>CAVTDH010000001.1:0-335765 GCA_963733435.1 uncultured beta proteobacterium
TTTTATTGTTGCTGGCCCCGTTCAGTTACGTATTGCTGACTGAATATCACAAGAGTGCTGCCATAAATGTCCGCCACAAGATCGCGCTCCCCCTCATAAAAGCCGTTAAACAGTCGGATGGCGTTATCATGACCAGGTGTGATCACGGCTTGCCTTTTGCTCAAGGTATTAAGCATTAACTCTTGAAGTTGGTTTTCAGATTCGTCGGTCATAGCCTTTATTGTATCTTATTCACCCTGCCTCAAGCAAAAGAGGAAATATGATAATATCAAAACGACAGACTCATTAAACAGGGATTACGGATATAAACAGCTGAAAGGGAGCATTTAAACCATGATGAACGAAACATTGAAAGTCATTGAAAACCGAAGGTCAACCAGAAAATTTTCGCCGACGCCGCTGAGCGATGAAGAAAAACAAACCATTCTGCACGCCACTCTGCGCGCCCCAACCGCAGGAAACATGATGCTTTATTCCATCATCGAAGTGGAAGATCAGTCACTCAAAGATCGCCTGGCTGTTTCTTGCGATGATCAACCGTTCGTCGCCGCGGCTCCCTGGGTGCTGCTTTTCGTGGCAGATTACCAACGTTTTTTTGATTTTTACAACTTCTGCGACGTAGAATCCGTCTGCCGGGAAAAGGGGATCACTCCGCGATTACCGGGCGAAGGGGATCTGCTTCTGGCCAGTTGTGACGCACTGATCGCCGCACAAACCGCCGTGATTGCTGCTGAATCCCTGGGTATCGGGTCCTGCTATATCGGCGATATTCTTGAGAATGCCGAGATCCACCGCGAGATGTTCAACCTGCCCAGATACACCCTGCCCATCACTCTGCTTGTTTTTGGCCGCCCCTTTGTCGTAAAAGAGGAGAACCGTTTAACTCCGCGCTACGATCGACAATATGTGTGTTTACAAAAACAAATACCGCCGGCTTGAATCTGATGACTTTGTCAAAATGAACGAACCCGCCGCAGCGCATAACTTTCCAGAACTGTCGCGTGAAGAAGCTGCCATTACCCTGGGAAGGAATAATTATTTCAGAAAATTCGTGGCCGACTTTTCCATTGAAATGAACCGCTCATCCAAGGAGTGGATTGACACCTGGAATAAGGGAATTTCACAAAAATAACATTAAACAAAGAGTCGCTGTTTAATAAACTTCATCTGTCTTATATAAAAACAAAACCCGACCTTTTATAAGGCCGGGTTTTTTGATGAATCAAGATCAGAATTATTGTCTGTTTTGAACCAGTGCGACAGAAGCATCTCTGAAATTTTTAGCCATAATGATTTGGAGGACAAGAAGCACCACGGCGATAACATAATTCAAATAGGGAATAAGGCATAGCAACGAGAGAATGCAAAAAGCAGTTGCAAGCCCGGCGTCTTGTTGTCTAATGGGTAAACCGTGCCGTTGGATATATGCGTTTGTATCCTTAACCAAACCTGGAAAAGCCTCAAAAATCCAATAGAAATTAAAGAAGGGGATGAATAAGAACCCCACTGCTCTACCTGGGGTCGTGCGGGCGTAGCCATCTTGGATTAACTGCCAATTTCGGTAAAGAAGGATGTAAAAAAGAACTATTGAAGCAATCAGGCTCAATCCAAATGTGACCAGGCTGCCAGCCAGGCAAATCCAAAACCACATAAAGAGATCGTTTAGTTCTTTGATTTCCATCTCACGGGTTTTATATGAAGCGGCATAGACAGGCATGGGTGCAGGTATAAAGGCAGGAGCAATAGGCGCCTGGGGCAGATATTTTGCCAACCCGGTTGAACTGGCGGGCTGCCATCCAGCCATGCCTTGCGTCCACACCAAAGTGGAACCATTTATCTTTTGCTCCGCCACCAATCTACTGATGGCTTCTTCTTCTACTGGACCAACTTGTTGATTTTGAAAACTGTAATACCACATGATTCCACCTCTTCCCAAGTTTGAATAAATTGGATAAATAATTGTATATCGAATATACGTTTAATGCTCACAAAAAAGTGCAAGAAAAAAGCCCCGGTAAAGTGAACTGCACCCCAAAAGTTGGACACCACCAACAGAAAGGGGTGCAGTTTTTATGACCAAATACAGCAAAGAAGAGAAGATTAGCAGCAATAAGAGCAGTAGAAGCAGGAGAAAGTATTGCAGAAGTAGCCAAACAATATCAAATAAGTGAATCAGTACTTGAAATGGGTTGTGAGAAGCTATCAAGAACATGGGGAAAAAGGATTATGCAGTCATGCCTATAATTGGACAGCAGAACAGAAATATGAAGTATTGAAATATATGCACGAAAACCAATTATCTTTCACAGAAACCGGTATACAATTTGGGATAAGAGATAGCACAATCTGGCAATTGGGAGCAAAGATACTTGGAAAACGGGATAGAGGGGTTAGAAGACAAGAAAAAAGGCAGAAAACCAAGAGCTCAAAAACCCAAACCACCAAAGACCAGGTTGGAAGAATTGGAAGAAGAAAACCTGAATCTGCGGATCGAGAATGAATACCTAAAAAAATTGAACGCCTTGGTTGCAGAACGGGAAAAGCGCGAAAGAGAGAACAGATAGCTGTTATCTCTGAACTAAGGCAGAAATACCCATTGGAAATGCTCCTGATAACAGCCAAACTCCCCAGGAGCAGCTATTACTATCATCTGAAGCATCTGGATGAGCCTGAAAAACATACCAGTGAACAAGAAGCCATAAAGCAGATCTGTGATCGAGAATAAAGGCCGCTATGGCTATCGGCGAGTCACTCTTGAACTGCATCATAGAGGGTTCAAGACCAATCACAAATTGGTGATGAAACTCATGAAACAGGCTCATCTCACCTGTATGCTGAGAGAAAAGAAGTACCACTCCTATCGAGGTGAGGTGGGCAAGATTGCTCCCAATCTCTTGAAACGTGATTTCAAAGCAGTGAGACCTAATTCAAATGGGCTACGGATATCACAGAGTTCAAATTATTGGGACAGAAACTCTATCTTTCCCCAATCCTGGACCTGTTCAACGGTGAGATCATTAGCTACACCCTCTCAAAAAGTCCAAATTTTCACCAGATTACCGAAATGCTCAAAAGTGCCTTTCAGAAGATCCCAGATAATACCCATTTGATCTTGCATTCAGATCAAGGTTGGCAGTACCAGATGCGGACCTTATCAAAAGATGCTTAAAGATAAAGGGATTCGGCAAAGTATGTCCAGAAAAGGAAATTGTTATGACAATAGTGTCATGGAGAACTTCTTTGGTATTCTCAAATCTGAGTTCTATCACAACCAAGAAGTTCTCTTCAATTGAACAATTCTCAAAGGAGTTATCTGAGTATATTGATTACTACAATAACCGCAGAATTAAGGTTAAACTAAAAGGACTGAGTCCTGTTCAATTCCGAACTCAGTCCTTCATTTCTACTTAACTTTTGTCCAACTAAATGGGGTGCACTACAAAGATACCGGGGCTTTTTTGTTTTACAATTTACAAATATTAGCTTTTAGACAGAATGACTGCAATGGCTGCGTTCTTGATCTTGTTGGTGTACATGATCCAGAGCACAAGGAAAGCAATCAAAGAAACACCAACGGTAATCGGACTGCCATAAACACAGATGAGCATCCAGGTAACCATGTCAAGATTGATCTTTTCACCGGCAATGGCTTCGCGGTCAAATTTTTCGTTGAATTCTTTGGCTAATCCGCGCAAGGCCGGGAAGAACCAATACAAATTCCAACCGGGGATAAAGCAGCGTGAAACCATTTGATCTGCTGTGCCGCGTACACCTTCGTGTTGAACCAACTGCCAGCATTTGTACACAATGATAATAAACAAAACGACAGCAGCAATCGCGCCAATACCACCCAGAAGAATTCCGATCAGGCTGATCCAGAACCAGGTGAACAGGTTTTTAAGTTGAACAACTTTTGGGTTTTCAACAAAAATAGCAGGGGGCACTGTGCCAACTGGGGGGGGTGGAATTGACCCCATTAATGTACCCAGCGCGGTTTGCGCAATAGGCAGCCAGGTTGCCATGCCCGTTGTCCAAACCATGGTGGCATGGGTTATGGTTCCGGCAGCAATCAATTTCTTAATTTCTTTTTCATCCACAGGGCCGACTTGTTGATTATTAACGTGTGTAATACCACATAAGCTTCTCCTTGGGTTTCCCTTGAAATATAGATTATATAAATCGTTAAAACATTATACGATTTTTTTATATCGAATCAAGCAACAAGATCGCGAAAGTTAGCTGATCTTTTCAAATTTGCTTCCGAGGGCGCCGCATACAGGGCATTTTTCAGGCGCGGTGCGGGCGTGAGTATATCCACAAACTGGGCAGATGTAGTAATCATAAGTTTCGCCAGGTTTGCCGAGGGTTTCAAGCGCTTCTTTATAAAGCATTTCATGAATTTTCTCAGCTTCGTTCGCCCAGGTGAAACTCTTGAGCGCTTTGGCATCGCCTTCGGCTTCTGCGTCTTTCATGAAGGAGGGATACATTTCTGAATTTTCGTAATGCTCTCCAGCAACTGCTTCTTTCAAATTTTCTTCAGTGCTTTTTACTTCACCGGCGGTGCGGAAGTGAGTGAGGGCGTGTACGGTCTCGGCTGCGGCTGCTGCACGGAAGAGGCGGGCAACCTGGGCATAACCCTTCATCATCTGCTTTTTTGGCGAAAGCCAGGTACTTGCGGTTGGCCTGGCTTTCTCCGGCAAAAGCTGCCATCAGATCATCATAAGATTTAGTCATGGTTATTCTCCTTTTTACATTATATTGGTAAAGGTTTGTATTGCATTTGGATAGATCTTATTTTAACCCATTAATCGGGGAATTTGGGTATCCAAACTCTTGGAATAAGTCTCAATGACACCTCTTGACATATTTTTATACAATGATACAATAATACAAAGATACAATCAAACAATGATACAAAATCGGAACCAGTATCGGAATCTAGGAACAGTGTCAGGAGGATCGAATGTGAAATCATTAAACTTTAATCTGGATTTTCGCTCAGGAGTACCCAGCTATGTTCAAATTGTCGAACAAGTGCAAACCTTTCTGGCAAATGGTGAATTGAAACCCGGCGACCAACTGCCCACAGTGCGCCAGCTCGCGTCTGAATTAAGTATCAATTTCAACACCATCGCCAGAGCCTACCGCATGCTGGATGAAGCCGGCTTGATTTCGACCCAACAAGGCAGGGGCACCTATTTGCTCGATCAACCCTCCGCGGAAGCGGTGCAAAAGCTCAAAAAGGAATCGCTCGAATTACAGGCAAAACGATTTCTAAAGTCCCTGGCCAAACAGGGTTTTTCTGCCGAAGAAAGTCAACAAACCCTTCAATTGCTCTTTCAGTCCTGGCAAGACGGTACGCTGGAAAAAGAGCCCGATAACGAAAGCCTATAAAAAGAGGATAAGATGAGAAACAAAAACAGAAACGACGATACCCAAAATAACAATCAACAAAGCAATCAAAATGAAAATGGATCAGAAAATTTAAGTCCCTTCCGTTCATTTGCCAAAAAGCCAAACAACCAAGCATGGTCGAGCAGCACATTAATGGAATTTCCATGACTCATATTGATCGTTGGCATTCTTAATTGCGACTGGCGGTGCTGTAATCATGGATTCACTGGGCGTCCGTGATGGAATCATTTTTGCTGTTTTTATTCCCATCATGGTACTCAGCTTCTATCTTGTTCTTTGCCATTCAAGTTGCCCGCCAATGGGAAAAAGCCGTTGTGCTGCGCATGGGTAAAATGCGCGGACTGCGCGGACCCGGGTTGTTCTGGATCGTTCCCATTCTGGATACCATCACCATCTGGATCGACCAGCGCGTCATGGTGACCCCCTTCTCTGCCGAGAAGACACTCACCCGCGATACTGTTCCCGTAAATGTGGACGCCGTGCTCTTCTGGCTGGTGTGGGATGCCGAGAAAGCCGCCCTGGAAGTTGAAAATTACCGCGCCGCCATCGCCTGGGCTTCACAAACCGCCTTGCGCGAGGTGATCGGTCAAATGACCCTGGCTGACATTCTGGTTGGGCGCGCAACAAGATGGATGCCGATCTGCAGAAGATCATTGACGAACGCACCACCCCCTGGGGCATCACCGTGCAATCGGTTGAGATCCGCGATGTGGTCATCCCCACCGACCTTGAAGACGCCATGTCCCGCCAGGCGCAGGCTGAGCGCGAACGCCAGGCACGTGTCATTCTGGGCGAATCAGAAATGCAGATCGCCTCCAGTTTTGCAGAACGGCTCACAGTCTTACATCAATAATCCCACAGCCCTGCATCTGCGCGCCATGAACATGCTCTTTGAAGGCTTGAAAGAAAAAGGCGCACTGGTGATCGTTCCCTCCAGCGCAGTGGACACCATGAACCTGGGCGGGATTTCGGGCATGGTCTCGCTGGCCCAGCAAAACATCGACAAGATCAAATAACCATCAAACAACGGCAGGGCGCCAAACCCGCCCTGCCAATTAAAAAGGAGAATAAAATGGACATCAATGCAATTGCAATCATTCAAAAATATTTACCCCTGATCATTCCGATCGCTCCTGCTCGAGTTGGGATTAATGATCGCCGCCCTGGTGGACGTGATCCGCCGCGAAAAAACAAAAGGTCCAAAATGGATGTGGATCATCGTCGTCGTCGTCTTTAACCTGCTCGGACCGATCGTCTACTTTATCTTTGGGAGAGATGAATGAACTCCGTAAAAATCGAAGCCCTGCGCAAGAAATATGGTCAGCGTCAACGCGCTGGACGGGTTGAATTTGCAGGTGGAATCCGGTTCCGTATTTGGTTTCCTGGGTCCAAACGGGGCTGGGAAGACCACCACGCTGCGCATCCTGGCCGGGTTGGCACAAGCCGATTCTGGCAGCATCTTCTTCGGAGATCAAGAATCATCTCCAAGCAAACACCAGTCAAAAAGCCCGCCTTGGATACTTGCCCGAAGAACCCGCCTTTTACGCCTGGATGAGTCCGCGCGAATACCTGGATTATGTGGGCAAGATCTTCAAACTGGACGCCAAAGAAAGACGGCTCAGAATAGATCAACTGCTCGAACAATCCGGCTTGAAAGAAGTCAGCCAAACGCCGCATCGGCGGATTTTCACGCGGTATGCGCCAGCGTCTTGGGGATCGCCCAGGCACTGATGAACCACCCCTCCATCCTGCTGTTGGATGAACCCGTCAGCGCGCTGGATCCTGCTGGCCGCAAGGAAGTGCTGGAGATGATCGAAGGTCTGAGCAGCGAATGTACTGTGATCATGAGTCAGCCATATCCTGGCTGACGTGGAACGCGTTTGCGACACCGTCGGCATCATCAACAAAGGCAAGTTGATCACCCAGGCCAAAAAAGAAGACCTGTTGGATCGCTACGCCATCCCGGCACTGGAACTCACCACCAGCAACGGCTCGGCAGCCCAGATGCCCGAATGGAAGCTGCGCCTCGAAAAACTCCCCGGCGTTACCGGCGTGACCGTGGAAGGTTACAGTTTTCATCTTGCCGTCAAAGACGTCCATGCATGCCCAACAAGAGATCATGCAAGACGCCGTTGAATCACAACGCATCTTTCGAAAAATTGGAAGTGGTCAAACCGTCGCTGGAGGATATCTTCATGCAGTTGACCGGGAGTCAAAAATGAATTTTATGACCGCACTCAACAAAGAATTTCTGGAACAACGCCGAACCCGCAAATTCCTGATTGCCTTGGTAGTCTTGGTGTTGTTTGGCATGACCTCGCCATTAATGGCCAAAATGATCCCACAGATCATGACCCTGGTGCCGGGCGGCGAAGCTTTTGTAGGAATGATCCCCGAGCCGACCATCAACGACGCTGTCGCTCAATACATCAAGAACGTAACTCAATTTGGCATTTTACTGGCGCTGGTCTTTTCCATGGGCGCCATGGCCGTCGAAAAAGACAAAGGCACTGCAGCCATGATCCTTTCAAAACCCATGCCGCGGGGAAGTTTCTTGCTGGCCAAATTCGCGATCACTCGCCTTGACTTTTTCATCGCCGTAGTGATTGCCGGTGTCGCCTGCTACTACTACACCTACTTTCTGTTCGGTGAACTCAATATTCTGAACTGGCTGGCCTTGAACGGATTGATCCTGCTCTTATATCATGGTGTACGTGGCCATCACCCTGCTCTACTCAACCCTGACCCGCACTCAATACGTTGCCATCGGACTATCCTTTGGTACACTGATCGTGCTGGGCATTCTGGGCGGCATCCCCGGATTCGGGGGAACTTCCCCGATGCGTTGATCAGCAACGCCTCCATGTTAATGTCAGGCATGCCTGTCTCCAATTGGACCGGATTATGGGTAAGCCTGGGTCTGATTGTTGTTTCATTGACCACCGCCTGGCTGGTCTTTCGTAAACAGGAATTATAAAAATAATGTAATTGTTTCACGTGAAACAAAACCAAGAGGGGAAATTCAATTGTTTCACGTGAAACATCTCGATAGTTCTACTAAATTTTGCACTACCTAAAATCCCCAAAAAAGCATATACTCTATCGGTACGCGATCCGTTTTTGAACTGCCTATCTTTATTTAAAAAGGAACAAGCATGGAAACAAATATAGGGTTGTTTATTTCGTATGCAGTTACGATACTTTTAATGATCGGCGTTCCGATCGCGTTGACCGTCCTTGTGGTTCGGCGCTTCAAGGTTTCCTGGTGGGTGATTCTCACCGGTGTGGTCACTTATCTTGTCTCCCAAGTTATCCACTATCCAGTATTGCAACTTGTCAGCAAGCTCTTCAATGACGGCACTTTTCCCGTGCCTGCCACCCAATGGATTCCCCTCTTCAACGCTGTTATTCTGGGTTTCCTTGCCGCTTTGTTTGAAGAGACTGCGCGTTATTTTGGTTTCCTGATAGTGAAAAAGAAAACCAAACGCATCGAGTCTGCGGTTGGTTTGGGTATTGGTCACGGCGGTATTGAAAGCATTGGCTTTGCAGTTTGGCCGTTCTTCCCCTTGTTCGGCGGCGCACTGATCAATTTTATTTATATCGTCTTTTATAATCCCGGCGCTCAAATTGCCAAGGGTATCTCCATGGACCAGGTTCAAAATGTTGCAGCGCAAATCGCACAATTCTGGGCTAATCCCTGGCATCTCGGTTTTCTACCCGGCATTGAACGCCTGATCGCGATTTCGACCCAAATCTTCCTTTCTGTGTTGATCTGGAAAGCCATAAAAAGCCGTTCCTTTGGCTGGTTTGCTCTTGCTTTCTTCTATCATATGCTTGTGGATGGAATTGCAGTCTTCCTCACTTACAGTGGATGGGGTTCCTGGGGTATCGAAGGCATCATGTCCATCTTCATGTTAGCCAACATCTATCTCATCTACTACTTCTGGAAAGAAGAGTCTGACAAGAGAAAAGAAAGAGCAGAAGAGTTAGGTGTTGATCCAGAAGATCTTGACGAACTGGATGAGGATGACGATCTTGAAGATGAAGAGATCGAAGATGAAGACGATGCGTTTGTATCACAAGATACTGAGGATGTAGAAGAAGATCAAACCGAAACAGTCCCCGAACAAACAGAGGAAGAAGAAAAGTAATTTTCTCCATCCATTTAAATCAGAATAAAATACGACCGGAGATCCGGTCGTATTTTTTTATGTAATAAAAGCCAAAACTTTACCAACATCATCATTCATCAGAATCGTAAGACTTTTACCTGGTGCGTAATCACCCACCGCCAGCAGCATAAGACATTGTTCGTATTGCTCCTCGGCCGCAATCCATTCGTTGAGATGATTGGGCATTTCTTCAAAGAATTCCCGGTTGAATACTGTCTTTTGATCATCCAGTTGCAGTGCCAATGGATAGATTTGCGCTTCCAAAAGATCCTGGAAAAAGTGTGTTCCCAGTGAAGGTTCCGGCGGCAAGCCCAAGGTTTTCACCGGCCATCTCTACCAGCGCTTTGGAATGGTAAATATCCCCATAGGCGATCGGTACCCCAAGATCGGCGTTTGAGCTTCCCCAGCGGCCGGGGCCAACGCAAATGAACTTCTCTTTTTGCAGTGCTTCATTAACCCGCCCTATGGTTCTGGCCAACTCCACCCGCTCGATATTGCTTTTCAAGGCAAAGTAATTTTTAGCTTTTACATAAACCACGTAATTGATCTTGTCTATTTTTCCGCGCGGCACCATGAAATCTGAAGAAAAGAGTACTTCCTTCTCGGTGAGATTGGTGGGCATTTTTTCGATTTCTGATTCACCCAAATGACTTTGCGGACGGCACTGCAGCATGGTAATTCCCAGCTTGGGCTGCAACCCCACATCCTGCTTCAAGCTCAGTGCAAATTCGACATCTACTGGCGAATGATAGGCCAGTTCAAGAGCCCGTAGGATGGCTTTCATACGATTTGTGAACGGAGTTCGCTGCAAAAGTACATCAAAAGTTAACACAAGGTCTTTGGTGTCATTAATTAATAGACTGCGAATGGTTTCGAAGTAGCCGCCTTCATCCATTTGAGCGATGTAGCGCAGCGGAGGGTAATCCGCGTCAAGCACATCTTTTACCGCCATGGTGGTCAGTTTGTTTTGTTTCAGGTCAATCAGGTCAACGTACTGCTGTGAGTAGCGGCGGATATTCTGAGGTTCGTTGCTTGGACGCAACAACGGATGGCTTAGTGCCACCAGGCGCGGATAATCATTGCCCACCCGGTCAACAGCACGGGTGCCCAGCCCCCAGACCAGACGCACAAAACCATCTTCCACGCGGATCTGCGGCGCCCAGCGGTACAGGTTGCGGCTGAAAGCCACACCCGCGGCATGCGGCATCAGGTAATCTCCGTAGCGCTCACCTTCCACAATCTGGATCAGCAGCGCCATGCGTTCATCGTAATCCTGCAATCCTTTGCTGCGGCGGTAGACCAGCGCATTGGGGTTGAAGACGGAGGCATAGATTTGCGCGATCGCGTTGGTCAGCGCTTTCAGGTTTTCTTCAAGTGTGCCCTGGTTCGGGCAGAAGATGCTTTCATATTTACCGGCAAAGGCGGTGCCGAAACTGTCTTCGAGCAGACTGGAGGAGCGCACGATCAGCGGCTGTTTGCCAATTTTGATCAGCATGGTTTGGATCTGATCCAGAAAATAGGGCGCGAAATCGCCCTTTTGAAAATCCTGTTCGATCTTGCTGAAATCTGCGCGCATCTCTTCTTCGGTTTTGTATTTCTGATCGTTCCAGCCGACGAAATTATTTAATGCAATGAAGTTATAAAATTCGTCTGAACCTACATAAAAAGATTCGGGCACGGTAATGTTGGCGCTTTCTCCCAGATCCGGAGAGTTCTTCAGAATGTGCTGCGCCAGCAGCATGCCGGCCGCCTTGCCGCCAATTCTGCCTGCGCCAATTTTTCGGCGCCGAATTTCTGCCAGGTCGTTAACTGTCAACCATTCCTTGGCAATGTTGATGTAGCGCAATTGGTCGCTGATCATGCTGCGGATGAGCACCACTTTGGTTTCTTCAAGCCGCGGGATCAGCCTGGCTTTGCTTTCTTCAGGCATGCGCTCAATGGTCAGCGCCTGTTCAAATACCAGGTCCAGCGGCGCCAGTTCAGGGTTGATGGCCAGATGCTGTTCGGTCGGGGTGATGCCTTTTTCAACCAGCACTTCGCTGATCATGGTTTCCATCAGTTCAAAGGGTAGATGCCGGCTGAAGAGCAAATCGGTCAGTTGATCGCGTAAAATGGATTTGCGCGTCTCCCATATTTCAGAAGGTTCCTGGTAATAAGGGTTATCGATGCCTTCCATTTTTTGGGTCTGGATGGCTTCGCTGCGTACCTGTGCTTCGAATTCCTTTTGGTCGATGATGCCGCGATTAAACAATTCCGCACGCATGCGCGCGCGAATTTTTGTACCCAAAATGGGATACTGTCCCAGGGCGATGGTGAGGCTTAAGAGTCGTTCAGAGGAATTAGGTAAAAAATCCATTTTAATTATTTCTAGAAATAATTAATTCTCCTGAAACAATTTCCCCTCTCGTTGGAGAGGGGAATCCGTTACGAGAGATTGTGAGGATCAGCCCAAATGCATGGGCATGATCACGTGGGTGAAGTTTTCATCACCGACTGGACGAATAACGCCCGGGGTGTTATTGGCGTTGGTTTCGAGCGCCACACTTGGGCGCTTTGATCACATCCAGCACTTCGCGCAGGAATCGCACGTTGAAAGCGATCAGCAATGCGTTGCCTTCAATATTGGCTTCCATCTGGATATCGCTTTTGCCGGTTTCTTCGGTGAGCGCGCTGATCTCGACTTTGCCGGTGCCGTTCTCTTCAGGGATGAGATTCAGCGAATGACGTTGTTGCCTTCGCGCGCGATGATCTCAGCCTGTTTGCAGGCTTTGAGAAAGGCCGGGGTTGAGATGGTCGTGCGGGTTTTGTAATTGTGGGGAATGATGGCCCGAAATCGGGGAAGTTGCCGTCGATCAATTGCGAGACCAGTTCGGCATCCTTTAGGTGGAAGATGACCTGTCCGCGTCCTTGGGGGACGACCATGGTGACGGTCTTGTCTCCGTCGCTGGCGATGCGTGCCAGTTCGCTCATGGCGCGGGCGGGGATGATGATGGAGAAATCTTGTTTGATCGGGATTGGCCAGCAGCTCTTTGCGCACCGAAATGCGGAAGCCGTCTGTGGCAGCCAGGGTGATCTGGCTTTCCTGTACTTCCATTTTGACACCCTGCAGCACCGGGCGGGCTTCATCCGCGGAGGCGGCGAAAGCCACCTGCTGGATCATTTCTCTGAAGTCGACCAGGTTCAGATCGACGCCTTCGGTCAGGTCAGGCACCGGGATGGGCGGAAAATCTTGCGCATCAATGCCTTTGATATCATGCACTGAACTGTTGCAGACCACGTTAATGGTTTGGGTGCGGGTATCGAGGGTGAGCTGCACGTTTTCAGGCGGAAATGTTCCGACCAGGTCCACCAGGGTGCGGGCGGGAACGGTGATAGAGCCTTCTTCCTGAATTTGTGCGGGGATCCAGCAGGTAATGCCCATTTCAAGATTGGTGGCAGAAAGACGCAGGCGGCCTTCGTCCGTGGCGACGAGTACGTTTGCCAGGACCGGCAGTGTGCTGCGCGGAGATACGGCTCGGCAAACAACGCTTAGTCCGTGAGCCAGATGTTGTTGGGTGACTGTGGCTTTCATGGGCGTCCTCTTAAATCGAAAGATAAAAAAATATAGTATTAACGAGTATACAACGAGATGATTAAAAATTCCAGTAATCGTACTGCGCAAATTGATTCCGTGTAAAATAATGGTAGTGAAATAGGAGGATTCAAATGAAAGATGAACCTGTTGAATTTACTAAAACCTTCGATCTTTATATGAAAGGCGAGTATTCCAAAGCCTATGATTTAATCACTGCTGTTTGCGATAAGTACCCCTCCTGGCAGGGACGCGCCTACGAAATAAGGTTTAATCTGGCGGCCATGATGGGTAAGTTGGAACAGGCGGAAGATATTCTCGCCCAATCGCTGGACCTGGGCTACTTTCTACAATGATTTCGTGCTGCGCAGGGACGAAGATATAAAAGTCTTACACGGTCGTCCGCGCTATGAAGCATTGGTGGAGCGTAGTTTTAAAACGCTTGCTGATGAGCAGCGCAAGGCCCGCCCTGAGTTGAAAATTATTGAACCTGTTAATCTGCCAGAAGGCAAACTCCCCTTGTTGATTGGGCTGCACGGAAATAATTCCAACGCTCAGGGTTTCTCGGATTACTGGGGTTACCTGACAAAAAATAACTGGCTGGTGGCACTGCCTCAATCCGCAGAAGTTGCCGGCAAAGGGTTGTATGTTTGGAATGATATTGAGAGGGTTGAACAAAGATGTCCCCGCTCATTATGAAACCCTAAATCAACAATATGAAATAGACAATCAAAAAACGCTTATCTCCGGTTTTTCAAAAGGCGGACACGCCGCCATCCATCTTGCTTTGAAAGGGTTCTTTCCGGTCAACGGCTTTCTGGCACTGGCGCCGTATGTCGGAGCTGTTGAAAGCTGGCTGCCGTTAATCACTTCTGCTGACCACAAATCCTTACGCGGATATTTCGTTTTGGGCGGCAAAGATGAACACTGCACTCCAGGTGCGTTATTGCTGAAAGATAAATTGGTTGAGTACGGCATACAGTGTGAAGTGGAAGTCTTCCCCGATATGGCACACGATATTCCCGTCCAATTTTGACGAAGTGCTGCAAAGAGCGCTCAGTTTCATCCTAAACGATTGAGGAGTTTAATATGCCAAATATAGAAATTCTTCCATTGACACCCGAAAGGTGGCTTGATTTTGAAACCTTGTTTAACTCAAATGCCGTCTGCACGGGCTGCTGGTGCATGTGGTGGCGGGTTTCCAATAAGGAATTCAGCACATTGGGAAAGGATGGGCTTAAAGAAGCCATGCGAACGATCGTTCACCGCGGTGTGGAAGCAGGTTTAATCGCATACATCGACGGAAATCCGGCTGGGTGGGTGACGGTCGCCCCGCGAGCGGATTACATCCGCCTCAGCACCTCGCGGTTACTTGCCCCCGTGGATGACCAGCCCGTCTGGTCCATCCCCTGTTTTTTCATCCATCACAATTACCGCCACCAGGGGTTGATGGCGCAGTTGATCGCTGCCGCAGTGGAGTATGCCAAATCACACGGTGCGGAAATTGTTGAAGCCTATCCGTACGATGCGGATAAGAAAACCGGTCCGGCGGATATTTATACCGGGGTGGTGTCTTCCTTCGAGTCCGCGGGTTTTGTAGAAGTGGCGCGGAGGAAGGCAACCCGTCCGATCATGAGAAAGTTGATTTAATTAGTTCTAGAAAATATCATTTACATGCTTAACTCAAATAAGGTCACCTTGACAAGGTAACCACCTCTCGCCGCAAGCGGCTCGGGGGCGCACAGACCGCGACCTTGTCAAGGTGACCTATAATATCTAATTGTAAGAAGAAACTTCTAAAACGGAAAAAAAAGTTAGAAAATGAGTTTAAGGAAGAAAAAACTCCCCGCGGATTAACGCAGGGAGCGCATGTTATAATCTAGGTGCCGAAGGTGGGAATTGAACCCACACTCCTTACGGAACACGATTTTGAGTCGTGCGCGTCTGCCAATTCCGCCACTCCGGCAATAGCAAAACAGAGTATATCTGACATTTTATTACGGGTCAAGGGAATTTTTATGAAACTAGGAATTATTGGTCTACCCCAATCTGGAAAAACAACGCTTTTCAATGCGCTCACCCGCGCCATGCAGCCCACCGGCGTCACCGGCAAAATTGAAGTTCACACCGCCGTGGTGGATGTGCCCGATGTGCGCGTGGATAAGCTCTCTGCCATGTTCAAACCCAAGAAGACCATTTACACCAAGGTCACTTATGTAGACATCGCCGGTCTGGATGGCAGCAGCAACAAAGGCGGCATCTCAGGCGCCCTGCTCAACCAGCTCACCCAACTGGACGGTTTCATTGAAGTCGTGCGCGTGTTTGAAGACGAGAACGTGGTTCACATCAACGATACCATTGATCCGATTCGCGACATCAACTCGATGGATAGCGAATTTTTGCTCAACGATCTGATCTCTGTTGAGCGAAAACTCGAAAGACTCAACGAAGAAGTCAAACGTCCCATGGGACGCGACAAGGAATTGGTCGAACGCGAGTTGGTATTGTTCAACCGCTTTCACGAAACACTCTCCAAAGACATTCCGCTGCGGGATATTGAGATCAGCGAATATGAAGACAAGCTGCTTTCTGGTTTCGGCTTCTTAAGCCGCAAACCTCTGCTGATCGTGATGAACACCGCCGAAGGTCAGCAGGCACCTGAAATGGCTTACACCCATAAACAAAGCAAGATTGTCTCACTGCAGGGCAAACTTGAAATGGATATTGCCCAGCTTTCTGCTGAAGAAGCCGAAATGTTCCTCAAGGAATACGGCATCGAAGAACCCAGCTTGAGCCGCATGATCAAGCTCTCTTACGATCTGCTCGGACTGCAATCCTTCTTCACCGTCGGTCCAGACGAATGCCGCGCCTGGACGGTGCGCCGCGGCGCGCTCGCACCAGAAGCCGCTGGCGAGATTCACTCCGACCTGCAGAAAGGCTTCATCCGCGCCGAGGTGATTTCGTACGACGACCTGATGACTCTTGGCGGCATGGTCGAAGCCAAGGCCAAAGGCCGTCTGCGCCTTGAAGGCAAGGAATACGTCGTTCAGGATGGAGACATCCTCAACATCCGCTTTAACATCTAATATCCTCTGACTCCCGGCGCTTGTCGGGAGTTTGCTTATTGCTCATTGAAACGGAGAAAACTCATGACCAGTTTATTTGACCCATTAACCATCCGCAGCATTACCTTGCGCAACCGCATTGGCGTTCGCCCCATGTGTCAGTACAGCTACACAGACGGATATTCGAACGATTGGCAGTTGGTCCATCTGGGAGCCAGAGCATCTGGCGGTGCCGGATTGGTCATTGCCGAAGCCACAGCCGTTGAAGCTCGCGGACGGATTACTCCTTATGATGCCGGTCTTTGGGATGATGATCATATCGCTCCCTTAAAAAGGGTGACTGATTTTATCAAGTCGGAGGGTGCTGTTGCCGGCATTCAAATCGCGCATGCCGGAAGAAAAGCCTGCACCGATAAACCCTGGATGGGAGGCAAACCCATTCAAAGAAATGATGACCGCTGGTGGCAGGTGGTGGGGCCGAGTCCGCTGCCGTATTCTTCTGAACATCAATTACCCCACGAACTATCCAATTCTGAAATTCATGAAATTCAATCTCAGTTTGTGGCTGCCGCCAAACGGTCCTTGGATGCCGGGTTTCAGTGGTTGGAACTGCATGCCGCCCACGGATACTTGATCCATGAGTTTTACTCTCCCCTTTCCAACCAGCGCACGGATGAATACGGCGGCAGTTTTGAGAACCGTATCCGCTTCATGCTCGAAACGATTAAAGGCATTCAAACCGTGTGGCCAAAGGAACTGCCACTGACCACGCGAATTTCAGGCACGGATTGGTACGAAGGGGGTTGGTCGGTAAATGATTCTGTTGAATTGGCCAAAATACTGAAGGGGATGGGCGTTGATCTGATCGATTGTTCATCAGGCGGAAACGCAGCCGAAGCAAAAGTGCCGGTGGGCACGGGTTACCAGGTTCCCATTTCAGAAGCCGTGCGCTATGAAGCAAAAATCGCCACCGCCACGGTTGGGATGATCACTTCACCTCAGCATGCCGATGAGATCATCCGCAATGGACGTGCCGACCTAGTTCTGCTTGGTCGTGAATTTTTACGTGACGCCTTACTGGCCGCTGCACGCCGCCAAAACACTTGGCGTGGATTTCAAAGTTCCGCCGCAATATCAGCGTGCGTTTTAATCCAGCTCGCCAAACAGGGTTTGCAGATCAGTCAGATTTAACTCGTGACGTCAGGTCAAGGCTGAGCGGTGTGACCGAAACCATTCGGTCTGTTCTGAAAGTTCCCACATCCGTGGAGGAGTCAGCCAGATCTGCTTCATTGGGTTCCGGTTTTCCGTCAACGATCTTGTGCTTTTCGTGTTCTTTCGGATCCCGATAATAGGCGACAAAATAGGGATTCCTGGCTAACCGGGTAACCCTCCATGCCGTATCAGGCGTGGCGTCTGAAGGAACATTCACATTCAAAGCCATCACGTCTTCGGGCATTTTCTTATCCAATAAAATCTTGGCAAAGCGCCGGGTAAAGATGGCAGCTGTTGTAAAATCTACTTCGTCCGAATAACCCAGATAATCCTGGCTTTCGAGCTGCACCGATACCGCCAGTGAGGGGATGCCGGATGATGCGCCTTCAAGCGCAGCGCCAACGGTGCCAGACATGGTAATATCAACGGAAGGATTCTCTCCATAATTGATGGCCGAGACCACCAGATCAGGTTTGTATTTCAGAATTCCGAAAATGCCGTAATTTACTGTTTGCGCAGGAGATGCTCCCACCGAGTAGCAGGTCCATTCCTGATCGCCGATTTTAAGCTTGACTTCCTTGATCTCGCCGTCCGATTTGGAGGGCACGCTGCGGCCTGCACCTGAATGCTGTTCGCGCGGGGCAGCCACGGTGACATAGCCTATTTTTGAGAGTTCCTTCGCGGCAGCCCACAACCCTGGGGAGTGGATGCCGTCATCATTGGTGAGTAAAATTTGGGGTTTATTGTTCATTTTCAATCTCTTTTGTTTTCAATGAGTAGATAAAGAAAAAGAGCGGAAAACCGCTCTTCTTAGTGCCCCCGGCAGAACTCGAATCTGCAACCTTTTGCTCCGCAAGCAGACGCTCTGTCCAATTGAGCTACGAGGGCGGACATGTTAGCCGTACAAATATACTCTACTTGGCTTACGTTCGTCAAGATTTATGGATTTAAGGATTAACTATGAAAAACACCAAAAATTTAATATAAATCCTTCTTGTAAATGTTTGTGCATCAGTAAGTATAACTAATCAAAATTGTTTTTTTTGTAAGGAACTTCTTTGCGCCCTTTGCTCCTTTGCGAGAAATACACTTTTTGTAAGAAAAAACGTGTCCCAGTGGTTAAAGAATAAAACGAACTAATGCCACCACTGCCATTCCCACCAGCACGGTGGCAAACATACTGCGCGTCTTCCAGGCGGTGAGACCCGCCGGTATTGCTGCCCACAAATAGAGATTACTCCAGGTCAGGTTAAGTTGACCTTCTGATACCAGAAGAGAAGGAAGAAGCAGTGCAGCCAGGACCGCCACAGGCACATATTTAAGCCACGCTTCTATAAATGGATGCAGTGTACGTCCGCGCAGGAACCAGGCTGGCAGCAGCCGAGGTAGATAAGTGACCACTCCCATTCCCACCATGGTAAGCAGAAACAATTCATTACTCATTATCCATCTCCACGGAAGGGGAAATAGAATCCCTTTTATTTGAAGTTTCAAGAATGGCTCCTAAAGTTGCTCCGATTACGGTTGCCAGAATCACATTCCACTGCGTTATACCTATTTTCCAAAAAATGATGGAGATGACTGCACCAACAATGGCGACAATAATATGTTTACGATTGTGAATTTGCAAAATTAACAAAGCAATAAACATGGCTGGCAATGCATAATCCAGGGCAAAAGGTTTTACATCTGAAATAAGATTTCCTGCCAGTGCGCCTAATATTGTTCCGACCACCCATGAAAGTTGACAAATTAAGTTAATCGACATGGCTGGCAGGGCTGAAGTGTCTCCGCTATTAAAACGCATACTGTGTACGGCAAAGGTTTCATCCGTCAATTCATAACAAAAACCGGCTACTTCAATTTTTGTCCAATTTTTCATATGAGTAGAAAGTGAAGCACTCATAAGCATGTGCCGAAGATTAACAATAAAAGTGGTAATTATTATGGAAAATGGATTTAATCCTTGAGCAAAGAAACCAGTCGCCATTAATTGAGCAGAACCGGCAAAAACGATGAGCGACATGATAATTGTATTAAAAGTGCTGATTCCGGCATTCACCCCCAACACACCGTAGGCAAATCCAACCGGAATATATCCCATCACCACCGGTAGTGCAGGTGTCAGAAATCTTTTTACGAAGGACAATTTGACTTATCTTCGGAATGAGTCACTTTCATTATCCTAATTAATCAAATAAGTGTTGATTATATCAATTAAACCAGTTTCAAATATGACATTTAATAGTAGAATTGGTGACGTTTCACCTGATAAATCAAATTGACAAGTAAAAATTGCTGTGCTATTCTTTTCAGCAAATAAAATCAAAGGTTCACGAAAGGACTTTCTATGGCCACAAAAATTAACGATGAATGCATCTCTTGCGGTGCGTGTGAAGCTGAATGCCCCGAAGGCGCCATCTCTCAGGGTCCAGATATTTATGTAGTGGACGCCGCAAAATGCACGGATTGCCACGCCTGCTCTGACGTTTGTCCCACTGGCGCTTGCGTCCCAGCATAAGTTTAATTTTGAATCGACCAAAGAGACAGTCTTCATTGATGGTCTCTTTTTGTTTAACTTATGCCTGATGTTATAATTTTCTTAAGAAAATAAACAAATAATTGATTCAGTGAGGATTCAGTGAAAAAATTTATTGCTGTGGCAGGCAATATTGGGGTGGGCAAATCCACCCTGGTTGAAATGATCTGTGAAAGATTGGATAGTAAACCCTATTTTGAACCGGTTACCGAAAATCCCTATATCTCTGATTTCTATAAAGATATGGTTTCATGGAGTTTTCACTCTCAAATATTCTTTTTAACCCACCGTTTGCGCATTCATCAGGAACTGATCCGCAATTCTGGATCAGTCATTCAGGATCGCAGTATTTATGAAGATGCAGAAGTTTTTGCACACAATCTTTTTGCTCAAGGCCGCATGAGCGAACGGGATTACTCCACGTATCGTTCTTTATATCGCACGTTGGCTGAATATCTTCCTCCCCCTGATTTGATGATTTACTTGCGTGCATCTGTTCCTACTTTGCTAAACCGTATCGCTTTAAGAAATCGTGATTATGAACAACAGATTGCACCTGAATATCTTTCCAGATTAAACGAACTGTATGAAAACTGGATTAATAATTTCACCTTATGTCCTGTTCTTACTGTTCCATCAGATGATTTGGATTATGTGGCTCATCCGCAGCATCTTGAATTGATTATCAGTAAAATTCAAGAAAAATTAACCGGTAAGGATGAAGTAATTTTTACTCCTGAAGAAACTAAAAAAGCCTGATTTTTGAATCAGGCTAAAAACCGTCTTCCTTCTCTCATCCATTATAATTGGTTAAACAGGATCTACCACTAATTTAATTGCTGTGCGAACCTTTCCTTCTATGTCCACATCAACGAATTCTGGATAACAGACAATTTTTATTCCACTCGGCAGGACTTCGATCGGCGGCCGCACGGTCCTGGAGCGCCGCTACATCCACGTCGAGGACGTGGTTCCTCTCATGGAATCCGAATACCCGGACATCCGCGAGATCCAGGAGCGCTATGGTTTCCGCACCGTGCTGAACGTTCCTCTGCTGCGCGAGGGCGAGGCCGTGGGCGCAATCTCCCTGCTCCGCAACGAGGTGCGCCCGTTCGCACCGGCCGAGATCAGCCTGCTGCAGACGTTCGCCGACCAGGCGGTGATCGCGATCGAGAACGTGCGCCTGTTCAACGAGACGAAGGAGGCGCTGGCGAGCCAGACCGCCAGCGCCGACATCCTGCGCGTCATCAGCAGCTCGCCCACCGACGTGCAGCCCGTGTTCGATGCGATCGTCACCACCGCAGTCAAGCGCCTGGGCTGCGACATCGCCATCGTGCAGATCGTGAGCGGCGACACCTACTCGCCGAAGGCGATGGCCACCCCGGCCGGCCTGGCGCCGGTGCCGGGGTCGACGGTGATGCCGGTGGACCCGGATGCGAACTTCCCGTCGCGCGCGATCGTCAGCAAGACCGTGCTGCACCTGCGCGACTGGTCGGCGATCGAGCTTCCCCCGCACGAGCGGATGCGGCACGAGCAGCTGGGACTCAACTCGACGCTGTACCTGCCGCTGCTGCGCGGCGACGCCTGCGTCGGCGTGCTGGTGCTCGGCAGCACGCGGGCGAACGCCTTCAACGACAAGGAGATCGCGCTGGCCGAGTCGTTCCGCGACCAGGCGGTGATCGCGATCGAGAACGTGCGGCTGTTCAACGAGACCCGGGAGGCGCTCGACCGGCAGACGGCGACCGCGCGCATCCTGTCGGCGATGAGCGGGTCGATCACCGACGCGCGGCCGGTGTTCGAGGCGATCGTGACGAGCTGCCGCGCGCTGTTCGCGGACAGCGTGGTCGCGCTGCGCCTGTTGCGCGACGGCATGCTGGAGATCGAGGCCAACGTCGGCATGGACAGCGGCCCCGTGCCACTCGACTCGCAGAGCCTGGTCGGCACCTGTGCGATCGAGGGGCGGACGATCCATGTTCCCGACCTGGAAGCGGCGGCCGTGCAGTACCCGCGCGGCCGGCAGATGGCGCTGAAGATGGGATACCGGTCGGCGATCTTCGCGCCGCTCATGCGCGGCGGCGCGGCACTGGGGACGATCGGCGTGTTCCGGCGCATGACAGGCGGCTTCTCCGAGAAGGACGTGACGCTGCTCAACACGTTCGCGGACCAGGCGGTCATCGCCATCGAGAACGTGCGGCTCTTCCACGAGGCGCAGCAGGCGCGCGCCGCGGCCGAGGCCGCCAACGAGGCGAAGAGCGCGTTCCTCGCCACGATGAGCCACGAGATCCGCACGCCGATGAACGCGGTGATCGGCATGAGCGGCCTCCTGCTCGACACGCCGCTCGACACCGAGCAGCACGACTACGCGGCGACGATCCGCGACTCCGGCGACGCGCTGCTCACGATCATCAACGACATCCTCGACTTCTCGAAGATCGAGGCGGGGCGGATGGACATCGAGACGGCCCCGTTCGACGTGCGCGAGTGCGTGGAGTCGGCGCTCGACCTGATCTCCGCCCGCGCCGTCGAGAAGCAGCTCGACCTCGCGTACCTCTTCGAGGGCGACGTGCCCGCGGCGCTCGCCGGCGACGTCACGCGGCTGCGGCAGGTGATCCTCAACCTGATGTCCAACGCCGTGAAGTTCACGGAGTCGGGCGAAGTGGTGCTGACGGTCACCGCGGCACCTGCGTCGGCGGGCCGCCACGAACTCACGTTCGCCGTGCGCGACACCGGCATCGGACTCACCGCGGAGGCGATGGGACGCCTCTTCCAGTCGTTCTCGCAGGCGGACTCCTCCACGACGCGCAAGTACGGCGGCACCGGCCTGGGCCTCGCGATCAGCAAGCGCCTGGCCGAGCTGATGGGCGGGACGATGTGGGCGCAGAGCGCGGGTCCCGGACACGGCTCGACCTTCACGTTCACCATCGTGGCGCCGCCCGCCGAAGTGCCGCCGACGCGCCAGCACAGCATCGCGGGGGTGCAGCCGGGCCTCGCGGGCAAGTCGCTGCTGCTGGTCGACGACAACGCCACCAACCGGCGCGTGCTCGGCCTGCAGGCCGCCAAGTGGGGCATGCAGGTCCGCGACACCGATAGGCCCGCGCAGGCGCTGGACTGGATCGGGTCCGGCGACAGCGTTCGATGTCGCGGTGGTCGACATGCACATGCCGGAGATGGACGGCATCGCGCTGGCGCAGCGGCTGCGCGAACTGCGCCCGGCGCTGCCGCGCGTGCTGTGGAGCTCGCTCGGTCGGCGCGAGGCCGGCGACGACGACGGGCTCTTCGCGGCCTACCTCGCGAAGCCGATGCGCCAGTCGCACCTCTTCGACCTGCTGGTGGGCCTCCTCGCGCACCCCGACATGCCGGCGAAGCCGGCGGCCCCGGCGGCCAAACCGCAGCTCGACCCGGGCATGGCCGCGCGCCACCCGCTGCGCATCCTGCTGGCCGAGGACAACGTCGTGAACCAGAAGCTCGCGCTGCGGCTGCTCCAGCAGATGGGCTACCGCGCCGACCTCGCGTCCAACGGCATCGAGGCCATCGAGTCGGTCGAGCGGCAGACCTACGACGTCGTGCTGATGGACGTGCAGATGCCCGACATGGACGGCCTCGAGGCGTCGCGCCGCATCACCGCGCGGTGGCCCGCCGACGCGCGCCCGCGCATCGTCGCGATGACCGCCAACGCCATGCAGGGCGACCGCGAGATGTGCCTCGCCGCCGGCATGGACGACTACCTGACCAAGCCCATCCGCGTCGAGCGGCTGGTCGAGGCGCTCGAACTCTCCCAACCCCGCAAGGACGCCCGATGACCGCGCCCGCGATCGACTCCGCCACCTTCGCCGCCCTGCGCGACACCACCGGCTTCGAGTTCGTGCAGGAACTCGTCGACACGTTCCTCGAGGAGGGCCCGCGCATGCTGGCCGACCTCGCAGGAATCGCTCGTCGCGCTCGACGCGGATCGCTTCCGGCGCGCCGCGCATTCGTTGAAGTCGAACGGCAGCACGTTCGGCGCGCTGGAATTGGCCGCCATCGCGCGCGACCTCGAGCTCGCGGGCGTGCCGGCGGTGAGCGGCCGCGGCGCGCAGCCACTGGCGGACATCGAGGCCGCGTACGCGCGCGCGTCCGCCGCGCTGGCAGCGCTGCGCCATGGCTGAGCGCCATCATGGCTGAACTTCGCAGCGGCCCGTCGCGCCTGCTGGTGGCCGACGACAACAAGGTCAACCGCCTGCTGTTGACGCGCAACCTCGAGCTGCAGGGCCACGCCGTCGCGTGCGCGGAGAACGGCCGCGTCGCGCTGGAGATGCTCGCGCGCGAGCGCTTCGACCTCGTGCTCCTCGACATGGAGATGCCCGAGATCGACGGCTTCCAGGTGCTCGAGCGGATGAAGAACGACCTCGCGCTGCGCGACATCCCGGTGATCGTCACGTCGTCGCTGGAAGGCATCGACCACGTCGTGCGCTGCATCGAGCTGGGCGCCGAGGACTACCTGCCCAAGCCCGTCAACGCGGTGCTGCTGAAGGCGCGCATCGGTGCCAGCCTCGAGAAGAAGCGCCTGCGCGACCAGCAGCGGGAACTGGTGCGGCGCTTCGCGGCGCCGGAGGTGGCGCAGGACCTGCAGGACTCCGGCTTCATGCTGGGCGGCAAGCGCGTCGACGCGTCGGTGCTGTTCTGCGACATCCGCGGCTTCACGTCGCTCGCGGAAACGCAGCCGCCGGAGGAGAGCATCGAGCTCCTCAACACGTTCTACGCGCTGATGTTCGACGCGATCAGCGGCCACGGCGGCATCGTGACGACGATGATGGGCGACGGCCTGATGGCGGTGTTCGGCGCGCCGCTGCCGCTGCCCGACCACGTGGGCAGCGCGGCCGCCGCCGCCGCCGAGATGGTCGAGCTGATCGACCTCTTCGACGTGGAGCGCGTGGCGATGGGCAAGCCGCCGATCGCGATCGGCATCGGCATCGCGGCGGGCGAGATGGTGGCGGGCTACGCGGGCACCCAGCAGCGCGCCGCGTACACGTGCATCGGCGACACGGTGAACCTGGCGGCGCGGCTCGAGGCGCACACCAAGGTGGCGCTGCAAGAAGATCCTGGTCGATCGCGCGACGCGCGAGCGGTTGCCGTCCGACGTGCAGGTGGAGGCGCTCGGCGCCGTGCACTTCAAGGGGAAGGCGGCCGACGTCGAGGTGTTCGCGCTCGTGCCGGCGGGGAAGCCCTGACGTCGGCGCGCGGCGACACGTTCGCTTCCGAACGGAAGCGGGAACTTAGCTTCTGCACACCGGTCGGATTCCGCGTACTTGCGTATCGTCCCGCGCATCAATCGCCAGCGCTCGCGCGCCACCTCGGAACGACTCTTGCTCCGGCTCCTCCCGCTTGATCGGAAGCCCGCGATTGCGGACCACGTCGAGCAGAACATTGCGCCAAGGATATCGCCGGCTGCACCTTCGTGCATCGCTGCCCGACGCCGGTCGGCACGGCGCGTGCGATGTACCGGCGGAAATGGCCGTCCATGCCGCACGGGAAGCAGTCGCCGCACCATTTTGATCATCGACGCACGTTGGCGCGTGGGTGCGATTCGAACCCGGTCCGGATCCCTTCCTGACCAGGGGTGGGGTCCCTATAATGGCGCGCGTACGAAGAAGAACGACAACGGGGTGAGGGACGGATGAAAAAGCAAACCATCGTCGGCATGCTGGCCGCGTCGATTGCGGCAGGCGTCGTACTGGTCGCGGCAGCGGCAGAGATCAACTATTGCGACAACGGGATCTGGCCGAAAACCGCCTGCGACAGCAAGGGCGCGCCGGCGCCGGAGTTCAAGGAGTGGTTCACGGACGTTCCCTGGCGGCAGAAGCTCGGCACGTACACCGGCAACAAGATCGACCAGGCCATCGTCCTTCCCTACGACGTGCTGCGGCCCGACGCGAAGACGGCGTGTGCGAACGTCAGGGACCCGGTCACAGGCGCACCGCGTCCGCTCACGCAAGAGCAGTGCATGATCGAGATCGGCGTCACCAACATCGTCGGCACCCTGCGGACCGATACGAAGTACGATCCGGACGATCCGAAGATCAAGGGCGCGAAGATCGGCGACACCCCCTACTGCCAGGACCCCAAGCTTCCCTGCATCGAAGTCAAGCTGGAGGTGTCCAACTGGTGGGCGCAGCCCTCGGGCAGCACTCTCGTCCCGGGTGTCAACACCCTCAACAAGCAGCTCTACGGCACTCGAGATCGACAGCCGAACTATCCCAACGGGTTCGTGCTCAGCGACGCGACCGTCTACGCCCCGCAGATGCCCTGGTACATGACGCACTACTGCCAATCGCGGTGGACCGGCTGATTCGCAGGACCCGGTTTGCTACGCCGACTATTTTGGCACCTTCAACTCCGCGTTCAACGGCAACGGCAACGGCGTCTGGCCCACGCTGGCGGCATTTTCGGTCTACCCTTCGGCCGCCACCTACCCGGCGCGCCAGCAACCACTGCAAGGACGGGACTGGACAAGTGCACGATCGCGCTGGCGGCGTTCGACCTCGAGCCCGGTGCCGTCGGATCCGAACGAATCTTCAGTATCCAGCCCTACAACGACTACCTGATCCGGTGGTTCAACCGGGCGCTGGCGTCATTCCCGGACCAGGTCACCCCCGCCGAGCGCCAGCGTCATTTCGCCTGGACCACCACCGAGGTCAAGTGGGAAGACTTCGTGTATCCCCAGGCCCTGCACAACCCCTTCCAGGGCGCGTACCCGGCCAAGGACAAACCCGCGGGCAGTTGCAGACGGACGACCGTTTGACCGAAGAACAACGGAGTGCCCACAAACCGGCCAACAGCCGGCCAAGCAGTTCCTGTACCCGCGGCAGTGCTCGCTCGACGACCTGGCCGGGGCGGCCAAGGGGGACCTGGCCAAGGTCGCGAGGCTGCGCAACTGCAGCCTCGCCTACGAGACCCACCCCAATGGCTTCAAGTGGCAGTGGAGCGACCCGGCCAAGGGCGCCGACTACGGGGCCGACTTCGTGGCCGCGAGCATGAAGCGGAAACCAGTACGGCAGGACGTCGTTCCTGTTCGCCGGCGGTCCCGGGCATGCAGCTGCCGGTGACGTTCCTGAAGGATGCCAAGAGCGAGAGCGGCCTTACCCTCTACGAGCAGGTGTACAACGCGAGCATCTTCAGCATGTACCTGCCCGTCGCCAACGTCGCCGATTTCAAGAACGCCTATGGCGGGCCGCAACTACAAGTCGACGGAGTTCTACCACACGCTGCTCATGAGCAACCACAACGAGTCGGACCCGTGGCAATTCGCCGACGGCATCCGGGGCAAGGTGCTGTGGCACAACGAATACCGGATGACGGGCATGTACGACCAGAGGCAACCAGCGGGCGATCTTCCGCGACCGGATGTTCGCCGCGTCGTTCAACCCCGCGAACGCCAAGGCACCCTTCCACAACGAACACCTGCGACGGATGCCACGTGCGCAACGGCAGCGGCATCCCGATCAACACCGCCGGCAAGCTCGACCCGGTGCTCCGCGAGTTCATGACGGACGCGGCGTACGACCCCTACCGCGAGCAAGGACTACACGTTCACCGGGAAGATCCGGCCGATGAAGCTGGTCTTCTTCGACCTGCGCCGCGACACCAAGACGCTCGATGCGTCGCGCTATTCGGAACCGCTGGCCACGCCGGCGGCCGTGGTCTCGACAGCCGCCGTCGAACGGCGGAGGAGGAGAACCTCTACTACAACAACAAGATCATGAACTACTTCGGCGACAGCTTTCACGTCACCGACGCCGGGCTACAGCTACACTGGACCTACGAAACGTACGAGGACGCGACGAAGGCCGGGAAGCCGGATCGAGGGTGGTGAAGCGTCGACCGCATCAACGCCGAACTCAAGAAGACCTACCTGCCCATGCAGATCAAGCTGGGGCACATTCCTGACGCCGTCGTCGTGCCAGCTCGCCCCGCCCGCGACCCAACGACGACGAAGCCCTGGCCCGCCAACTGCAACGACGTCAACGGCGACGCCATCACCGCGGCGATCGCCACGGGCGAGGTGGGTTACATGCACCTCAACGGCAAGCGCCTCGGCAACCTGAGCGCGATGGAAGCGATCCCGAACTCCGCCATCATCGGCTTCCAGGACGCGCAGAGACCAAGCTCGGCGAGCAAGCTCGCCGGCGAGATCATCTGGAACGCGGGGTCGCGCGACGGGTACAAGGGCGACGGTCCAGAAGGACTGCAAGTCCAAGAGCACCGACGGATTGCTTCATCGGCCGCTTCGGGTGGATCGGCGACCGCGCCTCGCTCGAGGACCAGGTGGCCAATGCCGCGTTCGTCGAGATGAACATGACGACGAAGGAGGGATACAACTGGCTCTATCCCAACGGCGACGTCGACGTTCCCGATCCGGTACGCGCATCCCAACTGCGGCCCGGCCAACAAGGCGTGCATCGATTCGAAGGGCAACGCGGA
Organism: uncultured beta proteobacterium; assembly: GCA_963733435.1. GTDB lineage: Bacteria > Pseudomonadota > Gammaproteobacteria > Burkholderiales > Casimicrobiaceae > VBCG01. The sequence goes on from CAVTDH010000001.1 coordinate 28,432, forward strand.
CCTGACCGAACGGGACGTCGAGCGGATGGCCGACTACGCGCGCTGGCTCGGCAATCCCACCCGCTCCGAGTTCAAGGTGGCGCTGCCGGAGGTGATCGAGGGCGAGAAGGTCTTCCGCAAGCTGGGCTGCGACACGTGCCACGTGATCGCGCAAGATCGACATCGTCCCGGACGAAACGATGCTGAACAAGGACTTTCGCGACCGCCTGGCCACGCGCATCAAGGCGCGACCGGCATCGGGCCTGCGGCCGTTCCGTTCCTGTCCTACATCGGCACCGATCTGCTGATGCACGACATGGGCTACCTGTCGCAGGTCGCCGACGCGAAGGAGCCGATCCGGGACAGCGATGGCGTGGTCCTGCCGAAGTACAAGAACTACGTGCAGAAGATCCGCACGCCGGCGCTGAAGGGACTGGGCCTCAATCGCTTCGTGACCGACTCGTACAAGAACACCAAGACGTGGATCGACGATCCGACAACTCCACGCTGGATGCGGCCTGCGACTTCCTGTTGCACGACGGACGGGCGTGCGATGCGATCGAGGCGGCGTTCCTGCACGACGGGCCGGCGGTCAAGAAGCTGGGCGTCATACCACAAGATGAACAGCGCTGACCCGCGAAGCAGATCGGCTACCTGCGCGCGTTCCTGTATTCGCTGTAGCGCAAGGCCTTGGGGGGCGCGGCCCCCCCAAGGCCGCAGCACCGCCCGGCGCGGGAACGTCCTGAACCTGGCGGGGGCCTCGTGTTCCGGCCGCGTCGCGATCCGCTGCGGCGACCACGCCGCCGTCGCGAGAAGACCCGGCACCCACACGCTGCCGCCTGGATCGATGCACGTCGATCCCGCCTCACCGATCCGGCACCGTTATTGCTTCAGCGAGGGTCGCAGATTCGGCTTCGCCGTGACTCGCCGATCCCCACGAGGAGACCCAATGCACAACCCCGGGCAACCCGCCCCGACCCTTACGCTTCGCCGCATGGCGCGGCTCTTCGTCGCCGGCGCGCTCGCCTGCACCCTCCTTCCTGCCGCGGCGCAGATCTCGCCGGCGCTGACCGCGCTGCGCCCGATCAAGGGCATCTCCTACCAGCCCTCGCCTTCGGACGACTGCCAGCTGCAGACGCAGTACAAGGACGTCCAGCCGTGCCTGGGCCTGGGCGGCTACAACCCGACGTACTTCGACACCGATTTCTACAACACCGACTTCGCGTTGCTGTGGGGGCCGGGCACCACGGCCACCCCGGGCCGCAACGACCTCGCCAAGATGCAGGCGCAGGGCATCAACTTCCTGCACCTCTACAACTGGAATGCGCAGCGCGACCACTCGACGTTCCTCGACCGCGGTCCAGGCCGCAGGCATGAAGATCATGGTCCCGGTGAGCAACTACACCGCGTGCCAGATCGTCGGCGGTTGCCAGGGCGTGGGCGCCGGCAGCTACCAGAATGCCTACAACAACGTGCAGGCGATCTTCAACCAGGTGTATCCCGGAGGCTCGCTCACGCCGCATCCGGCCATCGGCGCGTGGGGCATCTTCAACGAATACGACTACAACAGCATCGATCCCGCGAACGTGGCCTTCGTGATCCAGGCCATCCTGGCGATGGAGACGGCGCGCGGCGTCACGGCCACGCTGCCGTTCATGGTGCCCGCGTCCAACGCCGTCAATTCGGGCCCCACCGCCGCCGCATGGTTCCAGACCGCGCAGGCGCTCTACCAGGCGATTCCCGCCAACGCCGGCCGCGGCATCCCGCCGGGCGTGCTCGCCAACATCGCGGTCTCGTTCACGTTGCAGAACGCGCAGGTCAACGCCACCACGACCTACGGCGGCGTGACCGTGGGACCGGTCCCGGCCAACTTCTGGACCACCCGCTACATCGCCACCGTGAATCCGTTCACGAGCGGCCCCACGATCAACGCGTACATCACCGACGCGGCGCAGTTCCAGTCCGCCTTCCCCAACGCCCAGGTCTCCGCCAGCGGGCAGACGTGGAACGCGGCGTGGAACTCGCTGCCGCCGCTTTTCTTGAGCGAGATGGGCATCAACATCGGCGGCAGCGGCAACGGCAGCCCCGGCACGCCGACCACCCAGGCGGCGTGGGTGCTGAGCCAGCTCAAGTGCACCAACCCGTGGGCCGCGGATCCGACGAGCACCCCCAACGGCTACTTCCTCGGCAGCAACGTCTTCGAGTTCGAGTACGAAGGCGCCAACGGCCGCTGGGGGATGTTCACGTTCCCCACGCCGCTCAACTACACGACGGCCACCACGACGACGGGTGCCAGCTATCGCGTCGACGTGCTCAGTGCGCAGCCGGCGTGGACGAGCGTCCAGCAGGGTTTCGCCTACACCACCAAGACGTGCTCGTGAGGACCTCCGCCATGATCAAGCGCAACCCGATGCGGAGCCTCGCGCTGGCTCTTGCCGGCACCGCCGTGCTTCTCGGCGGATGCTTCAGCGACGACGTGACCCCGCAGAACACGGCCATCGCCGGCGCCTGGAGCGTCGTCTGCCAGCCCGTCAACGAGGACTGCACGAACTTCGCCATCCGCTTCGACGACGCCGGCGACATCACCGACGTCGACATGGACGGGCACAAGGGCGCCCAGCGCGGCACGGGCGAAGTCGTGGACGGCGTCCTCTACTTCCGCATGGGCGTGGGCACCGTGTACGAATTCCGCGGCAAGCTCGACGGCGGCGGACGCTCGGCCTCCGGCACGATGAAGAACTTCGACGCCGACGGTACGCAGCGGTCCACCAGCGCGACCGCAACTCGGGGCTAGACGTCCGCAAAAGGCGTCCGTCGGGCCGGTGGACGACGTATCGCTGGCGTCGCGCCTTTTGCGGCCGGCACGTCAAATGCGATGTCAGGTGGCCGCCTTGGGGCGGCCCGGCGGCGGCCACCGATAGCGGCCACGCAAAGACGAGCATCGTGCGACCGGCTGCGTGCAGGTCGTCCGCAGGCTGAGCTTTCGCAGAGATTCGCTCGGTCAGGCCAGGTCAGGTCAGGCGAAGGGCGGCACGCACTTGCTGCCCTTCTCTCGGTCGCCCCCGACGGACGCCTTTTGCGGCTGTTCCCTACCCCGGCTGCTTTTCTTCTTCCAGCAGGTCGGCCTCGTCCTGGCCGCGCGCCTCGTTGCGCTCCACGGCGAGGTTCGACAGGTAGTCGGCGGTGATGTCGCCGGTGATGTACTTGCCGTCGAAGCAGGACGCCTCGAAGTTCTGCAGCTTCGGGTTGGCGGCGCGCACCGCTTCCTTCAGCGCGTCGAGGTCCTGGTAGATCAGGAGGTCGGCGCCGATCTCGACCGCGATCTCCGCTTCCGTGCGACCGGTGGCCACCAGCTCGTCCTGGTTCGGCATGTCGATGCCGTAGACGTTGGGGTAGCGCACCGGCGGCGCGGCGGACGCGAAGTAGACCTTCTTCGCGCCCGCGTCGCGCGCCATCATCACGATCTCGCGCGACGTCGTGCCGCGGACGATCGAGTCGTCGACGAGCAGCACGACCTTGTCCTTGAACTCGATGCCGACGGGATTGAGCTTCTGGCGCACGCTCTTCTTGCGCATCGCCTGGCCGGGCATGATGAACGTGCGCCCGATGTAGCGGTTCTTGACGAAGCCTTCGCGGTACTTGAGGCCGAGCCGGTTCGCGAGCTCGAGCGCGGACGGGCGGCTCGAGTCCGGGATCGGGATCACGACGTCGATGTCCTGCGCTTCCGGCATGCCGCGGATCTTGTCCGCCAGCGCGCCGCCCATGTTGAGGCGCGTCTCGTACACCGACGTGCCGTCGATCACGGAGTCCGGGCGCGCCAGGTAGACGAACTCGAAGATGCACGGGTTGAGCGTCGGGTTCTGCGCGCACTGGCGCGCGTGGAACGCGCCGGTGTTGTCGACGAAGATCGCCTCGCCCGGCGCGACGTCGCGCAGCACGCGAAAGCCGAGCGGCTCGATCGCGACGGACTCGGACGCGACGATGTACTCGGTGCCGCCCATCTGCTCGTTCTTGCCGATGATGAGCGGCCGGATGCCGTACGGGTCGCGGAACGCGAGCATCCCGTAGCCCGCGATCATCGCGACCACCGCGTACGCGCCGCGGCAGCGCTTGTGCACGCCGGCCACCGCGCGGAAGATCGCCTCCGGGTCGAGCCGGTGATGCTGCGCGGCGCGCTCCAGTTCGAGCGCCAGCACGTTCAGCAGCACTTCGCTGTCGGAGTTGGTGTTGACGTGGCGGAAATCGAGCTGGAACAGTTCGCGCTTCAGTTCCTCGCTGTTGGTCAGGTTGCCGTTGTGCCCGAGCGTGACGCCGAACGGCGAGTTCACGTAGAACGGCTGCGACTCGAGGTCCGAGAACGCGGAGCCCGCCGTCGGGATAGCGGCAGTGGCCGATGCCCGCCGCGCCCATCAGGTCGCGCATGTTGCGGGTGCGGAACACGTTCTGCACGAGTCCCGGCCCCTTGTACATGTGGAAGATGGGACCTTCGCTCGTCACGATGCCCGCGGCGTCCTGGCCGCGATGCTGCAGCAGCAGGAGGCCGTCGTAGAGCAGCTGGTTGACGGGCGTATGCGCTACAACGCCGACGATGCCGCACATGTGACGATCACACCTTTCTGTCCGCGGGGGCACGGGGTAACGTGCGGCCTTCGCGGGAATAGTCAAGACGATCGGCCCATTCCGCCGGCAGCCACGGCGAGAACGACATCGCGGCATCGACCAGCAGCGGGGCAAGGGCAGAATTCTGCCACCAATCCTGCCTCGGCAACGCGGTCAGGCCGGCGACCAGCACAAACGCCAGGATCAGGACGACCCCGCGCGCAACACCGAAGATCGCGCCCAGGAACCGGTCGACGAAGGAGAGGCCCGATTTCCGGATGACGCTCGACAGCGGCCAGGCCACCAGCGCGCCCGCCACGAGCGCCGCGATCATGATCAGCACGAACGCGGCCAGATAGCGGAACACGGGCTGGCCGCCGAAGTCCGGCAGCATCGCGCCCAGCAGCGGCGAGAATGCCACCGCCGCGAGAAAGCCCAGCACCCACGACATCAGCGCGATCACGCCGCGCGTGAAGCCGCGCAGGTACGCGAAGAACATCGACAGGAACAGGATGCCGATGGCCGCCCAGTCGAACACCGTCATCGCAAGGTTCCGCTATTTCGAAGGCGCGACGATCCCGCTGTAACCTTCGCCTTTCAGCTTGTCGCGGCCCGCGGCGGCTTCGTCGCGGGTTGCATAGGGGCCGACGCGGACACGCCACAGCGTGCCCCGGCTGGTCGTCAGCGGTTCGGTATAGGCCGCGTAACCCGCCTTCTTGAGCTTGTTGGCCAGCGAATTGGCGCCCTTGTCGTCGGCGAAAGCCGCAAGCTGGACGGAAAATGTCGGCGGCGCGGAATCGGCGGACGTGGTGGCAGGCGCGCCCGGCGGCGTGCCGGAGGCGACCGGCGGCGCGGCGGGCGCGGCGGCGGCCGGCGGCGCCTTCGCCGGCGCGGTGGGCGCGGACTCCGGGACCCTGGCGCCCGTGCCGGCGGCGGATGACGCGGCGGCCGGCGGCTTCGCCGGCGTACCCAGCATCTTCTGCTCGGCTTCGGCGAGCGTGCGCCGCGCCGCCGGCGCGGGCGATGCGCCGTCCTTGGGCGGCTCGGCGGATCCCACGTCCTTCGGCGATTCGCCGTTCAGGGCGGCCGTCGCGGCCGCGGTGTCGCGCGCGGCGGCCTCGCGGGCGGCGGCCTCTCTGCCCGCTTCCTTGCCTGCGTCCTTGCCGTCCGCCTTGCCGGTCTCGGCCGGTGCCGGTTCGCCGCGCGGCGCGTCGGCCTTCGCGGGATCGGCCTTCGCGTCGCCCTTGGCCGTTCCGGCCGACTTCGCGCTGTCGTTTTTGGCCTTGTCGTTCAGGCGATTGACGAACTTGCCGTCGTCGACCGGCGGGATGCGCACGGCGACGTCCTCGCCCAGCGGCTTGGGATCGCTCTCGAGCAGCATCGGCACGAACACCGCGGCCGCGAGCGCCAGCACGATCGCGCCGATCAGGCGCCGCCGCGCGCGGCGGCGCAGGTCGTCGACGTTGACTTCAGTGGGCGTGGTCGTCATGGCGGGGGACCTCGGCGCGCGCTCGTGCGCCCGGGCAGCGCGGCGGCAACCGTGAGGAACGAGCCGAAAACAACGATTCTATCAGCCTCGCCTGCCTCGTCACGCGCCGCGGCCAGCGCCGCGCGGATGTCGTCGTGCGTGCGCACGGCACCGGCCGGCACCCCGGCCGCGACCAGCGCGTCGGCGAGCTGCGCGCCGGTGGCGCCGCGCGGCCCCGGGAGCGTCGCCACATGCCAGCGGTCGACGCGCCCCTTGACCGCGGCAACCACGCCAGCGATGTCCTTGTCGGCCAGCATCCCCACCACCGCCGTCGTGACCGGAAAGAACCCCATGTCGCCGAGTGCGCCTGCGAGCGCCGTCGCGGCATGCGGATTGTGCGCGACGTCGAGCACGATCGCGGGACGGCCGGGGAGCACCTGGAAGCGCCCGGCCAGCGTCACCGTCAGGAGCCCGTCGCGCACGGCACCCGCGCTCACCGGAATGCGCGCGTGCAGCAGGTCGAGCGCCGCGAGCGCGGTCGCGGCATTCGCGAGCTGGTAGTCGCCGCGCAGCGCCGGCACCGGCAAGCCGTAGCGTTCGCCGCGCGGCCCGCGGTAGCGCCATTGCCGCTCCTCGCGCGCATAGCCGTAGTCGCGTCCGATGAGGAGCAGCGGCGCGCCGATGCGCGCGGCTTCCGCGAGCACGCTCGAAGGCGGGGCGGGATCGGCGCACAGCGCCGGGCACCCCGCGCGGAAGATGCCGGCCTTCTCGCGACCGATGTCCTCGCGCGTGGGGCCCAAGTAGTCCATGTGATCGAGCGCAATGCTCGTCAGCACCGCGACATCCGCATCGACGATGTTGACCGCATCGAGGCGCCCGCCCAGGCCCACCTCGAGCACCAGCGCATCGAGTCCCGCGCGCGCGAAGAGCCACAGCGCGGCCAGCGTGCCGAACTCGAAGTAGGTGAGCGGGATCGGTGTACCGTCCGCACCGGGTGTGGCGAGGCGTGCGTCCTCGACCGCGCCGAACGCCTCCTGCAACTGCGCGTCGGTGGCGTCCTCGCCGCGGATGCGGACGCGCTCGTTGTACGCGGCAAGATGCGGCGACGAGTAGCGACCGACGGCATAACCCGCGCACCCGAGGATCGCCTCGAGCATCGCGCACGTCGAACCCTTGCCGTTGGTGCCGCCGACGGTGACGACGGGGCACGCGATGGCGATGCCCATCCGCGCGTGCACGGCGCGCACCCGGTCGAGGCCGAGCGCAATCGACTTCGGATGCAGCGTCTCGAGGTAGGCGAGCCAGTCCGGGAGCGTCGCGGGACGGCCCAACGCCAACGCCGTCAGGGCGACGGCGCCGGCTGCCGCGCGAGCAGCGCGAGCAGGCGCGCGAGTTCGTCGCGGAGCTCTCGGCGGTCGATGATGAGGTCGAGTGCGCCTTTCTCCATCAGGAACTCCGCGCGCTGGAATCCGTCGGGGAGCTTTTCGCGCACCGTCTGCTCGATCACGCGCGGACCGGCGAAGCCGATCAGCGCGCCCGGCTCGGCGATCACGAGGTCGGCGACGAACGCGAACGATGCGGACACGCCGCCCATCGTGGGATCGGTGAGGATCGACACGAACGGCAGGCGCGCGCGGTTGAGCTCCTGCAGGACCGCGGTGGTCTTTGCCATCTGGAAGAGCGAGTTCACGCCTTCCTGCATGCGCGCTCCGCCGGAGGCGGACACGCAGACGAACGGCACGCGGTTCTCGTACGCGACGCGCACGCCGCGCACGAAGCGCTCGCCGACGACCGCGCCCATCGAGCCGCCCATGAAGTCGAATTCGAACGCGGCGAAGACCAGCGGCACGCTCTTGATGCTTCCCTGCATCACGATCAGCGCGTCGGTCTCGCCGGTGTCCTCGAGCGCCGCCGAAAGGCGGTCGGGATACTTCTTCTGGTCGCGGAACTTGAGCGGATCCACCGGCACGACTTCCGAGCCGATCTCGAAGCGGCCTTCCGGATCGAGCAGCTGCTCGATGCGCTCGCGCGCCGGCACCCGCGCGTGATAGCCACACTTCGGGCAGACACTGAGATTCTTTTCGAGGTCGGTCCGATAGAGGACCGCTTCGCATGCGGCGCACTTGACCCACAGGCCCTCGGGCACCGGCGTGCGGCGCTCCCCGGGCGTACGCTTGATGCGGGGCGGCAGCAGCTTCTGCAACCAGCTCATCTCAATTCCCCCAGCCCATGCGCTTGCCTGCCCCCAAGCCCCGCGCTCGTCGCGGTCTCTCGCCGCGTCACGCGACCTTCTTGCGCACCATCGCGTCGAGTGCGTTCCGGATGGTACCAAGCCACGCCCCGGCGCGGGAAGCGGCGTCGGCCGCCGGCCCCGACTCGATCTCCTGGATGATCCGGCTGCCGATCACGACGGCGTCCGCGTGCGCGGCGATCGCCTGCGCGCTCGCAGTGTCGCGGATGCCGAAGCCTACCCCCACCGGCAACGCGACGTGCCGGCGGATCTCGGCGAGCTTGCGCGCGACTTCGGCCACGTCGAGGTTGCCCGCCCCGGTCACGCCTTTCAGCGAGACATAGTAGACATAGCCGCGCGCCAGCCGCGCGACCGTTTCGATTCGCGCCTCGGGCGTGGTCGGCGACAGCAGGAAAATGGGCGCAATGCCATGCGCGCCCATCGCGGCGGCGAAGTCCTCGGCCTCCTCGGGCGGATAGTCGACGACCAGCACGCCGTCCACGCCCGCGGACTGCGCGCGCGCCGCGAATGCCGCCATGCCCATCGCCTCGATCGGATTCGCGTAGCCCATGAGCACGACCGGCGTCTTCGCATCCGCCGTCCGGAACTGCGCGACGACGGCGAGCACATCGGCGAGTCCCACAGCTTGCGCGAGCGCACGTTCCGACGCGCGCTGGATGACCGGACCGTCCGCCATCGGATCGGAAAACGGCACGCCGAGTTCGATGACATCGGCACCGCCCGCGACGAGCGCCGTCATGATCGCCGGCGTGGCCGCGAGCGACGGATCGCCGGTCGTCACGTACGGAATGAGCGCGGTGCGGCCCTCGGACTTGAGGCGCGCGAATACGGTGTCGATGCGGTTCAAGATCGGGCCTTTACACGGGGACGCGGAGGCACAGGGAAGAATGGGGACGGGCCGGGTCGGTGCGGACGCCGCGCTGCTTGGCGTCCCGGCGTCTCCGGTCGAGGGAATTCACCCCTTGCGACCGGCGAAGTCCGGATTGCACTCCGGCCGGCAATAGAACTTGAGTCCGCTGCGCTCGGCCACCGTGTTCATGTCCTTGTCACCGCGGCCCGAGAGGTTGACGAGCAGGATCTTGTCCTTCGGCAGCGTCGGCGCGAACTTCTTCGCGTACGCGAGCGCATGCGCCGACTCGAGCGCCGGGATGATGCCCTCGATGCGGCAACAGTCGTGGAACGCCGCGAGCGCCTCGGCATCGTCGATGGTCACGTATTCGGCGCGGCCGGAATCCTTGAGCCACGCGTGCTCCGGCCCCACACCCGGGTAGTCGAGGCCCGCCGACACCGAATGCGTCTCGATGATCTGGCCGTCGGCATCCTGCAGCAGGTACGTGCGGTTGCCGTGCAGCACGCCGGGGCGGCCCGCGGTGAGCGAGGCCGAGTGGCGTCCCGTAGCGATGCCGTCGCCGCCGGCCTCGACGCCGATGAGGCGCACGTCGCGGTGCTCGATATACGGGTAGAAGATGCCCATCGCGTTGCTGCCGCCGCCCACGCACGCGATCACCGCGTCGGGCTGGCGGCCGGCGTACTCGGGCATCTGCACGACGCACTCGTCGCCGATCACGCGCTGGAAATCGCGCACCATCATCGGGTACGGGTGCGGTCCCGCGACGGTGCCGATGATGTAGAACGTGTTCTCGACGTTGGTGACCCAGTCGCGCATCGCCTCGTTGAGCGCGTCCTTCAACGTCTTGCTGCCCGACTCGACCGGCACCACTTTCGCGCCCAGCAGGTTCATCCGGAACACGTTCTGCGCCTGGCGCTTCACGTCCTCCGACCCCATGTACACGACGCACTCCATGCCGTAGCGCGCGGCGATCGTCGCGGTCGCCACACCATGCTGGCCGGCGCCCGTCTCGGCGATCACGCGCGGCTTGCGGAGGCGCTTCGCGAGCAGCGCCTGCCCGATCACGTTGTTGATCTTGTGCGCGCCGGTGTGGTTCAAGTCCTCGCGCTTCAGCCAGATCTGCGCGCCGCCCAGTTCCCGCGACCAGCGCTCGGCGTGGTAGACGGGCGACGGCCGGCCGACATAATGCTTCAGTTCGCGCTCGAACTCGGCGCGGAACGCCGGGTCGCTCCGGTAGCGCTCGTACTGCTCCTTCAGTTCGTCGAGCGCGCGAATGAGCGTCTCGGCGACGAAGACGCCGCCATACGGGCCGAAGTGCCCGCGCGCATCCGGCAGGTCGTAGGGAAGATCAGTCATCCGCATTGCGCACTCCCTCGATGAACGCCGCGATTCGCGCGACGTCCTTGATTCCCCTGCGTGTCTTGCCGTCCGGTCCGCGTTCCTCGACGCCGCTCGAGACGTCGACCGCCCATGGCCGCACGGCGGCGATGGCCGCGCCGACGTTGTCCGGGTCGAGCCCGCCGGAGAGAATCACCGGTGCCGGCAACCTGGCCTGGACCGCCGGCGACAGGCGCGACCAGTCGAACGCGCGCCCGGTGCCGCCGGGCAGGTCGCCCGGCCAGAACGAGTCGAACAGCAGGCCTGACGCGTCCCCGTACAGTGCCGCGTATTCTAGCAAATCGACCCCGTCCTTCATGTGGATCGCCTTGAGGTAGGGGCGGCCGAACGCCCGGCACAAGTCCGGAACCTCGGTGCCGTGAAACTGCAGCGTGTCGAGCGCGACGGCATCCATGACGGAACGAACGTCCGACGGCGCGGGATCAACGAACAGCCCCACCTTGGTGACGAACGGCGGAAGTGCATCGGCGATCTCGCGCGCGCGACCGACGTCGACCACGCGCGGCGTGCCGCCCCAGAACACGAAACCGATGGCGTCGGCGCCGCAGCGGCACGCGGCGAGCCCGTCCGCCACGCGCGTGATGCCGCAGATCTTGACGCGCGTGCGCTGCGCTTTCATGTGTTCCCTCCGGTGTCGAAACCGACGCGCGGCTGCGCGCCGCCCTTCAACCGATGGCCGCCGCCACGGTGCGCACGGTGGGCGGCAGGCCGAAGCGCGAATCGTAATCGGCACCGGCGAGATAGAGTCCCGCCGCGGCGAACGTCGGCGCGCCGCGCGTCCGGTCGCGCGCCGCGAGCAGCGTCCCCATCCATTCGCGCGACTGCGCGCCCGCGCCGATCGCGACCAGCGCGCCCACGACGTTGCGCACCATGTGATGCAGGAACGCATTGGCGGAAAAATCGAAACGGATGCATCCCGCCTCCACGGTCGACGCCGATTCGGGAAAGCGTCTTCACCGGCGACTTCGCCTGGCACTCCGCCGCGCGAAACGACGAGAAGTCGTGCGTTCCCACGAGCAGCTGCGCGGCCTCGCGCATCGCATCCACGTCGAGCGGACGATGGTACCAGCCGACGCGCCCCGACCAGAGTCCCGGGCGCTCGGGCCGATTCAGCAGCACGTACGTATAGTGCCGCGCCGTGGCGGCGAAGCGTGCGTGGAAGTCGTCGGCCACCGCGTGCGCCCACAGCACGGCGGCGGCGTCCGGCAGGTGCGCATTGACGCCCCGCACCCAGGCGGACAGCGGGCGCTCGACCGTCGTGTCGAAGTGCACGATCTGCGAGACCGCGTGCACGCCCGCATCGGTGCGCCCGGCCGCCACGATGCGCACCGGATGGCCGGCGATCGCGGCCGTCGCGCGCTCGAGCGCGTCCTGCACGCCGCAGCGCGATGGCTGCGACTGGAACCCGCAGAATGCGAAGCCCGCATACTCGACCTGCAGCGCGTAGCGCATGGCGTCAGGATTCCGAATCGTGGCGAGAACGGCGGCAGCGCGATGCCGGAGAGAGGCGCACGGCGCGCAATCGATCGGCCCAAATGCAACGGGCGGCGGTCGTCGACCCGCCGCCCGTCCGTGGATTGCGTCGGTACGCGTCAGCCGAGCTTGCCGAGCAGCGTCTTGGCTTCGGCCTTCTGCTGGTCGTCGCCTTCGTGCAGCACTTCCTGCAGGATCTCGCGCGCGCCTTCGACGTCGCCCATTTCCTGGTACGCCTTCGCGAGGTCGAGCTTGGTCGCGGCGTCGTGCCATTGCCCGTCGAGCACGGACGGCGTCGGGTCCTCGAACGTCGTGCGCTCCGGATCGAACGAAAGATCGAGCTTGTCGAGTTCGAGTGCCGCCGCCGGACGCGTGAGCGTCGACGATGCGGTGCCGGCGGGCGTGGCGCTTGCCGCCGCCGCCGCTGCGATTTCCAGCGCGGGCTCGCGCGGCTTCGCGAACGGCGCGGGCTTCTCGGCTTCGTCCAGCTGGAAGTCGAGCCCGAACTTCTCGGCACCCTGCGCCGCACGGTCGGAGACCGCTTCCACCTTGTCGTCGAAACCCGAGGTGAGCGACTGCACGTTCGCCTTGCCGGCGGCGGCGATGCCGGCCACCGCAGCACCCGCGGCGGCGGCGCCCGCGACGGCAGCGCCCGACAACGACATCGTGCGGTCCGGATCGAATTCCGCTGCGGGCGTCGCGGCCTTCGCGGTCTTCTCGAGCTCGGATTCCGCGCCGGCCAGGATGTCGGCCGGCGACTTCGCCTTGGCACCGGACGTCGGCGAGATCGATATGTCCTCGTCCATCTGGAATTCGAGGCTTCCGGTGTCCTTCGCCGACTCGGCTTCGGCCCGCGACGTCTCCGCGCCGAACGGGGCCGGCGCGCGCGGTGCGCCGCCTTCCGAGAACATCGGGTTGTTGGGATCGAGCTGGCGGCCCAGGCCCACGGCCTTCTGCCACACCTCGCCCTGGCCGCCGGTGACGGCGTAGAGCTCGGTCGCGACCGTCTCGAACGCCGACGGCTTGTTGTGCTGCGCGTGAATTTCGAGCAGCTTGAGGTAGATTTCCTGCCGCTGCGGATCCTTCTTGACCGCGTCCTTGAGGATCTCCTCGGCCTGCGCATCGCGGCCGTACGCCAGGTAGACCTCGGCCTCGGCGATCGGATCCACTTCGTCCGTGTCGATGTTGCCGAGACCCTCGCGGCTGAAGTCGCTCGCGAGCGAGTTGTCGCCCGTGTTGACGACGCCACCGCCGGTCGAGCCGAATACCGTGTTCGTCTTGATGTCCGTGCCCGAGATGATGCTGTCCTCGAACTTGGTCGTCTTGCGCCGGCGTGCGGCGAGCAGCGCAGCGATCCCGCCCAGCACCAGCAGCGCGCCACCGCCGATCACCCAGCCGGGCGTGCTCGCGAGGAATTCCTCGAAGAACCCCGGCGGCTCCTTCGGCGGGGCCTTGGCCGGCGTGGCGGCCTTCGGCGGCGTCGCCTTGGGCGGCTCGACCTTCGGCGCTTCGGCGACCTTTGCCGGTTCAACCGGCGCGGGTTCCGCGGCCTTCGGCGGTTCCGGCGTCGGCGCTGCCGCTTTCGGCGGCTCGGGGGCCTTGGGCGGCTCGACCTTCGGCGGTTCCGCGGCCTTCGGGGGCTCGACCTTCGCGGGCTCCGCGGCCTTCGGCGGAACGACCGGCGGCGCAACGACGGGGGGCGGTGTCGCCGCGCCCTTCGCCTTGCTCGCGTCGGCCTGCATTTGCGCGAGCGTCGGATTCTTCAGTTCAACGGCGCGCTGCAGGTCCTTGAGCGTCTTCTCCAGATCGGCGATGCGGCTCTGCGCCTCGCGCAATTGCGCATCGCGGGATGCGTTGTTCTCGGCAACGCCGGCACCCTTGGCCGTGCCTGCGTCCTTCGATACGCGCAGCTGGTCGCTGCCGGGACGCACGGCGGGCGCGCGCTCGTCCACTGCGGTACCGATCCGGCCGCCGGCCGCGCGCGTACCCGATTCCTCGGCCATCGGCGCCGCGCCCGCGACGCGGTCGCGATAGGCGCGCCAATCGGCGGCCTGCACGCGCACGACCTGGCTCGCTTCCTGCGGCTGCGCCGCGGCGGAAGCCTCCACCGCATTCGGGATCGTGATGATCGCGCCCGAACGCAGGCGGTTCATGTTGGCGCCCTCGAACGCGCTCGAATTGCTCTTGAACAGCGCGACGAGCATCTGGTCGAGCGTGACCGTTTCCGGCTTGTATTCCTTGGCGATCTTCGACAGCGAGTCGCCACGCTTCACTTCGTAGCTGTTGTCGCCCGGCGCGCGCGGCGCGGACGCCGGCGCGGCAGCGGACTGCGGCGCGGCCGGACGTGCCGCCGGCGCAGTGCCCGCGCGCAGCGGCGTGATCGGATCGACCGAAGGCGTGACCGTGCCCGGCGGATCGAGGAGGAACGTGTAGTCGCGAACGACGCGGCCCGCCGCCCAGTTCGCCTCGACCAGCAGGTCGAGATAGGGCTCGGCCACCGGCGTCGCGGACGTGACCTTGAGATACGCGGTGTCGTTCGGACCGCGCTCCAGCGACACCCGCGTGCGGGCGAGAACGCCCTGGTATTGGAGGTTGTTCTGCCGGTACAGCGACGGGTCGGCGATCTTGGCGGACAGCGAGTCGAGTTCCTCCTTGGAGGAGGCGAGAAGCTCGATGCGCGCGACCAGCGGCTGGCCCACATAGGACTCGACGGTCAGCTTGCCGAGGCCCAGCGGGTACGCGGCGCCCGGAAGCGCGAGCACCCCGGCGACGAGGCCGTATTTGAGTATAGGTTTGACGCGCATACCGCCCCCTTCGGAAATGCTGTTTCGCTCAAGCTAACTTAACATCATGGGTTTAGCGGTGCAAGCTAAACCCCGGTATTAGCTTGGGTTTTCGCTCCCGCCGTCCGCCGCATCTTGCGCAAACTCATGCCAACGCGGTGCCACTAGCGCTACCGCTAGCGTTGCCGTTCATCGCCATCTACAACATGTTGTAGCGCAGGCGTCCCGAATCCTGCTGTTGCGTCCGTGACAGGCCGCCCCTTGGTCGCGGCGGCCCGTTTGCGCCCCGCGGCGCGCGTTCGGGGCATCGCACACGCCGTTCCATTCGCCGACATTGGTCCCGGCCGCTGCCGGAGGGTGTTGCAGACCTGCTTTGCAAGAAAAGTGCCCGCGGCGCGCAAACGCGCATCATCAACCTGCCAGTCCGGCCGGTCCCCTCAAGAAAAGTTCTGCGGGAGTCCGGCGCACGGCTCGCAGGCAGCCGGCCGCACGCCACTCGTTCTTTCGACGCCCTGATTGTGGCCGCCGCCGGGCCGCCCCCAAGGCGGCCACCTGATTTCGCCGTTGCATTGCCGGCCGCAAAAGGCGCAACGCCGGCCCCACGTCATCCGCGGACCTACCGGACGCCTTTTGCGGACGTTTCCAGAAGGATCCGCAGCATCCGGCGCAGCGGTTCGGCCGCCCCCCACAGGAGCTGGTCGCCCACCGTGAACGCACTCAAGTATTCCGGACCCATCGCGAGCTTGCGCAGGCGGCCGACCGGAATGGCGAGCTTGCCCGTGACCGCCGCGGGCGTGAGTTCGCGCATGCTCTCGTCGCGGCGGTTCGGCACGAGCCGCACCCACTCGTTCGCGCCGGCGATCATCGACTCGATCTCCGGGAGCGGCACGTCGCGCCTGAGCTTGATCGTCAGCGCCTGGCTGTGGCAGCGCATCGCTCCGATGCGCACGCACAGCGAATCGACCGGGATCGCGTTGGCGTCGGTGCGGCCCAGGATCTTGTTGGATTCGGCGCCGCCCTTCCACTCCTCGAGGCTCATGCCGTTGCCCATGTCCTTGTCGATCCACGGGATCAGCGAGCCCGCGAGCGGCACGCCGAAGTTCTGCGTCGGGAACCGCTCGTCGCGCAGGATGCCGGCGACCTCGCGGTCGATGTCGAGGATCGCGGAATTGGGATCCGCGAGGAGATCCTTCGCCGCGAGGTGCGCCTCGCCCATCTGCGCCAGCAGCTCGCGCATGTTCTGCGCGCCCGCGCCCGACGCCGCCTGGTACGTCATGCAGGTCATCCACTCGATCAGGTCGCGCCGGAAGAGCCCGGCGAGCGCCATCAGCATGAGGCTCACCGTGCAGTTGCCGCCGATGTAGTCGCGCACGCCCTTCGCGAGCGCGGCGTCGATCACGTCGCGGTTGACGGGATCGAGGATGATCACCGCGTCGTCCTTCATCCGCAGCGTCTTCGCCGCGTCGATGAAGTAGCCCTTCCAGCCGGCGGCGCGCAGCTTCGGGTACATCGCCGTCGTCCAGTCGCCTCCCTGGCACGTGATGATCGTGTCCTGCGCGGCGAGCGCCGCCACGTCGTGCGCGTCCTTGAGCGGCCCCGCCCCGCGGCCGATCGCGGGCCCCGCGCCCCCCGCGCTCGAGGTCGAGAAGAACGTCGGCTCGATGAGCTCGAAGTCGCCCTCCTCCTGCATCCGCTGCATCAGCACCGAACCCACCATGCCCCGCCAACCCACCATGCCTACTCTCATCGCATCACCCTGTCGTCGATTTGCCTGTGTCGGAATTCGTTCGCACCGCCTGCGTCGCATTCAGCCGCGCGGCGGCTTTCGCGCGGTCTTCGTGGCCTTGCGCTGCGTCGTTCGCGCGGCGCCGTCGGGCATCGCGGCGGGCGGCTGCGCGGCGACCTCGGCGCGGACGTCCGGATGGAAGCGCGCCATCGTGTAGGCATCGACGTAACGGCCATTGCGGAACGCGTCCTGTCGCAGCGTGCCCTCGATCTCGAAACCGAATTTCGCGTAGAGCGCGAGTGCTGCCGCATTGTCCGTGTAGACCTCGAGGCGCAGTCGCCGGTAGTTGAGCCAGTTGTCGGCGATGTCCATCGCCGCGCTCATCAGCGCCGTGCCCACGCCCTTGCCCTGCCAGTCGTCGCGCACCGACATCCCGATGCTGCCGACGTGGCGGCGCCGTCCCTTGCCGCTGGCGTGGAGGCCCAGGTTGCCGACGACTTCGCCGTTGACCTCCGCCACCAGCAGGTAGTCGTCGGGGCCGAGTTCCGCGAGTCGCGTCCGCCAGCGCTCGGCCGACGGGAACGGCAACTGCAGCGTGCCCGCCATCGCGCGCGGCGCCGAGAACGTGGTCGCCATCGCGGCGGCGTCGTCCTGCGTCGCCCGCCGGATCGTGATCTTCGGAGCGCGCGCCGCCATCACGCGCTCCGCAGCGCCACGACCACCGCGTCGCCCATCGCGCGCGTGCCGATCACCGGTTCGCCCGGCAGCGCGATGTCGCCGGTGCGCAGGCCCAGCGCCAGCACCGCGCGCACCGCGCGCTCGATCCGGTCCGCCACGTCGGCGCGGCCGAACGTGTAGCGGAACATCATGCCGAGCGACAGGATCGTCGCGAGCGGGTTCGCCTTGTCCTGTCCGGCGATGTCGGGCGCGGATCCGTGGATCGGCTCGTAGAGGCCCTTCTGCCGCGCGTCGAGCGACGCCGACGGCAGCATGCCGATCGAACCGGCGAGCATCGACGCTTCGTCCGACAGGATGTCGCCGAAGATGTTGCCGGTGACGATGACGTCGAACTGCTTCGGATTGCGGACGAGCTGCATCGCCGCGTTGTCGACGTACATGTGCGACAGCGCGACGTCCGGGTACTCGCCGGCGAGCGCCGTCACCGTCTCGCGCCACAGGATGCTCGTGTCGAGCACGTTGGCCTTGTCGACCGAGCACAGCTTGCGGCCGCGCTTGCGCGCCGTCTCGAAGCCGACGCGCGCGATCCGCTGCACCTCGGGGACGCTGTAGTGCATCGTGTCGAAGCCCTCGTCGTCGCCGGACGCGGTCTTGCGCCGCCCGCGCGGCTGCCCGAAATAGATGTCGCCGGTCAGCTCGCGGATGATCATGAGGTCGAGACCCGCGACCACCTCGGGCTTCAGCGTCGACGCGGCGGCGAGTTCCGGATAGAGCAGCGCCGGACGCAGGTTCGCGAACAGCGCGAGCGCACGCCGGATGCGCAGCAATCCCTGCTCCGGGCGCAGCTCGCGCGGCAGCGTGTCGTACTTCGGCCCGCCGACGGCGCCCATCAGGATCGCGTCGGACGCCTGCGCGAGCGCGAGCGTGGCCGGAGGCAGCGGGTCGGCCGCCGCGTCGTAGCCGGCCCCGCCCATCGGCGCAGACTCGGTCTCGATCGGCAGCCCTTCGCCGCGCAGCGCCTCCAGCACGCGAAGCGCCTGCCCGACGATCTCGGGTCCGATGCCGTCACCCGGCAGGATTGCGATCTTCATGACTCTCTCCCCAAAAAAAACGCGGCGCCTTCTGCTCTGGCGCCGCGCGGTGTTGGTTCGTTGCTGCTGCGCTACGCGAGCCAGGGTTGTTCCGCCAGCCGTTTCGTCTCGAAGGCCCGAATGGCGTCGGCGTGCTGCAGCGTCAGCCCGATATCGTCGAGTCCGTTCAGCAGGCAATGCTTGCGGAACGGCTCGACGTCGAACGGGAACGCGAGCGAGCCGTCGATCGTCGTCACGAGCTGCCGCTCGAGGTCGATCGTCAGCTTGAACCCGGGGAACGCGTAGGTGTCGGCGAAGAGGCGGTCCATCTGCGTCTCCGGGAGCACGATCGGCAGCAGGCCGTTCTTGTAGCAGTTGTTGTTGAAGATGTCGGCGTACGACGGCGCGATCAGCGCGCGGAACCCGAAATCGTGCAGCGCCCACGGCGCGTGCTCGCGCGAACTGCCGCAGCCGAAGTTGCGCCGTGCGAGCAGGATCGACGCGCCCTGGTAGCGCGGCTCGTTCAGCACGAACCCGGGGTTCTTCGGCCGCGCCGCGTGGTCCATCCCCGGTTGGCCGATGTCGAGATAGCGCCATTCGTCGAAGAGCGTCGGCCCGAAGCCCGACCGCTTGATCGACTTCAGGAACTGCTTCGGGATGATCGCGTCGGTGTCGACGTTGGCGCGGTCGAGCGGCGCGACGATTCCGGTGTGGATGCGAAACGGTTCCATGGGTTGGGCCGTGGTCAGGAGAGGCGGCGCACGTCGACGAAATGGCCGGCGATCGCGGCGGCCGCAGCCATCGCCGGGCTCACGAGATGCGTGCGCCCGCCCGCGCCCTGGCGGCCTTCGAAGTTGCGGTTGGACGTCGACGCGCAGCGCTCGCCGGGTTCGAGCCGGTCGTCGTTCATCGCGAGGCACATCGAGCACCCCGGTTCGCGCCATTCGAAGCCGGCGTCGCGGAAGATGCGGTCGAGGCCCTCGGCCTCGGCTTGCGCCTTCACGAGGCCCGACCCCGGGACGACCATCGCGAGCTTCACGCTGTCGGCCACGCGGCGGCCGCGCGCCACCGCGGCGGCCTGCCGGAGGTCCTCGATCCGCGAATTGGTGCACGAGCCGATGAACACCTTGTCGATCCTGATCGCGTCGACCGGCGTGTTGGGAGTGAGTCCCATGTACACCAGCGCGCGCTCGATGCCCTCGCGGCGCGTCGCGTCGCGTTCCTTGTCCGGGTCCGGCACGCTGCCCTCGATCGACACCACCATCTCGGGCGACGTGCCCCAGGTGACCTGCGGCCGCATCGCGTTCGCGTCGAACACGTGCGTCGTGTCGAAGCGCGCACCTTCGTCGCTCGCGAACGTGCGCCAGATCGCGACGGCGCGGTCCCAGTCGGCGCCCGACGGCGCGAGCGGGCGTCCCTTGATGTAGTCGATCGTGCGGTCGTCGCAGCCCACCATGCCGGAGCGCGCGCCCGCTTCGATCGCCATGTTGCACAGGGTCATCCGGCCTTCCATCGACAGCGCGCGCACGGCCTCGCCGCCGAACTCGATCGCGTGGCCGGTCCCGCCGGCGGTGCCGATGCGACCGATGATCGACAGCGCCAGGTCCTTCGCCGTGACGCCCGTGGGCAGTCGCCCGTCGACGCGGACGAGCATCGACTTCGCCTTCTTCATCAGCAGGCACTGCGTGGCGAGCACGTGCTCGACCTCGGACGTGCCGATGCCGAACGCCAGCGCCGCGAATGCGCCGTGCGTGCTCGTGTGCGAGTCGCCGCAGACGACGGTCATGCCCGGCAGCGTTGCGCCCTGCTCGGGTCCGATCACGTGCACGATGCCTTGCCGGCGGTCGAGGAACGGGAAGTAGGCCTTGGCGCCGTGCTCGCGGATGTTGGCGTCGAGCGTCTCGACCTGCGTGCGGGAGATCGGATCCGTGATGCCGAGGTTCCAGTTCCTGGTCGGCGTGTTGTGGTCGGCCGTCGCCACCACGGAACCCGCGCGCCAGGTCTTGCGCCCGGCGAGTTTCAGCCCTTCGTACGCCTGCGGGCTGGTGACCTCGTGGACGAGATGGCGGTCGATGTAGAGCAGGCCCGTGCCGTCCGCTTCCTCGCGGATCACGTGGCTGTCCCACAACTTGTCGTAGAGCGTGCGTGCCATCATCGGAAAGCGCGCCGGCCGGCGGCGCGGGGAACGAGGGCCGCCAACGCAGCCCGACCCTGATTATTGCATGGCGCCCGGCCTCCGGACCGGGCGCCGGCAACCAGGGGCGCGTCGGGACCCGCCGGGTCGGCGGCGCAGTGCCTTCGAAGGTGGACGGCGGAAGCGCCGGCACCGGCCGCCGCGGCGCGGCCGCCCGAGCGCGTCGCCCGCACCGGCCGCCCGAGCGGACCGTTCGCCGGGGCCGACCGGTCCGCGCCGGATCCCGGTCGGGGGATGGCGACTGCGAGTTCAGGAAGACTGGCCGATTCGCCGCGCGACATGCAGCGCGACGTCCTCCGCCGCGCCGGCGTGCCAGGGATCGAATGCGGTCGCCGGCAACGAGCGCAGCCAGGTCAACTGGCGTTTCGCGAGCTGGCGCGTCGCCGCGATGCCGTCGGCGCGCAACGCCGTCGCATCGATGCGCCCGTCGAGGTACGCCCACGCCTGCCGATAGCCGACGCAGCGCATCGACGGCATGGTGGACGCGAGCGCGTGCGCGGCCCGGAGACCGCGCAGTTCGGCGACGAGACCCGCGGCCAGCATCGCATCGAAGCGCCGGGCAATGGCGTCGTGCAGGCGCGCACGATCGGACGGCACGAGCGCGACCGCGATCGACGGTCCGAGCCTCGCGTCGGGTCCGGCACGGTGGCCTTGCAGGACCGACAGCGGTTGCCCGGTGATCCGGTGCACCTCGAGCGCCCGCTGGATGCGCTGCGCGTCGGTCGGCGGCAGGCGCGCCGCCGTCGCCGGATCGACGCGCGCGAGTTCCGCATGCAGCGCGGGCCAGCCGTCGCGCGCGGCGCGGGCGTCGAGCTCGGCGCGCACCGCCGGGTCCGAGGGCGGCAGCGACGACAAGCCCTCGGTCAGCGCCTTGAAATAGAGCATCGTGCCGCCGGCGAGGATCGGCACCCGGCCACGCGCGCGGATCGCGACGACCGCCGCGAGCGCGTCGCGCACGAACCGCGCGGCCGAATACGCGTCGGCCGGGTCCACGATGTCGATCAGGTGATGCGGCACGCGGGCGCGCTCGGCCGCATCCGGCTTGGCGGTGCCGATGTCCATGCCCCGGTAGACCTGCGCCGAGTCGACCGTCACGATCTCGCCGTCGAACCGCTCGGCCAGCAGGAGCGCCAGCGCGCTCTTGCCCGACGCGGTCGGGCCCATCAGCAGGACGGCCGGACGCACGCCTTGCGCCGCCCGTCAGGGAACGTCCGCAACAGGCGTCCGTCGGGCCCGTGGAGGACGTGAAGCCGGCGTCGCACCTGTTGCGGCCGGCACTGCAACTGCGAAGTCAGGCAGCCGCCTTGGGGCGGCCGGGCGGCGGCCACCGATGAAGCCTTCGAAAGACGAGTGTCGTGCGGCGGGCTGCATGCGAGTCGTCCGAGCGGGGCTTGCGCAGAGCGTGCCTAGCGGCCGCGCATGAACAGGCGATCGAGGTCCGGCAGCGCGAGCTGGTACCACGTCGGACGGCCGTGATTGCACTGGCCGCCGCGTTCGGTCGCCTCCATCTGCCGCAGCAGCGCGTTCATCTCCGGCACCGTCAACGCGCGATTCGCGCGCACGGCGCCGTGGCATGCCATCGTCGACAGCAACTCGTCGCGCCGCGAAGCGAGCGCGCGGCTGCCGCCGAACTCGCGGATCTCGTGCAGCACGGCGCGCGCCAGCGCGGCCGGATCGGCGTCGGTCAACGGCGCGGGCACGCCGCGGACGGCGAGCGTCCCGGGTCCGAGTGCGGACATCGCGAAGCCGAGTTCGGCGAGCGCGTCCGCGTTCTCCGTTGCCGTGGCCACTTCGAGCGGCTCGGCCGCGAACGTCGCGGGTACCAGCAGCGGTTGCACCGGCATCCGCTCGTTCGCCGACCGACTTGAGGCGCTCGTACACGATGCGCTCGTGCGCGGCGTGCATGTCGACCAGCACGAGTCCCGCGCGGTTCTGCGCGAGGATGTAGATGCCATGCAACTGCGCGAGCGCGAAGCCGAGCGGATGCGGATCGTCATCCGCGAACACAGCCGCGGCCGCGGTCGCCGGCGCCTCCGGGCGCGCGCCGAAGAGCTTCGCGTAGAACTGCGCCGGTTCGGCGGAGTCGAGCGCGAGCGGCGCCTGCGGCCGGCTCCACGCGCTGCCCGGCGTGAATCCGCCTGCGCCTTCCGTGCGCGGCGCGAAGGGCGGCAGGTGCGCCGCCGCGACACCCAGGCGCTCGGCCGCGGACACGGCGGGCTGGTCGGCGGCGGTCGCGGCGAGCGCGCGCTCGACGACGTTGCGCACGAACTGGTGGATGCCGCCCGCATCGCGAAAGCGCACTTCGATCTTCTGCGGATGCACGTTGACGTCGACGCGGCGCGGATCGATGTCGAGCCACAGCGCGAACGCGGGCTGCCGGTCGTGGTGCAGCACGTCGCGGTAGGCGTCGCGCAGCGCGTGCTGCAGCATGCGGTCGCGGACGAAGCGGCCGTTGACGAAGAAATACTGGCCGCCGCCCTGCGCCGCATACGCGGGCCGTACGGCGAAGCCGGACAGGCGGAGCCCGGCCGCTTCCGTGTCGACGCGCGCCGCATGCGCGACGAATGCATCGCCCAGCAATTGTTCGACGCGCGCCTGGCGCCCGCCGACGGTGAGGCGATGCACGACGCGGCCGTTGTGCTGCAGCGTGAAGCCGGTCGCGGGATGCGCGAGCGCCACGCGGCGGAATGCCTCGTCGCAGTGGCCCCATTCGGTCGCTTCGGTGCGCAGGAACTTGCGCCGCGCCGGCGTATTGAAGAAGAGTTCCTCGACGGTGACCGACGTGCCGGCCGGCAGCGCCGCAGGCGTCACCGGTGCCACCGTGCCGCCCTCCACTTCGATGCGCCACGCGTGCGGCCTGCCCGCCGCGCGCGACGCGAGTGCCAGGCGCGACACCGATGCGATCGACGCGAGCGCCTCGCCGCGAAAGCCGAGCGACGCGATCGCCTCGAGGTCCATGACGGACTGGATCTTCGACGTCGCGTGCCGCGCGACGGCCAGGGCCAGGTCCTCGCGCTCGATGCCCGCGCCGTTATCGGCGACGCGGATGCGCTTCACCCCGCCGGCCGCGAGATCGACGTCGATCTGCGTTGCCTCCGCGTCGAGCGCGTTCTCGAGCAGTTCCTTGAGCGCGGCGGCGGGCCGTTCGACCACCTCGCCTGCGGCGATCTGGTTGATCAGCAGGTCCGGCAGCGCGCGGATCGCGGGCATTACCGGCGCAGCCCCGCGGCCCAGCGCGCGTACACGCCGTCGGCGACCACACCCAGCGCCGCGAGCCGCGCGTCGAGGTCGCTCTGCAGGTCCGCGGCGCTTTGCCGGTGCGCGGTCGAGCGCACGGGCAGTTCGTCGGCCCCCGTAGCGCACCACGTCTCCACCAGCTCGCGCGTCATCTCGATGTGGCACTGGAAGCCGATGTGGCGATCGTCGATCACGTAACCCTGATTCGGGGAAAAGTCGTTGGTCAGGATGCGCGTGGCCATCGGCGGCAGATCGAATGCGTCGTAGTGCCACTGGAACACCGAGAAACGCGGCTCGCCGCCGAACCATTCGCGCCGCGCGCCGCGGTCGCAGACGTCGACGTGCAGCCAGCCGATCTCCGGCTGCGGCATCCGCTTCACCCGCGCGCCGAGCGCCTTCGCGAGGAGCTGCCCACCGAGGCAATGCCCGATCACCGGCGTGCCGTCGGTGATCGCGTCGCGCAGCAGTCCTTCGAGCGGCGCCACCCAGGGCAGGTCGTCGTTGACGCTCATGGGTCCGCCCATCATGCCGATGCCCGCGAATTGCGCCGGATCGGCCGGGACGGCCACGCCCTCGTCGAGCGGAATCAGCGTCCAGTCGATCGCCTGCGCGGTGAGCCATTCGCCGAAGCGCCCCGGCGTCTCGGTACGGGAAAAGCGGAAGATGGCGACGGGGCGCATGGCGGGGCGGATCCGGTGCGACGCGGAAGGCGCCGCTCACGGTCCGATTCTAGCAGTCGGCCCCTCCGGCCGCCCTTGGGCGTCGGGCCGGTCGCCGCGCGCGCGCGACGCACCGGCCGCATCGCGATGCGCCGCCCCTACATCTGCTTGAACAGGTGCGTGAACTGCCGCGAGATGGGCAGGCGTTCCTGGCGCGTCTTGAGCAGCACGAACTGGCGCTCGGCATCCTCGCGCAGCACGCCCGAGACCGCGTCGAGGTTGACGATGGTGCCGCGGTGCACCTGGCAGAACTTCTGCGGATCGAGCTCGGCCAGCAATTCCTTCAACGGCGTGCGGATCAGCGCCTCCCCGCTGGCGAGCACGACGCGCGTGTACTTGGTGTCCGACTGGAAATAGACGACGTCGCCGACCGGAATGAGCTTCACCTGCTTGCCCACCGCCGCGCGAATCCAGCGCAGGTGCGCCGGTTCGCCCTTCGCGACGCCGCGCAGTTGCGCGACCAGCGCCGAAAGATCGATGGGCGGGCTGCCGAGCTTGCGGCGAACCCGCTCGACCATCGCCTGCAGCCGCGCCGACTCGACGGGCTTCAACAGGTAGTCGACCGCGCCCGCCTCGAACGCCTTCAGCGCGTACTGGTCGTACGCGGTGATGAACACGACATGGCAGTCGCCGCCGATCGCGGCCGCGACGTCGAGACCCGATGCACCCGGCATCCTGATGTCGAGGAACGCGAGCTGCGGCCGGTGCTCGTCGAACAGCGCGATCGCCTGGTCGCCGTCCTCGGCCTCGGCGACGATGCGGAGTTCCGGCCACGCTTCGGCCAGCTTCTCCTTCAGCCGTTCGCGCATCAGCGGTTCGTCTTCGGCGATCATGGCCGTCGGCTGCGTCATGGTGCGGGGACCTCGTGGAAGGATCGGGAGGAAGCCGGCGGCGCGGGCAGCGCCAGCGGCAGCAGGATGCGCGCACGGAATCCGCGCGGCTCGTTCTCCTCGAGTTCGAGCGCGGCGCGCTCGCCGTAGAGCAGCGACAGCCGCTCGCGGATGTTCGCGAGGCCGATGCCGCCGGTGCCGCTCGTCGCGCCGATGCCTGCGCCCGGTATCGGCCACGCACAGCGCGAGCGAATCGTCCTCGCGCGAAACGGTCACGTCGATGCGCCCGCCCCGCGGCGACGGCTCGATGCCGTGCTTGATCGCGTTCTCGGTCAGCGTGATGAACATCCCCGGCGGAATCGGCGCCGTCTCGAGTTCCGGCGGCACATCGAGCGACCACGCGAGCCGCTTCGGGAACCGCGTCTGCATGATGCCGAGGTACGCGCGGATCATGTCCGCCTCCTGCCGCACCGTCGTGACCTCGTCGCGCAGCGCGGGTGTGGCGGCGCGCAGGAACCGGATGAGGTCGCTGATGAGGCGCGCCGCGTCGGGCGCGCCCTTCTCGGCCAGCTGCTGCGCGCTGCCCAGCGTGTTGAACAGGAAATGCGGCTCGATCTGCAGCTGCAGGAGCTTCAGCTTCGACTCCGCGAGCTGGCGCGACGTCTCGCTCTGCCGCGCCTCCGCCTCCAGGTGCGCGGTCAGCGCGCGGTACTCGCGGTTGCGCAGGTGCGCGATCAGCGCCGTGACCAGCGCGAACAGGAACCCGAACACCAGGCCCGCGGTGACGACGTGGCGGAGCTTCGCGCTGTCCTGGAAGAAGATGAACGGGTCGACGCCCTTGACCAGCCCCGCGATGCTCGCCCCCACCAGCGCGCCGGCCAGCGCCAGCAGCGGCGCCGCGACGATGTACCGGAAGATGCGACCCTGGAACTTGCGGTAGCCGAACCACGCCGACAGTCCGGACCACAGGAGCGTCAGCACGACGAGGTTGAACAGGATCGCCGCTTCCGCGAACGTCATGTTCCACGGCAGGCCGGAGGCGAGCCACGCGACGAGCGTGGTCACCGCGACGATGCCGACCAGCCACCGCCAGCCGCCGCTCGCATAGAACCAGCGGTCGAACGCGCGGACGTCGCGTCGCTCGAGCTCGGACAGCGATGCGAGCACGCGCTGCGCGAACGCGTCGTAGCGGGACCGGAAGGCGGCGATCATGGCAAGACCGATTCTAGACGCGGCGCCGGTGCCCGCGCCGCCCGGTCGCGACGAACCGCGGCGGGCGAGCGACAGGCGACGACGGCGGACGACCGACAGCAGCCGCCGGCGGCCGCGCTTGGGAACCTCAGCGAAAGTCTCGCCAGCAACGACTCGGAGGCAGCCAGCCGCACGACGCTCGTCTTTGCGTAGCATTTTCCGGTGGCCGCCGCCGGGCCGCCCCCAAGGCGGCCGCCTGACTTCGCAGTCGAAGTTCCGGCCGCAAAAGGCGCGACGCCGGATTCACGTCATCCACAGGCTCGACGGACGCCTTTTGCGGACGTTCCCTACAAGCCCCGCGCGATCCGCGCGTAGGCCGAGTGGTTGTGGATCGACTCGAAGTTCTCGGCCTCGACCGAGTATCCGTCGAACCGGGTGTCCGCGGCGAGCCGCTGCGCGACGGCGCGCACGAGGTCCTCGACGAAGCGCGGATTGTCGTAGGCGCGCTCGGTCACGTACTTCTCGTCGGCGCGCTTCAGGACGCCGTAGAGTTCCGAGGACGCCTCCTCCTCGGCGATCCGCAGGAGCTCGTGCACGAATACGGCCTCGCTGCCGCGTACGGTGATCGTCACCTGCGAACGCTGGTTGTGCGCGCCGTAGTCGGAGATTTCCTTCGAGCACGGGCACAGCGACGTGACCGGCACCGCGACGGCGACGGTCTGCCGGTACCGGCCGTCCGCGAGTTCGGCGGACAGGCGGACCTCGTAGTCGAGCATGCTCGCGACGCCGGACACCGGCGCCGTCTTGCGCACGAAGAACGGGAACGCAAGCTCGATGCGTCCGCCGGGCGCGTCGAGCCGGACCACGAGGTCGTCCAGCAACGTACGCAGCGACGCCACCGACAGCGGCGCAGCGCCCGGCGCCGAATATTCCTCGAGCAGCATCACGAGCCGCGACATGTGCGTGCCCTTCCGGTCCTCCGGCAGCGCGACGTAGACGTTGGCGAGCGCGATCGTTCCCTGCGCGACGCCGTCGTGGTCGACGAACGCGATCGGATACCTGAGCCCGCGGATGCCGACCTGGTCGATGGCGAGCCGGCGCGCGTCGGGCCCGGACTGCACGTCGGGGATCGGCATCAGGTCCTGCGGTTGCTCGGGTCGGTTCATGGCGTCGTGCGGCGGATTGTAACGCCCTCGGTCGGGATCGCGGCGCTGACCAGGGTCGGGAATCAGGCGGCGGGTTTGGCGAACGGCACGGCGGCGCGTGCGCCGAAGCGGGCGTTGACGGAAGCCGCGATGCCCGCGGCATCGAGCCCCACGTGGGACAGCAGGAAAGCCGGGTCGCCGTGGTCGACGAAATGGTCGGGCAATCCCAGGTGCAGGATGGGGACCGTGATACCGGCGGCGGCCAGCGCCTCGGCCACGCCGCTGCCGGCGCCGCCCGCGATGACGTTCTCCTCGATCGTCACCAGCGCTTCGTGCTCGCGCGCGAGGCGCGCGATCAGCTCCACGTCGAGCGGCTTCACGAAGCGCATGTTGGCCACCGTCGCGTCGAGGGTCTCGGCCGCGGCAAGCGCCGGCTGCACCATCGACCCGAACGCCAGCAGCGCGATCCGGTGCGTCTTGCGCGACGAGGTGCGCCGGACCTCGCCACGGCCGATCGGCAGCGCGTGCATCTCGGGGTTGAGCGGGACGCCCGGTCCGGTGCCGCGCGGATAGCGGACGGCCGCCGGCGATCCCAGCGTGCTCGCCGTGTAGAGCATCTGCCGGCACTCGTTCTCGTCCGACGGCGTCATCACCGTCGTGTTGGGCAGGCACCGCAGGTACGAAAGGTCGAACGCACCGATATGCGTCGCGCCGTCGGCACCGACGACACCGGCGCGGTCGATCGCGAACATCACCGGCAGGTTCTGCAGCACGACGTCGTGGATCAGCTGGTCGTACGCGCGCTGCAGGAACGTCGAGTAGATCGCGACGACCGGCCGCATGCCTTCGGCGGCGAGTCCGGCCGCGAACGTGACCGCGTGCTGCTCGGCGATGCCGACGTCGAAATACCGCTCCGGGTACTCCTGCGAATACCGGACGAGGCCCGAGCCCTCGCGCATCGCGGGCGTGATCGCGACCACCCGCTCGTCGCGCTTCGCCATGTCGCACAGCCAGTCGCCGAAGATCTGCGTGTACGCGGGCTTCGTCGCGGCCTTGGGCACGATGCCGACCGCGGGATCGAATTTCGTGACCCCGTGGTAGAGGATCGGATCCTCCTCGGCCTTCGGATATCCGTAGCCCTTGCGGGTGATCACGTGCAGCAGCTGCGGACCGGCCAGGTCGCGGACGTTCGCAAGCGTGCGCACGAGCATCTCGAGGTCGTGCCCGTTGATCGGGCCGATGTAGTTGAAGCCGAATTCCTCGAACAGCGTGCCGGGCAGCAGCATGCCCTTCATGTGCTCTTCCCAGCGCTTCGCGAGGTCGTGCACCGGCGGCGGCAACTTCGCGAGCACTTCCTTGCCGCCGCGGCGCACCGTGTTGTACAGGCGGCCGGAGAGGATCTTCGCCAGGTAGTTGTTGAGCGCGCCCACCGGCTCCGAGATCGACATCTCGTTGTCGTTGAGGATCACGAGCAGGTTGGCGCCCTGCGCGTTGTTGAGCGCCTCGAACGCCATGCCGGCGCTCATCGCGCCGTCGCCGATCACCGCGACGACGTGCCGCGACTCGCCCTTCAGCTTCGCGGCGGTCGCCATGCCGAGCGCCGCGGAGATCGACGTGGACGAATGCGCGGTGCCGAACGTGTCGTATTCCGACTCCGACGCGCCGCGGAAACCCCGACGGGCCCTCCCATTGCCGGAGCTTCGCCATCGCCTCGCGCCGGCCGGTCAGCACCTTGTGCGCATAGGTCTGGTGGCCGACGTCCCAGACGATCCGGTCCTCGGGCGTGTCGAACACGTAGTGCAGCGCAACCGTCAGCTCGACCGTGCCCAGGTTCGACGACAGATGGCCGCCGGTCCGGGCGACGCTGCCCAGCAGGAACGCGCGCAGTTCGCGCGCCAGCTCGCGCAGCTGCGCGCGATCGAGCAGGCGCAGGTCGGCCGGGCTGTTGACGGTTTCGAGCAGCGGATACGGGTTCATGGCGGCTGTCAGTGCGTGCGGCGGGTGATCCAGTCGGCGATCTCGTGCAGCCGGCGTGCCCGTGGCCCGAAGGGCGCGAGCGCCGCATGGGCCTCGTCGCGCAGCGTGTCGGCGCGCCGCCTGGCTTCCGCCAGGCCGAGCAGCGCGACGTACGTCGGCTTGGCGTTCGCGGCGTCCTTGCCGGCGGTCTTGCCGAGCGACGCGGCCGAGCCCTCGACGTCGAGCACGTCGTCGACGACCTGGAACGCGAGGCCCGCGGCGTCCGCGTACGCGTCGAGCGCGGCGGTCTCGACCGTGGCGAGCGGCCGGCCGCACCAGGCGCCCAGGCGCACGGCCGCGCGGATCAGCGCGCCCGTCTTCATCCGATGCATGCCTTCGAGCGCCGGCAGCGTCATCGCGACGCCGACGTGCGCGAGGTCGATCGCCTGGCCGCCCGCCATCCCCGGCGCGCCGGCGGCATGCGCGAGCAGCGCGCAGGCGCGCGCGCCATCGCGCAACTCTCCCGCGGCGAGCACGGCGAACGCCCGCGCCTGCAGCGCGTCGCCCGCGAGCAGCGCGGTGGCCTCGCCGAACGCCACGTGGCACGTCGGCTTGCCGCGGCGGAGCACGTCGTCGTCCATGCACGGCAAGTCGTCGTGGACGAGCGAATACGCGTGAATGAGCTCGACCGAAGCCGCGGCGGCGTCCACCGCGGCGCACCTCGGCGTCCGCAAGTTCGCCCGCAGCGTAGGCGAGCAACGGACGAATCCGCTTGCCGCCGCCCAGCACCGCGTAGCGCATCGCGTCGCCGAGTGCGGCGGGAGCGCCGTCGTCGGCGAGCGCGCGCGCGAGCACGTCCTCGACGCGCCGCTGGCGTTCGCCGGACCACACCTCGAACGCGAGGTCAGGATGCATCTTCGCCGCCATCGGCCGCGAACGGCTTCAGGACACCCTTTTCGAGGATCTCGATCTCGCCCTGCGCATCCTTCAGCGCGGACTGGCAGTACGCGATCAGTTCGGCGCCGCGCTTGTAGGCGGCCAGGGACGCCTGGAGCGGCAACTGGCCGCTTTCCATGGACGCGACGATGGCCTCGAGCTCGGCCAGGGCCGTTTCGAAATTGCTCGGAGCTTCGGTGGGCGGGGCCATGGCAGCGGATGGAATCGGTCGGTTGCGTGAACGGGGTTCCGCGGCGCCGGACCCGCCGGCAGCGCCGCGCAGGGGCCGGCTGCCGCGAGTGCGCTATATGCGCTAAGGTCTTGACCTGATGGCGGAAAGCTGAGTATGATAGCATCTTTTGACGACGCGGCCTGCAGCGATCCTTTTCGTGCGGCCGACTTAGCAAAGCGGTCCGGGGCGGCTTTATCGTGAAGCCGTAAGCGTCCCGGGTTGTTGGGTTGGGTTGGTTGCTAGCAACCGAAAAGCGACGAAAGGGTAGGCCGATGTCTGACCTCGCCACGGCAGGTCGTCTGCGTCATTCGACGACGCAATTTCCAGTCTCCTGGTACAGCGATCCCCGGGTCCTCGAAGCCGAGCGGCGGCACCTGCTCGCGGAGGCGCCCGGCTACGTGGGCCACGAGCTGATGGTGCCCAACGCGGGCGACTTCCAGGTGCTGTCCGCGCCGGGGCGACGCGCAGATGCTCGTGCGCAACGCGCAGGGCGTCGAACTCCTGTCGAACATCTGCCGGCACCGCCAGGCGCTCATGTTCAACGGGCGCGGCACCGCGTCGAACATCGTGTGCCCGATCCACCGGTGGACGTACGACCTGAAGGGCAAGCTGCTCGGCGCGCCGCATTTCGCGGACAAGCCCTGCCTCAACCTCGGCCGCACGCCGATGCAGAACTGGAACGGCCTGCTGTTCGACGGCAAGCGCGACGTCGCCCGCGACCTGGCGGCGCTCGGCGTGCGCGACTTCGACTTCTCCGGCTACATGCTCGACCGCGTCGAGCTCCACCGCGTCAACTACAACTGGAAGACGTTCATCGAGGTCTACCTCGAGGACTACCACGTCGGCCCCTTCCATCCGGGCCTCGGCCAGTTCGTCACGTGCGAGGACCTGGCGTGGGAATTCGGCGACTGGTACTCGGTGCAGACGGTCGGCCTCAACAACGGGCTCGCCAAGGCCGGCAGCCGCACCTACGAGCGCTGGCACAAGGCGGTGCTCGACTTCTATCGCGGCGAGATGCCGCGCAAGGGCGCGGTGTGGCTCACGTACTACCCGAACATCATGCTCGAGTGGTATCCGCACGTCCTCGTCGTGAGCACGCTCTACCCGGAAGCGCCCGACCGCACGCTGAACGTGGTCGAGTTCTACTATCCCGAGGAGATCGCGCTGTTCGAGCGCGAGTTCGTCGAGGCCGAGCAGGCGGCGTACATGGAGACGGCGCGCGAGGACGACGAGATCGCCGAGCGCATGGACGCCGGGCGCCGGGCGTTGTGGCTCGCCGGCCGCAACGAGGTCGGGCCGTACCAGTCGCCGATGGAGGATGGCATGCAGCACTTCCACGAGTTCTATCGGCAGCAGATGGAAGGGCAACTCGTCGGTTTGTGAAATGCCAACCCCGTCGCGCGCGCGACGGGTGTATGCGCTCCGCGTTCGGACGACTCGCGCAGCCCGCCGCACGACGCTCGTTTCTTCGACGCCTTTGTTGGTGGCCGCCGCCGGGCCGCTCCCAAGGCGGCCACCTGACTTCGCAGTTGAAGTTCCGGCCGCAAAAGGCGCAACGCCGACCCCACTTCATCCACGTGCTTAACGGACGCCTTTTGCGGACGTCGCCTTGAATCTGATCTCGAACTTGCGGTGGCAGTCGAGGCAATAGACGACCGACGCCTCGTGCCCCTTGTGGCACACCGTGCACGCGATCTCGCCCAGATGGGACTTGTGCGGATTACGATCGGAGAACTGCGCCGGCTTGGTCTTCTCCACGAGTGCGTCGAGCGGTCCGTGACACGCGAGGCACCGCTCGTTGGCGATTTCCGCGCCCAACGCAGGAACCCCCGCGCCATGGCACCCGGCACAGTCCACGCCGGCCTTGGCATGCGTCGCGTCGAGGAATTGCGACGTCGCCCACGAGACCACGACGGGCTTCAGCGCGTCGAGGCCCGCCGCCGTCACCGGCAGCGCCACCTTGCCCGCCACGACGGCGATTGCGCCCTTGCCGCGGACGCTGTGGCACGCGAGGCAGTCGCCGTCGGCATGCGCGCGATGGAGCGCCGCGGCGAACCGGTTGGGCTCCGCCTTGTCGCCCTGCACCGGCTTGTGGCACGCAAGGCATGCACCAAGCGTCTTGCCCGGCACGGCCGGATGCGAAGCCGGCAGCACGGACTTGAAATCGGCGTGACAGGACACGCACGTTCCCGCGGCTTTCGCCGCTGCGAATGCTGGCCGAGGCGCCCAGCGTCAGCGACATCAGCACTGCGAATACCGCGGTCACCAGGACCGGCGTCCAACGTTTGGCGTTCATCATCGACGGGCGGGACCAGGCCGCGGCAAGCCGCGACCCGGTCCCGCGCTCCGGTCAGCCGAGCTCTTCCTTGGCCGCATTCGTGCCGGCCACGCGCCCGAACGCGATCGCATCCGGCGTGGCGTTGCCACCGAGCCGGTTCGCACCGTGCACGCCTCCCGTGATTTCACCTGCCGCATAGAAGCCGGGAATCACGTTGCCCCAGAGGTCGATCACCTGGGCCTTCGTGTTGATGCGCAGGCCGCCCATCGTGTGATGCACGGCCGGCCATTGCGCGATCGCGTAATACGGGCCCTCGGACATCGGCAGCATCGCCTTCGTGTACGTGCGCCCGAAGTCGGGGTCCTTGCCCTCGGCCATGTACTTGTTGTGCTTGCCGATGGTCTCCTCGAGCGTGGCCGGGTCGACCCCGATCTTGCCGGCGAGTTCGGCAAGCGTATTGCCGCGGACGAACCGGCCCTTGGCCATGCCGACTTCGACCTCTTCCTTGGTCCCCATCTTCGGCACCATCGCTTCGTTGAAGATCGTGAACGTCGGCTTCATGCCCGTCGCGATTTCGGCGGCCGACACGACGTCGCGGCGTTCCATCTCGTTGACGAAGCGCTTGCCCTTCTTGTCGACATAGACGATGCCGTACCCCGGCCCGCGGAACGGATAGACGGCCGGTGCGTCGAGGATCCCGGTCTCGGGTTCCGCGTACGGATACAGCTGGATGAAGGCCAGCTGGAGCGCATCCGCGCCGATCGCCTGCGCGAACTTCATCGTCTCGCCCGTCGCGCCCTTGTGGTTCGTGCAGTTGTAGTCGGCGGTGATGCGCGGATTGTAGGCAGCGCGCATCTTCACGTCGGAGGAGAATCCGCCCGATGCGAGCACGACGGCCTTGAGCGCGCGGATGTTGACCTTGCGGCCCTTGCGGTCCACCTCGACGCCCAGCACGTCGCTCTCGGCGTCCTTTCGCCAGATCCACGAGATCGGCGAATTGAGAACGATCTTCGCGCCGCGCTTCTCGGCGATCTTGCGCAGCGCATCGGTGTAGCCGCGGCCCACGCCCTCGACGCACGTATGCGTGCGATAGGCGGTGTGGCCCCCGGTGCGATTCAGGATCGGGCGCAGCTTGAGTCCGCCCTCGTCGATCATCCAGTTGAGGCTGGGCTCGGCCCCCTTGGTCATCACGCCGACGAGTTCGGGGAAGCCGAACCGGTCGCCTCCGCGCAGCGAGTCCTCGGTATGCTGCGCGATGCTGTCCTCACCCAGATTGAGCTTCTGCCGCAGGTGCAGCTCGCTGTCCCACGCGTTGTACTCGCCGCCGTTGATGATCGAGTTGCCGCCGTACGTCGGCATCTTCTCGAGCACGATCGTCTTCGCACCCAGCCCGGCCGCTTCGGCGGCCGCGGCGAGGCCCGCGAACCCCGATCCGATGATCACGACATCGTAGGTTTCGTCCCACTTCGTGGGGAGCACCTTCTTCGTCGCGGACGCCTTGCCGGGGGCCGTGACCGCTGCGCTCAGGTTCATTGCCGTCATGCCCACGCCGGCGATGGCCGCGGTGACCGCGCCTTTCAGGAGATTGCGGCGCGTGATGCTGCCTTCGGCAGGACGGGTCCTGGGATCGTCGTTGTTCGTCATTGCATTAGTCCCTTGGTTGACTCTGGTGGTCGCACGACAAGCGTCGAGTTTCGCCGGCGCGACTTTCGTTCCCGCACGGTGGATCCGGCGCGAAGTCCGGTGCGGACGGGTACGCAGGTGGCGCTGCGAGCGTGCTGTGGCCGTGGACGTCACTGCGTGTACGGAGAATTCGAGGTGCCGCAGTGACATCCAGACACCTCGTGGCGTGCTTGCCATCCGATTCGATCTTGCGCGCAACACGCGCAGCCCGATTGACAATCATCAACCGCGGCGGCGAATTCGCGGCACGCAACCGATCGCAATTTCGGAGGCAGCCGATCCACTATTGCGATCGCTTCATCGTGCACGCGTCGCGCTGGTGACGAAGCCGCTGCGACAGCGCGATGCGTCGATGCACGCGCGGCAGTTCGCGCGCCGCTCGCTGCGTGCGACAACGCACCGACGCGCGTTGCGCGATGTGTCGGAGCGTGCGGTCTGCGCGGTCTGCCGGTCGCGCGGTCGCGCGAGCAATGCTGGACTCGGCGTCGCGACAGGGGCATTCTTGCGGTGTCGTTGCGCGAGCGGCGGGTTGCGGGCGGACCTGGCCAATCCCGACTGCACGCGAACAGCGACATCCCTCCACGTTCAACCAGGCAAGGCATGTTCAATACGATCATCGGCACCGAGGAACTTGCGAAGCGCATCGGCTCGCCCGATCTCGTCGTCTGCGATGTACGGCACGACCTCGCGCGGCCGGACGCGTGGGGCGAAGGCGCGTACCGCGCCGGCCACGTGCCGGGCGCCGTCTTCGTTCACGTGGACCGCGACCTGTCGGGTCCGCAGAGCGGCACCAATGGACGGCATCCGCTGCCCACGCCGGAACGCGCGGCGGCGATGTTCGGACGCCTGGGGATCGCGCCGGACAAGCAGGTCGTCGCGTACGACCAGGGCCCCGGCATGTATGCAGCGCGTCTGTGGTGGATGCTGCGCTGGCTCGGCCACGAGAACGTGGCCGTGCTCGATGGCGGCTTCGCCAAGTGGACCGCGGAGCGCCGGCCGGTCGCCACCGACGAGACGAAGCCGCAGCCGGCCGCGTTCGCGATCCGCCGCGTGACGCCGACGGTCAATGCCACCGGCGTCCTCGCGAGCCTGCCCCGGCGGACGCTCGTGCTCGTCGACGCGCGCGCGCCCGAACGCTTCCGCGGCGAGACGGAGCCGCTCGACCCCGTCGCGGGTCACATACCGGGCGCGCGCAGTCGTCCGTTCACGCTGAACCTCGACGCGCAGGGAACGTTCAAGCACCCGGCGTTCCTGCGCGCGGAATTCGAGGCGCTGCTCGACGGCGACGCGCACGACCTCGTCGTCCACCAATGCGGCTCGGGTGTCACCGCGTGCCACAACCTGTTGGCAATGGAAGTCGCGGGCTTCTCCGGTACCCGTCTCTATCCGGGCTCGTGGAGCGAGTGGTGTGCCGATCCCGAGCGGCCGGTCGCCGTCGGTCCCTGACCCACGCACGGCGCGGCCGAACGGCCGCGGTTCAGGTGTCCGGGATCGCGAGCGGCCACGACGCGAGTTCCCGGTAGACGGGCCCTTCCGGTCGCAATTCCGAGCCGATGAGGCACAGCCGGTCGACGGGCCACCGCACCGGCGCGCTCGCCGCGCGCGGTTGCGGCTGCACGCAGCGGCGCGCGAGCGTCACGTGCGGCCGGAACGGCCGCACGTCGACGGGGAAGCACGCTGCGACCAGCGCTTCGCGCAACGCGACCTGCAGCATTGCGAGCGGCGCCGGCACCACTGCCGGTGCGATCCACGCCACGCCCGACGCCCGCCACGCGCCGAGCGTGTCGAACTGCAGCATGGCGCCCGTGCGCGGCATCGCGTCGCCGATGGACACGAGCGCCGGGAATGGCCGCCTCCTTCACATCGCCGATGAACGCGAGCGTCAGGTGGACGTGTTCGCCGGACACGGCGCGGCCGCGCGAGCGCCGCCCGACGTCGCGCGCCAGGGCGGCGAACCGGGCGCGCACCGATTCGTCGGGCACCAGCGCGAAGAAAGCCCGCACGTCCGCAGGGGTATGCGCGTTGCCGGTGTCGCCGCCAGCCGTACGGAATTCGTCCATCCGTATCGGACCGCAGCGGCGCCCACTGGTTCGGCGTCATCCGCGGAAAGTCCCGGGCGCACGGCAACCACGAAAGCGACAACGCCGCGCGGTGCATCACCGCGCGGCGTTGTACAGCCCGTGCAACCCGGACGAAACCGGTCAGCCGTTGGCAACCGACAGTTCGGACTTCGGCTTCTCGAAGAACTGCTCGTCCTCGGTCGAGTTCTTGAGCGCGGTCGTCGACGCCTGGCTGCCCTGGATCGTCGTCGTGATCGCGTCGAAGTAGCTCGTGCCCACCTCGCGCTGGTGCTTGATCGCGGTGAAGCCCTTGCTCATCGCGGCGAACTCCGCCTCCTGCAGCTCGACGAATGCCGTCATGTGCTCGTGCGCATAGCCGTGCGCGAGGTTGAACATCGAGTAGTTGAGGCTGTGGAAACCCGCCAGCGTGATGAACTGGAACTTGTAGCCCATCGCGCCCAGTTCGCGCTGGAACTTGGCGACCGTCGCGTCGTCGAGGTTCTTCTTCCAGTTGAACGACGGCGAGCAGTTGTACGCGAGCATCTTGCCCGGGAACTTCGCGTGGATCGCGTCGGCGAACGCCTTCGCGAACGCGAGGTCCGGCTTGCCGGTTTCGCACCAGATGAGGTCCGCGTACGGCGCATAGGCCAGGCCGCGCGATACCGACTGGTCGAGGCCGTTGCGCGTCTTGTAGAAGCCTTCGATCGTGCGCTCGCCGGTCAGGAACGGGCGGTCGTTCTCGTCGATATCCGACGTCACGAGGTCCGCCGCTTCGGCGTCGGTCCGCGCGAGGATGATCGTCGGCACGCCCATGCTGTCGGCGGCGAGCCGCGCCGCGACCAGCTTGTCGACCGCTTCGCGCGTCGGCACCAGCACCTTGCCGCCCATGTGGCCGCACTTCTTGACCGACGCCAGCTGGTCCTCGAAGTGGACGCCCGCGGCGCCGGCCTCGATCATCGCCTTCATGAGCTCGAACGCGTTCAGCACGCCGCCGAATCCCGCCTCGGCATCCGCGACGATCGGCGCAAAGAAGTCGATCGCGTCGCTGCCTTCCATGTGCTGGATCTGGTCGGCCCGCGTGAACGTGTTGTTGATGCGCTTGACGACGTTCGGAACGGAGTTGACCGGGTACAGCGACTGGTCCGGATACATCTCGCCCGCGATGTTCGCGTCGGCGGCGACCTGCCAGCCCGACAGGTAGATCGCCTTCAGGCCCGCCTTGACCTGCTGCATCGCCTGGTTGCCCGTCATCGCGCCCAGCGAATTGACGAACGGCTCCTCGTTGATGAGCTTCCAGAGCTTCTCGGCGCCGCGGCGCGCGAGCGTGTGTTCAATGTGCACGGAACCGCGCAGGCGGACGACGTCCTCGGCCGAGTAGCCGCGCTTGATTCCCTTCCAGCGGGGGTTCTCCGCCCATTCCTTCTTGATCCGTGCAGCTTCGAGGTCGTAGTTCATTGCCGTACTCCCATCAGGTGGTGGCCTCATGCCGGCGCCATAGCGCCTGCACGTCGGGTCGGCGGCGGGCACGCGCCGTTGCAGGCGCGCGACTCCGCCGCGTGCGGCGCGACAGCGAGATCGCCGGCGCGCCGCGGGCACGGACCGGCGAGGATCGCTCGACCGGTCGGGCGGGCAAGAGGAATGGGATGCGGCTCCAGTGCCCTTCTCGCCGCCGCCCGCGTGATGCTGCGGATGGCGGCTCGTGTTGATGTCACATTAGCAACTGCCGACGCGGCTTGCAAGTCGAAATGGCGCGCCGCAATAAGAAATTTTTCCTGATAAATCATTGTGTTAAAATGCATTTCCATCAGACGGAAACAGAAGTGCTCATTTGCCCCAAAAGAATGCTGCTATGCATGTGTATCTTATATAAGATAAATAACCAAAGAGTCGAGTTCGTCGCTACAACCCTTTGATTTACAACAAACGTGCAAGTCCGGCCCACCGCCGGCGTTGCGTCTGGTTCGATTCCATGGACTGGATTGCGATTCCGTTTTGGAAATCACCCATCGCCGCAACGCGATACCGTTCCCGGCGCCCGCGGGGCTCCGCGGGGCAACCCGCGCTTGCCGGCGCATCGATAGCGCGACACGGGATATCGCGGCGCCTGCGATGCGGGATATCGCGGCGCCTGCGATGCGGCTAACATTCCCATGAGCGCGGACACACGCGCGTTCCGCCCGATTCGCCTCGCCCCCCGACCACTGGAGACCATCGTGCGCACACTCTTCGTTGCCTTGGCCGCGCTTGCGGCGTCCGCTGCGGGAACCGCGGACGCGCAGTCCGCGGACCCCAATCTCGCCCGCAACCTCGCCGCCGGTTGCGCGAACTGTCACGGCACGAACGGCGTCAGCGCCGGCGGGATCGCGTCGCTGGCCGGGCAGTCCAAGGCCGATCTCGTCCGCAAGATGCAGGACTACAAGACCGGCAAGGTGCCCGCGACGATCATGCCGCAGCTCGCCAAGGGTTACACGGACGAACAGATCGACCTCGTGGCCGGCTGGTTCGCGGCTCAGAAGAACTAGGAGCATCGCCATGCCCATCGAACGTCGCGAATTCCTGAAAGCCCTGGGCGCGGGCGTCTCCGCCGCCGCGCTGTCCGCGTGCGCGGTATCGCCGTCCCGCAGCGGTCCCAAGGTCGTCGTCGTCGGAGGCGGTTACGGCGGCGCCACCGTCGCCAAGTACCTCGACCTGTGGAGCAACGGCACGGTCGACATCACGCTCATCGAGTCGAACCCCGCCTTCGTCTCGTGCCCGCTGTCGAACCTCGTGCTGGGTGGCAGCAAGCAACTGGCCGATCTGACGATGACCTACGACGGCCTGCGGAAGCGCGGGGTTCGCGTGCTGTTCGACACGGCGCAGGGCGTGGACGTCGTCCGCGGCACCGTGCGCATCTCGAACCAGCAGGACCTGCCCTTCGACCGCTTGGTGCTCTCGCCCGGGATCGACCTGCTGTACGGAGAGGTGCAGGGCCTGGGCAACGCGGCCGCGCAGGAGAAGGTGCTGCACGCGTGGAAGGCCGGGCCGCAGACCGTCGCGCTGCGCCGCCAGCTCGAGGCGATGCCCGACGGCGGCGTGTTCGCGATCTCGATTCCGCGCGCGCCCTACCGCTGCCCGCCCGGACCCTACGAGCGCGCGTGCCAGGTCGCGTGGTATTTCAAGCGCGCGAAGCCGCGCAGCAAGGTGCTGATCCTCGACGGCAACGAGGACGTCGTCTCGAAGAAGGGCCTCTTCATGAAGGCCTGGAACGAGGACTACAAGGGCATCGTCGAGTACCGCCCCAATCACGTGCTGACCGGCGTCGACGTCGCGACGCTGACCGCGAAGTTCGAGACCGCCGACGACGTGAAGGCCGCCGTGCTCAACGTGATTCCGCCGCAGCGGGCCGGCGCGATCGCCGCGCAGGCCGGCGTGATCACCGCCAACAACAAGTGGTGCGAGGTCGACTTCCTGACGTTCGAGTCGATCAAGGTCCCGAAGGTCCACGTACTGGGCGACGCGATCCAGATCGCGCCGCTGATGCCCAAGTCCGGGCACATGGCGAACCAGCACGGCAAGGTCGCCGCGGCCGCGATCCTCAACGCGTTCGCGGGCCGCGCGCCGAACCCGACGCCGGCCATCAACAACACGTGCTACAGCTTCATCACCGACCGCGATGTCGTGCACGTCGCGTCCGTCCACCAGTACGACCGCGAGAAGAAGACGTTCGCGACCGTGCCCGGGTCGGGCGGACTCTCGCCGGCGCCGAACGCGCTCGAGGGCGAGTACGCGTTCGCCTGGGCGCGCAACATCTGGAACGACATGTTGACTTGACGGCGGACGCGAATCGTTCCGCGCTTGCGCGCTCCACGATTGGCGTCCGAAAGCAGTCAGCACGAAACCCTTCGGGCGGCCGGGCGGTTTTCGTGCGGCAAGTGCACGAAGCGCGCCTTCATAGCGCGCTGCGCGCGCCGCTCGGAGCGCGCGTATGCGTGCTGAATGCCCCTTCGATCGACTGCGCAAGTTGCGGGTCACGATACATGCATGACGCGAATGCGCATCGCAGGCAGTCAGTGCGCACGCGCGCGCTCCGAGCGGCGCGCGCAGCGCGCTATGAAGGCGCGCTTCGAGCCGTTTCCGCGAGAACGGCGCTCGGCCGCCCGAAGCCGTTCTCGCTGACTGCTTTGGCGTAGATTCGCGCGCTGACGCCTTGCTCGGTCGATGCCAATGGAAACGGCGCCCGAAGGCGCCGTTTCCATTGGCATTACCGTGAAGCAAGGCGTCAGCGCGCGAATCTACGCCACCGGCTCCGCCTCCTTCGGCGTTTCCTCGAACGTGAGCTTGACCTTCTCGTCGTGGCCCATGTCGATCGTCACCTTGCCGCCGCTGGTCAGGTGGCCGAACAGCAGCTCGTCGGCGAGCGCCTTGCGGATCGTGTCCTGGATCAGGCGGGACATCGGGCGCGCGCCCATCTGCGGGTCGAAGCCCTTCTGCGCGAGGAACTCCTTCAGCGCCGGCGTGAACGTCGCGTCGACCTTCTTCTCGTGCAGCTGGGCCTCGAGCTCGAGCAGGAACTTGTCGACGACGCGCAGGATCACGTCGTGGTCGAGCGGCGCGAACGAAATCGTCGCGTCGAGACGGTTGCGGAACTCCGGCGTGAACATCCGCTTGATCTCGCCCATCTCGTCGCCGGCTGCCTTGGTCTGCGTGAAGCCCATCGACGTCTTGGCCAGCTCGCCGGCGCCCGCGTTGGTCGTCATGATGATGATGACGTTGCGGAAGTCGGCCTTGCGACCGTTGTTGTCGGTCAGCGTCCCGTGGTCCATCACCTGCAGCAGGATGTTGAAGATGTCCGGGTGCGCCTTCTCGATCTCGTCGAGCAGCACGACGCTGTACGGATGCTTGGTGACCGCCTCCGTCAGCTGGCCGCCCTGGTCGAAGCCGACGTAGCCCGGCGGCGCGCCGATCAGGCGCGACACCGCGTGCCGCTCCATGTACTCCGACATGTCGAAGCGGATCAGCTCGACGCCCAGGCAGAACGCGAGCTGCCGCGCGACTTCCGTCTTGCCCACGCCCGTCGGGCCGCTGAACAGGAAGTTGCCGATCGGCTTGCGCGGATTGCCCAGGCCCGAGCGCGCCATGCGGATGGCGCCGACCAGCGCGTCGATGGCCTTGTTCTGGCCGAACACGACGTTCTTCAGGTCGCGGTCGAGCGTCTTCAGCGCGTTGCGGTCGTCGGACGAGACGTTCTTCGCCGGGATGCGCGCGATCTTCGCGACGATCTCCTCGACCTCCGTCTTGCCGATCACCTTCTTCTGCCGCGACTTGGGCAGGATCTTCTGCGCGGCGCCCGCCTCGTCGATCACGTCGATCGCCTTGTCGGGCAGGTGCCGGTCGTTGATGAAGCGCGCGGCGAGCTCGGCGGCGCTGGTCAGCGCGGCCGGCGCGTACTTGACGCCGTGGTGCTGCTCGAAGCGCGTCTTCAGGCCCTTCAGGATCTCGATGGTCTCGGCGATCGACGGCTCCGGCACGTCGACCTTCTGGAAGCGCCGCGACAGCGCGTGATCCTTCTCGAAGATCTGCCGGTACTCGTTGTACGTCGTGGCGCCGATGCACTTCAGCGCGCCCGTCGACAGCGCGGGCTTCAGCAGGTTGGATGCGTCGAGCGTGCCGCCCGACGCCGCACCGGCGCCGATGATCGTGTGGATCTCGTCGATGAAGAGGATCGACTTCGGGCTGTCGGCCAGCTGCTTCAGCACGGCCTTCAGGCGCTGCTCGAAATCGCCGCGATACTTGGTGCCGGCCAGCAGCGCGCCCATGTCGAGCGAGTACACCTGATACTCCTTGAGGAGATCGGGCACGTCGCCTTCGTTGATGCGCCGCGCGAGGCCTTCGGCGATGGCCGTCTTGCCGACGCCGGCCTCGCCGACCAGCAGCGGATTGTTCTTGCGCCGGCGGCACAGCACCTGGATCACGCGCTCCAGCTCGTGCTCGCGGCCGATCAGCGGATCGATCTTGCCGGCCTTGGCGAGCGCGTTCAGGTTCATCGTGTAGGCGTCGAGCGCGCCCTGCGCCTCGCCGCCGTTCTCGTCGTCCGCCTTGGGCTCCTGCTTGTCCTGCTTCTGCTGCGGCGTCTTGGTGATGCCGTGCGCGATGTAGTTGACGACATCGAGGCGGGTCACGCCGCGCTGGTTCAGGAAGTAGACGGCGTGCGATTCCTTCTCGCCGAAGATCGGCGACGAGCACGTTGGCGCCGGTGACTTCCTTCTTGCCGGACGACTGGACGTGCAGGATCGCGCGCTGGATCACGCGCTGGAAGCCCTGCGTGGGCTGCGTGTCGGCGTCCGAGTGCGGCGCGAGACGCGGCGTGTGTTCCTGGATGAAGTCGGACAGGACGCCGCGCAGCTCGTCCAGGTCGACGCCGCAGGCCTTCAGGACCTCGGCGGCCGAAGGATTGTCGAGCATCGCGAGCAGCAGGTGCTCGACGGTGATGAACTCGTGCTGCTTCTGCCTGGCCTCGACAAAGGCCATGTGGAGGGAGACTTCAAGTTCCTGCGCAATCATCGACCTTCCTTCATCCGGTTCGCGCCGCCGGGGAGATACCCGACATTGCCGACTATAACGCCTATGTCTCCTCCATCGTGCACTGCAGCGGGTGCTGGTGCTTCCGC
This sequence comes from uncultured beta proteobacterium, assembly GCA_963733435.1. GTDB lineage: Bacteria > Pseudomonadota > Gammaproteobacteria > Burkholderiales > Casimicrobiaceae > VBCG01. The sequence goes on from CAVTDH010000001.1 coordinate 71,815, forward strand.
GCGATGTCGCCGCACCTGTTCGACCTTGGCGGTGGCCACCTCCCGCGTGTAGGTGCCGCAGACGCCCATGCCTTCGCGGTGCACCTGCAGCATCACCTGGGTCGCCTTTTCGCGCCTCATCGCGAACACAGTTTGCAGGACGACGACCACGAAGTCCATCGGGGTGTAGTCGTCGTTCAGCAACATGACCTTGTACAGCGGCGGCGGCTTGACCTTGGCCTTCTCGGCCTCGAGTACGTTGCCGTGCTGCTCCTGGTTGCGCATGTCCCGCCACGATACTCCGGATGAACTTGGGGTCAATGTTTGATGATTGCAACAGTTTTATCAAGGGGACAGGCACAGGCAGGCCCGGACCGCTTGACGATCCTGCGGCAAGCAGCGTAGAAAGCGCATGTTTGGCGCACTTTCGGCCGCGCCTTCCTGGGGCGCCGGCCGGATGGGGTATCCGCCGGCGTCCATCCCGCGGGACGGACGGCGGCAACGCAACGGGAGCCCGCCAGACGCCCCGTTCAAAAAACCTAAAGGAACACGCAGTATGGCAACCGGTACCGTCAAGTGGTTCAACGATGCAAAGGGCTTCGGGTTCATCACGCCGGATGGCGGTGGAGAAGACCTGTTCGCCCATTTCTCGGCGATCAACATGCAAGGATTCAAGTCCCTCAAGGAAGGCCAGAAGGTCTCGTTCGAAGTGACCCAAGGTCCGAAGGGCAAGCAGGCGTCCAATATTCAGGCGGCGTGACACCCTCCCGTTGCCGGCGGCCGGCGTCTCGCCGCCTCGCAAATTGCCAAGGCCCGCTCACGAGCGGGCCTTTTTATTGGGATACGGCCGGCCCGGACCCGCGCCCACTCGCGTCATGCGTCATGGTCGCGGCGGCGCTTCCCGCCGGCGCCGCCTCGCGGGCGGGCCGGCGGCGAGCCGGGCGGGAGTTCCCGACTTGAACGTGTCGCAGCGCGCGGTTACATCCGCTCGATCATCGCCTGCCCGAACCCCGAGCAGGACACCTGCGTCGCGCCGGTCATCAGGCGCGCGAAGTCGTAGGTGACGACCTTGTCGAGGATCGCCTTTTCGAGGCCGGTCTCGATCATCGCGGCGGCTTCCTTCCAGCCCATGTGGACCAGCATCATCTCGCGCGGACAGGATCTCCGAGCCGGGATTGACGTAGTCCTTGCCCGCGTACTTCGGCGCCGTGCCGTGCGTCGCCTCGAACATCGCGACCGAGTCGGACAGGTTGGCGCCCGGCGCGATGCCGATGCCGCCGACCTGCGCGGCCAGCGCGTCGGAGATGTAGTCGCCGTTGAGGTTCAGCGTGGCGATCACGTCGTACTCGGCCGGCCGCAGCAGGATCTGCTGCAGGAAGGCGTCGGCGATCACGTCCTTGACGACGATCTCGCGCCCGGTCTTCGGGTTCTTGAACGACATCCACGGCCCGCCGTCGACCAGCTTCGCGCCGAATTCCTTCTCGGCGAGCGCGTAGCCCCAGTCGCGGAAGCCGCCCTCGGTGAACTTCATGATGTTGCCCTTGTGCACGAGCGTCATCGACTTGCGGTCGTTGTCGATCGCGTACTGGAGCGCCTTGCGCACGAGGCGCTCCGTCCCTTCGCGCGACACGGGCTTGATGCCGATCGACGACGTCGCCGGGAAGCGGATCTTCTTGACGCCCATGTCCTTGATCAGGAACTCGATGACCTTCTTCGCCTCGGGCGTCTCCGCCTGCCACTCGATGCCGGCGTAGATGTCCTCGGAGTTCTCGCGGAAGATCACCATGTCGGTCTTCTCGGGCTCCTTCACCGGCGACGGGACGCCCTTGAAGTACCGGACCGGGCGCAGGCAGACGTAGAGGTCGAGCTGCTGGCGCAGCGCGACGTTGAGCGAGCGGATGCCGCCGCCGACCGGCGTGGTCAGCGGGCCCTTGATCGACACGACGTAGTCCTTGAGGATCGTCAGCGTCTCGTCGGGCAGCCAGACGTCCGGGCCGTAGATCTTGGTCGACTTCTCGCCGGCGTAGATCTCCATCCAGTGGATCTTCCGCTTGCCGCCGTACGCCTTGGCCACCGCGGCGTCGACCACCTTGATCATCACCGGCGTGATGTCGAAACCCGTGCCGTCGCCCTCGATGTACGGGATGATCGGGTTGTCCGGCACATTGATGCTGTAATCCGGGTTGACGGTGATCCTGGCGCCGTCGGCGGGCACCTTGACGTGCTGGTAGCTGGACATGGACGCTCCTCTATGGGGAATGCCGGGGAGGCCCGCGGCCGACATTAGGCCGCAGGTCGGTAGGGTTATTCGGTCAACTTTCAATTATCCGCGAACTCGATGGTTCCTGCCATGGCAGCAAACGCGGGCAGCGCCGGCAAGGCCGCGGCGCAGGTGCTCCTGCTCAACAAGCCCTACGGCGTCCTCTGCCAGTTCACCCCCGAGGCAGGCCGGCGGTCGCTGGCCGACTTCGTGCGGGTGCCCGACGTGTATCCGGCCGGACGCCTGGACGCCGACAGCGAGGGCCTGGTCGTGCTGACGGCGGACGGCGCGCTGCAGGCGCGCATCGCGAATCCGCGGCACAAGCTCCCGAAGACCTACTGGGCGCAGGTCGAGGGTGCGCCGACGGATGCGGCGCTGGCGGCGCTCGCCAAAGGGGTCGAGCTGGCCGACGGACCGACGCGTCCGGCGCAGGTGCGTGCGATCGCATCCCCCGACGTCTGGGACCGCGATCCGCCGATCCGCGTGCGACGGCTGATCCCGACCGCGTGGCTCGAGATCGTGATCGCCGAGGGACGCAACCGGCAGGTCCGGCGGATGACCGCGGCGGCGGGCCTGCCGACGCTGCGCCTCATCCGCGTCGCGGTCGGCCCGTGGGCACTCGCAGGCCTCGCGCCGGGCGAAACCCGGTGGGCGGCCGTGCTATGATCGCGCCCTCTCCGCGGGCAGCGGAACGGCGCTAGCGCGCCCGAACGTCCGCACCGCGCAGGCCCCGGCCCGTTGGACCGGCGGCGAGCCCCCTTCCACCTTCGATGATCCGTCGCCTGCTTGCCCGCCTGATCCCTGGCCGGCCGTCCAGCGCTCCGCGCGTGTACGGACCGAAGGATCATCCCGTCCGTCGCGACCAGGTGCCCCGCGGCGCCCGGATGGTGACCGAGAAACTGCAGGAGGCGGGCTTCAAGGCCTTCGTCGTCGGCGGCGCGGTGCGCGACCTGCTGCTGGGCATGACGCCCAAGGACTTCGACATCGCGACCGACGCGACGCCGGAACAGGTGAAGCCGCTCTTCCGCCGTGCCTACATCATCGGCCGCCGCTTCCGGCTCGTGCACGTGCACGTCGGCGCCGAGGTGCTGGAAGTGTCGACGTTCCGGGCGGCCCAGACCGCCGAGGAGTCGACCGACGAGCACGGGCGCCTCCTGTCGGACAACGTGTACGGCAACCAGCACGAGGACGCGGCGCGCCGCGACTTCACGATCAACGCGCTCTACTACGACCCGTCGTCCGAGGAGATCTGGGACTACGTGGGCGGCGTGACCGACATCCGGTCGCGGCGCCTGAAGCTGATCGGCGCGCCGGTGACCCGGTTTCGCGAGGATCCGGTCCGGATGCTGCGCGCCGTGCGCCTCGCCGCCAAGGGCGGTCTCGCGATCCATCCGAAGACCGCCGCACCGATCCCGAAGCTGGCCAGCCTCATCCAGAACGTGCCGCCGGCGCGCCTGTTCGACGAGATGCAGAAGCTCCTGCTCTCCGGACACGCGGTGGAGACGCTCGCGAGCCTGCGCACGCATGGGCTGTCGCACGGCCTGCTGCCGCTCCTCGACATGATCCTGGAGCAGCCGCTGGGGACGAAATTCATCGAGGTCGCGCTGGCCGGCACCGACGCCCGCGTCCGCGACGGCAAGTCCGTTTCGCCCGCGTTCCTGTTCGCGACGCTGTTGTGGCACGAGGTGCTGCAGCAGTGGAACGCCGCCAAGTCGCGCGGCGACAAGCCGCTCCCCGCGCTGTTCGACGCAATGGACCGGGTACTCGCGAGCCAGGCGCAGCGCATGTCGATTCCGCGCCGGCTGGAGGCGACGATCAAGGAAATCTGGACGCTGCAGCCGCGCTTCGAGCAGCGTGCGGGATCGCGCCCGTACCGGCTGCTCGAGCACGAGCGGTTCCGCGCCGCGTACGACTTCCTCGACCTGCGCGCGCAGTCGGGCGAGGTCGATGCGGAACTCGCCCTGTGGTGGAAGCGGTTTCAGGATGCGGGCGACGGCGAACGCGAGTCGATGCTGCGGCCGGACGAGGCGCCGAAGAAGGGTCGTCGATCCCGGGGCCGCGGCCGCAAGCGCCGCGAAGGCGACGGTGCCGACGGCGGTGACGCGGGCGGACCGGGCGCCGACGCGCCCGAGGCCGGCTGACCCGTCGCGTCCGGCGTTGGGCGCGACGCTCGCCTACCTGGGCCTGGGCAGCAACCTGGCTCATCCGCGTCGCCAGCTCGCGCGCGCGGTGCGCGCGCTGCGGCGGTTGCCCGGCACCCGGCTCGTGGCGCTGTCGCCGAACTTCGCGACCGCGCCCGTGGGCGGCGCGGGGCCCCAACCCGATTACGTGAACGCCGTCGCCGCCGTGCGCACGACGCTCGACCCCCGCGCGTTGCTCGGTCACCTGCTGGCGATCGAGCGCCGCCAATTGCGCCGGCGCGATGCCGCGACACCCCGCAACGCGCCGCGGACGCTCGACCTCGATTTGCTACTATACGGCGCGCGCAGGATCGACGTTTCCGGCCTCGTGGTGCCGCATCCGCGCATGCACGAACGCGCGTTCGTGCTGTGGCCCCTGGGCGTAATCGCGCCCTCGGCGCGCATCCCCGGCAAGGGCCTGGCACGGCGCTTCCGGACCCGCGTGCAGGGGCAGCGGATCGCCCGTACCCGAACGCATCACCTACGCTAGTTTCGGACATGGACCTCGAGCGCTGCCGCTATATCGTCGTCGAGGGTCCCATCGGGGCGGGCAAGACGAGCCTCGCGCGCCAGCTGGCCGAGCATCTCCACGCGGAGATGCTGCTCGAGCAGCCCGAGGACAATCCGTTCCTGTCGCGCTTCTACGACGACATGCCGCGTTTCGCGCTGCCCACGCAGCTCACGTTCCTGTTCCAGCGCGCGGACCAGCTGCGCGAACTCGCGCAGGTCGACATGTTCCGGGAACCGACGGTGTCGGACTTCCTGCTCGACAAGGACCCTCTGTTCGCGCGGATCAACCTGTCCGACGACGAGTATTCGCTGTACGAGAAGGTCTACTCGTACCTGAAGCCGCAGACCGCGACGCCGGACCTCGTGATCTACCTGCAGGCGCCGGTCGACACGCTGGTCGCGCGCGTGCGCATGCGCGGCATCCCGTTCGAACAGGCGATCCCCGACGAGTACCTGGCGCGGCTGGCCGACGCGTACTCGCGCTTCTTCTACCAGTACGACGAGGCGCCGTTGCTCATCATCAACAGCGAGCGCCTCAATTTCGTCGACAATCCGGCGCACATGAAACTGCTGCTCGCGCGGGTGGCCGGGATGCGGGCCCGGCGCGAGTTCTTCAACCTGGGCCAGTCCGCCTGACGCTCCCCGGCGCGATCACCGCGCCGGGCAGGTCGCGGCCTTCGCGAGGACGACCATGGATATCTGCCACACCGCCGCCGAGCTCGCCGCGCGCCTGGAACAGGCCAAGCGGGTCGCGTTCGTCCCCACGATGGGCAACCTGCACGAGGGCCACCTGCGCCTGTGCGGAATCGCGCGGGAGCACGGCGACGCCGTCGTGACCAGCATCTTCGTGAACCGCCTGCAGTTCGGGCCGAACGAGGACTTCGACCGCTATCCGCGCACGCTCGAAGCGGACCGCGCCGCGCTCGAGCGCCAGGGGGTCGACGTCCTCTTCGCGCCGCTCGAGCAGGAGGTGTACCCGACGCCGCAGTCGTATCGCGTGCAGCCCCCGCCGCTGGCCGACGAGCTGGAAGGCGCGTTCCGCCCGGGCTTCTTCGGCGGCGTGTGCACGGTCGTGCTGAAGCTCTTCAACCTCGTGCAGCCGGATGTCGCCGTGTTCGGCAAGAAGGACCGCCAGCAGTTGAAGATCGTGCGCGGCATGGTCCAGCAGTTCAACCTGCCCATCGAGATCGTACCGGCCGAGACGGTCCGGGCGGAGGACGGCCTCGCGCTGTCGTCGCGCAACGGCTACCTGTCGGCGGAAGAACGACGCGAGGCGCCGAACCTGTACCGGGTGTTGCGCGGAATCGCCGACGAGATCGTCGGCGGCCGGGCCGACTACGCGAACCTCGAAGCGGCGGGCCGCGCCGAACTGGCCGCGCGCGGCTGGAAGGTCGACTACGTCGCGATCCGGCACGGCCTCGCGCTGCGGGTGCCGCATCCCGAGGGATTCGACCACCCGAACCTGCTGATCGTGCTGGGCGCGGCCACCTTAGGCGCCACGCGCCTCATCGACAACGTCGACGTGGTCAAGCAGGATGGCAAGGACTAGATGCAAGGCGACAACAGGTGGCCATCGTTGTGCATGCACTGGGCGCGTGGATGGGCTCGTCGTTCCCGCGAAGGCGGGAACCCAGTGGCTCTGGCGTTTCGCTCGACTTGCCCGCTTTCGTTACGCTGTCACAATTTCACCGCACGCTTGTCGGCCAACCCTAGAGTGTCCCCGACCATGAACCGATTTGCCTTGACCGCCCTGGCCGTCGCCGTCCCCTGGCCTTCCTCGCCGCCTTCGCCGCCATGCCGTCGCATGCGCAGGATCCGTGGCCGGCGAAGCCCATCCGGCTCATCGTGCCGTTCCCGCCGGGCGCGGGCACCGACACCGTCGCCCGCTACGTCGCGCAGAAGCTCGCGGAGACGATGAAGGCGTCGATCGTCGTCGAGAACAAGACGGGCGCGGGCGGTGCGATCGGTGCGGCCGAAGCGGCCGCGGCGGCGCCCGACGGCTACACGCTGCTGTTCGTCGCGTCGCCGTTCACGACGGTCGCCGCCGCCGCGAAGAACGCGGGCTACGACCCGATCCGCCAGTTCGTGCCCGTCGCGCCGATCGCGTCGGGGCCGCTCGCGTTCATCGTGGGCAAGGACGTGCCGGTCGACACGATGCACGACTTCATCGCGCTCGCGAAGAAGATGCCGGGCAAGCTCAACTACGGCTCGGCCGGCGCGGGCAGCGTGAACCACCTGGCGCTCGAACTCCTCAATGCACGCGCGGGCATCGTGGTCGTGCATGTCCCCTATCGCGGCATCGCCGACGCGACGAAGGACCTGCTGGGCGGGAGCATCCAGGCGATGACCGCGTCGATCCCGGCCACGCTGCCGCTGGCGGCGGAGAAGCGGGTCAAGGTGCTCGCGGTCACCGGCAACAAGCGCATCCCGCAGCTTCCCGGCGTCCCGAGCTGGCAGGAGGAAGGCGTGCCGCAGGCGAACGTGATCAACTACTGGGGCATCGTTGCACCGGTCGGAACGCCGCCCGCCATCGTCGCGCGCGTCAACGCCGACGTGCAGAAGCTCCTCGCGCAGCCGGACGTCCGCGAGCGCCTCGAGCGGGAAGGCGCCGAGCTGATCCCCGGCCCGCCCGAGCGCCTCGGCGCGCTGATCGAGGCCGACCTCACGAACTGGAAGAAGCTGATCGTCGAGGCGAAGCTCAGTTTCGAATGACACGCATCACGCGGCAATGGCGCGTACCCGCGCCGCGTTCGCGCCCACGCATTCGCGCAGGCGCTCGACCTCGGTAGCGAGCGCGCTGCGGTACGCCGCGCTGCGCGGGACCGGCTTCGCGTAGCCGATCGCGACATCGAGCACGGCGTCGGCGAGCCGCGCATTCGCCCAGCCGATCACGTCGTCGCGCCAGAGCAGCGGCAGCGCGTAATGGCCGAACTTGCGCTTCGCGGGCGGCGTGTACGCCTCCAGGCGGTACTGCCCATCCCCAGAACGCCGCGAAGCGGCGGCGGTCCCAGACGACGGGGTCGAAGGGCGCCAGCAGCGCGACGCGAGCCTCGACGTCGCCTTCGAGCGGTTCATGCGCGAGGCGCAGCCACACAGCACCGTCGACCGCCATGCGCTCCACCGCAGGATCCGCGTCCAGCGCGCGGAGCGCCCTCGCGCGGAGCGCAGGCGGCAGCGACGTGTCCGTCACCATCCACGCGAGCTGGTGCAGCGAGGCTGCGGGCAGCGGCGAATACAGGTTGAGCAACGCATGCAGGATGCCCCGTGCGCGGACCGCAGGGGGCAACGCGGGCGGCGCGGGCAGCGCGACGTCGTAGATTTTCACGCCGTGCACGCGCCGCACGACGCGCAGCTGCCCCCGATGATGCAGCGCCTGCAGCATGTGCGCGCCGGCCGCCGAGTCGCCGCCCCAGTCGCCGACGATGCGGACCTTCGCCAGCAGCGGTGCGATGTCGCGCGGATGCGTGGCGCCGTGCGTCGCCACATGGTCGAGCACGCGCCGTGCGAGTCGCGGATGGTCGCGCTCGATGCCGCGCCGGTAGCGCGCCGGGCGTGGGTGCAGCAGCGCGTGCGTGGCGGCCGGCAGCACGCCGTAGACGTGCATGTAATCCTCCGCGAGCGGCAGCGTCGGGTACGCGCGGTCGAGGTCGCCGGCGCGGTAGCCGGCTACGCGGTGGCGCAGGATGAGGTCGGCCGCGCGCGCGGGCGCGCGCATCGGATCGAGCTGCACGAAGCCCGCCCGCGCGATCGCGTCGGCGAGCGTGGGCGCCCGGCGCAGCGAACGCGCGACCGCGTGCGCGGCGAGCGTGCGCAGCGTCGGCGCGTGCACGGCCGTCAGGCCGCCCGCAGCGCGTCGACGATCTTCATCCGCGCCGCGCGCGCCGCCGGCAGGAATCCGCCGACGAAGCCCATCAGCATCGCGAAGCCGAGCGACGCGACGACGATGAACGGCGTCAGCGTGAACGTGAACGCGATCTCCGAGAACGTCTGGAAGTTCGTGGTCGAGATCGGCACCATCTGCATGAACGACGCGGCGAAGAGTCCGACCACGCCGCCGACCAGCCCCAGCAGCAGCGCCTCGCCCAGGAAAGCGACGAGGATCGCCGCGCGCGAAAAGCCGAGCGCGCGCAGCGTGCCGATCTCGCTCGTGCGCGACGCGACGCTCGCGTACATCGTGATCATCGCGCCGATGATCGCGCCGATCGAGAAGATCACCGAGATCGTCGTGCCGAGGTAGGAAATGAACTTCGACAGCGCCTCGGACTGGTCGGCGTAGAACTGCGACTCGCGCTTGGCCTCGAGCGTCAGCCGCTGGTCGGCCTCGAGGTCGCGCTTGACCGCGTCGAACCGGTCGGGGTCCGTCAGCCGGAAGACGAGCAGCGAGAAGCCGTTGCGCCGGAATGCCTGCAGCAGCTGCTCGGCGTCGCCCCAGATCTCCGAGTTGAAGCCGGTGCGGCCGGCGTCGAACACGCCGACGATCGTCCAGTCGCGCTGCGCGAAACGCAGCGTCTCGCCCAGGCTGGTGCCGCGGAAGCCGTCGGCGATCGCGCGCCCCGCGATGATCTCCGACGTCCCGGGCTGGAACATCCGCCCCTCGACGATCTTCACCTGCGGGCGCAGCACGAGCCCCTGCGGCGTCACGCCGCGGATCACGACGTTGGACGGCGCGCCGGTCTTCTGCCGCGGCAGGTTGATGAGGACGACGGGCTCCTTCGAGATCAGCTTGCTGCCGTCCTCGCCGCGCGCGATGTCGGGGAACGTCTCCACGATCGACGCCGACACGCGGTCGATGCCGCTCTGGACCTCGGTCTGCGCGCCCTTGCGGATGATGACGACGTTGTCGGGCTGGCCGGTGGCGATCAGCGTCTCGCGCAGGCCGGCCGCGAGCATCAGCACCGTCGCGAACACGTACACGACGAGCGCCATGCCGCCGGCAGTCAGGATCGTCGTCAGCTTCCGCGCGAGCAGGTTGCGCGCGATGTAGGAAACGGGAATCGAGGCCATGGCGGTCAGGCCACCGCCCGCAGGCCGTCGACGATGCGCACCCGCGCGGCGCGCCACGCCGGGATCATCGCGGCGACGACGCCCACGACCACGGCCGCGCCGATCTGCATCAGCATCGTCCGCTGCGAGATCTGGAAAATCGGGAACAGCGTGCCCATCGCATCGGCGAACCAGTCGGCGATCGGATGCGTGAGCGCGATGCCCGAGGACGCCGCCGGCCAGCGCGATCGCGAGCGACTCGCCGAAGATGAGCAGCGTGATGAAGCCGCCGGAGAAGCCGATGCGCCTTCATCGTCGCGTACTCCGAGTAACGCTCGCGCGCGGTCATCGTCATCGTGTTCGCCATCACCGCCATGATGATGAGGATGATCACGAACGACACCGTCTCGATCGCGGCGAGGATCGCCTCGGTCATCGCGACGAACCCCAGCTGGAACGCCTTCTCGGTCTCGGTCAGCGTCTCGGCGAGCGAGTTCCTGAACGTGGCGTCGATCCGCGCGGAGATCTCCGCCGCCTGCCCCGGGTCGCGGATCTCCACGATGTACAGGCCGACCGTGTCCGCGCGCCGCGGAAAGCGCGCCTTGACGGCCTCGTTCAGGTACTCCCAGTGGAAGAAGAACTGCGTCTCGTCCACCTTGGCGTCGGCGCCCTCGTAGATGGCGCGAACCGTGAACGTCCAGGTGCCCGGGAAGATCGTGCCGCGGATCGGGACCTGGTCGCCCACCTTCCAGCCGAACTTCTCCGCGATCTTGCGGCCGACGATGGCGCCCTTGCGGTCGAGCAGGTACGCCTTGCGGTCCGCCTCGTTGATGCGGAACTCCGGGTACATGTCGAGGTACGTCGCGCCGTCGATCGCGAACTGCGGGAAGAAGTTGGCTTCCGTGATGTAGATGCCGCCGAACCAGTTGGCCCAGCCCACCGCCGACACGCCCTCGACCTGGCGCAGCTTCTGCGCGTAGTTGACGGGCAGCGGGAACACCAGCGAGATCGCGTTGCGCGTGATGAGGCGCGCCGACGACGTCGCCTCGGCGCCCGCGTACCACGCGTCGACGATCGTGCGCAGCAGCCCGAACGCGACGATCGCGACGACGATGCCGATCATCGTCAGCGTGGTCCGGAGCTTGTGCCGCAGCGCGTTGCGCAGGATGAGGAAGGGAACGAACACGGGGTGCGCGTCCAGGCCGGTCAGTCGACGAGGACGCCCTTTTCGAGCTGGATGATGCGCCGCGCCTTGCTCGCCGCCTTCGGATCGTGCGTGACCATGATGATCGTCTTGCCGAGCTGCCGGTTCAGGCCGTCGAGGAGCCCGAGGATCTCCTCCGCCGTCGTCCGGTCGAGGTCGCCGGTCGGCTCGTCGGCGACGATCAGCGTCGGATCGGCGATCAGCGCGCGGGCGATGGCGACGCGCTGCTGCTGGCCGCCCGAGAGCTCGTTCGGATAGTGCTCCATCCGGTCGTCGAGGCCCACCAGCGCCAGCGTGTGCTCGACGCGCTCGCGGCGTTCGCGGCGCGACAGTCCCGTGAGCTGCAGCGGGAGCTCGACGTTCTGGAACGCCGTCAGCACGGGCATCAGGTTGTAGAACTGGAAGATGAAGCCGACGTGCGCCGAGCGCCACGCGGCGAGGTCACCTTCGGAGAGCTGCGCGATGTCCACGCCGGCGACGCGGATCTGCCCGCCGGTCGGCTTGTCGATGCCCGCGACGAGGTTGAGCAACGTCGACTTGCCGGATCCCGACGGGCCCATCAGCGCGACGAAGTCGCCCACGTTGACGTCGAGGTCGATGTCGACCAGCACCGAGATGCGCTGGTCGCCGCGGACGTAGTACTTCGACAGGTTGCGGATGACGACGAGCGGTGGCGCGTCCGCACGCGGGTCCCGCGGCGCATCGCCCGCCGGTGCCGTCGCTGCCACTCCGCCTGCCGCCTGTGTCACTTCGCGGTGACTTTGACGAGCGAATCGGCGCCGAGTCCCTCGGGCGGCTTCGCGACCGCCTTTTCGCCCGGCTTCACCGCCCCGGTGATCGACGTGAGGTCGCCGACCTTCGGGCCCGGCGTGACCGGCACCGCCACTGCCTTGCCGTCGCGGACGACGAATACGACGGTCTTCCCGTCGCGCTGCGCCAGCGCGTCGGCGTTCACCGCGATCAGCGGCTTCTGCTGCTCGGGCGTCACGTCCTGCGACAGGAAACTCACCTTCGCGCTCATCTCGGGGAGGATGCGCGGGTCGATCGCGTCGAACTTGACCTTGGTCATCACGGTCGCCTTCGCGCGGTCGATCGTCGGGACCATGCGGCTGATGCGACCGCGGAAGCGCGTGTCCGGCAGCGCGTCGAGCACGATCTCGGCCGGCTGCCCCACGTTGACCTTCGACAGGCTCGACTCCGCGACGTCTGCCTCGACCTCGAGCGTGCTCATGTCGGCCATCGACACCACCGCACCCTTCGAATCCGCCGCGTTCGAGAACGGCGTCACGAGGTCGCCGACGTTGGCGCTCTTCGACAGGATGACGCCGTCGAACGGCGCGCGGATGATCGTGTAGTCGACCGACACCGCCGAATTGCGGGCGGCCGCTTCCGCCGCGTTGATGTTGGCGCGCGCGTTGGCCACACCCGCCACCGCGCGGTCGGCCCGCGCCTTGGCCGTGTCGACGGACGCCGCCGACACGAAGCCCCTGGCCAGCAGGTCCTGGCTGCGTTTCAGCTGGGCGAGCGCGTCGGTCTCTTCGGCCAGCGACTGGTTCAGCGCCGCCTGCGCCGAGCGCACCTGGGCCTGCGCGCTGTCGGACAGCGCGACGACGTCGCGCGCGTCGATCTTGGCGATGATGTCGCCGGCCTTGACCCGCGACCCTTCCGTGACCCCCAGGAATTCGACCCGTCCCGTCGCCTTCGACGAAATGGCCGCCTTGCGCTGCGCGACGACATAGCCGGTGGCATTCAGCACGACGAACTGCTGCGACGGGTAGGTGATGACGATCGGCGTCGTCTGCACGTTCACCGTCTTGGGCTGGAGCGAATACCAGCCCCCCGCGGCGCCCAGCAGCGCCAGGACGATGCCCAGCCACACCCAGCGACGGGAGCGGCGCGAACGAACAGGCGCAAGATCGCGATTGATCTTGAGTTTGCTCAAATCGGAAGGTGGGTCCTGCGGCATGAGTGGGCGGCGATGCATTGAAGTCGACCGCCGGAGTGGCGGTCGCGCACGGGGCCCTATTCTACCGGTCCGCAGCGCCGCCCCCGCCCGCGCCGCGCCGCCCAGCCGCCGTTTGCGCCCGGTCAAACGACCCGCCGACGGGTCTTGCAATTCGGCTCGCACCGTGGATAATGCGAATCATTCTCATTTATATCCTGGCCCGGCGCGTGCGGCATCCGCGTCGGATCCGGAACGTCTCCATGTACGTCTGCGTCTGCAATGCGGTTACCGACCGTGAAATTCGCGGCGCCGTCCGTCTGGGCGCGCGCTCCCTCGACGATCTGTCCGCGACACTCGGCGTGGCGACCTGTTGCCGGCGCTGCTCCGATTGCGCGCGTTCGGTCCTGGAAGAGGCGCTCGAAACGCATGCGGCGGTGGCCGGCGGCGACGACTGATCTTCGATTCGACGGCCACTGCCTTTGCCGACGGCGGGCACGCGTCCCGCTCGGCGCGCGGATCCCGAGGCCGGGCGTTGGCGCTAAACTCGATTCCCGATTCCGCAACCGCCGCTTGAAGGACTCCCGATGCGCAGCGATCCCGACGTCATCCGTCACCTGAATGCGGTACTCACCAACGAGCTGACCGCGATCAACCAGTACTTCCTGCACTCGAGGATGTTCCGCAACTGGGGATTCGCGCGGCTCGCCGAGCACGAACGGCACGAGTCGATCGACGAGATGAAGCACGCGGACCAGCTGATCGAGCGGATCCTCTTTCTCGAGGGCCTCCCGAACCTGCAGGACCTGCACAAGGTGATGATCGGCGAGGACGTGCCCGAGGCGCTCGCGTGCGATCTCAAGCTCGAGCTCGCCGGGCATCCGATGCTCAAGGCGGCGATCGCGCACTGCGAGACGGTGGGCGACTACGTGAGCCGCGAACTCTTCGAACACATCCTCGAGTCCGAGGAAGAGCACATCGACTTCCTGGAGACGCAGCTCGCGCTCATCGACAGCGTCGGGCTCGCGAATTACCTGCAGGCGCAGATGGGTGACGGCAGCCCGTCCTGACGCACGGTCTGAGGACCACTCGTACGCAGCCAGCCGCACGACGCTCGTTTCTTCGTAAGATTCTTCTGGCGGCCGTCGCCGGGCCGCCCCAAGGCGGCCGCCTGACTTCGCCGTTGAAGTCCCGGCCGCAAAAGGCGCGACGCCGGCGTCACGTCATCCACGGGCCCCGCGGACGCCTTTTGCGGACGTTTCGCGGTGGACGCCTTTTGCGGACGTTTCCTCAGCCGCCTTCGAGCGGCGTGGGGTCGGGCGTCGCCCTATCCCCGCGCCGGCTCGCGCGCCACGCATTGACGGAAATGATGACGAGCCCGGCGGCGATGCACGCGATGCCGAGCCACTCGCTCCCCGTCAACCGCTCGCCGAACACGATCATCGAGCTGGTCAGCGCGATCACCGGGATCGCGAACATGTTGAGCGAGGCGGTCCCCGCCGGCAGGAAGCGCAGCACGGCCATCCACAGCAGGAAGCCGAGCGCCGTCGAAATCGCGCCCACGTAGAAGAGCAGTGCCGCGTACGAAACGCTCCACTGCGTCTCCGGGAACGTGAAGAGCCACGGCAGGAGCGTCAGCGGCAGCACGCCCGCCAGCATCTGCCACGCGATGAAATTGAGCGGTTCGAGCTTGCGTCCGCGCTGGAAATACTTGGCGGCCACCGAGCCCGCCGCCCAGCCGAATCCCGACAGCACCGCCCACAGTTTCGGGGCGAGGTCGCCCGACCAGCTCCACGGCTCGACGACGAGCACGAGTCCGGCGAACGCGAACGCGACGGCGAACCACTGACTGCCCTTCACGCGCTCGTGCAGCACCGGCCACGCGATCAGGAGCGTCCAGAACGGCATCGTGAACACGAGCACGGACGTGCGGCCCGCCCCGCCGCCGGCGAGCGCCATCGACGTGGCACTGAAATTGATCGTCGTCTGGAAGAACCCGGTCACGATGACCGCGAGCCACGAACCGGGCATGAGCGGACGCCCCTGCGCGACCAGCACGGCGAACAGCACGAGCGTGGCGAGCCAGGTTCGCTGCACGTTGAGAATCACCGGATCCGCATGCTCCAGCGCGAATTTCATCACGATCCAGTTGTTGCCCCAGATCAGCGTGAGGAGCCCCAGCGCGATGTACGCGCCGCGCCGCGACTGGACGAGGAAGCGCTCGCGCGACGCGACGTTCACGCGCGGACGAACGCTTCGACGAGCGGCGCGACGAGCTCCGGCTGGTCGTGGTGCACCATGTGGCCCGCGCCCGGCACCGTCACGAGGCGGCCGTTCGGGATGTGCGCAAAGCGGTTCGCCACTTCCGCGGCGGGATCGCCGCCGGCCGCGAGCCACTTCGGGATGTGCGATTCCTCGCCCGCGACCCAGAGGACCGGCGCGGTGATCGCGCCCCACAGCGCATACATGTCCGCCATCCGGTAGGTGGTCGGGAACGGCAGCTTGTGCTTCGGATCGGCGGCAAGCCGGGCAGTGCCGTCGTCCTGCTGCCGCGCCCAGTGCGGCGCGAGGAACTCCGCCTTCGTGCGCGACAGTCGCCGGTTGTTCTTCTGCAGGCGGTCGGCCACGGCCGCCATGTCGCGGTACGGCGCGAAGTCGTCGGGCGCGGCGAGCGCGTCGAGCCATTGGCGCAGCTTGGCGGGCGCCTGGTCCGTCGACTGCTCGGGCACGCCGAAGCCGTCCAGCGCGACGACATGCCGCACCGCCGACGGTCGCGCGCCGGCGAAGGCGAGCGCGACGTTCGCGCCGAGGCTGTGGCCGATCACGTCGATCGGCTCGTCCGGCGACAGCGTGCGCGCGAGCGCGTCGAGGTCGCCGACGTAGTCGAGGAACCAGTAGCCGTCCTGCGGCGTCTGCGTGAGTCCGAACCCGCGCCAGTCGGGCGCCAGCACGTACCAGTCGTCGGCCATCGCGTCGACGAGGAACTGGAACGACGCCGACACGTCCATCCAGCCGTGCAGCAGGAAGAGCTTGCGCGCCGCGGCGTCACCCCATGCGCGCACGTGATAGTCGAGCCCGCGCAACCGCACGCGCCGCGACACGGAGGGCTTCATGCGCATGCGCGTGCGCGCGCGCAGTCGACGCGCGCCCGCGCGGCACCGCCGCCGCGGACGCCGTCAGGGCTTGCGGCACTGCGCGAGTCCGTCCTGCCAGCCGACGCGATAATTGCCGTCGTTGGAAAAACGCACCGGGTCCTTCTTCTCGCTGCCGCGACCGGTCGCGCAACCGTCGCCGAAGCCAAGCCGATACGCCGGCGGGAACCCTTGCAGGTTGACGGGCGGCGGCGGCGGTTCGACGTACGGCGCGGGCGCCTGCGGCGCCTTCGGCGGCGGCGTCGCCGGCGCGGCCGGATCCGTCGGCACGGGCGGCGACACGGTCGCGCAGCCGGCCATCACGGACAGCAGGATCGCGGCGCAGAAGCGCCGGGCGGACAGCGGTGCGTGCATCATCGGCTTGACACGGAATCGTCCGCGGAAGGTGCGCGAACGACCGATACGATCGGAGTAGAATTCTAGCACCCTGCGCGCACCCGACATGACCGCTCCGTCCTACGTCCACCTGCGCCTGCACAGCGAGTATTCGATCGTCGACGGCACCGTCCGCATCGGCGAGGCCGTCGCCGCGGCGGCCGCCGACGGCATGCCCGCGCTCGCGATCACCGACCTCACGAACGCCTTCGGGCTCATCAAGTTCTACAAGGCCGCGCGCGCCGCGGGCGTCAAGCCGATCGCCGGCTGCGACGTGTGGATCACGCACGATACCGAGCGCGACGCGCCGTTCCGCGCGATCCTGCTCGCCGCCAGTCGCGACGGCTACCTGCGCCTGACCGACTGGCTGTCGCGCGCGTACCGCAGCAACCAGTATCGCGGTCGCGCCGAGTTGCGCCGCGAGTGGTTCGAGGAAGGCACCGACGGCCTCATCGCGCTTTCGGGCGGGCGCACCGGCGACGTCGGCGCCGCGCTCCTCCAGGGCAACGCGGTCGGCGCCGCGCGCGCGGCGCGCGAGTGGGCGGCGCTCTTTCCGCAACGCTACTACCTCGAGGTGCAGCGCGCCGGCCATCCGGACGACGAGGGACTCGTCGCCGCGACGGTCGCGCTTGCCTCCGACCTGGCGCTGCCGGTGGTCGCCACGCACCCGGTGCAGTTCCTGACGCGCGCGGACTTCCGGCCGCACGAGGCGCGCGTGTGCATCGCCGAGGGCCACGTGCTGTCCGACACGCGGCGGCCACGACGGTTCACCGCCGAGCAGTACTTCACGACGCAGGCGGAAATGCAGGTGCGCTTCGCGGACCTGCCCGACGCACTCGCCAACTCCGTCGCGATCGCGCAGCGCTGCAACCTGACGATTCCGCTGGGCAAGCCATACCTGCCGGAGTTTCCGACACCCGCGGGCGTCACGATCGACGAGCATCTGCGCAACGAAGCCGCGGCGGGCCTCGAGCGCCGTCTCGCACGCCTGTATCCGGACGACGCGAAGCGCGACGCGAAGCGCGCCGAGTACGTCGCTCGTCTCGAGTTCGAGACGAAGACCATCATCCAGATGGGCTTCGCCGGCTACTTCCTGATCGTCGCGGACTTCATCAACTGGGCGCGCGCGAACAACGTGCCGGTGGGTCCGGGCCGCGGCTCGGGCGCGGGCTCGCTGGTCGCGTACTCGCTCGGCATCACCGACCTCGATCCGCTGCGCTACGCGCTGCTGTTCGAGCGCTTCCTCAATCCGGAACGCGTGTCGATGCCCGACTTCGACATCGACTTCTGCCAGAACGGCCGCGACCGCGTCATCGACTACGTCAAGCGCAAGTACGGCGCCGACTCGGTGTCGCAGATCGCGACGTTCGGCACGCTTGCCGCCAAGGCGGCCGTGCGCGACGTCGGCCGCGTGCTCGACCTGCCGTACCCGTTCGTCGACGGCATCGCCAAGCTGATCCCGTTCCAGCCGGGCAAGCTCGTCACGCTGCAGAAGCCGCCGAAGGAGCCCGAGGCGAACGTGATCTATGCGCGCGAGGCCGAGCCGTTGATCAACGAGCGCGAGGCCGCCGAGGAGGAAGTGCGGCAGCTGCTCGAACTCGCCGAACAGCTCGAGGGCCTGCCGCGCAACGTCGGCATGCACGCGGGCGGCGTGCTGATCGCGCCGGGCAAGCTGACCGACTTCTGCCCGCTGTACGTGCAGCCGAACGCCGAGGCGATCCTGTCGCAGTTCGACAAGGACGACGTCGAGGCCGTGGGCCTCGTCAAGTTCGACTTCCTGGGCCTCACCACGCTCACGATCCTCGACTGGGCGCTGCGCTACGTGCGCATGCTCGACCCGGAGGCGAAGGTCGACCTCGACACGCTGCCGCTCGACGACCAGGCGGCGTTCTCGATCTTCCGCACCGGCAACACGACGGCCGTGTTCCAGTTCGAATCGCGCGGCATGCGCGAGCTCCTGAAGCAGGCGCCGGTGACGTCGTTCGAGGACATCATCGCGCTGGTCGCGCTCTATCGCCCGGGCCCGATGGAACTGATCCCCGACTTCGTCGCGCGGAAATCCGGGCGCGAGCGCGTCGCGTATCCGGACCCGCGCCTCGAGCCGATCCTGGGCCCGACGTACGGCGTGATGGTGTACCAGGAACAGGTGATGCAGATCGCACAGGAGATCGGCGCGTACACGCTGGGCGGCGCCGACCTGCTGCGGCGCGCGATGGGCAAGAAGAAGCCCGAGGAAATGGCCAAGCACCGGTCGATCTTCGTCGAGGGCGCGCTGAAGAACGGCGTGCCGGACGCCAAGGCGACGCTGCTCTTCGACAACATGGAGCGGTTCGCCGGCTACGGCTTCAACAAGTCGCACGCCGCCGCGTATGCGCTCGTCGCGTACCAGACCGCCTGGTTCAAGGCACATCACTGCGCCGCGTTCATGGCGGCGAACATGTCGCTGGTGATGGACGACACCGACAAGGTGCGCAGCTTCCGCGACGACTCGCTCGCGCAGGGCCTCACGGTGCTGCCGCCCGACATCAACGCGTCGAAGTATCGCTTCGAGCCGGTGGACGAGAAGCAGATCCGCTACGGACTTGGCGGCGTCAAGGGCACGGGCGAGAGCGCCATCGAGTCGATCGTGGCGGTGCGCGAGGCCGGCGGCCCGTTCCGCGACCTGTTCGATTTCTGCCGTCGCGTCGACAAGCGCACGGTGAATCGCCGCGCGATCGAAGCGCTGATCCGGGCCGGCGCGTTCGACGCGATCGAGCCCCGCCGCTCGGCGCTGCTGGCATCGGTCGGCCTGGCGCTCGAGGCCGCGGAACGCGCCGAGGCCAACGCGGCGCAGGTGTCGCTGTTCGGCGAGGAGTCGGCGGAGAAATCGGTCGGACTGGTGGCCACGCGCGACTGGACCGACGCCGAGCGACTGCAGCACGAGAAGGCCGCGATCGGCTACTACCTGTCGGGCCACCCGTTCGCGGGCTACGCCGCGGAATTGGCACCCATCGCGCGGACGACGATCGCCAATCTCGCGCCGCGGCAGGGTACCGTGCTCGTCGCCGGCATCGTCACGCAGATGCGCGTGCAGTCCGGACGCCGCGGCAAGATGGCCTTCGTCACGCTCGACGACGGCCACGGGTCCGCCGAGATCATGATCTACAACGAGACGTTCGACGCCGTCCGGCAGTTGCTGCGCGAGGACCAGCTCGTGATCGCCGAAGTGAAGGTCACGCCGCGCATGACCGAGGACGGCGAGCAGACGGGCCTGCGCATCATCGCCGAGAACGTGTTCGACCTGGCGACGATCCGGAAGAAGCACGCGAAGGGCCTGCGCATCGCGTGCAACGGCAATGCGTCGGCCACGGTGCTCGCGGAGATCCTGCAGCCGTACCGGACCGGGGACAAGGCGGTGACGATCGCGTACCGCAACGAGCGCGTCGCCGGCGAGGTGGTGCTGTCCGAGGCGTGGCGCGTGAATCTCGACGACGCGCTGGTCGAGCGACTGCGCGAGTGGCTCGCCCCCGAGAACGTGCAGGTCCTCTACTGAATCCCGTCGCGGCCCGCATCGCCGCGGGTCGCCCCGCGCGGCACCCCACACTTCCCGAAGGTCCCTCAAGATGACGTTGCCCGCCACGATGCGCCACATCGCGATTCGCGAACCGGGTCCGCCCGACGTGCTGGTGCCGGCCGAAGGCCCGGTGCCCGCGCCCGGTCCGGGCGACGTGCTGATCGAAGTCGCGTATGCGGGCGTCAATCGCCCCGATTGCCTGCAGCGCTCGGGCGCCTATCCGCCGCCCGCCGACGCGTCGCCGATCGTCGGGCTCGAGGTGTCGGGCACGATCGTCGCGCTGGGTGAAGGCGTCACCGGCTGGAAGGTCGGCGACCGGGTCTGCGCACTGACCCCCGGTGGCGGCTACGCCGGGTACTGCACGACGCCGGCGGGATTCTGTTTGCCGATTCCGGCGGGCATGTCGCTGCACGATGCCGCCGGCGTCCCGGAGAACTACTTCACCGTCTGGTACAACCTGTTCGATCGCCTCCACTTCGCCGTGGGCGAATCGCTGCTGATCCACGGCGGCACCAGCGGCATCGGCCTCACCGCCATCCAGCTCGGCAAGGCGTTCGGCGCGATCGTCTACACGACCGCGGGATCGCCGGAGAAGGTTGCGTTCTGCAAGACCATGGGCGCCGACCACGCGATCGACTACCGCGCGCAGGACTTTTCGGCCGAGGTGTGGCGGCTCACGGGGAAGCGCGGCGTGGACGTCGTGCTGGACATGGTCGGCGGCGACTACGTCGAGCGCAACCTGCGTTCGCTGGCGCCCGAAGGCCGGCTCGCGCAGATCGCGTTCCTCCAGGGCAGCAAGGTCGAGATCGACATGCGGCACGTGATGATGAAGCGGCTTACCGTCACCGGGTCCACGCTGCGCGCGAGCCCGAAGGCGCGCAAGGTGGCGCTCGCGCAGATGCTGCGCGAACGCGTGTGGCCGCTGTTCGAGGCGGGCAAGCTCCGCGTGGTCGTCGCGAAGACGTTCCCGCTGGATCGGGCCGCCGATGCTCACGCGCTGATGGAGTCCGGCACGCTGATCGGGAAGATCATCCTCGCCGTGCGTCCGGAGTAGGAACGGCCGCAAAAGGCGCGACGCCGGCTTTACTTCATGCACGGGCCCGACGGACGCCTTTTGCGGACGTCCCCCTAATACGTCGCGCGCCCCCCCGACAAGTCGAAAACGGCGCCCGTCGAGAACGAGCAATCCTCGCTCGCAAGCCACGCCACGAGCGCCGCGATCTCGTCGACGGTGCCGAAGCGCCCGATCGGGATCTTCGCCAGCATGAAGTCGATGTGCTGCTGCGTCATCTGGTCGAAGATCGCCGTGCGCACGGCGGCCGGGCGTCACGCAGTTGGCGCGGATGCCGGTCTTCGCGAGCTCCTTGCCGAGCGACTTGGTCAGACCGATCACGGCCGCCTTCGATGCACTGTACGCCGACGCATTCGGGTTGCCTTCCTTGCCGGCGACGGACGCGATGTTCACGATGCGCCCGTAGTCCTTCGCCTGCATTACCGGCACGACGGCGCGGTTGCACAGGAACACGCCGTGCACGTTGACGTCGAACACGCGCTTCCAGTCGTCGACCGGATACTGCGCGAGCGGGACGTTGGGACCGGTGATCCCGGCCGAGCACACGAGCACGTCGATGCCACCCTGCGCCGCCGCGGTGGCCTGCGTGACGCGCTCGACCGCACCGGCGTCCGACACGTCGAGCGCGAAGGTGACGGCATTGGCGCCCAGCGTCGACTTGGCGGCGGCGAGCGCGCTCTCGTCGCGATCCCACAGCGCGACGCGCGCGCCGCCCGCGACGAGCCGCCGCGCCACGGCGAGGCCGATGCCCATCGCGCCGCCGGTGATCGCCGCCGTGCGGCCCGCAAAGTCGATCTGGTTCATGGTCGTTGCCTCCGGCTGCGCATAGACCGCGAGGATAGCAAAATGCACGCCGTGGAACGGCCGGCAGGGCAAGCGCTACATATTCCTCGCCGACGATCGATGGCGCGCAGCCGGCCGCACGACACTCGTCTTTCGCAGACTTTGTTCGCGGCCGTCGCCGGGCCGCCCCAAGGCGGCCGCCTGACTCCGCCTTTGAAGTGCCGGCCGCAAAAGGCGCGACACCGGCATCACGTCATCCACGGACCCGACGGACGCCTTTTGCGGACGTTCCCTACCGGAAGAACACGGCGAGCCCGATGGCGAGCGCCGCCACGGCGACGATCGCGATGATCGACACCAGTCCGAACATCGCGTTGCGCGTGTCGCTCTGGAACACCAGCATGTCGTCCATGAGCTCGGCGACCTGCACGTTGGTGGCAGCCGCCGCCGGCAGCGGCTCGTCCGCCGAATGGCTCGCGACGGGCGCCGCCACGTCGATGGGCAGGATCATCACGAAGTTGGAAACGGGGAGCGACCGGTGCGCGTGATTGTCCCAGACCTTCATCCGCGTGCCGGAACGCGCGCGGTAACCCAGCGCCGGCAGTTCGCCGCGCACGTGCTCGCCCCCCGCGTCGACGATGAACTTGGTCGGCAGCCGGCCCGCGTTGGCCGCGCGCAGCAGCACGCCGAACTTGTCGCTGCCCATCGTGACGTTCACCTGGAACTTGGCCGACGGCGGCCCGCCCTGCACGCCGTCGTCGGGAACGTATCCCAGCGTACCGATGGGCTTCTTGCCGTTGGCGGGCGCGTCGCGGCGCTCGCGGATGCGCAGCACCCCGGCCAGCATCGCGAGCGTGCCGCCGGTCGCGAGCTCCACGGCATCGTCCGGGTCGAGGACGACCTTCATCACGAGAACGCTGTCCCGGTCGTCCTCGATGACCAGTCGCGCCTTCGTCGGCCGGAATGCCACCAGCGGCATCGCTTGGTTCCCGTTCTCGTTGCCCATGCGCGAGCCGGACCGCATGTCTGCCAGCCCCCTCGAGCGCCGTCGGATTCTATGCCATTACGCATGCACGCAGCGCGACGACGCGACCGGCGGCTGCCACCGGCGACCCGCGTGACACGTCCGGTGTCCGGAATACGATCACTCGCGAACGTCGGGCGGCACGACAGTGGTTCTCCGACGAAGAAGTGCGAAGACAATGGCGATTCGCAATTCGCGACCGTCCTTCGAGAGGCGTCCATGTCCGTCACCGCCCGTACGTTCCTGACCTTCGCACTCGCCGCTGGCTTCGCCGCCAGCCTCCCGGCCAACGCACGCAGCGTGCCGGTCAATCCGCCGAAGTTCACGCCGAAAATCAACGGCGTTACCCAGTCGAACGACGCCGCCGCCCTCGCGGCGCAGCTCGTCGGGACCGGCGTCACGATCGGCAATGCGACGTTCACCGGCGCGCCGGACGCGGCGGGCACGTTCATCGGCGGCCAGGCAAGTGTCGGCATCGACACCGGCATCGTGCTGTCGACCGGACAGGCCATCAATGTCCGCGGCCCGAACGAAAGCGGTGCTTGGAGCGACATCAACGGCACGCCGGGCGACGCGCGCCTCGACGCGCTGGTCGCACCGGAGGTCACGTTCGACGCGGCGGTGCTCGCCTTCGACGTCGTCCCCACCGCGGACACGATCTCGATCCGCTTCGTGTTCGCATCGGAGGAGTACAACGAGTTCGTCGATTCGTCGTTCAACGACGTGCTGGCGATCTTCGTCAACGGCGTGAACTGCGCCACCTTCGACGGCCGCCCGATCAGCGTCAACACGATCAACGCGGGCTTGAATCCCGGCCTCTACATCGACAACACCGGCGGCGCGCGCAACACCGAGATGGACGGCCTCACGGTGCCGCTCGACTGCACGGCGGCGGTCAACCCGGGGGTTGCGAACCGCGTGGTGATCGCGATCGCCGACACCGCGGATCCGTTCCTCGACGCGGTGGTCCTCCTTGCCGCTGGCGGCATCCGTTCGCCGGGCGTGGGACCGCTGACCAACAGTGCGGTGCTGAAGGCGATCGAGTTCCGTCACGCCGGGTTCGACCACTACTTCATCACGACCATCGCCGACGAGATCGTGAAGCTCGACAACGGCACGTTTGCGGGCTGGTCCCGCACCGGCCAGGCCTTCAACGTGTTCGTGCTGGGGACGGCGGGCACCTCCGACGTCTGCCGGTTCTTCAGCACCGCGTTCGACCCGAAGAGCTCGCACTTCTACACGCCGTTCGCGCCCGAGTGCGCGACGGTCAAGGCGAACCCGAACTGGCAGTTCGAGGCTGCGGTGTTCGGCGTGCTGCAGCCCGCGGCCGATGGCAGCTGCGCAGGCCGGTTCGGCACCGCTGTATCGCGTCTACAACGATGGCCAGGGCGGCGCGCCGAACCATCGTTACACGACGGACGCGGGCGAGTTCGCGCTGATGCAGGCGCTGGGATGGAAGCCCGAGGGCTTCGGTGTCGGCGTGATCGCGTGCGTGCCAATCTGAGCCTGCGTCGGAGCGCCGCTTACCGGTTCCGTCAGGGTGCGGGGATGCCGACGCCCTTCAACGATCGTCGTCGAAGGTCGACAATGAGCATGGACAGAAGTGGCTGCCTTCGGTCGCGAAGTCCCTGTTGTTGGGGTTGTCCCAATCGTCCCCGCTCTGATCGTCCCAAACGCACGAGTCACGACCGAACAGTTCGATCTGACCGATCGCCGTCATGAGTCCCAGCCACTCGCGACGAGGCGAGGCCTGGAGGCCAAAGGCGGCGCAGACGGTTCTCGCGATACGTGCGGAGTTCGCCAGGCGATCAAGCGTCAAGCCACGCGAATTGCAGGCGGCTGAACATCGAAGGCTGACGGTCGCAGCCGGAATCGGCACTCGGATCCAGCAGTGGGGAGTTTCACTCGCGATCAAGCCGTTGGCAGCTCCGCACGCAACCTCGGCATCGTCGATCCGAATGTCCAACTGATTCGCCGGATCGGGCTGGTAGCACTTGAGGACGCGATCGGTTTCGCAGACCACCGGCCCGCCGTGAATGCCGTCCGATGGAAGCGCTTTGGCATCGACGACCAACATGAGGCGGCACGATTGCTTTGGCCCCAGAACGAATTGGGGGTGGCAATCATCCGGATCATCGGACGGCGGATAGATGCCCGGGATGGGTTTCATGAACAGGCGATGGCTCTTCGTCGACTGATTCGTCAGCCGGTACGAAACCCGACCTGCACCATCGGCCGGAAGCACAAGCGCAGTCCGGGATTCGGCGGTGAAGGTCATCACCGGAACCGCCGCGCGGGCGTGCGCACAGCTTGCGACCAGCATGCCGAGCAGGAGCATTCGCGCAAACGCACGCGCATACATGATTCTGTCCTTCAGTGCATGTCGGATGCGAGCGATCGGTGCCTGGAACTCCGCGGCGGCAGGTGCACGCATTGGAGCCTGACGGCTCCGCCGGATCCGCGCCACTCGCTTGCCCCGCGCAGGATCCTGGCCTGAGCGGTCTGAGAGATAGGTAACAGAACGTACCGGACACATGGGTAACACTTTCCCGGGAAACCGGGGAGGTGTCTATGCCGTGGAAGGAGTGTTCGGTGATGGATGAGCGCCTGCGGTTCGTGGCTAGGCTGCTGGACGGGGAATCGATGTCGGAGGTCTGCCGGGAATTTGGCATTTCCCGCAAGACCGGCTACAAGATCTTCACCCGCTATAAAGATCAAGGCCTTGAAGCGCTGACTGATCGGTCGCGGCGTCCGGTACGGTACGCCAACCAGCTGCCGCCCCAGATCGAGCGGCAAATCGTCACCCTCAAGCAGGAGAAGCCCCACTGGGGTGCGCGCAAGATTCGCGAGCTCCTGGTGCGCCGCTTAGCCGGTGATGTCCGGATCCCGGCCAAGAGCACCATTCACGCCGTGCTGCACCGGCATGGGCTGGTCAAAGGCCTCCCCCGACCGCGTTCCCGCGCCACCGGCACGCCGCTGTCGCCCGGCCTCGCTGTCAACGAGTTGTGGTGCGCCGACTTCAAGGGTCAGTTCAAGCTTGGCAACGGGGAGTACTGTTATCCGCTTACCGTCACCGATCACGCGTCGCGTTATCTGCTGCTCTGCGAGGCCCTGGATTCAGTGCGTGAGGACACTGCCATCACCGCCTTCCAGCAGTTGTTCCTCGAGCGTGGCCTGCCCGGGGCTATTCGCTCCGACAACGGCGTGCCCTTCGCCAGCCCTAATGCCCTGTTCAACCTCTCCAAGCTATCCGTGTGGTGGCTGCGCCTGGGCATCGCCATCGAGCGCATCAAGCCCGGGCATCCGCAGCAGAACGGCCGCCACGAGCGCATGCACCTGACCTTGAAGCAGGAGGCCACCCGGCCGCCAGGCATGAACAGCCTGCAGCAGCAGGCTCGCTTCGATGCGTTCGTGGCCGAGTTCAACGACGAGCGGCCGCACGAGGCATTGGGCATGCAAACGCCCAGCGAACGCTACTCGCCCTCAGCGCGACCGTATGTTGGCCTGCCTGACCTGACCTACCCGCTGCACGATCGCGATGCGCTAGTCACTGCTTGCGGGCGCATCTGCATGCATCGCAAGAAGATCAGCATCTCGTACACGCTGGCCGGCCAGCGCGTCGGCATCAAGGAAGTCGATGACGGCATCTGGATCGTAAGCTTCATGCATTACGATCTCGGCTACATCGACCTGGAGCAGAAGACTCTGCAACCCCTCGACAACCCGTTCGGCGCGAGGTTGTTACCTATGTCTTAGGTACGGACTGTTACCGATGTCTCCGGTCCGTACAGCCGGGGTGTTGGTGCCGGCAGTAGGAATCGAACCCACGACCAACGGTTTACAAAACCGCTGCTCTACCCCTGAGCTATGCCGGCGCAGTGGGGATTTTACCGCGCGGCCGCAGGCCGTCGGCGCCGGAGTCGCGCGGATCCGCGGCCGCGACGTGCGGCGGGCGGCTACTTGATGATCTGCAGATGCGACGGCCGCGGCTTGCGCTTGGGTCCGTCGCTGCCGCCGTCCTTGGTTTCGTCGGGCTTCTGGGGCTTGTCCGGCTTCTCCAGCTCCCGCGGCGCGGTGGCGGCGACCAGCGACGCGACCGGGTCCTGCGGCGACGCGAACGCGAAGCCGTAGCCCGTCTCCTTGGCGAAGATGCCCGACACCGCGCTCATCGGCACCGCGACCTCCTGCGATGCGCCATTGAAACGGGCGGTGAACTGGATCCACTCGTTGTCGATCGTCAGCTTGCGCGTCGCGCCCGCGCCGACGTTGAGGACGATCTCGCCGTTCTTGACGAACGCCGCCGGCACGCGCGTCTCGCCGTTGACCTTGACCGCAAGGTACGGCGTCAGCGAGTTGTCGGCGCACCATTCGCAGATGGCGCGGATCAGGTAGGGCTTGGCGGATTGCTCGGACATGGGGGAGACATACTACGCAGGCCGGCGGTGGCGTCAAGCGCCGCCGGCGGGGTCGAGGGCTCGCGCGTGCGTCGTCCCCGCGGAAGCGGG
This sequence comes from uncultured beta proteobacterium, assembly GCA_963733435.1. Taxonomy (GTDB): domain Bacteria; phylum Pseudomonadota; class Gammaproteobacteria; order Burkholderiales; family Casimicrobiaceae; genus VBCG01. The sequence goes on from CAVTDH010000001.1 coordinate 99,337, forward strand.
GACCCGGCGTCTGGGCGATGCTTCGACAAAGCCACTGGGTCCCCGCTTCCGCGGGAACGACGACGCTTCGGGAACCGCTGCAAGTGCTCGGGGGCCGCGCGTTCGGGACGACTCGAACGGCCCCGCGCCGCTCGCATTACTTGCGCATGCCCCGCTCGGCCGACGTCAGCGCTTCCGAGAACGCCGGGCGCGCGAACAGGCGCTCCGCGTACTTCATCAGCGGCGCCGCCTGCTTGGGCATCTGGATGCCGTAGTAGTCGAGCCGCCACAGGAGCGGCGTGATCGCGACGTCGAGCATCGAATAGTCCTCGCCCAGCATGTGCTTGTGCTTGGCGAACACCGGCGTGATCTGCAGCAGCGCGTCGCGGACCAGGCCGCGCGCCTTTTCGGCGTTCTTCTGGTTGTTGCCTTCCAGCGCGTCGATGTGGATGAAGAGCTCCTTCTCGAAGCGGTGCAGGAACAGCCGTGCCCGCGCGCGCATCACCGGGTCGGCCGGCATCAGCTGCGGATGCGGGAAGCGCTCGTCGATGTACTCGTTGATGATGTTGGACTCGTGCAGCACGAGGTCGCGCTCGACCAGCACCGGGACCTGGTTGTACGGGTTCATCACCGCGAGGTCCTCGGGCTTGTGGTCGAGATCGACGTCGATGATCTGGAAGTCCATGCCCTTCTCGTGCAGCACGATGCGGCAGCGTTGGCTGAACGGGTCGGTGGTCCCGGAATAGAGCGTCATCATGTCGGTATCTCCGTGCGCAGTGGTTCGCGCGGGTTCGGTCGTGGGCGGCGCTGCAACGCTTGCCGGGTGGCGGCGGCGCTTTCCGCCCCTGCAAAGCAACAGGGCACGAGCGCGTCGCCCGTGCCCCGCCTGGTCATCCGCGATGCGGGCTAGTGCACATCCTTCCAGTACGAGCGCTTCAGCGCGTACACGAAGACGAACAGCAGGCCGAGGTACAGCAGGACCACGATGCCCAGGCTGATCCGCTTGTTCTTGTAGGGTTCCGCGACGAAGTCGAGGAAGTTCACGAGATCGGCGGCGAAGGCCTGGTACTCCACGGGCGAGAGCGTGCCCGGGCGCGGCGGGATCCGGCGCGACGGTCCGCACGAACCACTTGCCGCCGGTGCCGGGCTCGAGCGCTGCCAGGCCCTTCAGCGCGATCGTGGCGGCGAGCGCCTTCTCGTGGCTGTCGAACTCCTGCGTGACGAGCTGCTGCGGGCCCGACAACTGCCACAGCACGTGCGGCATGCCGACGTTGGGGAACACGAGGTTGTTCCAGCCGGTGGCCGACTTGTCGTCCTTGTAGAACGACAGGAAGTAGTTGTAGAGCCAGTCGTTGCCGCGCACGCGCGCGATGACGCGAGAGGTCCGGCGGAATCGCGCCGAACCAGTTGCGCGCCTGGTCGGGCGTCATCGCGATCGTCATCGTCGACCCGAGCTTGTCGGTGCCGAACATCAGGTTGTCGCGGATCTGCTGCTCGGTGAGGCCGATGCCCGTCAGACCCTCGTAACGCATGAACTTCGCGCTGTGGCAGCCCATGCAGTAGTTGACGAAGTTGCGCGCGCCGCGCTGCAGCGACTCGGTGTCGAGGCGGTGCACGGGCGCCGGGTCGAGGCGCAGGTCGGGGCCGCCGGACGCGAACGCCGAGCCGGCGAAGGCGAAGACGAGCGCCGCGGTGAAGGAGGCGAACTTGTTCATGCTGTCAGGTCGTCCTTTCCGGGACGGGCTTCGTCTTGTCGCGAACCGTGTACCAGGGCATCAGCAGGAAGAACAGGAAGTAGACGACGGTCAGCACGCGCGAGACCACCGTCGCCTTGTCGGCGCCGCCGAGCAACGGCAGGCCTTCGGAGAACTGGCCCCAGACGGTGACCGGCACCACGCCGAGGTAGCCGAGGATCAGGAACGAGACCACGAACGCGGCGAGCCAGGACTTGTACAGGTTGCCGCGGTAGCGGATCGACCGCACCGGACCACGGTCGAGCCACGGCAGCGCGAAGAAGATCATCACGGCCGCGCCCATCACCAGCACGCCCCAGAACTGCGAGCCCAGGAACGACGGCACCGCGCGCAGCATCGCGTAGTAGGGCGTGAAGTACCACACCGGCGCGATGTGCACGGGCGTCTTCAGCGGATCCGCGGGGACGAAGTTGTTCGCCTCGAGGAAGTAGCCGCCCATTTCCGGCATGAAGAACACGATGAGCGAGAACACGGCCAGGAAGACGACGACGCCGACGATGTCCTTGATCGTGTAGTACGGGTGGCTGTAGATGCCGTCGAGGTAGAGCCCGGTCTTCGGGTCCTTGGGCTGCTTCTTGATGTCGATGCCGTCCGGGTTGTTCGAGCCCACCTCGTGCAGCGCCATCAGGTGCGCGGCGACGAGGCCCAGGATCACCAGCGGGAACGCGATCACGTGGAACGCGAAGAAGCGGTTCAGCGTGATGTCCGAGATCGTGTAATCGCCGCGGATCCAGACGCCCAGGCCCTCGCCGATGATCGGCACCGTCGAGAACAGGTTCACGATCACCTGCGCCCCCCAGTAGGACATCTGGCCCCACGGGAGGAGGTAGCCGAAGAACGCCTCGCCCATCAGCGTCAGGTAGATGAGGCAGCCGATGATCCACAGGAGCTCGCGCGGCTTGCGGTAGCTGCCGTACATGAGGCCGCGGAACATGTGCAGGTAGACGACGACGAAGAACAGCGACGCGCCTGTCGAGTGCATGTAGCGGATGAGCCAGCCCCACTGCACGTCGCGCATGATGTACTCGACCGACTCGAACGCCTTCTGCGCGTCGGGCTTGTAGTTCATCGTCAGGAAGATGCCCGTCAGGATCTGCATGACGAGCACGAGCGTGGCGAGCGAGCCGAAGTAGTACCAGAAGTTGAAGTTCTTCGGCGCGACGTACTTGCCCCACTGCGATTCCCACAGCGCGGTCAGCGGGAAGCGGGCGTCGATCCAGCCTAGTATCTTTTCCATAGTCAGTCCCGAAGGGCCGTCCCGAGGGACTGGCCTGTCCCCTCTGGGGGCAGCGAGCGAAGCGAGCGTGGGGGTCGTCCTTCCAGTCCCGAAGGGCCGTCCCGAGGGACTGGCCTGTCCCCTCTGGGGGCAGCGAGCGGAGCGAGCGTGGGGGTCGTCCTTCCCAGTCCCGAAGGGCCGTCCCGAGGGACTGGCCTGTCCCCTCTGGGGGCAGCGAGCGGAGCGAGCGCGGGGGTCGTTTCATCAGCTGTCCTTGCCGTCTTGGCCGACGCCGATGACGATCTTCGTGTCCGACAGGAACTTGTGCGGCGGGATCACGAGGTTCGTCGGCGCAGGCACGCCACGGAAGACGCGGCCGGCCAGGTCGAACTTCGATTGGTGGCAGGGGCAGAAGAAGCCGCCGAGCCAGTCGGGGCCCAGATCGGCCGGCGCGATTTCCGGCCGGAACGTCGGCGAGCAGCCGAGGTGCGTGCAGATGCCGATGGCAACCCACATCGCTTCCTTGATCGACCGGTGCTCGTTCTTGCAGTAGGCGGGCTGCTGCGGCATGTCCGAGTTCGGGTCCGCGAGGCGGCTGTCGAGCTTGGGCAGCGACGCCAGCATCGGCTGCGTGCGGTTCAGCACCCAGCACACCTTCCCGCGCCATTCCACCGTGATGAGCTGGCCCGGCTCGATCTTGCCGATTTCGACTTCGACCGGCGCGCCCGCCGCGCGCGCGCGCGCCGACGGCCAGAACGACATCACGAACGGCGTCGCGGCCGCGACCGCGCCGATGCCGCCGATGACGCCGGTGCCGACGAGCAGGAACCGGCGTTTGTTGGTGTCGACCGTTTGATTGAGAGAAGCGTCAGCCATCCCCATGTCCCAAGAAGCGCGAAAAAAGATATGGGCGGCTCCCGGAATGGGGCCCGCCCGCCGTTTCCGCGGGAGGTTCGCAAAACCAGTCGATTATACGGGATTCGGGCCCCTCGCCGGAAGCCTGCAACGCGTTTTCTGCAGGAAAGCGACTGCAAATCAGCTGGTTGCACTACCGTCGTCCAACCGCCGACGTACCCCTGGTGCCACGCCGGGACCCGACAACCTCTATACTTTCGCCGGATGCTCCGCAAGATTTGGCTGATCTTCGCGCAGGCGTGCACGCTGTGCCTCGCCGCGCTTTTCGTCGTCGTGACGCTGCGCCCCGACCTGCTGCCGCGCGGGAGCGGCCGCTCCGGCGAGTCGATCATCGTCACGCAGGAGACCACCACACCGCTGGCGGGTGCCCGCGTTGCGAGCTACGCCGATGCCGCGAAGAAAGGCGATGCCCGCCGTCGTGAACCTCTACACGAGCAAGGAGGTCCGGGCGCGCAATCCGCTCGCGGACGACCCCGTGTTCCGCCGCTACTTCCCCGAACTCGAGGGGGGCACCGCGCGGCGGCAGACGAGCCTGGGCTCGGGCGTCATCGTCTCCGCCGAAGGCTACGTGCTGACGAACCACCACGTGATCGAAGGCGCGGACGACATACAACTCGTGCTGTCCGACGGACGCCGCGTCGCCGCGCACGTCCGCGGCACCGATCCGGAGTCCGACCTGGCCGTGCTCAAGGTGGACGCCGAAAGCCTGCCCGCGATGACGTTCGCCAGTTCGGACAGCCTGCAGGTGGGCGACGTCGTGCTGGCGATCGGCAACCCGTTCGGCCTGGGCAACACGGTGACGCTCGGCATCGTCAGCGCGCTCGGCCGCAACTACCTTGGCGTCAACCGGTTCGAGGACTTCATCCAGACCGACGCGGCAATCAACCCGGGCAACTCCGGCGGCGCGCTGATCGACGCGGCGGGCAACCTGGTCGGCATCAACAGCACGATCTATTCCCAGTCCGGCGGCTCGCTGGGCATCGCGTTCTCGATCCCCGTGTCGCTCGCGCGCAACGTGTTCGAGCAGATCGTGAAGGACGGCGAGGTCACGCGCGGCTGGCTGGGCATCGAGCCCACGCCGGTCACGGCCGAGGTCGCGAAGGCGCTGACCCTCAAGCGCTCCGAAGGCGTCGTGATCCGCAGCATCCGGCCCGGCGGTCCGGCCGAGCGCGCCGGCCTGCAGGTGCTCGACGTCGTGATGGACATCGGCGGCAAGTCGACGCGCAACGTGCCGCAGTTGTTGGCGCGCATCGCGGAACTGCCGCCCGGCACGAGCGCCAAGGTGCGCCTCGTGCGCAGCGGCAAGGACGTCGAGGTCGACGTGATGGTGGGGAAGCGGCCGCCGCCGGACCGACAATGACGGAACTGGATCTCGATTGCGCGTAGCGCAATCGAGATCCAGTTCCGAAGCAGTCAGCACGAATTGCTAGGGGCGGCCCGGCGCCATTCGTGCAGAAAGGGCACGAAGCGCGCCGATCATAAGCGCGCTGCGCGCGCGGTTCGGTAGCGCGCGTATGCGGGCTGACTGCCTGCGTTTCGCGTTGCGGCGTGCGGGAGAATGCGGTCCCTGCCTGACAGAACACGGTCGACCGAAACGACCCCGGGCGGGCGCTTACTTCGCCGCGGCCTCTTCCGCCTCGCCGTCCTTCACGGGCACGCTGACGAAGCGCGCGAGGAAGAGGCCGAGTTCGTAGAGCAGCCACAGCGGCACGGCGAGCATCAGTTGCGACAGCACGTCCGGCGGCGTGAACACCGCGCCGATCACGAACGCGCCGACGATCACGTACGAGCGGATCGAGCGGAGCTTCTCGAGGCTCACGACGCGCAGGCGCACGAGCACGATGACGACGACGGGCACCTCGAACGTGAGCCCGAACGCCAGGAACATCGCGAGGACGAACGACAGGTACTTGTCGATATCGGTCATCATCTGCACGCCTTCGGGCGTGTAGCCGGCGAAGAAGCTGAACATCACCGGGAACACGAAGAAGTACGCGAACGACATCCCGATCAGGAAGAACACGCAGCTCGACACGATGACGGGCAGCGCGAGCCGCTTTTCGTGGTGGTAGAGGCCCGGGGCGACGAACGCCCACGCCTGCCACAGCACGTAGGGCAGCGCGATCAGGAACGCCGCCATCAGCGTGACCTTGAGCGGCACCAGGAACGTGCCGGTCACGTCGGTCGCGATCATCGTGGCGCCCTTCGGCAGCGAGTGGATGAGCGGCGCCGCGAGCAGCGCGTAGATGTCCTTGGCCCACGGGAACAGCACGACGAGCACGACGATGATCGCGACGAGCGACCGCACGAGCCGCGTGCGCAGCTCGACCAGGTGCGACAGGAACGTTTCCTGCGCCGCGGTGGTTTCGGCCGGCTCGGTCATGGCGGGGGAGACACTCTAGATCCGGTCGAAACCGGGAAGCGACGGCTGGCGCACTGGTTCGGCCGGGGCGGCGTCGGCAATCGCTCTTGGACCCCGAGTCGCCGGGCTCGGCCGCGAGCGGCGCCGGATCGAACAGGCGGGCCGTTTCCGGATCGGCGCTGGCGGGCGCCTCGGTCGCGCCGGCATTGAGCTGCGCCTCGACGCTGCGGACTTCCGACTGCACGCCACTGGCGACGCTCTCGACCGACGACTTGAGGTCCTGCGCGGCGCTCTGGACTTCCTTCTGCAACTTGCGCAGTTCGTCCAGTTCGATCTCGCGGTTGATGTCGGACTTCACGTCGTTGACGTAGCGCTGCAGGCGGCCGAACAGGTGCCCCAGCGTGCGCGCTGCCTTGGGCAACCGTTCCGGGCCGATGACGACCAGCGCGACGACGGCGATGACGACGATTTCGGAGAAGCCGATGTCGAACATGGGGATGTAGGCGGCGCGCGCAGAGGGCGGGCCGCACGGACGCGCCGGCGGGCTACGACCGGTTCGTTTCCTTCTTCACTTCGGCGTCGATCGTCTTGCCGGGGATCTGCTGCGCAGCCTGCGCCGGATCGGCGGCCGCCGTGGCGGACTCTTCCGGCGTCTTCATGCCTTCCTTGAAACCCTTGACCGCGCCGCCCAGATCCTGCCCGATGTTGCGCAGTTTCTTCGTGCCGAAAATCAGCACGACGACGAGCAGTACGATCAGCCAATGCCAGATGCTCAAGCCACCCATGGTGTGCTCCTCGATTGAATCCCGTTCGAATCCCTACGTGTTCCTGCCGCGCGCGACCATCGGCCCGAGCGGGTCCGGGCCGCCGACGACGTGCACGTGCACGTGCTGCACTTCCTGGTGCCCGACGCGGCCGGTATTGACGATCGTCCGGAACCCGTCGGTGGCGCCCAGTTCGCGGGCCAGCCTTCCTGCCAGCATCATGATCCTGCCCATCGTCGGCACGTCGTCCGGCGTGAGGTCGTACATCGTCGCGACGTGCTTCTTCGGAATCAGCATGAAATGCACGGGCGCCAGCGGCCGGATGTCGTGGAACGCCAGCACGTCGTCGTCCTCATAGACCTTCCTGCCCGGTATTTCGCCGCGCACGATCCTGCAGAAGATGCAGTCCGGATCGCCAGCCGTCATGTCTGTCCCATCCCCATCGTTGCCTGCCGCCATCGTGTTCAGAAACTCATTTCCCGGGTCCCGCCTGTTCCGCGGCGATGGCCGCGGCGATCGCCGCCTCGATGGCCGCCTTGAACCGCGCCGCCTCGTCGCTGCCGATGATAACCGGCCGGTCCCGGGCGAACGTCAGCCGCACGGCATCGCGCCCGCCGACATTGTATAGCCACCCGCCCGGCGTCCAGTGGACGCCCATGCCCCACCATACTCGCGTGCGCACCTGCTCGCACTTGAGAATGTCCGCGAGGTCGAGCCTTCGCCGGACGATTCCGGCGCCGAACCGGAACCGCACCTCGCGCGCGTCGACCTCGGTCGTCAGCGTTCCGAACGTCGCCAATGCCCCGAGAATGAGTCCGAACAGCAGGTACGGCATCCAGGGCACGGCCTCGCGGGTGGCCGGCGACAGCCCGCTCACCAGGACCACCGCCAGCACCAGGCCCACCGCGGACCCGGCCACGATCCGCCAGCCCACCTGCGTATGCCGGTAAGGAATCAACGCGCGGCGGTCGTCGGCGCGGGGTTCAGCGCGGGCGCTGCGCACGCTCGACGTGGCCCGACGTGCCTTCGCGCCGCTCGAGTTCGGCCAGCACGTCGGCGGGCGCAGAGCCCATGGCGCGCGAGGAGCACCATGCAGTGGAACCAGAGATCGGCCACCTCGGAGACGATCCGACCGGGCTCGCCGTCCTTCCCCGCCATCACGACTTCCGTGGCCTCCTCGCCGATCTTCTTGAGGATCGCATCGTCGCCCTTGGCGTACAGCGCGGCCACGTAGGACGTGTCGGGAGCGGCGGAACGGCGTTCCACCAGCGTGGCGGCCAGGCGCGCCAGCACGTCGCCGGCCGCGGGTTCAGGATGGGCCATAGATCGTCTCCGGATCCTTCAATACCGGCTCGACCTCGCGCCAGGCGCCGTCGTCGAGCCGCTGGTAGAAGCAGCGTTCGCGGCCGGTGTGGCACGCGATGCCTCCGACCTGGTCGACCAGCACCAGGATCGCGTCGTCGTCGCAGTCGAGCCGGACCTCGCGCACGCGCTGCACGTGGCCCGACGCCTCGCCTTTGCGCCAGAGCTTGCCGCGCGAGCGCGACCAGTAGTGGACCTCTCCCGTGGCGACGGTTCGTTCCAGCGCCTCGCGGTTCATCCACGCGAGCGTGAGGACGCGCAGCGACGTCGCGTCCTGCGCGATCGCGGGGGCGAGCCCGTCCGCGTTCCAGCGGACGGCGTCGAGCCAGGTTGGGGTCGTGTTCACGGGAGACGCACTTCGATTCCGGCCGCGGCCATCACGGCCTTCGCCTGTCCCACGGTGAACTCGCCGTAGTGGAAGATCGACGCGGCAAGCACCGCGTCCGCCCCGCCCTCGCGAATGCCGGCCACGAGGTCCGCGAGCGTGCCGACGCCGCCGGAGGCGATGACCGGCACGTCGACGGCATCGGCCACCGCGCGCGTCAGCCGCAGGTCGAAGCCCGTGCGCGCGCCGTCGCGGTCCATGCTGGTGAGCAGGATTTCGCCCGCGCCGTGCGCCGCGACTTCGCGCGCCCACTCGACGGCGTCGATGCCGGTGGCGGTGCGTCCGCCGTGGATGTACACCTGCCATGCGTCGACCGCGCACTTCTTCGCGTCGATCGCGGCCACGATGCACTGCGCGCCGTACCGCGCCGATGCCTCGGCAAACAGCTCGGGATGGTTGACGCCGGCGGTGTTGATGCTGACCTTGTCGGCGCCCGCGTTGAGCAGTGCGCGGATGTCCTCGACCGCGTTGACGCCGCCGCCGACCGTGAGCGGAATGAACACCTGCGACGCGACGGCCTCGATCATGTCGTAGAGCAGGCCGCGCTTCTCGACGCTGGCACGGATATCGAGGAACGCGAGTTCGTCGGCGCCCTGCTCGTCGTACCGGCGCGCGACTTCGACCGGGTCGCCGGCGTCGCGGAGGTTCACGAAATTGATGCCCTTGACCACGCGGCCGTCCGCGATGTCGAGGCAGGGAATGATGCGCTTGGCGAGGCCCATGGGTGTCACTTCGTTGCAGGAGACGCGGAGGCGCCGGGAGAAGCCAGGTACGCCATTTGCGCTGACTGCGCGTCACTTCGTCGATACGGTGCCGCCACGGGTGACTGACGCCTGGCAAGGCGAAGCCGTTGCCGTTCTCGGCGCCTCGGCGTCTCTTTGTGGACGCGTTTCAGCGCAGCGGACCTAGCCCCCGGCAGCGGCCTTGAGTGCGTCCTTGAAATTGAGCGTGCCGTCGTAGATCGCGCGCCCCGCGATCGCGCCGATGATGCCGTCGGCCTCGTGCGCGGCGAGCGCCGTGATGTCCGCAATCGACGCGAGGCCTCCGGACGCGATCACCGGGACCTTGACCTCGCGCGCGAGCCGGACGGTGGCTTCGATGTTGACGCCGGTCAGCATGCCGTCGCGACCGATGTCCGTGTAGATGATGCCCTCGACCCCATAGTCCTCGAACTTGCGTGCCAGGTCGACGACATCGTGCCCGGTCATCTTCGACCAGCCGTCGGTCGCGACCTTGCCTTCGCGCGCGTCGAGGCCTACCCAGATGTGCCCCGGGAACGCCGAGCAGGCGTCGTGCAGGAAGCCGGGATTCTTGACCGCGGCCGTGCCGATCACGACATAGCTGATGCCGTCGTCCAGATAGCGCTCGATCGTGTCGAGGTCGCGGATGCCGCCGCCCAGCTGCACCGGGATCTCCTCGCCGATCACGCTCACCACTTCGCGGATCGCGAGCTCGTTGCGCGGCTTGCCCGCCACCGCGCCGTTGAGGTCGACGAGATGCAGCCGCTGGGCGCCCAACTCCAGCCAGTGCCGGGCCATCGCGGCAGGGTCCTCGGAAAACACGGTGACCGACTGCATGTCGCCCTGTTTCAGGCGAACGCAGTGGCCGTCCTTGATGTCGATCGCGGGAATGATTTGCATGGCGGCAGCGAAGGGGGCTGCGTTGGGGAGGCGCTAGGCGCGGGTCGCGGGCAGTGTGAACGGGCGTTGAGTGGACGTTGCACTTGCACCGGGCAAATCAGGGACTGCCGTTCCAGGCGACGAAATTGGCGAGCAGCGCCAGTCCCGCGCGCTGGCTTTTTTCCGGGTGGAACTGGGTAGCGAAGATATTATCCCGCGCAATCGCGCAAGTAAACGGCGCCGGATAGGCGGCCGTACCCACGGTCAGCGCAGGGTCGGCGGGAACCGGATGGTAGCTGTGGGCGAAGTAGAAGCGGTCGTCGTCGGGAATGCCGTGCCAAAGCGGGTGCGCGCGCGCGTGGTGTACGGGACTCCAACCCATGTGCGGCACCTTGAGGCGCTCCCCGGTTGCCGCGACCATGTCCTCTTCCCGGAAGCGCACGACGCGGCCCGGGATCGCATGGAGGCAGTCGGTCGGGCCCTCTTCGCTCGTGTCGAACAGCATCTGCAGGCCGAGGCAGATGCCGAGGAACGGCCGGTCCGCCACCACCGCGAGCACCGTGTCGACTAGACCGCTTGCGCGCAGGCCCGCCATGCAGTCCGGCATCGCGCTCTGGCCCGGCAGCACGACGCGGTCGGCCGCCCGGATCGTCGCGGCGTCGGACGCCACCACCACGTGCCGGTCGGGTGCGACGTGCGCAAGCGCCTTCGCAACCGAGCGCAGGTTGCCCATGCCGTAGTCGATGACGACGATGCTGTTCATCGGGATCGCGGTTTCGCGGTTCGGGATGTTCCGGGGACCTGGCGTGCGCACCAGCACGTACGGGATTGCCGTCCCGCCGTGCAGTGCGCGTCGCCGCTAGAGCGTGCCCTTGGTCGACGGGATCGCGGCGGCGGCGCGCGGGTCGCGCGCAACCGCCATGCGCAGCGCGCGCGCGAACGCCTTGAACACCGTCTCGGCCTGATGGTGCGCGTTGTCGCCGCGCAGGTTGTCGACGTGCAGCGTCACCAGCGCGTGGTTGACGAAGCCCTGGAAGAACTCGTGCGTCAGGTCGACGTCGAACGTGCCGATCATCGCCCGCGTGAACGGCACGTGGAATTCGAGCCCGGGCCGGCCGGACAGGTCGATGACCACGCGGGAGAGCGCCTCGTCGAGCGGAACGTAGGCGTGGCCGTAGCGGGCGATGCCCGCCTTGTCGCCGAGCGCGGCGCGCAATGCCTGTCCCAGCGTGATGCCGATGTCCTCGACCGTGTGGTGCGCATCGATGTGGAGGTCGCCCTGCGCGGACACCGTGAGGTCGACCATCCCGTGCCGGGCCAGCTGGTCGAGCATGTGGTCGAGGAACGGCACGCCGGTCGCGAGGTCGGCCTGCCCGGTGCCATCGAGGTCGATCGCCACGGTGATGCGCGTCTCGGCGGTGTTGCGTTCGATCCGCGCGCTGCGGGCGGCGAATCCGGCGTTGGCATTCATGCGTCGTTTCTGTCCCTGTGATGCAAATCGGGTGAAGGATCGTTGCGCGCCCCGTGCGGGCGCGGCGGCGTCACGCGGCGCGGCCGAACACGTCGAGCATCGCGTTGTTCTCGGCCGGCGTGCCGATCGTGATCCGCAGGCACTGCGCCAGCAGCGGATGCCAGCCGTTCACATTCTTGACCAGTATGCCTGCATCCCGCAATGCGGCGAACGCGGCGTCCGCATCCGGCATGCGCACGAGCACGAAATTGGCGTGCGTCGGGAACACCGATACGCCGGGCAAGGCGGCGAGCGCCGTCGCGACGCGCGTCCGCTCGCGCCGGATCGCGGCCGCCTGTTCGGCGAGGAGGTCGGCGTGGCGGAGCAGCACCGGCACCACCGCCTGCGTCAGCGAATTCACGTTGTACGGCGGCCGGACCTTGTCGAGTTCGGCGATCCATGCCGGATGCGCCGCCGCGTAGCCCAGCCGCACACCCGCCATGCCGATCTTCGACACCGTGCGCACGACGACCAGGTTGGGAAACTCGAGGACGCGCGGCAGGAACGACGCGTCGGCGAACGCGTAGTACGCCTCGTCGACGGCGACGATGCCCGGCGCCGCACGGAGGATCGCTTCGACATCGCGTTCGGCGAAGAGCGTGCCGGTCGGGTTGTTGGGATACGCGAGCCAGACGAGCGCCGGGCGGTCCTGCTCGATGGCCTTGATCATCGCCGGCAGGTCGAGCGTGAGGTCGGGCTTGAGCGACACGCCCACGTAGCGCAGGTTGGAGAGCTCCGCGATCATCCGGTAGAGGACGAACGAGGGCTCGGGCGCCAGTACGACGGCACCGGGCTTCGCGACCAGTCCGGTCAGCATCTGCAGCAGTTCGTCCGAGCCGTTGCCCAGCACCAGCGCCACGTCGTCGGGAATGGACTGCGAACGGCGCAGCGCGACCTTGACGTCGTCGCCGCCGCCGTCCGGATAGCGGTTGATCCGAACGTTGGCGACGGCGGCGGCGATCTCGGCCCGTACCTCGCCGGTGAGGCTGTACGGGTTCTCCATCGCGTCGAGCTTGATCATGCCCACGGCCTTGGTGACCGGATATGCGGCGAGCGCACGGATCTTCGGGCGGACGACCGCCTTCACGCGGGCAGCCACGGCGGCGGGATCGGCGGGTGGGGTCGGCTTGCGACGGTCGGGCATCACGATCTTCTTCTAGATCTTCCGGGTGTCGGCGATGAGCAACGACACGCCGCCGGATCGGCGGGCAAGCCATGCATCGCAGATACCTTGGCCATCGCGATCCTCCGTTACTTGTCCACGCGCGCTTCGGCCGACCGGGCATGCGCGGTCAGCCCCTCGCCGTGCGCGAGCGTCGCGGCGATGGGGCCGAGCGTCTGCGCCGCGGCGCGCGACACGCGCAGCACGCTGGAACGCTTTTCGAAATCGTAGACGCCGAGCGGCGAGGAAAAACGCGCCGTGCGGCCGGTCGGCAGCACGTGATTGGGACCCGCGCAGTAGTCGCCGAGCGACTCGGACGCATGGTGCCCCATGAAGATCGCGCCGGCGTGGCGGATGAGCGGCAGCAGCGCGTCCGGATCGGCGACCGCGAGTTCCAGGTGCTCGGGCGCGATGCGGTTGGCGATCGCACAGGCGTCCGCAAGGTCGCGCGTCTTCACCAGCGCGCCGCGACGCGCGAGCGAGGCCGCGATGATCGCGGCGCGCGGCATTTCGGCGAGCAGCCGTTGCGCGCTCGCCTCGACGCGGTCGATCAGCGCCGCATCCGGCGTCAGCAGGATCGCCTGCGCCATCTCGTCGTGCTCGGCCTGCGCGAAGAGGTCGAGGGCGACCCAGTCGGGATTCGCGGTCGCGTCGGCGATGACCAGCACTTCCGACACACCGGCGACCATGTCGATGCCGACCGCGCCGAACACGCGGCGCTTCGCCGCCGCGACGTAGGCGTTGCCGGGTCCGCAGATCTTGTCGACGGCGGGGATCGTCGCGGTGCCGTACGCCAGCGCGGCGATCGCCTGCGCGCCGCCGATCGTGAACACGCGCGAGACGCCGGCCACGTGCGCGGCGGCCAGCACCAGCGGGTTGCGCACGCCGTCGGGCGCGGGCACGACCATGATGATCTCCGGGACGCCCGCCACGTGCGCGGGAATGGCGTTCATCAGCACGGACGATGGATAGGCGGCCTTGCCGCCCGGCACGTAGATGCCGACGCGATCGAGCGGCGTCACGCGCTGCCCGAACTCGCTGCCGTCGGCCTCGGCGAGCGTGAACCCGGGGGACTTCTGGCGCTCGTGATAGATGCGCACGCGCCGCGCGGCCAGGGTCAGCGCATCGCGCTGCGCCGCCGGCAGCGTGTCGTGCGCGGCGCGCAGCTCGGCCGCCGGGATCTCCAGTGCGGCGACGCTGCGCGCCGCCAGCCGGTCGAACCGCTGCGTGTAGTCGAGCACGGCGGCATCGCCGCGCGCGCGGACGTCCGCGATGATCGCCGCCACCGCCGCGTCGATGCCGGCGTCCTGCGCCGACTCGAACGAGATCAGCGCGTCCAGCGCCGGCGCGAATCCCGGGTCGGCCGAGTCGAGGCGGCGCAGCGTGAGCGGCGCTGGTTCAAGCGCGGGCATGCTACGCGGCCTTGCCCGCTTGCGCCGCGCGCGCGAGCCCGTCGATGAGCGGCTGCATCAGCGCGCGCTTCAGCTTCAGCGCACCCGGATGCACGACGAGCCGCGACGTGATCGGCATGATGTCCTCGACGGCGACCAGGTCGTTGGCCTTGAGCGTGTTGCCGGTCGACACCAGGTCGACGATCGCGTCGGCGAGCCCGGCGAGCGGCGCGAGCTCCATCGACCCGTAGAGCTTGATGAGGTCGACGTGCATGCCCTTGGCGGCGAAGTGCTCGCGCGCGACCCGCAGGTATTTGGTCGCCACGCGAATGCGCGCACCGCGCTGGACCGTACCGGCCCAGTCGTACGAACGCATCGTTGCGACCACCAGCCGGCAGTAGCCGATGCCAAGGTCGAGCGGCTGGTAGAGCCCCTCGCCGCCATGCTCCAGCAGCACATCCTTGCCGACCACGCCGGCGTCGGCGGCGCCGTACTGGACGTACGTCGGCACGTCGGTCGGACGCACGATGACGAACGAGATGCCGGCCACGTTCGTCGGCAGGATCAGCTTGCGCGAGGTCTCGGGGTTCTCGACCGGCACGATGCCCGCATGCGCGAACAGCGGCAGCGTTTCATCGAGGATGCGGCCCTTGGCGAGGGCGATCTTGAGTGCGGACACGGGATGCGCGTTCCATCGTGGGAAGGGCATTCTACCGTAGACGCCCGGGCGGCCCGGCGCCATCCGCGCGCAACGGAACGGCCGTGCAGCGGCCATGATCCGCGCGCTTCGTGCCGTTGGTGCACGAAAGGCGCCGGGCCGCCCCAAGGCCTTCGTGCTGACCGCCGCGGTTCAGAGCGCGCGAGTGCTTTGAACCCGTCGAGCTACAGCCCGGAAACGTCCCGCGCGTCGCGGTCGTACCGGCGTTGGCCGGCGATGTACGTCGCCCGGATCGCGCGGTCGTCGGCGAGCGCCATCTGGATCGCCAGCACCTCGTCGATATCGCGGGCGTCGCGCATCCGGAACCGGGCGAGCGGCGTCGCGTGCAGGTCGAGCACCGTGAGGTCCGCTTCCATGCCGACCGCGACGCTGCCGATCCGGTCGCCGAGGTCGAGCGCGCGCGCCGCGCCGCGCGTGGCGAGGTAGAGCGCGGCCGACGGCGCGAGCGGCGCACCGGTCATCTGCGCCACTTCGCTGGCCGCCTGCATCGTGCGCAGCATCGAGAAGGTGGTGCCGCCGCCCAGGTCGGTCGCGAGGCCCACGCGAACCGGCCGGCGCGCGTCGACGGCGGCCGCCAGCCGGAAGTGGCCGCTGCCGAGGAAGTTGTTGGACGTCGGGCAGTGCGCGAGCGCCGTGCCCGTCTCGTGCAGGAACGCCCAGTCCGCTTCGTCGAGATGCACGCCGTGCCCGTAGATCGTCCGCGGACCGGTCAACCCGTGCCGCGCGTAGACGTCGAGGTACGACGTCGCCTGTGGAAAGAGCGAACGCACGAGCGCGATCTCGGCCAGGTTCTCCGCCACGTGCGACTGCACATAGGCCTCCGGATGCTCGCGCTTGAGCGTGCCTGCGGCGTCGAGCTGCGCCGGCGTCGACGTGACGGCGAACCGGGGCGTGATCGCGTACCGCAGCCGGCCCTGGCCGTGCCAGCGTTCGAGGAGCGCCTTCGACTCGTCGTAGCCCTGCTGCGCGGTGTCGCGCAGGCCGTCGGGCGCGTTGCGGTCCATCAGCACCTTGCCCGCGATCATCCGCATGCCGAGCGCGCGCGCCTCCTCGAACAGCACATCCACGGAGACCGCGTGCACGGTGCCGAACACCGCGGCGCTGGTGATGCCGTTGCGCAGGTTCTCGCGCAGGTAGGTCCGCGCGACGACGCGCGCGTAGTCGGCCGACGCGTAGCGCGCCTCCGCCGGAAACGTGTAGTCGGCGAGCCATTCGAGGAGCGGCTTGCCGCCGGCACCGATGATCGGCACCTGCGGATAGTGGACGTGCGCGTCGATGAAGCCCGCGGTGATCAGCGCGTTCGCGTACGCGATGACCTCGGTGCCTGCGGCCAGGCGCCGCAGCACGTCGGACGCGGGGCCGCAATCGCGGATCACCCCATCGGCGACGACGACCATGGCGTCCGGTTCGTACCGGCGCGCCGCCGCGATGCCTTCGACGAACGGATCGCCGGTGAACGTCACCAGCGCGCCGCGCAGCGCGAACGGGCGCACCGGGATCACTGCCGAGGCGTGCGCATCAGCGCCGGCACCGGCAGGCCGGCATTGGTCCGGAACGGGTTGATGTCGATGCCGCCGCGGCGCGTGAACCGGGCATGCACGGTCAGCGACTCGCAGCGGCAGGCGGCCGCGACGTCGACGAAGATGCGCTCGACGCAATGCTCGTGGAAGCCAGCGTGCAGCCGATACGACACGAGGTAGCGCAGGAGCGCTGCGCGATCGATGCACGGGCCGCGGTAGGCGATGGCGACGCTCGCGTAGTCCGGCTGCGCGGTGATCGGACATACGGACCGGAAGAGATCCGTGCGCAGGGTCTCCGCGACGACGGGGCCCGCGGCCGCGAGAAGCCCGGCGTCGACCTCGTATCGATCGACGTCGATTCGCAGGTCGTCGAGACTGGTTCCGGGCAATTCGGCGATGCGCAGCGCCGCGAAGTCGGCCGGCGCGACGAGTTCGAGCCGCACCGGTGCGCCGACGGCCGCCGACAGGTCGCGCACGATCGCCGCGTGCACCGCCTTCGCGTCGGCGAAGCGCGACTGCGCGAACGAGCCCAGGTACAGCTTGACCGATTTCGATTCGACGATTCCCGGAGACGCGAGCGGCACCTCGAACGCGCCGATGGCGATCGCGGGCTTCCCGCGCGGATCGAGCCACGTCAGTTCGAACGCGGTCCAGACGTCGGCGCCGGTGAACGGCAGCGGCTCGCGCAGTCCCAGTTCCCCGCGTTGCGGCGCGCGCGGCACCGGGAACAGCAGGGCCGGGTCGTACGTGTCCGGGTAGTCGGTCGCGTGCCCCAGGGGCGCCGCGCGCAGCTCGTCGCGCAGGTCGTCGGTGGGCGTGGTCATCGCGGGCGGGAGCGGGAGCCGATGCGCCGCTACTTGACGCGCGCGATGCGCGCGCCCAGGCCCGACAGCTTCTCCTCGATCCGCTCGTACCCGCGGTCGAGGTGGTAGATGCGGTCGATCGTCGTCGTGCCCTCGGCGATCAGGCCCGCGATCACGAGGCACGCGGACGCGCGCAGATCCGTCGCCATCACGTCCGCGCCGGTGAGCTTCGCCACCCCCTTCACGATCGCGGTGCTGCCCTCGACCTCGATGTCGGCACCGAGGCGCTGCAACTCCTGCACGTGCATCATCCGGTTCTCGAAGATCGTCTCGGTGATCACCGACGTGCCTTCGGCGCGCGTCGCGAGCGCCATGAACTGCGCCTGCATGTCGGTCGGGAAGGCCGGATGCGGCGCCGTGCGCACGCTGGCGGCGCAGAGCGGACCGTCGCGGGCGATCCGGATCGCGTCGCCGTCGACGGTCACCGTTGCGCCGGCCTCGCGCAGCTTCGCGATCACGGCGTCGAGCGTATCCGGCTGCGTACCGGTCACCACGGCGTTGCCGCCGGTGGCGGCGACGGCCGCCAGGAACGTGCCGGTCTCGATGCGGTCGGGCATCACCGCGTGCGTCGCGCCATGCAGCGCGCGCACGCCTTCGATCGTGATGCGGTCGCTGCCCGCGCCGGTGATCCGCGCGCCCATTGCGGTCAGGCACCGCGCGAGGTCCACCACCTCCGGCTCGCGGGCGGCGTTCTCGAGGACCGTCGTGCCCTCCGCGAGCGTCGCGGCCATCAGCAGGTTCTCGGTGCCGGTCACCGTCGCGACGTCGAACACGAAGCGCGTGCCGGAGAGGCGTCCGGTGGCGCTGATGTAGCCGTGCTCGAGGTCGATCGCCGCGCCCATCGCCTGCAGGCCCTTCACGTGCTGGTCGACCGGCCGCAGGCCGATCGCGCACCCGCCCGGCAACGACACCCGCGCCTCGCCGCACCGCGCGAGCAGCGGCCCCAGCGCCAGGATCGATGCGCGCATCGTCTTTACGAGCTCGTACGGCGCGAGCGGCCAGTCGATCCGCCGCGCGTCGAGGGCCACGGCGCCGGCCGTGCGCGTGTCCAGCGCCACGCCCATCTGCGCCAGCAGCGACTGCATCGTGCGCACGTCGTTCAGGCGCGGCACGTTGGTCAGGATGAGCGGCTCGTCGGTCAGGAGCGCGGCGCAGAGAATCGGCAGTGCGGCATTCTTGGCGCCCGACGCGCGCACCTCCCCTCGCAGGCGATGGCCGCCTTCGATCGAGAGCTTATCCACGCGGGCGCTCCGCCCACTGCTCCGGCGTCAGCGTCTGCATCGACAGCGCGTGGATTTCCTCGCGCATGCGGTCGCCCAGCGCCGCGTAGACGAGCTGGTGCTGCTTGATGCGGGACAGTCCCGCGAACGCGCCGGAAACGATGATGGCCTCCCAGTGATGGCCGTCCCCGCGCACTTCGACATGTTCGCAGGGCAGTCCCTTGACGAGGGAAGCGTGGATGGATTCGGGCGTGACCATGGCAGATCCTTCAGGGGCGAAGCTTCCAGCCGCTCGCGAGCAGCCGCAGCGTGACCGCCGCCAGCAGCACGCCGGCGCCGGCGACGACGGCGAGGCTCAAGGCCGGCGCATTGTCGGAGACGCCGAAGAAACCGTAGCGGAAGCCGTCGATCATGTAGAAGAAGGGATTGAAGTGCGACAGCGTCTGCCAGAACTGCGGCAGCGAATGGATCGAGTAGAACACGCCGGACAGGAACGTGAGCGGCATGATGATGAAGTTCTGGAACGCGGCGAGCTGGTCGAACTTGTCGGCCCACAGTCCGGCGAGCGAGGCCCATCATGCCCAGGATCGCGCTGCCCGCAAGCGCGAACGCGAGCGCCCAGAACGGGTGCGGCATCGCGAGCAGCGATGGCGCGAACAGCAGCGTGACGGCGAACACGCCGGCGCCGACGACCAGCCCGCGCACCATGGCGCCCAGCACGTAGGCGGCGAACAGGTTCGCCGCCGACAGCGGCGGCAGCAGCACGAAGATGAGGTTGCCCGTGATCTTCGACTGGATGAGCGACGACGAGGAGTTCGCGAACGAGTTCTGCAGCACCGACATCATCACGAGACCGGGCACCAGGAACGCCGTGTACGTGACGCGGCCTTCGTAGACCGACACGCGGCCTTCGAGCACGTGCGAGAAGATGAGCAGGTACAGGAGCGCGGTCAGGATCGGCGCGGCGATCGTCTGGAACGCCACCTTCCAGAACCGCAGCAGCTCCTTGTAGAGGAGCGTGACCCAGCCGTGGCCGGCGATCTCGCTCAACGCCGTTCCCCGGAGGCGACGGGCCGCGCCCACGCGCTGGCGGCTGCCGGCGGCGTGCGCGCCGGCGCCTCGGGCGAGGCGACACCCTCGTTCTTCATGATGCGCAGGAACACATGCTCGAGGTCGGTCTCCTCGAGCGCGAGATCGTCGATGGCGATGCCGGCCTCGCGGATCGCGGCGAGCAGGCGCTCGAGTTCGCCGTACGACTCGAGGCCGACGTAGAAGACACCGCCCTCGCGGCGGACGATGCGCGCTTCCCATGCGGCCGGCAGGCGCGGCGCGGCGACCCGGCACGTGAGGCCGGCGAAGCGCGACAGCAGGTTCTGCGTCGAATCGAGCGCGACGATGCGGCCGGCCTTCATCATCGCGATCCGGTTGCAGAGCGTCTCCGCCTCCTCGAGGTAATGCGTGGTCAGGATGATCGTGTGCCCGTCGCGGTTCAGCTTGCGGATGAATCCCCACAGGCTCTGCCGCAATTCGACGTCGACGCCCGCGGTCGGCTCGTCCAGGACGATCACCTTCGGCTTGTGCACGAGCGCCTGGCCGACCAGCACGCGCCGCTTCATGCCGCCCGACAGCGAGCGCATGTTCGCCTTCGCCTTCGACGTGAGATCGAGGTGCTCGAGGATCTCGTCGATCCACGCGCCCTGGTTGCGCAGGCCGAAGTAGCCCGCCTGGAATTCGAGCGTCTCGCGCACCGAGAAGAACGGGTCGAACACCAGTTCCTGCGGCACGACGCCCAGGCTGCGCCGCGCCTCGCGGAAATCCGCTATCACGTCGTGGCCCAGGATGCGCACGCTGCCGCGGTCGGCGCGGGTCAGGCCCGCGAGAATGGAAATGAGCGTGGTCTTGCCGGCGCCGTTCGGCCCGAGCAATCCGAAGAACTCGCCCTCCTCCACCCTGAGGTCGACACCGGCCAGCGCCTGCACGGCGCCGAACCGGCGGGCGACATCGATCACTTCGACGGCAGCAGGCATGGGGACTCGGGGATTGAACTTCCGGGCGCCGCCCGACGGCCGCGGCGCCTCAATGGCCACGCATCAGGGTGCGAACTGATCCTCGAGCCCGTAGACGCGGGCGAGCGACTCGAGCATCGGCGGCATCGCGGCGAACACGAGCCGCGCTCCTTCGGCGGTGGCGCGGCGCTGCAGCGCGAGCATCACCGCCAGCGCCGACGAATCCGCGTGCACGAGCCCCGCCATGTCCACGGTACCCGAGGCGGGCAGCGGCAGCGCCGCGCTGTCCTCGAGCACGGTGGCGGCGTCGTCGAACGTCAGCACGCCGGCGAATTGCCATCGGTCGCCGGCGGCCGCGAACGCGCCCGCGCCGTGTCCTTCGGTGCGCCAGTCGTTCACTTGGACGGCGTGCCCTGGTTCTTCGCGGAGAGCGTCTTGATCAGGTTGTCGATGCCGCCGCCCTTGATCTGCTCGTTGAATTCGTCGCGATAGTTCGTGACCAGCGACACGCCGCCGACGATCACGTCGTAGACCTTCCAGCCGGACGCGCCCTTCGCCATGCTGTAGTCGATCTGCACGGGCGCCTGCCCCGGGCGGACGACCTCGGTACGCACGGTGACTTCGCTCGCGGCGGGATCGCCGCGCAGCGGCTTGTACTCCATCGACTGGTCCTTGTACTGCGTCAGTGCGCCGGAATAGGTGCGCACGAGGAGCTGGCGAAACTGCTCGACCAGTTGCTTCTGCTGCTCGGGCGTGGCCTGCCGCCAGTTGCGGCCCATCGCGAGCGCCGTGATGCGCTCGAAGTCGAAATTGGGCAGCAGCTTCGACTCGACGACCTCGCGGATGCGCGCCTGGTCGCCGGCCCGCACCTTCGGGTCCGTCTTGATGATCTCCATCACTTCGCCCGACACGCGCTTCACCATCGCGTCCGGCGCTTCCTGCGCGGCCGCGAACGTCGGGACGCGAAGGCCGCCACGGCGAAGGCGACAGCGGCCTTCGCGATCCAGTTTCCGTCAACCATCAGTCTTCGTCCTTTTCCCGCGGCGGATTGCCGTCGAATACTTCGTACTCGCGGCGCTGCAGGTACGAGCGCCGAATGAAGGTGTAGGGGTCGAGCGACGCCTGGTCGAGCAGCGAGCTCGCGCCGAGCGCCTGCGCGCGCAGGTCGATCGCGCCCAGCCCGTAGATCACGTTGCGCAGCGCGACGTCGGGGATCTCGGTGGTGGGCGACCACACGAAACGCATGATCGAACCGGTGCCGTCGCGGACCGTCGTCGGCCCCCACAGCGGAATGAACAGGTACGGCCCCTGCGGGATGCCCCAGTGGCCGAACGTCTGCCCGAAGTCCTCGCCGCCGCGCGGGATGCCGGCATCCGACGCGATGTCGATGAGTCCCGAGGATGCCGAAGCCGCTGTTGATCAGCACGCGGCCGAAGTCGTCGCCGGCCTTGTCGAGCTTGCCCTGCAGCAGCCCGTTGATGCCCGAGAAGAGGTCGTCGATGTTGTTGACGTAGTTGCTGACCGCCTTCTGCACGACCGTCGGCACGTAGTCGACCCACGCCTGCGCGATCGGCCGCGCGATGTGCTGGTCGAGCGGTTCGTTGATCGCGTACATCACGCGGTTGCTCGCCTCGAACGGGTCGTAGGGGCGCCCCGGGGTGCTCGCGCATGCGGACAGCGCGAGTGCTCCGGCCAGCACGGCCATGCGGCGGGTCGCGCTCACTTGGTCGCTCCGCTCGAAGCCTTGTCGAACAGGAACTGGCTGATCAGCTTCTCCAGCACGACGGCCGACTGCGTCTTGCCGATCTTCGCACCTTCCGCCAGCATCACCGGGTCGCCGCCCGCCTCGAGCCCGATGTAGACCTCGCCCAGCAGGCCGGACGTCAGGATCGCGGCGATCGTGTCCTTCGAGAACTGGTAACCGTTGTCGATCTTCAGCGTCACGACGGCCTCGTAGGTCTTGGAATCGAGCTTCACCGACTCGACGCGGCCGACGATGACGCCCGCGGCCTTCACCGGCGCGCGCAGCTTCAGTCCGCCGATGTTGTCGAAGTGCGCTTCCAGCCGGTAGGCCGGCTTCGAGTCGAGGGTCGTCAGGTTGCCCACCTTGAGCGCCAGGAACACGATGGCGCCCAGGCCGATGGTGACGAAGATGCCGACCCACAGGTCGATGGTCGAGCGGCTCATTCTAAGGTTTCCCGCGGTGGACTAGCCATTGCCGAGCCCCCGGAACATGAAGACGGTGAGAATGAAGTCGAGCGCGAGGATCGCGAGCGACCCTCCGACGACCGTACGGGTGGTCGCAGCGGACACGCCTTCGGCGGTCGGCTGCGCGTCGTAGCCTTCGAAGACGGCGATCAGGCTGACGGCAACGCCGAAGACCACACTCTTGACGATGCCGTTCGTGACGTCCGGCCAGAAATCGATGCCGGCCTGCATGTTGCCCCAGAACGTGCCATTGTCGACGCCGATGAGCCTGACGCCGACGAGATAGGCGCCGAACACGCCCATCACCGAGAACAGCGCGGCGAGCAGCGGCATCGAGATCACACCGCCCCAGAACCGCGGCGCGACGATGCGAGCGAGCGGGTCGACCGCCATCATCTCCATCGCCGAGAGCTGCTCGGTGGTCTTCATGAGGCCGATCTCGGCGGTGACCGCGCTGCCCGCGCGGCTCGCGAACAGCAGGCCCGCAACCACGGGGCCCAGTTCGCGCACCAGCGAGAGCCCGACGAAGATGCCGAGCGAATCGCCGGCGCCGTATTTGTTCAGCGTGTCGTAGCCCTGCAGTCCGAGCACCATGCCGACGAAGAGCCCGGACACCATGATGACGACCAGCGACAGCACGCCCGAGAAGTAGATCTCGCGCGCGGTCAGCTGCAGCCGCCGGAACGCGGCGGGCGAATGCACGAGCACCGCGACGAAGAACCGCGCGGCAAAACCCGCGCGGGAGATCGCGCGGATCGTGCCGGCGCCCACGCGCCGCAGGCCGTTGGCGATCGCGCTAGCGGGCATCGACCGCGAGCTCCTCGGCGTAGGGGCGCGCCGGATAGTGGAACGGCACGGGACCATCGGGTTCGCCATCGACGAACTGGCGGACGAACGGATCGGTCGAGACCCGGACTTCCTCCGGCGTGCCCTGCGCGACGATCCGGCCCGCCGAGACGAAGTAGAGATAGTCGACGATCTTGAGCGACTCGTACACGTCGTGCGTGACGACGACCGACGTGATGCCGAGCGCGTCATTGAGCTTGCGGATCAGCTGGCCGACCACGCCGAGCGAAATGGGGTCCAGTCCCGCGAAGGGCTCGTCGTACAGCACGAGCATCGGGTCCAGCGCAACCGCGCGCGCGAGCGCCACGCGCCGCGCCATGCCGCCCGACAGTTCCGACGGCATGAGCCCCGCCGCACCGC
The DNA here is from genome assembly GCA_963733435.1 of uncultured beta proteobacterium. Lineage (GTDB taxonomy): Bacteria > Pseudomonadota > Gammaproteobacteria > Burkholderiales > Casimicrobiaceae > VBCG01. The sequence continues at coordinate 123,497 of CAVTDH010000001.1, forward strand.
GCAGTCCCACCGCATGGAGCTTCATCAGCACCAGATCGCGGATGAGCGCTTCCGGGAGTTCCGTGTGTTCGCGGATGGGAAACGCCACGTTCTCGAACACCGACATGTCGGTGAACAGCGCGCCGAACTGGAACAGCATGCCGATCTTGCGGCGCAGCGTGAAGAGCTCGTCGCGCGACATTTCCGCAACCTTCCGGTCGCCGACCACCACGTCGCCGGTCTGCTGTTTCAGCTGGCCCCCGATGAGCCGGAGGATCGTGGTCTTGCCGCACCCCGACCCGCCCATGATCGCGACGACGCGACCGCGCGGGATCGCGAGGTTGATGCCGGTCAGGATGGGACGACGGCGATCGTAGCCGAACGTGACGTCGCGGAGCTCGATCGCATTGGCGATGGGCGCGTCGGACACGGCAAGGCTGGCGGTCTGCGACTGGGGCACGGGCACGCGGGAATTCGGCGATTAAAGGGGAGACGGATTGTAACGGGACGCCTTGCGGCGCCGCAATGACCCGCGGTCAGTTATGCTTCGACCGCGGTCTGTCCATGACGTTCCAGCAACAAACGGTCAGGACCGCAGCAGCCGCTGCTCGGCCAGTGCCAGCTGCTCCGGGCGGCCCAGCAGCACGACGACGTCGCCCCCTTCGAACCGCCATTGCGCGTCCGGCCGGAGCGACCGCGCGCCGCGCCGGCGGACGCCGGTGACCTCGACCAGGCCGTCGAGCGCCAGTTCCGCGAGCGTCCGGCCGACGGCCGACGCGCGGTCCGGCAGCACCACGGTCTTCAGGCGCGACTGCAGGTTGTCGGCGGCGTCGGCCGCATCGGTCGCGCCGTGGAAAAAGCCGCGGAACATCCCGTACCGCTCCTCGCGGATCGTCCGGATGCGCTTCAGGACCCGGTTGAGGGGCACGCCCAGCACGAGCAGCGCGTGCGACGCGAGCATCAGGCTGCCTTCGAGCACCTCCGGCACCACCTCGGTGGCGCCGGCGGCGAGCAGCTTGTCGATCTCGCTGTCGTCCACGGTACGCACGATCACCGGCATCGCCGGCTGCAGGCGCTGGACGTGATGCATGATCTTGAGCGCGGTCGGCGTGTGCGCGAACGTGATCGCGACCGCACGCGCCTTGGCGAGGCCGGCGGAGAGCAGCGCCTCGCGGCGGCTCGCGTCGGCGTAGACGACGCTGCTGCCGTCGGCCGCGGCCTCGCGCACGCGCTGCGGATCGGAGTCCATCGCGATGAACGGGATGTCCTCGGACTCCAGCAGGCGCGCGAGGTTCTGGCCGCTGCGGCCGTAGCCGCAGATGATCACGTGGTTCTGCCGCGCCATCGTCGTCGCGGCGATCTGCGTGACCTGCGCGGCGCGCGCGAGCCAGTCGTTGGCGGTGAGCCGCCGGACGATCGGCTCGGCGAACATGATCACGACCGGCGCCGCGCACAGCGAGATGATCATCGCCGCGAGCACCGGCTGCACCAGCGACGCCGGGATGAGCCCGTTCTGGAAGGACAGCGTCAGCATGACGAGCGCGAGTTCGCCGGCCTGCGCCAGGTAGAAGCCGACGCGCAACGACGTCGCGAGCGGCGCCTGGAACGCGCGCGCGAGCGCGACGATCAGCAGGAGCTTCGCGACGACCGGAACCACCAGCAGCAGCAGCACCCAGCCCGCGTTGGCGACGACGACCGAGAGGTCGAGCGCCATGCCCACGGTGATGAAGAAGAGTCCGAGCAGCACGTCGCGGAAGGGCTTGATGTCTTCCTCGACCTGGTACCGGTACTCGGTTTCCGCGATCAGCATGCCCGCGAGGAATGCGCCAAGCGCGAGCGACAGGCCCACGGACTCGGTCAGCGCGCCCAGGCCCAGCGTCACGAGCAGCACGTTCAGGACGAAGAGTTCCGACGAGCGCTGCCGCGCGACCAGGTTGAACCATGCGCGCATCGGCTTCTGGCCGAGAAACAGGATCAGCGTCAGCGCGGCCGCCGCCTTCAGCGCCGCCACGACGAGCGCGGACGCGAGTTCCGGACCCGACCCGTTGAGCGACGGGATCACGATCAGGAACGCGACGACCGCAAGGTCCTGGAACAGCAGGATGCCCATGATGTCGCGGCCGTGCGGCGTGCCGAGTTCCATCCGCTCCGCCAGCATCTTGGACACGATGGCGGTCGAACTCATCGCCAGCGCCCCCCCCAGCACGAGGCCCGACTGCCACCCGAACCCCAGCAGATGGAGGATGGCCATCGCGCCGACCGTGGTGATCGCCACCTGTGCCAGGCCCAGCCCGAACACCGCCTGCCGCATCGCGCGGAGCTGCGGCAGGCTGAACTCGAGCCCGATCGAGAACATCAGGAACACGATGCCGAACTCGGCGACCCAGCGCGTGTTCGCGTCGTAGGGCACCAGCGCCAGCGCGTGGGGTCCCACCGCGATACCGACGAGGAGGTAACCCAGGATCGGCGGCAGGCGCAGCAGCCGGCACGCGACCACCACCACGACCGCGGCGGCCAGGAGCGTGATGATCAGGATCAGGGTGTGGGACATGGCGGGCGATGCGGCAGTCCCGGCGACGGGACCGCCGGTCCGGCCGGCAGCCCTTGCGGCGATTCGCGGACGGCGCGCCTCGACGCATGATAATTCACGCGCCATCCTGCGCGCGCGGCAGGCGCACCGGCCGTCGCGCCGCCCGCATCGTCGGGGGTCTGACCCCTCAACGCGCACCTTGCTTCAGGTCGAGGGTCCGCTTCCCGGCCGCTTGCGGGTGGCCCCGCCGCGCCGGCCGGTCGCCGACAGCGCGGAACGGCTGCCCCGTGTCGCCACGTCCCGGCGCGGGTCCTTTCGTCTCCGGCACGACCTTTGCGTGTCCGGGGAGGACGACGGTTATACTTGGCCCATGAACAGCCGGGCGCCGGACGCGGTCGCGGGCACGGCCGCGCAGGCGGTCGTGGCGCCCGCACGCGCGCTGGCGCTGGCCCGCCAGGTCCTCGCGACCGAAGCCGCCGCGATCACCGCGCTGTCCGGGCGCCTGGGTCCGCCTTTCGTCGCGGCGCTGGAACTGATGCTGCACTGCGGTGGGCGCGTTGTCGTATCGGGCATCGGCAAGTCGGGCCACGTCGGCCGCAAGCTGGCCGCGACGCTTGCGTCCACCGGCACCCCCGCGTTCTTCGTGCATCCGACCGAGGCGTCGCACGGCGACCTCGGGATGATCACGCCCGACGACATCGTGATCATGCTGTCGAACTCGGGCGAGACCGACGAACTCGTCCTGCTGACGCCGCACATCAAGCGCGAGGGCGCCAAGCTGATCGCAATCACCGGCAACGAACAGAGTTCGCTCGCGCAGGCGGCCGACCTGCACCTCGATGCGGCCGTCGACGCCGAAGCCTGCCCGCTGGGCCTGGCACCCACGGCGAGCACGACCGCGGCGCTCGCGCTGGGCGATGCGCTCGCGCTCGCGCTGCTCGATGCGCGCGGTTTCTCCGCAGAGGATTTTGCGCGGTCGCACCCCGGCGGCACGCTGGGCCGCCGCCTGCTGACGCGGGTGTCCGACATCATGCGCACCGGCAACGCACTGCCGGTCTCGCCCCTCACGGCGACGCTCGCCGCCGCGATCATGGAAATGAGCCGCAAGGGGATGGGCATGACCGCGATCGTCGACGACGAAGGCCGGATTGCCGGCATCTTCACCGACGGCGACCTGCGGCGAAGCCTCGAGCGCGTGCGCGACGTGGCCGCGGTGCCGGTCGGCGACGTGATGACGCGCAATCCGCGCACGGTGGGCGCACAGCAACTCGCCGTCGACTGCGTCGAGATCATGGAAGCGGGACCGAAGGTGTCGCAGCTGCTGGTCGTGGACGAGTCGCGGCGGCTGGTGGGCGCCTTGCACCTGCACGATCTCTTCCGCGCGAGGATCGTCTAGTGCCCACCGACGCATTGGCCCGCGCGCGGCGGGTGCGCCTGCTGACGTGCGACGTCGACGGCGTACTCACCGACGGCCGCATCTACATCGACGACCTGGGTCACGAGACGAAGGCGTTCCACGCGCTCGACGGCGTGGGCCTGAAGCTCCTGGCCCGCGCGGGCATCGCGGTGGCGTGGATCACCGGCAGCGCGGCGCCGGCGGTCGCGCATCGCGCGCGCATCCTCGGCATCGCGCACCTGCTGCAGGACGTGGGCGACAAGCTGCCCGCCTGGGACGCGTTGCGCCTGCAGCTGGGCATCGCAGCGGCGGACTGCGCGCACATCGGCGACGACCTGCCCGACGTTCCGGTGTTCCGGGCCTGCGGCTTCGCCGTGACGGTCCCGCACGCACCCGCCTCGGTTCGCGAGCATGCGCAGTACGTGACGATGCGCGACGGCGGCATGGGCGCGGTTCGCGAACTGGCGGACTTCATCCTCGCGGCGCAGGGCGCCACGCTCTCCGGCGCCCCGCCGCGCGCCGCGTAGCGCGCAGACTGACACCATGACCCGCGACGCCCGCGCCCGCACGCTCCTCGACCGGATCACCAGCTGGTCGCCCGTGCTCCTGCTGGGGGCGCTCGCGGCGCTCACGTACTGGCTCGATTCGCAGGTCCAGCCCCCGGCCCCGCGCCGCGACGGTTCGCAGCGGCACGACCCCGACATCTTCGTCGACGGCTTCCGCGCGGTGACGCTCGACACGAACGGGCGCCCGCAGCAACTCATCGCCGGCAAGCGTGCGCTGCACTTCGGCGACGACCAGACGACGGAGTTCGTCGAGCCGGTGCTGGCGCAGACGGAGGCCGGCAAGCCGGAGTTCCGCGTGACCGCCACGGCGGGCAAGCTGTCGGGCGACCGCAAGGAAGTCTTCTTCACGGGCAACGTGCGCGCGGTGCGGGCGGCCGGACCCGCGGGCCCGGGCGAGCCGCCGGCGGGTCCCGTGACCGTCAAGACCGAGTATCTGCACGTGATCCCGGCACTCGAACTCGCCCGCACGGACAAGGCGGTGACGATCGAGGAGCCGCGTGGAATAATCGAGTCCGTCGGGCTCGAACTCGACAACAAGGCGAAGACGCTCAAGCTGAAGTCGGGCGTCCGAGGCACGATGCAACCGCAGGCCCTCCCGAAGTGAATCCCATCTCCCATCGCCTCCGTCTGGCAGTCGCCGCCTGCGCGGTCCTCCTCGCCTTCGCCGCGCACGCGGAGAAGGCCGACCGCGAGAAGCCGATCACCTTCACGTCCGACGACGGCGAAGTGAACTACGAGAAGCGCACCGGGTCGCTGCGTGGCAACGTCGTCATCACGCAGGGCACGATGACGATCCGCGCGAACCGCATCGACTTCAAGCAGAACGCGGACAACTCGCTGTCGGCGACGGTGTTCGGCACGCCGCTCGCGTTCCGGCAGAAGCGCGACGGCGCGGAAGGCTATTACGAGGGCTGGGCGCAGCGCGCCGAATACGACGGGCAGAAGGAACAGCTCGAACTGTTCGACAACGCGATCCTCAAGCGCGGCGCCGACGAGATCCGCAGCAACTTCATCTCCTACAACGCCGCCACCGAGCTGTTCAAGGCCGAGGGCCGCGCGCCGGGAACGCCCGCGACGGGCGACGTGGGCCGCAGCGACCGCGTGCGCGGGATCTTCCAGCCCAAGGACGGCGCATTGCCGGGCAAGGGGCCGGCCAAGGCGCCCGAGGGCAAGGCGGCGCCACTGACGCTCGCGCCGTCGCAGGAAATCATGCCGGCCGGCGCCAAATGATGCGCCGGAGGCGCAGGTGAGCCAGCTGCGCGCGTCGGCGCTGCACAAGCGATACAAGGCTCGCACGGTCGTCCACGACGTGTCGCTCGAAGTCGCGAGCGGCGAGGTCGTCGGCCTGCTGGGCCCGAACGGCGCCGGCAAGACCACGTGCTTCTACATGATCGTCGGGCTCGTGTCCGCCGACGGCGGGCGGATCGAGCTCGACGGCGAGAACCTGTCGCACTTCCCGATCCATGTGCGCGCCCGGAGGGGACTGTCGTACCTGCCGCAGGAAGCGTCCATCTTCCGGAAGATGACGGTGGCCGAGAACGTGCGCGCGATCCTCGAGCTGCAGGATCTCGACGCGGACACGCTGTCGAATCGTCTCGACGCGCTGCTCGAGGACCTCTCGATATCGCACCTCGCCGACGCGCCCGCGGTGTCGCTGTCGGGCGGCGAGCGCCGGCGCTGCGAAATCGCGCGTGCACTGGCCACGCGACCGCGGTTCATCCTGCTCGACGAGCCGTTCGCAGGCGTGGATCCGATCGCCGTGCTCGACATCCAGAAGATCATCGGGTTCCTGAAGGAACGCGGCATCGGCGTGCTGATCACGGACCACAACGTGCGCGAGACACTGGGGATCTGCGACCGCGCGTACATCATCAACGAGGGACGCGTCCTCGCCTCGGGAATACCCGGCGAGATTGTCTATAATGAGGACGTCCGAAAGGTCTACCTCGGCGAGCATTTCCGGCTCTGAGTGAAACGTTGGCAAGATGAAACAGACGCTTCAGCTCAAGCTCACCCAACACCTGACGCTGACTCCGCAGCTGCAGCAATCGATCCGGTTGCTGCAACTGTCCACACTGGAGCTCAACGCCGAGGTCGACCGGATGCTGCAGGAAAACCCGCTGCTGGAACGCGAGGAAGACGAGGGCGACGTCCCGCCGGCCGAGTTCCCGCTGGCGGGCACGGCGCCCGCACCCACGGTGCCGGAGCGGACCACCCGCGACGACGAAGGCGACGGCGACGGCGGAGATGGCGGGGACGGCATGAACGCCGTCGACACCGCCCCGACCCGCGACGACCTGCCGGACGTCACCGACTTCTCGGACTACAGCGGCGGCAGCGCCGACGGCGACTGGGGCAGCGGCTCGTCCAACGAAGACGACGACTTCTCGCCGCAGCAGGTGGCGGGCAGTTCGCTGCGCGAACACCTGCTCTCGCAGCTTTCGCTCCTCAATCTGCCGCTGCGCGACCGGCAGATCGTCGAGGCGCTGATCGACGCGCTCGACGACGACGGGTACCTCGCATCCCCGCTCGAGGAGATCGCCGAGAGCTTCTCGGAGAACGATGCGCTCGAGCCCGAGGAACTCACGATCGCGCTCAAGTTCCTGCAGAGCTTCGAGCCGTCCGGCGTGGGCGCGCGCGGCCCCGCGGAGTGCCTCGCGCTGCAGCTGCGATCGCTGCCCGAGGACACGCCGTACCGCGCCGCGGCGCTGACCATCGTCGAAGGCCACCTGCAACTGCTCGCCGCGCGCGACTTCACCAAGCTGCGGCGCGTGCTGCGCTGCGACGAGAGCGACGTCAAGTGCGTGCGCGAGCTGATCCGCAGCCTCAATCCGCGTCCCGGCTCGATGTTCAGCAAGGACGAGGCGAACTACGTGATCCCGGACGTGGTCGTACGCAAGGTGCGCAACCAGTGGACCGCCTCGCTGAACGAGGCCGCGATGCCGAAGCTGCGGTTGAACCGCATCTACGCCGACATCCTCACGCGCAACCGCGACTCGTCGAACCAGCAGCTTTCGGCGCAGCTGCAGGAGGCGAAGTGGCTGATCCGCAACGTGCAGCAGCGCTTCGAGACCATCCTGCGCGTCGCGCAGGCGATCGTCGAACGGCAGCGCCGCTTCTTCGAGCACGGCGAGGTCGCGATGCGCCCCATGGTGCTGCGCGAGATCGCCGACATGCTGGACCTGCACGAGTCGACCATCTCCCGAGTGACGACGCAGAAGTACATGCTGACGCCGCGCGGGACGTTCGAGCTCAAGTACTTCTTCGGCAGCCACGTGGCGACCGACACCGGCGGTGCGGCGTCGGCCACCGCCATCCGCGCGCTGATCAAGCAGCTGATCGCCGCCGAAAGTCCGAAAACGCCGCTTACCGACAGCAAGATCGCGGAACTGCTGGGGGACCAGGGCATCCTCGTCGCCCGGCGGACGATCGCGAAGTACCGGGAGGCGCTGTCCATACCCCCCGTCAACCTGCGCAGGGCAATATAGAGGGCTAGGGGACTGGCTCGGTTCTTGCGCCAATGCAGTACGATCATGGTCCCAACGAGGAGAGTTTATGAATCTGAACCTCACCGGCGTTCACCTGGACATCACGCCCGCGATCCGTTCCTACGTCACGGGCAAGCTCGACCGCCTGAAGCGGCATTTCGACCATGTGATCGACGTCAATGTGGTTCTGTCGGTGGACAAGTTGCGACAGAAAGTCGAGGCGAACGTCCACCTGCGCGGGCAGCAGCTCCATGCCGAGGCGGTCGACGCCGACATGTATGCCGCGATCGACGCACTGGCCGACAAGCTCGACCGGCAGGTGCTCAAGTACAAGGAAAAGCAGTCGGCCCACCGGACCGACCGCGAGACCATCGAACGGTCGCTGACGGCGGCAGTTCCGCCGGGCCAGCCGGCGGAATGACCGGCGTATAATTTTCGGACCAGCGGAAGCCGGCGGGGGTCAGCGGAACTGACCGCCCGCCGTTTCATTTCCGGGGGCTACCGACGAGACCTGCCTCCCTGATGAACCAGATCGCCGAACTCCTGCCCGTCGCCAACGTCGCCCTCGACGTCGACGTGGCGACCAAATCCCGGCTGTTCGAAGCCGCCGGTGGACTGTTCTCGACCAGCGGCGGCCTGGACGGCGCGGCAATCGCCAACAGCCTCAACGCGCGCGAGAAGCTGGGTTCGACCGGGCTGGGCCAGGGAGTGGCCATCCCGCACGGCCGGATCAAGGGCCTGAAGGAAGCGCGCGGCGCATTCCTTCGCCTGAAGTCGCCGGTGCCCTTCGACGCGCCCGACGGCAAGCCGGTATCCCAGGTCTTCGTGCTGCTCGTCCCCGAGCAGGCGACCGACCTCCACCTGCAGCTCCTGTCGGAACTGGCGCAGATGTTCTCGGAACGCCAGTTCCGCGACAAGCTCTCCGCCGCGCGCACCGCCGCCGACCTGCTCGCGCTCTTCCGCGACTGGGAACCGGCGGCGTGAGCGCGGACGCCGCGCTGCGGCAGATCAGCGTCCAGCGGCTCTTCGACGACAACGCGGACCGGCTCGGCCTGCACTGGAAGGGCGGCCGGCAGGGCGGCAACCGCGTGCTGACCGCCGATTCGGAACTGAAGCCGACCGTCGGCCAGGTCGGCCACATGAACCTGATCCATCCGTTCCGCATCCAGATCCTGGGCGCGGCGGAAGGCACGTACCTCCGCGGCCTGGCGGAGGACGAACTGCGCCATTCGATCGGCCGCCTGTTCACCACGGAGCTGATCGCGATCGTCGTCGCCAACGGCGAGGACGTGCCGCAATTCCTGCTCGACGAATGCAACCAGCATCACGTCGCGCTGTTCACGTCGCCGCAGCCCTCGCCGCATCTCGTCGACGTGATCCGGCTCTACCTCGCGCGCGTGCTGGCCGAGTCGACGACGCTGCACGGCGTATTCCTCGACGTGCTGGAGATGGGCGTGCTGATCACCGGCGCGTCGGCGATCGGCAAGAGCGAACTGGCACTCGAGCTCATCTCGCGCGGCAACGGCCTCGTCGCCGACGACATCGTCGAGTTCTACCGGATCTCGCCCGACACGATCGAAGGCCGCTGCCCGGCGGTGCTGCGCGACTTCCTCGAAGTGCGCGGCATCGGCGTGCTCAACATCCGCACGATCTTCGGCGAGACCGCGGTGCGGCCGCGCAAGCTGCTGAAGCTCATCGTGCATCTGGAGGACCACGGCCACGAGGCGTTCACGGACTTAGACCGGCTGCAGGTGAACGCGACCTACCAGGACGTGCTGTCCGTACCGATCCGCAAGGTCACCATCCCGGTCGCCGCCGGACGCAACCTCGCGGTGCTGGTCGAGGCGGCCGTGCGCAACTTCGTGCTCAACCAGCGCGGCATCGACAGCACGAAGGAATTCATCGAGCGGCAGCAGAAACTGATGGAGGATGGCGGCTGACGCCGCGGCGACGGCGTGCCCGGCGCGCGGCCGGGCCGCGCCCCGCCGGCGCCCTTCGCCGCCTTCCGCCTCGCGACGATGGACCTGCTGCTGATCGGCGGCGTATCCGGCTCGGGCAAGAGCGTCGCACTGGCGGCGCTCGAGGACTCGGGCTACCACGCGATCAACAACCTGCCGCCGTCGATGCTGTTGCCGATGGCGACGAGCCTCGCGCAGAGCGGGCAGCAGCGCGCCGCGGTGGTGCTCGACGTGAAGACCGGCCCCGGACTGCCCGGACCTCGCGCAGACGATCGCCGAAGCACAGGCGGCGGGCTGGACGGTCCGGTTCCTCTACCTCGACGCGAAGACCGATACGCTGGTCAAGCGCTTCTCGGAGACGCGGCGGCGGCATCCGTTCTCGAGCGACACGCGCACGCTCACCGAAGCGATCGAGCACGAGCGCAGCCTGCTCGCGCCGGCCCGCGAGCTGGGCTTCGCGTTCGATACGAGCGACCTGTCGGCGGCCGCGCTGCGCGGCTGGATCAAGGACTTCATCGCCGTCGATCCGACGCGACTCACGTTGCTGTTCGAGTCGTTCGGCTTCAAGCATGGCGTGCCGCTCGATGCGGATCTCGTGTTCGACGTGCGCTGCCTGCCCAATCCGCACTACGAACGCGAGCTGGCGCCGCTGACGGGACGCGATGCGCCGGTGGTGAAGCTTCCTCGAGGCGTTCCCCGAGGTGGAGCGGATGTACGGCGACATCTACCATTTCGTCGCCAGCTGGCTGCCCGACTACGCGCGCGACAACCGCAACTACCTGACGGTCGCGGTCGGCTGCACCGGCGGCCGGCATCGTTCCGTCTACCTGGTCGAGCGCCTCGCGCGCGCGTTCGGCGCGCGCTACCAGGTGCTGGTGCGCCACCGCGAGAGCGGCTGAACGCAGGCCCTCCGCGCTACCATCGCCCATGGCCATCCCGCGCATTGTCACGCTCGCGTTCACCGGCGCTTCCGGAATGCCGTACGGATTGCGCCTGCTCGAATGCCTCGTGCGCGCGGACTGCCGCGTGCACCTGCTCTACTCGACCGCAGCGCAGGTCGTCGCGAAGCAGGAATGCGCGCTCGTGCTGCCCGCGCAGCCGCGGGAGGCCGCGCGGATGTTCAGCGAACGGTATGGCGCCGCCGCCGGGCAGATTGCCGTCCATTCGCGCGAGGACTGGATGGCGCCGGTCGCGTCGGGGTCCAATCCGGCGGACGCGATGGTCGTGTGCCCATGCAGCATGGGGACGCTCGGCGCGATCGCGCACGGGCTCGCCGACAACCTGATCGAACGCGCCGCCGACGTGATGCTGAAGGAGCGACGGCCGCTCGTGCTGGTGCCGCGCGAGACGCCGCTGTCGTCGATCCACCTCCACAACATGCTCACGCTCGCACGCGCGGGCGCGGTGATCCTGCCGCCGGCACCGGGCTTCTATACGCATCCGCAGACCGTGGCCGACCTGGTCGACTTCGTCGTCGCGCGGATCCTCGACCAATTGCAGTTGCCCCACGACCTCGTCCCCCGCTGGGGTGAGCCGGACGAGCGGGGGGCGGGGTCGGGCGCGGCCTGACGGCGGCGCGGGCGCGCGAATGTGGCCCTTTCGCAAGGATGGCAACGGCGGCGCCGGTGACGCCGCCGCGCCGCTGCCGCTGTTTCCGCTGAAGACGGTGCTGTTTCCCGGCGGCCTGCTGCCGATCAAGGTCTTCGAGCAGCGCTACATCGACATGGCGAAGGCCTGCCTCGCGGAGAGCCGGCCGTTCGGCGTCTGCCTCATCACGCAGGGCGACGAGGTGGCGAGCGCACCCGGCGTCGCGCCGGACATCGCGAACATCGGCACGCTCGCCAGGATCATCGACTGGGACATGCCGCAGCTGGGCATCCTGCACCTCGCGACGCGCGGCGATACGCGATTCCGGATCCGCAACCACGCGCAGCTGCCGTCGGGCCTGCTGACGGCGGACATCGCGCCGATCGCCGCGGAACCCGCGCAACGCCTCGCGGAAACGCATCGCCCCCTCGCGAGCCTGCTCGAGCTGATCGCGACGCGGATCGGTCCGCAGAATTTTCCTGCCGAGCGCGACTACGACGACGCGAGCTGGGTCGGCTACCGGCTTGCCGAACTCCTGCCGCTGCCGCTGTCCATCAAGCAGAGCATGCTCGAGATCAACGACGCGCAGATCAGGCTGCAGGTGCTGCAGAAGTTCCTGGCCCAGCAGGGGCTCATCTGACATTCGCCTGACGCCGCAGCACGCGCGCTACTCGCGCGCCTCGCCGCGCGGCGGATACACGCCCGCGAGCCGCGCGATGAGGATCGCGAGGAACAGCGCGCCGACGATCTCCTGCACCATGCACACCGCGCGCGCCTGCCGCGCGACCGGGGAGATGTCGCCGAACCCGGTGCTGGTGAGGACCGTCACGCTCAGGTAGAGCGCGTCGAGATATCCGAGCGCGGTCGGCTGGCCCCCCATCTGGAACGCACCGGGGTAGTGATAGTCGACCAGCACGTAGAAGTACGCCCAGAGGACGCACAGCATCAGATAACCGGCCGCGGCGCCGAAGAGCTTGTCCGTCGTCATCACCTCGGGCCGGAACACGTAGCGCAACAGGTACACGACGGTGACCAGGTACAACGCGGCACCGAACATCCACGAGTACGCGAGGAACGTGCGATTGTCGTCGCCGATTCCCAGCCACTGGAAGCCGAGCGTGGGCACCGCAAGCAGCAATACGAGGACGAACGAGAACAGCGACCGCCCGACCGCCGCGACCGTCGCCACGACCAGGAACGCATTGATGAGGTTGGTCACGACCCGTCCACCCGGCGTCGTCGGCATGAACGGCGCGACCGCGATCAGCGTCATCAGCAGCACGAAGAGGTAGAAGCAGCGCTGGAAGAAGATGCGCAGCAGCGCGTCGCGGGCGGTACGGATGGCCATCGGGGTCCCTTCGGAGGGCGCGCCGATTCTAGCAGCCGTGTCGATTGCGAACAGCCGGGCCGCCCGGGGGCGCGGCGCGCTTGCGGCCACGCTGCGCGCGTACGGGACGACGCTCGAACGCGCACCCGAATGCGCACCCGGCCCGGTGCCCGTCCCCGCCGGTCCGCCCGGGCCCGCGCCGCGGGTCCCGCGTATAATTTCCTCTTTCCTATAAAGCGCGTTCGACGACATCATGGCCGGCCACAGCAAATGGGCGAACATCAAGCACAAGAAGGCCGCGACCGACGCGAAGCGCGGCAAGATCTTCACGCGCCTCATCAAGGAAATCACCGTCGCCGCGCGACTGGGTGGCGCGGACCCGTCGATGAACCCGCGCCTGCGGCTGGCCATCGACAAGGCATACAGCCAGAACATGCCGAAGGACACGATCGAGCGCGCGGCCAAGCGCGGCGCCGGTGACCTCGAAGGCGTGAACTACGAGGAAATCCGCTACGAGGGCTACGGCATCAGCGGCGCGGCGGTGATCGTCGATTGCATGACCGACAACCGGGTCCGGACCGTCGCCGACGTCCGGCATGCGTTCTCCAAGTACGGCGGCAACCTGGGCACCGACGGCTCCGTCGCGTTCCTGTTCAAGCACTGCGGCCAGCTCGTGTTCGCGCCGGGCACCAACGAGGACAAGCTGATGGAGGCGGCGCTGGAGGCGGGCGCCGACGATATCGTCGCCAACGACGACGGCAGCATCGAGGTCGTCACCGGCCCCTACGACTTCGTCACGATCAAGGACGCGCTGGCGAAGGCGGGCTTCACGCCCGAGTTCGCCGAAGTGACGATGAAGCCGTCGACCGAGGTCGAGATGGCCGGCGACGACGCCGCGAAGATGCAGAAGCTCATCGATGCGCTCGAATCGTTGGACGACGTGCAGGACGTCTACACGTCGGCCGTCATGTCGGAAGCGTAGTTGCGCGGCGTGCGCGAGCCCGCGCCCGCCCGCCGCATCCTGGGCATCGACCCGGGCCTGCGGGTGACCGGCTTCGGGCTGCTGATCCAGCAGGGCACGCAACTCGTGTACGTGACGAGCGGCTGCATCCGCGCGAGCGGTGACAGCCTGCCGGTGCGCCTCGGGATCATCGCGCGCGACCTGGCGCACGTGATCGCCGAGGAACAGCCGACGGAAGTCGCCGTCGAAAAGGTCTTCGTCAACATCAATCCGAACTCGACGCTGCTGCTGGGCCAGGCCCGCGGCGCCGCGATCGCCACCGCGGTGCTCGCGGGACTGCCGGTGCACGAGTACACGGCGGGACAGGTGAAACAGGCCGTCGTGGGCAAGGGCCGCGCGCTGAAGCCGCAGGTGCAGGAGATGGTGCGCAGGTTGCTCGACCTGCCCGGCATTCCGTCCCCGGACGCGGCGGACGCGCTCGCCTGCGCGATCTGCCACGCGCACGGCAGCACGGGCGTCGGATTGCTCCGCGCCGACGGTTACCGCCGCAAGGCAGGACGCTACGTCCGATGACGCGCGCGCCCCGCCCGGTCCGCCGCCCGGCCGCCGTCATCTTCGACATGGACGGCCTGATGCTCGACACCGAGCGGCTCGCGCCGCGCGCGTGGGTCGATGCGGCGGCGGCGATGGGCGTCGAGTTCGACCTGGCCCTCACGCAACCGATGATCGGCCGCAACTTCCGCGACTGCCAGGCCATCATCGCCAGCCACTACGGCGAAGCATTCCCGACCGCGGACCTGATGCGCGCATGGCATGTCGCGTACGACGCGATCGTCGAACGCGAGGGCATCCTCGTGAAGCCCGGCCTGCTCGACCTCCTCGACTGGCTCGACGCCGAGGGCATTCCCAAGGGTGTCGCCACCTCGACGCGCCGCGACCGCGCGCAGGCGAAGCTCGAACTGACCGGACTGATGCCGCGGTTCGCGACGCTGGTCGGCGGCGACGAGGTGACGCACGGCAAGCCCGCGCCCGACATCTTCCTGGCCGCCGCCGAACGCCTCGACGCGGACGCGCCGCGCTATGCATCGTCCTCGAGGACTCCGAGCCCGGCGTGCGCGCCGCGCTCGCCGCCGGCATGACCCCGATCATGGTGCCCGACCTGCACCTGCCGTCCGCCGACCTGCTGGCGCTCGCGCCGCTCGTCCTCGACTCGCTCGCCGACGTGCCGGCGCATCTCGCGCCTTTGCCCCGCGACTAAGGTTCGCCGTACACATTGGCTGCGAGCGCCCGCATGCCAACGGGCGAGGGCCTGGGCTGTCAGCCCGCATGCGCGCGCTACCGAACCGCGCGCGCAGCGCGCTCATGATCGGCGCGCCTCGTGCAGTTTCTACGCCATCGGCGCCGGGCCGCTCCCAAGCCGATCGCGGAAGCCGACATCCTCGCATTCGATCTGCCCAGTGCTTTCACCGGGCAGATCGAATGCGATAATGCTCCATGATCGGCCGCCTGACGGGCATCCTGCTCGAGAAAAATCCGCCGCAGCTCCTGCTCGACGTCCAGGGTGTCGGGTACGAGGTCGACGTGCCGATGAGCACGTTCTACAACCTGCCCGCCACGGGCGAGCGGGTCGTGCTGTACACGCATCTCGCCGTACGCGAGGACGCGCACCTCCTCTACGGCTTCGGTTCCGACAACGAGCGCCGCGCGTTCCGGCAACTGCTGAAGATCAGCGGCATCGGCGCGCGGACGGCGCTGTCGGTGCTCTCGGGCCTCTCGGTCGCCGAACTCGCGCAGGCGGTCACGCTGCAGGAATCCGGCCGCCTCACCAAGATCCCCGGCATCGGCAAGAAGACCGCCGAACGCCTGCTGCTGGAGTTGAAGGACAAGCTCGGCGCGGACCTGACGACGACGGTCGGCGTGCATCGCGCGCCGCCGGCATCGAGCGACATCCTGCATGCGCTGCTGGCGCTGGGCTACAGCGACAAGGAGGCCGTCGCGGCGGTGAAGCAGCTGCCGGAGGGCCTCGCCGTCGGCGACGGGATCCGGCAGGCGCTGAAGCTGCTGTCGAAGTCCTAGCGCATGTCATCGTCGCATCAGGGACTGCTGCCCCGGCTCACGATTCCGGCGAGCGTCTTCCGCCGCGGAATCAACCTGTGGCCGCCTTTCGTCGGCGCCGGCGTCCACGTGCAGCGCGTCGCGCCCGATTTCCGCGAGATCGACGTGTCGCTGCGCCTGCGTCTCATGACCCGCAACTACTTCGGCACCCAGTTCGGCGGCTCGATGTACGCGATGACCGATCCCTTCTTCGCGCTGATGATGCTGCGCAACCTCGGGCCCGACTACATCGTGTGGGACAAGGCCGGCGCGATCCGCTATGTCAGGCCCGGACGCGGCGACGTGTTCGCGCATTTCCGGCTGCCGGCGGCGGCCGTCGCCCGCGCCCGCAAGGCGACCCTGGGCGGCGCTGCCCACGAGCCGACGTTCCGCATCCGGATCGTGGACACGGACGGGGACGTCGTGGCGGAGGTCGAGAAGACGCTGCACGTGCGGCGGCGCGCCGCCGCGGGTCCCGCGACCGCATCGCCGCGCACCGCTGGCCGCGTGCGCGACAAAGGCTAGAATCCGCCCTTATGGCCATCGAATCCGACGCCTTCAATCGCGTGGTGACCGCGAAGCCCGCGAACGCGCAGGAGGAGGTGATCGAACGCGCGCTGCGGCCGCGCGGCCTGGCCGAGTACGTCGGGCAGGAGAAGATCCGCGAGCAGCTGTCGATTTTCATCGAGGCGGCGCGCAAGCGCGGCGAGGCGCTCGACCACGTGCTGCTTTTCGGCCCGCCGGGCCTGGGCAAGACCACGCTGTCGCACATCATCGCGTACGAGCTCGGCGTCAACCTGCGCCAGACCTCGGGACCGGTGCTCGAGCGTCCCGGCGATCTCGCCGCGCTGCTCACGAACCTCGAGCCGCGCGACGTGCTGTTCATCGACGAGATCCACCGGCTGTCGCCGATCGTCGAGGAGATCCTGTACCCGGCGCTCGAGGACTTCCAGATCGACATCATGATCGGCGAAGGTCCGGCCGCGCGCAGCGTGAAGCTCGATCTGCCGCCGTTCACGCTGGTCGGCGCGACCACGCGCGCGGGCATGCTCACCAATCCGCTGCGCGACCGCTTCGGCATCGTCGCCCGCCTCGAGTTCTACAACGCCGAGGAGCTGACGCGCATCGTCACGCGCTCGGCGTCGCTGCTCAACATCGTCATCGCGCCGGACGGCGCGCGCGAAATCGCGCAGCGCTCGCGCGGCACGCCGCGGATCGCCAACCGCCTGCTGCGGCGCGTGCGCGACTACGCGGAGGTGAAGGGCGACGGCGAGATCACGCGCCCGATGGCCGACGCGGCACTGGTCATGCTGGACGTGGACGGTGCGGGCCTCGACGTGATGGACCGGAAGCTCCTGCGTACCGTGCTCGAGAAATTCGACGGCGGTCCGGTGGGCGTGGACAACCTCGCGGCGGCGATCGGCGAGGAGCGGGACACGATCGAGGACGTGCTGGAGCCGTTCCTGATCCAGCAGGGCTACCTGCAGCGGACCTCGCGCGGCCGGATCGCCACGGCGTTGTCCTATCGCCATTTCGGACTCGCGCCCGGCCCGGGGGCCGTGGCGGAACTGTTCCCGGGCCCATGACGGCGCCCGGCACCCGGGTTCCCGCATGACGGCGGCCCGACCCTTTCGGCTGCCCGTGCGCGTTTACTACGAGGACACCGATGCCGCGGGCGTCGTGTATTACGCGAACTACCTCAAGTTCATGGAACGCGCGCGCACGGAATGGCTGGACGCGCTCGGCTTCCCGCTGGCGGCCTTCGAGCGTGCGCACGGCGTCGTGTTCGTCGTCCACCGCTGCGAGATCGACTTCCACGCGCCCGCCCGGTTGAACGATATCCTGGAGGTGACGGTCGAACCCGAGCATCGCGGCGCGTCCCGTCTCGTCGCGCGGCAGCGCGTGCTGCGCGGCGACGAGGTCCTGACGACGGCGAGCGTGTCGCTCGCCTGCGTCGACAGCGCCCGCTTTCGTCCCGTGCGCATTCCCGCCCCGCTCGCCGAACGGATGGAGAACCCCGCTTGAACGTGCATGCCGACCTTTCCTTCGTCACGCTGATCGCGCAGGCGTCCGTCGTCGTGCAGGCGGTGATCGCGCTGCTCGTGCTGCTCTCGCTGTGGTCGTGGTGGCAGATCTTCCTCAAGCTGTTCCAGCTGCGCCGCGCGACGCGCGAGACCGACCGGTTCGAGGACGAGTTCTGGAAGGGCGGCGATCTCGCGGACCTGTACCAGCGAACGGCGCAGGCACGCACCGGCGGCGGCATGGAGCACATCTTCACGGCCGGGTTCCGCGAATTCGCGAAGCACCGCAAGCAGGGCAGCGCGTCGGCCGTCACGCTCGACTCGGCGCGGCGCGCCATGCGGGCCGCCTACCAGCGCGAGATCGACTCGCTCGAATCGAACCTCTCCGGGCTGGCCACCGTCGGCTCCGTATCGCCCTACATCGGCCTCTTCGGCACCGTGTGGGGGATCATGAACTCGTTCCGGGGCCTGTCCAACGTCGCGCAGGCGACGCTTGCCGCCGTCGCCCCCGGCATCGCCGAGGCGCTGGTCGCGACCGCCATCGGCCTCTTCGCCGCCATCCCGGCGGTGGTCGGGTACAACCGCTACACGCACGACGTCGACCGCCTCGCGACGCGCTACGAAACGTTCATCGAGGAATTCTCGAACATCCTGCAGCGGCAGGGTTGACGGTCCAACCTCCACAGGAGACGCCGAGGCGCCGAGCACTTCGACCGACCCGCAGAAGTCTTGATCTCTCTGCGTCTCGGCGCCTCTTGGTGAAACGTATATGCGCCGCCCCCGCAAAGCCATCAACCAGATCAACGTCGTGCCCTACATCGACGTGATGCTGGTGCTGCTCGTGATCTTCATGGTCACCGCGCCGCTCGTGAGTCCGGGCGAGATCGAACTCCCCTCGGTGGGCAGCAAGCTCACCACGCCGGTCCTCCCGCTGGAGGTCACGCTGCGCAACAACCAGCTCTTCCTGCGCGACCAGGCGGCGAGCACGCCCGAGGTGCGCGTGAGCCGGGAGGACCTCGTTGCGCGCGTGCTCGCCAAGCAGGGCCGCCAGGAACAGCCCGTCGTGATCGCGGCGGACCGGAACGCGCGCTACGAGGACGTGCTGGCGGTGCTCGACCTGCTCCAGCGCAACGGCGTGAAGAAGGTGGGACTGCTCGCGCGCCCGCCCGCGTCCTGACCGGAAGGGCGGCGGAACACGCATGGCAAGGCTCGAGCGGCCGCGGCAACCGCGGCGAATCACCGGCAAGTGGTGGGCACTGCTGCTCGCCATCGTCGTGCAGCTGGGCTTCCTGGGCGTGCTCGTGTTCTCCGTGCAGTGGCAGAACCGGAAGCCCGAACCCGTCACGGCCGAACTCTATGCGCCGCCCGTCAAGGCGCCGCCGGTCGCGGAGCCGGTGCCCCAGCCCCAGCCCGTTCCCACGCCGCCGCCTCCCCAGCCCCCGCCCCCGCAGCCCGAACCCAAGCCGGCGCCACCGAAGCCCGTGATCGAGAAGCCGGACCCGCGGGCGGCGGACATCGCACTCAAGGCAAAGCGCGAGGACGAGCGCAGGAAGAAGGAAAAGGCCGAAGCCGACCAGCGCGAACTGGAAAAAAAGGCGAAGGAAGCCGAGGACAAGCGCAAAGCGGACGAAAAGCGCCTGGCGGACGCGAAGGATCGCCAGCAGCGCGAGACCACCGCGCTGCGCGCACAGGCGGAGCGCGAAGTCCAGCAGCGGGCCCAGGCGGAGCGCGAGTCGCAGCTGCGCGCGCAGGCGGAACGCGAGTCGCAGCAGCGCGCGCAGCAGTCGGCCGAGGCGTCGGCGCGATCGAAGGCCGAGGCCGACTGGATCCGGCGCATCCAGGCCAAGGTCAAGGGCAACGTGATCGTCCCCGCGGACCTGCCCGGAAACCCCGAGGCGATCTTCGAGGTCGTCCAGCTGCCGACCGGCGAGATCATCGACGCCACGCTGCGCAAGTCGAGCGGCAATCGCGCGTACGACGATGCGGTGCAGCGCGCGATCCTCAAGTCGTCGCCGCTGCCGCGACCCGAGCGCGCCGACCTCTTCCAGCGCTCGCTGACGCTCAAGTTCCGGCCGCAGGACTGAACGTCCGCAAATCGCGTCCGCGATCGCTTCGCGATTCGCGTACGCGATTTGCGGCCGACGGCAGTCAGCACGAAACGCTTCGGGCGGCCGGGCGCCTTTCGTGCGGAAACTGCACGAGGCGCGCCGATCATAAGCGCGCTGCGCGCGCGGTTCGGTAGCGCGCGCATGCGCGCTGACAGCCTGCGATGCGCGGCGCTGCCGTGCGCGCGTCGACCAACTGGAGCGCGTCTCTCGACCGGCGCATCATCACGTCGCTATCGAAGCGTGTGCATTGCACCGACATGCGAAGGGGCATTCAGCGCGCATGCGCGCGCTACCGAACGGCCGCGAAGCGGCTTATGAACCGCGCGCTTCGTGCCTTTACCGTGAGGAAAGCGCCCGGCCGCCCGAAGCTTTCCGAACTGACTGCCTTCGGCCGCGAATCGCGCAAGTGGCCGCGCAGCGGCCCGCCGCGCGATTTGCGGACGTTCTAGATCCGGCTCTTCTTCTCGATGATCTGAATGGCGGCCCAGCTCCAGTCGGCGCGCTGTTCGACCAGGTGCCGCAACGAGACGGTGTACACGGAGCGGCCGGTGGTCAGCATCACGGTGCGGCCTTCGGAGTATTCCTGCGTCGGCACGATCAGCGTCTTCACCGTCAACGGCTTGTCCGGACGCGACGGAGGCGGCAGGTAGAGCCCGTGGAAGCGCGCGCCCATCGTCGACACGTCGATGCCGTCGACGTCGAAGCCCATGTCGTCACGGGGCTGCCGCAACGCGTGGAGCGTCACCGGCACGACGCGATCGGCGATGATGGACATCCCCGCCTCGACCTCGTCGTTGGAAACCTTGTTCAGCCGCCGCACGACGCCCAGCACCCAGTCGGAGAGGTCGGACTGGCGGACGGCGACGAGCGCGCCCAGGTTCAGCGCCTGGCCGATGCCGCCCGACGCGGCGATCCGCAGGCCGGCGACGCTGCGGTCCTTGACCTGCCACATCGGATCGGAAAATGACGAGAGGCTGGCGGCCAGCGAATCGTGTTCGTCGGGCGTTCGCCTCGCGGCGCGCGATCCGTCGGCGACCGCGAACACCTCGATCTGCTCCGACATCCCGGCCGCGTCGTTCGCGGCCTCGATGACGTCCTTCTGCGCGAGTTCCTGGCAGATGCGCGACAGCCCGATGCGCACCTTGGCCGCCACCGTGCAGGCGATACGCGGGTCCCGGCGCAGTTCGGCGTTGAGGTTCGGCGCGACGGACGGGCTCACCTTCTCGAGGATCGCCACCCGCAGCTGGTTGATCGGCGCGGCGGGCCCCTGGTCGGTCGATTCCGCCTGGCGCAGCGCCTGCACCGCACGCTCGAGCGATTCGGCAAGCGGCGTGGTATCGACATAGCGGAGCATCGACCCGGAGTCGTTGCCGGTGCGACGGCCGAGGCCGGTCTTGCCGGCGATGTCGACGAAGAAGCCTTCCATGGACCGCGGAACCGCGTCGAGCTGGAGGCGGCGGCTCCACGCGCGCAGCTGCGACATCGCCCAATCCAGCTGCGGCGGCGACATGTTGCCCGTGTTGAGCTGGTGGATCAGGAGCACGTACAGGTACTCCTGCTCGACCGTCCATTGCGTCGCGTTGGGACCGGCGTTGGCAAGCACCGTCGGCACGCGATCGAGCCCGAGTTCCGAGGCGCGCAGGTAGGTCTTGTGCAGGTCCATCCACTTCGCGGGAATCCAGCGCTCGAACCGGAACACGCGGAGCTTGGCGTCGGTGCCGTAGTAGTGGACGAGCCGCGCGAACAGCAGCGGCGTCTGCTGCTTCCAGCGGACGTTGCCGCCCTGCCGCACCGCTTCCTCGAGCGCCGCGTGGTACGCGAAGATGAAGCCCTGCGACAGGTCGTAGATTGCCTGCCAGATCCGTTCGGCGAGCTTCTGCGACGTGTCGTAGTTCTCGACGTACTGCTTGATGAGCTGGCGGCGATCGGCGCCGAGCGCCGCGTCGAGCAGTTCCAGCGCCTGGACGCGGGGGAGGTCCACGGGCTTGCGCGACTGGCGCATCGCGTCGAACGCGCGCATCACCTGCTGCTGCCGGCCGATCACGTCGAGCGCGCGGCAACTGGCGAAGCCAGTTGGAAAGCGACTTCGCGGAAACCAGCGGATCCGCGACTTCCTTGGCGCCGGATGTCAGAAACGCGAACATGATTCCTTGCGTGACGATTTCACGTTTGCACTGCGGCAGAGGTGCCCGTCGCCCCTGACCCGGCCGCGGACCGGGGATGTCCCGAACGCGGAAGAGTCGGCAGTTATAGTCCAAATCCGGCCAACCGCAAAACGATTCCGGCGTCCGATACAATCGGCGGTTCCGCGCGGCGACCGCGCGGCCGGAGACCACGCTTTGGCTCTGCGTCTTTTGTACATTTCAACGAAAGTGATTCCGATGCCGCACCGAAGCAAGCCTGCCCCGGGTACCGCCCGTCGGTCGTTGATCGTGGCGATGTTGCCTGCGTTCACGTTGTTGTTCTCGTTGTCGTTCACATCTGCCGGCGCGTTGGCTCAAGCCCCGGCGCCGACCACTCCTGCCCAAGGACAAAGCAAGTTGGATGCCACCCCCAAAGAACTCCAGAAAATCGATACGAAACAAGGCACTGGTGCCGAAGCCGTCACCGGAAAACCCGTGCTGGTTCACTATACTGGGTGGCTGTACGACGCCAGCAAGCCCGACAAGAAGGGCGCCAAGTTCGACAGCTCCTTCGATCGCAAGGTGCCGTTCGGCTTCTTCCTGGGCGCCGGCAAGGTCATCAAGGGTTGGGACGAAGGCGTGGTCGGCATGAAGGTCGGCGGCCAGCGCACGCTGATCATCCCGCCGGGCATGGCGTATGGCGACCGCGCGGTCGGCGGCGTGATCCCCGCCAACTCGACGCTCATCTTCGACGTCGAACTCGTCGACATCAAATAAGCCCTTCGGTCATGTTGCCCCGCGACAGCGCCGCGCCGATCAAGCGCCGGGCGGACTACCGACCGCCTGCGTTCCTGGTCGACACGCTGGACCTCGAGTTCGACCTCGACCCGGAGTCGACGCTGGTCACGGCCAGGCTCGGGTTCCGGCGCAATCCGGACGCGGCGTCCGCGGACCGCAACGCACCGCTCGTGCTCGACGGCGAGCAGCAGTCGGACGTCCGCGTCGAACTCGACGGCGCCGCGCTGCCGGCCGAGCGAATCCGCCTCGACGCGGGAACGCTCACGGTCCTCGCCCCGCCGCCGTCCGGCGAACTCACGGTGCGGTCGCGCATCGCGCCCGTGCGCAACGCCTCGCTCGAGGGCCTGTACATCTCCTCCGGCGTGTTCTGCACGCAGTGCGAGCCCGAAGGCTTCCGGCGCATCACGTACTTTCCCGACCGTCCCGACGTCCTCGCCCGGTACTCGGTCACGCTGCGTGCGCCGCACGCGAAGTTCCCGGTGCTCCTGTCCAACGGCAACCTGATCGCCCAGGGCATGCTCGCCGACGGGCGCCACTTCGCGACGTGGGACGATCCCTTCCCGAAGCCCTCGTACCTGTTCGCGCTGGTCGCCGGCAACCTGGCGGCCCTCGACGACACGTTCGTGACGATGTCGGGCCGGCGCGTGGCGCTGCGGATCTTCTCGACGCCCGCGAACCTCCCGCGCTGCCGCCACGCGATGGCGTCGGTGCAGCGCGCGTTCCGCTGGGACGAGGAGCGCTTCGGCCGCGAGTACGACCTCGATGCGTTCATGATCTTCTGCGCCGACGACTTCAACATGGGCGCGATGGAGAACAAGGGCCTCAACATCTTCAACAGCCGGCTGGTGCTGGCCGACGCGGCCACCGCCACCGACGACGATTACGCCGCGATCGAAGCGGTCGTCGGGCACGAGTACTTCCACAACTGGACCGGCAACCGCGTGACGTGCCGCGACTGGTTCCAGCTGTCGTTGAAGGAGGGCCTCACGGTCTTCCGCGACCAGGAATTCTCGAGCGACCTGAACTCGCGCGCCGTCGAGCGCATCGCGGCGGTCGAGTACCTCCGCCGCGAGCAGTATCCCGAGGACGCCGGTCCGCTCGCGCACAACGTGCGGCCCGACGAATACCTCGAGATCAACAACTTCTACACGAGCACCGTGTACGAGAAGGGGGCCGAGGTGATCCGGATGCAGCACACGCTGCTCGGCGCCGACCGCTTCCGCCGCGGCATGGATCTCTACTTCGCACGGCACGACGGCATGGCGGTCACCTGCGACGACTTCGCGCAGGCGATGGAGGATGCGTCCGGCGTCGACCTGACGCAGTTCCGCCGCTGGTACAGCCAGGCCGGCACGCCGATCGTCAGCGTCCGCGGTCGCCACGACGCGACGGCCGCGACGTACACGCTCGAAGTCGCGCAGCGGACGCCGCCCACACCCGGCCAGCCGGACAAGCTGCCGTTCCACATCCCGTTCGCGATCGGCCTCCTCGACCGCGATGGCCGCGACATCCCGTTGCGCCTCGAAGGCGAAGCCGCGCCGGTCGGCACGACGCGCGTGCTGGACGTGCGCGACGCGATGCAGACGTTCGTGTTCGCCGGGGTTCCACACGCACCGGTGCCGTCGCTGCTGCGCGGGTTCTCCGCGCCGGTGCACATCGAGTTCGCCTATACACCCGAGGAACTCGTCTTCCTCGCCGCGCACGACAGCGATCCGGTCAGCCGCTGGGAGGCCGCGCAGCGCGGCTTCACCGACGCCATCCTCGCGCTGGCGGAGGACCATCGCCGCGGACGTGCGCTGGCGGTCCCGGACTCGCTCACCGCGATCGTCCGCGCGCTGCTCGCCGACCGCGTCGGGGATCCCGCGCTGCTGGCGCTCGCCCTGGCGCCGCCGGACTTAGGCTACGTCGCCGCGATTCCGGCGCTCATCGATGCGGACGGCGTCGTCGCCGCCCGCGACTTCATCCGGCGAGAACTCGGACGCACGCTGTCCGCCGAGTTCGCGCGGACGTATCGCGAACGGCGCGTGCATGCGTCCTATGCGCCCAGCCCCGCGCAGACCGGTGCGCGCAAGCTCGCGAACATCTGCCTGCGCTATCTGGGCTATCGCGACGACGAGGACGGGCGCGCGCTCGCGGTCGCCCATTTCGACGGCGCCGACAACATGACGGACACGATCGCCGCGCTCGCCGCGCTGGCCGATGGCGTTTCCGCGGAGCGCGACGCGCTGTTCCAGCGCTTCGAGGACAAGTGGCGCGACGAGCCGCTGGTGCTCGACAAGTGGTTCGCGCTGGAAGCGACGTCCGGGCGCGCCGATGCGCTCGAGCGCGTACGGCGCCTGCTTGCGCACCCGCGCTTCAACGCGCGCAATCCCAACCGGGTTCGCTCGCTGGTCGGCGCGTTCGCGCTGCGCAACTTCGCGCGCTTCCATGCACGCGACGGCGATGGCTACGTGTTCGCGGCGGACCAGGTGCGCTCGCTCGATGCGACGAACCCGCAGCTGGCGGCGACCGTCGCCGGCGCGTTCACCTTGTGGAAGCGCTTCCCCGAGCCGCGCCGCGGACTGATGCAGGCGGCGCTGCAGCGGATCGCGGCGGCGCCGGGGCTCTCGCCCGACGTCACCGAAGTGGTGACGCGAACACTCGCGGACTGACGCTGTGCGCGCAGCCGCCTTCGCCGGCGGCTACGCGCTCTTGCGACGCGGGGCCGGCGCGGCCGGCTTGGTGCCGCGGAAGGCCAGCGCCGTCTCGAACGCCGCCTTCGTGAACGCGAGTACCGCGGCGAAGTCCTCGTCGTGGAGCCGGCGCGCGGCGTCGCTGCCGCGATAGATGTTCGCGAACTCGCGCTCGCGCCCTGCCTGTACGGCGAAGCGGCCGATGCCCAGGTTCTCGAGCGTGTGCCAGACGTCGGGGTTGTACGAGCGCGTGAAGCGCATGACGAACGAGATCGGATCGTTGCGACCCAGCACCGACGCGAGGCGCAGGATGATCTCGAACGGCAGCGCCACCTTGCCGTTCTCGACCAATTCGAGCAGCGTCGGATCCTTGAGGCTGATCGCCTCGCCGACCTCTTTCACGCTCATGCCGGCGGCTTCGCGCATGCCGCGCAGCACGGTGCCGGCCTTTTCCAGCGCCGCGCGCTGCTCCGGACGCACGAGCAGCGCCTTCGCGGCGCCGATCGACACGTCCGCCGCCGCGCCCGCGATGCCGAGCACCGAGTCCGACCACGACCGCACCTGCCGCGCGACGCCGACCAGCGCCGACTCGCCCGGCCCCGTCTCGGGCGCCGCGGCTCTCGCCGGGGACCGCACCGCCTTGGTCGCGCGCTTGCGTGGGGACGCCATGGGTATCTCCGTAGGGTTGCCGAATTGGAAGGATAGCCACGAAACCCGCCGCCTCGCCAGCCCGGACGCGCAAATCTCAGGCGGGCGCGAACTTGAGCGCGGCGCGGCGCAGCAGGAAGGTCGCGATCGACAGGTTGGCCAGGTTGAACAGGATTCCGTTCACGAACGCCGCCTTGTACGACCCCGTCAGGTCGAAGATGACGCCCGACATCCAGCCGCCCAGCGCCATGCCGAAGAGCGTGGCCGTGATGACGATGCCGACCCGCGAACCCGCCTCGCGGCTCGGGAAGTACTCGCGGACGATGATCGCGTACGCCGGCACGATGCCCCCCTGGAACAGCCCGAACAGCGCCGAGATGACGTAGAGCGACACGAGCCCGTCGAACGGCAGGAACAGGAGCAGCGCCAGATCCCTGCAGCGCCGATCCGAGCAGCAGCGTGCGCAACCCGCCGATCCGGTCGCAGATCACACCGAAGGTCAGGCGGCTGACGATGCCGCAGGCGAGCATCAGCGACAGCATCTGCGCGCCGCGCGCGGCGCCGTAGCCCAGGTCGCCGCAGTAGGCGACGAGGTGCACCTGCGGCATCGACATCGCGACGCAGCATGCGATGCCCGCGACCACCAGCAGCATCTGCAGCGCACGCGGCGTGAGTCCCAGCGCATCGGGCGTACCCGGACCGGCGACCGTGCCGGCGGCCGCCACGTCGTGCCCGGGCGGCGGCCGGCGCAGCCACAGCAGTGCCACCGGCAGCATCGACACGACGCAGAAGATCGCGATGCCCTGGAAGGTCTCGCGCCAGCCGGCCGTCGCGATGAAGTGCTGGACGATCGGCGGCCACACGGTGCCGGCGAGGTAGTTCCCGCTCGCGAAGATGCCGATCGCGATGCCGCGCCGGCGCGCGAACCAGAGCGACATGTGCGCGAGCAGCGGCGCGAACGTCGCCGCGCTGCCGAAGCCGATGAGCAGGCCGTGCGCGAGCGCGTACTGCCAGAGTGTGGACGCCGACGCCGCAACCGCATACCCGGCGCCCAGCGCAATCGTGCCGAGCACGACCGGCACCACGATGCCGAAGCGGTCGGACAGGCGGCCCATGACGATGCTGCCGACCCCGAAGCCCAGCATCGTCAGCGTGTAGGGCAGCGATGCATCGCCCCGCGCGACGCCGAATTCGGTCTGCACGGACGGCAGCGCGACCACCACCGACCACATGCCCACGCCGCCGACGGTCGATAGCAGTAGCGCGATGCCCAGCCGGAACCACGCGTACGGCGAGTCCACGACGCCGTCCGCGTGACGAGCGCGGGGGCGCGCGGGCGCGGCCTGCGCGGCGGTGGGATTTTCAGGGGGCTTCATCGCAAGAATTTTCAGTTCAGGTCCGGCCAAGTCGTCACCCTTCCGGTGTTGCTGCGTCATCGCGCACCGATTCCGTATCGAAGGATCGGCACATACCCCGGTAGACGAAACATCGCACGCCTTGGCCGCCCATCGCCGGAGATATTCCGTCTTCGCGCGCCGAAGCCCGCACCAGCCACGATTGCAAACCGCGATGACGGAATATCTCGTTCGTCGTTAACCGGCGTCCCACGCCGGTTGAACGACGAACGATGTTCCGTCGGCGCGACGAAAAATCGACCGAGTCACACCGACGCTCACCGCGCCGACGGGATATCACCAATAGGTCTCGACGGTGACATGCCCCGGTTCCTTGCGCCGGTGCCGGCGCATCTCCCGCCGCGCCAGCACCGCCTGCGTATCGTCGACCATCGCCGGATTGCCGCACAGCATCACCTGCGAATTCGTGGCCGAGAGCGCGATCCCCGCCTGCGCCTCGAGCCGACCGTCGTCGATCGCCGCCGGGATGCGTCCGGCCAGCGCGCCCGGATGCGCGTCGCGGCTGACCATCTGCACGTACGTGAAGGCGCTGCCCCTCGCCGCGGCGATTGCGCCGATCGTGTCGCCGTACGTGAGTTCCTCCGGGTGCCGCACCGCATGGACGAGCACGGCGCGCCCGAAGCGCGTCCACAGCGCGTCGGTGCGCAGCATCGCGAGGAACGGACCGATGCCGGTACCCGTGGACAGGCACCAAAGCACGTCGGCCGGCGGCACTTCGCCCGGGCTGAAGAAGCCGTTGGCGCGCGGCGCGAGCCAGATCGGATCGCCGGGTTCGAGCGCCGCCAGGCGCGGCGACAGGGGACCGCCGGGCACGACGATGAAATAGAACTCGTGCGGCTGCACCGACGGCGGGTTCACGAACGAGTACGGGCGCCCGATCATCGGTTCGTTGTGTCCCGGCGGCGCCGGCAGCGCCAGGCGCGCGAACTGGCCCGCAACGAACGTGACGTCGGGTGCGGCGACCTCGATCGACACCAGGCTTGGCGTCCATTGCCGGCGTCCGGCGACCCGTCCCTCCACCCAAGCCGCCATGCGTGCCGCTCCGATCCGTCGCGTAAAATCGCCATTATGCCTATGCGTTCTCCCACGACGACGGTCGTCGGACCCCGCGTGTACCTGCGCCCGCCCTCCGCGACGGACGCGAAGGCGTTCGTCCGGGCCGCGAAGGCGAGCCGCGCGCTGCACGGCCCGTGGACATGCCCGCCCGCCACGCCGGCGCGTTTCGATGCGTTCGTCGCGCGTTTTGCGGCACAGGAGAGGAACGCCTGCACCCACGCGGCGTTTCTCGTCCTCCGCCGCGAGGACGACGCGCTCGTCGGGTCGTACAATTTCTCGGAGATCGTCCGGGGCGTCTTCCAGAGCACGTACCTCGGCTACTACGCGTTCGCACCGCTCGCGGGCCAGGGCTACATGACCGAAGGCATGGCGCTGGCGCTCGACGCCGCGTTCGACGTGCTGCGGCTCCATCGGGTCGAGGTGAACATCCAGCCGACGAACGCGCGATCGCTTGCGCTCGCGGAGCGGATCGGCTTCGCGCGTGAAGGCTATTCGCGCCGCTACGTGAAGATCGGCGGGCGCTGGCGCGACCACGTGCGCCTCGCGATGCTCGCCGAGGATTGGCGCCTGCTGCGGCGCGACCACCTGCCGCGCCGGTCGCCGCGCGCGTGAGCGTACCCCCGCTCCCGCTCGGCCTGGCCGCGTTCGCCGCCGCGGTCGCCGACGGGCTGCGCGACGGATTCGCTCGACGCCAGTGCGCCCAGGGTCGCGAAGGAACTCCCGATCGCGCCCTACGAGATCCACGAGGAGTGCGCCCAGCTCGTTGCCGGCGACCGGATCGACTACCGCTTCGAAGCGCAGGCTCCGGTTTCGTTCCAGATCTACTACAAGGAAGGCATCACGTTCGTGGCCCCCGTCTCCCGCCCCGACGTCCGCGAGTACGCCGGCGTGTTCAGGGCCACGTCCGCCCGCCGCTACTGCCTGCAGTGGGAGGCGGGCCAGCGGGGCGCCCTGCTCGACTACCGGCTGCGCCTGCTGCGCACCGCGGACGCCTCGTGAGCGACGCCACGACACTGCTGTTCGACCTCGACGGCACGCTGACCGACAACTCGACGGGCATCGCCCGGTCGATCGCGTTCGCGCTGGATCGGCTGGGCGTCGAGGTCCCCGACGCGGCGACGCTGCGCCGCTGCGTGGGCCCGCCGTTGCGCGAGTCGTTCTCGTGGCTGCTCGATACCGACGACCGCGCCACCATCGAACAGGCGATCGCGTTGTATCGCGAACGGTTCGCCGACGTGGGCTGGCGCGAGAACGTCGTGTACGACGGCGTGCCGGAGGTGCTCGAATCCCTCGCGGCCGGACCCGGGCGCGTGTTCCTGTGCACGTCCAAGCCCGAACTCTTCGCGCGGCGCATCGTGCAGCTCTTCGGGCTGTCGCTGCACATGCACGGCATCTACGGCGCCGACCTGGCCGGCACGCTCGACGACAAGGTGAAGCTCTTCGCCCACATCGCGGCGCGCGAGGGGTTCGAACCCGAACGCGCGATCATGATCGGCGACCGTTCGCACGACGTGCGCGCCGCGCGCATGAACGGCGCGCGTGCGGTCGGCGTGCTGTGGGGGTTCGGCTCGCGCGAGGAACTCGCCGACGCCCACGCGCTCGTCGCGACGCCCGCGGAACTGCCGGCGGCGCTCGTCGCGCGTGCAGAGCGTGCGATAGCGGTCGGCGCCCGTTCCCGCCGGCGCCAAGGAAGCTCTGCAAAGGCCCCGCGTTCGGACGACTCGTCGGACAACTACGGCAGCCAGCCGCACGACACTCGTATTTTCCTAGTCCTTGTCGGCGGCCGGCGCCTTAGCCGCCCCAAGGCGGCCGCCTGATTTCGCTGTTGAAGTCCCGGCCGCAAAAGGCGCGACGCCGACACTACGTCGTCCACCGACCCGACGGACGCCTTTTGCGGACGTTCCTAAACGGCCAGTTCCTGGTACGTGTACGTCCGACCGTGTTCGACCGGCGCCAGCACGAGCTTGTCCACGATGACGTCGGCCGTCGTCCCGGCCCGCACCAGCTGTCCGCTGCGATGGAATCCGACGAACATCGGCGCCATCGGCAACACGTCGACCGATTGCGAGCGCATCGTCACCTGCATTTCCGTGTCGATGATGCCGGGCCGGATCGAGATCGCGCGGAAACCCGGATCGCTCCGGTCGACGGCAAGTGCCGCCGTCAGCATCTCGAGCCCGGCCTTGGCGATCGAATAGTGGCCCGCGCCGGGCCCCACCCTTGCCGCGGAGCCGGACGACACGTTGATGATGCGGCGTTCGCCGTGCGTCGCCGGGAACGCGCGGCAGAACGCATTGGCGAGCACGACCGGCGCCACCAGGTTGACCGCGAACGCGCGTGCGAGCAGCGCGTCCGGCACGTGCCCGAGCCGGCCGAGGGGCTCGACCGCGGCCGCATTGTTGATGAGTACCGCGTAGGTGGGCCCGGCGCCCGCGATCGCCGCGAACCGCTCGCCCGCGCGCGCGGCGGCCGACTCGGGGTCCGCGAGATCGATGGCGACGAATTGGTAGGCCGGACCGACCAGTCGGGAACTGGTCCCGCGGCCGAGACCGAGCACCGTGAAACCGTCGGCGAGGAGGCGCAGCGCGATCGCTTCGCCCAGGCCGCGCGACACGCCGGTGACGATCGCGACGCGGAGGTCACTCACGGCGCTGCCGGGCATGCGCCACGAGGAAACCCGCGAGCACGCCGGTCGCGACGATCACCAGTCCGTAGAACGGCTTGTGCAGATAGATGAGCGCCGCATCGGGGTCGTCCGCCCGCACGAACACGCTGAAGTACGCATATGCCTCGAGCGCCAGCAGCAGCACCGCCGCCACGCACAGCGAGCGGCCGAACGGCGACAGCACCGCAAGCACCGCCACGAGGACGAAGGGACCCGCTTCGTAGGCGAGCCAGCCGAGCGAACGCTCGACGTCGGCCGCGCGCGGCGTCCCGTACTCGACGTACGCGACGCACGCGATACCGGCGAGCGCGAGCAGCAGGGCCAGGATGCGATAGCGGTTCACGGTACGGAAAGCGTAGCATGCGCACGGCGCGCCGGAGCGCGCGGCGCAATCCGCCACCGTCAGCGGAACACGGAGCGGTCGTCGAACAGGCGCTCGCCCAGGCCTTCGCGGTCCCATCCCGGCAGCGCCGCGACGGGCAGGGGCAGGAGCGATGCCCGGCCGAAGCGTGGATCGCGTACGCGACTCGCGACGAGCGCATCGATGGTCGCGGTGTCCGCCCCGTCAGCGGGCAAGCCCGCCGCGTCGACCGGCACCACCAGCGCATGCGCGGTCGCCGCCCGATAGGGCCGCAGCAGCTTCGCGAGCAGGCCGTGGCCGACGGCGAACGGCCGCAGCGCGGCCGCCACGTCGGCCCGGCGTTCGACGAAGAGCCTCCGCCATTCCCTGGCGCGCAGCAGCGCGACGAGCGTCGGATCGGCGCAGGCGAGCACGAGACCCGATTCGTCGAGCAGCGTGACCGCATCGCGGGCCGGGGTCCGCGCGTTCGGCGCCGACCCCTCGCCCTCCTCGACATGACGCGCGTTGCAGGCCGCCTTGGTCCGCGGGAAGGCCAGCCATGCGAGCGCGTTCGCGAGGTCGTGCGACGCGTCGGTCCGCGTGACCACGCATCCCGCGTCGGCCACCGCGCGCTCGTACGCGAGCGCGCAACGGCGCCGCGCCGGCGCGTCCTCCGCGACGAAGCGCACGGGCACGCCGCACGCGGACACGACCCGCCGCGCCTCCGGCGCTGCGGTTGAGCGTGGCGAGGTCCGGCCACGCGCCCTCGCCCAGCCAGCGCCGATAGGGCGCGAACGCCGGATGCGCGAAGGCGGTCGCGAGGGTGGTCCCGGGGTTGGCCGCAACCCGCGGACCGGGACTTGCGGGACCGCGCCGCGCGCGCGGCGCCGACGTTGCCGATGGCCGCGCGATCGCCGGGCCTCGCTACCGGCCGCCGGTCACCGACAGCACGGCGACGACGACGATGAACAGCACGAGCACGACCAGCGCGATCTTCCACGGACTCTTCGGGTACTCGCCCTGGATCGCGCCCGTGACGCCGTTCTGCACGCACTGGAACGAGCGCGCGCCGTACGTGTAGGTCATGAGCCACACCGGCGCGAGGATGTGCTTGAACGACTGGCGCGAATACGCGGTGTGCACGTCGAGGTTCCGGTACGTGTCGCCGGGCACGGCTTGCGCGCACATCGCGGCGACCTTCGCGTCCATCGCGGCGCGCGCGTTCTGCGCCGCGCCGACGAGATCGATCTGGTAGCGCTCGACGACCCAGCCCGCGACGTAGCCGGCATCGTAGGGCTTCAGCGTGGCGGTGGGAAACGGCTCGACCCCGCGCAGCAGCGCGGGATGCACGCCGACCGACGCGCACACGAGGTCGTCGTCGAAGAAATGCGACAGGCGCCCGGCGGCGGGCTCCCACCGCACGTTGCGCACCTGGCGCGTGCGCGTCTGGCCGCCCTCCGAGTACGTTTCGGTCGTGTAGTAGTAGTGGCCCGCCTCGGCCGTCCATTGCGCGTCGGCCTGCGCGTCGAACGTCCAGTACGGCAGGTAGATTCCCTTCACCGTGTCCGTCAGCGCGCGGCGCTTGAGCGCATTCGGCGCGAGCCAGAGCTTGCCGTACCACTGCGCGGATGCGGTCGCGTGCCGATGGCTCGCTGACGACGAACGGGAGCACCGACTCGGGGCTGAACGCGGCCTTGGTTTCTTCGTAGGGCACGAGCTGCGCGGACCCGCAGAACTCGCAGTTCTGCGCCTGTCGCTTCGGATCGAACACCGAGATCGCGTTGCAACTGCGGCACTTCACCTGGCGCTTGTCGGCCTTCCAGCCGCGCGCGTCGTCGGTGATTCCGCGCAGCGCCGCGACGAGGTCGTGCTCGACGATGGCGCCGGAATCGGCGTCGAGCTTCGCCGGCGACTCGGTCCCGCAGAACGGGCAGACGAGC
Source organism: uncultured beta proteobacterium (assembly GCA_963733435.1). Taxonomy (GTDB): domain Bacteria; phylum Pseudomonadota; class Gammaproteobacteria; order Burkholderiales; family Casimicrobiaceae; genus VBCG01. The sequence goes on from CAVTDH010000001.1 coordinate 157,169, forward strand.
TTCTGCTTGGCGGGATTCCAGTTCGCCTCGCCGCCGCATGCGGGACAGGCGAACTTGGAGATCGCCGCGGTTTCGCTCATGCGGTTTGGCGTCAGCGCATCAGGTAGCCGACGACACGCCACACGCCGTCCGGCTCGCGCTCGAGCGTCAGCGTCTCGACGACGTCGGCACGGTTCGCGAATTCCGCGCGGAACATGAGGATCATGAACTCGCCGGGCGGCGTGTTCTTCCCGGGTTCCGGCGTACGGGCGCGTGGCCAGCGTACGACGCTTGAACGCGCCGAAGCGCGTGCGCGCGGCCGCGAGCGCCTCGGTCCACTGCGCGGCGGAGAGCGACTCGCGGAAGCGGATCGCCCCGGAGTTGTACGTCAGCGCCGCGTCGCCGGCGTCGGCGATCTCGAGCCACTTGAGCGCGGCCGCCTGCGCCGCGCTCTGTCGCGGGTCCTGGGCCAGGGCCGGAAGCGTCGCGGCCATCGCCCATGCGGAAAGCGCGGCCAGCGCCGCGCGCCGGCCGCAACTGCGTTGGTTCATGTTCAACCCTTCAGGAATGCGTCGACCGCGGCGCGCGTGACGCGCCACTGCGTGCCGATCCGGCGGCCCTTGAGGTCGCCCGCCTCGAGGCTCGACATCACGTCGGATTCCGCGACGCCCAGCATCTGCGCGACCTGCGCCGGCGTGAGGAGATCCGGGGCGGCGGTCGCGGCCGCCGCGGCGGGGGCCGCGGGCGCGGGGATGCCCGCCGCGCCCTGCGCCATGATGCCGCCCGGCTGGTTCATCATCTGCTGCGCCATCGCCATGCCCATCGCGAGCTCGGCCCCGGCGCCGCCGATGCCGCCGCCGCCGTTCCCGCTGGCCATCCCCTGCGCCATCTGGAACTTCACGTAGTCGTTGAGGTTGCCGACCGCCGCCATGCTCGAGCGCTTGTCGATCGCCTGCTCGACCTCGGGCGGCACCGAGACGTTCTCGACGATGAACGTCGTCATCTCGAGGCCGTACTTGGCGGAGATCGCGGGATTGATGAGCGGCAGCAGCGCCTCGCCCAGTTCGCCGTAGCGCGACGCGACGTCGAGCGCGGGAATCTTCGAGCTCGCGAGCGCGTCGGTGAACACGCTGACGAGCCGCGAGCGCATCGTGTCGTTGAACTCGTCGAGCCGGAAATGGTTGTCCGTGCCCGCGACTTCCTTCAGGAACTTCTTCACGTCGACGATGCGGAAATCGTAGGTGCCGTACGCGCGCAGCCGCACGATGCCGAAGTCGGCGTCGCGCATCATCACCGGGTTCGCGGTGCCCCACTTGTTGCCGGTGAACAGCCGCGTGACGACGTAGTAGACGTCGGCCTTGAACGGGCTCTGCAGCGCGTACTTCCAGCTCTTGAGATTGGTGAGGATCGGGATGTTGTCGGTCGTGAGCGTGTGCTTGCCCGGTCCGAACGAATCGCCGAACTCGCCGACGTACACGAACTGCGCCACCTGCGACTCGCGCACGATGAGCTGCGCGCCGTTCTTGATTTCCTTGTCCTCGTCGGGGAAGCGGTACGACAGCGTGTCGCGCGAGTCGTCCGTCCACTCGATGATGTCGATGAACTGTTTCTTGATGAAGTCGAGGATCGCCATCGGGGCCCCTTGCGCATGTGAAGCGGCCGCGGCAACGCCGCGGCCGCCGGGAGAAAGGACTGCTACGACTTCTTCGCGGCGGCGAGCTTCTTCGCCTCGGCCTCCGCCGACTTCAACTCGGCCTCGAGCCGCTGTGCGGGCAGCGCACCCGGAACGATCGAGCCGTCGGCGAAGATCAGCGTCGGCGTCGCGTTGACCTTGAACTTCGCGCCGAGCTCGGCCGTCCTGGCCAGCGGCGTGTCGCAATCGCCCTTGTTGTCGGGCAGCGCGCCGGTGTCGTAGAACGCGTCCCACGCCTTCACGCGGTCGGGCGCGCACCAGATCATGCGCGACTTGCGCGCGGCATCCGGGTGCAGCGAGTCGATCGGGAACAGGAACGTGTAGATCGTCACGTTGTCGACCGTCTTCAGCTCGTCCTCGAGCTTCTTGCAGAACGGGCAGTCGGCGTCGGAGAACACGACGAGCGTCCGCTCGCCGGTGCCCTTGACCTTCTTGATCGCGAGATCGAGCGGCAGCGACGCGACGTCGACACGGTTCAACTTGCGCTGGCGATCCTCGGTGAGGTTGATCTTCGACTCGGCGTCGTAGATCGCGCCGACGACCAGGTAGCGGGCCTTGGCGTCCGTGTAGACGATGCGGTCGTCGAACTGGACCTCGTACAGGCCGAAGTAGGTCGTCTTCTGGACGCCGCGCACCTCGGCCCCGGGAAAGCGCGATTCGAGCTCCTTCTTGATGCTCGCGGCTTCCGCCGAGAGCGGTGCCGGCTTGTCGGCGGACTTCACGGCCTTGTCCGCGGCCTTGGCCGGGACTTGCGCGGACAGCGGCGGCACGACGAACGCGAGCGCCGCCGCCGATATCGCGGCCAGGACGGCCACGCGCGCGCGGGAAAGGGGGGATGAGCGGGACATCAAGTTCTCCAGGAATATTGCAGGCGGCAATTGGACAGTCTAGCGCAGCGCAGGTTGCGCCAAGGCGCGCTTCAACATCGGGAACCGATCGACGGCGGTCAGCCCGGCGTTGCGCAGGATCGACAGCCAGGGCGCCGGCATGCCGAAGAGACGGGCGAGACCGTCGGTCACCGTCTGCATCGCCAGCACGGGCTCCGACCGCCGTCGCCCATAGCGTGCAAGCAGGACGGACGCCCCGGGATCGGTGACCGGCCCGCGCTCGGCCAGCACGGCGGCCAGTGCCTGCGCATCCCCGAAACCCAGGTTGACGCCCTGGCCCGCGAGCGGATGCACGCCATGCGCGGCATCGCCGACCAGCGCCAGGCGATGCGCGACGGGCGACGGCAGTTTCACGAGCGCGAGCGGAAACATCGCGGGCGCCGTGATCAGCGAGAGCCCGCCCAGGGCGTGCCCGCCGGCTTCCGCCACCCGCGCGGCAAGCGCTTCCGGTGCCAGCGCATGCACGTCGGCCGCCAGCGCATCCGGCGCCGACCAGACGATCGAGATCCGGCGACCCGGCAGCGGCAACCACGCCAGTACGCTGCCGCCGGGAAGAAACCACTGTCGCGCGACCCCGTGATGCGCGCGTTCGCAATCGAAATTGGCGACGACGGCGGTCTGCCCATACGGCCGATGCGCGGCGACCAGTCCGGCGGCGCCGCGCACCCATGAGCGCACGCCGTCCGCGCCCACGATGAGGCGCGCCGACAGTGAGCGCTCGCTACCGGATATGGGTCCGGAACCCGCGGCCGACTCGGGTCCGAGCGTGAGCTGCGCCCGGTCGGGGAACCATACCAATCCGACGAACGGCGCCCCGCCGAAGACGTCCACGCCCGCCTCGTACACGCCCGGCAGCAACGCCACGCGGAGCGCGCGCTCTTCCACGATCCACGCGAGCGCCCGTTCGCCCAGGTCGTAGGCCGAGAAGGACAGCGACGCATTGGCGTCGCCCGTCACCTGCATCGCCTCGACCGCCGCCACCCGTTCCAGCGAAAGTCGCTGCCATGCGCCCTGCGCGCGCAGGAACGCCGCACTGCCGGGACCGATCGCGTAGACGCGCGAATCCCATGTCGCGGGATCGGGGTCGGGCGCCGCGACGGGCGCGCGGTCGACGAGCGCCACCGACAATCCGGCCCGGGCGAGGGCGGGCGCGAGCGACAGCCCGACCAGCCCGGCGCCGGCGATCACGACATCGTAGGTGCGGGTCTCCACGGGCGCGGCTTCAGGGCGCGGCAGGCGCCAGCACTTCGATCACGTGATTCTGGTTCGTGTAGATGCACAGGTCGCCGGCGATCGTCAGCGCTTCCTTGACGATGGCGGGCGCCGCGAGCGGGGAGTGCTCGAGCAGCGCGCGGGCCGCGGCCTGCGCGAACGAGCCCCCGGAACCGATCGCGACGATGCCGTGCTCCGGCTCGAGGACGTCGCCGTTGCCGGTGAGGATCAGCGACGCCGTGAGGTCGGCGACGGCAAGCATCGCTTCCAGTCGCCGCAGCACGCGATCGGAGCGCCAGTCCTTCGCGAGCTCGACCGCCGCACGCGTCAGGTGACCCTGGTGCTTCTCGAGCTTGGCCTCGAAGCGCTCGAACAGCGTGAATGCGTCGGCCGTGGCGCCCGCGAAGCCGGCGAGCACGCGATCGTGATAAAGCCGGCGCACCTTGCGCGCCGTCGCCTTGACGACGACGTTGCCGAGCGTGACCTGGCCGTCGCCGCCGAGCGCGACGATGCCGTCGCGGCGGACGGACAGGATCGTTGTACCGTGGTATTGCTCCATGGGGCGGAAGGTTCCGGGCTCTCGCGGGATGCCGGCGCGGACCGCGCGCGGCAAGCGCCGCTATTGTGGCTTCTTCAGGAAATGGCGCGGCGAGATTCCGATCAGCATCAACAGCGCGCGGACGATCGGCGCGGCGCCCACGATCTGCACGGCCTTGCGCTGCGCCTCGACCCGGCCGATCGCGTTGAGCAGCGCCCCGGCGCAGACGAAGTCGATGCGCTCGACTTCGGACATGTCGATGGGGACGACCGGATGGTGATGCGCATGGTCCGCGATCTGCGCCATCGCCTGCGTCGCGGAGCCCGTGAGCACGCCTTTCCAGGTCACGAGCTCGAGGTTGGGCATGCGCCTCGCGCTCGGCGTTTTCGTCGCCCGCCGGGGGCGGGGGCGCGGGCGCATCTCCCGCCGGCAACGGCGGCGGCTCCCACGACGGCGGCGATTGCTCGAACGCGATCGCATATTCGATCGCGCGCTCGTCGAATGCTTCCTGCTTCTGCTCGAACTGCAGGAGTTCGAGTGCGAGCAGCCACGGGCCCTCGCCCGCCTCGCGTCCGCGGCGCAGCAGGATATCGAGCGCGGCGCGCAACTTCTCGGTTCGCTGCAGCGTCAGCGCGCAGCCCTTCTTGCGCGCGTGCGCGAGCACGTCGGCCAGCATTTTCGCACCGGCATTGTCGAAGCCCGCAACCGACGCAAAGTCGAGCCTCGCGTTGGTTGGGTGCTTATCCAGCGCGCGGCGGAACGCCTCGATCTGGGGCGCCGTCGCGTCGCTCAACTTGCCGGTGATGAGGACATAGCCGCCGGGGGTGGCCTTGGGCGCGCTGACGGGCGCCTTCTCGCGCCCCTCCCACGGCGGCGGCGACCGCTCGAACTGCACGACGTACTGGAGCGCCAGGCGGTCGAAGGCCTCGCGATCGTTCGCCCGCTGCTGCAGGTCGAAGAGCGCCAGCCATGCGAGCTGCGACGCCTTGGTGTCGGCGTCGTCCTCGACCCCTCGCTCCAGGAGCTCGCGCGCCTTCTGCGACTGCCCGCTCGCGTAGAGAAGCGCCGCATTCTCGAGCACCGCGCAAAGGCCGGGGTTCGATTGCGCGACCTCGATCGACGCGCTGCGCGCGGGCGACCATTCGATGAGGCTCGCGCCCGTGACCGAAAGATCGCCGGCCGGCTCGGCCCGTGGACGATCGGGGGCTCCCTTGCGGCCTTGCGCCTGCACGGCCACCTCGCGGGCCGAAACGGGCGCGCGCATGCTCCCGCCGGCCGCAGGCTTCGCGAGCGGCTTGGGAGGTTCAGGCTTCTTCGCGGGCGGTTTGGAGAAAAGTGCCATCAAATCGGCATAATATGCCGCCGGAATGGATGCGGCCCATTATGTTCCCTCGCCCGGGGCGCCGACAAGGCGCGAGGCTCTCAACAAAGTACAACGGCCGCGAAAACGGCCGTTGCAGGGTCTTGCAGACGCGTATTTGGCGCCGCCGCGTTCGGGGAAACGCGCGTACTAGCCCAAATTCCTGGCCGCGAAGTCCCAATTGAGCAGTTTGTCGATGACAGCATCGACGTACGCGGCCCGCTTGTTCTGGTGATCGAGGTAATACGCGTGTTCCCACACGTCGATCGTCAGCAGGGGCTTCTGGCCCTTGGTGAACGGCACTTCCGCGTTGGCGGTCTTCACGACCTTGAGCGCGCCGCCGTCGACGACCAGCCAGCCCCAGCCGGACCCGAATTGCGACACGGTTGTCGCGGACAACTCCTTGCGGAAGCTGTCGAAGCCGCCGAACGACGACTCGATCATCTGCGCCAGCTTGCCCGTCGGCTGCCCGCCGCCGTTGGCGCGCAGGCTGTTCCAGTAGAACGTGTGGTTCCAGACCTGCGCCGCGTTGTTGAAGATCGGCGCGCGGTCGGCCTTGCCCGCAGTCTCGGTGATGATCTTCTCGAGCGTGGCGCTCTCGAAGTCGGTGCCCTTGACCAGGTTGTTGAGATTGTCGACGTAGGTCTTGTGATGCTTGCCGTAGTGGAACGACAGCGTGTTCGCCGAAATGACCGGCTCGAGCGCGTTCTCGGCGTAAGGCAGGGGCGGAAGCTGGAACATGATCAGTTCTCCTTCGAAGAACTGACTATTGTAGACAAGAATGATGGGGTCGCGAGCTTACGCCGCCGGTTTTAGTGTTGGTCAGAAGGGGTCGCAGGGCTAACGCCGCGACCCCTTGGAAAAATCCTGGCCGCTGAAAGCCTGACGACAAACTGATCAGACAGAAATCGCGGGCAAAGCCCGACGATTTCTGGAGCAAATTCGGAAGGGGGTGGTGGCCAAGCGCCGCGGGACGGTCGGGTGCGGTGCCTGCAAGACGCTCGGGGCTTCGTGCCTGGAGCGAATCGTCCGGCTCCGCCGGCGATTCGCCCCTGATCAGCCTCTCGTCAGGCTTTCAGCGGCCAGGATTTTTCCAAGGGGTCGCGGCGTTAGCCTCGCGACCCCTGCTAGCTAGATTTGCGTCAGTCCCCGTACATCTTCTGCACGCGCTCGCGCCGCTCCTGCGCCTCGAGCGACAGCGTGGCGGTCGGACGCGCGATCAGGCGCGGCACGCCGATCGGATCGCCGGTTTCCTCGCACCAGCCGTACGAGCCGTCGTCGATCATGCGCAACGACTTCTCGACCTTCTTCAGGAGCTTGCGCTCGCGGTCGCGGGTGCGCAGCTCGAGCGTGTACTCCTCCTCGAGCGTCGCGCGATCGGACGGGTCAGTCGTGATCTCGTTCTCGCGCAGGTGCTCGCCGGTGTCGTCGGCGTTCTGCAGGAGCTGGTTGCGCAGCTCGAGCAGCTTCTTCTTGAAGAAGGCGAGTTGCGCCTCGTTCATGTAGTCCTTCTCGGGCGCCTTGAGGATTTCCTCTTCGGTGAGCTCGCGGACTTTCTTGACGGCGGTTGCGGATTTGGCGGCCATGCTTCGTTCCATGTTGCAATTCACCCTCGATGCGGCGCGCGGTGCGCGCCATGTACCCCTGCCCGGTCGCGCCTCCCGGTTGCGCGCCTGGTGCCGGCGGGCGGGTGGAGCGCGATAAAACCCCGCACGAGGCGGGAAACGGTGCAGGACGCAGCCGGATGAGGGCCCCGGCGCCAAATTGACTATTATAGCCTGCGAAACACGGCGCCTGCCACCCCTACCTCCGCCCCCGGACAGCGCGTCGCGGCGGGGCCGGCGCCGGCCGCTTCCGCACCATAATTCAAGCAAAATCAAGGCGTTCCAATGACCGACCGCACCACCCTGACACTCGCCAGGCCGGACGACTGGCATGTCCACCTGCGCGACGGCGCCGCCCTCGCGGCCGTCGCCGGCCATACGGCCCGGACCTTCGCACGTGCAATCGTCATGCCAAACCTCAGGCCCCCGGTGACGAGCGTGGCCGCCGCCGACGCCTATCGCCGCCGCATCCTCGCGGTCCTTCCTGCCGGCAGCGCCTTCACCCCGCTCATGACGCTCTACCTGACGGACAACACGCCGGTGGAGGAGATCGTCGCGGCGAAGGCATCCGGGTTCGTGCATGCGGTCAAGTACTACCCGGCGGGCGCGACGACGAACTCGGACTCGGGCGTCACGTCGCTCGACCGCGTGTATCCGGTGCTGGCTGCGATGGAGCGCGCGGGCATGGTGCTGTCGCTGCATGGCGAAGTCACCGATCCGGACGTGGACATGTTCGACCGCGAGCGCGTGTTCGTCGACACGCTGCTCGGACGGATCGTGCGCGACTTCCCGGGGCTTCGCATCGTGCTGGAGCACATCACGACACGCGAAGCGGCGGCGTTCGTGCGCGAGTCGGCATCGCAAGTCGGCGCGACGATCACGCCGCACCACCTGCTGTGGTCGCGCAACGCGCTGTTCGCCGGGGGCTTGCGCCCGCACTACTATTGCCTGCCGATCATGAAGCGCGAGACGCATCGTGCCGCACTCGTCGCCGCGGCGACGTCGGGTAACCCGCGCTTCTTCCTGGGCACCGACTCCGCACCGCACGCGACACCCACGAAGGAAGCCGCGTGCGGCTGCGCCGGCTGCTACTCGGCGCACGCTGCGCTCGAGCTCTATGCGGAAGCGTTCGACACCGAGGGCGCGCTCGATCGCCTCGAGGGATTCGCGAGCCGCTTCGGCGCGGACTTCTATGGACTCCCGCGCAATCGCGAGACCGTGACGCTCGAGCGTACCGAGTGGACGGTGCCGGCCGCCTACCCGTACGGCACCGAGACGATCGTGCCGCTGCGCGCCGGGGAGACGATGCACTGGCGCCTGCGCTCGCCACAAAGTCAATGAGGGTCAGACTCGATTCAAGAAACTACTTCAATTCGAGTCTGACCCTCAGTGATTGGCAATCGGCGTAAACTACGGCCTCGAAGCCAGCCAGACCGTCGCCGCTTCCTGCCGCGCAAGCGTTTGGGAAGGGGAGGAAAGTCCGGGCTCCGCAGAGCAAGGATGCCGGGTAACGCCCGGACGCTATAAGGTGCCGTTAGCGCGGCAACGAAGGCGAGGAACAGGGCCACAGAGACGAGTCGCTTCCCGTCAAACGGAAGCGGGTGAAACGCGGCAACCTCCATCCGGAGCAACACCAAATAAGCGGACGCGCTGTTGGCAACACAGGCTGCTCGTCTAGTCCGCGGGTAGGTGGCTTGAGCGCCGCGGCAACGCGGCGCCTAGAGGAATGACGGCCATAGTGCAGCTCACGCTGCGCCGTAACAGAACCCGGCTTATCGGCTGACTTCGCTTTATCCCGTGATCCGACGACGCGCGCCCACCCGCGCTTCGTCGCGGTCGCCTCGCACGACACGGACGTCCGCGCGGCGAGCATCCCGCGCTATGCCGAGTTCGGCTGCGTCCCCAGAATCATCCGAAGGTTCGTCTTCAGCACCTTGCCCGTGTTGTTCTTCGGCAATTCCCGAACGAACACGTACGCCTTCGGCCGCTTGAAGCGCGCGATGCGCGCCAGGCAGGCCGCGTCGAGCGCCGCTTCCAGCGCGCGGGCCGCCTCCGCGTCCGCCGGCGGATGGCGCGCCACGACGCACGCGACCACCTCCTCGCCCCACTCCGCGTGCGGACGCCCCAGCACCGCGACTTCGACGACTTCGGGATGGTCGAGCAGCGCTTCCTCGACCTCGCGCGGATAGATGTTGGAGCCGCCGCTGATGATGAGGTCCTTTGACCGATCCTTGAGCGTCAGGAAGCCGTCGCCGTCGACGACGCCCAGGTCGCCCGTGTGCAGCCAGCCGTGCGCGAGCGCGGCGGCGGTGGCGCCGGGATTGCGCCAGTAGCCGCGCATCACGGTGGCGCCGCGCACCAGCACTTCGCCCACCTCGCCCGCCGGGAGCGGCGCGTCGTCCGCGCCCGCGATGCGGATCTCGATGCCCGACTGCGCGCAGCCGACCGACGCGAGGCGCGCGTCGTCACCGCGAGCGATCGCATCGGCGAGCAGCGCCCGGCCCATCGCGGTGATCGTCATCGGCGATTCGCCCTGGCCGTAGATCTGAGCGAGACGCGGCCCGAGCAACGCGAATGCCTCCTTGCAGTCGGCGACGTACATGGGCCCGCCGCCGAATACGATGGCCCTGATGCGAGCGACCGGCGCGTTCCGGAACGACGGCGCGGCAACGAGTCGCTTGACCATCGTCGGCGCGGCGAAGAAGAGGGACCGGTCGAACGCGCGCACGAGCGCCGCGATCTCGTCGGCGTCGAACCCGCCGGATTCCGGCACCACGTTCACCGCGCCGCGCGCCACGTGCGGCACGACGTAGAGACCGGAGCCGTGCGAGAGAGGCGCGGGGTGCAGCAGCGCGTCACCGGGCTCGATGCCTTCGACGTCGGACAGGAAGCACGCACCCATCGCCGCGAGATTCCCGTGCGTGATCTCCACCCCCTTGGGTCGTCCCGTGGTCCCGCTCGTGTAGAAGAGCCAGGCCGGCGTGTCAACCGCGACCGCGGCCGGTTCGCGCGCGCCGTCGCGTTCGACCATCTGCGCATAGTCCGAGTCGCCCCACGCGATCACGCGCTCCAGCACGGGCACCTCGAACGAGATGTCCGCGAGCGCGGCGCGCCATGCATCGTCGACGAGCGCGCACCGCGCACCGCTGTCGGCGACGACGAACGCCATCTCCCTCGGATGCAGCTTCGCGTTCACCGGCACGGCCACAAGACCCGCCCACCAGCACGCGTAGAGCGACTCGATGTACTGCGGCACGTTGCGCGACGCGATCACCACGCACTCGCCGGCGCGCAGGCCCGTCGCAAGAAGCCCTTCGGCGAGACCCGCCGCACGCCGGACGAGCGCGGCGTAGTCGTGCAACACGGTGGCGCCGAGCGCGACCGCCGGCAGGCGCGGCCAGCAACGCGCCGTGCGCAGGAGCCCCACCGCGACGTTTTGCGCGACCGCCGGCATCAGTGCCTGCGCCGGCGCGCGTCGCGGACGACCTCGCGCGCGGCATTGCGCCCGGGAATGCCGGTGACGCCGCCGCCCGGATGCGCGCCCGCGCCGCACAGGTACAGCCCGCGCACGGGCATCCGGTAGTCGCCATGCCCCAGCACCGGGCGTGCCGCGAACAGCTGGTCGAGCGAAAGTGCGCCGTGGAAGATGTCGCCACCGATCAGGCCGAACTCGCGCTCGAGGTCGAGCGGCGACAGCACGCGCCGTCCCAGCACGCTCGCACCGAACCCCGGCGCGAACCGGTCGACGGCCGCGATCATCAGGTCGGCGACTTCGGCGCGCGCGTCGTCCCAGGTCAGCCCGGGCCGCACGGCGGGGAGGTCCGGGTGCGCGTGCTGGCAGAAGAGGCTCGCCACGTGCATGCCCGCGGGTGCCAGCGAGGGATCGACCGTCGACGGAATGAGCATCTCGACGATCGGCGCGCGCGACCATCCGTGCGTGCGCGCGTCGAAGAAAGCCTGCTCCATGTATGCGAGCGACGGCGCCATGATGATGCCACTCGCGTGATGCGCGTCACCCGCGCTGCCGGGCAGCGCGGTGAAGTCCGGCAGCCGCGACAACGCGACGTTCATCCGGAACGTGCCCGATCCGCAGCGGTAGCCCGCGATGCGCGCCCGGAAGTCCTCCGGCACGTGCTCGGGCGCGACGAGCCGCTCGAACAGGAGCTTCGGGTTGACGTTGGCGATCACCCGCCGCGCGGACACCATCTCGCCCGATTCGAGTTCGACCCCGTTCGCTCGTCCGCCTTCGACGCGCACGCGCGCCACCGGCGCCTGCGTGCGCAGGACCACGCCGCGCGCCGCGCACTCGGCGGCCATCGCCTGCGTGATCGCGCCCATGCCGCCGAGAGCGTGCCCCCATTGGCCCTGCTTGCCGTTCACCTCGCCGAACACGTGATGCAGCAGCACATAGGCGGAGCCCGGCGTGTAGGGACTCGCGAAGTTGCCGACGACCGCGTCGAATCCGAACGCCGCCTTGATCGGCGCGCTTTCGAACCAGCGGTCGAGGATGTCGCCGGCGCTCTTCGCGAAGAGGTCGAGGAGATCGCGGCGCAGGGAGAGCGACATCGCGTGCGTCTTGCGTCCCGCCTGCACGAGGTCGAGCAGCGCGGGGAGATCGTGCCGTCCGCCGCGCAGCGCCGGCGGCGTCACGCCGAGCATGCCGCGCAGCACGCTCGCGACGCGGTCGAGCATCGCGTAATAAGCGGGCAGCGCGGCCGCATCGCGCGCCGAGAACTTCGCGACTTCGGCCTGCGTCGCGGCGAGGCCGCCGCCGACCTTGAGGTACCCGCCGTCGGGCAGCGGCAGGAAGTTGCCGATCGGCCGCTCGCGCACGACGAGCCCGTGCAGGACGAGCTTCAAGTCGCGGATGACCTGCGGGTCGAGGAGACTGACCGTATAGCTCGCGGTCGAGTTGCGGAAGCCGGGGTGGAACTCCTCTGTCACCGCGGCGCCGCCCAGCACGGCGCGCCGCTCCACCACGCACACCGACATCCCGGCGGCCGCCAGGTACGCGGCGCACGTCAGACCATTGTGACCGCCGCCGACGACGACGGCGTCGAACGCTGCGCTATTCGTCGACAAGTCCGGACGCGACCGTCGAGAAGCCGCAATCGACGTACGTGATCTCGCCGGTGATTCCGCTCGCGAGCGGCGACATCAGGAACGCGGCGACGTTGCCGACCTCCTCGATCGTCACGTTGCGTCGCAGCGGCGAATTCTGCTCGACGAAACGCAGGATCTTCGAGAAGCCGCCGATCCCCGCCGCGGCAAGCGTCTTGATCGGACCCGCGGAGATCCCGTTCACGCGGATCTGCTCCGGGCCGAGGCACGAGGCCAGGTAGCGCACGTTGGCCTCGAGGCTCGCCTTGGCGAGACCCATCACGTTGTAGTTGGCGAGCGCGCGCACGGCGCCCAGGTACGTGAGCGTCACGATTGCACCGTCACGGCCCTGCATCAGCGGGCGCGCGCCCTTCGCCAGCGCAGCGAGGCTGTAGCTCGAGATGTCGTGCGCGGTCGCGAACGCCGACCGGGACATGTTCGCGAGGAAATCGCCGGAGAGCGCCTCGCGCGGTGCGAACGCGATCGAGTGCAACAATCCGTCGAGCCCGCCCCACTCCGACTTGAGCGACTCGAACAGTTGCGCGACGTCGTCGTCGCGCGTGACGTCGCAGGGGAGAACAGGCACGGTGCCGAAGTCCGCCGCCAGCTTCGCGACGCGGTCCTTCAGGTCGTCGTTGACGTACGTGAAGGCGAGCTTCGCGCCTTCGCGCTGGCACGCGCGCGCCACGCCGTAGGCGATCGAGCGGTTCGAAAGGACACCGGTGATGAGGATCGTGCGGTCGGCGAGAAAGCCCATGCGTGCTCCGGCGGCGGATTCGATGCGAAGTTTCGAGTGCCGGCGCCGAAAGGGCGCGGCGGTAGGTCGGTCAGAGCGGTCCCTGGATGGGCTGGAGAACGCCGCAGGCCATCCGGTTGTTGGGCAATCCTGGCAACGCCTCGTCGATCGTGCGGCCGTGGTGGACGACGACCGAACGGCCGCGCAGCGACTGCGGCCCATCGACCCGCGCGCCTTTGATGAAGGCGACGTACTGCTTGATGTCCTGCTCGGTGTCGACACTGAACTGGGGCAGCAGGTCGGAAGGCGTCTTGCCGGACTCGGGCGGCGCCCACGCCGGGCCGGCCGAGAACAGGTTGGGCGACGAGCAGTTGCCGCGCTCGTGCAGCGCCACGCGATAGGTGCCCGGCAGCACGTTGTACAGCGTCATCTGGAACGAGACCCCGTCGCGGAAGTCGACGACGCGCACGGTGCCGGTCCCCGCGGAGCCCGTGCCGCGCAGTGCCGTCTCGAGGCCCGTACCGCGACCGAAGATCGCGTTGCCCTCCTCCTTGATCGACGCGCATCCGGCGAGCGTCACGATGGCGGCCACGGTTGCCGCCCGCGCGACCCACGCCGGCACCGCCGACTCGTCCGAGCTGCGCGGCAAAGCCTCGCGCATCAGGAGCGCGTGATCACGCCGCAGGCGACGCGCGCGCCGGAGTTGCCCGTGGGCTGCGTCTTGAAGTCGTCCGGGTCCTTGTGCACGATGAGGCCGCGCCCGACGATGTCCGTGTCGCCGCCGCCGATCGTCATCACGTCGAGTTCGACGACCAGCGTCGCATTTCCCGCAGCGTCCGCGACCAGCATGGGCATGTCGCCGGCGTGACGGTCGGATGTCGACGGCATCGCATGCGGCTTTCCGCGCGGGTTGAAATGGCCGCCGGCGCTCATGCCGTCGCCGGAGCTGCAATCGCCCTTCTCGTGGATATGGAAACCGTGGGCACCCGGCGCCAGTCCGGCCACCCTGGCGTCGACCACGACCTTGTCGCCCTTCTGCGTGAACGTCACGGTGCCGTTCGCCGTGTTGCCCTTGGTCGGTTCGAGTTTCGTCGTCGCCTTGGGACCCGCGGGGCCCATCGACGCACATCCGGCGGCCATCATCGCCGCCGCGATCAGGGTGATGCACAACTTCATGAGACCTCCGTTAGGGTTTGCGGCGGGACTGCAGGGGACGGTCGGCATTCGGCGCGGCAGATTAGCGCACCATCATAGAACATCGGCGCCTCCCCGCCAAAACGAGGCGAAATTTGCCGAGCCACCAGAGTAGAATCCGCGCTCAGTCGCAGATCGATCTGCGCAAACCAGGGAGGAGCTTCAATGGCATTTCAACGTAACGCATCCGCCACCGTGCTTGCCGCGGCCGTCGCGACGCTGCTCGTCGGCTGCAACGGCAACGAAACGTGGACCCCCGAACAGAACTTGAAGCCGGCATTCGTCGGAACCGTCACCAGGGCCACGTTCGACGGGGACTCCGACGACCTGCTGACGGCCGGCCTGGGCAAGACCGGACTGGCCGGCGCGGCCCCGACGGTGGCCACGGCCACCGCGCCCACGGCCGCCGAACTGCGCAAGCTCGCGATCTACAACAACTATCGCGCGATCGTCGACGTCGCCGCCAACGGCGGCTACGGCACGCTCTACGGTCCGAACGTCGACGTCAACGGCGTCGTGACCACCGGTGAAGGCAAGATCGCCGGGACCGAGTACCTGGCCTACGCCGACGACGGCAGCGGCAAGCAGAACGTGACGATGATGGTGCAGATCCCGAAGACGCTGAACGCGACGACCTGCATCGTGACGGCAACTTCCTCCGGCTCGCGCGGCGTGTACGGTGCGATCGGCAGCGCGGGCGAATGGGGCTTGAAGCGCGGCTGCGTGGTCGCGTACACGGACAAGGGCAGCGGCACCGGCTTCCACGACCTGTCGACCGACACAGTGACGCTGCAGAACGGCGTGCGCGCCGGCGCCGCGGCGGCCGGCAAGACCTCCAACTTCACGGCGGACCTGTCGGCCTCCGACCTGGCCGCCTTCAACGCCGCCACGCCCAACCGTCTCGCGGTCAAGCACGCGCACTCGCAGAACAATCCCGAAAAGGACTGGGGCCGCGACACGCTCAACGCGGTCAGGTTCGCGTTCTACGTGTTGAACGAGGAGCGCGCCGCGCGCAACTCCGACGGTACCGCGAAGGTCGACTACAAGCCGGACAACACGCTGGTGATCGCATCGTCGGTCTCCAACGGCGCCGGCGCGGCCGTGGCGGCGCTGGAACAGGATACCGAGGGGCTGATCGACGGACTCGCGGTCACCGAGCCCAACGTCGTCATGACGCCCAGCAGCAGTCTCGTGGTCAAGCGCGGCAGCGTGACGACCACCGGTTCCGGCAAGGCGCTCTACGACTACTTCACGCTGGGCAACCTGCTCCAGCCGTGCGCGGCGATTTCCGCGGCGGCCGTCGGTTCCCCGGGGGCCGCGTTCGTCAGCACGGCCATTGCGACCAACCGCTGCCAGTCGCTCAAGGCGAAGGGCTACCTGACCGGCAACACCGTGGCCGAGCTCGCGACCGACGCGATGAACCAGCTGATCGCGTACGGCTGGCAGCCGGAATCGAACCTGCTGCACGCGTCGCACTACGCCCTCGCGACGTCGTCGATCACGATGACGTACTCGAACACGTACGGCCGGTTCAGCGTCAAGGACAACATGTGCGGCCTGTCGTTCGCCGCCACCGACGCCGCCGGCAAGCCGGTTGCACTGGCCGCCGCCACGCTGGCGCAGAGCTTCGGCGGCAGCAACGGCGTGCCGCCGACGCTCGGCATCAACATCGTGAACAACGATGCGGTGGGCGGACCGGTCAACAGTCCCGCCTCCGTCTCGCCGTCCACGGGAGTCCTCGACTACAACATCGACGGCGCCAAGTGCCAGCGCGACCTGTGGACGGGCACCGATGCGTGGGCGACGCGCGTGCAGAACGGCGTGAAGGAGACGTACCGCACGGGCAACCTGCGCGGCAAGCCGGCCATCATCGTGCACGGTCGCTCGGACACGCTGGTTCCGGTGGCTTTCTCGTCGCGGCCGTACTACGGCATGAACAAGATCAACGAAGGTGCCACGTCGAAGCTCACGTACATCGAAGTCACGAACGCCCAGCACTTCGACGCGTTCATCGACAACCCCGCGCTGCCGGGCTACGACTCGATGTTCATTCCGCTGCACTACTACTTCGTGAAGGCGATGGACGCGATGTGGGCGAACCTGACGTTGAGCGTGCCGCTGCCTCCCGCGCAGGTCGTGCGCACGACGCCGCGCGGCGGCACGCCGGGCGCCGCGCCGCCCATCACGACCGCGAACGTGCCGCCGATGTCGAGCGCGCCCGCCGCGGCGAACCAGATCACGTTCTCGGGCACCACGCTGACGATTCCGGACTGAGTTCGTTCCGGCGGCCGGAACGCGGAAGTCCCCGGGTCCAGGACTCGGGGCTTCCCGCCTTCCGGTACAATTTGACGGCCGTCTCATCCGAGGCGGCCGTCCTCGTTTCCAACGTCGCGTTCGAGAGCAAACCCATGTCGTTCCGCATGACGCCGGAGGAAATCGTCTCCGAACTCGACAAGCACATCGTGGGTCAGGAGGCGGCCAAGCGCGCCGTCGCGATCGCGCTGCGCAACCGCTGGCGCCGGCAGCAGGTGCCCGAGCCGCTGCGGCACGAGATCACGCCCAAGAACATCCTGATGATCGGCCCCACCGGCGTGGGCAAGACCGAGATCGCCCGCCGCCTGGCGCGGCTCGCCGACGCGCCGTTCGTCAAGGTCGAGGCGACCAAGTTCACCGAAGTCGGCTACGTCGGCCGCGACGTCGACACGATCATCCGCGACCTGGTCGAGGTGGCGATCAAGGACACCCGCGAGGCCGAGACGCGCAAGGTCCGCGACCGCGCCGCCGACAACGCGGAGGAGCGCCTGCTCGACGTGCTGCTGCCGCCGGCGCGCGAGGTCCACATCACCGACCTGAAGCCCACCGACTCGGCCACGCGCCAGAAATTCCGCAAGATGCTGCGCGAAGGCGTGCTCGACGACCGCGAGGTCGAGATCGAGGTGTCCGCCTCGCCGTCGCAGATGGACATCATGGCGCCGCCCGGGATGGAGGAACTCACGTCGCAGATCCAGGGCATGTTCGCGCAGATGGGCTCCGGCCGGCGCAAGCTTTCGAAGATGACCGTCGCCGAGGCGATGAAGGTGCTGACCGAGGAGGAAGCCGCGCGGCTCCTCAACGACGACGAGATCAAGGCCAGGGCGCTCGCGTCCGCCGAGCAGAACGGCATCGTGTTCTTGGACGAGATGGACAAGATCGCGTCGCGTTCGGACATGCACGGTGCGGACGTGTCGCGCCAGGGCGTGCAGCGCGACCTGCTGCCCATCGTCGAAGGCACGACGGTCTCGACCAAGTACGGCATGGTGAAGACCGACCACATCCTGTTCATCGCGTCGGGCGCGTTCCACCTGTCGAAGCCGTCCGACCTCATCCCCGAATTGCAGGGCCGCTTTCCGATCCGCGTGGAGTTGTCCGCGCTGTCGGTGTCCGACTTCGAGAAGATCCTGACCGCGACCGACGCGTGCCTCACCCGGCAGTACACGGCGCTGCTGGCCACCGAGCAGGTCCACCTCGAGTTCCGCGACGACGGCATCAAGCGGCTCGCCGAGATCGCGTTTTCCGTCAACGACCGGCAGGAGAACATCGGCGCGCGGCGGCTGCACACGGTGATGGAGCGCCTGCTCGACGACGTGTCGTTCCACGCGGCGCGGCGCACCGGCGAGCACGTGGCCATCGACGGCCCGTTCGTCGACGCGACGCTTGCCGGGATCGCCGGCGACGACAACCTTTCGCGGTACATCCTTTGACGCAGCACCGGCGGCACGGCCGCGACCGCGCCGCGCGCCGGGACTGACGTGTTCGAACGCGTCCTCGGCATCTTCCTGCCGGTCCTGCTGGTCGTCGTGGTCGGGTACTTCTTCGCGCGGCGCGTGAAGCCCGACATGGCGATGGTGAACCGGATCAGCATGACGATCCTGGCGCCCGCGCTCATCTTCTCGGCGCTCGCGAGCAAGGACTTCGACGTCGGCGCGTATGGCCTGCTGATGCTGGGCAGCATCGGCGTCGTGCTGGGCTCCGGCCTCCTCGCGTGGCCGTTCGCGCGCCTGCTGCACGCCGACGCCCGCACGTTCGTGCCGCCGATGATGTTCAACAACTGCGGCAACATGGGGCTGCCGCTGGCCGTGCTGGCGTACGGCGCGTCGGGATTCTCCGCGATGGTCGCGCTGTTCACGATCTCGAACCTGCTGCACTTCACGTTGGGCGCGTGGATCGTCGACCACAAGGCTCGGTTCGGCAGCCTGCTGCGCAATCCGATGGTGTGGTCGACCTTCCTCGGTTTCGCATTCGCGCTCACCCACCCGCCGCTGCCGGACTGGGCGGCGGTCTCCATCAAGATGGTGGGCGACGCGCTCGTGCCGATGATGCTGCTGTCGCTCGGCGTGCGCCTGTACGAGGTGCGCTGGGACGACTGGCACCTGGGTCTCATCGGCGGCCTCGTCTGCCCGCTCACCGGGATCGCGATGGCCGCGCTGCTGGCGCCCGTGCTGGGGCTCGATCGCGAGCAGCAGGGCCTGCTGCTGATCTTCGGCAGCCTGCCGCCGGCGGTGCTCAACTTCATGGTGGCCGAGCAGTACCGGCAGGAGCCGGCCAAGGTCGCGTCGATCGTGCTGATCGGCAACGTGCTGTCGATCCTGTTCGTGCCGCTCGGCCTCGCGCTGGCGCTCCACTGACGATGAAGCCCGCGCGCATCGACGTGATCCTGTTCGACCTGGGCGGCGTGCTGATCGAACTGGCCGGCGTCGAGAAGATGCTCGAGTGGTCGCCTGACTTGCGGACGCCGGAAGAACTGTGGCGGCGGTGGTTGCGATCGGACGCGGTACGGCGGTTCGAGACCGGGGCGACCCGCCGCGACCTTTTCGCGCGCGAGATCGTGGCCGAGTTCGGCGTGCCGGTCTCCGAGGACGAGTTCCTGGAGGCGTTCACGTGGTGGCCGCGTGCGGTGTTTCCGGGCGCGCACGCGTTGCTGGCGTCGCTGCGCGACCGCTACCGCCTTGCCAGCGTGTCCAACACCAACGAGATCCACTGGCAGCGCTTTTCCGAGCAATGGCGGCTCGACGAGGCGTTCCATCGCAACTTCCCGTCGCACCTCGTCGGCAAGCTCAAGCCGGACGCCGATTACTTCGCGCACGTGGTCGAGGCGATGGGGGTACCGGCGGAACGCGTGCTCTTCGTCGACGACAACGTCATCAATGTCGAGGCCGCCGCGGCGCTGGGCATCGCCGCGCACCGCGTCGTCGGCGTCGATGGCGCCCGGGCCACGCTGCGGGATCTCCGCCTGCTCGACTAGCCCCGGCCCGCCGGCGCCCTGGCGCTCGCGGCGATCCGAGGTGGGCGAGGGCAAGTCGATCGCGCGAACGACGCGCGACCGCGATGCAGGCGGTGCCGTCAGGCCTTGCGTCGCACGAACTGCACGTTGTAAGTCTGCCGGGCGACCGCCTGATTGAAGCGGCCGACGAGGCGGTCGGCCGCGGCGTCGTAGGTCAGGTCGTACGTCGAGCCCGCGTAGTTGCCGGCGCGCAATTCGAAGGCCAGCCGGATCGTCTTGTCCACGCGGACCGCACGGGCCGTGCGAACGGCAGCGTCGCCGGATTGAAGTAGGTCGCGTCGAGTTGCCCGTCCGCGGCCACGTTCCGGATCAGGATGACGTACCCGCCGTCGGTACGGATCCAGGCCCCCTTTAGCACGTCCAGGCCGGCCCCGGCACGCGCCGCATTGGCCGGCGGGGCGGCGCCGGGCGCGCCCTGCGCCGCCGCACCGCCGCCGAGGCCGGCAACGAGGACGAACAGCAGCAGTCGTGCGAAGCGAGTCATGGGAATTCCTTTCGCGATGGCGCATGCACGCGTGGCGGGCGCCGCGCCGGCAGTCGTGTCGGAGGGCGGCGCACGCGAACCCGGCCGCGCGCCGCAGCGGTCGTGGCTAGTCCAGCAGTCCCTCGGCCCGCATCGCGGCCACGACCGCCGGCCGCCCGGCCACGCGCGTCATGAACTGCTGCAGCGCCGGCCAGTGCGCCATGTCGATCTTGAGTGCGCGCGTCCAGGTCAGGATCGTGAAGAGGTACGCGTCGGCCACCGTGAACGTATCGCCCATCAGGTAGGGCGATTCGGCGAGCCGCTTGTTCACGTAGTCGAAGCGTTTGCCGAGTTGCCTGCGCGCCGCGTCCTTGACCTCTTCCGGGTTGCGCGGATTCCACAGCGGGCCGAAGCCGCGGTGGACTTCCGTCGCGATGTAGTTGAGCCACTCGATCAGCCGGTAGCGGGCGAACGTGCCGTGCGCGGGCGCGAGTCCGGCCCCCGGATTGTGATCGGCGATGAACTGCAGCACGACCGCGTTCTCCGTGAGCGTGCCGCCGTCGTCCAGCACCAGCGCCGGCACGTAGCCCTTGTCGTTGATCGCGAGATAGTCGCCGCCGCCTTCGATTTCCTTGGTGGCGAGATCGACCCGGACCGCCTCGAACGGGAGTCCGGCTTCGTCGAGCGCGATGTGGCACGCGAGCGAGCACGCGCCGGGCGCGTAGTAGAGCTTCATCGGTGGCAACTCCCTCTTCGGTCGATTCGTTGCGGGCCAAGTCCGTCCCCGCGGATTGTACGATGCGGCGAACGATTGCATCATGCGGGGATGAACCTCCATCGAATGCTCCTGGAGCGCGCGGCCGCGGGCAGGCCGCTGCGCGTCGCACTCATCGGCGCCGGCAAGTTCGGCGCCATGTACCTCGCGCAGGCGAGGCACACGCCCGGCATCCACGTCGTCGCGATCGCCGACCTCGCGCCGGCCCGGGCGCGGGCGTCGCTGGCGCGCGTGGGCTGGACGGCCGAGCAATACGCGGCACGGTCGCCGGCCGAAGCGGCGAGCCACGGCTCGACCTGGATCACGGACGACGCGCTGGAGGCGATCCGGGTGCCCGAGGTCGAGGTCGTGATCGACGCGACCGGCCACCCGGCGGCCGGCATTCGGCACGTGCTCGCGTGCTGCACGCACGGCAAGCACATCGTGATGGTCAACGTGGAGGCCGACGCGCTGGCCGGTCCGCTGCTGGCCGAGCGCGCTCGCAGCGCAGGCG
This sequence comes from uncultured beta proteobacterium, assembly GCA_963733435.1. GTDB lineage: Bacteria > Pseudomonadota > Gammaproteobacteria > Burkholderiales > Casimicrobiaceae > VBCG01. Next base: position 178,523 of record CAVTDH010000001.1, read on the forward strand.
TCGTGTACTCGCTTGCCTACGGCGACCAGCCGGCGCTGATCTGCGAGATGGTCGACTGGTGCCGCACTGCCGGCTTCGAGGTGGTCGCCGCCGGGAAAGGCACCAAGTACCTGCCGGAATATCACGCGTCGACGCCGGCAACGGTCTGGCCCCACTACGGCTTCACGCCGGAGATGGTGGCCGGCGGCGACTTCAATGCGCAGATGTTCAACTCGTTCCTCGACGGGACCAAGAGCGCGATCGAGATGGCGGCCGTCGCCAACGCGACCGGCCTCATCCCCGCCCCCGACGGGCTCGCGTTTCCGCCTTGCGGCGTCGACGACCTCCCGCGCGTGCTGCGACCGCGCGCCGAAGGCGGGCACCTCGATCATGTCGGACAGGTCGAGGTGATCTCGAGTCTCGAGCGCGACGGCCGGCCGGTGTTCCGCGACCTGCGCTGGGGCGTCTACGTGACGTTCCGCGCCGGCGACGCCATCGGCGAGGACTACGTGCGCCGCTGCTTCAAGGAGTACGGCTTCTCGACCGACCCCTCGGGCCGCTACAGCGCGATGTACAAGCCCTACCACGCGATCGGCCTCGAACTCGGGATCAGCGTGGCGTCCGCCGGATTGCGCCGCGAACCGACGGGTCAGCCGATCGCGTGGCACGGCGACGTCGTCGCCACGGCCAAGCGCGAACTCGCCGCGGGCGAGACGCTCGACGGCGAAGGCGGCTACACCGTGTACGGGAAGCTCATGCCTGCCGCGGCCTCCCGGAAGTTCGGCGGCCTGCCGTTGGGCCTCGCGCATGGGGTCGTGCTGAAGCACGCGGTGGCCGCGAACAACCCGGTGCGCTGGGCCGACGTCCACTACGACGCCGACGACGACGCGGTGCGCCTGCGACGCGAGATGGAAACCGCCTTCGCGTGAACGGGTAGCGCAGCGCGACTTCACCCTTGACGACCATCGACAGGGCGCCCTTCGACGCGTGTCAGACCGCGTGCACGACCACCCCGGTGGTCGGGTGAAGGCCGGATATCCGGTCGCGATGCCCAGGAAGTAGACGGTCGCGTCCGGCAGCAACAGCCGCTGCCGGCGCCCCCTCGACCGGCGCGCTGCGGCTTCGTGATCGCGGCCTGCCGGAGTGCCCGTCCATCAGCGCATGGAGTCGCGCGGTTGCGCATCGTGCATGCTGCGCGACCGCGAGATTCCACCGATCTACGCCGCGCGCCTGAATGTCGCGAGCAGCGCGCCCATTGCCATCAGCAATCCGCCGAAGGTCCGGTTCATCGCGCGGATGTGGCGCGGCTTGCGCAACATGCGCAGCGCCGTGGCCGCGAATGCCGTGTAGGCGGTCATGAAGACGAAGTCCGTCGCGACGAGCGTCGCCGCGCACGCGGCGTATTGCGGGAACTGCGGGCGCGCGGGATCGATGAACTGCGGCAGCACCGCCAGCATGAACACGATGCCCTTGGGATTGGTGGCATTCACGAGCAACCCGCGCACGTAGAGCTGGCGGGGCGTGCCGCCCAATGCGACGACATCCGCGTCGAGCGGCATCGCGGGCGCGCGCCACTGCTGGATGCCAAGCCAGACGAGGTAGGCGGCACCCACCCACTTCAACGCCGTGAACGCGACCGTCGACGCCGCGAGCAGCGCGCCCAGCCCGGCGCCCACGACCGTCAGCACGACGAGGATGCCCGTGATGAGGCCGGCGATGTTCCACATCGCCCGCGCGAGCCCGAACCGCAGCCCCGCCGCCATGCAGGAAATGACACCCGCGCCCGGCGACAGGCTGATGAAGCACGCGGCGACGAGAAAGGCGAGCCACGATTCGAGGGCCATTAGGTGTCCAAAACACTCCGCGCTGCGCGCTCCGTGCTTGGGCCCCGGTTGAAGGCACTTCGGAAGCCTTCGGGCGGCCGTGCGCTTTGCCGACGGAAAGCGCACGCAGCGCGCCGACCGCCTTCGTTCACCCGCGTCGTCCCGCGATCGCCCATCAGCCGCCCACATCGACAATTCGCCACCGACGATGGCGGTCGCACAATCACGCTGGCGGTCGCACCGCAAAGCCGCTCGCAGGGGCATTCAATCCGCATGCGCGCGCTACTGAACGGCCGCGCAGCGCGCTCATGATCCGCGCGCTTCGTGCATTTTCTGCGAGGAAAGCGCCCGGCCGCCCCGAAGCTTTCCGAACTGACTGCCGTCGGGATCGAAACGCGAAGCGTTTTGAATCCGTCAGTATTTCACCGAGCACCCGTAAGGCGACGTGCTGGCCACGGTGACGGGCTTGCCCGCGGTCGCCTCGGTCAGCGCCGCGCGCACGTAGTTGTTCGCGGTCTTGCGGTCGGACTCGCGCGCGCTGCGCTTGTCGTCGATCGCGCCTGCGTAGACGATCTTGCCGGCGGGATCGACGACGAACATGTGCGGCGTCGTCTTGGCCGAGTAGGCGCGGCCCGCGACGCTGGTCCCGTCGAGCAGCACGGCCTTCGGCGCCGCCTGCTTTTCCTTCATCCACGCGTTCATCTGCGCCGGGCTCTTGTACTCGCTGTGGTTCTGGCTGGTCGAGTTGATCGACAGCCAGACGACGTCCTTCGCGCCCCATTCCTTCTGCAGCGCCTGCATCGCGTCGGCGTTGTACTGCGCCTGCACGAACGGACAGTCCGGGTTCGTCCACTCGAGCACGACGAACTTGCCCTTGTAGTCGGCGAGCTTCACCTGCTTGCCGGCGGTGTCGGTGAGCGCGAAGTCGGGCGCGGCGGCGCCCGGAACGGCGGCCCAGGCGGGCAGCGCTGCGAACGCGAGCGCACATGCGAACGTACGGAACGGGAACGGGGTGGCGGTCATGGGGTCCTCGTCGGGGTTTCGAGCGCTACGGCCTTGCCCGGCCCGCTGTCGATCGTCGCCAGCGCGTCGAGCACCGTCTGCTTCTGCAAGACCTCCGGGAGCAGCATCGGTTCCCGGCCGGGCCTGTACAGCACGTACACCGGGACGCCCTGCCGCCCCAGTGCCGCGAGCGCCTGTCCGATCACCGGATCGCGCCGGGTCCAGTCCGCGCGAACCAGCTCGACGCCGCGCTGCGCGAACGCGTCCTTGATGATCCCGTCGTTGAGGACCATGCGCTTGTTCACCTGGCAGGTCACGCACCACGCGGCCGTGAAGTCGACGAACACCGGCTTGCCGGCCGCCGTGAGTTCGGCCACCCGGGCCGGCGACCACGGCTGCCACGCATCGGCGGCGCCCGCGGCGCGCGGCTGCCCGGCAGACTCGGGGTCGGGCGACGACGCGAACAGCGGCCACGCGACCACCCCGGCGGCGACGAACCCGACGGCGGCCACGGCCGAATACGCGCGAATCGATCCGACGCGATAGATGCGCCACGCCCACAGCGCGAACGCGACGACGACGAGCGTGACCAGCAGCCGCACCACGGCGTCGTTGTCCACCTGCGCACCCAGCACCCACGCAAGCCACGCCACCGTCGCGTAGAGCGGAAACGCGAGGAACTGCTTCAGGCGCGCCATCCACGCACCCGGCTTCGGCAGCATGCGCCGCCAGCCCGGGAACCACGACAGCAGCAGGAACGGCAGCGCCATGCCGATGCCGAGCGCGACGAAGACCAGCAGCGTGAGCGCCGCGGGCTGCGCCAGCGCGAAGCCCAGCGCGGCGCCCATGAACGGCGCCGTGCACGGCGACGCGATGACGACCGCGAGGACCCCGGACAGCGCGGAGTTCACGTACGGGTTGCGCGCGGTCCAGCCGGCGGCCGACGACGGCACGAGCGTCGCGAATTCGAACGCGCCCGACAGATTGAGCCCGAGCACGAAGAACAGCAGGGCGAGGCCCGTGACCATCCCCGGCGACTGCAGCTGGAAGCCCCAGCCGAACTGCTCGCCCATCGCGCGGAAGACGAGCAGCAGGCCGGCGAGGAACACGAACGTCGCGATGACGCCCGCGGTGAAGCTCAAGCCCTCGATCTTCAGCTTGTGCTTGTTGCCGTGCCCGGGCGCGGCGAGCGCCAGCGCCTTGATCGACAGCACCGGGAACACGCACGGCATCAGGTTCAGCACGATGCCGCCCAGGAACGCGAACACGAGCGCGACGACGAGCGACAGGCCCTCGCCCGGCGGCGGGGCGACGTTGAGGGCCGGTGCGGCGGCCAGCGCGGGCTTCGGCCCCGCGACGACGGTGCCCGGTCAGCGGCGTGTCGACGACGATCGCCCTGGGGCGCAGCTCGCCGTTCGCGAACCCGTTGTCGGCAACCAGCACGCCCGCCACGCGGTTGAATCCCGGCGCGAGCTGGTTGGCCACCGGCAGCGTCAGCACGAACGTGCCGTTGGCCTCGCGCACGAACGCCTGCTTCGCGGACGGCTCGACGCGGCCTTCGTCGAACGGGAAGAAGTGGACGCCGGCCGGGGTGGCTGCACCGGCCGGTGCGGTCAGCGTGACGACCACCTTCTGCCCGTCGGCGCGCGCGGCGGCGAGCCAGCCCGGCGCCGCGGCGGGCAACGCCGCACGCGTGGCCGCGATCGCCTGCCCGAATTGCGGATACGGATCCGCCCGGTCGGCCACCGGCAGCACCAGCTCGAGCTGCGCCTCTTCCGGGATGCAGGTCTCGCGGCAGACCAGCCATTCGGCCTTGGCGGCGAGGGTGAGCGTCTCGCCCGGCTGCAGACCGGGCGGGACCTTGATGTCCGTCAGCAGCAGGACCTCGCCCTCGTATCCGTAGTTGACGAGGGGGCCCGCGGGCAACGCGCGCGGGGCGGGCCACTGGATCGGACCCGCCGTCACCCCTTGGGGCAGTCGCCAGGTCAGCGTGGTCGGCAGGCCGGAATCGCCGGGGTTCTGCCAGTAGGTGTGCCAGCCGTCCGCCATCCTGAGCCGCAGCGCGACGGTGGTGGTCTCGCCGGGTACGAAGGCGGTGCGCTCCCCGACGAGTTCGGCCTCCACGTGCTGGGTCTTCACCGGCGCGGCGAGCGCGGTCCCCGCGGCAACGGCGACGAAACAGGCGGCGGCAACGAGCAGGGCGGCGCGACGAAGCATGCGGGCAACCGGAAATTGGCAATACGCGACGAACAGTCGTTGGTACGCCGTCCTTCCGGACGGTTCCCCGCGACGGCTACAATTATCCCCTTTCCCGACCGACGGCTCGACGCGGCGGGGCATTTATGACAATAGCATAGTCTCCGTCTGCTCTGAGGCGGCCCATGCGCCCCGCAGACCCTTCATGCTCGAAGCCCTGCTCGTTTCCACCGCCGTCGTCGCCCTGGGCGAACTCGGCGACAAGACCCAACTCCTCGCCCTCGTCCTCGCCGCCCGGTACGCGAAGCCCTGGCCGATCTGCGCCGGGATCCTGGTCGCCACGTTGGCCAACCACGCGCTCGCGGGGCTCGCCGGCAACTGGGTCCGCACCGTGGTCCCGGAAGACGTGCTGCGCTGGCTGCTGGCGCTCTCGTTCTTCGCGGTCGCCGCGTGGGCGCTGATCCCGGACAAGATCGACGAGGACGATGCGCCCGCGACCTCCCGCTGGGGCGTGTTCGCAGCCACGACCGTGGCGTTCTTCATCGCCGAGATCGGCGACAAGACGCAGATCGCCACGGTGATGCTCGCGGCGAAGTTTTCCTCGCTGCCCGCGGTGGTGCTGGGCACCACGCTCGGGATGCTCCTGGTGAACGTGCCGACGGTGTTCATCGGCAAGGCGGCCTCGGCGAAGATTCCGTTCCGCCTCGTGCGCATCGGCGCCGCCCTGCTGTTCGCGGCGCTCGGCCTCTGGGTGCTCGTCGGCCCCCACGTCGGCGGTTCGAGCTGACCCCGCCGCTATAATCGGTCTCCCGACCGGCAGCCCACCATGAAGCCCTTCCATCATCACGACATCGAATCCGCCGCGCAGTCCGCGTGGCGCGCAAGCGACGCCTACCGTGCCGTCGAGCGGCCGGACCGGCCCGAAGTACTACTGCGTGTCGATGCTGCCCTACCCGTCGGGCGTGCTGCACATGGGCCATGTGCGCAACTACACGATCAACGACATGATGTACCGGCAGTTGCGCATGCGCGGATTCAATCCGCTGATGCCGATGGGCTGGGACGCGTTCGGCCTCCCCGCCGAGAACGCGGCGATGAAGAACAAGGTCGCGCCGGCCAAGTGGACGCGCGAGAACATCGCGTCGATGAAGGCGCAATGCCAGGCGATGGGCTGGGCGATCGACTGGTCGCGCGAGGTCGCCACCTGCGACCCGTCGTACTACAAGTGGAACCAGTGGCTGTTCCTGAAGATGCTCGAGCGCGGCATCGCGTACCTGAAGACGGGCGTGGTCAACTGGGACCCGGTCGACCAGACGGTCCTCGCGAACGAACAGGTGATCGACGGGCACGGCTGGCGCTCCGGCGCGCCGGTCGAGAAGCGCGAAATCCCGATGTATTACCTCAAGATCACCGACTACGCCGAGGAGCTGCTTGCCCACCTCGACCGGATGCCCGGCTGGCCCGAGCGCGTGAAGACGATGCAGGCCAACTGGATCGGCAAGAGCGTCGGCGTGCGGTTCGCCTTCCCGCACGACATCGCCGGCGACGGCGGCAAGCCGATCGGCGACGGCCACATGTATGTGTTCACGACGCGCGCCGACACGATCATGGGCGTCACGTTCTGCGCGGTGGCCGCCGAGCATCCGCTGGCGCAGCACGCGGCGCGCGGCAACCCGAAGCTCGCGGCGTTCATCGACGAATGCCGCCGCGGCTCCGTCATCGAGGCCGACATGGCCACGATGGAGAAGAAGGGCATGCCGACCGGGCTCTACGTCCGCCATCCGCTGACCAACGAGTCGGTCGAGGTGTGGGTCGGCAACTATGTGCTGATGGGGTACGGCGACGGTGCGGTGATGGGCGTGCCGGCGCACGACGAGCGCGACTTCGCGTTCGCGAAGAAATACGGCCTGCCGATCAGGCAGGTGATCGCCGTCGAGGGCGAGTCGTTCTCGACCGACGCGTGGCAGCCGTGGTACGCCGACAAGGAGCGCGGGCGCTGCGTGTTCTCGGTCAAGTACGACGAACTGCCGTACCTCGCGGCGGTCGACGCCGTCGCGGCGGACCTGGCCGCCAAGGGACTGGGCGAGAAGAAGATCACCTACCGGCTGCGCGACTGGGGCATCTCGCGCCAGCGGTACTGGGGCACGCCGATCCCGATCATCCATTGCACGACGTGCGGCGCCGTGCCCGTGCCCGAGCGCGACCTGCCGGTCGTGTTGCCCGAGGACTGCGTCCCGGACGGCAGCGGCAATCCGCTCGCCAGGCGCGCCGACTTCCTGAACGTGCCGTGCCCGAAGTGCCAGGCGCCCGCGCGGCGCGAGACGGACACGATGGACACGTTCGTCGACTCGTCCTGGTACTACATGCGCTACACGTGTCCGGATGCCGCGCAGATGGTCGACGCGCGCGACGACTACTGGATGCCGATGGACCAGTACATCGGCGGCATCGAGCACGCGATCCTGCACCTGCTGTATGCGCGGTTCTGGACCAAGGTGATGCGCGACATGGGACTCGTGAAGAACGACGAGCCGTTCACGCGCCTGCTGACGCAGGGCATGCTGCTCAACCACATCTGGTTCCGGCGCAACGCGAAGGGCGGCATCGACTACGTACCGCCCGAGGAGGTCGACATCCGCAACGACGCCGAGGGCCGGATCGCCGGCGGGACGTGGAAGGCCGACGGGCAGCCGGTCGAGTACGGCGGCGTGGGCAAGATGGGCAAGTCGGAGCGCAACGGCGTCGATCCGCAGACGCTGATCGATCGCTACGGCGCGGACACCGCGCGCCTCTACGTGATGTTCGCCGGCAAGCCCGAGGACTCGGCGATCTGGTCGGACGCCGGCGTGGAAGGCGCGTCGCGCTTCATGAAGCGCCTGTGGACGTTCGCGCAGGCGAACGAGGCGACCGTGCGCGCGACCCCCGACGGCTTCGCGTTCGCCGACGCCGACGCCGCCGTGAAGAAGGCGCGACGCGACCTGCACCTCACGCTGAAGCAGGCGAACGACGACTACGAACGGATCCACTACAACACCGTCGTGTCCGCCGGCATGATCATGCTGAACACGCTCGAGGCGCTGCCGGCAGGCGCGCGCGGCACCGACGCGCTGCGGCGCGAAGGGCTCTCGCTCGTGTTGCGGGTCCTCTACCCGGTGATCCCGCACACGACGTGGGTGCTCTGGAACGACCTCGGCTACGGCGCGACCTCCGGCGACCTCATCGACGCGCCGTGGCCCGAGGTGGACGAGGCCGCGCTGGTCCAGGACGAGATCGAACTCGTGCTGCAGATCAACGGCAAGCTGCGCGGCAAGCTCCTCGTGCCCGCGAAGGCCGACCGCGAGGCGATCGAGTCGTTCGCGCGCGCGAGCGCCGAGGTCGCGAAGCACGCGGCCGGCGCGCCGGTGAAGAAGGTGATCGTCGTTCCGGGGCGTCTCGTCAATGTCGTCATCTGACGCCGCGCGCAGGTCGCTGCTGCGCGCGGGCGGGGCGGCGGCCGTGGCGCTCGGGCTGGGCGCATGCGGGTTCCAACTGCGCGGGGATGCCGATTACCCGTTCAAGTCGATCTTCATCAACGCGCCGACGTCGCCGCCGATCAGGGCGGAACTCACGCGCACGATCAACGCCGCCACCGCGGCGAAGGTCGCAGAGTCGCCTGCCGCCGCCGAGGTCGTTCTCGAAATTCCGTCCGTCATCGACGACAAGGATGTGCTGTCGCTGTCGTCCGGCGGTTCGGCGCGCGAGTACCAGCTGGTCAAGCGCGTGCAGTTCCGGCTGCACGACCGGGAAGGCAACGACTGGATGCCCGCGGGCGAGATCGTGATCCGGCGGTCGTACACGTTCAACGAGACGCAGGTGCTCGCGCGCGACCTGCAGGAGCAGCGGCTGCTGCGGGAAATGCAGACCGACGCCGTGCAGCAGATCATCCGGCGGTTGCAGGCGGCACGCAAACCGATGTGAATCGCGATGCGCCGCTTCGCGGCGGGATCGCGATTCACATCGGGAAAGTCAGCGCGAAACGCTTGGGGCGGCCCGGCGCCTTTCGCGGGGAAAAGGCACGAAGCGCGCCGATCATGAGCGCGCTGCGCGCGCCGTTCGGTAGCGCGCGTATGCGGATTGAAAGCCCAGCCTTGCTTTCGTGTTTTGCCGCGATCCATGCGCGCATACGGCCGCCGTCCGTGTGCCACAATGTCCGCGCCCCATTCCGGAACCCGCACGTGCAAGTCAAATACGACGACCTGGCCGACCACCTGCAGCGCGGCGTGAAGCCGCTGTACGTCGTGCACGGCGACGAGCCGTTGCTGACGCTGGAGGCCGGCGACGCGATCCGCGCGGCCGCGCGCGGGGCGGGAGCGATCGAGCGCGATGTGCTGGTGGTCGAACCCGGGTTCAAGTGGGACGCGTTCCTCGGCGCCAACGCGAACGGGAGCCTCTTCGGCGACCGCCGGTTCGTGGACTTGCGCATCCCTTCCGGCAAGCCGGGCGTGGAGGGCGGCAAGGCGCTCGAAGGCTACGCGGCCAACCCCAATCCGGACAACGTGACGCTCGTGACGCTGCCGCGCCTCGATCGCGCGACACAGGCGTCGGCCTGGTTTTCGGCCCTCGCCGACGCCGGCGTGACGGTCGCCGTCTACCCGGTCGAACGCGACGCGCTGCCCGGCTGGATCTCCGGCCGCCTCGCGCGCCAGAAGCAGCGCGCGACCCGCGAGACGCTGCTGTTCCTCGCCGAGAACTGCGAGGGCAACCTGCTCGCCGCGCGGCAGGAGATCGAAAAGCTCGCGCTGCTGCTGCCCGAAGGCGAACTCGACCACGCGGCGGTCGAGAACGCCGTCGCGGACGTGTCGCGCTACGACATCTTCGAACTGTCCGAGGCCTGGCTCGGCGGCGACGCGGCGCGCGTCGTGCGCGTGCTGCGCGCGCTCGAGGCCGAAGGCGACGCACCCACGCTCGCGGTCTGGCAACTGTCCGAGGACGTGCACGCGCTCGCCACGGTCGTCGCGCTGATGCGCAGCGGCACCCCTGCGTCGGCAGCCGTGCGCACCGCGCGCGTCTGGGGCAAGCGGCAGGCCGCGCTGGAACGCGCGGTGCACCGCGTGGCGCCGAGCGAGATTTCGCCGCTGCTGGTGGCCACCGCGCGCCTCGATGCGCTGTCGAAAGGCATCGGTCGCGGCAACCCGTGGGATGAACTCGAGACCACGGCGCTCGCGCTGGCGGGCAAGCCGGTGCTGCCGCTTCCGGCGGCCCTCGCGCGCTGATCGGCATCGGCAAGGGCGAACGGCGACTCCACGCGTTACTCCGGTCAGTCGTGCTTGCGATGGACCTTGCCCGGCTTCGCGTCGAGCACGAGGTCCGCGGCGCCGGCTTCCTTGCCGCGCTTCTCGAGGTCGGCCAGCAGGCCCTCGTCGGAGAGGTCGAGCGCCGCCGAGTGGTCCCAGTCGTGCTTCGCCACCTTGACCAGCGCCTCGACGACGTGCGCGTCGTCGACCTCGATCGCGAGCTCGCGGCGCGCATCGAAGCTGCCGGGCGCGAGATTGACCGAGCCGACGATTGCCCGCGCGCCGTCGGCGAGCATCATCTTGCCGTGCAGCCGCATGCCCTTCAGCTTGTGCACCTTGCACCCGACATCGTCGAGGATGCGCAGGCCGCCCACCCCCTCGATCAGCTTCTCCTTCTTGAGCGTGTGCGGCGGCCGGGCGAGGATGTGCACCTTGACCCCGCGGCGGGCGGCGCGCACGACGCGCTCGATGATCACCGCGTCCTGATAGCGCTCGTTCTGCAGCACCAGCGAGTGCGTGGCCCGGTCGATGAAGTGCGCGAAGCGCTCGCGCCCGTTGGTGTTGCACCAGATCAGCGCCGAGTCCGCCGGCGGCGTGAACGTCTGCCGCTTCCAGTCGGCGTCGAAGCACGCGATGACCTCGTCGACCTCGGCCTTGTGCGCGGTCACCACCGCGTAGTCGCGCGTCTCCGAGACGTTGCGCGTCTCCCAGTTGAGCGACATCACGAACGCCTCCGAATCGTCCACCACCATCGACTTCTCGTGCGTGAGCTCGAAGGCCGGGTTGCTGTCGAGGACCGACACGCCGGCCTCCACCAGCTGCCGCCGCGAATCCTCGTTCTCGGTTTCCCCGCTGCGGCGCGCCGGGTTGAGCATCACGCGCACGTTGACGCCGCGCTTGCGCGCCGCGATCACCGCGGCCAGCAGCGACGGGTCGGAAAAGAGGAACATCTTCACGCGCAGCGTCGACTTCGCCGCCGCGATGGCGTCGAGCAGCGGTTGTGCGCCCGCATCGGGCATGACGATCAGCGTACGGGACATGGGCGAGCTCTTCATGGGGGTGGCGCGGCGGGCGCGGCGCCGAACTGGACGTGGTACAGGTCGGCGTAGAGGCCGTTGCGCGCCAGCAGCTGGTCGTGGGTGCCCTGCTCGGCGACGACGCCGCCGGCCAGGACGATGATGTTGTCGGCATCGCGGATCGTGGAAAGCCGATGTGCGATCGTGATGACGGTGCGGCCCTTCATCAGGCGTTCGAGGCCTTCGATGACGAGCCGCTCGGACTCCGTGTCGAGCGCGGCGGTCGGCTCGTCGAGGATCAGGATCGGATTGTTGCGGATGACGGCGCGGGCGATGCCGATGCGCTGCCGCTGGCCGCCGGACAGCGTGTCGCCGCGCTCGCCGACGACGGTATCGTAGCCGTGCGGCATCTTCGCGATGAACTCGTCGGCATTCGCGAGCTTCGCGGCCGCCACGATCTCCTCGTCCGTCGCGCCGCCCGGCCGGCCGTAGGCGATGTTGTCGCGCAGCGTGCCGCGGAAGAGCACCGTCTCCTGCAGCACGAAGCCGATCTGGCGGCGCAGCGGATGCAGTTCGAAGTCGCGCACGTCGACGCCGTCGATCAGCACCCGGCCCGCGGTCGGATCGTAGAAGCGCGGGATCAGGCTGACGATCGTCGACTTGCCGCTGCCGGTGCCGCCCACGACGCCGATCACCTGCCCCGGCTTCACCGTGAAGGTCACGTCGGTCAGCACCGGCGTGTCCTTGTCGTAGCCGAACGCGACGTGGTCGAACGTGACTTCTCCCCGCAGCGGCGGCGGCGCCTTCGCATCCGGCTTCTCGGGGATCATGTCGTCCGCCGACAGGATCGTCTGGATGCGCTCCAGCCCGATGGCGGTCTGCGCGATCGTGTTGGTCATCTTCGCCAGGTCCTGCACGGGCTTGAAGAACTTGGCCAGGTACGCGAGGAACACCGTCAGCGCGCCGACCGTCATCGCATCGGTCAGGATCAGCGCGGTGCCGTGCCACAGCACGAAGCCCGTGCAGAACGCGACGACCACCGAGACGACCGGTCCCAGCAGCGACTTCACGCGCCGCGCCTTCAGCGCGGCCTGCACGGTCGCGCGGCTCGCCTCGCCCATCCGTTGCGACTCGAGGTCCTGCCGGTCGAACGCGCTGACCGACCGGACCGAACCCAGTCCCTGCTGCGCGACGGCGACGATCTCGCTCTGGCGCCTGCGCACCTCGCGCGTCGCGTCCTTCACGGCCTTCTTGAAGCGCATGACGAACAGCAGCAGGAACGGCGTGACGCCCACGGCGATCAGCGCGAAGTCCCAGTTGAGCCAGAACATGATGACGAGCATGCCGACGATCGTCATCATGTCCACGATGATCGACAGCGTCGCCGACGACGCGAAGTCCTGCACCGTCGAGACGTCGGAGGTGAGCGTCGACAGCAGCGTGCCCGTCTGGTGCGTCGAGTAGTAGCCGAGCGAGAGCCGGTGCAGGTGGTCGTAGATGCGGATGCGCAGGTCGTGCGCCACCCATTGGCCGACGCTCTCCGTGTAGTAGTTGTCGATGTAGTCCGCGATCGCGTCGAGGATCGCGATCGTGATCGCCGCGAGCGCGGCGAAGAGCGCCAGTCCCATCGTGTCCCGGTCGATGCCGAGGTCGTGCACCCAGGCAAGCCAGGCGGGCAGCTTGTCGTGGCCGAGCGCGTTGTCCAGCACCACCTTGAGCGGCCAGGGTGCTGCGATGCTCGCCGCGGTCTCCACCATCATCGCGACGAACACGATGACGATCCACGTCCGGTAGGGACGGATCAGCGAGCGGACGAGCACCATCATCCGCGGCGGCGGCGGCGCGGACGGATCGACGGTCGGAGCGGAAGTGGAGTCCGGCATGATGGGGAGGCGAGCGACGGGCGATCTTGGGAGGATTGCCGTCGCGCGTCAAGGTTTCGCGAGGGCTGCCGCGATCGGCGTGCAGCGCGCCTTGCGTTCGCCGAGCGTGCACGCGGTCAGCGGCCGCCCCGCGACGTCCCACGCCTGCAGGTTCCACCCGCTGCCGCTGCGCTCCATCGTCATGAAGCCGAAGCGCGTCGACGACACGATCTCGGCGACGACCGCGCCCGGCGCCGGCGCCTTTCCCGCGGGGAAGGGTACCGGGAACGGATCGTCCATCCAGTCGCCGCCATTGCCGACGATGAACTGCGGCGGATGCGGTGTCGCGAAGCTCACGACCTCGAGCATGTGGTTGTGCCCCGCGAGCAGCGCCTCGATGGTCGGCGGAAAGAGCACGGTGGGATGGATCGTCGTGAGGACCGACTGCAGTCCGGCATTGCCCGGGAACGGCGACTGGGGGTTGCCCGGATTCGACGCGAAGCCGAGCACCGGGTGATGGCTCATGAAGAACGCGCGCGGCGTGCGCGCGCCGAGTGCGAACGCGGACTCGAGCTGCGCGCGATAGTTGCGGTACATGAGATCGGTCGGTGCGAGCGGCGCGAGGCCCACCAGCGACGAGTCGAACACGAGGAACTGCGTGTCGGCGCCGCGCCCCAGCGGTACGGCATAGGCATCGCTGTAGTTGCCGATGTCGTCGTCGACCGCGATCATTGCAGTCCTGTCGCGGCGCCAGGGGTCGCGGGTCGAGGAACCGCCACCAGCCCTGCCCCGCGCGATTGCACGACTCGTGGTTGCCCCGCACGACGATCCAGGGCGCCGCCTGCAGCAGGTTGCGCGCCGGCGCGAACAGGTCGGCGCGCCACGCGTCCCACCCGTAGCCCCACGGCGAGCCGGCGCAGTCGGCGTTGCCGGGCGGGCACGGGGCTTCGCGATAGTGGAAGTCGCCGACGTGGATGACGAGGTCGGGGTTGGTCGCCGCGGCGGCGTCCGCGACGGCGGCGAACGGCCAACGCGCCGGGTCGTTGCAGGCCTGGTAGCCGCCGGTGACCATGCGGCAACCGGTGTCGCCCAGGATCACGATGCGCTGCGGGCTGGGACTTGGGCAACCGCAGCGGATGGCCGCCGACCGACGCATTGCGCGCGTCCGCCGGCAGGGCGGCCTCGCACGTGAGCACCGGGAATGCCGTCGGCTGCGCGGGGGGATCCGAACGCGACGGCCGCCCGGCGATCGTCCCCGGGACCATGCGCACGGACATGGCGCGCGACCGGCCGTCGATCTCGATCGGGCGGGCACTCGCCGGCCGTCGTGATCACGCGCGCGACGGCGGCGCCCTCGGGTCCCGAGCACGACGAAGCGGAAGTCGTACGACGGAAGGAGGGGTCACCGGTCCGCCCACGCACGCGGCAAGCGCAAGGGCCGCGCCGGCCACGGCCATGCGCCTCATCGGAAGTCTCCCCACAACGTGTTGATGGCCGCCAGCGCGGCGAGCGACGCGGTCTCCGTGCGCAGCACGCGCGGGCCGAGCCGGGCCGCGACATGGCCTGCGCGAACCGCGCGCGCGATTTCCTCGGGTGCGAGTCCGCCCTCGGGACCGATCAGCAGGTCGAAGGACGGCGCGGGCACCGGCAATGCGGCGAGGCTCTGCGCACCTTCGGGATCGAGCAGGATGCCTGCCCGCGGGACCGTACGCTCGCGCAGGTGGTCGGCGAGATCCATCACGTCGCGGATCGCCGGCACGCGGTTGCGGCCGCACTGCTCGCAGGCGGCGATCGCGACCTGCCGCCAGTGCGCGAGACGCTTCTCGCCGTGGGCGCCGGCCGGAAAGCGCGCGCCGCGCACGCTGACGACGGGCTCGATCGCCGCGACCCCCAGCTCCACCGCGCGCCGGACGATCACATCCATCGCGTCGGTCGCCGCGATGCCCTGGACCAGCGTCACCTCCAGCACGGGCTCCCGGTCGACCGGCAGGAACGCGTCGAGCCGCACCCATGCGTCGCGCTTGCCCGCGCGGACCAGCGTCGCCGCGAACTCGCCGCCGGCGCCGGTGAACAGCGTCAGCGCATCGCCCACCGCGAGGCGCAGCACGCGCAGCGCGTGATGCGCGGGCGCGTCGGGCAGCGCGAGTTCGCTGCCGACGGCACCGGCGTCGAGCGCAGCCGGCAGGAAAAAGCGTGGCGCCGCCATCAGGCCAGAAACGCCAGGGGCGCAAATGCGAAGCTTCGGAACTTCGGGGGATGGCAGGGCACAGTATCGCGATTTTGCCATACGCAACCCGCGCGCCCGCGCCGCTTCCGTCGTAGCGCAGGTAGCGGCCGACCGCGACGAAAAGGAAGCTCTGCGCGAGCCCCGTGTTCGGACGACTCGCACGCAGCCAGCCGCACGACACTCGTTCTTCGTCGCCTTTCCTGGCGGCCGCCGCCGGGCCGCCCCAAGGCGGCCGCCTGACTTCGCGGTTGAAGTGCCGGCCGCAAAAGGCGCGACGCCGGACTTCACGTCATCCACGGGACCCGACGGACGCCTTTTGCGGACGTTCCCTAGGCCACCAGCTCGCGATACGCGTGCCACGTCGCGTGGCCGATGACCGGCACCGCGACGACGAGTCCGACGAACCACGTCGCGAATCCCAGCGCGACCAGCGCGACGATCGCGACGCCCCAGACCACCATCGCGGAGCACGTTGGCCGCGACCGCCTTGAGGCTGGTCAGCACGGCGACGATGCCGTCGGTGTCGCGGTCCAGCATCATCGGCACCGACACGACGCTGATCGCGAAGACCAGCACCGCGAAGAACCCGCCGACACCCAGGTAGACCAGCAGGAATTCGAGGTTCTTCATCGCGAAGATCTGGCCCGTGAAGTCGGCGAGCGACGGCAGGTCCTCGGTGAAGAACAGCGCGAAGACGACCAGCGACGCGCGCGCCCACACCAGCAGGATCACGGCCGAGCACGAGCGCGAAGAGGCCGATCGCGCTCTTGTTGGGGCGCCCACGCGTCGAGCGTCGGCGCGAGCCACGCGGGTTCGCCGCGCTCGTCGCGGCCGCGAGAGCGCGTAGAGGCCGATGCACAGGAACGGCCCGACCAGGAAGAATCCGGTGACCAGCGCCGACACGTACGCGATACGCGTGCTGGAACACGATGTAGACGAGGAAGCCCATCAGCGCGAAGCACGCGCCGTAGAACGCGCTCGGCAGCGGATGCCGCCGGAAATCCCGCCAGCCGCGCGGCGAGCCAGCGCAGCGGCGCGCCCAGCCCACGGCGCGCACGTCAGGCAGCGCCGTGCTCGTCGCATCGCGTCTCGGGATCATCGCGCGTTCCTCCCGGTGCAGCGATGGCGCGCGTCCGGCCGGCCTCCGAACCGGAGCTGCGCCGGCGCGCGCCTCGTGGACGGAACGCTACAGGAACGCGCGCAGCGCGTCGAGCACGGCGTCCGGCTGCTCGGCCATCAGCGCGTGACCGGTCGCCGGCAGCGTGACGACGTCGCATTTCGCGCGAGCGCGGCGATCAGCGCCTGCGCGCCGCGCGGCGGCGCCATCAGGTCGCGCTCACCCATCACGACCAGGACCGGGCACCGGACCCTTGCCGCGGCCGCCAGGCCGTTCCGTCCAGTCGTGGCACGCGCGCAGGTCGATGTGCAGCGCGCCCGGCCGCGACCGTTCCATCAGGCGCAGCGAGGTACCGGTCATCCACATGCCGGGGACAGGGTTGCCCCCGAGCTGCCGCGCCGTGCTGTGCGACCATCCGCAGATGAGTTCGAATGCGACGTGATCATCCGCCTTCGCCGCCGCGAGCAGCGCGTCGCTGACGACCATCGGCACCGCGGGACCGAGCAGCGCGATGCGCGTCACGCGCTCCGGCGTCGCCGCCGCGCAGGCAAGCACGGCGAGCGCACCGAGCGAATGCCCGACCAGTGCGGCGTCCGGAGCGCCGGCCGCGTCGAGCACGCGCGGCAACCACGCCGCGATCGCGTCGACGGACGTCAGCGGCGTCGCCGCCGGAGCGGCCGTGCCCCGGCAGGTCGAGCGCCAGCACGTTGCGATCGTGATGCGCGAAATAGCGCGACTGCAGCGCGAACACGCTGTGGTCGTTCGCCGCGCCGTGCACGAAGACGACGGTGGGCCGCGCCGGATCGAACGCCTTCGCCGCCGTGTACGCGTAGACCGGATGTCCGTCGACGGTCAGGCGCATGGGTATCCCTCGCGGTCCATCGCGGCGACTGGGTCCGGGAGCGGCGGCACCAGCGGCCCGACCCCCTCGAAACGCGTCGCAAGCCGCACGACGATGTCCAGCGGCATGCGCGGGCCGAGCAGCAGCAGCGGCCCGGCCGCAGCGGACGCGGCGCCGGTCATGCCTTGCCCGCGAGATAGAGCGCGCGGGACAGGTCTTCGATCAGGTCGTCGCCATCCTCGAGGCCCACCGACAGGCGAATCGTGCCTTCGCCGATGCCGGCCCGCGCCAGGTCCTCGGCCGACATGCGGAAGTGCGTCGTCGACGCCGGGTGGATCACCAGCGACTTCGCGTCGCCGACGTTCGCGAGATGCGAGAACAGCGTCAGCGACTCGATGAACTTGCGACCCTGCGCGCGCGAGCCCTTGATCGCGAAGCTGAACACGGCGCCGCTGCCCCGCGGCAACAGCGCTTGCGCGAGCGCGTGATCGGGATGGTCCGGCAAGCTCCGGATAGCCCACGGACGCGACGAACGGATGCGCGGCGAGGAATTCGGCGACGCGACGCGCATTCGCGACGTGTCTTCTCCATCCGCAGCGGCAGCGTCTCGATGCCCTGCAGGATCTGGAACGCGGTGAACGGCGCCATGCACGCGCCGAAGTCGCGGATGCCCTCCCGGCGCGCGCGCAGCAGGAAGGCGGCGGTCGTCGACTCCTCGGCGAACACCATGTCGTGGAAGCCGTGGTACGGCTCGGTCAGCGTCGGGAACCTGCCGCGCGCCGCTCCGCCATCCCAGTCGAACTTGCCCGAGTCGACCACGAGACCGCCGATGACCACGCCGTGTCCCGACAGGAACTTGGTCGCCGAGTGAAACACGAGGTCGGCGCCCAGTGTCGAACGGGCGCACGAGCCAGGGCGTGGTGAACGTCGAGTCCACGAGCAATGGCAGCCCATGCTCGTGCGCGAGCGCCGAAACGCGCGGTATGTCGAGCACTTCGAGCCCGGGATTGCCGAGCGTCTCGCCGAACAGCAGCCGCGTGTCGGGCCGGATCGCCGCCCGCCATGCGTCGAGGTCGCGCGGATCGACGAACGTGGTCGTCACGCCGAACCGGGGCAGCGTGTAGTCGAGGAGATTGTGCGAACCGCCGTAGAGCGAACGCGACGCGACGATGTGCTGGCCCGCCCCCAGCAGCGTGACGATGGCCAGATGCAGCGCCGCCTGGCCGCTGGCGGTGGCGATCGCGCCCACGCCGCCTTCGAGCGCGGCAATCCGTTCCTCCAGCACCGCGACCGTCGGATTGGAGATGCGCGAATAGACGTGCCCGGCACGCTCCATGTTGAAGAGCGCCGCCGCATGGTCGCTGTCCGGAAACACGAACGACGCCGTCTGGTAGATCGGCGTCGCGCGTGCGCCGGTCACGGGATCGGGCACCGCGCCCGCGTGCAGCGAAAGCGTGTCGAAGCGATGGGTCTTGGGCTTGGTCATCGGGCGCCTGGACGGATCGCGATCATTCTACCGATGATCGCGCAATTGCATGCCAACTGCTCCGTCGTCCCCGCGAAGGCGGGGCCCAGCGACGTTTGCACGCCATGTCGGGATCCGCCGGCACGACACTGGATCCCGCCTTCGCGGGGACGACGAGGAGATGGCAATGGCGTTCTTCACGGCGGAGAGCCGTCGCAGGCTGGCCCTCGGGCGCGCGTAGAATCATGCGGATGAAATCGCGTCCGCCGAACGGCGAGAACGACGCCGCACCGATCCCCGATCCGCTGCGTCGTGCGCCCGCGGCGCGCCGAGCGCGGCCGCGGCGCGACGTTCAATCCCGGCAACCGGTTCCGGCGCGACGCGCGCGAGGCCTGCGACGACGGCTGGGGGCGGTCCGCCGCCGCGGAAGGCGACGACGACGCGCCGCCGAAGCTTCGCACGACGGTGACGATCCAGCGCGCCCGCACGATCATCGCGCGCAACGACTCGCCCGACATTCCGTTCACGCAGTCGATCAATCCGTACCAGGGGTGCGAGCACGGCTGCGTCTACTGCTACGCGCGGCCGTCGCACGCGTATCTCGACCTGTCGCCGGGCCTCGACTTCGAGACGCGGCTGTTCGCGAAGCCCGACGCGCCCGCGCTCCTGCGGGCGGAACTCGGGAAGCGCGGCTACGCGTGCGACCCGATCGCGCTCGGCACCAACACGGACCCGTACCAGCCGATCGAGCGCGAGTGGAAGGTCACGCGGCAGATCATCGAGGTGCTGGCCGAGCACGAGCACCCGTTCACGATCGTGACCAAGAACGCGCTGGTCGAGCGCGACATCGACCTGATCGCGCCGATGGCCGCGAAGAACATGGCGCGGGTGTACCTGTCGATCACGTCGCTCGACCGCGAGATGGCGCGCACGCTCGAGCCGCGGGCCAGCGCGCCCCAGCGCCGCCTCCAGGCGCTGCGCACGCTGAGCGATGCCGGCATCCCGGCCGGCGTGATGGTCGCGCCGATCATTCCGCAACTGAACGACCGGGACCTCGAGGCGATCCTCGAGGCCGCCGCCGCGCACGGCGCACGCAGCGCCGGCTGGGTGATGCTGCGGCTGCCGCTCGAGGTGGCGCCGCTGTTCCGCGCGTGGCTCGACCAACACCATCCGCTGCGGGCCGCCCATGTGATGAGCCTCGTGCAGCAGCTGCGCGGCGGCCGCGACTACGAGGCCGCGTTCGGCACGCGCATGCGCGGGACCGGCATCTACGCCGACCTGATCGAGAAGCGCTTCGAGCTCGCCTGCCGGCGATTGGGACTCAACCGCGACCGGCGCGGCGCCACGCCGGAGATGACGGCGACCACACTCGATACGTCGCGGTTCCGGCCGCCGCGCGCCAACCCCGGGCAGGCCGAGCTGTTCTAGGCAACGGCCCAAAAAGGCGTCCGTTGGGCTGGTGGGTGACGTACAGCCGGCGTCGCGCCTTTTTCGTCCGGAACGGCAACTCTCGAAGTCAGTCAGGCGGCCGCCTTGGGAGCGGCCCGGCGGCGACCGCCAAACAAAACCACGAAACTACGCGCGTCGTGCGACTGGCTGCGTGCGAGTCGACCGGCGACTAGGCTTTCGCAGACCTTCCCTGCCGCCACAGGGCGCGAACGTCTTGCGCGGTCGCGGGGGTCGATGCAGACTGACATTCGTGCCGCCACAGGACCGGCGGCGAGCTTCCCGACCGGAGCATCGAACCCGCAATGACGAACCTCACCGACCGCCTCGCCGCGTGCTACACCGGCGCCGTCCACGACGTGCTCCGGATGATGGGGCACGAGAACATCGTGCTGCCGCCCGCGATCAAGGCGATCGCGCCGGGTACGCGGCTCGCCGGTCCCGTGTGGACGGTCTCCGGCCACATCGACCGCACGAAGTCGCGCCACGAGACGCTGCTGGGCTGGTGCACGCTGCTCGCGAAGGCGCCGTCCGGCCACGTGATCGTCTGCCAGCCGCACAACCACGAAGTCGCGCTGATGGGTGAGCTGTCCGCGCAGACGCTGAAAGCGCGCGGCGTGCGCGGCTACGTCGTCGACGGGGGTTCGCGCGACACCGACCTCGTGCTGGAGCAGGGGTTTCCCGTCTTCTGCTCGTTCCTCACGCCCTCCGACATCGTGCAGCGCTGGATTCCCGATGCGTACGGCCAGCCGGTGACGATCGGCACCGTGACGATCTCGACGGGCGACTACCTGCTGGGCGACCGCGACGGCGTCGTGATCATCCCGCGCGCGATCGTCGAGGAGGTCGTCACGAAGACCGAGGAAGTTGTCGCGACCGAGACCGACATGCGCCGTGCACTGATCGGCGGAATGGACCCGGTCGAGGCCTACAACCAGTATGGAAAATTCTGAAGACCGCGCGTCCGCGCTGAAGCTCGCGCCGGCGGACAACGTCGCGGTCGCGCTGCGGGCGCTGCGTGCAGGCGAATGGGTAACGCTCGACGGCGCATCGTTCGCGGTCGACCGCGCGATCGCGATCGGACACAAGCTCGCCGCGCGCGCGATCGCCAAGGGCGACGCGATCGTCAAGTACAACTGCCCGATCGGCGATCGCGACGCAGCGACATCGCCGCCGGCGCGTACGTGCACACGCACAACGTGAAGAGCGCGTACCTGCCGACGTACGTGCTGCCGGAGTGAGATCGATGGAAGGTTACGGCAGTCCGTGCGCTACCCTAACCCCAGCCCTCTCCCGCCTGGGGCGGGAGAGGGAGCAGCCCTATCCGCCGCCGGCGCTGCCGTTCTGCACTATGCGGCTCCCTCTCCCCGGAGCGGGGAGAGGGTTGGGGTGAGGGGATCTGCCTCTCCGTGCGAGTCGGGGCGAAGGTGAGCGATCGCGGCTCTGCGCGGCTACCCCCGCGCCGACGGCCGCAAAGGCATCCGCAACGTGCTGGTCGTCGCGTACCTCGTCGAGTGCGCGCACCATGTCGCGCGCGAGATCGCCGCGTCGTTTCGCGACGACGACGTGCACCTGATCGGCTTCCCCGGCTGCTATCCGAACGCGTACGCGCTGCGGATGATGGAGGCGCTGTGCACGCACCCCAACGTGGGCGGCGCGCTGCTCGTGTCGCTCGGCTGCGAAGGCTTCGACAAGCGCCGGCTCGCGAAGGCGGTGACGGCATCGGGTCGTCCCGTGCGCGTGCTGGGGATCCAGGACACCGGCGGCACGCGCGCGACGATCGCCGCGGGACGCGATTGGATCGCCGCGACGCTGCCGGACCTGCGCGCGCAGGCGACGGTGCCGATGCGCATCGACGAGCTCGTCGTCGGCACGATCTGCGGCGGCTCCGACGCGACGTCCGGACTCACCGCCAATCCGGCGATGGGCATCGCGTTCGACCTGCTCGTGGCCGAGGGCGCCAGGACGATCTTCGAGGAGACCGGCGAGTTGATCGGCATGGAGCACCTGATGGCGGCGCGTGCGACGACACCCGGATTGGGCGAGGAATTGAAGCGCACGGTCGCCAAGGCAGCGGGGTACTACGCGACGCTCGGCTACGCGAGTTTCGCGCCCGGCAACGCCGACGGCGGCCTCACGACGATCGAGGAGAAGTCGCTCGGCGCCTACGCGAAGTCCGGGCAGTCGCGCATCGACGGCATCCTGAAGCCGGGCATCGCGCCGCCGCGCAAGGGTCTCTACCTGCTCGACGTCGTGCCGGACGGCGAGGTGCGGTACGGGTTTCCCAACATCAACGACAACGCGGAGATCGCCGAACTCATTGCGTGCGGCGCGCACGTGATCCTGTTCTCGACCGGTCGCGGCTCCGTCGTCGGATCGGCCATCGCGCCGGTGATCAAGGTGTGCGCGAATCCCGACACGTACCGGCGCATGGCCGACGACATGGACGTCGACGCTGGGCGCATCCTCGAAGGCGGCGCGACGCTGCCCCAGGTCGGACGCGAAATCCACGACCTCATCGGCAGGGTCGGCGCGGGCGCGCGCACGAAGTCCGAGTTGCTCGGCCACCGGGAGTTCATCCTGACGTACAAGCACTTCGAGCCGCTGGGGCCGGCATGCCTGCCGACCTAGGAGACGTCCCAAAGGACGTCCGTCGGGCGCGTGGATGACGTGAAGCTTGGCGTCGCGCCTTCTTCGGCCGGCACGGCAACCCTCGAAGTCAGGCGACCGCCGATCCGACGCGCCCGGCGTACGAATCGGCGGATCCGGAGCGCTTTCGCACCCGCCCCGGGCGTCGTACCATTTGCACGTCCGTTCGTCGCGTGAGGGCCTCGCGACGTGCGCCGCGCCTCGCTTCCGGGATCGACACCATGTGCCGCAACATCAGGACGCTCTTCAACTTCGACCCGCCGGTGACGGACGACGAGATACGCGCGGCGTCGCTGCAGTTCGTGCGCAAGGTCAGCGGCTTCGCCCGGCCATCGAACGCGAATGCCGCGGCGTTCGACGCGGCCGTCGCCGCGATCGCCGCGGCGTCCGCGCAACTCATGCGCGATCTGCGCACGCAGGCGCCGCCCAGATACAGGGAAATCGAGGCTGCCAAGGCGCGCGCGCGCTCGGTCGCCAGGTTCCCGCAATGAACGAGGCGAACCGGAACGGGGAGGCACTCGTCCGCGAGTTCTGGCCGGACCCGTTCGCCGCACCCGCCGGTCGCGCGCACCTGGTCGAGAAGATGGCATGACGACGATGGACGCGGGCGGCATCCCGCCATTGCGCGTCCGCGCGGCACGAGCGGACGTCCCGACCTGACGATGCGGTACTGCGACGGTCACGAGGACGTCTACGTGCGGCGCCTCGCCGCCGGCAACGAAGGTTGGGACGACGGCCCCTACGACGCCTTCGCGCTGCGGGCGCAGGTGGAAGCGTGGCTCGCGGCGTCGCCGGCGGCACAGCCCGGGGCCCGCGTGCTCGAGCTGGGGTGCGGCACCGGCGCGATGAGCTGCATGCTCGCCGCGCGCGGGTTCGCAGTGACGGGACTCGACATCTCCCGCACGGCGATCGCGCGTGCGCGATCCGTCGCGGCGTCCCGGTCGCTCGCCGTGGACTTTGCCGTGGCCGATGTCCGTTCGTGGCGCGATGGGGACGTCGACTTCGACATCATCGTCGATGCGCACTTGCTCCACTGCATCGTGCATGCGGAAGAGCGGCACACGCTCATGACGCACGTGGTGAACGCGCTCTCGCCGGACGGCGAGTTCTGGACCGAGACGATGATCGAAGGTGCGAGCCTGCCCATGACGCCCACGCGGCGCATCGACGCGGATGGGGTCGTGTGGGCCGCCCTGCCCCCTGCGGACGCCGCTCGCTGGACGGACGCCGTCGTCGAGTCCGGGTTGTACTGGCTGCCTACCCGCTACGTCGCGCCGACCGCCGCGCGGCTGGTCGCGGAGTTCGCCGCCGTCGGGCTGGTCGCGGTGGAGACCCGCGTCGACCTGCCCGCAGGATCCGGCGACGCCACCACGTTCGTCGGCCGTTTTGCCCGCCAGCGCGCCTGAGGCGGGGTTCGACCCGCGCCGCGTGCATCGCGCCGTGCCATTCCGCAACGGGTCATTGCCCCGGTAACATGTACGCATGACGACCACCGCCGCCCCCGCGCCTCCGACCGCCCAGAACAAGGCCCGCATCCTGGCCGAGGCGCTGCCCTACATCCGGGCGTTCCACGGCAAGACGCTGGTGATCCGCTTCGGCGGGCATGCGATGGCCGACCGCGCGCTGAAGGAAGGCTTCGCGCGCGACGTGGCGCTGTTGCGCCTCGTCGGCATGAAGCCCATCGTCGTGCACGGCGGCGGCTGGAACATCGACGAACTGATGCAGCAGATGGGCATCGAGAGCCGGCGCTACCGCGGCGTGCGCATCACGGACGAGCGTACGCTGACCGTCGTGGAGATGGCGCTGTCCGAACTCAACCAGGAACTCACGTCGCTCATCAACCGGCATGGCGGCCGCGCGGTCGGGCTCGACGGACAGGACGGGCGGTTCATCCATGCGCGGCCCATGGTGATGCCGGACGACGCGACCGACGCACCGGACATGGGCTTCGTCGGCGACGTCGAGAGCATCGACACCGGGCTCATCGACCTCCTGCTGTCGCGCGACTTCGTCCCGGTCATCATGCCGATCGGCGTCGCAACCGACGGCACGACCTATCACATCAACTCGGACCTCCTTGCCGGACGCCTGGCCCGTGCGCTCGGCGCGGAGAAGCTGATCCTGATGACCAACGTGCCCGGCGTGCTCGACCGCAGCGGCAGCGTCGCGCACATCCTGACGGCGTCGGACGCCGAGGCGCTGCTGCGCGAGCACGTGGTCCACGGCGGGATGGAGCCGCGCGTGACCGCCGCGCTGCGCGCCGTGCGCGAGGGTGTGCGATCCGTGCACATCATCGATGGCGGCGTGCCGAGCGCGCTGCTGCTCGAGGTGCTCACCGCGACCGGCGTGGGCACGGCGGTGCGGTCGGATGCAGGCCCGCATTTCTTCTCGGACAGCAAGGCGTACCTGCTCGCGAAATGACCGCGCAGCCGGTACTTGCGATTCCCGCGACCGAAGCGCCGCCTGGCACCGCCGGTGAACCCGCGGCAGAACCTCGCCTGTCCGGTATGCGGCGCGCCGAACGAATGCGCGCCGGCCCAAAGCGGCGACTTCGCCACACCCTGCTGGTGCACCGGAATCGCGCCCGACCCGGCGGCCTCGCCGCGCTGCCCGCCGACGCGATCAACCAGGCGTGCCTGTGCCGGCGTTGCCTCTGCGACGGCAATTTCGTGCGCCAGCGGCTTGCCGACAGGGTGGTTCCTTGAAATCGCTCGTCGCGTGCTGCGTGGGGTTGGCGTTCGGCGCAGTCGGCGCGCTGGCGAATGAACCGGCAGCGCCACCGGCCGCGGCCGCGCCGAATCCGCAACGCCAATTGCTCGCAGCGCTAACGGATCTCCTGCAGCGACAGCCGAAGCACATCGGCGCGACGTACGTCGCAGCTCGCACCGCGGCCGGGCTCGGGGACGAGGCCGTCGCGGTCGCGTGGCTCGACCGCCTCGCCGAACTCGGATTCGACGACGAACTCGACCCCGACGACTTCGGCGCATTCGCGCAAACGCCGGCCTATCGCGAGCGCGCGGCGCACTTCGCCGCCGCCGCGCCGCCACTGGGCAAGCCCGTCGCAGTCCTCGAGATGCGCTGCCGCGACCTGCTGCCCGAAGGCACCGCCTACGATCCGAAACGCCGCGAGTTGCTGGTATCGAGCGGACGGCGGCGCACGATCGTGGCCGTCGGCGCGGACGGTGCGTGCCGCGATGTCACGCCGCCAGGCGACGGCGGCCTCTTTGCCGTGCTCGGCATGACCGTCGACCCGGCGACCGACACGCTGTGGGTCGCGAACACGGCGGCACCGTTCATGCTCGACGCCAAGCCCGAGGAGGCGGGACGGGCGCAGTTGTCGCGCATCGACCTGCGCACGGGCCGCGTCGATGCATCGTATGCGCTGCCGGGGCGCGGCCTGCTCAACGATCTCGCGCGCGCCGCCGACGGCTCCATCTACGTCACCGAATCGAGTGGCGGCACCATCTATCGGCTCGCACCCAGGGCAAGGATGTTGCAGGCGATCCTGCCGCGCAACGCGTTCGAGAGCCCGAACGGCATTGTCGTGCTGGCGGACGGCAGCCTGCTCGTTGCGGACTTCGACGGACTCGCGCGCGTCGTCGCGCCGGCCGGCGACGCACCCACCGTGCAGCGCCTGGCCACGCCGGGCAATCGCTACCTTGGCGGCATCGACGGCCTCGCGGTCGCCGGCTCGCGCGTCATCGGCATCCAGAATCTGGTCGGAAAGTCGCGCGTATGGGCGCTGACCATCGACACCGCAGGACGCCGCGTGGCCCGCGCCGACCTGCTGTTGCGCGGGCATCCGGACTTCCTGAACCCGACCACGGGCGCGGTCGCCGGCACGCGATTCATGTTCGTCGCGGACACGAAGCTGCAGAGTGCGCAGCCCGACGGCTCGCTGCGCGACATGCCCGCCGGCCGCACCGGTCATCGCGTGCTGGAACTGGCGCTCCCCACCCCGCGCTGAAACATCGGGCCGCGTCGATTGCGCCATCGGGGGCAAGCGCGCCATTGCGGCGCCGTGCGCGGCAAGGGCCGCGCGACGACGTCCGGGAGCGACGCCCGTGCCGGCGCCCGGCGGCACGCACGCGGACTCGACGCCACCATCGGTCGCTGCCTGCCGGCACGCGCACCCCGCAGGAGGCCGTTCGTCGCCGGAATCGCGCGCCGGGGTCCCGCTTTGCCACAATCCGCGCCGTGCCGGGATGAGTCGTACGGCACGATGGCGCTTCGCCGCCGGACGTTCCGGACGGCACCACCGCGACCCCTGGAAAGGCAACGATGAGCAGCAAGACCGCAACGACGTGGGAGTTGATGAAGGCTTCCTGGCACGTCCTGATGCAGGACAAGGTGCTGTTGCTGTTTCCGATCGTCTCGGGCGTCGCGTGCTTCCTCGTGCTCCTGACGTTCATCGCACCCGCCGCTCGGCGTCGGTGCCGCGAGCGCCGGCGGCCTCTTTCGCGGCCAGTCGCAGTTCGTGGGCTACGTGCTGCTGTTCTGCTACTACGCGTGCAATTTCTTCGTCGTGTTCTTCTTCAACGCGGCGCTCGTCGACTTCGTCGTGACGCGCATGCGCGGCGGCGATCCCACGATCGGCGGCAGCCTGCATGCGGCGTCCGCGTGCCTGCCGCAGATCGCCGCGTGGGCACTGCTTTCGTCGACGGTCGGCGTCGTGCTGAAGGTGCTCCAGTCGCGGTCGGGCTTCGTCGGCCGCATCGTGACGTCGCTGCTCGGCGTCGCGTGGACGCTCGTCACGTACTTCGTGGTGCCGTTGATCGTCATCGAGCGCAAGGGCGCGCTGGAGGCGGTCGGCGAATCGAAGGACCTGCTGGCGAAGACCTGGGGCAAGCAGATCGTGAGCGGGCTGGGCTATGGCCTCATCGGCTTCCTGCTGACGCTGCCGGCGCTCGCGATCATCGTGCTTGCGCTCGTGGGGCTCGCCACGTCGCACGGACAACTCGTCGGCAGCATGGGCACGCTGGCGGTGCTGGCGGTGCTCTACCTCGTGGCGCTGGGGATCGTGCTGTCGGCGCTGCGCGCGATCTTCGGCGTCGTGCTGTACCGCTACGCACGTACCGGCGACGCGCCTGACGGATTCCCGATCGACGCGCTGCGCAGCGCGATCCAGCCGGCCTGAAGACGACCCGTCCCGCCGGCGCCGTTTGCGGTTGCGTTCGCAAGCGGGGCGGCCGCCGAAGCCGGATCAGGGACGAATTTCGCTGCAACAGTGGTGTCTCGCACGACCGTTGCCGCGAAAGTGTTCTTCCGACGCCACTTGCGCCGGCTTCCGTCGCGCCCGATGTCCCAGTGTGCGCTAGCGAACTGACGACAGGGCTCGCGCGAGCGAGTATCAACGACGAGATGCGCCGCCTTCGGGGTGGCGCATGGCTCGCAGCCCCATGTCCCGGAGGTAAACCATGAACCGCATCGTCTACATCGTCGGCGCCATCGTCATCATCCTTGCGGTGCTGTCGTTCTTCGGATTGCGCTAGTCCGGCGGATAGATCGGGCGTCAGCCCAACGGTGCCTCGAGCAGGCAGCCGAACTCGCGCGCGAAGTCGACCGATACGCGCGCGTGCACGGCGCCCTGCCGGTCGAAGAAACGCTGCGTGCCCGATAGCGCGAAGACGCCCTCGTGCCAGATGTTGGGATGGATGTAGAGTCCCTGCGTGCCGTCGAACCGGAAGCAGACGAACTGTTCGGGCCGGATGTCGTCGCCTGGCAACGCCAGCGGCACGTAGAACGGCGCGCGATCGAGCGGGAAGAACAGCTGCCCGCCGTCGGGGTGGTAGTTGCAGTGCCAAAGCAGCATGCGCACCGGCGGCCGCCGGTGCGTTTCGTCGGCCTGCGTCGGCTCGTCCGCGTACGCGAGAACATAGTGACCGGCGACCGCCTCGTTGCGTCCGTACAGCACGTCGCCGCGCCATTCGCTGACGAACACGCCTTCGGTCGTGCCGCCCTCGTCGCCGGAGTCCTCGTCGACCGGGCGCGTGCCCTGCGCGGGCCAGCGGACGATCTCGATCCTGTGCTGGTACGGGTCGTCGATCAACTGGCCGTAGCCGGCAAGCGTGGCGGCGGTCGCGTCGACGAGCGGCATGCCCACGCGGCGAAGCCCGGCGGGAAGCGCAGGATTGAGATAGTCGGGGCTGTTCATCGCCGCTCAGTGCGAGACCTTCCCCACCTTCGACCCCGACTTGCCCACGAGGAAGTCGAGGTCGACGCCTTTGTCGGCCTGCTGCACGGTGTCGCAATAGAGCTTGACCCACCCGCGCGTCGCGTGCGGCGGCAGCGGCTTCCATTTCGCCCTGCGCTGCGCGAGTTCCTCGTCGGATACGTGCAGGTGGATCTTCCGCTTCGCGACATCGATCTCGACCAGGTCGCCGTTGCGGACGAGCGCGAGTGGCCCGCCGGCCGCGGCTTCCGGCGCCGTGTGCAGCACGACGGTTCCATACGCCGTGCCCGACATCCGCGCATCGGAGATGCGGACCATGTCGGTGATCCCTTTCTTCAGGATCTTCGCGGGCAGCGCGAAATTGCCGACTTCCGGGAATCCGGGGTAGCCCTTCGGTCCGCAGTTCTTCAGCACGAGGATGCACGACGGATCGACGTCGAGCTTCGGGTCGTCGATGCGCTTGTGCAGGTCGTCGACGTCCTCGAACACGACGGCGCGGCCCTTGTGCTTGAGGAGCTTCTGCGTCGCCGCGGAGGGCTTGATCACGCAGCCGTCCGGCGCCAGGTTGCCGCGCAGCACCGCGATGCCGCCCAACGGCTTGAATGGCTTCGCGATCGGCGTGATCACGTCGGTGTTGTAGTTGACGGCGTCCTTGCTGTTCTCCCAGATCGACTTGCCGTTGACCGTGCGCGCCTTCTTGTGCAGGAACTTCCCGATCTCCCGGATGACGACGGGCAGCCCGCCCGCATAATAGAAATCCTCCATCAGGTACTTGCCCGACGGCATCAGGTTCACGAGACAGGGCATCTCGCGCCCCAGCCGATCCCAGTCGTCGAGCGATAGCTTGACGCCCATGCGCCCGGCGATCGCGAGCAGGTGCACGACCGCGTTCGTCGAGCCGCCGATCGCGCCGTTCACCATGATCGCGTTCTCGAACGCGTCCTTGGTGAGGATCTGCGACATCTTCAGGTCCTCGTTGACCATCTCGACGATCCGCCGGCCCGCCATGCGCGCGAGCACGCGGCGGCGCGCATCGACGGCGGGAATCGCCGCGTTGGTCGGCAGCCCCATGCCCAAGCGCCTCGACCATCGACGCCATCGTCGACGCGGTGCCCATCGTCATGCAGTGGCCGGCGGAGCGCGACATGCACGCCTCGGCTTCGGCCAGGTCCGCCATCTTCATCTCGCCGGTCTTGAGCATCTCCGTGAACTTCCACACGTGCGTGCCCGACCCGATGTCCTCGCCGCGGAACTTGCCGTTGAGCATCGGTCCGCCCGACACGCCGATGGTCGGCAGGTCGCACGAGGCGGCACCCATCAGCAGCGCGGGCGTGGTCTTGTCGCAGCCCATCAGCAGCACGACGCCGTCGAACGGGTTCGCCCGGATCGACTCCTCGACGTCCATCGCCGCCTGGTTGCGGAACAGCATCGTCGTCGGCCGCATCAGCGTCTCGCCGAGACTCATCACCGGAAACTCGATCGGGAAGCCACCCGAATCGAGGATGCCGTCGCGCACGTGCGCGGCGAGCTCGCGGAAGTGCGCGTTGCATGGCGTGGCCTGCGACCACGTGTTGCAGATGCCGATCACCGGCCGGCCGTCGAACTGGTCGTTCGGGATGCCCTGGTTCTTCATCCAGGAACGATGAACGAGCGCATCGCGGTCATGGCTGTCGAACCACGTGCGGGAGCGGAGGGTGTTCGGCTTCTTCTTGGGGCTGTGCTTGCTCATTGCGTTTCCATGGAATGAAGGGCGTTGAGAGTCCGTGCGCGAATCGGCATCGAGGTCTGCGTGGTGGCGTCCGCGATATCCGTCGTCGCGAACGCCGTGTCCGAATTCGGGGTCAGGGCAATCATGCGGGCAGCTTGCGACCTGCGTCGCGGTCTCGCCCCCGCATTCCTGCTCTGCTCCCTGCTTCGCGGCCCTGCGTCACGCGGCGAGCCGGGCCCCGGTCCCCTGGTCGAACACGTGCACCTTGCCGGGCTCGACGGTGAGCCCGATGCGGTCGCCGGGATTCACATCCGGACGGCCGTGCGTGACGAGGATCACCTGCGCGGTGCCCGCCTGGATCAGCAGTTCGGTCTCGGCGCCGGTTGGCTCCACGACGACGATCTCGCCGGGCACCGCATCGGGCGCGTCCACGCTGGTGAGCCGCAGGTCGCCTGGACGGATCCCGTAGGCGACCGCCTGGCCGTCGGCGCCGGGGCTGCGCTGCAGCGGCCACAGCACGCCGTCGCCCGTGTCCACGCGAGCGGCGTCGTTCAATCGCTTGACCTTGCCGTTCACGACGTTCATCGCGGGAGAGCCGATGAACTGCGCGACGAACAGGTTGTCCGGATGGTCGTAGAGCTCGAGCGGCGCGCCGATCTGCTCGATGCGGCCGTCGTGCATGACGACGATGCGGTCGGCCATCGTCATCGCCTCGACCTGGTCGTGCGTCACGTACACGGTCGTGGTCTTCAGCCGCTGGTGCAGCGCCTTGATCTCCGCGCGCATCGCGACCCGCAGCTTGGCGTCGAGGTTCGACAGCGGCTCGTCGAACAGGAACACCTTCGGATCGCGGACGATCGCCCGGCCCATCGCGACACGCTGCCGCTGCCCGCCCGACAACTCGCGCGGGAAGCGCTTGAGATAGGGATCGAGATTCAGGATCTTCGACGCGTGCGCGACGCGCTCCTCCATGATCTTCGGATCCGCCTTGCGCAGCTTCAGGCTGAACGCCATGTTGTCGGCGACCGTCATGTGCGGATAGAGCGCGTAGCTCTGGAACACCATCGCGATGTCGCGGTCCTTCGACTCCACGTCGTTGACGACCTTGCCGTCGATCGCGACGGTACCGCCGGTGATGTCCTCGAGGCCGGCGAGCATCCGCAACAGGGTCGACTTGCCGCAACCCGACGGCCCGACGAGCACGACGAACTCCCCGTCGTGGATGTCGAAGCTCACGCCGTGCAGCACCTTCGTCGTGCCGAAGGACTTCTCGATGTTCTGGAAAGCGACTGTGGCCATATTTTCCTGTCGGGGGACGCAAAGACGCGGGGGAAGTCGCCTATCGACCTCCTGCACGCGTCATTCACTTTCTCTGCGTCTCCCTTGTCTCCGTGGAATCCCGAAAATCAGCTCTTGACCGCGCCTGCGGTCAGGCCGCCCACCATGTACCGCTTGAACGTGTAGTAGATCGCCGCCGGCGGCAACGCGTAGATCAGGCCGGTGGTCATCAGCAGCTCCCACGGCGAATCGTCGGCGGCGAGGAAATTGCCGAGCGCGACGCCCAACGTGATGTCGCGGTCGTTGGACAGCAGCAGGAACGCGTACAGGTACTCGTTCCACGCGAGCAGCAGCGCATAGGTCCCCACCGCGACCAGCGACGGCGTCATCAGCGGCAGGTAGACGAGGCGAAAGAGCTGCAGCGGCGACGCGCCGTCCATCTTCGCGGCCTCGTCCAGTTCCCATGGCAGCTTGTCGGACGCCTGCTTCAGGACCCAGATCGAGTACGGCGCGGCGATCGTCACCATCGCGAGGATCAGCGCCCACTGGTTGTTGAGGAGCCCGTAGACACCCATCGTCTTGTACATCGGCACCGCGAGGAACGCCGCCGGGATGAAGTAGGTGAACAGCGCGAGGTTCATCACGGTCCGGCCGCCGCGCACCTTGAGGCGGCTGATCGCGAAGGCCGCGCCGGTGGCGACGACCAGCGTCAGCACGCCCACCGCAACGGCGATGACCAGCGAGTTCCACATCTGCAGCCAGAAGTGGTCGAGGTAGTGGTGCTGTTGCATGAACACGATGCGGAAGTTCTGCAGCGTCGGGTGGTCCGGCCACAGCTGCCCGCCCAGCGCGGATTCCTTGGGCGAGATCGCGAACAGGAACAGGTGGTAGATCGGCAGCATCGTCCAGATCAGCACCGGGATGCCGATCAGCAGCAGCTTCGCCTCCGTCGTGACCTTGCGCCAGTTCACGAGTCGGTCCCTCGGGGGGCAGCGAGCAGCGCAGTTCCGCGAGCGTGGGGGCCCATTCCGTCAGTCCCGAAGGGCCGCCCCGAGGGACTGACCGCGCCCCCTCGGGGGGCAGCGAGCAGCGCAGTTCCGCGAGCGTGGGGGCCCATCATCTCGACAGCCGCTTCATCATGAAATACACGAGCGGCAGCACCGCGGGCAGCGCGACCACGATCGCCGCCATCGACAGGTCGACCTGGTCGAGCCGCAGGTACCGGATGCCGAGGGTCGCCAGCACGTGCGTCAGGTCGGCAGGGCCGCCACCGGTCAGCAGGTACACGCTGTTGAAGTCGCCCAGCGTCCAGATCATCGACAGGATCGTGCACGTCAGATACAGCGTGCGCATCGACGGCCACGTGATGAACTTGAACTTCTGCCAGCTGGTCGCGCCGTCCACCGACGCGGCCTCGTAGTGCTCGGCCGGGATCGCCAGGCGTCCGGCGATCAGGATCAGCGTCCAGAACGGCAGCGACTTCCAGACGTGGACCGTCATCGCGATGCCGAGCGCGAGGATCGGGTGGTTGAGCCAGTTCGGGCCGTCCAGCCCGGTGTAGCGGAAGATCAGCGAGTTGATGATGCCCCACTCGGGGTTCAGCATGAACCGGAACGAGAGGATCGTCGGGATCGACGGCACCGCCCACGGCAGGATGAACAGCAGCGACAGCCACTTGATCCAGGTGCGCGTCTGGATGAAGAAGCCGGACAGCACCAGTGCGATCGCCATCTTGATGTTGATCGCGATGAGCAGGAACGCGAGGGTATTGAAGACCGACCGCAGGAAGATCGGGTCGTCGAACAGGTGCACGTAGCTCACCGGATGGCGGGCGAGCCACAGGCCGTAGCCGACCGGGTACAGCACGAACACGAGGAACACGAGCATGTACGGCGCGAGGAGGATCAGTCCCCACTTCTGCCATGGGGACCATGCCTTCTTCGCCGG
This sequence comes from uncultured beta proteobacterium, assembly GCA_963733435.1. GTDB lineage: Bacteria > Pseudomonadota > Gammaproteobacteria > Burkholderiales > Casimicrobiaceae > VBCG01. The sequence continues at coordinate 212,524 of CAVTDH010000001.1, forward strand.
ACCGGCGGGCCGGGGCGGCGCTTCCGGGAGTGCGATCGTGCTCACGAGCCGTGGGTTCCTTGCGCCGGGGGCCCCTCACCCCAACCCTCTCCCCGCGCGCGGGGAGAGGGAGGAGCATGCGCGGGGCAGCGCGAGCGTCAGCCCGCGACCTGCTTGATGCGGGCGATCATCTCGTCCGTCGCCTTCTCCGGCGTCCAGCCGTCGTTGACGACGCGGCTCATCGCCTTCGCCCAGACGTTCTCGTTGTTGAGCACCGTGAACTTGTAGTTCTTCGTGAACTCGAACGGCGTCGTGCCGGCGTTGAACTGCGCCTGCACCGCCTTCCGATGCGGGTCGGCCTGCCAGAACTTGCTCTGCGTACCCGACTTCGTCACCGGATACCAGCGGCCGAGCGAGCCCTCGACGTAAGGCTGGAGGTTCTCGTCCTGCAGCAGGAACGACACGAACTCCTTGGCGCGCTTCTTGTTCTTGGCGCCCTCGAAGATCACGCCGGTCTTGACCGCCGCGCGATAGATCATCGGCGAGCCGTCGGGCTTCTTCGGGAAGCCGGCGGTCGCGATGTTCTCGTCGTAGTTCTTCCTCGCCGTCGCGCGCTGCTCGGGCGTCAGCGACGCGTTGTTCGCGTCGTCGAGCCACTTCGCCGCGATCGAGATCGTCGCGTTGTGCGTCATCAGGATCGTGTTGTTGTGGAACGAGACGTTGTTGTCCGGGTCCTTCCAGCTCGTCGAGGACGGCGGCGTGCAGCCGCGCGTGCGGATGCTCGTGTAGTCCTTGAGCGCCGCGACCAGCGCGGCCTTGACCTTCGGGTCGTCGACCGTGAGCTTGCCGTCGTCGGTCACCAGCTTGACGTTGTAGGCGTCGACGAACGTCAGGAACGAATAGAACGAGTCGGACGAGTCCACGCCCATCGGCTGGCCGATGGCGTAGGTCCGCTTGCCGGTCTTCGTCGCGGTGGTCGGGCTGCACCTTGTCGCACCAGAAGTCCCAGTAGGCCTTCCACGACGTCGGGATGTCGGACTCCTTGTAGCCCGCGTCGGCCAGCATGTTCTTCCAGTACTGGATGTGCATCGTCTGCTGCTTCAGCGGGAACGCGTAGTACGCCTTCTTCTTCGTCTTGTCGTTGTAGAGGTAGGTCGTCTCGGCGGCGCCCTTCAGGAACTTGTCCCTGCTCGGCGCCATGATGTCCGAGATGTCCTCGAGCTTGCCGTCGAACGCCCACTTGCCGGTGACCTGGAAGTCGTAGACGTCCGCGTACGCGACGTCGGGCGGCGTGCCCGCGTCGAGCGCGGCGACGGTCTTCGGGATCATGTCCTGCACGGGGTACTGCGACAGCTCGACCTTCACCCCGGTCTTCGCCTCGAACTTCTTGATCGCCTCGAACAGCGCGTCGTCCTCGGACTTGTAGAAGCCCTTGACCCACCACACCGTGAGCTTTTCCTGCGCGGCCACCGGCGCGGCGGCGGCGAACACGCCGACGGCGACCAGAGCTGCGGCCAACCTTTGGAACATCTTCATGCGACTCCTCCGTTGATGGTCTGCTGCTCGTGCGCGGATGTCGTCCATCCGTCTTCTGGTGCGCAGCCCGGTTGCAGCCTACGGGCGGCGGGATAGCGTGTCAACTTGCTTCGGCCGGCCGGTCGGCCGGCCGCCGAATCACATCACCGCGCCCAGGTACCACGGCACGAATTCGCTCTGTCCGTACCCGTGCCGCTCGCTCTTCGACTTGTCTCCGGACGCCGTCGCGAGGATCAGCTCGAAGAGCCGCTGCGCGACGTCCGGCAGCGCGGCGTTGCCGTCGGCGATCTCGCCGCAGTTGAGGTCGATGTCCTCCTCCTGCTTCACCCACAGCGGCGTGTTGGTGGACAACTTGAGCGACGGCGCAGGCGCGCAGCCGTACGCGGAACCGCGGCCGGTCGTGAACACGATCATGTTGGCGCCGCCGGCCACCTGTCCCGTCGCGGACACCGGATCGTAGCCGGGCGTGTCCATGTAGACGAAGCCCTTGGCGGTCACCGGCTCCGCGTATTCGTAGACGGCGACGAGGTTGGTCGTGCCGCCCTTCGCTACCGCGCCGAGCGACTTCTCGAGGATCGTCGTCAGGCCGCCGGCCTTGTTGCCCGGCGACGGGTTGTTGTTCATCTCGCCCTTCTCGCGCGCCGTGTAGTCCTCCCACCACTTGATGCGCGACACGAGCTTCTCGCCGACCTCGCGCGACACGGCGCGCCGCGTCAGCAGGTGCTCGGCGCCGTAGATCTCCGGCGTCTCCGACAGGATCGCCGTGCCGCCGTTGCGCACGAGCAGGTCGACCGCCGCGCCCAGCGCCGGGTTGGCGGTGATGCCCGAGTAGCCGTCCGAGCCGCCGCACTGCAGGCCGATCGATCAGGTGCGACGCCGGCACCGGCTGGCGCGTGACGTCGTTCGCGTGCGGCAGCATGCCTTCGATCAGCCGGATGCCGTGCGCGATGGTCTTCGCCGTGCCGCCGGTGTCCTGGATGCTGAACGTGCTGCAGCAGCGGACCTTCCTGCAGGCTCTCCGCGCCCATCAGCGAGCTGATCTGGTTGGCCTCGCAGCCCAGCCCGATCATCAGCACGCCGGCGAAATTCGCGTGCCGCGCGTAGCCGCCCAGCGTCCGCCGCAGCACCTGCATGCCCTCGCCGTGCGTGTCCATGCCGCAGCCCGAGCCATGCGTGAGCGCGACCACGCCGTCGACGTTGGGATAGGCGGCGAGCCGCTCGCGCGTGAAGTGGTCCGCGATGCCGCGCGCGACCGTGGCCGAGCAGTTCACCGTCGACAGGATGCCGATGTAGTTGCGCGTCGCCACCCGGCCGCATCGGCTCGCGCGACGATGCCCAGGAACGTCGCGGGCTCCGCCGCGTATTGCGTGGGCTTCGCATCGGCGCCGAACGCGTAGTCGCGCGCGAACGTGCCCATCGCGAGGTTGTTGAGGTGCACATGCTCGCCCGGCGCGATGTCGCGGCTCGCGAAGCCGATGATCTGGTTGTAGCGGCGCACCGGTTCGCCCGGTCTTGATCGCGCGCGTCGCGACCTTGTGGCCGGGCGGCACGAGGCCCGAGATCGTGACCTTCTCGTCCATCAGCGTCGGTGCCGCCGACGAGCTGCGGTGCGCGCGATGACGACGTCGTCGTCGGGATGGAGGCGGATCGTGAGGGCGCTGCGGGTAAGCATCGTGTACTCCTAGGAGGGGCGGACGACCGTCGCCCGCGCCACGGCGAGGCGATCGATCGCCTGCGGATCCCAGTCGATCCCGAGGCCGGGTGCGGCGGGCGCTATGGCGTAGCCGTCGCGGATCGTCGAGCCGGGACGTCGTGATGTCGTCCAGTTGCGGTATGTACTCGACCCACGCGCCGTTGGGCACGGCCGCGACGAGCGACACGTGCAGTTCCATCAGGAAGTGCGGGCACACCGGGACATTGAACGACTCGGCCAGGTGCGCGACCTTGAGCCACGGCGTGATGCCGCCGATGCGCGCGCAATCCACCTGGACGATCGAGCAGGCGCGGCGTTCGAGGTACTCGCGGAAGTGCGACGGGTGGTACAGCGACTCGCCGACCGCGATCGGCATCGTCGCCTTCGCCGCGAGCTCGACGTGGCCGGCCAGGTCCTCGGCGGGCAGCGGCTCCTCGAACCAGCGCCAGCATCACGTCGCGATACGCGTACGCGCGGCGGCAGCGCCTCCGCCACCGTGAACGCCTGGTTGGCGTCGACCATCAGCTCGAACGCGTCGCCCGCGGCCGCGCGCACGGCGGCGAGGCGCGCGACGTCCTCGGCGATCGCCGGCTTGCCGACCTTCACCTTGGCGCCCCGGAAGCCCTGCGCCCTCGCGGCGACGCGCCTCGTCGACGAGCTGCTGCTGCGAGTGATGCAGCCAGCCGCCTTCGGTCGTGTAGACCGGAACGCGCGGCTGCGCGCCGCCCGCCATCTTCCACAGCGGCTGCCCGGCGCGCCGGCATTTCAGGTCCCACAGCGCGGTGTCGATCGCCGCGAGCGCGAGGCTCGTGATCGCGCCGACGGCCGTCGCGTGCGTCGCGAAGAACAGGTCCTTCCAGATCGCCTCGATGTCGCGTGCGTCGCGGCCGATGAGCCGCGGCGCCAGGTGATCGCGCAGCAGCGCGACCACCGACGAGCCGCCGGTGCCGATCGTGTACGTGTAGCCGGTGCCGACGCGCGCCGTCGGCGCAGGTGATGCGCACGATCGGCGTCTCCTGCGTGACGAACGACTGGATCGCGTCGGTGCGCCTGACCTTGCGGCGGCAGGTTCGACCTGCAGGATCTCGACGCGCTCGATGACGGACATGGCGGCGGCGCCTACCGGTAGACGAGCGTCGGCAGCCACAGCGAGATGACCGGCACGTACGTGATCAGGATGAGGCTGCCGCAGCAGCGGCACGAGCCACGGCAGGATCGCCATCGTCGTGCGCTCGAGCGACATTCGCGCGACCCGCGCCAGCACGAACAGCACCATGCCCATCGGTGGATGCAGGAGCCCGATCATCAGGTTCAGCACGACGATGAGACCGAAGTGCACCGGGTCGATGCCGAGCTGCAGCACGGCCGGCATCAGCACCGGGATCGCGATCAGGATCGCCGCGGTCGGCTCGAGGAAGCAGCCGACGAACAGCAGCAGCAGGTTGACGAGCAGCAGGAACACCCACGGCGAGTGCGTGAAGCCCAGCACCCACGCGGTCACCATGTCGGTGACGCGGGTGGCGGTCAGCAGCCAGCCGAAGATCGACGCGGCGGCGACGATGAACAGCACGGTCGCCGTCGTCTCGATCGTCTCCATCGACACCTTGACCAGCATCTTGAAGCGTCAGCGTCCGGTACCAGAACGAGGCCCGAGGAACAGCGCCCAGATCGACGCGGCCACCGCGCCCTCGGTCGGCGTGAAGATGCCCGTCGTCATGCCGCCGATCAGCAGCACCGGCGTCATGATCGGCAGCACCGCCTCGAACTTGAACTTCCAGTCGGCGGCGAAGAGCAGCGACCATGGCGACGATCGTCGCGGCGACCGGATTGGCGCCCAGCTTGACTGCGATCCAGATCACCAGCGGGAACGCGATGACGATGGCGAGCTCGAGCACCGCCTTGCCGACGCGGCGGCCACTCGAACTTGATGTCCGCGCCCCAGTTGTTCTTGTGCGCGAAGTAGGCGACCGTCAGCATCATCAGCACCGTCATCACGACGTCCGGGCAGGATGCCGGCCAGGAACAGCTGGCCGATCGACACGTTCGCGACCATGCCGTAGATGACGAACGGCAGCGACGGCGGAATGATCGGTCCCAGCGTCGCCGACGCGGCGGTCACGCCGACGGCGAATTCCTTGCTAGTAGCCGTGGTCGCGCATCGCCTTGATCTCGATGGTGCCGAGACCCGCGGCATCGGCGATCGCGGTGCCCGACATGCCGGCGAAGATCACCGAGCCGATGATGTTGACGTGGCCGAGCCCGCCCTTCATCCAGCCGACCAGCGCCAGCGCGAAGTTGTAGATGCGGTTGGTGATGCCGGCGTTGTTCATCAGGTTGCCGGCCAGGATGAAGAACGGCACGGCGAGCAGCGGAAAGCTGTCGATGCCGCTGATCATCCGGTGCACGACGACCATCGGCGGCGACGTGCCCGACAGCCAGATGTAGATGAGCGAGGCGCCGGCCATCGCGATGGCGACCGGCATGCCGGTCACCATCAGCGCGAGGAAGGAGGTGAGCAGCGTGCCGGTCATTGCGGACTCGCGCTCATCCTCGATCGTCGTCGCTCGCGGTCGGGCGCTCGAGCAGGCTGAAGCCGCGCCGCCAGTTCTCGATCGCCGACCTGCACCGAGCGCACGGTCGCGCACGCGAAGCCGAACGCGCAGACGCCGTAGATCGAGGTTCATCGGCAGGTCGATGATCGTCATCTGCAGCGCTGCCCATCCGCGTCATCATCTGGATCGTGAGGCCGGCCGCGATCGCGAAGAACACGATGCGCACGACGTCGACGAGCGTCGACAGCACGCGGCCGGCCGCGGCGGGCATCAGCCGGTAGAGGAAGTCGACGTGGATGTGGCGCGTGCGGCGGACGCCGGCCGCGATGCGCGATGAACACCGTGCAGATCAGCAGGTAGCGCGCGATCTCCTCGGTCCACGCCGCGGAGTCGTTCAGCACGTAGCGCGTGAAGAACTGGTAGAACACGCACAGGCCGAGCAGCCAGAAGAAGCCGAGCGACGAGCCAGTCCTCGAACAGGTAGTGCGACAGGTCGATCGGCGCGTCGGTCGACGTGGAAATGCCCGTCCTCGTCGAGGACGTGCGGCGCATCGTCCGCGATCGGCGGCGACGGTCGAGGTGTCGTTCGCGCTCATTGCAGTCCGTCCGTCGGGCGCGCCGGAATCGGGCGCCGGCGCGCGACGGCCCGTCGCGACCGGCGCCGACGCGTCACTTGATCGCGACGATCTTGTCGTAGTCGGCCTTGGTGAAGCCCATCGACTCGAGCGGCGCGTTCTTCAGCACGGCGTCCGAGAAGCTCTTGCGGTCGACCTGTGACGATCTGCAGGCCCTTCTTCTTGAACTCGTCGGCGAGCTCGGCTTCGCGCTTCTTGATCTGCGCGGTCGCGCGCGCCGCGGCTTCGCGCGTGACGTCGGTGAAGATCTTCTTCTCCTGCGTCGTCAGCTTGTTCCACACGTGCGGCGCGACCTGCGTGGTCAGGCCGTCGACGATGTGCGACGGTCATCATGATCGCCTTCTGCACTTCGTAGAACTTCTTCGCCTCGATCGTCGTCAGCGGATTCTCCTGCGCGTCGACCGTGCCGTTCTGCAGCGCGAGGTAGACCTCGGCGAAGGCGATCGGCGTCGGGTTGGCGCCGCACGACTTCGGCGTGGCCATGTACGCCGGCACGTCGGGCACGCGGATCTTGAGGCCCTTCATGCCCGGCGCAGTCGGTGAACGGCTTCTGCGCCGTCGTCTGCCGCGCGCCGTAGTACGTGTACGCGAGTGATCTGGATGCCGGTCTTCTTGCGGAACTCCTCGACCATCTCGGCGAAGATCGGGCTCTTCGAGTACGCGATCAGGTGGTCGCCGTCGCGGAAGATGAACGGGTAGTAGGCGATGCCGAGGCGCGGGTAGCTGCGCGCGGCGAACGACGGCCCGCTGATGATCATGTCGACGGTGCCGAGCGCCATGCCCTGGTTGATGTCGGTCTCCTTGCCGAGCGTGCTGGCCGGGAACACCTCGATGTCGAACTTGCCGTTCGTGCGCTTCTTGATCTCCGCGGCCGCCCACACCGACTCGGTGTGGTACGGCTCGCTCGTCTCGTACACGTGCGCCCACTTGAGCTTCTGCTGCGCCAGCGCCGGGCCGCCGCCGACCATCGCGGCGGCCGCGACGGCCGCAAACACCAGTTTCGAGATCAAACGCATGTTGCCTCCTTGACGCTTGGTGATGGCGCGCTCGACGGCGCGCCTCCTTTGCTGCAATGAAACCCGGTCGCTGCCGCGACGGAACCTAGTGGCAGACGACCTGGACCTTGGTGCTCTTGTTCTTGTCCGCGGCGGCGCGCGAACGCCGCCACCGCGTCCTTCAGCGGATACTGGCCGGACAGCAGCGGCCGCACGTCGACGCGCCGCGACGACAGGTAGTCGACGGCCCAGTCGAATTCGATGCCCCAGCGGAACGCGCCGCGCAGGTCGAGCTCCTTCGCCATCAGTTCGTTCACGACGAACGGCAGCGGCTCGTGCGGCAGCGTGCCCACCTGGACGATGACGCCGCCCCGCTTGGTCGCCGCGACGCACGTCTTCAGCGCGTTGAAGTTGCCCGACACCTCGTACGACACGTCGAACTGCGGCGTCGCGCAGCGCGTCGCCTTCGCGGTCGGCGCGCAGCGTCACGTCGGCGCCGACGATCTTCGCCTGCGACAGCGGACGGTCGAGCACGTCGGTGACGGTGATCCTGCGCGCGCCGGCGAGCCGCGCGGCGAGCACCGTCACGCAGCCGATCGTGCCGGCGCCGGTGATGAGCACCGACTTGCCGAGGAGGTCGCCGCCGCGGTTGACGCCGTGCAGGCCCACCGCGAGCGGCTCGGCGAAGGCGAGCTCGCCCGAGCGTGATGTCGCCGGCGACGGGATAGCACTGGCGCTCGCCCATGACGAAGTATTCCTGGAACATCCCCTGCACGTGCGGAAACCGGCTGGCGCTGCCGAGGAAGCGCATCTGCGAGCACAGGTGCTCGCGCCCTTCGCGGCAGTATTCGCAGCGGCCGCACGCATGCGACGGCGACACGGCGACCTTGTCGCCGACCTTGACGCGCGTGACGCCGTCGCCGATCGCCGCGACGACGGCGGACGCCTCGTGGCCCGGGATCAGCGGCTCGCGGACGATGAAGTTGCCGTTGCGGCCCTCGAAGTAGTAGTGGAGGTCGGACCCGCAGATGCCCGCGGCGCCCAGTTGCAGCAGCACTTCGCCGGGCCCGGGTTCCGGGGCCGCGACGGGCTCGATGCGCAGGTCTTCCTTGGCGTGGATGCGGCAGGCCAGCATGGTGCTCCTCCTTCAACAGTTTTTTACAACCAGCGAATGGTCCGGCTCCGCCGGCGATTCGCCCCTGTCCAGCTCTTCGAACGCCACCGCCGCGTCCAGGATTCTTCCGGAGGGAATTGCGGGGGTTAGCCCGCAACCCCTCGAAGCTCATCTACTACTCCCGCAGCGTGTTCCAGCCCGTCGAGAAGCGCTTGTACGCCTGCGTCAGGTGCCGTTGCATCGCCGAGCGCGCGCGCATTCGGATCGTGCGCGACGATCGCCTTCAGCACGGCCCGGTGCTCGGCCATCGCGCTTTCCCACAGCGACGGCGAATCGTAATGGTGCTCGAGCTGCTTGTAGAGGGTCCCGGTGCGCTCCTCCCACAGCATCTTGACGACCGCGACGAGCGCGCCGTTGCCGGTCGCCTCCGCGATGCGCAGGTGGAAGAGCCGGTCGCCATGCAGCGGCTGGTGCTCGCCGACCTGCATCTCGCCCTCCATCTCGTCGAGCGCTTCGGCGATCGCAGCCACCTGCGGCTTCTTCGCGGACTTGGCCGCCAGCGCCGCGCACTCGGCTTCGATGATGTGGCGCGCCCGCAGGAGTTCGAACGGCCCGGCTTCCGCCTCGGGCGGCGTGTGGGCCGGCTTGGGCTCGCCCATCGGCTGCACGTAGATGCCCGACCCGATCCGCACCTCGACCAGGCCTTCGACCTCGAGGGCGATCAGCGCCTCGCGCACCGAGGGCCGCGACACGCCCAGCTGCTTCGCGAGATCGCGTTCGGGAGGCAGCCGGGCGCCGGCCTGGAACTCGCCGCTCTTGATGAGCGTGCGGATCTGGTCGGCGATCTGGCGGTACAGCCGGCGGGGCTCGATGCTCTGGAAGGGCATGGGAGGAAAGCGAGCGAACGCGCGGTCATCGCGCGGATGAGCCTAGGGGTCGCTACGCTAACGCCCGGTTTCTGATTGGTCAAGTGGTATGACCAGTTGACAGTCTCGCGAGGCTCTTGTATGCTAGCATGCAAGTTCACTTTGTAACCGACCTCGTTCCGCCCCAACCGCCCGCGCCGACCACGCCGATGTCCGCGACTCCCGCTTGCCGTGACCGAACGCCGTCGCGGCTCCGCCGGCATCGTCTACGCATGGCTGCGCGACGAGATCCTCGCGTGCCGGCTGCGGCCGGGTCAGGCGCTGTCCGAGAACGAGGTCGCGCAACGCCTCGGGGTGAGCCGCACGCCCGTGCGCGAAGCGATCATCCGGCTCGAGAACGAAGGCCTGCTCGCGGTCCGGCCGCAGGTGGGCACGACCGTCGCCCCGATCGATGTCGAGGCCGTCGCCGACGTCCAGTTCCTGCGCGAAGCGATCGAGTGCCGGACCGTGGCGCTCGCCGCGCAACGCGTGACTCCCGCGGACGCCCGGGACCTGCGCAGCCAGTTGAAGGAGCAGGCCCGCATCGCCGCGCGCGGCGACCACGCGGCGTTCGTGCCGCTCGACGACCGCATGCACCAGAAGCTGATCGCGCTGGCCGGCCGCCCGCGCGTCTGGCACGCCGTCGAGGACGCGAAGGCGCAGCTCGACCGCGTGCGCTTTCTCTCGCTCGAGGATCCCGCGTGGCTCGCGACGATCCATCGCCAGCACGAGGACATCGTCGAGCGCGTGATCGCGGGCGACGTCGACGGCGCGGTCGCCGCGATGTCGCAGCACCTGCGCGCCGTGTTCGCGTCGATCGAGACGATCGCCCGCACCAGTCCCGAGTACTTCCGCAGCGCGCCGGTCCCGCCGGTCGGACGCGCCGTCGCTTCCAACATGCCGGCGGGCCAGGAGGAACGCCCATGAAATCGCTGTCGACCCTGATCGCGCCCTTCGCACTGGCGCTGCTCGCGGCCCTGCCCGCGTCGGCGCAGACGGTGCTCAACGTCAACACGTCGCTGACCACCGACGACCCGATGTACGCGGGACTCGAACGCATGAAGGCCAACGTCGAGAAGCGCAGCGCCGGCAAGCTCTCGATCCGCATCTACCCCGGCTCGCAGCTCGGCAAGGACGAGGACGTGCTGGAACAGGCGCGCGCGGGTGCCAACGTCGCCGTGCTGGTCGACGGCGGGCGCCTCGCACCGTTCGTCAAGGACTTCGGCATCATGGGTGCGCCGTACCTCGTCGACAACTACGAGCAGGTGCTGCGCCTGACCGCGTCGCCGCTGTTCAAGGGCTGGGTCGTCAAGCTGCGCGACGCGGCCAACCTGCAGGTGCTGTCGTTCGACTGGTTCCAGGGACATCGCCACGTGCTGACCAACGTGCCGGTCAAGGTCCCGGCGGACCTGAAGGGCATCCGGATGCGCACGCCCGGCGCGCCGGTCTGGCTCGAGACGGTCCGCGCGATGGGCGCCACGCCCACGGGCATGCCGTGGTCGGAGGTGTACTCGGCGCTGCAGACGAAGGTGATCGACGGCGCCGAAGCGCAGCATCCGGCCGTCTACGGCGCGCGCCTGTACGAAGTGATCAAGGTCATCACCAAGACCGAGCACATCTACCTCATCACCGGCATCGTCACGTCGCGGACGTGGTTCGACAAGCTGCCCGCCGACCAGCAGAAGATCCTGACCGAGGAGTCCGACGCCGCCGGCAAGTGGGCCTCGGAGAAGACGATCGAATCGCTCGCCGACTACGAGAAGAAGCTGCGCGAGAAGGGCGTGTCGGTGGTGGAGATCGACAAGACGCCGTTCAAGAACGCGACGGCCGGGCGTCTACGCGACGCTGGGCTACACGGACCTGCGCGTGCAGGTGAACAAGGCGCTCGGCAAGTAGCGCCATGGCGGCCTTCCTGAAGCGGCTCGCGCGCGGCGAGGAACTGGTCGCGCGTGCGTGCCTCGTCGGCTGCGCCGCGCTGGTGTTCGTCGCGGCGGTGAGCCGCGCGTTCGGCAGCCCGGTGCTGTGGGCGATCGACGTCGCGATGCTGCTGTTCATCTGGTGCGCGTTCTTAGGCTCCGACGCGGCATTGCGCTCGCACCAGCACATCATCATCGACATCATCGTGCGGCTCTTTCCGCAGCGCGTGCAGCGCGCGCTGCTGATCGTGCACTGGACGATCATGATCGCGTTCCTGCTGACGCTGGTGGGCCTGGGCACGCAGCTCACGCTGCTCAACGTGCAGCGGCCGATGGGCGACACCGAGATCTCCTACGCGTACGTGACGGCCGCGGTGCCGGTCGGCGCGCTGCTGATGGCGATCACCGCCGGCCGCGCAGCTCGCGGCGTTCTGGCGCAACCGCGAACTCACGTTCGGCGGCGGGGAGAGCCCGCTGTGACGCTCGCGCTGACGGGTCTCTTTCTCGGGCTGATGTTCCTCGGCATGCCGGTCGCGTTCGCGGTCGGCGTGGCGAGCCTCGTCTTCTTCGTCGCCTCCGACACGATTCCCGCGCAGATCGGCATCCAGCGGATCGCATCGGCCACGCAGTCGTTTCCGCTGCTCGCGGTGCCGCTGTTCGTGCTGGCCGGCAACCTGATGAACGTGTCGGGCATCACCGACCGGATCATCTCGCTCGCGAAGGTGATGACCGGCTGGATCACCGGCGGGCTGGCGCAGGTCGCGATCGTCGTGTCGGCGCTGATGGGTGGCGTATCGGGCTCCGCGGTGGCGGACGCGGCGATGGAGGCGCGCATCCTGGGGCCGGCGATGCTGAAGCAGGGCTTCTCGCGGGGCTTCTCGTCGCGCGGTGATCGCCGTCGGCGCGCTGATCACGGCGACGATCCCGCCGTCGATCGGGCTCATTCTGTACGGCTTCCTCGGCAACGTGTCGATCGGCAAGCTCTTCATCGGCGGCGTGGTCCCGGGCCTCCTGATGACCGTGGTGCTGATGGGGATGACCTGGAACATCGCGCGCGAAGCGCGGCTACAAGCCCGACGCGCCGTTCCCGGGCTTCCGCGAACTGCTGCGCGAGCTGAATCACAGCAAGTGGGCGCTGCTCTTTCCCGTCTTCCTCGTCATCGGCATCCGCTTCGGCATCTTCACGCCGTCGGAGGTCGGCGCGTTCGCCGTCGCGTATGCGGTGGCGGTCGGCGTGTTCGCCTACCGGCAGCTCGACTGGCGGCGGTTCAACGATGCGCTTCGCCACAGCGTGCACGACATCGGGATGATCATGCTGATCATCATGTTCTCGGCGATGATCGGCTACGTGATTTCGCTCGAGCAGGTGCCCGCGCACGCGGCGGAGTGGATCGTCGGCGTCACGCAGAACCGGTACGTGCTGCTGACGATGCTGGTGATCTTCATCCTGCTGCTCGGCATGTTCCTCGAGAGCACGGTGATCACGCTGCTGCTGACGCCGATCCTCGTGCCGATCGTCGTGAAGGCGGGCATCGACCCGGTGCATTTCGGACTGGTGATGATGACGTCGACCACGCTGGGCAGCATGACGCCGCCCGTGGGAGTGGCGATGTTCACGGTCTGCGGCCTCATGAAGACACCGCTCGACGAGTACACGAAGGAAGCACTGCCGCTGATCGCGGCCGTCATCGCGCTGATCTTCGCGATGGCGTTCTTCCCGGGTATCGTGATGTTCCTGCCCAACCTGCTGATGCCCTGAGGTCGACCGGCCTCCGCGCCCGCTGCCCCCGCGGGCGGGGCCGGGTCGCCCGGTGCCGCCCCGAGAACCCATCATGTCCGCCACCACGATTTCCGCCATCCGCGCCACGCCCGTCACCGTTCCGCTGGAGGCGCCGATCCTGCACAGCAACGGCGCGCATTGGGGCCGCTTCGTGCGCACGATCGTCGAGGTCGAGACCGCGGACGGTTACGTCGGCTTAGGCGAGATGGGTGGCGGCGGCGAGGACGCAACGCGCGCGTTCGCGGGCCTCCTGCCCTACCTCGCCGGCCACGACGTGTTCGCGCTGGAGGCGCTGAAGCTCAAGATCTGCAATCCGACCGCGAGCCTCTACAACAACCGGACGCAGCTGCACGCGGCGATCGAATTCGCCTGTCTCGACATCATGGGCAAGAAGCTCGGCGTGCCGGTCCACGCGCTGCTGGGCGGCAAGCTGCGCGACGCCGTCGAGTTCGCGAGCTACCTGTTCTTCCGCTATGCGGATCCGGCCACCGGCAAAGGCGAGGTCCGCACGGCCGAGCAGCTCGTCGCCAACGCCGCCGAGCTCAAGTCCGCGCACGGATTCACATCGCACAAACTGAAGGGCGGCGTCTATCCGCCGGCGCACGAGCTCGCGTGCTACCGCGCGCTCGCCGCGTCGTTGCCGGGCGAACGATTCCGGTACGACCCCAATTCCGCGCTGTCGCTGGCCGACGCGATCGACTTCGGCCGCGGCATCCTCGACATCAGGAACGACTATTTCGAGGATCCGGTCTGGGGCATGCCGCAGTTGAAGCGGCTGAAGGAGTTCGTGCCGCTGCCCATCGCGACCAACACCGTCGTCGTGAACTTCGAGCAGCTCGCGGCCAACGTGCAGTCGGGCAGCGTCGACGTGATCCTGCTCGACACGACCTTCTGGGGTGGCATCCGCCCGTGCATCAAGGCCGCGGGCGTCTGCGAGACGATGGGCCTGGGCGTGGCCGTGCACAGCTCGGGCGAGTTCGGCATCCAGCTCGCGACGATGCTGCACATGGGCGCCGTCGTTCCCAACCTCGGCTACGCGGCGGACGCGCATTACCATCATCTGACCGACGACGTGATCGTCGGCGGCCGCATGCGCTACGAGAACGGCGCGATCCGCGTGCCCGACGCGCCCGGCCTCGGCATCGAACTCGACCGCGACAAGCTGGCCCGCTATCACGAGCTCTACCGCGAACTGGGCGGCTACCCGTACGACCGCGACCCCGGCCGTCCCGGCTGGTACGCGCACGTGCCGAACCACGCGTGGGCCGACCCGGCCGTTTCGTTGCGGCCTGCGTTAAGATGAGCGAAATCCATCACGAAGAGACGCCGAGACGCCGGGAAATCCGCTCGCGGATTCTGCATCCGGCTGTGCACGACGCGCGACGGCCGACGAGCTTTCCACAGTGATGCAAAGACGCGGAGAACGGCGGTTCTCTGCGTCCTGGTGTCTCTTTGTGAAACGCGATCCATTCTGGAGGAACGAAGATGTCAGGACGTCTCGCCGGTAAAACGGCACTGGTAACGGCTGCCGGCCAGGGCATGGGCTATGCGTGCGCCATGCAGATGGCCGCCGAAGGCGCCACCGTCTACGCCACCGACGTGAATCCGCAACTGCTCGGGCAGTTCGCGCAGGTCAGCGGCGTGATCGCGCAACCGCTCGACGTGCTCGACGACGCCGCCGTGCGGCGCATGATCGAGGCATTGCCTCCGCTCGACGTGCTGTTCAATTGCGCGGGCTACGTGCACCACGGTTCGATCCTCGACTGCACGCCCAAGGACTGGGACTTCAGCATGAACCTCAACGTCCGTGCGATGTACGTCGCGATCCAGGCGGCCGCGCCGAAGATGCTCGACGCGTTCCAGAAGACCGGACGCTGGGCGTCGATCATCAACATGGCGTCGGTCGCGGGCTCCATCAAGGGTCTGCCCAACCGCTTCGTCTACGGGACCAGCAAGGCCGCCGTCATCGGGCTCACGAAGGCGGTCGCCGCGGACTTCGTGCAACGGGGCATCCGCTGCAACGCGATCGCGCCCGGCACCGTCGACACGCCGTCGCTGTCGGACCGGATCAATGCGTTCGCCGACCCGGTGGAGGCGCGCAAGATGTTCATCGCGCGCCAGCCGATGGGCCGGCTCGCGAAGGCCGAGGAGATCGCGCCGGTCGTGATCTTCCTGGCGTCCGACGAGTCCGCGTTCGCCACCGGTCAGGTGTTCTCGGTCGACGGCGGCATGACGATATAGACGGATAACGAGCCGGCGCGGCCGGCTCGACTTTGTGCTTGCAATGACTTAGGGAGGGAAGCAATGAAACTCGTACGCTACGGCCCCGCCGGCAAGGAGAAGCCCGGCCTCATCGACGCCGACGGCTGCTTGCGCGACCTGTCGAAGAAGGTGAAGGACATCGACGGCGCCACGCTGGCGCCCGGCGGAACTCGCGAAGCTCGCGAAGCTCGACGTGAAGCGCCTGCCGCTGGTCAAGGGCAAGCCGCGCCTCGGGTTCCTGCATCGCCAAGCCGTCGCAGTTCGTCGCGATCGGGCTCAACTTCATCGACCACGCGAAGGAGACGGGCTCGCCGATTCCGGAGAACCCGATCGTGTTCTTCAAGTCGCCCGGATGCATCGTCGGGCCGAACGACAACGTGATGGTGCCGAAGAATTCGACGCAGCTCGACTGGGAAGTGGAGCTGGGCATCGTGATCGGCCGCAAGGCGAGCTACGTCGACAGGAAGGACGCCCTCAAGTACGTCGCCGGCTATTGCGTGATCAACGACGTGTCCGAGCGCGACTTCCAGTTGAAGAAAGGCGCGTCGCAGTGGGGCAAGGGCAAGGGCTGCGACACCTTCGGACCGATCGGACCGTGGATGGTCACGAAGGACGAGATCAAGGACGTGCAGAACCTCGACATGTGGCTCGACGTCAACGGCGTTCCGAAGCAGCGCGGCAGCACGAAGACGATGATCTTCGGCGTTGCGGATCTCGTGGCCGATGTCTCGCAGTACATGACGCTGCTCCCCGGGGACGTCATCACGACCGGCACCCCGCCGGGCGTAGGCATGGGCATGAAGCCGCAGCAGTGGCTGAAGGCCGGCGACGTCGTGTCGCTGGGCATCGCAGGGGCTGGGGCAGCAAAAGCAGAAGGTCGTGCCGTTCAAGGGGCGGAAGTAGTTCCGTTCCCGCGCGCGTCCCGGAAGTGACTCCGGCCGGAGGCGCGCCCGCCCACCGCAATGCACCGTCACGGCGATCGAGAGATCGCCGTGATTGTTTGTGGCGCGTCGCCGTGACGTTGATCGCGCCGAGCGCGGGCGCGGGAGCGCGGCGGCGCTCGCAAGGCTGCCGAGCGCTGCCGCGATGCGCCCGTCACCCCAGCCCTCTCCCCGCTTGCGGGGAGAGGGTTGGGGTGAGGGGAACGTAGGGATGTCGATAGCGCTCGACGCGAAGGGATTCGCTACACCGTCGCTCGCCGACGCGCCTCCAGCGCTGCCGACCGAACGCAAGCAGCGCGACCGCGCCCACGACTGCAAGCCCCGCCCCCGCCCGCAGCACGATGTTGATCGCGCGCGCATCCGAACTCGCCGCCGCCGCCGAGCCCGCGAGGATCTCCAGCACGGCCGCGCCGATCGCGACGCCGACCGCGCCCAGCAGCACCAGCGACGTCAGCGTGATGCCCGACGCCGCGCCGACGAACGCGGGCGGCACCACCGCCTGCGTCGCCACGCTGGCCAGCGCCCAGCCGAGACCCAGACCCACGCCGGTGACCATGAAGAGCGGCGTGTAGAGCCACAGCGACTCCACGCTGGTAAGACCGACGATCCCGATGGCGCTGATCACCATGCCGGCCGCCATCAGGCGATCCGCCGGATACCGCTCGGCGAGGCGTCCCGAGTAGTAGCTCGCGGAGCCCGCACCTGCGGACAACGCGAGGAACACGAGCCCGGAAGCGAACGGCGACATGCCCCGCGCGCCCTGCAGGTACAGCGCCGAAAATACCGCGACGAAGCAGAACACCACGTTCGACAGCGCACCGGCGAGCACGATCGCGTCGAAGGCGCGATTGCGGAAGAGCGCCAGGTCGACCAGCGGCGACCGCACGCGCCGTTCGATGGCGACGAACAGCACGAGCAGCGCGAAACCCGCCGCCAGCGTGCCGATCGTGCGCACGGAACCCCAGCCCCACGCCTCGCCGCGGTCGAACGCGAGGCTGATGCAGACGAGGCCGGCGGTCACCGCGAGCATGCCGGGAATGTCGATGTGCCGGTCCGCCGTCTCGTCGCGCGACTCTTTCACGTAGCGCAGCATCAGCACGATCGCGACGATGCAGAACGGGATGTTGATGAAGAACACGCCGCGCCAGTCGAGGTATTGCGCGAACGTGCCGCCGACGAAGGGACCCAGTGCCTGCCCGATCGCGGACACGCCGAGCACGACGCCGATCGCACGCGCCTGGCGCGCGCCGGAGAACGTGCTCGACACGATCGCGATCGCGACCGGGAAGATCAGCGCGGCGCCGACGCCGTGGACGACGCGCGCGACGATCAGCCAGACTTCGGTGGTCGCGATTCCGCACAGGAACGACACGACGCCGAACACCGTGAGGCCGATCACGATGATGCGGCGGCGGCCGAAGATGTCGGCGAGCCGCCCTGCCGTCACCATCAGCGCGCCGATGGACAGCATGTAGCCGCTGACGACCCACTGGAGGTCGGTCGCGGGCACGTCGAAATGGCGCGCGATCGCGGGCAGCGCGAGGTTCAGTGCGAACCAGTCCATCTGCACGATCAGCATCGCGATCGCGCACGCGGCGATCACGAGGTACTCGTCGCGGGAGAAGGGCAGCGCGGCCGCGGGCGGCGCGGAGGCGTCCATCGGCCTACGGAACGCTATGGAAGTGCATGCCCCATGCGCCGTCGTCCCCGCGACGCCGGGGACCCGGCGCCGTTCGCTCGAAACGACGCTGGGTCCCCGCCTCCGCGGGGACGACGGAAGTGTTGCGGATGCCGTCGCCCACATTCGCGGACGACCCTACGCGCCGGTGTACGCCGTCTTCACGGAGGTGAAGAACTCGGCGGCGTATCGCCCCTGCTCGCGCGAACCGTAGCTCGAGCCCTTCCGGCCGCCGAACGGCACGTGGTAATCCACGCCCGCGGTCGGCACGTTGACCATCACCATGCCGGCCTGCGAATGCCGCTTGAAGTGCGTGGCGTGCTTGAGCGACGTCGTGACGATGCCGGCCGACAGTCCGAACTCCGTGTCGTTGGCCATCGCCAGCGCCTCGTCGTAGTCCTTCGCGCGGATCACGCACGCAACGGGCCCGAAGATCTCCTCGCGCGCGATGCGCATCGCGTTCGTGGTCTCGGAAAACAGCGCCGGCGAGAGGTAGTAGCCCTCCGTCGCGCGCTTGAGCCGTTCGCCGCCGGTGACCAGACGCGCGCCTTCGGCCTTGCCCACCTCGATGTATTTCTGGTCGATCTCGAGCTGGCCCTGGTCGACGACGGGACCGAGGTCGGTACCGGCGAGCAGCGCGTTGTCGACGCGCAGCGACGCGAGCTTGTCGGCGACGGCCGCCACGAACCGGTCGTGGATGCCGGCGGTCGCGATGATCCGCGACGATGCCGTGCAGCGCTGGCCGGTCGAGAAATAGGAGCCCTGCACGGCGACGTTGACCGCGGTCGGGAGATCCGCGTCGTCGAGCACGACCAGCGGATTCTTGCCGCCCATCTCGAGCTGGAACTTCGCCATGCGCGCGATCGCCTTCGCCGCGATCGCGCGGCCCGTCGGCACGCTGCCGGTGAAGGAGAGCGCCGTCACGTCCGGATCGTTGACGAGCACCTCCCCCACGACGGAACCGCGGCCCATCGCGAGGTTGAACACGCCCGGCGGCAGCCCGGCGCGCGACAGGATCTCGGCCAGCGCCCACGCGCAACCCGGCGCCAGGTCGGCGGGCTTGATCACGACGCAGTTGCCGTAGGCGAGCGCCGGCGCGATCTTCCACGCAGGAATCGCGATCGGGAAGTTCCAGGGCGTGATGAGGCCGATGACGCCGAGCGGTTCGCGCGTGATCTCGACGTCGACGCCCGGGCCGCACGGACGCGAGCTTCTCGCCCGCGATGCGGACGACCTCGCCCGCGAAGAACCGGAAGATCTGCCCGGCGCGCGCCGCCTCGCCGATGCCCTCCGGCAGCGTCTTGCCTTCCTCGCGCGACAGCAGCGTGCCGAGTTCGTCCTTGCGCGCGAGGATCTCGGTTCCGACCCTGTCGAGGATGTTCGCGCGCTCCTGGATGGAGCCGGTCGACCACGCGCCGAACGCCTTCTTCGCGGCCGCGACCGCGGCCCGCGCCTGCGCGACGTCGGCCTGCGCGTACTCGCCGACGACGTCGCTCGTGTCCGACGGATTGCGGTTGACGGTGACGCCCGAGCCCGCCAGCCACTCGCCGCCGATGTAGTTCCTGAAGAGTTCCGCCATGTCGATCGCCTTCGTTGCGCGGTCCGCCGTGAGGCGCGGATTCGCAGGGATGGGACCGGTGCGCGCCGCGCGCTAGGCCTGTTTCGGGGATCGCCAGCACACCGCGCCGCGCGAGGCTTTCCATCAGCGCGCCCGCGCCGAACGTCCACGGCGCGATCGCGGTCGGACGTGTTGACGCGGTTGACCAGCGCGCCGAGCGCCGGCGTGGCGATCGTCACGATGTCGCCGACCACGTGCGTGAAGCCCTGGCCCGGGCCGTGGCGGTCCTGCGTCGGCGCGAACATCGTGCCGAGGAACAGCACGAGGCCGTCCGGATACTGGTGGTTGGCGCCGATCGCCTGCGCCGACGAGGTCGAGCGGATCGCGGCTGATCTCGCCATCGAGCTCGATGCCGTCGAGCGCGAAGCCGTCCGGGCCCGTCGACGCGCATCGCGAGCTCGCAGCGGCGCACGTCGTCGATGCCGAAGTGCGCGTCGAACAGGCGGATGAACGGGCCGATCGCGCAGGAGGCGTTGTTGTCCTTGGCCTTGCCGAGCAGCAGCGCGCTGCGGCCTTCGAAGTCGCGCAGGTTCACGTCGTTGCCGAGCGTGGCGCCGACGGTGCGGCCGCGGCGTTGACCACCAGCACGATCTCCGGCTCCGGGATTGTTCCAGTCGGACTTCGGGATGGATGCCGACCTCGGCGCCCGGTGCCGACCGCCGACATCGGCTGCGACTTGGTGAAGATCTCGGCGTCCGGGCCGATGCCGACCTCGAGGTACTGCGACCACGCGCCCTGCGCGATCAGCGCGTCCTTGAGCCGCGCGGCCTCCGGCGAGCCCGGACGCACCTGCGCGAGGTCGTCGCCGATGACGCGCGACGATCGCGCGCCGCACGCGCCTCGGCCCGCGCCGGGTCGCCGCGCGCCTGCTCCTCGATCACGCGCTCCAGCATGCTCGCGACGAAGGTGACGCCGGCCGCCTTGATCGCCTGCAGGTCGCAGGGCGCGAGCAACCACGGCAGCGCGGGGTCGCGCGCGCCCTCGGCGGAGTTGGCGAGCACGGCGGCGAGCGGCGCGATGCGCGGCAACGTCCCGGCGCGCGCGGACCGCGGCCGCGGGGTCCGGCAGGTTCGGCGAGCGCGCTCGACGTCGGCGCAACCGCCGACAGGTCGACGAGGTCGTCGCCCTGCACGCCGACCAGCACGGCGCCGGCGACGGCGGGCACGCACGCGCGACCCACCAGCGTGGCGCGCGCCCGGTCGGCGGGAAGGACGGAAGAGACGGTCAGGCGTTCCTGCATGGTGGCAACTCGCGGCGTGGGACGCAGTGGTGCTAGGCGGGACGAAGCCGGCGGAACGGTGCGGCGGACCGCCAGCATAACCGACGTCGCCGCCGCCAAGCTATGCCAAAATGGTACGCCGCACCCTTGCCGGCAATGCCACCGGGACCGGACTCCACGACGATGACGCTCACCTCCGCACAGGAAGCCGCCGCACAGTTCCTCTTCGCCGCGCGCACGACGCGCACGACCGTTGCGCGCATTCCGCCGGAGATTGCGGCCGGCCAACGTCGACGAGGCGCTCGCGATCCAGCGCCGCGTCGTCGCGCTGGTGGGACAACCGATCGGCGGCTGGAAGTGCTCGGTGCCGTCGGCGGCGCGTCCGGTGCTCGCCGCGCAGATCTTCGCGCCCGCGATCACCGACCGGTCGCCGTTGCGCCGTCCACGGACGCGGCGGCATGCTCAAGATCGAGCCGGAGATCGCCTTCGTGATCGGGCAGGACCTCCCTGCGCGCGCGTGCACCTTACAGCGACGACGAGGTACGCGGCGCCATCCGCGAAGCGCGCTTCGTGCTGGAGCTGATGGGCGCGCGCTATACCGATCCGTCCGCCGTCGAATACCCCGAGCTGCTCGCCGACAGCGTCGCGAACCAGGGCCTCTTCGTCGGCCCGGTGCTCGCGAACCCGTGGGCGCGCGCGCTGGAGGCGTTTCCGGTAACGATCGGCATGGGCGGCGCCGTGCTCGCGCAACGCGACGGCAAGCACCCGGATGGCCATCCGCTGCAGCCGCTGTACTGGCTCGCGAACTGGTCCGCGCAGCAGGGCGACGCCGCTGCGCGCCGGCCAGATCGTCACGACGGGTTCCTATGCGGCGTGGTCGAGGTGCCGATCGGCACACCGCTGACGGTCACGTACGGCGATCTGGGAAGCTCGAGGTACGCTGTCGCACGCGGGATGACCGGCGCAAGGGCCAGGACAGGAGCCGCCGGTGAGTCTCGCCGGAATGGGCGCCGTCGCGATCTGGCACGACCTGCGTCCGGCCGCGCGTGACGATTTCCACGAGTGGCACAACCGCGAGCACATGCCCGAGCGTGTCGGCATTCCGGGCTTTCGCCGCGGACGACGCTATGTCGCGCTGAGCGGCGCGCCGGAGTACTTCAACCTCTACGAAGCCGACAGCCCCGAAACGCTCGCGGGCGCAGGATTACCTCAACCGGCTGAACGCGCCGACGGCGTGGACGCGTCGCGTCGTGCCGTCGTTCCGCAACGTCGCCCGCGTCGATCTGCCGCGTCGCGTTCACCAACGGCGTCGGCAGCGGCGGCGTCATGCTCACGCTGCGCTTCGCGCTCGACCCCGCGCGGCGCGACAGTGCGGTCGAGGCGCTGCGCCGGCGCCTGCTGCCGCCGCTCGTGTACCGGAAAGGCGTGGCCGGCGTGCACCTGTGCCTGGCCGACGATGCCGCGAGCAATGTCGCAACCGCCGAGAAGCGCGTGCGCGCGGATACGACCGAAGTGCCGGGCTGGATCCTGCTCATCGAAGGCAACGCGGTGCCGGACGTCGAGGGCGCGGCCGACGACGTCGAGCCGGCACTGCAGGCGCACGGCGCCACCGCGCTCGTGCGCGCTGTCTACCGGCTCGAGTTCACGCGCCTGAAGACGCCGTGGGCGGCGGGCTGACTCGTGGCCTCGACGGACGCCGCGCGCCGCAGCGCACCCAACCCGGCGCTGTACCCCGACATCGAGCCCTACGCATCGGGCCGGCTCCCGCTCGACTCGCTGCACACGATGCAATGGGAAGCCTGCGGGAATACGAACGGCATGCCCATCGTGTTCCTGCACGGCGGACCCGGCGGCGGCTGCCTCCCGCATCACCGCCGCTTCTTCGATCCGGATTGCTGGAACATCGTCCTCTACGACCAGCGCGGCGCCGGACGTTCCACGCCCCCGGCGGCGCTGACCGACAACACCACGCAGCACCTCATCGCTGATCTCGAGCGCCTGCGCGAAGCGCGCGGCATCGAGCGGTGGGTGGTATTCGGCGGCTCGTGGGGCTCCACGCTCGCGCTCGCGTACGCGCAGGCGCATCCCGAGCGCGTGCTGGGCCTGGTGCTGCGCGGCATCTTCCTCGCCACGCCGCCGGAACTCGACTGGTTCATGCACGGCATGCGCACGATCTTTCCGGAAGCGTGGCGCGCATTTACGCAGTTCCTGCCCGAGGCCGAACGCGGGGATCTCCTCGGCGCCTACCACCGGCGCCTCACGAACTCGCGATCCCGCGATCCACCTGCCCGCCGCCCATGCCTGGGACCGCTACGAGGGCGCGTGCTCGACGCTGATGCCGCAGGGGGAGCCGGCGCCAGGTTCGACGACGCCGCGGCATCGCTCGCGATCGCGCGGATCGAGGCGCACTACTTCGTTCACCGCGCGTTCCTCGAACCCGGCCAGTTGCTCGCCGGCGTGCCGAAGATCCGCCATCTCCCGTGCACGATCGTGCAGGGCCGCTACGACATCGTGTGCCCGCCCGTCACCGCCGACGCGCTCGCCCGTGCCTGGCCGGAGGCGGAGTACATCGTCGTGCCCGATGCCGGACACTCGGTCCGCGAGCCGGGGATCGCCCGCGAGCTCGTCGCCGCCGTGCGGCGCATGCTGGCGCGCGTTCGCTGAACCTGCGCGAGACCGACCGTTGCTCCCCGCGTGCGGGGGCAGGAGCGCACCCGCTGGGCGATGGCACCGCGCGCCCGGACGACTATTCGCGCCGGGCCCGGATCCGCAGCGTGAGGTCGACGTCGTCGCCGATCAGCGGCCACGCGAAATCCATCCCGAAGTCGCGCCGCCGGATCGTCGTGTCCGCTTCGGCGTCGCAGCCATCGCCGTGCCCGTCCGCGGCCGGGCCGCAGTCGATGCGCACGACGGTCACGCCTACCGGTCGCGTGACACCCCGCAGCGTGAGCTCGCCGTCGAGATGCGCAAGGCGTCCGCCCGCGAACGCGAGCCGCGTCGAGCGAAAACGCACGACCGGGTGTTGCGCGACGTCGAACATGTTCTCGCCGCGGACAAACGAATCGCGCAGGCTCCAGCCCGTCGCAATCGAGGCCGCCGCGATCTCGAAGTCGACGTTGCCGGTCTGCGCCTGCGCGTCGATGACGATGCGTCCGGCCATGCGCGTGAACCGGCCGTGCGCCGGGATTACCCCCAGGTGGAGGACGGTGAATTCCGCGGCGCTGCGCGCGGCATCCACGCGATAGGCGACGGGTTCGGCCGCGGCGGGAAGACTGACGGCTGCGGCGGTCGCGAGCGCCGCGAGGAGCGCGCCGGCGGCCCGCCCGCACGGATGACGGACGGGACCCGCCGCGCGCGGCGCACCTCCGCGGTACCTGCGCACCCTCACTCGGCGAACGCTTCGACGGGGATGACGATGCGGACTTCGTCGCCCGCCACGCGCGGGACACCGTAGGTCATGCCGAACTCGGAGCGACGGATCGTCGTGGTGGCTTCGGCCGCGCACATCGGGCGGCGCGTGAAGAGCTGCGCGCCGCACCGGAAGTCCGCGATGGCTTGAGGACGACCGGACGGGTCACGTCGAGCAGCGTGAGCTCTCCTTTCGCCGCCACGGGCGTGTCGCCGTCGAACGCGAGGTCGCGCGCGACGAAGCGCATCGTCGGATGCTTCTCGGCGTTGAAGAAGTCCTCGCGCTTCAGCACGTCGGTCAGCGACGCGCGATCCCGTCACCACCGAACCCGTTCCGATCACCACGTCGATCGAGCCCGTCCGGGCGGCGCGGTCGAGGACGATCCTTCCCGACGTGTTGGTGAAGAACCCGCGCTGCAGCGACATGCCCATGTGGCGCACTTCGAAGAGCGGCGTCGTGTGCTCGCCGTCGATCGTGTACGTGGTCTGCGCGCGAGCTGACGCCGCCGCGGCGGCGAGGACGGTCAGCAGGAGGCCGGCCGCGCACGCGGTTCGCAGCGTTCGGTGCACGTGCATACGGGAGTCGATCGCCATCGGCTTGCGCGGTCAGGCCGCGCGCGGCAGGACCATGCGCACGCGGACGAGCACGTCGTCGGCGACCACCGCGGGGTCCGCCCACGGGCCTTCGCCCACGTTGAACGCGAGCCGCTTCAGCGTGAACTCGCCTTCGGCCACCGAGTTGCCGGTGTCGTCCCGGCGAAGGGTGACCGGGAATGCGAGTCGGCCGCGTCGTGCCTTTCAGCGAGAGCTCGCCCGCGATCTCGTAGCGGCCGTCGCCGAGGTCGCGCAGCGAGGTCGAGCGGAACGCGGCGCGCGGGAATTTCGCGGTGTCGAACCAGCCCGGAGCGCCGCACCTCGGCCTCGGACTCCTCGCTCGCGAGGTCGATGCTGGCAAGGTCGATCTCGAAGTCGGCCTTCGAGTGCGCCAGATCGTCGGGGCGCCAGTCGACGCTGGCTTTCCACTTGCGGAAGCGGCCTTCGACGCTGACGCCCATCTGCTTGGAGACGAAGCGGATCTCGCTGCGGTCGATGAGCACGCCCTGCGCGGCGGCGCCGGACGTCGCGAGCAGCAGCATCGCGAGCGAGGGAATGAACGGACGGAGGATGCGCATCGGGAACCTCGGGACGGAACGGGGTCTTGGTCTTCAGGGACGGCGCCCGGGAGCATCCGGGCCAGGATGCCGTCGCGGTCGACGCAACGATGCCAGAGCGCGGCGCCGACGTGCACTGTGACCGCGAGCGCCAGCGCGAAGTTCAGCGACTGGTGCGCGAGCAGCAGGACAGCCGCAAGCTCGCGGTCCTTCGCGACGAGATTCGGCAGGGGCATGATGCCCAGGTACACGACCGACACGCCGGCCGCCGAACTGTAGAGCCAGCCCGACAGCGGAATGGCGAGCATCAGCGCGTACAGCGCGCGGTGCGACCACCGGGCGGCGCCGACCTGCCACGCCGGCATCGTCGCGGGCCACGGCGGGGACGGATACGCCACGCGCAGCGCGAGCCTCGCCGCCGCAACGAGGAACACGGTGATGCCGAGCCACTTGTGCCAGCCGTAGTACTGGAGCTTCGCCGGGGACAGGGGCAGGCCGGTCATGAACAGGCCGAGCGCGAATCCGGCGAACACGAGCAGCGCGCCGAGCCAGTGCAGCGCGATCGTGCCCGGCGAATGGCGATCGACGCGGTCGCGGGCGGCGTCAGGCATCGCTCGCCGCACGCGCCGAGCGGGTTGGGGCGGTGGGCGGTCGACTTGACGCCTGGCGTTCATGGCAATGCGTTGGGACCACGTCGTGATCTCCCATTGTGCGTGCGCGCGACGCCGCGTGCCAGGAACAGGCGCTGGACAGCGCGTCCCGCGACCGCGCATGCGCGCGCGAACGGGGCGGCCGATCGCGCGTCCGCCGCTATAATCGATCGCACCTTCACCCTCCCGGCGTACGCCCACGAGCTCGAGCCTTGACCCGTATCTCGCCGTCGCCGCACGACTTCACGATGCGCTTCATTCCGTCCACGGCCAACAGTCGCGCGGCGCGCTTGCTTCCATGGCTCGCGGCGGCGCTGTGGACTCTGCTCGCGCGGATCCCCGCGGGAGAGCTGGGCGCGCAGCAGGCCGCCGCGCCCGCATCGGCCGCGCCGCCCGGTTCCGCAAAGCCGGCTGCCGGCCCGGCGGCCCCCGGGTCGCGGCCGAAGATCGGCCTCGTGCTCTCCGGCGGCGGCGCGCGCGGCCTCACGCACATCGGCGTGCTCAAGGTGCTGCACGAGATGCAGATCCCGGTCGACTACATCGCGGCGACGTCGATGGGCGCGATCGTCGGCGGCCTGTACGCGAGCGGCATGTCGCCGGACGAGATGCAGCGGCAATTGGGCGCGGTGAGCTGGCCCACGCTGCTGTCGGACAGCCCGCCGCGGCGCGACGTCGGGTTTCGCCGCAAGGAGGAGGAGTCGCTGTTTCCGCTGGGCATCGAGCTGGGCTACAGCGACGGCGAGTTCCTCTGGTTCAAGGGCGCGCTGTCGGGCAGCAATCTCGAGCTCTTCCTGCACGAGCTGACGCGCAAGGTCGAGAACGTCGAGGACTTCGACAAGCTGCCGATTCCGTACCGCGCGGTCGCGACGAACATGGTGACCGGCAAGGAAGTGGTCTTCGACCGCGGCCGCCTCTACCAGGCGATGCGCGCCAGCATGTCGGTGCCGGGAATGTTCGCGCCGGTCGAGCTCGACGGGCGCATCCTGGGGGACGGCGGGCTGGTCAACAACCTGCCGGTCGACGTCGTGCGCCGGATGGGCGCCGACATCGTGATCGCCGTGAACATCGGCACGCCGCTCATGTCGCGCGACCAGCTCCAGTCGGTCGTCGGCTATGCGTCGCAGATGATCAACATCCTGACCGAGCAGAACGTGCGCGCGCAGCTGGCGCAGCTCGGGCCCGCCGACATCCTGATCTCGCCGGACCTGGGCAGCCTGTCGTTCATCGACTTCGCGGCCGCGCCGAAGTTCGTCGAACTGGGGATCGCAGGCGGCGGAGGCCGCGCGGCAGAGGCTCGCGGCGCTCGCCGACGCCTCGCCGCAGTACGCGCAGTTCGAGCAGCGCTTCGCGATTCCGGCGCAGACGCCCCCCGCGAAGCTCGACTTCGTGACGATCGAGGGTACGACGTACTCGAACCCGGAGGTCCTCGAGGAGCAGATGCGGACGAAGGCGGACCAGCCGTTCGAGATGCGCGTGCTGGAGACGGACCTCGCGAAGCTGTACGGACGCGGCGACATCGAGCAGATCGACTACCAGTTCGTGAAGCTCGGCAGCCGCGAAGGGCTCGTCATCAACGTCACCGAGAAGTCGTGGGGGCCGAATTTCCTGCGCTTCGGACTATCGCTCTCGTCGGACCTCCAGGGCGAGACGTTCTTCAACCTGATGGCCGGGCACAAGCGCGTGTGGCTCAACAGCTACGGCGCCGAATGGACCAACGAGATCGTGCTGGGCAGCACGCGCCGCTATGCGACCGAGTTCTACCAGCCGCTGACGCTGTCCAACCGGGTGTTCGCCTCGGCCTACGGGCTGGTGCAGCGCGAGCCCGAGTTCATCTTCGACGGATCGACGCGCTCCGCCGAGTTCGACGTGCTGACCGAGACGGCCGGCCTGGACCTCGGCGTGCCGTTCGGCACGACGGGCGAGCTGCGCGTCGGGTTCAAGTGGGAACATCGCCGCGGCGACCCGACGATCGCCCCCCCGTTCAACCCGGCCGTGTACACGCCGAGCTTCACGATCAAGACGACCGAGACCGGCGCGCGCGTGCTGTTCCGCTGGGACACCCTCGACAATCCGTACTTCCCGCGCAACGGCCTGCGCGTCAACGCGGAAGGGTTCTTCGGCAACCGGTCGACCGAACTGCCGAGCTGTCCGTACGGAGTCTGCGACTTCGACGCGGATACGTCGTCGCGCGCCGGCCTGTTCGCCAACGCCGCCTGGCCGGTCTCCAAGGACGGCTTCCTCAACTTCGCCGCGCAGGCGGGTGCCATCACGCAGTCGCGTACGGTCAATCCGATCAGCGACTTCAACCTGGGCGGCTTCCTGCAGCTGTCGGGCCTGCGCACCGACCAGCTTTCCGGCGACTACATGGGCTTCGCGCGCGCGGTCTACTACCACCAGATCGGCAACATGCCGTTGCTGGGCCGCGGCATCTACGTGGGCGGTTCGTTCGAGGCGGGCAACGTCTGGGCGCAGCGCGACGACATTTCCGCGAAGGGTCTCTACACCGCAGGCAGCGTATTCGTCGCCGCGGACACGTGGCTCGGGCCGTTCTACCTCGCGTGGGGCCGCGCGAGCGGCGGCTCGACGAGCTTCTACATCTTCCTCGGGCGGCTCTGACGATGAGCGGCGGCAGCAACGCCGATTGGCTCGAACGCAGCCGGCACGCGGTCTGGCATCCGTGCACGCAGATGAAGGCGCACGAGACGCTGCCGCTGGTGCCGATCGCGCGCGGCGCGGGCGCGTGGCTCTACGACTTCGACGGCCACCGCTACCTCGATGCGCGTCAGCTCGTGGTGGGTGAACCTCTTCGGCCACGGACATCCGCGGATCAACGCCGCGCTGCGCGACCAGCTCGACACGCTCGAGCACGTGATGCTCGCGGGCTTCACGCACGCGCCGGTGGTCGAGCTGTCGGAGCGCCTCGCGGCGCTCGCGCCCGCGGGTCTCGGCCACGCGTTCTACGGTTCCGACGGCGCGTCGGCCACCGAGATCGCGCTCAAGATGAGCTTTCACTACTGGCGCAACCGCGGACAGCCCGACAAGCGCGGCTATCGTGAGCCTCGCCGGCGGCTACCACGGCGAGACGCTGGGCGCGCTCGCGGTGACCGACGTCGCGCTCTTTCGCGACACCTACGCGCCGCTCCTCAATGCGAACGCGACGGTGCCGTGCCCCGATCCGCGCCGGGGCATCACCGTCGACGCGGCCGCGGCGGCGCTCGACGCGCACCTCGAACGCCGCGCATGCGACGACGGCGGCGCTGATCGTCGAGCCGCTGGTGCAGGGCGCGTCCGGCATGACGATGTACGACGCGCGGTACCTGCGCCTCGCGCGCGAGATCACGCGCGCGCCACGGCGTGCACCTCATCGCCGACGAGATCATGACGGGCTTCGGACGCACCGGTACGATGTTCGCGTGGGAGCAGGCGCGCACGGCCGCGCCGGACTTCCTGTGCCTGTCGAAGGGCATCACCGGCGGCTACCTGCCGCTGTCCTGCGTGCTGGCGACCGACGAGGTCTACGCGTCGTTCTATGCGGACGACACGGCGCGCGGCTTCCTGCACTCGCACTCCTACACGGGCAATCCGCTGGCGTGCCGCGCGGCGCTCGCGGTGCTCGACATCTTCCGCGACGACGACGTGATCGCGGCCAACCGGGACCGCGCGCGACGGTGGTCGGCGCTCCTCGCGCCGCTGGCGGCGCACCCCAACGTGCGCGACTTCCGCAGCTGCGGCATGATCTTCGCTTTCGAGGTCGACGACCGAACGCAAGGACTTCGCCCGCTGGTGCTTCGCGGAAGCGCTGGGTGCGGAACTCCTGCTGCGTCCGATCGGTCGCACCGTCTACTTCATGCCGCCCTACATCCTGACCGACGACGAGATGGCGCTGCTCGCGACGCGGGTGACGGCGATCGTCGAGCGCGCATGACGCCCGCCGCCCGCCGTCGCTGGTGGCACGCGCTCGCCGCGGCCGGCCTTGCCGCGGCGCCCATCTGGGCACTCGCGACGCTGCCCGGGGGCGTCAGCCGCGCATTTCTCGACGCCGGCATTCCGCTCTCGAGCATCGGCGTCGTCGTGCGCGAGGCCGGCCAGCCGCAACCGCTGTTCGCGCACGATGCGGACAAGCCGCTCAACCCGGCCTCGGTGATGAAGCTCGTCACCACCTATGCAGCGCTCGACCTCCTCGGATCCGACTACCGCTGGAAGACCGAGGCGTACGCGGCCGGACGGATCGCGAACGGCACGCTCGCCGGCGACCTCGTGCTGAAGGGCTACGGCGACCCGAAGATCACGATCGAGCAGTGGCAGGCGTTCATGACCGAGCTGCGCGCGCGCGGCGTCAACCGCGTGACCGGGGACCTGGTGCTCGACCGCTCGTACTTCAAGCTGGCCGAGCACGATCCCGCCGCGTTCGACCAGGAGCCGTTGAAGCCCTACAACGTCGGGCCCGACGCGCTGCTGGTCAACTTCAAGGCCGTGCGGTTCCAGTTCGCGCCGGAGGGGAAGAACAGCGCCGTGGCCATCCGCGTGGATCCGCCGCTGCCGGACGTGGCGGTCGCCGCGCGGCCCGTGCTCGCGGCCGGCGATTGCGGCGACTGGCGCGCGCTGATCGCGCGCCACGTGGGTCGACCAGCGCACGTCCGCGTCCGCGACGTTCGCGGGACGCTTTGCGGCGGCCTGCGGCGAGCGCGACTGGTACGTCTCGCTGCTCGATCACCCGACCTACGTGCACGGGATGTTCACCACGTACTTCCGGGCGGCGGGCGGCACGTTCGACGGCGGCCTGCGCGAGGGCCGTCCGCCGCGCGACGGCACGCCGTTCGCGGTGATGCAGTCCGCCCCGCTCTACGACATCGTCCGCGACGTGAACAAGCTGTCGAACAACGTGATGGCGCGGCAGATCTTCCTGACGCTCGCGACGACGAAGCATCCGCCGCCGGCCACGACGGCGCTGGCGACGGACGTCGTCCAGCAGTGGCTCCGCGAGCGGAAGATTCCGGTGCCCGGCCTCGTCATCGAGAACGGATCCGGGCTGTCGCGCCGCGAGCGGATCTCGGCCAACGGACTGGCCCGGCTGCTCGCCTCCGCCGATCGCAGCCCCGTGCGCGAGGAGTTCGTGAGTTCGCTCGCCGTCGCGGCGATGGACGGCACCGTGCAGAAGCGCTTCCGCGACGGCACCGTCGCCGGCCAGGCGCTGCTCAAGACCGGCTCGCTCGAAGGCGTGCGCGCGCTGGCGGGCTATGTCATCGATGCCGCAAGGCCGGCGCTTCATCGTGACGGCGATCATCAACCACCCGAACGCGGCGCGCGGCGCGCCGGCGCTCGACTACCTCGTGCAGTGGGTCTACCAGGAAGCGGGACACTGGGATCCCGCGCTGCGGCATTGAACGGCTTCGACGCGATCGTCGAGGCGAAGATCGCGCAAGCGCAGCGCGACGGCGAGTTCGACCGCCTGCCCGGTGCGGGCAAGCCGCTTGTGTTCGACGACGACCGGATGATCCCCGAGGATCTGCGAATGGCGTACCGGGTGCTCAGGAACGCGGGGTACGTACCGGAGGAGATCGAGGCGCGCAAGGAAGCGGCGAGCCTGCGCGCACTGGTCGCCGCGGCCGCGAGCGAGGACGACCGGCGCCGCGCGCTCGCGCGCCTCTCGCTCCTGGAGGCACGGCTCGAGGCCAGCGGCCGCAGCCTGCCCCGTGCCAGCGGCTACGCCGCCC
The DNA here is from genome assembly GCA_963733435.1 of uncultured beta proteobacterium. Lineage (GTDB taxonomy): Bacteria > Pseudomonadota > Gammaproteobacteria > Burkholderiales > Casimicrobiaceae > VBCG01. Next base: position 244,270 of record CAVTDH010000001.1, read on the forward strand.
TGCTCGCCGCGCGCTTCGCGCGCAGCGACTAGCAGCACACTGCGCAAGCCCCACCTTCAGGCGACCCGCACGCAGCCCGTCGCACGACACTCGTTTTTCAGTAGCCGTTTCTGGCGGCCGACGCCGGGCCGCCCCAAGGCGGCCGCCTGACTTCGCAGTTGAAGTACCGGCCGCAAAAGGCGCGACGCTGGCGTCATGTCATCCACCGGCCCCACGGACGCCTTTTGCGGACGCCTAGGCTCACACGCCGGGGATCGCCCGGCTGTCCTTGAACAGCAGGTAGCCGCGAACCAGGCGGTACAGCACCCAGATGCCGGCCACGAACCAGATGCCGATCGCGATCGGGATGCCGATGAGGAGGAGTCCCAGCGTCAGCATGAATGCCCAACCGATGGCGGCCCACAGCATCGACCACCAGAACGTGCGGATCAGCCACGTCAGGTGCGAGGCCACCCACGTGCCGGCGGCATCGTCGCGCTTCACGTAGCAGACGATGACGGCGACGATGCCGAGCAGGCCCGTCAGCGGCGCGATCAACGGCATCCCGGTCGAGACGAGCGCGGAGATCGCGGAGATCGCGAACAGCGCATAGGCAAGCACGCCGGCGGTGACGGGTACGGTGGAACCGGTGGAGGCGGATTGCGGAGCGGGAAAATCGGCCACGGCCAGCCCTCGTTGCTAAGCGCGCCGCACGTCGGCGCCCGTGCTTCCCAAGATGAGGCCCGCTGGCGCCTTCGTCAATACCGGCGCCGACCGGACGCGGCCGGCCGCGACGGCGCGGGCCCGCGGCGCGACGGATCGCGGACGTACGCCGGGCGACGGTCAGCCGCCGCGGCCGGCGTCCCGGATTGCCGCCATCCTCGGCGCCGGACCCGGGGACGCTGCGGAAGGCGTCCCGAACGGGTTACGCGCGACCCCGGGCCAAGCATCGCTATAATGGGTTTTCGCGGCCACGGGCCGCGCTTGACGACCATTCACGAGGGACCACGCCATGAGTACCGATAGCGCACGCGACAAGCTTGTCGACGAATTCTCCTCCGTCCTGTCCGAGGCCGAGACGCTGCTCGACAAGGCCGCCAAGGAGACCGGCGACAAGGCCCGCGACCTGCGTTCGCAGGTCGAGTCCCGCCTGTTGTCCGCCAAGCTCAAGCTGCAGGAACTCGAAGGCGAGGCGGTCGACCGTGCAAAGGCGGCGGCGCGCGTCACCGACAACTACGTGCACGATCATCCGTGGCAGGCGATCGGCATCGCGGCGGGCCTGGGCTTCGCGCTCGGCCTCCTGATGAATCGCCGCTGAACGGCGCGCTGAAGGTCCCGGCGTGAACGAGGACGCGCAACGCGACGACGGCGCGGGGACGCTGCGCGGCTCGCTCGCGCGGCTTTCGCATGCGCTGCTGGGCCTCGCGCGCACACGCGTCGAGCTCGCGACGATCGAGTTCCACGAGGAGCGCGGGCGCATGGGACGCCAGCTTGCGCTTCTCATCGCCGGCATCGGCTGCCTGCTGTTCGCGGTGCTGTTCACGGCGGTCGGCGTGATCATGTACTTCTGGGACACTTACCGGATCGCCGCGGTCACGGGCGTCGTCATCGTGTTCGTGGTCGCGGGCGCGATCCTGCTGTGGCGCCGCGCGGAGCTCGCGCAGACGGGGCCCAGTCCGTTCGCCGCGACACTCGCCGAACTCGACAAGGATCGCGCGGCCCTCGCGCGCACGTTCCGGATGCCCCCGTCGTGACGACGCCTGCCGATTCCCTCGCCGAACGCAAGGCGCGGCTCGTCGCGCAATCGGACCTGCAGCGGATGCAGGCGATGCTCGCGTGGCACACGGCGCGCGGCATCATATCGCCTCCGCCGGGCCCTGAACGGAGCACCGCGACGCGGACCATCGCGACCACGATGATCGGCATCGCGCTGCCGCTGTTCGGAATTCGCAAGCTGCGCGGCACGATGCGCATGCTCACGCTGGCCGCCACGGCACTGCGGCTGTTCCGGGCGTGGCGGGCGCGCTGATCGTTGATCGCGCCAATCAGGGTCAGACTCGAATTGAAGTAAAGCTTTGATTCGAGTCTGACCCTGATTGAAATGACTCATTTTTTCAAAGACTTAGATCTTTGTAGAGCGTGTCGACGCGAGCCTTGACGGCGGCGTCCATGGCGATGGGGCGTCCCCATTCGCGGCTGGTTTCGCCGGGCCACTTGTTGGTGGCGTCGATGCCCATCTTGCTGCCGAGCCCCGCCACCGGCGACGCGAAGTCGAGATAGTCGATCGGGGTCGACTCGACGATCAGCGTGTCCCGCGCCGGGTCCACGCGCGTCGTGAGCGCCCACACCACTTCCTTCCAGTCGCGGATGTCGATGTCGTCGTCGGTGACGACGATGAACTTCGTGTACATGAACTGGCGCAGGAAGCTCCAGACGCCGAACATCACGCGCTTCGCGTGGCCGGGATACTGCTTGCGCATCGACACGACGGCGAGCCGGTACGAGCAGCCCTCCGGCGGCAGGTAGAAGTCGACGATCTCCGGAAACTGGCGCGCGAGGAGCGGGACGAACACCTCGTTCAGCGCGACGCCCAGCATCGCCGGCTCGTCGGGCGGCTTGCCCGTGTAGGTCGAGTGGTAGATCGGGTCGCGCCGCATGGTGATGCGCCCGATCGTCAGCACCGGGAAGCGCTCGACCTCGTTGTAGTAGCCGGTGTGGTCGCCGTACGGACCCTCGAGCGCGGTCTCGTACCCCGACGGATCGGCGGCGTCCGGCTGGAGAAACCCTTCGAGCACGATCTCGGCGGTCGCGGGAACCTGCAGGTCGTGCGACCGGCAGGCGACGAGTTCGGTGCGGCTGCCGCGCAACAGCCCGGCGAACTGGTATTCCGACAGCGAGTCCGGGACCGGCGTCACCGCGCCGAGGATGGTCGCAGGATCGGCCCCCAGCACCACGGCCACCGGGAACGGCGTGCCCGGATGCGCGAGCGCGTGGTCGCGGAAGTCGAGCGCGCCGCCGCGGTGGGCGAGCCAGCGCATGATCACCTTGTCCCGGCCGATCACCTGCTGCCGGTAGATGCCGAGGTTCTGCCGCTTCTTGTGCGGGCCGCGCGTCACGGTGAGGCCCCACGTGATCAGCGGTCCGGCATCGCCCGGCCAGCAGGTCTGGATGGGCAGGCGCGCGAGATCCACGTCGGCGCCTTCCCAGACGACGTCCTGGCATGGGCCGCTGCTGCGCACCTTGGGCGCCATGTCCATCACCTTCATGAACACGGGTCGCGTGGTCTGCCACGCGTCCTTGAGGCTCTTCGGCGGCTCGGGCTCCTTGAGGAACGCGAGCAGCCGTCCGATCTCGCGCAGCGCGCTGCGCCAGTCGTCGTCGTCCACACCCATCGCGCGCGCGATGCGCCGCGGCGTGCCGAAGAGGTTGCCCAGGACCGGAATCGGCCCGCCGGACGGGCCGCGCAGGTCGCCGGTCGGCTGCTCGAACAGCAGCGCCGGACCGCCGTTCTTGAGCACGCGGTCGCACAGTTCCGTCATCTCCAGCTTCGGGTCGACGGGGACGGACACGCGCTTCAACTCGCCGAGCGCTTCGAGCTGGGTCAGGAATTCGCGGAGGTCGCGGTAGCTCATCGGGTTCCGTTGGACGGGTACGGCAGCTTCACGCGCGGACGCAGTGACGTCGAAGGCGCGGGATGCACGCCGGTGCCGCCCATTGTAGCCAACGCTAGAATGCCCGCATGGCGACCCGCGACGGCCCCCGAAGTTTCACGCGCACGCGCGCCGTCGTCTTCGGCATCGTGCTCGCGAGCTTCGTGCTGTCGTTCTTCCATCGGACGGCGCCCGCCGCGATCGCCGCCGAGCTGACGCGCGCCTTCGCGATCAACGCCGCGACGCTGGGCACGCTCGCGGCCACGTACTTCTACGTGTACACGCTGCTGCAGATACCGGTCGGCGTGCTGGCCGATACGCTGGGCCCGCGCCGCATCCTCGCGGCGGGCTCGCTGCTCGCGGGCGCGGGATCGCTCGCGTTCGCGCTGGCCCCGACGTGGGAACTGGCCGCGATCGGCCGCACGGTCGTCGGTATCGGCGTGTCGGTCGCGTTCATCGCGATCCTCAAGATCAGCGCCGTCTGGTTTCCCGCGAACCGGTTCGCGACGCTGAACGGCATCACGATGTTCGCCGGCAATGCCGGCGCGGTGATCGCCGGCGCGCCGCTCGCATGGCTCGTCACCCAGGCGTCGTGGCGCACGGTGTTCGTGGGACTCGCGGTGCTGTCGGCCGCGCTTGGGCTGGCGACGTGGCTCAAGGTGCGCGACCGGCCGCAGGACCTGGGTTTCCCGGCCGTCAATCCCGCGCCGGCCGGCACGGCCGCGCCCGCGCACTGGACCCGCGCGCTGCGCCAGGTGCTCGCCAATCCCGCGACGTGGCCGGGCTTCTTCGTCAACCTGGGGATCGGCGGCAGCTATCTCGCATTCGCGGGGCTGTGGGCGGTGCCATTCCTGGTCGACGTCCACGGCATGCCGCGCGTCGTCGCCGCGCAGCACGCGAGCCTGCTGCTGCTGGGCGTCGCGTTCGGTGCCGTCGCGATCGGCACGCTGTCCGACCGCCTGGGCAGTCGCCGCGGCCTCATGCGCGCGTGCACGCTGCTGTACGCGCTGTCGTGGCTGCCGTGGCTGCTGCACGTCGAGTGGCCCCTCGCCGCGACGCTTGCCTGGTCGTTCGCGATGGGCTTCCTGATTCCCGGCTTCACGCTGTCGTGGGCGGTCGCGAAGGAAGTGAACCGGCCCGAGCACTCGGGCATGGCGACCGCGGTCGTGAACCTTGGCATCTTCCTCGGCGCCGGCATCCTCCAGCCACTGGTCGGCGTCGTGCTCGATCGCAGCCGCGCGGCCGGCGACGGGGCGCATGCATGGGACCACGCGCTGCTGCTGCTGGCCGGCAGCGCCGCCTTCGGCGCGGCGGCGACGTGGCTCGTCCGCGAGCGCAGGGGGCTGGCCTAGCTAGCGAAGCCCTGCGAGCGTTCCGCCATCGTACGACGCGCACGCAGGCAGCCGCACGACGCTCGTTGTTGCGTGGCCTTTATCGGTGGCCGCCGCCGGGCCGCCCCAAGGCGGCCACCTGACTTCGAAGTTGAAGTTCCGGCCGCAAAAGGCGCGACGCAAACGCGACGGCATCCACGGGCCTCCCGGACGCCTTTTGCGGACGCCCCCTAGATCACCGCGCTGCCGCCGCCGTCCATCGGGATCACGGCGCCCGTCACGTAGCTGGCGGCATCGGAGGCAAGGAACAGCGCGACCTGCGCGACCTCCTCTGGCGTACCCAGCCGTCGCAGCGGAATCCTCGCCTGCTGCGCGGCGAGGATCTGCGCCTCCGGCGTGCCCGACATCTTCGCCTCGACGGCCAGGCCCTCCTGCACGCGGCCGGTCAGCGTACCCCCCGGACTGATCGCGTTGACGCGCACGCCTTTCGGACCGTAGGCGACCGCGAGTCCGGTCGTCGCGAGCATCAGCGCCGCGTTGGCCGCGCCGCCCGGCAGGTGGACGGGGTTGGCGACCTTCCCCCCCATGCCGATGATGTTGACGATGGCGCCGCGTCCGCGCGCGCCCATCGCCTTCACGACGAGGTCGAGCGGGTGGATGTAGCTGAAGAATTTCGCGTCCATCGCGTCGTGCCAGGCCTGCGCCGACAGGTCGTCAGGCGCGTATCGCCTCGCCGCGCCCGCGGAGTTGACGAGCACGTCGATGGGCCCGAGCGCCGCCTCCGCTTCCGCCATTGCCCGGGCGGCCTCGTTCGCGTCGCGCAGGTCCGCGACGATCGCGATCGGCACGGTCGCCATGCCCGGGAGGCGCGCAAGCGCGGCGTCGAGATTGGCGCGGCTGCGCGACACCAGCGCGACGCGCGCTCCGGCGCGCGCGAACGCCTCCGCGCAGGCGAAGCCGATGCCCTTCGATGCGCCGGTGACGACAACGGCCTTGCCATCCATTCCATGACTCATGGGCTGCCTTCCTGGTAGTGGAAATCGTTCAGCGTGGCGGCACGAGCTGCTCGCGCAGAAACTCGCGCACCGCATCGCTCGCCGCCGCGCGCGCGGCCGGATTCGGACCGTTGTGCACGCCCTGCCCGGGCTTGACGCCATTCGGCACGTTGGCCAGGAGCGTGACCTTGCCGTCGGGTCCGTCGAACCCATGGTAGCTGTCCGGATAGACGGTCACCGTCACCGGCAGCTTGCGCTCGGCCGCCGCGAAACCCAGGGCCACGCACGGCGCGGCCGGCGTCCAGTCGTCGCTCGCGCCGACGTGGATCGCCGTCGGCGCGCCGGGATGCCAGCGCGCGCCTTGCCGCAGCGGACCGGCACATCCGGGATAGAACGCGACCGCTGCGACAAAGAACGCCGGCGCGTCGGGAGCCGCGAGGAACGCGGCGACGCGCCGGTCCGCGGTGTCGATCGTCGCGAGTGTCGTGCTTCCGCCGTGCGACCAGCCCATGAGCGCAATGCGGCGCGGATCGACCCCGGGCAGCGTCGCCGCGAATGCGAGCGCGCCCAGCTCGTCGAGGCGGCGCACCGCGGCGTCGACCGTGCGCTGGTTGCTGCGAATCGTGCAGATCTCGCGCTGCCCACGCGGCGTGAAGCTGTCGGGCCACAGCACCGCGTAGCCGTCGCGCACCAGCGCATCGGTCCACGTGGCGAAGCGCCGCGACAGGCGGTCCTTGCGGCTTTCGAGCGTGCTGAACAGGCCGCTGCAGCCGTGCAACGCCACCACCAGCGGCACCCGCGCGCCCGCCGGAACGTCGGGCCGGAAATACAGCGCGGGAACGTCACCGGCGTTCCGTCCGCAGCGCGATCGAGCGACGGGAACGTCACGCGTTCGGGCCCGCGACCGGCACTCTGCGCGGTCGCGGCGCACGGCCATGCGCCGCACGCTGCGAGCAGCGCCAATGCAAGACATCGGGCCCGCCTTCCGCAGCGCAAGTCGACTCCCGCGAGGACATCGTTGCGATCCGCGCGCACGGGATGCGGCGGCATCGCTGTTCCGAATGCGCAACGCCCGACGCGGCGCATCACAGATGATCCGCGATCACCCGCCACGCGGCAAGCTTCTCGGCGAAAGGCCGCGTATAGGCCGGGCTCGTCGATGGCAGCGCGACCGTCGCATACCCGGCCGCGCGCCACGCGGCGTCGGCGCGCGCCGCGGTCTTGCCGTTGAAGCAGACGAGTTCGACGCGAGGCGCCGCCAACCGGACCCGCGCGGTGTCCGCACGCGTCGCGTTGCGGATCGCCGTGTCGAGGCTGCCGGCGCGCGTGCACGCAACGATCGTGTCCCATACGCCGATCCGGTGCGCGGCCATCCGCGAGAGCCGCTGCCCATAGGGCATCTCGTGCAGCGGCTCGCCGACGATCGCCGCGAGCAGCGGCCAGAAGTGGTTGCGTGGATGCGCGTAGTACTGCCGCGCGTCCAGCGAGGCTACGCCAGGAAAGCTGCCGAGGATCAGCACGCGCGTATCCGGCGCAAGGACGGGCGGCAGGCCCTGCCGGGCGCGGGCGCTCACGGGACTGCGTCGCTCGCGCCGGCGACACCACTGCGCGAAACGCAACAGGCGTGCCACCCGACGCCGACACTGGAAGCCGTTTGACGATCGTCAATGGCCATGGTGCAACGCAAAAGTATGCTCGAACCACGTACCGGACGGGGATCCCGGGTGGAGCAGGGCATTCGCAAGCCTCAAGGAGAACACGCGATGAAGAAGAGACTGCTTGGATCGATGGCCGCCCTCGCCTGCGCGGCCATGCTGCTGCCGGCACCGGCGATGGCACAGGATGGGAAGTGGCTGGTCCGCTTCCGCGCGATCGACGTGGAACCGAACGCCAGTTCCTCGCTGCCCGGACTGGACGTCGATGGCCAATGGGCGCCGGAACTCGACTTCACGTACTTCATCACGAAGAACATCGCGGCGGAACTGATCCTCGCGACGACCAAGCATACCGTCACGCTCAACGGCGCAAGCCTGGGCGACGTGTCGGTGCTGCCCCCGACGCTGCTGCTGCAATGGCATTTCACGGACCTCGGCGCCTGGAAGCCCTACGTCGGCGGCGGGCTCAACGTCACGTGGTTCTATGACGTCAACCTCAACGCGGGCCCGGTCAAGCTGACGACCGACGGCACCAGCGTCGGCGGCGCGCTGCAGGCCGGCCTCGACTACGAGATCGCGAAGAACTGGTACCTCAACCTCGACGTCAAGTACATCTGGATGAGCACCGACGTCTATGCCGCCGGCGGCACGCTGACCAATCTCAAGATCGATCCCTGGGTCTACGGCATCGGGGTCGGCTACCGGTTCTGACGGCATCGGTTACCAGGAGCGGTCCACGGCGGTATCGCGGGGACCGCTTTTTTTCGCCTTCGCAACCGCACGCCGCCAGCGCGTTCAGAGCGCGCGCGGCCAGGCGGACAGCCGCACGGCGTAATCCAGCACGATGCCGGCGAAGATGGCGAAGCCCAGCCAATGGTTGCCTAGGAACGCACGGAAGCAGCGGGCGCGGTCGCGCGTCCGGATCAGCCAGACGTGGTAGACCGCGAGGACGGCCGCGATGAGCCAGCCGGCCCAGTAGCCGACGCCGAACGAAAGCACGTGGCCGATCCCGGCCATGCCGGCAAGGTATACGGCGTAGCACGCGGCGACCGCCGCCACGTCGAAGCGGCCGAATGTCAGCGCCGACGTGCGGATGCCCAGGCGAATGTCGTCGTCGCGGTCGACCATCGCGTACTCGGTGTCGTACGCGACGACCCAGACGAGATTGAACGCGAAGTACGTCCAGCCCACGACCGACAGGGGCTCGTTCGCCGCGGCGAACGCCATCGGGATGCCGAACGAGAACGCGACCCCCAGGAACGCCTGCGGCAGCGCGAAGAAGCGCTTGAAGTACGGATAGGCCATCGCGATCGCGAGCGCCACGACCGACAGCAGCACGGTGGTCACGTTGGTCGTGAGTATCGTCAGCACGAATCCGGCGAGCGCGAACGCCGCACCCACGACCAGCGCCTCCCACGGTGCGATGTCGCCGCGCGCCAGCGGCCGATCCGCGGTGCGCTTCACGTGCGCGTCGAACTTGCGGTCGGCCCAGTCGTTGAACGCGCAGCCGGCGCAGCGCATGACGATGGTGCCGATCGTGAACACCAGCACGAGCCGCAGGTCCGGCGTCCCGCGCATCGCGATCCACAGCGCCGAGAGCGTCGGCCACAGCAGCAGCAGGATGCCGATCGGCTTGTCGAGCCGCACCAGGCGCTCGTAGGCGTCGAGTCGCTGCAGCAGCGTCAGCGGCGGCGGGCGCGACGGGTCGGGCGGCGCGCCGGCGAGCGCGGCCGAGAGCGGGGAGTCGGCTTGTTCGCTCACAGTCCGAGCGCGAGCTGCTTCTTCAACTCGCGCGGTGCGACGGCCGCCAGCAGCACGTCGGGCGTCGGGTAGATGAGACGCACGCGCAATTCGCGCTTCATCCGGTCGTTCACGAGGCGCCGCGACTCGCTCATGAACGAGAGCAGCATCGGTGCGATCCGCTGCTCGGCTTCTTCCCACGTCACGCGCGGCGGCCGCTGCAGGTGGAAGGCGTCGGCGACCGTGTCGAACCACCCGCCCATCTTCAATTGCGCGTCGTCGCTCACGTTGTAGGCGCGGTTGGGCAGTCCGTGGAAGATGGCGGCGACCGCCGCGCGCGCGAGGTCGTCGGCATGGATGTGGTTGGTGTACACGTCGTCCTCGGGGACCAGCACCGGCGTGCCCTGGCGGATGCGCTCGAGCGGAAGGCGCGACTCGGCGTAGATGCCGGGCGCGCGCAGCACCGACAGGCGCACGCCGCGGCGCGCCGCCCACTCGCGCAGGCGGTCCTCCGCCGCCACGCGGCGGCGGGCGCGGGGCGTCTGCGCGCGGCGGGCACGCGTCTCGTCGACCCGCGCGCCGGCGCAGTCGCCGTATACGCCGGACGTCGAAATGTAGACGAAGCGCTGCGGTATAATCGCCGCGTTCGTCAGCGCGGCGATCAATTTCTGCGTGCGCGGATCGTCGCGGCCGTCGGAGGGCGGCGGCGCGCAGTGGAGGACGGCGAAGGGCGCGGCATTGAGCCGCCGCAGCGCCGCATGGTCATCGAGATCGGCAACGATGGGAACGATCCCCTGCGCGCGGAGTTTCGGCACGTCGTCGAGACGGCGGGTAAGACCATAGACGCGTGCGCGCCCGCGCAGCAGCGAAGCGGCGCGCAGCGCGATATCACCGCATCCAACCAACAGAACCCTGATCACGCTTCGAACTCTTCGACGCGTCGCCGTAACGCGCGACACGGAACGGACGCAATGACTTTCGAGATTACCATAAAGCCCAGCGGGCATTCGTTTCGCTGCGATGATGGGGAAACCGTACTGGCGGCCGCGATGCGCGCCGACCTCATGCTGCCCTATGGCTGCCGCAACGGCGCCTGCGGCACCTGCAAGGGTCGGATCCTCGAAGGCGACGTCGACTACGGCGCGCACCAGGCGGCCACGCTGACCGAGGACGAGAAGCGCACCGGGTTGGCGCTCTTCTGTTGCGCCAAGCCGCGCTCCGACCTGACGATCGAGGTGCGCGAGGTGCGCCGCGCCGGCGACATCCAGATCAAGCGGCTCCCGTGCCGGATCGAGACGATCGACAAGGTGGCGCCCGACGTGGCGATCGTCCGCTTCAAGCTGCCGGCGAACGAGCGCCTGCAATACCTCGCGGGCCAGTACATCGACTTCCTGCTGAAGGACGGCAAGCGCCGCAGCTTCTCGCTCGCCACGCCGCCGCACGACGACGGCCTCATGGAACTGCACATCCGGCACGTTCCGGGCGGGCTCTTCAGCGACGCGCTGTTCACGCAGTACAAGGGACGCGAGATCCTCCGGCTCGAAGGCCCGCTGGGTGCGTTCTACCTGCGCGAGGAGTCGGACAAGCCGATCGTGTTCGTCGCCGGCGGCACCGGGTTCGCTCCGATCAAGGCGATGATCGAGCATGCGCTGCACCATGGCCACGAGCGCCAGATGGTGCTTTACTGGGGCGCGCGGGCGCAGGCCGACCTGTACCTGCCGGAGCTTCCCGGCCGCTGGCAGGCCGGGCATCCGAACTTCACGTTCATTCCCGTGCTGTCAGAGCCGCGCGCGGACGACGCCTGGCCGGGTCGCACGGGCTTCGTGCACGAAGCGGTGATGGCCGACTTCCCGGACCTCTCCGGCTACCAGGTCTACGCATGCGGAGCGCCGGCGATGATCGACGCCGCGCGGCGCGATTTCACGACGCGCTGCGGGCTGCCCGTCACGGAGTTCTACGCGGACAGCTTCACGTACGCCGCCGAAGCGGAACGCACGTGAGCGTCCGCCCGCACCGGGCGCGCGGTCCGGGCCCTCGATCGACATCCGGCTGAAGGCCGCCATGCTGCACGGCAACCGTGTCGTCGTCGTGATGCCCGCGTACCGTGCGGAGAAGACCCTCGAGGCGTGCTACCGCGCGATCCCGCACGACGTGGTCGACCTCGTGCTGCTGATCGACGACGCGAGCGACGACGCGACGCTCGACGTCGCGCATCGGCTGGGAATGGCAACGGTCCGGCACGCACGCAATACCGGATATGGCGCCAACCAGAAGACCTGCTATGTCGAGGCACTGCGCGCCGGCGCCGACATCGTCGTGATGCTGCACCCGGATTACCAGTACGAGCCTCGCCTCATCACGGCGCTCGCGTCGCTGGTCGCGTCCGGCGTCTACGACGTCGCGATCGGCTCGCGCATGCTCGGCAAGTCGGCGCTGATCGGTGGCATGCCCCGCTACAAGTACTACTCGAACCGCATGTTGACCGGTTTCCAGAACGTGCTGATGGGTGCGCGCCTGTCCGAGTACCACACGGGCTTTCGCGCGTTCTCGCGGCGCGTGCTGGAGACGCTGCCGCTCGGCGCCAACTCGTCCGATTTCCTGTTCGACAACCAGATGCTGGCGCAGGCGCTGGCCTTCGGGCTCCGGGTCGGCGAGGTATCCTGCCCGACGCGCTATTTCGACGATGCAAGCGAGATCAGCTTCCGGCGGTCGGTCGTGTACGGACTGGGTGTGGTGCGGACGAGTATTTCCTATCGCCTGTGGCGCTGGCACCTCGCGCGGCCGCGCATCTTCTCCGACGCGCCCGACCTGAAGCTCACGCATCCCGCCGCGGCAACCCCCGCGCGGGCGCCCGCCCCGCTCGGGTTGGACCGGACGTCGCCGGAAGCCTGACCGTGCGCCGATGACGGCAAGGGTCCTGCGGATCACCGTCGACGCGAACGCCGTCCGCTGGCTGGTCATCGGCGCGTGCGCAATGATCGCCGGCGCGTGGCTGCGCCTGCGCGGGATCGCCGAACAGGTCGTCATCGACGACGAATGGCACGCGCTGCACAAGCTGCTCCGTTCGGACCTGGTCGACATCCTCACGCACCTCGACTACGCCGACTACTGCATTCCGCTCACCGTGTACTTCCGGTGGCTGCAGGATACGGTCGGCATCACCGAGTGGACGATGCGGCTGCCGATGCTGGTCGCGGGCATCGCGCTCATCGCCGTGGGCCCACTGGTGACGCGCGCCTGGTCGCCGGCCCCGGCGCGCGCGCTGTGGGCGGTGCTGCTGGCGCTGTCCCCGCTGCTCGTCTATCTCTCCCGCACCGCGCGCCCCTATGCGCTGACCGCGCTGCTCGCCACGCTCTCGCTCGTCGCGTTCGAACGCTGGTACCGCGGCGACCGGCAGCGCGACGCCTGGGGTGGCCTGTACATCGCGGCGACTTTCGCCGGCGGCTGGCTGCACATGACGTCGCTCGCGTTCACGCTGCTGCCGTTCGTCTACTTCGGCGCGCGCGCCGTGCGCGAGGGTGGCGTGCCGTTGCGCCGGCTCCTGCGGATGGGCGTCGCCACCGCGCTGCCTCTCGCGATCGTGCTGCTGCCCCCCGTCATCAACGACTGGTTCATGTTCACCGCCAAGGCGGGCGTCGACTCGGTGACACTGGAGAGCGTGTACCGGACCGGCCTCATGCTCGCCGGCAGCATGCATCCGGCGATCGCGCTGGTCGCGGCGGTTGCCGCCGGTGCGGGCCTCGTGCGTGTCGCGCGCCGCGATCGCGAGCTGGCGGCGTACCTGCTGACGGTCATCGGCATCGGCACGCTGGCGATCGTCGCGAGCCGCGCGAACTGGATCTTTCATCCGCCGGTGCTCGCGCGCTACCTCGTGCCGGTGCTGCCAGTGCTGCTGCTGCTCGTGGCCGAAGGGCTGCTGGGATGGATGCCGGCGCGGCTCGCCGCATGGCGACCGGCCATCGTCGCCGCGATCGCGGTTGCCATCTGGACGTACGGCCCGCTGCCCGCGCAGCTCGCGGAACCCAACCAGTTCACCGGGCACCTGCGCTATCAGTTCGACTACGACGACGCGCACAACCCGTACGTGCACAAGGCGCCGCAGGACGCGCCGCCCGCGTTCTACCGGGAACTGGCGAAGGCGCCCCCCGGATCGCTGACGCTGGTCGAGGCGCCCTGGCGCCTCGAGTCGCACCACAACCCGCATGTCTGGTACCAGCCGGTGCATCGGCAGAACGTGCGCATCGGGATGACGTCGCCGCTGTGCGGCACCGGCAAGTTCGGCGAGTACCCGGACCAGCACGCGGGATTCGCGCTCGGGAACTTCGTGCACCTGTCGGCGATCCTGCGCGGCGAGCATGGCGACGCGGACTTCCTCGTCATGCACTTCAGGCCATGGTCGACGCCGCCGGACGCCAAGGTGCCCTGGCCGGATGTCGCGCAGTGCGTGCCTCTGGTCGAGGCGGCGCTCGGCGCGCCGTTCTATCGCGACGACGAGATCGTCGTGTGGGCGCTGGGCGACGGCGCGTCGGCCCGGTCAGTGCGGCCGCACTGACGCGCCGCCGGTTCCCGTACCCGTGCGCGCGAGTTCCTCGAGCGAGCGCTCGAGCGCGGCGGCGAGGTGCGTGTTCGCGAGGTCGGTGCGCTCGAGGCGTGCGTGCAGTTCGCCCAGCGCCACATGCGTGCGCCAGTGGTCGTCGAGGGCGAGGCTCGCCTCGAAGTACGTCTGCGCCTTGCCCCACAGGCGTTCGCGTTCGCACAAACGTCCCAGCGCGTAGAGCAGCAACGGATCCTGGCTGTGCGAGGCGAGCCAGCGTTCGGCGGTCTCGAGCTGTCGCGTCGAATCCGCCGTCCGGCACTCCGCGTAGAGGGTGACCAGCGCGGGGTCCCAGCTGCGCTCGAGGCTGCGCACGATGATCTCGGCCGCCTCGCGGTCTCCGCCGTGGGCCAGGAACCCGGCCGCGCCGGCGCGCGCGACCTTCGGGTGCAACTTGTCCGCGTCGGACAGGCGGTTCCAGTAGTCGCGCAGGCCGGTCGCATTGAGACGAAAACCGGCGAGCGCATCCGCATGCGCCGTCGCGCGCAGCAGGTCGCCCTGCGCGCCGTCGTACACCTTTCGCTTCACGAGCTGGTCGATGAGCGGCGGCACCTCGGCATGCCGCCCGGCGGCGGTGAGCGCCCGCACCTCGAGGCGCAGCGCCGCGGTGTGCAGCCCCGCTTCGCGCCGCAATGCCGCGAGTTTCGCGAGCGCCTCGCCCGGCTGTCCCTGCGCCAGCGCGCTGTCGGCCTCGAGCATGAGGCGCGGAACCGTGAGGCTCGCCGTTTGCGCGTCCGGCCGCGCCAGCAGCGCCTCCGCGGCGGCGAACGCGTGCATGTCGATGGCGGCTCGCGCCGCGATCAGCGCGGGCAGCCCGCTCGACTCGGGCACCGCGAGCGCTTCCTCCGCGAACTGGCGCGCCTTTCCGTAGCGCCCCTCCAGCAGCGCGACCACCGCGGCGTCGGTGTGCGCCCGTGCGCGTTCGACGTTGCCGCGGCGCCGCGCATCGCGCACCTCGCGCGGCAGGCGCGCGATGCGTCCCGCGAGCCGCAGCACGAGATAGAGCAAGCGCGAAGCCGCCGACGACGACCAGGATGAACGCATTGAGCGACAGTTCGACGCGATACGGGGGTGCCACGAACAGCGCATAGCCCGCGTTGAGCTTGAACAGCAGCGCCGCCAGCACGGCCAGCGCGGCGAGCAGCAGGAACGCGAACAGGATCCGCATCGCGTCGGGGAGATTCGCGCCGGCTAGCGCCCGGCGCCTGCCGGCACGCGCTCCGCCGCGCGGTCGCGCGCGGCCTTGAGTGTGCGCACGGCGGTGAGGCTCGCGGCGAGGTCGGGCAGCTCGGTGGGCATGGGCGTGGCCGCGAGCTGCGTCAGCGTCGCCACCGTCCCCTGGACTCCCTTGTTGCGCGTGTCGAAGTAGCGCTTGATCCACGCGCTCGCTGCGGTGACGTCGGACTTGAAACTCTGGTCGTCGTGCGAGAGCAGCGCGACCCGCGCGGTGAGCAGGCGCAGCCGCAGGTTCTCGCGCAGGAAATACTGCTGCTCGGGCGGCACCAGCGGGGCGGCCGCGCGCTCGGACACCTCGACGCGCACGAGCGCCTTCACCTCGGACCACGCCTCGCGCAGCGAACGCAGCCACGCGGGTTCGTCCGGGGGCGTCGCTTGCGGCGCCGGCGCGGGCAGCCGCTCGTCCTTCGCAAGCGGCAGCGTGTCGATCGCCGCGATGACCTGGTCCAGCTTGAGCGACATCCCGGCGACGTCGACGTAGGGCACGGATTTCAGCCGGTCGATGTCGCGCGCGAGCGAGCGGCGCAGCGCGACCAGCTGCGGCCGGTCGTAGCGCGACAGCTTGCGCGTCGGCGAGTTGCAGGGCGGCGAGCGCCGCCTGCACGTTGCCTGCGATCGCGAGCTGCTGGCTCGCGAGTACGAGCACCTGCTCGACCTCGTTGAGCGCGAGTTCGTCGCGCGACGGCGCGAGCTCGCGGTAGAGCGCCTCGAGCGAGGCCTGCTGCGTCTGCGATTCGGAGAGGCGCGTGTCGAGGAGCGCAAGCTTCGCCTGCGCCTCGCGCAACTCGTTGGCGAGGTCCGAGTCGCGCGCCCGCGATTGCGCCAGCGCCGTATCGGCCTCGGTGAGCCGCTTCGCGACTTCGGTGCGCAGCGCACGCTGCGATTCCCGCACCTCGAACCAGGCCGCGGCGCCGGCGACCGCCAGCGCCAGCGCCAGCCCAAGCACCAGCCCGCGCGAAGCCGGCCGCGCGAACGGACCCACGGCCGCCGGCGTGCCGGCGGCGTTCGCAGGGGCGACGCTGTCGCTGGCGGGCGCGGGAGGTTCCATCGGGATTGGGGGTCAGAACGCGAGCGCATTCTAGCAGTCGCACCCGCCGCTCATTCGTGCGTGCGTGCTGGCTGGGGCGGGCCCGTCGCTTACAATGGCGTCTTTCCCGAAACTCGGTCATGCGCGCCGTCCTCCCGCAGTGAATGGCCTGACGTTGCTCGTCGTGCTCGCGCTCGCGATCGGCGTATTCGTCGCGTGGCGCGCCGGCATCATGCGCGGCCGCCGTGAAGCCGCCGGCACCGTGTCGGTGGCGCTGCGTCCGGCGGTCGTCGGCGACGGATCGCGGGCCCAGGATGCGGTGGAGGTCATGCCGGCGACCGGCATCGCTGCACCGCCCTCGCCCGCCTCCGCCCGGCCATTCGAGATCGCGGCCGACGCGGCCCAGCGCGAACGCGCGCGCCTCGTGCGCAGCCTCGAGTCGCGAGGTGGCGGCACTGCGCCGTGCCGCATCGGGCGGTGCGGCGGAGCGCGCGCAGCTCGCCGAATTCGCCGAGGATCGCCGCCGCCTGCTGCGCGAAGTGGCGCAGGCGCGCGCGGAGACCGCGCGCTACCGCGACCTCGTCGTCGATCTCGAGAACAACGCGCTGCCGCCGCTGCTCGACGGACCCGGCGCGCCCGGACGATCTCAAGCTGATCGTCGGCGTCGGGCCGGTCCTCGAGCGCATGCTCCACCAGCTCGGCGTCACGACGTACCGGCAGATCGCGCGCTGGACCGAGCGCGACATCGACGAATTCGACGCGAAGCTGCCGGAATTCCCGGGCCGCATCCGCCGCGACGGCTGGGTCACGCAGGCGCGCGAGCTGCACCAGTCCAAGTTCGGCGAAACGCTGCCGGTGCGCGAGCGTTGATGGCAGCGCCCGCGGCCGCCCGGCATCCGCTCGCGCACGCCTTCGTGCCGATCGCCATCCTCACGCTCGTCTGGGGCTGCAACTGGCCGGTGCTGAAGATGGGCGTCGGCCGAGCTCGCGCCGCTGACGTTCCGCGCGCTGACGCTGCCGTTCGCGGCGCTCGGCATGCTGCTGGTGTCGCGCTTCTACAGCGGCGATTCGATTCGCATCCCGCGCGCGTGGTGGTGGCGCGTGGCGGTCCTCGCGTTCTTCAACATCGCCGGCTGGAACGGCTTCGTGCTGTTCGGCGTGCAGCAGCTGCCGGCGGGACGCAGCGCGATCCTCGCGTACACGATGCCGATCTGGGCGACGCTGATCGCGATCGTCGTGCTGCGACGAGCCGCTCAACCGGCGCAAGATCGTCGGCCTGGCGCTGGGCATGCTCGGCATGGTCGTGCTGCTCGGCGACGACATCCGCCACATCCGCTCCACGCCGACCGGCGCGCTGCTGATCCTGTGCGCGGCGATGCTGTGGGCGTGCGGCACCGTGCTGCTGCGCAAGTGGAAGCCGCCGATCCCGCAGAACACGCTGTCGGGCTGGATGATGCTGCTGGGCTGGCTGCCGCTCGCGATCGCGGCGCCGTTCTTCGAGACGCACCCGGCCGTCGTACCTCGCGCACCTGTCGAGCCCGCGACGTGGTTCGCGATCCTCTACAACATCTTCCTCGCCGGCACGCTCGCGCACTGGGCGTGGTTCACGCTCGCGCGCACGCTGCCGGTGGCCGTGTCGTCGCTGTCGTCGCTGCCGGTGCCGGTGGTCGGCGTGTTCGCCGGCATGCTGTTCCTCGGCGAGCGCCCGGGTGCCAGCGAGTTCGTCGCGCTGGCACTCGTGCTGTCGTCGCTGGTGTCGCCGTGCTGCTGCCAGCCGAAGACGAAGGCGGCAGCCGCCTCCGCGCACCGCGCCTCGTGACACCGTCGCCCTAGACGTTCGAGCGTCAGGCGCAGTTCCGGGATCAGCGTCAGCACCTTGCCGGTGCCGAACCACGCGTCGAGGTTCGCCTTGCACAGGTCGCCCATCGCCTTGCGCGTTTCGTTCGTCGCGCTGCCGACGTGCGGCAGCAGCACGACGTTGTCCATCTTGAACAGCGCCGCCGGGATGTGCGGTTCGTCGGCGAACACGTCGAGGCCCGCGCCCTTGATCGCGCCCGACTGCGAGCGCCGCGACCAGCGCGACCTCGTCGACGATGGAACCGCGCGCGATGTTGACGAGCGTGCCCTTCCTGCCGAGCGCCGCCAGCACGTCCGCGTTCACGATGTTCTTCGTCGCGGCGCCGCCCGGGCACGCGACGACGAGGAAGTCGGATTCCGCCGCCAGCGACGCGAGGTCCGCGCACGAAGCGGTACGGCACGTCCTGCGGCTTGCGCCCGGTGTACGAGACTTCCATGCCCAGTGCGCGCACGCGCTCGGCGATCGCCTTGCCGATGCGGCCGAGACCCAGGATGCCGACGCGCTTGCCCGAGAGCTTCGTGGTCAGTTCCGGCCCGCGCTTCTCCCACTCGCCCGCCTGCACGAAGCGGTTGAGGCGCACGAAGCCGCGTCCGGTCATCATGACCAGCGCCACGGCGACGTCGGCGACGTCGTCGGTCAGCACGTCCGGCGTGTTGGTGACCTTGATGCCCCGGTTGCGGCAATAGTCGACCGGCACACCGTCGTAGCCGACGCCGAAGACCGAGATGATCTCGAGCTTCGGCAGCGCGTCGAGCAGCGAGGTCGGCGTCACGGTACCGCCGCCCTGCACGAGGCCGCGAATGCGCGCACCTTCGGCCAGCAGCAGGCCCGGCTTGTGGCTCGCCGCATGGTAGTCGTGGCACCGGTAGTCCGCCTTCAGCGGCTCGTAGAGGAACGGCGGCAGCGGTGCGGTGACGATGAGGTCGGGCTGGGCCATGGGATCAGGTTCCGTGGGCGGGGTGCGAAGCGAACCATTCTAGCAACCCGGCGACGAGACCTGCATCGGCGCCCTCGGTGGCGATGGCGGTGAAACCCGCGCGCGTCGCGTGGGCCGCGATGCGCGGATGCGGCACGAACGCGGGCAGGCGCTGCAGCAGCGCGCGCGCGCCCGGGTCGAGCAGCGCCAGCAGGTTGTCGAGCCCTTCGCTCGACGTCAGCGTCAGCGCGTGCGCGCGCCCTTGCGCGAGGACCTCCGCGAGGCCCGCGCCGGAGGAGGGCGGCGCGCGGCGATAGCACGCGACGTAGTCGACGTGCGCGCCGCGCGCGGCGCAGCGTGTCGCCCAGCAGCTCGCGCCCGCCGTCGCCGCGGAAGATGAGCACGCGCTTCCCGGCCGGATGCGCAAGTTCGGGCAGCGCGAGCAGGCCTTCGCTGTCGAACGAGGTCGTCGGGACCACGACGCCGTGGATCCCGACCGCGGCCAGCGCGGCGGCGGTGCCGGGACCGGGCGAGAATGTGCGCAGTGCCGGCGGCCATTGCCCGGGCGCCGGCACGCCGTATTCGACCGCGTTGGCGGACACGAACATCGCGATGTCGTAGCCGCCGAGCGACGCGTGCGCGCGGTCGAGCGCAGCGCGATCGGCGGGCGGCAGGATCACGATCGCGGGAAACACGATGGGCGTCGCGCCGAGTGCGGCGAGCTGCGCGACGAGGCCCGCGGCCTGGCGCGCGGGTCGCGTGACGAGGATTCCGATGCCGGCGAGCGGTCCCGCGGGCGGTGCCGGGGGCGCGAGCGGATGCACGCCCACCGCGCGCCTAGCCGACGACGAACCGCGCCGCGCCGCGCTCGAGGAAGTCGTCGGCGAGCGCGCGGCCGAGCGCTTCGGCACCTTCGATGTCGGCAACGTCCGCGTCGACCTCGCCGCGAATGATGTCCTGACCGTCGCGGCTCGCGAGGAGCCCGCGCAGCCACAGCGCGCCTTCCTCCCACTCGGCGTATCCGGCGAGCGGCGTGTGGCAGCTGCCGCCGAGCGCGCGGGAGAACGCGCGCTCCGCCGTCGTCGCGAGCGTCGTCGCGAGATCGGCGAGCGGCGAGAGCGCGGCGATGAGGTCCGGGCGATCGCTCCGGCATTCGATGCCGAGCGCGCCCTGGCCCGGCGCCGGCAGGCTCTCGTCGGCTTCGAGCAGAGATGCGATGCGATTGCCGAACCCGAGGCGCTTCAGACCTGCCGCCGCGAGAATGATCGCGTCGTACTGTCCCTCGTCGAGCTTGCGCAGGCGCGTGTTGACGTTGCCGCGCAACGGCTCGATCACGAGCCCCGGGAAGCGCGCGCGCAGCTGCGCCTCGCGCCGCAGGCTCGACGTGCCGACGATGGCGCCAGACGGCAGATCCGCCAGTCGCGCGAAGCGATTGGACACGAACGCATCGCGTGGATCCTCGCGCGCCGCGATGGCCGCGAGCGAGAACCCCGGCGGCATCTCCATCGGCACGTCCTTCAGCGAATGGACGGCGAGGTCGGCGCGGCCCTCGGCCATCGCGACTTCCAGTTCCTTGATGAACAGTCCCTTGCCGCCGATGGCGGCGAGCGGCTGGTCGAGGATCTGGTCGCCCTTCGTCGTCATGCCGAGCAGCGCGATCGTGCTGCCCGGATAGAGCGCGGACAGGCGGGCACGCGTGTGCTCGGCCTGCCAGAGAGCCAGCGCGGACTCGCGCGTGGCGATGATCAGGCGGCGTGGCGCGTGCGCGGCGGGCATGGCATCGAGGGAAAGGAAAATGGAAGGGGCGCGCGCGATCGCGGCATCGACGGGCCGCGCACCGGAGAACGCTGCAAAAATTCTAGCATGGGGCCCGGCGGCGCCGCGCACGTTCGCGCCCCGCGACCCCCCTCACGCGGCCGCCGCGTCCATCTGCATCATTCCGAAGAGATTGCCTTCGGTGTCCTTTCCGTAGGCGAGCCATCCGACCGTGGGCACCGGCATCTTCGGCAATGCGATGCTGCCGCCGGCCGCCGTGAGCTTCGCCACCGTCGCGTCGAGGTCGGTGACGCCGATCGTGCAGACGAACGCGTTCACCGCCGCCATCTCGACCGGCGCATCGCCGCGCCGCTGCAGGAGCCCGCCATCGATGCCGGGCTCGCCGGCGTCGCCGGTCTTCACCAGCCAGTAGGACTCGGTGCCCCACTGCGAAAACTGCCAGCCGAAGAGCTTCGAATAGAAGTCGATCGCACGCTGTGGATTGCCGGCGTGGATCTCGAAGTGGATCGGGCGCGCCATGCGGTTCTCCTGGTGGACGGTGGGCCGGATATCATAGCGCGCACCCTCCCGACCAAGGGCTTCCTGCCATGCGCATCGTGATCACCGGCGGCGCCGGTTTCCTGGGCACGCGACTCGCCCGCAAGCTGCTCGAACGCGGCCATCTGACGGACAGTCAGGGCCGCGAGCGTCGCATCGAATCGCTGGTGCTGCTCGACGTCGCACCGGCCGGCATCGCCGACGATCCGCGCGTGCACTCCGTCGCCGGCGACCTGGCGGACCCGGCGGTCGTCGCGCGCGCGGTGACCCGCGACACCGACTCGGTGTTCCACCTGGCCGCCGTGGTCAGCGGCCAGGCCGAGGCCGATTTCGATATCGGCATGCGGGTGAACCTCGACGCCACGCGGACGCTGCTCGAACGCTGCCGCACGCTCGCGGCGCCACCGAAGTTCGTGTTCACGAGTTCGCTGGCCGTGTTCGGCGGTCCGCTGCCCGACCCGGTGCCCGACGGCGCGCCCGTCACGCCGCAGGCATCGTACGGTACGCAGAAGGCGATCGGCGAACTCATGGTCTACGACATGACGCGCAAGGGCTTCATCGACGGCCGTTCGCTGCGACTGCCGACGGTGACAGTACGCCCGGGCAAGCCCAACAAGGCCGCCTCGTCGTTCGCGAGCGGCATCGTGCGCGAACCGCTGGCAGGTGTGGACGCGCCCTGCCCGGTGGCGCCCACCACGAGGATGTGGGTGCAGTCGCCGCGCGCCGTCGTCGACAACCTGGTCGTCGGCCACGAGGCGCCGGCCGCGGCGTTCGCCCTCACGCGCAGCGTGAACGTCCCCGGGATCTCGGTTGCCGTCGGCGACATGGTGGCGGCGCTGCGCGCGATCGCCGGCGACGCTGTCGCCGATCGCGTGCAGTGGGACTACGACCCCGCGATCGACCGGATCGTGTCGACATGGCCGTCGAACTTCGCGCCGACGTTGGGCCCCGCGCTCGGCATGCGCGCCGACGCCGACTTCGCGAGCATCGTGCGCGCCTACATCGCGGACGACATGCCGAAGTCCTGACGCAAGGACGCCCATGCCCGCGCCCCCGACCCCGATCGACCTCGCCAACGCGGTCGCGCGCAACATCGTGCCGCTCGTCGGCATCCTGTTCCTGGGCTGGTCGGCGCCCAGCGTTCTGTTGCTCTACTTCGCCGATACGCTGCTTGCGATGATCGTGCTCTTCGCCGGGCTGGCGCGGCACTTCTTCCCGCCTGGCGACGAAGGCTGGGCCGAACGCGCGAACGCCGAAGCGGGCTTCGTCGGCATGGCGCTGCTGATCGCGGCGTTCATGGCGATTCCGCTCGGGATGCCGCTGTTCATCCTGTTCGCGGCGAGCGGTGTCACATGGCACGACGTGGTCGACGATCCGATGTTCCGGTCCGGCCTCGTGCTGCAGGCGATCGCCGCGTTCTGGTCGCTGCGCGGCCTGTACGGTGCGCTGCGCACGCACACGCCGGAGGCGCTGCGCCTCAAGCGCCGCTTCGCGCTCGTGTTCCTGCGCTGGGTGACTACGATGATGGCGACCTATCTTGGCCTCGCGTTCCTGTTCGGCCGCTACGGCGCGCTGGTGCTGGTCGCGATCTACGCGGGTGCGACCATCGTGATCGACGTCGCACCGGACGCGTTCCTGCGCGCGATGCCCGGCGGCGGCGAAGACGCCGATCCGTTGCCGGGCGCGGCCAGCCGCAAACCAGGGGCCGATCCCGCCGCGGCTGCAACCAAGGAACGCGCACTCGCGCGCTGGCGGCGCAAGCACAGGAAGTAGACCCGTCCGTAACGCCCGGTGGCGACGTGCGAAGTCAGAGCGCCTCGTCGAGCGCGGGCTCCACGGCCGCCAGGGCCTCCTCGAACAGTTCGGGGCCCGCATCCTGCAACCGCGCGGCGTCGGACAGGATCTGCCGGAACCGCCGCCCGCCCGGCATGCCGTGATAGAGGCCCAGCATGTGCCTCGCGATCGACCTCAGTGGCACGCCACGCGCCCGCTGCGCGGCAGCGTACGGCATCATCGCGCGCAGCACGTTCGCGCGCGACGGCGGCGGAGACCCATCGCCGTCCTGCCGCCAGTCGATCGGCGCCAGCACCATCGGGTCGTGATACGCGGCGCGGCCCAACATCACGCCATCGACGTGCGCCAACTCGCGCTCCATCGCCGGCCACGTCGTGAGCCCGCCGTTCAGCACGATCGTGAACGCCGGGAAGTCGCGCTTCAGCCGGTGCACGACCTCGTAGCGCAGCCGCGGCACCTCCCGGTTTTCCTTGGGCGACAACCCCTTCAGCACCGCGTTGCGCGCGTGGACGATGAACACCGTGCAGCCGCCTTCCGCCACCGTACCGACGAAGTCGCGCACGAAGCCGTAGTCCTCGTCGGCATCGAGCCCGATCCGGTGCTTCACCGTCACCGGAATGCGCACGACCTCGCGCATCGCACGCACGCAGGCGGCCACGAGCGCCGGCTCGCGCATCAGGCACGCGCCGAAGCTCCCCGTCTGCACGCGCTCCGACGGGCAGCCGCAGTTGAGGTTGATCTCGTCGTAGCCCCACTGTTCGCCCAGGCGCGCCGCGTGCGCGAGCATCGCCGGGTCGCTGCCGCCCAGCTGCAGCGCGACCGGATGCTCGGCCGGGTCGAAATCGAGGTGGCGCGGCACATCGCCGTGCATGAGCGCGGGGGCCGTCACCATCTCGGTGTAGAGCCGTACGTGGCGCGAGATCTGGCGCAGGAAGAACCGGCAGTGCCGGTCGGTCCAGTCCATCATGGGCGCCGCGCAGAATCGGTGCGAAAGGGAGTTCATGCGATTGACACGATACATGGTCGTTGGTTATGCATTGCATCCGCGCGCATGTCTCATTCGATGACGCGGAAAGTGGGAAAAACTGCTTCCGACGGGAAGCGGTCGATCACAATTCGGGAAAGCCACAATTCATCCGCGCGTAACTCGATTGCCGAAGGTTCACCTCGCGACGCTACAGCGAACCGGTTGCATCCAGACGCAGCCCCTTGACTACCAGACTGAACGCCGGTGATGGCTGCCGGCGACTGGGGTAGTACAGGTGATATCCCGCGAACGGAGGGCACCAGTCCTCCAGCACACGCACGAGGGTTCCATCGGACAAGTGGGGGGCAAGTTCATCCTCGGGCAGCAGGGCAATGCCCAGCCCGGCCAGCGCCGCGTCGACCTGCGGCGGCGAGGTGTTGAAGATCAGCGGACCATCGACCCGCACGTTGACCTGCTTGCCGCGGCGCGTGAAGTCCCACACATACAGGCCGCCCGAACTCGGCATGCGCTGGTTGATGCAGCGGTGTGCAGTCAGGTCCTGCGGTGTCCTCGGCTTGGGATGGACCTCGAAGTAGGTCGGCGAAGCCACTACCGCCATGCGCATCGACGGTCCGATAGGCAACGCGATCATGTCCTTGTCGATGGTGTTGCCAAGGCGCACGCCGGCATCGAAGCGGTCGGCCACGATGTCGCGGAATCCATAGTTCACGTCGAACTCGAGCGTGATGTCCGGGTACTCCCGCAACAGCGGCGCTAACTTGGGCAGTAGCACTGTGCGCAGCACATTGTCGCCGCAGGTGATGCGCACGGTGCCCGCCGGCTTGTCGCGCAATTCGGTCAGCGCGTCGAGTTCGGCTTCGATCTCGTCGAAGCGGTGGCCTATGGCGTGCGCCAACCGTTCGCCCGCCGCTGTGGGCGCGACGCTCCGCGTGGTGCGCGTGAGGAGGCGAATCCGCAGCCGCTCCTCCAGCCCGCGGATGGCCTGGCTCAGGGCTGACTGGGTGACTCCCAGCGCGGCGGCAGCGCGTGTAAAGCTGCCTTCGCGCGCGACAGCCACGAAGGCCAACAGGTCGTTGAGGTTGCGTCTGGCCATTGCTGTCCGAGTCTATTAATTAGATATTCTAATAGACGGTATAACCATTCATCAACTAGTCGAAGACTCAATGCTTTGCCAAACTCGGTGTCACCCCTAAAGACATCAGGAGCGCCGATATGAGCATCTCATTGAACATCGAGCAGTCGACTGTCCCCTACGAAACTTCAATCGCGCCGCAGCGCCGCAACTTCATCAAGGGCGCCAGCGCCAGTCTCATTGCCCTGTCGAGCATGGTGGTGGCGGGCGCCGGCCGGGCCGCCCAGCCAATGCAGGCACCGTCCGGGCAATCAGCGACGAAGTCCACCGCCGGCAGTGTTCCCGCGGACGCTGAAAATTTTTATCACAGCGCCACGGTAACGGCGCGCAAAGTCCGCTTCAAGAATCAGTACGACATGGGTGCCGCCAACCGGCATGCGCTCAACGAATCGCTGACGCTGGCGCAGCGGAAGGCCATCATCGCCGAGGCGGCACAGCAACGGTACGTCGAGTTTGCCGGCGGCGAAACCCGGTACACCAGCGGCACGGTGCACGAGATCACCGCGAAGTCCCATCCGATCGAGCGCGAGTTCTTCGACTTCTACCGCACCCCCCGGGGCGAGTACACGCCACCGGGCCAATCGCCGCTGCTGACCACGCATCCCACGCTGACCAGCAATACCAAGTTCATGAACTTCTACCCGTTCAATGACATCGAAACCATCTCCCCGCGTCCGATGCTGTTCATCACCGGTACCGAAGCGCACTCGCGCGAGTTCAGCGAGGACGCCTACCAGCGCGCGGCCGAGCCAAAGGAGCTGTACTGGGTTCCCGGGGCGGGCCACGTTGATCTGTATGACCGCGTGAGCCTGATTCCCTGGGCCAGGCTGACAGCATTCTTCAGCCAACACCTGGGCCAGCGCGGGACACCTGCCGCCGCCTGAGAGAAATCGTCCGTTGCACTTCATCCGTACACTTTGCCGAGCCGGTCGTTCGAAGTCGAAGGACAGACTTGCATCGACAGGAGCTGCTGACATGGAATCGACGCGCCTGCGCCCGTTGCTCAGCCGTACACGCCGCATTCGGATAGTCGCCCCTATGCTAGCTCTGGCACTGACGTCTTCCATGGGCGCCGCGAACGAGCCGAGCGTACCCGCCGGCACATCCCACTTTGCCCAGCGAACCACATCTCAGGAGCAGCCTCGCATGTGGATGACCGTTGGCACCCAACGTTTTGCCGTAACACTGGAAGACAACCCAACCGCGCGCGCGTTCGTGCAATTGTTGCCGGTAACGCTCGACATGACCGAGTTGAACGGCAACGAGAAGACCGCCCACCTGCCGCGCAGCTTGACCACCAACGCCGTGCGGCCTGGCACCATCCGAACCGGCGATGTGCTGCTGTATGGAAATGACACGCTGGTCGTGTTCTATGAGACGTTCCGTTCCGGTTACAGCTATACACGAATTGGGCGCATTGCAGAGACCGCCGGGCTCGCCCAGGCGCTGGGGCCGGGCAACCCCCGCGTCGTCTTTACGGTGCCCTGATGCGACAGAGTGCTTTGTGATTACCCGATGATCGTCTGCTGCTTGCCGACCTGGGTCGCGGAACCCGCTCCACTCAGCCAATACGATGAATCGTCGATACCGCTGCGTTGCCTGCCCGCTCACCTTGCATTGTTCACGCCTCGCAGTTGCGAGCTACCGTCGACACGCCAACGGCGGCTTCCCGGCAAGTCGAGAAGCGAGGGCGACCGTCTGGAACCGGCCGGTCAAGGGCATTCGTGCGCCGCCGCATCGGATGACGTGCATGAGAAGATTTTGCTGTGAGCAAGGCAGAAAGCCGAAGTCTTCGGCGACCGCGCATTGATCGCGCCCTCGGCGAAAGGCCGACCGGCGTCGGGAGGACGAGCTTCATGAGCCAAAATCGCGTGTATCCATGATTGCTGGAGGTGCTGCGGAGATGGGCATGAGGGCTCGCGCCACGGTTTCGGCAACCGCATTGATGACCGACGCGCGCTGGTCGATCATGCCCATCACGGTATTGGCGGTCTGATGAACATCGAACTCCGCGTACAGCTTGCCCGCGGCGTCCATGACCCGTACGCGGACGCTCATCCTGCCGCCGCCCGAGCTGAACTCGGTAACCGCGAGCTGAAGCGTCACCGGCACTCCCCCATCGACGGGCTGCCGCACGCGCGCAAGCACGGCATCCCTCAATTGATCGAGATCCCCCTGCGTGAAATTTCGGACGGAAGACGCAACGGCAATGCGTTCGTATGCGAGCTTGCCAGCGGCGTCCTTGTCGAGTCGCTGACGGGACACCAGGGTTGTCCCCGTAGTTGCGCACGACGCCAGCACGACGACGGCCATCATCAGGCAGAGGATTGAAATCGTTCGCATGGGTCGCTCCGGCGTTCGCCCTGTCCTGCGCTTCCACCTTAACTCGACGAGAGGTCGTCGCGGGCTCATGAGTCGCGCTTTGATGGGTCCGTTGCCTGGCCGAGTTGCGCACGCAAAGCGCTGACGAGCTCGGACTCGCCGCGAATGCGGAAGAACGTCCCCGCATCGTCCGTGCGCTCTTCCAGCACCTCGAAGGCATCGAAGATGTACCCGCGCAGTTTCTGCTCCGACCACGCAAGAAATATTTCTGCGTCGACGAGATCGCGCTGGAAAAACTCCAGCAATGTCGCACGCAGCTTCTGTACGTCGCTGTCACGTCGCGCGCTCAACACCATGCAGTCGGGATACTGCCCTCGCAACCTGGCTTCCATCGCCGCCTGCGCCTCCGCGTCGCCAACGCAATCGATCTTGTTGAAGACGTGGACGCGCGGCACGGACTGCGCACCGATTTCGTCCAGCACTTCGTTGGTTACCCCAAGTTGCCGTTCAAAGCCGGGATCGCTGGCGTCGATGACGTGGAGGAGCAATGAAGCCTCCAGGGCTTCCTCCAGCGTGGATTTGAACGAGGCGACAAGATCGTGCGGCAGATTCTCGATGAAACCGACCGTGTCGCTGAGCAGCACTCTGGGCACGCTCTGGGGATGGAGCGCCCGCACGGTGGTGTCGAGGGTCGCGAAGAGCTTGTCGGCGACCAGCACCTCGCTTCCGGTGAGCGCCCGCATCAGCGTCGACTTGCCGGCGTTCGTGTAGCCCACCAGCGCCACCCGTGCCAGTCCCTGGCGTCCTTGCCGTCGTGCGCGCTGCGTCTTGCGCTCGACGTCCATCGCAGCGATTTCCTGCTGCAGCTCCTTGATGCGCTCACGGATCTTCTGCCGGTCAAGCTCGCTATGGGCCTCGCCGGCGCCCCGGCCGCCGGTACCGCTGCGCTGTCGCCCCTTCGGCCCCGCCAGTTTGGCCGCTTCACGCAGCCGCGGCCCCAGATAGCCAAGGCGCGCGATCTCCACCTGGGCGCGCGCCGCAGGCGAGCGCGCGTGCCTGTGGAAGATTTCCAGTATGACCGTGGTGCGGTCCATGACTTCGCAGCCGACCTCTATTTCGAGGTTGCGCGCCTGTGACGGCGAAATTTCATGGTCGACGATGATGACATCGGCCCGGCGGGTCTCCGGATCGGCGACGGATTGCACCGCCTCTTTCGCTCTGGCCGCTCCACTCTTCGTCGCCCTCCTGACGCTGGCGGGCCCTGAGGAGAGATCAGGCTCGGGCTCGCCTTCCACGAAACGGCGCATCTCTTGCCGCTTGCCCACCCCAAGATAGCCGGTCGTGTCGAAAGCGACGCGCTTCTGCGTGAACGTGCCCACGATCGCGAAGCCCAGCGTCTTCCCCAGGCCGCGCAGTTCGTTCACGGACAGTTCGAACTCGATGTCGCTCACGCCAGGCAGTTGTACGGCAGCGACGACCGCACGTGCGGTGTTTGCCTTTGTTTCACTTCGCATGCGCAGAGGGTTCCTTTGGGTGGCGCGACCGCAACAAAGCGGATCAGGGAGCAGCGCGAAATTCCGTCCGGCAAATTCGCTGCGGACGAAGCCGCCGTTGGTCGATGATACCGATACGTGGGCTGCTACGCGCGCGTTGCGGCCGCAACGCTTTCCTGAGACAGGGACTATTGCGCGCGTTGCTTCTGCCGCCGTTCGCGGATCTTGCGCAGGATCTCCCGCGGGCTCAGCGGCAGCAGGATGGCCGGTCCGGGAATCATTCGGTCCAGAATCCGGTCGCGATCGAACCATTCGTGCTTGACGACCGCAAGGACGTGAAGCGCGATCACGCCAAGGAGAATGCGCGCGGTCGCCTGACCGACCAGGACACATACGTGGTTGAGGCCGGGCGATGGCGAATGCTCCGCCACCAACGACACACCGAAGAAATCGATGGGATCGCCGCTCGCGATCCAACCCACGGTCCCCGCAATCCCGTTGACGACCAGCAGCGCATAGATCAACAGGTGGACCCATTCGGCAATCCGCGACTGCACTTCGGGCATGGGAGCAGGCGTTGGAGGCCGAATCATCCGCCACCAGACCCGCACCAGCACCAGCGCGAATACCGTGATTCCAACGGACCGGTGAACGTTGAGCTCGACGAGGCGCCGGGCCTCCTCGACGTGCATCATGAGGAATCCGTGGATGAAGAGGAACGCGATGCCGGCGGCGACCAGCCAATGCAGCAGCATCGCAAACTCGTTGTAACGCCGGACCCGTCGAAAGAATCTCACGTATACGCTCCTCCTGTCGGGACTTCTGTCCCGGAACTGTACTTCCCGCGAAGCCGAGTGTCATGGATCCGGCGATGGTGCGCAATTCCGGCAGGTGTACCGGCGGGCCTGGTACGGTGGCCCGACTTTGGGCAGCTTCCGGGGCTCGAACCAGGCCATTGGCCAAGAACGCGGAATCGGATCAAACTGACGTCGAATTCAATCGCCTTTCCATCGGAGGTCGCAATGAGTCACTCATCAATGCTGAAGGCCAGACGGCAGCACCAGAAAACCAGGAAGCTTCTCGATGTCGCAGCCAAGCAGGAAACACCTGGCGAAGCTCGCATTGGCGGGGCCGGCCGTGAAGAAGGAAAAGGTCAAGAAAGAGAAGGTCAAGACGGAAAAGGTCAAGACGGAGAAAGTGAAAAAGGTCAAGCCGACCAAGGAGGAGCTTGGCCGGCAGGACTCGAAGAAAAGCACGGCGGGCGCCGGGAAGAAAGGCGCGTCCTAGCGTCTCTCGAACCGGGAGCGGGGCGGCACGCACCTACAGGCGGTCACGGGCGTGCGCCCGCGATGCATTTCGATGGGCAGGCCGGCGCCTGTATGGCCGTGCGCCTCGGATGTCAGGCCTGCGTCCTGCCTACGTCTCGCGCGCGTCGAGCCGGAAGGTCGCGGTCGCGTCCTGCGCAAGCACACGGGTGAGCCAGGGCATGATGCCCCGCATCTCCTCGGAGAACTTCCACGGCGGGTTGACGATGAACATGCCGCTTCCGTGGAGGCCCAGCCCTTCGGGCGCGGGCGCTTTCACTTGCAGCGCCATGTCCAGCCAGTCCGTGCCCCCCGCCCGCCGGAGCCGGTCGGGCAGTTCGATGGCGTCGTGCCGTTGCAGCAGCGGATACCAGACGACGAACGTGCCGGTCGCGAACCGTTGCATGCCCTCGCGCACGGCGGTCACCACGGCCCGGTAGTCGGACGCGAGTTCGTACGACGGATCGATCAGCGCCAGTCCACGACGTGACGGTGGCGGCAGCAGTGCCTTGAGGCCGGCGAACCCGTCCCCGGCCGTCACCGCCACGCGGCGGCCGTCCTGCGCGAACTCTTCGACGAGGTTCTTTGCTTCCGTGCTGTGCAGCTCGAACAGCCGCAGGCGATCCTGCGGCCGGAGCACACCCAGTGCAATCCGGGGTGACCCCGGATATTGCCGCAGCACGCCATCCGCGTTCACGGCGCGGACCTGGTCGCGATAGTCGGCCACCGTTGGCGGCAGGTCGTCGCGCGCCCAGAGCATGGCGATGCCGTTGCGGAACTCGGCGTTCTTCGCCGCGAAGCCCTGCTCGAGCGAATACAGGCCGGCGCCGGCGTGCGTGTCGACGACCAGGAGCGGCTTGTCCTTGCGACCGAGCATGCGCAACAGCGCGACGAGCGCGACGTGCTTCAGCACGTCGGCGTGGTTGCCTGCATGGAAGCCGTGACGATAGCTCAGCACGTGGGGATATCCGGGATAGGCGGGAAGCACTTGCGCGGCGCACGGCCCGAAGGGGCTAACCGGCTGCGCGCGGTGAGACCCATTGTAGCGGCGAGCACGCGCGAACGGCGGCATGCCGGCGCACGGCCTGCGCGCAAAGCGCGGCCGGAATCTGGACGGTCGTCTTCATGGACCCCTATTGCCATACTTCCGGTTCGCGCTGCCTTCCTCCACGCCTGGCTCCGAAACGGTCCACCGGATCTTCCGCGCCGTGGCCTTGCCGATGCTCACCACCTGCGCGAGGCCCTCGACGTCCGCTGTCAGGACGGCTTCAATGCTGCGGTATCGGTCGAGCAAGCGGGCCGCTCGGGTGGGCCCGATGCCCGGGAGGCCCTTCAATACATGGAGTTGAAGCCGTCGCTTCGACTTGGGTCGATAGCCCGGGCGGGGCACCGCGCCCGAGATCACGCTTCGCAACTGGCGACCTGCGTAGAGCATGACTCTCGCCGACTCCAGGGCGTCGCGCGAGCGGAGCACGGGAATCCCCAGAATGACGCTCACGCTGACAAGCGCACCCTGAATTGCGTCGTGTCTCATGGCGCATTCCGCGATGTCCTCTTCGCACCCTTCAAGCAGAATGAGCGAGCGCAGAGGCGAGGCTGCCAACCGACACGCCTGGCGGAACAGACGCCCATCGACGATGGAAGCGACGAGATCCGGCCAGCTCTTTCGCTCGATCAACAACCGGTCCGCAATGACGTAGTCGGCAAGCCGCAAGCGACGGAGGACGACATCGCAATCCGGTCGAGTTCGCAAGTGCCGCACGACGTCGGCCGAAGCTTCGCGGTCGTCGGCAATGATCGAAAGTCTCGGCTCCACGAACGTGGTCTACCCGCACATTGCAACCTGTTGCGCATGGTCGCGGATATCGGGCGCAACGCACTATCGGCCGGAAGGGCGAGGCGTGTCAGCCCTTCAGTCCGCTCATCACGACCGCCTGCACCACCCACCGCTGCAGGAAATACGAAGATGAGCAGGATCGGCAGGATGCTGATCACCGCCGCGGCGGTGAGGAGGTTGTACTCGATGAAGTACATGTTGGTGAAGCTCATGAGCCCCATCGTCACCACCTTCATCTGCGGGCTGCTGATCACCACCATCGGCCAGAAGAACTCGTTCCAGCTCCACATGAACTTGATGATCAGCAGCGTCGCGATGGCGGGCTTCACCGACGGCAGGATCACCAGAAAGAAGATCCGGAGTTCGCTGGCGCCGTCGATGCGGGCGGCGTCGATGTAGTCGTTGGGGATCATCTCGATCGCCTGCCGCATCAGGAAGACGCCGAAGACGCTGACGAGATCCGGCGCAACGATGCCCGCGTAGGTGTCGAGCAGATCCGAGGTCGTTGATCCAGACGTACAGCGGCACGACCACCGACTGGAACGGCACCATCAGGATGCCGACGATGCCCAGGAAGAACACGTCGCGCCCGGGAAACCGGTACTTCGCGAATCCGAACCCCGCCAGCGACGACACCACGACGCTGCTGATGGCGGCGACCGACGCGACAATGGCGCTGTTCAGCAGATAGCGGAAAAACGGCTCGCGCTTGAAGACTTCGTAGTAGTTCGCGAAATTGAGCCAGTCGTCGGGGGCGATCTGCAGCGGCACGCGCTGGATCTCCGGGGCGGTCTTCAGCGACGTGATCGCCATCCAGAAGAACGGAAAGAAGATCGCGATGGCGCCGCACGCGACCGCCAGCGTGATCGCCAGACGGACCTGGACCTGCCGCAGACCCAGCGCCGAGCGGGGGGAGCGCCCGCCGGTCGAGACGCCTGCGCTCATGTACTGCCCATGTCCCGGACCCATGCGATCACACTGATTCCCTCACCGGCTGCGGGTCGTCAATACTCGACGGGTTTGCGAAAGAGCCGCCACTGCAGGAGCGTCACGATCATCAGCGTGACGAAGACGAACACTGCCATGACCGACGCGTCGCCGAAGCGGAAGTATTTGAACGCGGTGTCGTAGAGCAGCATGATGATCGTCTGGCTCGCGCCCGCGGGTCCGCCCTGCGTCGTCGCATACACCTGGTCAAAGACCTTGAAGTTGAAGATGAGCTCCAGGATGCAGACCATCAGGATCTGCGCGTTGAGCAGCGGCAGCGTGATGTACCGGAGCCTCTGCCACGCGCTGGCGCCATCCATGTTGGCCGCCTCGTAATACTCCTGCGGGATGGATTGAAGTGCCGCCAGGAAGATCATCGTGTCGAATCCGATCCGGACCCAGACACTGACGGCGGCGATGGCCGGGAGCACCTGCGACAGGCTCTGCAGCCACTTCTGCGGCGGAATGCCGACGAACGACAGCGCGTAGTTGAGGAAGCCGTAGACGGGGTCGTAGATCCATTGCCAGACGAGCGCGGCTGCGACCAGCGAGGTGGCGAACGGCAGGAAGTACATCGCGGCCCAGACGTTGCGCCACCGCAAGCTGATGATCCGGTTGAGGCCGAGCGCCACCGCGAGTGCCAGGACGACCGTGGTGGGGACCGAGAAGAGCAGGAGTTGCAGCGTGTTCTTGACGGCCGTCCAGAAGGTGGAGTCCGTCAGGACCTTTTCATAGAGGCGCAGCCCGACGAACTCCTTCGCGCCACCCGGGGCGATCTTGTAGAACGAGTACATGACCGACTGCGCGAGCGGCAGCAGGAACACCGAACCGAAGAACAGCAGCGCGGGCAGGACGAACAGGAATCCCGCACGGTTCTGGCGATCCCGGAACGTCTTCGGGAACAGGATGCGAATCCATTGGCGCATCGCGACGGATCCGCTAGTTGCGAAACGTTGCAGTACGTAGCGTCGTACGCGCAGGAGCTGCGCTCGATCGTCGTCGCAGGCGCGACAAGCGGGCGACCGCTAGCAACCGTCGTCGATACCGGCGACAGGCCTGGATCAGCGAAAGACACTGGGTTCGCCGCCTTCGCGGCGAACGACGGGCTGCGCGGCGCGCAAAGGTGCCGCAATCGCGACGAGTTCCACCACGATGTCCCGGACACCTGCGGACACTCCCTAGTCCTTGAGGATGCGATCCATCTTGGCGGCCGCTTCGTCGAGCAGCTGCTTCGGCTGTCCCTTGCCGAACAGAACGCCGACGACCGCGTCGCCGAAGGCCGCGGCCAGCTCGTTCGACTTCGGGTGGAAGTACGACGGCGGCACCGGCTGCGCGAGCATGTCCTTCGTCGACTGGTAATCGGGCCGGGACTTCACGTAGGCCGTGTCGAGGTTCACCGTCCAGACGGGGAGAATCCCCTGCATCTGGTGATGCTCCATGTCGTCCTTGGCATTGCTGATGAACCGCATGAACTCCCACGCGACCGCCTTGTTCGGGCTGTTCTTGTAGACCAGGTCCGTCCACGGGAACAGCGCACCCGCGCCCGGGCAGGTCTTCTCGCAGGGCAATGCGTAGACCTTGAAGTTGAGGTCGGGCGAATTCTTCTTCAGCCAGCCGTAGAACCAGGACTCGCGGAACATGACCGCGGCCCGCTTCTGGCCGAACGCATCTTCCGGATTGCCGAACGACAGGCTCGCCACCTTGTCCTTCAGCACGAGGTCGCCGAAGAACGTGAGCGCGGCCACCATCTGCGGGCTGTTGGCGTAGCCGCTGGCCTTGTCCATTTCCGGGCTCAGCATCCGTGCACCCCACGCGTGCGCGAACGGCAGGAACTTGTCGGTGATCCCCACCGGCGCGCCCTTGCTGCGGATGGCGAAGCCAACCTGCAGCGGGTCGCCGCCCTTCGGGTCGGGAATCGTCAGCTTCTTCAGATCCGCCAGCCACTTGTCGAACGTCTTGGGTGGGTCGTCCGGATTGAGCCCCGCCTTCTTGAACATGTCGACGTTGATGTACATCTGCTGGAAGTTGCCGTGCTCGATGGGAATGCCGTAGCGCACGCCCTTCCACTTGCCGACCTCGAGCATGTATTTCGGCAGGTTCTCTTCGTACGTCTTCGCCAGATCGGCGGGCATTTTGTCGCAGAAGTCGTACTGCCCGCACCACTGGTGCGTCATCCCCATGAAGATGTCGGGCGCGCTGCTCTTGGCCATGAATGCCGCCAGGTACTTGGCGTCGTACCCCTGGTAGGGAATGGTCACGACCTCGACCTCGTACCCGGTCTTCCTGGCGAACTCCTTCCCCTTCTCCGCGTACCACTTGTTGAACTCGGGGTTCTGGTCCCAGTGCGTCCAGAGTACGAGTTTCTTCTGCTGCGCAGTTGCGGTCTCCGGCATCGCGACGGCGACTACCACCATCGCGAACACGGCCAGCATCCACCGGCTGCATCGATTCATGACATCCCCCTTTGATGGCGAAACCCGTCGGCGTTCTGTTGTGTATCGGCGCTTGCAGCGGGTCGACTCGCTGCGTTTAGCAGGTGCGATTTTGCTTGTCAATGCTGCGTTGCATCCAGCGTGATCAGGCACGATTTGCGTCCAGATTGCACGGTACGGCAGCTTCGCCCGGGCGAATCTTCGGCGACGGTCGCACAAACGGCCTTGCGCGTGTTGGCGCGGGTCGCTTCACACAACCACCTGAACGACGAGCGCTGGCAACGCGCGCGAGGCGGTGCAACTCGGTTCAAATCGGGCGCCAGATGGCGCCGGACCGAACCCACGCCGACGGGCGGTCATGGCCGAAGCTCGCCCCCTCCACCCAAAATGCTGCATTGCATCAATCCGTTACGTAGCCATTTGTCCGACTTATTGCTTTGATTAAAAACAATGAATAGACGAATAGCCCTGTAACACCCCATGGTGCA
Organism: uncultured beta proteobacterium; assembly: GCA_963733435.1. Taxonomy (GTDB): domain Bacteria; phylum Pseudomonadota; class Gammaproteobacteria; order Burkholderiales; family Casimicrobiaceae; genus VBCG01. Next base: position 280,341 of record CAVTDH010000001.1, read on the forward strand.
CTTGTGCGCCGCCGCAACCGTGGTGTGCACCCGGTACGAACCGTCCCACAACGACAGGAGAACACCGATGCGAGCCCCTCCGCTACCCCTCGAGGACACGCAGGACCATGCGTTCTTCACGCTGATGGTCAAGGCACTGACGACTCCGCCCCGGATGTCCGACCGACCGCAAGCGAAGGCCGCCGCGAAGCCCACCCCCGCGGCGAGCCCGCCGGCAACGCGCGAACGCCTCGACACCTGGCTTCGCGCACGGCTTCGCCGAAGCCGCGACGCGCGCCCGGTCGCCGCCGCCACCGCGCAGGCAACTCACCGGACAGACGCGTCCGGAGAGCGCACCGCGCCGCACCCCTATTACTGACGTCGCGGCCCCGCCGTGCGTCCACGCCGCGCCGTCGCGCACGGCGTGCCGTCCTTCCGCAGCCGTCAATTCACCCTCGAGAGGTACCCCATGGAACAAACGATTACAGACGTCGACGCGCTACCCCGCCAGAACCAGCACGACCGGAAGATGCTCCTCGCGTGCGGCCTGTGGCTGCGCGCAGGATTGATCGGCATGGGTGCGCTGGCGATCGGAATCTTCGGACTCGTCGACGGCACCATGGGCGCCGCGTCGGCGCTCGCGCTGTCGATCGCGGGTGGCGCCCTCGCCTTCGCCGGTACGCAGCGCGCCCGGGCCGTACTCGACCGGGCCGGGAAGATTGCCGACCCGTCCGTCGCAGCGGTCGCCGCGGATGGCATCGCACGCGGCGGCGCCGACGCGCGTGCCGCCCAGGCCTCGCCGGAGCACCGCACGCGGGCAGAGGCCGTGCAACGCTTCGCGGGAGCGCAACCGAAATTCTCCGCGTGACGTTCGAGGTCACGCGCCTCGACGCCACGGCGCGCGAGGCGCTGGCCGCGCACTTTCTCGCACTGCCCGCGGAAGACCTGTGCCTGGGCTTCGGCATGGGCATCGTGACGGACACCGGCGATGCCGACGCGTACCTGGTGCCGCCCCCTGCCGCACCGGCCGCAAGCTGCGGCCTCGACGAATCCGCATCCTGCCCTGCGGGGTCCTGACCGTCGGAACGCGCATTCACACGGTGCGCGAGCAATCGAGCATGGCGCACGGATCGCGCCGCGGCATCAATCGACCGCCCACGCCGCGCCTCGCGGCGCGCCCGCATCGGCGACCGCCACCGCAGTCATGTTCACGATGCGCCGCACCGTCGACGACGGCGTCATGATGTGCACGGGCTTCGCCGCGCCGAGCAGGATGCCGCCGACGGTGATGCCGCCCCCCGCCGTCACGCGCAACGCGTTGTAGGTGATGTTGGCGGCATCTATGTTGGGCATGATGAGGAGGTTCGCGTCCTCGGTCAGGCGCGACTCCGGGAACTCCCGGTCGCGGATGTTCTTCGCCAGCGCCGAGTCCGCGCGCATCTCGCCTTCCACCGCCAGCCCCGGCGCGCGGGCCACGATGAGGTCGAGCGCGTCGCGCATCTTCTGCGCGGACGGCGCGTCCGAACTGCCGAAGCTCGAGTGCGATACCAGCGCGACGCACGGTTTCACGCCGAAGCGCCGGACCGCCTCGGCGGCGAGCAGCGTCATCTCGGCGATCTCGGCGGCGGACGGATCGCGGTTCACGTGCGTATCGCAGATGAAGAGCTGTCGGCCCGGCAGGATCAGCATCTGCATCGTCGCGAGCGTGGTGACGCCCTCGCGCAAGCCGATGACGGTGCGAACGAAGCGGACGTGATCGGGCGAATTGCTGCCCACGCCGCAGAGCATCGCATCGGCGTCGCCCCGGTGGACGAGCATCGCCGCGACCAGCGTGGGCCGCGTGCGGATGTCCTCCATCGCCTGCGCGCGCGTGACGCCGCGGCGCTTGGCCAGACGGTGATACTCGGACCAGTAGTCGCGGTAGCGCGGGTCGTCGAGGATGTTGACGCCTTCGCAGTCGCCGCCCAGCGTGAGGCGCAGGCCCAGCTTCTCGATGCGCGCGGCGATCACGTCGGTGCGGCCGACCAGCACGGGCCGTGCGAGGCCCTCGTCGACGGCTGCCTGCGCGGCGCGCAGCACGCGCTCGTCCTCGCCTTCGGCGTACGCGACGCGCTTCGGCGCATGCTTGGCCGCGGCGAAAACGGGCTGCATCGTCGAGCCCGACTCGTAGACGAAGCGCGCGAGCTGGTCGCGGTACGCGCCGAAGTCCGCGATGGGACGCGTGGCCACGCCGCTGTCCATCGCGGCCTTCGCGACCGCGGGCGCCATGCTCGTGATGAGGCGCGGGTCGAACGCGCGGGGGATGAGGTAGTCGGGCCCGAACGGCGGCGTGGGCTCGCCGTACGCGAGTGCCACGATCTCCGACGGCTCGGCGCGCGCGAGATCCGCGAGCGCGCGGACGGCGGCGAGCTTCATCGCCTCGTTGATCGTCGACGCGCCGCAATCGAGCGCGCCGCGGAACATGAACGGGAAGCACAGCGAGTTGTTGACCTGGTTCGGATAGTCGGAGCGGCCGGTGCCGATCAGGCAGTCGGGCCGCACCTGCTTCGCGAGCTCCGGCCGGATTTCCGGCTCGGGATTGGCCATCGCGAGGATGATCGGGCGATCGGCCATCCGCGCGACCATCTCGGCGGTCAGCACGCCGCCGGTGGACAGCCCCAGGAAGATGTCGGCGCCGCCGATCGCGTCGGCGAGCGTCTTCGCGTCGGTCTTCTGCGCGTAGCGCGCCTTGTCGGCGTCCAGCGCGCCGCCACGCGTCTTGCTCACCACGCCCTTGCTGTCGAGGATCGTGATGTTCGCCGGCGACAGCCCCAGGCTCACCTGCAGGTCGAGGCAGGCGATCGCCGCGGCGCCCGCGCCCGAACACACGAGCTTCACGTTGGCGATGTCCTTGCCGACGATGCGCAGGCCATTGAGGATCGCGGCCGCCGCGACGATCGCGGTGCCGTGCTGGTCGTCGTGGAAGACGGGGATCTTCATCCGCTCGCGCAGCTTCTTCTCGATGTAGAAGCACTCGGGCGCCTTGATGTCCTCGAGGTTGATGCCGCCGAACGTGGGCTCCAGCGCCGCCACCACGTCGACGATGCGGTCCGGGTCGGATTCGCCGATCTCGATGTCGAACACGTCGATGCCCGCGAACTTCTTGAACAGGCACGCCTTGCCTTCCATGACCGGCTTGCCGGCGAGCGCACCGATGTTGCCCAGGCCCAGCACCGCGGTGCCGTTGGTGATCACCGCCACCAGGTTGGCGCGCGCCGTGTAGCGCGCGGCGAGCGCGGGATCCTTTTCGATGGCCAGGCACGCGTACGCAACGCCCGGCGAATAAGCGAGCGACAGGTCGCGGCTGTTCGCGAGCACCTTGGTCGGCGCGATCGATATCTTCCCGGGGGTCGGAAACTCGTGATACTCGAGTGCGTCGAGACGCAGCTGCTCTTCGGCCATGGACCTCTCCTCCGTCGTGGGTTCCCGCCGCCGCCTGCGGACGCTCGTGACCTTGCGCACCGCGCGGAACCGGGATCGGGCCTCTGGCGTGCCCGTGGTGTCTTGCCGCGGAGACGGTGGCGCGGACCGGAACTACAGCCGGTGCGTGCGATCCGCCGCCGCGAAGTACGGTGCCACGATACCACCGTGCGCGGCGAGCGCCATCACCTTGAAGAGCTCGCCCATCTCGGCCGGCGAGAGCAGCTTCTGCACGGCGGAGGCCGCGCGGATGTACGCCGCGGACGCGGGGTCGCCGGTCTCGCGCAGACGCTCGAGGATGCCCGCGGCGACCAGGAACGCCGCCATCGGCGCATAGCCCGCCACCGCGAGGCCGCCGCGCTCGCCCGCCAACGCGACCGCCGTGAAGTCGACATGCGCGGTGAGGTCGGTGATGCCGGGCCACAGGAACGGATCGCCGTGCGCGCGATGCCGGTAGTGCGCCATCAGCGTGCCTTCGGTGCGGTCGGGGTGGTAGTACTCGCGCTGCGGAAATCCGTAGTCGATGACGAGCAGCGTGCCGCCTTCCGTGCGGCGCGCCAGCGTGGCCACGAGCGCCTCCGCCGCGGGATTGAGTTCGCTCGTGTAGTCGCCTTCCACCGGAAAGCGCTCGGTGGCGCGCGCGAGCAGGGCGCGGTCGACGAGGGGGCGATCCTCCCACTGCAGGCGGCCGTTCCACGCGACGCCGCGCTCGAACCACGCGTCGCCGCGACGCGAGACCACGTGCGGGGGTACCGCGTCGAGCACCTCGTTCAGCAGCACGATGCCTTCGAGCTTCGCCGGCAGCCGTTCGAGCCATTCGACGCGGGGCACGAGTTCGGGCACGTGGCGCGCGAGCGTTGCCCGCTGGCGCGCCTGCAGGTCCGCGCTGACTTCGAGGATGCGGTAGCGCTCCGGCAGCGCGTTCGCCACGGCGAGCGCCGCGAGCAGGTCCGCGGCGAGCGCGCCCGTGCCCGCCCCCAGCTCCACGATGTCGCGCGCGGGCGCGTTCGCCAGCACCGACGCGACGGGGGCGCAGAGCGCCTGCGCGAAGAGCGGCGTCATCTCCGGCGCGGTGACGAAATCGCCGTCGCTGCCGAACTTGCGCGCACCGGCCGCGTAATAGCCCAGGCCGGGCGCGTAGAGCACCTCCTGCATGTAGCGCGGGAATCCGATCCAGCCACCCTCGCCGGCAATGACGTCGCGCACGGCGGCCACGACGCGTTCGCTCTGCGCGCGCGCCGCGGCGTCGGGTTCGGGAAGGGCGTTGGACAGGCAGGGCCGCACGGGCTCGGGGTCGTTGTGCTAGATTCGCCGGCAGTCTACCGCCGGAGCGTTGCGTGCAGGGAAAAGTCGTGTTGATCACCGGCGGCGGCAAGCGGGTCGGCGCCGCGATCTGTCGCCGGCTGCATGCCGCCGGCGCGAACCTGATGCTGCACTACCGGAAGTCCGCCGGCGAGGCGCGGCTCCTGTCGGCCGAGCTGAACCACGTCCGCGCGAACTCGGTGGCGCTGATCCAGGCCGACCTCCTCGACACGGCCAAGCTTCCGTCCATCGTCGAGCAGACGATGCAGACGTTCGGACGGCTCGACGGTCTCGTGAACAACGCGTCGTCGTTCTTCGCGACCCCCCTGGGCTCGATCACGCTCGCGCAGTTCGACGACCTCATCGGCACCAACCTCAAGGCGCCGCTGTTCCTCGCGCAGGCGGCAGCACCCATGCTGCGGCGGGCGCAGGGCGCGATCGTCAACATCGCCGACATCCATGCCGAGCGCCCGCTGCGCGACTTCGTCGTGTATTCGGTCGCGAAGGCCGCGCTGGTCGGCCTGACCCGTTCGCTCGCGCGCGAGATGGCGCCCGACGTGCGCGTGAATGCGGTGGCACCCGGCCCCATCCTGTGGCCCGAGGACGACTCGTTCGACGAGCTGTCGCGGCAACGGATCATCTCGCACACGCCGTTGAAGCGCGAGGGTACGCCCGAGGACATCGCGGGCGCCGTCCACTACCTGCTCGCCGAAGCGCACTACGTGACCGGCGAGACGATCAACGTCGACGGCGGCCGCCATGTGGCGATCTGATGCGCCGGTCGTTCGCACCCCGATCGCACCACCGCGCACCCGCAGCCTGCGCACTGCGCTGAACCGCGCGTGAGCGCAACGACGGATACGGGACATCCGCCCGACGCGGGGCGCGGGCGCGGCGCACAGGTCGTCGGTACGCTGGTTGCGGTCGCGCTCGCCTCGCAGGTCGTGCAGAACCTGCTCGCGCCCGCGGGCGACGTCTCCCCATGGTGGAACGTTCCGGTGGCCGCGCTCCTCGTCGCCGCGGTCGTGCTGCTGTGGCGAGCCGACCCGCCCTGGCGCCTCGTATTCGCGATGCTGCTCTGTGCATCGCTGCTGTGCGCGTTCGCGACGTTCGGCCACGACGGCTTCGCCGTCACGCTGGCATGGGTGGCGGCGACGATGCTCGGCCTGTACTTCGCCGTGGTCCACGTCGCGGTTCCGGTCATCTTCTGGCGCCAGGGCCGGTGGCCGGCCGATGGACCGTTGCCGCTGCAGCCCCTCGACGGCGACCTGGCGAACGTTCCCGACTTCTTCGCCGAGCGCGTGCGCGCCCTTGCGGCACTCGGATTCGCGCCGCGCGCAACACTCGCGCAAGGCGACCGGAGCGGGCAACTCGACATCGTCTTCTTCGCGCACGAACGCGACGGCCTGCTGGCACTCGCGAGCCGCATGGCGATCCTCGCGCGCCGCGTCGATACCACGCAGTTCACCGTGCTTCCGGCGCCAGGGTCGCTGCACCGCGTTTCCGTCATCGACGAGCCGGTGCCCGACCCGTTCCCGCCGATGCCCGACGCGCCGACCTACCTCTTCCCCGGCGAATCCCCGGACGCGCTGCTCGCGATCCTGCGGCAACTCAATCCCGAGGTGCCGCCGATCGGCGCATTCGCCGCGCCCGGGGCGCTCTTCGAACTGCTCGCGCGCCTGCCGGACCTGCGCCTCGCCTGGCTGATCGAACGCGGCTACCTCCACCCGCAGCCGGTCGACGGCGCGCATCGCTACACGGCGAAGGGCGCGCTCGTCGCCGCGTGGCGCTCGCTGTGGCCGGGCAGCGCGCTCGTGCGAGCGAACCGGCGTCGCATTGCCCGTGCTGCGCTGCGCGCGGCCACGGCGGCTCGCTGAAGGCGCGACGGTCCGTGGCGCCGCGTACCGACCGGCCGCCGCCGCGCGCGACGCTGGGACTGCGCCTCGTCGTCTCCGCCCTGCTCGCGGCGCTGGGACTGCGCTGGGGCGTATCGGCGCTCCTCGCGCCGTCTATTTTCGGACCCGCGCTGCATTGGGTGGCGTTGGCGCTGCCGCTGGTGGCGATCGCCTGCCTGGTCGCGGTGTGGGCGACCCGCTCGGTTCCGGCGTGGGTCGGCGGGGTCGTCGCACTCGGCGTCATCGTCGAGGTGATCCTCGCGGCCAACGACGCCGTGGCGGAAGGACGCGGCGCCGGATGGCTCGCCGCGATCGCCGGCGCGTATCGTCGCGTACGCCGTGCTGGCCGTCGTGCTGGTGCGCCGGCGCGTACGGTGGATGACATCGGCACGGATCCATGCGTCGTCCATCGACGAAATCCACGCCGGCGCCGCCGCCGACCTGCACGCGCCCGTCGCGGCGCTCGCCGCGCTCGGCTTCGTGCCCGACGACGCGATCCGCGCCGACCATGCCCCCGCATTCCCGCACGCGATCCTGTTCCGCCACCCGGCCGACGACGCGAGCGCGACGGTCACCGCATTCACGGCGAATCCTCCGGTCGTCATCACGGAGTTCGGCCAGCGGAATGTGGCCGGGCGCGGGCTGGCGGTGTGCGACAGCCCGATGCCGCGGTTCAATCCGGAACTCGAGTGCGACCGCATCCTGCGGCTTCCGCACGCATCCGCGGCCGAGCTGTGGGAGCGTTTCCGGCGCATTCGCGCGGCAACGACCGACGGCGGCGCATGGGTCCCTTATCGGCGCATCGCCAGCGACGAAGTGAAGACAGGTCTCGATCGCCAGGTGGCGGAATTGAAGCGGCGCGGCTATCTCGTGCCGGACGACGTCGACGGCGAGGTGCCCCTGTCGTGGCGCGGCGCCCTGCGGTTCGCTTTGGCCGCGATCTGGCCGGTGCGCGGCTTCGTGGATCGCGCGCAGGTTGCGGAAACGCGGCGCGCGACGCAAGCCTCGCCGCCGCTTTGATCGGTGCGCGCGCGTCACGCGCGCAGTGCCGCGATCCGCGCGGCAAGTCCCTCGAGATACGGATCGACGATGCCGTGCGTCACGAGCGCGACGCGCGTGCGCTCGAAGTAATCGAGCGACGAGCCGAACGCGCCGCGCGCGAACGCGAGCACCCGCGCCGTCTCGTCCAGCGGGAGCTTGCCCGTGTATTGCGGATGATCGTGGCGGACGGTGAACGTGAGCGCGACGATGCGCCGGTCACCGGAGCGCACGCCCACCCACTTCGGCCGGTACGAACCCACGACCATCTCGCGCCGCCACAGCAGGTGCAGCTCGTCGATGGCGACGGGGGCAGGCAGTCGGTAGACCACGCCCGTGCACGCGCCGCCGCGATCGAGGCCCAGCACCAGCCCCGGCGCGTCCGGCGTACCGCGCGAGGCCATCGAATACAGGCAGAAGCGGCGGTGGAGTCCGTGCAGCAGCGCGGGGCGCGCCTCGACGAACGGGAACAGGGGATTCCACAGGAGCGAACCGTACGCGAACACCCACCAGCCCGCGCCCTTCGGTCGCGCGGCAAGCGTGGTGGTCAGCGACCGCGAGAGCTGCTCGTCGTCGAGCGCGTGCCCGGGTCCGCCCAGCGCCTCGACGTAGAGGTCGCGCATGCGCCCCGACTCGAGATCGTCGCGGCACAGCGTCGTGCGGTCATCCTTCGGAATGCGGGTCACGTTGGAGCTTGCGCAAGTCGACGTTGGCCTGCCGGCGCTTCGCCCCCGTCGTCTTGCCGTGCGCGCCGCCCTTGGCCAGCAGCGGCGAGCGCGCTACGGGATTGCGCATCTTCGGCGGGGCGGGGGGCGCGTGGCGCTTGGCGCGCTTCATCGTGTTGGCGAAGTCGATGCGGGCCTGGCGTCACACCAGTCCCTCGAAGGGCAGCCGCAACTCGCCGAGCGAGGCAACCGACAGCAGACGATTGTCGCATCCCTGCGGCGCCGCGAACTGCAGGCCGATGGGCATGCGCCCGAGCTTGCCGCAGGGCAGGTTGAGCGCCGGAAAGCCCAGCAGCGACCACAGCGTGCAGCACGAGGGATCGCCGGTGGTCGCGAGGCCGAATGGCGCGGTGCCGGGCGCCGACGGTGCGAGCACCGCATCGAACCCGGACAGCCACTCCGTGAAGAACGCGATGGCCTCGTCGCGCTGTGCGAGAGCGGCGCGATAGGCGGGGACCGGCATCGTACGCCCCTCGTCCAGCGCTGCGTTGAGCGCGGGCGTGAGCCGGGCGCGTTCGCGCGCCTGGAGCGCCGCCAGCGCGACGCCCGCTTCGTGCAGCATGATCGTGCGCAGCAGCACGTTGGCGTCGCGCCAACGCTCCGGAATCGCGAGCGGCACGATCTCCGCATGCCCGCGCAGGCGCGCGACCGCGGTCGCGACGACGGCGCTCGCGTCCGGGTCGTGGCGCACCCACGGAAACGCGGCCACGAACCCGAGGCGCGGGGCCGCGGCAAGCGGTGCGACCGCGGGCGCGATGCGGCCCGGATCCGCGATGACGCCCGCCAGGCGCGCGGCGTCCGCGACGCGCCGGCCGAAGGTGCCGACGGTGTCGAACGTCACGCTGAATTCATGTACGCCCGCGACCGGAATCGCGTTCACCGTCGGCTTGAACCCGACGACGCCGCAATAGGCGGCGGGACGTACCACCGAGCCGTTGGTCTGCGTGCCGATGGCCGCGGCGACATGGCCGGCGGCCACCGCTGCCGCCGAGCCCGACGACGAGCCGCCGGGCGAGTACGGCGGGATCCCAGGGATTGCGCGACTTGCCCGGGTCCATGAACGCGAACGGCGTGGTCACCGTCTTGCCGAATACGTAGCCGCCCGCGGCGCGCACCCGCGCGATGCACGGCGCGTCCTGCGCCGGCCGGCGATCGGCGAAGATCGGCGAGCCCTGCGTCGTCGGCAGGTCGTGCGTGTCGATGATGTCCTTGACGCCGATGCCCGCACCCGCCAGCAATCCGCCGCCGCGTGCGTCGTCGCAGCGGCGCGCCTGCGCGCGCACGTACGCGGGATCGAGCGTCTCCCACGCCTCGATGGCCGCATCCGTCGCGGCGATCCGCGCGAGCTGCGCATCGGCGAGCGCGGTCGAAGTGACGCGTCCCGCGGCGATCTCCGCCACGCCTTCGGCAAGCGTCAGCGCATAGAGCGCGCGCGTGCTCACCGTTGCCCACCCGTCGCGGCGACGCGGATCGGCGGAATGCGTGCGTGCTGCCCGCCGGCGGGTGCGGCGAGGAAGAGCTCCATGAGGTCGTTCAGGAAGCGGCGCCCGAGCGCGGTGGGCGCCACGAGCGTCGGATCGGACTCGAGCAGGCCGCGGCGCGTCGCGGTCGCGATTTCGCGTGCGACGAGCGACAGCGGATAGCCGGTGCGCTCGGCGAACAGCGTCGCGGGGACGCCGTCGACGAGGCGCAACGCATTCAGCATGAACTCGAAGCCCACGTCGGCGCGCGTCACCTGCGTCTCCTCGAGCAGCGGCCGACCGGCCGCCACGTTGTCCAGGTATTGCCGCGGCTGCCTGTAGCGCACCTGCCGCACGATGCGGTCGGGGAACGACAGCTTCGAATGCGCACCCGCGCCGATGCCGAGGTAGTCCCCGAAGCGCCAGTAGTTGAGGTTGTGCGCGCACTCGCGCTCGGGCTTCGCGTACGCGGACGTCTCGTAGTTGCGATAGCCGGCACCGGCGAGCGTCGCGTGCACGGCGTCCTCGATGTCGGCGGCGGCGTCCTCGTCGGGCAGGCGCGGCGGATGCCGGTGGAACAGCGTGTTCGGCTCGAGCGTCAGGTGGTAGAACGAAAGATGCGGCGGCGCGAACGCGAGGGCGGCGGCCAGGTCCGCGCGCGCGCCGGCGAGCGTCTGCTCGGGCAGCGCGTACATGAGGTCGAAGTTCACGTTGCCGAAGATCATCAGCGCGGCTTCGGCCGCGCGGCGCGCTTCGTCGGCGTCGTGGATGCGGCCGAGCGCGCGTCAGCATCGCCGGGTCGAAGCTCTGGATGCCGAGCGACAGGCGATTGATGCCCGCGCCGAAGAAGTCCGCGAACTTCTGGCGCTCGAACGTGCCGGGATTGGCCTCGAGCGTGATCTCCGCGTCCGGCACCAGCGGCACGCGCGCGCGGACCGCCGGCGAGCAGCCGATCGATGGCCGCGGCGGAGAAGAGGCTGGGCGTGCCGCCGCCGATGAACACGGTGCCGACCTTGCGGCCCCAGATCGACGGCAGCGCGGACTCGAGATCGGCGAGCAGCGCATCGACGTACGCGTCTTCGGGAATCGCGCCGCGCGCCTCGTGCGAGTTGAAGTCGCAGTACGGGCACTTGCGCACGCACCACGGCAGGTGCACGTACAGCGACAGCGGCGGCAGCACGGCGAAGCGCGGACCGGCGAGGCTCGCCACGGGCACCGCCGTCGTTCCCGGCGCCAGTCACGACCGGACCTTCGCTTCCTCGATGCGCTCGATGAGCGCGCGCATCGCCCGGCCGCGATGCGACACCGCGTTCTTCTGCGCGAGCGGCATTTCGGCGCCGGTCAGTCCGGTCGCCAGGTCGACGAAGTACGGGTCGTAGCCGAAGCCGCCGTCCCCGCGCGGCGTGTCGACGATCGTGCCCGTGCCATGCGCCTTCGGCGATCATCGGTTCCGGGTCGTCGGCGTGGCGCACCAGCACCAGCACGCAGTAGTAGTGCGCGCGCCGGTCGGCCACACCCTGCAGCGCGGCGACGAGCTTCTCGTTGTTGCGCGCGTCGGACTTGGGCTCCCCCGCGTAGCGCGCCGACTGCACGCCCGGCGCGCCGTCGAGCGCGACCACGCACACGCCCGAATCGTCGGCGAGCGCGGGCAGCTTCGCGAGCGCGCTCGCGTGCCGCGCCTTCGCGAGCGCGTTCTCGACGAACGTCACGTGCGGCTCTTCCGCCTCGGGAATGCCGAGGTCGCCCTGCGCGATGACGTCGATGCGCAACGGCGTCAGCAGGCGGCGGAACTCCCGCAGCTTGCCGGCATTGCCCGACGCCAGGACCAGATCGGCTGAGCATCCTGGCGTCAGCCCGGCGCGAGCGCCGCCCTCTGCGCCGCGACGAGATCGCGGATGCCGCCTTCGGCGAGACGCACCAGCGCTTCCATCTCCGCACGCGAGAACGGCGCACCTTCGGCGGTGCCCTGCAGTTCGACGAAGCCGCCGCCGGCCGTCATCACGACATTCATGTCGGTGTCGCAGGTGGAGTCTTCCGCGTAGTCGAGGTCGAGCACCGGCACGCCATCGACAATGCCGACCGACACCGCCGCGACGAACTCGCGCAGCGGCTCGCCGGTGACGAGACCCTTCGCGCGGCACCACGCGACGGCATCGGCCACCGCGACGCAGGCGCCGGTGATCGACGCGCAGCGCGTGCCGCCGTCGGCCTGCAGCACGTCGCAGTCGATCTTGATCGTGCGTTCGCCCAGCGCGGCCAGATCGGTGACGGCGCGCAGGCTGCGGCCGATCAGCCGCTGGATTTCCTGCGTGCGGCCCGACTGCTTGCCGTCGGCCGCCTCGCGCTTCATCCGCGTGTTGGTCGCGCGCGGCAGCATGCCGTATTCGGCGGTCAGCCAGCCCTGCCCCTGGCCCTTGAGGAACGGCGGCACGCCCTCCTCGACGCTGACCGTGCACAGCACGCGCGTGTCGCCCATCTCGATCAGTACCGAGCCTTCGGCGTGCCGGGTGAAGCCGCGGGTGATGCGCACGGCGCGCAGCTGGTCGGCGCGGCGGCCGTTGGAGCGAGGGGACATGGCGGACGCCTTGGGGACAGGACTGCGATTATAGCGGCGCGGGGGGGCGCAGCGCCGCGGCGAGCCCTTCCGCGAGCGTATGGGGCGGCGTCCAGGCGAAGCGGGCGCGGAACGCCGTCGTGTCGACCTCGAGCGAGGACACCAGCCGCTCGATGGCCGCCGTGCGGCCCGTGCACGCACCGGCGAAGCGCAACGCGGCCAGCGGCAGCGGGAACAGACGCGGCGGCCGGCCCGCCGCGTGCGCGATCGCGCGGATCAGGTCGGGCGTCGATACGGGGTCCGCATCGGCCAGCAGATAGGGCGTCATCCGGCATTGCCGCTCGCCCGCCGCGTCGGCCAGCACGGCGGCGAGCGCGTCGCCGAAGTTGTCGATGCCAAGGAGGCTGCGCCGGTTGGCGATCGCCGCGAACGGCAGCGGCACGCCGGCGCGCACCGCGCGCAGAAGTGCGGCGAAATTGGCCTTCGCCCCCGGACCGTAGGTCAGCGGCAGTCGCAGCGCGGTCACGCGCAACCCGACGTCCGATGCAAGGACCGCAAGTGCCTGCTCCGCTTCCCACTTGCTCGCGGCGTACTCGTCGTGCGGATCGGGCGGGTCGCTTTCGCGGAAGGGGCGGCCCGGCAGCGTCGTCTCACCGTTCACCTTGACGGTGCTGGCGAACACGAAGTGACCGACCCCGGCAGCCGCGGCGACGCGCGCGAGGCGTTGCGTGAGCGCCGCGTTGGTCCGGCGCATCCGCGGCCTCCGCGGCACCGGGCGCGCCGGCAGGACGGTGCACGCGCGCCGCGAGATGGACGACATGCGTCGCGCCCTGCATCAGCGGCACGAGCCGCGCGTCGTCGGCGCTCTCCAGATCGCCCACCGGGATGAACTGCGGCCGGGCCACCGTGTCCGCGTCGAGCGTGCGCACGAGTCCGCGCACCGTCGCGCCGCGCGCGCGCAGCGTCGCGCACGCGGCGCGGCCGATGAAACCGCCGGCGCCGGTGACGACGACGGTTGCGCCGCCGAGCGTCAGAACCATTTCCACCCGTGCAGCCGGTAGAAGCGCAGCCCGCTCCTGGCGAACCACCAGATGTGCCGCAGGCCCTTGCGCGCCGCGCGTCCGCCGTGGTGCGTGATCTCGACCGCCGGCACGTAGGCGGTCTTCGTGATGCGGTTCAACCGCACGCTCCAGTCGTAGTCCTCGAAATAGAGGAAGAAGCGCGGGTCGAAGCCACCGGTCTTGTCGATCGCGAAACGCTTGACCAGCATGAACGCGCCCGACAGCGCCGGCACGCCGATCACGTCCGTCGGCGGCTCGATGTCCATCACGTCGCGCATTTCGTAGCGGGCGAGGCGGCGGCGGAACATCCGCTGGACGAACGCCGGCGCGAAGCCGCGCAGCAGCAGGTCGAAGATCGCCGGGTAGCGCTTGCACAGGTACTCGCGTGCACCGTCGGCCGTGCGCGACAGCGGCGCCAGCGCGCCGACGTCCGCGTGCGCGTCGAGCCAGCGGACGGCGTTGGCGAGCGCGTCGGGCTTGAGTTCGACGTCCGGGTTGAGCACCAGGTGGTAGTCGGACCCGGTGCCGTGCAGCACGAGGTTGTGCGCGGCGCCGTAGCCGATGTTCGCGTGGCCGTGCAGGTACGTGACGTGCACGCCCGAGTCCGCGAAGCGCGCCTTGCCGAGCTCGATCACGCGGTCCGCGACGTCGCGGTCCTCGCTGTTGTCGATCAGCGCCAGGTGCACGGTGCGCATCGCCCCCGCCTCGCGGCCCGCGCCGATCGCGAGCGCCAGCTTGCGCAGGCAGCGCTCGAGGGTCTTGACGTCGGGACGGTGCGTGACGACGCTGATCTGCAGCGAGGAGGGAAGCAAGGTGTGGGGGCGCGGTCGGCGTTGTGCGTGGGGTCGTGCGAGTCGCGGCCCGCCACACGCCGAACGCCGCACGCAGGAACCGTGTCCGGTGGACGGGCGGGGCGGCCTTCGTGTCCTTCGGAACCGGACGGCGTCTCGCGGCCCGCCGTGATCGGCGCGCTGGGCTAGAATCCTGTGCGAACCCGCACGCACAGTCAACCCGCCTTCGCTCGTCCGGCGAATTATTTCAAGATCATGATGAACGCGACCCCACGCTATCGCGCCGGCGACCTGGCCGGCTTCGCCCATGCGCTCCTCGTCCGCGCCGGCGTCCGCGACGACATCGCGCGCGATGTCGCGGACGTGCTGGTGGACGGCGACCTCCTCGGCCACACGACGCACGGGCTTGCGCTGCTGGCGCCGTATCTCGGCGAGCTCGGGAAGGGCACGATGGCCAAGGACGGCGCGCCGGTCGTGGTCAACGCGCGACCGGCGGTGGCCACGTGGGACGGCCAGCGCCTGCCCGGACCCTGGCTCACGCTGCGCGCGTTCGACGCGGCCGCCGCGATGGCCACCACCTACGGCACCGGCACGATCGTGATCCGGCGCGCGCATCACATCGCGTGCCTCGCCGCGTACCTGAAGCGCATGACCGACCGCAAGCTGATGGCGCTGCTGTACTGCTCCGACCCGTCCGCGTGCAGCGTCGCGCCGTTCGGCGGCGTGACTCCGGTATTCACACCGAACCCGATGGCCGCCGGCATCCCCACGTCCGGCGATCCGATCCTGCTCGACATTTCCGCGAGCTACACGACCAACGGCCTGACCGGCCGCCTGTTCAAGGCCGGCGAGAAGCTGCCGCACCCGTGGGTGCAGGACGCCGACGGCAACGCGACCGACGACCCGGCGGTGCTGTTCGGCGAGCGGAAGGGCACGCTGCTGCCGCTGGGCGGCCTCGACGCCGGCCACAAGGGCTACGCGCTCGCGCTGCTCATCGAGACGTGCACCGCGGCGCTCGCCGGATTCGGCCGCGCCGATCCCGGCGAGGGCTGGGGCGCGACGGTGTTCGTGCAGGTGCTCGATCCCGCGGCGTTCGGCGGCATCGCGGACTACACGCGCCAGGCCGATTGGCTGGTCGACGCGTGCCATGCCGCCACGCCCCGTCCGGGCGGTCCGCGCGTGCGGTTGCCCGGCGAGAACGGCATGCGCCGCTATCGCGACCAGCAGGCGAACGGCGTCGCGCTGTTCGAAGGCATCCTGCCGTCGCTCCTGCCATGGGCGGAGAAGCTGGGAGTTGCGGTGCCGTCGCCGGCGTAAGCGCTGCGCGCAGTCCTCCAAGGGACCGTCGCCAAACTCGTCTGCCGCCAGCGGGACCGGCTTCAGGGATCTGCCCGCAGTCCGCGCCCCGCGCAGACGCGCGCGATGCCGGCCAGATCGCGGCGCACCGCGATCTGCGCAAAGCCCGCGTCCCGGAACAGCTGCTGCACGGCGTCCGACTGGTTGTACCCGTGCTCGACCGCGAGCGCGCCGTCGGGCGCGAGATGCGCGCGCGCGTCGGTCACGATGCGGCGCAGCGCCGACAGGCCGTCGGCGCCGGATGCGAGCGCGGCCGCGGGTTCGAAGCGCAGGTCGCCTTCCGCGAGGTGCGGGTCGCCCAGCGCCACGTAGGGCGGATTGCTGGCGATGAAGTCGAACGGCTCCGCTGCGATACCGTCGTACCAGTCGGCGATGGCGAACTCGACGTTCGCCAGCGCGAGCCGTTCGCCGTTCGCGCGCGCGACCGCGAGCGCCGGCGCGGACGCGTCGGTGGCGAGCACGCGGCGCGCGCGGCCGTTCGCTGGCGATCGCGAGCGCGATCGCGCCGGAGCCGGTGCCCAGGTCGAGGACACGCATCGGTCGGCCGGCGGGCAATCCACTCCAGCGCCAGTTCCACCAGCGTCTCCGTTTCCGGCCGCGGGATCAGCACCGCGGGCGTCACCTGCAGCGACGAGGCCCCAGAACTCGCGTCGGCCCGTCAGGTACGCGACGGGCTCGCCGTCGCGGCGGCGCTTCGCGAGTGCGAAGAACGCGTCGGCCTGCGCGCTTCGCGAGCGGTATCGTCGCCGTGCGCGACGAGCCACGAACGCGCGACGCCGAGCACGTGCGCGAGCAGCACCTGCGCGTCGACCGGGACGAGGCCCGATTGCGTCAGCGCCTGCGCGCACCGTCGGCGTCATGCCTGCTGCCGCCGTTGCGCAACGAACACGCGCATCGTGCGACCGTAGTGCGTGGCGGTGCCCTGTTCGCGCATGCCGATCTTGCGCAGCACGCGCTGCGACTCGACGTTCTCCGGCCACGTGACACCGACGACCTTGGGCAGTCCCAGTTCGTGCAATCCGAACGCGACGACGGCACGCGCCATCTCGGTCGCGTAGCCGTGCCCCCAGCAGGCGAACGGAAGGCGATACGCGATCTCGATGTCGCCGGTTTCGCCGAGCGGATACAGGCCGCAGCCGCCGACGAACGCGCCGTCGTCGCGCCGGCGCGCGTGCCAGAGGCCGTAGCCCGGATGCGCGCGCGTGTAGTCGATGATGCGCGCCAGCGCCTGGTCGGATTCCGCGCGCGTCCGGCCGACGAGTCCGTGGGCGAGGTAGCGCATCACGCGGTCGTCGCCGTCCATCGCATACAGGTCGTCGCCGTCGCCGGCCGCGAACGGGCGCAGTTCGAGGCGCGCCGTGGCGAGCGCGGCCGTCATGTCAGGCGATGCCGTCGCGCCGCGCGGCGAAGAGGCGCAGGTCCGCGTCGTAGTAGTGTCCCCACCCGGCGTCCGCGAGCCCGGCCTTCTGCAGCACGCGTTGCGACGCGTAGATTCTCCGGATGCGTGACGCCGATGATCCGGTCGAGCGCGAGGTCGTCGAAGCCGTAGCGGATCATCGCGCTCGCGCCTTCGGTCGCGTAGCCCTGGCCCCATGCGTCCGGCAGCAGCATGTAGCCCGTCTCGACATCGGCGCTCGTGCTGCAGTACTTGAGCGTGAACCAGCCGACGAACTCGCCGGTGTCGCGCCGCGTCGTGTACCAGAAGCCGAGATCCGGGTAGAGCCGCGGATAGCGCAGCACGCGCTTCATGATGTCGGCGTGGCGCTTCGCGTCCGCGGGCTTGCCGTCGCCGATGAAGCGCATCACGCGCGGATCGCTGTTGAGGCGGAAGAGGTCGTCGCTGTCCTCCGCGACGAAATCGCGCATCTCGAGGCGCAGCGTCTCGAGCCAGCGGCGTGGGGACGACGCGCTTGCGGGGACTCATGGCGCTTCGCCCATGCGTGCGTTCCCCTCACCCCAACCCTCTCCCCGCAAGCGGGGAGAGGGGAGTTCTTCCACGCGCCGTTGCCGTGGTCACTCTCCCTGCAGAGGTGAGGGGCCGCGGCCGATATGTCAGCGCAACCATTCGCCTCCCTCTCCCCGCTTGCGGGGAGAGGGTTGGGGTGAGGGGCCGCTCGCTCAAAGCAATCACGACTCCCCCGCCAGCGCCGCCAGCTGCTCGGCCTGGTATTCCTGCGCCAGCGCGTCCACGACTTCCTCCAGCTCGCCGTCCATGATCGCGTCGATCTTGTAGAGCGTCAGGTTGATCCGGTGATCGGTCACCCGGCCCTGCGGAAAATTGTACGTGCGAATCCGCTCGCTGCGGTCTCCCGAGCCGATCAGCGACTTCCGGTGCGCCGCTTCCTTGCTGTGCCGCTCGCTGCGCTCCTTGTCGAGCGAGGCGCGACGCGAGCACCGACATCGCCTGCGCGCGGTTGCGATGCTGCGAGCGGTCGTCCTGGCACTCGACGACGAGGCCCGTCGGCAGGTGCGTGATCCGCACGGCGGAGTCGGTCTTGTTGATGTGCTGGCCGCCCGCGCCCGACGCGCGGAACGTGTCGATGCGCAGGTCGGCCGGATTGATCGTGATGTCGGCGATCGGGTCGGCCTCCGGGATCACCGCCACCGTGCACGCGGACGTGTGGATGCGCCCCTGCGCCTCGGTCTCCGGCACGCGCTGCACGCGATGGCCGCCCGACTCGAACTTGAGCTTCGAGTACGCGCCCTGCCCGACGATGCGCACGATCGCCTCCTTGTAGCCGCCGAGCTCGCTCGACGACGCCGACACGAGCTCGGTCTGCCAGCGGTGCCGCTCGGCGTAGCGGATGTACATGCGCAGCAGGCTGCCGGCGAAGAGCGCCGACTCGTCGCCGCCGGTGCCCGCGCGGATCTCGACGAACACGTTGCGGTCGTCGTTCGGGTCCTTCGGCAGCAGCGCCGCCTGCAGCTCGCCTTCGATCTTCGCGATGCGCGCCTGCGCGCCGGCGCGCTCCTCGTCGGCGAAGTCGCGCATCTCCGGGTCGTTCGCCATCTCGGCGGCCGTCGCGAGATCGGCTTCCGCGAGCGCCAGTTCGCGCATGCCCGCGACCACCGGCGAGATGTCCGCGTGCTCCTTGGTCAGCGCGCGATAACGGTCGAGCTTGTTCGTGATGTCGGGCGAGCCCAGCAGGCCGTCGAGTTCGTCCAGGCGCGCGGCGAGCTGGTCGAGTTTCGAGCGTAGCGATGGTTTCATGGGCGGTCAGCGGCGGTGCGCGAGGTTCCGGACGGCGGACAAGGCATGCAGGCCTTGCCGGGAATTCGCGTCGGGGGACACCTTACCGCACGCCGGCGACGGCCGGAGGTTGCGGTGGCGAGGCGTTCCCCGCGCGATGCGAACCGGGCCGTCGCGGCCCGGCTACGGCGCGGGGACGGGGCAGCTAATGCTCGTTGCCCGGGAGGTCGCCGTGGGCGGCGTCGAGATGGTAGACACGCTGGAGCACGGCGATCATCTCCGCGCGCTCGGCCTCGCCGGCGGAGTTGAGCGCCGGCGAGCGGTCCGTGCAGCAGCTTGTTCGTGATCGCGCGCGCGAGCGCTTCGAGCACCTTGTCCGGCGCCGTGCCGCCCGCGAGCATCTTGCGCGCGCGGTCGAGCTCGGTGGAGCGCAGGTGGTCGTGGTGCTCGTGCAGCGCGGCGATCGTCGGCACGACGTTGCGGCCTTCGAGCCAGCGCAGGAAGTGACCCGTCTGGTCGGCGATCATCTGCTCGGCCTGCACCACCGCCTCGCGGCGGATCTGCAGGTTGTCCTTCACGATCGCCGCGAGGTCGTCGACGGTGTACAGGAACACGTCGTCGAGTTCGCCGGCTTCCGGTTCGACGTCGCGCGGCACGGCCAGGTCGACGATGAAGATCGGCGCGTGCTTGCGCTGCCTGATCACGCGCTCGAGGATGCCCTTGCCCAGGATCGGCAGCGTGCTCGCCGTGCAGGTGACGATGATGTCGAATTCGCGCAGGCGGTCGGGCAGCTCGTTCAGCGTGATCGCGTCGGCGCCGAAGCGGTCGGCCAGCTGGCGGCCGCGTTCGAGCGTCCGGTTGGCGACGGTCACCGACTTCGGCGACTTCGCGCAGAAGTGCGTGGCCGCGAGCTCGATCATCTCGCCGGCGCCGATCAGCAGCAGCCGCTGTTCCGCGATCGACGGGAAGATCCGCTCGGCGAGCTTGACGGAGGCGGCGGCCATCGAGATGGACGCGCTGCCGATGTCGGTCTGCGTGCGCACGTCCTTGGCGACGGCGAACGTGCGCTGGAAGAGGCGCCCCAGCACGAGGCCGAGCGACCCGGCGGCTTCGGCCGTGCGCACCGCCTGCTTCATCTGGCCCAGGATCTGCGGCTCGCCCAGCACCATCGAGTCGAGGCCGCTCGCCACGCGGAACGCGTGCGTGACGACCTTGTCCTTGTTGCAGCGTGTAGACGTACGGCGAGATCGCCTGCGGCGCCAGGTTGTGGAACCCCGCCAGCCAGTGCGCGACCGGCTCCGGATCCCCGCCCTGGAAGTAGACCTCGGTGCGGTTGCACGTCGACAGGATCGCCGCTTCCTTGACCCGGCGCGCGCCGACCAGGTCGCGCAGCGCGTCGGACAGCGCATCCGGCGAGAACGCGACCCGCTCCCTCACCTCGAGGGGTGCGGTCGTGTGGTTCAGGCCGAGCGTGTAGAGGGACATGGGATGCGAATTCTAGCCGTTGCGGCCGATTCTACCCAATAGCCGGGGGTGGCCCTTGGCAAGAAGTTGATTCAAATCAGCAAAATGGCCGTTGGCGAAATGGGGACACACCCATCGTCAGCCAATTGGGGTCAGAGCCGAAATAGCGGATCTGGTTCCCGGACATCGGGCAGCGCCGTTGGACCGCTATTTCGGCTCTGACCCCGAATTGCCCCCGGACATTGGGCGCGCCGTTGGATCGCTATTTCGGCTCTGACCCCAATTGGCCGGTCAATTCGGCGATGGCCCCAAACCGCCCCGCCGATGAAACGTGCGCAACGCGCCCACCGCCACCAGCGACACGAGAACCGCAGGCGGCACGATCACCCACCGCAAGCCGGCATGCGTGAGCCACGCGCCCAGCCCCGCCCCCACGACGTAGGCCGCCCAGACGCCGAACAGGATGCCCGGGCCGCGCGTCACGTCGCGCGGCGACGGGTCCTTCCACTTCCGGTGCCGCACGTGCGCGACGGCGCGCGCGACGAGCGTGGTCAGCGTGCTGGTCAGCACCACCGTCGAAACGCCGGGCACGGCGAGCTTGCGCGCCGCCGCGCTCTGCAGCCCCATCGCGATCGACGTGCCGAGGATGAACCAGCGCAGCGTCGCTTCGCCGCCGCCCGGCGCCAGCGCCCAGGCACCCGCGACCGCCACGAGCGCGGCGCTTTCCACCGCGAGCACCGACGTCACCCGCGCGGGCCACGGGCCGACCGCTTCGTGCGCGTCGGTCATCGTCGTGCCCATCGCGGCCCCCACGATGAAGCCCGCGAGTGCAAGCACCGACCGCAGCGTCGCGTCGGTGTGTCCCTCGACCGCCGCGATGCCGAGCAGCACGCTGTTGCCGGTCATGTTCGCGACGAAGATGTGCTCGAACGCGAGGTAGCCGACCGCGTCGACATAGCCCGCCGCGGCCGCCAGGGCCAGCAACATGATGCCCAAAACGTGGCGCTGGTGCGGCGTGGGGACGGTCACGGACTTCACGCCTTGATGAACTCCTCCCGCCCGCCCAGCCAGCGCTCGAGGTGCGCCTGCGCCGCGGCCGGGTCCTTCTCGAGCAGCTCGTCCGCCGCGTCGCGCGCCTGCTCGATCAGCGCGACGTCGCGCTCGAGGTCGGCGAAGCGCAGCAGCGGCACGCCGGACTGCCGCGCGCCCAGGAACTCGCCGGGGCCGCGGATCAGCAGGTCCTGGCGCGCGATCTCGAAGCCGTCGGTGTTCTCGAAGATCACCTTGAGCCGCAGCTTGGCGACCTCGCCCACCGGCTCCTCGAACAGCAGCACGCACGTCGACTCGGCCGCGCCGCGCCCGACGCGGCCGCGCAGCTGGTGCAGCTGCGACAGGCCGAAGCGCTCGGCGTGCTCGATCACCATCACCGACGCGTTGGGCACGTCGACGCCGACCTCGATCACCGTCGTCGCGACCAGCACGTCGATCGTCGCCCGCGACGAACGCGTGCCATCGTCGCCGCCTTCTCGTCGGGCTTCATCCGGCCGTGCAGCAGGCCGACCCGGACGGCGCCGGCAGCGCGGCCGTCAGCTCGGCGTGCAGCGCGACCGCCGTCTGCAGCTCGAGCTTCTCCGACTCCTCGATCAGCGGGCACACCCAGTACACCTGCCGGCCTTCGGCGCACGCGCTTGCCGACCCACGCGACGATCTCGCGCGCGCCGCTTCTGGCTGACGAGGCGCGTGGCCACCGGCGTGCGCCCGGGCGGCAGCTCGTCGAGCACCGACACGTCGAGGTCGGCGTAGAACGTCATCGCGAGCGTGCGCGGGATCGGCGTCGCGCTCATCATCAGCTGGTGCGCTTCGCGCGAGGCCCTTGCCGCGCAGCGCCAGCCGCTGCGCGACGCCGAAGCGATGCTGCTCGTCGACGATCGCGAGCCCCAGCTTCGGCAGCTCCACGCCCTCCTGGAACAGCGCGTGCGTGCCGATCGCGAACGGCGTCTCGCCGCTCGCGAGCGTCGGCGAGCGCCTGCGCGCGCTGCCTTCGCCGGCAGCGACCCGGACAGCCACGCGACCGGCGACGCCCAGCCCGTCGAGCCACGCCGCGAGCTTGCGGTAGTGCTGCTCGGCCAGGATCTCGGTGGGCGCCATGAACGCGACCTGCTTGCCGCTCTCGATCGCCTGCAGCGCCGCCAGCGCCGCGACGATCGTCTTGCCGGAGCCGACGTCGCCCTGCAGCAGCCGCTGCATCGGCGACGCGCGCTTCAGGTCGTGCGCGATCTCGCGCCACACGCGCTCCTGCGCGCGCGTCAGCTTGAACGGCACGCGCGCGAGCAGCGCGCGCGTCAGCGCGCCGGTGCCGGTCAGCACCGGCGCGCGGCGCTGCGCGCGCGCCTCGCGGTGCGCCTTCAGCGACAGCTGCTGCGCGAGCAGCTCGTCGAACTTGAGCCGCGTCCACGCCGGATGCGTGCGCGCGTCGAGCGCGCGCTGCGTCAGCTCGGCAGATCCGCGGCGGCGGCGCGTGCAGGAAGCGCACCGCGTCGCCGAACTTCCACAGGCCGCCGGCGCGCGATCATCCACTCGGGCAGCGTCTCGCCGGTCAGCGCCGGATCGGCCGCGAGCGCGCGCGCGACGAGCTTGCGCAGCGTCTCCTGCGCCGAGCCCCGCCGTCGTCGGATAGACGGGCGTCAGCCGGTCGGGCAGCGGCGCGTCGTCGGCCGACCACCTTGAACTGCGGATGCACGATCTCGAGGCCGAAGTAGCCCGTCGCGCACGTCGCCGAACACGCGCACGCGCGCGCCCGGCTGCAGCACCTTCTGCTGGCTCGGATAGAACGTGAAGAAGCGCAGCACGAGCTGCGCGTCGCGGCGCGTCCGGATCGGCGATCAGGCAGACCAGCTGCCGCCGCGGCCGGTACTGGATGTCGGTGTTGACGACCACGCCTTCGGTCTGCACGCGACAGGCCCGGGCGCGAGCGCGGCGAGCGGCACGAGCCGCGTGTGGTCCTCGTAGCGCAGCGGCAGGTGCAGCACGAGGTCCGCGTCGCGCGCGACGCCGAGGCGCGCGAGCTGGTCGGCGAGGCCCCGCCCCGCGGGCTTGGCCGGCGTCCTTCTTCGGCGATTTCGCGGCGCGGGCCATGGCACCTGTCGCGCCGCGCGTTCCGCGGCCTACTGCCCCTTCGTCTGGTCGAACGTCTCGCGCGCGCCGGTCTGCGCGCGGCGGCTCGCCGCGCGCCCTGCAGCACGAGGATCGCCTTCGATCTCGATCAGTCGCGCCGCGCGGCAGCGCCGCGACCTGGTACGTCGCGCGCGCCGGGATACGGCTGCGGTGAAGTACGTCGCCATGATCTCGTTGACCTTCGCGAAGTCGGCGAGGTCGACCATCAGGATCGACAGCTTGACGATGTCGTCGAGGTCGCCGCCCGCGGCCTGCGCGACCGCGCGCAGGTTCGCGAACACCTGGTGCGCCTGCGCCTCGATGCCTTCGACGATCGCCCCCGTCGCCGGATCGAGGCCGATCTGCCCGGACAGGTAGACGGTGTTGCCCGCGCGGATCGCCTGCGAGTACGGGCCGATGCGCCGCCGGCGCGTCGCTTCGTCTGGATCGCGTCTTTGCTCATGGTGGCAGTCTGTCCGGACGCTGCAGACGGACACTGACTTTAGCACCGGGCAGATTCGACGCGACTCCACCGGATGCCCGGCCGCGATCCACGCGTCGATGCCGCCGTGCAGCGGCCGCACGCGCTTGAAACCGTGCTGCATCAGCGCCTTCGCGACCTTGACCGCCGTGTACTCGTTCGGGCACGCGCAGTAGACGATCACCTCGCTCTCCGGCTCGACCGCGAGCAGCTCGACGTGCAGGTTCTTCGGGTCGACGGTGATCGCGCCGGGGATGCGGCCGGTCAGCGCCTGCGACATCGGCGAGCGCACGTCGATCACCTTGCCGACGCGCTCGGCGCCCATCAGCTCGTGCAGCTCGTCGACCGTCACGCGGTCCATCCGCAGCTGCCAGATGAAGAGCTCGCGCTGCCACCACTTGACCAGGACGTAGAGCGACGAACGCGCCGACGATGAGCCAGAGCCCGATGCGGCCCAGCGTCTCGAACACGCCGAGGATCTCGTCGATCGCGTCGCGGAAGATGTAGCCCAGCCCGATCGCGACGCCCGACCACAGGCCGCGCCGATCGCGTCGAACAGCGACGAACTTCCACACGCGGCACGCTTCACCACGCCGGCCATCGACGTGGCGACCGACGCGAACCCGGGAATGAACTTGGCGACCGTGAGCGACGCGCGCGCCCCAGCGCGCGAAGATCGACTCCGTCTGGCGCACGCACGAATCCGGCGACAGCGAGATGCGGCAGATCGTCTGCAGCACGCCGCTGCCGTACGCTGCGGCCCGCCACGTACCAGGCGATGTCCGCGATCAGCGCCGCGACGATCGCCACGCCCACCAGCGCCGGCAGCGACGCGCCGCCGCGGCTCGCGAGCGCGCCGGTGATGATCAGCGTCGGGTACGCGGGCACCGGCAGCCCGGCCTGCAGCAGCAGCACGTTGACGAACACGAACGCGAGTCCGTAGTGCTGGATCAGCGACAGCAGTTGTTCCATGGCGCGACTTCCGGAAGGCAGGCTGGTCAGGTGGAGCCGGGCGGCGGCGAATGCAACCCCGCGGGCAGTGGTGGGCATCGGTCGCGGGATCGGCTGTCGCATATTACGGCGGAATTCCCGATGCAGATGCCATTACCTTCGACAGGGAATTCAGCGCGAAGCGGCGATCACGTGTCCGGCCAGACCCACCGCGAAGAATGCCCCGTTGTAGAGCATGTGGATCAGCGCCGTGACGAGGTAGGCGTCGTTCCACGACTTGCGGCGCCAGGCGAACATCGCGGCGGAGTAGACGACGAACGGCCAGAACGCGG
The DNA here is from genome assembly GCA_963733435.1 of uncultured beta proteobacterium. Classification (GTDB taxonomy): domain Bacteria; phylum Pseudomonadota; class Gammaproteobacteria; order Burkholderiales; family Casimicrobiaceae; genus VBCG01. Next base: position 305,532 of record CAVTDH010000001.1, read on the forward strand.
CCGCAACCTGCCAGGCGGAGCCGCCGAAGCCATGCGCCAGCGCCGCGAGCGTGGCCAGATGCCAGGATGCGCGGAATGTCGCTGTTCAAGGGCAAGGCGCGCAGCGCGATCGCCAGCGGCACCATCAGGGCGGTCTCGATGAACGGCGCGGCCAGGATGCTCCAGGCGGCGAATGCGGCGGCATCGGGCGCGATAGCGACGCCGAACGTTGCGTCACCCACGGCAAGACGGACTCCGAACAATGCCAAGGAGGGCAGGAACGCGAATAGCCAGGCGCGCACGGCGTAGCGCGCTCGCCCCGACTGCGTATTTCTGCAGTTCCGCCGCGAGATTCAATTTTCGCCCGAGTGCATTTTTGCCCGAGTGCACGACGCGGTTCGCCCAGGAGACCTGCAGCATACAACTGCAATCTTTGCGCCCAAGAATGAGACGGTTGCCACGTTATTGATAACCGTCAACGCAAGGTCTGATCAATCACTGTAATTTTGAATCCGTTGCTGCGAATCCGGCTTACGCAGCAATCTCAGCCGAGTCGGTTCCCTCCTGAATGCACATCGCCGGTCCCCACGAGGGGAACGACCATGCGACACGCTGTCGACCCCCGTTTCGCCGGGATTCATCCCGAAGGGGGACAGGTCAATCCAGCGACCGCATGCTCGCATATTCGCCGCGGTGGTCATCGCGGTCTGCACCGCCCTGCTCGTCCTGCCCTTCAGTGCGCCTCGCGCCGCGTCGGGGTACGACATGAGCGACCTGTGGTGGAACCCCGCCGAATCCGGGTGGGGCATTTCGCTCGTCCAGCAGCGAGATGTCGTGCAGTCCACGCTGTTCGTCTACGACGGCGGCGACGCGCCGACGTGGTACTCCGCCACGCTCGCCTTTCTGGGCCTGACGCCGCAGTCGCACGCACTCAACTACGGCGGCGATCTGTACCGGACCACCGGACCGTGGTTCGGGGGCGCGACATTCGATCCAGCGCAGGTGCGCTACGAGAAGGTGGGCACGATCACGATCGTCGCCCCGACGATGAGCCGCGGTACGCTGACCTATACCGTGGGCCCCCTGACGGTGACCAAGACCATCGAGCGGGCAACGTTCCGATTCGACGACTACAACGGCACGTTCGAAGGCATCCTTCGCGTGACGGCGAGCAGATGTACCGATCCGGCCGCCAATATCACGACGACGTACTCGGGAAGCTGGCGCATCGCTCACTCGGGTACCGCGATGTCGATCGCGCTGACGACGCCGGCCACGGCATGCACTTACGTGGGCACCTACGGCCAGGATGGCCGGCTCGGGCGATTCACGAGCACCTTTTCCTGCACGGACGGCAATGCCGGCGCACTGACTTTCGACGAGATGAACGTGCAGCGCTTCGGAATCCTGGCCCGGACCTTCGGCGCCAATGCGCAAGGATGTGTTCTCGAAGGCAGCTTCGCCGCCATCGAGCCCTGAGGGATTTGCCTGCCCATGACCTGGGGCAGTTGTACCGAGCAGCAGGCCACCACAGCGTAACCCAACAAGCCCCCCCTAAGCAGGAGGGTATGAGTTTGCTCGCCTTTCAAGCCAGCTGCGCAGTCGCGCATGTGTCCTTGGCGACCGCAGCACACGAGGAAGCGCCATGAAGCATCCAACCAGAACCAATCCGCTACGAGTGGTCTGCGGGACCGGAATTGCCTTCACTCTGGCAATCTCGGCAGGGATCTGCCCGGCCCAGTCATTGACCTGGCAGACCATCGCGAACAATGCCACGTTGATACCCGGCACCACCGTCACCTTCAATAGCTTCAACCAGCCCGCCGTAAATTCCAGCGGCATTGTCGTGTTCCGCGCGAGAAGCAAAGGGGACACGGGCGGCCCGCCCGTGCACGGCGTCTATATCAAGGTCCTGGCCCCCCAAACAGGCGGACTCGGGGCTTCACTGATCGTCAAGTTCGTCGCGCGCGGCGATGCTGTGCCGCAACCGAACAACACGCTATACAACGGCGTACTCGCGAGCTTCGAGGAGTTTCCCTCCACGCCACGTATCGACATCGGTTCGTCGATGCTGGCAACGCGGGGACAGTCCCAACCCGTATACGAGTATCAGGTCGGGATTGACCCGGCAACGGGCTTGCCGCTGACGACCAAGGTCGGTACGTCCGGCATCTACGCCAACCCCGGCGGGGCGGCTGTCTCCGGTGCGACACTGCTGGGCGCGGTCACGACCTATCCGGCTGGTACGATGGTCTTTCCGTACTACGCCGTGCCGGGAGCGCCCGCAGCGACGCGATTCGACCAGTTCCCGGGATCACCTGCCGTCACCAATGGCACGACCATCGTATTCAAGGGCAACTACACGGATCCGACGGACGGCCTGGGAAAGACCGGCGTGTACTACCGTGACGTCGCCGCCAGTGCCGGCAAGGCTCCGATCCAGCTCATCGCAAGCACTGCAACGGTGATCCCGAATCCACCGGGCGCGCCGGTCGTGAAGTTCGGGTCGACCGCACCTCCGAGCGCTGCGAAGGGCTACATGGTGTTCACGGGACTCGACGTGGAAGACGCGCCGACGCGCGGTGGCATCTACCGCGCTCCGTTGCAGCCGTCGCCGCCCCTCCAGACTTTGGCGGGTATCGGAGACCAGGTTCCCGGCGAGCCTGCCGGTACCGGCTTCACGGTGTTCGGCGAAGCACTGTCGATCAGCGCCGACGCGCGCTACGTGTCGTTCTGGGGCGCGTGGGGAGTGGAGACGTTCAACCGCGTCCTGCATTGCCCGCCGGACGGCCAAGAGGACGTGCTCGCGTACTGCAACGAGAATTATCCGGCCGGCTATACGGCCGCGATCCCCGTGCACCAGGGGATTTTCGTCGCCGACGCGCAGACCGGGACAATCTACCCAATCGCGAAAACGTTGGCGAACGGTTACACCGACTTCCTGTACTGGGTGTTTTCCGGACGCCCGCCGGGAACAGGCGGTGGTGACGAGCCGAGTCTCGAACCGCCGCGCTGGCGCTCCTCGGCCTTTTCAGCGCTGGACGGAAACGTCAGCTATGTCCCGCAGACCGCGTTCAAGGCGAGCAAGTCGGGAGTCGACGGGATCTACTTGCGCAGAGGCACGAGTCCCGCGGCGCAACTCGTGACGGTGGTGGAAACGCTCAACCAACAGGGAACATCGATCGACGCGCAGGCCCCGGCCAACTCGATCGTCACGGCGGTGGGCCTCGAGCGCGACGCGTACCGGAACGGCAATCTGGCAGTTTCGGTCAGCATGCTCTACGCGGATCCAGTCGCGCCCGTCGGCTGGGCAGGTCTTTACTTGACCAAGATCGCCGGCATTCCGATCGTACCCGAAGGTCCGGGCGCGCCGGTGCTGGTTTCGGCAACGACCCGACCGATCGCGTCGGGATCCCGGGTCAGGTTCGAGCTTCCGGTTTCGATCTCCACTGCAACCCCGACGATCGAACCACGCAATGGCAACGCGCATGAACTCATCCTGACGTTCGATCAAACGGTAGTCAGCGGGTCGGCTGCGGTGACCAAGGGTACGGGTCAAGTTACCGGCATCTCGTTCTCCGGCAAGCAGGTTATCGTGGGACTGAGTCAAGTTGCCGATGCGCAGTACGTGACGGTCACCATCAGCAACCTGAAGGTGGCGCCGAACGGTTCGCCCGGAAGCAGTTCCGTGCGAATCGGGTACCTCCGCGGCGACGTCTCGCAGAATGGTTCCGTGACTGCGGCCGATACGGCACTCGTAAGCGCACAAATTGGCGCAAAGCTGACCAGCGCCAACTACCTGCTCGATGTCGACCTGAACGGGAAAATCGGTACCAGCGACGTAACGATGGTCCAGGGGAACATGGGCAAGACGCTGCCGGCACCTTGAGTGATCGGAAGCAGACACGGGAAACATGGAAGTAGCGCCTGGCAGCCCCCGAACGGCGCACCGACGGGATGATACGTCCGGTTGGTGCGCCCGCCCCCGGGCTGGTCGGCGCCGCCCGTCCGGGGTGCGCCACCACTGGCAGCGCACAGTGCCGGGCACTCGGCGAGCAGCGTTTACGGCCTGCCTTCGTTCGCGCTATAATCGCGGCCCAACGTGGGGACGTAGCTCAGCTGGGAGAGCGTCGCGTTCGCAATGCGAAGGTCGGGAGTTCGATCCTCCTCGTCTCCACCACCAATCCAAAAGCCGCCGGTGCTCCGGCGGCTTTTTTCTTGCGGTCCTCGTCCAAGAAGATCGCCCTCTTCATCGGCGTGATCGACGGCATCGCGTTCCAGACCAACACTCTTGCGCTGAATGCCTGCGTCGAGGCGGCGCGGGCAGGCGAGCAGGGGCGTGGCTTTGCGGTGGTCGCCACCGAAGTGCGCAACCTTGCGCAGTGCAGCACCGCAGCGGCAAGGGAAATCAAGGGCCTCATCATTGATTCGATGTTGACCGTCGAGGCTGGCTCAAAGCTGGTGGCGACAGCCGGCGTCACGATCGATGAGGTGGTGACCTCGGTCCAGAAGGTCACCGACATCATGACCGCATTTGCTTCGGCCTCGAAGGAGCTGAGTCTCGGTCTAGATCAGGTGCAAACCGCCATCGCGCACATGGACCGCGTTATGCAGCAGAACGCCGCGCTGGTCGAGGAGGCGACGGCTGCCACAGTGTCGCTGTCGCAACGGGCGGACGACATGGTGGCCGCCGTTGCGTCCCTTGATCTCGGCGAGCCGTCGTCATTGCGCACACGTCCCGTGCCAGAGCGTGTGCTCGCCGCGCGACCTGTGCCACCGCCTCCCAAGCCGTCGCTGGCCGCCTGACCGCGCCGAGCCGCCCTGGATTGGCCGTATCGGCCGCCAGACAGCGCCGCTATCCCGCTGAGTTTCCGGTTGACTTGGGCGAGGCAAGCCGGGGCACCGCTGGGCCGCCATGGATCGTGCCGACGATTGACCGCCAGCCTACGACCGCAGTACGTAGGTTCGGCAAATTGACTACTCGCCGGCAGCGTTCGACGTGGATCTGGGTCGTGCGTGCTGTCCGCTCGTGTCGGACACGCGCAGCTTGCGCAGCCGGGAAGTCTTCTTGTACTGGTGTGCCTCCATGCGCCCGAGCACGTCCACGAGAAACCGCAGCGTTTCGCGAATGTACGGCCCCTTGTTCAGCATCACGCATTCGGCCCGGCTGCCCATCGCGGCATCGGTGACCTCGGCACGAGATGGCATGCCACCCTTCGCCAGCGATTCCAGCACCTGCGTCGCCCAGATCACGGGCACATGCGCTGCTTCGCAAAGCCAGAGTATTTCTTCCTGGACTTCGGACAGTCGCTCGAATCCGACCTCGACGCCCAAGTCGCCCCGCGCCACCATGACGGCCACCGGCGGATGGCGCATCGCCGCCAGCAGCAGCGTCGGAAGGCGGTCGAATGCCGCCTGCGTTTCGATCTTCAATACGAGCCCGAGACGCGGTGCCTTCAAGCGCTCGATCTCGGCGAGAAGGTCTTCGATGTCCTCCGGACGCTGCACGAACGAAAGAGCCACCATGTCGGCGTGCTTCGCCACGAGGGCCAGGTCGCCTACGTCCTTTCGCGTCAGCGCCGGAAGGTCGAGTTCGGTTTCGGGAAGGTTGATGCCCTTCTCCGCCTTGAGTTTCGCGGCGCCCCCTGCGGCGGCCACGATCTCGACCCGCAGGCGGTCCGCGGCGACACCCCGTACGACTCCCCGGATCTTTCCATCGTCGAAGTAGATCGGCTCGCCAACCCGGACCCCGGTAAACACTTCCGCAAGCGCACAGGACACGAAGGCAGGTTCCAGCACCCGGCCTTCGTCATCGTGCACGGCGTCGCGGCCGGGGGTCTCGCCAAGCACCAGATCCAGGGTGTCACCCGGCCTCAGCGCAATCCACTGACCGACGCTCGGCAGTGTCCCGACCACGCCCTTGTTGACGATCCGCCCCTTGTGCCGCAGCGTCAGCCGCGTCCCGGGTACGACATACGCGGTGGTGTCGGTCTCGCAGAGGCACTCGCCGGTGCGGACTTCGACCACCCGCAACAATCGTTTGCGGTGGCGGGTGTCGGCAAGCTCGATCGTGTCACCGGGCTTCGCCAGGCTGAGAATATCGCCATCGACTGGAATCGTCGCGCCCTCGACGTCGCTCTCGTGCACTCGGGCCACGAAACGAACGCGTGCCGACTCCGTCACCCGGCCCATCGTGTCGCGCACGGGTCGCCATTTCGCCACCGCCGGCCCAGGTTCGATGTCGCCGGTGCGCAGCTTGGGTCCGGCAAGATCGAAGGACAGCGCACATCGCTTGCCCGTTTCGCGTTCCGCACGGCGCAGTTGCTTGACCATGCTCTCCCAAACCTTGGGCGTGTCGTGGGCACAGTTGATGCGCATCACTTCCATGCCCGCCTCGACCAGGTCCCGGATCAGCGCCGGCTCGTCGGCCGCCTCCCCGGGCATGGTCACCATGATCCGCGTCTGCCGGCCACGAGCCGCAGGACCCAGGATGGCCGCCGAATGCGCAGCAAGCAGTGCCTGGCCGGTATTGAACGTGACCGGTGGCGCCTCGGCGATCTCCTTCGGAACCGGCTGATTGCGGAGCGAGAAGAGGACCTCGAGGACGGCCTGCAACGACGCCATCACATGCGCCTCCATGCGACCGAGCGAGCTCAGGCCCAGCCGCGTCAGCTCCTGCTGCAGTTCGCGTACATCGTGCCGGCGAACCGCGAGATAGTGGACGAGGTTGTACGCACTCTCACGCAACGCGGGTGCCACGGCGTCGAGCTCGACCGCGTATTCCCGTTCCGCAATCAATGCTGCTCGGCGCAGTTCTTCGACACTTCGAGCGGCACGATCCAAGCGCAGGGTTCGCGCGACTTCGCGTTCGGTGCGGCGCCGGGTGCTCATGGGTAGCTTTGCATTCACTTCATATCGCGGTTCGCGATCCTGCGACCGGCCTCCTGGGACGAACGTTCGGACGCGACGAGATGCCAACCGAACCATTCATATTGCATTCTCGTTACGCCCGCGTGACACTGCCGCGCCAACGACTGTCCACGGCCCGTTCGTTCCGGTTCAGGTTTCGGGCATCGGGCGCAAACGCCCTGCGGGTGCGGCCAACCCCAGTCGATCCACCTGGATATCCACACAAACCATGGATAACTCAGTCCGAGGCCGTCCGACGTACGGCGGGCGTGGTCGCCAATCAGATGTTGCTCCTTCCCGTGCGGGCGTACCATCGTGGCGCGCCTCGCGACGCCCTATCGTCGCCGACACGTGCGTGGTGCAACGAGCGCGCCGGACGCCGCCGGGATCGGCAGTGCGGGCCGGCGCGCCGAAACCCGGTTCCAACACGAGGTCATCGCCGTGTTGCGTGCGACGTCGATCGCTCTGGACATTCGCCGAACGCGCGTCGCCGATGGGGACTTCGTGCACTCGACGTACGCATTGGATGCTCTCGACGCGCGGAACGCAATGGACGCGGAGGCAGACGTGATGTGAGCGATGGTGAGGACGACGGCGCCGACGTGCGCCCGCACGACTCGCGCGCGGTCCGCGTGCTGCTTATCGTCGTCGGGCGGCCTGCGTGGTGCGCGGCGTGCTGGGAGTCTTCCTACCGGTGCTGCCGACGACCTTGTTCCTGCTGCTGGCCGCTGCGTGCTACGCCCGCGCGTCCGGGCGCTTCTACCTGTGGCTGCTGCGCAACAGGACCTTCGGACCGACCATCCGCGAGTGGCGCCGCCATCGCAACATCCCCTATCGGGCAAAGGTGATCGCCATCTCGTTGATGGCGATCACCATCGGCGTGTCGATCATGCTGGTAGCAGGCTTCCCGCTCCTGCAACTCGTGCTGGCCACGGTCGGTATCGGAGTGGGGACGTGGCTCTACCGGATACCGTCGCGCGACCGCCGATAGCGAAGAAGAGGAGCGCGAAGCGGCACCTCTAGTGAGGCGCCGGCAACCGGTCCAGTTGCACTTGCGCCGCAGGGACATCCGTCGCCATCCGGTCGCTGGATTCGCACGGTACGCACCAGCGCCAAATGATCCGCGTGGATGAATTCCGACGGACACCACAGCTCACTACAGTGCGCAGGTGACCCGCGACCTCTGAGTAGGCAACGTCGCTGAGGACGCGAAGCAGGCGGCGAATCCGGCGCTTACGAGGCCACATCGACGGGAGGCGCCTCGGTCACGCAGGTCGGGGAGCCCCTGGCTTCCTGCCCGCAACGCTCGCACAGGCTCTGATTCTTGAGTTCCGACGCGAGCAATTGGGCGCCGGCGCGGCACGGGTGAGCTTCGTACATGACGTTCTTTCTCGTCCGGATGGACAGCGGGAAGCCGTGCATCCGCAAGATCGATTCGCGCAACATCCGTTCGCGGGTTGCGAGGGAAATGCCAACGCCGCTGGGCTCCCGCCTTCGCGGGAACGACAAATGCCGTCATGCATCGGCCTACGCGCGGCCCAAGGCGGTTCGGCGGATTGCGCACAAGCGGTACGATGTCAACACCTCGACCCCAAGGGAGTACCGCACATGGGACGCAGCGCAGCGATCATCGGTGCCGGACTCGTAGGCCGCGCGTGGGCGATGGTGTTCGCCCGCGCGGGCTGGCACGTACGCGTGTTCGACAACGCACCCGCGCAGGCGGCAGCGGCGCGCGGACTGATCGCGGCGAGCCTCGCGGAACAGCAGGCGGCCGGGCTGGTGGCCGATGCGGCCGCCGCGGCGGCACGGGTCGCGCTGATGCCGCGGATGGAGGACGCCGTTGCGGGCGTCGAGTGGGTGCAGGAGAACCTCCCGGAACAGGTGGAGGTCAAGCAGGCGATCTTTCGGGCGATGGACGCCGCGGCGGGGCCCGACACGATCCTTGCGAGTTCGACGTCGGGCATTCGCACGTCGCGCTTCACCGAGGACCTGCCGGGTCGCGCACGCTGCCTCGTCGCCCATCCGGTGAACCCGCCGCATCTCATTCCGGTCGTCGAGCTCTCTGGCGCGCCATGGACGGCCGACTCGGTCATCCAGCGCGCGCTGGCGGTCATGACCGACGTGGGCCAGGTGCCGATCGTCGTGAAGCGCGAGATCGACGGCTTCATCGTCAATCGCCTGCAAGGGGCGTTGCTCAACGAGGCGATGCGGCTGGTGGGCGAGGGTTATGTGTCGCCCGAGGACGTCGACAAGACCGTGGCACATGGCCTCGGCCTGCGCTGGTCCTTCATGGGCCCGCTCGCGACGATCGAACTCAACGCGCCGGGCGGCGTGGCCGACTACTGCGCGCGTTACAGCGGCATCTACCGCAAGCTTGCGGACGAGCCGCCCCACGGTACCGTATGGGACGCGGGCAATGTCGCGCGCGTCGTCGCGGGCATGGGCGCGCCGCTCGACGACGACGCGCGCACGCGCAGGATGGCCTGGCGCGATCGCGAGCTGCTGGCGCTGGCGCGCCACAAGCGCGATCGCCGCTAATCCTGACGCCCCAACGGCACCTCCACCGGGACGGGCGATCGCCGCAATCGATATCAACGGACACCCAGAAATGACGACGGCGAGCCGTACTGCGCTCGCCGCCCGGTCAGGCACCCCGATCGAGTTGCCGATCGGCGGTGTTGCCGCTGCAATTACCGATTGATGCCCAGCGAACTCAGCGTCGTGCTGTCGAGCGTGCCGCTGGGCGGGAGGCCCTTGTCGGCCTGGTACTTGCGCACGGCGTTCTGCGTGCTGGGGCCCCACTGGCCGTCGACCGCGCCGACGCTGTAGCCCTGGTCGTTGAGGGCCGCCTGCGCGCTGCGCACGGTGCCGTCGGACGCGCGCGCCATCGACGGCTTGCCGCTCGAATCCGTCACCTTGCCGTTCGCGTCCGTGCCTTCGTGGCCGACGACGCCGCCGATCCCGGCGCCGATCACCGCGCCCACCGGACCGCCGACCACCGCGCCGGCCACCGCACCGGTGGTGGCACCGATCGCCGTCGCCTTCTGCTTGCCGGTCATCGGCTCCGAATTCGTGTCGCCGGCCGCGTAGGCCGTCGACATGGCCAGCGCCAGTGAAAGTGCGGTTGCGTAGCGCAGCGTTTGGTTCGTCTTCATCGCGTTCTCCAATTTGGGAAGGGAGCGATTCCTGATTCGATCGCTGGCTTCCACTGTGCCCGCTTGGGCGAGGCACGAAACCCGGACCCGTGCGCAAAATCGTGTGGGAAGTGGGCGCGTGGCACGTAGGCCTTCCGGCAACCCGGACATGTTCGGATAACCGAGGTCACATCGCCGGACGGCGTCCCGCTGCGCCGCAATCGAGGCCGCGGCCCGAGTGGCCTCCCGTGCGCGCGCGCCGTTGCGAAACGAGCGCCGCCGGGGCGAGACACCATGTCGCGCCGGTTGGCGCGTGCGACGATCAGTGCAACCGACAGGACAAGCGCAATGTCATCGCGGCACGATCTGCATCGGCGTGCCGGTGTTCCGCTCCGGCGGGGGTTCCCGCCGCCGGCCGGGTCGCGACGCCGGAGGGTGTGGCACCTGGCGTCGTCATGCCGGCGGGGGTCGTGCCGGTCGGGGTCATCGGCGGCGGCAACGCGGTCGTGTTCTGCGCGGTACCTGCGTACGGAAGCGCGCGCGTGCTCGCGCCGTTCGATGTTGCATTCGGTGCGCGCGTGCCGTTCGGCTCGGCGGTCGCTGTCGTCGGCACGCCAGCGGGTGCGCAGACGCCCAGTGCCGCCATGGTCACCGAATCGAGGTCACCGGTCGGCGGCAGGCGCTGCGCCAACTGGAACCGACGAAGCGCGTACTCGGTTGCGGTACCCCAGCGCCCGTCGACCTCACCGGCATCGAAGCCCTTGTCGTTCAACGCCTGCTGGACGGTGCGCAGCAGTGCCGCATTGCTCGCCTCGTTCGGCGTCATCGCGGCCGCTGCGACATGCACGCCATCAAGCGCTCCATCGCGCACGCCGGACGCGCCCGCGCCCTCGAGCCTGCCCGTCGCCGCACATCCGGCCATCAGCGTCGTGATGGCAACGGCCAGTGCGCACCCTGCCCATGTTCGATGGTTCATTGCCCGTCTCCTTCGGTGCGCGCACGCGGGACGCGCTTATCGCCAGCGCGGTCGAGGTGCGACCGATCACCTGACGGTACGCGAACAAAGGGGAGCTGGACGTCGGCGGAAGTCTGCAATTGCGGTAGGACGGACGAGCGCTCGCCCGCGCGGGCACGCGCTTGCGGAAAGCAGGTCGCACCCGGCCCGCGAAGCCGCCATGCCCGGGGCAGTGCGAACGCTCCGGCCTTCAGCGGGCGCTGAGCCGCGGGCCGTACGGGCCGCTACCCGGTCAATCCGCCGCGCCGTGCGCCGGTGCGGCGTGCTCGGCCACGGCTGCCGGCTTCGGCTGCGTCGCCGACCTGGCGCAGCCAAGCAGCAATCCCGCCACGATGAGATAGGAGAGCGCCACGAGCGGCGTCTGGCCGAAGCCGATCGCCTCGCCGTGCATGAAGCCGAAGAACGTGAGCACGGCACCGGCCAGCGCGAAGCCCGCCGCCTTCTTCAGCGCGCCGTCGATCACGAACGCGGCCATCGCGCCCAGCACCAGTCCGCCGAGGATGGCACCGCCGCCCATGATCGCGAGGCCCTGGTAGAGCACGCCGACCTGCGCGAGCTTGTCGATGCCGACCGCCGCCGCGCTGGTACCGGCCGCACCGAGCGAGTTGTCGATGAGCAGCTTGCCCCACGCGGCCAGGTGCGGCGTCAGCGCGAGCACCACGGCGGGTGCGTGCTTGTGCGGCGACTCCTGGAACGCCTGGGCGCCGATCAGCATGCCGATGTAGAGCAGGATCGGCGAGATCGCGACGACCGGGATCAGCGACGAGATGAGCGCGATGATGCCGAACCACGCGAGCACGATCACGATGATGCCGGTGGCCGCCGAGTAGCCGATGCGCCCGCCCATCGCCTTCCAGCCCGGGTGGCCGATGTACACGGCGTTGATGAACGGATTGCCCATCAGGCAGCCGACGAGGCTCACCACACCGTCCGCCGTCAGCACACGCGTCGTCGGGAAGCTGTCGCCGGCGGCGGCGGCGCTCTCGACGTTGTCCATCGCTTCGACGAGGTCGTAGATGCCGAATGGAATGGCCGTGACGAGGATGATGCCGAGGAACTCGAAGCCCGCGAACACGTGGTTGAACGCAGGCAGCGGCACCGCGAAGCCGAAGTTGGACAGCGCCTGCGTCACGTTGCCGAAACTCATGCCGCCCATCGGCACGCCGAACGCGTTGGAGCCCCACGCGATCGCGGTGCCGACGGCGATCGCGACGAGACCCGCCGGGATGCCGCGCCAGTAGCGCACGCCGCCGAACCAGCTCGCGAGGATGATCGCGAAGCACACGATGCCGATGACGGGCGCCAGGTACATTTCCTGCGCCGGCCGCATCGAGATGAAGGCGATCGACACGCCGGCGAGCGTGCCGAGCAGCGCCGCGCGCGGCGTGATCCTGCGCACGAACGGCGCGATGAAGCCGCCCGCCATCAGCACGAAGCTCTGCACGAACACCCAGACCAGGCCCGCCTCCCAGCCCTTGACCGGGTCGCCGGTATTGATCGTGATCGGCAGCATGATCACGAACACGACGACGAACATGTGCGGCACGCTGATGCCCGACGGGAGCGCGCAGACGTCGCTGCGGCCCGTCTTCGCCGCGAGGCGATACGCGAGCCACGCGTAGTACAGCGTGGACAGCGCCATCATGAGGCCAGCGGCCGGGATGATGCGGCCGAACACGAGGTCGTCCGGCATCTTGAGGACGAAGCGCAGCAGCCCCGTCAGCACCAGCAGGTTGACGAGGATGTTGGTGCCGAATCCGAACAGCGCGTTCCAGTCGCCGGACGTCCACAACGCGGGCTTGGCGGTCATCGTGATCACTCCGTGGCAGGGTTCAGGCGTACGCGGGGACGCAAGGCGATAACGCAGCGATGAGGCTGCGCGAGTCCGTCACCCAGCCGAAGATGCCGCCCTGCGCCTTGATCATCGCGAGGCCGGCGGTGTGGAACGCGGGAAAGTACGACGCGCAGGCATCGCCAGGCACGAGGCAGCGGTATCCGCGGTCGTTGGCTTCGCGCACCGTCGTATGCACGCAGACTTCCGTGGTGACGCCGCAGACGATCAGCGCGTCGATGCCGCGCTCGACAAGCAGCGCGTGCAGCGGCGTCGCGTGGAACGCGCCCTTGCCCGGCTTGTCGATGACGATTTCGCCGGCGACGGGCGCCAGGGCCGGAATGATGTCGTGGCCGGCCTCGCCGCGGATCAGGATGCGGCCCATCGGCCCGGGGTCGCCGATGCGCAGCGACGGCTGGCCGCGCGCGAGTTTCGCGGGCGGCACGTCGGAGAGATCGGGCAGATGCCCTTCGCGCGTGTGGACGACCAGCATCCGCAGCCGCCGCGCCAGTGCGAGCAGCTCGCCGCATGGCGCGATCGCAGGATGCAGGCGCGACACGTCGTTGCCGAGCGTCTCGCCGAATCCACCCGGCTCGAGAAAGTCGCGCTGCATGTCGATCAGCACAAGCGCCGTCGAGCGCGGGTCCAGCGCGAACGCTTCGGGCTCGGCTTCCACCAGCACAGTGCGCATCGTGTCCCGCCGCGTGGATTCGCTACGTGAGACGCGATTGCAAGAAACAAACCAGCGCGCTACGGCGCTCCTGTGCAACGCCCGGAAGTCAGGAAATTCAATGAACTAGTGACGCCTACCGCGAAAACGCCTGCGGTAGCGGGCGGCCGTTGCTCCGCGCCATATCGGTGCGCGCGCGCCGCGCTGGTGCGCAAAAGAATGAGGGTCAGACTCGAATTGAAGTATTACTTCAATTCGAGTCTGACCCTCATTGCCGCGGTCTATTGCGCGCCGCCGCAGCGATACGCACGCGCCTTGGCGTGGCCGGTGTTCAGCATGCCCGACGTGTCGACGTCGAGGAAGATGATGTCGGTCGCGCCCATCGCGGCGGCCTTCTGGCGCGCCGAGTTCATCGCGTCGTCGCCGCGCGCGGTCTCGCTGCCGCCGAAGTAACTGCGGCCCTCCACCGTACCCAGCAGCTTGCAATCGCGATTGATGGTCGCGGGGTCGCCGTTGCGAACGCTGCGCGCCTCGGGCGAAGGCGTGGAAGCGCAACCGGCGAGAATGGCCACCGCGACCAGGACGAGCGTGGACTTCATTGCATTGCTCCGTGTTGTCTTCGACGTCAGTCAAGGCGCGCGACGATCTTGCCGCGGCCGTGGCCCGATTCCATCGCCGCCAATGCGGCGGGAATATCGGCGAGTGCGATCGTGCGCTCCACGTGCGGATGCAGCGCGCCCGCCTCGACCAGCGATGCAAGGCGTTGCCAATGCGCGGCGCCCGTCGCCAGCACGAACGGCACGGCACGCTGGCGCGACGTCAGGCGTCCGATGAGCCCGCCCAGCACGGTGGACGCGACCGCGCCCACGCTGCCGGCGGTGCTCACATAGAGCCCTTCCGGCGTCAGTACCCGGTGCGCCGCATGGAACGACGACGCGGAGGCCGCGTCGAACACGAGGTCGAACCGGTCGTCGCGCCGCGTGAAGTCCTCGCTCGCATAGTCGAGAACTTCGTCGGCGCCTAATGCGCGCACGAATTCCGTGTTGCCGGCGCCGCACACGGCGACGACGTACGCGCCGCGGTGCTTTGCGAGTTGCACGGCGAAATGACCGACCCCGCCCGCCGCGCCGGTGATCAGCACGCGTTGTCCCGCATGGACGCGAGCGCGATCGTCGACCACCTGCATCGCCGTCCCGGCCGCCACGGGAAGTGCGGCGGCCGGCACGAAGTCGATCGTCGCGGGCAATGCCGCGACCTCGTCGCTGCGCGCGACCACGTATTCGGCGAAGGCGCCGTCGCGCGCGAACGGCGATACGCTGCCGAACACCCGCTCGCCGACGTGCCGCGCGTTCGCGCCGCCGCCGATGGCGACGACCACGCCCGCGAAGTCGCAGCCGAGTCGGCGCGGCGGTCGCCCCTTCGGCAGAAAGCGCAGATGGCCGGCACGGATCTTCCAGTCGAGCGGATTGAGACTCGTCGCATGCACGCGAACCTTGAGTTCCCCTGCGCCGGGCACCGGCTCGTCGACGTCGACGAGTTGCAGCACTTCCGGCGGGCCGAATCGTTCGAAGCGCAGTGCCTGCATGGTCGTCCCGTCACTCGATGCGAAGTTTCGCCCATTCCGCGACGCGGTCCCACTTGCCGACCTCATCGACGTCATCGACCTCATCGACCTCATCGCCCCCATCGACCAAAGCCGACGAAAGCTCCGCCGGCCCCGCGCGCCACGACCCCCGCGCCCAAGCCGGAGAGCCTCCCGGCAAGGAGGCGAGCGGCGATATCCGGGGCGCCCCCCCGCGGGTAAGGTACGATCAGTTTAACGGGCTTGGACGAAATGGCGTCCCGCGCAAGCGCGCCAGCAATGCGGCCAACGCCTGCACCCCCGCCGCCAGCAGCATCCCGGGCCAACGGGCCATGGCCGTCGCGAATTTCATGAGGCGCCTTCTTCGTCGGCAATGACTGCGAGCCCCGATTCTAGCGTCCACGCCGGCGGCGCGGGGCCGCGCGACGCTGGCCGCTTCGACTTCATCGTCGTGGGTGCCGGCACCGCGGGTTGCGTGCTCGCAGCGCGCCTGTCCGAGTCGGGCCGCCACCGCGTGCTGCTGCTCGAGGCCGGAGGCGAAGCGAAGAGCCCGTGGATTGCAATGCCGGCCGGGTACGCCAGGCTCCTGTCGAATCCGCGGTTCCACTGGAAGTACCGGACGGAGCCGGAACTTGCACTGCAGGGCCGCGCGCTCGAAGTTCCGTGCGGGCGCGTGTTGGGCGGCACCGGCTCGATCAACGGCATGCTGTACGTGCGGGGGCACCGCGACGACTACGACGGCTGGTGCGCCGCAGGCAATCCCGGCTGGGATTACGCGTCGGTACTCCCGTGGTTCATCCGCTCCGAAGGCAACGCGCGCGGTGCGGATGCGTTTCACGGCGCGGCGGGCCCGCTCGCGGTCGCCGATCCGCCGCACCGCCATCCCCTGGCCGATGCGTTCGTCGCGGCGGCGGGCGAGGCCGGCTTCCGGCGCAACGACGACTTCAACGGCGCGACGCAGGACGGATTCGGTTACTACCAGTGCAACACCCACCGCGGCCGGCGTGCGAGTACCGCGACCGCGTACCTCGTGCCCGCGCGCAAGCGCGAGAATCTCGTCGTCGTCACGCGCACGCTCGCCGACCGCGTGCTGTTCTCCGGAACGACGGCCGTGGGCGTCGCGTACCGCCGCGAGGGCCGGCAGGAGAACGCCTATGCCGAACGCGGCGTCGTGCTGGCCGGCGGCACGTTCAACTCGCCGCAGGTGCTGCTGCGGTCGGGCATCGGTCCCGCGCGTGAACTCGCCGCGCACGGGATTGCGCAGATCGCCGAACTGCCCGGCGTCGGCGCCAACCTGCAGAACCACTTTCGCGCGAGCGTGGTCGTGCGCTGCCGCGAACCGGTGACGATGAACGACGCGATGAAGAGCCTGCCGCGCCGGATGGCGATGGGACTCAGATGGTGGCTAGGCGGCGACGGCCCGCTCGCAGCGCCCACGTATGCCGGCGGATTCTTCCGCGCCGGCGCCGGCACCGAACGGCCGGACGCGCAGTTGACGTTCTGGACCTACAGCGTCGCGCACCGCGACGCCGATGGCCTGATGCTGCATCCGTACTCGGCCTTTACCGCCAACGCGGCGCTGCTGCGCCCGGCGAGCCGGGGCGTGGTGCAACTCGACGGCAGGGATCCCGCAGCGGCTCCGCGCATCCGCTTCAATCACCTGGCTTCCACGCGCGACGCGCGCACGCTCGCCGCGGCGCTGGAACACACGCGCCGCATCCTGCGCATGCCCGCGCTGGCGCGTTACGCCGGCGACGAAGTCGCGCCGGGTGCGGCCTGCGCCGGCGAGGCCGCGCTCATCGACTATGCGCGCGCGAACGGAGGATCCGTCTATCACCCGGTCGGTACATGCCGCATGGGCCGCGACGCGAACGCGGTCGTCGACGCGACGCTCAAGGTGCGCGGCGTCGAACGATTGAGCGTTGCCGACGCTTCCGTGATGCCGATGGTGCCGGCCGGCAATACCAACGCGCCCACCGTGATGATCGCCGAGCGCGCAGCCGCGTGGCGACTGGAAGAAGCGGGATGACGGCCGCGCGGAAAAAAAGAAAGGCGTCGCTTGCGCGACGCCTTCGAACGCCGCTCCATTCAGCGCGGAGCGGCGGGGAGACCCCTCGGGTCGATACGATTCGCGTACCGCCTCGCGACCTCAGTAACGCGGCTCGCCGTTGCTGTTGACCGTGATGGTCGGGCCGGGCGGCGACGTCATCTGGACGCGATGCTCGGCACCGCGGAAGTCATAGTTCACGTCCCAGTACGACGGTCGCTCCTGCTGCGCCATCGTGCAACGCTGCACGTCGCGCGTGGTGACCGTGTCGCCACCGCCGCGACCGACGTTGGCGCCGATCGCGCCGCCCGCTACCGCACCGCCGGCGGTCGCCACGTCCTGGCCGCGACCGCCACCGATCTGGTGACCGAGGACGCCGCCGATCACCGCACCCGCGATCGCAGCCGGCACGTTGTAACCCGACGAGTTGCCCTGCACGACCTGCTCCTGCTCGATCCAGCACCGCTGCTCCGGCGGTCCGACCACCGCATGGACGGACTTCACCGGAACGGAGTGCAGGCGCTCGTTTGAGCGGCGACGATAGTCGGGATTTGCCGCGAGATAGGACCCCGATGCGTTGTAGTTGCGCGCGGACTTGCTCACGGCGCGCAACGACGAGACGCGGTCGTTCAGCCCCATCGCGCGCAGCGAGTCGTATTGGCCGCGCCCCAGCACGACGCAGCGACCCGAGAAGCGCGCGTCCTCGCACACTTCCCAGCGTCCGCCTTCGACGACCAGCGACGATGCACGGTCGTTGAACCCGATGCGTTGCAGATTCGCAATCTCGTTGCTCACGCGCACGGATCCGCCGGCGAACTGGTCGCTCTCGTAGAGCGTCACCTGCGCGGCGGCGTGGCCCGCGCAGGCAATCGCTGCCGCGGCAGCCAGCGCCTTGATGTTTTCCTTCATGTTCATCCGATGCTCCATGGCGTATCTCCATTCATCCAGAGACCGGCAACTGCCGGACATGCGCCACTATTCGCGACTCGACAGCGTGCGTACATCGGCGGCCGGCGCGTCGTCGTGTAGGTTCGCACCGACACGTCGGACGCCCTCCGGGCAGCCGCGCGATGGACGACTCGAGCGGCGTGGCCGCCGGTTGCCGGGTCGGTGCGCTGGGCGGCGCCGCCGGCGTGGCGGTGCGCCCGAAGGGTCCCGCGATTCCGGGCGTTGGTCCGGTCCGGGCGAGCGCCCGGTCGTCGGAAGCGCTTCGCGCCGACTGCTCCGGACCAGAGTCGTGCAGCGCGCAGCGACTCGAAGACGTTACCGATCCAGCCCCGCGAGCAGCGACGCCATGTCCTCGGCGTGCTCCTCCTCCACCGCCAGGATGCCTTCCAGCATCTTCCGCGTCGTCGAGTCCTTGCCCTCGAGCCAGTCGATCATCTCGCGATAGCTTTCGATCGCGACGCGTTCGGCCACCAGGTCCTCCTGGATCATGTCGCGCAGCGTCTTGCCTTCGACGTATTCCGAGTGGCTGCGAGACACCAGCGTGGCCGGATCGAGGTCCGGCTCGCCGCCCAGTTGCACGATGCGCTCGGCAATCTCATCGGCATGGGCCTGCTCCTCGCCGGCATGCGCGAGAAACTCGGCCTTGATCGCCTCGGAGGCCAGGCCGGACGCCATGAAGTAGTGCCGACGGTAGCGCAGTACGCACACGATCTCGGTGGCGAGCGCCTCGTTCAGCACGCGGCACACCTGCGCGGCATCGGCGCCGTAGTTGGACGTGACCGCGCCCTGCTCCATGTGCACACGTGCGCGTTCCCGCAACGTCTTCACATCGGTGAGGAAGGGCTGGTCGTGCCTGGGCGATTTCATCGTGAGTCCTTGCGCAAGAGTGGGACGAAGTCGGAAGTTGACGCAAAGGAGATTGCATTGCGCGTGCCAGCGCCGCGCGGGAGCGCCGTTCCATTCGAATCAGCCGGTTACAGCCGGAGGCGGGTCCGCTCGCGACCACGAACGTGCGCGAAGGCGCTGCGTGCGTTGCACGTTCAGATGCCCGGGTCGGGCAACGTCCTACAGCGCTTTCCGGCGCGGGATGGTGCTCGCCGCAATGCCGAGCCCGTACGCTCCTCACGTTGCGGGCGCCTTTGCACCCGCGTCGCGATGCGCGTCCGGAAACCTCGATGCGCGTCCGCAATCCTGGGAGCTTGCCATGAACATGTACACACGATGGATTCCACCGAGCCTGCTCGTTGTCGCCTGCCTTGCAGGCCTGGCGGGCTGCAACGAGTCCCCGCCGCCGGCCCAGGCCGGGACGTCCGCCACGGCCTCTTCCGTCGGTACGCCGCCGCCGCTTGCCGCGGTGCCGATCCCGCCGCCTCCCGCCGCCACGGCGAGTCCGGCGGAGACCGCGAAGGACAGTGCGGCAACCGATCCGAAGGGCGCGCTGTCCGCGCAGGAGGAATCGAAGTCCATGCCGATGGCCGGCCACGGCAACAACCATTCGTCTCCCGCGCTCGGAACGGATGGCAAGAAGTGACGGACATGTCCCGGACCCAAGGAGCAACGCTCATGCAAAGCCTCTTCCGCACGGCGGCGCTGGCTGCCGCGACCACGCTGGTGACCTGGGCGGTCCGCCGCTGGCTGGACCAGCGGTACGCGCGCGTCGCCCCGCCGCGTCGTCCGTCGCTCGAGACCTGGGAGAACGAAGGCGGCGCGCTGTCCCCGCAACACGGGGCGCTCGAGACTTCGCAGGTGCCGCGCTAGCGCAAAAAAAGACGCCGTCGCTGCGGCGTCTGAAGCCGCTCCTGAACATTGGAGCGGCGGGGAGAGTTCGGGAACGGTGCGCATCCCGGATTTGCGGATCGTAGGGACGGCGCCACCGCGGTTCTGTCGGACGAACACCGATTCGTGCGTAGGAACAGGACGGGCGTCCGCCGGTACCGCAAGGCTCCGGATATCGTCGTATAGTTCGCCGATTCACCCTGCCGTTCGTCACCCAAGCCTCGGACATCCGCCCCTCGTGAAATCGGTCCTGCCACTCAAGGTCGTCGTGCCCCTGGTGCTCGGCATCATCGCGTCCCTGGCGATCGCCGTGTACTCGGAACTCGGATATCGCCGGCTCGAGTTCGCGAACCAGCAGATGGCGCTGGCGCTGGAAATGCAGGCCGCGCTGCACGAGACGCTGACGCTCGTCGTCGACGCCGAGACGGGGCAGCGTGGCTTCCTGCTGTCGGGCAACGAGGAATACCTCACGCCCTACAGCGCCGCCGTGCCGAAGATCGAAGGCTCGTTCAGCCGGTTGCGCGAGTTGCTGGTCGCCCAGGGAACGCCCGCGCAGCGGGCTGCCGCCGGGCGGATCAACAACCTGGTGGGCAAGAAACTCGCCGAACTTGAGGCGGCCATCGCGCTGTACAGGAAGGACGGCGCGGAAGCGGCGCAGGCGCTGCTCAACACCGGCATCGGAAAGCGCGCGATGGACGACCTGCGCGGCGAGGTCGACGGCATGGTCGCCACCCATCGGCGGCAACTCGACGAGGCAACCACGCGCTGGGCGACCGACATCGAGCTTGCGCGCGTCGGCATGCGCCTGATGACCGCGTTCACCGTCGCGTTGCTGCTCGTCGTATGGCTGCTGGCGCGGCGCGATGCGCAGCAGCGCGACGCGCGCCGCCGCGGCGTCCAGGAGGAGAAGCGCCGCCTGGAAGCCGTCGTCGAAGAGCGGACGGCCGCGCTGTCGGAACTCTCCAACCACCTGCAGCACGTGCGCGAGGAAGAGAAGTCGAAGCTGGCGCGAGACATCCACGACGAGCTCGGCGGAATCCTGGTCAGCGCGAAGATGGACGTCGCGTGGGTGGAAAAGCGGATCAAGGGGCTCGATCCGGAGTCCGGCAGCAAGCTCGAGCGTGCGCTGCAGGCGCTCGACGATGGCGTATCCATCAAGCGGCGGATCATCGAGGAGCTGCGGCCCACGCTGCTCGACAACCTGGGCTTGTCGGCCGCGCTCGACTGGCAGCTGCACGAAATCTGCGATCGCGCCGGCCTGCGTTGCGCGATCGCCACGCCCGCCGACGAAACGCCGATCACGCCCAACGTGTCGATCGCGGTCTATCGGATCGTGCAGGAAGCGCTCACCAACATCGTCAAGTACGCGAAGGCCGCGCACGTCAACGTCGAGCTTGGCGTCACCGACAACACGCTGACACTGCTGATCGAGGACGACGGGATCGGCATTCCTCCCGACGCGCAAGGCAACCTCCTGTCCCACGGTATCGCCGGCATGAGGCAACGCGTTCACGCGCTGCACGGAGAGTTCACGATCGCCCGCCGGCCCGAAGGCGGCACGATGATCGAAGTGACGATCCCCATCGAATCCACACCCGCCAACGACGCCGGCGAAGCCGCGCCGATGCCCGCGGACGCCTGACCGCACTGCCGGTTTCGCAGTCTCGCGGCTGCTAGCTGCAGCCGCGCAGCAGATAGACGAGAATCAGGATGGGCACCGGCACGCCGACCAGCCACGCCAGGATGTAGCCCCAGCGGCCCTGCTGCAGCCGGCGATCGCCCGGTGACCATGCGCAATGTCGCCTGTTCATCGCCGCGGACCTCGGTACTTCAATCCGCCGTCGAAACGGCAAGCTCCGTGCGGACCGGTTCGGTCACGCCCGCGACCGGATCCGCGACGGCACTGAACTCGACCACCGGCATGCCCGTGCGCACCGGGCCGAAGATCGTCGCGAACGAAACATCCGCCGCGTCGCGGCCGGTGCCGATGCGAATCAGGCCCGTCACGGGCGATATGCCGGTCGGGTCGAACACGTACCAGGCGCCGCCAACGTAGACCTCGACATACGCGTGAAAATCGGGCGGACCGAGCGCCGGATCGGCGCCGAAGTCGACGCCGGTGACGAACCGCGCCGGATAATTCAGTGCGCGGCACAGCGAGATCATCGTGTGCGCGAAGTCGCGGCACACACCGGCCCGATCGCGCAGCGTCTCGATGGCGGAGGTCCCGGGGTGCGACACGCCGATCTCGAACTTGAGGTGCTCGCAGACCCAGTCGCGCACCGACTTCACCTGCTCGTAGCCGCGTTCGCGT
The DNA here is from genome assembly GCA_963733435.1 of uncultured beta proteobacterium. GTDB lineage: Bacteria > Pseudomonadota > Gammaproteobacteria > Burkholderiales > Casimicrobiaceae > VBCG01. The sequence goes on from CAVTDH010000001.1 coordinate 327,737, forward strand.
TGGCCGAACCGGTCCCATGCCTGCTGCTGCACGAGGTCGGACTGGCAGTACCGGCTGGGGTACAGGTAGCGCAACGTGTGCGCCGGCAGGTGCACCGGGCTCTCGGCGACCACCGCCGCAGGATCGACGATCCGGTGGTCGATCTGCACGATCGCCGAATAGCGGACGAGGAGCGAACCGGCCTCGGCGGGGAACGCGGCGATCCGGTTCCCGGTTGCCGCGTCCTCGTTCAGGGTCAGTTCGTGCGCCGGCGTCATCTCGAACGACTCGTCGATGACCGACTGGCGCGCGTTGCGTGCCGCGTGCACGTTCAGCAGGAATTGGGCGGGACCGCCGACGTCGTAGCGAAGCTCCACGCCGTAGCGGATGCGCACTCGACTGCCGGTCAGTTCCTGGGGATTGAAACGCATGGACGCTCTGTTCCTGGTCAGGCCGGCGGAAGATCGAAGTAGGGATTGAACCCGATGGCCGACGGCACGGGTTCGTCCGCGGCGACAACGCCGACAGGCCGCAGCGATCGGGCCTCGACCGTGACACGACTGCCGGGCGCCATCGTCAAGCCAATCTGCTCATGGTGGCGCACGATCTCGTCGTGCGCACGCACGACGAACCAGGTGCGCGCGCTGTCGCGCTCGGCGATCACCCACTGGAGTTCGCCCGTCGACACGCCGGAAGTGGCCGCGCGGACCGCGGCCGGTTGCGGTGCAGGATCCGGGTTCATGTCGGCATCCCCTCTTGCGTCGCGTGCGTCCCCGCAGCCGGGGGCGCAGGCGCAGTGGACTCGCGCGCGGTCAAGGTCCGCGCTTGATCAGTCCCGCGACCAGCGACACGACAAACAGCACCAGGAACACGAAGAACAGGATCTTGGCGATTTCGGTGGCACCGGCGGCAATGCCACCGAAGCCGAAGAGCGCCGCGACGATCGCGACGATGAAGAAAATGACGGCATAGCGCAGCATGGAAATTCTCCGGAAGGGGTGGAAAGCGCCGTCGTCAGCTGCCGCGGCGATGCGTCGTTGTCATGGGGTCGGTAGCGTCGGCTGCGATCCCATCCGGGCGCCGCGCGTCGGACTTCGGGTCGTCGACGGCGGGCTCGGGCACACCCGGCTCCTTGACGGAAGGCGGATGGTCCTTCGCGCGCAGCAGTGCCGCTCGCTCGTCCTGCTTCATCTGCGCAGCCTCGACGGCATCGCGCGGCGCCGCAGCGTGCGCGGCCTGTTCGACGCGGCCGGACTCGACGAATCGCTTCGTCGCCTCGTTGTACTGGCGGGAAGCGTCGTAGTTGCCCTCCCCGTAGACTTTGCGCTGGTCAGTCATCGTTGCTCCTCGTGGATTCCGCTGCCGGCGCCGCGCCGTGGTTGCGGGCGACCGTCGGGTGGATGGCACTTTGCCGCGACCCGCACGCTGTGGCGATCGGTGCAATCCCGATTGCGCTGTGGGGGCGCGTCCTACAGAAAATACGGGACCGGGGTGCCGCCAGCGCACCCCCGCCCGCAAGGACCGGCCCTGCGGAAAGGGTATCTTCCGCGAAGGCCGGCGAGACAGACCAGGTTCGTCAGCTCTTCCCGAAACGCAGCTTCGCGTCGCGGACGCACGCGTCCTTCGGATTGCCCGCGAGCGCGTCGCACTTCTCGATCGCAACCTTGTAGTCCGCGTCGCGCTTGTCCTCGGTGGCCGCCCGCTGCGCATCGGCAATCCGTTGCGCCGTATCGGTACGGCCATCGCTGGCGACGCGGTCGACCTTGGCGTCGGCCTTCGCCTTCGCGAGGGCGGCCTTCGCCTCCTTCACGCAGACGTCCTTGACGTTGCCGGCGAGGTCGTCGCACTTTTCCTTCGCGACTCCGTACACGGCATCGGCCTTCGCGACGCGCGCTTCCTCACGCGCCTTCGGCGTGTTGAGGTAGAGCGCATTCGCCTCGGCCTTGCCGACCTTCTCGCGGCCCTTGGCTTCTTCCATGCAGATGTCCCTGGCGTTGCCGGAAAGGGCGCCGCACGCGGACTTGTCGGCCTTGTAGTGGTCCGCGGCAGCCTGCAACGCGTGGTCGCGCGCTTCCTTGCTCGCGGGCTGCGCCAGCGCGTTGCCACCGATCGCCATGCCTGCAACCGCGAAGAGTGCGAGTGTGAGTCGACTCAGTTGAAAGACCTTCATGGGGCCTCCTTATTGGTACTTGTGGAAGTCTTCGTCCCGGAAGGAGCCGCCAAAGAGGTCGACCTGCTTCTCCGCTTCTTCCTTCGAGATGCCGTACTGCTCCTGGATCTTGCCGACCAGCTGGTCCTTCTTCCCGGCGATGAGGTCGAAGTCGTCATCGGTCATCTTGCCCCACTGTTCCTTGACCTTGCCCTTCAGCTGCTTCCAGTTGCCTTCGATTCGATCCCAGTTCATGTGAGCTCCCGTGTCGTAGGGCGGACGCGAAGGGTCCGCTCGCAGTCAACACCGCTCGCAACCGGCGTGCCAACCGGCGTTCCTCATGCAAACAGCGACTTGCGGTCGACGTGCAACGACAAAGATGCAAACGGAAACGGCACGCGTGTAAGACGTGTGAACCATGTAGGAACCGGACGACGCACGCATGCTGGCACCACCGATATCGAATGGCGGCGTGCGCCGCCATGCTCGGACCACCACGGGAATCGCCACTCGCACGGGGTTCGCACTGGCCCTTGCCGCCGCGCGCCTCCTGCTTGCCGCAATCGCCATCACCACGGGCCGGCGCGCTGACCCGCGGTCCGGCACCGGACGACAGCGCAACGCCGACAACGCAATCGGTTCCCCGCCGAGTGCGGTCCCTGCAGGCGGGCGAGAGAATGTTCTGCCGGGATCGTCACTACGCCTTGCGCGTGTTGCCGGACCGGAGAATGGACCGACAGGGAGTGGATCGACAACGAGGCCCTGCCGATACCCGATCCCACATCGCAACCGGTGCCAACGCAGTCTTCCGCCAACATCTTTCGAGGAGTCTTCCATGCAATCGACGAACACCCTGCCCGGCAACGGGATGTCGGCAACCAACACCATCACGGAGGCCAGCGGCCTCGCCCATGACGCGGTGAACCGTGTCGCGGACAAGGCAGTCCCCGTGGTCGACCGCGCTGCAGGCGCGATTCACCGGACCATCGACAAGGCCGCTGACGCGGCCACGCCGGCGGCCGAATGGGTGAGCGCGAGCGGACGACAGCTGGCGGATCGTTCCAGCGGACTGGCCGATTCCGCAAGCGGTTACATCCGGGCGCGTCCGTTCGTCGCCGTAGCGGGAGCGCTCGCGCTCGGCTACTTTGCCGGCAAGCTGATGCGCTGACGTTGCGCGGAGGGGCGCGCCTGCGACCGCGCGTCGCCCAAGCGGGGCGGTGCGAGGTGACCAAGGCACGAATGCATTCGCAGGGGCCCCGGCGCTGCCAAGTGCCTGGGGCCGATTGAGTTGGGCCGGAGCGCAAAGCGTTGCTCCGTCGTTGGAAGGGAACGCGCAGGCTTCCTGACGGCCGAACGGGTCGCCGGGGTACCGGCAATGGGCGGGTGCGAGGGGATCGTCGCGTCGGGTGTAGTTGGCACTGCGTGCCGCATCGGCCGTCTCCGTGCCCACGATTCCTCCTTCCGCGACGCACGCTGCTGGGGTTCATCGTCGCCTGCGCTTCGCTCCCGCGACCCGCTCGTGCGCAGGACCGTGCGGCCATCACGCTCATCGTCCCCAACCCCCAGGGCGGCTCGACCGACGAGGTGGCGCGCGTGGTGGCCACCGCAATGCGCGACATCGGGGGAACGCCGGTCACGCTCGCCTATGTCGTTGGCAACGCCGGCATCGACGGCACCAATGCGATCGCGGCGGCAGCCGCGGACGGCCGGACGCTGGGCATCGCGGTGAGCACCGCCATTGTGGCGGGCAAGCTGCTGACGCGTTCCGCACGGTACGATCCGCTGCGCGATTTCGACTGGCTCGCGATCTTCGGCACGTATCCCAACGCGATGCTGATTCCGGTCGATTCGCCGGCCAGGACAATGGCGGAATGGCTCGCGTTCGCCCGCCGTGCGCCAACGCCACTGCATTGCGGCACGTTCGGCCGCGGATCCGCCGGCCATCTCGCAATGGGATTCCTGCGGAAAGAGGAAGGCGCGAACATCGAGCACGTGCAGGTGCAGTCGATGGATGCGAGCTACGCACGTCTGGACGACGGCACGCTCGACGCGCTCTTCGACGGCGTACCCAACGTGGTGACCAGCATCGCGTCGGGCCGTTATCGCGCGCTCGCCGTCACGTCGGCACAGCGCACGACGGCGCTACCTGACATTCCCGCGTTCGGCGAGATCTGGAAAGGCCGCTCGTTCGAAGCCTGGATCGGCATGATCGCGCCCAAGGGCCTGCCCGTCCCGGTCTACAGCGAACTCGCGGCGCAACTCGGCGTGCTGTGCAACGAGGCCCAGTACGTCGAGCGCTTCCGCCCGACTGGCCTCCGGTTCGTCGGCCTCACCGGCAAGGCGGCGCGCGAGTTCATCGAGGCCGACTTCATCCGCACCGCGCGGCTCGTCGCGGAGTACAGCATCGAGAGCGATCGCTAGCAATCCGCCTGGAATGACATCGACCCGCCACGGGAGCGGGCGGCGTGGGCACGCCGGAGGCACGCGGTCGACGCGGCGTCCGGCGCGTCCGGTCAGCGCGGCGCGCGCGCGCTGGCGTGCGCCCCCATGCGGCGCGGGCGCGGCACGATCTCGCCCAGCAACTCGTCCTTGCGCGCCTTCATCCGCTCACCGAGCGCGACGAGGTCGAGACCCATCGCCTTCACCTTCGGGAAGAGCTCGTTCTCCTCTTCCTTCACGTGGTGCTTCACGTACTCGGACAGCACCTTCACGCCGGCGTCGTAGAGCGGGTCCTTCGGCGGCGCCGCTTCCAGGCGGCCGATGATGTCCTTGAGCGACTGGTGCTCCACGGCGGCCTCGTCGATAAGTTCGTCAGTCGACTCCTTGGCGCCGCGGACAGCCGGATAGAAGATCTCCTCTTCGACCGTCGCGTGCGCGGTGAGGGCGTCGCAGATGCGCCGGGCGAGCTCGCCCTTCGCGGCGGCATCGCCTTCGTCCTTCTTCGCTTCGTAGTCCTCGAACAGCGCATCGACCTCCTCGTGGTCGCTCTTGAGGATCGCGATGGCGTCGCTGTCTCGGACAGGCTCGTTGAAACCGAACATGGTGTGCTCCTTTGCGGGTTGGCGAGGCGACTACGCAGCCGGAGGCGGCTGGTTCGCCCAGGACAATGTAGCGGCGACGCAGCGCGCCCACAGCGCACGCAATTCCGAACTTCATGTAGGCAGTGCGCCGACATCATGATCGGTGTCGAATGTGCGGCAGGCACTCGATCCCGTAAGGAGCAATGGCGCGCAGGCGCTAGGGCGTCGAACGGGAGGCGCCTCGTTTCGGTCCGCGTCGACGCGGGCCCGAGCCGACGGGTAGAACACCGGGAAGGAAGCCGTCGCGGGTGCGATTCCGTACCGCCCGAACCGGGTGTTCGAATCCGGCGATGACCTCGGGGCGGCGCGAATCCCGCAGCCTGACGCGAGGGTAATGGCGGACGCGGCGCGCAACGGCCGCACAACTCGATGCGGAACGCTCACCAGCTCGAAGTCGAACCCGCGTCCGAACGGTCGCCCGTCGCCTGCGCGGCGGCAGAGTCGCCCTCCTGCGCGTTGACGTCAGCCTCGCGATCCCCGCCGATCGGCGCGCGGTCGTGCTGGCCCGGCCGACGACGGGTGCGTTATGCCGCGCGCACCTTGGGAAGGGCCAGTCGGGCCTTCGCGGCGACGAATCGCCGGCCCATGACTTCGCGTTGCTCGTCCGTGAATCGCTCGGCGAGTTCCTCGAACATCTGCGCGTGCTCCTCCTCGATGTGGTGCTGGAGGAGTTCGAACAGGACCTTCGCGTGCGCCTTCCACTCGTCGGTCTCGGTCTTGCGGCTCTTGGAAAGCCGTTCGAGCAGTTCGTCGAGCAACCCGTGCTCGACGTACCCCTCGTAGGCGATGTCGCGCGTTTCGCCGGCGAGCCGGGTCAGGGGCTCGTAGACTTCCTTTTCTTCCGCCCGGGAATGCGCGACGAGTGCGGGCTTGAGTTTCTTCAGGAGCGTCCGGCGCTCCTCGGCGCCTTCGGATTCGAACATGTCGCGTGCGACCTGCAGCAACTCGTCATGATCGACGCGCAGCAGCGTGCGCACATCCCTCACGTTCATCCTGGGCGACTCGAGCAGCGTCTTGATGTCATCGACCAACGTCATTCGAACTCCTGCTTGGCGGGATTTCTACTTGGGCTTGGCGTCCTTGGCGACGTTCTCCACGGCTTGGCCGGTGGCCTTCACGTCCTTGCCGGCGCCTTCGACGGTGTTGCACGCGGACAGCGTTACGGCGGTAAAGCAAAGCAATGCGACGAGTGCGGTCTTCATGAATCCTCCATTGGACGCGGGTCTGCGCCGAAAGTTGCCTGCCGTACCGATGCAGGTTGCGTGCCTGCGGGGAATGCCCGAAAAATCAAGCAGTTGACCCGTCCCGATTCGGTGCGCTGCGCAGCCGCTACGAGGCGTCGTGCGCGATAGTTCCGCAGCCGTAGGACGGCGCCGACAAACGCCGTAATGTTCGCTTACGCACCGAGCAGTTCGCTCACCGCGTGCAGCGACCCGACGCGGTCGGCGACGCTCTTCAGGACGGCGAGGATCGGCATGCCGAGCAGAAGCCCCCAGCCCCCCCACAGCCACCCGAAGAACAGGACGCCGATGAACACGGCCACCGGGTTCATCCGCGCCACGCGACCCTGCAGCCACGTGGTGAGGCCCATTCCGATGACCACCGCGATACCGAAGATCGTCACCGCCGCGGCCACTCCGGCGCTCAAGCTCCCGCCGCCGATGAACGCGGCGATGCCGACCGCGGTTGCTGCAACTGCCGTGCCCGCATATGGAATGAAGTGCAGCACGCCCGTGACCGCCGCCCACATGCCGGCATTAGGCACGTGCAGCATCCAGAGCGCAGCCCAGGTCGCCGCGGCGATCGCCACATTCGCGATGAGCAGCGTCATCAGGTACGCCTGGATCTGCTCGTCGATCTCGTTCAGCGCCTCGACGGTGACCCGCCGTCGGGCGAGCGACGCGCCGGCCAGCTTCGCGACCTTGCGGCGGAACGTATCGCCCGCCGCGAGCAGGAAGAACGCGAGCAGGAGCGCCACCAACACCTGCGACGCGACCGCGAGCGCGTTGTTCGACTCCTGCGCGACGAGACGCTGGAACTGGGCCTCCACGCCGGCCGGCGCGGGCGGCGCGGGCGGCGCGACCATTGCCGACGGTGCCTTGCTCGACGCTTCCTGCGCCGCGCGGTCGAGTTCCGCCGCCGCCTGCTGGACGTGCGCGATCGGGCCGGGCTTGTCGCGCGCCGCCTGCACGGCGGCGAGCCGCAGCTTGCGTGCGGCTGCGGGCAATTCGGCCACCGCGCGATCCACGTCATCGCGAATGGCGTAACCGGTCGCGAAGACCGTCGCGACCAGCAGCACGACCACCAGCGCAGCCGCCGCTATCCGCGGAATTCGTGCGCGTTCCAGCCACGACACGACCGGCCGAAGGGTGTAACTGACCAGCAACCCCGCGACCACGGGAACCAGGATCGGTTGCGCGATGCGCGCGGCGCCGACGGTGAGCAGCACCGCGATGACGATCACCGCGAGTTCGATCGCGGTGAGCTTCGGCGCGACGGCTGCGGCTCCGGTCGGAACGCCGGCTGCGGCGCAGGCACCACCGGCAGCAGGGCCGGTGAGGTTGCGGGTCATCTGCATCCAGCGATCAGTAGGGCTTGGCCTTGTCCGCCGCGCGTTCGACCGCGGCCCCCGTCGCCTTCACGTCCTTGCCCGCGCCTTCGACCGTGTTGCAACCGGCCACCAGAACCATCGCGGCCGCCATCAGCGCCGCTGCGAATGCCTTCATCGGTAACTCCTTGACCTGGATTGAGGGACAGATGCGCAAGTGACTGCCGCCGCCTTCATCACGCACGCGGCATGCCAGCGCGCGATCGTTTCCGA
>CAVTDH010000002.1:0-1353195 GCA_963733435.1 uncultured beta proteobacterium
GCGTGATCGGGATCGGCCAGAACAGTCCGCTCGCCGTCTTCATGCCATCGCACACGCCCTGCCAGTCGGCGTGCGTCATGAAGCCCTCGAGCGGCGTGAAGCCGCCGATGCCGAGCATCACGATGTCGCCCTTCTCGCGCGAGCTGACGGTGAGCCGGGGGAGCAACGCGGCGCGGCGCCGCTCGGCTTCCAGCGCATCGCCGGTCAGGAGCAGCGGCCGCAGATCGCGACCGCCATGCGGGTCAACCAGCGCCATGTGCGACTCCTCGTCCTCTCGGGGCCCGAAGGGTCGGACCCTCTGCAGCCCGCGGTTCCGACACCGGAAACGAAGGGTCCGACCCCTGCGGCTGTCGGCGGGCGGTTATCGTTGGCAGGGCCATTCCTGTAGCCATAGTCTTTCTGGCGAACGATGCCTTGATGAACGGCGAGTCTTATGCGACTGCCTGGTAGTAGAGGTTTTGCGGGTGATTGGCTTGCGCGAAGAAGAACCAGCGCTCGGCCAGCAGCCCGAGGTACTGCACGGCGAATGCGGCGACCAGCACGCCCGCCGGCGCGCCGGTCCAGCCCAGCGCGAGCAGCGCCAGCGGCACGGCGAAGGCGGCCAGCAGGAACACCCACTTGACGGACCGCAGGACGGCGCCGGACCGCCGGTTGGAAGAACTCGCGCGTGTTGAACGAGCCCCCCATGAATCCCATCGATTTCTGCACGATGCGCGGGTGCTTGATGCCGATCGCCGTCTGCAGCGTCGACTTCGGCTTCAGTCGACTGTTGCGAATCAGCGATGCGATGCGGCTCGCGGCGCCCAGCAGCGTGATGACGAATGCCCAGCCGGCGAGGAACCGCGTGATCTCGGGCGCCACGATGGCCGCGAACGCCGCCGCCAGCGCGAAGCCGGAGGCGCCGCCCAACAACGTGTAGTTGACGACCGTCAGCGGGCTCGCCCATTCGCGCAGGAACGGCAGGCACGCGTAGATCATCGCCGTGCACACGAACAGCGCGAACGCGAGCACGGTGCCAGCGAGGCCGAGGACGAGCGTCGTGTCGATCGCGAGGCCCGATGGCAGCGTCGCCAGCACCGGCTTCCAGCCCGTCTGGTGCGCGGCGCCGAACAGGAACACGATGCCCATGAACGCCGGCAGCACGATGACCTCGCGCGACAGCCACGACGTGCGCCACTTCGTGGCGGTACGCCACGCGCGCTCCGGCCGGCCCAGGTGGAAAAACGATGCAATCAGGCCGCCGGCGAGGAACACCAGCGCGAGCAGGCTCCCGTGCGCGTAGAACGCATGCCCGGAAGGCGGCGGCAGCAGTCCGGCGAGCGCGTGGACCTGCACGGTGAACAGCGCCAGGAACAGGCCCTGGCCGACGCCGATCAGCGTCGTGAGCAGGAGGACGGAGAAATCGGGCCGCATCGTCCTTGTCCGTCTACCAGGACATCACGTCGTCGAGCGACGGTTCCGGACTTGGCCGGCTTCGGCAGCAGGCCGTCGACCTTGAGCGGGTTGTCCGCGCGCGCGAGCTCGTCCTCGTGGATGTGCATCGGCGTCTTGCGCCGCGGCAGGTAGTGGTTCGCCGGGTGCGTCCCCCATTCGGGCATCAACTGGTAGCCGGCATTCTCGCGGATCGCCTGCGACACCGCGGAGTCGGGATCGTGGATATCGCCGAACAGGCGCGCCGACGTGGGGCAGGCCATCACGCACGCGGGCCTGCGCTCGGCCTCGGGCCGCGCGTAGTCGTAGATGCGGTCGACGCACAGCGTGCACTTGGTCATCACCTTGCGCTCGGGATCGACCTCGCGCGCGCCGTACGGACACGCCCACGAGCAGTACTTGCAGCCGATGCACTTGTCGTAGTCGACGAGCACGATGCCGTCTTCCGCGCGCTTGTAGCTCGCGCCCGTCGGGCACACCGGCACGCAGGGCGGATCCTCGCAGTGCAGGCACGACTTGGGAAAATGCACGGTCTGCGTATTCGGGAACTCGCCCACCTCGAACGTCTGCACGCGGTTGAAGAACGCGCCAGTCGGATCCTTGCCGTAGGGCGCGAGATCGGCGAGCGGCCCCGCCGAACCGGACGTGTTCCACTGCTTGCAGCTCGTCACGCACGCGTGGCAGCCCACGCATACGTTGAGGTCGATGACCAACGCGAGCTGGGTCACCGCGAGCCCTCCACCAACTCGAGCGGGCGGGCTCCACATCCGCGGAGTCATGGCGCCTTCTTCCCTGCGAAGAACGCGAGCCACTTCGGCGTCGCCGCTGCCGTTCCCGGCGCCGCGGGCACCGCCGCGAACTGCGGCCACGTAGCCGCTTCCTCCTCCGCCTTGGCCGGGTAGATGCGCACGCGTACGTCGTACCACGCCGCCTGCCCGGTGACCGGGTCCGAGTTGGATATCGGTCCCCCGACGCCGCCGGGCAGTTCCTCGGAGATCAGGTGGTTCAGCAGGAACCCGCGCTGCGACTCGTTGGCGTCGGGCGCGAGCCGCCAGGCGCCCTGCGCCTTGCCGATCGCGTTCCACGTCCAGACCGTGCCGGGTTCCACCGCCTCGGAGTAGCTGCACAGGCAGCGCACCTTGCCCCATTGCGACTCGACCCACATCCAGCCGCCGTCCTCGATGCCGGCCGCGCGCGCGACCTGCGGATTGACGAACAGGTGGTTGTGCGCGTGGATCTGCCGCAACCACGCGTTCTGCGAATCCCACGAGTGGTACATCGCCATCGGCCGCTGCGTCACCGCGTTGAGCGGGTACTTCGCGAGCTCGGATTGCTGCGCTTCCAGCGGCTCGTAGTAGAACGGGAGCGGGTCGAAGTAGGTCTCGATGCGCTTCCTAAGCGCCTCCGGCGGCTTGCGCGACATGCCCTTGCCCTGCGCTGCGAGCCGGAATTTCTGCAGCACCTCGGAATACACGTGAATCAGGATCGGCTCCGCGTAGCGCTGGATCCGGTTGCGCTGCGACCACTCGAGGTAGCCCTTGTTCCAGTTGCGCATGTACTGGTAGGACGGCGGCAGCTTGTGCTGGTACACGCAATTGTTCTGCGCGTACATCTCCCACTGCCGCGGATTCGGCTCGCCGCGCATGAACTTCTCGCCGCCCTTGCCGCGCCAGCCGGCGAGGAAGCCGATGCCCGAGCCCGGCTCCGTCTCGTAGTTGACGACGAAGTCCGGGTAGTCGCGGTACTTGCGGGTGCCGTCAGGGCGCACGAACGCCGGGAGATTCAGCCGGCCCGCAAGTTCGATCAACACCTCCTGGAACGGCTTGCACTGGCCCGTCGGCGGCACGACGGGGATGCGCACGGAATCGACGGGGCCGTCGAACTCGGAGATCGGCCGGTCGAGCATCGACATCACGTCGTGCCGCTCGAGATACGTCGTGTCCGGCAGCACGAGGTCCGCGAACGCCGTCGTCTCGGACTGGAACGCGTCGCAGACGACGAGGAACGGAATCTTGTACTCGCCGTCCTCGCGCTTGTCGTTCAGCATCCTGCGGACCTCGGACGTGTTCATCGTCGAGTTCCAGGCCATGTTGGCCATGAAGATCAGCAGCGTGTCGATCGGGTACGGATCGCCGCGCCAGGCGTTGGTGATCACGTTGTGCATCATCCCGTGCACGGCGAGCGGGTACTCCCAGGAGAACGCCTTGTCGATGCGCACGGGCGTGCCGTCTTCGTTGACGAACAGGTCGTCCGGCTCCGCCGGCCAGCCGAGCGCCAGCCCGTCGAGCGGGTGGTTCGGCCTGATGGCGAGCGGCGTGTTCGGTGTCTTGGCGCACGGCGGAATCGGGCGCGGGAACGGCGCCTTGTGGCGAAACCCGCCCGGCCGGTCGATCGTGCCGAGCAGCGTCATCAGGATCGCCAGCGCGCGGATCGGTGTGGAATCCGTTCGAGTGCGCGGCGAGCCCGCGCATCGCGTGGAAGGCGACGGGATTGCCGGTGACGGTGTCGTGCTCCTTGCCCCAGATGTCGGTCCACGCGATCGGCAGCTCGATCTTCTGGTCGCGCGCGGTGATGCCCATCTCGTGGGCAAGCCGGCGGATCGCCTCGGCCGGGATGCCGGTGATGCCGGCTGCCCACTCGGACGTGTAGTCCTCGACGCGGTCCTTCAGCAACTGGAACGAGGGCTTCACCCGCGTGCCGTCGGACAGCCGGAACTCGCCCAGGAGGAATGGATCGGCACCTTCGGAATGCGTGAGCACCGGCCGGTCGGTCGCGCGGTCCCACCACAGCTTGTTCTGCGGATCGAAGCAGCCTTCCTCCTTCGGGACCTCGGTCCGGACGAACATGCCGAACTCGTCGTTCGTCTCGTCCAGATTCACGAGCTGGCCGGCGTTCGTGTAGCGCACCAGGAACTCGCGGTCGTAGAGTCCCAGCGCAATCAACTCGTGGATGAGCGCGAGCAGCAGCGCGCCGTCGGTCCCCGGCCGGATCGGCAGCCACTCGTCGGCGATCGCCGAGTAGCCGGTGCGGATCGGGTTGATCGAGATGAAGCGCCCGCCGTCGCGCTTGAACTTCGAGATCGCGATCTTCAGGGGATTCGAGTGGTGGTCTTCGGCGGTGCCGATCATCACGAACAACTTCGCCCGCTCGAGGTCGGGTCCGCCGAACTCCCAGAAGGAGCCGCCGATCGTGTAGATCATGCCGGCCGCCATGTTCACCGAGCAGAAACCGCCGTGCGCCGCGTAGTTGGGCGTGCCGAACTGGCGCGCGAAGAGCCCGGTGAGCGCCTGCATCTGGTCGCGGCCCGTGAACAGTGCGAACTGCTTCGGATCGGTGGCGCGAATCCTGCGCAGCCGGTCCGCGAGAAGCGTGAACGCCTCCTCCCACGTGACCTCGACGAACTCGCCCGCACCGCGCTCGCTGCCGGGCTTGCGCACGAGCGGCCTCGTGAGCCGCGCCGGCGAGTATTGCTTCATGATGCCCGACGAACCCTTGGCGCAGATGACGCCCGCGTTGAGCGGGTGATCGGGATTGCCGTCGATGTACCGGATCTCGCCGTCGCGCAGGTGCACGCGGATGCCGCATCGGCATGCGCACATGTAGCACGTCGTCGTGCGGATCTCGGTGATCGCGCCGGGGGCTGGCGAGGCAAGCGGATCGTGGACGACGGATGGGGGCATCGGATCAATCGGGATGGAAGGGCCGCACCATCAACGCGGCGTCGGTCCGGGTGCGAACCCGTGGCCTCCCGCGCCGGGGGCCCGGTCATTGTTTATCACAAGAAGCGGGGGGGCCTGTCTATAGCCGCGATGGGGAGACAAGAATAGCCCGGATGGGTAGTGCGGGTGCCCGTTGCGCTGAATCAAGGCTCCGGGGCACCCGATTGCACCTGCATGGCGCACACTCCATAATGCAAGGAGAAGTGCGTTCCGGAGTTGTCCTGCCCGCCGCATCGGGCGTGACGCCGGCTTCGCGCCACACCCGGAGGAACTCGCTTGACGTCGCTTGCCGTCGGTTGCATCCGCGCGGACCCGCCTTCCGCGACCGGTCGCCATGACGCCGGGCCGGTCGTCGGCGACCGCAGCCAGGCCGAGGCATACCCGGGAACTCGCCAGGATACCGATTTGACCGTGGTGCTCGCGCCGATGCTCGAGGCCCTCGTGCGCCTGGCCGGCGCAAGCGCGGGAACCATCAGCGTGATCGACCAGGAGGGCGCCTGCTACGAGCCTGTCCTGACCTTCGGGGGCGCCCCGGGGCACGGTGTGCTGCAAGCCTGGTGCGCCACCTGCGCCGAATCGCGCAACGCCGACAGCGAATGCGTCCGCAGCGACCTGTGTGGTCACGACGAGAGGATCCCGGCCGATGTGCTGGGAAAGGTGTGCAAGCACGTGGTCACGGTCCCGCTACGGCACAAGGACCGGCCCGTGGGCTCGCTCAACCTCATGTTCGGCGCCGAATGCGCGCTGCCGCCGGAGACCACGCCGCTCCTGCGCGCGGCGGGCGACCTGGTCGGGATGACGCTCGACAACGCGCGGCTGTCCCGCGAGAACATGCGCATCCGCCTCACCAGCGAGCGGCAGATGCTGGCCAACGAAGTGCACGACACGCTCGCCCAGGGCCTCGCCTACATGCGAATGCGGATGAGCCTGCTGCGCGACGCGATCCATCAGGAAGACCAGCTGCGCGCGCACAAGTACTGCAACGACGTCGACGAGGCGCTCGGCAATTCGCAGCGCCGGCTGCGCGAGCTCATCACCTACTTCCGCTGCCGGATGGATCCGCAGGGGCTGCTGCACGCGCTGCACGAGATCAGCGCACGCTTCTTCGACCGCACCGGCATCGTGCTCGACTTCGACAGCCGGATCCCGGACCTGCGCCTTCCCGCCGAGCGCGAGATCGAGGTGTTCCACGTCGTCCAGGAGGCCCTGGCCAACATCTCCCGCCATGCGCACGCCACGCACGCGAAGCTCGCGCTGGACCGGCAGGACGACGCCTACGTGGTCGTCGTCGAGGACGACGGCGTGGGCCTCGCGGCCGGCTCCGGCGACCGGGACGACGCCGGTCACTACGGCATCGCGATCATGCGCGAGCGTGCCCGCCGCCTTGGCGGCAATATCGCGCTGGGGCGCTCCGGCGGGACCGGCACGCGGCTCACGCTCACCTTTCCCGCATCGGCCCCCTTTGACGAGGCTTCGCAATGACCGAACAGATTCGCGTCGTCCTCATCGACGATCATGGCCTGTGCCGCCGCGGCCTCGTCGGAACTGCTGGAGGCGCGCGCCGGCATCAAGGTCGTCGGCAACACGGGCGACGCCGACGAGGCGGTGCGCCTGCTGCGCGACGAGCGGCCCGATCTTGCGATCATGGACCTCCGAATGGCGCCGGTCGACGGCCACCGGCTGCTCACGCGGCTGCGCGCCGAGGGCATCGAGACGCCGGTGGTCGTGCTCACGATGAGCGATTCGCAGGAGGACATCGGACGGGCATTCCGCGCCGGCGTGCGCGGCTACCTGCTCAAGGACATGGACCCGGACGAGGTCATCGACGCGATCCGCAGGACGGCGCGCGGCGAGGTCGTGGTCTCGCCGGTGATGGCGCTGAAGATCGTCGACCTGCTGCTGCCGGCGCAGCCTGGCAACACACGCGCCGACTACATGAAATCGCTGACCGAGCGCGAGCGCGAAATCCTGCAGCACCTCGCCAACGGCGAGAGCAACAAGGCGATCGCCCAGTCGCTGGGCATCAGCCACGACACCGTCAAGCTGCACGTTCGCCACATCCTGTCGAAGCTCGGGCTGCGCTCGCGCGTCGAGGCCGCCGTCTTTGCGGTGGAACATCGCTCCGAGGCGACGTCCGGGTAGCTTGTCGCACCTGGAAGCGTCGCGCGCTGGCGACGCTTCGCTGCGATCTCCGGCAACGCACGCCCGGCTAGGCCGGCAACGCTCCCTGGCGCGACCGGCGACTGCGCGGCGTCGCCCGGGCGAAACCAGTCGAGCCGCTCGCGCAGCCGCACGACCTCGCCGATGATGATGAGCGTCGGCGGCGTCAGCATCGCATCGGCGACGTCCTGCGCCAGCGTGCGCAGCGTTCCGGTCACCACGCGCTGGTCGCGCGTCGTGCCTTGCTGGACCACGGCCGCGGGCGTGTCCGCCGGCATCCCGTGCGCGACGAGTCCGTCGCACAGCGCCGGCAGCCCGAGCAGGCCCATGTAGACGACCACCGTCTGGCGCGGCCGGGTCAGCGCCGGCCAGTCGAGGTCCATCCCGTCGTCCTTGCGGTGGCCGGTCACGAACAGGCACGCCTGCGCGCAATCGCGATGCGTGAGCGGAATGCCTGCGTACGACGCAACGCCGAGCGCGGCGGTGATGCCCGGCACCACCTCGAACGCGACGCCCTGGGCCGCGAGCGTGTCGATTTCCTCGCCGCCGCGGCCGAAGATGAACGGGTCGCCGCCTTTCAGCCGCAGCACGCGATGGCCCTCGCGCGCGAGCCGCACCAGCAGGTCGTTGATCGCCTCCTGCGGCATCGTGTGCCGGTCGCGCTCCTTGCCGACGTAGATGCGGCGCGTCGTCGCGGGCAGCAGCGCCAGCACGTCCTTCGACACCAGGTGGTCGTACAGCGCGACGTCCGCGCTCTGCATCAGCCGGTACGCGCGCAGCGTCAGCAGCTCGGGGTCGCCGGGGCCGGCGCCGACCAGGAAGACGGTGCCCCGCGCACGCGTGACGCCGGGCCGGTCGGCGCCGGTGGAATCGCGTTGGTTCGTGTCCATTGGAGTCGCCTGTCTGTATGCGCGCGCCGGTCAGGCCGCGCCGCCTTGGCAGCCGCAGCTGCCGGTGCCGCCGCCATCGGGCGCGGCGCCCTCTCCCGCTGCCGCGTCCGTCGCGGGTGCCGTTCCGGCGTCGTTCGGGTTGATGAAGATGAAGCGGAAGTCGCCGGGCTCGTACTCGACGAAGTCGAGCGTCAGCCCGTCGAGCAGCCCGGTTTCCTGCGGCGAGACCACGAGCGCGATCCCTTCCGACGTGACGACGAGATCGTCGTTGCGCGCCTCGTCGAATCCCATCGCGTAGTGAACGGAGCCATCGCCGTCGCGCCGCGCGGCGATGCGCAGTCCCATCTCGTCGCTGTCGGACTGCGTGGCCGCGACACGGATCTGCTGCGCGGCGCTCGGCGTAACTGTAATCATCGTGCCCATCTCCTGATGCCATTCGGTGCAGGCCCGCCGCAGCGCCAGGGGCCGTTCGCCCGGCGGATCATCTAGTGCTCCCCCTTCGTTCGCAGCAGTCCGGCCAGGCGATTGCCCTGCTTCTGCGGTCCGCCGCGCGGGAACATCTCGTGGAGGTAGTGGTTCGATCCGCGCTGCGCGCCCCACAGTGCCGTGAAGTGGCGGATCATCACCCGCACCTGCGCCTGCACGCCATGCTCGAGGTAATGGTCGCGCAAGAAGAGGATAACCTCCCAGTGCGCCGGCGTGAGCGCCAGTCCCTCGCGCCGCGCCAGCTCGCGCGCGAAATCCTCCGACCACTGCGCGCGGTCGACGAGATATCCCTCGCTGTCGGTCTCGACACGGCGGTCGCCGACCTCGATGCAATGGTTGAGCCCGTGGGTTGAAATCATCACGATCGCGCGTCGATCCGTCGTCAGATGACCATCGCTTCCCGCCCGCGCACCGGCGGCAGGTAGACGATGTTGTCCTGCCGCCGGCGGCGGTAGTCGGCCTGCCGGGCGAAGGCGACGAACCGCGCCGCCCATGCATTGCCTCCCGCGCTGCGCAGGTGGGCATACGACGCGAGCACGTTGTGCACGACGATGCCGTCGCGACGCCCGTCGACGCCGTGGCCGCGCTTGACCGTGTAGGCGTAGCGCAGGTCGGCGGGCAGGTTCTCGAGGCTCGAATAGTGGAATTCGTGCGCGCGCACCGGGACTTCCCGCGCCTCTGCCGGGGGCCACGGGAAGTCCGCGGACTCCTCGAGATTGACGTAGCCCCGCCCGACGGGCCGGTCGTGCATCACGACGTCGCCGGGAATCGCACCGACCATCTCGATACGTCTGTCCCTTGTGCGTCAGCGTGCGGGCCAGGTACATGAGCCCGCCGCATTCGGCATACACGGGCAGTCCGGCGTCGATCGCGCTGCGAATCTTCGTGCGCAATGGCGCGTTCGCCTCCAGCTCGGCGGCGAAGAGCTCCGGAAACCCGCCGCCGATGAAGAGCGCATCCACGTTGGGAAGCTGGGCATCCGCCAGCGCGTCGATCCGGACCAGCGTCGCGCCGGCGGCACGCAGCGCATCGAGGTCGTCCGCATAGTAGAAGCCGAAGGCGCGATCCTGGATGACGCCGATGCGAAGGTCCGCTTCGGCGGCGGCCGGAAATGGCTCGGCGATGGCGTCGCCGGGGACGCCCAGCGGCGGCACGTCGGCCGCGATGCGAAGCACCTCGTCGATGTCGACGGCGGCGCCGACGAGCGCGCCGATCGCCGCGACGCGCTGCTCCGCGCCCTCGGCTTCGTTGCTGGGCGTGAGACCGAGATAGCGCTCGGTGATGGCAAGCCGCGGATCGCAATGCAGCGCACCCAGCACGCTCAAGTCCGTGTAGTGCTCGATCACCATCCGCAGCTTGGCTTCGTGCCGGCTGCCGCCCAGGTTGTTGAGGATCACGCCGGCAAACTTCACGTCCCGGTCGAACGCCTGGTAGCCGAGGATCAGCGGCGCGATGCCGCGCGTCATGCCGCGTGCATCGATGACCAGGACGACCGGCAGGCCGAGCGACTTCGCCAGCGCGGCGTTGCTGTTGCTGCCGTCGAGCGCCAACCCGTCGTAGAGCCCCTTGTTGCCCTCCACGATGCAGATGTCGGCCGCGGCCGCATGCCGGCGGAACACGCCGCGGTATTCGGCGGCCTCCGACAGGTAGGGGTCGAGATTGCGGCAGCGCCGTCCGGTGGCGGCCGTCAGCCACATCGGATCGATGTAGTCCGGGCCCTTCTTGAATGCCTGTACCGTCAGCCCGCGATCGCGCAGCGCGCGGCACAGCCCGATCGCGACCGTCGTCTTGCCCGACGACTTGTGGGTCGCGGAGACGAGCACGCGGCGCGGGTTGCGCGGATTGGCCATCAGTCGGCTTCCCGCCGGCGCCGGATACGCCGGACGCGCGTCGTCGTCGGGCGCGAACGGCAGCACGCGCACGCCGATCACTGTGATGAGGAGCGCAATGGCGACGCCGCCCATGCCCAGCAGGAGTTCCGGCAGGCGCGGCGCGTAGGCAGCGATCTGCCCGTCGCCGAAGCTGCTGCTCGTTTCGATAGCCCGGGAAGATCTCGAGCGGCCACGCCTGGCCGCCGATGATGAACACGTACAGGAGCGCGAACGCGCCGGCGACCGTCAGCAGCGACGCGGCGATCACGCAACGGGGCTTGCCGAGCTTCGGGTGCCAGACGAGCACCAGCGGCACCAGCGACCCCAGCACGACGTAGCCCCACCAGAAGAGCACCGGGTAGATGCCGCCGTCGACGAGGATGAAGCGCTCGAAGGCGATCTGCCTGGCGAAGTACGCGTTGGTCAGATGGTAGACCAGCGTGAAGTACAGCACCGCCGCGATGAAGATGCCGA
Source organism: uncultured beta proteobacterium (assembly GCA_963733435.1). Classification (GTDB taxonomy): domain Bacteria; phylum Pseudomonadota; class Gammaproteobacteria; order Burkholderiales; family Casimicrobiaceae; genus VBCG01. Next base: position 11,032 of record CAVTDH010000002.1, read on the forward strand.
GCAGGTTGCGGATGCGCCGCAGCACGTCGGGCGGGACCGTGCGGCCGCCGCCCGCGTAGACCGCCGCCTGGACGACGAGGAACACGGCCGTGCCCCACGCGAGCGACATCGCGATGAACAGCGGCGGCAGCAGCGCGCTGCCGTAGGCCTGGCGCGCGACCAGGAACGCGAAGATCGCGCCGGTGCCGGTCGTCAGCACGATGCGCCAGACGAACGCGGCCATGCCCGAGCACGACCGGAGTGGACGTTCATCCGGCGCTCCATCAGCGTCCACAGGTACACGGCGACGATGGCGAACATGCCCGAGTAGAGGAACACGTTCCACGCGAACACCGATGTGAAGTTGTAGTGCGTCGCGGCGACGACCATGCGCTCCGGCCGGCCGAGGTCGAGCATCAGCACGGCGAGGCCGCCGGCCAGCAGCGCGATGCACAGCAGCCCCGACAGCGGCGCGCGCGACTTGTATTCCGGCTTGCCGAAGACGGATCCGATCGACGCCACGTTGAGGACGCCCGAGGCGGCGACGATCAGGAAGATCGCGAAGACGTGCGGGAGCCCCCAGACGATCCGGTTGTTCATGCCGGTGACGATGTGCCCGCTCTCCTCCATGTAATGGGCGGCGCCTAGGCCGGCGAGCACGACGACGCCGAGCAGCGCGGCCAGCGCCCAGAATCGGCGGGCTGTCGTTGCGTGGAAGCGCGGATCGCGGTCATCGGTCAGAGCCCCGCGTACCGCACGCCCGGGTCGAGCCGCAGGTCGGGCCGCAACGGCGCCGGGCGCAGCTGCGCGATCCGCTGCGAGATCTCGCTCGCCGGATCGTTGAGGTTGCCGAAGATGATCGCCTTGTGGCCGGTGGCGGCGCAGGCCTCGACGCACGCCGGGATCCGGTCCCGGTCGATCCGGTGCACGCACAGCGTGCACGACTCGACGCATCCCTTGCCGCGCGGCACGTCGGGCTTCTGGTCCGGTGACGGGCTCGTGCACGAACGAGCGCGCCTGGTACGGGCACGCCATCATGCAGTAGCGGCAGCCGATGCACGTGTGGCGGTCGACGAGCACGATGCCGTCGGCGCGCTTGAACGACGCGCCGGTCGGGCACACGTCGACGCACGGCGGCTCCGCGCAGTGCTGGCACATGACCGGCGCCGATTTCGTCGCGCCGCCGCGCATGTCCTTCAGCTCGACCTTGCGGATCCACTGCGCCGACGTCGCGGACTTGGCGGCGGGCAGGCCGTTCTCCTTGTCGCACGCGGTCACGCACGCGTCGCAGTCGGACGCGCACCGGTTGACGTCGACCAGCATGCCCCAGCGGACCTTGTTCGACGCGGCTCCGCAGGCGTGCGCGCCTTCGCGAGCTCGAACAGCGTGACGCCCGGCGCCAGCGCGACGCCGGCCATCGCCGCGGCGGCACCCCAGCGCGAGGCACCTGCCGGCGGCCGCGGTTCGCTGACGCCACGCTCGCTGCGCGCTGCGCTGCGGAGGGGGCGCATTTCGCGGTTTGGGGCGCCGCGAGGTCGACCCCCACGCTTGCGGCTTGCGCCGCTGCGCGCGGAGGGGGCGCATTCGCGGTTTGGGGCGGCCCGGCGCCGCGAAGGTCGTCGCTCACTTGGCCTCCCGGTGCGCGGTGTCGCGTTCGCCGCAAGCCCTGCCGCCTGCCGGTCGGTGTGGCACTCGAAGCAGTCGAGCTTCACCGCCGCGTACCGATGGCAGCTTTCGCAGAACGCGTCGTTGCTGCCGGTGACGCGGCCCGTCTGCGGGCTCGCGTGGCAGTTCACGCAGTTGGCGAGGCTGTGCTGCGTCGTGCGCACGCCCTCGTGCACGGTGCGGTCGCGGTGGTGCTTCGAGGAGCTCCATGTGGTTGCGGAGCATGAACGTCGTGTCCTCCACGCACTTGCCCGGCGTCGCGATCGCGACCGTCGGCTTCGGCACGCGCGACGCCGGCGCATCGGCCGCGCAGGCGGGCGCGACGACGACCGCGCACGCGAGCGTCAACGCGACGGGCCAACGCGCGCGGATCACGCGCGGTGCTCTGCCCATGCACGTCCGCCGGTCGGTCGCCGACGCGTGATTCCCCACCGCCGTCGTCCCCGCGAAAGCGGGGACCCAGCGGCTTTCCGGCGCAACGACACTGGGTCCCCGCCTTCGCGGGGACGACGGTGGAGTCGTACGCGCGGGGTTCATCTGTCGGGCGTCCGCATTTCGCAGCACCAGGTCACGTTCATCGGAGGGCGCCTACTCGCCGAGCCCCATCTGGATGTAACCGGTCGGGCAGACGTCCTTGCAGATGTGGCAGCCGATGCACTTGTCGTAGTCGGTGTAGACGTAGCGCCCGGTCGTCGCGTCCTTCTTCGGCACGCGCGCCACCGCAATCTGCGGGCAGTACACGACGCAGTTGTCGCACTCGAAGCACTGGCCGCAGCTCATGCAGCGCTTGGCTTCGGCCACGGCGTCGGCCTCGGAAAGCGGATCCAGCCGCTCGTCGAAGTTGCCGAGCGCCGACTCCCGCGTCAGCGTGATGACGTTGCGCTTCATGCGCGGCGTGAACCCGAAGTGGCCAAGGTACAGCTCCTCGTGCGGAATCACGTAGCGATCGGAGCGATTGTCGTAGTTGTGGATGCCGACATTCGTGGTGTCGGTGCCGTGAATCGGCTCGTGGGTCTCGCTGAACGTCAGGCCCTTCTCGATCATCTTGCGCTGCAGGTCGAACGCATGGACGTCGATCTTCGGCCGCTTGCCCTGCTCTTCGCCGCGCAGGAAGCGGTCGATGCCGTCGGCGGCGATCGCGCCGTGGCCGATGGCCGTGGTCAGCAGGTGCGGGCGCAGCACGTCGCCGCCGGCGAACGTGCCCGGCTTGCCGCCGACCTGGTAGTTCTTGTCGGCGTTCACGGCGCCGCGGCCGTTGTCGAACTCCTCGAGCCCGGTGAAGTCGACCGCCTGGCCGATCGCCGACACGATGAGGTCGGCCGGGATGTCCTCCTCGGTGCCTTCGATCACCTTGATCTCGAGCTTCGGGCCGACGAACTTCGCCTCGCAGCGCGCGACGCGCAGCGCGACGCCGCGGCCGTTCGCGTCCTTGACCACGCACACCGGCGCGAGCCCGCCGCGGATCGCGATGCCTTCGGCCTGCGCCTGCTCGATCTCGTGCTTGTTCGCCTGCATCCTGTCGACGTTGAACACGGACGTCAGCGTCACTTCCGCGCCCTGCTTCGCCGACACCGACGCGACGTCGTGCGCGAGATGCCCGGCGATCGCGCGTTCGGCAAAGTCCGTCGGCTTCGCGTGCTCGATGTGCCCGAGGCGGCGCGCGACGGTGGCGACGTCGATCGACGTGTCGCCGCCGCCGATGACCACGACGCGCTTGCCGACGTGCTGCAGCCGGCCGTCGTTGAACGCCTTCAGGAACGACGTCGCGGTGACGACGTTCGGCGCGTCGCCGCCGGGCGCCGGCAGCGGCCGTCCCGACTGCGCGCCCATGCCCAGGAACACCGCGTCGAACTGCGTCGCGCAGCGCTTCCAGCGTGACGTCGGTGCCGATCCGGCATTCAACCGCGTCGTGACGCCCATGTCGACGATGCGCTGGATCTCGGCGTCGAGCACCTCGCGCGGCGTGCGGAAGCCCGGGATCCCGTAGCGCATCATGCCGCCCAGGTGCTCGTGCTCGTCGAACACCGTGACCGCGTGGCCCATCTTCGCGAGCTGGTACGCGCACGAGAGACCGGCGGGGCCGCCGCCGATGACCGCGACCTTCTTGCCCGTGCTCACCGCGGGCGCGGCGAACGCGAGCTTGTTCTCGATCGCGTACTCGCCGAGGAAATGCTCGACCGCGTTGATGCCGACGTGGTCCTCGACTTCGTTGCGGTTGCAGCCGGTCTCGCACGGCGCCGGGCACACGCGGCCCATCACCGACGGGAACGGGATTGGCCTCGGTCAGCCGCCGCCACGCGTACTCCTGCCACTTCACGCCCGCCGGCGGCTTCTCGATGCCGCGCACGATGTTGAGGTAGCCGCGGATGTCCTCACCGGACGGGCAGCTGCCCTGGCACGGCGGCGTCGACTGGATGTAGGTCGGGCACTTGTGCGTGTAGCTCGCCTGGAAGATCTGGTCGCGCCAGGAGTCCCACTTCACGTCGCCGTCCTTGTAGCGGCGGAACGTGAGCTTCTCTGTCGTCGGGCCTGAGGGTGTGGACATTGCCTGATCTCCGGTCAATTGCCTTGCGGTCGGTCGGCTGGCAGCCGCCGATCAATGTTGGTCGCCGAGCCGGATCGCCGTGCTGACGAGCTGATGCACGCCGCCGACCATGCCCATCTTGAATCCGTAGTACGGCAGCACCTTGCTGAACTGCGCCTTGCAGATCGCGCAGATCGTCGCCATGAAGTTGACGCCGTGCGCGTTCGCGACCTGCGACGAGCGCCTCCATGCGCGGCAGCGCGCCCTTGACGCGCAGGTCGAGCAGCTCGTCGGTCAGCAGGCCGCCCCCGCCGCCGCAGCAGAACGTCTGCTCGCGCGTCGTGCCGCGCGGCATCTCGACGTACTTGTTCGCGACCGCGCGGATGATCGCGCGCGGGATCTCGAACTGGCCGCCCGGCTCGTCGCCCATCCGCGACGCGCGTGCGACGTTGCACGAGTCGTGGAACGTGATGATGCGGTGGTCGTTGGCATCCTTGTCGAAGCGGAGCGCGCCACGCTCGATCAGATCCCACGTCAGCTCGCAGATGTGCGTGGGCTGCCGGTAGCGGGCGTCGAGCTGCTGCTGCAGCATCCGCGCGAACGGGTCATCGCCGCCGGCGCCGACGCCGGTCAGCGTGTTCCAGTAGCTGTACGCGACGCGCCACGCGTGGCCGCACTCGCCGACGACAATGCGCTTGACGCCCAGCTCGAGGGCGGCCTCGCGGATGCGCAGCGCGATCTTCTGCAACTGGTCGTAGTTGCCGATGAAGAGGCCGAAGTTGCCGGCCTCGGACGCGTGCGAGGACAGGGTCCAGCGGATGCCGGCCGCGTGGAACACCTTGGCGTAGCCGATCAGGCTGTCGACGTGCGGTTCCGCGAAAAAGTCGGCGGACGGCGTGACCAGCAGCACCTCGGCACCCTTCTCGTCCAGCGGGAAGCGGACGTCCTCGCCCGTCTCCTCCTTCACGTCCTCCGCGAGGCCTTCCAGCGTGTCGGCGAGCGCGGGTCCCGGCAGCCCCAGGTTGTTGCCGATCCGGTGCACCTTGCCGATGATCTCGTTGCTGTACTTCTGCCCGAGACCGACGACGTCCATGATCTCCTTCGCGGCCATCGTGACTTCGGCGGTGTCGATGCCGTACGGACAGAACACCGAGCAGCGCCGGCACTCCGAGCACTGGTTGTAGTAGTTGTACCACTGGTCCAGCACGTCCTTCGTCAGGTCGCGCGCACCGACCAGCCCGGGGAAGAACCTGCCGGGCAGCGTGAAGTACCGGCGGTAGACGCTGCGCATCAGGTCCTGCCGCGCGACTGGCATGTTGAGCGGATCCTGCGTGCCGATGAAGTAGTGGCACTTGTCCGCGCACGCGCCGCAGTGGACGCAGGCGTCCATGTAGACCTTGAGCGACCGGTACTTGTCGAGCAACTCGCCCATCCGGCCGATCGCCTTTTCCTGCCAGCCGTCGACGAGTTCGCCCGGGAATCCAAGCGCCTGCTGCATCTTCTCGTTGGCGACGTACGGCTTCGACGCGGCCATCGCGCCGGGCAGCAGCGTCTGCGGCGCGCCGGGGTCGGCACGCAGCGGCGGGGCTTTGACTTCGGCGGCCATCGTCAGTCCCGCCGGGCCGTCCCAAGGGACTGACCTGCCCCCGCGGGGGGCAGCGAGCGAAGCGAGCGTGGGGGCCGATATCCGTCCCGCCGGGCCGTCCCAAGGGACTGACCTGCCCCCGCGGGGGGCAGCGAGCGAAGCGAGCGTGGGGGCCGCGTCATTTCAGTTCTTCGTCGGATCGAGTCGCGCCGCCCACGGCGCGAGATGCCGATGTTCGCGCGGGTCGTCGACCTGGTTGCGCGACGGCGAGAAGAAGATCCCCGGCGCGTGCAGCAGCTTGCTCACCGGGAACACGAGCATCAGCAGCGCGACGAGCGTCAGGTGCACGTACAGCGCGGGGTCGGCCGGCAGCGGCTGCCAGTCGAAGTACATGAGGCCCAGGAAAAATGCCTTCACCGCGACGATGTCCGTGTGCGCAACGTACTTCATCGCGAGCCCCGACAGCGCTATCGCCAGCAGCAGCGCCAGCATCAGGTGGTCGGACGGCGTGGAGATGTAGCGCACGCGCGCGACGAAGATGCGGCGCACCCACAGGCCCGCCAGTCCCGCGACCATCGCGAATCCCGCGTAGATGCCGAACGGCTGCAGGAACGCGACCCAGCCCCAGACCGGCTCGGTGAAATACCGCAGATGCCGCGCGAGCACCAGCGCCAGTCCGGCGTGGAACAGCCAGCCGGCGAGCCACAGCCAGAGGCTCGCCTTGAACAGGCTCTCGAACAGCACGACCTCGCGCGCGAGGCGCAGCACGACGCCGCCACGCGTGGTCGGCGCCGGCGTGGTCGGGATCTTGAGCGGCGCCGGCGTCCGCGCGTACGTCCAGACGCGGTAACCCGTGCCGAACACGAGCACGAGAAATGCCGCGTAGAACAACAGCGCGAACGCAATCGTCGCAGGAGTCATTGGGGCGCCCCCGGCTTCCCTACCCTCTTCCCGCAAGCGGGGAGAGGGTGAATCCTGCCGCGGCCGCGGCCCGAGGCTGCCGCCAGCGTCCTCCTCCGAGGCCGCGGCGCCGGTCCTCGCCCTTCCACGTGCGGGAGACGGTCGAGGTGAGGGTGGACATGCCGCGGCAACGCGCGGACGCGACCACCGTCCTCCCTCTCCCGCGCGCGGGACAGGGCCGGGGTGAGGGCGGACGCGCGACCAAGGTCAGACGCAGCCGGTCGGCTTGGGCAGGCCCGCGATCTTGCATGCCTGCTTCGCGGGACCGTACGGGAACAACTCGTACAGGTACTGGCTGTTGCCTTTCTCCGGACCGAGCTGCTTGCCGATCGCCTTCGTCAACACCCGCACCGCGGGCGCGATCTGGTACTCGTCGTAGTACTTGCGCAGGAAGTTGACGACCTCCCAGTGGTTCTGCGACATGTCGACGTTCTCGGTCGTCGCGATGTGCTTCGCGATCTCCTCGTCCCAGTCGGCCAGGTTGACGAGGTAGCCTTCCTCGTCGGTCTCGAAGGTCTTGCCGTTCACTTCGATCATGGGCATGCGGTTCTCCTGGAAGGTGTGTTGGAAGTGCCGGAAGAGGGTCGTCAGAGCCACGACTGGCAGGCGTTGTGCTCCGCCACGAGGTCGACGAAGCCGCCGTAGTCGATGGTGGTCACGCCGTCGATCACGCGGTCGGCGACGGCCCGCGCCTCGAGATCCGGCAGCAGCGCGTAGACGCGAAAGCGGGCGAGCGCGGCGGTGATCCGCGCCTCGACGGTGGTGCCGCGGATCGCCGCGTAGACGCCGTCCTCGATCAGCAGCAGTGCGCCGGGCGCACCGATGCGAAGACACGCGTCGAGCGCATTGCGGTCGAGCGGCGACTTGTTGACGATATTGAGCATTGTGTCGGCGTGTTCGCGTTCAGAAGGAGAGGACGACGTCCTGCTCGGCCAGGAGCTTGCCGAGCTCGGAGGAAGGGAGCACCGTGACGGCGACGATCAGGTCGTCTTCCGCGAGGCCGCGCGCCTCGAGCGACTCGCGCTCGACGTAGAGCTTCTCGACGTCGTAGTCCTCGAGCGCCCGGTACGTCGGCGAGAAGTTCTTGGTTTCGATGCCCTTGGTCTGCTGGCCCTTCTTCAGCTGCCAGACGCCGTCGTCGACGAACACCAGCGCGACTTGCTGGTCGAACGCCGCCGTGATCAGCACGACCTCGAGCGACTCGAGCGCGTAGACGGTGCCGTACGGCGCCGTCCGGTTGACGAACATGAACTTCTTGGCGATCGACTCGGACATTGCGTTACCTCAGCGCCCGCCCGGCCGCCCGAAGGGAGCTGGGCGCCCCCCCAGGGGGCAGCGAACGCAGTGAGCGTGGGGGTCGTTCATCCGCCCGCCCGGCCGCCCGAAGGGAGCTGGGCGCCCCCCAGGGGGCAGCGAACGCAGTGAGCGTGGGGGTCGTTCATCCGCCCGCCCGGCCGCCCGAAGGGAGCTGGGCGTCCCCGCTGGGGGAGACGAACGAATTGAGTGTCGGGAGGTAGTCATCTAATCGCCGAACACGACCATGCGGTCGGACTGGATGCCGGACTCGACGAGTTGCCCCAGTCCGGAAATGCGGAAGCCGGGCGCCAGGTTCTCGTCCTTGATCCCGCGCCGCAGCGCCGCCGCGACGCAGACGACGAGGTCCACGCCGTGGTCGGCGGCGAGCTTGGACCAGCGCGCGACGATGTTGCGGTCGTCCTGCGGCGGCTCGGTCAGCCGCGACGAGTTGTTCACGCCGTCGTGGTAGAAGAACACGCGGTGGATCGTGTGTCCCTTCGCCAGCGCCGCCTTGCAGAACAGGTAGGCCGAGTCGCTCGCCTGATGCTGGTACGGGCCCTCGTTGACCAGGATGCCGAATTTCATTGTTGTCTGCCGTGTTCAGCGATGTCGTTCGTGCGGCGCGTTCCGGGACGGTTCGCCACCCTCACCCCAGCCCTCTCCCGCCGTGGGCGGGAGAGGGAGTGTCCATAGCCACCCTCGTCGCCGATGGGCGCTGGCCGCTGCTCGCGCCAATGCCACCATCGCGCTCCCCCTCCCCGCTCGCGGGGGCGAGAGCGGGAATTCGTCGAGCATGCTCGGTGCCGCTCGAGCGGCCATCGCTTGCAAGCGATGGCGCGCCCTGCAAGGGAGGGTTGGGGTGAGGGGCTCGCGGCATGCGCATGACATGGATGCCCTAGAACCGGATGTGCGTCGACGCGTTCAGGTTCACGCGCGCGCCGCGCCAGTCGTCGACCAGGTACTTGGTGAACGGCAGCTCGGTCTTCTCGAAGAAGCGCGGCCAGCCGATGCGCTCGATCCAGTCGGACAGGCGCTCCCACGGCCGCGCGTCGTCCTTGTAGACGTACAGGATCCGCTTGACGATCTCGGAGACCTCGGGCCAGCGGGGCGGGTTGTTCGGAATGCCGGCGGCGACCATCTTCATGAACGTCGGCTTGGCGCGGGCGTTCGAGTTCTTGCCGCCGACCCAGATCGCGAACTTCGAGTACTCGGGATCGTTGATCTGCATCGGCGGGCACGGCGGGTAGCAGGCGCCGCAGCAGATGCACTTCTTCTCGTCCACCTCGAGCGACGGCTTGCCGTTGACCAGCGCCGGGCGGATCGCCGCGACCGGACAGCGGGCGACGACGGCCGGGCCGCTCGCAGACGTTGGCGACGAGGTCGTGGTTGATCTTCGGCGGCTTCGTGTGCTGGATGATGATCGCGATGTCCGCCTGGCCGCCGCAGTTGATCTCGCAGCACGACGTCGACAGGTGGACGCGGTTGGGCATTTCCTCCTTGCGGAACTCGTCGACCAGCTCGTCCATCAGCGCCTTGACCGCGCCCGACGCGTCGGTGCCCGGGATGTCGCAGTGCAGCCAGCCCTGCGTGTGCGCGATCATCGAGACCGAGTTGCCGGTGCCTCCGACGGGAAATCCGCTCGACTCCAGCGCCTCGATCAGCGGACCGACCTTCTCGAAGGACGACACCATGAACTCGATGTTCGAGCGGATCGTGAAGCGCACGTGGCTCTCGGCGTACTGGTCGGCGATGTCGCACAGCGTGCGGATCGTGTGGACGTCCATCTGCCGCTGCGTGCCCGCGCGCACGGTCCACACCTCCTCGCCCGAGTGCGCGACGTGGTGCAGCACGCCCGGGCGCGGCCGGTCGTGGTACTTCCAGTTGCCGTAGTTCTTGCTGAGCAGCGGATGCAGGAACTGCCGGTTGTCCGGCACGCCACTTTCGATCGCGCGCCGCATCTGGGGTTGGCTCATGATTCCTCGACCTCCTTCAACCTGTTGCGCCGCACGAAGCCGCTTCGTGCCGGTCTCCACCCAATCGCTCGCGGACGCGCCCTCAGGCGACCTGCTTCCTGGCGTTGATCCGGCGACTTCCTCGTCCCAGCCGTCCATCCGCACATACGGATTGGTGCGCGGCGCGGAGATCATGGTCGGGATCGACTTCGATGCCCAGCGCTTCGAGGAAGTTGACGATGCCGATGCGCTCGATCATCTCGCCGGTGCGCTCGTGCTCGAGCGCGTTCTCGGCGAAGAAGTCGATGATCTGGTGGCCCAGCTCGACCAGCTTCTCGCGGTCCTCGTCGGTCTCGAGCTTCATGAACGGCACCACGACCGTGCCCATGAGGTCGCCGATCTTGAGCGTGCGCTTGCCGCCCACCAGGATCGTCGCGCCCTTGTCCTTGCCCGGCGCGAGCGCGCCGGTCATCACGTTGATGCAGTGCATGCAGCGCACGCAGTCGCGATTGTCGATCTCGAGGCCGTGGGTATCGCTGACCGCGACCGTCGACACCGAGTCGGCCGGCCTTGAGGTCCTTGATCTCCTTCAGCTGGATCGCCTTGGTCGGGCAGCGCGCCACGACGTCGTTGACGAGCTCGTTCATGCCGTGCTTCGCGAACCACTTCTTCGCCAGCGCCTCGTCGGTGCGGATGTTGTCGCGCCAGGTGCCGATGACCGCCATGTCGGCGCGCTGGATCGAGTTCATGCAGTCGTTCGGGCAGCCCGAGAACTTGAACTTGAACTTGTACGGCAGCGAGGGCCGGTGGATGTCGTCGAGGAAGCTGTTGATGACGTGCGGTGCGCGGTGGCTTCGTCGTAGCACGACTGCTCGCAGCGCGCGGCGCCGACGCAGGACATCGACGTGCGCACCGCCGGGCCGGCGCCGCCCAGGTCGAAGCCCAGCTCGTTGATCGCGTCGAACGCCGGCTGCACGTTCTCGCTGGTCACGCCCTGGAACATGATGTCGCCCGACTGGCCGTGGAACGCGATGAGGCCGGAGCCGTGCTTCTCCCAGATGTCGGCCATCTTGCGCAGCACGTCGGTGTTGTAGTGCATGCCGGCAGGCGGCATCACGCGCAGCGTGTGGAACTCGGCCGCGGCCGGGAACAGCGGCTTGTTGTCGGCGTCCTTCGCTTCGGTGAAGCGCGGAATGACGCCGCCGCCGTAGCCGAACACGCCGACGGTGCCGCCCTTCCAGTAGCCCTTGCGGGTCTTGTAGGACAGCTCGAGCTGGCCCAGCAGGTCGACGACGTAGTCCTTGTCCTTCGCCAGGCGCTTCAGCCCGGTGACGAAGCTCGGCCACGGACCGCTCTCGAGCTGGTCGAGCATGGGGGTCGGATGCATCTGCTTTGCCATGGGACTTTTCTCCTCGACACTTCTTCACGAAACCGGACCAGCGCCCGGGACGGCCACCCGCCGTCCGCCCGCGATGGTAGGGCCACTGCCGTGACCGGCGCCATCACTCCGGCCGGTTACTCTGAATAAGCCCGATGGCGGGGGATTGAAATCACCCAGAGGGAGTATTGGCGCATAACTCCCCGTGGCTATGGACGGCGCGTCCCGGAAACTCGCTCAATACGCGGTCTGCTTCGCGAGGCCGGCATTGCGCCGTCCGCATTCTGCCGGGCTTCCGCCCGACCCCACCGCCGCGCGCTCGCGCAAAGGGTTTCGATCATGGCAAACATCGTCGTTCTTGGGGCCGGCCTGGGCGGCATGCCGATGGCCTACGAGATGCGGGCGCTGGCAAGGCGGGACGACAAGGTGACGGTCGTCTCGAACAACCCGCGCTTCCACTTCGTGCCCGAGCAATCCGTGGGTCGCCGTCAACTGGCGGAAGCGCAATGACATCGAGATCGACATCGGCGCCGCGCTCAAGCGGAAGGGTATCGACTTCGTCCCGGTCGGCGCCAGGCGGGTGCACGCGGCCGAGAACCGGATCGAACTCGACGATGGCAACAGCGTCGCCTACGACTACCTCGTGATCGCCACCGGCCCGAAGCTCGCGTTCGACGAGATACCCGGGCTGGGGCCCGCCGCGGCCGGCGGCCACACGCAGTCGATCTGCCACGTCGACCACGCGGTCGAGGCCGAGAAGGCCTGGCAGGCGTTCGTGGCCGACCCGGGACCCGGTGGTGGTCGGCGCGGTCCAGGGTGCGTCGTGCTACGGACCCGCATACGAGTTCGCGATGATCATGGACACCGACCTGCGGCGGCGGAAGATCCGCAACAAGGTGCCGATGACGTTCGTCACCGCCGAGCCGTACGTCGGCCACCTGGGACTAGGCGGCGTGGGCGACTCGAAGGGCCTGCTCGAGTCGGCGCTGCGGGAGCGCCACATCAAGTGGATCTGCAATGCGAAGACGACCCGCGTCGAGCCGGACCGGATGTTCGTCACGGAACACGACGAGGACGGCAAGCCGAAGAAGGAGCACGAGCTGCCGTTCCGCTACTCGATGATGCTGCCCGCGTTCAAGGGCGTCGATGCGGTGTTCGGCATCGAAGGGATGACCAACCCGCGCGGCTTCATCCTGATCGACGAGTTCCAGCGCAACCCGAAATTCAGGAACGTCTTTTCGGTGGGCGTATGCGTCGCGATTCCGCCGGTGGAGGCGACCCCGGTGCCTACCGGCGCGCCGAAGACCGGCTACATGATCGAATCGATGGTGACGGCCGCCGCGCACAACATCCGCGCCGCGCTCGACGGCCGCGAGCCCGACACGCGGGCCACCTGGAACGCCGTGTGCCTCGCCGACTTCGGCGACACCGGCGTCGCATTCGTCGCGCTGCCGCAGATTCCGCCGCGCAACGTGAACTGGTTCGCCGAGGGAAAGTGGGTGCACCTGGCCAAGGTCGGCTTCGAGAAGTACTTCCTGCGCAAGATGAAGTCCGGCACGACGGAGCCCCTGTACGAGAAGCTGGTGATGAACGCGATGGGCATCATGAAGCTCAAGCGTTGATGGCATGATGCGCTTCCCGCGACGCCGGATCGGACCGCCATGCAGATCACCCCGCTGGAGAAATTCGCCGTGCCCCTGGGCGGGCAGGCGATCGAATTGCAGGACGTCGTGCATGACGCGGGCGGCATGAGGCTGCTGCGAATCCGGATCCGCGAGCGTACCCGGTTCACGATCTTCGACATCGACCCCGTAACCGCGCGGCAGTGGGCCGCCGCGATGCTCCGCTGGGCGGACGCGCAGCCGCAGGCGGCGCCCGAGCGGGGCGCCTGACGGCGCGCGGACCCGTTGCGCGGGGATGCCGGTGCCCGGGACCGATTCGACCTTCGTCGACGTCGCATTCGACGTCAGCGGCACGAGCCTTCCGGCCGAGCACGCCTGGTTGTTGCTGCGCGCGGTCGAGGCACGAGTGCCGTGGCTGCCCGACGAAGCGCTCGCGGGGATCCACCCGCTGCGCACCGCACCGACCGGCTATGGCGTCGTGCTGCTGGCGCAGCGCGCCAAACTCGTGCTGCGATTGCCCGCGACGCGATTGCCGGGCGCGCTGGCCTTGCAGCGAACGACGCTCGACGTCGGCGACAGCGCACTGCACGTCGGCGCGGGCGCCGCACGGGCGTTGCGGCCGAGCGCCACCGTGTCCGCGCACCGCGTGACCACCGGTGCCGCCGACGAGACGGCGTTCGAGGCCGACGTCGCGGACACGCTGCAGCGGATGGGGATCGCCGCCCGGTGCATCTCCGGGCGCCGGCGGAGCAGCGATGCCGGCGGCAGGAAGATCGCCGGGTACGCGCTGACGCTGCACGGCCTGGGACCTGCGGACTCGCTGCGGATCCAGTCCGAGGGCCTCGGCGGCGATCGCCGCCTGGGGTGGGGGGTTTTCGTTCCGGCGAAGACGATCGTCGCGGCCGACGAATGACCTGCGGTGGCGCCGGAGCGGGACCCGGCGCCGTATCGAACGGCATGGAGGCATGAAATGGCATACGTGGTCGACGGCGTCGAACTCGCGACGGACAATGAAGGCTATCTGCTGGAACCCGACTACCGGGACGAAGCGGCGCTCGCGATCGCCGCGATGGAGGGCATCGTGCTGACCGACGCGCACTGGGAAGTCATCCGCTTCCTGCGCGACGAGTACCAGACGAACGGACATACGCCCAATTTCCGGAACATGCTGAAGGGATTCCAGGCGTTGCGCCCTGACGCCGACAGCAAGTTCCTGTACGACCTCTTCCCGATCGGCCCCGCCAAGCAGGGCGTCAAGGTCGCCGGCCTGCCGCAGCCTTTCGGCAAGGGCGGATACTGACCGCAGCACCGCCGCGCACTGGCGCCGGCGGCAGGAGAACGATGATGAGCGACGACACGCTGCCCCCTCCGACGGTGACGCTCGACATGTGCGGCACGAGCTGCCCCGCGCCCCTGCTGGGCGCCAGGAAGATCGTCGACGACCTGCGTCCCGGAGAAGTCCTGCTGCTGCTGTCGGATTGTCCCGGCACGCAGGACGACCTCTTCGCGTGGACCAAGTACACCGACAACAAGATCGCCCGCACGGAGCGGCGGGCGGATGGCGTCCACGCGTACTACATCCGGCGCGGGCGCACCAGGCACCTGACGCCGAGCGCCGTGCTCGACCTGCGCGGCGTCGTGTGCCCGGGACCCGTGGTCGAGGCGAAGAAGCTGCTCGGCAGCATGCGAGCCGGGGAAACCCTGAAGCTCGTGAGCAACTGTCCGGGAATCGCCGACGACATCGCCGACTGGGTGAAGGCGACCGGATACAAATTGCTCGAGACCGACGAGATCGGACCGGGCGAGTTCGAGTTCTACATCGGCAAGTCCTGATGCGCATCAAGAGTCAATGGTTCAGGGAGGGCCGGCCCAAGGCACCGGAGGAGATCGCCGGCGCGGCCGCGTTCATCGTCTGGCGCATCGCGCAGAATTCGCTGAAGACGATGCGTGCGGCGCGCTTCGACCTGCCGCCGGGGCCGCGCTACTTCGCGTTCATGGCGGAGTTCCTGACGTTCCTGACCCTTGGGGCCGACCGTCTCGCGCACCGCCGGGGCGACGGGGCGTGGCGCGTCGCGTTCACCACGGCCGTCGCCAATCGCATCGGCGAGATCCTGGCCGGGAACGAATCCGACCTGCTGGGCGCCACGACCGCGGCGGACGTGAAGCGCAGGTACATCGCACAGGTCAACGCGTGCGCCGAGGAATGCGCGGAATTCGGATGGAGCGACGAGGGCCCCGACTACGGTCTGCTCCGCTACTTCGGTCATCGCGTCGCCGACCTGATGAGCGCGGACGACCGGACGTGGGCGATCTCGCAGGTCATCGAGGTCGAGGCGCCCGACGCCGCCGCCAACCTGCATCGCGCGATGGCGGGGCTGCTCGACGAAACGCCGCGCCGGCGGGAGCGCGGCGCGCGTGCCACCGGTGAGTGACCTTGCCGCGACGGCGATGCGGAGTCCGGCGCGATCGCCGGCCGCGTCCGGACCGTTTGATCCGCGCAACGACGACGCGTACTTCGCGTGGCGCGCGGCGAAACTCGCTGCCTATCCCGCGGGCCTCGCCGAACTCGTGGTGCCGGTGCGCGATCCCCGTGCGCTGACGCGGGACGAACGCGATGCGCTGGCCGACGCTTGCGCGCGCGCGAACATGGTGATCTATGCGGGTGAGGAAACCGGACCGGACAAGGACCTGCCGCGACGCCTCGCACGCCAGTTCGGCCTCGTGCGCCTCGATCACAACTGGCTCGCCGACGAGGATGGCATCAGCAGCGTCACCGTCACCGGTGACAGCGGCCGCGGCGACTACATTCCGTACACGAACCGCCCGATCCGCTGGCACACCGACGGCTATTACAACCCGCCGGACCGGCGCATCCGCGCGATGATCCTCCACTGCGTGACACCGGCGGCAAGCGGCGGCGAAAACGCGCTGCTCGACCACGAGATCGCGTTCGTGCTGCTGCGCGACGCGAATCCCGACTTCGTCGCGGCGCTGATGCAGCCCGACGCGATGACCATCCCCGCGCGCACCGACGATGCGGGCGTGGTCCGGCCCGCCGAGACCGGACCGGTCTTTTCCGTGGACCCGGAGAGCGGCGCACTGCACATGCGCTACACCGCGCGCACGCGCAGCATCGAATGGAAGGCCGACGACGGGGTGCACGCCGCCATCGAATGCCTCGCGGAGATCCTCGCCGGCCCTTCTCCCTACATCCACCGCGTCACGCTGCGGCCGGGGATGGGGCTGCTGTGCAACAACGTGCTGCACGACCGTACCGGCTTCAGCGACGACCCAGGGCACCCCCGGCTCATCTATCGCGCACGGTATCGGGACCGCATCGGGGACGGTGTCGCGTGACCGGCCGCGACCCGAGTCGCGCGGGCCTGGCGCGTTCGTCGGCCATGCCGGCGCCGATTGCCCGCGCGGGTCGCCGCGCGCATGATGCGCCGATGCGCGACCGGTCGCGCGCGGGGAGCGGATGACGCAATGGCTGACCCTTTCTCGGGCCGCGCGGCTGATCGGCGTATCACGCGGCGAGCTGCAGCGCGAGATCCGCGATGGCCGGCTGCCGGCGAACGACGGCATGGTCTCGACGGCCGGGTTGCTGGCGCTCTATCCGCACATGAAGCTCGAGGAGTCCGGCGCGTTCGAGCGCGTGGCGCGTCTGAAGGAGGAAGCCTTCGGCCGGCGCGTGTTCGAGCGCACGCTGCCCGGCCGCGAGGTCCTCGCGCAGCGGCTGTTCGCGCAGAGCCAGGAACTCGCCGACACGCGCCGGCACCTCTCGCGCTATCACGAACTCGTGGTCGCGCTGCGGGACCGGATCGACGCCGGCGCGGGCGCCCGGCCGGAGCCGGCGCTGCGCGAACTGCGCGCGTTCCTCGAGCGCGGCTTGGCCGACGTGCTCGCCACGGATACGGCCGACCCGATCGCGATCATGGATGACATGCTCAAGGTGGTCTCCGCCCACGTCAGCGTGCGGCCCAGCGGCCGCGAGTTCTTCGTCGAGGGGCGCGACACGCTGCTGCAGGCCGGGCTCAAGGCCGGCCTCAAGTTCAACTACGGCTGCGGCAACGGCACGTGCGGCCTGTGCAAGGCGCGCGTCGTGTCCGGCGAAGTGACGAAGCTCGCGCCGCACGACTATCCGCTGTCCGAGGCCGAGCGGCTGCAGGGGCACGTGCTGCTGTGCGTGCATTCGGCGGCGTCGAGCGAGATCGTGCTGGAGACGCTGGAGGCGCACGGACCGCGCGACATTCCCGATCAGCAGATCGCAGTCCGGGTGCGCAGCGTGCAGCCGATGCCCGCGGACACGCTGCTCCTGCACCTGCAGACGCCGCGGACGATGCGGCTGCGCTTCCTGGCCGGACAGGGCGCGACGCTGAGCGCGGCCGCCGGCGGTACCGAGGCGCAGGCGACGTACGCCATCGCGAGCTGCCCGTGCGACGAGCGCAACCTGCACTTCCACATCCGCCGCGACGGCGGCGATGCCTTCGCGCAGATGCTGTTCGACGGCGCGCTGGCGACCGGCAGCACGATCAACCTCGCGGGCCCGGTCGGCGACTTCGTGTTCTGGGAAAGCGACCGGCGCCTCGCGTTCCTCGCGTGCGACACGGGCTTCGCGCCGATCAAGAGCCTGGTCGAGCACGCGATGGCCGTCGACGCGGCCGAATCGCTTTCGCTCGGCTGGCTCGCGACGCGCCCGGACGGGCACTATCTCGCGAACCAGTGCCGCGCATGGGCCGCGGCGTTCGACCAGTTCCAGTACGTCCCCTGCACGGACGCCGATCCGGCGACGGGTGCGGACCGCTTGGTCGGCGCGATGTCCGCGACGCGCCCGCTGGCAGCGTGCGACGTTTATGTCGCCGGGCCTGCGCCGTTCGTGGACGCGGCCGCGGACGCGTTGCGCATCGCCGGTGTGCCTGCCGGCCAGATCCACGCGGCGGTGGCATGAAGTCCGCATTCCCGCCCGCCCGCTCTTCCGCCATTGCAGGAAGAACGCGATGACGACGCGCCGGATCATTCCGCTGGTGGCAGACACCGACGCCGGCGACTGCACGGGCGCGGAATCGTTCGCGCTGCTCGTGCTGGGCGACAGCATGGCGCCCGAATTCGTCGAGGGCGAGGTCATCGTCGTCGAGCCGGACGGGCTCGTGCGCGACGGCTCGTTCGTCGTCGCGCAGGTCGACGGCGAATGGACGCTGCGCCAGCTGGTCGCGGACGCGGGCCGCTGGAAGTTGAAGGCGCTCAATTCCGCCTACCCCGAGTCCCCATTGCGCGACCTCGCCCAAGTGCGCGGCGTCGTCATCCAGAAGAGCCGTCCCGGACGCCGGCGCGCCCTCAAGCGGTACGTCGAATGACCCGCGACAGGGACGACGATTGCAGGCGTAGCCGAGCCCTCGACGCAGGCGGGCTCCGGTAGAACAATCGACCTCGAAGGCACTCCGCCATGCCCTACTTCATCTATCGGACGTTCGCCTTTCCCGTCCGCCGGCTCGAGCCCGCAGGACGCGAAGAGTCGTTTCGCACCGCCTCGGCGCTTACCAAGGAACTGCGCGCGCGCCCGGACCTCCCCGCGGGCTGCACCGTCAGGATGGTCTTCGCCAACAGCGAGCTCGAGGCCGAGGACCTGCTGAACCAGGTCCGCGCAGCGGCGCCCGGCGTGGTCGGCGACGAATAGCCGCCGCGGAGCTTGCCGTGGATGAATCGGCCTTCCGGGCGGCCCGCGGCGCGATCGACCGGCAGCCGTGCATCTTCGAGAAGGCGCTCCTCGCGCGATGCGCGGACTGCGGCCTCGCGGCGCGCCATGCGTTCGCCGAGCGCGAGGCGATCGGCTGTCGTTCACCCGTCGCGCGCGCCAACTGCGCGACGATGATGGGACTGCTGCGCGAGCGCTGCACGTTCGCGCTCAAGATCGGCCGGCGCGAAGGCCCGTTGCCGCACGCGCTGGCGATCCGGCTGCAGTGCGGCGGACTCGGCGCGCTCGCGCACGTGCTCGAGGCCGATGCCACGCACGACGTGCACGCACTCGTCAGCGCCGCGGGCAAACGGTACGGCGCGCTGTCGGACCTGCCGTGGCCGGGAATCGTCGCCGCGGTCGCCGCGTGGCAGGGCCGCCGTCGCCGCGAGATCCGTCCGTGACGCCGGACCTCGACCGCCTGCTCGACGCGGTGCGTACCAACTGCCACATCTCGGACGCGCGCCACGCGCGCGAGATGACGATGTGCACGTACCTGCTCGAAATGCGCGAGCTCTATCGCTGGGAGCGCGGCCTTGCGTTCGGTACCCCGATGCCGCAGGCGGACGTCGGCGCGTGGATGACGCAACGGGAGGCGCTGTGGTCGTCGCTCGAGGAGGCGGAGCACGTGCCGCTACCGCTCGGTTCGTCGACCGTCGATCCGTACGACGTGGAACACATCAATCGCGCGCTGGCCGCACACCGGCTCGTCTACGGCGCCGGCATCGGGCGCTTCGGCAAGCCGCAGTTCTTCGTCGGCGCCCTCGAGCGCGAGGAATGGCGTGACGGCGTGCGCGTGCTGGTCGCCGGGTGCGAGCATGCCCGCGATCTTTCGGCGGCGCCGGCCGCCTCGCGCGGAGGCACCATCTACGTGCGGACGGAGTCGCTGCGACGCTGGCTCTGGGAACGCGCCGAGGCGTGGATGGGCAAGCGCGCCGATGGTTCGCTGCGCGCGGCCCTCGACGGCTACGGTTTCGCGGACGCGCCCGATGATGCGATCGCGCGCATGGCGGACGCCGAGATCGAGACGCTGATCCTGCACGAACTCGGCGAAGGGGCGGCCGGTGGCCTCCTCGGGCCGCAGTGGGAAGTCATGCTCGGCAGTCTCGCGCGCCGGCGCACCGAGCTCTTCGTGCGCGCGCTGCGCGATCACCTGGCCGATTGCCTCGTCACGCTCCCCGCGTTGCTGGAGCGCGACGCCGCGCCTTCGCTGCACTTCTGGTTCGCGAACCTGCACGGGATCCGGCAGGCGCTGTTTCCGCGGCTGGCGGCCGCCTATGCGCAGTGGCGCGACGGCGATGGCGGTCGCGCGCTGCGCACCGCCATCGAGGCCGGCGTGCCGCACTGGCAGCGCGCCTGCGCGCAGGTGCTCGCCCTGCACGCGGCAGGCGACGACGACGCTGAGGAAGCGATCGAGACGCTGTCGACCGCGGCCGGCACTGCGCTCTAGGAATGCCGCCCGCTCACTTCGCCGTACAGGCTGCGGTATCCGCGGGCACCTTCCCTACGATCAGCAGGAAATTCCCGAACGGCCCCATGTTGCCCATGGCTTCCATCTTGGGACCTTCGAATCCGAGGCGCCCGAACATCATTGCCGCCATCGGGCCGTATTCGCCCTTCCCCATCTCGATCCAGCGAACGGTCTCCGCCTTCATCACGTAGTCGGCGCCGCCGTCGAGCTTCGCGGTTTCCGGCGCACCGCCGTAGACGCACGCGGCCTTGCCGTCCTTCAGCGCGATCCGCATCTCGGCGGTGGGCTTGTCGCCGCAGTCCGAGCGATAGACCTGCATCACCTTGAAACCGCGTCCCTTGTCGTTCTTCACCCACTCGCTCTCGACGAGCTTGTCGGTGAGGACCGGGTCCCTGTTCCACGCGTCGCACGCGTCCTTTGCCCAGTCGGCGGACATCAGGACGGGGGCGGCGACCGCCGGACCGGCGAGCGCGAACGCGACCAGCGCGGCGGCCAACGAGGCAGTGCGCATCGAGTGTCTCCTTGACGAATTCGCGAACGACAACGGCGGGCTGCGTTCCACCCGCCGCGTCGGTCGAACCGGGGCCGCCCCGCGCACGGCGGGGCGGGAAGGTCAGAACTTGCGGTTGTAGGCGATCCCGAGCAGGTATTCCTTCATCGCGATCGTCTCCGTGGTCGTCGACGGGGCACCGAAGCCGATGAAGAGGCTAGGCCCGGTCACCGAGTTGTTCTGCGCATACATGAACGCACCGGTAACCTCGGACACCTTGTCGAGCCGCCACGTGAACCCTGCCGACCACTGGTCCTTGACCACGCCAGGCGCCAGGATGTTGAAGGTCACGTCCTGCGGCCCGATCGGGTTGTCTGTATGGTTGTAGCCGCCGCGGATCGTCCAGGCCTCGTTCACGTCGTACTGGACGCCGATCTTCCAGACGTCGATGTTCTGCCAACCGAAGCCGGCCCCGCTGTCACCTCCGAGGCAGTACTGGCTCTGGCCCGCTCCCATCGGAGGCGGCGGGCAATAGCCGATCGACGCGCTCGGGTTGCTCACCGACGCCGAGTCGTCGTAGAAGATCCGCTCGAAGTCGATCGCGATCAGCAGCGGCTTGATCGGACGGAATGCCACGCCGGCGGTGAAGTTCGACGGGATGTCGAACTCTCCACCCTGCGCGAACAGGCCCTTGTAACCGTCGAAATTACCCATGCTGATCTTCGTCGAGTACGCGATTCCGACCCCGAACATCTCGTTGAACTGGCCCATGTAGCCGAGCCGGGCGCCGAATCCCCATGCATCGCTGTAGCCGTTGTTGGTCACGCTGCCGGGGCTCGTCGTGAACAGCGGGTTGTCGAACATCTGCAGGCCCTCGGCCTTGAACCGCTGGTAGGCGATCAACGGCGCGATGCCGACCGAGTGGCCCTTCGTGAACTGCCACGACGCATAGGGCGCGATGATGAGCTGCGTCAGGTCGACGCCCAGGTTGCCGTTGCCGCACAGCAGGTTGTACGGCCCGACCGGCGCGGCCCCGGGGGGCACCCGGAAATTGGTACATGCACTCTGGTTCGGAATCTGGCCGCCGGCGTAGTCTGTGTTCATGCCGCCGTTGCCGTAGACGGTCAGGCCGAGCGCGACGTCGGGGCTGTATTTCCAGTTGATCCCGAATTCGGGGATGAAGAAATTCTTGCTGCCGCTGTCGACATAGCCGTCGATGTTCCAGTTGCCCGAGCCGCTGCGCGACGCGTTGCGGTCCGGCGAGAACCAGGCCACGCCCAGTTGCCATTGGTTGTCGAGGAACGACATGGCGCCCGGGTTCACCGCGCCGCCGAACGGCTCCATCGCAGTGGCGACGGCCGCGCCACCCATCCCGTTGGATTTCATGCCGTATCCATTGGAAAAGTAGCCGTCGGTCGCCTGCGCGGCGAGCGGTGCGGCAGCCATGAGCGCAAAGATCAGCTTCTTGTTCACGTTAGTCCTTTGCCCGAAGGGTTGTGGCGATCCCGGATGGTTGGGCCGACGGGTTGCGGCCTCAGATGAACAGCGTGACGTCCGCGTCCTTTGCCATCGGCAGGAAGGTCGCGGCGCCGCAGTATTCCTTGACGTCGGGAATGAAATCCTCATGCTTGTATCCGAAGAGATCGACCGTCATCTGGCACGCGATCAGGTTCACGCCGGCCTCGACGCACAGGCTGCGCAACTCGCCGATCGGGGCGACGCCGGTGTTTCGGATCGTCTTCTTCATCATCTTGGTCGCGAACGCCTCGTAGGCGGGAATCAGCGACTGCACGGCATTCGGAATGTTCCACTGGATCGACTTGAACCACTGCGGGCCCATCGGCATCTTCATCGGCATCGCCGGGTTGCCCAGCGGACTCACCTTGAGCTTGCGCAGGTCCTTCTTGAGCAGCTCGAGTCCGTAGAACGTGAAGAAAATCGACACGTCCCAGCCCAGCGCCGCCGCCGTGGACGCCAGGATGAAGGGCGGATAAGCCCAGTCCAGCGTGCCCTTGGTGGCGATGATCGTCATCGACGGCGTCTTCGCCGCCTTGATCTCGGCGAGTTTCGCCTCGAGCCGCTGCTCGAACAGGACGTCGATGCGTTCCCGGATGGCCCGATCGAGTGCAGCGTCGGGCGCGATCGCGGGCTTGCGTTCTGCGTGCGTTTCCATGACAGGACCTTTCCGTCGGACGGGATCGGGCGAACGTGCGCAGCCGGACGTGGGCGAATCCCCGGCGCCGCGGCTACTTTTTCTTCAGGAAGAACACGTAGGCCTTGTTCTCTTCCGCCGACGACAGCAATGGATTCCCAGTTTGCGTCGCGAAAGCCTGCATGTCCTTGATCGAACCGGGGTCAGTGGCCACAACCTTCAGCACTTGCCCGGACGTGAGATCGTTCAGCGCCTTCTTTGTCTTGAGGATGGGCAACGGGCACGACAGTCCGCGCGCGTCCAGTTCCTTGTCGAAATCCAATCTGGTGACCTCCAGGTTTCCAATGGCCGAGCCCGCGCGTCTGGCGCGCATGGGATGCGCTTCGCGCGCGACGGTCACACGGCTGCGGCAAGCCCTGCGGGAGCCCGCTCGACGTGCGACGATGGCATTAGGCTGCCATTGCTCGGCGGCCGTCTATAACCGGCATGGGTAATCCCCCTACTACCCACAAGGGGGGGGCGCATGAGGGCGCGATTGTCGCGCCCCGTGCCGAGGTCAATCGGCATGCGTTCACGGCGGCGTGCCCGGTCGCCCGCGGCGACACCCGCCGGAGGCCGGCGCGCGAGGATGCGCGCCGGACCGGATCGATCAGGGCTTGATGTAGGCGTACTGTTCGCGCGCCTGCAGGTTGGCGATGCGCACGACGCCCGACGGCGTGAACGACGGCCCCAGGATGAACTGCTCCTTGCGCAGATTGCGGTTCTTCAGCGTGATCTCGCAGATCTCGAACACGACGCCGCGCCCCATGAGGTCGCCCACGAGCGCCGCGAATTCCTGGTTGTTGGTCGACTTGGCGCCTTCCATCAGGAAGTCCACGCCCTCCGCGTGCGCCACCGCCACGATCTTCGTCTTCGGATCGACGTCGAGGTGATTCCTGATGTTGCGCAGTCCCTTCGTCGCCTGCGCGATGCCGCTGTCGAAGTGATAGACGACCTTGTCCTGCGCAAGGACGGCGGAGGCGGCGACGCACAGCGTCAGAGCGATCAAGAGCTGGATCAGGGGCTTCATCGGATCTCCTTCGAGGTGGCGTGTTGATCGGACCCGCGACGGCGTACAGCGGGACCATGGCATGGTCCGCCGATGCGATGCACTGCCGTGCGGTGGCCGGGTCCCGAACCGGCAAGCCGCTTGACCGGCCGCGCGCCGGACGTACGATAGCAGCACACGGCGCTGACGACCATGCGCGCCTTCCAGGAGAAATCGATGTCCCAGGAATTGCTCGAGGCGGTTGCCGCCGGCAACCTCGACCGCGCAGGCGCGCTGCTGGCGGCCGGTGCGGACGTCGACACCCGTGGCGACGACGGCGACACGGCGCTGATGCGCGCCGCCCACGCGGGCGACCGCGCAATGGTGCGCGTGCTCCTCGAGGCGGGCGCCAACGTGAATGCCGCGGACGCGCACGGCTGGACCGCGCTGATGAAGGCAGCCTACAACGCGGATCTCGACCGCGGATTTGCCGACGTCGCCCAGATGCTGATCGACGCCGGCGCCGATGTGGAGGCGCGCATCGGCTACGGGATCCGACCGCTGATGCTGGCCGCCGGCTACGGGGAAACGGCGGTGGTCGAGACGCTGCTCAACGCCGGCGCCGACGTGGTTGCGCGCAACGACGGCGGCCTGACGGCGTTGATGATGGTGAAGGAGAAATTCTACGTCGACGTCATCAACCTGCTGTACGAAGCCGAGCGCGCAGCCGGCGTGGGCGAAGGCAGCTGCTCGACCAAGCTCGCGCCGGGTTCTACGGTGGTGACGTTCCGCAAGCCTGCGGCCGGCTCCTGATCGCCTCCCGCGCGTGCCCTGCCGCGGCGCGTCGTGCGCGTTCGTCGTTGCGGCGGACAGGACCCTGCAGCGAAGTCTCCGCCAGCGCGGCGTGCCGCAGGCCGCGCGCCAACGCATCGATTCGGGGCTGAGGGACCAGGCGAATTGCGTCACCCGGATGCAAAGCGAAGGGGAGGCCAGGCGGCCTCCCCTTCCCTTGCAGATAGCGCGACCGCGAGCGCGCGGCCGCACCAGGGCGCGTTAGCAGCCGCCCTTCTTTTCCTTCTTGGGAGCCGCGGCGGCCGCCGCGCCCGCTGCAGGCGCCGCCTTCGCGGAGGGCGCTGCCTTGGCGGCGGCGTCCACGGCCTTCTGCTTGTCGGCGTCCGACATCTTCGTCCAGGCATCGGCAGTCACGCTCTCCGGCTTTTCGAGCTTCTTGGCCGCGGCCGGCATCGCCGCCTTGTCCTTCGGCGGGTCGGCGGCGAGCACGGTGGCGCTGCCGAACGCGAACGTGGAGGCAACGAGCACTGCGAGCAACTTGTTCATGAATCTCTCCGAGGTGATTGAACTGCGATGGGCCATAACGGGCGTCGCGGTCACGGCGTTGACACGGCGAGGACGACTCGTCGCCCGGGCGACCCCGCCGCAGGAGCGGCGCGCGCCACATGACCACGGCAGTGACTCGGGGCGCGATTCTACCCACCCCAATGCGCAAGCAGGCGCCGGAGGCCAAGGCCTCCGGCGCCCATGTGTAACGCCAACGGTGTCAGGCGACGCGGGGCTTGAGTCCGGCGAAGCGCGATTCGAGCTTGCCCATGCCCCAGCCGGCGAACGCGAGGAACGCGACGAACGCAAGCGTCCACCATCCGGCGCCGATGCCCGTCAGCGAGGGCAGCGTCAGCGCACCCTGCGCCGTGTCCTTGATCCACGCATCGATGCCGGGCGTGAACTCGGCGTACGCAAGTACACCCGCGAGCATGCCGAGCGCGAACGCGTAGCCGTCCTTGCGGCCGGTCGCCATCGCGGCAATGGTCGTCCCCGGGCAGTATCCGCCGACGATGAAGCCGGCGCCGAACACGAGTCCGCCGATCGCCTGCGCCGCGAAGTTGGTCGGTTCCAGGTACAACTCGGCCATGTCGAGCACACCCGCCGCCGAGAGCACGAAGATCCCCGTCATCGCGGTGACGATCGCCGAGAACATCACCTTCACGACCGCCATGTCGTAGAGGTAGAACACCGCCGTCAGCTTGCGCGCGCTGCCGAAACCGGCGCGCTCGAGGCAGGCGCCGAAACCGAAGCCGAGCACGACGGCGAGCGCGAGGTTGGCCGTCGTCGAAAATTCGTGGAACGAACTCAGGGGGAACATCACAGCCACTCCTTCCGCACGAAGTACGCGAGCGCGTACGCCGATACGAACACGGCCAGCATGAACACGAGGCTGCCGACGTTGAGGATCGAGCCCCCCGTCAGCGCCTGGCCGCTGGTGCAGCCCTTGGCGATCTTCGCGCCATAGGCGGCGACGAAGCCGCCGACGAACGCGAGCGCGAGTCGCTGCCCGTCGGTCACGCGCGGACCGCGCTCGACGGTGAACGAGATGCGCCGCCCGGCGACGCCCGATACCAGCGCGCCGACGAATGCGCCCACGAGCAGGAACAGCGTCCACGACTCGAGCGGCGCGCCGTCGTTCCAGTATTTCGCATGCACGAGGTTCGTCGCCGCGTGCCCGGGCGAAATCAAGCCTGCGAGCCATGCGGCGACGGCGCCGAACGCGCCGGTCGCGCCCAGGCCACGGCCGGTCACCAGATACGTCGCCAACAGGACCAGCCCCAGCAGCATGCCGGTGAGGTAGGGATTCCAGTAGGCGCGCGGGCCGGTACGCACGTTCGTGCCTGCTGCCCGCAGGGGGATACTGGTCAATGTTTGTTCCATTGCAAAGCCTCCGCTTCGGAGACGGCGGCGCCTTCCGGCGCCCCATCCGTTACCAAATCGCCATATAGTTAAGTATCGCACATCCGGGCACCCGGCGCACCCTCCCCGCAGCCGGACAAATGGTAATCGCCGCCGGCTTGATCCGCGTCAACGGGACCGTCACGCTCGCAAGCAGGGTCGCCCGCGCAGCCCCGTCCGGCGCCCCGCCGCCGCGAACGATTTGCCTGGCGGCACGCAATTCGCCACGGCCACCCGGCGGGCATGCGGTTCGTGCTTCACTGCGCGGGCATCGATCCGCGCACGGGACTGCGCAGGCATTCGTGCGTTGATCACTTGACCCCGCACGAATTGAGGCAGCACCATCGAACCATGCGCGTGCCCGCACCCCGATGAAGTCCCGGCCATGAACGATCCGCAGCAACAGAACCGCGCCGGTGCGCCCGCATCTCCTGCTGCGGGTTCCAGCCTGCGCGCCGCCTGCGTGCAGCTCTCCCCCGGCGACGATTCCCGGGCGAACATCGCCGCGGCGCTCGCGCTGGCGCAGGAGGCGGCACGGCGCGGCGCACAGCTGATCCTGCTGCCGGAGCACGCGCTGCTGCTGCACGCGAGCGGGCGCGTCATGCGGGAGCACGCCGCGGCGGAGGAGGCAAGTCCCGGGCTCGCGGCCTTCTGCGACTTTGCGCGCGCAAGCCGCACGTGCTCGTGCTCGGGCTCGCTGACGGTGACCACCGACGAGGCACGCATCGCGAACCGGTCGTACCTGATCGGCGCCGATGGCAACGTCGTCGCGCGCTACGACAAGCTGCACATGTTCGACGCGGTTCTGCCGACGGGCGCGACGATCCGCGAGTCGTCGACCTACCGCCCTGGCACGAACGCCGTGGCGGCCCCGACGCCGTGGGGACCTCTCGGCATGTACGTCTGCTACGACCTTCGCTTCCCGCACCTCTATCGCACGCTGGCGCAGGCAGGGTGCCGGATGCTGGCGGTGCCGTCGGCCTTCACGCAGGCCGACCGGGGACGTCGCACTGGCAGGCGCTGCTGCGCGCGCGCGCGATCGAGAACGCGGCCTTCGTGCTTGCGCCGGCGACGTGCGGCATCCATGCCGGAGAACACGCGACGTTTGGACACAGCCTGATCGTCGACCCGTGCGCGCAAGGTGGTTGCGGAGGGCGGCGACGCGCCCGGCATCGTCCATGCGGACCTCGACCTCGCCGACGTCGATCGCGCGCGCGCCGCGATACCCTCGCTGCGGCACGACCGGCCGTTCGCACTGCGCGATGGCCGTGGCGGCGCGCTGCGGTCCCCTGACCCTTCATCGGGGGCGTAAACGGGCGCACGTGTCCGTTCGCGCCAGCCCGCGGCTCGACAGCGGGAGGCTCGCCGCGACCCTGCACCTGCTCGGGTAGAATCGAACCCGGCATCTGCGGATGCGCAATCGCATGCGTGTCCTCGCGCAGCGCTGCAACGGTGTGCCCGCCGCGGAGGAACACCGCACCTGCATGCCGCCGGTGCGCCCCGTGCAACAGCCCGTACCGAGTCATCCATAGGGAGCGCCCTCTCCGCATGCCGAGGGGCTCGACGAGCGCGATGTCCAACGCGATCGTTTCACTGCCGCCCGCCGTCAGCGGCGAACGCGCGAATTCGACAATCGCGCCGGAAGGCTCAGCTTCTACGTCGCGGGCCAGGGCGCGCCGCTCCTGCTGGTGCACAGCGTCAACGCCGCCGCCTCGGCGGCCGAAGTGCGGCCGCTGCACGAGCACTACCGCGCGACGCGCACCGTGTTTTCGGTCGACCTGCCGGGCTACGGCTGTTCCGAACGCAGCGACCGGGCGTACACGCCGCGGCTCATGACCGACGCGCTGCATGCCGTCGTCGCGCAGATCCGCGCGCGCAGTGGCGCCGCGCCGATCGACGCGCTCGCGCTGCTCGCTGTCCTGCGAATTCCTCGCCCGCGCCGCAGTCGAGGCGCCCGACGCGACTTTCGCAGCGCTGGCGCTGGTCAGCCCGACGGGCTTCCGGGGCGACCGGGCACTGCGCGGCGCGCCGGGCAGCACGCGGGCCATGCCGTGGCTGTACCGCGCACTGCGCGGGCCCCGGCTGGGGCCGCGCGCTGTTTCGCGGGCTCACGCGGCCGGCCGTGATTCGCTACTTCCTCGAACGCACCTGGGGGTCGCGCGGCGATCGACGAGACGCTGTGGCGATACGACGTGCTGACGACGCGGCATTCCCGGCGCCGAGCACGCGCCGCTGCACTTCCTGTCGGGCGGTCTCTTCAGCGCCGACATCCAGACCGTCTACGAGCAGCTCGCGCTTCCGGTCTGGATGTCGCACGGCGTGCGCGGCGACTTCACCGACTACCGCGGCAAGTCGATCGTCGCGGATCGGCCGAACTGGCAGTTCACCGTGTTTCCGACCGGCGCGATGCCCTACTTCGAAGTGCCCGGGCGACTTCTTCGCCGCGTACGACGCGTTGCTGGCGAGCTTCCGATGCGCGTGCCGCAGGGGCTCCAGCGCGGCGCCGGGATGACCGCACGCGCCGGGTCAGCCGACTCGCCACCACACGAACCATTCGCTCGACCGCCGATGAATCCTGTTCCACCGCACCCCCTGCCGCGCCTTCTCGTCTTCGGCGCGAGCGGATATGTCGGCACCAACCTGGTCCCCGCATTGCTCGCCGCCGGCGCGGGACGCGTGCGTGCCGCGTCCCGCAACCGCAACGTGCTCGCCGCCCAGCCGTGGGCGGGCGTCGAACTGGTCGAGGCCGATGCATTGAAGCCCGAGACGCTGGCAGCGGCGCTCGCCGGCGTCGACGTCGCGTACTACCTGGTCCACTCGATGGCCGCCGGCAAGGAATTCCATCGCCTCGATCTCGAGGCCGCGACGAACTTCGCGCGCGCGGCCGCCGACGCCGGCGTCGCGCGCATCGTCTACCTGGGTGGCCTCGTGCCGATCGATGCCGACACGGAACACCTGGCGTCGCGCAAGGCGACCGGCGATCGCCTGCGCGCGTCGTCGGTGCCGGTCACCGAGGTCCGCGCGGGCATCATCGTCGGCGCCGGGTCCGCCGCGTACGAGGTGATGCGCGACCTCGTCTACCACCTGCCGGTGATGGTGACGCCCAAGTGGGTGCAGTCGAAGTCGTCGCCGATCGCGCTCGCGAATCTTCTCGTGTACCTGCAGCGGGTGGCGACGCTGCCGGAAGCGGCCGGACGGATCTACGACGCCGGCGGGCCCGAGTACATGTCGTACGAAACCATGATGCGGCAGTTCGGCGAGGTCGTCGGTCGGCGTCCGCGCATCATCCGCGTGCCGATCCTCTCGCCGCGGCTGTCCTCGTACTGGCTCGGCCTCGTCACGGCGGTGCCCGCGAACATCGCGCGCGCACTCATCGGCGGCCTCAAGCACGACATCCCCGCGCACGACGAGGCGTTGCGCGCGCTCGTCCCGCAGACGCTGCTGACGTTCCGGCAGGCCGTCGCGGCGGCACTCGACGCGGAGCGGAACAACAAGGTCGCCGCACGCTGGACCGAAGGGGCCATGATGTTCCGCGCGTATCGCGCGGACTACGCGTTCTACGCGAAGCGCGCGGGCGGCAGCGCCGTTACCGCGGCGGCACCGGCGGAGGTCTGGCGCGTCGTGACCAGCCTGGGCGGCGGCAATCGCTACTTCTACTGCAACTGGATGTGGACGCTGCGCGAGGCGCTCGACTGGCTCGTGGGCGGGCCCGGATTCACGCGCGGCCGCCGCGACCCGGTCGCCGTTCGCCTGGGCGACAACATCGACTACTGGACCGTCGTCGGCATCGAGCCGCAACGCCGCCTGACGCTGAACTTCGGCATGAGGGCGCCGGGCGCCGGCATCCTCGAATTCGAACTCGAGGCGCTGCCCGACGGCGGCACGCGGCTCACCGAGACCGCGTACTGGCATCCGCAAGGCGTGTGGGGGCTGCTGTACTGGGCGGTGCTGGTGCCGTTCCACCTCTTCATATTCAAGGGCATGACCCGGGCGATGGTGCGGCGGGCGGAGGCGCTGGGCGACACGTCGAGGCGGGCCTGAACAACCGGCGCCACCTTGATTCAAGCAGACGCCGGCCGCCGGCCGATGTGCTAGCGTCGGCCACGATGCCGTTCGCCATTCCATCATCATGAGTTCGCCACGGCCGCGTGGACGACACCGCGCTCCAGGTGCGGGCATCGCCTTCGACGCCCCACTCCGGCGAATCTTTGCACCGACCGGGCCGGCAACACCGTCGCGGCCCGCACGTCGCGGCCTGATGCAGGCGCGGCTCGCGTTCGTCATCGCGGCCGGAACGCTCTGCGCGCTCGCACCGGTGGCGCGCGGCGAAGACCTGAGCTTCGAGGCTGCACGCGCGGCGCTGCTTGCAACGTCCGACCAGATCAAGGCGGCGGAAGCCCATATCAGCCGGCAGGAATTCGAGGTCAAGGCAGTCGAGACCCTGGGTTACCCGGATCTCACGCTGAACGCAACGCAGGTCTACGGTCGCAAGAACTTCGACCTGAGCGCGCTGCCGATCGGCATCAACGCCTACGACTACAACTTCGACGGCCCGCGCAGCTCGCTGCTGATGACCTGGCCGATCTACACCGGCGGCAAGGTCACCGCCGCCCAGAAGGTCCGCGAGGCCGAACTCACGGGCGCCCGGGCCGAGCTTCTCGAGACCGAGGAGCGCCTCTACTTCCAGCTCGTGGCCCGTTACTTCGGCGTGCGCCTGACCACTCTCGTGGAGAGCCTGCGCCAGGCGCAACTCGAGCAGGCCGAACGGCAGCTCGCGCGCGCGCAACGCTTCGAAGCGCAGGGGCAGATCAGCGCGGTCGAGCGGCTTTCGGCGCAGGTGTCGCGCGACGAGGTGGCGCGCGACGTCGTGAAGGCGCGACGCGAGCGCGAGACGGCCGAAGCCGCGCTGGCCCGCATGCTGCGCCGGGCGAGCGCGCCGCGGGTCACCACGCCGCTCTTCGTCGACTCCTCCCCCGGCGAGCCTCTCGCCGTGTGGCTGCGCGAGGCCGAGCTCAAGAATCCCGCGCTGGCGCTGATCAAGTCGAAGGGCCAGGCGGCCAACCAGGGCATCGCCGTCGCGCAATCGGACTACCTGCCGCAGGTGTTCGCGTTCGGCCAATACAACCTCATCACCCGTTACCTCACGCCGATCGAGCCCAACTGGATCGCCGGTGTCGGGGTCAACTTCAAGCTCTTCAGTCGCGAGGATCGCGCCAGCAAGGTGGGCGCGGCGCAGGCGCAGAAGGCGCAGGTCGATGCGCTCGAAGCGGAAGCCGCCAACAGCATCCAGGGCGCCGTCGAAACGGCGTGGCTGCGCCTCAACCAGGCCCGCGAACAGTTCCGGCTGTTCGATTCGGCCGTGGCGCTGGCGCGCGAGAACCTGCGCCTGCGCGAGCGCGCTTTCGAGGAAGGACAGTCGGTCACGATCGACGTCAACGAAGCGCGCAACAGCCTGATCCGGGCCGAGACGGGACGCGCGCAGGTCGCCTACGAGTTCGTGGTCGCGCTCGGTGCGTTGCTTGAAGCGTCGGGCCAGATCGGCCGCTTTCCCGAATTCATGCAACGCGCGGACATACGTCTGGAGCCATGACGACCCCCCGAACCAGCACCTCCGTCCGTATTGGCGGCCTCCTCGTCCTGCTGGGTGTCCTGGCGTTCATCGTCTGGGGACTCTGGCTCGCGTATCACCCGGCGGCCGTGCCGCTGCAAGGCCAGGTCGAGGCGCAGACCCTCAACATCGCGCCCAAGATTTCCGCGCGCATCGCCACGCTGGCGGCGCGCGAAGGCCAGCCGGTCGCGGCCGGCGCCGTACTCGTCACGCTCGACAGTCCCGAAGTGCGCGCCAAGGTGGCACAGGCCGACGCGGCACAGGCGGCGGCCGATGCAAAGCGCGACCTGGTCGCCGACGGCGCACGGGCCGAGGACGTTCGCGCGGCCAAGGCCATGTGGGACAAGGCGGCCGCCGGCGCCGAACTCGCCGACAAGACCTACGAACGCCTGAACGCGCTGTACAAGGAAGGATTGATCGCGCTGCAGCGCAATGACGAGGCGCAGACCAACGCCCGGGCCGCGCGCGAGACGGCGCTTGCCGCCCGTGCGCAGTACGATGCGGCGCTCTCGGGTGCGCGCCCGCAGGAGAAGGCTGCCGCGGGTGCGGTTGCGCGGCAGGCCGCGGCCGGTGTCGCGGAAGTCGACGCCGCCGCCCTCGAACTGGTGCTGAAGGCGCCGCGGGCGGCGGAAGTCGACCGGATCGTGCTGCACCCGGGTGAACTCGCCGCGGCCGGCTATCCGATCCTCACGCTGGTCGACCTGGCCGACCTCTGGGTGACGTTCAACATCCGCGAAGACGACTTCGCGGGCATCAAGCTCGGCGCAACGCTCGACGGCACCGTGCCCGCGCTCGGCAATCGCCCTGTCCGGCTCGTCATCGACACGATAAGCCCGCGCGGCGACTACGCGACGTGGCGTGCGACGCGCCAATCCAGCGGCTACGACGTACGCACGTTCGAGGTCCGGGCGCGCCCGCAGGCGCCGGTCGATGGCCTGCGGCCCGGCATGTCCGTGCTGGTCGACACGCGCTGACGATGTCACCGGCGGGTCTTCGCGCCGTCATCGCGCGCGAGCTTCGTTACCTCGGCCGCCAGCCGTGGGAACTGGCGCTGCTTCTGTGGTTTCCCGCTGCGACGCTGGCGCTGATGCTCTGGGTGTTCTCGGCGGGCGTACCCGTCGGGCTGCCGCTCGCGGTCGTCGATGACGACCACAGCGGCGCATCGCGCGAGCTGATCCGCCGGATGGAAGCAACGCGCGGGGTTGCCGTCACGGCGCGGCCACCGAGCCTCGCCGCCGCCCAGACGCTGGTGCGCAGCGGCGCCGTGTATGGCGTCGTGCACGTGCCGGCGAACTGGGAACGCGATACGTTGCGCAACGCGCCACCGCCCGTCGTACTCTACGACAACGCGCAGTTCTCGCTGGGCGCGGGCGTCGTCGGTGGCGACGTGCGCGCGGCCGTGGCATCGATGGCGCTCGAGCGCGCAGTGGCGAGCGAGGCCCGCTTCGGCAATGGCCTGGCACAAGCGGCGGCACGGCTCGCCGGTGTGCAGGCGGACCTGCGCACGCTCTTCAACCCGAGCCTGTCCTACGAGGCGTATCTCGCCGGCATGCTGCTGCCGGTGATGCTGCACCTCTTCTGCGTCGTCGCGGCCGTGTCGGCGCTCGGCCGCGAGTTCCGCGACCGCAGCGTCGATGCGTGGCTCGGGAGCGCCGGCGGCAGCCTGACGCGCGCGCTGGTCGGCAAGCTCGCACCGCTGTTGCTCGTGTACCTGACGCTCGCGGTGGTCCTGGTGGCGACGTTCGCGGGCTGGCGCGGCTGGACGCCCGCCGGCAGCGTGGTGCTGTGGATCGTCGCGCTCGGCGTGCTGATGGTGGTGTCCGTCACCGTCGCGGTCATGCTCGTCGGCCTGACGATCAACCTGCGCCTGGCGCTGAGCCTGACCGGCATCTATGTCGCAACCGGTATCGCGTTCAGCGGCTTCTCCTTTCCGCGCGCCGCGATGGGACCCGCCGCGCAGTGGTGGGGCGCGCTGCTGCCCTACACATACTACCTGCCGGTGCAGCAGGGGCAGTGGCTGGGCGGCGCCAGCGCCAGCGCGTGGGCGCAGGGCATGGGACCGCTGCTGGTGTTCATCGTCGTGCCGCTGCTGCTGGGGGTGCCGCTGTTGCAGCGGGCGATACGCCAACCGCAACGCTGGGGCGGTCGATGACATCGTGGCGTGCGCTTTCGGACACCGTGCTCGCTGCGCTGCGCGATCGCGGTCTGGTGATCCTGTTCGTGGCCGCGATCCCGGCCTATTCGTTCTTCTATCCGCTCCCCTATGCGACCCAGGCGGTCCGCGACATCCCCCTCGTCGTGGTCGACCTCGATGCGACGGCTGCGTCGCGCGCGATCGTGTCGCGACTCTCCGCGGTCGCGGCAATTCGCAACGAAGGCAATGCCTCCGCCATCGACGACGTCCGGGGCGCGCTGGCGGACGGACGAATCGCCGGCATCGTGGTCGTACCGCGGTACTTCGAGCGCGACGCGTTGCGCGGCACGCCAACCGCCGTCACCGTCTTCGGCAGCGGCGCCTATCCCGTGCAGGACAAGGCGGTCCTCGCCAGCGTGGGCGCGGTGGTGCAGGGGGTGGCGGAGGAGAACGCCGCGGTTCGCCTTGCGCGGCAAGGCGCCCCCGCCGCCGCGTTGCTGCAATCGGCGCGCGCCGGGCCGCCCTTCATCGACCAGCCGCTCTACAATCTCGCGCGCGGGTATGGCAGCTACGTCGTCGCAGCGGTCGGCATCCTGATCGTGCAGCAGGTGATGCTGATGGCCATCGCCGCACTCGTCGGAACCTGGCTCGAAGCACGCGCGGGACCGCTCTTCGGTGCGCAGCCCGTTGGCCTGCTGTACCATGGCGGGCACCGTCGCCGGCTTTGCGCTCTTCGTGGTCCTGGCGCTCCTCTACTTCATCGGCTTCGCGTTCTGGATGCAGGACGTTCCGCGCGGCGGCAACCTGGCGGGCGCCGTGGCCTTCGCCGCGCTCACGGCGCTGACCGTCGCCTGCGCTGGGCATAGCGCTCGGCGCATGGTTCGCCAACCGCGAGCGCGCGCTGCAGGTGCTGCTGGCCACGTCGGTGCCCTTCCTGTTCATGGGCGGCATCGTGTTTCCCCGCGAGGCCATGCCGGTACCGGTCAATGCGCTCGCCATGCTGATCCCGACGACGCCCGGCATCTTCGGCTTCGTGAAGCTGAACCAGATGGGCGCAACCTGGAGCGAGATCCGCCCGGAGTTTCTCAACATGACGGCACTCCTGCTGCTCTATGCGGGCGTGGCGTGGTGGGCGGTGCGGGCGCGCAGGCGGCAGGCCGGCGAGTGAGGCGGCGCTGGCGCGCCAGGCGATGGCCACGGGCTGCGGTGCGCAGCTGGGCGATCGCGGGTCGCCTATGCACCGCGCGACCGGAGTACGGCGACGCCGACCCAACCCAGCAACAACACAAGCGCGACCATCGCAAACCCTGAAAGTGCGGGAATGGGCTCCTGGTCCGCCGTTGGGTAAGGAGGACCCACGCAGTTCACGACCAACGTCGCGACCGCGGCGTCGGCGTTATCGCCGTTGGTGGTCTGCAGCGCGTTCGCGGGAATCGTGTTGACGAAGGTACCGCAGGCGGACGCCATCACGTCCACCGAGACCGTACACGGCGGCGGCGGAGGATGGCTGCCGAAACCGGCCTCCAGCACGTGCGTCGCCGGCAACGTGACCGTGCTGCCACCGGGTGCGGCGATCACCGCGCCAGGGCCGGGGCAGGTGGTGCCGGCATTGGGCACCGTGGCGATCACCACGCCGCTCGGCAGCGCATCGACGAACGGCGCCGTAAGCGCCGCCTGAAGAATGCTGCGATTGACCAGCGTGATCGTGAGCGTGGTGGGCTGGCCCGGAGCAACCGCCGCCGGATTGAAGGCCTTGCTCACGGTTGGCGTGGAGAACTGGGCATTCGCGGAAAGGGAACCGCACAGAAGCGCGCCCGCCAGCGTGCCCACCCACAGGTTCAATCGCGCGCGATGCATGCGATATCCCTCCTCTTCCGTGCACCGACAGCGCAGCAAGCCTCGCATGGCGCGGCCGCGCATCGTATGCGAAGCATCCCGAGCGAGCGCACGATCCCGGCATTGCGCACGAGCGAGGGCACCCACCAGGACGCCGCGCCGTCGTCCGCGGCACATTCGGCGCAACGGACATCCGCAGTCGAGCTTGCGCCTTGCCGAAGGCCGCCACCTTGACCTTGCCGAAACTATGCCGCAATACACAGTGGCTTGCGCGGGCCTCGGCGCCAGCGGGAGGCTCCGGTGCGCCACACCGTATGCGCATCGGGTTCGCGGGGATCCGCCGCCGATCCGCATCGGCGAGACGCAGGTGCGAAGTGGCACAACCTGCGCGGACCGCCGTCGGGCATTCCAAAACGCAAGCGGCCGACAATTTCGTCGGCCGCTTGCGTTTACTCATTGGTTGCGGGGGCAAGATTTGAACTTGCGACCTTCGGGTTATGAGCCCGACGAGCTGCCAGACTGCTCCACCCCGCGGGCGAATTATACCGCAGTGCGGAAGGCCCGGTCAATTTGGTGCCCGGTCGGACGTGGGCCCGATGTACGCGGTTGGCGGGAACCGCGATTCAGTTCGGCATGAGTGCGCTCGCCTCGCCCCTGGCGACCAGCTCGTCGCCGACGTAGGAGAAGCAGTCGAGCACCACCTTGCGTGTCTTCGGCACCAGTTCGCGCACGACGACCTTGCTGATCACGACGTCCCCCGGGCGGACCGGCTTCCTGAACCGGATCGACATCTCCCGCGCCACGGAACCGGGGCCCGGCAGCTCGCTGGCCAGGACTGCCGAAACGAACCCGACCAGTATCGTGCCGTGCGCGATACGGCCGCCGAATGGCGTGGCGGCCGCATAGGCCTCATCGAAGTGCAGCGGATTCCGGTCACCGGTCGCCTCGCCGTACAACTCGATGGCGCGGTCGGTGACCGGATGTTCGAGCGATGCTGACATGCCGATCTGGAGGTCGGAGAAGTTCATGGACGAGGCTCTGGATTGTGTACGCGAATGCGAGCCCGACACTCAGGGTGAAGGCTCCGGCGGGTGTTGGTCAATGGGTGAATCGTGCGGCAACGATTCGTGCGTGGTCAAGTCGTGGCGGCAGGAGTGCGCGTGCGGGTCCCGGCCGCCGCCGGGTCAGCGCACTACGCCGCCTCCGCAGGAAACGCGACGACGTGATCGATCGCCAGGCGGATGCCGATGCGCTCGCCGATCGCGTGGTTGTGATGCGACGGCACGAGCGACAGCAGTCGCGTACCGGAAGCGAGCTTCAGCGTGTAGAGAAAGTCCGCGCCGCGGAATGCCTTCGTGCAGACCTCGGCCTGCCACGGGCTCGTGTCGTCGTGCAGGATGTCGTCCGGGCGCAGCAGCAGGTCGATGGCACTCCCCGGTGCCATGCCAAAGGCGCCGTCGCCGGTCAGTTCACCCAGCTCGGTGAGCAGCTTGCCATTGGGTTCGGCAATGCCGCGCACGAACACGCCCTGCCCGACGAAGTCGGCGACGAAGCGCGTGCGCGGGCGGTGGTAGAGGTTGTACGCGTTGTCCCACTGCTCGATCACGCCGTCCTTCATGATGCCGATTTCGTCGGCGAGCGCGAACGCCTCGTGCTGGTCGTGCGTGACGAGGATCGCCGTGGTGCCGGCGGTCTTGAGGATGTCGCGGATCTCGAGCGAAATGCGCTCGCGCAGGTCGACGTCGAGATTGGAGAACGGCTCGTCGAGCAGCAGCAGGTCGGGCGCCGGCGCCAGCGCGCGCGCGAGCGCCACGCGCTGCTGCTGGCCGCCCGACAATTCGTGCGGGTGCTCGTTGCCCGCGCCGGAGAGGCCAACGAGATCGAGCATCGCCTGCGTGCGCCGCGCGGCGTCGGCGGGGGCGAGCCGGCCGAGTCCGAACGCGACGTTCTTCGCCACCGACAGATGCGGGAACAGCGCGTAGTCCTGGAACACCATGCCCACGCCGCGCTTCTCGGGCGGGACCTGCAGGCCCGGGCGCGACACCACGCGTTCGGACAGCAGGATCTCGCCGCCCTGCACGGGCTCGAAGCCGGCGAGGCAGCGCAACACCGTCGTCTTGCCGCAACCGGACGGGCCCAGCAGGCAGCCGATGCTGCCCGGCTGCAGCGTGAAGTCCATGCCGCGAACGACCTGGTGATCGCCGTAGGCGTGCTGCAGTCCGCGGACTTCGACCGATGCGGCCATCGCGGTGGCGCCTACCCTCGGCGCACCCACGGCGCGCGCTGCGCCGTGAGCCCGCCGGTGCCGCGGCTGCGCAACGTGCGCAGCTTGGCGGCCATCTCGGTGCCGACGATCATCTGCGGTTGCGACGGCGGCGCGTACTTCGCGTCCGCCTCGCGCTGCGCGACCGCGGCCTTCGCCTTCTCGAACGCCGCCGCGAACGTGTCGCCCTTGGCGAGACCCTGGTCGAAGAACGCGCCACCGAACGTCGTCGGCGGCGTGCGCCCGTCGCAGCCGAACGCGATGCCGTTCTCGCCCGCATCGGTGATCACCAGGGTATTTGCATCGGAGAGCGCGGCAGCGAACGCACTGGAATGGCACGCGGACACGACGATGATCCGCCACTTGATCTCGGCGTCGTCGAGCAACTGGCGCAAGCCGGCCGGCGTGAGGTCGAGGAGCGACAGCGGCGGCTGCTCGGCGACGAGCGCGTGCTCGGGCGTGCCGCGGCTCGCGAGGTAGAGCATCACGACGTCGTCCTCGGGGTCGATGATCGCGCCGATCTCGTTCAGCGTCTCGCGCAGGTTGGTCACCGTCGCGAACGGCGTCGTGATCAGCGTCTGCGGATTGTTGAGCAGCAGGATCGACCGGCCCTCGGTTCCCCAGCGCGTGTCCATCGTCTTCAGCGCGGCTTCGGCGTCGCCGCGATAGTCCTCCGTGCGGCCATCGGGCGCGAAGCCGACATAGTAGAGGTCGACCTGCGCGGGCCGCTCGTCCTCCAGGTGCGACAGTGCGTGATCGAGCAGGAACGACTGCGCGGCAAGCACCGCCTCCGAGCCTGCGTTGAAGCCTTCGATCGACGCCGGCGCCACTTCGCCGTCGCCGCGCCACCACGGCACGCTCGGCAACAGCGCATTGCCGAACCAGATCGGCGCGGCCAGCAGCAGCCCGCCGCCGATGGCGCGCAGCCACCCGTACGCGGGCATCGGCGCGAACGCGACGGCGACCGAGCGGATCAGGACAATGACGATCCACGACACGATCGCGTACTCGGCCAGCAGCAGCGGCTCCGCCGGAATATGGTCCGGCCCCAGCGTGTACGGCACGTAGTGGAGCGCCTGCACGAGCGGCAGCGAGGCGAGCACCAGCACCGGCACCGCGAGCGCCAGCGGCCGCTGACGGTTGACGATCGCGACGATCGCCGAGCACAGCAGAAGGAGCGCGCCCGCGTAGAGTTCCGGGCCCGCGCCCTCCAGCGCGAAGACCTGCGGCGGACTGGCGCGGAACCAGTCGCCCACGACGTCGATGGCCGCCGACAGCGCGAACAGCAGCAGGAGCTGCGGCAGGTCGATGCGAAACGCGAGCCGGTCCACCGGCAGGAAGAACGCGAGGCGAAGCCCCGCGCGCAGGTTGCGCAGCAGGCTTCCGAGCACGTACCGCATGCGTCGCGCGCCCTGCCTCACGCGGCGGACGCGCGCTCCTCGATGAACCGCTTCACCGCATCGGCCGACGCCGGCAGCACGGCAAAGCGCTGCGGCCGCGATTCGAGGTCGGCGTACGCGGCCGGACGCGCGGGTGCCGCGCCCAGCGCCTCCTGGATCGTCGCGGCGAATTTCGCGGGCAGCGCCGTCTCGAGGCAGACGAGCGGTACGGCGGGATCGCGATGCTCGCGACCGACCTTGAGCCCATCGGCCGTGTGCGGGTCGACGACGACGCCGTAGCGCGCGTGCACGTCGCGGATCGTCGCGATGCGGTCCGCGTGCGTGCTGCGGCCGGACACGAAGCCGGCGGCGAGGACGCGCGGCCACCAGGCGGTGGTCGAGAGGTCGAAGCCGCCCTCCTCCTCGAGCTGCATCCAGAGCCGCCGCAACGCGGCCGGATCGCGGCCGACGATGTCGAATACGAAGCGCTCGAAGTTCGACGCCTTCGAGATGTCCATCGACGGCGACGACGTCGCGTGCGTCTCCGCCGAGCCGCGTGGGCGATAGCGGCCCGTGCGGAAGAACTCGTCGAGCACGTCGTTCTCGTTGGTCGCGAGGATCAGCCGGCGCACCGGCAGGCCGAGTTCGCGCGCGACGTGGCCCGCGAGGATGTTGCCGAAGTTGCCCGAGGGCACCGCGAAGTCGACGGCTTGCGTGTCGTCGCGCGTCGCGGCGAAGTAGCCGGCGAAGTAATAGACGACCTGCGCGGCGACCCGTCCCCAGTTGATCGAGTTGACCGCGCCGATCGCGTGGCGCGCCTTGAACGCGGCGTCGCCGTTGACGGCCTTCACGATGTCCTGGCAATCGTCGAACGTGCCCTCGACCGCCACGTTGTGGATGTTGGCATCCTGCAGCGAGAACATCTGCGCGGTCTGGAACGGGCTCATCCGGCCTTTCGGCGACAGCATGAACACGGTCACGCCGTGCTTGCCGCGCAACGCATACTCGGCCGAGCTGCCGGTGTCGCCGGACGTGGCGCCCAGGATGCAGACCGTGCGCCCTTCGCGCGCGAGCACGTGCTCGAACAGGTTGCCCAGCAGCTGCAGCGCGATGTCCTTGAACGCGAGCGTGGGCCCGTTCGAGACGCGCAGCAGGTGCAGGCCGGGCTCGAGCGTGGCCAGCGGCGTGATCGCGTCGCTGCCGAAGACTT
This sequence comes from uncultured beta proteobacterium, assembly GCA_963733435.1. Taxonomy (GTDB): domain Bacteria; phylum Pseudomonadota; class Gammaproteobacteria; order Burkholderiales; family Casimicrobiaceae; genus VBCG01. Next base: position 52,033 of record CAVTDH010000002.1, read on the forward strand.
CCGCGGTGTAGGTCGCGTCGATGATCTTCCGCAGGTCGGCGGGCGCGATGTCGTCGATGAACCGCGACAGGATCGCAAGCGCGAGGTCGCGATAGCGGAGCGGCCGCAGCGCGGCGATCTCGGCCGGGGTGAAGCGCGGGTATGCCTGCGGCACGGCGAGGCCGCCATCGGGCGCCAGGCCCTCGAGGAGGATCGCCGAGAACGGCTGCGGCGCGTCCGCCCACGCGCCGCGGGTGCTTACGTAGCGCATGCCGGTCCCCATGGCGCGGCAGACGAAGGGGTCGTGCCCGATCCCCCGGGTGCGGCGAGCGTGAGCGTTGTCGTCATCCTAGTTGAGCTCTTCGAGACGGATCCGCACGATCTTCCCGCGCACCGTCGGCAGCGCCTCGATCTTCGCGATCGCGTCGACGACGTTGCGTTCCACGCTCCGGTGCGTGAGCAGGATGATGTCCGTCTGGTCCTCGCCTTCGGACGGCTCCTTCTGGATCATCGCGTCGATCGAGATCTCGCGATCGGCGAGGATGCGCGTGATGTCCGCGAGGACGCCCGGCTTGTCCTCGACGCGCATGCGCAGGTAGAAGCTCGTAACGACGTCGCCGATCGGCAGGAACGGCACGTCGGTCAGCTGGTCCGGCTGGAATGCCAGGTGCGGCACGCGATGTTCCGGGTCCGCCGTGTGCATCCGCGTAACGTCGACCAGGTCCGCGATGACCGCGCTCGCGGTGGGCTCAGCACCCGCGCCGGCGCCGTAGTACAGCGTCGCACCGACGGCGTCACCCTTCACCAGCACGGCGTTCATCACGCCCTCGACGTTGGCGATGAGGCGCCGCGTCGGGATCAGCGTGGGATGCACACGCAACTCGATGCCGTTCTTCGCGCGCCGGGTGATGCCCAGGAGCTTGATCCGGTAGCCCAGTTCCTCGGCGTAGCGGATGTCCTCCTGCGTCAGCTGCGTGATCCCTTCGGTATAGACCTTCTCGAACTGCATCGGCACGCCGAATGCGATCGCGGACATGATCGCGAGCTTGTGCGCGGCGTCGATGCCCTCGATGTCGTAGGTCGGATCGGCTTCGGCGTAGCCGCGCGCCTGCGCCTCGGCCAGCACCGTCGCGAACGACGCGCCGCGCGCGCGCATCTCGGACAGGATGAAGTTCGACGTGCCGTTGATGATGCCGGCGATCCATTCGATGCGGTTGGCGGTGAGGCCTTCGCGCAGCGCCTTGATGATCGGAATGCCGCCGGCCACCGCCGCCTCGAACGCGACCATCACGCCCTTCGCATGCGCGGCCGCGAAGATCTCGTTGCCGTGCCGCGCGAGCAGCGCCTTGTTCGCGGTGACCACGTGCTTGCCGTGCGCGATGGCGTCGAGGACGAGCGTGCGGGCGGGCTCGATGCCGCCGATCAGCTCGACGACGATGTCGATGTCCGGATGCGCCAGCACGACCTGCGCGTCGTTGGTGAGGTTGACGTCGGTGGCGCCGCGCGTCTCTCGCGCGCGACGTCGAGTGCGCGCTCGGCGATCCATGTGATGCGGATCGGCCGCCCTGCGCGCCGTGCGATCTCTTCCTCGTTCCGGCGCAGCACGGTCCACGTGCCGTTGCCGACCGTGCCCATGCCGAGCAGACCTACCTGCAACGGTTTCATTGCATCTCCTGCCGGTTGAAAGTGGCCGTCGCGAGGGACTGGCCCGCCCCCGTCCGGGGGCCGCAAGCATAGCGAGTGTACGGGTCCGCGTCAGTTGCGAAGGGCCGTCCCGAGGAACCGACCAGTCCCTCTATGGCGCCGGCGAGCGTGGGGGTCGACGTCAGTGCCGATGGGCCGTCCCGAGGAACCGACCTGCCCCCTCCGGGGGCAGCGAGCGCAGCGAGCGTGGGGGTCGCCCTCACGACAGCAACCCGTCGTCGCGGAACATCTGCTTGATGCCGCGGATCGCCTGCCGGGTGCGCGACTCGTTCTCGATCATCGCGAAGCGCACGTGGCCGTCGCCGTACTCGCCGAAGCCGATGCCCGGCGAGACCGAGACACGGGCCTTCGCCAGCAGTTGCTTCGTGAACTCGAGCGAGCCCAGCTTGCGGTACGGCTCCGGAATCCGCGCCCACACGTACATCGACGCCTTCGGAATGTCGACGAGCCAGTTGGCCTCGTGCAGGCCGCGGACCAGCACGTCGCGGCGCGCCTGGTATCGCGCGGAAATCTCGTTCACGCAGTCCTGCGGACCTTCGAGCGCGGCGATCGCGGCGACCTGGATCGGCGTGAACGTGCCGTAGTCGTGGTAGCCCTTGATCCGTCCCAGCGCATTGACGAGATCCTTGTTGCCGACCATGAAGCCGACGCGCCAGCCGGCCATGTTGTAGCTCTTCGACATCGTGAAGAACTCGACGGCGACGTCGCGCGCGCCCTCCACCTGCATGATCGACGGCGCCTTCCAGCCGTCGAAGCAGATGTCGGCGTACGCGAGGTCGTGCACGACGTAGATGCCGTACTCCTTCGCGAGCGCGACGATCTTCTCGAAGAACGGCAGCTCGACGCACTGCGCGGTCGGATTGGCCGGGAAGTTGATGATGAGCATCTTCGGCTTCGGCAGGCTCATCCGGATCGTGTGCTCGAGTTCCGCGAAGAAGTCGATGTCGGGCGTCATCTGCACCTGCCGGATGTCGGCGCCGGCGATGACGGGACCATAGATGTGGATGGGGTAGCTCGGATTGGGCACGAGCACCGTGTCCCCGCGGCCGAGCGTCGCGAGTGCGAGATGCGCGATCCCCTCCTTCGAGCCGATCGTCACGATCGCCTCCGAATCGGGGTCGAACTCCACGCCCCAGCGCCGCTTGTACCAATGGCAGATCGCGCGCCGCAGCCGCGGGATGCCCTTCGACACCGAGTAGCCGTGCGTATCGGGACGCTGGACCGTCTCGATCAGCTTGTCGACGATGTGCTGCGGCGTGGGACCGTCGGGGTTGCCCATGCCGAAGTCGATGATGTCCTCGCCGCGGCGGCGCGCGGCCATCTTGAGCTCGGACGTGATCGAGAAGACGTAAGGGGGGAGCCGCTCGATGCGAGCGAAGGACGTTGCGAGGGGGGCGGACATGCGGGCCTTTCTTGCGTAAGCGCCCGGAGCCGTCCGAGCGACGTAAGAAGCGGTGACTTCTTTGCCGGATTCTAGCGTATTTGGCGCAATGCAGCATCCCGGAATGAACGCGGCGCCCGCGGGCCGGAGATCCGCCGCGTGACATCGTTGCGACGCTCGTTGCGACGCGTGGCATCCGCTGCCCCATCCCCGCGGGCCTGGCATCGATCCACGTGCGCACGCGTCCGATCGCGGGCACAATCGCGGTTGGCGACTGATGAAATTCCACCTGCAGACCTCCACGGCGAACGTCGTGACCGGCACCGGTCCCGGCTGGGTGCGCATCGGCCAGGTCGAGCATCGCGACAACCTGATCCTGCTCCCCGATGCGGTGATCGATGGTTGGGCGCCCCGTGGCTTCGATGCGCTGGACGAGGCCGATTTTGCCGCCCTGCTCGCCTATACGCCGGAACTGGTCCTGATCGGTACGGGCGCGCGGCAGCGGTTTCCACATCCGCGGCTGTACCAGGCGCTGTCGGCCGCCCGCGTCGGCGTCGAAGTGATGGATACGCGCGCGGCGTGCCGCACGTTCAACATCCTCGTCGCCGAGGACCGGCGCGTGGCCGCCGCGCTGGTGATCGCGTGAGCGGCGCGAGCGGGGTCCGCGGAGCAGGCGCAGCCTGCCGGGTTGCCGCGCTGACCGCGATCGCGCTGGCTGACGCTGCACATGCTGCGGTTGGCGGATGCGGCCAGCGCGAAGTTGCGCGTCGGCGGCGGCGAACTGGTGCGCAGCCACCGTGCGATGGGGCTGGCCCGCAGCGCGGTGCGCGCGGCGGGCTGGCTCCTGTTCCTGCTGGTGACCTCGGAGTGGCTGGGCTTCGTCCTCGGCCGATTCCCGTACACGCGTGCGTGGTCGGAACAATTCCACGACTTCCTGCTCGGCACCGCCGCGAACCTGCTGGTCGGCGTTGCCCATGCGACACCGGGCCTCCTGATCGCGATCGTGATCGTCGTCCTGGCGCGCAGCGTCGACATCGTCCAGCGCCGCTTCTTCCGGGGCGTGCAGCAGGGTCGCTTCCACGTCGGATGGGTCGACAAGGACACCGCGCCGCCGACCCGCCGGCTCGCGACGCTCGCCATCTGGGCGTTCGCGGCGGTGATGGCCTACCCGTACATCCCCGGTTCGTCCACCGACGCGTTCAAGGGACTGACGGTACTGCTGGGCCTCATGGTGTCGGTCGGGGCGTCCGGCATCGTCGGGCAGGCGGTGAGCGGACTCATCCTCATGTACACGCGCACGCTGCGGCCCGGCGACTTCGTGCGCGTCGGCGAGGCCGAGGGCACCGTCACCGTGATGGGCTTGTTCACGACGCGCGTGGACACCGGCATGGGCGAGGAGCTGACGCTGCCCAATGCCACGATCCTGGGGTCGGCAACGCGCAACTTCTCGCGTCCGGCGCAGCGCGAAGGCATTGCGCTGACCGCGAACGTCACGATCGGTTACGACGTGCCGTGGCGGCAGGTCGCGGCGATGCTCGCGGCGGCGGCACAACGCACGCCGGGCGTGGCGGCTTGCGCCCTGCGGCTACGACGCGCCGGATGCTTCGCTCCGCGCGGATCGCGCTCGCCGCGCCTCGCCCCACGCGGTCACCGCGATCCATGCGAGCAGCAGCAGCGACGGCAGCATCGCGACGCCGGCGCGGTCCGTGTGAATCTGGTGGCCGATCGCGATGAGCAGCACCGCGCCGAGCGCGGCGAGCGTCATGCGCCGGGTCCGGTCGAACACGAGGCCGCCGGCCGCCAACAGCTGCAACACGCCGATCCAGCGCGCGGCATCGCCGGTGCCGAGCGCGCTCCGATAGTGTTCGGCGAGCGCCGGCGCCGGATCGAGGTGTCCCGCGCCCGAATGCGCGAGCACGACGGCGAGCGCGATTCCCGCGATCGCCGGCCAGCGCGCGGTCACGCGCGGCGCGAGCACCGCCCACAGGCGCCTGCCGTACAGGCTCAGCACTGGATCGTCGTGCGGCAGTAGTTCGCGAGTTCGCGCACGACGGTGGTCGTCGCGACGGCGCCCCGCGCGCGCGCCTCGCCGTATTCGAGCGAGAGCCGCGTCCGGTATTTGTCGAAGAAGGGATCGAACTGCTCGGCGCCCACGGTGCCGAGCGCGAACAGCGCGTCATCCTGCGGTTCGTGCTCGAGGACGATGCCGGCGAGCGGCTGCGGCGCCGGACCCGACACCACGCGCGCACCTTCGGCCGGATCGTAGACGCTGTGGTCCGCGCAGCAGTGGATGACGCGCCCGCCGGAGGTCGCCGACGCCGCCGGCTGGTACCGGATGAACGAGACCTCCTTGGTCGGATACGCGAGCTTGTGCGCGCAGATCGCCGAAAACGCGACGACGTCGCGGTCGCGGCCGACGCCGCCCTGCCACGCGTACGCCTGGCCATCCTGCCGCTTGAGCGTGGCGGACACGGCGACCGGCCGGGCGAGCTTCAGCAACAGGCAGGGCGTGGCCGCGAACGGATACTGGAACACGTAGTTGGTTTCGGCGGCCAGATCGGCGGCGCGCAGCGGCCGCCCGTGGACGTCGACCAGGCGGGTTCGCGTGTACAGGCGCGGCGTGGCCTGCGCCCAGGCGTCGCCCAGCCCGGTCACGGCGGACACCGACGCCGCGCCGCCCAGCACCGCACATGCCGACAGGAAGTCACGCCGCTCCAAGGAGTCTCCGCAAGGTTTCCTCCGGCTTCCGAGTGCGCCGGCCGTCGGTCATTCTAACCAAGGTCCGCGACGGATCGCGTGCGACAACCGGTCAGGTCTCGACGAGCGTCCGCACGTGTTCGGCGACGCTGCGGCCCAGCGCGGAGAGCGCGTACCCGCCTTCGAGCACGGAGACGAGACGCCCCTGCGCATGGCGGCCGGCCACGGCGATGAGCTGCTGCGTCACCCACGCGTAGTCGGCCTCGGTCAGCTTGAGGCCGGCCAGCGGATCCTCGCGGTGCGCGTCGAAGCCCGCCGAGATGAAGACGACCTGCGGCCGGTGCGCCTCGAGTGCCGGCAGCCAGTGGTCGACGACCGCCGCCCGGAACGCCTCGCTGCCTTCGCCGGCCGCGAGCGGCACGTTGACCATGTTCGCGGACGGATTGTCGACGCCGCTGTACGGGTAGAGCGGATGCTGGAACGTCGAGACCATCAGCACGCGCTCGTCGCCCTGGAAGATGTCCTCGGTGCCGTTGCCGTGGTGGACGTCGAAGTCGACGATCGCCACCCGCTCGAGTCCGTGCGCTTCGAGCGCATGCGTTGCGCCGATCGCGACGTTGTTGAAGAGGCAGAAGCCCATCGCGCGGCGCCGCTCGGCATGGTGGCCGGGCGGCCGGACGGCGCAGAAGGCGGTCTTGCATTCCTTGCGCAGCACGAGGTCCACCCCCAGCACGACGGCGCCCGCCGCGTGGCGCGCGGCCGTCAGCGAATGGGGGTTGAGTGCCGTGTCCGGATCGATGTAGTGGAGCCCGGTCTCGGGACTCGCGGCGTTGAGCTCGTCGATGTACGCCTGCCCGTGCACCCGCGCGATCTGCAGATCGGTCGCCGCGGGTGCGGTATGGTGCAGCAGGTAGTGGTCGATGCCGGAGGCGATCAGCCGGTCGCTGATCGCCATCAGCCGCTCCGGGCACTCGGGGTGGTAGGGCCCCATCTCATGCAGCAGGAACGACGGGTGGGTGATGAACGCGGTGGGCATGAAAGATGGGGTCCGGGCGGGGCTCGTCGAGGGTGAACTTTTCGCGTGGACTGCGGCCTATCATCGGCCGCGCTGACGCCACCCTTCGCCCACCGGATCCGGAGCGTGGGGACCGCCTTTCCGCCAAGTGGAGTGTACCTCGCGCCCGCCGGTCGTGACGAGTCGCCGCGCATCCCTATACAGTGATGGTCGGTTTCTTGCTTGCCCCATCAAGTCGCCCGCACATCGAGACTGCCATGACCCTACGTTCCGCATCCCAGGCCGGCACCCCGTCCTCCGCCCGCCTGAACCAGATCCTGGCGCAGCTCGGCCGCATCCTGATCGGCAAGGAAGAGCCGGTGCGGCTTGCCGTGGCATGCCTGATCGCCCGCGGCCACCTGCTGATCGAGGATATTCCCGGGGTCGGCAAGTCGACGCTCGCGCAGGCGCTGTCCGCCACGCTCGGGCTCAAGTACGCGCGCGTCCAGTTCACGAGCGATCTGCTGCCGGCCGACGTGCTGGGCGTTTCGATCTACGACGAACGCAACCAGACGTTCCGGTTCCACCCCGGCCCGATCTTCAATTCGGTCGTGCTGGCCGACGAGATCAACCGCGCCCCGCCGAAGACCCAGAGCGCGCTGCTCGAGGCGATGGAGGAACGCCAGGTGTCGCAGGACGGCCAGACGCGCAAGCTGCCCGACCCCTTCTTCGTCATCGCGACCCAGAACCCGATCGAGCAGATCGGCGCGTATCCGCTGCCGGAGTCGCAACTCGACCGGTTCCTGATGGCGATCGAATTGGGCTATCCGGACGCGGCGGCGGAACGCGAACTGCTGGCCGGCGGCGATCGCCGGGTCCGCATCGGCGAAATGCCACCGCTGGCCGACCCCGCGACGCTCGCCGACTGGCAGCGCGAGGCGGCGCAGATCCACGTGGCCCCGGCACTGCTCGACTACGTGCAGGCGTTGCTCGCGGCATCGCGCGGACATTCGGCCAACGGCGCCGGCGACGCCGGCGGCCGCCGCGGCTTGAGCCCTCGCGCGGGTCTCATGCTGCTGGCGGCGGCCCGCGCCTACGCGCTGCTCGCGGCACGCCCGATGGCGCTGCCCGAGGACGTACAGGCGGTCTTCCCGTCCGTGGCCGGGCACCGGCTCGCGGGCGGCACGCGCGCGGGCGCCGGGCAGGCGCAGTCGCTGCTGCGTGCGGTACCGCTGCCGTAGCGCGTGGCCGGCACGATCGCCACCGGTACGCCGCCGGGCACGCGCCTGGCGCGCTGGTTCGCGGCCAAGCGCCAGCGAATCTTCCGGCACGCGCCGACGGACAGCGCCGCCGTCGTACTGCGCCACTCGCGGATCTACCTGCTGCCGACGCGCCGTGGCTGGGCGCTGATCGGTACGCTGCTGGTCATGCTCCTTGCGTCGCTCAACTACGCGCTCGCCCTCGGGATCGCCGTCACGTTCATGCTGACCGGACTGGTCGCCGCCGCGCAGCTGCACACCTTCCGCAACCTGGCCGGCATCGAGATCACGCCGCTCGCGGCCGGCGAGACGTTCGCGGGCGGCGACCTGCCGTTCACGCTCGCCCTGCACGCGGGTTCCGCGGCGCGCACCGACATCAACATCGCCGCGGCCGGCGCCCGTGCCGGCGGCGACATTCCGGCGGGTTCCGCGCTCACCGTGACGCTCGCGGTGCCGGCGCCGCGGCGCGGGCATCTCGCGCTCGGGCGCGTCACGCTGTGGTCGGATTCGCCGTTCGGGCTGTGGCACGGCTGGGCGTACGTCCACTTTCCGCTCGCCGGCACCGTCTATCCAGCGGCCGAGATCGGCGCGCCCCCATTGCCGCGCGGCACCGGGGGCGCCGACCCGCTCGCGCAGGGAAGGAGCGACGATGCCGACCTCGCCGGACTGCGCGAGTACCAGCGCGGCGACCCGCCGCAGCGAGTGGCCTGGAAAGCCGTCGCGCGCGGCCAGGGGTGGTACACGAAGGAGTTCGACGGCGCCGGCGGTGGCGGCCCGGTGGACATCGCGTGGCAGGAGACGCCGCCGGCGGTGTCGCCCGAACTGCGCCTGTCGCGGATGACGGCGTGGGTATTGGCGGCCGAGCGGGCTGCGCGCCCGTTCGCGCTGACGTTGCCGGGCACCCGGCTGCCCGCGCAGCAGGGGCGCGAACACCGCCGCGCCGCGCTGACCGCGCTGGCGCTGTTTCCCGCGGACGATCGCGCATGACCGGCGTCGGACGGCCGCCACCCCGGGCCCGGGCGCGCCTTGCGCCGAGCGCTCGCGCGGACGCGTTCCGATGATCGGCGCGCTTCCCTGGTTCGGTCCGCGGCGCCGCGCTGCCGCGGCCGCGGCGGCGGCGAATACGCGCATGCTCTCGCCGCTGCAGGTGCGCGTGCTCGGGCTGCTGCTGCTCGCGGCGCAACTCCCGCAGGCGCCGCACCTGCCCATCTGGGTGGCCGTGGCGGGCGTCACGCTCGTCGGACTGCGCATCGCGCTCCTGTTCCGCGATCGCGCGCGCCCACTGGCAGCGGCCGCGCGCATTCCGTCGTGGGCGCTGATCGTGTTCGCCGTGGCGGCGGCGTTCGCGGTGCGGTGGTCGTTCGGCTACCTCGCGGGACGCGACCCGTCGGTGGCGTTCCTGTACATCCTCGTCGCCATCAAGTACCTCGAAACGCGCTCGATGCGCGACGGTACGCTGCTCATCTGCCTTGCCTGCTTCCTGCTCGTCACGCCGTTCTTCTACAGCCAGTCGCTGTTCGCGGCGCTCGCCGCGATCCCGGCCGTCGTGCTCGTCGGCATCGCGCTCGACGTGCTCACGCACGGTCCCGCGGCAGAAGCGGGCAGCGCGTTCTCGTGGCGCGCGGCGGCGCGGCGCAGCACCGTCATGATGATGCAGGGACTGCCGGTCGCGATCCTGCTCTTCGTGCTCTTCCCGCGTCTCGCTGCGCCGCTGTGGGGCCTCCCCGCCGAGCGAGGTGCGACGACCGGCCTGTCCGATTCGATGGCGCCCGGCCAGATCGGCGAGCTGACGCTCTCGGACGCGATCGCCTTCCGCGTCAACTTCGACGGACCGACGCCGCCGACCGCCCTGCGCTACTGGCGCGGGCCCGTGTTCTCCTCGTTCGACGGGAAGACCTGGCGTCCCGGCGAGGCCGGACTGCCGCGGGCCTTTCCGCCCGTCGGCGCAGCCGGCGGAATTTCCTACACCGTCCTGCTCGAGCCCAACAACCGGAACGGGCTCTTCGCGCTCGAACTCCCGGCCGAGTTGCCGGTGCTGGCACCGGGCTCGCAGCCCGCCGGTGCCGCGCAGGCGTGGCTGACGCGCAGCCAGCAGCTGCTGGTCCGAATGCCGATCACGCAGCCGCTGAGCTACTCGCAGCGCTCGGTGCTGCGCGCCGACTATCCCGCCGACGTCGCCGTCGAGTCGCGGTTCAACCTGGGCCTTGGCGCGGGTAATCCGAAAGCGCGCGCGTTCGCGCGCGAGTTGCGCGAACGCTACCCCGACGACCGGCAGTACATTCGCGCCGTGCTCGACTGGTTCCACGACGAGCAGTTCGTCTACACGCTCTCGCCACTGTATCTCGAGGGGGACCCGGTCGACATGTTCCTGTTCGACACGAGGCGCGGCTTCTGCGAGCACTACGCGAGCGCCTTCGTGCTGCTGCTGCGCGCCGCCGGAATTCCGGCGCGGGTGGTGACCGGCTATCAGGGTGGAAACATCAATCCGCGCGGCAACTACCTGATGGTCCGGCAGTCCGATGCCCATGCCTGGGCCGAGGCGATCGTCGACGGCAACTGGACGCGTTTCGATCCGACGGCCGCGGTTGCGCCTTCGCGGATCGAAGTGGGCTTGGGCGGATCGCTGCCTGCCGGCGCTCCCGTCCCGTTCCTCGACGGCATCGGATGGGTGCGCAACGTGCAGCTCGCATGGGACGCGTTCAACTACGATTGGCGGCGCAACGTCGTCGGCTTCGACCGCGACCGGCAGCGCACGCTCTGGCGCGACTGGAAGCTCGACCAGTTCGCGCCGTGGCAGGTGGTCGGGCTGGTCGCGCTGATCCTGTTCGCCTGGGGCGGACTCGTCGTCGCCTGGCTGATGTGGCGAAGGCGGCGGCAGGAACGTGCGCTGGTCCTGTGGGACGACCTCAACCGGCGTCTCGCGCGCGCCGGGCTGCCGCGGCAACCGCACGAAGGTCCGCTCGCGTATGCCGCACGCGCGTCGGGCCGCTGGCCCCAGTTCGCGATCGCGTTCGCCGCGATCGGCGAGTCCTTCGCCACGCTGCGCTACGGCGAGCCGGCCCCCGACGCCGAACGGCGGGCGCTGGTGGCCACCCTCGAGCGGGCGATCGAAGTGTTGCCGGCGGCAGGTGCGCTCCGGACTCAAAACGCTTCGCGTTTCGAGTCCGAACTGCAGTAAGCACGAAAATCTTCGGGCGGCCGGGCGATTTTCGTGCAGCAACGGCACGAAGCGCACAGCTCGAAGCCGCTGCGCGGCTCGCTCGGTCGTGCGCGGCATGCATGCTGACTGCCTGCGATTGAGTGTGACGAAGGCGCAGGTTCAAAGCATGCAATGCGAAAGCCGCGCCTTAGGCAGTCAGCTCGCACACGCGCGCTACCGAACCGCGCGCGCAGCGCGCTTATGATCGGCGCGCTTCGTGCCTTTTCTACACGAAAATCGCCCGGCCGCCCGAAGCTTTTCGTGCTGACTGCATTCCGGACTCAAAACGCGAAGCGTTTTGAGTCCGCGACTAAAATAGCGCTTCGCGCGTATACCCTCGCCGTTCGAGCTTCGCCCGCAGCCGCTCGAGTGCCTCGCGCTGGATCTGCCGGACGCGCTCGCGCGTGACGCCGATCTCGGCCGCGAGTTCCTCGAGCGTGGTGACCTCGCAGTTGTTGAGCCCGTACCTGCGCTCGATGACGAGCCGCTGGCGCGGCTGCAGTTCCGCGAGCCAGCCCGCCACCGAGGATTCGATCGCGCTGTCGTGCAGCAGCAACTCCGGCGCGCGCGCCTCGTCGTCGGCAATCCCGTCGGCCACCGTGAGTCCCGAGTCGCGGTCGATCGGCGCGTCCAGCGACAGCATGTGCTCCTGGTGCCGCAGCAGTCGCTCCACGTCCGCGACGGGCTTGCCCAGCAGGTGGGCGACGTCGTCGAGCGACGGGTCGTGCCCGCCCGCCGGCGCGTGGGTCTCCAGGTGCCGCAACGCGCGCAGCACGACGTTGAGCTCCTTCACCACGTGCGCGGGCAGGCGGATCGTGCGCGACTGGTTCATGATCGCGCGCTCGATCGACTGCCGGATCCACCACGTCGCGTAGGTGGTGAAGCGGAAGCCGCGTTCCGGATCGAACTTCTCGAGCGCGTGAATGAGGCCGAGATTGCCTTCCTCGATCAGGTCCGGGAGCGCCAGCCCGCGATGCGTGTAATGACGCGCGATGCTGACGACCAGCCGCAGGTTGCGCTCGATCATCGTCTGCCGCGCGGCGAAGTCCCCGTCGCGCGCGGCGCGCGCGTACCGGAGTTCCTCGTCGGGAGTGAGCAGCGCGTGCTGGCCGACGTCGTTCAGGTAGAGCTGCGTGACGTCGGTGACGAGGTCGCCGGAAAGTCCCGCCGCCGGCTCCTCGAGCGGCAGGTCGGCGGAATAGCGGTCGGGCTCCGGCGGCGAATCCGGCGCCGGTACATCGTCGTGCGGTGCGCGCGGATCGTGAGCCATGGCGAGGACAGCCGCGCCGCGTCCGCGCTCAAGCGGGCGGCAGGTAGCGCGCCGGGTCCATCGGCTTGCCCAGGCGCCGGATTTCGAAGTGCAGCTTCACGTCCGTCGCGTCGGTGTTGCCCATCTCGGCGATCTTCTGGCCACGGGTCACCGACTGGCCTTCCTTCACGAGGATGTCGCGGTTGTGCGCGTACGCGGAAAGATACGTCTTGTTGTGCTTGATGATGATGAGCTTTCCGTAGCCGCGCAAGCCGCTTCCCGCGTAGACGACGGTGCCGCCGGCGCTCGCGAGGACGGGCTGACCCGCGGTGCCCGCGATGTCGATGCCCTTCAGGTTGGCCGTTTCGGAAAACGAGCCGACCACCTTGCCCTTCGCCGGCCACACCCAGTCGAGGTCGTCGTCGCCGTCGTTGCCGGCGATGCGCGGCGCCTCGGCCTTCGGGGTCGGCGCGGCGGCGCAACGGTCGAAGGTGCGGGAGCCGGTGTGGCAAGCGCGACGGGTTCAGGCGGCGCCTGCGCCGCGCGCGTGACATCGCGCACCGCCTGCTCGGAATACGGTTCCTTCAACGCCTTGGGCGACGACTTGTAGTTCTCGGTGTTGCGCGGCGCATTGGCGGCGGTGGGTGGCGGCGCGCCGGTGGTGGTCGCCGGCGCGGCCGGCTTGGCCTCGACGACCTGCGGCACCGTGCGCAGCGGCGCGGTCGTCACGCCGGTGGCTGCGCCCGCAGTGTCGCCGGGCGCGGTGAGACGCAGCGTCTGCCCGACGCGGATCAGGTTCACGTTCTCGATGTTGTTCCACGCCGCCAGCTCGCGATAGTCGAGTCCGTGATCCAGCGCGACCTGGTAGAGCGTGTCCCCGCGCTTGACGATGTACGTCGACGGACGCCAGTCAGGTTCGCCCGGACCCGCCGGCGGCGACGCCGGCGCCGGCGACGCCACGGCGGACGGCGGAGGTTTCGCGGGCGCGCCCGCGCGATCCTCGACGGGCGCGCGCGTGCGCGAGGCGCACCCCGCCAGCAATGCGACGAGCAGCACCGCCGCGGCGAGACGCAGCGGAGGCACGGCGGAGCGACGGTTCTGCGGTATTGGCGTGGACATCGACGAATCGACAACGGAACGCGTGCATTCGTTCACGCGAGCCCCGAAAGCAACGGCACGAATCTTACCGCATCGAGCGTTTGTTCCCGGAGTCCGGCCGGGGTGGCGTCGAGCACCGTCAGGCGTTGCACGCCGCGCTCGTCGCCGGTCTGCGCCAGCGGCAGCACCATCCTGCCCCCCGGCTTGAGGTAGCGCAGCAGCGCTGTCGGGACGTGCGTGGCGCCGGCGGTGACGACGATCGCGTCGACGGCCAGTTCCTCGCCCAGGTCGTGGCTGCCGTCGCCGTGCTTGAGCGACACGTTCTTCAGCTTGAGCGACTGCAGGTGGCGGCGGGCCTTCGCGACCAGCGCGCCGATGCGCTCGACGCTGTAGACATGGCGCGCGATGTTCGCGAGCACCGCGGTCTGGTAGCCGCAGCCGGTGCCGACCTCGAGCACCGCGTCGAGGTCGCGCCCATTGCGCGCGAGTTCGCTCATTCGCGCGACCACCCAGGGCTGCGAGATCGTCTGCGCGTGCCCGATCGGGAGCGGCACGTCGTCGTAGGCGCGGATCGCGAGCGCCTCGTCGACGAAGATGTGGCGCGGGACCGCGTTGAGCGCGGACAGCACGACCTCGTCGCCGATGCCCTGCTCGCGCAGGCGCTCGACCATGCGCGCGCGGGTGCGCGCCGACGTCATGCCGATGCCGCGCTGCCGGTCGTCGCCGAGCGTCCCCATCGCCCGTCCCCGTCGCCGCCGTCGCCTACGTCACCGCGCAAGCCATCCGACGACATCCGGGATGAGCTCGCGGTGCGTGAGGTCGATCTGCAGCGGCGTGACCGACACCCGGTTCGTCGCCACGGCGTGGAAATCGGTGCCTTCTCCCGCATCGGCGGCGGGACCCGCGGCGCCGACCCAGTACACGGTCTCGCCGCGCGGGTTCTGCGAACGGATGACGTCCTCCGCCTTGTGCCGGCGCCCGAGCCGCGTCACCGCGACGCCTTTCAGTTCGGACCTCGGAATATCGGGCACGTTGACATTGAGCAGCCACGCGCCGGCGGCCGCGCGTTCGTGCCGCTCGACCATCGAGAGCGCGAACTGCGCGGCGGTCTCGAAGTGCTCGGCGGTCTTCGACGCGAGCGAGATCGCGAACGACGGAATGCCCAGCAGGTAGCCTTCGGTCGCGGCAGCCACGGTGCCCGAGTAGATCGTGTCGTCGCCCATGTTCGCACCGAGGTTGATGCCGGAGACCACCATGTCCGGACGGTGGTCGAGCAGCCCGGTCACCGCGAGGTGCACGCAGTCCGTGGGGGTGCCGTTGACGAACAGGAAGCCGTTGGGCGCGCGCCGCACGTTGAGCGGCCGATCGAGCGTGAGCGAGTTCGACGCACCGCTGCGGTCCCGCTCCGGCGCGACGACGGTGACCTGCGCGCGCTTCGCGAGCGCGGCCGCAAGGTGTTCGATGCCCGGCGCAAAATAGCCGTCATCGTTCGAAATCAGGATGCGCATCGGCGACGGGAGGGAGGGTTGTCGCGCGCGAACGGGACCCGCGCGACCGCACCGATTATACCTTTGCCCGTGCCTATAATGGCCGGATGCGCGCCGTGCCCGACGCCCTGCTCCTACTTCGCCGCGCCGCGCGGCCCGCCCACGGATGACCGGCGGCCGCCGCTCCCTCACGGCGCTTGCCGTGGTGCTCGCCGCATTCGCGATACTGCCGGTGGCCGCCATCGTCGGACGCGGCATCGCACCGGGCGCGGGTGCCACATGGGCGCATCTTGGTGCCACGGTCCTGCCGCGCTACATCGGCAATACGCTGATGCTCGTCGCGCTGGTAGGCGCCGGGGTCGCGATCGGCGGCACCGCCGCCGGCTGGCTCATCGCGCGCCGGCGCTTTCCAGGCAGCGGCTTCTTCGGCTGGGCGCTGCTGCTGCCGCTCGCGATGCCTTCCTACGTGATGGCGTACGCGTACACGGATTTCCTCCAGTACGCCGGGCCGCTGCAGACCGCTCTGCGCGAGGCCTTCGGCTGGTCCCACGGCGACTACTGGTTTCCCGACGTGCGCTCGCTGCCGGGCGCGGCGGTGATGTTCGTTTTCACGCTCTATCCCTATGTGTTCCTGCTCGCGCGCACCGCGTTCCTGGAACGCCCGCCGGCCCTGGTCGAGGCGGCGCGTACGCTGGGCCTCGACCGCCGGCGCGTGTTCTGGCGGGTGGAACTGCCGCTCGCGCGGCCCGCCATCGCGGGGGGCATCGCGCTCGCGCTCATGGAGACGCTGGCCGACTACGGCACCGTCGCGTACTTCGCGGTCGACACGTTCACGACCGGCGTCTACCGCGCGTGGTTCTCGCTGGGCGACCGTACCGCGGCGGCGCAGCTCGCAACCGCACTGCTCGTGTTCGTGATCGGCGCCGTCGCGCTCGAACGCGCGTCGCGCGGCGCGGCGCGCTCGTACGGCGGCGCACGGGGTCGCCAGCACGCGCAGCACGCCCCCGCGGGGCTCACGGGGATCCGCGCGGCCGCCGCGACGACGCTGTGCGCGATCCCGCTCGCCGTCGGCTTCGTGGTGCCGGTGCTGCTCCTGCTGCGGCTCGTGCTGGGCGAAACCGAAACAGCGCTGTCGCCGCGCTTCTTCACCTGGGGATGGAACAGCCTGCGCGTTGCGCTGGTCGCGGCGGTGCTCGCGGTGTCACTCGCGACGCTCGTCGCCTACGCGGTGCGCCTCGCCCCGGGTTGGGCCACGCGCACCGGCAGCCGCGTGCTGACGCTGGGCTACGCATTCCCGGGCACCGTGCTTGCGGTCGGCGTGCTGCTGCCGCTCGGTGCCGCGGACAACTGGCTCGCCAGCGTGTGGCGCGACACGACCGGCGGCAGGCCCGCGCTGCTGTTGACGGGCACCACGTTCGCGTTGATCTATGCCTACGTCGTCCGCTACTTCGCCGTCGCCTGGAACGGCATCGAGCCCGGCATGGCGCGCATCACGCCCGCGATGGACGCCGCCGCGCGCAGCCTGGGCGAAGGTCCGTGGGGCACGCTGTGGCGGGTGCACCGGCCGCTCCTGTCCCGCAGCGCCGCCGCCGCACTGCTGCTCGCGTTCGTCGACGTGATGAAGGAACTCCCCGCGACGCTCGTCCTGCGCCCGTTCAACTTCGACACGCTCGCCACGCAGACGTACCTGTTCGCGAAGGACGAGCGTCTCGCCGAGGCCGCGTTGCCGTCGCTGGCGATCGTGGCGGTGGGGCTGGTGCCGATACTCCTACTGTCGCGGATTGGAATCAGGACGCAGACCGCTTCGCGGTCTGCGTCCTGATTCCGATCCGAAGCGGTCAGCGGGGAAAGCTTCGGGCGGCCGGGCGCTTTCCCCGTAGAAAATTCACGAAGCGCGCGGATCATAAGCGCGCTGCGCGCGCCGTTCAGTAGCGCGCGTGTGCGAGCTGACAGCCCAGCGGAAGTTTCGGGCGTGCATGAATTGAACGTGCACCCTCGTCACTCCACATCGCAGGCAGTCAGCGTGCAAACCGCGCACGACCGAGCGAGCCGCGCAGCGGCTTCGAGCGGTGCGCTTCGTGCCTTTGCCGCGGGGAAACCGCCCGGCCGCCCGAAGGTTTGCCCGCGATCCAATCGAAGCAAGATAACGGAGCGCGCAGCGCGTAGTGATCTTGCTTCGTCAGGCGCACGACCGAGCGAGCCGCGCAGCGGCTTCGAGCGGTGCGCTTCGTGCCTTTGCCGCGGGGAAACCGCCCGGCCGCCCGAAGGTTTGCCCGCTATCCAATCGAAGCAAGATAACGGAGCGCGCAGCGCGTAGTGATCTTGCTTCGTCAGGCGCACGACCGAGCGAGCCGCGCAGCGGCTTCGGGCGGTGCGCTTCGTGCCTTTGCCGCGGGGAAACCGCCCGGCCGCCCGAAGGTTTGCCCGCTGATCCAATCGAAGCAAGATCACGGAGCGCGCAGCGCGTAGCGGTCTTGCTTCGTCAGGCGCGCTACCGAACTGCGCGCGAAGCGCGCTTATGATCCGCGCGCTTCCTGCCGTTGCCGCACGAAAGGCGCCCGGCCGCCCGAAGTTTCGTGCTGACTGCCTTCGGGAACCGAAACACGCAGCGCGAAGCGCGGAGTGTTTCGGTTACCTCCAGCCAACTCTGTCCGCGATCTTCTGCGCTTCGGCGGTGTACTTGCCGTAGCTGGCGATGGGCAGCGGATCGATCCTGAACTTGCCGAGCGCATCGAGCGCGGGGTTGGCCACGACGACGCTCGGAACCACCGGCCACTCGTTGTTGCCGTCGGCGAAATAGCGCTGCGCGTCGGCGCTCGACAGGTACTCGAGGAACTTCACCGCGTTCTCGCGATGCGGCGCGCTCCTGAGGACGCCGGCCCCCGAGATGTTCACGTGGGTACCGAGCCCGTCCTGGTCGGGAAACACGACGCCGGTCTTCGCGACGATCTCGCGGTCCGCCGGCGCGGTCGAGCGCATGATCCGCGCGTAGTAGTACGTGTTGGTCAGCGCGAGCGCGCATTCGCCCGCGGCCACGGCCTTGATCTGGTCGGAGTCGCCGCCCTTCGGCATCCGCGCCATGTTGGCGACGACGCCCTTCGCCCACGCTTCCGCCCCCGCCTCGCCCAGGTGCGCGATCTGCGACCCGATGAGCGAGAGATTGTACGGATGGCTGCCCGAACGCGTGCACACCTTGCCCTTGTTGCGCGGATCGGCGAGCAGCCCGTAGGTCGCGACGTTCGCGCGGTCGACCATCGTCTTGTTGTAGACGATGACGCGGGCGCGGTAGGAAAAGCCGAACCAGTTGTTGCCGGGATCGCGATACTTGGCCGGGATGCGCTCATCGAGCACCGCGGACCTGACCGGCTGGAACAGGCCCATCTGCTGCGCCTGCCACAGGCGGGCTGCGTCGACGATCAGCAGCACGTCGGCCGGACTGGCCGCGCCCTCGTTCTTGAGCCGCTCGACCAGCTGATCGTCGCCGGCCTCGATCCGGTTGATCTTGATGCCGGTTGCCTTGGTGAAGTTGTCGTAGAGCGCCTCGTCGGTCTGGTAGTGCCGCGCCGAGTAGAGGTTGAGGACGGGCTCGTCGGCGGCGCGCGCCGGCGCGGTGACCGCGACCAGCAGCGCGCACGCGAGGAACGTTGGTGACAGGTTACGCATGGGGACCTTCGTGGACAGGGCTGCGAATGGGTCCAAGGATAGCGACCCGGACGGCAGGATGTCAATACGAATGCGAACAATTCGCATTCGCTTGTTGGCCCAACGCAAACGTGTCGAGACCAGGCGACGGCGCAGGGCGGCCGCCGTCGTGCAAATCGTACGGCTTAGCGGCGGGGTCTGCAGCCGGCGGAAGCTCTGCAGAAGCTCCGCCGTCGGACGAGTCGCACGCGCAGCCAGCCGCACGACACTCGTTCTTGCGTACGATCTTATTCGCGGCCGGCGCCGGGCCGCCCCAAGGCGGCCGCCTGACTTCGCAGTTGAATGTGCCGGCCGAAAAAGGCGCGACGCCGCCTTCACGTCATCCACTGGCCCCACGGACGCCTTTTGCGGACGTCGCCCTCACGGACGCCTTTTGCGGACGTTCCCTATCCGCTGTTGCGCAGGCCGGCCGCGAGGCCGTTGATCGTCAGGTGAATGGCGCGGCGCGTACGCTCGTCGGTCTGTCCCGCGCGGAAACGGCGGAGCAGTTCCACCTGCAGGTGGTTGAGCGGATCGAGGTACGGAAAGCGGTCGCGCATGCTGCGCGCGAGCGTCGGGTTGTCGTGGAGCAACTGGTCGCGCTGCGTGATCGCGGCGAGCGCGCGCAGCGTGCGCCCGTGCTCGTCGGCGATCCGCGCGAAGATGGGCTCGCGCACCGATTCCTCGGAGACGAGTTCGGCGTAGCGCGACGCGACCGCGAGGTCCGTCTTGGCAAGCACCATCGCCATGTTCGACAGCACGCTGCGGAAGAACGGCCATTTCGCATGCATCTCGCGCAGCAGATCGAGGCCGTCGGCTCGCCGCGCGAGCCAGGCGTCGATGGCCAACCCGAACCCGTACCAGCCGGGCAGCATGAGCCGGCACTGGCCCCAGCTGAACACCCAGGGTATCGCCCGCAGGTCCTCGATGCGCGACGACGCCGTACGCGAGGCCGGCCGGCTGCCGATGTTGAGCTCGGCGATCTCGGCGATCGGCGTCGCGCCGCGGAAATACTCGACGAATCCGGGGGTCTCGTAGACCAGCGAACGATAGGCGGTGAACGCGACTGCCGACAGTTCGTCCAGCGCTTCGTAGTAGACGGCCGCACGCTCGCCGATGTTCTCCGCGTCGGCGAGGCTCGCCTCGAGCGTGGCGGCAACCAGCGCCTCCAGGTTCCGCCGGCCGAGCTCCGGGTCGGAATATTTGCTCGCGATGATCTCGCCCTGCTCGGTCACGCGCAGGCCACCGGTGACGCTCCCGGCGGGCTGCGCGAGGATCGCCTCGTACGACGGCCCGCCGCCGCGCCCCACGGTGCCGCCCCGGCCGTGGAACAGCCGCAGCTTCACGCCGTGCTCGCGGAACGCGTCGACCAGGCGCATCTCGGCGCGATACAGCGCCCAGTTCGCCATCAGGTAGCCGCCGTCCTTGTTGCTGTCCGAGTAGCCCAGCATCACTTCCTGCCACTCGGCGCGCCCGGCGACGAGGCGCCGGTAGATCGGCAGCGCGAACGCCTCGCGCATGATCGTGCCGCATTGCTCGAGATCGGCGATGGTCTCGAACAGCGGCACGATGTTGAGCGCGGCGCGGTCGTCGACGAGGAGCCCGACTTCCTTCAGCAGCACCGCGACCTCGAGCAGGTCGGACACCGACTGGCACTTCGAGATCACGTAGTTGGGAAGCGCGGCCGCGCCGTAGCGGCGATGCGTTTCCGCGGCCATCTCGAGGATCGCGAGCTCGGTGCGCGTGCGATCGGCATACGGCAGGTGGCGCGCCGACAGCGGTCGCGGCGTGGCGAGCTCGCGTGCGAGCAGCGCAACGCGCTCCGGTTCGGGCAGCGATGCGTAGTCGGCCTCGACCTGCGCCCGGGCCAGCAGGTCGGCGACGACCGCCTCGTGCACGTCGGAGTTCTGCCGCAGGTCGAGCGACGCCAGGTGGAAGCCGAACACCTCGATCGCCCGCACCAGCGGGTCGAGGCGCTGCGTCGCGAGGATCGCGGCGCCATGCGTCGCGAGCGACGTCCGGATCACCTCGAGATCCGCCAGCAGTTCCTCGGGCGTCGCGTAGGCAGGCAGGACGGCGTGCGGCGCGCGCGGCAGCGGGCGATCGGTCAGCGCGACGGCCGTGGCGGCGACGCGCGCGTAGACACCCGCGAGCGCACGCCGGTACGGCTCGTCCTGCCGGTGCGGATTGTGGTCCTGCGCGTGTTCCGCGAGCGCCAGCAACGCAGGCGTCGGATGGACGAGCCGGGACGACAGCGAAAGCTCGCCGCCGAGCCGGTGGATCGCATCGAGGTAGTGCTCGAACGCGACAGCCGCCTGCGCGCGCGTCGCGTATTCGAGCGTGTCGGCCACGACGAAGGGGTTGCCGTCGCGGTCGCCGCCGATCCACGAACCCATGCGCAGGAACGGCGGCAGCGGCGCAACCGTGCCGAACGTCCGCGCAAGCTGGGTGGCAATCATGTCGTGGAGGCGCGGCACCTCCGCCAGGAACGTGTACCGGTAGTACGCGAGGCCGTTCTCGATCTCGTCGGCCACGGTGAGCTTCGACAGCCGCAGCATCGCGGTCTGCCACAGCGACAGGACCTGGCGGTAGAGATCGCGCTCCCAATCCGCCGCCTCGTCCGGCGTGAGGCGCGTGCGATCGCGCCAGCGGAGCAGCCGGGCGATCTCGCGTTCGCAATCGAGGATGCACTTGCGCTGGACCTCGGTCGGATGCGCGGTGAGCACGGGCGAGACCAGCGCGTCGGCGAACCAGTCCGCGAGCGCGTCCGCGCTCACGCCGGCGGACGCCAGGTGATCGAGCGCCGCATGCACGCTGCCACGCTGCGGCGGGGAGCCCGACAGCGCGTGCGCGCGTCGGCGCCGGTTCTGGTGGACGTCCTCGGCGAGGTTCGCAAGGTGCGAGAAATAGGAGAACGCGCGCACCACATGCAGCGCGTCCGCGATCGGCAGGTTGTTGAGCAGCAGCGACAATTGGCTGCGCACGGTCACCGCTTCGGCGGCATCGGCGCGCCGGAACCGGATCGCCGTCTGGCGGATCGCCTCGACGCGGGCATAGCCGGCGGCGCCGGTCTGCTCGCGCAATACGTCGCCCAGCAGACGGCCGAGGAGACGGGTGTCCTCCTTGAGGGGCAGGTCGCGATCGGTCGTGTCGTCGGGCATCGCCGGGGCAGTATAGTGGGCTTGCTGCGCCGCAGCAATCACCCGGCGCCCGGACACTCCGGACCGTCCGGCGTCAACGCGCCGCGCGCAGGCGCTCCGCGAGCGTCCAGACCGCCGCCGCGTACAGGCGGCTCTTGTTGTACCGGGTGATCACGTAGAAGTTCGGGCAGGCGACCCACAGGCTCACGCCCGCCTCGCCCGGCTCCGCACTCTCCTCGAGCAGCAGCACGCCGACGGGGTCGGCGTTGAGGCTCGCGGGTACGCGTCCCGGGGTGACGCCGTCGGCCTCCCACGCCGCCAGGGGCCGGCGCTCGCTGATGCCCCCATCCAGCCGGCGCAGCACCGCATCCCGGCGCGCCCGGCGCGACGATCGCCGGCAGCAGCACCGGCTGGCCAGGCTGCCAGTCGTGGCGCACGAAATAGTTCGCGACGCTGCCGATCACGTCGGCGTGGCTGCGCCACAGATCGGTGTGTCCGTCGCTGTCGAAGTCGATCGCGAACCGGCGATAGCTGCCGGGCATGAACTGCGGCATCCCCATCGCGCCCGCGAACGAACCCTTGGGCACGAGCGGCGAGATGCCCTGGTCGTGCGCGAGCAGCAGGTACTCCTTCAACTCGCCGCGGAAGAACGGCGCCCGCCGCGGATAGTCGAACGCGAGCGTGGCGAGCGCGTCGATGACGCGGTACGACCCGACGTTGCGCCCGTAGTACGTCTCGATGCCGATGATCGCGACGATGATCTCGGCCGGGACGCCGTAGGTCTCCTCGGCCCGCGCGAGCAGCGCGGCGTTCTCGCGCCAGAAGCGCAGGCCCGACTCGACCCGATCGGCGGCGATGAACGACGGGATGTACTGATACCACTTCGGAGGTTCCAGCAGCGGCCGGTCCATCGCGGCCACGATGCGCGGCTGGTAGCGCGCGGCGGCCAACCAGCGCTCGACGTCGGCGCGGGGAAGGCCCGTGTCCACGGCGACCTCGGCGGCGAACGCGCGGACGTCCTCGCGCTGCGCGTAGTCGAAGCGCGGATCGACGGGCTGCGCGGTCGCTGGCGCGCGTTTCGCCGGGAGGCTTCGCCGCGGGCTTCGCCGTGGCCTTGCCGTCGGGTTTGGCCGTGCGCACCTTCGCGGTCGGGGTTTCGGCGAACACCGCCGCGGACAACGACAGCGACGCGACGACGGCGACGAGCGTGATCGCGATGCGCGGGCGACGTCTGTGCATGGACACGGATGTTATCATCGCGATGCCTCCACGCTCTCCATCGCTCACGCCCTCGCGCCGGCGCAGCCGACGCTGCGCGCACCGCGGCGCGACCTCTTCCGATGCACTCGCTCTATCCGCTCGCCCGACCGTTCCTCTTCGCGCTCGATCCCGAGACCGCGCACGAATACACCTTCGCGGCGCTCGACCGCGCTGCGCAGTTCGGACTCGCGCAGGCATTCGCCGCGCGCGTTCCGGCGGCGCCGGTCACCGTGATGGGCATCACGTTTCCGAACCGCGTCGGCGTCGCCGCCGGGCTCGACAAGAACGCGGAACACCTGGCGGGCCTCGCGACGCTCGGCTTCGGGCACATCGAGGCCGGAACCGTGACGCCGCGCCCCCAGCCCGGCAATCCGAAGCCGCGGATGTTCCGTCTTCCGCCGGCAAGGGCGGTCATCAACCGGCTCGGCTTCAACAACAAGGGCGTGGCCGCGCTCGTCGAGAACGTCGTGCGCTCCCGCTACGGCGGCATCCTCGGCATCAACATCGGCAAGAACGCCGATACGCCGAACGAGCGCGCCGCCGACGACTACGTGACGTGCCTGCGCGCCGTCTACGCGCACGCGCACTACGTCGCGATCAACATTTCCTCGCCGAACACGAAGGGCCTGCGCGATCTCCAGTCGGAAGCGGCGCTCGCGCAACTGCTCACGACGCTGAAGCGCGAACAGGCGGAACTGGCGCAGCGGCACGGCCGGCACGTGCCGCTCGCCGTGAAGATCGCACCGGACCTGACCGACGCGAGCGTGCGCGGCATCGCCCATCTGCTGGTCGAGCATGGCGTCGAGGGTGTCATCGCGACCAACACCACGCTCGCGCGCGACCGGGTGGCCGGAATGCCGCATGCCGACGAAGCGGGCGGGTTGTCGGGCGCGCCCTTGCGCGAGCGCGCGACCGAAGTGGTGCGGGTGCTCGCCGCCGCGCTCGACGGCGCGCTGCCGATCATCGGCGTGGGCGGCATCGGCAGCGCCGCGGACGCGCGCGAGAGGATCGCGGCCGGCGCGTCTCTGGTGCAGCTCTACACGGGCTTGATCTACGGCGGGCCGGGCATGGTGGCCGAGTGCGTGACGGCGCTCGGCGACCTCGCCCCTGGCAGCATCAAGTCGGCCGCGGGCCACGGGCTGACGCCGGCGAAATCCGGGTGATGTCGCGCGGGCCGGGCATCCCTTTGCTTCGACCCGCGCCGTCAGGCGTCGCAATCCTTGTCGGCGCCAAGTCGATGCGGCCAAGGGTCCGACCCTTGCCGCAAGTCGCGGCATCGCTGCGCCGGGTCCCGGCCGGTCACGGTCCCGCCCCCTTCGTGAACACCATGATCTTGCCGGTGGCCTCGGTCGTCACGATACCGAGCTGATTCGTCGCGCTGCCGGTCAGTTCGACGATGCCCGCGCGGTGCTTCGGCTTCGGCACGAGACCGTCGATCGTCCACAGGATGGTCAGCGTATCGCCGGGGCGCACCGGCGCCAGGAAGCGCGCGTTGTGCTCGAGGTACGCGACCGCGGTGCCGTAGAACCGCATGCCGAGCGGACCGCCCATGATCGCGCTGGTCATCATCCCGTGCAGGATGCGCCCGCCGAAGCGCGACTTCCGCGCGAATTCCTCGTCGACGTGCAGCGGATTGAAGTCGCCCAGAATGCCGGCGCTCGTCACCAGGTGCGCATCGGTGATGGTGACCGCGCGCGAGAACGTCTCGCCCAACGCAAGCTCGTCGAACCAGCGTCCGCTGCCGTTCATCGAACGTCCTCTTCCGTGGTCATGTTCGGTTGGCGGTCGCGGCGCGACCGGCGGGGCGCGCGGTGGCCGCCGGATGGCGGAAGCGGAGGCGCGCTCCGCACCGCCGACTACATCGGTTCCCAGCGGAATCCGGCCGCCTCGACGCCTTCGCGCAGGTGGGCGAGCCCCGCGTCGACGTGCGCCGGATCGCCCTTCACGCCGAGTTCGATCCGGCGCGCGCCATCGGGCATGAACGAGGGCAGGCTGAACAGTTTCAGCATCGGGAAGCGCGCGACGTTCTCGTCCATCAGCGGGAGCAGCTGGCTTTCGCCGGCGCCGTGCACGACGATCGCGCGTTCCTGCGGCGCCGCGCGCACCAGGTCCGGATACCAGGTGGCGAGCACCCAATCGAGCATCGGCCACGCCATTTGCGGGAAACCCGGGAAGAAGTGGTGGTCGCCGACCGAGAACGCCGCGATCCGGTTGAACGGGTTGGGAATGATGCGCGCACCTTCGGGAAACTCGGCCATCAGCACGCGGTGCGGATAGGCGTCCGCGCCGAACCGCGCCTCGATTTCCGCGACCGCCTCGGGATGGCGCGCGAGCGGCACGCCGAGCGCGGCGGCCGCGGCCTGCCGCGTGTGGTCGTCCGGCGTGGCGCCGATGCCACCGAACGAGAACAGCATGTCGCCGCGCGCGAACGAGTCGCGCAACAGCGCCGTCAGGCGGCCGCGATCGTCGCCCAGGTAGTGCGCATGGTCGAGCGCGAGGCCGCGCGCCGCGAGCGTCTCGATCACGTGCGGCAGATGGCCATCCTTGCGCTTGCCGGACAGGATCTCGTCGCCGATGATGAGCGCGCCGATGGCCATGACCGGAATCAGGCGCGACCGGCAACGACCGGCGCATCGGCGCGCCGGGCCGGTGCCGGCCGTTCGAATGCGAAGGAACTCGGGGCGGCCGGCCGACCGCACGGAACGGCAGGACCCATCACTCGACCGGCGCCGCTTCCGGGTATTTCTCTTCGATCTGGGTCAGCATGCTGCTGAACGCGCGATCGATCAGCGGTTCGGCCTCGACCAGGCGCGCACGGTCGGCGCGGAAGCGATCCGCGAGTTCCTCGGCGGTCATCGACAGCGCCTTCTGGCCCTGCCGGTTGGTGAAGAGATAGGTGCCGCGCAACGGGCTGATCCACGCGAGCTTCGCGAACGCGAGCTGACCGTCGTCGGATTCGAACTCGATCCACATGCCGCGATCGAGGCTGCGCGCGATTTCGAGGTAGTCGTCGGCGACGACTTCGCGCTCCGGCTCGATCGGCTCCGGCTCGGCCTGCGTCATCGCCACGGCGAGCGCTTCGGCCTTCGCCGCGAGCACCTCGTCGCCGGCCGCCTTCGCGAGTTCCGCCTGCGCCTTCGCCGCTTCGGCGACGGCCGCGGTGGGGGACGCGGTCTGGGCCAGCGAAGGCTTCACCGCCGCCGCGTGCGCCTCGACCAGGTTCGACATGAACGCTTCGCGGTCGTCGGGCGCCCAGTGGAGATTGTGCATGCCGGCCGAAAGCCGCTTCAGCAGCGACGGGAGCAGCGCCACCAGGTGCCGCCTGTCCTCCGGCGTTTTCTTGGGCTGCACACTCCATACGAGGTCTTCGAGCGTCGTGACGCCGGAGCCCCAGGACTCGCTTTCCTCGCCCTGGTCGACATAGACGTGCTGCAGCGTGCGCTGCCAGTTCTGGCGCAGGAACGACGCGAGGAAATTCGGCACCGGTCGTGCCTCGATCCGCTTCTCGATCTCGGCCTTGGCCACCACCGACGCGATCTGCAGCCGGTCCTTCTGGTTGATCTCCTCGGCGTTGGAGGAGATGTTCTCCTCCGCCGCCTTTTCCTCCTCCGCGAGGAATGCCTCGAGCTCGATCCGCTGCTCCTCGAAGATCGCGAGGTCGTCGGAGAAGTTGTCGAGGATCTGGTGGACGATCCGGTCGATCGTGCGATAGAGCGGATCCTCCGGCCCCATCACCGGCGACCAGCCCAGGCCGGCCTGCGCCAACTGGTTGACGAGCAGTCGCGACGGATGCGCCTTCTTCGCGAAGAACGCGCCGTCGAGCATCGCCGCCTTCAGGACCGGGATCTGCAGCCGCGCGAGCAGCGCCTTGATGCCGTCGGGCAGGTCCTTGGTCTCGAAGATGAAGTCGAACAGCATCGCGACCATCTCGATGGTCATCGACTCGAGCTGGTTCGCCTTCGCGCCGAGCGGCGACTCCTGCAGGTCGCGCAGAACGTTGTGCAGGCCCTCCGGGATGCCGGAGAAGCCCACCGCCGCGCCGCCGACATCGAAGCCCGTCTGCCCGGCCTGCAGTCGCGTCAGGCCTTCATGCAGGTCGGCGGTCGAGATGATCGGCGCGCCCGGCATGTAGCCCGCGGGCGTCGCACGCAGCGGCGCGAACACCCGTTGCGTCCCGCCCGGCAGGCTGATCTCCGGCAGATCGCCTTCCGCGTTCGGCGGCAACTGGCCCGGGTAGCCATGCCCCATGCCGGGCATGCCCGGCGGACCCGGCATGCCCGGCATGCCGGACTGCGCGGCCGACGTCGGGGTCGCGCTGCCGTACATGCGCCTGAACATCGCCATCACGTCGACTTCCGGCGCCGCATGCGGCGGCGGCGGCCGGGCCGTCGTCGCGGCGGCCTTCGCCGCGGCCGCGCGCTCCTGCGAGGCGGCACGATGCGCGCCGCCCGCCCACGTGTGCGCAGGCATCGCGTTGAGACGCGTCAGATGCTTGTTGAGATCGGCATAGACCGCTGCGATCTCCGACAGCGGCGCCTGGTTCAGGTCCTTCAGGATCTGGAACTTGATCTTGCGGTCCGTCTTCATGCTGCCCAC
Source organism: uncultured beta proteobacterium (assembly GCA_963733435.1). Taxonomy (GTDB): domain Bacteria; phylum Pseudomonadota; class Gammaproteobacteria; order Burkholderiales; family Casimicrobiaceae; genus VBCG01. The sequence goes on from CAVTDH010000002.1 coordinate 79,757, forward strand.
CGCGCCGGTGAACGCGCTGACGACGGTGGCCGGACCGAGCGGATTCGCCTCGCTCGCGAGATCGGGCTGGCCCATCAGGTAGCCGACGCCGCGGTTGAGCGCCGAGAGTTCGTCGTGGCAGAGGTTCTCGACGACGCGCTGGATGTTGCCCTGCAGGACGGCTTCGTCCATCGAGACCGTCTCGACCAGCGTGAGGTTGGACGCGTCGACCTTCGAGAAGTCCGCCTTCGGCGTCGCCTTGCCGGCAACGCGTTCGTCGATCAGCTTGCGCAACTGCCGTTCGAATTCGGACATCAGCGCCGTGCGCTCGCCCTTGAGCGAACCGCGCGCGTCGAGGAAGAGCTGCTGCTCCTCGCGCACGTCGGTCTTGTTCGCGCGCTCCATCAACTGGTCCGCGACGCGGTCCAGGATCTGGCCGAACGACGTCGACAGGCGCGTGACGGCCAGGTCGCGGCATTCCGTCAGAATGCGCGCGAGTTCGCGCGCCGGCTGACGTCGGCTGACGGCTTCCGTGGTGGTCGCGTTCACGACACTGTGCCCTGCCGCATCGGCATGCGTTGGTGGGTCAATAAGTTAGACAGGATTACCGCGAACTTACTGTAGCACGGCGCCCCCCTTGTGCCAACGCGGGAATGCCTCGCCCGCCGGCCCGATTACCGTCCGAGGTCGGTCCAGGCGCGCTCGACCCGCTTGAACGACACCGGGAACGGCGTCTTGAGTTCCTGGGCGAACAGGGAGACCCGCAGTTCCTCCAGCAGCCAGCGAAAGGCCTCGAGCCGCGGGTCTGCGGGCGTCCCCGGCTCCCGCGGCCGGGCCGTCCGCTCCTGGTAGCGACGCCACAGCTCGGCCACCTGTTCGGCGTGGCGAGCGTCCCGGTCGGGCCGCTCGCCGTACTTGACGAGCCGGTGGTCGAGCGCCTTCAGGTAGCGCGGCAGGTGGGAAAGCTGCGCCCAGGGGGTCGCCGACACGAAGCCGGGGTAGACCAGTGCGTCGCGCTGCGCCCGCGCTTCCGCCGCGACCCGCGCCCAGGCGCGCGGCGCGGTGGCCAGCCGCTGGGTGAGGGCCAGGTGCTCGGCCGCGATCGCGCCCAGGAGCCGGAACGCGCCGTCCATCACCGCCGGCAGCCGCGCACGCGCGCGTTTCACCTGCTCCGCGAACGCCTGCTCGGAACGCGGGAGCGGGTCGTCGCCCAGGAACGCGCGCTCCGTCGCGGCGTTCTGCACGTCCGCCAGCAGGCGGTCGGTGGGCAGCACCGCCTTCAGTTGCAGTGCCGCCTGCGCGAAGGCCGGGCCGCCCTTCTCGTAGCGGCCGAGCACGTCCTTCAGGGCGATCCGCATGAGCCGCACGACGCCCGCGCGCGTCGAAGCTTCCGCGGCGGGGGCCGTGTCGAGCAGCGCAAGGCAGACCGATGCCCCCTCGTCGACGAGCGACGGGTATCCGATCAGCGCCCGTCCGCCGCGCGTCAGCGTCAACGATTCCGGAAGGTCGCCGAAGTCCCAGCGGGTGAGGTTCCTGCGCTCGAACGAGGGATCGGCCGCCGCGAACGACAGCTGCGCCGCGTCGCCCAACTTTCCGCGCAGTTCGGGCAGGTTGCGGCCCGCCCCCAGCTCCCGTCCCGCCTCGTCGACGACGACCACGTTGACCGTGAGGTGCGGCGGCAGGTCGGCGTCGCGCCAGACGTCCGCCGGCAACGTCGTCGCGAGCCGCGCATCGAGGAAGCCGCGCAGCGCAATCGGGAGCGCGACGTCCTGCGCCGGCGTCGACTCGAGAAACGCGGTGACCACCTCGCTGACCGGGATCACGCGGTTGCGGATCGCCTTGGGCAACGACTTGAGGTAGTGCGTGACCTTCTCCCGCACCATGCCGGGGACCAGCCACGACAGCCGCGCGTCGGGCAACTGGTTCAGCAGCGGCAACGGTACGGTGACGGTGAGTCCGTCCAGCGGGTGGCCCGGCGCGAAGCGGTACTTGAGCGGCAGCGCGGTCTCGCCGACCGTCATCGCTTCCGGAAACAGGTCGACGGTCACCGCGCTGGCCGCGTGGCGCATCAGGTAGTCGCGCGTCAGGTGCAGGAGCGAAGGCTCGCGCCGCTGCGCGCCTTCGCGCCAGCGCTCGAACGCCGCCGCCGTGCAGATGCCGTCGGGCACGCGCTCCTCGTAGAACGCGGCGATCGCCTCGTCGTCGACGAGCACGTCCTGGCGCCGCGCCTTGTGCTCGAGTTCGCCGACGTCCGCGATCAGCGCGAGGTTGTGCGCGAGGAAGTCCCCCCGCGTGACGAGCGCGCCGGGCACGAGCGCCTCGCGGATGAAGATCGCGCGCGCGAGCTTCGGGTCGACCGCGCCGAACGAGACGGTGCGCCGCGCCACCAGCGTGAGGCCGTAGAGCTGCACGCGCTCGCTCGCGACGACCTCGCCGCGCTTCGCCTCCCAGTGCGGCTCGAAGTGGTCGCGCGTCACCCGGTCGCCGGCGACCTCCTCGATCCAGTCCGGCTCCACGCGCGCGGCGGTCCGCGCGTACAGGCGCGACGTCTCGGTCAGCTCGGCGGCGAGCAGCCAGCGCGTTCCCTTGCGCGCGAGCCCGGACCCGGGATGCAGGTGGAACTTGAGGCCGCGCGTGCCCAGGTAGTGCTCGTCGGGGTCGGCCTTCACGCCGACGTTGCCGAGCAAGCCCGCGAGCACCGCCTTGTGCAGGAGCGCGTACCGCGGCGCGTCGAACGCCCTGGGCAGCGCCGCCGGCCACGTCCAGCCCGCCTCCTCGAGCGTGGCCACGAGTTGCCGGTGCACGTCGCGCCACTCGATGAGCCGGAGGTACGACACGAACTGCGCGCGGCACGCGTCGACCGCGCGGCGGTGCGACACCTTCTGCGCCGAGAGATCGGTGAAGAACTCCCACAGCGCGACCAGCGACAGGAAGTCCGAGCGATCGTCGCGGAAGCGCAGGTGCGCCTGGTCGGCCGCCTGCTGCCGCTCGAGCGGACGCTCGCGCGGATCGGGCACCGCGAGCGCGCTCGCGATGACGAGCGCTTCGGCCAGGCATCCGCTGTCGCGCGCGGCGATCACGATGCGGCCGATGCGCGGATCGAGCGGCAGGCGCGCCAGGTCGCGGCCGAGCGGCGTCAGCGCGCGCGCGGGGTCGACGGCGCCCAACTCCTGCAGCAACTGGACGCCGTCGGCGATCGCGCGCGCCGACGGCGCCTCGACGAACGGGAAGTCGGCGACATCACCCAGATCCAGCGACGCCATGCGCAGGATGACCGACGCCAGCGACGAGCGCAGGATCTCCGGCTCCGTGAAGCGCGTGCGCGCGGCGAAGTCGGCCTCGTCGTACAGCCGCACGCAGATGCCATCCTGCACGCGGCCGCAGCGCCCGGCGCGCTGGTTCGCGGCCGCCTGCGACACCTTTTCGATCTGCAGCAGCGTCGTCTTGTTGCGCACGCTGTAGCGCTTCACGCGCGCGAGACCCGCATCGATCACGTAGCGGATGCCCGGCACCGTCAGCGAGGTCTCGGCGACGTTCGTCGACAGCACGATGCGGCGGCCGCCCGACGGCGCGAACACGCGCTGCTGGTCGTTGACGGACAGGCGCGCGAACAGCGGCAGGATCTCGATCGCGCTCGCGTACGGACGCCGCGCGAGCCCGCGTCGCAGCAGGTCGCCGGTCTCGCGAATCTCGCGCTCGCCGGGAAGGAACACGAGGATGTCGCCGGGCCCCTCGCGCCACAGGTCCTCCGCCGCGTTGACGATCGCCTCCTCGAGTTCCTCCTCGTCGTCCGCTTCGCGATCGGAACCGGTCGCGCCGACGTCGCTGCCGGTCGCGAGCGGCCGGTAGCGGATCTCGACCGGGAACATGCGCCCGGACACCTCGATCACCGGCGCGGGGGTCCCCGCGGATCCGAAGTGCTGCGCGAACCGGTCGGCGTCGAGCGTGGCCGACGTGATGATCACCTTGAGGTCCGGCCGCCGCGCCAGAAGCTGCTTGAGGTACCCCAGCAGGAAGTCGATGTTGAGGCTGCGCTCGTGCGCCTCGTCGACGATGATCGTGTCGTACGCCGCGAGGTCGCGGTCGCCCTGCGTCTCCGCGAGCAGGATGCCGTCCGTCATCAGCTTCACGTAGGCGTCGGGCCGCGTGTGGTCGGAGAAGCGGACCTTGTAGCCGACGGCCTCGCCCACCGCCTGGCCGAGCTCGTGCGCGATGCGCGTCGCCACGGCGCGGGCGGCGATGCGCCGCGGCTGCGTGTGGCCGATGAGGCCGCGCTCGCCGCGTCCTGCCGCGAGGCAGATCTTGGGCAGCTGCGTGGTCTTGCCGGACCCCGTCTCGCCGCAGACGATCACCACCGGATGGTCGCGGATCGCGCGCTCGATGTCGGCCGCGCGCTGCGCGACCGGCAGTTCCACCGGATACACGAACGCGGGCTTGCCCGCGGCGCGCGCGGCACGCTTCGCGATCGACCGGCCGAGTTCCTCGGCCAGGCGCGCCCACTCGGCCGGCGGCGCCCGCCGCGCCCGCGCGCGGTCGATGCGGCGGGCGAGGCGTGCCGCGTCCGCCGCCATGGCCAGCGGGAGGCGCGCGACGAGATCGGCGGGGGCGTGGGTCATCGGGAAAGTGGGCGACGGCCGCAGCGCGGGTCCCTCGCGGATGGCGGACCAGGGAACGGGCGCGCCGGCGCGCCCGTGGTCCATGTCGCCCATGTCGCCCCGGAAGCGGATCGTCGCGCGAGGCGGTCAGGCCAGATTCTACCGCGCGCCGCGCGGCGTTTTCAGTATCATCGCGCCATGCGGGCGCCCGTCTCGAGGGCGTGCCCGGCGACCCTTCGGAGACCTTTCCATGCGCCATCCCACTGCCTTTGCGGCCCAACGCACCGTCCTCGCGGCGGCGCTCGCCGCGGCCCTGTCCATCACCGCGGTCGCCGCCGACGCCGTCACGCTGCGCTGGGCGGGCCGCGGCGACATGCAGACGACCGACCCGCATTCGCAGAACGAGGGCCTCACCAACAACATCAACAGCCTCATCTACGAATTCCTGGTCAACCGCGACAAGCAGCTGGGCCTCGTGCCCGCGCTCGCCGAGTCGTGGACGCAGGTGAACCCGACCACGTGGCGGTTCAAGCTGCGGCCCGGCGTCAAGTTCCACGACGGCACGCCGTTCACCGCCGACGACGTCGTGTTCAGCTACGAGCGCGCGAAATCGGACAGCTCGCAGCTGCGCGCCTACGCGAACGCGGCGGGTACGCCGAAGAAGATCGACGACCTGACCGTCGAGTTCGTCACCAACGGGCCCAACCCGATCATGCTGGAGCACCTGGCGACGATCAACATCATGTCGAAGGCGTGGTGCGAGAAGAACAAGTGCCAGAAGCCGCAGAACTTCGCGGCGAAGGAGGACATGATCACCGCGCGCGAGGCCAACGGCACCGGACCCTATTCCCTCGTGTCGCGGCAGCCCGACGTGAAGACGGTGCTCAAGAAGAACCCGAACTGGTGGGGGATCAGGACCGGCCAGTTCGAGGGCAACATCGACGACGTCGTCTACACGCCGATCGTGTCCGACGCGACGCGCGTGGCCGCGCTCATCTCGGGCGAGGTCGACCTCATCAACGACCCGCCGCCGCAGGACGTGCCACGGCTGTCGCAGACACCGAACATCAAGGTGATCGAGGGCGTCGAGAACCGCATCGTGTTCATCGGGATGGATCAGGCGCGCGACGAGCTCCTCTATTCGAACGTGAAGGGCAAGAACCCGTTCAAGGATGTGCGCGTGCGGCAGGCGCTCTACCAGGCCATCGACATCGACGCGATCCAGAAGAACACGATGCGCGGGCTGTCGAAGCCGACCGGCGCGATCCTGCCGTCGCCCAAGACGTCGACGCCGGAGCTCGAGCGCCGCCTGCCCTACGACCGCGAGAAGGCGAAGAAGCTGCTGGCCGACGCGGGCTACCCGAACGGCTTCGAAGTCACGCTCGACTGCCCGAACAACCGCTACGTGAACGACGAGCGGATCTGCCAGGCGCTGGCCGCGATGTGGTCGCAGATCGGCGTCGCGACCCGTGTCAACGCGATGCCGCGCGCGCTCTACTTCCCGAAGCTCGAGAAGACCGACACCAGTCTGTACATGCTGGGCTGGGGCGGCGCGTCGACCGACGGCATCTTCACGCTGCAACCGGTGCTGTCGAGCTGGAACGGCAAGGGCGACGGCGACTTCAACTACGGCCGGTACAAGAACGCGAAGGTCGACGAGCTGACGGCGAAGGTGAAGGTCGACATGAACGAGGCGCAGCGGCTCGGTTTCATCCGCGAGGCGCTGGCGGCGCAGAACGCCGAGGTCAACCTGATCCCGCTGCACCGGCAGGTGATTCCGTGGGCGTCGAGCAGCAAGGTCTCGGTCGTCCACCGTGCGGACAACTTCGTCACGCCGTACTGGACCACGCTCAAGTAAGCCCGCCGAGGGTCGGGGCCCGGCCGCGCACCGCGCGGCCGGGCTGTCCCGAAGGTCCCGTCGGCGATTCGCCGACACGCCGCGCTGCCGCGCCTCGCGACCGGCTCCTGCTGCCGATTCCGGCTACTGCATGTCTACCGGCGCCGGATTCACGAGACACGTCCAGCATTGCCCGTTGGCCGCCGCCTCGGACAATTCCGAATAGCGGTTGAGGTGCGGCGCGATGGCGTCGGCCGGCGCGAACAGCGCGCCGCCGAACGCATTGCGCACGAACTGGTATGCGCGCACGGGCACGCGCGGCAGCGAGCTCATGTTCACCCAGTTCCGGTCGTTCGTGAACACGTCGATGCGGCCCGCACTGCCCGTGATGTGCGGCGACTCCAGGAACACGCCCTGGAACACGGCGCCGCCCGTCGTCCAGCCGTTGTCGATGGTCACGCCGCCGACGTCGAGCACGCCATCGGCGACCAGCACGATGCCGCCCGGGAACACGAAGTCGCCCGACGCGCCGCCGTCGAGCTTGAGGAAGCCCGCCGCCTGCACGATGAGGCTGCCGCCGCCGAAGGGCGGGTCGGGGACGCCGGGCAGGCGTGAGCCCCCCGGCGGGACGGGCGCGTTGTTCGGCGGATACGACGAACCCGCAACAGCCGACGGCATCGCGACGGTGGCGTTGCCGAGCACCGCGACGTTGAACACCTGCGGCACGACGCCGTAGCCGGTGAGCGTCAACGCGACGTCGGTTCCCGTCGCGGACGCCACGGCGATCGCGTTGGCGAGATAGTGCGCACCATGCACCGGGTTGTTCGCATTGCCGAACGTCGCAAGATGCACGCGGTCGCCGTAGAAGCGACCGCCGCCGGTGATCCGCGCGCCGGCGAGCGTCAACGAGGCCGCGCCGTTGATCCAGCCATCGTTGACGATCGCCCCGCCCGACAACGCGAGCGGACCGCGCGTGTCCATCGCGGCGCCACCGCGCGCCATCACGCCGCCGCTTCCCTTCACCTCGAGACCGGCAGCGCTTTCGAGGCGCAGTGCGGGTGCCGTCGCCGCCCCCTCGTCCACGAGCAGCAGTCCCGAGATGACCGCGGGCGCCGCCGCGAGGTTGCGCAGCACCACCACCTGGCCCGGCGCCCCGCCGTGAATCGCGATGGTCTGCGCCGGAGAAACGACGATGCGTTGGAAGTCGATCTCCACGGCCGCGCCCACGCTTCCCGGCAGCGATCCCAACTGGATGTCCACGCGCGCGGTCAGGTTCGACAGCACCGTGCCGTCGAACGCCGCGCCGGAGACCGACAGCGGACCGTAGGGATTGGCGGCGACGACGCCATGGTCGGCCTGCGTACCCGCGCGATCGAGGCGGAAGTACATGCAATCGCTCTGCGTCCAGCAGCCACGCGCGACGATCTGGCCGCTGTCGTTGATCGCGACGCCCTCGACCAGCGTGGTTCCCTGCAGCCCCGACAGGACCAGCGCGTTGAGGTCGTGGAGCATTCCGCCCGTGTGGACGAACGCGGTCCGGTACAACGGCGGCGGCCCGTCGAACGTGCCGGTCACTTCGCGCGCGGCGTTGATCGCGCGCCCGTTGCTCGGCGGTCCCCCGGGAAAGAGGTCGGTCATCACGCCGTTCGAATGGACGATCGCATGATTCGGTCCCCAGCGGTCCGGGTTCGCGTAACCCGTCACGTCGCCGGCGGCATTGATGGCGACGCCGGCGCTGCCGTATCCGTCGAGACCCGCGGGACCCAGCGTGCCCAGGTCCTGCATGACGCCGGCGGCGTGTACGAACGCGTGGCCATACGACGTGCCGGCCGTGACGAACGACCAGCCGGTGATCTGTCCGGCATTGTTGATCGCGGACGCCTGGCTGTTCGGACCGCCCAGGGTGCCCAGGTCCGTCATCGTGCCGTTCGCATGGCGAAACGCGCGCGTGCTGCCGTTGGCCAGCGTCGCCACGCCGACGACGTGCCCGCTGTCGTTGATGCCGTAGGCGATGCTCCAGGCGCCGCCCAGCGTGCCCAGGTCCTGCAGCGCGCCGCCCTTCCAGGCGAACGCGCGAAGGTCGAACGATCCGGCCGTCTGCGATGCGCCCGCGACGTGACCTGGCGTGTTGATGGCGAAGGCCTCGCCGTAACTCCCGCCGAGCGTGCCCAGGTCGTGCAGGACGCCGCCCTGCTCCACGCGCGCATGGCGAAAGGAAAAATCCGGCGCGAAGAACGCGCCGGCGACGGCGCCGCTCGCGTTGATCGCATACGCGAAATTCTTGGCGACGTCCGGCACGCCGAGCGGCGTCGCGATGTAAAGCGGCGCGGCGTGAGCGCCGCACATCGCGGTGGTGAACGCGCATGCCGCTGCGAAACGCGCAACGCGCACGCCCGTGTGGAGATGGGTCATGTGCTGCTCCGTCGTTGCCGGCGCGACCCGGTTCACGCAGCCGCGCCCTGTTGCCGTTGCGCAATGTACCGCGTGACCGCCCATGCCACGGCGATCGTCGCGGCGGCGGAGATCGCGTGGAGGCCCCAGCCGGCGCCGGTCGCCGACAGCATCGCCGACTTGCCGACCTCCAGCAGGATTCCGGTCGCGACGAACGCGGGCACGGTGGCGAGGTCATGGCGCAGCACGAGCCACGCCATCGCGAACGTCGCAAGCCCTTCGACGACGCCCTGCAGCACTGCTTGTCCGAGGTCGTGCCCGGCGAGGATCGCTACCGCGACACCGAACAGCGCCAGCGCGATGGCGACGAGGGCAATGCGCCGCGTCCACGCCGCGGTTCCACGGTCGACGATGGCCAGCAGGAACAACGTGACCGTGACCGCCGGGACCAGGGCGAACCCGCCCATCAGCGCGCCCAGCCAGGGCCACGCGTAGGCGGCGAGCTTCACGTCCGGGGTCAGCGGCATCGTCGCCGGCACCAGCGCGCCCAATGCGGCCGCGACGCCGGCGGTCGCCAATCCTGCCGCGACGCCCAGGAGCCAGGCCGGCACGCGCCCGGCCATCCGCGCCGGGACCTGCGCGCGCGCGTAATGCACGCCCACGCCCGCCAGCAGTCCGAACAGCAACGCCATCACGACGCCCCCCGCGAGCGCCCCCAGCACGCTCAGCACCAGCTGGTTCGCGACCGGCTCCGCGGTGCGCAATTGCATCGCCAGCGCATGCCAGTTGTTGGCGCTGCCGACGTACATCGTCGCCAGCGTGATCCCGGCGACCAGCCAGAACGCGCGCCGGTCGCAGCGCCCGCGGCTCCATGCGATCACCGCGTACACCAGTGCCGCCACCGCTGCCAGGACGATCAGCGCAAGAGCGCCGATCTTCACCTGCTCGCGCTTCCCCTCGCGCTCGGCTTCCGCGCGCTGCCACGCCTCGGGCACGAACAGCGAACGCCCGACCAGCGCCGGCTCGTCGCCCGCGACGATCACCTGCACGCGGGCCTCGCCGCCCTTGCCGACGTCGACGCGGGGATCGGCGTACGCGAACGTCCAGTCGCGGCGCGCCGGCCGCGTTTCCTGGTCGGCGATGCGCAGCACCAGCGCCGATGCGTCGAGACCGAGACGTTCGCGCAATGCGTCGGCGGCGATCGCCTGCGCGGCATCGCGTTCGAGCGTCGCACCGGCCCGCGCCTCGGGCAGCCGATGGAAGATCGCGCGCGTGCGCCCTGCGGCGATCGTCACGCGCCACTCCTCCGCCCGCTCGGCGACGTCGCCATCGAAGCGCGCGAAGCGCACCTCCCACAGCGGCGGCGCGAGCACGGTACCGACCAGCGCGCGATAGGCGTTGGCGCCGGCCTCACGCCAGACGAAGCCGTGCCACAGCCGTTGCACCGCGTCGTCGGTCGCGTGCCGCGGGACCGCGAAACGCTGCCACTGCGGTCCCAGCACGACGCCGCGCGCCGCGAGGGCGGCCACGGCGGCCTCCTCCGCGCCGGCGCGATCGAGCGCCAGCGGCGGCGTGTCGGCCACGAGCGGCGTGAACGCGAGCCACGCCGCGAGCCCTGCGAGACCAAGCCCTGGCAGCACGCGCTGCACCTGCGCGGTACGGGCGCCGATCGTGCCCGCGACCGCCGCGCGCTCGGGTGCGGCCGTCGGAGGCACCCGCGGCTGCCACGCGCCATTGCGCAGCGCGTCCGGCAGCGCGCGCCAGCCACCGGCCTGCATGCGCCGCGCGCCGACGACGAGCAAGGGAACGAGGCCCGCCGCGATGACCAGCGCCCGCTGCGTCCACGCGCCTTCGGCGTCGATCAGGAACAGCGGAATCGAGATCAGCACGAGGTCGAACACCGCGTGCAGCAGGATCGTCGGCAGCAGCCCGTAGCGCAGGAAGATCGCCGCCCACGCGAGCGAGGGCAGCAACAGCTCGACCAGCCGGGAGTACGACGGAAAGCCCGGATAGTTCGCATGCGCGCCACCGAAGATCACCGCCTGTACGACGAACGCGATCCCGATACCCAGTCCGCGGCGCCCGAAGCGCGCGCCGATCAGCGCGCCGAGTGCCAACGGCACCGCGCGGAACACGCTCTCCTCCATGAAGCCCGCCTGCAGCGAGATGGAGATCGGCGTCAGTGCGGGCACCAGCGACGACAGGATGTTCGGATCGGTCAGCGCCTCGGACGGCTGCCACCAGCCGAGGAAGCGGTTCGTCGCGAAGTAGAACACCGCGACGAACGCAAGCTCGATCGGCACGAACAGGTAGCCGCCCGCCGTGCGGCCCGCGACCTCCACGCTGCCGCCCGCCTCGCGCGACCACAGGCGCCACAACTGCGGATGGTGCGGAAACGCGCGGCGCGACAGGCCTTCGGCGGCCATGAACACCTCGCCCAGCGCCAGGCCGCCGCCCAGGAACGCGAGCAGCGCAAGCCCCACCTGCCGCACCCAGAACGTCGTCTCGTCCTGCGTCGTCGGCCACGCGAACCATGCCGACGGCGAGTTGGCGAGCACGGTGGCGCCGAGCAGCGCGCCGATCACGAGCCCCGCGACCAGCGGCGGCTTCCAGACCAGATAGTGCTGGCGCAGCAGCCAGAGCGCGCCGAGCACGCAGCCGATGAGGCCGTACAGCACGCCGGCCGACAGGCTGGCGATGCCGGCGATCGCGTTGTTGGTGCTGCGCAGCGATTGGAACCGGCGGCCGAACGCCTCCGGCACGTGCACGAACGGCAGCGCCTGCGTCAGTTCGTCGCCCGCCACGACGAGTTGCAGCCTGATCCGCGCGTCGCCCAGCACCTCGGCGCGCTCGAAGACGAACCGGTGATCGACGCGTCCGGAGGTCCGCGTCTCCTGCGCCTGCTCGAGGAGCTGGTACGGACCGAAGTCGATGGCCCAGTCCGCCTGCGCACGGTCCCGCGCCAGTGCGAGCGCGGCCTCCGCCGTCAACGCCATCGTCGCCGCGTCGCGCACGTAGGCTTCGGGGAGCGTGCGCGTGAAGCCGTCGATCGCGCCGTTCGGCCGCAACCGGATCAGCACCTCGTCGATGACGCCGGGCCTGAACAGGCGCACATCCCACCAGTAGGGGGAATACGCGCCGCCCGCGACGAGCCGCGCGAAGGCTTCCTTGCCGCCGCCCTCGAGCTCGACGTAGCTCTGCGTTTCCTCGTCGTGATTGAACACGACGGCCGCGCGCGCGCCGGGCGGCGCGACCTTGCGCTCCGCGGCAAGGGCTTCCGCCTTCGCGATCGCGGCCGGCCGCGTCATCGTGATGTCGAGGTTGACGAGCGGGATCGCGAGCGGGAAGAGCTTCGCCGCGAGCGCCAGCGCCGCCAGCGCGACGACGCCGTAGGCGATCCAGAATGCGGGGCGGCGATCGAGCGCGGTCATGGAGGGCCCGCGCTGGAAATCGCCGCGGGCGCCGCGGGCGTCGGCCGGCGGAGTCCGACGTGGCCACCCGCCGGCACTTGGCCGGCCAGCGACCCCCGAAGTCCCCGGCTCGGGAACGAGTCGCAGGCGCAACCGCGCGGCCCACCCGTGTTGCAGCAGTTCATGGTCATTTTCACCGTTGTCGCGATCGCGCGGACCGAAGGGCGCGCAGCCGACATGCTACGCGCGGCGCGGGCAGCCGCGGTGCGCGCGCGCCGGCGAATCTCGCGGCGAGCGCGTAGAGGCCGGTCATGACAGGGGGAATCGTCGGCGCCGGGATTCGTCGACCCGCCGCCGGGCCGCCCCCAAGGCGGCCGCCTGACTTCGCAGTTGTGAAGTGCCGGTGAGCAAAAGGCGCGACGCCAGACCTCACGTCATCCAACGGCCCGACGAACGCCTCTTGCGGACGTTCTCTAGTGCTCCAGCGCCTTCACGATGTCCTCGACGACCTTCTTCGCGTCGCCGAACACCATCATCGTCTTGTCCATGTAGAACAGCGGGTTGTCGAGGCCCGCGTAGCCCGACGCCATCGAGCGCTTGTTGACGATCACCGTGCGCGCGTTGTGCGCCTCGAGGATCGGCATGCCGTAGATCGGGCTGCCCTTGACCTCGGCCAGCGGATTCACGACGTCGTTGGCGCCCAGCACCAGCACGACGTCGGTCGAGCCGAAATCGCTGTTGATGTCTTCCATCTCGAACACCTGCTCGTAGTCGACCTCGGCTTCCGCGAGCAGCACGTTCATGTGGCCCGGCATGCGTCCGGCCACCGGATGGATCGCGTAGCGGACGTTGACGCCCTTCTCGCGCAGCAGGTTCGCCATTTCCTTCACCGCGTGCTGCGCACGCGCGACCGCCAGTCCGTAGCCCGGCACGATGATCACGGTATCCGCGTTGCCCAGCATGAACGCGACGTCGTCGGCGGAACCGGACTTCACCTGCTTCTGCTCGGTGCCGGCGACGGTCGTGCCGCCCTCGGCGCCGAAGCCGCCCAGGATCACGCTGAAGAACGAGCGGTTCATCGCCTTGCACATGATGTACGACAGGATCGCGCCCGACGAGCCGACCAGCGAGCCCGAGATGATCAGCATCGGGTTGTTGAGCGAGAAGCCGATGCCGGCGGCCGCCCACCCCGAGTAGCTGTTGAGCATCGAGATCACCACCGGCATGTCGGCGCCGCCGATCGGGATGATGATGAGGAAGCCCAGCAGGAACGCGAGCGCGGTCATCAGCACGAACGGCTGCCAGTACCAGTCGTTCGGGTTGGCCAGGAAGAACCAGATGCCGCAGCCGACCATCCCGAGGCCGATCGCGAGATTGACCAGGTGCTGGCCGGGGAACACGACCGGCGCGCTCTTGATGCGGCCGGACAGCTTGCCGAACGCGATCACCGAGCCCGAGAACGTGATGGCGCCGATGAACGTGCCGATGAACAGTTCGAGCTTGTTGCCCATCGGGATCGGGTTCGCGAGCCCCAGCGCCGTCGGATTGTGCACGGCCGCCACCGCGATCAGCACGGCGGCGAGGCCGACCAGCGAGTGCATCGCCGCGACCAGCTCGGGCATCTGCGTCATCTGCACGCGCTTGGCGACGATCGCGCCGATCGCGCCGCCGACGACGATGCCCGCGAGGATCATCGCGACGTTCTTCGTCGTCGAGTAGACGAGCGCCAGCGTGACGACGACGGCGATCGCCATGCCGACGATGCCGAACGTGTTGCCGCGGCGGGCCGTCGTCGGATGCGACAGGCCCTTCAGCGCGAGGATGAAGCAGATGGATGCGACGAGATACCAGAGGACGACCTGATTGGCGCTCATGGCCGCTCCTTAGTGCTTCGCCGGAGCCGGGGTCTTCGGCTCCTTCTTCTTGAACATCTCGAGCATCCGCTGCGTGACGAGGAAGCCGCCGAATACGTTGACCGACGCGAGCGCGACCGCGACCACGCCCACCCAGCCGCCCCAGTCAAAGGCGACCGGACCCGCCGCAAGCATCGCGCCGACCAGGATGATCCCGGAGATCGCGTTGGTCACCGACATGAGCGGCGTGTGCAGCGCGGGCGTGACGGTCCAGACGACGTGGTAGCCGACGAAGATCGCCAGCACGAAGATGATGAGGTTGACGACGATGGGGTCGGCGATCATGCGGTTCTCCGGATTGCAGCTGTTTCACAAGGTGACGCGTAAGACGCAGGGCAGGACCGCCATCGGCTTCCCGGCGTCTTTGCGTCTCTTTGTGGCGTTCATTTCTTCGCGACGACCTGCCCCGCATCGCAGACCAGCGTCGCCTGCACGATCTCGTCGTCGCGCGCGATCTTCCACTCGCCGGTCTTGAGGTTGAGCGACAGCGCCAGGAAGTTGAGCACGTTGCGCGCGTACAGCGCGGACGCATCCGCGCCGACCAGCGCCGGCAGGTTCGTCGTGCCGACGATCTTCACGCCGTTGACGACGACGATGCGTCCCGCCTCCGATCCCTCGACGTTGCCCCCCTGCTCCACGGCCAGGTCGACGATGACCGAGCCCGGCTTCATCGCCGCCACGGTTTCGGCCTTGAGGAGCTTCGGCGCGGGACGGCCCGGGATCAGCGCCGTCGTGATCACGATGTCCATCTGCCGGCAGCGCTCGGCGATGATGCCGGCCTGCCGCGCCATCCATTCCGGCGGCATCGGCCGCGCGTAGCCGCCCACGCCCTCGGCGATCTTGCGCTCCTCGTCGTTCGCGTACGGCACGTCGACCCACTTGGCGCCCAGCGACTCGACCTGGTCCTTGACCGAGGGCCGCACGTCGGTCGCCTCGATCACGGCGCCCATGCGCTTGGCGGTCGCGATCGCCTGCAGGCCCGCCACGCCCACGCCCATGATCAGCACGCGGGCCGCCTTCACCGTTCCGGCGGCCGTCATCAGCATCGGCATGAACCGCGCGTATTCGTTCGCGGCGAGCATCACCGCCTTGTAGCCCGCGATGTTCGCCTGCGAGGACAGCACGTCCATCGCCTGCGCGCGCGAGATCCGCGGCAGCGACTCGAGCGCGAAGCCCGTGACCCCGGTGGAAGCACAGGCCGCGACGCCGGCCGCGTCGTACGGATTGAGGAGGCCCACCAGCACGGCCCCCGATTTCAGCCGCGGCAGTTCTTCCGCGGTAGGCGCGCGGACCTTGAGCACGAGGTCGCCGGCCAGCGCATCCTGCGCGCTGCCGAGCGTTGCGCCGGCCGCGACGAAATCGGCGTCGGGAATGTTCGCCGCCACGCCGGCGCCGGACTCGACGACGATCCGGTGGACGCCACTCGCGGCGAGCTTCTTGACGGTCTCGGGTGTCGCGGCCACCCGTGTCTCGCCCGGGCGGGTCTCGCGTGGAATGCCGATCAACATGGAGGTTCCCCTGCAGCGTGAAGCCCGACGGCCGCGTCGCACGGCGCCTGGTTTTGTTCGGATGATTGCGCGCCATCGTGCCACAATCCCGCGGGCTTGGGGCACCCCCCGCACGTCATTGGCACACGCGAACTTTGCGCCACGTCATGATTTGCGCAATGGCCGCATGCCCGCGGCGAGCGCCGCCAGCGCTTCGCGGTCGAGCTTGCCCGCCGGCGTCTGCGGCAACTCGCGCACGTAGCCGAAGAGACGCGGACGCTTGTGCGAAGCGAGCCGCGTCTCGATCCAGGCGGCGAGCATCGCATCGTCGGGCGGCCGTGCGGGATCGGGCACCAGCGCCGCCGCGACCGTCTCCCCCCAGACCTCGTCGCGAATGCCGAACACGGCGGCCGCCGCGATGCCGGGGCACGACTCGAGTTCACGCTCGACCTCCGCCGGATAGACGTTCTCGCCACCCGTGATGATGAGGTCGGCGCGCCGCGCGAGAATGTGCAGACAGCCCGCATCGTCGAAGCGGCCAAGATCGCCCGTGTCGAACCACGCGCCGGGTGCCTGCGGCGGCGCGTCGTGGTAGCCCGCCATCAGCATCGGCCCGCGCACCTCGATGCGTCCGTCGACCACGCGGACATCGGCGCCGGGCAGCGGCTGGCCCACGCCGCGCTCGAGAGGACGATAGCGGTCCGCATAGGGGGTGGCCACCACCTGCGAACAGGACTCGGTCAGGCCGTAGGTGAGCACGATCGGAACGCCGCGCCCGGTCGCGCGTGCGAGCAATCGGGGCGACGCGGCCGCACCGCCGACCAGCACGGCCCGCAGGTGCGGCGGCGGCGTCCAGTCCGGGTGCGCGTCGAGCAGGCGCGCGAGCATCGTCGGCACCAGCGAGACCAGCGTGATGCGCTCGGTCGCGAGCAGCGCGGGCAGCGTCGCGGCGTCGCTGCCGTCGGTGAGAACGACGGTGCGGCGCGCGGCCAGGCTGCGCGTGAGGATCGACAGGCCGCCGACGCGCGCGATCGGCATGCACGCGAGCCAACGCTCGTCGTCGTGCCAGCCCAGGTTCGCCGCGCTGGCCGCAGCGGAGGCGAGCAGCGCTCCGCGCGTCAGCACCGCGCCGCGCGGCGTGCCGGTGGTGCCCGACGTGTGGATGATCGCGGCGGCATCCGGATGCGCAACCGCGCCCGCGCGCTGCATGGCCGCGCGCACGACGTCGCGTTCCACCGGCGTCAGCCTGGGATGGACGAGCAGCGCGGGAATCCGCAGTTCGAGCAGTGCCAGCAGCGACACCACCGTCGGCACCGTGTTGTGCGCAACGAGCGGATGCGCATATCCGGCGCGCGTGACGGCCGCGAGCCCGGGTTCCGCCGCGCGGACCTGCGCGGCGAGTTCCGCGAAGGTGTAGGTGCGGCCGCCCGCGACGAGCGCCGGCGCGCCACCCGCTTCGGCCGCCGCGGCCCGGATCGAAAGGAGGTCGCTCATGCGTTCATGCCGTCGTGGCGCCCGCCCTGGCGCACCCCATGCGATGCGGCGCGCTGCGCTAGGGCAGGCGGCGGAACTTGCGGAAGTCGGGAGTACGCTTCTCGAGGTACGCGTTCTTCCCCTCGCGTCCCTCGTCCGACATGTAGTAGAGGAGCGTCGCATTGCCGGCGAGTTCCTGCAGTCCCGCCTGGCCGTCGCAGTCGGCGTTGAGCGCCGCCTTGAGGCAGCGCAGCGCGATCGGGCTGTTGGCAAGCATCTCGCGGCACCACTGCACGGTCTCCGCCTCGAGCCGTTCGTACGGAACGACGCGGTTGACGAGGCCCATGTCGAGCGCCGCCTGCGCGTCGTACTGGCGGCACAGGAACCAGATCTCGCGCGCCTTCTTCTGCCCGACGATGCGCGCCATGTACGCGGCGCCGTAGCCGCCGTCGAAGCTGCCGACGCGCGGGCCGGTCTGCCCGAAGCGCGCGTTGTCCGCGGCGATCGTGAGATCGCACATCATGTGCAGCACGTGGCCGCCGCCGATCGCGTAGCCGGCGACCATCGCGACCACCGGCTTCGGCAGCGTGCGGATCTGCCGCTGCAGGTCGAGCACGTTGAGGCGCGGCACGCCGTCGCCGCCCACGTAGCCGCCTTCGCCGCGCACGCGCTGGTCGCCGCCGGAACAGAACGCGTCGCGCCCCTGCCCGGTCAGCACGACGACGCCGATGTTCTCGTCGTCGCGCGCGTCGGCAAACGCACGCTCCATCTCCTGCACCGTCTCCGGCCGGAATGCGTTGCGGACCTCGGGCCGGTTGATCGTGATCTTCGCGATGCCCTCGTCGCACTTCGCGTAGAGAATGTCGCGGAAGCCGGGGATATCGCGCCACTCGGGAACGGACGGCAGCACCTGCGTGTTCATCGTTTGCTCCATTCAGTCGATCTTGGCGCCCGCCTGCCTGACGACGCGCGCCCACTTTTCCGATTCCACGGCGATGTGCCGCGCGAACGCCTCCGGCGTGCCCGCCACCGGCTGCGCGCCGCGCGCGATCAGCGCCTCGCGCACGTCGGGATCGGCCAGCGCCGCCCGGATCGCCGCGTTCAGCCTGTCGACGATCGCGGCGGGCGTTCCGGCCGGCGCGAGCACCCCGTCCCACGCGGAGACTTCGAACCCCGGCAGGCCCGACTCCGCGACGGTCGGATACTCGGTCGCCGTCGGCACGCGCGCCGCCGTGGTCACGGCCAGTCCGCGCAGCTTGCCCGCGCGCGCCAGCGGCAGCACGTTCGGCATCACGTCGATCATCATCTGCACGTGGCCGCCCATGAGGTCGCTCGCGGCGACCGCGCCGCCGCGGTACGGCGCGTGCACGATGTCGATCTGCGCGGCCGACTTGAACAGCTCACCGGCCAGGTGCGACGTCGTGCCGTTGCCCGCCGAGGCGAAGAACACCTTGCCCGGATGGTACTTCGCGTACGCGATCAGGTCGGCGACCGAATTCGCCGGCACGCCGGGATTCACCACGAGCAGCGCGGCGATCTGGGTCATCCGCGACACGGGGGCGAAGTCGCGCACCGGGTCGAACGGCGTGTTCGCGTAAAGCGTGCGGTTGATCGCGTGCGTGCCGTTGGTGCCGTACAGCAGCGTGTAGCCGTCCGGCGCCGCGCGCGCGACGTATTCCGCGCCCACGTTGCCGCCTGCGCCCGGGCGGTTGTCGATGACGATCGTGGTCCCGAGTTCCTGCGCGACGCGCGGCATGATCGTGCGGGCCAGGATGTCGGCCCCGCCGCCTGCGGGAAACGGCACGACGAGGCGAATCGGGCGATCGGGATAGTCGGCCGCCGCCGGCGGCGCGGCGAGCACGCACGCGGCCGACAGCCCTGCGCCGATCAGGCGCGCGGCCCAGCGGAGTGGACGGCTTCGCATCGCGCGCGGCGCTCCCGTCAGAGCGCCGACACGATCGCGCGCCCCAGGTCCGTCGTCGTCGCGCGGCCGCCCAGGTCGGGGGTGCGCGGCGCCGCGGGGTCCGCGAGCACGCGTTCGATCGCCGCGACGATCGCCGCGGACGCGTCCTGGTGGCCCAGGAAGTCGAGCATCAGCGCGCCCGACCAGATCTGCCCGATCGGGTTGGCGATGCCTTTGCCCGCGATGTCGGGTGCGGAGCCGTGCACGGGCTCGAACAGCGACGGGAACACCCGCTCGGGATTCAGGTTCGCCGACGGCGCGATGCCGATGGTGCCGCAGACGGCGGGGCCCAGGTCCGACAGGATGTCGCCGAACAGGTTGGACGCGACGACGACGTCGAAGCGCTCGGGCCGCTGCACGAAGTGCGCGGACAGGATGTCGATGTGGTACTGGTCGGAACGGATGTCCGGATAGCCGGCGGCCATCGCGCGGAACCGCTCGTCCCAGTACGGCATCGTGATCGAGATGCCGTTCGACTTGGTCGCCGACGTCACGTGCTTCGCCGGCCGCGTGCGCGCGAAGTCGAACGCGAAGCGCAGCACGCGGTCCACACCCTTGCGCGAGAACACCGACTGCTGGAACACGATCTCGCGGTCGGTCCCTTCGTACATGCGGCCGCCCACCGACGAGTACTCGCCCTCCGTGTTCTCGCGGACGACGACGAAGTCGATGTCGCCGGGCTTGCGATTGGCGAGCGGCGACGGGATGCCGGGCATCAGCTTGCACGGCCGCAGGTTCACGTACTGGTCGAACTGGCGGCGGAACAGGATGAGCGAGCCCCACAGCGACACGTGGTCGGGGACCGTGGCGGGCCATCCGACCGCACCGTAATAGATCGCCTCGAACGCGGACAGCCGGGCGAACCAGTCGTCCGGCATCATCTTGCCGTGCTTCGCGAAGTAGTCGCAGTTCCAGTCGAACGACTCGAACTCGAGCGCCGCGCCGAACTTGCGCGCCGCGGCCTCCACGACGCGCAGGCCCTCCGGCATCACTTCCTTGCCGATCCCGTCCCCTGCGATTACCGCAATCCTGTGCGCCGCCATCGAGTTCCCCCTTCAAAGGGGCAAGTTTACGGAAACCTCAACCGAATGTCCTATCGGGTCCGCGCGGCGCCCCCGTTTAGCATGGTTACGCCACGCGCGCTGGCCGGTGCGATGCCCGATGGGGCATCCATCGCAATCCGGAAATTCATCGAGAATCCACCACGAACCCTCATGAATGCACGAAGAGTCGAGAAGAATGCACGACATGTCCATGGAAAACCCGCACGCAACGTCCGGACGCCCTGGCTTGCGTTGGGCGACCGAACCTGCAGACCGACCTGACGCCGGACCGGACCTGACTCACCGACCCGACGACCGACCTGAGGACGAACCGAAGACCGAACCGAGGACCGAACCGAGGAGTCACCGATGACGGACACCCAGCGCCGCCCACCGCGCCCGCCGCGCGCGCCCGGCGACGGCAGCGACAAGTCGCCCGTGCGCATCCCGATCCGCGCCCAGCGGCCCACGCCGATGCCCGCACCTCCGGCCCCGGGAGTCCGCGGGCCTTGCGCCGGCATCGCCGGTCGCGACGCCGGAAGCGCGTCGCGCGCCGCGCACCCGGACCACCGGCCGCGACACGCCGCCTGCGGCGGACGGTGGCCCCACGGTGGTCCGCAGTTACTGGATCGGTGTCGTCGCGCGCGACCACGTTGCGCGCGGCGTCGCGGGTGGCTTCGCCCAACTCAATCATGGCAAGGCCGGCGCGCTCGAACGGATGCGCGCGGGCGACGGCTTCGCGTTCTACTCGCCGCGCGAGTCGCACCCGGACGGGCCGCCGGTACAGGCATTCACCGCCATCGGCCGCATTCGCGACGGGCGCATCTACCAGGCGGACGCCGGCGACGGCTTTCATCCGTTCCGCCTCGATGTCGCGTACCTGCCCGCGCGCGACGCGCCGATCAAGCCGATGCTGGAAGCGTTGTCGTTCATCCGCAGCAAACAGCACTGGGGTGCCGCGTTCCGCTTCGGCGTCGTGCGCATCCCTGAACGGGATTTCGTGCGGCTCGCCGCCGCGATGGGGCGCGATTTCGCCGTCGACTTCGGCGCCGGCCCGGACGATGGGTCGGTGCCGAGTCCTCCCTCGACATGACGGCGGCGACGCGGTAGCGTCGCGATTCGCACATACCCCCGGAGGAACCCGATGGGTGTCACCGTGATCGCCATGTTCCGCGCCAAGCCCGGCCTCGACGACGCGCTGCTGGCGTGTCTGCGCGATCACCTGCACGTGCTGCGCGCACAGGGGCTCGCCACCGAGCGACCCGCACTCGTTCTGCGGGCGCGCGACGGTGCGCTGCTCGAAGTGTTCGAATGGGTGTCGCAGGCGGCCATCGACGCCGCGCACTCGAATCCGGAAGTGCTGAAGCTCTGGGAGCGCTACGCCGCATGCAGCGATCCCATCGCGATGTCCGACCTCGCCGAAGCGCGCGAAATGTTCCCCGGCTTCACGCGGGTGACCCCCTGACTGCGCGGTCCGCGTGCCTTTACACGGCTGACCCGTTGCGCTAACCTCGATTCCCTGCACGAGTTCTGCATCGACGCCGGTGTTCGCGGACTGCGAGGCCGGCTTTTTGTTGGGCACCGCCTGATGCGACGGCGCCGCTCCCGGTTGCAACGATGAATGCTCCCTCCGCCGCGACGGCACCCGCGCGGCACCGCCGCGCCGTCCTCGCGATGATCGTCGCGTCGGTCTGCTGGTCGACCGGTGGCCTGCTGGTGCGCCAGCTGTCGATCACCAGCGCATGGGAGATCGTGTTCTGGCGTTCGCTGTTCATGACGCTGTTCGTCGCGGGCGTGCTCGTCGTGATGCACGGACGCCGGATGCCGGCGGCGGTGCGCGCCGCGGGGCTCCCCGGCATCCTGGCCGGGCTGTTCCTCGCCGGGACGTTCTTCTTCTTCATCGGGTCGCTCACGCGCACGACGGTCGCCAATACGTTCGTGCTGATGAGCGTCTCGCCGTTCCTGGCGGCGCTCGCCGGCTGGTTCGTGCTGCGCGAGCGGGTGCCGGCGCGCACGTGGGTCGCGATGGGCATCGCCTTCGCCGGAATCCTCGTGATGTTCGGCGGCGCGGTCGACGCGGGCCAGCTCGTGGGCAACCTGCTGGCGCTCGGCGTGTCCGTCTGCTTCGCCGCGCAGCTGACCGTGCTGCGCAAGTTCCACGCGACCGTCGACATGCTGCCGATGGTGATGATCGCCGGGCTGTGGACGCTCGTGCCCGCCTACGCGCTGGCCGGCCCGTTCGCCGCGACCTCGCACGACCTCCTGATCCTCGTGTTCATGGGCTGCGTGCAGCTCGGCACCGGATGCCTGCTGGCCACCGCGGCGTCGCGCACGCTGTCCGCGACGGAACTCGGCCTGCTGGCATTGCTCGAGCCGATCCTCGGGCCGCTGTGGGTGTGGGTGCTGATGGGCGAGCACCCGGGACGCAACGCGCTTATCGGCGGCGCACTGGTGCTGTGCGCGGTGATCGCCAACGAGCTGATTGCCGCGTGGCGCGGACGGGGTGCGGGCGCGTCCGAGCCGCTGCCCGGGCCATGACGCCGCGCGGGACGCCTCCGGCGGGCGCACGATGACGATTCCCGACTTCCCGCTCGCGTTCTATCCGGTCGCCGTCGTCGCGATCCTGATCACCGGCATTTCGAAGGGCGGATTCGGGCAGGGGGCCGGCGGACTCGCCGTGCCGCTGATGTCGATGTTCATCGCGCCGCCGGAGGCCGCCGGCATCATGCTGCCGATCCTGTGCGCGATGGACATCTTCGGCGTCCACGCGTACCGCCGGTCATGGTCGCGCGAACACCTGGCGATCATGCTGCCGGGCGCACTCGTCGGCATCGCGGCCGGCGGCATCGCCTTCGGGCTGCTGCCCGTCAACGCGATCAGGCTGCTGCTCGGCGTCATCGCCGTGACGTTCGCGCTGAACCAGTGGCTGCGCCTCACCGAGCGGCTGGCGGCGCGCATCTCGGTGCGGGACCGCAAGCCGGGCCGCGTGGCCGGCGCGTTCTGGGGCGCCGTGTCCGGCTTCACCAGCACGCTCGCGCATGCCGGCGGCCCGCCGTTCGCCGTCTACATGCTCGCGCAGAAGGTCGACAAGACGCTGTTCGTCGGCACGTCCGCCGTGTTCTTCCTCGTGGTCAACTACGCGAAGCTCGTTCCGTACTACTTCGTCGGCCAGCTCAACGTCGGCAACCTCGCGGCGGCGCTGCTGTTCTCGCCGCTGGCGCCGCTCGGCATCTGGCTGGGCGTGTGGATCCACCGTCGGATGTCGCAGACGGTGTTCCTCAACGTCAGCTACGCGCTGCTGCTCGCGACCGGCGTCAAGCTCATCCACGACGCGCTCACCCACGCGTGACCGCGTTCCGGCCGCCCCGGGCCGCCCGGGGCGCCGCTGGCGACGCACGCCGGCGTTACGCTATGATGACCGCCACTTCCGAGGGCACAGGTACCGCAATGAAACAGACGTTCCTCGACTTCGAGCAGCCGATCGCCGAGCTGCAGGCGAAGATCGACGAGCTGCGCTACGTGCACGAGGACTCGGCGGTCGACATTTCCGACGAGATCGCGCGGCTCACCAAGAAGAGCCAGCAGCTGACCAAGGAAATCTACGCGAAGCTCTCGGCGTGGCAGATCGCGCAGGTCGCGCGCCATCCGCAGCGCCCGTACACGCTCGACTACATCGCCGGCATGTTCAGCGACTTCCGCGAACTGCACGGCGACCGCAACTACGCGGACGATCCCGCGATCGTCGGCGGTCTCGCGCGCTTCAACGGCCAGCCCTGCATGGTGCTGGGCCACCAGAAGGGGCGCGACACGAAGGAAAAGATCCACCGCAACTTCGGCATGCCGCGTCCGGAGGGCTACCGGAAGGCGTTGCGCCTCATGAAGCTCGCCGAGAAATTCGGACTGCCGCTCTTCACGTTCGTCGACACGCCGGGCGCGTATCCGGGCATCGGTGCCGAGGAGCGCGGGCAGTCGGAGGCGATCGGCCGCAACCTGTACGAGATGGCCGGATTGCGCATTCCGGTCATCGTCACGGTGATCGGCGAAGGCGGCTCCGGCGGCGCGCTGGGCATCGCGGTCGGCGACATCACGCTGATGCTGCAGTACTCGACCTATTCGGTGATCTCGCCCGAAGGGTGCGCGTCGATTCTCTGGAAGTCCTCCGATCACGCGGCGGAGGCGGCGGAGATCCTGGGCATCACCGCGCCGCGCCTGAAGCAGCTGGGGCTCGTCGACAAGGTGATCGCCGAGCCGTTGGGCGGTGCGCACCGCGACCACGCCGCGATGGCCGTGTCGCTCAAGAAGGTCCTCACCGAAACGCTCCGCCACCTGTCGGAACTGCCGCTCGACACGCTGCTCGAGCAGCGCGAGGACCGCATCCTGTCGTACGGGAAGTACAAGGAAATCAGCGCCGGCTAGCGCCCCGCTGCCGGCTCGCCAGCGCGCGGGACCTCGAAGGCATGCCTGCCGAAGCCGATGTTGCCGCCGCAGCCGCGCGCGCGCTCGCCGACCACGTTCCCGCGGGCGCGCCGATCGCCGTTGCACTGTCCGGCGGGCGCGATTCGGTCGTGCTGCTGCACGCGGTGCTCCGCGTCGCGGCGGCCGGCGGCCATCGCGTGTCGGCGCTGCACGTACATCACGGACTTTCCCCGCACGCCGACGCCTGGCAGCGGCACTGCGCGGACCTCTGCGCGGCGCATGGCGTGCCGCTGGCCGTGCGCGCGATCGTGCTGTCGCGCGCGCCGCGGGTGAGCGTCGAAGCCGAGGCGCGGACGCTGCGCTATGCGGCGCTCGCGGAGGCCGCGCTGGCGTCCGGCGTGCGCCATGTCGCGCTCGCGCATCACCGCGACGACCAGGCGGAGACGCTGCTGCTGCAACTGCTTCGGGGTGCCGGCCCGCACGGCCTGGCCGGGATGCCCGGCGCCTACGCCGATGCGCGCGGCGTCACCTTCGTGCGCCCGCTGCTTTCTGTCGCACGGGCGGCGATCGACGAGTTCGCGCGCGCGGCAGCTCTCGCCTGGGTCGACGACGAGAGCAATGCGCAGCATCGCCATCGACGCAACGCGGTGCGGCACGTCGTGATGCCGGCGCTCGCGCAGGTGTTTCCGCAGCCCTCACTCACCCTCGCCCGCGCGGCGGCGCACCAGGCGGACGCGGCGCACCTGGCCGACGACCTCGCGGCGCTGGACGCGGCGGGCGCGCTGCAGTCGGGCGACGATGGCCTGACGCTGGCCTGCGCGCCGTTCGCCGCGCTGCCCCCGCACCGCGCGCGCAACCTGCTGCGCTGGTTCCTGCGTCGCCGCGGCCTGCCCGCGCCATCGACGGTGCGCCTGGCCGAGATGCTGCGCCAGCTCGCGCGCCCGCGTGCCGATGCCGGCATCCTGCTGGCGCACGCGGGGGTCGAGCTGGGCGTGCATCGCGGGCGCCTCGTCGCGCATGCGCCGGCGCCGCCGGCCTACGATGTTCCGTGGCGCGACGAACCTGCACTGGTCCTGCCGCACGGGCGACTCGAGTTCACGCGTTGCACGGGTGCGGGCATCGCGCAAACGGCGGCGGCCCGGGGCCTGCGTGCGCGGCCGCGCGCCGGCGGCGAGCGGATCCGGCTCCCCGGGCGCCCGGACCGCAAGCTGGCGGATCTGCTGCAGGAGGCGGGGCTGCCGCCCTGGACGCGGCGGGCGCTGCCGCTCCTCTGGTGCGGCGACGCGCTGGCGGCCGTCCCGGGCCTGGGCGTGGCGGCCGCCTTCGCCGCGGCCGACGGAGCGCCCGGATTCGCGGTCGCGTGGCAACCGACCGTGGTTTGATTAGGCGCAAATCGGCGGCCGGCGGCGCAGTTGACAATGCGCCGCAGTGAGGTACCGCCACGTCCCTCGAACGGACGGGCCCGGATCCGCGGCTTCGCGGAGCGGTGTAGGCCTCACCCGGCAAGGAGGCCAGATGAATACCAGGCATGTCGTCGGCATGATGGCTGCGGCCGTCGCCGCGTTCACGCTCGCCGCGGGTTCGGCGCTCGCGCAACAGCCCATCGTCATCAAGTTCAGCCACGTCGTCGCGGTCGACACGCCCAAGGGCAAGGCGGCGGAGTACTTCAAGAAGCTCGCCGAGGAGCGCACGAAGGGCCGGGTCAAGGTCGAGGTCTACCCGAACAGCTCGCTCTTCAAGGACGGGGAGGAGATGGAAGCGCTGCAGCTGGGCTCGGTGCAGATGCTGGCGCCGTCGCTCGCGAAGTTCGGCCCGCTGGGCGCGCGCGAGTTCGAGGTGTTCGACCTGCCGTACATCTTCGACGACTACGCCGACCTGCACAAGGTGACCGAAGGTCCCGTCGGCGCAGCGCTGTTCAAGAAGCTCGAGCTCGAAGGGGATCATCGGGCTCGCGTACTGGGACAACGGCTTCAAGGTGATGAGCGCCAACAAGCCGATCCGCAACGTCGGCCGACTACAAGGGCCTCAAGATGCGCATCCAGTCGTCCAAGGTGCTGGGCGACCAGATGAAGGCGCTGGGCGCGATCCCGCAGGTGATGGCGTTCTCCGAGGTCTACCAGGCGCTGCAGACCGGCGTCGTCGACGGCACCGAGAACCCGCCGTCGAACTTCTACACGCAGAAGATGCATGAAGTGCAGAAGTACCTGGCGCTCACCAACCACGGCTACCTGGGCTACGCGGTCATCGCGAACAAGAAGTTCTGGGACGGCCTGCCCGCCGACATCCGCACGACGCTCGAGGGCGCGATGAAGGACGCGACCAAGTACGCGAACGACATCGCCAAGAAGGAGAACGACGACGCGCTCGAGGCCGTGCGCAAGACCGGCAAGACGGAGATCCTGACGCTCACCGCCGAGCAGAAGGCGGCGCTCAAGAAGGCGCTCGTCGCCGTGCACAAGGAAAACGAGTCGCGCATCGGCAAGGACATCATCGCCGACGTCTACAAGGCGACCGGCTTCAAGCCCTAGTCCGGCATCAGCGTCCGTGCCTGCGTTGGAGGCTGCGCAGCGAAATGAACCGGCGCGCTGCGCACGCCGGTCATTTCGCGATGCAATGCGACGCAGGCAGAGGTGGCTACGGCGCAGCGCTCCTGCGGTGCCGGGTCGAGTGGCAATGCGCCTTTGTGCGGGGAGGAATGCCTTGAAGTTTCTCGACCATCTCGAGGAGTGGCTGATCGCGTTCCTGATGGGCGCGGCCACGCTGCTGATCTTCGTCGCCGTCGTGCACCGCTACCTGGCGGGCCTGCCGATTCCCGGGGCTGCAGGACCTGCTGCTCGCGATCGACCTGTCGTGGGCGCAGGAGCTGTGCATCTACATGTTCGTGTGGATGGCGAAGTTCGGCGCCGCCTACGGCGTGCGCACCGGCATCCACGTCGGCGTCGACGTGATGATCAACCGGCTGCCGCCGTCCACGCGCAAGGCGTACGTGCTGTTCGGCCTGCTGGCCGGCGCCACGTTCACGGCCATCGTCGGCACGCTGGGCGCCACGTTCGTCTGGGACATCGCGCCACACGAGCTCGGTGTCGCCCGACCTCGAGGTGCCGAAGTGGATCGTCTACCTGTGCATCCCGCTCGGCTCGTACCTCATGTGCTTCCGCTTCCTGCAGGTCGCGTGGACGTTCTTCCGCACCGGCGAGCTGCCGCACCACGACGTCGCGCACGTCGAGGGCATCGAGGAGCCGATCAACCCGTACGCAGATGGACGACAACCTGCATCCGGCGGACCTGCGCACGGGGGGACCGCGATGAGCGCCGCTCGTCGCCCCCGGTCCACCAACGACGACGCGCCGCGCTGGCCGGCGCTGATCCCGCCCGTCCTGATCGCGATCCCGGTCGCGCTGAAGCTCGCCGGCGTGCCGATCAACAACGCGTGGATCATCTTCGCGCTGCTGTTCGGCCTGATGCTGACCGGGATGCCGATCTCGATCTCGCTCGGCCTCACGGTGCTCACGTACCTGTTCACGATGACCAACGTGCCGATCGAGTCGGTGGCGCTGAAGCTCTTCACCGGCATCGAGAAGTTCGAGATCATGGCGATCCCGTTCTTCATCCTCGCCGGCAACTTCCTGACCCACGGCGGCGTCGCGCGACGGATGATCAACTTCGCCTCGGCCATGGTCGGCCACTGGTACGGCGGACTGGGGCTCGCGGGCGTGCTGGCGTGCGCGCTGTTCGCCGCGGTGTCGGGCAGCTCGCCGGCCACCGTGGTCGCGATCGGCTCGATCATCCTGCCGGCGATGGTCAAGCAGGGCTTCCCGGCGCGCTTCGGCGCCGGCGTCATCACGACGTCGGGCGCGCTCGGCATCCTGATCCCGCCGTCGATCGTGATGGTGATGTACGCGGTCGCCACCAACACGTCGGTCGGCGCGCTGTTCATCGCCGGCATCATTCCCGGGATCGTGCTCGCGACGCTGCTGGGCCTCACCACGTGGTACCGCGCGCGCAAGAACAACTACCCGCGCCAGCCGCGCGCGACGTCCGCTGGAGCGCTGGCGCAGCTTCCGGGCGAGCGTCTGGGGCCTGCTGCTGATCATCGTCGTGATCGGCGGCATCTACACCGGCATCTTCACGCCGACGGAGGCGGCGGCGATGAGCGCCGTCTACGCGTTCTTCGTCGCGGTGTTCGTCTACAAGGACATGTCGCTCGCCAAGGTGCCGAAGGTGCTGCTCGACTCGGCCAACATGAGCGCGATGCTGCTCTACATCATCACCAACGCGGTGATGTTCAGCTACCTCATGACCTCCGAGCAGATCCCGCAGGAGCTCGCCAACTGGATGCTCGACAAGGGCCTCGGCGTCGTCGCGTTCCTGCTGTTCGTCAACGTCGTGCTGCTGCTCGCGGGCAACGTGATGGAGCCCTCCTCGATCGTGCTGATCATGGCGCCCGATCCTGTTCCCGGTCGCGATGAAGCTCGGCATCGACCCGGTGCACTTCGGCATCATGATGGTCGTCAACATGGAGGTCGGCATGTGCCACCCGCCGGTGGGCCTCAACCTCTACGTCGCGTCGGGCATCACCAAGATGGGCATCACCGAGCTGACGGTCGCGGTCTGGCCGTGGCTGCTCACGATGCTGGTGTTCCTGCTCGTCGTCACCTACTGGCCCGCGCTGTCGATCTGGCTGCCGAAGACGCTCGGAATGATGTAGCCGACGTTCAAGTCGCTCCGCGCTGCGCGCTCCGGATTGAATCCGAAGCGGTCAGCTCGAAAAGCTTCGGGCGGCCGGGCGCTTTTCTCGTAGCAAGAGCACGAAGCGCGTGGCTCATAGGCGCTGCGCGCCC
Organism: uncultured beta proteobacterium; assembly: GCA_963733435.1. GTDB lineage: Bacteria > Pseudomonadota > Gammaproteobacteria > Burkholderiales > Casimicrobiaceae > VBCG01. Next base: position 109,105 of record CAVTDH010000002.1, read on the forward strand.
GTTCGGTCACGCGCGTTTGCGCGCTGACAGCCTTCGATGAGCAATTCGTTGGGCGAGCGTCGATCGATCTACGTTGCCAGGATTCGCTTTCAGTCCTGCAATGCAAACGGGCCGCAATGCGGCCCGTTTGCACGACACGACTCGAATTCCACTGTTCCGCCGCTCAACACAGGCACGCAAGCCTGCCCGCATCACGCCCCGCCCATCGCAGGCAGTCAGCGTGCAGGCGCGCGTGACCGAACGGGCGCGCAGCGCCTATGAGCCACGCGCTTCGTGCTTTTGCCACGAGGAAAGCGCCCGGCCGCCCCGAAGCTTTTCGAGCTGACTTCCTCGGCGACGAAAACGCGCAGCGCGAAGCGCGGAATGATTTCGTCCGTTTAGTCGGCGTATACGCCGGCCTTCCTGATGATCGGCGTCCACTTGTCGATCTCGGACTTGAGCTGCGTGCGCAGGCCCTCGGGCGTCGCCTTGTCCCTGGTCACGACCTGCGAGCCCAGTTCGGCCATCTTCTGCGCGAACGATTGCTCGGCGATCGCCGTCTGCAGCGCGGCGACCAGCTTGTCGACGACCGGCTTCGGCGTGCCCTTGGGCGCGTAGACGCCGTGCCAGACGACGACCTCGAAGCCGGGCACGCCGGACTCGGCAAGCGTCGGCAGGTCACGCAGCGTGTCGAGCCGCGACTTCGACGTCGTCCCGTAGGCCTTCACGCGACCGGAGCCGATGTACTGCGTCGTGTTGGTCGTCTGGTCGCACAGCAGGTCGACCTGCCCGCCCAGCAGGTCGTTGATCGCCGGCGCCGTGCCCTTGTACGGCACCGTCGTCATGTCCTGCTGGATCGAACTCATGAACAGCAGGCCGCACAGGTGCGACGCCGAGCCCACGCCGGCGTTGGCGAGCGTCACCTTGTCCTTGTTCGCCCGGATGTAGGCCAGCAGCTCCTTCATGTCCTTCGGAGGAAGGTCCTTGCGGGCGATGAACGTCATCGGGACGTCCACCACCTGGCCGACGAGTTCGAAATCCTCCAGCGGCTTGAACGGCAGGTTGCGGTAGAGCGCCGGCGCGGTCGACATCCCGATGTGGGCCAGCATCAGCGTGTAGCCGTCCGGCGCGGCGCCTTTCAGCTTGGTCGGGGCGATCGTACCGCCGGCGCCCGGCACGTTCTCGACGATCACCGACTGCTTGAGCGCACGGCCCATGCCCAGCGCGAGCGTCCGCGCCACGGTATCGGTCGGCCCTCCGGCGGCGAACGGGACCATCAGCGAAATCGTCTTGGTCGGGTAATCCTGCGCGGACGCGAGCGTCGCGACCAGGGCCAGCGCAAGCGCGGCACCCGCGTTCATCTTGGGGAAACGCATCGGGCACATCCTCCAGAAAGGGGAGATCGGGGGTCATTCGTTCGTCCCTGCGCCGGCTTGCGGGGCCGGCAAGGGGGAGCCGGCACTGCATGGCGCCGGCTTCCTGGTCCGCACCGGAGTACCGGGCGGCACGAATCGACCCGCATCCTATCCGAAGCGGGCTGCGGTGCGGCCTTGTCGAGGCGCCGGGCGGTCCCCATCCGACCCGCCGCCCGCCGGGTCGGCGGGCGGTGCCGCAGTGCGGCAACCGTGGTATAATTTTGAATTTACTCGCTTTTATCCAGTCGGAGCTCAGAAATGGCGGTTGAACGCACTCTTTCCATCATCAAGCCGGACGCGGTCGCGAAGAACGTCATCGGCGAAATCTATGCCCGGTTCGAGAAGGCCGGCCTCAAGATCGTCGCCGCGCGCATGGCGGCGCTGTCGCGCGCCGAAGCCGAGGGCTTTTACGCGGTTCATCGCGAGCGCCCGTTCTTCCGTGATCTGGTGGACTTCATGATCTCGGGCCCCGTGATGATCCAGGTGCTCGAAGGCGACGGCGCCATCGCGAAGAACCGCGAACTCATGGGCGCGACGGATCCGAAAAAGGCCGCGGCGGGCACGATCCGCGCGGACTTCGCGCAATCCATCGACGCGAACGCCGTGCATGGTTCCGACGCACCCGAGACCGCCGCCGTGGAAATCGCCTATTTCTTCCCGGCACTGGCGATCTATTCGCGCTAGTACCAGAATCGCATCTATCCCCGGCCTCCCGCATTGGGACGCCAGGGCGCCGAGGACGGCAGACGTGAGGTTGGCGGGGGCGCGCGTTCCCCTTGCCATCCGAGTGGATGCCGAACCGTCGGCAGCGGCACCGGAATCCCGCCTTGCGGAGCGCCGGTGGAGTGCAATCACAGGCATTGCCCGACGTCTTTGGCGTCTCATCGTGAATCGCTTCAAGTGACGAACCTTCTCGACCTCTCGCCCGCCGCGCTTGCCGACTTCTTCGCCCTTCGTGGCGAGAAGCCGTTTCGCGCGCGGCAGGTGTCGCGCTGGGTTCACCAGCGGTTCGTCGCCGACCCGGCGGCGATGACCGACCTGTCCTACGCCGCCCGCGAACGGCTGACCGCCGATACCGAGATCCGGGGACCGGCCGTGATCCGCGACACGACGGCCGCCGACGGCACGCGCAAGTGGCTGCTCGACGCCGGCAACGGCAACGCCGTGGAGTCGGTCTATATTCCGGAGGACGATCGCGGGACGCTGTGCATTTCGTCGCAGGCCGGCTGCGCGCTCGACTGTGCATTCTGTTCGACCGGCAAGCAGGGCTTCAACCGGAACCTCACGACGGCGGAAATCATCGGCCAGCTGTGGCACGCGAACCGCGCACTGGTCGCGAGTGGCGCCACGGGTCCGTGGATCGAGCACGGCCGGCCGCCGATCACCAACGTGGTGATGATGGGCATGGGCGAGCCGCTCGCCAATTTCGACCACGTGGTACCCGCGCTCGAGCTGATGCTCGACGACAATGCGTACGGCCTGTCGCGCCGCCGCGTGACACTGTCGACGTCGGGTATCGTGCCGCTGATCGACCGCCTGCGCGACGCGTGCCCGGTGGCGCTCGCGGTTTCGCTGCACGCGCCCAACGACGCGCTGCGCGATCGCCTCGTGCCGATCAATCGCAAGCACCCGCTGGCCGACCTGATGGCCGCGTGCCTGCGCTATCTGCCCGCGGCGCCGCGCGACTTCGTCACGTTCGAATACGTGATGCTCGACGGCGTGAACGACCAGCCGCAGCATGCGGCGGAACTCGTGGCACTCACCCGCGACGTGCCGTGCAAGTTCAACCTCATTCCGTTCAACCCGTTCCCGGGGACCGAATTCCGGGTCACGCCGCGCGCGCGCATCGTCGACTTCCAGCGGGCGCTGCAGGACGCCGGCCGGATCGCGACGATCCGCAGGACGCGCGGCGACGACATCGACGCCGCGTGCGGGCAACTGGCCGGGCAGGTGCAGGACCGGACCAAGCGCCGGCTCGCGACCCGCATCATTCCCGTCGCCGCGCACTAGTCGCGCGCCGCCCCTTCGTCAGCGAAAGCCCATGCGCCGCCTCCTCGTCACCGTACTTCCGCTCCTCGCCGCCGCACTGCTCGCCACCGGCTGCGAATCCACGTCCTCGAAGCAGGCCGCCGCCCAGACCCCGGCGCAGCCGCCCCTGCCGCCACCGATCCAGGAAGCGCCCGCGCCGTATCGCGCGCAGCTGCACGCCGAGATCGCTGCCGGCTTCTACGAGCGGGGACAGATGGAGGTCGCGCTGCAGGAACTCGCCGAGGCGGTGAAGCTCGATCCGAAGAACGCGCGCATCTACAACATCTACGGCCTCGTGTACGCGATGATCGGGCAGGACGCGAATGCGCAGGCCAACTTCCTGAAGGCGATCGAGTTGGCGCCCAACGACTCGGAGATCCGCCAGAACTGGGGCTGGTTCCTCTGCACGCACGGCCGCCCGAAGGAGTCGATCGCCGAGTTCGAGCTTGCCGTGCGCAATCCGCTGTACAAGACGCCCGACGTGTCGCTGGTGAACGCGGGCAAGTGCGCGGAAGAGTCCGGCGACCGCCGGCGGGCGGAGGAGTTCTTCAAGCGCGCACTGTCGATCAACCCGGCCAGCGCCATCGCCGCCTACAACCTGTCGCTGCTGCAGTACCGCGAAGGCCGCTACGATGAAGCGCGCACGCTGATGCGGCGCGTGATCGCGCAGAACAACGCGGCACCCGACGCGCTCTATCTTGGCATGTGCATCGAGCGCAAGCTGGGCGACCGGCCGTCCGAAGCCTCCTACGTGTCGCAGCTGCGCAACCGCTATCCGGAGTCCGCCGAAGCCAAGGCCATTCCGCCCGGAACCTGCGAATGAGCGGCGAACCCGAAGTTTCCGTGAGCGACGCCGCACCGGAGCCGCAACTGTCGACCGGCGCCCGGATGCGCGAGGCGCGCATGGCGGCCGGCCTGTCGATCGACGCCGTCGCGCAGCAGCTGAAGCTCGCGCCGCGGCAGGTCCGCGCGCTCGAGGACGACGACTTCGCGCACCTGCCCGGCCGCACGTTCGTGCGCGGCTTCCTGCGCAACTACGCGCGGCTCGTCCGCCTCGATCCGGAAGCGGTGCTCGCGTCGCTGCCGGACGCCGCGAGCTCGCCTTCGCTCGACCATCCGTCGCTGACGCCGACCACGCGCGTGATGGGGGAACTGCCCGCCGACTCGCACGGCAAGCCGAGCTCGGCGCGCTGGGCGATTCCGCTCGTGCTGGTGGTCATCGTCGCGATCGCCGTCGCCTACGAGTACGCACGTCCGGTCGCCGATCCCTCGAAAGCGCTGGCGCCCGACAAGGCGCTGCCGGCGCCGGCTGCCACGCCCGCGGCACCCGCCGCGCCGCACTCGGGCACGAGCGGCGACACGGGCAGCGCACCGACCGGTACCGATGCACGCCCGGCGCCCGACACCGCGAAGGCGGACGTCGCGGTCCCGGCGCCGTTGACCGACACGGGCGCGCCGCCGACGGCTCCCGGCGACGCGCCGCTCGTCTTCGTGTTTCGCGGCACGTCGTGGGTCGAGGTGAAGGACGCGAAGGGCACGATCGTGCTGTCGACGATCGGCTATCCCGGTGCCACGCACGCGATCGGCGGCGCGTTGCCGCTCGAAGTCGTGCTCGGCAATGCCGAGGCCGTCACCGTCTCCTGGCGGGGCGCGCCGTACGACGTCGTGCCGTTCATCAAGCAGAACGTCGCGAAGTTCTCGATCAAGTGAAGGCGACGGGTACGCCATGACTTCGGCCCTCTCCGCTCGCCGCACCACACGGCAGGCCGTCATCGGCGGCGTGAAGGTCGGCGGCCGCGCGCCGATCGTCGTGCAGTCGATGACGAACACGGACACGGCGGACATCGCCGGGACCGTCGCGCAGGTGCGCGCACTGGCGGAGGCCGGCTCCGAGCTCGTGCGCGTGACGGTCAATTCGGCGGAGGCGGCGGCGGCCGTGCCGGCGATCCGCGAGCGGCTCGACGCCGCCGGCTGTACGGTGCCGCTGATCGGCGATTTCCATTTCAACGGCCACAAGCTGCTGACCGAGTACCGCGAATGCGCGCAGGCGCTCGCGAAGTACCGGATCAATCCCGGCAACGTCGGCCGTGGCAGCAAGCGCGATCCGCAGTTCGTCGTGATGATCGAGAAGGCCATCGAGTTCGGCAAGCCGGTGCGCATCGGCGTCAACTGGGGCAGCCTCGACGCGGACCTCCTCGCGAAGATGATGGACGACAACGCGCGGCTCGCGGCGCCCGTATCCGCGGAGGCCGTGATGCGCGAGGCACTCATCGTGTCCGCGATCGGCAGCGCGCAGCGCGCCGAAGCGCTCGGCCTGCCCGGCGACCGCATCGTGCTGTCGTGCAAGGTTTCGGCCGTGCAGGATCTGATCGCCGTGTACGGCGAGCTCGCGCGGCGCTGCGACTATCCGTTGCACCTGGGCCTCACCGAGGCGGGGATGGGCAGCAAGGGCATCGTCGCGTCGACGGCCGCGATGGGCGTGCTGCTGCAGCAGGGCATCGGCGACACGATCCGCGTGTCGCTGACGCCCGAACCCAACGGCGACCGCACGCGCGAGGTGATCGTCGCGCAGGAAATCCTGCAGACGATGGGCCTGCGCTCGTTCACGCCGCAGGTGACGGCGTGCCCGGGCTGCGGGCGCACGACGAGCACGTACTTCCAGGAACTCGCCGAGCGCATCCAGGCCTACCTGCGCGCGGCGATGCCCGCGTGGCGCGAACGTTACGCGGGGGTGGAGGACATGCACGTCGCGGTGATGGGCTGCGTGGTCAACGGCCCGGGCGAATCGAAGCTCGCCAACATCGGCATCTCGCTGCCCGGCACCGGCGAAACGCCGGTCGCACCCGTCTACGTCGACGGCGTGAAGACGGTCACGCTGAAGGGCGACCGCATCGCAGAGGAATTCCAGGCGCTGGTCGACGACTATGTGCGCGCGACCTACGGCGGCGAGCCGGCGGCTGCGCATCTGAAACCCGGGAAGAAGACGATCGCGGTCAAGGCCGTCGTCTAGTCATCCATGAGTCAACTGACGAAACCACCCGAACCGCCGGTGGCGCCGCAGGGCATGGGCGGTGCGCAAGCCGCGCTGCCCAGGCTGCAGGCCGTTCGCGGCATGAACGACGTGCTGCCGGACGAGGCGCCCCTGTGGGAGCATTTCGAGGACGCCGCGCGCTCGGTGTTCGCGCAGTACGGCTACCGGAACATCCGCGTGCCCATCGTCGAGCCGACGGCGTTGTTCGTGCGCGGCATCGGGCAGTTCACGGACGTGGTCGAGAAGGAGATGTACACGTTCGAGGACAAGCTCAACGGCGAATCGCTCACGCTGCGGCCGGAAGCCACGGCCGGCATCGTGCGGGCGACGATCCAGCACAACCTCACGTACGACCGCCCGCAGCGCGTATGGACGAGCGGACCGATGTTCCGCCACGAGCGTCCGCAGAAGGGCCGCTACCGGCAGTTCTACCAGCTGGATGCCGAGGCGCTGGGCTTCGAGGGTCCGGACGCCGACGCCGAGCAGATCGTGATGCTCGCGCGCCTGTGGAAGAAGCTCGGCCTCACCGGGATCGAGCTGCAGATCAACTCGATCGGCGACGCGCCGGAGCGACTCGCGCATCGCAACGAACTGGTCGCGTACTTCGAGCGCAACGCCGACGTCCTCGACGAGGACGCGCGGCGCCGGCTGCACGCGAATCCGCTGCGCATCCTCGACAGCAAGAATCCCGCGATGCAGGCGATGCTCGAAGGCGCGCCGAAGCTCGTCGACCACATCGCCGACGCGTCGCTCGCGCACTTCGAGGCGCTGCAGACGCAGTTGACCGACGCCGGGCTCGCGTTCGAGATCAACCCGCGGCTGGTGCGCGGGCTCGACTACTACAACCGCACCGTGTTCGAATGGGTGGCCACGAGCGGCGGTCTGGGCGCGCAGGGCACCGTCGCCGGCGGCGGCCGCTACGACAACCTCTTCGAACTGCTGGGCGGCAAGCGCAACTACGCCTGCGGCTTCGGGCTCGGCATCGAACGCATGATCCTGCTGCTGCAGGACGCCGGCGTCACGGCGCAGGCAGCCCCGCTCGCGTACGTCGTGCACTCGGGCGACGCGGCGGCGCCGCTCGCGCGGCGCCTCGGCGAGACATTGCGCGACGACGGCCACGCGGTCGTCGTGAACGCGGGCGGCGGCAGCTTCAAGTCGCAGATGAAGAAGGCCGACGCCAGCGGCGCCCGTTTCGCGCTGATCGTGGGCGACGAGGAAGCGGCCGACCGGAACGTGCGCGATCAAGCCGCTGCGCGCGCAGGGCGAGCAGGTGGCCGTGGCGGTGGCCGACGTGGCCGCGCGCCTGGCCGCGCTGGCCCGATGAATGCAATGAACTCCAAGGACTGACGATGGCCGTATACGATCTCGAAGAACAGGACCAGCTCGACGACCTCAAGGCCTGGTGGAACCGGTGGGGCAACACCGTGACCGCCATCGTGATGGCCGTGTGCCTCGCGCTGGCGGCCGTGCAGGGCTGGCGCTGGTGGACCGCGCGGCAGGCCGCGGAGGCCTCGGCGCTCTTCACCGGCCTGCTCGCAGGCGGCGCGCGCCAACGACCTGCCGAAGGCGAAGGACGCCACCGCGCAGCTCGAGGACAAGTTCGCCGGCACCGGCTACGCGCCGCGGGCGGCGCTGGTCCTGGCGAAGCTCCTGTTCGATGCCGGCGACAGCGCGGCCGCGCGCACGCAGCTGCAGTGGGTGATCGACCGGGCGGACGAGACCGAGCTGAAGGAAATCGCCCGCTACCGCCTGGCGGAGATCATGCTCAACGACAAGCAGTACGACGACGCACTGAAGATGCTCGACGCCAAGCACGGCGATCCGTTCGCCGGCCTCTATGCCGACCTGCGCGGCGACGCGCTGGCGGCGGCCGGCAGGACGGCGGATGCGCGCGCGGCGTACCAGCTGGCGCTCGCGAAGTTCGACGCGAAGTCGCAGTACCGGAACTACGTGCAGGTGAAGCTCGACTCGCTCGGTGGCGCGCCGGCGGCGGCCGCCGTCGGCAGCGGATCCGCTGCGATCGTGCCGCCCCCGCCCGCTGCCGCCGCCCCTGCGGCGCCCGCCGCCCGTTGCTGCTCCCGCCGCGCCCGCCGCCGCACCGACCGCGCCCAAGCAATGAAACAGCGCGTGACACCGACGACCTCGCGCACCGCGCGTTCCGGACGGGCCGCCGCCCTGGTGCTGGCCGTGGTCGCGCTCGGCGGTTGCGCGACGATCTACGAGTACCTGCCGGTCCCGCCGGCGTTCTCGATGCGCTGGCTCTGGAACTCCAAGAAGCCCGGTCCGCTGCCTGAGCTCAAGGCGTCGGCGACGGGCAGCGTCAACTGGCAGGTGTCGGTCGGCAAGGCGGTCCCCGGCTTCGCGCCCGCCGTGCTGCAGGATGCCCTCTACGTCGCGAGTACCGACGGCGCCATCTCGCGGATCGATCCTGCGACCGGACGCTCGGTGTGGCGGATCAGCGCCGGAAAGACGTTGTCCGCGGGTCCGGGCGCGGACGCCAACGTGGTCGTCGTCGGCACCGACAAGGGCGAAGTCCTCGCGTTCGACACCAACGGCCAGCCCAAGTGGACGGCCAAGGTCTCGACCGAAGTCATCGCGCCGCCGCGCATCGCCGATGGCGTCGTCGCGGTCTTCGCGGGCGACGGCAGCGTGCATGCGCTCGCCGCCGCCGATGGCGCCAGGAAGTGGGTGCACCAGCGCGCGGCACCGGCGCTCACCGTGCGCAATTACGCGGGCGGCGTCACGACGCGCGGCGGCCTGTTCATCGGGACCGCGGGAGGCCGCCTCCTCGCGATCGACATGCCGACCGGCATCGTCGGCTGGGACGGCACCGTCGCCAGTCCCAAGGGCGCGACGGAACTCGAGCGCATTGCCGACGTGACGAGCCTCCCGGTCCTCGACCAGCAGCAGGTGTGCGCGGTCGCCTACCAGGGACGCCTCGCCTGCTTCGACCTGAACCGCGGCACGCTCAACTGGTCGCGCGAAGTGTCGAGCCTGTACGGCATCACCGTCGACGCATCGCGCCTCTACATCACCGACGACAAGGGCGCCGTGCAGGCGCTCGACAAGTCGACCGGCGCGTCGATCTGGAAACAGGACCTGCTGGCCGAGCGCAAGATCGGCGGGCCGCAGGTCGTCGGCGACCTGCTCGGTGTCGTCGACATCGAAGGCATCCTGCATCTCATGTCCCCGGTGAACGGCGCGTACGTCGGCCGGATCGCCACCGACGGCACGCCCGCGACCGCGCAACCCGCGGCGTTCCTGGGCAGCGTGCTGTGGCAGTCGGCCGGCGGCAACCTCTTCGCGGTGACCGCGAAGTAGCGGCGCGACGCGAAGGGCGGACGCACGGAACGGGCGCGCGCGACCGGTTGCCTGGGCCCACGCCGCGCGAACGCCGCGCGGCCGCACCCGACCGTTGCCTCGTTCCGCCCCGACCACGTCACGCGGATCTCGCCCTCCCCCTCACCACGCACCGGCCACCATGCTCCCCACCATCGCCCTCGTCGGACGTCCCAACGTCGGCAAGTCCACGCTGTTCAACCGGCTGACGCGCTCGCGCGACGCGCTCGTCGCGGATCTTCCGGGCTTGACGCGCGACCGACACTACGGGCGCGGCCACAGCGGCGAGCAGACGTTCTTCGTCGTCGACACCGGCGGCTTCGAGCCCAAGGCCACCACCGGCATCCTGCACGCGATGGCCCAGCAGACGAAGCAGGCGATCGCCGAGTCGGACGTCGTGGTGTTCGTCGTCGACGGACGCCAGGGCCTGGCGCCGCAGGACGGCATCATCGCCGACCTGCTGCGCAAGTCCGGGCGCCACGTCGTGCTCGCCGTGAACAAGGCGGAAGGCCTGTCGCCGGAACGCACGGTCGCCGAGTTCCACGAACTGGGACTGGGCGATCCGATCGCGATCTCTGCCGCGCACGGCGAGAACGTGCGCGGCATGATCGACCATGCGTTATCCCTCGTACCGGGCATGGGTATCAACGAGCCGCGACTGCCGATGCCGGCCGACGCCGAACGGCCCGACACGATCAAGCTCGCCGTCGTCGGGCGCCCGAACGTCGGCAAGTCGACGCTCGTGAACGCGATCCTGGGCGAGGAGCGCGTGATCGCGTTCGACGAGCCCGGCACGACGCGCGACGCGATCTACATCGACTTCGAGCGCAACGGCAAGCAGTACACGCTGATCGACACCGCCGGCGTGCGCCGGCGCGGCAAGGTGTTCGAGGCGATCGAGAAGTTCTCGGTGATCAAGACGCTGCAGGCGATCGAGGACGCGAACGTCGTCGTGCTCCTGCTCGATGCCGAGCATGCGATCACCGAGCAGGACGCGCATCTGGCGGGCCATATCCTCGAGGCCGGCCGGGCGCTGGTGATCGGCGTCAACAAGTGGGACGCGGCGAACACCGAGCAGCGCGAGGACGTGAAGCGCGAGATAAGCCGCAAGCTCGCGTTCCTGTCGTTCGCCGCGCAGCACTTCATCTCGGCCCGCGAGGGCAAGGGCGTGCCCGCGATCATGAAGTCGGTCGGCGAGGCGTTCACCGCCGCGATGATCAAGCTGCCGACGCCCAAGCTCACGCGGACGCTGCAGCAGGCGATCGCGCGGCAGCAGCCGCCGCGCGCCGGGCTGGTGCGTCCGAAGCTCCGCTACGCGCATCAGGGGGGCGTCAACCCGCCGCTGATCGTCGTGCACGGCAGCGCGCTGCAGCACGTGCCGGACGCCTACCGCCGCTATCTGGAACATTTCTTCGCCGACGCGTTCCAACTACGCGGCACACCCCTTAGGATACAATTCAAGGTCGGGGCCAACCCCTTCGCGGACCCTTCGTCGCGACGGCGTTAGGCTCCGGGCCGCCGGCCTTGTTCGCGGCGCACCCGGCGGCACGCTCGAACAAGAACGCTGCGTGCATCAAAACAAAAGCGGAGCTCATCCATGAGCAACAAAGGGCAAATGCTCCAAGACCCCTTCCTGAACACGCTGCGCAAAGAGCACGTTCAGGTTTCGATCTACCTGGTGAATGGCATCAAGCTGCAGGGACAGATCGAATCGTTCGATCAGTACGTCGTCCTGCTCAAGAACACCGTCACCCAGATGGTGTACAAGCACGCGATCTCCACGGTGGTCCCGGCCCGCCCCGTCGCGATGCCCCACCACGCCCCGAATCACGACGCCGAGTCCTGATCCGCGGCACCCGCAGCGCGGGTTGACCGAGCCCGTGTCCGCGTACCGCGGGCAGGGCTTCGTACGCCCCCTGCGTCCCCTGCCGCGGCGGTTCCGCTGATGTTCGATCGTCCCGGCGGCGGCGGCCGCGCCCTGCTCGTCGCACTCGACTTCGGCGCCGGCGATCGCGAGTCCCGCCTCTCCGAACTCACGGCGCTGGCCGAGTCCGCGGGTGCGACCGTGGTCGGTACGGTAGGGGGCCGCCGGTCACGGCCGGACCCGGCGCTGTTCGCCGGCAGCGGCAAGGTCGACGAGATCGACGCGCAGCGTCGCGCAACCGAAGCCGAACTCGTGATTTTCGACCATACGCTGTCGGGCGTGCAGCAACGCAATCTCGAGCAGAAGCTCGAGTGCCGCGTGGTCGACCGCACCAGCCTCATCCTCGACATTTTCGCGCTGCGCGCGCGCAGCGCCGAGGGGAAGCTGCAGGTGGAGCTGGCGCAACTCGCGCACCTGGCGACCCGCCTCGCGGGCGGCTGGACCCACCTCGAGCGGCAGAAGGGCGGCATCGGCATGCGCGGTCCCGGCGAGACGCAGCTCGAGACGGATCGCCGGCTGATCGGCGAACGCGTGAAGCTGCTGCGCAGCCGGATCGCGCGCGTGGCGCGCAGCCGCGCCGTGCAGAGCCGCACGCGGATGCGCGCCTCCGTGCGCACCGTCGCCATCGTCGGGTACACGAACGCCGGCAAGTCGACGCTGTTCAACCGGATGACCGGCGCCAAGGCGCTCGCGGCCAACCAGCTCTTCGCGACGCTGGACACGACGCTGCGCAAGGTCTACGTGCCGGGGACCTGCCCGATCGTGCTGTCCGACACGGTCGGATTCATCCGCGACCTGCCGCACGACCTCGTGGCGGCCTTCCGGTCGACGCTGACGGAGGCCGCCGACGCGGACCTCGTGCTCCATGTGGTCGACGGCTCCTCACTCGAACGCGACGACCAGATCGCCGCGGTGGACGCCGTGCTCGCGGAGATCGGCGCCGCGGAGGTGCCGCAAATCCGGGTGCTGAACAAGATCGACCTGACCGATATCGCTCCGGGGGTCGAGCGCGATGCCTGTGGTAACATTTCGACGGTCCGCTTGAGTGCTGCGACGGGCGCCGGATGCGCGGAATTGAAGACCGCGCTGGCCGAGCGATTCCCCGCATCCGCAGGCGACCAAGCGAGGGGGCAGGACCCGTCGACCCCCACCGACCAGGAGGGGACGCCGCGCTCCGCTTGACAGTGGAGCTCCACGCCCCAACCTCGTCAACGTCTCTCACTTTCCAAAGTCCTCGATGTCGCTCAACGATCCCCAATGGGGCAAGCGCGGGAACAGCGGCGGCCCGCCCGATCTCGACGAGATCTGGCGCAACGTCAACCGCCGCCTCAACGATTTCCTCGGACGTCGCGGCAGCGGCAGCGACGGCGGCGGCGGCAATGACGGCCCGCCCCGGCGCGGCCTGGCGCTCGGCGGCGCCGGACTCCTCATCGCGCTCGTCGTCCTCGTGTGGCTCGCGAGCGGCTTCTACATCGTCGACGAAGGCCGCCGCGGCGTCGTCACGCGCTTCGGCAAGTTCACCGAGACGACGCAGCCGGGGCCGCGCTGGCACCTGCCCTACCCCGTCGAGGCGGTCGAACTCGTCGACTTCTCGCAGGTCCGCACGATCGAGATCGGCTATCGCAACACCACGGCGAACCGCAACGCCAAGGAAGCGACGATGCTGACCGAGGACGAGAACATCATCGATATCCAGTTCGCCGTCCAGTACAACCTCAACAGCGCCGAGAACTTCGTCTTCAACAACCGCCGGCCGGAGGAGATCGTCAAGATCGTCGCGGAATCGGCGATCCGCGAGGTCGTCGGCAAGAGCAAGATGGACTTCGCGCTGTACGAGGGCCGCGAGCAGATCGCGCAGCGCACGCGCGACCAGATGCAGAAGTCGATGGACCTGTACAAGACCGGCGTGTTCATCCAGAAGGTCACGCTGCAGAGCGTGCAGCCGCCCGACAAGGTGCAGGCGGCGTTCGACGACGCGGTCAAGGCCGCGCAGGATCGCGTGCGCCTCGTCAACGAAGGGCAGGCCTACGCGAACGGCGTGGTGCCGAACGCCCGCGGCATGGCCGCGCGCCTGCTGGAAGAGGCGAACGGCTACAACAGCGAGGTCACGCAGCGCGCCGAGGGCGATGCTTCGCGGTTCAAGTCGATCCTGACCGAGTACACGCGGGCGCCGGGCGTCACGCGCGACCGGCTGTACATCGACATGATGCAGTCGGTGCTCACCAATTCGAGCAAGATCCTGGTCGACCAGAAGAACGGCAACAACATGCTCTACATGCCGCTCGAGAAGCTGCTCCAGCAGAGCGTCGGTGCCGCCGCCGTCGCGTCTCCGGATTCCGTCGCACCGCCCCGTGCCGCCGTCGCGCCCGGCGTGCCCGATCCCGCGCCCGGCGCGGCCGAACCCGCACGCACGCGCGAGACACTGCGCAGCCGTGAACGCTGACGGAGCCCACGCATGAAACTCACCATGCCCCTCCTGGCGCTCGTCGTCGCGCTGCTGCTCGTCGCGTCGCAGGCGGTCTATACGGTCGAGCAGACCAAGTACGCGATCAAGTTCCAGTTAGGCGAGATCGTCGAGGTCAACTCCGAGGCCGGCCTGTACTTCAAGGTGCCGCTCGTGCAGAACGTCCGGTACTTCGACCGGCGCAACCTGACGCTCGAGAACGGCGACGTCGACCGCGTGGTCACCTCCGAGAAGACCCCGCTCGAGGTCGACTTCGTCGTGCTGTGGCGCATCGTCGACGTCAAGCAGTACTACGTCGCCGTGCAGGGCAACGAGGACCTGGCACGCGGCCGCCTGTCGCAGACCGTGCGCTCGAACCTCGCGGAGGAATTCAACAAGTCCACGATGCACGAGGCGATCTCCACCGGGCGCGAACGGATCATGACCGAGACGCGGCTCAAGGCGGACCAGGACGCGCGCAACATCGGCGTCCAGGTCGTGGACGTGCTGCTGCGCCGGTTGGCACTTCCCGGCGATGTCACCGGTCCCGTCTATGCGCGGATGGAGTCCGAACGCCGCCGGGTCGCGAACGAACTGCGGTCGCTGGGCGCCGCGGAATCCGAGAAGATCCGTGCCGACGCCGACCGGCAACGGCAGGTGATCCTCGCCGACGCGTACCGGCAGGCGCAGAAGATCAAGGGCGAAGGCGACGGCAAGGCGTCCGCGATCTACGCAGCGGCGTATGGCCAGAATCCCGAGTTCTTCGCGTTCTATCGCAGCCTCGAGGCGTACAAGGCGACGTTCCGCAGCAAGACCGACCTCATGGTGCTCGATCCGACCGGCGAGTTCTTCCAGTATTTCAAGCAGTCGGGATCGAACCGCGCCGGCAGGCCGGCGCCGGCCAAGTAGCCGCGACGATGCGCTGAACGTTCGCCACTCCGGATGCCCGGCTTCGCGCCGGGCGTCCGGGCAGCGACCCGATGCGCATTCGGCTTCACGACTTCCGATCATTCGCTTCCGTGAACACCCTGTGGGCGGCCCTGGCCATGCTGCTGATCCTCGAAGGCCTCCTCCCGTTCGTGGCGCCGCGGTTCTGGCGCGAGACCTTCCGCAAGCTGGTTGAACTGTCCGACGGGCAGCTGCGTTTCGTGGGCCTGGCCTCCATCGCGCTCGGCGCGCTTAGCCTCATGCTGGTGAACCATGCGTAAGTGGCTCCTTCCCGAGGCGATCGACGACGTGCTGCCGGCGGAAGCTGCCCGCGTCGAGGCGCTGCGACGGGTGCTGCTGGACCATTTCCGCGGCTGCGGCTACCGGCTGGTGCAGCCGCCGCTGGTCGAGTTCCTCGACTCGCTGCTGACGGGATCCGGGCGCGACCTCGACCTCTCGACATTCAAGACCGTGGACCCGCAGTCGGGCCGCATGCTTGGCGTACGCGCCGACACGACGCCGCAGGTCGCGCGCATCGACGCGCACATCCTCAACGAGCCCGGCGTGACCCGCCTGTGCTACGCCGGCAGCGTGCTGCGCACGCAGTCGGCCGGACCCGGCAGCACGCGCGAGGTCGTGCAGATCGGCGCCGAGCTCTACGGCCACGCCGATATCGCCGCCGACCGCGAGGTCCTTTCGCTGCTGCTGTCGGCGCTGGACCGGGCCGGCGTGCGGGACCTGCACGTCGACCTGGGCCACGTCGGCATCTATCGCGCGCTGGCGCAGGCGGCGGGGCTCCCCGGCACCGGCGAAGGCAGCGACAGCGAGCTTTTCGCGGCGCTGCGCGACAAGGATGCGGCAGCCGTGCTCGAACTGACCGCCGGATTCCCGGAACCGGCTGCGACCGCCTTGCGCGCGCTGCCGAATCTCTACGGACCGGCCGCCGCGACGCTCGCCACCGCGCGCGACGTGCTGCCGCCGCTGCCCGGCGTGGCAGCGGCGCTGGACGCGCTCGCCGAGCTCGCGGCGGCCGTCGCCGACACAGCGCAGATCCACGTGGACCTCGCCGACCTGCGCGGCTATCACTACTACACCGGCGCGACGTTCTCGGTGTTCGCCGAGGACGAGCGCGGCGCGGTCGTCGATTGCGGTCGCGGCGGCCGCTACGACGGCGTCGGCCGCGCGTTCGGCCGCGCGCGTCCCGCGACCGGCTTCACGCTGGACCTGCGTCGACTTGCGGCGCTGGGGGCGGCAACGGCGCCGGGCGCGATCATACGCGCGCCGGACATCGCGGACGCCGCGCTCGCGCGCGCGATCGCGCAGTTGCGCGCGCGCGGCGAGGCGGTGGTCGTCGCGCTGCCGGGCGAACTGGATGGCGGCGGACGGCGGCTCGCGCTGGTCCGCGGCGAATGGCAAGTCGAGGAGAACTGATGGGCAAGAACGTCGTCGTCATCGGCACCCAATGGGGCGATGAGGGGAAGGGCAAGATCGTCGACTGGCTGACCGAGAGCGCGACCGGCGTCGTTCGCTTCCAGGGCGGCCACAACGCCGGCCACACGCTGGTGATCGGCGGCAAGAAGACCGTGCTGCGGCTCATTCCGTCGGGCGTGCTGCATCCGAAGGTCGCGATCTACGTCGGCAACGGCGTCGTGCTCTCGCCCTCGGCGCTGATGCAGGAGATCGGCGAGCTCGAGGCGGCGGGTGTGGACGTGCGCTCGCGGCTCAAGATCTCGCCCGCGTGCCCGCTGGTGCTGCCGATCCACGTCGCGCTCGACCAGGCACGCGAGGCGGCGATGGGCGAGACGAAGATCGGCACGACGGGCCGCGGCATCGGGCCCGCCTACGAGGACAAGATCGCGCGCCGCGCGCTGCGCGTGCAGGACCTGCTCGACCCGGCGCAGTTCGCCGCGAAGCTCGAGGCGCTGCTCGACCTGCACAACTTCATGCTGGTCAACTACTACAAGCGCGACCCGGTCCCGTTCGCGCGGACGCGCGACGAGGTGCTCGCCTTCGTGCCGAAGATCGCGCCGATGGTCGCCGACGTCGCGGGACTGCTCCAGCAGGCGCGCGCCCGCGGCGAGTCGCTGCTCTTCGAAGGCGCGCAGGGGTCGCTGCTCGACATCGACCACGGCACGTACCCGTACGTGACGAGTTCGAACTGCCTGGCCGGCGCCGCCGCGCCCGGCAGCGGCATCGGGCCGCAGATGCTCGACTACGTGCTCGGTATCGTGAAGGCGTACACGACGCGCGTCGGCACGGGACCGTTCCCGACCGAATTGACCGACGACACCGGCGCCGGTCTCGCGAAGCGCGGCAACGAATTCGGGTCGGTCACCGGCCGGCCCCGCCGCTGTGGCTGGCTCGACCTCGGGGCGCTGAAGCGCTCGCTGCAGCTGAACGGCGTCGACGGCCTGTGCATAACGAAGCTCGACGTGCTCGACGGGATGCCCGAGATCCGCATCGCGACGTCGTACGTCAAGGACGGCCAGCCACTGGAACTCATCCCGACGGGCGCGGAGGCGGTCGCGGCCTGCGTGCCGGTCTACGAGACGCTGCCGGGTTGGAGCGAGTCCACCGTGGGGGCCAGGTCCTTTGCCGACCTGCCTGCGAACGCACGCGCGTACCTGCAGCGCATCGAGGCGCTGACCGGCGTGCCGATCGCGATGGTGTCGACCGGACCGGACCGCAGCGAGACGATCCTCGTGCATCATCCGTTCCACTGACCGGATGCCGTTCGGAACTGCCCTCACCAGGAGGCGCCGGGACGCCGAGACCTTCGCATGTCGATCTCGGCGTCTTCGCGCCTCTTTGTAAAATGGAATCTTGCTCAGGGGAGCGTCGTCGATGAGCCTCAACGTAAGCTGGGACGAATACAACGTGCTGGTCGAGCGGCTCGCCCTCAACGTCCACGAGTCCGGCTTCGATTTCAACCAGATCATCTGCCTCGCGCGCGGCGGCCTGCGCGTCGGCGACGTGCTGTCGCGGATCTTCGACCAGCCGCTTGCGGTGCTGTCGACGCATTCGTATACGGCCGAGGGCGGCACGATCCGCGGCGAACTCGTCATCGCCGAGCACATGACGATGACCAAGCCGAGGCTGGGCGAACGCGTGCTGCTCGTCGACGACATGGTCGACTCGGGCCATACGCTGGAGGCCGTGTACGCCGAACTGCCGCGACGCTTCCCGATGATCGCGGAACTGAAGACGGCCGTGCTCTGGTGGAAGGCGTGCTCGGTGTTCAAGCCCGACTACTACGTCGAGTATCTGCCCGACAATCCGTGGATCCACCAGCCGTTCGAGGTCTACGACAACCTGCAGCCCGAGGGCCTGAAGGCGCGGCTCGCCGGCTGACTTCCAAACAATGAGGGTCAGACTCGAATTGAGAAACTACTTCAATTCGTGTCTGACCCTCATTGTTTGCAGACCTGGGTACGGGGGCACTGCAGGCGCCTGCGCGCCCGCGGTGCCCCGGCCCTCGGATCGACTACTTGCCGGCGCGCTTGGCCACCGGCTTCTTCGCCGCCTTCTTGGCGACCTTCTTCGCCGGCTTGCGCGGCGCGACCGCCTTCTTGACCGCGGTCTTCGCCTTCTTCGCCGCGGTCTTCGTCTTGGCCACGCCCCGCTTCACGGCGGTCCCGGCCTTCTTCGCGCCCTTCTTCACGGCGGTCTTCGCCTTCTTCACGGCGGTCTTCGCGGTCGTCGGTTTGCGCTTCGGTGCCGTCTTCTTGGCGCCCGCCTTGCGCTTCGCGGGTGCGGTCTTCACGCCAACCGCGCGCTTGACCTTGCCGGCGGCCTTTTCGGCGCCGGCCTTGGCCGCCTTCGCCTGGCGAACGACGGCGCGCTTCGCCCTGCCCATCGCCTTCGTCGCGTCGGCTTCGGCGGCCTTCGCCTTGCGCTTGACTGTGGCCTTCGCCGCACGGGCCTTCTTTGCCACGGCCGTTGTCGCCTTGCCGACTTCGCGCTTCGTATCCGCCGCCGCGACTTCCGCCTTCTTGACGATGGTCGCCCCGACTTCCTGGGCCTTCTCTTTTGCCGCTTCCATCGCGTCGCCGATCTTGGTCAGCAATCCTTTTTCCTGCGTCATTTGCGTTCTCCTGTCCGGTTGCATTGGCATCGCGTTCCGGTGAGCGCACCCGCGCGCAGCCGGCCCACGTGTCGTCGATCAGCATACCAAGTATTGCGCGCGGGTGTATTGCGCGCACCACTTCCGTGTTGCGAATGCTTGCGTTACCTTCCGGTCTGCACCGGCCCCGTCGCGGCCGGGCCCCCATGCCACTTGCCCATCGCCCGGGAGATTGTCGATGCTTCGCCTGCTGCCATTGTCCGGACTCCTGCTTGCCAGCGTCGTCGCAGCACAGACCGGCTATTTCCAGGGCGTGACCGCGCGCCCCCCCGACGTCTACCCGCTGCCGGCGAGCCTCACCGTCACGCGTTACGCGCCGGCCGGAGGCGCGCCCAACGTCGTGCCCGCGCTCTACACGCATGTGACGACGCAGCCGTCGACCCGTACGCTCGAGTGGGCGAACCTCACCGTGCTCAACAACCCGTCCGATCACGGCGCCAATGTCGCGGCGTATGCGCAGGCGCAGAAGACCGGTCGCGGCCAGACGTGGGCCGGCGTCATGGAACTGCAGGACGCCACCGGTCGCGGTGGCTTCCACGCGCTCGAGATCGACGCCTACACGACCGGGCCGAGCCCCTCGCCCGGAAGCATGGACGGCGACCGGATCGGCCTCGGCATCATCCTCGGCCGCGCCTTCAACACCGGCCCGAAGGCCACCGTCGACTACGGCGTGTTCATCGCGCCTACCGGACTCAACGACGACGAAGCCGACGTCAACTTCGGCATGATGGTGTGGGCGCAGTGCCGCTTCGCCTGCTACGGCATGCGCGCCGGCAACAAGATGGCGTACGAGGAATCGGGCGCCATCGCGACCAAGTTCGACCCGGCCTCCGGCCGCTGGGGCCTGTACAACGGCGAGCAGCCGCTGTTCGAGGTCGACGTCGCCACCGGCGAGTTGCGCGTCAACGGGCGACCCGTCGACGTCAAGTACAGGGATTGAACATCCAGGTGCGCATCGCCGACTCCGGCATCCACCGCCAACGCAAAGGCCACTCCCCTTGAGCAGCGACACACCGATTGCCCGCCGCAAGGCCAAGCTCGACGCCCTGCTGCTCCCGCTCGCGGGGGTCAGCGCGAAGAAGGTCAACGGGCTCGACGCGTACTACGTATCCGACCGGATGTTCGCGTGCATCAGCGGCAAGGGCGTGGGCCTGCGCCTCCCCGTCGCCAAGGCGACCGAGTTGCAGTTCTCGCGCGACAACGTCGTCGCGTTCAATCCCGGCGGAATGGCAAGCACCCGCGAGTGGATCCAGATCGACCGTGCGGACGAGGCCGGATATGCGGATGACCTGCCGCTGTTCCAGGCGGCGGCGGACTTCGTACGGGGTGGGCCGGCGCGCTGAAGCTGTCGGTACCGATGGGCAAAGCGACGCCGCGCCCTTGCCCCGCGTGCAGTGGCGCCAGTGTCGTCTCCGGCGCGTTGCTGCAGACCCGGAGCGCCCTCGGGTTTCGAAGCGCTTCCGCGCCTGCGGGCGATGGTCCACCCCGGCTTCTGCTAAAGTAAGCCCCGCGGCGAGGTGGCTGCCGGGTGGCCGGAGTGCGTGATCGGTTTTGCCTTGCTGGCATACGGCAAGCGCCAAGGCCGCTCCGCGTGAACGGGCGCACTTGTCTTCGGGACGCCCCGTGTGGCCTTCGCGCGGAGTCGCCGTCGAGCGGCTTCGCCGAACTTGCCCGGCGGGCATGGAGCACGAGCGACGCTTCCAGAACGCGGGAGTCGATCTGGCCGCAGAAATGAAATCGGCCCCGCAAGGGGGCCGATTTCTCAGTGCGCTGTTGCCTTCGCTGTTGCCTTCGCTGTTGCCTTCGCTGTTACGTTACAACCTAACTTCGATTGCAGCATTCGAATCATTGCAGCAATTTGGTGCCCAGGAAGGGACTCGAACCCCCACAGTGTTGCCACCGCTAGGACCTGAACCTAGTGCGTCTACCAATTCCGCCACCTGGGCAACGCAGCCAAACATTTTACTTTTACCGAGAATTCTTGTCAAAACCGAAATTTCCCCCTCGCAGTGACTCCCCGGCCGCCGGCAAGCGCGCGGCCGCCGGCGGCCCCGCCCCTCGTACCCGGGCGCCCCGCCGGCCCCGACCCGACGACCTCGATCCATCGCTGCTGCCGTCGCGCGACGCCATCATGGCGGCGTTGAAGGAAGCCGGGACGCCGCTTCCGCCGGCCGACATCGAGCAATCGCTCGGCGTCACCGCCGTCGCGCACGAAGCGTTCCACGGCCGCCTCGCGGCGATGGAGCGCGACGGCCAGTTGCTGACCAACCGCAAGGGCGAACTGTGCCTGGTCGCCAAGCTCGACCTCGCGATCGGCATCGTGCAGGGCCATCCGGACGGCTTCGGCTTCCTCGTGCCCGAGGACGGCGGCGACGACTACTTCCTGAGTGCGCGCGAGATGCACAAGGTGCTGCACGGGGATCGCGCGGTCGTGCGCCGCAGCGGCATGGATCGCCGCGGTCGCCCGGAAGGCGAGATCGTCGAGGTGCTCGCGCGCGCGAACAAGGAGGTCGTGGGGCGGCTCTTCGAGGAGCGCGGCGTCCACTTCCTGGTCGCGGAAAATCGCCGGATCAACCAGGACTTCCTGGTCCCCGCCGACGGCGTGGGCGGCGCGAAGATCGGGCAGATCGTCGTGGCCGAGATCGTCGAGCAGCCGTCCGAGCATCGCGAGGCGGTCGCGCGGGTCAAGGAAGTGCTCGGCAGCGCCACCGACCCCGGCATCGAGATCGAGATCGCGCTGCGCAAGCACACGCTGCCCTTCGAATTCTCGAAGGAAGCCGAACGCCAGGCGAAGCGACTGCCGACGGACGTGCGGCCCGCCGATGCGAAGGGCCGCGTCGACCTGACCGAACTGCCGCTGGTGACGATCGACGGCGAGACGGCGAAGGACTTCGACGACGCCGTGTACTGCACGCGCAAGGGCCGCAATTTCCGCCTGCTGGTCGCGATCGCCGACGTGTCGCACTACGTGCGCGACGGCGACGCGATCGACCGCGACGCGCGCGAGCGCGGCACGTCCGTCTACTTCCCGCGCCGCGTGATCCCGATGCTGCCCGAGGAGCTGTCGAACGAACTGTGCTCGCTCAAGCCCGACGTCGACCGGCTGTGCATGGTCTGCGACGTCGAGATCACGCCGCAGGGCGCGATCAAGCAGTACAAGTTCTACCCGGCCGTCATGCACTCGCGCGCGCGCCTGACGTACACGCAGGTGTGGCAGTGGCTGTCGGATCCGGCCTCGGCGCAGGACGAGAAGGCGAAGTCGCTGCTGCCGCACCTCACGCAGCTCTACGCGCTGTACCACGCGCTGGCGGGCGCGCGCGGCAAGCGCGGCGCGATCGACTTCGATACGCCGGAGCTCGCGATCGAATTCGACGACAAGGGCAAGATCACCGCGATCGTGCCGGCACCGCGCAACGATGCGCACAAGCTGATCGAGGAGTGCATGCTGGCGGCGAACGTGTGCGCGGCGGACTTCCTGATCGAGCACCCGCATCCGACGCTCTATCGCGTGCACGACCGGCCGCCGCCGGACAAGTTGACGGCACTGCGCGATTTCCTGTCGACGTCCGCGCTGCATCTGGGCGGCGGCGACGAGCCCAAGCCCGCCGACTACGCCAAGCTGCTCGCCGGCGCGCGCGAGCGCGCCGACTACGACCTCATCCAGTCGGTGCTGCTGCGCTCGCTGTCGCAGGCGCAGTACCGTCCGGACAACGAGGGCCACTTCGGCCTCGCGTTCGAGGCCTACACGCACTTCACGTCGCCCATCCGCCGCTACCCCGACCTCCTCGTGCATCGCGCGATCAAGGCGGCGCTGACCGGCAAGCAGTACAAGCCGTCGGAGGCGACGTGGGCACAGCTGGGCGTTCACACGTCGATGACCGAGCGCCGCGCCGACGAGGCGTCGCGCGACGTCGTCAACTGGCTCAAATGCCACTACATGAGCGAGCGCATCGGCGAGACGTTCGAGGGCACGATCAGCGGTGTCACGAGCTTCGGCCTCTTCGTGACGCTCGACGGCCTCTCGATCGACGGACTCGTCCACATCACCGAGCTCGGTCGCGACTACTTCCACTTCGACGCGACGCACCATCGCCTGACCGGCGAGCGCAGCGGCGTGTCGTTCCAGCTGGCGGGCCGCGTGCGGGTGAAGGTCGCGCGCGTCGACATGGAGCAGACGAAGATCGACTTCACGCTGGTCGAGGACGACGCCGCCGAGGCGACCCCGGCGTCCGCGCCACCTGCGACCAGGAACCGGCCGGTGTTCGCCGAGCCGCTGTCGCGGGACAGCCGGCCGCCGCCCAAGGGCAAGTCGCGCCGGTAGCAGCGGGGGATGCCCACACGCACATCATGTTCGCGACGGTGCCGCAGGCGGTCGTGCTGACCTCGGACATCGGATTCCTGAACGTCGCGGCCGTGAAGGCCGCCAACGACACACTGATGCGCGGCTTCACCAGCATCCGCGACCTGGGCGGTCCGGTGTTCGGACTGAAGCGCGGCATCGACTCGGGGCTCGTGCCGGGCCCGCGCATCTGGCCGGCCGGCGCGTTCATTTCGCAGACCGGCGGCCACGGTGACTTCCGCTTGCCGAACGAGTTGCCCGCACCGCCCTATTCGTTCACGTACAGCGAGCGCGTCGGCGCGGCGGCGATTGCCGACGACGCCGACACCGTGCGCAAGCGCGCCCGCGAGCAGCTTGCGCTGGGAGCATCGCAGATCAAGCTGATGGCAGGCGGCGGCGTCGCATCCGACTACGATCCCCTCGACGTCACCCAGTACACGGTACCGGAGCTGCGCGCCGCGGTCGAGGCGGCCGAGAACTGGGGCACCTATGTCACCGTCCATGCGTACACGCCGCGCGCGGTCCGGCAGGCAATCGAGGCGGGCGTCAAGTGCATCGATCACGGGCAATTGCTCGACGAGGCGACCGTCAGGCTGATGGCGGAGAAAGGCATCTGGTGGAGCCTGCAGCCGTTCCTCGACGACAAGCCGTCGCCGTTTCCCGAGGGTTCGGCAAACCGGGCGAAGCAGCTCGAAATGTTCGGCGGCACCGACACTGCCTACGCCCTGGCGAAGAAGCACAAGGTGAAGACCGCGTGGGGAACCGACACGCTGTTCAATGCCGAGGTGGCCGCCCTACAGGGCGCCACGCTTGCGAAGATGGTGCGCTGGTACACGCCGGCTGAAGTGCTGCGGATGGCGACTGCGGACAACGCGGAACTGCTGGCGCTCTCCGGCTCGCGCAGCCCCTACCCCGGGAGGCTTGGCGTCGTGCAGGAGGGCGCGCTCGCGGATCTCCTGCTGGTCGACGGCGACCCGCTCGCGAACCTCGGGCTGATCGAGGATCCCGACCGCAATTTCGTCGTGATCATGAAGGACGGGAAGGTCTACAAGAACCTGGTGCGCTGAAGACTGCGGTCGCCGCGCGCCGTGGCGGCGAATCCGCACCGTCGATGCGGACCCGTCCGGGTGACGGCGTGCGACCTTCCTCGGCCGGTCAGTCGGCCTTCGCCTTCTCCTGCATCGCCGCCTGCATCTTCTTCACGTCCTCCGGCGACAGCTGCGGCCGGTCGAGCTTGATCGTCAGCCTGTTGAGCTTCGCGGTCAGCGCGAACGGCGGCTTGTAGTCGGCGTCGTTCACGCCGGTGAGCGTGTCGCTGCCCACGTCGAAGCTCTCGTCCCACTGCAGGATCATGGGCAGCGTCTTCTCCATCCGTTTCGTCGCCACCACCTTGCCGTCGACCGAGAGCGTGCCGGTGCCCGGCCGTCCGACGCCGCTGAAATTGTTGAACGCCAGCGTGCCGGGTCCCGCACCTTCGTACTTGAAGTCGAACACGAGCGTGTGGCGTCCCGGCGCGAGCGTGTCCGGCGCCTCCCACTTGATCCGCTCGAGGTCGACCATGTTCCACAGCCACACCGGCTTGCCCTTCAGCAGGTAGAAACCATAGCCGCCGAAGCGCCCGCCCGAGGTCAGGATCATGCCCTCCGCGCCGCCTTGCGGCACCTCGACGTCGGCGGTGACCGTGTACGACGTGTTGAGCAGCAGCGGCGAGTCGCCCTGCGGCAGCCCCACCATCGGCCGCGTATAGACGAACTCGGATCGCCCCGCGGTGATGTTCGGCCGCGGCGCGACGATCCGCGCGGCCACCGACGCATCCATCGGGAACACCTGGTGCTTCTTCGCCTCGGCGACGAACATCTGCTTCAGTTCCTTGACCTTCTGCGGGTTCTTGGCCGCGATGTCGGTCGTCTGGTTGAAGTCGGTGTTCAGGTCGAAGAGCTCGAGCACCTGGTTGTCGAGCGGATTCGGGTTGGCGGGCCCGAACGCCTCCCAGGGCGCGCGATTGACCTTCGTGCTCAGGAACCATCCGTCGTGGAACAGCGCCCACTGGCCCATCATCTCGAAGTACTGTGTCCTGTGGCGCGAGGGCGCCTTGGCGTTCTTCGCGTCGAACGTATAGGCGAAGCTCACGCCCTCGATCGGCGCCTGCCTGATGCCGTCCACGACCTCGGGCGCCCGGATGCCGGCGGCCTCGAGGATCGTCGGCACGACGTCGATGACGTGCACGAACTGCTCGCGCAAGGCCCCCTTGTCCTTGATGCGCGCCGGCCACGACACGACCATGTTCTGGTTGACGCCGCCCAGCTGCGAGGCGTTCTGCTTGAACCACGAGAATGGCGTGTCGAACGCCCACGACCAGCCGGCGGCCATGTGGTTGTAGGTGAGCTCGGTGCCCCAGACGTCGTAGAACTTCATCTGCACGTCGATGGGCAACTGATTGAGCCCGTTGAAGAACGCGACCTCGTTCGGCGTGCCCTGCGGGCCGCCTTCGGCGCTGGTGCCGTTGTCGCCGTTGATGTAGATGACGAGCGTGTTCTCGAGCCGGCCCAGGTCCTCGAACGCCTGGATCACGCGGCCGATCTCGTGGTCGCTGTAGGCGGCGTACGCGGCGAACACCTCCACCTGCCGGATGTAGAGCTTCTTCTCCTCGGCGGAGAGCGCGTCCCATTCCTTCAGCACGTCCTTCGGCCACGGCGGCAGCTTGGCGTCCCTCGGGATCACGCCGAGCCGCTTCTGGTTCTCGAAGATGCGCTCGCGCACCTTGTTCCAGCCCTCGTCGAAGAGTTTCATCTGGCTGATCCGGTCCACCCATTCCTTGGTCGGGTGGTGCGGCGCGTGCGTGGCGCCGGGCGCGTACTTGATGAAGATCGGCTTGTCCGGCTGGATCTGGTGCATCCGCGTCATGTAGTCGATCGCGTCGTCCGCCATTCCGGTGACGAGGTTCCAGCCCGGCTTGCCTTCGAACGGGTAGATCTGCGTCGTGTTGCGGAACAGGTTCGGCTGCCATTGGTTGGCGTCGCCGCCGACGAAGCCGTAGAAGTACTCGAAGCCCATGCCGACCGGCCATTGGTCGAAGGGACCCGCCTGGCTGGCGGCGAAGGCCGGCACGTTGTGATCCTTGCCGAACCACGACGTGGCGTAGCCGTTGTCGAGCAGGATCCGGCCGATGGTGGCCTTGTCCTTGGCGATGATGCTGTTGTAGCCGGGAAATCCCGTGGACTGCTCCGAGATGACGCCGAAGCCGGCCGAATGGTGATTGCGGCCGGTGATGAGCGCCGCCCGCGTGGGCGAGCACAGCGCCGTGGAGAACATGCGGTTGTAGCGCAGGCCTTCCTTCGCGATGCGATCCATCGCCGGCGTCGGGATCACGCCGCCGAACGTGCTCGGCACGCCGAAGCCGGCGTCGTCCGTGATGATGAGCAGCACGTTCGGCGCGCCCTTCGGCGGCATGACGCGCGGCGCCCACCAGGGCTTGGACTGCAGCGCATCGTTCCTGATGACGCCGCCGAAGGCCGGGTCGGGCGGCGGGAGTTGCCTGCCGCTGATGCTCGAGGTGGCACTGGGCGAGCCCAGCGTGCCGGTGACCTGCTGGGCACCGACGGTCGCGTGCAGCAGCAGGCCGGCAACCGCGACGGCGAGCGCACGATGGGCGTGAGGCGTCCGCATCGCGGCCGCGATCCGATGCAAAGAGTTCATGTAGGTTCCTTGGGCAATCTTCCGCTCACCCGCGGCGGGCTCGCCGCGCGCGCATCGGTATAACTATATTGGAAATGGCACGACGCGGCCTGCCCCACCCTTAACCGAAGGGCGGGCTCGCCACGCACGCATCGGGACAACTATAAGGGAAATGGCACGACGCGGCCTGCCCACCCGAGGCCTGTGGCCAGACATCGACCGTGCGCATGACACGCCGTTCGGGGGTGGGCTCGGATCGGTCGCCGCACCTGGCGGGCGCAGGGGCTGGCGGCGGCCTCGGCCAAGTGACCGGTGACGTGGTCTCCCGGTGGCGCACCACCCGGATCACCTTATCCGGCCATCGAGCGGTCCGGGGACTATAATATTGCAATGCAGCATTGCGATCGGCGCGATGGCTGCGAACGACGCGGCCGGTCCCGCCTGCCGTTTCCGCGCCCCGAGAGACTCCATGCACATCGGCACGCCGTTTTCCCCCAGCGCCACCCGCGTCATGCTCCTGGGCAGCGGCGAGCTGGGCAAGGAAGTGATCATCGCGCTGCAGCGGCTGGGAGTGGAGACGATCGCTGTCGACCGCTACGCGAATGCACCGGGGCACCAGGTCGCGCACCGTGCGCACGTGATCGCGATGACGGACGCCGCCGCGCTGCGCAAGCTGATCGAGCAGGAGCGGCCCCAGATCATCGTGCCCGAGATCGAGGCGATCGCCACCGACGCGCTGGTCGAGGTCGAACGCGCCGGGCTCGCGGAGGTCATTCCGACCGCCCGCGCCGCGCAACTCACGATGAACCGCGAAGGCATCCGCCGCCTCGCCGCGGAAACGCTGGGCCTGCCGACGTCGCCCTACCGTTTCGCGGACAGCCTGCCCGCATTGACGAAGGCGATCGCCGACGGCATCGGCTACCCGTGCGTCGTGAAGCCGGTGATGTCGTCGTCCGGCAAGGGCCAGACGCTGGTGCGCACGCCGCAGGACGTCGCGCAGGCGTGGCAATACGCCGAGAGCGCCGCGCGCGTGCGCGGGTCGCACGTGATCGTCGAGGGCTTCGTGGACTTCGACTACGAGATCACGCTGCTGACGGTGCGCGCACCGGGACCCGACGGCGCCATCGCGACCAGTTTCTGCGCGCCGATCGGCCACGTACAGGTCAACGGCGACTACGTCGAGTCGTGGCAGCCGCAGCCGATGAGCCGCGTCGCGTTGAAGCTCGCGCGCGACATGGCCGCGCGCGTGACCGCCGAACTGGGCGGCCGCGGCATCTTCGGCGTGGAATTCTTCGTCAAGGGCCACGAGGTCTGGTTCTCGGAAGTGAGCCCGCGACCGCACGACACGGGCCTCGTCACGATGTGCACGCAGGTGCAGAGCGAGTTCGACCTCCACGCACGCGCGATCCTCGGCCTGCCGGTGGACACGCGACTCGCGAACCCCGGCGCGTCGGCGGTCATCTACGGCGGCATCGATGCGCGCGGCATCCGCTTCGAGAACGTGGCCGATGCGCTGCGCGTGCCCGACAGCGACCTGCGCCTGTTCGGCAAGCCGGAGGCGTACAAGCGCCGCCGCATGGGCGTCGCGCTCGCGCGCGGCGAGGACGTCACGCAGGCGCGGGCGCGGGCGCTGGAATGCGCGCGCCGCGTGCTACCGCGCGCATGAGCGCGACGGTCCGACCCCGAGAGCCGCATTGCCCAATGCGCCGGAGTGCGCAGCACGAAGGGATAGTCGAGTGAGCGACATCTCGAGCGGTCCCGCTTCCGCGACGGATTTCCTGGTGCAGGCACCGGCGATCGCGCCCGCCGTGCTCGCGGATCTCGCCCGCATGTCGGGCGCGCGCGCCTTCGTCCCGGCCGGTACCGGCGCACCGGTCGCCTATCGCTTTCCCGACGTCGCTGCCGACGTCGCACTCATCGCGGCCGCGCACGCCGCGCAACTCGACGCGGCGTTCGTGCCGGCGGCGCGACGGCTTGCCGAAGTGGGCGTGGTCGCGATGGACATGGACTCGACGCTCATCACGATCGAGTGCATCGACGAGATCGCCGACATGAAAGGCATCAAGGCGGAAGTCGCGGCGATCACGGCGAGCGCGATGCGCGGCGAGATCGACTTCGCGCAGAGTCTCGCGCGGCGCGTCGCGCTGCTCGCGGGGTTGCCGGTGTCGGATCTGGAACGGGTCTACGACGAGCGGCTCGCCGTGTCGCCGGGTGCCGCGCGCATGCTCGCGGGCTTCAAGGCCGCGGGCGCGACCACGGCGCTGGTGTCGGGCGGCTTCACGTTCTTCACCGAACGGCTCAAGGCGGCGCTGCCGCTCGACGTCGCGGTCGCGAACACGCTCGAGGTCGTCGCGGGAAAGCTGACCGGACGCGTGACGGGTGCGATCGTCGACGGCCCCGCGAAGGCGACCGCGGTTCGCGCGCTGAAGGCGAAGTGCGGGTCGCGTCTCGTGGTCGCGATCGGCGACGGCGCGAACGACCTGCCGATGTTCGCCGAAGCCGATGTGTCGATCGCGTACCGCGCGAAGCCGGTGGTGAGGGCGCAGGCCACCTACGCAATCGACCACTGCGGCCTCGACGCCGCGCTCAACTTCTTCCGCTAGGGGAGCTCCGCGAGAATCCCGCCTTCAGGCAACTCGCACGCAGCCAGCGGCACGACGCTCGTTTTTTCCTACGTTTCTTTGGTGGCCACCGCCGGGCCGTCCCAAGGCGGCCACCTGACTTCGCAGTTGCAGTGCCGGCCGCAAAAGGCGCGACGCCGGCGTCACGTCATCCACAGGCCCCACGGACGCCTTTTGCGGACGTTCGCTAATCCACCTCGTCGATCCACGCCGACTGAATCGCCTCGAGGATCTTCTCGCCGCTGCGCTCCGGCTCGTCCGAGAAACCCGGCAACGCGCACACCCATCGATGCAGGTCGGTGAAGCGGATCGTCTTCGGGTCGACGTCCGGATGCGCTTCCGCGAGCGCAATCGCGATTTCCTGCGTGTCGGTCCATTTCAGCATCGTCGCCTCTCGTGATCTCAACATCTGGTCGTCGCGAATGGGCCCGCAAGTGTCCGACTCGCCCGCAGCCAGCCGCACGCCTCTCGTTGTTGCGTGGCCCTTATCAGTGGCCGGCGCCGGGCCGCCCCAAGGCGGCCACCTGACTTCGCCGTTGCAGTGCCGGCCGCAAAAGGCGCGACACCGGCTTCACGTCATCCACAGGCCCCGCGGACGCCTTTTGCGGACGCATCCTCTAATGCCCTTCCTTGACCTGGTTGATCGTGTAGCGCGGAATCTCGACCACCAGCTTCGTGTCCTCGACGATCGCCTGGCATGAGAGACGCGACTTCGGCGTCAGGCCCCAGGCGCGGTCGAGGAGATCGTCCTCCTCTTCCGTCGATGCGGGCAGCGAATCGAAACCCTCGCGGACGATCACGTGGCAGGTCGTGCACGCGCACGATTTCTCGCAGGCGTGCTCGACCTCGATGCCATGGTCGAGCAGGTTGTCGAGGAGCGAACGACCGGTCGTGCCTTCGAAGGTGGCGCCTTCGGGGCAGATGTCGGCGTGGGGCAGGACGACGATTTCGGGCATGGGATTCGCGGCGGGACGTCAGTCGGAGAGGGTGTCGACGCGCTTGCCGGTGAGCGCGCGCGCGACACTGCGGTTCATGCGGCGGCCGGCGAATTCGTCGGTCGCCTCGGACATGGCGACCACGGCGGCGCGCAGCGCAAGATGGTCGGCGCCCGCGCGCGCAGCGGCAAGCCGAGCCAACGCGGCGTCGATGGACCCGCGCTCGCCGGCGGCGAGCAGGTCGCCGTCGGCGGCGAGTGCGTTGCGCGTCGCGTCGGCGATGCGATCGGCCTCGACCTGCGCCTCGGCGAGCGAGCGCGCCTGCATGTCGTCGGCGGCGTGCGCGAACGAATCCTGCAGCATCTGCGCAATCTCGCCGTCGGTGAGCCCGTACGACGGCTTCACGGTGATCGCCGCCGCGACCCCGGTCGTCTGTTCGCGCGCGGACACCTCGAGCAGACCGTCGGCGTCGACCTCGAACGCGACGCGGATGCGCGCCGCGCCGGCGACCATCGGCGGAATTCCATGCAGCTCGAAGCGGCCGAGCGAGCGGCAGTCGTCGACGCGCTCGCGCTCGCCCTGGACGACGTGGATCGCCATCGCCGTCTGGCCATCCTTGAACGTCGTGAACTCCTGCGCGCGCGCGACCGGAATCGTCGAGTTCCGCGGGATCAGCTTCTCGGTCAGGCCGCCCATCGTCTCGAGTCCCAGCGACAGCGGGATCACGTCGAGCAGCAGCCAGTCGTCGTTGCGCTCGCGGTTGCCGACGAGCTTGTTCGCCTGCACCGCGGCGCCGAGCGCAACCACTTCGTCCGGGTTCAGGTTGGTCAGCGGCGGCTGGCCGAAGAACTCCGCGACCGCGCGCCGGATCTGCGGCATGCGCGTCGCGCCGCCGACCAGCACGACACCCTTCACGTCGGACGGCGCGAGCTTCGCGTCGCGCAGCGCGCCGCGCACCGGCTTCAGCGTCTTCGCGACGAGGTTGCCGGTGATCTCGGTGAAGATCGCCTTGGTCAGCGTCACGTTCACCGTCGCGCCGCTGCCAAGCGTGGCCTGGATCGTCGCCGCCTCGTGCTCGGACAGGTTCTCCTTCGCCTCGCGCGCCTTCATGAGCAGCAGTCGCGCATCTGCGGGCGACAACGGGGGCAAGCCGGCCGCCTCGATCACCCAGCAGAACACGCGGTGGTCGAAGTCGTCGCCGCCCAGCGCCGAGTCGCCGTTGGTCGCGAGCACCTCGAACACGCCCTTGGAAAGCCGCAGGATCGAGATGTCGAACGTGCCGCCGCCCAGGTCGTAGACGGCGTAGACGCCTTCGGACGCGTTGTCGAGGCCATAGGCGATCGCCGCGGCGGTGGGCTCGTTCAACAGGCGCAGGATCGGCAGCCCGGCTAAGCGCGCCGCGTCCTTGGTGGCCTGCCGCTGCGCATCGTCGAAGTACGCGGGCACCGTGACCACGGCGCCGTCGATCGGGCCGTCCAGCGAAACCTCGGCGCGCTGCCGCAGCGCGCGCAACAGATCCGCCGACACTTCGACCGGCGACTTGACACCCGCGCGCGTGCCGATGCGCACCATGCCCGGCGTGTCGACGAAGCGGTACGGAAAGCGCCGGGCATCGGCCAGGTCCGCGAGGCCGCGCCCCATCATCCGCTTGACCGAGACGATCGTGTTCTGCGGATCGCGCGCCTGCTGCTCCATCGCCGCGTAGCCGGTCTCGATCCCGTGTTCCGCGTAGCGAACGATCGACGGCACCAGTGGCCGCCCCTCCTCGTCCGGCAGCACGACAGCAAGTCCGTGTCGCATCGTCGCGACCAGCGAGTTCGTCGTGCCGAGATCGATGCCGACCGCGCGCTTGCGCGCGTGCGGCGCCGGCGTCTCGCCGGGTTCGGAGATCTGCAGCAATGCCATCGTCAATCCTTCTTCGTCGCGTCGGCGATCCGACCCGACCGCGGCTTGAACAATCCGTCGCCTGCGGCGAGCCCCGGCAGCGCCTGGAGCGGCACGCCGGCGCACCCCGCCACGGCCAGGGCGGCGTCCAGCAGGACCCACGCCGCGCGAGTTGCCGGCCCGCTCATCGCTCGTCCAGCGCCGCGAGCATCGCGTCGAGATCCTCGGCGAGCTTGCCCAGGAACGTGAGTTCGCGCACCGTTCCGCGCGCGTCGCCCCACGCGTGTTCGTCGTCGAGGAGCTGCGCGAGCCGGTCCTGCGACGTCGCGCGCCTCGGTGCGCACCGACGCCAGCAGCGCGTCCAGCGTTCGGTCGTCGCCGGCCGCGAACGCGTCGCCCGCGGACTCGCGCCGCTCGAGCTGCCGTTCGAGGAATTCGAACGGCAGCCGAGTATCCGTTTCGCCGACGGCGTCGATGCCGTGGAGGCGCAGCAGGTACTGCGCGCGCAGCACCGGCTCGCGCAGCGCGCGGTAGGCCTCGTTGACGCGCGCCGACGCCTGCATCGCGAGCCCGCCGCTGCGCGTCGTCGCCGGTCGCGAAACGGTCCGGGTGCACGCCCGACTGCAGGTCGCGATAGGCGGCGTCGAGGACGCCGCGTCGAACCGGAACTGCGGCGGCAGGCCGAACAGCTCGAAGTGGTTGCGGGAGAAGTCGATCATCTCGGGGCGGTCGTCGCAGCAAAGGGGGCGGTCGCGCCGCCCCCGGGGATCCGCGTGCCTTGCGCGTCGGGTCAGACGTTGAAGCTTTCGCCGCAACCGCACTCGTCCTTGACGTTCGGATTGCGGAACTTGAAGCCTTCGTTGAGGCCCTCGCGCGCGAAGTCGAGTTCCGTCCCGTCGAGGTACGGCATGCTCTTCGGGTCGACGATGACGGTGACGCCGTGGCTGACGAACGTCACGTCCTCCGGCTTCGTCTCGTCGGCGTATTCGAGCTTGTACGCGAGACCCGAGCAGCCGGTCGTGCGCACGCCCAGGCGCAGGCCCAGGCCCTTGCCGCGCTTCTCGAGGTTCGTGGCCACGTGCTTCGCGGCCGTCGGGGTGAGGGTTACCGCCATCGTTGCCTCCGTGGAGCCCAGTCTGGAGCCCGGATTGGAACTCAGTCCGCCGCGAGCTTCGCGGCGCCGTCCTGCGCGTGCTTCTTCCGGTAGTCGGCAACCGCCGCCTTGATCGCATCTTCGGCGAGGATCGAGCAGTGGATCTTGACCGGCGGCAAAGCCAGTTCCTCGGCGATCTGCGTGTTGCGGATGGCCATCGCCTCGTCGAGCGTCTTGCCCTTCACCCACTCGGTGACGAGCGACGACGACGCGATCGCGGAGCCGCAGCCGTACGTCTTGAACTTCGCGTCCTCGATGATGCCGTCCGCGCCCGACCCTGATCTGCAGCTTCATCACGTCGCCGCACGCGGGCGCACCGACCATGCCGGTGCCGACATCGTCCGCGTCCTTGGCCAGCGACCCGACGTTGCGCGGGTTCTCGTAGTGATCCAGGACCTTCGTGCTGTATGCCATTTTCGTGTCTCCAGTAGCCACCGCGCGTCAAACGCCGGGGCTTTGCATCGATCCGCCAACCCATCCGTCACGCGTTCCCCGATCGCCGGGACGAAGCGCGCGTACTTTTCTCGCCTTTACCGTGCGAAAAGTGCCGGGCCGCCCCTAGCTTTTCGCACTGACATCAGGTGTTGCCTTCGCCCCGGAAAAATTTCGCGCAGCGAAATTTTTTCGATTGCCTAGTGTGCCGCCCACTCGATCTTGCTCAAATCGACACCTTCCTGGTGCATCTCCCACAGCGGCGAGAGTTCGCGCAGCTTGCCGACCTTGCGCTTCAGCAGATCGATCGTGTAGTCGACATCGGCCTCGGTGGTGAAGCGCCCGATCGTGAAGCGGATCGAGCTGTGCGCCAGCTCGTCGCTGCGGCCCAGTGCGCGCAGCACGTACGAGGGCTCCAGCGACGCCGACGTGCACGCCGACCCCGACGACACCGCGATGTCCTTGATCGCCATGATCAGCGACTCGCCTTCGACGAAGTTGAAGCTTGCGTTGAGGTTGTGCGGCACGCGGTGCTCCATGTCGCCGTTCACGTAGACCTCGTCGATCTCCGACAGGCCCTTCCACAGCTTGTCGCGCAGCATCCTGATCCGCTCGTTTTCGGCAGCCATCTCCAGCTTGGCGAGCCGGAACGCCTCGCCCATGCCGACGATCTGGTGCGTTGGCAGCGTGCCCGAACGCATGCCGCGCTCGTGGCCGCCGCCGTGCATCTGTGCCTCGATGCGCACCCTCGGCTTGCGCCGGACGAACAGTGCGCCGATGCCCTTGGGGCCGTACGTCTTGTGCGCCGAGAACGACATCAGGTCGACCTTGAGCTTCGCGAGGTCGACCGGCACCTTGCCGGTCGCCTGCGCGGCATCGACGTGGAACAGGATGCCGCGCCCGCGGCAGATCTCGCCCATTGCCGGAATATCCTGGATCACGCCGATCTCGTTGTTGACGAACATCACGGACACGATGATCGTGTCCGGGCGCAATGCCGCCTCGAATTTCCCGAGGTCCACGAGCCCGTCCGGCTCGACCTCGAGATACGTGACCTCGTACCCCTCGCGCTCGAGCTCGCGCATCGTGTCGAGCGTCGCCTTGTGCTCGGTGCGCACGGTGACGAGGTGGCGGCCCTTGTCCTTGTAGAAGTGCGCGGCACCCTTCAACGCGAGGTTGATCGACTCCGTCGCGCCGGACGTCCACACGATTTCCTTCGCGTCGCAGTTCACCAGCGCCGCGACATGGCCGCGCGCCTCGTCGACGGCGGCCTCGGCGGTCCAGCCGTAGGCGTGCGATCGCGAGGCGGGGTTGCCGAACTCCTCGGTCAGGAACGTGACCATCTTCTGCGCGACGCGCGGGTCGACCGGCGTCGTGGCCGAGTAATCGAGATAGATCGGAAGCTTCATGGTGGTCCGTGGCGTGCGGTGGCGGGTGGTGGCGAGCAGGCGCAGCAGTCGTCGTCAGACGGCTTCGCTGACGGTCGAGACGGGGGCGTCCGCCACCGTTCGCCGGTGGTCCTGCAACACGGCCACCTCGGCGGCCTTCTGCTGTTGCTGGCGAACGAGCTGCGCGAGCGTCACGCCCGACAGGAAGGAAAAGATGTGGTCGTTGAGGCCCGCCCAGAGTTCGTGCGTCATGCACCGGCGGTCGTCGAGGCAGTTCTCGCGACCGCCGCACTGCGTCGCGTCGATCGGCTCGTCGACGGCGACGATGATATCGGCAACGGAGACCTGCTCCCCCGACTTCGCGAGGTTGTAGCCGCCGCCCGGCCCGCGCACGCTGTCGACCAGCCCGGATCGCCGAAGCTTGCCGAAGAGCTGCTCGAGGTAGGACAGCGAGATCCGTTGCCGCGCGGAGACCGCGGCAAGGGTGACGGGACCAGGACCGCCGTGCATCGCCACGTCGATCATTGCGGTGACGGCGAACCGTCCTTTGGTGGTCAAGCGCATCGTGTGATCCTCTCGATCGGTCCAGGACGCCGGCACCACCGGGCGGCATGCCCGGCGGGAAACGGCATTTTGTCCTGGACAAACATAGTATCGTATACCCGAACGTTTCGATCAACTAAGCGCCGGGAAGTTCAGTCCGACGTTCGCGCGGCGAGCAATGCCAGGTTCGAAATCCCGGCGCACCGCCCATACCGCGAACCCATGGAGGTCGGCAGGTACCCCGTGGCAATGCGCGGTCAGCACCATTATCGCATTTCCGATCATTCCACTCAAGTATTCCGGGCGACTCGGCGGATCCGCCGCCTGCCCCGGTACGGCGCGCCCGGTTTGCTAAACTCGATCGTCCTGCAGCACCCCTCATCGGCGCGCCAAGACGCCGTACCCCGAACCCCCGGAGGATTCCCATGCGCCCTGCCCCGACCTTCGCCGCGCTCGCGTTTGCCGCGGCGCTTTGTACCGTCGCGCCGTTCGCGTCCGCGCAGGACGTCGTGCTCAAGGTCCACCACTTCTGGCCGCCGGGGGCGATGGGCCCGTCGACGATCCTCGTGCCCTGGTGCGACAAGATCGCCAGGGATTCCGGCAACCGGATGAAGTGCCAGATCTACCCGGCGATGCAGCTGGGCGGCACGCCGCAGAACCTCGTCGACCAGGTGAAGGATGGCGTCGTCGACATCGTATGGACGCTGCCCGGCTACACGGCCGGTCGCTTTCCGCTGATGGAAGTGTTCGAGCTGCCGTTCATGTCGAGCAGCGCCGAAGCGACGAGCCAGGCCGCATGGGACTACTACACGCAGGTCGGGCACAAGGAGTTCCCGGGGATCAAGGCGCTTGCCGTGCACGTGCACGACAACGGCTACATCCACACCAACCCGCGGCAGATCAAGGTGATGGCCGACTTCAAGGGCCTGCGGATGCGTGCGCCCACGCGCCAGACCAACAAGATGCTGGCCGCACTCGGCGCGACACCGGTGGCGATGCCGCTCCCAGCGCTCGCCGAGTCCATCTCCAAGGGCGTCATCGACGGCTACCTGCTGCCGTGGGAAGTGATCCCCTCGATCAAGGCGCACGAGCTGACGAAGTTCGAAAGCGAGACCGATCCCAAGTCGCGCGCGCTGTACACGGCCGTATTCATGTTCGCGATGAACCAGGCGAAATACGACGGCCTGCCCGCCGATCTGAAGAAGGTCATCGACGCGAACTCCGGGCTCGCGTTGTCGAAGTCGATGGGCGCGCAATGGGACGCGTCGGCGCCGCCCGCGCGCAAGCTCGCCGTCGATCGCGGCAACACGTTCTACGTGATCCCCGCGACCGAACTCGAGACGTGGCAGAAGGCCACCGCGAACCTCGCGGACGAATGGGTGAAGGACGTGTCCGCCAAGGGCAACGACGGCGCCGCGCTGCTCAAGTCGGCGCGCGACCTCATCGCGAAGTACGAAAAGAAGTGACGATGCGGCGCCAGCGGCCAACGGCATGATCCGGACACGGCGCGCACCGCGGCGGCACTCCGTCGCGGGGGCGCTGGCGGGCCTCGCGTGTTCGTTCGCGCTGCCGCACGCAAGCGTCGCCTGGGCGCAGGGCGCGCCTGCCGCCACGCCGGCGGCGGTCGCGTCGAGCGGCAAGCCGTGCGACAACGCACGCAAGAAAGTAGCCCGCGAACAACGGACATCGGCCGAGGTCGCGGATGCCCTCGCGAAGTCGCAGCGGGCACGCGCGACGTGCACTTCGCGCACCACGTGCGCGCGCGCCGACGAGGCGATCCGCGACACCGAGCGGCAGCAATCGCGGCAGGCGACGCGCCTCGCGCGCTTCGAGCAGGAAGTGAAGGTCGAGTGCGGGCGGTAGGGAACGTCCGCAAAAGGCGTCCGTCGGTTCGCTGGATGACGTGGAGTCGGCGTCGCGCCTTTTGCGGCCGGCACTGCAACTGCGAAGTCAGTCGGCCGCCTTGGGGCGGCCCGGCGGCGGCCGCCGTTGAGACCACGAAGAAACGCGTGTCGTCCGGCTGGCTGCGTGCGAGTTGTCCGACGGACGGGATGTTCGCAGAGCTTACCTGGCGCCGTCAGCGCAGCATGACGGCGACGGCCAGCAGGCCGACGATCGCGAGCGACACCAGCACGACGTAGACGATCGCGATCGCGAACGCGCGCAGCAGCCCGGCCCACCAGCGACCCCGGTAGACGAGCTGGCGCGCGCGCATCACGTAGAAGAGTATCCAGAGCGCAATCGCCACGCGCACGGGCTGCCATGGCACCAGCAGCATCGTGATGATCGCGATGGCCGCGAAGGCGTGCAGGTGCGCGGCGTAGACGAGGTGCTCCGCATAGCGCCGGGGACGCCCCGGATACGCGCGAGCGCGACCGAGATACGCGAGCTGCAGGAGCAGCGCGAAGGCCGGCAGCAGCACCACCATCGCATACGGCCCGTAGCGCAGCGCGCCCGCATAGAGCCGCTCGGCTTTTTCCTCCCTGGGCAGCTGCTTGAAGTGGTCGTAGCGCTTGCGCACCGCGGCGGGAATCGGCAGGTCGGCGCCGCCCAGGCGCAGCGTCAGGTTGAGGTCGCGGTCGAGGCCGATGCGCGTGTCGTCCTCGTCGTCGACGACCTCTTTGCGCTGTTCGGGCGCGGGTGCGGCCCCGTCCTTGTCCGCTTCCTTGGCCCCGACGGCGTGCCCGATCTCACGCTTCGCGGTGGCGAGCGCCTCCTTCCGGATCCTGGCCGCCTCCTCGGGCGTCACGGCCTTCGCGCGATCCGGATCGGCGGCATCGCCGGAGTTCACGAACACGATCTCGTCGTTCAGGTCCGCCGGAGACTGGACGAGTCCGATGACGGCGAACAGCAGCAGGTAGAGCACGAGGAAGAGCCGCGCGGGGCGGATGTAGCGACGGCGGCGGCCCTGCAGGTACTCGAGCGTGAGAAAGCCCGGGCGCGCGACCAGCGCGAACAGCGTGCGCCACATCCGCCCGTCGAGCGCGACATAGCGTCCCGCCGCCTCGCGCATGAACGTGCCGAACGTCGGCAGCGCGAGACGCGTCTCCTGGCCGCAGTTCGCGCAGTAGTGCCCGGTCGTGTGCGCGCCGCAGTTGCGGCACGCATCCGCGGAAGAACGCGCTACCGGCACCCGTTCGCCCGCAGCGGGCGACACCGCGGCCGCGTCGGTGCGCCCGTCACCGAAACGCATGCGGACGGTACACTGGGCGGCGGGAGGTAGGCATAGCGTGCGTAGGATAACCGCGTTCGTTGGACGCCGCATCGCGGCGGCATCGGTGACGCTGGCCGTCGTTGTCGCCGGCACCGGCATCGCGTTCGCGCAGATGGACACGCGCGGCGCGCAGCCGCCGGCGGAACTCGTCGCGCCGTTCGTGACCACGCCGATGGCGGTGGTGGACGAGATGCTCGCGCTGGCGGGTGTCGGTCCTGCGGACGTCGTGGTCGACCTGGGGTCGGGCGATGGCCGGCTCGTCATTGCCGCGGTCGCGACGTTCGGCGCGAAGCGCGGGTTCGGCGTCGACATCGACGCGACGCTGGTCGACTATGCCAACCGGAAGGCCGCGGAAGCAGGTGTCGCGACGCGCGCCCGCTTCTACGTCCGCGACCTCTTCGACACCGACGTGCGCGAAGCGACCGTCGTCACGGTCTACCTGCTGCCGATCGCGATGAACCGCCTGCAGGACAAGCTGCAGGCCGAACTCGCGCCGGGCACGCGCGTCGTGTCGCACGACTATCCGTTCCGCGGCTGGACGGCCGACCGCGTGGTGTCGCTCGATGTGCCGGAGAAGAGCGACTACACGGGGCGCCGCAGCACGTCGCTCTACCTGTATACGGTGCCCGCGCGGGCCGCCGGTACAAGGCGTTGAGCGCCCCGTCCCCGGACGGCGCCGCAGGTCCGCGCGCGTTGCTGCGCGGACGCGACGCGGTGGCGATCATCGTCGGCATCGTCGTCGGCGCGGGCATCTACCGCGCACCGCCGATCGTCGCGCAGGCGACCGGCGACGCGGGCTGGATGCTCGCGGCGTGGATCGCCGGCGGCGCGATCTCGTTCGTCGGCGCACTGTGCTACGCGGAACTCGCGTCGACGTACCCGCACGCGGGCGGCGACTACCACTTCCTCACGCGCGCGTTCGGACGCGACACGAGTTTCCTGTACGGATGGGCGCGCGCGACGGTGATCAACACCGGGTCGATCGCGCTGCTCGCGTTCGTGTGCGGCGACTACGCGACCCGGCTGGTCGCGCTGGGTCCGCATTCGGCCGCGGTGTGGGCGGCGCTCGTCGTCCTGGCGCTGACGGCGATCAACGTCGCCAGCCTGCGTGCGTCCGCGCGCACGCAGAACTGGCTCACCGTCGTCGAAGTCGCGGGGCTCCTGCTCGTCATCGCGGCGGGCGTCGCGGTCTCCCCCGCGACGGCGGCGCCCGCGACGACGTGGTTCGAATCGACGCCGGCGACCGGCGCGTTCGGGTTCGCGCTGGTGTTCGTGCTGCTGACGTACGGCGGCTGGAACGAGGCGGCGTACCTCTCCGCGGAATTGCAGGGCGGTCGGCGCGCGATCCTGTGGACGCTGCTCGCGAGCCTCGCGCTCATCGCCGCGCTGTACGTCGCCACCAACGCCGCCCTGCTGCACGGCCTGGGGCTCGCGGGACTCGCGGCGAGCACCGCGGCGCCCGCGGACCTCGTCGGCCGCGCGTTCGGCGCGCGCGCGGGGGACCTGCTTGCGCTGTTCGTCGCCGCCGCGACGCTGACGTCGATCAATGCGACGATGCTCGTCGGCGCGCGGACCAACTACGCGATGGGCGGCGACTGGCAGGCATTGGCCGGCCTCTCGGGCTGGAACGCGCGGCGCGGCGCGCCGATCGCCGCCTTCCTGCTGCAAGGCGCGCTGGCGCTCGCGCTCGTCGCGTTCGGCGCCGTGCAGAAGGACGGCTTCGCCGCGATGGTGGAATTCACTGCGCCGGTGTTCTGGGGATTCCTCGCGCTCGTCGGCGCCGCGCTGATCGTGCTGCGCGTGCGCGACCACGATGTGCCGCGGCCGTTTCGCGTGCCGCTCTACCCGGCCACCCCGCTTGTCTTCATCGCCGTGTGCGGATACCTCTTCTACTCGAGCGTCGACTACGCGGCCGGCCGCAACGCGCTGCACGTATCGGCGCTGGTGATGGCGGCGGGCGTGGTGGCATGGCTCGCGGCGCGGGTGAAGGCGCGCCGCGGCTGACGGCGATCCGCCGCCTCAGCGGTCGCTGGCCTTCGCGACGAACTGGTCGATGCGCGCGAGGACGCCGCGCAGGATGTTCACCTCCTCGCGCTCGAGCCGCGCGCGCCCGAAGAGGCGGCGCAGCCGCGGCAGCAGGCGCTTCGGATGCGCGGGGTCGAGGAAGCGCATCGCGGCGAGCGTCTGCTCCGCATGCGCGTACAGCGCAGCGACCTCGTCGTGCGTCGCCGCCGCGAAGCGCGGCGCGGTCCACACCTCGCCCAGGCCGGCGGCCACGCGCAGCTCGTAGGCGGCGACCTGCACGGCGGAGGCCACGTTGAGCGACGCGTAGTCCGGATTGGCCGGTATGGTCGCGGCGACCGCGCATTGCGCGAGCTCCTCGTTGGACAGTCCCGACATCTCGGTGCCGAACACGAATGCGACGTCGCCTTCGCGTGCGCGCGCGATCGCGTCCTGCGCCGCCTCGCGGACCGCAAGCACGCGTCCCGCGAATGCACGCGGGCGCGCCGACAGCCCGACCGCGAGCGCGCAGCCGGCGAGCGCCTCGTCGAGCGTGCCGACCACGCGCGCGCCTTCGAGCACCGATGCGGCGCCCGTCGCCAGCGCGGTCGCTTCCGGATCGGGGAAGCGTCGCGGGGCAACGAGCACCAGCTGCGCGATGCCCATCGTGAACATCGCGCGGGCGGCGGCGCCGATGTTCGCGGGCAGGCTCGTGCGCACGAGCACGATGCGGATGCGGGCGAGCATGGCCGTGGCGGAAACGGTGGAATCCAAGGGGAGAGGCGACCCGGAGTGAGCGAAGAAGCGGGTAAAATAGCCCGGAACCGCTCTTTTGACACCTTCGTGCCCAATCCAGGTAGCGCGACCGGCTAAAGCCCCGGTCGTGCGTCTGCCCAAACGCCCATGCATCCAATGCTCTCGACGGCCGTCAAGGCCGCACGCCGCGCCGGCAACATCATCAATCGCGGCGCCCGCGACATCGACCTCCTCACGGTCACGGCCAAGGGTCCGAAGGATTTCGTCAGCGAGATCGACCACGCCGCGGAAGCCGCGATCGTGGAGACGCTGCTGACGACCTATCCGGATCACGCGATCCTGGCCGAGGAAGGCACGAACAAAGGGCAGAACCCGGACTCCGAGTACGTGTGGATCATCGATCCGCTCGA
The DNA here is from genome assembly GCA_963733435.1 of uncultured beta proteobacterium. Lineage (GTDB taxonomy): Bacteria > Pseudomonadota > Gammaproteobacteria > Burkholderiales > Casimicrobiaceae > VBCG01. The sequence goes on from CAVTDH010000002.1 coordinate 151,665, forward strand.
CGGCACCACCAACTTCCTGCACGGATTTCCGCAATACTGCGTGTCGATCGCGCTCGCGCACAGGAACGTCGTGCAGCAGGGCGTCATCTACGACCCGGTCCGCAACGACCTCTTCACCGCCACGCGCGGCCGGGGCGCGTTCCTCAACGACCGCCGGATGCGCGTGTCGAAGCGGGCACACCTGCGCGACTGCCTGATCGGCACCGGCTTCCCGTTCCGCGACGGCTCCTATCTCGACACGTACCTCGCGATGATGAAGGCGATGATCACGCAGACGGCCGGACTGCGCCGCCCCGGCGCCGCCGCGCTCGACCTGGCGTACGTCGCCGCGGGCTTCTACGACGGCTTCTGGGAAGTGGGCTTGAATCCCTGGGACGTCGCGGCGGGCAGCCTCCTCGTGCTGGAGTCGGGCGGCCTCATCGGCGACCTCTCGGGCGATGCCGACTACCTGTTCGGCGGCCAGGTGATCGCCGGCAACCCGAAGATATTCGCGCAGATGGTCACGACGCTGGCGCCCTATCGCGCGGACATGGAACGCGACCGCGCGGCCGCCGCCGCCGCGCGGGCGGCGACTTAGGAAACGTCCGCAAAAGGCGTCCGTGGGGTCCGTGGATGACGTGAGGCCGGCGTTGCGCCTTTTGCGGCCGGCACGACAACTGCTAAATCAGGCGGCCGCCTTGGGGCGGCCCGGCGTCGGCCGCCAGTAAATCTACGAAAAGACGAGTGTCGTGCGGCGGGCTGCGTGCGAGTCGTCGACGGCGGAACTCTCGCAGACCTTCCTTAGGGAACGTTCGCAACAGGCGCAACGCCGGCTTCCCGTCATCCACGAAGCCGACGGACGCCTCTTGCAGACGTCCTCTCGCCGGACTCCGCCGGTTTGCCGGCGGGGCGGCGCCCGCGCGACGGGAGTCTGGCGCCGCATGGCGGCCTCACGCTATGCTCGCGGCAGGGCGACCGTCCGCTTGGCGCGCGAATTGCTCGCGCCTGTGCCATGCCGGGCACGACCCCAACAACGAGGGAACCGAACATGCGAACGCTGCACACCCGCTGGGCATGGATGGCCTGCGCGATCGTCGCCAGCCTGACGGCAGCCGCAACCGCCATGGCGGGCGACGTGTCCGCGCTGCGCGTGATGCTGCACCCCTACACCGCCGCGCCGGGCGAGTTGCCCGCCGATGCCAAGGCGACGCTGGAGGCGCTGGCCGGCACCTCGCTGACGCTGACCGGCACCACGCGCACGGGCGCGCTTGACCTGGCACTCCCGGCGCCCGTGCAGGAGTCGGACGCGAAGGCCATGGTCAAGGCGTTGCGCGTGGACCGCAGCGTGCTGTGGGCCGAACCGATCGCGTCCGGGGTGCGCCGCAAGAGCGCGGCGAACCCGTATCCGGACGTGCCCGGCCGCCGGCTGCTCGTGCGCCTCAAGGACCACGTCCCGGCCGACTGGCCGACGATCACCGCGCGGCTGTCGCAAGCGGTCGGCATGCCCGTCTCCGTCGAACGGCAGATCGCCAATGTGTGGGTGCTGTCCGTGCCGCTCGCGCAGGGCGCGGAGTTGCTGGCGAAGCTCGCGCAGATCGTGCAGGAGGACCCGGCGATCCAGTACGCGGATCCGGTGCGGCGCGCGTACCCGCACGCGGCGCCGAACGACCCGTATTACCGCCTGCAATGGTCGTTGCGCGACGAGGTCTCGGGCATCGGCATCGAGACCGCGTGGTCGCTGCAGCCCTCGGCGGCGAACGTCACGGTGGCCGTCGTCGACACCGGCATCCTGCCGCATCCCGACCTCGTCGGACGCGTGCTGCCCGGCTACGACTTCATTTCCGATCCGGGCCGCGCGCGCGACGGCAACCCCCGCGATCCGGATCCGCGCGACGAGGGCGACTGGAGCGACGGCGAATGCGGCGCGACGTACGACAGTTTCTTCCACGGCCTGTTCGTGGCGGGGCTCATCGCGGCGAACACGGACAACGGCATCGGCATCGCCGGCGTGGCCGGCGGCGTGCGCATCCTGCCGGTGCGCGTGCTCGGCGCGTGCGGCGGCACGTTCGAGGATGTGCTCGAGGGAATGCTGTGGGCGTCGGGCGTGCCGATCAAGGGCGTGCCGCTCAACAAGAATCCCGCGAAGGTGATCAACCTGAGCCTGGGCGGCTTCGGCGCCTGCGACCAGTCGCTGCAGGAGGCCGTCGACGATGCGCTCGCGCAGGGCGCGGCGGTCGTGGTCTCGGCCGGCAACGAAGGGCTCGACGTCGCCGACTTTGCACCCGGCAACTGCAGCGGCGTGATCACCGTCGGCGCGCACAACGTCGAAGGCGGACCGACGAGCTACACGAACCGGGGCGCGCGCGTCGACCTTACGGCGCCCGGCGGCGACCGGCCGGTGACGGACCTCATCCTCTCGCTGGGGAACGACGGCAAGACGGTTCCCGCCGATCCTTCGTACATCTCGGCCGCGGGCACGAGCTTCTCGGCGCCGCTCGTGTCGGGAACGGCCGCGCTGATGCTGGGCCGCGACCCGCTGCTGACCGGCGGCCGCGTGCTCGACACGATCACCGGCTCGACGCGGCTCTTCCCCTCGGGTTCGCACTGCAACGATGCGCCGAATCTCTGCGGTACCGGCATGCTCGACGCGGGCGCCGCGATCGGCAGCATCCTGCCGGGCGGCCCGCCGCCGCCCAACGCATACCGTGTCGTCGAGTTCTACCGCGCCGACCTCGACCACTACTTCATCACCGCCGATCCCGCGGAAGTGCATTTCATCGAGACGTTCCTGGGCGGGATCTTCCAGCGCACGGGACTCTACTTCTACGCGTACCTGTCGCGCGAGAGCGCGCCCGCCAACGCGCAGCCGGTCTGCCGCTTCTACGCGGACGCCGACGTGCAGATCAACTCGCACTGGTATTCGGCCAACCAGCAGGAATGCCTGTTCGTGCTGGTCAACTGGCCGGGTGTGTGGAATCTCGAGCGGGCGGACGCCTTCTTCATCCAGGTGCCCGATGCCGACGGCCGGTGCCCGGCGAAGACGCTGCCGGTCTACCGCTTCTTCAACAACCGCCGCGACGCGAACCATCGCTACACGGTGGACCTGTCGACGCGGCGCGCGATGACGAACCGCGCCTGGGCCCCCGAGGGCTACGGGGTGGACAGCGTCGTGTTCTGCTCGCCGATCTGACGCACGCACGCGAACGCGGGCCTCGGGAAGTGGGGGCCGGTCGCGCCAGCGACCGGCCCCCGTTGTTTCGGCCCCTTGGCTTGCGGCGCGGCGCGTCGGTTCAGGCGGTGTCGACCGGCGTGGTGGGCGCCGCCCACTCCTTGATCAGCGCGAATCCCAGCGCCAGCAGCACCGGACCCAGGAACACGCCGATGAAGCCGAATGCGATGACGCCGCCGAATACGCCGAGCATCACGAGGATGAAAGGCAGGTCGCTGCCGCGGCTGATGATCATCGGCTTCAGCACGTTGTCGACGGAGGACACGACCAGCGCGCCCCATACGAGCAGGAAGATGCCCCACGCGGTCTCGCCCTGCGCCAGGATGAGCCACAGCCCGACCGGGATCCAGACCATCGGCGGCCCCACGGGCACGGGCGACAGGAAGAACGTGACGAGCCCCAGCAGCGGCGCCGCCTTGATCCCGACGATGTAGAGGCCGATCGCCATCAGCACGCCCTGCGCGAGCGCCGTCCCGAGGATGCCGTAGACCACGGCGCGCGTCGTGGCGCCGGCGACCTCCAGCATGTGCAGGCCGCGCGTGGGCGAGATGCGGTTCACCGCGCCGCGCACGCGCGCCAGGATGGCCTGCCCGTCGCGGAAGAAAAAGAACGCGATGAACACCGAGAGCGTCAACTGCAGCAGGCCGTCGCCGACGACGGCGCCGCCCTTGAACGCATATTCGCGCATCGGTTCGACGTAGAGCTTCACTTCGTCGAGCAGGCCCGCGCCGTCGTGCGCGAACTGCGCCCAGTAGGCGGTCGCGCTTGCGCCAACGAACGGCAGTCGCGCAAGCCATGGCGGCGGATCCGGCGGACCGCCCGCGATCAGCGCGCGCACGAACGCCGACAGGCGATCGAAGTTCTCGGCCAGCGTCGCCCCCACGATCACGAACGGCGCCACCACGACCGCCAGTATCAGCAGCGTCATCAGCGTTGCCGCGATACCGGGCCGCCCCAGCCGTTCCTGCAGCATGTTGAACACCGGCCACGTGGTCGCCGCCAGGATCGCCGCCCACACGATCGCCGAGAGGAACGGCTGCAGGACGAGGTAGACGCCGACGATCAGCACCGCCAGCACGGCAAGCGTGATCGTGCGGTCGATGCGGGACGGGGCAGGTGTCTTCACGGCGCGAGGCGGGGCAGCGGGGCCGATTCACTCTAGCACGCACGCAGCCCCACGGCCGGCGCTGCGCGACCCGGACGGTGCGCCGACAGGGCGTCCGCCGGAGCGCGCCGGTGATCCAGGCAACCCATCTTCCGTAATTTGTAATTATGAATTACGATGGCGCCCGTTCCGTCCTGACCGGCCGGCACCCACCCCATGCCCTCTGCCACCGCCCGCACCCTCGACCGCATCGACGCCGAACCCGTGCAGCCCATCGTGCGCGGATCGCTGCACGAGGAAGTGACGCAACGGGTGCGCGACCTGATCACGGACGGCACGCTCGAAGCAGGCGCGACGATTCCCGAACTCGAGCTCGCGCGCCAGCTCGCGGTGTCGCGGACGCCGCTGCGCGAGGCGCTGAAGGTCCTCGCCTCCGAGGGCCTCGTCGACCTGCTGCCCGGCCGCGGCGCCGTGGTGAAGGTGTTCACGGCGAAGGACGCGCAGGACATGCTTGCGGTGATCGCGCTGCTCGAGGCCGACGCCGCACGCGCCGCGGTCCGCGCCGACGACGGGCAGATCGCGGCGATCGTCGCGCTGCACGAGCGGATGCGCGTCCACTACGAACGGCGCGAGCGCCCCGAGTACTTCCGGCTGAACCAGGAGATCCACAACGCGATCGTCCGCGCCGCCGGCAACGCGACGCTCGCGATGCTGCACGGGATCGTGCGCGCGCGGATGCGCCGCATCCGCTACATCGGCAACCAGGCGCCGGAGAACTGGTCCGCCGCGATGGCAGAGCACGAAGGCTTCATCGCCGCGTTGCGCGAACGCGACGGCGAGCGGCTCGCGCGGCTCATGCGCGAGCATCTCGAAAACACCTGGCCGCGCGTGTCGTCGGTCGTCCCGGCGCCCGATCGCGGCGTCTAGAAGTCTCATCTCACAAGAACATCACCCGCAAGGAGGAAGCATGCTGACCCGAACCATCCGCTTCACCGCCGCGTGCGCGCTGGCGGCCATGGCCGCCGCGGCCGCCGCGCAGACGTATCCGACCAAGCCCGTCCGCATCATGGTGGGCGCAGGTGCCGGCGGCGGCACCGACATCATCGCGCGCATGCTGGCCGACAAGTACCAGGCGGCCATGGGGCAGCCGTTCGTCGTCGAGAACAAGCCCGGCGCGTCCAACACGATCGCGGCCGACCTGACGGCGAAGGCGGGGGGCGACGGCCACACGCTGCTCGTCGCGACCAACACCGGCGCCGCGATCGCGCCGCACCTCATCAAGCTCGCCTACGATCCGAACAAGGACCTGATCCCGGTCGCGCTGATCGTCGTCGTGCCCAACGTGCTGGTGGTCGGCCCGAACGTCGCGGCCAACAACGTGCGCGACCTCATCGTGCTGATGAAGGCGAAGCCGGACGGGTTCTCGTACGGCTCGTCGGGCGTGGGCAGCACGCAGCATCTCGCGGGCGAAGCATTCAACCTGGCGGCCGGCACCAAGGCGGTCCACGTGCCGTACAAGGGCTCGTCGCAGGCGCTCGCCGACCTGGTCGGCGGCCAGATCCAGCTCGACTTCGACACGACGTCGTCCGCGATGGCGTTCATCAAGGGCGGCAAGGTGAAGGCGCTCGCCGTCATGAGCCCGAAGCGCACGCCGGAGCTGCCGGACGTGCCCACGCTCGCCGAGGCGGGACTGCCGGGCGTGGAGATGACGACGTGGTACGGCCTCTTCGTGACGGCCGGCACGCCGAAGGACGTCGTGAACAAGCTCTACGCCGAGACGATGAAGGCGCTGCAGCAGCCGGACGTGCAGAAGCGCCTGCTCGGGCTGGGCGGCGAACCCGGCACGCTGACGCAGGAACAGTTCGGCGCGATGGTGAAGACCGACTACGACCGCTTCGGCAAGCTCATCAAGGACGCCAACGTCAAGCTCGAGCCGTGATGAAGCCGACGATCGCGCTGTTCACCGGCGACCCGGCCGGCATCGGACCGGAACTCGTCGCGCGCCAGCTGGCGGACCTGGCCACCGCACGCGATGCGCACGTGCTGCTGGTGGGCGCCGAGGAAGTGATCGCCGCGGGCATGCGCGCGGCGGGCGTCACGTTCGATTACGAGCGCGGCCCCGCGGTCGCGCGCGCCGGCGCTACCCCGCCTGATCGACTGGGACCGCCGCGACGAGACGGGTTTCGCGCAGGGCGAAGTCGCCGCGCGCAACGGCGCGTACATGCTGGCCGGTCTCGCATGCGCCGTCGATCTTGCGCGCCGCGGCATCGCGGATGCGGTCTGCTTCGCGCCGCTCAACAAGGCGGCGCTGCGCGCGGGCGGCATGGCGCACGCGGACGAGCTCCACTACTTCTGCGAGCTCCTCGCCTTCACGGGGCCCTGCGTCGAGTTCAACGTGCTCGATACGCTGTGGACGTCGCGCGTGACGTCGCACGTGCCGCTGAAGGACGTGAGCGCGCTGATCACGCGCGAAGGCGTGGCCGAGGGCATCGCGCTGCTGACGCGCGGCCTCGTCGCCGCCGGCATCGCGACGCCGCGCGTGGCCGTCTGCGGGCTCAATCCGCACAACGGCGACAACGGCGCGTTCGGGCAGGAAGAGATCGACACGATCGGTCCGGGCGTCGAAATCGCGCGCGCGCGCGGATTTCCCGCCGACGGTCCGTTTCCGGCGGACACCGCCTTCGTGCGCGCGATCCGCAAGGATGGCCGCGGCTACGACGGGGTGCTGACGATGTACCACGACCAGGGCCAGATCGCGATGAAGCTCATGGGCTTCGACCGTGGCGTCACCGTTCCGGGCGGCCTGCCGATACCGATCGCCACGCCCGCGCACGGCACCGCCTACGACATCGCCGGGCAGGGCCTCGCCAACCAGGGCGCGATGCGCAACGCTTTCGCGCTGGCGTGCCGGATGGGGGCAACCCGTCGCGCGGCCACGGCCGCCGCGGCCTCGCCCGCCACCGGCGCCACGCCGGACGTCGCGGCCCGACCCCTTGCGTGACGAGGCAGTGATTCGCGGTTGAACGTGGCCGGCATCCGGTAACCGGTCACTGACCCATCCCAACCGCGCACCGGACACCCGCCGCCCGCCGAACGCGCGGCGGCCGGCAGGCCGCTCGCCGCCATCGGGTGACGGCAGTCCCGATGCCGGGGAGCGACGCCTGCGGGCCGTGCGCTGCCGCAATTGGTCAGCCCCCGGGCGGAACCCCGGCAGCGCGACCACCAGGATCCGCCGGCGGCCGGCAACCGATCGTCGCCCGGCCAGGTGTCGTTTCCACGCCCTTTTCCGGTCGCGGACACCCGTCCACTACAACCAGCGCATGACAGATGCGGCGCGGCGCATTACAGTGGGCGGCGTTGGTCGCACGCTGGTCCTTTGGCGCCGGCTCATCGAACCGGCGCAGGCGTATTTCCGCTGTCTGCAGTCCGCATCCGTGCAGCACCCCGTTCGCAGTGCCGAGGTTCCGTTCACGGGCACCATCGCCCCCCGCCCGGGCCGCCGCTGACGCCCCGGGCGTCCGGGTGCGGCCCTCGCCGCGGCGACCCATGCCGGACGTCGAACGGCTTTCGTACCGAATGCGCGCAAGCCCTGTTCGGGCACCCCCTCGCCGCGCCCGGCACCGGGCGCGGCGAGGGCAACCAGGAAGGAGTGGCATGGTTTCTGCTGATTCGACACCACGGGTTGCCGATCAGGCACGTGGCGCCGCCCTCCGGGACGAGGGAACCACGCTTGCTCGGTGACCCCAACTACTTCGAGGGAGGTGGGATGCTGGCCCAAGCCCGCGTCCATCTGCAGCGCCTTCGGGCGACGATCGGCAATCGTCTGGGCGTGTCGGAAGCCCGGGCGCGCGACGTCGACGCCGAGCAGGCGAAGATCCGCATCATCCTCGGGGCGGGGATCCTTGCGTACGCGATCTATTGGGCAGTGACGGGCGACACGAACACGCCCCACCTGCAGTCGACGTTGGTCGCGACGGTGATCGCCGCAAGTTGCCCGCTGCTTGCCGGCCTGTGGATGACTTACCGGTTCCGGACCGACCCGTCGCGGCCCGAGTGGATCCGGTACTTCGCGATCAGCGCGGACCTCATTCCGCTGACGATCGGCATATGGGGCGCCGGCGAGTTCGGCGTGCCGCTGGTGGGCGTCTACCTGTGGGTCACCGTCGGCAACGGGTTGCGCTTCGGCTGGCGGCACCTCCGGTTCGCGTATTGCCTGTCGCTGGCCTGCTTCGGCGCGCTCGTCCTCTTCGCGCCGTTCTGGCAGGATCATCAGGGCATCGGCATCGGGTTCGGCCTGGTGCTCGCGACGATCCCGCTGTATGTGCTGGTGCTGCTGAGCCGGCTGACCGCGCAGAAGGACGCCGCGCTCGAGCTCTCCAACGCGAAGAGCCGCTTCGTCGCGAACGTAAGTCACGAGCTGCGCACGCCGTTGACCGGCGTGTTCGCCGTCTACGACCTGCTGCGCCGGCGGCGGTTGGCACCCGACGAGCGCGAACTGGTCGGCTCGCTCGGCAACGCGATCACGACGCTCAAGGCCTCGGTGGACGCCGTGCTGCAGATGAGCAAGCTCGAGGCCGGCGCCGAGCGCGCGGAGCAGCGCCTGTTCAACCTGCGCTACTTCCTGTCGCAGCTGTCGATGCTCGTGCGGCCGCAGGCCACGTCGAAGCAGCTCGCCTGGTCGCTGGTGGTCGAGACGGAAGTCCCGGCGACCGTGGTCGGCGATCCGGCGCACCTGCAGCACATCCTCGGCAACCTCCTCAACAACGCGTTCAAGTTCACGCCGTCGGGTGGCGTCACGCTGCGCGTATCGCGCGGGACCGCCGGCGTCCGCTTCGAAGTGTCCGACACCGGCATCGGCATTCCGCTCGACCAGCAGGAGTCGCTGTTCGAGCGCTTCGTGCAGGCGGACTCGTCCGAGACGCGCAAATTCGGCGGAACGGGATTGGGCACGTCGATCGCGCACGACCTCGTGAAGCTCATGGGGGGCAGCATCGGCGTCTACAGCGCGCCCGGGCATGGCGCAACGTTCTGGGTCGACCTGCCCTTCGCCGAGCCGGCGTTGGGTACGCCGATTCCCGAGCCAGTGCTGCGCAACGAGGTGCTGGTTATCGGCAAGCCGGGACCGGAACGCGACGACGTCGTGACGATGCTGGCCGCGGGCGGGTTCAAGCCCGTGCCGCAGGAACCCCGCTACGAGGATCCGCCGACGTTCGCACCGCAACACTATCTTGCCGCGCTGCTGCTGATGCCGGCGCAGGAAGCCGCCGCGTACACGGATGCCGTGCTGCAGGACCGCGCCGGCACCCTCTGCCCGTGGCTCGTCGTCACCCGCAACTGCACGGGACACCAGGCGGCCGCGCTGCTCAAGAGCGGCGCCAGCGGGCTGCTGCCGCCGAACCTCCGCCTCGACGACTGGCGCCGGCACATGTGCGCGCTGACCAATCGCATCGAGCTGCCGACCAGCAACGACGACGCCCCGCTGCAGGTGGCGACGCGCAAGCTCAGCATCCTGCTCGCCGACGACAACCACAGCAACCAGATGCTGCTCGCGCGCATCCTCCGCGACGCCGGACACACGGTTTCGATGGTCGAGCGCGGCGACGAAGCGTACGACATGATGGCCGCCGGGCGCATCCAGCTCGCGCTGCTCGACCTCAACATGCCCGAGATGTCCGGTCCGGACGCGACCAAGCTCTTTCGCGCGGGCGAGACCGGGGCCGGAGCGCGGCTGCCGATCATCATCCTGTCCGCCGATGCCACCGCCGCCGCGCGCGAATCGAGTCTCGCAGCCGGCGCCAACGACTACATCACCAAGCCGGTGGCCGCCGAGGCGCTGCTCGCGGCCATCGAACGGGTGGTCGCCGGCCGCGAAGCGCATCGGTCCGTCGATCTGCGCGTCGTCGCGGGGGAGCCGCCCGCAGCCGCGCCTGCCGCCGCGTCCGCGCCGAGCCTCCCGCCCGCGTTCCTTGCCGCACCGCCGCTGCCGTCGAAGGAACGCACCGAGGCGCCCGCGCCCATCCTGGTCGACTCCGAACGCATCGAGGCACTGCGACGGATCGCCAACAACGATCGCAATTTCCTGAAGCAGTACGTGGATGCGGCGTTCGACGATCTCGAGTCGGCGCTGGTCGAACTGCGCAATGCGGTGGGCAAGGGCGATACGCGGCGCGCACGCGATGCGCTCCACAAGATCGACGGCACCGGCGCCAGCATCGGCGCTGCCGCGCTGCTCGCGGGCGCCCGCAGCATGCGCAACTACCTGTCGAACGCGCTCGACTCCGACGCCGCCGCCGCGATCGCCGAACTGTCGACGACCTGCACGCTGACCAAGTCGGCCGTCACCGCGCTGCTGCACGAATCGCGCACGACGAACCGCCCGCGCTGAACGGTCGCGCCGCACCGGCGCGGGCGGCGCACTGCCCGGCGCGCGGTTTCAGGCCGGCAGCAGTTTCTTGAGGTAGGCGATCGCCTCGGCGACCGTCGTCGCGCGGAAGTCTTCCATCGGCAGGTCGATCTCGAACGCCTCCTCGAACCGGAAGACGAGGTCTACCGCATGGAGCGAGTCGATGCCGAGGTCGCGCAGCGCGGCCTGCGGGTGCACCTGGCCGGGGTCCCCGCCCTGGTCTTCCACGAACTGCCGGACAATCCCCAGGATCTTCTCGTCGCGCGTCATTGCCTTCTCCGTCATGCGCCGATGACCGCCGGCGCGGTTTCCACCTCGGCGAACGTAAGCCACTGATGCCGCGCCGAGTCGTAGAGCTGGCACCTGCGCGTGATCTCGACATAGCGCCGCAACGTCACCCGGCGCAGCGGCACGTCGGCCGGGTAGCGCGCTTCCAGCGCCCGCTGCGCCGCCGCCAGCCGATAGCACGGAATGCCCGGATTCACATGATGCGCCGTATGCTCGGCCGCGTGGTGCAGCAGGAGGTCGAAACGCAGCGGCAGGTGCGCGCCATGCGTGCCGTCGAGATTGGGCTGCGCGGCGCGCCACGCCGGTTCGTCGTCGTACCAGTGCGCGGTCTCGTCGGTGTGGTGCAGGTAGAACACGATCCCGGCCAGGTACAGCCAGACGACGTAGGGCAGGACCACGCCGAACGCGAGCAGCAGCAGCGCCGATTGGTCCGTCGCCCGCGCCGCGGCGACATAGGCGGCCACCTGCGCGGCGAGAAACGCGGTGACGAGCCAGCTGTCCCACATGAACACGGCGCGCACCTTGCCTCGCGGAAAGATCTGCTGCTTCCACCAGATGTCGATCCCGTAATAGAGTCCGGCGCCCCACCACGACCGATACGCGCGGTACAGCGCCCGCCGCGCGCGGGGCAGCGCGAGATAGCGCTCGGGCGCGAGTGGGACCCACGGGATGTCCTTGCCGCGCAGTCCCGCGAAGCCATGGTGCGCGATGTTGTGCCCCGCCTGCCACAGGCTGTAGCACGTCAGCGTCGGCAGGAAGACGAGGCGGCCGAGGATCGCGTTGAGCCGGCGCGACGGCGTCAGCGCCTGGTGGCAGGCATCGTGCCCCAGCACGAAGAGGCGCGACATGGCGACCGCGAGCACAATGGCCGCCGCGAACTTCGCCGCAGGCGAGGCCCACGCCACCACGGCGCCGGATGCGGCCGCGAACAGCGCGAGGTCGAGCACGACCAGCGGCAGGCTGCTGCGGTAGGAACGGCGCGCGAACGGCTGCAGCAGCGCCCGGACATCCTTGCGCTTGGCCGACCACGAGATCGCCTGCGGGTCCATGTGGGCCGGGCCGCTCAATGCACGGCGCGCAGCACGAGCGTCGCGGCGGTTCCGCCGAAGCCGAACGCGTTGCAGAGGGCGGCGTCGAGTCCCGGCGCCGCGCGAGCGCGACCGGGCACGTAGTCGAGGTCGCAGTCCGGGTCCGGCGCGTCGAGGTTGGCGGTCGGCGGCACCTGCGCGGTGCGCAGCGCCTGCACGCACATCGCCGCCCCGAAGGCACCCGCCGCGCCGACCATGTGGCCGACCATCGACTTGGACGAGCTGATCGCAAGCGAACGGGCGTGCTCGCCGAACACCGACTTGATCGCCTGCGTCTCGACCGCGTCGTTGAGCTTCGTCGCCGTTCCATGCGCGTTGACGTACCCGACGCCCCGGGGTGCCAGTCCGGCATCGTCCAACGCGCGCTGCATCGACAGCGCCTGGCCCGCCACGCTCGGCTGCGTCACGTGCAGCGAATCGGACGTGCAGGCGTAACCGGCCAGCTCGGCGAGGATCGGCGCGCCGCGCGCCGTCGCGCGTTCCTCGGCTTCGAGCACCAGGTACACGGCACCCTCGCCCAGCACGGTGCCGTTGCGGGTCGCGGCGAACGGGCGGCAGCTGCGTTCGGGCGCCTCGTGCAGCGGCGCGAGCAACTGCGCGCTGTACCAGCAATTGACCGCGCTGTACGTGAGGAGCGTCTCGGTGCCGCCGGCGATCATCACGTCGGCGTAGCCGTGGCGGATCTGGCGCGCCGCCTCGCCGATCGCCACCGACGACGACGAGCAGGTGGTGCTGAACGTGAGCGACGGTCCCGCCAGACCATGCTCGATGCAGATGAACGCCGACGGCCCGTTGTACATCGTGCGCACCACCGTGAACGGATGAACCTTCGGACGCTTTCGCACGTAGATGCTGTCGAATCCCGCTTCGGTTTCGGTGATCCCGCCCATGCACGTCCCGGTGCTGGCGCCGATGCGGGTTCGATCCTCCGCGGCGAGGTCGAGGTGCGCGGCGCGGATCGCGGCGCCTGCCGCCATGATCCCCAACCGCGTGAACTTGTCCGTGAGCGCTTCGGTGGCCTTGGCGAGCGGCGTCAACGCCGCGTCCGGCACACTTGCGGCGGGCAGCGCGAGCGAGGTCCCCGTCATCGCATTCGTGAACACGTGCGCCCTCACGGCGGAAACCCCGCCGCAGACGGCACGCCACACTACATCCACTTCGTTGCCCAGCGGGCACACCATCCCGATGCCCGTCACCACCACACGCCTACGCATTCCCGCCCTTCCCCTCGCGCACTCCCGATCCCGCGAGCGTAGCCCGTTTCGGGATACGCGTCGTCAGGCGGCCACGCGCTCGAGGCTCGGCACCACGGAAAGTTCGCCGCCGAAGGCGGTCAGCTGCTGCTGGTGGAGACGGCGCATCCAGGCCAGTCCGCGCGGCGAAAGCTGCATCGCGCAATCCACCCACAGCCGGACCACGTCGTTCATCTCGTTGATCGTGATCGGCCGCAGCATGCGGTCGGCGGCGTTCATCGCCGCATGGGCGCCCTGCTGGTGGTCGCGAACGCGCAGCAGCCGGTCGAGCGCTTCCTTCCCCTGGCCCGTCTCGACGACCTGGTCGATCACGCCCATCTCGAGGAGTTCCTGCGCGGTGAACTGCCGGCCCGAACGGGTGAGTTCGTTCACGACCTGCCGATTGACGCGACGCGCGAGGAAGCTCAACGCACCCATGCCCGGGAACATGTCGAAGAGCACCTCCGGGAAGCCGCACTTGACGTGCCGCTCGGCGATCACGTGGTCGCAGGACAACGCCGACTCGAAGCCGCCGCCCAGCGCATCGCCCTCGAGCAGCGCCACCGTCGTCACGCCCTTGAGGTTGTGCGCCGTGTAGTTCCGGTAGGAGACGTTGACCGCGGTCCGCGCGTACTCGATGAGCCGCGTGCGATCCTGGTTCGCGATGAGGCGCTGGAAGTAGCCCAGGTCGCCGCCCAGGCTGTAGACGCCCCGGACGGCGGAGCGAACCATGATGTACCGCAGCGGGCGGGTGTCGGCATGGCCATGGAAGTGGCCTTCGATCAGCGCCGAACCGTGTTCCATGTCACGCAGCAGGGATGGCGTGAAGCACGGAATACCGCGTGAACTCATTGTCGTCCACAAAACGGCCGATTCAGGGTCGTAGCGGCAATTGAGCTCCGGGGAAACGTGAAATTCCGCGGTTCCGTCGGCGCGTTCGAGGAGTTCGGGGTCGCGTTTGGTCAGGAGGGCAGGCGAGACGAAGTCGTTCATGGTGTGGCGCCTTTTCTTCGGTTGCAGAGCAAAACGACGACCTTGCGGGACCAAGGCCGCCAATCAGTTTGTAGGACACATTCAGGCGTACTCTAGCGCGGGGTTTGAAACGGCGCAAACTCTTGTACAAAGGAACAACGATCCTGATCAATGGGGTGCCCGTCCAATCTCGTGAAAAAGGTGCGATTTCCGTCCCGCGGCCTCCCCGCGGACCGCGGGCGGACGGCGGCGTGACCGCCGCCGCGCCGTCCCTCCAACCCGGCCGGGGCGCCCGCTCAAAACCGTTCGGCACCGGGTCGGGCACCCCCTTGGGACGCGGCAGAGCGGGCGCGACACGGCCTTGCCGTTCCGGACCTGGGGTGCGCGTGACGTTCCGGACCGGCGGCGGCCGGGGCCTGCTGAACCGGTCGCCGGGGCCCGGCGCGCGATGGCGCGCCTACTGCGCGGCGGGCGCCGTCGGCAGGTATTGCGGCGCCCGGCGCGCGTTCGTCGCCTGCTCGTACGCGAACGCCAGCCGGATCAGCGTCGGCTCGCTGTAGGCGGACGCGAAGAACGAAACGCCGACCGGCAACCCGAACGCGAACCCGGCCGGCACCGTGATATGCGGATACCCGGCCACCGCCGCGGGTTGCGAACAGCCGCCCGGCGCATGGTCGCCGTTCGCGTAGTCGGTGAACCACGCCGGCGATCCGGTCGGCGCGACCAGCGCGTCGAGGCGATGCCGCGCGAGCGTCGCGTCGATGCCCTCGGTGCGCGAAAGGCGGCGGTTGCGCGCAACGGCCCGCCTGTACGCGGCATCGGTGAGCGGGCCCTTCTTCTGCGCGGCCTCGAGGCGCTCCTGCCCGAACCAGGGCATCTCGCGCGCCGCATTGCGCTGGTTGAACTCGATCAGTTCGGCCATGGAGCGCACCGCCGCACCCGGCCCGGCCGTGCGCAGGTAGTCGTTGAGGTCGGCCTTGAACTCGTACAGCAGCACGTCGAGTTCGGACTCGCCCAATTGGTCCTGGTGCCTGATCGTCACCGGATCGACGACGACGGCGCCGGCATCCCGCATCGCGGCGATCGCCTCCTCGACGACGCGATCGACATGGTCATTGGTGCCGAAGAACTGGCGCGCCACCCCGATGCGTGCGCCCTTCAATCCCGCCCGATCGAGGTAGCGCGAGTAGTCGGGCGGCACCTTGCCGCGGCTCGCGGCCGTGGCGGCATCGCGCGGGTCGACCCCGGTCATCGCACCCAGCAGCAGCGCCGCATCCGACACCGAGCGCGCCATCGGACCCGCGGAGTCCTGGCTGTGCGCGATCGGCACGATGCCCGACCGGCTGACGAGCCCCACCGTCGGCTTGATGCCGACGAGTCCGCAGATCGACGCGGGGCTCACGATCGAACCGTCGGTTTCCGTGCCTACGGCGATCGCCGCCAGGTCCGCCGCCATCGCGGCCGCGGAGCCCGAACTCGAGCCGCTGGTGTTGCGGTCGAGCGCATAGGGATTGCGCGTCTGCCCGCCCCGCCCGCTCCACCCGGACGTCGAACGCGAGCTGCGGAAGTTCGCCCACTCCGACAGGTTGGTCTTGCCGAGCAGCACGCAGCCCGCCGCGCGCAGCCGCTCCACGACGTACGCGTCGCGCGCCGCGATCGCGTCCGCCAGCGCGAGCGAGCCCGCGCTCGTGTGCATGCGGTCCGCCGTGTCGATGTTGTCCTTCAGCACGATCGGAATGCCGTGCAGCGGGCCGCGCGTGCCCTTCGCGCGCCGTTCGCGATCGAGCGCGGCCGCATCGGCGAGCGCGTCGGGGTTCAATTCGATGATCGCGTTGAGCGCGGGCCCCTGGCGGTCGATCGCGTCGATGCGCGCGAGGTAGACCTGCGCGAGCGACTCGGCCGACCGTGCGCCGGCGGCCATCGCCGATTGCATCTGCGCGACGCTCGTCGTCGCGAGCTCGAACGGCGCCGCGACCGGGAGCGACGGCGCATCCGCCGCCATCGCCGCGTGCCGCGGGGGGCGCCATCGTCGCGGCGGCCGGCGGCGCTCAACTTGAGAAAGGTTCGGCGTTGCATCGTGTGGGTACCGGCGGCCGGAAAGGCCGACACGATACCGCAGCGTCACTCGGTACCGAAGCGGACAATGAAGGGAAACTCGGAACTGCACGGCTTGCCCGCGCACACGCCCGGCTTGAAGCGCGTCTTCATCAGCACCGTCGCCGCCTCCTTCGACGTGCGCGAGTTCGGCGTCTCGAACACGTCGACCGCCGTGGGCTCGCCTCGCGCATCGACCTTGACGGTCAGGAACAGGCGTCCTTCGCCGATGGTGCCGTCGGCGAGCGCGAAGAGCAGCGCGTCCGCGACGGGGCGCAGGCCCATCTCCGGGTACGGGGGTTCGTCGGCGTCGGCCAAGCCCGCGAACAGCGCGCGGTACTGCGCACGCTGCTGTGCGGTGAGTTGCGCATAGGGTGCTTCCGCGTCGATGTACAGGTTGAAGTTCTGGCGCCGGATGCGCGAACCGGTATCCGGCCGCGCCTGCACGATCGGGATCGCGGTTTGCGCGTGCGCGACCTGCGGGAACGCAACGACGCCAAGCACGAACGACAGGAGGATCGCGACGGCGGCCGGAAGGCGCGGCGCGCAGGTGGGACGGGTCATGGTGTGGCGCAAGGGAACGAGCAGACGCAAGCTTACCGCCTGCCGGCGCCGCCCTGTCCATGGCGCCGCCCCCGCCTTTCCGGTAGATTGACCCGGATCATGGCGGCGTCCGACCGCCCTTGGAGGAATACTCGATGACATGCAGACTCCCGCTCGCGCTGGTCGCGGCCGCGGCCGTTTTCGCCGCCACGACGGCGCCGGCGCAGGATTATCCGACCCGGCCCGTCAGGATCGTCGTGCCGTTCGCGGCAGGCGGGCCTGCCGACGTCTACGCGCGATTCATCGGCGCGAAGCTCGGCGAGTCGATGGGACAGCCGTTCATCATCGAGAACAGGCCGGGCGCCGGCGCGGTGATCGGCACCGACGCGGTCGCGAAGGCGGCCCCCGACGGCTACACGCTGCTGCTGATGTCGAACACGCATACGGTGAACGAGTCGCTGATCGCGAACAAGCCCTACGCGCTGCAGCGCGACTTCGTCGCGATCGCGCCGATCAACTATTCGGACCTCGTGCTGGTCGTGAATCCGGGCGTGGCCGCCAATACGCTGCAGGAATTCATCGCGCTGGCGAAGGCGCAGCCGGGCAAGCTCAACTATGCGTCGTCCGGTCCCGGCACGCCGTACCACATGGCCGGCGAGCTCTTCAAGACGATGGCCGGAGTCGACATCGTGCACGTGCCGTACAAGGAAAGCTCGGCCGCGCGCACCGACGTGCTCGGCGGACAGGTGGAGATGATGTTCGATGCCGTGACCACGATGAGCGAGCAGGCCAAGGCCGGCAAGGTGAAGGCGCTCGCGACGAGCGGCACCTCGCGCTCGTCCGTGATGCCGAACGTGCCGACGGTCGCCGAAGCCGGCGTGCCCGGCTACGAGGCGGTGATCTGGCTGGGCCTCATGGCGCCGAAGGGCACGCCGCCCGCCGTCGTCAACCGGTTGAACGCCGAGCTCGCGAAGCTCGTCGCGAAACCGGAGGTGCGCGCGGAGTGGGCGAAGCAGGGGGCGGTCGGCATGACGATGACGCCGGAGGAATTCTCGCGCTACGTGGGCGACCGACATCGCCAAGTGGGAGAAGGTGATCAAGGTCTCCGGCGCGAAGGCCGATCGCTGACCGCGCGCACTCTCGTGTCCTCCGTTACCGCCGCGCCGGGCGTGCCGGCGCTCGCCGTGCTGAGCGCCGGCGCCGCCAAGGGCATCGTCGAAGCATTGCGCGGCGACTGGCGCGCCGATGGACACGGCGAACTCGCGGGTATCTTTGGCGCCGTCGGCGCGATTCGCGAGCGGTTCGTCGCCGGCGACGCGTGCGACGTGCTGATCCTCACCGCCGCGCAGCTCGACGAACTCGCCGCCACGGGTGCCGTCGACCCGGCGACCATCGCACCGCTCGGCCGGGTCGCGACCGCCATCGCCGTGCGTACCGGCGATGCGCATCCGCGCGTCGACACGCCGGCCACGCTGCGCGCGTGCCTCGCGCAGGCGCGTGCGCTGTATTGTCCGGATACCGAGCGCGCGACCGCGGGCATTCACTTCGCGGACGTGCTGCGCAGGCTGGAACTGTGGCCCGCCGCAGCGCCGCGGATTCGCGCGTATCCCTCCGGCGCCGTCGCGATGCGCGCGCTCGGCGACGATCCGGCGCCCGGCGGCGTCGGGTGCACGCAGGTCACCGAGATCCTCTACACGCCCGGGGTGGACCTGGTGGCTGAATTGCCGTCGGAGTTCGCGCTGGCGACCGTCTACGCGGCCGCCGTCGCCACCCGCACCGCACACCCGGAGCAGGCACGCGACTTCGTCGAACGATTGACGGGCCGCGACGCGCGCGAAGTGCGCGAAAGCGGCGGATTTTTCTGAACGTCCGACGATTCGCATCACGAATCGCGTCGCCCGCCGCCGTGCGGCTACCCAAGCAGCATCCAACCACAGGAGGCAACATGATGTTTCGCAGACCGGTCGTCGCCATCGCGGGAGCGCTGATCCTCGGCATGTCCATCGGGGGCGCCGTGGCCCAGCAGCGCCTGCCGTACGGCCAGGCGGTGAACCTCGAGACCGCAAGGAAGGTCGCCGTGGCCTCCGCCGCGGAGGCGAAGAAGAACAACTGGAACGTCGCGATCGCGATCGTCGACAACCACGGCTTCCTCGTCTACTACGAGATGATGGACGACACGCAGACGTCGAGCGCCACGATCGCCGTCGAGAAGGCGAAGACCGCGGCGATGTTCCGCCGGCCGTCGAAGGAATTCGAGGACAACATCGCCGCCGGACGCGTCGCCGTGCTGGGGCTTCCCGGCGCGACGCCGATCGACGGCGGCCTGCCGCTCGTCGTGGGCGGCAAGATCATCGGGGCGGTGGGCGTGAGCGGCGTGACGTCCGCGCAGGATGCGCAGATCGCGAAGGCCGGCGCCGAGGTACTCGCGAAGTAGCGGCATTGCCTCGACCACCGGCCTCACGCCGCGCTCGCCCCGCGCACCCACGACGCCCCTCGCCCCGCGTGCGGGGAGCAGGCCGGGGTGCGGGGCTGCGCCGATGGCCTGCCACGGACGCCGACTGCAATCGGCGCCACGGCGCGCCTGGCGCCCGGATCAACCCACCGCAGGCGCGCTCGTGGAGTTGCCGCAAGAACGCCGCAGGCGTACAGTACCGTATATCCATACGGTATCGACGCGACGCGATGCGGTTCGCCGTGCACCGGTTGCGCCATCGCGGCCGGCCCCTTCCGAAACGAGAGTGGCAGCAGCGTACCGCCGTCGTCGGGGACCTGCGCGTCGAGCAACTGTACGACGAGGACCTGCTGCGGCACCTGAAACTCGCGCGGCTCGTGAACCTCGGGCGCTCGGCCGGCCCCGATGCACTGCCGGCGCTCTACGATCCGGTGCTGATCGCGATGAGCCCGCAGGCTTTCACGCTCGCGGGCTTCGAGCGCATCGAAGGCGCGGACTACGCGCAGTCGTGGCTGGTGGCGCCGGTCTGAGGGTCGCATCGCGCGGGCGCGGCGGCACGGTGCACAATCGAACGCCGCAGGATCGACGCCGCGGCCCTCCTCACGGAAACTCGCCTTCGATGTCCACCGCCCTGCTCCGTCCAACGCCGCTCGTCCGCACCCTCTGGCTCGTGCTGGCACTCGCGCTGACCGTCCCGCTGTTCGTCACATCGGAGGAGATCGGCAAGGAATCGCCGTTCCCCGGCCCGTACCTCGACAAGCTCGTCCACGCGAGCTACTTCGGCGCGATCACGGCCGCCCTCGATCGCGGGCTCGCGCGGCGCAGCGTGCTGCCCGCGATGCTCGTCGCCATCGCGATCGGCGGCGCGGACGAACTGCATCAGCGATCCGTGCCGGGTCGGATGGCCGATCCCCTCGACTGGCTTGCGGATATCGTGGGCGCGAGCCTCGCAGGCGTCTGGGGATGGCACCGCCGACGAGCGGCACGCCAGACGTCGACGGCGCGGTAAGCCGACCCCGGATCGGCCGCGTGGCCGTCGTCATCGCGGTGCGCCACGTCCCTCGCGCCACGGCATCCAAATTGTCCACCGTAATATTCTTCGGTATATTACGATCCCGCCCACGCAGGGAATGTCCCAATGCGCGTCACGGTCCGACATCTCGCGTTCGCACTGCTGCTGCTCGCGTCGGCGCCCATCGTCGCTGCGGCGAACGTCACCGTCTTCGCCGCGGCGAGCCTCAAGGAGTCGCTGGACGCGCAGGCCCGGGCATTCGAAACGCGGACCGGCAACAAGGTCGTCGTCGCCTATGCCGGCAGCAACGCGCTCGCGCGGCAGATCGAAGCCGGCGCGCCGGCCGACCTGTTCGTGTCGGCCGATCTCGACTGGATGGACTACCTCGACCAGCGGCGCCTGCTCGCGCCCGGACACGCGCGTGAACCTCGTGCGCAACGCGCTGGTGCTGATCGCGCCGGCAACGAGCACGACGGGCCTGAAGATCGCGCCGGGCTTCGCGCTCGCCGCCGCGCTGCGCGGCGATAAACTCGCGCTGGCCAACCCGGACAGCGTCCCCGCGGGCAGGTACGCCAAGCGCGCGCTGGAGGCGCAGGGCGTCTGGGGCAGCGTGGAACGCCAGGTCGCCCGGACCGAGAACGTGCGCGCCGCGCTCGCGCTGGTGTCGCGCGGCGAGGCGCCGTTCGGCATCGTCTACCGGACCGACGCCATCGCCGACACGGGCGTACGCATCGTCGACACGTTTCCCGCCGACTCGCATCCGCCGATCGTCTATCCGGCGGCGATCGTCGCGGGCGATCGATCGCCGGCCGCAAGGCCGCTGCTCGACTACCTCCGGTCGGCACCCGCGGCCGCGATCTGGGAAGCGCACGGCTTCGCCGTGGTCCGCTGATACGATGGGTCTGAGCGCCGAAGAGTTCGGCATCGTCAGCTTGAGCCTGCGCGTCGCGGTCGTCAGCGTCGTGTTCAGCCTGCCGTTCGCGATGCTCGTCGCCTATGCGCTGGCGCGCGGGCGCTTCCCGGGCCGGACGCTCCTCGACGCGTTCGTGCACCTGCCGCTGGTGCTGCCGCCGGTGGTCGTCGGCTTCGCGCTGCTGGTGCTGCTCGGCAAGAACGGGCCGATCGGCAGCGTGCTCGCACGACTGGTTCGGCATCGTGTTCGCGTTCCGCTGGACCGGTGCGGCGCTGGCCTCGGCCATCATGGGTTTTCCGCTGATGGTCCGCGCGATCCGCCTGTCGATCGAGGCGATCGACCAGCGCGTCGAGACCGCCGCGCGCACGCTGGGCGGTACGCGCGCGTGGGTGTTCGCGTCGATCACGCTGCCGCTCGCGCTGCCGGGGATCATCACCGGCGTCGCTGCTGTCGTTCGCGCGCGGCCTGGGCGAGTTCGGCGCGACGATCACGTTCGTGTCCAACATCCCGGGCGAAACGCGAGACGCTGCCGCTCGCGATCTACACGTTCACGCAGGTTCCCGGCGGCGATGCGCAGGCGCTGCGGCTCTCGCTCATCTCCGTCGCGATCTCCGTGGTGGCGCTCGGCGTGTCGCAGTGGCTGGCCGGGCGGGCCCAGCCCAAGGACCGCGCATGATCGACGTTGACATCGAGCAGCGGCTGGGCGCGTTCGACCTGCGCGTGCGCTTCGCGGTCGCGCAGGCCGTGATCGGCGTCTTCGGACGCTCGGGCGCCGGCAAGAGCAGCCTCATCAACGCGATCGCCGGCGTCACGACGCCCGCGCGCGGCCACATCCGCGTCGGCGACGTCACGCTCTTCGATTCCGCCCAGGGCATCGACATTCCCGCCCACCAGCGGCGCATCGGCTACGTCTTCCAGGATGCGCTGCTGTTCCCGCACCTCACGGTCGAGGCGAACCTGCTCTACGGCCAGCGCCTGCGGAAGGAATCCGAGCGCTTCATCGACACCGCGCGCGTGGTCGAGCTGCTCGGAATCTCCGCCCTGCTCCGCCGCAAGCCCGATTCGCTGTCCGGCGGCGAGCGGCAACGCGTGGCCATCGGCCGTGCGCTGCTCGCGCAGCCGCGACTGCTGCTGCTCGACGAGCCGCTCGCCGCACTCGACGTGCCGCGCCGGATCGAGATCCTCGACTACATCGAGCGCCTGCGCGACGAGTTCGCGATTCCGATCCTGTACGTGAGCCATTCCGTCCCGGAGATCACGCGGCTCGCCGACGCGGTGATCGTCATCTCCAACGGCGAGTGCCTCGCGGCCGGCCCGGTCGAGGACGTGATGGGACGCCTCGACCTCAAGCCGTACACGGGCCGCTACGAAGCCGGCTCGCTGATCGAGACGACGGTCAAGGCACACGATGCGACGCACCAGCTCACGACGCTCGCGTTTGCCGGCGGCGAACTGCTGGTGCCGCGGTTCGACGGCGCGATCGGAGACCGGGTGCGCGCGCGGATCCGCGCGCGCGACGTGTCGCTCGCGCTGCAGCGGCCCACCGGCGTGAGCATCCTCAACATCATCCCGGCGCGCGTCACGGCCATCCGCGCGGAGACCGGCCCGGTCGTCGACGTGAAGCTCGCGCTCGGCGAGGCGACGCTGGTCGCGCGGATCACGCAGCGATCGCTGGGCGAACTTCGCATTCGCGATGGCCAGCAGCTCTTCGCCCTGGTCAAGGCGGTATCCTTCGACCAGCGCAGCACCGGCTACGCGCCGCGAGCGCAGGATGGCGAACGGTAGCGAGCGGCGCGGGTGCGCGCGATCCTGGAGAAGCATCGTGGCAGAAACCCACCGGCGCGGCGTGCTTCGCCACGCGCTCGAACGCATCGCACTGGCCGCTGCCGGCAGTCTCGTCGCGCTGTGCGCCGCGGCCGTCGACCTCCCGCAGCATCGCAGCGTGCCCGGCGGTGTCGCCCTCGTCGACGTCGGCGCGTCGAGCGAGCCGCCGCGCGTCAGTCTCGATGCGGTGCCGGTGCTCGTCGTCGGCGATCCGGCTCGCTGGACCGCCGTGGTCGGGATCGCGCTGACCGCCAAGCCCGGCACGCGCGAAGTGGTCGTTCGGCGCGCCGGCGCCGCCGACACGCGCCAGGCGTTCGTGATCGATGCGATGAACTATCCGGAGCAGCGCCTCAAGGTCGCGCCGGGCAAAGTCGATCTGTCGCAGCAGGACATCGCGCGCTACGAACGCGAGCGCGTCCATCTCGCCGAAGTGGCCGCGACGATGAGCGACACGCCGCCTGCCACGTTGCGACTGCGCCAGCCCACCCCCGGGACCCGCTCCAGTTCCTTCGGCCTGCGGCGCGTGTTCAACGGCCAGCCGCGCAGTCCGCACAGCGGAATGGACATCGCGGCGCCCGTGGGCACGCCCGTCGTTGCCGCGGCGTCCGGCCGCGTGATCGACACCGGCGATTATTTCTTCAACGGCAAGACCGTCTGGCTCGACCACGGCCGCGGCCTGCTCTCGATGTACTGCCACCTGAGCGCCATCGCCGTGAAGCCGGGCGACGAGATCGCAGCCAGGCACCGTGCTCGGCGCCGTCGGCGCCACCGGCCGCGTGACCGGCGCACACCTGCACTGGTCGGTCAGCCTCAATCGCGCGATGGTGGATCCGGCACTGTTTCTCGGGGAGCCGTCGCGCTGACCCCAACGCCGCCGCGATCGAGCCCATCGCGGTCCGCGCAACACGTTGCCTGAATGCTGCGCGGCCGCGGATCGGGCCACCGCGTGCGTCCCGCGCGGACAGCGGCCTACAACGCCACGGTACGCCCGACATAAAGGATGGGCCCGGTCGGGCGGCCGAGCGTCGATCCGCCCTCCGGCTCCAGCGTGATCTCGAACAGTTGCTGCGCGCCCACGCCGGGCAGCCGCGACAGCGGCATTTCCACGGTCTGGCCGGCACGCACGAGGCCGAGCGACGTCGGGCCGGCCGCGCCTTCGGGCTTGGTCCAGAACTGCAGCGAGCGGCCGGGGGGCACTGCGCTGCCGACCGCCGTGGGCACCAGCCGCAGGCGGTCGTCCTGCAGTTCCACCACCCAGCCCACACTCTGGTCGGACGGGCTTTGCAGCATCGCGACGTAGCGGACGCTCGCCGGTGAATCAGGTCGCTGCTGCAGCACCAGCGCACCGAGCACGACGATGATGCTGAGCGCGAAGGCGCTCACGCCCTGCCACAAGGACAACCGCTGCCACCACGACGGGGCCGGGGGCGGGCGAACGACACGCGGCGCGGCGGCTGCGATCGCGTCGAGCGCGACATCGATGCGCGTCCACAGCGACGCACTCGGCGCCAGCGGATCGGCGCGCACGCTCAAGGCCAGCAGCCGATCCTGCCATGCGTACACGGCCGCGCGCAGCGGTTCGTCAGTGGCCAGCGCGGCCGCGACCGCGGCCTGCTCGTCCGCGCGGAGCGCGCCCAGCACGTACTCGGCGGCGAGCGCGTCGCGCTCCCCGGGATCGCGCAGGTCGATCATGCGAGGCACGCCTTGAGGCTCGCCAGGCTGCGCCGCAGCCATGACTTGACGGTTCCCAGCGGCGTATTCAGCCGCCGCGCGATCTGCTCGTGCGTGAAGCCGTCGACGAACGCATGGATGACGCACGCGCGCCGCGGCTC
The DNA here is from genome assembly GCA_963733435.1 of uncultured beta proteobacterium. Taxonomy (GTDB): domain Bacteria; phylum Pseudomonadota; class Gammaproteobacteria; order Burkholderiales; family Casimicrobiaceae; genus VBCG01. The sequence continues at coordinate 176,631 of CAVTDH010000002.1, forward strand.
GTCCAACTGCTGCAGGCAACGTTCCAGGCTGTCCGCATCCAGTCCGCGCACCGCCCCTTCGGCGCTCACCGCCTGCTGCGCGTCGGCGAGATCGGTGAGATCCTGCGGGTCCATCGCCTGCAGGCGGCCTCCGTCGCGCACCTCCTTCAGCGCCCGGTGGCGCACGATCGTATAGACCCAGCCCCGCGCCGTGCCCAGCGCGGCATCGAAGGTCGCCGCGTGCTGCCAGACCTGCAGAAAGGCGTCCTGCAGCACGTCCTCGGCACGTTCGCGGTCGCGCACGATGCGCATCGCCACGCCCAGCAGCCAGCGCGACTCGCGCTCGTACAGCGCGCGCAACGCATAACGCTCGCCCCGCGCGCACGCCAGCACCGCGGCTTCGTAGTCGAACGGGGCGAGTTCCGCGGGCATCGTCGAGCGCAACTCTAGCAGCGCGGCGGGCCGTCCGGTCAGGCAATCTTCCAGAACACGTAGTCGGCCTGGTACCGGACGATCTCCTTGCGGCCGAGCGCGCCGGCATCGCACGCCATGGCGGGCGCGACGCCGCCGCGGGTGGCGACGCGCTGCACGTAGGCGACGTCGCTCATCGCGCCCTTGCCGGTGGCAGGGTTGGCCTTGACCAGTTGCAGCGGGATGTTGCCCGCACCGTTGGGGGACACGGCCACCTGCGCGCCGGTGATGGCCGAGCCGTCGTTGGCCGCCCAGGTGGCCGGCGGCCCGAAGTAGGTGCCCAGGCGGGCGCCGCTGCGGCTGTTGAGGTCGGCCTTGGGGCCCACGAACACCCACTCGAAGGCGCCCGCCGTGTTCGCCTTGGCGCGGCACTCGTAGGTGATCTCGCCCAGACCGATGGTTTCCAGCGCCACGCGGTGCCCACCGGGCACCTTCACCGCGTCGGGCAACGCGTCCTGCGTGAACGTGGCGGCCATCGGACCGGAGGATGGCGGCATGCCGCCGCAGGCGGCGACGATGAGGCCCGATGCGATGGCGAGGGCGGAAGCGCGGAACTTGTTCATGACGAAACTCCTTCTGATGGGGTGGGTGCCGGAGGGCGTGAGCGAAGCTCACAACAGGTACTAGCCGGCAGACGCGCGTTTGGATGCAGCCGTTCGAAAAGAAAGCTCATCGCACCGGCTGGGGCGCCTGGATCGCGTTCGGAGCACCGCACGCGGCGATCGAGCCCACGGGTCGGCGCGCGGTCCGGACCCGCCCCGCACCCGGCGGAGCCAGGCGCGGACGCCCGCGCGCCAGCGGACCGCAGCGCGTCCGGCACCGCGCAACATTCCCTGCACGGGGGCACGCCATCCAGAATGCTGATCGAGCCGGAGGTGCGACGGCACCCGGATCGTTGACGGATCGCAATGCCGTGCGCCGGCGGCCGTCCTATCGTGATCTCTCGTCTCACCGGCACCGTCCGCGCCTCCACGCGCAGCGGTCTCCCAACGCATCGTGCACAAGCTCTGGCGGGATTCCTTCAATCGCCACGTCGTCCTGGTCGTGGCGCTGAAGTTCGTCCTGCTCGCGCTGCTGTGGTGGTTCTTCGTGCGCGACTACCGCAGCGATCCCGGCAGCATCGGGGTCGGCCAGGCGCTGCTGCCGGCCTCCCCGCCCGTCGTCGAAATCCGCAAGGACCCCGTCCCATGATCAGCGAGCAACTCGTCGACCTCTCGCGGCTGCAGTTCGCCGCGACCGCGATGTATCACTTCATCTTCGTGCCGCTCACGCTCGGCATGGTCTGGCTGCTGGTGATCATGGAGAGCGTCTACGTGATGACCGGCAAGGTCATCTACAAGGACATGACCCGGTTCTGGGGCAAGCTCTTCGGGATCAACTTCGCGCTCGGCGTCACCACCGGCCTCACGATGGAGTTCCAGTTCGGCACCAACTGGGCGTACTACTCCCACTACGTCGGCGACATCTTCGGCGCACCGCTGGCGATCGAAGGCCTGATGGCCTTCTTCCTCGAGTCGACCTTCATCGGCCTCTTCTTCCTGGGCTGGAACCGGCTGTCGAAGGCGCAGCACCTGGGCGTGACGCTGCTGATGGCCATCGGCTCCAACCTCTCCGCACTGTGGATCCTGATCGCCAACGGCTGGATGCAGAGCCCCGTCGGGGCCGAGTTCAACTACGAGACGATGCGGATGGAGCTCACCGACTTCTGGGCGGTGGTCTTCAACCCCGACGCGCAGGCGAAGTTCGTGCACACCGTCTCGGCCGGCTACGTGACGGCGTCCGCCTTCGTGCTGGGCATCTCGTCGTGGTACCTGCTCAAGCGCCGCGACGTCGAGTTCGCCAAGCGCAGCTTCCGCATCGCCGCGGCGTTCGGCTTCGCGTCGGCCGCGTCCGTGATCGTGCTCGGCGACGAGTCCGGCTACACGGTCGGCGAGGCGCAGCAGACCAAGCTCGCCGCGATGGAGGCGATGTGGACGACCGATCCCGCGCCTGCGCCGTTCAGCATCATCGCGATTCCCGACGAGAAGGCGATGAAGAACGTCGTCGACATCCAGGTGCCGTGGCTGCTCGGCATCATCGGCACGCGCTCGGTCACCAAGGAGATTCCGGGCATCAAGGAGATCCGCGCGAAGAACCGCGAGCGGATCGTCTCCGGCATCGATGCCGTCCGCGCCCTCGAGGCACTGCGCAAATCCCCGAAGGACCCCGCATTGAAGGCGGCGTTCGAGAAGCACAAGGCGGACCTGGGCTTCGGCCTGCTGCTGCGCCGCTACGTCAACAACATGGACGAAGTGACGCCGGCCATCATCGACCAGGCCGCGGCCGACACCATTCCCGCGGTGGCGCCGATGTTCTGGGGCTTCCGGCTGATGGTTGCGATCGGCTTCGCGCTGTTCCTCATGTTCACGCTGGCGCTGTGGCACTCGGCCAGGAATACGTTCGCCGAGCGGACGTGGCTGCTGCGCTGGGCGCTGCTGTTCATCCCGATGCCCTGGATCGCGGCCGAGCTGGGCTGGTTCGTCGCGGAGTACGGCCGGCAGCCGTGGACGATCTACGGCGTGCTGCCCACCCACCTCTCGGTCTCGACGTTGAGCGTCGGGAGCGTGTGGGGCTCGCTCGCCGGGTTCGTCGGCTTCTACACGCTGCTGCTGATCGCCGAGGTGTACCTGATGGTGCGCTTCTCCCGGAAGGGGCCGGGCACGCTCGGCACCGGACGCTACCAGGACGAGGCCGCCGTGGCGACCCAGGTCCGGACCTAGGACGGGAGACGACCATGCTCGACTACACAACCCTCAAGGTCATCTGGTGGATCCTCATCGGCGCGCTCCTGATCGGCTTCGCGATCATGGATGGCCACGACATGGGCGTGGGCACGCTGCTGCCCTTCGCCGGCCGCAACGACGTGGAGCGCCGCGTCATCATCAACACCGTGGCCGCGCACTGGGACGGCAACCAGGTCTGGTTCATCACCGCCGGCGGCGCGATCTTCGCCGCGTGGCCCATCGTCTACGCGACCGCCTTCTCGGGCTTCTACTGGGCGATGCTGGCGGTGCTGTGGGCGCTCTTCTTCCGGCCGGTGGGCTTCGACTACCGCAGCAAGATCGCCGACCCGCGCTGGCGGTCGATGTGGGACTGGGGTCTCTTCGTCGGGGGCGCGGTGCCGCCGCTGATCTTCGGCGTCGCGTTCGGCAACCTGCTGCAGGGCGTGCCGTTCCACTTCAACGACCAGATGGTCTCGACGTACACCGGCACCTTCTGGCAGCTGCTGAATCCGTTCGCGCTGCTCTGCGGGATCGTCAGCACCGCGATGATCACGATGCACGGCGGCATCTACCTCGCGCATCGGACCGAAGGCGCGATACAGAAGCGGGCGCGGACAGCGGCGATGATCTTCGGCGCGCTGGTGCTCGTCTCGTTCACGCTGGCCGGGATCTGGGTCGCGACCGGCATCGACGGCTACCGGGTGATCTCGGGCCTCGATCCGGCCGGACCGTCGACGCCGCTCGCGAAGACCGTCGAGCGCGTGGCCGGCGCGTGGTTCGGCAACTACCATCGTGCGCCCGCGACGATGCTCGTACCCGCATTGGCCTACCTCGGCACGCTGGCCGCCGTGCTGCTCGTCGCGCGCGGCCGCACGCTGGCCGCATTCGTCGCGTCGGGCGTCGGCCTCGCCGGCGTGATCGCGACGGCAGGCGCTGCGATGTTCCCGTTCATCATGCCGTCGTCGACCGATCCGGCCTCGAGCCTCACCGCGTGGGACGCGGTGTCGAGCCATTTCACGCTGGGCCTGATGCTCGTCGCGACGCTCATCTTCCTGCCGCTCGTGGTCATCTACACCGGCTGGGCCTACCGCGTGATGCGCGGCAAGGTCACGGCCGCGTACATCCGCGAAAACGAACACTCCGCCTACTGACCGGAAGGATCGACCATGTGGTACTTCGCCTGGGTGCTGGGACTCGGATTCGCGGTTCTGCTCGCGATCCTCAATGCGATGTGGGGGGAGGCGCAGGAGGACGCGGTGCAGATTGCGCGGGGACGCTGAGGCGGCACCGCCAAGCACGGTCTCGATCCATCGTACGCCACGGCGAGTATCGGGCGGCGGAGCGCTTCCGGGTCCCGCTACAACCCATCGGCGTCCATGATCGGCGAGGACGCACGCGACAACAGCCCTCAGCGCAGTCCCGCGTAGCCACCCACCGGCAACAATCGCTGCACTTCGGCATCCCGCGCATACGGATCGAGGGCGGGATGGATCGCCGCGTGCACGAGCTCCATGTCCCTGGTGGCACGGGCCTGCGCGAGCAGCGACAGCATGCGGTCGCGCTCGCCCAGGTACGCCGCGAGCACGGCACGGCCCGCGGCGCTCACATGCGGAAAGCGCTCGACACACGCAGCTTCGGCCGCGCGCGCGCCGGCGGCGTCTCCTTGCAGCGCGAGCACGTAGGCGCATCCCATCCACGGCATCGGTGAGTCGGGATGGCGCCGCGCCGCCTCGGCGAACGACGGCGTCGCATCCTCGAGCCTGCCGGCGAGCACGTGGTGCATGCCCACGCCGCACAGCACCCACAGGCTCGACTCGCCCGTTGCGGCGCACAGCGCCCACGCTTCGCTGCTGGCCTCGAACAGCCGGAGCATATCGAGGCACAGGGCGCGCGCCAGCAACACGGACGGCGACAACGGATCGTACACGCGCGCGAGGTTGAGCTCGGCGAGCGCCTCCGTGGACTTGCCCTGGTAGGCGAGGAGCTCCGCGAGATTGACGCGCGCCGAGGTGTAGTGCGGCATCGAGCGCAACGCGCGTCGGAAGAGGGCCTCCGCCGCTGCCGCGTCGTAGTCGCACTTGCCGGTGAGGATCGCCTTGGTGCGCAAGGCAACGGGATGCTCGGGCTCCAGCACCAGCGCGCGGTCGATGCTCGCGCGCATCTGCGCGAGCATGACGTCCGCCTCGCGATCCATGAAGGAGTGGCGACTGTAGAGCGCGGCGGCGAGCGTGGCCCAGGCATCGGCATTGTGCGGATGGCCCTCGACCGCGGCCTGTGCGATCGCCACGGCGTCGTCGGTGCCACGCAGGCTCCGCTGGCCCAGCATCAGCGGCACCTGGTCGAGCGCCGCGCGCTGCGCGCGCGGCAGGGCACCCGTGGTCAACCCGGCCGGCAACGGCAGCGGCAGCGTATCGAGCGTGCGCATCAGCACGAAATCGAGCATGCGTTCGAAGAGCGACGCGACATCGCGTGCCTGCGCGATGGCCGTCTCCACCCAGCGCAAGGTGAGGTCCCCCGCCTGCAGCAGACGCACCGACAGGCGCAACTCGCGCTCGTGCTCGCGCGCCAGCGTGGATTCGAGGAGCCACGCCACGTCGAGTTCGATCGCCAGGGCGCCCACAGGGGAACCCCTCGTGGTCGCCTGCACCGGAGCAGTGTAACCAAGGACGCGGGGTACGCCGGCGTGCGCTAGGTGATCACGGAGGCGATCCGCAAATGCATCGCAGCGCGCGTCGAGCCCGGCGTCACCGGTCTGGTTGCGGGTGTGCAGCACCAGGATGCCGAGTTGCGGCGGCACCGCGCCCGCTCTCGCTGCGAACTCCGGCGCGTAGCGCCCCTTCGGCAGCAGGATGCGCAGGGCGGGTGTCGTGTCGTGCGTTGCATAGTGGGTCTCGAGCCGCTCGCGCAGTCGCCGCGTGGTCACCCGCACGATGGGATCGGTCTGCGGATCGTAGGTCGATGGGTCGCGGCGAAATACCTCGAACGCGATCGCCGTTTCCCGCAGCGAGGCGTCATCGGCAGCCAGCCGGCGTGTCACCAGGTAGCGCAATAGGCGCATGTGGCTGGGCGCCCGACGCAACGCCGGGCTGTCCATGAGCCGATCGAGCTCCGCGTGAACAAGCTCGGGTGAGATCGCCGGTGATTCCGCCATGAAGCCGAATGTAGACGACAGTAGGGTTATTGATACACGCAATGTTACTTGTTGTTACGTCACCTCGTTGGTGAGCTTGGTTACCTTCTGGCTCGCCACCGTGCCCCTTTTTCGAGGTCCGTACCGATGCGACCGTCCTCCCTGTGCCGACACCTGCCCGGATTGCAGTCAGTGGCTGCTTTCCTCCTGGCATTCGCACTGGCCGGCACCGTTCAGGCGGCCACCGCCACCTACAGCGTGGCGCTGGACACCGACAGCAATCCGGCCACGGGCTGCACGGTCGCCGGGGCCGGAGGACCGATTGCGGGCATCGAGCAGATCGTCACCACAGTGGTCGAGATCTCCGCCCACGATGCGACCATCGCGCGCCTGGAGCGGCAGCTGTGCATTTCGGGCGCGCTTGGCGCACCAGCCCCGTACGACGCCGGCGGATGGCCCGTGGGCTTTGGCACTGGCATGGGCGGGGCGGCGGTCGTGGAGACCTCGGTGCCGCTCTCTCTGCTGCCGCCGGGGGCGGCGATGCGGGCAACCGCACTGTCGACCGGCGGCGGCGGCCAGGATGCGACGTCGGCATTTGCTATCGCGCTGGCCCCGTCCGTAAGCGGTCCCGGCGGGTCGGTCACCCCCGTCCCGCTGTCGCCATGGCTGGTGCCGCCTCTCGCGCTTGGCATGTTCCTCGTCGCGGCATGGCTGCGCAGACGCTATCCGCAGCAGACGGGCCTCACCGTTCTCGTGGTCGTGTTCGCCGCGTCGGGACTCGTGTGGGCGGCGACCGTGATTCGCGACGGCAGTACGGCCGACTGGGCAGGCGTACCTGCCGCCGTAACAGACCCGGGTGGCGACGCACCCGCCAATGCCGACCTCGTGGCGATTTTCTATCAGCAGGACGGCGCGAACCTGTACCTTCGCTTCGACGCCGACATCCGCACGGAGGCGACCAACCGGGCCCCGCAAGTCAACGCAGGCGTCGCGCAGACGATCACGTTGCCGGCGCAAGCGGCGCTCGCAGGCACCGCCAGCGACGATGGGCTTCCCAATCCACCCGCCTTGCTGACGACCACCTGGAGCAAGCTCTCGGGTCCCGGCACGGTCACGTTTGCCGATACGAACGCGCTCGCCACCACCGCCGCGTTCTCGGCCGCCGGAACCTACGTGCTGCGCCTGACCGCGAGCGACGGCGCGCTGTCCGCGACTGCCGACGTCACCATCACGGTCAATCCCCCGATCACCCCGCCGCCGCCGAATGCCGCACCCACGGTCAACGCGGGCGTCGCGCAGACGATCACGTTGCCGGCGCAAGCGGCGCTCGCAGGCACCGCCAGCGACGATGGGCTCCCCAATCCGCCCGCCTTGCTGACGACCACCTGGAGCAAGCTCTCGGGTCCCGGCACCGTGGCATTCGGAAATGCCAACGCGCTCGCCACCACCGCCGCGTTCTCGGCTGCCGGCACCTACGTGCTGCGCCTGACCGCGAGCGACGGTGCATTGTCCGCGACTGCCGACGTCACCATCACGGTCAATCCCCCGATCACTCCGCCGCCGCCGAATGCCGCACCCACGGTCAACGCGGGCGTCGCGCAGACGATCACGTTGCCGGCGCAAGCGGCGCTCGCAGGCACCGCCAGCGACGATGGGCTCCCCAATCCGCCCGCCTTGCTGACGACCACCTGGAGCAAGCTCTCGGGTCCCGGCACCGTGGCATTCGGAAATGCCAACGCACTCGCCACCACCGCCGCGTTCTCGGCTGCCGGCACCTACGTGCTGCGCCTGACCGCGAGCGACAGTGCATTGTCCGCGACTGCCGACGTCACCATCACGGTCAATCCCCCGATCACCCCGCCGCCGCCCAATGCCGCACCCACGGTCAATGCGGGCAGTGCGCAGACGATCACGCTGCCGGCGCAAGCGGCGCTTGCGGGCAGCGCCAGCGACGACGGTCGGCCCAATCCGCCCGCCTTGCTGACGACCACCTGGAGCAAGATCTCGGGTCCCGGCACCGTCGCGTTCGGAAATGCGAACGCGCTGGCGACCAGCGCATCCTTCTCAATTGCGGGAACTTACGTCCTGCGCCTCACCGCCAGCGACAGCGCGCTGTCCGCCACCTCGGACGTCACGATCACGGTCATCGACGCAGCGGTCGATGTTCCGCCGCAAATCGCGCCGATCGCCGATCGCACGATCGTGGCCGGCAATCGTCTGCAGGTGGTGATCCAGGCGAACGACGCCAACGGGGATCCGCTGACCTACTCGCTCCCCACGGCGCCTGCGGGCGCCGCGCTGCGACCCGCGCCGCTGATCGACTGGGTGCCCTCGGCTGCGCAGGTCGGACCGCACGCCTTCACCGCGCAAGTCTCGGATGGAGGCGGACACAGCGCGACCGCCAGTTTCACCGTCACCGTCACCCCAGCGGCCAACACCACGCCGATGCTCGGTGCGCAGGAGAACCAGACGCTCGCGATCGGCACGCCCTTCACGCGCGCGCTGTCGGGAGTGGATCCCGATGCGGGCGACACGCTCGCCTTTTCGCTGGTAACCGGCCCTTCGGGCATGACGCTGTCCGGTGCCATGCTCAACTGGTCCACCAGCGCACGTACCGCGGGCGACTACACGGTGACCGTGCGCGTGACCGACGCTGCGGGTGCCTTCGACCAGAAGTCGTTCACCGTCACGCTGCAGGCGTCGGCCGCGCCCCTCGCGGTGAACGACGCGTACATCGTCAAGCCCGGCGGCACGCTCGCCGTCGCCGCGCCCGGCGTGCTCGGCAACGACTCGAACCCGGGCGGCGGCGCGCTCACCGCACAGAAACTCACCGATCCCACCAAAGGCGTGCTCTCTGCCTTCGATGCCGACGGCTCGTTCACGTTCGTCGCGCCCGCGTCCATACCTGCAGCGATTTCTCTCAAAGCCAGCCCGTTGTGGGGCGCGATTCTCTACGACAGCACGGGATACGCCGCCTCGGCGGACCTCAATCGGGACGGTGGCGCGGATGTCGTGCTATTGAGCTTCGGCACGCCGATGGCCTTCGACGGCAAGACCGGCGCGAAGTTGTGGACTGGATGGGACACGTCGGCCACCTCCCTCGGGCGAGACTGCCGCATGTACCTCTTCGGCACCGACTTCGCGCTGGGCGACGTCGATGGCTCCGGCAATGTGCTCTACATCGCCGGCACCAACTGCGATGGGATCTACACCGCCGGCGTTTCGAATCGCCTGATCGGGGTGGACACAGATCCTGCCCATGCCGTGAGCGGTGCCGCTGCCGTACGGTGGGTGTCGGAACGGCTTGATGTACAGGTGCCCCTGCCGCCGAGCGTCGGCGCACCTCCGGTGCCGACCTACGTGATGAGTCCGGCGGAAAACGGACTCACTAACTATGCGACACCCACGCTCGCAAAACTCGCACCAGGCGGCGGCGTCAAGGTACTGACGCGGATCCTGATCGTGGGCACGCAGTTCCCTTACGACAGCGACGGCGACGGGACGCGCGACAAGAATGCGGGGTGCATGGCCGCGACCGGCAACTTCGCCGACCAGGGCAAGTCGTGCACCGTCACGTTCATCGTGGATGCGGTGACCGGCGTCAAGGAAGCGGTGCTCACCGCGCCCAACCCCTACAACCAGTACGAGGCGGCCGAGCGCGAGCCGCTGCGCCAGTCGGCGCCCGTGGTGGCCGACCTCGATGGCGATGGCCAGGTCGAAATCATCTCGGGCACCGACGTCTTCAAGTACAACGGCACGACGTGGTCGCTGGCGTGGCAAGCCGTGCTGCCCGGCGTCGACGCATTCTACGAGCCGCTGTCAGTGTCCGTCGCCGACGTCGACGGCGACGGCAAGGCCGAGGTGATCCTGCAGGCCAACTGGTACGCGAACAGCGCCTATCGCCGTGGCTTCCTGACCTACAGCAGCGAAGGCGTCCTGCTGCACAGGTTCGAGTTCCCGATCTGGGACGTGGGCCTGCCCAGCATCGCCGACGTCGACGGCGACGGCGTGTCCGAGATCCTCTTCGCGGCGCGCGGCATCGTGTGGGCCTACCACCCGGACGGGACGCTGGCGTGGGCCTCGCTGGTGCCCGACGACGACCTCGCGAGCAATCCGGACGACGATCCCGCTGTGGCGCACTGGCCGAAGCCCACCGGCGAGCGCACCGGCGGGGGCACCGGTCTCCAGGTCTACGACCTCGACCTCGACGGCATCGGCCGAGGTCATCGTGGCCGCGACGCATCGCCTCGTGATCTACGACGGCCGCACCGGCAGGCTGCAAGTCCAGCGTCCACAACAACGCGTTCTCCCGCAATCACGTCCTGCCGCTGGTGGTCGACGCCAACGGCGACGGCCACGCCGAGATCCTGAGCGCGGCCGGCAATCCCGGCATCTGCGGCGGATGTCCCGGCACCAACACCCTTGCCTTCTCCGGCGTCGACCGCAACTGGGCGCCTGCGCCGCTGGCGCAGAACCAGGTGAGCTTCAATCCGTGGGCCGTGACCGGCGGCGGCACCATCGTCTACGACGGCGCGGTGCACCGCAGCTTCCGCACGCAGCGCCAGCTGGGCACCGTCGTCGATCCGCGCACGCGCGATACCGCGACGTTCACCTACGCGGCGGTCGGGGCGGGCGGCACGTCGGCGCCCGCGACGGTCAGCGTGCAGGTCGTGCCCACGAACCAGCCGCCCGTGATCACGTCGACTCCGCCCACGGCGCTCCACGCCGTCGCGCAGCCGGGCGGCGGGTATCCCGACGTTCGTGTACCAGATCGCCGCGACCGATCCCGACGTGGGCGACACCATCCGCTACGAACTCGTCTACTCGTCGGTGAACACGGCCTACTTCCCGCAGGCCACCGTGGATGCGGTCACGGGCACGATGCGCATGTTCACCGGCCCCTGCGGCGGGGGTGGGTGCGACTTCGGGCCGATGCCCTTCATCGTCGCGGCCGTGGACAGCACCGGCGCGCGCACCGAGCAGGGCTTCGTCGTGGATGTGACGACACAGTCGCGCACGGTCCCCGCCGTCGTGGGCCTCGACGTCGACGCCGCGAAGGCGGCGCGTCGCCGCCGTGCAGCTCGTTTCGCGCGTGGACGAGGTGTTCGATACGCGCGCGCCGGGCACCGTCGTCGCCCAGAGTCCGCTTGCCGCAACCGTCGTGGCGCGCAGTTCCACGGTCGTGCTGGCCGTATCGAAGGGGCCTGAACCGGTCACGATGCCGTTTGTCGTGGGCAGCAGATCGCGAGCGCCCATACGGTGCTCGCTAACCTCGGGTTGTCGGTGAACGTCACGACCATGTTCTCCGCGACGATTCCGGCCGGCGAAGTGATGACGCAGAGCCCGGCGTTCGGCACGGTGCTCGTTCCGGCGACCGCGCCTCCGGTCGAACTCACGGTGTCCGCGGGCGGACCGCTTCCGGCGCCGGTGGTATCCGTCATGGTGCGGCCCGGCCCTGGGCCGCTGACGCGGCTCGTCGGCGATCGCATTGCATTCAAGGCTATCGCGATCCTCGCCGATGGCACGAGTGCGGACGTCACGCTGACAGCCACGTGGTCGAGCACCGCTTCGGCTGCCGCAAGCGTCGATATGACGGGACTCGTCAAGGCCAAGGCAGCCGGGTCGACGACGATCGGAGCGACGCTCTCCGGCCAGTCAGGACAGGTCGTCCTCAACGTAGCCGCGATCGCTCCGGGGGATGCCACGCCGCCCACGGCGGTCATCGCGTCGCCGGCCGAGGGCGCGGCGGTGACCGGGCCGGTCACGATCGTCGGAACGGCCACCGATGCGAACTTCCTGCGCTACGAACTCGCGATCTCGCCCGCGAACGACGACGCCTGGACCGTGATCGCCGAGGGCACGACCCCCGTCACCAATGCAACGTTCGGGATACTCGACCCGACAACCTTGCTGAACGACCTCTACACGGTGCGCCTGACGGCGTTCGACATGGGCCAGAACAAAAGCGTCGCCACGTCGACGGTCCAGGTCAAGGGAAACAGGAAGGTCGGGCTCTTCAGCTTGACGTACCAGGACCTGAGCGCTCCCGCAGCAGGCATTCCACTGACGGTGCAACGAACGTACGACAGCCGCGACAAGGCGAAGGGCGATTTCGGCGTCGGCTGGCGCCTCTCGATGCAAACGCTGCGTATCCGCTCGAATCGCGTCCTTGGCACAGGCTGGCAACGCATCGTCTCGGGTCCCACGGTTTCCCTCGTGCCGCTGTCCGAACACAAGGTGAGCGTGACGCTGCCGGATGGCCGGGTCGAGGAATTCGACCTGAAGGTGTCGCCGACATCGAACATCGGTTCCCTCGACTTCACGAACGTCACCGGCTTCCAGGCGCGTCCGGGGACGCTTGGCAAGCTGGAGGCGCTCGTCAACGGCAGCCTCGCGATCGTCAACGCCGGCGCGCTGGAAGAGCTCGTCGACGATGCCAACTTCAACACGTACAACCCGTCGCTGTACCGGTACACCACCGCCGACGGCACGAAGATCGACGTAAGTCCCACGGGTGGCGTGAGCAAGGTCACCGACCGCAACGGCAACACGGTCACGTTCGGACCCGGCGGAATCCTCCATTCGGACGGGCGCGGCATCGTATTCACCCGAGACGCCAAAGGACGGATCGTCACCATCTCGGACCTGCTGGGGAACGTGCAATCCTACGGCTACGATGGCAACGGGGACCTCGTGCGACATACGAATGCCACAGGCGGCGTCTCGCGGTTCGCATACGACCAGAATCATGCCTTGATCGAAATCCGCGACGCGGCAGGCAATCGCGCCACGCGCAATGAATACGACGCGTCGGGCCGACTGATCGCAGTCATCGACGCCAACGGAAATCGGGTGGCGCTAGCGCACGACGACGCGGCGCAGGAGGAACGCATCACGGACCGACGTGGCCACGTCCAGCGCATCAGCTACGACAGCGATGGCAACGTGCTGTCAACCCAGCAGGCTGTCACCGTCGACGGGGTGCTCGTGAACGCGGTGACAGCGTCGACTTACGATGCGTTCGGCAACGAGACCTCGCGGGTCGACCCGGATGGCACCCGAACGAGCGCGACATTCAGCGGACTTCGCACGCTGTCCCAGGTCGTCGACCCCGCAGGACTCAACCTGACCACGACGTTCGGCTATGGTGCGTTCGACAACCTCACCTCGGCGGCCGATCCAGGCGGGCGCTCCTATGCGTTCACCTACGATGCCAGGGGCAACATCACCGGCATGAGCACGCCGCAGGCGGGTGCGGCGATGGCGCAACCCAACGCGGGAGGACAGCCGGTGAGCGGCGTCGATGCGCTCGGTACGACCACCGTTCTGACCCGGGATGGCGCGGGCAACGTCGTGCGGGAGGAAATCCTGAGCAGCGCCTCGGTGCTGCTGCGGCGCACCGAATTTGCGTACGACGCGATGGGCAACAAGCGCAGCGAGACCCTCTTTCGTACGATCGACGGCGTGCTGGTGCCGGTGACGACGCAGTATGGCTACGACGCCTCGAATCGCCTGACTTCGATCACGGATCCGCTCGGGGGAACGTCCCGCAGCGAGTACGACGCCGCGGGGCGCGTCTCCGCCACGATCGATCCGCTGGGTCGCCGCACCGAGATCGCTTACGACACGCTCGGATTTCCGGTCCGCACGACGTTCCCCGACGGGACGTTCGAGCTCATGAGCTACGACCTCGACGGCAATGCGCAGACGCAGACCGACCGCGCAGGGCGGGTCACCTCGTTCGCCTATGACGAACTTGGCCGGCTGGTTCGCACCACGCTGCCTGACGGTTCGTTCACCCGTACCGTCTACTCGGCGGGTGGCCGGATCGCGGCTTCGATCGACGCGCGCGGCAATCGCACGGACTTCGACTACGACGCAGCGGGACGTGGGACCGCGACGACTTTCCCGCCGGTCGCCAACGGTGCCGGCGGCCCCATGGTGCGGCCGCGGATCACGCGAACGCTGGATGCACTGGGTGCCATCCGGAGCAAGACCGATGCGAATGGCCGCACCACGCTGTACAACTACGACGCGGCAGGGCGCCTCGTTCGAATCGACCTTCCGGATGGCAGCAGCGTCACGCAAACTTTCGACGCACTCGGTCGCCGGACGAGCGTCACCGACGAGGATGGCCGGTCCACCACCTATGGCTACGACGGGCTGTCGCGTCTCGTATCGGTCTCCGGGGCGGCCGGCGATGCGAGCTACACGTACGACGAGGCCGGCAACCTGCTGACGCAAACCGACGCACTGGGACGCGTATCGCGCTTCCGCTACGACGCGGGCAATCGCCTGGTTGAGCGCCAGTTCCCAGGCGGCGAATCGGTGCGCTTCGTGCACGACGCCGCCGGCAATCCGGTCGCGCGGACCGACCCCAACAGCGCGACCACGACGCTCGTGTTCGATGCGATGAACCGGCCCGTGCGCAAGATCGCGCCAGGCGGCGGCACGGTCGACTTCGCCTACACGGCCGACGGAAAGCGCAAGACCGTGACCGACGCGCGGGGCGCAACGACTTACTATTACGATGCCATCGGACGGCTGGCGGCCGTCCGGCACCCGACCGGAGAAAGTGTCGGCTACGCACGCGATGCCAACGGCAACCTGCTGTCGCTCCAGTCGCCGGCCGCGACGTCCGACTACGCGTATGACGCACTCGACCGGCTGATCGAGCTCCGCGCGCCGGAGGGCATCACGACCTACGCGTACGACCTCGTCGGCAATCGGCTGCGCAGCACGGCTGCCAGCGGCGTGATCACCGACTACACGTACGACACGCGCGACCGGCCGGCGCAACTGACGCATAGTGCCGGCGTCACCGTCCTGCAATCGTTCGCCAATGTCTTTTCGGCTGCGGGACGATTGACGAAGGTTACCGAGAGCGACGGCTCGATCGAGAGCTTCGGCTATGACGGCAAGGGCCGCGTCACGTCGCAAGTGCGTACGGGAACCAACCCGCTCGCGACCTCGCATGTCTATGACCTGGTCGGCAATCGCGTCCAGACGACACGCGCCGGCGTGTCCACCAACTTCACGTACGACAGCAACGACCGGCTGCAAAGCGACGGCACGTCGACATACCAATACGATGCCAACGGCAATCTCGTAGCGCGCACAGGGGGCGGCGCTTCGGTGGCTTATGGCTACGATGGGGAGAATCAGCTGCGCACCCTCTCGGTGGGCGGCACGACGACGCGATATGACTACGACGCCGCCGGTAACCGCGTCCAGGTACTGACGCCTTCTGGTATGACGCGCCTGCTGGTCGACGGCGGCGCGAACAATTCCGGGCTTTCGCAGGTACTGGAGGAACGCGACGGCGCCGGCACGCTGCAGGCACGCTACACGTACGGCAACGAGCTCGTTGCGATGACGCGCGGGGCGGCGACGAGCGTTCATCTGCGCGACGCCCGGCGCAGCGTGCGCGGGTTGGCGAGCGGCGCCGGTGCGCTCACCGACACGTATCAATACGATGCCTACGGCGCGCTGGTGGGCGGATCAGGCAGTGCGGCCAACCCCTATCGATTCGCCGGCGAGCGATTCGACGCGGAGTCCGGGCTATATCAACTGCGTGCGCGGTACTACGAGCCGGCCACCGGGCGCTTCCTGTCGCGCGACCCGGCACGCGGCGCGCCCGACACTCCGGTTTCGCGACATCGCTACCTGTACGCGAACGCCGATCCGGTGAATGCGAGCGATCCCACCGGGCGCGAAACGCTAATCGAGCTGAGTTTCACGCAGGCGCTGGACGCAACGATGAGGAATATCGAAGCGCTCAAGCTGGCTCAAACCGTCTGCACGCTTGGCCAGCAACTCGACGTCGCAGGCAACGTCATGCTGTGGGGCGGGCTCAGCGCGGGCGTGATTGCGGCCTCGATCGTGTATGGCGGAGTGCCTGGCAAGACCGCGTTCAGCGTGATCGGCGTCAATCCCGTACGCTTGAAGCGCTCGAGCCTCAAGTCGGTTGAGCTGCGCTGGGAACCTCCCGACACTGCGAAATTCGTCTTCACCGACAACAATGGCCGGTCGACGAACGCAAGCATTGGCAGCAAGGGCACCAGCTTGGGCCTGTCAGGCAAGCTCCATAGCTACAAGTTCGAGCAGTGCGGCCTGGAGGTCGGCGCTGCCAACCTGAAGTGGTCCACCAAGGGGTCGGGCAAACATGGCGACCTCGGGGTCGGCGCAGCGCTTTCCGTCGAAATCGAAGCAATCAGAGATCTTCCGCGTCGAGTATCCCATCCTCGAGTTCGGTTACTCGACGAATAGCGGCCTCGACGACAAGGCATTGGGCGTGGACCTCTTGGCGCTTCCGGAAAGCGGGTCGCTGTTCGGGTATTGACGAACGGTTACGCCTCGTAGCTCATGGACTACGCGCATCCGTCGCTGCGGGTGTCTCCGCTCGCCCTAGCGACCTCGAAGATCCTTGCGCAAGTGGACCGCTACTCCGGCGCAGTTTGCGGCAGGCACGTTGCAGGTGACTTCGATCAACGCGCCAAGGTTTGGTCGAGATGCCTATGCAGGCCAGTTGGCTGTGGCGCGGTTCTGTAAAGATGAACTGGCCATAACGCAGCGGCAGATGAATTCACTCAATCCGCAAGGCGGGATCGGTGCAACGATAGGCTGACAGCGTCAGCGACTTCGGATCACGCGCCCGAGTGCCGGGCGCAAGCATCGACGCATCCGGGAAGCAATCTGGGCAACTTCAGCATCTCGCCCGGAGGAACAGAAAAAGCCATTGATTGCCAATGGCTTTTCCGTTTCGATCTGGCGGAGAGCGAGGGATTCGAACCCCCGAACAGGTTGCCCCGTTACCTGATTTCGAGTCAGGCGCCTTCGACCACTCGGCCAGCTCTCCGGTAAGCCGATCATTATATCGTGAGTCGGCAGAGGCCGCAAAACGACCCGGCACGCCGGCGGCAGCGAGCCGATACCGCGCCACGGCATCCAAAAAAAACGGAGGCCACCAAGGGCCTCCGGACAATGCTTGCGAGCGTTGATCCGTGCGCTATTTCTTCGCCGGTGCCGGCGCTGCCGTCTTCGCGGCGGGCGCTTGCGGTGCAGCCGGTGCCGCCGCGGCCATCTGCGGCGCGGGGACGGGCTTGCCCTTGGCTTTCAAGTCGGCGAAATAATGCGCGGCCACACGATCCTCGGCCTTCGCCTGCTGCTGCTTCGCGAGTTCGGCCGACGCGGCTGCTTTCGCCTTCGCTTCCTCGGCCGTTGCCTTCTGCGCGTCGGTCATCGGCGGCGCCGGCGGCAACTTCGCCACCGCGATCCCGAAGGTCGCCACGACCAGTGCTGCTCCGAATACCGCGCGTATCGTTTTCATCGCTCCACTTCCTCCTCCTCCAGATTGCACTGCGACCGCGTGCCGCGACGCGCCGGGCTTCATGCTGCCCGATGCGCACCGGCCGGCGGTGGCGCCCCCTCGCCCGCGCGCCCCTTCACCTCGTTGTACCAGTACTCGTGATGTTCCTTCGCCCACGTCTCGTCGACATAGCCGGTCTTCATCGCGTCGAGCGCGCCGGGCATGCCGATCGTGCCCAGGTAGATGTGCCCGGCCAGCAGGACCACGCCCAGCAGGCCCGCGATCATGTGGACGATATTCGCGATCTGCATCGTCTGCCGGGTCTGGTTGAAGTTCGGGAAATCGAGGATCAGCCCGGTCACGCACAGCGTGATGCCGATCACGACGACCATCGACCAGAACAGGATCTTCTGCCCGGCGTTGGCCTTGCCCGCCGGCACGTGCTTGCCGGAGAACATCCCGCCGGCCGCCTTCAGCCACGCCATGTCGCCCGCCCGGAACAGGTTCTCGCGCATGTACAGCACGATCATCACGGGCAGCAGCACGACAAGCACCGGACCCACGAAGTTGTGCAGGCCCTTCGCCAGCGTGGCGAGCCACGAGAACAGCGTGTAGCCGATGAGCGGGAGCAGCACGGCCTTGCCGAACGTCAGGATCAGTCCCGTGACGCCAAGCAAGGTGAACGTGATGGCGACCGACCAATGCACGGCGCGCTCGACCAGCGAGAAGCGCTCGACCATCCGGCCCGTGGGCGCGCCGTGGATGCGCAGCGGCCCGCGCACGATGTAGAACACGGCGATCGCGAGCAGCGCGGCGACGAACAGGAATCCGCCGATGGTGGCAAGCGGCACGCGTGCGGCGCGCCACGTCTGCCCTTCCGGGTTGATGAGGACGTTGGTCTCGCGGCCGGGCACGCTCGTGTACTGCGGCTGCCCGGAACGGACCTCGTTCCACACCGGCCGGTTGTTGAGCGGCTGCGCGATCTGCTGCGCGGCCTGCTGCTTCGCTTCGTCCGCTTCCTTGGGATTGACCGCGGGTGACTGCGCCGCGGCGGCGCAGATCCAGAACAGCGAAGCGACCGCGGCCAGCAGCCTGGCCGACGTGCCAAAGGTGGTGCGCATGCTCGTGACCTCCACTAGGAACCGATCCGGCGATACTCGTTCTGGTTCTGCGTGCGGTTCCGGACTTCGCGCTCCCACTTCTCCTTGTCGCCGTTGAACGGGGCGGCCGCGTACGGCGGCTCGTCCGGCTTGCCCTGGTACTTGCCCTGCTTGTAGTCGATGACCTGCGGACGCTCGCCGCAGCCGGCGATCATCAGCACGGCCATCGCGCTGCCGGCAATGGCGGTCCAGCGAAGAAGACGGGCGATCATGATTTCGCTCCAGGTGCGGCGGGTCCGGGGCGCCGCGCCGGGCGCCTTCGGTGCATCGGGTTTGCCGTAGGCGGTACCCCAGCCCCAGACTTCGCTGCCCTTGCCGCGAACCGTCACGCGCTGGCGGTAGATCTCGGCAATGGTGTCGCCGTCGCCGCCGAGCAGCGCCTTGGTCGAGCACATCTCGGCGCACGCGGGCAGCTTGCCTTCCGCGAGACGGTTGCGGCCGTACTTCTTGAACTCGGCCTCCGAGTTGTCCTTCTCCGGACCGCCCGCGCAGAACGTGCACTTGTCCATCTTGCCGCGCACGCCGAACGCGCCGGCCTGCGGGAACTGCGGCGCGCCGAACGGGCACGCGTAGAAGCAGTAGCCGCAGCCGATGCAGAGGTCCTTGTCGTGCAGCACGACGCCTTCCTCGCTGCGGTAGAAGCAGTCGACCGGGCACACGGCCATGCACGGCGCATCCGAGCAGTGCATGCACGCGACGCTGATCGAGCGCTCGCCGGGCACGCCGTCGTTGATCGTGACGACGCGGCGGCGGTTCACGCCCCAGGGAACTCTCGTTTTCCTGCTTGCAGGCGGTGACGCAGCCGTTGCATTCGATGCAGCGTTCGGCGTCGCAGAGGAATTTCATCCGGGCCATTTGCGAGTTCTCCTTAGGCTTGCTTCTTGGCGACCTGACACAGCGTCGTCTTGGTTTCCTGCATCATCGTCACCGAATCGTAGCCGTACGTCGTGGCGGTGTTGACCGCCTCGCCGCGCACGATCGGTGCCGCGCCCTCGGGGTAGAACTCGAGCATGTCCTTCCCTTGCCACCAGCCGGCGAAATGGAACGGGATGAACGTGGTGCCGGCCGCCACGCGGTCGGTCACCAGCGCCTTGACCGAGATCTGCGCACCGGTCGGCGACTGCACCCACACGTACTCGCCGTCGACCACGCCGCGGTTGTTGGCGTCCTTCGGGTTGATCTCGACGAAGTTCTCCTGCTGCAGCTCGGCGAGCCACGGATTGGAGCGCGTCTCGTCGCCGCCGCCTTCGAATTCGACCAGGCGACCGCTGGTCAGGATCAGCGGGAACTTCTCGGCGACCTTGTCCGCGACGTTCTTGTCCTGCACGCTCTTGTACTGCGTCGGCAGGCGCCAGAACGCCTTCTTGTCGTCGTGCGTCGGGTACTTGGCGACCATGTCCGGACGCGGCGAATACAGCGGTTCGCGATGCTGCGGAATGGCGTCGGGGAAGTTCCAGACGATCGCGCGGGCCTTCGCGTTGCCGAACGGATGGCAGCCGTGGTTCTTCATCGCGACGCGGATGATGCCGCCCGAGCTGTCGGTCTTCCAGTTCTTGCCTTCGGCGGCCTTCTTCTCGGCGTCGGTGAGTTCGTCCCACCAGCCCAGCTTCTTCAGCAGCACGTGGTCGAATTCCGGGTAGCCGGTGGTGAGATCGCTGCCCTTCGGGTACGAGCCGTCGGCCGCGAGCAGCGACACGCCGTCGCGCTCGACGCCGAAGTTCGCGCGGAAGCAGCCGCCGCCGTCCATCACGTGCATCGACGTGTTGTACAGGTTGGGCGAGCCGGGGTGCTTCAATTCCGGCGTGCCGTAGCACGGCCACGGCAGGCCGAAGAAGTCGCCGTCGCACGGGCCGCCGCGCGCCCGCAGCGTCTTCACGTCGAACGTCGCCATGTTCTTCATGTGGAGCTTCAGGCGCTCGGGCGACTGGCCGGTGTAGCCGATCGTCCACGTGCCCTTGTTGATCTCCTTCAGGATCGACTCGGGCGTGGGCTCGTCCCAGCCGTCCTTGTCCTTCACCATCTCGTAATTCTTGATGAGTTCCTTGTCGAACCCGAATTTCTTCGCGAACGCCACCATCAGCGTGTGGTCGGGCTTGGATTCGAACAGCGGCTCGATGACCTTCTCGCGCCACTGGATGGAGCGGTTCGACGCCGTGCACGAACCGGACGTCTCGAACTGCGTTGCCGCGGGCAGCAGGTAGACGCCGTCCTTGCGCACCATCGCGCACATGGCGGCGGTGGCCGACGGGTACGGGTCGATGACGACCATCAGGTCGAGCTTCTTCATCGCCTCGACCATGTCCTTGCCGCGCGTCTGGCTGTTGGGCGCGTGGCCCCAGTAGACCATCGCGCGCAGGTTCGGGCCCTGGTCGATCACGTCGTTCGGGTACATCACGCCGTCGATCCAGCGCGACAGCGTCATGCCGGGCTTCTCCATCATGCCCTCGGCGTACTGCTTCTTGATCCACTCGTAGTCGACGCCCCACACGCCGGCCCAGTGCTTCCACGAGCCTGTCGCGAGGCCGTAGTAGCCCGGCAGCGAGTCCGGGTTCGGGCCGACGTCCGTCGCGCCCTGCACGTTGTCGTGACCGCGGAAGATGTTGGTGCCGCCGCCGGACACGCCGACGTTGCCGAGTGCGAGCTGCAGGATGCACGATGCGCGGACGACCGCATTGCCGGTCGTGTGCTGCGTCTGGCCCATGCACCACACGACGGTCGACGGCCGGTTCTTCGCCATCATCTCGGCGAGCTTGAACACCTGGGCCTCGGGCACGCCGGTGACTTCCTCGACCTTGTCCGGGGTCCACTTGGCGAGGATCTCCTCCTTCACCTTCTCCATCCCGTAGACGCGGTCGTTGATGTACTGCTTGTCTTCCCAGCCGTTCTTGAAGATGTGATACAGCATGCCGAACACGAACGGGATGTCGGTGCCCGAGCGGATGCGCACGAACTCGTCGGCCTTGGCGGCGGTGCGCGTGTAGCGCGGATCGACGACGATCATCTTCGCGCCGGTTTCCTTCGCGTGCAGCATGTGCAGCATCGACACCGGGTGCGCTTCGGCGGCGTTGCTGCCGATGTACATCGCGCACTTCGTGTTCTGCATGTCGTTGTACGAGTTGGTCATCGCGCCGTAGCCCCAGGTGTTGGCTACGCCGGCGACCGTCGTCGAGTGGCAGATCCGCGCCTGGTGGTCGGTGTTGTTCGTGCCCCAGAACGACACGAACTTGCGCATCAGGTACGCCTGCTCGTTGTTGTGCTTCGAACTGCCGATCCAGAACACGGCGTCGGGGCCGGATTCCTTCTTGATCGCGTTGAGCTTGTCGGCGACCTCGGCCAGCGCCGTGTCCCAGGAGATGCGCTGCCACTTGCCGTTGACGAGCTTCATCGGCGTCTTCAGCCGGTGCTCGCCGTGGCCGTGCTCGCGCACGGAGGCGCCCTTCGCGCAGTGCGCGCCCAGGTTGAGCGGCGATTCGAACACGGGCTCCTGCCGCGTCCAGACGCCATTCTCGACGGTCGCGTCGACCGCGCAGCCGACGGAGCAGTGCGTGCAGATGGTGCGGGCCTTGACGGTCTTGCCGTCGCCGGTGCCTTCCTTCGCCGCTTCGGCCGGGCCGATCACGCCGTAGGGGAGCTGGCTCGCGAACGCGCCTGCACCGGCGGCGACGCCGGACCGCTTGAGGAACGTGCGGCGGTCCATCGTGGAGAACTTGGTACCGGCATTGCGCTTCAGGCGCGGGCCGGCGAGGGGGGCACTATCGGACTTTCGGGTCAGCAGCATGGCGGCTCCTAGAGGCGGGTCGTCGCGTAGTAGTCGCGGACGTGTTCGGTCTCGCGATAGCCCGTTCCGGGCACGGGTTCCGCGACGGGTGCCAGTTCGGCGACCGGCGCCACGAGCGGCTGCGTGACGACGGCAGCGGCACCGGCGCCTCCCGCACCGAGCGCCAACAGGAAGCGGCGGCGCTTCAGGTCTGCGGACTGGGGGGCGTGCGTCGAATTGGACGCGGGCGCTTCGCGCTGCGACGAGTGGCTCATGCGGACCTCCGAAAGCGAAACATCGTGACGTTGTGATCGGCCGAAACCCGGGGCAATGGACTGCGGCGTCTCAATCGATGGCGAGCGAGTCACGTTCGACCGCCAGAAACGAACTACCGAATTCTGCTACCCGGCGATAGTAATTGGCAACTGACGATTGACATATTGCGTTGCAGCAATGTTCTGTCCATGGGGCCATGTGCTTTTCGTAGAACGCGCGTTGCGTGGCCAGGGGTGCCGGCGCACGCACGCCGTCGCCCGCGACGAGGATGCGCATCGTCTCGCACAGTGCGCCCAGGTTGTCCTCGAGCGTCTGCACGCCCGCACGGCGCGCGAGGCCGAGCTCGAGCGAGGTCGGAGCGCAAATCGGCCAGCGGCTTCTCCATCATGAATCCGGAAAGCCAATGCGACGCGTGGAGGTTCACTTCGGACTTGCCCACGCCGATGAAGAGATCGGTGTACTCCTGCTCGGCCGCCTCCGCATCCATCGCGCGGCTCGCGAGCACCAGCGCGTTCCAGGCAGGCGCCAGCGGCATCTCGCCGTCATCGAGCCAGGTGTCGGACGCGCCGATCGCGGCCAACAGCGGTGCGTCGGGCGGTGCGGCAAAAAGCCGCGCCAGCAGCGCATAGAACTCGGCGCGCGCGCGGTCCTCGGGCGCGATCGGGTGCGGCAAGCCTGCGGCCATCGTCGTCATCGCTTGCCCGGCGGGAGATCGCGTACGTCCACGCTGTCCTCGGTTCGAATCAGGTCGACCACGCGGCAGTCGGCGCACATGCGCAGGCGATCGAGCGCGCCCGGTCCTGCGAACATCGAGTGGCCGGCGAGCTTCGCCACCATCGTCTCGACCATCCGCTGCGTGCCGAGCGGCTTGCCGCAGCGGATGCACGGGAAGATCACCGCCTCGTTCTGCACCTGCGGCGCCTTCGCTTCGGGCGCGAGATTCAGCCGCGGCACGAGCGCGATCGCATGCTCCGGACAGGTCGCCACGCAGATGCCGCACTGGACGCAATTGGCCTCGATGAACCGCAGTTGCGGCTTTTCGAGATTGTCCTGGATCGCGGCCTCCGGACACGCGCCGACGCACGCAAGACACATCGTGCATGCATCTTTGTTGATTTCGATCAACCCGTACGGGGATCCCGGGGGCAGCGGGATGACGGTTTGCGGCACCGGCGCGTGCGCGGCGAGATGCTCGAGCGCCAACGCCGCCGTCGTGCGCTTTTCCGTCGTGGCCGCGAACGTCGCGGCGATCCGGGGGCCCAGCGCCGGCGGCATTGCCCTCGAGCGTGGCGAGCGCGTCGGCAGCGACGATCCGGAAGTGCTCGCCCTGGTACCCGAGCGCGTTCGCGATGGTGTCGGCGATGCGCATCTGGAACGCGAGCGCGTCGCGGTACTGCGGCGCTTCGTCGCCGGTCGCGAGGACGACCACCTGCGAGGCGCCCCAGGCAAGCGCCGAAAGCCACACGTCGAGGCCGGTCGACGCGATGTGATGCAATTCGACCGGGATCACGCGCGCGGGCAGCCCGCGGCCGCGGCGGGCGAGCTGCGCGATCGCGTCGCGCGCGTCCTCGGCATGCAGCAGCAGGCACGCGTCGCGGCCGCCGGCCTTCGCGTACGTCGCGAGCAGCGTCTTCAACCGCAGCGCGAGGTCGGGCACCGAGGGGTACGCGTACGCCGAGCGCGCCGGACGGGCATACGGTCGTGCACGCGCCGCAGCCCACGCACAGGTGCGGCTCGACGACGATGTGATCGCCGTCGGCGCGGATCGCGTCGGCCGAGCACACGTCGATGCACAGGTTGCAGCCCTGGATCTTCGAGCGGCTGTGCGCGCACAGCGACGCCTTGTAGCGGAAGAACTTCGGCTTCTCGAATTCGCCGGTCAGCGTGGCGAGTTCGCTCACCGCCTTCGCCTGCGCGACCGCATCGGGACCCGGTGCCGAAGTAGCCCTGCGGCGGCTGGTGCTGGCGGAACCACGCGGTGCGCTGCAGGTCGAGCACGAGGTCGAAGCGCTCGCTGCGCGCGGTGTCCCTGCGCGCGAAGTCGATCGCACCGACGGCGCCGCAGGCGGTCACGCATGCGCGGTGGCTCTTGCAGCGATCGAGGTCGACCTGGAAGCTTTCGTCGATGGCCTGTTCCGGGCAGGCGCGCACGCACGCATTGCAGCGCGTGCACAGGTCGAGGTCGATCGGGTTTTCCTGCGCCCACTGCGCGTCGAAGGCGCCGAGCCAGCCCGAGAGCGCCGTGAGGCGCCCGGAGAACACCGGATACGCGCGGTCGGCGGCGAGCGACGCGCCGGCCGTGCGGCCGGTGGCCAGCACGGTCACCGCGAGGCGACCGGACAGCGCGTCCGCCCATCCGAGCGCCGCGTCCAGCGGACCGACGATGAGCAGTTGCCCGCCGGACTCGTAGGAAACGCTCGGCACCGGCTCGGGATCGGGGAGCGCCGCCGCCGCAAGCAGCGCGGCGATCTTGGGCGTCGCGGCCGGCGCCTCGGCGGACCAGCCCCCCGTCTCGCGAATGTTGACGAAACGGATCGCCTGCGCGTGCCCGCCCTCCTCCGCGACGTCGCCCAGCAGTCGCTGCTCCTGCGTGCAGGCGACGATCAGGTCGCCGCGCGCGCCTTCCGCGAATTGCGCGAGTTCACGCTGGCACAACAGCGTATGCACGACCGGAGGGGTCGGCAGCGCCAGCGCCCGGCCGAGCGCCGGACCATCGAGCGGCATCGTGCCGTTGCAGTCGCAGACGAAGAGCCGGCGTCCTTCCATCGTCATTCGGGAACCGATCGCTTCGTGGGGATTCGCGCGGCGGGCGCGGTCGCCGCTGGGAGCGCGTGGTCGGCGACCGGCGGAAGTGCCGTGGCGCCGGCCTCCGGCGGATCGGCAAGCGGTGCCGGCGACGGGTCTTCCATCGGCGAGGGGTCGGCGCCCGACGCGGCATTCGCCTGCAGGTCCGCGTCAGTGGGCCCAGCCGCGGTTTCGGTCCGCGACGTGCCTTCGGCAACAGGCGCTGCGGGCGGAGGTTCCACGGCGTCCGCGGGCTTCTTCTCGACGATCACTTCGTACACCTTCGCGAGTTTTTCCAGCATGCCGTCGGGCATCGGATCGGGCTGCGTGTAGTCGCCGACATAGATGTCGAGCCCGTCCATCACGTTGAAGTGGGGATTGCCGAAGAGCTTCTTCAGCGCCGCGCGCTTCGGTCGACTCGTCCACCTTGGGCTGCATGAATGCGGCGAAGTTCGAATCGAACGTGAGGCCGTCGACCGGCGGCAACGCGTCGGACGCTGGCGCCGCGACCGCGACGTCCGGCGTCCCGGCGGCGGCCGGCGCCGCGACCGCGCCCGTCGCGGGCCCACCCGGCGCGGGCGAAATCGCCGCATTGGCTTCGACCGCCGGCACCTCCGGCGTTGCGACCGAACCCGCCGCGGCGATTTCGCGCTTGCGGCGCGACCAGCGCGACAGCGAGAACGGCTCGGGGGCCAACGGATCGCCCGTCTTCGTCGCCATCGCGTCAGCGCCGGCCGGTGGTGTCGCGGTCGCGGACGAACGCGCCGGCCGCGAACGGGTCGTTGCGCTTGTTCTTGCGCTTGGGCTCGGGCTTGTAGTGGAGCGCCACGTAGGCCGCGAGGCGCACGCGGATCGCATCGCTCATCGGCACCGGGTCGACGCGTTCGCCGCCGTCCAGCATCCGCCCGCCCTGGTTGTAGCTCAGCGTGACGACCTCCGGCCACGCGGCGGGCTGTTCGCCCTCCTCGGCGGAACGCCACATCACGAACACGACGGGCGCATCCGACGTCACGTTGAGGTAGTAGCCCTCGGCCTCGCTCGGATGCAGTTCGATCGCGACGCCGGGAAAGCGCCAGCGCGACCCAGCCTCGTCGTCGGCCTCGCACACGGGCGCACCGGCGACGGGCCGTCCCTCGCCGACCAGCGCGACGGAGGCCGGCTGCCACTTTTCGGTGACCCAGCGATTGACGAGCGGGATCCGCTCCATCGTCACTTCCACCGAAAGATATTCCGCCGACATGGTTATTGCGCGCTGTGCGTTGGGAATCGGCGCGGATCATAACACCGCCCCCTGTGCACCGCCTCGCTCCCGCTGCGGCGTCTGCTACCATTTGCAGTCCGGTTGCAGCGACGTTCGATGCCCACGATCATTCCCTTGTCCGACCTCCGCGCGCAGGTGCGCGGCGACGCGCTCGCGGCGTTTGCGCGCGACGCCGCACGCGCGCCCGCCGTCGCCGGACCGGTGGCCGACGTGCGCGGACGGCCGCTGCACGACCTGCGCATCTCGGTGACGGACCGCTGCAACTTCCGCTGCGTGTACTGCATGCCGAAGGACGTGTTCTCGCGCGACTACCCGTTCCTGCCGCACGCGGACCTGCTGACGTTCGAGGAGATCACGCGCATCGCCCGCGTGTTCGTCGACCTGGGCGTGCGCAAGATCCGCCTGACCGGCGGCGAGCCGCTGCTGCGGCGCAAGCTCGAGCGGCTCATCGAGATGCTGCGCGGATTGGGCGACGTCGACCTCACGCTGACCACCAACGGCGCGCTGCTCGCGAGGAAGGCGAAGGATCTGCGCGACGCGGGCCTGTCGCGCGTCACCGTGAGCCTCGACGCGCTCGACGACCCGACGTTCCGCGCGATGAACGACGTCGACTTCCCGGTGGCCAAGGTCCTCGAGGGCATCGACGCCGCCGCGGCGGCGGGCCTCGCGCCGATCAAGGTCAACATGGTGGTCAAGCGCGGGATGAACGAGCATGCGGTGGTGCCGATGGCGCGCCGCTTCAAGGGCAGCGGGCACGTGCTGCGGTTCATCGAGTACATGGACGTCGGCGCGACCAACGGCTGGCGGATGGACGACGTGGTGTCCGCGCGGGAGATCGTCGACGTCATCGGCGCGCAGATGCCGCTGGTCCAGGCGGACCCCAACTACCCGGGCGAGGTCGCCGAACGCTGGCGGTACGCCGACGGCACCGGCGAGATCGGCGTCATCGCATCGGTGACGCAGGCGTTCTGCCGCGACTGCACGCGCGCCCGGCTGTCGACCGAGGGCAAGCTCTTCACGTGCCTCTTCGCCAATGACGGCTACGACCTGCGCGCGCTGGCGCGCGGCGGCCTCGACGACGAGGCGCTGCGCCGCGCGGTGTCGGCGATCTGGCGGCAGCGCGCCGACCGCTACTCCGAGATCCGCAGCGCGAGCACGCCGCGTTCGCCGAAGGTCGAGATGAGCTACATCGGCGGCTGATGCGGCCTGCGGGACCCGCGGTCGCAGGTCCTGCGTCCCTCCGCGTGCTCCGCCAGTCCGCCATGGTCGAAGTTCCGACATGAACGATCCCAGATGAACGCCCCCAACGCCCCGTACCGTCCCGACCTCACCGACGCGGCCCGCCCCTCGACGTTCACCGTGCCGTCGGTCGACGAGCATGGGGAAGCGCGCGACGTGCAGGTCGCGGGCGAGCATCCGCTGACGATCTACGTCGACAAGAAGGAACTGGTGACGCTGATGACGCTGGGCGGCGCACCGGAGGCGCTCGTCATCGGTTACCTGCGCAACCAGCGGTTGGTGAACTCGATCGACGAGATCGTCGCCGTGCATGTCGACTGGGAGTGCAACGCGTGCGCCGTCACCACGCGCCATGGCCTCGCTGACCTCGAGGCGAAGACCGCACGGCGTACGCAGACGACGGGCTGCGGCCAGGGGACGGTGTTCGGCGACCTGATGGAGGAGATCGACAGCCTGTCGCTGCCGGCCGACGCGCGCCTCACGCAGGCCACGCTCTACGACCTCCTCGACCGCGTACGCGTGCACGAGACGATCTACAAGCAGGCGGGCGCCGTGCACGGCTGCGCGCTCGCGGCGAACACCGGCAGCGCCGCGCCGATCCTGATGTTCGTCGAGGACGTCGGCCGCCACAACGCGGTCGACGCGATCGCCGGCCGCATGTGGCTGGACCGGCACGACGGCGCCGACAAGATCTTCTACACGACCGGGCGACTCACGTCGGAGATGGTGATCAAGGCGGCGCAGATGGGCATCCCGTTCCTCGTGTCGCGCTCCGGCCTCACGCAGATGGGCTACGAGATCGCGCGCAAGGTCGGCCTCACGATGATCGGCCGCGCGACGAACAAGCACTACCTGCTGTTCACGGGCGAATCGCGGTTCGTGCGCGCGTGACCACCGTCGCGCAAGCGGATGACGGCATGATCGAGGCGCACGGGCGCTGCCATTGCGGCACCGTCCGCTTCGCGGCGACGTTTCCGTCGCGGTTCTGCGCGCACTGCCATTGCGAGAGCTGCCGGCGCGCGCATGGCGCGGCGTTCGTCACGTGGGTCGGCTTCCCGACCGGGCAGGTCGCCGTCACCGCGGGCGAAGACGCGCTCGCCACGCACGAGTCCTCGCCGGGAACGTTGCGCCGCTTCTGCTCGCGGTGCGGCACCAAGCTTTTCTTCGAATCGTCGCGCTGGCCGGGCGAGACCCACGTGGTGCTGGCGGCGTTCGACGAGCCGGTGGACCGCGCGCCCTCGGTCCACGCGTTCTACGACGAGCATGCGGCGTGGCTGCCGCCGCTCGCCGACGCGCCATGACGCTCGCGACCTCGGACGTGACGGGCATCGTGCTCGCCGGCGGCATGGGCCGGCGGATGGGCGGCGTCGACAAGGGCCTGGTCGAACTGGGCGGCCGGCCGATGGTCGCGCACGTGCTCGAGCGCCTTGCGCCGCAGGTGGGCGCGGTGGTCATCAACGCCAACCAGAACCGCGAACGCTACGCCGCCTTCGGCTACCCGGTCGTCGCCGACGCGGTGGGTGGCTTCGCGGGACCGCTCGCGGGCCTGCATGCGGGCATGTCCGCCGCCACGACGCGCTTCGTCGCCACCGTGCCGTGCGACTCGCCCTTCCTTCCGGACGATCTCGTCGCGCGCCTGGGCCGCGCGCTGCAGCGCGAACACGCGCAGCTCGCCGTCGCGCATACGTTCGCGCAGGCGCATCCGGTGTTCGCGCTCGTCGCATGCGACGTTCTCGGGCACCTCGAGTCGTTCCTGCGCGACGGCGGCCGGAAGATCGACGCGTGGTACGCATCGCTTGCCGTCGTCGCGGTTCCGTTCGACGACGAGGAAGCGGCCTTCCGCAACATCAACACGGCCGACGAACTCGCGGCGGCGGGCACGCCCGCGCCCCGCTAGGCGCGTGGCTCGGGCCGCACCTCGGACGCAAGGATGCTGCGGCTCGGCCCATTCGCGCAAGGACGCGCGAACAACTTCCAGCTGATCCGGCTCTTCGCCGCGGCGTTCGTCGTGCTGTTCCACAGCTACGCGCTGACCGGGCGCTGGACGCGGGAGCCGCTGTGGCAGCTGGTGCCGGAACTCAATTTCGGCGCGCTGGGCGTCAAGATCTTCTTCGTGATCTCGGGCTTCCTGGTCACGCAGAGCTGGCTGTCGCGGCGGCAGGTCCTGCCGTTCGTCACGGCGCGCGCGCTGCGCATCTATCCGGCGCTGGTCGCGGCGACGCTGTTCACGATCGTGCTCGCCGGCGCGTCCAGCACGCTGCCGTGGCGCGACTTCCTCGGCGATCCGCAGACCCGCGACTACGCGGTGCGCGTCGCGCTCGGCTGGGACATGGTCTACCGGTTGCCCGGCGCGTTCCCCGACGAATCCGTTCCCGCACGACGTCAACGGATCGCTGTGGACGCTGCCGATCGAACTGCGCCTCTATGTCGCGCTGCTCGTCGCGGGCGTGGCGGGCCTCCTCGCCCGACGCAGCGCGTGGCTCGGCGCCGTCGCGGTCGCTCGTCGCCCTGTTCGCCTGGCGTCCGGAGTGGTTCCCGCTCGCCCCGAACGACCGCGTCGTGCGCGAACTCACGCTGCTGTTCATGCTGGGCTCGCTCGCGTATGCATGGCGCGACGCGCTGCCGATGTCGCTCGCCGGCGCGGCGGTGGCACTGCTGCTGGTCGCGTTCGACCCCGGCGGACTCCCGCGCGGCGCGCTGTTTGCGCCGCTGCTGGCGTACGTGGTGCTGGTCGCCGCGTATCATCCGCGCTTGCAGTTTCCGCCCGCGCGCCGGATGGGCGACTATTCCTACGGGCTCTACGTGTACTCGTTTCCGGTGCAACAGACGCTGATGCAGCAGTGGCCCGGGCTCGAACCCGGCGCGTTGCTCGCGTTGTCCCTGCCGGCTTCCCTGGCCGTCGCGGCGGTGTCGTGGCACGCGCTCGAACGACCGGCCCTGGCCTTCAAGATTCGCTCGAACGGAGCTGCGATTCCCACATGACCCCGCCCAAGACACTGCGCGAGATTTCCTGCGCCGACGACTACGATCCCAATTCGATGCCGGTCGAGCGTGCGCGCGCGCTGATCCGCGATTTCCTGACGCCGGTCACCGCGATCGAACGCGTGCATATCCGCGCCGCGCTCGACCGCGTGCTGGCGGAGGACGTCGTGTCGCCGCTCGCGGTGCCGGGCCACGACAATTCCGCGATGGACGGATGGGCGGTGCGCTTCGCGGACCTGGCCGTCGACGGCGAGACGACGCTGCGGCGCATCGGCGACTCGTTCGCGGGCC
This sequence comes from uncultured beta proteobacterium, assembly GCA_963733435.1. Lineage (GTDB taxonomy): Bacteria > Pseudomonadota > Gammaproteobacteria > Burkholderiales > Casimicrobiaceae > VBCG01. The sequence continues at coordinate 208,031 of CAVTDH010000002.1, forward strand.
GGCCGTTCGACGGCGCGCTCGGACCGGGCTACGGCCGTGCGCATCTTCACCGGCGGCGTGATGCCGGCCGGCGCCGACACCGTCGTCATGCAGGAGCGCGCGATCGGAAATCGAAGGCGGCGTGCGGGTGGCTGCGGGTGCGGTGACCAAGGCCGGGCAGAATCGGCGCTTCGCCGGCGAGGACCTGAAGGAAGGCCAGGTCGTGTTCCGGCGCGGCCAGCCGGTGCGGCCCGCCGAGCTCGGCATGCTCGCGTCGCTCGGCATCAACGAGGTGCCGGTGTTCCGCAAGCTGCGGGTCGCGTTCTTCTCCACCGGCGACGAGTTGAAGTCGATCGGCACGCCGCTGCGCGCGGGCGAGATCTACGACAGCAACCGCTACACGCTCTTCGGCATGCTCGCGCGCCTCAACTGCGACTTCGTCGACATGGGCGTGATCCCGGACGTGCCCGAGGCGCTGGAGCGCGCGTTCGCGACGGCCGCCGCCAATGCCGACGTCGTGATCACGTCGGGCGGCGTATCGGTCGGCGAAGCGGACTTCGTCAAGCAGCTGCTGGACAAGCTCGGCGAAGTGCTGTTCTGGAAGATCGCGATGAAGCCGGGCCGGCCCCTGGCGTACGGCCGCATCGGCTCCGCGCACTTCTTCGGCCTGCCGGGCAATCCGGTATCGGTGATGGTGACGTTCTACCAGTTCGTGCGCGAAGCGCTGCTGGTGCTGCAGGGACGCGGCGACGCGACGACCGTGCCCATGTTCCGTGCCACGCTGTCCGCGCCGATCCGCAAGGCGCCCGGCCGCACCGAGTTCCAGCGCGGGATTCTCGCGCCGGCCGCAGGCGGCGGCTACACGGTGCGCACGACGGGCGACCAGGGCTCGGGCATCCTGTCGTCGATGTCGCAGGCGAACTGCTTCATCGTGCTGGCTTCCGACACCGGCAACGTCGCCGCGGGCGAGACGGTCGACGTGCAGCTCCTCGAGGGGTTGCTGTAACGATTGCGGCCGCCTAACATGGGTGCCGGGGCCTTCTCGCAGACGCCCCGCTCCACCGATGGCCGTCGCCATCCAAGCGCTGCTTCACGGTCGCCGCGTGCGACGGGAGACGATTGGATGAACACAGAAACGACGGACTTCGGAGTGCCCGGCAACAGGACCGCGAACAACGGCGTGACCGGGAACGAACCGGGCGTCCCCGCCACCGAACTGCAGCGTGTGCTCGCCGGATTTCCGCAGGCGACGCTCGTCGACGCGCGGCGTGCCGCGGCCTTCGCCGCGGACCCGCACGTCATTCCGGGTGCAGTGAAGCGCGCACCCGAAGCCGTCGCCGGCTGGGCGCGCGACCTCGAGCCCTGGCGCCCCGTCGTCGTGTATTGCGCGCACGGACACGAAGTCGGCCGCGACACCGCCGCCGCGCTGCGCGCGCTCGGGTTCGCGGCCCGTCATCTCGACGGCGGGCTCGCGGCGTGGCGCGCCAGCGGCGGACACGTGGCGCCGTTCGCTGCCCCGACGCGCTGGGTCACGCGCGCCCGGCCGAAGATCGACCGCATCGCCTGCCCGTGGCTCATCCGGCGCTTCATCGATCCGTCCGCCGAATTCTTCTACGTGCCCGCTGCGGAGGTACGCGCATTCGCCGCCGCGCAGGGTGCGACGCCCTTCGACATCCCCGACGTCGACTTCACGCACGACGGACCGCGCTGCAGCTTCGACGCGTTCATCCTGCGGCTACGGGCTCGAGGATCCGGCACTCGCCGATCTCGCGACGATCGTGCGCGGCGCCGACACCGGCGCGCTGGACCTGGCACCGCAGGCGGCGGGGCTGTGCGCCGTGTCGCTCGGACTGTCGGCGTTGATCGCCGACGACCACGCGATGCTCCGGCATGGCCTTCTCGTGTACGACGCGCTCTATACGTGGTGCCGCGATGCGCGCAGCGAAGCGCACGGCTGGCATCCGGACGCGCTGCGCGAGCCCGCGGCGTGAGCATGCCGAGCCCGCCCGACCGCGACCCAACGCAAGCGACCGGCGACGTGCCGCGCCCACCGACGCGCGCGCGAGGCGTTCGCCTACTGGCTGCGCTTAGGCTGCATCAGCTTCGGCGGACCGGCGGGCCAGATCGCGCTGATGCACCGCGAACTGGTCGACGAGAAGCGCTGGATTTCGGAGCGGCGCTTCCTGCACGCGCTCAATTTCTGCATGGTGCTGCCCGGACCGGAAGCGACGCAGCTTGCCACCTACATCGGCTGGCTGCTGCACCGCACGTGGGGCGGGCTCGTTGCCGGCGTGCTGTTCGTGTTGCCGTCGCTCGTGGCGCTGATCGCACTGTCGTGGCTCTATGTCGTCTACGGCGACGTGCCGGCGATCGCCGGCATCCTGTACGGCATCAAGCCGGCGGTCGTCGCGATCGTGCTGCACGCCGCGTGGCGCATCGGCTCGCGGGCGCTCCGGCATCCGCTGCTGTGGGCCATCGCCGCGACGGCCTTCGTCGCGATCTTCGCGCTGGGCGTGCCCTTCCCGGCGATCGTGGCCGCGGCGGCGCTGATCGGCATGGTCGGCGGGCGCGCGTATCCGCGCGCGTTCGTGGCGGGAGGCGCGCATGCGCCGGGGAGCGCGGAGCACCGGGCCGCGGTGATCGACGACGACACGCCCACGCCCGCGCATGCGCGGTTCCGCTGGCGGCGACTGTTCGCGATCGTCGCGGTGTTCGCCGGCCTGTGGGCGGCCGTGCTCGCGGGACTGGCCGTTGCCTTCGGCGCCGCGTCGCCGGTCGTCGCGATGGGCACGTTCTTCACCAAGGCCGCGCTGCTGACGTTCGGCGGCGCCTACGCCGTACTGCCCTACCTCTACCAGGGCGCGGTGGAGACCTACGGCTGGCTGACGCCGGTGCAGATGATCGACGGATTGGCGCTCGGCGAAACCACGCCGGGTCCGCTGATCATGGTCGTCGCGTTCGTCGGATTCGTCGGCGGCTGGACCACGCAGGCGCTCGGTCCGCAATGGTTGCCCGCGGCCGGCATCGTCGGCGCGTGCGTCGCGACGTTCTTCACGTTCCTGCCGTCGTACCTGTTCATCCTCGCGGGGGGACCCGCGGTCGAGTCCACGCACGGGCAACTGCGCTTCACCGCGCCGCTGACGGCGATCACGGCCGCCGTCGTCGGCGTGATCGTCGATCTCGCCGCGTTCTTCGCCTGGCACGTGCTGTGGCCGCGCGGCTGGCAGCCGGGCGGTTGGGCGGGCGGGCTCGATGGCATCGCGCTCGTGATCGGCGCGGCAGCGGCTTTCGCGCTGTTCCGCGCGAAAGCGGGGGTCATCCCGGTGATCCTGGCCTGCGGCGCGGCAGGCCTGGCCGTGCGGCTCGCCGTCTAGGGAACGTCCGCAAAGGGCGTCCGCCGGGGGGCTTGCGCAGAGCTTCCTTAGCGGACGAACTGCGTACGGCGCGCTTCCAGCCGGCTCGCACCATAGAACGCACCGGTGCCGGCGATGGCGGTACCGATCGCGATGCCGAGCGCCACATGCGGCGTCACGAAGTGCTGCGCGGCCAGCGCGAAGCGCAGTGCGACGATCGCCACGCCGAAGCCCACGATGCCCGCGAGCACGGCGAGGACTTCCACCGCACGCCACGACAGCATCGAGGCACGCGCGAGACCGGCGTCACCGCCGTACGTGGCCGAACGCCCTGCTCCGCCTTGCGGAAAGGTGGCTGTACTCATGTCGATGTCTCCGCGTGTGGTTCAGGATTCGCGGAAGCCGCGAAAGCCGCGCTCGCTGACGAGGCGGCGTTCGAGTTCGCGCGACTCGCGGGCGACCGACACGATCGTGGCGACCGTTTCGCGGAAACGCTGCCAGAGCGTGCGCACATACGGTTGGGCAAGGTCGCCCCGGCCGATCAGCACGACGGGTCCGCCGCGCATCGGTTCGTTCATTCTCAGCAGCATTACGCCGTTTCTCATTTCCTGCTCCTTGACTCCGCGGTTTCCGGTGCTCTTGAAGAGTCACCATCGGCACTTTTGGTGCGCCGCACAACGTCAAGATAGGGACAGGGGATGGCGAATGCTATTCGTTAATTCGGATCGGCGGCATCGGCGCCGCTGATCGTTTCCAAATAATTGATTAAATTGAACTATCCGGACACCGTGAGCGTCCACCCCGGCCGGACGAGACCCCGCATCCGCCACGGCCGGGGTTGCGGACAGCCCTCGTCCGGCGCAATCGGAACGTCAGCCGATCGTCCAGCCGTGGCCGCAGGCGCGGCACCGGACATGGACCCGGCAGCCGGATACCGTGTCCGCCGCCGGACCGGAACGTTCGATCGCGAACCGCGCGTACACGCGGCACGCGGGACATACGGCCTGCTCGGCCATGTACTCGGCGAAGCCCAGCATGGCGGTGAACCGCCGCCACGCGAACATGCAGATGGCGCCGCCCGCGGCGCCCACCGCCAGCAGCGCGAGCATGCCGGCGAGCGAATCGCGGAACGCGATGACCTCGAGCGCCAGACCCATCATGATGAGTGCGAGCAACCCGGTGATGAGCCACGCGAACCCTTCGTAGAGCTGGCGTTCGTACCAGCGCCGGAAGCCCCGGCGGCGGATCGCTTCGTCGAGGTTCATGCGCGCCTCCGGAAGGCTCTCGAGTCTAGCGCGGTGTTCCGTTGCCAACAATGCGACGCCGCGGCCGGTATCATCGCAGCTTGTCCTCCATCGGGCGCCGACCGCGGGCGCCGCCACGAATGTCATCGCTCGCGCATCTCATCGACAACAACCGGCGCTGGGCCGAAGGCGTGCAGGCGGAGCAGCCGGACTTCTTTCGTCTGCTCGCCGCCCAGCAGACGCCGCGCTACCTGTGGATCGGCTGTTCGGACAGCCGCGTGCCCGCGAACGAGATCGTCAACCTGCTGCCCGGCGAACTCTTCGTCCACCGCAACGTCGCGAACGTCGTCGTCCACACGGACCTGAACTGCCTGTCGGTGCTGCAGTACGCCGTCGACGTGCTGCACGTCGAGCACGTGATCGTCGTCGGCCACTACGGCTGCGGCGGCGTGCGCGCGGCGTGGGAAGGCAAGCCGCTGGGGCTCATCGACAACTGGCTCCGGCACGTGCAGGACGTCGCCGAGCGCCACATCGCGCACCTGCGCGCGCTGCCCCCGGCACAGGTCACCGACCGCCTGTGCGAACTCAACGTGATCGAGCAGGTCGTGCACGTCGCGCGCACGACGATCGTTCGCGACGCGTGGGCGCGCGGGCAGGCGCTGACGCTGCACGGGTGGATCTATGGCCTGGCCGACGGACTCGTGAAGGACCTCGGCATCCACGCGGACTCGTCGGCGAGCCTCGACGCCAACTACGACGCGGCGCTCGCGAGCCTCGCCGACCTTCCTCCGCCCGCGCAATGTTGATCAATGCGAGCGAGGGCCATGGCCTTCGCGACACGTCCGTCGTCCCCGCGAAGGCGGGGACCCAGCGGCTTCGCCTCGAGCGACGCCGGGTTCCCGCCTTCGCGGGGACGACCAAGGGTGATCGTGCAACTCCGCAACGCTCGATAGCTGTCCGCAGCCCCTCCCTTGGTCCGCCTCGACGCCGTATCCCGCACCTTTCCGGGCCCCCGACCGCGCAAGGTGCTCGACCGCGTGACGCTCGCCGTCGCCCAGGGCGAGCTCGCGGCGATCATCGGCGAATCGGGCACCGGCAAGTCCACGCTGCTCAACATCATCGCCGGGCTCGAGCATCCGGATTCCGGGCGGGTCGAGATCGCCGGTGTGGACTTGACCGGCCTTGACGACGACGGCCTCACCGCGTTCCGGCGCACGCACATCGGCTTCGTGTTCCAGGCCTTCCACGTGCTGCCCTATCTGACCGTCGCGCAGAACGTGGCGCTGCCGCTCGATCTCAACGGCCAGCGGGATCGCGCGGCCGCGGAGCGCGTGACCGCGATGCTGACGGCGGTCGGCCTCGCCGATCGCGCGGCGAGCATGCCGCGCGAACTCTCCGGCGGCGAACTGCAGCGCATCGCGATCGCGCGCGCGCTCGTCCATCGCCCGCAGGTGGTGCTGGCCGACGAACCGACCGGCAACCTCGATCCCGACAGCGCGGACGCCGTCATCACGCTGCTGCGGGATTGCCTGCGGGCCGAAGGTGCCACCGGCGTGCTGGTCACGCATTCGCGCGCCGCCGCGGCGCGCGCCGACCGCGTGCACACGCTGACGCGCGACGGGCTCGTGCCGACGGCGCTGCCGTGAGCGCGCCTCCCGCGTCCACGGCCGTGGCTGCTCGCAGCACCCCGGCGGCCGTGGCCGTATTGCGCGGCGTGCTGGGCGGCGCATTCGCGCACCAGCGCACGCGCCTCGCGCTGTCGATCGTGGCGATCGCGCTCGGCGTCGCGCTGGGCTTCGCGGTGTCGCTGATCAACGGAACCGCGATCAGCGAGTTCACGGGCGGCATGCAGACGCTCTCCGGCGCGGCCGATCTCGAGGTGCGCGGCCCGCGCGCGGGCTTCGCCGAAGCCGTGTTCACGCAGGTCGCGCGCGACGCGGACGTCGCGGCCGCCAGCCCGGTCGTGGAGATCGATGCGCGGATCGCCGGGCGCGACGACGCGCTGCGTCTCTACGGCGTCGACGCGTTTCGCGCCGCCGCCGTCACGCCGGCGCTGGTCGGCGCGGCCGACGACGCGCTCGACCTGCTGCGCCCGGGCCACGTATTCGTGAGCCCCGCCGCGGCGGCGTGGCTCGGCCTCGCGCGCGGCGACGCGCTGCGCGTGCAGACCGGCTTGAGCGAGACGCCCCTGACGGTGGCGGGTTCGGTCCGCGCGGACGCCGGGCAGCGCTACGGCGTGCTCGACATCGCCGCCGCGCAGGACGTGTTCGCGCGCGGCGGCGTGCTCTCGCGCATCGACGTGCGCGTGCGGCCGGGCGCCGATCTCGCCGTCGTGCGCGCGCGCCTCGCGGCGCTGATGCCGCCCGGCGTGGCCATCGCCACGCCGCAGGACAACGTGTCGATGGCCGCGCGGATGTCGCGCGCGTATCGCGTCAACCTCAACGTGCTGGCGCTGGTCGCGCTGTTCACCGGCGGCCTGCTGGTGTTCTCGACGCAGGCGCTGTCGATCGTGCGCCGGCGCGCGCAGCTCGCGCTGCTGCGCACGCTGGGTCTCGCGCGCGGCCGGCTGGTCGCGCTCCTCGTGGCCGAAGGCGCGGCCGTCGGCATCGCCGGCTCGCTGCTCGGCCTGCTCGCCGGGTACGCGCTCGCCGCGGCCGTTCTGCGCTTCTTCGGCGCGGACCTGGGCGCCGGCTTCTTCCGGGGCACGACGCCGCAGGTCGCGTTCGACGCGGGATCGGCGCTCGTGTTCGCGCTGCTCGGCACCGGCGCGGCGATGCTCGGCAGCTTCCTGCCTGCGCGCGAAGGCGGCGCGCGCGGCCCCGGCGACGGCGCTGAAGGCCGGCGACGAGCAACAGGCCTTCGATCGGTCGACCGATGCACGGCCCGGCCTGGTCGTCATCGCCGCCGGCGCCGCCGCCGCGCTGCTGCCGCCCGTCGCGGGGCTGCCGCTCGCGGGCTACGGCGCGATCGCGCTGCTGCTGCTCGGAACGCTGTTGCTGTTGCCGCGGATCTCGGCCGCCGCGCTCGCGTGCCTGCCGTCGCCGCGATACTTCCCGTCGGCGCTCGCGCTCGACCAGCTGCGCGGCGCGCCGGGACAGGCGCGCGTGAGCCTCGCAACCATCGTCGCGAGCGTGTCGCTGATGGTGTCGATGGCGATCATGGTCGCGTCGTTCCGCCAGTCGCTCGACGCGTGGCTCGCGCAGATCCTGCCCGCCGACGTCTACGTGCGCGCCGGACCGGTCGGCGACACCGCGTTCTTCAGCGAAGCGGACCAGCGAGCGCTTGCCGGCGTCGCGGGCATCGCGCGCAGCGCATTCCTGCGCGTGCAGAGCGTGCTGCTGGCACCGGACCAGCCGCGGGTCGCGCTGCTCGCGCGCGACCTGCCGGCGGACGACCCCGAACACGCGCTTCCGCTCGTCGGCGACGCGGTCCCGCCGAAGCCCGGCGATCCGCCGCCCGTGTGGGTGAGCGAGGCCGTCGTCGATCTGTTCGGGCTCGCCCCCGGCATGCGCGTGCGCGTGCCGATCGCCGGCGAAGCGCGCGAGTTCGTCGTGGCCGGCGTGTGGCGCGACTACGCGCGCCAGCAGGGCGCGCTGGTGATCGACCGCGCGACCTACGTCGCGCTGACGAACGATCGCGCCGCGACCGACGTCGCGCTGTGGCTCGCCCCGGGCGTGGCGGCCAGCGACGTGCAGGCGCGCATCGCGGCGGCGCTGCCGGGCGCAACGCAATTGTCGTTCGCGACGACCGGCGAGATCCGCGCGATCTCGCTCTCGATCTTCGACCGCACGTTCGCGGTCACGTACGCGCTGCTGGCGGCGGCGGTGGTGATCGGACTCGTCGGGTTGTCGTCGTCGTTCGGCGCGCTGGTCCTCGCGCGGCGGCGCGAGTTCGGCATGCTGCGGCACCTGGGCATGATGCGGCGGGAGGTTGCCGCGATGCTCGCGACCGAAGGGTTCGTCGTCAGCGGCATCGGTCTCGTCACCGGCATGCTGCTGGGATTCGCGATGAGCCTCATCCTGATCTACGTCGTCAACCGGCAGTCGTTCCATTGGGGCATGACGCTCACGGTCCCGTGGCAATCGCTGGCCGTGCTCGCCGCCGCGCTGCTCGCGCTGGCGATGGCGACCACGGCCGCAAGCGCGCGCACCGCCATGAGCGGCGACGCGATCCGCGCGGTGAAGGACGACTGGTGACTCCGATCGATCGCCGCCGCTTCCTCGCGCTGCCGTTGCTGCTCGCAAGTGCGCGCACCGGTGCCGCCGTCGACTATCCCGGCGTGGTGCGCGGCACGCCGCTCGCCTTTCCGCGCGACCATGGCAGCCATCCGGCGTTCCGCACCGAGTGGTGGTACATCACCGGCTGGGCGCGCACGCAGGACGGGCAGGACCTCGGCGTGCAGGTGACGTTCTTCCGCAATCGCCCGGGCATCGCCGAAGCGAGCACCAGCCGCTTCGCCCCCACGCAACTGCTGTTCGCGCATGCGGCGGTGGCCGATCCACGCGTGGGTCGCCTGCTCCACGACCAGCGCGCGGCGCGGGCGGGAATGGGACTCGCCGACGCGGCGGAGGCGACCACCGATGTGAACGTCGACGACTGGTCGCTGCGCCTGGCCGGTACTGCGTACGAGACGCGCGTCGTCGCACGCGATTTCGCGTTCGCACTGTCGTTCACGCCGACGCAGCCGCTGCTGCCGCAGGGCGAGGCCGGGCTGAGCCGCAAGGGCCCGCGCGAAACGGAGGCAAGCTACTACTACAGCCGGCCGCAGCTCGCGCTGTCCGGCACGATCACGCTGCGCGAGCGTGCGCACGCGGTGCGCGGCATCGCCTGGCTCGACCACGAGTGGTCGTCCGAGTACCTGCCGCCGGCCGCGCAGGGTTGGGACTGGATCGGGCTCAATTTCGACGACGGCGGCGCGTTGATGGCGTTTCGCATGCGCGCGAAGGATGGCGGGACGCTCTGGGCCGGCGGCACGCTGCGGGACGCGGCGGGTGTGGTGACGACGTTCGGTCCGTCGGACGTCCGGTTCACGCCGACACGCCGGTGGCGCTCGCCGCGCACCGGCACCGACTATCCGGTCGCCTTTCGCGTGCAGGTGGGCAAACTGCAGGTGGGCAAACTGCAGGTCGACGCGCTCGACCTCGCGGTGGAGCCGCTCTTCGACGACCAGGAACTCGACTCCCGGGCGAGCGTGGGCATCGTGTACTGGGAGGGCGCCGTGCGCGCGCAGGCAGGCGGTCGCCCGGTCGCGCGCGGCTATCTCGAACTGACCGGCTACGGCGGTCCGCTCAGGTTGTGAGCCACCGCCGCACCGGACCACGTGCGGTCGTCCGCGATCCGGCCACCCGGATTGCGGAGATCAGAAGTACGGGCGGCGATTGAGGTCGCTCAGGCGACGCTCGAGTTCGAACACGTCCTGCGACCGCGCGAGGTAGGCTTCGCGGTCGTTCTGCTGCTGCCGATAGAACCAGTCTTCGAGCGAGCCGGCCCAGCGGGCGAGGCGCTTGCCGAACGGCTCCGACGGGGCGACCGTGGGGGCCGGCAGCCCGTCGGCGCGCGCAGGCATCGTTTCGAAGAACGTCGTCTGCGCGAGGCTGATGCAGTTCGCGACGAGGCTGTTTTCGGGGAACGGGTGGAGTTGCGATCTCATGGCTTCTTTCCTCTTGCCTTGTGGGCGATTGCGGAACGGCACCTGAAGGCACCCAAGGATGCTTGGTGCGGCGCACAATGGCACAATAGGCGCGGCGGACCGGCGGATCAATTCGTACCTTTGGATTGCCGGCATCGTCGCCGCTGATACCGCCGCAACGACTCCCGTTACATGTCCGGATTTGACGTAGAATCAACCAATTAGGACGCGACAGGCGCACCGAAATGGAGCTCTACCAGCTACGCAGCTTCGCCGCCGTGGCCGCCCTGGGCCAGCTGACCCGGGCCGCCGAGAAGCTCCACATCAGCCAACCGGCCGTCAGCGCCCAGATCAAGGCGCTCGAAGACGAGCTGGGCGTGGCGCTGTTCGAGCGGATGCCGAGCGGCATGGTGCTGACGTCGGCGGGGCGCAAGCTCCTGCCCGACGCCGAGCGGGTCGTCGAGGCGGCGCAGGCGCTGCGCAGCCGCGCGCGCGCGATCATGGGCGAGGTCGTCGGACGCGCCCGCGTGGGCACCGTGTCCGATCCGCAGTTCGTGCGGGTGGGGGATTTCCTCACGCAGGCGCTCGAGGAATACCCGATGCTCGAGATCGAGCTCCACCACGAGGTCACGGGGGTCGCGTTCGAGAAGGTGCACGAGGGTTCGCTCGACGCCACGTTCTACTACGGCGGACTCGCGCATCCCGACGTGTCCGCGGTGCCGCTCCTCGACTTCGGCTACCGCGTCGTGCTGCCGGCCGCGTGGGGCGACCGCGTGAAGCACCTGTCCTGGGACGAGATCGTCGCGATGCCCTGGATCGTCGCGCCGCCGATCAGCACGCTGCGCCACCTGGCCGAGCGCCTGTTCACGACGCGCGGCAGCTCACCGGTGTCGCGCGTGGAAGCCGACAACGAAGCGGTGATCCGGTCGCTGGTGATCGCCGGCGCGGGCGTCACGCTGATGCGCGAGGACCTGGCGCAGGAATCCGTGGCGGCCGGCGAGGCCGTCCTTTGGAGCAGCGTCCGGCTCGAGACGACGCTGCAGTTCCTGTACCTGCGCCGCCGCGAGGACGACCCGGAAATCCGCGCGCTGCTCGACGTGCTCCATCACGTGTGGTCGTCGGCGCCCGCGACCCTGCGCGAACGCGCGTAGCGCACGACGTCCGCGGCGGCGACCCGCACGACGTCCCCGATCAGCGTGACTGCATGGTGCGCGCGTCCCGGGGCCGGGGCCCGCCCCGCACGCCCTTTGCGCGACTCTGCCACGGGCTTCCGCGCCGAACGCGCCGCGCGTGACACCCGCAACCGGTTGCACTGTGCCGGGCCTTCGCTGCGGCAGGATGGGCGCGACCGATTTGGCGCGCCCGACACCGTTCGGTTACTCTGCACGCTTTCGTCGCTTCTGTCTTGCGCGCCGCCCGATGCCCATCGACCACCTCGGCTTCAACGTCACCGATTTCGCGAAGAGCCGCGCGTTCTACGTCGCGGCGCTCGCGCCGCTCGACCTCGCCCCCGCGATGGAAGGCGAGCAGTGGGCGGGCTTCGGGCGCAATGGAAAGCCCGAGTTCTGGATCGGCGCAGGCGGTCCGTCGCCCACCGGCATCCACGTCGCGTTCGTCGCCGCGAATCGCGCGGTGGTGCGCGCGTTTTACGCGGCCGCCCTCGCCGCCGGCGGCAGGGACAACGGCGCGCCGGGGCTGCGACCGCAGTACCACCCCAATTACTACGGCGCGTTCGTGCTCGACCCGGACGGCCACAACATCGAAGCCGTGTGCCACCTGCCGGAGGCAGGCGATCCGGCCGCCGCGGCGACGACGCCGCGCTGACGGCGGCATCCGGCACGCGAGGCCGGCCTGGGCACCGTCGCGTTCATCGTCGCGGTCGTCGCGGCTATCGCGTTCGCGTGGATGCGCGGGCGGAAGAGCCCGCTGGCGCGCGAGATCGCCGCGCGGCCCACGCTCGACTGCGATGACATGCGCACTGCTTACGCCGCGCGCGCGACGCTCGATCCGCAGACGACGCGGGACATGCTGCGCGCGCTCGGCGCGGCACTCGACCTCGACCCGGGGAAGCTGCGGCTCGACGACGCCCTGGCCGACCTGTGGGACATGGATCCGCACGCGGGCTTCCACCAGCGCGCGACGTTCGAGCAATGGATCGTGCGGCGGTATCCGCACCTGCCCGCCGAGACCGCGCCGCGCACGGTCGCCGACATGATCGACGCGCTGCAGCGGCTGCCGCTCGTGCGGTGATCGGGGGGCCACAATTGCGCTCCGACCCCATTTGTGCGCGGCACCGCGTCGTGACCGGGGTCCGCTAGCGCCTTCCCGCGCCTAAAACCCCCTTCACTTCGCGCACCTGCGCAAGCGCGCGCGACAGCGCCTCGAGGCTGCGCACTTCCATCGTAAAGGCCATCCGCGAGTGCATGTTCTTGGTCAGCGTGTTGGCGGCGGTGACGTTGATCTTTTCCTTCGACAGCACTTCCGAGATGTCGCGCAGCAGTCCCTGCCGGTCCATCGCCTCGATGATGATGTCGACCGGGAAGACTTCGTCGCGCGGCGCGCCCCAGTCGGCTTCGATCAGGCGCTCGGGCTGCGTCGCGCGCATCCGTGTCACGTTGCTGCACGCGGCGCGGTGGATCGTCACGCCCTTGCCGCGCGTGACGAAGCCGACGATTGCGTCCGGCGGCGCGGGCTTGCAGCAGCGCGCGAGGCCCGTCAGCAACCGGTCGACGCCGACGACGAGGATGCCGCTGCCGGCGCCCGCCGCCTTGCTCCGGCGCGTGTGGACTTCCTCTTCCGCGGGGACGGCGGGGGCCGCCGTCGGCTGCGCCACCGCGTGGATCGCCGTCTGCACCTGCTTCGAGTTGATGTCGTCGCGCGCGAATGCCGCGAAGAACTCGTCGAGCTTGTCGAATCCGGCCTTCGCCGCCACCGTGTCGAGCTTGAGCGACGTCTGCCCGAGGCGCGCGAGCTCGCGCTCGACCATGGCGCGACCCTGCGCGACGGTCGCCTCGTGCTGCTGCGCCTTGAACCACTGGCGCACCTTCGCGCGCGCGCGATTGCTGTGGACGTAGCCGAGCTCGGGGTTGAGCCAGTCGCGCGAAGGTCCGCCCTGCTTGGTCGTGATCACCTCGACCTGCTGTCCGTTCGCGAGCGCGTAGTTGAGCGGCACCATCTGTCCGTCGACCTTCGCGCCCCGGCAGCGGTGGCCAAGACCCGTGTGCACGGAGTAGGCGAAGTCGATCGGCGTCGCGCCGCGCGGCAGGTCGATCACCTTCCCCTGCGGCGTCAGCACGTAGATCGAGTCGGTGAAGAGGCTCTCCTTGAACGCCGACAGCCACTCGGCCGAGTCCGCGACGGCGTCCTTCCAGTCGAGCACCTGCCGCAGCCACGCGATCTTCTCGTCGAACGAGGGATCCTTGCGGACGCCGTGCCGGCCGCCTTCCTTGTAGCGCCAGTGCGCGGCGACGCCGTATTCCGAGTGCTGGTGCATTTCCCGCGTGCGGATCTGCACCTCGAGCGGCTTGCCCTCGGGTCCGATCACCGCCGTATGCAGCGAGCGGTAGTTGTTGGCCTTCGGCTTCGCGATGTAGTCGTCGAACTCGTGCGGCAGCGGCGTCCACAGGTGGTGGACGATGCCCAGCGCCGTGTAGCAGTCCTTGACCGAGTCGACGAGGATGCGCACGGCGCGGATATCGTAGAGCGACTCGATGCCCGCCTGCTTGCGCTGCATCTTGCTGTAGATGCTGTAGATGTGCTTCGCGCGGCCCGTCACCTCGCCGGTGGTGCCGGCGGCGGCGAGTTCGGCCTTGATCGTCGCGACCACGTCCTGGATGTAGCGCTCGCGATCGAGCCGGCGCTCGTCGAGCATCTTCGCGATCGCCTTGTACGTCGCGGGCTCCAGCGCGCGCAGGCTCAGGTCCTCCAGCTCCCACTTGAGCTGCCAGACGCCCAGGCGATTGGCCAGCGGTGCGAAGAGATCGAGCACCTCGCGCGCCGCCTGCTCGCGCCACACGGGATCGCCGTTCATCAGCGTGCGCAGCGCCTGCGTGCGCTCCGCGAGCTTGATGACGACCACCCGGATGTCGTCGACCATCGCCAGCAGCATCTTGCGCAGGTTCTCCGCCTGCGCGGCGCGCTCCTCCTTGCTGCCGCCATCGGCAACGGGACGGATGCCGCCCATGCGCGCGACGCCCGCCACCAGCGTCTCGACCTCGGCACCGAACCGCGTGCGCACGTCTTCGGCATCGAACGCGCCGGCCACGGGCAATCCCAGCAGCAGCGCGCCGCGGATCGAGTCGGCGTCGAGTTTCAACCCGGTCAGGATCGTGGCGGTGCCCAGCGCACGGTCGAGCGCGGGCTCGCCGTCGGCCATCGCCGCATCGCCGGCGTGCGCATGCGCGTAGGCGAACGCGACCGCGAACGACGCGCGTTCGTCGGCCGAGTAATCGGCGGCGAGCGTTTCGAGCCACGCGGCCACCGCCTGCGGGGCGGCGATGCGTGGTGCGGAGTGCAGCACGGCAACCATCGCGAAAGTATACGCGGCGGGCGACGCGCTCCATCGCAGCCGGCGCGCCTGCCGTCAGGTCGCCCCCGCTGCCGCCGATGAGCCGTCGCGCGCCGTGCTCCACGGCGTGCCATACCCGCGTGCAATTGCGCGCGCGACCTTGCGCGCCCCGCTCGGACCGGTGCTATCCCCCGGCAAGCCCCGTGCGAATCGCGAGTCCCGCACGCAGCGCGAATGCGGCGATCGTCAGCGTCGGTGGCGATGCGGTGATCGTCGGGAATGTCGCGGAACCGATGAGGTAGAGGTTGGGATGGTCGTGGCTGCGCAGGTTGCGATCGACGACGGAGGTCTTCGGATCGTCGCCCATCCGGCACGTGCCGCCCATCACCGCGCTGTCCGTCGACGGTCCCAGCCGCTGGACGTCGGTCGCGCCGAGCGCGTTCATGAGACCCAGCACATACTCCATCGCGACCTTCGCGCCCTCCTCCTCGTAGCGACCCCAGCTGAAGTGAATGCGCGGCCGCGGCAGGCCGAGCGGGTCGAGCTGGTCGCGCGCGAGCGTGACGCGATTGTCCGGATCGGCCAGCACTTCGACCGACGGGCCGATCGCGAGCTCGCGCGCCATGTGATCGCTGATCGCCGCGTTCAGCGCGGCGCCGGTGAGGCCCTTCGCCGCGTACTGCGCCGCGAGCTTGAACGGCCCCAGCGCGCGCACCCAGCCTTCGTTGGACGGCGACGTGCCCGACGCGCCGTGCTTGCCGCGGAAGTCGCCGTCGCGCATCTCGCGGATGCCGGAGGTTTCCACGGGTCCGCGATAGGGCCACAGATCTTGTCGCGCGTCAGGCCCAGCATGCCGTCGTCGCGCTGCGTCAGCAGGTTGCGTCCGACCTGGTCGCTGCTGTTGGCGACGGTGTGGCTGCCGCCGGGCACGCTCGACATCAGCAGCAGCTTGGCCGTCTCGATCGCGTGCGCGGCGATCGACGAACATCTTGCCGCGCGCCTCGTGCACGCTGCCGTCCGGGCGCTTGAAGCGGATCGCGGTGACCTTGCGGTCGGCACCGACGACGATCTCGTGCGCGATCGCGAGCGGCTCCACGCGCGCGCCCGCGGCCTTCGGCCTTCGCGACGTGGACGGATCCGTCGTACTTGGCGCCGATCGGGCAGATCGGCACGCACGATGCGTTGCCGCAGCACGGCGGACGCTCGTCGTAGCCCACCGAGTTGCGCCCGTGCGGAAACGTGCCGAGCGTGAGCCCCACCTTGCCGCACGCGGCGCCGATCACCGTGTCGAGGTACGACGGCGACGATCGGCGGCATCGGATACGGCGTCGAGCGCGGCGAGCCCCAGTCGTAGTCGGGCGGTCCGCACACGCCGATCTCGCGCTCGGCCTCGACGTACCAGGGCTCGAGGTCGTCGTAGCGAGAGCGGCCAGTCCACGCCCACGCCGAACTTCGACTTCAGCATGAAGTCGTTCGGCCGGTAGCGCAGCGTCAGGCCGCCCCAGTGCCACGTCGTGCCGCCGACCACGCGCGCCTGCAGGCCGTTGAACGTCACCGGCCCGGCCTGCACGTAGTACGCGCCGATGTCGGCGAGGTCCGGCTGCGGCACCTTCGGATGCGCCGGATACGGCGAGTTCGGACCCTTGATCGGCGAGTTGCGGAACTGGACCACCGCCTGCGCACGGTCGACGCGCGGACCGGCTTCGAGGATCAGCACCTTGACGCCGGCGCGCGCCAGCGACTAGCCGGTCATGGCGCCGGCGACGCCGGAGCCGACGATCACGACGTCCGCGTCGAGAATGTCGCTCATGCGCTCGGGCGCCGTCGCCCAGTAGTTGGTCACGCCGCCGCACACGGCGTTGGGCTTGGTCCAGGGCACCGCGCGCCAGGCGAGCGCGTCGTTGTACGTGAACACGGTCGTTCCCCTGCGCCGTGTCGACGGTGCCCGAGTGCAACGCGGCGATCACCGTCACCGCCGTCCGGTCGAGCCCGGCGATCCGCAACTCGTCCGCGAGCCGGGCCGGCGCCGTCACCGACGGCGAGCGTCGCGATCTTCGCGAGCGCCTCCGCGCCGACCGCAGCCGCCAGCGCCGCGAGCATCGCGCCGGCGAGCGCCGGATCCTGGTACGCGAAGCCGGTGAGTGTCGTCGACAGCGCGGCGAAGCGCGCGGGCGTCAGCGCGCCACCCGTGACCTGCGCCAGCGCGGCGGGTGCACGCCTCACGCCGCCAGCGCGGCCAGGCCCTGCAGCAATCGCGACGGCCCGCGTCGGGACCGGGCGCGTCCTTCCGGCGGTGTATCGCGCGATTCGCGCATGGCGGCTCCTGTAGCGTGCCCGCGGCCGACAGCCGCCGCGCGTGTCTCGCACGATACCAAAGTGCCGAGCGAAAAAGGCGCGACGCCGGCTTCAACGTCATCCACGGACCCCGCGGACGCCTTTGCAGACGGTCCTCAGAGCCCGATCCCCGCCGCCTTCGCGATCGCTTCCGCCAGCGCTTGCGCCTGCGTCGTCCGCGACCTTCGCGTCGCGCGCCTCGACCATCACGCGCAGCACGGGCTCGGTGCCCGACGGCCGCAGCAGCACGCGGCCCGCATCGCCCAGCGCCGCGACGCACGCGCGCTCCGCGCGCATCGACGGCGTCGCTGCCATGCCAGTCCCAGCCGCGGCGGACCGGAACGTTGATGAGACGCTGCGGAAACATCGTGATCGCCCCGGTCGCCTGCGCGAGCGTCCGCTTGCCGCTCGATCAGCGCACGCAGCACCGCGAGCGCCGCGACGATGGCGTCGCCGGTGGTGTGCTTGTCGAGGCAGATGATGTGGCCGGAGTTCTCGCCGCCCAGCAGCCACCCGCGTCGACTGCATCTGCTCGAGCACGTAGCGGTCGCCGACCTTCGCGCGCGCGAGCGGGATGTCCTGCGCGCGCCGAGCGCCTGCTCGAATCCGAGGTTGCTCATCAGCGTGCCGACGACGCCGCCGTTGGCCACGCTCGCGGCGCTGGTAGTCGGTCGCGATCACGTACAGCAGCTGGTCGCCGTCGTAGAGCGGCCTTCGCGGTCGACCATGACCAGGCGGTCGCCGTCGCCGTCGAGCGCGATGCCGATGTCCGCATGGTGCTCGCGCACCTGCTGCGCCAGATACTCCGGATGCGTCGCGCCGGTGCCGGCATTGATGTTGAGGCCGTCGGGCTCGACGCCCGACGGCGATCACTTCGGCGCCGAGTTCGTGGAACACGTGGGGCGCGACCTGGTAGCCGGCGCCGTGCGCGCAGTCGACGACGATGCGCCAGCCACGCAGATCGAGTTCGCTCGGAAACGTGCTCTTGCAGAACTCGACGTAGCGGCCCGGCGCGTCGTCGACGCGCCGCGCCTTGCCCGAGCTCGGCGGACGACACGCACGCGAGCGGCTCCTCCATCCGCGCCTCGATCGCGAGCTCGACGTCGTCGGCCAGCTTGGCGCCGGCCGCCGAGAAGAACTTGATGCCGTTGTCGTCGTACGGATTGTGCGACGCGCTGATCACGATGCCCGCCGACAGCCGCAGCGCGCGCGTCAGGTACGCGATGCCCGGCGTGGGCAACGGGCCGCACAGGTAGACGTCGACGCCGGCGGCGGACAGCCCCGCTTCGAGCGCGGCCTCGAGCAGGTAGCCCGAGATGCGCGTGTCCTTGCCGATCAGCACGCCGGGGCGATCGCCGCGCCTGCGCCGTTCCGTCGCGACACCAGCGTGCGGCCCGCGGCCCAGCCCAGCTTCAGCACGAGTTCGGGCGTGATCGGCGCTTCGCCCACGCGACCGCGCATGCCGTCGGTGCCGAAGTATTGTCGTGTCATCCGCTACGCCTCGGATCGTCCACTGCCGATCGCCACACCGCGAGCGCGTCGACCGTCGCGCGCACATCGTGCACGCGCACGATCCGCGCGCCCGCGCGCCACCGCCGCCAGCGCGGCGGCGAGGCTGCCGGCCAGCCGGTCGCCGACGTCGCGGCCGGTGATCGCGCCGATGGTCGCCTTGCGCGACAGCCCCGCGACCACCGGATATCCGCGGTGCGCCAGCACGCGAGCGAGCGCAGCAGCGTCAGATTGTGCGCCAGTGTCTTGCCGAAGCCGAAGCCCGGGATCGATCGCGATGCGGTCGCGGGCGATGCCCGCGCCTTCCGCGATCAGCGCGCGCTCGACCAGGAAGTCGCGCACCTCGCGCACGACGTCGTCGTAGCGGGGGTTCGCCTGCATCGTGCGCGGCTCGCCCTGCATGTGCATGAGGCACACCGCGCAGCCGCCTGTCCGCCGCCGCATCGAGCGCGCCGCGCGCCTGCAGCGCGCGCACGTCGTTGATCATCGCCGCGCCCGCGCCGCCGCCTCGCGCATCACGCGCGGGCTTCATCGTGTCGACGCTGACGAGCACGCCTTCGGCGGCGAGCGACTCGACCAGCGGCAGCACGCGCGCGAGTTCCTCGCGCTCGCTCACCGCCTGCGGCGCCCGGACGCGTCGACTCGCCGCCGACGTCGATGATCGCCGCGCCGTCGGCCACCATCTGCCGCGCATGATCGAGCGCACGCGCGGGGTCGAAGTGCCGGCCGCCGTCCGAGAAGGAATCCGGCGTGACGTTGAGGATGCCCATCACGCGCGGATGCGCGAGGTCCAGGCGATGGGGACCGCACGCGAGGTGCGTCGAATGGCTCATCGGCGGGCACCAAAGACAAGGGCGTGCATTTTCGCACGCCCTTGGCCGCAGGACCTTGCGTCGCGTCAGGCCGGATTCGCCGACGGCGCCGGGTCCGGACCGACGCGAAGTACCGCCGGACGTCGGACCCGAGGATCCCTGCGTGGGCCGCGGCGGACGCACCGGGCGGCCGGCCATGATGTCGGCGATCTGGTCGGCGTCGATCGTCTCGCAGCTCGAGCAGCGCCTTCGCCATCACCTCGACCTTGTCGCGGTTGTCCTCGAGCAGCTTCCGCGCGACCGCGTACTGCGAGTCGATGATCTTGCGGATTTCCTCGTCGACCTTCTGCATCGTCGACTCGGACACGTTCTTCTGCGTCGTGACCGACCGGCCGAGGAACACCTCGCCCTCGTTCTCGCCGTAGACCATCGGGCCCAGCTCGTCGCGACATGCCGTAGCGCGTCACCATGTTGCGGGCGATTTCCGTCGCGCGCTCGAAGTCGTTCGAGGCACCCGTGGTCATCTGGTTCATGAACAGCTTCTTCGGCGATGCGCCCGCCGAACAGCACGGCGATCATGTTCAGCATGTGGCTGCGGTCCATGCTGTAGCGATCCGCCTCGGGCAGCTGCATCGTGACGCCGAGCGCGCGGCCGCGCGGGATGATCGTGACCTTGTGCACCGGGTCGGTCTTGGGCAGCAGCGTCGCGACGATCGCGTGACCGGACTCGTGGTACGCGGTGTTGCGGCGCTCCTCTTCCGGCATCACGATCGAGCGGCGCTCGGCGCCCATGATGATCTTGTCCTTCGCCCGCTCGAAGTCGTACATGTCGACCAGGCGCTTCGACGAGCGCGCGGCGAACAGCGCCGCCTCGTTGACGAGGTTGGCGAGATCGGCGCCCGACATGCCGGGCGTGCCGCGCGCGATGACGTCGGCCTTGACGTCCGGCGACATCGGCACCTTGCGCATGTGGACGAGCAGGATCTGCTCGCGGCCGCGGATGTCCGGCAGCGGCACGACGACCTGCCGGTCGAAGCGGCCCGGACGCATCAGCGCGGGGTCGAGCACGTCCGGACGGTTGGTGGCCGCGATCACGATGACGCCCGCGTTGCCTTCGAAGCCGTCCATCTCGACGAGCAGCTGGTTCAGCGTCTGCTCGCGCTCGTCGTTGCCGCCGCCCAGGCCGGCGCCGCGCTGGCGGCCGACCGCGTCGATTTCGTCGATGAACACGATGCACGGCGCGTTCTTCTTCGCCTGCTCGAACATGTCGCGCACGCGCGCCGCGCCGACGCCGACGAACATCTCGACGAAGTCGGAGCCGGAGATCGAGAAGAACGGGACCTTCGCCTCGCCGGCGATCGCCTTGGCGAGCAGCGTCTTGCCGGTGCCGGGGCTGCCGACCATCAGCACGCCGCGCGGAATGCGGCCGCCCAGCTTCTGGAACTTCGACGGGTCGCGCAGGAACTCGACCAGCTCCGCGACTTCTTCCTTCGCCTCGTCGCACCCTGCGACGTCGGCGAACGTGATCGTGTTGTTGGCCTCGTCGAGCATGCGCGCCTTGCTCTTGCCGAACGAGAACGCGCCGCCGCGGCCGCCGCCCTGCATCTGACGCATGAAGAAGATCCAGACGCCGATCAGCAGCAGCATCGGGAACCACGAGATGAAGATCTGCGCGAGGAACGACTGCTCCTCCTCCGGCTTGGCCTCGACCTTGACGCCGTACTTGACGAGGTCGCCGACCATCCAGATGTCACCCGGGCTGTAGGTCGTGAAGCGCTTGCTTTCGTTGTTGACCCACTTGATCGTGCGGCCCTCGACCGTGGCGGACGTCACGCGGCCCGCCTTCGCCGAGTCCATGAACTCGGAATAGGGAACGGAGTCGCGGCTCGTCTGGCGCGAATCGAATTGCTTGACGACGGTGAGCACCACGAGCCCGATCACGAGCCAGATGCCGACATTTTTGAGCAGATTGTTCAAACAAGGCTCCTTGCGGACCTCAAGCAAACCGGTGGGCCGCCTACCGAACGACATCGACCCCGCACGGGGCCGGAATGGGGATTTTAGCCGCGAACCGCCCCTCGAACCACTTTCGACCGTGTTTTCGCGCAGGGATTCACTCGGAACTCGGTGAAAGCCAACAAAAAGTCCATGGCGCCTCCCCGACGCAAACGCGGCCCCTCCTGCAACTTCAGCCGCGAAACCCCTTGCCGACGAGAAACGTCTCCCGGCTGCGGTCCCGCGACGACTTGGGCTTGCGTACGTAAACCTTGGTGAACGAACTGCCGATCGCACGCTGGAACTCCGGCAGTCCCGACCCCTGGAACACCTTGACCAGCAAGGCCCCGCCCTGGGCCAGGTGGCTTACGGCGAACTCCAGCGCAAGCTCGCCCAGGTGGATGCTTCGCGCCTGGTCGACCGGGTCGATGCCCGACAGGTTGGGGGCCATATCGGAGACCACAAGGTCGACAGGCGCGCCGGCAAGCGCCAATTCGACCTTCGCGAGCCCCTCGTCCTCCCGGAAGTCGGCCTCGACCACCGTGACGCCGGCGATCCCGTCCATCGGCAGGAGGTCGACCGCGATGATCCGGCCGCCGCTGCCGATGCGCTCGCGCAGCACCTGCGACCAGCTCCCGGGCGCGGCGCCCAGGTCCACGACCGTCATGCCGGGCCGCAGCAGCTGGTCCCGCTCGGCCAATTCCAGCAGCTTGAACGCGGCCCGCGAACGGTAGCCGCGCCGCTTCGCCTCCTGCACATAGGGGTCGTTGACGTGTTCGTGCATCCACGCCTTGTCGAACTTGTGCTTCTTGCCGGCGGGATTGAGGGGGTTGGCCATGCGGTACACGGGCGTTGCGGAGGTCTATCCTAATGGAAATCGGCCGGGCGCCCGCCCGGGTCGGCTAAACTGCCGCGATGAAGCCCCTTACCCCTGCCGAGCGCCGCGACCTTCGCGCGCAGGCGCATCACCTCGACCCCGTGGTCCTCGTCGGCCACCACGGCCTCACGCCCGCCATCCTGCACGAGGTCGACCTGGCGCTGGCCGCGCACGAACTCGTGAAGGTCCGCATCGCCTCGGACGACCGCGAGTTGCGCGAGGCGGCACTGGCGCGCTTCGCCGCGGAACTCGACTGCGCGCCGGTCCAGCATGTCGGCAAGGTGCTCGTGCTCTGGCGCCCGGATCCCGACAAGAAGAAGAAAAAGGCGGAGGCCGCCGCGCCCAAGCCCGCCAAGCGGGCCCGCAAGGCGGGTCCGCGCGCGCCGGTCGATGCCGTTCGGGAGCGCCGCCGCCAGCGCGGCGACGAGGGTGCTGCCGCGTCGGGCAAAGGCCGGCGGGGCGCCGCGCGCTTCGGCGTGGCGGAGCCGGTGCTCGATGCCACCGAGGCGCCGCCGTCCGCGCGCCGCAAGTCGACCGAGGTGTCGCCATCGGAGCGCCGGAAATCGAGCTTCACGCCAAAGACGAAGCCGAAGTCGTTCGGCGCGAAGCCCAATCCGCGTTCCGCGTGGGAAAAGGACAAGGACACGGAACGGGCACCGCCCAAGTCGCACGCGAAGCCGCGCGCGAAACCGGCCGCCACGGGGGCCAAGGCGCCGGCCGGGCCGCGACGCAGGCGCACGACGACCTGAGTCCGCCGCGCGTACGCGACGCCCACCCCCGCCGCGCGGTCACCGCCTACCGGAACCGCGCGCCCAGGAAAGCCACGCGCAAGCCCCGCCTTCGGACGACTCGCACGCAGCCCGCCGCACGACACTCGTTTGTTCGTCGAGTTTTTAGTGGCCGCCGCCGGGCCGCTCCCAAGGCGGCCACCTGACCTCGCTTTTGATTTTTCGACCGCAACAGGTGCGACTCTGGCGATAGGTCATCCACCGGCCCCACGGACGCCATTTGCGGACGCTCCCTACCGGGCGACGTACCCGCCATCGAGCGGCAACACCGCGCCGGTGAGATAGGACGCGCGCGGCGACGCCAGGAACAGCGCGAGTTCGGCCACCTCCTCCGCCCGCGCGAGACGCCCCATCGGCACCAGCACCTTCGCGAACGCGTGCATGCGATGCGCGTGGGTCCCGTCGACCATGCGCGTGTCGACGAAGCCGGGGCAGATGCAGTTGACGCGGATGTTCCGGCTCGCATAGTCGAGCGCGGCGGTGCGGGTCAGCGCGATCACGCCGCCCTTCGCCGCCGAGTACGCGGCGCGTCCCGCGAAGCCGACGAGCCCGAAGATCGACGCGTTGTTGACGACCGCGCCGCCGCCGCGCGCGAGCATTGCGGGAATGCCGTGCTTCAGCGCATGGAACGTCCCCGTCAGGTTGACCGCGAGCACGCGCTGCCAGTCCTCCGCCGCGACGTCGGCGGTGGGCGCTTCGGGGCCGGTGACGCCCGCGTTGTTGAACAGCACGTCGAGACCGCCGAACGCGGTGACCGTCCGCGCGACGAGCGCGCGCACGTCTTCCTCGACCGCGACGTCGGTGGGCACGAACAGCGTGCGGGCGCCCTCCGCCGCGAGCGCGGCCGCCGCCGCGGCGCCCGCCGCGTCGTCGCAATCGGCGAGAACGATGGTGGCGCCTGCGGCCGCGAAGCGCCGCGCGGTCGCGAGGCCGATCCCGGCGGCCGCCCCGGTGACGATCGCCACCTTTCCCGCGAGTTCTCCGGGGATGTCATCCCGCGCCGACGCGTTGCCGGCGGTCACGCCAAGACCTCGCTCGGGTCGTCGGCCCGCAACGGGGCCGCGCACATCGCCTCGATCGCGTCCGCCGCCGCCGCTTCGGCACCCGCGTCGCGAAACGACTCCCGCACGCGACGCGCCGCCTCGGCGTACGCGGGGTTGTCGAGCACGGTGAACACCGCGTCGCGCAATTGGGCCGGCGTCACGCGCGTGAACGGCACGCGGACCGCGGCACCCGCTTCGACGGCGAGGTCGGCGAAGAGCGACTGGTCGTGCACGATCGGCGCGACCACCGCCGGCAGCCCGAACGCGAACGCCTCGTTCACCGTGGTTCCCGCATGGGTGACGACCGCATCCAGATGCGGATAGAGGAGCATCGCCGGCACCCACGGACGCACGATGAAATTGCGCGGCGGATCGGGCAGGTACGTCGACGGCGCGGACACGATCACCTGCAACGACGTGTCGGCGAGGGCTTCGCGCACGATCCGGAAGAAGCGCTCGCCGCGATGCAGCCACAGCGAACCGAGCGACACGAACACGCGCCGGCGCCCGTCGAGCGCATGCCACGGGAAGTCGTCGCGCTCCTCGCGCGCGGTGAGCACAGGCCCGACAAACCGGTAATGCGCCGGGAAGGTGCGGTCCGCACCGGCCAGCAGCCGTGAGAAATAGAAAATCACGAGCGAAGGCGACACGTCGGGGCGCTGCGCGACGGGCAGCCCGGCCTCGCGCTGCAGGCGCGCGCCCAGCCCCGTCAGCCACTGCGCGACCTTCGGATACAGCGCGACGTTGTCGCGGACCAGCGCGGCGGTCGTCGCCGACGTGGCCCAGCGCAGGCCGCGCCGTCGCGCGGCGATCGCCCCGGCCATCGCCATCTGGTCGACGACCAGCGCGTCGGGCGCGAAGTCGTCGATGGCCGCCTCGACGCCGGGCAGCATGTCGTCGGCCATCGGAAACACGACGTCCTCGAACAGCACCTTCATGCCGGCGAGCCACGAGGCGCCCGACTCGATCAACAGTTCCTGCGCGCGCTCCTCGGAGATCGCGGGCGGCAATCCGTAGAACCGTGCCTCCGCCGGCAGCACGCGCGCCATCGGCGCGTACGCGACCCACGCCACTTCGTGTCCGCGCGCGACCAGCGCGGCGGCGATCGCCACCGTCGGGAACACGTGCGACGGAAACGGCGGAACGACGAACAGGATCCGGCTCATCGCATGCCCGCCGCGAGCCACGCGATCGTCGTGTCGCGCACGAAGGCGGTGGCCTGGAACAGCACGCCGTGCTCGGCGCCCGGGACGATCTCGAGCCGGCACGCGGGGACCGCGCGGGCCAGCGCCTCGCCCTGCGGGCGGATGTCCGAGCGCTCGCCGTAGAACGCGAGCACGGGGCACGCGACGCGCGCGAGTTCGGCGTCGGCGAGCGCGCCGGTCGCGCGAACGTCGGCCACGAACGACGTCTCGTCGCGCAGCCGCTCCGCCGTCACCACGAGCGCGCTTTTGCGCCGGCGCTGGATCCGTCCCGCGAACTTCAGCGTCGCCTGCCCGTCGGCGGTCTGCGGTGCGCCCTCGAGCGACAGCACGCCGGCCGCATCGCGCTGCCCGCGCGCGCCGTGCCGGGCGAGCCAGTTGCCGAAGAGCTCGACGATCTTCGCATCGCGCGCGTCGCCGGTCAGCGTGAGGGTCTGCGCCATCTGCTCCCCCAGTTCCGCCACGCCGGCATGGGCCTCGACCAGCACGAGACCCGCGACCCGCGCCGGATGCCGCACGGCGTAACGAAGCGCAATCAGGCCGCCGAAGCTGTGGCCCACGACGACGACGCGCTCGCCCGGGGCGACGGCGGCGACGAGCCCGGCCAGGTCCTCGACCATGTCCTCGATGCGATAGCCGTCGCGCGGCTGCTCGCTGCGCCCGTGGCCGCGCAAATCGTAGAGGACGACGCGCGCATGCTTCGCGAGCCCCGGCGCGATCGACATGTAGAAGCTCGAGTGGTTGTCGAGCAGGAGCCCATGCACGAACACGAGCGTCGGTGCGCCCTCGCCCAGCGTGACGACGTTGAGCCGGACGCCGTTGGCCGCGACGTCAGCCATCGAGGAATCCCGTGATCGCGTCCGCCAGCGGACCGGGCGTCTCCCATGGCAGCTCGTGCGAGCCCTCGAGCCACGCGACGCTCGCGTGCGGCAGCACCGCGGCGAGTCTTCGACACGTGTCCTTCAGCGCCGGCATCGTCCTCGTCCCGTAGACCAGCAGCACGCGGCCGTCGAAGTGCGCAAGTTCCGCATCGGCGATGTCGGGTTCCGCGAGCATGTCGCGCAGCGAGGACGTCTTCAGCACGAGGCCCGACATCTGGGCGAACAGGCGCTGCGCGCGCCGCCCGCCGGACGCGAACGCTTCACGCTGCACGCCGGGCAGCATGGCGAGCATCTTCTCCTTCGCGGGCTCGTCCGCGCTGTCGCGCAGCAGCGCCGGCAGCGCTTCCCGTCCGCCGAACCAGAGCTTCAGCCGCCGCCACGGCGTCAGCGCGTCGACGAAGCCCTTGCGCAGGTCGTCGCGCAGACCCTCGAGCCACGGCGCGGTCGCCACCGGCAGCGGCGCCTCGACCAGCACCAGCCGGGTGACGGCGCCGGGATGGTCGAGCGCGTAGCGCAGCGCGATCACGGCGCCGTAGCTGTGCCCACGAGCGTCACGGGTTCGCCGCCGGCGAACCGCTCGACGAGCACCGCAAGGTCGTCGGCCTGCTGGCGCACGCCGTAGCCGCTTGCGGGCCGCGTGCTGCGCCCGTGCCCGCGCAGGTCGTACATGAACACGCGATGCCTGCGCGCAAGCACTGCACCGGTCGTGAAGTACCACGTCGCGAGCGACCCCAGGAACATCCCGTGCAGCAGGACGATCCGCGATCCGTCCCGGCCCAGCGTCTGCGTGTGGAGGTCGACGCCCGTTTACGTGTTCGATTGGCACGATGCGATGTAGTCGACCAGCTGCCCGACCGACAGGCCGATGATCGCGTCCAGCTCCATGCCGGCGAGCCAGCCCGGAAAGTCGACGGTGGCGCCGTAGCGTTCCTGCAGCTTCTCGGACAACGCGACGAGCTCGATGCTCTCCACCTCGAGGTCGTGGCTGAACGTCGTGGCCATCGTGATCGGCGTCTCGTTCGCCCACTCCTCGCCGATGACCTCGCGGATGAGGCCCGCGACCACCCCCAGGATTTCCGCCTTGCGTTCTTCGTCGTTTGTCATTGCACCGTCCATGCCACCACGTGATCGCCAAGCCTGCGCGTCGCCACCGATACCCCGTCGACCAGTATACGGTCTGCCGATATCGCGGTGATCGCGAAGCCTTTCGGATTGCCGGCGAGCCCCGTGCCGCGCGCCTTGCCCACCGCTTCCTTCGCAGCCCAGCAGCGCGCGAGCCATTCGGCGCGATCGCCCTCCGGCAGCAGCGCGAGTTCGTCCGCGCCAAACGCCAGCGCCGCGAAACCCTCCGAGCGCGGCGCGATCGCCTCGATGTCGATGCCCGGGTCCGCGCCTTCGGCGGCGAGCGCGACGGCGATGCCCGGCTTGTGCGCGATCGACACGCGAATGTCGCGGTCGACCGGACCGCGCACGCGCGGCCGGCCGGAGGCATCGTTGGTCACTTCGAGCTCGACCGGATACAGCGACGGCGTACCGGCCGCGAAGAGAAGGTGGCGGACGGCATCCTTCGCGGCGATGCGCCCCAGGAGCCACTCGCCGTCCTCCTGCACGATCTTCGCGCCGCCGTGCGCGTCGATCTCCGACAGCGAGAGAAAGCGCCGCATCAGGAAGTCGCGCGTCGACACCGGCCATCCCGCCTCGCGCACGACGAGGAATCCCTCGGGCTCGGGCTCCGCCAGCAGGCGCAATCCCGGCTGCCGCATCATGTCGAAGAGCCGGCCCGACGTGTTGAAGCGCCAGTCGATCCAGTCGCGCACGTAGGCGTAGCGACGATCGCCGATGCGCAGGTCGAGGTCGACGTGGACCTCGTGGCGGCGCACGCCGCGCGGAATCACCGTGCACGTCACGCGCTCGTCGGCGCCGGGCGGCGGTCCGTAGTATTCGAGCTTGCCGACCCGGACCGGCAGCACCAGCCGGTCGCGGTCGGTCATGGCACTCGCCCACAGGCCGAGGAGCTGGCCCGCGGCGTCGAGCAGCGCGCCGCGCGCCGGCAGCGGCCGCAGCGTCGCGCGCAGGCCGTTCTCGCCGAGTGCTTCGACCGCGACGATGCCGTGGTAGCCGGGACCGTGGAACATCCAGCCGTCGCGGTAGATCGCCTCGTCGGGAATCGGATACGGACGTTCGGCACCGATCGACGACGGCGGCAGCGCCGGCGGTTCCGGATAGCGGTCCGCCATCGTCACGATGGAATCGATGTAGCCGTCGATGCTGACGCGGAACTGGTCGCGATTGATCCTGCGCGTCCGCACGACCACCTCGACCGGCGGCTCCGCGCGCAGCCAGCGGTGGGCAGCGACCTTCTCCACCGTTACCGGGATGCGCGTCGGGTCGCGCCGCTGCGCCGCGTCCATCATCAGCGCGACGGACATCGTCAGCGGCACCACGGGCATGCGATCGGACAGCACGGGCCAGTGCGCGGGCTGCGGGATCAGGCAATGGTCGAGCAATTCGGGATAGACGGCGGTCGAGACGGGCAGGCGTTCCGTGCGTTCGTCCGCGTCGTCCGGTACGGCGGCGACAGCGGCGGCCGGTGACGATGCGGCGACAGGCGCGACGGAGGTTGCCGGCGACGCGGCGGCGGCGCGGCGGGCACGGCGACGGGTACGCCGGCAGGGCCGGCGGCGGCGAAGGCCTGCAGCACCGCCTCCTGTGCCGCCGCGATGTCGCGCAGCGTCGCGTCGAACGCCCGCACCAGCGGCGCGCCCGCCTCCGGCCCGGCGCGCAGCGGCGCGCTGCCCCGGACCCGCGGCGGGCGATCGAGCGCGATCAGCGGCACGCCGAGCTCGAGCGCAATCGCACGCGACCCGCGCGTCGCCGGGGTTGCGTGCGTGGTCGCGCCCGTTGCCGGTAGCGCGAGCCCGGCGCGCGCGAGGTCGATGGCCGCGCCTTCGACGTACAGCGCCGCGGCGGCGCGGCGCACCTGGTCCATGCCCGCGCGACGGGGGGCCAGCAGCGGCACCGCGAGATGCGGCTTGCCGGCGAGCGCGTCGTCGACGAACGCCGCGAGGCTTCCGCTGCCCACCTGCACGAACACGCGCACCCCGTTCGCATACAGCGCAAGGACGAGTTCGCGGAAGCGCACCGTCTCGCCGAGGTGGCGCGCGAAGAGCGCGCTGATCGCCTGCGGATCGTCCGGGTAGGGCGCGCA
Source organism: uncultured beta proteobacterium (assembly GCA_963733435.1). Classification (GTDB taxonomy): domain Bacteria; phylum Pseudomonadota; class Gammaproteobacteria; order Burkholderiales; family Casimicrobiaceae; genus VBCG01. The sequence continues at coordinate 237,392 of CAVTDH010000002.1, forward strand.
CGTGGTCGCCGACCACAGCGGCAACCGCGGCGTCGCGAGCTTGAGGCCTTCGAGGTGCTGCACGTAGTAGTCGACGTGCGCAGCGAGCGCCGGCGAGTGGAAGCCGGAGCGGAACGGCAGCACCTCGAACAGCACGCGCTCCGCGCGCAGCCGTCGCGCCACCTCCTCCATTCTCGCCTCCGGGCCGCAGAGGATCGACTGGTGCACGCAGTTGTCGTGCGAGATCGCGACGTCGGGCAGGTCGGCGATCAGCGCCTGCACGCGCCCCGCGCCGGCGCCGACGGCGACGTAGCTCACGTCGGCGACCTTGAGCATTTCCGGGTGCAACGCGGCGAAGAACTCGGCCACCGACGCGTGCTCGAACATCCCCGCCTCGAGCATGCCCGACCACTCGCCGATGCTGTGCCCGGCGATGACGTCGGGCTCGAGCTTCAGCGCGCGCGCGACGTGCGCCGCGAACTCGTTGACGGCAATGACCGACGCGCCCTGGAACGCGAGGCCGCCCGTGTCCACGCGCGGCGGCGCGAGCCCGAACGCCCGGGCGATGTCGTCGACGGGCGGCGCGGCTTCGGCCTCGACGCCGGGAAACATGAAGGCGATCCGGCCGCCCTGCGCGACGAGCCCGCTCCCCGAAAAGAAGATGCCGTCGCGGCCGCTGCGCGCGCGGCCCGCGGCCACCACGGACTGCGCGGTGGCGAGGCGCTTCGGCGTCGCGTCGATGACGGCCAGCCGCCAGGGGCCGCTGCCGCCGCCACGACCGGCGGCGAGCGCCGCGGCGAGCTCGGCCTGCGTCGCCGCCGCGCACACGAACGACGGCGGAGGCGCGTCGGTGCCGGCGTCGCGCGCGAGCCCGCCCGCGGACGCGCGGATCCGCGCGAATCCGGTCGCCTGCCGCGCCGACCACGGCGCCTCGGCCGCGGACGCGTCGTCGAAGTCCGCGCCCGGCACCTGCGTGCGCCGCGCCCCGTCCGCGGCACGGTCGTCGGCGTCGATGATCACGTGCGCGTTGATGCCGCCGAAGCCGAACGCGTTGACCGCCGCACGGCGCACGGGGCCGTCCCACGGTTGCGCGGCCGCCAGCGTGCGGAACCGCGTCTGCGCGAGCGCCGGCGACGGCTCCTCGCAGTGCAGCGTCGGCGGAAGCACGCCGTGGTGAACCGCCAAGGCCGCCTTGATGAGGCCCGCCGCACCGGCGGCCGGCATCGTGTGGCCGATCATCGACTTCACGGACCCGAGCGGAACGCGCTCGCCGCCCGCGGGCAGCGGGCCGAAGATCCGCGCGAGCGTGGCGAGTTCGGCCGTGTCGCCCGCGAGCGTGGCGGTGCCGTGCGCTTCGACGAGGCCGACGGAGGCGGGCTCGAGGCCGGCCGCCTTCCACGCGCGCGTCAGCGCGAGCACCTGCCCTTCGACGCGCGGCGTCATGAGGCTCACGTCGCGTCCGTCGCTCGCCACCCCGGTGCCGCGGACGATCGCGTAGATGCGGTCGCCGTCGCGACGCGCGTCGGCGAGGCGCTTCAGCACGACGATGCCGATGCCCTCGCCGATCAGCAGGCCGTCGGCGCGCCGGTCGAACGGACGAATCTGCTGGCTGCGCGACAGCGCGCCCAGCTGCGAGAACACGCTCCAGAACACGACGTCGTGGCAGACGTGGACACCGCCGGCGATCACGACGTCGGCGTCGCCCGCGCGCAGTTCGCGGCACGCCTGGTCGACGGCGACCAGCGCGCTCGCGCACGCCGCGTCGACGGTGTACGCGGACCCGCCGAGGTCGAGCCGGTTCGCGATGCGCGACGCCGTCAGGTTCGGCACCAGTCCGATCGCGGTGTCGGCACCGTACACGCCGCTCTTCGCCTGGAACTCGCGCTTCACCTCGGCCAACTCCGGCTCCGACAGGTCGGGCACGAGCGTGCGCAGCGACGTCACGAGCTGCTCGGCGACCCGCGTGATGTTGCGAGCCGCAGCATGCCCATGCCGAGGTAGTTGCCGCGGCCGATGATGACGCTCGTGCGGTCGCGCGCGAATGCGCGCTCGGCGTAGCCCGCGTCGGCGATGGCCGCGACCGCGGCCTGCAGCGCGAGCAGCTGGTCGGGCTCGGCGCCCTGCGCGGCCACCGGCATGATGCCGAACGCGGCCGCATCGAAATTCGCGTATTCGTCGATGAAGCCGCCGCGGCGCGCATAGAAGCGGTCGGGCGCGGTCGACGCGGGATCGTAGAAGCGCGGGTCCCAGCGCGCGGCGGGCACGTCGGTGATCGCGTCGACACCCCCGCGGATGTTGCGCCAGTACGTCGCGAGGTCGGGCGCCTTCGGGAACACGCACGCCATCCCGACGATGGCGATGTCGCGGCCGGTCACGCTGGGGGCACGCCCGGCATCCGCAGCGCCTGCCTCATCGGAGCGCGGCCGGGTCGCCGCGCATCAGGATCACCTGCGCCTCGTCGGCGGAGCCGTGCAGCAGTTCGTCCAGGAAGTCCGCGGCGCCGGCATCCGGATCGATGAGGCCGATGCCGCGCTTCGCGTATTCGCGCGTGAGCTCCGGCGACACCATGCCGGCGCCGCCCCACGGTCCCCAGTTGATCGACAGCACGCGCGCGGCGAGCTTGCGCTTCAACACCGCCGCGAGCCGGTCGAGGAAGTCGTTGGCCGCCGCGTAGTCCGACTGGCCGCGGTTGCCGAACGTCGCGGAGATGCTCGAGAAGAACACGATGAAGCCGACATCGTCGCGCACGTGCCGCGCGATGGCGAGCGCACCGTTGACCTTGGTCTCGAACACGCGTGCGAACGACTCGGGCGTCTTGTCGCGCGCGAGCTTGTCCTCGATCACGCCCGCGCCGTGGATCACGCCGTCGAGCCGGCCGTGCTTCGCGTAGATGCCGTCGATCACGGCGCCGAACGCCTTCGCGTCGCGCACGTCGACCGCGTGGTAGCCGGCCGTGGCGCCGGCCGCCGTGAGCGCGGCGAGCGTCGCGCGGATCTCGCGTGCCGCCATCACGCGCATGCACTGCGCCTCGATCTCCGCGGGCTTCGCCTTGCCGCCGCGCGCGATCAGCGCCTGGCGCACGGCCTTCTCGTCGACGGCAGGCGCCAGGTCGGCGTCCTCCGGTGCAGCAGGCGCGGGCGAGCGTCCGACCAGTTCCAGCGTGCAGCGATAGCGCCGCGCGAGTTCGAGCGCGATGCGCGCGGTGATGCCGCGCGCCCCGCCGGTCACGAGCACCACCGACTCGCGGTCCGAGCGCCACGTGCGCGGCGCCGGCCACCGCCTCGCCGCGGTCCGCGCGCACGATGCGCGGCGTCGTGCGCACGCCTTCGCGCGAGTACGCGATTTCGCCGGCGTCGTCGGCGCAGTTGAGTTCGTCGAGGATGTACTGCGCGAGCTCGCGGTTGTCGAAACGCGGCAGGAAGTACGCCATGCGCAGCTGGCGGTCGGGCCATTCCTTGCGCAGGCTCTTGATCATGCCGGGGACGCCGCCGGCCGACGGCGCGCTGTCGGCGCTCTCGGCGCCGTCGGCCGCAGGCACCGGTACGATGCCCCCGACCAGCACATGGCTCGCGCCCGAGACCAGCGCGTGGCGCAGCCGGGTGAAGAGCGCGGGAACGTCGGCGGACGACCAGTCGGCACGCATCGGCGACAGGTCGACCAGCGCATCGAGTTTGCCGTTCGTGGCATCGGCCCGCTGCGCATGCCCGCTGGAGCCCGCGGCCTGCAGTCCGTCGAGCAGGAGTCCCTCGAGCGGCGCGGTCGCGCCGACGATCCCCACCTGGCGCTCCGAGAGCGACCAGGCACCGTTCGCGCGCCGGATCGGCTGCAACTCGACGACGTAGCGTTCGAGCGCTTCGATGCGCGCGGCAACCGGGTCGGCGGACAGCGGCGGCGCGATCGCGGGCGTCGCCACCGCGCCCGCATCGGGTTGCGGCGCCGCGGCTGCGTCCGCGCGCGTCGCCGCGCCGCCCGCGACCAGCGGCTGCAGCGCTTCGATGATGCCGCGCAGCGTCTTGATCGCGACGAGATTCTCGGGAAGCTCCTCGACGCCGGCGTCGCCGCCGGCGCCCAGACGCTCGGCCACCGCACCCAGGATCTCGACCCGCTTGATCGAGTCGATGGAAAGATCGGCCTCGAGGTCGAGGTCGAGGTCGAGCATCTCCGTCGGGTATCCGGTGCGCTGCGCAACGATCGACAGCAGCACCTGTGCGACGTCGAGTCCGGCCGCCGGCACCGCGGGCGGCGCGACGGCGGCGGCCGCCGGGGCGGACAGCGCGGAGGCCTCGGCTCGTGGCGCGGGCGCGCCCGCGCCGGGCTGCAGCACGTCCGCGTCGATCACGGCGCGCGCGGGCGTGTCGGCGGCGCCGAGGTAGCCCATCATCACGCGCCGCTGCGTCTCGACCATCTCGCGCATGTTGCGCAGGTATTCGAGGACGATGGCCTGCCGGTCGTCGCCTGCGGGCGCGACCCCGGGCGCCGCGCCCAGCGCGAGCGGCGCCAAGATCGGCCGCATCGCATGCGCGGGCAGTTCGCCGTGCATCGGCCACGCGCGCTGGCCGTTGATCCACCACGCGCTGGGAGACGGGCGCAGGTCGGGCGCGGTACCGGGATCGAACAGCGTCGCACGACGGCCGGCGAACAGCGGCTCGACGGCCACCGGAACGCCGTGCACGGCGAGTTCGCCCACCGCCAGCAGCAACTGCACGACGCCGTGCTCGCCGCCGCGATCGCACGCGACCGCCACGTGCGGTCGCGCGCCGAGCACCTTGTCCACGAGTCCGGTCAGCACGCGGCCCGGACCCGCCTCGACGAAGATGCGCGCGCCGGCCGCGTACATCGCCTCGATCTCGGCCGCGAAGCGCACGGGTGCGCCGAGGTGTTCCGCGAGCAACGCGCGGATGCGTGCAGGTTGGGACGGATAGACGCCGGCGGTGGTGTTCGAGTACACGGGGACGGTCGGCGACGCGAACGGAACCCGCGCGAGATCCGCGCCGAACGCGGTGCCGGCGGGGCGTGCCATCGGACTGTGGAATGCGCAGGCGACCGGGATGGACTTGGCGCCCAGTCCCGCGGCGCGCATCCGCGCCACCGCCGCCTCGACCGCGGCCGTCGGACCGGAAATCACGGACTGGTCCGGCGCGTTCTCGTTGGCGATGACCACGCCCTCGCCATCCACGAGGAACGGCGCGATCGTCGCCGCGTCCGCGGCCACGGCGGCCATCGTGCCGGTGTCGCCGGTCGCAACGCACGTATCGAGGATCCGCCGGCCCCGCAATTCGCTGAGCGCGGGCAGGTCGGCTTCCGGCAGCGCACCGGCGACGGCCAGCGCGATCAGCTCACCGTAGCTGTGGCCCGCCAGCATCGTCGCGCGCACGCCGAGCTGCGCCAGCAGGTCGGCCAGCGCGAGGCCGGCGACGCCGAGCGCGGGCTGCGCGACGCGCGTGTCGGTGAGCGCATGGCGTTGCGCCTCGGCGTCCTCCGGCGACCAGGCGGTCGGCGGCAACATCGCGCGTGTCCAGCGCGCGCCGGTGGCCAGATGCCGCTGCAGCTGCGGGAATGCGATGAAGAGGTCGCCCAGCATGCCGATGCGCTGCGAACCCTGGCCGGGAAACAGGAACGCGACCTGTTCCGTCGCGGCCGCGCCGCCGTCGGCTGCGATGAACACGCCGGTCGAGGCCCTCGTGCCGGACCGGGCGAGCGCGATCTTCCGCGCCAGGTCGTCGTGATCGCGTGCGACGATCGCGATCTGCACGGCACCCGCGCCGGTGGACACGGAGCGCGCGAGGTCCTTGAGCGGATGACCGCGCGCGGCCGCCGCTTCCAGCGCGTCGATCCGCCGCAGCGCCTCCGCGCGTCCGGCGCCGCGGAACAGGAAGAGTTCGGCGGGCCACCGGGCGACGCCCGCTTCGGCATCCCCGCCTTCGTATTCGGCGAGCACCGCGTGGAAGTTGGTGCCACCGAAGCCGAACGCGCTGACCCCGGCCTTGCGCCCACGCCCCGGCCACGGACGCGCCGTGGTCGACAGCGTGAACGGCGACGACGGCGTCCAGCCCGGATTGGGCGTCGTGATGTTGAGCGTCGGCGGCAGCACGCGGTGATGCAGCGCCAGCGCCGCCTTGATGAGGCCCGCCACGCCCGCCGTGCACTTCGTGTGGCCGATCTGCGACTTGACCGAGCCGAGCGCGATGCTCGCGGCCGGCGCACCGGCGCCGGCGAAGAATCCGTTGAGCGTCTCCAGCTCGGTGCGGTCGCCGACCACGGTGCCGGTGCCGTGCGCCTCGATCAAGCCGACGTCGGCCGGTGCCACGCCCGCCTTGCGATAGGCGCGGGCGAGCGTGCGCTGCTGGCCCTGCGTGCGCGGTGCGGTGAGCCCGAGGCTCTTGCCGTCGCTGCCGCTGCCCACGCCCTTGATCACCGCGTAGATGCGGTCGCCGTCGCGCTCGGCGTCGGCGAGCCGCTTCAGCACGATCGCCGCGACGCCCTCGCCGAGCGCGATGCCGTCGGCGGCCGCGTCGAACGTCCGGCACTGGCCCGATGGCGACAGCGCGTGCACGCTCGCGAACACCAGGTAGTCGATGATGCTGTTGTGCAGGTCGGCGCCACCGCAGATCACCATGCCCGCGTCGCCGTTCGCGAGTTCCTTGCACGCCAGGTCCACCGCCGCCAGCGACGACGCGCACGCCGCGTCGACCGTGAAGTTGGCGCCGCCGAGGTCGAGCCGGTTGGCGATGCGCCCGGCGATCACGTTCGACAGGATGCCGGGGAACGAGTCCTCGGTGAGCCGCGGCAGCACGGCATCGAGCGCCGGCGGCAACACGCCGGCGTACTGCCGGTACTGCGCGCGGAAGCCGTACGCGCCGGCCAGGTCGGTGCCGGCCTCGGCGCCGAAGATCACCGACGTGTTCTCGCGATCGAACGGCCGGTCGCCGTAACCCGCGTCGGCGAGCGCCTTGCGGCGACTTCGAGCGCCAGCAGCTGCACGGGCTCGATCGCCGCGAGCGACGTCGGCGGAATGCCGTACGTGAGCGGGTCGAACGGATAGGGATCGAGGAAGCCGCCCCATTTCGACGGCGTCATCTCCCCGTTGAGCGATTTCGGATCGAAGAATTCCTCGGCCCGCCAGCGCTCGGCCGGCACCTCGCGGATGCTGTTCACGCCGTTCACGATGTTGGCCCAGAAGCTGTCGAGGTCGGGCGCACCCGGCAGGATGGTCGCCATGCCGACGATCGCGATGTCGGCCTGCGGCACGGGCGCGAACGCCTCGCCCGCAACGGACAGGTCCGCCAGCTGCGCGACGGAGCCGTCCGCAACGTCCGCATGCAGTGCCGCAATCGAGGTCACGTCGCCGCGCAGCGCCGCGACCTGGCCCAGCATCACCATGCCTTCGCGCTTCTGCGCGTCGGCGTCGACGCGCACCAGCGCATCGCCCTCGCGCCGCAATCCCTTCGCGGCGATTCGCAGCCGCCCGAGGTTCAGCTCCTCGAGCTGCTGCCACATCGCCTGCGCGGGCACGCCGGCACGCTGCAGGCGCAGGCGCTCGGCGCGGAAACGCTGCACGTACTCGGTGTCGACGCAGCGCGTCGCATGGCCGGGCGCGGTTTCGAGGAGCACCGTTTCGCGACACTCGATCGCCGCCTGCTGGAACGCGGGCTCGATCGCGCCGTCGGCGACCGCCTCGCGCGTGAAGAGGTAGGCGGTACCCATCAGCACGCCGATCCTGGCACCGCGTTCCACCAGCGGCGCGGCCATCGCCGCGACCATCGCGGCGGACCGGCCGTCGTGGATGCCGCCGGCGAACACGACCTCGAGTTCGGCCGGCGCCGGATGCGCGAGCAGGCGTGCGATCTGTTGTTCCCACAAGACGAAGCTCGTGCGCGGTCCGACGTGGCCGCCACACTCGGCGCCCTCGAACACGAAGCGCCGCGCGCCGTGCTTCAGGAACAGGTCGAGCAGGCCCGGCGACGGCACATGCAGGTACGTCGCGATGCCGAGATCCTCGAGCGGCCGCGCCTGCGCCGGGCGTCCGCCGGCGATCAGCGCAACGGGCGGCTTGATCCGCCGCACCACCTCGAGCTGCTCGTCGCGCAATTCGGCGGGCACGAAGCCCAGGATGCCCACGCCCCAGGTCCTGCCCGCGAGCCGCTGCGCCGTCTGCGTGAGGACCGCCTCGACTTCCGGCCCCCGCATCAGCGCCAGCGCCAGGAACGGCAGGCCGCCCGCTTCCGCGACGGCCCCGGCGAACGCGGCACCGTCCGACACGCGCGTCATCGGGCCCTGGAAGATCGGATAGCGCAGGCGGTGTTCGCGCGCGAGCGGCGCGCCCGCCGCGAGTGCATGCTGCCGGCGCGCGGCATGCAGATCGTGCGCGATCGCGGCGCGCAGTCCGCGCACGACGCCCCCGACCGTGCGGAAGCGCTGCGCGAAGGATTGCGCGAACGCCGCATCCTGCCCGGCGGGCAGCAATTGCGTCTGCAGGTCGCACCCACCCAGCAGCGCGCGCACGTCGGCCTCCGCCGCGAGTTCGCGCACCGGCAGGTCCGGACGCGTGAACACGCGATGCCCGGCGACGACCGTCGTCTCGCTCCCGTCCATCGCGGCCAGCGCGGCCCGGATCGGCGCGGGCAGCGTCGACTCGCGCAGCAGCGCGAGCTGCGCATCGAGCACGATCCCCGCCGCACCGCCGGCGATGCACGCGGTCGCCGTATGCAGCCCGACGCCGCCCTGCACCCACACGGGCACGTCGACCGCCGCCACCAGCGCCTGCAGCAGCACGAACGACGTTGCCTCGCCGACCCGGCCTCCGGCCTCGTGGCCCTTCGCGATCAGTCCCGCGGCGCCGGCGGCGACGGCGGCCTGCGCCTCGGCCAGCGACGAGACCTCGACCAGCACACGCCGACCGTGCCAGGGTGCCAGCGGATCGCCGGCGACGACGATGACCGTTCCGACGGCGGCCGGCAGCAGCGTGGGGTCCAATGCGATGCCCTGGGGCACCCGTACGCCGGCACGACCTTCGGGCAGCACCGCGAGACGCCGCAGCGCGCCGGGGATCGCCGCCAGGTCGCGACCGACATCGAGCACGCCGAGCGCCCCCGCCGCGCATGCCGCCAGCGCCAATGCCGGATCCGGGCGCTCGAATGGCGTGATCGCGATGAGGTCGGGCAACGGCTGCGGCATTGACATTCCTGGCGTGCTGGATCGAAAGAAGCGTCTGTCGGAAGCACCTATTGCAGTGCGATTGCGCGGCACCGGCAGCGCGCGGCAGGCGCGGGAAGGCATCCGAAACTAGCAGTCGCGACGCACTGCCGCAAGCGATTTTCCCCTTGCGAAACCGCGATGTTGTCGATCACAGCCCGTCCATCCCCGCGATTACGCACGCTCTTATGACGAATGCATAACTGCGGCGACCGTTTCAGGCGTACCGGATGGACAGGATGTCGTAGCTGCGCACGCCGCCGGGCGCCTGCACCAGCGCGGTGTCGCCTTCGGCCTTGCCGATCAATGCGCGCGCGATCGGCGAGTTGATCGAAATCTTGCCGTGCTTGATGTCGGCCTCGTCGTCGCCGACGATCTGGTAGGTCACGGCGTCGCCGCTGCCGCCGTCTTCGAGTTCCACCGTCGCGCCGAACACCACGTGCGCCACGTCCAGCGCGGCAGGGTCGATCACCTGCGCATTGGCGAGCTTGCCCTCGACTTCCGCGATCCGGCCTTCGATGAACGATTGCCGTTCCTTCGCGGCGTCGTAGTCGGCGTTCTCGGACAGGTCACCGTGCGAACGCGCTTCGGCGATCGCCGCGATGACGGACGGACGGTCCACCGTCTTCAGCTTGTGGAGTTCGCGCTTCAGGCGCTCGGCGCCTTCGACGGTCATGGGGACTTTGCTCATGGTTGGCTCTTCTGCAGGGTCAATTCAGGTAAAGCAATATTTGAACCAAACGCGAACGAAACTGAAACATCGCGCAACCAAGGCAGCCAGCCGCACGACACTCGATTTTTCCACGCCGTTCGTAGGCAGCCGTCGCTCAGGTGCCAACTTGGCGCCCCAAGTCGGCCGCCTGACTTCGCCGTTGCCCTGCCGGCCGCAAAAGGCGCGACGCCGGCTTCACATCATCCACGGGTCCGACGGACGCCTTTTGCGGACGTTTCCTAGTCGAGCCGCCGGTGCAGCGCCTGGATCGCATACGGCGTCAATGCACCGCGCGCGCCCATGCCGATCGCCGCGGCGCGTGCGCCGGCGAGCGTCGTGTACGTCGGGACCTGGTCGACCAGCGCCGCACGCCGGATCTGGTAGGAGTCCTGGATCGCCGCGCGCTTTTCCTCGACCGTGTTCACGACCAGCGCGATCTCGTCGTTCTTCAGCATGTCGACGATGTGCGGCCGTCCTTCCGCCACCTTGTTCACCGTGCCCACCTTGACGCCGGCGGCCGCAATGGCCGCCGCGGTGCCGCGCGTCGCGACGAGTTCGAAGCCCAGCGCGACGAGCATCTTCGCGAGTTCCACGGCGCGCGGCTTGTCGCTGTTCTTCACGCTGATGAACGCCTTGCCGGTCTCGGGCAGCTTCACGCCGGCGGCGAGCTGGCTCTTCACGAACGCCTCGCCGAACGACTCGCCCACCCCCATCACCTCGCCCGTCGACTTCATCTCGGGACCGAGGATCGTGTCGACGCCGGGGAACTTGATGAACGGGAACACCGCCTCCTTCACCGAGTAGTACGGCGGCACGATCTCGCCGGCCACGCCCTGCGCCGACAGCGTCTGCCCGACCATGCAGCGCGCCGCGATCTTCGCGAGCGGCCGTCCGGTGGCCTTGGACACGTACGGCACCGTGCGCGACGCGCGCGGATTGACCTCCAGCACGTAGACGGTCCCGGCGCCGGCGGCGTCGAACTGGATCGCGAACTGCACGTTCATGAGTCCGACGACGTTCAAGCCCCGGGCCATCGCGATCGTCTGGTCGCGCAGCGCCTGCTGCAGCGCGGGCGACAGCGAGTGCGGCGGCAGCGAGCACGCGGAGTCGCCCGAATGCACGCCCGCCTGCTCGATGTGTTCCATGATGCCGCCGATCACGACCTCGGTGCCGTCGCAGATCGCGTCGACGTCGACCTCGATCGCGTCGTTGAGGAAGCGGTCGAGCAGCACCGGCGAGTCGTTGCTGACCTTCACGGCCTCGCGCATGTAGCGCTCGAGCTCGCGCTGCTCGTGCACGATCTCCATCGCGCGGCCGCCCAGCACGTACGAGGGCCGCACCACCAGCGGATAGCCGATCTCGACGGCGGCGGCGATCGCGGCCTCCTCCGTGCGCGCCGTGCGGTTGGGCGGCTGCAGCAGCTCGAGGCGATGCAGCAGCTGCTGGAAGCGCTCGCGATCCTCGGCCATGTCGATCATGTCGGGCGACGTGCCGATGATCGGCACGCCGTACTTCTCGAGGTCGCGCGCGAGCTTCAACGGCGTCTGCCCGCCGTACTGGACGATGACGCCCCACGGCTTCTCGACGTGCACGATCTCGAGCACATCCTCCAGCGTCAGCGGCTCGAAGTACAGCCGGTCGGACGTGTCGTAGTCGGTCGAGACGGTCTCCGGGTTGCAGTTGACCATGATGGTCTCGTAGCCGTCCTCGCGCAGCGCCATCGCCGCGTGCACGCAGCAATAGTCGAACTCGATGCCCTGCCCGATGCGGTTCGGCCCGCCGCCCAGCACCATCACCTTCTTCCGGTCGGTCGGCTCGGCTTCGCACTCCTCCTCGTACGTCGAGTACATGTACGCGGTGCGCGTCGCGAACTCGGCCGCGCACGTATCGACGCGCTTGTAGACGGGCCGGATGCCGAACGCGTGCCTGCGCGCGCGGACGTCGCCTTCCAGCACCTTGAGGAGGTGCGCCAGGCGCCGGTCGGAGAAGCCCTTGCGCTTCAGCTCGCGCAGGTCGTCCCGCCCCAGCGACTCGAGCGTGCGCTTCTCCAGCGCCAGTTCGAGGTCGACGATTTCCTTGATCTGCGCGAGGAACCACGGGTCGATCTTCGTGTGCGCGAATATCTCGTCGACGGTCATGCCGATGCCGAACGCGTCGGCGACGTACCAGAGACGCTCGCCCCTCGGGTACGCGAGCTCGTCGCCGATCGTGTCGGGATCGACGGTCTTCAGGTTGAAGCCGTCCACGCCCGTTTCCAGTCCGCGCAGCGCCTTCTGCAGCGACTCCTGGAACGTGCGGCCGATCGCCATCACCTCGCCGACCGACTTCATCTGCGTGGTCAGGCGGTCGTCCGCCTGCTTGAACTTCTCGAACGCGAAGCGCGGGACCTTGGTCACCACGTAGTCGATCGTCGGCTCGAAGGATGCGGGGGTCTCGCCGCCCGTGATGTCGTTGGACAGCTCGTCGAGCGTGTAGCCCACGGCGAGCTTCGCGGCGACCTTGGCGATCGGGAAGCCCGTGGCCTTGGACGCGAGCGCGGAGCTGCGCGACACGCGCGGGTTCATCTCGATGACCACCATGCGCCCGTCGGCCGGGTTGATCGCGAACTGCACGTTCGAGCCGCCGGTGTCGACGCCGACCTCGCGCAGCACCGCGATCGACGCGTCGCGCATGATCTGGTACTCCTTGTCGGTGAGCGTCTGCGCCGGCGCCACCGTGATCGAGTCGCCCGTGTGCACGCCCATCGGGTCGAGGTTCTCGATCGAGCACACGATGATGCAGTTGTCCTTCTTGTCGCGGACAACCTCCATCTCGAACTCTTTCCAGCCGAGCAGCGACTCCTCGATCAGCATCTCGCGCGTCGGCGAGAGGTCGAGGCCGCGCTTCACCATCTCGACGAACTCGTCCTTGTTGTACGCGATGCCGCCGCCGGTGCCGCCCAGCGTGAACGACGGGCGCAGCACCGCCGGGAAGCCGATCGTCGCCTGCACGTCGAGCGCCTGCTCGAGGTTGTGCGCGATACCGGAGCGCGCGGACCCCAGGCCGATGCGCGTCATCGCCGCCTTGAACTTCTCGCGGTCCTCGGCCTTGTCGATCGCCTTCTTCGAGGCGCCGATCAGCTCGACGTCGAAACGGTTGAGCACGCCCTCGCGCGCAAGGTCGAGCGCGCAGTTCAGCGCCGTCTGCCCGCCCATCGTCGGCAGCAGCGCGTCGGGCCGCTCGAGCTCGATGATCTGCGCGACCATCTGCCACGTGATGGGCTCGATGTACGTGACGTCGGCCATTTCCGGGTCGGTCATGATCGTCGCCGGATTGCTGTTGACGAGGATGACGCGGTAGCCTTCCTCGCGCAGCGCCTTGCACGCCTGCGCGCCCGAGTAGTCGAACTCGCACGCCTGCCCGATGATGATCGGGCCGGCGCCGATGATGAGGATGCTCTCGATGTCGGTGCGCTTGGGCATGGAATCAATCGTTCACAAGGAGACGCCGAGGCGCAGGGAAGGACGAGGCAACGGCGGCCTTCGCTGCGTCTTCGCGCCTCATTGCGAAAGGTTCTTTCGCTCCATCAGCTTGATGAACCGGTCGAAGAGATAACCGACATCGTGCGGACCGGGGCTCGCTTCCGGATGCCCCTGGAAGCAGAACACCGGCTTGTCCGTCCATGCGAAGCCCTGCAGCGTGTCGTCGAAGAGCGAGACGTGCGTGACGCGCACATTCGCCGGCAGCGACGCGGGGTCGACGGCGAACCCGTGGTTCTGGCTGGTGATCAGCACCTGGCCCGTGTCGCGGTCGAGCACCGGATGGTTGGCGCCGTGGTGGCCGAACTTCATCTTCAGCGTGCGGCCGCCGGCGGCGAGCCCCAGCAGCTGGTGGCCAAGACAGATGCCGAACATCGGCAGGCCTGCCGCGATGATGTCGCGGATCGCGGCGATCGCGTAGTCGCACGGCTCCGGATCGCCGGGACCGTTGGACAGGAACACGCCGTCCGGCGCCAGCGCGAGCACGACGCGCGCGGGCGTCTGCGCGGGGACGACGGTGAGACGACAGCCGCGCTCGGCCAGCATGCGCAGGATGTTGTGCTTGACGCCGAAGTCGTACGCGACGACGTGAAAGCGCGCGGGCGGCGCGCGGCGGCCGGGTTCGCCCAGCGCCCACACGCCTTCCGACCATTCGTAGGGCGCCGTGCAGCTCACGACCCTCGCCAGGTCGAGGCCCGCCATCGACGGCGCGCCGCGGGCCGCTTCGATCGCGCGTTCCGCGGCGTCGGCGTCCACGGCGTCGCCCGCAAGGATGCAGCCGTTCTGCGCCCCCTTTTCGCGCAGCAGTCGCGTGAGCCGGCGCGTGTCGATGTCGGCGATGCCGACGATGTTCGCGGCGTCGAGGCATGCGCCCAGTTCCTGCTCCGAGCGCCAGCTCGACGCCTGCCGCGGCAAGTCGCGGATCACGAGTCCCGCCGCGTGGATGCGCTTCGACTCGTAATCCTCGGCGTTGATGCCGACGTTGCCGATGTGCGGATACGTGAGCGTGACGATCTGGCCTGCGTAGGACGGGTCGGTCAGGATTTCCTGGTAGCCCGTCATCGCCGTGTTGAACACGACCTCGCCCACGGTCGCACCGGACGCGCCGATCGCGCGACCGCGGAACAGCGTTCCGTCGGCGAGCGCCAGCAAGGCCGGCGACACCGGAGGAAACAGCGCAGGGTTCGCAGCGGAATCGATGGCAGGGAGATTCATGGCGGCTCGATCGGCGTGTCCGCCCGCACCGCGTTTTGTGCGCGGTCCGACGGGCCAGGGGCTTTGGCCCCTCGTGCGGTGGACGTACAAACGGGGAAGGCTCTCGCCTTCCCCGCTTCAACGTGAGAATTGTACCGCGAATTCGCGCCCCCCAACAAACGCGAAGGCGCGGCGCTCCCAGTGAAATTGCGGAAAGGCCCCGCGTTCGGACGACTCGCACGCAGTCAGCCGCACGACACTCGTTTCTCCGTAGACTTTATCGGCGGCCGTCGCCGGGCCGCCCCAAGGCGGCCGCCTGAATTCGCAGTTGAATTGCCGGTGCGCACAAGGCGCAACGCCGGCGTCGCGTCATCCGCCGGGCCCACGGACGCCTTTTGCGGACGTTCCGGCCTAGTATGACGCGCTGAATCCGCCGTCGACGTAGAGCAGGTGCCCGCTCACGTAGCTGGCGGCCGGCGAGGCCAGAAACACGGCGGCGCCGGCGATTTCCGGCGGGGTCCCCCAGCGACCGGCCGGTGTCCGCTGCGCGACCCAGGCCGAGAACTGCGCATCGGCGATCAGCGGCGCATTCATCTCGGTCTCGAAGAACCCCGGCGCGATGCCGTTCACCTGGATGTTGAACGGCGCGACTTCCACCGCGAGCGCCCGCGTGAACATCTTGAGCGCACCCTTGCTCGTCGCGTACGGGACGATGCGGGGCCGC
The DNA here is from genome assembly GCA_963733435.1 of uncultured beta proteobacterium. Classification (GTDB taxonomy): domain Bacteria; phylum Pseudomonadota; class Gammaproteobacteria; order Burkholderiales; family Casimicrobiaceae; genus VBCG01. The sequence continues at coordinate 252,711 of CAVTDH010000002.1, forward strand.
CCGATGTCGGATGCGAGCGAGCAGATGTTGATGATCTTGCCGCGTCGCCGCGCCTGCATGCCCGCGAGCACCGCGCGGGTCACGAAGAACGGCCCGTCCACGTTCGCCGCCTGCAACGCGCGCCAGTCGGCGGTGGTGAACGACGCGATCGGTTGCCGCAGGTTCACCGCGGCGTTGTTGACGAGGATGTCGATCGGACCGGCGACGCGCTCGACCTCCGCGACGCCCGCGTTCACCGCGGCTTCGTCGGTCACGTCGAACGCGCAGGCGCTGGCGACATGGCCCGCCCCGGTCAGGCGCGCGACCGCGTCGTCGAGCTTCGCGCGATTGCGGCCGTTGACGACCACCTTCGCACCTGCGGCGGCCAGCCCTTCGGCGATCGCGTAGCCGAGCCCGGACCCGCCGCCCGTCACCAGGGCGAGCTGTCCCGTGAGATCGAACGGATGCGCCGCCATGTCAGCGCAGTCCCAGCACTTCGGGCATGTCGAACACGCCGGCTTCGCCGCGCGCACGCTTCGCGGCCACGAACGCCGCGGCGCGCAGCGCGCCGCCGGCGAAGAGTTGGCGCGACGTCGCGCGGTGCGCGAGTTCCACGCGCTCGCCGGTGCCCGCGAACACCACCATGTGCTCGCCCACGACGTCGCCGCCGCGCATGGTCGCGAAGCCGATCGAGCCTTGCTTGCGCTCGCCGGTCACGCCGTGCCGCGCGTACACCGCATGATCGCCCAGCGCGACGTTCGCGCCCTGCGCCGCCGCCTCGCCCAGCCGCAGCGCGGTGCCCGACGGCGCGTCGATCTTGTGCCGGTGGTGCATCTCGACGATCTCGATGTCGAACTCCGGACCGAGCGCCCGGGCTGCGGACTCGACGAGCGACAGCAGCACGTTGACGCCCACGCTCATGTTCGCCGCGAACACGATCGGGATCGTGCGGCCGAAGTCGTGGAGCGCGGCCTTCTGCGCGGCATCGAGGCCCGTCGTGCCGACGACGGCCGCGACGTTCGCGCGCGCGCAGGCAGCCAGATGGACGAGCGTGCCATCGGGCCGCGTGAAGTCGATGAGGACGTCGGCGCGCGCCAGGGCGGCGGGAATGTCCGCGTCCACGAGCACCCCGGTGGTCCTGCCTGCGGACTCGCCGATGTCGTGGCCGAGCGCAGGGCTGCCGGGAACATCGAGCGCCGCGCGGAGCGTCAGGCCGGGCGCCTCGAGTACGGCGGCGGCGAGTGCGCGCCCCATGCGGCCGCCGGCGCCGGCGATCGCGACCCGGATGTCGGCCATGCGGTCAGCGCACCGGCGGGGCGGACGGGTCGCCCAGCCTGCGGAAGAAGTCGATGAACTTGCCCATCAGGCCGGCGTCGTTCCCGTACGGGTCTTCCGGCAGCGAGCGCGTCGCGGCGATGCGGTTCAATTCCTGCACCGACTGCGGCATCTCGTCGCCTTCCCAGCGAGCGAGCGTGTTGTCGTTGAAGTACACGGTGAACTGCCGCTGCTCGCGCACGCGCCCGCCGCTCTTGAAGAGGTAGACGTAGTCCCACCGGTTGTCGCGGAACGCGCTCGTGACGAGCGGCGTGCCGAGCGCGAGACGGACCTGATCCTTCGTCTGCCCGACCTTGAGCCGGTCGACCATGTCCTGCGACAGGTAGTTGCCCTGGTTGATGTCGAGCTTGTACACGCCGAACTGGGTGACGAGCGGAATGAAATTGTCGAACGGCTCCGTCATCTTCGCGCAGCCGGCGAGCGCGAACGCCGCCAGCGCGACGAGCGTCAGGCGCAGGGCATCGGGAAAGGGTCGACGATCGGGCACTCGATATTCCATCGCTATGAGGGGCGGACCGGGAGGACGCAGCCGGCGAAGGGGTGCCGTCCCGCGACCCGGGGCAGGCCGGGCCCGCTGCCCGCGTCCGGCCCCCCTCTCGCCGCGGACAACCGCGCTATTATAGCCGCTGTCCCCGTCCCCGCAGCCTCCATGACCTCACCGCAGGATCTGAAGACCGCCGGTCTCAAGGCCACGCTGCCGCGGCTCAAGATCATCAACCTCTTCGAGGCGTCGAAGGTCCGTCACCTGACGGCCGAGGACGTCTACAAGATGTTGCTGGCCGACGGTCTCGACATCGGGCTCGCCACCGTCTACCGCGTGCTCACGCAGTTCGAGCAGGCGGGGCTCCTGGTGCGCCACCACTTCGAATCCGGCAAGGCGGTGTTCGAATTGAACCAGGGTTCCCACCACGACCACCTGGTGTGCATCCAGTGCGGCCGCGTCGAGGAGTTCTACGACGCCGACATCGAAAAGCGCCAGCACAAGATCGCCCGCGAGCGCGGGTTCGAGATCAGCGAGCATGCGCTCTACCTCTACGCCGACTGCACCAAGCCGCGGTGCCCGCACAACAAGGGCTGAAATTGCTTTCACCGGAATGGGCACGGGCCGCTTGGGCGGCCCGTGCCCATTCCGGTGAAAGCAATTTCAAAGATAGTCAGCACGAAAGGCTACGGACGGCCGGGCGCCTTTCGTGCAGCAAATGCACGAAGCGCACAGCTCGTAGCCGCTGCGCGGCTCGCTCGGTCGTGCGCGGCTTGCGCACTGACTGCCTGCGCGCACCTCGAGGCCTGCCAAGTAGCCGGATTCGTGCAATGCGCAGGCATGCGCCGCAGGCTGTCAGCGCGCATACGCGCGCTACCGAACGGCCGCGAAGCGGCTCATGAACGGCGCGCTTCGTGCAGTTGCTGCGCGAAAGGCGCCGGGCCGCCCCAAGCTTTTCGCGCTGGCTGCCTTCGGTTTCAAGTCATGTAGCGCGAAGCGCGGAAGGACTTGAAACCGTCGGCCGCAAATCGCGCGAGCGGCTGCGCAGCAGACCGAGTCGCGATTTGCGGACGATCACCCTGCCCGGTTGAAGTCGCGAAGCCGGAAGCCGAGCAGCAGGAGTGCCCCGAAGTAGACGACGGCGCCCGCGGCGACGATGCCGGCGAGCCGCCCGACCTTCATCCACAGCCCTGCGTCGAGCCACCACTGCGCGGGTCCGGTCAGCGCGAACAGCGTGGCCGCCAGCACGCCGAGCGCCACCAGCAATCGGCACAGGAACGGCGAACCAGCCCGGCTGCGCGACGTAGACGCCGCGGCGGCGCAGGAACCAGAACAGCAGGCCCGCGTTCACGCACGCACCGAGGCTCGTCGCGAGGGTGAGGCCTCCGTGCCCGAGCGGGACCATCAGCAGCAGCGCCATGATCTGCGTGACGAACACGGTGAAGAACGCGATCTTGACCGGCGTGCGGATCTGCTGCCGCGCATAGAAGCCCGGCGCGAGGATCTTCACGAGGATGAGCGCCAGGAGGCCCACGCTGTAACCCAGCAGCGCCGTGCGCGTCTGCAGCACGTCGTTGACGCCGAACTTGCCGTACTGGTAGAGCGTCGTGATCAGCGGCACCGCCAGCAGCCACAGCGCGAACGCCGCGGGCAGCGCCAGCAGGAACGCCAGGCGCAGGCCCCAGTCGAGCAGCGCCGAATACTCGACGTGATTCGACTCGCTGTGGTGCTTCGCCAGCGACGGCAGCAGCACGGTGCCGAGCGCCACGCCGAGCAGCGCGCTCGGGAACTCCATCAGCCGGTCCGCATAGGTGATCCACGAGATGCGGCCATCGCCCAGCCACGCGGCAAGCTGCGTGTTGATGAGCGCCGAGATCTGCGCGGCCGACACGCCGATGAGCGCCGGGCCCATCAACAGGAGCACGCGCCGCACACCCTCGTCCCGCCAGTCGAAGCGCGGTCGCGGCACCATCGCGATCCGCGCGAGCGGGGCGATCTGGAACGCGAGCTGCGCGACGCCGCCGATGAATACGCCCCACGCGAGGGCCACGATCGGCGGATCGAAGTGCGGCGCCAGGAACACCGCCGCCCCGATGATCGCGACGTTGAGCAGCACCGGCGTGAACGCGGGGATCGCAAACCGGCGATAGACGTTGAGCACGCTGCCGGCGAGCGACACCAGCGACACGAACAGGATGTACGGGAACACGATCCGGATCATCTGCGCGGTGAGCTCGACCTTGCCCGGCGTCTTGGCGAACCCGCTCGCCAGCAGGTAGACGAGCCACGGCGCCGCCAGCACGCCGGCCACGCTCACGCCCAGCAGCACGACGGCGAGCAGCGTCCCGACGCGGCCCACCAGGTCGCGGGTCGCATCCTCGCCGCGTTGCCGGTGGTATTCCGCAAGAATGGGTACGAACGCCTGCGAAAAGGCGCCTTCGGCGAACATCCGCCGCATGATGTTGGGAAGCCGGAACGCCGCTTCGAACGCGTCCATCTGCAGGCCGGCGCCGAACATCGTCGCCTTGATGCTCTCCCGGACCAGCCCGGTGATGCGGGAGAGCAGCGTCATCCCGCTGACGGTGGACAGGGCGCGAAGAAGGTTCACAGGATCATTGGACCGGCAAAGACGGGCGTTGCGCCGACGGAAAGGCGGCCGAAAGCGGGCAAAACGGGGCAAATCCGGTGCTTGCCTGGCCCAGGCGCGGGCGTTTCACGGGTGGGACACGGCATTTCGCATGCGGCGCGGCGGGTCATCCCGTGCCCGCGGCAACCTCTTGTCGAGACAGCGGAATTACGCTATTATGGCTGGCTAACCGGGAATTAACCAAACCCGGAATTCACCGAACCGATTTTCCCGGCACTCCAGGAATTACTCCATGGCCAATACGGCACAAGCAAAGAAGCGCGCGCGGCAAGCCGAAGCGACGCGCAAGCGCAACGCAGCCCTCAAGTCGGAACTGCGCACCGCGGTCAAGAAGGTCCGCAAGGCGATCGCCACCGGCGACAAGACTGCTGCGACCAAGACGATGCAGGAGTCCCAGGCCGTCATGGACCGCATCGCCGACAAGAAGATCGTGCACAAGAACAACGTGTCGCGGACGAAATCGCGGCTCGCGTCGGCCATCAAGGCGATCGGCGCCCCCGCCGCCTGATCCCCGCCGCACGTCGTTCGAAAAGGCGCCCTTCAGGGCGCCTTTTTCTTGGGCGCCGCGGGAGCGTCCGACGCCGGATCCGTCGTCGCGCCGCTTCTGCAGTGCTAGTATTTTGTTTTCAATACGGTTGCGGTCGCCCACAGGTACCGTCGACCATCCCCGGTTCACCCTCATGTCCGCATCGGCGCCGTCGCATTTCCTGCAGGTCAAGGATTTCACCGGCGAGGAACTCGCGTATCTCTTCGAGCGCACCCGCTGGATCAAGGAACGGTTCAAGCGCTACGAGATCTACCAGCCGCTGCGCGACCGCACGCTCGCGATGGTGTTCGAGAAGGCGTCGACGCGCACGCGCGTGTCGTTCGAGGCCGGCATGAACCAGCTGGGCGGCATCGCGATCAACCTCAACCGCGGCGACACGCAGCTCTCGCGGGGCGAGCCGATCGAGGACGTCGCGCGCGTGATCTCGCGCATGGTCGACGTCGTGATGATCCGCACGTTCGAGCAGTCGATCATCGAGCGCTTCGCCGCGCATTCGCGCGTGCCGGTGATCAACGGCCTCACCAACGAGTATCACCCGTGCCAGATCCTGGCCGACATCTTCACGTACGTGGAGCACCGCGGGTCGATCGCGGGCAAGACCGTGGCGTGGGTCGGCGACGGCAACAACGTCTGCAACACGTGGCTGCAGGCGGCGGCGATCCTCGGTTTCACCGTGCATGTCGCCACACCGCCCGGCTACGCGGTCGACGCGGCGATCGCCGGCGCGCCGGGCGACCACTGGCGCGTGTTCGCGGATCCGATGGACGCATGCCGCGGCGCGGACCTCGTCACCACCGACGTCTGGACCAGCATGGGGTTCGAGGCGGAGAACGACGTGCGCCGGAAGGCATTCGCCGACTGGATGGTCGACGCGGACATGATGCGGCAGGCCAAGTCCGACGCGCTGTTCATGCACTGCCTGCCCGCGCACCGCGGCGAGGAAGTGGCGGCCGACGTGATCGACGGCCCGCAGAGCGTCGTGTGGGACGAGGCCGAGAACCGCCTGCATGCGCAGAAGGCGCTGCTCGAATACCTGGTTTGCGGTCGCGTGAATCCCTGATTCCCCACGCGCGCGGTTTGCAGGCGCGCGCTTCCAAGCCTTCGCATGGAGACGCCACAATGATCCGCCGTTCGCTGTTCGCTCCGGTCCTGGTATCGCTGGTCGCCGCCGTCGCCCCCGCGGACTCCGCCTCCGCGCAGGCGTGGCCCGACAAGCCGATCCGTTTCGTGATGACGGCGCCCGCCGGCAGCTCGATCGACGTGATCGGCCGCACGATCGCGGACAAGCTGAAGGACCGGCTTGGGCAGCCCGTCGTCGTCGACAACAAGCCGGCGGCCGGCGGTACCGTCGCCGTCGAGGAGACGGCGCGAAGGCCGCACCGGATGGCTACACGATGGTGCTCGCGTTCAACGGACCGCTGTCGATCACGCCGCTGCTCGCGAAGCTGCCCGTACGACGTGCACGAAGGATCTGGCGCCCGTCATCACGACGACGAGCCAGCCCAACGTGCTCGCGGTCAACGCGCAGGTGCCGGCGAAGGACGTGAAGGAACTCGTCGCGTACGCGAAGGCCAATCCGGGCAAGCTCAACTATGCGTCGGTGGGTCCGGGCAGCTCGTCGCATCTGAACGGCGAACTCCTCAAGTCGCTCGCCGGCATCGACCTCGTGCACATCCCGTTCAACGGTTCGCCGCCCGCCGTCACGTCGACCGTGCAGGGCGAGACGCAGATGCTGTTCGCGGTGATGCAGCCGCTGCAGCCGCAGATCCAGGCGGGCAAGCTGCGCGCGCTGGCCGTCACGTCGGCGAAGCGCTTCCCGCTGCTGCCCGACCTGCCGACGATCGCCGAGTCCGGCTATCCGAAGTTCGAGTCGCTCGCGTGGAACGGCGTGCTGGTGCCCGGCCGGAACGCCGAAGCCGGTGATCGACCGGCTCAACGCCGAGATGAACGCGATCCTCAAGCAGCCCGACGTCGTGCAGAAGATGAACGCGGCCGGCTTCGAGCTCATCGGCGGTACGCCCGAGGCGTTCGGCGCGCTGATCAAGGCCGAGTCCGACAAGTGGGCGCCGGTGATCAAGAGCGCTGGGATCAAGATCGACTGACGCGCACGCTGGCGACTTCAAAGGCGCGACCGCTTCTGCTCCCTCTACCGCGCAGCGGGAGAGGGCTGGGGTGAGGGGAGAGCACGGCGCCGCCCCTCACCCCAACCCTCTCCCCGTAAACGGGGAGAGGGAGCAATCATGCCGAGCGCGCGCAACAACGCGTCCGCAGGCGCGCCTCAGTGCTCGTCGCTGCCGCCGTCCGTCAGCCGCGGCAGCGGCGAGCTCTCCGACGGCCGCAGCAGACCGGTCTTCGCATACGTGATCAACTTCTCGCGCGTGTCGACGATGTCGAGGTTGCGCATCGTGAGCTGCCCGATGCGATCCTGCGGCGTGAAGTACGCGGTGCCCTTCTCCATCGTCAGGCGCTCGGGCTTGTACGTGAGATTGGGGCTCGTCGTGTCGAGGATCGAGTAGTCGTTGCCGCGACGCAGTTCCAGCGTGACCTCGCCGGTGACCGGACGCGCGACCCAGCGCTGCGCGGTCTCGCGCAGCATCATCGCCTGCGGATCGAACCAGCGCCCCTGGTAGAGCAGGCGCCCGAGCCGGCGGCCGCTGTCGCGGTACTGCTCGATCGTGTCCTCGTTGTGGATGCCGGTCAGCAGGCGCTCGTACGCGATGTGCAGCAGCGCCATGCCGGGCGCTTCGTAGATGCCGCGGCTCTTCGCCTCGATGATGCGGTTCTCGATCTGGTCGCACATGCCGAGGCCGTGGCGGCCGCCGATCGCGTTGGCCTCCAGCAGCAGCGCCACTTCGTCCGCGAATGTCGCGCCGTTGAGCGCGACCGGCCGCCCTTCCTCGAAGCGGACGCTGACCGTTTCCGCCTTCACCGGCACGTCGTCGCGCCAGAACGCGACGCCCATGATCGGCTGGACGATCTTCATGCCCTTGTCGAGGAACTCGAGGTCCTTCGCCTCGTGCGTTGCGCCGAGCAGGTTCGAGTCGGTCGAGTACGCCTTTTCCGAACTCATCTTGTAGCCGAAGCCCGCGCGGGTCAGGTACTCCGACATCTCCTTGCGGCCGCCCAGCTCGTCGATGAACGCGGCGTCGAGCCACGGCTTGTAGATGCGCAGGCTCGGATTGGCCAGCAGGCCGTACCGGTAGAACCGCTCGATGTCGTTGCCCTTGTACGTGCTGCCGTCGCCCCAGATGTGGACGTCGTCCTCGCGCATCGCGACGACGAGCATCGTGCCGGTGACCGCGCGCCCGAGCGGCGTCGTGTTGAAGTACGTCGCACCGCCGGTCGAGATGTGGAAGGCGCCGGCCTGCAGCGCGGCGATGCCCTCGGCCACCAGCGCGGCGCGGCAGTCGACGAGGCGCGCGGCCTCCGCGCCGTACGCGAGCGCGCGGCGCGGGATGTCGTCGTAGTCGGGCTCGTCGGGCTGGCCCAGGTTCGCCGTGTACGCGTAGGGAATCGCGCCCTTCGCGCGCATCCAGTGGAGCGCGGCGCTCGTGTCGAGGCCGCCGGAAAAGGCGATCCCGACCTTCTGGCCGACGGGGAGATGCTGCAGGATGTGCGACATGGGCGGCGCGTGGGGCTGGAGGGTAATCGGGTATTCTAGCCGACCCCATGTGACCGCGCCGGGCGGTGAGGACGGCCGTAGCCCCCGCGACGCCGGCCGCAACGTACCCCGCGCAATTGGAGATCCGCAATGTCCGAAGGCAAGGTCCACCGCTACGAGAGCCGCCGACGCCGTCGTCACGTGGGACGCGACGCGCTGCATCCACGCCGCGGAGTGCGTGCGCGGACTGCCGGAGGTGTTCGATCCGGCTGCGAAGCCGTGGATCCGGCCGGCCGCAACCGACGCCGCCTCGCTCGCCGAGGTCGTCAACCGCTGCCCGTCCGGCGCGCTCGCGATGCACTTCGCCGACGGCCGTTCCGCCGAAGTCGCGCCGCCGTTCAACACCTGCCATGTCACGCGCAACGGTCCCAACTACCTGCACGGAGACGTCACGCTCGTCCATGGCGAAACCTCGCGGTCGGCCACGCGCGTCGCGCTGTGCCGCTGCGGCGCTTCGAAGAACAAGCCCTTCTGCGACAACAGCCACCTGGCCGTCGGTTTCGCCGATGCGGGTGCGCTGCCGTCGGAGGTGCCGGTGCCGCCGGGCGGCGAACTGTCCGCCCCGCTGACGATCCACATCGGCGCGAACGGTCCGGTGCAGTGCAGCGGACCGCTGGCGCTGCGCGGCAGCGACGGGCGCACGGCGTTTTCCGACCAGACCTTCCTGTGTCGGTGCGGCGCGTCGCAGAACAAGCCCTATTGCGACGGATCGCACCGCAGGATCGGCTTCATCGGCTGACGCCGATACCCGCGCCGGCCGCCTGCCGCCATGGGTGACGACGCCGCGGACGCGCTCGTGCTGCTCGCGCGCGCGTTCGAACTGCAGCAGGCGGGGCGTCTTGCCGACGCGGAAGCCGCCTATGCGACGATTCTCGCCAGGACGCCCGACGATCCGACGGCACTGGTGAACGCCGGTGCAGTGGCCTTCGCGCGCGGGGAATATCCGCTGGCGGTCGCGCGCTTCGAGCGCGTGCTCCGCCGCGCGCCGGCCAACGCGCTGGTGCTCGCCAATCTGGGCATGGCGTTGATCGGCGCCGACCGCGCGGGCGACGCGCTTGTCGCGCTCGAGCGCGCGATCGCGGCGAAGCCCACGCTCGCGCAGGCGCACAACAACCGCGGCATCGCGTTGGTGCGCCTTGGACGTGCCGCCGACGCCATCGCCGCATTCGAACGCGCACTCGAGCTCGAACCGCGCTATCTGGAAGCCGCACTCAACCTGGGCGAACAATGCAACGCAGCGGGCGACGCCCCGCGCGCACGCGCAGCGTTCGACCGGGCGCTCGCGCTCGACGCGAGCCATGTCGGCGCCCGGATCGGCCGCGCGTTCGCGCAGGCGCTCGAGGGCGATCTCGACGGTGCGACGGCCGCGCTGGCGGCGATCACCGCCGCGCATCCCGAAAATGCTGCCGCGTGGCAGACCGAAGGTGCGGTGCGCAACTGGGCGTGGGATCACGAGGGGGCGGAACGCGCGTATCGCGCGAGCCTGCGCGCCGCGCCCGACAGCGCCGAGGCCGCGTTCGGAGTCGCCGCGACGCTGCTCGCGCGCGGCCGCTACGACGAAGGCTGGGCCGCGTTCGAGCGGCGACCGGACACCGCCGCGGCGATCCGGTTCGCGCCTCGCGGCGCTGCCGGTGTGGGACGGCGCGCCGTTCGCGGGCACGCTGGTGGTCCACGGCGAGCAGGGCTTCGGCGACGTGCTGCAGTTCGCGCGCTTCGTCGCCGGTGCGCGTGCGCGCGTGGCACGCGTCGTGCTGCTGCTGGACGGCGTACCGCACGCCGCTCGCGCCGCTGCTCGCCACGCTCGACGGCGTCGACCAGGTGGCGATCACCGCGGACGACGTACGCACCGATGGCCCGGTCGCGCGCGTGTCGCTGCTGTCGCTGCCGCATCGGCTCGGCATCGCACGCGACACGATCGCGGGGCGCGTGCGTTACCTGGCGCCGCCTGCGACGCATGCCGCGGCGTGGCGCGAGCGCATGCGCCATGTCGCGCCGCCCCGGGTGGGCATCGCGTGGTCGGTGCTGGCGCGCGCCGACCATGGCTTCGTCAGCCGGCACAAGTCGGTGCCGGTGGCGGTGCTGGCGCCTGTCGTGGCCACCCCCGGCGTCTCGTTCGTCACGCTGCAGCCGGGCACCGCAGGCGACCCGGCCGGGTTCGGCCCGTTGGCCCCGCGCATCGTCGACCTGCGCGCCGCATCTTGCCGACTTCGCGGATACCGCGGCGCTGGTCGACACGCTCGACCTCGTCATCTGCGCGGATACGGCCGTCGCGCATCTTGCCGGCGCACTGGGCAGAGCCGTGTGGATGCTCGACCGCAGCAACAGCTGCTGGCGCTGGCGGACCGACGCCGGCGCCGCCTCCTGGTACCCGACTCTCACCGTGTTCCGGCAGCATCGCTTCGGGGATTGGACCGGCGTGACGCGCAAGGCTCGCCGCGGCCTTCGCCGAGTGGCACGCCGGCCGTTTGTCCGGGGCCGGCCCGTCGTGCTAGCGTTGATACCCCGTTCACCGTCGCCAAGAAGACCGCCATGCCCTCGTTCGACATCGTTTCGGAAGTGAACAAAGTGGAAGTCGGCAACGCCGTCGACCAGACGAACAAGGAAGTCGGCACGCGCTTCGACTTCAAGGGGTCCGACGCGCGCGTCGACAACAAGGAGAACGTGCTGACGCTGCACGCCGACGACGACTTCAAGCTGTCGCAGATGACGGACATCCTCACCGCCAAGCTCACCAAGCGCGGCGTCGACATCCGCGCGCTCAAGCACGGCGACGTCGAGAAGGTCTCCGGCAACAAGGTGAAGCAGGCGATCACCGTGCGCGAGGGCGTCGAGCAGGAGCTCGCGAAGAAGATCGTCAAGGCGATCAAGGACAGCAAGCTCAAGGTGCAGGCGTCGATCCAGGGCGAGGCGGTGCGCGTGTCGGGCAAGACGCGCGACGACCTGCAGGCCGCGATCGCGCTGGTGAAGAAGTCGATCGACGATTTCCCGCTGCAGTACAACAACTTCCGCGACTGGCGGGAACGGCACGGTGCAGCTTCCGGAGCGGCGTGCTGGCGGCACCGGTGCGGCTGCGGCACTTCACGCTGGCGGACGCACCGGCCGTGCGGCAGATGGCCGACGACTGGGAGATCGCGAAGACGACGGCCGCCCTGCCGCATCCGTATCGCGAAGGCATGGCGGAAGCGTGGATTGCCGGCCACGCGGACGCGCGCGTGGCGGGTCGCGGAATCCGTTTACGCTGTCACCCGCGCGACCGACGGAGCGCTGGTCGGATCGCTCGGCATTCGTCCGCGGGCGGGCGCGCACGGCCACTTCGGCTACTGGATCGGGCGCGCGCATTGGGGCACGGGCTACGCCACCGCCGCGACGCGCGCTGCCATTGCGCTGCTCTTCGCGCACGGCGACGAGGACCTCGTGTGGGCGACGCATCTCGCGGACAACCCTGCGTCCGGCCGCGTGATGGAGAAGTGCGGCATGCGCGTGCTGCGCGAGGAGCAGCGTACGCACCGCGGCGAGTCGCGCGCGTTTCTCGTGCGCGGCATCGCGCGCGTGGAATGGGAGGCGCTGACGCGGCGCACGCGCGGCGCCGGGGGCCATGTCGTAGAATCAGGGTCGCGGCACCGGGGCGCGCGTGCCGGCCCGTTTCGCCCGAGGACCTCCGATGCGCATCGAGAACGAAGTCCGGCTCGACTTCAAGGACGTGCTGATCCGACCCAAGCGGAGCACGCTGTCCACCCGTTCCAACGTCGACGTCTCGCGCGAGTTCCGTTTCCGTCACGCGCAGGTCGACTATCACGGCGTGCCGATCATCGCCGCGAACATGGACACCACCGGGACGATGGAGATGGCGCGCGCGCTCGGTGCGTTCGACATGTCCACCGCCCTGCACAAGCACTACGCGGTCGACGAACTGATCGCGTTCTTCGCAGCACTCGAGCGCAAGTCCGCGGCGTTCTACTCGATGGGCATCACGAAGGCCGACGAGGAGCGGTTCGAGCGCGTGATGGCCGCCGGCGCGGGCGGCGACGATGCCCCGGTGCGGTTCGTCTGCATCGACGTCGCCAACGGCTACACCGAGAGCTTCGTGCAGTTCGTCGCACGCATCCGGGAACGGTTCCCGCGGCTCGTCATCATGGCCGGCAATGTCGTGACCGGCGAAATGACCGAGGAGCTCATCCTGTCGGGCGCGGACATCGTGAAGGTCGGCATCGGACCCGGTTCCGTGTGCACGACGCGCAACATGACCGGCGTCGGGTATCCGCAACTGTCGGCGATCATCGAGTGCGCGGACGCCGCGCACGGGCTCGAAGGCCACATCTGCGCCGACGGCGGGTGCACGACGCCGGGGGATGTGGCGAAGGCCTTCGGCGGCGGTTCCGACTTCGTGATGCTGGGCGGCATGCTGGCCGGACACGACGAATGCAGCGGCGAAACCGTGCTGCGCGACGGCAAGAAATTCCAGCGCTTCTACGGCATGAGCAGCCGCGCCGCGATGGAGCGCTACGCGGGCGGCGTCGCGCAGTACCGCGCCGCGGAGGGCAAGGAAGTGCTGGTGCCCCACCGCGGGGCCGTCGCCGACACGGCGCAGGAGATCCTGGGCGGCGTGCGCTCCGCGTGCACGTACGTCGGAGCGCGCCGCCTGCGCGAGCTGTCGAAGCGGACGACTTTCGTCCGGGTGTCGCAGCAGGCCAACGAGGTCTTCGGACGCGCGTGACCCGGCGCCGCCGCGCGGACCCTCGTCCCGGCGCAGCCGGCCAAAAGACGCGGCGAATTGACATTGGCCAAGGCGGCGCCACGCGGCGGCGCCTACGCTCGACACATCCTTATCCGCCAACGGAACTCCCATGGAAGCGCTGAAGCTGCTCTTTTCGAGCGACTACGGGCTCGCGAGCCTCGCCGTCATCGTGTTCACGCTGGTGATGGGCGCGTACATCGGCCGCCACGTGAAGAAGCTTATGAACTCGAAACCGGGTACCGAAGGCTGGTAGGCGCCGCGCACGGGTCTGCTCGTCCCCTCCACGCCTCCCTCCACGCATCCCCCCACGACTCCCCTCACCCCAACCCTCTCCCCGCCCTGCGGGGAGAGGGAGGTGCTTTGCGGGCGCTCGCGCCAATGCCCCATCGCTGACCCCAGCCCTCTGCCCGCCTGCGGGGGAAAGGGCGTTGCATCGCGCGCGCTCGCCAATGCCGCGGGCTTCACCCTGGCCCACTCCCCGCACGCGGGGAGTGGGCGAAGCGAGCGCGTCACCCCGGCGCAAACGGCTGCAGAGGTCCCCCTCTCCCCGCTTGCGGGGAGAGGGTTGGGGTGAGGGGTGCCTCATCGACGCGCGCGGCCACGCCTAGCCGGATCCCGCTCCCGCACCACGCATCCGCGCCTGGGCTATGATCCGGCGAACCGGCCGCGATCAGACGGGCGGACATGCAGGGAGGGATCACGATGAAGCGCAGGCATTTCCTTGCCGCGGCAACGCTCGCGGTGCTCGCGACGGCCGCGCAGGCCCAGGGCCCCGCGGGCGCCTACCCGACCAAGCCCATCCGCCTCGTCGTTCCGTTCGCGACCGGCGGCACCTCCGAGATCGTCGCGCGCGCGGTCGCGCAGCAGTTGTCCGCCCAGTTGGGACAGTCGGTCATCGTCGAGAACAAGGCGGGCGGTGCCGGGACGATCGCGATGGCCGAAGTCGCGCAGGCGGCGCCCGACGGCTACACGCTGATCCTGGGCCACGTGGGCACGCTCGCCGTGAATCCCTACGCGATGCCCAGGCAGCCGTACGACGTCAATCGCGATTTCGTGCCTGTCTCGCTGCTGGCCCGCGTGCCGAACCTGTTCGTGCTCAACGCGCAGGTTCCCGCGAAGGACTTCAAGGAGTTCGTCGCGCTCGCGAAGAAGGATCCGGGCAAGCTCAACTACGGTTCCGCGGGCAACGGCAGCGCCGGGCACCTCGCGTTCGAGTACCTGAAGCTCGTGACCGGGATCGACATCGTGCACGTCCCGTACAAGGGCACGGGGCCGCAATTGCAGGACCTGCTGGGCGGCCGGCTCGACGCGTCGTCGGCGGGCCTGCCGGCGCTGATGCCGCACATCAGGAGCGGCAAGCTGCGCGCGATCGCCGTCGGAACGCCGCAGCGCGTGCCGGCGCTGCCGGACGTGCCGACCGTGGCCGAACTGGGCTACAGGGACTTCGAGACGTCGCAGTGGTACGGCATCATCGCGCCCAAGGGCACGCCACGCGACGTCGTCGTGAAACTCAATGCGGAGATCAACAAGGCGCTGGCATCGAGCGCCGTCACGCAGCGCTTCGCCGACGACAACGCGGCCACGGGGATCGGCACGCCCGAGGACTTCGCGGCGTTCATCGGCCGCGAGCAGGCCCGCTGGAAGGACGTCGTCGAGCGCGGGAAGATCCGCATCGAGTAGCCGATCCGGCGGCAAGCACGACCGCCGCTGCGCGCCGCGCCGGCGCGCAACCGCTGCAGGTACGCGGCACGCGGATGCGCGCCGCTGCGGTCAGGCGAGATCGGCCACCAGCGCCTTGCGCGTCGCGTCGCCTACCGCGGGAATCTCCGCGCGGTACGCCGGGTGGTCGACGCCGATGCCCAGCGCCACGCCGTACTTCAGCGCCGCGGCCATCTCGGGCGTAAGCTCGAAGCGCAGGAAATGGACGGCGGACGTCTTCTCCGCGTTCTCGCGCTCGAGGTCCTCGTCGGCGATCGCCCACACGCGCCCGCATCCCTCGACCTCCACGTAGACGCGGTCCTCGATGCCCTTCAGGCGTCCCAGCGCCTGGCGGCGCTCGGCTTCGTCCTCGTATTCGATCAGCATCGTCGCCTTGAAGTTGCTGCCGTCCGGCACGAGCGGGTTGTACGCGTCGATCTCGTCCTGGATGCCCGCCTCCTCGAACATCTTCTCGATCCGCAGCATCTCCTGGATCTGGTAGCGCATCGTGAGCTCGTCCTCGAAGACGAGCGTCAGGTGCTCGCCCAGATGCACGGTGCGCGGACGCTTGTGCTCGAGCACCCTGGCGCGAAACGCGGGTCGCGCCTTCGCGTAGGCTTCGAGCGTCATCAGGCTGTCGCGGGTGATGCGGGGGGCCGATGTGGTCCTGGTCATGGCGTTGAATCTCCTGAGAAACGATTTGCGCCTGCGCATCAAAGTCCGTAGGCGATCCGCAGCAGCGTCAGCGGGTGCGCCTTCTTCGCGCGCATCGGCCCGCCCTTCTGCTCGATGCCCTGCTGAATGCGGCTGCCCGCCATCGGGCAGTCGGACGAAATGTAATCGGGGTCCTCGTCGCCCATCCGCGCGAACACCGGCTTGCCGATCTTCATCGACATCGCGAAGTACTCTTCCTTGACGCCCCAGGTGCCGTCGTGGCCGGCGCAGCGCTCGACGGTGTTCACTTCGGTGCCGGGGACCCATTGCAGCGCCTCGCGCGTCTTCTGGCCGACGTTCTGCACGCGCGAGTGACAGGGAATGTGGTAGCTGACCTTGCCCAGCGCCTGCGGGAATTCCTTCTTGAGCAGGCCGTCCTTGTCGCGCGCGACGAAGTACTCGAACGGATCGAACATCGCGTCGGCAACCGTGCGCACGTCCGCGTCGTCCGGGAAGAGCAGCGGCAGTTCCTGCTTGAACATGAGCGTGCACGACGGCACCGGCGTCAGGATCGCGTAGCCCTCGCGCGCGAGCGCGACGAGCTGCGGCATGTTGATGTTCTTGAGCTTCTCGACGGTCTCGAGGTCGCCCAGCTCGAGCTTGGGCATTCCGCAGCACGCCTCCTTCTCGGCCAGGCGGTACGGAATCTCGTTGTGCACGAGCAGCTTCACGAGGTCGTGGCCGATGCCGGGCTCGTTGTAGTTGACGTAGCACGTGGCGAAGATCGCGACCTTGCCGGGCGTGCGCGCGCCGTCGCGCACGGGCCATGCGACGCTGGTTCCACGCTGCCGCGCAGCGGTTCGCTGGCGTACGGGGGCAGGTGCGCGTCCGCCGCGACCCCCAGCGTCGCCTGCATCACCTTGCGCGCCGCCGGCGTCGTGTTGGCCTCGTTCACGATCTGCACGACGACCGGAATGGTCGCGAGCTTGCCCAGGCGATCGGTGCTGGTGAGGAGCTTGTCGCGGAACCTGACATCGCCGTCGCGGAACTTGACGGCCTTCGCGCGCAGCATCAGGTGCGGGAAGTCGACGTTCCAGGGATGCGGAGGCACGTACGGGCACTTCGTCATGTAGCAGACGTCGCACAGGTAGCATTGGTCGACGACCTTGCCGTAGTCGGACTTCGCGACATCCTCGACCTCGCCGGACTTGCCCTCGTCGATCAGGTCGAAGAGCGTCGGGAACGCGCCGCACAGGCTGACGCAGCGACGGCAGCCGTGGCAGATGTCGTAGACGCGCTCGAGTTCCTTTTCAAGCGCCGCATGGTCGTAGAACTCGGGGTTCTGCCAGTCGATCGGATGGCGGGTGGGCGCCTCGAGG
The DNA here is from genome assembly GCA_963733435.1 of uncultured beta proteobacterium. Taxonomy (GTDB): domain Bacteria; phylum Pseudomonadota; class Gammaproteobacteria; order Burkholderiales; family Casimicrobiaceae; genus VBCG01. Next base: position 269,827 of record CAVTDH010000002.1, read on the forward strand.
CTGCCTTCTCGTGTGGTCACGGTGGACTCGTTTGGTCGTTGGGATCGTGCAGGTTGGGTCGTGCAGGGGCAGCATTTCGGCCAGGCGGCCGTCACGTCATCCGGCCGCGTTGTACGTCGCCCCGTTCAGGCGACGCACAACGCGGCCGCGCGCGATGGGCGTCGCGCGCTGGAGCGACGCCCATCGCGCCCACAGCGCGCTAGTCGGCCAATGCGTCCAGGGCCTTCTGGAAGCGGTTCGCATGCGAGCGTTCCGCCTTCGCGAGCGTCTCGAACCAGTCGGCGATCTCGTCGAAGCTCTCGTCGCGCGCGGCCTTCGCCATGCCGGGGTACATGTCCGTGTACTCGTGCGTCTCGCCGGCCACCGCGGCCTTCAGGTTGTCGCGGCTCGATCCGATCGGCAGGTCCGTCGCCGGGTCGCCCACCTGCGCCAGGTAGTCGAGGTGGCCGTGCGCATGGCCGGTTTCGCCTTCCGCGGTCGAACGGAACAGCGCGGCGACGTCGTTCTGTCCTTCGACGTCGGCCTTGTTTGCGAAGTACAGGTAGCGGCGGTTGGCCTGCGATTCGCCGGCGAACGCGGCCTTCAGGTTGTCGTGGGTCTTCGTGCCTTTGAGACTCTTCATGCTGCTCTCCTCGTCATGTTCGTGCGCAGACCGGTGTTGATCGCAGGAATCCCCGCGATACCCCGATTTTGCGCCCGCGGCGAAGGCGCGTCTAATTGATTATGCCAATGCTCGCGATAGGTTCGCTCAATCGGCTTCCGGGACCCGGCCGGCTCCCTTCGCCTGCCGGAATCGCCGCAGCGCCGGCAGTGCCGGCTCGATGATGGACTGGAGCGTGCGGCGAGACCGAACGCGCGCGACGCTATTTCTTCCTGCGCGACGCGGTCTTGCGAACCGGGGCCTTGGCGGGGCGCGCCGGCGCCGCTTGCGCGAGCCTTGCCTGCGCTTCGCGCTTGCCGATCCCGCGCAGCGCCGCGAGCTTCGCCACCTGCTCGCCGCGCGGATGCGCCGCTTCGCGTTCCCAGTTGTAGATCGACTGCGCACTGACGCCCACGAGACTCCCGAATTCGCCCGCCGACAGCCCGAGCCGGCTGCGTTGCGTGCGCAGTCCCTTCGCGACGAAGCGGACGCGCTTGCCCGGTTCGTCGGATGCCGGCGCGGCACCTGCCCCCCCTGCGCGGCGCACGAGCACCTTGACCTGGCGTTCCAGCTGCGCGACCTGCCGCTTGAGAACCGCGATGTCGCGGCGGTGCTGCAGGGCGGCCTTCCGCGTGGCTTCGATCTGGCCGCGGCTCTCCTTGCGGGACAGCCTGGAGATTTCCTGCTTGAGGACGGTGGCTATGTTGGGCATCGTGGTCTCGGTGGTTGTACGGGCTTCACTTTAGCAAAGACGCGCGGATGGCCTCGCCTCGACGCGCAAGACCGACTCCGCAGTCCTTTGGAGCGCGTCCGTCACGGATGCGCCGCCGAGGCCTCCGGTCGTCCACCGGGATTTCACCAGGCGGGACCCTGCAGGCGAACCATCGTTGGGGTGATGCGCCTGCAACGCCTCGGCGGGCGCCAGGTTCGCCCCGGTGCGGCGCCGTTGTCGGGCGAGGTCAGGCCGCGACCCGAAAGCCGCAGTTCGACGACGAGCTCTCGGGCGTATTGGAACTTCGCGCCGAGGTTCGATAGCGGTTGCAATACGAGTCGTGACAGAGAAACGAGCCGCCGCGCATCGCGCGGCGGCCGGTCGCGTGCAGCATCCGCGGATTCATCGCCGGCGTATCGAGGTGGTAGGTCGGGCTGAACCAGTCGGCGCACCACTCCCAGACGTTGCCGCAGGTGTTGTACAGCCCATACGCGTTCGGTTCGTCCGCATGCGCGGACACCGGTCCGGGGTGCCAGCCCGCCGCCGGGAGGTTCGGAAACGCGCCGCGCCACACGTTGCAGCGGGGCACGCCGTCGCGTTCGAGCACGTCGCCCCAGGGAAAGCGCGCGGACGCGCGTCCGCCCCGCGCCGCGCACTCCCACTCCGCCTCCGTCGGCAGGCGCACGCCGGCCCAGGCGCAGTACGCATCGCAGTCGTGCCACGAAACGTGCACGACCGGATGATCCGGACGCGCGTGCACGTGGCTGCCCGGTCCCTCGGGCCGCTGCCAGCATGCGTGTTCGATCGGGAGCCACCAGGGCAGGCCGGACGCCACCTGGCGTGCCTGCCCGCGCAACGGCTCCGGCACCTGCAGGTAGAACACGTGCGAGGACCCGCAGCGCTCGGCGTCGGTCACGTAACGCGTGGCACGGACGAACGTCGCGAACTGCGCGTTGGTCACGACGGTCGCGGCGATGGCGAACGGCGCGACGGTGACCTCGCGCGCGGGACCCTCGCCATCGCCGGGCACCGCGTCGGGGCCGTCGTTGCCCATCGTGAACGCGTGACCCGCGATGGCGACCATTCCGCCCCTGACCTCCGGTGGCACGGCGCTGCCGGGATCCGCGACGTCCGCGTGGACGCGCGCGCCGCCATCCGGCAAGGATCCGCCGTCCGCGGCCGGCATGCAGCATGACTTCCCCATGGCGTTGCTGCCGCGGCGCGCCGGTCACGCGTCCGGCTTCTCCCAGAACGCGCGCGTCACGCCCTGGCTGCGCATCAGCGCGAGGATCTGTTCGCGCGGAATGACGCCGCAGCGCTTGGCCCACGCGTCGTACTGGACCGCCATCGCGGCGACACGCTCGGGATGCGCGCCCGCGATGTCGTGCAGCTCCGTGCGATCGGCCTCCATGTCGTAGAGCTCCCACGGGCCCGGATAGTTGCGCACGAGCTTCCACTTGCCGATGCGCACCGCCGCGTTGCCCTCGTGCTCCCAGAACATCGGCGGCCGCTCGATGCCGTCGCGTTCGAACGCGGGCGCGAGCGACCGGCCTTCCAGCGGTTCGATCGGCCTGCCGTCGAAGGATTCCGGATACGGCGTGCCGGTGACATCGAGGATCGTCGCCATGATGTCCGGAAGATATCCGGGCGTGTGGCGGATCGCGCCGCGGGCGGCGATGCGATCCGGCCAGTGCACGATGAGCGGCGTGGAAATGCCGCCCTCGTGGATCCAGTGCTTGTAGAGCCGGAACGGCGTGTTGGACAGGTTCGCCCACGCGGTGCCGTAGCTCTGGTACGTGTTCTCCGGCCCGGGCATGCGCCCGGGATCGTTGCCGAAATGCACGGGCTCGCCGGCGCGCGTGTGCGATTTCGCGATCATCAGCTTGTTCACGAGTTCGTCGACCGTGACGCTCTCCGGGATGTCCTCCGCGCACGCGCCGTTGTCGGCCAGGAAGATGATCACCGTGTTGTCCAGCTCGCCCGAGCGCTCCAGCGCGGCGACGACACGCCCGATGCCCTGGTCCATCCGGTCGATCTGCGCGGCGTAGACCTCCATGCACCGCAGCAGCCACGCCTTGTGCTCCGCCTGCGTCCAGGGCGGTTGCGTCGGGTCGCGGCCGGACAGCTTCCAGTGCTCCGCCAGGATGCCCGATTCGACGAGCTTCGCGAGCCGCTCCTCGCGCAGCGCGTCCCAGCCCCGGTCGAAGCGCCCCCGGTACTTCGCGATGTCCTCGTCGTGCGCGTGCAGCGGCCAGTGCGGTGCCGTGTACGCGACGTACGTGAAGAACGGCGTGTCCGGCATGCTCGCGCGGGTGGCGCTCGATGTACTCGACCGCCTGGTCGCTGATCGCGTCGGTGTAGAAGAACGCCTCGTCGGCCTTCGCCTCGTGCTCGATGTTCTCGTTGCCGCGCGTCAGCGTGTTGGGATCGTAGAAGCTGCCGGCGCCGATGATCGTGCCGAAGAACTCGTCGAAGCCGCGCTGCAGCGGCCACGTGTCGGTCGGCTTCGTGAGACTGCTCGCGACGTGCCACTTGCCGCTCATGTACGTGCGGTAGCCGTTGCGCTTCAGCGCCTGCGGAATGGTCACGCAGCGATGGTTGAGGTTGCCCGCGTAACCCTCGGGTCCCGAGTCGTACGTGAGGATGCCGACGCCCGGTCTGGTGCGGATGCAGGCCGGTCAGCATCGACGCGCGCGACGGGCTGCAGCGCGCCGTGTTGTAGAACTGCGAGAAGCGCAGTCCGCCGGCGGCCAGGCGGTCGAGGTTCGGCGTCTCGATCTCGCCGCCGAAGCAGCCGATGTCGGAATAGCCCATGTCGTCGTTGAGGATGAGGACGACGTTCGGTCTGGCGTTGGGTTTCATGTGAGGTCCGTTTCGGTCGATGAATCGCGTGGTCGTCTAGATTCGGATGCCGGTGGCGGGGTCGAACAGATGCGCGGCCTCGGGCGCGAAGCCGACGTGGACCTCCTCGCCTTCGCGCACGGTCGGCAGCGCATCGCCCTTGAGCTTCAGCGCCAACCCGTCGGTCAGGAAACTGACGATGCTGCTGTCGCCCAGGTCCTCGACGCGTTCGACGCGCGCCGGCAGGCCCTGCGGCACGATCCGCAGGTCGCCCGGCCGCACGCCCAGCATCACGTCGCGCGGCGCGACCGGCGCCCCGGCGAGCGGCAGGCGCCGCCCGGCGATCGTCACCTCGCTGCCCGCCCACGTCGCGGCGACGAGGTTCATGGGGGGCGTGCCGATGAACGCCGCAACCGCGATCGTGCGCGGCTGCGCATAGACTTCGCGCGGCGTTCCCACCTGCACGATGCGTCCGTCGATGAACACCGCGATGCGGTCGGCGAGCGTCATCGCCTCTTCCTGGTCGTGGGTGACGTAGACGGTGGTCACGCCCAGCGACCGTTGCAGCCGGTGCAGTTCGAGCCGCGTCTCGAGGCGCAGCTTGGCGTCGAGATTCGACAGCGGCTCGTCGAGCAGGAAGAGGCGCGGCTGGCGCACGATCGCCCGCGCGAGCGCGCAGCGCTGCTGCTGGCCACCGGACAGTTGCCCGGGCGTGCGCTGCAGCAGATGGCCGATGCCCACCTTCGCGGCGGACTCCGCCACCGCGCGCGCGATGTCCGTGGCCGGCGTCCCGATCATCTTCAGCGGGAACCCGATGTTCTGCGCGACCGTCATGTGCGGGTAGAGCGCGTAGCTCTGGAACACCATCGCGACGTCGCGCTCGCCGGGCTCCTGCATCGTGACGTCCGCGCCGTCCATCAGCACGCGCCCGGCGCTGACGGTCTCGAGGCCCGCCAGGATGCGCAACGTCGTCGTCTTGCCGGAACCGGAGGGTCCCAGCAGCACGAAGAACTCGCGCGGCTCGATCGCGAGATCGACACCGTGCAGCACCGTGGTGGTTCCATGCTGCTTGACCACCCCCTCGAGGCGCACGCTGCCCGGGCCGCTCACAGGACTGCCTTCGTGCTTCGCACTCCGGCATGCGCGCTCGGGGCGGCCCTTCGCGTCCATGCGCCCCCCTGGCATCCGCGACCCGAGCGCGTCGCGCGCGGACCGTGCCACGCACGTCGATGATTCATGCGCAGCGCCTTCATCGGCGCCCGCCGCCCTTGACCGCACCCACGGTGAGTCCCTTCACGATATGGCGCTGCGCGAAGATGCCGATGAGGATCACCGGCGCCATCGCGAGCATTGCGCCGGCGGCCAGCTTCGCCCATTGCGTCTGCTCGACCGAGATGAAATTGAACATCGCGACGGTGACGGGTCGCACGCGATTGCCGCCCAGCACGACGGCGAACATGAACTCGTTCCACGCATTGAGGAACACGAAGATCGTCGTGACCGCGATGCCGCCGCGCACCTGCGGCAGGATCACGTACCAGAGTGCACGCAGCCGCCCGGCGCGGTCGAGCAGCGCCGCCTCCTCCATCTCCAGCGGGATGTCCTCGAAGTACGACACCATGAGCCAGATCGCGAACGGCAGCGAGAACGTGAGGTAGATCGCGGTGAGCCCGCTGTACGTGTCGAGGCCGCCGATCTTCTGCAGCACGAGGTAGTACGGGATGATGAGTCCCACCGGCGGCAGCATCTGCGTGGCCAGCACGTAGAAGCCCGACGCGCGCTTCCACGGATAGCGCAGCCGCGCGACCGCGTAGGCGGCGGGCACGGCGAAGAGCATCGTCAGCAGCGTCGCCGCGGTGGACACCACGAAGCTCGACCAGATGTTCGGCACGATCGACGAGGCGCCGAAGATCACCTCCCGGTAGTTGTCGAGCGTGGGCGTGAAGAACACGACGGGCGGGTACGCCAGCACGTCGCGCTCGGTCTTGAACGACGTCAGCAGGCCCCAGATCACCGGGAACGCCCAGACGGCGAGCCCGGAACCCGCCACGGCGGCCAGCGCAATCCGGCGGAACGTCCGGCGCGCGTTCATCCGCGCGCCCGCCGCAGCCGGAACATGAAGTAGGAGATGACGAGCGTGATCGCCATCAGCACGACGGCGAGCGACGCGCCGTAGCCCAGGTTGAGTTCGGTGAACGACGTCCGGTACGCGTAGAGGTTGAGAATCTCCGTGGCCGATCCCGGGCCGCCGCCGGTCGCGGCGAAGATCGCGGCGAACGCGGAGAGCGCCGTCATCATCCGCAGGATCACGACCATCACCACCGCCGGCCGGATCAGCGGCAGCGTGATGTGGCGGAAGCGCTGCCACGCGCCGGCGCGATCGAGTCGCGCCGCCTCGTACACGTCCGGCGGCAGCGTCGCGAGGGTGGCGAGCAGCACGAGGAACGCGAACGGCGTCCATTGCCACGTGTGGATCGCGATCACCGAGATCAGCGCAAGCTGCGGGTCGCCCAGCCAGTTGTGGCTGCCGAGGCCGAGCGCGCGCGTGACGAGGTCGACGAGCCCGAAGTCGGGCGCCAGCACCAGCGTGCGCCAGAAGAGGCCGACCACGACCGGTGCCAGCACGATCGGCAGGATTGCGGCGACGCGCAGCGCGCCCTGCCCCTTCGGGATCTGCAGCACCAGCAGCGCGAGGGCCAGGCCCAGCACCACCTGCAGCACGACGGTCGACGCCGTGTAGATGCCCGTCAGCGCGAGCGAGTTCCAGAAGCGCGGGTCGGCGCCCATCTTCGCGTAGTTGCCGAGGCCCGTGAAGCCGGAGAGCCAGGGCATGCCGAGGTCCAGCCGGTGCAGGCTGTTCCACACGAGGTAGACGAGCGGCGCCGTTGTCGTGAGCAACAGCGCCGCCAGCGCAGGCAGCACGAGCGCGAGCGCGAAACGTCGCTCCCGCGCTTCGAGCGTCGGCGCGGACCGGGAAACCGCGACCATCGCGCCCGCGTCAGCTCTTCATCAGCTGCGCGATGCGCGCCTGCGCCTCGTCGAGCGCTTCCTTGGGAGGCTTCTGCCCCACGAGCGCCGACTGGATCGCGGTGGCCATCGTTTCGCCGATCGCGGGCCACTGCGGCACCCGGGGACGCCAATCGACGTCGGTGTCCTGCTCGAGCGACTCGATCGCCGCCGGGATGAAGTTGTCGCCGGCATCCTTCATCGCCGCCGCGAACTCCGGCGACTTCCACAGCGACACCCGATTCACGCCGGAGCGCTTCGCGGGGCCGGCGAACTTGTACGACGTGCGCGCCTGCGTCTCGGCCGACGTCGCCCAGGCGATGAAGAGCCACGTCGCCTTCTTCTGCTTGTCGGTGAGCGCCGCGTTGATCGGGAAGCCCCAGTTCCAGATCGACGTCACGCGCTTGCCGTTCGGGCCCTTCGGCCAGCGCGCGTACGCGATCTTGCCGATCACCTTCGACTTCTCGGGATTGTTGATCACCGCCGCCGACGAATGCGCGTCGACGTACGTGCCGATCGTGCCCTGCGAGAACGCGTCGGCGATGTCCGGCCAGTTCCAGTTGCGCACGGCGGGCGGCGCGTAGGCGGTGAGCGTGTCGACGTACCACGTGAGCGCCTTCACCGCTTCGGGCGAGTTCACGACGATGTTGCTGCCCGTGCCCCAGTTGCCGCCGAATCCGCGGAACAGCGACGGGTAGATGTACATGTTCTGGCCGGCGCCGGCGAAGCCGCGCAGCGCGAGGCCGTACATGCGGTTGGCCGGATCGTTCAGCGCCTTCGCGTTGGCGGCGAGCTGCTCGTAGGTGTCCGCGACCTTGAGTCCCTTGGCCGCATAGAGGTCCTTCCGGTAGACCTGCACCGTCACTTCGCCGTCGTAGGGAACGCCGTAGGGCTTGCCGTCGATCGAATCCGCGTCGCGCCAGGCCTTGATGATGTCGTCGAATCGGAACCAGGCCGCGTCGGTGAGCGTCGGGTCGTTCAGGTACTTGTCGAGCGGCTCGACCCACTTGTTCGACACGTACAGCGGGAAGTACATCGGGTCGGCCGCATGCGTCGCATACGTGGCCGTCTTCGACGACAGGTCGAGCACCGCCTTCTGCCGGATCTGGCCGGGCGGCACCTTCTCGAAGCGCAGCTTGATGCCGGTCAGCGCCTCGAACTGCGGCTGCAGCGAGATCAGGTTGTCGAAGTAGCTCGCCGGGATCACGGCGACCGTGATCGATTCGCCTTCGGCCTGCCGCCAGTTCACACGGGCGGCGCGGTACGGTCCGAGGTCGTCGGCCTGCGCGTTCGCGATGCGGGCGATCCACGGCGCGCCGAGCGCGGCCGCGCCGAGGGCCGTCCCCTGCGCGATGGCGCGGCGACGCGACGGTTTCTTCGGTCCTTTCGTGTCTGCCTCATGCATCGACTTCTCCTGGGACTGTGGCCGCGCAGCGGCGGCTCTGGGGGTTGGACGGCGCGTGCACGGCGCCGCATCAGTTCGCCGACCGGTCGGGCGGCGTGGGTTCCACATACGGAAAGCGGGCGCGCGGCTTCGCGCCGACGGCGCCGGTGGCGGTTGCGGGGCGCACGAAGCGGTGCGCGTCGCCCGGACGCGCTTCGTAGTTCCAGTCCGGGAACGCACCGGATTGCATGCCGAGTTCGCGCAGGAACAGCCGGCGGCGCTGGCTCGCGCGGATGCGCGCATCGACCTCGTCGGGGTTCCAGTCGGACAGCAGGCGCAGGCGCAGTTGCGCTTCGACATCCGCGACCTCGGGGCGGCCGGCGAGGTCGCGCAATTCGCGGGGGTCGCGCTCGAGATCGAAGAGCATCGGCGCGAGCCCGCGCGTGAACACGTATTTCCACCGACCGCGCCGCACCATCCGCGACGGCGCGATCACGCCTTCGGACGAATACTCCGACACGACCTCGTCCGGCCAGTCGCCCGCCGTGCCCTCGAGTACCGGCAGCAGGCTGCGTCCCGCGAGCGGATCGACGGGTTCGACGCGCGGTCCGCCGCGCGCCGCGACATCGAGGAAGGTCGGCAGCAGGTCGACCAGCGAGCAGACCTGCGCCGCGCCGGCCGGGCGCTACGCCGGGGGCACGCACGACGAGCGGCACGCGCACCGAAGGCTCATAAGAACGTCTGCTTGTACCACATGCCCCGCTCGCCCAGCATCTCGCCGTGGTCCGAGCAGAAGACGATCACGCTGTTGCGCGCGAGTCCCGAGCGTTCGAGCGCGTCGAGCACGGCGCCGACCTTGGCGTCGACGTAGGACACCATCGCGTAATAGGCGCGGCGCGCATTGCGCACGTGCAGGCGCGTGACGGTGTGCCGGTCCTGCCCGTGTGCCAGGTACAGCCACTGACTGTGCGGATCGAGCGACTCGTACGGGATCGCCGCCACCGCCGGGTCGTCGATATCGGCGCCGTCGTAGCGGTCCCACTCTTCCTGGCGCGCGACGAACGGCGGATGCGGGTGCGTGAACGACACCGTGAGGAAGAACGGCCCGGCCTTCGCGCGCGCGAGGTCGTAGACCTTCTGGACCGCCACGTGCGCGACTTCCTCGTCGTAGTCGATCTGCATGTTGCGCACGCACGGTCCGGCGTCGACGACATGGCCCATGCCGACGCCGGTGGGCCGGTGCTGCGGCCCCTTCGACCAGTCGGGCACCCACAGGAAGTCCGCCGGATAGATGTCGGTGGTCAGGCGCTCTTCGAAGCCATGCAGCTGGTCCGGCCCGACGAAGTGCATCTTGCCGGCGAGAATCGTGCGATATCCGGCCGCGCGCAGGTAGTGCGCCATCGTCGGGATCTCGGAGGCGAACTCGCTGGCGTTGTCGAATGCGCCGATCGCGTGCGGCATGCGCCCCGACAGCATCGAGTAGCGCGACGGCGCGCAGATCGGAAAGTTGCAGTAGGCGGCGTCGAACACCACCCCTTGCGCCGCGAGCGCCGACAGCGCCGGGGTGCGCACCAGAGGATGGCCATGGAACGGCAGCGCGAATGGCGTGAGCTGGTCCGCCATCAGCAGGACGATGTTCGGCACGCTGTCCGACACTCGCGCGTTGACCATGCCGGGCGACGGCCTATTCGAGCTTGATGTCCGAGGCGCGGATGACCGCGCCCCACTTGCGCACATCGTCCGCGAACCGCTTCGCGAATTCCGCGGGCGTGGCCGACAGCGGAATCATGCCGCGCTCCTGCAGCTGCTGCGCGACGGCAGGCGTCTTCGTCGCCTTCGTGATCTCGACGTTCAGTCGCTGCACGATGTCGGCCGGCGTCCCGCCGGGCGCGAACACGCCGACCCATTGACCGGCGTCGTACCCCGGCAGTCCGGACTCCGCGACCGTCGGCACGTCGGGCAGCGTCGGAAACCGTGACGAACCGGTCACCGCCAGCGCCCGCACGGTACCGCTCCTGATCTGCGGCATCGCCGCCGGGATCGTGGCGAACATCACGGTGAGCCGCCCGCCGATCAGGTCGTTCAGTGCCGGCGTGCGACTGTAGGGAACGTGCAGCATCTTGAGGCCGGCGCTTTGCGCGAACAGTTCGCTGAACAGGTGCGACGGACTGCCGATGCCCGGCGTGCCGAACGAGAGCTCGCCCGGCTTCGCCTTCGCGGCGGCGATGAGATCGGCCACGGACTTGAACGGGGACGCCGCCGGCACGATGACCACGTTGTTGGTGTCGGCGACGAGCGCCACGGGCACCAGGTCCTTCAGCGGATCGAACGGAACGCGGCGCGCGCCGGCAACGTCGATCGCGATCGAACTGGTGCCCATCAGCAGCGTGTGCCCGTCGGGCGCCGCCCTCGCCACCTGCTCGGCACCGAGGTTGCCGGCCACGCCCGGGACGTTCTCGACGACCGCCGATTGCCCGAGCGACTTCCCAAGCGCATCGGCCACGATGCGACCGGCCGTATCGACCAAACCACCGGCCGCCCAGGGCACGACGATCCGGAGGGTGCGGCTGGGGTAAGCCCTGCGCCAGCGCGAACGCGGGACGCCACGCGGCGAAGGCAACCGTCACACCGACGAAGCGGCGACGCGAAATCATGCGATGGAGTCCTCCTCGATCGGCGCGGTATCGACGGACATCCCCCACGACCCGCCCCTGATGTATTCGATTTCATGATAGCGGGCGAAGTCCGGAGCGTCAATTATCCCCTGCAAGATTGTCGGCAAGGGGTCATTGCCTCCGGCGGGCCGGTCACCGTTTTGCAATCGATTACAGCCGGCGTATGCTCGCCTCCGTGAACGACGACGCCCGACGCATCACCGCCCCGGACCCGGTCCCGCGGACCAGTGCCAAGGATGTGGCGCGTCTGGCCCGCGTGTCGACCGCGACCGTTTCCCGGGTCATCAACTCCCCCGACCAGGTCGACGAGACGACGCGGCAGACGGTGCGCGAGGCGATCGCCAAGCTCCGCTACGTGCCGCACGGCGCCGCACGCGCGCTGCGCAGCCACCGCAGCAAGATGGTCGGCGCCGTCGTGCCGTCGTTCGCGTACGCGCTCTACGCCCGCACGACGAGCGCGATGCAGGCGGTGCTCGACCCCAACGGCTACGCGATGGTGCTGGCCGAGCACCACTACGACCTCGACACGGAACTGCGCGTCACCGACCAATTGATCGGCCATGGCGTCGATGCGTTCGTGTTCGTGGGCCTGCATCACGACCCGGCGCTGTTCACGCGCCTCGACAACTACGGTCGCCCGTACGTGCTGACGTGGGGCGTGGATCCGATGCGCCGGCACCCGAGCATCGGCTTCGACAACCGCGCCGCGACGTTCGCGATGACCCGGCACCTGATCGCACTCGGCCATCGCCGGTTCGCACTCCTGAGCGCCTCGCCGAAGGGCAACGACCGCGCGCTCGAGCGCGGCGCGGGAATGCGCGCGGCGCTGGCGCAGGCGGGGCTTGCGCTCGACGAGCGTTGCGCTGCAGTACGGCGCGATCGACCTGGCCGCCGCCAGCACGATGATGCGCAACCTGCTGGCCCTGCCGCAGCGGCCGACCGCCGTCGTATGCACGAACGACGTGTTCGCCGTGGGCGCGATGGTCGCGTGCCGCGAGCAGCGCGTGCGGATCCCGGAGGACATCTCGATCACCGGCGTCGACAACACGGACCTCGGCGCGACGCAGACGCCGGCGCTCACGAGCATCCGCACGCCCATCGTCGAGATCGGTCGCGCCGCCGCGGAACAGTTGATCGCGCGGCTGGAGGATCGTCCCTACGTCGCGTTCGACACGCTGCCGTTCGAACTCGTCGTGCGCGGCAGCACGGGCGCGCCGCCCGCGTAGCGGCACGACGACTCGCACGCAGCCAGCTGCGCGTGATCCACAGCCCCGGCGGACGCCCTTTGCGGACGCTCCCTACAGCCAGCGCTTGCGCCGGAAGTAGTAGATCATGCCAGCGACGACGCCGAGCATCGCGGCGATGGCCAGCCAGAAGCCGTAGCTCTTGTGCAGGCCCGGGATCACGTCGAAGTTCATCCCGAAGACACCGGTGATCAGCGTCAACGGCATGAAGATCGCGGTGATCAGCGTCAGCAGCCGCATGATCTCCGTGGTGCGGTGGCTCATCGCCGCGAAGTAGAGCTGCACGGCGGACTCGGCCTGGTGCTCGACGGTGCGCGCGTGGTTCAGCACGCGCTCGATGTGCTCGACGATGTCGGCGAACCGCGCGTGCATCGCCGGCGACAGGTCCGCGATCCGGTAGTCGCGCCACTCCTGGACCGCGTCGCGCTGTTCTTCCGAGAGATTCTGCAACTCGCGGATCTGCGTGCGGCTCCCGAGCAGGTTCGACCAGTCGTGAAACGGCTTGCGCGGATCGAGCAGCATGCCCTGCAGCAGGTCGAGACGCTGGGCCAGCGGGTGGCGCAGGTCGAGGTAGTGGTCGACCATCGCGGAGAGGAGCCGCTGCATCAGGTCGTCGGGACTCTGCGGCGCCTTGCCGGGCAGGCTCGCGAAGCGCGCCTTCACCTGCGCGCACGAGCGGCTGTCGGCGGCGCGCACGGTCAACAGCACGCGGTCGAAGTTGAAGAACGTCATCGGTCGCGTCACGATGCCGTCGACGGTCGATTCGGGCGACAGGCCGCGGAACACGACGATCTCGTAGTTGTCCGTGTTGTCGAAGAACGACGGGTGCGCGAGGTTCTTCGCGTCGCCGATGTGCACGTCGTAGATGCGCACGCCGGTCAGCCGCTCGACTTCGGCCACGGCCGCATCCACCTCGTCGTAGGCCGCGTCGAGCCACACGAAGCCCTTTTCCGGCACGCTGTCGCCCGCGGCCATTGCGACGGCGGGCTTGCCCGGCTCCAGCTTCCACAGTTCCATGGTCATCCGCCCAGGTGATGCTTGCGCCGCGGCGGCCTCGCCCGGCGACCCGCGCAAGCCCGGCGATTGTAGTCGCTCGCGATCGCGACGCAACGGCGCACTGCATCCCGCGCGGGAACGCTCGCCCCGGGGGACCGTCGCGGCGCTATCCGGGGTCGATCCGCGCCAGCGCCTGCGCGATCGGCTCTGCGCCGTTCGGACGGACCAGACGCTCCACTTCGCTGCCGTCGCGCATGAACACGAGCGTCGGCCACAGTCGGACGCCGAACGATCGCCCGAGCGGGCGCCCGCTGCCGTCCTCGACCTTGAGATGCCGGACCCGCGGATGCGCGGACATCGCCGCGCCGATCGGTTGCTGCGCCATGCGGCAGTGGCCGCACCAGCCGGTACCGAATTCGATCAGGACGGGACCGCGCAGCGCATCGATGTCCGCGCGCATCGGCTCCCTGGCGTTGTCGTCGTTGCTCGTTTCCATTCTGTCGCGTCCCACGTGTCGATCCGCCATGGTGCCGCGATCGGCGTCCGCTGCGAAGGGGGCGCCGCCAAGGTGCCGCGCGGGGCCCCATGGCGCTCCTGCGCCCCGGCCTGTCGCGGCCGTACGCCAGAGGGGACCCCGCGCAACGGCCACCGGGTCGGCGTTCCTCTGCCAAAGGCGCACTGCGGCTATTTGCCGCAGGCCATCAACGTCGTGTATCCGGACACCACCGCGATGCCCACGCGATCGACGCGCGGATCGAGCAGGTTGTGGTCGTGGCCCGGCGACGCGCGCCACGCGTCGAATTGCGCGTCGGGCGTCGGGTAGTTCCAGCCGACGTTCTCGATGCACAGCGCCAGCCCGGATCGACGCGCACGCGAAGGAAAGTCGTCGTGGTCCATGCGCCGCGCCTTCGCCATCGCGGCGCTGTGCTCGGCGGCGAGTGCCGCCAGCGTGCGATCGAGCGGCAGCGCCGGCAGCCCGTGCTGCTGCCGATACCGGTCCAGCAGCACGGCCATGCGCTGCGCGTAGGCGTCGAATCCGGCGGTGCGCTCGGTGCCGGACTCCGCGGCGCGCGGCGCGCCGGCCGGCGCGGCGAGCGCACAGAAGAGGAGTACGGCGGCGAGGCGCAACGGCATGGGCCGAGTATAGGCATCGGCTTGCCAGGCGCCCGCTTCGCCACAAATGCGCGGACCTTGCGCTTCGACAAACGCGGACGGCCCCGGGGGCCGTTACGTGGACGCGCAGCGCGGCCCGCCGCATGAGAAAATGCAGGCCCCTTCCGCCCTCCGGCGGTGGGCCGCTCGTCCGAGCGGCCCATGGCCGGCGCACTACCGATGAAACTCGACGATCCCAAGACCCTTCGCCCCGCGAACATTTTCGACCTGCCTCCGCAATCGATCTCCGAGGAGGTGCTGCTCGAGAAATATGCCAAGGGCGCCGAGCAGAACGTCGACGCCGTGCGCCGCCGCGTCGCGCGCGCGCTGGCCGCGGTCGAGGCACCGGCGGCCCGCGCCGGCTGGGAGCAGGCGTTCCACGAGGCGCAGCGCAACGGCTTCATCCTCGGCGGCCGCATCAATTCCGCCGCGGGCACGGACTTGAAGGCCACGCTCATCAACTGCTTCGTGCAGCCGGTCGGCGACAGCATTTCCGGCGACGAGAACGGCATCGGCATCTACGTCGCGCTGAACGAGGCTGCCGAGACGATGCGCCGTGGCGGCGGCGTCGGCTACGACTTCTCGCACATCCGCCCGCAGGGCGCGCACGTGAAGGGCACCAACAGCCGTGCGAGCGGCCCGCTGTCGTACATGCGCGTGTTCGACCAGAGTTGCGCGACCGTCGAGTCCGCGGGCTCGCGGCGCGGCGCGCAGATGGGCATCCTGCGCTGCGATCACCCGGACATCGAGGCGTTCATCCACGCCAAGGACGACGGCCGGCTCACCAACTTCAATCTTTCGGTGGCTGTCACCGATGCGTTCGTGGCCGCCGTGCGCGAGAACGGCGAATGGCCGCTCGTGCACAAGGCACCCCCGTCGGCCGACCTCATCGCGGCGGGCGCGTACCAGCGCGACGACGATCTCTGGGTCTACCGCACCGTGCGCGCCAGCGCGCTGTGGGACCAGATGATGCTGTCGACCTACGACCACGCCGAGCCGGGCGTGGTGTTCATCGACGCGATGAACCGCGACAACAACCTCTCGTACTGCGAGACGATCGAGGCGTGCAATCCCTGCGGTGAGCAACCGCTGCCGTCTTACGGTTGTTGCGACCTCGGCAGCGTCAATCTGACGAGCTTCGTGCGCGATCCGTTCACCGCCGATGCGCGGTTCGACTTTCCCGCGTTCGCCGCCACCGTCTCGGTGGCCGTGCGCATGCTCGACAACGTGCTCGACGTCACCGCGTGGCCGCTGCCGCAGCAGAAGAAGGAGGCGATGGACAAGCGCCGCGTCGGCTTAGGCTTCACGGGGCTGGGCGATGCGCTGATCGAACTGGGCCTGCGCTACGACAGCGTCGAAGGGCGCGCGCTCGCGGCGCGCGTGGCCGAGGAGATGCGCGACGCCGCCTACCTGTCGTCGGTCGAGATCGCCAAGGAGAAGGGCTCGTTCCCGCTGTTCGACGCGGATCGCTACCTGGCCGCCCCCCGCTTCGCGTCGCGCCTGCCCGACGAGATCAAGGACGCGATCCGCGCGCACGGCATGCGCAACAGCCACACGCTGTCGATCGCGCCGACCGGCACCATTTCGCTCGCGTTCGCCGACAACGCGTCGAACGGCATCGAGCCCGCGTTCAGCTGGTACTACAAGCGGCGCAAGCGCATGCCCGACGACACGATGAAGGAATATCTCGTCGAGGACCACGCGTACCGGCTGTACAAGCACAGGCAACGCATCGACGATGCGGTGGAACTCAAGTCGTTCGACCCGGCGGAGAAGCACGCGCCGGGCACCGTGTGGACCGCCGAGGACGGTACGCGGCGCGCGATGCTGCCGCGCGAATTCGTCAACGCGCTGCAGATGAGCGCGCAGGACCACATGCTGATGAACGCAGCGGTGCAGCCGTTCATCGACACGGCGATCAGCAAGACGGTCAACGTGCCCGTCGACTACCCGTTCGAGGCGTTCAAGGACCTGTACTTCGAAGCCTGGAAGGCGGGGTTGAAGGGCATCGCGACGTACCGGCCCAACAGCCTGCTGGGTGCCGTGCTGGAGGCAGCACCCGCGGCCGCCCCGGCCGCCGAGCCGCAGGACTTCGACACCGCCGATCCGGACCGGCGCATCCGCCTGGACCGCGCGCACCAGCCGCCGCTGTCCAGCCTGCGCTGGCCGGGCCGTCCGGAACTCGCGAACGGCAATCCGTGCTGGACGTACGTGGTGCGGCATCCGCTGGGCGACTTCGCCGTGTTCATCGGCCACATCGAGGACGGCAGTTCGTATCCGTTCGAGGTGTGGATCAACGGCGCCGAGCAGCCGCGCGGACTGGGTGCCATCGCCAAGACGCTGTCGATGGACATGCGCACGGACGACCGCGCGTGGCTCGACATGAAGCTCTCCGCGCTGCAGAAGGCGAGCGGCGACGACGGCTTCGAGATGGCGATGCCGCCCGATGGCCGCCGCGTGCGCGTGCCGAGCCTCGTATCGGGCTTCGCGAAGCTGATCCGATATCGCTGCAACGAACTCGGCGCGTTTTCCGACGAAGGCGCGCGCGAGACGCCGGTGGTCGATGCGCTGATGGGACCGAAGGAGCCGAAGGCCGGTCCCGACGGCACGCTCTCGTGGACCGTCGACGTGATGAACCATGCGACCGGCGACGACTTCGTGCTGTTCCTCAAGGAACTCGTGATGCCGAACGGGCAACGCCGCCCGTACTCGATGTGGCTGTCGGGCGAGTATCCGCGCGTGATGGACGGCCTGTGCAAGGCGCTCTCGCTCGACATGCGCGTCTACGATCCCGCGTGGATCGGCATGAAGCTGCGCAAGCTCCTGAACTACGGCGAACCCAACGGCTCGTTCATGGCGCGCACGCCCGGCTCGGACAAGGCGCAGACGTACGCGTCGACGATCGCCTATCTCGCGCAGCTGATGATCCACCGCTACGCGATGCTCGGCATCCTCACCGAGGAAGGCTACCCGGTCGAGCATGCGGGCATCCTCGCGGTGCCGTTGACCGAGCAGGCCGGCAGCGCCGAACTGAAGACGCTGCCCGGCAAGAAGTGTCCCGAGTGCGGCAACAAGGCGCTGATCCGCAAGGACGGCTGCGACTTCTGCACCGACTGCGGGTTCACGGGGGCGTGCGGCTAGGACTTCAACCGGAAGCGACTAGCGCGGCGATCACATCGCCAACGGGTGTGCACGTATCCCTCGGCCACGCCGCCGTGGTGCTGCTGCATCTCCAGCTGGACGGCAGCGTCCGTCGTGTAGCGGTGATTGCTGTCGCTGCGCTGGTTCCAGGTGCGAAGTACCGGCATCGTTCCCGCCGGGCACGCACCACTCATCCGGTCCGGCATGCTCATGCGGAACACGTTCGACGATTCGAGCGTCCACTGGCCCGGCCAATGGTGCTGCGTCTCCGCGCATTCCTCGGCCGACGCCGAATAGAAGTGCGTGTCGAGCCCAAAGGCCGGATTGCCGTACAGGCGGCAAACCGGGACGCCGATACCCGTGGCATCGGTCGGCGCGAACACGTTGAACCCCATTCCCGTGCGCTGCCAGCCTGCGAAATGACCGGAGTCCAGCGCGCTCATTTCGGCTGTGTCGGCGGTCATGAAATAGTGGTCAAGTCCGGCGTGGTGGTACTCGATCGCCAATGCGACCTTGGGTACCGCGCCGGCCGCCTTCGTGTACCCGGTCAGCAGCGCCTCTTCCCGGTTATCCATCCAGCGGACCATGCCGACGTCGGCCACGTACCAGACATCGCGCTCGTAGCCATTGCCGTGCCGTTCATGCACGTGCAAGGCGTTGGGAAAGGTACCGGCGGGCGTCACGACCGTCTCCAGCGCCAGCGCGTCATACGAACTCATATAGCCCTGCGGCCCCATCATCGTGTTCATCCCGGCAGTCCCGGATTGCCACTGCTCGGCATTCCGATACCCCATGCCCGGCCCCATCAGCGTGCCCGGCACCAGCGGACTCTTGAGCATCCATTCCGGACTCGTGAGGCTCGTCATGAAATGGGTGCCGTCCGGCGTCTGCGCGTTGCCACCGAAGTAGTGCATGCCATCCGGCCCCATGCCGTAGAAATCGGTGCGGTCGACGTCGCAGGGGACATTTTCCCGGCAGGTGAGCGTGATGTGCATGCCGGTGAGTCCGGTGGCGCCAGCCCAATGCTGTCCACCGTGCATCACCGCGGTCGCGGTCATGTGCGGACCACTGACGAACGTATAGTCGTAGCGGGTGCCGTCGACGAGCGGAAAGTAGTTCGTCGTCGTCATCGGCCCACCCATCATCTGGCCGAGCGCCGGAGCCGCAAACAAGCCGAACAGCAACGCGGTCAGGCCTTGATTCATGATGGGCCTCCAGGCAAGCGGTCGCACCGCCTGGACGCGAGTGCTCCGCAGCCGGTGCCGAAAGTCGAAGCCAAGTGTCGTCGTTCCTGGTCCCGAGCACATTGACGAAGGCCAATGCCGATGCGCATCGACAGGTATCGGCGCAGCGCCCGCCTGGCGGACGGAAGACTTGTACGTCCTGGATCGGCCTAAGTCTTTGCGGGGCGCCGGCTCGATGCATCGGCGTGCCCGCGCTCATCAGGTTCCGGCGTGACCTTGCAGTTGTCGATGAGCCCGCTGCCGTGCACCTGCCGGGCCGGGTCCACCCACGCGTTGCCCGGCATTCTGTAAAGCTCAGCCGGGTTCTGCCCCTTCCCGCAGGCTTCGCGCGGCGCGATGTCCGCAGGCGCAAACTCTCGATACTCGACGTGCCCCTGATGGAGCGCTGGATCGGGACCCGCGACGGACGCGTCGTCCGCCGCGGCGGTCGCGTTGGTCGCAACAAGCGCCAAGTTCAACGCCAACGTCAACGCCAAGGCCGCGCACGACACTTCTCGTTCCATGGTGTGCCTCCGGCGGTCGTCCCGCCAACATGAGGCACCTTAAGGCCAACGGACGGTCGCAGGCTGTCGGCCGGCCACCGCTGTGGAAGTAGGCGAAACACTCGTCCGGACGCCGTTGCCATGATCATTCCGGAAACGACACGTTCTCCGCGCCACAATGCGCGAAGCCGACCGAGGCACAGTGTGCGAGCTGCAAGGCGGGCAAGCCGTGAGTCAGCTCGCACAGCGCCAGGAATCCCGGTGGTGCAATCCGCGCGCGGTTGCCAGGCAATCGCGCAGGGGCAAGTTCGTCGCCGCGAGGCGCGCGAGCCGCCCGCAGCGACCGGCGCGCTAGCCGCCGACGGCGCGCAGATCGAGCTCGTGCCGGTGCCCGAGCCAGATGGCGCAGTCCCGGTGGTCGCGCAACTCGTCGTCCGTGTTGGGGTGCACGAACACGTCGAGCGCGCCGTGATTCAACGCCAGCCAACCCACGACCTCGGCGAACCGTGCCGGACCGAACGCCAGCTGGAAGCTCCACATCGGATGCGGCCCGACCGGCCGCTCGTGGAAGCGGCCGAGCGCAACCGCGTCGCCGAACTGCGCGGCCGCCACGTCGCGAAAGTCCGCGGCGGCAGCGCGGGACGACGCGTCGAAGTAGACATGCGCGTGCCAGCTCGTGATGAGCGCCACATCGAGGCCTGGATTCAAGGCAATACCCCTTGCCGACGAGTTGTCGAGGAAGACTCGCGATCTGCCGGGGCCGGAGTCGATTGCAAGCTCATCCGATCGCCCGAACCGGCATAGTATGCGACGTATGGATCGAGACCCTGCCCCCGCACGTACCTCCGAGCAGGCAACGAGCATCTCGCGCGAGGCGATGAACGCGTTGCCGATCCGGCGCTATGGGGGTCCCGTGCATGTCGTCGCGGGGGTTCCGGAACTCGAGCATGCGCTGCGGGACCTCGTGCAGGAAGACGTCGTCGGCTTCGACACCGAGACGCGGCCCGCCTTCCGCCCGGGCGAGCGCTACCTGCCCTCGCTCGCGCAGTTCGCCACCGCGAGCGCCGTCTATCTGCTGCAGGTCCAGCAACCGGAACTCTTCGCCGCCGTGCGCGAGATTCTTTCGTCGGAGAAGGTCATCAAGGTGGGCGTGTCGGTGACCGACGATCTGCGCAACCTGGCCCAACTGTTCGACTTCGAAGCGCGATCCGTCGTGGACCTGGGCGAGGTGGCGAAGCGGCACGGCATGAAGCAGACAGGCGTGCGGAATCTCGCCGGGATGTTCCTCGGTACGCGCATCCCCAAGGGCGCGCAGACGACAAACTGGGCCGCCCGCCGACTGACGCCGCAGCAGATCACCTACGCGGCGACCGATGCCTGGATATGCCGCGAGCTGTATCTGCGCTTCAGGGAACTCGACATGGTTTGACCGACCTGTCCTGGCGGAAGGCATTGCGCCGATGCGTGGCGCGATCGAGGGCCGCTCCGTCCTGGACACGACGGGCCGCCCATGAGTTCGTCGGCGATGCTCCGGATCAGCGGCGGGTGAACGCGCGGCCAGCGACACGATCCTCACGATGGCGGAGATCATTCGGCCACCCTGATTCGGCCCGGTCGCAAGGGCCCGCAGACACCGCGCCGTACCCGTGCGAGAATCAACGCACGATCTCGAAACCTCGACTTTGCGCGCCAGCGCTCACGGAGTACGCCATTCCAATGAACTTTCTCAGGTTTTCCGTTTGGGTCGCCATGGCGGCGCTGCTCGCGGGATGTCAAAGCACGTCGATCCGCTCGGCGTGGTTCGACACGGATTTCGCCGGCCCGCCCATGCGCAAGATCGTGGTCGTCGGCAGTGTCGACAGTGTTGCCGGCAGTCGCATCCTCGAGGATGTCCTGGTCGACCGGCTGCGCGTTGCGGGCGTTGACGCCATCGCCGGTCGCTCCGCCAGGCTCGACGATCCAGGCCTGTCGGAGGCGTCCTTTGCCTCCACGGTGGTCGACACCGGGGCGCAGGGCATCCTGTTCGTCGTGTTGCTCGGCGTGGACACCCGGACCCAGGTGTCGACGACCATGGTGTCCGGCGGCATGGGCTGGGGTCGGGGACCCTGGGGGAGCGGACCCACCCGCACCATGGTTCCGGTGCAACAGGTCCGCCAGTACGACCTTGCCACCGTCGAGACCAAGCTCTTCGATGTACGGACGAAGCAATTGGTGTGGGCGGGCACCACCACTACGTTCAATCCGGGTTCCGTCGCGCGGGAGTCCCCTGCCTTCGCCGAACTCATCATCGGCGAGCTGGCAAGCCGGGGCGTCATCGCGGGCAAATAGCACTGCCGCCGAATCGGGCGCTGGATCGGGCGGCAGGCCTCGTCGTCAACCCGACCCTTGCCCGGCGCGAGGGCGGTTGCCTGCTCGCGGAAGTGGAGATCCCGGAGAAGTTCGACGCGATTCCTGAGGAATCGCGCCTTCTCCACTGGCGAGTCGCGCGTCAGTCGATCCGCTCGTACGCCGGCAGCGTCAGGAACTCGACGAACGTGTCGTTGTTGACGAGGTCGGCGAAGATCTTCGCGGCGTCGTCGTACTTCCCCTGCGCGAACGCGGCGCCCAGGTGCTCGCGGATCTTGACCATCTCCTCCGGGATCATCGCGGCGACCATGTCCTTCGTCACCTTGCGGCCGTCGTCGAGCTTGCCCTTCGGCGAGCGCATCCACTGCCACACCTGCGAGCGCGAGATCTCGGCCGTCGCGGCGTCTTCCATCAGGTTGAAGATCGGCACGGCGCCCTGCCCCGCCAGCCACGCACCGATGTACTGGATCGCGACGTTGATGTTGAGGCGCAGACCCCTTCTCCGTGATCGGCTGCTCGGGCTCGAAACGGAGCAGGTCGGCCGCACCGGCCTTCACGTCCTCGCGCTTTTTCGACGCGATCTGGTTGGGCGTGGGCATCAGGCGGTTGAACGCCTCCAGCGCGACGGGCACGAGGCCCGGATGCGCGACCCACGTGCCGTCGTGGCCGTACGTCGCCTCGCGCTCCTTGTCGACCTTGACCTTCGCGAACGCCTCGGCGTTGGCACTTCTCGTCGTTCTTGATCGGGATCTGCGCGGCCATGCCGCCCATCGCGTGGATGTTCCGGCGGTGGCAGGTCTTGATCAGCAGCTCGGCGTAGCTCTTCATGAAGTGCGTGGTCATCGTGACCAGCGCGCGGTCGGCCAGGCAGAAGTCGCGGTTGCTGCGCAGCTTCTTGATGCAGCTGAAGATGTAGTCCCAGCGGCCGGCATTCAGGCCGGCCGAGTGATCGCGCAGCTCGTACAGGATCTCGTCCATCTCGAACGCGGCGACGATCGTCTCGATCAGCACCGTCGCCTTGATCGTGCCGCGCGGGATGCCGAGCTCGTCCTGCGCCATCACGAAGATGTCGTTCCACAGCCGCGCCTCGAGGTGGCTCTCGAGCTTCGGCAGGTAGAAGTACGGGCCGCTGCCGCGCGCCACGAGTTCCTTCGCGTTGTGGAAGACGTACAGCGCGAAGTCGAAGATGCCGCCGGAGATCGGCTGGCCGTCGACGAGCACGTGCTTCTCGGGCAGGTGCCAGCCGCGCGGGCGCACGAACAGCGTGGCGAGCTTTTCACCCAGCTTGTACGACTTGCCCTCGGGCGACACGAAGTCGATGCGGCGGCGAATGGCGTCGCGCAGGTTGATGTGGCCCTGCAGGTTGTTGTCCCAGCGCGGCGTGTTCGCATCCTCGAAGTCCGCCATGAACACGCTCGCGCCGGAGTTGAGCGCGTTCACGATCATCTTGCGGTCGACGGGCCCGGTGATCTCGACGCGGCGGTCGACGATGTCGGAGGGCACCGGCGCGCACGTCCACGCGGCATCGCGCACGGCGCGCGTCTCGGGCAGGAAGTCCGGCAGCTTGCCGGCGTCGAACTCCTTCTGGCGCGCGGCGCGCGCGGCGAGGAGTTCGCTGCGCCGGCCGCCGAACGCGCGCTGCAGCTTGGCGGCGAACGCGACGGCCTCGGGCGTCAGGATCTGCGCGTACTCGGGCGTGATGCGGCCGGTGATCTCGACACCGGGACCGAAGGGGGACTGGCTCATCGTGAACCTCGCGACATGACGGAAAGGGACGGATTGCGCGCCGCGCCGGCCCTGGGCCGGCAGGCGGGATCAATTTGTGAAAGTCGTTTTCAGAAATCGTATTGTAGCAAAGCCCGGGGACGGGCGCCAATGTCGCGCAACCGGCATTTCGGCACGACGTTGGTGCGTGGCTGCACCATTGCGGCGTGCGGTGCGTGCGTGCATTCGACAATCGTCGACGCACCGCCCGCACGGCACGGAATTCGCTTGAGAGAACGCGAACCCACCGGAGCATCCATGCGCCGCGTCACCTCCTCGTCGTTGCTCCGCCGCATCATCGCGTGCGCTACTTTGCGCGCCGTCGCTCGCCCGCGCCGCGGATGCGGCGCCCGCCGTTTCGCAGGCTGCCGCCGACACCGTCTGGATCGTCGCGGCGGGCGCGCTCGTGTTCTTCATGCAGGCCGGCTTTGCGCTGCTCGAATCGGGCATGTCGCGGTCGAAGAACGCGATCAACGTGATCATGAAGAACTACTGCGACATGTGCTTCGGCGCGATCGTGTTCTGGCTGGTCGGCTACGGACTGATGTTCGGCACCAACGCCACCGGCTGGATCGGCGCCGACCACTTCGCGGTGCGCCACGCCGGCGCCGATCGACTACTCGTGGCTGTTCTTCCAGACGATGTTCGCCGCCACGGCCGCGACCATCGTCAGCGGCGCCATCGCCGAGCGGACGCACTTCTGGGCCTACATCGTCGGGTCGTGCGTCGATCACCGGCGTTCGTCTACCCGCTGTTCGGCAGCTGGGCGTGGGGCAGCCTCTACTCGGGCGAAGGGTGGCTGCGCAAGATGGGGTTCATCGACTTCGCCGGCTCGACCGTCGTGCACTCGGTGGGCGGCTGGTGCGCGCTGGCGGCGCTGCTGGTCGTGCGGCCGCGGCTCGGGCGCTACGGCAGCCGACGGACAGGCGCGCGCGATCCCGGGCCACAACCTGACGTCGGTGGCGCTGGGCGGCTTCATCCTGTGGCTCGGCTGGTTCGGCTTCAACGGCGGGAGCACGGTGACGGCCACGGTCGACATCGGCAAGATCGTGCTGAACACGCACCTCGCGGGCGCCGCCGGCGCCATCGGCGCGATGCTCGCGATGGCCGTGCAACGCGGTGCCGATGCTGATGACGACCACCGTCAACGGCAGCATCGCGGGCCTGGTGGGGATCACCGCGGGTTGCGCGGTGATGGAGCCGCAGTTCGCGATCGTGACGGGCCTGGTCGGCGGCATCGTGATGGTCCTCGTGTCCCCGCTGCTGGACCGGCTGCGTATCGACGACGTCGTCGGCGCCGTGGCCGTGCACGGCTTCGGCGGCGCATGGGGCACGCTCGCCGCCGGGATGTTCAAGGCCGACGCGCTGTTCAACCTCGCGCAGATCGAGGTGCAGCTCATCGGCATCGCGGCCGCGTTCCTGTGGGCGTTTCCGTCGGCGCTCGTCATCTACTGGCTGCTCGACCGCGTCGTCGGCGTGCGCGCGTCGTCGGTCGACGAGCAGCGCGGCCTCGACTACAGCGAACACTTCGAGATGGGCTACCCGGAATTCCAGCGCGACGCGCTGCATCAGGGCAAGGGCTGACCCGCAATGGCCACGAGGAAACGGCGGCCGACGTGATCCGGCGCCGTCGGGCGGTGTTCGGCGCGCTGCTGACGATCTTCCCCCGCGCGGACGCGCACGCGGCGGTCGCGATCTGGGACCGCGACTACCGGCACGGTCGCTCGCAATACGACGGCCTCAACGTGTTCGCGCGGCAGGTCTGCGGACAGTTCGCGCAGCCCGGTCGCCATCGCGAGCTGATCCAGCGGCTGATGGAGTTTTTCTTCGCGCCGGAGATCGGCGCTGCCGCCCGACCCCGGTACGCACGACCGGCAACGCGCGATTGCGACCCGGCCGATACCCGCAGCCGACCCGTTGCCGGCATCGGTGTCGCAGGGGCCGGCGGTCCCACCGCTCGAGCCGGCGAATCCCGCCCCGTCGACCGAGGCGGCGCAGGTGGATGCACCGCGACCGATGGGCCCGGCCGCCACAGCGGGGGCCGCCGATTCGGCGCGCGCGCCGGCAGCGCCGCCGCATGTCGCGACGTGGCTGCGAGCTGATCGCGCGGCTGGTCGCGGACCTGCAGCCGCACGATCGCGCCGCTGCGCTGACGCTCGTGCGCGCGATGCTGCAGAGCGCCAGCTCGCTGGGGGTGGATCCGGTGGCGCGCGAACTGCTGCGCCTGGCGCTCGAAGGCCGCTACAACGAGCGGCTGCGTGCGCGTGACGAACGAGAACCTGCACGCGCTGCTCAACTTCGCGTACGTGCACGTCGCGACCGCGATCGGCCCGGTGGCGGCCGACCGCGTGATGGACGCAGTCGATCCAGGCGGTCGATGGGACGCCGGAAGGCCGGATCTTCGCGCCGAGGAAATTGCTCTAGCGCGGGACGGCCGCCCGTCAGGCGATCACGCTGCCGCGGTCGCTGCCGGCGTCGCGGCGGACTCGGCGCCGGGCGCAGGCAGCGTCAGCGCGCCCATGCGCACCCCGCGATTGATCGCGCTGGTCAGCGCGCGCAGCGTCGCGGTCACGATGTTCGCGTCGCGCCCCACGCCGTAGACGGTGCGGTCCGCGCCGACGCGCAGCTGCACGTAGGCGACGGCGGTGGCGTCCTCGCCCGCGCCGATCGCGTGCTCGTGGTAGTTGAGCACGTGGATCGGCAGGTCGAGGCCCTTGCGGATCGCGGCGACGAACGCGTCGACCGGGCCGTTGCCGGCGCCGCGCAGCACGCGCTCGACGCCGTCCACGATGAGATGCGCGGTCAGGTGCTCGACGGTGCCGTCCTCGTTGTGCTGCGCGCGATGGCTGCCGAACGCCACCGGCGCCGTCGCGCCCAGGTATTCACGCTCGAACGCCGCATGGATGTCGGCGGGCGAGAGCTCCTTGCCCGTCGCGTCGGTGATCGCCTGGATCACCGTCGAGAATTCGATCTGCAGAAGACGCGGCAGCGCGAGTCCGTAGTCGCGCTCGAGCAGGTACGCGATGCCGCCCTTGCCCGACTGGCTGTTCACGCGGATGACCGCTTCGTACGTGCGGCCGAGATCGGCCGGATCGATCGGCAGGTACGGCACGTCCCAGATCGCGTCGCCGCGCGCGAGATCGACGGCGCGCGCCGCGAGACCCTTCTTGATCGCGTCCTGGTGCGACCCGGAGAACGCGGTGAACACGAGTTCGCCGCCATACGGATGGCGCGGATGCACGGGCAGCTGGTTGCAGTACTCGACGGTGCGGATCACGTCGCCGATGTCGGAGAAGTCGATGCCCGGGTCGATGCCCTGCGTGTGGAGGTTCAAGCCCAGCGTGACGAGGCACACGTTGCCGGTGCGCTCGCCGTTGCCGAAGAGGCAGCCCTCGACGCGGTCGGCACCCGCCATCACGGCGAGTTCGGCGGCCGCCACGCCGCAGCCGCGGTCGTTGTGCGGATGCACGGACAGCACGACGCTGTCGCGCCGCGCGAGGTTGCGGCCCATCCACTCGATCTGGTCGGCGAACACGTTGGGCGTGGCCATCTCCACCGTCGCGGGCAGGTTGATGATCGCCTTGTGCGAGGGTGTGGGCTGCCAGACGTCGAGCACGGCGTCGCACACTTCCTTCGCGTAGTCCAACTCGGTGCCGGTGAAGCTCTCCGGCGAGTACTGGAACGTCCAGCGCGTTTCCGGCTGCTTCGCCGCGCAGTCGCGCACGATGTGCGCCGCGTCCACGGCGATCTGCCTGATGCCGGCGCGGTCGAGCCCGAACACCACGCGGCGCTGCGTGGTCGACGTCGAGTTGTAGAGATGCATGATCGCGCGCTTGGCACCTCGCAACGCCTCGAACGTGCGCTCGATCAGCGGCGCGCGCGCCTGGGTCAGCACCTGCACGTCGACGTCGTCGGGGATCAAGTTCTCCTCGATCAGCTTGCGCACGAAGTCGAAGTCGGTCTGCGACGCGGCCGGGAAGCCGATCTCGATTTCCTTGTAGCCCATCTTGCACGAGCAGCCGGAACATCCGGAGCTTGCGGTCCGCATCCATCGGCTCGATCAGCGCCTGGTTGCCGTCGCGCAGGTCGACGCTGCACCAGACGGGCGGCTTCGTGATCACGCGGGACGGCCACGTGCGGTCGGCCAACGCGATCGGGGCAAACGGGCGGTACTTGGCGGACGGTTCGATCTTCATCGCGGTTTCCTGGAGATGGCGGCGTTCGTTCGCGCGCTCGAGGGCATACGGGTTCGCCCCCCGCTGTTCCGGACGGCGCTTGTGCACTACTCGAATTGAGGGGGTGTGATTTATGTGCGCGCGGGGCGCAGCAGGAGCAGCAGTCCGCCGGGCAGCAGCGCACGCGCGGACGAGGCAATCGTCCGGAGGCTGGGGGCGGAGGTGAAGGCGCGGCTCATCGGATCGACCATACGCGAAGGCGGGGCAATGCGCAAGGGGGTGGCGCGGGTCGCCGCGCGGGGGCCGGGTGGCATAATCCGTCCCGCTCGCGCATCGCAGCCCTTGCGCACCGCCCTTCCCCGCCGCCGTGCCGCCACCCGCCGCCCTCGATCCGACCGGTTCGCGCAGCTCCCGCGCCTCCGACGCCTTGCTGCTCGTCGGCTGCCTCGTCGCGGCCGGGATCGTGTCGCAGTTCCTCGGACAGGACGCCAACTGGGACCTGCAGAACTACCACTACTACAACCCGTGGGCGTGGTGGAACGGACGCATCTTCACGCACGACATCGCGGCCGCGCAGCTGCAGACGTTCCACAACCCGCTGCCCGACCTCCCGTTCTACGGGATGGTCGCCGCCGGCTGGCCGCCGCGCGCGATCGCGTGCGTCCTCGCGTTGCCGGCGGGCGTGGCCGCGTTCTTCCTGGCCAAGCTCCTGCAGCAGCTGTTCCGCGACGTGCCCGACGCCGAGCGGCGCGTCGCCATGGGCGCGGCGTTCGCGATCGGCGTGACGCCTGCGATCGGGATCGGCGTCCTCGGCACGACGATGAACGAGTGGCCCCTGGTCGCGCTGGTGATGCCCGCGTTGTGGCTCGTCGTCCGCGCGCTGGTGAATTCGGGGGGCGGCGCGATCGACCGGCGCACGCTGGTCGTCGCAGGGGTCCTGTGCGGACTGGCGGCGGGATTGAAGCTCACCGCGGCGACTTTCGCCGTGGGGTTATGCGCGGCGATCCTGCTGCGCGGGCCCTACGGCGGCGCCGCGCTGCGGCGCGCGTTCGCCGAGGCCTTCGGCTTCGGCCTCGCAGTGCTCGCCGGGACCGCCGTGACGCTCGGCCCCTGGGCGTGGGCGTTGTGGGCTCAATTCGGAAGTCCGGTCTTCCCGTACTTCAACGACTGGTTCCGATCGCCGTGGTGGTACGAGCGGCCCGCGCTCGGCCGCGTCTATGGTCCGCACAATCTCGGCCATTGGCTGCGGTTTCCGTTCGAACTCCTCTCGCCGAAGACCGCCTTCGTGGCGGAGGTGCCGTACCGCGACGCGCGCATCCCCGTCACGTACGGGCTCGCGCTCGTCGCCGGCGCCGCCTGGCTGTCGCTGCGCGCGCGCGGCCGGCACGCGTTGCCGGTGCCCGCCGACCTCGGCGTGAGCCGGGCCTGGCAGCTCGTCACCGCGTTCTTCATCGTGTCGTTCGTGCTGTGGACCGCGCAGCACTCGATCTATCGCTACCTGATCGTGCTCGACATGCTCACGGGCGCGCTGATCGTGACGATGCTGCAGCGCGTGCTGCGTCCCGGCCTGGTCCCGGGCGTGGCGCTGCTGGTCGCCGTTGCACTGGTGGCGACGACGCGTCCGGCCGATTGGTGGCGCGTGGACTTCGGCCCGCAGTGGTTCGCCGTCGCCGCGCCGGCCATCGAGCCGAATGCGCTCGTGCTGCTGACGTCCGATGCCCCGATGGCCTACGTGCTGCCGTCGCTGCCGGCCGACGCGCGTTTCGCCGGGATCGACAACACGATCAACCGGGCGGGATTCGAGACGCGCCTCTACGCATCGATCCCGAACGCGCTGCGCGAGCACCGGGGTCCGCTGTATTCGCTGACGCACAAGGCCGCGACCGGCGACGAGGCGCTGCGCGCACTCGGTCTCGTGCGCCGGCCGGAGACCTGCGCGAGTGTCACGACCAACATGGCGACGAGCCCGCTGTCGCTGTGTCGACTCGAGCGCCTGCCGGCGCCGGCGCCATGAGTCGCCGCACGCGCGGAACGCTCGCCACCCCGGCGCAGCGCAGCGACCGGGGCTCGCCCCGCGCCGTCGTCCGCACGGGTGGGCGGCCGTCCCGTTTTCGGGCATCCTTCGTCGCCTCGGGCACCGCGGTTCCGGGCGGCCTGAGCGAATGCCCCGGATGCAAGACGCTCCTTCGCCCGTTCCCGGCACGTTTCCGCGCGCCTACCTGCCGTGGCTCCTGCTGCTGCTCGTGGCGCACGCGGCACTCCTCGTCTGGGCGGCACTGCGCCCGCTCGGCATCGAGCGAAAGGACTACGCACCGCTCGATTTCGTGCTCGTGACCGCCATCGCGTTCGCGGTCGCGCTCGTCGCGCTGACCGTCGGACGCCGCCACGTGCGAGCGCTCGCGGTCGCGGGCGTCGCGATCGCCGCCGCCGCGCTGCTGACGCCGGGCGCCGTCGCCGTGGTGCTGCTGTGCCTGCTGAGCGCGCAGGTGCTGGGCGTTCGGCTTCTGCGCTTCCTGGGCGGGCGCGAAGGCAATGCCTACCCCGGCGCGCCGTGGCCGCTGCCCGTGCTGATCGGCATCGGCGTCTGGATCGCGCTCGTCACGGCGGTCGGCGGCCTGAAGATCCACTTCGCACCGGTCTACGTCGCCGTGCTGCTGGTGCCGCTCGCGTTCGCGTGGCGCGACACCGTCGATGCGGTAGCGCGCCTGCGCTCGCTGGCTGCCGCCGGATCGTCGTTCGGCTGGACCGAGCGGATCTGGGTGGCGCTGCTCGTGACGATGGTCGTGCTGCACCTCTTCATCGTCGCCCGTCCGGATGCCGGCTACGACTCGAGCACGATGCACCTGCAGTTCGCGGTCCTGGTCGAGGACCTGCATCGCTGGCGGTTCGACGTCGAGCGCTATGCGTGGGCGGTCATGCCGATGGGCGCGGACTGGGCGTACGCGATCGCCTACATCCTGGGCGGCGAGAACGCCGCGCGGTTCGCCAACTTCTCGTTCGGCGTGCTGGCGATGGGACTCGTGTACGAACTCGTGCGCCGCCACGCCCGGCGCGAGATCGCGCTCGCGAGCGTGTGCCTGCTGGTCTCCATCCCGCTCGCGTTCGCGGAAACCGGCTCGCTGTACGTGGAGAACCTGTGGAGCGCGTTCCTGCTGGCGACGCTCTTCGTGACGCTCGACATGGCGCGCGGCACGCTGCCGGCCGCACGCGGCTGGCCGCTCTGGGCGCTGCTTGCCGCGGCCGCGATGCAGTGCAAGGTCATCGGCGTGCTGTGGCTGGCACCGCTTTTCGTCTACACGCTCGTCGCGATGGCGCGGCGCGCGGACGCGAAGCGGCCCGCGCTGCGCGGGCTGCTGGTGATGGCCGGCGCGACGGTCATCGCCGCGTGGCCGTACGCCAACGCGTGGCTGCGCACGGGCAACCCGGTGTTCCCGTTCATGAACTCGCTGTTCCGTTCGCCGCTCGCGGACACCACGACGTCATTCACGAATCCGATCTACCTCGTGCCGCTGCGGCCATGGAGCCTCTACGAGGTCATCACGGACAGTCACCGGTTCATCGAGGGCGGCGACGGCGCGATCGGGCTGCACTGGCTGCTGCTGCTGCCGCTGGTCGTGCTGGCGTTCACCCGTCGGCGCCCCGCCGAACAGTGGTGGTGCGCCGCGCTGGCGGCCGTGTTCTTCGCGGCCGTCTTCGTGCAGCAGGCATACCTGCGCTACCTGCTGCCCGCGTTCATGCTGCTCGCGGTGCTGGGCGGCTGGGCGGCCAACGACCTCCCGGACGGCCGCCGGACGCGCGTCGCGATCCTCGTCGTCGGGGGCTTGCTGTGCCTGCTGCACGTACGGCTCATCCCCAACGGCAACTGGCCGAATGCGCGCCTGTGCCTCGCGTGCTCGTTCGACGCGCGCGCACGCGCGGATTTCCTGTCCACGTACATGGGGGACCGGATCGTCGGCGACTACCTGAACCGCAACCTGCCGGATGCGCATGTCGGGTTCCTGATGCTGAACGCGCCGAGCCCCGGCGGATACGTCGGCTATTCCCGAGCGGCGAACTGGCACGACGACCGGTTCTACGCCGTCGTCGCGAACGCGACCACGGCGGACGACATCGACGCGCTGGTGCGCAAGTACGGCCTCACGCACGTCGTGTACCGGACGATGGCGCCGGAACGCGAGAACGCCGGGATCGTCGCCTTCCGCGACACGCGGACCACGCCGGTGTGGAAGTTCCAGGACTACGTGGTGGCGGCGGTCACGCCGCCGTGAAACGCGCTACGGTTGCTGCTGCAACGGCTCGCGCGGCACGTTCTGCACGTCGTAGTTGAGCGCCGACAGCAGGAGCTGGATCGCGACGAGCACCGGCAGCGCCGCCAGCATCACCGAACCCGACGTCGCGGGCGTGCCGGATTCGACCGACTCGATCCACTTGTAGATGCCGAACGCAGTGCCGGCGCTGCCGATCAGCGCGGCCAGGAAGAACTGGATCGTGGCGACGTTGAAGTCGCGCAGGCAATAGGAATAGAAGAAGCGCTTGCCGGCGGCGCGCAGGTACTTGACCGGAAACGAGACCGCGACGCGGCCGATGTTGAGGCTGCTGGTCTCGTCCTCGTACCGCGCGGGCATCGGCACGTCCCGCACCACCGCGCGGATCGTGTAGAGCCGGAACAGCATGTCCGATTCGAAGAAGTAGCCGCCGTCGATCTTGTCGAGCGGCAGCGCGGCGAGCGCCACGCGATGGATCGCCGTGTAGCCGTTGGTCGGGTCCATCACGTCCCAGTAGCCGCTCGCCACCTTGCTGACCAGCGAGAGCATCGCGTTGCCGAACAGCCGTACGCGGGGCATCGCGCGGAGCGACTCGAGATCGTAGAAGCGGTTGCCCTTCGCATAGTCGGCGCGGCCCGCGAGAATCGGCCGCACCAGCGTCGGCAGGAACGCCGGATCCATCTGCCCATCGCCGTCGACCTTCACGACGATCTGCGCGCCGTCCGCGAGCGCGGCGCGGTAGCCGGTGACGAGCGCGCCGCCCACACCCTGGTTCCGCTCGTGCCGGATGACGACGACGCGCGGGTCGCGGCATTCGCGTTCGACGACGTCGCCGGTGCGCTCCGGACAGGCGTCGTCGACGACGAAGACGCGCGCGACCTCCGGGCCCATGCGCGCCAGCACGTCCAGGACGTGCCGGCTCACCCGATAGCAGGGCACGACCACCGCGATTCGCGGCGACGCGTCCGCGCGCGCGTCAGCGGACGGCAACGATGACCCCCACGACGATGATCGCGCCGCCGACGAGCGTGTTCGCGGCGAGCTTCTCGCCCAGGAAGAACCACGCGAGGACGGGCACGATCACGAACGCCAGCGAGAAGAGCGCGTAGGCGCTCGCGAGCGGCACCGTGCGCAGCACGTACACCCACAGCAGCGTCGCGAAACCGTAGACGGCCAGCGCCAGCAGCATGACCGGCGACAGGAAGCCCGCGAGCGTCGCCCACGACCAGCCGTCGATCCGCCATTGGGCGGCCGCCGCCTTGAACAGCAACTGGCCGGCGGAGATCAGCAGTACGCAGAGGATCGTCAGCAGCAGGGAGGGCAGCGGCATGCGGACGACCCGTCGGAGGGAAGGAAAGGAGAACCGCTGCCGGCGCGCGAAGCACGCTACGGTCGCCGACGGCGTTCACGCGTCGCGTCCGGCGAAGGCACGCGGAGCGCTCGCCGCGGCCAGGTAGGCGAGACGCTTCGCTTCGCGCCGTCCGCGGGCAACGCTGTCGAGGATCAGGCCGCACGCGAACGAGAACGCCGCGAGCAGCATGAGCCCGGTCGCGAGCACCGCGGTGGGCAGGCGCGGCACGAGCCGGGTCTCCATGAACTCGACGACGACGCTGATGCCGAGGGTCAGGCCGACGGCCGCGAACAGCAGCGCAATGGCGCCGAAGAACGGCAACGGCCGCACGTCGCGGAAGAGCCGCGCCATCGTGCCGAGGATGCGCAGGCCGTCGCGATAGGTGGACAGCTTGCTTGCCGATCCCGCCGGCCGCTCGAAGTAGCGCGTGACCAGTTCGGCGGTGGGCAGGCGCAGCTCGAGCGCGTGCACCGTGAGCTCGGTTTCGATCTCGAAGCCCCGCGCGTCCGCCGGAAACGACTTCACGAAGCGCCGCGACATCACGCGATAGCCGGAGAACATGTCCTGCGGGCGCTCGCCGAAGAGGAGCCCCAGCAGCGAGTTGAACATCCGGTTGCCCCACTGGTGGCCGCGCCGGTACGCGGCGTCGCGGTCCTCGTGATCGCGGATGCCGGTCACGACGTCGAGGTCGTCGCGCCGGAGGCGCTCGATCATCTCCGGTGCGCGCGACGCGTCGTACGTCGCGTCGCCGTCGGTCACCACATAGATGTCGGCGTCGATCTCGGCGAACATCCGGCGCATCACGCCGCCCTTGCCGGGTCGCTCCTCGCGCCGCACGACGGCGCCGGCGGCGCGCGCGATGTCGCCGGTGCCGTCGGTCGAGCGATTGTCGTAGACGTGCACGACGCAACCGGGAATGGCGGCGGCGAAGTCGGCCACGACCCTGGCCACCGTCAGCGCTTCGTTGTAGCAGGGCACCAGCACCGCGACGCGGGGCGCCCGCGACGCGTCGCTCAACTCCCGCCCCCGGCGCGGCCGCGCCGCAGCATCCGCCAGCCCGACACGGCGTACCCCGAGATCGCGTACGCGACGAATCCCGCGAAGAGCACGAGCGGCGGCTGGTAGGCCAGCAGCGCCAGGAACACGACGAACACCAGCAGCGCGACGAACGGCACGCTCTTGCGCAGGTTGATCGACTTGAAGCTGTAGTACTTCAGGTTGCTGACCATCGTGACGCCGGCGAAGATCGTGATCGCCCACGCCCACCAGCGGATGGCATCGGGCTCGATGCCGTAGTCGTCGACGATCCAGATGCAGCCGGCGACCAGCGCGGCGGCCGCCGGGCTGGGAATGCCGGTGAACCAGCGCTTGTCGGCGACGTCGAGCATCGTGTTGAAGCGCGCGAGCCGCAGCGCGGCGCCGGCGCAGTAGACGAACGCCGCGATCCAGCCGAGCTTGCCCATGTCGCGCAGCACCCACTCGTACATGACGAGCGCCGGCGCGGCACCGAACGACACCATGTCGGACAGGCTGTCGTACTCCGCGCCGAAGGCGCTCTGCGTCTTGGTCATGCGCGCGACGCGGCCGTCGAGGCTGTCCAGCACCATCGCGACGAAGATCGCGATCGCCGCCTGGTCGAAGTTGAGGTTCATCGCCTGCACGATCGCGTAGAAGCCCGCGAACAGCGAGGCCGTCGTGAACAGGTTCGGCAGGATGTAGATGCCGCGCCGGCGAATGCGGTTCTTGAGCGCCGCGCGCTCCTGGTCGTAGTCGAGCATGGGTCCTGGGCCGGGTCTGAAAAACCTTGCGACCGTCGCTACGGCAGTTCGGCCAGGATGGTTTCGGTCGCGGCGACGACGTCGCCCACGGCAACCCGGGGCCGCGCCGCCGGGTCGAGATAGACGTCGACGCGCGAGCCGAAGCGGATGAAGCCGTAGCGCTGACCGCGCTTCACCGCGGCGCCGGGCTCGACGTAGCACAGGATGCGCCGCGCGATGAGGCCCGCGATCTGCACGCACGTGACGTCCTGTCCGGACGCGGTGCGCAGATGCAGCGCGTTACGCTCGTTCTCGAGGGACGCCTTGTCGAGCGCCGCGTTGAGGAACGACCCCGCGTGGTACCAGCGGTTGACGACGGTGGCGTCGACCGGACTGCGGTTGGAATGAACGTTGAACACGTTCATGAACACGCTGATCTTGAGCGAATCACGGTCGAGGTACGGGTCGCGCGCCTTTTCGACCTTCACCACGCGACCGTCGGCCGGGGACAGCACCGCGTTCGTGTCCTGCGGGATCCTGCGCGCCGGATCGCGGAAGAACTGCGTGATGAACGCGACGACGATCCACGCGAGAACGGCGAGGATCGCGTAGCCCAGCCAGGTGAAGAGCGCCGCGACGACGATCGCGGCGCCCAGGAACGGCCAGCCCTCGCGGGCGATGTACGGATGGGGATAGTCGTTGGGCATGCGAGGGCTTGCAGCGTTCGGCAACCGTTGATTATGCCTCATTGGGACCGCGCGATGCCAGGTCGCCCGGCGGCGACGGCGAGGTTAGCTGTGCGGTTCGGGCGATGTTCCGACTTGCAGGACTACGCTCAATCGTCGGTCCCCGCGAAGGCCCGGGTGACCCAGCGGCGCCGACTCTACTGGGCACCTCGGTGGGCGAACGATGCCGGGCTCCCGCCTACGCGGGAACGACGGGTGGTGGAAGTTGCATGCAGCTGCGTCGCGAGCCCGGGAGAAGGTCCTCAGGCCCCAGGACGCTTTTGCGGCGTACCAGTTGCCGCCGGCGCGTTTCGCTTCCTGGCTCTTCAGCATGCCCTCGACTGCGCGGGCGCGTTCCATCGCGTTGGAGGGCGTCGGGACAGTCGTGTCGACGCCCGCGCCGCCGGTGTCGATAGCCGCGGGCGCCCGGGCGCGCTCCGCCGCGGAGCCACCGCTCGTCGGCACCGTCTTGCCCGATCCCATGAGGCCATACCCCTTGAGCGCGTCCTTGGCCACCCACGCGACGATCGCGAGCGCCAGCAGCATCACGATGAGGCCTACCCAGCCGCCCTGCCGGTTCCTGCCTGCACGCATCGCCGCCTCCCTTGCCGAAAGCCGTGCACGATCATCGCGCGTTCGAGGCTCCATGGCCAGCGCCCGTGCAGGCTGGTATGCGGGCGGCGCGCGAACGGCCGCCCGCCGCGACGTCAGTTCTTCGCCTGGTCGACCAGCTTGTTCTTGCCGATCCACGGCATCATCGAACGCAGCTTCGCGCCGACGACCTCGATCGAGTGCTCGGCCATGATGCGGCGGCGCGACAGCAGCGTCGGCGCGCCGGCGCGGTTCTCGAGGATGAAGTCCTTCGCGTACTCGCCGGTCTGGATGCGCGTGAGCATCTCCTTCATCGCCTTCTTGGTCTCGGCGGTGACGACCTTCGGGCCGCTCACGTACTCGCCATACTCGGCGTTGTTCGAGATCGAGTAGTTCATGTTCGCGATGCCGCCCTCGTAGATCAGGTCGACGATGAGCTTCAGCTCGTGCAGGCACTCGAAGTACGCCATTTCCGGCGCGTAGCCCGCCTCGACCAGCGTCTCGTAGCCGGCCTTGATGAGCTCGACGGTGCCGCCGCACAGCACGGCCTGCTCGCCGAAGAGGTCGGTCTCGGTCTCTTCGCGGAAGTTCGTCTCGATGACGCCCGCACGCGTGCCGCCGATGGCCGCCGCGTACGAGAGCGCGACGTCGCGCGCCTTCTTCGACGCGTCCTGGTGGACGGCGATCAGCATCGGCACGCCGCCGCCGGCCGCGTACGTCGAGCGCACCGTGTGGCCCGGCGCCTTAGGCGCGATCATCACGACGTCCAGGTCGGCGCGCGGCTGCACCTGGCCGTAGTGGATGTTGAAGCCGTGCGCGAACGCGAGCATCGCGCCCTTCTTGATGTTGGGTTCGACGTCGTCGCGGTAGACGGCGCCGATGCTCTCGTCGGGCATCAGCATCATGACGACGTCGGCGGCCTTCACGGCGTCGGCGACTTCGGCGACCTTCAGGCCCGCCTTCTTCGCCTTGTCCCAGGAGGCGCCGCCACGGCGCAGGCCGACCGTCACCTTGACGCCGGAGTCGTTGAGGTTCTGGGCGTGCGCGTGGCCCTGCGAGCCGTAGCCGACGATGGTGACCTTCTTGCCCTTGATCAGCGAGAGGTCGGCGTCTTTTTCGTAGTAAACCTTCATCATGATGGTGTTCTCCGCTCGTTCAGTGATTGTTCGGTGTCGTTCGATTGCAATGCGTGTTCGGTGTCGTTCGATATTGCATCGGATCGAAGCCTGTCCGTGCGCCCCCTCACCCCAACCCTCTCCCGCTCGCGGGAGAGGGAGGCCGGCGCGCATCGCGCGCCGGACGGGTGAGGGTGGTGGATGCCGCTAGACGCGCAGCACGCGCTCGCCGCGCCCGATGCCCGAGGCGCCCGTGCGTACGGTTTCGAGGATCACGCCCGGCTCGATCGACTGCAGGAACGCGTCGAGCTTGTGGCCCGTTCCCGTCAGCTCGATCGTGTAGCTCTTGTCGGTCACGTCGAGGATCCGGCCGCGGAAGATGTCGGCGAGCCGCTTCATCTCCTCGCGGTCCTTCCCCGACGCGCGCACCTTCACGAGCATCAGCTCGCGCTCGATGTGGTTGCCCTCGGTCAGGTCGACGACCTTCACGACCTCGACCAGCTTGTTCAACTGCTTCGTGATCTGCTCGACGACGTCGTCGGATCCCACGGTGACGATCGTCATCCGCGACATCGTCGGGTCCTCGGTCGGCGCGACGGTCAGCGACTCGATGTTGTAGCCGCGCGCGGAGAACAGCCCCGACACGCGCGACAGCGCACCGGACTCGTTCTCGAGCAGGATGGACAGAATGTGGCGCATATCAGAGCTCCTCCGCCAGGATCATCTCCGTCAGCCCCTTGCCGCCGGGCACCATCGGGAACACGTTCTCCGTCTGGTCGGTGATGAAGTCCATGAACACGAGCCGCTCGGTGAGCTTCAGCGCTTCGCGCAGCGCGCCTTCGACGTCGCCGGGCTTCTCGATCTTCATGCCGACGTGGCCGTAGGCCTCCGCGAGCTTCACGAAATCGGGCAGCGCGTCCATGTACGACTCGGCGTAGCGGTTGCCGTAGAAGAACTCCTGCCACTGCCGCACCATGCCCATGTACCGGTTGTTGAGGTTCACGAGCTTGATCGGCAGGTGGTACTGCTTGCAGGTGGAGAGCTCCTGGATGCACATCTGGATCGACGCCTCGCCCGTCACGCACGCGACGGTCGCGCCCGGATTGACGAGCTGCACGCCCATCGCGGCCGGCAGGCCGAAGCCCATCGTGCCCAGGCCACCCGAGTTGATCCAGCGGCGCGGCTTGTCGAACTTGTAGTACTGCGCCGCCCACATCTGGTGCTGGCCGACGTCGGAGGTGATGAACGCGTCGCCCTTCGTGAGCTCGTAGAGCTTCTGGACCACGAACTGCGGCTTGATGAGGTCGCTCTTCGTGTCGTAGCGCAGGCAATCCTTGCGCTGCCATTCCTTGATGTCCGCCCACCATGCCTTCAACGCAGCCGGGTCGGGCCGCTGCGGCGACGACTCGATGATCCGGATCATCTCGTCGAGCACGTCGGCGACGTAGCCGACGATGGGCACGTCGACCTTCACGCGCTTGGAGATCGACGACGGGTCGATGTCGATGTGGATGATCTTGCGGTCGCTGCGGAAGAAGTGCTCGGGGTTGCCGATCACGCGATCGTCGAAGCGCGCGCCGACGGCGATGAGCACGTCGCAGTTCTGCATCGCCATGTTCGATTCGTAGGTGCCGTGCATGCCGAGCATGCCGGTGAACTGCGGATCGGTGCCCGGGAAGCCGCCCAGTCCCATCAGCGTGTTGGTGACCGGGAAGCCCAGCAGGCGCACGAGCCGCGTCAGCTGCGGCGCCGCATCGTTGAGGACGACGCCGCCGCCCGCGTAGACCATCGGCCGCTTCGCCTCCAGCAACAGTTGCACGGCCTTCTTGATCTGGCCGGCATGGCCCTTGGTCACCGGGTTGTACGAGCGCAGCGACACCGTCTTCGGGTAGCTGAATTCGGTGGTCGCCTGCGTGACGTCCTTCGGGATGTCGACGAGCACCGGTCCCGGACGGCCCGTGGACGCGAGGTAGAAGGCCTTCTTGATCGTCGTCGCGAGGTCCTTCACATCCTTGACCAGGAAGTTGTGCTTCACGCACGGGCGCGTGATGCCGACCGTGTCGCATTCCTGGAACGCGTCCTGCCCGATCGCGTGCGTGGGCACCTGGCCCGTGAGCACGACCATCGGGATCGAATCCATGTAGGCGGTGGCGATGCCGGTGACGGCGTTCGTGACGCCCGGTCCGGACGTGACGAGCGCGACGCCGACCTTCTGCGAGGACCGCGAATACCCGTCCGCCGCATGGACCGCGCCCTGCTCGTGCCGTACCAGCACGTGCTTGACCTTCTCCTGCTTGAAGAGCTCGTCGTAGATGTTGAGGACCGCGCCGCCTGGATAGCCGAAGACGTACTCGACGCCTTCTTCCTGGAGGCAGCGGATGGTGATTTCCGCGCCCGTGAGTTGCATGGTTTTACCCTAGGTTGAAAAGGATCGGCCCGGCGAACGCGCGTGCGTCGACCGGGCACTGCAAAACTGCGAAGGGGCGCCATTACGGTGTTGGCGCGCAACCATCCAAGGCTTGTTCGGGTAGAAAGCCGCTTCCTTAGGAAAACACCGCCTGCGTTCCGAGGGAGACTTCAGCGTCGCTTGTGGCATCACTGAAGGGATCGCAGCCGGCCGTTTTTGCAGCACAGCATCCGGTTCTCGCGAACCGGGAAGTAGCGAAGATTAGCGGGAATTCCGCTGGCGGGTCAAGGCTTGCGGGGTGCGGCCTGCCGCCGCGGCCAGGGGGTGTTGCGGCTGGATCGTGCTGTCCTGCAACAACGTGCGCGACCACCGAATCCCTGGCGAACGCGACGATCCACCCTATAATCGCCGCAAATCGCATCGGACGCACAAACTGGCCACGCCACTGGAAATGTCGGGTTTTTTAGCGGGCGTCGAGCGCCGGGCGTTCAAGCACGCGATGTTTGCGACGCGCGACGAGGACGCCGCGCTGGACATCGTCCAGGACGCCATGCTGAAACTGGCGGAAAAGTACGCCGACAAGCCGGCGGCGGAGCTGCCGATGCTGTTTCAGCGCATCCTGCAGAACACCATCCACGACCATTTCCGGCGGCAAAAGGTCCGAAATACATGGACGACGCTGCTGTCGGCGTTCGGTCGTGGCGATGAAAAAGACGACGATTACGACCCGCTGGAAACTTTGGCGGCAAAATCCGACTCGAATGCCGCAGCCGATCCCGCGCAGCAGTTCGAACAAGCGCAGATTGTGTCCATGATCGAACAAGCGCTGGAGCGACTGCCTGCGCGTCAACGCGAAGCGTTCCTGCTGCGTTATTGGGAAGAGCTGGACGTGGCGGAAGCCGCTGCCGCGATGGGGTGTTCCGAAGGCAGTGTGAAGACCCACTGTTCGCGTGCCGTCCATGCACTGGCCGCAATGCTGGAAGCCAAAGGCCTGAAGCTATGAATCACGATCCAGACCATTTCTCCAAGAAAATAACGGGTTACCTCGATGTCGGCGCGGCGGAGCTGCGCCCTGGCACGGCCTACAAGCTGCAGCAGGCACGCGCCCGCGCGGTGGCCAGTATCGGCGCACCGGTCATGGCGGCGGAACCGCAGCTGCGGCCGGCGTTCGCCAACCTCGGGGCGGCGGGCACGGGCACCGGCGGCGGCACCCGCAAGGGTGCGTGGCTGGGCTTCGGACTCGCCGTGCTGCTGCTGGTCGCTGCGGTCTTCGGGTACCAGCAGTGGCAGCTCTACCAGCAGACGCGTGAAATCGAGGAACTCGACGTCCAGATCCTGTCGTCGGACCTGCCCATCGACGCCTACCTGGATCGCGGCTTCCAGACGTGGCTTACGCGCTACCAGCCGTGATCAGGGCGGCCCTCCTCAGTATCGTTCTGGCCGTCGCTCCCGCCCTCACTCCATCCTCGGCCCACGCGCAGATCGCGCTCGGCTCGCCGTCGTGGACGCAGCTGACGCCCCAGGAGCAGCAGGTGTTGGCGCCGCTCGCGTCGGACTGGAACAATCTCGACGCCCAGCGCAAGCAGAAGTGGCGCGGCATTGCGCAGCGCTATCCGAAGATGGCGCCCGACGAGCAGCAGCGCATCCAGCAGCAGATGAAGTCGTGGGCCGGGCTGACGCCCCAGCAGCGGCAGGCCGCCCGCGAGCAGTACAAGTCGCTGCGCCAGCTGCCGCCGGAGAAAAAGGACGAAGTTAAGCAAAAATGGCAGGAGTACCAGACACTTTCGCCGGAGCAGAAGCGCGAACTCGCGGCGCGGTCCGCACCGCCCCCCGGCGCGGGAGCCGCCAGCCGAGCCCCGTCGCCGGCGGCGCAAGCCCCGACGGCAAGCTCGCCTGCGCCCGTTTCGCGGACCCCGGCGCCGGCACCGGCCATGACGCCGCCGTCCAGCAGGCGCCTCGCCCGCCGAGACGACGCGGTCGCGGTGACGCGGACGCGTCGGGCAGCGACGCCACTGCGCGACGCCACAGCGACATCGGCGTCGCCGGCGCTCCCCGCGTCCGCCGCATCCTCCCCGGCCCTGCGTCTCGCGTGACCGGCGTCACGCCCGCCGTCACGACCCCGTTGCTGCTGGCGCCACTGGGCCGCCGCTGCGCGAGCCTTGCCTACGAACTGCTGCTCCTCGCGGCGCTGGTGCTGGTGACGGGATTCGCGCTGCTGCCGCTGGTCACACCGGGGCAGTCCGGCCTGGCCGTGCCCGGGCTGACGCAGCGCGTCTTCCTGTTCTGCGCCTACTTCGCCGTGCTGGCGTGGTACTTCACGTGGAGCTGGTCGGCGGGTCGCCGCACGCTGCC
Source organism: uncultured beta proteobacterium (assembly GCA_963733435.1). GTDB lineage: Bacteria > Pseudomonadota > Gammaproteobacteria > Burkholderiales > Casimicrobiaceae > VBCG01. The sequence continues at coordinate 312,192 of CAVTDH010000002.1, forward strand.
GATGAAGACGTGGCGGATCGCGCTGGTTCTGGTCGATGGATCGCCACTGCCCACGCGGTCGGCGCTGCTGCGCTACCTCGCGACGTGGGTCGGGCCCGCGCTGGCGCTGGCCGCGTATGGCGCGCTGCACCCGCTGGGGTGGGGTGCGCACGCCGCGTGGCTCGTCGCGTTCAACTTCCTGTGGGCCATCGTCGACCCCGCGCGGCAGTTCCTGCACGACCGGATCGCCGGGACGCGGATCGTGCAGCGCGACAGACAATGAGGGTCATTGTTTAGGCGGGTTTGCGGGCCAGCATCACGCCGACGGCGATCAGCACCATCCCGGACAACGCGAGCGCGTCGAGCGTCTCGCCGAACAGCAGCCACGCGAACAGCGCCGTCACCGGCGGCACCAGGTAGAAGAGGCGCGCGACGTTCGCGGTGGCGCCGTGCCGCAGCAGCCAATACAACAGCGTGATCGCGCCGACGGACAGCACGAGCACCGACCAGCCCAGCGCGAACAGGAACGGCGGCACCCACTGCACGGCGCGCGCGTCGCCGAAGTACGCGAGCGGCGCGTAGATCGCCGCGCATACCGTGTACTGGATCGCCGAGCCGCTGCGCAGGTCGACATTGGCGCAGTGCTTCTTCTGATAGAGCGTACCGACGCTGATTCCCAGCAGCGCCACCGCGCACGGCAGCAGTTCCGCGAGGTCGCCGCCGAAGTCGACCTTGTGCCGGACCACGAACCAGACGCCCGCGAGCCCCAGCGCCAGCCCGGCCCACTGGCGCCGGACGACCGGCTCGCCCATCCACGCGTACGCGAGGACGACGGTGAGGATCGGCTGCAGGCCGACCAGCATCGCGCTCGTGCCGGCCGCCATCCCGCGGTCGAGCGACACGAACACGCCACCGAGATAGAGCGCGTGGACGCCCAGCGCGACCAGCGCGACGTCGCGGTATTCGCGCAACGAGGCCGGCCAGCGTGCGCGCGTCACCACCGCGACGCAGACCATCAGCGCTGCGACCAGCGTGAACCGGTAGAACAGGAACGCGAACGGAGGCGCATACGGCAGCCCATACTTCGCCGCGATGAAGCCCGTGCTCCACAGCAGCACGAACAGCGCGGGAAGCACCACGGCGCCGCGCGCCGCGGCGCCTTCCTCAGGCGCCGCCACTGCGGTACACGTCGGGCCGGTGGATTTCCATGAAGCGCTCGGGCCGCGCGACGGGCACGAAGCCGAACCGCGCGTACAGCGCGTGCGCGTCGCGCGTGGCGAGCAGCATGCGCCGCATTCCGTCGAACGACGGGTGCGTCAGCGCGATCTCGACGATCCGCTTGCCCAGTCCCTGGCCGCGCTGCGCGGGGAGCACGAACACGTCGGCGAGGTACGCGAACGTGGCCCGGTCCGTGACGAAGCGCGCGAATGCGAGCTGCGCGCCGTTGCGATAGAGCCCGAAGTTGAGCGAGTGATCGAGCGCGCGGACGACCGTTTCACGCGGGATTCCGGCGGCCCAGTAACTCTGCGTGAGGAAGCCGTGGATCATGTCCACGTCGAGCCGTTCGCGCGCGTCGGAGACCTCGACGTCGCCGCTGCCCACGCAGAAGACCGCGGGCGCCGGGCTGAAGGTCATCCCTTGGCGCGACGCTTCGATCTCTTGAAGCGGAGCACGCCTTCGGTGACCTCGCGCTTGGCCTCCTCGGCTTCGACCCAACTCGCCACCCGCACCCACTTCCCGGGCTCCAGGTCCTTGTAGTGCTCGAAGAAGTGCGCGATCTGCTGCGTCGTGATCGCCGGCAGGTCGCGCGGCGACTGCACGTCGCGGTACAGCGACGACAGCGCGTCGATGGGCACCGCGAGGATCTTGCTGTCGCCGCCCGCCTCGTCGTCCATCTTCAGCATTCCGATCGGCCGGCACCGGACCACGACGCCGGTGATGAGCGGCACCGGCGAGAGCACCAGCACGTCGCACGGGTCGCCGTCGTCGGAGAGCGTCTGCGGAATGTACCCGTAGTTGCACGGATAGTGCATCGCGGTCGACATGAAGCGGTCGACGAAGACGGCCCCCGTCTCCTTGTCCACTTCGTACTTGATCGGATCGGCGCGCATCGGAATTTCGATGACGACGTTGCAATCGTTCGGGAGGTCCCTGCCGGCAGGGACGCGATCGAGGCTCATCGGGGGCTTTCGGGGGAAATTGGGCAAACCGCTGCGCAGATCGGCGGGTTCGATTATTATACCGGCAGACCCGCGTGCCGCCGTCGCGGACCGCCGGCGATCGGGCCCGTCGACGAGGGTCCGCCGACGAGGACTCCATGCTCCCTGCCACCCGGTTCGTGCTCGGCCTTTCGCTGGTAGTGTCGACGGTCGCAGCCGCGCAGCCCGCCGCACCGACGGCAGCGGCGCCGCGGATGGAAGCGGGCCAGCTCGTCACGCCGTTCTCGTCCGCGAAGCCGGGCGCCGCGCTGCCCGCGGGCTGGGAGCCGCTGACGTTCGGTTCGCTCAAGACGCCCACCGAATATCGTTTCGTCGACGACGGCGGGACCGTCGTCGTCAAGGCGCGCGCCGAGTCTGCCGCGAGCGGCTACAACTTCCCGGTGAAGTTCGACGTGACCGGCTCGCCGTTCATCGAGTTCAAGTGGAAGATCGGATCGCTGATCGAGGGCGCCGACAACAGCATCGCGTCGAAGGAAGACTCGCCGGTGCGCATCGTGCTGGGCTTCGAGGGCGACAAGTCGAAGCTCACGCTGCGCGAACGCACCGCCTCGCTGCTGGCGAAGCGCGCGACGGGGCGCGACCTGCCGTACGCGCAGCTCATCTACGTGTGGTCGAACAAGGCGCCGGTCGGCACCGTGATCGAGAACCCGCACACGGGCCGGGTCAGGATGGTGGTCGCGGTCAGCGGCGGCGCGCAGGTGGGCAAGTGGGTGACACTCACCCGCAACGTCGTCGAGGACTTCCAGAAGGCCTTCGGCGAGTCGCCGGGCCTCATGACCGACGTCGGGATCATGACCGACACCGACAACACCGGCACCAACGTCGACGCGTGGTACGGCGACATCCGGTTCCTTTCCGCGAAGCCCTGACCCCCCGCGTCGCCCCGCCTGCGAATCCGGAAGCGGCGTTGGCCGCATCCAACCGGATAGTCATCAACCGTTCACCGCGGGATTCGCCATGCGCCGCTTTTCGCTCGTCCTCGTCGTTCTCGCCTGCATCGCGGTTGCCGCGCTCCTCACGTGGCTCGCGCTGTCGTCCGCCTCGTTCGGCGGGCATGCCCCACGCGCGCCCTCCGCGACCGTGCGCGTCGATGCGCCGCCGCGGGCGTTGCCGCCGTTCACGCAGCTCGAGGTCTCCGGCACCGCCCTGGTCGAACTCGTTCAGGGCACGACCGAGAGCGTGGCCATCGCGACGGACGCGCGCGGTTCGGGATCGGTCGAGGCCGAAGTCCGCGACGGCGTCCTCTCCATCACGTCGACCGACAAATCGCGCTGGTGGGACATGGTCCTGGGTCGGGGCGGCAGCCGCGCGGCGCAGATCATCGTGACCTTCCGCGAGTTGAAGTCGATCGAGGCTGCCGGCGGCGTGAAGCTCACCGCGGGCGCCTTCAAGGCCGACGAACTGAAGATCGCCGGGGCAGGCGGAACGGCGATCCGCATCGACGCGCTCGACGCGCGAGTCGCTCCGGCTGTCCGGCGCGGGGGCGCTGAAGGCGGACCTGGCCGGCCGCGTGACCGACCAGACCCTCACGATCAGCGGCGCGGGCGATTTCCGCGGCGCCAAGCTCGTGAGCCAGAACGCGACGGTCACGGTGGCCGGCGCCGGTCAGGTCGTCGTCAATGCGGAGAAGACGCTGCGCGCCAACATCTCGGGCGCAGGTACCGTCGATTACCTGGGCGATCCGCAGGTCACCGAATCCGTGAGCGGCGTCGGTCGCGTGCGGCGACGCAGCGCCTGAAAGTCTTCGGCAATCATCGCCTAGTGCGTGATTGCCGGCGGCAGGTCCACCGCCTTGAACAGCAGCGGCATGCCGGTGTTCGGCACGCGGTCGCCGTGAACGCCGGGCAGCACGCGCACGTCGTTCACGCGGCAGTCCGCGAGCAATCCCGCCAGCATCTGCACGACGTCCTCGACGCGATCGAGCGGCAGCAGCGGACAGCGGAAGCCTTCGGCCTCGCGCGGGTCGAACGGCGACGAGAGCGACAGCCGCACTTCGCCGCCGCCATCCGTGCCGTCGAGCCGGTGCACGCTGATCACGGCGGACGGTTCGCCCGTGGCCGCGCGCAACTTGCGGATCGCATTGCTCGCGAAGAGTTGCGCGCCCACTTCGCGTTGCGCGAGCCGACCTTGCCAGAGCGCGTTCGACGAGCGGCTGCGGCGCCCGCGGCAACGCGAGCAGCGAGACGCCGGGCACCGCGAGCGCCCGGTCGAGTGCGCGCGCGAACGGCATGCCCCACGCGCCCACGGACGTTTCGCGCAGCGGATCCGCGCCCGGCGCCGCGAGCACGGTGCCCACGAGGAACCGCAGATGGACGCCCTCGTTCCCTGCGGTCACGGCGATCGGCGACGGCGGCAGGCCACGCGTGGCGGCGGACGACGCGGCAGGCGAACGCCACGCCAGGAGTTCCGGCAGACGCTCGAGCGCGAGCGCGTCCGCGCCGGCGAGCGCGTTGCCGAGCGCAAATGTCTCGTGCCCCGCGAGCGCACGCTGCTCGCGCAGGATCTTCTCCAGCGCGTCCGCAGCCACGACGGTCGGCACGACAATGCGCGGCGCTTCGGCGCGCTCGAGCCCGGCGACCACGATCACCGGAATCGCGAACAGCCGCAGCAGTTGCGTGGGGTCAGGGGCGCCGGCGCGCTCGCGCTCGACCAGTATTCGCCACAGGTGGCGGTGGATCGCAGCCGTAGGCGCGGTTGCGAACAATGCGGCCAGCGCCGCGCCTTCGCCGGGGGCGAGGCACGCGTCGATGCCGGCCGCGATGACGCGGTCGAAGGCCGCGGCGTCGGCACCGGTCGCGGCCGTCAGGCTCGCCTGCGCGGCGCAGTGCAAACGCGCTGCGGCGGGCGTTGCCGCGTCGAGGTCGGGAAAGGTTCGGGGATCGTCCATGGCCGGTGCGCGTGCCGGGCGCTATCGTCGGCGGCGCAGGGATGCAGGGACCGGTGATTGTCGCATGGGGGATGCGCATGGGCGATGCGCAGGGCCGGTCGCGAATGGTACCGAGGTCGCGCCCGGCGTCGGCAACGCGACGACCCGCGCGTCGGGCTAGAACAGGCAGAACGGGCCGTGGCCCAGCACGTCGGGAACGAACCAGGCGCGGTAGAGTCCTGCGAGCGCAAACCCCGCGACCACGGCCCCGGCCAGGTAGCGGTAGATCGCGCGGTTGAAGATGCGCCGCGCGCCGCCCAGCACCACGCCGGCAGCCAGCAGGTTGGGCAGCGTGCCCAGGCCGAAGGCCAGCATCACCAGCGCACCGTCGGCCGCGCTGCCCGCGAACAGCGCCACCGGCAACACGCCGTAGACGAGCGCGCACGGCGTGAATCCCCACAGCAGTCCCAGCGCGTACCGGCTGGCCAGGCCCTCGGCCGGGACCAGCCGCGTGACGGCGGGCAGGAGCCGGCGGAATGCGGCAAGCCCCAGCCGTTCGAGGGCCGGGAATTCGATACCGCGCAGCGCGATCGACGCGGCCAGCAGCAGCAGGAGCAGGTTGGCGGCTACGTAGAGTCCGCGCTGGAACGGCGCCAGGCTGGCGGCCAGCGCCGCGCCGCCCGCGGCGCCGAACAGCGCCCCCAGCACGGCGTAGGTCGTGATCCGCCCGGCGTGGCTCAAGAGGAGCCCGGCGCGCAGCGTGGCGGCCGGCACCAGGGGCGCGGCGCCGCCGGGCCGGGACGCCAGCGCAACCCAGCCGCCGCACATCGCGAGGCAATGGACACCGCCCAGCAGTCCCGCCAGGAAGGCGCCGATCAGCGCGGACTGGGGCACGGCCATTTCCTGTGCGTGGGTGGGGCATGCGACCGCGCGGGCGTCTGTACACCGACGCCGCATCGTGCAAAGTCCGGCCAATAGGCTTAGACTCGCGAGCGAGCCGCCCGGGTTGCACGCCGGGTCGCATTACGCCTGCCGAGCCGTCCATGCCCACTCCCGACTTGACCTCCGTCGCACCCATTTCAGCCAAGACCATATCGATCAATGATTTGCGCGTGCACTGCAGCAAGTGCAGCATGCGCGAACTGTGCCTGCCATTCGGACTCGCCGCGAACGAGGTCGACGAGCTGTACTCGATCATCGGCAATCGGGTAAAGCTCAAGAAGGGCGAGCCGCTGTTCCGCAACGGCAGCCCCTTCACCGCACTGTACGCGATCCGCGTCGGCTCGCTGAAGACGACGATGCTCTCCGACGACGGACGCGAGCAGATCGCCGGATACCACATGCCCGGGGACATCCTGGGCCTCGACGGCATGAGCACGCGCCACCATGAGTGCGAGGCGGTGGCGCTCGAGGACACGGAAGCCTGCCTCATCCCGTTCGAGCGGCTCGAGGAAATCTCGCGCAAGCTCCCCGCGCTCCAGCACAGCCTGCACCGCGTGCTCGGCCGCGAAATCGACCGCGACCACCGGCAACTCCTGTTACTGGGCAGCATGCGCGCCGAGGAGCGCCTGGCGGCGTTCCTGCTCAACCTGTCCGAGCGTTACAAGTGCCGTGGCTACTCCTCGACCGAATACGTATTGCGGATGACGCGCGAGGAAATCGGCAGCTACCTGGGTCTCAAACTCGAGACCGTCAGCCGGCTGTTCTCGCGCTTCCAGGAAGAAGGCCTCGTGCAGGTGCAGGGCCGGGCCGTCAAGATCGTCGACCTGCCGCGGTTGAAGCAACTGGCGGGAATTAGGTAGCCCCCCGACGCGCGCTACGCGCGCCTCCCCCCTCAGGGGGGCACGGCTCGCTCGGGGCGGCGGAGTTGACTCTCCCCCCGACGCGCGCTACGCGCGCCTCCCCCCTCAGGGGGGCACGGCTCGCTCGGGGCGGCCCTTCGCTCGCCTTTCACTCCGGTACACGACTCGCACACAGCCAGCCGCACGACGCTCGTTGTTTCCTAGTCTTTTCTAGTGGCCGCCGCCGGGCCGCTCCCAAGGCGGCCACCTGATCACGCAGTTGAAGTTCCGGCCGCAAAAGGCGCAACGCCGGCGTCACTTCATCCACCAGCCCCACGGACGCCTTTTGCGGACGTGCAGGTCCGGCCGCAAAAGGCGCAACGCCGGCGTCACTTCATCCACCAGCCCCACGGACGCCTTTTGCGGACGTGCGGGTCCGGCCGCAAAAGGCGCAACGCCGGCGTCACTTCATCCACCAGCCCCACGGACGCCTTTTGCGGACGTGCGGCTGGGCGGGCTCTCCAGGAACAGGCTCAGCGTCGACGACGCGATGCCCAGCGCCCAGAAACCGAAGAACCCCATCGCGTAGACGGACTCGCGCGCCATTTCGAGCGGCGAGCCGAAGAAATGCAGGTCGAACGGGTCGAAGATCGAGAAGAACACGAGCTCGGCCACGCCGGCCATCAGGAACGCCGGCCAGACGATCCACATCACCCGCTGCGCGGTGAGCCATCGTGGCGTTGCCGGCGCTTCCGGCGCGTTCACAGGACCCCCTTCGTGCTGCGCACTCCGGCGCATTGGGCACTGCGGCGCTCGGGACGGCCCGGCGAGCTCACATGAGATCCCTTCGTGCTGCGCACTCCGGTATTCGCTCTTGGGACGGCCCGGCGAGCTCATGGCGACGGGACCGCCGTCAGCCGGACATTGCGCACGTCGGGCGCCACCTCGGCGACCGGCAGCCGCCACGCGTCCGTCTCCACCGAGACCAGCCAGCGCCCCGGCGCCATCGGCTCGATACGGCCGACGTAGACGCCTTCGGGGCCGCGCACGAGATCCGCGCGGCGGTCGAGTCCGGCGCGCGTCGGATGCGTGATCACCAGCCTGATCGCGGTCGGCGTCGCGGCATCGTCGCGCGGAGGTCGCCGCGAGCGCCACCCGGACCGCACCGCCGGCGTCGACGTCGACGTTGGCGGTCAGTCCCAGCGCGGCCGCACGATCGGTGCGCTCGAGCACGCGGTTGATCGCGAGCCCGCGCTTGTAGTAGTCGTCCGCGACGAGTCCGTCGTCGCTTGCGATCGCGAGCCACAGCGTGACGAAGCCGGCCACCACCACGATGGCGGGTCCCATGATCAGCAGCCACGGCCACCGTTGGCGGTACCAGGGACGCGCGGCTTCGGCTTGGACGGACATGGCGGGATTGGCGGCGGTCATCGGGACGGTCCTCGCATTATCACGGCTTCGGCAGGATGAACGTCGTGCTTTCGCGGCGGCGCGTGCCGGGATCCTGCACGTCCTCGATCGTCAGCTCGACCTTGTGCGTGCCGGGCGCGGCGGCTTCGGCGGGCGCCTCCAGGCGCAGCGGGATCAGCGTCGCGGCGGCGCCTTCGACACGCAGCGGTTGCGGCACGCCGACCACCACGAGCCCGGGGAGGCCCTCGGCCGTGATCCGGAACTCGTGCGGCACCTCGGCGGTGTTCATGATCTGCACGCGATAGACATTCTCGACCACGCCCGGCCGCGCCTCGCGCGCCAGCGCGCCGCGGTCACGCGCGACGTCGACCTTGAGCGGATTGCGCAGCGCGAGCGACACGCCCGCCGCGACGGCGATCGCCGTGAGGATCGTCATGTAGACGAGCGTGCGCGGGCGGAACACGCGGCGCCACATCGCGTCCGCGGGCAGGCCCTGGGCCATCGCGTTCGACGACGCGTAGCGGATCAGCCCGCGCGGATAGTTCATCTTGTCCATCACCTGGTCGCAGCCGTCGATGCACGCGGCGCAGCCGATGCACTCGTACTGCAGGCCGTCGCGGATGTCGATGCCGGTGGGGCAGACCTGCACGCAGATGTTGCAGTCGACGCAGGCGCCCAGGCCCAGCGCCTTCGGATCGGCCTTCTTGCTGCGGGAGCCGCGCGGATCGCCGCGCTTCGCGTCGTACGCGATGATCAGCGTGTCCTTGTCGAACATCACGGACTGGAAGCGCGCGTACGGGCACATGTACTTGCACACCTGCTCGCGCATCCAGCCGGCGTTGCCGTACGTCGCGAACCCGTAGAAGAACACCCAGAACGTCTCCCAGCCGCCCAGGTTCCACGTGATCGCGCGGATGCCCAGGTCGCGGATCGGCGTGAAGTAGCCGACGAACGTGTAGCCGGTCCACAGCGCCAGCGTGATCCACGCCGTGTGCTTCAGCGCCTTGGTCACGAACTTGCGCACCGACGCGGGCTCGGCGTCGAGGCGCTTGCGTGCAACGCTGTCGCCCTCGATCTTCCGCTCGATCCACAGGAAGATCTCGGTGTAGACCGTCTGCGGACACGCGTAGCCGCACCACAGGCGCCCCGCCACCGCCGTGAACAGGAACAGCGACAGCGCGGCCAGAATCAGCAGGACCGTCAGGTAGATGACGTCCTGCGGCCAGAACACGATGCCGACGATGTAGAACTTGCGCGCGGCAAGGTCGAACAGCACCGCCTGCCGGTCGTTCCATTGCAGCCACGGCAGCCCGTAGAACACGACCTGCGTCGCGATGATCATCGCGACGCGCCAGTTGCGGAACCACCCCGTGACCGCGCGCGGATAGATCTTGCGGCGGATCTCGTAGAGGCCGACCTCGTCCCCGTCCGCCGGCGTCGAAGGCACCGGCTGGATGGGGATCGTGCGCGTATCCATGTTCGTCACGCGGCGCGCGCTCCGCCCGGCGCGCCGCCGGAGCGGAGTTCGCCGGTCACTTTGCCGCCGGCGGCGTGTTGGACAGGCCCCAGACGTACGCCGCGATCACGCGGATCTGGTCGGCCGACAGCGTGTCCTTGAACGACGGCATCGGCGTGGGTCCGCCCGCGTACGTGATGTTGTGTCCCTTGGCGATGCCTTCGGCCATCGCGGTCTCCGAGCTGCCGAACATCCAGATGTTGTCGGTCAGGTTCGGCGCGCCGAGCGCCTGGTTGCCCTTGCCCTCGGGGCCATGGCACGCCACGCAGTTGGTCGTGAAGAGGGTCTGGCCGAGTTGCGCCTTCAACGCGTCGTGCGGCAGTCCCGACAGCGAACGGACGTACGCGGTCACGTTGCGGATGCCGTCCTCGCCCAGGATCGGCCCGAACGCGGGCATCACGCCCATGCGACCGCCGGTGATCGTCTGCACGATCGTCGCGGGGGCGCCGCCGTAGAGCCAGTCCTTGTCGCGCAGGTTGGGGAAGCCCTTGCTGCCGCCCGCGTCCGAACCGTGGCACGGCGAGCAGTACGTGAGGAACATCCGCTCGCCGGTCTGGCGCGCGGCGGCGTCGGCGGCGATCTGCTCGATGTCCATCTTCGCGTACTTCTCGTACAGCGGCTTCAACCGCGCGTCGGATGTCGCGATCTCCTCCCGGTACGAGCCGCTCGACGACCAGTTGAGCACGCCGGGAAACGTGCCGAGCCCCGGGTACAGGATCAGGTAGACGACGGCGAACACGATCGTGATCCAGAACAGGTTGGACCACCACTTGGGCAACGGGTTGTTGTATTCCTGCAGGTCGCCGTCCCACACGTGGCCGGTGACGCCCACCTCCACCTTGCCATCGGCGCCGGTGCCCTTCTTCGACGCCACCTTGATGCGGCCGGTGGAGAGCAGCAGCCAGGCGCAGGCGACGATGCTCAGGATCGTGAGCCCGATGACCCAGATGTTCCAGAAGCCGGACGTGAAGTCACTCATGATGCGCGCCCCCCGCGCTGCACGTTGGATTGCGGGCCGGCGACGTCGTCGGGCAGCGCGAACGGCGCGTTCGCCGCCTCGTCGAATGCCGTACCGGCGCTTGCGGCTGTACGCCCAGAACACGATGCCGATGAACGTGACGAACGAGACCACGGTCATGAGGCTCGAGAGAAAGGTCGACGCGGTCATGGCTACCTCGCGTTCTTCATCGTGATGCCCATGCCCTGCAGGTACGCGATCAGCGCGTCCTGCTCCGTCTTGCCCTGCAATGCGGCGGGCGCCTGCGCGATCTCCTCGTCCGTGTACGGCAGCCCGAGCGTGCGCAGCGTGCGCATGTGCGCGGCGATCGTGCCTGCGTCGGCCGGCGTCTTCGCCAGCCACGGGTAGCCCGGCATGTTCGACTCCGGCACGACGTCGCGCGGGTTGTTGAGATGCACGCGATGCCAGTCGTCGGAATAGCGGCCGCCGACCCGCGCGAGGTCCGGTCCCGTGCGCTTGCTGCCCCACTGGAACGGATGGTCGTAGACGAACTCGCCGGCCACGGAATAGGGACCATAGCGCTCCGTCTCGGCGCGGAACGGGCGGATCATCTGCGAGTGGCAGTTGTAGCAGCCCTCGCGGACGTAGATGTCGCGACCCGCGACGGCGAGCGCCGCGTAGGGCTTCAGGCCCGCCACCGGCTGCGTCGTCGACTTCTGGAAGAACAGCGGGACGATCTCGACCAATCCGCCCACGCTGACCACGAGCAGCACCAGCACGATCAGCCAAGGCAGGTTGCTCTCGACGTGTTCCTGGGAGAGTTTCATCGTCGGCCCCTTATGCGTGCGCCGGAACGGCGGGAATCGGCGCCTCGAAGGCCTTGCCGCCGGCCATCGTGCGGATCATGTTGTAGGCCATGATCAGCATCCCGCCCAGGAACATCGTGCCGCCCAAGAGCCGGATCGCGTAGAACGGATACGTGGCCTTCACGCTCTCGACGAACGCGTAGGTCAGCGTGCCGTCGGCGTTGGTCGCACGCCACATGAGTCCCTGCATCACGCCGGCGATCCACATCGCGGCGATGTACAGCACGACGCCGATGGTCGCGATCCAGAAGTGCGCGGTGATGAGCTTGACCGACCACATCTCGGTCTTGCCGAACATCCGCGGCAGCAGGTAGTACATGCTGCCGATCGAGATGAACGCGACCCAGCCCAGCGCGCCGGAATGCACGTGGCCGATGGTCCAGTCCGTGTAGTGCGACAGCGCGTTGACCGTCTTGATCGACATCATCGGTCCCTCGAACGTGCTCATGCCGTAGAACGACAGCGAGACGATCAGGAACTTGAGGATCGGGTCCTCGCGCAGCTTATGCCAGGCGCCGGACAGCGTCATGATGCCGTTGATCATGCCGCCCCACGAGGGTGCGAGCAGGATCAGCGAGAACACCATGCCGAGCGACTGCGTCCAGTCGGGCAGCGCCGTGTAGTGCAGGTGATGCGGGCCTGCCCACATGTACGTGAAGATCAGCGCCCAGAAGTGGACGACCGAGAGGCGATACGAGTAGATCGGGCGCCCGGCCTGTTTCGGCACGAAGTAGTACATCATCCCGAGGAAGCCGGCGGTCAGGAAGAAGCCGACCGCGTTGTGGCCGTACCACCACTGCACCATCGCGTCCTGCACGCCAGCGTAGGCCGAGTACGACTTCCAGCCCAGGAACGACACCGGCAGCGCGGCGCTGTTGACGAGGTGCAGCAGCGCGATCGTCAGGATGAAGGCGCCGAAGAACCAGTTCGCGACATAGATGTGCGGGGTCTTGCGCTTGGCGAGCGTGCCGAAGAACACGACTGCGAACGACACCCAGACGAGCGTGATCAGGATGTCGATCGGCCACTCGAGCTCGGCGTATTCCTTGCCGCTGGTGATGCCGAGCGGCAGCGTGATGGCGGCCAGGACGATCACGACGTTCCAGCCCCAGAACGTGAACGCCGCGAGCGCGTCGGAGAAAAGTCGCGTCTGGCACGTCCGCTGCACGCAGTAGTAGGCGGAGGCGAACAGCGCGCAGCCGCCGAACGCGAAGATCACCGCGTTCGTGTGCAGCGGGCGCAGCCGGCCGTAGGTCAGCCACGGGATGTCGAAGTTCAGCGCCGGCCACAGGAGCTGGGCGGCGATGATCACCCCCACCAGCATCCCGACGATGCCCCAGATCACGGTCATCACGGCGAATTGCCGGACGACCTTGTAGTTGAACGTCGCCGTCGCGACGCCGCTGCCCATCGGATTTGCCATAGGTCCTGCGCTCCCTTCGGTGTACGACTGCCCCTGTGCCCGAATGCTGCACCGCCGCGATCCTAACGGTCCGGGGGTTTGTCCGCGTTGATCGCCGTCAAGGCGCCGGGCGCCGATACCTGCTTGTCCAGGCCGCCGTCATCGTCCGCGAGGATCCGGTGCGCGGGCCCGTCCAGGTCGTCGAACTGCCCGCTCGCAACACTCCACCAGAACAGCGCGCCGATCCCCAGCACCAGCACGACCGACAGCGGAATCAGCAGCATCAGGACTTCCATGCCGCCTCCGGCGCCGCCGGCGCAGTCGGGACGGCAGCGGCCGCGAGCCGCGGCGGCGCCGAGAGTCGCGTCAGGCGCAGCGCGTTCGCGACGACCGCCAGCGAGGACACCGACATGCCGACCGCCGCCCAGACCGGCGTCACGAAGCCGAACGCCGCCGCCGGGATCGCGATCACGTTGTAGACGGCCGCCCACGCGAGGTTCTGCCGGATCACGGCAAACGTGCGGCGCGCCGCGTCCACGGCGCCGGCCGCGAGTTCGATCCGGTCGGACAGGATCACGATGTCGGCTGTCCACTGCGCTAGCGGGGTCGCGCTGCCCAGGCTCACCGACACGTCGGCCTGCGCCAACGCCGGCGCGTCGTTCACGCCGTCGCCCGCCATCGCCACCCGCGCGCCGCGCGCCTGCAGCGCGGCGATCGCCTCGCGCTTGTCCTCCGGGCGCAGTGCGCCACGTGCGTCGTCGATCGAGAGCGTCCGCGCGATCGCCGCGACGTTGGCGGCGCCGTCGCCCGACAGCACGAGCGGCTTCACACCCAGCCCGCGCAGGTCGCGCACCAGCGCCCCCGCGCCGGGGCGCAGCGTGTCCGCGAAGGCGAAGAGCGCGCGGACACCCCCGGCGTCGCCCAACGCCACCAGCGTATCGGTGCGGCCCGTCGCGAACACCGCGAGCGATTCGGGGAGGGGGCCCGCGAGGGCCGCCACGAATTCGATCCGGCCGATGCGCATCGGTACGCCCGCGACGTCGCCCGCGATGCCTTCCCCGTTGGTCTGGCACGCCACCTCGATCCGGGGGCGCACGCCGGCCGGTGCGGCTTCGCGCAGCGCGCGCGCCAGCGGATGCTCCGATCGGGCCTCCAGCGCCGCCGCGGCGCGCGCCGCCCGGTCCGCCGTCCAGTCGCCGTCGGTCGCGCATGCGACGAGGCGCATGCGCCCCACGGTGAGCGTGCCGGTCTTGTCGAGCACCATGTGCGTGATCCCGGCGAGCGCCTCCAGCGCGTCGCCGCGCGCGAGCACGATGCCGCGGCGCGCCAGCGCGCCCGCCGCCGCGGCCAATGCCGCCGGCGTCGCCAGCGCGAGCGCGCACGGGCACGACACCGCCAGCACGGCGAACGTGACCGCGAGCGCGCGCGCGGGGTCGCGTTGCCACCAGTACAGCGCCGTCGCGGCGGCAAGCACGAGCACGATCGCGACGAAGACCGCGGCGATGCGGTCGGCGCTGCGCACGGCCGCCGGGCGCGTGTTGGCCGCGCGTTCGGTCAGCCGCAGGATGGCGGACAGGCGCGTGTCGTCGCCCGCGGCCGCCACCCGCATCACCAGCGCGTCGTCGCGATTCACCGCACCCGCCCAGAGCGGATCGCCGGGCGCGCGCAGCACCGGCGCGCTCTCGCCGGTGAGCATCGCCTCCTCCACGTGCGAACGCCCCTCGAGCACCTCGCCATCGGCGGGCACCCGTGCGCCGGGACGCACCAGCACGACATCGCCGCGCACGAGCGCCGACGCGGCGACGGTCTCCGGCTCGTCGCGTGCCCCGCCCGCGGCGAGCCGCTCCGCGGTATCCGGCCGCTGGCGCGCAATCGCCTCGATCGCGTCCCCGGCCTTCTGCCGCGCCGCCAGTTCGAAATAGCGCGCGACCAGCAGCAGCGCGATGAACATCGTGACCGAGTCGTAGTAGACGGCGCCCACACCGGTGAACGTCGCCCACGCGCTCGCGCCGAACGCGGCCACGATGCCGATGACGATCGGGACATCCATGCCGAGGCGCCGGTGCGTGACGTCGCGCCATGCATTGCGGAAGAACGGCGCGGCCGAGTAGAACAGGGCAGGCAGCGTCAGCACGAAGCTCGCCCATTCGAGCAGGCGCAGTTCGCGCGGTGCGACGCCGTCGTCGGAGAGATAGACCGGCAGCGCGAACATCATCACCTGCATCATCGCGAGCAGCGCGATGGCGGTGCGGGTCAGCAGCGCGCGCCGCTCGCGCTTCGCCAGCGCCTCGCGTCGCGCCGGATCGTAGGGATATGCCGCATAGCCCGCGGCCGCGATCGCATTGAGCACCGCGGAGAGTTGCGTCGTGCCGGCGTCGAACGCGATCTGCGCACGCCGCGTCGCATAGTTGACGCCGACTTCGGCGACGCCGGGCTGGCGCGCGAGCCACGATTCGAGCAGCGGCACGCACGCGCCGCACGTGACGCCTTCGAGCAGCAGCGACACCTCGCTGCACCCGTCCGCGCGTACCCGCACCAGCCCGGTGGCCTCCGCGGACGCCCCCCAGCGAACCCAGTCATCGTCGTCCTGGGCGCGCCGCCCTCCGGTCCGCGCGCGGCCGGCGTACAGCGCGTCGAGGCCCGCCGCGTGCAGCGTCTCCGCCACGGCCTGGCAGCCCGCGCAGCAGAATGCGCGCGGCACGCCGGCGACCATGACGGTCCAGCGGGACGCTTGCGGATTGGACGCGCCGCAGTGATAACACCGGGCGAGGTCGTCGTCCGGCGCAACCGTTACCGCGGGCGCGTCGGCGGCGAATGCCGAAAGGGCCGACATGGCATAAACTCTACGGGGACGCCGCGAGGGGGGTCAAGCGCACAACGGGCGCGCTGTTGACCTCGCGCAACGGCGATGCATGCCCGGCGCCGCGCGCGGCCCGGGACCGGTTGACGTGCATCAACCGCGAAGGCGGCAGGTCGCGTAACATCGATTGCAGGCACGCACAAGGGAGTGGAAGACCATGTTCACGAATCTGCTGGTACCGACCGACGGCTCTAAGCTCTCCGACAAGGCCGTGGCGCAGGCGATCGAACTCGCGCAGGCACTCAAGGCGAAGATCACGATCTTCCACGCGTCGCCCGACTATCCGATGCCCATCTACGCGGAAGGCGTCTCCGTCGAGATGATCTCGCGCCGCGAATACTCCAAGCGTGCGAAGGAAGAATCGCAGAAGGTGCTCGAACGCATCACCGCCAAGGCCAAGGCCGCGGGCGTCGAGTGCGCGTCGGTCCATGCGATCGCGGCGGCGCCTTGGGAGGCGATCCTCGCGTGCGCGAAGAAGGCGAAGTGCGACGGCATCGTGATGGCCTCGCATGGACGCAAGGGCCTGGCCGGCCTGCTGCTCGGCAGCGAGACCACGAAGGTCCTCACGCACAGCAAGCTGCCGGTGCTGGTCGTTCGCTGATCACCGCGACGTCGGCCACCAGCGGTAGCCGACGGGGTTGTCCGGGCACGGTCCCAGCCCGCACTCGAGCAGGAAGGACAGCGCGTTCGCCGCGGCCACCGCAATGAACAGCGATGCACGCGAGCCGCGCGAGCCCGCCGAAGGGCTTCGGGCGCTCCGGTGCCTGCGGCCGCGAGTCCGCGAGCAGCATCACGCCCACGTACGCGACGAGCGCGCCGTAGGCCAGGAACGCCCACGTGTAGAAGTGGAAGCCGTACAGCGCCGACCCGTACGAACCGGATCCCGGCACGACGTGCAGCGCGATCTGGCGCAGCGACGCGCTGCCGGCGGCGACCGCCGTCAGCAGCACGAGGCCGTAGTGGGCGGGCGAGCGCCCCACGCGCAGATTGAGCATGAGCCCCACGCCGGCTACGATGAAGCCGACGCGCTGCAGCGCGCACAGCGGGCACGGCAGCTCGCCGAGCGCGAACTGGTAGTAGAACGCGACGAGCAGGACGCCGGTGAGCCCCAGCAGCGCCAGCGTGTCGAGTGTCCTGCGCATGTCGTGGCGGCCGGCGCTAGAGCGCGATGGACAGCGTGTCGGTCGCGTGATACACGAGCCACCACACCTGGATCGCGACGGTCAGCACCGCGATGACCAGCGCCGTGTTGCGACGTCCGAACCACGCGAATATCGCGGCCGCGAAACCCAGCAGAAACGGCAAGGCCATGACCATCGAATCCGCTCCTTCACGTTGCACGTGCCCGCCGCACGGGTCCGCGCACGACGCATGCGCGCCGGCGGCCCGGTCCGGCGGCGAGGTCCGGACCCGTGCGTGGATCATACGCTTGCAGGCGTTGCTGGCCGCGGCGGCGATCACGCTGTGCACGACCACCTTCGCCGCCGATCCCGCGAAAGTGCTGCGGCTTGCGACCAGCGACATCGACACGCTCGACCCGCAGCAGTTGCAGGACGTGTATTCGCGCAACATCGCGGCGGCGATCTACGAGGGCATGTTCGAGTGGAGCTACCTCGACCGGCCGCCGCATCCGGTGCCGAGGACCGCCGCCGGCCCGGTCGAGATGTCCGCGGACCGCAAGACGTGGACCATTCGCCTGAAGCCGGGCATCCGCTTCACCGCGGATCCGGCGTTCCGCGGCCATCCGCGCGAACTGGTCGCGGACGACTACGTCTACTCGATCAAGCGGGCGCTCGACCCCAACCTGCGCGGCGGCGGCGAGCCGCTGCTGACGGATCTCATCGTCGGGATGCGGCCGGTGGTCGACGCGGCGAGCCGGCCCGGCGCGCGCTTCGACTACGACGCGAAGGTCGAGGGCCTGCGTGCGCTCGACCGCCACACGCTGCAGGTGCGCTTCACCGAAGCGAACTATCCGGCGGGTTCCGACCTGTTGTTCGTGCAGGCGGTCGCGCGCGAGGTGGTCGAGGCGGCCGGCGGCGACATCCAGGCGCGCGCCGTCGGCACGGGACCGTACCTGCTGGCCGAGTGGCAACGCGGTTCCCGGATCGTGCTCGCGGCGAACCCCGACTACCGCGCACTGGCCTTTCCGGAGAGTCGCGACCCGGCCCACGCCGCGCTGATCGCGCAGATGCGCGGCAAGCGCCTGCCGCAGATCGGTCGCATCGAACTGGCCATCATCGACGAACACCACGTGCGCGTGCTCGAATTCGAGAGCGGCAAGCTGGACGGCATCGTGCTGCGCGGCGAGGCGGTCGGCACGGTGCTGCGCAATGGCGAACTGAATCCCGCGCTCGCCGCGCGCGGAATCCGGCGCATTCCGTACACGACCAACTCGGTGCGCTCGCTGTGGTTCAACATGGACGACCCGGTCGTCGGCGGCATGGGCAACGACCGCATCGCGTTGCGCCGGGCGATGTCGCTCGCGATCGACGTCGACACGTTGATCCGGGTCGTCTACTCGGGACAGGCCGTCGCGGCGAACCAGCCGATGCCCCCGGGCGTGGCGGGGCACGACGCGACCGCGCCCGCGCCGCGTCTACGATCCCGCCACCGCGGTGGCGCTGCTCGACCGCATGGGCTACACGCGGCGCGACGCCGAGGGCTACCGGATGACGCCGGACGGAAAGCCGCTGACGGTGACGCTGACCATTTTCACCGGCACCGTCTGGCGCGAGATCCAGACGCTCCTCAGGAAGAACATGGACGCGATCGGCGTGCGCATGGCGTTTCGCTCGGTGCCGGTGCAGGACCTGTTCAAGGAGGTCGCGAAAGGCCAGTTCGCGGTGACGATCCACGGGCGGTCGCAGACGCCGAACGGCATGGGTTACCAGCAGTTCTACGGCCCGGCGCCGCCCGAGTCCAACGAGTCGCGCTTCCGTTCGCCCGAGTACGACGCGGCGTTCCGCGCCTTCCTGCTCGCCCCGGCACCGGAGGACCGGATGCCGCATGCGCGCCGGATGATCGAGATCGTGCGCGCCTACGTCCCGTTGATCCCGCTGCTCATCGACGTCGAGAACGCGTTCGTGCAGCCGTGGTTGCAGGGCTTCGTTCCGTCGTCGCTCTCGGCGTACTTCCAGTACCTCGACATCGACATGGCCGCCCGCCGCTGAAGCTTCCGTCGGGTCCGCAGTCGGGGGCCGGGCAACCCTTCGCCCCCATGGGGTCGGCGCCCGCGTCCGGGCAGCCTGCGCGAATGGGTCGACAGGCTTCGCCCGAACGACCGCGCCGACTCCAAATGGGCGAATTGCCGCACGCCCGGAGTACAATGGTCGTTTTTCCAGCAAAAACAGGACGATGCGCGCATCGAAGTTCTACGTTTCGACGTTGAAGGAAGCGCCCGCCGAGGCGGACGTCACCAGCCAGAAGCTGATGCTCCGGGCGGGCCTCATTCGCAAGCTGGGCGCCGGCCTCTACACGTGGATGCCGCTCGGGCTCCTCACGCTGCGCAAGGCCGAACGGATCATCCGCGAGGAGATGAACCGCGCCGGCGCGCTCGAGGTCGTGATGCCGGTCGTGCAGCCGGCCGAGCTGTGGCAGGAGACGGGCCGCTGGGAAAAGATGGGCCCCAACATGCTGCGGTTGAAGGATCGCCACGACCGCGATTTCGTCGTCGGCCCCACGCACGAGGAAGTGATCACCGATATCGTGCGCCGCGAGATCAGGAGCTATCGCCAGCTGCCGGTCAACTTCTACCAGGTGCAGACGAAGTTCCGCGACGAGATCCGCCCGCGCTTCGGCGTGATGCGCGCGCGCGAGTTCGTGATGAAGGACGCGTACTCGTTCGACGTCGACGAAGCCGGCATGGCGCGGTCCTACCGGATCATGTACGACGCGTACGTGCGCATATTCACGCGGATGGGCCTGAAGTTCCGCGCGGTCGACGCCGATACCGGCGCGATCGGCGGCAACGTTTCGCATGAGTTCCAGGTGCTGGCCGACGCCGGCGAGGACGCGATCGCCTACAGCGATGCGTCCGATTACGCGGCGAACGTGGAGAAGGCCGAGGCCCTGGCGCCTACGGCGCCGCGCGGTGCCGCGACCGAGCCGATGGCCAGGGTTGCAACACCCGGCATGGCGACGTGCGAGGAAGTCGCGCAACTCCTCGGATTGCCGCTCGCGCGTACCGTCAAGTGCCTGATGGTATGGGCGGACGGCCGCGCACAGATGCTGCTCGTGCGCGGCGACCACATGGGCAACGAGGTCAAGATCGCCAAGCTGCCCGGCATGGACGGCTTTCGCTGGGCGAGCGAGGCGGAAATCGTCGCCGCGACCGGCTGCAAGCCCGGGTACCTGGGTCCGGTCGGCATTGCGCCGGGAATGCCGCTGATCGTCGACCGTTCCGTCGCCGCGATGGCGGACTTCGTCTGCGGTGCCAACGAGGCGGGCTTCCACCTGCGCGGCGTGAACTTCGGTCGCGACTGCCGCGAGCCCGACGTCGTCGCGGACCTGCGCAATGTGGTCGCCGGCGACCCGTCGCCCGACGGCCGCGGTACGCTCGCGATCGTCCGCGGCATCGAGGTCGGCCACGTGTTCGCGCTCGGCAACCTCTACTCGACCGCGCTCGGCGCAACTTATCTCGCGGCCGACGGTCAGTCGAAGGTGCTCGAGATGGGGTGCTACGGCATCGGCGTCACCCGGGTGGTCGCAGCCGCGATCGAGCAGAATCACGACGACCGCGGCATCGTGTGGCCGGAGCCGCTGGCGCCGTTCGTAGTCGCCATTGCCCCCGTCGGGTACGATCGGAACGAGGCCGTCCGGGAACTGGCGGATCGACTGCACGACGAACTCGCCGCCGGCGGCGTGGACGTGCTGCTGGACGATCGCGGCGAGCGGCCTGGCGTGATGTTTGCTGACCTCGAGCTCATCGGAATCCCGCACCGGGTCACGATCGGCGACCGCGGCCTGAAGGAAGGCCGGGTCGAATACCAGGGGCGACGCGACTCGGCGGCAACGCCGGTGCCCGTCGCCGAAATCGCGGCCTTCGTCCGGAGCCGCCTCGCCGCAACGGAATAGACGCATGACGTTACGCAGCACCTTCTGCCTTGCCGCGTTCGCCGCTGCGGTGCTGCTCGCGCCGCCGCCCGCACTCGCGGGCGCGCAGGCGGAGGAGCAGCTCGCGCCGTCGGTGGTGGCCGGTCTCGCGAAGGCGATCGCCGACGCGCCCATCCCGGCGAACTATGCGAACCGGCCCGAACTGCAGTCGTGGCTCGCGGAAATGTCCCGGCGCATCGCGCACAAGGTGGCCGACGAGCGCGAGCGGCGCGACCTCCTCGCGACCGTCCACTACGAGGCGACGCGCGCCGGCCTCGATCCGCAGCTGATGCTGGGCGTCATGTACCACGAGAGCGGCTTCAAGAAATATGCGATCTCCGTGGCCGGTGCCCGCGGCTACATGCAGGTGATGCCGTTCTGGCTGACGCTGATCGGGACGCCGGACCAGAACCTCTTCAACCTCCGCACGAACCTGCGCTACGGCGCCGTGATCCTGCGCCGCTACCTCGACGTCGAGGCGGGCGACTACTACCGCGCGCTCGGACGCTACAACGGCAGCCTCGGGCGGCCGGAGTATCCGAACGCCGTGATGGCCGCGATGAACCGCCACTTCTCCTATCCGGCCACCGGCGCAGGCACCGCGACCGCAGCGGCCGTGAGCCTCCCCAACCCGCGGTGAACGCCGTTCCGGCGGCCGCCGCGTATCGCGGCCGTTTCGCGCCGTCGCCGACGGGTCCGCTGCACTTCGGGTCGCTGGTCGCCGCACTCGCGAGCTACGCGGACGCGCTCGCGCGCGACGGGCAGTGGTGGCTGCGCATCGAGGATGTCGACGTGCCGCGCACGCGGGCCGGCGCCGAGGACGCGATCCTGCGCACGCTGGTGCGGTACGGCTTCCGGTGGACCGGTCCCGTCGTGCGCCAGTCGGCGCGCGCCACCGCCTACGACGCCGCGCTGGTGCGCCTGCGCGCCGCCGGATTGCTCTACGCATGCGCATGCACGCGGCGCGTGCTCGAGGCCGCCCCGGTGGGCTCCGGCGGCGAGCGCGTCTATCCCGGAACCTGCCGCACGCAGGGACTGGCCGAAGACGCGGCGCGCGCGACGGCGCTGCGGGTCCGCGTCGGCGACGCCGTGATCGCCTGCACGGACCTGCTGCAGGGACCCCAGCGACAGGACCTCGCGCGCGACGTCGGCGACTTCGTCGTGCGCCGCGCCGACGGCCTGCACGCGTACCAGCTGGCCGTCGTCGTCGACGACGGCGACGCGGCGATGACCGCCATCGTGCGCGGCGCGGACCTGCTCGCGTCCACGCCGCGGCAAATCTTCCTGCAGCAGGCGCTGGGAATCGCCACACCCGCCTACCTGCACGTGCCGATCGCGATCGACGCGCACGGCGAGAAGCTGTCGAAGCAGACGCGCGCAACGGCCCTGCCGGACAATCCGGTGCCCGCCCTTTGCGCCGCATGGCGCTTCCTCGAACAGCCGGCGCCGGACGCGGCGCCGCGCTCGGCCGGGGAGTTCTGGGCGCATGCGGCGCGCGCGTGGTCCCGTGCTCGGCTGCCGCCGGTGCCGATGCTGCCGGCGCCCCGGACGATGTGAAGCCGGAACGGCCGCCGCGCTCGCGTATAATCCTCCGCTCTTCCGCCGCAGCAATCACGCGACGCCGCATCAATTCCGCAAGGCCTCCGAACGCCTCATGACCACCATCGTTGTCGTCCGCAAGGGCGACGCCATTGCCATCGCCGCGGACTCGCTCACCACGTTCGGCGACACGCGCTTGGCGGCCGTCCACGACCGCACCTACGACAAGATCGTCCACTATCGCGGCACGTACCTCGGCCTGTGCGGCTCCGCCGCGCACCAGCTCGTGTTCGAGAGCCTCCTGAAGCGCAGCGACGACTTCGACTTCTCGAGCAAGATCGCGATCTTCGAGACGTTCCGCAAGCTGCACCCGCTGCTCAAGGAGCACCACTTCCTCAACCCGAAGGAGGAAGAGGACGATCCCTACGAATCGACGCAGGTGACCGCGCTCGTCGCGAACGCGCACGGCATCTTCGGCGTGTACTCGATGCGCGAGGTGTTCGAGTACACGCAGTTCTGGGCCGTCGGCTCGGGTCGCGAGTTCGCGCTGGGCGCGATGCACGCGATGTACCCGCGCCTGAAAACGGCGGAGGCGATCGCGAAAGCCGGCCTCGCGGCCGGCGCGTTGTTCGACAAGAACTCCGCGCTGCCGCTCACGATGTATTCGGTCAAGGCCAACGCGGCCTGACGCCCCGGGACATGCACGTGCCCGCCGACGCGCTGACCCGGTTCGTGTTCGAGCACGCGGCCGTGCGGGGCGCGCACGTGACCCTGCCGGCCACCGTGCGCGCGGTGCTCGCCTGCCATCCGTACCCGCCCGCACTGGCGCGCGTGCTCGCGGAACTCCTCGCCGCATCGGCGCTGCTGGCGTCGACGCTCAAGTTCACCGGCAGCCTCATCATCCAGCTGCAGGGGGACGGTCCGGTGCGAATGCTCGTCGTGGAATGCACGGACGCGCTCGCCTTGCGCGCGATGGCCCAGTGGGATCCGGCGCGCACGAGCGCAATGGGCGACGACGCGACGCTCGCCGAACTGGCCGGCGGCCCGGAACACGGCCGTCTCGCGATCACACTCGACCCGAAGGGCGCGGGCACGATCTACCAGGGCATCGTCGCGCTGGAATCCGCCTCCGTCGCTGCGCTCGTCGAGCACTATCTTGCGACGTCGGAGCAGCTCGCAAGCCGGCTGGTGCTCGCCACGCGCGACGGCGAAACGGCGGGCGTCCTCGTGCAGCGGTTGCCTGCGGCCGGCGACGACGATGACGCGACTTGGGCGCGCGCGCAGGCGGCGCTCGCCCACGCGACGCCCGACGCGCTGCTGCGTGCGCCCGATGCCGCGGCAACGCTGTCGGCGGCGTTCCCGGAGGACGACCTGCGCCTCTTCGCCGCGAAGCCCGTCGCGTTCGGCTGCACATGCTCGCACGAGCGCGTCCTGCGCGCGCTGCGCATCGCCGGCCTGGCCGAAGTTGAGTCGATCCTCGCCGAGCGCGGCGACGTCGAGGTCACGTGCGAGTTCTGCAACCGCCGGTACACGCTGGCGCCCGGCCGACGCACGCGCGCTGTTCGTGGCCGCCGTTGGTACATCGACGCGGCACTGACGAGCGCGCGTGACGCAGCGAGGCTGCCTCTGCACCTGCCGTCGACGAGCGCGTGCGCCTCGACAAGTGGTTGTGGGCCGCGCGCTTCTACAAGACGCGCAGCCTTGCCGCGCAGGCGATCGACGCGGGCCAGGTTCGCGTGAACGAGGAACGGGTGAAGCCCGCGCGGGGAATGCGCGGCGGCGAGTTCGTCACCGTGCGCCGCGGCGGCTTTGCGTGGGTGGTGGAGGTGATCGCGCTGTCCGATCGTCGCGGCGGCGCGGAGGCCGCCGCGCTGCTGTACCGCGAAACGCCCGCCAGCATCGCGGCGCGCGAGGACGCGCTGCTGCAGCGGCGCACCGCGCGCGCCGCGGCGCCGGAAACGCCCGGCCGTCCGACCAAGCGCCAGCGGCGCAAGCTCGAGGACTTCCTCAACGAGCCGTGATGGCCACATCGCTCGTGTGCCGGAGACATCGCGTTCGGGAAGCTCTACCGATGCTCCGGCTTCGGACGATTCTTTTGGCCAACTAACGCAGCCCGCCGCACGACACTCGTTTTTGCGTAGAATTTATTGGCGGCCGCCGCCGGGCCGCCCCAAGGCGGCCGCCGACTTCGCAGTTGAACTGCCGGCCGCAAAAGGCGCGACGCCGGCTTACGCCATCCACAGGCCCCACGGACGCCTTTCGCGGACGCGTCCTAGCAGAGGCGAAAGCTCGCGAAGTCGAGGATGAACTCGGGCTGGCGGTACCCGCGGAGGATCAGCCACGCGACGAGGATCGCCGCGAACAATCCCAACGCATGCCATAGCACGCGCCGGGACGCGAAGCGTCGATGGCCCGCGGGCGCGCCGCGGGCCGGATCGTCGGATCGGAAATCGGGTACGAGGTCGGGCGGATTCACCCGACCATGCTACGCCCGCTGCGGCAGGTCGGGCAACACGCCGACCAGCGACACCGGGATCGCCGGCAGCACGCCCAACGTGCGCATCTTCGCCATCACGGAACTGAAGTCCGCGGCCGTGTGCGCATCCGGGATCGGCTTCGCGAGCAGGTTGACCGCGCGTCCGCTGACGACCAGCGGCATTTCGGGCGGCAGCGCGGCGCGCAGGCCGCGGATTTCCTGGCCCGCGATCTTGCCCGAGATGCCGCGGTCGAACAGCAGCACGACCAGCGCCGCCTTGTAGGCGTTGGCCGCGCCGGCGATTTCCTGCGCGGGAACGCCGGCGCCGAGCGTCAGGCAATTGACGCCCTCGGTGAACAGCAGCAGCTCGAGAATCGCGAGACCCAGCTGGTTCGGATCGTTGGGGGGGGTGGCGAGCAGGATGTGCCGCGCGTCGCGCGTAGGTCGGACGAGCCGCGTCACATCGCGCAGCAGGCGCTGCGCCAGGTCGGCGAAGCGCAATTCCTGGAAGTTCTGCATTTCGCCGCGCACGACGCGTTCGTGCACCGCCTCGTTGAGCGGAATCAGCGTCTGTTCGAGGAACTTGCGCAGGCCCTGCCCGACCAGCAGCTTGGACAGATGGTTCTGCATCTCGCCGATCCGATGCTGCGCGAGCAGGCGCACCGCCGCCTCGATTTCCGACGGCAGCGGCGACGGCTCGTCGACCGCCAGGCCCAGCATCGACTGCAACGCGGAGTCGGCGAGCGGGACGACCGCACCCGCGCGCCAGCCTTCGGACAGCAACTGCTTGATCAGCTTGAGCCGCGCGATCTGGTCCGGCGGATAGACGCGGTCGCCGAAGCCGTCGCGCAGCGGCGAGGGGAAGCCGTACCGGCGTTGCCACATGTAGAGCTGTTCGCGCCGCAACCCGGTGATGCGAACCACTTCGCGGATGTGCAGCGCATTGCGCGTTTCGCTGCCCGGTTCCTGCATGTCCACCGCGGCGAGTGCCGGTTCGCGGCGGCGGGTAGGTGCCTTGATCAGGATGCCCATCGTTGTCTTTCCTGTGCGTGTTCGGTTTGGCGCTTGCGCAGGCTGTAACCCACAAGTATAGACGCTGGGTGCCTGCAATTCGGTACTTCCAGGGCCGCGTTTTCGGCCTAGCGACACGTCTGTGCTGCACGAACCGTAGATGCACGATGTGTGCCAGATCGGAACCGCACGCTTGCCCGGCGATGGCTTCTGCGCCATGATGGTCGACGACGAGCGCGCGCCACGTCCGTGACTTTTCTGCCGAACCGGCGCGCGTCCGGAAATTGCGACGGCGCGCGGCAGCGAACGCCGCGATTCGCGAGGGATTTCGCAGTGAACGGCCATGCGGGGAACCGCGCGCCACCGGCTTCCAACGCGCACCGGCGGGGCCGACCCATGCGCGACCGCCGCCCGTCGGCCCGCGCGGCCCGCGCGACGCGCAGGCGGGGTCGCAGGTGCGGTTCTTGCACATGACAACTCGATGTCGTCCATGAGGAGGCAGTGGCGCTGATGTTCGGTTTCGGAAAATCGACACGCGATCCGCTCGTCGACATCAAGTCGACGGAGCGCTGGCTCGCGGCCTTTCCGGTCTCGGATCCGCTGGCGATCCACAGTGAGGTGCTGACCGAACTGGGGCGCATCTCCGAACCGACGGCGCGCCGCTCGCCGCAGGGGCTCGAGGCGATCTTCTTCCTCGACGCGCAGTGCACGGGCCTGCGCAAGAGCCTCACCACGCAGTACATCGAGCACGCGTCGCGCAGCTCCAAGATCGAGAACCAGCTCTGGTCCGCGCTCTTCGACCTGACGCAGGCGTTCCTCGTCAGCTACTACGCGTTCGCGCGCGAGGTGTCGCATCACGCGCAGAGTGCCAAGTGGCAGCAACTGCTGCCGGAACTCCTGTGCCGGCAGATCGTCCACATGGGCCTCGACGCGAAGATCCGCCTCTATCGCTACGAGCAGTGGATTCCGGCGAAGTGGGCGGAACTCCATGCGCTGTTCTCGCTCGCCCTCTCGCGCAAGTTCGAGCGCCAGCAGATTCCGCGCGGCGCCGGCGGCAAGGTGACGACCATCGAGCACGAGTACCTGGTCGCGCTGCTCGTGCAACTGATGAACGCCGGCAACATGACGGCGCGGCACCTCGAATGGGTGGCCGGTGAATTGGACGAGTGGTGCGCGCCGTTGCGCCTGGCGCTCGAGCCTTCATCCGTCACGTCGTTCTACGTGGACCTCGGTGCGCGCGACGGCCTGCGCCGCCGCACGCCGGCGCCGCTCGAAGGCCGCGTGCTGTTCCTCGATACCCGGCCGTTGCACGCGGTACTGATGCAGAACGTCGTGATGCTCGAGCAGAAGATCCGCGGCCAGCCGCTGTCGGACCGCACCCCCAAGCGCACCGAGCAGCTCGGGCTGCTGACCAAGCTCGCGTCGCAGGTGGACCCCGAGTTCAAGCCGTTCGCGCGCCGCGGCGAGCGCACCGCAGCGGCGGGCACCGTGGATGCGATCGTGGGCTTCGCGAAGATCTCGGGCTTCCTGCGCGAAGAGGAGCAGACGCCGTTCGTGCAGATCGAAACGGGCAAGAGCTTCGGCGGCACCATGGAGCTGGCGGTCTTCGGCCGCGTGCGCAATGAGGTCGACCGGCGCATCGAACTGTCGCGCCGCCGCTTCGCGACGTTCGCGGCACCCGGGGGTCCGTGGGAAGTGAAGGACATCAGCCAGACCGGCTTCCGGTTGCTGGCGCCGATGAGCGTCGCCAATGCCGTGACGCTCGGCACGCTGGCGGCGATTCGACCGCACGGGCAGTCGCCGTGGACGCTCGGCATCGTGCGCCGGATGAAGCGGATGACGGCCGATCGCGCCGAGATCGGGCTGCAGGTCATCGCGAACACGCTGGTCGGCGTCGACCTGGTCGAGCAGCGGAAAACGCTCGACGCCGACTACTCGGTCGACGGCGAGGTCACGACCGTCAACGGCCGCGCCTTCCACGGCCTGTTCCTGTCGCTCAAGAAGCGCGAGATCGATACGCCGGTGCAGTCGCTGATCGTGCCGGCCTCGGAGTACCAGCCGACCAAGCGGATGAAGCTGCATACGTCGAAGGCGGTCAACCCGATCCGCTTCGGCCGGCTGATCGAGCAGCAGCCCGACTGGGTGTGGGCGACGGTCGAGCCGCTCGACCTCACCGGCCCGATCCCGACGATCCTCAAGGAACCGATTCCGCCCGCCGCCGCGAACGAATAGGGGAACGTCTGCAAAAGGCGTCCGTGGCGCCTGTGGATGACGTGAAGCCTGCGTCGCGCCATTTGCGGCCGGCAGTTCAACCGCGAAGTCAGGCGACCGCCTTGGGACGCTTAGTTGGCAACCAAGGCGGCGGCCGCCAATAAGTCCTACGAAGAAACGAGTGTCCTGCGGAAGGCTGCGTGCGAGTCGTCGACGGCGGGACTCGACGGACGCCTTCTGCGGACGTTGATGCGTAGCGGCGGCCCGGCGGCACATAATGGCGGGACCATGGCGGCCGATCGATACGCGCAGATCCACCGGGGGCACCGCTGGGAAGTTCCGGCGGACTTCAACATCGCGCACGCGTGCTGCGGCCGCTGGGCCGGCGACCGCGCGCGGTTCGCGCTGTACTGGGAGGACGAATCGGGGGCCGCCTCCGCACACACGTTCTGGGACCTTCAGCGCGAAGCCAACCGCTTGTCCAACGTGCTCGCGCGGCTCGGCGTGCGCCGCGGCGACCGCGTCGCGCTGATCCTCCCGCAGCGCCGGGAAACCGTCGTTGCGCACATCGCCGTCTACCAGATGGGTGCCGTCGCGGTGCCACTGTCGTTCCTGTTCGGCCCGGACGCGCTCGAATACCGGATCGGGGATTCCGGCGCGCGCGTCGCGCTGGTCGATCCGCAGTCGATGGACAACCTCGAACCGATTCGCGGACGCGTGCCGGAACTGGCGCATGCGATCGGGGTGGCCGGCGCGTGCGCCGACGATCTCCTCGACTACGACAGCGCGGTGGCGGCGGCCTCGCCGGACTTCGCGCCGGTGGCGACCCGCGCCGACGATCCGGCGCTCGTCATCTACACGAGCGGCACCACGGGCCCGCCGAAGGGCGCGCTGATGCCGCACCGCTGCCTGCTGGGCAACCTGCCCGGGTTCGTGTGCTCGCACGACGGGTATCCGATGGCCGGCGACCTCTTCTGGTCGCCCGCCGATTGGGCGTGGACGGGCGGACTCATGGACGCGCTGCTGCCGGCGCTCTATTTCGGCCAGCCGATCCTGGGGTATCGCGGGCGCTTCGATGCGGAACGCGCGTTCCGGCTGATGGAGAAATACCAGGTGCGCAACACGTTCCTGTTCCCGACCGCGCTGAAGCTGATGATGAAGGCGTATCCGCATCCGCGCGAGCATTTCGACGTGCGGCTGCGCAGCATCATGAGCGCCGGCGAGGCCGTCGGCACCACGGTGTTCGCGTGGACGCAGGATGCGCTCGGCGCGACCGTCAACGAGATGTTCGGCCAGACGGAGATGAACTACATCGTCGGCAATTCACACACGCAGTGGCCCGCGCACGCAGGGTCGATGGGCCGGCCCTACCCCGGCCACCGCGTCGCGGTCATCGACGATGCCGGCAACGAGTTGCCCGTCGGCGAGCCGGGCGAGGTGGCGGTGAATCGGATCGCGCCGGATGGCACGCCCGACCCGGTGTTCTTCCTCGAGTACCTCGGCAATCCCGAGGGCACGCGCGGCAAGTACACGGGCGACTGGTGCCGCACCGGCGACGTCGCGACGATGGATGCCGACGGCTACCTCTGGTACCAGGGCCGCGCCGACGACGTGTTCAAGGTCGCGAGCTATCGCATCGGGCCTTCGGAGATCGAGAACTGCATAGTCAAGCATCCGGCCGTTGCGAACGTCGCGGTCGTGCCGTCGCCCGACGAGACGCGCGGCAACGTCGTGAAGGCGTTCATCGTGCTGGCCGCGGGCCACGCGCCGTCGCGCGAGCTGGAGGACGACATCCAGCAGCATGTGCGCAGGTTTCTCGCACCCTACGAGTACCCGAAGGAAATCGAGTTCATCGACGCGCTGCCGATGACGACCACCGGCAAGGTGCAGCGGAAGATCCTGCGCGAGCGCGAAGCCGCGCGCAAGGCGGGCAAGCCTTCCTAGCTCTGCGAAGGCTCGCCGTCGGACGACTCGCCCGCAGTCCGCCACACGACACTCGTTTCTTGGTAGGTGTTATTGGCGGCCGCCGCCGGGCCGCCCCAAGGCGGCCGCCTGACCATGCAGTTTGCAGTGCCGGCCGCAAACAGTCTTCACGCCGTCCACAGGCCCCACGGACGCCCTTTTTCGGACGTGTAGCTCCGGCCGCAAAAGGCGCGACGCAGGCTTCACGTCATCCGCAGGCCCCACGGACGCCTTTTGCGGACGCGAACCCCACGGACGCCTTTTGCGGACGTTCACTAGGCCGACGGCGGTCCCTCCACCGTCACGCCCTGCATCATGCCCATGTCCTCGTGGACCAGCATGTGGCAGTGCATCACGTACCGCCCCGTGAAGTGCAGGAAGCGCATCCGGAACGTGACCGACGTCACCGTGGCGGGGTTGTCCGTTCCCGGCGGCGGGGCGTTGTCGTTGAACGGCATCGGCACGGTGTCCGCCCAGTACGGCTCGGCCAGTCGCTTGCCGTTCACCGCCACGATGTACATCGGGTTCACATGGATGTGGAACGGATGGCGGATGTTGTTGTAGTTGAGGATCGTCCACTCCTCGACCGCATTGAGCGCCACCGTCTGCGTGATCGCCCGCTTCGACTGGAACGGAATGTACGTCTTCGGCAGGCCTGGACTCTGCGACGACGTGTTGCCGTCCGAACCGAGCGCGTAGACCTTGTTGGCGATCTTCGAGAGGTTCTGCGGATTCGGGTCGGGCGGGAAGTACTGCTCGAACACCCAGTCGGGCAGCTCGTCGCCCGGCTGGACGAGCGGCGTGGCGGCGGCGCCCGTGAACGGTGCCGGAATGTCCGGCGGCCCCTTCGAACTGGTGATGACCCGCATGACGATCGTCCGCTTCAGCCCGCCGTTCGCCGCGAGTTCCTCGTCGGTGATCGGCGCCAGGAACGGCGTGACCGGCAACGGCTCCCGCGGCAGGTTCATCGGCAGCGGATTGTCGACGACGAGGATCGTCGCGACGACGTCGCCCGCCAGCACGCCCGCGGGATTGCGGCCGTTCTCGATCGGATAGTTCCGCAATTGGTAGGTGCCCGGCGCGCCGGCCTTGACCAGCACGTTGGTCCGGTTGCCCACGCCGAGCACCACCGCTTCCGGGGGGATCGCCGGCGGCGCCGACGGCTTCATCGCGGAATCCGGAAGCGGCGCCACCACCTTGAACGTGCGGCGCGGATTGCCGTCGTGGCTGTACTGGTAGAACGTGTGCTGCGAAAGTCCCAGGTTCAGCATGTTGAACGTGCCGGCGTTGATGAACCGCCAGTTCTGCACTTCCCCGGTCCGCATGACGATCGTCGGCTGGCGCACGCCGTTGATCATGAACGGCGGCTCCTTCGACGTGATGTTCGCGACCAGGCCAAAGCTCTCGAGCTTGCCGGTGAGGCTGTCGTAGATCGGCGCCTGGAACACGAACACGCGTTCCTGCGCGGCGGCGATCTCGGGCACGTCGTCGATCGGGCCCTCGATGATGAGCGCGCCGGCCATCCCGCTGCCCACCTGCATCGCGGAGGAGCCGTGCAGGTGCGGGTGGTACCAGTAGGTTCCCGCGGGATGATCGTCGCGGATCCGGTACTCGTACTGCCGCGACTCGCCCGGCTTGATGCCCTGCTCGGGGTCGTCGACGACGAAGTCGCCGTAGATCTTCGGCGGCGTCGACGTGTCGGGGTTCTGGCCCGGCGGCACGAACGGCTGCGGGTAGACGTCCGGATAGACGTGCAGCCCGTGCGTGTGCAGGTTCGTGCTGTTCGGGTACTGCAGATGCGCGGGCTGCGGCCACGGCAGCGTCGCCGGCGGCTGCGGCGGGACCGGCGTCGGGTACACCGGATTGGGCGGCAGCGAGTTCACGATCTTGATCCGCAGCAGGTCCCCGACGCGCATGCGCAGCGTCGGCGCCGGGATCGTGCCGAACATGTTGCGCAGCGTCACCGACTGGTTCTTGCCGGTGTCCGGGTTGAACAGCGTCGTCGTCAGGTACGACAGCACGATCGTCACGTCGAGCACGCCGTTGACCGACTGGATGTTCAGCGGCTCGACGAACGTCTCCGTCGGTCCGCTCGAGCCGCCGTCGCCGCCGCCGCCGCACGCGGTCAGTGCCGGGGGCACGACCACACCCGCGGTGACCGAGACGCCGAGCTTCAGGAAGTCGCGGCGGTTGATTGCTTCGCGCAGGGTCTCAAGCATCGCGACGTTGCTCCCGTTGGCTGGTGGCGAGTAACTGCACCGGATGGCGCTGTTCGGCGGCGGCGGCGCCCAGCTGACCTGCCGCGTTGCTGCCCCAGCCGGAGAGCGCGCCGGCGCCGAGTGCGACGGCGTGCGCCTGTCCGGCCGCGATCGAATGCACGTGCGCGAGCCCCGGAATCCGCGTCGGTAGGCGCCGGTCCCGGTCGTCGTCCAAGCCGAGCTGCCCCAGCTGGTTCCATCCCCACGCGTAGACGTGCCCGCTGTTGCCGAGCGCCAGCGAGAAGTACATCCCGGCCGCGACGGCCTGCACGCGTTCCGGAAGCGCGATCGCGAGCGGCACCGAGGAATATGCCGGATGCTCGAGCCCGAGCTGGCCATGGTTGTTGCTGCCCCACGCGAGGACCTCGCCCGTCGTCGTGAGCGCGAGCGAGTGGCTGGCGCCCGCCGCGAGTGCCGCCACCTTGTGCGGCAGCGG
Organism: uncultured beta proteobacterium; assembly: GCA_963733435.1. Lineage (GTDB taxonomy): Bacteria > Pseudomonadota > Gammaproteobacteria > Burkholderiales > Casimicrobiaceae > VBCG01. The sequence continues at coordinate 345,033 of CAVTDH010000002.1, forward strand.
CACGAGTGTGGGCACCTCCACCGGCCGCAGATGGCCCACCCCCAGCTGACCGGCTGCATTACCGCCCCACGCGTAGAGCCGCTGGTCCTGCGACAGCGCGAGCATGTAGCCCTTGCCGACCGCGAGCGCACGCGCGGCGGGCATGCCGGCCACCCGGCCCGGCGGCGCCTCGAAGGGCGCGTCGGGTCGACCCAACGCGCCGTCGAGGTTGAGTCCCCACGTGAACAATGCGCCGGCCTGGTCGATCGCGGCCGACTGGAATTCGCCGGCGTCGATCGCGCGCACGGCCGCGAGCTCCGCGACGAACGCGGGCGTGGCCGGCGCGACCGCGCCGGCGCGACCGTCGAAACCGGCGCCGTGCGCGCCCCAGACCGCCACCTTCCGCTGCGGCGTGATGCCGAGGCTCAAGCCATAGCCCGCGGCGATCGCCGACACCGGGTCGCGCAGCAGCACCTCGACGGGACGCGTCGGCGCGGGCGTCGTGCAGTACTCGGGCGTGCCGGACGGGATGCGGCCGCTGCCGTCGCCGCCCCAGCCGATGACCTTGCCGGAGTCGAGCAGCGCGAGCGTCTGGTCGCGCCCGCAACTCACGGCGGCGACCTTGTATTTTCGGGGGACGTTCGTGGGAGTCATCGGGTTCCGATCCTGGTCGGGTGGAAGGCGCGGGATGCGACCTCCCGCCTCGCAATCTTCGTGCCCATGTGCGCAGCCGAAGCCTTCATGTGTTCTCGCCCTCCTTGAGTTTTCCCACGAGTTCCACGTACGCCCGCATCGCGTCGTCGCGCGTCATCCCCTTGCGCTGCGCCCACGCATCGTATTTCGCCCGATTCACCATGTCGAGCGCCCCCGGCCGTTCGCCGGAGACCTCGCCCACCGTCGCCTGCTTGAACAGCGAGTAGAGCGCCAGCAGCGTGTCATTGTCGGGCGGCTTGCGCAACAGCTTCGACGCGGCGGCCGCGGCGTCGAACTGCGCATCGAGCGAAACCGTGCCCGGCACCTCCGGCTCCGGTTCGCCGAAGTACGCATTCTCGAGCGCGACGTCGTCGGCGAACCAGCGTGCCTCGAGCAGCTTGCCGCCATGGAACGCGAGCAGCAGCGCGCCCTGCGATTCCAGCGCTGGCATCCTCGCGTCGCGCGACCAGCGTGGCGGGCACGAGCGCGATGCCGCGGTTGAACGCCGGCGTGCCGAACGCGGTGAAGCGCGGCTGGTGGCCTTGCGTGAAGCGGCTCGCGAACGATGCGTAGGTCTTGCCCGCGTGCGCACCGGACATCCGGTTCGCACCCGGCTGCACCCACGCGAGATCGGGGATCGCGAGATCGCGCAGCCCGGTGAAGTCGCCCGCCGCGAGCTTCGCCGTCGCCGCGGCGACGGCGGCGACGAGCGCCTCCGGCGTCATCTTCGGGTCGTTGGCCAGCGCCGTCGTCGCACCCGGCAGCGCGGCGCCGAAGAACTCGAGCACGTTCTTCGCGACGATCTCGCGGTCGTTGTCCACGCAGACCATGTGATAGCTGTCCTCGAGCACGACCATGCGCGCGCGCGCGCCGCCGATCTGCTCGACCAGGAAATTCGCGGACCTCAAGCTGGTGAGCTCGTCCTCGCGCGCGTGCACGACGAGCGTCGGACAGCGGATGTTCTTCGCGTTCTTCATCAGCACCGCGCGCAGGCGATCGACCTGGCGCAGGCATTCGAGCGGCACCCAGCGGTAATGGAAATTCTCGCCGCGCTCGAACTTCGCCTTGACGATCGCGCGCAGCTGCTCGTTCTTGATGCCGTACGGATCCTCCTCCTCGATCTTCATCTTCCGGCCGAGGCCGGGCACGTGATACAGCAGCGGCCGCAGCCCGCGGTACCACGGCGTGGCCCAGCCGTCGATGTAGACGGGCGGCGCCAGCACGACGAGGTTGCCCATCGCGTGGCGCTCGCGCTCCGCGAGCACCGCCGCGAGCAGCGCACCCATGCACATGCCCATGAGGTGCAGCCGCGGATGCAGGTCGCGCACCTCGCGGTACTTCGCGACGACCGCCTCGATCCAGTCCTCGGCGGTGACGCCCGCGAGATCCTCGGGCGTCGTGCCGTGGCCGGGCAGCGTCAGCGAATGCGTGACGAAGCCCGCGTTCTTCAATCGCTTGTGCATCGAGCCCAGGTCGTACTGCGTGCCGCCGAGACCATGGATCAGGAACACGCCGTCGGGTGCGACGGCGGTCGGCGGGCGGGTCGCGTCCGGGGGCGGGGCCGGAGCGCTCGGCGAGCGTGACCTCGCTCATGCAGGCGTCTCCCCGACCACGGGCGGCGCGATGCGCACGATGCCCACGACGCGATGCAGTTGTCCGTCGTGGTCGCGGATGGCGCGCGCCTCGTCCGTCACGGTCACCGTGACCGAGCCCGGCGCCTTGACCGCGTACGTGAGCGTATCCGCGGCACCCTGCCCGCGCACCCGCTCGTCGAAGCGCTCGCCGACGCGATCCCGCGTCGTCGGCAGCGACGACCGCGAGCCAGTCGGCGAGCGTTGCGATCCGCGCGGCGGGCACGCCCAGCAGCGTCGCCGCGTCGCCGGTCACGAGCATGCTGACCGCTCGCCGGATCCCATTCGTAGGCGAGCAGCCGATGCGCGCCGATCGCCGCCTCGAACCGCGTTTGCCAATCGCGCGCGTCGCGTGCGGCATTGCGCTGCGCGGCGGCGAGCACCGCGATCAGCAGCCCGGTCAGCGCGATCGCCAACGCATAGCCCTCGACCTCGAGCTCGGGGTCGCCCAGGAAGCCTTCGACCCCGGCGAACGGGCCCTCGCCCTGCGCCGTGTTCACCATCGCGATGAGCGCGCCCGCGAACGCCGCGAGCGTGGCGCCACGCGTACCCCACAGCAGCGCGACCAGCGCCATGAACACGATCGGCACGTACGTCAGCGCGCGTCCGGCCAGGCCGCCCATCCGCGAGCCCGTCGGCGCATCGAACAGGAGCTGCAGCGTGACGAGGAACAGCACGCACGCGACCGCGCCGCGCCGCGAACGCGGGCATCGTCAGGCCGCCGGAGCGGCGGATGCGCAACTGCGACCACGTGATCACGAGCGGCGCGACCAACAGCGTGCCGATGAAATTGGACAGCACCCACACGCGAAACGTCGCGCCGGGCTGCCCGCCGTCCGTGAGGACGTGCCATCCGGTCGCGAGGACGCCGCCGACCAGGGCGAGCGGCACCGCGCCGCCGCCGATCAGCGCGGCGAGGTCGCGCGGGCTGTCGAGCTTCAACGGCAGCGGCGCCAGGCGCGCGACGAGCAGCGCGGCGCCGCCGGAGGCGACCACCTCGATCACGCCGTAGCCGATCGCGTCCAGGACCGCGGTACCGAGGTACAGCGCGAACAGCGCCGCCGCGAGGAACGCCCCCCGCCAGCACCGCGGGCCAGCGCGCGCGCGGCAACGCGAGCAGCGCGCCGAAGACCATGCCGCTGGCCAGCCAGACGGTCCACGCGTCCGCGGGGGCATAGGCGACCAGGGCGGAGAGCGCGGCCAGCGCGCCATAAGCGACCGCGACCACGACGATGACCAGGATGTGCTGCAACGTGTTTCCTCCGAGTGACTCAGTTGGATTCGGTTCGCTTCGGTTCGCTTCGGTTGAATTCAGCCGACTTCAGCTGGTGCGGAAGCGCCGTCGCGCGTCGTGCGGGCCGCGACCTTGCGGCAGGAAGTTGCCGATGGCTGCGCCGCCGGACGCCGCGTACGTCACGGGCTGCCGGGCGCCCCCGCGCGCACGCGTTCGAGGAACGCGCGATGCGTGAGGACCCATGCGGCCGCCGGCACGACCGCGGGCAGGATCAGCGAGCCGAACTGAAAGGCAAACGCGATGATATCCCGGTCGAACGCCGAAAACCCCGTTTGCGACGCCACCGCCGCGGGCGCCGTGATCGCGATGTTCTTCAGGAAGTCGGCGAGCACGCCCCAGGCGATGAACGGCAGCATCGCGGCATACCCGACCGCGAGCACCCGGATGCGCCGGCCGTCGCGCGCGGCCAGCGTGAGCGCGGCGAAGAGCGGCAGTCCGAAGGCGTACAACAGCATGTTCACGTCGACGCTCAGCACACCCCCGCCATCCGCGGTGCCGGGACGCAGCGTCGTCACGAACGAGACCACGGCACCGTGCGCCTCGACGGCGCGCACGAGGTCGGGAAACGCGCCGCGGGCCACGATCGTCGCGAGCCACTGCGCCGGCCAAAGCAACACGGGCGCGAGCACATACCAGAGGGCGAAGGCCGGGGGCAACCACGCGAGCACCCGCAGCACGAAGCGCGGCAGCGGGCTCTTCACGCCGCGGTCAGTCCGCGGCGAGCGCGGCGGGCGGCCGCGGTCCGCCCGTTCCACGCGGGATGCGCCGGACCCAGACGAGCCACACGATCAGCACGTCGAGCATGATGAGCGCCTGCCACACGTACAGGTGCGCCCACTCGAACACGTCGCGGTTCCATTGCCCGATGTAGAAGAGGCTGATCACGCGCACGACGTTGAGGAGCTGCACGGCGAGGATGCCGATCGCGAGGCCCAGCGCGCGGTATCCCCACGGCGCCGGGAACGCGAGGATCGCGGCACACAGCACGAGCGTCGCCTCGACGCCGTTGCACCCGGCCTCGATGGCGACCGCGAATCCGTTGGTCGTGCTGCGGAGGACCTTGCCGGACGCGACGACGTTCGGGTCGAACACGGTGACGAGCCACGCGGAGATCGCCGCCAGCGTATCCGTCCACGGCACGACGAGCCACGCCTGCGCCCACGGTGTGAGCTCCAGCGCGAACAGGACCGCGAGCAGCAGGATGAATACGACGAAGAACCGGACCATCGGGCGATTCTAGCCGGCGCGGCGGCGAACCGTCGCCGCGCTCACGCGTCTTCGTACCGGCGCGTCATGCCCGCGCCAGCGGCGGATTCTTCGCGAAATAGCGGGCCACCCCGGCGTGGATGGACTCCGCGAACTTCTGCTGGTGGCGCTCGCTGCGCAGCTTCAGTTCCTCGTCGGGGTTGGAGATGAACGCCGTCTCGACGAGGATCGACGGAATGTCGGGCGCCTTCAGCACCGCGAATCCCGCCTGCTCGACGCTGCTCTTGTGCAGCGCGTTGTGCGTGCCGATGCCGTCCAGCACGTGCCGGCCGACCTTGAGACTGTCGCTGATCTGCGCCGTCTGCGAAAGATCCAGCAGCGTGCGCGCGAGCACGGGGTCGCGGCGGTCGAGGTCGACGCCGCCGATCAGGTCGGCGCTGTTTTCCTTCTGCGCGAGCCACTTCGCGGCCGCGCTCGTCGCGCCGCTGTCGGAGAGCGCGAACACGGACGAGCCGCGGGCGGCCGGGTCGCGGAACGCGTCCGCGTGGATCGACACGAAGAGGTCCGCCTGCACACGCCGCGCCTTCTGCACGCGCTGGTGCAGCGGTACGTAGTAATCGTCGTCGCGCGTGAGCATCGCACGCATGTTGGGTTCGGCGTCGAGCCGCGCCTTCAGCTTCCGTGCGATCGCCAGCGCGACGTTCTTCTCGTAGGTGCCGCGACGCCCGATCGCGCCCGGATCCTCGCCGCCGTGCCCCGGGTCGATCGCGATCGTGATCGGACGGGCCTTGGGGTCGGCGCGCACCGCGGGTTCGGGCCCCCGCGGCGTGATGACCTGCGGCGGCGCGGTCGCCTCCTTCATGCGTTCGCTCTCGAGCAGCGCCATCAGCGGATCGAGCGGCACCTGCGGATAGATGTCGAGCACCAGCCGATGCCCGTACTCGGCGACCGGCCGCAGCGCGAAGAGATCCGGTTTCACCTCGGACTTGAGGTCGAGCACGACGCGCATGACCGTCGGGGCCTTGCGCCCGAGCCTGATCGCGGCGATGTACGGATCGGTGGGATGCACGCGCGCCGGCAGTTCCAGGAGTTCGCTCGACACGTCGACGCCGTCGATGTCCAGCACGAGCCGGTCCGGGTTGCGCAATACCGTGAGCTGGTGCGGCAGCGGCGCGTTCGATTCGACGATGACCCGCGTGTACTCCTGCGCGGGCCATACGCGCGCGGACGCGACGCGCGCCGCCTGCGCCCACGCGGCCGGCACCGCGAGTTGCGCGGCGGGCAGCAGCATCCACTGGCACAGCCGCCGGCGCTGCCAGCTGATGCCGATCAGTCCCCGGGAGGCGCGAGCGACGCGATCATGGCGGTCCGGCATCGTTCACCCGCCGGGGTGGCCGCCGACAACGCAAGCTCGCGTCCATCGACGTCCGGCGCCGCATGCATCAGCGTGATTTCGAGGTCCGCGGGCGGCAACAGCGGGCCGACGCGCTCCGGCCATTCGACCAGGCACACCGTGTCGTCGCGGAAAGATTCGGCCAGCCCCGCCGTTTCCCATTCGTTTGGATCGGCGAACCGATAAAAATCAAAGTGATACAAGTATAAGCTCGAAACTTCATAATATTCAACCAGCGCGTAGGTAGGGCTTTTCACTGCGCCGGTCCAGCCCAGTGCCCGCAGCGCCCCGCGCACGAGGGTGGTCTTGCCCGTCCCCAGGTCCCCATGCAGCTTGACGACCATACCCGCGGCGAGCGCCCGGCCAAGCGCGGCGCCGGCCCGTTCGGTGGCGGTGGCGTCGGACAGGTGCAGCGTGGTCGGCGGCAAAGGCATGCGGTCCGGAACAGGAAGGGGCGGCGGCACCCGATTCCGGACGCCGCTTGCTAGCATCCTATGATGAAATGACCCCCACGCTCACTTTGTCCGCTGCCCCCCGGCAGGGGCACGGTCAGTACCTTTCGGCCGGCCAGGCGGAAACTGCCATGAACGACGATCCGGCGCGAAGCGACGCGCTACCGGCGCGCGAGCGCGACGCACCCGCGCTCGCGGCGGCGATCGCTGCCTGGGGTCGCGAACTCGGCTTCCAGCAGGTCGGCATCGCGGACACCGATCTGTCCGTCGCCGAGGAGCGGCTGCAGCGCTGGCTGGACGCTGGCCGCCATGGCGAAATGGCGTACATGGCGCGCCACGGCACGGCGCGCACGCGCCCCGCGGAACTCGTCCCGGGAACGATCCGCGTGATCACCGCGCGGATGAACTACTGGCCGGACGCGGCGACCCCCGCGCCGGAGGTGCTGGGCGACGGCGGGCGTGCGTACGTCGCCCGCTACGCCCTCGGGCGCGACTACCACAAGGTTCTGCGCGCGCGGCTGCAGCAGCTCGTCGACCGTATCCGCGCCGAGACCGGGCCCTTCGGATTCCGCGTGTTCACCGACAGTGCGCCGGTGCTGGAGGTGGCGCTCGCCGCGAAGGCGGGGCTGGGCTGGCGCGGCAAGCACACGCTGCTGCTGACACGGGAGATGGGTTCCTGGTTCTTCCTGGGCGAGATCTACACGGACCTGCCGCTGCCCGTGACACCGCCGGCGAGCGACCACTGCGGCACCTGCACCGCCTGCCTCGCCGCATGTCCGACCGGCGCGATCGTCGCTCCCTACGAACTCGACGCGCGGCGCTGCATCTCGTACCTGACGATCGAGTTGAAGGGCGCCATCCCGCCGGAACTGCGCCCGCTGATCGGCAATCGCGTCTACGGATGCGACGATTGCCAGCTCGCATGCCCATGGAACCGGTTCGCGCAAGCCGCCTCGCTGCACGACTTCGCCACCGTGCGCCATGGACTCGACGGCGCAACGCTCGAAGAACTCTTCGGCTGGACCAAAGCGCAGTTCGATGCGCGCATGGCGGGCAGTGCCATTCGCCGCATCGGTCACGAACAGTGGTCGCGCAACCTCGCGGTGGGCCTGGGCAACGCACCGCGCAGCCCGTCCGCGCGCGCGGCGCTCGAACGGCGCGCCGCCGATCCGTCGCCGCTGGTGCGCGAGCACGTGCAGTGGGCCCTCGCGCGGCAGGAAGGCGCGGCTTGAATGCGGGCGTTCGCAGTCGGCCGCAACGACTCGACTACACTTCCGGATGACGATGCATGGTGCGCGGCCCGCAGGTGCGGGGGAACTTCCGCCCAAGACGCTCACGCCCGCTCGTTGCTCGACCCTCGGAAACCGACGTGACGACCCCAGCGCTCCATCCCGACGCGCCCCTGCCCTGGCGGATGTTCAGGGGCGCGAGCCGCCTGCTGGGGGCGACGCTGCGCTTCCTCGTCCGGGCCGTGCCGGTGGGATGGGCGACGCTCGCGCTCTACTACTCGGACCTGCCGGGCGCCCCCCTGCGCGCCGCGCTGGCGGTGGCGTTCCTCGCCTTCGGCGTCTGGGCGTTGTGGATCACCCACAGGCCGCGGATGCCCTGGCTCTTCGCCGGACTGTTCGTGCTGGTCGCCGCGTACTGGGCCACCATCCTGCCGTCGCACGACCGCCCGTGGCGACGCGAGGTGGCGGCGATGCCGCAGGCCATCATCGACGGCGATCGCGTGCGGCTCCTCAACGTGCGCAACTTCGAGTACCGGAACCGCGACGACTTCACGGTGCGGTACGAGGAGCGAGACGTGCAGCTGTCGCATCTCGTCGCGGTGGACTTCTACGTGTCGTACTGGAGGATCGGTCCGGTGTCGCACACGTTCGTGAGCTTCATCTTCGACAACGCGCCGCCGGTGTCCATCTCCATCGAGACGCGGCCGGAGGTGGGCGAGGGCTTCGACCCGGTCGCATCGCTGTTCAAGCAGTTCGAGCTGATCTACGTCATCGGCGACGAACGGGACCTCGTGCGCCTGCGTACCGACCATCGCGACGAGGATGTGTTCCTGTACCGGACCAACGCGTCGCCCGCGGCGGCACGCGAGCTGTTCCTCGTCTATCTCGAGCGGATCAACCAGCTCCACGATCATCCCGAGTTCTACCACCTGCTGTCCAACAGCTGCACGATCAACATCATCCGCTACGCGAACATCGCGGGCCGGCGCGGCGGCTTCGATGTCCGTCACTACCTCAACGGATTCATCGACGCGTATCTCTACAACTCGGGCCGCATCGACACGTCGCTGCCGTTCGACGAACTGCGACGGCGATCGCGGATCAACGAAGTCGCGCACGTGGCCGGCATGACCGACACCTTGTTCGCGCGGATCCGCGCCGGACTGCCGTCGATCGGCGCCCCGCGACTCGCTTCGCGCGCTCCCCCTTGAGGGGCAGGCTCGCGCGCCTAGGGAACGTCCGCAAAAGGCGTCCGTCGGGCCCGTGGATGACGTGAGCTTAGCGTCGCGCCTTTTGCGGCCGGCGCTTCAACGGCGAAGTCAGGTGGCCGCCTTGGGGCGGCCCTGCGGCGGCCACCAACAAAGACCGAGAAAAAACGAGAGTCGTGCGGCTGTCTGTGTGCAAGTCGGCCGAAGGCGGGGCTTCGCAGAGCTTCCTAGTCGCTCGGCGGGCGGGGGATGGCGAAGGCGTCGTCGCGCGGACAGCGGCGCGCCGGCGTTCGCGCCGGACGCCTTCCGCGGGCGGCGCACCGCGGGATCGCCGACCAGGCGCAGCAGGTTGTCCGTGCCGATCGCACGGCGGGCAGGCTCCGACAGTTGCCGCAGAAGCAATCGCACGCTGTCGATCCGCTGCTGGTCCGCCTCGCGCGACCGATTGGCCGCATCGGTGCCGACGACGAAGCGCGCCGGATGGTCCTCGAGCAGTTGCCGCCACTCGGGCCACAGCGCGTCGTCGGTCATGAAGATCGTGTAGTCGGGGGAACGCGGATGGTGCCGCCACGTGCGCGCCGACAATTCGTACGTGAGATTCGGATGACGCTCGATCAGGCGCCGCGCGAGGAAGTACGGCGTGTAGCCGCCGTGCGCCCAGATCACGGCGACGTCGGGGTACGCGGCCAGCAGCGCTTCGAACGCGGCGAGCCGCGTGATCTCGCAATGGATCAGCACCGGCAGCCGGTACGTGCGCGCAAGCGCCATGATGCCCGTCATCACGCGGCTCGCAGGATCGAAGTCGGCCTCTGGGAATCCCGGCGCCGGGAAGTGCGCGACCGAGATCTCGCCGATGCCGCGGAAGCTGCCGCCGCGCAGCAGCGCGTCGAGTTCGGCGACGAGCTCGGGATCGTCGCGCTGCCAGCGGTCGCGGTAGGCGCGCCGCTCGGGCGACACCGACGCGAACGGCAGGAACGCCTGCGGATGCGCGCGCGCCGCGGCGAGCACGGTCGCGTTGTCGCTCGGCACGACCCCAGAACACGACGGCCTTCGGAATGTCGTTGGCGGCCATCAGTTCGAGTTCCAGCGCGACGTCGTTGAGATGCACGTGCGCGTCGACGAACGGCGTCGGCGCGATGGCGACCGGAGGACCGGCCACGCACCAGCGCCGGCGATGCAGCAGACCGCGGCCAGGGAAGCCCTGCGAAATCCCCGCCATCGGACGTCTCTCACGCAGCCCGCCGCACGACACTGTCTTTGCGTGGCCATTTTTCTTGGCCGCCGCCTAGTGCCAACAAAGCGCCCCAAGGCGGCCACCTGACTTCGCCGTTGAAGTGCCGGCCGCAAAAGGCGCGACGCCGGGTCCACGCCATCCACAGGCCCAGCGGACGCCTTTTGCGGACGATCCCTACGTGCCGGCCGCAAAAGGCGCGACGCCGGATCCACATCATCCACCGGCTCGGCGGACGCCTTTTGCGGACGTCGCCCATGCGCGCAGGAAGGCGACGAACTTTGCACTTGTCGTAGTCCTTGCCGTCCTCGAGCAGGCCGGTGTCCTGCGAGTGGACGAGCCTGCCGTCGGCGTCGAGCACGAACAGGTGCGGATACCCCTTCACGGCGGGCCAGCGCGACAGCAGCGCCTCGTTCTTGTTCTCCTTCGACCAGTTCACCTTCACCCACACGTAGTTGGCGTCGGTCAGCGCGCGTACGTCGGCGTTGGCGGCGACGAAGCGGTCGAGGATGTGGCACCACGGGCACCATTCCCCGCCGACGTCGACCAGCACGCGCTTCCCCTGCTTCTTCGCGAGCGCGACGGCCGTGGCCACGTCGGCCGCGGCGTCGCGCTGCGGTTCGAACTTCGCGGGCAGGTCCTGCGCGGCCGTGGAGGCGGCAACGAACGCGGCCAGCGCAAGGGACAGGGCGAGACGGAGGAGGTTCATGGTCTTCAGCGGATCAGCTGGTTCATGGAAACGATGGGCAGCATGACGGCCAGCACCAGCACCAGCACGATCACACCCATCACGACGATCAGCGCGGGCTGCAGCAGCGCGGCGAGCCACGCGAGCCGGCGCTCGGCGTCGCGTTCGAGTTCGGCGGCGGCGCGCTCGAGCATCGGCGCCAACCGCCCGCTCTGCTCGCCGCTCGCGACCAGGTGGACCAGCACCGGCGAGAACACGCGCTGCTCGCGCAGCGCGCGCGACAGCGCGACGCCTTCGCGCACCAGCGCCGCCGCGTCGGTCGCGGCCCGCTGCAGCGGCAACATCCGGACGACGCCGGCGGCGGCGTCGAGCGAGCGCAGGAGCGGCGCGCCGCTGCCGACGAGGATCGCGAGCGTGCTCGCGAAGCGCGCCGTGTCGAGCGAACGCGCAAGGCGCCCGGCGACCGGCAGGCGCAGCAGGAATGCGTGCCAGCGCGCGCGCAACGCCGGCCGGCGCAGCGCCGCACCGAACGCGACGAGGCCGAACACCAGGGCCAGGAGCCACAGCCACCCGGTCGCGCGGAAGAACGCGCTCGTCGCGATCAGCGCCTGCGTGAGCCACGGCAGCGTCTGCCGGCTCTGCTGGTACACCGACACCACCTGCGGCACGACGTAGACCAGCAACACCGCGATCACGCCGAACGCTATCACGGTCACGATCGCCGGATAGACGAGCGCCAGCACCACCTTCTGCCGCAGCGCTTCGCGCGCCTCGAGGTAGTCGGCGAGCCGCGCGAGCACCTCGGCGAGCCGACCGGTCTCGCTGCCTGCGCCGACGAGGCCGCGGTAGAGCGGCGAGAACGCGCGCGGATAACGCGCGAGCGCGGCGCCCAGCGACTCGCCGGAGGACACCTGCGCGCGCAGCTGCGTGGCGAGCCTGGCCGCGCGCGTGTCGTCCGCCTGCTCCGCGACGGCGGCCAGTGCCTGGTCGAGCGGCATGCCCGACAGCGCGAGTGTCGCGAGCTGGCGCGTGGTCAGCGCGAGCAGCGGCGCGGGAAGCCGGATGCCGGCAAGCGCATCGCCGCGCGGCCCGGCATCGGCCACCGCCGTGGGCGTCAGGCCGCCGGCGCGCAACTGGTCGCGGACCGCGCGCGCGTTGTCGGCCTCGAGGACGCCCTGCTTCATGCGACCCTCGGCGTCGACGGCCTCCCAGCGGAACGCACCCATCGTCGCGCTCACGCGTCGCGGGTCACGCGCAGCAATTCGGCGAGCGAAGTCGAGCCGTCGGCGATCCAGCGCGCGCCGTCGGCGCGCAGGCTGCGCATGCCGGCGCCGACGGCAGTCGCGCGCAGCGCCGCCTCGTCGGTGCCGTCGTGGATGTGCCGGCGAATGGCGTCGTCGGTCACCAGCATTTCATAGACGCCGGTGCGCCCGCGAAAACCCGTGCGGTTGCATTCGTCGCAGCCCGGCGCCGTCCACACCGGCTGCGTCGGCGGCAGGCCGAGGGCCGCGAGCAGCGTCGCCTCGCCCGCCGATGGAGGATGCGCGACGCGGCACGCGGGACACAGCGTGCGCACGAGCCGCTGCGCGAGCACGCCCAACAGGCTCGACGCGAGCAGATACGGCTCCACCCCCATGTCGGACAGGCGCGTGACGGCGCTCGCCGCGTCGTTGGTGTGCAGCGTCGCGAGCACGAGATGGCCGGTCAGCGACGCCTGCACGGCGATCTGCGCGGTCTCGAGATCGCGGATCTCGCCGATCATGATCACGTCGGGATCCTGCCGCAGGATCGCGCGCAGCGACCGCGCGAAGTCGAGCTCGATGCGCGGGTTGACCTGCGTCTGCGCGACGCCGTCGAGCGCGTACTCGATCGGATCCTCGACCGTCATCATGTTGACCGAGCCGCGCGGCAGCCGCGACAACGCGGCGTAGAGCGTCGTCGTCTTGCCGGAGCCGGTGGGTCCGGTCACCAGCACGATGCCGTGCGGTTCGCGGATCAGCCGGTCGACGATCTCGCGCGTGGGCTCGCTCATCCCGAGCGTGGTGAGGTCCAAGCGCGCGGCGTCCTTGTCGAGGAGCCGCAGCACGACGCGCTCGCCCGGCCCCGTCGGCAGCGTCGACACGCGCACGTCGACCTGCCGGTCGCCCAGCTTCAGCGTGATGCGGCCGTCCTGCGGCAGGCGCTTCTCCGCGATGTCGAGGCTCGCCATGATCTTGAGCCGCGACACCAGCGCCGCATGCAGCGCGCGCGGCGGCTCGATCGCGTCGCGCAGCACGCCGTCGATGCGGAAGCGGACGACCGACCGCGTCTCGTACGGCTCGAAGTGGAGATCGGACGCGCGCTCGCGCAGCGCCTGCAGCAGCAGCGCGTTGATCATCCGGATCACCGGCGCCTGCGTCGAACTGTCGAGCAGGTCTTCGGTGACCGGCATCTCCTGCATCAGCCGCGCGAGGTCCGTCTCGCGCGCCAGGTCGACGGCCAGCGTGGCCGCCGTCGCGGGCGCCGCCTGGTTGTACGCGCGCGCGAGTTCCGACGCGAACGCCTCCGCGCCGATCGCGCGCGTCACGAGCGGGCGCTGCAGCACGCGCTTGATCTCGATGATGCCCTCGGCGGTCGCGTCCGGCCGTGTCAGCACGACGACGGCGTCGCCTTCGGTGCCCGCGGCGAGCACGCCATGCGCACGGGCGAACGCGTACGGGATCTGTGCGGCGAACGTCGCTGCGGTCTCTCCGAGGTTCGGGCGGGCAGTCATGGCGGCCGGCGGTCGCGCGGGAACGCTATTGCGGCGCGTTGGGCGCGGCCGGTGGCGAGGGCGGCGGCGACGGCAGCTTGAACGCGTCGTCGAGCGGTGTGCGCGCGGGCGCCGTGTTGCTCGGGACTTCACCGGCCTTGGTGCCCGGCATCAGGCCCTCGAACGGCAGCGTGGGCACCGTCTGGTCCATCCAGAAGTAGCGGGGATCCGGCCGGCTGCGCAATTGCTCGCCCTGGATGTAGTCGTAGCGTTCGGACGTGAGCTGGCGCCCCTGCGCGTCGGTGCGCACGACGGTGGGTTTGAGGAAGATCATCAGGTTGACCTTCTGCCGCTTGCGCGCATCGTAGCGGAACAGCGCGCCCAGCAACGGCAGGTCGCCCAGGATCGGCACGCGGTCGGAGCCGTCGGAGAACGTGTCCTGGATGAGGCCGCCCAGCACGGCCACGCTCTGGTCGTCGACGATCACCGACGATTCCAGCGCGCGCTTCGAGAGCACGAGCCCGGTCGTCGTGCTGAACGACTCGATGCGCGAGACCTCCTGGTAGATCATGAGGCGCACGGTGCCGCCCTCGGTGATCTGCGGCTTCACGCGCAGCATCACGCCGATGTCCCGGCGGTCGAACGTCTGGAACGGCTGCACGGTCGACGACGACGGGGTCGTGTACTGGCCCGTCACGATCGGCACGTTCTGGCCGACGATGATGCGCGCCTCCTCGTTGTCGAGCGTCAGCAGCGTGGGTGTGGACAGGATGTTGGCACCCGCGTCCTGCTCGAGCGCGCGCGCAAGAAACGCGAGGTTCGTGATCGTGCCCAGCCCCGGGATCGTGACGGTGCCGTTCAGGATGCCGGCGTTGAGGCCCTGCCCCAGCGCGCCCAGGTTGAGCGAGCCGGAGATGATGTTGTTGCCGCTGTCGCGGGTGCCGAAGTTGGTGCCGCCGAAACCCTGCACGTTGGTCTTGTTGATCCCCTGCAGGATCTGCCACTGGATGCCGAACTCCGCCACGCGGTCGGCGGCGACCTCGACGATCAGCGCCTCGACGAACACCTGCGCGCGCCGTACGTCGAGCCGGTCGATGATCGTGCGCAGGTTGTTGTACATGGGCTCCGGGCCCATGATGATCAGCGCGTTGCTGGCGGTGTCCGCCTGGATCGTGAGGCCGCCCGGCAGCGCGCCGCCGCCGCCGCCGGCATTGGCACCGGAGAACGGGTTGGCCTGCGACGGCGCGGTCGCCGGCTGCGACGGCGCGCCGCCCGAGGCACTCGCGGCGCCGAGCGTATTGGCGATCATCGACGGGCCCTGCGACGGCTGCGGCGACGCGTCGCTGCCGCCGGACAGGAGCGCCCGCAGCGTCTGCGCGACGCGCGTGGCCTCCGCGTTCTTGAGGTAGACGACGTACATGTTGCCGCCCGCGCGGCCCGGCGTGTCGAGCTGCTCGATCATCGCCTTGACGCGCGCCGCGCGCGCCTGGTTGTCCGAGCGCAGCATCACGCTGTTGGAGCGTGGATCGGCCACCAGCGTGACGCGCTGCTGCGCGTCGCCGGGCTGCCCACCCTGCGTCGTCGCGGCCTCGGCGCCGAGCAGCCGGTTGATCATCGGCACGATGTCGAGCGCCGACGCGTACTTCAGCGTGACGATCGACGGTTCGCCCGCCGGCGGCTGATCGAGCGACGCGATGATCTTCTCGATCCGCCGCAGGTTTTCCGCGTAATCCGTGATCACGAGCGCGTTCGCACCCGGGAATGCCGCGATCGTGTTGTTCGGCGTGATCAGCGGGCGCAGCACCGTCACGAGCTGCTGCGCCGACTCGTTGCGCAGGATGATGACCTGCGTCTGCAGGCGGTCGCCGCCGCCCGCGGCATTGCCCGAGCCCACGTCGCTGCCGTGCATCTTGGCATCGGTCTCGAGCACGAGCTTGGTGACGCCGTTGCCTTCCACCGCCACCACGCCCTGCAGGCGCAGCGCCGACAGGAGCGTCGGATAGACGAGGCTCTTCGGCACGGGCCGCGCCGAGATGATGTTGACCGTGCCCTTGATCTTCGGGTCGACGACGAAGTTGCGCCCGGTGATCTCGGACACCGCCTTCACGACCGCATCGATGTCGGCATTGACGAAATTGAGCGTGACGGTGTCGTCGACGCCGCTGGCGGGAAGCGCCAGTGCCAGCGCCGCCAGCAGGCCCGCGGTCCAGCGGGCGATGGTGGCGATGTGGCGGCGCAGCGAACTCACAATGCGCAACTTGCGGGCACCCCGGTCATGGTCTGGCATCTGGCGGCGGATCGGGCCGGGGCGCACCCTGTTCGGTGTCGGCGACGTCCGCATGGCGGGCCCTTTGCCGCGTTCGTTGCATCCGCGTGCTCGGGGCGGCGCCGATGATAGCATGGGGTGTTCGAGGCGCTCCTGCGCCTTGGCGCGGTCCGGCCGTCGCCCGGACTTGCGCAGCCGGTGAATCCGGCCGGGGGCTCCGGCGCATCCAATCGTCGATTGCCCCCGATTCCGGAGTATCCACGATGAACCGTCATTGCTCCCCCCTCGCCCGCCGCCTGGTGCTCGGGACCGCCTTCGCCGCCGCTTGCCTGCTCGCGCTCCTGCCCGACGCAGCGCCCGTACGCGCTGCGGAATCGCACCACGGCCGCCTGGTCGTCGCGCAGTCCGAGGCGCGTTCCGCGGCCGAGGCGGCGCGCGAAGCAAGTGCCACGGCGCGGCAGGCTTCCAGCGCCGCCAAGGAGGCGGCCCGCGAAGCGCGCCGCCAGGTGGCCGAGGCGGAGGCCGACGCGGCGGACCCGGACGCATCCTCCGACGCGCCGGCCGGCCGCCGGCACAAGGGCATCGTGATCGGGATTGGCCCGGACCGGCAGTACGACTCGTTCGACCAGTTCTTGGACCGCGATCCGGCGCTCGCCGCCCTCGTGCTCGGCATCGTGTTCATCGTGTTCCTGACGCCCATCCTGATGATCGCGCTGGTCGTCTGGTACAAGATCCGCAAGAACCGGATGCAGAACGAGACGATGCTGAAGCTCGCCGAGCGTGGCATCGTGCCGTCGTCCGACGCGATGCACGCGATCGGCACCGGGCGTACGGACGTGGTCCTGAACGCGGCCGCGGCCGCCGCGCCGCTCTCCGAACAGGCGCGGGCGCTGCGCAAGCACGCCGCGTGGTCGGACCTGCGCCGTGGCGTCCTGATGGGCGCGGTCGGGTTCGCGATCACCTTCTATTCGATGCTGGACGACGGCACCGCGAACTGGTTCGGACTGGTGCTGCTGTTCGTCGGCATCGGCTACTGCGTGCTGTGGTACTTCGAAGACCGGCAGGCCGCCGCGCTGGCCGTCGCGCCGGGCGCGAGCGTCCCCGGCTCCGGTCCGGGAAACCCGCAGCGTTGAACTCGGGCATGCCGGAGACGCCACGATGCGCACCGCGATCCGCCTCTCGCCGGTCCGGCGCCGCCTCGACGCGGCAGGGCTGACCGCGACCCATGGCCGACGCAGCGGTCACGGACGCGCAGCTGATCGCGCGTGCGCTCGTCGCGGACGACCGCCATGCCTTCGCGGAGCTCGTGAAGCGGCATCAGTCCACCGTCCGCGCGTGCCTGCGCAAGCTCACCGCGGGCAACCACGCACTGGCGGACGACCTGGCGCAGGACACGTTCGTGCTCGCGTGGCGCAACCTGAAGTCGTTCCGGCAGGAGGCGCGCTTCTCGACCTGGCTCTACCGGATCGCGACCAACTGCTGGCTCGCCGACGCGCGCAAGCGCCGCGAAGAACTGCTGGGCGACCGTGCCGACGCGGTCGCCGATGAGGACGGGGAAGGCATGCCGCACATCGACGATGCGCAGTCCGACCACGCGCGCGGCAGCGCGATGAAGCTCGACCTCGAACGCGCGATGGCCGTGCTGTCCGACGCGGAGCGGGCGGCGATCGTGCAGTGCTACCATAACGATCTCACGCACGAGGAAGCCGCGTACGTGCTGGGCTGCCCCGTCGGCACCGTCAAGACGCACGTGCTGCGCGGCAAGCAGAAACTCAAGGTGGCACTGTCCGCCTACGGCAATCCGGACCGGCGATGATCGACGAACGCAGCGGCGACGCGAACGCACCGGCCAGCGACGACTGGCTCGACCGGCTGCTGGCCGCCGACGCCGTTGGTGCGCGCGATGCCTACGTCGCGGACGACGGATTCACCGCGCGCGTGATGGGCGCGTTGCCGCCGCCCGTCATGGAGCCCGCATGGCGCAAGCCCGCGGTCGTGGCGCTCTGGGGCGTGGCCGCGGTGGGATGCGCGGTCGCGATGCCCGCCGCGATGCTCGACGTCGCGCGCGAAGCCTATCGCCTGCTGGTCGCGCACCCCGTCTCGGTGTCGGGGATCGTCGGCGCGGCCGCCGCGATGTTCGGACTCACCGCCGCCGCCGCCGCCTACTCGCTGCGCGCCTCCGATTGACGGTGAAGCTGCGGGGAGTTTTCCTTCCTGCATGCGCCGCCTTGGAATCCGCGAAAGCGTCCCGACCCGCAGTAACCGGCGACCCCCGCGTCGGCCACGCGGAAGCTCATCCGCCCGTCGTCACCGCCGGCAGGATCGAGAAGCTGCGGAACTGGCCCTCGCGGTATTGCTCGGCCATGCGCAGATACGCGGACTCGAGCGCGCTCGTCGTGCGCGCCGTGTCGAACAGTGCGCTCGACCGTCCCGGACCCGCGAGATGCGCGCGCAGGCGCGCGCGTGTCGTCGGGTCGCCGGCAAGCGCGACCGCCTTCGCGATGTACTGCTCGATCGACGTCGTCACGAGTTCGGGCAGGCCCACGGCGTTGAGCAGGCTCGCGCCGACGCGTCCCGCGAACGTCTCGCCCAGGACCGTCAGCACCGGGCAGCCCGCCCACAGCGCGTCGCTCGCCGTCGTGTGCGCGTTGTACGGCCACGTGTCGAGGAAGAGGTCGGCGTGGCGGTACAGCGCGAGATACGCCGGGTTCGGACGATGCGCGGCGAACACCAGGCGCGCGGGATCGACGCCGCGTGCCTGCGCTTCGCGCCGCAGGTTGCCGATGGCCGGATGGTCGTCGCGCCGCGCGAGTAGCCAGAGCACCGAGTCCGGCACGGCCCGCAGGATCGCCATCCACGCGTCGAACACGTCCGGGTTGATCTTGTAGGTCTGGTTGAAGCTCGCGAACACGATGCCGTCGGCGGGCAGCCCCAGCGCTTCGCGCGGCGGCGTCTCCCCGATCGGACGCTCGCGGTCGTTGATCTGGTAGCTGTCCGGCAGCAATGCGATCGACTCGGCGTAGTCGGCGGCGTGCTCGGGCGGCGTGACGAAGCGATCGCCGATCAGGAAGTCGACCAGGCCCGCGGCGAGCGTGCCCGGGTAGCCCAGGTAGTGCACCTGGATCGGCGCCGGCCGGCGCGCCAGCACCAGCGGCAGTGCACCTTCCGTATGCCCCTTGAGGTCGACGAGGATGTCGATCGTGTCGCTGCGGATCGCGTCGGCGATCGCGACCGGATGCAGTCCGCGCACGTCGACGAAGCGATCGAACGCCTGCACGAGCCGCGCGCGCATCGGTGTGCCGTCGTCGAGACCCGTCGAGTACGCGAAGATCTCGAAGCGCGACCGGTCGTGCCGTTCGAAGAGTCCCGCCGCGAGGAACGCGGTGGCGTGGCTGTGGAAGTCGCCCGACAGGTAGCCGATCCGCAACCGTCCCCCGGCCAGCACGCGGCGGCGCGGCAGCGGTTCGACGGTCGCGAGTTCCGCCGCCCAGGTCTGCGCACATTGGCGCTGCTCGGCGCGCGTCGACGGCAGCGACAGGAACGCGAACGGCGACAGGTTGCGCGCGCCGGACGCGACGCCCGCGCGGAAGCGCTGCACGCGCTCGTCGCGCTCCCGCCAATCGGCGAGTCCGCCGGAGAGAAACGTGAGCTGCGACAAGCGCCGCCCAGTAATCGGGCTCGAGGCGCAGCACCTGCGTGTACGCGGCGGCCGCGCCGACCGGATCGGAGAGCTTGTACTCGAGCAGATTGGCGAGTTCGAAGCGCAGCGGCGCGGACATCGGCTGGCGTGCGAGCGCCGTCTCGAGCGTATCGCGCGCCTTCTCCGGCGCCCCGATGCCGTTCTCGACCTGGGCCTTCAAGCCCGCGTACGCGGGCTGGTCGGGGGCGAGTCCCGCCGCGCGCGTCGCGGCCTCGAGCGACTCGAGCATGCGGCCCTGCGCCTGCAGCGCCAGCGACAGCACGTACCATGCCTTCGCGTTCGTGGCGTTGCCCGCGATCAGGCGCCGGGCCGTCGCCTCGGCATCCGCAAATCGTCCGTGCGCGAAGAGCCCGGTGGCGAGGTTCGCGAGGATCTCGGGAGACTTGGGGTCGAGCGCCGCCGACTTCTCGAACACCTCGACCGCCGCGCGCACGTGGCCGATCGCCTGCAGCACCAGCCCCAGATTCGACCAGGCGTCGGCGTCGCGCGCGTCGATCGCCACCGACGCGCGCAGGCGGTCGAGCGCTTCGGCGAGCCTGCCCTGCTGGTAGCACGCCACGCCCGAGAAGTGCAGCGCCGCCGCATGGCGCGGCGCGCGCTTCAGGATTTCGTCGTAGCCCGCGATCGCCTCGTTGAGCTTGCCTTCGCGATGGGCGCGTTGCGCCCGGTCCCAAATTTCGTTCGCTTCGCTCACGGGAAATTTGTGACCAATCAGTCAGCACGAAAAGCTTCGGGCGGCCGAGCGCTTTTCGCGCGGCAAAGGCACGAAGCGCGCCGATCATAAGCGCGCTGCGCGCGCGGTTCAGTAGCGCGCGTATGCGCGCTGACAGCCTGCGATGCGCGAGGTGCCGTGCGGAGATATGTGGTCATGCAGTGGACGACGCGAAGGCGGGCGCCGATTCAGAAGAAGGGGCTAGCGGTGTACGCTGCGTTTTCCAAGGGGCATTCACTCCGCATGCGCGCGCTACCGAACGGCCGCGAAGCGGCTTATGAACCGCGCGCTTCGTGCTCTTTCTGCACGAAAAGCGCCGGGCCGCCCCAAGCTTTTCGTGCTGACTGCAGTAGGGACCAAAACGCGGGGACGCTTTTTCCCCGCGATTTTTGGTCACTCATCCTTCAGCGTGAAATTGATCTCGACCTCGCCGACGTACTTCTCGCCCTCGGCCTTGAACTTCCAGCCTTCGAGCGCCGCGCGCACGACCTTGTCGAACACGCGCGGCGGGTCGGACACGACGATGTTCACGTCGGTCACGTTGCCCTTCTCGTCGATCTGCAGGCGCGCGACGACCCGGCCCTTCGCGACGCCGGCGCGAATGGCTTCGCGCGGGTACGAAGGGTCGTCGCCGCTCATGCGGACGACGCCACGGCGCACGGCGGGCTTCGGCGGCGCCGGCGGCGCCACCACGACGGGCGGCGGCGCGATCACGTGCGGTTCCGTCGGCGCGGTCTGCGTCGTCGCCGAGATCACCGGCGCGGTCGTCGGCGCCGTCACCGGAATGTCCGGCGGCGGCACGTACGTCTCGACCGGCGTCTGCACCTTCGGCTGCTCGATGATCTTCTTCGGCGGCGGCGGGGGCGGCGGAGGCGGCAGCTTCACCTCCTCGATGATCGTCGCATTCAGCGGCTTCTTGATGATCTGGATGACGCTCTTGCCGAGTCCGGACATGAGCGCCCAGATCACCAATGCGTGCACCAGGATGACGAACCCGATCCCCAGCATGTGCCGGGCCGGGTCTCTTTGCTGTCGTGCGTAATCCATGTCGTTTCGACTCCGTCTGCCGGCAAGGGCGCGGGTGGCGCCAGCCCGCGACCTAATCGTTGATGAACTGTTCGCTGCCGACGATGCCGATCTTGGTCAGACCGAGCCGCTGCGCCGAGGCCATGACCGCCGCGACGATCGCGTACTTGGCGCCCTTGTCCGGCCGCAGGTGCACCTCCGGCTGCACGCCCTGCGCCGCGGCGCCGCTCATCCGCTCCTCGAGCGCCGCACGGTCCGCGATGGCCTCGCCGTTCCAGTAGATGACGCTCGAAGCATCGATGTCGAGCTTGACGATCTCCGGCTTCACCAGCGGCGGCGGCGGATTGCCCGTCGGCATGTTGAGGTTCACCGAATGCAACTGGATCGGGATCGTGATGATCAGCATGACCAGCAGCACCAGCATCACGTCGATCAGCGGCGTGGTGTTGATGTCGAGGATCACGTCCGGTTCGCCCGAGCCTTTGCTCGAGCCGACGTTCATACCCATGTCTGTCTGTCCTCTTGCCTGGCGCGCGAGCGGGCGGCGTCAGCCGCCGCGCACCGGGGGCTCGGTGATGAAGCCGACCTTGGCGATCCCGGCTCGCTGGCACGCGTAGATGATGCGGCCGACCGAGTCGTAGTTCGCCGCGCCGTCGCCGCGGATCTGCACTTCCGGCTGCGGATCGAGCACGGCGATCTTCTTCAGCCGTTCGATCAGCGCGGCGGTCGTCGGGATCCGGAGGTCGTTCCAGTAGATCTTGCCCTGGGCGTCGACCGAAAGCACGATGTTCTCGGGCTTCGTTTCGCGGATCTCGTTGCGTTCCTTCGGCAGCTGCACGGGGATCGACGTCGTGACGACCGGCACCGTGATCAGGAAGATGATCAGCAGCACCAGCATGATGTCGACCAGCGGCGTGGTGTTGATCGTCGAGACGACCTCGTCCTCCTCGCTGGCCGGGCCGACGTTCATCGACATGGCGTCAGGCCTTCGCCGGCGACTTCGACGTCGACAGCATCACCGCGTGCAGGTCCGCGCCGAAGCTGCGCACCTGGTCCATCGCGGCCTTGTTGCGGCGGATGAGCCAGTTGTAGCCGAGCACCGCCGGAACCGCAACCGCGAGACCGATGGCGGTCATGATCAGCGCCTCGCCCACCGGGCCCGCGACCTTGTCGATCGACGCCTGTCCCGCGATGCCGATGGCGGTCAGCGCGTGATAGATGCCCCACACCGTGCCGAACAGGCCGACGAACGGGGCGGTCGAGCCGACGGTGGCGAGGAACGCGAGGCCATCCTGCGTGCGGCTTTGCACGTTGTCGATCGCGCGCTGGATCGACATCGCGATCCAGTCGTTCAGGTCGACGCTCGCGAGCATGCCGTCGTGCTTCGTATTCGCCTCGAGCGCGGACTCCGCGATGAAGCGATACGGGCTGGTCTTCTTGAGGCCTTCCGCGCCCTGCTGGACCGACGGCGCCTTCCAGAATTTCTTGGTGGCGTCCTTCGCCTGCGCACCCATCTTGTACTGCTCGTAGATCTTGGTGATGATGATGTACCAGCTGCCCATCGACATGATGACGAGGATCGCCAGCGTCACCTTGGCGACCAGATCGCCGCCCTTCCAGAGCGCTTCGAGACCGTACGGGTTGTCGATGACGTCCGCCTGCTTCGCGGGCGCCTTGGCGATCGGCGCCGGCGCGGCCGGAGCCGCCGCCTCGGGGGCCGCAGGGGCGGCGGGGGCGGCGGGCGCTTGCGCCAGTGCCGACGGCGGCACGGCGGCGCCGGCGAACGCGATCAGCAGGACCGCGGCCACGGCGGCCAAACGGATTTTCTTCAACATGTGGTCTCCAGACAGAGGGTGGGTCAGAAAATTGGCGAAGAGTCCTGGTTGTTCGGACGCCGCCAACGGCGCGCCGGGCTTGCTCCACCCGCAATCAGACGGGTTACTGGTTGCGAAAGTGGAGCCCGTCCGCGGCGTTTCGGCCGTCGCGAACCCCGTCAGCGGGGTCCGCCGTGCCGTGTCGCCGCGAGGCCTTTGCGCACATGCGCCAAAACGCGTTGGCCCCGCCGGAAGCAGGGCCAAGTTTTCTACCGAAAGCCGCAGAATTCTACACAAAATCGTCAAAAAGTCCACCGGCAATTAGGTGCCGGGTCACGGCCCGGACCCCGGCAACCGGCGGCGGACGGCCTCTAAACCGCTATTCTGCAACAGGTTTCACCGGGGGCGGTCTTGTGCCACCCAGCGGCCGACCGACGGCCGCGGGGCACCGTTGCGAACCGGTGGAAGTCGCGATCATCCCGGCGCGGGTGGAAGTCACCGCCGTCCGCGAGCCCAACGTCGCGTGGGCGATGGGCGACCCGGCGCAGCCGAACTGCAAGCCGAACGTATGCAGCGCCGTTCTGGCGCCATGCGCCGCACGGACAACGGCCGCGGCCGCGCGTGACGCTGCGGCGTCACGCGCGCTAGGCGTTACTGGACCAGCGGGAACGCCACTGCGATGTCGTACGCCTGCGCTGCACGGAGCTTCCCCTCGAGCTGCATGTAGCGCGCCGCCTTCTTGGGCGGCAGCGCGCGCATCACGCCGTTCTGCAGCTTCCGGCGCGCCTTGATCTCCTGCTCCTCGACGGCGATCAGTTCGCTCGCGAGATTTCGCGCATAGACGTCCGACATCGGGCGGTCGCGCGCGACCAGGCCTTCCAGCGCCGTGTTGCGGCGGCGAACGAGCATGTCGAGGTCGGCCTGATAGGCGTCGTACAACGGCCAGAATTTCTTCGCTTCCGCCGGCGTCAGGTCGAGCGTACGGGTCACCAGCGCACGCTTGTCCGCCTTCGCGGACTTCTGCAGCGCGGCCAGGTCGGCGATCGCCGCGGCATCCTGCGCGAGTGCGACGGGTGCCGCGAGGGCGGCGAGCGCAATGGCGGTGACTGCGAGGAATCTGTTCATCGTGTTTCCTTCAGCGAGTGGGCGGTGGTGGCGGTGGCGGCACCAGACCAGGCGCGCCACCACCCGCGCCTATTGGAACGTGTAGCGGGCGCCGAGATTGAACTGCGTCCCGGTGGCGCCGGTGCCGGCGTAGTTGTAGTTGTAATTGTAGTTGCCGTAGGCGGCCTGCACGTCGAAGGGTGCGATGCGGTTGAACACGTTGATGATGCCGCCGAAGATCTGCCAGTTCTTGAAGCCGCTGTACGCGGCGGTGAGGTCGAGCGTGGTGAACGACGCGACGGTGCAGTTGTTGAAATCGGGCTGCAGGCAGTCCGGCAGTTCCTTCGCCTCGATCGTGTCCATCGGGCCCACGTAGCGGACGATGCCCGTCACGTTCCACGGGCCGCGATCCCACGCGAGCGTGACGTTGACGCGGTCCTGCGGGACCCCCGCCGAGCTCGACAGCACCGTCGGACCGTGCGTGCCCGCGTACTCGTATTTCGCGCCGTCGTTGAACTCGCGCGTGAAGTGCAGCACGTGCGTCCATTCGAGCGCGGTCGAGAGCGCACCGTAGCCCTTGAGGTCGAATTTGTAGCGCGCCGACACGTCGATGCCGTCGGTGCTCTGCTTGTAGTCGTTGAGGAAGGGGGTGGCGACCGCGAGCAGCGTGCCCGAGTTCGGGATGCCGGGCAGGTTG
Organism: uncultured beta proteobacterium; assembly: GCA_963733435.1. Taxonomy (GTDB): domain Bacteria; phylum Pseudomonadota; class Gammaproteobacteria; order Burkholderiales; family Casimicrobiaceae; genus VBCG01. Next base: position 370,087 of record CAVTDH010000002.1, read on the forward strand.
TTGGTGTTGTCGCGGAGCACCTGCGCGCTCGGGAACGCCGCCGGATCGTTGACGACGAGCTGCGCGTCCGACCCGTTGATCACCTGCTTGGTCTGGATGTTCCAGTAGTCGAGCGTGCCGGACAGGCCCGGGACCGGTTCCCACACGAGGCCGACCGTCCAGCTGTCCGACTTTTCGGGCTCCAGCTGCGAGTTGCCGATCGCGATGACGCCGACGGTGCCGGAGCCGCAATCCGCGGGCGAATTGGTGACCGGGCAGCGGACCGGATCGACGACCGACGTGAAGCCGTTGGTGGCGCTCTGGCCCGACTCGTAGGGGCCGGGGGCGCGGAAGCCCGTGCTGTACGTGCCGCGCAGCAACAGCTGCTGCACCGGCGTGTACTTGACGCCGACCTTGGGCGCCCAGTTCGAGCCGTAGTCGGAATAGTTGTCGTAGCGCAGCGCGGCGGTCAGCTCGAGGTTCTTCAGCACCGGCGCGAACAGTTCGCCGTAGACCGCCGTGACGTTGCGCGACGCCGACGCGGACGAATAGCCCAGGCCGATCACGTTGCCGAGGTAGACCTCGTTTTCGCCGGGGTTCGAGAGTTCCTCGCGCCGGAATTCCGCGCCGAGCGCCAGTCCGAGCATCCCGCCGTCGAGCTTCATCAGGTCGCGCGACGCCTTGACGTCGAACTGCGTGTTCTCGCTCTTCGTGCTGAAGTTGTTGTCGGGCGCGATGAAGCCGTAGATGCCGGGGTTGTTGAGGTTGGCGTTGGCACCGACCCGGTAGTAGCCGAAGCCGCCGTTGCCGTTCAGCGCCTGCAGCAGGTTCTGGTAGTTGAGATAGCCCTTCTGGTTGATCGAGCCGTCGTTCTGGATGTAGAGCGCGCCCACGTCCCAGTCCCAGCCGAAGTTCGTGCCCTTGATGCCCAGCAGGTAGCGCTGCGTGTCGTCCTGGTAGTCCGCGTTGCGGCCGCCGACGTCGCCCGCCGTGTAGTACAGGCGCGCGACCTGGTTGTTGGCCGAGAACGGGTTGTCCGGATGGCCGACCGGCAGGTAGATGTTCGTGGAACTGACGACGGTCTTGCCCGCGGTGTTGTACCAGGTGGAACGCACGCCCTGCGGCGTGAAGTTCGTCGTCACCTTCGACTGGAAGTACGAGAACTCGGCGTACGCCTGCGTCGTGTCGTCGATCTGGTACGTGCCCTTCGCGAGCACGTTGATGTTCTCGGTCTTGGGCTGGATCTCCAGATAGTCCTTGAGCTCCCAGCGGCAGAACCCGTCGGCATCCGGGCTCGCGCAGCCGGGCAGCGACTGGAACGCGCCGGCCGTGCCGTTGGGGTTGGCGGCGGACACCGGCCGCACGTTGCCGACGAGGCTCGACGTGCCGAAGCCCGAGAACGGATTGCCCGGACGCGCGTCGGGCAGCCCCATGAATTCGAGGTTGTTGGTGCCGATGTACTGCTTGCGGTTGTTGGTCGCGATCGCCTGCTGCTGCTGGCCGTCGATCGTGATGAACGCGTTGTAGCGATCCTTCGTGAGGTCGCCCACGCCGGCGGTGATCGCGCCGCGGAACTGCTCGCCGTCGCCCTTGTACGTGACGCCGCCCGTGGCCGTGGCCGTCACGCCGGTGTACTGCTGGCGCAGGATGATGTTGACCACGCCCGCAACCGCGTCCGAACCGTAGATCGCGGAGGCGCCGTCCTTCAGGACCTCGATGCGCTCCACCGCGTCGAACGGCACCTGGTTCAGGTTCACGAACGAGCGCTGGCCGTCGTCGGCGAGGCCGTACACGGCGAGCCGGCGACCGTTGATCAGCACCAGCGTGTTGTTGGCACCCAGGCCGCGCAGCGACACGCCCGACGCGCCGGCGGCGAAGCCGTTGACGAACGCGTTGCTGATCGTGCCGTTGTTGTTCGCGGTGATCGACTGCACGACCGCGGCGATGGTCTGCAGGCCGGACGCCTGGATGTCCTCGCGCGTGATCGTCTCCACCGGCGCGGCGGTCTCCTGGTCGACGCGCTTGATGTTGGTGCCCGTCACGTTGACCTTGATGTCCTGCGCGAGTACCGGAGCCGTCGCCAGAAGAACGGCGAACGGAAGCGTCGTCATGGATCGTTTCATCGGGAAATCCTGCAAAGTGCGTCGAGAGTGGAAAGGTCCACGACGGTGGACCGGCGACGTATCGGGTCGGATGCGAATCCCTGCTGCGAAGGTATCCGCGAATGACTCGCGGCGGCAGGCGGGATTCGGGTCCGGCCCGGCGACCCTTGGCAACAGCTGCCACGAAAAAATCCGGCGGGTTGCCCCGCCGGATTTTCGCTGCATGCCGCGTTTGCCTGTTACTGGAACGTGTAGCGGACGCCGAGGTTGAACTGCGTACCCGTGGCGCCGGACTGCGCGTAGTTGTAGTTGTAGTTGACGTAGCCGTACGCAGCCGCCGACGCGAACGGCGCGATGCGGTTGAACACGTTGATGACGGAACCGAAGACTTCCCAGTTCTTGAAGCCCTTGTACGACGCCGACAGATCGAGCGTGGTGAACGACGCGACGCTGCACGATTCCGGGTTGAGCAGCTGAACGGAGAGGCAATCGCCCGGCATCTGCGCGCCCTCGTTCGACCACGGCAGCTCGTCGTAGCCGCTCACGTACCGGACCGTGCCCGTGACGTTCCACGGACCGCGCGCCCAGCCGATGATCAGGTTCACACGGTCTTCCGGCGTACCCGAGCCCGACGACACGTCGTAGTTGCCGCTACGTGCCGGCGTACTTGTACTCGATGCCGCCCAGCGTCTGGCTGTAGTTGAACACGTGCGTCCACTGGAGCTCGGTGGTGAGGTTGCCGTACTCCTTGAGGTTCCACTTCCAGACGACGTCGAGGTCGATACCGTCGGTCTTGACCGTGTTCGCGTTCTGGTACGGCGTCGAAACGTACAGGATCGTGCCGGAGTTCGGGACGCCGGGCAGATTGTTGGCGTCGCGGACCAGCGTGGCGGCCGGGAAGTTGCCCGGGTTGTTCGCCACACCCTGCGCGCTGCCGATCGTGATCTGATCGTTGGTCTCGATGCTCCAGTAGTCGAGGGTGCCCGACAGGCCCGGAACCGGTTCCCAGATCACGCCGACCGTCCACGTGTCCGACGTTTCCGGCTTGATGAACGGGTTGCCGGTGTTGATGGAGAGCACCTGGCCCGAGCAGTCGGCCGGCAGGCCCGTGACCGGGCAGCGGATCGGGTCGTTGACGACGGTGAAGCCCGCCGACGCGTTCGCCGTACTGGTTTCGTACAGGCCAGGCGCACGGAACGCCGTGGCCCACGTGCCGCGCAGCACCAGCGACGGGACCACCGTCCACTTCGCGCCGATCTTCGGGTTCCACGTGCCGCCGACGTCCGAGTAATCGTCGTAGCGGATCGCGGCGGTCAGTTCGAGGTTCTTCAGCACCGGCGCATACAGTTCGGCGAACACCGCGTTCACGTTACGCGAGCCGAACGCGGCCGAGGTGCCGAGACCCACGACGTTGCCCGTGTCGGTGCCCGGCGTGCCCGGGTTGCTCAACTCTTCCTTCATGTACTGGTAACCGACCGCCAGCGCGAGTTGCCCGCCGTCCAGCTTGTAGATGTCGCGCGAAGCCTTCGCGTCGAAGATCGTGTTCTCCGACTTGATGCTCCACGCGCGGTCCGGCGCGATCCAGTCGTAGATCGCCGGGTTGTTCAGGTTGGCGTTCGCGCCGATCCGGTAGTAGCCGTACGGGCCCGTGCCGGCCAGACCCTGCTTCAGCTGGTCGTAGCTGTAGAAGTTCATCCGGTTGACGTCGGTGTCGCTGCGGATGTACAGGCCGGCCATGTCCCAGTCCCAGCCGTAGTTCGTGCCCTTCAAGCCGAACAGGTAACGCTGCGTGTCGGTCTCGTAGTGCGCGTCGCGGCCGCCCAGCGCGGCGTCGTTGTAGTACAGCCGCGCGCCCTGGTTGTTGGCGTTGAACGGGTTGTCCGGGTGGCCCACCGGCAGGAAGATGTTGACCGAGGAGGCGACCTGCGGAACGGACGGGTCGTACCAGTTCGCGCGCGTTCCCGTCGGCGTGCCGCGGGTGTCGGTCGTGACCTTGAAGTACGACAGTTCGGTGTACGCCTGCATCGTGTCGGTGAAGTTGTACGCGCCGCGCCCGTACACATTGAACCGCTCGACTTCGGGCGACAGGTCGGTCCAGTCCTTCTGCTCCCACTGGCAGAAGCCCTCGCTCTGGTTGGCCGGCGCGCAGGCGCCCGGCAGCGACTGGAATGCGCCGGGCGAGCCGCCCGTCACCGGGTTCACCGGCCGCACGTTGCCCAGCTGGCTGGACGTGCCGAAATGCGTGTTGCCGAAACGCTGGTCCTCGAGACCCATGAAGCGCAGGTCGTTGCTGCCGATGTAGTCGCGACCGACGTTGCTGGCGATCGCGTCCTGCTTCTGGTAGTCGAGCGACAGGAAGACGTTGTACTTGTCCTTCGTGAGGTCGCCGATGCCGCCGGTGGCCGCCACCTTGAACTGGTTGCCCTCGCCGCCGGTGGTCGTGCCGCCGGTCGCGGTGGCGGTGAAGCCGGTGAACTGCTGGCGCAGGATCACGTTGACCACGCCCGCGACGGCGTCCGAACCGTAGATCGCGGACGCACCGTCCTTCAGGACTTCGATGCGCTCGACGGCGTCGAACGGCAGCTGGCCCAGGTCGGGGTACGACGCGTGGCCGTCGTCGGCCAGGCCGAAGTTCGCGAGGCGGCGACCGTTGACGAGCACGAGGGTGTTGTTCGGGCCCAGGCCGCGCAGCGAAACGGCGGTACCGGAGGCGGAGAAGCCGTTCGTGAAGGACCCGGAGATCGAGCCGTTGTTGTTCGCGGTGATCGGCGGATGACCTGCTCGATCGTCTGCAGGCCGGACGCCTGGATGTCTTCGCGCGTGATCGTTTCGATCGGCGCGGCCGTCTCGGAATCGACGCGCTTGATGTTGGTGCCCGTCACATTGACCCGGATGTCCTGCGCAACCGCGGTGCCGCCAGCGACCAGCGCGAATCCGCCGATGCCGAGCGCGATCGCGACTTTCTTCCGCTGAAAGTTCATAGGAAAAGCCCCCAGAAATGATTGATGCCCCCCGAACGGACAACCTGTCCGCTCTCCGGCACACCGTGCAACGTTACAACAGCGGTCTTTTTGGCCGCAATCAAACATTGCGATTGTTACAATGCGCGCATGCGTTTTGTTGCAATTCCGCCATAGATGCCGATACGAGTCGCCCAACCCACTGATTTACCGACGATTGTGGACATCTACAATGCGTCGATCCCGGGGCGAATGGCCACCGCGGACACCGCTCCGGTCACGATTGCGCAGCGCGAGCCCTGGTTTCGCGAATTCGACCCCGCCACACGGCCATTATGGGTATCGACCGCCGGTGCAACCCACCCGGTCGACGGCTGGCTGAGCCTGCGCTCGTTCTACGGCCGTCCGGCCTACCGCGCCACGGTGGAAGTAGGCGTTTACGTGGCGCCGGACGCGCAGCGCCGCGGCGTCGCCCGGCGGCTGCTCGACCATGCGCTCGCCGCGGCGCCGGCGCTCGGCGTGCGGACGCTGCTCGCCTTCGTCTTCGGGCACAACGCCCCGTCGATCGCGCTGTTCGAGCGCGCCGGCTTCGTCGCGTGGGGCCTGCTGCCGCGGGTGGCGGAACTGGACGGCGTCGAGCGCGACCTCGCGATCCTCGGTCGGCGGATCGGATGACGACGTCGACCTTTTCGGTCCGGCCGGCGATCCCCGCCGACGTGCCGGACCTCATGCGGATGGTGCGGGCGCTGGCCGACTACGAAAAGCTGTCGCACCTCGTCGTCGCCGACGAGGCGCGGCTCGGCGCGGCGCTGTTCGGGCCCCATCCGGTCGTCGAGGCGTTGATAGCGCGCGAAGACGGGAATACGGCGAATGCGTACGGTTTCGCACTGTTTTTCCATACTTTCTCGACCTTTCTGGGTCGGCCGGGCCTTTGGCTCGAGGACCTTTTCGTGTTCCCGGAACACCGCGGGCGCGGCGTCGGCCGGCGGTTGCTGACCGAACTCGCCGCGCTGGCACGCGACCGCGGCTGTGGCCGTTTCGAGTGGGCGGTGCTCGACTGGAATGAATCCGCCATCCGTTTCTACCAGGGGATGGGGGCCACGCTGCTGCCCGATTGGCGGATCGCCCGGGTGACCGGGAAGGCCCTGGAAGAGTTCGGACGACGCGATCCGGCCTGACGCGCTGCGACCGGCAGCCTCACTGCACTTGGGTGGAGTTACCGAAGTGCAATCGCAACACACCGTCGTCCCCGCGAAGGCGGGGACCCAGCGACTTGCCTCAAACGACGCCGGGTCCCCGCCTTCTCGGGGACGACCGGAGTTCTGCGAAGGCTGTCACCCGTTGCGGTAAGCGCGTTGGTGTCGGCGCACCCTCGGTTCGAGGGATAATTCTTGCCGCGCCGCGGCGTGGAACGCCCCCGGGCCCGGCCCTGCGGGCCCCTCTGATTCCTGCACCCAGACCCGGATCCCTGATGCCCTTCGACGGCCCCCTTCCTTCATTCGACGTCCGCGCCGACTTCTGGTCGCTGCGCTTCGTCGAGGAGCGCAGCGAAAGCTTCGCGGTGCGCAAGAACGTCGCCGATGCCGTACGGCGCCGCGACCGACCGTGGCGTCATGGCCACCGTCTACGCGGACGGCGGCTACGGTTACGCCGCCACCGGCGACACGTCGCCGGCCGGACTCGCCGCCGCGCTCGAGCGCGCCGCCGGCTGGGCGCGCGCGACGGCCCGCCTGGGCCTCGTCGACTCGCGCGCGCTGCCGCGCCCTTCGCCGCGCGGCGAGTACGCGTCGCCGTCGTTCGCCGACGCGTCGCCATCGCGCGCGGAGTGGTACGAACTGCTGCACGAGGAGTCGCGTTCCGCCGGGTGCGACCCGCGGATCGTGGACTGGGAGGCGGGCGTCGAGGTGTTGACGGCCACGCACCGCCTCGTGACGAGCGAAGGCGGCGACGTCGTCCAGCGCTACCGTTTCCTGATGCCCGGCCTCTCGGTCACCGCGCACGACGCGGGCGTCACGCAGTCGCGCACGCTCAACGGCTATCGCGGCATCTGCCAGCAGGGCGGCGTCGAGGTGCTCGCGCGCTTCGGCTTCGTGGCCGCGGGCCGGCGCGTCGCGGAGGAAGCGCTCGAACTGCTCCGCGCGCCCAACTGCCCCACGCGGGAAGATGGACGTGCTGCTGGCGCCCGACCAGATGATCCTGCAGATCCACGAGTCGATCGGCCATCCGCTGGAACTCGACCGCATCCTGGGCGACGAGCGCAACTTCGCCGGCACGAGCTTCGTGACGCCCGACATGTTCGGCACGTATCGCTACGGCTCGGAGCTGCTCAACGTCACGTTCGATCCGACGCGCCCCGAGGAACTCGCGAGCTACGCGTACGACGACGACGGCACGCCCGCGGAGCGCGTGCACCTGATCCGCAACGGCATTCTCGAGCGGCCGCTGGGCGGCGCCATTTCGCAGGCGCGCGCCGGGTTGCCCGGGGTCGCCAACGCGCGCGCGGACAACTGGAACCGTCCGCCGATCGACCGGATGGCCAACCTGAACCTCGAGCCCGGCGACGCGTCGTTCGACGACATGGTCGCGGGCATCGAGCACGGCGTGCTGCTGGAGACCAACTGCTCGTGGTCGATCGACGACTCGCGCAACAAGTTCCAGTTCGGCTGCGAGCGCGGCCGCATGATCGAGCACGGCAGGATCACGCACGTGGTGAAGAACCCCAACTACCGCGGCATCTCCGCGAACTTCTGGCGCAGCCTCGCGCGCGTCGGCAACGCGGACACGCTGCAGGTGCTGGGCACGCCGTACTGCGGCAAGGGCGAGCCGTCGCAGGTGATCCGCGTCGGCCACGCCTCGCCCGCCTGCGTGTTCGCGGACGTCGACGTCTTCGGCGGCGAGGGCTGAACCGATGGCCATCGCGATGGAACCCTACTTCGAGACGCTCGCGCAGGCGATCGGCGGCGCGCTCGCAGGCGGCGAACGCTACACCGCGTCGTTCGACGCCGAGGACACCGACTTCGTCCGGATGAACCGCGGCAAGGTGCGCCAGCCGGGCAGCGTCTCGCAGCGCTACCTGACCGTGCGCCTCATCGCCGGTGCGCGGCACGCGCAGCACACGCTCTCCCTCACCGGCGACCTCGCGACCGATGGACCCGCCGTGCGCGACGCGGTGACGGGCCTGCGCGCGGTGCTGCCCGAGCTCGCCGACGATCCGCTGCTGCTGCTGCCGCCCGACGTCCAGTCGACGCGATCGGTCAAATCGACGCCGCTGCCGCCCGCGGAGCGCGTGATCGACGAGGTGCTGACGGCCGCGGCCGGTCTCGACCTCGTCGGCATCTACGCGGGCGGCCCCATGTGGCGCGGATTCGCCAACTCCGAGGGTCAGCGCAACTGGCACGAGGCGACGGCGTTCAACCTGCAATGGAGCCTCTATCACCGCGCGGACAAGGCGGTGAAGAGCGGCCATGCCGGTGCGCAGTGGGATCGCGTCGCCTTCGCGGACAAGATGGACACGGCACGCGAGCGCCTCGCGCTGATCGCGCAGCCTCCGCGCGCGCTGGCCCCCGGGAAGTATCGCGCCTACCTCGCGCCGTCGGCGATGGAAGAGATCGCCGCGTTGCTGTGCTGGGGCGGCTTCTCGGGCCGCGCACTGGCGACGAAGCAGTCGCCGCTCGCGCGGATGCGGGAGGGCGAGACGCTCGACCCGCGGGTGAACCTGACGGAGGACACCGACGCGGGCGTCGCGCCCGCGTTCCAGGACCAGGGCTTCGCGCGTCCGCCCCGAGTCCCGCTGGTCGCGGGCGGTGCGCTCGTCGGCGAGCTCGTGTCCCCGCGCACGGCGCGCGAATTCGGCCTCGCGGCCAACGGCGCGAACAGCGCGGAGATGCCCGAGTCCCTCGCGATGACCGGAGGCGCGCTCGCCACGTCGGACGCGCTCGCCGCGCTCGACACCGGGCTTGCGATCGGCAACCTGCACTACCTCAACTACTCGGACCGCCCGGCGGCCCGGATCACGGGCATGACGCGCTTCGCGACGTTCTGGGTGGAGAACGGCAGGATCGTCGCGCCGGTCGACGTGCTGCGCTTCGACGACACGGTGTTCCGGCTGCTGGGCAGCAACCTCCTGGACCTGACGCACGAAACGGACTTCATCCTCGACGCCGGTACCTACCGGTCGCGGCAGTTGGCGAGCGTGCGGCTGCCGGGGGCGCTGATCTCGGAGATGACGTTCACGCTGTAGCAGCATTCGCGGCACCCCTCACCCCGGCCCTCTCCCCGCACGCGGGGAGAGGGAGTCCGACGGACGACGTCAGCGTCGCCGCCACCGGCAACGGCGCGGGGGTCCCCCCACCGGCGCGGAATCGCACTGCTCCCTCTCCCCGCGTGCGGGGAGACGGCTGGGGTGAGGGGCGCCGTCGCGAGCCGCGTGTGGCGCGGTCCGGGCGATCGTTGCGGCCTCTTGCGGCCCCTCGGGGCCTACCCCACCGTGCGCGCGTGCTCGCCCTGCCAGCCGCGCGGAATCGACGCGAGCAGGCGCTGCGTGTACGACTCCCGCGGGTTCCGGTAGATCTCGTCGGAGTTCGCGATCTCGACGATCTCGCCCTGGTTCATCACCATCACCTGGTCGGAGATGTACTTGACCACCGCGAGGTCGTGCGAGATGAAGATGTACGACAGGCCGAACTCCGCCTGCAGGTCCTGCAGCAGGTTCAGCACCTGCGCCTGCACGGATACGTCGAGCGCGGAAACCGATTCGTCGCAGATCAGGATGTCGGGCTTCAACGTGAGGCAGCGCGCGATCGCGATGCGCTGCCGCTGTCCACCCGAGAATTCGTGCGGGTACTTGTAGAACGACACTTCCGGCAGCCCCACGCGCGCGAGCAGCTCGAACGCCAGGTCGGTGCGCTCCTGCGCGGACGCGCCGATCCCGTGGATCTCCATCGGCTCGGTCAGGATCTGGCCGACGATGAAGCGCGGGTTGAGCGACGCGTACGGGTTCTGGAAGATGATCTGGATGCGCCGCTTGTACTGCATGAATTCGCGCGGCGACATGCCGAGGATGTCGCGGCCTTCGAACCTCGCTTCGCCCGTCGTCGCCGCATGGAGGCGCATCAGCGTGAGGCCGACCGTCGTCTTGCCCGAGCCGGACTCGCCGACGAGGCCCGAGCGTCTTGCCGCGGCGCAGGTCGAACGACACGTTCTGCACGGCCTTGAACTCGCGCCGGCCGAAGAGGCCCTCGCGGGAGAAGAAGCTCTTGCCGAGGTTGCGCACCTCGAGCACCACCGGATCGTCGGCGGTGACGCCGCGCGGACGCTCGAGGATCGAGTCGGGGTCGATGCCCGATCCGCTCATGAAGTCGTCGATGACCGGCAGGCGCGCCGGCCGCCGGTCGAGCGAGGGCCGGCACTTCAGCAGCGCCATCGTGTACGCGTCGCGCGGCGCCTCGAACACCTGGCGCGCCGGCCCCTGCTCGCGGATCTCGCCGTTGCGCATCACGATGACGTGATCGGCGATCTCGCCGACGACGGCGAGGTCGTGCGTGATGAACAGCACCGACATCTGCCGCCGCTTCTGCAGCTGGTGGATGAGCTCGAGGATCTGCTTCTGGATCGTCACGTCGAGCGCGGTGGTCGGCTCGTCGGCGATCAGCAGCTTGGGCTCGCAGGCGATCGCCATCGCGATCATCACGCGCTGCTGCTGGCCGCCCGACATCTGCGACGGGAACATCGAGATGCGCCGCTCGGGTTCCGGGATGCCCACTTCGGCGAGCAGGTCCACGGCGCGCTTGTGCGCCTGCGCGCCCGTGAGTCCCATGTGCAGCCGGAGCGTCTCCTCGATCTGGAAGCCGACGGTGAACACGGGGTTCAGCGACGTCATCGGCTCCTGGAAGATCATCGAGATGTCGGCGCCGCGGACACTGCGCATCTCGCTTCCCGACAGCGCGGCGAGGTTGCGCCCGTCGTAGAGGATCCGGCTCTTCGCGTCGACGAGCGAGTTCTCCGGCGGCAGCAGGCCGAGGATCGCGAGCGACGTGACGGACTTGCCCGACCCGGATTCGCCGACCAGCGCGACGGTCGTGTTGCGCGGGATGTCGAACGAGATGCCCTTGACGGCCTCGAACGTCGAGTGCTTGTCCAGGCGGAACGCGATCGACAGGTCGCGGACGCGGACCAGCGGGTCGAGCAGGCTTGGCGTGCTCATTGGGTTTTGCGTGTTGTCCATGTCAGTCGCGAAGGGCCGTCCCGAGCGACTGGCCTGTCCCCTTTGGGGGCAGCGAGCGCAGCGAGCGTGGGGGTCGTTGCCAGTCGCGAAGGGCCGTCCCGAGCGACTGACCTGTCCCCTTTGGGGGCAGCGAGCGCAGCGAGCGTGGGGGTCGTTGCCAGTCGCGAAGGGCCGTCCCGAGCGACTGACCTGTCCCCTTTGGGGGCAGCGAGCGCAGCGAGCGTGGGGGTCGTTTCATCTAGTGCCCCGCCTTGCCCTTGAGCTTCAGGATCGAGCGCGTCACGCAGCGCATCGGTGAACAGCGAGAACGCCGTCACCAGCACCGCCATCGTGCCGCCCGCCGCGGCCAGCTGCCACCACTTGCCGAGCAGCAGCTCGTTCTGCGCCTCGTTGAGCATCGAGCCCCACGACACGACGTCGACCGGCACGCCGAAGCCGAGGAACGACAGGATCACTTCCGACTTGATGAACGCGACGACGAGGATCGACATCTGCACGAGCACGACGTGCGAGATGTTGGGGAAGATGTGGCGGAACATCCGGCGCGCATGCGACGCGCCGATCGCGTCGGCCGCCTGCACGTACTCGCGACCCTTGTGCTTCAGGTACTCGGCGCGGATCAGGCGGAACACGCCGGTCCAGCCCGTGAGCCCCAGGATGAACACGATCGTCATCGTGCCCTTGTGCTGCAGCACGGCGGCGACGGCGAGGATCAGCAGCAGGTACGGGATGGAGCTGAAGACGCTGTAGAACCAGTTGAGCGCGTCGTCGACCCAGCCGCCGTAGTAGCCGGCGAACGCGCCCAGCACGGTGCCGATGAGCGTTGCCACCAGCGCGGCCGCGAGGCCGACGAAGATCGACGTCTCGGAGCCCTTGATGGTCTTCGCGATCACGTCGCGGCCCCACTTGTCGGCGCCGAACGGCAGCGTCGCGCGGCGTTCCGCCGTCGTCGTCGCCTGCATCGGGCCGCCCGCGGGCGCGCGCTTGCCGGCCTCGATGTCCTTCATCACGTCGGCGAGCGGATCGACCGACTTGCCGCCCGCCGCGGGCGCCGTCGCCAACCCGGCGCCGGACTTGCCGGCCTCGATTTCCTTCATCACGTCGCCGAGCGGATCGACGAAGCCGCCGGACGCCGGGGGCGCAGCGGGCGCCGCGGGATCGGTCGTCGCCGCTTTCGCCGCGGGCGCCTGCTTGCCCTCTATTTCCTTCATCACGTCGGCCAGCGGGTCGACGAAACCGCCCGCGGCCGGTGCGGCCTCAGGTGCCACCTCCGGCGCGGGTTGCGCGCCCCTCTTCAACTCGGCCAGTTCCTTGCCGATCGGGTCCACGACCGTCGAGTTGAAACTCGTGCCCGGGGTCGGTCCCGACGGGACGGCGGGCGTGTCGACGGAGTCCCCGGTCCCCGGCGCGGCGGCGGGCGGCGCTTCGTCGGCGCCGACGAACGACGGCGGCGCATAGTTGACGCCGACCTCGCGCGCCCAGTCGGACGCGACCACCCCCAGCGCGGACAGCAGCATCAGCGCGATGAACGCGACGACGATCGCGAGCGAGACCATCGCGACGCTGTCGGTCTTCAGGCGCCGCCACGCGAGCGTCCACAGTCCGGGCGAAACGGTGTGCGGAATCTCGCGGCGCACGGCGATCGCGGGTTTCAATGCGGTGTCGCTCATCGCCCCGCCCCCGCTTGCGGCATCCTTGCCGTCGCCGCCCTCATTTGAGCTGCACCCGCGGATCGACCGCCTTGTACATCAGGTCGGCGGCGAGGTTGACGATCATCGTGGCGATCGCGACGTACACGGTGAGCGCCTTGATCACCGGGAAGTCCGACCGCTCGACCGCGAGGATCACCTCGCGGCCGATGCCGGGGATCGAGAAGAACCGCTCGAGCAGGAACGCGCCGATCAGCAGGCCCGGCAGCGCCGCCATCACGTGCGTGATGATCGGGATCGACGCGTTGCGCAGCACGTGCACCCACATGATGCGGTTCTCGGACAGGCCCTTCGCGCGCGCGGTGCGCACGTAGTCCTGGTTGATCTCGTCGAGCACGAACGTGCGGTACAGCCGCAGGTTGGGCGCGATGCTGACGGTGAGGCCGATCAGGATCGGCAGCAGCGCGTACTTGAAGAGGTTCTCGGTGAAGTCGTTGCCCCAGCCCTGCACCGGGAACCAGCCCAGCTTGTACGCGAACACGTACTGGAACACGATGATGTAGACGAGGATCGAGATCGACAGGCCGATCGTGCAGATGATCATCACCATGCGGTCGGTCAGCGAGCCGCGCACGTACGCGACGGCAAGGGCCAGCGCGATCGCGACGATGGTCTCGAGCACGAGCAGCGGCACCAGCACCGTCATCGAGGGCCCGAGCCGCGTCGCGAGGATGTGCGACACCTGCTCGTTGGTGCTCCACGACGCGCCGAAATCGCCGGTCAGGATCTGCTTGAAGAAGATGCCGAGCTGGATGTAGTACGGCTGGTCGACGCCCAGCTGCCGGCGGATGTTGTCGATCTGCTCGGGATTGGAGATCTTGCCGGCCAGCACGTACGCCGGGTCGCCGCCGAACAGGTTGAACAGGATGAACACCAGCAGCACCACGCCGACCATCGTCGGCAGCATCTGCCAGAGCCTGCGGAATACATAAGCCCACATCGTCACACTCCCCACGTGCCGTCGCGCGGATCGCGCGCGCATCTGGCACAGCGCGCTCGACGCACGATACGGCGCCATAACCCCCAACGCAATCACCGCGGCGTCCGCGGCCGGTCCTGGTAGGTGACCGGCCGCGGCGCGGCTTGCTGCTCTCCTGGACGCTGGTCAGACCGGGGTCGCCGGGTGCCGCGTCTCTCCTCCTGTGTTCACTTGCCGCCGGCCGGTACGTCGATGTACTGCCACGTCGACGACAGGATCGGGTGCCGGCGGTAGCCCTCTACGCGCGGCTGGATCAGCTGGTTGCGGTAACGGCTGGACGTGAGCCGGTGCGGCGCATAGCCCTCCAGTATCCGCGTCATCTCCTGGTACAGCCGGTCGCGCTCCGGGCCGGCGGGCATCTTGATCGTCTTCGCGTACAGCGCGTCGTACTCCGGGATCTTCGCGCACGCGTTGTTGCTCTGGAACGAATTCGGGCCGTAGAACAGCTGCATGAAGTTGTCGCCGTCGGGATAGTCGGCGATCCAGGCGGCCGTGCGACTGGCGAGCTTGCACTGCTTCTCGAGCTTGATGAGCTCGGGGAATTTGTCCTTCTGACCCTGCATCTTCACGCCGATCGCGTCGTACGACTTCTTGACCAGTTCCTCTTGCTGCCGGTGCAGCGAATCCGGGCGCGACGCGTAGATGACCGTCATCGGCGTGCCGTCGGGCCAGGTGCGCCAGCCGTCGGCCCCCCGCTTGTACCCGAACCGGTCCAGCAAAGCGTTGGCGGCGGCCGGATCATACTTGATTGTGCTCTTCCAGTTGGGGACATGGCCCACGACACCCGGCGGAATCGGATAAAAGGCCTCCACGGCCTGCCCGTTCCGGATCACCCGGATCTCCTCTTCCACGTTGTAGGACATGGCCAGCGCGCGGCGCAGCGCCACCTGGGCCTGGCCCAGGCCCCCGATCCGGGGGTCGGTCATGTTCCAGTAGATGTACTGGATCTCGGGGTCCACGTACCGGTCGAGCCGGACGCCCTTGGCCGCGAGGGCCGGCGCGAGCTTGCCGTCGGCGCTGACGGCGTTGGGGGCGAGCGGCCCTTCCATGTTCATCGTGTCGAGCTCGCCGCCCTGGAAGGCGAGCCAGCGCGCCTGGTCCTCTTCCATGATGCTGACTTCGACGCGCCCGATCCTGGGGCATCTTCTTGCCCTTCATCTGCGCGATGAGCTTGTCGTCCCCGGGTTGCCCCGGCTGGAAGTCCCAGACGAACCCCCGGTACCCCGGGTTGGCGTCCAGCACGATCTTGGAGCTGCGGACCCACTGGCCGAGCTTGTACGGCCCGGTGCCGACCGGATTGCTCTGCACGCGACCGTCGGATTCGGCGTACTTCTCGACGACCTCGCGCGCGACGACGGACAGCACCTCGTGCGCGAGCACGTAGGGCAGGTTGTAGTCGGTGTTGTTGAGGCGGAAGCGCAGCGTGTAGCGGTCGACGGCCTCGAGCCCCGGGATCTTCTTGTCGTAGTTGAACTTGCCGGATTTCTTGGCGGCCGCGATCTCGTCGTCGAGCCCGACGAACTTGCCCTCGATCAGGAAGCCGTACGGGCGAGCGCGTCTTCGGATCGGCGACGCGCTTGTACGAGTAGACGACGTCGTCGGCGGTCAGCTCGCGCTTCTTGCCGGCGAACGCGGGGTCCGGCGCGAACAGCACGCCCTTGGTCAGCTTCACCACGTAGGTCCTGCCGTCGTCGGTGATCGTCGGCATGCCGTCGGCGAGCTGCGGCATGAGCTTCGCGGGGCGCGCGAGATAGTCGTACGTGTAGAGCGCCTCGAAGATCGCGCGCACGATGCCGGCCGAGTAGAGGTCGGACAACGCGACCGGGTCGAAGCCCGTCTCCGCCACCGGGAACACGTCGCGGAACACCTTGTTCGGATCCGCCGCGAGTGCCGGCGCGCTGCCCAGCCAAGCGCACAGCGCCAGCGCGGCCAGCGCGCGGCGCGCGCGTCCTGCGTTGCAATCGTCGTCCATCACGGCTCGATATCCATGTAGATCCACTCCGCCTGCAGGATCGGGTGCTTCTTGAAGCCCTTCGCCCACGGCCGCAGCAGCTGCTTGCGCTCGCGCGACAGGTGCAGGCTCCACGCACCGTCGACTTCCATCTGCCGCGACATCTCGAGGAACAGGCGGTTGCGCTCCGGCGAGTCGGGCATCTCGCGCGACTTCTCGTAGAACGCGTCGAACGCCTTCGACTCGTAGCAGCCGTTGTTGCTCTGGTTGCTGTTCGGCCCGTACAGGAGCTGCATGAAGTTGTCGCCGTCGGGGTAGTCGGCGCCCCACGACGACTCCCACATCATGAGCTTGCACGCGCGGGCCGCCTTCTGGTTCTCGACGAACGGCGCGGTGTCGAATTCGATGCGCACGCCGATGACGTCGAGCGACTTCCGCCACAGCTCGTTGTGCTCGCGGTCGACGACGCTGCCCGACGACGCGTAGCGGATCGTCAGCGGCTTCCCGTCCGGCAGGTTCCGGTAGCCGTCGGCGCCGCGCTTGTAGCCGAAGCGGTCGAGCAGGCGGTTCGCGAGGTCCGGGTCGTGCTGGTTGAGCGTTCGATATTTCGGGTCGTGGCCGACCACACCCGGCGGAATGGGCATCTCGGCCCGCACGGCCATCGCGCGGCGGATCACGTTGATGTCCTCGTCGACCTTGTAGGCGAGGATGATCGCGCGCCGCAGCGCGACCTTCTGCGGCGAGAAGCCGCCGACGACGGGATCGCGGAAGTTGAAGAACGCGTAGATCACCTCGGGATCGACCGCCGTGTAGACGCCGAGGCGCTCGTCGACCCACGCGGGCTTCAGCGCACCCGCGGCGTCGAACACCTGCGTCCGGAACGTCGACGGCAGGTTCAGCATGTCGAGCTGCTTCTGGTTGAACGCAAGCCAGCGCGACTGCGGCTCCTCCATCGGGTAGATCTCGACGCGGCCGATCTGCGGAATGGTCTTGCCCGTCATCGCGGCGGCGACCGCCGTGTCCCACGCGTCGTTCGCGGCGGGCTTGAAGTCCCAGACCGACTTGCGAAAACCGGGATTGGCCACGAGAACGATCTTCGACGCGCGCGTCCACTCGGCGAGCATGTACGGGCCCGAGCCCACCGGATGCGCGGCGATCTCGCTGCCGTAGGCTTCGACGACTTCGCGCGCGACCGCGCCGAACGACGTATGCGCGACCACGTACGGAAAGTTGTAGTCCGTACGGGCAAGCCGCACGCGCAGCGTGTATCGGTCGACGGCCTCGAGGTCGGGCAACTTCGCGTCGTAGTCGAACTTGCCGGTCTTCTTCGCGGCCGCGCCCAGCGCATCGAGGCCGCGGATCCTGCCTTCGAGCATGAACGCATACGGCGCGCGGTTGGCCGGGTCGAAGAACCGCATGAACGAGTACACGTAGTCCTGCGCGGTCACCTCGCGCGCGACGCCGCGGAAGGCCGGATCGGGTGTGAAGTGGAGGCCGCGCCGCAGCCGGAACGTGTAGGTCCGGCCATTGTCGGAGACCTCGGGCAGCGCTTCGGCGGCCATCGGCACCAGCCGGGCGGGACGGGCCAGGTAGTCGTAGGTCAGCAGGCGATCGAAGACGGCTTCCAGCACCGTCGCCGAATTGTTGTCGACCACGCGGACCGGATCGAACCCCGACTCGGCCGTGTCGAACGCGATGCGAATCGTCTTGAGGGCGTCCGCCGCCCGGACAGGGCCGCTGGACGACAGGGACGCGCCGGCCAGGACGCACGCGATGGCGAACCCGGCGGCCGCCCGCCACGCGGTCGCGCGCGACCCGCGCGGGGCTCGTTCGGCGTCGATCCGGATGCCGGGCCGGGAGTCGCTGGTGCACGGAATTCGACCGTTCACCCCCCGTTTCTCCCCTTCCGATCCCCTTCCGATCCCCGCCTTGAAACCATCCGACCGCCCGAAAATCAAATCCTGCTAATGTAACATTTTCGAGCGTCCCGATGCTGCGCCGCCACTTCGCCCGCCTGACCGACCGACTGCAGCCCGCGATCGACCGCATCACGTCGAACCCGTGGGTGCAGAAGTACATTCCGGCGCTGGCCGACCCCGATCTGTGGCATGTCAACCGGCGCTCCGCCGCCCGCGCCGTTGCCATCGGACTCTTCTGCGGCCTGATCCCGGGGCCCCTGCAGGCGCTGGCGGCGATCGGCGCCTGCCTCGTGATCCGCGGCAACTTCCCGATCGCCGTCGTCACGACGTTCTATACGAATCCGCTGACCATCGTCCCGCTCTACGCGGTTGCGTACGAACTGGGCCGGCTGTTCCTTCCGGGCGCGACCCCAGGCGTCGCGTGGTCTCTGCCGCCCGGGGCGGGTGTGGCCGAGTGGGTGCCGGCGCTGTTGCAGTGGATGACGCAGCTCGGCAAGCCGCTGGCGCTCGGGTTGCCGCTGCTCGCCGTCGTACTCGCCGCGCTGGGATGGGTGGCGGTGCGCCTCGCCTGGCGCTGCCACGCCGTGTGGGCGTGGCAGCGCCGCGCACGCCTGCGTGCGCCGGCCTGACCGCGCCGGTGAAGCCCCTCTTCTGGGACCGCGCCGTCACGGCGCTGGCGGACGGCGATGCCGTGCTCGGCAGGCTGATCGCCGGCTATCCCGACGTGCACCTGGCGCGCCGCGGCGATCCGTTCACCACGCTCGCGCGCGCGATCGTCGGTCAGCAGATCTCCGTGAAGGCGGCGCAGTCGATCTGGGACCGGCTGGTGGTGGCGACCGGCGGCGGCGGGCAGCCCGTCGCGCTCGACCCCGCGCGCGTGGCGCGGACGCGGATGCCGACGCTGCGCCGCGTGGGCCTGTCCGAACGCAAGGCGCTCTACGTGCGCGACCTCGCGAAACACTTCGTCTCCGGCGCGCTCGACCCGCGCGAGTGGCCGGCGCTCGACGACGAGGCGCTGATCGAGCGGCTGTCCGGCGTCCACGGCATCGGCCGCTGGACCGCGGAGATGTTCCTGATCTTCCATGAGCTGCGCCCCGACGTCTTTCCCGTCGACGACATCGGTCTGCAGAAAGCCGTGGCCGTCCACTACCACGAGGGCGACGCGGATGACACCTGCGGCACTGCGGGACTTCGGCGTGCGCTGGGCGCCGTACCGCAGCGTCGCGACGTGGTACCTGTGGCGCTCGCTCGATCCCATTCCGGTCGAGTACTAGCGAACGTCCGCAAAAGGCGTCCGTACTGCCCGTGGATGACGGGAAGCTGGCGTTGCGCCTTTTGCGGCCGGAACTTCAACGGCGAAGTCAGGCGGCCGCCTTGGGGCGGCTAAGGCGACGGCCGTCCGAAAAGGCCAGGAAGAAACGAGTGGCGTGCGAGTGGCTGCGGCTTGGCGATGCCCGCGTTGCCCGCGTTGCCCGCCGTTGTGCACCGCAGATTGACCCCGCGCATCGTCCGCCGATATTGTCGGAACGGCGTTCCATGTTGGACCCCATCTCCTGCCCCGTGTACCCGCCCGCGCAACGCACGCTCGACGTGCTCGAACTCCTGTCCGACGCCCCCGATGGCCTCGCGCTGTCCGCGGTCGCGACGCGCCTCGCATTGCCGAAGAGCGTCATCCATCGCCTGCTCGCGGGCCTGGCCGACCGCGGCTTCGTCGCCCAGAACGACGCTCACGCAGCAGTACGCGCTCACGCTGAAGCTCGCATCGCTCGGCTTTCGCCATCTCGCGGCGACGCGCATCGAGGAGGTCTGCCAGCCGGTGCTCGACCGGCTCGCCGCCGACAGCGGCGAACTCGCGCGGCTCGCGGTCGTCGACGGCGAGCGCCTGACGTGGATCGCGAAGGCGCAAGGCGCGCTGTCGGGCCTGCGCTACGACGCCGATGCCGGACGCGACGCGGTGCTGCACGCGACGGCCGTCGGCAAGGCGTGGCTCGCCACGCTGCCCGAAGCCACGGCGTTGGCGATCGTCGCGCGCAGCGGCGCCATTGCGCGCACCGACCTGGGCCCGCGCGCGGCGCGCACGCAGGACGCGGTGCGCCAGCAATTGCGCGAGACGCGCAGGCGCGGCTACGGCGAAGCGATCGAGGAAGGCGAACCCGGCGTGGCCGCGATCGCCGCAGCCGTGCGCGCGTCGCCCGCCGCGGGCATGCCGGCCGTCGCGACCGTCAGTGTCGCCGGACCGCTGTCGCGCATGACCGCCGCGCGCCGGCTGGCGCTGCGCGACGGGCTCCTCGCCGCGGCCACCCGGCTCACCGAAGTGTGGCCCGTGCGCGAGCGGCACCGGCGCGCACGCGGTTCCCCGCAATCAACCGCATCGCCGGAGAGCTTCCATGCACAGTGACGAGCCACCCCGCTATGCGGGCCCGCGCGAACTCGCGCAATCGTTGACGTCGTTCGCACGCCTGAGCGCCGCGGAAGCGCAGTGGGATCGCGAAGGCCTGCGCGACGATCAGGAATACCGCGACCTCGGTCTTGCGGCGGCCACCGGCGGCCGCATCGGCATCAAGCACATCCGCGCGCTGAAACCGATGCAGGCGCCGACCGGCTGGCACTGGCACGACATGACCGCGCACTACGTGTACGTGCTGCGCGGCTGGCTCACGTTCCGCTTCGGCGGCATCGCAGGCGACGTCACGCTGCGCGCGGGCGACGGCCTGTCGCAGCCGGCCGGCGTGCCGCACAACGTGGTCGCGCGGTCCGCGGACCTCGAGGTCCTCGAACTCAACGAGCCCGCCGTCTACGGCACGTGGGCGCTCGACGAGGCGCCCGCGCCATGGCGGTAGCGGCGCACGCAGCGGACGCGGCCATGCCATCGCGGCGTGGCTCGGCCGGCGCGGCGGCGCGCTGGCGATCTTCGTGCTGCTGTTCGTCGTGTGGGAAGTCGCCGTGCGCGTGACCGGCGTGAAGGAATACCTGCTGCCGCCGCCGTCGAAGGTGTGGACCGAATTCTGGAAGCGCCACGACATCGTCGCGGGCGGCGCGTGGGTGACGACGCAGGAGATCCTCGCGGGCTACGCGCTCGCGGTGGTCGTCAGCATTCCGCTGGCGCTCGCGGTCGCGTACTCGCGCTTCATGGAGCAGGCGGTCTACCCGGTGATCGTGTTCCTGCAGATCATCCCGAAGATCGCGATCGCGCCGCTGTTCATCATCTGGTTCGGCTTCGGCTTCACGCCGAAGCTGCTGCTCGTGTTCCTGCTGTCGTTCTTCCCGATCGTCGTGTCCAGCATCGCCGGGTTCAAGGCCGCCGACCGCGACGTGCGGGATTTCGCGCGCACGACCGGCGCGGGCCGCGCGCGGATGTTCTTCAAGATCGAGCTGCCGCAGGCGTTGCCGCACATCTTCACCGGCCTGAAGGTCGGCGCGGCCCTCGCGGCGACGGCCGCCGTCGTCGCCGAGTTCGTCGCGTCCGACAAGGGACTGGGCTACCTGCTGCTGCAGTACAACGGCCAGCTCGATACGCCGATGGTGTTCGCGACGATCGTCGTGCTGTCGCTGATCGGCCTCGTCGTGTACTACGCCGTGGAGATCCTCGAGCGCATCGCGATTCCGTGGCACGTGTCGCAGCAGGCCGCCCACAAGGACGCGACGCTCTAGCACTTTCCGTTTACGCACCCCCGCCGTCAACGACAGGACCGACCAGGAGGAGTACATGAAACTCGCTCGATTTGCCACGGTGGCCGCACTGGCTGCGGCCGCAATGATTTCGGGTACGGCCGCGCAGGCGCAGGACAAGGTGTCGCTGCGCCTGAACTGGTACCTGGGCGGCCTGCACGTGCCGTTCTACTACGGCAAGGACAAGGGCTATCTACGCGGCCGAGGGCATCGACCTCACGATCAACGAGGGCCGCGGCTCGGCGAACACCGTGCAGGTGGTCGCCGCCGGCTCCGACACGTTCGGGCTCGCCGATTCGTCGTCGGTGATCCTGACCGCCGCCAAGGGCGCGGACATCAAGAGCGTGATGTCGCTGCTCAACACGACCGGGTTCTCGGTGGTGTCGCTGGCGGAAGCGCCGATCAGGACGCCGAAGGACCTCGAGGGCAAGAAGGTTGCGGTGACGCCCGGCGATCCGCTCGGCCAGCTGCTGCAGGCGGTGTGCAAGGCCAACAGCGTGGACTGCGGCAAGATCAGCATGATCCAGGTCGACCCGGCGGCCAAGGTGGTGACCGTGCTCGAGAAGAAGACCGACGCGCTGCTGGGCGGCGCCGACGACCAGTACTTCCTGATCAAGTACAAGGGCGGCAACCCGGTCGCGATGCGCTACGCCGACTTCGGCGCGAACATCGTCGGGCATGACGATCATGACGTCCGGCGACACGCTCAAGAAGAATCCGGACCTCGTGAAGCGCTTCGTGCGCGCGACGGCGAAGTCGTGGGAGGAGGCGAAGAAGAATCCCGGCGCCGCCGTCGACGCCGCGATGAAGGCGAAGCCCGATCTCAATCGCCAGTCGACGCTCGACCAGCTGATGGTGGACATCGACCTGCTCGACTCGAAGAACTCGAAGGGCCGCATCGGCTGGGGCGCGCAGGCGGACTGGGACCAGACGCTCGCGATCCTGCGCAACTACCGCGAACTGCAGACCGACAAGCCGTGGACGACGTTCCACACGAACGAGTTCGTGCCGCAATGAGCGTGCGCGCTCGCGCCGGCGGTCGGACCCGTGACGCTGCGCGTCGTGCACGGCGATGCGCCGGCGCCCTCCCCGGCGCCGGCGCGGCGGCCGCCGCCACGGGCCGCGCGTACGTCGACATCGCCGGCGTCGGCAAGACGTACCGCCGCGACGGCCGCGAGACGCATGCGCTCGAGCACATCGACCTCTCGATCCGCGACGGCGAGTTCCTCGCGATCGTCGGGCCGTCGGGCTGCGGCAAGAGCACGCTGCTGCGGCTCGTCGCCGGGCTCGCACCTGCCGACGCGCGGCGAGGTGCGCGTCGACGGGCGCATCGTCGACCGGCCGCAGACCAACCTCGGCATCGTGTTCCAGAGCCCCGTGCTGCTCGACTGGCGCACGGCGCTCGACAACGTGCTGGTGCAGGTCGAGCTGCGCGGCCTCGATCCGCGCGCGTACCGCGACCGCGCGCTGCGGCTGCTCGAGCAGGTCGGCCTCAAGGACTTCGCCGACCGCTATCCGCACGAGCTGTCGGGCGGCATGCGCCAGCGCGTCGCGATCGCGCGGGCGCTGATCCACGATGCGCCGCTGCTGCTGATGGACGAGCCGTTCGGCGCGCTCGACGCGCTGACGCGCGAGCAGATGCGCCTCGACCTCGAGGCGCTGTGGCTCGCCACGCGCAAGACGGTGCTGTTCATCACGCACTCGATCGACGAGGCGGTGCTGCTCGCCGACCGCGTCGTCGTGATGTCGCCGCGCCCGGGCCGCATCGAGCGCGTCATCGACATCCACATGCCGCGGCCGCGCGGCCTCGCCGCCCGGCGCGCGACCGGAATTCGTGCAGACCGCCGAACTGATCACCGAGATCTTCCTCGCGCGCGGCGTGCTGCACCGCGCCGGCGCGGCCCCCGTCATCGACTGAAAGGTTGGTACATGACCCATTTCAAGCTCGAAGGCATCGTCGCGGCGCCGTTCCTGCCGATGCTGCCGGACTACTCGATCGACTGGACGTCGCTGCGCTCGTACATCGGCTGGATCGCCGCGCAGAAGCCCACCGCGATCGCGATGAACATGGACGCGAGCGAGGGACCGTCGCTCGAGCACGACGAGCAGCTCGAGGTGCTGCGCGTTTGCAAGGAGGTGATCGCCGGCCGCGTGCCGCTGGTGTCGGGCCTGATCGCCGGATCGACGGCGGGCGCGGTGCGCTGGGGCAACGAGCTGAAGGCAGGCGGCGCGGAGGCGCTCGCGATCTTTCCGCCGTTCCCGACGTTCCTCGGCAACCCGGTGCCCGGCGCAGATGATCTACGCGTACCACAAGGCGATCGCCGACGGCGTCGGCCTGCCGATGATCGCGTTCCAGTTTCCGAAGGCGTTCGGGCCGGATTTCCCGCCCGAGACGCTCGCGCGGCTCGCGTCGATCCCCGAGATCATCGGCCTGAAGGAAGCGAGCTTCGACACGACCAAGACCGTCGAGACGATCGCGACCGCGCGCGGCCTGCCGCGCAAGCTCGGCATCATGACCGGCAGCGACACGTTCATCTGCGAGGCGTTCGTCATGGGCTGCGACGGCGCGCTGATCGGCTTCGCCGGCACGGCCACCGCGGAACTCGTCGACATGCAGCGGCGCGCCGCCGCGAAGGACTTCGTCGGCGCGTTCGCGATCTGGGAGCGGCTGGGTCCGCTCGCACGCTACGCGTGGCGCAATCCGATCCGCGACTACCGGCCGCGCATGAAGGAAGTGCTGAAGCTGCAGGGACTGTTCCCGCACGCGACGCGTGCGGCCGCCGCAGCTGCCGGTCGACGACGCGGAGCGCGCGGAACTCGCGCGCCTTGCCCGGGCCGCGGGCTTGCTCGCCGTACCCTCTCTGCGGGCGGTCGTGTAGCGGTGGTTAGCGCAGGGTCGAGCGCCGGGCAGTGCAACGGCGACGATATCCGCGTCGAATACGCTGGCAATGCCCGCCCGACGACTGCGGCGACCGCAGGCTGTCAGCTCGCACACGCGCGCTACCGAACCGCGCGCGCAGCGCGCTCATGAACGGCGCGCTTCGTGCCTTTTCTGCACGAAAGGCGCCGAGCCGCCTCAAGCGTTTCGTGCTGACATTGGCCGGCAAGCTCTCGTGAGCCCAATGCGGGGAACGCGAAGCTTTCCCCGCATTGGGCTCACGAGAGCTTGCCGTCGATGAGATGCAGCGTCCGGTCCGCGCGCGCGGCGAGCTCGAGGTCGTGCGTGACGATGACCAGCGCGGTGCCCTCCTCCGCGTTGCGCTCGAGCATCAGGTCGAACACCTGCATCGCGGTCTTGCGGTCGAGGTTGCCGGTGGGCTCGTCGGCGAGCACGCAGCGCGGCCGCGTCACCAGCGCGCGCGCGAGCGCGACGCGCTGCCGTTCGCCGCCCGACAGCTCGCCCGGCCGGTGCAGGAGGCGATGGCCCAGGCCGACGCGCTCGAGCGTCGCGGCGGCGGCGGCGTGCGCGTCCTTCGGCGTCAGCCGCCGGATCAGCAGCGGCATCGCGGTGTTCTCGACGGCGCTGAACTCGGGCAGCAGGTGGTGGAACTGGTAGATGAAGCCGAGCGCGCGGTTGCGCATCTGGCCGCGCGCGGATTCGGACAGCGACGCGATCGCGACGCCGTCGATGCTCACGTCGCCGGCGTCGGCGGCGTCGAGCC
Organism: uncultured beta proteobacterium; assembly: GCA_963733435.1. Classification (GTDB taxonomy): domain Bacteria; phylum Pseudomonadota; class Gammaproteobacteria; order Burkholderiales; family Casimicrobiaceae; genus VBCG01. The sequence goes on from CAVTDH010000002.1 coordinate 395,240, forward strand.
CGCCGAGCAGGTGCAGCAGCGTGCTCTTGCCGGAGCCCGACGCACCGACGATCGCGACGCGTTCGCCCGGCAGGACGGCCAGGTCGACCCCGGTCAGCACCGGCACGACGGCAGGACCGGTGCGATACGTCTTCACGAGCCCGCGGCACGCGAGCACCGGGGGCACGTCACTCATAGCGCAGTGCCTCGGCCGGATTGACGCGGGACGCCTGCCACGCCGGGTACAGCGTGGCGATGAGTGCCAGGAACAGCGCGATGCCGGCGATGGTGAGCACGTCGCCGCGCTGCAGGTCCGACGGCAGGTCGCTGATGTAGTAGATCGACTTGTCGAGGAACTGCACGGAGAGCATCCGCTCGATGAACGGCACGACGGTGCCGACATTGACGGCGAGCAGGATGCCGCCGACGACGCCGATCACGGTGCCGATGAAGCCGATCAGCGCGCCCTGCACGATGAAGATCGCCATGATGGACGCGGGTGCCGCGCCGAGCGTGCGCAGGATCGCGATGTCCGCCTGCTTGTCGGTGACGACCATCACCTGCGCGGACACGATGTTGAACGCCGCCACGGCGACGATCAGCGTCAGGATGATGAACATCACGCGCTTCTCGATCGCGACGGCCCGGAAGAAGTTCGCGTGATTGAGCGTCCAGTCGCGCACTTCGGCGGACACCGGCATCTTCTGCCACAGTTCGCGCGCGACCTGCGGCGCCGCGAAGAGGTCGTCGAGCTTCAGGCGCACGCCGGAGACGCCGTCCTGCCGGTACAGGCGCTGCGCGTCCTCGAGATCGATCAGTGCCAGGCCGCTGTCGAACTCGTACATGCCGACCTCGAACACGCCGACCACCTTGAAGCTCTTCAGCCGCGGCAGCGTGCCGGCGGGCGTGACCGTGCCCTGCGGCGTGATCACGACCACCGAATCGCCCTTGTCGACGTTGAGGGCGCGCGCGAGTTCGGCGCCGAGCACGATGCCGAACTCGCCCGGCTTCAGGTCGGTCAGCGCACCGCGCCGCATGTGGCGGCCGATGTCCGCGACCGTGTCCTCGAGCTTCGGATCCACCCCGCGGATGATCGCGCCGCGATTCGCGCCGCTGGCGGTGAGCATCGCCTGCCCGACGACGTAGGGTGCCGCGGCCTTCACGCGCGGCACCGTCATCGCGATGTCCGCGATCGCGCGCCAGTCGGCGAGCTGCGGCACGCCGCGCACCTCGATGTGCGACGCCACCGACAGGATGCGGTTGCGCAGCTCCTGCTGGAAGCCGTTCATCACCGACAGCACGACGATCAGCGCCGCGACGCCGAGCGCGATCCCCGCCATCGAGATGAGCGAGATGAACGAGATGAAGCTGTTGCGCCCGGAGCCCTTGCGCGCACGCGTGTACCGGAGGCCGACGGCCAGTTCGTAGGGGGACACCGGCGCGACCTATCGAGCCTCAGCGACATGCATGGCCGGTACTCCGTCGTCCCTGCGCAGGCAGCGACCCGGCGACTTGCTTCGAACGATGCGCGTTCCGCGTCGGCGCGGCGACGGCAGGCGTATCGCGGGACTCGTCGTCCATTCTGCAGGGGTCAGCATGCTGGCGCGGCGACGACGCGGCAGTCGGGATGCTCGATGGTGCGGACAACGCGCTGCGGCATGGAGGTTCCGTGGGAAGAGGGGAGCGACCTGCGTCGCGGGGCGAGCGGCCCGGGTCGCGCGGCGAACGACCTGCACTGCAGGCGCCCGCGCCCTCGAGTCGCAGCGTCGCGATTATCGCATGCTAGACTCGCGCCGCCCTCTGCGGTTCACTCTCTGCGGTTGACTTCATCCTCGCCTTCGCTGCACCGGCGCTTCGCCCATCCCATGCGCCTCACGCTTGCCGTGCCCGATCTCGTCGCGATGCCTGCCGCAGAACTGGCCGGCGTTCCGGCGCTCGCGCGCCTCGCAAGCTACGCGCCGTCGCCCGCGCGCGCGCCGGAGGGCATCGACGCGGCGCTGGTGACCGCGGCCGTGGCCGGACCACCGCCTGCCATCGCGCCGCTCGCGGCGGCGGGCGCGGGCTTCGATCCCGGCAACGCCTACGTGCTGCGCGCCGATCCGGTCGCATTCGTCGCGGGCCGCGACGACGTGCTGCTCGCGGGCCGCGTCGACGATCTCGCGACGTCCGACGCGCACGCGATGACCGCTGCGCTCGATCGCCACTTTGCCGACGACGGTCTGCGCTTCCACGCGCCGCGCGCCGACGCGTGGTTCGTCGTCGTGGCCGGCGACGCGCGACCGGAGACCACGCCGCTGCCCGCGGTGCGCGGCGCGATCCACCCGCACGAGCCGCGCGGCGAGCACGCGCGAACCTGGCGACGCTGGCTGTCGGAAGTGCAGATGCTGCTGCACGCGCATCCGGCCAACGCCGCGCGGGCGGCACGCGGACAGGCGCTCGTCACGGGCATCTGGATATCCGAGGGCGGCGTGGCCGCGCGTGACGCCGCGATGCGGGACGCGCACGTGTACGCCGCGTCCGGCCGCGCGGGCGATGTCGCGCGCGGCCTTGCGCTGTCCACGGCGCACGCGTACGCGCCGCCGCCCGCGCACTTCACCGACCTCGCACCCGGCGCCGATGCGCTGGTCGTGCTGCCGCCGGCGGCGGCGGGCACGCTGGCCGCGCTGGCGACGGACTGGCTGGAACCCGCGGTCGTCGCGCTGGAGCGCGGCGTCCTTGCGACCTTCACGTTGATCGGCGACGCGGCCGGCGGGGCGTGGACCTGGAACGCGACGCGGCCGTCGCTGCCCGCGCGCCTGGCCGCCCGCTGGTCCGCCCCGGCGTTCGTCGTGCCCGGGGACTGACGCGACGCGCATGGACACGACGATCGTACGCCGCACGCTGTCCGCGCCGTCGCTGTCGGCAAGCGTCGATGCGCTGCTTGCGGCCGGCTTGCCGCCGGTGCTCGCGCGCGTCTACGCGGCCCGCGGGATCCGCGGCGCGAACGAACTCGACCACTCGCTCGCAGCACTCCCCGCGTTCGGCGGACTGCGCGGGATCGACGCGGCCGCCGCGCGCCTGGTGCGCGCGATCGAGACGCGCGAGCGCATCGTGGTGGTCGCCGACTACGACGCCGACGGCGCGACCGCGTGCGCCGTGGCGGTGCGCGGGCTCGGGGCGCTCGGCGCGAACATCGACTTCATCGTGCCCAATCGCTTCGAATACGGCTACGGGCTGACCCCGGAAATCGTGGCGCTCGCCGCGCAACGCGCGCCCGACCTGCTGGTGACCGTCGACAACGGCATCGCGAGCGTCGAAGGCGTCGCGGCGGCGGCGGCGCTTGGCATCGACGTGCTGGTGACCGACCATCACCTGCCCGGCCCGGTGCTGCCGTCGCCCGCGATCATCGTCAATCCGAACCAGCCGGGCTGCACGTTCGCCAGCAAGCACATCGCGGGCGTGGGCGTGCATGTTCTACGTGCTCACCGCGACGCGTGCGGCGCTGCGGGACCGCGGCGCGTTCGACCAGCGGCCTTGCCCCAACCTGGCCGACCTCCTCGACCTCGTCGCGCTCGGCACCGTGGCCGACGTCGTGCGGCTCGACCAGACCAACCGCGTGTTCGTCGAGCAGGGCCTGGCCCGGCTGCGGGCGGGTCGCGCGCAGCCGGGCGTGCTCGCGCTGTTCGAAGTGGCCGGGCGCGATCCGCGCCACGCCACGGCGTTCGACCTGGGATTCGTTGCCGGTCCGCGCCTGAACGCGGCCGGCCGGCTGTCCGACATGTCGATCGGCATTCGCTGCCTGCTCGCGACCGACGGGATCGAGGCCTTGCGGCTCGCCGCGGAACTCGACCGGCTGAATCGCGAGCGACGCGCGGTCGAGGCAACGATGCAGGCGCAGGCACTCGTCGACCTGGGCGACTACGCCGATGCGCCGCCCGCCGACCAGTGCACGGTGTGCCTGTTCCGGCCGGAATGGCATCAGGGGGTGGTGGGCATCGTCGCGTCGCGGCTCAAGGACCGGTTCCACCGGCCGGCGGTGGTGTTCGCGCGGGGCAGCGACGGCGAACTGCGTGGTTCCGGCCGCTCGATCGCCGGCTTCCACCTGCGCGACGCGCTGGATCTGGTCGCCAAGCGGGCGCCCGGCACGATCACGCGCTTCGGCGGTCACGCCTTCGCCGCGGGATTGACGCTCCCCGAAGCCGGCGCTGCCCGCGTTCCAGCGGGCGCTCGAGGCGATCGCCCGCGAACAGCTCTCGCCGGCCGACCTCGCGCGTACGTGCGAAACCGACGGCGCGCTCGGGCCCGGCGAACTCACGCTCGCGCTGGCCGAAACGCTGCGCGAGCGCGTCTGGGGACAGGGGCTCCCGGCCCCGTCGTTCGACGACACGTTCGAGGTCCGGAGCACGCGCATCGTCGGCGGCAAGCACACCAAGCTCGTGCTCGAGCGCGCCGGCGAACGGTTCACCGCGATCCTGTTCGGGCACGCAGACCCGCTGCCGGCCAGGATCCACGCGGCATTCCGGCCGGAGGTCAATCGCTGGCAGGGCACCCAGTCGCTCGAACTGACGGTCGAGCACTGGCTCCCGGCCGCCTGACCCCCCGCGCCGCCGCAGCCACCCGATCCACGTCGGGTACGCAGCAACGGCGGCCCGCCACGGCGTCGGCCGGACTGCCACCGTAAGGGGAACACCACACGGGGAATGCGTTTAACCACATGATGTAAAACGATTTATCATCCACCACACGAACTCCGGCGGTCCCTGGCCTGCACGCGGAGACGCTCTTGTGCATTGCACCAAACGTGGCTATAGTTGATCAGTTTGACTCCCGTCCGGGCAACCGGCGTTTTTGGTGCACCCACAAGGAACTCCCATGCGGCTGGCAGGCAAAGTCTCCATCATCACCGGCGCGGGCCAGGGTATCGGCGAAGCGACGGCGCTCAAGTTCGCCAAAGAAGGCGCCAAGGTCGTCGTGTGCGACGTCAACATGGTCACGGTCGACGCCACGGTCGCCAAGGTCATCGCCGCCGGTGGCGAAGCCATCGGCTTCCGGGTCGACGTCACGAACAAGGACAGCATCGCCGCGATGGTCGAAGGCGTGATGGCCAAGTGGGGCCGCATCGACACGCTGGTGAACAACGCCGGCATCGTGCAGGACGCGCAGTTGAAGAAGATGAGCGAGGACCAGTTCGACCGCGTGATCGACGTCAACCTGAAGGGCGTCTACAACTGCACGAAGGCGGTCGTCGACATCATGCTGGCGCAGAACTCGGGCGTGATCCTCAACGCGTCGTCGGTCGTCGGCCTCTACGGCAACTTCGGCCAGACCAACTACGCGGCGACCAAGTTCGGCGTGATCGGCATGGTCAAGACCTGGGCGCGCGAGCTTGGCCGCAAGGGCATCCGCGCCAACGCGATCTGCCCGGGCTTCGTCGAGACGCCGATCCTCGCCTCGATGCCGGAAAAGGTCGTCAGGATGATGGAAGACCGCGTGCCGATGGGCCGGCTCGCCCGGCCGGAGGAAATCGCCAACACGTACGCGTGGCTCGCCTCCGACGAGGCGTCCTACATCAACGGCGCGGTGATCGAGGTTTCGGGCGGCGTCACCATCTGACCCCTGCCGCGGGGCACGTCGACGCCGGCCTCGCGCCGGCGTCTGCATTTGATGGCCCGGAGCGACGGCGGCGGAATGCGCGACCGGGCGCTGCGGCGTCGGCTACGACGTAAGGCGGACTTCCGCAAGCGGGCGCGCGCGCGGTAGCATTGGGGTTCGCCTGTCCGTCTCGCACGAGGATTCCCATGTTCGTACGCCTCACGCCTTTCCCTGCTGGTCGCCGCCGCTCTCCCGTTCGCGCCCGCCGCGTCCGCGCAGAAGTTCCAGCCCGCCAGCGTCTACATCTGCCCCAACCAGTCGGACAACGGGCTCGACTGCTACCTCGACGCCGTCGTGCATCTCTACACGATGTGCCGGCACGTGAAGAGCATCGAGATCATCGAGTTCGGCCTGCCGAAGGCGCAGGAAGGCGTCAACGGCGCCAAGAGCGAGTACTGCGTCGACAAGCAGAAGATCAACATCGTCCGTCCCTACCAGGCGGCGCTGAAGGAAGCGACCGGCTGGAGCGAGGTCGTCGACCACCTGCGTACGCTGCAGCAGTTCTGGCTGGATTCGATGGCGAGCCTGCGCTGGACCCAGGGCGAGGCCCCCGACGCCTACGAGGACCGCGTCAACCGCGTGTACGACGAGCTGAGCTACAAGATCGAAGGCGTCCGGGTCGCGTTCTCGACGGCGCCCGACGGCGCCTCCGCGCCGGCCACCGCCGCCGCCAAGCGGCCGGTCAAGGCCGCCGCCAAGTCGTCCGCGCCCGCGAAGGCGAACTGACCCCCTCGCGCACCGTCGATTGCCGCGCGAGCGCAGGTCGTAGCCGCCGCGGCAGAAATCCCGACCGACGATCCCGCCCTCGACGCGGTCTTCCGCGAGGGCGGCACGCTCGCGCGGGCGCTGCCGGGCTTCCGCTTCCGGCCGCAGCAGCTCGCCATGGCGCAGGCGATCGCGCGGACGATCGCCACGCGCGGCCAGCTCGTCGCCGAGGCCGGCACCGGCACCGGCAAGACCTTCGCGTACGTGGTGCCCGCGCTGATGTACGGCGGCAAGGTCATCATCTCCACCGGCACCAAGACGCTGCAGGACCAGCTCTTCGAGCGCGACCTCCCGCTGGTTCGCGACGCGCTCGCAGCGCCGGTGACGGTGGCGCTGCTCAAGGGCCGCGCCAACTACGTGTGCCACCACCATCTCGAGCGTGCCGCGCGCGAGGACCGCCTGCCGTCGCGCGACGACATCCGCCACCTGCCGAAGATCGTCGCGTTCGCGCGCGCGTCGCAGCGCGGCGACCGTGCGGAACTGGCGGACGTACCGGAGAGCGCGACGATCTGGCCGCTCGTCACGTCGACGCGCGACAACTGCCTCGGCCAGAACTGCGCGTACCACGCCGACTGCTTCGTGCTGAAGGCGCGCCGCGACGCGCAGGACGCCGACATCGTCGTCGTCAACCATCACCTCTTCTTCGCCGACGTGATGCTGCGCGACGAAGGCGTGTCCGAACTCCTGCCCAACTGCAACACGGTGATCCTCGACGAGGCGCACCAGTTGCCCGATACGGCGACGCTGTTCTTCGGACAGCAGATGTCGAGCGGGCAGATCGCCGAACTCGCGCGCGACGCCGAGATCGCCGCCCGCACGACCGCGCGCGACGTTCCGGGACTGCCGGACACCGCCACCGAGATCGCGCCGGCGCTGCGCAAGCTGCGCCTCGCCGCCGGCGACACCCCGGGCAAGCTCACGCGCGACCTCGCGCTGCAGCGCGCCGGATTCGCCGAGGCGCTCGATGCGCTGACCGCGGCGCTCGACCGGCTGGCGACCGAACTCGGGCACTTCGCCGAGCGCGGCGAGGACATCGCGCAGGTCGCGCATCGCACCGACGAAGCGGCGCGCCTGGTCGCGCGCTGGCGCGACGGGAAGGATGCCGTGCCGGACTCCCCCGAGGATGCGCAGGAGTGGATCCGCTGGATCGACGTGTCGCCGCACGGCTTCTCGCTGCAGGCGTCGCCGCTGTCGGTCGCACCGCTGATGCGCCGGCAGGTCGAGGGCAGCGCGCGCGCGTGGATCTTCACGTCGGCCACGCTCGCCGTCGGCCGCGACTTCACGCACTACACGGCCCAGCTGGGACTCGAAGCGGCGGCGACCGGCGCGTGGGAGAGCCCCTTCGACTATCCGAACCAGGGGCTGCTCTACGTGCCGCGGGGCCTCCCCGCCCCCAACTCGCCCGAGCACACCGATGCCGTCGTCGACAGCGCGCTGCCGCTCATCGCGGCCAGCGGCGGCCGCGCGTTCCTGCTGTTCACGACGCTGCGCGCGCTCGCACACGCGCGCGAACGACTGGCGGCCGCCTTCGCGCGCGCTGGCCATGCGTTCCCGCTGCTGGTGCAGGGCGAGGGGTCGCGTTCGGAACTGCTCGTCCGGTTCCGCGAACTGGGCAACGCCGTGCTGCTGGGCAGCGCAAGCTTCTGGGAAGGCGTCGACGTGCCGGGAGACGCGCTGTCGCTGGTCGTCATCGACAAGCTGCCGTTCGCGCCGCCGGACGATCCGCTGCTGGCCGCGCGGCTGGACCGCCTGCGCAACGACGGCGGCAATCCGTTCATGGCGTGGCAGCTGCCGCAGGCGGCCATCGCGCTGAAGCAGGGCGCCGGACGCCTGATCCGCACCGAGACCGACCGCGGCGTGCTCGCGATCTGCGATCCGCGGCTCACGGACAAGCCGTACGGCCGCAGGATCTGGCAGAGCCTGCCGCCGATGCGGCGCACGCGCGAGGCTGACGAAGCCATCGCGTTCCTGCGCGAACTGGGGGATGCCGCGGATCGGGGCGCGCGGCAGCGCGCGCCGGGATGGCTTAGGGAACGCGCTGGCGGCCGCTACGGAAGTTCGGTGGAAGCCCCGCGTTCGGACGACGAATCGCACGCAGCCAGCCGCACGACACTCGTTTTTTCGTACGCCTTGTTGGTGGCCGCCGCCTTAGCCGCCCCAAGGCGGCCGCCTGACTTGCAGTTGAAGTTCCGGCCGCAAAAGGCGCAACGCCGGCAATACGTCATCCACGGGCCGGCAGGACGCCTTTTGCGGACGCCGGACGCTCAATCCCAGAACTGCCACCACGGCTTGTCGGCGAGCTGTCCGGTCGCCTGGACACCGAAGCCGCGGTCGCGCGACCAGAAATTCCACCACGGCCGCTCCGACTCGCCGGTCACGAAGCGGCTCTCCGGGAACGTCTTCTCGAGGATCTGCTGCGAGTCCTGCGCGAGCAGCGGCAGGTTGAGCTTCTCGTAGCTGTTGCGCAGGATGTCGAGCGCCTTCTCGTTCGCCGGCGTGTTCGGGAAATTGATGAGCGCGCCCTGCGCGCGGTTGGCCGACGCCACGTACGCGCCGCGCCGGAAATAATAGTTGGCGACGTTCACCTCGTACGTGGCCATCGCGTTGGTCAGGTAGCGCATGCGCGCGACCGAGTCCTGGTAGTACTGGCTGTCCGGAAAGCGCGACGTGAGTTCCTTGAACGCGGCGTACGACGCCCGCATCTCCCGCGGATCCCGTTCGGCCAGGTCGAGTTCGTACACGTACCCCAGCACGCCCTGGTCCTCGCGGAAGTGCACGAGGCCCTTCAGGTAGAACGCGTAGTCGACGTTCGGGTGGTTGGGATAGGTGCGGATGAAGCGATCGGCGGCGGCGACGGCGGCGGCGGTTTCGCCGGCCCGCCAATTGGCGAACGCGGACTCGAGGATCGCCTGCTGCGCGTAGCGGCCGTACGGGAAGCGCGCCTCGAGCTGGTCGAACATCTTGATCGCCCGCGTATAATTCCCCTGCATCATCGCCTCGTGCGCGGTCTGGTACAGGCGGTCCGCCGACCAGCCCGCGGTCTCGTCCTTGACCTCCGGAAACAGGCCGCAACCGCCGAGCGCGAACGCCAGCGCCGCCGCGACGGCGAGGGCTCGTCCGATCGAAAACGCGCGAAGGCAGTGGGTCATGAATCCGAGGGGCATCACTGCGGGGCCTTGAAGTCGATGTCAGCCGCAAATTATAACCCCCGCCCCGCACCGCCCGGCGCAGCCGCCCGCGGCACCCGCCCCCCACAGCCTGCAGGTGCCGGCGGCCCTGGCGGGCACGCGCCTCGACCAGGCGCTGGCCGCGCTCCTCCCGCAGCATTCGCGCAACCGCCTGAAGGGCTGGATCGAGTCGGGCAACGTGCAGGTCGACGGCGCCGTCGTCGTGTCGCCGCGGCACAAGCTGCGGGACGGCGACACGCTCGTCGTCGCCGAGGTGCGCAACCCCGCCGACGAGCGGGTCTGCGCGCAGGCGATTCCCCTCTCGATCGTCTACGAGGACGACACGCTGCTCGTGCTCGACAAGCCCGCGGGTCTGGTCGTGCATCCGGGCAGCGGCAACCCCGACGGGACGCTGCAGAACGCGCTGCTCCACCACGCGCCGGCGCTCGCGACCGTCGCGCGGGCCGGCATCGTGCATCGCCTGGACAAGGACACGAGCGGACTGATGGTCGTCGCGAAGACGGAAGGGGCGCACGTGGACCTCGTACGGCAGCTCGCGGCGCGAACCGTCCGGCGCGAGTATGCGGCGGTCGTGTTCGGCGACCTGGCGCGCGCGACGATCGTCGATGCGCCGATCGGCCGCCACCCGACGCAGCGCACCGAAATGGCCGTCGTGACGTCGGGCAAGCCCGCGCGCACGCACGTCGACGTGGTCGAGCGCTTCGGCGCCGCGACGCTGGTCCGCTGCCGCCTCGAGACCGGACGCACGCACCAGATCCGCGTGCACCTGACGGCACTCGGGCATCCGCTGGTGGGCGACCCGACGTACCGCGGCCGGCGCAAGCTCGGCGGACCGCTGCCGCCGCAGGCGTACGCGTTCCCGCGCCAGGCGCTGCATGCGCAGCGGCTGGGTCTCGTCCATCCGGCCACGCACGAGGCGATGCAATGGGAGTCGCCGCCGCCGTCGGACTTCGCGGCGCTCGTGCTCGCGCTGCGCGCGGCGCGCGCCGTCGCACCGTCGCCATGACCGGCGAGCTCGCGGCCGCGCTCGCCGCGCGGCGTCTCGACTGGATCGTGCCCCGCTGGCAGGGTCCAGCGCAGGTCCGCGCGCTGTTCACGACGCGCAACGGCGGCGCGAGCACGGGCGCGGCGGCGACGTTCGACGTGGGCGTCGCGCAGCCGTCGCGGGAAGAACTCGCGGGCGCCGTCGGCCGCAATCGCGCACGGCTGCGCGAGATGTTGCCGTCGGATCCGGTGTGGCTCACGCAGGTCCACGGCCGCGACGTTGTCAGCGTCGACGCCGCCAACGCCGATGCGCTGCGCGCGTCGCCGCCGCGCGCGGACGCGGCGGTCACGCGCGCAGCGGGCATCGCGCTGGTCGTGCGTACCGCCGACTGCCTGCCGGTGCTGCTCGCCGATCGTGCGGGCACCGTCGTCGGCGTCGTGCACGCGGGATGGCGCGGTCTTCTCGCCGGCGTGCTCGAGGCGACGATCGCCACGATGGCCGTGCCGGCCGGGGAAATCGTCGCGTGGATCGGGCCTGCGATCGGACCGAGCGCCTTCGAGGTCGGCGCGGATGTGCGCGACGCGTTCCGCGCCGACGACGCAGGCTCGACGCTGCTCTTCGCGACGCTGCGCGCCGGCAAGTGGCTCGCGGACCTGCCTGGCCTCGCGCAGCGGCGGCTCTCCGCGGCCGGCGTCGCGCACGTCGCGCGCGACGGCGGCTGCACGTTCACGCAACCGGAACGGTTCTTCTCGTACCGGCGCGACCGGCACGGCGGCCGCATGGCGCTCGCCGCATGGCTCGCGCCCGCCGGCGACGCGCGTCAGTAGTCGACGAAGCGCGGCGGCCCGACGCCGATGGTGCCCATCATCGCGTCGAGGTGGTAGGAGATGCGGTCGAGCTTCAGGTCGCGGTGCGCGGGATCGTCCCACAGGTTGTCGAACTCGCCCGGGTCGCGCGCGAGGTCGTAGAGCTCGCCGATCGCGTGCCCGTGATAGACGACCGTCTTGTAGCGGCCGTCGCACACCATCGTGCCGTGCGTGTGGTCCGGATGCCCGCCCATCGCGTCGAAGTATTCCGACACGACATGCGGCCGGTGCCGATGCGGATCGCTCGCGCCGGTAAGCAGCGGCACCAGCGAGCGTCCCTGCATCGACGCCGGCACGGGCAGGCCCGCGGCCGCGAGCAGCGTGGGCGCGACGTCGATCGTCTCGACCAGCGCGTCGCTCGCGACGCCGCGTGCGAAGTGCCCGGGCCACGACATGATCAGCGGCACGCGCACCAGTCCCTCGAAGAACCGGCAGCCCTTGAGGATGAGGCCATGGTCGCCCAGGAGCTCGCCATGGTCGCTCATGTAGACGATGATCGTGTTCTCGAGCTGGCCGGTGTCGCGCAGCGTGTCGACGATGCGCCGCAGCTGGTCGTCGATCAGCATGATCATCGCGTAGTAGTTCGCCTTGACCGCGAGCGCGTCGTAATCGCCGGGCCTCGACGCGATCGCATCGTGGTCGCCTCCGGCCACGGGTGCGACATTGCGACGGATGCGCGGATCGACGGCGACCTTCGTCTGCTGGTCGATCGCGGCGAACGCCTTCTGGCGCTCGAGGTCGGACGGGCGGAAGAGCGGCAGCGGCAGCGCCGCCGCATCGACGCGCGCCAGGTACTCGGGCGGAGCGTCGAACGGCGCATGCGGGTCGAACGGGTTCACCGACAGCAGCCACGGCCCGTCGCGCTGCTCGGTGACGAAGCGGATCGCCATCTCGCTGCACCACGTCGTCTGGTGCAGCTCGGCCGGGACGCCCGGTCCGCAGAAGTAATTGATCGGCGCGTACAGCGCGATGGGGTCGACCTTCTTCTCGTGCCGCAGCCAGGTCTCGTAGTCGTGCCCCCGCGCGGCGTCCGGGGTCGGATGATGGCTCCACCAGAACGCGCGGTAGCCGTCGTCCGGGCGCACCTCGAAGGTCTTCGCGGCGGACAGGTGCAGCTTGCCGACCAGCCCGCAGTCGTAGCCCGCCTCGGCGAAGAGCTTGGTGACGAGCTTCTCGTGCGGCGGGAAGTACGCGTTGCCGTTGCGGTGCATCTGGTGGGCGGCCGGATACCGGCCGGTCAGGAACGTCGCGCGCGCGGGCGTGCAGATCGGGCTTTGCGTGTAGGCGCGGCGAAACGCGACGCCGTCGGCGCAGAGCGCGTCGAGCTGCGGCGTGGCGATGTGCGGCTGCCCGAGCGCGCGGATCGTGTCGTAGCGCTGCTGGTCGGCGCAGTACCAGAGGATGTTGGGACGCCCCGAGGAGGCGCCCCCGCGGACGGACATCGGCGCGCCGCTCAATCGATCTTCGCGCCGGACACCTTCACCGCCTGCGCCCACTGCTCGCGCTCGCGCGTCAGGAAGCGGTCGAACTCGTCGGCGGACAGGTACGTGACCTCGGCGCCCTGCCCGACGAACTTCTCCCGGACGTCCGGCGTGGCGAGGATGCGTCCGATCTCCTGCGACAGCTTGCCGACGATGTCCTTCGGCGTACCGGCGGGCGCGACGATCCCGAACCACGCGACGACGTCGAAACCCGCGATGCCCATTTCGCCCACGGTCGGCACGTTGGGCAGCGACGGCACGCGCTCCTTCGTGCTCGCGACCACGTAACGGAGCTTGCCGGCGGCCACGTGCTGCGACACCTCGATCGGGCTCGCGAACATCACGCCGATGTGGCCGGCCACGAGATCGGTGACCGCGGGGCCGCCGCCCTTGTACGGCACGTGCGTGAAGTCGGTGCCCGTGCGGAGCTTGAACAACTCGGTGGCGAGGTGCGGCACGCTGCCGTTGCCCGGCGATCCGTACATGATCGTGCCCGGCTTCGCCTTCGCGAGCGCCACCAGTTCCTGCGGCGTGGACGCGCCCACGGACGGGTGGGCGGTCAGGATCAACGGCGACGACGCGAGCAGCGCGACGCCGGTGAAATCCTTGACCGCGTCGTACGGCAGTTTCTGGTACATGAGCGGCGCGATGACGAACGGCGCCGGCGCCAGCATCAGCGTGTAGCCGTCCGCGGGGGCCTTCGCGACATCCGCGGCGCCGACCGTGGTTGCCGCGCCCGGCTTGTTCTCGACGACGACCGGTTGGCCCAAGCGTTCCGACAGCTTCTGGCCGACGAGCCGCGCCAGCACGTCGGATGCCCCTCCCGGCGCGAACGGGACGACGAGCCGGATCGGCTTGTTCGGGTAGGGCTGCGCCGCCGCGGTGGCGGCCACCGTCGCGCATACCGCGAGCGCGAATGCACGCAACCCGCGTGACAGTCCTGAATTCATGGCTGGCAGCCTCCTGTAGGTGAGCTTCGTGTACGCGCGTCGGGGGTGGTCGTCGCGCCGCGCCTTGCGCGGACCTGCGGCGGGCGCGCCAACCGCGCAACTGGTCTTGTTTTCATACCGGTTTCGCGTTCCGGAGGCTACGCTCGCGGGGGGTCGCTGTCAAACGCGGCGCGCGCTGGCGGGGCCCGCGCGTCCGGTGGCACACTGTCGCGTCATGCCCATCCAGCCCATCGCCGCGCCGCGGCTCTACGAGCGCATCGCCGACGCCATCGGCACGCTGATCGACGCCGGCGAGTTCGCGCCGGGTGCGCGCCTCCCCGGCGAGCGGGAACTCGCGCGGCGGCTGCGCGTATCGCGGACGTCGCTGCGCGAAGCGCTGAGTGCGCTGGAGCTCGCGGGACGGGTCGACATCCGGATGGGCTCCGGCGTCTACGTGCGCGCGGCGCGCGCGAAGCGCCCGTCGCGCCTGCGCGGCGCGCCGAAGTCGGAGGCATCGCCTTTCGACGTGCTGCACGCGCGCCAGGTCGTCGAGGCGGAGACTGCCGCGCTGGCCGCGCGCAATGCGACGACCGCACAGGTCGCCGGCATCGCCGAGGCGTTCGACCGCCTCGCGGCCGACATGCGGGCGAACCGTGCGCGGTCGGAAGGCGATCGCCTCTTCCACCTGCGCATCGCGGAGGCGGGCGGCAACGGCGCACTGGCGGCGATCGTGCGCGACCTGTGGGAAGCCCACCGCCGACCGCTCGACGCGCGCCTCGAGGCGCTGTTCGTGACGCTCGAGCGCAGGCGCGACAACATCGCCGAGCACCGGGCCATCCTGGACGCGATCCGCGCGCGCGATCCCGTCGCGGCGCGCGGCGCAATGCGCCGCCATCTGCAGAATGCGCAGCGCCAGCGCCTTGCGCTGCTGCGCGAGCGCGCGCCGCGGCGGCGCGGCCCGCCCGCCTGACGCGCGCGGGGCGGCTGCTACAATGAACGGTGGTCGCGGGCCGTACCGGCAGGCGCTGCGGCAGTCGCGCGAGGCGCCGCGCGCGCTCGTGCGGCGCGCTGCACGAGGGCGCGCCGGTCCCGAAGCAATGCCATGACCATCCTCGCCTACATCGTCGTCGCCGCAGTGTCCGGCGGGATTCTCGCGACGCTCGCCGCGGCGGCCACGCTGGCGCTGCACGTGCGCTGGATCTCGCGCCTCGTCTCGTTCGCCGTCGGCGCACTGCTGGGCGCCGTGTTCATCGAGCTGCTGCCCCACGCGCTCGAGGAAGGCAGCGCCGGGCCGGTGATGATCACGGTGCTGATCGGCCTGCTCTCGTTCTTCCTGCTCGAGAAGCTCGTGCTGTGGCGGCATGCGCACGGCCACGCGGAGCACGACGACGACCGCGACGAGAGCGAGCACGACCACGCGATGCACTCGCACATCCGCGTTCCCGGCGACGGCGGCCGCACGGGCCTCATGATCCTCATCGGCAACAGCGTGCACAACCTCTGCGACGGCATCGTGATCGCGGCGGCGTTCATCACCGACGTGCGCCTGGGCGTCGCGACTACGGTGGCGATCGTCGC
Organism: uncultured beta proteobacterium; assembly: GCA_963733435.1. GTDB lineage: Bacteria > Pseudomonadota > Gammaproteobacteria > Burkholderiales > Casimicrobiaceae > VBCG01. The sequence goes on from CAVTDH010000002.1 coordinate 410,642, forward strand.
GCATGCGGTGCCGCAGCAGGTCGGCGACTTCGCGGTGCTCATCCACTCCGGATTCTCGCGCGGTCGCGCGTTCGCGTTCAACGTCGCCACCGGCACCGCGACGCTCGTCGGCGCCCTCGCCGGCTACTTCGCGCTGGCCGACATGCAGCAGGTGCTGCCCTACGTGCTGGCGGTCGCGTCGGCGAGCCTGCTGTACGTCGCGGTGGCCGACCTCATCCCGAGCCTGCACCGCCGCCCCGAGCCGATGGAGACCGCGCGGCAGATGCTACTGATCGGACTTGGCGTCGCGATCATCGGCGGCGTCCACGTGTTCCTCGAGCACTAGCGGCCGCGCGCGGCGCGCCAGCAGCCACACCAGCAGCAAGGCGGGTGCGAGCCCGACGACGGCGAAGAACGCGACGCCCGCGAGCGGCGACGCGAGCGTCAGCGCCATCATGCCGATGACGAAGAGCCAGCCGATGAGGACGATGTGCATCGCATTGGCGCGGCGGCGTTGAGCCGGTCGCGCGGTCAAGATACCATCAGGCTCCGGCGCCACGGCGCGAACCCGCCGCTACCTACCTTCGAACGACGACCGACGATGGCTCCCCTCGACCCCCGCGATCCGCAGTCCTGGTCCGCGCTCACGCATCAGTGGCACGAGGCCCAGCAGGCGTGGACGCAGTGGTGGCGGACGCCGCTGCCGCAGTCGTCCGTGCCTGCGCCGGCCGGCGGCGACGCTCCGGCCGTCGCTGCCGGCGTGGCCGACCTGACACTGCGCACGAACGCGCGTGTGCAGGCGCTGTGGCAGGGCGTGCTCGACGCGGCCGCCACGGGCGGCGCGTTGCCGGAAGTGGCGGCGCCGGCCGCCGGCGACCGGCGCTTCCGCGCCGACGCGTGGCGCACGCAGCCGTTCTTCGCGCTGCTGCTGCAGTCGTACCTGGTCTACGCCGACTACCTGCGCGACCTGGCGCAACTCGCGCCGCTGCCCGCGGCCGACAAGCAGCGCCTCGAGTTCGCGATCCGGCAGTATGTCGACGCGATCGCGCCCAGCAACTTTCCCGCGACCAACCCCGACGTGCTCGCGAAGGCGGTCGCAACCGAGGGCGAGAGCCTCGTGCAGGGCCTGCGCAACCTCGCCGACGACGCACAGCGCGGCCGGATAACGATGACCGACGAGCGTGCATTCGCCGTCGGCCGCAACCTCGCGACCACGCCCGGCAGCGTCGTGTACCGCAACGACCTGATCGAGCTGATCCAGTACGACCCGTCCACGCCGACCGTCCATCGCCGGCCGCTGCTGATCGTGCCGCCCTGCATCAACAAGTACTACATCCTCGACCTGAAGCCCGAGAACTCGTTCGTCGCGTACGCCGTGGCGCAGGGGCACACGGTGTTCATGATCTCGTGGCGCAACATTCCCGCCGAACTGGGTACGCTTGCGTGGGATGACTATCTCGAACAGGGCGCGTTCGCGGCGATCCGCGTCGTGCGCGAGATCACGGGCAGCAAGACCCTCAACGCGCTCGGCTTCTGCGTCGGCGGGACCATCCTCGCGTGCGCGCTCGCCGTGCTCGCGGCCCGGCACGATGCGAGCGTGGCCAGCGCGACGCTGCTGACGACGATGCTGGACTTCACGGATCCCGGCGAGATCGGCGTCTACGTGTCGCGCGAGGTCCTGGCCTCGCGCGAGGCGTCGCTGCGCGCCGGCCAGCGCGTGCACGGCAGCGAGCTCGCCAGCGCGTTCGCGAGCCTCCGCGCGAACGATCTCGTCTGGAACTACGTGGTCGGGAACTACCTGAAGGGCGAGACGCCGCCGCCGTTCGACCTGCTCTACTGGAACGGCGACTCGGCCAACCTGCCCGGGCCGATGTACGTCGACTACCTGCGCAACCTGTACCTGGACAATCGCCTGTGCGAGCCCGCGCGCGCTGACGATGGCGGGCGCGCCGGTGGACCTTGGCAGCATCCGCGTGCCGATGTACGTCTACGCGTCGCGCGACGACCACATCGTGCCGTGGCGATCGGCCTACCGCACCACGGCGCTGGTCGGCGGCGACGTCACGTTCGTGCTGGGCGCCTCCGGTCACATCGCCGGCGTCGTGAATCCGCCGGAGCCGCCGCGGCGCAACTATTGGACCAACGACCTCGTGACCGAGGCGGCGGACGACTGGTTCGCGCGTGCGCAGACCGCGCCCGGCAGCTGGTGGCCGCACTGGGCGCGCTGGCTCGCAGGTCATGGCGGCGCGTTGCACGCGGCGCCGAAACACGCGGGCAGCACCGACCATCCGCCGCTGGAAGCCGCACCCGGAAGCTACGTGCGCGCGGCAGCGTAGGGACCGAGGCGGGACATCAGCGGTCGGCCGGGATCTGGTCCACCGCATCGGTGATCACGGTGTCCACGCCCCATTCGAGCAGCAGTTCGACGCGCTGCGGATCGTTGGGCGTATAGCAGCACACGCGATATCCGCCACGATGCGCGGCGGCGACGACCTCCGCCGTGAGCGCCTCGTGATTCGTATCGAGCGCGACACAGTCGAGCCGCGCGAGCCGCGCCTGCCAGTCGGCGGGCAGCGCATCGAGCAGCAGCGCGCGCGGCAGGCCCGGAACAGCATCGCGCGCCGCCTCGAGCGAAGCCTCGTCGAACGACGACAGCAGCGGCGGCACCTCCGCATCGCGCCACAGCGCCGCCGCATCCAGCGCCACGGCCGCGCCGGTTTCGCGCTCGCGTCCGGGCGTGGCCTTGATCTCGACGTTGCACGCGACGCCGTGCGCGCGCGCCCAGCGCGCGATCGCGGCGAACGTCGGCAGCATCTCGCCCGCGTACTTGGCCGAGTGCCAGCCGCCCGCGTCGAGGCGCGACAGCTCGCGCCACGGCAGCGCATCGGCGCGGCCGCGAGCGCTCGTCGTCCGCTCGAGCGTCGCGTCGTGGAGCAGGAACGCGACGTTGTCGGCGGAGAGCTTCACGTCGAACTCGCACATGCGGTAGCCGTGCGCGTGGCCGACGCGCATCGCGGTCAGCGTGTTCTCGGGCGCGAGCTGCCCGGCGCCGCGATGCGCACACAGGCGCGGGTACGGCCAGGGGGGGAGCGTCGCTGTGCTCATCGCAATCGTTCTCCGGTCGCGCTGTCGAACAGGAACAAGCGGGCGGGGTCGGCCGTCGCGTGCAGCGTCGAGCCGACCTCAGGATGGAACCCGTGCGGCAGGCGCGCGATGATCATCTCGGCACCGTGCCCGATGTGGATGAGCGTGTCCGCGCCGAGCTGCTCGACCATCTCGACCGGCCCCGAGACCATCGCGTCGGCTTCGCCGCAGGGCACGAGGTGCTCCGGCCGCACGCCGACCGTCACGGCGGCGCCCGCGGCCGCCCCGCCGACGGCGGAAGTGATCCGGCCGCCCGCCAGCAGGTCGAACGTCGATCCGCCCGCGCCGCGCGCCGGCAGGAAGTTCATCGCCGGCGAGCCGATGAAGCCCGCGACGAACAGCGTCGCGGGGTTCTCGTACACCTCCATCGGCGTGCCGATCTGCTCGGCGCGCCCCGCGTTCATCACGATCATCCGGTGCGCCAGCGTCATCGCCTCCACCTGGTCGTGCGTGACGTAGAGGCTCGTCGTCGACAACCGCCGGTGCAGCTTCTGGATCTCGAAGCGCATCTGCACGCGCAGCTTCGCGTCGAGGTTCGACAGCGGCTCGTCGAACAGGAACACCGCCGGCTCGCGCACGATCGCACGGCCCATCGCGACCCGCTGCCGCTGCCCGCCCGACAGCTGCCGCGGCTTGCGCTCGAGCAGCGGCCCCAGCTCGAGGATCTCCGCCGCGCGGTCGACCCGCGCCCGGATGTCGTCCTTGGCGAAGCCGCGGATCTTGAGGCCGTAGGCCATGTTCTCGAACACGCTCATGTGCGGGTAGAGCGCGTAGTTCTGGAACACCATCGCGATGTCGCGGTCCTTGGGCTCCAGCCTGTTCACGACGCGATCGCCGATCGCGATGTCACCCGCCGTGATCGCCTCGAGTCCCGCGACCATCCGCAGCAGCGTCGACTTGCCGCAGCCCGAGGGGCCGACGATCACGATGAACTCGCCGTCGGCGACCGACGTGGTCACGCCATGGATGACCTCGAGGTCGCCATAGCTCTTGCGTACGTCGCGGAATTCGACTTTCGCCATGTTCAGAACACCCAGTAGACGATATAGCCGGCTGCCACGAGCATCGTGGTCAGCGCGACGAGAAACACCCAGTCGACGACGCGACCCAGGCGATGCGCCAACGGCACCGACGTCGTCCGCAGCGCCCACAGGATCAGGTACACGCAGCAGACGAAGAGCAGCGCGTCGAGCGCGATGATCTCGTCGGCGAACGTCCGGTACGCGGCTTCGGGCGTGCTGTACTCCATGAAGCCGAGCGCCGCCATGCACAGCCCCGCGAGCGAGGCGGTCACCGAGAGGAGCCGCAGCAGCACGTCGCGATTGCGCGCGACGGCCAGCGCCTCCTTCGGGACGACGTCCGTCACTTTTCCGTGTCCACGAGGCCCTTGACGAACCAGTTCTGCATCAGCACGACGACCAGCGCCGGCGGCAGCATCGCGAGGATCGCGGTGGTCATCACGAGGTTCCATTCGGTCGCGGCGTCGCCGCCGGTGATCATCCGCTTGATGCCGATCACCGTCGTGTACATCGACTCGTCGGTGGTCACGAGCAGCGGCCACAGGTACTGGTTCCAGCCGTAGATGAACATGATGACGAAGAGCGCGGCGATGTTGGTCCGCGACAGCGGGATCACGACGTCCCAGAGGAAGCGCAGCGGCCCGGCGCCGTCGATGCGCGCGGCCTCCGCGAGCTCGTCGGGAATGGTCAGGAAGAACTGCCGGAACAGGAACGTGGCCGTCGCGGAGGCGATCAGCGGCAGCGTGAGCCCCGCGTACGTGTTGATCATGCCGAGGTCGGCGACCACCTTGTAGGTGGGCAGGATGCGCACCTCGACCGGCAGCATCAGCGTGACGAAGATCATCCAGAAGAACGTCGCGCGCAGCGGAAAGCGGAAGTAGACGATCGCGAACGCGGAGATGAGCGAGATCGCGATCTTGCCGATCGCGATGACCAGCGCGGACACGAGGCTGTTGAGCATCATCCGGCCGACCGGCGCGGACGAACCGCGCGCCGAGCCCTCCGTCAGCACCTGCGTGTAGTTCTCGATCAGCTTGTCGCCGGGGACGAGCGGCATCGGCGCGAGCTGCACCTGCTCGGCGGTCAGCGTCGACGCGACGAACGTCACGTACAGCGGAAACGCGACGCACGCGACGCCCAGGATCAGGATGAGGTGCGTGAAGAACGTCAGCAGCGGGCGGTTCTCGACCATCAGTACTGGACCTTGCGCTCGACGAAGCGGAACTGCACGACCGTCAGCGCGATGAGGATCACCATCAGGATGACCGACTGCGCGGCGGACCCGCCGAGGTCGAGGCCCTTGAAGCCGTCGTAGTAGATCTTGTAGACGAGGATCGACGTCGCCTTGCCCGGGCCGCCGCCGGTCGCCGCGTCGACGATGCCGAACGTGTCGATGAACGCGTAGACGATGTTGACGACGAGCAGGAAGAACGTCGTCGGCGACAGCAGCGGGAACACGATCGTCACGAAGCGCCGGACCGGTCCCGCGCCGTCGATGGCCGCCGCCTCGATCAGCGACTGCGGGATCGACTGCAGCCCGGCCAGGAAGAACAGGAAGTTGTAGCAGATCTGCTTCCAGACCGCGGCGACGACGATCAGGATCAGCGCGTCGTTGTCGTCGAGCAGCGGGTTCCACGCGATGCCCATGCCCTGCAGCCAGTGCGCGACGATGCCGAGCGTCGGGCTGAACAGGAACAGCCACAGCACGGCCGCGATCGCCGGCGCGACCGCGTACGGCCAGATCAGCAGCGTCTTGTACGCATGCGCGCCGCGGACGACGCGGTCGGCCAACACCGCGAGCACCAGCGAGATCGACAGGCCGAGCACCGTCACCAGCACCGAGAACACGGCGGTGACGCGGAACGAGGCGAGGTAGTCGTCGTCGTGGAACAGCTCGCGGAAGTTCTCGAGCCCGACGAACTCGCGACTGCCGCCGAACGCGTCCTCGACCAGCAGCGACTGGTAGAGCGTCTGGAACGCCGGCCAGAAGAAGAAGATGATCGTGATCGCGATCTGCGGCGCGACCAGCGCGTACGGCAGCCAGCGGGACCCGAAGAGGACGCGTTTTTCCATCGGAGGTCAGTGAGTTTCGCAGTGATGCCGCATTGCACCGCCGCTCACGGCGCGGCCATCGTCGCCTCGGCGCGCGACGTGCGCGGGTCAGGACCGCCGCATTCGTCCCCGACCAGCGCAGATCCGATCAGCGATGAGTACAATCTCAACCGCATAACCAGAACACGAAGCAACGATTCGGCGCCGACCCCTGCCGGAATGAGCGTCGGTTCACCGACGCTCGATTCCGGCAAGTCAGTACGTCGTCCAACGCCTTACCGGACGACGTACTAACCCTTCTGGGCCTTGGCGAACTTCTCGATCAGCTCGTTGCCGCTTCTTGGCGCCGTCCTCGACCGCCTGCTTCGCGGTCTTCTTGCCGGCCAGCGCCGCCTCGAGCTCCTCCTGGATCACGTCGCGGATCTGCACGAAGTTGCCGAGGCGCACGCCGCGCGAGTTCTTGGTCGTCTTGACGATCATCTGCTCGACCGACACGTTGGTGCCGGGATTCTTCTCGTAGAAGCCGGACTTCTTCGTGATCTCGTACGCGGCCATCGTGATCGGCAGGTAGCCCGTCTGCCTGGTGCCACTCCGCCTGGATCTCCGGCGAGCGACAGGAACGTGAAGAACTTCGCGATGCCCTTGTACTCCTCGGGCTTCTTGCCGTTCATCACCCACAGCGACGCGCCGCCGATGATCGTGTTCTGCGGCGCGCCCGGCGCGTCCGGGTAGTACGGCAGCGTCGAGATGCCGAACGCGAACTTCGCGTTGCGCTTGATGTTCGCGTACGCGGCCGAGCTCGACGTCAGCATCGCGCACTCGCCGCTGAAGAACTTCGACTCGGCCTCGTTCTTGCGGCCGCCGTAGGTGAAGTAGCCCTTCTTCGACCAGTCCACCAGGTTCTCGATGTGCTTGATCTGCAGCGGGTTGGCGATCAGCAGCTTCGGGTCGTTGCCGGCGAAGCCGTTCTGCTCGGTCGCGAACGGCATGTTGTGCCACGCGCTGAAGGTCTCGAACTGCACCCACGACTGCCAGCCGGTCGTGTAGCTGCACTTCTCGCCCGACACCTTGAGCTTGGCGGCGGCGGCCATCACGGCGGGCCACGTCTTCGGCGGCATGGTTCGGGTCGAGCCCGGCCTTCTCGAAGGCGTCCTTGTTGTAGTAGAACACCGTCGTCGAGCTGTTGAACGGGAACGACAGCATCTGGCCCGTCGGCGTCGAGTAGTAGCCCGCGACCGCCGGAATGTAGTTCTTGGGATCGAACTTCTCGCCGGCCTGCGCCATCACCTCGTACACCGGCTTGATCGCCTTGCCCGACGCCATCATCGTCGCGGTGCCCACCTCGAACACCTGCACGACGTGCGGCGCGTTGCCGGCGCGGGTCGCGGCGACGGTGGCGGCCATCGACTCGGGATACGTGCCCTTGAACACCGGCACGACCTTGTAGTCCTTCTGGCTGTCGTTGAAGCGCTTGGCGAGGTCGTTGACGCGGTCGCCCAGCGCGCCGGTCATCGAGTGCCAGAACTGGATTTCGGTCTGCGGCGCTGGCGGAAACGGCTGCGCCCAGCAGCGACGGCGGCCAGCGCGGTGCGCGCGAGGCCCGGGATTGCGAGTTCATGGAATCCTCCTCGTGGATCGGACGAATGGGCATGGAAGCAGTCTGCCTCTTGTCGGTGACGATTCTATGTCAATATGCCAATGAGCGGCAGGCATCCCGGATCGCTGTCCTTGGTCGCACGACCCGGTGACGTAGTCCGGGTTGCGCGAATGCGAAACCCGAGGCCGGTGCCGGCGCGGAGGCCTCCCGGGTTCCGCTCCGCCAACCGCGGGCTACGCGACGTCGGCTAGTCGGCGTGGCCCGGCGCCGGCGCCGGCGCGTGGCGCCCGGCCGGCGCCGGCAGCGGGGCGGCGAGGTCGATCCCGTGCGCCTCGATGTGCGCCTTGCGCGCCAGCAGCGTGTAGGCGATCGGCACGACGAACAGCGTCAGCAGCGTGCCGAACGACATGCCGCCGACGATCACCCAGCCGATCTGCGTGCGCGACTCGGCGCCCGGCGCCGGTGGCCAGCGCCAGCGGCAGCGCGCCCAGCACCATCGCGCCGGTCGTCATCAGGATCGGCCGCAGCCGCAGCGTGGCCGCATCGATGACGGCGTCCATCATGCTCCTCGCCCTTCGCCCGCAGCTGGTTCGAGAACTCGACGATCAGGATGCCGTGCTTGGTGATGAGGCCGACCAGCGTGATGAGGCCGACCTGGCTGTAGATGTTGAGCGTGCCGCCGGTGAGCCACAGCGCGAACAGCGCGCCGGTCATCGACAGCGGCACCGACAGCATGATGACGAACGGCGCGACGAAGCTCTCGAACTGCGCCGACAGCACGAGGTAGATGAACATCAGCGCCAGCACGAACATGAAGTAGATCTCGCTGCCGGACGCGCGGAACTCGCGCGACTGCCCGTCGAGGTCGGTCTGCGCGACGCCGGCCAGCGTGCTCTTCGCGACGTCGTCGATCGCCTTCAGCGCGTCGTCGATCGTGTAGCCCGGCGCCAGCGTGCCCGTCACCTTGACCGCGCGCAGCCGGTTGAAGTGGTTGAGCGACTGCGGCGCGACGCCTTCGCGTCACGTCGACCAGGTTGGACAGCTGCACCATGCCGCCGTCGCGCGCGCGCACGTAGATGTCGCTGATGTCGGCGGGCGTCGTGCGGTCGAGCGGCGCCACCTGCACGATCACGTCGTACTGCTCGCCGTCGCGCTTGAAGCGCGTGACCTGCCGGCCGCCCAGCATCGTCTCGAGCGTGCGGCCGACCGTGTCGACGTTGACGCCGATGTCGGACAGCTTGTCGCGGTTGATGTTGACGCGCACTTCCGGCGTGTTGAGCCGCAGGTCGGTCTGCAGGTTCTGCACGCCCGGGAACTTGCGCGCCTCGTCGAGGAAGCGGTCGACGAGCCGCTGCAGCTCGGCGTAGGGCACCTGCGACATGATCACGTACTCGATCGGCGTCGAGCGGAAGCTCTGGCCGAGCGACGGCGGATTGAGCGGGAACGCGATCGCGCCCGGGATCGACGCGAACTTCGGCCGCAGCTCGTCGGCGATCTGCTGCTGCTTGCTTCGTGCGCTCTTCCCAGGGCTTCAGGCGCAGCACCGCGTTGCCGTCGACCACCGTCGGGAAGCCGGAGATCGCCGTGTACGCGAACGCCTCGGGCATCTTGCTGTAGAACTCCTCGATCGGCTTCAGCTGGTCGGCCGTGTACTGCGGCGTCGAGCCCTGCGGCGCCGTGACGAGGCCGAACACGACGCCGCGGTCCTCGATCGGCGACAGTTCGGACTTCAGCGTCACGAACAGCGCGGCGCCGACGACGAGCGTGACCAGCCAGCCCAGCACGACGACCCAGCGCGCGTGCAGCGCGCGCGGTCAGCAGCCGGCGGTAGCCGTTGGTCATCGCGTCGAAGCCCTGCCTCGATCTTGTTGTAGATCCACGAGTGCTTCGTCTCGTGCTTGCAGCAGCAGCGAGCACATCATCGGCGTGAGCGTCAGCGCGATGAAGCCCGACACCATCACGGCGCCGGCCAGCGTCAGCGCGAACTCGATGAACAGGCGCCCGGTGCGGCCGGTCGCGAACGCGAGCGGCGCGAACACCGACGCGAGCGTGAGCGTCATCGCGATGACGGCGAACGCGATCTCCGCGCGCCCTGCATCGCCGCCTCCATCCGCGGCATGCCCTCCTCGATGTGCCGGAAGATGTTCTCCAGCACGACGATCGCGTCGTCGACGACGAGGCCGATCGCCAGCACCATCGCGAGCAGCGTCAGCGTGTTGATCGTGAAGCCGAACACGTACATGAGCCCGAACGCGCCGATCAGCGACACCGGGATCGTCACGATCGGGATGATCGTCGCGCGCAGGCTGCGCAGGAAGAAGAAGATCACGAGCACGACGAGCAGGATCGCCTCGACGATCGTCTCGAACACCGACGTGATCGACCGGTCGATGAACACCGACGTGTCGTAGGCGACGACGAGCTTCATGCCCGGCGGCAGGTTCTCGTTGATCTTGTCGACCTCGGCGCGCACGCCCTGCGACAGCTCGAGCGGATTGGCCACCGCCTGCTTGATCACGCCGATGTTGAGCGACGGCTTGCCGTTGTAGCGGGAGATCATGCGCTCGTCGAGCGCGCCGATCGCCACCGTGCCGACGTCGCGGATGCGCACCGGGTAGCCGCCGACGTTGGCGACGATGATCTGGCTGAACTGCTCGGGCGTCTGCACGTCGGTTTCGGCGACGACGGTGAACTCGCGCGACGTCGATTCGATGCGGCCCGGCGGGAATTTCGGCGTTCTGGCGGCGGATCGCGTCCTCGACGTCCTGCACGGTGAGCTTGTAGCCGGCGAGCCGCGTGCGGTCGAGGTTGATGCGCATCGACACCTGCCGCTCGCCGAAGATGCGCACGTCGGCCGCGCCCGGCAGCACCGACAGCCGCGGCTTGATGTAGCGCGTGACGTAGTCGGACGCCTCGAGCGGCGTCAGCGACCCGGCCTCGACCGCGATGTAGATGATCGGATTGCGAGTCGGCCTCGACCTTGGCGATGACCGGCTCGTCGACCGCGTCGGGCAGCTGCGCGCGCACGCGCGACACCTTGTCGCGGACGTCGGCGGCGGCCGAGTCGGGACTGCGCGACAGCCTGAAGCGCACGTTGATGCTGGCTGCGCTCGGAGCGGCTCTGCGACGTCATCATCTCGACGCCCTCGATGCCGGACAGCGAATCCTCGAGGATCTTCGTGACCTGCGACTCGACCACCTCGGCCGACGCGCCGCGGTAGGTCGTGTTGACGCTGACGACCGGCTCGTCGATCCGCGGGTACTCGCGCACCGACAGCCGCTGGTACGAGATGAGGCCGATCAGCAGGATGATGAGCGACAGCACGGTCGCGAACACCGGCCGCTTGATGCAGATCTCGGGCAGTGTCATCGCGGGCGTCTCCGGGGTGCGGGGGTCAGCTCTTCGGGCGCGCGTCGGCGCCTTCGGCCTTGCACGGGCGCGTCGCCGGCGGGCGCGGTGCCCGCCGTGGCGCGGCCGCCGCGGGCGGTGCCGCCTGCGCGGCCGCCGCGCCCTTGGCACTTTCGGCGCCGGCGACCCGCACCGGCACGCCGTCGCGCAGCTTCAACTGCCCGGCGGTGACGACGAGGTCGCCCGGCGCCAGCCCCGACAGCACTTCGACCTTGCCGTCGCGGCGCTGCCCGGTCTCGACCTTGAGCGCGCACGACCTTGCCGTCCGCGACCTTGAACACGAACTGCTCGGTGCCCTGCGGCACCAGCGCCTGCTCGGGCAGCACCAGCGCGTTCGGCTGTTCGCGCGTGATGAGGCGCACGCGCGTGAACATGCCCGGGCGCAGCGCCGTGTCCTGGTTGCGCACCTGCGCGCGGATCACGACCGAGCGCCCGGCGGCGTCGACCAGCGGATTGACCGCGATGACCTTGCCGTCGTACGTCTTGCCCGGCAGCGCGTCGAGCGTCACCTCGAGCGCCTGCCCCACCTGCACCTGGCGCAGGTAGGTCTCGGGCACGCGGAAGTCGACCTTGAGCGGATCGATCGACTCGAGGTTGACGAGGTCGGCGCCTTCCTTCACGTAGTCGCCGACCGACACCGAGCGCAGGCCGATGATGCCGGAGAACGGCGCGCGGATGTCGGTCTTCGCGAGCTTCGCCTGCGCGAGCTGCAGCGACGCTTCGGCGACCTTGTAGTTGTTCTCCGCCTCGTCCTTCGCCTGGCCGGAGATGAAGTTGCGGTTGCGCGAGGTCGACGGCGCGATCGAACTTCGCCTTCGCGAGCGTCAGGTTGGCCTTCGCCTGCTGCACCTCGGCCTGCGGGATCGCGGGGTCGAGCTTGACCAGCGGCGCGCCCTTGGCGACGCGCTGGCCTTCCTGGAACGTGATCTCGCTGATGCGGCCGGCGCTCTCCGGACGCAGCGTGATCGACTCGTCGGAGCGCAGGCTGCCGACCGCGGTGATCGTCTGCGGCATCGCGGCGGTGACGACCTTGGTCGCCTCGACGGTGACCGCGGGCAGCGCCGCCCGCTGCGCCCGGCGCCCCGCCCGGCCCGCCCTTGCCCGGCCCCGGCGCCGCGGCGCCCGACGCCATGCCCGGTGCGCCGGCCGGCGGGCCTTTCTGCGTGCCGAACCAGTAGCCGCCCCCGGCGGCGATCAGGGCGGCGACGATTGCGGCGACAACGAGAACGCTTTTGCTCATCGGAACGATCGGAGGTCGAGAAGGTGAATCGGACCGGGGCGGTCCACCGTTGCGGGCAATGCGACGGCGCAAAAGTACCCGCTCGTGAGCGGCAGGGTGACACGTGGCGTAACCCTTGATTATGCGCGCAGCGCCCGCAGCCCGCCAGATCGCCGGCGGCCGGACGAGCGCGCGTCCACGACCCCGCCCTTGCTAGAATCCTCTTCGAACCACCCCCAATATCGGAGTTCCGCCGTGTCCAACCTGTTACATCGTGTTACGAATCGCGTGGCCGCCTGGCGCGGCCACGCTGGTCGTCGTGCTCGCCTGCGGTGCATTGCTGCCGGCAGGCACGGCGCTGGGTCAGGCCTATCCCGACGAAGACCGTGAAGCTGGTCGTGCCGTTCCCGCCCGGCGGATCGCTCGACATCACCGGCCGCCTCATCGCGCAGAAGCTCTCCGAGATGTGGGGCCAGACGGTGGTTGTGGAGAACAAGCCCGGCGCCGGCGGCAACATCGGCGCCGACGTGGTCGCGAAGTCGCCGGCCGACGGCTACACGATCCTGATGGGCGCGCTGTCCACGCATGCGGTCAATCCGAGCCTCTACAAGACGATGCCCTACGACGCGGCGAAGGACTTCGCGCCGATCACGCTGATCGCGATCACGCCCGAACGTGCTGGTCGTCAACGCGGCGTCGCCGGTGAACAACGTGAAGGAGTTCATCGCGTACGCGAAGGCCAACCCCGGCAAGCTGTCGTTCGGCTCGGGCAGCAACGGCAGCGCCGGGCACCTCGCCGGCGAGCTGTTCAAGGTCGAGACGGGCACCGACGCCGTGCACATCCCGTTCAAGGGCGGCGCGCCCGCCACGCAGGCGCTGCTCGCCGGCGACACGCAGTTCATGTTCGACAACCTCGCCAACGCGATGGCGCAGGTGAAGGCCGGCAAGCTGAAGGCACTGGCCGTCACGACCGCGCGAGCGCTCGAAGCTCGTGCCCGAGCTGCCGACGATGGCCGAAGCCGGACTGCCCGGCTTCGACATCTCGACGTGGTACGGCTTCTTCGCGCCGGCCGGCACGCCGCCCGCGATCGTCGCCAAGTGGAACGCCGACGTGACGAAGATCCTGAATTCGCCCGACGTGCGTGCGAAGCTCATGGCCGATGGCGCCGAGCCGTCGCCCGACACGCCGGAGCAGTTCAGGCAGATGATCGACGCGCGAACTCGCGAAATACGCGAGGATCGTGAAGGCATCCGGCGCGAAGGTGGATTGAGCCGAACGCAGTCCGACGCAGGATCCCGCAACCCGCCGTTCGCCCGACCCAACACCCGATCGCCGGCCCACCGGCGACGACAGGAGGAAGTCCGATGATCCGCACTGCCCTTCGCATGGCGGCCGTGGCCGCGCTCGCCGCGGTCGCGACGCTGGCCGCGGCGCAATCCGCGTATCCGACCAAGCCCATCCGCATCGTCGTGCCGTTCCCCGCCGGCGGCACCACCGACATCCTCGCGCGCGCGGTCGCGCAGAAGCTGACCGAGACGCTCGGGCAGTCCGTCGTCGTCGACAACCGCCCGGGCGCCGGCGGCAACATCGGCGCGGAACTGGTCGCCAAGAGCGCGCCGGACGGCTACACGCTGCTGATGGGCACCGTCGGCACGCACGCGATCAACGCGAGCCTGTACGCGAAGATGCCGTACGACCACGTGCGCGACTTCGCGCCGGTGATCCTCGTCGCGGGCGTGCCCAACGTGCTCGTCGTCAATCCGTCCGTGCCCGCGAACAACGTGCAGGAACTGATCGCCTACGTCAAGGCCAATCCGGGCAAGCTGAACTTCGCATCGTCGGGCAGCGGCACGTCGATCCACCTCGCGGGCGAGCTCTTCAAGACGATGGCGGGCGTGTCGATGACGCACGTGCCGTACAAGGGCAGCGCGCCGGCGCTGGCGGACCTGCTGGGCGGCCAGGTGCAGCTGATGTTCGACAACCTGCCGTCCGCGCTGCCGCAGATCAAGGCAGGCAAGCTGCGCGCGCTGGCCGTCACCAGCGCCCAGCGCGCGTCCGCGCTGCCCGACGTGCCGACCATCGCGGAGTCGGGACTGCCGGGCTTCGAGGCCACGTCCTGGTTCGGCCTGCTGGCGCCCGCGGGAACGCCGAAGGACGTCGTGACGAAGCTCAACGCGGAAGTCGCGAAGTGGCTCGCGTCGCCCGAAGCGCGGGAGAAGCTGGCGTCGCAGGGCGCGATCGCCGCCGGCCAGTCGCCCGACGACTTCACCCGCCACATCGCGAGCGAGACGGCGAAGTGGCAGAAGGTGGTCAAGGAGTCGGGCGCCAAGGTCGACTGACGTGGCGGGCTTCACGGTCGCGGACGCCGATGCGTACGAACGCAACATCGGGCGCTGGAGCCGTGCGCTGGCGCCGCACGTCGCGCAGTTCTGCGCGCCGGTCGAAGGCGACGTGCTGGAGATCGGCTGCGGCACGGGCATCCTGACCGCGCAGCTCCTCGCGCAGGACGGCGTGCACACGGTCACCGCGACCGACATCGCCGACGACCTCCTGGAGCGCGCGCGGCGGGACATCGTCGACCCGAGGGTGGCATTCCGCCGCGTCGATGCGGCGGCGCTGCCGTTTGCCGACGCGACGTTCGACGCGGTGGTGTCGTCGCTGGTCGTCAACTTCATCGACGACCCCGCGGCGGCTGTCGCGCAGATGCGGCGCGTGGCGCGTCCCGGCGCGACGATCGCCGCGGCGATCTGGGACTTCCGCGGCGGGTATGCCGCACCAGAAAATGCTGTTCGACATCGCGTCGGCGTTCGATCCCGAGGCGGGCCGGCGCCGCGACGCGTTCATGGGCGCCGCCATCTACCGCCACGACGGGCTCGCGCGGCTGTGGGCGCAGGCCGGTCTCGACGACATCCGGTACGCGCCGCTGCACGTGAACCTCGAGTTTCGCGACTTCGCCGACTTCTTCGTGCCGGCCACGACGTCCGGCCAGGGCTTCTCGCGGTACTGGGCGAAGGTCGAGCGGTCGCTACAGGACCGGATGCGGGCATGCATCGAAGCGGCCTGGCTCGCCGGCGACGTGGACGGCCCGCGCTCCGTCGTCGCGCGCGCATTCGCAATCCGAGGATGCGTCCCGCGTTAGGAAACCCTGCGCAAGCCCCGCCTTCGGACGACTCTGCGGACAACTAAGGCAGCCAGGCGCACGACGCCCGTCTTTTCCAATGTTTTGCCGGCGGCCACCGCCGGGCCGCCCCAAGGCGGCCGCCTGACTTCGCAGTCGAAGTGCCGGCCGCAAAAGGCGCGACGCAGACATCACGTCATCCAGCGGCCCGACGGACGCCTTTTGCGGACGTGGCTTCAGCGCGCCGGCGGCCGCCCACGCGAGCGCGGCCCAGCCGGCGAGAAACGCGACGCCGCCGAACGGCGTGACTGCGCCCAGCCCCCGCACGCCGGACAGCGCGAGCGCGTAGAGGCTGCCCGAGAAGAGCACGATGCCGGCCAGGAACAGCCAGCCGGCAACGCCGAATGCGCCGCGTTCGGGCCACTGCAGCAGCAGGAGGCCGGTCGCGAGCAGCGCCAGCGCATGCCACGCGTGGTACTGCACGGCGGTCTGCCAGATCGCCGTCATGTCCGGCGCCAGCCGCGCCTTCAGCGCATGCGCGCCGAACGCGCCCAGCGCCACCGCGACGAACATCGCGACGGCGCCCAGAATGATTGCGAGGCGTGCGGTCATTTGCCTTTAGAATTCCGGTTTCGGCCCAATTGCGTCCACAGGATACCAAGATGCCCATCGAACGCCGCCATGTCGGCAAGCGCCTGTCCGAATCCGTCGTGTTCACGCCGGGCGGCGAACGCCTCGTCTACCTGGCCGGCCAGGTCGCCGAGGACCGCGCCGCCGACATGACCGCGCAATCGCGGCAGGTATTGGCCGCGATCGACCGCCTGCTGGCCGAAGTCGGCAGCGACAAGACGCGCATCCTGTCCGCGACGATCTTCCTGCCCGACATGGCCGACTTCCCGGCGCTGAACGCCGTGTGGGAGTCCTGGGTCGTCGCCGGGCACACGCCCGCGCGCGCGACCGTGCAGGCCGCGCTCGCGCACGCCGATTACAAGGTCGAAATCCAGGTCGTGGCCACCGCGCCCGCCTGAATGTTCCGGGAAGGCCCCATGAACAACCTGTCCGCCCAGGCCATCGTCGCCGCCACCGCGCGGCGCGATACGCCGTCGCTGCCGTCCACCGCGGCAACGCTTCCGGTGACGCGCGCGATGTTCGACGAGGTGATGGTGCGCTGCTATGCGCCGGCCGCGTTCGTCCCCGTGCGCGGCGAAGGCTCGCGCATCTGGGACCAGGACGGTCGCATGTACATCGATTTCGCGGCCGGCGTCGCGGTGACCGCGCTCGGCCACTGCCATCCCGCGATGGTGCGCGCGCTGACCGAGCAGGCGTCGACGCTCTGGCACGTGTCGAACTGGTTCACCAACGAGCCCGCGCTGCGGCTCGCGCGGCGGCTCGTCGACCACACGTTCGCCGAGCGCGCGTTCTTCTGCAATTCCGGCGCCGAGGCCAACGAGGCGGCGCTGAAGCTCGCGCGCCGCTATGCGCACGACAAGTACGGCGAGAAGAAGATCCGCGTCGTGTCGATGCAGAACAGCTTCCACGGCCGGACGCTGTTCACGGTGACGGCCGGCGGGCAGGCCAAGTACGCGGCCGGCTTCGGACCCAATCCGGCCGGTATCACGCACGTCCCCTACAACGACCTCGCGGCGCTCGAGCAGGAATTCGCCGAGCATGGCGACGAGATCTGCGCGGTGATCATGGAGCCGATGCAGGGCGAAGGCGGCATGACGCCCGGCACGCCGGCGTTCCTGCAGGCGGCGCGGCGGCTGTGCACGCAGCACCACGCGCTGCTGATCCTCGACGAGATCCAGAGCGGCATGGGCCGCACCGGCGCGCTGTTCTCGTACATGCAGAAGGGCGTGGTGCCGGACATCCTGACGAGCGCCAAGGGACTGGGCGGCGGCTTTCCGATCGGGGCGCTGCTGACGACCACCGAGATCGCGAACGTGTTCGGCGTCGGCGTGCACGGCACGACGTACGGCGGCAACCCGCTTGCGTGCGCGGTCGCAGGCGCCGTGTTCGACGTCGTCAACACCACCGAAGTCCTCGACGGCGTGAAGGCCCGGCATGCGCTGTTCATGGAAGGACTGAAGGCGATCAACGCACGGCGCCGTGTCTTCTCCGACCTGCGCGGCGAAGGCGTGTGGCTCGGCTGCGAACTCGACGCGCCGTGGAAGGGCAAGGCGATGGACGTCGTCCGCGCCGCGGGCGAGGCCGGCCTCATGGTGCTGGTGGCCGGGCCGGACGTCGTGCGCCTGGCACCTTCGCTCGTCATCTCGCTCGACGAGATCCTCGAGGGCCTCGCGCGGCTGGAGACGGCGCTGAACCGCGCGTTGCAATAGCGCCCGGCTTCCCGTCCGCGAATGGACGCACTCACGCCGAGCAAGGCCAATGCAACCCTGGCGCTTCGGCATCCCCTGGTGAACCGCTAGCGCGAACCCGGATGTTCTACATCCGCCCGATCGCGCGCGAGGATCTTCCGCGCATCCTCGCGCTGTCCGAACGTACGGGCACCGGCCTCACGTCGCTGCCCGCCAACCGCGAGCGGCTCTCCGCGCGCATCGACCGCGCGCTCGCGTCGTTCGCGGGGACCGCGGCGCCGGCGGATGCCTGCTACATGTTCGTGCTCGTTGCCGGCGACGGGCCCGGCGATGCCCTCGACCGCGTCGTCGGCATCAGCGCGATCGAGGCCGCCGTGGGCCTGAGCGAGCCCTGGTACAACTACCACGTCGGCACGCTGGTCCACGCGTCGCAGGCGCTCGATGTCTACACGGTCACGCCCACGCTCTTCCTGTCCAACGACCACACCGGGCACACGGAACTGTGCTCGCTGTTCCTCGACCAGGGATTCCGGCGCGGCAAGAACGGCGTGCTGCTTGCGAAGTGCCGGCTGCTGTTCATCGCCGAGTTCGCGCAGCGGTTCGCGCCGAAGGTGATCGCCGAGCTGCGCGGGCGTCTGGATGCGGATGGGAAAAGCCCGTTCTGGGACGGGCTCGGCCGCCACTTCTTCGCGATGGAATACTCGACGGCGGACTACCTGACCGGCATCGGGCAGAAGTCGTTCATCGCCGAGCTGATGCCGAAGCACCCGGTCTACGTGAACCTGCTGCCGGCATCCGCGCGCGATGCGATCGGCGCCGTGCACGTGGACACCGAGCCGGCGCGCGCGATGCTCGAGCAGGAGGGCTTCCGTTACGAAGGGTACGTCGACATCTTCGACGCGGGCCCGACGGTCGAGTGCTTCCGCGACAATATCCACGCGGTGCGCCAGTCGCAGGTGCTCGCCGTGACCTTGGGGGAGGAGGACCCGGTTCCCGACAGCCTCACCGACGACATCCTGTGGCTCGTCTGCAACCGCAGCTTCGCCGACTTCCGCGCCATCGTGGTCGCCGGACCGGCGCGCGCCGACCGTTTCCCGCTGCTGCCCTACGCCGCCGACGCGCTGCGCGTCGGCGAAGGCGACCACGTGCGCGCCGTGCCGCTGTCGCCCCGCGATCGATGAGTGCGGGGGAACCGGCGCAGGACGCGAGTGCCGCGCGCCCGGAGGCGGCGCGGCGGCACGATCCGGGCTCCCCCGTGATCATGGCCGAGATCAACTTCGACGGGATCCCCGGCCCGACGCACAACTACTCGGGACTCGCGCGCGGCAACCTCGCCGCGGAACGCAATGCGCATCTCGTCGCCAATCCGCGCGAAGCTGCACTGCAGGGATTGGCCAAGATGCGCGCGCTCGCCGCGCGCGGACTGCCGCAGGCGGTGTTGCCGCCGCACGAACGGCCCGCGATGGCGGCACTGCGCGCGCTGGGCTTCGCCGGCAGCGACGCGCAGGTACTCGCGCGTGCCGAACGCGAAGCACCGGCGCTGCTCGCCGCCAGCTCGTCCGCCGCCGCGATGTGGGTCGCCAATGCCGCCACCGTCAGTCCGTCGCCCGACACCGCGGACGCGCGCGTGCATTTCAGTCCGGCCAATCTCGCGGCACACTTTCATCGCGCGCTGGAGGCGCCGACGACCACGCGCGATCCTGCGCGCGATCTTCGCCGACGAGGGCCGGTTCGTCGTCCACGACCCGCTTGCCGGCGTCGCCGCAAACCGGCGACGAAGGCGCCGCCAACCACACGCGGCTCGCGCGCGATCCCGCGGGACCGGCCGTCGAGTTCTTCGTCCACGGCCGGCGCGCCTATGGCGGCGGCCCGGCGCCCGCGCGCTTCCCGGCGCGCCAGACGTTCGAGGCATCCGCCGCCATCGCGCGGCGACACGGTCTCGATCCGGCACGCGTCGTATTCGCGCAGCAGAATCCGCAGGCGATCGACGCCGGCGTATTCCACAACGACGTGATCGCCGTCGGCCATCGCGACGTGCTGTTCTGCCACGAGCGCGCGTTCGTCGACACGCATGCGGTGCTGGCCGACCTGGCGCGGCGCGTGGGCCCGTCGTTCACGCCGATCGTCGTGCGCGAGTCGCAGGTACCGCTCGCGGACGCCGTCGCCACCTACCTGTTCAACAGCCAGCTCGTCGACCGTCCGCAGGGCGGGCTGCTGCTCGTGGCACCCGCGGAGTGCCGCGAGCACGAGCGTGTGTCGACTTTCCTCGACGGACTGCTGGTGAGCGGCGGACCGATCCGTGAAGTCGTCACATTCGACCTGCGGCAGAGCATGCGCAACGGCGGCGGACCGGCGTGCGTGCGCCTGCGCGTCGCGCTCACCGCGGCGGAGCGCACCGCCGTGCATGCGAACGTGTTCCTCGACGACGCGCTCGCGGACGCGCTGGAGGCATGGATCCGCCGGCATTACCGCGACCGGCTGGCTCACCGCGGACCTTGCGGATCACGCGCTGCTCGACGAGTCGCGGCGGGCGTTGGATGAACTGTCGGCGCTGTTGCGGATAGGAAGCGTCTATCCGTTCCAGCAGGCGACGACGTCGGGGGGCGGCGACCCGATCTGGTAACTTGCGCCTGTTCTTCCAATCGCGAAGTGCCTGCCATGACCGGGAATACCCTGAAGCAAAGACTCGCCTCGCGCGCGCTGCTGGTTGCGCCCGGCGTTCACGACATGGTGTCGCTGCGCCTCGCCAACACGTTCGGGTTCGACGCGCTGTACATGACGGGCTACGGCACGGTCGCTTCGCACCTGGGGCTTCCCGACGCCGGGCTTGCGACCTACACCGAGATGGTCGGCCGCGTGCGCACGATGGCGGCGCAGGCGGCGGCACCCCTCATCGCGGACGGCGATACCGGATACGGCGGACTGCTCAACGTCCGCCACACGGTGCGCGGCTACGAAGACGCGGGCGCCAGCGCGATCCAGCTCGAAGACCAGGAGTTTCCGAAGAAGTGCGGCCACACGCCGGGTCGGCGCGTCGTTCCCGCCGAGGACATGGTGAGGAAGATCCGGGTGGCCGTCGAATCGCGTTCGAGTCCGGACTTCCTCGTCATCGCGCGCACCGACGCGCGGACCACGCTGGGACTCGACGAGGCGCTGCGCCGCGCCGACGCGTACGCCCGTGCCGGCGCCGATGTCCTGTTCGTCGAATCGCCGGAGAGCGTCGAGGAAATGCGCATCATCGGCGCACGTTTCGACCTGCCGCTAGTGGCCAACATGGTCGAACGCGGACGCACGCCGGTGCTCGCCCGGGCCGATCTCGAGGCGATCGGCTACCGCATGGCGATCTTCCCGGTCGCACCGCTGCTCGCCGCGGTCCGCGCGATGGCGGACGTTTACGGACATCTCAAGGCGACGGGGTCGTCGCTCGACGCGCCGGCGCCCTTCTACGACTTCACCGACCTGTCGCTGTTGATGGGGTTCCAGGACGTCTGGGACTTCGACCGCCAACATGCGGATTAACCTGGAGAACCCGATGACGAAGAGTCGCTTGCTCGCCTGCCTCGCCGCCTGCCTGCTGCCGCTGGTCGCGTGGGCGCAGGGCACCTATCCGGACCGGCCGATCCGGCTCATCGTCCCCTTCGCCCCCGGCGGGGTGACGGACACGAGCGGCCGCGTGATCGCGGAAGCGCTTGGCAAGCGTCTCGGGCAGCAGGTGATCGTGGAGAACAAGGCCGGTGCGTCCGGCAACATCGGCACGCAGGCCGTCGCCATGGCGGCACCCGATGGCTACACGCTGGTGCTGGGCTTCGACGGCACGCTCGTGATCAATCCGCACGTATTCGCGACGGTTCCCTTCGACACGCTGAAGGATCTGGCGCCCGTGGGCAAGATCGGCGACGCGGACCTCATCATCGTCGCGCATCCGGCCTTCCCCGCCAAGACGCTGCAGGACCTGATCGCGTACTCGAAGAAGGAGCCGAACGGTGTGTCGTACGGAACCTCGGGCATCGGTGGCACGCCGCACATTGCCGGCGAACTCCTGAACCAGCAGACCGGCGCCAGGCTCGTCCACGTGCCGTACAAGGGCGGCGGGCAGGCGATGAGCGATGCGCTCGGCGGCCAGATTCCCCTGGTGTTCACCGCGGTGGCGGGCGCGCAGCAGCATGTGAAGAGCGGCAAGCTCACCGCGATCGCAGTCTCGAGCAGCAAGCGCTCGAGCTCGTTGCCGGACGTGCCCACGTTCATCGAGAGCGGCGTGGCCGACTTCGTCGTCAGTTCCTGGGTCGGCGTCCTGGCGCCGGCGAAGACGCCGCAGCCGGTCATCGACAAGCTCAATCGCGAGCTGAACGCCGTGCTCGCGACTCCGGAGATGATCGAACAGCTCGCCAAGCTCGGCATCGCCGCCACGCCCGGGACGCCCGACGCCTTCGGCGCGCAGATCAGGACGGACCTCGCGAAGTACGGGCGCGTGGTGAAGACCGCGGGGATCAAGGCCGAATAGCGTCGGGCCACGTCCGGCACTCGCCACGACCGATGCCACCGACCGCTCGCGACAACGAATGACACCAACCGCGTGCGGAGCCCTGGCTGCCGTTGCCCGCCATGCATGACCGCTCGCTTCCGATCCGCTGGGCCAGTCCCGCCTATGCGGTACTGCTCGCACTGGCACTGGTTGCGTTCTGGCCCGGCTACCTGGGTTTGCCGAAAGGCCGGCTCGGTGGCTGGTTTCATCTGCACGCGGTCGCGGCCACGCTGTGGATGTGCATGCTGATCGCGCAACCCTGGACGATTCACTCCGGGCGAAGGGCGCTGCATCGAATGATCGGACGCGCGTCCTACGTGCTGATGCCGGTCGTCGTCATCAGTTTCGTCGGCCTCGCGCACGACGTGATGCACGGCAAGACCGGCGCCGCGGCCGCCGTGCAGGCGTATTTCTTCTACATCCGGGTCGTGCTGGTCGGCATCTTCGTCGGGTGCTACGCGATGGCGGTCGTCAACCGTCGCAATGCGCCGGTTCATTCGCGCTACATGCTGTGCACGGGACTCGCACTGGTGGACCCCGTGGTGCATCGCCTCGCGTCGCGGTTGATGGGCGGCGCCGACCTGAACTACCAGTTGCTCACGTTCGGGCTCGTCCTCGCGATCCTTGCGCTCCTAATCTGGATGGAGCGCAATGCGCGCGCCGGCCGCCGCGTCTTCCCGATCGTATTCGCCGCGTTCTTAATCGCAGGACTGCCGTTGGCACTGGACTTCCACACGTGGGGAGCACCGTGGACGCTGTGGAAGTCCGCGGCGGCCGGCTTTGCCGCGTTGCCGTTTCCTTGAACACCTAGGGCTACGCACCCGTCGCCGGGCGACCGCGCCCTGCCGTCTACTCGACGATCACCGCCGGCAACGCGCGATGCCGCCGCACCGGCGACCACAGCACGGCCGCGGCCGACAGCAGCAGCGCGAGGACGCCGACGGTCAGCAGCGTGCCGCGCAACCCGATCCACGTCGCGAGCACACCGCCGACGAGCGACCCCAGCGGTGCCATCGCAACGGTCAGGAAGCGCATCGTCGCGGTCATGCGGCCGAGCAGGCGGTCCGGCGTGATCGCCTGGCGCAGCGACAGGTAGTTGATGCCGTAGAGCACGCCGCCGAAGTCGAACACCAGCATCGCGAGGCCGAGCAGCAGCGTCGCGACCCAAACGGGACCGCCGATCAGGCCGAACGCCTGCCACGCGAGCGCGGTCAGGATGAGCCCGTGCACGATGACGGGTCCGACGCCGAAGCGCGCCGAGAGCCGCTCGGCGTTCGCCGCGGCGATCACGCAACCCAGGCCGCCGAACATGTAGGTCAAGCCGATCGCACCGGCCGACAGGCCCAGGTCGCGCGTCGCGAACAGGATCAGCACGGCGATCTGCATGTGGTGGAGGAACTGCCACAGCGCCGACAGCCACGCGAGCGCGAACAGCGTGCGGTTGTGCCACACGAGCTTCAGTCCTTCGACGATTTCTGCGGTCACCGACGCCTTCGGCCCGTCGTGGGGGACGTCGTTCGGCGCGTGCACGCGGCGCAGCATCAGGGCGGACGCGAAGAACGCGAACGCGTCGAGCATGATCGCGAACGGCGCCGTCAGCACCTGGATCAGCAGGCCCGCCACCCCGGGGCCGACCAGCGCCGACGAGGTCTCGCCGAGCGCGATCTTGGCGTTGGCCTCGACGAGACGCTTGCGGCCGGCGAGCTGCGCCAGCAGCACCTGGTACGCGGCGCCACCGACGACATTCTGCACGCCGACAGAAGAACCCGACGCCGTAGAGGATCTCGATGGTCAGGTGGTCGGTGAACGCCGCGACCGGAATGACCAGCAGCGATGCGCCGCGCGCGAGGTCCGAGAAGATGACGATCGGCAGCTTGCGCACGCGGTCGAGCAGCACGCCGGCATGCAGCGACACGAGCGCGAACGGCAGCGTCTCGAGGGCGACCAGGATGCCCATCTGCAACGGCGTCGCGTGCAGCAGCAGCGCCGCCGTCAGCGGCAGCGCGAGATTGGTGATCTGCGCTCCGAACGCCGTGACGGTCAGCGAGATCCAGAGCTTCCGGAAGTCCGGCGAGCGCCAGAGCCCGCGGAACGAGCGGCGTAACCAGCGTTGCAAGCGATCCATCGCGACACCTGTCGGAACCGCGACGCACGCGGTTCCCCCTTTTGCGCGCGCACGACGCATGCGCGCGGCAGTACACCTCGACAGGCGGAAATCGGAAGGGCGGAAGGGGTTGGCCCCAGTTGCTGCCCCGACTGCTCCGGTTCCCGCCGCAAACCCGGCGGGACAACCCGGCGGGGTGCTACTGGAAGACGGCGATGCCGGCGGGAATGCCGCCGCGCGGCGCGGACAGGCCGCGCACGCCATCGGAATGCATGCCCCGGCGCCCGCCCATGCGTGCGCGCGCCTTGGCGGCGTGCGTGCTGGGGTTGTGGTGGGCGGGCATGGGTTGCATCCGAGAATTTCGAACCAGAATGGTGCACAGTGTACCGGGTGGCGTGGCAATTCGCCAGCGCGATGCTCCGCCGGCGGCGCGCGCTCCATCGCGCTGTCGCGTATTTGCCACGGCCGCCCCGAACCGCCGCGCAGGGAATGAGGGTCGGACTCGAATTGAAGTGTTACTTCAATTCGAGTCCGACCCTCATTGTTCCCGCCTACGGCGGATCGGGTTGCCGGGACGTCGGGCGGCGTGGCGCCCTGCAGTTGTCCGGCTACTTCCCGGCCGCCTTCTTCTTCGCGAGGTCGATGTCGACGAAGCGCCAGGGCGGATTGCGGAAGATGTCCTTCCTGTAGCCGACGATCCACGGCTGCGCGAGCGTGTTCTCGATCCGGTAGACGCCGCCGCCCATCGGCGCGTACGCGGCCACGATCTCGGTCATGCGCGCGTAGAGGCGGTCGCGTTCGGCCACGTCCTTCGCGCGCCGGCTCTGCTTGAAGAGGCTGTCGTACTCGGCGTTCTTGAAGAACGACATGTTGGACTCGCCGCCGTTGGGGCCGTACGCCAGTTGCATGAACGAGTCGGCGGACGACGCGCTCCAGCCCACCTGCCACATCGGCAATTGGCCCACGCGCGCCATCTTGAGGAGGTCCGGCCACTTCTGCGACACGAAGTCGATGCGGACACCGATGTCGCGCATGTTCTTCTTCCACAGTTCGTCGCGGATGCGGTTCTCGCCGGTCGGCGCCGAGCCCATCGACAGCACCAGCGGCTTGCCGTCGGGCAATTCGCGCAGGCCGTCGCCGTCGCGGTCCTTGTAGCCGAATTTGTCGAGCAGCGCCCGGGCGAGCGCAGGATCGTAGGGCGTCGTGCTGCGCAGACCGGCGACGTGCCCGGGTATCTCCGGCGGGATCGGCTGGCTGGCGACCGTGCCCTGCCCCTGCATCCCGACCTTGATGAGATCGGCGGGGTTGTAGCCCATGAGGATCGCGCGGCGGAGCGCAATACGCTCGGGCGTGTAGCCGCCCAGCACCGCGTCGTTCATGTTGAAGTACGCGAAGAACGCGAGCCCGGCCTCGGACGTCCGCTGCAGCGTGGCGCCCATGCCCGTGTAGGCGGGCAGCAGCCGGTTGCCCTCGTCGAGCACGCGCGACACGAGGTCGCGCGGCACGTCGACCATGTCGAGCTCGGCGCTGTTGAAGGCGAGGAGGCGCGGATTGGATTCCTCGATCACGGCAACCTCGACGCGGCCGACCTGCGGCAGCCGCTTGCCCTTCATCGCCGCATGCGCGGCACGCGCAGCGGCATCGGCGTTCGCCGGCAATGGCGGGAAGTACTCCTCGCGATAGTTGGGATTCGCCTCGAGCACGATCCGCTGCGCGCGGCGCCATTCCTTGAGCCTGAAGGGTCCGGTGCCGACCGGATTCGCCATCGCCCAGCCGCTCGCGTCGCCGTAGGCCTCGATGACTTCGCGCGCGACCGCGGCAGTCTGGGTCGCCGTCAGCGTGTCGAGGAACGCGTAGTCGGGCTCGACCAGCTTGATCTGCAGCGTGTAGCGATCGAGCGCGCGCATGCCCTCGATCTCGACGTCGTAGTCGAGGCGGCCCGAAGGCTTGGCTCTGGCCATCGCGTCGTCGACCCCGGCCAGGCGCCCGCGGAGCAGGAACACGTTGGGCGAGCGCATCTTCGGGTCGACCAGGCGCTTCAGCGCATACACGAAATCGTGCGCGGTCAGTTCGCGCTTGACGCCCTTGAAGGCGGGATCGTCGGCGAAGTACACGCCGGGCCGGATGCGGATCTTCCACGTCGTTCCGTCCGGCGAGATGTCCGGCAACGCCGCGGCGACGCGCGGCACGATCCGGTTCGGGCGGGCGAGGTAGTCGTACTCGTAGAGCGGGTCGAAGATCGCGGCGTTGATCGTGTTCGAATAGAGATCCTGCGCCGCCTGCGGGTCGAATCCGGTTTCCGCGATCATCAGCGCGACGCGCAGCACCTTCGCGGGGTCCGCCCACCGGGCGGGCGCGGGCGCCTGCGCCGCCGCAGTGCACGCGACCACGAAGCCGGCGGCGAGGACGAGCGCGCGCATCATTCGACGGCCTTCCTGGGCACGCCGGGATCGATGTCGAGGTACAGCCACGGATGCTGGTTGAACGGGTTGTACTTGAAGCCGATCACCCACGGATACACGACGATGTTCTCGATCCGGTACGAGTTGATCTTCCACGGCGCGTAGGCCGCCACGATCTGCGACATCTCCTTCACGAGCTGCGCGCGCGCGGGTCCGTCGGGCAGCCGCTTCGACGCGTCGTAGAGCCGGTCGTAGTCCGCCTGCTTGAACCGCGACAGGTTCGCGAGGCCCGCGTTGGGCCCGTAGAGCATCCCCAGGAACCCGTAGCCCTCGGTCGACGTGCTGGTGTTGGCGAGCTGCCAGATCTGCAGCTGGCCGTTGCGCGCCATCTTGAGGAGGTCCGGCCACTTCTGCGTGACCATCTCCATCTTCACGCCGATCGCCGTCATGTTCCGCTGCCACAATTCGTCGTACTGGCGCTCGAGCGCCGACGGCGACGTGCCGCGCTTCAGCACCATCGGCGAGCCGTCGGGCAGGTCGCGCCAGCCGTCCTTGTCGCGGTCGACGTAGCCGAACTTGTCGAGCAGCGCCTTGGCCCCCGCCGGGTCGAACTTGGTGTTGGCGTTGAACTTCGGGTCGTAGCCCGACACGCCGGGCGGCACGATCATCGTCGCGTACTGGCCCTGCCCCTGCCGGACGATGCGGATCTCCTCGTCGACGTTGTAGGCCATGCCGATCGCGCGCCGCAGCGCGATCTTCTCGTTGGTGTAGCCGCCGACAACCGGATCCTCCATGTTGAAGTACGTGTACGTGATCGACGGCTGCACGCCGCGCTCGAGCCGCACGCCCGCCTTCACGAACCTGGGCTTCAGCCGGCCGTCCTGCTCCATCACGTTCGGCACGAGGTCGGTCGGGAGGTCGAGGTAGTCGACGTCACCCTTGTCGAACGCGAGCACGCGCGTGCTGCTCTCCTCGAGCACGTAGAGTTCGACGCGGCCGATCACGGGCAGCGTCTTGCCGCGCAGCCGGGCGTTGATCGCACGGTCCGCGGGATCGGCGCTTTCGACGAACGGGATGCCGCGGAAGTTCGGGTTCGCCGCGAGCACGATCTTCTGCGCGCGCCGCCACTCGGCAAGTCGATACGGACCGGTGCCGACCGGATTGGCCATCACCCAGCCGCTCGCGTCGCCGTACGTCTCCACGACTTCGCGCGCGACGGCGGCGGTCACCGCGCTCGTCAGGTCGGCGACCAGGTCCCACCAGGGGTAGTTGAGCTTGATCCTGATCGTGTAGCGGTCGACGGCGACGAGCCCTTCGACCGGCGCGTCGTAGTCGAGCTTGCCGGTGGCCTTCGCCTTGGCGAGCACCGCGTCCATCCCGACGATCTTGCCGTCGAACGCGTCGAGGTGCGGCGAGCGCATCCTCGGGTCGAGCGTGCGCTTCCACGAGTACACGTAGTCGGCGGCCGTCAGTTCGCGCTTCTTCCCCTTGAACGCCGGGTCGTCGGCGAAATGGATGCCGGGCCTGATCCTGATCGTCCACTCGAGGCCGTCCTTCGACGCCTGCGGCAGCGCGGCGGCGGTGTTGGGAACGATCTTGTGCGGCCGCGCGCGGTAGTCGTAGGTGAAGAGCGGCTCGAAGATCGCGCGGTTGACGTATCCGGAATAAAGATCGGACGTGGCCTGCGGATCGAAGCCGGTCTCGGCCGTGCGCAGCGTCACGCGCAACACCTTGTTCGGGTCCGCCTGCGCCGCGGCCCCCGCGGCGCCCGCGACGAACCACGCGCACAGCGCGCCCAGCAGCAGCTGTCGCGCGCGACTCACTGCGCATGCGGCCCTCATTGCACGGACTTCCGCGTCATCTTCATGTCGACGTCGAGGTACTGCCACGGATGGATGTTGAACACGTTGAGCTTGTAGCCTTCGACCCACGGATACAGCACGATGTTCTCGTAGCGATACGCATTGATCTTCCACGGCGCGTACGCGGCGACGATCTGCGACATCTCGCGCATCATCTTCGACCGCTCCGGACTGTCGGGCAGCTTGCGCGACGCGTCGTAGAGCCGGTCGTAGTCCGCCTGCTTGAAGCGCGAGAGGTTGGCGAGCCCGGCATTCGGACCGTACAGCAGGCCCAGGAAGCCATAGCCCTCGGTGGTCGTCGACCGGTTGCCGAGCTGCCACATCTGCAGCTGCCCGCCGCGCGCCATCTTGAGCAGGTCCGGCCACTTCTGCGTGACGAACTCGATCCTGATGCCCGACCGCCGTCATGTTCCGCTGCCACAGCTCGTCGTACTGGCGTTCGAGCGCGGACGGCGTCGTCCCCTTGCGCAGCACCAGCGGCTTGCCGTCGGGCAGGTCGCGCCAGCCGTCCTTGTCGCGGTCGACGTAGCCGAACTTGTCGAGCAGCGCCTTCGCGGACGCCGGATCGTACTTCGTGTTGCCGGTGAACTTGGGATCGTGGCCCGTCACGCCCGGCGGGATGATCTGCGACGCCCACTCGGCCTGGCCCTGCCGGATCACCTTCGCCTCCTCGTCGACGTTGTAGGCCATGCCGATCGCGCGGCGCAGCGCGATCTTCTCGTTCGTGTAGCCGCCGACGACCGGGTCGTCCATGTTGAACCACGTATAGGTGATGCCGGGCTGGATGCCGCGCTGCAGCGTCACGCCGGCCTTCGCGAAGCGGGGCTTCAGCCGGTTGTCGGGTTCGAGCACGTTGGCGACGAGATCGACCGGCACCTCGATGTAGTCGAGCGTCGCCGCTTCTCGAACGCGAGCAGGCGCGGGTTCGCCTCCTCGATGACCGAGATCTCGATGCGGCCGATCAGCGGCAGCTTGCGGCCCTTGAACTTCGCGAACGACGCGGATCGGGGCTGTCCGGATAGCAGCACTTCGCGGAACGTGGGACTCGCCTCGAGCACGATCTTCTGGCCGCGCCGCCACTCCTTGAGCCGGTAGGGCCCGGTGCCGACGGGGTTGGCCATCACCCAGCCGCTCGCGTCGCCGTACGCCTCCACGACTTCGCGCGCCACCGCGCCGAGGGCGACGACGTCAGGTCCGACAGCAGGTCGTAGGACGGATAGTTGAGCTTGACCCGCATCGTGTAGCGGTCGACGACCTGCAGGCCCTCGACGGGCGCGTCGTAGTCGAGCTTGCCCGATCGCCTTCGCCTTCGCGAGCAGCTTGTCCATGCCGGCGATCTTGCCGTCGAGGAACTCGAGATTGCGGCGAGCGCATCTTCGGATCGAGCGTGCGCTTCCACGCGTAGACGTAGTCGGCGGCCGTCAGCTCGCGCTTCTTCCCCTTGAACGACCGGGTCGTCGCCGAAGTACGTGCCCGGCTTGATCCGGATCGTCCACGTCAGGCCGTCCTTCGGAGATCTCCGGCAGCGCGGCGGCCGTGTTCGGCACGATCTTGTAGGGCCGGCTCACGTAGTCGTAGCGGTACGGCGGGTCGAACATCACGCGGTTGACGTAGTTCGAGTACACGTCGGAGCTGGCCTGCGGATCGAACCCCGTCTCGGCGATCAGGAACGCCACCTGCAGCACCTTGTTCGGGTCGGCCTGCGCGGCGGCGCCGCCGGCCGTGCACGCGAGCGCCGCGGCCAGCGCCGCCACCGCGCAGCACGCGAAGCATCACAGCGCCTTTTCGATGTCGCCGGCGAGCGACGCGGGCTCGTCGTTCGGCGCGAAGCGCTCCACGACGTTGCCCTTGCGGTCGACCAGGAACTTGGTGAAGTTCCACTTGATCGCCTCGCTGCCCAGGAGCCCGGGCTTCTCGGACTTGAGGTACTTGTAGAGCGGCGCGGTCTTGTCGCCGTTGACGTCGATCTTGGCGAACAGCGGGAACGTGACGCCGAAGTTGAGTCTCGCAGAACTGCGCGATCTCGTCCTCGGTGCCCGGCTCCTGCGCGCCGAACTGGTTGCACGGGAAGCCCAGCACCTCGAGGCCCTTGCCGTGGTACTTCTCGTAGAGCGCCTCGAGGCCCTTGTACTGCGGCGTGAAGCCGCACTTGCTCGCCGTGTTGACGATCAGCATGACCTTGTCGCGGTAGCGGTCGAGCTTGACCGGCTTGCCGTGGATGTCGTTGACGCGTGAAGTCGTAGATCGAAGCCATGCGGAACACTCCTGCCCGGGTCGGGGCGATCGAAAACGCGACATTATGCGTGCTAAGGGCCGGGCCGCGCCATCGGCGCCCCGGGCGTGCCATTGGACAGGGGCGGCCCGGAACGGTTCGCCCCCTTCGCAAGGCTAGCCGGACCCGGGCGACGGACGCGGCGGCAGCAGGAAGTCGCGCGGCGCGGCAACGAGGTGCGCCAGGACCGCCCGGGTCAGCCGGCGGCGCGAGACCGCGCCGCGCCCGGTCGAACGGATCGCGAGCCACATCGCCAGCGCGAAGGACACCGTGAGGTTCATGAGCCCGATGACGCCGATGCCGACGACCGGCCAGCCAGAACACCGGCAGCGCGAACACGCCGGACCCTTCCGCCCACGCCGCCAGCGCCAGTTGACCGGTCGACAGCGTCACGTGGCGAACCTCGATCGGCAGTCCGAAGAACAGCGCGACCACCGGCACCATGCCGAGCAGGAAGCCGAGCGACACGTTGCCGCCCGAGCGCCGCGACATTGCGCTCGAGCGCCGCCGCGAAGCGTTCGGCGCGGTCGCGGCCGAGCCAGCGTCCAGCCGCGGCGCTGCGGCCGATCGCCTCCGGCAGCCGCCGGTAGGTCGCCCAGTTCTCGAACCAGCCGGCGAACAGCGCGGACAGCCACAGCAGCACGCCGGTCAACGCCGCGTAGAACGGGGCCGAGCCCAGGAACGAGAGCTGCGCGATGTATTTCCGCGCATGCTCGTGGTCGGGCACGTGGCCGAACCCCGCGAACAGCAGCATCGCCTGCAGCAGCAGCGCGGCGGGCACGACCAGCAGCAGGTTGCCCGCGATCGCGGCCACCTGCGAGCGCACCAGGTTCGCGACCTCGGACACGAACCCGCGCAGCGCGGCCGCTGCGTGCGCGCGTTGTTGAGATGATCGGCCATCGTCGCCGCCGTCATCGCCGGCTGCTTGGTCGCGAGCGTGCCGTGCAGCAGGTGGATCAGCACGAACGACAGCGCGTAGTTGACCGAGGCGACCAGGCCCTCGACGAACGGCGGCAGTCCGTGGCCCGTCGTGACCAGCTTGACGGTGACGGTGACGCCGGTCAGCGCGCCGCCGATCGCGGCGGACGCGAGCATCGCGCGGTACTCGCCGAAGTCGCGCGTGATGTAGTGCTCGCCGGTCTTGCGCGCGGACTCGACGATCCGCCGCGCAAGCAGGAAGCTGTTCTCGGAAATCAGCGCGCGCACGCTGGTCTGCGCCGCGTTGGCGCGGATCAGCGCCGCGACGAACTGCGCGACTGCGCGCGGCTGGCGCCCGTCCGGCGCGCGGAACGCGACGAGCGCGGACATGCGCTCCAGCGAAAGGCGCGCGCGCTCGAGCTGGTAGACGAGATCCGTCGACACGCCGTAGTTCTCGAGATGCTCGGACACGTCCGCGAGGCCGCGCGCGCAGCGCGCGATGTGGCTCGCCGAGCGCGGCGCGCGCTTCGTCCGCGTCCGCACGTGCCCGGCAGCGCCTCCACGTAGTCGCGCACGGCGGAGGTCGAGCGCCGCGAACGGCGAGTCGAGCGGACGCTCGACCGCCGTGCGCCGCCGCACGCCGCTGCGACAGGCCGATCGCCTGCACGTGGCTCGCGAGGATCATCAGCGCATCCGCCGCGTCGCGGGCCGTGCGCTCGGTGCCCGCGCCCGCCGGCTCCGTCGGCGCCCGCCGCGAAGAGCCCGGCCAGTCCGGCCAGCGTCTCGGGCGGCAGCGTGCCCACCCAGTCGGCGTCGCGCTCGTCGGGGAACAGCCGCCGGAAGAGCCCGGCGAGGTCGTTGGGCGCAGGCAGCGCTGGGCAGGAGCTTGCGCGACACGCGCTCCGCGAGTTCCTGGAACAGCGCGTGCGCGCGCGGCAAGTCCGGTGTCGCACAGCAGGTCGATCGCATCCATCTCGAGCAGCGTCGCGCGCACCAGCCGGCCGACTTCGTCGCGGCGGTCGGGATGCCGCTCCAGCACCTGCAGGAAGAACCGGAGGCGCGTGGCGGGCGTGACCGAGCCCTCGCCGTCGCGGGCGTTGGGCGAGCGCACCCACGCCGCGAAGATGCACGAGCCACGCGGCGCGCTCGGCCAGCGGCGCGTCCGCGTCGCGCCCGTGACGAGCCAGTCGGTGCCGACCGCGGCCGGCGTGCGCGGCTTGCCATCCGTCGCGCGATCAGCCGGGAGGCTCGCCGAAGCCGCCGCCGCCGGGGGTCTCGATGACGAACACGTCGCCGGCCCGCATGTCGACCTTGCACGTCGCGCCGAAGTCCTCGCGCGTACCGTCCGCGCGCTCGACCCAGTTGCGGCCCGTCGCGCCCGGCGCGCCGCCGGCCACGCCGAACGGTGCGATGCGCCGGTGGTTCGCAAGCACGACGGCGGTCATCGGCTCCAGGAAGCGGACGACGCGCCGCGTGCCGTCGCCGCCGCGGTGCCGGCCGGCGCCGCCGCTGCCGGTACGCACGGCGAACGACTCGAGCCGCACCGGGAAGCGCCACTCGAGCACCTCCGGGTCGGTGAGGCGCGAGTTGGTCATGTGCGTCTGCACGGCGGACGCGCCGTCGAAGTCGGGACCCGCGCCCGCACCGCCGGCGATCGTCTCGTAGTACTGGTACGTGTCGTTGCCGAAGGTGAAGTTGTTCATCGTGCCCTGCGACGCGGCCAGCACGCCGAGCGCGCCGTAGAGCGTGTCGGTGACCGCCTGCGACGTCTCGACGTTGCCCGCCACCACGGCAGCCGGATAGCGCGGGTTGAGCATCGAGCCTTCCGGAATCACGATGCGCAGCGGCTTCATGCACCCTGCGTTCATCGGGATCTCGTCGTCGACCAGCGTGCGGAACACGTAGAGCACCGCCGCCTTGCAGACCGCCGACGGCGCGTTGAAGTTGGTCGGCTGCTGCGCGCTCGTGCCGGTGAAGTCGATCGTCGCCTCGCGCCGCGCGCGGTCGATCGCGATCGTCACGGCGATGCGCGCGCCGCTGTCCATCTCGTATTCGTAGTGGCCGTCGGACAGCACGTCGAGCACGCGGCGCACCGCCTCCTCCGCGTTGTCCTGCACGTGCGTCATGTACGCGCGCACGACGGGCAGGCCGAAGTGCGCGACCATCTTCGCGAGCTCCTCGGCGCCCTTCGCGCACGCGGCGACCTGCGCGCGCAGGTCCGCCATGTTCTGCTCGACGTTGCGGGAGGGATAGCGGCCGCCCGCGAGGATCGCGCGCATCTCTCCATCGAGGAATCGTCCCGCCGCGACGAGCTGCACGTTGTCGAGCAGCACGCCCTCCTCGTCGACGTGCGTCGAGTCCGGTGGCATCGAGCCGGGCGTGATGCCGCCGATGTCGGCATGGTGGCCGCGGGAGGCGACGAAGAATTCGGGAACGGGGTGCCCTGCATTTGCCCTCCCCTCATCCGTCCTGCGGGCACCTTCTCCCCGCTCGCGGGGAGAAGGGTCGGTGCCCGACTTGACTGCGGTGGTCGCGGCTGCGGTGGTCGCGGCTGAGCAGTCGCGGCTGCGGTGGTCGCGGCTGCGCCAGTCGTGGCCGCAGCGACTCCGCCAGCGCTGCGCGCACCCGCAGGATCCGCTCCCTCTCCCCGCAGGGGAGAGGGTTGGGGTGAGGGGGGCGACGCGGCAAGGAACACCGGCGCGATCACCGTCACGTCCGGCAGGTGCGTGCCGCCGTTGTACGGCGCGTTCAGCACGAACACGTCGCCCTCCACCATCGTCCCCTGCCGCCGCTCGATGATCGTCTTGACCGACTCGCCCATCGACCCTAAGTGCACCGGCATGTGCGGCGCGTTCGCGATGAGGTTGCCGGCGGCGTCGAACAGCGCGCACGAGAAGTCGAGGCGCTCCTTGATGTTCACCGAGTACGCGGTGTTGGCGAGCGTCACGCCCATCTGCTCGGCGATCGCCATGAAGAGGTTGTTGAACACTTCGAGCAGCACCGGGTCGGCCGTCGTGCCGATCGCATGCGCGCGCCGCGCCGCCGTGGTCCGCTCGAGCACCAGGTTGTCGCGCGCCGTCAGCGTCGCGCGCCAGTCGGGTTCGATGACCGTCGTCGCGTTCTGCTCCCGGATGATGGCCGGCCCCGCGATCGCATCCCCGGGCCGCAGGTCCGCGCGGTCGAACACCTGCGCGTCGTGGAACGCGTCCTCCATGTACACGCGATTGACCTTGATCGGCGACAAGCGCACCCGCGCGCGGCGCGAACGCGGGCGCCTGGTCCGCCGCGGACTCGCGTGCGGCCGATCGCCTCGACCGCGATCGCCTCGACGACGAGCGCCTTGCCCGGCATCAGGAATCCGTACTGCTGGCGATAGCGCCGCTCGAATTCGGCGACGATGGGCGCGGGGTCGCGCGCGAACGGGATCTCGAGCGTCGTGTCGGTGCCGTCGTACTTGACGTGGAGCGTGCGCCGGCCGTCGATGCGCGCGTCCGGAATGCCCTGCCGCGCGACCTCGCCATGCGCGGTCGCCGCAAGCTCCGCCAACGAAGCGTCGGCCGCTTCGAGCGTGGCGACCGACAGCGTCGCCTCGACGGCCTGCTGGCGCAGCGCGCGCACGTCGGCAAGTCCCATGCCGTACGCGGAGAGCACGCCGGCCAGCGGATGGATGAACACGCGCGTCATGCCCAGCGCGTCGGCGACGAGGCACGCATGCTGCCCGCCGGCGCCGCCGAAGCAGCACAGCGTGTACTCGGTGACATCGTAGCCGCGCTGCACCGAGATGTGCTTGATCGCGTTCGCCATGTTCTCGACCGCGATGCGCAGGAACCCCGCCGCCACTTCCTCCGGCGTGCGGGTTGCGCCGGATTGCGCCGAGACTTCCGCCGCGAGCGCCGCGAACTTCGCGCGGACCACGTCGCCGTCGAGTCCTTCGTCGCCCCCCGGACCGAACACCCTGGGAAAGAGTTCGGGGTCGATCTTGCCGACCATCACGTTGCAGTCGGTCACCGTGAGCGGCCCGCCGCGCCGGTACGCGGCGGGACCGGGATTGGCGCCCGCCGATTCCGGTCCGACGCGAAAGCGCGCGCCGTCGAACGAGCAGATCGACCCGCCGCCGGCCGCCACCGTGTGGATGCTCATCATCGGCGCGCGCAGCCGCACGCCCGCCACCTGCGTGACGAACGCGCGCTCGTACTCGCCCGCCCAGTGCGTGACGTCCGTCGACGTGCCGCCCATGTCGAAGCCGATGATGCGGTCGAAGCCCGCGAGGCGCGACACCTCGACGGCACCGACGATGCCGCCGGCGGGACCGGACAGGATCGCGTCCTTGCCCTGGAACAGGTGCGCGTCGGTGAGCCCGCCGCTCGACTGCATGAACTGCAGCCGAATCGGCGCATCCTGCGCGTCGCCGGCCAGCGCCTCCTCGACCTGCCGCACGTAGCGGCGCAGGATCGGCGACAGGTACGCATCGACGACGGTCGTGTCGCCGCGCGACACGAACTTCATCAGCGGCGACACCTCGTGCGACACCGACACCTGCGGAAAGCCGATCGCGCGCGCGAGCGCGGCCACCGCCTGCTCGTGCTGCGGATAGCGATAGCCGTGCATCAGCACGATCGCGACCGCGCGCAGGCCGTCGGCAAAGGCCGCGCGCAGCGCGCGCTCCGTGGCCTCGAGGTCGAGCGCACGCACGGGTTCGCCCCGGGCGCCGATGCGCTCGTCGACCTCGATCACGCGCTCGTACAGCAGCGAGGGCAGTTCGATGCGCCGCACGAAGAGCTTCGGCCGGTTCTGGTAGCCGATGCGCAACGCGTCGGCGAAGCCGCGCGTGACCACGAGCACCGTCCGCGAGCCACGTCGCTCCAGCAGCGCGTTGGTGGCGACCGTCGTGCCCATCTTGACCGCGGAGATCACGCCGGCCGGGATCGGCGCGCCGGGTGCCAGCCCCAGCAGTTCGCGGATGCCGTGCACGGCGGCATCCGTGTAGCGTCCGGGGCTCTCCGACAGGAGCTTGTGCGTCGTCAAGGCGCCGTCGGGTCGACGCGCGACAATGTCGGTGAACGTTCCTCCGCGATCGATCCAGAACTGCCACATAGGTCGGGAATCCGGGTTGGCGCGCGTGCCGGGGGAGGCGCCGCCGGGAAGCCTGCGAAGGCGACGGTCCCGGCCGTGCGGCGAAGTCGCCATTATAGGGATGCCCATCATGAACGACGGTGGTCGTGACCCGGACCGCAACCGCGTGCCCAGCGCGCACGCGCCGCATTCCGCAACCGGCGCGCCGGATGCCTCCACGCTGGGCATCCTCACCCTCGACACCGCGTTCCCGCGCATCCCGGGCGACGTCGGCGCCCCCGAGACGTTCGCGTTTCCGGTGCGCCATGCGACCGTCACCGGCGCGTACGTCGAGGAACTGGTGCACCGGCGGGACGACATGCTGCTGCCGCGGTTCGTGCAGGCCGCGGACGCGCTGGTCGAGGCCGGCTGCATCGGGATCGTCACGACCTGCGGCTTCCTCGTCCGCTGGCAACAGGAACTCGCGGCGGAGTGCACGGTTCCGGTGCTCACGTCGGCGCTGCTGCAATTGCCGCTGGTGCAGCGGTGCCTGCCGCGTCGCCAGCGCGTGGGCGTCGTCACCTACTCGGGTGCGGACCTCGATCCCGCCGCGCTGGCGGCGGCGGGTGCGGACCCGTTCACGCCGATCGAGGGCGTCGATCCGCGCGGCTACTTCTTCCACACGATCCGCTACGGTGCGGAAACGCTCGATCGCACCCGCATGGAGCAGGACGTCGTGGCCGCGGCACGGCGCCTCGTCGCCGCGCACCGGGACCTGGGCGCCATCGTGCTCGAGTGCGCGAACATGCCGCCCTACCGGAACGCGGTCGCCGAGGCCGTGGGCCTGCCCGTGTTCGACGCGGTGCAGCTCATCGGCTGGTTCCATGCCGGCCTCGTGGGCACGCACGCGCGTTACTCCCGTCATAATTTGTGGTAAAAAACCCCTGTCGACGCGCGGCGCCACGCCGCGCCATTCCCGCGCCCGCCAGGAGACTTCCGATGAAACGACTTGTAGCGATCGCCGCCGCGATCGGCTTCGCCGCCGCGCTGCCCGCAGGCGCCCAGACCAAGTGGGACCTGCCGACCGCCTACCCCGCCAACAATTTCCACACGGAGAACATCGCGCAGTTCGCGACGGACGTGGAAAAGGCGTCGGCCGGCAAGCTCAAGATCCAGGTGCATCCGAACGCGTCGCTGTTCAAGGCGCCCGAGATCAAGCGCGCCGTGCAGGGCGGTCAGGCGCAGGCCGGCGAGATCCTGCTCGTGAACTTCGAGAACGAGGATCCGCTGTACGGCCTCGACGGCATTCCGTTCCTCGCGACGTCCTATCCCGAGTCGCTCAAGCTCTACAAGGCGTCGCGGAAGGCGCTCGACGACAAGCTCGCGAAGCAGGGCATGAAGCTCCTGTACACGGTGCCGTGGCCGCCGCAGGGGATCTACACCAAGCGTACGCTTGCCAACGTCAACGACATGAAGGGACTGAAGTGGCGCGCGTACAGCCCGGCCACGTCGAAGATCGCCGAGCTGGTCGGCGCGCAGCCCGTCACCGTGCAGGCCGCCGAGGTCTCGCAGGCGCTCGCCACCGGCGTGATCGACTCGTACATGTCGTCCGGCGCCACCGGCTACGACTCCAAGACGTACGAGCACATCAAGAACTGGTACGACACGCAGGCGTGGCTTCCGAAGAACGCCATCATCGTCAACCAGAAGGCATTCGACGCGCTCGACAAGCCGACGCAGGCCGCGTTGCTCAAGGCCGCCGCCGACGCGGAGACGCGC
This sequence comes from uncultured beta proteobacterium, assembly GCA_963733435.1. Lineage (GTDB taxonomy): Bacteria > Pseudomonadota > Gammaproteobacteria > Burkholderiales > Casimicrobiaceae > VBCG01. Next base: position 449,409 of record CAVTDH010000002.1, read on the forward strand.
GGCTGGAAGCTCTCCGAGGAAAAGAACGGCTGGTACGTCGCGCAGCTGAAGGACAAGGGCATGGCGATCATCAAGCCGTCCGAGCAGCTGACGGCGGACCTGCGCAAGGTCGGCAACTACATGCTGGCCGAATGGCAGCGCAAGGCCGGTGACGACGGCAAGAAGGTGATCGAGAACTACCGCGCGCAGCAATAGCGGCACGCCTTCTCCGCGTGCGCGCATCCCTCGACCGACTGTACAACGCCGCCGGAGTCCTGGCGGCGTTGTTCTTGGTGGGCACGCTGCTGATGGTGCTCACCGGGATCGCCGGGCGCCTGCTCAACTTCCACGTTCCCGGGACGGACTCGTACGCGGGCTACTGCATGGCCGCCGCGGGCTTCCTCGCGCTCGCGCATACGTTGAAGCACGGCGACCACATCCGCGTGACGCTGCTGATCGAGCATGTTGGCCTGAAGGCGCAGCGCGGGCTCGAACTGTGGGCGCTCGGCGCGGCGACGCTGCTGGCGGCGCTCTTCGCGTTCTACAGCACGCGGCTCGCCTTCCAGTCGTGGCAGTTCAACGACGTGTCGACCGGCAACGACGCGACGCCGCTGTGGATACCGCAGATCACGATGGCGTTCGGCACGCTCGTGCTGCTCGTCGCGTTCGTGGACGAGCTGGTGCTCGAGGTGCGGGGAAAGCGCCTGCCCAAGGCGCCGAAGGAGGCGCTGCGCAATGAATGACGGCCTCGTCACGGGCCTGCTGATCTTCGCGCTGTTCGCGCTGCTGGGCAGCGGCGTGTGGATCGGCCTGGCACTCGCGGGCGTCGCGTGGATCGGCATGGAGCTCTTCTCGTCGCGCCCGGCGGGCGACGCGATGGCCGTCACGATCTGGGGCACGGCGTCGTCGTGGACGCTGACCGCGTTGCCGCTCTTCGTCTGGATGGGCGAGATTCTCTTCCGGACCCGGCTGTCGGAGGACATGTTCCGCGGCCTCGCCCCCTGGCTCGAAAAGCTGCCCGGGCGGCTGCTGCACACCAACATCATCGGCTGCACGATCTTCGCCGCGGTGTCGGGATCGTCCGCCGCCACGTGCGCGACGATCGGCAAGATGACGCTGCCGGAGTTGAAGGCGCGCGGCTACCCGGAAGGCATCACCGTGGGCACGCTCGCCGGGGCCGGCACGCTCGGCCTCCTCATCCCGCCGTCGATCATCATGATCGTCTACGGCGTCACCGCGAACGTGTCGATCGCGCAGCTCTTCATCGCCGGCGTCGTCCCGGGCATCCTGCTGGCCGCGCTCTTCTCCGGCTACATCATCGTGTGGGCGCTCGTGCATCCGGACGCGATCCCGGCCGCCACCGAGCACACGACGCTCGCGCAGAAGCTCGCGGCATCGAGGCACCTGATCCCGGTCGTGCTGCTGATCGCGGCCGTGCTGGGCTCCATCTACGTCGGCGTCGCCACCGCGACGGAAGCCGCGGCGTTCGGCGTCGTCGGGTCGCTCGTCATCTCGGCCACGCAGGGCTCGCTCAACCGGACGACGTTCCGCGAGAGCCTGATGGGTGCGACGCGGCTCTACTGCATGATCGCGCTGATCCTGTCGGGGGCGGCGTTCCTCACGCTCGCGATGGGCTACATCGGACTGCCCCGGCACCTCGCCGAATGGATCGGCACGCTGGGCCTGTCGCCGTTCGCGCTGATCGTCGCGCTCACGGCGTTCTACATCGTGTTGGGGTGCTTCCTCGACGGCATCTCGATGGTGGTGCTGACGATGGGCGTCATCCTGCCGAGCGTGGAGAAGGCCGGCATCGACCTCCTGTGGTTCGGCATCTTCATCGTGCTGGTCGTCGAGATGGCGCAGATCACGCCACCGGTCGGCTTCAACCTGTTCGTGCTGCAGGGCATGACCCACCGGCAGATCACGTGGATCGCGCGGCATACGGTGCCGATGTTCATGCTGATGGTCGTCGCGGTGCTGCTCATCTGGTTCGTGCCGGAACTGATCACGTTCCTGCCGCGCCAGATGAAGATGGGATGACGCCGGTGCGCGCGCGGATGCCGCCCGCGGGTTCGGGTCGAACCCGGCGCCTGGCCAGGGCGCCGGGGAAGGTCCATACGCCGCGAAACTGCGCACGCCGTTTGCCGTGCTCGGCGTGCGCACCGACGGCCGCGCCGTCACGCGTCTTTCGTACCTGCCGCTGTCGGAGCGCGCGCAGGCGCCCGCCGACGAGGTATCCGCCGCGCTCGCCGCCGAGATCGAACGCTACCTCGCCGATCCGGAATACCGATTCACCGTGCCGCTCGCGCCGGCGGGCACGCCGTTCCAGCAACGCGTCTGGCAGGCGCTGGCGACGATCCCGCCCGGACAGTCGCGCACGTACGGCGAAGTGGCGCGGACGTTGCGCAGCGCGCCGCGCGCGATCGGGCAGGCGTGCGGCGCGAACCGCATCGCGCTCGTGATCCCGTGCCATCGTGTGGTCGGCGCGCTGGGCGCGCTCGGGGGCTTCATGGGCGCGGCCGGGCCGGCCGCGGGCGCCAGCGAACCGCGTCCGGAACCACGCGCATTGCCGCCTGCGGGGACCCACGCGCCGGTCCGCACCGGCGACCCGATCGCGATCAAGCGCTGGCTGCTGCGGCACGAGGGCTACCGCTTCGGCGCCTAGCATGAGACGACCTGCGCTCCGCCTGCCCTGCACGCGCGAGGACTGACGTCGCGGCCGACGCCGAACTGATCGACGCGTTCTGCGACCAGCTGTGGCTGCGCGACGGCCTCGCGCAATCTTCGCTCGCGAGCTACCGGCGCGACCTGCGCGCATGGGCGGCCTGGCTCGGCGCGCGCGGCCTGCTCGCGGCCGACCGCGGCGACGTCGAGGCGTGGCTCGCCGACCAGTTCCGCGCGCACGCGAAGGCGACCTCGGTCGCGCGGCGGCTGTCGTCGCTGCGCCGCTTCTACCGGCTGCAACTGGAGCGCGCGACCGTGCGCGAGGACCCGACCGTGCGCGTGCGCGCGCCGAAGAAGCCGCGCCGGTTGCCCAGGCTCCTGTCCGAGGCGCAGGTCGAATCGCTGCTCGGCGCGCCCGCGGTCGACACCACGCTGGGACTGCGCGATCGCGCGATGCTCGAGACGCTCTACGCGACGGGCCTGCGGGTGTCCGAACTCGTCGGACTCAAGATCGCGCAGGTGTCGCTCGACGCGGGTCTGGTGCGGGTGATGGGCAAGGGCAGCAAGGAACGGCTGGTGCCGCTGGGCGACGAGGCGGTGACGTGGCTGCAGCGGTACCTCGAGTCCGCCCGGCCCGAACTCGCGGCCGACGCGAAGAACGACTTCGTATTCCTGACGTCGCGCCGCGGTCCGCTCACGCGGCAGGCGTTCTGGGCGCTGATCAAGCGTCATGCGGTGAAGTCGGGCATACCGGCGGCGTCGCTGTCGCCGCACGTGCTGCGCCACGCGTTCGCCACGCACCTGCTCAACCACGGCGCCGACCTGCGCGTCGTGCAGCTCCTGCTGGGGCACGCGGACATCACGACGACGACGATCTACACGCACGTCGCCCGCGAACGCCTGAAACGCCTGCACGCCGCGCATCATCCGCGCGGCTGACCGCGGGCGCATCGCGTACAATCGCGCCGCTTCCCGACCACTCTCACCTTCAGCAGCGCATGCCCGGACCCGTCGCCCTCGCCCGCCTCTTCACGCAACGCCAGGTCAACCGCTTCCGGTACTGGCGCCGCGGCTACGCCGACGGCGGCGACCCTGCGCGCATCCCCCCCGGCGCGACGGTGCCGTTCCTGTGCAACCTGTGCGGCACGCCGAACGCCGCGACGCTTTCCACCCTGTCGCGCGAGACGCTGACCTGCACGCACTGCGGCTCCAACGTGCGTTTCCGCGCGATGGCGTACCTCGTGACGCGCGAGGTGCTCGGACGGCCGTTCGCGCTCCCCGATGCGCCGGTGCGCAAGGACATCGCCGGCATCGGGTTGTCGGACGCGGACGCGTACGCGGCACCTCTGGCCGAGAAGTTCGACTACCAGAACACGTACTACCACATGGAACCGCGCGTCGACATCGCGAACATCGACGCCGACCGGATCGGCCGCTACGACTTCCTGGTGTCGAGCGACGTGTTCGAGCACGTGGCGCCGCCCGTGGGCCGTGCTTTCGCCAACGCGCGACGGATGCTGAAGCCGGGCGGCAAGTTCATCTTCACCGTTCCGTTCACGCTCGAGCCCGACACGCAGGAGCACTACCCCGAGCTGCACGACTGGTCGATGGCCGAGTCCGACGGTTGCTGGACGCTCACCAACACCACGGCCGACGGGCGCGCGCAGGTGTTCAGGGATCTCGTGTTCCACGGCGGCCCGGGCTCGACGCTCGAGATGCGGCTCTTCTCGCGCGCGGCGCTCGAGCGCGCGTTCAAGGACGCGGGCTTCGCGCGCGTGCGCATCGCCAACGAGCCCTACCTGCCGTTCGGCATCCACTGGCCCGAGCCGTGGTCGGTGCCGATGGTCGCCTACGCCTAGTCCGGGCGCGGCGTGGCGAAGGACAAGCTTCCCGTCACCGCGGCCGTGCGCGTGCTGCGCGAGCACGGCGTCGCGTTCACGAACCACCCTTACGAATACGAGGAGCGCGGCGGCACCGCCGTGTCCGCGCGCGAGCTCGGCGTCGACGAACATGCGGTCATCAAGACGCTGGTGATGGAAGACGACGCGAAGAAGCCGCTCGTGATGCTGATGCACGGCGACCGCGAGGTGTCGACGAAGAACCTCGCGCGCACGCTCGGCGTCAAGACGATCGGTCCCTGCGAGCCGGCGGTGGCCGACCGCCACTCCGGCTATCAGGTCGGGGGCACCAGCCCGTTCGGCACGCGCCGCGCGATGCCGGTCTACATGCAGCGGACGATTCTCGACCTCGCGTACGTCTACATCAACGGGGGACGGCGCGGATACCTGGTCGGGATGGCGCCGGCGGAACTCGTGCGCGTGCTGCAGCCGACGGCCGTCGACGCGATGGCCTGAACGAACTGCGCCCGGTGTTACCCGGGCGCATCGCAACACTTCCCCCCTGTGCGCCCGCTGATCCGTGCGCACGGGCCTTGCATGGCTTACTTGCCGCCAGCCTTGGACCAGGTCGAATCGGGGTTGTAGGTCGTGATCGCCTTTGCCGCGGAACCGGTCCCGGGCCCCAGGTTCTTCTGGTAGACGATGCCGTCCTGGTTGACGATGAACGTCATCACGCCGGTGTCGCCGTAGACTCGCAGGCCACGCCACGAGGCCATAGCCCTCGGTCATCCGCCCGTTCTTGAAGTAGCTGCGGGCACCGCCAGGCGCGTCCTTGCCCTGCGCCGTGAGGATCCGGTAGAGGTATCCGTGATACGGCTGCCCGGCCCTGGCATCCGCAAACTCGGCGCCCAGCGGGCTCTCGGGCTCGCCGGGCAGCGAGGCCCAGTAGAGACCGTCGCGCTTGCCCGGGGACGACAGCGCGCGCTTCGCGTACTCGAGCACGCCGTCGCCGTTCCAGTCCTTCGCGTGGTATTCCAGCTGCGCATCCGTGTAGGCGAGGGCGACCTGGATCGCGGCGAGCTCGTTGCGGCCGATTCGCCGCACGCGCATTTCCGCGGGGGCGCCTGCGGTATCGAATTTCCACCCGGCGGCGGTCTTGACGATCGGGATCGGCAGCGTCCAGCCGTTCTTCCCGGCGCCAAGGAACGCCTTGTCGGGGCCGGCGGGCACGATCGTGTGTGCCCGGGACCACGCCTCGAGGAAGTTCGTGACGTCCGTCGGGTCGAGGCTGGCGGCCGGAATGTACGTGCGGTAGTCGGCGCCGACCACGGCCTTGATGGCGTCGCCGTCATGCCGTGCGATGCCGTCGACGAGCGCTTCCGCGGCCGCTTCGGGGGTCGGATAGACGTTCTGCGCCAACGCGAGCGGCGCCAGCGCCAGCGACGCGGCCACGGCGGCGACTCTCAGGAGTTGCGCGATGCTGTTCATGTTCATGGGCTCCATGTCGACCCTATCGTCCGCGTCCGCCGCCCGCACCGCCACCACCACCGCCGCCCGGACGGCCGCCTCCCCCACCCGCCGATGGACGCGCGCCACCGCCGCCGCCACCCGCCGACGGGCGCGCTCCGCCGCCGCCGCCGCCGGCGGACGGGCGTGCGCCGCCGCCTCCGGCCGACGGACGCGCTTCGCCGCCGCCGCGCTGTGCCGCGGCCTGGCTCGCCCGGCCGCGATCGACCTGCGCCGCCGCCTGCGGGCTGTTGGCGCCCCGCAATGCGTTGTCGCGGCTCGCGGACTGCGCGCGCTGCCGGGCCGCATCGCGATCGGCGCTTTGCGCCTGATTGCGCGCTGCACTGCGGTCGACGTTCTGCGCCGCACTGCGGTCGATGTTCTGCGCCCGGTTCTGCGCGGCGCTGCGGTCGACGTTCTGCGCCCGGTTCTGCGCGGCGCTGCGATCTACGTTCTGCGCCCGGTTCTGCGCGGCGCTGCGATCGACGTTCTGCACCGCACTCCGGTCGATGCCTTGCGCACGTTCCCGCGCCGTACCCGTGCCGGCGTCCACGCCGCGATTCTGCATCGCCTGGTTGGCCCGCTCGCGGCTGGCATCGCGGCTCCCCGCGTCCTTGCCGCGGAACTGCTCGCGGTTGCCCGACTGGAATTGCCGGTCGAGGTTCTGGCGCGTCGCATCGCCGCCGCGGTACGGTGTGTTGCCACGGCGTTCGGGATTGTGGTTCCAGTTGGCGCGGTTGCTGTTGACGTCGAGCCGCCGATTGACGTTGATGTTGTTGTAGCGGTTGACGTTGATGTTCACGCTGTTGTTGCCCCAGCCGCCGCCCCAGCGCACGCCGCCCCACAACGCGTTGGTGACGCCGATGCCCACGCCCCAGGCGATGCCGGTGGCGACGGGCCGGGACCACCAGAAGCCGGGCGGCGGCGGGAAGAAGAACGGCGGGTACGCCACCCACGGCCACGGTCCGTAGACGACGGTCGGGTTGAACGACGGCACGAAGACCACCGACGGCTGCGCCGGTTCGATCACGATGACCTGCGTCGGCGGCGCCGACTGCTGGACCACCACCGTCGTCGTGGCCGGCGCCGGCTCCGGTGCCTGGACGGACACCTTGACCTGTTCGTTGGACTTCAAGTTGCCCGCGGCCTGCGCCTTCTGGCGCAGCCGCTGTATCGAGTTCATCACGTCGTCGGGCTGGTCCAGGAACGCGTCGCCCATGTTCCGCACCCAGTCCGGCTGTCCGCCCAGCGTGATGATCACTTCGGGAAACGCGACCAGCGACGCGACCGACGTGTCCCATGGCTCGTTCTCGACCATCTTCACCGCCTCGTCGCCCTTGGCGTCCGGGTGCGCCTTCGACCACGCGGCGGCAGCCGCGAAGTCTTCGGGGTAGGTCGTGGCCATGAGCAGCTGGGCCAGCAGCGAATCCGGATACAGCGCGATCTGCGCCGTCATCTGGTCCAGCTGCTCGTTGCTGAAGGCCTTGCCGCCCGACTGCGCGGCCGCGCCCAGCGGAAGCGCCAGCGCAACGCCGACGATTGCGCGTGCGAGCCATTCGAGAATGCCGGTCTTCACATCAGTCCCCTTGGATTGGCAACGACGATACCCCGGGCAACTTCGGGCATCGGAGAATACTCGATCGCCGGCAGGCGACGAAGCGCAACATGCGCCTCGGGTGCCGGCGCGAGCAAGCTGGCGCGGAGCGGGTCGCGCCGAAATTCGGTCATCGGGTTGCGCACGCGGTCATGTCCGTTCGCCGCGGCCCGTGCGCCCATTGTTCCGCATGCACGGGGCGCCCGCGTGCGGCAAACGGTCGCACCCGGGCTTGCGCACCTCGGCGTGACCGAAATCGCCTTGGCCCTTCCGGCCGCGCCGATGGGAAGGCTCACTTGTCGCCGGCCCCGCGCGACACCGCTTCCATCACGCGGTCGAGGTTGAAGCTGCCGGGCTTCTGCCGCGGCGGGTACTCGCGGAAGCTCTGCAGCCACTGGCCGACGTAGGCGCCGGCCGGCGCGATCGCGAACATGTGCTCGAGGTACCAGCGCTGGTAGCCCATCGCGTCCTCCTGCTGCGCACGCTCGAACGGGTCCATCCGCAGGTTGGTCAGCGCCGGCGCGCGCAGCACCGTGAACGGCTGCTGCCACACCTTCATGCCCTCGTGCTCCTGCTTCAGGAACGTGACCTTCCAGTTGTCGTAGCGCAGCGCGGCGACGCTGCCGTCGTCGGTCCAGTAGATGAACTCGTGGCGCGGCCACGCGTCGCCTCGCCCTTGCAGCGCCGGCGCCAGGTCGTAGCCGTCGAGGTGCACCTTGTACGTGATGCCGCCGATCGCACGGCCCTTGAGCAGGTCTTCCTTCGCCGTCCTGTCGCCCGGCCGCCGCGACCAGCGTCGTCAGCATGTCCTCGTGCGCGCCGATGTCGTTGATCACCGAGCCGGGCTTGATCACGCCCGGCCAGCGGATCAGCGTCGGCACGCGGTAGCCGCCTTCCCAGTTGGTGTTCTTCTCGCCGCGGAACATCGTCGTGCCGCCGTCCGGCCACGTGAACGTCTCGGCGCCGTTGTCCGACGAGTACATGACGATCGTGTTGTCGTCGAGGCCCAGCTCCTTGAGCTTGGCCAGCAGCAGGCCCACGTGCCCGTCGTGCTCGACCATGCCGTCGGCGTAGATGCCCAGGCCCGTCTTGCCGTCGGACTCCTTCTTCAGATGCGTGAAGATGTGCATCCGCGTGGAGTTCCACCAGATGAAGAACGGCTTGTCGGCCTTCTTCGCGCGTTCCATGAAGTCGAGCGTCTTCGCGTTGACTTCCTCGTCGATGGTCTCCATGCGCTTGCGCGTCAGCGGACCGGTGTCGGTGATGCGGCCGTCGGCGAAGCTGTGGATCACGCCGCGCGGGCCGAACTTCTTCCTGAACTCGGGGCTCTTCGGGTAGTCGGGGTTCTCGGGCTCCTCCTCGGCGTTGAGGTGATACAGGTTGCCGAAGAACTCGTCGAAGCCGTGCGCCGTCGGCAGCATCTCGTCGCGGTCGCCCAGGTGGTTCTTGCCGAACTGGCCGGTCATGTAGCCCTGCGCGCGCAGCAGCGTGGCGATCGTCGGGTCTTCCTTCTTCATGCCTTCCGGCGCGCCCGGCAGTCCCACCTTGGTGAGGCCGGTGCGGATCGGCGACTGCCCGTGATGAACGCGGCGCGGCCGGCGGTGCAGCTCTGCTGGCCGTACCAGTCGGTGAAGAGCGCCCCTTCGCTGCCGATGCGGTCGATGTTGGGCGTCCGGTAGCCCATCATCCCGCGGTTGTACGCGCTGACGTTGAACTGGCCGATGTCGTCGCCCCAGATGATCAGGATGTTGGGCTTCTTCGCGCCCTGCGCGAAGGCGCCGGTCGCGGCCACGGCGCACAGCAGCGCGCCGACGAGCCCCTGGCCCAACCTCGACCCAGCACTCCGCGCATTGCAAGTTCACCCTGAACGATCGGTGATTGCCGTGGACGTTCGCGGGCGTGTCGCGCCTTGCCTCGTACGCGCCGAGCGACGGCGGCGCAGCAGGGTAACGGCCGTGCCAGGCGTGGTCCAATGCGCCGTTGTGCATCGGCTGATACACTCCGCGCATCGTGCTCGACTTGCGACTCCTCCACCAGGCGATCACGCTGGCACGCTTCCGCAACTACGCCCGCGCGGCGCAGGCGCTGCACCTGACCCAGCCGGCGCTGTCGCGCAGCATCGCCGGACTGGAAGCACGCCTCGGCGAGCGTCTCTTCAACCGGACGCAGCGCGGCGTCGAGCCGACGGCGTTCGGGGCGCTGCTGCTGGCACGCGGCCAGACGCTGCTCGACGAGGCCGCCGCGCTCGAGCGCGAGTTCACGCAGATGCGCGGCCTCGAGGTCGGCGAACTGCGCGTCGGCGCCGGCGCCTACGCGGCGCACATGTCGGTGGGCCGCGCCGTGGGCGAGCTGGTCGCGCAGCACCCGGGACTCCGGATCGCGGTCCTGACGGACGACGTGCGCGTGCTCGTCGACGCGCTCCTGTCGCGGCAAGCTCGAACTCGCGGTGATCGAGCTCTCCATCGTGACGGGCGAGCCGCGCCTCGTCGCGGAGCCGCTGCCGCCCCACCCGGCGCGCTTCTACTGTCGCGCCGGCCATCCGTTGGCCGCCGAGAAGGCGCCCACGATCGAGCGGATCATGCAGTTTCCGTACGCGGGAACGCGCATGCCGCCGCGCGTCGCGCAGGCGTTCCTCGCCCTGGCCCGAAGGCCGGCGCCATCGATCGCGACACCGGCGACTATGTTCCGCCGGTGCGGGTCGATTCCATCGCGATGGTGAAGGACGTCGTGCTGGCGAGCGACGCGGTCGCCGCGGCGCCGCTGGCGTTCATCGCCGACGACATCGCGAGCGGTCGCCTCGTCGCGCTGCGCGCACGTGCGCCGTGGATGCAGACCGCCTACGGGTTCGTCCACCTGCGCGACGCAGCGCTCTCGCCCGCGGCCGATGCGTTCCGGAAGGCGATGTGGACGGTGGAGCGGTCGATCGAAGACGTCGAATGGAGCATCCGTGGCAGCGACGCATCCCCGGCGCAGCGTTCGGCGCGGAAGACGGGGACTCGCGCGCGTGCCACCGACGCCGCCTAGTCGCGCACGTCGCTAGACCAGCGCCTTCGCAACCCGGAGCAGCAGGTCCTTGGCCGGTATCTGGAGCACGGCGACCACCAGCATCGGCAGCGCGATCGGCACCAGGATCCGCACGATCGAGCCCTTGCCGATCGGCGCCATGCGCATGCGTTTTACGGCGTCGTAGAGGCTCGCGGCATCGGCGACAGGCCCGATTTCCGGCGCGTCGAGCAGCGGTGGCTCGCCGACCGGCTCCTGCAAAATCCAGCGCCGGTGGACCAGCCGACCCTGTTCCCCCACCAGCGCGGAATAGGCCGGAATCGCGCGTCCGCGCGCGCCGGCCAGCGCGGGCACCAGCGCCAGCAGCGGCAGCAGCGCGAACAGCGTCCACAGCACGACGAATGCGAGCGCGGGCTGCATGAACGAGCGCAGCGTTGCGTCGTGATACGCGACCTCATGTGCCCAGCGCGACGCGATGACGGCCGACAGCGCGAACGTCACCAGCGCGAACGCACCCGGCACCTTCTCGACGAAGGCCATGCCGCCCGTCCGGTCGGGGTGCGTCGGGACCAGCGACAAGCCGAGGCGACCGACGCGCCAGAACCAGTATGCGACGAGCAGCATCCGCCACAGCCAACCCAGCACCAGGGCGAGGAAGATCGGGCGCGCGACGTACGCGAACCACGCTCCGCCGAAGCCCAGCGTGCCGTCCGCAGCGAGCGCCCACGCCATCGCATCGTCGTGGACCGCCGGATGATCGGCCAGCGACCACGCGAGTGCGGCGCCCAGGACGAACACCCAGGGCAGCGACGAGTCGCGCAAGCGGCGAACCTGCCGAATCGCCCGCGCGAAGCCCGCGCGTTGCTCGGGGCCGACGATGCCGCTCGCGATGAACTGCGCGGCCAACGGTCGCGCCGCGCGATGCAGCGCCGCCTCGGCGAGCACCAGCAGCGGGATCGCGAGCAGGCAGCGCACGTGGACGCCGAAGTGCTGCAGCAACGGTTCCCTGGTCTCGGCCCGCAGCATGCGGCCGGTGAACAGCGCCCATGCGGCGATGGGCAGCCACGTGAAGAGCGCGAGGATCACCGCACGGCGTCCCGCGCCGAGCCCGCCCTCGGGCACGAGGTGCAGCCGCCGGAACCAGCGCAACGGCAGTTCGTTGTCGACCGGCGAGAATTCGCCGTCCGGCAATGCGGGCGCCGCGGCGACGCGCGTGTCGTTCATCCGGAAACGATCGCGGACCGCCGGCCGGGGGATGGAGGCCGGCGGCCCTGGAACGCCTCGATGGCGTCCCGATCCAACGGGCGGTCGCGCCGCCCGGTCACGCCGCGGATCTTGCGTCCGCCGTTGCGTGTCACTGCACCCACCACAGGTCCCGTTGCCATGCGCGTGAATCCCGCACGGCTCACTTCGCCGGGGCCACCTTCGCCCACGTCGCGTCGGGGTTGTACGCGTCGATCGCGCGCGCCGCTGCACCGGTCCCCGCGCCGAGGTTCTTCTGATAGACGACGCCGTCCTGGTTGACGATGAACGACATCACGCCGGTGTCGCCGTAGACGGCCGGCCATGCGACGAGCGCGTAGCCTTCGGTCATCCGCCCGTTCTTCACGTAGCTGCGCGCGCCGCCGGGCGCGTCCTTTCCCTGCGCGGTGAGAATGCGATAGACGTAGCCGTGATAGGGCTGGCCCGCCTTCGCGTCGGCGAAGCCGGCACCGAGCGGGCTCTCCGGCTCGCCGGGCAGCGACGCCCAGTACAGCCCGTCGCGCTTCCCGGGGGTCGAGAGTCCGCGCGTCGCATACTGCATGACGCCGTCGCCGTTCCAGTCGCGCGCGCGGTACTCCTTCTGCGCGTCGGTGTACGCGAGTGCGACCTGGATCGCCGCCAGCTCGTTGCGGCCGATGCGGCGCACCCGCATTTCGGCCGCCGCCGCGGCGGTGTCGAAACGCCACCCGGTCGCCGTCTTCACAATCGGAATCGGCAGCGTCCAGCCGTTCTTGCCGACACCCAGGAATGCCTTGTCGGCGCCGGCCGGGACGATCGCGTGCGCCTTCGCCCACGCCGCGAGGAAGTCGGTGATGTCCGCCTCGTCGACGCTTCCCGCGGGGATGTACTTGCGGTAGTCGGGCCCGACGACGGCCTTGATGGCATCGCCGTCGTGCCGCGCGATGCCGTCGACGAGTGCGTCCGCCGCGGCGTCGGGTGTCGGAAACGCAGTCTGCGCGACGGCCACGGGCGCCAGCGCCAGTGCACCTGCGACTGCGGCGATCTTGAAGATGTGTGTGAAGTTTGTCATGTGTGTATCGCTCCGTCTCAACCTTTGCGCCCGGCGCCGGGGCGTCCGCCGCCATCGCCACCGCCACCGCCGCCTGGGCGTCCGCCGCCACCACCTGCCGGTGCCTTGGCGGCACGATCGCCACCGCCGGAGGAGGCCTTCGCTGCGCGCTCGCCGCCGCCGGAGGGTGCCTTCGCCGCGCGCTCGCCGCCGCCGGACGGTGCCTTCGCAGCACGTTCGCCGCCACCGCTGCGTTGCGCGGCGGCGTTGCTCGCCGACCCGCGATCGGCCTGCGCCTTTGCCTGCGGGCTGCCCGCGCCCTTCAGCGCGTTGTCCCGGCTGGCGGCTTCCGCACGCTGCCGCGCGGCGTCGCGATCGGCGCCTTGCGTCTTGTCCCGCGCCGCGGTCTTGTCGACGTTGCCCGCCTTGTCGCGTGCTGCCGACTTGTCGACATTGCCCGCCTTGTCGCGCGCCGCGGACTTGTCGGCCACGCCGCGGTCCGCCATCGTCTGCGACGCGCGTTCGGGCTCGTCGCGGCTCGCATCGCGGCTTGCATCGCGATTGCCGTCCTTGCCGCGGAACTGCTCGCGATTGCCTGCCTGGTACTTGTTGTCGAGGTTCTTGCGCGTGGCGTCGCCGCCGCGATACGCGGTCTTCCGGTGGTCGGGATTGTGGTTCCACGTCGTCCGGTTGCTGTTGACGTCGATCCGCTTGTTCACGTTGATGTTGTTGTAGCGGTTCACGTTGATGTCGACGTCGTGCCGGCCCCAGTCGAAGCCGCCCCACAGCGCGTTGCTGACGCCGATGCCCACGCCCCAGGCGATGCCGGTGGCGACCGTCCGCGAGAACCAGTAGCCGGGCGGCGGCGGGTAGTAGTACGGCGGGTACGCCGGGTACATCCAGGGGCCGTACACGACGGTCGGGTTGTACGCGGGGACGTAGACGACGGACGGCTGCGCCGGCTGGATCACGATCACTTGCGCGGGTGCCGCCTGCTGCACGACCGTCGTGGTCGGGGCCACCGCGGGCGGCGCTTCCATTGTCACCTTCACCTGCTCGTTCGACTTGAGGTTCCCGGCCTTCTGCGCCTGCTGTCGCAGCCGCTGCACCGAGTTCATCACATCCTCGGGCTGCGCCAGGAACGCGTCACCCATGTTGCGCACCCAGTCGGGCTTCTCGCCCAGCGTGATCAGCACTTCCGGAAACGCGACGAGCGACGCGACCGACGCGTCCCACGGCTCGTTCTGGACCAGCTTCACCGCGTCGTCACCCTTGGCGTCCGGATGCGCCTTGGACCACTTGGCGGCGTCCGCGAACTCGTCCGGATACGTCGTGGCCATGAACAGCTGCGACAGCAGCGAGTCCGGATACAGCGCGACCTGCGCCGTCATCTGGTCGAGCTGCTCGTTCGTGAACGCCTTCGCGTCCTGCGCGCTCGCCGTGGATGCGGCCAACGCCGGGATCAGCAGCAACGCGCCGATCCGCCTCGTCAATGCGGAAATCCATCTCATCTCGTCTCCCCTCGTGTCGCGTCGCCGCGGCTCTCGCCCGGCGTCGTCATTTCATTCCGAATACGGTCACGTCGGCCTTGCCCTTCAGGAGGCCCTTCGTGTCGTACCAGAACTCGATCCTGCGGATGCTGCGCTTGCCGACGCCGCGCAGGTCGATCACCCTGCTCTCGCCGCCCTGCGGAATGTTCTGCCGCACGTCGATCCGGTCCGGCGCACCGTTGTCGTACGTGACGACCATGTGCTGCATGTTGAGCGGCGCGTCGGTCACCTTGAATTTGATCCGGCGGAAATTGTCGAACGGGCCTTTCACGATGATCGCGTCGTGATCGGCGCCGTGGTTGGCGTGGGTCTGGCCGATGAGACGCCATTCGCCCGGGCTGCCGCCACGGGGCTGCGTGACCTTCTGCGCCTGTGCCGGCGTCGCCGTCGCGGCGAACGTCACCGCGAGCGCCACCGGCAGCGCCAGCATCAGCGCCAGCGCCATGACCGCATCGCGCACGGCATTCGCCATCGTCATCATCGTGCCCCGTCTCTTCATCGCTCCTGCTCCCATGACCGCTTCGGAATGGCATCGACCCGATGCCACGGCAAAGGCGCCCGCCTCCGGGCGCCGGGTTCGCTTCACTTCACCTTCACCTCGACGAGCTCGATCTTTCCGTCGAAGCGGAACGGCCGGCGCTCCATGTAGTCGAGCGAGACGGTCGAGCCCAGGTCGACGCCGACATCGAACGTCTCGCTGGCGGTGAACGCCGCGGGCACCGTGCGCGGTACCGTCGCCCGCGCCACTTCCTGCCCGTCGACCTTCAGCACGACATCGGCGGACGCGAGCGGCTTCGCACTTGCGAGCGTCGTCGTCACCTCGATCCGATGCCGGCCGGGCGCGATCTTCGCCGCCGAGCGCGCGATCGTGCGCTCGATGATCATCATGTTGTACTCGTAGACGAGCTGGCCGTCGTCCATGTAGAGCGCGAGGCCGCCGCCCGAGCCGCCGAGCGCGTAGAGGACGCCCGACGCGTCGGTCGCCGAACTCGGCGTCGATCGTCACCGTGCTGCTCTCGCGCCCGAGGCCCGGCGCCGTGAACTCCGGCATCCGCGTCGTCGTCGCGTCGAACGTCCAGCGCGTGTACGGCGTCTTGATCCGGTCCTCCGGATGCAGGCGCAGCCAGATGCCCGGCGCCGATCGGGAACACGCTGGTTCGCACGCGCCTGCGCACGAACGTCTTCTGCAGCTGCGCGAGCTTCTGCGGGTTCGCCGCGGCCAGGTCGTTGGCCTGCGAGAAGTCCTTCGTGAGGTCGTAGAGCTCCCAGCCGTCCTTGGCCGAGTCCCAGTCGGCGAGCCCGGTGGCGCCCGGAAGCCACGGCATGAGCGGGCCGAACGTCGCGGCGAACCAGCCGTCCTGCTAGATGCCGCGGCTGCCGTTGTTGTCGAAGTACTGGAACTTCTTGCGCGTCGGCGCCTTCGCATCGGCGAAGGTGTACGCGAGGCTGGTGCCGTCGATCGGGTCCTGCACGTAGCCGTTCACGACCTTGGGCGGCGTGATGCCAATGACTTCGTAGATCGTCGGCACGATGTCGTTCACGTGGCTGAACTGCGCGCGCGGCGTGCCGTCGGGCTTGATGTGCTTCGGCCACGAGACGACCATCGGATTGCGCGTGCCGCCGAAATGCGACGGCGATGAGCTTGGTGTCCCTTGAACGGCGTGCTGCCGGCCCAGGCCCAGCCGGCGTGGTACATGTTGTCGGTCTGCGGCGAGCCGAGCGCGTCGAGGCCGCCGATCCTGTCGAGCGCCGCGATCTGCTGCTCGACGGTGTTGGGGATGTTGTTCTGCGCGAGCAGCTCGCTGATCGAGCCGTGCTGGCCTTCGGCGCTCGAGCCGTTGTCGCCGAAGATGTAGATGATCAGCGTGTTGTCGCGGAGCCCGCGCGCTCCAGCTCGTCGATCAGCCGGCCGACCTGCGTGTCGGTGTGCTCGACGAAGCCGGCGAAGAGTTCCATCAGCCGCTGCTGGAACGGCGCGCTGGTCCTCGGGAATGCTGTCCCACGCCGCCATCGTCGGGTCGCGCGGCGTGAGCTTCGGTGTTCGCCGGAATCCAGCCCATCTCGCTTCTGGCGCTCGAAGACGCGCTCGCGGTAGGCGTCCCAGCCGTCGTCGAACTTGCCCTTGTACTTGTCCGCCCATTCCTTGAAGACGTGGTGCGGGCCGTGCACGGCGCCGGGCGCCCAGTACATGAAGAACGGCTTGTCCGGGCTCGTAGGCGCGGTGTCGTCGAGCCAGTCGAGCGCCTTGTCCGCCATGTCGTCGGTCAGGTGGTATTTCGTCGTCGTGCGGCGGCTCGACCGCGTTGGTGTTCTCGATCAGGCGCGGCTCCCACTGCGAGGTCTCGCCGCCGAGGAAGCCGTAGAAGTATTCGAAGCCGTAGCCGTTCGGCCAGCGGTCCAACGGCCCGATCGCCGTCGTCTGGTCGGCGGGCGTGTTGTGCCACTTGCCGAAGGCGGCGGTGTTGTAGCCGTAGTTCTTCAGCACTTCGGCGATCGTCGCGGAGGTCTTCGGGATGACGCCGGTGTAGCCGTCCCAGTCGACCGCGCGCTCGGCGATGGTGCCGTTGCCGACGCGCTGGTGGTTGCGGCCGGTCAGCAGCGAGGCGCGCGTCGGCGAGCAGATCGAGGTGGTGTGGAACGTGTTGTAGCTGATGCCCTCGTCGGCGAGCCGCGAGAGCGTCGGCGTGTGCACCTCGCCGCCGAAGGTGTCCGGCATCGCCGAAGCCGACATCGTCGAGCAGCACGATCAGGATGTTCGGCGCGTCCGTCGGCAGGCGCTTCGGCTCGTCGCGGCGCTTGTGATCGGAGTCCTGCAGCGCGCGGCCCGCCTTGCTCGCCGACGGCGCCGGCGGGAACGGCAGCACGGAGCCGTCCGCGGGACCGGCGGCGTCCCGCGCGTGCCGAGCAGCGAGATGCCAGCAGGAGTAGCGCACAGCAGCGCGGCGACACGCATGCGAAGACGCATGATCTCACGTTCCAGCCATGTCCTTTCGTGCCCCGTTCGGCGCAAGCCGCCGTCGGCGGCGGATTAGCGGTGCCGAAGTTCACGGCTTCGGAGTACGACGATGCGGGTCGCGCCGATCGTCCCGTTGAACGCGAACGGCGCCTGGTCGAAGTAGTCGAGCGACACGGGCGAATCGAGGTCGCTGCCGATGTCGAAGGTCGCGTTCGACGTGAAGTGCAGCGACATCGCCGCCGGGCACGCGTCCCTGCCCCACGACCTGCGCCGTTGACCCGCAGCGTGACGTCCATCGGCGCCGCCGATCCGGTCGACGAGCTTCGACTCGACCTCGATCTTCGCCTTGCCCGCCGGCAGCTTCTCCGTCGACCGTGATCTTCGTGCGCTCGACCTCGAACAGGTTGAACTCGTAGTTGAGGCACGCCGTCCTTCACGTAGCAGGTGACGCCGCCGGAGAAGCCGGCGAGCGCGTAGAGCACGCCGTTGGCATTGGCCGGCACGTCGACGTCCATGCGTGACGAGGCTGCTCCACCTTGCCGAGCTTCGGCGCGGCGGATTCCGGCATCCGCGTCATCGGGCCGTCGAAGGTCCATTCGGTGAGCGGCGGTCGCCGGCGCATCCTCCGGGATGGAACAGCGCGGTCGACCACAGGCCGCCGCCGATCGGCAGGTTCTTGTTGCTGCGTCGATTCGACCAGGAACAGCGCCTTCATCTTCGTCCAGCTTCTGCGGATTCGCCGCGGCGAGATCGTTCGCCTGGCTCCAGTCCTCGTCGAGGTTGTAGAGTTCCCAGTCGTCGGTCAGCGGCGACCAGTCCTTGATGCCCTTCGGGAATGCCGCCGACCCACGGCTCGCGCGGGCCGGGCGCGCTGGCGAACCAGCCGTCGTGATAGATGCCGCGGCTTGCCATGATGTCGAAGAACTGCGTCTTGCGCGTGCCCTTCGGCCTTGGCGTCGTCGAACGCGTACACCATGCTGACGCCATCGATCGGGTCCTGCTCGAAGCCGTTCACGATGCGCGGCGGCGTGATCTCCGAGCAGTTCGTAGATCGTCGGCGCGATGTCGATGACGTGGTGGAACTGCGGCCGCGGCGTCGCGTCGGCCTTGATGCGCTTCGGCCAGGAGACGGCCATCGGCTGGCGGGTGCCGCCGAAATAGGCGCCCATCAGCTTGGTGCCCTGGTAGGGCGTGCTGCCCGCCCAGGCCCAGCCGGCGTGATACATGTTGTCGGTCTTGGGGCCGCCGAGCGCGTCGAGGCCGCCCAGTTCCTCCAGCGCGGCGAGGTGCTGCGAGATCTTCGTCGGGAATGCCGTTCTGCGCGAGCTGCTCGCTGATGGTGCCGTTCAGGCCCTCGGCGGAGGAGCCGTTGTCGCCCCAGATGTAGAAGATCAGCGTGTTGTCGAGCTTGCCTTGCCGCTCGATCTCGTCGATCACCGCGGCCGGCGTGGTAGTCGGCGTGCTCGGTGAAACCCGGCGAACACTTCCATCAGCCGGCGCTGGAACGGCTTTTCGTCTTCGGGAATCGACTCCCACGACGCCATCGACTCCGGCCGCGGCGTCAGCTGCGCGTTCGGCGGAATCCAGCCCTTGGCCTTGGCGCGCGCGAAGACGCGCTCGCGATACTTGTCCCAGCCGTCGTCGAACTTGCCCTTGTACTTGTCGGCCCATTCCTTCAGGCACCTGATGCGGGCCGTGCGACGCGCCAGGCGCCCAGTACATGAAGAACGGCTTGTCGGGCGCCTAGGCCTTCTGCTCGCGCAGCCAGTCGATCGCGTCGTCGGCGATGTCCTCCGTGAGGTGATAGCCCTTCGGCGCGTTCCTCGGATCACCGGCGTGCGTGTTGCGCGACGAGCGTCGGTTCATATTGCGACGCCTCGCCCGCCAGGAAACCGTAGAAATACTCGAAGCCGTAGCCGGTCGGCCAGTACTCGAACGGGCCCTTGCGACGCGATCTGCTCCTCGGGCGTGTTGTGCCATTTGCCCCAGGCGCCGGTGTTGTAGCCGTAGTTCTTCAGCACCTCGGCGACCGTCGCGGACGACTTCGGAATGGTGCCGCTGAAGCCATCGAAGTCGTTGGCGATCGCGGCGATCTGGCCGTTGCCGACGCGCGTGTGGTTGCGGCCGGTCAGCAGCGACGCGCGCGTCGGCGAGCACATCGCGGTGGAGTGGAAGCGGTTGAACGACGACGCCCGACTTCGCGACGCGGTCGAGCGTCGGCGTGTTGATTTCGCCGCCATAGGTCGACGGCGTGCCGGCCCCGACGTCGTCCATCAGGATGATCAGGATGTTGGGCGCGTCCGTCGGCCAGCCGCCTCGGCTCGACGCGCTTCTTGTAGGTCGAGTCCTGGATCGTCAGTCCGGGCGTGGAGGCCGACGGCGTCGGCGGGAACGGCAGGATCTCCTGCGCCGCCGCCGCGGTCGCCATCGCCATGGCCACCAGCGCGGCAACGCAGGGTCGTTCGCAGCTGCTGCGCAGGAAGCGTCTACCGATCATGCCAATCCCCTCTTCGCGTGATTCCATGGACGTTCAGAACTTGAAGACCATCTTCAACCAGATGAAGTCGCCATTCAGGCGGTTCTGCGTGTCGAGCTCCGGCAGCCACTTCAGTTCGAACAGAAGTTTCTGCTGCCCGATCGGCTGGATGTAGCCGAGCACGGGTCCGATGCCTGCGGTGCGTCCCTTGAAGCAGCCGAGCGTCGCGCCCGCCCCGGTGTCGCACGTGGCCTGCTGGAAGTACCACGCCTCCGCGCCCACGTTCGCGAACCCGGATCCGAGCGGGAAGATCTGCTGTACCGAAGCGTCGAGGTGCACGATGTCGCCGCTCTTGTACTGCGTGGCGTTGTTCTGCGTGTTCATCGCGTAGCCCAGGTGCGCGGCGGCGTTGAAGCCGGACTTGGCATTGGCGTACACGAGCCCGACGATCGGGTCGAACGTCCAGTAGTTGAGTCCGGGATTGCCGAGACGGCCGAGTTCGTAGCTGCCGGTGGGCGCATAGACGGGCAGCAGGAAGTCGTACTGCCAGTCGCCCGCTTTCCAGCCCAGCAGCACCGGCACGATCGTCAGGTCGCCGAGTCCGGCGACGTCGCTGTTGATCCGGACGCCGCCCAGCGCTTCCGAGTTGGCCGAGATGTTCAGCCACGAGTAGGGGAGGAACGCGGCGACCGAGTAGTGCGCGCCGCCGAGAACCGTCTGTTCGAAACCATAGCCGCCGCCCAGCACCAGCGTGTTCACCGTGGCCTCGGCATTCGCGACGACGCCGGCCGCCGTGGGGACCAACGCGGACGTTTCGCCGTGGTAGTTCACGTACATCGGCTTCGCGAACCAACCGGCGCTCGTCGGCGGCAGGTCGAGGATCGTCGCATTGGCGCCCGGCAGCACGTGCGCCGTGCCGCCTTCGCCGGCGTGCGCCACCGGGGTTGCTGCGAGCCACGCGGTGACCAGTGCGCAGGCGAGCGCCTGTCGTCCGCCCCTAGCGCGCGCTGCTGCCTGCGTCATCGTCATCGTCGTGCCTTTCCGCCGATCCATGCGGCGTTCGGAAGTCACCGGACAGCGTCGGCGTCGCCTTCGCGTCCCCCCTCGTCGTCCGCTTCTTTGGGGCACCTCTCCGGACGCATGAACCCCGCGGGACACAACGTCTGATCCGGGCCACTGTACGGACGTCGTGACGATCGCGTGATGTCCGGTACGCACGCATCGATGCATGCCATGCATGCCGCGCCGTGCACCGTCACGACCCGGACCTGCGGCGCCTGTCGCCGGGGCGCCCGCGCCAGCGGCGCACCGACAGCCTTCGATTGTGTGGGTTGCACCCTTGTGTTCCAATGCGGAAAACGCACAAAGCGATAACTTCCGCGCATGTCTCTGCTCAACCGGGAACTCGATTACTTCCTCGCGATCTGCGAGACGCGCAATCTCGCGCGCGCCGCGGACGTCCTCGGCATCAGCCAGCCGGCCCTGACGCGCAGCCTGCAACGGCTGGAGGCGCAGCTTGGCGCGCAGCTGTTCGTGCGCGCGCCGCGCGGCGTCGAACTGACGCCGATCGGGGCGGCCTTGCGCGCGCGCGCCAACAGCGCCCGCGTCACGCTGCACGACGCGGAGCGCGAGGTTGCGCAGCTCGCGGCGGGCAAGGTCGGCAAGGTGCGCATCGGCGCCGGGCACGTGGTGGCACGTATGGTCAGCCAGTCGCTGTTGCCCCGTTTCATCGTCGAGCGGCCGACCGCGCAGATCCAGTTTCACGTGGCGTTCAACGCCGAGCTGTTCGGACTCCTGGAGACGGGCAGTCTCGATTTCGCCGTGTGCGGATTGCTCGAGACGCCGCCGCACCTTCGCTTCCGGGAATTGCTGTCGACGGAACTCGTCGTGATCGTGCGCGCCGGCCATCCGCTCACCAAGCTCAGGAATCCTTCCGTGCGCGACCTGTCCGGCTACCGTAGCGCGGCGCCGAGCACCGGCGTGCCGGCACGGCAGATGGTGGAGCGCGTGCTCGCGAAGTTCGGCCTGGGCGGCACCGGCCCCACGCGATCGAGACGAACTCGTGGGAGGCCATCCTCGAGACCGTCAGCACCACCGACGTGTTCAGCCTCGCGCCGCGCGACGAGGCCATGCGCCACGGCTGGACGTCGCGCCTGGCGGCCATCAGCATCCCGGAACTCGACATCCGTCCGCGGACGGGCATCCTGATGCGGGACGAGGCGTACCTCTCCCCGTTGGCCGCGCGCGCGATCGAGCTGATCGAGGCGGGATTCACCGAGCACGCATCCGCCAGGGCGCCGCGCCCGCCCCGGGTTCGCCTCACGTCGGTGCGGTAACCAACGCAGCGCGCGACGCCTACGGATGTCGGAACCCGTCACCGGGCGCACGGTCGAGACGCGGCGTTCGCTCGCGCCATCGTGGATCGCGTACGACATCGCGCTGCACGGCTACGGGCTCATGATCCCGGCCGTCGCCTACGCCATTTACTTCACGTCGTTTGTCGCCGCCGATACCGGCCGCGCGGATTCGCTTTGGTCGCTTGCCGTCGGCCTGTCGCTGGTCATCTCCGGCATGCTGTCGCCGTGGATCGGCGCGCGAGCCGACGCGGGCGGACACCGTCGCACGCTGCTCGCCGCGGCGACGGTCGTGTGCGGACTGGCCACCGCGGCGCTGTCCGCGGTCGGGCGCGGCGACGTCGCGATGGGGATCGCGATGTTCGTCGTGGCTCATGTCGCCGCCACGATCGGCCAGAGCCTCTACAACTCGTTCCTGCCATTGCTCTCGCCGCCGGAGAAGTCCGCGCGCCTGTCCGGGCTCGCGTGGGGACTGTCGTACTATCGGTGGCATCGCGTGCTTCTTCCTCTGCCTGCCCTTCACGCGCGGCGGCCTCGACGGCAACGCCGCCACGTTCGCGCTCGCGTTCGTCGTCACGGCGGCGTTCCTGGTCGCTGCTCGGCCTGCCGGCCGATCGCCGCGCTGCCGGAAGGCGTTGGCCGCGGCGCGAGACGAACGTCACCGGGAGCGCCTACCGGCGGATCTGGGCAACGGTCCGCGGCTGGCGCCGTGACCGCGAATACCGAAGCTGCTGCTCGCGTACTACCTCGTGAACGACGCGGTGGTGACCGTGATCTTCTTCACTGCCGTGATGTTGAAGACGACCTTCGGACTCGACGTGCAGGACGTGCTGCATGCTGACGCTCGCGTTCCAGGCGATCGCGATACCGGCGACCATGTTCTTCGGCTGGCTGGGCGGGCGCTGGTCGCAACGGGGCGCGATCTACGTGACGCTGGTGCTGTGGATGCTCGTGCTGCGCTGATGATACTCGCGCAGGGCCACGCGGGCGCGGTCGCGATCGCGATGGCACTCGGGCTGGTGCTCGGATCGACGCAATCGCTGTTCCGCAGCCTCTTCGCCGGGATGGTGCCCGCGGCCCGCGCTTCGGAGTACTTCGGCTTCCATGCGCTGGTCGGACGCGCGTCGTCGGCGCTCGGGCCGCTCGTCTTCGGCATCGTGAGCATCGGTCACGGGCAGCCAGCGCTGGGCGATGGCGTCGCTTGCGCGTGTTCTTCGTCGCGGGCGCGGTCGTGCTGTCGCGCGTGCGCATCGCCAAGGACTGACGCGCGACGCGCGGGTTGCGGCGGCGCGCGGTCACGCCCGCCCGCGGACGCTCGATCTCGACGCCGATCTCCTTCACGCCCGCGAGCGCGCCCAGCTTCGCGACGCGCACGCGCACCCACGGCGTGCCGAACTCGGTCAGCAGCAGCTGCGCGACCTTCTCGGCGAAGCGCTCGAGCAGCGGCGGCGGCGCATCCTTCGCGAACGCCTTCAGCCGCTCCACCACACTGGCGTAGTCGAGCGCGTCCGCGATGCGGCCGGTCTCGAACGGGCGCGGCGACGGCGCGCGCATCTCGATGTCGAGGCGCACCGTCTGCGGCAGGTGCTGCTCCCAGTCGTAGACGCCGATGCGCGCCTCGAGGCGAAGGTCGTGGATGAAGATCGTGTCCATGGTCCTGAGGATCCGTCGTCAGGGATCAGGAATCCGTACGTTGCGGTCGCCCCAGGTTGCGCATGCACCTCCGGCAACCCGATGCCCGATCGCGGAATTCCGATTTCCGGATAGCTAGAATCCGCCTCGATTCTACCCTCCCCTCTTCCCTGGGCCGCGCATCGCCGTGCTCGCCGCCATCCTCGTCGTCGCTGGCGCCTACCTGCTGGGCTCCGTTTCCTTTGCCGTCGTCGTGAGCCGCGCGTTCTCGCTGCCCGATCCGCACGAGTACGGCTCGGGCAACCCGGGCGCCACCAACGTGCTGCGCACGGGCAACAAGCGCGCGGCGGCGCTGACGCTCGCCGGCGACGGCGCGAAGGGATGGCTCGCCGTCGTGCTCGCGCAGTGGTGCGTGCACACGGCGGGGGTGCCGGAGTGGGCGATCCCGGGCGCGGCGCTCGCCGTGTTCGTCGGCCACCTCTTTCCCGTGTTCCACCGGTTCAAGGGCGGCAAGGGCGTCGCGACGGCCGCCGGCATCGTGTTCGCGCTGCACTGGCCGCTGGGCCTCGCGCTGCTGGTCGTCTGGGCGACGATGGCGTTCGGCTTCAAGATCTCGTCGCTGGCCGCGTTGTCGGCGGCGCTGCTGTTGCCGCTCGGCGGCTTCTATGTGTTCGGCAATGCGCTCACCGCGTGGATCATGGTGCCGATCTGCGCGCTGCTGTTCTGGCGCCACCGCGTCAACATCCGGCAGTTGTTCGCCGGCAAGGAACGCACGATCGGACGGTAGGGAACGTCCGCGACAGGCGTCCGTCGGGCCAGTGCCTGGCGTGCAGCCGGCGTTGCGCGACTCGCTTGCCGCTTCGGTAACCAAGGAGGACAGGACGATGGCCATCCAAAGGAATAGCGGCGCGCTGCAGGCGCAGGCGGAGAACCTGGCGGCGTCGGAGTTCCGCGACGTGAGCCTCGCCGCCGCGCGCTTCGACGACGTGAACCTGCGCGGCGCCGCGTTCACGAACGTCGCGCTGACCGGCGCGACGATCCGCGACGCGTGCCTCTCCAATGTCACCATCGAGGATTCGAACCTCGAGGGCATGCGCATCCACGGCATCCTCGTGACCGATCTGCTGCGCGTGTATCACGAGCACGGCGGCGAACACGGCGGCGAGCGCGGCGACGGCGCGGCCGGCTGACGCCGCGTCCCTGCAGGTCGCGACCCCCCATGCCCACGCTGCACCACGACGGCGTCGATCTCTACTACGAGATTCGCGGCAGCGGCGCGCCGCTGCTGCTCGTCGCCGGGCTCGCGGCCGACAGCGCGTACTGGATGGCGGTCGCCAACGCGCTGGCGGCGCGGCGCACGCTGATCCTCATCGACAATCGCGGCAGCGGCCGGTCGCAGCCGCTCGACGCGGCGATCAGCGTCGCGGCGATGGCGGACGACTGCGCGGCGCTCGTCGCGGCACCTCGCGTTGCCGCGCGTCGACATCGTCGGGCATTCGATGGGCGGGATGATCGCGCAGGCGCTGGCGTTCCGGCACCCGGACATCGTCGAACGCCTGGTGCTGGTCGCGACGGGACCCGTGGCGTCGGCGCGCAACAACGCGCTCTTCGCGAGCTGGAGCGCGCTCTTCCCGGCGCTCGCGCGGCCGCTGTGGTTCCGCAACCTCTTCCTGTGGGTATTCTCGCCGGCGTTCTTCGCGCAACGCGCGACCGTCGATGCGCTCGTGCAGCTCGCCGCCGCCTATCCGTACCAGCAGACGCCGACCGCGCTCGCGAACCAGGTCCGCGCGCTCGCGGCGTTCGATGCGACGGGCGACCTGCACGCGATCCGCGCGCGCACGCTGGTGCTCGCCGGGACGGACGATCTCCTGTTTCCCGTCGCCCAGTCCGAAGCGTTCGCGCGGTCGCTGCCGAACGCGAGCTTCGCCGCCATCGAGGGCGCCGCGCATTCGATTCCGCTCGAGTTTCCCGACGCGTTCACCGCGCGCGTGCTGGACTTCCTGCACGCGGCGTGACCTTACGGACGCGGCACCACGGGACGCGGCGCTGCCGCATCGGCAGCCGCCGGCAACGCCCGCCGTCCCTGGCGCAGCAACGTCAGTCGACCGCTGCCGCGAGTTCCGCGAGCGCCCAGCGCGGCCGCACTTCGAACGTGTAGTCGGACGGCGCTGCGCCCGCGAGCCGCAGCGCGCCGACCAGCGCGATCATCGCGCCGTTGTCGGTGCAGAACGCGAGGTCCGGGAAGAACACCTCGAACCCGTCGCGCTGCGTCGCCTGCGCGAGCCGCGCGCGCAACTGCTTGTTCGCGCCGACGCCGCCCGCGACGACGAGCCGCCGCCGACCGGTCGCCGCCAGTGCGGCGAGCGACTTCGCGACGAGCACGTCCACGACGGCTGTTTCGAATTCGCGCGCGATGTCGGCCTTTTGCGCGTCCGCGAGCGACGCCGGCGCCGCGCCTCCCGCGGCCTTGCGCGCCACCGTGAGCACGGCGGTCTTGAGACCCGAGAAGCTCATGTCGAGGTCGCCCGACGCGAGCATCGGGCGCGGGAGCGTCACCGCGCCGGGCGTGCCGCGTTCGGCGAGCCGCGCGAGCACCGGCCCGCCGGGATAAGGCAGGCCGAGGAGCTTGGCCGTCTTGTCGAACGCCTCGCCGGCCGCGTCGTCGAGGGTGTCGCCCAGCAGACGGTACCGGCCGACGCCGGCGACGTCGAACAGCTGGCTGTGGCCGCCGGACACCAGCAGCGCGACGAACGGGAACGCGGGCTTCGGGTCGCTCAGCAAGGGCGACAGCAGGTGGCCTTCGAGGTGATGCACCGGGACGGTCGGGATCCGCAGCGCGCAGGCCAGCGCCGTGGCCACGCTCGCGCCCACGAGCAGCGCGCCCGCGAGCCCCGGCCCCTGCGTGTAGGCGATGCCGCCCAGGTCGGACAGCGCGAGTCCCGCGTCGCCCAGCACCCGCTCGACCAGCGGCACGACCCGGCGGACGTGGTCCCGGGAGGCCAATTCCGGCACGACGCCGCCGTAGGCCTCGTGCATCGCGACCTGCGAATGCAGCGCGTGCGCGAGCAGGCCCTGCGCCTGGTCGTAGACCGCCACGCCCGTCTCGTCGCACGAGGTTTCGATGCCCAGCACGCGCACGGCGCCCGTCCCTTCCTGCCGAAAGGACACGATCATACAGGGGGGTTGCCAGGCCGGCCGCCATGGGCTATGCTCTTGGGCTACCGATTGTTCCCAGTCGGTCCCTAATTTTTCAGGTCGCGGCCTCAAGAAGTCCCCAAGCCGCCGCCGTTCAATTTTCCAAGGATTGCACCAAGATGCCGAGCGTTCGAGTCCGCGAAAACGAGCCCTTCGAGGCCGCGCTGCGCCGTTTCAAGCGCACGATCGAGAAGACCGGTCTGCTGACCGAGCTGCGCGCGCGCGAGTTCTACGAAAAGCCGACGGCCGAGCGCAAGCGCAAGAAGGCCGCCGCGGTGAAGCGTCACTACAAGCGCATCCGCAGCCAGCAGCTGCCCCCCAAGCTCTTCTGATTCACGCCTGACCTGCCGTTCCCGCGAAAGGGGCGAAGCGATTCGCCCCTTTTTGCTTTCCGGACGTCGCTCTTTAGCCCCGGGATCGAGCCCTCATATGGGGGTTCCGACCCCTGCCAGGACATCTTCATGACGCAAAAGGACCGCATCACCGAGGACATGAAGGCCGCGATGCGCGCGAAGGACGCCGCACGGCTGTCGACGATCCGGTTGCTGCTGGCCGCGATCAAGCAGCGCGAGGTCGACGAGCGCAAGGTCATGACCGACGCCGACGTGCTGGCGGTGATCGAGAAGATGGTGAAGCAGCGCCGCGACTCCATTGCCCAGTTCGAGGCGGGAAAGCGCATGGACCTGGTTGCGGCCGAGCAGGCCGAGGTCGCGATTCTCCTCGACTACCTGCCGCAGCAGCTCGGCAACGACGAACTCGACGCGCTGGTGGCCGCGGCCGTCACGGCGACGGGGGCCACCGGCCCCGCCGCCATGGGCAAGGTCATGGCGCACCTGAAGCCGCAGCTGGCCGGCCGTGCCGACATGACGGTCGTTTCGGGGAAGGTGAAGGCCCGGCTATCGACTTGACCCCGGCCAGGGCGGCCCGGACGCTGACCGGGGTCCGGCACTGGCGCAGCGTCGCGGGCTAAGTCCCGGCGCGGGCGCGGGCAAGGCCTTCGTCCCGACCGGCGGCGGCAACGCTGGCGCGGCAATTGCCGCCCTTCCCCTCAGGCGGTCGTTGCCTATAATCGATATACCCCTCGAGCGTTTCGTGCGCACCGGACCGGCGTGAATTCCGGACCGCGAGGGTTCGCGCCGCCCCTGAAATGGGGGTTCGAAGGGTCCTCCGTTCCGTGCCACGTTCCGCCAAGCGATCCTAGAAGCCGATGATTCCGAACGATTTCGTCCAGACCCTGCTGTCGCGGGTGGACATCGTCGACGTCATCGACCGGTACGTGCCGCTCAAGAAGGCGGGCGCCAACTACGTGGCGTGCTGCCCGTTCCACAGCGAGAAGACCCCGTCGTTCTCGGTCAGTCCCACGAAGCAGTTCTACCACTGCTTCGGCTGCGGCGCGCACGGCACCGCCATCGGCTTCCTGATGGAGCATGCGGGCAAGACGTTCCCCGACGCGGTGGAAGACCTGGCGCGCGACGCCGGGCTGCAGGTGCCGCGGGTCGAGCGCGAGGGCGAGCGGGAGCGCCGCGAGGAAGGCGAGGACCTGAACGAGGTGCTGCTCGCCGCCGCCCGCTTCTATCGAACGAAGCTCAAGGAGTCGCCGCAGGCGATCGACTATCTCAAATCCCGCGGACTCACGGGGGAGATCGCCGTGCGCTTCGGCGTCGGCTATGCCCCCGACGGCTGGCAGGGCCTGGCGGCCGCGTTTCCCGCCTACGACAACCCGGCGCTCGACGCCGCCGGCCTCGTGATCAGCGGCGACGCCGGCAAGCGCTACGACCGCTTCCGCGACCGCGTGATGTTCCCGATCCACGATACGCGCGGGCGCGTGATCGGCTTCGGCGGCCGGGTGCTGGGCGCGGGCGAGCCCAAGTACCTCAATTCGCCGGAAACGCCGGTGTTCTCCAAGGGTCGCGAGCTCTACGGCCTCTTCCTCGCGCGCAACGCCATCCGCGACGCCGGCCGGGTGGTCGTCGTCGAGGGCTACATGGACGTCGTCGCACTGGCGCAGCACGGCGTCGAATATGCGGTGGCCACGCTGGGCACCGCGACGACGCCGGTCCACGCGCAGAAGCTGTTCCGGATGACCGACGCGGTCGTGTTCTGCTTCGACGGCGACAACGCGGGCCGCAAGGCGGCGTGGCGCGCGCTCGAGAACACGCTCGCCGTGCTGGCGGACGGCAAGAACGCCTCGTTCCTGTTCCTGCCGGACGGCGAGGACCCCGACGACTACGTCCGCAAGCGCGGCAAGGCCGCCTTCGAGGCCGCCATCGGCGAGGCGATGCCGCTGTCGGAATTCCTGCTGAACGAACTCGCGGCGCGCCACCCGCCCACCTCGTCGGAAAACCGGGCGGCGCTCGTCACCGCCGCGCGGCCCATGCTCGCGCAGATCGCGGCCCCCGTACTTTCCGCGATCCTGCGCAAGCGCCTGGCCGAGCTGACCGGCCTGCCGGAGATCGACCTGCGCGAGCTGCTCGCCGCCGGCGCCGCCGCCAGCGGCCCGGCCACCCCCGGCGACCGGCCGCCGCGCCCGTCCGGACCGGCCGCGACAATCCAGGCGCCCGCGTCCCGCGCCCGGGGGGGACCGCGCCCATCGATGGCGCGCCGGCCCCCGTCGCTGGCGCGGCAGCTGATTCGCGGGCTCCTGTTGAAGCCCGTCCTCGCCAAGTCGCTGCCGTTCCCCAGCCCCGACGAAACCGGGCCGGAGGCGTCGACGCTCACCGCGCTGGTCGCCTTTTGCGCCACGGTCGAGGGTGAGCCGACCGCGAACGAGATCCTCACCGCGTTCGCGGACTCGCCGCATGCGGGCGTGCTCGCCTCGGTGCTCGCGACAGCGCAGGACCAGCACCTGACCGCCGAAACCATCGAGGCCGAGGTCCGCGACGGGCTCGACCGGTGGTGGCAGCAGGCCCGCCGCAGCGGCCACCCTGCACCCGCGAGCGCCGCGGTGGACGTGCTTCCGGAGGAGAGCAAGCGCTTGCAGCAACTCGAGTACGTCCGGCAGCGCATGGCCGAGCACCCGCCGGCCGACACGCTGCCGGAATGGTCGGCCGGAGACCCCGCCCCATGATATTATTTGCGGTTTTCCCGCGTCGGCCCCACCTTGGAATTCCGGGGGTTGCGCCGCGTCGGCGCAGGAAGCCCCAGATCCACCACGGCCCTGGATCCACCACGCCGGATCCACCACGCCGGATTCACCACGCGAACCCGATTTCGACCCAAGGATGAACATGGCCAAGAAGCCCGCGCAGCCCACCCGCAAGTCCAAGCCGAAGTCCAAGGCCAAATCGGGTTCGTCGTCCGCCTCGGCGCGGAAGGCCGCGAAGGCCGGCAAACCCGGCCGGAAGACCGTCGGCGCGAAGCCGGCGGCGCGCAAGCCCGCGGCCAAGAAGCCGGCGGCGAAAAAGGCCTCGCCCAAGGTGCAGAAGAAGCCCGCCGGCAAGACGAAGCCGGCGGCCAAGCCCGCCGCCAAGCACGCTGCCCGGCCGGCGCCAAAATCGGCGGCCAAGCATGCCGTCAAGCACCCCGCCAAGCCCGTCGCGAAGCCGGCCCCGAAGTCGGGCAAGGCCGCGCCCAGGCTCGCCGCGGTCAAGCCGGTCGCGCCGACGCCCAAGGGCGCCGCCAAGCCCGTCGCGCCGGCCACCAAGGCCGCCGCGCTGAAGGCCGTCCCGGTCGCCAAGGCGCTCGCCGTCGCGCCCGCCGCGAAGACCGCGCCGAACGGCAAGGCGCTGCCTGCGGCCAAGCCCGCGCCCGTCGCCAAAGGTGCCGCGGCACCGAAGGCCGCCGCGCCCGCCGCCGCGCCCGCGCACAAGCCGACGGCCGGCGAAATTGCCGCGAAGCTCGCCGGCAAGCGCGCCGAGGACGCCGCGAGCCGCAAGGGCAAGAACGGCCGCCATGCCGATCTCGCACCGAAGGAACTCACGCCCGCGGACGTCGAGGCCCGCAAGCGGCGCCTGAAGACGCTGATCGTGCTCGGCAAGGAGCGCGGTTACCTCACGTACGCCGAGATCAACGACCACCTGCCCGACGACATCCTCGACGCCGAACAGATCGAAGGCGTGATCTCGATGATCGGCGACATGGGCATCCAGGTCTACGACGAAGCGCCCGACGCCGACACGCTGCTGATGGCGGAAGCCCCGGCCACCGTCCCGGCCGAGGACGTCGAGGAGGAGGCCGAGGCCGCCGCGTCGACGCTCGACTCCGAGTTCGGCCGCACGACCGATCCGGTGCGCATGTACATGCGCGAGATGGGCTCGGTCGAACTCCTCACGCGCGAAGGCGAGATCGAGATCGCCAAGCGGATCGAGGAAGGCCTGAAGCACATGATCATGGCGATCTCGGCGTGCCCGATGACCGTCGCGAACATCCTCGAGCTCGCCGGCAAGATCGAGAAGGACGAGCTCAAGATCGACGACCTGGTCGACGGCCTGATGGACTTCAACGAGGAGTTGACGACCCTCGAGGACAGCAAGGAGACCGACGACGAGGAAGCCGACGAGGACGAGGCCGACGCCGGCGCGATCGCCAGCGAGAACCTCGAGCGCCTCAAGGTGGCCGCGCTCGAGAAGTTCCTCGCGATCCGCAAGCACTTCGCGCGGATGCTCGTCGTGCTGACGAAGGAAGGCCACAAGGCGCCGAAGTACCTCGAGTACCAGAAGAAGATCAGCGGCGAGCTGATGCAGATCCGCTTCTCCGCGCGGCAGGTGGAGCGCCTGTGCGACTCCGTGCGCACCGAGGTGGACAACATCCGCCAGATCGAGCGCAAGATCCAGGACCTCGTCGTGCACAAGGGCGGCATGCCGCGCCCGGACTTCATCAAGATGTTCCCGACCAACGAGACGTCGCTGCGCTGGATCGACCGCGAGGTCGCGGCACACCACAACTACAGCGAGCAGCTCGCGAAGTACCGGCAGGCGATCGTCGAGCAGCAGCAGAAGCTCCTCAACCTGCAGGAACGCGTGATGATCCCCTTGAAGGACCTGAAGGAGATCAACAAGCAGATGTCGACCGGCGAGGCGAAGGCCCGCAAGGCCAAGCGCGAGATGACCGAGGCCAACCTGCGCCTCGTGATCTCGATCGCCAAGAAGTACACGAACCGCGGCCTGCAGTTCCTCGACCTCATCCAGGAAGGCAACATCGGCCTGATGAAGGCCGTGGACAAGTTCGAATACCGGCGCGGCTACAAGTTCTCGACGTACGCGACGTGGTGGATCCGGCAGGCGATCACGCGTTCGATCGCCGACCAGGCGCGCACGATCCGCATCCCGGTGCACATGATCGAGACGATCAACAAGATGAACCGGATCTCGCGCCAGATCCTGCAGGAGACCGGGCAGGAGCCCGATCCCGCGACGCTCGCCGAGAAGATGGAGATGCCCGAGGAGAAGATCCGCAAGATCCTCAAGATCTCCAAGGAGCCGATCTCGATGGAGACGCCGATCGGCGACGACGACGACTCGCATCTGGGCGACTTCATCGAGGACCAGTCGACGGTCGCGCCGTCGGATGCGGCCGTGAACGCGTCGCTGCGCGACGTCTGCAAGGACATCCTCGACACGCTGACGCCGCGCGAGGCGAAGGTGCTGCGCATGCGCTTCGGCATCGAGATGAACACCGACCACACGCTGGAAGAGGTCGGCAAGCAGTTCGACGTCACGCGCGAGCGGATCCGGCAGATCGAGGCGAAGGCGCTGCGCAAGCTGCGGCATCCGTCGCGGTCGGAAAAGCTGCGGAGCTTCCTCGAGGGCGAGTGATTCGCTATGCCTCGCTGTGACAAAGCGCCCCGGCAACCGCCGGGGCGTTTTCATTCGTGGCGTGCGCCCCCTCACCCCAACCCTCTCCCCGCAAGCGGGGAGAGGGAGGCCATGGACAGCGCTTAGCGGAGGCGCGACCGCTTGCGATTCAGCGTGATTCCCCGCGCACCTCTCTCCCTCCCCGTTCGCGCCGTCCCGCCCCCTCTCCCCGCTTGCGGGGAGAGGGTTGGGGTGAGGGGAGGCGAAACGTCCGACCCCCAGATCCGCGCACAGAACAAAACGCCCCGGCCGCCGGGGCGTCGACGTCAACGCTCTGCGAAATCAGTTCGCGGCGAAACAGTACAGGTAGCCGTTGCCCCCCGTCTTGGGCAGCACGTCCGCGCGCGCAACCCTGCGTCGCGTGCGACGAATTCCACGACGTGGCTTACGCCGGCGGCGACGTCGGCAGGCCCTGCCGGTCGTGGTGGCCGACCTCCGCCGCACCGGTCGTGCTACTCGTCCAGTTGCCGCAGGTCTTGTCGTCGCCGGGCGGGAACGCCGTGCCGTCCGGCTGCGTGCCGGTCAGGACGTCGTGCTGGTTCGGCTGTCGCCGCGACCCTTGACGACGTCGCCCTTCTCGGTGAGCGCAGTCTCCTTGGTGAGGTTGTTCGACGGGCCGTGCAGGTCCGCGACGTCCTTGGCCACGACCACGCCCTTGACGTTCTGCCACGGGCCGTTGCCGATGCGGTCCTTCGCATTGACGGCCGGCGTCACGCCGCCGGCGTCCTGCGTCGACAGGTAGGCGCGCCACGTCTTGCTGCCCGCGCCCGCTGCCGCCGCGAGCTTCCGGCAGAGCGCGTCCGCGCCGGCCAGGCCGCCGAAGTCGGCGCCCTTCCCGGAATCGGTGCTCGTGACGAAAACCCCATGCTGGCCTGCTGCGCCTGCGCTCCCGCTGCTGCATCCCCCGGCCAGCGCGAGGATCGCCGCGCGGCATCGCTTTCATTCTGCATTCCACCCTCCTTGGTTGTCCGCACGCCGCTGGTGGCGTGACGCATGACAGAGCGCGAAACAGCGCCGCGCCGCATTGTATTCCGTCGGATCGAAGATGGTGTGCAATGCACGCGACAGTGCCGCGGGATTCATGGCCCGGGCGCCGGGCCGCCCGTGCCCTCGATGCCCGGGTGGTCGATCGCGAGCGCGCGCGCCGGGGTCCTACCGCATCCGGAACGGTCGGGACGCGGATGGCGAAGTGCGCCGGCGGGTTTGCGGCCGCGTGCGCTATCTGAGCAGCAGGACCGGCAGGCTCGCCGTCGCGATGCACCTTCTGCGTAACCGAGCCCATCAGCAGCGACGTCACCGCCGAGTGCCCGTGGCGGCCCATCGCGATCAGGTCGGCGTTCCACTCGGCGGCGAACTTGCCGATCTCGACCGCGGGATCGCCGATGCGCTCGACGCGCTCGAACGGGACGCCCGCCGCGTCGAGCACCGCACTGCCGGGCGCGAGCGCGGCCGTGCATTCGTCGTCGTAGTAGCGCTGCGCGGCCTCCTTGCCCGCCCACGCGACCGCGCGCGCGTACGGCAGGTGCGGATGCACGTTGAGGAGCGCGAGCTGCGGCGTCTCGCGGAACCACGGTAGCCGCGGCAGCAGGTGGCGCAGCGCGGCGATCGAGTGTTCGGAACCGTCGGTCGGGAACAGGATCTTCATCGGTCGCTCCTCGTGCCGAAAGGACAGTCCCAGTGTAGCGGCCATCGGGACCGCGCCGCGTTGATCGCGGTCAGCGCAGGTCGAGCATGGCCACGACCTGGTCGGGGTCCTCCGGGTCGTCGTGGACCGTGAAGCCCAGGCCCTGCGTGAAGCGCACCATGTTGTGATTGCTGCGCAGCACCGTCCCGACCAGCCGCCCGAGCCCCTTCTTCCGCGCATGGGCGATGAGCGCCTTCATCAGCAGCGTGGCCACACCGCGCCCCTGCCATGCGTCGGCGACCACCACCGCGAATTCGGCGCTCTCGTGGTCGACGTTCGCGATGGAACGGGCGATGCCGACGATCGCCTTGCCTTCGGGTGCCGCGTCGTCGGCCACGAGGGCGAGCAGCGCCATCTCGCGGTCATAGTCGATCTGCGTGAATCGCGCGAGCATCGCCGGCGAGAGCTCGTGCAACCGGTAGAAGAAGCGGAAATACCGCGACTGCTCCGACAGCGCCGCGACGAAGTTGCGCTCGAGTTCGGCGTCCTCGGGCCGGATGGGTCGCATCAGGAGGCGCGTGCCGTCCTTGATCGAGATCGTCGTCTCGAGCTCGAACGGATAGGGATGGATCGCCATGTGGCGATAGCCGGGCGCGGGTTTGCGCGACGGGTCCACGTTCACGCGCGGATAGGGAATCTCCATCCGATCCCGCCCGACGATCACCGGGTCGAGCGCCAGCTCGCGCACCCATGGCAGCGCACACGCGATCGCCGAGATGCGCAGCACCAGCCCGATCAGCCGCTCGTCCGGTTCCGTGATGCCGGCCGCCGCGAGGAGGTCGCGCGCGAGGCGGCGGTTGAGCGGCGCCAGCATCAGTGCGCGGGTGCGTGGGGCGGCGACGCCGCGCACGCTCCCGCCCACGGTGATGACGGGACCGAACACCGGGTCGGTGCACAGCGTCATTGCGCAGCTGCGGCCGGCGCTGCCCATCGTCATGCGCTGCACGACGACCCCGCGCCGGCGCGCGTCGGCGCCCGCCGTCTCCGCGGTCGTGAGGTCGCGCCACGCACGCGCCAGTGCGCGGCCGTTGGCGATCGGCGGTTGCCCGACGTCGGGCTCGGCGCCGGCGAACGCGAGCGTCACCGGATAGCGCAGCCGGCGCGCGGCCGCCTGGGCCTCGGTCACCGTGGTCGCGTAGATGCAGGGCGCCGTCTCGATTCCGAACAGCGCGAGCAGTTCGCGCGTACGCGCGGCAGACCACGCGCCCGGGCCTTCCGCTTCGGCACGCGCGCGCATGCGCTCGGCCGCCGCCAGGTCCGGCGGCTCCGGGTCCGGCTGCGACGATGGGACTTCGAGCAGCCATTCCTGGTTGCGGCGATACGCGGCGAGAAACGCGAACGCATCGACCGCGTTCTCGGGCGTGAAGAAATTGGCCACGCCCCCCGATTCGAGCGCGTAGTGCACGTCGGGGCGGTTGACCGCGCCGAGCCACGCGCCAAGCACGGGCTTCGGCGACGCACGCGCGACTTCCGCGACCGCATGCGCGGCCTCGATCGCGCCGACGATGGGACGCGGCACATGCAGCACGACGACCGCGTCGGCGTTCGGGTCGGCGAGGGTGGCGCGCACGACGTCCGCCAGGTGCGCGGGCTGCGCGTCGCCGCGCACGTCGACGGGATTCGCCCGCGCGATCTCGGGGGGCAGCAACGCGTCGAGGGCCTTCACGGTTTCCGGCGCGAAGCGCGCGAGCGCCACGCCCGCGTCGTCCGCGCAGTCGGCGGCGAGCACGGCGGGACCGCGACCATTGGACACGATGGCCAGGCGTTCGCCGCGCGGAATCTTGCCCATCGCCAGGATGCGCGCCGCCGCGAAGAGCTGCGTGTAGCCGCGCACGCGAACGGTACCC
Organism: uncultured beta proteobacterium; assembly: GCA_963733435.1. Lineage (GTDB taxonomy): Bacteria > Pseudomonadota > Gammaproteobacteria > Burkholderiales > Casimicrobiaceae > VBCG01. Next base: position 485,751 of record CAVTDH010000002.1, read on the forward strand.
GCGCGCTTCAGCGCGGCGTCGAAGACCGCATCCGGCGCCACGCCGGGCTCGCCCAGCGCGTCGACGATCTCGACATGCTCGAGCGACCGGCCGGACTTCAGCACGACGACCGGCTTGGTGCGCGCCGCCGCGCGCAGCGCCGAGAGGAACGGCCGCGCCTCGCCCACGCTTTCCACGTAGAGCAGGATGCCGTCGGTGACCGAGTCGTTCACGAGCGCCTCGAGCAGCTCGCCGAAGCCCACGTCGACGCCGCCGCCCAGCGACGTGACGCTCGAGAATCCCATCTGCATCGGGCCCGCGAAGTCGAGCATGGCCGTGCACACGGCGCCCGACTGCGCGATCAGCGCGAGGCGTCCGGGAAGCGCCATCGGCGCGCAGAACGTCGCGTTGAGACCGATGTCCGTGCGCACGACGCCGAACGCGCCCGGACCGAGGAGCCGGATGCCGCGGCGCTTCGCGATCGTCGTCACCTCGTCGCGCCACGCGCGCGAGACCGCGTTGTCCGCGATCTCGGGAAACGACATCACGCAGGCGCTCCTGAATTTCGCGCGTTCGTCGGCGAGGATGCCCGGCACCGCGGACGGCGGCGTCGCGATGACGGCAAGGTCGATCGTCTGCTTGATCGCGGCGATCGACGAATGCGTCGGCCGACCGAATACGCGGCGATGGTTGGGATTGACGGCGTAGATGTCGCCGTGGAACTGGCCGGCGAGCAGGTTCTCGTAGACGGTGCGCCCGAGCGAGTTCGGCCGCTCCGACGCGCCGACCAGCACGACGGATTTCGGGGTCAGCAGCGGCGCCAGGTAGTGGTGCATGCGGAAATCGCGCTGTAGTGGAGGCTGCGAATCGTTCGTGGGAGTCGGTGGGAGGTGAGTCGCATTGGGGAGTTGGCCTGCCGCAACCGCGAGATTGCGGCTCAGGTGACGGCACCCGGTCGGTCCCGTCGCACCCCGTTCGCGACGGCTTCGGCGCACGATTCACCGCGCCCACCTGCATAGTTTACCGTTCGTGCAACGCCAACGCATATGACACGCCGTGCACCATGCGATGGCATGCGCGCCTGGCCCGAACATCAGCAATTTCCGCGCCGTACGCACGCGCGGCGCTGCGCGCGATCAGGCCGACCTTGATCCGGCGCATCCTCGGCGCCCGGGAGGCACGCCGGCGCGCGCGCGCCTACTCGCCCGCTGCGCGTGGACCCGGCGTACCGGCGCCCCGAGCCTCTATAATCCCGATGGCGGGCCGTTAGCTCAGTCGGTTAGAGCAGAGGACTCATCAGTGATGGTGTCGCATGCGGGACAACCGCATGGCGAGAATCGGGTGAACTCAGGGAAACCTAAAAGCCGTCACCGGCCAAGGCAATCCTGAGCCAAGCCGTCGCTACAGCGACGGAAGGTGCAGAGACTAGCGGGTGGGGTGGAGCCCCCGTAAGACCGCCATGAGCGCCCGACACCCTAACCAGCGATGGTGGGTGATGAGATAGTCCAGGGAGCGGGGAAACCCGCGCCAACCTGAATCCTTTGGTCGTTGGTTCGAGTCCAACACGGCCCACCCCGCAAGCTCGTCGCGGCGCCGCGCACGCGCTCCCCTTCGCTCGGGCAGCAGATTTCCGGAGGCTCTCCGAACGCCCCTGCCGTCGACGACCCGCGCACAGCCAGCCGCACGATACTCGTTCTTTCGAAGCATTCTATCGGCGGCCGTCACCGGGCCGCCCCAAGGCGGCCGCCTGACTTCGCAGTTGAATTGCCGGCCGCAAAAGGCGAAACGCCGGCGTCACGTCATCCGCCGGGCCCACGGACGCCTTTTGCGGACGCTACTCAGCTGCCCGCGAGGTCGTGGATTTCCGGGAAGAAGAGATCCTTCCAGGAGGCGGGCTTGTTCTTGAGCGACCCGACCTCGTGCATGAACGTCGCGTACGGATAGACGCGCTCGGGCGCCAGCGTGTAGCGAACCTGCGGGTCGCTCATCATCCTCAGGATTTCCTCGACCTTGTCCTTGTTGCCGCCCTCGCGCACGTAGATCTCGGCCGCGCGCCGCTTGTCGGCGTTGATCGAGGCGGTCGCCTCGTTGAGCGCCGCGAGGAACGCCTTGTACACCTTGGGGTTCGCATCGCGGAACTTGCTGCTCGCCCACACCATCAGGAACGTGTTGGGACCGCCCATCACGTCGTACGAATTGAGCACCGTGTGGATCGCGGGATTCTCGAGCGCGTAGTACTGGAACGGCGGCGACGTGAACTGCGCCGTGACGTCCGCCGCGCCGGACAGCAGCGCGGCCAGGCCCTCCGGATGCGGCAGGTTCACCATCAGCGGATTGAGCTTCTTGTAGTTCGCCATCCCGAACTCCTTGGCGACCGCCATCTGCAGGTACACGGTCTGGACCGACGAACCGGCGCCCGCCATCGCGATGCGATCCTTGTCGGTGAAGTCCTGATCGTCTTGACGGCCGGATTGCGGCTGACGAGGAGATTCGGCATCGAGCTCAGCGCCGCCACGCCGCGCGCGTCGATGTTGCCCTTCGTCTTGTCCCACAGGATGAAGGCGGGTCCCGGTGCCGCCGGACGCGAAGTGCAGCGATCCGGAGATGAGTGCGTCGTTCGCGGCGGCGCCCGCGCCGAACTGGACCCACGCGACCTTGGTGCCCGCGAGTCCCGCCTGCGCGAGGTGCTTCTCGATGAGCTTGTCCGCCTTCATGACGGTCAACGGCAGGTAGCCGATCCCGTACTGGTTCGCGACCTTGACCTCGTCGACTTCCGCCAGCGCCGGCGCGCTTGCGCCCAAAGCCGCCAGGGCCGCGGCCAGCCACACTGCAACATGCGTCCGTATCATTGCGCAGTTCCTCCATTCGCGATTGGGAACACCGAATTCACCGCCGCGCGAGCGCGGCTTCCTGGACCTGGCGCCTGCCTTCCGCTCTGTCGTCCCGACCGCGTGACACTCCGCCCGCGGCTCCCTCTGCTGCCAAGTCTGCGCGATGCGGCCCTCCGTGGCCACACCGATGTCGGCATGCGTTGCGCCGCCCATGCTGCCGCTCAAGGGCGCACGCCGAACCTGGGCTTCGGCCCCAGCGTCGTGGCGAGCCGCCCCTGCGCCGCCGCGATGAAGCGGCACAGGTAGGGGCGCGTCTGCCGGGGGTCGATGATGTCCTCGACGCCGAACGCCTCCGCCGTGCGGAACGGCGACGCACTGGCGCGCAGTTCCGCCTCGATTTCCTGCTCGCGCAGCTTCGGGTCCGGCGCCTCCGCGATCTCGCGCCGGAACGCGGCGGCCACGCCACCTTCGATCGGCAGCGACCCCCACTCCGCCGACGGCCACGCGATCTTGAAGTCGAGCCCGTTCTTGTCGGTCGCGCCCATGCCGGCCATGCCGTAGCACTTGCGGATCACGACCGTGTACATCGGCACCGTCGCCTGCAGCCCGACGTAGACGGCGCGCATGCCTTCGCGCAGCGTGGCGGCCGCCTCCGCGTCGCGGCCGACCATGAACCCCGGTACGTCGACCAGGAACACGAGCGGGATGTGGAAGCAGTCGCAGAGCTCGATGAAGTGCGTCTGCTTGCGCGCGCCGCGCACGTCGATCGCGCCGCCGTAGATCATCGGGTTGTTGGCGATGATGCCGACGACGAACCCGTCCATGCGCGCGAGCGACGTGATGACGGCCTTGCCGTAGGAGGGCTGGATCTCGAACGCCGAACCGCGGTCGACGATCATGCCGATGAGCTTGCGCATGTTGTAGGGCTTGCGCCGGTCGCGCGGCACGATGCGGACGAGGTCGTCGTCGCAGCGGCCGACCGGATCGACGCACGGCGCGGTGGGCGGCAGTTCCCAGACGTTGCGCGGCATGAAGCTCAGGAACCGCCGCACCTGTTCGAAGCACTGCGCCTCGCTGTCCGCGACGTTGTCGATGGTGCCGGCGATGTCGACCGCCACGTGCGCGCCGCCCAGGTCCTCCTTCGTGATCTTCTGCCCGAGCGAGCGCTCGACCACCGGCGGCCCCGCGGCGAAGACCTGGCTCGTGTCCTTCACCATCACCGTGAAATGCGAGAGGATCGCGCGCCCGGCGGGACCGCCCGCGGCGGTGCCCATCACCGCCGACACGACGGGCACCTCGCCCATCAGCTGCACGGACCGCTCGAAGCCGTGCACGCCGGGGAACACCGCGTGCCCGCGGCGGGTGATCGACGTCACGCTGCCGCCGGCGCCGTCGATGAGGTTCACGAGCGGAATCCGGTACTGGTGCGCAAGGTCCTCGACGAAGCCGCCCTGCCCGCCCTTCTTGCGGTCGCCGCTCCAGCTCACGCCGCCACGCACGGTGAAGTCCTCGCCGCCCACGGCGATCGGCCGGCCGTCGATCTGCGCCAGGCCCATCACGTACGGTGCGGGCGTCACGCCGGTGAGTTGCGCACCGTCGTAGCGGCCCTGCCCGGTGAGCTTGCCCACTTCCTGGAACGACCCGGCGTCGACGAGCCCCGCCACGCGTTCGCGGATCGTCTGGCGGCCACGCTCGTGATGCTTGCCGATCGACTCCGGACCGCCGAGCTTCTCGGCTTCCGCATGGCGAAAGGCGAGTTCGTCGACCTCGGCCTGCCAGCCGTCCTCCGGCGCAGTCCCCGGCGCCGACGGCGCACCGGGCGCCGCGGGCAACGGAGCCCGATGGCGCGCGACCGGCGGGCGCGTCGGCGCTCATTTGCGCAGCACCGCCACCACCTGCCCCTCGTTGACCGACTCCGCCTCGACGACGCGGAAGGCCTCGATCGTGCCGCCGTCCTCGGCGATGACGGGAATCTCCATCTTCATCGACTCGATGATCATCAGCGTGTCGCCGGGTTCGACGGTCTGCCCCACCTCGGTGACGAATTTCCACACCGACCCCGTCACCTCGCATTTCACTTCGTAGCTCGCCACCCTTGAATCTCCCTTTGTTGTCGCGCGATCAATTCAGCACTTCGGATACGAGGCCCGTGTGCACCCGGCCGTCGCGGAAGGCGTCCGACCCGAGGATCCGGGTCAGCGCGGGAATGTTGTGCTTCACGCCTTCGATCGCGAACGCATGCGAGCGCCTCGATCAGGCGTCCGATCGCGTCGCCCCGCGTCGGCGCATGGACGATCACCTTCGCCAGCAGCGGATCGTAGTGCGGCGTCACGTGCTGCCCTTCCGCATAGCCGGTCTCGATCCGCACGGTCGCGTCCGCCGGCGGCCGGAACACCGCGAGGCGGCCGGGCGACGGAAAGAACCGCTTCGGGGTCCTCCGCATAGACGCGCGCCTCGATCGCGTGGCCGTCGACCGCGATCGCGGCCGGCAGGATGGACGCCAGCGCCTCGCCCGCGGCGCTCCTGATCTGCGCGGCGACGAGATCGACACCGGTGACCGCTTCGGTCACGCCGTGCTCGACCTGCAGCCGCGTGTTCATCTCGAGGAACGCGAACGTGCCGTCGGCGTCCAGCAGCATCTCGACGGTGCCGATGTTGTCGTACCGGCAGCGTGCGCAGCGTCGCGAGGATCTTCGCCGCCACCGCATCGATCGCCGCGCGGGCGATGTTCGGCCCCGGCGCCTCCTCGATGATCTTCTGGTGCCGCCGCTGCACCGAGCAGTCGCGCTCGAACAGGTGCGCGACCGCGCCGGCGCGGTCGCCCAGCACCTGCAACTCGACATGGCGCGGACGCAGCGCCAGCCGCTCGAGGTAGACCTCGCCGTTGCCGAAGCCACGCACCGCGAGCGACGACGCGCGCGCGACCGCGGCGTCGAGTTCCGCCGGTGTGTCGACGCGGATCATGCCGATGCCGCCGCCGCCCGCGGCGGGCTTCACGAGGATCGGGTAGCCGATCGCGTCCGCGGCGCGCGCCACGCGCCGCGGGATCGGCCGGCAGCACGTCCGAGCCGCGGCCCACAGGGCCAGCCGTTCGCGCGTGCGAGTTCGCGCGCTCGCGTCTTGTGGCCCATCGCGTCGATCCAGCGCGGCGACGGGCCGATGAAGCGCGCACCCGTGTCGTTCACGCGCGCGGCAAAGCCCGCGTTCTCGGCGAGGAAGCCGTAGCCCGGGTGCAGCCCGTCGGCGCCCGAGCGTCGCAGCACGTCGAGCAGCACGTCCTGGTTGAGGTAGCTCTCGCGCGCCGGCGCCGCGCCGATGTGGAACGTCTCGTCGGCGCGCGCGAGGTAGGGCGCGTCCGCATCCGCGTCCGAGTAGATGGCCACCGACCGGATGCCCATCGTGTTCAGCGCGCGCAGCACCCGCGCCGCCACGGCGCCGCGGTTCGCGACGAGGACCTTGGCGAACACGTCAGTCACGCCGGGCCGTCCCAAGCGACTGACCTGCCCCCTCCGGGGGCAGCGAGCGCAGCGAGCGTGGGGGTCGTGTCAACCGAGTCACGCCGGGCCGCCCCAAGCGACTGACCTGCCCCCTCCGGGGGCAGCGAGCGCAGCGAGCGTGGGGGTCGTGTCAACCGAGTCACGCCGGGCCGCCCCAAGCGACTGACCTGCCCCCTCTGGGGGCAGCGAGCGTGGGGGTCGTGTCATCCGAGAACCTTTCCCAAAGGCGGTTTGGCGCGACCCTTTCCACCGTCATCCCCGCGCAGGCGGGGATCCAGGGTCGTTCGGTCGTTGAACGGCCACGACGCTGGGTTCCCGCTTTCGCGGGAACGACGGCATCCAGCATTCACGTCGTTGCACATGTCCATTTCGAGATAGGTTCTAGTAGCTCGTCGGCCACGCGCGCATCAGGTGCTGTCCGACGTCGCGCGTCAGGCGCAGCCGATGCACGTCGAGCGTCCGCGCGAGATAGGCCCGCGTGTCCTGCGGGCGGATCACCGACTGCACCGCGTAGATCGACGCGATGTCCCACACTTCGCTGCTGCGGTTCATGTCCGACAGCGCTTGCGCGAACCCGTCGGCGCCGGGCGCGATGCCGTGGACGACCTCGACGCCGAACTGTGGATCCATGAAGCTGACCTCGGCGGTCGGCCACGCGGCCACCTCGTCCGAATTGCGGCCGCCGCCCATGTTGAGGTAGGCCTGCCCGTAGCTCTTGCGCAGCAGCACCGAGATGCGCGGCATCGTCATCAGCGACAGCGCGTTCATGAAGTTCATGATCTTGCCCGGGGCGCGACGCCGCTCGGCGTCGGTGCCGATCATGAAGCCCGGTGTGTCGACGAACATCACCAGCGGGATGTTGAAGGAGTCGCACAGCACGATGAAGCTCGTGATCTTCTCGCACGCGTCGGTGTCGAGGGCGCCGCCCTTCACCAGCGGGTTGTTGGCGACGATGCCCACGGTGCGGCCCTCGATGCGTGCGAGCCCCGTGACCGCGACCTTGCCGAAGCGCGCCTTCAGCTCGAAGAAGCTGCCGGCGTCGACGATCGCGCGGACGATCTTCCGGACGTCGTAGACCTGCGTGCGGCTCGCGGGCAGCAGGTCGAGGATCGAGTTCATCGCCGCGCCCGAGCCGGCGGGCACCGGCGCGACCGGCGGCGCCTCGTGGTGATGCGCGGGCAGGTACGACAGGAACGTCCGGACCGCGTCGAGCGCCTCCTCGTCGGTGTCGACGGCGAGATCCGCGAACCCCGTCACTTCGGTGTGCAGTTGCCAGCCGCCCAAGTCCTGCGGATCCACCTCCTGCCGGATCGCCAGCGAGGCGAGCAGCGCGCTCGACACCGCCAGCACCGCGCCCTTGCGCATCACGTTGAAATCGGAGAGCACCGCGTACCACGACGACGAGCCGTAGGAGGGACCCAGCGTGGCCGACACCCACGGCGTCTCGCGCATCCGCTGGTACTGCGTGCCGTCGTTGCCGAGGAGGCTCCCCATGCCGCGCGAGCCCATGTGGTCCGGCATGCGCGCGCCGGAGGATTCGCCGAGGAACACCAGCGGCAGTCCGCGCTGCGTGGCCACCCGCTTCAGGTGCCCGATCTTGCGTCCGTTGGTCGAGCTCGACGAGGCGCCCATCACCGTGAAGTCGTTCGCGGCGATCGCGGACTCGCGGCCGTCGATCTTGCCGAAACCCGTGACCTTGCCGTCGGTGGGCGTGCGCTCGCGGTCCGCGGGATTCGACGACGACGTGCCGAAGAGGCCCGACTCGATGAAGGTGCCGGCATCGCACAGGTAGTCGATGCGCTCGCGCGCGTTGAGCACGCCGGCGGCACGCGCGCCGCGCGAGCTTGTCCGGTCCGCCCATCGCCAGCGCACGCGCGAGGCGCTCCTCGTACGCCTGCATCAGCGCTTCGAACGGGGACGGTGCGCTCATCGCGAATCCTTGCATGCAGGTGGGGCCGGCGCGCGGCACGGATGCGGGGTCATGCCGGCGTGCCGCCGGGCGCCGCGTCGTCGCAGCGCACGACGCCGGACGCGGCGAGCGCGTCGATGCGCGCGTCGGAAAAGTGGAGCCGGTCGCGCAGCACGCGGCGGGTGTCCTGCCCCACGCGATGACCGCTGTGGCGGATCGCCCCGGGGGTGGCGGACAGGCGCGGCACCACGGCGGCCATTGCCACGCCGCCCAGGTCGTCGTCCGGCGCCTCCACGATCGAACCGCGTGCCGCGTAGTGCGGGTCCGCGAAGATGTCGGCGATGCTGTAGATGCGCGCCGCCGGCACCGCCGCGTCGCGCAGCCGCGCCTCCACCTGCGCGAGCGGCAGCGTCGCCGTCCAGCCGCCGACGAGTTCGTCGAGCGTCTCGGCATGCTGCGAACGCGCGACACCGGTCGCGAAGCGTGGATCGGCGGCGAGCCCGGGCTGCCCCATCGCGGCAGCGAGGCGCGCGAACACGGCGTCGCCCATCGCGGTGACGTGGATGAACTCGTGGTCGGCGGTGGGATAGAGATTGTTGGGCGTGCTCTCCGGCAGCCGCGAGCCGGTGCGATTGGCCACGTGCCCCAGCTTCTGGTAGGCGGGGATCCACGGCTCCATGAAGCTGAACGCGCACTCGTAGAGCGCGGCGTCGATGTACTGGCCGCGGCCCGTCTTCTCGCGCGCGAGCACCGCGAGCACCGTGCCGAACGCCGCATACAGCCCCGTGATGTAGTCCGTCATCGACACCGCGACGCGCGTCGGCGGGCGATCGGGGTCGCCGGTCAGGTGGCGCAGCCCGCTGATCGCCTCGCCGATGACGCCGTAGCCGGGCAGCTGGCTGTACGGGCCGTCCTGGCCGAAACCGCTGATGCGCACCATCACGAGCCGCGGATTGAGCTGCGACAGGTCGCCGTAGCCCAACCCCCAGCGCTCGAGGCCGCCGGGGCGGAAGTTCTCGACGACGACGTCGCTGTCGGCCGCCAGCGCGCGGACGATCGCCTGCCCGTCGGGCACGCGCAGGTCGACGGCGATCAGGTCCTTGTTGCGGAAGATGCTCGCCGCGTAGAGCGACTTGCCGTGGAAGCGCTTGCCCATCGTGCGCACCGGGTCGCCTTCGGCCGGCTCGATCTTGATCACTTCCGCGCCGAAGTCGGCGAGCAGGCGCCCGCAGAACGGACCGGCGACGGTCGAACCCATCTCGAGCACGCGGCAGCCGGCAAGCGGTCCGCTACCCATGGCGCCCCCCGCCGGCCGGGTGGCGAACGCGGCGCGTTCCGGCGCGCCGGTCACAGCACATATTTCTGGTAGTGCACGAGCACGTCCTTCGCGTTGCGCATGTTCTCGCGCCGCAGGCGCTCCGCGGCGTCGGCATCGCCGCGGCGCATCGCGTGCAGGACCGCGAGGTGTTCCCCGAGTCCCGCCTCGGCGCGGCCGGGCAGGATGATGATCCGGCGGATGAGGACCTGGGTCTTCTCGTAGATGCCGTCGAGCGCCTGCGTGAGCACCGGATTGGCCGCCGCCACGATGCAGCGCTGGCGGAAGCGTTCGTAGCCCGCGACGAACGCGTCGAAGTCGGCGTTGCGCACGTGCGTCGCCATCGGTCCCTCGAAGAGGTCCACGAGATCCTGCCACGACGCCGGCGCCGTGTTGCGGGTGGCAAGACGCGCGGCCAGCCCTTCGAGCACCTCGCGCACCTCGTAAATGTGGAACGCCTGCGCGAGATCGAGCCGGGCCACGACCGCGCCGCGATTGGGGACGCGCTCGATGAGTCCGCGCTGTTCCAGCACCGAAAACGCGTCGCGGATGCGCGTGCGCGGGACGCCGAATTCGAGTGCCAGGTTGCTCTCGCGCAGCTTCATGCCGGGGGCGAACTCGTGGCGCGCGATGCGTTCGCGCAGGATCGCGAGCACGTCGGGCGGGCGCACCCTGGCCGCGCGACGGGGCGCACGCGCATGCGGTGGCGCCGGCTTGCTGACCACGACTTTCATAGGCGGGACCCTTCGCGACGGCCATCCGACGAGATACGACGTCGCCGCACGTTAGCCAGCGCCCACATTTATGTCAACGATATTGTCAACAATCGTTTCGACCACAATCGCCGTGCCGCCGCCCTGGACGGCTCCGGGGTCGCCGTTCGCCGGCACGCGCGCACGGCGCGCGGCCCCGAGTCCGGGCACACCGGGCTTGACTCAAAACAACGTACGGCAAACCCCGACCATGCGACGGCGCACGATATGGCACACTTGCGATTGGTTTGCAGGGTTTCCCCGCCGGTTGGTGCCAAAAGCGCATGTTTGCCGGCGACCGGAGCACGGGTTTCGGCGCGGCTCCTCTCGCGGGCCTGCCCGCCGGGACCCTGGACAATGGGCCCGGCAGAGAGACGCTTTTCGGCCCGAAAGGCGCCGACGGGCCCCCTGCATGACGCAGTGATTTGCAATTTCGATGCGGACTGACCGCAGGTCTTGCCGCATCTGTAACATCTTGTTACATTCGGCGCGTCTTTGCGGCGTGGACGCACCAGGATTGCCCCTTGGTTCCGCGTGCTCGCGAAGTTCGTCGCACTGCGCTTTGCCACAAGACCGGTTCGACCGGCTTCGTTTCCACATTTTCGGGGGGTGGGATTGTCCAATTTCCGTCCGGCGACGCCGCACGAACCGGCGCCGCCTTCCGCACGTCCCGCGTGGACCCCCGCGCGCAGCGCGGGCCCATCGGTGCTCGTCATCGCCGGCACCCGACCCGAATGCATCAAGCTCGCCCCGGTCGTCCGGGAGTTGGGGCAGCGCCACGGCCTGGCCGGAATCGTCGTCAACAGCGGCCAGCACGTCGAGGCGGTTCGGCGGACCTTTGCCGAGTTCGACATCCATCCCGATCTCGAACTGCCCGCGCTGCCGCCGCAGCCCAATCTCGGCGCGGCCAGCCGGCACCTCGTCCACGCGCTGGCGACGGTGCTCCGGCAGGTCCGACCGGCGCTGGTCGTCGTGCAGGGCGACACGCTGACGGCCTACGCGGGTGCGCGCGCCGGCGCGCGCACCGGGATTCCCGTCGTGCATGTCGAAGCCGGGCTGCGGGCCCCTTCGGTCTCCGATCCGTTTCCCGAGGAGTGGTTTCGGCGCCGCATCGCGCGGTACGCGGACTTCCATTTCGCACCATGCGCATCCGCCCACCGCAATCTGCTCGCCGAGGGGATGCCTGCCGACCGGATCCATGACGTCGGCAACACCGGCATCGACAGCCTGCGCCGCCTGCTCGCCCGCGATGCGTCGATCGCCACCGGCGGCTCCGCGCCGCGCACGCAGGTGCTGGTGACGCTGCACCGGCGCGAGAACTGGGACGGCAAGGCCAACATCATCTGCGATGCGCTGATCGCGCTGGGCGAAGCGCGCCCCGACCTGCGCATGCTCGTACCCGTCCACCCGAACCCGCGCATCGCGCCGCGGATCCGCCATCGTCTGGGCAGCCACCCGCAATTCACGCTCGTGGCGCCGATGAATTACCGCGAATTCATCGCCGCGGCCGCCGGCGCCGCGCTGATCGTCAGCGATTCCGGCGGAATCCAGGAGGAAGTGCCGCACCTGGGTGTGCCGCTGCTGGTGCCGCGTTCCTGCACCGAACGGCCGGAAGGCGTCGCGTCGGGATTCGTGCGGCTCGTGAACGTCGACCGCGCGGCGATCGTCGGCGCCGCGCTCGCGATGCTCGACGCGCCGCGCAAGGCCGGCGCTTCCGTTCGACCACGCCGCGCCGTTCGGCGACGGCCTGGCGGCCGTGCGCATCGTCGACGTGCTGGAGACCGCACTGGTCGAAGCCGTCGCGGCATGACCGCAACATCGTCCCGCGCGAACGCGCCGTCGGCGCACGCGGCCCCGGACGACCCGTCCACCGGCAGCGCGGTCGGCCGCTGGTTGCTGGAAGGCCCCGCGCAACTGCGCGACGGCGCCCATGCGGGCGCCATCGCGGGCACGCTCCACGACGGCCGCGCAACCTACGTATACCCGGAGATCGCCGGGTATTACCTGCAGTGGCTCGCGTGGCGCGCACGCACGTTCGGCGGCACGCCGGCGCTCGCGACGCGCGCGCACCGCGTGCAGGACTGGCTCGGCGCCTGGCTCGCCGCCGACGCGACGCCGAGGACCCGCATCTATCTCGACGCCGCCACCGACGACTGGCGCAACGGCGCGCTCTTCTTCTTCGACGTCGCGATGGTCGCGCGCGGGCTCGCGGCGGCGGCGGAAACCGGCCTGCTCGTCCCCGATGCCACGGTCGTGCGCGGGGTGGACGCCGCGCTGCAACGGCTGATCGCCGCCGACGGCCTGTTCGCCGCGTGCATCGCAACCGCGCCGGAGGTCACGCTGCCGCAACGCTGGTCGACGCGCCGTGGCGGCTTTCTCGCGAAGGCCGCGGCCGGCGTCATCGTGGCCGGGCGCGACCTCCCGGGCATTGCGCCGGAGGTCACGGCCGCCGCCCACGCGACGTTCGCGGCGAGCCTCGACTGGATGCGCGAACAGCCGCATCGCGAGGCGCACCCGCTCCTCTACACGTTCGAGGGCATCATGGCGCTGCCCGACGACGCACGCTTCGCCGCGACGCTCGCGGAAACCGGCCGTGCAGTTCGATGCGATGCTCGCGCAGGCGGGACCGGAAGGCTATCTGCCGGAGACGCTGAACGCGGGCAACGACGCCGCAGGACCCGCGCGGACCGACGTGCTCGCGCAGGCGCTGCGCATCGGCTGCCTGCTGCGCGCGCATCGACCGCACCGACCGTTCGACCGGGTCGCGTTCGCGCGCGTCGCGGCTGCGCTTGCGCGCGCGGTCCGTCCCACGGGCGCGGTCGGCTTCGCGCGCGATGCTGCGCCGGCGAACACCAATGTCTGGGCGGCGATGTTCGCCGACCAGGCGTTCGCGATGGATGCGCAGCAGCCGGAAGACGGCGGATGGTGGCGCGGCGACCCGTTGCTGGTGTGACGCCACCGTCGTCACCCGTCGTCGCGCCACGGCGCTGATGCCCATGTGGGGAACGAGCTGGCGGCAGCGGCTCAGGCTCGCGCCTTTGTACGCCGCGATGCTCGCGGCCGAACGGTTCCCGGTCAGGCGTTTCGCGCCCGCACGGCCCACGCCGTGGGCGCCCGGCGTGTCCGTGGTGATTCCGGACCGCGATGCACCGCAGATGCTCGCCGGCACGTTGCAGGCGCTCGTGACGGCGCTCGCCGAAGTCGCCGAGCCGGTGCAGGTCATCGTCGTCGCGAACGGCGCGCCGCCGGACGTCTACGCCGAGGTGGCGGCGCGCTTCCCGATGGTCGAGTGGCTGCACTCGGACGCGCCGCAGGGCTTCGCGGAAGCGATCGAACGCGGCCTCGCGGCGGTGCGCCACGACGGCACCTACCTGCTCAACAACGACATGACGCTGGACGCCGGGGCGCTCGCCGAGGTGCTCCGGTGGCGCGCGCCGGATGTCTTCGCGATCGCCTCGCAGATCCTGCAGCGCAGCGCGGACGGGCGCCGCGAGGAAACGGGTTTCGTCGACTGGTACGTCGATCGCGACGGCGCGCATCTCTATCATGCCCCGGTTCCCGCGTCGCCCGAACCGGTGCCGCACCTGTGCGCGAGCGGGGGCGCGGCGCTGTTCCGCACGGCGCCGCTCGCCCGGTACGTGCGCGCGAGCCGATGCTACGACCCGTTCTACTGGGAGGACGCCGAGTGGGGCGTGCGCGCCTGGCGCGACGGACTGCGCGTTCTCCATGCGCCGCGTTCGCTCGCCACGCACGCGCATCGCGCGACCACCGCCCGCTTCTACGCGCGCGAGGAGATCGACCGCATCGTGCTGCGCAACCGGCGCCTGTTCGACGCGCGGCACGGGGTCTCCGGGTTCGGCGCGGAGTGGCTGATGGCGCGCATCTGCGAGCTTCCCTACGAAAGCCAGCGCGAGATCGCGCGTCTTCCACAGGCGCGCGCGGTGTACCGCGAGCGCCGCGCCGCGTACCGCGCGCCGCAGCCGCTCGCGCCGCCGCGGCTGTCCGCGCCGGACGCGACGACGACGGCGCTGACGTCGTCGTACAGCTTCCGGTTGCGCGTGCCGGGCGCCGGTGCATCCGCGCGTCCGCGGCTGCTCGTCGTGACGCCGTTCGCGGTCTTTCCGCCGCGCCACGGCGGCGCGCGGCGCGTCGCCGAGCTGATCCGCGGCCTCGCGTCCGCGTTCGACATCGCGCTGGTCAGCGACGAGGCGGCGCTCTACGACGCGCGCAGCTTCGCCGACTGCGACGGACTCTGCACGGTGCGCCTCGTGCAGCGGGTCGAGCGCGCGCGCGACGAAGGCGATTCGCCGCTCGCGGCACGGATGCGCACGCACTGCCATTCTTCCCTCGTCGCCGCCGTCGCGGATACGCTGCGCGAATTCCGCCCCGACATCGTGGCGATCGAATACGCGGAACTGGCGCCGCTCATCGCGCACCGCGCGCCCGGCGCGCGCTGGGTGCTCGACCTGCACGACGCCTACGGACCCGGGGACTTCGCGGAAGGGGCGGATGCGCGGGACTTCGCGCGCCACCTTGCCGCCTACGACGCGCTCGTCGTCTGCTCGACCGAGGACACCGCGCTGGTCGCGCATCCCCGCGTCGAATGCATCCCGAACGGCAGCCGGGTGCTGGCGCGACCCTATGCGCCGTCGCAGGCCGCGCAGGTGCTGTTCGTCGGCCCGTTCCGGTATGCCGCGAACCGCGATGGCATCCTCGCGTTCCTCGACCTCGCGTGGCCCGCGATCCGCGCGCGCGTTCCGGACGCGACGCTGCTGATCCTCGCGGGCGACGAGCATGCCGCGTACACGCGGGCCGACCCGCGCTTCGCGCAACCGGGCGTCACCGTGTCGGGACACCGGGACGACGTGCCCGACGTCATCGCCGCGTCCGCGCTGACGATCAATCCGCAGGTCGGCATCCGCGGCTCCGCCGTGAAACTCATCGAGTCCGTCGCCGCAGGCCGCGTATGCGTCTGCACGCAGGCGGGCGCGCGCGGCTTCGCGATCGGGGATCTGGCGGCGCTGGTGACGGTGCCGGACGTCGCCGCGATGGCCGAACCCGTGGCCGCGTTGCTGGCCGACGCGCCACGCCGGCATGCGCTGGAGCGGCCCGGTACCCGGCGCGCTCGACGCCCACTCGTGGGCGGCGAGCGTGGCGCGCCTCGCGGCGCTGTACGATTCGCTGATGCACGCGCTCCCCCACTGACCGGTTCCGATGTCCTCCAACTACGACGCGATCGCCCGCTTCTACGACGTCGACATGGCGCGCAACATGCCGTTCGACGACGTCGGCTTCTACGCGGCGCTCTGCGCCCGCCAGCGCGGGCGCGTGCTCGAACTGGGCTGCGGCAACGGCCGCATCCTCCTCGAGCTGCTCGCGCGCGGCATCGATGCGCTGGGGGTCGACGCGTCGGCAGGCATGCTCGCGGAATTGCGCGGGAAGGCGGCCGCGCGCGGACTCGCGGCACCCGTCGCGCGCATGGACGTGACGCGGCTCGCGCTGCGCGGGGGCTTTGCCGCCATCCTCTGTCCCTACTCGCTCATCACGTACCTGACGGGCGCCGGCGACGTCGCGCGGCTCTGGCCTCGGTACGGACGCTGCTCCACCCCGACGGACTCTTCATCGCGGATGCGTTCGTGCCCAGGGCGATCACCGCGCAGAACGCATTCACGGAGGACTACCGGCGCGCGTTCGGCGGGCGGGAGCTCGTCCGCTCGAAGCGGATCACACCGCTGCCCGACGGATGCAACCGGATCGAGCGCCGATATCGCCTGCTGGCGGGCGAGTCGGTGGTCGAGGCGGTCGACGTCGACGAGACGATCCGTCCCTATTCGCCCGAAGCGCTGCGCGCCGCGCTGACGCAAGGCGGCCTCGAGCCGGTTCAGACGTGGTGGGACTACGGCGCGCCGGCAGCCGATCGCGGCCCGCAGTTCTGCACGATCGCCGCGCGGGTGCCCGCCGCGGGTGCGCCGGCGACCTGAGCCGGATTGACGCCCCGCACGTCCGCACCGCATCATCGCCCGTCGCCGGTCCACCCGCCCTCCACCCGCCTCTTGCCCATTCGCCGCACGCCTTCGCCGCGATGACCCACAGTCCCCTCCTCTGGCTCGGCCTGGGCGGCGTGTCGCCCGACGACAACGCCGTCGCGCACCTGTGGCAGTCGCGGCTGCACTGGCTGATGGTCGGCGTCGCGCTGATGTCGGTGCCTGCGTACCTGCTCGCGACGGCGGATCTGCACCCGATCTGGCACGAGGTCGCGTCGCTGCTCGACTTCGTCATCCTGACGGCGTTCGTGGCCGAACTGGTGTGGATGATGCGCGTCTCGGATCACCCGTGGCGCTACTTCTTCGAGAACTGGCTCAACGTCGTGATCATCCTCGGCGCGCTGGCCGCGGCGCTGGGCGCGGCCACCGAGTGGATCGCCGTCGTGCGCACGATGCGCGCCGCCGTCGCGCTGCTCGTCATCATGCGCACGGCCGCCGAGTTCCGGATCCTGTTCACGCGCAAGGGCGCGCCGATGCTGGTCGGCGTCGCCTTCCTGACGATCCTGGCGCTGGGCGGACTCTTCTACTGGCTCGATCCGGCGATCAAGACGTTCTGGGACGGGCTGTGGCTCGCGTTCATCACCGGCGCGACGGTCGGCTACGGCGACGTCGTGCCCACGACCGCCGGCACCCGGCTGCTTGCGGTGCTCACGGTGCTGGTCGGCGTCGCGCTGATGACGCTCTTCACCGCCAACGTCGTGACGTTCTTCGTCGGCGGCGAGGAGACGCGCAACCGCGAGAGCCTGCAGTCCGACATCGTGGCGCTGCGCGCGCAGATCGAGCGGCTGCTCGACGCCGAGGAGCTGCGCATCACGCTCGAACTGCACCGCGAGATGCGCGCATTGCGCGAGGAACTCGCCGAGCTGCGCGCACAGATCCGCACGCGCGGAATCCCCGGTTCCGACGAAAGCGCCTAGGGAACGTCCCGCAATGCAGCGTCCGGAGGTCAGGGCTTGCGCGGGCGCCCTCGCGCGGAAGCGTTCCGGCGCGCTTCAGCGGCGCTCGAGATACCGGCGGTCGTCGAACGTCGCGATCCACTGCGGCCGGTACACGACGAGCAGCGTCACCACCATCCCCGTCAGCGTCGCCTCGGCGAACGCGAGATAGAGCATGTAGGGCACGTACTCGCCGAACACGACGTCGGCGGGCGCGCCCTCCGTGGCGACGATCACCGCGGCCGCCGCGAGCCCCGCCGCGCCGAATGAAAGCGCCGGTCCGAGGAACGCGGCGACGAACACGTACACGAAGAAATTCGGCGGCAGGTGGCGTTCGGCCGTCCGCAGCACCGCGACCGCCACCGCGACCGGAAGCACGACCGACACGAGGAACACGGGCGCGGCATTGGCGAGCGGCAGGCCGCTGGTGAGTGCGACCGCCAGCACGACGACCGCGCCACCGATGAGCGCCAGCGGCGCGCCGGACGCGAGCGCGAAACCCGCCATCCCGAGCAGGTGGATGACCACGACGCCGGCGATCGTCGCGCGCAGGCTCCAGAGCAGCGTCAGCGCGAAGATCGTCCCGTACCAGACATGCACCGCCTCGCTCGACACGAAGCGCGACCACGGCGCGCGCCATGCGGCCCACGCGAGGATGCCAAGCGCGCACACGAGACTGGCGACGACGGCGACCGCCGGCAGCGTTGCCGTCGCTATGTCCATGCGGTCGTCACGTCCATTGTCCGGCATTCTATGCGCCCGTCACGCCCGGGTCGCGCGCGCACGCGACCCCGCGGCGCGTTACGATAACGCATCGGCCGCGCCGCGCGCGGCCCCACCGATCACGCAACTCCGACAATCCGATGGCGCACGATCCGTTCTCGCTTGCCAATGCCCCCGGCTTCGACGATCCGCTCGGCGTGCTGCGCGCGTGCCACCGGCGTATCGAACGGCAGCTCGCGACCCTCGACCGGCTCGTCCGCCATCTGCCCCTGAATCACGCCGACGCCGAGGCGCGCGCGGCGGCCACCGCGATCATGCGTTACTTCGACACGGCCGCGGTCCACCATCATGCGGACGAGGAACAGAGCCTGTTTCCGCGCCTCGCGACCGGCGCGCCGGCGGCGCACATCCTCGCGCGGGAACTCGAACGCCAGCATGGCGACCTCTCCGCGCGCTGGCTCAAATTGCGCCCGCTGTTGTCGGCCATCGTCGCCGGCAGCGGCGCCTTCCTGCCGGTCAAGCATGTCGAGGCGTTCCGCGCGGCGTACGCCGCGCACATCGCGCTCGAGGAAGGCGAACTGCTGCCGCAGGCCGATGCGATGCTGGACCGGGAGGAACTCGCGGCGATCGGCGCCGAGATGGCCGCGCGGCGCGGAATCGCGACCTAGCGACGCTCTGCCGAAGCCTCGCCGGGTGTCGACCAGAACGCAACCAGCCGCACGACACTCGTTTCTTCCTGGCTCTTTGTCAGCGGCCGCCGCCGGGCCGCCCCAAGGCGGCCGCCTGACTATGCAGTTGACGTCCCGGCCGCAAAAGGCGCGACGCAGATTCACGTCATCCACCGGCCCCACGGACGCCTTTTGCGGACGTTACTACACCGCCAGCAGATCGCGGACGTTGTTGGCGTCCATGTCCGCGCCCTTGCCGCGCGCGACGACTTCGCCGCGCGACATCACCACGTAGTGGTCGGCGAGCGACTTCGCGAAGTCGTAGTACTGCTCGACCAGCAGGATCGCCATCTCGCCGCCGGACGTCAGCTTGCGGATCGCGCGCTCGATGTCCTTGATGATCGACGGCTGGATGCCCTCGGTCGGCTCGTCGAGGATCAGGAGCTTCGGCCGCAGCGTCAACGCCCGGCCGATCGCGAGCTGCTGCTGCTGCCCGCCCGAGAGGTCGCCGCCGCGGCGCGACAACATGTCCTTCAGCACCGGGAACATCTCGAAGATGAACGCGGGGATGCCGGTGCCGCGCTTCTGCGTGGCAAGGCCCATCTGCAGGTTCTCGAGCACCGTCAGGCGCGGGAAGATGTCGCGGCCCTGCGGCACGTACCCCAGACCCAGGCTCGCGCGCGCATAGGGGGGCAGCGCGGCGATCTCGGTCTCGCCCAGCCTGATCTCGCCGGAGCGCGCAGCGATGAGGCCCATGAGGCAGCGCAGCAGCGTCGTCTTGCCCACGCCGTTGCGGCCGAGCAGCGTCGTGCACTGGCCCGCGGGAACGTCGAACGACACGTCGCGCAGGATGTGGCTGCCGCCGTAGTACTGGTTCAGGCGCGAGACGGTGAGCATGGCGGTTTCAGCGTCCGAGGAAGACTTCGATGACCTGCTCGTTCTGCTGCACGTGGCTCATCGAGCCCTCGGCCAGCACGTGGCCCTCGTGCAGCACCGTCACGCGATCGGCGATCTTCGCGACGAAGTCCATGTCGTGCTCGACGACGATCAGCGTGTAGTCGCCGGCGAGCGATTCGAACAGCTCCGCGCTGCGCATCGTCTCGTCGTCGGTCATGCCGGCGACCGGCTCGTCGAGCAGCAGCAGCTGCGGTTCCTGCATCAGCAGCATCCCGATCTCGAGCCACTGCTTCTGGCCGTGCGACAGGAGGCCCGCGGGACGCCCCGCCTCGGGCGCCAGCTTGATCGTCTCGAGCACCGCGAGGATGCGGTCGCGCGCGGCGGAGTCGAGCTTCGCGCGCAGCGTCGGCCACACCCGCTTGTCCGCCTTGCGCGCGAGTTCGAGGTTCTCGAACACCGTGTGGTCGGTGAACACCGTGGGCTTCTGGAACTTCCGGCCGATGCCGATATCGGCGATCTCGGGCTCGGAGAGCTTCGTGCAGGTCGATCGTCTGCCCGAAGTACGCGGTGCCCAGGTCCGGCCGGGTCTTGCCGGTGATGACGTCCATCATCGTCGTCTTCCCGGCACCGTTGGGCCCGATGACGCAGCGCAGTTCGCCGGCATCGACCGCCAGCGACAGGTCGTTGAGCGCCTTGAAGCCGTCGAAGCTCACCGAGATCGAATCGAGGTAGAGGATCGCGCCGTGGCTGACGTCGAGGCCGGGCGTGACGACGTGGCCGTCGCTGATGCCGGTGGCCTTGCTCGACGATGCGTTGGCCAGCGCCGCCTTCTGCTGCTCGGCGTAGACCGCGAGGTTCATCATGAGCGCTTCCTCGTCCAGAGGCCCGCGATGCCGCGCGGCAGGTACAGCGTCACCAGGATGAACAGCAGCGCCCAGCACGTAGAGCCAGTACTCGGGCAGCGCCTGCGTGAACCAGCTCTTGCCCAGGTTGACCGTCGCGGCGCCGAGGATCGGGCCGACCAGCGTGCCGCGGCCGCCGACCGCCGTCCAGATCGCGATCTCGATCGAGTTCGCGGGCGACATCTCGCTCGGGTTGATGATGCCCACCTGCGGCACGTACAGCGCGCCCGCGATCCCGCAGATCACCGCCGACAGCGTCCAGATGAAGAGCTTGAAGTAGACCGGGTTGTAGCCGGAGAACATCACGCGCGTCTCGGCGTCGCGGATCGCCATCAGCACGCGGCCCAGCTTCGACGTGACGATCGCGCGGCCCAGGCACAGGAAGCCCAGGAGCGCCGCGCCGGTCAGCATGAAGAGCGCGATGCGCGTCTCCGGCGCCGTGATCGGAAAGCCCAGGATGCGCTTGAAGTCGGTGAAGCCGTTGTTGCCGCCGAAGCCCGTGTCGTTGCGGAAGAACAGCAGCATGAACGCGTACGTGAGCGCCTGCGTGATGATCGAGAAGTAGACGCCCTTGATGCGCGAGCGGAACGCGAAGAAGCCGAACACGAACGCCAGCACGCCGGGCACCAGCACCACCAGCGCCGCGCAGTACCAGAAGTTGTCGGTGAAGCTCCAGTACCAGGGGTAGGCCTTCCAGTCGAGGAACACCATGAAGTCGGGCAGGTCGCTCTTGTAGACGCCGTCGTGGCCGATCGAGCGCATCAGGTACATGCCCATCGCGTAGCCGCCGAGCGCGAAGAACACGCCGTGGCCCAGCGACAGGATGCCCGTGTAGCCCCAGATCAGGTCCATCGCGAGCGCGACGATCGCGTAGCACATGATCTTGCCGATCAGCGTCACCACGAAGTCCGACAGGTGAAAGATGCTGCCGGGCGGCACGAGGAGGTTGCACACCGGCACGACGACAAAGAGCACGACCGCGACCACGCCCAGGATGCCCCACGCGCGCCCCGACCACAGGCGCGGCAGCGAACCGACGCCGGCCACGCCGTGCATGGGCCCGAACGCAGGCGTCGCGCTCGTCAAGGGTGCCCCGGGCGTCATGCGTCCACCGTCCTGCCCTTCAGCGCGAACAGTCCCTGCGGGCGCTTCTGGATGAAGATGATGATGAAGACGAGCACCGCGATCTTCGCGAGCACGGCGCCCTGCCATGCTTCGAGGAACTTGTTGGCGATGCCCAGGCCCAGCGCCGCGTACACGGTGCCGGCGAGCTGGCCGACGCCGCCCAGCACGACGACCATGAACGAGTCGACGATGTAGCTCTGGCCCAGGTCGGGACCGACGTTGCCGATCTGCGAGAGCGCCGCACCGGCCAGGCCCGCGATGCCGGACCCCAGGCCGAACGCCATCATGTCGATCTTCGGCGTGCGCACGCCGAGCGCGCTCGCCATCGCCCGGTTCTGCGTGACCGCGCGCACGTAGAGGCCGAGCCGCGTGCGCGTCAGCAGCACCCACACCAGCAGCAGCACGCCGCCCGCGAACGCGACGATCACGATGCGGCTCCACGGCAGTACGACATTGGTCATGATCTCGACGCCGCCCGACATCCACGCCGGGTTCTCGACCTGCACGTTCTGCGCGCCGAAGATCGTGCGCACCGCCTGGATCAGGATGAGGCTCAAGCCCCACGTCGCGAGCAGCGTTTCGAGCGGACGGCCGTAGAGGTGGCGGATCACCGTGCGCTCGAGAACCACGCCGACGATCGCGCTCACCGCAAACGCCACGGGAATCGCGAACAGCAGGTACCAGTCGAACGCGCCGGGCGCGTACTGCCGGAACAGGTTCTGCACGACGTACGTGGCGTACGCGCCGATCATGATCAGCTCGCCGTGCGCCATGTTGATGACGCCCATCAGGCCGTACGTGATCGCAAGGCCCAGCGCCGCGAGCAGCAGGATGGTGCCGAGCGAGATGCCGCTGAACACGCGCGCCGCAATGTCGCCCTTGGCGAGCCGGCCCTCGACGGCGGAGAGCGAGCGCTGCGCCTCGGCGCGTACTTCCTCGTCGCCTTCGACGAACTTGCCGTCCTTCTTCGCCAGCACTTCGAGCAGCAGCGTCTTGGTGGCGCCGGCGTCGCTTTGCGCAAGCGCGCGGATCGCCGCGAGACGCGTCGCGCGATCGGTGCTGCCCAACTGGATCGACGCCTGCGTCAGCGTCAGCAGTCCCTTCACTTCGGGGTCGGCTTCCTTCGCGGTCGCGGCGGCGATCGCGGGAAGCGCCTCCTCGTCCGCGCTGTTCTGCAATTCCTTCGCCGCGGCCAGCCGCACCGCGCGGTCGGGCGACGCGAGCTTGAACGCCGCCACCGCGGTGGACAGCGTGCGCCGCAGCCGGTTGTTGACGACGACGTCGTCGCGGGTCTCGGGCAGCGGCGTGACCGCGGCTCCGGTGACGGCGTCGATCGCAGTATCGCCCTTCACGATCAGCACGCGATCGTCGCCGACCGTCTGCATTTCCCCGTCCATCATTCCCTGGAGCACCGGCAGCGCCGCGACGTCGCCGCTCGCGACGAGCGCGCCGATCGCCTTGCCCCGGGCGTCGCCGTCGCCGAACGCCAGCGCCTTCACGACGTCCGCGGGCAACGCCCACGCCCATGTCGCCGCCGTCGCCAACGCGACGGCACAGGCCCATCTCGCGCACGTGCCGAAAATACCGCCTGTTCGCATCACGTCCTCGAGACCCCTCACGCGTCACGACGCCAATAAAAAACCGGCGCGTCAGGGAGGCGGCCGCGGCTCCGCTGCGGAACCGCTGCCTCCCCTGCCCGCGCCGGCGGGCTGTCCACCCGTTTGCCTATTTCTTTTCCGGTGCGTCCTTCTTCTTGTCGTTGCCGGCGATGAACGGGCTCCAGGGCTTGGCCTGCACGAGGCCCTTGGGGTCCTTCCACACCACGTTGAACTGGCCGTTGGCCTGGATTTCACCGATGAACACCGGCTTCCAGAGGTGGTGGTTGGTCTGGTCCATCTTCATCGTGTAGCCGTTCGGCGACGGGAACGACTGCCCGGCCATCGCGGCGATGACCTTGTCCGTGTCCGTGGACTTGGCCTTCTCGACCGCCTGCTTCCACATCCACATGCCGACGTAGGTGGCTTCCATCGGATCGTTGGTCAGCGGCTTGTCGGCGCCCGGGAGCTTGTTCTTCTTCGCGTAGTCGGCCCACTTCTTCTTCCACGCGTCGTTCACCGGGTTCTTGATCGACATGAAGTAGTTCCACGCCGCGAGGTGACCCACGAGCGGCTTCGTGTCGACGCCGCGCAGTTCTTCTTCGCCCACCGAGAACGCGACGACGGGTACGTCGGTCGCCTTCAGTCCCTGGTTGCCGAGTTCCTTGTAGAAAGGAACGTTCGAGTCGCCATTGATCGTGGAAACCACGGCCGTCTTGCCGCCTGCCGCAAACTTCTTGATGTCCGCGACGATCGTCTGGTAATCGGAGTGTCCGAACGGCGTGTACTTCTCGTCGATATCCTTTTCATCGACACCTTTCGACTTGAGGAATGCGCGGAGGATCTTGTTGGTGGTGCGCGGATAGACGTAGTCGGTGCCGAGCAGCACCCAGCGCTTCGCGCCGCCGCCTTCCTTGCTCATCAGGTATTCCACGGCCGGGATCGCCTGCTGGTTCGGCGCCGCGCCCGTGTAGAACACGTTCTTCGACAGTTCCTCGCCCTCGTACTGCACCGGGTAGAACAGCAGGCCGTTCAGTTCCTCGATGACCGGCAGCACCGACTTCCGCGACACCGACGTCCAGCAGCCGAAGATCACGTCGACCTTGTCCTGCGTCTTGAGCTGGCGCGCCTTTTCGGCGAACAGCGGCCAGTTCGACGCGGGATCGACGACCACCGCCTCGAGCTTCTTGCCCAGCACGCCGCCCTTCGCGTTGATCTCCTCGATCGTCATCAGCGCCATGTCCTTCAGCGCCGTTTCGCTGATCGCCATCGTGCCGGACAGCGAATGCAGGATGCCGACCTTGATGGTGTCCGCGGCCTGCGCCGGCACGCCCAACGTGATGCCCGCCGCGGCGATCGCGGTCGCGAGCGTGCTGCGGATGAATGATCTGCGTTGCATGTAGGGTCCCCGCTGGTAGATGTGTGGATCGATGCGCTGGTGTCGAAGATCGTGTGTGCGACTTGCCATCCCCTCACGACCTCTTCGCCATGTTGCATTGCACGAGGCATGCCAAGTGCCGAAGCGATTGCGCAAACCCATGATTTCGCGCGCGAATCCGGTTCAGTAACGGCGATCGTTACCCGGCGACGCGCCAGCGTCGCGCAAGCGCGCGATGCATTTTGGTGCGTCGCCAATGACCACCGCACCAAAATGGAAGATCGCGCATTGTCTCCTTCGCCCCGCTCGCCCCGCCCACCCCTCGCGATCCGCCTCGGGACGTCGTTCGGGTCTTCGTTCGGGGACATCGTGTTTGGAATGGAGGACCGCACCGTCTCGCTATTGGGGCTCGTATTCGGCGTCGACCCGTCGGTCGCCGACTTCACTTCTCGGCGAAGCAGCCAGCGAAGCGGTCTGCGGTATCGACGAAGGACACCGACAGGGACATCGCGACCGCATCGTCGCGTCGAATGTCTCGATTTCACGCTACTCCGACGACCGGCGAAAACGTTGACGGAAGTCAACGCCGACCGCTCGCCCTCCCTTGGCCGAAAGCGCTTCATCGCTGCCGCCGCGGGCCTGGCCGGCGTCGGCGTGGGGTTGCCGTTCGCCTGAGCGCGCAGCGTGTCGCAGGATCCGCAGCGTGGCGGCGTACCGCCCTTGCGCTTTCCGCCGCGCCTCTGCGTCTGTTTGTGCACGAAGGTTCTTGCGGCTAGGGCCGCGGATCGCGTCGCGCCCGCCATACGCGCAGCGCCACGGCGCCAAGCACGGCCACCAGCAGCGCACCGCCCAGCACCTCGCGCTCGATGCGCGCGAAGTCGCCCAGCAGGCGCTCGGCCGCGTGCCCGAGCACGTAGCCGGCGCCGGCCCAGCAGCCGCTCCACAGCAGCGCACCCACGACGTTGAGCGGCACGAACTCGAGCAGCGACACGCGCGTGGTGCCGATGATGGCGGGACCCGCGGTGCGCAGGCCGTACATGAAGCGCACGCCGACGATGGTCGCGACGGGGTGACGCTCGATCATCCCGCGCACGCGGTCCGCCCGCGGCGCGAAGCGCGGAAAGCGATCGAGCAGCCGCGCACCGTAGTGCCGGCCGAGCAGGAAGAAGGCCAGGTCGCCGAGCGCGCCACCCAGCGCGCCGACGACGATCACGCGCGGCAGCGAGAGATACTCGCGGTGTGCGACGAGCCCCGACAGGACCAGCAGCGATTCACCCTCGAGCAGCGTGCCCGCGAACGTCGCGAGATAGCCGTACTTCTGGATGAGGGGGACGTATTCGATGGCCATGGCGCTCGAGCGCGGCGCGGGCCGGCATTCCCGCCGCGCGACGCAAGGTCAGTTCGCGGGCGCGCGCAGCATGCCGCGCTCCTCGACGAAACGGATCACCTCGGCGAGCCCCTGCCCGGTCTTCAGGTTCGTGAACACGAACGGGCGCTCGCCGCGCATGCGCCGCGCGTCGCGGTCCATCACGTCGAGCGACGCGCCGACCATCGGCGCCAGGTCGATCTTGTTGATGATGAGCAGGTCCGACCGCGTGATGCCCGGGCCGCCCTTGCGCGGGATCTTGTCGCCGGCCGCGACGTCGATCACGTACAGCGTGAGGTCGGACAGCTCCGGGCTGAACGTCGCCGCGAGGTTGTCGCCGCCGCTCTCGACGAAGATGACGTCGAGGTTGCCGAAGCGCTGCGCGAGGCGGTCGACCGCCTCGAGGTTGATCGACGCGTCCTCGCGGATCGCCGTGTGCGGGCAGCCGCCGGTCTCGACGCCGATGATCCGCTCGGGCGGCAGCGCTTCGTTGCGCACGAGGAACTGCCGCGTCCTCCTCCGTGTAGATGTCGTTGGTCACGACGGCGATCTCGTAGCGGTCGCGCAGCGCGCGGCACAGCGCGAGCGTCAGCGCCGTCTTGCCGGAGCCGACGGGGCCGCCGATACCGACGCGCAGGGGCTGGTCATGGTCAGTCGATGCGCATCGCGGTCGTCGACTCAGGACCGGAAGAGCCGGGAGTACTGCGTTTCGTGGCGCGCCGACGCGAGCGCCAGGCCCGGCGCGAAGCTCGCGATGTCGTCGTCGTCGAGCGCCGTCGCCGCGCGCGACGACGGCGGGAATCGCGCGCCCAGCGCCAGCAGCATCCGCTGGCCCGCGACCTGGCCGAGCGGCACCAGCTTGATCGCCGCGAGCACCTGGTTCTCGAGCCACGACCACGACATAGCGCGGTGACCGCCGCGTCGCGCCGGCACGCGCGAAGCGCGCGCGCCGCCAGCGCGAATGCGGCAGGCAGCGTGACCGGCGCGAGCGCCGGCGAGCGCGGCGCGCGCCGCGGGCGTCGAGCAGCATCGAGATCGGCGAGCAGCCGCGCGAGCGAGCCGCCCATCTGCGTCGGTCTCGGCGCGCAGCTCGGCGCGTCTCGCGCGACGCGCGGAACCACGCGTTCCAGCGCGCGAACGCCGGCCAGTCGCCCGCGGCGGCGGCGGCGCAGCAGTCGCGCCAGCACCGGCGCTTCGCCGCGCGGCCAGCACGTGGTCCAGGAGGTCGCCGATCCAGGCCTGCGCCGCTGCCGCGTCGCGCGACCGCGCCCGCCTCGACCGCCCATTCGAGGCCCTGCGAATAGCTGATACGCGCCGATCGGCAGCGCGGGACTCGCGAGGTGCAGCAGCGCACGAGCGGCAGCATGCCGTCGCGGATCGTCGCCGGCTCATGCCGTTCGCCCGCGTGCGCTGCGATCATGTCGTGGATGATGCCGCTGTGCTTCGCGCCGCCCGAATGCGTGGTGATGGCCGCCCGCGTAGGCGCCCGCCTCCGGCTCGAACGGCGCACGCAGCGACGTGCACCGTCCGCGCCCAGCCCGCGCAGCATCGTCGGCCAGCACCTCGTCCGCCGCGAATGCGCAGCGCAGCCGGCGCCGCACCTGCGACCGGCGTATGCCGATTGCCGAGGTGGTAGCGCGCAGCGCGCGAGCGACTGCGGCATCCGCGCAGCGCGCCTCCATCAGCGGCCTCGTCGGCCGCCACCACGCGCACGACGCGGCCGTCGTCGGCGCGCAGGCAGTCGCCGCCGCGCAGCACGCGTGCCCGCGGTCGAGCAACGAGGCCCGACCTCCTCGCCGGCCGCGAGCCGCGTGCGCAGCCGGCTCTTCTGCCGCAACTCGAACGGCAGCACCAGCGTCCGCAACGGGTTCGGCGCCGGGCGCGGCGCGCGCGCTGATCGTCAGCATGGGCGCTCAGAACAGGAAGTAGCGCTGCGCCATCGGCAGCACGCGCGCGGGCTCGCAGACGAGCAACTCGCCGTCGGCGCGCACCTCGTAGGTCTCGGGGTCGACGTCGATCGCGCGGCAGTCGCGTCGTTCCGCTTCATGTCGCTTCTTGCCGATCCTGCGCGTGTCTCGTGACCGCGACGAGCGGCTTCGCGAGCCCGAGCTTCGCGACGGCCGGGATTCTTCGAGCGCCGCCTTCGACACGAACGTGACCGACGTCGCGAGCGCCTCGCCGAAGCCGCCGAACATCGGCCGGTAGTGCACCGGCTGCGGCGTCGGGATCGACGCGTTCGGATCGCCCATCGCCGCCGCGGCGATCATGCCGCCCTTCAGGATCAGCGACGGCTTGACGCCGAAGAACGCCGGCTTCCACAGCACGAGGTCGGCGAGCTTGCCCGGCTCGACCGAGCCGACGACGTGCGCGATGCCGTGCGCGATCGCCGGGTTGATCGTGTACTTGGCGATGTAGCGCTTGACGCGGAAGTTGTCGTGCGCGCGCGGTATCGCCGGCCGAGCGCGCCGCGCTGCTCCTTCATCTTGTGCGCGGTCTGCCAGGTGCGGATGATCACCTCGCCGACGCGGCCCATCGCCTGCGAGTCCGACGACATCATCGAGAACGCGCCGAGGTCGTGCAGGATGTCCTCGGCGGCGATCGTCTCGCGCCGGATCCGCGACTCGGCGAACGCGACGTCCTCGGCGATCGCCGGGTCGAGGTGGTGGCACACCATCAGCATGTCGAGGTGCTCGTCGATCGTGTTGACCGTGTAGGGCCGCGTCGGGTTGGTCGACGACGGCAGCACGTTCGGCTCGCCGCACGCCCGGATGATGTCCGGCGCGTGGCCGCCGCCGGCGCCTTCGGTGTGGATAGGTGTGGATCGTGCGGCCGCCGATCGCCGCGAGCGTCGTCTCGACGAAGCCCGACTCGTTCAGCGTGTCGGTGTGGATCGCGACCTGCACGTCGTATCTCGTCGGCGACGCTGCAGGCAGCGTCGATCGCCGCGGGCGTCGTGCCCCAGTCCTCGTGCAGCTTGAGGCCGATCGCGCCCGCCTCGACCTGCTCGGCGAGCGGGCCGGGCGTCGAGGCTCGCGTTGCCCTTGCCGAGGAAGCCCGAGGTTCATCGGGAACGCCTCGGCCGCCTCGAGCATCCGGTGGATGTGCCACGGCCCGGGCGTGCAGGTCGTCGCGAACGTGCCGGTCGCCGGGCCGGTGCCGCCGCCGATCATCGTCGTGACGCCCGACATCAGCGCCTCGTCGATCTGCTGCGGGCAGATGAAGTGGATGTGCGCGTCGATGCCGCCGGCGGTGACGATCATGCCCTCGCCGGCGATGATCTCGGTGCCCGCGCCGATCACGATGTCGACGCCCGGCTGGATGTCCGGGTTGCCGGCCTTGCCGAGCCGCGCGATCCTGCCGTCCTTGATCGCGACGTCGCACTTGACGATGCCCCACCAGTCGACGACGAGCGCGTTGGTGATCACCGTGTCGGCGCAGTCCTTCGGCACGCCGCTGGCTCTGGCCCATGCCGTCGCGGATCACCTTGCCGCCGCCGAACTTCACCTCCTCGCCGTAGACCGTGAGGTCGCGCTCGACCTCGATCGACGAGGTCGGTGTCGGCGAGGCGCACGCGGTCGCCGACGGTCGGGCCGAACATCTCGGCGTAGGCGCGGCGGCCGATCTTCATCGCTTGCGTCCTCGCGCGGCCGTCGTCTTCGCCGCGGGCGCACGCCTGGCCGCGGTTCTTGCGGTCTTCGTGGCCGCCTTGCCGACCGGCGCTTCGCCGCCGGACCGCGCGCTTCGCGTCGAGCGCGCCCATCACGTCGCCGCGTGAAGCCGAAGACGACGCGGTCGCCGCCGAGCGCGACCAGCTCGACCGTGCGCGTCTGGCCCGGCTCGAAGCGCACCGCGGTGCCGGCCGCGATGTTGAGCCGGAAGCCGCGCGCGGCCGCGCGATCGAACGCGAGCGCCGCGTTGGTCTCGGCGAAGTGATAGTGCGAGCCGACCTGGATCGGGCGATCGCCGGTGTTGGCGACCGCGAGCGTCACGTCGGCGCGGCCGGCGTTGAGCTCGATGTCGCCGTCGTCGCAGCAGGAGTTCGCCCGGAATCATGGGATCGGATGGTGCACGGTGACGAGCTTGGTGCCGTCGGGAAACGTCGCCTCGACCTGGATCTCGGGAATCATCTCGGGGATGCCGTCCATCACCTGCGCGCGCGTCAGCAGCGTCGCGCCGTAGCCCATCAGCTCGGCGACGCGTGCGGCCGTCGCGCGCGCCTTCCATGATCGCCGCGCTGATGTAGCGCGACGCCTCCGGATAGTTGAGCTTGCAGGCCGCGCGCGAGCCGGCGCTCGGCGACCAGCGCGGCGGTGAAGATCAGCAGCTTGTCCTTTCTCGCGGGGTCAGTTCCACGTGGGTCGCGGGAGGCGTCAGGTGCTCCAGATCCGCGGCGGCACGGCGTCGCGGCCGCGACGAGCGCCGGGCGCAGCGACGCGCCACAGCGCGGCGAACCAGCGTGCGCGCCGCTTCGCTCGACGTGCCGCGGTAGCGCGCGACGAGCACGCCCGGCAGGCGCGTCACCGCGCCTTCGCCGCTGCACCGGCGCGAGCGTCGCGGCAGCCGGCGAGCAGCGTCATCGGGCAATCGCGGACGCCACGGCCACGAATGTGCCAAAGACCGGCGCGCCGTTCAAGCCCACCGGCGACGACAGCAGCGCGCGAGTCGCCGTCGCAGCAACGCGCGCTCGCTCCAAACGAGTGCGTCGTCGCGCACGATATCGATGCGCTGCCGCCACTCGCCGCGTGCGAAAGCGCTCGCCCGACGCCGTGCGGCCGAGACAGACGACGTCCCAGCCGATGATACACGGCATTCGGCGCGAGGTCGATGCGCAGCGTGCTCGTGGCGCAGCGCGCCGTCGAACACGATGGTGTCCTGCGGCAGCCATTCGAGCGAGGCGTCCGCGGCCGACGCGAGCGTGCACGGACTGCGTGGCGCGCCGGCCGCCGGAGCGATACCACTTCGTCGCGCCCGGCGTCGTGAGCTGCGCGTGCGCACCCGCACCGACGTCGACGTCGAGTTCGAGCCGGTCGCCGCCGACGATGCCGCCCGGCGGATGCACGACGATGCACTGGCAGACGTCCGGACCTTCCGGGTGCAGCGCCTTCTGCACGACGAGCGGTCCCGTGTGCGGCGCGCCGGGCGAGCACGCGTGCGCCGCCGCATCGCGTTCGAAGCCGAGCGCCAGGCGCGCGTGCCAGCCCGCGGGGGCGGTTTCGGCGGACATCGACGGCACGCGCACGGGTCCGGGTGGTGCCACGCCCGCAGTCGCTGCGCGCGGCATGCCGACCATGCTCACGCGCCGGCGCGCGCGAACACGCGGCGCGCGTTGCCCGCGAGAAGGCGCTCGCGGACGACGGCATCCTCGGCGTAGACCGACTCCACCAGCGCGCCCGGCTGCTGCTCGCCCAACGGGAATGGCGCATCGGTGCCGAGCAGCACGCGGTCCGCCCCCATCGTCTCGACCAGCAGCCGCAGCGCACCCGGCGCGAAGACCGCGGAGTCCACGCAGAACCGGTCGCAGTAGGACGACGGCAGGTTCGGGCAGTCGGCGCGCACGATGTCGCGCTCGCGCCACGCGTTGTCGACGCGGCCCGCGAGCCACGCGAAGCTGCCCCCGCCGTGCGCGAACACGAGTTCCAGCGACCGGGGCAGCCGCTCGAACGCGCCGGACAGGATCAGCGACAGGATGGAGAGCTGCGTCTCCGCCGGCATCGCGACGAGCCACGGCAGCATCCAGCGGCGCATCCGCGCGTCGCCCATCATGTCCCACGGATGCACGAGCACCGGCATGCGTTCGGCCGCGCAGTGGCGCAGGAAGTCCAGGATGCCCGGGTCGTCGAGGCTGCGCGTGCCGACATGGTTGCCGATCTGCACGCCGATGTGGCCGCTCTCGCGCGCGCGCGAAACCTCGCGGCACGCGGCGTCGATGTCCTGCAGCGGCACCTGCGCGAGCGCCTTCAGCCGCCGCGGGTCCGCCGCGCAGAATTCGAGCGCGCGGTCGTTCATCCGCTGCGCCCAGGGTGTCGCGCGCGCGGGCGCCCACCCGTAGCCGAACATCACGGGAGTCGCACATACGAACTGCACGGCGATGCCGGTCGCGTCCATCCACGCGAGGCGCGCGCGCCGCGTCCCACAGCTGCGCCTGCACGGGCCGGAACGGCGTGTCCCCTTCCATGATGTGGCCGGTGCCGTCGCCATGATCGGCGAGCCACGGCGCGCGCGGATCCGCGGCCATCGCCTCGTCCCGCGTGATCGGCGGGAAGAGGTGCGCGTGGATGTCGACGCGGTGGAGAGTCATGAACGAGTCATTGCCGCATCGGTCGCGGATCAGCGCGCGGGCGCGGCGGCCTTGCCCGGGTGCACGACGCCGCACGCCGGGCACTTGCGCAACGACGCGTCGCCGTAGAACCGCTCGAACAGCGGCGGCAGGTCGCGCACGATGCTTTGCAACTGCACCTCGACGCGATGCACGCGCGCGTGGCATTCGAGGCAGTACCACTCGAACGCGTCCAGCGCGCCGGGCGGACGACGATACTCGATGACGAGGCCCACGCTGCCCGGCACCGGCCGCTGCGGCGAATGCCGGACATGCGGCGGCAGCAGGAAGATGTCGCCGGCGCGGATCGGAATGTCGCGCGGCCGCCCGTCCTCCATGATCCGCAGCGCCATGTCGCCTTCCAGCTGGTAGAAGAATTCCTCCAGCGGGTCGTCGTGGTAGTCGGTGCGCTGGTTGGGGCCGCCGACCACCGTGACGATGAAGTCGGCATCCTCGTAGATCTGCGCGTTGCCGACCGGCGGCCGCAACAGGTCGCGGTGCTCGTCGATCCAGCGCTTCAGGTTGAACGGTGCGCGCATCAGGTCCTCCTTCCGGACGCCAGGCAGGCGATGGCCTTGATCTCGATCCGCAGATGCGGGTGCGGCAACTGGTGGACGGCCACCGTCGTCCGCGCGGGCCCGTCGTGGTCGAAGAATTCGCCGTAGACGTCGTTGTAGCCGGCGAAATCGTTCATGTCGGTCAGGAACGTCGTCACGTCCACGACGTCGGCGAGCGTCGCACCGGCGGCGGCGAGGATCGTCGCCAGGTTCTCGATCACCGCGCGCGTCTGCGCCCGGATGTCGAGCCGCGTCGTACCCAGCGCATCGACGTCGGCACCGGCGATCGAGTTGTCGGGCCGGCGGGAACTCAAGCCGGACACGAAGATGAAGTCGCCGACCCGGCGGTAGTGCGGATACCTGCCGCGGGGTCGCGCGAGGTCGGGCAGGACGGGCGCGTGATCGTTCATGTCGGTCGGAAGGAAGTCGGTCGTGCAGGCGGATGCGGCGGCCGGCGGAATCGAGTATAGCCGGCGGGCCGCGCGGCGGGCGCGAGGTCCGCGCGCCGCGCGTCGCCCGTGGGCGGACCGGGATGTCGCGGCCGGCACAAAGCCTTTCGCCGCGCTCCGGAATTGCCGGGTAGAATTGCGCCGCCACGTAATCCGGGAGGAGAAACCATGAAATTCGTGCAATTCGCAATCGCGGCGGCCATCGCCGCCGCGGCATCCGCCGCACATGCGCAGGCCCCGATCAAGATCGGTTTCATGGCCGAACTGTCGGGCCCGCAGGGCGCACTGGGGCAGGACCAGTACGACGCGTTCATGATGGTCGTCGAGCAGAACGGCGGCAAGCTGGGCGGCGTGCCGGTGCAGGTGCTCAAGGAGGACAGCCAGCTGAAGCCCGAAGTCGCGACGCAGATCGTCGACAAGCTGATCGAGAAGGACAAGGTGCCGATCATCACCGGCGTCACGTTCTCCAATGTCTTCATGGCCGTGCACAAGAAAGTCACCGACCAGGAAGTGTTCATCATCAGTTCCAACGCCGGGCCGGCCCCCATTGCCGGCGCGCAGTGCTCGCCGTATTCGTTCGTCACGTCCTGGCAGAACGACATGCAGTCCGAGGGTGTGGGCAAGTACGCCACCGACAAGGGCTACAAGCGCGTCGTCATCATGGCGCCCAACTACCAGTCGGGCAAGGACCAGCTCGCCGGGTTCAAGCGGTTCTTCAAGGGCGAGATCATCGACGAGATCTACACGCCGCTGAACCAGCCCGACTTCTCGGCCGAACTGGCGCAGGTGGCCGCGAAGAATCCGGACGCGGTCTTCGTGTTCTATCCGGGCGGCCTGGGCATCAATTTCGTGCGCCAGTACAAGCAGGCCGGACTGGCCGGCAAGGTGCCGCTCCTGTCGTCGTCCACCACGGATGGCTCGACGCTGCCCGCGCTGAAGGACGACGCGCTGGGCGTGATCTCCGGCACGTTCTGGGGACCGGACTTCAACAATCCGGCCAGCCGCAAGTTCGTCGACGACTTCGAGAAGAAGTTCGGCCGCATCCCGTCGCAGTACGCGGCCCAGTCGTACGACGCCGCGCTGCTGCTCGACTCCGCGATCGCGAAGGTGAAGGGCAACGTCGGCGACAAGAAGGCGTTCCAGGCCGCGCTGAAGGCCGCCGACTTCAAGAGCGTGCGCGGCAACTTCAAGTTCAACAACAACGGCTTCCCGATCCAGGACATGCACGTGTTCGAGGTCGCCAAGGACGCGAAGGGCCGCGTGAGCCTCAAGACGATCGGCACGCCGCTGAAGGACCACCAGGACGCGTATCACGCGCAGTGCGCGCTGAAGTAGGCGGCGTCGCGGCGCTCCCGCCCCTTGCGTCTTTGCGACGGCACGAACGCGTTCCGGATGTTGCGAGCGAGGTTCCCGGGCTCGGCCCGGGAACTTCGAGCGTGACCGCCGTTGGCGCGCTCATCGGAGCGCGCCTCCTGCCCCACCGCCGCGTCGTCGATTGTTCCGGCGACGATCCCGGGCTTCGCCCGGGATCCTGGAGCGTGGCTGCCGTTGGCGCGCTCATCGGAGCGCGCCTCCTATGACCCTCGGTCTCTTCCTCACCCAGGCGCTGAACGGCCTGCAGCTCGGCATCCTGCTGTTCCTGCTGGCCGCCGGGCTGACGCTCGTGTTCGGGATCATGAATTTCGTGAACCTCGCGCACGGCTCGCTCTACATGATGGGC
The DNA here is from genome assembly GCA_963733435.1 of uncultured beta proteobacterium. Lineage (GTDB taxonomy): Bacteria > Pseudomonadota > Gammaproteobacteria > Burkholderiales > Casimicrobiaceae > VBCG01. The sequence goes on from CAVTDH010000002.1 coordinate 520,709, forward strand.
GCGTACTTCGCCGCCGCCGTGTTCGACGCGACCGGCTCGTTCGTGCTGGCGGGCCTGGTCGGCATTCCCGCCACGATGCTGCTTGGCATCGTCGTCGAGCGCGTCGCGCTCGCGCGGCTCTACCAGCGCGACCACCTCGACCAGGTGCTGGCGACGTTCGGCCTCATCCTGTTCTTCAACGAACTGGTGCGCATCATCTGGGGACCGGCCTCGGTGTACATGAACGCGCCCGAGGCGCTGTCCGGCACCGTCGAACTCTTCGGCCTCCGCTACCCGTCGTACCGCTTCGCGATCATCGGCGTCGGGCTCGCCGTCGGCGCGGGTCTCTACGCGCTGATCCACCGGACGCGCGTCGGCATGCTGATCCGCGCCGGCGCCACGCATCCGGAGATCGTCGCGGCGCTCGGCGTCAACGTGCGCCGGCTCAACACGCTGGTGTTCGGCCTCGGCGCGGGACTGGCCGGGCTGGCGGGACTCATGGCCGGCCCGATCGTCTCCGTGCAACCCGGCATGGGCGAGCCGATCCTGATCCTGACGCTCGTGGTGATCGTCACCGGCGGCATCGGCTCGATCCGCGGCGCGTTCTACGGCGCGCTGATCGTCGGCATCGTCGACACGATCGGCCGCGCGTTCCTGCCGACGCTGCTGCGCGAGTTCCTCGAGCGCTCGCTCGCGCAGGCCGCCGGCCCCGCGATCGCGTCGATGCTGATCTACGTGCTGATGGCCGTCGTGCTCGCGATCCGGCCGCAGGGCCTGTTCCCGGTGCGCCACGCATGACCGTCGACGGCGCCGCGGCCGACATCGCACCCCGCTTCGGCCTGCGCACGGCCGTCGCCACGATGCTGCTGGGCGGCCTCGCGCTGGTGCCGGCGATCTCGGCGCTGATCGGCGAGCCGTACTACGTGACGCTGTTCACGCGCATCGTGATCTTCGCGCTCGCGGCGGTCGGCCTCAACCTGATCCTGGGCTACGGCGCGATCGTGAGCTTCGGCCATGCGATGTACATCGGCATCGGCGCGTACGCCGTGGGCATCCTGTCGTTCTACGGCGATCACCAATGGCTGGCTGCAGCTCGGCGCGGGGCTCGCCGTCGGCTTCGCGTGTCGCGCTGGTGATCGGCTTCGTGTGCCTGCGCACCAGCGGGATGGCGTTCATCATGATCACGCTCGCGTTCGCGCAGATGATCTACTTCCTGGCGATCAGCCTGAAGACATTCGGCGGCGACGACGGCCTGACGATCGCCGCGCGCAGCGACTTCGGACTCTTCACGCTCGCCACCAGCAACGCGCTCTACTACGCGGCCTTCGCGGTGCTGCTCGCGTGCCTCTTCGCGTGCGATCGCCTCGTGCACTCGCGCTTCGGCATGGTGCTGCGCGGGGTGCGCGGCAACGAGCGGCGGATGGCGGCGCTGGGCTTTCCCGACGCTGCGCTACAAGCTCACCGCGTACGTCATCTCCGCGCTGGTCTGCGTGATCGCCGGCATGCTGCTCGGCAACCTGACCAAGTTCGCCGCGCCGTCGTACATGGCGTGGCAGGCATCGGGCGACCTCATCGTGATGATCATGCTCGGCGGCATGGGCACCGTGCTCGGGCCGGTCGCGGGCGCCGCCGCGTTGCTGCGTGTTCGAGGAGATCCTGGCCGGCTGGACGACGCACTGGATGATCGTGCTGGGACCGGCGATCGTGCTCATCGTGCTGACGGCGAAGAAGGGACTCTACGGCTATCTCGTGGACCGCGACACGCGGCGTGCCGGCGAGCGCAGGGACGCCGCATGACGCTGCTCGCGGTCGCCGGACTGGTCAAGCGCTTCGGCGGCCTCACCGCCACGGACGGCGTGAGCCTCACCGTCGAGCGCGGCGAAGTGCATGCGGTGATCGGCCCCAACGGCGCCGGCAAGACCACGCTGATCAACCAGCTTTCGGGGGAGCTGCTGCCGGACGCCGGGAGCATCCGCTTCGAAGGGCGCGAGATCGCGCGCGAGCCGGTCTTCCGGCGCGCGCTGATGGGCGTGGGCCGCTCCTACCAGATCACGTCGGTGTTCCCGGAGTTCTCGGTGCTGGTCAACGTGATGCTCGCCGTGCAGGCGCATGCCGGCCACAGCTTCCGGTTCTGGCGGCCGATCGCGAGCGAAGCGGCGCTCGTCGAGCCGGCCCGCGCGGCGCTCGCCGAAGTGGGACTGGCGGCGAAGGCGGCCGCGCCGGTCGCGACACTCGCGCACGGCGAACGCCGGCAACTCGAGGTCGCGATGACGCTGGCGACCCGCCCGCGGTTGCTGCTGCTCGACGAGCCGATGGCCGGCATGAGCCTCGCGGAATCGGAGCGCATGGTCGAACTCCTGGCGTCGCTCAAGGGCCGCTACGGCGTGCTGCTGGTCGAGCACGACATGGACGCGGTGTTCAAGCTCGCCGACCGCATCACGGTCCTCGTGTACGGGCAAGTGATCGCCTGCGGCGACCCGGCGTCGATCCGCGCGAACGCCGACGTGCGGGCCGCCTATCTGGGCGACCAGGACATGGTGGCCTGACCGCAATGGCGCTCCTCGACGTTCGCGACCTCACCGCCCACTACGGCACCAGCCAGGTGCTGTTCGGGATGGCGTTCGCCGCGGAGGCCGGTCAGTGCATCACGCTGCTCGGCCGCAACGGCATGGGCAAGTCGACGACGGTGAAGAGCCTGCTGGGCATCCTGCCCACGCATCGCGGTGACATCCGGTTTGGCGGGCGAATCGATCGGCGCGTGGCCGTCGTACCGCATCGCGCAGGCCGGCATCGGCCTCGTGCCGGAGATGCGCCAGATCTTTCCGACGCTGACCGTGCGCGAGAACCTCGTCGCGACGAGCCGCGTGCCGAAGCCGCGACCGGACGCGCCATGGCTCCTCGAACGCGTCTACTCGCTGTTTCCGCGTCTGGCCGAACGCGAGCGCCACCTGGGCAACCAGCTGTCCGGCGGCGAACAGCAGATGCTCGCGATCGGCCGTGCGCTGCTGACCAATCCGACGCTCCTCGTCCTGGACGAGGCCACCGAGGGCCTGGCGCCGCTCGTCCGCGCGGAGATCTGGCGCTGCCTCGCGCAGCTCAAGGCCGAGGGCCTGACGCTGCTGGTCATCGACAAGAACATCGGCCCGCTCGCCGCGCCTGGCCGACCACCACTACATCGTCGAGAAGGGCCGCATCGCGTGGCACGGCGACTCCGCCGCGCTGCTCGCGGACCCGGCGATCCTGCGCCAGTACGTCGGCGTCTGACCCGCGCGGCAGGGCACGCTGCGACGACCGAAGGTCGGTCCGACGCTAAGGGAGACCGCCGCCGGGAAGCCGGGCCGCTGCATCCCCGCGCACGAACGCGACCACCGCCTCGGTGAGCGCTTCCGGCTGGTCGCGGTGCGGCGAGTGCCCGCAGCGCGGCAGCGCCACCGCCTGCCCGCGCGGCACGCCACGCGCCACGCGCTCCACCTGCGCCATCGTTCCGTACTCGTCGTCCTCGCCCTGCACGGCCAGGACCGGGCACGCGATGCGCGGCAACGCCGACTCGATGTTCCACGCGCGGAACGCGGGGTCGAGCCAGATGTCGTTCCAGCCCCAGAACGCGGAATCGGGATCGTCGTGGTAGCGCGCGAGCCGGCCGCGCAGATCGGTCGTGCGGTACGCATCGCGCGCCGCCTCGATGCTGCGCACGGCAACGTCCTCGACGAACACGTGCGGCGCGACGGCGACCACGCCCGCCACGCGGTCCGGAAACGCGGCGGCGTACAGGAGCGCGATCGAGCCGCCGTCGCTGTGGCCGAAGAGCCACGGCGGCGCCGCGAGCGACAGTTGCGCGAACAACGCCGGCAGCACGTCGTGCGCCTGCCGGTGCATGAACGCAACCGGCCAGCGCTCGTCCGCCGGGCGCGGCGTCGAGCGGCCGTAGCCCTCGCGCGAATAAACGAGGCCGCGTGCGCGCAGCGCCGTGCACAACGCCTGCGGGTAGTCCTTCCACATCGCGCGCGAGCCCAGCCCCTCGTGCAGGAACACGACGACCGGCAGGTCGGAGGCCGCGGCGCCCACCCACGCGTATTCGAGGCGCAAAGGGCGGCCGCCGACGGCCACCTCCGCGAACTGCACGCCGGGATCGCCCTGCACGGACGCGGGGGCGCCGGTCATGCGCCGGCGCGTTCGCGCAGCTTGAAGCGCTGGATCTTGCCCGTGGCGGTCTTCGGCAACTCGTCCTCGAAGCGGATCTCGCGCGGATACTTGTACGGCGCGAGGCGGTCCTTCACGAACGCCTTGAGTGCGTCGGCCAGCGCCGCGTCGGGCGCGTGTCCGGGTTTCAGCACGACGAACGCGAGCGTCTTCGTGAGCCCTGCCTCCACCTTGCCGACGACGGCCGCCTCGAGCACCGCTTCGTGGCGCATCAGCGCGGCCTCCACCTCGAATGGCGACACGTATTGTCCCGCGACCTTCAGCATGTCGTCGCTGCGACCCGCATACGTGTAGTAGCCGTCCGCCGACCGCACGTACTTGTCCCCGCTCTTCGTCCAGGCGCCCTGGAACGTCGTCCGCGTCTGGTCGCGGTTCGCCCAGTACATGAGCGCGGCGCTGGGACCGCGGATGTAGAGGTCCCCGATCTCGTCGTCCGCGACCGGCCGGCCATCCTCGCCGCGCAGGTCGATGTCGTATCCCTGCACCGGCGTGCCGGTCGTGCCATAGCGGACGCGTCCCGCGTGGTTGGACAGGAAGATGTGCAGCATTTCGGTCGACCCGATGCCATCGAGCACGTCGCATCCGAAGCGCGCGGCGAAGCGCTCGCCGATTTCCTTCGGCAGCGGTTCGCCGGCGGAAATGCAGCGGCGCAAACGGACGCTTTCGCGCGCCGGCAGGTCTGCCGCCGCGAGCATCGCCGCATAGAGTGTGGGCACGCCGCAGAAGAGCGTGGGTCGCCGCTCGACGAGCCGCCGGAACACCGCCTGCGGCGTCGGCCGCTCGGCCATCAGCACCGTGGTGGCGCCGGCGCACAGCGGAAAGGTCAGCGCGTTGCCGAGGCCGTACGCGAAGAAGAGTTTCGCCGCCGAGAACACGACGTCGTCCTCGCGCACGCCCATCACCGGCAGGCCGTAGGTGGCGGCGGTCCAGTGCAGGTTGCCGTGCGTGTGCACGGTGCCCTTCGGCCGACCCGTGGACCCGGACGAGTACAGCCAGAACGCGATGTCGTCGGCGAGCGTGGGCGCCTCGTCCGCCGTGTCCGCGGACTGCGCGGCCAGCAGTGCGGCGAAGTCGACCTGGCCTTCGGCGAGCGGCGCGACCGGACGCGACACCACCACGTGCCGAATCTCGTGGTCCGCACGGGCCATCGCCTGCGCGAGCGCCGGCACCAGCGGACCCGACACGACGAGCGCCTGCGCGCGGCTGTGTTCCAGCATGTACGCGTAGTCGTCGACGGTCAGCAGCGTGTTGACCAGCACCGGCACGACGCCCGCGTGCAGCGCGCCCAGGAACGCGACGGGAAAGTCGACGGTGTCGTGGAGCGCGACGAGCACGCGCTCCTCGCGCCGCAGCGACAACCCGCGCAGCGCCGCCGCCATCCTCGCCGCGGCGGCAGCGAGTTCGCCGTAGGTCAGGCGGCCGGCGTCGTCGACGTACGCGTCCTTGGCCGCACGATGCGCGTTGGTCGTGCGTACGTGCCGGGCGAAGTTGTAACGGGCGGGTGGCGCCTCGAGGGTCCCCATGGAGCGTGTCCTTGTCGCGCCCGTCCCCGATCGCTGGCGGACTGACAATTGATCCCAACGGTGCGCTCTGCTAACTTAGTGCAGTGGAATTCATATTGTCAAGCCTGACCGGCAGTGGAGTGCATGCACCGGGGCAGTGCGGTGAGCATGTCATGAGCACGTCGCCGCAACCCGCCGCCGACCTCCCGCGCGACCCGTTCCTGGCTGCGCTGGGCGATCGCGTGCGCGACGTGCGCACTCGCCGGCAGTTGAGCGCAAGGCGCTTGCGGACGCGGCCGGCGTGTCGGTACGCCATCTCGCGAACCTGGAATCGGGCCAAGGCAACGCGTCGGTCCTGCTGTTGCGGCAACTCGCGGAAGCGCTCGGCTGCACGATCGCCGAACTGGTCGGCGAGGAGGCGCCGCGCTCGACCGCGTGGAACGAGATTCGGCAGCTGCTTTCCGGCCGCGACGAGCCGACGCTCGAGAATGCGCGGCGCGCATTGGTCGAACTGTTCGGCGCCCGCGCGGCGGGGCCGCAGCGCGGTGCGCGCATCGCGCTCATCGGACTGCGCGGCGCGGGCAAGTCGACGCTGGGACGGATGCTCGCCGACGACCTCGGCCGTGCCGTTCGTCGAGCTGGGACGCGTGATCGAAGCGTCTCGCCGGCTGCGACGTCCGCGAGATCCACGCGTTCTACGGCCCGGCCGCCTACCGACGCTACGAACTGCGCGCGCTCGAGGAGACGCTCGCCGCGGAGCCTCGCGCGGTGATCGCGACGGGCGGCGGCATCGTGTCGGAGCCGGTGACGTACGGCCTGCTGCTCGCGCGCTGCTACACGGTGTGGCTGCGTGCGTCGCCGGACGAGCACATGCGCCGCGTCCTCGTGCAGGGCGATCTCCGGCCGATGGCGGGAAATTCGGAAGCCATGGCCGACCTGAAGCGCATCCTGGCCGAGCCGCGAGGCCGCGTATGCGCGCGCGGATCTCACGCTCGACACCGGCGGCAAGGTGCTCGCCGACGCCTACCTCGCGCTGCGCGCGGCGTTGCGGCCGCACATGGCCGCCGCCGGCTGACCCGCGCCCAACGATCCGCCGCCCACGCGGACTCGATCCGCACCCGGCGAGATCACGACCGCCGTTGCATTGCCTGACCCCTTCGTCGCATGCACTCCACTGCTTGACGTTGGGCGCAGACATGCACTATTGTGCCTGCGCATATCGGCGTGGCATTGTTTTCGTTCGCGCCAGGCGCCATCGCACGCGGTTCCGCCAGCCGCACCACGCACCACCTCGCCCCCTTCGCGCCGCGCGGCAAGCCGCCCGTCCCGAGCGGGGCGCAGGACCGACTCCGCCGCATCGTCTCCGCTCGCGAACGCACGCCCATGGCCACGGACGTTGCGCATCGACTACCGGACGGAACCCGCGCGCTACCGGCATTGGCGGCTCGCGTTCGACGGCGCCGTCGCCACGCTCGCGCTCGATGTGGCCGAAGACGGCGGGCTGCGCGACGGCTACAAGCTCAAGCTCAACTCGTACGACCTGGGCGTGGACATCGAACTCGCGGATGCGCTGCAGCGCGTGCGCTTCGAGCACCCGGAGGTGCGCACCGTCGTCGTGACGAGCGCCCGGGATCGCGTGTTCTGCTCGGGCGCCAACATCTTCATGCTCGGCGTATCCACGCACGCGTGGAAGGTGAACTTCTGCAAGTTCACCAACGAGAACCGCAACGGCATCGAGGACGCGAGCCGATACTCGGGACTCAAGTTCATCGCGGCGGTGAACGGCGCCTGCGCGGGCGGCGGCTACGAATTGGCGATGGCGTGCGACGAGATCATCCTCGTCGACGACCGCTCGTCGAGCGTGTCGCTGCCCGAGGTGCCGCTGCTGGGCGTGCTGCCCGGCACGGGCGGCCTGACCCGGCTCACCGACAAGCGCCGCGTGCGCCACGACCTGGCCGACGTCTTCTGCACGCTGACCGAAGGCGTGCGCGGCCAGCGGGCGAAGGACTGGCGGCTCGTCGACGCGATCGCCAGGCCCGGCGACTTCGCGGCCACCGTGCGCGCGCGCGCGCTGGCGCTGGCCGAAGCGAGCGACCGGCCCGCCACCGCGCAAGGCGTCGCGCTCCTGCCGCTCGCGCGCCGCGACGAGCCGGACGGACTGCACTACGCGCACGTCGACGTGACGATCGACCGGGCGGCGCGCAACGCGCGGATCACCGTCCACGCCCCCGCCGTGCCGCAGCCGGAGGACATCGCGGGCATCGAGGCCGCCGGGGTCGCGTGGTGGCCGCTGGCAGTAGCGCGCGAACTCGACGATGCGATCCTCACGCTGCGCACGAACGAACTCGACATCGGCACGTGGCTCTTCGCCACGCAGGGCGACCCGGACAGCGTACTCGCGGTCGACGCGACGCTCGCGCGCCATGCGGAGCACTGGCTCGTGCGCGAGACGGTCGGCTACCTGCGCCGCACGTTCGCGCGGCTCGACGTGTCGGCGCGCTCGCTGTTCGCGCTGGTCGAGCGCGGCTCGTGTTTCGCGGGCACGCTGCTCGAACTGGCGCTCGCCGCCGACCGCACATACATGCTGCGCCTGCCCGACGATGCGGCCGCCGAGCCGCGGCTCGCGGTCTCGCCACAGAATTTCGGCGCGTATCCGATGGTCACCGGGCAGTCGCGGCTCGCGCGCCGCTTCTACGGCGATGCCGGCGAACTCGCCGCGGTCGAGCGCGCAACGGAGCGAGCGCTGACGCCCGACGAAGCCACGGAGCTCGGCCTCGTCACCCGCACGCCCGACGACCTCGACTGGGACGACGAAGTGCGGATCGCGCTCGAGGAGCGCGCGAGCATGTCGCCCGACGCACTGACCGGCCTCGAGGCGAACCTGCGCTTCGGCGGCGCCGAGACGATGGCGTCGCGCATCTTCGGGCGCCTGTCGGCGTGGCAGAACTGGATCTTCGTGCGGCCGAACGCGGTCGGCGACAAGGGCGCCCTCAAGGTGTACGGCAAGGGCGGCAAGGCGCAGTTCGACTTCGATCGCGTTTGACCCGCACGGTACGAGCGCGCGCAACCCCGCGGCGCAAGGACAGGACATCATGGCAGCCATCGACTACAGCGAATCGATCCCCAACAACGTGAACCTGGCCGGCGACCGCACGCTGCAGCGCGCGCTCGAGCAATGGCAGCCCGAATACCGCAAGTGGTGGGCGGAGATGGGTCCCGACGGCAGCCACGGCTTCGACGTCTACCTGCGCACCGCGGTCAGCGTCGACCCGTCCGGCTGGGCGCATTTCGATCACGTGAAGATGCCCGACTATCGCTGGGGCATCTTCCTGGCCCCGGCCGACGCCGAGCGGCGGATCCACTTCGGCGAGCACCTGGGCGAACCCGCGTGGCAGGACGTGCCCGGCGAGCATCGCGCGAACCTGCGGCGCATCATCGTCACGCAGGGCGACACCGAGCCCGCGTCGGTCGAGCAGCAGCGACATCTCGGACTCACGTGCCCCTCGCAGTACGACCTGCGCAACCTGTTCCAGGTGAACGTCGAGGAAGGCCGCCACCTGTGGGCGATGGTGTACCTGCTGCATCGCCACTTCGGACGCGACGGACGCGAGGAGGCCGACGCGCTGCTCGAGCGGCGCTCCGGCGACGCCGACAATCCGCGCATCCTCGGCGCCTTCAACGAGAGGACGCCCGACTGGCTGTCGTTCTTCATGTTCACGTACTTCACCGACCGCGACGGCAAGTTCCAGTTGTGCGCGCTCGCCGAGTCGGGCTTCGACCCGCTCGCGCGCACGACGCGATTCATGCTCACCGAGGAAGCCCACCACATGTTCGTGGGCGAGTCGGGCGTGTCGCGCGTGATCGCCCGCACGTGCGCGGCGATGAACGAGTTGCAGACCGACGACGTCGCGCGGCTCCGCGCGGCGGGCGTCATCGACCTGCCCACGCTGCAGCGCTATCTCAACTTCCACTTCTCGGTGACGATCGACCTCTTCGGCGCCGACCAGTCGTCCAATGCCGCGACGTTCTACGGCGCCGGGCTCAAGGGACGCTTCGAGGAGGGGAAGCGCGACGACGACCACCGCCTGCACGGCGCCACGTACAAGGTGCTCGACATCGCGGACGGACGTCTGGTCGAGCGGGACGCCCCCATGCTCAACGCGCTCAACGAGGTGCTGCGCGACGACTTCATCCGGGATTCGGTCGGCGGGATCAATCGCTGGAACAAGGTCATCGAGAAGGCCGGCCTGCCGTTCCGGCTGACGGTGCCGCACAAGGCGTTCAACCGCCGCATCGGCACGCTCGCGAACGTGCGGGTGACGCCGGACGGGACGATCGTCGACGAGGCGCGCTGGGCCGCCGGCGTGCGCGATTGGCTGCCCACCCCCGAGGACCGCGCGTACGTCGCGTCGCTGATGGGCCGCGTGGTCGCGCCGGGCAAGTTCGCGAACTGGATCGCGCCGCCGGTGATGGGCGTGAACAAGCAGCCGGTCGATTTCGAGTACGTGAGGTTCAACTGAAGTGCGGGCTTCGCGACGAGACGCCGGGAAGTGCGTACTGCACTTCTGCGCGCCGGGGCCTTGCGATGCCCGTTCGCTTTCGTGGTGCGGCGTCGACGTGGCGCAATCCGGGCCTGAAGCGCAGACCGGTTCGACCCGCTTTTCCCGGCGCCGCTGCGTCTCTTTGTAGAATCGCCTTCGCGCCATGGCCACCGCCCCCGACGCCACCGAGGTCCTGCACCAGCACCTGATCGATCCGGAGATCTGCATCCGGTGCAACACGTGCGAGGAAACGTGCCCGCGCGACGCGATCACGCACGACGCGCGCAACTACGTCGTCGATCCCGCGATCTGCAACGCGTGCAACGCGTGCATCTCGCCGTGCCCGACCGGCGCGATCGACAGCTGGCGCGACGTGCCGCGGTCCGCCGCGTACCCGACCGCCCTCCAGCTGGAATGGGACGCGCTCCCCGCTCAGGCGACGGCCCCGACCGGCGCCGCGTCGCCGGTGCCGCAGGACATCGCGCGCATCGCGGCGGACGCGTCGTCGGGCCAGGGCGGTGCCGCCGCGCCGCCGTGGTCGGCCGCGCCGCCGTGCGTGAACCTGCACGCGCCGGCGAAGCCGGCGCTCGCGACAGTCACCGGCAACTTCCGCTTGAGCGGCGCAGCGGCCTCGAGCGACATCCGGCACATCGTGCTCGACTTCGGTTCCACCGCGTTCCCGGTGCTCGAAGGGCAGACGGTCGGCATCGTGCCGCCCGGGACCGACGCGCTGGGCCGGCCGCACCACGCGCGGCTGTACTCCGTCGCAAGCCCGCGCGAAGGCGAACGTCCGGGCTACAACAACCTGGCCCTCACGGTGAAGCGGGTGACCGCGGACCACGCGGACCGTCCGGTGCGCGGCGTCGCGTCGAATTTCCTGTGCGACCTCGAGAAGGGCGCGACGGTCGAAGTCGTCGGTCCGTACGGCACGACGTTCCTGATGCCCAACCATCCGGGCTCGAGCCTGCTGATGGTCTGCACGGGCACCGGCTCCGCGCCGATGCGCGCGATGACCGAGCGGCGCCGGCGGCGCATCGCGCTCGGCGAAGGGGGCCGGCTGATGCTGTTCTTCGGCGCGCGCGCCCCCGAGGAACTGCCGTACCACGGGCCGCTCATGAAACTTCCGGCGGACTTCATCGACATCAACCTCGCGTTCTCGCGTGTACCGGGGGCGCCGAAGCGCTACGTGCAGGACCTGATCCGCGCGCGCGGCGAGGATGTCGCGCGCATGCTCGCGGACGAGCAGACCCATATCTACATATGCGGCCTGCGCGGCATGGAGGACGGCGTCGCGCAGGCGTTCCGCGACGTCTGCCGCGGGCACGGGCTCGACTGGGACGCGCTGCTGCCCGGCCTGCGCGCGCAGGGCCGCTATCATCTCGAGACTTACTGACCGGATGGACCTGCCCATGAACGCACGATGCGTCTCGTCGTCGATTCGCAGCCGATGGAAGCTGCCGCTCGGGTCCCGAGAATTGCGTGATTGAATTGGCCATCCGTCGAACCTTCCGCAACAGCCTCGCCTGCCGGGCGTTGAATGGTCGCGTTGTTCCCAAGCCTCTGCCCGCACCCATGCGAGATTGCGTGCCGCCATGGCGCCACGCCCTTGCCGTCGCCGTCGCCGTCGTCAGCGCGGCGATGGCGGGCTGCGGCGCAGGCGCGGCGGCGCCCGACGCCGGCTTCGCCGGCCCGGTCGGTCTCGGCAACGGCCGCGCCATCTACATGGAGTGCCGCGGAAGCGGGACCCCGACCGTCGTGCTCGTCTCGGGTCTCGGCGAGCGCGCCGACAACTGGATGACCATGCCCGAGCCGGCATCGGCGGATCGGGCCGTCTATCCCGCAGTCGCCGGATTCAGTCGTGTGTGCGCCTATGACCGCCCGGGCACCGCGACGGCCACTGCAACCGGCTGGGCGTTGAGCCGTTCGACGCAGGTGCAGCGCCTGGCGACGGTGCAGGACTCGGCCGCCGACCTCGATCTCCTGCTGACGGCATCGGGCGAAACGGGACCGTTCGTCCTCGTCGGTCATTCGCTGGGCGGTCCCATCATCCGCCTCTATGCCGCCGACCACCCCGCCAACGTCGCGGCGCTCGTTCTCGACGACGGTTTGAGCGAAGACCTTGGTGACGGCCTCACGCCCGAGCAGCTCACGAACTTCGAAAAGCTCAACGACCCGGCGGCGCAGGGCCGACCGGCCGGATCGGAGAACACGTTCTTCAGCGCTGCCGTTGTCCCGCAGCTGCGGGCCGCACGGCCGCCGCCGCGGGTTCCGACGATCGTGCTCTCGGCGGACACATGGCCGCTGACCGCGGAAGCCATCGCCTCAGGCGCATTCCCGCCGTTCGTGGATGTGGCCTTCTCGGATGCGCTCTGGGCGTCGCAGCTCGTGGCGCAGGACAAGATGGCAGCGAAACTGCCGGGCGCCCAACACATCACGAACACGCATGCCACCCACTACATCCACATCGACAACCCGCCCGTGGTGATCGGTGCGATCCGCAAGGCGGTCGACGAGGTGCGGTTGGCGGCGGCAAGGTGAGCCACGGACACTGGCGCGCCTCGCCATGCATCCTCTTCGCCACGCCCGGAGGTCGTCCGATCAATTGGACTTGCCGGGTGACGTGAACTTCTGTCGGAGGTCATAGCCTGAAGGGCAAATGGACGAAACGGCGGGCGCCATCCAGGCGTGGAACTCGCCGTTCACGGTGCCGTCGATCACGCAGGCCGTGTCCTTGAACCGCCCCGTGAGCCTGCCGCTCACCAGCGATCCGCTCGCTCCCGCGCCATCGACCAGGCTGCTTGCTCCATACCCGCCCCACCGGAAGTCCACGCTGTAGTTTCCATTGGCATCCACCGAGCCGGACACACTCTGCAGGTTCGAGTAGCAGGTGCTGCTGCGTTCCTTGAGATTGCCGTTCGTTGCGGAGAGGCACAGTCTCACCGTTTGTCCCGACGTGGACGAAAGCGTGCAGGCGAAGTTTTCCATCCTGGGAGCGCCCTCGATGGTGATCTCGTACGAATGGTTGTCGCCGCACACGGAGCTGCCCCCACCCGCATCGCAGTCGATGGTGACCTCGAACGGCGCCTGCTGCCCGTAGCGGATGCCGTCGACGACCAGCGCGGTGTCTTGCACGTTGGTGAGAATCACGAAGTACTTTGCGCTGGCGGCCGGGGTGAATTTCGGGTCGATGTCCACGTCGATGTCGACGACCTTGGTGGTCTCGTTGTAGAGCACCGCATTGTATTGGCCGAGGCCGGTCGGCACCTTCAGGCGGCACACCGGCGCCTTGTTCGCGCTGGTGTTGAGGCTGGTGAAATCGATCTGGTACTTCCTGGCGGCGAGTTGGTACATGCTGCCGGAGAGCCTGATCGGCGCCCCTTCCTTGTACGCAACCGTCCCGTCCGCGGAAGGTGTCTGCCATCCGAAGCCGGTAGTGCCCAGCAGCAGCTTCTGGACGAAGGTCTTCCATTCGTCCCCGACCCGGATGCCGGCCTTTGCCATGGCGTCGAGCGGCACCCCGTATCCGGGCCCATCGCGAATGTTCGTCCACAGGACGAGCATCAGGTCCGGACCGTACTTCTCGGTCAGGAACCGCAGGAACGTGCCCATGCCGTAGCCATACCACCGTGCATCGGTGGCACAACCGTGGCCCAGACCATTCTGGTAGAAATACCTCCCGTAGACGGACGCATAGGTCGTTTCCGGGCCCATGTAGTACTTGCTGCCGAGCATCTCGCCTTCGAACCACGACGACGACGCTTCGAAGAGGCACTTCCCGCGCTCGCCCCAGATCGCCTTCAGCAGCGCATGCGCCGGGTCATAGGTGTTCTGGATGGCGTGGAAGAATTCGTGGCCGATCGTAACCTCCATGGCGCGCTGCTCGGCGGCGGTCGGCGACGAACACTTCGCCGTCGGCAGCTGGAACTCGAGGACATAGTTGTTGAACAGTCCCAATGTCCACTTGTGCCAGCTCAGGCTGCCCCAGGTGTTCGGACCCAGGTCCAGGACATCGATCGTCATGCGAGTGGTCGGCATGCCCAGTCCGCTCGTCTCGAAGTACATCGTCCCGACCAGCCGCGTGTAGGCCTCCTCGGCATGCTGCAGCCACTGATCCATGACCAGCGAGTTGCAGGTGCGCGCCGGGAACCGGATGTTGAAATGGTCCGTGCTCCGCATGTCCATCCCGACGATGAATTCGAACGTGAACGACCTGGAACTCGTCGTGGCCTTGGCGGCCAGTCGTTTGGCCTTCGCGGTCCCTCCCGCAATGTTGGCGGGCAGCGTTGCAATGTAACGGCCGTTCTCGTAGCGGGCCTCGATCAGCTTGACGCCCTTGCGCCCGTCCGGGCTGTCCATGTCGGTGAACAGATTGTCGATCATCGCGCCGTGCACAAGCGCGCCCGGGGCAGGGGCGACTTTCGCGGGAATGCTCACCGTGATCGGCTGCCGCAGATCCCCCGCAATGTTCACCTGGTAGGCATCGGAGACCACCGCAATCCCCGGAGCAAACGAGACGTCGGGCTGCGAGGTGGCGATGTTGAGGCTGGTCGTCGTGCTCAGGGCCCCGACCGGAAACGCGAGCGACAATCCGCCGCTGTTCACCGTCCCGCCCGCGGGCCCGACCGAGTAGGTGTTGCCTGGCCCAGCGGCGTAGTTGGTTCCGCCACCGCTTGCGTCCACCATGCAGTTCCCGCTGCCGGCGGGGATGCACATCGCGATGCCTTCGGTGACCCAGCCATGCGAAAGCATGTTGTCGCGGATCGACGTGCACGTCGTATAGCGGTGGTTCGGCGCCCCCGAATGCCCATCGTTGTAGACCCGGTAGAGCGGCACGGTCCCGTTCATGCAACTGCCGCCCGCAGGTTCCCGGACGTTGAACGCATTGGCTTCGAACTTCCAGTTCGGATTGTTCTTGACCGCAGCGCACTCGGCGGCATCCGGCGTGTAGAAGTGCGAACTCTTCGGCGCGAACGAGGTACTGAAGAATCGGCACACCGGCGACAGGCCGCTCGCACTCTCCGAATGGACGGTGTAGGTCTGCCCCGTACGTATCCAGCCCTGCACACTGCCGCCGTCGATTGCCGTCGCCTCGGCCGGATAGGCGGTCATGAAGTAATGGTTGAAACCGGCGTGGAAATACTCGACGGCTGTCGCCGTTGGCGTTGCGCCCCCTCCGCCGCTGCTGCTGGCCAGGGTGAAGGTGAAGGTGTAGCTGCCCGTCTGCACCGGCACCGCCGACGAGACGATCACCTGGAAGGTTCCGGTTTCGGCCAGGGCAACTGCAATCCGCGCTGCCGTACCACCGCCACCGTCGTCGTCATAGATCATCTCGCCGGAGGGAGTGATCAACAGCAGGTCCGGATCGATCTGGGCGGACGACACCGCAAGCGTCAGTTCCTGTCCGGCCATTCCGACGAAGACGAAGTGGTCGTAGAAGTAGATGTTGCCGTTGATGTTGTAGTCGACGCAATCCGAGGACGCCAACGTGCCGTTGATGGTCTGGCTGGCGCCGAGAGTCGCAGTCGTGCAGGCGGCTTGCACGCGCGCCGGCAGCATCGATGTCGCAACGACGAATGCGGCGATTATCGAGAAGAATCCGCGCGCGCCCATGTCGCCCCTCCTCCACCCACATGCAGGTGTTTTCAACCTGCGCCGATTTCCCCAGGGCGGCATTGACGCTCGTCAACGGCCGGCGCAGAGCGATCTGCGATTCGAGGTGAAGGAAGGTTCCGCGACGTTTCGCGGCGAGACGATCGTCGTTCAGGTAGCGACCACCGCTCGCGACGATGTCTCGCAGGTCCTCAAGACCCGCGTTCGCGGAGCGTCCATCTCGGGGAATGGCGATCGGCAGCGGGCGTTTGCCGAGAACGCACCGGAACCACCTGCCGGTGCTCGACCTCGAGGCATCGAGCCTCTTCGATCTCGCGACGGACAACGCTGCGAAGTTCAGTCCTCCGCCGGCTTCTGCGCCAGCGCGCGCGCGTACACGGCGGCGCGCGGCACGCCCGTGACGGCGGCGACGACCCGCGCCGCCCGCGCCGGCGGCAGCTCCTCGAGCAGCGCGACGAGCCAGCGCAGCGCGTCGGCGCCGAGTTCGGCCTGCACTTGTGCGTCCGGCGCGACGTCCACCACCAGCACGAACTCGCCGCGCTCGCGGTTGGCGTCTCCCGCGAACCATGCCGCCGCATCCGCGAGCGGCATCGCGGCGATCGTCTCGAACGTCTTGGTGAGTTCCCGCGCGACGACCAGCATCCGATCGCCGGGCAGCACGGCGGCGAGTTCGTCGACCGTCGCACGCACGCGATGCGGTGCCTCGTAGAAGACCAGCGCCGCCGGCAATGCCGCGAGCGCCTGCAGGCGCTCGCGGCGCGCCTTCGCCTGCGTCGGCAGGAAGCCGACGAACAGGAAGGCGTCGGCCTGCAGGCCCGCCGCCGAGATCGCCGTGACCACGGCGGAAGGCCCCGGAATCGGGATCACGGGAAAGCCCGCCGCACGTACCGCGCGCACGGTGCGCGCGCCGGGATCGCTGACGCCGGGGGTGCCCGCGTCCGACACGAGCGCGACGCTCTGCCCGGCCGCGAGCCGGTCGACGATGACCTGCGCCCGCCCGGCCTCGTTGTGCGCATGCAGCGAGAGCGTCCGGGCCGCGAGGCCGTAGTGCCGGAGCAGCACGCCGGTCGTCCGCGTGTCCTCGGCCGCGACCACGTCGGCCGTCGCAAGCACGTCGAGCGCCCGCAGCGTCAGGTCGCGCAGGTTACCCAGCGGTGTAGCGACCACATATAATGACCCGGGCATCGCGCGGAAACGCGGGTCCGCCACGACGGCCGTGCCCACCGCTCCCGTCAATTCGTCCGATCCCGTCACGCCCACTCCCAGGAAGACACCATGTCGGTCCTTGCCTCCGGGCGGTACGCGGCCCCGATCATCGCGCGACTGGCGGTCATGGCATTGGCCATGGCCGCCGCATTCTCCGCCGCGCAATCGCCGCCGGCAAGCGAACCGTCGGCACCGGTGCCCGGCGTGAAGGAGGCACCCGCCGAGAAAGAGGTCCCCGCCGCCGCCACGATCGACATCGCGCTGGTGCTGCCGCTGGAGGCGGCGCCGTATGCGCGCGCCGCGGACGCCGTCCGGGCCGGATTCGTGGCGGCGGCGGAGGCGGCGGGCGCGAGCGCGCGCACGCGCGTGTTCGCGCACGGCGAGGACGGCGTGCTGAACGCGGTCGAGGCCGCGCGGACCGCAGGGGCCCGGGTGATCGTGGGGCCGCTCGTCCGCGACGACGTGAAGGTGGTCGCGACGATGGCGTTCGACCTGCCGTTCACCGTCGCGCTCAACACGCTCGACGAAGGCACCGTCGCCGCGCCCGGCTTCTATACGTTCGCGCTGTCGATCGACAGCGATGCCCGGCTCATCGCACGGCACATTCGCGCCGACTCGGTCGCGACGGGCACGGCGGCGCCCAACGTCGTCGTCGTCAGCGAGGACACGCCGTTGCTGAAACGCTTCGCGGGCGCCTTCGCATCCGAATGGACGATGGCGGGCGGCGCCGCGCCGGGTGCATATCGTTTCGATCCGAAGCCCGAAGCGATGACCACCATGCGCCGCGAGATCATGCGCAAGCCCCCGGACGCCGCACTGCTCGCCCTGGACGGCGCGGGCGCCGCGCTGATGAAGCCCTATCTCGGCACCGTACCGACCTATGCGAGTGCGCTCGTGTTCGAGCGCGAGACGCCCGCCATCGCCCGCGATCTCGACGGCCTCGTGCTGATCGAGATTCCCTGGATCGTCGATCCCGGCGCGCGGCAGTTCGCCGGCTTTCCCAGGCGGGAGTTTCCGAGCGCGGCACTCACGCGCCTCTATGCGCTCGGCCTCGACGCGTTCCGCGTCGCGCAGCCGTTCGTCAAGGGGGCGCCCGAGCAATTCTCGCTCGAGGGCGCCACCGGCCAGGTCACGCTGGTCGACGGGCACCAGTTCGCGCGCGAAGGGCGCCTTGCCGTATACCGCACGGGGCAGCTGACGCCGCTCGATGCGCCGCGCTGACCCGGGTCCGGCAACCTCGCGCGCGACATCGGGCGCCCGCGCCGAGGCGCTCGCCGCACGCTTCCTGGAACGGCGCGGCCTGGTGGTCACCGCGCGCAACTTCCGCACCCGCCACGGTGAAATCGACGTCATCGCCCGCGACGGTGACACGCTGGTGTTCGTCGAAGTCAGGCTGCGCTCGAGCGGCGCGTTCGGCGGCGCCGCCGCGAGCATCACGCCGGCCAAGCGCGCACGGCTCGTGGCCGCGGCCGACACCTATCTCGCGACGCTCGTGCGCGTCCCCGCCTGTCGGTTCGACGCGCTGTTGCTCGACGCGCTCGACGAGGCGCGCATCGAGTGGATCCGCGACATCGTGGACACCTGAACCGGTTGGCGCCGCGCGGCCCGCCCGGGCCGTCGCGTGCCCTGCCCCGACAGCCGGGCCCGCCCTGCTAGAATCGTGCGACCATGATCGACTACGAACATCGCATTCGCGCGCACTTCGCGGAGAGCGCGCGCCTGAAGCAGGATGCCTCCGAATCCCTTGCGCCGGACATCGCACGGGCGGCGGCGGTGCTGACGGAGAGCCTGCTCGCGGACGGCAAGATCCTCTCGTGCGGCAACGGCGGCTCCGCGGCCGATGCGCAGCACTTCGCGGCCGAGCTGGTCGGGCGCTTCGAGCGCGAGCGCCCGGAACTGCCGGCGATCGCGCTGACCACCGACACGTCGCTGCTCACCGCGGTCGCCAACGACTATTCGTTCGAGCAGATCTTCGCCAAGCAGGTCCGCGCGCTGGGGACCCGCGGCGACGTGCTGCTCGCCATTTCGACCTCCGGGAACTCGGGCAATGTCATTGCCGCGATCGAGGCGGCCCACCTGCGGGAGATGCGCGTCGTGGCGCTCACCGGCAAGGGTGGTGGACGCATCGGTGAACTTCTGCAGCCGGCGGACGTCCACTTGTGTGTACCGCATGCGCGGACTGCACGCATCCAGGAGGTCCACCTGCTCATGATCCATTGCCTTTGCGACATCATCGACGCCACGCTGCTCGGAGACGAGGAGTGAGCGCCTGGCTCGCGCGCCGGGCGTCCGCCGCGCCCGCGCCCACGAACCGCTTGGCGCCTCGGCGCGTCGCGTTCGGCCTGGTTGCGCTGGCACTTGCCACGCAGGCCCTGCTCTCCGGTTGCGTTCCGGCCGTCATCGCGGCCGGCGCCGGCGCCACCGCGATGGTCGCGACCGACCGCCGCACGGCCGGGGCCCAGGTCGACGACGAGGGCGTCGAGGTCAAGATCGGCAACCAGGCGAATGCACAGTACGGCGACCGCATCCATCTCAACGTGACGAGCTACAACGGTGTCGTGCTGCTGACGGGCGAAGTGCCGGACCAGGGCGTGTGGGCAAGTATCGGCAACCTCGCGAAGAACACCGAGAAGGTGCGGGTCGTCCACAACGAGCTCGTCGTCGCGCCGATTTCCGAGATCGGATCGCGCACGAACGACTCGTACATCACGTCGAAGGTCAAGGCGCGGATGGTCGAGGCCAACAAGTTCCCGCCCAACGCGGTGAAG
This sequence comes from uncultured beta proteobacterium, assembly GCA_963733435.1. Lineage (GTDB taxonomy): Bacteria > Pseudomonadota > Gammaproteobacteria > Burkholderiales > Casimicrobiaceae > VBCG01. Next base: position 540,515 of record CAVTDH010000002.1, read on the forward strand.
GTCGTCACCGAACGTGCGGTCGTCTACCTGATGGGCATCGTGACGCGCGGCGAAGGCGCCGCCGCCGGCGAAACGGCGGCGACCACCGAAGGCGTCGCGCGCGTCGTCAAGGTGTTCGAGTACCGCGCCTGACGTGAGCGCGCCCATGCGCGAACTGCCCGCCGGCGCGCCGGTTCCGTCGGCGGCCAAGGTCGCCACGCGCATCGATGCGCTGGAGCGCCTCGCGCGCCTTCCCCGTCCGCTGGTCATGACCAACGGCGTGTTCGACCTGCTGCATCGCGGGCACGTCGCCTATCTCGAAGCCGCCCGCGCGCTGGGGGCGGCGCTCGCGGTGGCGGTGAACTCGGACGCGTCGGTACGACGGCTCGACAAGGGGACCGACCGGCCGCTCAACACGCTGGACGACCGGATGGCCGTCCTGGCCGGACTCGCCTGCGTCGATCTGGTCGTCCCGTTCGATGCCGACACCCCGCGCGACCTCATCGTCGCGGCGATGCCCGACGTGCTCGTCAAGGGCGGCGACTATACGGCGGAGACCACGGCGGGCGCGGCGGAGGTCATCGCCCACGGCGGACGCTTCGCGGCCATCCCGTTCGAGCACCAGCGGTCGACGACCGCGCTCGTCGCGAAGATCCGCCAGCGCTGACCGGCGTCCGCCTGCGCGGCGTGCCGCACGGGCATTGCTATACTTTCCGGCCGCCCAACCCAGGACCGGTCTCCAGCATGCAAAGCGCACCGCACCACGACCGCGAGGTCGACGCCCGCGGACTCAACTGTCCGCTTCCCATCCTGCGCACGAAGAAGACGCTGAACGACATGGCGTCCGGCGAGGTCGTGCAGATCCTCGCCACCGATCCCGCCAGCGTCCGCGACTTCCAGGCGTTCGCCAAGCAAACCGGCAACGAGCTCGTCGGCCATGGCGAGCAGGACGGACATTTCTGGTTTTTGTTGAAACGGCGCTAGAAATCGCGGGCGGGCAGATGCGTGCCTTGGCAAACATCGGTGGCGCCCGCGATTTCTAGCGCCGATTGAAGTCAGCACGAAAAGCTTCGGGCGGCCGGGCGCTTTTCGTGTAATAACGGCACGAAGCGCGCGGTTCATAAGCGCGCTTCGCGCGCAGTTCGGTAGCGCGCTGCATGCGTGCTGAAAGCCCCGGCGAACTTTGACGTTGTGCTCGCATTGCGCTTGCAATCGCACGCGTGGCGGTTGCCTGCATCGCAGGCAGTCGCCGCGCATGCGCGCGCGACTGAGCGAGCCGCGGAGCGGCTTCGAGCTGCGCGCTTCGTGCCTTTGCCGCACGAAAATCGCCGGGCCGCCCCAAGATTTTCGTGCTGACTGCCGTTCGATATCGCCGGTGAGTGTGTTGCGCGAGATTCACCCGCGCAACACACTCACCGGCGATATCGGTTAAGGAAGTCCGCGACTATGCCCTTCTGCGACCGGTCGATGGCGGCATCGAGCGTGCGGTCGGACGGATCGTACTGCTTGGCCTTGCGGAACGCGGCGATCGCGTCCTGGTGAAATCCCTGCGCCTGCAGCGCCTGTCCCAGGCAGCGGAACGCTTCCGGATTGCCGAGTTCGAGTTCGGTCCACGCCTTGCACAGTTCCGCGGCACGCCGCCAGTTTCCCGCGCGGAGCATGCGCGGGCCCTCGACGCTCAGCACCGCGACCTTCTGGCGCCGCTCGGCGAACAGCACCGCGACGTCGGGGTCGATCGGTGCATTGGGATCGGTCGACCGCACTGACGGCGTCGAACCCGGCGCCGTCGGCGCGGGCAGCGAACTGATCGGCGCGGTGGCGCGCCCGGCCGCTCGCGGTCGCTCCGGCGGACGCCGGCGCCGGCGCCGGCGTGGGTTGCGGCAGGCCCGAGATCCGGCCCGCGCCACCGGCGAAGCCGCTGGTCAGCGTGTTGGCCGACGGAATCGCGTCGGCGATCGTCGTGCGCGCCCATGCAATCGACTCGGCCATCGGCTGGTGCCACGCGACGCCGTAGAGCCAGAGCATCGCCGCGAGGCCGCAGACGCCGGTCACCGCGTTGAGCACCCCGGGCGGCCCGTGCGTGACCAGAACGTCCTGCGCGAAGTCCCAGTCGGTCTCCTGGTTCTGCGCGAGCTTCTCGTAGGCGACGGCGATGAGCACGGGTGCCAGCAGCGGGAAGCCGCCGCCCACACCCTCCCACCAGACGCGGAACGAGCGCCGCAGCGCGCGGTCGAGCTGCGCGCGCGTGTCGCGGCGTGCGTACGCGTCCGATATGGAGAACTGCAGGAAGACGCCGAAGAGCCACTTGCCCGGCGTGGTGCCGATCGACGCGATGAGCAGCGCCTCGATGACGATCCACGACGCGGTGATGAGCACCGGCGCGATCAGCGGATGCCCCACCCAGAACGCGAACTCCGGCGGCACGACACCGAGGCCGCGCAGTTCGGAGAGCAGCAACGCGAGCACGAGCCCCCAGATCGCGTAGTCGAAGATGCGCGCGGCGAGCCGCTGCCACGGCCGCGGTTCGCTCGTGCGTCCCGACTTCGCGCGTTCCAGTTCGGCCATGCGCAGCTGGAAGATCCAGCTCGCGTCCTCCTGCGGCTGGTTCGTGCCGAGGAACACGCTCTTCTCGCGCCGCCAGTTGAGGATCGCGAGATCGGTCTGCGGCACGAGGCCGGGCATCACGGCGCCGCGGCGGCGCGTCCAGAACGCGATGCCATGGACCGCGCCGTAGACCAGCGTCAGCACCAGCAGCGTGATCGTCAGCCACACCAGCACCTGCTTCGCGACGAGAATGGTGTCGGCCGGCGTCACGAACACGATCGCCGCCGCGATGAACGCGCCGAAGAACGCGCAAAGTCCGAACGTGACGATCGGCGAGCGGCCGAACGAGGCGACCCGCTCGGTCAGACCCGGATGATGCGAGTTGCGCTCGGCCGGCGCCTCGACGGCGTCGAGGCCCGTCTCGAGCTCCTCGTCCATCGCCTCCTGCGACTGCAGATGAACGGGTTCGACGATCGCGCCGACGTCGGTCTGCTCGCCCGCCTCCGCCACCGCGTTGCTGACGACGTGCGCGATCCGCTGCTCGGTCGTGCCGGCGGACAGCGCCAATTCCTGGTCGTACCGCAGACGCCGTTGCGGATCCGACAGGATCCGGCTCGCGTGGTTGATGAAGCGCAGCGCTTCCTCGACGTTGCCCTGGCCGTCGCGCGTCTTCGCGTAGTACTTGCGGATCAGGCGGCGCAACGCGGCCCGCACGTCCTCGTCGGAGGTCGTGGGCAGAATCCCGAGCGCTTCGTAGAGCGTTGCCTTCATGCGGCCGCAGCGTGAAAGAGGGGCAATTATGCCGTTGGAATCTTGGGCGAAAAGCGATCGTAAGGCAAGACAACCAAAGCAATTTTCGGGCCGCCCCCGGAACCGCGGCCATGGTGCAGCGCACTTCGAGCCCCGGTGGCATCCCCGCGTGCGTCATCTTCACGCCCCGCTGCGACCCTTCGCGCCCAATGCAAAACGGCCCGCAAGCGGGCCGTTTTGCGTGGGCAACGGGGGTTCCTCCCCGGTCCGGCGCCTTAGTCCCGCTTCGCGCCTTCCTTGTGCGCGAGCTTCTCGCGGATCCGGGCCGACTTGCCCGAACGGTCGCGCAGGTAGTAGAGCTTGGCGCGGCGCACGTCGCCGCGGCGCTTCACTTCGATGGACGCCAGCAGCGGCGAATACGTCTGGAACGTCCGCTCGACGCCTTCGCCGCTCGAGATCTTCCGGACGGTGAACGACGAGTTGAGGCCGCGATTGCGCTTGGCGATCACGACCCCTTCGTAGGCCTGCACGCGCTTGCGCTCGCCTTCGACCACGTTCACGTTGACGATCACGGTGTCGCCAGGGGCGAACGCGGGGATCGTCTTGCCCAGGCGGGCGATCTCTTCCTTTTCCAGCTGTTCGATGATGTTCATCGGGTGCTTCCCTTTCGCTTCGCACAGCGCAGGGAGCTTGTCCCTGATGTGCGCGTTTTGTCGTGACTACTTGCCGTCGACGGCCTCGAGCAGCGCCGCCTCTTCCTTCGTCAGCGCCCGCCCCTCGAGGAGGTCGGGTCGCCGTTCCCGCGTGCGCTTGAGCGACTGCTGCAGGCGCCAGCGGCGGATCTGCGCGTGATGGCCCGAAAGCAGTACATCGGGGACCGCCACGCCTTCGTACACTTCCGGCCGCGTGTAATGCGGACAGTCGAGCAGGCCGTCCGCGAACGAATCCTCGCGCGCCGACTGCTCGTCGTTCAGCACGCCCGGCAACTGCCGGACGATCGCGTCGACCACCATCAACGCCGGCAATTCGCCGCCGGACACGACGAAGTCGCCCACGGCGATCTCCTCGTCGACCTCGCGCGCAATGAGCCGCTCGTCGATGCCTTCATACCGCCCCGCGAGCAGCACATAGCCCGCGCGTTCCGCCGTCGCCAGCGCCATCACCCGCGCATGCTTCAGCGGCGCGCCCGCCGGCGTCAGGTGCAGCACCTTCGGTGCCGCGATGCCCTGCGCACGCTGTGCCGCCTTCGCCGCGCCGATCGCCTGCGCGAGCGGTTCGGCCAGCATCACCATTCCCGGCCCCCCGCCGTACGGCCGGTCGTCCACCGTCTTGTGGTTGTCCGTCGCGAAATCGCGCGGATTCCACACGCCCAGCTGCCAGACTCCACGCTGCAACGCCCGTCCCGTGACGCCGACGGCCGCGGCTTGCGCCACCATCTCCGGGAACAGCGTGACGATGTCGATCCGCACGTCGCCTGGCCGCGGCTTCAGTAGTCCGGCTGCCAATCGACGTCGATGCGCGCACCGGCCACATCCACGCCGTCGACATATACCGGCACGAACGGGATGAGTCGCGTGGTCCCGTCGGGCGCCGCCACGCGCAACACCGGGTGCGCACCGAAATCCTGGACCGCCTCGACCTTCCCCAGCACGACCTCCTGTCGATTGACGACCGAGAGGCCCACCAGGTCCGCCCAATAGAACTCGTTCGCGGCGGTTGCCGGCAATGCCGCGCGCGGCACGCCGATATCCGCCCCCGTCAACAGCGCCGCAGCTTCGCGATCCGCCGGTCCGGCAATCTGCGCCAACAGCGTCGCGCCGTGCCGGCGCCCCGACTCGAGCGCATGCGGTTGCCACGTCTCGCTTCCGCGCCGGCGCACCCACCACTCCTGATGCGCAAGCAGCGTTTCGGTCTGCGCCGTCAGCGGCAGGACCTTGAGCCACCCCTTGACGCCGTACGGGGCGGCCACGCGCCCCATCACGACGATCTCGGGCGTACTCAGTGAGGTGCCCTGTGAGGTGCTCAGTGAGGTGCTCAGTGAGGTGCTCAGTGAGGTGCTCAGGCCGCTGCGGCCGGTGCTGCCGCCGGAGCCGCCGCGGCCTTGCCTGCGGACTTCTTGACGAGACCGGCGACCGTGTCCGACAGCTTGGCGCCGCGTTCCTGCCAGAACGAGATGCGCTCCGTCGACAGACGCAGCGCCTCTTCGTTGGCGGTCGCGATCGGGTTGTAGAAGCCGACGCGCTCGATGAAGCGACCGTCGCGCCGGCTGCGCGAATCGGTGACGACGATGTTGTAGAAGGGGCGCTTCTTGGCGCCGCCACGTGCAAGGCGAATGACGACCATGATTTAGGAGTCCGGTAAAGATTGGGCGAAACGGATTGGGCGAAACGGATTGGGCGAAACGGAAAAAGACTTTGATTCTACAACGAAAAAGCCGAAATCGGCAAGAGGCGCGCCGCCCGCCGGCAACGCTGCGCGCGGCGCGCGATGCGGCGCAACAACCCTCGCCAAATCAATCGGATACGTCGGATTGCGCGCGCTGTTACACTCGCCCGGTCCCGGGCCGCAGCCCGAGTCCTCGCCATGGCCGACAACAACCCCCTGCCCAAGTCCCGGCTGGAAGCCCTGACCGACGGCATTTTCGCGGTCACGATGACGCTGCTGGTCCTCGATCTCAAGCTCCCCGAGGAGATCGGCAAGGACACCGCCGAGGCGGTCGCGTCGCTCGTTTCGGTGCTGCCGCATCTCGACGACTATGTGATCAGCTTCGTCGTGCTGTGCCTGTACTGGCTCGCACACCTGCGGCTCATGAGCCGGCTCCGCGACGTGGACGCGACGTTCGTGTGGTTCAACCTCGCGTTCCTGCTGTTCACCACGTTCGTGCCGAAGCTGACCGCGCTCATCGGCGACAACCCGACGCAACCGATCGCCGCGATCGTCTACGGCGGCAACCTGCTGCTCATCCTGCTGTTCGAGGCGCTGATGTGGCGTCGCTGCGCGCTCCACCTGTCCGGCGAGCGCACGGAGGACGCGATCGCGCAGTGGAATTTCCTGCGTCGCCGCTTCGTCGTCGCCGGCGGGATCATCCTGCTCGCCATCGGTGCGGCGCTGCTCGAGATCGAGCTCGGCACGAAGGTCGGCTTCGCGTCGTACGTCTACCTGCTGCTGATCGGCGCCGGGCTCGTGCATCCGCGGCATCAGGTCGCCCGCCACCTCGACCAGGCCTCCCGATCGCCCCGTGAATAGCGGCTCGATCGCCGCGTCGGCCCCGCGTCAGCGCATGCCGGGCAGCATGCCCTTCATGCCGCGCAGCATCTTCTGCATGCCGCCCTTGGCGACCATCTTCATCATCTTCTGCGTCTGCTCGAACTGGTTGAGCAGCTGATTGACCTCCTGCACCGACACGCCCGCGCCCGCCGCGATGCGCCGCTTGCGCGACGCCTTGAGGAGCTCGGGCTTCGTGCGTTCCTGCGGCGTCATCGAGTCGATGATGCCCTCGATGCGGGCGATGCGGCGCTCGTCCACCGAGGCGCCCTGCGCGGCGCGCGCGAGTTCCGCCGGCAGCTTGTCCATGAGTCCGGCGATGCCGCCCATCTTGCGCATCTGGCCGATCTGCGCCTTGAAATCGGTGAGGTCGAAGCCCTTGCCGGACTTCACCTTCTTCGCCAGCTTCTGCGCTTCCTCGACGTCGACGTTCTTCTGCGCGTCCTCGATGAGCGACAGCACGTCGCCCATCCCGAGGATCCGCGACGCCATCCGTTCCGGATGGAAGACCTCGAGTCCGTTGATCTTCTCGGCCACGCCGACGAACTTGATCGGCGCGCCGGTCACGTGCCGCACCGACAGCGCGGCGCCGCCGCGCGCATCGCCGTCGAGCTTGGTCAGGACCACCCCCGTCAGCGGCAGCGCGTCGCGAAAGGCCTTCGCCGTGTTCACGGCGTCCTGACCCTGCATCGCGTCGACGATGAACAGCGTCTCGATCGGTGCAACGGCGGCGTGCAGCTGCGCGATCTCGCGCATCATCGCCTCGTCGACCGCGAGCCGGCCCGCGGTATCGACGATCAGCACCTCGTGATAGTGCTTGCGCGCCCAGTCGAGCGCCGCGGTCGCGATCGCGAGGGGATCCTGGCTCGCGTCGGACGGAAAGAAGTCCACGCCCACCTCGCCCGCCAGGATGCGCAACTGCTCGATCGCCGCGGGACGGTACACGTCGGCGGACACGAGCAGCACCTTCTTCTTCTGGTCCTCGCGCAGCAGGCGCGCGAGCTTGGCGGCGGTCGTCGTCTTGCCCGCGCCCTGCAGGCCGGCCAGCAGGATCACGGCCGGCGGCTGCGTGGCGAACGACAGCGGCACGGCCGCGCCGCCCATCAACGCGGTCAGTTCGCGGTGGACGACGCCGATCAGCGCCTGGCCCGGCGTCAGCGAGCCCACGACTTCGGCGCCGACGGCCTTTTCCTTCACGGTGGCGACGAACTCGCGCACCACCGGCAGCGCGACGTCCGCCTCCAGCAGCGCGAGGCGCACTTCGCGCAGCGCCTCCTGGATGTTCTCGTCGGTCAGCCGCGCCTGGCCGCGCAGGTTCTTGACGACGCGCGACAGGCGTTGCGTGAGATTCTCGAGCATGGGCGTTCCGGGAACGGTCGCGCCGCCGCAGGGTTCCGCAGCGCGCATCGGGTACACTGAACGACGTCGCGGGGGCGGTTTCCCGCGCCCGTCAACACCATCGGATCGATGATTTTACTGTACCTGGCCGTCGCCGCGCTCTATGGCATTGCCGCGTGGATGCGCAGCCGTCCCGCGACGGGCCGCGCGTGGCCCGCCGCGACGCTGACGGCGCTGGCGCTCATCCTGCACGCGGTCACCATCGGCCGGGCGGTCCTGCAGCCCGACGGCCTCGATCTTTCGTTTTCGCACGCGCTCTCGCTCGTCGCGTGGCTGACGGTGCTCGTCGCGGGATTCTCCGGCGTGCTGGCCAAGCTGCCGGCCGTGGGCAACGTGATCCTCCCCGTCGCGGCGCTCTGTGCGCTGGCGCCGATGGGCGGCGGCAGCGCCCACCGCTTCCCCTACGCCGGCGATTCGCTCGCGACGGTGCACATCGCGGTCGCGCTGGTCGCCTACGCGCTCTTCGTCGTGGCGGCGCTGCAGGCGCTGCTGCTGACCGGGCTCGAGAAGCGGCTGCATCGCGGCCTGGGGCTGCCCGAAACCGACGGCTCGGTGCCGCTCCTCACGCTGGAGCGATTCCTGTTCCGGCTGGTCGGCGCCGGCTTCGTGCTGCTGACGCTCACGCTGGTGAGCGGGCTCATGTTCTCCGAGCAGCTCTTCGGCAAACCGGTCACGTTCACGCACAAGAACCTGTTCGCCGTGCTCGGCTGGCTGACGTTCGGCACGCTGCTGTTCGGCCGCTGGCGCTTCGGCTGGCGCGGCCGCCGCGCGCTCTACTGGATCCTGGCCGGGACGGCACTGCTGGTGCTGGGGTACCTGGGCAGCAAGTTCGTGGCGGAGATCCTGCTCGGCCGATGAGCACGCCGCGCCGACTTGCAGCGCCGGCAAGCGCGGCGAACGCTCCGCCGTCGCCTTAAGGGCGGCCGATCCCCATGGACGACTTTCCGCTAGGCACGCTCGCCATCGCGCTCGCGGTGCTGCTCGTCGTCTCCGGCTTCTTCTCGCTCGCCGAGACCGCGATGATGGCGGCCAACCGGTACCGGCTGAAGCATCGCGCCCAGCACGGCAACCAGGGCGCCAAGCTCGCGATCAAGCTGCTCTCCGAGACCGACCGCCTGCTGGGCGTCATCCTGTTCGGCAACAACCTGCTCAATGCCGGCACGGCGACGCTCGCGGGCGTCATCACCGGTCGCCTGCTGGGCGAAGGCGAACTGGCGCTCGCCGCCAGCACCGTCGTCGTCACGTTCCTGATCCTGGTCTTTTCCGAGATCACGCCCAAGGTCATCGGCGCGACCCACGCCGACAAGGTGGCCCCGCTCGTCTCGTACATCCTGTCGCCGCTGCTGCGCGCGCTGACGCCCGTCGTCTGGTTCGTCAACCTGTTCGTCAAGGGCCTGCTCGTGCTGCTGCGCGTGCAGCCCGCCCCGGAAGGCGGCACGCTGCTCACCCAGGAGGAACTGCGCTCGCTGGTGCTCGAAGGCAGCCAGTACTTCCGCGCGAAGCACCGGACGATGCTCGCCAACCTGATGGACCTCGAGGCGATCACCGTGGACGACGTGATGACGCCGCGCAACCGCATCCACGCGCTCGACCTGGCCGAGAAGCCCGCGCTGCTGCGGCAGCAGCTCGCCACGTCCTATCACTCGCGGGTACCCGTCTACGAGGAGTCGCTCGACAACCTGGTGGGCGTGCTGCCGCTGAAATCGGTCGTCAACCTGCAGCTGTCGTCCGGCGAGGTCGTCGCGGACCGCCTGCGCCCGCTGCTGCGCCCGCCCTATTTCATTCCGGCCGGTACGCCCTTGCTGACCCAGCTCACCCAGTTCCAGAACGACCGGCAGCGGTTGGGCCTCGTCGTCGACGAATACGGCGAACTGCAGGGGCTGGTCACGATCGAGGACATCGTCGAGGAAATCATCGGGGAGTTCACGACGCAGGCCCCGGGGGGTGCCGAAATCTACCGGCGCGAGCCGGACGGCAGCGTCGTCGTGTCGGGCATGGCCATGCTGCGGACGCTCAACCGCCGGCTGGGCACGCAATTTGCGCTGGATGGGCCGAAAACGCTCAACGGGCTCATCGTCGAGCATTTGGGCGACATTCCGGACGCCGGACTGTCGTTCCGGCTCGAGGGCCAGCTGATCGAGGTGCTGCAAACGCAGGACCGCGCCGTGAAGGTGGTGAAGCTGCTGCCGCCCGTGGGGCGAGGGACGCCGCCTTTACAAACACCAGTCGAGCGGGCATCATCGACCAGCTAAGTTTTATGCCTATGGAATAGCAAGCTTCATGCCCCGGTCAGAAGGCATGGGATTTGCTTGCTGAAAACACTGCAACCGACCCTCACGGACCCACGCCCAAACCCGACATGGCTACGCACGCCGCCACCCGCAACATCAGCGGTCTAGCGCGGGCGCTCGCCCAGAACGGGCTCATGTCGGAGTACGAGGCGGACGCGCTGCAGGCGCAGGCGCAGGCGTCCGGCGTCTCGTTCGTCGAGCAGGTCCTGATCGGCAAGCGGATGACCGCGCTGCAACTGGCGGTGTTCGCGTCGCGCGCATTCGGGACGCCGCTGCTCGACCTCGCCGCGTTCGACTTGGACCAGATCCAGAAGGAACTGGTCGACGCGAAGATCGCCCACGCGCGCCGCGTGCTGCCGCTGTACAAGCGCAGCAACAAGCTCTACGTCGCGATCTCCGACCCCGCCAACCTGCAGGCGCTGGAGGAGGTCAGGTTCAAGACCAACCTCGTGCCCGAGCCCATCGTCGTCGAGGACGACAAGCTCGGCGCGGCGATCGCCAAGGTGCTCGAGAGCACCAGCCAGACGCTGAAGGACATGTCCAACCTCGAGGACATGGAGGTCGGGCTCGAGGACGGTTCGCCGCAGGCGTTGTCGATCGAGGACGAGTCCGACGTCGAGGACGCGCCGGTCGTCAAGTACATCCAGAAGCTCCTGACCGACGCGATCGCGCTCGGCGCCTCCGACGTCCACTTCGAGCCCTACGAGAAGTACTTCCGCATCCGGTACCGCGTCGACGGCATTCTCATGGAGATCGCGCAGCCGCCGCTCGCGATCAAGGACAAGGTCGCGTCGCGGATCAAGGTGATCTCGCGGCTCGACATCTCGGAAAAGCGCGTGCCGCAGGACGGGCGGATGAAGCTCGTGCTGTCGAAGAACAAGACGATCGACTTCCGCGTGTCGACGCTGCCCACGCTCTACGGCGAGAAGATCGTGATGCGGATCCTCGACTCCGCCGGGGTGAAGCTCGGCATCGAGGCGTTGGGGTACGAGGCCGACCAGCAGGCGGCCATGATGACCGCGATCGCGCGGCCGTACGGCATGATCCTCGTGACCGGGCCGACCGGCAGCGGCAAGACCGTGTCGCTGTACACGTGCCTCAACATCCTGAACCAGCCGGGCGTCAACATCTCGACCGCCGAGGACCCCGCGGAAATCCAGCTGGCCGGCGTGAACCAGGTCAACGTGAACGACAAGGCGGGGCTCACGTTCGCCGCCGCGCTGAAGGCGTTCCTGCGGCAGGACCCGGACATCATCATGGTCGGCGAAATCCGCGATCTCGAGACCGCCGACATCGCGATCAAGGCGGCGCAGACGGGCCACCTCGTGCTCTCGACGCTGCACACGAACGACGCGCCGACGACGCTGCAGCGCCTGCTCAACATGGGCGTGGCGCCGTTCAACATCGCGTCGTCGGTGATCCTCATCACGGCGCAACGCCTGGGCCGGCGCCTGTGCAGCCAGTGCAAGCAGCCGAAGGACATCCCGCCCGAGGCGCTGCTGCGCGCGGGGTTCGCCGAGGAGGACCTGGACGGCACGTGGCAGCCGTACGGCCCGATCGGTTGCGACAAGTGCAAGGGCACCGGCTACAAGGGCCGCGTCGGCATCTACCAGGTGATGCCGATCAGCGACGAGATGCGCCAGGTGATCATGCAGAACGGCAACGCGATCCAGATCGCGGAACAGGCCATCAAGGAAGGCGTGAGCGACCTGCGCAAGTCGGGGTTGCGCAAGGTCCGCGCGGGCATCACCTCCCTCGAGGAAATCGAGGCGATCACCAACGAGTGACGTTGTCCACGTCGCACGAGGAATCCGAACCATGGCCACTGCAGCTACCACCGCCCAGCGTCGCGACGTCAAGGAATACACCTTCATCTGGGAAGGCGTGGACCGCAACAACCGGCAAGTCCGCGGGGAGTCGAGGGCCGCGTCGGAAACCGTCGTCACGACCAACCTGCGGCGGCAGGGCATTCGCCTCAAGAAGATCAAGCGGCAGTCGTTCCGCGGCGGCAGCAAGGTCACGGAGAAGGACATCACGTTCTTCACGCGCCAGCTGGCGACGATGCTGAAGGCCGGCGTGCCGCTGCTGCAGTCGTTCGAGATCGTCGCGCGCGGGCACAGCAACGCGCGCTTCTCGCGGCTCATGATGGACATCAAGAACAAGATCGAGGCGGGTTCGTCGATGGCGCAGGCGTTCCGCGAGCATCCGAACCAGTTCGACACGCTGTACTGCAACCTGGTCGCCGCGGGCGAGGCGTCCGGCACGATCGACGCGATCCTCGACCGGCTCGCGACCTACAAGGAGAAGATGCTCGCCATCAAGGCCAAGATCAAGTCGGCGCTCTTCTACCCGATCTCCGTCATGGTGGTCGCGATCGTCGTGGTCTGGATCATCATGGTCTTCGTGATCCCGTCGTTCAAGTCGGTGTTCGCGAATTTCGGCGCCGACCTGCCGACGCCCACGCTGATCGTCATCGCGATTTCGGAATGGGTGGTGTCCTGGTGGTGGCTCGTGTTCCTGATCATCATGGGCACGATCGTCGGGATCGGGCTCATGCTCAAGCGCTCGGCGGCGTTCCGCTACGGATTCGACCGGCTGATGCTCAAGTTCCCGATCATCGGCGGCATCCTGGAAAAGGCGACCGTCGCGCGCTGGACCCGGACGCTGCAGACGATGTTCGCGGCCGGCGTGCCGCTCGTCGAGTCGCTCGACGCCGTCGGCGGCGCATCGGGCAACGCCGTGTACGCGGCCGCCACGAAGAAGATCCAGACCGAGGTCAGCACGGGCACGAGCCTCACCAATTCGATGGCCAACACCGGTCTCTTCCCGACGATGGTGCTGCAGATGATCCAGATCGGCGAGGAATCGGGGTCGCTCGACAACATGCTGGGCAAGATCGCCGATTACTTCGAGCGCGAGGTCGACGACGCGGTGGCCGCGCTGTCGAGCCTGCTCGAGCCGCTCATCATCGTGTTCCTCGGCATCGTGATCGGCGGCCTCGTCGTCGCGATGTACCTGCCGATCTTCAAGCTCGGCGCCGTCGTCTGAACGCGGGCCCGTACGCTCGATGTCCCGCTGATGCCGCAATTCCTGCTCGACCCGGTGACGGCGACGATCACGGCCGCCGTCGTCGGCCTGTGCATCGGCAGCTTCCTCAACGTCGTCATCCACCGCCTGCCGAAGATGATGGAGCGCGGCTGGGCCGAACAGTGCGCGGATCTGCGCGGCGAGACGCCGGCGGCGCTCCCTCGCTACGACCTGGTGCTCCCGCGCTCCGCCTGCCCCGCCTGCGGCCACGCGATCACGATGGCCGAGAACATCCCGGTCGTGTCCTGGCTCGCGCTGCGCGGCAAGTGCAAGGCGTGCGCGGCGCCGATCTCCGCGCGGTATCCGCTGGTGGAGATCCTGGGCGGCGTCGTTGCCGCCGGTGCGATCTGGAAGTTCGGTCCGACCTGGCAGGGACTCGCCGCCTGCGGCTTCCTGTGGACGCTGCTGGCGCTGACGTTCATCGACTTCGACACCCAGCTCCTGCCCGACGACCTGACGCTGCCACTGCTGTGGGGCGGGCTCCTCGCGAATCTCTACGGCCTCTTCGTGCCGCTGGGGGAAGCGGTTGCCGGCGCGATCGCCGGGTACCTCACGCTGTGGTCGATCTACTGGCTGTTCAAGCTGATCCGCGGCAAGGAAGGGATGGGCCATGGCGACTTCAAGCTGCTGGGGGCGCTCGGCGCATGGCTCGGCTGGAAGATGCTGCCGCTGATCGTGCTGGGCTCGTCGGTCGTAGGCGCGTTGATCGGCATCAGCCTGGTGGTGATGAAGGGGCGCGATCACAACGTGCCGCTCGCGTTCGGCCCCTACCTCGCGATCGCCGGCATGGTCGCGCTCTTCTGGGGACCGCCGCTCGCCAGGGTGTATTTCCCGAACTGACGATGTCCTGGGTCGTGGGCCTCACCGGCGGCATCGGCAGCGGCAAGTCCGAAGTCACCCGTGCGTTCGCCGCGCTGGGCGTGCCCATCGCGGATGCCGACGATGCGGCGCACGCCGTCACCGCGACGGGCGCCGACGGGCATCGCGCGGTGATCGCGGCGTTCGGACCGCGTGCCCGCGCGGCCGACGGCGGCCTCGACCGCGCCTGGCTCCGGCAGACGGTCTTCGCCGACGAGGCCGCCCGCACGCGGCTCGAGCGACTCCTGCACCCGCTGATCGCGGCGCGCCTGGACGACGAGATCCGCGCCTGGCGCGCGCCCTACGGCATCCTGTCCGTCCCGTTGCTGCTCGAGCGCGGCAACCTGCTGGGGCGCGTCCGGCGAGTCCTCGTCGTCGACTGCCCGGAGGCAACGCAGCTCGAGCGCGTGGCGGCGCGCAGCGGCCTCCCCGCCGACCAGGTGCGTGCGATCATGGCGACCCAGCTGCCGCGCGCGCAACGGCTCTCGCGTGCGGACGACGTGATCGACAACAGCGGACCGCTTGCCGCGCTCGCGCCGCAGGTCGCGCGGCTCGACGCGCAGTACCGCGCACTGGCCACGGCGCAGGCAGCGCTTGAACCGCAGGGCGCTTCCCCGCAGAATGGCGCGCAACCGCGCGACGACCAGGCCACGCCTTGATCCGCTACGAACATCCGCTGAACGAACGCGTCCGTACCCTGATGCGGCTCGAGGACCTGTTCGCGCGCGCCGGGTACTTCGCCGCGCAGGACGCCGCGCAGGACCATCACGGCGCGCTGCTGGCTCTGTTCGAGATCACCGACGTCGCTGCGCGCGCCGACCTCAAGACGGATCTGCTGCAGGAACTCGAGCGCCAGAAGCAGATGCTCTCGCCGTTGCGCCAGAATCCGCAGATCGACCATCGCGCGCTCGACGAACTCCTCGAACAGGTCGACGGCGTCAGCGGACAGCTCCTCGCGCAGGCGGGCAAGATCGGCGCGCATCTGCGCGAGAACGAGTGGTTGATGGCGATCAAGCAGCGTACCGCGCTGCCCGGCGGCGTTTGCGAGTTCGACCTCCCCGCCTATCACTGGTGGCTGCACCAGGACCCGGGCGCGCGGCGCAACGACCTCAAGGCCTGGATCGAGCCGTTCGCGCCGATCCGCGCCGGCTCCGCGATCATCCTCAAGCTGCTGCGCGACAACGGCCGCGCGAGCCGCCACACCGCCTACCGCGGCGTGTTCCAGCTGATGCTCACGACCACGAAGGTCGCGCAGCTGCTGCGCCTGACCGTCGCGAAGAACCTCTCCTGCGTGCCGGAGATCAGCGCGAACAAGTACGCGCTCAACATCCGCTTCATCGGCGTATCGGGCATGGACCGCGGCGCGGTCTACGAGGGCGACGTCGAGTTCGAGCTGATGTTCTGCAATCTCTGAGCCGGATCTTGCCCGGTCATCCCGGGATTGCGCTTCGCGCCATTTTCCAACGGCTATCGACCTCCGCTGCGCCGCCTGCCGGAGTCTTCGGCACGGACGGGAAGTCGCGTCTGCCCAAGCTCACCCCTTGACCGCACCCATCGTCAGGCCCTTCACCACGTACTTCTGGAAGATCATCGTCAGGACGATGGCCGGGGCCATGATCGCCACGGCCGCCGCCATCACGCCGCCCCAGTCCACTTCGGCGTACGAGAGAAAGTTGTAGACGGCGATGGGCAGCGTCTTCGTCTTCTCCATGCTGAGCACCTGGGAGAACATGAAGTTGTTCCACGAGAAGATGAAGGACAGCGTGGTCGCGGTGATGATGCCCGGCCCCGACAGCGGAAGGATGATCTTCCAGAACGCGTACTGACGGGTCGCGCCGTCCACCATGGCGGACTCCTCCATCTCGCGCGGAATGGTGGCGAAGTAGCTCGACATGATCCAGATGACGATGGGCAGCGCGATCAGCGTGTGGCTCAGGATCAGCGCCGTATAGCTGTCCATCAGGTCCAGTCGCGAAAAGACGATGTACCACGGCATCAGGAACGAGATGCCCGGCATCAGGCGCGCCAGCAGGATGAACACGGCGAGCTTCCGCTGCGCGAACCGCGCGATCGAATACGCCGCGGGCAGGCCGAGGATCAGCGACAGGCCGACGGCGGAGGTGCCGACGATCGTCGAGTTCAGGAAGTACTTCAGGAAGTCCTGCTCCCCGAAGACCTTCTGGTAGTTCTGCAGCGTCGGGCTGAAGAGGAACTTCGGCGGCCAGGCGATGATGTCGACCTGCGTCTTGAACGACGACGACAGCATCCACAGGAACGGGAACAACACGACCAGCGCCATCGTGGCGACGACGACATAGAAGACGACGCTCGACAGGATCTTCCTGTTCATCGAGGACTCCCGGTCCGCCGCATCGGGTCGAAGGCGCGCGCCACACGCGGCCTCAAGCCTCGGACGCCGCGCGCAGCTTCATGATGCCGAGGCTGCAGCCGAAGACGACGAGGAACAGCACGACGAGGATGACCGCGGACTGTCCCATGCGGAAATACTCGAAGCTGTACTTGAAGCCCATGATGTTGAGCGTTTCCGATGCGTAGCCGGGACCGCCTCCCGTCATGGCGAAGATGATGTCGAACGTCTTCAGCGCGTCGATCAGCCGCAGGATCAGCGCGGTGAGGATGACCGGCATGACCATCGGAATCGTGACCCAGCGGATGATCTGCCACTCGCTCGCGCCGTCGATGCGGGCCGCCTCGACCGGTTCCTCGGGCAGGCCGGCGAGGCCGGCCAAGACGATCAGCGTGATCATCGGCGTCCACTGCCACACGTCGACCAGGATCAGCGACGGGATGACCGATTGGGCGCTCGACACCCACAGGCCCGGCGGCAGCCCGAACGCGCGCAGCACGAAGTTGGCGAGGCCGATGGTCGGATCGTAGAAGAGGTTGAACACGATCCCGATCGCCACCGGCGTGGACACCAGCGGCAGCAGGAGCAGCAGCTTGGCCAGGCTCCTGCCGACGAAGGCACGGTTGAGGACGAGGGCGGCGGCGACCCCGAGGAAGCCCTCGATCGCCACCGCGAAGAACGTGAACGAAAACGTCCTTGCCAGCGCGCTCAGGAAGCGCGGCTCCGTCAGCACCCGCTCGTAGCTCTTCCAGCCGACGAAGGTCGCCGGCATGCCCGAGGTGAGGTTCCAGTTGGTGAAGCTGAGATACGACGTGTAGAGCACCGGAAAGACCATCAGCATCGCGACGAAGACGACCGCCGGCAGCGGAAACAGGATCTGCAGGTTCCGTTCCGCAAAGCCTGTCGCGCTCATGTCCGACCCCGCCGCGTGCGCGCGAGGCGCGCGCCAGCCGCCGTTGCCGGCCGCGGGACTCGCGCCTTGCGCTCACTTGCCATTCACTTCCCGTACTCGCCCGTGTCCTGCAGCAGCTCGTTGACCTTCTCCACCTTCTCCTTCGCCATCTTCTCGAGATTCGGCGACGCACCCTTGGTATTGATCGATTCGATGACCAGCTCGCCGATCAGGTCACGTGCTTCGCCGACCGCGCTCATGTACGGCCGATCCAGCGGATAGCCGTTCTTGGCGGCGAAGGCGCGCGTTTCGACCAGGCCGGGATTCACCTTGGCCAGGACCGCCTTGTCTTCCCAGACCGACGAGCGCGCCATGGTGATGTTCGCCAGCATGCCCTTGGCCGCCAGCTCCTTGCTCGTCGCCCAGTCGAGGAATTTCATCGCCAGGTCCTTCTTCTTCGACTGCTTGGCGACGGCCATGCCCCACGACGTCACGATGAACGGCGAATTCGCCTTCGGGCCCGCCGGGAAGTTCGCGATGCCGACCTTGTCCGCGGCGAGCTGCGTCTTGGCCGGATCGACGATCTGACCGTAGAACACCGAGGCATCCGTCCACATGGCGACCTTTCCGGCCTGGAACAGCGGCATGATGTTTTCCCAGGACATCGACGTGACGCCCTTCGGCCCGTAGTTGCCGAGCATCTTGCCGTAGAAGCGGATGGCGTCGACGGCCGGCTTGGAATCGAAGACGGCGACGCCCTTGTCGAGATACAGCCCGCCGTAGTTGTAGACGTAGCTCGACAGCTGGGTCACGGCGGCGGCGCCCTTGCCGCGCGAGGCGAAGCCCGCGATGCTCGTCGGAATTGAGCTTCTTCGCGACGGCTTCGAGGTCGTCGAAGTTGGCGGGCACCTTGAGGCCGGCACCGGCGAGCAGGTCCTTCCGGTAATAGAGCACCTGCCATTCGGTCACCAGCGGGACGATGTAGGTCCGCGTGCCGAACGTCGCCACGCTCATGACGTTCTTCGGATAGTCGGAGAAGTCGTAGCCGGCGAGCGGCTCGTACCAGCCGTTCTTGTAGAACATCTTGCCTTCCTGCAGCGGACGGGTCATGAACACGTCGACCGAGGACGAATTGGTGGCAAACTCGGTCGTCAGCTTCGCGGTGAGCTGGCTTTCCTGCAGGCTTTCGGCATTGACCTTGATCCCGGTGGCGCTTTCGAACTCGGGAATGGCGGCCTTCAGCAGCTCGCCGTAGGGATGGTTCGCGAGCAGCACGCGAATCTCCTTGACCGGGGCCTGGGCCGCCGCAATCGCGGCGATGCCGAGGCAGGCCAGCGCAACCAGCGTACTCGTGATGATCCTTCTCATAAATCCTCCGTCACATTGTGAAGACCTGCGTCGACTGCCAACTGTCCTGACGTCGGAACCGAAGACCGTGCCACCGTATCCCGCGCCTGACCTGCGTTTGATTCGCCTGGTTCCTTTCGGTCGGGGTCGCCGCGCGTCTAGACGATGGTCTGCGACGTCGCGGCATCGAAGACGTGCGTCTTTGCCATCTTCAGACTCACCTGCAGCGTTTCGCCGACGCGAAACGGGCTCTCCGGCACGTCCATCCGGGCGACGATGCGAATGCGCGCCGCAGGTCAGGTGGGCGAAGATCTCCGAGCCCAGCGTCTCCACGACGTCGGCACGCGCCGTCACCGTGTTCTCGCCGCCGGCGCCGAGCGCGGGATCGTGCAGCGCGATGTCCTCGGGCCGCACACCGAACACCACCGGCCGGCCGGCGTACGGACGCAAGCGGCTGCGTGAAACGATGCGGGCGCCCTGACGCGAGACCGCCGGCGTCGATGACGATGCCGCCGTCCGTCGCGACGATGCGTGGCGTCGATGAAGTTCATCGCCGGCGAGCCGATGAAGCCGGCGACGAAGCGGTTGGCGGGCTTCGCGTAGACCTCCATCGGCGCGCCGATCTGCTGCACGACGCCCTTGTTCATGATGAAGATCCGGTCGGCCATCGTCATCGCCTCGACCTGGTCGTGCGTGACGTAGATGATGGTGGCGCCCAAGGCGCGATGGAGCTTGCTGATCTCGGCGCGCATCGCCACGCGCAGCTTGGCGTCGAGGTTGGACAGCGGCTCGTCGAACAGGAACAGCTTCGGCTTGCGCACGATGGCCCGCCCCACCGCCACGCGCTGCCGCTGGCCGCCGGACAGCTCCTTGGGCTTGCGGTCCAGCAGGTCGTTGATCCCCAGGATGTCGGCAGCCTCCTCCACCCGCGCGTCGATCTCCGGCTCTGGGCAGCTTCCGGATCCGCAGCCCGAAGCCCATGTTGTCGCGGACGTTCATGTGCGGGTAGAGCGCGTAGCTCTGGAACACCATGGCGATGTCGCGATCCTTGGGCGCCATGGTCGTTGACCAGCGTGTCGCCGATGTAGATCTCGCCGGCGCTGACGGTCTCGAGGCCGGCGATCATGCGCAGCGCCGTGGTCTTGCCGCAACCCGACGGGCCGACGAGCACGGCGAATTCCTTGTCCTGGATCTCGATGGACAGGTCGTCGACGACCTTGACCGCGCCGAACTGCTTGGCGACGTTCCGGAGGGTCACGCCGGACATGGCGGCGATCCCTTGGCCTGGAATTTCCAGGCGGAAGGCTGGGTTACCGTTTCCGCGCGGCGCACCGATAATCGGCGTAACACGTAGTCGCCGCGCTTCCGACGCCCGCTGCGACGGCCTGCGCGCAAGTCTTCCGGGCTCATCCAGGTACTCCGCCGGGCCGCCGGATCGGCCTCCAAAATCCGTTGCCGTGCACATCGCGCTCGAGCCAAGGAAGACTAACGTTGCCCGATCTCGTCATTGCCGTTGCACTCGATGCGGAAACGTCCGGCCGGAATCGGGTCGTGCTCCACACACCGGCGCAGCAGGAATGCAACGGAAACGGAACGACCGAGCGAACCGCCCGGGTCTCGGGCCGTGCTCGTCCTGCGCCGTCGATTCATGGTAGTCGCGGTGCCATCGGCGAGAATTGCGCAAGGTCAAGAGCGTCGCGTCCTCGGGCCTCGCCCCTGCGTGCCCGTATGCCGATGACGCCGCACCGGGCCATGCGCTGTGCGCTGCGGCAGGACGCCGCAGTGCGGCGTGCCGGGTGCTCGCGATTCGTGGCAGCATGGCGTTCTTTCGACGCCTCGGAGTCACGATGGCCGAAACGAAGTTCGTCGCATGTCCGCAATGCGGCGCCAAGGTGGAGTGGTCACCGGCATCGCGCTGGCGCCCCTTCTGCACCGAGCGGTGCAAATTGATCGATCTCGGCGCGTGGGCGAGCGAGAAGTACCGGGTGGCCGTGGCCCCGCCCGACGAAGACGATTCCACCCCGGAAGGCGACGCGACGCCTCCCCGCGAAAACTGACCTGCGCGGCCCGGGTCAGGCGCGGCCAACTCTCTTCGCGCGGCCCAGCACGACGCCGACCACACCGGCCGCGGCGATCAGCGCAAACCAGTGCCCGCGGAACGTGGCGCGCGACGCGGACGGGATGCCTTCGCGTCGCCCGGCGCTCGGCACTCCACTCGGGATTGCCCTGGTCGGCGAGAAAGCCATGCCACGTAGCGCCTCCGGCGGCATCGCAGTCCTGTGGTGGTCGCCGGCGGTCCCTGGATCGGTAGCCGCGGTCACCGGGGCCGCCGGTGCACGCGCCGCTCGCGAACCGTATCGGTACGCGTAGACCCACGTGAACTCGGCGCCAAGCAGAAAAATCTGCGCCGAGTAATACACCCACAGCAGCAGCAAGACCACGGATCCCGCGGCGCCGAAGCCCGAGACGACGCCGCTCCTGCCGATGTATAGGCCGATTGCGAACTTGCCGAGCGTGAACAGCAGCGACGTGACGGCCGCGCCGATCCAGACGTCGTGCCAGCCGATCGCGGCGCGTGGCAGCCACTTGTAGATCGCCGCGAACAGGATCGTGACGATGGCGAAGCTCACGAGCGCGTTCGCAATCTGCAGCAGGGCCTCCCACGAGCCGAAGAACGGCGCCCACCAGGTGCCGAGCGCGGACAGGGCAGCGCTGATCACGAGCGAGACCAGCAGCATGAACGCGATGGTTAGAATCAGCCCGAACGACAGCAGGCGATTGCGCACGAGGCTCCACACGCCCGTCGGGTGCGCCGCCGCCGGCGTGCGCCAGATGCGGTCGAGCGCGGATTGCAGTTCGGCGAATGCCGTCGTCGCGCCGAACCCCAGCGCGAGCGCGCCCGCGATCGACGCGACGATGCCGCGGGCCGGGATGCTCGCGCTTTTCACCATGCCCTGGATGGCCGTCGCCCCCTCGTCGCCGATCATGCCCCGCAGCTGCGCGTGGAGGTGCCCGGACGCGGCATCGGGGCCGAGCACGGCGCCCGCTATCGCGAGGACGATCAGCAGGAGGGGCGCGATCGAGAACACCGTGTAGTAGGAAATGGCGGCGCCCATGCTGGGCGCGAAATCGTCGATCCACGACGCCACCGCGTCGCGCGCGAGCGCCCACATCGCTCGCGGGTCGACCGCGACGCGTTGCTGCGTGGAGGTGGGGGATCGGGGGTCGTCGCGCATCGCCAGGGTCGCCCGCGCAACCGCAGCGCGCACGTCGTTGCCCGCATGCTGGCGTGCGAAACCCGCGAGTACAACGTGGTCGGCACCGGATTCGGCTGTAGGAATTCGCCGCAGGAGTCCCGCGCTGCGCAGGGGCACGCTGCCGCGCGCGCCACCGGGCCGGAGGACAACGGGCGCACGCGACGCGGCACGAGACCGGAAGCGGGCGATGCGCGTCAGGCGGGCCAGGCGCCTCGCCGCAGCGCGACGCCCTGCGCACCCGCGGCGACGGCGCGGTCGAGATCCTCCGCAACCAGGCCGCCCAGCGCGTAGACCGGCAGGCGCGTCCCGTCGACCAGCGCCGCGAAGCCGTCCCACCCGATCGGGAGCGCGTCCGGATGCGTCGGCGTGGCCGCGACGGGCCCCAGCACCGCGAAGTCGAGCCCGAGCCGTCCGGCATGTGCGATGTCGTCGCGCGTATGGCATGACGCCGCGACCATCAGGCCGTCCGGTCGCGCGCTTGCCGCCGCGAGCGTCGCCGCGGTCCAGTGGACGCCATCGCAACCGGAGGCACGCGCCTCGTCGGCGCTGCCATTCCACAGCACGCGCGCGCCATGCTCATGCGCGAGCGGCACCAGTCGCCGCGCGAAGGCCAGCCGTCGCGCGCGGGGCCACCCCTTGTCGCGCAACTGCAGGAGTCGCGAGGCCCGCGGCGAGCGCGCGCTCGGACGACGCCAGGAATGCGTCCTCGCCGACATCTTCCGCGCACGTGATGCCGTAGACGGCGGGCAATTCGAGCGCGCCCAGGATGCGGGTATTGGCGGGCAGCAGCGGTGCCAGGTCGTACCGGCCGGGCGTCTGCCACGCGAACGCCTGCCCGTCGTGGCCGTGCAGTTCGCCGTCCCACGCGTAGACGCGAAAGAAGTGCAGCTCGACGTGCGCGTGCGGATACACGAACTCCTGCACGAGCCACGGCGACGCGCGGCGCACGGTGATGCCGAGCTCCTCGTGCAACTCGCGCACGAGCGCGTCGCGCGCCGTCTCGCCCGCCTCGAGCTTGCCGCCGGGAAATTCCCAGTAGCCCGCGTACGCCTTGCCTTCGGGGCGCTGCGCCAGCAGCACCTGCCCGTCGGGACGAAGCAGGACGGCCGCCGCGACGCGGACGAGGTCGCCGCTCACGGACGCCGCGACTTTAAGCGCCTGCGCCCCGGCCAGGTTCTTCGCGAACTGCCACGCGACGCGCCCGCTGCGCGAGCCGCGCTGCAGCGCCCAGTTCAGCGCCTCGCGCGTGCGCGCCTCGCCGTCGCGCGCGTTGCCCGCGGGCCTGACGCCGAAATGCGCGAGCCAGCGCTCGACCGCCGCGAGATAGTCGTCCTGCGCGAACGGATAGAACGAGATCCACAGGCCGAAGCGCTCCGACAGCGAGATCTTCTCCTCGACCGATTCGCCGGGATGCACTTCGCCGCCGACGTGCTTCGTCTCGAGGTTCTCGCTGAAGTACTCGGGCAGCAGGTGCCGGCGATTCGACGTCGCGTAGATGACGACGTTGCCGGCGCCGGCGATCGAACCGTCGAGCATCACCTTCAGCGCCTTGTAGCCCGGGTCGCCCGCGTCGAACGTCAGGTCGTCGCAGAACACGACGAAGTGCTGCGGCAATCCCTCGACCCGCTCGGCGATGTCGGGCAGGTCGACCAGGTCCGCCTTGTCGACCTCGATGAGCCGGAGGCCCTTCGGTGCGTACTTCGCGAGCATCGCCTTCACGAGCGACGACTTGCCCGTGCCGCGCGATCCGGTCAGCAGCACGTTGTTGGCGGGCAGGCCCGCGACGAACTGCCGCGTGTTGCGGTCGATCGCCTGCTTCTGGTCGTCGATCGCGACGAGTTCGTCGAGGCGGATCGAGTGCGGATGGGCGACCGCCTGCAGGAACCCGCGGCCGCCGCGCTTGCGCCAGCGCGCCGCCGTGACCTTCGCCCAGTCGGGGTCGGGCTGCGGCGGCGGCAGCATCGCTTCGACGCGCGCGAGGACGGCTTCGGCGCGATGGATCAGGGTGGCGAGGTCGGATTTGGGTGATGGCATGGTGGCGTGGCGAGGTGCCGTGACTGTTGCGCTTCGAACCCGGGGGCAGACTCGAATTTCGCCGAACCTGCGGCGCCGCGCAAGCGATCGAGTGGGCGAGCTTCGTATCCGCTCCTCGGGCGACCGAAGGGTTCGAGCGGGCGAAATTCGAATCCTACCCCTGGGGACCGCTGGCGACCCTAGGACCGGTAGTCGGCGTTGATCGACACGTAGTCGTGCGAGAAATCGCACGTCCAGACGGTGGCGGCCGCCTTGCCGCGACCGAGGTCGACCCGGACGTTGATCTCGTCCTGCTTCATCACGCGCTGGCCGTCTTCCTCGCGGTACGCGGCCGAGCGGCCACCATGGTCGACGACGAGCACGTCGTCGAGCCAGAACGACACGTGCGATGGGTCGGTGTCGGGCGCCGCGGTGTTGCCGATCGCGCAGACGATGCGGCCCAGGTTCGGGTCGGACGCGAAGAACGCCGTCTTCACGAGCGGCGAATGCGCGATGCCGAACGCGACGCGCTTGCACTCGTCGACCGTGCGGCCGCCCTCGACGCGGATCGCGATGAACTTGGTGGCGCCTTCGCCGTCGCGCACGATCGCCTGCGCCAGCTCGACCGCGCAGTCCTCGATGGCGCGCCGGATCGGCACGAGCCGGACGTCGTCGAGCGCAACGATCGGGGCGATCGCCGCGCGGCCGGTGGCCGCGAGCACGAAGCTGTCGTTGGTCGACGTGTCGCCGTCGATCGTCGCGCCATTGAACGACACGTCGGCGACCTCGCGCACGAGTTGCGCGAGCACCGGCGACGAGATCGGCGCGTCGGTGGCCATGAACGACAGCATCGTCGCCATGTTCGGGTGGATCATGCCGGCGCCCTTGGCGATGCCGGTGACCGTCACCGCGACGCCGTCGACCGTCACCCGGCGCGACGCGCCCTTGGGCACCGTGTCGGTCGTCATGATCGCGTTCGCCGCGGCGAACCAGCCGTCGTCGCGCAGCGCCGCCTGCGCCGCGGGCAGCGCGTCGACGATCTTCGCGACGGGCAGCGGTTCCATGATCACGCCGGTCGAATACGGCAGCACGTCTTCCGGCGCGCAGTCGAGGAGACGCGCGACCGCCACGCACTCGGCCTGGGCATCCGCGAGGCCCGGGTCGCCGGTCCCCGCATTGGCGTTGCCCGCGTTGACGACGAGCGCACGGAATTCGGCGTGGCGCGCATGCTGGCGCGCGAGGTGCTCGCGGCAGACGATGACCGGCGCCGCGCAGAAGCGGTTCTGCGTGAACACGCCCGCCGCCACGGTCCCCGGGTCGCACACGACGAGCAGCACGTCGTTGCGGTCCCAGTTCTTGATGCGGCCCGCCGCAGCACCGAGCTTCACACCGGCGACGGGCAGCAGCGATTCCTGCGTGGGAGGCAAATATCCGACCGGCACGACCGCTCCTAGAAGAAAGGCGCCCGCAAAACGCTCGTTCTTGCGTGGCCGTTGATCACGGGCGCCGCCGGGCCGCCCCAAGGCACCCGTCTGACTATGCCGTTTCCCGATTCAAAAGGCGCAACGCCGACCTCACGAACCCCCGAACCCACGGACGCCTTTTGGATCGGACGGATCCCATGCAAAAGGTGCAACGCCGACTACACTTCAGACGGTGCCGTCCGGACGCCTTTTGCATCGGTCAAATTTTCCCGTGGCAGTGCTTGTACTTCTTCCCGCTGCCGCAGGGGCACGGATCGTTGCGGCCCACCTTGTCGCCGGCGCGCGTGAAGGGCGGGGCCGTCGCGACGGCGACATCCCCGTCGGGCGGCGCGGCGAGCGCCTCGTCGTAGCCGGCGTGCTGGTACTGCACGTTGGAGACGGTGTCGGCCTCCTCGACCGCCTGCACGTCCTCTTCGCTGCGCACGGTGACCGTCAGCACGACCTTGACGACGTCCTGCTTGATGCGGTCGAGCATGTCGGAGAAGAGTTCGAACGCTTCGCGCTTGTACTCCTGCTTGGGGTTCTTCTGCGCGTAGCCGCGCAGGTGGATGCCCTGCCGGAGGTGGTCGAGCGAAGCCAGGTGCTCGCGCCAGTGATGGTCGAGCGTCTGCAGCATGAGGCTGCGCTCGAATTGCCGCATCAACTCGGTGCCCACCTGCTGCTCGCGGTCGGCCCACGCCTTGGTGGCCAAGTCCGCCACGCGCTCGCGGATGGTCTCGTCGGTGAGGTCGGCGTCGTGCTTCACCCAGTCGGCGATCGGCGCCGTGATCTGGTATTCGCCGGCGAGCGTCGTTTCGAGACCGGAAACGTCCCACTGCTCCTCGACCGACTCGGGGGGCACGTGCGCCTTGACCGTCTCCTCGACCTGCCCGCGGATCATGTTGCGGATCGTGTCGGCGACGTCCTCGCCCTCGAGCAATTCGTTGCGCTGCTGGTAGATGACGCGACGCTGGTCGTTCGCGACATCGTCGTACTCGAGCAGCTGCTTGCGCATGTCGAAGTTGCGCGACTCGACGCGATTCTGTGCCTTGGCGATCGACCGGTTGACGATCGGATGCTCGATGGGCTCGCCCTCGGGCATCTTGAGCTTCTGCATGATGACGCCGAGCCGCTCGCCGCCGAAGATGCGCAGCAGCGGATCCTCGAGCGACAGGTAGAAGCGGGACGACCCCGGGTCGCCCTGGCGGCCCGAACGGCCGCGCAACTGGTTGTCGATGCGCCGCGACTCGTGCCGCTCGGTGCCGATGATGTGCAGGCCGCCGGCGGACTTCACGTTGTCGTGCCGGACCTGCCATTCGCTGCGCATCCGCGCGATCTCGCGATCCTTCTCGGAGGCGAGCATCGACTCGTCGTCGCGGATCTTGAGGATCAGCGGCTCGAGCATGCCGCCCAGCACGATGTCGGTGCCGCGGCCCGCCATGTTCGTGGCGATCGTGATCGCCTTTTCCTTGCCCGCCATCGCGACGATCTCCGCTTCGCGCGCGTGCTGCTTGGCGTTCAGCACCTCGTGCGGGAGCTTCTCCTTCGTCAGGTACTGGGACAGGAGCTCGGAGTTCTCGATCGACGTCGTGCCGACGAGCACGGGCTGGCCGCGCGCGTGGCAGTCCTTCACGTCGCCGATGATCGCGTCGACCTTCTCCTGGAACGTGCGGAAGACGAGGTCGTTCGCGTCCTTGCGCACCATCGGCTGGTGCGTCGGGATGACGACCGTCTCGAGGTGATAGATCTGCTGGAATTCGAACGCCTCGGTGTCGGCGGTGCCGGTCATGCCGGCCAGCTTGCCGTACATCCGGAAGTAGTTCTGGAACGTGATCGACGCGAGCGTCTGGTTCTCGCGCTGGATCGGCACGCCTTCCTTCGCCTCGACTGCCTGGTGCAGGCCCTCGGACCAGCGGCGGCCCGACATGAGGCGGCCGGTGAACTCGTCGACGATGATCACTTCGCCGTTCTGCACGACGTAGTGCTGGTCGCGGTGGTACAGCGACTGCGCGCGCAGCGCCGCGTACAGGTGGTGCATCAGCGAGATGTTCTGCGCGTCGTAGAGACCCGACCCCGGCGGGATCAGCCCCGCCTGCGCGAGGATGTTCTCGCTGTGCTCGTGCCCTTCCTCGGACAGGAGGACCTGGTGCGCCTTTTCGTCGACCCAGTAGTCGCCCGGGCCCTTCTCGTCGGCCTGGCGCTTCAACTTGGGCGCGAGCTCGTTCAGGCGGTAGTACATGTCGACGTTGTCGTCGGCCTGCCCCGAGATGATGAGGGGGGTGCGCGCCTCGTCGATCAGGATCGAGTCGACTTCGTCGACGATCGCATAGTTGAGGCCGCGCTGCACGCGTTCGGACGTCGCGAACACCATGTTGTCGCGCAGGTAATCGAAGCCGAACTCGTTGTTGGTGCCGTACGTGATGTCGGCCGCGTAGGCCGCCTGCTTGTCCGTATGGCTCATCTGCGACAGGTTCACGCCGACGGTCAGGCCGAGAAACCTGTAGATCCGCCCCATCCAGTCGGCGTCGCGCTGCGCGAGGTAGTCGTTCACCGTGACGATGTGGACACCCTTGCCGGCCAGCGCGTTGAGGTACGCGGGGAGTGTGGCGACGAGCGTCTTGCCCTCGCCCGTGCGCATTTCGGCGATCTTGCCGTTGTGCAGTGCCATGCCGCCGATCAGCTGCACGTCGAAGTGGCGCATCGACAGCACGCGCTTGCCGGCCTCGCGGACCACGGCGAACGCCTCCGGGATCACCGCGTCGAGCGCCTCGCCGTTGGCGACGCGCCCCTTCAATTCCCCGGTCTTGTTGCGCAGCGCCTCGTCGGAGAGCGCGGCAATCGCCGGCTCGAGCGCGTTGACCTGGCGGACGACCTGCGCGTACTGCTTCAGCAGGCGCTCGTTGCGGCTGCCGAAAATGCGGGTGAGGATGTTGGAGATCATCGCGTGGGGATTTTCAGGCGGAGGGCGTTGGGGGAACGTTCGGTCGGACGGGCCAAATAACAAGGGGTGAGGACCGCCTCACCCCTTAAGTTCGCCCTCACTTCGACCCGCACCGGAACACGGCCAGCCGGCTTCCGGCTCAGCTTGGCTCAGTTTGGCTCATTTTGGTTCGGTTCGGGTCAGTTCGGGTCAGTTCGGCTTGGTGATCAGCTCGGCGGTCAGCAGATTGGGGGACTGCAGGAACCGTGCGGGGTTCTGCGGCACGCCGTTCAGCCGGACCTCGAAGTGCAGGTGCGGGCCCGTCGACCGCCCGGTGGACCCGACTGTCGCGACGCGCTGGCCGCGCACGACGAGGTCGCCTTCCCTGACCTTCATTGCGGACGTGTGCGCGTACCGCGACACGAGACCATTGCCGTGGTCGATTTCGAGCATATTACCATAGGCGGGATGCCACTCCGCGACGACGACCTTGCCGCTCGCGGCGGCGACGATCGGGGTGCCGGATTCGGCCGGAAAGTCGATGCCTTCGTGCATCGACTGCTGGCCGGTGAACGGGTCGATCCGGTAGCCGAAGTTCGACGAGAACCAGCCGTCGACGATCGGATAGAGGGTCGGCAGGAACTTCCGGTTGGCCGAATCGTGCACCAGCAGCGCCTCGAGGACCGAGAGCTGGTCGGTGCGGTTGTCCATCTGCCGCGCGAGCTGGTCGACGAGTTCCGCGAACTCCCGCACCGACAGATTGCGCGATGGCAGCGAGGATTCCGCGCCGCCGCGACCGGGCGTCTTGCCGGGCTGGAACGACGGAAGCTCCTGCGGCTTCAAGCCCGCGGTCTTGGCGAGCCGCTCGCCGAGTCCGTCGAGCCGCAGCATCTGCGCCTGCAGCTCGCCCAGCCGCACGGCCATCGCATTGAGGTGCCCCTGCACCCGCTCCTGCACGCGGGCCGCTTCCTCGCGCTGGTCGGCGAGCACGATGGCCGACAGCCACGGATGCTGCATGGCGGCCGCCCACTTCAGCGTGACGAAATTGAATGCGAACGTGAACAACAGGAAGACCACGAACAGCGCGGCGCCTCCCCCTGCCCAGTGCCGCCAGTCGAGCGTGATCGTGCGGGCTCGCGCGTTGGCGCCTGCGACCAGAATGATGTTCAAATCGTGTACCCTCCCACCCCACGCACCGCCCGGGACCGCTCAGTTGCCGCGCTCAGTTGCCGCGCTCAGTTGCCGCGCTCAGTTGCCGCATACCTGCCGGGCGTTCGTTACCGAATGGCGAAATCCAATCCCACCAGGCCGCTCGCCCGGGTCCTTTCCGCCGACACGCAGATCGCCGCGTGGTACGAACGGTTGGCACGGGAAACGCGGTTGACGTCCGCCGTGCGCCGCCTGTTGCCGCGGGCGCTGGCCGATCGAGTGCGGGTTGCGGAGGCGTCGCCGCCGACGCTTTCACTGGCGGTGCCCGCCGGCGCGGTCGCCGCGGTGGTCCGCCAGCGTTCGCCCGACATCCTCGCCGGCCTTCGGCAGGAAGGGTTCGACTTTACTGAATTACGGGTGCGCGTGCAAGTCGGAACCCCGCCGCCCGCGAGTCCGAAAGTTGTCAATAATCAAAGGAATAAGGTTGACTCCGCCGCGCTTCTGGCGTTGGCGGACCGGCTGCCGGCCGGGCCGCTCAAGGCGGCGGTGGAGCGGCTGGTGCGCCGCGGCGGCTGAAACGGGCGGGGCAGGACGCGCCGAAGCCACCGTTCTTTGGGGAGGTTTTGCGTAAACCTCTGAGAGGGACGACCCGCGCGCAGTCGGCAGCACGACGCTCGTTGTTGCGTAGGCCTTTCATCGCGGCCGCCGCCGGGCCGCCCCAAGGCGGCCGACTGACTAAGCAGTTGATTTGCCGGCCCCAAAAGGCGCGACGCAAGCCTCACGTCATCCCCGGGCCCCACGGACGCCTTTTGCGGACGTTCCTCGGAAGTGCCGGCCGCAAAAGGCGCAACGCAAGACTCACGTCATCCCCGGGCCCCACGGACGCCTTTTGCGGACGTAACTCAGACCATGATGACGAGGCGCTCGAGGACGAAGAACGCGGCGATGCCCACGCCCAGCCAGATGGTGAATTTCGCGACGAGCACGACGAAGCGCAGGTATCGCCGGTCGCGCGTGAAGAGGTAGAGCAAGCCGGCGATGACGATCGCGCCGATCGCCAGGAACAGGCACAGCCGGACGATGATCAAGGGCGCCTCGCGTCCGCGGGCACGGACTGCGTCACGCGGGTTTCAGCGTCCAGTCGTGGAAGGCGGTGGGCACCGTCTTCGCATCGGCGAACGTCTTGACCTCGTGGGCATCGGCCCGCGCCAGAAGCGCTCGTGCCAGCTGGTTGTTGAGGCTGTGTCCCGACTTGTACGCCGTGTACTGGCCGATCAGCGGATGCCCGAGCAGATACAGGTCGCCGATCGCGTCGAGCACCTTGTGCCGGACAAACTCGTTGTCGTAGCGCAGGCCCTCGCTGTTGAGGACGCCGAACTCGTCCAGCACCACGGCGTTCTGCAGGCTGCCGCCCAGACCCAGCCCCGCGGCGCGCATCGCCTCGACGTCCTGCATGAAGCCGAACGTGCGTGCGCGCGCCACTTCCTTCGCGTACGAGTGCGTGGCGAAGTCGACGACGACGTTGCGGTTCTCCGAGCCGAACACCGGGTGCGGAAAGTCGATCGTGAAATCGAGCTTGAAGCCGTCGAACGGCTCGAATCGCGCCCACTTGTCGCCTTCGCGCACCTCGACCGGCGCGATCACGCGCACGTAGCGCTTGGGCGCCTTCTGCTCGACGATGCCGGCCGACTGCAGCAGGAACACGAACGGCCCCGCGCTGCCGTCCATGATCGGCAGTTCCGGACCGGCAATGTCGACATGCAGGTTATCGATCCCCAGGCCCGCGAGCGCGGACATGAGATGCTCGACGGTGGAGACGCTCGCGCCGCCCGCCTTCAGCGTCGACGAAAGCCGCGTGTCGCCGACGTTCACGGCGAGCGCGGGGATGGCCACGGCACCCGGCAGGTCGGTCCGGTGGAACACGATGCCCGTGTCCACCGGTGCGGGGCGCAGGCCCATCTCGACACGCACGCCCGTGTGCAGCCCGACGCCCGTGGTCTTGGTGGGACTCTTCAGCGTGCGTTGCTTGATCATTTTCGCGTTTATGCCCGCTGCGTCAACGGGTTAGCGATCCAGTGTAGCACAGGCCGCCCCCCGCGAAAAGCCGGCATCGGGACGCCGGCCGACGCCGGCCCGGCGTCCGCGGCGAGGCCGCGGTCGCATGCAGGATCGGACGAAGACGCGCGGTGCCCTGCGGGTCCGCCGCGCGTCCTCGGTGCGTCCACGGGCGTGCGTCCGCCGGCCGGATCGTCAGTCCGCCTGCTTGCGCAGGAATGCGGGAATTTCCGACGCGTCGAACGACGGCGCCGCGCCGCCGCTCGGCGCCGAGCGACCCTTGCGCATGACGGCGGGCTGGTCGAGCCGATCGTAGTCGATCGTCTCGACCGGCACGCCCACGCCGTCGGTGCCGGTCCGGTCCATGACCGCCGTGTCGAACACCTCGAGCTTCAGCTTCTGCCGTGCCGGCACGTTGGCCGCCACCGCGCCGCCGCCCAAGCCGGTCGCGATCATCGTCACGCGCAGCTCGTCGCCCATCTCCGGATCGATCACCGTACCCACGATCACCATCGCGTCGTCCGCGGTGAATTCCTTGATCGTGTTCATGACCTCGTAGTACTCCTTCATCTTGAGGCCCGCCGACGCGGTCACGTTCACGAGCACGCCGCGCGCGCCGGCCAGGTTCACGTCCTCGAGCAGGGGACTGCGCACGGCCTGCTCCGCCGCAAGCCTGCCGCGTTCGACGCCGGCGGCCGAGGCCGAGCCCATCATCGCCATTCCGACTTCGCCCATGACCGTACGCACGTCGGCGAAGTCGACGTTCACGAGGCCCGGGTTGTTGATGACTTCGGCGATGCCCGCGACCGCGCCGTGCAGCACGTCGTTGGCGGCGGCGTACGCGTCGAGCAGGCCGATGTCGTCGCCCAGCACGTCGATCAGCTTGTCGTTGGGAATGATGATGAGCGAGTCGACCTTCTTGCCCAGTTCCTCGATTCCCGACTGCGCGACCTTCTGGCGCTTGCCTTCGAAGCGGAACGGACGCGTCACCACGGCAACCGTCAGGATGCCCATGCTCTTCGCGATGTCGGCGATGACGGGCGCGGCACCGGTGCCCGTGCCGCCGCCCATGCCGGCGGTGATGAACAGCATGTCCGCGCCGGCGATCATCTCGGAGATGCGATCGCGGTCCTCCATCGCGGCGTCGCGGCCGATCTCCGGCTTGGCGCCGGCGCCCAGACCGCGCGTGAGCGTGGAGCCCAGCTGCAGCTGCTTCTGCGCGGTCGAGCGCTTCAGCGCCTGCGCGTCGGTATTGGCGCATATGAATTCGACGCCGGACAGGCCGCGCTCGATCATGTGCTCGACCGCATTGCCGCCGCAGCCGCCAACCCCGATGACCTTGATGATTGCGCCGTCGTCCTGCGCCTGGTCGATGATTTCAAACATGGTGTGCTCCTTCTCCTGTCGATCGAACCGAAAAACCCGCTTGTCCCGAACTGCCGATCCCGCTTCCTGTTGTTGTCGTCGTTCCTTCGCCGCCGGCCGCCGCCGACGGCGCCGTCATTCGCCGCGGCCGCGGACGCACGCGCGCGTCCGTGCCGGTGAGTCCTAGAAGTTCGCCTTGAACCATTGCTTCATCCGCTCCGCCGCGCCGCCCAGCCCCGTGACCTGCGCGCGCGCCGCCTCGCCGCGCAGGAACTGCTCGCGTCCCTCGAGCAGCAGGCCGACGGCCGTCGCGTAGCGCGGGCTCTTGACGACGTCCGCAAGCCCGCCCGCATACACCGGCACGCCGACGCGCACCGGCACGTGAAAGACTTCCTCGCCCAGTTCGGTGAGGCCCGCGAGCTGCGCGGAACCGCCGGTGAGGACGATGCCCGACGAGATCATTTCCTCGAAGCCGCTGCGCCGCACTTCCGACTGCACGAACTGGAACAGCTCCTCGATCCGCGGCTCGATCACCTCGGCGAGCATCGGTCGCGACAGCTTGCGCGGCCCGCGCTCGCCCACGCCCGGCACTTCGATGATGTCGTTGGGGTCCGCGAGCTGGCGCAGCGCGCAGCCATAGCGAACCTTGAGTTCCTCCGCGTCCTTGGTCGGTGTGCGCAGCGTCATCGCGATGTCGTTGGTCACCTGGTCGCCCGCGATCGGGATGACCGCCGTGTGCCGGATCGAGCCGCCGACGTAGATCGCGATGTCCGAGGTGCCGCCGCCGATGTCGATCAGGCACACGCCCAGGTCCTTCTCGTCTTCCGACAGCACGGCGGTCGCGGACGCGAGCGGCTGCAGGATCACGTCGCGGACCTCGAGGCCGCAGCGGCGGATGCACTTGGTGACGTTCTCGACGGCGGACACGGCGCCCGTCACGATGTGCACGTCGACCTCGAGCCGCACGCCGCTCATGCCGAGCGGCTCGCGCACGTCCTCCTGCCCGTCGATCGTGAAGCCCTGCGGCACGATGTGCAGGATCTGCTGGTCGTTGGGGATCGGGATCGCCTTCGCCGTCTCGACGACACGGTCGATGTCCGCCTGCATCACTTCCTTTTCCTTGATCGCAACCATCCCGTGCGACGAGTAGCAGCGGATGTGGCTGCCCGCGATGCCCGTGTACACCTCGCGGATCTGGCAGTCGGCCATCAGCTCGGCCTCCTCCAGCACACGCTGGATCGACGCCATCGTCGCCTCGATGTTCACGACGACGCCCTTCTTCAGGCCGCGCGACGGCTGGCTGCCCATCCCGATGATGTTGAGCTCGCCGTCGGGGTTGACCTCCGCCACGATCGCGACGATCTTCGACGTGCCGATGTCGAGTGCGACGATCAGGTTCTTGCTGTCCTTCACCATGCCCGCTTCCTTTGCCGCTTCATGTCGTCACACCTTCGCCTTGGCGCCGCGCTCGCGGAACGCGGGAATGCGCGCCGCGAAGCCGTTGCGGTACCGCAGGTCCACCGCTTCCACGCGCGTCCCGTTGCGCGCGAGCGCGCCGAGCGTGCGGCCATGCACGGTGACGAACCGCGCGAGCCGCGCGTCGGGTTCGTCGCGCGGGAGATCGATCACCAGCGTGCCGTCGCGCCCCACCGTCTTCACCTGCCATCCGCCGCGCGGCGACATCCGGATCGCGCGCACGGTGAGCGCGAGCGGCCGCAGCGCGTCGGACCACGCGAGGTAGCGCGACGCTACGTCGGCGGCGCGGCCGTCGGGCCCCTCGAACTGCGGCAGGTCGGCCTCCGTCTGCGCGGTGAAGACCTCGCCGCGCGCATTCACCAGCATGCCGTCGTTCCAGCGGGCCAGCGGCTCGTACTCGTCGACGGTGACCTCCAGCCGGTGCGGCCACTGCCGGCGCAGCGCCGCATTGCGCACCCACGGCACCTGCGCGAGCGCGGCGCGCGAGCGTTCCAGGTCCATCGTGAAGAACGTGCCGGTCAGTTCGTCGCGGATCACGGCCTCGAGATGCGCGGAATTCGTGCGGGCGAGCGGCGTCGTGACGACCACCTCGCGGAACGCGAACGACGGCTGCCGCACGATCCACGTGAGCGCGCCGCCGGCGGCGCACACCAGCGCGATCGCAGCGAGCGTGATCGCGAGCGCGTTCATCTGCTTCGCGTCATCCCACATGCGTGTTCTCCAGACGCGCGGAGCGCAGGATCTCGACGCAGAGGTCGGCATAGCTCATGCCCGCCTGCTTCGCCGCCATCGGCACGAGACTGTGCCCCGTCATCCCGGGGGACGTGTTCACCTCGAGGAACGAGAACGTGCCGTCGTCGCGCAGGATGAGGTCGAGCCGGCCCCAGCCCGCGCAGCCGATCACGGCGAACGCCTCGAGCGCGACGGCGCGGATCTCCTGTTCCTTCGCGTCGGGCAGCCCGGACGGGCAGTGGTACTTCGTGTCGTTGGAGAAGTACTTGGCGTGATAGTCGTAGTTGCCCTGCGGCGCCTCGATGCGGATCAGCGGCAGCGCGCGGCCGCCGACGATCGACGCGGTCAGCTCCTGCCCCGTCACGAACTCCTCGACCAGCACGAGCGGGTCGTGCTGCGCCGCGAGCGCGTACGCGGCGGAGAGTTCGTCGTGGTCGACCTTCGCGACCTTCGTGATGCCCAGTGTGGAGCCTTCGCGGGATGGCTTCACGATGAGCGGCAGGCCCAGTTCGGCCACGACGCGCATCCAGTCGGTCCGCGCGTCGACGACGCGATAGCGGGGCGTCGGGATGCCGCTCGCGAGCCACACGAGCTTCGTGCGCCACTTGTCCATCGCGAGCGCGGAGGCCATGACGCCGCTGCCGGTATACGGGATCTGCAGCGTCTCGAGCGCGCCCTGCACGGTGCCGTCCTCGCCGAAGCGACCGTGCAGCGCGATGAACACGCGCGCGAAGCCGTCGCGCTTCAGGTCCCACAGGTCGCGCAGGGCGGGATCGAACGGATGCGCGTCCACGCCCTTCTCCCGCAGCGCGGCGAGTACGCCGTTACCGGACATCAGCGAGACCTCGCGCTCGGCCGACGGTCCGCCCAGCAGTACCGCCACCTTGCCCAGGTCACGCACCGACAGCGCCGCGCTCATTGGACGACCTTCGGGCTCATGCCGCGTCCCCCACGATCCGGACCTCGGGCTCGAGGTCGACGCCGGTCTGCGCGCGCACCGTCGCACGCACGTGCGCGATCAGCGCCTCGATGTCGGCCGCGCGGCCGCCGCCGTGCGGGTTGACGATGAAGTTCGCGTGCTTCTCCGACACGCGCACGCCGCCCAGCGCGAACCCCTTCAAGCCGCAGCTCTGGATGAGCCGCGCCGCATGGTCGCCCGGCGGATTGCGGAACACGCTGCCGGCGTTGGGCAACGCCAGCGGCTGCGCGGCGATGCGCTGTGCGAGGAGCGCCTTGATGCGGGACGCGGGCCGCGACGGAGTCGCCCCGCGGAAAGCGGAACCACGCGGCGGTGAAGATGTCGTCGTGCGGCGTCCCGTCCGCCTTGTGCAGCGTCCGGTAACCGATCGCGTAGTCCGACGGCGTGCGGATCGCGAAGCGGCCGTCGCGCGTGACGACCTCGACGCGCACGACGTACGTCCACGTCTCGCCGCCGTAGCAGCCGGCGTTCATCGCGAGCGCGCCGCCGACGGTGCCGGGAATGCCGGCCAGGAACTCGGCGTCCGCGCAATCGTGGTTGGCGGCGAACCGCGCGAGCTTGGGACTCGCCACGCCCGCGTCGGCGTACACGAGGCCGTCGGCGATCGCGAGGATCGCGCCGGGATTGTGCAGCACGACGACGGTGCCGCGCACGCCACCGTCGCGCACCAGCGTGTTGCTGCCCAGGCCCAGCACGAGCAGCGGCTCGTCGGCGGGCAGCTGCCGCAGGAACGCCGCGAGGTCGTCGCGGTCGGCCGGCACGTACAGCGTGTCGGCGAGACCGCCCGTACGCCAGCTCGTGTACTTCGCGAGCGGCACGCGCCGCGCGAGCTTCCCGCGCAGGCCGGCGAATTGGAGGGGCTCGTGCATCATCATTGGACGAGTTGCGCCGCCGTGCCGCCGATCGATCCGGCGCCCATCGTGACGACGACGTCGCCGTCGCGGGCGATCGTGCGGATCGTGTCCGGAAGGCCGGCGATGTCCTCGACGAACACCGGCTCGACCTTGCCGGCGACCCTCACCGCGCGCGCAAGTGCGCGGCCGTCGGCCGCGACGATCGGCGCTTCGCCCGCCGCGTACACGTCGGCCAGCACCAGCGCGTCGACCGTCGACAGGACACGCACGAAGTCCTCGAAGAGGTCGCGCGTGCGCGTGTAGCGGTGCGGCTGGAACGCGAGGACCAGCCGGCGGCCGGGGAAGCTCGCGCGCGCAGCCGCAAGCGTCGCTTCCATCTCGACCGGATGGTGGCCGTAGTCGTCGATCAGCTCGAATGCGCCGCCGCCCGCGAGCGCGACGCTGCCATGACGCTGGAAGCGGCGGCCGACGCCGCGGAACTCGGACAGCGCCTTCGCGATCGCCGCATCCGGCACGCCCGTCTCGCGGCCGACGACGATGGCCGCGAGCGCATTGCGCACGTTGTGGATGCCGGGCATCGCCAGCTCCACCGCGAGGTCGGGCGAACCCTTCGCCCGCGCGACGAAGCGCATGCGGCCGCCGACGTTCGCGACATCGGTGGCGCGCACGTCCGCGTCGTCGGCGAGGCCGTAGGTGACGCGCAGCTTGGTCACCTCGGGCATGATCGCGCGGACGTTGGCGTCGTCGGCGCAGACGACGGCCACGCCGTAGAACGGCAGCCGCTGCAGGAAGTCGACGAACGCGCGCTTCAACTTGGCGAAGTCGTGCCCGTAGGTTTCCATGTGGTCGGCGTCGATGTTGGTGACGACGGCGAGCACCGGCGAGAGGTACAGGAAGGACGCGTCCGATTCGTCGGCCTCGGCCACCAGGAACTCGCCCGAGCCCAACCGCGCGTTGGCGTCGGCCGACAGGAGCCGCCCGCCGATCACGAACGTCGGATCGAGACCGCCTTCGGCGAGCACGGAGGCGATGAGGCTCGTCGTCGTCGTCTTGCCGTGCGTGCCGGCGACCGCAATGCCCTGCTTCAGGCGCATCAGCTCGGCGAGCATCAGCGCGCGCGGCACCACCGGAATGCCCGCCGCGCGCGCGGCGACCACTTCGGGATTGTCCGCCGCCACCGCCGTCGACACGACGACCGCATCCGCGCCCGCGACGTTCGCCGCCGTGTGCCCGAACGCGATCGTCGCGCCCAGCCGCGCGAGCCGCCGCGTCGTCGCGCTGTCGGCCAGGTCCGATCCCGACACCTTGTAGCCCTGCGTGACCAGCACTTCGGCGATGCCGCTCATGCCCGCGCCGCCGATGCCGACGAAGTGCACGCGCTTCACCTTGTGCTTCATCGCCGCGCTCCGAGCTCGATGCAGACGTCGGCGACCCGCGCCGTCGCGTCGGCCTTGCGCAACGCGCGCGCGGCCACCCCCATCGCGAGGAGCTTCTCGCGCGTGACGCTGCCGAGCCATTCCGCGAGTGCGGCGGGCGAGAAATCCCGCTGCAGGATCAGCACGGCCGCGTCGCGCTGCGCCAGTTGCTGCGCGTTGTCGACCTGGTGGTTGTCGGCCGCGTGCGGGAACGGCACCAGCACGCTCGCCACGCCCACCGCCGCAAGCTCCGCGACTGTCGTCGCGCCCGACCGCGCGATCACGAGGTCCGCGTCCGCGTAGCAGCGCGCGATGTCGTCGATGAACGGCACGGCAGTCGGCGGCGACACCCGCCCGTTCGTACTCGGCGCGCAGCGCCGCGATGTGCTTCTCGCCGGACTGGTGGGTGACCTGCGGCCGCCGGTCGGCGGGGATGAGTGCCAGCGCGCGCGGCACGACTTCGTTCAAGGCGGTGGCGCCCAGGCTGCCGCCGACGACCAGCAGGCGCAGCGGCCCGGTGCGGCCGGCGAAGCGCGCCTCCGGCGGCGCCACCGCGATGATGGACTCGCGCAGCGGGTTGCCCACCCACTCCACGCGGCGGTCGCGGCCTTCGCCCAGGATGCCCGGGAAGCCGGTCAGCACGCGGTCGGCGCCGTGCTTCAGCAGGCGATTCGCGAGGCCGGGCTTCGCGTCGAGGTTGTGCACGACGAGCGGCGTGTTGCGGGCGACGGCCATCAGGGCGCCCGGGAACGACGCGAAGCCGCCGAAGCCGATGACGACGTTGGGACGCCTCCGCGAAAGCACCCGCCACGCCTGCACGCAGGCGGACAGAATCGCGTACGGCCCCAGCAGCAGCCGGCGCAGGCCCTTGCCGCGCACGCTGCCAAACGCGATGCCGTCGAACGCGACGCCGTGCTGCGGCACGAGGCGCGCCTCCATGCCGTCGCGCGTGCCGAGCCAGCAGACATTCCAGCCCCGGCGCGTCAGTTCCGCGGCCACGGCGATGCCCGGAAAGATGTGCCCGCCCGTACCGCCGGTCGTGATCATGACGGTACCGAAGGGAGCGCTCAGCGCGACCGCGGGTTCGCTCATATCGTGAACCCCCGCAGCAGGCGCCGGTTCTCGTAGTCGATCCGCAGCAGGATCGCGAGCGCCACGCAGTTGGCGACGATGCCGCTGCCGCCGAACGACAGCAACGGCAGCGTCAGGCCCTTGGTGGGCAGCACGCCCATGTTGACGCCGATGTTGATGAACGCCTGCACGCCGATCCAGACGCCCACGCCCTGCGCGACCAGCGCCGCGAACGGCTGCTCGAGCCGCGCCGCCTGGCGACCGATCGCATAGGTACGGAACAGCAGCCACGTGAACAGCATGATCACGACGAGTACGCCGGCGAAGCCCAGTTCCTCGGCGATCACCGCGAGCAGGAAATCGGTATGCGCCTCCGGCAGGAACAGGAGCTTCTCGACGCTGGCGCCAAGGCCC
This sequence comes from uncultured beta proteobacterium, assembly GCA_963733435.1. Taxonomy (GTDB): domain Bacteria; phylum Pseudomonadota; class Gammaproteobacteria; order Burkholderiales; family Casimicrobiaceae; genus VBCG01. Next base: position 580,456 of record CAVTDH010000002.1, read on the forward strand.
ACGCCGAACCACTCGCCGCGACCGAACGCGATCAGCGAATGCGACAGCTGGTAGCCCTTGCCGAGCGGGTCGGACCACGGATCGAGGAACGCGGTGAGCCGCTGCAGCCGGTACGGGGCGGCGACGAGAATGCCCGCGAGCGCGACCGGCAGCAGGAGCGCCAACCCGAAGAAGAGCCGCCAGTCGAGGCCGCCCAGGAACAGGATGCCGAACGCGATCGCGACGATGACGACGAACGCGCCGAAGTCGGGCTCGAGCAGCAGCAGGCCGCCGGTCACCACCATGACGGCGAACAGCGGCAGGAACCCGCGCACGAGCGTCTGGCGCAGCGGCTGTTCGGCGTGCAGGAACGCGGCGCGGCGCACCGCGTAGCTCGCGGCGTACAGCACCACCGCGAGCTTCATGAACTCGGACGGCTGCACGTTGATGACCGCGAGCGACAGCCAGCGCCGCGACCCGTTCACCGACCGCCCGATGCCCGGGATCAGCACCAGCACGAGCAGAATGCCGCCCAGGATGAACAGCACGGGGGCGAGCCGCTGCCACGTGCGCATCGGGACCTGGAGCGCGACCGCTGCCGCCGCGAGCCCGACGAAGACGAACATCGTGTGCCGCGCGAGGAAGTACCACGCGCGATGGCCGGTGTGCACGGACGCCTCCGCCATCGCGATCGACGACGAGTACACCATCACGAGCCCGATCGCGAGCAGCAACAACGCCGTCCACGCGAGGGATGCGTCGTACGCGGCCAGCGTGCGCACGTCGCGCCGCGTCGCGCCGATGCCGCCGAAGAACGCCTGGCCGAAGCCCGTTCCTTCGGGACGCAGCTTCATGGCCGGGGCCGGTCCGGCGGTGGTCGCCATGCGCTTACGCATGCGCGACTCCCTGGTTCAGGCGCGCGCGCACGCCGGCGACGAAGCGTTCGCCGCGCTCGACGTAGCTCTTGAACTGGTCGAGGCTCGCGCACGCCGGCGACAGCAGGATGGCGTCGCCCGGCTGCGCGAGCGCGATCGCGCGATCGAGCGCGGCATCGAGCGTGCCGGTCATCTCGACGTGGGCGGGCGTGCCTTCGAGCGCGCGGGCGATGATGCCGGCGTCGCGTCCGATCAGCAGCACGGCGCGGCAATCGGCGTCCACCGACGACTTGAGCGGCCGGAAATCCTGGCCCTTGCCGTCGCCGCCGGCGATCAGCACCGCGGGCCGCTCGATGCCGTCGAGCGCCGCCTGCGTCGCGACCACGGTCGTCGCCTTCGAGTCGTCGATGAACACGATGCGGCCGGCCTCGGCGATCCGCTGCATCCGGTGCGGCAGGCCCTCGAACGACTTCAGCGCGTCGAGCACCTCGCGGTCGATGCGCGCGACCGTCGACACGAGCGCGAGCGCGGCGAGCGCGTTGAGCGCGTTGTGGCGCCCGACGAGCTTCAGCGTCGCGGTCGGCACGAGCAGGCCGCCGCCGCGCGCGAGCCACGTCGTGCGGTCGAACAGCACGAGTCCCCATTCCCCTTCGCCCGACGGCACGCTCGCGCCGAAGGACTCGACGGTGCGTCCTGGAATGCGCATCGCGAGCGAGCGCGGGTCGTCGCGGTTGATCACCTGCACGCCGCCGTGCGCGAACACGCGCGCCTTGGCGGCGCCGTAGGCGTCCATGTCCGCGTACCGGTCGAGGTGATTCTCGGTCACGTTGAGGACGGCGGCGGCGACCGGCGCGAGCGATGTCGTCGTCTCGAGCTGGAAGCTCGACAGTTCGAGCACGAACACGTCGGGCCAGCGGTGCGCGCCGTCGGCCTGCCGGCGCGCGAGCACGTCGAGAACCGCATCGCCGATGTTCCCGGCCACGACGGTGTCGAGCCCGGCGGCGCGGCACAGCGTGCCGACGAGCGCGGTGACCGTCGTCTTGCCGTTCGAACCGGTGATCGCGAGCACCTTCTGCCCCGGGGGCAGCGCGCGGGCAAAGAGCTCGATGTCGCCGACGAGCTCGGCGCCGCGGGCCACGGCGGCGGCGATCGCCGGCTGGTCCTTCGGCACGCCGGGGCTGATCGCGATCAGGTCCGCGCCGGCGAGCGTCTCCGCCGTGATCGGACCCTTGACCAGCGGCACGCCGGGTAGCATGGCGGCCAGCTCTCCGGCATTGGGCGGATCGGTGCGCGTATCCGCGACGCGCACGTGCGCGCCTTCGGCGGCGAGATAGGCGGCCAGGGAAAGCCCGGTCATCCCGAGGCCCAACACGATGGCATGGCGCTGGTCGTATCGCATCGTCAGCGCAGCTTCAGCGTGGACAGGCCGAACAGCACCAGCAGCATCGTGATGATCCAGAAGCGCACGACGACCTGGTTCTCCTTCCACCCCTTCAGCTCGAAGTGGTGGTGGATCGGCGCCATCCGGAACACGCGCTTGCCCCGGGTCTTGAACGAGATCACCTGGATCATCACGGACAGCGTCTCGACCACGAACACGCCGCCCATGATCAGCAATACGATCTCCTGCCGCACGATCACCGCGATCGTGCCGAGCGCGGCACCGAGCGCCAGCGCGCCGACATCGCCCATGAACACGTCGGCCGGATACGCGTTGAACCAGAGGAAACCCAGTCCCGCGCCCGCGATCGCGCCGCAGATCACGGCGAGCTCGCCGGCGCCCGGAATGTTGGGAAAGCCCAGGTAGCGCGAGAAGATCGTGTTGCCGATCACGTAGGCGAAGATGCCCAGGGCCCCCGCGACCATCACCGTCGGCATGATCGCGAGCCCGTCGAGCCCGTCGGTGAGGTTCACCGCGTTGCTGGTCCCGACGATCACGAAGTAGGTGAGCGTGATGAAGCCCCAGACGCCGAGCGGATACGAGACCGTCTTGAAGAACGGAACGATGAGGTCGGCCTTCGGCGAGAGGTCGACGTTGAAGCCGCTTTGCACCCACGCGAACAGCAGGCGCACGAACTGCGTGTTGTCGGGGGCGGATACCGAGAACGCGAGGTAGACCGCCGCGATCAGCGCGATGATCGATTGCCAGAGCAGCTTGGAGCGCGCGGACAGGCCCTTCGGGTTCTTGTAGACGACCTTGCGCCAGTCGTCGACCCAGCCGACGATGCCGAAGCCCAGCGTCACCAGCAGCACGACCCAGACGAAGCGGTTGCCGAGGTTACCCCACAGCAGCGTCGTTACGACGATCGACACGAGGATCAGCGCGCCGCCCATCGTCGGCGTGCCGGCCTTCACGAGGTGCGTCTGCGGACCGTCGTCGCGCACCGACTGGCCGATCTTCATCCGCGCGAGCCACGCGATCATCCGCGGCCCGACCATGAACGATATGACGAGCGCGGTCATCGTCGCGAGCACCGCGCGCAGCGTGATGTACGAAAACACGTTGAACGCACGGATGTACGGTTCCAGTTCCTCGGCGAGCAGCATCAGCATCAGTGGTGGCCCTCCGCACCGCGGCCGGTCAGTGCGTCGACGACGCGCTCCATCCGCATGAACCGCGAGCCCTTGACCAGCACCGTGACGTCGCTGCCCGCCTCGCGCACGAGGGCGGCCGCCAGCGCCTCGGCCGACGCGAAGTGCGCAGCACCCGGACCGAACGCCGCGGCGGACGCGCGCGCCTCGTCGCCGAGCGCGAAGAGCCGCGCGACGCCGCGCTCGTGCGCGTACCGGCCGACCTCGGCGTGGAACGCCGGGCCGGCGGCGCCCACCTCGCCCATGTCGCCCATCGCCAGCCAGCGCGTGCCGGGGACCGCGGCGAGCACGTCGATCGCCGCGCGCATCGAGTCGGGGTTCGCGTTGTACGTGTCGTCGAGCACGACGGCACCGGAGCGCGCGCGCAGCGCGACCAGGCGGCCGCGGACCGCACGGAACGCCGCGAGTCCCGCGGCGACCGCTTCGATGGTGGCGCCGGCGGCGAGCGCCGCGGCGGTCGCCGCGAGCGCATTGCCGACCATGTGCCGGCCGGGTACCGCGAGCGTCGTGCGGACGATGCCCGCGGGAGTGACGATCGCGACGTCGCTGCCGTCGGCGCGCAGCGTGCACTGGCCGCGCACATCGACATCGGCCGCGAAGCCGAACGCGACGACGCGTGCGCCCGCGGCGGCTGCGGCGGCGCGCCAGACCGGCGCATGCGCGTCGTCGCCGTTGATCACGGCGAGACCGTCGCGGGGCAGTGCGGCGACGGCGTCCGCGTGCTCGGCCGCGACTTCGGCGACGCTCGCCATGAATTCCTGGTGTTCGCGCTGCGCGTTGTTGACGACGACGATCGTCGGCTGCGCGAGCGCCGCGAGCTCGCGCGTCTCGCCGCGATGGTTCATGCCGAGTTCGACGACCGCCGCGCGGTGCGCGGCCGCGAGCCGCAGCAGCGTCAGCGGGAGGCCAATCGCGTTGTTGAGATTGCCTTCGGTGGCAAGCACCCCGTCCGCACCGAACTGCGCGCGCAGGATCGACGCCAGCATCTCCTTCACCGTCGTCTTGCCGTTGCTGCCGACGACGACCGCGACCGGCAGCGCGAACTGCGCGCGCCAGTACGCGCCGAGCGCGCCGAGCGCCGCCAGGGGGCTTGGCACCGCGATCAGGTCGCCGGCGAGCGCGGGGGCGCGCGAATCCGCGACCAGCGCGGCGACGGCGCCCTGCGCGAGGGCCGCGGGGACGAACGCATGGCCGTCGAACCGTTCGCCGGAAAGGGCCACGAACAAGTCGCCCGCGCGCAGCGCGCGGCTGTCCGTCGTCACGCGCGCGAACCGCACGTTGGCGCCGATCACGCGGCCGGCGACGACGCGGGCGGCAGTGACCGTGTCCATCATGCGCCGCTCCATGCGGCCAGTGCGGCGGAGGCGACGTCGGCATCCGAGAACGGCGTGCGGATCCCGGCGTGCTCCTGGTAGGCTTCGTGGCCCTTGCCGGCGATGAGGACCACGTCCCCCAGCCGCGCCTTCGCGATCGCGTCGCCGATGGCGGTCCGCCGGTCGATCTCGATCGACCAGCGCCGATGCCCGGCGTCCCGGACTCCCTTGACCACGGCGTTGGCGATCGCGGTCGGGTCCTCCCCGCGCGGATTGTCGCTGGTGACGACGAGGCGCCCGGCGAGCGTGGCCGCGATGCGACCCATCTGCGGCCGCTTGCCCGGGTCGCGGTCGCCGCCGCATCCGAACACGCAGACCAGGTCGCCGCCGGCGGTGACCGCGGGCTGCAGTGCCAGCAGCACCTTCTCGAGCGCGTCCGGCGTATGCGCGTAGTCGACGACCACGAGCGGCTTGTCCTCGCCGCCCAGCCGCTGCATGCGTCCCGGCGGCGGCGCGAGACGCGCAAGTGCGGCCACCGCGTCCGCGAGCGGAATGTCGCTCGCGAGCAGGACACCCAGCACGCCCAGCAGGTTCTGCGCGTTGAACGCGCCCACGACCTGCGACGCGAGCTGCGTCCGCCCCCACGGCGTGTTGACGGTGAGCCGCACGCCGCGCCGGTCCATCGCCTCGACGGTCGCGGCGATGTCGGCGTTCGCGAACCCGTACGTCAGCACCTTCTGGCCCCGTCCGCGCGCCGCGTCGATGAGGCTCTGCCCGAACGGATCGTCGGCGTTGAGCACGGCGGTGCGCAGGCCCGGCCACGTGAAGAGCCTCGCCTTGGCGGCGCCGTAGGCGGCCATCGTCTTGTGGTAGTCGAGGTGGTCGCGGGTCAGGTTGGTGAAGAGCGCGACGTCGAACTTGGCGCCGTTGATCCGCCCCTGCTCGATCCCGTGCGACGACACCTCCATCGCGACGGTCGCAGCACCCGCGCCGACGAACTGCTTCAGCATCTCGTGCAGCAGCGTGACGTCCGGCGTCGTGTTCGCCGCGGGCGCCAACGCGCCGACGAACCCGTTGCCGAGCGTGCCGATCACCGCGGCCCGGCGACCGCACGCGTCCATCGCCTGGGCGATCCACTGCGCGCACGACGTCTTGCCGTTGGTGCCCGTGACACCCACCATCCACAGTCGCTTCGACGGACTGCCGTGGATGAAGTCGGCGACCTGCCCGAGGCGCGCCTGCAGCCCCTCGATGCCCAGATTGGGCGACGTCCATTGCGGGTCCCAGGCGAAGCCGTCGGCCTCCCACAGCACGGCGGCTGCGCCGCGCGCGATGGCTTCGGGCACGAAGCGCCGGCCGTCGACGTGCAGGCCCGGATACGCGGCGAACGCGACGCCCGGCTCGACGCGGCGACTGTCGGCCGTGATGCGGCGCGGCGCCACGCCGAGCTTCGCGAGCAGCGCAGGCACGTCGAGATGCGCGAGCGAGGCGGCGGCCACGGCGCTTCAGGTTTCCTCGAGGATCTCGCTGCCCGGAGGCGGCAGGATCACGTTGTTGACCGGCGCGTCGGTGGGCACCCCCATCATGCGCAACGCGCTGCCGACGACGTTCGAGAACACCGGCGCGGCGACGATGCCGCCGTAGTGCTGGCCGGCGGTCGGCTCGTCGATCATCACGGCGACGATGATCCGCGGCTGCGACACCGGCGCGAAGCCGACGAACGACGACACGTACTTGTTCGTGTAGCCGCGGCCCTCGAGCTTGTGCGCGGTCCCGGTCTTGCCGGCCACGCGGTAGCCGACCACCTGCGCCTTGGGCGCCGTGCCGCCGGGCAGCGTGGCGAGCTCCAGCATCCGGCGCACGGCGAGCGCGGTCTCGGGCTTCAGTGCCGGGCGGCCGACGACGTGGCCGTCGGTGCGGAACAGCGACACCGGCTTCACCTCGCCGTCGGTCGCGAACATCGTGTACGCCCGTGCGAGCTGCACCAGGTTGACCGAGATGCCGTGGCCGTAGGCCATCGTCGCCTGCTCGATCGGCTTCCACGATTTCGCGGGCCGCAGGCGTCCGGCGACCTCGCCCGGGAAACCGGTCTTCGGGACGGTGCCGAAGCCGGCTTCGGTGAACATCTCCCACATCGTTTCCGACGGCAGGCCGAGCGCGATCTTCGCCGCACCGACGTTCGACGATTTCTGGATCACCTGCTCGACCGTCAGCGCGCCTTCGGCATGCGCGTCGTGGATGGTCGCCGACCCGATCGTCATCGATCCGGGCGCCGTCTGGATCACGGTGTCCGGCCGGATCCTGCCGGCGTCGAGCGCGGCCGCGATCGTGAACGGCTTCAGCGTCGAGCCCGGCTCGAACACGTCGGTCAGCGCGCGGTTGCGCATCTTCTCGCGCGCGACCTTGTCGCGGCGATTGGGGTTGTACGTCGGCCAGTTCGCGAGCGCCAGGATCTCGCCGGTCTGCACGTCGATGATCACGAGTCCGCCGGCCTTCGCCTTGTGCTGCTCGACGGCGGCCTTGAGTTCGCGGAACGCGAGGTACTGCAGCCGCGTGTCGAGCGAGAGCGCGAGGTCGCGGCCGGCCTGCGGCGCGCGAATGGCCGCGACGTCCTCCACCGCCTCGCTGCGGCGGTTGATGATGACGCGGCGGCTGCCGGCGACGCCGGCGAGCCACTGCTGCTGCGCGAGCTCGATGCCTTCCTGCCCGGCGTCGTGGTCGCCGGTGAAGCCGATCACGTGCGCGGTGACTTCGCCGCCCGGATAGAAGCGCCGGTACTCGTTCTGGTCGTGCAGGCCGGGAATGCGCAGCGCCATCGCGCGCGCCGACACCTCCGGCGGGACCTGTTTCGCGAGGAACGCGAAATCCTCGTTCGCGGCGAGCCGCGCGGCGATCCGCGCAGGCGGCATCTCGAGGATGCGCGCGAGTTCGGCCAGCTGCGCCGGCGACGGATCGAACTTGCCGGGAAACGCCCACAGCGACTTCACGGGCGTCGACAGCGCGAGCGCCTCGCCCGAACGGTCGACGATGCGGCCGCGATGCGCCGGCACCTCGAGTTCGCGCGAGTAGCGCGCGCTGCCTTGCGTCTGCAGGAACTCGTTGTCGATCCACTGCAGGTACACCGAGCGCCCGACGAGTCCGGCGAACAGCAGCGCCAGCGCGCCGAACACGAGCGGCGCACGCAGCCGGGGCAATGCCGGTGCGGCCGGCGGCTCGCCGCGCAGCCGGGCGCCGCGCAGCGAGGTGGCGCCGGCCTTCATCGCGCGGCCTCCGCCGGCTGCGGCAACGCGACGATCTCCGAGCGCGCCGACGACGGCAGTTGCATCTTCAACTGGTCGCGCGCGACCTTCTCGACGCGCGCCGGCATGCCCCACGTCGACTGCTCGAGCTGCAGCTGCCCGTATTCGATCTCGTAGGCGCGCGCCTCGCCCTGCGCGCGCTCCAGTTCGACGTAGAGCCTTCGCGACTGGTGCCGCGACGTGACGAGCGACAGCGCGCACACGATCAGCACGACGAGAAGCACCAGATTGAGCCTCGTCATGCCGCGGCCTCGACGCAGCGCGGCCAGTCGGCCGGCAGCGGGCGATTCGGTGCGCTCGGCGACGCGCATGATCGCGCTGCGCGAACGCGGATTGCGCGCGACCTCGGCAGCGCCCGGCTTCACCGCGCGGCCGACCAGCGCCAGCGCCACCGGCGGCAATTGCGCCTGCGTCAGCGGCAGGCGCGACGCCGCGGCGTCGCCGGCGAACGGTTGCGACGCGCGGGCGAGGAACTGCTTGACGATGCGGTCCTCCAGCGAATGGAAGCTGATGACGGCGAGGCGACCGCCCGCGCGCAGCAGCGGGACGATGCGGGGCAGCACCAACGCCACTTCGGACAGTTCGGCGTTCACGAAAATCCGAAGGGCCTGGAACGTGCGCGTGGCCGGATCCTGACCCCAATCACCCCGCGTCCGCGCGCCGACGGCTTGACCCACGACCCGCTGGAGCTGGCCCGTGCGGACGAGGGGCCCGTGCGCGCGCGCCGCCGCAATTGCTCTTGCAATCGATTGAGCAAACCGTTCTTCACCATAGTCGCGGATGACCTCCGTCAATTCGCGCACGGTGGCGCGGGCAATGAATTCGGCGGCGGATTCGCCGCGGGACGGGTCCATCCGCATGTCGAGCGGACCGTCGTTGCGAAACGAGAAGCCGCGTTGCGCGTCGTCGATCTGCGGCGAGGAGATGCCGAGGTCGAGGAGCACGCCGTCGACCGCGGACAGCGCGAGGGACGCGAGCACGTCGGGAACTTCGGAGAACCACGCGCGCCGGAACACGAAGCGCGGTTCGTTCGCGGCGAGGACCTCCGCGGCGTCGGCGGCGTCGGGGTCGCGGTCCACGCCCACGACGCGCCCCGCCGGCCCGAGGCGGGCGAGCACCGCGCGCGCATGGCCGCCGCGCCCGAACGTCGCGTCGACATAGAGGCCATCGGGCCTGACCGCAAGCGCCGCCACGGCTTCTTCGAGCAGGACGGGGACATGGACGCCATCGGCCATCAGAGCGAGAAGCCGGACAGTTCCGGCGGCAGGCCGTCGGAGGGGAACGTGATGGCCTGCGCCGTGGCGTTCTGCCATTGCGCCTCGTCCCAAAGCTCGAACTTCTGGCCCTGGCCGACCAGCACCACGTGCTTGTCGAGGCTCGCGAAGCGCCGCAGCGCGGGAGGCACGAGGATGCGACCGGCGGCGTCGATCTCGACATCGTCCGCGTGACCGACGATGAGCCGCTGCAGGCCGCGGATCTTTTCGTTGAACGACGACAGCGCCATGAGCCGAGCCTGGATCGGCTCCCACGCCGCGAGGGGATACAGCAGCAGGCAGCGCGACGGATCGGCGGTGAGCACGAGACGGCCGGTGTCGCCGGCGGCGAGTGCGTCCCGGTGCTTCGCCGGAATCGCGAGGCGACCCTTGGCGTCGAGCACCAGCTGGGTCACGCCGCGAAAGATCGACGCTCCCTCCGACGAACCCGAATCGACCGGCGTTGCCGTCACGCCCACTGCGTCTGCCGCCACGTCCCGTTCTCCTCGCCCCGAACCACCCGCCGGGAATTTCCGGGGGGCCACCGCGCACCCGAAAACCCCACTTTGACCCACTTTTTACCACTGGGGCGAACTATACGCGCGCCGAAGAGCGCCGGTCAACGCTTTTTCGGTTGTCGAACAACCACTTAGGAGCACCAATACAACAATTATCTTTCCATCTATAAATTATGGGCTTAGAGTGGAAATCGTATGTGATTTAAGAAGTGTAGCGCGGGGTTTCCCCCACTTTCGAACGAACGTTCTACGCGTCCTGCAAAAGCGGGGGCCCGGTGCGATATTTGGACCACGATTCGCCACCTTGCCGCGCGGGCGCAGGCCCATAGCGCTTAATGCCGATGGCATGGGACGCGGCGGAGGCTGGCGGGCTCCCGGCGGGGGCGAACGCCCGGGGCGACGGTACGGTGCCCGCCCGTGACGCCCCGGGTCATTGCGTACACCCGCACGCAAGGGATTGACCTATCGACACCCGTGCGGCCGCCCGCATACCATCGCGTCACCCAACCCTGCCGAATCGCTCCCATGACCCAGCATCACTGCGCGACGCTTGCCGTTGCCGCCGCCCTGGCGGCCCTCCACTTCCCCTCCTCCGCCGCCGCACAGAGTCTGCCGCCCGGGACCACCGTCAGCAGTGCGTCGCTGTCCGGCATCGCCACCTTCGACACCGACCTCGATGCCGGCGGCAGCATGCGCTGGTCCGGGGTGCTGGCCGCCGGCTCGGTCCTGCGCCAGATCACGCCGCAGGTGGCTGCCGGCTTCTCGGTGAAATACGGGTTCGAGCAGTGGCACTTCTCGGACCCGAAGGCATTCGGCGGGATCGCGCCGTGGAATGACATCAACCAGCCGCAGGTCGGGCTGACCTTCATCTACAAGCCGACCGAGGACTGGACGGTCGTCGTGTCGCCGTCCGTCGCATGGGCCTACGAAAACGGCGCGAGCACGAGCAACGCGGTCGAGTACGGGGCCGTCGTCATTGCGAAGAAGGACTTCTCGCCGACGCTGTCCGTCGGGGTGGGCGCCGCGATCTACCGGCAGCTCTACGAAACGAAGACGTTTCCGTTCCTCGCGATCGACTGGAAGATCAACGACGCGTGGCGGCTGACCAACCCGTTCCCGGCCGGACCGGCGGGCGGCGCCGGACTCGAGCTCGTCTATTCGTTCGGCGAAGGGTGGGAGGCGGGCTTCGGCGGCACTTACCGGTCGTTCTCGTTCCGGCTGGACGACAACGGCCCGGTTCCCGACGGCATCGGCGAAAACAGGTCGATTCCCCTCTTCTTCCGGCTTTCCCGCAACATCGGGAAGCAGGCGCAAGTCGATTTCCATGCGGCCGCGCTTGCCAATGGCCGCCTGAAAGTGAAGAATCAGGACGGAAGCGACCTCGCTTCCGACGATTACTCGATCGCGCCGGCCGTGGGGCTGACGCTGCGCTATCGGTTCTGAGCCCGAACCCTGGGGCCGGACCGCGGCGCAAGCGGTCGCGATCGTTCACGCACGCATTCCAGGAGGCGCCATGGCTGCCACCGTCTTCCACTCGCTGCGCGTCGCCGCCGCGATCGTCGCGCTCGCGGCGATGTCCGGCTGCGCGACACGCTACGACTCGTCCGGAACCCGGATCTACGTCTGGCAGTTCGGCCAGGACACGTCGCGCGGCATCGACTACACCAACCCGCGCCTGCCCCTGCTGCCCCGCCAGGCGCCGAACTTCGACCTTTGGGAAATCCCGAATCCCTACCAGTTCAACGACCTGTCGCAGTACTCGTTCCTGGCGCCCGCTGCCGGAATTGGAAGCCCCCATGATCGCCGTCGGCGATAATGCCGCCTGTGCTGTCAACTGCGACTCGAAGGCGCCCATCGCGCTGGCGGCTGTGGGCGCTGATCTGCGCGACCGCAGTCGTTCTTCCAGAGGGCGTTAGCGCCCAGACCGCCGCGCCGGCAGAAGGCGCGGCGCCACTGCTGCACGCCGACGACGCGGTCCGCTACCGCGTCGAGATCGTCGCGCCCGCGCCGATCGACGCGACACTGCGCAGCGCGGTCGATCTCGTCCGCTGGCAGGACTTCGCGGACATGACCGAGGACCTGTTCGATCGTCTCGCGCGCGACGCGATCCCGCAGGCCCGCGAAGCCGCGGCCACCGAGGGCTTTTTCTCGGCGACGGTCGAGATCACCGTCGACCGGACGACAACGCCGGTGACCGCGCGGCTGGCCGTGACCCCGGGCCTGCCCACCCGGATCGCGAGCGTGACCATCGACGTGACCGGGCCCGCGCGCGACTCGCCCGAGGGCAACGCGACGATCGCGCGGCTGTCCGACACGTGGCTCCTGCCGCGCGGCGACGTGTTCAGGCAGCAGACGTGGACGGCCGCCAAGAGCCTCGCGGTGTCCACGCTCGCGGCGAATGCCTACGCGGCGGCCAGCCTCACGGCAAGCGAGGCGAAGATCGATCCCGAGGCGCGTGCCGGCGACCTCTCCGTCACGATCGACAGCGGCCCGCCCTTCTACATCGGCGAGATCGAAGTGACGGGGTTGAAGCGCTACGAACCCGACCTCGTGCTCAATTTCGCGAACGTGCGGACCGGCGACCTCTACGGAGAACAGCCGCTCGACGACTTCGTGCGCCGCCTGCTGGCGTCGGGCTACTTCGCGAGCGTGCAGGCCGCAATCGATCCCGATCCGGCGCAGGCGGCGCACGCGAAGCTCACGCTGTCGGTCATCGAGGCGCCGCGCTTCCGCCTGGAGTTCGGTGCGGGCTATTCGACGGACACCGAGTACCAGGTCAGCGCCGCGTACAGCGACATGAACGTCAATGGTGCCGGCATGCAGATGTACACGAGCGCGCGGGTCGAGTCGAAGATCCAGCAGGTGGACCTGCGCTTCGTGCGGCCGCCCACGCCCGGCGGCTGGATCGACGTGTACGCCGCGGGCGCGCAGCGCACCGACATCGAGAACCTGATCACGCGTACCTGGGCGGTGACGGCCCGCCGACGGGCAATCGACGAGCGCCGCACGCCGGCTTTCGGCATCGGCTTCTACGAGAACGACCAGACGCCGGAAGGGTCGCCCACCGAGTACGCGCATGCGCTGTACGTCGACGGCGAGTACACCTGGCGCAATGTCGACGACCTGCTGTCCCCCACGCGCGGCTGGATGGCGAACGTGCAGGTGGGCGCGGGCGTGCCCGGCGCGTCGACGGAATCGTTCGGGCGCGTGATCGGCAAGGTCACCGGCTGGTGGCCGCTCTCGCGGGACAACCAGATCACCGCACGCGCCGAGGCCGGTGCCGTCATCGCCGATTCGCGCGTGGGCATCCCGTCCATCTTCCTGTTCCGCACGGGCGGCGACACGACGGTGCGCGGCTACGCGTACGACAGCCTCGGCGTCCAGCAGGGCGCCGCGGTCATCGGCGGCCGCTACTACGCGGTCGCGAGCACCGAGTTCATCCACTGGTTCGCGCCCGCGTGGGGCGGCGCGGTGTTCATCGATGCGGGCAATGCGAAGGACGATCTGCGCGACTTCGATCCCGCCGTCGGGTACGGCATCGGGGCGCGGCTGCGCACGCCGATCGGACCGTTCCGCCTCGACGTCGCCTACGGCCAGCAGGCCGCCAGCGTGCGCCTCCACTTTTCCGTGGGCCTTTCGTTCTGACGATGGCGACGAGACCGCCCCCGCTCCGCCGGAGGGACCGGCTCGCCCGCGGCGGCGCCGGCGCATGCTGCGCTGGCTCGCGTGGCCGCTCGCGGGCGTGGCGATCGCGCTCGCCGCGGTGTACGCGGCGCTCGGCACGCAGGAGGCGCTCGACTACGTGCTGCAGCGAACCGTCGCCGCCGCCGAAGGGCGGCTGACGATCGAAGGCGCCGAGGGCTCGCTGCTGTCGACGGTGCGCATCGAGCGCATCGCGTGGCGCGGCGACACGCAGGACGTCGAGGCGCGCGGTGTCGCGCTCGTCTGGAGCCCGTGGGACCTCGTGTCGCGCCGCTTCATCGTGCAGGGACTGGGGGCCAAGCGCCTCGCGTTCGACTTCCGCAAATCCTCGGACAGTCCCGCCGGCCTGCCGCCGAGCCTCGCGCTCCCGCTCGAAGTGGAGGTGCGCAACATCGGCGTCGAACGCGTCGAATGGAAGGCGGGCGACCGGGCCGGCGCCGTCACCGGCGTCGTGTTCGGCTACGCCGGCGGCGCGACGCAGCACCTCGTCTCGGGCATGCGCGTGGTCACCGACTTCGGCACGCTGACCGGCGACGCGCGGCTCGCGGCGACGGCGCCCTACTCGCTCTCCGGCAAGCTCGCTGTCGAAGGCGACGCCGACTATCGCGGCGGGCGCGCGGACCTCACGGTCACCGGGACACTGGAACGCATCGGCATCGCCGCCGCCGGCACGCTGCGCAACGCGGCGGTGGTCGCGAAGGCGGAACTGACGCCGCTGGAGCCGGTGCTCTTCGTCGGCGCGGAAATCGACGCGCGCGAAGTCGACCTTGCGCAGTTCGGCGCGTCGCTGCCCTCGACGTCGCTCGAGGTGCACCTCGACGGGCGTCCGGCCGGCGCCGGATTCGCGGGCGCGCTCACCGCGCGCAACGCGAGCGCCGGTCCGCTCGACGCGGGCCGCGTGCCGCTCGCGTCGCTCGCCGCCCGCTTCGCCTGGGACGGCGGCGTACTCGCGTTGAGCGACGTCGACGCGCGCCTGCCCGGCGGCGGACGCGCGACCGGCAGCGCATCGCTGCCGCTGCGCGACGCACCGCTCACGTTCACGCTCGCGCTCGCCGACGTGGACCTGGCGCGCATCCAGTCGTCGCTGCTCGCGACCCGTCTCTCGGGATCGGTGAGCGCGGACGTGTCGCAGCAGCGGCAGGCCGTGCGTGCCGACGTGCGCGACGCCAACCTCGCCGTCACGCTCGCGTTCGCCGCGACCGTGGAAGGACGCCGCGTCACGGTCGAGCGGATGCAGGCGCGCGCTGGCAGCGGCGAGATCGCGGGCAGCGGCAGCGTCGCGCTCGATGGCGCGCGCGCATTCAACGTCACCGCCAGGGCCACGCGCTTCGATCCGGCGCGCTTCGTGCCGTCGTTGCCGCCGGCGCAGCTCGACGGCACGCTCGCCGCGCAGGGAACCCTCGCGCCGGCGTGGGACGTCACGGCGTCGGTCGCGCTCGCCGCGGGCAGCCGCGTCGCCGACACGCCGGTCAGCGGCACCGCGAAGGGACGCATCACCGCGACGACCGCGCGCGACGTTGCCGTGGACCTGCGCATCGCGTCGACGACGGTGACCCTGAAGGGCGGGTACGGCACCGCCGCCGACGCGCTCGCGTATGCGGTCGACGTGCCGCGCATGGCGGAATTGCAGCCGCTCGCCGCGCGCTACGCGAAGGGCGCGCTGCCGGCCAAGGTCGGCGGCGCGGTGCGGGCGAAGGGCACGATCTCGGGCGATCCGCGCAGTCCGGGCGTCACGATCGACGCGCACGGCCAGGACCTGCAATGGGGCACCGCCCTGGCGGCGGCGAAGCTCGACCTCGCCGGCAGCGTCGCGTCCGGCATCGGGCCCTCCGGTCCGATCGTGCTGGAGTCGCGTCCGGTCGCGCTGACGATGGCCGCGACGGGTGTGAAGACGAATGCATGGTCGTTCGCGCAGCTCAAGGCGGGCGTGAAGGGCACGCTGGCGCAGCATGCGGGCTCCATCGAAGCGACCGCCGAGGATCTCGATCTCGTCGCCGCGTTCGCCGGCGGCGTGCGCGACACGCGGCGGGCGGACGGCACGCGCGAAGCCGCATGGATCGGCACCCTCGATTCGCTCGCCAACCGCGGCACGTACGCGCTGAAGCTCGAAGCGCCGGCGCCGCTCGACATCGCGCGCGACCACGTGCACGTCGGACCGACACGCATCGCCGTGGCCGAAGGCCGCGCGGATCTCGTGCATCTCGAGATCGACGAAGGCCGCATCCGCACGCAGGGCTCGTTCACCGGCATCCCGGTGACCACGGTTGCGCGCCTGGCCGGCACGCGGCTGCCGTTTCCCTCGACGATGGTGCTGGGCGGCAGCTGGGCAATCGCGGCGGCGCCGCGCCTGAACGGCACGCTGGATGTCCATCGCGAACGCGGCGACTGGTTCGCCACGGAAAGCGCGACGCTCGATCCCGCCGACCTGGCGCTCGGCGTCACCGAACTCTCGGTGTCCGCGCGTTTCGTCGACGACGCGTTGACGGCGGCGGGCCGCTTCCGTTCGGCGCGCGCGGGCACGGCCGACGCCACGGCAACGCTCGCCGCGGGCGCGACGCCGGGACGCATCGCGACCACCGCGCCGATGACCGCGACGGTCACCGCGGAACTCGCGTCGCTGCGGCCGCTGCAGCCCTGGATCGGAACCGCCGCCGTCATCAACGGGCGCGCCCAGATCGAGGTCGATGCTCGCGGGACGCTGGCCGAGCCGATCCTCGCCGGAACGGCGACCGGCGACGCGCTCCGGTTCGACCTGCCGCAGCACGGCGTGCATCTGACCGACGGCCGACTGCGCGCGAAGCTGACCGGCCGCACCGTAGCGCTGGAAGACCTCTCGTTCGGCGGCGGCGGCGGCCGCTTCACCGCGCACGGAACCCTGGTGCTCGCGCGCGACCCGGCCGCCACGGCCGGCAGCCACGTCGAGTGGGAGGCCAAGGACTTCACCGCCGTCAACCGGCCCGACCTCCTCATCATCGCCGACGGCAAGGGGACGCTCGCCAACGTCGCCGGGCGCCTGGCGCTCGCCGGCGAAATCACGATCGACAAGGGACGCGTCCTCTACGAACCGCGCAGCATCGGGACGCTCTCCGACGACGTCGTGATCGTCGGGGAGCCGCCGCGCACGGCCGGCGGCGCGGCGCGCGACCTGCCGCTCGCCCTCGACCTCGAGGTTGCGCTGGGGCGCGACTTCACGTTCAGCGGCGAGGGTCTGGAAACGCGCCTCGGCGGCAAGGTGCGCGTGACGACGACGGCGGCGGGAACCCTCGCGGCGCGCGGCACGATCCGCGCGATCTCGGGCACCTACTTCGTGTTCGGGCAGCGGCTCGACATCGATCGCGGCCGGCTGATCTTCGACGGGCCGGCCGACAACCCGGCGCTCGACGTCGTCGCGCTGCGCAAGAACCTGGCGGTCGAGGCCGGTGTCGAGGTGACGGGCACCGCACGCGTGCCGCGCGTGCGCCTGGTCTCCAATCCGCCCGTGCCCGACGGCGAGAAGCTGTCATGGCTGCTGACCGGCCAGGGGCTCGACCGCGCGAATCGCGCGGACCTCGCCGCGCTGTCGGCGGCGTCCGCGTCGCTGCTGGGCCAGGGCCGCAAGCCGATCACGACGCAGATCGCGAACAACGTCGGGCTCGACGACATCTCGGTGCGCCAGTCCGCGGCGTCGGTCGTCGGCGGCGCGACCGGACAGGTGGTCGCGTTCGGCAAGCGGATCTCCGACCGGCTGTCGCTCGTCTACGAGCAGGGGCTCACCGTCGCGACCAATGCGCTGCGGATCGAATACGCGCTGTCGCGCACGGTCACGGTGCGCGCCGAGGCGGGAACGGTCGGCAGTGTCGGCATCTTCTACCGGCGCTCCTACGACTGAAAACGCAACGGGCCGCGCCTTCCGGCGCGGCCCGTCGCGACGACCGCGGGCGTCAGGGCTTCTTGGCCCAGGCCGTGCACCAGCCCTTGGCCGTGACCAGGTTGCCGGCGAACAGCGAGCACGGGCCATCGGCGGCACCCGGCTTGCCCGAGTAGAAGTTGCAGTTGCTGCATTCCGCCTTCGGATCCTTGCGCGCGGTCGCCTTCGTGGCGTCGGCCTTGTAGCCGAGCGCGGCCGCCTGCGGATTGGCTTCGGTGACCGGCACGGGGGCGGCGGCGGCGTTCCCCGCCAGCGAACCGGCGAGCGGGACCGCGAGACCGGCGACGGTCAGCTTGATGAAACGACGGCGTTGCGACTGGGAATCTTGCGACATGGTGAGACGCTCCTGGCTGGGTTGGATGCCTGGCGCGGCGCGCGGGTCGGCGCCGGTCCTCCATCCTCGACTATACGACGGCACCCGCATCCGCGGCCAGTGGACGAATGGCGGCCGTGACCGCCGTCAAGCCCGCGCGAGGACGTCCTTCGCGACGGCGACCACGTTGGCCACATCGAACCCGAACGACTGCTGCAGCGCCTTCAGCGGCGCCGACGCGCCGAACGTGCGCATGCCGACCACCGCGCCCCGGGTGCCGACATAGCGTTCCCAGCCGAACGTCGACGCCTGCTCGATGGCGACCCGCGCCGTGACCGCCGGCGGCAGCACGCGGGCGCGGTACTCGGGCGACTGCTGCTCGAAGATGTCCCACGAGGGCATCGAGACGACGCGTACCGCGACCCCCTCGGCCGCGAGCGCATCGTGCGCGTCGACGGCCAGGCTCACCTCGCTGCCGGTCGCGATGAGGATCAGGTCCGGCGCGCCGCCCGGCGCATCGGCCAGCACGTACGCGCCCTGCGCGACGCCCGCGGCCGGCGCGAAGCGGCTCCGGTCGAGCGTGGGCAGCGGCTGTCGCGACAGCACCATGATCGTCGGCCGGTGCTTCTGTCCGAGTGCGTAGCGATAGGCCTCCGTCACTTCGTTCGCGTCGCCGGGGCGCAACAGCGTCATGCCCGGCATCGCGCGCAGCGACGCCAGCTGCTCGATCGGCTGGTGCGTCGGCCCGTCCTCGCCGTCGCCCATCGCGTCGTGCGTGAACACCATCAGCGTCGGCAACTCCATCAGCGCCGACAGGCGGATCGCGCCGCGCGCGTAGTCGCTGAAGATGAAGAACGTCGCGCCGAACGGCCGCAGCTTGGACAGCGCCATGCCGTTGACCGCGGCCGCCATCGCGTGCTCGCGGATGCCGTAGTGGAGATTGCGCCCGCCCGGCGTTCCGGGTTCGAGGTCGCCCGCGCCCGGGAACGCGAGCGTCGTCTTGTTCGACGGCCCCAGGTCCGCCGATCCGCCCAGGAACCACGGGATGCGCTGCGCGAGCGCGTTGAGCACCTTCGCCGACGCGTCGCGCCCGGCGATGCCCTTCGCGTCCGCCGGGAACACCGGCAGATCGCGATCCCAGCCCGCGGGCAGGTCGCGCTTCTGCATCTGGTCGATCTCCGCCGCGAGCGCCGGGTATTGCGTCCGGTACGCGGCGAAGAGGTCGTTCCAATGGGCGCGCAGGCGCGCGCCGCGCGCGCCGATGCCCGCCGCGAAGTGCTCGCGCACCCCGTCGGGCACGAGGAACTGCGCGTCCTCCGGCCAGCCGTACGCCTTCTTGGTGAGCCTGACTTCCTCGACGCCGAGCGGCTCGCCGTGCGCGGCGGCCGTATCCTGCCGGTGCGGCGAACCCCAGCCGATGTGCGTGTCGAGGATGATCAGCGTCGGGCGCCGCTTCGTCTCGCGGAACACGGCGAGCGCGTGCTCGATCCGCTCGAGGTCGTTCGCGTCGCCCACGCGCAGCACGTTCCATTCGTAGCCCAGGAAGCGCGCCGCCACGTCCTCGGTGAACGCGATCCGCGTGTTGCCTTCGATCGTGATGTGGTTGTTGTCGTAGATCCAGCAGAGGTTGTCGAGTTCGAGGTGGCCCGCGAGCGAGGCCGCTTCCGCGCCCACGCCTTCCATCAGGCAGCCGTCGCCGCAGGCCGCGTAGATGTCGTAGTCGAAGATCGGGAAATCCGGCTGGTTGTAGCGCGCCGCCAGGAATTTCTGCGCGATCGCCATGCCGACGGAGGTGGCGATCCCCTGCCCGAGCGGCCCCGTCGTCGTCTCGACGCCGGACACGAGGTGGTACTCCGGATGGCCGGGCGCGTGGCTGCCCGGCTGGCGGAAGCGCCGGATGTCGTCGAGCGTCACGGCGAGGCTGCGCAGCGACTCGTAGTCCGGGTTCACCGCCTTCACGCCGGCGAGATGCAGCAGCGACCACAGCAGCATCGACGCGTGCCCGTTGGACAGCACGAAGCGATCGCGGTTGGGCCAGATCGGATCGTCCGGATCGAAGCGCAGCACGCGGTTCCACAGCACGTAGCCCAGGGGTGCCAACGCCATCGGGGTGCCGGGGTGCCCGGAGTTCGCGGCCTGCACGGCGTCGATCGCCAGCGTGCGGATCGTGTTGATGCACAGCGTGGCGATGTCCTGATCCTGCGGGAACGGCATGGAAGGCTCCGGGTGCGGGTGAGGCGGGTGCTGCCGCGGGTCAGGCGGCGGTGCCGGCGGCACCGGCATCGGCGATGATCAGTGCGCGTTCGCCGGTCACGCGGCCCGCGGGGATGCCGGGATCGCGCGCGGCGAGCCGCGCGACCATGGGCGCCTTCTGCGCACCGGTCACGACGAACAGCACGCACCGCGCGCGATCGAGCACCGGATAGGTGAGCGTCATCCGGCGATGGCCCTGGTACGGCTGCGTGAGCGCGACGCTGCGGAAATCCTCGGCGAGCGCCGGATCGCCCGGCACGAGGGACGCCGTGTGCCCATCCGGCCCCAGGCCGAGATGCACGAGATCGAGCACCGGCGGCGTGCCCGCGAACGTCGCGAGCTCCTGCGCATAGTCGGCGGCCGCCGCCGCGAGATCGGTGGCTTCCACGCGCATCGGATGCAGGTTGGCCGCCGGCAGCGGCACGCGCGCGGCGAGGCTCGCGCGAATGTGCGTGAGGTTGCGCTCCGGGTCGCCGGGCGGCGCCACGCGCTCGTCCACCTGGAACACATGGACGTTGGTCCAGTCGACGTCCGCGCGCGCGAGGGCCTCGAGCATCTGCCAGGGCGTGCGGCCGCCGCTCACCGCGAACTTGAAGCGGCCGCGCGCGGCGATCGCCTCGCGCGAGGCGGCCGCGATGAACTCCGCGGCACGCTGTGCGACCGCCGCGGCGTCGGGATAGGTGCGCAGTTCCATGGCCTGTCGGTGTCGTGCGTCGGCGCGGGACCGCGAACTCAGGACGCGACCACGGGGTCGTTCCAGCCGCCCGGCGGCGCGAAGGTCGCAGCCTCGGACGGGCCCCACTGTCCGGGCGCATACGGGCGGAGCGGCGTGTCGGCGGCGAGCACCGGGTCGACGATGCGCCACGCCTCCTCGACGTAGTCCTCGCGCGCGAACAGCGTCGTGTCCCCCTCCATCGCGTCGCCCAGCACGCGCTCGTAGGCCTCGGGCTCGTTCGCCGCGGGATGATGGCTCATCATGAGTTCGACCCCCTTCCCGATCGACCGCTCCGCCTCGTCCATCACCGTCGCGCCGAGCGCCATCGTCACGTCCGGGCTCACGCGAAAGCGGAAGTGGTTCGGCGGCGCGGTGCAGGTGGGAAACACCGTCGGCGGCCGGCGCATGCGGATCAGCACCTCGGTGCAGGTGACCGGCAGGCACTTGCCGGCGCGGATGTAGAACGGCACGCCCTGCCACCGCCACGAGTTGATCGCGAGCTTCACCGCCGCGTACGTCTCCACCTGCGAACCGGGTGCCACCCCTGGCTCCTTGCGGTAGCCGTCGAACTGACCACGCAGGATGTCGGCGGGGCCAAGCGGCGCGATCGCGCGCAGCACCTTGACCTTCTCGTCGCGGATCGACTCGCTGTCGGTGCGCACCGGCGGTTCCATCGCGAGGTTGCACATCACCTGGAACAGGTGGTTCTGCACGACGTCGCGCACGGTGCCGACCTGCTCGTAGAACGCGCCGCGGCCCTGCACGCCGAAATTCTCCGCCATCGTGATCTGCACGGACTCCACGAACGTGCGGTTCCAGAGCGGTTCCAGCACCTCGTTGGCGAACCGGAAGAACAGCATGTTGTGCACGGGCCGCTTGCCCAGGTAATGGTCGATGCGGAACACGCGCGACTCGTCGAACACGCTGTGCAGGATCGCGTTGAGCTGGCGTGCGGACGCGAAGTCGCGGCCGAACGGCTTCTCGACGATCACGCGCGCGTCGTGCGTGCAGTCCGCGCGCTGCAGCTGCTCGACGACCGCGCCGAAGAGCGACGGCGGGATCGCGAGGTAGTGGGCCGGCCGCTGCGCGTCCTTCAGTTCGCCGCGCAGCGCCGCGAACGTCGCGGCGTCGGCATAGTCGCCGTCGACGTAGCGCAGGAGCGACAGGAGCTTCGCGAACGCCGCCTCGTCGAGGCCGCCGTGCTTCTCGAGGGAGTCGCGGGCGCGCGCGCGGAATTGGTCCAGGTTCCAGCCCGCCTTGGCGACGCCGATCACCGGCACGTCGAGATGCCCGCGCCTGATCATCGCCTGCAGCGCCGGGAAGATCTTCTTGTAGGCGAGATCGCCGGTCGCACCGAAGAACACGAGGGCGTCGGAGTGCACGGGGTTCGTCATCGAGCCGGCTTCTCCACGTGCCCGCCGAACTCGAAGCGCATGGCCGAAAGGATGCGGTTCTGGAAGTCGGCTTCGCCGCGCGAACTGAAGCGCTCGTAGAGCGCCGCCGTCAGCACCGGCGCCGGCACCGCCTCGTCGATCGCCGCCTTGATCGTCCAGCGGCCCTCGCCCGAGTCGGACACGCGTCCGGCGAATCCGGCGAGCGCGGGGTCCTTGACCAGCGCGGACGCCGTCAGGTCGAGCAGCCACGACGCGATGACGCTGCCGCGTCGCCACACTTCGGCGACGTCCGGCAGGTCGAGTTCGTACTGGTAGTGCTCCGGGTCGCGCAACGGCGTGGTCTCCGCGTCGACCGCGTGCGACCGGCTGCCGACGTTCGCGGCCTTGAGGATCGAAAGCCCCTCCGCGTACGCGGCCATGATTCCGTACTCGATGCCGTTGTGCACCATCTTGACGAAGTGTCCCGAACCGCTCGGCCCGCAGTGCAGGTAGCCCTGCTCGGCGGTGCCGCGCGCCCCGCCCTTGGCCTTCTCCCGGCCCGGCGTGCGGTCGATGGTCCCGATCCCCGGCGCGAGCGTGCGGAAGATCGGATCGAGACGCTGCACGGTCGCCTGCGGACCGCCGATCATCATGCAGTAGCCGCGCTCCAGGCCCCAGACGCCGCCGCTGGTGCCCACGTCGACGTAGTCGATCTGCGCGGGGGCGAGTTCCCTGCTCCGGCGAATGTCGTCGATGTAGTACGAGTTGCCGCCGTCGATCAGCGTGTCGCCGGGCGCCAGCAGCGGCAGCAGGTCGGCGATCGTCCCGTCGACGACCGCCGCCGGCACCATCAGCCAGATCGCGCGCGGCTGCGCCAGCCTGGCGACGAAATCGGCGAGCGACGATGCGCCCGTCGCCTTCTCGGCGGCGAGCGCCTGCACCGCCTGCGGGAAGCGGTCGAACACGACGCACGTGTGGCCGTCCTTCATCAGGCGCCGCACCATGTTGGCGCCCATCCGGCCCAAGCCGATCATTCCGAGTTGCATGTCAGTCCTTCCGTTTCGGGTTTTCGTTCGCGACGCGTCAGGCGCCCTTGTGCCTGCGGTAGCGGCGGATCAGCGCGTTGGTCGAGCTGTCGTGGTCGAGCGGCGGCAGGGCGGCGCTCGAGAGCTCCGGCACGATCTTCTGCGCGAGCACCTTGCCCAGTTCCACGCCCCATTGGTCGAACGAGTCGATCTGCCAGATCGCGCCCTGCGTGAACACGCTGTGCTCGTACAGCGCGACGAGGCGGCCGAGCGCCGCCGGCGTCAGCTGCTCGAGCATCAGCACGTTCGACGGGCGGTTGCCCTCGAACACGCGGTGCGGGACGAGCCACGCGGGCGTGCCTTCGGCGGCGACGGCTTCGCGCCGTCTTGCCGAACGCGAGCGCCTCGGCCTGCGCGAACACGTTGGCCGACAGCGTGTCGTGGTGCGGCGGCAGCACGTTGAGCGCGCGCGCGAACACGATGAAGTCGCACGGGACGAGCCGCGTGCCCTGGTGGATCAGCTGGTAGAACGAATGCTGGCCGTTGGTGCCGGGCTCGCCCCAGTAGATCGGGCCCGTGTCGTAGGTCGACGCGCGTGCCGTCCTGCGTCACGTGCTTGCCGTTGCTCTCCATCGTCAGCTGCTGCAGATAGGCCGGAAAGCGCTTCAGGTACTGCTCGTACGGCAGCACCGCCGCCGTCTGCGCGCCGAAGAAATCGTTGTACCAGACCGCGAGCAGCCCCATCAGCACGGGCAGGTTCCGCGCGAACGGCGCCGTGCGGAAGTGCTCGTCCATCTCGTGGAATCCGGCGAGCAGGTCGCGGAAATGCGCCGGGCCGATCGCGAGCATCGTCGAGAGCCCGATCGCGGAGTCCATCGAGTACCGCCCGCCGACCCAGTCCCAGAAACCGAACATGTTCGCGGTGTCGATGCCGAACGCGGCGACCTTCTCCGCGTTGGTGGACACCGCGACGAAGTGCTTCGCGATGGCCGCGGCGTCGCCGGAGAGCCCTCCAGCAGCCACGCGCGCGCCGACTGCGCGTTGGTCATCGTCTCCAGCGTCGTGAACGTCTTCGACGAGATGATGAACAGCGTCTCCGCCGGGATCGAGATCGCGCGTCGCCTCGACGAAATCCGTGCCGTCGACATTGGACACGAAGCGCAGCGTCAGCGCGCGGTCGCTGTAGTAACGCAGCGCCTCGTAGGCCATCACGGGGCCCAGGTCCGAGCCGCCGATGCCGATGTTGACGACGTTGCGGATGCGCCGTCCGGTGTGGCCCTTCCAGTCGCCGCTCCGCACGCGGTCGGCGAACGTCGCCATCCGGTCGAGCACCGCGTGCACGTCGGGCACGACGTCGTGGCCGTCGACGACGATCGACTGGCCGCGCGGCGCGCGCAGCGCGACGTGCAGCACCGAGCGGCCTTCGGACACGTTGATCCGATCGCCGCGGAACATCGCGTCGATGCGCTCGCGCAGTCCGGACTGTTCCGCGAGCGCCAACAGCAGGCGCAGCGTCTCGTCGGTGATGCGATTCTTCGAGTAGTCGAGGAAGACGCCTGCGCCTTCGGCGGTCAGGCGCTCGCCGCGGGTCGGGTCGGCGGCGAACAGGTCGCGCATCGTCGTCGCATGCAGCGTGTCGCGGTGCGCGGCGAGCGCCGCCCAGGCCGGACGTTCGGGCAACGGCAGGAGGGTCGTGGGGATCGCGGACATCGGGTCAGTTCCTCTTCCGGCCGCGCACGGCCTTCTTCGCCGCGCGCGCGCGCTTGGCCGGTGCGCGCGGGGCGCGCGTGCCTGCGTCCGCCCACAGCCGGAAGCCGCCGGGAAACGCATTGGTGTTGGCGCCGATCCGGCAGCGCGGCGGCAGTTCGCGCAGATTGGCCGCGTTGCCGCCGCCCAGCACGATGTCGTCGGGCTCGAGCGCCGCGGTGAGGCGCACGATCACGTCGGCGACGAACTTGCGCCAACGGCGCTTGCCGAAGCGCTCCAGCGCCGCGGCGCCGACATAGTCCTCGAACGTCGCCTTGCGATACGGCAGGTGCGCGAGTTCCATCGGCACCAGCATGCCGTCGACGATCAGCGTCGTGCCGAGCCCGGTGCCGAAGCCCAGGAACAGCATCTTGCCGCCCTGGTAGCCGCCCAGCGCCTGCATCGCGGCGTCGTTGACCATGCGCACGGGACAGCCGAATGCCTTCTCGTAGTCGAACGCGACCCAGCCCGGCCCGAGATTGTGCGGCTCGACCGCCGGATGGTTGCGCACGACCGGACCCGGATAGCCGATCGCGACGGCGTCGTACTTCCAGCCGCGCGCCAGCGCGCGCACGCCGCGCGCCATCGCGGCGGGCGTCAGCGCGGGACCGGAGTCCATCCGCCGTTCGTCCTTCTGGCCCGTCGCCATGATCTTGACGTGGGTGCCGCCGATGTCGATGACGAGGACGTTCATCGTGCCGGCGTCCGGGCAGGTGCACGCACCATCAGGCGGCCGGCGTGAGCGCGGCGCTCTTCGCCGCGAGCACGCCCATGAGTTCGTTCCACGACTTCACGAACGACGACGCGCCCTCGTCCTGCAACTGCGCGGCGAGCGCGTCGATGTCGATCCCCGCGGCCTCGAACTGCCGCGAGCACCGCTTCGCAGTCGCCGCCGTCGGCCGGTGTCTCGCCGCGCACGTTCGCGTGGTCGTGGGCGGCGAGCAGCGTGCCTTCGGGAATGGTGTTGACGGTGAACGGCGCGGCGAGCGCCTCGACGTACATCACGTCGGACGCCTTCGGGTCCTTGGTGCCGGTGCTCGCGAACAGCAGCCGCTGCGCCCGCCCGCCCGCGTTCAGCACGCGCCGGTAGCGCGGCGACGCGACGAGGTCGCAGTACGCCTTGTAGCAGCGCTGACCGATCGCGATGCCCAGGCGGTTGACCAGCGCGGCGGGCACGGTCGCCGCCACCGCCACGTCCCAGCGGCTGATGAACAGCGACGCGACGGACCCGACGTCCGGGTCGAGACCGGCGGCGATCCGCCGCTCGATGCCGCGCAGGTACGCGTCGGCGGCCGCGAGGTAATGCTCGCGCGAGAACAGCAGCGTCACGTTGACCGGGACGCCGGCGAAGATGCTCTCCTCGATCGCAGGCAGACCCTCGGGCGTGCCCGGGATCTTGATGAAGAGATTGGGCCTTCCCGCGCGCGCGAAGAGGTCGCGGGCGACGGCGATCGTGGTCGCGGTGTCGCGCGCCAGCAGCGGCGACACCTCGAGCGACACCCAGCCGTCGACGCCGTTCGTGCGCTCGTGGACCGGCCGGAACAGATCCGCCGCGCGCGTGACGTCCGAGAGCGCCAGTTCGAAGAACAGCGCCTCGCCGGTCCTGCCGGCCTTCAGCTTGCTGCGGATGGCCGCGTCGTAGTCGGCGCTGCCCTTGATCGCGTGATCGAAGATCGTCGGATTCGACGTGAGCCCCGTCACCGAAAGTTCCGCGATGTAGCGCGCGAGCGTGCCGCTCTCGAGCAGGTCGCGCGTGATGTTGTCGAGCCAGAGACTCTGTCCCAGGTCGTGCAGCCGTGCGGTTGCCTTCATCGTCGGATCTCGCGGAGTGGGAACTGCGAAGAGGAGCGCGCCATCGCCATGCCGGCCGGGGCAGCCCGGAGTGCGCGCCAAGGCGTCATTTCACGTCGCCGGGCCGCACATTGCAAGGGAATACTGCGCGGCATGCGCGCGAAGGCGTCCGCCCGGCGCACGCGAAGCTGCCGTTGCGCGTCATTCGCGGGCACCGGCCGGCTGGTTCCACGCGCGGATCACCGGCTCGTCACGATCGTGTTCGTAGCCCAGTTCGGAGAGGCTCGTGGTGCCGAGCACGAAGCAGCGCGCGGCGTCGGGCGGCAGTCCGAGCCAGCGCGCCGACAGCACGCGCAGGAGGTGCGCGCTGGAGAACACGAGCACGTTGCCCGGCACCGCGCGAAGCCGCGCGACGACGCGATCGGCGCGCGCGGCGACGTCCGCCGGCGCTTCCCCGCCGGGGCATCCGTCGCGGAAGAGGCTCCAGCCCGGTCGCCGCGCGCGGATCTCGGTGTGGCGCAGGCCCTCGTACTCGCCGTAGTTCCACTCGACGAGGTCGGGGTCGACCGTCGCGATGGCGTCGAAGCCCGCGAGTGCGCACGTGCGGCTCGCGCGCTGCAGCGGACTCGTCAGCACCGCCGCGAAGTGCCTGCCGCGCAGGTGTTCGCCCAGCGCTCGCGCATCGCGCTCGCCGCGCGGGGTCAGCGGCAGGTCGGTGAGGCCCGTGTGGCGCTTGGCCACGCTCCACTCGGTTTCGCCGTGGCGGGCGAGGCAGACGACAGGCAGCGGTTCGCTCATGGGAGGATCCGGAAGAAATCGACGAGGGAGACAGGCGACGCGGCAAAATTGTACGATGCGGATCCCCGGTCGCGCCACGTAACGCGCGGCCCCAGGTCGCGCCACCCCGCCGGCGGCCGCGCGCACGATCCGCGAAAGGAACTGCGATGTCCACGCCCGACCCGCCCCGCCACGCTCGTCGGCCACGGCGGCCTGCCGAAGATCGCGCTCGCCGCGGCCGACGGCGCCCGCGCCGAGGTGTACCTGCACGGCGCGCACGTTGCGTCGTGGATTCCGGCCGGTTCGCGCGACGACCGGCTGTTCCTCAGCGCGACGTCGCACTTCGCCGAGGGCAACCCGATTCGCGGCGGCGTGCCCGTCTGCTTTCCGCAGTTCGCGAACCTGGGACCGCTGCCGATGCACGGCTTCGTGCGCACGACCGCGTGGGAGCCCATCGTGGTGCAGAACCTGGCGGACGGCGCCGCGCAGGCGCGGTTGCGGTTCCGCGATACGGTCGCCACGCGCGCCGCGTGGCCGCATCCGTTCACGCTGGAACTGACGGTGACGGTGTCGGGCCGCACCCTCGCCCTCGGCCTTGCCGTGACCAACGACGGCACCGCGCCGCTGGCATTCACGGCCGCCCTGCATACGTACCTGCGCGTCGCGGATGCGCGCCGCACCGTGGTCGAGGGTCTCGCGGGCGCGCACTACCGCGACAAGGTGCTGCAGCACGACGACGACATCCAGGCGGCGCCGCAGCTGCCCGTCGATCGACCGCTCGACCGCGTGTACCGCGCCGCGCCGCCGGTCATCGCGGTCGTGGAGCCGGAACGCACGACGAACGTGACGGCCACCGGATTCGCCGACACCGTCATCTGGAATCCCGGCCCGGCGCAGAATCCCGCGCCGTCCGATCTCGAACCCGACGGATACCTGCGCATGCTGTGCGTCGAAGCCGCCGCCGCGAGCGCGCCTGTGCACGTGGCCCCCGGCGCGACGTGGCACGGGACGCAGACGCTCACGGCTTGAGTAACGTCCGCAAAAGGCGTCCGTAGTTCCTGTGGATGACGGGAAACCGGCGTCGCGCCTTTTGCGGCCGGGACTGCAAATGCATGGTCAGGCGGCCACCTTGGGGCGGCCCGGCGCCGGCCACCGAAAAGGCGCACGAAAAAACGAGCGTCGTGCGGCTGGCTGCATACAAGTCGGCCGATGGCGCGGCGTGGGCCTGACAATGCGCTACGCTTTCCGGAAAGGGACGGTTCACGCCACGCGCGTCGCGTCGTGGCGCTGAGCAACCGCCACCGAGGCGCCGGGGGATCAGATTGACTGCCGAAGAGGAACGACTGGCCGCGGCGCGCGCGGGCAAGGCGCCGTGGCGCCGCTGGGGACCCTACCTGAGCGAGCGCCAGTGGGGCACGGTGCGCGAGGACTACAGCGCCGACGGGACCGCGTGGGAATACCTGCCGCACGATCACGCGCGCTCGCGCGCGTATCGCTGGGGCGAGGACGGCATCGCCGGCATCTGCGACGACCAGCAGCAGCTCTGCTTCGCGCTCGCGCTGTGGAACGGCGCCGATCCGATCCTCAAGGAGCGCCTGTTCGGCCTGACCGGCAACGAGGGCAACCACGGCGAGGACGTGAAGGAGTACTACTTCTACCTCGACAACGTGCCGACGCCACGCGTACATGAAGTACCTGTACAAGTATCCGCAGCGCGCGTTCCCGTACGCGGACCTGGTCGACGAGAACCGCCGCCGCACGCGGGCCGACCCCGAGTACGAGCTGCTCGACACCGGCATCTTCGACGACGACCGCTACTTCGACGTCGTTCGTCGAGTACGCGAAGGCCGGACCCGACGACATCCTGATCCGCATCACGGCGACCAATCGCGGCCTCGACGCGGCGCCGCTGCACGTGCTGCCCACGCTCTGGTTCCGGAACGACTGGAGCTGGGGCCGACGGCAACCCGCGGCCGCGCCATCTCGGTCGGCACGCGACGACCGCGACGGCGTCGTGCTCAAGGCCATGCACCGGACGCTCGGCGCGTACTGGCTGCACTGCGAGCGCGCCCGGCGAAGTGCTCTTCACCGACAACGACACCAACACGCAACGGCTCTTCGGCGCGCCGAGCCGCGTCGCCCTACGTCAAGGACGCGTTCCACGAGCTACGTCGTCGCACGGCGCGCACGACGCGGTCAACCCCGCGCGCACCGGCACCAAGGCGGCGGCGCACTACGCGTTTCCGGTCGGCCGCCGGCGAGTCGGTGGTCATCCGGCTGCGGCTCACCGCGGACGAAGCGTGCACGCAGCCGCTGGGCGCCGCGTTCGACGCGCTGTTCGACCTGCGCCGGCAGGAGGCCGACGCGTTCTACCGGCGCATCACGCCGTTCGAGCTGCCCGACGACGTGCGCAACGTCCAGCGGCAGGCGTTCGCCGGGATGCTCTGGAGCAAGCAGTACTACCGCTACCATCGTGGAGCGCTGGCTCGACGGCGACCCCGCGGCAGCCGACGCCGCCCGCGTCGCGCAGGACGGGCCGCAACCACGACTGGTGGCACCTCGCGGCGGCCGACGTGCTGTCGATGCCGGACAAGTGGGAGTACCCGTGGTTCGCCGCCTGGGACATGGCGTTCCACTGATCCCGTTCGCGATGATCGACCCGGACTTCGCCAAGGAGCAGCTGCTGCTGCTCACGCGCGAGTGGTACATGCATCCGAACGGCCAGATCCCGGCCTACGAGTGGGCGTTCTCCGACGTCAACCCGCCGGTGCACGCGTGGGCGGCGATGCGCGTCTACCAGATCGAGGAGAAGCTGTACGGCCGCGCGCGACCGCGACTTCCTCGAGCGCATCTTCCAGAAGCTGCTGCATCAACTTCACGTGGTGGGTCAACCGCAAGGACGCCGAGGGCAACAACATCTTCGAGGGCGGCTTCCTCGGCCTCGACAACATCGGCGTGTTCGACCGCACGTCCGGGCTGCCCGGCGGCGGGCACCTCGAGCAGGCCGACGGCACGAGCTGGATGGCGCGTCTACTGCCTCAACCTGCTGGGGATCGCGCTCGAGCTCGCGAAGGAGGACACGGTCTACGAGGACATCGCGACCAAGTTCTTCGAGCACTTCGTCTACATCGGCGCGGCGATCAACCGCATCGGCGGCCGGCAGGACGGGCTGTGGGACGAGCAGGACGGCTACTACTACGACGTGCTGAAGCTGCCCGACGGCCGCTGCATCCCGATCCGCGCGCAGACCGATCGCCGGCCTCATCCCGCTCTTCGCCGTCGCGGTCGCCGACCAGCGAAGGCATCGCGGGCTTCCCGGACTTCGGCGAAGCGCCTGCGCTGGTTCGCGAAGTACCGGCCCGAGCTGCTGCACGGGCTCGCGCGACATGACGCAGCGCGGCGTCGCAGGACCGCATCCGGCTGGCGCTCGTCGACTCGCGACAAGCTGCGCGCGGATCCTCGGCCACGTGCTCGACCGAGGACGGATGCTCTCGCCGCACGGCGTGCGCTCGGTGTCGAAGCGCCACGCACGACCATCCGTTCGTGCTTGCAGCTCGACGGCAAGCGAGTTCTCGCTCGACTACGCGCCGGCGGAGTCGACGACCGCGCTGTTCGGCGGCAACTCGAACTGGCGCGGGCCCGGTCTGGTTCCCGCTCAACTTCCTGCTGATCGAGGCGCTGCAGAAGCACCACGCACTTCCTCGGCGACGACTTCAAGGTCGAATGCCCGACCGGCTCGGGCAACACGGTCGACGCTGTGGGAAGTGACGACCGAGCTGACGCGACGGCTCATCACGCTCTTCCTGCGCGACGAGAACGGCCGCCGGCCGGTCAACGGCGACCGCGAGAAGTTCCAGAGCGACCCGCACTGGCGCGACCTCATCCTGTTCCACGAGTACTTCCACGGCGACACCGGCGCCGGCCTGGGCGCCAGCCACCAGACCGGCTGGACCGGCGTGGTCGCGAAGCTGATCCACCAGTACGCCGAGTACGCGCTGGCAGGGCAAGCCAGCAGGACCTCGGGCGCGAGTTCGGATTGGCGGCACTGGGACCGCAAGCGCCGTGACGCCAGCGACGCGGCGCAGCCGCTCGACGCCGAGTGGCTCGAGACGCGACGGCGACGGCGGCTTCGCGTCGGGCACCGTCGGCGGCATCCGCACGCGCCGCTATCACGCGCTGCTGCTCGACGCGCTGCACGCCGCCCACGCGGCCGCGTCGTGCTCGTCAACGGCTTCGAGGCGTGGCGTCGCGACCGGCCGCGGCACGCATGCCGCTGTCCACGCAGCACTACGCGCCCGACGTCGTCCACCCGCGCGGGCATCGACGCGCTGACCGCGTTCGCGCACGAGCCGTGGCCGCGCTGGACGTTCACGCTGGCCGGACGGCACGCGAGATCGTGCACGAGTGCGTCGTCGACCGCGACGGCGGCGCGGTCGTGCTCGCGTGGCGCCGCACCGCGGGCAGCGGCGCCGCGACGCTCGTCGTCCGGCCGCTCGCTCTCGGGCCGCGACTACCACGCGCTGATGCACGAGAACCCGGCCTTCGATTTCACGCCGCGCGGTCGCCGGGCGGCAACGTCGCGTGGCGTCCCTACGCCGGCCTGCCGGCGATCACGGCGCTCGTCGAACGGCAGCTACACGCACGCGCCGGACTGGTATCGCAATTTCCTCTACGCGCGAGGAGGCGGCGCGCGGGCTCGACTGCACGCGAGGACCTGGCCTCGCCCGGCACGTTCACGTTCGATCTCGCCGCCGGCGAAGCCGTGCTGGTGCTCGCGCGCCGGCGACGACGTCGGCGTCGACGCGGTCGCCGCTGGCCGCGCGCGTGCGCGGCGCCGAGGCGGCGCGCCGCGCGCCGCTGACGCCGCTCGACCGCGCCGCCGACGCCTACGTCGTGCGCCGCGCGGCGCGGCGCACACGATCATCGCCGGCTATCCGTGGTTCACCGACTGGGGCCGCGACACGTTCATCGCGCTGCGCGGCCTCGTGCTCGCGCGCGGCCGGCTCGACGCTCGCCGCGTCGATCCTCGTCGCGTGGGCGGCGACCGTGTCGCGAGGGCATGCTGCCCAACCGCTTTCCCGACCGCGGCGAGCGCGCCGGAGTACAACGCGGTCGACGCGTCGCTCTGGTTCGTCGTCGCCGTCGCACGAGTTCTTGCGCTGGCCGCGGCGCCGGCCGCCGGCCGCGGCGCTCCGCGAGCGCCTGCTGCGCGCGGTCGACGCGATCCTCGACGGCTACGCGGCGGGCACGCGCTTACGGCATCCGGATGGACGCCGACGGGCTGCTCGCGTGCGGCGAGCCCGGCGTGCAGCTCACGTGGATGGACGCGCAAGGTCGGCGACCGGGTGGTCACGCCGCGCATCGGCAAGCCGGTCGAGGTGCAGGCGCTGTGGATCAACGCGCTGCGCCTGGCCGGCGGCCGCTACGCGCGCGCTCGCCGACCGCGCGCGGAGCGCGCGTTCCGCGCGCGCTTCTGGAACGCGGCGGCCGGCTGCCTGTACGACGTCGTCGACGCCGACCACGTCGCCGGGCCGCGCCGACGCCGCGCGTCCGCCCGAACCAGATCTTCGCCGTCGGCGGCCTGCCGTATCGCGGTCGTCGACGACGCGCGACGCGCGCGCGATCGTCGCGACGCGTCGAGCGCGAGCTGCTGACGCCGCTGGGCCTGCGCACGCTGGCGCCGGCCGACCCCGCCTACCGGCCGCGCTACGAGGGCGACGTCCGCCGCGCGCGACGGCGCCTACCACCAGGGCACCGTGTGGCCGTGGCTCATCGGCGCCGTTCGTCGACGCGTGGCTGCGCGTGCACGGCGACGACGCGACGCGCAGCGCGCGGAGGCCCGCGCCCGCTTCGTCGCGCCGCTGCTCGACGCACCTGCGGGCGGCCGGCCTCGGCCACGTCCGCGAGATCGCCGACGGCGACGCGCCGCACACGCCGCGCGGCTGCCCGTTCCAGGCGTGGTCGCTGGGCGAATATCTGCGGGCGTGGACACGCACGACGCCCGGCGTCCGCGGGGAGCGGCGCACCCGGTACGCCGATGCCGCGGCGCTGACCACCGTCGCGCGCGCCGCTTGCGGCCCGCCGCGAGTCCGCGCTGCAAGCGCGCCTCCGGTGCGCGTGCGCCAATCGCACAAAAGCAGTGCAACCGTCCCCGCAAGGGTGCACGCACACCTCGTGCGTCGATAGGCGAAACCAAGGGGACCCGCGTATCCTTGGAGGAGTGCTCCCTGCTTTCGATGGTGGACCCCCGATGACTCCCGTTCCCGCCCGATCTCCGCGCGGCCTGGCACTTGCGCTCGCAATCTTCGTCGCCGCGTCGTTCGGCGCGGGCGGCGTGCGGGCCCAGTCGACGGCGATCGAGCGCGGCGAGTACCTGGCGCGCGCCGGCGACTGCGTGTCGTGCCACACCGCGAACGGCGGCGCGCCCTTCGCCGGCGGCCTGCGCCTCGACACGCCGTTCGGCTACATGCTCGCGCCCAACATCACGCCCGACGCCGACACCGGCATCGGCCGCTGGTCGAGCGACGACTTCTACCGTGCGCTGCACACGGGCGTGAACAAGCACGGCCAGGACATGTACCCGACGATGCCGTACGACTTCTACACGCGGGTCACGCGCGCCGACGTCGACGCGCTCTACGCGTACCTGCGCACGGTCAAGCCGGTGCGCAACGCGGTCGACCGTGAACCACCTCTACTTTCCGTTCAACCAGCGCTGGTCGATGGGCGCGTGGCGCGAGCTCTATTTCACCGAGGGCACGTTCCGGCCGGATCCGACGAAGATCGGCGGCGTGGAATCGCGGCGCGTACCTCGTCGAAGGGCCTCGGCCACTGCAGCGACTGCCACTCGCCGCGCAACCTGCTGGGCGGCATCGAGAAGAGCAAGGACGTTCACCGGCGCCGTCGATCGACGGCTGGTTCGCGCTCGACCTGACGTCGGACATCGCCACCGGGCTGGGCGCGTGGTCGGCGGACGAGATCGCGACGTATCTCAAGACCGGCGTCGGCAAGGGCAGGACGACGACGCTCGGCCCGATGGCGGAAGTCGTGCGCAACAGCACGAGCTACCTGACCGACGACGACCGGCTCGCGATGGGCGAATACCTCAAGTCGATTCCGCCCGACTCGCGCCTGCGCACCGGACGCGCGCGCCGCCCGATCCGACCCGCGTGCGCGGCGCGCAGCTCTACACTCGACAACTGCAGCGGCTGCCACCAGGCGCAGGGACGCGGCATTCCCGGCGTGTTTCCGCCGCTCGCCGGCA
The DNA here is from genome assembly GCA_963733435.1 of uncultured beta proteobacterium. Classification (GTDB taxonomy): domain Bacteria; phylum Pseudomonadota; class Gammaproteobacteria; order Burkholderiales; family Casimicrobiaceae; genus VBCG01. Next base: position 615,151 of record CAVTDH010000002.1, read on the forward strand.
ACGCGTCGTCGTCGCCGCCGACGCCGACGAACATCGTCAAGGTGATCGATCGGCGGCATCCCGGCGCGCGCGGGCTACGTCGCGATGCCGGGGTTCGCCGACGCGGCTGACCGACCAGCAGGTCGCGGATATCGCCAACTACGTGCGCACGAGCTGGGGCAACAACGCGCCGCCCAACGCCACGTCCGGCATGGTGAGCACGCTGCGCGCGGCGCCGAATTGACGGTCGACGCGGGTGCCACCGACCCCACTTCCGCGCGGCCACGCGCGACTCGACCTCCCACCCGACCACAACGACGAACGAACATGAGCGCGCCGACCGGAGACGACACGACCGCTGCCCCTGCAGCTGCCCCAGGTCGCTGTCCCTGCACCTGCACCTGCTGCCGGCCCTGCGCCAGTCACGGCGGTGGCGGCGGCAGCGACCGAGATCGAGGCCGGACAGCGACGAGCGATCGCCGTGCGCGATTTTCGCGCCGCGGTCGTCGACAAGCTGAACTACATGGTCGGCAAGGATCCGGGGCACGCGCAGGAGCACGACTGGTTCGTCGCCACCGCGCTCGCCGTGCGCGACCACGTCGTCGACAGCTGGATGGACGCGACGCGCCGCACCTACCGCGATGGCCGCAAGCGCGTCTATTACTTCTCGCTCGAGTTCCTGATCGGCCGCCTGCTGTTCGACGCGCTTTCGAATCTGGGCCTCACCGAGATCGCACGCGAGGCGCTGCGCGACCTCGGCGTGGACCTCGACCGGCTGCGCAAGGTGGAGCCCGACGCCGCGCTCGGCAATGGCGGCCTCGGACGGCTCGCCGCCTGCTACATGGAGAGCATGGCGTCGCTCGCGATTCCGGCGCACGGATACGGCATCCGCTACGACCACGGCATCTTCCGGCAGGCGATCAAGGACGGCTGGCAGATGGAGCTGCCGGAGGACTGGCTGTCCGCCGGCAACCCGTGGGAGTTCGAGCGCCCGGAAGTCACGTACACGGTCAGCTTCGGCGGGAGTGTGGAGACGACCGAGGACGCGGACGGCACGCTGCGTTCGCGCTGGGAGCCCGCGGAGAGCGTCAACGCCGTCGCGTTCGACACGCCGCTCACCGGCTGGCGCGGCCGGCACGTCAATACGCTGCGGCTGTGGTCGGCGCGCGCGTCGGACCCGTTGCGGCTCGACGACTTCAACCGCGGCGACCACGTCGGCGCGCTCGCCGACCGCGTCCGGCTCGAGTCGATCTCGCGCGTGCTCTACCCCAGCGACGACACCGAAGCCGGGCACGAGCTGCGCCTGCGGCAGGAATACTTCTTCGCGTCCGCGTCGCTGCAGGACCTGCTCCGCCGGCACCAGGCGCAGCGCGGCGAGCTCGCATCCCTTGCCGACCACGTGGCGATCCAGCTCAACGACACGCACCCGGCCATCGCCGTCGCGGAACTGATGCGGCTGCTGATCGACCTCCACGACATGCCGTGGGAACTCGCATGGAACATCACGACGTCGGTGTTCAACTACACGAACCACACGCTGCTGCCCGAAGCGCTGGAAACCTGGCCGGTGTCGCTCATGGAGCGACTGCTGCCGCGCCACATGCAGATCATCTACCTCATCAACGGCCTGCACCTCGACGCGCAGCGCACGGCCGGCCACGATGACCGGCTTCCTGTCGTCGATCTCGCTGATCGAGGAGAACCACAGTCGCCGCGTGCGGATGGGCCATCTCGCGTTCCTCGCTTCGCGCCGCGTGAACGGCGTGTCGGCGCTGCACACGGACCTGATGCGCAAGACGGTCTTCCACGACCTCAACACGATCTTTCCCGACCGCATCGTCAACAAGACCAACGGCATCACGTTCCGCCGCTGGCTGTTCCAGGCCAATCCGGGCCTGACCGACCTCATCACCGAGGCGATCGGCCCGGGCTTCCTCGACGACGCCCGCGAAGCTCGAGGCGCTCGTGCCGTTCGCCGACGACGCGGCGTTCCGGGAACGCTACTGGGCGGTGCGCCGCGCGAACAAGGTCGCGCTCTCGCGCATCGTGGCCGAGCGCCTGTCCACCGGCATCGATCCCGACGCGCTGTTCGACGTCCACATCAAGCGCATCCACGAATACAAGCGCCAGCTCCTGAACCTTCTCGAGACCATCGCGTTCTACAACACGCTGCGCGCGCAGCCCACGCGCGCCTGGGTGCCCCGCGTGAAGATCTTCTCGGGCAAGGCAGCGGCCGGTTACCGGCAGGCCAAACTCATCATCAAGCTCGCGAACGACGTCGCACGCGTCGTCAACCGCGATCCGGTGTTGCGCGGCCGGCTGAAGGTGGTGTTCCTGCCGAACTACAACGTGAGCCTCGCCGAGTCGATCATTCCGGCGGCCGACCTGTCCGAGCAGATCTCCACCGCGGGCATGGAGGCGTCCGGCACGGGCAACATGAAGCTCGCGCTCAACGGCGCGCTGACGATCGGCACGCTCGACGGCGCGAACATCGAGATCGCCGAGCACGTCGGCGCCGAGAACATGGTGATCTTCGGCCTCACCGCCGAGGAGGTCGCCGCGCGGCGCGCTGCCGGCATCGACGCGACCGAAACGATCGCCGGGTCCCCGGCGCTGGCCGAAGTGCTGAAGGCGATCGAGGGCGGCGTGTTCTCGCCGGACGATCCGGGCCGCTATCGCGGCATGATCGACAATCTGCGCCATCACGACCACTTCATGGTGACCGCGGACTTCGACGCATACGCGTCCGCGCAGCGCCACGTGGGCGCGCTGTTTCAGGACCGCGACGCATGGTGCCGGATGGCGATCCTCAACACGGCGCGGATGGGCTGGTTCTCCGCCGATCGCGCCGTGCTCGAATACGCGCGCGAGATCTGGGGCGCGGACCCGGGCGGGCACTGACGATGCGCACCCGCGAAGGCACGCACGATCGCGCCGCGGCGACCGCCAGCACGCGCAACGGCCCGCCTTGCCTCCGGCGCGAGGAACGCTAGCCATGCCGGACGCCCTGTCCTCCGCCACGATCGCCGCGATCGTCGAGGGACGCCATGGCGATCCGTTCGCGGTCCTGGGCGTGCACGACGTGGACGGCGTGCCGGTGCTCCGCGCGTACGTGCCCGGCGCCGACACGCTCGACGCGGTGACGCCCGAAGGCACACGCATCGTCGCCCTTGCCCGGCGGCATGCCGGCGGCTTCTTCGAAGGCGCGCTGCCGAAGCGCGTCCGCTACCGGCTGCGCGCCGCGAATCGCGACGGCACGTGGACCGTCGACGACGCCTACGCGTTCGGTCCGGTGCTGGGCGCGCTCGACGACTGGCTCGTCGGCGAAGGCACGCACGGAGAACTCTACGAGCGGCTGGGCGCACACCCGATCGAACACGAAGGCGCGACCGGCGTGCATTTCGCCGTGTGGGCGCCCAACGCGCAGCGCGTGTCCGTCGTCGGCGACTTCAACGGCTGGGACGGCCGCCGCCACGCGATGCGCAAGCGCGTCGATACCGGCGTCTGGGAGATCTTCATTCCCGCGCTCGGCGAAGGCACGATCTACAAGTACGAGATCATCGGCGCGCAGGGCACGCTGCTGCCGCTCAAGTCGGATCCCGTGGGCTTTCGCGCGGAATTGCGGCCGTCGACCGCGTCGATCGTCTGCCGGACATCGGACTTTCCATGGGACGACGGCGCCTGGATGGCGCGGCGCACCGCGACCGACGCGCGCCGCGCGCCGATGTCGATCTACGAAGTGCATCTGGGCTCGTGGCGCCGCGGCGACGGCGACCGCTGGCTCACCTACGACGAGCTCGCCGCGACGCTCGTGCCCTACGCCGTCGACATGGGCTTCACGCACCTGGAGCTGATGCCGGTCAACGAACATCCGCTCGACGCATCGTGGGGCTACCAGCCGATCGGCCTCTTCGCGCCGACGAGCCGCTTCGGCGACCCCGCGGGATTCGCGCGCTTCGTCGACGCCTGCCATCGCGCCGGCGTCGGCGTGATCCTCGACTGGGTGCCGGCGCACTTCCCGGTCGACACCCACGGCTTGAGCCGCTTCGACGGCACCGCGCTCTACGAGCACGCCGACCCGCGCCAGGGGTTCCATCCCGACTGGAGCACGGCGATCTTCGACTTCGGCCGACGCGAGGTCGTCAACTACCTGATCGCGAGCGCGCTCTACTGGCTCGACCGCTTCCACATCGACGGCCTGCGCGTCGACGCGGTCGCGTCGATGCTGTACCTCGACTATTCGCGCAAGGCCGGCGAATGGGTACCCAACCGCCATGGCGGCCGGGAGAACCTCGAGGCCATCGCGTTCCTGCGCCAGCTGAACGAGGCGGTATACGCCCGGCACCCGGGCGCCGTCACCATCGCCGAGGAGTCGACCTCCTGGCCGGCCGTGTCGCGGCCGACGTACACGGGCGGCCTGGGCTTCGGCTTCAAGTGGAACTTGGGCTGGATGCACGACACGCTCGACTACATGCATCTCGAACCGGTGCACCGCTCGTGGCACCACGACTGGATGACGTTCGGCCTCATGTACGCGTTCTCCGAGAACTTCACGCTGCCGCTGTCGCACGACGAGGTCGTGCATGGCAAGGGCTCGCTGCTGACGCGGATGTCCGGGGACGCCTGGCAGAAGTTCGCGTCGCTGCGCGCGTATTTCGCGTTCATGTGGGCGTACCCGGGCAAGAAGCTGCTGTTCATGGGCCAGGAGTTCGCGCAGGGCCGCGAATGGGACTTCGCGGCGGCGCTCGAGTGGTCGCAGCTCGACCTTCCCGCGCATCGCGGCGTGCAGGCGCTGGTGCGCGACTGCAACCGCGCGTACGCGGGGCAGCGCGCGCTGCACGAGCGCGACTGCGAACCGGACGGCTTCCGCTGGATCGAAGTCAACGACCGCGCCCGCTCGGTCTTCGCGTGGCTGCGCAGTGGCGGCGCCGGCGCCGCGCCGCTCGTCGCCGTCGTGAACTTCACGCCGGTCCCCCGCACGGATTACCGGATCGGCGTGCCGCTGCCGGGACGCTGGCGCGAGGTGCTCAACACCGACGCGGGCTGCTACGGCGGCACCGACTGCGGCAACGCCGGCGGCGCGGTAACGCGGCCCGGCGAATGCCACGGGTACGCGCAACACTTGAGCCTCGCGCTGCCGCCGCTCGGCGCGCTCTGGCTCGTGCACGACGAGGCATCGTGATGGCGCGCGCACGGCGGCGGCTTGCCGCGCGCCGCGAAGGAGTGACGCAATGGACAAGGTGACCTATTCGACCCCGCTCGCACGTTCCACGATGGCGTACGTGCTCGCGGGCGGCCGCGGCTCGCGGCTCCTCGAACTCACCGAGCGGCGCGCGAAGCCCGCCGTGTACTTCGGCGGCAAGTCGCGCATCATCGACTTCGCGCTGTCGAATGCGCTCAACTCGGGCATCCGGCGCATCGCGGTCGCGACGCAGTACAAGGCGCACAGCCTGATCCGCCACCTGCAGCGCGGCTGGAACTTCCTGCAGCCGGTGCGCAACGAGAGCTTCGACATCCTGCCCGCCAGCCAGCGCGTGGCCGAGGACCAGTGGTACGCGGGCACCGCCGACGCCGTGTTCCAGAACATCGACATCATCGACGGCTACGCGCCCGAGTACATCATCATTCTCGCGGGCGACCACGTCTACAAGATGGACTACGAGCGCATGCTCGTGCAGCACGTGAACTCCGGCGCGGACGTCACCGTCGCGTGCATCGACGTGCCCGTGGCCGAGGCGTCGGGCTTCGGCGTCATGCACGTCGACGAGACGGACCGCATCGTGTCGTTCGTCGAAAAGCCCGAGCGGCCGCCGGAAATGCCGGACCGGCCCGGCTGGGCGCTGGCGAGCATGGGGATCTACGTATTCCGCCGCGAGCTCCTCAACGAGCAGCTGCAGCGCGACGCGGCGGACCCGCAGTCGACGCGCGACTTCGGCCGCGACATCATTCCGTTCCTGGTGCGCAACGGCCGTGCGGTCGCGCACCGGTTCACGGTGTCCTGCGTCCGCTCGCGCGACGAGACGCAGGCGTACTGGCGCGACGTCGGCACGCTCGACGCGTACTGGGAATCCAACATCGACCTGACCGACGTCGTCCCGGAGCTCGACCTGTACGACCGGAACTGGCCGATCTGGACCTACGCGGAGATCACGCCGCCGGCAAAGTTCGTGCACGACGTCGAGGGCCGCCGCGGCATGGGCATCTCGTCGCTCGTGGCCGGGGGCTGCATCGTGTCCGGCTCGACGCTGCGCCGCTCGCTGCTCTTCACCGGCGTCCACCTGCACTCGTACGGCAAGGTCGAGAATGCGGTCGTGCTGCCGAACGTCGACATCGGCCGGCGGGCGCGGCTCACCAACGTCGTCGTGGACGCCAACGTGAAGATCCCGGCCGGGCTCGTCGTCGGCGAGGACCCGGCCGCGGACGCGCTGCGCTTCCGGCGCACCGAACGCGGGGTGTGCCTCATCACGCAGCCGATGCTCGACCGGCTCGTGTCCTGAACGGCATGCGCGTCCTCTCGGTCGCTTCCGAGGTGTACCCGCTCGTCAAGACGGGCGGACTGGGCGACGTCGTCGCCGCGCTGCCGCCCGCGCTTGCGCGCGAAGGCGTGGCGATGCGCACGCTGGTGCCCGGGTATCCCGACGTGGTGGCCGCGCTGAAGGGCGCCAAGGCGCTGCATGCGTACGACCGCATGCACGGCGGACCTGCGCGCCTGCTTGCCGCGCAGGTGGGCGGCCTCGACCTCCTGGTGCTCGACGCGCCGCACCTGTACGCGCGCCCCGGCAATCCGTACGCCGGCGCCGACGGCAAGCCGTGGCCCGACAACGCGTTCCGGTTCGCCGCGCTGGCCGCGTGCGCGACGTCGATCGCGCGCGGCGACGCGGGCATGGGTCTCGTGCCCGATATCGTGCATGCGCACGACTGGCAGGCGGGCCTCGTGCCCGCGCTGCTGCACTACGGCGGCACGCCGCGGCCGGGCACCGTCATGACCGTGCACAACCTCTCGTTCCAGGGACAGTTTCCACGCGAGTGGCTCGCGGACCTCGGGCTGCCGCCGCAGGCCTATGGCGTCGATGGCGTCGAATACTACGGCTCGATCGGCTTCCTCAAGGCGGGCCTTGCCCTCGCGGACCGGATCACCACGGTGTCGCCGACGTACGCGGCGGAGATCCGCACGCCGGAGGGCGGCATGGGTCTCGACGGCCTGCTGCGGCAGCGCGCGGACGTCGTGTCCGGGATCCTCAACGGCATCGACGACGCCGTGTGGAATCCGGCCGCCGACATCCACCTGCCGGCGCGCTACGACCGGCGCCGTCTCGCGCGGCGCGCGGGCAACAAGGCCGCGCTCAAGGCGCACTTCGCGCTCGACGCGGATCCCGACGCCTTCGTGCTGGGCGTGGTCAGCCGCCTCACGTACCAGAAAGGCATGGACCTCGTCGTCGACGCGCTGCCCGCGATCGTCGGCGCGGGCGCGCAGCTCGCGGTGGTCGGCGCGGGCGAGCGGCCGCTCGAGGAGGCGCTGCTCGCCGGCGCCGCGCGCTATCCCGGGCGGGTCGGCACGATCGTCGGTTACGAGGAGGCGCTGGCGCACCTGCTGCAGGGGTCGGTCGACGCGCTGCTCGTGCCCTCGCGGTTCGAGCCCTGCGGGCTCACCCAGTTGTGCGCGCTGCGCTACGGCGCCATTCCCATCGTCGCGCGCGTGGGCGGCCTCGCCGATACGGTCATCGACGCCAACGAGATGGCGCTCGCCGCGGGCGCCGGCACGGGCCTCCAGTTCGCGCCGGTCACGCGCGGCAACCTCGAGCTCGCGATCGGCCGCGCGCGCTCGCTCGCGCGCGACCCCGCGCAGTGGCGCCGCCTGCAGTTGCGCGCCATGGCGACCGACGTGAGCTGGAACCGTTCCGCGAAGCAGTACGCCGCGCTCTACCGCGGCCTCGCCCCGCGCCCCGCGCCCTAGCACCCGATGCGCCGCGCGGGCCCCGGCCATCCCGAGCCGCTTGGCGTCACGCTGGCGGAAGGCGGCGCGAACGTCGCCGTGCACTCGGCGCATGCGCACGCGATCGACGTGTGCCTCTTCGACGCCGCCGGGGCGGACGAGCGGGAGCGCATCGCGTTGCCCTGGCGCACCGGCGACGTCTGGCACGGCTTCGTGCCGGGACTCGCGGCCGGCGACCGTTACGGCCTGCGCGCGCATGGACCGGTCGACCCGCGCCACGGCCACCGTTTCAATCCGGCGAAGCTCCTCGTCGATCCGTACGCGCGTGCGCTCGACCGGCCGTTCGCGCTGCACGCCGCGCTCTTCGACGACGCGCGTCCGCGGCCGCCGACAGCGCGCCGTTCGTGCCGCGCGCCATCGCGCTGCCTCCGCCTTCGCGCGCGCCGGACACGCGGCCGCGCGTGCCGTGGTCGCGGACGGTCATCTACGAACTGCACGTGCGCGGCTTCACGCGCACGCACCCGGAGATTCCCGAGGCGCTGCGCGGCACCTGCGCGGGACTCGCGCATCCCGCGGCGATCGCGCACCTCGTGCGCCTCGGCGTCACGACCGTGGAGTTGCTGCCGGTCGCCGCCGCGCTCGACGAGCGGCACTTGGCACCCCTTGGCCTCTCCAACTACTGGGGCTACAACCCGGTCGCGCTGTTCGTGCCGGACCCGCGACTCGCGCCGGGCGGCATCGCGGAACTGCGCGACTGCGTGGCCGCGCTGCACGCGGCCGGCATCGAGGTGCTGCTCGACGTCGTGCTCAACCACACCGGCGAGGGCGACGCGCTGGGGCCGACGGTGTCGCTGCGCGGGCTCGACAATGCCACGTACTACCGCACGTTGCCGCGACGATCCCGCGCGTTACGTCGACGACACCGGCTGCGGCAACACGCTGGCGCTCGATCGTCCGCCCGTGCTGCGCCTCGCGCTGGACTCGCTGCGCTACTACGCCGACGCGGCGGGCGTCGACGGCTTCCGCTTCGACCTGGCCGTCACGCTCGGCCGCCGCGCCAATGGCTTCGATCCCGACGCGCCGCTGCTGCAGGCGATCGCGCAGGATCCGGTCCTGCGCGACCTGAAGCTCGTCGCCGAACCGTGGGACCTGGGACCCGGCGGCCATCGCGTCGGCGCGTTTCCGGCGCCGTGGGGCGAATGGAACGATCGCTACCGCGACACCGCGCGGCGGTTCTGGCGCGGCGACGGGGGGCTCGCGGGCGAACTCGCGACGCGGTTCGCGGGATCGGCCGACCTGTTCATGGCGCGCCGCCGCGCGCCGTCGCGCTCGGTCAACTTCATCACCGCGCACGACGGGTTCACGCTCGCCGACCTCGTCGCGTACGGCCACAAGCACAACGAGGCCAACGGCGAGCACAACCGCGACGGCACCGACGCCAACTTCTCGTGGAACCACGGCGTCGAGGGTCCGACCGGCGACGCCGCGATCAACGCGCGGCGCGCGCGCGATGTGCGCAACCTGCTCGCGACGCTGCTCACCTCGCGCGGCACGCCGATGCTCGCGATGGGCGACGAACTCGGGCGCACGCAGCACGGCAACAACAACGCCTATGCGCAGGACACCGCGCTGGCGTGGATCGACTGGTCGCGCGCGGACACGGCGCTCGCCGGCTTCGTCGCGCACCTGATCGCGCTGCGCCGGCGGCACCCCGCGCTGCGGGACGATCGCTGGCTCACCGGTGCCCCCGCCGACGCGAGCGGCATCCCCGACGTCGAATGGCGGCGACCCGATGGTCACGCGATGGCGGACGGCGACTGGAACGATCCGGTGCGGCGCACGCTGATCGCGGTCCTCCACGCCGCCGCGCAGGAATCCATCGCCGCCGACCGCGTCGTCGTCGCGATCAACGCGAGCGAACACCCGGTGGACGTCCGGTGGCCGGCCGCCCGCGAAGGCCAGGCATGGCGTTGCCGCGTCGACACGCACTCGCTCGCGGTGCCCGCCGACACGACCGCATCCGACGTCGGCGCCGTCACCACGCTCGCGCCGAATTCGCTGGTCGTGCTGGGCGAGGTGCGCGAACCCGCGGCGGTCACGACGACACGCCGCGCCGCAGCCGCCGACCCGGAACTGCTCGACCGGCTCGCCCGCGCGGCCGGGATCGCGCCGGAATGGTGGGACCTGGCGGGCGTGCGCCATGCGGTGAGCACCGATGCCAAGCGCGCACTGCTCGCGGCGATGGGGCTCTCGGCCGCGACGACGGGCGACGCGCGCGACCGCCTGGTCGCGCTCGCCGACGAACGCGACCTGCGCGTGCTGCCGCCGCTCGTCAGCGCGCGCGAAGGCCATGCGCCGCAGGTGCCGCTCGCGGTGGCTAATCTGCCGCCGACGCGGCGTGTGACCCTGCACCTGCGGCGCGAGGACGGCGCCGCGACTTTCCTCCCGTTCATCGTCGACGACCTTCCGCTCGACTTCGCGACGGCCGCCGACGGCCGCGCCGTGGCGCGCCGGGTGCTCTCGTTGCCGCCGTTGCCGGCGGGCCTGCACACGCTGCGCCTGGCCGACCGCGCCGACGGTCTGTGCCGCATCCTCGTGGCGCCTCCCGGCTGCCACCTGCCGCCGGACCTGGCCGCGGGCGCGCGCCGCTTCGGCCTCGCCGCGCATCTGTATTCGCTGCGGCGGCGCGGCGACCAGGGCATCGGCGACTTCACGACGCTGGAACTCGCGGGCGCGGTCACCGCACGCGCGGGCGGCAGCATCGTCGGCATCAACCCGCTGCATGCGCTCTTCGCCGGCGATCGCGCGCGCGCGAGCCCGTACCATCCGTCCGACCGCCGCTTCCTCGATCCGATCTACATCGACGTCGAGCGCATCCCCGATTTCGCGGATGCGCAGCGCGCACGCGCACTGCTCGCGCGGCACGAGCCTGCGCTCGCCGCCCTCCGCAAGCGGGCGAACATCGACTACGCGGCGGTCGACGCGATCAAGCGCGAGATCCTCGCCGCGTGCTTCGACCGCTTCGAACAACGCCCGCGCGATGATGCGCTCGTCGTTGCAGTTCGACCGGTTCGTCGCAGCGGGCGGCACCGCGCTCGCGCGCTTCGCGCTGTTCGAGGCCATCGCCGCGGCGCACCCGCGGATGCCCTGGCACGATTGGCCCGCGCGACTGCGCGGACCGGACGCGCCGGGCATCGCGGAGTTCGCGCAACGCCAGGCACGGTCGTTGCGCTTCGCGTCGTACCTGCAGTGGGTGGCGGACCACCAGCTCGGCGAGGCGGCACGGCATGCGCGCGAGGCCGGGTTGGCGCTCGGCTTCTATCGCGACCTCGCGATCGGCGCCGCGCCCGACGGCTGCGAGCCGTGGTCGAGCCCGGGCGCGTTCGCAACGGGCGCGTCGATCGGTGCGCCCCCCGATCCGTTCTCGCCCGCCGGCCAGGTCTGGCACCTGCCGCCGCCGAATCCGGTGACGATCGAGACGTCCGCCTGCGCCGACTTCCGCGGCCTCGTCGCCGCCAACATGCGGCACGCCGGCGCGCTGCGCATCGACCACGTGATGGGCCTCGCGCGGCTCTTCTGGATTCCGGACGGCGGCCGTCCGGCGGATGGCGCGTACGTCCGCTATCCCGTTGCCGCGTTGCTGGCCGCGCTGGCGCTGGAAAGCGCGCGCGCACAGTTGCCTCGTGGTCGGCGAGGATCTAGGCACCGTGCCCCACGGCCTGCGCGAGACGCTGGCGGAGGCCAACGTCCTCTCGTATCGCGTGCTGTGGTTCGAGCGCGAAGGCGGCGAGTTCATCGCGCCGTCGCGCTGGCCGGCGCGGGCCGCCGCGTGCGTCTCCACGCACGACCTGCCGACGATCGTCGGCTGGTGGAATGCCACGGACCTCGACGAGCGCGAGGCCGTCGGGCAATTGACCTCCGGCGAAGCGGACACCGCGCGCTCGGAGCGAACCGCGGACAAGCGCGCACTGTTGGCCGCGCTCGAGCGGGCCGGCGTGACCGGCGGGGCGCAGTTCGACATCGAGGCACCGTGCGACGACGCGCTCGCCGCCGCGATCCACCGCTTCGTCGGCATTTCCGAGTCGGCGCTCGCGCTGGTGCAGGCCGACGACCTCGCGGGCGAGACAAGCGCGCTCAACCTGCCGGGGACCGACCGCGAGCGTGTGAACTGGCGGCGCCGAATAGGCGTCGCGGTCGAGGACCTGTGGAACACCCCGCTGGGGCAGCGCGTGGCCGCGGACGGTCGAGGTCAGGCTACCGATCGTTGAAGTTCGGGTTCGCGCGCGCCGATGAGTGCGCGTGGACGAGTGGGTGCCGCGAGCGCGCGGGTGCGCATCGATGGTGGCGCCCGCCGGTCCGCGGCAACTGCAACAAATCGTTCACCAAGCTGCAAAGATTCGACCGTAGCGTACGCGGGACCGGTGCAATCCTCCCGGCCACTCCCACCTACAGGTTCTTTCCATGACGATCGAGTCGCGCGCTTCCGACGCTGCAGTTGACGATTTGGACACCAACACGTCCGGCAATCCCTCTTTCGACAGCGTGCTCGGCGCCCGGATGTCGCGGCGCGCGTTGCTCAGAGGCTCGATGGGCCTTGCGGCGGGTACGTTCTTCGGCGGCAGCCTGATGGCGTGCGCAGACGACACGTTCGACCCGCCCGCGGCCCCGGCTGCGCAGCTGAAACTGAGTTTCGACGCAGTCGCCAAGAGTCTCGCGGACGCCGTCATCGTCCCCGCCGGCTACACGGCCAGCGTGCTGTTCCGGTTGGGCGACCCGATGGCGGCCGGCGTGGCCGAGTACACCAACACCGGCGCGGAACCGGGCGCCTCGTTCGCATCGCGCGCCGGCGATCACCACGACGCCATCCACTACTTCGGAATGGGCGCCAGCGGCACCTACAGCGCGACCGCGAGCGACCGCGGCCTGCTGGTGATGAATCACGAGGCGATCACACCGGTGTTCCTGCACGTGAACGGGCCGACGATCGTGAACAACGTCCGGACCGTGACCGACGAGGTGATCAAGGAACTCAACCTGCACGGCGTCAGCATCATCGAAGTGACCAAGACCGGCAACACGGTCGCGTACAACAAGTCCTCGGCTTACAACCGCCGCATCACGACGAACACCGAGATGATCCTCTCCGGGCCGGCGGCGAAGACGCCCGCGATGGTCACCAGATATTCGACCGACGGCTCGCGCACGCGCGGCACCGTGAACAACTGCGCGCACGGCTACACGCCGTGGGGCACCTACCTCACGTGCGAAGAGAATTGGGCCGGGTATTTCCGGCGCGTGACCGCCACCGACAACCCGAAGCGCACCGCCAAGGAGCTGGCGTCGTTCAGCCGTTACGGCGTCGCGGGGACCGGGCGTGAGCTTTGGGCCACCGCAACCGCCGCGGATCCCGCCGACACCACGTTCGCGCGCTGGAACACGGAAAGGCTGGGGACTTCGGCGGACGGCAGCGACGACTTCCGCAACGTCGTCAACACGTTCGGCTGGATCGTCGAGATCGACCCGTTCGCGACGACCTCGACGCCCAGGAAGCGCACGGCCATGGGCCGCTTCGCGCACGAGGGGGCGTGGCTCGGCCCCGTCACCGCGGGGAAGCCGCTGGTGTTCTACTCCGGTGACGACTCCCGCAACGAGTACATCTACAAGTACGTGTCCACCGCCAACTGGGACCCGGCCGACGCCAGCAAGGGACTTGCAGCCGGCGACAAGTACCTGGACGACGGAAAGCTCTATGCCGCCAGGTTCAACGCCGACGGCAGCGGCGTCTGGCTGGAGCTTCGCCTGGGCGTCAACGGCATCACGAGCGCCTATCCCGCCTACGCGTTCGCAGACCAGGCAGACGTGGTCCTCAACTCCCGCTTCGCCGCGGATGCGGCCGGCGCGACGCGGATGGACCGCCCCGAGTGGGGCGCGGTGAACCCGAAGAACGGCGACGTCTACATGACGCTCACCAACAACAACAGCACGCTGCGCACGCTGGCGTCGACCGATGCGGCCAACCCGCGCTTCTACAACGACCCGACCACCAGCGGGACGGCCCAGCGCGGTAATCCCAACGGCCACATCATCCGGTGGGCCGAGGACGGCGGCAACGCCGCGGCCACGACGTTCCTCTGGGACATCTTCCTGTTCGGCGCACGCTCGACCGCCGATCCCGTGAACGTCAACGTCTCCGGACTCACGGCCAGCAACGATTTCTCGAGCCCGGACGGGCTGTGGTTCAGCAGCAGCGGCCTCCTGTGGATCCAGACCGACGACGGCGCCTACACGGACGTCACCAACTGCATGCTGCTCGCCGCCATACCGGGCACGGTCAGGGACGGCGCCAGGAAGACCATCACGAACGTCGACGGCGCGGCGAGCAAGGCCGTGGAAACGTTCGTGAGCGCGCCACTCGGCGACACGAAGCTCCGCCGCTTCCTCGTGGGCCCGAGGGATTGCGAAATCACGGGCATCGTGGAAACGCCGGACCGCAAGGCGATCTTCGTGAACATCCAGCATCCGGGCGAAGGGACGTCGGCGGCCAACTTCGCGTCCGGCAACTACATCAGCAACTGGCCGGGCGGCGCCGGCACGCGTCCGCGCTCGGCGACGATCGTCATCACCCGCAACGACGGCGGCGAGGTGGGCGGAGGCCTCGCCTGACCGCTCGACGCCGGAAGTGGCACCTGCGGCACCCGGGATGCGCAGCTATGGCGCGAGGCGTGCGGCGACCGCGGAATCGAGCGTACGCATGAATCCCTCCACGGCATTCGTATACGTGCCGGGCAGGCCCAGCGCTGCGTTGATGTCCTTGTGCGACAGGGCTTCGGGCAGCAGCTCCGCGCGCGTCCCGAATGATTGCGCGCGCCGCACGAACGCGCCCGCCTCGCCGCATGGCTGGTCCGGACGTTCCGTCGAGCACACCACGAGAATCGGGGCGGTTCTGGTCACCATCGTCTGGAACGGAGAGGCCTGCACCCAGTATGCGGGATCGGCACCGAACGCATCGTCGAACAGCTTCGGATGCCGCCTGCTCATGAGCACGGGCACGTTGAGCGCCGCCCCGTCCAGCGATATCGTGCCCAGCCAAGGCTGGATGCGCGAGGCCGTGCGCAACGGCGACCCCGGCGGCGAAGCATGCAGCAGCGCCACCAGATGCGCGCCGGCGGAGTGCCCCATCAGGATGAACCTGGCAGGATCGCCGCCCCAACCGGTTGCGCGGACCTGGGCGGCCGCCACGGCCGTACCGACATTGGCCGCCTGCTCGTACGGCGCCACGTCCGGCAGCATCGGGTAGTTCACCGAGACCACGATGAAGCCCAGCGGGACCCAGCGCGCCACCTTGCTCTCGATCATGCGCGCCATTTCCTTGTCGCCCCGTCGCCATCCTCCACCATGCACCATCACCAGAACGGGCGCGGCGGTCGCGCCGGCCGGGATGTACGCGTCGAAGCGCTGCGCGGGGTCGCTGCCATAGGCGATATCGCGCAGGACGCGCACGCCCGCAGGCAGCGTGAACCGTTGGCCGTGCAGTTGGCCGTATGCACCGGCGCGCTCGCCGGCAACGGCGGTCAGATCGCTCGAAGCGGGCGCGCGCCACCGATCGCGCAGGGGTCCGGCGTCGGCATGCGGTAGCGTGATGCCGAATGCCAGCACGGCGAGCAATGGGAACGGCAAGCGGCGCATCGTGGTCTCCCGGGGGTGGGTGCCCCCTGGATAACGGCACCGGCCCCGGCGACGTGGACACGATGGTGTAACACGCTGTTGCCGCGCGATGCGCAGACGGCACCGCGGACGACTCCGCGTTGCGGAAGCCTGGTGAGCGGTCTGAGACATAGGTACCAGAACGTACCGGACACATGGGTAACACTTTCCCGGGAAACCGGGGAGGTGTCTATGCCGTGGAAGGAGTGTTCGGTGATGGATGAGCGTCTGCGGTTTGTGGCCAGGCTACTGGACGGGGAATCGATGTCGGAGGTTTGCCGGGAGTTCGGCATTTCCCGCAAGACCGGCTACAAGATCTTCACCCGCTATAAAGATCAAGGCCTGGAAGCGCTGAGCGACCGCTCGCGGCGTCCGGTACGGTACGCCAACCAGCTGCCGCCACAGATCGAGCGGCAAATCGTCACCTTCAAGCAGGAGAAGCCGCACTGGGGTGCGCGCAAGATTCGCGAGCTCCTGGTGCGCCGCTTAGCCGGTGATGTCCGGATCCCGGCCAAGAGCACCATCCACGCCGTGCTGCACCGGCATGGACTGGTCAAAGGCCTCCGCCCGCCGCGGTCACGCGCCACCGGCACGGCGCTGTCGCCTGGCCTCGCGCCCAACGAGCTGTGGTGCGCCGACTTCAAAGGCGAGTTCAAGCTCGGCAACGGGGAGTACTGCTATCCGCTCACCGTGACCGACCACGCGTCGCGTTATCTGCTGCTATGCGAGGCCCTGGATTCAGTGCGTGAGGACACTGCCATCACCGCCTTCCAGCAGCTGTTCCTCGAGCGTGGCCTGCCCGGCGCATTCGCTCCGACAACGGCGTGCCGTTCGCCAGCCCGAATGCGCTGTTCAACCTCTCCAAGCTATCCGTCGTGGTGGCTGCGCCTGGGCATCGCCATCGAGCGCATCAAGCCCGGCCATCCGCAGCAGAACGGCCGTCACGAGCGCATGCACCTGACGTTGAAGCAGGAAGCCACTCGGCCGCCAGGCATGAACAGCCTGCAGCAGCAGGCTCGCTTCGATGCGTTCGTCGGCCGAGTTCAACGACGAGCGGCCGCACGAGGCGCTGGGCATGCAAACGCCCAGCGAACGCTACGCGCCCTCAGCGCGACCGTATATTGGCCTGCCTGACCTGACCTACCCGCTGCACGATCGCGATGCGCTACGTCACTGCTTGCGGGCGCATCTGCATGCATCGCAAGAAGATCAGCATCTCGTACACGCTGGCCGGCCAGCGCGTCGGCATCAAGGAAGTCGACGACGGCATCTGGATCGTAAGCTTCATGCATTACGATCTCGGCTACATCGACCTGGAGCAGAAGACCCTGCAACCCCTCGACAACCCGTTCGGCGCGAGGTTGTTACCTATGTCCTAGGTACGGACTGTTACCGATGTCTCCGGTCCGTACATGGATCGATTTGGCGCGCCCGACAGGATTCGAACCTGTGACCCTTGGCTTCGGAAACCAATACTCTATCCAACTGAGCTACGGGCGCGAACCTTGAATTGTAGCGTTTGCGACGCTCCCCCGTCCAATGCCGGTCCGCGCGCTGGTCCGGGACGGTATAATCGCGCGCTGATCCGGAAGCGGGCCCGGAACCGGCCCCGATGGCGGCCGTTCCCGCGCCGCCCGGCCAGCACCGCCCATCCCGCCACCACCCCGCGACCATGACCGAAGAGCATTCCTCACCGATCAAGACTCCCAAACAGCTCATCATCGTCGTGCTGCTGGCCTTTGCCGTGCCCATCACGATCGCGGTGATGATCTCGCAGCTCGTGACGAGCGGCGAGAAGGGCGATCCGTCCAACGACAACCTCGTGCTGCAGCGGATCCAGCCGGTCGGCACCGTGGTGCTCGCCAAGGCATCCGGTCCCAAGGGAATGCTGACCGGTGCGGAAGTCTACGGACAGGTCTGCAAGACATGCCACGAGACGGGCCTGGCCGGCTCGCCGAAGGTCGGCGACAAGGCCGCGTGGGGCAAAATCATCGCGCAGGGCGAGAAGCTCGTCTACGAACACGCGATTGCCGGCATCCGCGCGATGCCCGCGAAGGGCGGCAATCCGGACCTCACCGACGACGAAGTGAAGCGCGCGGTCGTGTTCATGGCCAACCAGGGCGGTGCGAACTGGACCGCGCCGGCCGTCGCCGCGGCGCCTGCAGTTGCGGCGGCACCAGCCGCGGCCGCGACCGAGCGCTCGGGACAGCAGGTCGTCGACGCGACCTGCGGCAAATGCCACGTCGCGGGCATCGGCGGCGCGCCGAAGATCGGCGACCGCGCCGCGTGGATCGACCGGGCGAAGCTCGGTCTCGACCGTGTGTATCAATCGGCGCTGAAGGGCCACGCGGGCATGCCCGCGCGCGGCGGCATGGCCGATCTTTCCGACGCCGAGGTGAAGCGCGCAGTCGAATACATGCTGAACAGCGGCGCGGCGGCGGCGGCCCCGGTCGCAGCGGCGCCGGCCGCGGCAGCGGCGGTCGCAGCGGCCCCGGCAGCGGCGGACGGCAAGAAGGTCTACGAGGCCGGCTGCATCGCGTGCCATGGCGCCGGCGTCGCGGGCGCGCCGAAGTTCGGCGACAAGGCGCAGTGGGCGCCGCGCATCAAGACGGGCATGGACGCGATGTATGCGTCGGCGATCAAGGGCAAGGGCATCATGCCGGCCAAGGGCGGCAACCCGTCGCTGTCCGATGCCGACGTGAAGGCAGCCGTCGACTACATGGTCAACGCATCGAAGTAACGAACCGTCGCGCGGAGTCCGCGGGAAACGGCGTGGCCGATGCGGTCACGCCGCCGGCTCCGAACCCAGCAGCTTCAGGCCGACGATCCCCGCCACGATCAGCAGGATGCACGCGAGGCGCCCCGCGGTCGCGGGCTCGCGAAACAGCAGCATGCCGAGCAGCGCGGCGCCGACGGCCCCGATGCCCGTCCAGGCCGCATACGCGGTTCCGACCGGCAACTCGCGGATGGCAAGCGCCAGCAGCCAGAAGCTCGCCGCCGCCGCCGCCGCGGTGACGAGCGAGGGCCCGAGCCGCGTGAAGCCTTCCGCGTACTTCATGCCGATCACCCAGACGATCTCCAGCAGGCCGGCGACGACGAGCAGGATCCAGGCGGTGGTGGTGGGCGCAAGGGTCATGGCGATTCCTTCGAATTGAACGCGCCGCGCGGACCTTCGAGGTCCTCGTAGCGATCGGCCCGAAACCGGGGCGTGCACAGCGCGAAGAAGACGAGGTCGTCCGGCCCCGTATTCACGATGCGCTGCGCGCAGCCTGGCGGAATCAGCACGACGTCGCCGGGGCCGACGTCCTGCGGCGCGAGTCCCGCGAGCTCCATCCGGCCGCGGCCCGCGCTCACGACGTACCGCTCGGCGATGCCGGCGAGCCGATGCCAGGCCGTCGCGACTCCCGGCGCGACGCGCGCACGTGCGATCGAAACCTCCGGATCGTCGGCGCTGTTCGACACCTCGACGATGGCGCAGCGCTCCGGCGTGGCGAACTCGGCGGTCGCGTCCATCCGCCGCACCTGCGCCCTCACCGGTGCGCCCCGGGTCCACACGAATCGCCAGGGTGCGCGCGAACGCGTGACGCATGCGACGCATGCGCCGCGAGTGGCCGTGCCGTCGTCGCGTCGTTCATCGTTCCTCCAGCAATCGTCCGGTGGCGACGCACTCGGGCCGGAGCGGCCGCTGCCGCGGAATCCCCGCAATCTACCGGACTCCGCGCCCGGAAGCGCTGGCGACGACATCGACCGGGGAGCGCGCATCGCGTCGGCACGGTACGCGGCCGCGCACCAAGAGCGCGGGCCACGGGACTTCGCCCCGTGGCCCGCGCTTGGCGAACCGGGCGCGCCGCGTGCGCGCCGGCAGCACGACGTGCCCGGTCAGACGAGGCCGCGCGCCGCCGCCAGCAGGTAGCCCGCGACGCACGACGAGAACACGCCGATGAGTCCGGGAAGGATGAAGCTGTGGTTGATCACGTACTTGCCGATCTTCGTCGTGCCCGAACGGTCGAACTGGATCGTCGCGAGGTCGGACGGGTACGTCGGCAGGATGTAGTAGCCGTAGCACGCGGCGGCGAACGCCACCACGTAGCCCGGCGGCACGCCGATCGCCAGCGCCACCGGCACCATCGCGGCGATCGCGGCGGCCTGCGAGTTGACGAGCTTCGACACGATCAGCAGCGCGATCGCGTACGTCCACGGCTGCGTCTTCACGAGACCGGCCAGGCTGTCCTTGATGAACGGGAGATTCGCCTCGAACACGGTGTCGGCCATCCACGCGACGCCGAACACCGCGACGACGGCGATCATGCCGGCGCGGAACACTTCGTTCTTCCCGACGGCCGACGCCTGCGTCTTGGTGAACATGATGATCAGCGCGCCGGCCATCAGCATGAACATCTGGATCGCGAGCACCATCGACAGCGGCTTGCCGGCGATCTTGGGCCGCAGCACCTCGAACGCGCCAAGCAGGGCGACGACGACGATCGCACCGACGAAGATCCACATCGCGACCCACTGGTCGCGGTCCAGCTTCTTGCCGAGCAGCGTGGCCGATTCGCCGTAGACGAACTTGCGGTTCTCCGGATCGGCGATCAGCGCCTGGAAGTCCGGATCCTTGTCGAGGTCCTTGCCGCGGAACCAGCTGAAGATGCCGATCATGAGCACGCCGATCAGCGTGGACGGAATGGTGATCGACAGCACCGTGAGGAAGCCGATGATGGGCTGACCTTCCGGCGCCTTCGCGAGGAACGCGACGAGCGACACGACGGCCACCGACACGGGGCTGGCAATGATGCCCATCTGCGCGCCGATCGAGGAGGCCGCCATCGGGCGCTCGGGCCGGATGCCGTTCTTGATCGCGATGTCGTAGATGATCGGCAGCATCGTGTAGACGACGTGGCCGGTGCCGCAGAGCATCGTCAGGAAGCAGGTGACGAACGGCGCCAGGATGGACACGTACTTCGGGTTGCGCCGGAGCACCTTCTCGGCGAGCTGCAGCAGCACGTCGAGGCCGCCCGACGCCTGCAGCGTCGCGGAGGCCGCCACGACGGCGACGATCGTCAGCATCACGTCCACCGGCGGCTTGCCCGGCGGCAGGCCGAACGCGAACACCATGACGACGACGCCGATGCCACCCAGGAGGCCTAAGGCCATGCCACCCTTGCGCGCGCCGTAGAACAGGCAGGCGAGGATGACGAGGAGTTGCAGGGTCAGGAGCATTTCGAGTCTCTCTTTCTTCTTTGCGGAATCGTGCGCATCGGCAGCGGCGCGGGGCGGCGTCGGCGCACATTGCGCGCGCAGCAGCGCCGGCCACGGATGCGGATAGGGATGCGGGTATTCTCGGCATCGCACCCGCGCGCGCGTTGATGCAGCGCAATACGCGGCGCCGCCGGCCGCTCAATTGCACGCGTATTTGACGTCGCGCGGATAGCATGGCCCGCGCATCGGCGTCGCCATCCGCGACACTGATGCGCGGCATCAGCGAACCGGAGGGGACGCAACCGGGAAACCGGGGATGGCCGAGGCCCCCGGGGCGTACCGCAGCGGAACCGAGGGGGACTCCTGCCCGGGGCGCGCGGAGCGCCGCGGCGGCGGGGACCGCGTGGCGCGGTGGTCCGACCTGCACGCCGCGTCCGGCGACGCGACGTCAGCGCGCGAGCATCGCCTTCAGCGACTTCAGGCGCTCGCTGCCCGCCGCCTTTTCCTGCGCGGCCTCGTCGGGCGGCAACGGCATGTCGGCGTAGCGCAGGTCCTCCTGCGCGAGCTCGGCGATGAAGCGCGACGGCTGGCAGGACGCGCGCTCGCCGGCGCGCTTGCGCGCGCGGCAGTACGACAGGTGCAGGCTCTGCTGCGCGCGCGTGATGCCGACGTACATGAGGCGGCGCTCCTCGTCGACGTTGCCGGTCTCGATCGACTCGCGATGCGGCAGGATGCCCTCCTCGAGCCCGACCAGGAACACGTGCGGGAACTCGAGGCCCTTCGCCGCGTGCAGCGTCGACAGCCGCACCGCGTCGGGCGCTCGCCTTCGCGGCCCTCGAGCATCGTGATCAGCGCGACCATCTGCGTGAGCTCGAGCAGGTTCTTGCCGTCCGCCTCGCCCTTGCGCGCGAGCCAGCCGACGAAGTCGCTGCGACGCTCTTGCGCGCGCGCCTCGGCGTCGCGCTGGTCGAGCGTGTCGACCAGCCACTGCCTCGTAGCCGATCGACTGCAGCAATTCGTCGAGCAGCCTGCCGGCCGGCTCGCGCTCCGCGCGATAGCGCAGGCCGTTGATCAGCGCGCAGAACTCGCTGCAGCGTCGCGCACTGCCGCGCGGGCACCGCGGCGGCCCAGCTCCGGCGCGAACACGGCGCGCGAACAGGCTCTCGCTGCCGCGCGGCGCGACCTCCGACAGGTGCGCGAGCGTCGCCTGGCCGATGCCGCGCTTCGGGGTCGTGATCGCGCGCACGAACGCGGGGTCGTCGTCGTCGTTCGCGATGAGGCGCAGGTACGCGACGATGTCCTTGATCTCCGTCTTGTCGAACAGCGACTGGCCGCCGGAGATCTCGTACGGGATGGCCTGCGCGCGCAGCGCCGTCTCGAACACGCGCGCCTGGTGGTTGCCGCGGTAGAGGATCGCGAAGTCGGAGAACTTCGCGCGGCGCTCGAACTTGAGCGCCGAGATCCGGCGCACGACCAGCTCGGCTTCGGCTTCGTCGTCGGCGGCCGGCGACGACGCGGATCGTCTCGCCGGTGCCGAGATCGCTCCACAGCCGCTTCTCGAAGAGCTTCGGGTTGTTGCCGATCAGCGCGTTCGCGCAGCGCAGGATGCGCACGGTCGAGCGGTAGTTCTGCTCGAGCTTGACGACCTTCAGGTCCGGGTAGTCGCGCGGCAGCGCCGCGAGGTTGTCGAGCGTCGCGCCGCGCCAGCCGTAGATCGCCTGGTCGTCGTCGCCGACCGCGGTGAACGGCGTGGCGCGCGCCGACCAGCGCGCGCAGCAGCCGGTACTGCGCCGGGTTGGTGTCCTGGTACTCGTCGACCAGCACGTGCTCGCACCGCGCCTGCCAGCGCGCGCGCGCCTCGGCGTCGCGCTCGAGCAGCGCCACCGGCCGCACGATCAGGTCGTCGAAGTCGACCGCCTGGTACGCGGCGAGCGCCTCGTCGTAGTTCGCGTACGCGCGCGCCGCGGCGAGCTCGTCGTCGTCCGCGGCGGCGGCAAGCGCCGCCGCCGGCGCGACCAGCGCGTTCTTCCACGCGCTGATCTTCCACTGCGCCGCGCGCGCGCGGCCGCGATCGGCGGTGCGCGATCGAGCTCGGCGACGATCGCCTCGAGGTCGTCCGGGTCGAAGATCGAGAAGCCGGGCTTGCAGGCCCAGCGCGCCGCGCCTCGCTGCGCACGATCTTCAGGCCGAGCGCGTGGAACGTGGCGATCGACACCTTGCCCGCCGCGTCCGCGTTGCCCTGCGCGCTTCAGCAGCGCCTGCGCGCGCTCGCGCATCTCGCGCGCCGCCTTGTTGGTGAACGTGATCGCGACGATCCGCGGCGGGATCCATGCCCTGCTCGATCAGGTGCGCGATCTTCGCGGTGATGACGCGCGTCTTGCCGCTGCCGGCGCCGGCGAGCACGAGCAGCGGGCCGGCGCGTGAGCGGACGGCCTCGCGCTGCGGCGGGATTCAGGGGGAAGGACATCGGCGAAGTCGCGATGCATGCTAGAATCGGCGCGCGCGATTCTAGCAGTCGACGTGCGCTCGAACTGTCGTCCACGGCGATATCGCCGCCATGGCGCTTTACGCGATCGGCGACATCCAGGGCTGCCACGCGGAGTTCTGCCAGCTGCTCGACCTCATCGGCTTCTCGCCGCGACGCCGACCGGCTGTGGCTCGTCGGCGATCTCGTCAACCGCGGCCCGGACTCGCTCGCGGTGCTGCGCGAGGTGATCGCGCTGGGCGATGCCGCCGTCACGCGTGCTCGGCAACCACGACTTCCACCTGCTGACGGTCGCGGCCGGCCACCGCAAGCCGCACCGCAGCGACACGCTCGACGCGATCCTCGCGGCGCCCGACCGCGACGAGCTGATCGCCTGGCTGACGCGCGCGGCCGCTGGTCGTCGCGCGAAGGCGACGCACCTGATGGTGCACGCGGGACTGCTGCCGTCGTGGACGCCCGCGCACGGCGCTCGTCGCTCTCGCGCCGAGGTCGAGGCGATGCTCGCGAGCGACCGATGCGCACGAGTTCCTGGGCGTGCTCTACGGCGACGAGCCGCATCGCTGGCACGACGACCTCGACGGGCTACGATCGGCTGCGCGCGATCGTCAACGCGTGCACGCGGCTGCGCTTCTGCACCGCCGACGACGCGATGGAATTGCGCGAGAAGCGCGGCCGCGCGCACGCGCCCGCGGGCTTCCGCGCCGTGGTTCGACGCATCCCGGACGCCGGTCGTCGGCAGCGACGATCGTCTGCGGCCACTGGTCGACGCTCGACCTGATGCTCGCGCCGAACGTGCTGATGCTCGACTCGGGCTGCCTGTGGGGCGGCACGCTTACCGGCGTTCGCCTGCCGGATCGGCGCGTGTTCCAGGTGCCGTCGCGCGCGCCGGTCCAGCCAAAGCCGTTCGGATAGCCTCCTCGGCCGCGCGCGCCAGGTCGCGCCGGTGCCCGTCGCGCGCGGGCAGCGGCACCTGCGCCCGCAGCACCACGCGGATGCGCGCGCTCGCCGCACACGCGTCCAGAACGACGTCGCGAACGACGTGTCGCCCACGTACGCGGGCGCCAACGTGATGCGCGCCGTCGGGCGCGCGATAGCGGATCGCCACCGGCTGCACGTGGCCCTCCGCCTCGACGATCGGCTGCAGCAGCGAGCTCTTGAACGGCAGCATGTCGACGCCGTCGGTCGTCGTGCCCTCGGGGAAGATCGCGACGACGTCGCCGTCCGCCAGCACGCGCGCCATCTGGTGATTCACGCGGTGCGTGTCGCGCCGCCGCTCGCGCTCGATGAACACGGTGCCCGCGCCGCGGATCATCTGCGACACGACGGGCCAGCGCGCGAGTTCCGACTTGGCGACGAAGCGCACCGGATGCACCGCGTTCAGCACGAAGATGTCGAGCCACGAGATGTGGTTGGCGACGACCAGCACGTTGCCGCCGGTGCGCGTGGAACTCGCCCTCGATCGTGCGCCTCGATCGACAGGATGCGCAGCAGCCGGCCGCTCCAGCGCTTGACCAGCGCGCGCCGGCGGTGCGGGACCCACCAGCGGAAACACGAACATCGTCGTCGCGACGCCGGCCAGCACGTGCACGCACGTGCGCGTCCAGCGGTAGCACTGGACGTGAAGGGCGTTGCGTCCCGCGCGCTCCGGCGGCGACGCCGGGCCGGCCGTCACCAGGGCTGCGCGCCGAACGTGGCGCGGTAGAGCTCGCCGACGATCTCCCGCGTGACGACGTGGTTCTGCGCCGCCGCGCGACGCGATCTTCAGCGCGCCCAGCACCGACGCCAGGCGGCCCGTGCGCTCCCAGTCCCAGCCGTTCGCGATGCCGTACAGCAGTCCCGCGCGGTACGCGTCGCCGCAGCCGGTCGGGATCGACGCACCGCCGCGGGCTTCGCCGCGGGAATCGCGATCGTCGTGCCGCCGGCGTGGATCACCGAACCGTCGCGCGCCCAGCGTCACGACCAGCGCGTCGACCGTCTTCGCGATCTCCGCGAGCGGGAGGCCGGTGCGTTCCTCGAGCATGCGGCCCTCGTAGTCGTTGACCGCGAGATAGTCGGCCTTGTCGATCATCGCGAGCAGCTCGTCGCCGCTGAACAGCGGCATCGCCTGCCCCGGGTCGAACACGAACGGGATGCCCAGCAGCGCGAACTGCTCGACGTGCGACCACATGCCGTCGCGGCCGTCGGGCGCGACGATGCCGAGGCCGATGTCGCGCACGTCGCCGATGCGGTTCTGGTGCGAGAACTTCATCGCGCCCGGGTGGAACGCGGTGATCTGGTTGTCGTCGAGGTCGGTGATGATGAACGCCTGCGCGTTGAACGAGCCGGGCACGAGGCGCACGCCGTCGGTGCCGATGCCGAACGCGGCAAGCCGCTCGCGGTAGTCGTCGCCGTCGTCGCCGATCGTCGCCATCACGACCGGGGTCGCCGCCGATGCGCTTCAGGTTGTAGGCGATGTTGCCGGCGCAGCCGCCCCATTCGCGGCGCATCT
Organism: uncultured beta proteobacterium; assembly: GCA_963733435.1. Taxonomy (GTDB): domain Bacteria; phylum Pseudomonadota; class Gammaproteobacteria; order Burkholderiales; family Casimicrobiaceae; genus VBCG01. Next base: position 640,939 of record CAVTDH010000002.1, read on the forward strand.
CGCCCGACGGTGAACGACACCGACAGCACGTGCGCCTGCTCGGGCAGGATGTGCCGCGCGAAGTGGTCGGGAAACACCATGATGGTGTCGTAGGCGAGCGAGCCGCAGATCGAGCGTGCGCATTCGTGAAGTGACCGGGTCGAACGGATGGCGATGCGAAGCGCGCAAGTGTAGCGCCTCGGCGAGCACGTGCGCTGGCGCCGGGCGCAGTGGACCGGCGCCAGGCGACGCGAGGTCCGCGCCGTCGACATCGCGCGCCGCGAACCTCGGACGTGGCGCCGTCGCCGGCCGCCAGCGCGCCATTGCCGTACGCCAGACGCGACGCTCCAGGCCGCCGTCTCGCGCCCCACGTCGCGGACGACGAACTGCTGGCGGCGCGAGACCGGCAGCGTCTCCGGCGACGCCGGTCAGCAGCACCTCCCAGTGCGAGTCGCCGTCGTCGTTGACGCGGCGCTCGAAGCCGCGGATGAAGTCGCGCGCGACGAGGCAGTTGCGGTGCACGCGGACGAAGCGCGACGCCGAACTCGGTCTCGAGCTTGGTCAGCGATTCCTCGAGCAGGTACTCGCGCTGCGCGCGTGCGGATCGTGATGTACTTGAGCTCGGCCTTGAGGTAGACGATCTCGTCGAGCGGCACGAGCACGACGCGCGAGCGTTCGGTGACGGACAGGAAGCGGCGCGAGGACGCGGGCAGCTGCGCCAGGCGCTCGGCGCTGACCGGTTTCGAGCGCGGCACCTTCTGCAGCGCGGCCAGCAGGCGCTGCACGCGCACCGGCTTCATCAGGTAGTCGACCGCGTTCACCTCGAACGCCTGCACCGCGTGCTCGTGGAACGCCGTCGTGAACACGACGACCGGCGGGTGCGGCAGCTTGAGCAGGTGCTGCGCGAGCTCGATGCCGTCCATGTCCGGCATGTGGATGTCGGTGAGCACGAGGTCCGCCGGCGCGCTTTGCAGCAGATCCAGCGCCTCGCGTCCGTTCTGCGCCTCGCCGACGACGGTGACCGGGAACGCGCCGTCGCAGTCGTCGAGGAGATCGCGCAGCCGGCGGCGCGCCGGCGCCTTCGTCGTCGACGATCACCACCCGCAGCGCCGGCTCAACCATGCGCGGCTCCGCCGGCGCGTGCCGGCAGCGCGATACCGGCGGCCAGCGCCAATCCGGCGCGCCGGGCCGGGCCGTCACCGCCTTCGTCGCGCGCGGGCGCGGCGCGGGCGCTCTTGCCCGCGCGTTCCGCGTGGTCCGGCGCGGACGCGGTGCGATAGGGCAGCCGGATGTGCACTTCGTAGCCCTCCTTCGTCACGCGCGACTCGAGGCTCGCCTCGGCGTCGAAATGCAACGCGAGGCGCTCGCGCACGTTGTCGAGCGCCATCTTGTTGCCCGAATGGTGCGACCCGCCGCTCGCGCGATACGGGTTCTTGAGGATTGCGTGCACTTCGCCGCGCGCGAGGAACAGGTTGATCGACACGATGCCCGGTGTACTCGACGGCTCGATGCCGTGGTAGACGGCGTTCTCGAGCAGCGGCTGCAGCAGCGAGCGGCGGCACCATCGCGTCCCCCGGCATGCTCTTCACGTTCCAGTCCACGTGCAGCCGGTCGCCCAGCCGCAGCTGCTCGAGTTCGAGGTACTGCCGGCACAACTCGACTTCGTCGGCGAGCGGCGCCAGCTCGCGGTTGTCGCGCATCAGCACGCGGAAGAGGTCCGCCATGTCCTCGAGCGCGCGTTCGGCGCGCGCGGCTCCTTGCGGATCAGCGACAGCACCGCGTTGATGCTGTTGAACAGGAAGTGCGGACGGATGCGCGCCTGCAGCGCCTGCAGCCGCGCCTCGGTGATGGCAGGCGACAGCGCGCGCGCGCGCAGCCGGAAATACAGCGCGAGCACGCCGACGGCGAACGCCGCCCAGACCAGCCAGCGGGCAAGCGAAGCGGGCACCTGCGGCGCGAGTTCGCGGTAGGCCGCGTAGAACGCGATGCGTCACGGCGAACGTCACCGCCGCCACGGTGGCGAGACCGACCCGGTAGGGCAGCTTCGTGAGCCGCGGGGCGGCGAGCCAGAGGATCGCCAGCACGAGGAACATGAGCGGCTCGACCATCGTGGTCGAGCGCGTCCACTCCGAGAAGACCGCCGACGGCGGGGACTCCCGCGCGAACGCCGCGACCAGCGCTCCCACGTTCACCACGACCAGGATGCGCAGGATCACGCCCAGGTTCCGGAAGTCGGGCAAAGCGGGCGGACTGGCGTTTTGTCTTATAATCGGCCGCATGATGGATGCCGGCATGCAAGCATCGTGCCCGCATGCGTTTCCCGGTTTCCTGCCTCGGGCAAACCCCCGGGGATCGCCGGAGATGTCTCCTTGGCCGGCCGGGGCGGTCGAACATCGCCGCCAGCCGTCGCAACGTCCCCCCGGACCATTGTCGGCATGCGCCGCGGCCGGCGCAAGGACCCACCAGCGCGAAAGACGCGATGCCAGACCCGAAGACCCCCGTCCCCCCTCCCGCCGCCTCCGGAGGCTGGTCGGGCCGATTCGCCGAGCCGGTCGCCGAGCGCGTCAAGCGCTACACCGCATCGGTCACCTTCGACCGCCGCCTGGCGGACGCCGACATCGACGGCTCGCTCGCGCATGCGCGGATGCTCGCGGCCGCGCAGATCCTGACGGCGCAGGACCTGGCCGACATCGAGCGCGGATTGGCGACGATCCGCGCCGAGATCGAGGCCGGCACGTTCGACTGGTCGATCGACCTCGAGGACGTCCACCTCAACATCGAGCGGCGCCTGACCACGCTGGTCGGTGACGCCGGCAAGCGCCTGCACACGGGCCGTTCCCGCAACGACCAGGTCGCCACCGACATCCGCCTGTGGCTGCGCGGCGCGATCGACGAGCTTGCCGCGCAGCTCGTCGCGCTGCGCCGCGCGTTCATCGACCTGGCCCTGCGCCACGCCGACACGATCATGCCCGGGTTCACGCACCTGCAGGTGGCGCAGCCGGTGACGTTCGGTCACCACCTGCTGGCCTACGAGGCGATGTTCGCGCGCGACGGCGAACGCCTGGCCGACTGCCGCCGGCGCGTCAACCGCCTGCCGTTGGGCGCCGCGGCGCTCGCCGGTACGTCGTACCCGATCGACCGCGCAGCGCGTCGCGCGCGAACTCGGTTTCGACGCGCTGTGCACGAATTCGCTCGACGCGGTGTCCGACCGCGACTTCGCGATCGAGTTCGAGGCGGCCGCCGCCATCACGATGGTCCACCTGTCGCGCTTCGCCGAAGAGCTGGTGCTGTGGTCGAGCCCGCGCTTCGCGTTCGTGCAGCTCGCCGATCGCTTCTGCACGGGCAGCTCGATCATGCCGCAGAAGAAGAACCCCGACGTACCGGAACTCGTGCGCGGCAAGAGCGGGCGCGTGGTCGGCCACCTGGTCGCGCTGCTGGTGCTGATGAAGGGCCAGCCGCTCACGTACAACAAGGACAACCAGGAAGACAAGGAGCCGCTGTTCGACACCGTCGACACGCTCGCCGACACGCTCGCGATCATGACCGATCTGGTGGCCACGGGCATCGAGGCGAACGCCGACCGGATGCGCGCGGCGGCGAGCGAAGGCTTCGCGACCGCCACCGACCTGGCCGACTACCTGGTGCGCCGCGGTGCGCCGTTCCGTGACGCGCACGAGGTGGTCGCGCGGGCGGTCCGCCACGCCGAGGACAAGGGCGTGGACCTGTCCGGGCTTACCGTCGCCGAGCTACGGCAGTTTTCGCCGCTGGTGGGCGACGACGTCCACGACGTGCTGACGCTCGAGGGTTCGGTCGCGAGCCGCGATCATCCCGGCGGCACGGCGCCGGCGCAGGTCCGGTTGGCCATCGCCGCCGCGCGCCGCGCGCTGCCGCCGGCCTGAACGCCGTGCCGCTCGGCAACCACGACGCGCTGGGGCTCGTAGCCGGTGCGATGACCACCGTGGCCTTCGTGCCGCAGGTCGTGCGCATCGTGAAGACGCGCTCGGCCTACGACATCTCGTGGTGGCTGTTCGGCATTCTCGCGGTCGGCTCGATGCTGTGGCTCTGGTACGGCATCACGCTCGAATCGCTGCCGCTCATCGCGACCAACGTGATCACGCTGTCGCTGCAGTTGACGATCTTCTGGCTGAAGTGGCGCTACGGCCGCAGGCCGCGCCCCACGCGCGCCGAACATTGGGAGGAGCAATTATGAAACTCGCGTTTCTGGGTCTCGGCGTGATGGGCTATCCGATGGCGGGCCACCTGCAGCGCGCGGGGCACGACGTCACCGTGTACAACCGGACCGCCGCGAAGGCCGCGCAGTGGGTCGCGACGCATGGCGGAAGCAGCGCAGCCACGCCCGCCGCCGCGGCGAAGGGCGCCGCCATCGTGATGATGTGCGTCGGCAACGACGACGACGTGCGCGCGGTGGCCGCCGGGAAGGACGGCGCGCTGTCCGGCATGGACCGCGGCGCGATCCTCGTCGACCACACGACGGCGTCCGCGGAAGTCGCGCGCGAAGTCCACGCGAGCGCCAGGGCTGCGGGCATCGGCTTTCTCGACGCGCCGGTCTCGGGCGGACAGGCGGGTGCGGAAAACGGCAAGCTCACGATCATGGTCGGCGGCGAGGCGGACGTGTTCGCGCGCGCGGAATCCGTGCTCGCGACCTACGCGCGCGCGGTCACGCTGATGGGCGCGCCCGGCAGCGGCCAGCTGACGAAGATGGTCAACCAGATCTGCATCGCGGGACTCGTCGAGGCGCTGTCCGAGGGCATCCATTTCGCGCAGCGCGCGGGACTCGATCCCGAGCGTGTGCTCGACGTGATCTCCAAGGGCGCCGCACAGTCGTGGCAGATGGAGAACCGCGGCAAGACGATGATCGCCGGCAAGTTCGACTTCGGCTTTGCCGTCGACTGGATGCGCAAGGACCTCGCGATCTGCATTGCCGAGGCGCGCCGCAACGGTGCCGTGCTTCCGGTCACCGCCGTCGTCGACCAGTTCTATGCGCAGGTGCAGGCGCGCGGCGGCGGACGCGGCGACACGTCGAGCCTGATCCGGCTGCTCAACGAAGCGCCATGACGGTGCGGCTTTCGCGCACGTCGCACCGGTTCGTCCCCGGGGCGGCGCTCGCCTTCGTCCTTCCGCTCGCGTTCGGGCTCGCCGCCGCGACGGCGCACGCCGCGGACCCGGTCACGCTCAAGAGCGCATGGATGCGGCCGGCGCCCGCGGGCAAGATTCCGGCGCGCGTCTACGTCGACATCGAAAGCACCGTCGACGGCAAGCTCGTCGCGGCGAAAACGCCGATCGCGAAACGCGTCGACCTCGTGCGCGTGAAGACGCTGGGCGATCCGGCGAGCGAGGTCGTCGTCAAGTCATTCCCGATCGCGGCGGGCAAGACGACGCGCCTCGCCTACTACGGCGACCACCTGCGCCTCTCGGGGATCACGCGCGACGCCGGCAACGGCGACCCGGTCCCGCTGACGCTCACGTTCGTCGATGCGACGGGCCGCCGCTTCACCGCGACCACCGACGTGGTCGTGCGCGGGCTGCTGCTGCCGCGGCAGGTGCCGGACGCCGCCGCACCGCAGGCCGACCCGGGCCCAGGAGCCGGAGGGTCCCGCTGGAACCGGGGATGCCGTACCCGCCGCCGGCCGCTCCGATGGAGAGCAGGGCGCCGGCGCGGATGTAGGCCGACCGGACGTCGCGGCCGCGGTCAGGCCGGGGGCGGCACGCGGTCGCCGTCCACCAGCACGACGTCGTAGGTGATCTCCGCCGTCTTGGCCAGCATGATCGTGGCCGAGCAATACTTCTCCTTCGACAGCTTGACCGCCCGCTCCACCTGCTTCGGGTCGAGGCCCCGGCCGGCCACCGTGTAGGTGAAGTGGATCCGGGTGAACACCACGGGGCTCGACCGCGGCGCGCGTCGCCACGGCGGTGACGACGACGTCCGCGACCGGCTGGCGGCCCTTTTTCAGGATCAGCACGACGTCGAACGCCGTGCAGGCCAGCGTGCCCGTCAGCACCATTTCCATCGGCCGCATGCCGACATTGCGGCCCCCGTGTTCCGGCGAGCCGTCGAGCACCACGGCATGGCCGCTGCCCGATTCGCCGACGAACGAGACGCCTTCCGTCCACTTGACCCGTGCTTTCATCCTCAGCTTTCCTGATTGCTGCAGTAGCGTTCCGCTTATGTTGAGTGGGCACTTACTTCCGTGCATTCGCGCCATGGTGGTGCATTATTGTCCATGGTGCGGTGCCGCAAAAACCTTGCATTGTGCGCCGCGGTATGCGAGGATCCTTCCTGTCTGCGGCCTCGCCGTACTCCTCCTTCGGCACCGCAGACACATTCCTCCATTCTCCTCCTATGGTGGAATCCTCAGGCGCGGTCTTCAACGAGACCGCGCCTTTTTTTGCCCGGAATCCGCCGCCGCAGGGTTACCGGCAGCGCCTGCGCGACGCCACGATGGCCTCGCCGGGGGCCGGGTTCCGCGGTGCGCGCAAGGCACGTCGCGATCGGGCCGCGGCACGCGCCTTGACCCGATTCGCCGCGAAATAGTACAATGGCGGACTTTGCTGCACGCAACTTGAGCCAAATTGAGCGAGCGAACACCATGAAGACTTTTTCCGCCAAACCTGCCGACATCACGCGGGAATGGTTCGTCGTCGACGCAACCGACCAGGTGCTGGGCCGCCTTGCGAGCCAGATCGCCCTGCGGCTGCGCGGCAAGCACAAGGCCATCTACACGCCCCACATGGACACCGGCGATTTCATCGTCGTGACCAACGTGGAGAAGCTCCGCGTCACCGGCAACAAGGCCGAGGGCAAGCTGTACCACCGCCACTCGGGCTATCCGGGCGGCATCCGGACGACCACGTTCGCCAAGATGCAGGATCGCTTCCCGGGCCGCGCGCTCGAGAAGGCCGTTCGCGGCATGCTGCCCAAGGGCCCGCTGGGTTACGCGATGCTGAAGAAGCTCAAGTACTACTCCGGCCCGAGCCACCCGCATTCGGCGCAGCAGCCGAAGGCGCTCGATCCCGTCAAGTAATCCCCTAGAAGACAAACGACCCATGATCGGCAACTACTACTACGGCACCGGCCGCCGGAAGACTTCGGTGGCACGCGTGTTCATCAAGGCGGGCAGCGGCAAGTTCGTCGTCAACGAAAAGCCCGTCGACGAGTTCTTCACGCGCGAAACCGGCCGCATGGTCGTGCGCCAGCCGCTCGTGCTGACCAACCACGCGACGACGTTCGACATCATGGTGAACGTGACGGGCGGCGGCGAATCCGGCCAGGCCGGCGCGGTGCGCCACGGCATCACGCGCGCGCTGATGGAATACGACTCGCAGCTGAAGCCCACGCTGTCGAAGGCCGGACTCGTCACGCGCGACGCGCGCGAGGTCGAGCGGAAGAAGGTCGGCCTCCACAAGGCGCGCAAGCGCAAGCAGTTCTCCAAGCGCTAGTTCGCGCCGGGAATCGACGAGGGGCCGCCGCAAGGCGGCCTTTTCGCTGGTGCCGGCGCCTGGACGCCGTTGCGCCGCAACTCGCCGGGCGCGCGCCGGCCGGCGGTGGCGCTTTCGCTGGGCTTGGCACTCTCCGCGGTCGACGACCTCCATGCACTGCCCACCCGAGCCGCCACGCCGCGATCCGGTGCTCCGCGCGGGCCCCGTTCCCGCGGCCCCGGGCGCGCCGCGGTTCCGGCGGCGAGGCCGGCGCATGCGCTAGAATCGTCCCTCACCGATAAAGGTCACACCATGGTCAAGATCGGCATCGTCGGCGGCACCGGCTACACCGGCGTCGAACTCCTGCGGATCCTCGCTTCGCATCCGGAGGCGGACGTGCGCGCGATCACCTCGCGCGGCGAGGCGGGCACGCGCGTCGTCGACATGTTCGCGAGCCTGCGCGGCCACTACGACGCGCTGCGCTTCACGGCGCCCGACGCGACCGACCTCAAGTCCTGCGACGTCGTGTTCTTCGCGACGCCGCACGGTGTCGCGATGGCGCAGGCGCGGGAACTGGTCGGCGCCGGCGTGAAGATCATCGACCTCGCCGCCGACTTCCGGATCCGCGACGCCGCGGTGTTCGAGCAGTGGTACAAGATGCCGCACGCGTGTCCGGACCTGCTGGCGGAAGCGGTGTATGGCCTGCCGGAGTTCCATCGCGAGGCGATCCGCAAGGCGCGCATCGTCGGCAATCCCGGCTGCTATCCGACGTCGATGCAGCTCGGGCTGATCCCGCTGCTCGAGGCCGGCGTCGTCGACAGCGAGCACCTGATCGCCGACTGCAAGTCCGGCGCGTCGGGCGCCGGCCGCAAGGCGGAAGTGGGCCTCCTGCTGGCCGAAGCGTCGGACAGCTTCAAGGCGTACGGCGTGTCGGGGCACCGCCACCATCCGGAGACCGTGCAGGAACTCGCGACGCGCAGCAGGACGCCGGTGAAGCTCGTGTTCACGCCGCACCTGCTGCCGATGATCCGCGGCATCCACGCGACGCTCTACGCGCGCCTCACGCGCACCGATGTCGACCTGCAGGCGCTCTTCGAGCAGCGCTACGCGGGCGAGCCCTTCGTCGACGTGATGCCGCCGGGATCGACCCCGGACACGCGCAGCGTGCGCGCGTCCAACGTCGCGCGCATCGCCGTCCACCGTCCGGGCAACGGCGACATGGTCACGGTGCTCGTCGTCGAGGACAACCTGGTCAAGGGCGCCGCCGGCCAGGCGGTACAGAACATGAACCTGATGTTCGGTCTCCCTGAAACGACGGGCCTCACCGCCGCGCCGGTCCTGCCGTAGTCGCCCTCGCCCGTGGCCGCACCCCTGTGGCGCCGCGTGCGCCAGCACTTCGGCATTTCCGCACCGCGCATGTCGGTGCGGACGCACCTGCCGTGGTGGGGCCGCGGCGCGATCCTCGCGACGCTGCTCGCCGTCATTGCCGGCATGTGGTGGTGGGGCTTCGACTTCGGGCAGATCTTCGGCGGCTTCAACCGCAAGGAAATCGAGGCGCGGCTCGTCACGCTCGAAACCGATGCGGCGAAAGCCAAGGCCGAGGCGGCGGAACTGCGCGCGCGGAACTCGACGCTCGAGTCCGAACTGGGGATGACCCGCGGCGCGCAGGAGGCGTTGACCCGGCAGACGACCGAACTGTCCGGCGAGAACGCGCAGCTCAAGGAAGAACTCGCGTTCCTGCAAAAGCTCGTGTCCGACTCGAGCAAGTCCGTCGGCATGCAGATCCCGCGGCTTGCCGTCGAGCCCGACGGCGAGGGCGCGTGGCGCTACAGCCTGCTGGTCGTGCGCGGCGGCAACCCGAAGGACGAGTTCGTGGGGACCGTCGTGCTGCAGGTGACGCTGGCGCCCGAGACCGGGGCGACGGGGCCCGCCCGCGTGCTGCGGCTGCCCGAGGACGAGCCCGCCAGCGCCTCCGCGCTGTTGCTCAAATTCAAGTATTATCAGCGGGTTGAGGGACATTTTCGCGTTCCACCCGGGCTGAAGGTCACCGCGGTGGCCGTGCGCGCCTACGAAACGGGACAGGAGAGTCCGCGCGTGACGCGGGCCTTGACCTTGTGAGGAGGGGACACCATGTTCGAACGTAAGAAGCATGCGCCGCCGCAGAAGCGCATCGACTGCCTGATCGGGGCGGGTACCACCGTCCATGGCGACGTGACGTTCTCGGGCGGCCTGCGCATCGACGGGATCGTCAAGGGCAACGTGGCGGTCGCCAACGGCGAGGCCGGTACGCTGGTCGTCAGCGAACAGGCCCAAGTCGACGGCGAGATCGTCGTGTCGCACGTCGTGGTGAACGGGACCGTGCATGGCCCCATCACCGCCAATGACTTCCTCGAGCTGCAGGCGAAGGCCAAGATCCTGGGCGATATCGAGTACCGGACGCTGGAGATGCACCTGGGTGCCGTGGTGCAGGGAAGACTCAACCACACCGAACCGGGCACCGCCAGCGTGGTCGAATTGAAACGGGTGGGCTCGACGAGCACTCCTTGAGGTCACGCAAACCGCCGGTCCGCCGGCGCTTTACTCGCGGCACGGAACGCCGCATCATTGGCGCTGATTGCCGACTGGTGGCCGTCCCGTTGCCACCATGCTGCAAGCCCCGCCCGAACTGGAGTTGACGATGAATGCGATGAACGAACTGCCCGCACCGCTGGTGTTCACGGACTCCGCCGCGGCCAAGGTCAAAGTGCTGATCGAAGAGGAAGGCAATCCGGAACTGAAGCTCCGCGTGTTCGTGTCGGGCGGCGGCTGTTCGGGCTTCCAGTACGGCTTCACGTTCGACGAGGTCGCCAACGAGGACGATACCGCGATGGTGAAGGACGGCGTCACGCTGCTGATCGACCCGATGAGCTACCAGTACCTCGTCGGCGCCGAAATCGACTACACCGAGGGCCTGGAAGGCGCGCAGTTCGTGATCAAGAATCCGAACGCGACGACCACCTGCGGCTGCGGTTCGAGCTTCTCCGCCTGACGACGACGCAGCTTGCGTGAGCGAACGGGGCCCGCGGGCCCCGTTTCCGTTGGCGACGTCGGCGCGCGCATCCTCTCCCGCGGCGCGAGGGCTCACGGGGTCCGGAACCGGAACCAGTTGGCACTGGGGATGAAGTCGAGGCAACCGCAGGGCGTGAAGTCCTGCGGGACCGCGCAGTCGACGCGCGCCAGCGCGCCGGACGCGAAACTGGATCCGTAGACGACCTGCGACGGCAAGGGGTCGAGCAGCGCCGTGTCGAGCGTGGCGCTCCAGCGCGTCGCGTGCGGGTGGCCGGCGACGGTGAAGCGCGCGCGCAACGTCCAGAAGTACATCGTGGCCGGCTTGAGCCCTGCCTCGACCCGGTGCTCGTTGCCGCGCAGACCACTTCGCTCGTACACGAGTTCGCCGGGTCCCCAATCGAATTCCTCGAAGATGCGCAGGTCGAACCGCAGGTCGTCCGCCGCCGCGGCGACGGCCCCTTCGGTGTCCGGCATCGCCGCCGCCGGCACCGACCATCCGAGCAACGGGTTGACGCCGTCGACCTTCACCGGCGCCTGCGCGTCCGCAACCGCGCGCGAAGCTGCGCCAGGCGCCGCGATGGGCACGATTCCGCACACGTTCGCGGTCGCGCGGTCGACGGGCGGTGCGCGCCATGGCGCATGCAGGAACATGTGCTCGACGATGCGCCCGGCAAGCGTGCGCGAAGCGCGTTCGAGCTCGGTGCGCGTCAGCGCGCCGTCGTCGCGCGTCCAGAGGTCGGTTTCGTGCCAGGGACTGACGTACGCCAGGCCGCGCAGCGCCACGGGTTGCCCATTGCGCGCGTCGAGGAGCCTCGCCTCCGCGATCATGTACAGGGCGACATCCTTGCCGGCGCGGCGTGCCGCATAGCCGATCTGCGTGATCTCGACCTGCAGCACGCCGTCGAAGTCCTCCGACGCGCCGAGTCCGTAGCGGCGAGTCGCCGGATCGACGCGGACGTCCCGGACCGGGAATACCTCTGCGCGATGGGGCGTCCACCTCGCGATGTCGGCAGCGATCGCAACGGCCGTTGCGTTCGGCAATCCGGCGAGGTTGGTGGCGCTCGTCATCGTCGACTCCAACGCCTTCGCCTGCGGCGAAGGGCCGATGGCCGAGGCCCCGTGCGCATAGCCGCCGACGAAGCCCATCGCGGCAGCGCCCGCGAAGATGAACGGGATCGCCGCGATCCCGGCCGGCCCCGCCGCCAACGCGAACGGCAGGAGGCTGCCGGCGGCGACGCCGGACAGCGCACCCATGCCGAGTCCCTGCGCGCCGGCGTTCGCGTATTCCTGCGGATCGACGCGACGGATGCCCGCGAGTTCGGTCTTCGCCGTGCTGCCGGCGACGACGATCGCGATGGCGCGAAAGTCGCTCGCCGGCGTCGACGCGGCGCGTTCCGCAGCCGGTGGCGCAGTTGCGCAGCCACCCAGCATTGCCATGACGGAAAGTGGACCGACCACGCGCGCCAGGCGCAGCAGCCGCGGCACGACGTGCGGATGCGTGTCCTGTCCACGGAGGGCATGCCTTCGCGCGGGCAAGGCAAGCGAAAAACTCGCCTTCGCCATTCCGGCCGGCCCGACCGAGTCCGCCACGGCACGCTCCCGTCGCCAGTGCGGATTCGACCACGGCGCCGGTCGAATGGGCGCACCGACGAGGACAAGCCTAAGCCTCCCGGGCCGGCCTCGCGTTGACGACGGGCAATGGCAGCGCGTCGATTCGACTTCCGGAACGCGGTGCCGGCGCCGACGATGCCCCCAGGGAAACTCTGCGAAAGTCCCGCCATCGACGACTCGCACTCAGCCCGCCGCACGACACTCGTCTTTGCGTAGCGTTTGCTGGCGGTCGCCGCCTTAGTTGCCAACTGAGCGCCCCAAGGCGGCCGCCTGTTTTCGCCGTTGCAGTGCCGGTCCGCAAAACGCGCAACGCCGGCCTAACGTCCTCCACGGACCCAACGGACGCCTTTTGCAGACGTTTCCTACCGCGGGTAGATCGCCCCCAGCACCCGCGGGCCCGCCGCACCGGTGACGGCCGGCAGATTGCCCGGCCGTCCCGCGAGCGTTTCGCGCGCGAGCCACGCGAAGGCGAGTGCCTCGACGTGGTCGCTCGCGACGCCGACGGTGTCCGTGGCGGCGACGCTCACGCCCGGCAATTCGCCGATCAATGCGCGCAGCAGCGCGCCGTTCCTGGCACCTCCGCCGCACACCAGCACTTCGCGTGCGCCGGCGCATTGCGCGCGGATCGCATCGGCGAGCGTGCGCGCGGTCAGCGCGAGCAACGTCGCCTGCGCATCCTGCGGCGGCCCGGTCCAGCGCGCGGCGGCGATGCGCGCGTCGAGCCACTGCGCGTGGAAGAGATCGCGCCCCGTGCTCTTCGGAGGGGGCGCGGCGAAGTACGCGTCCGCCAGCAGTGCCGCGAAGAGTTCAGGCGCCACCGTTCCGGTCGCGGCCCAGGCGCCATCCTCGTCGAAGCGCGCGCCGGTGTGCCGGGCGCACCAGAGGTCGAGCAGCACGTTGCCCGGGCCGGTGTCGAAGCCGCGCACGGTGCCCCCGGGGGGCAGGTCCGTGATGTTGGCGATGCCGCCGATGTTCGCGATCACGCGGTGCCGGCCGGGCACACCGAACATCGCGGCGTGGAACGCGGGCACCAGCGGCGCGCCCTGCCCGCCCGCCGCGATGTCGCGCATCCGGAAGTCGGCGACCACCGTCATGTACGCGCGCTCGGCCACGCGCGACGGATTGTTGACCTGCAGCGTCCATCCCTCGTGCGGCCGGTGGCGCACGGTCTGGCCGTGCACGCCCGCGGCCACGACGTCGTGCGCCGCCACGCCCGCGGCCAGGCATACGCTGCGCAACGCATGCGCGTAGAGATCCGCGAGCGCGTTGGCGGCGCGCGCCGCGCGGACGATCTCGTCGGCGGACGGCGCCTGCAGCGTCATGAGCTCGCGCCGGAGGTCGGACGGAAAGTCGACGTGCGTGGCGGCGAGCAGCGTGCAGGCGGCAGCGCCGGGGGCGAAATCCGCGACCACCGCGTCGACGCCGTCGAGACTGGTGCCGGACATCACTCCGGCGAACAGCGCGCCGCGCGCCGTCATCGGCGATGACCGTGCGCGGTCAGCGGCGGGCGGCGAGCGCGCCGCCGGGCAGCGAACGCGCGAGCGCGAGCGTCTCGGCCAGCGATGCGATCGTCGCCTGGAAACGCGGCAGCGCCTCGGGGCCGATCGGCTGCGCCGTCGGCAGCGCCAGGGTCAGCGGGTTGCGCGCCTCGTCGGCGACGCGGAATTCGTAGTGCAGGTGCGGGCCGGTGGCCCAGCCGGTCATGCCGACGTAGCCGATCGTGTCGCCCTGCCGCACGCGCGTGCCCGTCCGCACCAGCGGCGCGAAGCGCGACAGGTGGCCGTACACGGTCGAGTACGTGCCCTGGTGGCGCAGGAAGATCACGTTGCCGTAGCCGCCCTGCTGTCCCGCGAAGGTGACGAGGCCGTCGGCCGTCGCGCGCACGGGGGTGCCCGTCGGCGCGCCGTAGTCGACCCCCTGGTGTGCGCGCCACTGCTGCAGGATCGGATGGAAGCGCGCGAGGGTAAAGCCCGACGTGATCCGCGAGAATTCCATCGGCGAGCGCAGGAACGCGCTGCGCGCGCTCCGGCCGTTCTCCGTGTAATAGCCTTCCTCGCCGTCCGCGTGGCGCCAGAGGAACGCGCGCAGCGTCCTGCCGCGGTTCTCGAACTCGGCGGCGAGGATGCGACCGGTGCCGACGGGCTCGCCGTCGACGAAGCGCTCCTCGTACACGACGCTGAAACGATCGCCACGCCGGAGGTCGTGATAGAAGTCGATCTCGCCGCCGAACACGTCGGCGAGCGCGACGGTCACCGAATCCGGGATGCCCGCCGTGTCGGCGGCGCCGAACAGCGACGAGCGGATCTCGCCCGAGCGCATCGCGGTTCGCACGTCCTCGGTCGCGGGCCTTGCGAGCGCACGGAAGCCGTCGTCGCCGGCGCGCTCGATCGCGAGCATCTCGCCGGAGTTCGCGTGGAAGCGCAGCGCGACGAGCGCCTGCGCGTCGTCGACCGCGACGCGGACCGGGCGACCCGGCCGCAGCTGGTAGAGCGGACGCGCCGCGGGATCCGTGCGCAGGAACTGCATCGCGGCCGGGTCGTCGACGCCGGCGCGCGCGAGCAGGCTGCCGATCGTGTCGCCGCGCTGCACGCGTTCTTCGCGCCAGTAGACGGCGGGCGCGTCGTCGATCGCGATCACCGGCAGCGGCAGCGCGCGCTGCACGGTGCGCGTGGGCACGGTCTCGAGCGTCGTGTCCGGTGCCAGGCCGAACGCCGCCACCACCGGGAGACTCAGCACGACGAGCGCCAGCCACTGCGCGGGCGAAGGACCGCGCCTTACGCGAATGGGCACGGGTACGGACATCGCCCCGGCCGGGCCGGCGGGCGGGTGCGCTAGAATCTGTGGTTCGCTTGCTTCGGCCAATGTAGGAATCGTCCGACTTGTCGACGGGCAATTCTAGCAAAGGTGCCGGCCCCTGGCGCCTCCCTGGATCAATCGCTTCGAGAACAACAGGTTGTGCGATGGCTTGTGCCCGCTGCGCGACCGTTCCAATACGGATTCGACCTTCATGACCGCCGATGTCGCAACGCAGCTCGCCGTGTTCAAGCGCGGCGCCGATGAATTGCTGGTCGAGAGCGAAGTCGCGCACAAGCTCGCGCGCTCGCTTTCGACCCAACTGCCGCTGCGCATCAAGCTGGGCCTCGACCCGACCGCGCCCGACATCCACCTGGGGCACACGGTCGTCCTCAACAAGATGCGGCAGATGCAGGACCTGGGCCACCAGGTGATCTTCCTGATCGGCGACTTCACGTCGATGATCGGCGACCCGTCCGGCCGCAACGACATGCGGCCGCCGCTGACGCGCGAGCAGATCGAGGCCAACGCGAAGACCTACCACGCGCAGGCGTCGAAGGTCCTCGATCCGGAGCGCACCGAGATCCGCTACAACTCCGAGTGGAGCGAGCCGCTCGGCGCGGCCGGCATGATCAAGCTCGCGGCCAAGTACACGGTCGCGCGGATGCTCGAGCGCGACGACTTCGCCAAGCGCTTTGCCGGCCAGCAGCCGATCGCCGTCCACGAGTTCCTGTACCCGCTGATGCAGGGCTACGACTCGGTCGCGCTGAAGGCGGACATCGAACTCGGCGGGACCGACCAGAAGTTCAACCTGCTGGTGGGCCGCGAACTGCAGCGGCATTACGGGCAGGAGCCGCAGTGCATCCTGACGATGCCGCTGCTCGAGGGCCTCGACGGCACCGACAAGATGTCGAAGTCCAAGGGCAATTACATCGGCATCACCGAACCGGCCGCCGAGATGTTCGGCAAGCTGATGTCGGTGTCCGACGTGCTGATGTGGCGCTGGTACACGCTGCTGTCGTTTCGCACGCAGGACGAGATCGCCGCGCTCAAGCGCGAGTGCGACGGCGGGCGCAACCCGCGCGACGCGAAGGTGCTGCTCGCGAAGGAGATCGTCGCGCGGTTCCACTCGGCGGCGGCGGCCGACGCGGCGCTGGCGGAATTCGAGTCGCGGTTCCGCGACGGCGCGCTGCCGGAGAACATGCCGGAGGTCACGCTCGCCACCGCGGGCGCCGGAATGCCGATCGCGCAGCTCGCGAAGCAGGCGGGCCTGGTCGAGTCGACGTCCGAGGCGCTGCGCCTCATCGCGCAGCGCGGGCATGAAGGTCGACGGCGACGTGGTCGCGGACAAGGCGCTGGTGATCGCGGCCGGCGCGACCGTCGTCGTGCAGGCGGGCAAGCGCAAGTTCGCACGGGTGACGCTGCACTGATCGAGGCGGCGCCCGCCCCCTCCGGAGGTGGCGATGGGGTTCCTGTCGGCGCTGCTGTACGCGCTGCTGATGAACGTGGTCCCGCTGGTCGAGGTGATCGCCACCGGGCGCTCCCCCGGCGTGCTGCTGCTCCTGTACTGGTTCGAGACCGTCCTGCTGGTCGTCACCGGCGCCGTGCGGATCGTCGTGCATCGGCGCGCCACCGACCGGGCGGGGCATTACGCGCCGATCGCGACGACGTCGGATCATCGCGCCGGCGTCGCCGAGACGCGGCGGGCGCTCGAAGGCGAAAACACCTACCTCAGGAGCTTCCTCGGCATCACGGTGATCTTCACGATCGTGCACGGCATCTTCGTCGCGGCGCTTGTGTTCCTGTTCAGCGTCGGCGGGCCGGTGTCGTGGGCGGACGCCCGCGCCGCGCTGCAGTACGCGATCGTCGTGCAGGGGCTCTTCCTGCTCTGGGACCTGCCCCGCATCCCCCACTGGACCTTCGCGGAACTCGGCCGCAACACGGGCACGGTGACGCTGCGCGTGCTCGTCACGCAGCTCGGCCTCATCTTCGGCGTGCCGGTAGCGGGCATGACCGGCTCGCCGTGGGGATTCGTGGGCACGCTCGTCGCGCTGCGCGCGCTCTCCGACGCCTCCCTCGTGTGGCTGCAGCGGCTCGTCAAGCAGCGCGACCTGCCGCCGGGGCTCGCCCGCCTCCTCGCACGCACGAGCAGGCAGTCGCCCGCAGTGCTGGAGGCGGAGTTCGACGCGCTGAAGACGCGCGGCGCCGAGGTGGAGGCGCTGCTCGAGCTGCCGATCGCCGAGGCGCGGACCGGCGCGCACCGCCCCGAGCGCGTCGCGCGCTAGGTGTGAAGCGTCAAGAGGTTGTCAACGCGTTGCATGCAATTGGCGCATGCATGGACACGTCGTTCCCGCGAAAGCGGGAACCCAGCGGCTTGCGCGTTTCGCTGCCACGACACTGGGTCCCCGCCTTCGCGGGGACGACGGATGACCCAGTTTCATGCATCACGGAAACAATGTCCTGAATCTTCACAGCTAGGCGTGGCCCGTTCGCAGGAGGCCCGTCGGGCCGGATTCAGACCAGCGGCGCGGCGAGCCCTTCCGTCGCGAACGCGCGAACCACGGCGGGGCGCGCAAGCACGCGCTGCAGGTGCGGCCCGAGGTGCGGCAGGCTGCGCGCCGGCCGCGCGAAGCCGCGTGTCCACCGGCCCAGCATCAGCACGTAGGGATCGACGACGCTGAAGTCAGGTCCCAGCAGCCAGTCCTTGCCGTGGGCGGCGAGCTGCGCGTCGAGCTGGTCGAGCATGCGGCCGACGTGCGCTTCGGCGTGCGCCTTCACCTGCGCGGCGGCCGCCGCGTCGCCTGCGTCCACCAGGCGCTCGCCGTAGAAATAGTGCATCAGCATCGCCTGCAGCGTGTTGGTGCACCAGACGAGCCACTTGTAGTAGTGCGCGCGCGCCGGTGTGCCCAGGGGCGGCGCGAGGCCCCGCTGCGGATGCAGGTCCGCGAGATGGAGGCAGATCGCGGCCGCCTCGTACAGCACGAGGTCGCCGTCGACCAGCACCGGGATCTGCCCGTTCGGATTGAGCTTCAGGTACTCGGCCGACTTGTGCGCCGCCCGGGTCCGGTCGACCAGGCGCAGCACGAAGGGGACCTCCAGTTCCTCCAGCACCATGTGCGGCGCGAGACTGGCGTTGCCGGGGAAGTAGTGGAGTTCGATCACGTCCGTGACGCGCGCGGTGCGTTCGGCGCAGTCCCTCGGGATGCGGCTCTCAACGGGCTGCGATGCGGCCCGGCGTCATGCCGCCATGCCCGGATTGCCCGCCATGCCCTCGATCGTCGGCAGGTTGAGCGTGCGCGGCGGTATCGTCTTCTGCGCGCGCAGATAGCGCGCGACGACGTCCCAGATCGCCTCGCCGCCGGCGTTCTTCGCCTCCTCGGACACCGGCGCCCAGCCCGCGACCTTGTACTTCTTCGCGGCGTCGATCGGCTTGCCGCCGAGTTCCATCCGCGAGATGCGCGCGCCGGTCGCCGCGCGCGGATCGATCGTGTACTTCATCCCGCCCACGCGCACCATGTCGCCGCCCTGCTGGTAGTACGGGTCCGGATTGAACAGGTTGTCGGCGACGTCCTCGAGGATCGACTTGATCGTCTCGCCGGTGAGTTCGTTCACGCGTGACGTACGGATACGTGATCGCGGTCTGGTCCATCAGGTGCTCCATCCGGATCGCCTGGCCGGGCAGCAGCGTCGTGCCCCAGCGGAAGCCGGGCGAGAACGCGATCTCCGCGTTCTTCTCGGCCATCAGCGCCTCGAGGATCAGCTGGTCGGACGTGCCGTTGAAGTTGCCGCGGCGATAGAGCAGGCCTTCGGTCGTCGCGAGCGTCTCGTCGAGCTTCGCGGTGAACGGCGCGCGCACCTTCGCGATCAGCGCGCCCATGGCCGGATCGGCCGGCAGCAGCGCGCTGAACACCGGCAGCAGCCGGTAGCGGAAGTCGGCGACCTTGCCGCCCTTCACGTCGAGATCGAGCACCGCGAGGAACTTGCCGTTGCTGCCGGCGTTGCCGACGAGCGTCTTGCCGCCGCGGTTGGCCACCAGCGTCGGCTGCGGCACGCCGTCGTGCGTGTGGCCGCCCAGGATCGCGTCGATGCCGGTCACGCGCGACGCCATCTTGAGATCGACGTCCATCCCGTTGTGCGACAGCACGACGACGACCTGCGCGCCCTTGGCGCGCGCTTCGTCGACGGCCTTCTGCATCTCCTCTTCCTGGACGCCGAACGTCCACTCGGACACGAAGTAGCGCGGATTGGCGATCGGCGTATAGGGAAACGCCTGGCCGATGATCGCGACCGGCACGCCGTTGACCTGGCGGATCACGTAGGGCTTGAACACCGGGTCGCCGAAGTCGGTCGTCTTCACGTTCTGCGCGACGAAGTCCACCTTGCCCGCGAAGTCGCGCTCGACGATCTCCTTCACCCGCGCGGCGCCATACGTGAATTCCCAGTGGCCGGTCATCACGTCCACGCCGAGCTGCTTCTGCGCGTCGACCATGTCCTGGCCCTTGGTCCACAGCGACGTACCCGACCCTTGCCACGTGTCGCCGCCGTCGAGCAGCAGCGCGCCCGGCCGGGCGGCCTTCAGCTTCGCCACGAGCGTGGCGAGATGCGCGAAGCCGCCCACCTGCCCGAACGCGCGCGCGGCGTTGGTGAAGTCGAGATAGGTGAACGCGTGCGCTTCGCGCGTGCCCGGCGCGATGCCGAAGTGCTTCAACAGGTACTCGCCGACGAGGTGGGGCGGCTTGCCCGCGGCGGCGCCGACGCCCAGGTTGACGTTCGGCTCGCGAAAGTGGATCGGCAGGAGCTGGGCGTGGCAGTCGGTGAAATGCAGCAGGCCGACGTTGCCGAACGGCTTCAGCGCGCCGTCGTAGAACGACGCATCGGCGGCGGCGCCCTGCGCGGACACGCTGCCGACCGGCAGGCCGGCGGCGGCGGCCACGGCGATGGCTTCCAGGAATTCGCGGCGGTTCATGTCACCTCGCTCCACCAGCATTGCGGACACTCGTCGTTTCCGCGCAGCGGGAGCCCGGCGTCGTTCGGGCGAACGCGCCGGCTCTCGCTTGCGCGGGGTGATGTCACGCGGATCAATGCGAACTCCGCGCAACCACTGGTTCCCCGCTCACTTCCCACTGCCGGCGGGGATGACGGCGCGAGCTAGGCTCGCGGCGTCACTTGTTGACGGGGGAGTCCGGGTCCATCAGCAGCGCGACGACGTCCCTCACCTGCGCTTCGGTCAGGATCTGGCTGTGGCCGAAGCGCGGCATCAGCGAGCAGGCGTTGTAGGCTTCCGCGTTCCAGACCTTGCCGTACGCATACTTGCGCATGTCGTCGGTGTAGCCGCGAATCTTGCCGAATTGGTAGAGCGGCGGACCGATGGTGCCGTACGAGACTTCCTGCGGCGCGAGCTGGTGGCACGCGTAGCAGTTGCCGCCGACCGGGCCTGCCGGGTCGTCGGAGTACTGCTTGCCGCGGCCCTCCTGCGCGATCTTCTCGCCGTTCTTCCAGTCGCCCATGTACTTGCCGTCGGCCGGCCACTTGATCGACGCGAAGTTCGCCTTCTCGATCTTCTCCATGACGTCCTTCGGCAACGCCTTGCCCGCGTATTCGCTGCACAGCTTCTGCGTCTCGTCCTGGTCGAGCCGGTCGAGTCCCGCCTGCCCGCGCGCCTTGAACGACGCCTTCAGCATCTGCGTCGCCTTGGCGCTCACGTCGGCGTCGGAGGGTCCGCTCGCGCAGCCGATCAACCCCGCCACGGCGGCGCCGCAAGTGATCCATGCCATCCATTTCCGGTTCATCGTCGTCGGCCCTTTCAGCGCTTGATCGCGGGCGCGTCGAACGCGGCGCCGTTGGCATTGCTTGGCAAGGAACATCGTCAGCGCGATCGACGCATCCGACGTGAACTCGAGTTCGGGGAAGCGCTGCTGGCGGAAGCAGTCGTTGAGACGCCACTGGAACGTGCGCAGCTCGCCCTGCGACACGCGGTACGCGGGCCAGGTCGTGTAGGCCTTCTGCGCGCCGGCCTTCGTCGTGAGGTTGGGCAGGTCCTGCAGCCGGATGCGCTTGTCGTCCTCGCCGTGGCAGGTCGCGCACGCGAAGTCGTGCGGTCCGCCGCGGAAGAAGAACATCTTCTCGCCCAGCGCGGTACATCTCCTGTTCCTTCGGGTGCGTGCCCGCGACGTTCATCTTCGATGCCGCGCGATTCCGACGTGACGTAGGCGACGAGCGCCTCGTTGTCGGCGCGAACGCCCGGATTGCCGAACGGCGTCTTCTTCGCGTCCGCCTCGGTGAAGCCCTGCAGCTTGACCTTGCACCAGACGATGCGCGTCTCGAGGTCCATCACGCGGTCGGCGTCGGGGAAGAAACGCGGCAGCTGCGCGTACGCACCCTTCACGACGCCGGGCCCCAGGCCCAGGTCGCACTTCTCGAGCGACACCTTGTTCGGACCGCGCAGGCTGCTTCCACAGCCCCTCGCCGCGGATCTCCCACAATTCCGCGGGATTGCCGTCCTGCAGCGCGGCGCGGTACTTGGCGATCTCGTCGACGGCGGACGTCTGCGCGAAGGCCGCGCCGACGAAGAGCGCGACGAGCGACGTTGCAACGGAAAGGCGGGCGGACGAACGCCGGCGTGACACGCTCATGAAATCCTCCAGAAGTGGCTGCACCGCCGGCCGGTGGGACCTGCGGCTGCTGCTTGCGGGTCGCCGTCGCCGGCCGTTGCGGCCGGTCGCGGGACCTTCGCGGA
This sequence comes from uncultured beta proteobacterium, assembly GCA_963733435.1. GTDB lineage: Bacteria > Pseudomonadota > Gammaproteobacteria > Burkholderiales > Casimicrobiaceae > VBCG01. The sequence goes on from CAVTDH010000002.1 coordinate 662,543, forward strand.
TCATCGGCAAGATCGACGCTGCCGCGCGCGGCAGACCTACGCGATCGCGGCCTCGTCGGTGCGCTTCTCGCCGCGGTTGTCGACCCAGGTGATCTGGACCTTGTCGCCCTTGGCGCCGCCCTTGAACTTGAACGAGAGGAACGGGTTCTTCGCGACTGCCGGACCCCATTGCGCCGCGAGCACGGTCTTGCCGTTCCACGTCGCCGTCACGTTCTGGATGAACCACGCGGGAATCGTCTTGCCCGCGCGCATCCTTGCGCTGCCCCGTTTCCATCTCGTGGCTCATCAGCACCTTGACCTCGGTCGAGTCGCCGACGACGTTGGCGCGAATTCTCATCGGATCTGCCATGGCATTCTCCTCAGTTCTTTCTCGGTTGTCTGCTCAGCCGCCGCAACCGCCGAGCGTGACCTTGATTTCCTTGGACGCCATGTAGAACTTGCCGTCCGCCTTGACCAGCGCGTACACGTTCGAGCTCTGGCCCATCTTCACGCGCGTCGACAGCGAGGGTTCGGTGCCGGGCGGAATGTCGAACGATCGCGGCGAGCATGTTCGGGTTCTTCTCGACCAGGATCGCGATCGACTCGGTCTTCGGGATCGCGCTCGTGATGCCGATCGGCACGACGGCGCCGTTCTCGGCGATGTCGGGCGTCTGGAAGAACGTGATGTCCTTGCTCTGCGCGGGGGCGCCGCCGCCCAGCGCCTTCATCGTCTCGTCCATCGTCTTCGCATCGAAGGCGGCCTTGTTCCAGGCATCGGCAGCCAACGCCTCGCCCGGCTTCAGCCAGCCTGCGGCGACGACGAGCGTCAGCAGCGTGACGCCGCCGCCCGTCTTCAGCACCTGTCTGCGTTGCGTGTTCATCGTGCTTCCTCCTTTGGGATAACAGCAAAATTCTACCGCCAAATGCGGGGGTTGATGCTCCGTGCGCGGTTCCGGGCCGCCTACTTCGCCCCGCCCAGGATCCACTGCACGAGCGACCGGACGTCTGCATCGCTGACCTGCGGCTGCGCAGGCATCGGGACGCTGCCCCAGGTTCCGCTGCCGCCCGCCTTGACCTTGGCCACGAGTCGGGATTCGGCGGCGCGGATCCGCCGCGTAGCGTGCCGCGATCTCGCGGAAGCCCGGGCCGACCAGCTTGCCGGCCACGCCGTGGCAGGCGGTGCATGCGGCGGCCTTGCGCGAGGTCGAGGCCCGACTTCGCCGCGGCGCGGCGCCGCGGCCGGCGCGCAGCGGCACCCGCGCTGCGCGCCTGCTCGGCGAGGTTGCCGTGCTGGTCGCGCGCGTAGTCGGGCATCTCGGACGACACGCGGATCGTGGCCGCGCAGTTCGTCATGCACGCGGTGTTGCGCGTGTCGGGCTTGCCGTCGCGGCGCATGAAGCCGTGGTCGGTCGTGAACCCGTCGCGGTTCGGCATCTTCACCTTCGGCAGCGAGTCCTGGTCGAGCACCGCGTCGGCGGGCAGGATGTCGTTCAGGTTGAGCACGTACGCGGTGAGCGCGTAGACCTCGTCGGGCTGTCAGCGTCTGCGGCGCGTTGAACGGCATCGCGCGGTTGATGTAGTCCCACAGCGTGGTCGCGTAGTTGAGCTTGCTGCCCGTCGTGCGCACCGGCTGGTCGGTGCCGAGCGATCCCGACGCCGCCGGCGATCAGCAGGTAGCTGTTCGACTCGCCGAACGTGCCGTGGCAGCTCGCGCACTTCTCGTCGTAGATGCCCTGCCCGTCGGCGACCGAGCCGCGGCCCTTCGGCAGACCGGTTCCGTCGGGACGCACGTCGATGTCCCAGCCGGCGATCTCCTGCGGCGGACGCCGGCTTGCCGAAGCCGTACTGCAGCGGCGCCGCGACGGCAGTCCGCAAGAGACGCCGACGACGCAGAGCAGCGCAAGGACCGCCAGGCGGTTCGACGCCGCCTCACGTCCTCGCGGGCGACGCCGATCGCGCGTCAGAGGACCTGGACATTGGTCACCTCGCCGGTCGCGTCGACGCGCCACGTCTGGATCGCGTTGTTGTGATAGATCGAGCGCGTGCCGCGCACCGCGCGCAACTGCCGGATCGTCGGCTGCACGAAGCCGGTCTCGTCGATCACGCGCGACTGCAGCAGCGCGGGGCCGCCGTTCCACGTCCAGTCGAGGCGGAAGCGGGTCAGCGCCTTGCTCATGACCGGTTCCTGCAGCGTCGCGGTCCGCCAGTTGCGGCCACCGTCGGTCGACACGTCGACCCGCTTGACCTTGCCGCGACCCGACCACGCGAGCCCCGTGATTTCGTGGTAGCCGCGGTCGAGCAGCACCTGTCCGCCCGACGGCGACGTGATCACGCTCTTCGCTTCCTGGATCCACGTGTACTGCCGGTGAATGCCGCCGGGCATGAGATCGACGTAGTGCAGCGATTCCTCGCGCGTATTCCATGGCGCGTCGCCCACTTCGATGCGGCGCAGCCACTTGACGCTCGACACGCCCTGCACGCCCGGCACCAGCAGCCGCAGCGGGATAGCCCTGCTCCGGCCGCAGCATCTCGCCGTTCTGGCCGTAGCAGACCATCACGTCGTCGAGCGCCATCTCCAGGGGTATCGTCCGCGTGAGCGACGCGCCGTCGGCGCCTTCGGCCAGCAGGAACTTCGCCTTCTTCCGGTCGATGCCGACCTCGTCGAGCAGCGTGGAGAGCAGCACGCCCGTCCACTCGCTGCACGACAGCATGCCGTGCGTGTACTGGACGGTCGGCACCGCGACGTTGCCCCACTCCATGCCGGTGTTCGCGCCGCACTCGATGAAGTGGACGCGCGACACCGACGGGAAGCGGACGATGTCGTCCATCGTGTAGATGCGCGGATTGCGCGACCAGCCCGTGGATCATCAGCCGGTGCTGGTGCGGGTCGACGTCGGGCATGCCCGCGTGATGCCGCTCGAAGTGCAGGCCCGAGGGCGTGATGATGCCGAAGAGGTTCTGCAGCGGCGTGAACGCGACCGAGGACTGCGGCGTGCGCGTGAGCCCGGGGCTTTCGCGCCGGCGGACGTTCGCCTCGAACTTCGACGGCACGCCGTAGGGCGAGGCCAGCACCGGCGCGCCGAGCGTGCGGCTCCACTCGGGGACATTGGGGGGCAGGTTCTTCGCGAGGCCATCGTCGGCGCCCGCGCGCACGGCGGCGGTCGCCGCGAGCGCGCCGCCCCCCATCGCCGCGGCGCGGCGCAGGAAGCCACGCCGGACCGGGTCCGGCGGCGCGACGAGATGGTTTTCCGGCGCCAGGCGAATGCGGCCCGGGACGCCCTTGCGATCCGACATCGGTGTGCTCCTCCTTGCGTCAGCCTGACGTCGATGGCGTCGGTGCCGGGGGCGCTGCGATCCGTGCCGCGGCGGCAGCGTCAGTGCTGCGCTGCGAACTGCAGCAGGTCCTGCTTCAACGGCTTCTGTTCGTCGATCTGGCCGGCGATGCGGACGCACACGCGTCCGGCAGATCTCGACGAACTCCTCGTCCACGACCCGGTAGTACACGGCGTTGCCCTCGCGGCGCCGGCTGACCACACCGGCCGCGTGCATCAGCGCAAGATGCCGCGACACATTGGTCTGCGTGGCCCCCGTGGCCGCGACGATCTGCGTGACCGAGCGCTCCTCCCGGCAGATCGTGTGGAGGATGCGCAGCCGCGTCGGCTCGGACAGCACGCCGAAATAGCGCGCGACCACGGCGAACACCTGGTCGAGCTCGTCCGTCGGCGACGACGCCCGCGCTCCCGGCGAGGGCGACCGGCGCCGTCTTCGACTTCGCCGCCGTGGTATTGCTGCCTTGTCTTGGCATTGTCATGCATATGAGCATATACGCATAAACAGAATTGCGTCAAGCCCGATGATGCACCGGACTACCCTCGTGCTGCGCACTCCGGTGTTCGCCCTCGGGGCGACCCTTCCCGCTCACCGCCCGCCGACGAGCGCCCGCGAACGGTTCAGGTCGTCATCGCTGCGGCGTTGAGCATGCCCACGGCGATGGCCAGCGCGGCCAGCAGCGTGGCGGCCGCGACGCGCCCTTGCCGGATCGCCTCGGCGAAGCGCGGCAGCAGCGTGCCGACCAGGAAGAACACGACGACCTGCACGACGAGCGCGATGCCGCCCCACGTCACGAGGTCGAGCGCGGACACGCTCTGCGTGACGGCGCGCGCGAGCGGCAGCACGAACCCGATGATGGCGCCCGCGAGCGAGATCGCGGCCGCCGCGTTGCCCTCGCGGATCAGCGCCATCTCGCGGTACGGCGTGATCGCGAGGTACACGGCGAGGAAGACCGCCAGCAGCGCGATGGACAGCGCGAAGTAGAGGAAGAATGCCGGGAGACCCGCTAGCGATTCGGACAGCGTCATCGTGGACCTCGTGGTGGATTTCGATTGATCGTCACTCGCACACCGGATAGGGAGTCCGGCGTTCCCGCGCATGCGGGAACCCGGCGACTCCCGCAGCACGCCACGTCGTCCCCGCCTCCGCGGGGACGACGGACCGGTGCGAATGCCGCAATTCACCTCTGCCGACGTCCTCATGTGAAGTAGTGCGGAACGAACCGGCTCGTGTTGCGCGTGATCGGGCTCGCGTCCTCGCGCAGGCCGATGCCCGCCGGCGCGTCGCCGACGATCCATGCGCCGATCGTCGTGTAGTCGTCGCCGAAGCGCGGAATCGGCGCGTAGGCCTGGTAGATCTTCCCCTCTTCGCCGTACTCGCCGTCGGCGGCGATCGTGCGCCCGCCGGCGTGGATCACGACGTTCGCGCCTTCGCGCGAGAGCAGCGGCTTCTCGACGTGATCGCCGCGAATGCGGCCCGGCTCGAAGTACGCGGGCAGGAGATTCGGATGGTCGGGGAAGAGCTCCCACAGGATCGGCAGCAGGCCCTTGTTCGACAGCAGCATCTTCCACGCGGGCTCGATCACGCGCAGGCCCGACGCGAGCAGGTGCGGGCCGAAATCCTCGCCGGCCAGCCACTCCCACGGATAGAGCTTGCACAGCACGCGGATCTCCTCGTTCGACTCGTCGACGAAGACGCCCGCGGTCGCATCCCAGCCGATCTTCTCGACGGCGATGAAGCGGGTCTCGACGCCGCCCTGGGTTGCGACGTCGCGCAGGTAATCGAGGTTGCCGCGGTCCTCCTCGCTCTCGCCCGCACAGGCAAAGTGCACGGGCGTGCCCTCCGACCACGTCACGCGCGAACGCGCGCCAGCTCGCGATCGAGCTTCTCGTGCAGCGAATTGAACTGGTCGGCATCGGGGTTGGCCGGCCGGACCTTCTGCTCGAGCCAGCGCCACTGCGCGACGGAGGCCTCGAGGAGCGCCGTCGGCGTGTCGGCGTTGTATTCGAGGAGCTTCGGCGGTCCCTTGCCGTCGTACGCGAAATCGAAGCGGCCCAAGAGCGACAGCTCCTTTGCCCGCCACGAGCGCGCGACGCGCTCGTGCCATGCCTTGGGTATCGCGAGTTCGCCCATGCGATTGTGCGCGACGATGTGCGCGGCGGCGTCGAGGCAACGCGCGTGCAGTTCCGCGGTCGCGGCCTCCAGCGCGTCGATCTCCTCCCACGTGAACCGGTAGCAGCGCGACTCGTCCCAGTACGTGCCGTCGATCGAGTGGTAGGAGAAGCCGATCTCCTCGCAGTCCTCGCGCCAGTTCGCGCGCGGCGTGCTCGTTTCGCGGATCATGACGCGGAGGACCCGTGCGAACCGAAGCCGCCGCGCGAGATGCTGTGGCTGCCCGAGGACGAACTGCTGCTCGAGCTGCGGCTGCCGCTGTTGCGGCTGCCGCTGCTGTAGCTGTGCCCCGATCCGATCGAGGGTCCCCACCACGAGCGCGCGCGGGTGCCGTCGGCGCGCTGCGTCTCCTCGACCTCGCAATCCTTCGGGTCCCCCCAGTCGGCGACGCACGCTTCCTTGGTCGCGTAGGCGGTCCGGGGCCGGTCGCCGCAACCGGAAAGCGCCGCCGCGCCGATGAGAACCAGCGTCACGCAGGCGGAGGATTTGCGGGGATGGCGCGCCATGAGCGCGCCATCATAGCCGTTCGCGAACTGTGGCAGCGCGGGAAGGTGACGCGACAAGCGGCGCCGCGTGGTGCACAGACGAGCCGCGGCCGAAGACCTCTGCGAAAGTCCCGCTGTCCTACGACCCGCCCGCAGCCACTGCACGACACTCGACTTTCTGTGGCATTTGTTGGTGGCCGTCGCCGGACCGCCCCAAGGCGGCCGCCTGACTCTGCAGTTGAAGTGCCGGTGAGCAAAAGGCGCAACGCCGCCCTCACGCCATCCACAGACGCACGGACGCCTTTTGCGGACGCTCCCCCTAGGTGTGAAGCGTCAAGAGGTTGTCAACGCGTTGCATGCAATTGGCGCAAGCATGGACATGTCGTTCCCGCGAAAGCGGGAACCCAGCGGCTTGCGCGTTTCGCTGCCACGACACTGGGTCCCCGCCTTCGCGGGGACGACGGATGACCCAGTTTCATGCATCACGGAAACAATGTCCTGAATCTTCACGCCTAGTGGATCGTCGCGCTCGTGAGAAAGCGCACCAGCGAACCGTTGCGCAGCCGGAACAGGCCGCCGCCCACGCCTTCGGCACCCTCGATCTCGGCGCGCGTCAGGTCGATCTCGGTTTCGCCGTGGCGCGCCTCGACCACCACGTCGTCGGCGGCCGTGAACTCGTCCGGCACGCGGAGGTAATCCGTGGCGAAGACGACGCCGTCGATCATGACGAAATCGGCATCGCGCATCGTGTCCACCAGGTTGTGCATGCGTTCGCTTCCAGGGATTACCGGACGCCACGACGGGGCGTCCCACGGATCGCATATGGGGGCCGCAACCCGGGGTTCAACCCGGCTTCGGCGGCGCGGCCCCGCCCCCCAAAGGCCGGCAGCGGACGGCGCGCGCCGATCCGGGCCGGGCGCGTCGCAAGGGACTCGCGCACGGCGCGCACCGAGGGCCGCAATGGACGCGTCTATGCGTCCGACAATGCGCGCAATGCGAGCCGTACCGCGCCGGCGAGCGCGTCGACCGGCGCCCCGTGCGGCGGCGGCGCCTTCGCCGCGGGCAGCCGCGAGCGCACGCGCTGCCGCAGCGCGCGTGCCGTGGCCGGCAGCGGCAAGTACAGCGCGGAACGCGCTGCCTCGGCGTCGACCAGCAGCCGCGCCGCAGTGTCGGCGTCTCCGCCGTGCGCGCACAGCTCGGCCGCGCCTTCGAGCGCTTCCAGCAGTGCCGCCTTGGCGCCCGCCTCGTCGAGCATCGCGATCGCGTCGCGCATCATCGGGCGCGCCGCGCGCAGGTCGCCGTCGGCAAGTGCGAACGCTGCAAGCCGTGCGAGCGCGGTCGCCTCGTAGACGCGAAAGCCGATGCGGCGACCGAGCGCCAGCACGCGCTCGAAGTGCGCCCGCGCGGCGTGCGCGTCGTCGCGCAGAAGCGCGAGGTCGCCCAGGTTCGACTCGCCGATGCATTCGACCGTGCCGAGTCCGTGTTCGCGCGCCAGCGCCAGCGAGTCTTCGAGGTAGCGCTGCGCGGCGACGCGATCCCCCTGGTCGATCGCGATCGAGCCGAGATTGAGCAGCGCAGTCGCCTCGGCGGCACGGTCGCCCACGCGGCGGAAGAGTGCGAGCGCGTCCTCCTGCAACGTCCGCGCGGCACCGAGGTCCCCCTGGTCCTGTCGTACGTTGCCCAGGCTGCCCAGCGCGGCGGCCGCATCGCGCTCGCGCCGCTGCGCGGTGAATGCCGCGTAGGCGGCCTCGAGATGAAGGGCGGCCTGGGGCAGGTCGCTCTGGTTCTTGGCCAATGCGCCGGCTGCGTAGTGCGCATCCGCGCGCGCGGGAAGGTCGCCTGCGTCGGACGTGGCGGCAAGCGCGCGATCGACGTGCGCCCTGCCCTCGGTCATGCGTCCGGTCAGGTGCCAATACCGCCACAGCAGTGCGGCGAGCGCCAGTGCCGCATCGTGCAGCGCCGGCCGTGCCAGCGTCCACGCCAGCGCGGCTCGCACATTGTCGAGCTCCGCGGCCAGGCGCGCACTCCAGACCGCCTGCCCCGCACCGCGCAAGCCGTCGTTGGCGGCGCGAACCAGGTTCAAACACCATGCCGCGTGGCGGTCGCGCAGCGAATCGGCATCGGCACGGGCATCGAGACGCTCGCGCGCGAACGCGCGAATCGTCTCCAGCATGCCGTAGCGGGTCGCGTCGTCGCGTTCCGACACCGCGAGCAGCGACTTCGCGACGAGCGCATCCACGCCGTCCAGCATCGCGACCGCCAGCGCCGGTCCGGCGCAGACGGCCTCCGCTGCCGCGAGGTCGAACCCTCCCTCGAACACCGCGAGCCGCAGGAACAGGTCCCGCTCTTCGGGGTCGAGGAGGTCGTACGACCACGCGATGAGCGCCTCGAGGGTGCGCTGGCGCGGCAGCACGGTCCGATGGCCCCCCGTCAGCAGGCCGAACCGGTCGGCCAGCCGCCGTTCGATTTCGCTCACGGACAGCGCGCGCGTGCGGGCGGCCGCAAGTTCGATGGCGAGTGGAATGCCGTCCAGGCGACGGCAGATGTCGGCAATCGTGGCGACGGCGGCCCCGACCGGCGCGAAGTCGGGCCGCGTATCCCGTGCGCGCTCGACGAACAGGCGCACCGAGGGCGCCGTCGCAGGTTCGGCCGCACCGGCCGCGGGTACCGGCAACGGCGCGAGCGGCCACACGCGCTCGCCCGGGACGTGCAGCGGCTCCCGGCTCGTCGCGAGCACGGACAGGCCCGGCACGGCCGCGAGGAGTGCCACGACCAGCTGCGCGCATGCGGGCAGCACATGCTCGCAATTGTCGAGCACCACCAGAAGCTCGCGCGACGCCAGGTCGCGCGCGAGCACGGACTCGGTCGTCGCGCCCGGCACCTCGCGGACGCCCAGCGCCTCCGCCGTCGCCGGCGCGACGCGCGCACCGTCGGCGACGGACGCCAGGTCCACGAACCAGGCGCCATCGGCGTAGCGGTCGAGCAGGTCCGCCGCCACCTGCAGCGCGATGCGCGTCTTGCCGATCCCGCCGGGTCCGGTCACGGTGGCGAGCCGCGTCGCCCCAAGCAGCGCGCGCAGTTGTGCCAGCTCGTCGTCGCGGCCCAGGAACGACGTGAGCTGCAGCGGCAGGTTGTTGGGCGTCGCGTCGAGCGAACGCAGCGGGGCGAACCGTGACGGCAGGTCCGGATGCTCGAGCTGATAGAGGCGCTCGGGTCGCGCGAGATCGCGCAACCGGGCGGTGCCCAGGTCGACCGCGCGCACGGACGGCGGCAACCGCGCACCGGCAGCGTCGACGACCGCCTGCGACGCGAGCGTCTGGCCGCCGTTGCCGGCGGCCATGATGCGCGCCGCGCGATTGACGACGCTCCCGAAGTAGTCGCCGTCGCGCGCCTCGCACGTGCCTGCATGCAGGCCGCACCGCGCGCGCAACGGAAGTCCGTGTTCCCGCGCGAGCCGCGCCAGTCCGAACTGGAACGCGATCGCGGCCGCGAGCGCGTCCGCGGCGTCGGCGAACGCGGCATGCACGCCGTCGCCGGATGTCTTCACCACCGCGCCGCGGTGCGCGGCGACCGTCGACCGCGCGAGCGCATCGTGCGCGACGAGCGCGACGCGCATCGCACCGGGGGCATGCTCCCAGAGCCGGGTGCTGCCCTCGAGGTCGGTCATGAGCAGCGTGACGTGGACGAACGTCGCGCCGTCGTGCGCCGGCGTGGGCGCGGGTGCGGAGGCAGTGTCGTCGTCCATCCGGACGGGATACCGCGCGTCAGGCGATGAGCGCGCGCACGAAATTGGGCAGCGCGAACGCCGCCCGATGCGTGTCGCCGTTGTAGTACGAGAGGTCCGCGAGACCGCGCTGCGCGATCCGGCGGTCGACCTGCAGCGGCGAGAGCCCCTTCGGGTCGAGCAACGACGAGCAGCACGCCATCATCCACATGCCGCCGTAGAGCGGAATCGACGTCAGGTACGGCGAAACCGTGGGGAACGCGCCGCGCAGGCTCGCGATGCCGGTCCGGATACGCTCCGGGTGCGCGACCGGGCTCGCGATGTGCAGCGTAAGCGCCCCCATCGGCGCCAGGCGCGCGGCGCACGCACGGTAGAACTCGGGCGTGTAGAGCTCGAGCGACGGCCCCCCGGCATCCGTCAGGTCGAGCACGATGAGGTCGTACTTCTGCGTGCCGTTGCGCACGAACGCGAAGCCATCCTCGATCTTCAGCGCGACGCGCGGGTCGTCGAACGCGCCGCGATGGACGCTCGCCAGGTACTTGCGCGCGATATCGACGACGGCGAGGTCGATTTCCGCCACCGTCACCGACTTGATCGACGGGTGTTTCAGCAGTTCCTCGGCCGAGCCGCCGTCGCCACCGCCGACGACGAGCGCGTGCTCCGGTTGCGGATGCGTGACCGCCGCGATGTGCACGAGATTCTCGTGGTAGAAGAATTCGTCGCGCTCGGACGTCATGAAGTGCCCGTCGAGGCGGAAGAGCTTGCCGAACTGCGCGGTCTCGTGCACTTCGACGGACTGGAACGGCGAACGGAATTTCTCGAACTGCCGCGACGACCGGATGACGTACGCCCAGTCGTCCGTCAGGTACTCGGTCATCGCGCCGGGTGCGAAGTCCGTGACGGGAGGCGGCGAACCGTCTCCGTGCCGATCAGACACCCTGGCCTCCACGATGAATCGAGTGGAAGCGCGTGCGCTGCGGTTGCAGGGCGGCCTCCAGTTCGCGGAACACCTGCTCCGCCTTCGCGGTGTTGTCGGTCAGCAGGTTGCACACGTACACGTCGACGGTGACGAACCCCGCCTCCGGCCATGTGTGGATCGCGATATGCGACTCGGCGAGCAGCACCGTGCCGGTGACGCCCTGCGGCTCGAACTGGAAGAAGCGCTCGCCCACGACGGTCAGTCCCGCCTTGCGCGCCGCGTTGACGCACAGGTCGCGCAGCGGCAGCGCCTGCGTGAATTCCGGCGTGTCGGCCGGGCAGCCATACCACTCGCCCAACAGATGGATGCCGTCCATTTGGTACTCCCTTCGATGGTCGCCGCGTCGGATGACGGCTTCGTGTCGCACCGTCGCGCAACGATTCGGCCCGGCCGAAGGCGGGCAGGCGTCGCGCAGGCTGCGCATCCCCACCGGTCCTCGCCCGGCCCTGGCCTCGCAGCTCGAAGGCTGCGAGCGTACGCGCCACTGGCGACAACGACGCGACTCCTGACCGCCGGTGCCCGACGATCGCGAATTCGCAACCAGCATCAGGTAAACAACAGGAAAACGTATAATTATTGCACAAGTATCGAGCACCAGCGATAATTTCCGCTGGTTCCGCAATGCGTCATCGGGCTGCGCGCTTCGCGCCTTCGTCTTTTCCAACGTCACCCAACACTTCGAAATCATGAGCGAAACGACGCTTTCCCGCGCGACGGATGTTGAGCTTGCCAATGCGATACGCGCGCTGGCGATGGACGCGGTCGAAAAGGCCAAGTCGGGACACCCGGGCATGCCGATGGGCATGGCGGAAATCGCGGTCGCGCTGTGGAACCGGCACCTGCGCCACAATCCCGCGAATCCGCATTGGCCGGACCGCGACCGCTTCGTGCTGTCGAACGGGCACGGCTCGATGCTGCAGTACGCGCTGCTGCACCTCACCGGCTACGACCTGCCGATGCAGGAACTCGCCGCGTTCCGGCAACTGCACTCGAAGACGCCGGGCCATCCGGAATACGGCATCACGCCGGGCGTGGAGACGACGACCGGGCCGCTCGGGCAGGGCCTCGCCAACGCGGTGGGCATGGCGCTCGCGGAAGCGCTCCTCGCCCACGAGTTCAACGTGCCCGGCCACACGATCGTCGACCATCGCACCTATGTGTTCCTCGGCGACGGTTGCCTGATGGAAGGCATTTCGCACGAGGCCTGCTCGCTCGCCGGGACGCTGAAGCTCGGGAAGCTCATCGCGTTCTACGACGACAACGGCATCTCGATCGACGGCCATGTCGCCGGCTGGTTCACCGACGACACGCCAGCGCGCTTCGCCGCGTACGGCTGGCACGTGATCCCCGGCATCGACGGCCACGACGTCGCCGCGGTGGACGCCGCGATCGCGGCCGCGCGTGCGGTGACCGATCGTCCGTCGCTGCTGTGCTGCAAGACCGTCATCGGCAAGGGCGCCCCCACCAAGGCGGGTACCGAAGCCGTCCACGGCGCGGCACTGGGCGAGAAGGAAGTCGCCGGTACGCGCGAGGCGCTCGGCTGGAAGTACGCGCCGTTCGAGATTCCCGACCACATCTACGCGGCGTGGAGCGCACGCGAATGCGGCGGGCTGCTCGAGCAGGACTGGAACGCGAAGTTCGCGGCCTATCGGGCCGCGCACCCGGATCGCGCGGCGGAGTTCTCGCGTCGCGTCGCCGGCGACCTGCCCGCCGATTTCCCCGCGAAGGCGGCGGCGTTCGTCGCCGCGCAGGTCGCCAAGGGAGAGACGGTCGCGACGCGCAAGGCTTCGCAACAGGCGATCGACGCGTACGCGAGGATGCTGCCCGAGATGCTCGGCGGCTCGGCCGACCTCACCGGTTCCGTGTTCACGAACTGGTCCGGCAGCGTCACCGTCGCGCGCGACGGCGACGGTGCGCTCCATGGCAATCATCTGAGCTACGGCGTGCGCGAGTTCGCGATGAGCGCGATCGCCAACGGCGTCGCGCTGCACGGCGGCTACATTCCCTACGTCGGCACGTTCCTCACGTTCTCGGACTATGCGCGCAACGCGTTGCGCATGGCCGCGCTCATGAAGCTGCGGTCGATCTTCGTGTACACGCACGACTCGATCGGGCTGGGCGAGGACGGCCCGACGCACCAGTCGGTCGAGCATGCGGCGAGCCTGCGACTGATCCCGGGCCTCGACGTGTGGCGGCCGTGCGACACCGTCGAGACGGCCGTCGCGTGGGCGGCGGCGCTCGAGCGCCGGCACGGTCCGTCGTGCCTGCTGTGCACGCGCCAGAACGTGCCGTTCGTTGCGCGCACCGATGCGCAGATCGCAGCCATCGCGCGCGGCGGGTACGTGATCGCCGATTTCGATCCCGCCGTCACCGGCGCGCTTGCGGTCGTGCTCGCGACGGGCTCCGAAATCGCGCTGGCACTCGCGGCGCGCAAGGCACTCGCCGCCGACGGCATCAACGTGCGCGTGGTGTCGATGCCGTGCACCAGCGTGTTCGACCGCCAGGACGACGCCTACCGCGCGTCGGTGCTGCCCGCCGACGTGCCGCGCGTCGCCGTCGAGGCCGGTGTCACCGAAGGCTGGCGCAAGTACGTCGGACGCATCGACGATGCCCGCGGCGCGGTCGTGGGCATCGACACGTTCGGCGAGTCCGCGCCGGCGCCGGTGCTGTTCGAGCATTTCGGCCTGACCGCAGCCACGGTCGTGGCGGCGGTGCGCGGCGTCCTGTAGCCGTTGTTTCGGCGGCGAGGGCACCGCGCGCGCAGCCCGGCACCGTTCCGGTGCGCCGGACGCTACCGTTTGCGCAAGCGCAGACGAACGCCGTTTCCCCCGTATTCTTGAGCGCACGCGATGGCATTACGATGAGCGCTCCAACTCCCTGATGACCGAGACGACGATCCGCCCCGCCACCCCCGCCGACGCGCTGGCCATCGCGCAGGTGCGCGTGGACGCGTGGCGCATCACCTACCGCGGCATGATCCCCGCCGAATATCTCGCAGCGATGAAGGTCGAGGACAGCCGCGTGCTGTGGGAGCGCGTGCTCACGGCCGCGCCGAACACGACGAACACGTTCGTCGCCGAGCGCGACGGAGGCGTCGTCGGATTCGCGTCGGGAATGATGCTCGCGGAGCCGAAGCACGGGCTCGACGCCGAGCTCTCCGCGGTCTATCTGACGCCCGGCGCACAGCGCGCCGGCATCGGCCGGCAGCTGGTCGCGGCCGTCGCGGCGGCACAGCGCGCGCACGGCGCCACCGGCCTCATCGTGTGGGTGATCGCGAAGAACAAGGTGGCACGCGACTTCTACGAGCGCATGGGCGCGGAACTGCTGGTCGAGCAACCCTTCACGTGGGACGGGATGGACCTGGTCGAGGCCGGCTACGGCTGGCGCGACCTCGCCGCGCTCGCGGCATCCGGCACCCGTTCCGGCATCACCCGGCACTGACGATTTTCCTTCGAACCAGGAGACAAGCATGGCGATCAAGGTTGGCATCAACGGATTCGGCCGCATCGGCCGCATGGTTCTGCGCGCCGCGGCGCGCGACTTTCCGGACATCGAGGTGGTCGGCATCAACGACCTGCTGGAACCGGACTACCTCGCGTACATGCTGCAGTTCGACTCCGTGCACGGGCGCTTCAAGGGCACGATCGCCGTCGACGGCAACACGTTGATCGTGAATGGCAAGCGCATCCGCCTCTCGGCGGTGAAGGACCCGGCCGAGTTGAAGTGGGGCGAGATCGGCGCCGACGTCGTCGTCGAGGCGACGGGCCTCTTCCTCACCAAGGAGACGGCGGAGAAGCACCTCGCCGCCGGTGCGAAGAAGGTGATCATGTCGGCGCCGTCGAAGGACGACACGCCGATGTTCGTGTTCGGCGTCAACGACAGGAAGTACGCCGGCGAGGCGATCATCTCGAACGCGTCGTGCACGACGAACTGCCTGGCGCCCGTCGCCAAGGTGCTGAACGACACGTGGGGCATCAAGCGCGGCCTCATGACGACCGTGCATGCGGCGACCGCGACGCAGAAGACCGTCGACGGCCCGTCGAACAAGGACTGGCGCGGCGGCCGCGGCATCCTCGAGAACATCATCCCGTCCTCGACCGGCGCCGCGAAGGCCGTGGGCAAGGTCATCCCCGAACTCAACACGTAAGCTCACCGGCATGTCGTTCCGCGTGCCGACGTCCGACGTGTCCGTCGTCGACCTCACCGTCGAACTGGTGAAGCCCGCGACGTACCCCGAGATCTGCGCGGCGATGAAGGCGGCCTCCGAGGGCGCGATGAAGGGCGTGCTGGGCTACACCGAGGAAAAGGTCGTCGCGACCGACTTCCGCGGCGAGAGCTGCACGTCCGTGTTCGATGCCGAAGCCGGCATCGCGCTCGACGACACGTTCGTCAAGATCATCTCGTGGTACGACAACGAGTGGGGCTACTCGTGCAAGGTGCTCGAGATGATTCGCGTGATGGCGAAATAGCCGCCCGCGGCCGGCGCGCATTGCGCACCGGCCGTTCCGCACGACCTCCTGCACGTTCAACGCACCAGAGCGAGACCGCCATGAGCTTCAAGCGCCTGTCCGACATCGACGTTCGCGGCAAGCGGGTGTTCATCCGCGCCGACCTCAACGTGCCGCAGGACGACGCGGGCAGGATCACCGACGACACGCGCATCCGAGCGTCGGTGCCCGCGATCCGCGACGCGCTCGCGCGCGGCGCAGCCGTGATGGTGACGTCCCACCTCGGCCGCCCCACCGAGGGCACGTGGACGGCGGAGGATTCGCTGGCGCCGATCGCCGCCCGGCTCTCCGAGCTCCTGGGCATGCCGGTGCCGCTGGTGCGCGACTGGGTCGACGGCGCGTGGCAGTCGTCGCTCGCGCCTGGCGCCGTCGTGCTGCTCGAGAACTGCCGGTTCAACAAGGGCGAGAAGAAGGACAGCGAGGACCTCGCGCGCGCGATGGCGAAGCTCTGCGACGTCTACGTGAACGACGCATTCGGTACGTCGCATCGCGCGGAAGCGACCACGCACGGAATCGCGCGGTTCGCGCCCGTGGCGTGCGCGGGACCGCTGCTCGCGGCGGAACTCGACGCGCTCGGCCGCGCGCTGGCCGATCCCGAGCGGCCGCTGGTCGCGATCGTCGCCGGCTCGAAGGTCTCGACCAAGCTCACGATCCTGCGGGCGCTGGCCGCGCGCGTCGACACGCTCATCGTCGGCGGCGGGATCGCGAACACGTTCATCCTCGCCGCCGGCGGCAGGATCGGCAAGTCGCTGGTCGAGGCCGACTTAGTCGGCGAGGCGAAGGCGATCCTCGCCGAGTTCCCGGGCAAGGTACCGATCCCCGTCGACGTCGTCGTCGCCAAGGAATTCTCCGCCACCGCGAAGGCCGAGCTGAAGGCCGTCGAGAATGTCGCCGACGACGACATGATCCTCGACATCGGGCCGACGTCGATGTCCGCGGTGAAGATGATCGTGGGCACGGCCGGCACCATCGTGTGGAATGGCCCCGTCGGCGTGTTCGAGTTCGACGCGTTCGCCGGGGGCACGAAGTCGCTCGCCGAAGCGATCGCCGGTTCGCACGCATTTTCGATCGCCGGCGGCGGCGACACGCTCGCCGCGATCGCCAAGTTCGGCGTCGGCGACCGGATCAGCTACATCTCGACCGGCGGCGGCGCGTTCCTCGAGTTCCTCGAGGGGAAGACACTGCCGGCGGTGGCGGCGTTAGACGTCGCGTAATTGAATCGCGTGTCGGCCGGGCTGTCGCCCGGCGCTCGCGCGATTCAATTCCGAAGGCAGTCAGTTCGGAAAGCTTCGGGCGGCCGGGCGCTTTCGTCACGGAAAAGGCACGAAGCGCGCGGTTCATGAGCGCGCTGCGCGCGCGGTTCGGTCGCGCGCGCGTGCACATTGACTGCCTGCGATACGCGCTTGCGCAATGCTCGCGCTGAGAGTCGATTGGAACGAATTCCGCGCGCCTTCGGTCTCACCCCCATACTCTGCTGGTCGACGCATGGCATTGGCGGGCGCAGGGGCATTCAGCCCGCATGCGCGCGCTACCGAACTGCGCGCGCAGCGCGCTCATGAACCGCGCGCTTCGTGCCGTTTCCGCACGGAAACCGCCCGGCCGCCCGAAGCGTTTCCGTGCTGACTGCAGTGCGGGAGCAATACACGGAGCGCGCGTCGATTCCCACGAATGGCACGATGTATCCCGCGCTCGGTGTATTGCTCACGTTGCAGGTACGCCGTAACATGGCCGGCCATCAAGCGCCCCGAATGCAGAGGAATCACTTGCCACGCAATACGAAGATCGTCGCCACGCTCGGCCCCGCATGCAGCGACGCCGCAATCCTGAAACGCATGCTCGCCGCCGGCGTCGACGTCGTGCGGCTCAACTTTTCGCACGGCCTCGCCAGCGACCACGTGGACCGCGCGCGGCTCGTGCGCGAATGCGCGCACGACCTGGGCCGCGAAGTCTCCATCATGGCGGACCTGCAGGGTCCCAAGATCCGCGTCGGCAAGTTCGTCGGCGGCCGCGTCGAACTGAAGGCGGGGCAGACGTTCGTGCTCGACGCCGAATGCGAGCAAGGCGACGAGACGTGCGCCGGCCTCGACTACAAGGAACTGCCGCGCGATGTCGCGCGCGGCGCGGTGCTGCTGCTCGACGACGGGCTCATCCGGCTCGACGTCGAGGCGGTCGACGGTCCGCGGATCATCACGCGCGTGGTGATGGGCGGCGTGCTGTCGAACAACAAGGGCATCAACCGGATGGGCGGCGGACTCACGGCACCCGCGCTGACCGCCAAGGACATGGACGACGTCAAGACGGCCGCGATGCTCCAGGCCGACTACCTCGCCGTGTCGTTCCCGAAGAACAAGGAAGACATGTACATGGCGCGGCAGCTGCTGCGCGCCGCGGGCGGCCGCGCGCTGCTCATCGCCAAGATCGAGCGGGCGGAAGCGATCACCTTCCTGGACGAGATCGTCGAGGCCTCGGACGGCATCATGGTCGCGCGCGGCGACCTCGCGGTCGAGGTGGGCAATGCCGCCGTTCCGGGGCTGCAGAAGCGGATGCTCAAGCTCGCGCGGGAACGCAACAAGCTGACGATCACCGCGACGCAGATGATGGAGTCGATGATCCTCGCACCGGTGCCCACGCGCGCCGAGGTATCCGACGTGGCGAACGCGGTACTCGACGGCACCGACGCCGTGATGCTGTCGGCCGAGACCGCTTCCGGCAAGTACCCGGTGGAGACCGTGGAGACGATGGCGCAGATCTGCGTCGAGGCCGAGAAATCGGCGTCGGTCGAGCTCGACCGCGACTTCCTCGACCGCACGTTCACGCGCGTCGACCAGTCGATCGCGATGGCCACGATCTTCACCGCGTTCCACCTGAAGGCCAAGGCGATCGCCTCGCTGACCGACTCCGGCTCCACCGCGCTGTGGATGTCGCGGCACAACGGCGGCTGCCCGATCTACGCGCTGACGCCGCGCGTGGAGACGCAGCGGCGACTGGCACTCTACCGCAACGTGCGCCCGCTCTATCTCGAGCAGTCGGGCGACCGCGACCACGTGCTGCGCGCGGCGGAGGAGCTGCTGGTGGCGCGCGGACAGGTCCGGGACGGCGACGTGATCGTCATGACGATCGGCGAGCCGATGGGCAAGGCCGGCGGCACCAACACGATGAAGATCGTCACGGTCGGCGAGCACCGGTCGTAGGGAACGTCCGCAAAAGGCGTCCGTGGGGCCTGTGGTTGACGTGAAGCCGGCGTCGCGCCTTTTGCGGCCGGCACTTCAGAGCGTTTTCGCTGGCCGCGTCGGGGCCACACCCGACGCTCGCTTCGCTCGTCGTAGGAAGTTCAACGAAAGGCGTACCGGCGGACGACTTGCACGCAGCCAGCCGCACGACACTCGTTTCTTCCTAGCCCTTGTCAGCGGCCGCCGCCGGGCCGCCCCAAGGCGGCCGCCTGACTGCGCAGTTGCAGTTGCGACCGCAAAAGGCGCGACGCCGGATCCACGCCATCCACCGGCCCGCCGGACGCCTTTTGCGGACGCTATGCCGCCGCGCACATGATCGTCGCGTCGGCGCCGTACCCTTCGGCGACGTACCCTTTCGCGAGCATCGCGGCCTTCACGCCGGCATCCGTCGTATAGCGGTGGTTCGAGTCCGCGCGGTTGTTCCAGAGCCGGTAGACGCGCACGAGGCCTGCCGGACACTCGCCGGTCGCCAGGTCGGGCAGCGCGATGTGCATGACGTCCGTGGACTCGAGGACGAACGACGGGAACCGCGCCGCGACCGCCGCGCACTCGGCGGGGGACGCCGAATAGAAGTGGGAGTCGCCGTTCGCCGGTGGCAGGTAGAAGCGGCATACGGGGCTCGTGCCGTCCGCCGCGCCGGCGTACGCGTTGAACGCGAGGCCGGTCCGCACCCAGCCCTTGAGCGTTCCCGAATCGAGCGCCGCGATGTCCGCCGGCAACCCGCTGATGAAGTAGTGGTCGAGCGCCGCGTTGTAATACTCGACGACCTCCGCCTTCGCGGGCACGGCCGCGTACGGAATCACCGCCAGGTACGTGCCGAAGTCGACGTGCGCCGCGCCCGCCGGGATGAAGTCGCCCGTGATCGCGCCGCTGACCGGATCCAGCTTCCGGACGCGGTCGCGTTCGAGCACGAGCAGGCTGCCGTCCGGCGCGAAGTCGAGGCCGGTGGGCTGGTTGAGCGTGCCGTTCCTGACGCTCACCGCGCCGGTCGCCAAGTCCAGGCGCAGCAGCTGGTTCGACCCTTCGCCCGTGATCAGGATGCCGCGGCCGTCGCGTTCGGCCAGCAGCCCGCGCGTGTGGCCCAAGCCTCCTGCGTTCTTCGCGACCGCGACGCTGTTGGCGCCCGTGCGCGGATCGTGCCGGATCACGTTGTTCGAGTCGTAGCCCGGGACGTACAGGTTGCCGTCCGGTCCGAACATGATGCCGTTGTCGGGTCCGACCAGTCCCGCGCCTGCGGCGATCGGCACGTCGATCGGCACCCCGGTGGCGGTGAGCCGCCTGACATTGCTCGTCTTGTACGCAGCGACGTACACGTCGCCGTTGGGCGCGAACGCGAAGCCGGTGGGATCCGCACCCGGCAGCGTCGCGAACACGTCGACGAAGTCCATGGTCGCGTCGTTGCGGTACCTTAGAATCTGCTGCGTGTTCTCGCTCGTCACGTAGATGAGCCCGTCCGGTCCCGGCTTCACGGCCTGGGGCCCCTTGATCCGGCCGGTCGGGTCGAGATCGCGAAGGAAGGCGCCGGTGCAGGCGTCGAACACGTGGACCGTGCTGAAGTAGCCGCTCAGGAACAGGCGCGCACCGCACGGGGAAGGTTGGGCGGCGGCAAGCGCGGCAAAGAACAACGCGCAAAGGGCGACGATGATTCGGGACAAGGGAGGCCTCGCTTTCGGGGTTGATGGACCGGCGCGCAGCGTGCGGCCCGCGCGCGCACGTCGTCCTGAGTTCCTCCTCCGTTTTTTCTCCCCATATCCTCCTGGCTTCGCAACGTGTTGATTTCACGGCAGTCGCCCGGATGAATTCCGCGCCGTCCGCGTGGCGGGAACGGCCGGCGTTCGCGCTCCACGACGTCGAGGTGCGTCCCGCGTCGAACGAGCTCGTCGTCGCCGGGACCCTCGTGCGGATCAAGCCGCGGATGATGGACGTGCTGCTGCGGCTCGCCGCCGACGCCGGTTCGCCGGTTTCGCGCGAAGCGCTGCTGGAGGACGTCTGGCCGCGCCGGATGGTCAACGACGAGGTGCTCTCGCGCGTGATCGCGGACCTGCGCGTCGCGCTCTCCGACGATGCGCGGGACGCGCGGTTCATCGAGACGCTGCCCAAGGTCGGGTATCGCCTGGTGGCGCCGGTGGCGTGCGTCGACATTGCGCCCCCATCGGTCGTTGCGCCCATTGCAATGGCCGGGCGCGCCGCAACGCGAATGCGCGACGGCGGCACCGACGCGGACCCCTCCGCTGTCGCGAGCGTACCGCCACCCCCTGTCCCGGGCGCGGCCGCGTCCGCTCGTCGGATCACACCCGGGTCGCGCTGGGCGCTCGCGTCCGCGGCGCTCGCCGCCATCGTGTTCACCGCGACACTCGCGCTGCGCACCGGCGAGCCGGTCCCCATCGGGCAGGCCGGGCTCGAGCGCCAGCTCGCGCGCGCCGAGCCCTTCTCGTCGGAGGTGGCGCAGGAACTCGCGCCGCGCTTCGCGCCGGACGGTTCGCGCGTCGCGTTCGCCGCCTTCGCGGACGGGCGTGCGCAGATCGTGGTCCGCACGCTTGGCAGTGGGCGGCGCACCGTGCTCGGATCGGCCGCGGACGTGAACCTGTCCCCCGTCTTCTTCGCGGATGGCGCGCGGGTCGCCTATCTCCGGCGCGGCGCGACAGGCGCCGACGGCGACTGCGCGATCGTGGCCGAGACCCTCGCGACCGGCGCGCGCGACACCCTCGTCGACTGCGCGCGCAAGCCGCGCCCGCTGTTCGACCTCTCACCCGACGGGCGCAGCCTCGTCTACGTCGGGACGTTGCGGCCGCAGTTTCCCGCCGGGCTGGTGCTGCGCGATCTCGCAACCGGCGATGAACGAGTCCTCACCGCGCCGGAGCCGCAGACGGGCGACGACCTCTATCCGCGCTTTTCGCCCGACGGCACGCGCATCGTGTTCTTCCGCGGCACGCAGTCGCACCGCGACGCGTGGATGCTCGACGTCGCGGACCCGGCGCGCGCGCGCAGCACCGGCTCCCCGCGCGGCCTCGTGTACGGCGCCGCGTGGCTCGCGCCCGGAGGCCCTGTTCTCGTCGCCGCCGACTGGTTCGGCCAGCGCTCGCTCAACCTGCTCGACCCGGACACGGGGAAAGCCACCGTCGTCGGCGCGCGCGGCGCCCGCTATCCGGACGTGAGCGTGCGCGGCGACATCGTCTTCGAGAACGCCGCGTTCGCGGCGAACCTCTTCCTCGTCGATCTCGCGGCGCCCGGCACCGCGCCCGTCGAACAATGGACATCGACGCGCTATACGAACCAGCCCGAGTACTCGCCCGATGGCGCGCGCGTCGTGTTCACCTCGAATCGCGACGGGACGCAGGCGCTGTTCGTCGGCACGCCGGGCGGCGCCGCGACGCGGCTCGCGCTGCCCACGGATTACATCTATCTGCGGCCGCACTGGTCGCACGACGGCCGCGCGATCTACGCGGTTCGCGCGAGCCGCCGCGAGGACGGCACGCGCGATCCAGCAAGGCATTCGCGTCGACGTCGACGGTGGCAAGGTCGAGGTGCTGACCGCGCTCGGCGACGACGTGTTCGACGTGCGCGACGCCGACGGCGGCCGCGCGCTGATCGTCGGCGAGGTCGTGGACAACGCGGCGCGCGTGCTGCGCACGACCGCCGTCGGCGCCGCACTCGAGCGGCTGCCGCTGCCGCTGGTCGGCAACTACCAGGTGGCCGGCCACCGCATCGCGTTCACGCAGCCGGAACTGACGGGACTCACGTTGTGCGACCTGCGGTCGCTTCGCTGCGAACCGGTCGCCGTGCCCGTCGGCGATGCCAACCGCTTCGACTGGGTGCTGACCGATGATGCGATCTGGTATCGCGCGGCCACGGCACCCGACGAGCTGGTCCGGCACGACCTGGCGCGCGGCGTGCCGGCCTGGCGCAGCGCGTTCGCGCCGACCGCATTCGGCCTGGCGTTCGCGGTACGGCCCGACGGACGCGCGCTCCTCGTGGCGCGCGAGGCGCCGCCGGTGATCGACCTCATGCTCGCGCCGGCGGGCCGGCGCTGACGGGTGTCGTTGCACGCAAGTAACCGGTTGGTTAACATCGACGGATGACCGTCCTCACCCGTCACTCCGCCGGGCCGGCGACTTCCCGTGCGGCGCCCCCCCGGCCGACGCGCGACGCCGCGCGCACGCAGGCGGCGATCCTCGATGCGGCGACGCGCGAGTTCGCGCAGCACGGGCTCAATGGCGCGCGCGTCGACCGCATCGCCGCGCTCGCCGCAACGAACAAGCGGATGCTGTACTACTACTTCGGCGCGAAGGAGGACCTGTTCCTCGCGGTGCTGGAGCGCGCGTACGAGCACATCCGCAGCGAGGAGCAGAAGCTCAATCTCGCCGACCTGCCGCCGGCCGACGGGGTGCGCGCGGCTCGTCGAGTTCACGTGGAACTACTACCTCGCGCATCCCGAGTTCATCACGCTGCTCAACAGCGAGAACCTGCACCGGGCGCGGCACCTCGAGCGATCGCGGAAGATCCGCGCGCTGCACTCGCCGTTCGTCGCCACGCTGGCGACCGTGCTCGACCGGGGCGTGAAGGCGGGCGCCTTCCGCCGCGGCGTCGACCCGGTGCAGCTTTACGTGTCGATCGCCGCGCTCGGCTACTTCTACCTGTCGAACAACCACACGCTGTCGACGATCTTCGGGCGCAATCTCATGACCGCCCGCGCGCGCGCCGAACGGCTCGCGCACATCCAGTCGTTCGTGAGCGGATACCTGGCCAGGCGCACGTGAACGCGCACCGGAACGACCGGCGGCCCTCGCGCGGGGGGTTGCGTCGGAAACGCGGGCCACGCTATGCTAATTAACTATCCGGTTAACCGGCGGGCCGGGTGCTGGGCATGCCGCTGACCGCCGCCTGGCGAATCGCGCCGCGCACCGCCGCGCGATTCGCCGACGTGATGAAGAAAACCGCAAGGAGGAGTGTCATGGACCGCAGCAAACGCATCTGGCTCGCCACAGGCGCAGCCGCCATCCTTTCCGCCGCCATCGCCGCTCCGGCGCTGGCCCAGGCCACGTGGAAGCCGACGAAGCCCATCACGATCATCGTGCCGTGGGCCGCGGGCGGTTCGACCGACCAGGTGACGCGCGTCACCGCGGCCGAGATCGAGAAGGCGCTGGGGCAGAAGGTCATCGTCGTGAACCAGCCGGGCGCGTCGGGCTCGATCGGCACGAAGAACGCGATCGAGGCGCCCAAGGACGGTTACACGTGGACGGCGGGCGCCGCGCAGGACCTGGGCACGTATGCGGTCCTCGGCATGCTCGACACCAAGATCGGCGACTGGGCGCTCTTCCTCAACGTCGCCAACGTCTCCACGCTCGCCGTCAACCCGAATACGCCGTACAAGACCGCGGCCGAACTGATCGACGCGATGAAGGCGAAGCCCGGCGCGATCAGCGTCGCGACCGCGGGCGTCAACTCGAGCGGCCACAGCGCGATGGAAGCCATCGCGCGCCAGACCGGCGTCAAGTACAAGCACGTGACGTACGACGGCGGCAACCCGGCCGTCGTCGCGACGGTCGCGGGCGAAACGGACGTGACGACGCAGCTGACGGTGGAAGAGGCCGAGATGATCCGCGGCAAGAAGCTGCGCGCGCTCGCGGTGATCGGCGACAAGCCGGTCGAACTCGACGGCTACGGCACGATCGAGCCGCTGACCAAGACGCTGCCGACGTTCAAGGCGCCGGCCAACTATTTCGGCATCTTCATCCCGCGCAGCGCGCCGCCCGAGGTGATCGCCACGGTCGAGAAGATCTGGGCCGACAACATCGCCAGTTCCAAGGCGCTCAAGGACTACGCGACGAGCCGCGGCGCGCAGTTCGCGCCGCTGGCCGGCGCCGACGCGCAGAAGGCCGTGCAACCCGCCGTGCAGGCGAATGCATGGCAGGCGTTCGACGGCGGCAAGGCCAAGGTCTCGCCCGACACGCTGGGCATCGCGCGGCCGTAACGCGCCGCCGCTCGACGTCCCGGACGCCGCACGCGTCCGGGACGCTTCCCGTCGTTCACGCCCGGGCTCATCCATCGATGGCGGCCACGCCTCCTACCGTCGCTCCCCGCACCGATCTGCGCACGGCGCTGGTCTGGATCGGCATCGGCGCGGTGATCGTCATCGGCTCGTGGCGCATGGACCGGATGACCCAGCAGGGCGCCGATCTCTATACGGCGCCCGGCCTCTGGCCCGGCATCATCGGCTTCCTCATCGCCGCGCTGGGTGGCATCCTCGTCTGGCGTTCGGTGCTGCGCGCGCGCGAAACCGGATGGACCGCCGCGGACGCCGACGTCACCGTGCTGGTGCCGCGGTCGCGCTTCGCACTCGCGCTCACGCTGTTCTTCGTCTACGCGCTGCTGCTGGTCGGACGCGGCCTGCCCTTCTGGCTCGGCACCGCGCTGTTCGTCACGACCTACGTATTCCTGTTCCGCCGTGCCGAGCGCCAGAGCGGCGCACGCACCGGGAGCGACCGCAGCGACGCCGTGCTGGCGCTCGTTTGCGGCATCGCGACCGCGGCGATCGTGACGGTCGTGTTCGAAGAACTCTTCTACGTGCGGCTGCCCTGATGTTCGACGGCCTCATCGCGTTCGGCCATTCGCTGGCGTCGTTCTTCGACCCGCTGTCGATCGGCCTCATCCTGGTGTCGTCGCTCGTCGGCGTCATCATCGGCGCGCTGCCCGGGTTGACCGCCACGATGGGCGTCGCGCTGATGACGACGCTGACGATCAAGATGCCGTCGAACCAGGCGCTGCTGGTGCTGATCTGCACGTACGTCGGCGCGATCTACGGCGGATCGCGTTCGGCGATCCTGCTCAACATCCCCGGCACGCCGGCCTCCGCCGCGTCGTGCCTCGACGGGCACGCGCTCGCGAAGCAGGGCCTCGCGGGCCGCGCGATGGGCATCGCGACGTCCGGGTCGGTGCTCGGCACGCTGATCGGCATGTTCTTCCTCGCGCTCTTCACGCCGGTGCTGGGCGGCATCGCGCTCAAGTTCGGCGCCTACGAGTTCTTCTGGCTCGCCGCGTTCGGCGTGATCATCGCCGGCACGCTGACCGGCAACGATCCGCTGAAGGGCTGGATCGCCGGCCTCGTCGGCATCTTCCTGGCCTCGGTCGGCCAGGAGGCCGTCTATGCCTACGACCGCTTCAGCTTCGGCAACCGCGACCTGGCGGGCGGCTTCAACCTGGTGCCCGCGCTCGTCGGCGCGTTCGGCTTCGCGGAACTGATGTCGGCCGCGCGCGAACGCGCGGTGCCGGTGAAGATCAATCCGTTCGACTCGGTGATCCCCAAGCTCGCGACGTCGCGCGCTACTGGAAGACGATCATCCGGTCGGGCCTCATCGGCACGTTCATCGGCATCCTGCCCGGCGTCGGCGAGGACGTCGCCGCCTGGTCGTCGTACGCGGCCGCCAAGCGCGCCAGCAAGGAGCCCGAGAAATTCGGCAAGGGTTCGATCGACGGACTCATGGCGGCGGAGACGGGCGACAACGCCTGCGTGCCCGGCGCCATCATTCCGGTGCTGACGCTCGGGCATCCCCGGCTCGGCGCCGGCCGCGGTGCTGCTGGCCGCGATGCTGATCCACGGCGTGCGGCCCGGCCCGATGATCATGACCGAGGCGCCGACCTTCGTGTACGACGTCGTCGCGATGATGATGTACGCGACGCTCGGCATCCTGCTCTACGGCCTCACGCTGACCAAGCTGCTGATCAAGGTGCTCTCGGTGCCCAAGCCCGTGATCATCCCGATCATCTTCACGCTGTGCGTCGTCGGCTCGTTCGCGATCGCGTCGCGCCTGTTCGACGTGTGGGTGATGCTCGGCTTCGGCATCATCGGTTTCGTGCTGCGCCGCCTCGATTATCCGGTCGCGCCGCTGGTGCTGGGGCTCGTGCTCGGCGACCTGATGGAAAAGGGCCTGCGGCGCGGCCTCGTGCTGTCCGACGGCAGTCTCGCGCCCTTCTTCACGCGGCCCATTTCGATGGTGTTGTGGATCACGATCCTGCTGGTCATCCTGCTCAAGCTGCCGATGGTGCGACGCTTGTTTTCGCGCCGCGCGGCGGAAGGCGCGGGCTAGGAGGAGCGAGGCGGGATGCCCGCCGCCGCGAGGGGCCGCGCGGCGCAGGTGGCAGGCTCGCCATCGTGGCGGTGCTGTCCACCGTCGCCGTACCCGTCGCAGACATGAAAGGAACTGCCGTGAGGACTGAGCGCGTGGGCATCATCATGAACGGCGCAGGGACGAAACCGCAGGGCCGTACGGCGCTTGCGCGCCGCCGGCCCGTGACGCCGGCCGCGCTCGCCGGACTCTGCGGAGGCTGCCGTGAAGACTGAGCGCGTGGGCATCATCATGAACGGCGCAGGGACGAAACCGCAGGGCCGTACGGCGCTTGCGCGCCGCCGGCCCGTGCCGCCGGCCGCGCTCGCCGGACTCTGCGGAGGCTGCCGTGAAGACTGAGCGCGTGGGCATCATCATGAACGGCGTCACGGGCCGGATGGGCACCAACCAGCACCTCATCCGCTCGATCAACGCGATCCGCGCGCAGGGCGGGGTCGCGCTCGACGCGTCGACGCGGATCATGCCGGACCCGATCCTCGTCGGGCGCAACGCGGGCAAGGTCGAGGCGCTCGCGAAGGCGCACGGCGTCGCCCGCTGGACCACCGATCTCGACGCCGCGCTCGCCAACCCCGACGACACGATCTACTTCGACGCGGCGTCGACGGGATTGCGCCCGGAGCTCATCCGCAAGGCGATCGCCGCGGGCAAGCACATCTATACGGAGAAGCCGGTCGCGCCGACGGTGGGCGAGGCGCTCGACCTGTATCGCCGCGCCGAAGCGGCGGGCGTGAAGCACGGCGTCGTGCAGGACAAGCTGTGGCTGCCGGGACTGCTCAAGCTCAAGATGCTCGTCGACTCCGGCTTCTTCGGACGGATCCTGTCCGTGCGCGGCGAGTTCGGCTACTGGGTGTTCGAAGGCGACTGGCAGCCCGCGCAGCGGCCGTCGTGGAACTACCGCAAGGAGGACGATGGCGGCATCATCGTCGACATGCTGTGCCATTGGCGCTACGTGCTCGACAACCTGTTCGGCAGCGTCAAGTCCGTCAGCTGCATCGGCGCCACGCACATTCCGACGCGCTGGGACGAGGGCGGCAAGCCCTACGACGCGACGGCCGACGACGCCGCGTACGCGACGTTCGAACTGGACGGCGGCACCGGTTCGCCGATCATCGCGCAGATCAACAGCAGCTGGTGCACGCGCGTGCGCCGCGACGACCTCGTGACGTTCCATGTCGATGGCACGCTGGGGTCCGCGGTGGCAGGGCTCACCGACTGCGTGATCCAGCCGCGCACCGCCACGCCGAAGCCGGTGTGGAATCCCGACGTGCCGAAGACGATCGACTTCCTCGCGACGTGGCAGCCGGTGCCGGACAACGTCGCGTACGACAACGCGTTCAAGGTCGAATGGGAGCTGTTCCTCAGGCACGTCGTGCAGGGCGGTACGTTCCGCTGGAACCTGCTCGAAGGGGCGAAGGGCGTGCAGTTGGCCGAACTCGGGCTCGCGAGCTGGCGGGAGCGGCGGTGGATGGACGTGCCGGCGCTGGTGGTTTGACCGTCGAGCCTTCGGATGCATCGTCCCCTCACCCCAACCCTCTCCCCGCAAGCGGGGAGAGGGGGCGCATCGGTGGTGATCGCGGAATATTCCAGAGGGCTCGCGAGGACCGTGGCGCGCGCAACGCGCAGACACCCCCTCTCCCCGCTTGCGGGGGCGGGGCCGGGAACTCGCCGAGCATGCTCGGCGCCGGCCACGCGGCCATCGCTTGCAAGCGATGGCGCGCCCTGCAAGGGACGGTTGGGGTGAGGGGACGGAAGTCCGCATGACGACACCGACACTCCGCCTGCCCGCCCGCGACGGAACGCTGCAGCCCGTATGCGCTGCGCGATCCCGTCGCGTGGCCCGTGCCGACGAGATCCGTCGCGTGGAACCGCGTCGCGTTCGCCGCCGCGCACGTCGTGGCCGATCCGCGCGCGGACATCGACCCGTGGCTCGCCGCGGCCGTCGACTGGGACACGACGCTCGCGTTCCGCCGGCACCTGTGGTCGCTGGGCTTCGGCGTCGCGGAGGCGATGGATACGGCGCAGCGCGGGATGGGCCTCGACTGGCCGACGTCGCTCGAGCTGATCCGCCGCAGCGTCGCGGAGGCACGCAGCGTCCCGGGCGCAGTCGTCTTCTCGGGCGCGGGTACCGATCACCTCGCGGCCGGCGCGGCCGTCACGCTCGACGACGTGATCGCCGCCTATGGAATGCAGTGCGAGGCCATCGAAGCGGCCGGCGGCCGCATCATCCTGATGGCGAGCCGCGCGCTCGCCGCCTGCGCGCGCTCGCCCGACGATTACGCGCTCGTGTACGAGCGCGTGCTGTCGCAGGTTCGCGCGCCGGTGGTGCTGCACTGGCTCGGCGAGATGTTCGATCCGGCGCTCGCCGGCTACTGGGTGGGTGCGGGCGGCCTCGCGAGCGATCCGCAGCACGCGCGCGCGACGGACGTCTGCGCGGCGGTGATTCGCGCCAATGCGGCGAAGGTCGACGGCGTGAAGGTCTCGCTGCTCGACGCCGGCAAGGAGATCGCGCTGCGCCGCCTGCTGCCGCCGCCCGTGCGCATGTACACGGGCGACGATTTCAACTTCGCCGCGCTCGATCGGAGGCGACGCGTCGGGCCACTCCGATGCGCTGCTCGGCATCTTCGACGGCGATCGCGCCGGCGGCATCGGCCGCGCTCACGGCGCTCGCCGAAGGCAACCGCTGCGCGATTCGATGCGATCCTCGCGCCGACGGTGCCGCTGTCGCGCCACATCTTCGCCGCGCCGACGCGCTTCTACAAGACCGGCGTGGTGTTCATGGCGTGGCTCAACGGCCACCAGTCGCATTTCACGATGGTCGGCGGGCAGCAGAGCGCGCGCAGCGTCGTGCACCTGGCGGAGGTCTTCCGCCTGGCCGACGCCGCGGGACTGCTGCGCGATCCCGGTCTCGCCGCCGCGCGGATGCGCGCGGTTCCTCGCCTGCAACGGCATCGACGCGTGACGGACCCGACCCGATGAGCGAACCCGACCGCAACCTGCTCTCCCTCAACACGGCCACCGTCCGTGCGCAGTGGTCGCTGCCGGAGATCATCGACGGCTGCGCGCGCCACGGCATCCGCGGCATTTCCCCGTGGCGCGACCAGGTCGCCGCGGCGGGGCTGAAGGAGACCGCCGCGCGCATCCGCGACGCGGGCCTTGCCGTCTCCGGCTACTGCCGCGGCGGCATGTTCCCGGCGCTCGACCGCGAGGGGCGCCGGGCGGCGCAGGACGACAACAAGCGCGCGGTCGACGAGGCGTTGACGGTGGGCGCCGCATGCCTCGTGATGGTCGTGGGTGGACTGCCCGGGATCGCGAGGGGAAGATCCGCTCGAAGGATCTCGCCGGTGCGCGCGAGATGGTGCGCGACGGGCTGGGCGAGACGCTGGAGTACGCGCGACCGGCGGGCATGCCGATCGCGATCGAGCCGCTGCATCCGATGTACGCGGCCGACCGGGCGTGCGTGAACACGATGGAGCATGCGAACGATCTCTGCGACGTACTGGGACCGGGCATCGGCATCGCGGTCGACGCGTACCACGTCTGGTGGGACCCGCACCTCGCGCGGGAGATCGAGCGTGCGGGGGCGGCGTCGCCGTCGCGCCTCCTCGCGTACCACATCTGCGACTGGCTGGTGCCGACGGTCGACCTGCTGAACGACCGCGGCATGATGGGCGACGGGGTCATCGACCTGCCGCTGCTTCGCTCGCTGATGGAACGCAACGGCTACCGCGGCATGCACGAGGTCGAGATCTTCTCGGCGCAGAACTGGTGGAAGCGGGATCCGGACGACGTGCTCGCGACCTGCCGGGCGCGGCACTGCGAATGCACCTGACGAGGTCCCCGATGCGCCGCACCCCCGTCCATGGCGGATGACGCCGATCCGAAGGAAGGCTGGTCGCTGGCGCTCGTCATGGTGCTGGTCGTGGTGCTGCTCGCGGGCGCGCTCTTCGGGTACGACCAGGGCGTCATCTCCGGCGCGCTGACCGGCGTCCAGCAGTCGTTCCACCTGACCCCGTTGCTGGTCGAGGTCGTGACGAGCTGGGTGACGCTCGGCGCGCTCGTGGGTTCGCTCGCGGGCGGCGAACTCGCCGACCGGCTGGGGCGCCGGCGCGCGCTGCTCGTCGCCGCCGCGCTCTTCGCCGCGGGCGCCGCGATCGAGGCGTTCGCAGCCGGCCTGACGATGCTCGTGGCGGGACGTCTCGTCGTCGGGTTCGGCGTGGGTGTCGCGGCGGTGGCCGCACCGCTCTACGCGGCCGAACTCGCGCCCGCCGCGCAGCGCGGCCGCTTCGTGTCGTGCTACCAGCTCGCGATCACGCTGGGCATCTTCCTGTCGTACCTCATCGACGCCGCGCTCGCCGCCGGTGCCGAGTGGCGGCTGATGCTGGGCGTGTCGGCGGTGCCCGCGGTGCTGCTGCTGGTCGCGATGGTGCCGGCGGTCGAGTCGCCGCGCTGGCTCGTGCGCTCGGGCCGGCGCGCGCAAGCCCGGGCAGCGATCGTGCGCATCCGCCCGTGGGTCGACCCCGATGTGCGCCTGCAGTCGATCGAGGATGCGCTCGCCCGGGAAGACTCGAGCGCATCGTGGCGCGAGGTGTTCGCACCCGCGTGGCGCCGGCCGCTGGTGGTCGGCCTGGGGCTGGCCGTGTTCCAGCAGATCACGGGCATCAACGCGATCATCTACTACTCCGACCGCATCTTCGCGGCGGCCGGCTTCGCGACGCCGCTCGCGCAGGCGCAGGCGACGACGTGGGCGATCGGCGGCGTCAACGTGCTCGCGACGCTGATCGCGATCGCGTTCATCGACCGGCTCGGCCGCAGGCCGCTGCTGCTCGCGGGACTCGCGGGGATGGGCACCAGCCTAGCCGTCGTCGGCGCCGCGTTCCACGTGATGGGCGCGCAGGTGGCCGGCGCAGTTCCGGCCACGGGACCGAGCACCGCCGGCATCGTGACGCTGGTCGCGCTGGTCGTCTTCATCGCCTCGTTCGCGTTCTCGCTGGGACCGGTGGTCTGGACCGTGATCAACGAGATCTTCCCGGGGCGCGTGCGCGGACGCGCCGTCGCGATCGCGACGGCCGTCAACTGGGGCGCGGCCTTTCTCGTCAGCCAGTTCTTCCTGACCCTGGTCGACGGGATCGGCGAAGCCGCGACGTTCTGGCTGTTCGCGTTCTTCTGCATGGTGGGCGGTCTGTGGGTTGCGCGGCGCGTGCCGGAAACCCGGGGCCGTTCGCTCGAGCAGATCGAGGCGCTGTGGAGCGAACGGCGGGCAGACGCCGCCGATCCCCCTTCGCCGCCGCCTGAGTCGCGCACCTGCGCGCATCGGAACGGGGCGCCGCATGCCCGCGCGGCTGCGATTCGTCAAGGTCTGCGCCGCGCGACGCGGCGTAGAATCGAAGCTCCCGCCACCCCTCCATGCACAGAGATCGACGCCATGCCCCTAGTCTCGATGCGCCAGCTGCTCGACCACGCCGCCGACCACGGCTACGGTCTGCCCGCGTTCAATGTCAACAACCTGGAGCAGGTCCA
The DNA here is from genome assembly GCA_963733435.1 of uncultured beta proteobacterium. GTDB lineage: Bacteria > Pseudomonadota > Gammaproteobacteria > Burkholderiales > Casimicrobiaceae > VBCG01. Next base: position 694,590 of record CAVTDH010000002.1, read on the forward strand.
GGCGATCATGCAGGCCGCTGCGGAAACCGACAGCCCGGCCATCATGCAGGCGTCCGCCGGCGCGCGCAAATACGCGGGCGAAATCTTCCTGCGTCACCTGATCGAAGCGGCGGTCGAGAGCTATCCGAACGTTCCGGTCGTCATGCACCAGGACCACGGCCAGTCGCCGGCGGTCTGCGCGTCGGCCATGGAACTGGGCTTCTCGTCGGTGATGATGGACGGCTCGCTCAAGGAGGACGGGAAGTCGATCGCCGACTACGACTACAACGTCGACGTGACGCGCACCGTCGTCGACCGCGCGCATGCCCTGGGCGTGACCGTCGAGGGCGAGCTGGGATGCCTGGGTTCGCTCGAGACGATGATGGGCGACAAGGAAGACGGCCACGGTGCCGATGGCAAGATGACGCGCGAGATGCTGCTGACCGATCCCGACCAGGCCGCCGACTTCGTGCAGCGAACGCAGCTCGACGCGCTGGCGATCGCGATCGGCACGTCGCACGGTGCGTACAAGTTCTCGCGCAAGCCCACCGGCGACATCCTCGCGATCGACCGGATCAAGGCGATCCACGCGCGCATCCCCAATACGCACCTCGTGATGCACGGCAGCTCGTCGGTGCCGCAGAATCTGCTGGCCGAGATCCGCGCCTACGGCGGCGACATGAAGGAAACCTACGGCGTGCCGGTCGAGGAGATCCAGGAAGGCATCCGGCACGGCGTGCGCAAGATCAACATCGACACCGACATCCGGCTCGCGATGACCGCGGCGATCCGCAAGTTCCTCGCGGAGAACCCGGCGAAGTTCGACCCGCGCGAGTACCTGAAGCCCGCGATGCTCGCGGCGAAGGCGATCTGCAAGGAGCGCTACGAGCAGTTCGGCTGCGCGGGCATGGCGTCGAAGATCAAGCCGGTATCCCTGGCCGCGATCGCGAAACAATACCGGTCCGGCGAACTGCGGCAGGTCGTCAACTGATGCAGCGGCGCACCGGTCGCGCACGCCTGCGCACGCTCACGCACGCGGCGCACCGCGTCGCCCCCCGTCCTTCAGGACGTCGCGCGCCGCGCCGGCGGACCCGCAGTGCCGGGCTCGTCGTCGAGCGAGCGGTTGCGGCGATCGCGCAGGAATAGAACGCCGATGACGGCGCTCCCCGCCGCGACCAGGATCGGATACCAGAGTCCGTAGTAGATGTCGCCGGTGGCGACCGCCATCGCGGTCGCGATCAGCGGCAGCATGCCGCCGAACCAGCCGTTGCCGACGTGATACGGAATGGACGTCGCCGTGTAGCGGACCGCCGTCGGAAAGAGCTCGGCCAGGAACGCGGCGATGGGACCGTACGTCATCGCGACGAACGCCAGCAGCGCGACGAGGATCGCGAGTGCCTGTCCCCAGCGCACCTGCGCCGGATCGGCGCGCGGCGGGTACCCGGTGGACTGCAGCGCGGCCTTGAGCGCCGTGCCGTCGCCGAAGCCAGTCACTTCGACGGCGCCGATGCGCGTGACCACCGACTCGGGCGACCCCGGCGGCAGCGGGTCGATCCGGTACGACAGCCCGGACGACGTCAGCAGGTCGCGCACGCGGTCGCAGTCGGAGAACGTCGTGAACGGCGTCGCGATCAGGTGCGCGCCACAGTCGCGCGCGGCCACCGTGATCGGGTGCGTCGCGCGGTACTGGTACAGCGCGGGATTCACCGCCTCGGTGAGCGCGTGGAAGAGCGGCAGGTACGTCATCGCCGCCAGAACGCAGCCGGCGACGATGATGGGGACGCGCCCGATCCGGTCGGACAGCGCACCGGCCGCGACGATCAGCGGCAGGCCAAGGGCCAACGCCACGGCGAGCAGCGCGAAACTGGACATCCCGTCGAGGCCGAGCGTCGTCGTGAGGAAGAAGAACACGTAGACCTGACCCGCGTACCAGACCACGCCCTGCCCCGCGGTCGCGCCGAAGAGCGCGAGCAGCATGCGCGTGTTGTAGGGACGGCGAAGGAGGCTCTCGCGCCGCGGCCGCCGCGTCGTGCCGCCCTCGGCCTTCATGCGCCGGAAGACCGGCGATTCGTCGAGTTGCAACCGCGTATGCGCCGTGAATATGAGAAGCACGATGGATGCGAGGAAGGGGACGCGCCATCCCCATTCGGCGAACGCCGCCGCTGTCATCAGTCCGGAGAAGCGGATGACGCCGACGACCACCAGCGTGAGCAGGAAGCCCGCCGTCGCCGTCGTCTGCAGGTACGCGGTCAGCAGGCCACGGTGGCGCGGCGGTGCATGCTCGGCGACGAAGACGCTCGCGCCGCCGTACTGTCCGCCGAGCGCGATGCCCTGCACGATGCGCAGCAGTCCGAGCAGCACCGGTGCCCACCACCCGACCATCGCGAACGTCGGCAGCAGGCCGACGGTGAAGGTCGCCACGCCCATGACCAGCGTGGCGGCGAGAAACGTATGCTGGCGCCCGCTCGTGTCGCCCAGCCCGCCGAAGACCAGCGCGCCGAGCGGGCGCACGAGAAAGCCGGCCACGTAGATGGCGAGCGCGGACATGAGCGCCGCCGTGTCGTTGCCCGGCGGAAAGAACAGCGTCGCAAAGACCGGCGCGAGCGTCGCGAACAGGTAGAAGTCGTACCAATCGAACATCGCCCCCAAGGACGAGGCAACGACCACGCGTCGCGCCTGCCTGCCGAAACCGGCGCGTTCCGTGCCAGGGGTTGTGGCCATTTCGTTCCTCGTATCCTGTCGTGTCGCGCGCGAGCGCTCGGTCGTAATCGTGGTGGTGGTCGAGTGCGTGGCGTCAAGCCGCCGGCACGCCGGTCGCCGCCGTCGGCGAAGCGATGAAGGAAACCCGGATCCGCGTCCCGCATCCGTCCGGACCGTCGTCGACGTCGATGCGCGCGGCATGCGCGTCGGCGATCGCGCGCACGATCGCGAGTCCCAGGCCGGTGCCGCCGGACGGTGCGTCGGCGCCCCGGTAGAACGGATCGAACACGCGCTCCCTCTCGGCTACCGGAATGCCCTGCCCGGTGTCGCAGACCTCGATCGCGACGCGGCCACCCGCCTCCACCCGCACGCCGAGCGTCACGGTGCCGCCGTGCGGCGTGTAGCGGACCGCATTGTCGACGAGGTTCGACACGAGTTCACCGATCAGCAATGGGTCCGCGCGCACCTGCGCGGCGGCGGCGCCGGGATCGACCTCGAGGCCGAAGTCGATCCCGCGCTCGATCGCGCGCGGCGCCATCTCCCCGGCCATCGCGCGGGCGAGCTGCGCCAGCGGGACTTCGACGTGCGCCGGCGCATGCACGGTGCCCGCGCGGGCAAGCGCCAGCAAACGGTTGGCGAGGTGGATGGCGCGTGCGCTCGCCTGGTCGAGCCGCGTGAGCGCCTGCCGCAGCGCGACCGGGTCCGTTTCCGACAACGCGAGTTCCGTCTGCGACCGGACGCCCGCCAGCGGCGTGCGCAACTGGTGCGCCGCGTCCGCGATGAAGCGCCGCTGGGTTTCGAAATTGTCCTCGACGCGCTCCAGCAGCGCGTTGACCGAGCCGATGAGCGGCATGAGCTCGGTGGGTGCGTGCGTCGGATCGATCGGCCGCAGGTCGAGCGAGCCGCGCTTGTCGATCGCGCGCTTCAACCGGCGCATCGGGGCGATCACGTAGGCGAGGCCATACCACACGAGCACGAACGCGCCGAAGAGCAGCAGCAGCTGCGGCACGAACGACTCGGTGCGCAGGTCGTTCGCGAGATCCTGCCGGCGTGCGAGCGTCTCCGCCACCTGCAGCACGCCCGGAACGTCCGTACCGGGCAGCGGCACCGCCACCGCCGCGATGCGTACCGCGTCGTCGCCGATCACGCCGCCATGCAGCGTCACCTGCCCCTGCGCGAGCGCGCCGATCACCGGGGGCATCTCCGGATCGCCCGCGAACACCCGTCCGGCGGCGTCGCGCAGCGCGTAGTGGCGGTCGTCGAAGCGATCGATCCGGAAGAGCGCCTCGCCTGCCGGCGACAGCCGCAGCGGCGTGCGCGAATTGCCGGTCGGGACGATGTGCGCCGCGACCGCCCGCGTCAGATCCTCGAGGCGCGCGTCGAAGCTGTGGTCGACCGCCTGCGTGATCATGAAGATCCCCGACGCGGCGGTGGCGAGCCACAGGAACACCAGCGGTCCCAGCAGCCACTCGACGAACTTGGCTGCGAACGAGAGCGCGGGCCGGTCGGGCCTATTTTGCAATGTAGTACCCGAGCCCGCGCACGGTGACGATCTTCACCTGCGCGGGTTCGAGCTTCTTGCGCAGCCGATGCACGTAGACCTCGATGGCGTTCGGCGAAACGTCGTCGTCGAACGTGCACAGGTGTTCGAGCAGTTGTTCCTTGCCGGCGACGCGCCCCGCATGGCGCAGCAGCAACTCGAGCACCGCGACCTCGCGCTGCGAGAGGTCGAGCCGCTCGCCGTTCACGCTGGCGGTACGCGTCGACGCGTCGAACTCGAGCGCGCCGTGCTGGACGACATTGCGGTCATGGCCCTGGCTCCGCCTTATGAGCGCGCGCGTGCGGGCGTCGAGCTCGGCGAGCGCGAACGGCTTCACCAGGTAGTCGTCCGCGCCTGCATCCAGGCCCGCGATGCGGTCCGCGAGCGCGTCCTCCGCGGTGATGATGAGGACCGGCGTGGGGTCGCGCCGGTCGCGCAGGCGTTCGAGGACCGCGCGACCCGCGAGCCTCGGCAAGCCCAGGTCGAGGATCACGAGATCGAAACGCTGCGTGTGCAGTGCGGTGTCCGCGGCGACGCCGTCGCGCAGCCAGTCGACCGCATGCCCGGCCCGCGTCAGGAACGACGCGACCGCATCGCCCAGGTGGGCATCGTCCTCCGCCAGCAGAATCCGCACGTCGTCCCCAATGCTCTCGGCCGGGGATGGTAAGCGCGGGCTAACCCCCGCCGCAACCGGGTGAGGTCAAGGTTTGCAGAACTTCTCCGGAACGGGCATCGAGCACGACGGCGACGTACGCGGGATGGCGGCCCCGCTCGGCCGGCGGCGCGAACAGGACGTCCGCGGCGGCAGCACCCTGCGCATCAGCCCGGAACGGCCCGTGCCACGCGCGGACGACATGGTCATGCGCCAGCCGGATGCCGCGGTTTTCGCCCGCCTTCACGTCGGTGACGAGGCCACTTTCGGTGTAGGCGAGCCAGAGCTCCGCCGTCACGGGTCCGGACGCCGGAAGCGGCATCGCGGTCGCGCGTACGCGCGCGCCGGCGGGGCCTGGATCGATCGCGAGCGCGATCGTCGCGCGCGCGGGTCGCGTGACGGCCGCGTCGAGTTGCGCGAGCACGGGACTGCCTTCGCGCTGCGGGCTCATGCGCTCGCGCCGTCCGGGCGGAACGTCCTTGCCCTGGACCAGGAACTGCGGCGTGTAGACGAACGTGCCGCCCGCCGCGCGCATCGCCGCATGCTGCCGGTCGGTGTAGGCCGGCGCGGCAAAGCGGTCCTTCCAGCCCAGACGATCCCAGTAGTCGACGTGGAACGCAAGGACGGAGGCGCGCGGCACGGCGGCCGAAGGTGGAAACGTCGAGGAGAGGAAACGATCGGCCGGCGGACAACTGTCGCAACCCTCCGACGTGAAGAGTTCGACCAGCGGCAGCATGCGCGCGCCGCTGGCGGCGACACACGCCGGCGCGGCCGCGTGCGCGGCCCCCGCCAGCAGCACCAGGGACAGCGCCGCGCGCCGCAGCGCGTGCAGGGTAATGGGGTGGCGCATCGCCATGCAGTCGCGCCGGAGCGCCTGCTCCTTACAGGCAAGCGTGCGTGCTAGCATCGTCGAAACGCACAGAATCGGGCCGTCACCGGCCCCCGCCGAGGGAGAACGCAATGGGCATCATGAGCATCATCGGAATGATCATCGTCGGATTCATCGTCGGCGCGCTCGCGCGCTGGCTGTATCCGGGCGCCGTGAACCTGGGATTCTGGATGACGGCGTTGCTCGGCATCGGCGGTTCGCTCGTCGGCGGCGTCATCGGCAGCCTGCTGTGGAAGTCGCCGGACGGCCAGTTCCGGGCGGCGGGCTGGATTCTCTCGATCATCGGCTCGATGATCCTGATCTGGGCGTACCTCAACTTCGCTCGCTGAAGCGGCGCCGGGCCACGCCGCCGTCGCGGCACCGCTTGCGGTCGCCCGCGGCGTCGCCCGATACTCCGTTCGTCAGCCGCACAAGGTAGCCGATGAACGCACACATTGGCCATGAATGCCGTCGGCTGGCCGCGCCCGACAGGTTATGCAACGAGGCGCCCGGCGAAACTTGAAGTGAAGTGCGATGGCGACATCGCCCACGCACCCGGGGAGGCGTCACCCACGGCAAGCGGATCGTGACCGACACGATTGCGCCCGCCGGCAGGAAAACGGGAGGGCCCGCAGCACCACGCGAAGGACGCGCGCCTTTGCCGCCGCAGGGCGAACGAGCCGACGCCGGCCTCGCGCGCATCAGGTTCCGTCAGGAGGGTCGCCATGGGCGATTTCGTCCAGCTCGTCGTTTCCGGCACCGCGACCGGCGCGATCTATGCGCTCGCCGCGCTGGGTTTCACGCTGCTGTGGCAGGCGGCTGGCGTCATCAACTTCGCGCAGGGCGAGTTCGTCATGCTGCCCGCGTTCTCGATGCTGTTCTTCATCGCGGCCGGCGCCCCGCTGTGGCTCGCGTTCCTGCTGACCTGCGTGCTCGCGGGCGCGATCCTGGGCTATGGCTTCAAGCGCGTGATCGTGGACCCGCTGATCAAGCATGGCGTGATCCCGCTGGTGATCGCGACGCTGGGCCTGTCCATCGCGGTGAAGTCGATCGTGCGCGCCGGCTACAGCGCCGAGGCGCATCCGTTCCCGAGCCCCTTCCCCGACGGCCAGTTCGCGCTCGCGGGCATCAACATCTCCTGGGCGGATGTCGGCACGCTGGTCGTGGCCGGCGCCATCGTCGTCGGCCTGCAGGCATTCCTCAACCGGACGGTGACGGGACGCGCGATGCAGGCGGTGGCGCAGAACACCGAGGCAGCCCGTGTGCTGGGCATCAACGTCAAGCGGATGGTGCTGTACGTGTTCCTGATCAACGCGGTGCTGGCGGTCGTCGCCGCGATGCTCGTCACGCCGACCTATCTCGCCAAGTTCGACATGGGCGACTCGATCGGCCAGAAGGCGTTCTTCGCGGCGATTATCGGCGGCTTCAACCAGACGCGCGGTGCGCTGCTGGGCGGCGTGCTGATCGGCGTCCTCGAGAACGTCGTCGGCTTCTACTTCTCGCCCGCGTACAAGGAAGGCGTCGCGCTGCTGCTGTTCCTGCTCGTGATCCTGTTCCGGCCGGAAGGCCTGCTCGGCAAGGCGGAGGAGCGCAAGGTATGAACACGTCCGCCGCGAAGTCGGGCCTGCTCGTGGCGGCGCTCGTCGCGCTCGCCGTCGCCGCCGCGTTCATGAAGCGCAGCGACGTCTACCTCGTCACGCTGTGCTGCGTGTATCTGATGGCCACGTTCGGGCTCAACCTGACGGCGGGCTACGCCGGCCAGATGTCGCTCGGCCAGGCCGCGTTCTTCGGCATCGGCGCCTACCACGCGGCGATCCTGCTCAAGCTTGGCTGGCCCTTCTTCGTCGTGCTGGCGGTCGCGGCCGTCGCGTGCTTCATGATCGGCCTGGCCCTCGGCTTTCCGGCGTTGCGCGTGCAACACCATTACCTCGCGTTCGCCACGCTCGGCTTCAACGTGCTCGTGTTCCTCGTGCTGCGCAACGAGGAGAAGGTGACCGGCGGGACGTTCGGCATTTCCGCGATCCCGCGGCCCTCGGTGCTCGGCGTCTCGATGGAGGGCCATCTCGCGTACTTCTACTTCACGCTGGCATCGCTCGTGGTGCTGGCGGGGCTCCTGTGGTGGCTGCTGCGCTCGCCATGGGGGCGCGCGTTCGCCGCGCTGCGCGACAATCCCATCCGCGCCGAGAGCCTGGGCGTCAACATCACCGCGTACACGCTGCTCGCGTTCGCGCTGGGCGCGGCGTGCGCGGGCGTGGGCGGCGTCTACTATGCGTCGCTGGTCGAGTTCATCGAGCCGGGGCCCTTCCACGTCTCGACGTCGCTGCTGATGCTGCTCGCGGTGATCGTCGGCGGGTCCGGCCGCTTCTTCGGACCCGTCCTCGGCACCGTCATCATCATCCTGCTGCCCGAACTGCTGCGCTCGAGCAACATGGAGGCACTCAAGTTCATGCAGAAGTGGTATCTCGTGTTCTTCGGTCTCGCGGTGGTCGCGCTGATGATCTGGCTGCCGGGCGGCCTGCTGTCGCTCGGCGACCGCTTCCGGCGCACGCCCACGGCGAAAGGAAAGGCGCCATGACGCCGTTCCTCGAGGTGAAGGACGTGAGGAAGACGTACGGCGCGATCAAGGCCGTGGATGGCGTCAGCTTCACCGTCGGCCCCGGCGAGATCGTCGGCGTCATCGGCCCCAACGGGTCGGGCAAGACGACGCTGTTCAACAGCATCCTCGGCCAGATCCGGCCGACCTCCGGGCATGTCGAGTTCTGCGGCGAGGACATCACCGGCATGTCGCCGCTGGAACTGTCCCGGCGCGGCATCGGCCGCACGTTCCAGACGCTGCAGGTGTTCGGGAAGCTGTCCGTGCGCGACAACCTGATCGTCGCCGCGCAGGAGTTCAAGGGGACGCTCGCGGGACGGCTGCTCGCGAAGCCCGATGCGGGCCTGGGCGACCATGCGGACCGGATGATCGAACTCTTTCGCCTCACGCACGTCGCGCATCTCCACGCCGGTACGCTGTCCTATGGCCAGCAGAAGCTCATCGACATCGCGATGGCATTCATGCCCACGCCCCGCCTCGTGCTGCTCGACGAGCCGTGCGCGGGCGTCAACCCCGGCCTCGTCGAGCAGTTGCGCGAACTGCTGCTGGAGCTCAACAAGGCGCAGGGCGGCAGCTTCGTCGTCATCGAGCACAACATGGACTTCATCATGAAGCTGTGCCCGCACGTCATCTGCATGGTCGAGGGAAAGGTGCTCGCCGAAGGCCCGCCGCAGGCAGTGCAGGGGAACCGGCAGGTGCTCGAGGCGTATCTTGGCAACTGAGTGGGCAACTGATCAGGCAACCGAGCGGGGATGCCCATGAACGACAGGATCATCGAATTCGACCGCGTGGTCGCCGGGTATTCGCCGAGCCTCACGATCCTGAACGAGACGACGCTCGACGCGCGCCGCGGCGAGATCACGCTGCTCATCGGACCCAACGGCGCCGGGAAGTCCACGGTGCTGAAAACACTGTTCGGGCTGCTGACGCCACGCTCGGGCGAGGTTCGCTTCGAAGGCAAGCTCATCAACGGCCGCGCGCAGCGCGACCTTCTCGCCGATGGCATGGCATTCGTGCCGCAGGGGCGCAACCTCTTCGGATCGCTGTCGGTGCGGCACAACCTCGAACTGGGTGGCATCACGCTGCCGCGCAGGCAACTGCCCGAGCGGATCGAGGAGGTGCTCGTACGCTTCCCGCGCATCCGCGAGCGGATGGACAACCAGGCATCGACGCTGTCGGGCGGCGAGCAGAAGCAGCTGGAAGTCGGCCGCGCGCTGCTGCTGCGCCCGCGCGTGCTGCTGATCGACGAACCGTCGATCGGCCTGTCGCCCAAGCTCGTGCAGGAGGTGATGACGCTGCTGCGCAAGCTCGCCGACGACGGCGTCACGGTGCTGATGGTCGAGCAGAACGTGCGCACGGCGCTCAAGTACGCGAACCGCGCGCTGGTGCTCGAGATGGGCCGCCTCGCGCTCGACCGACCGGCGTCCCTGCTGCTGCACGACCCGGACCTGAACCGCCTGTTCCTCGGCGGACATGCCGGGAGGCCGGCGGCGTGAAATAGAATGGACGCTCGATGAAGACTTTGAACATTGCCGTCGCCGGCGCGGGCCTCATCGGACGCCGGCACATGGAACTGATCGCCGAGAGTCCCGCGTGCCGGCTCGTGGCGATCGTCGACCCCGCCGCGGGCGCGGCGGAGCTCGCGCGCGCCGCGGGTGTGCCGCTGTACACCACGCTGGCCGCGCTGTTCGCCGCCGGGCGCCCGGACGGCGTGATCGTCGCCACCCCCAACGCGCTGCACGTCGAACATGCGCTCGCGTGCATCGATGCCGGCGTGGCCGCGCTGGTCGAGAAGCCGGTCGCCGCCAGCGTCGCCGACGGCGCCAGGCTCGTCGCCGCGGTCGAGCAGTCCGGCGCGCGCGTCCTGGTCGGACATCACCGGGCGCACAGCCCGATCCTCGCGGCGGCGCGCGCGATCGTCGCGAGCGGTGCGCTGGGACCGCTCGTGGCGGTGACGGGCAGCGCGATGTTCTACAAGCCCCGCGAGTACTTCGACGAGGCGCCGTGGCGGCGGCAGCCCGGCGGCGGGCCGATTCTCATCAACCTCATCCATGAGATCGGCAACCTGCGGTCGCTGGCCGGCGAGATCGTCGCCGTGCAGGCGCTCGCGTCGAGCGCCACGCGCGGCTTCCCGGTGGAGGACACGGTTGCGGTCAACCTGCGCTTCGCGAACGGCGCGCTCGGCAACTTCATGCTCTCGGACACGGCGGCCAGCGCGCGCAGCTGGGAGCAGACATCGCACGAGAACAAGGCGTACCCGACCTATCCGGACGAGGACTGCTACGTCCTGGTCGGCACGCGCGGCTCGCTCGCGGTGCCGACGATGCGGCTCAAGGTGTACGACCGCGACGAGGACCGTTCGTGGTGGAAGCCGTTCCGCATGGACGTCGCGACCGTGGACCGGTCCGATCCGCTCGCGCATCAGCTCGCGCACTTCTGCGCGGTGATCCGCGGCGACGCGCAACCGCTGGTCAGCGTGCGCGATGGACTGCAGAACCTGCGGATCACGGAAGCGATCGCGGCAGCGGCGCGCACCGGGCGTGTCGTCCGCATGGAACCTTAGGAGGGAGACCGCATGAACCCCGTACTCGACCGCAACCGCCCCGGGCGCAACCCGGCGGGTACCCGCGCGCCCGCGGTCCCCTGCACCGCGACGCGGGCGATCCCATGCACCGCGACGCGGGCGGCCGGCCCTGTGCTCGCCACGCGCGTCCACGCGACCGCGCGGAAGGCGTAGCGCGCCATGCGGATGCGCACCCAGGTCGGGATCGTCGGCGCCGGACCCGCCGGACTCCTGCTCGCCCACCTGCTGCACCGCGCGGGCATCGAATGCGTGGTGCTCGAGAACCGCAGACCGCGACTACGTCGAGCACCGCGTGCGGGCCGGCGTGCTCGAGCAGGGCGCGGTCGACGTGCTGACGGAGGCCGGCGTCGCCGACCGCCTGCATCGCGAAGGGATGCACCATCACGGCATCGAGCTGCGCTTCGGCGGCCGCGGGCACCGGATCGACTTCGCGGAACTGACCGGCGGACGCTCGATCGTCGTGTACGGGCAGCAGGAGGTGGTGAAGGACCTCATCGCCGCGCGGCTCGCGTACGGGGCGCCGCTGCTGTTCGAGGTCGGCGAGGTCGCGCTCGAAGCCATCGACACCAAGGCGCCGACGATCCGCTTCGTGCACAACGGCGAAGCCCACGAGCTCGCCTGCGATGTCGTCGCGGGCTGCGACGGCTTCCACGGCGTGTGCCGGCAGGCGATCCCGGCCGGCGTGCTGACGGCCTTCGAGCGCGTCTATCCGTTCGCCTGGCTCGGCATCCTCGCCGCAGGCGCCGCCGACGCACGACGAACTCATCTATGCCTATCACGACCGCGGCTTCGCGCTGCTACAGCATGCGCTCGCCCGAGATCACGCGGCTCTACGTCCAGGTGCGCGCCCGACGAGGACATCGCGCGGCTGGTCCGGACGACGCGGATCTGGGAGGAACTGCACGCGCGCCTCGAGACCGACGACGGCGTGGCCGCTGAACGAAGGGCCGGTGCTGGAGAAGGGCATCACCGGCATGCGCAGCTTCGTCGCGGAGCCGATGCAGCACGGCCGGCTCTTCCTGGCGGGCGATGCCGCGCACATCGTGCCGCCGACCGGCGCCAAGGGGATGAACCTCGCGGTGGCCGACGTCCGCATGCTGGCGCGCGCGCTGACCGCGTTCTACGGCGCCGGTCGCGAGGACGCGCTCGACGCCTATTCGCAGACGTGCCTCGCCCGCGTGTGGCGCGCCGAGCACTTCTCGTGGTGGATGACGTCGATGCTGCACCGGTTCCCGAGCGACGACGGCTTCGGCCACCGGCTGCAGCGCGCGCAGCTCGACTACGTCGTCAGCTCGCGCGCCGCCGCGACGAGCCTCGCCGAGAACTACGTCGGCCTGCCGTTCGCCGACGCCTGACGCCACGGAAACGCCGTGATCAGCAAGATCCTTCCTTCCGCCGCGGCGGCCGTCGCCGACGTCCACGACGGCGCCACCGTGATGATCGGCGGCTTCGGCAACGCCGGCACTGCCGGCCGAGCTGATCGACGCGCTGATCGCGCAGGGTGCGCGCAACCTGACCATCGTCAACAACAACGCGGGCAACGGCGACACGGGCCTTGCGGCGCTGCTGAAGGCGAGGCGCGTGCGCAAGATCGTCTGCTCGTTTCCGCGGCAGACCGATTCGCACGTGTTCGACGCGCTCTACCGTGCCGGCGAGATCGAACTCGAACTCGTCCCGCAGGGCAACCTCGCCGAGCGCATCCGCGCAGCGGGCGCGGGCATCGGGGCGTTCTATTCGCCCACGGGCTTCGGGACGCTGCTCGCGGAAGGCAAGGAAACCCGCGTGATCGACGGCCGCAACTACGTGCTCGAGCATCCGATCCACGCCGACTTCGCGCTGATCAAGGCGCTGCGCGGCGATCGCTGGGGCAACCTCGTCTACCGGATGACCGCGCGCAATTTCGGCCCGATCATGGCGTCCGCCGCGCAGTGCGCGATCGCGCAGGTGCACGAGATCGTGAACCTGGGCGAGCTCGATCCGGAGGCCGTCGTCACGCCCGGCATTTTCGTGCAGCGGGTCGTCGCGATTGCGGATCCGGCCTTGGCGAACGCCGCGTCCGGCGCCGCTGCATGACGCGCGACGCTCGCTGAAACGGACCCCGCGATGAACCGCTTCACCCGCGAACAGATGGCCGCGCGCGTCGCGCGCGACATCCCCGACGGCGCCTACGTGAACCTCGGCATCGGCCTGCCGACGCTGGTCGCCAACCACCTGCCGCGCGACCGCGAGATCATCCTGCACACGGAGAACGGCCTGCTCGGCATGGGGCCGGCGCCCGCGCCCGGCGCCGAGGACCGGGACCTCATCAACGCCGGCAAGCAGCCGGTCACGGCGCTTCCCGGCGCCGCGTACTTCCACCACGCGGACTCGTTCGCGATGATGCGCGGCGGCCACCTCGACTGCTGCGTGCTGGGCGCGTTCCAGGTGTCGGTCGCGGGCGACCTCGCGAACTGGCACACGGGCGCCCGGGACGCGATTCCCGCCGTGGGCGGCGCGATGGACCTGGCGATCGGCGCGAAGCGCGTCTTCGTGATGATGGAACACCTGACCAAGGCGGGCGAGAGCAAGATCGTCCCGTCGCTGCACGTATCCGGTCACCGGACTCGCCTGCGTGAACCGCGTGTACACGGACCTTGCCGTCATCGACATCACGCCGATCGGGACTCGTCGTCGTCGACATCGCGCCCGACCTGCCCTTTTCCGAACTCGTGCGCCTGACCGGCGTTCCGCTGCGCGACGGCATCCTCGCGCAGCACGCCGCCTGACCCCGGAGGATCTCACATGCAAGACGCTTTCATCTGCGACGCGGTCCGCACGCCCGTTCGGCCGCTACGGCGGCGCGCTCGCGGCCGTCCGCACCGACGACCTCGCCGCGCTGCCCATCAAGGCGCTGATGGAGCGCAATGCCGGCGTCGACTGGCAGGCGGTCGACGACGTGCTCTACGGCTGCGCCAACCAGGCCGGCGAGGACAACCGCAACGTCGCCCGCATGGCGCTGCTGCTCGCCGGACTGCCGGTCGAGGTCGCCGGCGCGACCATCAACCGCCTGTGCGGATCGAGCCTCGACGCGATCGGCATCGCCGCGCGCGCGATCAAGAGCGGCGAGGCGATCGCTGATGATCGCCGGCGGCGTCGAGAGCATGACGCGCGCGCCGTTCGTGCTCGCCAAGGCCGACGCGGCGTTCTCGCGCGCGGCGAAGATCGAGGACACCACCATCGGCTGGCGCTTCGTCAATCCGCTGATGAAGGCGAAGTACGGGATCGACTCGATGCCGGAGACCGCCGAGAACGTCGCGACCGAGTTCGGCATCGCGCGCGCCGACCAGGACGCGTTCGCGCTGCGCAGCCAGGAACGCGCGCGCCGCCGCCATCGCCGCCGGACGGCTGGCCGAGGAGATCGTGCCCGTCGCGGTTCCGCCGAAGAAGGGCGACCCGGTGCTGTTCGCGCAGGACGAGCATCCGCGCGCGACGACGCCGGAATCGCTCGCGAAGCTGAAGGGCGTCGTGCGGCCGGACGGCACGGTCACCGCCGGCAACGCCTCGGGCGTGAACGACGGCGCGGCGCCGTGCTGCTGGCGTCCGCCGCCGCGGCGAAGCGCCACGGCCTGACGCCGCGCGCCCGCATCGTCGCGAGCGCGGTCGGCAGGCGTCGCGCCGCGCATCATGGGCTTCGGTCCCGCGCCCGCCACGCGCAAAGTGCTGGCGCTGGCGGGCCTCACGATTCGCGACATGGACGTCATCGAACTCAACGAGGCCTTCGCCGCGCAGGCGCTGGCCGTGACGCGCGACCTCGGACTCGCCGACGACGCCGCGCACGTGAATCCGAACGGCGGCGCCATCGCGCTCGGCCATCCGCTCGGCGCGAGCGGCGCCCGCCTCGTCACCACCGCGCTGTACCAGCTGCGGCGAACGGGCGGCCGCTACGCGCTCGCGACGATGTGCATCGGCGTCGGCCAGGGCATCGCCATCATCATCGAGCGGGTCTGAACACCACCGCACGCCGGCCAGGCGGCATACCCGCCTCCACCGACGGCGCGCCCGTGCCACGCCCGGCGGGCGATCGCGCGCCCGAGAGGCTCCGCGCGGACCACTCCGACCTCATGCGGCAGCATGCGGACGCGGAGGGTCGTTGGGTCGCGGGCGGGCATAGAATGCCGGTTCGTCCCGCGCCGCCCCGCCATGCCTACCTTAGCCGACATCGAAGCCGCCGCATCCAACGTCTACGCCGCCATGGCACCGACGCCGCAGTATGCGTGGCCGCTGCTCGCGCAGCGCGCCGGCTGCGAGGTCTGGGTGAAGCACGAGAACCACACCCCCACCGGCGCGTTCAAGGTGCGCGGCGGCCTGAACCTGCTGGCGCAGCTGAAGTCGCGCGAGCCGGGCTTCGCCGGCGTCATCAGCGCGACGCGCGGCAATCACGGCCAGAGCCTCGCGTACGCGGCGCGCCGGCACGGCGTGCGCTGCACGATCGTGGTTCCGCAGGGCAATTCGCGCGACAAGAACGCCGCGATGCGCGCGTTCGGTGCCGACCTCGTCGTGCATGGCCGCGACTTCGACGAGGCGCGCGAGCACGCGGCCACGCTGGCGGCGGGCAAAGGCCTGCGCTTCGTGGGTCCGTTCGAACCGGAACTCATTGCGGGGGTGGCGACGTACGCGCTCGAGTTCCTGCGCGCGGTGCCGGACCTGCACACGGTGTTCGTGCCGATCGGCTGCGGTTCCGGCATCTGCGGCCTCATGGCCGCGCGCGATGCGCTTGGCCTTGCCACGCGCATCGTCGGCGTCGTTTCCGCGAATGCCAACGCCTACGCGCAGTCGTTCCGCAAGCGCACGCGGGTCGAGACGGCGACCGCCGTCACGATCGCCGATGGGATGGCCGTGCGCGTGCCCGTACCGGGCGCACTCGACGCCATCTGGCGCGGCGCGCACGATGTCGTGGAGGTCACCGATGCCGAGGTCGAGGGTGCGATCCGCGCCTACTTCGACGACACGCACCAGCTTGCCGAGGGCGCCGGCGCGGCGCCGCTCGCGGCGCTGCTGAAGTCGCCTGGCCGCGAAGGCAAGCGGATGGGCGTGATCCTGTGCGGCGGCAACATCGACCGCGACCTCGCCACGCGGATTCTTGGCGGAACTTCCTGGGAACCCGGATTCGTATGACCCTCGCTCAACCCGCAACCGTGGCGGCTGTCGCGCCCTCGGCGTCCCGCGCCGCGAATCCGCTGCTGCGGCCGTGGGAGACCCCCCACGCCATCCCGCCGTTCGCGGACATCCTTCCCGAGCACTTCGCACCGGCGCTCGAGGTTGCGCTGGCCGAGTGCCGGCGGGACGTCGCGGCTATCGCGAACGACCCTGCGTCACCGACGTTCGCGAACACACTCGCGGCGCTGGACCGCGCCGGCACCGGCCTCGGCCGGATCACGCGCCTGTTCTTCAACCTCGCAGCGTCCGCGACATCGCCGGCGCTGCAGGCGGTCGAGCGCGAGGCGGCGCCGAAGCTCGCCGCGCACCATGCCTCGATCATGCTCGACGCGACGCTGTTCGCGCGGGTCGACGCGCTGCATCGCCGCCGCGACGAACTCGGCCTCGACGCGGAGGCGCTGCAGCTCCTCGACCGCATGCACCTCGACTTCGTCTTCGCCGGCGCACGGTTGCCGGCCGAAGCACGCGCCCGGATCGCCGCGATCGACGAACGGATCGCGACGCTGTACACGCAGTTCCGCCAGAACCTGCTGGCGGACGAGAGCGCCTTCACGCTGGTGCTGCGCGACGAGCGCGACCTGTCCGGGCTGCCGGCGTCGCTCCGGGCGACGGCGCGCGCGGAGGCGGAACAGCGCGGTCTCCCGGAGGCATGGGTCGTCACGCTGACGCGCTCGATGGTCGTGCCGTTCCTCACCCATGCCGACCGGCGCGACCTGCGCGAGCAGCTGTTCCGCGCGTGGGCGAAGCGCGGCGAGCACGCCGGGGCACACGACAACCGGCCGCGTCGCGCGCGAGATCCTCGCGCTGCGCCACGAACTCGCGCAGCTCCACGGCTATCCGAACTTCGCGGCGTTCGCGCTGGTCGACCGGATGGCGGGCACGCCCGAAGCGGTCGCGCAGCTGCTCGAGCGCGTGTGGGAGCCCGCCAAGGCGAAGGCGGCCGTCGAACGCGAGGCGCTCGCCGAAGCCGCCCGTGCGCACGGCGCCACGCATGCGATCGCACCCTGGGACTGGCGCTACTACGCGGAGAAGGTGCGCGCCATGCGCTTCGCCTGCGGCGACGCGGAACTCAAGCCCTACTTCGAACTGGACCGGATGCTCGCCGCCGCCTTCGACTGCGCGCACCGGCTGTTCGGCGTCCGCTTTCGCGAACGGCCCGACCTGCCCGCCTACCATCCAGATGTCCGCGTCTACGAAATGCACGACGCCGACGGCACGCATCTCGGCCTGTTCCTGTTGGACAGCTTCGCGCGCCCGACCAAACGCAGCGGCGCGTGGATGAGCGCGTTCCGGCCGCAGTCGCGCCGCGACGGCCGCGTGACGCCGATCATCGTCAACAATCTCAACGTGACCCGCGCCCCGGAGGGCATGCCGACGCTGCTGTCCATCGAAGAGCTGCGCACGCTGTTCCACGAGTTCGGGCACGGCCTGCACGGGCTCCTGTCCGACGTCACGTACGAGCGGCTGTCGGGCACCAGCGTGCTGCGCGACTTCGTCGAGCTGCCGTCGCAGATCTTCGAGCACTGGGCGTTCGAGACCTCGGTGCTGCGCCGCCACGCGCTGCATCACGAAACGGGCGCGCCGATCCCGTTGGCACTGCTGGAGCGCCTTCGCGCGGCACGGCAGTTCAACCAAGGGTTCGAGACGGTCGAGTACACGGTGTGCGCGCTGGTCGACATGGCGCTGCATGCGCATCCGGATCCGGGGAGCCTCGACCTGTCCGCGTTCGAGGATGCCGAGCTCGCGCGTCTCGGCATGCCGGAGGGGACCGTGATGCGCCACCGCCTCCCGCACTTCGGACACCTCTTCGGCGGCGGCGGCTATTGCGCCGGCTACTACGTCTACATGTGGGCCGAGGTGCTCGACTGCGACGGGTTCGCCGCGTTCACCGAGGCCGGCGATCCGTTCGACCCGGAACTCGCGCAGCGGCTCCTGCGGTACGTTTATTCGTCGGGCGGCACACTCGATCCGAAGGTCGCGTATCGCGCGTTCCGCGGCCACGACGCAAGTGTGGAGCCCATGCTCGCCGATCGCGGGCTGCTTTAGGGAACGTCCGCAAAGGGCGTCCGTGGTACCTGTGGATGACGTATCGCCGGCGTCGCGCCTTTTGCGGCCGGCACGTCTACTGCGAAGTCAGGCAGCCGCCTTGGGGCGGCCCGGCGGCGGCCGCCGATAATACCTACGAAACGACGAGTGTCTTGCGGCTGGCTGCGTGCGAGTTGGCGAAGGCGGCCTTTTCGTCACTTGGTGATTGGGTTCCCTGGTCCAACGCGAATTGCCTGCCCGAATTCCGGCGACACACACGCGGCGGGCTCGCTAGAATTCCCGTCATGCCCCATCTGCCCGCCCCTGCCACGATGTACCGCGCGTTCATCCGGCGCGACCCCGCCTACGAGGGCGTGTTCTGGACCGGGGTGCGCACGACGGGCATCTTCTGCCGGCCGACGTGCCGCGCGCGCCCGCCGAACCGGGAGAACGTCGAGTTCTTCGCCGCGCCCGCCGACGCGCTGCACGCGGGTTATCGCCCGTGCCGCAAGTGCCGGCCGCTCGACCATGGGCGCACGCCGCCACCGCTGGTCGAGCGCCTGCTGCTCGCCGTCGAGGCTGAACCCGGCCGCCGCTACCGCGACGCGGAACTCGCCGAACTCGGCATCGATCCGTCCACCGCACGGCGCCAGTTCAGGCGCTACTGCGGCATGACCTTCCAGGCCTACCATCGCGCGCGGCGCATGGGCCTGGCCCTTCTCGACATCCGGAAAGGAAAGACCGTGCTCGACTCGCAACTGAACCAGGGCTTCGAATCGGGCAGCGGCTTCCGCGAGGCGTTCGTGCGCCTCGTCGGTGCCGCGCCATCGCGCGCGCGCGACCTCACGGTGCTGCACGCGAAGTGGCTGGAAACGCCGCTGGGCTCGATGCTCGCCATCGCCGACGACCGCGGCCTGCATCTCCTCGACTTCGTCGACCGGCGCGGCCTCGAACGCGCGCTGCTGATGCTGCAAAAGCGCCTGTCCGCGCGCGTGCTGCCGGGCGAGCACCGCTATCTCGCGCAGATCGAGCAGGAACTGGCGGAGTATTTCGCAGGCATGCGCCCGCGTTTCGCAACTCCCGTGGCGCTGACGGGTTCCCCATTCCAGATACGGGTGTGGCAGGCGCTGCAGACGATTCCGTCAGGCCGCACGTGGTCGTACGCCGAGCTCGCGCGCGCGATCGGCCAGCCTTCCGCCGTGCGCGCGGTCGGCCGCGCCAACGGCGACAACCGGCTGTCGATCATCGTGCCCTGTCACCGCGTGATCGGCGCGGACGGCGCGCTCACCGGCTATGGCGGCGGGCTGCCGCGCAAGCGGAAGCTCCTCGATCTCGAAGCCGGCGCCGCGGGCGCGTCGCCGCGCTGATCGGAACACCGGTGCCGCTCTCCTCCGCGGCGCTGCTCGTCGTCCTGTCGGCGCTGTGGGGCGGCTCGTTCGTGTTCATGCGCGTGGCCGTGCCCGCGCTCGGCCCCGTCACGCTCGCGTTCCTGCGCGTCGCGCTCGCCGCCGCGGCGCTGCTGGCGGTCGCCTTCGCCGGACGGCGACTCCCCGACCTGCGCACGCACTGGCGCGCCTTCCTGCTCGTCGGCGTCGTGAACTCGGCGCTGCCGTTCGTGCTCTTCTGCTACGCCGAGCAGTACCTCACGGCGTCGGCCGGGGCGATCCTCAACGCGACGGCGCCGTTCTTCACCGCCATCGCCGCGGCGGTCTGGCTCGGCGAGCGACTCACCGTGGCGAAGATCGCCGGAATGGTGATCGGCTTCGCGGGCGTGGGCGTGCTGGTCGGCTGGCATCCGGGCGCGATGTCGCGCGACGTCATGCTCGCGACCGCCGCGTGTCTCGCCGCCACCACGTGCTACGCGCTCGCCGGAACGTTCATCAAGCGCCGGCTCGGTGGCGTTGCGAGCTTCTCGATCGCGACGGCAAGCCAGCTCATGGCGGCGCTGGTGCTGCTGCCGGCCGTGCCGTTCGCCGCCGTGCCGGGTCCGGTGACGCCGCTCGTCGCCGTGAATGTCGCGGCGCTGGCGCTCGCATCCACCGCGATCGCGTACCTCATCTACTTCAAGCTGATCGCCGACGTCGGACCCACGCGCACGATGCTCGTCACCTTCCTGATCCCGCTGTTCGGCGTACTGTGGGGACGCGTGTTCCTCGGCGAGGCGCTCACGGTCGGGATGCTGGCGGGCGGCGCGCTGATCATCGCCGGCACCGCGCTCGCGCTGCGACGTTAGCCGCGGGCGCGCCACTTCCGCTGCGGCGGTAGCCGCGGGCGCGCTGGACCTGCGGAAGCGGATTTGTCATGATCCGCGCGGGCGCATGCCCGGCTTTGCGAACTTCCGGGACGATGACCCTAGGCCTTGCGCTGTGCCTCGTGTTCCTGCTCGACGCGCTTGTACTGCGGCGGCGCTGGCGCGCAGTGAAGACACTGGCGCAGGCGCCCGCCGCCGACCACGACGCGGCGGCTGCGACGACCGGTACCGTCGTCGCGTTCACGCCCGATGGCGCCCTGCTGCCGCCACCGGTCGTCGCGGCCGCGGCCGCGGCGATGCTGCGCGACGACCACGAGGTGCTCGACCTCGTCCCGGGCGTATGGCGTGCCGGCGCCGCATTCGACTTCCTGAGGCTCACGGATCCTGCGCGTACGCACGCCGATCGGCTCGCCCCCGGCCGCACCGCGGGCAGTCGGGCTCGTCGTTCGCGCGGACCTGGCGGCGCGCACGCGTGTGGTCGAATCGGGCGACGCGACGCGCGCGCTGCCCGCCATCGCGTTCCTGCATCTCGCGACCGAACTGCGCCGCAGCGCACGGTCGATGACGCATGTCGTGGCGCCGTCGCTCACGCGCGGCGACGCCGATCCCGCCACGCGCGCCGCGCTGTTCCGCGACGTGCTCGGCCCGGTCGTACCGTTCGGACTGGCGGTGCCGGCGCTGCTGCTCGCGCTGGTCGCCGCCGCGATCAGCAGCGAACCCGCTGGCGGGCTTCGCGGCGCTCGCGACCTTCCACCTGCAGCCGCTGGTCGTGCTCTGGCGAACGCCCGTGCGCTGCCCGGACCTCCTGTACTGCACGGTGCTGCGCACGCCGCTCGAGATCGCGCGCTGGTTCGCGCTGCTTGCGCGCGCCACGCCGTGGCGCGCGCTGCGCCGACAAACACTGCACGTGGCGCGCCGGGACTACGAGGCGCTGCTCGCGGGCGGCATGGGGTCGCTGTTCGAACCGCGCGCCGCCACCTGCATGCTGTGCGGCGGGACGCGCCTCGCCCTGCTCGTCGTGTCGCCCGACCGCCTGCAGCACAAGCCCGGCCGCTTCACGCTCGACCGCTGCGCGGGTTGCGGCCACGTATTCCAGAATCCGCGGCTCTCGGCCGCGGGACTCGCGTACTACTACCGCGACTTCTACGACGGGCTCGGCGAGAAGATCATGGACGTCGTGCTGGGATTCGGCACGGCGCCGTATGTGGCACGCGCGAGGATGGTCGCCGCGCATGCGGCGCCGGCGGACTGGCTCGACGTCGGCGCGGGCCACGGCCACTTCTGCCTGTGCGCCCGCGACGTGCTGCCGGCGACCCGCTTCACCGCGCTCGACCTGGGCGAGGGCGCGGAACTCGCGCTGCGGCGCGGATGGGCCGACCGCGCGATCCGGGGCTTCTTTCCGGAGCACGCACCCGCCCTCGCGGGTTCGTTCGACGTCGTCAGCATGAGCCACTACCTCGAGCACACGCGCGACCCGCGCGCGGAAATCGCCGCCGCGTACGGCGTGCTGCGGCCACGCGGCCACCTGCTGATCGAAGTGCCCGACCCGGCCGCCCGCACGGGCCGGTTCCTGCGGTCATTCTGGATGTCGTGGTTCCAGCCGCAGCACCTTCACTTCCTCACGGTCGAGAACGCGCGCGAGCTGCTTGCGCGCGCCGGCTTCACGGTCGTCGCACTGCAGCGCAAGGAAACGCACGGAGGCGGGGATTTCGCGATGGCCGCGTTGCTGCTGCTCGGGCGCATCGGCCCGCCGCCGGACCTGCCGTGGCGACCGCAGGGCGGCGCGTTCGCGCGCGCCCGGCACGTGCTGACGATGCTGCTGGGATGGCCGCTGCTGGTCGCGGGAGGCGTCGCCGATGCCATCGCGCGTCCGCTGCTCGCGCGGCCGGGCGGGTCGAATACCTACCGGATGCTGGCGCAGCGCGACGACCGCTGACGGTCCGTGGGCACGGGGAAGGGCGCGATCCCGCGCCGCGGCGGCTTTAGACGAGATCGGCGGCGGGGCCCAGGATCTGCTCGCGCAGCTCGCGATAGCGCGGCAACTGCGGCGGATACACGCAGATGTACTTCACCTGCGCCGCCTGCAGGCAGCGCTGCTTGATCACTTCGAGCTTCTGGTCGCGCGGATTGATCACCTGGTCCGGCTCCTTCGAATCGACGATGGCGATGATCGTCATGTCGCGATCGCAGACGACGAAGCCCACGTGCTGGTTGGCGATCTTGCGGAACGCGCGCAGGCGCTCCATGCCCTGCGGGCCGATCTTCACCTGCAGCACGTCCGCCAGGCGGACGCGCGCGAAGATCTCGTTGCGCGGAAACGCCGCCTTCAGCAGCAGGAAGACGACGCTCTCGGCCTTGGTCAGGAAGCGCGGCCGCAGCAGGTAGAGGCCCGGCAACTCCGCCGACGACAGAAGCCGCGTCGTCTCGCCTTCGGTCCACTGCGCGACCGTGTTGGGCGAATCGGAACCACCCGTGGCGGAACCGCGCGAACTCCGGTTGCGACGCACGAATCCGATGACCACGACGATCACGAGGATCGCCATCATCACCGCGAAGAGGACCCCTTGGCTGATCAAATGCTGTTTCCCCTGCGCGACTGTGCCGACTGCGGACTACAGGCCGTCGCGCCAAGCGTTGTAATTGTCTAACTTTGCCGAATAATCCATTGTAGTGTAAAGCAATTCATTCGCCGAACGCCAACGCGCAGCCCGTGCGGGGACCGCCTGCGCAACGATTCGGCGGGCTTTTCCCTCAATCGCCGCCCGCGCAGGCGTCAGCCCGCGGGGCCGGCGAGCCATTTGGACGTTGGCGGGCGCCGGACGCCGGGGGTGCCGACGCCCGTTCGCCATTGTCGCGGGCGCGCAACAAAAACAAAGCCCGGCACCGGGCCGGGCTTTGCTCGAACCCTGTCGCTGTCCGGCCCCGATGGAACGAGACCGGCCGGCGACAGGAATTCATCGGAGGCGACCCGTCGCGCGGGCCGCGTCCGACCGGGCTTACATGTCCATGTCGCCCATGCCGCCCATGCCACCCATGCCGCCGCCACCGCCGCCGCCACCGCCCTTTTCGTCCTTCGGCAGTTCGGCGACCATGGCTTCGGTCGTCAGCAGCAGCGACGCCACCGATGCGGCGTTCTGCAGCGCGAAGCGCGTGACCTTGGTCGGGTCCAGCACGCCCATTTCGACCATGTCGCCGTACTCGCCCGTCGCGGCGTTGAAGCCGTAGTTGCCCTTGCCTTCGACGACCTTGTTGACGACGACCGAGGGCTCGTCACCCGCGTTGGCGACGATCTGGCGGAGCGGCTCTTCCAGCGCGCGCAGCACGATCTTGATGCCGGCGTCCTGGTCGTGGTTGTCGCCCTTCAGGCCCTTCAGGTTGGCACGCGCGCGGAGGTAAGCCACGCCGCCACCGGCGACGATGCCTTCCTCGACGGCCGCACGGGTCGCGTGCAGCGCGTCCTCGACGCGGGCCTTCTTTTCCTTCATCTCGACTTCGGTGGCGGCACCGACCTTGATCACCGCCACGCCGCCGGCGAGCTTCGCGACGCGCTCCTGCAGCTTTTCCTTGTCGTAGTCGCTCGTCGCATCCTCGACCTGCTTGCGGATGTTCTTGACGCGCGCTTCGATCGACGCCTTCTCGCCGGCGCCGTCGATGATCGTCGTGTCTTCCTTGCCCACTTCGATCTTCTTCGCGCGGCCGAGATCCTTCAGCGTCGCGTTCTCGAGCTTCAATCCCAGCTCTTCCGCGATGACGGTGCCGCCGGTCAGGATCGCGATGTCTTCGAGCATCGCCTTGCGACGGTCGCCGAAGCCCGGCGCCTTGACGGCGGTGGTCTTCAGGATCCCGCGGATGTTGTTGACGACCAGCGTGGCGAGCGCCTCGCCGTCGACGTCCTCGGCGATGATCAGCAGCGGCTTGCCGGCCTTGGCCACCTGCTCGAGCAACGGCAGCAGATCGCGGATGTTGCTGATCTTCTTGTCGTGCAGCAGGATGTACGGGTCTTCGAGCAGCGAGACCTGCTTGTCCGGGTTGTTGATGAAGTACGGCGAGATGTAGCCGCGGTCGAACTGCATGCCCTCGACCAGGTCGAGTTCGTTCTCGAGGCCCTTGCCGTCTTCGACGGTGATCACGCCTTCCTTGCCGACCTTGTCCATCGCCTCGGCGATGGTCTTGCCGATCGACGCGTCGGCGTTGGCCGAGATGGCGCCGACCTGCGCGATTTCCTTGCTGGTCGTGCAGGGCTTGCTGATCTTCTTCAGTTCCTCGACGACGGCGATGACCGCACGGTCGATGCCGCGCTTCAAGTCCATCGGGTTCATGCCGGCGGCGACGAACTTGAAGCCTTCGTTGCAGATCGACTGCGCGAGGACCGTGGCGGTCGTCGTGCCGTCACCGGCGACGTCGGAGGTCTTCGACGCGACTTCCTTCACCATCTGCGCGCCCATGTTCTCGAACCGGTCCTTCAGCTCGATTTCCTTCGCGACGGACACGCCGTCCTTGGTGATCGTCGGCGCGCCGAAGCTGCGCTCGAGCACGACGTTGCGGCCCTTGGGGCCCAGGGTGACCTTGACGGCGTTGGCGAGGACATTCACGCCGACCATCATCTTGTTGCGCACGCCTTCGCCGAAGCGGACGTCTTTAGCTGCCATGGTGTTTTTCTCCTGATGCGAATTCGTGGGGGGCGTTTAGCCGACGATGCCGATGATGTCGTCTTCCCGCATGTGCAGGAGGTCCGCGCCTTCGAGCTTGAATTCCTGGCCCGAGTACTTGCCGAAGAGGATCTTGTCGCCGGGCTTCACGCCGATCGGGACCAGCTTGCCGTTGTCGTCCGTCTTGCCGGGACCGACGGCGATGATTTCACCCATCGAGGGCTTCTCCGCGGCGGTGTCCGGGATGACGATGCCGCCGGCCGATTTACGCTCTTCCTCAAGCCGCTTGACGATCACGCGGTCGTGCAGGGGACGCAGTTTCATGGTTAGCACTCACTCCAGATGAATTTGATTGAGATTCAGCGTGTTACCGGACACACAGCCCGTTGGGGACTGCGGCGGATCGGCGTTGGACCGGAAGCCCTCGGAAAGGGCCCGGACCGCCGAATCGATCGGGTAACCGCGGCCGAGCGTTGTTAGCACTCATTCGCCACGAGTGCTAATAATAAGGCCGGGAGCACGGGATCGCAACCCCTCACCGGCTCGGAATCGCAACCCTCGTCGGCGCCGGGGACGGGCGCCGCGGGCGCGCGGACCGCGCGGCGGCGCGCCGCCGGGGACGGGCAAGCGCGGCGAAAGCGCGCCCGGGGCGCCGCGCCGGAGGGGCCGGGGCGCTCCGCCCCGCGGCCCCGGTCAACGCCGGATCAGTCGACCGTGGCGCCGCTTTCCTTCACCACCTTCGCCCACTTGGCCGCCTCCGCCTTCGTGAACGCGGTGAACTGCTCGGGCGTGTCGCCCACGTACTCCGAGCCGGTCTCGGCCAGGATCTTCTGCCATTCGGGCTGCTTCATCACGCGGAGCGCCTCGGCGTTGAGCTTCGCGACGATGTCCTTCGGCGTTTTCGCCGGCGCGAAGAAGCCGTACCACGCGTAGGACTCGAAACCCTTCATCCCCGACTCCTCGAACGTCGGGACGTCGGGCAGGATCGACGAGCGCTTCGCGCTGGTGATCGCGATCGCGCGCACCTTGCCGGACTTGATGTGGGGCAGGATCGCGATCGCGCTGTCGAACATCACGGGCACGTGGCCGCCGATCAGGTCGGTGATCGCGGGCGCCGAGCCCTTGTACGGCACGTGGACCATGTCGAGCTTCGCGGTCGAACGAAACAGCTCGGCCGTCAGGTGCTGGGGCGTGCCGTTGCCGGACGACGCGAACTGCACCTTGCCGTTCTGCGCCTTGATGTAGGCGATGAGCTCGGCCAGGTTCTTGGCCGGCACCGACGGGTGGACCGTGAGGATCAGCGGCACCCGCAGCAGGTTGGTGATCGGCTGCAGGTCGTTCGGCGGATCGAACGGCATCTGCTTGTACAGGCTCGGGTTGATGACGATCGGCGCGCTCGACGTGACGAGCAGCGTGTAGCCGTCCGGCGCCGCCTTGGTCACGAGCGTCGTGCCGATGTTGCCGCCCGCGCCACCGCGGTTGTCGATGACGAACGATTGCTTCAACGCCTCGGACAGGCCGTGGGCGAGCGGCCGTGCCGCGATATCCGACGGGCCGCCCGGCGGCCACGGCACCACGATGTTGACCGTCTTGGTCGGGTAGGACTGCGCGAACGCGACTCCCGACGCCAAAGCGAACAGGACTGCGCCGATAACGCCCGGCAGGCGGCGACGATTGCGGATCATGGAGTGGTCTTCATCAAGGGTTGAGGGATGCGGCGCGACGCCGTGGCGGCGCCACGCGCCTTCGTTGCGCCAATCTCGAAGTCTAACGCCGTTCGATTTTCGGCTAAGCTTCCGCCACCATGCAAAGCGATCCCCGGGTCTTCTTCGCCGCCGAGCGCACGCTGCTCGCGTGGGTCCGCACGGGCCTCACCGTGATGGCATTCGGATTCGTCGTCGCGCGCTTCGGACTGTTCCTGCGCCTGCTCGCCACGCAGCAGGGGCAGGGAATTCCGGCGGCCGAACTGCACAACCACCTGTCGAACGCGATCGGGATCGCGCTGGTGCTGATCGGCGTCGGCTGCATGGCGCTGGGCGCGCTCCAGCACCGCAGCTACGTGGCGACATTGCCGAAGGCCGACATCCCCCGGTCGCACGAGGCGATCTATCCGATCATGCTGTCGGTGATCCTGGGCGTGCTCGGCCTCCTGCTCGCCGCCTATCTCGCGATCTGACCCGCGCGTTGCCGGCCACCGCGTACGACAACGCGGCGCGGGTGCGGCTCCGGTCGAGCGCGCGTCGACCCACCGCACGCTACCGCTGCGTACGGGCTCGGGCGGCGGGCGCGGGCCGGCACCCGCCGCTCATGCTCCCCAGCGCACCGTTGGTAAGGCGGCGCACCGCGGCGTACGCGCCGGCGGTAACGTGCGCTGGCGCCCTTCGAAGGAACGACCATGCTGCAACCCGCCCACGTCGGTCATCTCGCCATGCTCCGCACGCTGATTCGCCAGGGCGCGCAGGAGGGAAGCTTCGACCGCGAACTCGGGGCCGCATCCCCTGCGTCCGAGGAGTTCTTCGCCAAGCTGAAGAAGGCACTGGTCACCGGCTACTTCGTCGAGGAAGGGCGCGCGGGCCGGATCGACACCGTCGCCGTGCCGGGCTACGTGTTCTGGCCCGACGGCCGGCACAGTGGCGGTGCGCCGGCCGGCTTCGGGCTCTTCCGCGCGCTCGAGGCGGGCTACGAACTCTGGCTCGCGGGCCTCGACCTGTCCACGCGCGGCGGCGGCCACGGGCGCGCGCTGCTCGCGGCGCTCTTCGCCACGCCGCAGGGACAGAAGACCTACGTGCTGCGCGTCCAGCGCACGTCGCGCTACGCGGCGGCGCTGCAGCACCTGCTGGCGGAATTCGGGTTCATGGTCGTCGGCGACACGGCGCGCCTGCGCTGGTTCCTGCGCGATACGGCCCCGCCCGAGCTCGCGTCCCGCGTGCGCGATGCCGTCGAAGCGCGCATCGCGCTAAACTAGGCGCTTCCCCATCACCGTCGGTGCCGGCGCGGTTCCCGTCGCCGGCAAGCCTGCCATGTCCGGTTCGCGCGACAACGCCTTGAACGTCCTCGGGGGACCGCTCGCGTCGTGCAGCGACGATCCGCTCACCGGCTTCTTCCGCAACGGCTGCTGCGACACCGATCACGAGGATACGGGGCTGCATACCGTCTGCGCGGTGATGACCGACGCGTTCCTCGTGTTCTCCCGCGCGCAGGGCAACGACCTGTCCACGCCGCACCCCGAGCACGGCTTCCCGGGTCTTGCCGCCGGCGACCGCTGGTGCCTGTGCGTCGGCCGCTGGCGGGAAGCGCTCGCGGCCGGCGTCGCGCCGCCCGTCGTGCTCGCGGCCACGCACGAGGAGACGCTCGCCGTGGTCGCGCTCGAGGATCTCGAGCGCCACGCCAGCGCCTGACCCGCGCCGCCGCCATCCCCGTCACCTTCAAGGAAAGCCCGATGTCCAACGTGATCGCAGAACCCCGGGTGGTCGACGCCGGCCACGGCCTGTCCTGGTGGACCCACGGTTTTCGCCTGTTCACCGCCCGGTTCTGGACGTGGATCGGCATCATGGTCGTCTATCTGATCCTGTCGATGCTGATCAACGTCGTGCCCTACGTGGGCAGCCTCGGGCACTGGCTGCTGACGCCGGTGTTCATGGGCGGGATCATGCTGGGCTGCGACGCGATCGAGCGCGACCAACCGTTGCGCGTCTCGCACCTGTTCGAAGGCTTCCAGGGCGCCCATTTCGTCCCCCTGATGATCATCGGCGCGGTGAACATCGCGCTGGCGCTCGCGATCGGCGTCATCGCGACCTTCGGCATCCTGGGCAGCATGAAGCTGGTCGACATGGCGCGGTTGTCCGGCGCCGATCCGCTGGAGGCGTTCCTGGGTTCGCTGCAGAACGTCACCGGCACGGGCCTCCTGCTGACGCTGCTGATCCTGACGATCGCCACGGTGTTCGCGATGCTCAACTGGTTTGCACCCGCCCTGGTCGCACTGCGCGGTGCGACGGCGGTCGACGCGATGAAGGCGAGCTTCAAGTCGTGCCTCGTCAACTGGCTGCCGTTCCTCGTCTACGGCCTGATCGCGATCGCGGCGGGCGTCGCCGCGATGCTGGCGTTGGGCGGCCTTGCGCTGGCGTTCGGCGCGGGGGCCATTTTCCAGGGCGATGGGATGGCATGGATCGCCACCGCCGTGGTCCTCGTCGGGCTGTTCATGCTTGTCGTCGCCGTGTTCGCGCTGGTCATCGGGCCGGTCGTGTTCGGATCGACGTACGCCGCCTACGTCGACACGCTCTCCGGTGATGGCGAGGACCTCGCCAACCCCGCGTACCGCTGACCCGGCGCGCGAAGCGCTTTCCGGGCGAGGGAAGCTCTGCGCAAGCCCCGCCTTCGGACGACTCGCGCGCAGCCGCCCGC
Organism: uncultured beta proteobacterium; assembly: GCA_963733435.1. Taxonomy (GTDB): domain Bacteria; phylum Pseudomonadota; class Gammaproteobacteria; order Burkholderiales; family Casimicrobiaceae; genus VBCG01. The sequence goes on from CAVTDH010000002.1 coordinate 724,028, forward strand.
ACGACACTCGATTTTTCGTGGACTCTTTTGGCGGCCGCCGCCGGGCCGCCCCAAGGCGGCCGCCTGACTGCGCATTTGCAGTGCCGGCCGCAAAAGGCGCAGCACCAGCCTCACGTCATCCACGGGCCCCACGGACGCCTTTTGCGGACGTTCCTTAGCCGCCCCAAGGCGGCCGCCTGACCATGCAGTTGCAGTCCCGGCCGCAAAAGGCGCAGCGCCGGCTTCACGTCATCCACAGGCCCCACGGACGCCCTTTGCGGACGTGTCCCCTAGTGTGCTTCGTCCCAGTTGGCGCCGACCCCGACGTCGACCACCAGCGGCACGCGCAGCTTCGCTACCCCCGTCATCAGTTCGGGTAGATCGGCAAGCACCCGCGCCTTCTCCGCGTCGGGCACTTCGAGCACCAGTTCGTCGTGCACCTGCAACAGCATGCGCGTGGCGAGGCGTTCGCGTTCGATCCAGCCCTGCACCGCGATCATCGCGAGCTTGATGAGATCGGCCGCCGTGCCCTGCATCGGCGCGTTGATCGCAGCGCGCTCGGCGCCCGCCCGGCGCGGGCCGCCGGCGGCGTTGATGTCGGGCAGCCAGAGCCTGCGCCCGAACACCGTTTCCACGTACCCGTGCTCGCGCGCAACCTCGCGCGTGCGCTGCATGTACTGCGCCACGCCGGGATAGCGGGCGAAGTACTTGTCGATGAACTGCTGCGCGGCGCCGCGCTCGATTCCCAACTGCTGCGCGAGCCCGAACGCGCCCATGCCGTAGATCAGGCCGAAGTTCACCGCCTTGATGTAGCGGCGCTGGTCGGACGTGACCTCCGCCGGCGGGACGCCGAAGATCTCGCCCGCGGTGGCGCGATGGATGTCGAGCCCTTCGTGGAACGCCTGCACCAGCGCCGGGTCCTCCGACAGGTGCGCCATGATGCGCAGCTCGACCTGCGAGTAATCGGCCGACACGAGCACGCGACCCGGCGGCGCGATGAACGCCTCCCGGATGCGCCGGCCCTCCGCCGTGCGCACCGGGATGTTCTGCAGGTTGGGATCGCTCGATGCGAGCCGTCCCGTGACCGCGGTCGCCTGCGCGAAGGTCGTGTGCACGCGACCGGTCGCCGCGTTGATCATCTGCGGCAGCTTGTCGGTGTACGTCGACTTCAACTTGGACAGCGCACGGTGCTCGAGGAGCACCTTGGGCAGCGGATAGTCCGCCGCGAGTTCCTGCAGCACTTCCTCGTCCGTCGACGGCACGCCGGTGGCCGTCTTCTTCACGACCGGCAGGCCCATCTTGGTGAACAGGATGTCGCCCAGCTGCTTCGGCGAGCCGAGATTGAACGGCTGGCCCGCGAGCTGGTGCGCCTGCTGCTCGAGCGCCACGACCCGCTCGCCCAGCTCGCGGCTCTGCCGGCCCAGCAGCGCGGCATCGACGAGGATGCCGTTGCGCTCCATCTTGAACAGCACTTCGCGCACGGGCAGCTCGAGCTGCGAATACACGTAGTCGAGGCGCGCGTCGGCGCCGATCGACGGATACAGCACCCGATGCAGCCGCAGCGTGACGTCGGCATCCTCGGCCGCGTACTCGGTGGCACGGTCGAGGGCCACCTGCTCGAACGCGATGCGGTTGACGCCCTTGCCGGTCACCTCGTCGTACGTGATCGTCTTCACGTTGAGGTGGCGCCACGCGAGGTTGTCCATGTCGTGCGGGCGATGCGACTCAAGCACGTAGGACTGCAGCAGCGTGTCGTGCGCGACCCCGCGCAGCACGAGCCCGTCGTTCGCCAGCGCGTGCTCGTCGTACTTGAGGTTCTGCCCGACCTTCGGCTTGGCCGGATCCGCGAGCCAGGGTGCCAGGCGCGCGAGCGTCGCCGCGCGATCGAGCTGGTCCGGCGCGCCGGCGTATCCGTGGCCGAGCGGGATGTAGCACGCGCGTCCGGGCTCGATCGACAGCGACACGCCGACGATGCGCGCCTGCATCGGGTCGAGGCTGGTCGTCTCGGTGTCGAACGACGTGAGCGCCGCACCGTCGATCGCGGCAAGCCATCGCGCGAGTGCCGCTTCGTCGAGCACGCATTCGTAATGCGTCTCCACGGGCGCGGGCGGCGGCGCACTCGCTCCGGTCGCGTCCCCGGGGGTCGCATCCCAGCGCCGGCCGCCGTCGTCCTTCGCGGCGCGCGCGGCGATCGCACCCGCGGCGTCCGCCGGCGAGTTGCCGCCCTGCCCCAGGTCGCGCAGCCAGCCCTTGAACTCGAAGCGCTCGTAGAGCGGGCGCAGCGAAGCGGGATCCGTCGGCGTGATCACGAGGTTACGCGCGTGCACTGGCAAGTCGCAGTCGGTCTTCACGGTCAGCAGGCGCCTGACCCTGCGGCAGCCAGTCGAGCGCATCGCGCAGGTTCGCGCCGACGACGCCGCCGATCTCGGCCGCGTGCGCGACGATGTTGTCCAGCGTCCCGTATTGCGCGAGCCATTTCGCGGCGGTCTTAGGTCCGACCTTCGCCACGCCCGGTACGTTGTCGACGGTGTCGCCGGTCAGCGTGAGCAGATCCAGCACCTGGTCGGGACGCACGGCGAACTTCGCCAGGACGCCGGCCTCGTCGAAGTTCTCGTTGCTCATCGTGTTGACCATGCGGATGCCGGGCCGCACGAGCTGCGTCAAGTCCTTGTCCGACGACGAGATGATCGTGTCGATGCCTTCGGCGCGCGCCTGCACGGCCAGCGTGCCGATCACGTCGTCGGCCTCCACGCCTTCGACCATCAGCAGCGGCCAGCCATGCGCGCGCACGAGTTCGTGCAGCGGCGCGATCTGCGCGGCGAGGTCCTCGGGCATCGGCGGACGGTTCGCCTTGTACGCCGGATACCAGTCGTCGCGGAACGTCTTGCCGGGCGCGTCGAACACGACGGCAAAGTAGTCCGGCTTGCCGTCCTCGACCATCCGGCGCAACATGGAAAGCACGCCGCGCAGCGCGCCCGTCGGCTCGCCCCTCGAGGTGCGCAGGTCGGGTAGCGCGTGAAACGCGCGATACAGGTACGATGACCCGTCCACCAGCACGAGCGTAGGCATGCGCAAGACTCAGAAGATTCCGGAACTGATCGATCCCCACGCACTGAACACGTCGAAAGGCCAGGAGGCGTGGCGGGTGCTGGGGATTATGGCAGAGTTCGCCTTCGCGACGGAGCGCCTGCACGGCATCCGTCCGGCGGTGAGCCTGTTCGGAAGCGCACGCATCAAGGAAGGCCACCCGTACTACGAGAAGACCAGGCGCGTGTCGCGCCTGCTCTCGGATGCGGGCTTCTCGGTGATCTCCGGCGGCGGTCCCGGAATCATGCGTGCGGCCAACGAGGGTGCGCACGCCGGCGCCGCGCCCGCGGTGGGGCTCAACATCATGCTGCCGTTCGAGCAGAGCGGCAACGAGTTCCAGGACGTCTCCGTCGACTTCCGCTATTTCTTCGCGCGCAAGATGATGTTCGTGCGTTTCGCGTCCGCGTACATCATCATGCCCGGCGGCTTCGGCACGCTCGACGAGCTGTCGGAAGTGCTGACCCTCGTGCAGACCGGCAAGTCCCGCCGCATCCCGGTGATCCTCGTCGGCGGCGAGTTCTGGCGCGGCCTCCTCGCGTGGATGGAGGACAAGCTCGTCGGCGAAGGCATGATCAACGCGAAGGACATGGACCTCATGCAGGTGATCGAGGAGCCCGAGGCCATCGTCGAGGCCATCTTCCGCTTCTACGAGAGCCGCGGCTTCGTGCCGACGCGCGAAGAACGCGAGAAAATGCTCAACCTGTAACGTGCGCATTTCGCGCGCGCGATCGCTTCGCGATCCGCGACGCGATTTGCGCCCGAAGGCGTGAGCGCGGAAGGCTTCGGACGGCCGGGCCCTTCCGTGCGGCAAGGGCACGAAGCGCGCAGCGCGCGAGGATTCGCAGACGTGGGGCGCATTTGTGGCCGTTTCGCGCAACAGTTAGAATGGCTCATGTTCCCATCCTGGCGCGCCGGGCTTATATCCGGTCTCATCGGCACGCTCGCACTCGCGCTGGCGACGGTTTCTCTCGCGCAGGCGCCCACGCCGCAGCGGCCCACGCCGCAGCCGCCCACGGGGCCCGCGGCGATCCCGCTGCCGCCTCCGCTGCCCGAAATCGGGGCGGATCCGGAGCTCGAGCCACAGGTGACGATCATCCGGCGCGAGACCGAGACGGTCGAGGAAGTGCGCGTCAACGGACAGCTGCGTTACGTCAAGGTGACGCCGCGCTTCGGGTTGCCCTACTATCTGGTTCCCAGCGGCAATGGGCAGGCGTTCCAGCGCTTCGACTCGCTCGACACCGGATTGAGACCCCCGATGTGGCTTCTGTTTTCGTGGTGAACTGACCCCATCCGCATTCACGCGCCGCCGGCGTGCCCTTCGTGGCGGCGGCGCATGCGCGTGCCTGCCCATCGCATGTCCGTCTACACGCCGGTTACCGCTCCCGATCTCGACGCATGGCTCACGCGCTATGCGGTCGGCGGCTTGATCGAACTCGAGCCGATCGCGTCGGGCATCGAGAACACCAACTACTTCGTCACCACCGACCGTGGCCGCTTCGTGCTGACGCTCTACGAGCGCCTGCCCGCCTCGGAGTTGCCGTTCTACCTCAACCTGATGGCGCACCTCGCCCGCTCGGGCGTGGAAGTCCCGGCGCCGGTGCCGGATCGGACCGGGGCGCTGTTCTCGCTGCTCGACCGGCAAGCCCGCCGGACTCGTGGCGCGCGTCGACGGGGCCCCGGTGGTCGAGCCGGAGGCGGTGCACTGCGCACAGGTCGGGGCAGCGCTCGCGCCGGCTGCACGTCGCGTCGCAGTCCTATCGTCCGCGCCTCACGAATCGTCGCGGACCCGCCTGGTGGCGGCAGGCCGCACGCGCGGTCCGGCCCTATATCGACGCGGAGCAACGGGCGTTGCTCGACGAGGAAATCGCGTTCCAGACAGGCTTCGGGCGCGGCAAGCTGCCCAAGGGCGCGATCCACGGCGACCTCTTCTGCGACAACGTGCTGTTCGCCGGCGGTCGCGTGGCGGGCATCATCGACTTCGGCTTCGCGGCCACCGACTTCTTCGCCTACGACCTCGCGATCACCGTCAACGACTGGTGCGTCACCCGCAGCGCCGGGCTGGACGATACGCGGGTCGCCGCACTGGTCGCGGCCTACGACGCCGTGCGCCCGCTGACGCCGGACGAGCACGATGCCTGGCCCGCGCTGCTGCGCGCCGCCGCGCTGCGCTTCTGGCTGTCGCGGCTGTACGACCTGCATCTGCCGCGCCCGGGCGAACTCACGCACGCGCACGATCCCGCGCACTTCGAGCGCATCCTGCGCGCGCGCGTCGAACAACCCAACGGCATCCCGCCCGCGGCCGCGGCCTTGCCACGAGCCGCCTCATGAGCGAACCGCCGCGCGAATTCGCGTTCGTCCGCCATCCGGCGCGCCACGGGTTCGTCTGGCTGGCGAGCGCGTACTCGATGTTCCGCGCGCAGCGGCTCGCGTGGGTCGTGCTGGTCCTCGCCTACTTCCTCGTGCTGCTGCTGCTGCGCGTGGTGCCGTTCGTCGGTCCCTATGCGATGACGGTGATGAAGCCCGTGCTGGCGGTCGGTCTGCTCGCCGCGGCGTGGACGCAGGAACGGGGGGGAACACCCACGCTGCGCCACCTGTTCCAGGGATTCCGCGCCAACCTGTGGGCGCTCGTCGCGGTGGGCGTGTTCTTCGTCGTCGGCATCACGCTGGCGGTGTTCGCGTCATCGCTCGTCGACGATGGCAAGCTGCTCGAGCTGATGGGCGGCGGCGCGGCGCTGACCGAGGAGCAGATCGCCGCCGCGCTCGCGGACGGCGACGTGCAGCTCGGCATGGCATTCTCCGCCCTGCTGTCGCTGCCGATCGTCATCGCGACGTGGTGGGCGCCCGCGCTCGTCGTGTTCCAGGACGCGCCTGCCGGTGCGGCGCTTGGCGCGAGCCTGCGCGCCGCGCTCGCGAACTGGCGGCCGCTCGCCGTGTACGGACTTGCCGTGTTCTTCTATGGCGGCGTGGTCCCGGGACTGGTCATCGCGCTGATCGCGCTCGTCGTGCCGGCGTCGGTCGGGCAGTTGTTCGTGGTCGCGCTGCTGCTGCCTTATTCGCTGTTCTTCGCGGCGACCCTGCACGTCTCGGACTACGTGAGCTACCGGGACGTGTTCCATTCCGGCGAGACGCTGGCGCCGCTCGACCAGGCACCCGCGCCCTAGCGTGGAGAGTCGGTGATGCGCTGGCGAAAATGCATGGCGTGCACCGTGCAACGAAGCGCTGACGCACCACGCTAGCGGAGTCCCGATGCCCGCGCCCGAGGTCGCGCCGCCCGGAACGCAACTCGCGCGCTGGCTCCCCGGCGTTGCCCAGCTCGTGCACTACCCGCGCGGTGCGCTCGCCGGCGACGCGCTCGCCGGCGTGTCCGTGTGCGTCGTGATGATCCCGTCGGTATTGGCCTACGCGGAGCTGGCCGGCGTGGCGCCGCAGGCGGGCCTGTACGCGGCGCTGGGCGCGATGATCGCCTACGCGCTGTTCGCGTCGAGCCGGCGGATCATCGTGGGACCCGACACGACGATCGCGCTGCTGGCGGGCTCGGTCGTCGTGCCGCTCGCCGCCGGCGATCCCGCGCGGGCCGCGCAGCTCGCGGCACTGCTCGCGCTGTTCGCCGGCGCGCTCCTCGTCCTTGCGGGTCGCATCGGCCTGGGCAACGTCGCCGATCTCCTCTCGACCCCGGTGCTGGTCGGCTACGCCAACGGCGCAGCGCTGATCCTCGTCGGAACGCAGCTGCCCGTGCTGCTCGGCATTGCGCTGCCCCGCGATGCGTTCCTCTACCGTGCCTACGACGCGATTCTCGCGCTGCCGCAGGCGCATGCACCCACGCTCGCGCTCGGGATCGCGCTCGTCGCGCTCATCCTGCTGCTCGCGCGGTTCGTTCCGCGCGCACCGGGTGCGCTCCTCGCATGCTTCGTCGCGATCGCCCTGTCGCGCGCGCTCGACCTGCCCGCCGCCGGGGTCGTCCATCTCGCGCCGCTGGCGGCGACCTTTCCGCGGCCCGCGATGCCGGGTGTCTCGCTCGCCGACCTGCAGGCGCTGGCACCCGGAGCCCTTGCGCTGGCGCTGCTCGTGTTCGCGGAAGGCGTGCTGCTCGCGCGCGCGATCGCCGCCCGTCATCGCGAACCGGTCGCGCCGGACACCGAACTGCGCGCGCTGGGTGCCGCCAACATCGCCGCCGGCCTCGTAGGCGGCTTCGGCGTCGGCGCGAGCACGTCGCGCTCGGTGACCGCCGACACCAACGGGGCGCGGACGCAGCTCGCGCAGTGGATCGCGGCCTTGCTGCTGGTCGCCTTCGTCGTGTACCTCGCGCCGCTCGTCGACGCGCTGCCGCGCGTGGCATTGGCGGCGATCCTGATCGCGGCGGGCGTTCGCCTGTTCGACGCCACCGAGCTCGCGACGCTCAATGCGCTCGATCGGCGCGCGCTGGGCCTGGCGCTCGCCGTCACGGCGGGCGTCCTCCTGCTGGGCGTGCTGCCGGGCGTGCTGCTGGGTGTCGCGCTCTCGCTCGCGCGCGTGCTGATCGAGGTTGCCCGACCCCGCGACGCGCTGCTGCGGCGCCTGCCGACGGACCGGCGCTACCACGACCTCGCCGACGACGAGGGCGGCAGCACGACGCCGGGCGTGCTGGTCTACCGGCTGTACGCGCCGCTGATCTTCGCCAACGCGCGGCATGTCGCCGATCGTCTGCGGGCGCTCATCGCCGACACGAATCCGCCGGTCGAGTGCGTCGTGCTCGACCTGCAGGCCGTCACGCAGATCGACGTGACCGCGCTCGCGATGCTGCGCGAGTTGCACGATGAACTGGAAGGGCGCGGCATCGACGTCCGGTTCGCGCGCGCCAACCGTCCCTTGCGCGAACAGCTGATCCGCTGGCTGAGCGATCACCGGGTTGCCCGCGAGCGCTACTTCCCGTCGGCCTCCGCCGCCGTCGACGACTTCGTCGCCACCCGCAAGCCGCCCAATGAGCGGTCATGAATCACGCGGCCCGCAAGGCACACGCACGACCTCCACCTTCGCGACCCCGAACGCGGTCGCTCGCATGACATTTGTTCTTGCGTGCCGTTTCCGACGGCCGACGCCGGGCCGCCCCAAGGCGGCCGTCTGACTTCCGCTTCCGATGCAAAAGGCGCAACGCCGGCGCGACGACCTCCACCGCATCACGGACGCCTTTTGCATCGGCTGACGGCGGACGCCTTTTGCATCGGCCCTAAGCTCGCCCTCCAACTTCGCATACTCCAGCGCCAGCCACTTGACGCCGGCGTCGCGGAAGTTGACCTGCACGCGCGCGTCGGCGCCGCGACCCTCGGCGTCGATGATGATGCCCAGGCCGAACTTCGCGTGGCGAACGCTCTGGCCGATCCGCCAGCCCGGCGCCGCGGGCGTTGCCTGCGGCGCGCCGGTGACGCGGCCCCATTCGGCGTCGTCGACGTCGATCGCGCGCCGGCGGTGGGGCGACAGCCACTGCACGAGGTCCGGCGGCAGCTCGTTCACGAACCGCGACGGAATGTTGTAGCGCGTCTGCCCGTGCAGCATCCGGCTCTGCGTGTGCGTCACGTAGAGCCGGCGGCGCGCGCGCGTGATCGCGACGTACATGAGCCGCCGTTCCTCCTCGAGGCCATCCGCCTCGGACAGGCTGTTCTCGTGGGGAAAGAGCCCCTCCTCGAGACCCGTCACGAACACCGTGTGGAACTCGAGGCCCTTGGCCGAGTGCACGGTCATGAGCTGCAGCGCGGGTTTGCCCTCCGCCGCCTGCGTATCGCCGGCCTCGAGCGCCGCGTGCGCCAGGAACGCCGTGAGCGGATCCGTCGCGCCCTCGTCCACGCCGCCTTCCGGCGACGCAACCTCCGGCGCCACGCGGTCCGTCAGCATCGGCGCGTCGGTCGCCAGCAGCGCTTCGCGCACGAAGCTGTCGGCGGCAGTGATGAGTTCGGCCAGGTTGTCGACGCGGTCCTGCCCGTCCTTTTCCGCGCGGTAGTGCGGCACGAGCCCCGACTTCTCGATCACGTGCTCGACCGCCTCCGGCAGCGGCAGCTGGCGCGTCTCCTGCGCGAGCCTGCCGATGAGCTGCACGAACGCGGCGAGCGACGCGCCGGCCTTGCCCCCGAGCGCGCCGGCGGCAGCGACCTGCCACAGCGTCGCGCCCTGCGCGCGCGCCGCGTCCTGCAGGTTCTCGAGCGTGCGCGCACCGATGCCGCGCGGCGGAAAGTTGACGACGCGCAGGAACGCGCCGTCGTCGTCGGGGGCGGCGATGAGACGCAGATAGGCGAGCGCGTGCTTGACCTCCGCGCGCTCGAAGAACCGCATGCCGCCGTAGACGCGATACGGGATGCCCGCGCCGAAGAGCGCGTGCTCGAGCACGCGCGACTGCGCGTTGGAGCGATAGAGCAGCGCGACCTCGTCGAGCGCGACCCCATCGTCCGAGATTCCGCGCACCACGTCGACGATGAACGCCGCCTCGTCGTGGTCGGTGGGCGCCGCGAAGGCGCGGATCGGCTCGCCCATGCCTTCGCTGGTCCAGAGGTTCTTCCCGAGGCGCCCCTGGTTGTGCTTGATCAGCGCGTTCGCCGCATCGAGGATGTGCCCGTGCGAACGGTAGTTCTGCTCGAGTTTGATGAGCTTGACCGGCTGTTCCGGCGTCGCGAAGTCGCGCTCGAACTGCTGCATGTTCGCGACCTTGGCGCCGCGGAACGCGTAGATCGACTGGTCGTCGTCGCCGACGGCGAACACGGCGGCATCCGGACCCGACAGCATCCGCAGCCACTTGTACTGCAGCGTATTGGTATCCTGGAACTCGTCGACCAGCAGGTGCGAGAAGCGCCGCTGGTAGTGCGTGCGGAGCCCCTCGTGTCCGGCGAGCAACTCGTAGCTGCGCAGCAGCAGCTCGGCGAAGTCGACCACGCCTTCGCGCTGGCACATCGCGTCGTACAGCGCGTAGTGCTCGACCTGCCGGCGCGTGAACTCGTCGCCCGCCTCGACCATGTTCGGGCGCAGGCCCTCCTCCTTCGCGTCGGCGATGAACCACTGCAGCTGCTTCGGCGGAAAGCGGTCGTCGTCGAGGTTGTGCGCCTTGTACATCCGCTTGATCAGCGACAGCTGGTCCTGCGTGTCGAGGATCTGGAAGAGCTGCGGCAGGTTCGCCTCGCGGTGGTGCGCGCGCAGCATCCGGTTGCACAGGCCGTGGAACGTGCCGACCCACATGCCGCGCGTGTTGATCGGCGTCAGCGACGACAGCCGCGTCATCATCTCGCGCGCGGCCTTGTTCGTGAACGTCACCGCGAGGATCGACAGCGGGCCCGCCTGGCCGGTGGCGAGCAGCCACGCGATGCGCGTCGTCAGCACGCGCGTCTTGCCGCTGCCGGCGCCCGCGAGGATCAGCGCCGACGCATGCGGCAGCGTGACGGCCGCGAGCTGTTCGGGATTCAGGTTTTCGAGGAGGGGAGACGCCATGTGCCGCGATCGGTCAAACACGCATGATACTGGTGTCGGCACGGGCGGTTGCGGCGCGGGCGGCGCGCGCGGCGGCGCAGGGCACCGCCGTCGCTGCCGTCAGGTGCGCCGATCCCCTCCCCGGCTATAATCGCGCGCACCCCTCCCTCCCGTCCACCATGCCACGCGCTCCCGTCGCCCAGCCGGCCGCCAATTCCGCGACGATGCGGGCGTTCGTCCACCTCATCCGGTCGGCGGCGCCCTATGTCCATGCCTTCCGCGGCCGGACGTTCGTGATCGCGTTCGGCGGCGAGGTCGTCGCCGCCGACGAGTTCCTGGGCGTCATCCACGACCTCAACCTGCTGCACAGCCTGGGCATCCGGCTGGTCGTCGTGCACGGCTGCCGGCCGCAGGTCGAGGCGATCCTCGCGGCGCAGGGCATCCCGAGCCGCTATGCGCACGGCGTGCGCATCACCGACGCCGACGCGATGGATTGCGTGCTGGAAGCCGCGGGCCAGGCGCGCGCGCGCATCGAGGCGCTGCTCTCGCTGGGCCTCGCCAACTCGCCGATGGCCGGCGCGCGCAACCGCGTGTCGAGCGGCAACTACCTGACCGCGAAGCCGATGGGCGTGGTCGGCGGCATCGACATGGAGCTCTCCGGCGAGGTCCGGCGCATCGACACCGAGGCGATCCAGCAACGCCTCGACGACGGCGACATCGTCCTCATCTCGCCGATCGGCTATTCGCCCACCGGCGAGATCTTCAACCTGACGGTCGAGGAAGTCGCCACCCAGGTCGCCGTTCGCCTCGAGGCGACCAAGCTCATCTTCCTGATGGACACCGACGGCGTGCGCAACAGCCGGCGCCAGCTCGTCACGGACCTCTCGACCACCGACGCCGAGGTGTTGCTCGCGAAGAACGAGAAGCTGGCGCCGGATGTCCGGGTCTACCTGCCCGCCGCCATCCGCGCGTGCAACAACGGCGTCATGCGCGCGCACCTCATCAGCCGCCGCCTGGACGGCGCGCTGCTGCTCGAGCTCTTCACGCGCGACGGCGTGGGCACGATGATCGCGGCGACCGCGCTCGCGCACATCCGCAACGCGACGATCGACGACGTCGGCGGCATCCTCGCGATCATCGAGCCGCTCGAGGAACAGGGCGTGCTGGTGCGCCGCTCGCGCGAGCGTCTGGAGAGCGAGATCGAGCGCTTCCTCGTCGCCGAATACGACGGCCACATCATCGGCTGCGCGGCGCTCTACGCGTTCCCCGAGGAGAAGGTGGGCGAGCTCGCGGCGCTGGCCGTGCAGCCCGACTTCCGCCGCGAAGGCTACGGCGAGGCGCTGCTGCGCGAGATCGAGACGCGCGCGCGCAAGTTGAAGCTGTCCGAGCTCTTCGTGCTGACGACCAAGACCGCGCACTGGTTCCTGGAGCGCGGCTTCCGGACGGCTACAATCGGCGAACTGCCGCAGCAGAAGCAGGCGCTCTACAATTTCCAGCGCAAGTCGCTCGTCTACCGCAAACCGCTGTAAGGAACACTCCGATGGCACGCATGGTTCAATGCATCAAGCTCGGCCGCGAAGCCGAGGGACTCGACTTTCCGCCCTACCCCGGCGAACTCGGCAAGCGCATCTACGAGAGCGTGTCGAAGGAGGCGTGGGCCGCGTGGCTCAAGCACCAGACGATGCTCGTCAACGAGAATCGCCTCAGTCTTGCCGACGTGCGCGCGCGCAAGTGGCTGGCCGAGCAGATGGAGAAGCACTTCTTCGGCGGCGGCGCGGAAATGCCGCAGGGTTACGTGCCGCCGAGCGCGTAGGTTTCGCCAGGGGATCTCGGCGAAGGCCCCGCCTTCGGACGACTCGCGCGCCGCCAGCCGCACCACTCTCGTTCTTTTGTGGCGTTCAATGGCGGCCACCGCCTTGGTTGCCAACTTGGCGCCCCAAGGCGGCCGCCTGACATCGCGGTTGAAGTGCCGGTGAGCAAGAGGCGCGACGCCGACTTCGCATCATCCACAGGCCCCACGGACGCCTGTTGCGGACGTTGCTAGGTCGGCCGGCCGCGAAAGTACCAGCGCTTCGCGATCTCCGTCGCGACGATGTAGCCGGCGACGATCGCGAGCGCGGCCGCGAGCAGCGGCCAGGGCAGCGCGACGAACCCGAACACGCGTGCGAGCGGCGCGATGTACGGGAGCGCCACGGCAAGGGCGAAGACGGTAGCGGTCGTCGTCAGCAGCAGTCGGCTCGGCATGCTGCGCAGCGCCGGCCCGTGCGTGCGCAGCACCAGCAGCACCGCCAGCTCGGTCAGCAGCGAGACCACGAACCACGCGGTCTGGAACGTCGACTCCGACGCGTCGAACACGCGGAGCAGCACGAGGAACGTCAGCAGGTCGAAGACCGTGCTGATCAGGCCGAACACGACCATGAAGCGCCTGACGCCGACCACGTCCCAGCGCTGCGCCCGCGCGAGCGCGGTCGGCGTCGACGTTGTCGGTCGAGATCGCGATGGACGGCAGGTCGGACAGGAAGTTGTTGAGCAGGACCTGCTTGGCGGCGAGCGGCAGGAACGGCAGCAGCGGCGTCGCGAGCGCCATGCTGACCATGTTCCCGAAGTTGGCGCTGGTCGTGATGGCGATGTACTTGAGCGTGTTCGCGAACGTGCGGCGCCCGTCGTCGACGCCGCGGCGCAGGACGTCGAGGTCCGGGCGCAGCAGCACGACGTCGGCGCTCTCGCGCGCGACGTCCACGGCCTGGTCGACGGAGATGCCGACGTCCGCCGCGTGCAGCGCCGGCGCGTCGTTGATGCCGTCGCCCAGATAGCCGACCGAGTGGCCGGTGCGCTGCAGCGCCCGGATGATCCGTTCCTTCTGCTGCGGATCGACCTCGACGAAGAGTTCGGTGCGCGGCGCGAGATGCCAGAGCGCCTCGTCCTTCATGCCGGCGATCGCCTCGCCGGTCAGCATCGCCTGCGGATCGAGGCCGATCGCGGCGGCGACGTGCGCGGCCACGTGGCGATTGTCGCCGGTGATCACCTTGATCCGCACGCCGCGCGAGGCGAGGTCGCGCACCGCCTGCCCGGCCTGCGCCTTCGGCGGGTCGAGAAAGAGCAGGAATCCCTCGAACACCATGCCCGCTTCGTCGTCGCGGGTGTAGCGCTGCCTGCGCCGGCACGCGCCTCGTCGCGAGCGCGAGCACCCGAAACCCTTCCGCCCCCTCGGCGCGATAGAAGGACGCGAGACGCTCGCGCGTGGCGTCGTCGAGGGCAACCTCGGTGCCTTGCGAACGCGCGCGTCGTGCAGGCGCTCAGCACGTTGTCGAACGCCCCCTTCATGACGATCCGGTGGCATCCGGGGTCGCCTTCGACCGCGATCACGATCGTGAGGCGCTTGCGCATGAAGTCGTAGGGGATCTCGTCGACCTTCGTGCACCCCGCCGTGCCCAGTCCCGCCTTCTCGCCGGCCGCGACCAGCGCCGCGTCCAGCGGGTTCTCGATGCCGGTCTCGAGCGCCGCGTTGAGGTACGCGAGGCGCAGCACTTCCGCGGAAGCGGTCCCTTCCGCATCCACGGCGGCGTCGAGCGTCATCACGCCGGTGGTCAGCGTTCCCGTCTTGTCGGTGCACAGCACGTCCATGCTGCCCAGGTCCTCGATCGCGTCCAGTCGGCGGACGATCACGCCGCGGCGCGCCATGTCGCGCGCGCCGCGCGCGAGCGTCACGCTGACGATGGCGGGCAGCAGCTCGGGCGAGATGCCGACGGCGAGCGCCACGGCGAACAGCAGCGATTCGATCGCCGGACGCCCCAGCACCTGGTTGACCGCGAGCACGAAGATCACCATGACGACCATGATCCGCACGAGCAGGTACCCGAACTGCCGCACGCCGCGCGCGAACTCGGTTTCCGCCGGCGGCGCCTTCAGGCGCGCCGCCACGTCGCCGAACGCGGTGGCGCGACCGGTCTTCACGACGAGGACGGTGGCCGTGCCGCTGCGCACCGACGTTCCCATGAACGCGCAGTTCGTGCGCGCCGGCAGCGCGGCGTCCGCGTCCACCACGCCCGGCTGCTTCTCGACCGGCATCGACTCGCCCGTGAGGCTCGCCTCGCTCACCAGGAAGTCCCGGGCCGCCAGGATCAGGCCATCCGCCGGTACGAGGTTGCCGGCGGAGAGCTCGATCACGTCGCCAGGCACGATCCCGCTCGCGACGACCGTTCGTACCTCGCCGTCGCGCAGCGCGCGCACCGTGAGCGCCAGCCGCTTGCGCAACGCGGCGACCGCCGCGGACGCGCGGTACTCCTGCGTGAACCCCAGGAGGGCGCTGCCGAGCACGATGACGACGATCATCGCGGAGTCGACCCAGTCGCGCACGAAGAGCGAGACGACCGCGCCGAACACGAGGATCAGCACGAGCGGGCTCGCGAACTGGTGGAGCAGCAGCCGGATCGCCGCGACGTCGCGCGCTTCGTCGACGGCGTTGGGCCCGTGGCGCGCGAGGCGCTCCGCGGCGTCCGCGGAGGACAGGCCCCGCGGGCCGGTGGCAAGCGCGTCCATCACCTCCGAAGGCTCGCGACCCCAGTACGCGTCCGGCAGCGGGACTGCCGGCGCGCGCGGATCGTTCACGGTCATCGAATGGCCTGCGGTGGCCGGGCGTCGGGGACGACGATCAACGCTGCGTACACATGCATGCGACGCAACGGCATGAACCGCCGGATGCGCGCGCGGACAAGCGAGGGCGAAGCGGGAACCCACCCACCGAACCCGCGGCCCGCGGTCTCGCGACGAAGCATGGGGCGTCCACCCCTCCGGGACGAACGGCGCTGGGAAAACGGCGCGTTCTTGAAGCATCGACCCGCCGCACCCCGGGCCGCCTTGACGCGGAGCAAGGCATCCGCAATCCGTCTCGGCGCATGCTGAACCGAGAAACTTCCGGATCGACGTCCAGGCGAAGGCATGGGGTTGCCCGCTGCCGGTCGCGCTTCCTGGGCGCCGAATCGTCCGGCAAGGCGTGCGGTGACGCCTCGTCCATCGTCCTGGCGGGCGAAAGCGCTGCGCGGGCGCGGTTAGGAACTTGCGCGTGTCGGGATGCCCCGACCCGTCACTCCAGCGTGCACGAGCATGGTCCCGATGCCGTTTCCGCGGGATGGTCTGCCGCACCGCCTCTCGCCAACGACTGCGCCGCAGCGCTCGCGATTGCCGCCAGCGGACGCGCCGTCCATGGCGTCGGCCGCCTGCCGCGAGTTTGCGCTCCGCTCAATGACCGTGTTCGACCCTGAGCAGCCCTAGGTGCTTCGGGAAGGCGGACGCTCACGGCGCCAGCAAGGATGTCGGCACTATTGTGGCGCACACATGACCACGAGGTCTGGACCATCCCCTTCCGCCAGCCACCCCTTCGCGACCATCTGATCGCGGACCGAGCGATCTGTCATGTACCGGTGATTGGCGTCGGGACGATTGCTGAACACACGATAGACCTGCGTCGTATTGGAAGGGCAGACTCCTGCGGTGGGCAGGAACATCTGCATGAAGGCGGGGTCTTCAAGCACGAAGCTCGGATTTTTCTGACCGGTGGCGTTGCACTCCGACGTGCCGCGCCCGAAGAAATGCGAGTCGCCTAATTTCGGCGGAATGTAGAAGCGGCACACGGGAGAGGTGTCGGCCCGCGCGACGCTGTAGGTCTTGAACGCGTAATCCGTTCGTTCCCAGCCAATAATCGTACCGGCATCAAGCATGGCGATCTCGCCCGACATCCATGTGATGAAGTAATGGTCGAAGCCCGCGTGGTAGTACTCGATGACGGTAGCGCCCGGTCCCTCGCTATAGCAATGCGTCGTCGGGACCACGGCGGAATCGCGTTCGGTGACGCCACTGTTTGCCGGGGTTGCATTACCAGCGGATAACGATGCCGCGGCGTGTCCGACGTTAGTAGTGGTAGTCGCAGCAGTGGCATTCGAAGCGCGCATCATCCCGCAGCCGGGAATGGCACCACTGGCATCCAGCTTCAGCACCCAAGTGTCCTCGAAGGATGACATGCCACCGACGACGTAACCACCATCCGCAGCTTCAAGGGCATCAATCGCGTATAGGTTGTTGTTGCCGTAGGTCCATTGCCAGACGATCTCCCCATGGTCGTCCAGTTTGGCCACCCAAGCGCCACCCGACATGCCTGGTCCGCGCGAAATCCCTCCCGTCATCACGAAGCCACCATCGCTTGTCTCGCGTATCGAGCGGACGCTGGCGTCAAGATCATTGCCACCATAGGCCTTTTGCCAGATGACCTCGCCGTCGACATCCAGCCGAAACACCAAAGCATTCCCGCGGGAACCCGTCCTCGGCGTTGTGTAGCCGGCGGCGATGTAGCCACCGTCGCGGGTAGGCCGCACCCACGGGGCAGACTCGCCGTAGGTCCTTTGCCAGACAACGTCACCGCTCCCATTTAGCTTGCTCAACCAACTACTAGAAGAAGAAAGTCCCCCGGCCACAATGTACCCGCCATCGGCCGTCTGGTGAGCCGACGTGAAGCCAGCATCTCCACTCATTTCCACGTACGTCTTCTGCCAGGCTACGTCGCCATTTGCATGCAGCTTCATGATCCATAGCGTAGGGTAAACAATTCCGCGCATGCTGCCCGTTGCGATGGAACCGCCATCGGCAGTCGGCTCCAGTGTGTAGTTCATGTCCCAGGCCGAGTTGCTGTAGGACCGTTGCCAAACGATGTTGCCGACGGCGTCCAGTTTCAGCAGCAACGAACTCCTAACGCCATCCGTTGAGAACATTCGGCCGCCGACGATGTAGCCGCCATCAGCTGTAGGATGAACGCCACCACCGGTCATGCCCTCAAAGGTCTTCTGCCAGGAAATTTCGCCGGTGGCACCCAGCTTCACAACCCAAGCATTGGGCACCAGCGTATTGCCTGCCGCGATATAGCCACCATCACCAACGGATTTCACCGACGCGGGGTAACCCAAGCCGACATAGGATTTCGCCCACTGCGCGGCATGACCAACGTCCATCGCAGTTGCTGCAACGAATGCAACCAGAATGACGATGGAGAACTTTCGCACAGCCCCTCCCTTTGGTCAGGGGGTCCACGCCGCGCGACGCGTGCCCAGGCAGCGGCGTTACAAGTTTGATTGAGCGCGTCGAAGCGTTTTGAAGCGTTGACGAAGGTCAAGGGGCTGTTCTGGGAGTATTACCCAGCTACGCACACCTGCTTCGCCAACGGCTGCTTAATGGCGCGCCAACCGACAGCGGCTTCTGGCCGATTGCCGCCCCCCCGCCGCCGATTCGCATCTCGGTGGGATAGCCTCGCACGCGGTCGGTTAGCGAAGACGCTAACTGGCATCTTCGATCCGCTTTTTCCGTCGCCGCGATCGTTGGAGTGCGATTCCGGGGCGCGGACAAGCCTCGCCAAAGTGTGTCCCGGGTCGACGTCGAGCGATTTGCCCGAGTAGTCCCCGCAACTGAATGAATACACGAGATTCGCCGAAGGGACGTCGGGGCGACGGGCCCTTTCGCCCTCACCAGTGGCAGAAAACAGGCCCAGGTCATCCATGCGACCGATTTCCGACTTCGCAGGTGGCAGTTAGCATCTAAGTGAACCGTTCTTGCTGAGAGGTCCCCCATGTCGGAGGTGTCTGCACCACTGGCCCGCAGGCTCGCAATGCGGTCGTACGCGCGTCACAACCGCAGAGGACAGCGCGCCCTGCTCCGGGACCGCGTACTCCGAGTTCTAGTGGCAGATCTCGTTGCCGCTCGAACCGCCGCCGGCATGACGCAGCATGAGGTCGCCATGCGGAT
Source organism: uncultured beta proteobacterium (assembly GCA_963733435.1). Classification (GTDB taxonomy): domain Bacteria; phylum Pseudomonadota; class Gammaproteobacteria; order Burkholderiales; family Casimicrobiaceae; genus VBCG01. The sequence continues at coordinate 742,301 of CAVTDH010000002.1, forward strand.
GTGGACCACCAAGAGCGCGGTGTCGCGCCTGGAAAGTGGCCGCTACGCGCGACCGACCCTGGATACGGTCGAGAAGTACGCGCTGGCCGTCGGCGCGCGCGTCGAGATTCGCGTGCGCCCGGGCTGGTAGGACATTGCGCCCCGGCACTGACGATGGCGCCGGCGAACGACCGGGTTCGCGGAACCAGCCGTTGCGCAGCTACTGGCTGATCTCTGCCGGCCACGCGCAATCAAGTGCCGGCCTTGTTCTGGATTGGTCGGTTTCGCGCTGGTAGACTGAGTTGCATGGATAGGCCCTCGATCAGCCGCTACCCCGTCCCGAAGCTCGAGGACCTGCCCGACGACATCCGCGCGCGCATCCTCGCCGTGCAGGAGAAGGCGGGCTTCGTCCCCAATGTGTTCGTCACGCTCGCGCACCGTCCCGCGGAATTTCGCGCGTTCTTCGCGTATCACGACGCGCTGATGGAAAAGGAAGGCGGCCTGACCAAGGCCGAGCGCGAGATGATCGTCGTCGCGACGTCGGGCGCCAACGACTGCCTCTACTGCATCGTCGCGCACGGCGCGATCCTGCGGATCTACGCGAAGAATCCCCTCGTCGCCGACCAGGTCGCGGTCAATCCGAACAAGGCCGACATCACGCCGCGACAGCGCGCGATGCTCGCGTTCGCGCTCAAGGTTGCCCTCCACAGCAGCGAACTCGGCGACGACGACTTCGCCGCGCTGAAGGCGCACGGCTTCTCGGACGAGGATGCGTGGGACATCGGTGCCATCGCCGCGTTCTTCGCGCTGTCGAACCGGATGGCCAACCTGATCGCGATGCGGCCCAACGACGAGTTCTACCTGATGGGCCGCGTGCCGCGCGGCAAGTGACGCGCAGTACGCCGGAACGGCAACGGGCGGCCGCGGCCGCCCGTTGTCCGTCGCATGTGCAGTCGCGCGCTACAGGTTCAGCTTGAACCACGCCATCATGCGGTTCCATCCGTCGTCGGCCTGCTGCTTGCGGTAGCTGGGACGATAGTCCGCGTTGAACGCATGCGGCGTGTCGGGGTAGATCACGAAATCCGACTTCGTGTTGCCCGCCGCCTTCAGCGCCGCGAACATCTTCTCCACGGTGTCGTTCGGAATGCCGCCGTCGGCGCCGCCGTAGAGGCCGAGCACGGCGCCCTTGATCTGCGGTGCGACGTCGAGCGGCGTCTTGTCGCCGGCCGCGTACGCGCGTGCCGTCGGGCCGTACCACGCGACGGCGGCGCGCACGGCCGGATTGTGCGCGGCGTACATCTGCACGATGCGCCCGCCCCAGCAGAAGCCCGTGATGCCCAGCCGAGCGACGTCCGCCTTGCCCGACGCCTTCGCGAAAGCCACCGTCGCGTCGAGGTCCGCCATCACCTGCGCGTCCGTCACCTTGGACACGATGTCCGTCATGAGCTTCGGGATGTCGGTGTACTTCGCCGCGTCGCCCTGGCGCGCGAAGAGTTCCGGCGCGATCGCGAAGAAGCCGGCCTTCGCGATGCGGCGGCAGACGTCCTTGATGTGCTCGTGCACGCCGAAGATTTCCTGGACGACCAGCACGACCGGGAAGTTGCCGCCGGTCGCCGGCATCGCGCGGTAGGCGGGCATCGCCCCGTCCTTGGTTGGCACCTTGACCTCGCCGGCGACGAGACCTTCGGCGGACGTGGTGATCGTCTGCGCCGTCACCGGCAGCGTTGCAAGCGCAAAGCCCGCGCCGAGCGACGACACCACGAACGTGCGGCGATCGACCTTGCGATTGCCGAGCAGGCTGTTCATTTCGAGCTGTACTGCGTCGTTCAAAGGATTCTCCGGAAATTGACGATGCCCAGGAAGGGAAGAGGCGCATCGCCGCATCGTCCGGACGCGGCGCGCGGCGGCACTATACCTCGCCGCCGCCCCGCGCAGACGCTACTGCTCGTGGACAATCTGGCCGGCGACCAGCGTGCAGCGGACCTTCCCCGGCACTTCGAGTCCCAGGAACAGCGTGTTCTTGCCCTGGCTGCGCAGGCTCGCGCGTTCGACCGTCCAGTACGCCTGCGGATCGAATACGCACAGGTCCGCCGCGTGGCCGACCGCGATGCCGCCGCCGCCGGCACCGATGAGCTTGGCGGGCGCCGTCGTGATCCGCGTAAGGGCTTCCGGCAGTGCGACGCCGTCTTCCATCGCCCACTTGAGCGTCAGCGGCAACAGGAGTTCGAGGCCGGTCGCGCCCGGCTCCGCTTCCGCGAACGGCACCTGCTTCGCGTCCTCGTCGACCGGCGCATGGTCGGAACAGATGATGTCGATCGTGCCGTCCGCGACGCCGGCGCGCAGCGCCGCACGGTCGCGGGTCGACCGCAGCGGCGGGACGAGGTGCGCGTCGGAGGCGAACCAACCTATGTCGACGTCGCACAGGTGCAGGTGGTGGATCGCGACGTCGCAGGTGACCGGCAGGCCCTCGCGCTTGGCTTCGCGCACCATCGCCACGCTGTCCGCGCACGACAGGCGGCACAGGTGCGCGCGCACGCCGGTTTCGCGCACGAGCGCGAGAATCGTGGCGAGCGCGATCGTCTCGGCGACGCCGGGAATGCCGGCGAGCCCCAGTCGCGTCGCGACCTCGCCGTCGTGGGCGACGCCCAGCCTTCCGATATGCGGATCGATCGGGCGCAGCCACAGCGGGTAGCCAAACGTCGCCGCGTATTGCATCGCGCGGCGGAGGAGCTCGGTGTCGACCAGCGGTACGTCCGCGTGCGAGAACGCGACGCAGCCCGCGTCCGTGAGTTCGCCCATTTCGGTGAGCGTCGAACCGGCAAGCTGCACCGTCAGCGCACCGACCGGATGCACGTGCGCGCCGTTGCGCGACCGCGCACGATGCTTGAGCATCTCGACTAAGCCGGGCTCGTCGAGCGGCGGGTCCGTGTCGGGGGGACACGCGAGGCGCGTGACGCCGCCGGCGGCGGCCGCATCCATTTCGGACTCGAGCGTCGCGCGGTACTCGAGGCCGGGCTCGCGCAGCCGCGCACACAGGTCCACCAGTCCGGGTGCCACCACCAGCCCCCGTGCGTCGACGACACGGTTCGGGTGCCAGCCGTCGGGCGCGGCGCCGATCGCCGCGATTTTCCCGGCGGCGACATACACGGACGCCGCGCGATCCGTCCCGGCGCCCGGGTCGATCACGCGGCCTCCGGCGATTTCGATCTTCATCGCACCTTCCCGTCGCTCAATTGCCGGCGATGATGCTCATCACCGCCATCCGGACGGCGATGCCGAACGTGACCTGTGGCAGGATCACCGATCGCTCGCCGTCGGCCACTGCGGAGTCGATCTCCACGCCGCGGTTCATCGGTCCCGGATGCATGACGATCACGTCCGGCTTGGCCAGCGCGAGCTTGTCCGGCGTCAGTCCGTAGTGCTTGAAGAACTCGCCCGCCGACGGCAGCAGCGCGCCCTTCATCCGTTCGTTCTGCAGCCGCAGCATCACCACCACGTCACAGCCGGCCAAGCCCGCGCGCATGTCGTCGAACGCACGCACGCCCAGCGCCTGCACGTGCGTGGGCAGCAGCGTCTTCGGTCCGATCACGCGGACCTCGGGTGTGCCGAGCGTCGTCAGGCCGTGTATCAGCGAGCGGGCGACGCGCGAGTGCAGCACGTCGCCGACGATGGCCACCGTCAGGTTGTGGAACTCGCGCTTGTAGTGCCGGATCGTGTAGAGATCGAGCAGTCCCTGCGTCGGATGCGCATGCCGGCCGTCGCCGGCGTTCACGACGTGCACGTGGCTGCGCCCGTGCGCGTTGAGGTGCGACGCGATGAGGTGCGGTGCACCCGACTGCGAGTGCCGGACGACGAAGATGTCGGCATCCATCGCCACCAGGTTGTCGACCGTGTCGAGCAGCGTCTCGCCCTTGCTCGTCGACGACGCCCCGATGTTGAGGTTGATGACGTCGGCGGACAGGCGCTTGGCCGCGATCTCGAACGTCGTCCGCGTGCGCGTCGAGTTCTCGAAGAAAAGGTTGAACACCGCCTTGCCGCGCAGCAGCGGGACCTTCTTCACCTCGCGCTCGGCGATCGACACGAACGGCGTCGCCGCGTCCAGGATGCCGCGGATGACGTCGGGCGGGAGCCCTTCCAGCGTGAGCAGGTGCGTGAGTTCGCCGTTGGCGTTGAGCTGCGGGTTGCGCATGGCGGTCACGTCGCCTGCTGTTCGACGTCGAGACGCAGCGTCTCGCCGGTGCGCGACAGCACGACCGAGAGGTCGCGCGCCACGGTGAGGCGCGCGCCGCAATAGGTGGGCTCGATCGGCAGCTCGCGACCGCCGCGGTCGACGAGCACGGCAAGCTCGATGCGCGCCGGGCGGCCGAAGTCGAAGAGCTCGTTCACCGCCGCGCGAACGCTGCGGCCGGTGAAGAGCACGTCGTCGACGAGGACGATGGTCGCCCCGTCCACGTCGAACGGGAGGTCGGTGCGCTTGGTCCCCGACTTCAGTCCCGTGCGCGCGTAGTCGTCCCGGTAGTACGACACGTCGATGTATCCGACCGGGTGGTTGCCGGGCACGAGCGCGGGCAGGCGTTCGGCGAGCCACGCGCCGCCCGAGTAGATGCCCACGAACGCGGCATCGTGCGCGACGGCGCCGCGCATGCGCTCGGCCAGCGCGACGAGCGTGGCTTCGGCGTCAGGCAGCATCGTCGCCGTGCTCATGGAACCAGGCGTTGAGGATCAACTGCGCGGCCACCTGGTCGCGCACCGCGCGCGCCGACGCGCCGCGCTGGCCGCGATCTTCCAGGTCCTGCCCCGCGGCAAGCGTGGTAAACCGCTCGTCCGCCCGCGCGACCGGCAGCCGGTACGCCGACTCGAGATCGCGCGCGAACCGCTCGGCGTGGCCGGTCATCGCGTGCGGCGTGCCGTCGGCGTGCACCGGAATGCCGACGACCAGCCGCTGCGGCTGCCACTCGGCGATGATCTCCCCGATCGCATCCATCCGCGCGCCGTGCGGCTCCGCGGCCACCGTCACCAGGGGCTGCGCCGTGCGCGTGAGCGTGTTGCCGACGGCCACACCGATCCTGCGCGTACCGAAATCGAACGCAAGCACGATGGCGGGGGAAGCGGGCGCGGCCACGCGTCACGCGTGCCCGACGTCCTCGGACAGCCGGGAAAAATCGATGCCGAGGCGCCGCATCGCGGCGGGCAGCCGGCGGTCAGCCGGCACCCCGAACAGCAGGTCGGCGTCCGCTTCGACGGTGAGCCACGCGTTCTGCGCGAGCTCCTGTTCCAGCTGGCCCGCCGACCATCCGGCATAGCCCAACGAAACGAACACGTCCTTCGGCCCGTCGCCGCGGCCCACGGCCTCCAGCACGTCCTTCGACGTCGTGAGGCCCATGTCGTCGCTGATCGCGAGCGTGGACTGCCAGTTGCCGAGCGGGCGATGCAGCACGAAGCCGCGATCGACCTGCACGGGGCCGCCGTAGTGGACCGGTGACGTGCGCAGCACCGCATCGGCCAGCGGAACGTCGATCTGCTCGAACAGTGCGGAGAGCGTCATGTCGATCGGCTTGTTGACGACGATGCCGAGCGCGCCGTCCTCGTTGTGTTCGCAGACATACGTCAGCGTATGGGCGAAATGCGGATCCACCATCGCGGGCATGGCGATCAGGAAGTGATGGGTGAGATTGACTGTGCCGCCCATTTCGTCGAATTGTAATCGGTTGGGGGGTACGCCACAATGAACAGCGACGATACGCCGCGCGTCGCCGGACGGACGTTCGCTGGCGGCGGCCCGCGGGGGCGACCGGTTGCCGTCGCTTCCGCGCCCCGCGCCGACCCGATTCGCATCCCATTCCGCGCACTCCACCGGACCGCTCGATGACCCGCCCCGACCCCCGGTACGAACGAGCGCTCGTCTGGTTCCGCCGCGACCTCCGCGACTTCGACCACGCTGCGCTGTATCACGCGCTGCGCGACGCGCGCGCCGTGGTTTGCCTGTTCGTGTTCGACCGCGAGATCCTCGACGTGCTGCCGGACCCGCTCGACCGGCGCGTCGAGTTCATCCGCGAGAGCGTGCTCGAACTGCACGCGGCGCTTGCTGCGCGCGGCGGCGGGCTTGCTCGTGCGGCACGGCGTGGCACGCGACGTCGTCGGGCGGGTCGCCGCCGAACTCGGCGTCGCGGCGGTCTACGCGAACCACGACTACGAGCCCGCTGCACGCGACCGCGACGCGGCCGTCGCGCAGGACCTGGCCGATCGCGGCATTGCGTTTCACACCAGCAAGGACCACGTGATCTTCGAGCGCGACGAAGTGGTCGCGCAGACCGGTAAGCCGTTCTCGGTGTTCACGCCGTACAAGAACGCGTGGCTGCGTACGCTCACGCCGTTTCACCTGAAGTCCTATCCGGTGGATCGCCATGCGGCGGCCCTGGTGGCGGCACCCGGCGCCGGCGACGTGCCGACGCTCCCGGCGCTGGGGTTCGCGCCGACGAATCTGCGGGCGCTCGGCGTCGTCCCGGGCATGGCGGGCGGTGCCGCGCTGTTCGAGGACTTCCGCACGCGCATCGACGCCTACCGGACACGCGCAACTTCCCGTCCGTCAAGGGACCGTCGTACCTGTCCGTGCATCTGCGCTTCGGCACCGTGTCGATCCGCGAGCTCGCGGCGTTCGCGCACGCGCGCGCGCTCGAACCCGACGGCGAAGGCGCCGCCACGTGGCTGTCCGAGCTCATCTGGCGCGACTTCTACGCGCAGATCCTGTGGCATCACCCGCACGTCGTCCACACGAGCTTCAAGCGCGACTACGCGGACCTTCCGTTCCCGAACGATCCGGTCCGGTTCGACGCGTGGTGCCGCGGCATGACCGGCTACCCGATCGTCGACGCCGCGATGCGGCAGCTGAACGCGACCGGCTACATGCACAACCGGCTGCGGATGATCGCCGCATCGTTCCTGGTCAAGGACCTCCTCGTCGACTGGCGGCAGGGCGAACGGTACTTCGCCGACAAGCTCATCGACTTCGACCTCGCATCGAACAACGGCGGCTGGCAGTGGGCGGCCTCCACCGGCTGCGACGCGCAGCCGTACTTCCGGATCTTCAATCCGGTCACGCAGTCCGAGCGCTTCGACGCGGACGGCCGGTTCATCCGTCGGTACGTGCCCGAACTCGCCGCGCTCGACGCGACGGAAATCCACGCGCCCTGGCAGGTTCCGCCCGCGCTGCAGCAGGCGAAGGGCGTCGTGGTCGGCCGCGACTACCCGGCGCCGGTCGTCGACCACGCAGACGCGCGGGCCGCCGCGCTCGCGCTGTTCAAGCGCAACCACTGACACATTCCGAGACAAGTCGCAGCGCTCGCAAAGCTCCGTCGTTCCCGCGCAGGCGGGAACCCAGTGACTTTGCAAGTACGACACCGGGTTCCCGCCTGCGCGGGAACGACGGAGTGTTGGTCCGGCATTTCCGCAAAGCGCGATAGCAGGCTTCCGCAGGCGCATTACCTGGCAGCGCCGGCTACGCGGCGCCGAGGTTAACCCCGTTCGCGCGTGGCGGCCGTTCACCGGAGCGTCATCCAACAGGAGACCTCCATGACCCCGTTCGCCGCACGCGTCACCGCGTGGCTTGCCGTCGCGATCGTCCTCGCGCTGTTCGTCGCGCTGGCAGCCGCACCCGCGCAGGCCTTCTGCGGGTTCTACGTCGGCCGTGCCGACGCCAGCCTCTACAACGAGGCGTCGCAGGTGATCATGGTGCGCCGGGACAATCGCACCGTCATCAGCATGGCCAACGACTACCGCGGACCGCTCAAGGAGTTCGCGCTGGTGGTGCCGGTCCCGACCGTCCTCGAACGCAGCCAGATCCGCATCGGCGAGCGCGCGCTGTTCGAGCGCATCGACGCATACAGCGCGCCGCGCCTGGCCGAGTATTTCGATCCCGACCCGTGCCGCGTCTACCCGATGAAGGACCGGCTCGCGCGGCCGGCGCCCGCGTCGGCGATGGTGTCCCAGGAGAACCGGCGCGACAAGGCGCTGGGGGTCGCCGTCGAAGCCGCGTACACGGTGGGCGAGTACGACATCGTGATCCTCTCCGCGCAGCAGTCCGACGGCCTCGAGACCTGGCTGCGCGAGAACGGCTACCGGATTCCACGCGGCGCGGCGGCTGCGCTGCAACCCTACATCCGCCAGCAGATGAAGTTCTTCGTCGCGAAGGTGAACCTGGAGGAGCAGGCGCGCACCGGCGTGGCGAACCTGCGTCCGCTGCAGTTCGCCTTCGAATCGGAGCGCTTCATGCTGCCGATCCGGCTCGGCATGCTCAACGCGAAGGGGCCGCAGGACCTCGTGCTGTACGTGCTGACCGCGAATGGCCGCGTCGAGGCGACGAACTACCGGACGCTCAAGGTGCCGGCGAACGTCGAGCTGCCGCTCTACGTCCGCGGCGAATTCGGGCGCACCTACCAGGCGCTCTTCTCCGCCCAGGCCGCGCGCGAGGATCATCGCGCGCTGTTCACCGAGTACTTCTGGGACATGAGCGGGTGCGATCCCTGCGCGGCGGACCCGCTGACGCCCGCCGAGCTGCGTTCGGCCGGCGTCTGGTGGGCGAACGACGGCCCCTCGCGCGGCGGCGGCCAGCCCGTGCTGCTCACGCGACTGCACCTGCGCTACACGCCGGCCTCGCTGCCGGAGGACCTCGCGTTCCAGGAGACGCAGGACCGTGGGAACTTCCAGGCGCGCTATGTGCTGCGCCATCCCTGGGCCGGCACGGCCGACGCCTGCGAGGCCGCGAAGCCCTACTTCGCGGAAGTCGACGCCCGGCGCGAGCGCGAGGCGCAGACGCTTGCCTCGCTGACGGGCGCGAGCCTGAGCGACGTGCGCGCACGCATGGCGCTGCCCGGGAAGCCGGCCTCGCGCTGGTGGGAGTCGCTGTGGAAGTGACCACGAGCTACCGGTTGGCACGCGTCCGCGACGCGTGGTCGCATGCCGTGGCGCGGCACCCGCTGCTGCGCGATGCGCGGCTGCTGCAGGTCCTGTTCCTGGCGACGCTGCTGTCGATCGGCGCGCTGGCCCGGGACTTCGCGCTGCTGCCGCAGCAGATGGCGCTCGCGTTCGCGGCCGGGATCGCGACGCAGCTTGCGTGGATCCACGCGCTGCGCATCGAGCACCGCGGCGTGCTCTCGGCACTGATCACGTGCTTCGGCCTGTCGATCCTGCTGCGCTCCGACACGCTGTGGGCGCATCCGCTCGCCGCGATGCTCGCGATCTCCGCCAAGTTCGTGCTGCGCGTGCATGGCAAGCACGTGTTCAACCCGGCGAACCTCGGCGTGATCCTCGCCATCTGCCTGCTGCCCGGCACCTGGGTGTCCGCCGGCCAGTGGGGGCAGGACGTGGCGCTCGCGGCCTGGTTCGTTGCGCTGGGCGGCATGGTCACGCAACGCGCGCGCCGCGCGGACATCGCATGGACGTTCCTCGCGGCCTACCTCGGACTGATCGCGCTGCGCGTCGAGCGCGCTCGGCCAGCCGTGGGCGATCTTCGTGCACCAGCTCGCCAACGGCGGGCTGCTGCTGTTCGCGTTCTTCATGATCTCGGACCCGATGACCATCCCGAACCGCCGGGGCGCACGCGTCGCCTACGCGATCGTCGTCGCGATCGCCGCGTTCCTGTGGCAGTTCGCGCTGTTCAAGCCGAACGCCCTCGTATGGGCGCTGTTCCTGTGCACGCCGCTGGTGCCGCTGCTGGACAAATGGTGGCCGGCGGAAAAATTCGAGTGGCGGGAGCCGCCGCGCTTGCGGGTGGTGAAGTGAGGATGCGGATCGCTCGAGAATGCCCGGCAGCCCCTCACCCCAACCCTCTCCCCGCGTCGCGGGGAGAGGGAGGCGTGATGGGGAGGCTCGAAAAGAACTGCGCGCCGGCGCGCGCTCTCTCGCACGGCGCAATCGCCGACAGGGGCAGTCAATCCGCATACGCGCGCTACCGAACTGCGCGCGCAGCGCGCTCATGATCGGCGCGCCTCGTGCAGTTTCCGCGCGAGAAGCGCCGGGCCGCCCCAAGCTTGTCGCGCCGACTGCCGTCGGCCGGAAATCGCGCAGCGCGAAGCGCGGAGCGATTTCGGACGCTCGCGCGCTACCGAACCGCGCGCGCAGCGCGCTCATGATCGGCGCGCCTCGTGCAGTTTCTCGCGCGAGAGAGCGCCGGCCGCCCCAAGCTTGTCGCGCTGACTGCCTTTCGGGCGCAAATCGCGCAAGCGGCTGCATAGCAGCCCGCCGCGCGATTTGCGCACGTTCTACTCTTCCTCGTGATGCCGATGCTTCTCGTGCTCGGCCGCGAGCTGCTGCTGCAGCATCGGCGGCGCCTGCTCGTAGTGCGAGAGCTCCATCGACCACGCGCCCTGCCCGCCCGTCATCGATTTCAGGCGCGCGGCGTAGCCGTCGAGTTCCACCAGCGGCGCATGGCCGGTCACCGCCAGCACACCGGCCTGCATCGTCTTCGTGCCGGTGACATGGCCGCGCCGCGACGAGAGATCGCCGGTGACGTCGCCCATGTTTTCCGCCGGGCAGTTGACCTCGAGGCCCACGATGGGTTCGAGCACGATCGGCTTGCTCTTCGAGATCGCGTCGAGGAACGCCTTGCGGCCCGCCGACACGAACGCCACTTCCTTCGAGTCGACCGGATGGTACTTGCCGTCGTAGACGTTGACGCGAACGTCCTGCAGCGGGAAGCCCGCGAGCGGTCCGGCGGCCAGCACCGATTCGATGCCCTTCTGCACGGCCGGAATCAGCGACGTCGGAATCGCGCCGCCCTTCACGGTGTTCACGAACTCGAAGCCCGCGCCGCGCGGCAATGGCTCGATCTTGAGATAGACCTCGCCGAACTGGCCGGCGCCGCCCGTCTGCTTCTTGTGGCGGCTGTGCCCTTCGGCGGCGGCGGTCACCGTCTCGCGATACGGGATGCGCGGCGGACGCGTCGTCACCTCGAGCTTGAACTGCGTGGCCATCCGCTCGAGCACGGAACGCAGGTGCAGGTCGCCCAGCCCCCACAGCACGGTCTCGTTCAGGTTCGTCTGCTCGAGCTTCAGCGTCGGATCCTCGGCGATCATCCGGTGCAGCACGTCGGAGATGCGACCCTCGTCGCCGCGGCGCTTGGGCTCGATCGCGACGCCGTGCATCGGCATCGGGAATTCGAGCGGCGCCATGTGGATGTGGTCCTCGTCGTGCGAGTCGTGCAGCACGCTGTCGAACTCGATCTCCTCGACCTTCGCGACCGCGGCCAGGTCGCCGGGAACCGCGCGGTCGATCTCGACGTTCTTGCCCCCCTGCAGCATGAAGAGGTGACCGACCTTGAACGGCTTGCGGCCTTCCCCGACGTAGAGCTGCGTGTCGCGCGTGACCGTCCCCTGGTGCACGCGGAAGATGCCGAGCTTGCCGACGAACGGGTCCATCACGACCTTGAACACGTGCGCGAGCACATGCTGCGCCGGATCGGGCACCGACGGCGCCTCGACCGCGGCGTCGCCCTCGCCCTTGGTGAAGAGCGGCGGGTTGCCTTCGGTGGGATTGGGCAGCAGCTTGTCGAAGATCTGCAGCAGCTCGGCGAGGCCCGCGCCCGTGCGCGCGGACACGAAGCACACGGGAATCAGGTGACCTTCGCGCAGCGCCTTCTCGAACGGCGCGTGCAGCTGGTCGGGTTCGATCTCGCCCTGCTCGAGGTAGAGCGCCATCAGCTCTTCGTCGACCTCGACGACCTGGTCGACGAGCGCGCGGTGCGCGTCCGCGACCGACGAGAAATCGGAATCGCCGGCGGGATTGAAGAAGCAGTCGACGACGCGCTTGCCGCCATCGGCGGGCAGGTTGATCGGCAGGCATTCCTTGCCGAACGCCGACTGGATCGAGGCGAGCACCGCCGGCAGGTCGACGTTGTCGCCGTCGATCTTGTTGACGATGACGAGGCGGCACAGGCGGCGCTTGCCGGCCCAGTCCATCATGCGCGACGTGATCATCTCGACGCCGGCCTGCGCGTTGACGACCACGGCCGCGGTCTCGACCGCGTCGAGCGCGCCGATCGACTGCCCGATGAAATCGGGAAAGCCCGGCGTGTCGATCATGTGGATGCGCGTGCCGTTGGTCTCGCAATGCAGCAGCGAGGAGCGCAGCGAGTGCTGGTACTGCTTCTCCAGCGGGTCGAAGTCGGCGACCGTCGTGCCGCGCTCGACACTGCCGGCGACCTGCAGCGCGCCCGCCTTGACCAGAAGCGCCTCGGCGAGCGTGGTCTTGCCCGACGCGCCATGCCCGACCAGGGCCAGCGTGCGGATGTGTTCCGTGGCGTAGTTCGCCATCGTTCCTCCTTGTGGGTTTCAGAAGGAATTTAGCCTATTTCGCGTGACCGAACCTTGCTGCGCCGCAAAACCCCGAGGCCCCGAACGTGGCTGGACACCGGCGGCGCGGCAAGGCCGGGGACGCGCGACGCGGGTCGGCCGGCGGACGCTGCGCAGGGTCGAACGGCGAAGCGGGCCGGTCCGGACGGCCAAGCCGCAACCGCGGGCCATCGCCCGGGCGCGCCGTCCCCGGGACGAACACCGCAGTGCGCAGCACGAAGGTCGTCCGATCCGCCCGCCGGGCCGTCCCAAGGGCCTCTATGCCCAATGCGCCGCAGTGCGCAGCGCGAAGGCGGCCCGGAGCGCGCGATGCCGGAGGGGCCGCCGGCGGCCCGCGGCGCGCGCCCCACGCTGCGCGAGCCGGCTATCCGACCGCGCCGACGCCGGTGATCTCGCGCAGGTGCCGCAGGAGTTCCTCTTCCTGGTAGGGCTTGCCGAGGTAGAGGTCCACGCCGAGTTCGGCGGCGCGGTTGCGATGCTTTTCCGCGGTTCGCGACGTGATCATGACGATCGGGATGTTCGCGTACTTGGGATCGCCCTTGATCGTCTTCGCGAACTCGAAGCCGTCCATGCGCGGCATCTCGATGTCGAGCAGGATCACGTCGGGCACCTGCTCGGTCAGGAGCTGCAACGCGTCGACGCCGTCCTTCGCCGTGGATATCGCGAAGCCTTCGCGCACCAGCAGGCGGCTCGTGATCTTGCGCACGGTGAGCGAGTCGTCGACGATCATCACGACGGGCAGCGTGCGCACCGGTTCGACGTGCGCGCGCGGCCGGTCGCCGACCGCGCGTTCGTCGCTCGTCGCATCGAACTGCGGCAGATCGGCGCGTCCGGCGAGCTGCACCGGATTGATGATGAGGACGATCTCGCCGGTGCCCAGCACCGTCGCGCCGGAAATGCCGGAGACGCGCGCCAGCTGCGGCCCGATGTTCTTGACCACGACTTCCTGGTTGCCGACCATGTCGTCGACGTGGATCGCGGCGTGGCTCTGGCCGCTGCGCAGCAGCAGCACCGAGTTGTAGCGCCGCGTCTCGGGATCGTGCGTCGTATCGCCCAGCAGTCGCGGCAGGTAATGGAACGGGTAGGTGCGGCCCTGCCACTCGACCTTGCGCTTGATGTAGATGTCGAGCAGCGCCTGCGACTTGACCTGCTGCACCTGCTCGACCATCGGCGCGGGCAGTGCCCACAGCCGTCCGCCGGCGCGCACCAGCACCGCCTGCGCGACGGCCAGCGTCAACGGCATCGTCAGCACGAACCGCGTGCCCTTGCCGAGCGTCGTGTCGACCTCGACGCGGCCGCCCAGCGCGGCGATCTCGCTGCGCACGACGTCCATGCCGATGCCGCGTCCGGAAATCTGCGTGACCCGGGTCGCCGTCGTGAATCCCGGCAGGAACAGGCACTCGACGAGTTGCGCATCGGTCGGCGCGGCATCCGCCGGGACGAAGCCCAGCGCCACCGCGCGTTCGCGGATCCGGCCGAGGTCGATGCCGGCGCCGTCGTCGGAGAGCTCGATCACGACCTCGTTGCCGACCTGGCGCACCGTCAGCACGATCTCGCCGGTCTCGGACTTGCCCGCGTTGCGGCGGACCTCGCGCGATTCGACGCCGTGGTCGAGCGCGTTGCGCAGAAGATGCTCGAGCGGGCCGACCAGCTTTTCCAGCACCGAGCGGTCGAGTTCGACCTGCGCGCCCTGGATCTCGAGGTTCGCGCGCTTGTCGAGCTCCTTCGCGGTGCCGCGCAGGATGCGGTAGAGCCGCTCGGACAGGCTGCCGAACGGCACCGTGCGGATCGAGAACAGGTGCTGCTGCACTTCGCGCGACAGCCGCGCCTGCGCGAGCAGCGCCGCGTCGGCGTCGTCCAGGTTCTTCAGCAGCGACTGCTGCACGGTCGACACGTCGTTGATGCCCTCGGCCAGCGAGCGCGTCAACTCCTGGAAGCGCGTGTAGCGGTCGAACTCGAGCGGATCGAAGTCGCCGGCCTGCTGCTCCTGCAGGTGCATCTGCGACTGGATCTGCGACTCGGCCTGGATCTCGATCTCGCGCATCTGCGAACGCAGGCGGATCACGCTGCTCGTCAGTTCGAGGAGGTTGGCCTTGAGCGACCGCAGTTCGCCTTCGACGCGGGCGCGGGCGATCGCCACTTCGCCGGCCTCGTTGACCAGCCGGTCGATGATGTCGGCGCGCACGCGCAATTGCGCACGGGCACCGGTCTCGAGCTCGGGCGTGGGTTCGGCCCGCGCGGGCGCGGCCGGAACCGCCGCGGCCACGGCCAGCGATCCGGGCGGAATCGTCGGGGCGGCCGGCGAGGGTGTCGCCGGGGCCGCCACGGGAACGAGTACCGGACGTTCGGCCATGCCGGCGACGCGCTCATCGGCGGCACGTCGGGCGGGGCCACGACCACGATGGGCGACGGCGTGGTCGGAGGTTCGGGCGGCGCGGACACGGCGAGTGCGCCCGGCGCCTCCGCGGCAGGCGCGGGGACCCACGGCAGCGCGACGTCGGTCTCGCCGCGGCGCAGCGCTTCGAGCACGAAGGCGATGTCGTCCAGGTCCTCGTCGAGCGCATCGAAGAGTTCGGGCGATGCCGCGACCGGCGTGTCGCCATCGAGCAGGCGCGACTCCATCAGGTGCGCCAGTTCGCCCAGGCGCATCGCGCCCGCCATCCGCGCGCTGCCCTTGAACGTGTGCAGCGTGCGGCGCAACTGCCGGACGATGTCGCCGTCGGCGGGATTGCGGCGCCAGCCGCGCACCTGCTCGCCGGCCTGTGGAAAGAGTTCCGCCGCCTCGTCGAGAAAGATGGGAAGGACGGTGCCGTCGACGTCGTCGCGGATTTCGGCGAGCGGGTCCGGACGCTGGACCGGCAATGGGATGTCGTCGCCCTCGAACTGCCGGGGCGGCGGCGTCGGAATTTCGACGACCGCGGCGACCGGCGCGGGGGCGCGAGGCCGAAGGCGTCGGCCAGCACGCCCTCGTCGTAGGCAACCGCGGCGGGTTCCGGAACCCGGCGCGAATCTCGGGCAGCGTTGGCGCGTCGGGTGTGAAGGCTGCGGCGAGGTCGGGCAGCGGCGCGATGTCCACTTCCGTGGGCGCGGCTTCGAGCGCCGCCGCGGCGAGCATCGCGGCCGCCGCGTCCTCCTCGCGCTGCGCGACGAGCGCAGCCGCGCCTTCGGCGTCACCGGCCTCGATCGCGGCGTCCTGCCGCAACAGGTCGAGTTCGCGCTGGATGTCCGTCGCTTCCGAGGTGTCGCCCGCCGTGAAGGCCGCCTGCGCCCGGATGCGCGCGACGAGTTGCGCGAGACCCGCGACGGCGCGCGCCAGTATCGGCTGCGCGGCGCCGGGCAGCGGAGCGCCTTTCTGTTCGAGCGCGATCAGCGTCTGCTCGAGCGCCTTCGCGGTCGTGGCGACCACCGGGAATCCGCCCGTGCGATGGATGCCGCAGAGCGTGTGGCTCGCGCGCACCATGCTGCTGCGCGGCACGGCGCGCGGGTCGAACTGCAGGATCGCGAGTTCGTTGTCGAGGGTGGCGATGTGCTGTTCCGCCTCGTCGCACAGGATCGTCCACAGCGATCGCGAGAGCGTGACGCCGCCGATCGTGATTTCGTCCGATTCGATCGCGAGCCCGGGGTCCGTCTCCGGCGCGGACGGTGCCGCCGGCGCGACGGTTGGCGCCGATGCGGCGGGCACCGGTTCCGCGGACGCCGACGCGTCCGCCACCGGCGCGATCTCGTCCGGCAATGGGGCAATCTCGATCTCGGCGATCGCCTCCTCGGGTTCGTCGTCGACGAGCTTCAGCACCGGGCCCGACGAAGGCTCGACCACCGGCAGGTCGATCACCTCGATCGTCTCGGAGACGGTCGCGTCCGCGGATACGGCGGGTCCCTCGCCGTCGCCACCGAAGCCCAACTCCGGGAGCTCGATGAGTTCCAGCGTGGGCAATGCGGTCGACGACACGGGGGGGGGCCGCGCGGCGGGGTCGGCACGGCGGCCTCGCGCGCGGGTGCCGCGACGCGCGTGAGTTCGATGACGTTCGAGGGCGGCGCAGGCATCGTGGGTGCCGCCACGGCATGTTGCGCGGCCTGCGGCAGCTCGCGTTCGACGGCCGCGATCGCGGCGTGCAGCGCGCGCGGATCGGCCATCACGCGGCCATCGCGCGTCAGCGCGTCGATCCAGCCGCGGAAGCTCGATTCCGCGGTGCCGATCAGCGCGAGCACCGCGCCGGTCACGGGCCGCTCTTCCTCGAGCAGGCGATTCATGATGTGCTCGACCTCGAACCCGTATTCCCCGAGCTGCGTGAGCCCGACCATGCGGCCGCTGCCCTTCAGCGTATGGAATCCGCGCCGCACCGTGGCGAGCGCCTCGCGGTCGCCGGGGTTGCCGGTGAGCACGCGCTGCTGTTCGGACACGCCGTCCAGTACTTCCGCCGCCTCCAGCAGGTAGATGTCGAGGAGCTCGCGGTCGAGATCACCCGCGTCGGTGTCGAGCAGGCGTTGCGTTTCCTCCGAAATTTCCGGGGCGGGCGCGGACGTGTCCGCGATCGCGTCGACGGCGGCCGCCAGGCGCGCGGCATCGCCCGCCTCCAGTTCGCCCACGATCGACTCGACCTGCTTCACCAGGTCCGCGTCGCCGATCAATTCCGCATCGTCGCGCAGATGGACGAGCTTCTGCTTCAGTCCTTCGCGCGCGCCCGCGTCGCTCGGCGCGCGGTGCAGTTCGTCGACGAGCTGCGGCAGCGCCGCGCGCAGTTCGGCGACCGCGGCCTCGACCGAGTCGGGCGCCGCGGCGGCCGGCGCGGGCGCCTCGCCCAGCCGGCGCGCGATGAGCGGTGCGATCAGGCGGTCGCGCTCGGGCCGCTGCTGTTCGACCGCTTCGATGTAGAAGCCCAGTCCGGACAGCGATTCGGCGAGGAGCTCGAGGTCCTCGTTGCTGACCTCGGTCTCGGGGTTCGCGTAGGTGGCGATCTGCTCTTCGCACAGGCCCAGCAGCCGGTCCGCGTCATCGAGGCCCAGGATGCGCAGCGCGCCGCGGATCTGCGCGCTGTCCTTGGCCAGCGCCGCGAGTTCGGCGCGCTTGCTGTTGTCGCGGAAGAATGCGTCGAGCACCTGCTCCATGTGCCGCAGGTTGGCCTGGATTTCCCGCCCGACCTGCGCCAGCAGCACGCGCTCCTGCGCGCGCTTGCTCATCTCGTCGAGCATCGGCACGCCGCCGCCGGCGGACGGACGGCCAGCCCTCGCGGCGTCGAGGCGCGCGAGCATCGCGTCGACCTGGTTCGGGAAGTCGCCGGACAGGTTCGAGTAGTTATCGAACGCCGACTCGGCCAGCAGCAACGCCGTCGCGTACTCCATCGCGACCGGCTCCGACACCTCGGTCGCGGGCATCTTGTCGAGCCGCTCGACCAGCGCCGCCGTCAGCTTCATCAGCGCGCCGTTGTGGATCTCGGCGGCCTTCGCATGCACGGACGCCAGCGTCTGCTTCAGCTTCGGCAGGTTCTCGGCGCGCCCGGACGCGGCCTTGAGCCACGAGTCCTTCGCGCCCGCCAGCTGTTCGCGCGCTTCGCGCAGCAACGGCTGCAGCCGCACGACGTCGGCGGAGAGCACCTCGGCGGACGGGATGAGACCCGACAGCTTGAACGTGCGCTGCACGGCCTGCACCTGCGGGCCGACCGGCGCGGAAATCGCGACGAAATAGAGCACTTCGCGCCGCAGGCGGTCCGCGACCTTGGCGCTGCCCTCGGACACGCGGCGGATCTGCAGGTCGATGCGGGCGGCGAGCTGCTTCACGCCGAAGCCGGCGTCGAGCCCGCTCTCGACCAGGCCCTCGAACATGCCGCCGACCGTCCACCAGAATGCGCGCAACCCGCTTTGCGTCGTGACGTCCTCGATCGCGGTGATCGCGTCGCGCATCGTGGCTGCACCGGCTTCGTCGCCGCGCAGCCAGCTCAGCAATCCGCGCTGATAGAGACGGCGCTGCTTGACGAGGTAGGACGGGATGCGGTTGCCCGGCAGCGCTTCGCGCGGCGAAATGCGCGGCGCACGCGGGGAAAGGTCGGGATAGAAGAGATCGGTCGGGGCGGCGGCCTTCACGCCGCGCGCGGCCTGCATCGCCTCGTATTCGGGATAGAGCTTGAGCGGTACCGGCGGCGCGCCGTTGACGAGCTCGTCGAGGAAGATCCGGAGCTTGCGGCAACTGCGGTCGATCACCTCGCAGCCGGCGGCGGCCTGGTCCGGCGGCAAGTCCTCGAGCCGCGAGAGCTGCCGTTCCAGTTCGTCGGTGAACGCGACGACGGCGTCGAGCCCCACCATCTGGATCGCGCCCGCCGCCTGGTGGACGTGCGAACGCGCGTGCTTCAGCGTCGTCGCGTCTTCGGGATTGGCGCGGAACAGCGCGAGCGCGTCGAGTCCGCGCGTCAGCGCCTGGTCGATCTCGCCCTGCACCCAGGAGAGGGGACCGAGATCGAATTCGGGAGTGGGTTCGCTAGCCATGGCCGTCCATCAGCAACTTTCGCGCCCGACAAGGCAGGGTGCCCGCAAGACGCTCGATTTTTCCTGGCTTTTTCAAGCGGGAGCCGCCGGGCCGCTCCCAAGGGTCCCGCCTAACTTCGCTTCCGATGCAAAAGGCGCAACGCTGCCGCCACGTTTCCCACCGCAACTACGGACGCCTTTTGCATCGGCCGCCGCACGCCTTTTGCTTCGGTCAAACTTTGAAGCCTGCAACGGACGAGCGCAGTTCCGCGGCCAGCTTCGTCAACTGTCCGATGGACACGTTCGTCTGCTTCGTGCCCTCGGTCGTTTCCTCGGTGATCTTCAGGATGCCCTGCATGCCGCGCGTCACGTCGGTGACCGACGTCGACTGCATCTGCGTCTGCGCCGAGATCCGCGAGATCAGGTCCGCGAGATCGCGCGACACCTTCTGGATCTCGGTCAACGCCTGCCCGGCGGCGTCGGAGAGCTTCGTCCCTTCGACCACGCCGACCGTCGACTTCTCCATGGCGGCCACGGCGTCCTGGGTGTCCGCCTGAATGGTCTTCACGATCGCCTCGATCTGCTTGGTCGCCTCGCCGGAGCGTTCGGCCAGCCGCTGCACTTCCTCCGCCACCACCGTGAAGCCGCGACCCGCCTCGCCGGCGGACGCCGCCTGGATCGCGGCGTTCAACGCCAGCACGTTCGTCTGCTCCGTGATGTCCGAGATGAGCTCGACGATCTCGCCGATCTCCATCGACGATTCGCCGAGGCGCTTGATCCGCTTCGACGTATCCTGGATCTGCGAGCGGATTTCGTTCATGCCCGCGATCTGGTTCTGCACGACGACGCCGCCCTTTTCGGCGGCCGCCAGCGACTGCTGCGCGACGCGCGCCGACTGCGTCGCGGTCTGCGACACCTCGTTGATCGACTGCGCCATCTGCAGCACGGAGGCGGACGCCTGCTGGATCTCGCGGTTCTGCCGCTGCGACGCCTCGTACAGGCGGTTCGAGATCGCCTGCGTCTCCTGCGTCGCCTTCGTCACCTGGTCGGTCGCGGAGTTGATCCCGCGCACCAGCGTGCGCAGCTCCTCGATGGTGAAATTGATGGAGTCGGCGATCGCACCCGTCACGTCCTCGGTCACCGAAGCCTGCACGGTGAGGTCGCCGTCGGCCAGGTTTCCCATCTCGTTGAGCAGCCGCAGAATGGCTTCCTGGTTCCGCTTGTTCTCGCCTTCGCTTTCCAGCGCGCGGATGCGGGCGTCGTCCAGGAACACCTTGCCCAGCAGCACCAGCATCAGCAGCGCCAGCAGCGCGAACATGATCGCCACGCCCAGCGTCCACTTGCGGATCGGACTCGCCTCGTAACTTTCCGCGAGCTTCGTCGTGTCCTGCAGCAGCGGCTCGGCCTCGACGTTGATGCCGCGCGCCGCCTGCTTCGCGACCACCAGCCGCGGCATGTTGGTGAGGATCGCGTTGATGCCCGTCTCGTAGGCCACGAACCGCTTCTGCAATTCGGTCAGCGTCGCGCGCGCCTCGTCGCTGCGGACGGCGGCGATTCGGAGCGCGTCGCTGCCGCGCAGCAAGCCGTTGAGAATGTCGCGGAAGGCGGCGGCGTCGCGTCCGAGCAGGAAGGCAACGTCCGCCTCGATCTCGTCCGACGCCGCGAGGGCGTTCGCGTTCTTGGCCATGCGCTGCGAAAGCACGGCCAGCTGGCTCGCGTATTCGACCTCGCGCAGGCTGCCGCCACCCTGCGCGATCTGCGCCGACGCCTGCTGCGCGAGTTCGAGCAGCGAGTTGTTCCCGACGTTGAGCGCGTCGAGGCCCTTGGCCAGCGTCGTCAGGCTGGTCTCGTTCGCGAGCAGTCGCTCGGAGGCCGCATCGACGCGCTCCCAGCGCGCCTTCACGTCGTTGAGCAGCTTGACCGCCGCCTCGTCCTGCGCGACGTCGAGACTGACGCCGCGCACCGTGCCCCCGTTCAGCAGCGCATCGAGGTCGCTCTTGAAACGGTCGCGGCTGTCCTTGACCGCCGCGAAGGCGTTCGCCTGCCCCTGCGCGGCGAGCGCGCTGCCGCGCGCGAGACGCTGCGAGAGCATCTGCATTTCCGTCGCGGTGGCCGCGGCCACCGAGCCCTGCGCGGACTGCCGGTTGTCGAGGAACACCATCAGCGCGGCGAACACGAGGAACGTCACCAGCAGGATGCCGAGCGTCTGGAACTGCTTGACCACGGGCAGGTGCCCGATCAGCGGCAGCTTCTTCGGCATCGCCATGTTGGCGGTGGCGGTGCGCAGCTGCTCCATGATCGACACGGACGCGAGCGGGTCGTACGACGCCGGCGCCTGGCCCATCTTCACCTGCGTCGTCGGCATGTCGAGGTCAAGTTCGCCTGCCTTGACCTTGTCACCGCCGAAGAGCTTCCCCAATTTGAGCGCCATCGCCGTTCTCCTGATGCCGCACCGGGTGTCCCGGTGCGTGCCTGTTCTAGATTCCGACCTGCAGGAACGCCGGGTCGCGCGCGAGCGCACCCAGGTCGATTTCCTGCCAGGCGTCGCCTTCGCCGTCCATCCAGCGCTGCGCGTACCACGCAGGCGCGTCCTGCGGCGGCGCCGCCGGCGCGAGTTCGGTGAGGTTGCGCAGGCCCAGCACGCGGTGCACGACGATTCCCGCATTCATGCCGGCCGCGCGGTCGCCGAAGAGCACGAGCCGGGTCTGGCCTCCGGGCTGCGCGTCGCGCCCCAGGAACCGCGCGAAGTCGATCACGCTGTACAGGTTGCCGCGGATGTTCGCGATGCCGAGATACCACGGCCGCGTCAGCGGCACCGGCACGATCTCGGGCACCGTCACGACTTCACCCGCGTCGCCCAGACGGATCAGCCAGCGGTCGCCGCCCGACGAGAGGCCGAGCCGCGACGACTGGACCTGGGCCGTCGTCTTGGAAGCGAGCCGGGACGCGAGTTCCTGCTGGAACGTGCGGAGATCGAGCTTCGCGGCGCGGGCCATCGTCGGTCTGCTTTCCGTCTCTAGCCGATCGCCGCGATCTTTTCGAGCAGCTCTTCGCGGTTCACCGGCTTCACGATGTAATCGCGCGCGCCCTGCCGCATGCCCCAGATCTTGTCGGTTTCCTGGCTCTTCGACGTGCACAGGATGATCGGAATCGTCCGCGTATCCGGATCGCGGCTGATCGCGCGCGTCGCCTGGAAGCCGTTCAAGCCGGGCATCACGACGTCCATGAGGATCAGGTCCGGCTTGAGCGACTTGGCCTTCTGGATCGCGTCCTCGCCGTTGTCGCTCGCGACGACTTCGAAGCCGGACTTGGTCAGCATGTCGTTCAGCACATGCCGCTCGGTGGGCGAATCGTCGACGATCAGGATCTTGCGGATTGCCATTTTCCTACCCCAAAGTGTCGCCCGCGACGCTGCGTCCCGGGCGGTCTCCCGGACGTCGAACGTCCGTATCGTTGCGTCGTTGCGCCGGCCGTTGCCGCAACCGGATGCCGCTACCCGTTCGCCCCCCGTGGCGCACGGAACACCGAGGCGCCGGAACTGCGGGTCGCGCCGCTCGCCGGACCACCTTCGTGCCGCGCAATCACGCCGCCGCCTTGTTCACGTGCGCCGCCACGGTCTTGAGCAGGCTTTCCTTCGTGAAAGGCTTGGTCAGGTACTGGTCCGAGCCGACCATCCGCCCCCGGGCGCGGTCGAACAGGCCATCCTTGGACGACAGCATGATCACCGGCGTCCGCTGGAACTTGACGTTCTTCTTGATGAGCGCGCACGTCTGGTACCCGTCCAGCCGCGGCATCATGATGTCGACGAAGACGAGGTCGGGCAGGTGATCGGTGATCTTGGCCAGCGCGTCGAAGCCGTCCTCGGCCAGGATCACCGTGCAACCGGCCTGCAGCAGGAAGATCTCGGCGCTCCGGCGAATCGTGTTCGAATCGTCGATCACCATCACCTTCACGCCCTGCAACGGGATCTGTTCTGCCAATCGATGCTCCCTGCCCACCGGCAACAGTGGCGACGCGCCTGACGGCGTCCGCACTTGTCGTGTTCAAGTCTGCCACGGCCCAAGCACATTGCCTAGAGCATAAAGCTTGCCGGAATCGGCACGCCGGGCCGAAAACACAAAAAAAGCAACACTCCGACAAATTTCGACGGGCGGGACTGCCGTGCTGCGGCAGGGTTTGCCGCCGGGCGGCGCGCGCGGCGCGCGCGTCAACGGCCGAGAAACATCCTGTAGGCGGGATTGGCGGACTCGTCCACGTACGTGTAGCCCAGACGATCGAGAAAGCGGCGGAAATCGCCCATCTCGGCGGGCGGGACCTGCATGCCGACCAGTACGCGCCCGTAGTCGGCGCCATGGTTGCGGTAGTGGAAAAGGCTGATATTCCAGCCGGCGCTCATGCTGTCGAGAAAGCGCAGCAGCGCGCCCGGCCGCTCCGGGAACTCGAACCGGTACAGGATCTCGTTTTCCGCCGACGGCGCATGCCCGCCCACCAGGTGGCGGACGTGCAGCTTGGCCATCTCGTTGTCGGTGAGGTCGTAGGCCTCGATGTGCCGCTTCCGGAACGACGCGAGCAGCGCCGCGGTCGCGCGGCGGTCGGCCACCTCGACGCCGACGAACAGGTGCGCGGTGCGCGCATCGGCGAACCGGTAGTTGAATTCGGTGACACTGCGGTTGCCGAGCAGCGCGCAGAACTCGCGAAAGCTCCCCGGGCGCTCGGGAATCGTGACGGCGAAGATCGCCTCGCGCTGCTCGCCCAGTTCCGCGCGCTCCGCGACGAAGCGCAGGCGGTCGAAGTTCATGTTGGCGCCGCACGCGATCGCGACGAACGTCCGGTCGCGGCCGGGATTCGCTTCGCACCAGCGCTTGATGCCGGCGATCGCCAGCGCGCCCGCCGGCTCCAGGATGGACCGCGTGTCCTCGAACACGTCCTTGATCGCCGCGCACGTGGCGTCCGTGTCGACGATCACCATCTCGTCGACGTACTGCCGCGCGAGCCGGAACGTCTCGCGGCCGACCTGCTTCACGGCCACGCCATCGGCGAACAGACCGACCTGCGCCAGCGTCACCCGCCGCCCCGCCTTCAGCGAACGCGTCATCGCGTCGGAGTCCGCGGGCTGCACGCCGATGATCCGGATCGACGGCTGCACGCGCTTGATGTACGCGGCGATGCCGGAGATGAGCCCGCCCCCGCCGACGGCGACGAAGATCGCGTCGATCGGCTCCTGGTACTGGCGCAGGATCTCCATGCCGATCGTGCCCTGCCCGGCGATGACGTCCGGGTCGTCGTACGGGTGCACGAACGTCGCGCCGGACTTCTTCTGCAGCGCCTGCGCATGCGCGTAGGCGTCCGAATAGGAGTCGCCGTGGAGCACCACGGCGGCGCCGCGCGCCTCGACGGCGGCGATCTTGATGTGCGGCGTGGTCACCGGCATCACGATCGTCGCGCGGCAACGAAGACGCTGCGCCGCGAGCGCCACGCCCTGCGCATGGTTGCCCGCCGACGCTGCGATGACGCCCTTGGCGCGTTCGGCCGGCGTCAGGTGCGCCATCTTGTTGTAGGCGCCGCGCAGCTTGAACGAGAACACCGGCTGCTGGTCCTCGCGCTTCAGGAGCACGCGGTTGTGCAGGCGGCGCGATAGTGTCGGCGCCAACTCGAGCGGCGTCTCGACGGCGACGTCGTAGACCTTCGCGGTCAGGATCTTCTGCAGGTAGTCGATAGCCATGATCGTCGAGGTTAGCAGGTAACGCCGCATTCGCGCTTGCGCGCGTTAACCCGCCGCGATCGAGGCCGCCGTCCGGCCACCGTGCAAGCGCGGCGACCGGTACCGGCTCGCGACATTCTGCTACGCTTGTCCGATCCCTTCGCCGTTGGTACCCAGCCCCGATGCCGCGCGCACGCCCGCGATTGCCGAAGCCCTCGTCCCCGTCGACGCTCGCGGTCGTCGACCTGGGTTCGAACAGCTTCCGCCTCGAGATCGGCCGCGTGGAGGGCGACCAGATCTTCCGCCTCGACACGTGGCGCGAAACCATCCGGATCGGTGCCGGCATCGACGCCAAGGGCATGCTGACGGCGAAAGCCCGGCGCGAAGCGCTTGCCTGCCTCACCCGTTTCCGGGAGCGGCTGTCGGGTCTGCACCCGTCCGGCGTGCGCGCCGTCGCGACCAACACGTTCCGCGTCGCGAAGAATGCCGGCGACTTCCTGCCGCGGGCCGAGGCCGCGCTCGGCTTCCCGATCGACATCATCGGCGGGCACGAGGAGGCGCGCCTCATCTACCTGGGCGTCGCCCACGTGCTGCCCGCGTCGTCCGAACCGCGCCTGGTCATCGACATCGGCGGCGGCTCGACCGAATTCATCATCGGGCGCCACATGACACCCGAGCGCCTCGAGTCGCTGAAGCTGGGCTGCGTGAGCATGTCGCAGCGATTCTTCCCGGACGGCGCGCTGCGCGCCGAGAACTTCGTCGCCGCCGAGACGCACGCGCGCGCGGAAATCGAGGCGATCGCCGGGGCGTTCGGCCGCGAACACTGGCAGGAGGCCTTCGCCTCGTCCGGCACGGCGCTGGCGCTCGCCGCGATCCTCGAGGAGAACGGCCTGTCCGCGGGCGGGATCACCCCGGAAGGATTGGCGCGGCTGCGCAAGCGCATGGTCGGCGCGGGCCGGATATCGCGCCTGTCGCTCGAGGGGGTGAAGCCCGAGCGCGGACCGGTGCTGGCGGGCGGCTTCGCGATCATGGCGGCGGCGCTCGTGGAACTGCGCGTGCCGCGCATCAATCCCGTAGGCGGGGCACTGCGCCTGGGCGTCCTGTACGACCTGCTCGGCCGCTCGTCCAAGCGCGACAGCCGCGCGGTGACGGTCGAGTCGATGCTCGAGCGCTATCACTGCGACCGGCCGCATGCGGAACGGGTCGCCAAAATGGCGCGCGAACTCTACCTCAAGGCGTCGCCGAAGCCGGACCCGCAGGCGGCGCAGCGCGTCGAATGGGCGGGGCTCCTGCACGAGATCGGCTACACGGTCTCGCACCTGTCGTTCCACAAGCACGGCGCCTACATCCTCGAGAACGCGGACATGCCGGGATTCTCCGCACAGGAGCAGCACCAGCTCGCATGGCTGGTCCTGGGGTGCCGCGGCGGGCTGTCCAAGATGTCCCGGATGCTGAGCGAACACGACGCCACCGCGCAGATCCTCGCGCTGCGCCTCGCCGTGCTGTTCCACCACGCGCGCCGCGCGATCGACCGGCCGCGCATCGTGTTGCGCGTCGGCGCGACCATCGCGTTCGGCACGTCGCGTTCGTGGCTCGCCGCCCATCCGCTCACGTCGCACCTGCTGTCGGTCGAGCGCGGCGAGTGGGCCGACCTCGGCATCCGCTGGCGGGCGCCGCAGCAACAGCGCAGGTAGTCGCACTGCGGCCCGGCGAACGCCCTTCGCGGACGGGCTCTAGACGAAGTCGGGACCGAGCACCACTTTGAGCACGACCGCGGCGCCACCTTCCTTCGCGCGGTTGGACAGCCACCAGACGGCGCCCTTGCGCACCGACCAGTAGGCCTCCTCGCCCGAGAGCAGGAACGACGCGACCGTACCCAGCGTGGGCTGGTGTCCCACGATCAGCACCGGCTCGCGCGAATCGGGCCAGTTGGCCGCGGCGAGCACCTGCGCGACCGACGCGCCGGGGGCGAGCTCCGGCACCGTCTTGAACTTGCGCTGCAGCGCGAGCGCGGTCTGCTGCGAACGGTCGGCGGGCGACACGAGCACCCGGCACGTATCCGGCAGGTGCGAGTCGAGCCACGCGGCCATCCGCTCCGCCTGCTTGATGCCCTTCGACGTGAGCCGGCGCCCGAGGTCCGGTTCGCCCGGCTCCGCTTCGCAATGCCGCCACAGGATGAGGTCCATCGTCGCTCCCGGTTATTCCGGGCTGCCCGGCGCGCACAGCCGGGCGAGCAGCTCGGCTTGCGCGGATCGCCGCCGGGTTCCGCGGCGCAGCCGCACCTTGGACCAGCGACCTGCCGCATCGAGTTCCCACGCCTCGCGATTATCGGCGAGGTAGGCCTTGAGACCCTCGTCCACGACGCGCTTCCTCAAGGCCGGGTCCAGCACGGGGAACGCGACCTCGACGCGGCGAAACAGGTTGCGGCCCATCCAGTCGGCCGACGCGAGCCAGACGTCCGGCGTGCCGCCGTTCTCGAAGTACCAGATCCGGTGATGTTCGAGGAAACGACCCAGGATCGAGCGCACGCGGATGTTCTCGGAGATGCCCGGCACGCCGGGCCGCAGCGCGCAGGCGCCGCGGACGATGAGGTCGATCTTCACGCCGTCGGCGGAGGCCGCGTACAGCGCGCGGATCACGCCCTCCTCCACCAGCGCATTCATCTTCGCGATGATCCGCGCCGGCTTGCCTTCCCGCGCATTGCGCGCCTCGCGGCGGATCATTTCGAGCACGCGCCGGTGCATCGTGAACGGCGCCAGCAGCAGCCGCTTCAGGCGGGCGGCCTTGGCGAGGCTCGTGATGTGCAGGAACACCTCGTGCACGTCCGTGCAGATCGCGGGATCGGCGGTCAGCAGGCCGAAGTCCGTGTAGAGACGCGTCGTGCGCGGGTGGTAGTTGCCGGTGCCAAGATGTGCGTACGACACGAGGCGCATCTTCCCGCGCGCGTCCGCCTCGCGCCGGATCAGCAGCGCGAGTTTCGCGTGCGTCTTGAGGCCGAACACGCCGTAGACGACCTGCGCGCCCGCGCGCTCCAGGCGCTCCGCCCAGTTGATGTTCGCCTCCTCGTCGAAGCGCGCCATCAGCTCGACGACGACCGTCACCTCCTTGCCGCGCCGCGCCGCGTCGATCAGCGCCTCCATCAGCACCGAATTGACGCCGGTGCGGTAGACGGTCTGCTTGATCGCGACGACATCGGGATCGTCGGCCGCGCAGCGGATGAACTCGACCACCGGCTCGAACGACTGGTACGGGTGATGCAGCAGGATGTCGCGCTGCTTGATCGCCGCGAGCAGGTCCGGCGCGTCGCGCAGCCCGGCGGGCACGCCAGGCACGAACGGCGCCCACTTCATCGCGGCGATGTCGACCTGGTCGACGAGCGACGCGAGCCGCGCGATATTGACGGGGCCATCGCAGCGATAGAGGTCCGCCTCGCCCAGGCCGAAATGCTGCAGCAGCAGATTGGCGAGCGGCACCGGGCACTCGGCCGCCACCTCGAGCCGCACCGCCGAACCGAACTGGCGCTGCGACAATTCGCCCTGCAGCGCCGCGCGCAGGTTCTTCACTTCCTCCTCGTCGATCCAGAGGTCGGCATCACGCGTGACGCGGAACTGCGAATAGCCGACGACCTGCCGGCCCGGGAACAGTCCGGCCAGGTGCGCATGGATCACCGACGACAGCATCACGAATGCGTTGTCCTGCGCCGGCGATCTCCGGGCGGAATCTTGATGATGCGCGGCAGCACGCGCGGCGCCTTCACGATCGCGATGCCGGTATCGCGGCCGAACGCGTCGTTGCCGGAAAGCTCGACGATGAAGTTCAAGCTCTTGTTGACGACCTGCGGAAACGGATGCGCGGGGTCGAGCCCGATCGGCGTCAGCAGCGGCCGCACCTCTTCCGCGAAATACCGGTCGACCCACGCCCGCTCGGCGGGCGTGAACTCCGTGCGCCGGACCAGCCGCACGCCGGCATCCGCGAGCGCCGGCAGCACCTGCTCGTTGAGCACGCGGTACTGGTGCGCGATGAGCGTGCGCGCCTCCTCGCCCATCCGCGCCACCAGGTCGCGCATCTCCGGCAACGTCATGCCGGGCGGCGCGACCTTGGCGCGAAGCTGCTCCTTGACGCCCGCCACGCGGACCTCGAAGTACTCGTCGAGATTGCTGCCGAGGATGCACAGGAAGCGCAGCCGCTCGAGCAGCGGGACCTCCGGATCCTCGCCCAACGCCAGCACGCGCCGGTTGAACTCGAGCAGCGACAGCTCGCGGTTGATCGGCGGCGCGATGGGGGTCGACAAGGTGCGCTCGTGGCCCTCCACGGATTCCGGGACTGGGGAAGACGGGGCCGGCGTGGTGGACGATTCCTTCATCATCACCGGTCCATGTTACGCGCCGATGACGGCGCGCGGGGGCCGGGCGCTCGGTGAACTTCATGCTGCCACTGGCGCATTGGGCGACGAGGCCCCTGGGACGGCCCGGCGGGCTGATTGGCTGACCTTCGTGCTTCGCACTCCGGTGTTCGCCCTTGGGACGGCCCGGCGGGCTGATTGGCTGACCTTCGTGCTTCGCACTCCGGCGTTCGCCCTTGGGACGGCCCGGCGGGCTGATTGGCTGACCTTCGTGCTTCGCACTCCGGTGTTCGCCCTTGGGACGGCCCGGCGGGCTGATTGGCTGACCTTCGTGCTTCGCACTCCGGTGTTCGCCCTTGGGACGGCCCGGCGGGCTCACGCCGCCGCGTCGTGCAACCAGACGCAGCGACCCTTCGTTTCGCGGTCGAGCGCCTCGAGATACGCGGCATGCGCGGCCAGTTCGTCCGGAGACGGTGCCAGCACGAGCACCGCATAGCGCCCGATCTCGACGCCCTGCGCGGTGGCCGCGACGCCGGGCTTGCCCGTTCCCATGTCGATCGTCAGCGACTCCTGCCCGCGCGTCATCGCGAGGTAGACCTCGGCCAGGAGCTGCGCGTCGAGCAGCGCGCCGTGCAGCGTCCGGTGCGCGTTGGAGACGCCGAATCGCTCGCACAGGGCATCCAGGTTGTTCCGCTTGCCCGGGAACGCCTCGCGCGCCATCGCCAGCGTATCGATGAGCCCGCCGTGGACGGCGTGGCAGGGCGTCATGCCGCAGGTCGTCAGTTCGCGGTCCAGGAACCCGATGTCGAACGGCGCGTTGTGGATGATCCATTCGGCGCCGCGCGTGAACTCGACGATGTCGGCCGCGCGTTCGTGGAAGCGCGGCGAGCCCTTCAGGTCGTCCCACGTCTTGCCGTGGACCTCGGTGGCGCCGGCGTCGATCTCGCGTTCCGGATCGAAATGCAGGTGCAGCGTGCGGCCGGTGGGACGGCGGTCGACCAGTTCCAGCGCGGCGAATTCGATGATGCGGTGACCCTGCTTCGGGTCGAGGCCCGTCGTCTCGGTGTCGATGATGAGCTGGCGCATTTCAGGATTCAGAAGTGAGAAGTCAGAGGACAGACGCGGCGGTTTGGCCGGTGGCGGCGCATCGAGCGCCGGGTTGCATTGTCGCCGATTCGGTTCGCATCAGGCGACAGGAATCCCCTTCGGGGTGACAAGTCCGCGTGCCGGAACCGTCGGTCCGGCGATATCTGACCGGCGCTTGATGCGCCGCCACCGAAGTCGCCGCCGCTTCTGTCCTCTGTCCTCTGAATTCTGACTTCTGATCCAGTCCACCATTCAAAAGTACCGGCGCCCTAGCGCCGGTACTTTTGAATGGTGGACTGGATCTCCTCGATCGCATGCTCGATCTCGTCGTCCGTCAGGTCGCGCTGCGTCCCCGTGCGGTCGGTCAGCGTCAGCGTGCGGTCGATCTGCGTCTGGAACTCGCCCAGGCCGAGCGTCTCCGTGATCGTCGTCGTCTGCTCGTCGGTCAGCGTCTCCGGGCCCCAGCGCACGACGATCGCGGACAGGTTGTCGCCGTCGGCGCCGCCGCGCTTCTCGCCTTCGCGCATCATCTGCGGCGCGGTGGTCAGGATCGGCGTCGACGTGAGCCACGTGGAGATCTCGCGCTGGTCGAGCACGCTCCACAGGCCGTCCGTGCACATGATGATGATGTCGCCGTTGCGCAGCGGCGTGCGGCGCGAGAGGTCGATCACCGGGTCGACGAGGCCGCCCAAGCAACTGAAGATCTTGTTGCGGTCCGGGTGCGACGTGACCTCGTCCGCGCCGATGATGCCCTGGTCCACCAGGTACTGGACCTTCGAGTGGTCCTTGGTCGAGCCGATGAGCCCGCCCTGCCGGAACAGGTACAGCCGCGAGTCGCCGACGTGGCACCAGTACGCGTGGCCCGCCTGCACGATGCACGCGACGCACGTCGTGCGGGGCGTCTCCAGCATCGAGAACTGGTTCGCGTACGAGCCCAGCGCCGCGTGCGCGCGGAGCATCGTGTCCTGCAGGAACTTGAGCGGATTCTTGAGGATCGGCTTGGCTTCCTGCTGGAAGCGCTCGATGAACAGCCGCACCGCGATCTGCGCGGCGATCTCGCCGCCCGCGTGGCCGCCCATCCCGTCCGCCACGACGAGCAGCAGCGTGTCGCGGCTGAACGTATAGGCGATCCGGTCCTGGTTGACCTTGCGCGAGCCCTTGCGGGACTCCTGGAAAATCGTGAAACGCATGCGCGGAAGTGTACGACTACGCGCCGATTTCGGAGAAGAACATCTTCTTGAGGTTGCCGAAGAACGACACCTTGCGCTTGGTTTGCGGGATTTCGCGGATCGCCTTCTGCAGCGCGAACACGCTCTGCGGCCGCTCGAGGGGGTCCAGGCGCAGGCACCAGTCGATCACTTCGAGGATGTTGTCCGAGTACTGGCTGGCCCAGATCTTCTTGGCGGACACCAGATGATCCTCGGAGAGCCGCGCGTCGGCCGCCTGGGGCGCGAAGGCGGCCAGGCACGCGAACATCGACGCGCCGACGCCGTAGACGTCCGTCCAGGGCCCGAGCCGATCCGGCTCGCGGTACTGCTCCGGGGCGGCGAAGCCGGGCGTGTACATCGGGGCCAGCTTGGGCCGGGCGCTGGTGAGCGTCTGGCGGGCGGCGCCGAAGTCGAGCAGCACGGGGCTGCCGTCGGTGCGCAGGTAGATGTTGGCGGGCTTGATGTCGAGATGGAGCAGCTTGTGCGTGTGCACCTCGCGCAGGCCGTTCAGCAGGTGCATGAACACGTGCCGGACGAGGCGCTCGGACATCTGGTCCTGGCGCATCTGGATCTGCTGCTGCAGCGTGCGCCCGCGCTCGTAGCGCATCACCATGTAGACCGTCTCGTTGGCGCGGAAGAAATTCAGCACGCGCACGACGTTCGGGTGGTTGATCTTGGCGAGCGCGCGGCCTTCCTCGAAGAAGCACTTCATCCCGTACCGGAACGACGTCAGGTTCTCGGCGGAACTCGCGCGGACGATGTCGCCCTCGGTCCGCAGCACCAGCGACGACGGCAGGTACTCCTTGATGGCGACCGGGGCGCCATCCTCCTCGAACGCCCGATAGACGATCGAGAATCCGCCGCGGCTGATCTGCCGGTCGATCCGGTAATTCAGCAGCTGGTAGCCGCTCGCGAGGGCTTGATTGGTGACGGGCATGGGTCGATTCTTGGTCGGATACGCTGGCGGACGGTCATTGTGCGCCCGGTGGGTCCGGGAACGCCGTGCTTCGCGAAGGGAAGCGCAATTCCTGTGCCAACCCGCGGTGCCGCGGCTTGCGCGGTCGCCGGATAACGCATACATTCTCGACAACCCGGCGGTCAAAGTAAAGGAACGGCGCCAAGTCTGGTGCAGATGCCCGGGCGCCGGGTGCCCGGCGCCGGAAAACACGCCAAAAGACCCGCCCGGCCGTGGTTGTCCGGCATTCATCAGGAATTCCCCCCATGATCCTCAGCATGACCGGCTTCGCGGCGGTCGCCGCCGAATTGCCCGGCGTCTCGCTTGCCGTCGAACTGCGCTCGGTCAACCACCGCTACCTCGACCTCTCGCTGCGCCTGCCGGACGAACTGCGGATCGTCGAGCCCGCGCTGCGGGAAACGCTCGCCGGGGCGCTGAAGCGCGGCAAGGTCGAATGCCGGATCGCGCTCAACCGGACCGCGCAGGCCACCGGCACCCTCGCGGTCGACACCGCCCGGATCGCGCAACTGGCCGCTGCCGCGTCAGAAGTGACGCGAACCGTCCCGGACGCCTCCCCGCTTTCGGTCAACGAGATCCTGCGCTGGCCGGGCGTGCTGGCCGAGCCGTCGGTGCCGCCGGCGGAACTGGCCCGGCACGCGACCGCCCTCGTGGCGCAGGCGATGTCGGACCTTGCCGCCGCCCGCGCGCGGGAAGGCGCCAACACCGCCGCCGTCCTCGAGGCGTGCTGCGCCGGCATCGAGGCGCAGGTCACCCGGGTGCTGCCGCGCGTGCCCGCGATCCACGCGGCCTTCACCGAGAAGATCTCCGCGCGGCTGCGCGAAGCGGGCCTCGACCCGAACGAGGACCGGCTGAAGCAGGAGCTGGCCATCTTCGCGACCAAGACCGACGTCGCCGAGGAACTGGCACGGCTGGCCTCGCATGTCGCCGAGATCCGCCGCGTGCTGCGCGCGGGCGGCAGCGCCGGCAAGCGCCTCGACTTCCTGGCGCAGGAACTCCACCGCGAAGCCAACACGCTGGGGTCGAAGTCCGTCGACGCCGAGATGTCGCAGGCCGCGCTCGAACTCAAGGTGCTGATCGAGCAGATGCGCGAGCAAGTGCAGAATGTGGAGTGAGCGCGGGGGCCGAGGCGAAGCCGAGGGAGGCGCGCAGCGCGCGTCCCCGCGCGACCGACGGCGGCCGACGCTCCGGCGCGACGTCAGCCATCGATGGGGCATCGAGGCCGCGAGTGAGCGCGGGGGCCGAGGCGAAGCCGAGGGAGGCGCGCAGCGCGCGTCCCCGCGCGACCGACGGCGGCCGACACGCATGGCGCTCGACTTCGCACATTGCGGAACATGGAGGCCGCGAGTGAGCGCGGGGGCCGAGGCGAAGCCGAGGGAGGCGCGCAGCGCGCGTCCCCGCGCGACCGACGGCGGCCGACACTCCGGCGAGACGTCAGCCATCGATGGGGCACCGAGGCCGCGAGTGAGCGCGGGGGCCGAGGCGAAGCCGAGGGAGGCGCGCAGCGCGCGTCCCCGCGCGACCGAAGCGACGGTGCGCGCCCTCTCCCCGTCGTCCCCGCGAATGCGGGGACCCAGTGGCGTTCGCGTGAAAAGTCGCTGGGTCCCCGCATTCGCGGGGACGACGGGGATGATGTGTGCATCCAGGACCTGAATGCGGTTTCAGGTACGGTGTCCCCGTGACTGCCCAACCCACCGTCATCGCCACCAAGTCCCCGCCGGCCTCGGGCTGCCTGTTCGTGCTGGCCGCCCCGTCCGGCGGCGGCAAGACGAGCCTCGTCCGCGCGCTGCTGCAGCGCGAAGCGGGCATCCGGCTGTCCATCTCGTACACGACGCGCGACCCGCGGCCCGGCGAGGTCGACGGCGTCGACTATCACTTCATCGACGAGCCGGGCTTCAAGGAACGGCTGGGCGCGGGCGAATTCCTCGAGCACGCGTACGTGCACGGGAACTGGTACGCCACGTCGGCGATCTGGCTGCGGATGGAAGTGCAGGCCGGGCACGACGTGCTGCTGGAAATCGACTGGCAGGGCGCGCAGCAGGTCCGGCAGCTGATGCCCGACGCCGTCCACATCTTCATCCTGCCGCCGTCGCTGGAACTGCTGCGCGAGCGGCTCGAAAAGCGCGGGCAGGACACGCCGGACGTCATCGCGCGCCGGTTGCAGGCGGCGCGCGAGGAGATGCGGCACTGCGGCGAGTTCGATTATGTTATTATGAATCAGGACTTTGCGAGGGCGGTCGACGACTTGTCCGTCATCGTGCGAGCCGCCCGCCTCGCGGCGCCGCGGCAGCAGGTCCGCCACGCGGCGCTGATCGCCAAGCTGTTGCATCCCTGAATTGCCGTAAGGAGCTCCCCGATGGCCCGTATCACGATCGAAGATTGCCTCGCCCGTATTCCGAACCGGTTCGAGCTGACGCTGGCCGCCACCAATCGCGCCCGCCAGATCACGTCCGGTTCCGCGCCGATGGTCGAGTCCGACCGCGACAAGCCCACGGTGATCTCGCTGCGCGAGATGGCCGCCGGCAAGTACGGCATCGAGATGCTGCTGAAATCCCCGCCGGTCCTGCCGACGATCCAGAGTTGACGACGACCGGTTCCGGACCCACGTAACCACGTATGTCCGAGATCGCGGAGTTCACCCGGCACCTGGGCCACTACCTGCCCCCCCTCGACGTCGCGCTGGTCAATCGCGCGTTCGAGTTCTCCGAATCCGCCCACCGCGGCCAGTTCCGCAAGTCGGGCGAGCCGTACATCACGCATCCGCTGGCGGTCGCATCCATCCTGTCGCAATGGCGGCTGGACGCGCAGGGCCTCGCCGCCGCGCTGCTGCACGACGTGATGGAGGACACCTCCGTCACCAAGGGCGAGCTCGAGAAGAGCTTCGGCAAGCCGGTCGCCGACATGGTGGACGGCGTCTCCAAGCTCGACCAGATCGAGTTCACGTCGCGCGAGGAAGTCCAGGCGGAGAGCTTCCGCAAGATGCTCCTCGCGATGGCGCGCGACGTGCGCGTCATCCTGATCAAGCTCGCCGACCGCCTGCACAACATGCGCACGCTCGACGCGATGGCGCCCACGCACCGCAAGCGCATCGCGCGCGAGACGCTCGACATCTACGCGCCGATCGCCAACCGCCTCGGCCTCAATTCGCTCTACCTCGAGCTGCAGGACCTGTCGTTCAAGCACCTCAATCCGGTGCGCTACCGGATCCTCTCGGCCGCGATCAAGGCGGCGCGCGGCAACCGGCGCGAGGTGATGAACCGGCTGCTCGACGAACATCCGCGAGGGCCTCGCGAAGGAGCACGTGCTCGGCATCGTCAGCGGACGCGAGAAGACGATCTACTCCGTCTACAAGAAGATGCGCGAGAAGCGCTACACGTTCGCGCAGGTGTTCGACATCTACGGCGTGCGCATCCTCGTCGCGGACAAGACCAACGCGTACGCGGCGCTCGGCGTGCTGCACGAGCTGTACAAGCCCATCCCCGGCAAGTTCAAGGACTACATCGCGATCCCGAAGGCCAACGGCTACCAGTCGCTGCACACGACGCTGTTCGGCCCGTTCGGCACGCCGCTGGAAGCGCAGATCCGCACGCACGACATGCACCGGATCGCCGAAGCGGGCGTGGCGGCGCACTGGCTGTACAAGGCCGGCGGCGAACTCGACCTGGCCGAGGCGCAGAAGGAGACGTCGCGCTGGCTGCAGAGCCTGCTCGAGATCCAGTCGGAGTCCGGCGACTCGAAGGAATTCCTCGAACACATCAAGGGCGACCTCTTCCCCGACGAGATCTACGTGTTCACGCCGAAGGGCAAGATCACCGCGCTCCCGCGCGGCGCGACCGCCGTCGACTTCGCGTACGGCGTGCACACGGACATCGGCCATCACTGCGTGGCCGCGCGCATCAACTACGAGCTGCTGCCGCTGCGCACCGAGTTGAAGAACGGCGACCACGTCGAGATCCTGACCTCGCCCACCGCGCGGCCCAATCCGTCGTGGCTGTCGTTCGTCGCGACCGGCAAGGCGCGCTCGCGGATCCGCCACTACCTCAAGACGCTGCAACAGAAGGAGTCGGCCGCGCTCGGCGAGCGGCTGCTGAACCAGGCGCTCGCCACGTTGCGGGTCGAGCCCGACGCGATCACGTGGGACCGCTGGGAATCGCTCGCGAAGGAATACGGCGCCAAGAGCCAGCTCGACATCCTGGCCGACATCGGCCTGGGCAAGCGCCTGTCGTTCGTCGTCGCGCAGGCGCTGACCAAGGCGCCCGGCAAGCCCGACGATCCGCAGGCGACGGCCAGCGCGACCACGAAGCCCGGGTCGCTCACGCTGCGCGGCGTCGAGGGCGTCGCGATCCAGTACGCGAAGTGCTGCCGGCCCGTTCCCGGCGACAGCATCGTCGGCCAGTTCCGCCGCGGCCAGGGCCTGCTCGTGCACACGCGCGAATGCGTGACGCTCAAGAAGCAGCGGCTCGACGCCACCGAACTGGTCGACGTCGAATGGGCGACCGATGTCGAGGGCGTGTTCGAGACGGGCATTCGCCTGCTCGTCGCGGACCGGCGCGGACTGCTCGCGGACCTGGCGCTCGCGATCGCCGACGCCGACGCGAACATCGACACCGTGTCGATGGAGCGTCCGGACGGCGCCGAGGTGCTCGCGATGTTCTTCGGCGTGCAGGTGCGCGACCGGCGGCACCTGGCGCAGGTGCTGCGTTCATTGCGCCGCGTGCCGGACGTCAAGCGCGCGCAGCGGACACGGACCTAGGCGTCCGCGACGTCGCGCACGGCCGGAGCGCACGCGCAACCGCATCGTGCGGCTGGACCAACCGCTCGTATCAGTCGCTCGCGTCAGCCCGCGCGCCCTGCGTCGTTCGTTCGCCATGACGTCGGCGTCGTCATTCTTGCGACGCCGGTCTCGAAAGCCGTCTACGGCGCGTTGCCCACGGCTGACCAACTCGACTCGCTGACAGCCAAGCGCGGCAGGCAGGACGTGACGTTCACCGCGGCGGGGTATGGAATGCAGAAGAGCTTCCCGGAAGCGGCGGATTGGAAGTACCCGCCACGATCTCGATCGGTCGCGCTAGTTGTACACGATCGTCAGCAACAGACTGTCGTTGTAGGTTCCCGCGGAAACGAATTGTCCGGTCGGTATCTGCCCGTACAGCGTGTTGGTCACGGAACGGGTGCCGTTGCCCGCGCCGGGTCCGACGGTCAGGCGCCCCGCGGGGTACGTCCCGCACGCGGCGTTGCCCCAGATGCCGTTCGCGATCGTGGTCTGGTAGATGTTGTAGCCGAGGGTGCTACCCGGTCCCGCGAGCGTGCGCGCATTGCAGTTGCCCGAGCCGCCATTGCTGAGTTCCATCGTCCAGTCGATTCTCTGCACGCCGCCGCTGACATGCGTGCAGGTCAGCGTCACGCCGGTGCTGGCGAGCGCCGGCGATCCGGAAGACGGGTTGTAGACGAGAAAGTTGATGCTGCCGCCGCCCGCGACATTGCACGCGTACTGAGCCACGGCCGGCGCAGCCACCGTTGCCGCGATCAGCAGCAATGACACGCGCACGAATGCCAGAATGATGGTCGCCATCGCTACTCCTTGGCCGGTGCGCACGTGTAGGGACCGAGCCGCGGCATCGGGCCAGGATCGGCGTCCGGCTTGGGCACGGTGAAGCTGCAGCGGCCGCCCGCCCATTCCACCACGTAGGGCGTACCGAACGCGAGATCCGCGACGAAGACTTCGCCGTCTGCACCCACCGGATGCGAGAAAGCGCCGTCCTGCCGACTCACCTCGGCGCCGGACGGGAGCGGCCGGCCGTCGGGGAGCCTTACCGCCAGCGTGGCATTGACCTGCCTGCGCGCCCCGAAGTCGACGATCACACCCGAGCGGAAGTAGGGCGCAACCGTGAACTCGCGCACGCCGAGCGTGATGTCGATCGGCACGGCCTTGTCGTCGATCGTGATCCGGTTGGGCGCGTACGGGTACATCTGCGTCAGCACCACGACGCCGTCGCTGTTCGTGCGACCCGCGAAGTTGCCGTTCTGGAAGACTTTCACGTCGGAGACACCGTCGATGCGCACGAGGCCGAAGCTGTCGACGATTGGCCGTGCGGCGAATACCGTGCCACCGAGCATGCCGATGCCGCCCGCGATCGACGCGCGCGCGCCGGTGATGCCGTTCTGGCTCGCGACGTCGACGCCATAGCGACCGTACGGACCCGCATACACCGCGCCCGCCTGGTACTGCTCGTCGCTCGCGACGCGCACGCGATACCCCCAGCCCTCGCCGATCGGAAGCGAGCGTTGCACGCCGGCGCCCACCACCGTGTGGGTTCCGCCGTCGCTGCGAATGGTGGTCACGTCGGCCGATGCGCTGGTCTGGCTGTCGAGCGGGAACACGAACGACAGGAACGCGCCCGTCTGCGGGGCTGTTCCCGTCGTCCTGGATACCGATAGGTTCATGAACGCACGGCTGGTCAGCGTCGTCGAGTACGATACGGTTCCGGTCTGGGTGCCGACTTGGCCGCGATTCCGCTGGTTCACCCACGCGGCACCCAGCGTGCCCGCAGCGCCGAAGTTGTAACCGGCGTTGGCGGCCGCCAGGTACTGCAGCGGCGCAAGGCCGTCGTCCCCGGGCATCCGGAAGTCGGAACTGGCCCACGTTCCGCGCACGCCGAAATTGAAGCGCGTGCCCTGGTACTGGTATCCCCCAAGCGCCAGATAGCCATTGCCTGCGTCTCCGGCGCTGCCCGCCGCGCCGAGCGTCACGAGGCCATAGAGACCCGGCACGAAGTCGACCGCCGCACCCGCGGCGCGCGCGACGTTGTCGCCTTCCGCGCGCACCTCGACGGTCAGGTTGTCGTTGAGACCCCGTCGCCAGTAGGCCGACAGGAGGCCGCTGCCGTAGTCGAAGCTCTCGCTGCCGTAGTTCTGGCGCACGCCGCCCGCGCTGATCGTGAAATCGTCGAGTCCCGGCGCCAGCAATTGCCGGCTTGCATAGAACGGCTGCGTGATTACCTGCTGCTGGCCGAACGCATCGCGGACGACCAACTGGATGTCGCCGGAACCCGTGACGACCGGCACGTCGTTGATCGTGAACGGACCCGCAGGCACCTGCTGCGAGCCAACGCGCGTGCCATTGACCAGCACGTCCACCGTCGACGGCACGACGGCCGTGCCCGCGAACGCCTGCAGCGGATACGTGATGAGATTGGGCTGCAGGCTGAAATTGGTCCCGTACTGGACGCCGCCGAAGCGCAGCGACCGTCCCCATGCGCCCGACCTGCTGATCGCCGAGCCCACGATCAGCGTGCGCGGCCCCGCCGGCTCGTCGTAGCGCCAGTTGGCGTCCAGCAATACCGTCCTGCCGGTGTTACCGCCGTTCTCCTGCGAACTGTTGGCGACGACGGTGGCGATGCCGGAACCGTAGGGACCCGACGTGCCGAGTTCGAACAGGCCGGCGCCATACGTCGATGCCTGCGATGTGTAGCCAAAGAGGTCGTAGTTCGCGAAGGCCGACCACGGCGGCGGCGACAGCTTGATGCCACCCAGCGGAGCGACATCGAACGCGCTTTGCTGGAACAGCCTGGGCGGCACCGTCAGGAGCAGGCGCTGGTTCCGCGTGTCGATCGTCGCGCTCGCGCCGGGCAGCGACGCCACCGGGACGTAGCGTCGGCCGTCGAACTCCGTCGCCGACGACGCCGGGACCTCGATGCGCCATCGCTTGAGTGCCGATTCCTCGACCGCGATACCGCTCGGCGCATTGCGGACGAAGACCGGACCGCTGCGCTGCTCGTTGACCAGCGCCTCGAGCACGACGATGTCCGGCAACGTGCTGCCGTCCCGAATCTGCGCCAGCAGCAATTCGGCCTCGCGCTCCTGCGCGGCCACCACCATCGGGTCGGCCGCCTCCGCAGGCCCGGCAGCTACCAGCGCAGTCGCGAACACCGCAAGAGCAGCGAGGAACTCAGGTAGCCGGCGGGAGCGGAATGTCGACCGAAACCGGCTTGCTCGCACTGTCTTGCGCCGAAAGTTGGATCGCGGTGGCGGCACGTGGCGGCGCCGGGAGGTCGATGACGATTCGCGATCTGGGCAGGACAGCCAGGATTCCATGCGCGCGCAGCGATGTCCCACCGGCGGAAAACTGCGCATCCACGACACGGAAATGCACGTTTCCAGGGTTTTCCGCGGAGATCCGGACGCCGGACCCGACGCGCTCGGCCTGCCATCGGATAGGCGCGGGCGAGGCCGGCGCCAACGGCTCGACATAGACCGGAATATCCATCGCCAGGGTGATGCGAAATCCCGACGGGCCCTTTGGCGCATCCTTGGGCAGTACCTCGCTGAATACCGCGCGATACGCGACTTCCACGTCGCGCGGCGGCCCGCTGCGCGATGCGAAGCGCACCAACTGCTGCTCCCCCGGCGCCAGCTTGAAGATCGGCGGATTGACGATCAGGTCGCGCGTTTCCTCGCGTTCATCCCTGCCGTCGCGTTGCGTCCACGCCAACGTCTTGACCTGAATCACGAGCGGGGCGTCGCCCGAGTTGATCGCAACCACCGAACCCGAGGTCTCCCGCGGCGCGATGGACAACCCCAGCGGCGCGAGGCTGAAGCTCCCCGCCACCGCAAGGTTGGCGACCGCCCAGAGGGCCGTCGCGATGACAGCGGCAAGTCCGCGCATGATTCGCTCGTCGCGCCAGCGCGGACCCTGGGTCAGAACGTCGCCAGCACGTTCACCGTGTCGGTGTAGGCGCCGGAACTCGCGCCCAGTTGCGGCGTCGTCAGTTGACCGCAGATCGCGATCAACTGCGGGCCGCCGTTCGTCGAGAACGCGCTGGTCGCCGAAAGCGCCGTTGCGCCAACCCAGTCGGTGCCCGCACCGGCGGCCGGACAGCCAGTGAAACTGGTCGGCTGCTTCAATGTGTAGCTCAGGAAGTCGGTCCCGTTGCCCATGCGCCGCGTGCCGCCGCTGAAGTTGCCGCCGTTGCTGATCGTGACCTGCGGTGCGGCACCCTTGTTGCAGGTGAGCCGAACCTCGCCGGCGGCAAGGAGCGTAGCCGTCGCCGTCGGGTCGATCGTCGTCGAGAACGCAACGTCGGACGTCTTCGTAATGTTGCACGTTGCGACGACGGTCGCGGTTACGTTCACGTCCACGTTGGCGGTGGCGGCGTGCGCTGTCATCGTCGACATCGAAGCTGCGGCGAAGACTGCGCCGGCAAGGGAAATTGCGGAATGACGAATTCTCATGTTTGTCGCCTCGTTCGATAGCGTTGTTTGGAAAACAGTCCGTGTTGAAAGCGAGCAACCTTGAGCAAACAGCGTGCCAAGTTGCAACGCGTTGATTAATATTCGGTTATCGCTAGCGTTTGCGCGCATCGAACGCGTGATTGACCCGGCTTTGGCGCCTTCCTGTGGCGCACAACGTCACTTTCCCGGGATCTTGTCACACAATCGGTCACCACGGCGCCATTGATCTTTCTGGCGCCTCGCCGCCTTTGCACGTTCACCACGCCGTCTCCCGCTCCGCCGTCGAGCTGATCTTGTGGATCGTCAGGTCGGCGCCGTTGAACTCGTCCTCGGGGTCGAGCCGCAAGCCCACGGTCGCCTTGAGCGCGCCGTAGACGATCGCGGCGCCCGCCACCGCGATCGCGATGCCGAGCGCCGTGCCGGCGACCTGCGAGCCGAAGGCGACGCCGCCCAAGCCGCCCAGCGCCTTCGCGCCGAAGATGCCGGCGGCAAGGCCGCCCCACGCGCCGCACAGTCCGTGCAGCGGCCACACGCCCAGAACGTCGTCGATCTTCCAGCGGTTCTGCGTCAGCGTGAACATGAACACAAACAGCCCGCCGGCGACGAGGCCGGTGGCAAGCGCGCCCAGCGGATGCATGACGTCCGATCCCGCGCACACGGCGACGAGTCCCGCGAGCGGCCCGTTGTGCACGAACCCCGGGTCGTTGCGACCGGCCACGAACGCCGCCAGCGTGCCGCCGGCCATCGCGAGCAGCGAGTTCATCGCGACGAGGCCCGAGATCCTGTCGAGCATCTGCGCCGACATCACGTTGAACCCGAACCAGCCGACCGTCAGCACCCACGCCCCCAGCGCGAGAAACGGGATGGACGACGGCGGATGCGCGGACACGCCGCCCTCCTTCGAGTACCGTCCGCGGCG
This sequence comes from uncultured beta proteobacterium, assembly GCA_963733435.1. Lineage (GTDB taxonomy): Bacteria > Pseudomonadota > Gammaproteobacteria > Burkholderiales > Casimicrobiaceae > VBCG01. The sequence continues at coordinate 784,540 of CAVTDH010000002.1, forward strand.
CGCGCCCAGCAGCAGCACCGCCACGAGTCCGATCCAGCCGCCGAACGCGTGCACGACGACGCTGCCGGCGAAGTCGTGGAACTCGGCGCCGAAGGTCCTGGCAAGGAAGGCCTGTATACCGAAGTGCTGGTTCCACGCGATGCCCTCGAAGAACGGGTACACGAACCCGACCAGCGCGAATGTCGCAGCGAGTTGCGGATTGAATTTCGCGCGCTCGGCGATGCCACCGGACACGATCGCCGGAATGGCGGCCGCGAACGTCAGCAGGAAGAAGAACTTGACGAGGTCGTAGCCGTTCTTCGGGATCAGCGTCTCCGCGGCGCCGAAGAAGGTGACGCCGTAGGCGATCGCGTAGCCAATGAAGAAGTACGCGATGGTCGACACGGCGAAGTCGACCAGGATTTTCACCAGTGCGTTCACCTGGTTCTTCCTGCGGACCGTCCCCAGTTCGAGGAACGCGAAGCCGGCGTGCATCGCCAGCACCATGATCGCGCCCAGCAGGATGAACAGCGTGTCACTCGCCGCCTTAAGCGTTTCCATCGGTCTCCCCCCTTCGTGGCCCGCCCGCATGCGCCGGACGCGCTCGCCGATGGGTTCGGCGGCGACGCCTCTGATGCGGTCCTGCAAATGGAAAGGGCCGCGCTATGGCGGCCCTTCGGTGCATTTCCGGTTGCGCCGTTGCGACCCCTAGGCCGTCTGCGGCGCCAGCACCTTCGAGAGTTCGCCCGACGCGTACATCTCGCGGACGATGTCGCAGCCGCCGACGAACTCGCCGTTCACGTAGAGCTGCGGAATGGTCGGCCAGTTCGCGTATTCCTTGATGCCCTGGCGGATGTCCGCGTCTTCCAGCACGTTGACGGAGAAGTATTCGTTGACGCCGCTGCGCTTCAGGATCTCGGCCACCGTGGCCGAGAATCCGCACTGCGGAAACTGCGGCGTGCCCTTCATGTAGAGCACGACCGGGTGGGACGTGACCTGTTCCTTGATGGTGTCGTGGATCGTGGGCATGGCGGCGCTCCTGCGGGTGCGAAAAACGGCCATTCTACGCCGAACGGCGGGCGGGCAAGGGTGGTCAACACCCAACGGCGGACGCCGCGAAGCGCGCGCAGAAACCCCTTGCGCACGCAGGGTCAGGCGCGCATCGGCACCTGGCTGCGGCGGCGGTGTGGCGCACGCAAAGGAAGTGCTGCGAATGCCCCTTCGAACACATGCACGCAGCCAGCCGCACCACACTCGTTCTTCTCTGGCCTTCAATGGTGGCCGCCGCCTCAGTTGCCAACTAAGCGCCCCAAGGCGGCCACCTGACTTCGCAGTTGAATTGCCGGTGAGCAAAAGGCGCGACGCCGGCATCGCGTCATCCAAGGCCCGACGGACGCCTTTTGCGGCCGTTTCCTACGGCGTGCGCGTGCCCTGCGCGACGACGTACTCCGGGCGGCCCGTCGCGAGCCACGTGATGATGTTCTGCGCGGCCTTGCGCCGCAGCTCCTGTTCGGCCTCGACCGAATAGAACGCCGCGTGCGGGGTGAGGATCACCCGCGGATTCGTCAGCAGCGCGGAGTCGCGCGCCATGGGTTCCTGCGGCAGCACGTCGAGGCCGGCGCCGCGCAGCGTCTCGTCGGCGAGGGCGCGCTCCAGCGCCGGCAGGTCGACGACCGCGCCGCGCGCGGTGTTCACGAAGTGCGCGCCGCGCTTCAATGCCCCGAAGAACTTCGCGTCGATCATGCCGCGCGTCTCCGCCGTGAGCGGCGTGTGCACCGACACCACGTCGGACTGCTGCGCGAGGTCGGTCAGCGACGTCGCGCGCTCGACGTACGCGGGGAAGTCGCCGTCGATCAGGTGCGGGTCGTACGCGACGACGCGCTTGAACACGTTGCGCGAGATGTGCGCCATCCGCTTGCCGATGCGGCCCAGGCCCACGATGCCGAGCGTCATCTGCGAAGGCCGCGACAGCGTGCCCGACGACATGAAGTACCACTTGCCGGCGCCGATGTCGCGGTTGTACGCGACGATGTTGCGGATCGACGCGAGCGCCAGCGCCAGCGCGTGGGTGGCCACTTCCGCCACGCCGTAGTCGGGCGAGTTCGCCACCCAGATGCCGGCCGCAGCACAGGCGTCGGCGTCGACGGTGTCGTAGCCCGCGCCGATGCGGCTCACGATGCCGACCTCGGGCAGCGCGGCCACGACGCGGCCGGTGATCGGCGCGTATTGCAGCAGGATCGCCCGGCAACCCTTGGCGTGCGCGATGACCTCGTCCTCGGTCTTGCACTGCGCGACGACGACGTCGATGCCGGCGGGGGCGAACAGCGCGCGTTCGAGGTCGATGTTGGGGTAGTCGTTGTCGGCGTAGAGGATCTTGGTCATGGGTCCGAAGGCACGGGTGGGCGAGGGCCGTTGGCACGGTATCCGGGACCGGATGCGCGCGGCGCCGGCAAGCGTACGGGCGAAGCGCGCGGGTGGTCAAGTGGCCTGACCGCTTCGGCGCGCACGCGTAGAGCGATGCTGCACTGCGTGCGCCGGGGTGCTCAAGGCGCCTCTATAATCGCGCCCTTCCTTTGGCCGGCCACGATCATGACGCGACTCCTCGAAACGACGATTGCCGGCAGCCTGCCCAAGCCCGCATGGCTCGCGGAACCGCAAGCGCTGTGGGCGCCCTGGAAGCTCGAAGGCGACGCGCTCGCGCAGGGCAAGCAGGACGCCGTGCGGCTCGCGATCTTCGACCAGGAGCACGCGGACATCGACATCCTGACCGACGGCGAGCAGACGCGCCGGCACTTCGTCACGACGTTCATCGAGAGCCTCGAGGGCGTGGACTTCGCCAACCGCAGGAGCGTGCGCATCCGCAACCGCTACGACGCGGACGTGCCCGTGGTGAAGGGGCCGGTCGCGCGGACCGGGCCCATCTACGTCGACGACGCGCGCTTCCTGCGCGCGCAGACGCAGCGCAAGGTCAAGTACACGCTGCCCGGCCCGATGACGATGGTGGACACGCTCTACGACGGCTACTACAAGAGCCGCGAGAAGCTCGCGTGGGCGTTCGCGGAAATCCTGAACGAGGAGGCGCGGGCCATCGCCGCCACCGGCGTGGACACGATCCAGTTCGACGAGCCCGCGTTCAACGTCTATTTCGACGAGGTGCGCGACTGGGGCGTGGCTACGCTCGAGCGCGCCGCGCGGGACCTGCCGTGCACGACGGCCGTCCACATCTGCTACGGGTACGGCATCAAGGCGAACAACGACTGGAAGCGGACGCTGGGGTCCGAATGGCGGCAGTACGAGCAGACGTTCCCGCTGCTCGCCCGGTCGGCGATCGACCAGGTCTCGCTCGAGTGCGCCAATTCCCACGTCCCGATCGACCTGATCGGGCTCCTGACGGGCAAGGATGTGCTGGTGGGGGCGATCGACGTCGCCAGCGACCGGATCGAGACCCCGGAGGACGTCGCGGCCACCCTCCGGGCGGCGCTGACATTCGTCCGGCCGGCCAACCTCTTCCCGTGCACCAATTGCGGGATGGTGCCGCTGTCCCGGGACGTCGCCCGGGGCAAGCTCCGGGCGCTGGCGGCCGGGGCGGCGATCGTCCGGGGGGAACTCGGGGCCGGATAGGGGGTCCTACCCAGGGGTAGCCAGTTCCCGGGAATGATTGTTCCCAAACGCCCGGAACCGGTGTATGCTCCCAAAGGTGTTTTGTTTCAAGTGCTAGAGCACGTCCAAGCCCGGCAGAATTCCGCTGCGGTCCGGTACTTTCTGTCCTTGAGAATGAAACATGGGGCGGGCATCCGCCCGCCGATTATTTATCTTGAGGAATTACAGAAATGGCAACTGGCACCGTTAAGTGGTTCAATGATGCGAAGGGTTTCGGCTTCATCACGCCGGACGGCGGCGGCGAAGATCTCTTCGCGCATTTCTCCGCGATCAACATGCCCGGCTTCAAGACGCTGAAGGAAGGCCAGAAGGTCTCCTTCGAAGTCACGCAGGGCCCGAAGGGCAAGCAAGCCAGCAACATCCAGGGCGTTTGACCTTCGCACTCTCGTAACCGGTCAAAGGAAAAGCCGGGGGGCAACCCCCGGCTTTTTTCTTTGGTGCGCGCGTTGCCGCGCCGTCGAATCCCGCTACGGACGAAAACCCGCCGTCCATTGTCCGAGCAGCTGCGTCGCGTCCTCGACAGCGGGCGCCGGATACTTGGGAAGCCCTTCGGCCGCATCGCGATAATCCTTCAACGCCGCGCGCAGCTTGACGGCGTGTCCTTCCAGCTCGTGCGTGGACACGCGCAACGCCTGCAATCGGAAGTTCTTGACCTGCGCGACCAGCGCCTTGTAGCGCGAGGCCAGGCCGGACGGCATCTTGTCCCCCGGCTTCTTTGCCCGGGTCGGGACTGCGGCCGCCGACACCACGGCCTTGAGGGCGGCGCCGCTGACCGCCTGGCGGGGTTCGTCGTTCGGTACTGCCGGCGTGGTGGTGGGCTTCATCGGTGGGACGACTTCCTTTCAGCCGGGAGGCACGCGTGCCCCCGTGGGAGGGATGTGACGTGAAAGCGCATTGCCGGCAGGGTATCAGGTAGGCGCGTTGGCTGCGCGGCCACCCGGTGCCCGTGGTGCCGGCGGGCGGCGTTCCCGAGGCCCGCCGGCGGTGCACCGACCGTCAGGGGGCTGACCCTCGGTATACCCCACGGGGTTCGACCCTCGGCATCCCCAGGGGTTCGACCCTCGGCACCCCCATGGGGTCTGACCCTCAGCACCCCTATGGGGTCCTGACGCCTCGACACGGGCACAAACGCGCAGGGCCGGGAGATCCCGGCCCTGCGTGCCTGCGTGGCGGGACGGTTCCCGTCAGTCCTGCCTGCGTCGCGCGAGTCGCGTGCCGCCGAACACGAGCATCAGGCAGGCGAGCAACGCGAGCGCCAGCGGCGAGTCCACCGGGATCGGCTCCACGCCGCCGCCCGCGGGCTGCAGCGTCACGACGCTCTTCGCATCGTTGTTGGCGCCGTTGGTGTCGCCCCCGCCCTTGACGTTGACGAGGTTGACGATCGGCGACGGCGCGTTGATGGCGATGTTCACCGTGAGCGTCAGCATCGGGTAGCTCGCGCCCGGCGCCAGCGGATCGGAACGCGTGCACGGCCCGGCGGGCTGCGTGCAGGCCCAGCCGGCTCCGGAGATCGCCGTCGCGGTGAGCCCGAACGGCAGCGTATCCGTGACGGTCACGACGCCGCTGGTCGGGATCGTGCCGACGTTCTTGACGGTGATCCCGTACTGCGCGCCGATCTGGCCGGCCGTGAACGGACCGAGGTTCACCTTGGTGATGGCCAGGTCGACAATCGGCGGCGAGGGCGGCACTCCGAAGATCGGATTGGTCTCCGTCGACGTGCCGTTGCCCGGATTCGGGTCGACGATGTTCGGCGGCGGCGTGACGGTCGCGGTGTTCACGAGCGTCCCGGTCGCCGTCGGCGACAGCGTGCCCGAGAGCACGAACGTCGCCTTGCCGCCCGCGAGGAGATTCACCGACGCGTTGATGTTGCCGCTGCCCGAGGCGGGACAGCTGCTGCCGGCGGTGGCCGTGCAGGTCCACGTCGCACCCGATAATCACGGCCGGCACGATATCCGTGACGGTCGCGCCGGTGACGGCCGCGGGACCGTTGTTGGTCACGACGATCGTCCAGGTCACGACCGATCCGGGCGTCACGGCCGCGCCGCCGTTGGACTTCACGATCGACAGGTCCGCGACCAGCGTGGAGACCGTGATCGGCGCCGACGCCGGCGGTGCGCTTCCGCCGCCGGTCTGCAGGCCGCCGGTGGTGTTGACCACGGTGCCCGGCGTGGACGACGTGACCGTCACGACGATCGTGCAGCCGCCCGGCGGAATCGGCGAACCGGACGCCATCGTGATCGTGGTCGGCGTCACCGTCACGCCCGTGCAGGTGCCCGTGTTCGCGGACGTCGTCGTCACGCCGGCCGGCATGGTGTCCGTGAACGGCGCGGTCAGCGCGAGCGCGGTGGCATTGGCGTTGCCGAGCGACAGCGTGAGCGTCGCGGTGCCACCCGGCACGATCGTCGCGGGCGTGAAGCTCTTGGCGAGCGTGGGCGGCGTCGCGCCGCCTCCACCCGTATTGACCGTCAACGGCGCGCTCGCCGCCGGCGCCGTGCCGGCGTTCGTGTCGAGGCCGCTGGTGCGTTGGTGACGGTGCCGACCGTGGACGACGTGAGCGTCACGATGATCGAGCAGCCGCCCGCCGGCAGCACGCTGCCCGCGGGCATCGTGATCAGCGTCGGCGTGACGACGACGCCGCTGCACGTGCCGGTGTTGCCGGACGTCGTGGTGACGCCGGCCGGCATCGCATCGGTGAACGCGGCGGTCAGCGTCGCCGCGCCCGGATTGCCGTTGCCCAGCGTGATGACCATCGTGGCGGTACCGCCTTGCGCGATGGTCGGCGGCGCGATGGTCTTGGCCAGCGTGACGCCGGTGGTGAGGAGCGTGTTGCTGTCCGACGCGGTGCCCGATGCACCCGACACCGTGTCGGTCACCGTCACCGTATTGACCAGCGGCTGCGTGACGAGCGCCGGCGAGAAGGACACCGGCGCGAACAGCGTCAGCGAATTGCCCGGTCCGGCGTTGATGCGTCCGCCGGTCAGGCCGAAGCTCGACTGGCCCGCCGTGCCCTGCACGGTGCCGCAGTTCGCATTGCCGGTCGCCGTGCACGTGACCGTGCCGTTCAACGTGACGAGGCCCGGCAGCGGATCGACGACGGTCAGGCTGGTCGCGTCGGAGACGCCGTTGTTCGTCACCGTGACCACGTAGGTCGCGGTGCCGCCCGGCGTATAGGTGGTGCTGCCGTCGGTCTTGGTCACCGCCAGCGACACGTTCGCGGACAGCGTGTTGCCGTCGGTGCCGCTGCCCGTGGCGCCGGAGACATCCGTCGCCGTGGCCGTGTTGATGAGCGGGTTGTCGGTCAGCGCCGGCGAGAACGCCACCGGCACGGTGAACACGATCGAGTTGCCGGCGCCCGCCGCGATGGCGGCGGCCGTCGCACCGAAGCTCGTCTGGCCGGCCGTGCCGGTCACCGTTCCGCACAGCGCCAGGCCCGAGGCCGCGCAGGTCACGGTTCCGGTCAGCGTCACGCCCGGCGGCAGCGCATCGCTCACCTTGATGTCGAGCGCATCCGTCACGCCGGTGTTGATCACCGTGACCACGTAGGTCGCGGTGCCGCCCGGCGTGTACGTCGCGCTGTTGTCGGTCTTGGTCACGACGAGCGAGACGCGCGGCGCGCGCGTGTTGCTGTCCGAACCGGAACCGGTCGCGCCCGAGGGTCCGTCGCTGGCGTTGGCCGTGTTGACGAGCGGATCGGTCGTGAGTGCCGCCGCGAAGGCGACCGGGACCGTGAACACGAGCGCGTTGGCGGGCCCGGAGGCGACCACCGCACCGGTGGACCCGAAGCTCGTCTGGCCGGTGGTGCCGGTCACCGTGCCGCAGGCGGACGTGCCGCCCGCGACGCACGTCACGTTGCCCGTGAGCGTGACGCCGGCCGGCAGCGCGTCGGTGATGGTGGTGTTGGTGGCGGTCGACAGGCCGCCGTTCGATACCGTGATCGTGTACGTCGCGGTACCGCCCGGCGTGTACGTGGCGCTGCCGTCGGTCTTCACCACCGCGAGCGATACCTGCGCGGCGAGCGTGTTGGAATCGCTGCCGTTGGCCGACGTACCGGTCGGCACGTCGGAGGCGGTCGCGGTATTGACCAGCGGATTGGTGATCATGGTCGGCGCGAACGACACCGGCACCGTGAACACCAGCGAGTCGCCGCCGCCCGCGCCGAGTGTGGCGCCCGTCGTGCCGAAATTGGTCTGCCCGTTGGTGCCGGTCACCGTTCCGCAGGTGGCCACGCCGTTCGGCGTACACGTGACGTTGGCGGTGAGCGTGACGCCCGCCGGCAGCGCATCCACGACGGTGACGCTGGTCGCGTCGCTGGGTCCGGTGTTGGTGACGGTGACCACGTAGGTGGCCGTGCCGCCCGGCGTGTACGTCGCGCTGCCGTCGGTCTTCACCACGGCCAGCGCGACGCTCGGCGCGCGCGTGCTGCTGTCGCTGCCCGACGCGTTGGGGCTGGCCGGTGCGGTGGCCGTCGCGGTGTTCACGAGCGGGCTCGTCAGCAGCGAGGACGCGTAGGCGACCGGCACCGTGAACACGAGCGCGTTGCCGCCGCCGGCCGCGATGGCCGCACCGGTGGCGCCGAACGAGGTCTGTCCGAAGGTTCCGGAAACGCTGCCGCAGTTCGCCGTGCCGCTCGGCGCGCAGGTGGCGTTGCCGTTCAGCGTGACGCCCGCGGGCAGCGTGTCGCTGACCGTGACCCCGGCGGCCGAGGACGGCCCGCCATTGGTGACGGTGACGATGTAGGTGCCCGTTCCGCCCGGTGTGTACGTGGCGCTGTTGTCCGTCTTGGTGACGTTGAGGCTCGCGACCGCCACCGGCGACGTGCCGACCGACGACGTGTTGTTGTCGGGTTCGGATCGACGCTGGTGGTCGTGACCGTCGCGGTGTTGACGTACGGACCGCTGGCGTTGACCAGGGCGGTGATGGTCAGCGTCGCGGTCGCGCCGTTGGCCATCGTGCCGATGCCGCTCCACAGTCCCGTGAAGCTGTCGTAGCTGCCGATGCTCGGCGTGGCGGACACGAACGTGTAGCCCGCCGGCAGCGGATCGGAGACCTGCACGCTGGCGGCACTCGCCGGCCCGAGGTTGCTGACGGTGAGCGTGAACGTGACGGCACTGCCGACATTCGGCGTGGCGTTGCTGACGGTCTTGAGGATCGCGAGGTCCGGACCGTCGATCACCGTCACCGTATCGGTGCCCGTGTTGTTGCCGGGTGTCGCGTCGCCGCCTCCCGAAACCGTCGCGGAGTTGGTGAGGCTGCTGGCCGCATTGGTCGCGACCAGCACGGTGACGAAGATGCCCGGGTAGCTCGCGCCGCCCGCCAGCGCATCGCTGCGCGTGCAGGTGAGGCTCGGCAGATCGCAGGTCCAGCCGGTGCCGCCGATGGCGGTGGCGGTCAGGCCCGCGGGCAGCGTGTCGGTGACGCTGACGGGGCCGCTCGTCGCGTTCGACCCGATGTTGGTCACCGTCAGCGTGAACGATGCCGGTTCGCCGCGGACGAACGTGCCGGTGTGGGTCTTGACCAGCGTGAGGTCGACGCCGCTCACCACCGGGTCCGTGTCCGTGCCGGTGTTGTTGCCCGGATTCGGGTCGTCGGTGCCCGGCGGAACCGTGGCGGTCGCGCTGTTGGTGACGGTGGCGCCGGCGGCGGCGGTCACCGTCGCGTTGAGCGTGAACGTGACGACCCCGCCGCTGGGCAGCGTCGGAATGACGAGGCCCGCGCCTTCGAGGCCGGCGACGGTGGAGGCGCCCGGGCAGCTCGCGCCGTTGGACGCAAGGCACGTGACGCTGGTCTTGCTCAAGCCGGCTACCGCGGGATCGGTCACCACCGCGCCGTTCGCCGCATCGGGTCCGTTGTTGGTCACGATGATCGTGTACGCAATCGACGAGCCGGTCACGACGCTCGACTGCCCGTTGGACTTGGTCACCGCGAGGTCCGCCTGCGGCGGCACCACGACGGTCAGCGTCGCGTTCGCGGGCGCCGGGTTGTTGCCGGCCGTCGTCTGGAGCGCGTCCACCGGGATCGTGTTGAGATAGCTGCTGGGCGAGGCCGAGCGCACGTCCACTTCGATGGTGCAGCCGGCGGGCGGGATCGACGCGCCGCTCGCGTACGAGATCGAAGTCGTGTTCGCGACGGCGGTGACGCTCGCGAGCGTGCAGGTGCCCCCGAGGTTCGGCGGTGTCGCGACCACCACGCCGCCCGGCAGCGTGTCGGTGAAGATCGACGTCAGGACCGCGGCGGAGGCATTGCCGTTGGTGAGCGTCAGCGTCAGCTTCGACGGGACATTCACGGCGACCGTGGTCGGATTGAAGCTCTTGGTCACCCCGGGCGGGCCGAGCACGATGAGCGTGTCGGTCGCCGGCGCGACGTTGGTGACGCCCTGGCTCGTCGTCAGCGCGCTGGCGGGAATCGTGTTCGTGTAGCTGCTCGGCGTGTTCGAGAGCACGTTCACCGTGATCGTGCACGACGAGTTCGCGGCGATGGTGCCGTTGGTCAGCGCGACCGTCGAACCCGACGCAGGTGCGGCGACCGCGCCGCCGGTACAGGTGGTCGCGCCGTTCGGCGTCGTCGACGTGACGAGCCCCGGCGGCAGCGTGTCGGTCAGCGCGACACCGGTCAGCGCCAGCAGGTTCGGATTGTTGATCGTGATCGTCAGCACCGACGCCTGGCCCGGGAGCGTCGGGTTCGGCGCGAATGCCTTGGTGATCGTCGGCGGGTTCACGACGTTGAGCGTCGCCGACGTCGGGTTCGGATTGTTGTAGCCCTCGGCCGACATCACGCCGCCCGCGGGGATCGTGTTGGTGAACGCGCCCAGGCTGCTCGACGACCACGTTGACGTAGACGTGGCAGTCGGCGTTCGGCGCGAGATCCGCGCCGCTCACCGTCACCACGCTGGAGCCCGCGATGGCCGTCACCACGCCGTTCACGCAGTTGGTGCTGGCCGTCGGCGGGTTGGCCACCGTCATGCCCGCAGGCAGCGTGTCGGTGAACGACAGGTTGTGCAGCGTGACCGGCGGCAGCGCGAGCGGATTCAGCGTCGACAGCAGGCGGATGTCCATCAGCACCGCCTGCCCGACCGCCGCACTCGTCGGATTGAAGCTCTTCATCACGCCCAGGCCCTGCAGCGTCGACAGCGTCGCCGTGGTCGCCAGCGAATTGGTGAGGCCCTGCGTCGTCGTGATCGCGCCCACCGGGATCGTGTTGACCAGGTTGAGGAACTTGGTCGAGGTGACGTCCACGAACACGGAGCACGTCGAGGCCGCCGGCAGCGTCGCGCCCGCGAGCTTGATCACGGTCGAACCCGGCACCGCGGTCACCGTGCCGTTCGTGCACGTGGTGCTGATGTTGGGCACCGCATGCACTTCCATGCCGGCCGGCAGGTTGTCGGTGAACGACAGGTTGTTGGCCGTCGACGGCGAGCCGACCGGGTTGGTGATGTCGATGCGCAGCTGCGACGGCTGGCTGCCCGTGACGCTGACCGGATTGAAGCTCTTGTTGATGCCGATCGCGGTGGCGGCGAACTTGTTGAGCGTGCCGGTGACGGCGGCCGTGTTCCGCACGCCTTCCGCGGTGGTGATGCCGTTGATCGGGATCGTGTTCGGCCAGTTGGTCGGGTTGCCGCTGGTGACGACGTTGAACAGCAGGTCGCAGTTGGCGCCGGCCGCGAGGTTCGCGCCGGTCATCGTGACCGTCGTGCTGCCGGGCACCGCGGTGATCACGGGCGCGCCGGCGCAGGTGCTGCTCGCCGCGGCGGGGTTCGCGACCGCGAGGTTCACCATCGGGCCGTCGGTGATGCTGAGATTGGTCAGCGGCGTGGCCGAGACGTTGGTCACGCGCACGGTCACCTGCGAGATGCCGCCGGGGGCAACGCTCGCGGGTTGAAGGTCTTGGTGGCGGTCAGCCCCGTCGTGATGGTGAGCGGCGCATTGGCCACTGCGGGATTGGTCGCGCCCTGGTCGTTGGTCGAGCGCGCCGATCGGGATCGTGTTGGTGTACGGGCCGACGGTATTGCCGGTGACCCTCGCGCTGAACGTGCAGCTGCCGTTGGCCGGCACGGTGGCCGTGGCGATCGACAGCGTGTTGGACAGCGCCGTGGCGGTCACGCTGCCACCGACGCAGGTGGTCGCGGGGTTGGGGATCGCGGCGATCGTGATGCCGCCGGGCAGCGTGTCGGTCAGCGCCGCGTTGGTCAGCGGCGTGGCCGTCTGGTTCGACAGCGTCACCGTGAGCGTCGAGGTACCGCCTTGCGGAATGCTGGTCGGCGCGAACGCCTTGGTCACCGAGGCCGCCGAGATCATGACGCACGCCGGCCGGAGCTCGAGTTCGTATTGCCCACGCCGCCGTCGCCGGTGATGCCGCCGATCGGAATCGTGTTGGTGAACGTCGTGCCCACCGTCGCGGTCAACGGCGCATTGGCCCTGATCGTGAGTATGCACACGCCCGGGCTGGGGCCCACGCCGCCGACGATGGTGCCGCCGGTCCACGAGAACACCGACGAGCCCGGCGCGTTCACGAACGTCCCGCCCGGTGCAGCCGGCGGACTGCGTGAACCCGTTCGGGTTCGAGATGACCATCTGGTTGCCGCCGACGATCGGCAGCGTGTCGGTGAACGTGACGCCGCCGAGCGGCGGTGGTCGAGTAGTTGTTGATGGTGATCGTGAACGTGACCGGCTGGCCCGGCGCCGCGCTCGCGGGGCTGACGCGTCTTGGCGACCGTGAGCTGGCTGTTGACGTTGAGCGTCGCGGCGACCGTGGGACTGCCGAGGCTGCCCGGGTTGACGACGGCGTTGACCGGAATGCTGTTGAGATAGGCACCGGCACCGCTCGCGACCACCGGCACCGTGATGCGGCAGCGGCGGGTGCCGCCGGTGATGCCGACGATCGCGTTGACGACGGTGAACGACGTGGCGCCCGGCGCCAGCGCCGGCGAGAACGTGCCGTTGGTGCCGCCGCCGGTCGCGCAGTCGATGCTGGACGCGCCGGCCGCGACGACCAGTCCCGCCGGCAGCGAATCCGTGAAACTGGTGACGGTCAGCGGGTTCAGCGTCGATGCGTTGGTGATGTCGATGCGGACGAACACCACCTGCCCCGCGTTGACGGGCGTCGAGATCGTCGTGCCCGCCGCCGTGACGAAGGACTTGGCGACGCCGATCGGCGAGTTGACGACTTCCTGCGCGGTTGAACGACGCGCTGTTGAGCCCGCGCGTGTTGCCGATCGCGTTCGCCGGAACCGTATTGGGGAAGGTCTGCGTCGTGCCGGTGACGCTGGCGACGACGACCTTGACCGTCATCGTGCAGGTGCCGCCGTTGCCGATCACGCCGCCCGTCAGCGTGACCGAGTTGGCCCCCGCCACGCGCGGTCACGACGCCATTGGACGCGCCGGTTCCCGTGCAGACGATCGTCGACGCGGGGGTGGCCGCCACCAGCATGCCCGTGGGCAGGGTGTCGGTGAAGGTGGTGAGCGGGATCGTCGATCCCGCGTTCGGATTGGTCAGCACGATCGACAGCGTGATCGGCTCGCCGACGAGGCCGGGCGACGGACTGAACGTCTTGCTGCCCGTCGGTTGCAGCAGGGATTTCACGGACAGCGTGGCGATCGCGGGCGTGGTGTTGGTCACCACCGTCGCGGCTTCGGTCGCCTGGAAACCCGCCACCGCGCCGCCGGGCGTGAAGCCGTTGGCGGGGCCGTTCGCCGGAATCGTGTTCTGCCAGTTGCCGGCCGTCGTCGACACGACGTCGATGTCGAACGTGCACGCGCCGTCGACGGCGCCGCTGCCGGCGGGAATCTGCCCGCCGGAAAGCACGATCTGCGACGTTCCCGGCGTCGCGGTCACCGTCGCGAACGCGCAGGTGTCGACGATGTTCGGCGGATTCGGCGATGACCACCTGCGCGAGCAGGTTGTCGGTGATCGCGGCGGCCGTGAGCGGCACCAGCGAACTGTTGAAGAACGAGATGCGCAGCTTGCTCACGTTGCCCGGGTCGACGGTCGCCGGCGTGAACTGCTTGTTGACGGTCGCGGTCGCGAAGGCGAGCGGTGCGGCAAGGGTCAGCACGAAGCCGACGAGGGTCGCGGCCAGGAAGCGGGAGGAACGCATCAGCGGATTTCCATTGCCTTGAGCGACGCCTGCGGCAGTACGGCGGCGTACGCGAAACGGTGAGAAGAGCATCGTCTCGGCGCGAGGCCTGCCGGACGACGTGAAAAACTCGCAACAAACCGCGTCGGACGTCATCCGCCCGACACGCGCAACGTACGTAAACCCTGGGGAAACCCGCAGGGAGCCCCGCGGAACCCGCCCTCCTCGACCACCGGCATCAACGGCCGGGGCGGTCCGATCGCCACATTGCGCCGATCGTCACCGGCATCGCCGCGAAGGCAATCCGCAGCCGATACCCGAACCCACCCCGCGGCCGAAACTGTCGCGAAGCGCAACCCGATGCCTGCGGGATGCGATCGGGCCGAAATTCCGAACCCGAGCTGTGTTTCGCAATAATTATGCCTGCCGCCGCCCGGTTCCGCCCCCAGGGCTGTCAATAGGGTGCGACGCGAGATTCATGTCATCGTGCCGGGGTTCCGCGGTCAACGCTGTTGAATCACAACCTGCGTACCGCGCCGACGGCGCACCTGCGGTCCGTCATAGCGAGGGACCGGGTTGCGTCCGTACGGCGTCGCAGACTTGGTGCACGACAGTCGTGCGTGCCCGCGAGCGCGGATTCGAGGGGCGTACGCCACGCCGCGCGATCGCGACGCCGGAAGGCCCGGGCAACGCCCCGCGCCATCGCCCAATGGCAAAGGCCGCATTTGGGCACCTTGCGCTGCCGTCGGGCGTCGTCCAGACACGCAGTGAGCGCACCCGCATCCGCCGCACCGCGCGTCGTCGATCCGCGGCGCAGGCGCACCGGCCTTCGCCCGCCGCGCGGCACGCCCGATGCCACGGGATTCCGGAGGCGCAGGCTTCAGGCCAGCGACCGCAGTTCCCGCAAGGCGACGGACAGCATCGCAGCGTCCACCATGGGCGCGGCCCGCAGCTCGGTCATGAGCTGTCCGGCGCGCTCGAGCGGGCGCCGATGGCGGTCGCGCCAGGCCTCGATCAATCGGTCCGGCTTGCCCAGGTCGCCGCCGGCCGTCACCACTTCCGCGGTCACGGCGCGCGAGAGCCCCGACAGGTCGTCCTGCATCGCACCCTTCGCCAGCATCTGCCAGTGCGCGTCGCCCGGGAGCGCCGCAATGCGCTCGCGCAGCCACCCCAACCCCAGCCGATCGGTCATCGCGAAGTAGACGTCCGCCACGGGCTCGACCGCCTTGCCGGCGGTGGCGGCGACCTCCGCGATGTCGAGCGCGGCGTGCAGCGTGTCGAACGTGACGACGCGCTCCGCGAGTTCGGGCGGCACGCCGCCCGCCTCGAGCTTGCCCACCTCGGCGTCGACGCGCGCGCGTTCGGCCTTGGACATGAGCTTCGGCAGCCGCGCCGAGAGCGCCTCGACCAGCGGCTTGAAGTGCGCGATCGTCGCGGCCATGTCGTCCGCGAGCCGGCGCGAGCGCAGGAACCACGTGGTGCCGCGCTCGAGCTGGCCGCTCGTGTCGATCAGCATCTGCGACTGCACCGCGTCGGGCACCTTGTTGTCGAGCGCCTCGATCGCGATCCACATCGGCACGAGGCCGAACACCTCGCGCGACAGCAGGTAGGCGCGCACCACTTCGTGCGCGCGCGCGCCGGTCGTCTCCGTCAGGCGATGCACGAACGTGCTGCCGACGCGATTGATCATGCTGTTGAGCACGTGCGTCGCGATGATCTCGCGCTTCAGCGGATGCCGTGCCATGTACGCGGCGTACCCGCTCCGCAGCGCCTTCGGGAAGTAGCGCGAGAGCGCGGAGGCGATCCAGGGATCGTCCGGCAGCGGCGAGGCGCGCAGCTCCTCGGCGAGCCAGATCTTGCTGTACGCGAGCAGCACGGCGCGCTCGGGACACTCGAGGCCGCGGCCCTCCTTGCGCCGCTGCGCGAGTTCGTCGTCGTCCGGCAGGTACTCGATCGCGCGGTTCAGCCGGCCCGCCTTCTCGAGGTAGTGCATGAAGCGGACCTGCGCGTCGAGCAGCGCGGGTGCGATGCGTCCCGTCACCGACAGCACCTGCGTCTGGAAATAGTTGTCGCGCAGCACCAGCGCGGCGACGTCGTCCGTCATTTCCGCGAGCAGCACGTTGCGCTGCTTCTCGGTCAGTTCGCCGTCGGCAACGGCGAGGCCCAGCAGGATCTTGATGTTGACCTCGTGATCCGACGTGTCGACGCCGGCCGAATTGTCGATGGCGTCCGTGCAGATGCGCCCGCCGGCCATGGCGTACTCGACGCGTCCCAGCTGCGTGCATCCCAGGTTGCCGCCCTCGACGAACACCTTGCAGCGCAGTTCGCGGCCGTCGACGCGCAGCGCATCGTTCGCGCGGTCCCCGACCTGCGCATGCGACTCGGCCGACGACTTGACGTAGGTGCCGATGCCGCCGTTGTAGATGCAGGTCGACCGGCGCCTTGAGGATCGCGTTGACGAGTTCGACGGGCGTCATCGTCCCCGCCGCGATGCCGAGCGCGGCCGCCGCCTCGGGCGTGACGTCGATCGACTTCGCCGAGCGCGCGTGAATGCCGCCGCCGGCGGACAGGAGCTTCGCGTCGTAATCGGCCCACGACGAGCGCGGCAGGCGGAAGAGCCGCTCGCGCTCCTTGAGGCCGGCCGCGGGATCGGGCGCGGGATCCAGGAAGATGTGCCGGTGATCGAACGCCGCCACCAGCCGGATGTGCGGCGACAGCAGCATGCCGTTGCCGAACACGTCCCCCGACATGTCGCCGATGCCGACGACGGTGAAGTCCGTCGTCTGCGTATCCACGCCCATCGCGCGGAAGTGGCGCTTGACCGATTCCCACGCGCCGCGCGCCGTGATGCCCATCGCCTTGTGGTCGTAGCCCACCGACCCGCCGGAGGCGAATGCGTCGCCCAGCCAGAAGCCGTACTCGGCGCTGATGCCGTTGGCGTAGTCGGAGAACGAGGCGGTGCCCTTGTCGGCGGCGACGACCAGGTAGGGATCCTCGCCGTCGTGGCACTTCACCTGCGGCGGCGGCACGATGCGGTCGCCGACGCGGTTGTCCGTGATGTCGAGCAGCCCGCGCAGGTAATCCTCGTAGCAGGCAATGCCCTTCCTTCAGGTACGCGTCGCGGTCGGCAGGCGACGGCCCGCGCTTCAGCACGAAGCCGCCCTTCGAGCCCACCGGCACGATCACCGTGTTCTTGACCATCTGCGCCTTCATGAGGCCCAGCACCTCGGTGCGGAAATCCTCCGGGCGATCGGACCAGCGCAGGCCGCCGCGCGCCGCGGGTCCGCCGCGCAGGTGCACGCCTTCGAAGCGCGTCGCGTAGACGAAGATCTCGAACTGGGGCTTGGGCTCCGGCAGGCCCGGGACCTTCGCCGGGTCGAACTTGAACGACAGGAACGCACGGCGCGCACCCGCGGCATCCCGGCGCCAGAAATTGGTCCGGGTCGTCGCGCGGATCAGCGCCAGGTACTGGCGCAGCACCCGGTCCTCGGACAGATTGGCGACGCGCTCCAGCGACGCCTCGATCCCGCGCTCGTGCTCGGACGCGCGCGCCGCGGCCCCGACGCCACCCTCGGGATCGAACCGCGCGCGAAACAGCGCGACCAGGCTTCCCGCGATGCGCGGATGCGCGGCGAGCGTGGCCTCGATGAACGACTGCGACAGCGCGAAGCCGATCTGGCGCATGTACTTCGCGTACGCGCGCAGCACCACGATGTCCTCGGCGCGCATGCGCGCCGCGACGACGAGCCGGTTGAAATCGTCGTTGTCGACTTCGCCGCGGAAGATCCGGCCGAACGCGTCCTCGAACACCTCGTGCAGCGCGTCGACGTCGAAGTCGGACTCCGGCAGCGCGGACTGGATGCCGAAGTCGTGCACGGAGACCGGCGGCATGCCCTGCGGCGTGACCCGGTGCGGGTGCTCGTCCAGCACACGCAGCCCCATGTGCTCCAGCATCGGCAGGCTGTCGGAGAGCGTGACCGGACGCCCGAGGTGGAGGAGCTGGAACCGCAGCATCCCCGGCGCCGCCTCGAGCGGACGGTACAGGCTCATCGCCAGCGGCTGCGCCTGCGTCAGCGTGGACATCTGCGCGATGTGCGGCACCGCGGCGCGCGCGGGAAACTCCTCGCGATAGCCCGCCGGGAACGCCTGGCCGAAGCGGTTGAACTGCCCGATCCCCTGCGCCTCGCCCAGCGCCTCGACCAGCGCGTCCTTCAGGTCGTCGCTCCAGCGACGCGCCGCGGCCTTGAGGCGCGCCTCGAGTTCGCGCACGTCGAACTCGGGAATGGCACCCGGCGTCGTCCGGACCGTGATGTGGATACGCGCGAGGATCGACTCCGACAGGCTCACGTTGAACTCGGAACTCGACCCGTTGAACGCCGCAAGCAGGATCGTCTGCCACTTCTGGCGCATGTCCGTCGAGTAGTTCTCGCGGGGCGCGTAGATGAGGCACGACAGGAAGCGCTCGAACGGATCGCGGCGCACGAACAGGCGCAGGCGTTGCCGGTCGTACAGGTGCAGGATGCCCATCGCCGTGCGCAGCAGGTCGTCTTCCGCCGTCTGCAGGAGTTCGTCGCGCGGATACGTCGCGAGGATGTTGAGGAGCGCCTTGTCCGCGTGGCTGCCCGTGGCCAGTCCCGCGCGCGCGACGACGTTGGCGACTTTCCGGCGCAGCAGCGGAATCTCGGCCGGGTTGGCGCTGTAGGCGGCGGACGTGAAGAGTCCGAGGAAGCGATCCTCGCCGGTCACGTTGCCGGCGTCGTCGAAGCGCTTGACCGCGATGTAGTCGAGGTAGCCCGGCCGATGCACGGTCGAGCGCGCCGTCGACTTCGTGATCACCAGCAACTCGGGCCGGCGTGCGTACGCGCGGATTTCGGGGGGCAGCGCGGCGAAGCTCGCGGCGACATCCTTGCCGGCGTCCTCGCGCAGGATGCCCAGGCTCGAACCCGGGACGATGCGCAGCGCATCGTGGCCGTCGACGGTGACGAGTTCGTGGCGCCGGTAGCCCAGGAACGTGAAGTGGTTCTCCGCGAGCCAGTCGAGGAACGCGCGCCCCTCGGCGAGTTCCGCGGCCGGCAGCCGGGGCGGCTTGCGCGCCAGTTCCGTCACGAGCGCGCGGGCGGTGTCCTGCATCGCCTTCCAGTCGCCGTACGCGGCGCGCACGTCCGCCAGCACGCGCGCGACGTCCGCGGCCAGCCGATCGAGCGCCGCGGCGCCGCTCACGCGATCCACCTCGACATGGATGAACGACTCGCGCGGCGCCGGGTTCGGGCCGGGCGGCGCGTCGTCCGCCGCGACGCCGGTCAGCGTGCCGTCGGCGCCGCGCAGCACCGCGATGATCGGATGGACGATGAGGTGCAGCGTGAGGCCGTGGCGATTGACTTCCATCGTGACCGAGTCGACGAGGAAGGGCATGTCGTCGTTGACGATCTCGATGATCGTGTGCGTGGACTGCCACCCGTGCTCTTCGATCGTCGGATTGAACGCCCGCACGCGCGCGTGTCCGCGCTCGCGCCGGCGTGCGTAATTCCAGTGCGACAGCACCGCGCCGTACAGGTCCGCGAGCTGCCGGTCCATGAGGTCGTCCGGGTCGACCTGCCGGAAGTAGGCGCGCAGGAACGCCTCGATCGACCCCTGCTGGTCCGCGGCAACTTTCGCGCGAACGACCGCGACGAGTTCGTCGAGCCGGGCGGTGCGCCGGTCCTGCTCGACCGATTGGGCTTTCATCGTTCCTCCTGGCGGCGCGCCACCGCGCCGGACGACGGCGGATGCGGCGGCTTCCTTCCGGCCGCTATTATGTGGGCATTCGATGACAGCGTGAATTCGACCGGCTTGCGCCTGCCGGTGCCCCGTTTGCGCCCGGTCGGAACCGGCGGCACCGAAGGGGTGGTTTATCGAGGGCGATTGATCGGGCGCAGAGGCAGCGCGCGCCGGATGAAATACACTGGTCTCACGAGAGAATAGGCGTGCGGACACAGGGCAATCCGACCCTTGACCCAAGGGTGTGGCGACCGCTGCGAAGGCGGCGACGCATCCTTAGCCGAACACGCCGCACGTCAGAGGAGATTCCAGTGACCGACAGAATCTGGTTGCAGAGCTACCCGCCGGGCATGCCGGCCGACATCGACCCCGATACCTACGGGTCCATCGCCGACATGTTCAGCCGGACCGTCGCGAAGTTCGCCGACAAGCCGGCCTATCACAACCTCGGGCGGACGATCACCTACGCCGAACTCGACGCGCAATCGCGCGCCTTCGCCGCGTTCCTGCAGGGACTGCCCGGCATGGCCCGCGGCGAACGCGTGGCGATCATGTCGCCCAACCTGCTGCAGTATCCGATCGCGCTGTTCGGGATCCTGCGCGCGGGCATGGTCGTCGTGAACGTGAACCCGCTGTACACGCCGCGCGAGCTGCAGCATCAACTGCGCGATTCCGGCGCGCGCGCCATCGTCGTCGTCGAGAACTTCGCGTCCGTGCTGCAGCAGGTGCTGCCGAACACCGACGTCAAGCACGTGATCACCACGCAGGTGGGCGACCTGCTGCCGTGGCCGAAGCGCACGCTCGTCAATTTCGTGCTGAAGCGCGTGAAGAAGATGGTCCCGCTCTGGCGGATCGACGGCGCCATTGCGTTCCGCGACGCGCTGGCGCGCGGCGCCGCCGCGAAGTTCACCGAAGTGGCGATCGCGCGCGAGGACATCGCGTTCCTCCAGTACACGGGCGGCACCACCGGCGTGTCCAAGGGTGCCGTGCTCACGCACCGGAACATCCTCGCGAATCTCGAGCAGACCGGCATCTGGGTGTCGCAGAGCTTCGTCGCCGGCACCGAGATCGTCATCGCGCCGCTGCCGATGTATCACATCTTCTGCCTGACCTCGACGCTGTCGTTCATGAAGTGGGGCAGCCTGATCGTGCTCATCACCAACCCGCGCGACATGCCCGCGTTCATCGCCGAGCTCGGCAAGTGGAAGTGGACCGTCATGACCGGCGTCAACACGCTGTACAACGGCCTGCTCAACACGCCCGGCTTCGACCAGCTCGACTTCTCGCCGGTGAAGGTCGTGATCGGCGGCGGCGCCGCGGTGCAAAAGCCGGTGGCCGAGCGCTGGAAGCAGGTGACGGGCGGGTACATCACCGAAGCGTACGGGCTGACGGAATCGTCGCCCGGCGTCAGCGCCAATCCGCTCGACGCCCCGTGGAACGGCACCATCGGGCTGCCGTTCCCGTCCACCGAGCTCTCGATCCGCGACGAGGTCTTCCACGAAGTCCCCGTCTGGACCGGCGTCGGCGACATCGAGCAGTACACCGGCGAACTGTGCGTGCGCGGTCCGCAGGTGATGCGCGGCTACTGGAACAATCCTGCGGAGACCGCGAAGGTCCTGCAGGACGGCTGGCTCAAGACCGGCGACATCGGCCACATCGATGCACGCGGGTTCGTCTCGATCACCGACCGCAAGAAGGACATGATCCTGGTGTCGGGCTTCAACGTGTACCCGAACGAGATCGAAGGGGTCGTGGCCGAGCATCCCGGCGTGCTCGAGTGCGGTGCCGTCGGCGTGCCCGACCCGAAGTCCGGCGAGGCGGTCAAGGTCGTCGTGGTCAGGAAGGACCCCGGGCTGACGCGCGACAGCGTCATCGACCACTGCCGCGCGAAGATGACGTCGTACAAGGTGCCGCGGCACGTGGAATTCCGCGACGCGCTGCCCAAGTCGCCGATCGGCAAGGTGCTGCGACGCGACCTGCGGACGCCGATGCAGGAATAGCACCGCCCGGCACGGGCGGCGACGTACGCCGGTCTACGGCCGGCGGCGCGGACCGCGCATGCCGCTGCCCGTTGCCTGATCGTCGTGCGATGGGCGTTACGCGATGTCCGTCGCGCAGCGCGTGACCGCGCCGGTGCGCCGGGTCGCGCCGGCTACGCCGGCAGGTAGTGCAGCAGGCGTTCGAATTCCGACTTGACCACCCGGTAGCACTCGCAGGACCGCGCCTCCAGTCCCGGACGGTCCAGCACGGTGATTTTCCCGCGGCGATAGTGGATCAGCCCGGCCGCCTGCAGCTTTCCCGCGGCCTCGGTGACGCCCTCGCGGCGCACGCCGAGCATGTTGGCGATCAGTTCCTGCGTCATCGTGAGTTCGTTCGACGGGAGGCGGTCGAGGCTCAGCAGCAGCCAGCGGCACAACTGCTGGTCGACCGAATGGTGGCGATTGCAGACCGCCGTCTGCGCCATCTGCGTGATCAGCGCCTGCGTATAGCGCAGCAGCAGATGCGACGTCACGCCGAATCGTTCGAACTCGTTCTTGAGCCGCTGCGCCTCCAGCCGGAACCCGAAGCCGCCGCTCTGCACGACGGCGTGGTTCAGCGTGGTGTCGCCGCCCATGAACAGCGCGATGCCGAGAATGCCTTCGTTGCCCACGATGGCGATTTCCGCCGATGCGCCGTCCTCGAGCACGTACAGCAGCGAGACGATCGACGTGGTGGGGAAATAGACGTATCGCGGGGGATTGCCGGGCGCGTAGAGCTCCTCCCCGAGCCGCATCGGAATGAGTTGCAGGTGTTCGGCGATCCGCGCGTATTCGGCGGCCGGCAATGCGTCGAGCAGGTGATTCTGGTGCGGGCTGTGCCGGGTCGCCGGGAGAGCCGCGTCGCTCTCCGGTACGGGCGGGTGGCCCAGGCGCGTTGCGGTGGCGCTTGCCATGCTTCCAGTGTAGTCCCGGGCGCGACCAATGTGTACGGTCTCACACATAGCGCCGGAAGGTGCGGCGCGCCCCACCTCCACGCGGTCCGGAAATGGGCTTCCCGTGGGATTGCCCACGGGCCTAACGATGGGCCTGCCGCGACCTCAGAACAGGTTCGCGATGGCGCGCCGTACGCGCATCCAGCAGCCGCGCCCGCTCCGCCGCGGGGCCGCTTCCTGCCCGTTCGCGTCCGACGTGCCGCCGAACCACGCCTCGGCCGGGTGGCCGGCGCGCCGGTTGCGGATCCGCTCGTAGTAGGCCGTGCGTAGCGAGGCATCGGCGGGCCGGTACGGCGGCGTCCCGCGCGGCGCTTCCCGCGCAACCACGTTCGCGTCAACCTTCCTGGTTCGCGCGTTTTCCGGATTCATGTTCATCGATGTCTTCCTGCCTGCTTCATTCCGTGCGCCCGACCGGTCGCGTCGATGCCGGACCCGGATGACCCGGTCACGCCTTGCGACGCCGCGGGCATCCGAAGGGGAACTGGCCTCCGGACGTGAAGCGTGATCCGGAGGCCAGCTTCCGCGCGCGCCCGACTCTGGGGAATCGGCGAACGCGGGAAGCAACTGCATTGTCGCAGCAGGCGCGGCGGAGGTCTGTGCGGTGTCGCACATCCGTGCGCCTGGCGTGCCCGCGCGCCGAAACCGGCGGCAACGGCGCCGCCGGGTCCTGCCGCCGTCAGGGGATGGCGCAGAACACGTCGCCCTCGACGAGCCAGCCGTTCGCGACCATCGCACGCGACTCGCTGCGGCTCGTGACGAAGCGATGGCTGGCCTGGCCACGCATGCCGTTGTTGTAGAGCCGCGTGACCGGGATGCGATCGGGCGCGCAAGTGTTGTTCGCGGGCGCGTCCACGTTGAACGCGATGGACTCGTAGGTCCAGTGCGGGTCGGCGCTCACCCGCGCGCATTCGTTTGAATCGATCGTGTAGAAATGCGAGTTCGGTCCGACCCCCGGCGTGCCGAAGAAGCGACAGGCACCGCGTCCGCGTGGATCGCCGGCAGGCCGCACCTTGAAGTCGAGTCCGGTGCGCCCCCATCCCGGGACGACGATGCCCGCATCGAGCATCGCGGCCTCGGCGGGCTCCGCCGTGACGAAATAATGGTCGAGGCGCTCGGCGTAGTACTCGACGGCAATGCGCTCGCCCACCGCCTCGGGTGCTGCCCGCATCAGGTCGAAGCGCTCCTCGTCGTCGCCGCCGCCGGCCACCGCCGTCATCCGGGCGCTTGCGGCTCGCGCAACCGGGTCGCCCGAGAGTTGTCCGGCGAGAAAGTACAGCGACCACGTGAAGATGTCGTTGGACGACGCCTGGTCGAACCCGTGCTCGACGCCCTTCAGCGCGACGAGCTGCCGGGTGCCGGTCAGCACGTCGAAGCCATCCTCCGTGGAGCCGATCGGCGCGGTCGTGTCGGCGGTCCCGCTGATCGCGAGCAGCGGGAGCGTCACGCCGGCGAGTCCCTTCTGGTCGCGCCCGAACGCCGGGAGAATGGGCTGGCCGAAGTACGGCACGTATCCCACCGCCGCTTTCAGCCGCGCGTCGAAGGTCACGCGCTGCGACGACTGGCCTACCGTGGTCGTGAGCTGCGCCCCGCCCATCAGCATCAGCGATTCGCCGCCGAGGCTCGCTCCGAATCCGCCCACCTTCGCGGCGTCCACATGCGCGCTGTAGTCCGGGTGCGCCAGCAGCGCATCCAGCGCGATCGACAGCGTCAGCGGACGCACCGCCTGCATCGCGACGAAATCCTTGATGTGCACGGCAGCGTAGAAATAGTCGTTGAAATCTTCGAGGGCGACGTTCGCGAACCGCGAGTCGCCGGGGAACGGTGCGACGACGACATACCCCCAGCTCGCGAAGATGCGCAGCGCGTCGATGTAGTCTCCCGAGAGCGGACTGCCGGTGAGTCCGGTCGCGAACAGCAGGATCGGATAGCGGATGTCGGCATCGGCGAAGATCGGCGCCTCGCCGCTGCGCTGCATGTGCGGAACCGCGCCGCCCGTAGGCAGCGGATAGTCGGCGCGCGGGTTGCCCGCCGCGGTCGGATAGCAGATCAGCACCGCGAACGGGTAACGCAACCCGGCATGGGTCCCGAAGAGTTCGCCGTTGTCGGGCACGGACAACTCCACGATCACCGAACTGCCCGGCTCTGACAACAGTTCCGTGACGTAGCGGGACCGGTTGCCGTCCGGGACGCCTTCCCAATAATCCCGCGCCGATTCGCCCGCGCGCACGCGCGAGAAGTCCTGCGCGACGTCGCTGCAACCGACCGCGAATGGTCCCGGCGGCAGCGGATCTACGACGCCCGACGCGGCGAGTGCGGAAAAAGACACCGCGGTGGCGATGACGAGCGTGGCGGTGGCGACCAGGTGGAATGAATGGCGGTGCAAGGTGGAGGGTCCTGGGATTTGCTGCGCTGTGGAAGTGCCGCGCGTCGCACCGGTCGCCTTGCGCCAAGGGCGCGGACGAAGAGAAGCAGCGTGCGCGCCGTCGCAAGTCGCGTCTGTGCGGTAGCGCGCGCAGCAAGGCGCGCGGTGGCGGGGTCGCAGCAGCTGCGCTGCGTCCAGGCGGAAGCGGCCATCCCGTCGGCGCGGCAACGCGCGCCGGGCGGCGGTCGTGCTCGACCCGTTACCCGGCGACCCACCACGTCACGGGGAATGTCGCCGGCGCGGAGGCGACCGCGGGCGCGTCGGGCGCGGGCGGCGCGACCGCGCCCCCTTTCCGGAGCAGATTGCGTGAAGCCACGCCCGTGCGCGCCAGCGACGTCGTGCAGTCCTGGACCGACGGCCCCCGCATGTCGCCCTCGAGGTACGCGAGCCCCGGGCAGCGGGTGCAGCTTCCGCCATGCGCGCAGCTCCGGCATTCCGAGAGGTCGTGCATCGTGATCGAACGAACCTCCGCGAGTTGCGGCGAGTGTTTCCAGATGTCCTGGAACCGCGTCTGCCGTACGTTGCCGCACGGCAGCGGAAACTGCACGCAGGGATAGACGTCGCCATACGGCGAAACGTAGCAGGCGGTGTGCCCGGCACTGCAGGGAAGGGTGTCCAGCGCGTCCGCTTCCGCGAGCGGTCCCGCCGGTGGCGCGCAGAACTCTCCCACGTTGCCGACCACCGCGGCATCCCGCAGGAGCTTCCCGCGCGCCACCGCGTCGATGTTGAGATCGAGGATCGAGCGGTCGCCGTCCATCATCGGCGTGATCGTCGCGTCGACGTTGTAGCCGACGCCCTCGGCGGCCGCGAGCGCCTGCACGCCGGCGTAATCGTCGGCGTTGTGCTTCATCAGCACGTTCGCGAAGCTCACGTTGACGCCGCAGGACTTGAGGAGTCGCGCGCCCTCGATCGTGCGGCGAAACGAACCCGGCAGCTTGGTGATCGCATCGTGCACGGCGGGCCGATGCGAGTAGACGCTGATCTGCACCGCGTCGACGCCGAGTTCAGCGATGCGCTCGGCCTTCGCCTTGCGCACCATCACCGCGTTGGTCTTGAGCTTCACGCAAAACGTCAGCCGGCGCGCGTGCGCGATGATCTCGAACAGGTCCGGACGCAGGAAGATCTCGCCGCCGCTCAGCGTCAGGAAGAAGACGCCGGCCTCGGCGAGCTGCTCGAGCAGGTCGAGGATCTCCGCCGTGGTCATCTCGCCGTGATCGTCGTGGTCGAGGTAGCAATGCACGCATCGCTCGTTGCAGCGGTACGTGAGATCGAGCTGCACGCCAAGCGGTATCCCGAGGCGAAGCGCTTTCGCGCCCATTTCCCGCATCAGGCTGCTCACGGGATTTCCTTCGCCGGCGGATTGGCTTCCGGGATCGGTGCGTCGGACACGCGCAGGAGGCCGTGCTGCGCGAGCCCCTCCACCAGCGCCTCGGCATCGCGCAGCGCCTGCGCCGGCTCGACGTCGAAGCGCGCGCAGATCCGATGCGCGACGATGTCCGCGAGCGGCGTCACGCCATCCGCACCCTGCCAGAGGGCTGCCGCGGTCGCATTGAGCGTGAACAGCGTCGAATCGGCGCCCGACATGATCATCATCTCGTCGCCGACCATGCGTGCGGCAACGCGGGTCGCGCGCGCCACGTAGCGGCCCGCGTTCATTCGATCATCTCCCAGACGCGCGCGTCCGGCCGGAACGTCAGGCGGCGTACCGGCACGCGCTCGACGAACGCGAGCGCCGACCGGAATACCGCCTGCACCAGTTCGGCGTCCTCGGCGAAGAAGAGGATGTTGGCGAGCATGCCCCGCGCGGCCTCGGCCGCCGCCACGTCCTCGACCATGTTTTCGCGGCCCTGGACCAGCAGGTATACCGCGGCGATCGGTGCGCGCAGATTTTCGCCGGAACGGGCCAGTTCCCCGGCGAACGGCGTCCCGTACGCGTGGTAGCGGCCCGCCTCGTCGCGCACGTACGAGACCTCGTCGGTCAGGACGGCGACGTCGGCGGGCGCGAGCCGCGCGATCGTGGTCTTCCCCGCCCCCGACGCGCCGGTGAAGAGGAAGGCCCGGCCGTTGCGGATCGTGCTCGCGGCGTGCATCAGGAAGCCGCCTTCGCGCGCGAGCACGAGCGTATGCACGATCCGCAACACCGTGTCGATCGAATACGGGTTCGCCGACTGGCGAATATGCCCATGCCGCGCGGCCGGGTCCCACTCGGCGCGGAAGTCGCCGCGCTCGAGGTGCCACGTGCCTTCGCGCCGATACACGCGGACGTCGTCGTCGGCATCCGAGTCGACCGGCGGCGCCAGCGTCACGTCGAACGCGCAGTCCGGCGTTTCCCCGGGTCGAGGAACCCGGCGTACCGCTGCTCGAGCAGGCGGCGAAAGTCGGCGTCGTCCGTGCGAATTCCAACCGCCACCCCGCCGATCGCGATGGTCGTGCCGGCGGCGGCAACGGTGGTGCTCAAGGGCCCGCTCGCACCTGAAGGCCGGAGAGGCGCGTCAGCAGGCGCCCCGCGCCGGCGGAACGCCGAACCAGCGCGGCCACCGCGCGTCCGGCGAGCGAGAGCTTCCGCGCGGGCCGCAACATGCGTCCCCGCCGCAGGATGCGGCACGCGCGGCCGACGAGTTGGTCCGGATGCAGCAGCGGATCCGGTGCGGCGAGTCCGTCGCCTTGCGTCACCAGGCACTCGCCGGTACGCGCGACCAGTCGGTGCGCGACGAGCCGCGCGTCGCGCGTGAACAGCACGACATCGCCGGGCTTCGCGTCGTCGGGGCCGCACCGCCGGAACCACAGCACGTCGCCCGGCCAGATGGACGGCAGCATGCTGGACCCGGTGACGCGCAGACGCAGTACGCCGAACGCACGGAGCACCTCGACGGCCAATGCGCACTTCGCGGCGTCGGTCGATTCGAGCGCGGCGCCCATCGAGCCCGGCGTCACGAATTCTTGCGATTCGAGCGGCAGCTACTCTGCGTGGCGCCGATCTTGCCGCACGCGAGCGCCATCGTCTCGAACACCTTTTCGTGCCGGAACGCGGGCTTCTGGTAGGGCTCCTTCACCTTCGGCTCGGCGGGGCGAGGAGGATGCTGCGCATCGATCGGCATGTCACTGCAATCCTGATTGGGTCAATTTCACGACGCATCCCCCACCCGTTGCCCCGTTGCATCGGGCGGCCGCCACGGCGCTGTTCGTGTACGAGAAATACACGCTGGATGCCTGCGCGGCTGACGAGACGTTGTCGACAACGATACCACTCGTACTGGACTTGTTGGTGCCGGTGACCGCATCGATCGGCCCCGCGGGAACCGGCACCGCGGCGGGAAACGGCCGTGGGCGGCCAGGTGCCCGCGAGCGCGGAATAATTGAGCGACATGATGCAGCCGTTCGGGGTTCCCACCGGACAATCGGCGGCACCGTTCACGAAGCCGCCGTTGTCGCCCACGCTGAAGAAGAGCCACTCCGTGCTTCCGTTCATGATCTGGGTGACCGGCGAGCACTCCTCGCCGCTCAGGTTGGTGAGCGTCAGGAAGCCGTCCGATACGGTGTTCATGATGCCCGCGGTGAAGGTGATGCGATGGAGCGCCGGAGAGTCGTAGCGGCTGTTCCCCTGCGGGGTCTTGCCGCACACCAGCAGGCGACCGGTGCCGTCGGCGCTGTCGTAGTAGGCCTCGTCGAACGTGCCGGAGTAGATGTAGGACTGGTCGAAGCCGGACCCGGTGGTGCCGGAGCCGATGGAGACCCGGCGCTGGGAGCCTGAGGTCAACGCGGTGTCGAACTGGAACACGGCCCCGCGCGTGGTCGTGTCGGTCCCCTCGAAGGCCAGCACGCGTCCGGTCGTGCCGTCGACGATCGGCGCGTCGACGATCGCGCCGCCCAGCGCCTGCACGATCGAGCCCAGGCACGGGGGGCTGCCGGACGCGCAGGCGCCGACGGTGCTGCCCGACTCGCGGACGTAGCTCAGCTGGCCGCCCGAATCGCCCACGAAAATGTTGCCCGACGTCGAATCGTAGACGGGTCCGGTGAGGATGAACGCGCCGGAATGCACGGTGATCGGCCAGCCGGTCGTGACCTCCGCGGGGGTGCCGTCGAAGACGCCGGTGAACTCGTGCAGCCTGCCGCTGTTGTCGCCGACATACAGCGAATCCGTCGTGTAGTCGTAGTAGGGCGCGGAACGCGTGCTCTGCGGATTGCCGTTGAACGGGACGTTCGCCACGCACGAGTTGCCGGCCGTGCAGCTGCTCCAGGCGGCGCCGGGCGCCAGCGTCTGGTCGGGCGCCGGCGCGGCCGCCACCGTCGTGCCCTGCCCGGCCTTCCACTTCAGGACGTGGAGGATCGCGCCGGAGGCCTTGCGTCTCGACGTACGCCACCTTCGAGCCGTCGAGCGAGAGGACCGGCGACGTCGCCGCCGAGCCGGTGCCCACCGCCGCGGTCTGGTACGACCACATGACGCTTGGACCATTCTGGTTGCACAGTCCGCCCACGCTCCCCTGCGTCGAGTACATCTGGTTGTACGCCACGAGGGCCGGTGCGCCATTCACGCCGCCGGTGAGCGTTCCCCCGGCCCAGCTGAATCGGCTGAGGTTATCCACGAGCGTGATGCCGTTGCCGGCCGCACCGGGGGTCGTGGCGGTCACGGTCACCACGGCGCCACCCACGGTCGCGGAGACCCCGGGCCCGGCGCCGTTGCGGTTGATCGCTGCGGCAAGATTGGTGGCGGCGGTGGCGGCGGTGCCGTCGATCGCGAAGAACAATCCCGTATTCGTTCCGGGGACGCCACCGGTCAGCGTGCTGCCGGACAGCGTCAGGCCGGCCGTGAAGTTCTGCGCCAGCGTCACGCCGTTGGCGCCGCTCAGCACCACCGTATTGGTCGGACTCGTGGCCGTCGCGCCGGTGGCCGGGTTGTTGTTGACCGCGGTCTGGATGTTGTTGGCGAGCGTATTGACAGCGGAATTCAGCGCGAAGTTGGTGCCCGAAGTCGTGCCATTGGCGCCGGGGGTCGTGTTCGACGGCGTGATCCGGCCCGCGCCGGTATCCGTCACCGCCAGTGCGAACGGCGTACCGCCGGCGCAATTGGCTGTCACCGTGACGAACGCATTGCCGGCCGTGTACGTCGCGGTGCCTTTGGGATTGACCACGGTGCCCGTGCCGAAGCAATTGGCCGTGCTGCAATTGCCGGGTACGCCGGTCAGTGCCGCATACAGGTTTTGCGCGGTCGCCGCGTTGCTGCCTCCCAGGTGGATCTGGTTGGCCGTGCCCAGCACCCCGGTGCCCGCCGCGACGAACGTGTAGGTCACGCCACCGATGCTCACGGTGTCGTTCACGTTCGGGGTCGCCACCGTCACCGTCCACACGTCGACGGTCGCATTCGACGTCAGGCTCACGCCGCCGATCGTGACGCCCTGGCCGGGTTGCGCGCAGTAATTCGCGGCGATGGTGATCGTGGCCGAGCCCGGTGTCGGCCCGCTCGCCGTCAGGACCAGCGTCCCGCCGAGGGTCGCGGTCTGGCCGTCGTTGGGGCCGGTGGTCGTGAACGTGCCGGTCCGGCTCGCGGCCACGGCCACGACTTGCGGCAGGCCCGTGTTGAAGACGACGAAGTCGTTCGCGCAGCTGGGCGCCGCGTTGACGTCGAACACATACTTCGCGGGAAACTGTCCGGCACCCACGGTGCCGACCGCGGACGTGCTCGGGAACGACATCGCCCAGTCCCGGCGGATCAGGGATCGGGAAGGCTTGGGCTTTTCCTGGGAGGCGCGCGGACTGGGGGTCGACGCCAGCGATGAATTGTCCGCCGGCCCTCGCGCGTGGGCAGTGTCCCCCTGGAGCCAGTAGCGCGGCTCCGCCGCCAGCTGGCCATCCTGCGCGAGCGTCGCGGGCCGGGAGAAGATCAGGTGCCGGTGACTCCAGTCCTGCGGCACACCCGCGGCCGGCGATCCGGACGATGGCGTCTGTCCCTGCGCCGGGACGGCAAGGATGCCCGCGGCGGCACAGGCGAGCGCCATGAGCATTGTTTTCAAGGGCATGGTTCGGCTTGCCAGGGGCATGGGAGTCTTTGTAGGTGTACCGCGTGATTCGTCGCATCTGCCCAAAATGCAGGCAGTATTATAGAAGGCTGCAGCAATCGCCGTGCCTGAGATGCCGGCACCGCAGGACAGTTGCGCGCGTTCGTGACCCGCGTACACCCCATGCCTACGCCTCAACCCGATTTCGCTGCCCCAGGTTCCGGGGAATGGCCCCGAAACACCCCGGTCGCGCCCGCCGCCGACATGGCATTGCTCCTCGCTTGCGCCAGCGCCAGCGCCAGCGCCAGCGCGGCCGATCGGGAGGCCCTCCGGTCGGTCGTCCGGGGCATCGCGGATTGGGATCGGCTGGCCGATGCGGCGGACGTTCACGGCGTCGCGCCGCTGCTGTATCGCATGCTGGAGCGCGCCTGCCCGGACGCGGCACCCCCGGACGCTTCGGCGCGTCTCCATGCGCTGTATCGCGCTTCCGGCAGGCATGGGCTGCTGTGCTCGGCCACGTTGCTGGACGTGCTGGACATCCTGCATGCCGCGGGTGTCGCGGCACTGCCGCTCAAGGGACCGGTCCTCGCCGCCGCGCTGTATCCCGATCCGGCGCTGCGGCCGTTTTCCGATCTCGACATTCTCGTTCGCCGGCCGCAGGTCCCGGCGGCACTGCAGGCCCTGGCGCGGAACGGCTACGCGCTCGATCCGCGGCTCGGCCGCGTCCCCGTGCAGACGCTGCTCGCCGTGAACGACGAGGTCGTCGTCCGGCACCCGCATCGGGTGCCGCTCGACCTCCACTGGGAAATCGCGCCCCGCGGCTACCCGTTTCGCTTCGACCCGGAGCTGCTCTGGCGTTCGGTTCGACCGTGCGCACTGGACGGACGGGAGGCGCCCGGGCTTGCGCCGGAGAGCCTGCTGCTGTTCCTGTGCGTGCACGGTGCCAAGCACTTCTGGTCGCATCTCATGTGGCTGTCCGACATCGCGCGGCTGGCCGGCGCGATCCCCGACTGGACCACCGCCCTGCGCGTCGCCGCGGATGCCGGATGCGCGCGCCCCGTTCTGCTGGGACTGCTCCTCGCGCACGACCTGCTCGGCGCGCCGGTTCCCGCATCCGTGCTCGAGCAGGCGCGCGCCGACCGCGCGCTCCCGCCGCTCGCGCGCGACGTGACGCAGCGCCTTTGCCGCCTGCCGCCGGCCGAGCCGGGATTCGCACAGACCGGGTTCGACGGCCGGATGGCGAGGCACCCGTGGGACAGGATGAAGTGCTATGCGGCGCTGCTCGCGCCATCGCAGGCGGAACTCGAACGGCTCGCGCTTCCGGCGGGGTTGGTCGCGCTCTACTACCCGTTTCGCTTCATGCGACTCGCGGCGAAGTACGGACTGCGCCTTGGCGGCCCCCACTGATTCGGATGTCAACGCATTCGCGTCGCGCGGAGTCCGCAGGCCAGGGGCGGAATTCGATCCTTGGCGGGATTTGACGCGAGTCGCTCACGCGACCCGCGAAATCTGGTGGCCAAGGGCGGAATTCAATCCTTGGCGGGATTTGACGCGAGTCGCTCACGCGACCCGCGAAATCTGGTGGCCAAGGGCGGAATTGAACCACCGACACACGGATTTTCAATCCGCTGCTCTACCAACTGAGCTACTTGGCCAAGGACGCGATTATAGCAAATACCGTCGTCGTGCCGATGGCGGCCCGGCGGACCGTCCGGACCGGCATTCCGGGACCGGGATTCAGTCCACCTTGGCGCCCGACCGCTTGACGATGTCCGCCCATTTGTCGCGTTCCGCGTCGAGGAACTTCGCGAACGCGACCGGTCCCTGGACGTTCGCGTCCGCGCTCTGGGCCGCGAACCTCTCGCGGACATCGGGCAGGACCATGACCGCGGCGAGTTCGGCGGCCAGTTTGTTCACGATCTCGGGCGGCGTCCCGGCCGGCGCCAGTACGCCGAAGAACGACGCGACCTCGAATCCAGGGTAGCCGCTTTCGGCGAGCGTGGGCGCATCCGGAAACGCGGGCAACCGCGTCAGCGACGTGGCGCCCAGCACGCGCAGCTTGCCGGACTGAACGTGCTGCGCGACCTCGATCGGCGTGGCGAACATCATGTTGACCTGCCCGCCGACGAGATCGATGATCGCCGGTCCGCCGCCCTTGTAGGGAACGTGCACGACATCCACGCCGGCGCGCAGCTTGAAGAGTTCGCCGGCCAGGTGCGGCACGGTGCCATTGCCGGCCGAGCAGAACGTGATCGTTCCGGGCTTCGCCTTGGCGAGCGCCACCAGTTCGGCGATGGACTTCGCGGGCACCTGCGGATTGACGACCAGGATGAAGGGCGACGTCGCGAGCAGCGACACCGGCGTGAAGTCCTTCTTCGGATCGTAGGGCAGCGACGGATAGACCACCTGCGAGATCACGAACGGCGTCGGCGCGAACAGCAGCGTGTAGCCGTCGGCCTTCGCCTTCGCCACCTCCGCGTTGCCGACGGTGGTGCCGGCCCCGGGCTTGTTCTCGACGACCACCGACTGCCCGAGCCGTTCGGAGAGCTTCTGCGCGACCGTGCGCGCGATGATGTCGGTCGCCCCGCCCGGCGCGAACGGCACCACCATCCGCACCGGCCGGGTGGGATACGACTGCGCACCGGCCGGCATGCTGGTCAGCGCGGCGAACGTCACGACCGCGACGGTGAAAAGGCAAAGGCTGCGCAACGCTTTCATCGTGTCTCCCGCTGAAGTTGAGTCACTGTTCCGCGAAGAACGCGGTCAGTTCGCGCAGTGTCGCGTCGGGGACTTCCTCGGCCAGATAGTGGCCGCCCGGCAACGCTTGGCCGCGCACGTCGAGCGCCACCTCGCGCCAGTCGGCAATCGGCGCGAAGTGGCGATGCACGACGCCCTTCTCGCCCCAGAGCGCCAGCAGCGGGCATGCGACCTTGCGGCCCGCCGCGACGTCGGCGTCGTCGTGTTCGAGATCGATCGACGCGGCCGCGCGATAGTCCTCGCACGTCGCGTGGATCGTCGCCGGGTCCGCGAAGCAGCGCGCGTATTCGGCGAACGCGCGCGGATCGAAGATGCTCGCGGGCGAGCCCCAGCCGCCGGTCTTCTTGCGCAGGTAGTACAGCGGATCGGCGCCGATCAGCTTCTCCGGCAGGTCGAACGGCTGGATCAGGAAAAACCAGTGGTAGTAGGCGGTGGCGAAGAGGCGATCGGTGCGGCCATACATGAGCCGCGTCGGCGAGATGTCGAGCACGGCGACGCGCTCGACCGCGTCCGGATGATCGACGCACAGGCGATGCGCGACGCGCCCTCCCCGGTCGTGGCCCGCGAGCCGGAAGCGCGGAAAACCGAAATGCCGCATCAGCTCGACCATGTCCTGCGCCATCGCGCGCTTCGAGTAGGCGCCGTGCCGCGGATCGCTTTCCGGCTTGCCGGAATCGCCGTACCCGCGCAGGTCGGCGCAGACCACCGTGTACGTCTGTGCGAGCGCCGGCGCGATCCGGTGCCACATCGCGTGCGTCTGCGGATACCCGTGCAGCAGCAGGAGCGGCGGGCCGCGGCCCCCGGCCTCGCAGTGGATGTGCGTGCCGGACACCGCGACGCGGTGTACGTCGAATCCGGGGAACAGGTCGCTCATCGCGTGGCCCTCGTGACGATCATCCGAGCCGGGGATCGAGGTTGGCGTCCGCGCCGAGCGGAACGTAGGGGTGCGCCTGTGCGAACGCACGATCCGGCGTCACGCCGATCCCGGGCACCGTCGGGACGACGAACGCACCGTCCACGAGCGGCGGTACCGCGGCACCGACCAGTTCCGCGAAACGCGGCGTCTCGTTCCACTGGTGCTCGAGCCACAGCAGCGTCGACGCGGCCGCGCACGCGTGGAGACTCGCGACATGCGCGACGGGGCCGGTCGGATTGTGTGGCGCGAAGTCGACGCCATGCCGATCACAGACGTCCGCGATCGCGAGCATCCCCGCATATCCGCCGGCGTACTTGATGTCGGGCATCAGCACATCGTAGAGCCGGCCGATGCACATGGCCAGCGCCGCATCCGTGCCGGCGATCGTCTCGCCGCCGGCCGTCCGGATGCCATGCTCGTGCGCGAGCGCGGTCAACTGCGCGATGGCCGCGTGGCCCGACGGATGCTCCGACGTCATGCACTCGAGCCAGTACGGCCGCGCGCCCGCGATATCGGCGAGCAACGCGCGGGCGCGATCCGGATCGAAGCGCCAGTGGCAGTCGACCATCACGGCCACGTCGACGCCGACCGCGTCGCGCACCGCGTACACGCGGTCGAGGCCGGCCCGCGTCAGCGCGTCGATCGGCGTGTGCGCGGCGTCCGCCGCGATGACGCCGTCGAACGGCGCGATCTTGACCGCGCGGTAACCGGCGGCGACCGCGCGGCGGGCAGCGTCGGCGAAACCCGCCGGCGAGCGCTCGCGCACACCGCGGTTGATGTTCGCATAGCCGGGTACCGTCGCGCGGGGCGCAGCGCAAAGCCAGCGCGCGATCGGGAGGCTCGCCTCGCGCGCCGCGAGGTCGGCGAGCGCCTGCTCGACCGCGCTGCGCACCGCGTGCGCCACAAGGCCGCCCGGCGAATGCGGCACGTAGCACGCCAGGCGGCCAACGTCCGCCACCGTACGTCCGCACCCGGCGCGCGCCAGCTCATTCGCCTGTGCGACGAGCAGCGGCTCCCATCCGTTGAGCGAGCATTCGCCCCAACCGACGGCACCGTCGTCGAGCGTGACGGCGACGAACGTCCAGTTGGTCTTGGGCGATACGTTGACGACGATGGCGTCTAGGGCAACGATCGTGCGCATGGCAGCCCTGGATGTGAGGGACCGGGTCGAAGTGTCCATCTTGCGTGAGCTACGCTCAACCGTCGTCCCCGCGAAGGCGGGGACCCCGGGCCTTCAGCCCGCCGGGAAGTCCGTCGTGCGAACGACACTGGGTTCCCGCCTTCGCGGGAACGACGGTGGATGGCATGCGTGCGCGTTGTTCGTATCGGCTGCAGCGTCCGGACATCCAGGACCTAGTCGACCTTGATACCCACCTTCTGCGCGAGCGGCTTCCACTTCGCGATGTCGCGGTCGATGACGGTCTTGAATTCCTCCGGCGTGCCGCCAACCGGCTCCGCGCCCATCGCCACCAGCTTCTCGCGCATTTCGGGCGAGCGCGCGATCTTGCCGATCTCCAACGACAGCTTGTTGACCACGTCGGGCGGCGTGCCCGCGGGCGCCAGCACGCCGAACCACGCGACCGTTTCGTACCCGGGCAGCGTGTCGCCGATCGTCGGCAACTCGGGCATCAGCGCCGAGCGCC
This sequence comes from uncultured beta proteobacterium, assembly GCA_963733435.1. Lineage (GTDB taxonomy): Bacteria > Pseudomonadota > Gammaproteobacteria > Burkholderiales > Casimicrobiaceae > VBCG01. Next base: position 820,707 of record CAVTDH010000002.1, read on the forward strand.
CTTTCGTCGTTACCGCCAGCGCGCGCAGCTTGCCCGATTTGATGTGCGGCACGGTGGGCGGCATGTTGCCGATGAACACCGCCACCTGCCCGCCGATGAGGTCGGTCAGCGCCGGCGACGAGCCCTTGTACGGGATGTGCTGGATGTCCACGCCCGCCATCGCCTTGAAGAGTTCCATCGACATGTGCGCGCTGCTGCCGTTGCCGCCGGACGCGTACGAGAGCTTGCCGGGCTGCGCCTTCGCATACGCGATGAACTCGGCGACGCTGTTCGCGGGGACGCCCGGGTTGACGACCATCACGTTGGGCGCGATCGCCACCTGGCTCACCGGCGCGAAGTCGCGCTGGATGTCGTAGGGCAGCTTCGAGTAGACGGCCGCGTTGATCCCGTGCGATCCCGCGTTGCCCATGATCAGCGTGTAGCCGTCCGGCGCGGACTTGGCGACCGACTCCGAACCGACGACCCCACCCGCGCCGGGCTTGTTGTCGACGACCACCTGCTGGCCGAGCGCGACGGAGAGCTTGTCGGCAACGAGCCGCGCGATGACGTCGGGCGCGTCGCCCGGCGTGCTTGGCGCAACGATCCTGATGGGCTTGCTGGGGTACGCCTGGCCCCACGCTGCGCCGGTCGCGAACGCCAGTTCTCACCGCCACCGCCCATTGCCGCAGTTTCATGTTTCGCACACCCGTTCTCCTCTTGTGAAGGGTCAAACCGTTGTCCCATCGTGCGTGTGCTCGTGCGCGCTCCTTGGGGAACCTCTGCAAGAGTCCCGCGTTCGACGACTCGCGCGCAGCCAGCCGCACGACTCTCGTTTTTTCGTTGCATTTACTGGCGGCCGCCGCCGCGCGCGAGCGCCCCAAGGCGGCCGCCTGATCTCGCAGTTGCAGTGCCGGTGAGCAAAAGGCGCAACGCCGGCTTCACGTCATCCACGGACTAGACGGACGCCTTTTGCAGACGTTCCTTAGTCGACCTTCGCGCCGGACTTCCTCACGACATCTCCCCACTTCACGACCTCGGTCTTCACCAGCGCCGAGAATTCCTCGGGCGAATTCGCGACCGGTTCCGCGCCGAGTTCCAGCAGCTTCTTCTGCACGTCGGGCGAATTGATGATCTTCACGATCTCCGTGTTGAGCCGCTTCACGATGTCGGGCGGCGTGCCGGCCGGCGCGAACACGCCCTGCCACGAGCCGATCTCGTACCCCGCGAGCCCCGCCTCGGAGAGCGTGGGTACATCGGGCGAGATCGGCGAACGCTTGGCGGTGGTGACCGCGAGCGCGCGCAGCTTGCCGCCCTTGGCCAGCGGCCACGCGGTGGTGATGTTGTCGAACGTCATGTTCACCTGCCCGCCCATCACGTCGGTCAGCGCCGGCGGGCTGCCCTTGTACGGGATGTGCTGCATGTCCACACCCGCCATGCCCTTGAACAGTTCTCCCGACAGGTGCTGCGACGTGCCGTTGCCGCTCGACGCGAAGCTCCACTTGCCGGGATTGGCCTTCATCAGCGCGATGAGTTCCGGCACGTCCTTCGCCGGGATGTCGTTGTTGATCACGAGCATGTTCGGCACGCGCGCGATCAGCGTGATCGCGGCGAAGTCCTTGACCGGATCGTACGGGAGGCTCTTGTAGAGCGTCGCATTGATCGCGTGCGTGCTGATCGTGCCGCCCATGATCGTGTAGCCGTCGGGCGGCGCCTTCGCGACTTCCGCGGCGCCCAGGCCCCCGCCCGCGCCCGGCTTGTTCTCGACGATCACCGGCACGCCGAGTGCCATCGACAGCTTTTCGCTGATCGTGCGCGCCAGGATGTCGGTCGTTCCACCCGCGGCGAACGGCACGACGTACTTGATCGGCTTCGCGGGCCATGCCTGCGCCGCCGCGAAGTTGCAAACAGTGGCGAGTGCAACACCCGCGACGATCGCGATCCATCGTTTCATCGATGCTCCTCCTTCGGTACGCAGGGGCCGCCCGGGAAGGTTCCCGGACGGGTTCAGCGCAGCAGCGCGTCCACGCGCTGCGCGTCGATGCCGACGGACTTCGCCGCCTCGATCAGATCCTTCCACGTCGTGTCGTCGAGCGGCACGCCGCCCGCGAGCCGCGCCGCGCGCGTGCGGCGCTCGACCTCGCCCGGCGCCAGCACAGGCTTCCCCGCCGCGGCCGGCGGCGACGCCTTCACGTAGTCGACGAAGCGCCGCGCTTCCGCGAGCACGCCGCCCGTGTTGTCGTAGACGGCCGGCGCGATGAAGATCGACAGCATGTTGTTGCGGATCACCGTGTCGTCCGGATCGGAGCTGCGGCCCATCGTGAGCGCGCCCGCCAGCAGGTCGGTCAGCATCGACAGCCCGGAGCCCTTGTGCGCGCCGATCGTGAGCAGCGCGCCGCCCGCGTAGAAGTCCTTCGGGTCCGTGGTCGGGTTGCCGTCCTTGTCGACGATCCAGCCCTCGGGCACCTGCTCGCCTTTGTTGAGCGCGACCATCAGCTTGCCTTCGGCGACCGTCGACGTCGTGATGTCGAGGATCACCGGGTCCGCACCGGCCAGCGGCATGCCGATCGCCAGCGGGTTCGTCGACAGGCGCCGGTCGCTGCCGCCGAACGGCGCCACGCGCTGCGCGCCCGACGTGTTGAGGAAGTGCAGCGATACCTGACCGGCCGCGGCGGCCATTTCCGCCCAGTCGCCCAGCCGGCCGAGATGCCCGCAGTTGCGCAGGCCCACCATCGCGATGCCCTGCTGCGCCGCCTTCGCGATGCCGAGCTTCGTCGCGAACTCGCCGGTCACCTGGCCGAACCCGCGGTGGCCGTCGACGATCGCGAGCGTGTCGTTCTCGAACACGATCTCCGGCGGCGTGTTGGGCTTGAGCCAGCCGGTGCGCACCCACTCGAGGTACTTGCCCACGCGCAGCACGCCGTGCGAGTCGTGCCCGACGAGGTTGGAGTCGACGAGGCGCCGCGCGATCGTGCGCGCCTCGCCCGCCTGCGAGCCGCTGCCTTCCATGATGGCGGCGGTGAGGTCGACGAGTTTCGCGGCGGGAACGGTGCGCATGTCAGTCGCGCTGGGCCGTCCCGAGCGACTGACCTGCCCCTCGGGGGGCAGCGAGCGCAGCGAGCGTGGGGGTCGTCGCCCGTCCCGCCGGACCGTTCCAAGGGACGGGCCTGCCCCCTCGGGGGGCAGCGAGCGCAGCGAGCGTGGGGGTCGTCGCCCGTCCCGCCGGACCGTTCCAAGGGACGGGCCTGCCCCCTCGGGGGGCAGCGAGCGCAGCGAGCGTGGGGGTCGTTTCACTCTAGAACCTATCTCGGAATCGGAGAGGCATCACCCGTTCCATCGTCATCCCCGCGAAGGCGGGGATCCAGTGTCGTTGAGCCGTCGAACGGCCACGACACTGGGTTCCCGCTTTCGCGGGAACGACGGTATCCAGCATTGGCGATGTTGCAATTGCCCATTTCGAGTTGGGTTCTAGTGAATCTCGGGGTCCGGCACCGGCGCCGTGCCTTCGAGGAAGTCGAAATCGCATCCCTGGTCGGCCTGCGTGATGTGCTGCTGGTAGAGCGCGCCGAAGCCGCGCGCGTAGCGCGGCGCGGGCCGGACCCATGCCGCCTTGCGCCGCGCGAGTTCGTCGTCGCTGACCTTGAGCTCGAGCTTGCGCGCCACCACGTCGAGTTCGATCAGGTCGCCGTCGTGGACGAACGCCAGCGGTCCGCCGACGAACGCCTCGGGCGCCACGTGCAGCACGCACGCGCCGTAGCTCGTCCCACTCATCCGCGCGTCGGAGATGCGCAGCATGTCGCGCACGCCCTCGGCCAGCAGTTTCTTCGGAATGGGCAGCTGCCCCCACTCCGGCATGCCCGGAGCGCCCAGCGGCCCGCCGTTCTGCAGCACGATCACGGAATCGCGCGTGATCGGCAACGCAGGGTCGTCGATGCGCGCCGCCATGTCGTTGTAGTCCGCGAACACCACGGCCGGCCCCGTGTGCTGGAGCAGATGCGACTCCGCGGCCGCGGGCTTGATCACCGCGCCGTTGGGCGCGAGATTGCCGCGCAGCACGGCGAGGCTGTCGCGCGCGACGAGCGGACGATCGCGCGGCAGGATCACGTCGCGGTTGAACACTTCGGCGCCCTCGAGGTTCTCGCCCAGCGTCCTGCCGTTCACCGTGCGCTCCGACAGCGACAGCAGGTCGCGGATCTCGCCCAACAGCGCGCGCAGCCCGCCGGCGTAGAAGAAGTCCTCCATCAGGAACTTGCCCGCGGGCCGCAGGTTGGCCAGCAGCGGCGTACGCCGCGCCAGTTCGTCGAAGCGGTCGATCGTCAGCGGCACGCCGGCGCGGCGCGCGACCGCCACCATGTGCACGACCGCGTTGGTCGAGCCGCCGAGCGCCAGGATCGTCGTGATCGCGTTGTCGATCGACGCGGGCGTGGTGATGTCGCGTGGCTTCAGGTCCTCCCACACCATGTCCACGATGCGGCGGCCGGTTTCCGCGGCCATCCGCGCGTGGCGCGAATCGGCGGCGGGAATCGACGCGGCGCCCGGCAGCGTGAAGCCCATCGCCTCGGCCGCGGACGTCATCGTCGACGCCGTGCCCATCGTCATGCAGTGTCCCGGCGAACGCGCGATGCCCTCCTCGATGCCGCGCCACTGCGCATCGGTGAGGTTGCCGGCGCGCTTCTCGGCCCAGAACTTCCAGACGTCCGAGCCGCTGCCGAGCTTCTGGTCACGGAAGTGGCCGGCCAGCATCGGGCCGGCCGGCATGAAGATCGCGGGCAGGTTCATCGACAGCGCACCCATCAGCATCGCGGGCGTGGTCTTGTCGCAGCCGCCCATCAGCACGCAGCCGTCCACCGGATAGGAGCGCAGCAGTTCCTCGGTCTCCATCGCGAGCAGGTTGCGATAGAGCATCGTCGTCGGCTTCTGGAACACCTCGGCCAGCGCGATCGCGGGCATTTCGAGCGGGAAGCCGCCGGCCTGCAGCACGCCACGCTTGACCTCTTCCGCGCGCTGCTTGAAATGCGTGTGGCACGTGTTGATGTCGCTCCACGTGTTGATGATCGCGATGACCGGCTTGCCCTGGTAATCCTCGCGCGAGTAGCCCATCTGCGCCGCGCGGGAGTGATGGCCGAAGCCGCGCATGTCGGACTCGCCGAACCACCGGTGCGAACGAAGGTCCTCGGGCTTTCTTCGGCTCATGCGGCAAGACTCCGGTCGTGGGCGAGCAGCGCCGCGGCGGCGGACCGCAGGCGCGGATGCTCGGACGGGGGCAGGTTCGACAGATGCGGGAGCATCGGTCCCATGTCCGCGATGCCGGCGAGCGTGACGGCCTCGTGCAGCACGCGGATCGGCGACAGTTCGTCGCGCAGGTCCTCGAGCGGGAGGTATGCGGCGCGCAGCGCCTCGGCCGTCGCGTCGTCGCCCGCCTTCAATGCCGCGAGCAGGCGCGTGGAGCCCCGCGGTCCCACGCAGACCGAACCCGACGTGAAGCCGGTCAGTCCGAATTGACGCACGTGGACGATGGCCGGCCGCTCGCCGATGCCGCTGACGATGAGACGGCGATCGACGCGCTCGACCAGTTCCGACAGGAACGGATCGGTGCGCGGATCGCGGCGAACGATCGCATACTTGATGCCCGCAACAAGGCCGGCGTCGACCAGTTCGGCGACCAGCGCCGGCGTCAGGAAATTCTCCGCCTTCACGTACACGATCACCTTTCGGCCGTACGCATCCGCGAACATCCGGATCGCGCGCGCACTGCCTTCGGGCGTCGCCGGGAAGGTCTGCGGCAGCACCATGGCGGTGGGAAACGGCCGGTCCCGCAGCACGCGCGCCTGGTCCATCAGCTTGCCGAAGTCCGGTCCCGCGGACGGGATCACCCACGAGTCCGGCGCCACCGCTTCCGCGAGGAAGTCGAGCAGCGCCGCGTACTCGTACATTCCGACGTTGTAGAAATTGGCGTTGCCGCCGTACATCAGCGTCGACACGCCGCTCGCCTCGAGGTGCCGGATCAGCGCCCGGTTGGCGTCGGGGTCGAGGGAAAGGTCGGCACGCCGCGCGAGCGGCGGCACGCTGATGACCGAGCGCGCGAGATCCGCGCTGTCGACGCTTCCGGTTTTCATGCTCCTCCTGGGGTGACGCTCGAACCGCTTGTTGTCCGGCGATTATACGAACCGGCGCCGCTATTCACCAGATGGTTAACTGCATTGCGCGCACGGGATTGCCTTGGCAGGCGGCGATGGGAGCGCGCGCTACTGCCACCTGCGCGAGTGTCCCGGCCTGTCCCGTTGCGCCCACGTCACCCCGCGCTATAGTGACGGGGCAGGTGCGCGGCCGCGGGCTGGCCGGCACCTGCCGCCCGAACGTGCGGACCCGCGCGGAAGGCGTTCGCATGGCGGAAGCGGGAGATCGCGCATGACCTCGATCCTCACCTGGTGCAGTACGCCGTTGCGCCGATGGCTGTGCGCCGCGGCGCTCGCGCTGTGTTGCCTGCCGATCGCGTCATCGCCCGCGGCCCAGGTACCCGCCCCCGGGAAAGCGAAGGCCGAGGCACCGGCGGCCGGCACCGATGCCGAAAGCGTGTTCGGCGCGATCGTCAAGGTCACTGTCCGCGCGGTGCCCGAAGCCCGCAGTTCCGCCACGCTCGGCGACGAACGCGAGGGCTCCGGCGTCGTGATCGGCGACCAGGGTCTCATCCTGACGATCGGCTACCTGATCGTGGAGGCGGACGACGTCAACATCGTCGACAGCAAGGGGCGCACGCTCGCGGCGCGGGTCGTCGGATACGACCACGCGACGGGCTTCGGCCTGCTGCGCACGATCACGCCGCTCGACGTGAAGCCCGTTGCACTGGGCGATTCCGGGAAGGTCGGCGAGCGCGACCCGGTGATGATCGCGTCCTCGGGCAGCGACGGCATCTCGTTCGCTTTCGTCGTCAGCAAGCGCGCGTTCACCGGCAACTGGGAGTACGCGCTCGACCAGGCGCTCTACACCAGTCCGCCCACGCTCGATTGGAGCGGCGCCGGCCTCTTCGACCGGGACGGCAAGCTGCTCGGGGTCGGATCGCTGATCGTGCGCAACGCGGCCGACGACGAGTCGCGCGTCCCCGGCAACGTGTTCGTGCCCATCGACCTGCTGAAGCCGATCCTCGCCGACCTGGTGAAGTCCGGCCGCCGCGCCGGACCCGCGCGGCCGTGGCTCGGCGTCGCCGCCGACGAATTGCAGGGCCGGCTGGTCGTCACGCGCGTGTCGGCCGATGGACCCGCGGAACAGGCGGGCTTGAAACCCGGCGACATCATCCTGGCCGTGGGCAACGAGACCGTGCGCACCCAGGCGGAGTTCTATCGCAGGGTCTGGGCGCGCGGCGCCGCCGGCGCGTCGATCCCGCTCAAGCTGCTACAGGGCGCCGACCTCAGGGAGATCTCGGTCGTCTCGATGGATCGCGTCGATTACTTCAAGCCGCGGACAACGTACTAGCGACGATTGCAAATCACGCGGCTTCCCTCTGCGCGCCCAGCGCGCGGAGGGAAGCCGCGTGATTTGCAACCGAAACAGTCAGCGAGGAAAGCTTCGGAGCGGCCGGGCGCTTTCCTCGCAGTAAAGGCACGAAGCGCGCCGATCATAAGCCGCTTCGCGGCGGTTCGGTAGCGCGCGCGTGCGGGCTGACAGCCTGCGATGTACCTCACGCGAGGCGTGACTCCAAACCGGTCGAACATGCGCATTGCACCGATGCGCGCCGGGGCATTCAGCGCGCATGCGCGCGCTACCGAACGGCGCGCGCAGCGCGCTTATGAACGGCGCGCTTCGTGCCTTTGCCACGCGAAATGGCGCCGGACCGCCCGAAGCGTTTCGTGCTGATGCCGTCGGTCCAAGATTACGTAGCGCGAAGCGCGGAGTGATTTTGGGACCGCAACATTGGTGCAGTGTCGCCAACCGAGTGTCGACCAGCGGCGCCAGCGCCTGCGGCGAGATTTCGCGCGCGATCGTCTGCAGGCCGCGCGCACCGAGCCGCGCACGCAGTTCGGCCGAGCCGGCGATCTGGCGCATCGCCTGCGCGGCGGATGCGACGTCGGGCTCCGCCCACACCTGCCCGCGCTTGTAGGGGCCGAGGTCGCGCGTCAACTCCACGAGCGTGTAGTCGACGAGCATCGCATTCTCGAAGCGGGTGAAGTCCACGTTGCCCGACCAGGGCGTGCAGATCACCGCCTTGCCGCACGCCATCGCCTCCGCCATGCCGAGGCCGAAGCCTTCGGCGCGATGCAACGACACGAAGCAGTCGATGCTGGCCATCAGCGTCCACAGGTCCGCCCTCGTCAGGTAGCCGGTGAGCAGCGTGATGCGGGGATCCTGGCGCGCGAGGTCCTCGAGCTGCGCCTTCAGGTCCGGCTGGAACTCGAGGTTGCCGATCTTGAGAAAGAGCCGCACCGGCGCCTCGCCCGGAAACGCCCTATGGAAGGCCTGCGCGACACCGAGCGGATTCTTGCGCTCCGGCACCGAAAGCACGTCGCACATCGCGAAGAACGCGATGTCGTCGGCCGCGAGACTGAAGCGTCCGCGCTCCGCGGCGACGGGCGGCGCCTCCACCGAATGCGGAACGCGCAGGACCGGCACGGGCGAGCGCACCGCGATCGCCTGCTGGCAGAACGCGGACGGGACCCAGACCTCGTCGACCAGACCGAACGACGGCAACCAGGCCTCGGGAAAGTCCGCCAGCTCCCACGCCCAGAACCCGATGTTGTAGCGGCCCTCGAAGAGCGACGCACCCAGGTGCTGGTGCACGACCGGCATCTGGTCGGCGTTGATGTGGAACAGGTTGATCGCATGCAGGTGCTCGGTCATCTCGACGGCGGGCAGCGATTCGTGCATGCGCGACATGTTGCCGACGCGGAAGTTGATCGGCGCGACCGGAATGCCCGCCGCCTTGAGGATGCGCAGCATCGAGCGCGCGGACTCGCCGATGCCGCTCTCGGCGGCGAGATAGCCGATGACGTTGACCCCGAGCGCCGACGCGTCCGGCGACCGCTCGCCCGGCACGTGCGCCGGATAGCGGATCGCGGGCTCCGGCGCGCTGCCGTGCAGCGCGCCCGTCGTATCCACGAGCGGCGGCGTCTCGTAGCTGTCGTCGAAGTACGCGCGGCGCAGCAGCGCATGCCGGACCCGATGGCGGAACGCCTGCGTCGTGAGCGGCTTCACGGCACTGCGCACGCCCCATGCGACGCGATAGGCGATCCGGTACACGCCGCGCAGCGGACCTTCGTCGGCGGTCACGGCCTCCTGCGCGACCGCGAGGGGGATGCCGGCGCCGACGTCGGGTATCGCCGGGCCGACGGAATCCGCGCTCGCGGTTCCGCTCGCCGCTGCCCGCGCATCGCGCCGTCCCTCCAGTGCCGCGCGCACCGGTGCGATGAAGCGCTCCGGCAGACGTTCCTGCGCCGACGCCTGCTCGACGAACCAGTGCGCGAAGCCCTTGCCGTGCTTGCCGCCGACGTCCGGGAATGCCGCCTGCAGGTCGGGCCGCAGCTTGTACAGCGTGGCCGCGAGGCGCGTCACCCACGGCGCGCGATTGAACTCCGGCGCGGGCCGGTTGAGCCAGTCGACGATGAAGGCCTCCCCTTCCGGCGTCCACAGGTCGGGGTGCGCATCGTCGGGCGAGAACTGCTCGCGGTAGCACCGCCGCGCGAGGTCGGGGATCGCCTCGCCGTCGGCGAAGCGGCCGAACGCGTACGGCAGCCCCCGGCACTGCTCGACGCCATTGCGCACGAGCTCCGCCGCGTACTCGTCGGCGAGCGCGCGCACCGCGGGCGGCAGGTTCTCCATCGTGTACCGGTTCTGGTGCTTGCTGAACTGTCGCAGCACCCGGCGCGAACCCCGAGAAGTGGAAGAACAGCAGCGGCCGGCCGTCGACGCGCGTGGCGCCGTCGTCGGCGCGCACGACCGCACGATGATTGATGTTCCAGTAGGCGACGTTCCAGCCGGCATCGCGCTCGACCGCGACGCCCGCGTACATTCCCGGCACGAGGTCGATCCACTTCTGGTCGGTGAAGAGTCCCCGCGGAATGTCGACGACGCAATCGCGCAGCAGCTTGCGCTGCCACCACTCGACGAAGCGGCGGGTCTCCGTCGTCTGGCGCAGCGCGATGAACCCGAGGTTGTAGCTGCCGCTTTGCAGGATCGCGAGTTCCGATGGGTGGCCGCCGTCGTCGAGCCATCCGGTCAGGTGCGGCGTCAGCACGATGTCCGCCTGCTCGAGCCGCGCCAGCACCGGCGCGATCGCACCGTACAGCCGGATGTCCGGATCGAAGTAGATGACCCGGTCATAGCCGCGCGCGAACAGCGCGGCGATCACCCACGGCTTGATCGCCGTGTTGAGCTCGAGAATCGTGTACTGGAACGTGAAGCGATCGATCTGCGGCAGGCCGAGGTCGCGGATCGAGATCTCGGTGAAGCCGTCGTCGCGCGGATCGCGCTTGCGCGAGCGGTCCGTCGCAGATCGCGACGAACGCGTCCACGTCCGGCGTGTGGGCACGCACGCTGCCCACCAGCGTGCGCGCGAAGTGCCGATAGTTGTTCGAGACGATCGTGAAAAAGCAGGTCCTGGCCATCATGCCGCCGTCCGGAACGACCACATGCGCTGGTCGCGCGGATGACCCCATTCCCCGATGCGCTCGGCCGCCACGCCCGCTTCGCGCGCGAGAAAGCGGATCTCGTCCGGCGAGTAGTGGTACGGGTCCATGTCGAAGTACGAGACGACGTCGCCCGGCACATGGGCAAGCGGCTCGACATGCGCGTCCGACGGCGACTCGAAGAACGTCGCGTAGAACGGCGCGCCGGGCAACAGCGCGCGCTTCGCCTCGACGAGGCACTTCACGATGTGGTTCATCGGCAGGTGCGTGAACACCGACACCGCCAGCGCGAAGTCGAAGCGCGTCGCGAACTGCGCCAGCTCGAACCGCCGCGTGACGAAGAGCGACGGGCGCTTGTGCTCGAGCTTCGCCAGCGCGAGTTCGCGGCGCCCCGCGTCGAGCAGCGACTCGTTGGTGTCGATGCCGTAGTAGCGGCCTTCGTCGAGGTAGGCGATGAAGTGGAGGCCGCCGCGCAGCGCCCCGCAGCCGATGTCGGCCAGGCGATGCCGCGGCAACAGTCCGCGCCCCTTCAGGAACGCATGCTGCAGTGCGCCCAGTTCCTCCCACAGGCCGCCGACGAACTGGCGATGGGCACCGCGGGCAATCTCCTCCGGCGTGAGCTGGCGTTCGTAGTCGTTGACGTTCATGGTCTCTTCCAGGTCCTGCGCGGACGTCGGGCACGGACGGCATCGCGCGGCCCGCGGACGGGCGCTCCTGACGCAATCCGGTATTCTCCGCGCTGTGACGACGCCGACCAAGCTCCGCCCGCACGGACCGCGTCCCCGCGGCGCCCGTGACCTGCGCGCGGCGGGGTCCGGGGAATAGCGCCGATGGGACTGGGCTGGCTGCGTCTCGCGCTGTCGTTGCTGGTGATCGACGCGCACTACGGCGGGTTTCGCACGCTGCTGCAGCCGCGGCTGGTCGCGGCGTTCGGCGTCGAGCGCCTGGCGTACATCGGCGAAGGCGAGGTCGCGATCGCGGGCTTTTTCGTGATCAGCGGCTACGTGATCACCTACGTGCTGGCGCACAAGTACGAAGCGACGACGTGGCGCGGCATCGGCATCTTCTACACCGGTCGCGCGCTGCGCATCTATCCGCTCTACCTGCTCGTGTTCGGCGCCTACTGGCTGGCGCTCGCGGCCATCGGCAGCGCGCCCGTGCTGCAGGGCCAGACGCTCGTCAACAACCTGCTGCTGCTGCCGCTCGGCGTGGCGACACTGCTCGGCGATCACGTGACGCTCGGCGCGCCGCGGTTGACGGGACAGCTGCTGATCGGACCTGCCTGGACGCTCTGCTTCGACCTGCTGTTGTACCTGCTGGCGCCCTTCTTCGTGCTGCACCGGCGCGCGCTGCTCGTCGTGTCGGCGCTGGGCGTCGCGTGGTTCGCGGGGTTCGCCGTCGTGCTCGACGCGCGGCCGCCCATCTGGTTCGCGTATCTCTACACGAGTCCCGTCGGCTACGTGTTCGCGTTCGCGTGCGGCGCGCTCGCGTTTCACTACGGCCATCTCGTGTCCGGTCGACGCGGGCTCGCGACACTCGCTGCCATGGCGGTGGCCTGGATCACGTTCCTGCCGCTCGGCCTGCCCAACTCCGCCGTCAACCAGCTGCTCGCGATCCTGCTGCTCACGGTGGTGGTGGCGGTCCTCAAGGACTACGGCAGCGGAGAGCGCTGGGATCGCCTCTTCGGCGACCTCACCTACGCGACCTACCTGCTGCATCTGCCGCTGCTGCTGCTGCTGGAACGCATGGGCGTCGCGGGCGCCGCCTGGTGGGGTCTCGCCGCGACCTACGGCATCGCGCTGCTGCTGCTCCACGCGTTCGAGTATCCGCTCGACCGGTGGCGTGCGCGCCTGCATCGCAGGCTCTCCGCCGGCGCGGCACGGCCCGCCCGCGGACTGGGTGTCGCGACGCTCGCCACCCTCGTGGTCGTGGGCGCCGCGGCCGGCGTGAGTTTCGTCCGCAATGGACTGGGGGGCGGCGTCGCCGTGCATCCGGCGATCGCCGACTGCCCCGCCGCCTGGCAATGCGCGGCGGACCTCGATCGCGTTGCGGTCACGCTGCGCGGCGCCGGCAGCGTGAGCGCGACCCCCGCGCTGCACACCGATCAGCGCCTTCTTGCCGACATCACGATGGGCGCCGGTTCCGGGAGTGCCTTCGCCGGGTTTCGTGCCGGCGGCCTCACAGCCGGATTGCGGCGCGGCCCCGAGGGCTGCAGGCTCGTGGTCGCGCGCGACGGCAACGCCCTTCCCGCGCCGGACCGGTGGAATGGCGACTGCGCGGCCACGCATCGCTTCGTGCTCGACGGCAGCACCGGCACGCTGGTCGTCGCGATCGACTCGCTGTGGGTGTTCCCCACCACGCAACCGGTCGGCACGGCGCGTCTCGTGGTCGAGGCCGACGCCGCCGCGGACGGCGATGTCCGCGTGCGTGGCCTGTACACGACGTCGCGCAGCCCACCGGTCCGGTAGGCTCGCCCCGGTTTGCCGGAGCGGCGCCTGCCGGCGCGCCACGTTCCTCACGCCACCAGAAGCCCCAGCCGCGCGAGCTTGGGGATGTTTTCGTGCACCGCCTCGCCGAGAATCTTCTTGATCGTCGCGATGTCGCCGACGGGCTGTCCGGCCTGCTTGACCTCGAGCCCGCCCTGCCGCACGACGAACGCGAGCGCATCGACGAGCGCGTCGCGATCGCGCGTGCCATCCATCAGGCGCAGCAACTGCGTGGAGAACGGATCGAGCGAGACCGCCTCGTGCCGCAGGTTCGTCACCGGGCCGTGCCGGTCGCTCTGCAGGCGGGCCACCGGGCTCGCCAGGGGCTTCTCGCCCGGTTCGAGGCACAGCACCGCCGGATCCGTGCGCAGCTCCACCATCGTGGCGGAGAACGCCTGGAACATGTCGAGCGCAAGACGCATCCGCAGGCCCTCGAGATCCTCCGCCGAGGGTGCCGGCGCGCCTTCGGCGACCATGCGCGCGACGCCCGCCTGCACGAGCTCCTCGAACGACATCGTGGCCGGCCAGTGCGCCGCGAGCGCGAGAAAGGCCGCCTTCACGATCGGCGCGTTGGTCGTGAGATTCAAATCCTTGCGCGAGAATTTCTCGGGCACCCCGGGCGCGATGGACGGCGCGCGCGACGCCGGCGCCGCGTTGGACGCGAGGTGCCAGCCGCGAATCTTCTGCGCGTCGATCCCTCGCGTCACGGCCGCGCTCTTGTGCACGAAGAGCGTCTGGCGGAACGTGCGATTGCGCACGAAGTCCATGTACTGCTCCATGCGGATGATGTCCGGCGCGATCTTGCGCAGGGTTTCCTGGACCTGCGGCGTGAAGTTCGTCACCATCATCGCGCTGAACTCCGCCTCGCCCAGGAACTGCAGCCCGTGACGGTCGGCGGCGCGCGCCACCTCGTGGAAGTAGAACGGCTGGTTGATCACCTCGAGGTGCTCGTGGGCGATGTAGGCATCGGGCTGGCCGCGCAGCGCGTCGAGTTCCTGCCGCACCGTCATGCCGTAGGGCGTGTTGGTCGGCGCGCTCTGCGCGAGGAAATCGAGGAGCGCGCGCGCCTGTCCGATCTTGGCCTGTGCCGTGTCGAACTGTCCGGCGTGGAACAGCATCATCTCGCGGATGAGCCCGCGCATGTGCCAGCCGGGATACGTGTTGTAGCTCACGTAGGCGACGCCGTTTTCCGTGAGGTTGTCGCGGAAGATGTCCAGGATCTTCTCGCGCACGGGCTCCGGCACCCACGAATAGATGCCGTGGCAGATGATGTAGTCGAAGCGCCCCCAGGACGGGTCGATCTCGAGGATGTCCGCCTGCTTCAGCTCGATGTTGGTCAGCTTGAGCGCGGCGACCATCGCAAGACCCAGGTCGACCTGCGTGCGCGACAGGTCGACGCCCACGAACTTCGCGTCCGGCAGCGAATACGCCATCGGCACGAGATTGTCGCCGCTCGCGCACCCCAACTCCAGGACGCGCGCCGTCCCGATCGGCGGCGGCGTCATCCCGAACAACTGCGCGATCGTGGACAGCCGGTCGGGATGCGTCTGGACGAACGAGACGCGGATGTAGGGGACCTCGTCGTACGTGTTGGGGATCTGCGGAGACGTCATGAAGATTTCCTGGCGAGAGAGGGGGCCGCGTAGGCACGGGCGCACGGCGAGCGGGCCGCGGCCTGCGCCGCGCGCGACGCCGGCGACGGACCGCGCCGCTACGGGCGGTACTTGAGCGCGAAACCCTTGAAGGCGGGAACGGGGTCGCCCTGCGTCACCGTATAGCCGCCGGTGACCGGGTTGTACTTCGATTCGGTGGGCGCGCGCGTCGACACGTCCTGCAGCACGACCGCGTCCGCCCCCATCTGCTGCGCCTGCTCGCGAATGCGCGCCACCACCTGCGCCGGCGCCATCCCCGGTGTGCCCTTGGCATCGACGACGCCGATCTGGATGTACGGCTTCGTGGGCGGCTGGTCGAGCACGTCGGGCGGCGCCGCTGCCGCCGGGAACGTCGGCGCGCCGTCGACGCGCCGGACATCGGGCGCCAGCGGTGCGCATGCGGCGACCAGCAGCGCAACCAAAAGGATCCATTTCGTGTTCATGTCTTCACCTCTTCTGACGCATGATGCCACGACCCGCCGACCGGGCCGGCCGCGGCCGGGTTATGAGCTTTCCTCGAGCAGGCCGAGCAGCGGGCCGACGTGGGCTTCGTACCGCTTCCACCGCGCGACCGAACTCTTGTACAACGGCTGGCGCACCTGCCAGGAACTGGCGGTGCGCACCGCGCGCTTGTTCTGCTGGAACGCTAGGCATGCGTCGTCCCAGGGCAGGCCGCAGAAATCGAGCATCCGCCGCGTCTGCGCTTCCTGGTCGGCGACGACGTCCTCGTAGTCGACCTCGAGCAGCAGGTCCGCCGGAATCACCTGGCGCCAATGCGCCATGTAGCGCCGGTAGCTGCGGTAGTGCGCGGCCATGTCGTCGAGGTCGTACGCATACGGGTGCAGCGCCGGAAAATTCTGGAAGTAGACCGACAGGCAGGTGTCGATCGGGTTGCGCCGCGAGTGAATGATTCGCGCATTGGGGAAGACGAGGCGGATCAGCGCCAGATGCAGGAAGTTGTGCGGCATCTTGTCCGTGACGTGCCGCGCGTCGGCCGAGAATCCGCGCAGCAGCTCGAGGTAGCGCGACGCCGCGTCCGCGAGTTCGGCGTCGGTCGGGTCGTTGAGGTCGCTGCGCAGTCGCGCATCCTCGTGCGCGAAGAAGATCAGCTCCCCGCCGCCCTGAACCTGCGGATGGCTCGACACGATCTGCTCGATCAGCGTCGTGCCCGACCGCATCATGCCGACGATGAAGATCGGGCGGACCGAGTCGTTCCCCGCATGGCGGCGGCGCTCGAAGAACGCCGGCGTGAAGCGTTCGATCATCTGCGTGATCCGCGCGTCGAACACGTCCGGCATGTAGCGCACGGGCAGCGCGTCGCGCACCAGCGTGTTGCCCTTGCGATAGTGGGCGAACGCCTGCGCGTACTCGCCCATGTCGTCGTAGGCCTTGCCCAGCGCGAAGTGCAGGTGCGCGCGCTCGTCCTGCGCCATCGCCTCCGCGGTCTCGGCCAGTCGCTCCAGCCGCTCGACCAGCGGACGATCGGCGGCGGTCATCCTGCGCGTGCTGGTGGCCCCCGCGTACGCCATGTGCAGCCCCGGATCGAGCGCGATCGCCTTGCGGAAGCAGCCTTCGGCCTCGGCGAACGCGCCTTCCATGTGGTAGAGCGTTCCGAGATTGTGGTAGCCGCCGGGGAAATCCGGATCCAGCGACAGCGTGGTCATCAGGTGTTCGCGGGCCTCGCCCAGCAACTCCTTGCGGATGAGGACCTTGGCCAGGTTGCTGTGCGCCTCGACGAACTCCGGCCGCAGCGCGACGGCCTGCTTGAGGGCGGCGACCGCCTCGTCGTCGCGGTCGAGCTCGGAGAGCACGTTGCCAAGGTTGTTGTGCACTTCTGGAAACGTGGGATCGAGTTCGAGCGCCTTGCGGTAGGACGCCTCCGCGTCGGCCTTGCGCCCCTCCATGTAGTGGATGAGGCCCAGGTTGTTGTACGCGGCCGCCATTCCCGGCGCCTGCTGCACGGCGGCCGAATACGCGGCGAACGCGCCGGCGAGATCGCGTCGCGTGCGCAGTACGTTGCCGAGGTTGCACAGTGCGTCCGCGTACTTCGGATCGATCTGCAGCGCCCGCCGGACCGCGGCTTCGGAACCCGCCGTGTTGCCCACGGTGAACAGGATCGCGCCCAGGTTGTTGAGGAAGTAGGGGTTCCCGGGCGCTGCGGCGACCGCCCGCTGGACCAGGGCCACGCCCTCCTGCCGCCGGCCGCTGTTCCAGCAGAGGAGCCCCAGCAGGTGCAGGGCGGCCGCATCCCGCGGGTCCGCGGCGACCAGGTCGCGCAGCATCGGTTCCGCCTCGGCGTAACGGCGCTGGTCGAACAGGCGGGCCGCCATCTCCCCGCGCGCCCGGTGCTGGGCGAGCCGGTCAGCGGCGGGCTGCGGAAGCGCTTGGTTCATGGATGCGACGTCATGGCGGGACTTCGATGATCGCAGAGATTGTCTCGCATTCCAACGCGCGGCCTCCGGCGCGGGCAATGGTCTTTTCGGCCCCGCGCCTGCGCGCGGGCGCCGCAAGGGCCGCCGGAACCACCCCAAGGAAAAGGGCCCCGCCAAGGGGCCCCTTCCGTCACGCCGCGCGTCGTTACTGCGTGAACGGCGTCGTGTTCACCAGCGGCAGCCAAGGCTGCCCGGTGCCCACGGCGGTGGCCAGCACCGTGTAGGTGTTGAGATACGAGCCGAGCGGATTGAGGATGGCGGTGAGGACCGGGAAGCCCAGGAAATTGGTCCCGGCCTTCGCGTTGTACACCGTTGACAGGCCCACGCCGCCGTTCGGCCGCACGCTGTAGTTCACGAACGAGTTGCCGTTGGTGTAGATCGGCAACAGCGCGTTGATCGTCGCGCCCTCGAAGAAGATGCCCTGGAACGGCGCCGCGGTGCCCGTGAACGCGTTGTCGACGATCGCATTCACGGTGAGCGTATCCCCCGCAACGAACGCGAGCGCACCCGGGAACAGGAAGCCGTTGCTCGCCGAGAGGCCGCCGGTGCCGGACATCAGGTCCAGCGGTCCCACCCGCCCCGGCGGTCCGCACTGCGCCGACGCGCCGCTGCGAGTCTCGCAGCCGTGGTCCGATCCGCCGTCGCCGTAGTAATAGGCGCCCGGCACGTTGTTGGCGCCGATGGTCAGGTCTCCGGTGGCCTGGATCAGCAGGCTGCTGCCCGCGTTCGACTGCGGAACGTAGCCGCCCGAGGGCGACACGCACAGCCCCGAATAGCACGGGTTCTGCGCTATGACCGTCTGCCCGGACGTGACCGTCACGTCGCCGTCCACGGCCAGGTTGATCGCCTGGATGCCGGGCGAGCGCGCGTTGATCGTGATGATCGGGTTCGCGTCGACCGTCGTGATGTGGAGGCCGTTCTCGAGGTAATTCTTCGACACCGGGTTGTTCACGTTGCCGGACGTGTCGAACAGCACGCTGTTGGCGGTGATCACGCCGGGGCCCGTGACGTTGCGGACGCTGAACATCTCCACGGTCCGCCAGCCGCCGGCGGTCGTCGTCAGGTCGCCGTCGAGCCGCACGTTCATGTCGTACGAGGGATTGCCGAGCTTGTTGCCGGTCCAGAAGTAGAAGTTGCCTGCGACGAGGTCCGCGTTGATCGTCGTCGAGTTGCCGGGGAGGTCGACGCCGTAGAACTCGATCGCGCCCGCGCCCGTCGCGAGCGCGGCGGGCGTGCCTGCCGTCGATGCCGGCGGCAGCCCGCCCGCAAGGACCGTCAGCGGCGCGTTCACGACGATGGTGTTGCCGGCCAGGAAGATGCCCGTGTCGTACTTGTTCGCCAGCACGGTGATCGGCGTGTTGATGGTCGTGCTGCCGGCGGCATCGTAGTCGTGCGCGGCGCTGAAGTAGCCGATGTAGTTGCCCGCGCCAGTGGCGGCCACCGTGCCGCCCACCGTGATGTCGCCCGGGCCGTAGTTGTTGAACTCGACGTAGCCGCCCTGCGACGTGATGTTGACGGTGCCGGCGTTGGTGTTGTGGCCGGGCAGCGCGCTGCTCGAGTAGTTCGCGATGAAGTAGGCGCTGGTGCCGGTGATGACACCCGACGCAGTGTTGGTGACGCTGCCGTAGTCGGAGATCATCTGCACGTACGAGTTCGTGGACGTCAACTTGCCGCTGTTCGTCACGGCGTGCTGGTTTGTCGTCACGATCGACCCTGCTCCGAGGAAGACGCGGCCGTCAGCGGTCACCGTGCCGCTGTTGGTGACATCGCCATCGCGCGCGACGATGTCGACGTAGTAGGTGCCCGACGTAATCGTGCCGCTGTTGGTGATGGCACCGGCGCCGGACGTCACTTGGAGTTCGACGTAGCCCTTGGCGGAAATGGTCCCGCTGTTGTCGATCGGGCCGTTGTCGAGCTCGATGTTGACGAAGCCGTCCGGCGCGCTGATCGTGCCGGAGTTGACCAGGCCCCCCTGACCGAACAAGGCGGGGGGGACCAGCTTGTTGTTGTACCAGCCCACGGTCGTGCCATCGACGTTGATGTCGATGTTGGTCGCCGCGGTCGAAGTGGTGATCGTGCCGCTGTTGGTCAGCTTCCCCGTCCATTGCAGCACGGAAGTCACCGGCGCCGCCTTGAAGTCGAGGTTGCCGGTGTTGGTCAGGTCGCCGTTCGCCCACACCGCCAGCGTCGTGGCGTCGTAGGCGGCGGCGGACGTGCCGAGGCCGATCGTCACGTCGGTCTTGGCCGAGCTGCGCACCGCCGCGCTCGCCGCCCCCTTGTCGTTCACCGTCAGCGTCTGGCCCGGCGGGTTGCTCGCGAAGAAGTCGCTGCCCACGCCGCCCACCACGTAGATCGGCACCGCGGCCGCCGGCAACTGCGCGTTGGTGCCGGTCAGGCTCACCGCCCCCGAGCCCGCCACCAGCAGGTACGTCGCCACCCCCGACAGGTTCGCGCCCGCCACCGTCACCGGCGAATTGCCCGCGAAATTCATCTGGATCGTGTTGTTGATCGGAACCACCGCACCCGGCGTCGCGTACGCGTCGATCGCCTGGATCGTGTTCAGGTTCGCCCCCACCAGCGTCAGGCCCTTCGGCGCGACGATCGTCGCCGTGCCCGCCACCGTGATGCCCTTTTCGTTGGCGATGTCGATGCCGGAATTACCGTCGGCGATGATCTTGCCGGCGATCATCGACATCGTGCCGCTGATGTCGATGTTCAGGAAGCCCACATAGCTCGGGGCGGTGAAGTTGAGCGTGTTGCCGGCCGCGAGGTTGAAGCCCGCCTTGTTGGCCGTATCGAGCACCGCCGGCGAGCCCCACTGGATCACCGTGTTGTTGCCCGTCGTGCTCTGGATCGTCGCGCCATTGCTGAGGCCGATGATCTGGTTGGCACCCGGCAGCGGCACCCCGTTGACGGTGACGCCGCCCACGTTCCGGACCACGAGGCCCGCACCCGGCATGCCGTTGTCCGCGAACGCGGCCGGCGCCAGGAGGGCCAGCGCCACCGCCGCCACCAGCGGCTTGGTCGAGAAACCCGGACGGGTGCGCAGGATGCGATTGTTCATTGTGTCTCCGGAAAATGCGCGACAGGTCGCGCGGGGTATCGCGATGATGGGATTCTTGTGGCGGTGCCGTTGACAGCGCGCTCGGGCAATACGCGGCCATCGGACAGGGGTCTTTCATTTTATCCTGTTGGCCGACGCCGCGAAAGCACGCCGCACCGGATCGGCAGACGCGCCTGCGGACGCTGTTGCCCCCCCGGGGGTGGAGCCCCAAAGAAAAGGGGCCCCGCAGGGCCCCCTTCCGACGTGCCGACTGGCCGCTTCGCTTACTGCGTGAACGGCGTCGTGTTCACCAGCGACAGCCAATCTTCGCCGTTCGCCAGCGCCGTCTCGATCACCGTGTACGAGTTCAGGAACGAGCCCAGCGGATTGATCACCGCCGTCAGGTTCGCGAAGCCCAGGAAGTTCGTCCCCGCCTTCGCGTTGTACACCGTCGACAGCCCCACCCCACCGTTCGGACGCACGCTGTAATTCACGAACGAATTGCCGTTCGTGTAGATCGGCAGCGTCGCGTTGATCGTCGCACCCTCGAAGAAGATCCCCTGGAACGGCGCCGCCGTGGCCGTCCACGCGTTGTCCACCACCGTGTTGACGTTGAGCGCACCGCCCGCGATCAGCACCACCGCCCCCGGGAACAGGAAGCCGTTGGTCGCCGACAGGCCACCGGAGCCACCACCGAGGTAGTTGCTGCCGAAGCTGTTCGTCACCACCGTCAGGTTGCCCGACGCCTGGACGATCAGGCTGCTGCCCGCGTTCGATTGCGGGATGTAGCCGCCCGACGGCACGATGCACAGGCCCGAGTAGCACGGGTTCTGCGCGATCACCGACTGGCCCGAACTCACGATGGCGTCGCCGGTGATGTCGAAGTTGATCGCCTGGAACGCCGGTCCCCGCGCCGTGAACTCGACGCGCGGCGACGTGCCCACCGTCGTGATCTGCAGCCCGTTGAACAGGTAATCCACGCCGGTCGGGTTGCGCACGCTGCCCGACGTATCGATCGCCACGTGGTTGGCCGTGATCATGCCCGGGCCGATCACGTTGGACACGTCGTACATCTCCACCGTCCGGTAGCCGCCGACGGTCGTCATCAAATCGCCGTCGAGCATGATGTTCATGTCGAACGCCGACGTGCCGGCGCCGCCGCCGTTGTACGTCGAGAAGAGGAAGTTGCCCGCCGTCAGGTCAGCGTTCACGTGCGTGTGGTTGGCACCCGTGCTGTTCGTGCCGTACACCTCGAAGATGCCCGCACCGGCGCCCGCGTTGACTTCCGAGACCATCATCGGCGCGTTGATCTGCACGTTCTCGCCCGCGAGGTAGATGCCGTAGTTGTTCTTGTCGGCCATCACCGCGATCGGCGTGTCGATCTTCACGATGCCCTTGGCATCCGTGTAGTGCGCGGCGCTGAAGTAGCCGATGTAGTTGCCCGCGCCGGTGGCCTGGACCGTGCCTCCGATCGTGATGTCGCCGTTGCCGTAGTTGAAGAACTCGACGTAGCCGCCCGTCGACGTGATGTTCACCGTGCCGGCGTTGGTGTTGTGGCCAGGCAGGGCCCCCGTCCCGTAGTTCGCGTAGAAGTAGGCGCTGGTGCCCGTCACCACGCCGGTGCTGGTGTTGGTCACGCTGCCGTAATCCGACAGCAGCTCCACGTAGCTCGCCGTCGAGGTCAGCTTGCCGCTGTTGACCACGTCGTGCTGGTTGGCCTCGAGGATCGAATCGGCTTCGAGGTACACCCAGTCGGCGCCCGTGATCGAACCCGAGTTGGTGACATTGCCATCGCCCGCGTAAACGTAGACGTCGTCAGCCGTGGACGTCACCGTACCGCTGTTGACGAAGTTGCCCTTGCTGCTCGTCTCCAGGTCGATGTAGCCCTTGGCGGTGATCGTGCCGCTGTTGTCGATCGAGCCCGCGTCGAAACCGAAGTCGAGGAACCCGTCCGGCGCGCTGATCGTGCCGGAGTTCACGAGACCGCCCTGCGCGAACTTGGCGAAGCTCGCCGTGTTGTTGTACCAGAGCGCCGTCTCGCCGAAGAATTCGAAGTCGAGGTTGGTCGCGGCAGTCGTCGTCGACAGCGTGCCGGTGTTGGTCAGCTTGCCCGTCCACTGCAGCACGGAGTTCACCGCGCGCCGCCTTGAAGTCGAGGTTGCCGGTGTTGGTCAGGTCGCCGTTCGCCCACACCGCCAGCGTCGTGGCGTCGTAGGCCGCGGCGGACGTGCCGAGGCCGATCGTCACGTCGGTCTTGGCCGAGCTGCGCACCGCCGCGCTCGCCGCCCCCTTGTCGTTCACCGTCAGCGTCTGGCCCGGCGGGTTGCTCGCGAAGAAGTCGCTGCCCACGCCGCCCACCACGTAGATCGGCACCGCGGCCGCCGGCAACTGCGCGTTGGTGCCGGTCAGGCTCACCGCCCCCGAGCCCGCCACCAGCAGGTACGTCGCCACCCCCGACAGGTTCGCGCCCGCCACCGTCACCGGCGAATTGCCCGCGAAGTTCATCTGGATCGTGTTGTTGATCGGAACCACCGCACCCGGCGTCGCGTACGCGTCGATCGCCTGGATCGTGTTCAGGTTCGCACCCACCAGCGTCAGGCCCTTCGGCGCGACGATCGTCGCCGTGCCCGCCACCGTGATGCCCTTTTCGTTGGCGATGTCGATGCCGGAATTACGCGTCGGCGACGATCTTGCCGGCGATCATCGACATCGTGCCGCTGATGTCGATGTTCAGGAAGCCCACATAGCTCGGGGCGGTGAAGTTGAGCGTGTTGCCGGCCGCGAGG
The DNA here is from genome assembly GCA_963733435.1 of uncultured beta proteobacterium. Taxonomy (GTDB): domain Bacteria; phylum Pseudomonadota; class Gammaproteobacteria; order Burkholderiales; family Casimicrobiaceae; genus VBCG01. The sequence continues at coordinate 843,698 of CAVTDH010000002.1, forward strand.
TTGAAGCCCGCCTTGTTGGCCGTATCGAGCACCGCCGGCGAGCCCCACTGGATCACCGTGTTGTTGCCCGTCGTGCTCTGGATCGTCGCGCCATTGCTGAGGCCGATGATCTGGTTGGCACCCGGCAGCGGCACCCCGTTGACGGTGACGCCGCCCATGTTCCGGACCACGAGGCCCGCGCCCGGCATGCCGTTGTCCGCGAATGCGGCCGGCGCCAGGAGGGCCAGGGCTACGGCCGCCGCCAGGGGCTTGGTCGAAAAACGGCTGCGCTTGTTGTCAGTACTGGCTTTCATTGAATCTCCGGTCGCGCGTCAGGCACGCAAGGGGTTGCGGTGGATAAACTCTTTGGCCGGGGCACGGGTCCGCAGCATGCGTGATGCGTCCCAAAAACCGGCTTCACTTCAACATTCTAGCCGAATCACCCCACGCGCGTCTCGCCTTCGCATGTCCCTGGGTCGCGGGAACGTGCACATTCGTGACGTTTGCATGCGACGCGTTGTCGCAGGGCGCCCGAAAATGGAGAGGGGCCCCGCAGGGCCCCCGTCCGACGTGCCGACTTGCCGTTGCCCGACTACTGCGTGAACGGCGTCGTGTTCACCAGCGGCAGCCAATCCTGGCCGTTCGCCAGCGCGTTCTCCAGGACCGTGTACGAGTTCAGGAACGAACCCAGCGGATTGATCACCGCCGTCAGGTTCGCGAAGCCCAGGAAGTTCGTTCCCGCCTTCGCGTTGTACACCGTCGACAGCCCCACCCCACCGTTCGGACGCACGCTGTAATTCACGAACGAATTGCCGTTCGTGTAGATCGGCAGCGTCGCGTTGATCGTCGCACCCTCGAAGAAGATCCCCTGGAACGGCGCCGCCACCGCGGTGAACGCGTTGTCCACCACCGTGTTCACGTTCAGCGCGCCGCCCGCCACGAACACCACCGCGCCCGGGAACAGGAAGCCATTGGTCGCCGACAGGCCACCGAAGCCGCCGCTCAGGAGCGCTGCCCGGCGTGTTGTTGGCGCCCACGGACAGGTTGCCCGTGGCCGTGATCAGCAGGCTGCTGCCCGCGTTCGACTGCGGAATGTAGCCGCCCGACGGCACGATGCACAGGCCCGAGTAGCACGGGTTATTGATGATCACCGTCTGGCCCGACGTCACCGTCGCGTCGCCCGTGATCGCCAGGTTGACCGTCTGGATCGCCGGACCGCGTGCGGTGAACTCGATCAGCGGCGACGTGCCCACCGTCGTGATGTGCAGGCCATTGGCCAGGTAGTTGTTCGATACCGGGTTGCGCAGGCTGCCCGACGTGTCGAAAAGCACGTGGTTCGCGGTGATCACGCCCGGCCCGATGATGCTGCCGACCTCGTAGAACTTGACCGTGCGTGCGGCACCGGCCGTCGTCGTCAGGTCGCCGTCGAGCGAGATCTGCAGGTCGTACGGCGTACCACCCAGGCCGCCACCGTTGTCGGTGTTGGTCGCGAACTGGCCCGCCGTCAGGTCGGCGTTGATGGCCGCCGAGTTGCTCCCGATCGCGCTGGTGCCGTAGATGCCGATGCCGCCGGCGCCGGCGCCCGGGCGTTTCCTCGGTCACCGTAAGCGGCGCATTGACGGTGATCTTGGAGCCCGACAGCCACAGACCGTTGCGTAGTTGGGGGCAGAATCGTCATTGCGAATGCTGATCGGCGTGTCGATGGTCACCGAGCCTTCGTTGTTGCTTTGATGCCACGCCCGGAACTGGCCGATGTAATTCCCGGCGCCCGTCGCCTGCACCGTGCCGCCGACCAGCGTGTCGCCGGGGCCGTAGTTGTCGAAGTGGACCTCACCGCCCGCGGACGTGATGTTGACCGTCCCCAGGTTCGTGTTGTGGCCAGGCAGGGCCCCCGTCGAGTAGTTCGCGTAGAAGTAGGCGCTCGTGCCCGTCACCACGCCCGACGCCGTATTGGTCATGCTGCCGTAATCCGACAGCAGCGACACGTAGCTCCCCGTCGAGGTCAGCTTGCCGCTGTTGGTCACGTTGTGCTGGTTGGCCTCGAGTATCGAATTGGCTTCGAGGTAGATCCAGCCGGCGGCGGTCATCGAGCCGCTGTTGGTGACGTTGCCGTCATCCGCGTACACGTAGATGTCGCCCGTCGCCGACGTCACGGTGCCGCTGTTGGTGATCGGCGTGCCAACGCCGAATGACTCGAGGTCGATACCGTTCTTGGCGCTGATCGTGCCGCTGTTGTCGATCGCCCCGTCCACCTCGATGTTCACATTGCCGTCCGGCGCGCTGATCGTGCCGGAGTTGACGAGGCCGCCCTGCGCCGAACTTGGCGTTGGTCGCCGCGTTGTTGTACCAGCCCACCGTCGTGCCGTCGATGTCGATGTCGATGTTCGTCGCGGCGGTGGTCGTCGTCAGCGTGCCGCTGTTGGTCAGCTTGCCCGTCCACTGCAGCGCAGTCGTGACCGGCACCGCCTTGAAGTCGATGGCGCCGGTGTTGGTCAGGTCGCCGTTCGCCCAGACGGCGAACGGGGCCGCGGACGCGTCGAACGGCGTCGCCGTCGTGCCCAGTCCGATCGTCACGTCCGTCTTGGCCGAGCTGCGCACCGTTGCGCTGGCGGGACCCGTGTCGTTGTCCGTCGGCGGCGTCCAGGTAGATTCTTGTCGCTGCCGACGCCGCCGATGATGTAGATCGGCACGGTTGCCGCGGGCAGCTTCGACGGCGTCACGTTCACCAGACCCGAGCCTGCGACCAGCAGGAAGGCGTTCGCCGAGGGACCCACCCCGGACAGGTCGCCGGCAACGGTCACCGGGGAGCTGCCCGCGAAGTTCATCTGCACCGTCGCCAGCACGCCGGTCGCAAAGGCGTCGATCGCATCGATCGTGTTGAGGTTCGCGCCGATCAGCGACAACCCGATGGGGGCCGTGATGGCCGCGCCCGAGCCGACCGTGACGCCCTTTTCGTTGGCGATCACGATGTAGCTGTTGGCGTCGGCGACGATCTTGCCGTCGATCTTCGACATCGCTCCGCTGATGTCGATGTTGAGGAATCCCCACGAGACCCCGGCGGTCGTGAAGTTCAGCGTCTTGCCCGCCGCGATGTTGAAGCCCGCCGTATTCGCGGTGTCGAGGACCGCCGGCGAGCCCCACTGAATGACGGTGCTGCCCGTGGCGCTGCTCTGGATCGACGCGCCGTTGTTGAGGCCGATGATCTGGTTGCCGCCCGGCAGCGGCACCCCGTTGACGGTGACGCCGCCCACGTTGCGCACCACGAGACCCGCGCCCGGCATCCCGTTGTCCGCGAACGCGGCCGGCGCGACCAGGGCCAGGGCGACTGCCGCGACCAGCGGCTTGGTCGAGAATTGCTTGCGTGCGGTGCCGACATTCTTCATCGAGAGTCTCCGGTATTGGGCGAACTGGGCAATGAGTGCGAGTTCTTGCGGGGTACAACCGAGGCAGGGAATTCCGGGCTGGACCAACCCACGCCGCCGTCGCCGGGAATCGCCCCGGGATGCGTAGCACCGAAATTGCGGATGCGCGCAAACCTGACGGTGGGTCATTCGCCGAAGTTAGCATGGGGCCATGGTCCAAGGCAAACCTGCGCGCAGGGCCCCATGCCGCCGGGGCCGGATGCTGACGCAACACCGCCACAACGATAGCCCGCGCGGGAGTCCCGCCCCAATGGAAAGAGGCCCCGCAGGGCCCCCTTCCGACGTGCCGACTGGCCGCTTCGCTTACTGCGTGAACGGCGTCGTGTTCACCAGCGACAGCCAATCCTCGCCGTTCGCCAGCGCCGTCTCGATCACCGTGTACGAGTTCAGGAACGAACCCAGCGGATTGATCACCGCCGTCAGGTTCGCGAAGCCCAGGAAGTTCGTCCCCGCCTTCGCGTTGTACACCGTCGACAGCCCCACCCCACCGTTCGGACGCACGCTGTAATTCACGAACGAATTGCCGTTCGTGTAGATCGGCAGCGTCGCGTTGATCGTCGCACCCTCGAAGAAGATCCCCTGGAACGGCGCCGCCGTGGCCGTCCACGCGTTGTCCACCACCGTGTTGACGTTGAGCGCGCCGCCCGCGATCAGCACCACCGCGCCCGGGAACAGGAAGCCGTTGGTCGCCGACAGGCCACCGGAGCCACCACCGAGGTAGTTGCTGCCGAAGCTGTTCGTCACCACCGTCAGGTTGCCCGACGCCTGGACGATCAGGCTGCTGCCCGCGTTCGATTGCGGGATGTAGCCGCCCGACGGCACGATGCACAGGCCCGAGTAGCACGGGTTCTGCGCGATCACCGACTGGCCCGAACTCACGATGGCGTCGCCGGTGATGTCGAGGTTGATCGCCTGGAACGCCGGTCCCCGCGCCGTGAACTCGACGCGCGGCGACGTGCCCACCGTCGTGATCTGCAGCCCGTTGAACAGGTAATCCACGCCGGTCGGGTTGCGCACGCTGCCCGACGCGTCGATCGCCACGTGGTTGGCCGTGATCACGCCCGGGCCGATCACGTTGGACACTTCCTCCATCACCACCGTACCGGTAGCCGCCGACGGTCGTCGTCAGGTCGCCGTCGAGCGCGATCGACATGTCGAACGCCGACGTGCCGGCGCCACCGCCGTTGTACGTCTCGAAGTACGAAGTCGCCCGCCATCAGATCGGCATTGATGTGCGTGTGGTTGGCGCCGATGAAGTTCGTGCCGATACACCTCGAACTGACCCGCGCCGGCGCCCGGCGTCGACTTCCGACACCATCATCGGCGCGTTGATCTGCACGTTCTCGCCCGCCAGGTAAGATGCCGGTGTTGCCCTTGTCGGCCATCACCGCGATCGGCGTGTCGATCTTCACGATGCCCCTGGCACGCCCGTTGCAGTGCGCAGCGCTGAAGTAGCCGATGTAGTTGCCCGCGCCCGGTCGCCTGGACCGTGCCGCCGACGATGATGTCGCCGTTGCCGTAGTTGAAGAACTCGACCTCGCCGCCCTTCGACGTGATGTTGATCGTGCCGGCGTTGGTGTTGTGGCCCGAACAGGGCACCGCTGTCGTAGGTCGCGTAGAAATAGGCACTGCTGCCCGTCACCACGCCCGTGCTGGTGTTGGTGACGCTGCCGTAGTCCGACAGCAGCTCCACGTAGCTCGCCGCGACGTCAGCTTGCCGCTGTTGGTCACGTGGTGCTGGTTGGCCGCGAGGATCGAATCGGCTTCGAGGTACACCCAGTCGACGCCCGTGCATCGAACCCGAGTTGGTGACATTGCCGTCGCCCGCGTAAACGTAGACGTCGTCAGCCGTGGACGTCACCGTGCCGCTGTTGACGATGTTGCCCTTGCTGCTGCGTCTCCAGGTCGATGTAGCCCTTGGCGGTGATCGTGCCGCTGTTGTCGATCGAGCCCGCGTCGAAACCGAAGTCGAGGAACCCGTCCGGCGCGCTGATCGTGCCGGAGTTGACGAGGCCGCCCTGCGCGAACTTGGCGTTGGCTCGCCGTGTTGTTGTACCAGAGCGCCGTCTCGCCGAAGAATTCGAAGTCGAGGTTGGTCAGCAGCCGTCGTCGTCGACAGCGTGCCGGTGTTGGTCAGCTTGCCCGTCCACTGCAGCACGGAAGTCACCGCCGCCGCCTTGAAGTCGAGGTTGCCGGTGTTGGTCAGGTCGCCGTTCGCCCACACCGCCAGCGTCGTGCGCGTCGTAGGCGGCGGCGGACGTGCCGAGGCCGATCGTCACGTCGGTCTTGGCCGAGCTGCGCACCGCCGCGCTCGCCGCCCCCTTGTCGTTCACCGTCAGCGTCTGGCCCGGCGGGTTGCTCGCGAAGAAGTCGCTGCCCACGCCGCCCACCACGTAGATCGGCACCGCGGCCGCCGGCAACTGCGCGTTGGTGCCGGTCAGGCTCACCGCCCCCGATCCCGCCACCAGCAGGTACGTCGCCACCCCCGACAGGTTCGCGCCCGCCACCGTCACCGGCGAATTGCCCGCGAAATTCATCTGGATCGTGTTGTTGATCGGAACCACCGCACCCGGCGTCGCGTACGCGTCGATCGCCTGGATCGTGTTCAGGTTCGCCCCCACCAGCGTCAGGCCCTTCGGCGCGACGATCGTCGCCGTGCCCGCCACCGTGATGCCCTTTTCGTTGGCGATGTCGATGCCGGAATTGCCGTCGGCGACGATCTTGCCGGCGATCATCGACATCGTGCCGCTGATGTCGATGTTCAGGAAGCCCACATAGCTCGGGGCGGTGAAGTTGAGCGTGTTGCCGGCCGCGAGGTTGAAGCCCGCCTTGTTGGCCGTATCGAGCACCGCCGGCGAGCCCCACTGGATCACCGTGTTGTTGCCCGTCGTGCTCTGGATCGTCGCGCCATTGCTGAGGCCGATGATCTGGTTGGCACCCGGCAGCGGCACCCCGTTGACGGTGACGCCGCCCACGTTGCGCACCACGAGACCCGCGCCCGGCATCCCGTTGTCCGCGAATGCGGCCGGCGCGATCAAGGCCAGGGCGACTGCCGCTGCGAGCGGCTTGGTCGAGAATTGCTTGCGTGCGGTGCCGACATTCTTCATCGAGAGGTCTCCGGTATTGGGCGAACTGGGCAATGCGTGCGAGTTTTGCGGTGGTGCATCCGAGGCAGGGCATTCCGACCGGCGCAAACCGATCCTGTCGGCGCCCGGTCGCGTTCCGGGCTACGCCCCGACCGCAAGGACCGATGCACGTCGTCCTGACGGTGAGTCACCTGTCGAAGCTAGCATAGGGCCGATTTTCTTGGCAAACGGACGAGCCGGTTCCGATGCCGCGGGAGCCGGCTACTGACGCATCGCCGCCACACCGGCATCCCGCTCGCTCCGCCGACAGGCAAAGGAAAAGGGCCCCGCAGGGCCCCCTTCCGACGCGCCGACTTGCCGTGTTCGCTTACTGCGTGAACGGCGTCGTGTTCACCAGCGACAGCCAATCTTCGCCGTTCGCCAGCGCCGTCTCGATCACCGTGTACGAGTTCAGGAACGAACCCAGCGGATTGATCACCGCCGTCAGGTTCGCGAAGCCCAGGAAGTTCGTCCCCGCCTTCGCGTTGTACACCGTCGACAGCCCCACCCCACCGTTCGGACGCACGCTGTAATTCACGAACGAGTTGCCGTTCGTGTAGATCGGCAGCGTCGCGTTGATCGTCGCACCCTCGAAGAAGATCCCCTGGAACGGCGCCGCCGTTCCCGTCCACGCGTTGTCCACCACCGTGTTGACGTTGAGCGCACCGCCCGCGATCAGCACCACCGCGCCCGGGAACAGGAAGCCGTTGGTCGCCGACAGGCCACCGAAGCCACCACCCATGTAGTCGCTGCCGAAGCTGTTCGTCACCACCGTCAGGTCGCCCGACGCCTGGACGATCAGGCTGCTGCCCGCGTTCGATTGCGGGATGTAGCCGCCCGACGGCACGATGCACAGGCCCGAGTAGCACGGGTTCTGCGCGATCACCGACTGGCCCGAACTCACGATGGCGTCGCCGGTGATGTCGAGGTTGATCGCCTGGAACGCCGGTCCCCGCGCCGTGAACTCGACGCTGCGGCGACGTGCCCACCGTCGTGATCTGCAGCCCGTTGAACAGGTAGTCCACGCCGGTCGGGTTGCGCACGCTGCCCGACGCGTCGATCGCCACGTGGTTGGCCGTGATCACGCCCGGGCCGATCACGTTGGACACCTCGTACAATTCCACCGACCGATACCCGCCGACGGTCGTCGTCAGGTCGCCGTCCAGCATCACGTTCATGTCGAACGCCGACGTGCCCGAACCGCCGCCGTTGTACGTCCCGAACACGAAGTTGCCCGCCGTCAGGTCGGCGTTGATGTGCGTGTGGTTGGCGCCGGTGTTGTTCGTGCCGAACACCTCGAACTCGCCCGCGCCCGCACCCGGCGTCGCTTCCGACACCATCATCGGGGCGTTGATGAACACCTTCTCGCCCGCCAGGAAGACGCTTGTGTTGCCCTTGTCGGCCATCACCGCGATCGGCGTGTCGATCTTCACCATGCCCTTGGCATCGTTGCTGGTGGAGTGCGCCGCGCTGAAGTAGCCGATGTAGTTGCCCGCGCCCGTCGCCTGGACCGTGCCGCCGACGACGATGTCGCCGTCGCCGTAGTTGTAGAACTCGACGGAGCCGCCCGCCGACGTGATGTTGATCGTGCCCGCGTTGGTGTTGTGGCCAGGCAGGGCACCCGTCGAGTAGTTCGCGTAGAAGTAGGCGCTGGTGCCGGTGATCACGCCCGACGCCGTGTTGGTCACGCTGCCGTAATCCGACAACAGCGACACGTAGCTCGCTCGTCGAGGTCAGCTTGCCGCTGTTGGTCACGTTGTGCTGGTTGGCCTCGAGGATCGAGTTGGCTTCGAGGTACACGTAGTCGACGGCGGTCATCGAGCCGCTGTTGGTGACGTCGCCGTCTTCCGCGTACACGTAGATGCTCGCTCGTCGCCGACGTCACCGTGCCGCTGTTGGTGATGTTGCCCGCGCCCGTATTGATTTCGAGGTCGACGTAGCCATTGGCCGAGATGGTGCCGCTGTTGTCGATCGGGCCCTTGTCGAGTTCGATGTTGACGTGGCCGTCCGGCGCGCTGATCGTGCCGGAGTTGATGAGGCCGCCCTGCCCGAACTTGGCGTGGTCGCCGCGTTGTTGTACCAGCCCACCGTCGCGCCGTCGATGTTGATGTCGATGTTCGTCGCGGCGGTGGTCGTCGTCAGCGTGCCGCTGTTGGTCAGCTTGCCCGTCCACTGCAGCGCGGTCGTCAGCGGCGTCGCCTTGAAGTCGAGCGCGCCCGTGTTGGTCAGGTTGCCGTTCGCCCAGACCGCTGAAGGGAGAGGCCGTCACGTCGAACGGCGTCGCCGTCTTGCCGAGGCCGATCGTCACGTCGGTCGCGGCCGAGCTGCGCACCGTCGTGCTCGGCGCGCCCATGTCGTTCGCGGTCACGCCGCTGAACTGCGCGTAGTCGCTGCCGACGCCACCTACGACGTAGATGGCGCACGCCGGCGGCCGGCGCCTTGCCCGGCGACAGATTCACCACTCCGGCACCCGCCACCAGCAGTTGCGATCCGACGCCGGACAGGTCCACGCCCGTCACCGTCACCGGCGAGCTGCCCGCGAAGTTCATCTGCAGCTTCGCGCCCGGGTTCGCGAACGCGTTGATCGCATCGATCGTGTTCATGTTGCCGCCCACCAGCTCGAAGCCGAACGGCGCCGTGATCGTGCCCCCGACCGATCGTTGATGCCCTTCTCGTTCGCGATCACGACGATGGTGTTCGCGTCGGCGACGATGTTGCCGTCGATGCTTGACATCGCACCGCTGATGTCAATGTTCAGCACACCCATCGCCGCCGTCGACGTGAACGTCAGCGTCTTGCCCGAGGCAAGGTTGAAGCCCGCCTTGTTGGCCGTATCGAGCACCGCCGGCGAGCCCCACTGGATCACCGTGTTCTGCACGTAGGTCGTCTGGATCGTCGCGCCGTTGTTGAGGCCGATGATCTGGTTGCCGCCCGGCAGCGGCAGCGCCGTTGACCGTGACGTTGCCCATGTTCCGGACCACGAGACCCGCACCCGGCATGCCGTTGTCCGCGAATGCGGCCGGCGCCAGGAGGGCCAGGGCTACGGCCGCCGCCAGGGGCTTGGTCGAGAAACGGCTGCGCTTGTTGTCAGTGCTGGCTTTCATTGGGTCTCCGGTCGCGCATGGGCGCGCAAAGTTGCGTGGAAGGTGTCGGACATCAGGGTGATGAACATCGATTTGAAGCACGCGCCGTGCCTGCGTGCCCAGAAACGGAATTCTATCCGATCTCGCGGGAATCCCTCGGCGCAGCGGTGTCCTTGACATGGTCACCATCGCCGCGTTGCAGAAACACCAAACGCAGCCGCGCCGCGATGGGGGCACCATTCCCGCCATGCGCATTGCCGCCGCGCGGCACGTTCTGACCCTTGCGCGAACGAGCGCGCGGCGTGTTGGCGCACGGAGGATCCGGAAGGCGTCATGACGGCGCTCGTCGAAACGGCCGGCCCCCGGACGCGCGCCCAGATCGGCGCAAGTCGTGTTCCGCGCCCGAAAGGAAAAGGGCCCCGCAGGGCCCCTTTCCGACTTGCCGACTGGCCGCTTCGCTTACTGCGTGAACGGCGTCGTGTTCACCAGCGACAGCCAATCCTCGCCGTTCGCCAGCGCCGTCTCGATCACCGTGTACGAGTTCAGGAACGAACCCAGCGGATTGATCACCGCCGTCAGGTTCGCGAAGCCCAGGAAGTTCGTCCCCGCCTTCGCGTTGTACACCGTCGACAGCCCCACCCCACCGTTCGGACGCACGCTGTAATTCACGAACGAATTGCCGTTCGTGTAGATCGGCAGCGTCGCGTTGATCGTCGCACCCTCGAAGAAGATCCCCTGGAACGGCGCCGCCGTGGCCGTCCACGCGTTGTCCACCACCGTGTTGACGTTGAGCGCACCGCCCGCGATCAGCACCACCGCGCCCGGGAACAGGAAGCCGTTGGTCGCCGACAGGCCACCGGAGCCACCACCGAGGTAGTTGCTGCCGAAGCTGTTCGTCACCACCGTCAGGTCGCCCGACGCCTGGACGATCAGGCTGCTGCCCGCGTTCGATTGCGGGATGTAGCCGCCCGACGGCACGATGCACAGGCCCGAGTAGCACGGGTTCTGCGCGATCACCGACTGGCCCGAACTCACGATGGCGTCGCCGGTGATGTCGAGGTTGATCGCCTGGAACGCCGGTCCCCGCGCCGTGAACTCGACGCGCGGCGACGTGCCCACCGTCGTGATCTGCAGCCCGTTGAACAGGTAATCCACGCCGGTCGGGTTGCGCACGCTGCCCGACGCGTCGATCGCCACGTGGTTGGCCGTGATCATGCCCGGGCCGATCACGTTGGACACGTCGTACATCTCCACCGTCCGGTAGCCGCCGACGGTCGTCGTCAGGTCGCCGTCGAGCATGATGCTCATGTCGAACGCCGACGTGCCGGCGCCGCCGCCGTTGTACGTCGAGAACAGGAAGTTGCCCGCCGTCAGGTCGGCGTTCACGTGCAGCGAGTTCGAGCCGATGTTGTTCGTGCCGTACACCTCGAAGATGCCTGCGCCGGCGCCCGCGGTCGCTTCCGAGACCATCATCGGCGCGTTGATCATGCACGTTCTCGCCCGCGAGGTAGATGCCGTAGTTGCCCTTGTCGGCCATCACCGCGATCGGCGTGTCGATCTTCACGATGCCCTTGGCGTCGTTGGACGACGAGTGCGCCGCGCTGAAGTAGCCGATGTAGTTGCCCGCGCCCGTCGCCTGGACCGTGCCGCCGACGACGATGTCGCCGTCGCCGTAGTTGTAGAACTCGACGGAGCCGCCCGCCGACGTGATGTTGATCGTGCCCGCGTTGGTGTTGTGGCCCGGCAGGGCGCCGGTCGAGTAGTTCGCGTAGAAGTAGACGCTGGTGCCGGTGATCACGCCCGACGCCGTGTTGGTCACGCTGCCGTACGCCGATTCCAGCGACACGTAGCTCTTCGTCGACGTCAGCTTGCCGCTGTTGACCACGTTGCGCTGCGTGGGCCTCGAGGATCCGAGCCAGGCGTCCAGATACGACGTAGCCGTCGGCGGTCATCGTGCCGCTGTTGGTGACGTCGCCGTCTTCCGCGTACACGTAGATGGCAGTTCGTCGCCGACGTCACCGTGCCGCTGTTGGTGATGTTGCCCGCGCCCGTTGTTGACTTCGAGGTCGACGTAGCCATTGGCCGAGATCGTGCCGCTGTTGTCGATCGGGCCCTGGTCGAGCTCGATGTTGACGTGGCCGTCCGGCGCGCTGATCGTGCCGGAGTTCGTGAGGCCGCCCTGCCCGAACTTGGCGTTGGTCGCCGCGTTGTTGTACCAGCCCACCGTCGCGCCATCGATGTTGATGTCGATGTCCGTCGCGGCGGTGGTCGTCGTCAGCGTGCCGCTGTTGGTCAGCTTGCCCGTCCACTGCAGCGCGGTCGTCAGCGGGGTTGCCTTGAAGTCGAGCGCGCCCGTGTTGGTCAGGTCACCGTTCGCCCAGACCGTGAGGGGAGAGGCCGTCACGTCGAACGGCGTCGCCGTCTTGCCCAGGCCGATCGTCACGTCGGCCGCGGCGGAACTGCGCACCGTCGCGCTCGGCGCGCCGATGTCGTTGGCCACCAGCGTGCCGACGGTGCAGAAGTCGCTGCCGACGCCGCCGTTGACGTAGATCGGCACCGCCGCCAGCGGCGCCTTCGTCGGAGTCAGGTTGACCGCCGTCGAGCCCGCCACCAGCAGGACCCGGCCCACGCCGGACATATCGCCCAGCACGCTCACCGGCGCGCCGGCCGCGAAGTTCATCTGCTGCGAGTTAACCGATATTGGCGAAGCGTGTCGATCGCGTCGATCGAATTCATCTTCGCGCCGGTGACCGCAAAGCCCCAGCGGCGCGGTGATCGTCGCACCGGAACCGACCGTGACGCCCTTCTCGTTGGCGATCACGACGTAGGTCGCGCGTCCGCCACGATCTTGCCGTCGATCATCGACATCGCACCGCTGATGTCGATGTTCAGCACGCCCACTTGCGTACGCCGCCCAGGTTGAGAAGTTCAGCGTCTTGCCCGCGGCAACGTTGAAGCCCGCCTTGTTGGCGGTGTCGAGCACCGCCGGCGAACCCCACTGGATCACCGTGTTCTGGACCCAGGTCGACTGGATCGTCGCGTTGTTGTTGAGGCCGATGATCTGGTTGCCGCCCGGCAGGGGCAGTGCCGTTGACGGTGACGTTACCCACGTTCCGGACCACGAGACCCGCGCCCGGCATGCCGTTGTCCGCGAATGCGGCCGGTGCGATCAAGGCAAGGGCGACTGCCGCTGCGAGCGGCTTGGGCGAAAAATTCTTGCGTACTTTTGCGCTGCTATTCATCAATGCTTCTCCTGACGATTATTGACCTTGTCAACCTAGCCCGGGTGAGGCCGCACCTTGAGGCGCATGCCCGAACCGGCCCGGAAACCCTTCGCACCACCCGATCGACGCACCCTTGAAACCCAGCTGCTACCGGGACATGCCAAATCCCTAACCCATTCCACCACGGCATTAAACAATGGCGAAAGGACGATGGCAAGCGTGGCGGAGACCTCAGATACCCGCCAAATGCGGCGTTGGGGGAAAATACAACAACTTTGTCGGGGTTTCCCGACAGTGCCGCACGCGAATGGAAACGACCCCGGGAAGGGGTCGGTAACTTCCTAAAAGCTCAGGGCGGCGTTGAAAAACAGACGTGCGCGGCTCCCGTCCACGATCTCCGGCCCGACATCGCGGGTGCGCCACGGCCAGGCATAGCCCAGGTTGAGCGTCCCCCTCCGGAACGCGGTGCCGGAAAGCCCCACGCCGTAATCGCTCAGGAACTGCGAGTTCGGTACGCCGGGGTAGATATACGATGTGCGCGAACCGCCGGCTTCGGCGTAAATGGTCGGCGTTAGCGACATTTCCCAGAAATTCCAGGTCGGAGCCGCGGCGAACACCCGTGCGAGATAGCCGCTGTCCCCCGACACGACGCCCGGATACCATGCGGTCAGGTTGCCGTACCCGCCCAGCACCCACTGCTGTTGCGACGGCAGGCGCTGGGCGTCGGTGATGTCGGCCACCTGCCCGGACAGGCTCACCCCCATGGAAAAGCCCATCGGCAAGCCCTGGCTGCCCGAAAGCGAGCCCTGGTAGAGCGTAAAGCGGGGCGTCGAACTGCCGGGCTGGTCATTGGCGAAGGTGCCGCTGCGCGACGAGAGGCCCTTGCTGACATTGAGCGTGAGACCCGCGCTGCCCGGCAGGCCCGCGAGGGCGTAGCTCTTGTTGTAACGTGAAGCCCACGCCCGCGACGTCGTATCGCTGGTCGGTGAGCGTGAAGTCGGGCTGGTCGGCCGCGATCTCGACCGTCACCTTGTTCGTGTAGTGCGCGAGCGTCTCGTTGAACCCGACCCGCGTGGTCTCGTCCGCGTACGCGAGCTGGAACCCGGTCAGCGACAGCGTCGACACGTCGCCCGACGGATTGAAGAACGACACGACGTCGCCGTACTGGTAGTAGGTCTGGTTGAAGCTGACGGAATACACGCCGAACGACGTGATCAGCGACCCGCCGAAGCTGCCCGACTTGTACGAACTGCCCTTGCTCTCCTGCGTGAGTTCCGGTAGCCCTTGCGCATAGCCCCCGGTGAGCTCGAGGCCGCCCCCGGGCCGCCATGACGCGTTCCCCTGCGCGACATAGCGGCTGGAGTAGCGGTTGCCGAAATTGTTGAACGCGAGAATCGCGTTCCACGGCTTGGCGCCCTCGGTGGGCGTGTCGGTCACCGACAGCTTGCTGCCGCCATAGACCGCCGCGGGTTCGAAATTGATCTTGGCCGTTACCCCCTGCCGCGATGCATAGGCCTCGGCGAGCGTGTTCGCACGAATGATCTCCGCGCGGCTCAGATCCTCGCGCTCCATGAGGCTCGTGAAGTACGGCGTCATCTCGGGGGACGCGACGAGTTCGGCGATCCGTCCCTGCACGACCTTGATCTCGACCTCCGTGCCGTCCACCTTGCCCAAGAGCGTGACGAGGAAATAGCCCGCATCGAGGTACTGCTGGTGCAGCGCATTGACGGCCGTCTTCGGATCGGCGGCCGCTTCGACCGTCGCGACGATCTTCTCCTCCGGCAGCAGCGTGTTGCCGACGATCGTATAGCGAAACCCCTTGCCGTCGACGACGACGGACCTGGCTTGGGGGGCTTGCGCAACGATGGCGGCGGGCGGCGCGCCCTCGGGCGGCGGCGGCGGAAGGTCGGGCGTCATGAGTTGGTCGAATCCTTGGGTGTTGCGCGACGTTCGGCACGCCAGCGGGCGGGTGCCAAGTGCGGTCGGGGAGCGCAGGCACGCGCAACCCCGCAGGCGTCGCTGCGGGTGCTGTCCGGGCTTCGTAGGGCGTGCTGCTGCGGGCGAAATTGTAGCATCGTCGGATAAGCTCTGACCTGCGGCGTGTCCGACAAGCCGGCGCGCGCCAAGTTGCAGTCGCGCCGAAAATTTCGGCCGGGGCCGCGGCTGGGGAACGTCCGCAAAGTGCGTCCGTGCGGTCCGTGGATGACGCTGAGGCCGGCGTCGCGCCTTTTGCGACCGGGACCTGCAACTGCGAGACCAGGCGGCCGCCTTGGGGCGCTGAGTTGGCAACTCAGGCCGCGACCGCCAAAAGAGCGTACGAAGAAACGAGTGTCCTGCGGCTGGCTGCCTCGGTTGTCCGAAGCGTCGTCGACAGCGGGGCTTTCGCAAAGCTAGCGCCCGCCGCTGCCTTTCCCGCCGCGCGCGAGGCGGGCGACGATCCGGTCGAACCACGCGCCGATCCGTTGCGCGCCCACGGCGTGCTCGCGCTCCTTGCGCTCGATGACGGCCGCCAGGTGGGCGCTGTGTTCGTGCGCGACGGCAAGCGCGTGCTGGTGCGCCGCGCGATCGGCCAGCGCGTCGGCGTGCTCGCGCGCGCGCGTCGCCGCGAGGTCCGCCGCATACGCCTGCGCCTGCGCGAAGCTCCCGCGCGCCCAGGCGAGCTCGCCCTCGAGGCGCGGGACTTCGTCGGCGGCACGCTCGACGTCGCCCGCGTAGTCGAGCAGCGGCCCGAACTGCGCGAGCCGAAGCTGCAGTGCGGCAATCGCCGCGTGCGCGTCCGCGCCGTCCGCGCGTACGTCGTCGCGCGCGAGCCGCTGCGCGAGCGCGTGCGCGTCCGCCACGAGCGGGATCGCGCCCGCCGCGCCGGCATCGTCCGCCGCGTACGTCGCGTGGCGCAGGTCCGTCGTCAGGAAGTCCCGCGTGTACGCCGTCACGTCGGCACCTTCGACGACGGCGTCCGGCACGCCCAGCGCGCGCGCGATCCGCGCGAGCTCGCGCGCGGGGACCTCGAGCAGGCGGTCGTAGTCGACGACCACCCGCGGCCGGTCCTGCGTGCAGTGCAGCGCCGTGACGAGATGGGTCAGCCAGAGCCATCCGCCGCGTCGGACGTCGAGGTGGTCGCGCGCGACGAGCGAATCGATCACCGCCTGCGGGTGGCGCACGGCGATCACGTACGCGTCGTCGACGCGGAGGTCCGCGAACACGCGTTGCCAGAACGGCAGGAGCCGCGGCACGCGCGGGTCCTTGAACGCGAACTGCCCGGTGGGCGCGAGCTTGCGCTCGAGCAGGCGGGCCGCCGCGTCGCGGGACGCCGCATGCGCGGGGTCATCCCAGTCCACGCGGTCGAGCAGCGCGCTGCTCTTCCAGTCGGCACCCTGCGCCGCGAGCAGCGCGTCGTCGAGTTCGACGATGTCGAGGTCCTCGAAGAAGCCGCGTGCGTTCATGCGTGCATCGGGCGACATGAGCGCTTCGCCCAGGTCGATGCCGAGCGCCTGGAGGCCGCAGGCGACGGCGCTGGTCCCGGCCCGATGCATGCCGGGGACGACGATCACGCGTCGTCGCGATGCGGACGCGGCGCCGCCGGTACTCACCGAACCACCGCGGCGCTCATGATCCTGCGGGCGCGGCGGCAAGCGCGCCGCGCACGGCGAAGTCGACGTAACCCGCGCTTTCGCGGCCGGGGTCGGGCTGCACGCGAAATGCCACCGCGTCGACGAGGCGATGCAGGAAGGTCTGCGTTCCGTCGACCTCGCCCATGACGCCCGTGTTGAGGAAGTACATCCCGGCGTTGAGCTGGCAACGGAACGTGAAGGTCATCGCCATCCGCGCCCCTGCCGCAAGCGTCTCGGCCAGCCCGCCCGCCTCGGGGTGGACGCCGCCGCCCAGCTCCACGCCCGACGTCGTCTTGATCATCATCCCGAAGCGCACGCGGCGGGCGGGTGCGGCGAACGTCACCTGGTACCGGACCACGTACTCCTCGCCGCGGACGAGCACGTTGACGCTGTCGCCCGCGAGCGTGGTGATGCGCGGTTCCTCGATGCGGGCACCGTGCGTGGCGAATTCCACGACGCTCGCCGAGCGCAGGTCGGGATCGAAGGCCGCCACCGGCGGCGGCGCCGCGCGCGCCTCCGCTGCCGCGCCCGCCCCCTCCGGCGCGGCGAGCGCGGGCGTCCCCGCGCGCCCGGCCGGCGCGTCCCGGGCATCGCGCATCGCATCCCGCAACCTTGCCGCATTGGCGGGCGTCGCGTAGAGGAGGCGCTGGTATTCGGGCACGACGCGCTTCGGCTCGTCCATCAGCACCATCTCGCCGGCGTCGAGCAGCAGCGCGACGTCGCACAGTTCGAGAATCTGCGCGGGCGAATGCGACACGAACAGGATCGCGGCGCCGCTTTCGCGGATCTTCTCGATGCGTGCGAAGCACTTGCGCTGGAACGCTTCGTCGCCGACGGCCAGCGCCTCGTCCACGATCAGGATGCGCGGCGCCACGGCCGTCGCGACGGCGAAGGCGAGCCGCAGCGCCATGCCGCTCGAATAGGTCTTGACCGGCCGGTCGACGAATTCGCCGATGTCGGCGAAGGCCAGCAGCTCGGGCAGCAGCGCGCGCATTTCCGCGTGCGGCAGCCCGAGGATCGCACCGTTGAGGAACACGTTCTCGCGGCCGGAGAATTCGGGGTTGAAGCCGCTGCCCAGTTCGAGCAGCGCCGAGATGCGCCCCGGCGCGTCGATTGCGCCCGTGGTCGGCGCCAGCGTGCCGGCAACGAGTTGCAGCAGCGTCGACTTGCCCGAGCCGTTGCGGCCCACGACCCCGAGCACCTGCCCCGGCGCCAGCGAGAACGCGATGTCGCGCAGCGCCCAGAAGTCGCGGTAGAACTTGCGACGTCCGCGGAAGAGCGTCTGCTTCAACCGGTCGACCGGCCGCGCATACAGCTCGAATCGCTTCGAGAGGGACCGTACCGTGAGGGCGGGCGGGGTCATCCGGGGTGGTTGGGAAGGGGTTCCGGAACGGGCGCAGGCGCGGGATCGGCCGCGGGCGGTGGCGTCCGGGGGCCGCGCGCGATTGCAGCCGGGACCGCCGGGAATTATAGACGCTCGACGCCGCACGCGGCGTCCACGTCCCGGAACCGGTAAAATGAAGAGCGGTCCTCTGCAACGACGGCGCGCGGCGACGGTCAGGCAAGCTTCGAGGTGCGCGCCGCGCCGGGACGATCCATGCGGGGTCGCGGTGCACCGCACGCCACGCCATGCGCCATCGGCGCCGACGAAAACTTCCGGACCGGTCACCTGTGCCCACCCCCCTCCCCTCGTCGCCCGTTCGCTGCGCATGGCGCAGGCGACCTTGATGCGGACGGCCCACCTGCGCGCCGGACTGCGCGTGCTGCGACGGCACCTGCGCTACGCCGGCTCCGATCCCCGGAAGCTCCTTTGGGTCGCCCGGCGCGCCGTGAACCTCGCGCGCGACGGCGCGCTCGCCGGCGTGCTCGAGCGGCATGTCGCCGAAGACGCGAACTACGCCGACTACGCCGCGTGGTGCGCCCGCTTCGAGCCTCCCGCCGGCACCGACTTCGGCCCGCGGCTGGCCGCGCTGTCCCGCCGCCCGTCGTTCTCCGTGCTGCTGCCCGTGTACAACGTTCCCGAACGGTACCTCGCCGCGACGCTGGCCTCGGTGCGCGCGCAGTGCTACGCGGATTGGGAGCTGTGCGTGGTCGACGACGCGTCGCCGGACGAGTCCGTCGCGCGGGTCCTCGCGCAGGCTGCCGCGGACGAACCCCGGATCCGCGTGACCAGGCGCGCGGCGAACGGCGGCATCGCCCAGGCGACCAACGATGCGCTGGCGATGGCACGCGGCGAATACTGCGCGTTCCTCGACCACGACGACGTGCTCGCGCCCGACGCGCTGCTGTGCATGGCCGAAGCGCTCGCGCATCGCCCTGACGCCGCGTTGCTCTTCTCGGACGAGGACAAGCTCGATCCCGAGGGCCATCGCGTCCGCCCGTGGTTCAAGCCCGACTGGGACGGCGCGTGGATGCGCACGACCAACTGCGCGCTGCACTTCATGGTCATCCGCGCGCGGACGCTGCGCGACGTCGGCGGTCTCGCCGCGGGGATCGACGGCGCGCAGGACTGGGACCTGGCGCTGCGCGTCGAGGAGGCCGCCGGGCGCGAGCGCATCGTGCACGTGCCGCGCGTGCTCTACCACTGGCGGGAACTGCCCGGATCGACGGCGGCGGCGGCGTTCGAGAAGCCGGCGCTCGCGGCCGCGCAGCAGCGGGTCATCGAGACGACCCTCGCGCGCCGCGGCGAGCACGGTACGCCGCGGCGGACGACGTCGGGTTGGCGCATCGCATATGCGGTGCCGCAGCCGGCGCCGCGGGTGTCGCTCGTGATCCCGACCCGCGACCGCGTGGGCCTGCTGCGCAAGTGCATCGAGTCAATCAGCGAGAACACCGCGTACGCCGACTTCGAGTTCGTGATCGTCGACAACGACTCGCGCGAGCCCGAGGCCGTCGCCTACCTTGCGGCGCTGGCGCGGGACCGCCGCGCCCGCGTCGTCGCCTATCCGCACGCGTTCAACTATGCCGCGCAGTGCAACCTGGGCGTGCGCGAGGCCACGGGTGCGTACGTGGCGCTCGTGAACAACGACATCGAGGCGACGGACCCGGAGTGGCTCACGGAACTCGTCGGGCTCGCCGCGCGTCCGGGCGCTGGACTCGCGAGCGCGACACTGTTCTATCCGGACGGCACGCTGCAGCACGCGGGCGTGATCCTCGGACTCAATGGTGTCGGGGACCGCCCGTGGATCGGGACCCGCCGCGGCTTCGCGGGCCCGTACGGGCGCGCCGGCGCCGTGCGCGAGGTGACCGCGCTCATCACCGCGTGCGCGGTGGTCGCCCGCGACAAGTACCTCGCGGTGGGCGGCATGAACGAGGACCTCGCGGTCTCGTGCAACGACCTCGACCTGTGCCTGCGGCTCGCGCGCGCCGGCTACCGCCACGTCGTGTCGCCGTACGCAACTCTCGTCCACCACGAGTCCGCGTCGCGCGGCCTCGACGACGATCCGGCCAACGCGGCGCGCTCGCGCGCCGAGGAGGCTCGGTTCGCCGCGCTGTGGCCGGGCGCGCTCGCCGATCCGCTCTACAACCCGAACCTGACGCTGACGGGCACGGCCTACGCACTGGCGTGGCCGCCACGCACGGGAACGGCCGCATGATGCAGCGGCGCTATCCCGTCGGCCCCGCGGCGTTCGCGAGCACGCTGACCGAGTACGGCAGCCTGCTGTGGCAATTCTCGCGCCGCGAGATCTCGGGTCGCTACCGCGGCTCGCTGATCGGCTTCGGCTGGGCGATCCTCAATCCGCTCCTGCTGCTCGCGATCTACACGTTCGTGTTCAGCGTCGTCTTCCGCATCCGCTGGGACGGACCGGTGACGGATCGCACCGGCTTCGCGCTGATCGTCTACGCCGGCATGCTCGTGCACGGCTTCTTCGCCGAATGCATGACGCGCGCGCCGATGCTCGTCATCGAGAACCGCAACCTCGTGAAGAAGGTCGTGTTTCCGCTGCAGATCCTGCCGTGGTCGGCGCTGGTCGTCGCCGCGTTCCACTTCGCGGTCGGACTCGCGCTGATCGTCGTCGCCGTGCTGATCCGGACCGGCACGCTGCCGCCGACGATCGCGGCGCTGCCGTTGATCGTGCTGCCGCTCGCGCTGCTCGCGCTGGGGGTTGCGTACGCGTTCGCGGCGCTCGGCGTCTACCTGCGCGACCTCGCGCAGGTCGTCGGCTTTCTCGCGCTGATGCTGCTGTTCCTGAGCCCCGTGTTCTATCCGCTGTCCGCGGTACCGGAGGAGTGGCGGTACCTGATCGCGCTCAATCCGATCGCGGTGTTCATCGAGATGACGCGCGGCGCGCTGCTGTTCGGAACCTGGCCCGCGCCAGCGGCGCTGGCCGCGATGTGGCTGCTGGGACTCGCCACCGCGTGGCTCGGCTTCTACGGCTTCCAGCGTACGCGCCGGGGCTTCGCCGATGTCCTCTGACCACGCCGGACGGGCGGGAGGCGTCCCCGCGCTGCTGCTGCCTGCCGCCTACCTGGCCGCACTGCTGTTCCTGCTCTCGGCGGACCACCTGCACGTGGTCGTCGCCGGCCACAAGATCAAGTGGGCGTACTTCCTGGTCCTCGGCGCGTGGGCGTTCGCGCCGACCGCAATGTTCGCGGCGCTCCGCGGCGCGCTGCGGCGCATTCCCCACCTGGCCTGGCTGCCGCTGCTGCCGCTCGCGTTCTCGGTGGCATTCAGCGTGGACCTTCGCGATTCGATCGCGTGGACGCTCTGGTTCGCGTTCGACCTCTTCACCGTCGGCACCGTCTACGCCTTTCTCAAGGCGCACTGGTTCACCGGCGACCAGGTGCGCCGCAGTGCCACGTGGGCGCTCGCGTTCATCGCGCTGTTCGGCCTCATCCAGTACGTCGCGATCTACTATTTCCACCACGTGATCTTCTCGCCGCAATCGCACGTCGACGTGTACCGGCTGAATGGACTGGCCGGCTGGCCGCACTTCCTCAACATCTACGCGTTCCTGCTGCTGCCGATCGTGCTGGTGCAGCGCAACCCGAGCTGGGCCACGCGGGGCGTTCTGGTCGCTGCTCGTCTGCGTGCTCGTCGAGTCGACGGCCAAGACCGGCTGGGTGCTGTTCGTCGTGCTGGGCGGGCTGCTGCTCGCGCTCGATCGCCGCGTGTTCCGCAAGGGATACCTGCTGTTCCTGCTGCCGGTGACGATCGTCGCGATGCAGATCCCGACGCCGTCGTTCACGGCGGAGCAGCCGACGCTGTCGGCCACGGACAAGATGGGCCGCTTCGCGCGCGACCTCGACCTCGCGAATCCGACCACGTCGGGCACCGACCGCGTGCTGATCAACCGGATGGGTCTCGAGGTCTGGTGGAAGCACCCGTGGTTCGGCGTCGGGCCGCGGGCCTACGACGCCTACGTGTTCAGGTATTTCGACCGTGAGCTTCCCGGCACGAACAAGCTCGACGCGAACCGCATGGTGAACGCGAAGAACGAGAACATCTGGGTCGAGTTCCTGTCCGAGAACGGCGCGCTGTTCACGCTCGCGTTCCTGCTCGTGCTGGTCCGGGCGCTGTGGACGCCGCGCTGGGCGTTCGCGAGCCGCCTGCACCTGGGCGCATGGACCGCGCTCGTCCTGTATTTCGGAGTCAGCGGCCAGTTCTCGCAGACGGGGCTGCTGACGATGGCCTATGCCGTGTTCGGCATCTACTTCTACGCGCGCGAACTGGTGTCGCCCGAACGCATGCCGCGCTCGCGCGACGATTCCCGGACGCGCGGGCATCCCCTCGACTTCGAGAGCACGCAGCCGCTCCCCGTGCGCGAACCCCTGCAGGACACCCGATGGCAATGACCCCCGACGAGATCGCGGCCGCGGTCGCGCAGTTCCCGCGCTGGCACTACGAGTTCGACCTGCGCGGCGTGACCACGCCGATCCACGACCGGCAGTGGATCAACCGCCATCGGCAGCGCAAGCGCTACTTCTTCGACCCCCTTGCGCAGGCCGGGGTGTTCCGCGGCAAGCGCGTGCTGGACTTGGGCTGCAACGCGGGCTTCTGGGCGATGCACGCCGTCGCCGCCGGATGCGCGCACGTGGTCGGCGTCGACGCACGCGAGATGCACATCGGCCAGGCCAACCTCGTGTTCCGCGCGCTCGACATCCCCGCGGACCGGTACCGGTTCATCCACGACAACGTGTTCACCGGCGACACGCGCGAATGGGGCGGCCCGTTCGACATCGTGCTGTGCCTGGGACTCCTCTACCACGTGTGCAAGCCGATGGAACTCATGGAGCGCATCGCCGCGCTCAACACCGACATCCTCGTCATCGACTCGACGGTGTTGAACGATCCGCGCAGCCTCATCGAGCTGCGGCACGAGCCGCTCGAGGATCCGCGGATGTCGGCCGACTACCAGCTCGTGTTCCTGCCTTCGCCCGCGGCCGTGCACGACATGGCGGTCGCTTCGGGCTACGCCTGCCATACGCTGGCCCCCCGTTTCGACGACTGGGAAGGATGCGCCGACTTCGCGGCCGGTGACCGGTACACGTTCGCCTGCGCGAAGCACGCGCGCCTCGAGACCGTCTACGACAACGTGCTCGCGTCGTCGCCGCGCCCGGGGTAGCGTCCGGCGATGACTCACCTGTACATCGATGCCCGGCTGGCCGGGCATTCGGGCATCGGCACCTACCTCGCGGAACTGCTGCCGCGCGTGGTGCCGCGCCTGTCGGCGTGGCATCCGACGATCCTCACCGGCCGGACGATGCCCGATGCGCTGGCGGCGCGCCTCGCCCGCGATGCGGATTGCAGGCCCTGGAACGTCGCGCCGCTCTCCGTCGCGGACCTGGTCGCGGCGCCGCCCGGTCGCGGGCCCGCACGACGTGCTGTGGACGCCGCACTTCAACGTCCCGCTGCGCAGCGCGTGCCCGCTTGTCGTCACGCTGCACGATCTGCTGCCGCTCACGGCCCCGGCGCTGGCGGGCTACGGCCGCTCGCTGCCCGTGCGCGCCTGGCTGCGGGCGATCGCCGCCCGCGCCCGCGCGGTCCTCTGCGTCTCCGCATTCACGCGCGGCGAGCTGCTGCGGCTGTCGCCGACCGACCCCGCCCGCGTGCACGTGACGCCGCTGGGCGTCGATCACGCGTGGATTGCGGCGGGTAATGACGCGGCGGTCGAACCTGGTCGCCGGCGAACCGCCGACGATCATCTTCGTCGGCCTCCTGAAGCCGCACAAGAACGTGGCGCGCGTGCTGCGCGCGTTCGCGTCGGTGCGCGACCGCATTCCGCACCGGCTGGTGCTCGTCGCCCGCCATCGCGACGTTCGCAATGTCGACCGCGACGCGCTCGCGCTGGTGCGTACGCTGGGCGACCGGGTCGAACTGGTCGAGGAACTGCCGTTCGCCGAGCTGGTCGCCCGGGTGGCCGCCGCGCAGTTCGCCGTGCAGGCGTCGCTCCACGAGGGTTTCGGACTGCCGGCGCTGGAAGCGATGGCCGCCGGCACGCCGGTGCTCGCGGGGCGCGCGGGCGCGATGCCCGAGGTGTGCGGCGACGCGGCCCTCTACTGCGACCCGGAGGACGAGCGCGACATCGCGCAGGGGTTGCTGCGCCTCGCGGACGAACCGGCGCTGCGCGAACGGCTCGCCGCGGCCGGCCGCGCGCGCGCGCGCCGGTTCTCGTGGGACGCGTGCGCGGCCGATACCGCCAACGTGCTCGCGGCAAGCCTCGCGGCGCTGCGCGAGGCGCCGGCGTGACGCAGGCACTGCCAGCCGGCGGGCGGGAACCTCGCATCGCAGTCGTGCAGGACTGGCTGGACACGTGGGGCGGCGGCGAGAACGTGCTGGCCGAGATCCTCCGCGTGCTATCCCGTCCGCGGACCTGTTCGCGCTCGTGGACTTCCTGCCCGACGCGCTGCGCGCGGAACTCGGGGGGCGGCGCGCGCGCACGACGTTCATCCAGCGCATGCCGGGCGCGCGGCGCCACTTCCGGATGCTGCTTCCGCTGTTCCCGCGCGCCATCGAGTCGCTCGACCTGTCGGCGCTACGACCTCGTGATTTCCAGCTCGCACGCCGTCGCGAAGGGCGTGCGGACGACGCCTGCGCAACGCCATGTCTGCTACTGCCACACGCCGATGCGCTATGCGTGGGACCTGCGCGGGCAGTACCTCGGCGTGCGCGGCCTCGACTCGGGATTGCGCGGCCTCGTCGTCAACGCGCTGCTCGACCGGCTGCGCGACTGGGACCGGCGCACCAGCGTGCGCGTCACCGACTTCGTGACGAACTCCGCCTACGTGCGCGACCGCATTGCCCGCTGCTACGGTCGCGAGGCCGTGGTGATCGCCCCGCCGGTGGATACCGCGTTCTTCACGCCGGCCCCGCCGCCCGTGCCCATCCCGGAGCGCGGCTACTACTTCGCCGCGTCGCGCTTCGTTCCGTACAAGCGGCTCGACCTCGTCGCCGCCGCGTTTCGCCTGCTGCCCGACGCGCGCCTGGTCCTGGCCGGCGACGGGCCCGAAAGTGCGCGCATCCGTGCCGCGGCCGGGCCCAACGTCGAGTTTCCGGGGCACGTGACGCGCGAGCGGATGCGCGAGCTCCTGCGCGGCGCGCGCGCGTTCGTGTTCGCGGCGGAGGAGGACTTCGGCATCCTGCCGGTCGAGGCGCAGGCCTGCGGCACGCCCGTCATCGCCTTTGGCCGCGGCGGCGCGCTGGAAACGGTGCGCGCGACGGAGGACGCCACCGGGACCGGCCTCTTCTTCGCGGAACAGACGGCGGAATCGATCCGGGACGCGGTCGCGCGCTTCGATGCGCGTGCCGGGACCTTCACCGCCGCCGCCTGTCGCGCCAATGCCGAGCCGTTCGCTGCCGCGCGATTCGCCGCGCAGTTCACGGCGTTGGTGGAGGCGGCGCAGCACCGGGCGGCCCGCGCCGGGCGATAATCCGTCCGCCATGGCCCGAAGCGTCCTCAAGCCCCACGCGACGCTGTTCGCCGCGATCCTGCGCATCTGCGACCCCGCGCTGACGGTGCTGGTCGGCGTCGTCGCCTATCGCACCTACCTCGGCACGTACTCCCCGCCGGAGCAGTACCTGTTCTTCATGGCGGTCGGCGCGCTCGGCGTCGCGGCCGTGTTCCCGCCGTTCAAGCTCTACGAGGCGCAGCGCGGCGCGGGACTCACGGACGAGCTGCGGCGGCTCGCCGTCGCATGGATGCTGCTGGCGGCGTTCGCGGGCGGCACGATCTTCGCGACCAAGACGGGCGACGGCTTCTCGCGCGTCTGGGTGAGCGCGTGGCTGCTGGGCGGCTTCGCGGCGACGGCCCTGCTGCGGCTGACGGTCCGGCTGGCGCTGCGCGCGCTGCGCCTGCGCGGTCGCAACCAGCGGCATGTCGCCGTGATCGGCGCAGGCACGCTGGGCACCACGATCGCCACGCGGCTGCGCCAGGCGCCCTGGGCCGGATTCAACATCGCGGCGTTCTACGACGACGACCCGGAACGCACGCGCGACGACCTGCACGGCAGTCCCGGTGCACCCGATCGACGCGCGCCTCGCGGCCGACGTCGCGGGCGGCATCATCGACCAGGTCTGGATTGCGCTGCCGCTGCGCGCGGAGGCGCGCATCCGCGAGATTCTCACGATGCTGCGCGCGCATCCGGTCGAGATCCGCTTCGTGCCGGACATCTACAGCTTCCACCTCCTCAACCACTCGATGACGGAAGTGGCGGGCCTGCCCGTGATCTCGCTCACCGAGACGCCGATGGCCGGCACCAACCGGATCGTCAAGGCGGTCGAGGACTACGTGCTGGCGACGCTGCTGGTGCTCCTCACGCTGCCGCTCATGGCGCTGATCGCGATCGGCGTGAAGCTGTCGTCGCGCGGGCCGGTGTTCTACCGGCAGGAGCGCGTGACGTGGAACGGCGAGCACTTCTCGATGCTGAAGTTCCGCACGATGCCCGTCGACGCGGAGGCGGCGAGCGGACCCGTGTGGACGCGCCAGGGCGAACGGCGCGCGACGCCGTTCGGCGCGCTGCTGCGCCGGACGAGCCTCGACGAGTTGCCGCAGTTCTTCAACGTGATGCAGGGGCAGATGTCGCTCGTGGGCCCGCGCCCGGAACGGCCCGAATTCGTCGAGCGCTTCAGCCAGGAGATCCCCGGCTACATGCAGAAGCACCTCGTGAAGGCGGGCATCACCGGATGGGCGCAGGTCAACGACCTGCGCGGCGATAGCGACCTGAAGCAGCGGATACAATACGATCTCTACTACATCGACAACTGGTCGCTGTGGTTCGATCTGCGCATCCTGGTGCTGACGCTTTGGCATATTCTGAAGAGCCGCAACGCCCATTGAATCCGCCGCCCGCCGGCACGGCGCCCGCCGCAGCGGCGCCGGCCGGTGTCGTGCGCGGCGCGCTGCTGGCGTTCGCGGCGGCACTGGTCGCAACACTCGCGCTGTATGCGCTGGTGTCCGCGCCCGGCACGTGGTTCCCGGGAAGCAGCGCGAAAGTCCATACGGCGGCCGGCTTGACCGTCACGCGCGGAACCGGCGGCCCGCTGCGCGACGCGGTCGTGGTCTCCGCGGTCGACGAGTCCGGTCTCGCGCTGATCACGGCCAGCACGGACTTCCGCTCGACCGAGTACCCGGTCGTCGCCTGGTCCGGGACGGGCTTCGCGGAGCGCGCGGACGTGCGCTTCCTGTGGCGCACCGACTACGCGCCGAACAAGCTCAACACCGGTGCCGGTGACGGTCTCCGCCGGCCGCCTGACGCCGGTGGTGATGACGGGAAATCCGGATTGGGTCGGCCGCATCACGGGCATCGCGCTGGCCGTACGCGGTCCGCTGGCCGAACCGGTTCGCGTGACGGGCGTCGTCGCCAGGCCCGGCGGCGTGGTCGGCCAGCTCTCCGACCGCATGCGGGAGTGGACCGCCTACGAAGGCTGGTCGGGCGCGTCGATCAACACGATCACCGGCGGCGCCGACGTGCAGGAACTGCCGCTGCCCGCGCTGCTGGTCGGCACGCTCGCCGTCGTCGCGGCCCTCTGGTACGGCGTCGCGTGGCGGCGCCGGCGCACCCAATGGTTCCCGCTGGTCGTCGCGGCGCTGTTCGTCGCCGCCTGGGCGCTGCTCGACCTGCAGTGGACGTGGAATCTCTCGCGGCAGGTCGCCGCGACGCGCGACCAGTTCGGCGGCAAGGACCTGCGCGAGCGGCACGTGGCCGCCGACGACGGCATGCTCTTCCAGTTCGTCGAGAAGGCCCGCGCGAAGATGCCCCCGCCGGGCACCTCCCGCGTGTTCGTGGTGGCCGACGCACCGTACTTCCGCGGGCGCACCGCGTATCACTTCTATCCGTACAACGTGCAGTTCGATCCGTTCAACAATTCGGTGCCCGCGGCCGCGTCGTTGCGCCCCGGCGACTTCGTCGTCGTGTACCAGCGGCGCGGCGTCCAGTACAGCGCCGACGAGAAGAAGCTGCGCTTCGAAGGCGGCGCGCCCGTGTCGGCGGAAGCGCTGCTCGTCGAGCCCGGCGCCGCGCTGTTCCGGATCCTGTAGATGGACGCGCTCGCCCTGACCTTCGGCCTGCTGCTGCCCTGGCTCCTGGGCATCGGCATCATGCTCGCGCTGCGGCCGCGGGCCACGGCACCGGCAGCGCCCGGCGAAGCCGCGTGGACGGCAGGCGCGGGTTATCTCGTCGGCGCCTTCGTCGTGACGCTGTGGATGCGCGCGCTCTCGCTGGCCGGCCTCCGGTTCGGCCTCCCGGTCATCGCGCTGCCCATCGCCGCGGTCACGATCGTGCTCTTCGTCCTCGCATGGCGCCGCGACGGACGCGCACTGACCGCCGCCTGCGCCGGTGCATTCGCAGCGCTGGTGCGCTCGCCGGGGCTCTCCGGCGCCGCCCGCCTCGTCTGGTGGCTGGCGCTCGGCTGGCTCGCACTGCGCTTCGCGCTGCTGGCGACCGAAGTCGCGTCGCGGCCGCTCTACCCGTGGGACGCATGGACGCAGTGGGCGACCAAGGCCCGCGTCTGGTTCGAGCTGGGGTACCTGGCGCCGTTCGCGCGCGTCAACGAATGGCTCGCCGCCAACGGCGCCGTGTACTTCGACGCGTCGCCCGAGTATCCGCCGACGATGCCGCTGCTGCAGGTCTACGCCTGCCTCTGGCTCGGCCGCTGGGACGACACGCTGATGAATTGGCCGTGGTGGCAGATCGGCGTCGCGCTCGTGTTCGCGGTCTACGGCGGGCTGCGCTCGCTCGGCACGACGGCGCTCGCGGCGCTGGCCGGCGCATTCCTCGTCGCATCGCTGCCGCTCGCGAACACCCACGTGGCGCTGGCAGGCTACGCTGACCTGCCGCTCGCGGCCGCCTACACCGCGGCGGCGCTCGCGTTCCTGCGCTGGGCGCGCGGACGCGACGTCCGCGACGCCGCGATCGCGGTCGTCCTCGCGGCCGCGTGCACGCAGATCAAGAATCCCGGCTGGTTCTGGGCGGCGACGCTGCTGCCCGGACTCGTCGTCGTGCTGCTGCCGCGGCGCGGCCTGGCGCTCGTCGCCGCGGGCTTCGCCGCGGTGGCGCTCGGCCTCGTGGTGTTCGCGCGCTTCAAGTTCACGCTCTTCAACTACCAGGTCAACCTCACGTTCGATCCGGCGTGGGGCGACCTCGTGCAGAGCTACTTCCTGCTCGGCAACTGGAACCTGCTCTGGTACGGCGCGCTCGCGGCCGCGCTGCTCGCATGGCGCCAACTGCTGGCGCCGGCGCTCGTCCCGCTGACGATGATCGTCGCGGGTGGACTGCTGTTCCTGTTCTTCGTGTTCGCATTCACGACCGCGAGCTTCTACATCAGCGACCAGACGACGGTGAACCGGGCGACGCTGCACATCGCGCCGCTGATCGTCGTGTTCATCGTGCTGGCGTGGCAGGCGTTCGCGCAGCGCTGGGCCGCCACCCACCCGCCCACGCCGCCGGCCGCGACACCCGAGCCCGCCGCCGCGTAATGGCGATGGTCGTACCGAGGCGCGTACTGCCCGGCCCGCTCCGCACCCGCTCCGCTGCGCACCGGCCGGAGCCCCGGGCGAACGGCGGCGCTTAGGGAAATATTAGGATTGCGTGACGGATCATTTAGCAACGCGCTTGCGCGCGTTCGCCGAGAATCGTCGTCATCGGCCCGCAGGACGCGGCCGCCATCGACCCCGACTCTCAAGGAACCGTTGCCATGTCCACCGTGCTCGCCGCTGTCCCGCCGGTCCGCGCCAACGCACCCGCCGGCCGCCACGACATCTACGCGCTGATCCACAAGGCGCTGCGCGCCGCGCTGACCGACGCGATGCTCGCCGTCGGACGCCTCGACGCCGCCGATCCGCAGGAGGTGAGCGACACCGTCGTGCGACTCAACGACCTGCTCGATCTCTGCCAGGACCACCTGAACACCGAGGAGACGCTCGTCCATCCGGCGCTCGAAGCACGGCGCCCGGGCTCGACGCTGCGCATCGCGGACGAGCACGAGCAGCACGTCGCCGCGATCGCGCAGCTGCGCCAGCGCGTCGCCGCGCTGGCGCGCGCGCCCGCAGGAACGCGCGACGCGGTCGCGGCGACGCTCTACCGCGAGCTTGCTCTATTTGCCGGCGAGAACTTCGTGCACATGCACCATGAAGAGGTCGCGCACAACGCCGTCCTGTGGGACGCCTATACGGATGCGGAACTCGTGGCACTCGAGGACTCGATCAAGGCGCACCACCCGCCGCCGGCGATGCGGCGCGCGCTGCGCTGGATGCTGCCGACGATGACGCCGGCGCAACGGGCCGGCATGCTCGCCGGCATGCGCGCCGGCGCCCCGGCCCACCTCTACCGGGGTGCGCTGGAGCTCGCGCGGACGTACGTCGATCCGGACGGCTGGCGCAAGCTCGAAGCGGCGCTCGCCGCCTGAAGCCGCGGACGCGAGGCGCACGATGCCGCACATCGGGGAAGCCGAGGGAAGTTCAGCGCGCCGCGCCGGCTTCGACGAGCTCCACCGGACGGCGCACGCAGAAGCGGAAGCGGCCGCGCCCGGTCTTTTCGAGCGCGAGAATCGGCACGCGCTCGGCGAGCCGGCGCTGCAGCAGGATGAGTCGCGCCTCGAGGTTGTCTGACAGGTCCGGCAGCCGGATCGCGGGATCGAGGCGCAGCTCGCGGTTCGTGAACTCGGTGCGCCCCGCGCGCGTGTAGTCGCCCAGCAGCTTCCAGAAAATCGCGCCCGCCACGCCCTTGATCAGATACTCGTCGCCGACGAACACCGTGTCGTCGGCGGCGTAGTGGCGCACGACGAGCGGAGGACCGGCCGGCGGCGGCGCGACGGGCAGCGGCAGCCCCGGATCCGCAGCGGCTTCCGCGAGTTCCTGCATCCCGCGTATCGTCGGCCCCAGGAGCGCCGCTATGGCAACCAGCGCGTCCTCGTCGTCGAAGCCGAAGCGCCGGTCGCAGACGTCCTCGACGTACAGCACCGCGGTCAGGCCGCTGCCGGCGATGACCGGCACGGCAAGCTGGCTGCGCGAGTCGGGCAGGCCGGGCACCGGAATCTCCGTGTCGAGAACGCCCTTCCATCCCGGTCGCGGCCGCGCTGTCGCGGATCGCGCGGGCATAGCCCCACTCGTACGCGCGATGCATGATGCGGATCGGCGTCATCTCGCGGGCCGCGACGCCGATCACGCCGTCGCCGAAAGCGATCTCGCTGCCGATGCCCGACACATCGTAGCCGCGGCTCGCCACCGTGAAGAGCTTGCCGGCGCGCGCGTCGGCCATCAGGATCATCGCGTGCCGGATGCCGAGGCAATCGTCGAGCGCCGCGAGTGCGTCGTTCAGCAGGTTGGCCAAATCCGCGCAGCCGGCGATCCGCTGCGCGATCGCACGCACGGCCGCGAGGTGGTGCCGCTGCGGCGCCGCCCCCGGCAACGTGAAGCCTTCGACCTGCTCGACCGCGAGGACCCGGTAGACATCGGCCCCCTGCAGCCTGAACACGCCCGCCATGCCGGTGTGCGACGCGATGCCCGCGAGGTGCGCCTTCATCCGTTCGTACAGCGGACCGCGGGTCTCGAGCCGCTCGTACTCGAGCGCGATCCGATACCGGGCGAACGACACGGGATCGATGACCAGCACGATCGCGCGCCGGGTGGCCAGCACGTTCTGGCGCGTCTTGTTGAAGAACTGGTACGACAGCGCCACGTGCTCCGGGTCCACGTAGTGCACCTGCGACACGAACGAGACGTTGGGCACGCCCTCGGCCGAACAGGTGGCCACCGTCGCGGGAATCGCGCCGTCCAGCGCGGGACGGATGGCGTCGACGGTGATCGTCATCGTGGACGCGGAAGCGGCGTGCCGGCGTTGGGGCCGGGCGTCTGCTCGAACGCGGCGGTGGGCGTGAAATCGATCGCCTGGAGGTCGCCCTCCACGTGCGCGAACATCACGCGCGCATATTCCGGGCCGTGCCCCACCTGCGCGATCTCGCGGCCGAACGCCTCGACATAGCGCGCGACGCGCGCCGACTCGTCGGCCGCGAGCGGCCGCACTGCGGCATCGTCACCCTTCAACTGCAGCGAGCGATTGGTGGTGGGCCGGGCGAACACGACGGCGATCCGCCCGTGCGCACGCACGTCGGCGATCAGCGCGGGGGCCTGGCGCCCGGCAACGAACAGCGTGACGCGACGCCGGCCGGGCGCGACGACGCACCCGGTGACGCGGCCGATCGACGGCAGGTTGGCCCCGTCGCACGACGCGGCGACGATCGACACCGGGCCTTGCACGAAAGCGGCGTGCTCCTCGGCAAGCAGCGCGGCGGCACCATGGCTGTCCATGCGGCGATGTTAGCAGCGCCGCCGCCCGGCCCGCCACCGCCCGCCGGCTGACCGCACGCCGGCGCAGGTTCCGCGCGCGCATCCGCGACGGCCCCACGCGCCGCGCACGGCAACCGCGCCCCGCGCCGGGGCGGTTCGCCGCAGCCAGTACAATGCGGGGCTCGCCGTCGCCCGGTTCCCTTGCCGCCCCATCCGATGCCGCTATTCGCCCTCACGATCTTCGGTAGCGCGTTCCTGCTCTTCCTCGTGCAGCCCATCGTAGCGAAGCAGATCCTGCCCTGGTTCGGCGGCTCGGCCGCGGTGTGGGCAACCTGCCTCGTGTTCTTCCAGACGACGCTGCTGCTCGGGTACGCGTACGCGGACTTCGTCGTGCGCAGGTTCGCGCCGCGTACGCAGGTCAAGCTCCACATCGTGCTGCTCGTCGTCAGCGTGCTGGCGCTCCCCATCATTCCCGGCGCGTTCTGGAAGCCGTCCGGCGACGAGAATCCGATCTGGCTGATCCTGGGCCTGATGGCCGGGACCATCGGACTGCCCTACTTCCTGCTGTCGACGACGAGTCCGCTCGTGCAGGTCTGGTTCGCGCGCCGGTTTCCGGGCCGCGATACGTATCGACTCTTCGCGCTGTCCAATCTCGCGTCGCTCGTCGCGCTGCTCTCCTACCCGTTCATGGTCGAGCCATGGATCGCCACGCGCGTGCAGGCGTGGGCATGGTCCGCGGGCTACGTGATCTTCGTCGGCCTCGCCGCCGCCGCCGCGTGGTCGAGCCTCGCGAAACGCGCGCCCGAGGGCGCGGCCACGCGTCCGGGCGCGGCCGCGGCACCCACGGGACCGCAAGCACGGGAAGCGGCGCCGACCGTCGCGCGCCAGCTGCTCTGGTGCGCGCTGGCGGGGACGGCGTCGGTGCTGCTGCTCGCCGTGAGCAACCACATCACGCAGAACGTGGCATCGGTGCCGCTGCTGTGGATCGTGCCGCTGTCGCTGTACCTGCTGACGTTCATCCTGTGCTTCGACGGCACGGGGTGGTACCGGCGCGACATGATGCTCGGCATGCTGGCCGCGGCGCTCGGCGTCATGGCGTGGACGTACGCGGACCCCGGCATGACGCACGAACTCGCGATCCAGCTCGGCGTGTTCTGCGTGGGGCTCTTCATCGCGTGCATGTTCTGCCACGGCGAACTGGTGCGGCTGAAGCCGGCGCCGACCTACCTCACGCGCTTCTACCTGATGATTTCGCTGGGCGGCGCGCTGGGGTCCGCACTGGTCGGCATCGCCGCGCCGCTGGTGCTCCCGGCCGACTTCGAGCTGGGCGGCGCACTCGTCGTCTGCGCGCTGCTGCTGGTCTGGCAGGTGCGGCGCGAGCCCCCGGTCTACGGCGTGCTCGCGCTGGTGGCGGTGTTCGTGACGCTGGGCTGCGGCGTCTGGGCCGTCCACGAGTTCTACCAGTCCGCGATCGTCGTCAGCCGCAATTTCTACGGCGTGCTGCGCGTGACCGAGGCAGGCGCCACCACGGACGCGCGCCGGCAGCTGATCCACGGCAACATCATGCACGGCAAGCAGTACGTCGACGCCGACCTGAAGACGCAGCCGACCAGCTATTACACGCGGAGCTCGGGCGTGGGCCGGCTCATCGAGTCGCTGCATCCGCGCAAGGAACCGATCAAGGTGGGCGTCATCGGGCTGGGGGTCGGCACCATCGCCGCGTACGGCAGCAAGGGCGACGTCTACCGCTTCTACGACATCAACCCCGGCGTCCTCACGATCGCGCAGCGGGACTTCTCGTACCTCAAGGACAGCGACGCGACGATCGAGCTGCCGCTGGGCGACGCCCGGCTCAAGCTCGAGCGCGAAGCACCGCAGGGGTTCGACGTGCTCGCGATCGACGCGTTCTCGAGCGACGCGATTCCCGTGCACCTCATCACGCGCGAGGCGGTCGAGGTCTACTTGAAGCACATGAAGCCGGAAGGCGTCATCGCGTTCCACGTGACCAACCGCTACCTCGACCTGGTTCCCGTCGTCGAGGGCATCGCGGCGGACCTCGACCTGCACGCACTCTGGATCAACGATCCCGGCGGCGACGACCTCGGCAACTCGTCGAGCTGGGTGCTGATCGCGAAGGACGACACGCGCCTCAACGGTCTCCTCGACGCCGCGACGGAGATCACGCCGCGACGCGACTGGCGCGTCTGGACCGACGACTTCAACAACATCCTGCAAGTGCTGAAATAGCGTCCGCAGGCTAGAATCGCACGGATGCGACGCGACGACCTCCTACCGCACGAGGATCCCGCGCCCTACCGCGCGCTGCAGCGTCCGCCGAAGGCGCACCAGATCGACGTCATCGACCAGCGCGCGCTGCCGCATGCGCTGGTGCGCGCCCGTATCGCTGACGTCGACGCCGCCGCGCTCGCGATCCGCCGCATGTGGGTCCGCGGCGCGCCGCTGATCGGCGCCGTCGGCGCGTACGGACTGGCGCTGGCGCTCGACCGCGACGCGTCGGACACGGCGCTCGCGAAGGCGCACGCCGCGCTCGACGCCACGCGGCCCACCGCCGTGAACCTGCGCTGGGCACTCGACCGCGTGCGCAGGCTCGTGTCGCCGTTGCCGGAGGCCGAGCGCGCCGCCGCCGCGTGGGCGGAGGCCGACGCGATCGCCGCCGAGGACATGGCGTTCAACCATGCCATCGGCGAGCACGGGCTCGGCCTGCTGCGCTCGATCGCGCAGCGGCGGCCGGGGCCGATCCGCGTGATGACCCATTGCAATGCCGGAGCGCTCGCGACCTGCGGCTGGGGCACCGCGACGGCGCCGCTGTTCCTGGCGCAGGCCGAGGGCCTCGCGCTGCACGTGTGGGTGAGCGAGACGCGGCCGCGGCTGCAGGGCGCCAACCTCACGGCGTGGGAACTCTCCCAGCGCGGCATTCCGCACACGCTGTTCCCGGACAGCGCGTCCGGCCTGCTGATGCAGCGCGGCGACGTGGACCTCGTGATCGTCGGCGCCGACCGCGTCGCGCGCAACGGCGACGTGTGCAACAAGATCGGCACGTACGACAAGGCGCTCGCCGCGCGCGACAACAACGTCCCGTTCTACGCGGCGGTGCCGTCGCCGACGATCGACTGGACGCTCGCGAACGGCGACGGCATCCCGATCGAGACCCGCGACACCGACGAGGTGCTCACCGTGGCGGGCCGCGACGACTACGGGCAGACCGTCCGCGTCGCCATCGCGCCGCACGGTACGCGGGCGGTCAACTACGCGTTCGACGTGACGCCGGCGCGCCTCGTCACCGGCATCGTCACCGAGCGCGGCATCACGCGCCCCTCCCGCGAATGGCTGGCCGCGATGTTCCCGGAACGCGCGGGGTGAGCATGGGCGACGAGACCGCGCTGCGGCAGGAGGTGATCGCCACGGCGCTCGCGATGAACGCCGCGGGCATCAACCGCGGCAAGTCCGGCAACGTGAGCGCCCGGCTGACGCGGGTCGGCTTCGACGGCTTCCTCGTCACGCCGACCGGCGTGCCCTACGCGACGCTCGTGCCCGACGACATCGTCGCGATGACACTCGACGGCGAAGCGCAGGGTCCCCGGCTGCCGTCGTCGGAATGGCGCTTCCACCGCGACATCTACCGCCAGCGGCCCGACGCGCACGCGATCGTCCACACGCATTCGCCCTTCGCGACGTCGCTCGCGTGCCTGTCCCGGGGCATTCCGGCCTTCCACTACATGGTCGCGGTCGCCGGCGGCGCCGACATCCGGTGCGCGCCGTATGCGACGTTCGGCACGCAGGCGCTCTCGGACCATGCGCTCGTGGCGCTGCGCGACCGGCGTGCGTGCCTGCTCGCGAACCACGGCACCATCGCACTCGGCGCTTCGCTGGAACGCGCGCTCGCGCTCGCCGTCGAGGTCGAGACGCTGGCGGAAATGTACTGGCGCGTGCTGCAGGTGGGCGAACCGGTGGTGCTGCCGGAGGCCGAGATGCGCGTCGTGATCGAGAAGTTCGCGACGTACGGCCAGCCCTCGACGTCCGACCCGGAAACGTCCGCAAACGGCACCCATCGGGCCCCTGGATGACATGAAGCCTGGCGTCGCGCCCTTTTGCTCACCGGTACTGCAACTCCCGAAGTCACGCGGCCGCCTTGGGGCGGCCGAGTTGGGAACCACGGCAGCGGCCACCCATTAAGGCAAGGAAGATACGAGTGTCGTGCGGCGGGCTCTCGTGCGAGTCGTCGAACGGCGGGACTTTCGCGGTGCTTCGCCAGGCGGGAACAGGCGTTGACCGGGGCTACGCGCGCTCCGCGTTGGCCACCCGCAGCGTCACCGCCGCGAACAGCGTATCCACGCACGCCAGCGTGTCCCGCCCGACCGTGTCGAGGACGACCGCGGGATCGTCGGGCACCTCGTAGGGCGCGTTGACGCCCGTGAAATCGGAAATCTCGCCGCGGCGCGCCTTCGCGTACAGGCCCTTGGGATCGCGCAGTTCGCACGCGTCCACGCCGGCCGCCAGATAGACCTCGAAGAAGCGCGCGTCGCCGACCACGCGCCGCGCGTTCTCGCGATCCTCGCGATACGGCGAGATGAGCGCGGTGATGACGATGAGACCCGCCTCGTTCATGAGCCTTGCGGCTTCGGCGACCCGGCGCACGTTCTCGCGGCGCCCTTCGGGCGTGAAGCCCAGGTCGCGGTTGAGGCCGTGTCGCAGGTTGTCGCCGTCGAGGACGAAACACGCGCGACCCGCGTCGATCAGCCGGCGCTCGAGCGCATGCGCGAGCGTGGACTTGCCCGAACCGGAGAGCCCGGTGAGCCAGATCGTGAGCGGCTGCTGGCCGAGCAGGAGCGCGCGCTCCTCCGCTTCCACGCGGCTACGCTGCCGGAACACGTTCCGGCTGACGTGGGCGTCCGCATCGGCGTCCGCGATTTCCGGCGACGACTTGCGCTCGATGATCATCCCGGCGGCGGCGGTGACGTTCGTGTCCGGATCGATCAGGATGAAGCTGCCCGTCGATCGATTGCGCCGGTACTCGTCGACGAAGAGCGGCGAGAAGAGGGTCAGGCGCACCCGGCCGATCTCGTTGAGATGCAGGTCTGCGGCATCCTCCCGATGCAGGTTGTCCGGATTCACGCGGTAGACCACCTCCGCGCACGTTGCCTTGACCGTGCGCGTCGTGTGCTTGACGAGGTAGACGCGGCCTGCGACCAGCGGCGCGTCGGCCATCCACACGAGCATCGCCTCGACCGCGCGCTCGACGCGCGGGATGTTGTTCGGATGCGTGAGCATGTCGCCGCGGCTCACGTCGACGTTGTCGGCAAGGCAGATCGTCACCGACTGCGGCGGAAAAGCGTAGTCGGCGTCGGGGCCCAGCGTGACGATGCGCGCGATGCGCGTGCGACGCCCGGACGGAAGCACGACGACCTCGTCGCCCGGGCGCGCGACACCGGACACGATCTGTCCCGCGTAACCGCGGAAGTCCTGGTCGGGACGCACGACGCGCTGCACCGGAAAGCGGAAGTCGATGAGATTCGCGTCGCCCGCGATGTAGACCGACTCGAGGTGCGGCAGCAGCGCGGAACCCGTGTACCACGGCATCCGGTCGCTGCGGACGACGACGTTGTCGCCGGCCAGCGCGCTCATCGGGATGAACGCGAGGTCCGCGAAGTTGAGCCGTGCGGCGAAGCCGCCGTATTCGTCGCGGATCCGGTCGAACACCGATTGGTCGTAGCCGACGAGATCCATCTTGTTGACGGCGACGACGACGCGCGGCACGCCGAGCAGCGACACGATGAAGCCGTGGCGCTTCGACTGGGTCTGGATGCCCAGGCGCGCGTCGATCAGGATGATGGCCAGGTCCGCCGTCGACGCGCCGGTGGCCATGTTGCGCGTGTACTGCACGTGGCCCGGCGTGTCGGCGATGATGAACCGGCGGTTCGGGGTCGAGAAGTAGCGGTAGGCGACGTCGATCGTGATGCCCTGCTCGCGTTCGGCGCGCAGGCCGTCGGTGACGAGCGAGAGGTCGAGCGCCGTCGCCCGCGCCGCGCGCCTTGCTGCGCAGCGCCTCGAGCTGGTCCTCGTAGATCGCGCCGGCGTCGTGCAGCAGGCGACCGATCAGCGTGGACTTGCCGTCGTCGACGCTGCCGGCCGTCGTGAAGCGCAGCAGGTCGGGTTCGCGCGGGCGACCGGCAGGGCCGAAGCCGGAAGCGGTGCGGGGGCGCTCATCAGAAGTAGCCCTCGCGCTTCTTCTGCTCCATCGACCCGTCCTGGTCGTGGTCGATCACGCGCGTCACGCGCTCGGAAAACCGGGTCTCCTCGAGTTCCGCGACGATGTCGGCAACGGTGAGCGCCGATCGATTCGACCGCACCCGTGCACGGGTAGCAGCCCAGCGACCGGTAGCGGATCCGCACGCGGTCCACCTGTTCGCCCGGAAGCAGGCGCGTCGCAGCCGCCCACCGGCAGCAGTTGGCCGCCCCGGCGAACGACGTCGCGCTCGGCGGCGAAGTACAACGGCACCACCGGAATGTCCTCGACCAGGATGTAGCGCCAGATGTCGAGTTCCGTCCAGTTCGACAATGGAAACACCCGGATGCTCTCGCCCGGCTGGATGCGCCCGTTGTACAGGCTCCACAGCTCGGGCCGCTGGTTCTTCGGATCCCATTGCCCGTGCGCATCGCGGAACGAATAGATGCGCTCCTTCGCGCGCGAGCGCTCCTCCTCGCGGCGCGCGCCGCCGATCACCGCGTCGTAGTCGCCCGCGCGCAGCGCGTCGAGCAGCGCCCTGCGTCTTGAGCAGTCCGCAGCACTTGACCGTGCCCAGGTCCCACGGGTTGGTACCTGCCGCGATCGCCGGCTGGTTGCCCGCGACGCGCAGTTCGAGCCCGAGTTCCGCGCACACGCGGTCGCGGAATTCGTACATCTCGTGGAAACTTGAAGCCCGTGTCGACGTGCAGGACGGGGAACGGGATGCGCCCGGGATGAAACGCCTTCTGCGCCAGGCGCAGCAGCACCGACGAATCCTTGCCGACCGAATACATGACCACGGGCCGCGCGAATTCGGCCGCGACCTCGCGGAAGATGTGGATGCTCTCCGCTTCGAGGCGGCGCAGTACGGAAAGCGAATAGTTTTCGGAGGACATTCGGGGCGGTCGCGAGCGGATGCGCACAAGTTTAGCAGGCGCAAGTGCGCGACGTTTCCGCGCAGGCAGCGACGCGCGTGCATTCGCGCGCGAATCGCACGGCCCGTCGGTCGGGCGCTGGCGGCGACGCGAAGCCGGTGCTGCAGAAAGCAAAACGCCCAACCGGTTGGGGTTGGGCGTTGCGGGATGGGTGCCTGACAATGACCTACTTTCGCACGGGAACTCCGTACTATCATCGGCGTGCCGCCGTTTCACGGTCCTGTTCGGGATGGGAAGGGGTGGTTCCAGCGGGCTATGGTCGTCAGGCGTTGAGCTGATGAGGCTGCAACGCGCGTGCCTTTGGGTGGCAACTGCTTGCGCGGTGGGAAGGTAAGGGGGTGAGGTGTAACTTTTGTGGCGCCAAGACCCACAATTATGAGGTCAAGCCGCACGGGTTATTAGTATCGGTTAGCTTAACGCATTACTGCGCTTCCACATCCGACCTATCAACGTGGTGGTCTGCCACGGCCCTTCAGGGGAGTCAAGCTCCCGGGAGATCTCATCTTCAGGCACGTTTCCCGCTTAGATGCTTTCAGCGGTTATCGCTTCCGTACATAGCTACCCAGCGATGCCTCTGGCGAGACAACTGGTACACCAGCGGTACGTCCACTCCGGTCCTCTCGTACTAGGAGCAGCCCCCGTCAAATCTCCAACGCCCACGGCAGATAGGGACCAAACTGTCTCACGACGTTTTGAACCCAGCTCACGTACCACTTTAAATGGCGAACAGCCATACCCTTGGGACCGGCTACAGCCCCAGGATGTGATGAGCCGACATCGAGGTGCCAAACACCGCCGTCGATATGAACTCTTGGGCGGTATCAGCCTGTTATCCCCGGCGTACCTTTTGTCCGTTGAGCGATGGCCCTTCCATACAGAACCACCGGATCACTAGGTCCTACTTTCGTACCTGCTCGACTTGTCAGTCTCGCAGTCAAGCTCGCTTGTGCCCTTGCACGTCCAGCGCGATGTCCGACCGCGCTAAGCGAACCTTCGAGCTCCTCCGTTACGCTTTGGGAGGAGACCGCCCCAGTCAAACTGCCTACCATGCACGGTCCCCGATCCCGATAAGGGATCCAGGTTAGAACCGCAATGACGTCAGGCTGGTATTTCAACGTTGGCTCCACGAGAGCTAGCGCCCCCGCTTCAAAGCCTCCCAGCTATCCTACACAAACCTCATCACAGTCCAATGCAAAGCTACAGTAAAGGTGCACGGGGTCTTTCCGTCTTGCCGCGGGGAGATTGCATCTTCACAAACACTTCAACTTCGCTGAGTCTCGGGTGGAGACAGTGTGGCCATCGTTACGCCATTCGTGCAGGTCGGAACTTACCCGACAAGGAATTTCGCTACCTTAGGACCGTTATAGTTACGGCCGCCGTTTACCGGGGCTTCAATCAAGAGCTTGCACCCCATCATTTAACCTTCCGGCACCGGGCAGGCGTCACACCCTATACGTCGACTTTCGTCTTAGCAGAGTGCTGTGTTTTTGTTAAACAGTCGCAGCCACCGATTCTTTGCAACCCTTCTCGGCTCCCCCTGTACGGGTTCACCTACCAGAGGGCACACCTTATCCCGAAGTTACGGTGTCAATTTGCCGAGTTCCTTCACCCGAGTTCTCTCAAGCGCCTGAGCATATTCAGCTCGCCCACCTGTGTCGGTTTGCGGTACGGTCAATCTGTAACTGAAGCTTAGAGGCTTTTCCTGGAAGCATGGTATCGCCACTTCAAGCTGGCAAGCCAGCTCTCGTTAACACGCCTCGACTAAGCCCGGCGGATTTGCCTAGGCAGGCACGTCTACACGCTTAAACCGGGACGTCCAACACCCGGCCGGGATAACCTTCTCCGTCCCCCCATCGCATTGCAGATCGGTGCGGGAATATTAACCCGCTTCCCATCGACTACGGCTCTCGCCCTCATCTTAGGGGCCGACTCACCCTGCGCCGATGAACGTGGCGCAGGAAACCTTGGGCTTTCGGCGAGGGGGCCTTTCACCCCCTTTATCGCTACTCATGTCAGCATTCGCACTTCCGATACCTCCAGCAAGGGTTACCCCTCACCTTCACAGGCCTACGGAACGCTCTCCTACCATCAACAGGCTCCATTAAACGCACTCGTCCCGCACCGCTCGCGCGCTGCCGGAACAAGATGGCTTGGTGGAGGTTGCTGCAGCGGTTCCCTTCGCAATGCTGCTGCGAAGCGCTGCGCCCGCATCAAGGGGCATGCCCTTAATGGAGCCTGATGATCCGCGATTTCGGTGCCTAGCTTGAGCCCCGTTACATCTTCCGCGCAGGACGACTCGACCAGTGAGCTATTACGCTTTCTTTAAATGATGGCTGCTTCTAAGCCAACATCCTGGCTGTCTGAGCCTTCCCACCTCGTTTCCCACTTAGCTAGATCTTGGGGACCTTAATCGGCGGTCTGGGTTGTTTCCCTCTCGACACCGGACGTTAGCACCCGATGTCTGTCTCCCCTGCTCGTACTTGCCGGTATTCGGAGTTTGCTATGGCGTAGTAGATCGCTATGACCCCCACAACCATTACAGTGCTCTACCCCCGGCAGTGATACAGGAGGCACTACCTCAATAGTTTTCGGAGAGAACCAGCTATTTCCGGATTTGTTTAGCCTTTCACCCCTAGCCACAGCTCATCCCCGTCTTTTTCAACAGACGTGGGTTCGGACCTCCAGTAGGTGTTACCCCACCTTCATCCTGGCCATGGCTAGATCATCCGGTTTCGGGTCTACGCCCGCAACTGAATCGCCCTATTCGGACTCGCTTTCGCTTCGCCTCCCCTAGTCGGTTAAGCTCGCTACGAACGTAAGTCGCTGACCCATTATACAAAAGGTACGCAGTCACCCTAGCTCAATCATCCTCAATTGCTCAGCTGTCAATGCCTTGTCTCCTCGTTGAAGACGATTAAGCTGGGCTCCCACTGTTTGTATGCATGCGGTTTCAGGATCTATTTCACTCCCCTTCCGGGGTTCTTTTCGCCTTTCCCTCACGGTACTGGTGCACTATCGGTCGATTACGAGTATTTAGCCTTGGAGGATGGTCCCCCCATCTTCAGACAGGATTTCACGTGTCCCGCCCTACTTGTCGCAAGCTCAGTTCCACCATCAACCTTTCGCGTACGGGACTGTCACCCACTACGGCTGCCCTTTCCAGAGCATTCCACTAGGTCGATCGCTAAAACTTGCAGGCTGTTCCCATTTCGCTCGCCACTACTCTGGGAATCTCGGTTGATTTCTGTTCCTCCAGCTACTGAGATGTTTCAGTTCACCGGGTTTGCTCTACCTCGACCTATGTATTCAGCAGGAGTGACCCTTGCGGGCCGGGTTTCCCCATTCGGACATCTCCGGATCAATGCTCGTTTGCCAGCTCCCCGGAGCTTTTCGCAGGCTGCCACGTCCTTCATCGCCTGTAATCGCCAAGGC
The DNA here is from genome assembly GCA_963733435.1 of uncultured beta proteobacterium. Lineage (GTDB taxonomy): Bacteria > Pseudomonadota > Gammaproteobacteria > Burkholderiales > Casimicrobiaceae > VBCG01. Next base: position 886,475 of record CAVTDH010000002.1, read on the forward strand.
ATCCACCACATGCACTTAGTCACTTGACCCCATAACTGTAGGTCCTGCACGGTTGCCAGAGACCCACCTTCACGGTGTGCTCGCGCCATCCCGACTCACCCCCCTTTTTAAAAGGTGCGCCAGTTTTTTGAAGATACAACTCAACCCTTTGCTCACACGACTCTCATCAAGTCATGTGAACCCTTACCTTCCGAATTGTTAAAGAACAGTGCAGCGCTCAGAACTGGACTCGTACTTCACTTCCCAAGTCCACTGCTGAGTACTGGCGGCAACCGATAGGGTGTCTGCGGCGGGACGGCTCGTTGCGGTAACTGGTGGAGCTGGACGGGATCGAACCGACGACCTCCTGCTTGCAAAGCAGGCGCTCTCCCAATTGAGCTACAGCCCCCGGGGTCCTCGTGGCCTCGCGCGATCCTGGTGGGTCTGGATGGATTCGAACCATCGACCCCCGCCTTATCAAGACGATGCTCTAACCAACTGAGCTACAGGCCCGTTTAGTTCCTATCGTTGCACTGTGTCGCGCAACCGATAGGTTGTGGGTACTCATGAGCCGGAAGATTGGGGATGGCAGCGTCGGCGCGAAGCCCATTGCTGGGTTTCTTGCCTGACCACTGATCCCTGATTCCGAGAAAGGAGGTGATCCAGCCGCACCTTCCGATACGGCTACCTTGTTACGACTTCACCCCAGTCACGAAACGCACCGTGGCAACCGCCCTCCCTCAGTTTGCACTTCGGGTTAGGCTAGCTGCTTCTGGTACATCCCGCTCCCATGGTGTGACGGGCGGTGTGTACAAGACCCGGGAACGTATTCACCGCGACATGCTGATCCGCGATTACTAGCGATTCCGACTTCATGCAGTCGAGTTGCAGACTGCAATCCGGACTACGAACGGCTTTCTGGGATTGGCTCCCCCTCGCGGGTTGGCGACCCTCTGTACCGTCCATTGTATGACGTGTGAAGCCCTACCCATAAGGGCCATGAGGACTTGACGTCATCCCCACCTTCCTCCGGTTTGTCACCGGCAGTCTCCCTAGAGTGCCCTTGCGTAGCAACTAGGGACAAGGGTTGCGCTCGTTGCGGGACTTAACCCAACATCTCACGACACGAGCTGACGACAGCCATGCAGCACCTGTGTTCCGGTTCCCTTTCGGGCACACCCACCTTTCAGCAGGCTTCCAGACATGTCAAGGGTAGGTAAGGTTGTTCGCGTTGCATCGAATTAATCCACATCATCCACCGCTTGTGCGGGTCCCCGTCAATTCCTTTGAGTTTTAACCTTGCGGCCGTACTCCCCAGGCGGCTCACTTCACGCGTTAGCTACGGTACCAAGGAATCGCTTCCCCAACACCTAGTGAGCATCGTTTAGGGCGTGGACTACCAGGGTATCTAATCCTGTTTGCTCCCCACGCTTTCGTGCCTGAGCGTCAGTATTGGCCCAGGGGGCTGCCTTCGCCATCGGTGTTCCTCCGCATCTCTACGCATTTCACTGCTACACGCGGAATTCCACCCCCCTCTGCCATACTCAAGCCCGCCAGTTTCCATTGCAGTTCCCAGGTTGAGCCCGGGGCTTTCACAACGAACTTAACGAACCGCCTGCGCACGCTTTACGCCCAGTAATTCCGATTAACGCTCGCACCCTACGTATTACCGCGGCTGCTGGCACGTAGTTAGCCGGTGCTTATTCCGCCGGTACCGTCAAGAACCACCCGTATTAAGAGTGATCTTTTCTTCCCGACTAAAAGCGGTTTACAACCCGAAGGCCTTCTTCCCGCACGCGGCATGGCTGGATCAGGGTTGCCCCCATTGTCCAAAATTCCCCACTGCTGCCTCCCGTAGGAGTCTGGGCCGTGTCTCAGTCCCAGTGTGGCTGATCATCCTCTCAGACCAGCTACCGATCGTCGCCTTGGTGGGCCTTTACCCCACCAACTAGCTAATCGGACATCGGCCGCTCCCAGAGCGTGAGGCCCTTGCAGGTCCCCCACTTTCCTCCTCAGAGCATATGCGGTATTAGCGCCGCTTTCGCGGCGTTATCCCCCACTCCGGGGTACGTTCCGATGTATTCCTCACCCGTTCGCCGCTCGCCGCCAGGGTTGCCCCCGCGCTGCCGCTCGACTTGCATGTGTAAAGCATGCCGCCAGCGTTCAATCTGAGCCAGGATCAAACTCTTCAGTTCGATCTTTGACAAGTAAACTCATATCAACGTTGGCCCCATCCCCCAGCGCTTCCGCCAGAGGACAAGACGTTCGGCCCGACCTTCATCACTGAAGACCGAGCCTCACTGCGTTGTGTGAGCACTTCGTTTACCTTGGTTTCCCCACCAGCTCCCCACCTCCGAAGAGACGAACAGCCAACAGAGCCCCAGTCCACGAGCACCCACACCTATCGGTTGCAAATTGTTAAAGAGCGGCGGCACGTCTCCCGGGTCGTTCACTTGGCTTTCGGGAAAGTGCAGCAGAGAGGCGCGATTATGCTACGGATAATCGAAGTCGTCAACACCCCTGTGCGATTGTTTTCCTACATGGGGGCATGACCCTTTCTCACAAGGGGTATCCGCGGCCCGGACGGCATCTATAGTGCGTATCGGAAGACCCTCCACGCCCGAGCCCCGCTGGAACACGTACCGCGCCGACCCATGACCGACGTCAACCCGCCCGCCGGCCGCAACGACCCCTGCCCCTGCGGCAGCGGCCGCCGGTACAAGCAATGCCATGGCGCGCTGCCCGCCGAGGCTGACGCCGCGCTCGCCCCCTCGCCGGCAGTGCTGACGCGCCAGGGGATGGCCGCCCACCAGCGGGGCGATCTCGACTCGGCCGAACGCGACTATCGCGCCGCGCTGACCGCGGCGCCCGAGTTTCCCGCTGCGCTGCACTATCTCGGGGTCGTGCTCTACCAGCGCGGACGCCTGTCCGAGGCGCTGCCCCTGCTCGAGCGGGCCGTGGACCTCGTTCCGCAGGAGCCCGAGTTCCATAACAACCTGGGCCTGGCGCTGGCCGCCGCGGCGCGCGACGCGGAGGCCATCCCGGCCTACGAGCGGGCGCTGGCGCTCAATCCCGCCCACGCCGGCGCGTGCAACAACCTGGGCCTTGCGCTGCATGCCACCGGCGACCCGGAGGGCGCGATCCGTGCATACCGGCGCGGGCTGGCGCTGGCGCCGGATTTCCCGCAACTGCACTGGAACCTGGCGCTCGCTTTGCTGACCGAAGGCCGGTATGGCGAAGGATGGCGCGAATACGAGTGGCGGCTCGCGGCCCCCGAAACGCAGGCGAAGCTGCGCGCGTTTCCGGGACCGCGGTGGACGGGCGAGCCCTGCGCCGGCAAGACCCTGCTGCTGGCCGCCGAGCAGGGATTGGGCGACGCGCTGCAGGCGCTGCGCTTCGCCGGCGCGGTGGCCGCGCGCGGCGCGCGCGTCGTCGTCGCGGTGCCCGAACCCCTTCGCAATCTCGCGCGGACGGCACCGGGCGTCGCGCAGGTCGTCGGGCCCGACGACGCGCTGCCGGCCTATGACGCGCACGCGTCGCTGATGTCGCTGCCGGCGATTCTCGACGTGACGCAGGCGCAGATCGCGGTGCCCGTTCCCTACCTTCGCGCCGATCCGGCACTGCGTGCGGAGGCGATCGCGCAGGTGGCGCGCGCGGCGCCGGACGTGCTGCGGGTGGGCCTCGCGTGGGCGGGCGCCCCGGACAATGCGGTCAACGCGCGCCGCAGCATGCCGCTCGCGCAGATGGCCGCGATGCTCGACGTGCCGGGCGTACGGTGGTTCTCGTTGAAACGCGACGGTGAGGACGTCGCGGACGCCGAGCGTCCGCTCGCGCGGCAACTGGTCGCGCTGCCGATGCGAAACGACTTCGACGGCCTGGCCGCGCTCGTCGACGCGCTCGACCTCGTGCTCACCGTCGACACGAGCTTCGGACATCTCGCCGGCGCGCTCGGCAAACCGGTGTGGATCCTGCTCGCACGCGCGCCCGACTGGCGCTGGGGTCGCTCCCGCAACGACACGCCCTGGTATCCGACCGCGCGCCTGTTCCGCCAGCAGCACGCCGGCGACTGGACGCACCCGCTGCGGGAGGCGGCCGCGGCGTTGCAATCGCGCATGCAGGGGCTGCGATCCCCGTGAAGCGCGCCGGCGTCCGGAAATTCGGTGCGTCCGCGTCCACGGTATCATTGCGTTCTACAGCCCGCGCCGAGGTCGCTTTTCGGCGCCCACCCGATCCCGCATGAACGTCACGTTGCTGCCCAAACAGCCGCTCGCCGTGTTCGCGAGCTTCTGGAAGCACCGCACGCTGATCCTCAACCTCGCTCGCCGCGACGTGGTCGGTCGCTACAGCGGCTCCGCGCTCGGCCTGCTCTGGTCGTTCTTCAATCCGCTGCTGATGCTGGGCGTCTACACGTTCGTGTTCGGCCTCGTGTTCAAGACCCGCTGGAGCCCGGGCGGGAGCGGCAGCGTGCTCGAGTTCGCCGTCATCCTGTTCTCCGGCCTGCTCGTGTTCGGCATCTTCTCCGAGAACGTCAACCGCGCGCCGACGCTGATGCTGCAGAACCCGGGGTTCATCAAGCGCGTGGTGTTCCCGCTCGAGGGCCTGCCGTGGGTCGTCATGTGCTCGAGCCTGTTCCACGCGGCGATCAGCCTCGTCGTGCTGGCGGCCGTCATGCTGGTCGTCATGGGCTCGCTGCCGCTGACGTGGCCGCTGATCGTCGTCGTGCTCGTGCCGCTGCTGCTGTTCGTCATCGGGTTCTCGTGGGCGCTGTCGGCGCTCGGCGTCTACCTGCGCGACCTGCAGCAGACGATCAACATCGGGACGGCCGTGATGATGTTCATGAGCCCGATCTTCTATCCGGCCACGGCGGTACCGGTCGAGTTCCGCTGGGCGATCGACTGGAATCCCATCACGTTCTTCGTGGAGCAGGCGCGGGCCGTGCTGGTATTCGGTCATCCGCCCGACTTCGCCGGCCTGGGCTGGATGACGCTCGCGGGATTCGCCGTCGCGTGGCTCGGCCTCGCGTTCTTCCAGCATGCGCGCGACGGGTTCGCCGATGTCATCTGACCTGGCGGTCCGGGCCGAAGGGATCGCGAAGAGCTTCCGCCTCTTCGGGCACCCGCGCGACCGGCTGAAGCAGATCTTCGCCGGCTCGCGCCGCAAGTACTACCAGGAATTCTGGGCGCTGCGCGACGTCAGCTTCGAAGTCGCGCGCGGCGAGACGGTCGGCATCATCGGCCGCAACGGCTCGGGCAAGTCCACGCTGCTGCAGATCGTCTGCGGCACGCTGAAACCGTCCGCGGGGCGGGTCGAGACGCACGGGCGCATCGCCGCGATGCTCGAACTGGGCGCGGGCTTTTCTCCCGAGTTCAGCGGCCGCGAGAACATCTTCCTCAACGGCTACATCGTGGGCCTCACGCAGCAGCAGATCGAGGAGCGCTACGACGCGATCTGCGCGTTCGCCGACATCGGCGACTTCATCGGGCAGCCGGTGAAGACGTACTCGACCGGCATGGCGGTGCGCCTCGCGTTCGCCGTGATGGCGCACGTCGACGCGGACATCCTCGTCATCGACGAGGCGCTCGCGGTCGGCGACGCGCGCTTCGTGCAGAAGTGCATGCGGTTCCTGCGCGAGTTCAAGGAGCGCGGCACGCTGCTGTTCGTGAGCCACGACACGACGGCGGTCGCCAACCTGTGCGACCGCGTGGTGTGGCTCGACGGCGGCCAGCTGAAGGCGGCGGGTCCCGCGAAGATCGTCTGCGACCAGTATCTCGAGAACCTGTTCGAGTCCGTGCAGGGTGCGTCGAAATCGGCGGCGACGGCGGCGGCACCGAACGCGCCGGCGGCGCCCGCGGCGCCCCCGCGGGACCAGCGGCTCGACGTCATCCAGGCATCCGCCTACCGCAACGACATCGAGATCTTCGAGTTCCACCGCGAAGCGTCGTCGTTCGGCAGGCGCGGGGCGCGGATCACCGACGTGCGCCTCGAGCATCCGCACGGCGAGCGGCTCGCATGGGCGGTGGGCGGCGAGACCGTCGTCGTCGCGATCGACGTCGAGGCGATCGACCCGCTGGCCAGTCCCATCGTCGGCTTCCTCGTGCGCGACCGACTGGGGCAGAACGTCTTCGGCGACAACACGTTCCTCACGTCGCAGGCGACGCCGCTGGCACTCGACGCCGGCGACCGCGCGAGCGCGCGCTTCGAATTCGACCTGCCGCTGCTGCCGCCGGGCGACTATTCGATCGCCGTGGCGGTCGCCGACGGCCGCCAGCAGGACCATGTCCAGCACGAATGGATCCACGACGCGCTGACGTTCCGCGTCGAGACGAGCAGCGTCCGCCATTCGCTCGTGGGCCTGCCGATGCGCGCGATCCGGTTCGAACGGGTCGCCCCCGGCGCGACCGCGCCGCAAGCGGTCTCCGCTGCGGGCAGCGCGGGGTGACGGGTCGCGCGATGGACGCGCGGATGGAGGCGGGTGGCCGCGTCGACCGCTGCATCGTGTGCGGCGGCGAGGACCTGCGCGACGTTGCCGTGCTGCCGCCGTCGCTCGTGGCGGAATGGGGCCTCGCGCCCGCCGAAGTCGAGTACGTGAACCGGCAGCAGGGCCGCCATTGCGGTGTCTGCCGCAGCACGCTGCGCTGCATGGCGTTGGCGACCGCGATCCTGCGCTGGCGCGGCGCGGAAGCGCCGTTCGCGACGTTCGTGCAGTCCGAAGGCGCGCGCGACCTGCGGGTGCTGGAGATCAACGAGGCGGGCGGGGTTTCGGCGTTCCTCGCGCGCTTGCCGCGGCACACGTTCGCGGCGTTTCCGCAGGTCGACATGCAGGCGCTGCCCTACGCCGACGGTGCGTTCGACCTCGTCGTGCACTCCGACACGCTGGAGCATGTTCCCGATCCGCTCCGCGGCCTCGCGGAGTGCCGCCGCGTGCTGCGTGCCGGCGGCGCGTGCATCTTCACCGTTCCCATGATCGTGGGTCGCCTGACGCGCAGCCGCGCCGGCCTGCCGGCGAGCTATCACGGCACGCCGGCCGACGGCGAGGGCTACCTCGTCCACACGGAATTCGGCGCGGATGCGTGGCGGTGGCCGCTCGCCGCGGGTTTCGCGGAGTGCCGCGTCGTCGCGCTCGAAGCCGCCCGCGGCGCACGCCTGGATCGCGATCCGGTAGGAAACGTCCGCAAAAGGCGTCCGTCGGGCCCGTGGATGACGTGAGGCCGGTGTCGCGCCTTTTGCGGCCGGCACTTCGACTGCGAATTCAGGTGGCCGCCTTGGGGCGGCCCGGCGGCTGCCACCAGAAAAAGCCACGCAAGAACGAGTGTCGTGCGGTGGGCTGCGTGCGAATCGTCGTACGGCAGGGCTTTCGCAACGCTACCCTAAGCGGGACCCACCTTGTCGCGCAGCCACTGCGCGAAGGCCGCCACCGGCGCGCGGTCGTCGAAGATGCGGTGCTGCGCGGCGCCGATTCGCGTGGCGAGATCACGGCGCCGCTGCGGATCCGCCGCGATCGCGGCAACGGTACGCACGTAGGCTTCGGCGTCCGGCACGACCAGTTCGTCGAGACCCAGCAGCCCCAGCATCCCCGCGCTCTGCCGTCCCCGCATGAAGCGCCCGGGCAGCGTCACCGGCGGCAGTCCGCAGGCGAGTGCATCGAGGCTCGTGTTGCCGCCCGACCAGTGCAGCGTGTCGAGCATCACGTCGCATACGGAGTTGACGCGCAGGAAGTCGTCGTGCCCGCACTGCGGCAGCACGCGGACGCGGTCGGCCGGGACACCGGCGGCCGCGAGGCGCGCCAGGTAGCGCGCCGTCAATTGCGCGTCGCGTCCCGCGAAGCACACGAGGATGCCGTCCGGCACTTCGGCCAGCACGCGCGCGAACAGCGCGTCGTTGTCCGGATGGATCTTGAACAGCGACTGCGAACACAACAGCAGCGGCCGCCCTTCCGGCAGGCCGAAGCGCGCGCGCGACGCGTCGGCCGGAACGAGCGGCGCGGCGTAGCGCGTGCCGATGCCGGGCAGCGTGACGAGCGACTCGCGGTAGTGATCCGCACCGTCGGCGGGCTCCATCGCGGCGCTCGAGAAGAACGCATCGATCGTCGCGTGCCCGGTCGTGACCGGATGGCCCCACGCCGCGCACTGCAGCGGCGCGAGCCGCAGGCCCGCGAGCGCGAACGGCACCATCCCCATGCCGAGTTCGGGGTACACGATCGCGTCGAGCCCGTCCGCGCGCAGGCGCGGAGCGAGCTGCGAGGGCCGCCACGACGGACAGTGCCGGAACCAGTCGGCGCGCGTCGCGATGCGCTGCGCGAGCGCGTCCGCGCCCGGCAGCAGATGATAGGCGAACACCTCGAAATCGGCGCGCGGCAGGTCCGTGACCCAGTGTTCGAAGTAGCGCCCGGCGGTCGAGTCGCGGAAGAACGTCGACACGAAGCCGATCCTGATCCGGGTCCGGGCGCGCACGCGCGGCGGCTTGCGTTCCACCCACTCGGGTGCCTTCGCGCGCAGCAATCCCGCCACCAGGTCCGCGTAGCGCGTCTGCAACGGCCGGTCGTCGCCGCCCTGGTACGCCAGCAGGAAGTTCACCCACCGCAGTTCGTCGAGGAGCCGATCGGGTCGCAGTGCGGCCGCGCGCCCGGGCGCCTCGTCTTCCACGCGCCCGAGTCCCGCGGCAAACGCGGCACGCGCGGCCGCCACCTCCGTCGCACTGCCGGGCACCATCGGCAACGTCAGGTGCTCGCCGAACAGCGCGCGCAGCATCTGCGGATCGCGCAGCGACGCCTGCGCATACGCGGCGCGCGACTGCGCGAGGTCGTCGCGCTCGGCGAGCGCGCCCGCACGCTGGAGCAGCGCGTTCGCATCCCGCGGGTCGAGCGCCGCAGCGCGCGCGAAACACTCCGCGGCCGCCACGAGCTCGCTGCGCTCGCGCAGGATGCCTCCGAGCGTGGTCAGCGCACCGCGCTGGTTCGGATCGAGGTCGAGCGCACGGCGCAGTGCGGTCTCCGCCGACGCGTCGTCGCCCGAGTCCCGGCGCAACGCGCCCAGGTTCGCCCACGCCAGCGCGTGCCGCGGATCCGCGGCGACCGCGCGTTCGACCGCTGCGACGGCCTCCGCGAGGCGGCCCGCGCCGCGCAGCGCGTTGCCCAGGTTGTTCCACGCGCGCGCGTAGCCCGGATCGGCGCGCGTCGCGCGCTCGAACGCAGCCTGCGCCCGCTCGTTCATGCCGGCGTCCGCGCACGCCAATCCCAGTTCGTTCCATACGCGCGCCTGGCTCGGGTCGAGCGCGACGGCGCCGTCCAGGTCGACGATCGCGCGGGCCAGGTCGCGCAGCGCCTCGTGCGCCCGCGACCGCAATACGAGCGCGGCGACGCGCGCGGGCACCGTCAGCGCCGGGTCGCGCAGAAGCTCATCGGCAAGCGCTCGCGCGCCTGACGCATCGCCGCCGGCAAGCCGGGCCTCGATCGCGGCCAGTCGCGCGCCCGGCATCGGCGATCAGCCCGGGGCGCCCGGCGGAGCAGCGCCTTCCGCGAGCGCGCGCATGTACGCGTCTTCCAGATGCCGCGTGTGCATGGGCATGTCGACCAGCGGCGATTGCGCAAGGCCGCGCGCGATGGATGCCACGACCTCGGCGCGGAACCCGGCGTCGTCGGCGAGCCTGGCGGCGATGTCGACGAAGTCGCGTCCGGTCGCGGCGATCGTGGCGTCGACGCCCAGGTTGCGCAGGATCGAGTACGACGTGCGCTCGCCGTGCCGTTTGCCGAGGAGCGTCACGACGGGCACGCGCATGTCGAGCGCCTCGAGCGTGCCGTTCACGCCGCCGAACGGAAACGTGTCGAGCACGAAGTCGACGACGCGATAGCGCGCCTGGTTTTCCCCGTCGTTGCGGCCCTGCGGGATGAACGCGACGCGCGATGCGTCGATCCCGGCGGCCGCCGTCAGCTTGAGGTAGGCGCCGCGCAGCGCGGGGTTCGCGGGCGAGAACGCGAGCTTCGCGCGCGGGATGCGCTGCAGCACGTCGCGCCAGGCACGCAGGCAGCGGCGGGACAGCTTCATCGGATTGACGAACGCGCCGATCACGACCGCATCGGCCGGGATGCCCAGCGTCGCGCGATCGAACGCAGGCATCGCGGCGGGCGCGACATGGCGATACGGATAGACGCAGCCCTCCATCACCAGCATCCGCTCGATCTGGAATTCCTGGCTTTCCGGTACGTCCGCGAACGCGTCGGTCAGCTTGTAGTCGATGGCGGCGAGGCCGACGGTGCCGGCGCTCGCGACATGCGTGATCTGCACGCGGGCGGGCTTGCGCGCCAGGATGCCCGGGCGCGCGCCGCGCGTGTGCGTCGACAGGTCGACGAGGATATCGAGGTCGTCCGCGACGATGCGTTGCGCCGCCGCGCGGTCGTCGAGCGCGGCGATGGCCTCGAAGCGGCCGATCCGCGCAAAGCGCTCCGTCCAGTCGTCGCGTTCGCGCGACGTCGAGTAGAAGAAGAGCTCGAAGCGCTCGCGGTCGTGGTGCTCGATCGCCTGCCACATCATCTTGCCCATCACGTGATTGCGCAGGTCCGCCGACAGATAGCCGACGCGGACGGGACCGGGCCGCCGCGCGGCTGCGGCGGTTGCGGAACCCCGTGCACGCGCGCGCGCGATCGCGTCGTACGCCTGCGCATAGTGCAGCACGACGGCGGGCTCCACATCGAAGAAAAGCAACAGGTACAGGAGCTCCTCGAGGCAGTCGAGGAGGTCGAGGTCGTCGCTCGCCTTGAACTCGTCGCGCCGCAGGCCATCGACGTACCGCTCCAACCGGGCGAAGTCACCCAGGTACTGGCACGCCTCGAGCGCATAGACGGCGAGCGAGAGCGCCGACGGGCAGTGCCGCTCGAACGCGCTTGAAGTTCGCGAGCCAGGCGTCCATCTGCCCCGCGGCGAACAGCGTCTCGCCCAGGTTCTTGTACGCGGCCGCGTGCGCGGGCTCCGTCGCGAGCACCTGCCGGTACGCCGCAATCGCCGCGTTCGCATTGCCCTGCTGCTGGAACAGCACGCCGAGATTGAAATCCGCAGCCACCAGATGCGGGGCGAACGTGAGCGCGCGCTGGTAGGCGCGCGCCGCTTCCTGCAGGTTCCCGGCCGCCTGCAGCGCGACGCCGTGCTGGAAGTGCAGTTCACCGTCCGCAGGGGCGATGGCCAGCGCGTGGCGCAGCGCCTCGTTGGCCGCATCGCCCGCGCCGCGTGCCGACTCGGCGCGCGCGAGCATGCGCCACAAGGCCAGGTGGGCCGGCGCGTGCGCGATGCCGTCGCGCGCGATGCGCGCGGCATCGTCGTAGGCACGCTCGCGCAACGCCAGTTCCGCCGCCGCGAGGCGCGCCTCGATGAAGGCCGGCGCGGCCGCGATCGCCGCCGCGTAACCCGCGCGTGCCGCATCGGCGTCGCCGTGGCCCAGCGCCGCGTCGGCGAAGAGCTTGAGCGCCGGCGCGAAGCCCGGTTGCGCGGCGAGGACATGGGCATAGCCGGCCGTGGCCGCTGCAATGTCGCCCCCTTGATGCGCGCGCACGGCGGCATCCCACGCGGCGCTGAGGTTGTCGGCCGCGGGTGCCGCACCGGCGCCATCGCCGATCGCCGCCTGCGCGTCCGCCAGCGCCGCCGCCAGTTCCTCGCCGGAGGACAGAACGCGCTGCACGAGCGGCGGAACGTGCGCGGGCGCGTCGCCGGCGAGCGCCCATGCCGCGCGTGCCGGTCGCGCGGCGAGCAACTCGGCGGTCGCGCATGCGAATCCCGCGACGTCGACGAGCAGGTCGCAGTCGCGGGCCGCGAGGATGCGCGCGTGCGTCGCATCGGACGGCACCGGCAAGGCCACGAACTCGGCGTCCGCAAGCGCGGACCCCGCGAGCACGGCGCGCGTCGCGGCGACGTCTCCCGTGCACAGCACCAGGTGGTTGCAGCGGGACATCGGCGCGCGCGCGAGTGCGCGCAACACGGACCACACGCGATCGCCGGACGCACCTCCCGGCGCGGGACACAGCCACGCGACCCGCAGCGCCGCCCCCGCCGTCCGCCTGGGCCACAGCAGCGGCACGGGGGGCGGGGGAAGACTGGCCGCCAGCGCGCAATACGCGAAGGCGAGGCGCCGCGCCGTCGCTGCATCGCGTGCCCACAACGCGACGACGAGACGGCGCACGGACCCGAGATCGGCGTGCGAGAGCCGCCGCTGCGCGACTTCCGGGGGCACTGCGTCGCCGGCTTCGGCGAGCGCCGCGACGAGCGCCAGCGGCAATGCCGCCGCGTGCGGCGCCAGCGCCGCCCGCAACACGACCTGCGCGTCGCTGTCCCCGGGGAACGCGAGCGCGGCCGCGAACGCGCTGGCCAGTGCGGGCGTCGCAGCCAGCTCGGGATTCGCGCCCGCCAGCGTCGCCACCGTCGCCATCGCCTCGCGATCGCCCCCCGCGGCAAGGGCGGCGGCTTCGATCAACCGCGCACGCGCATCCGCCGGCGCCAGCGCGAGCGACGCCTTCGCGTGGCGGCCCGCCTGCGCGTGGTCGCCGCGCGCGAGCGCCGCCTCCGCCAGCGCAAGCCGCGCGGGCAGGAACGCGGCATCGAGATCGGCCGCCGCGGCCCAGGCCCGCTCCGCATCGCCGGCAAGGCGCAGCACCCACAGCGCCTCGCCCTGGTGATAGGGCGGAATCGGCGAACGCGGATCCTCGCGCGCGGCACGGCGAAAGCACGGCAGCGCATCGGCTGCACGTCCCTCGGCCAGATGGGCGCGGCCGCGCAGCACCCAGTCGGCGAAGGGATTCGTCGCCACTACTTGAGCCTGGCGCGCAATGCCGCCAGCACCTTCGCGGGCGCGAGGCGCACCAGCGCGCGGCCGGCGAGCGAGTGGCGCCGCCTCGCCGCCGCGCGGGCGACGCGCGCCATCAGGTCGTCGCGGTCCACGCGCAGCGCAGCGGCCGGCGGAGGTGTCCAGCCCGAGTAGCCCAGCGCATGGCGCAGGCGCGCGGGCGCGAGCGGCGGTGCCGCATCGGCGTGCATCGCGCGCGCGGCCTCGTACAGCGCGAATGTCGCGTCGGTCATCTGCGCCAGCGTCGCGTGCGGCAATCCGCGCGCAACGACCGCGGCCTCCGCGAGCGCTTCGGCATGCCCGGGCGCGAGCAGCGCAAGGATGCGCTCGAGCATCCGCGCCTCGTCGCGCCACTGCGCGTCGGTCAGGAGCCACCCCGCGGCCGTCGGCCGCACGCGCTCGGCCAGCGCGCCGAACGGCGGCACCAGCACCGGCAACCCCGCCGCCCAGGCTTCGGTCAGCGTGTAGCTGAAGGTCTCCGGTCCGGCCGACGGATAGAGCACGAGCCGCGCACGGTAATGCGCGAGGAGATCGGGCAGGTCCGCGGGGTCGTAGCGACCGTGCACGGTGAACACGGCGTCGTCCGACTGCCACGGGCCATGCTCGACATCCATGTACCCGATCAGCACGAAGCGCACCGCCGCGGCGCGCGTGCGCGCGAGCGCCGCGAGGCGCTCGATGCGGCGCGCGCCCTTGTCCGGTCCGATCGCGCCCAGCACCGCAACGGTCGGAATGGCGTCGCGCGGCAGCATCACCATCGTGCGCACGCCGGTCGCACGCGGCGGGATGTGGTCCGGCGCCCCGTGGGGAATCACGGTCGCCTTGCAGCCGGGAAAGTAGCGCTCGAGCGTATCCGCGGTCCAGCGCGAAGGCGCGATGCGAAACGCGGCGCGTTCGAGCAGTCCCCGGTGACGGCCGCGCCAGCCGGCGATGTCGACGCGATCGAATGCCGGCTGCGCGGCCAGGCAGCGCTGGCAGACGTCGAGCGCGATGGGCGTGCCGCAATACATGCCGTCGGCCGCCAGGAACGTGATCGTCGGGCACGCGAAGTTGAGGTCGTGCACCGTGTAGCCGTAGGATACCGGCGCGCGTTCGAGCGCCGCGAGGATGCCGTCGCGACACGCCGAGATGTTGTGCAGGTGGATGAGCGCGATACCGAACGAGGCGCAGATCGCGCCCAGGAACGCGTCCCAGCGCTCCTCGGGATCGCGCAGGAGGTCGAACGTGACGAGCGTGCCGTCTGCACGATGCTCCTCGATCTGCCAACGGTCGCCGACGGCAGTGGCGAGGTAGTGCCGCCACCGGTCGCGCGACCCGGCGATCAGCGCGCGGACATGCGTCTCCGTCCCGCCGCCGTGATCGTGGATCACGTGCAGCACGCCGTGCGCGGGATTCGCGTCGACGGCCAGGCGCATCGCGGCCGCCTCGCGCAGCGGGCGCAGCGGATCGGCGGCGATGTAGTCGCGCACCATGTCGAGGTAGTGCGGATGGCGCTCGAGAAGCAGCGGCATGTTGCGCGCGCCGAGTTCGGTCTTCTGTCCGGCGAACGAGCGCCCGCCGGTGTGCACGACGAACGCATTGTCGGCCAGCACGTTGCGCCAGCCGGCGCGCGCCGCGCGCAGGCACAGGTCGTTCTCTTCGCCGTAGCCCAAGCCGAACGCCATGTCGAACGGACCGACATCGTCGAGCAGCGCGCGCCGGATGTACATGCAGAAGCCCACCCCCGTGGGCAGGTCCGGATACGTCGGGACCGCAACCGCAGCCAGCGCCGCGCGCACGGCCTCCGGGTCAGCGCCGTCGGGCCACGCATTGTTCACGCAGAACCGCGGGAACGAGCAGATCTCGGCGTTGTTCGAGAACGGCGTGATGGTGCCGGTGCGCAGGTCGGTGGCGGCGCAATGCATGATCGCATCGAGCCACCCGGCCGTGACGATCGTGTCCGAGTTGAGCAGGATCACGTCGGCGCGGGACAGCGCCATCCCGCGGTTGGCGGTACCCGTGAATCCCTGGTTGGTCTCGTTGCGCAGCAGCAGCACCTGCGGATGCGCGGCCTGTGCGTACTCGGCAAAGCACGCGGCGATGCGCGGGTCCGGCGACGCGTCGTCGATGAGCACCAGTCGCACGTCGGGCCGCAGATGCGCCAGCACACTGGCCACGCACGCGCGCAGGTCGTCCGGCGCGTTGTAGACCGGAACGACGATGTCGATGACGTAGTGCGGCAGTGCAGTCACAGGATTACCATCGTGCAGCGCACTCCGGCGCATTGGGCGATGAGGCCCTTGGGACGGCCCGGCGGGCTCATGTCGTCCGCCACCGCTGCCACCACAGCTTCACGCGCAGCCACGGCAGCGCCAGCCACCAGCGCAGGCTCTGGCGATGCGCGATGATGCGGTCCTGCGCGGCGAGCGCGCGTTCCAGGCGGCCGGCTTCCTCGACGAACGTCGCGTGGTCCTGGAGGCGCGACGCTGCAAGCGCCGCCATCTCGGCACGCGCGCCGGCGAGTTGCCTCGCCGTGTCGTCGCGCTCCGCCTGCGCGACGTCGCATGCCCGCAGTGCGCGATCGCGGTCGGCGTTCGCCGCCGCCAGCTGGCCATCGCGTTCGACGACGAGCGCTTCGCGAAACGCGGCGATCGCCTCCAGATGGCGCACATGCGCGCTCTGCCGGTCGAGCGCGCTGTCGCGCTGCGCAAGCAGCGCGTCGAGGCGCATCACCTCCGCCGCGCGCGCATCGATGCGCGCGAGTTCCGCCTCGTTGCGATCCGAGAACAGCGACAGCGCCGGGACCCGGTCCGGCAGCGCGTCCGCCATTCTCGCCGCGACGACAACGAAGTACATGGCCGCCGGCGGCGCAGCGGGCTCGATATGCGACGCGTCGCCCACCCATGCGTCGCCGACCCGCGCGGCAACGCCCGCCGGCGCCGCCTCGTCCCAGAGCGCGGAGCCGAAGTAGCGGCGCTGCCGCCACCAGCGGCGCGCCGGAAATGCTCCGCCGAGCAGCATCTCGAGTTCCGCCCGCGCAGGCTCGTGCAGGTGGAACGGATTGCGGTAGCCGCGCGCCTGCGAGTATTCGACCGGATTGGGGGCCGACAGCACGAGGATTCCACCGGGGACCAGGACACGGGAAAATTCCGCGAGCATGCGCGGCTGCTCGTCGGCCGGCAGGTGCTCGATGGTCTCGAAGGAGACGATGACGTCCACGCTCGCATCGGGCAACGGCAGCGCCGTGACCGAACCCAGCTCGAAACGCAGGTTGCGCCGGGCCGAATACGTCGCGCGCGCGTGCCCGACCGCCTCGTCGGCGACGTCCACGCCGACGACGTCGGCAGCCTCGTCCGCGAGCAGCGCGGATCCGTAGCCTTCGCCGCACGCGGCGTCGAGCACGCGCCGGCCGCGGCAGAGCGCGCGCGCGAATGCGTAGCGATGCCAGTGCTCGTGGGCGATCTCGCCGACGATGCCCGGCACGAAGCGCTCACCGGTGAAGTCGAGGTCCGAGGACATGGAAATGGCCGCGGCGCGCGGCGCCATGGGGAAACGAACCGATGTTACGCCTTCGCTTCCCCAGGGGCGGATTGCGGCAACGCGTCCGGATGCGGCCGCTACCTGGGCACCGCCGGCGCCGGTGCGGACGGCGCGCCCGAAGGCGTCATGCCCAGCGCGCGCCTGGCCGCTTCGAGGTCGATCCGCGGCGTCAGCGCATCGACCGCTTCGCGGTTGATCTGCGTCTTCGGATCGCGGCGGACGGCATTGACGGCCTCCTCCCGCTTCTCGTCGACGTAGCGCTTCCTCAGTTCGAACATCACGGTTTCGCGGGCCTCGTCGAACGTCTTGACGTTCGCCGGACGCCTGCCGTCGAGCCGGATCACATGCCATCCGAACTGCGACAGCACGGGTTCCGAGAGGTCGCCCGTATTCTTCAGCGCGAACGCCGCCTCGCCGAAAGCCGGGTCCATGTCCGCTTTCGCGAACCAGCCGAGCGTTCCGGAATTGTTGCCCGACGACGGGTCGTCGGAGAGATCCCGCGCGAGCTTGCCCATGTCCGCGCCGGCGGCGATCTTCGCGCGTGTCTCGCGCGCCAGCGCCCGCGCCTCCTCGGACGTGCGCTTCTTCGTGTCGAACAGGATGTGCGTGGCGCTCACCTGCTCGGGGGTCGCGTACTTGCCCTTCTCGAGGATGTAGAGCTCGCGTGCGCGCGCCTCGAACCTGCCGCGATTGGCGTCGAACTCGGCGGCGGCCGCGACTTCGACGCTCTCGATCATGATCTGCGACAGCTGGCGCTCGACCTCGAGCTCTATGCGCGCCGCCGCCTCCGGCGTCGCGTCGAGCTTCGCGGCGCGGGCCTGGCTCGCCAGCGACTTCTGCACGAGCATGCGCATCAGGAGGTCGTTCACGCGGCGCGGGTTGTTCGCGAATCCGGCGCGCAGGTCGATCGGCAGCTTGAGGAGTTCCGCGTTGTATTCGGCGCGGGTGACGCGCGCGAGGCTGTTCGACACCAGGACGACACCGTCGTCGGATGCGGCCTGCGCATGCGCGTGGCTGGCGCCGAGGATGACGCAGGCGACGATGATGCGCGACGCCAGCGTGACTGCGAATTGGGGAATGGTCATTGGCACTTCAGCGCGGCTCCGGCATGCGACCGCGTTCGGGAAGAAAAAGGGGCGAGGATTGCTCCTCGCCCCGGAATGCTGCAGTTGCTTGTACGATTACTTTACTTCGGACGTCAGCTTGTGGTTGAAGTTGCCGCCGTAGTTCGACTGAACAGCCGAGCCCGGGCCAACCGACAGCGTTTCGTTCTCGAACGTGATCGCCGCGAAGCCGACAACCGGCAGGCCGGTGAACGTCGTCGCGAGGAGGCCGATCGTGCCGCCCGTCTTCGTGTTGAAGACCGTCGAGCCGCCACCGACCAGCTGGTGACGTCCGGCCGGAACCGTCGAGCCCAGGAAGTTCAGAGCAACCCAGCCGCTCGTGAACGTCGTCGGGATGTTCGACACGTTCTTCGAACCCAGAACGTTCTTGCCGTTGAACGAGATCACGTTGGCTTCCCAGCAGAGCGAGTCCGTCTGGGTCGGCGGCGGCGGCGAGAAGGACGTCTGCGAGATGATCGTCCGCTCTTCGCGGTCGTACTGCGTGACCACGACGTCGTCGCACGCGCCGGTCGCCGTGAAGTTGCTCTGGAAGAGCTTGGTGACCGTCGTGCCCGTGTAGTAGTAGTTCTTGGTCGGGAACGTGACGACCCAGTCGGTGCCCGACGGGTGGTCGCGTCCAGAACGAACTCGTTGTACACGTTGTTGTGCATCAGGACCGCCGAGACCGGGTCGACGGCGTTCGACGACAGGGACCAGTCGGTGATGAAGACGTTCGAGCCCGAGACGACGACCGAGGTCTTCGGGTTGACGTTCGCGAGGTTCGGCTTGATGTCGCCCGGGGCGAACCAGAGGGCCGTCGACGAGAAGCCGTCGAGCGCCGTGGCGTCCAGACCGAAGTCTTCGCCCTTCAGAACGTTGATCATGGTCATCGTGCCGAACAGGCCGCCCTTGCCGGGCACCGTGTCAGCCGACGCGCCACCCAGCGGCGTGCAGGGCGGAACGCCATTGACGTGGGTGACGGCCGCGGCAGTAGCACCGATCACGTCGCCCATTTCGATGATTTCGACATAGCCTTCACGCGTACGATCCAGCGACGTGCCAGCCTTGTCGTCGTTGCTACCCGAGTAGGCGTAGTTGACGAACTGGGTCGGCGAAGCCGAGCTCGACGACACGACCGGCGTCGTGCAGGACTTGTCCGCCGTGAAGATGCCAGCGCCATCCGTGGTCGGGATGATGGCGGCAGTCCAGACGTCCTTGGCCGACAGGTACAAGTTGAAGTCAAGGACTTCGCGGCTGTTCTTGCCTTCCAGGAAGCGAACCTTGACGGCCTTCGCCGAGGCGGTCGAGTTGACGACCGACAGCAGCGAGTTGTAGGCGGCGTCGATCGACGTCGGGGGCGTGGTCCCGATGGGGATCGCGACCGCACGAACCGTGTAGTACGGGTAGATCAGCGCCTGACCAAGACCGTCATGGTTGACGGAAACGGCTTGGGCACCGGTCGCGCCGAGCGCGCCCAGAGTAGCCAGAGCGGCGTACAGCGACTTTTGTTTGAACGTATTCATGTGGGTGGTAACTCCTTTTGATTGCCGTTTAAAGTGATCACTTTAAAACCAACAGCAGGCGAATGTTATTACAGCCGCCCCCTTTTTACAACGAAACGGCCCGGGGAAGGCCATTCCAGTGTGGATTTTCCGCCACGTCTCAAACCGGCGACACTTCCCAGCCGATTACTTGTTGCCGTACACGTACCAGACCTGCCCGCCGTCCACGATCCACGACTCGACGATGGGGGTGGTGATGCCCTTCATGCGGGCGTGATCGTAGGTCACCAACAGCTTGACATAGCAGACCTCCGCCTCGCACCTGACCTCTTCGACCTTCGCCTCGCGAAAGCCCGTGCGGCGCGGGGTCGACTTGTATTTCTCGAGTGAAACGGCCTCCCGGGACGCCGGGCTCAGGTACCCGTAGGCGGCCGCCATGTCGTCCTTGATCACGGCGTCCCAGCGGGCTTTCGCCCGCTCGGAAACCTTGGCCTCGACCGCTTGCGGGGTGGCCCGGGCGCCGGTCTGCGACGTTGTGGCGCACCCTGCGAGCACCGCCAAGCCAACCGAGAAGCCAACTGTCGCCAAAACCCGACAGCCGTGTCGGGAAACAGCGACGCTAATCGCCCGAAAATCGGAAAAATCGTGAATTGCTGGAAAAACCATCAATCTGCACCTGTCCTGCGTTGCGCCGCGGTACCGCGAGAATGGTAACTGGAATCGTTGCCACCGCGCCGCAACCCCAGAGGTCAGACTATAGAAATCGCCCGCGAGCGTCAACGGCGGGACGGCCGTGCCCCCGCTCGTCGCCGCAGGCGAATCGCGTCACTTTTGCATGTTTGCCGTCGCGATCACTGCATCGACGGCACCGGTATCTTGTCCCCGGACGCGGGCGCGGGCGCCGGCGGCCGCTCGGGGAACACGATCGACGAGAACGGCGGGATGTACGGGAACAGGCGGTCCATGTTCTCCATCTTGCGCCGCAGGTCGTCGATCGCCCCGCGGATGTCCATCTCGTTCTCGACCACCCGCGGCGTGATGAAGAGCACGAGTTCGGTCCGGTCCATCTTCAGGTCCTGGCTGCCGAAGAGCCCGCCCAGGAACGGAATGCGGGACAGCAGCGGCAGGCCCTCCGACGAATTGAGGCGCTGGTCGCTGATGAGGCCGCCCATGACCATCGTCTGGCCGGTATTGACCGTCACGTAGGTCTGGACCGACCGCGTGTTGATCGGCGGCGCGTTGCCCGGCACGTCCGGGACGCCGGGAATGCTGACCTCGGCCTGCACGTCGAGCGTCACGAGCCCGCCGGCGTTGATGTGCGGCGTCACCTGCAGCAGCACGCCGGTGTCGATGTACTGCGACGTCGTGGTGACGGCGTTGGTGGTGCCGCCGACGAGCGTCTGCTGGTTGATCGGGATCCGGTTGCCGGACTTGATCGTGGCCTTCTGGTTGTCCGCGGCCGCGACGTGCGGGTTGGCGACCACCTTGGTGCTGCCGTAGGAGTCGAGCAGCCGCAGCGCCGCCTGGATGCCGCCCGGGAAGTTCGAGTTGTTGATGATGTACGTGAAGCCCTTGGCCAGCGCCGCCGCCGGGTTGTCCGTGGCGGACGGCAACGTCGACGTCGACGGGTACAGGTTCTGGGTGACGATGCTGCCGGTCAGGAGCCCGCCCGAACCGCGCCCGGACGGCGCGCCGCCCTTGAACAGCCATTCCACGCCGAACTTGAGCTCGTCGCTCAGCGTGACCTCGGCGATCGTCACGTCGATGATCACCTGCCGCTGCGGCACGTCGAGCTTCTTCAGCGCGGCCTCGATGACCGAGTATTCGGCGGGTGTGGCGATGATGAGGAGCGTGTTGTTGTCCTTGTCGGCGACGACCTGCAGGTTGCGCACGATGCCGCTGCCCTGCGCGCCCGCGGCGCCCTGCACCTGGTTCACGGCGGCCGCCGGCACGCCCGGGTTCGCGACCGGCACCGCCGGCTGCGCCGAGAACTGCGGCGGGTTGACGATGGTGCCGGCCGGCGTGCCCGGTGCGAGCGTCGGCGCGGCGGCGCTGGTCGGCTGCGTCACGCGGCCCGTGAACGCCTGCTGGAGCAGCGGCGCCAACCGCTCGGCCCGCGTGTTCTGCAGGTTGTAGACGTAGAACTGCAGGCCGCCACCGGTATCGCTGCTGCGGTCGAGCCGCTCGATCCACCGCTTCACCTCCTCGAGGTACGCGGGCTGCGGCGTGACGACCAGCAGCGCGTTCATCCGCTCGATCGGCACGATCTTCAGGATGCCGGTGATCGGGCTCGCGTTGCGGTCGCCGACGATCTTCTCGAGCTCCGTCATCACCTGCTTGACGTCGGAGTTCTTGAGCGTGAACACGCCGGCGGACATGCCGGCCATCCAGTCGATGTCGAACATGTCGATCGTGTCCATCAGGTGGCGAAGCTCGCGCTCCGTCCCCGACAGGACCAGCATGTTGCGCAGCTCGTCCGGGCGCACCGCCTGCGCGTCCTTCGCGAACGGCTCGAGGATCCGCAGCATCTCGCGCACGCCGACGTAGCGCAGCGGCACGATCTGGACCGAGAAGCCCGCCGGCAGCGCGCGCGTTGGAGTTGCCGAGCTGGGGCGTCAGGTTGCCGCGCACCGCCGCCGCCTGCGGCACGACCATGTAGAGGCCGCCGCTCTTGACCATCGTCGCGCCGTTCTGTCGCAGCAGCGTCTCGAGCGTGGCGGGCAGCGCGTCGCGGCGGATGCCCGATGAAGTGCGCAGCGTGACCGTCCCGCCGACGGCGGGGTCGATCGTGTAGTTCTCGCCCAGGATCTCCGAGAGGATCGTGCGCACGACCTCGCGCAGGTCGGCGCCTTCGTAGTTGAGCACGACGCAGGTCGCCCTGCGCCTGGACCGGCGGCGCAGGCGGCAGGCCCCCGCCCGGCTGCAGGCCCCGGACCAGCACGCCGGTGCCCTTGTACAGGTGCGCCTGCATCTTCTCCTCCGCGTCGGAGGACCCGCCTGCGCGCGACCGGTGGCCTCGGTCAGCGCCGGCGACAGCGGCGACGAGCCGGGGGCGAGGATTTCCTTCGGCATCGGTGCCGGGATCGGCGCAGGCGCCTGGCAGGCAGCCGCGACCAGCGGCAGCACGCACGCGAGCATCACGCGAAGGGTGGGTCGGAGCGGCTTATGGGTCATTGTCTGCACGTTGGGATCGCTTCATCTGGACGCATGCCGAAGGCGTCGCCACCGGCGATTATCGCAAGCCGGAGGCGCCGCGGGGTCATCGCCGCGGCTGCTGGTAGCGCTGGTAGACGCCCTGCCATTGCGGATCACCGGCGTTGGGGTTGACGGTGGGGGGCGGGGGCGGGCTGTTGCCGGTGACGGGCGCGGGCATCGCGCTGTTCGTGGGGATCGGCGCGCCTGGCGGCAACCCGGCGGCAGCGGCCTCGGCCGCGCGCGCGGCGCGCCGGCGCTCGGCGAGCACCTCGGCGACGTCGCGCACCTGCGCGCTCGCGCCCTGGCCAGCGGCGACCGGCGCACCCGGCGCGCCGGTGGTGCCGGGACCGCCCGGCGCACCCGGGACGACCGGCTGGACCGTGGTTCGGGGTCCGGTGGCGATCTTGAGCGACAGTTCCTCGCTCTCGTCCCCGAGCGCCAGCTTGACGCGGTTGGGCTGCACTTCGGCCACCAGGAGTCCGTTGATGCTGTCGCCCTGCTTGACGCTGCGCGACTTGCCGCCGGCCGTCTCCCGCAGCAGCGCCAGCGACTTGCCGTTCACGAGCAGCGTGCCGGCGAGCGTGAACTGGCCGCGCTGCATCCGGGGCTTCGCGGTCTCGACCACGGCGGGCGGCGCCGGGCGGCGCGTCGGATTGAACAGCGTGCGCTCGACGACGTCGCGGTTCGCATCGGGCGTCACCGCCGGCTGGTACTCGGGCAACAACGCCAGCGTCAGCGGTTGCGGCGCGACGGATGACTCCGCCGGCGGCACCCGGAAGAACGCGCGGCCCCAGTCGGTCTGCCAGAGGATCAGCAGCGCCAGCAGGCCGAACGGCACGGCCCAGTAGAGGCCGCCACGCATCGTCGATGGGAGATTCTTCATCGCTCCTCCGTTCACTTCGGCGCTGACGCAGGCGCCGGCGTGGCGCCCGGGGGCCGCGCGACTTCCGGATACGCCAGCGCGGACACGTCGAGCTGCACGTTGTTCTCGGGTTCCTGCCCCGGCCCCGGCTTGAAGCCGCGGAATGCGTTCAGCGGGCGGATCGTCATGTTCTCGACGACGAGATAGGGCACCTGCGTGTCGAGCGCCTGCAGGATGCGCGAGAGCGCCGGCGTGGTCGCGAAGAACTGGATGGTGACGGTGAGCTGCCGGAAGCGACCTTCCTCGCGCGTCGCGGGATTCTGGCTCGTCGTGATGCGCCCGCCGTTGTTCTCGATCGCCGCGCGCACGAGATCGGACAGTTCGGCGCTCGCCAGGTTCGGCGCGGTGTTCTTGAGGAAGAACCGGCGGCCGTCCTTTTCCTTGACGAGATCGAGCGCGCGGCGCAGTTCGGGCGCCTGCGCCGCGACCCGGCGGTAGCGCTCGAGGCGGTCGGTGAGGTCGTCGATCGCGGTGTCGTAGTGGCGGTGCAGCACGATGATCGGACCCAGCACGATCGCCAGCACCAGGGCCACGATCGCGAACAGGATCGCGACCGCGGTCGTCTGCTGCTGCTTGCCCGTCATGCGGGCGGCGAAGGCGGGCGTCATGACTTCTTTCCGTTGCCGCCGGCGCCCTTGCCGGCGTCGGCCGGCGACGCGGGCATGGCCGGCATCGGCGACGCGCCCTCGGCGCGCGGACGTGCGGCGCCGGGCGGCGGCCCGGCCGGGGCGGACGACGGCGTCGCCGCCGGGACGGGCGCGGGGGTGGCGGACGCCGGGGCGGGCGCGGCGGCCGGCATTGCGGCAGGCGGCACCGCCGCAGGCGCCTCCGGCGGACTCGCAGCTGCCGGCATTCCCGCCGCCGGCGCGTTCGGATCCGCGGCACCCGCGGGTGCCGCGGCGTCCGCGGGCTTCTGCGTCACCACGAGCGCCAGGCGCTCGGGCAGCGTTTGCGGCTTCAGTTGCGCGCCCAGGTCGAAGATCTCGCCCGGCCCGGGCTGGATCTTCGTCGTCGGGGCCGCGCTGCGCGGCCTGCGTGAACAGCGGCGACTCCTCGAGCAGTTGCACGAGGCGGCCGGCGTTGGCGGTCTCGCCGCGGACGAGGAATTCGCGCTGCGTCTCCTTGCCCTTCGCGATGGTCTTGAGATCGAACTGCGTGAGCCACGTGTCGTCGGGCATCACCTTGCTGATCGCGTCGACGACGGCGAGCGCGCTCGGGAACGCGAACTTGCGCTCGATCGCGGTGTTGTAGTCGGCCACGCGGCTGTCGAGCTCGGACCGCAGCGTCTCGGATACCGCGGCGCGCGCCCGCGCCTGGTCGGCGAGCTCGCGCAGTTCCTTCGCGTACTCGCGCTTCTGCCACAGCGGGATCGCGACCGCGGCGATGGCCAGCACGAACAGGAGCGCCAGCGGCAGCCAGAACTGCCAGCGGGTCCAGATGCTCCTGACCGTACGCAGCTCCGCCGGCAGCAGGTTGAGCCGGGACGTCGCGGCGAGTTCCGGCGGCTCCGGGACGACCGCGGCGACTTCGCCGCCCCACGCGGCCACGTGCCGCAACGCCGGATCCACGACGGCGCGGCGCACGGCCGCCAGGTCGACGGTGATCGTGCCGCGCGCCGCATCGCGATCGACGATGGTGGCGTCGAAATAGAGCTCGTCGGGCCGAAACGGCGTGTGCCGGTCGAGGTCGTAGGCGAGCGCCTGCTTGAAACCTTCCTCGACCGCCGCCGGCAGCGCGATGCGCTTGCGCAGCACGTCGCCCGCCGGAACGCTGACGACCACGCGGCCGCGTCCCGCCGGCCCGCCGTAGACCATCTTCGCCAGTCCCGCGAGCGCGGCGCGGCCCGCGACGGTCGCCTCCGCCGCATCGCCCGCCAGCGGAATCTGCGCCGCCCGCGTCATCTGCGCGCGGCCGCGCCTCCAGCACGGGACGCCACAGCGTCGCATGGTCCCCCTCGAACACGAGCACGGGCCGCATGCGCCGCCGCTCGAGGGCGGCACGCGGTGCCGCGGGCACGAGCACGTTGAGCTCCCGCGTCCACCATTGCCAGAAGCCGGACAAGCCGGTGCGCCGCGCGAGCTCGTGCAGGCGCGCAGGCAACGCGGACATCAGGAGGTCACGTTCGGCCATCGGCGGATTTGCGGTCGCGTTGATCGGCGGGGGCAGCGGTAGCGGCGGGCGCGAAGGCGGTGGGCGCGGCCACCGTGGTCCCATCCTGCCACGACAGCGTGAGCAGCGGGCGGCGGGCGTCGCCCGAAGGCCGCACGACCGCGTCGCGGGCGAAGGTTACACCATCCGGGACCCGAGCCTGCGCGTGGATGCGCCAGACCGGAACCGCACCGGCCGCGAAACCGGACGCGGGCGGGAACGGCGGGACCGGCAGTTTCGCCGCCTGCGCGTCGGTCCGCTGCTGCAGGTAGGCGTCGACCAGCTCGGGCGTGGCATTCGGCAGCGCGAGGAGCACGTCGCGCGACGCGGTCATCGCGTTGATCCCGGGCTGGCGCGAATGCACGGTCAGGCTGTCGGCGATGCGCGCGTACAGCGCGGGCGTCATGCCCAGCACGCGCGAGAGTTCGCTCACCGTCTCGAACGGCATGTTCGCGGGCTTCTGCTTCAGCCCGGCCGCGCGGTAGTCGGGCTCTTCCGCGCCGTTGGGGCGGCGCGTCTCGTCGGGGTCGCGCCAGTCGGCGATCGCGTCGACGAGCCGCGAGATCGTTTCCGCGTCGGCGCCGCCGACACGCTCGAGCAGTCCCTTCAGCAGCGGCTCGGGCGCGGCGTTGATGTCGATCTTCGCGGACTCGTCGACGGCGGTCGCGAGAATCTCGGCGTCGCCGTCGCGCCACATCCGCGGCTGGCCGTCGCTCGCCCACGCGCTCGGATAGCGCGGGCGGGAGAGTTCGAACGCCATCCGCTCGATCGCGCCGTCGGCCGCCGCGCGCGCCTGCGCGAGCGACAGCGAGTTGCGCGCGGAGAGCGCCTCGCTGCGCATCGCGAACGCGAACCCGCCCGCGATCACCGTCAGCATGATCGTGAGCCACAGCGCGATGATGAGCGCGACGCCGCGCTGCGCGGCGCGCGGCGTTCCGCGATGGCGCGGCAGCCGGCGCGCAGGTCATATGCCCACGCACTGGGTGCGCACGGTGTCCCACGCACGGCAGCCGGCCTCGGGCGCCGCATGCGGCGCCACGACCAGCGGCGGCCACGGCGGCCCTTCGCGCGGCTTCACTTCGACGCGGATGAGGATCGGCAGCAGCTGCGAATCGTCCCACCGGCTGCGCCACGTCGGCGCGACGTCGTACGACGCGCCGTGGTCGCGGCCCAGATAGGAGAACTCCACTTCCTTGATGTCGTCGGCGAGCACCGAGCGTTCGGGTTCCGTGAACTCCGGCATCGCGAGCGCATCGAGGTCCGGGATCATGCGCTCGAGCACCAGTCCCGTTTCCTTCTTGCCGGGCACGGGCCCCACGGCCAGCCGGTAGTACCACATGCCACCCAGGCCCACGCGCCCCGGCAGCGGCGCCGTGAAGCGAACGTCGTCGCGCCCGCCGCCGAAGAGCAGCGGAAATTCCTGCACCTTGCGCATCCGCTGCGGATGCTGCGCTCCGAGTTGCGCGCGCAGGAAATCGCCGGTGAGGCGCATCGAGGACGTGGCCTCCGCCTTTGCGTCGCCCGCGTCGGTGCTGCGACCGGCGAGCCGCAACGATCCGAACAGCACGGCGGCCATCAGCGCGAAGAGCGTCAACGCGATCAGCAGTTCGATCAGCGTGAACCCCGCCGCGCTGCGCGCCGGCATCATCGCGCCACGGCGGCGCAGGCCCGGCACCGGGAGTCGTCGATCGTCGCGCATCACCCGGGGTTCCTCGGTCCCAGCCTGACCGTCGCAAGCGAGAGCTTGCGCACGCGACCGTCGCCGCCCGCGAAGCTCACGTCGACCGACACTCGATAGAGCCGCATCGCAAGCGTTTCCGATGCCTTCGCCAGTTCGGGGTCCACGTCGGCCACGTCGTGCGCGACCACGCGCGTTTCCCACTGCACGCGACCCGACGGGTCGGTGCCGCGCTCCGTCGCCTCCTTCAGCGGCTGCGCGGCCGCCGCCATCTCGAGCTCCGACTCGGCGACGAGCAACGCGCGGCTGTACTCCTCCGCGGCGGACGCATTGGCGAGCGACGCGGAAAACGAGCGGAACAGCGCGGTGACGACGAGCGCGATGATCACGAACGCGACGAGCACCTCGATGAGCGAAAAGCCGCGCGCGCCGCGCGGATTCGCGCGCGCGGCGGACCTGCCGGCGAGAGGCGCGGACGTCGTGCATCAATCGAGGATCGCGACGCGACCGGTCAGCCAGTCGACGTCGACTTCGTACTTGCGGTCGCCGGAACCGACGGTGATCCGGCCGCCGTTGCTGCCGCCGTCGGGAAAGAAGCGGATCGAGCCGACTTTCTCGTCGACGAGATCCTTCTGCGCGGTGAAGAGCTTCAGTTCCACGTCGCGCGGCAGCGCGTGTTCGGCGGGATCGCGGTCGACCTTGAACCGGCGGCCGGCGACGTCGAGCACGAGGAACGTCTCGCGCCGCTGCGAGACCGCTTCGCTCCGCGCGAGCCGCAGTCCCGCGGCCAGCTGGCGTGCGGCACCGCGCAGTTCGGTGTTCGAGACGCCGCTGCCGAGGGTCGGGATCACGACGGCGGAGACGAGCGCGATGACCATCAGCACGATGAGCAACTCGAGCAGCGACACGCCCGCCGACCCGCGAAGGCGTCCAACGCAGCCCGTCGATACGCCAGCGCGAGCGACCGAACGGCGCGCGGAGGGCGCCAATGGGTCGCCATTGCGAGCGGGGCAAAGCCCAGGCGCGCAGCGCGCGTCCGCGCGAAGTGGCGGGCGGCCGACGCGCGGGGGCGCGTGCCGGCACGTCACTCCGGGGAGGCCGCGGCTCGCATCCTGGCGTTGTCGCACGAAAGGCGCCCGGCCGTCCCGAAGCCTTGCGCGCCGACTGCCTGCGTCGGCGAGGCATGGCCCGGGCGGCAAGGCCGCCCACGCCGTGCCACGCGGACGTGCATCAGTTCGTGACGTCCTTGTTCGGCCCATCGCCGCCTTCCTTCGCGTCCGCACCGTACGAGACGATGTCGAACGCGCCCTTGGCACCCGGCGCCGAGTACTTGTACTCGTTGCCCCAGGGATCCTTCGGGATCGTGCCGTTCTTCCAGTAGGGTCCGTTCCAGTTGGAGACGCCGGACGGCGCGGTGATGAGGGCCTGCAGGCCTTCCTGCGTGGTCGGGTAGCGGCCGATCTCGAGCTTGTAGAGGTCGAGCGTCTGCGCGATCTGGCTGATCTCGATCTTGGCCGCGTCGCTCTTCGCCTTCTCGCCCTTGCCCAGGAAGTTCCCGCCGACGATGCCCATCACGATCCCGATCAGCACCAGCACGACCAGGATCTCGATCAGCGTCATGCCGCGCTGCGCGCGGCGCTTTCCATGCCTGTGATTCATGTGTTCCTCGTTGTCCTGACTTCGCCGGACCTGTCGTTGCCGTACCTGTCACCGCCCGTCCGGCACGGGCGCCATTCCCTATGACGCCTGATCACACCACGAGTTCGCTCATTCCCATCACGCCGAGCAGAATGGAGAACACGATGCCGCCGATCATCACGGCCAGACCCAGGATCAGCGCCGGCTCCAGCACCGCCAGGAAGCGCTTGATCGCAAGCTGCACTTCGCGGTCGTAGACGTCGGCCACCCGCGCCAGCATTTCCTCCAGGCGCCCGGATTCCTCGCCGACCAGGATCATCTGCGACGCGAGCTTCGGGTACAGGCCCGTTTCGGCGAGCGGCCGGCCGAAGCCCTTGCCCTCGCGCAGCTTCGCGATGACGCCGTCGAGCGCGTCGGCCATCACCGTGTTGCCCATCGTCTCCTTGACGATCGCGAGCCCGGCGAGCAGCGTCACGCCATTGCCGAGCAGCGTCGCGAGCGTGCGGCCGAACCGGGCGGTCTCGACCTTCGCGATGAGGTCGCCCAGCAGCGGCAGGCCGAGCATGCGCCGGTCGCGCGCGCGCCGCACGTCGGGCTTCCCGCCCCGCCGGCGGAACCAGAAGACACCGACGAAGATCGCGCCCGCGAGCGCCCACCACCACGCGCGCGTGAACTTGCCGACGGCGACGACGACGAGCGTGGGCAGCGGCAGCGCGCGGCCGGCCTGCGCGAACGTCGTCTCGAACTGCGGCACCACCCACACGAGCAGCAGCGCGACCGACACGACGGCAACGCCGACGAGGATCACCGGGTAGATCAGCGCCGACTTCACGGACTCGCGCAGTTCCTTGTTGCGCTCCATCGTGTCGGCCAGGCGCTGGAGCACGACGCCGAGCGCGCCGCCCGCCTCGCCCGCGCGCACGATGTTCACGTAGAAGCGCGAGAACACCTCGCGGCGAGCGTCGAGCGCCTGCGACAGCGCCTTGCCGCCGCGGACGTCGTCGCGCACGCCCTGCAGCAGCGTCGCGACGACCGGCGCCGGCGACAGTCCGATCAGGATCTCGAGCGCGCGGTCGAGCGGGAGTCCCGCGCGGAGCAGCGTCGCGAGTTCGCGCGTCAGACCCAGCAGGTGATCGCGCGTGACGGTCTTCGGCTCGAACATGCTGCGCCGCCGGCCGCGCTCCGCGCGCGGCGCACCCGTGCCGGCAGGCGCGCCCGACGCGTGCGCAATCTGCATCGGCATCAGGCCCTGGTCGCGCAGGCGACCGACGATCTCGCCTTCGTTCGCGGCGTCGAGCTCGCCGACGGCGAGCTCGCCCGCCGGATTCACGGCACGGTAGCGATAGACGGGCATCGGCGGACCGGCGGCTCTCTTCTAGCTCTCGCGGGTCACGCGAAGCACTTCCTCGAACGTCGTCTGGCCGGCGAGCGCCTTGCGCATGCCGTCCTCGTACATCGACACCATGCCCTCGCGCTGCGCCTCGGCCTTCAACTCGCTCGAGTTCGCATGCTTCATGATCAGCGTGCGCAGCGGATCCGTCATGGGCAGCATCTCCAGAATGCAGAAGCGGCCCATGTAGCCGGTGTTGCTGCACTGGTTGCAGCCCTTGGCGTGGAAGAGCGTGACGTCGCCGCCGTCGGTGAACTTGGCCAAGCCCAGCTGCTCGACCATCTCGGGCAGCGCCGTGTACGACTCCTTGCAGTGCGGACAGAGCTTGCGCACGAGCCGCTGGGCCAGGATGCCGACGACGGTGGAGGTGAGCAGGTAGTCGTCCACGCCCATGTCCAGCAGGCGATTCACGGTCGACGCCGCGTCGTTCGTGTGGAGCGTCGACAGCACCATGTGGCCGGTCAGCGCGGACTGCACCGCGATCTGCGCGGTCTCGAGGTCGCGGATCTCGCCGATCATGATGACGTCCGGGTCCTGCCGCACGATCGAGCGCAGCGCGTTGGCGAACGTGAGGTCGATCTGCGGCTTCACCTGGATCTGGTTGATGCCGACCATCTGGTATTCGACCGGGTCCTCGACCGTCAGGATCTTCACGTCGGGCTGGTTGAGCCGGTCGAGCGCGGTGTAGAGCGTCGTCGTCTTGCCGGAGCCGGTCGGACCGGTCACGAGCAGGATGCCGTGCGGCTGCATCAGGACCTCGATGAACGCCTTCAGCGTGTCCTCGGCGAAGCCGAGCTTGTTGAAGTCGAGCGCGACGCCGCCCTTGTCGAGAATCCGCATCACGACCGACTCGCCGTGCATCGTGGGCACCGTCGACACGCGGAGGTCGATCTCCTTGCCCTGCACCCGCAGGCGGATGCGGCCGTCCTGCGGCAGGCGGCGCTCGGCGATGTCGAGGTTGGCCATGATCTTGATGCGCGAGATCACCGCGGCGGCGAGGCGCTTGGGCGGCGACTCGACGTCGTGCAGCACGCCGTCGACGCGGTAGCGGACCGCGAGCCGGTTCTCGAACGGCTCGACGTGGATGTCGGACGCGCGCATGTCGAGCGCGTTGGTGATCACGAGGCTCACGAGGCGGATGACCGGCGCCTCCGACGCCAGATCCTTCAGCTGCTGCACGTCGGCGTCGAACGCGAGGTCATCGACGCGCGTCTCGACGTCGCCGATCACCTGGCTCTGCGCGGACTTGCCCGTGCCGTAGAGCCGCTCCAGCGCCGCCTCGAGCTCGGTGGGAATCGCGACCATCGGCCGCACCGTGCGCCCGGTGACCATGCGGAACGCGTCGATCGCGTAGGCATCGGTCGGGTCGGCCATTGCGAGCACGACTTCGGCATCGTCCTCCGACAACGGCAACGCGCGCGCCTCGCGCAGGAACCGCGTGCTGACCATTTCCTCGAGGATCGGGAACTCCGGATAGCGCCCGGCCTCGACCATCGGCAGGTCGAGCTGCACCGCCAGCGCCTCCGCGACGTCGCGCTGCGCGACGACCCCGAGCGTGACGAGCAGCGCGCCCAGCCGTTCGCCGGACTCCTGCTGGAGCCGCAGTGCGCGTTCGAGCGTCGGCGCGTCAAGCTTGCCGCGTTCGATCAGGATCTCGCCGATGCGTTTGCGTCCGAGTGCGTCCACGCGTGGAAGGTTTTGAAATTAAAAGGAAAAACGCCTGCATCATAACATGCGGGCACATGCGTTGGCACCGTGGCGAACGCCTGATCAGACAGGGAGGGCCGCAAATGGTTGCGTAGGAAACACGTCGGGCAACAGCGACAGGGGTCGAGGAGGACCGCACCGCCGGTCCATCCCACGTCAGCCGTCGCCGAGCGTGATGTGGCCCTGCCCCCGCACGAGCGCGAGCGGCGATGAGTCATGCGCAACGCGAGGTGCGTTACGCGGCGAACGCGCCTTCGGCCGCGCGGATCGTCGTGGCGAGGTCCTCGGGCGTATGCGTAGCTGACACGAACCCGGCCTCGTACGCCGAGGGGGCCAGATAGATGCCGGCATCGAGCATCGCGTGGAAGAACCGGTTGAAGCGCTCTTTGTCGGTGGCCATCACCGTGTCGTAGGAGTCCGGAACGGCGGCGGCGAAGTAGAGGCCGAACATGCCGCCGACGGACTGCGCGCAGAACGCGACGCCCGCGCGACCGGCCGCCGCCGCGAGACCTTCGGTGAACGCGCGCGTGGACGCGGCGAGCGCTTCGTAGAACCCCGGCTTCTCGGTGAGCGCGAGCGTGGCCAGTCCCGCCGCAAGCGCGACCGGGTTGCCCGACAGCGTGCCGGCCTGGTACACGGGACCCAGCGGCGCGATCTTCTCCATGATCGCGCGCTTGCCGCCGAACGCGCCGACAGGCATGCCGCCGCCGATCACCTTGCCGAGCGTGGTGAGGTCGGGCGTGATTCCCATCAGCCCCTGTACGCCCTGCGGATGCACGCGGAATCCGGTCATCACCTCGTCGAAGATCAGCACGGCGCCATGCCGATCGCACAGCGCGCGCAGGCCTTCGAGGAAGCCCGCCTTCGGCATCACGAGATTCATGTTGCCGCAGATCGGCTCGACGATGACGGCGGCGATGCCGTCGGGCTCCGCCCGGAACGCCGCGGCCGCCGCGTCGAGGTCGTTGTACGGGGTGACGATCGTCTCGTTGGCGATCGCGGCCGGCACGCCCGCCGACGACGGCTGCCCGAACGTGAGCGCGCCCGAGCCGGCCTTCACGAGGAGGCTGTCGCCGTGTCCGTGGTAGCAGCCCTCGAACTTCAGGATCTTCGAGCGCCCGGTGTAGCCGCGCGCCAGGCGCAATGCCGACATCGTGGCCTCCGTGCCGGACGACACGAGCCGCACCATCTCGACCGACGGCAGGCGGCGGACGAGCGTCTCGGCCATCACGATCTCGGTCTCGGTCGGGGCGCCGAAGGACAGCCCGTGCACCGCCGCTTCCTGCACGGCGCGCACCACGTCCGGATGCGCGTGGCCGACGATGGCCGGTCCCCAGGAGCCGACGTAGTCGATGTAGCGCTTCCCGTCGGCGTCCCAGACGTACGGACCCTGCCCGCGCGTGAAGAAGCGCGGCGTGCCGCCGACGGAACGGAACGCGCGAACGGGCGAATTGACGCCGGCGGGGATCGTGCGCTGCGCACGTGCGAAGAGCTCTTCGTTGCGGTTCATGGCGGTGTGTGGCTTCAGGTTGGGGTTTCGAAACATGCGGCGATCGCCGCAGCGGCGCGCGTGACGGCGGCCGGATCCTCGTGCGCGAACACCGCCGAGATCACGGCGACCGCGTCGGCGCCGGCGTCGGCCAGCGCGCGCGCATTGTCCGCGGTGATGCCGCCGATCGCGACGATGGGAACGCCGAGCAGCTTCGCCGGGGCGAGCAGCGCCAGGTCCGCGCGCCGCGCGTCCGGCTTCACCGACGACGCAAAGAAACTGCCGAACGCGATGTAGTCGGCGCCCTGCGCGACCATGTGCCGCGCGCGCGCGAGGTCGTTGTAGCAGGAGACGCCAACCAGCTTGCCGGCGCCGACGATCGATCGCGCGTGACCCGGGTTGCCGTCGTCCTCGCCCAGGTGCACGCCGGCCGCGTCGACGCGCTGCGCAAGGTGCGCGTCGTCGTTGACGATCAGCAGAACGCCGCGGCCCTGGCACACGCGCGACAGGCGTGCCGCCTGTTCGCGCCGCAGTTCCGCCGACGCCGTCTTGTTCCGGTACTGGATCGCGTTGGCGCCGCCCGCCATCGCCGCCTCGACCCGCGCGACGAGACGCCCGGTGTCGGCGTCGTCGGGCGTCACCGCATAGAGGCCGCAGATTCGGGTGTTGTGCGCCAAGGCCCTGGACCGGCGCGGTCAGTGGGTGCCGCGAACGTCGGTCGCACGCGGCGAGGTCTCCGGCTCGTCCTTCGGCGCATCGTCGTCCTCGCGGGCCCAGAACAGGCGATCGGGCAGGAACTGCCCCATGCCGGGACGGTAGGCACGGCGCAGCGTCTGCCACGTGTATTCCTGCGCCTCGCGCACCGCCTCGGGAAGCTCGAGGCCGTTCGCGAGCATGGCGGCGATCGCCGACGCGAGCGTGCAGCCCGAGCCGTGGAAGGACCCCGGCAGGCGCGGCCAGTTGTCCGTGCGCACCACGCCCGACTTGCCGTACAGCGTGTTGACGACCTGCGGCGTGTTCTCGTGCGTGCCGGTGATCAGCACGAACTCGCAGCCGCCTTCCACCAGTCGCGCCGCGCACGCCGCGAGCGACACCTCCTCGTCGTCCTCGCGCTCGGCCAACCGGCGGACCTCGAGGCTGTTGGGCGTGACGATCGTCGTCTGCGGCAGCAGGAGTTCGCGCAGCGCCTGCGTCATCTCGTCGCTGGCGAGCTCGTCGCCGCGGCCGGACGCGAGCACCGGATCGAGGATCAGCGGCACGTCCGGATAGTCGGAAAGGATCTCGGCAATCACCGCGATGTTCTCGACGCTGCCCAGCACGCCGATCTTGAACGCGTCGACGGGCATGTCCTCCAGCAGGCAGCGCGCCTGGTCGGCGACCCAGTCCGAGTCGATCGCCAGGATTCCCTCGACGCCGAGCGAATCCTGCACGGTGATCGCGGTGATCACGGACAGCGGATGGCAGCCCATGCTCGCGAGCGTCAGCAGGTCGGCCTGCATGCCGGCACCGCCGGACGGATCCGACGCTGCGAACGTCAGCACGAGGGGCGGAAAACCGGGTTCGCTATCGGGCATCGGCGGGAATGTGAAAGTCGTGGAGCGATCGGTGTTCGCGCGAGCCGAGGGAGGCGAAGGTCGCTCGCTTCGCCATTCACGGAATCCGCGACCGGGCGCTCACGCTACAATTGCGCGAGTTTACTCCAGTGCCTCGCGCCCCCATCCGATGAAAAAATACATGTGCCTCATTTGCGGCTGGATCTACGACGAGGCCACGGGCGCGCCCGACGAGGGCATCGCACCCGGCACGCGCTGGGAGGACGTCCCGCCCAACTGGACGTGTCCGGAATGCGGGGCGCGGAAGGAAGATTTCGAGATGATCGAGTTCTGAGTTTCCGAGTTCCGGGGCTGCGGCCGGCGGCGGAGATCGCGCCGCGCGCGCACCCGAGCCGCGTCCGCCGCGCGTGATGGAAGTCCCGTCCCTGCCGACCATCAAAGCAAACCGCGACCGATCCGGGCACCGCGCTGCTGCCCGGCGCGCGCCGCATGCGCCGAGCGGCCGAGGACGCGCAGCGCCCCCGCTATCCCGCCGTACGCAGCAGTTCCCTGATGTCGTTCGCGAACACGTCCGGCCCCTGCCCATGGCTCATGTAGAGGCGCAGGCGGCCCTGCGGGTCGAACACGTACACGCCGGCCGAGTGATCCACCGTGTAGGTGCCGGGCGTGGATCCGGGCTGCTTCTGGTAGATGACCTTGAACTCCTTCGCCACTTTCTCGGTCGCGGCGGCGTCGCCGTACAGCGCGGCGAACCGCGGGTCGAACGCCGGCACGTACTGCGCGAGCAGCGCCGGCGTGTCACGCTCCGGGTCGACGGTGACGAACAGCACCTGCACGCGGTCGGCGTCCGGGCCCAGCTTCTTCATCGTCTCGGCGAGTGTGCCGAGCGTCGTCGGGCACACATCGGGACACTGCGTATAGCCGAAGAACATCACGACCACCTTGCCGCGGAAGTCCGCGAGCGTGCGCGGCTTGCCCGTGTGGTCGGTCAGCGCGAAGTCGCGCCCGAAGCTCGAGCCCGTGATGTCGGACGCCTTGAACTTCGGCGCGTCGGGACCTGGACTGCAAGCCGCGAGCATCGCGAGCGCGATCGCTGTGAACGCCAGCGCGGCCAGGCGGCGCATCGCTGCCGATGATCGAACGATCGAAGTCGCTGGCAGCCCGCATCGCGCCGTGGCGCATCGCTGCCGGTTGCAGGCGCCCGAGGGCGGCGGTCGTGCCGGCGCGCGCCGTGGCGCATCACTGCCAGTAGTGATCGATCAGCAGCGCCGAGAACAGCGCGGCAAGATAGGCGATCGAGTAGCGGAACGTCGCGCGCGCGAGTTCGTCGCTGTACCGGAAGTAGAGCCAGACCGCGTACCCCAGGAACACGGCGCCCAGCAGCAGCGCGGCGACGAGATAGAGCGGTCCGCTCATGCGGATCGAGTACGGCAGCAGCGTGACCGCGACGAGCGCGACCGTGTAGAGCACGATCATGAGCCGCGTGTAGGCGGGCCCGTGCGTGACGGGCAGCATCGGCAGCCCCGCCCGCGCGTAGTCCTGCGTCCGGTACAGCGCGAGCGACCAGAAGTGCGGCGGCGTCCAGACGAAGATGATGAGGAACAGGAGCAGCGCCTCGGGCGCGACGTCGTTGGCCACGGCCGCCCAGCCGAGCACCGGCGGCATCGCGCCCGACGCGCCGCCGATCACGATGTTCTGCGGCGTCGCGGGCTTCAGGAGCACCGTGTAGATCACCGCGTAGCCGACGAACGTGGCGAGCGTCAGCCACATCGTCAGCGGATTGACGTAGCGATACAGGATCCACAGCCCGATGCCGCCGACGATTCCCGCGAACAGCAGCGTCTGCAGCGACGTCAGTTCGCCGCGCGGCAGCGGCCGTGCGCGCGTGCGCAGCATGATCGCGTCGATCTTCTGCTCGACCAGGCAATTGATGGCCGCGGCGGCACCCGCGACGAGCGCGATGCCGATCGTGGCCATGAACACGATGCCGGCGGGCGGCAACCCGGGGACCGCGAGGAACATTCCGATCACCGCGCAGAACACGATGAGCGACACGACGCGCGGCTTGGTCAGCGCCAGGAATTGCCGGAAGCGGCTTTCGGCGAGGGCTAGGGCGGTCATCGTGGGGAAATGGGGAAGTTGGGCGAAGCGAAGACAGTCCGCGATTTTACACGCAGTCGGGGGGCCGACCTAGCCGATGCGCGAGGCCTTGAGCAATCGTCCGATGTCCTTCGCCGCCGCCTTGATGTCGGGGTCGCGCGGCCAGGCCAGCACGAGGTTGCCGAGCGGGTCGAGCAGGTAGATCGGCTGCGCGCCTGCGGGCCAGTCGGCGAGCACGCCAGGGGCCGTGCGCGCGACGACAAGGTCCGGGTGCTCGGTGACCAGCGCGGCGGCCGGCGTCGCGTCGTCGTCGACGAACAGCACGCGGACGATGCGGTCCATCTCGCGGCCCTGGATCGTCCGCGCCTGGCGCGACGCGTAGAGCGCCTGCACGCACGAGCGATCGCAGGCGCCCGGCGCGGCGACGGCCAGCACCCACTTCCCGCGCAGCGACGAAAGCCGGAACGGCACACCGTCCAGCGTGGTGCCGTTCACGTCCGCGGCGGGCCGCGTCGGCAGCAGTTCGCCGTAGTTCGCCTGCTTCTCGCGCGGATAGAGGTAATAGGCCGCATACGACGCGATGACCGGCGCGATGGTCACGAGCGCCACCAGCAGCAGCGTGCGCCGGTTGCGTCGGGTCATGCCCTCGGCCGGCGTCGGCGGGGTCGGCGCGCTCATCGCCGTCGCCGGAACGAGTAATAGAGCCACAGGCCCGCCGTGGTCGCGGCGAACGCATACCACTGGAGCA
This sequence comes from uncultured beta proteobacterium, assembly GCA_963733435.1. Classification (GTDB taxonomy): domain Bacteria; phylum Pseudomonadota; class Gammaproteobacteria; order Burkholderiales; family Casimicrobiaceae; genus VBCG01. The sequence goes on from CAVTDH010000002.1 coordinate 923,968, forward strand.
TGTACATCCGATGCTTGTCGACGCCGAAGTCGGGCGGCGTCCAGTCGCGCGCGAGCAGGTCCGTCGCAGCCGCCGGTGCCGTCTGTTCGATGACGACGGGCAACACGGCGACGCCGGTCGCATCCGCGAAGCGCCTGAGGTCGAGGTTCTGCCAGACGCGGCCGGCGGTCGCGCCGGGTGCGAGTTCGAGATACGCGGCGGGCGGCACGTTGACCCGTCCGCGCACCTCGACCGTTCCGGACGGCGGCGGCACGTCGGGCAACCGGTCCCGCGTCGCACCGCCCGCGACCCAGCCGCGGTTGACGAGGACGGTGCGCCCGTCGGCGAGCACGAGCGGCGTCACCACCTCGAAGCCCGCGCGGCCCGCGTGCACCTTGTTGTCGACGAGGATCTGGCGCGCGGCATCGAACGTACCGGCGGCGGTGACGCTGCGGTATCGCCAGGGCGTCCAGTCGTCGGTGCGCGGGAAGGCCACCGGCGGCAGCGCTTCGGCGGCCGCGACCTGCGCGCCGAGGTCCTGCTTCTGCTGCATGCGGCCGCGCTGCCAGTTGCCGGCGGCGATGAACAGCGCGATGGCGGCGACGGCGGCGATCGTCGGCACGATCGCAGGGCGCGACGGGGCACGCACCGGCGCGCGGTCCGTGTCCATCAGCGCGGCAAGCACGGGTGGGACATTTTCTTTACACTGCCCGTCATGGAAACTCCGACGTCATGAAGATCGTCGTCGTCGCGATCCTGATCGCGATCATCGTCGCGCTGTTCGCCGCCCTCGTGTTCCTCTATCGCGACGCCGGACGCGGCAAGCGCGTCGTATGGATGCTGACGCTGCGCGTCGGCCTCTCGGTGAGCCTCATCCTGTTCCTGCTGTGGAGCTACTGGATGGGCTGGATCGGCGCCGGCGGCGTGCGGTAGCACTGCGTCGGCCCGACGCCGCATCCGGTGGGGCCTGCATGCGGCCCCCTCCCGGACGGAAGGCGCGCCAGGGAGGCTCCGCGAAGGCCCTGTCGACGGACGCCCTTTGCGGACGTTCCCTAGACCAGCCAGTACACGAGCACGAACAGCAGCAGCCAGACCACGTCGACGAAGTGCCAGTACCACGCGGTGGCCTCGAACGCGAAGTGGTGCTCGGCGTCGAAGTGACCCTTCATCACGCGGAACAGCATCACGAGCAGCATCGTCGCGCCGATCGTCACGTGCAGGCCGTGGAAGCCGGTCAGCATGTAGAACGTCGAGCCGTAGACGCCGGTCGAGAGCTTGAGGTTCATTTCCGAGTACGCGTGGTGATACTCGTACGCCTGGAAGCCGACGAACGTGAAACCCAGCACGATGGTCAGGAACAGCCAGAGCGTGAGCTGGCCGCGGTGGCCCGCCTTGAGCGCGTGGTGCGCGATCGTCAGCGTGACGCCGGACGTCAGCAGGATGATCGTGTTGATCAGCGGAATGCCGATCGCGCCCATCGGCGTGAACTGGCTCTTCTCGTACGGTCCGTTGGTGGGCCACTGGGCCGCGTAGTCCGGCCAGATGAGCTTCGCGCCCAGGCTGCCCAGATCGGGCACCGACAGGTTGCGAATGTAGAACAGCGCACCGAAGAACGCCGCGAAGAACATCACTTCCGAGAAGATGAACCAGCTCATGCTCCAGCGGAACGACAGGTCGACCTTGGCGTTGTAAAGCCGGTCCTGGGACTCGCCGATCACCGTGCCGAACCAGCCGAACAGCATGTAGACGAGGATCGCGAAGCCGATGCCCGTCATCCACGGCCCCGCCGGGTAGTGGTTGAACCAGAACGCCGCGCCCGAGCCCATCAGCAGCAGCGCGAGCGAGCCCGTGATCGGCCAGTGCGACGGCTGCGGGACGAAATAGTACGGCTTCACGCCGTCGGTGGCTGCACTCATGGATTACTCCTCACCCCGAAACAATTCAAAGTCGCGCCGGCTGCGCCGGCCCGTTTTCCACAAGACGTTTTCCGTCGCCCCCGCCTTCGACCTCGAAGAACGTATAGGACAGCGTGATCGTGGCCAGGTCTTCCGGCGCCTTGGGGTCGACGACGAAGACCACCGGCATCTGGCGCACCTCGCCCGGCTGCAGCGTCTGCTTCGCGAAGCAGAAGCATTCGAGCTTCTGGAAATACTGCGCGGCATGCTGCGGGCCGTAGCTCGGCACCGCCTGCCCGGTGATCGCGCGGTCGGTGGTGTTCCGGACCTCGTAGACGACCTGGCGCACCTCGCCCGGGTGCACGTTGACGATCGTCTCCAGCGGCCGGAACGTCCAGGGCATGTTGTGGAGGTTCGAGTCGAGCTCGATGCGCACGAGGCGCGCGGCGACCACCTGCGTGTTCGCGACGACGTCGGCCTGCGCGATGTTGCGCAGGCCGGTCACCTCGCAGATCTTCTCGTAGAACGGCACCAGCGCGTAGCCGAACGCGAACATGCCGACGACCACGACCGCGAGCTTGCGCAGCATCGCGACATTGGATCGCCGCTGCGCTTCGCGCAGCGGCACCGGATCCGCGGCAAGCTCGTGGTTCACAGGCTCACTTCCGGAGGATGTTGCGGCCGATCGCGACCAGCAGGAACAGCAGCACGCCGCCGCCCAGCACCGTCATGCCGGTCGAGCCCTCGCCCATGTACTTGGCGAACACGATGCCGAAGAAGAACACGACGGCGATCGACAGCAGCACCAGCGCGGTGCGCACGTTGGCGCGCCGCGTGCGGGGATCCTGCGCGGGCTGCGGTGCGGGCGTGGTCGACATGCTGTCCCGGGCGCGTTACTTGACGACCGGCGGCGTCTCGAACGTGTGGTACGGCGCCGGCGACGGCACCGTCCACTCGAGCGTGTCGGCGCCTTCCCACGGCTTGGCCGGCGCCTTCGCGCCGTCGCCCTGGATGCACTTGATCAGCGCGAGCACGAAGATGAGCTGCGACAGCCCGAAGCCGAACGCGCCGATCGACGCGACCATGTTCCAGTCGGCGAACTGCTGCGCATAGTCGGGGATGCGCCGCGGCATGCCCGCGAGGCCCAGGAAGTGCATCGGGAAGAACGTGATGTTGAAGAAGATCATCGACATCCAGAAATGCCACTTGCCGAGCGTCTCGTTGTACATCGTGCCGGTCCACTTGGGCAGCCAGTAGTAGGCACCGCCGAAGAAGGCGAAGAGCGACCCCGCGACGAGCACGTAGTGGAAGTGCGCGACGACGTAGTACGTGTCCTGCAGCTGGATGTCCACCGGCGTGATCGCCAGCACGAGACCCGTGAAGCCGCCCATCGTGAACAGGAAGATGAAGCCGACGGCGAACAGCATCGGCGTCTCGAACGTCATCGAGCCGCGCCACATCGTCGCGAGCCAGTTGAACACCTTCACGCCCGTGGGCACGGCGATCAGCATCGTCGCGTACATGAAGAACAGCAGGCCGGCGGCCGGCAGGCCGACCGTGAACATGTGGTGCGCCCAGACGATGAACGACAGGATCGCGATGCTCGCGACCGCGTAGACCATCGACGCGTAGCCGAACAGGGGCTTCCGCGCGAACGTCGGGATGATCTCCGAGATGATCCCGAACGACGGCAGGATCATGATGTACACCTCGGGGTGACCGAAGAACCAGAACACGTGCTGGAACAGCACCGGGTCGCCGCCGCCGGCCGCGTTGAAGAACGACGTGCCGAAGTGGCGGTCGGTCAGCAGCATCGTCACCGAGCCCGCGAGCACCGGCATGACGGCGATCAGCAGGTACGCGGTGATGAGCCACGTCCAGACGAACATCGGCATCTTCATCAGCGTCATGCCGGGCGCGCGCATGTTGAGGATCGTCGTGATGATGTTGATCGAGCCCATGATCGACGACGCGCCCATGATGTGGACGCGCGAAGATCGTGAGGTCCATCCCCATCCCGGCCTGCACCGACAGCGGCGGATACAGCGTCCAGCCCGCCCGCGGCCGCGCCGCCGGGCACGAAGAACGAGCCGACCAGCAGGATCGCGGCGGGCGGCAGCAGCCAGAAGCTCCAGTTGTTCATCCGCGCGAACGCCATGTCGGGCGCGCCGATCATCAGCGGGATCTGCCAGTTCGCGAAGCCGACGGCCGCCGGCATGATCGCGCCGAAGATCATGATCAGGCCGTGCAGCGTCGTCAGCGAGTTGAAGAACTCCGGGTGCACGACCTGCAGCCCGGGCTGGAACAGCTCGGTGCGGATCGTCAGCGCCATCACGCCGCCGACGAAGAACATCGTCAGCGAGAACAGCAGGTACATCGTGCCGATGTCCTTGTGATTGGTCGTCGTGACCCAGCGCATGATCCCCGAGGGGTGGTGATCGTGGCTGTGGTCGTGACCTGCGACGTGATCGTGCGGGATGCTGCTCATGCTTTTGGCTCCTGGCTTTCCGGTCCGGTGCTGCGTGTCGTGGGCGGGCGTTGCGACTAGTTGCGCGCGGTCTTCACCGCGGCGGGCAGCACTTCGCCGCTCTTGTTGCCCCAACTGTTGCGCGTGTAGGTGATCACGGCCGCGATGTCGGCGTCCGACAGCTGCTTCCAGGCCGGCATCGCGGTGCCGGTCTTGCCATGCAGCACCAGCGCGATCTGCGGGTCCGTCGGGCCGTTGACGACCTTGGAACCCTCGAGCGCGGGGAACGCGCCGGGGACGCCCTTGCCGTTCGCCTGATGACACGCCACGCAATTGGCCGCGTACACGGTCGCGCCCTTGGCCATCAGTTCGGCCTGCGTCCACGCCTTGTTCGGGTCGTCGGCCGCCGCGGCCATCTTCCCCTTCTGGTCGCGGACCCACGCCGCGTAGTCTTCCTTCGATTTCACTTCCACGACGACGGGCATGAACCCGTGTTCCTTGCCGCAGAGTTCGGCGCATTGGCCGCGATAGATGCCGACCTTTTCGGCCTTGAACCAGGAGTCGCGCACGAAGCCGGGGATCGCGTCCTGCTTCACGCCGAACGCCGGCACCCACCACGCGTGAATGACGTCGTTCGCGGTGATGATCACGCGGACCTTGGTGTCGACGGGAACGACCATCGGCTGGTCGACCTCGAGCAGGTAATTTTCGCCCTTCGGCTCGCGGTTCTCGATCTGCGCGAGCGGTGTGGCCAGGTTCGAGTAGAAGCCGAAGCCCTCCTGCAGGTAGTCGTAGCCCCACTTCCACTGGTAACCGGTGACCTTGATCGTGAGGTCCGGCGCCGACGTGTCCTTCATCGCGAGGATCGTCTTGGTGGCGGGCCACGCCATGAACAGCAGGATCAGCAGCGGGATGACGGTCCAGACGACCTCGACCGTCGTGTTCTCGTGGAACTGCGCGGCCTTGTGCCCCACCGACTTCCGGTGCTTGAAGATCGAATAGAACATCACGCCGAACACGAGGACGAAGATGACGGCGCAGACCCAGAAGATGTAGGAGTGCAGGTCGAACATCTGCTGCGCGATCGGCGTGATCGGCTTCTGCAGGTTCCACTCGAGCGCCGCGTACGCGAGTCCCGGTGCCGCCGCGAGCGGCAGCGCGACGGCGAGCCCCGCGCGCCGCAAGGTGCGCCGCAATGTCGCGACAACGGGCTGCTGCACCGTCGCGACTACGGGCTGCTGCACCGTCGTTACAACGGCCACGTGGCCCCCCCCGACTGCCGAATCGATTTCATTACGCGTGCGAACCATGCTTTCCCCGAGTGTTCTTCCCATGCCGAAATGCCCCGCCCGATGCCGACCCGCATGCCGGATGGCGCGCAAGCGCATCCTGCCACTGCCTGCCCAACCCGCGCGTCCCGGCCACCGCCTGCCGCTCACCGCGTCCCGGTGAGCTGGCGCAATTCCCGCGCTACCGCGATGCGCTCGCTCACGGGCAGCGCGTCGCCGAATTCCCATGCCGTCCCGCCGCTCCACAACCGCACCCGGGGCGCGGCTCCCGGCGCCGAACGATCGAGCTCGACGCGCAGCCAGAACCGGTTGAACTCCCGCAGCTCCCGCACTCCCCGCGTCGCCCGCTCGACGATCACGCGGTCGCCGGCCACCGCAAGCCGTTCCCAATCACCCGCGCTTCGCTCGAAATGCACGAACGCGCATGCCAGCAACGACAGTTCCAGCGCCGACCACGGCAGCACCGGCCACGCACCCACGACCGCGAATGCGGTCGCCAGCACGAGGCTGACCGCGGCCAGCACGCCGAACGCCAGCCAGCGCCCGCGTCGCCGCAGCGAATCGTTCCGGCGCGCGACGATGCAGTACTCGAGGCCCTCGGGTAACGGCGGCAGCGGAGGAAGCGCGACGCTCGCCATGGTCGTCTGGAAGGGACTTCGCGGGTACACGCCCATCGCAATCCTGTCCAGTGACCTTGGTCGTCAAACCCCAAAATATTAGCACGCCTCGACTGCTCGAAGCACGCGTTGGTCCGCGCGCACGCGCTGCGAGCGCATCGGATGCGGCGAAACGGTTGCATGCCGCAACTGTCGGGGTCGCTGTACGACGAACGTTGTCAGCGCGCTTCGACACCCGTGCCAGGTCCGGTCGTCGGCAGCAGCGCCAACGCGGCCAGCGAAGCGCTTCGTCAAAACGGACTCGGCCCCCCACGCCAGGTCCGCGACCGGTGCGCTGCCGATGCGCTGCGCGAGCGCGCCGATGTTGTCGTCGCCCCGCGCCATCTGCGGGTCGATGCGATTGGCAATCCAGCCGGCCAGCGGCAGGCCGCGCGCGCGGATCGCGGCGACGGACAGCAACGCGTGGTTGAGGCAGCCCAGGCGCACGCCCACGACCAGCAGCACGGGCAAGCCGAGCGCCTGCGCGATGTCGAGCATGTCGCGGTCGGGTCCGAGCGGAACGAGCACGCCGCCCGCACCTTCGACCACGACGACATCGGCCGCGCGCGCGAGACGCGCCCAGGCGGCCGCGATCACCGCGAGGTCGATCGCACTCCCGGCGTCGCGCGCGGCCAGGTGGGGCGCGATCGCCGGCGCGAACGCGTACGGGTTGCGGTCGCGCAGCGGGACATCGGCGCCATCCGCGGCCGCGAGCGCCGCGACATCCGCCGCGACGGATTCGCCCACGGCCAGGCCGGCCGCCACGGGCTTCATCCCGATCGCGCGCACGCCGTGCCGCACAAGTGCGCGCAGCAGCGCGGCGGCGACCCGCGTCTTGCCGACGCCGGTGTCGGTGCCGGTCACGAACAGACCGGTGCCGGTGATCGAACTGCCGCGGGCCATCCCGTTCACCGGCCTGCGCGGCCGGGACGCGCCATGCGAACGATCGGCAATCCGTCCGCGGTGCGCGAAGGCTCGCCCTTCCACGCGTGGCCGTACACGATCTCGAAGGTCGCGGGAATCCGCCCCTCGCGCTGCATCGCCGCGAGCGCCTGCAGCATCCGCTGCCAGCGCGCGCGCCCCATGAGGCCGCGCGGGCGGCCGCGGGTCGCGTTGGTCGCGCCGAGGAGCTTCAGTTCGCGCAGCAGCGCGGCCGGGTCCGGGTACGTGACGGTGATCTGCTCCATGTCCATCACCGGATCGGCGAAGCCGGCCTGCACCAGCATGTCGCCGATGTCGTGCATGTCGACGAAGCGGTTCGTGTGCGTGTGGCCGTCGGCCCGCGCGAATGCCGCGCGGACTTCGCGCAGCGTGTCGGGACCGAACGTCGTGAACGAGAGCAGTCCGCCGACCTTCAGCACGCGCCGGAACTCCGCCAGCGCGCGCGGCAGGTCGTTCACCCATTGCAGCGCGAGGTTGCTCCACGCCAGATCGAACGACACGCCGGGCCACGGCATCGCGTTGACGTCGGCGCAGACGAACCACGGGGACCGCGTCGATCCGGACAGTCCGCGCGGCAGCAGCCGCCGCAGCAGCGACTGCCCGCGCTGCGCGCGCTCGCGCGCAGCGACCACCATCGGGAATGCAAGGTCGAAGGCAACGACGCGCGCGGCCGGATAGCGCGCCGCGAGTTCGCCGACCGCCTCGCCCGTGCCGCAGCCGGCATCGAGCACGAGCGCCGGCTCGATCTTCACGTAGTCGAGGCGCGAGCCCATCCGCACCGCGACCTCGCGCTGCAGCGCGGCCGCGTCATCGTAGGTTGCGGCCGCGCGCCCGAATGCGCGCCGCACCGCGGCCGGATCGACGTCGCGCGGATCGGGGGCCGGAAACGTCGGTTCAGCGGGCATCGAGGAACGCCTCGACCGCGCGCAGGAACGGCGCGCGGTGCGACAGGAACGGCGCATGGGCGGCGCCTTCGATCTCGACCAGCGTCGCGTGCGGCAGCGCATCCGCGAGCCAGGCGCCGGCGGCAGCAGGGGTCAGCGCATCGCGCGTGCCGGTGACGACCAGCGCGGGCGCGCGCAGCGACGGCACGATCGCGCGCAGGTCCGCGTGCGCGAGCATCCGCAGCGCCGCGGACAGCGTTGCGCGCGCGGGTTCGCCGCGCGCGAACAGTTGTCCGCGCAGTTGCGCCAGCGTCGCGCGGCCCTCCTCGCTGCCCTGCACCTGCAGCGTGAGGAAACGCTGGAGCGTCAGGCGGTACGACGCGGCGAGCTCGTCGCCGAAGCGCGCGAGCGTGGCCGCCGCCATCGCCGGCGCCCAGTCGTCGCCCGCGACGAACCGCGGCGTCGCGCAGACAAGTACGAGCCGGGCGATGCGCTCGGGATGCCGCTGCGCCCAGCGCATCGCGACGGTGCCGCCGAACGACCACCCGAGCACCCCGACCGGCGCAGCGTCGCCTGCCTCGCTTGCGGCGAAATGCGCGTCGAGCGTATCCGCCAGCGTGTCGAGCGTGTACGGATCGACCGGTGGCGAGAAGCCGTGCCCCGGCAGGTCCACCACGTGCACGCGGTGCCGGTGCGCAAGGTCCGCGACGATGGGCGCGAACAGTCCGCCGTGCATCGCCCACCCGTGCAACAGCACGAGCGGCGCACCGCTCCCCGTCGTTTCGACGTGCAATGGTGCATCCACCGCGGTCATGGCTGCCGGCGTCACGCCGCGTCCTGACCGCACGCATGCAGCGCGGCGAGCACCGCATCGACGTCCGCGTCGGTGTGCGCGGCGGACAGGCAGATCCGCAGGCGCGCGGTGTTCGCCGGGACCGTGGGCGGCCGGATCGCGGGCACCCATATGCCGCGCGCGGCCAATTGCTCCGACAGCGCGACCGCCGCGTCCGACGCGCCGACGACCAGCGCCTGGATCGCCGTGTCCGAAGGCAGGATGCGCCACGGCAGGTCGCGCGAGCCCGAGCGAAAGCGCGCGATGTTGCGCGCGAGCTGCGCGCGCCGCGGCGCATCGTCGCGGATCACCGCGAGCGCCGCACGCAGCGCCTCGGCCAGCAAGGCCGGGGCCGCCGTCGTGTAGATGTACTGCCGCGCGGTCTGCACGAGCGTCTCGATCACCGCGGGATGGCCTGCGACGAAAGCGCCGGCCACGCCCGCCGCCTTGCCCAGCGTGCCCATGTACACGATGCGGTCGGACGCGAGGCCGAAGTGCGCGAGCGTGCCCCGCCCCTCCCCCAGCACGCCGAAACCGTGCGCGTCGTCGACGACGAGCCACGCGTCGTGGCGTTCCGCGAGTTCGAGCAGCGCCGGCAGCGGCGCGATGTCGCCGTCCATGCTGAACACGGCGTCGGTCGCGATCAGCGCGCGGCGCGCGGGCGTCGCCGCAAGCCGCGCGGCGAGCCCGGCGACGTCACCGTGCGCATGGCGGACGAACTGCGCGCGCGACAACAGCGCGCCGTCGTTGAGGCACGCGTGGTTGAGGCGGTCGGCGAAGATCGCATCGTCGCGCCCGGCCAGCGCCGTGAGGATCGCGAGATTGGCGAGGTAGCCCGACGAGAACGTCACGGCGCGCGCACCCGCGCACGGCGCCACGAATGCCGCGAGCTCGTCTTCCAGCGCCGCGTGCGGCGACTGGTGTCCGCAGACGAGATGCGACGCGCCGGCGCCCACGCCCCAGCGCGTGGCGGCCGCGCGCGCCGCCGCGACGACGGCCTCGTGCTGCGCCAGGCCCAGGTAGTCGTTGCTCGCAAACGCGAGCAGCGGACGGCCCGCGACGCGCACGTGCGTTCCCTGCGGCGTTTCCAGCGTCGCACGGTGCCGCTCGAGTCCGTCCGCGCGCCGCGCGCGCAGCGCCTCCTCGAGTTCCGTGATGCGCTTGAGTGTTCCGGACACGCGTGCCTCCCCCTGGTAGCGCCGCGCAGCCTGCGCGCGCACGCGCCCCGCCTGCGGTTTGCTAGGGGCGGGCATCGCCGCAGCCCCGCATTCGTATCGCCGCGCCCGCGGCGCATCGCCGCTCAAGCCAGGGGCGTGAGCCCGAGTTTCGCGAGCAGCGCACGGTCCGCGTCGACGTCCGGATTGCCGGTCGTGAGCAGGCGGTCGCCATAGAAGATGGAGTTGGCGCCGGCCAGGAAGCACAGCGCCTGCACCGCCTCGCCCAGTTCGCGGCGGCCGGCGGAGAGCCGCACCATCGCCTTGGGCATCGTGATGCGCGCCGCCGCGATCGTGCGCACGAACTCGAACGGATCGAGCGCGGCGTCACCCTGCAGCGACGCATGGAGCGGCGTGCCCTCGACCTGCACGAGGTGGTTGATCGGCACCGATTCCGGGTACGGATCGAGGTTCGCGAGCTGCGCGAGCAGCGCCGCGCGCTGCGCGCGCGACTCGCCCATGCCCACGATGCCGCCGCAGCAGACCGACATCCCCGCGCCGCGCACGCGGTCGAGCGTCGCGAGCCGGTCGCCGTAGTCGCGCGTCGACACGATGTCGCCGTAGAAGTCGGGCGCGGTGTCGAGGTTGTGGTTGTAGTAGTCGAGGCCCGCGTCGCGCAGCTGCTCCGCCTGCCCATCCTTCAGCATGCCGAGCGTCGCGCAGGTCTCGAGGCCGAGCGCCTTGACCTCGCGGACCATCGCGAGCACCGGTTCGAGCTCGCGCTGCTTCGGGCCGCGCCAGGCGGCGCCCATGCAGAAGCGCGACGCGCCGGCGTCCCTGGCCGCGCGTGCCGCCGCGACGACGCTCGCGACGTCCAGCATCGGCTCGCTCTCGACGTTCGTGTGATGGCGCGCGGCCTGCGGGCAGTACCCGCAATCCTCGGGGCAGCCGCCGGTCTTCACCGAGATGAGCGTCGACAGCTGGACGGCATTCGGCGCGTGATGGGCGCGATGCACTTCCTGCGCGCGGTACATGAGGTCCGCGAACGGCAGCTCGAGCAGCGCGAGCACGGCCGGCTGCGGCCAGCGCGGCGGCGTCGACGGCGCATTGCCGGCGGCAGTGCGATGCAGCGTGATGGCGGCGTCTCCGGTCATGCGGGCCTCGTGCGAACGGATGAAGGCAACGATTCGATGGGCAGCGGCACACTGGTCGGCGGCATGGTCTTTCGCCATCCCGTTCGAGACGACGATGTCAAATGGAACCGACAGAATACTTTACAGGGCGGGACGCCTGCGCCTAATGCTGCAACTTGCGCTGCCGCAGCGATGCGCGCTGTGCACCGCGCGCTGCACGGACCTGCTGGTATGCACCGCGTGCGCGCACGCGCTGCCGCGGTCCGGTTCCGTGTGCCCGGTGTGCGCGCTGCCGACACCGGACGGCGATACCTGCGGTGCGTGCCTGCGGCGCCCACCGCCGTTCGCCGCCACGTACGCAGCCTTCGTCTACGCCTTCCCCGTGGATCGCCTGCTCCACGCACTGAAGTACGGCAGCGCCCTGGCGTACGCCGATTTCTTCGCGACGGCGCTCGCCGCGCAGGTCCGGTCGCGGCCCGATGTCGTCGTGCCGCTGCCGCTGGCACCCCGGCGGCAGCGCGAGCGCGGGTTCAACCAGGCGACCGAGATCGCGCGGCGCGTCGCGCGCGAGCGCGGCCTCGAGTTCGCGCACGCGCTCGTGCGCGTGCGCGACACGCCGGCGCAGGCCGGGCTGCACTGGCAGGAGCGGGCCCGCAACGTCCGGCATGCGTTCGCGGCGACGTCGGCGGTCGCGGGCCGCTCCATCGCGATCGTCGACGACGTGATGACGACCGGCGCCTCGCTCGCGGCCGCGGCGGCCGCCGCCCGCCGCGCGGGCGCCGTGCGCGTCGAGGCGTGGGTCGCCGCGCGTACACTTCCGCCGTCCCAACGCGCGTGAGATCCGCCATGTTCGCCGTCGTCCTCGTGACTCCCGAGATCCCGCCCAACACCGGCAACGCGATCCGCCTCACCGCCAACACGGCCACCGACCTGCACCTGGTCGAGCCGCTGGGATTCCGGATGGACGACCGCGACCTGAAGCGCGCGGGCCTCGACTATCACGAATACGCGCGGGTGCGCGTGCACCGCGACTTCGCGACCTGCCGCGCCGCGCTCGACGCGCAGCGACCGGCGCGGCGCTGGTTCGCGCTGACCACGCAGGGCACGCGGTCGCTCTACGAGTCGCGCTTCGTGCCCGGCGACGTCTTCGTGTTCGGATGCGAGTCCGCCGGCCTACCGGACGACGTGGTTGCGCAGTTCGACCCGTCGGCGCGACTGGCGATCCCGATGCGCCCGGGCGTGCGCAGCATCAACCTCTCCAATGCGGTCGCGGTCACCGTCTACGAGGCGTGGCGGCAGCAGGCGTTTCGCCTGGAAGGCTAGGGGTTCCATGCCGGCGTGAGGAGCAAGCGGCGATGCGCCCGCGCCGTTCGGCGTTCGCAGATTCGCACCCGCCCCCCATCGCACGCAGCCAGCCGCACGGCACTTGTTTTTTGGCAGGTCTTGTAGGCGGCCGACGCCGAGTGCCCTGGTTGCCAACCTGGCGCCCCAAGGAGGCCGCGGACTTCGCAGTCGAACTGCCGGTGAGCAAAAGGCGCAGCTGCACAGGCTCCACGGACGCCTTTTGCGGTCATCCACGGGTCCGTCCGCGGCACTATGCCGCTTGTCGCGAAGACGGTTCCTAGCCGTTCTCCGCCCGGGGCTCGCGCCGCAGGAGCTCGAGCACCGCCTTCCGCGGCGACAACCCCTCGTGCAGCACGCGGTCCACGGCTTCGCAAATGGGCATCTCGACGCGGTGATACGCGGCCAGCCGGCGCACGGCGCGCGCCGCGCCTACGCCTTCGGCCACGTGGCCCAGTTCCGCGAGAATCGCGGCGAGCGGCTGTCCCTGCGCGAGCGCCAGCCCGACCCGCCGATTGCGGGAGAGGTCGCCCGTGCAGGTCAGCACGAGGTCCCCCAGCCCGGCCAGGCCCATCAGCGTCTCGCGCCGCCCGCCCAGCGCGGCCGACAACCGCCCCGTTTCCGCGAGACCGCGCGTGATGAGCGCCGCCCGCGCGTTGTGTCCGAACGCGAGTCCATCGCTCGCGCCCGCCGCAATGGCGAGCACATTCTTCACGGCGCCGCCGACTTCGACCCCGGCCAGGTCGTCGGACTCGTATGCGCGGAGCGTGTCGCCGCGCAGCAGGTCCGCAGTCGAGGCAGCGAGCGTCGGCGCGGTCGCCGCCACGGTCAGCGCCGTCGGCAGTCCGCGCGCCACCTCGAGCGCGAAACTCGGTCCGGACACGATCCCGACCGGGGCCGGCCAGCGTGCCGCCAGCAGTTCGTGCGCGAGACCGACACCGGCGGGAAGCTCGAGCGCCTCGACGAAACCCTTGGCGAGCCACACGAGCGGCGCACGCACGCCGGCGGCGGCAAGGCGCAGGGCGAGTTCGGGCAGCGCATGCATCGGCACGGCGGCGAGCACGAGATCCGCGCGCGCCGCGGCGACCAGGTCGGCCGTCACGTGGACGCCGGTGGGAATGGCGACGCCGGGAAGGTATCGGGCGTTCTCGCGCGTCGCCACGATGGCCGAGGCCTGCGCGGCGTCGCGCGCCCACAGCGTCACGGCGCTTCGCCGGGTCGCCCGCCCCGCCAGATGGCATGCGATCGCGGTGCCCCACGCACCCGCGCCCAGCACGGCGACCGCCGTCATCGCGGAATCGCCGCGGTCAGAGACCGAAGACCTGCGGCAGGCGCACGAACCCCACCTGCCCGTCCCGGTGGCGGACCTTGACCCACCCGGGGGAAGCGGTGGTCGCCGGGGAGGTCGCGGACTCGGCCAGTTCGAGCAGTACGTTCTGCTCGGCGCGGAATACCACGGCCGCCTGGTCGTCCGGATTGGCGCGGACGTCGGCGACCGGCACCCGGACCAGCAACATCCGCTTGTCGGCAAGGCCCTTGCCTGCGATCCACCCGATGGCGCCGCCGGCGTCGCGGACCTTCGTCCAGCCTTCGACGGTCACCAGCACCTCGACCGGTACGTCACGGCCGTAGACAAACAGCGGACGCGCCTTCGCGGACGGGGCGTCGTACAGGAGCGTCGGCGCCTCGACGGTGATCCGGTAATCGGCCGCCAGGACGGGGGCCGATGCCAACGACACCAGCACGGCCAGGGCCGCCCGGCAGGCGGTCGGGCGGACGACGGACGACACCGGCCGGCGGCGCGTCATCGGAACCGGCTGCTAGTTGGTGACCGCGGGAACCGGCTGCTGCATCTGCGCCAGCTGCTGCTGGTACAGCGCCTCGAAGTTGATCGGCGCCAGATGGACGGGCGGGAAGCCCGCGCGCATCACGGCATCGGCGATCGTTTCGCGCGCGTACGGGAACAGCACGTTCGGGCAGGCGATCATCAGCACGGGCTGCATGTCGGACTCGGGCACGCCACGGATCACGAACAGTCCCGCCTGCGCCGCCTCGACCAGGAACACCTTCTTCTGGGCCGCGGTGGCCGTGACGGTGAGCGTCAGCACGCACTCCCACACGTCGGGCTGCACCTGGTCCGTGCGCATGCGCAGGCCGAGTTCGACGTTCGGCGCCTCGGTCATCTGGAACGATCCGGGCGCGCCCGGGTTCTCGAGCGAGAGGTCCTTGACGTAGATGCGCTCGATCGCGAAGGCGGGCTGGACTGCGCCGTCGGGCTGGGCGGTGGGAGCGCCGACGTTCGGTTGATCTGCCATGCTGGTATGTCCTTGCGTATGGAATGGAAGCGGGATGGGAAGCGAACCCGCGATTTTACCCTACCGGGTGCGCCCGCGCGGAGCGGGCGCAGGCGCCCGCGTTGACCCGGATCAGGTCCCGGCGCCCGCCAGCAGCGGGTCGAGCCCGCCGGCGCGGTCGAGCGCCACGAGGTCGTCGTAGCCGCCGACGTGCGTGGTGCCGATGTAGATCTGCGGTACCGTCCGCCGGCCCGTCTTGGTCATCATTTCCTCGCGCCGCAGGGGTTCCAGATCGACGCGGACCTTCGCGATCTCCTGGACGCCCTTGGCGCGAAGCAGACGCTCGGCCTGCACGCAATAGGGGCAGACGTTCGTCGCGTACATCGTGACCGGCGCGGCGGCCGTCGGAACTTCGGTGGCGCTGTTCATGCGTTATCCAATCTCGTCGCCGCCGGCTTCATGCCGACTGGAGCGGCAAGCCGGCGTCCTTCCAGGCCTTGAGGCCCCCGTGCAGCTGATAGATATCGGCGAATCCCAGCTTTGCAAGGATGTGGCCGGCCCCGCGGCTGCGCTGTCCGCGCGCGCAATAGACGACGATCGGGCGGCCCTTGAGCTTTTCCAGCTCGCCGGCGCGGGCGGGAAGCTCCGACAGCGGGATCTGGATGGCGTTCGGCAGGCGCCCGCCCGGGTACTCGGCGGCCTCGCGCACGTCCAGCAGCACCGCGTTCTGGTGATTGATGAGATGCGTGACGTTCAGGTTGCCGACTTCCTTGACCGGGGAAAAGCGTCGCTGGACGATCGGCCACAGCAGCATTGCCCCGGACAGGAACAGCACGAGGATCAGCATCCAGTTTTTTTCGATGAACGACATGCGCGCCGATGCGGAAGGAAGCGAAGCGTAAAATGATACCCGATCCCGCACGCCTGCCACGAAGCGCATGACGACCGCCGCCACCCTTCCCGCCGCCGCCTCCGCGGCCACCGCCCATCCCGCCGTGCGTCCGGTCGTGCTGCTGATCCTGGACGGCTTCGGCAGCCGCGAGCCCGCGCCCGACAACGCCATTTCCAATGCGCGGATGCCCCACTGGCGGCAGTTGCTCGCGACGGCACCGCACACGACGATCGACGCGTCGGAACTGCGCGTCGGGCTGCCCGAGGGGCAAATGGGCAATTCGGAGGTCGGCCACCTCAACATCGGCGCCGGTCGCGTGATCTATCAGGACTACACGCGGATCGACGTGGCGATCGCCGATGGCACGTTCGCGGCGAATCCGGTCCTGGCCGGAGCCGCCGACGCCGCCGCGCGCAACGGGGGCGCGCTGCACGTGCTGGGGCTCCTCTCCCCCGGCGGCGTGCACAGCCACGAACGCCAGCTCGCCGCGATGGTCGACCTGGCCGCCGCGCGGGGCGTCACCCGCATCCTCGTGCACGCGTTCCTGGACGGCCGCGACACGCCGCCCCGCAGCGCCGCCGCGTCGCTGTCGTTCATGCAGGCCGCGTGCGCGCGCCATCCCGGCGCGCGGATCGCGTCCATCGTCGGCCGCTACTACGCGATGGACCGCGACCAGCGGTGGGAACGCGTCGCGCCCGCCTACGCGCTGCTGGTCGACGGCGTGGCGCCGTTCACCGTCGCGTCGCCGCAGGCGGCGCTCGATGCCGCGTACGCGCGCGGCGAAAACGACGAGTTCGTCCAGGCGACCGCGATCGCCGACGCGGCGGGACACGCGAGCCGGATCGCCGACGGCGACGTCGTCGTGTTCATGAACTTCCGCGCCGATCGCGCGCGCGAGATGACGCGCGCGCTGACCGACCCGGCGTTCGCGGGCTTTCCCCGCGACCGCGTGCCGCGCCTGGCCGCCTACGTGTGCCTCACTTCCTATGGCGACGAGTTCGCGGCGCTGCCGGTGGCGTTCGCGCCCCAGTCCATCCGCAACGGCTTCGGCGAGTACCTGGCCGCGCGGGGCCTCACCCAGCTGCGTATCGCCGAAACCGAGAAATACGCCCACGTCACGTATTTCTTCAACGGCGGCGTCGAAATCGCCTATCCCGGCGAGGACCGCATCCTCGTGCCGTCGCCCAAGGTCGCCACCTACGACCTGCAGCCCGAGATGAGCGCGGTCGAGGTCACCGATCGGCTGGTCGAGGCCATCGCGTCGGGCCGCTACGACGCGGTCGTCTGCAACTATGCGAACGGCGACATGGTGGGACACACCGGCAACCTGGCCGCCGCCGTCAAGGCCGTCGAGACCCTCGACGCGTGCATCGGACGCGTGGTCGCCGCGACCCGCGCCGCGGGCGGCGAGGTGCTGATCACCGCGGACCACGGCAACGCCGAGACGATGTTCGACCCGGCGACCGGGCAGCCGCACACCGCCCACACGCTGAACCGGGTGCCGTTCCTGTACGTCGGGCGACCGGCCACGATGGCCGCCGACGGGGCGCTGCAGGACATCGCGCCGACGATGCTCGCGCTGATGGGCGTCGGCCAGCCGCCCGAGATGACGGGCACCTCGCTCGTCCGCCTCGCCCGCACCTGACGGCCCCCGGCTCCGGATTGGTCGAGGCTCCGCACGGAACTTGCGGGCCCGGCCGCGGCCCAAGACTCGACACGCACGCCGGCCTCCCGTTCATGTCGAGCGGGAGGCCGCCGGTCGGGTGGACGGGTTTGACCAGCCCGGGCAGCCCGAACGGGGCGGCGCGGAGTCCATCGGCGGGCGTATACTTTTTCTTTGGGCAGGACGGCCATTGAGCGCCGCGTACGGCGATGGCTGCCGTAGCGGTGTGGGTCGGCGGGCATCGACGCGAATCGGGAGCAGTGCAATGGCTAAGGAAACACCAGGCAAGCGCGACGGCTGGAAGAAGGCCGGGCTGATCGGCATCGGGACGGTGCTGGGCGTGCTGCTGTCGCTCAACTTCTCCGCGATCGCGCAACGCGAGACGAAAACGCCCATCCCCTACGAGGACCTGCAGCTCCTGTCCGCGGTCTTCGGCAAGATCAAGAGCGACTACGTCGAGACGGTACCCGACGACAAGCTCATCAAGGAAGCGATCAACGGCATGGTGCGGGGTCTCGACCCGCACTCGGACTTCCTCGACGCGGAAGCGTTCAAGGAACTCCAGGTCTCGACGCAGGGCAAGTTCGGCGGGCTGGGGATCGAAGTCGGCGTCGAGGACGGCGTCGTCCGCGTCACGTCGCCGATCGAGGACACCCCGGCATTCCGCGCGGGCATCCAGTCGGGCGACCTCATCGTGAAGATCGACGACACGGCCACCCGCGGGCTGCCGCTGTCGAAGGCCGTCGAGAAGATGCGCGGCAAGCCCGGCACGCAGGTGGTGCTGACCGTCGTGCGCAAGGACGTCGAGACGCCGCTCACCTTCACGCTGACGCGCGAGGAAATCAACGTCAAGAGCGTGCGCGCGAAGATGCTCGAGCCGGGCTACGGCTACGTGCGCATCCGCAACTTCCAGGAGCGCACCGGCGAGGACCTCGCGAAGTCGCTGAAGGACTTCTACGCGAAGGGCGAGCTGAAGGGCCTCGTGCTCGACATGCGCAGCGACCCGGGCGGCCTCCTCAACCAGGCGGTCGCGGTATCGGCGGCTTTCCTGCCCAAGGATGCGCTCGTCGTCTACACGGACGGCCGCACGCCGGACGCGCGGATGCGCCTGCTCGCGACCAAGGACAACTATTCGCGGCGCGGCGACGACTACTTCAAGGACCTGCCGGCAGGCGTGAAGAAGGTCCCGATGGTGGTGCTGGTCGATGGCGGCACGGCATCGGCGTCGGAGATCGTCGCCGGCGCCCTGCAGGACCACAAGCGCGCGATCGTCATGGGCAACCAGACGTTCGGCAAGGGCTCCGTGCAGACGATCCTCCCGCTCGGCAACAATGCGGGATTGAAGCTCACGACGGCGCGCTACTACACGCCGGCCGGCCGCTCGATCCAGGCGAAGGGCATCGAGCCCGACATCGCCGTCGACGACGGTCGCGACAATCGCATCCGCGAGGCGAACCTCGAGCGCCATCTCGAGACCAACAAGGTGGCGGCGGGCAAGCCGGCCGACGCGACGGCACCGGCCGCCGCGACGCCGGCCGTGAAGCCGTCCGACCTCAACAAGGTCGAGACGACGCCTGTGCTGCCGCGGTTCGAGTTCGGCGCCGCCGACGACTTCCAGCTGCAGCAGGCGATGAACCACCTGAAGGGCGCGCCGGTGATCGCGTCGACGAAGGCGGTGGCCGCCAACGCCGCGGTGCCGGCGACCGCCAAGCCGTAACGCGCCGCTGCGCGACCGCTGAAAACGCCCGGTTCGCCGGGCGTTTTCGTTGGTGCCGGCGCCTTCGCCTCGGTGGCCACCGCGGGCGTTCCGGACACCCCATGTCGGCCCAATCGTGCGCTCGCGCGTTATGGCTGCCCTGCCCCGATTTTCGGGGCTCGTCCCTCGGGAGATACCGGTGTTCGAGTCGCTGCAGTCCGCACTTGCGTCCAACCAGCTCGTCTCCGGCGGCCTCATGCTGGCGGCGCTGGGACTCGCGGCCGTCTGGCTGCGCGAGCTGCCGGTCGCATTCTTCCGCTGGGGCCGCCATTTCTTCGTCACGACGCTCGCCGTCGACAGCCGCGAGGAGCTCATGTTCCCGGCGCTTGTCGAATACATGGACAGCCGCGAGGCGCTGCGCCGGATCAACAATTTCACGGTGCGCGCCGTGCGCGAGCAGGGCTCGTCGTACCAGAGCCTGCACGACGAGCTGCAGCAGGGCGGCCGGCCGATGGCGCTCTTCTCGCCTGGCGAGGGCTTTCACGTGTTCGTCCTCGACGGCCGCCTCATGTGGATGAAACGCGAAGTGCAGGTGGGCGTGGCGGTCGTCGAGAAGATCACGCTGTCCACGTTCGGCCGCGACAAGCGTCCGCTGGAGGCGCTCGTCCACGCGGCGATGACGCACCGCATCGAACGCGAGTTGAACCGCATCGCCATCTACGTGCCGAATCCGTACAACAACGATTGGTCGCGCGCGCGCCTGGGCAACAACCGCAAGCTCGACTCGGTGGTGTTGAAGAACGGGCAGAAGGAGGCCGTCGTGGCCGACCTCGACCGCTTCTTCGCATCGCGGCAGCGCTACGAGACGCTGGGCATCCCGTGGCGCCGCGGCTACCTGCTCTACGGCCCGCCGGGCACCGGCAAGACGTCGCTCGTGACCGCGCTCGCGTCCGAGCTGGCGCTCAACGTTTGCGTGCTGTCGCTCGCGTCGCCCAACGTCACCGATGAGAAGATCGGCAACCTGCTCGCCAGCGTGCCGGGGCGCTCGGTGATCCTGATCGAGGACGTCGACGCGTTCTTCCAGCAGCGCACGAAATCGGACTCGGCCGTCAAGGTCTCGTACTCGGGCTTCATCAACGCGCTGGACGGCGTCGCCGCCCACGAGGGCTCGGTGGTGTTCCTGACGACCAACCACCCGCAGCTGATCGACGAAGCCGCGATCCGCTCGGGCCGGGTCGACTTCCGGATGGAGCTCGGCCTGTGCGACCGCGACCAGCTCGAGCGGATGTTCGCCAAGTTCTTCGACGATGCCGCGGCAGCCGTGCGCTTCGCGGACGCGGTCCCGGCCGACCGGTGGTCGCCCGCACAGGTGCAGGAGCGACTGCTCAAGGCGGCGAACGCCGAGGAGGCGATCGAGCTCTTCCGCGAGCGCGCCGCGCCGGACGTCGCGCTGTTGCGGGTGGCCTAGATCTGTAACGTCCGCAAAAGGCGTCCGTGGTGGCTGTGGATGACGTGACGCCGGCGCCGCGCCTTTTGCGGCCGGAACTTCAACGGCGAAGTCAGGCGGCCGTCTTGGGGCGGCCCGGCGGCGGCCACCGGAAAGTACTACGCAAAGACGAGGTGTCGTGCGACTGGCTGCGTGCGAGTCGTCCGATCGCGGCGCCTTCGCAATGTTTTCGCCCGGCCGCGCGCCGCGGACCCGCGCGCAACGGGCGTAAGATGGCCCTCCTTTCCAGCGCCGCCGCGAGGCCGCCGATCCACGATGGACGACGCGCAACTGCTGCGCTACAGCCGGCACATCCTGCTCACCGAACTCGGGCCGGATGCGCAGGAAAAGTTCGGGAACGCGCACGCGCTGATCGTCGGCATGGGCGGACTCGGCGCGCCCGCCGCGCAGTTCCTCGCGGCGGCGGGCGTGGGCACGCTGACGATCTGCGATGCCGACCACGTCGACCTCACGAATCTGCAACGGCAGATCCTGTACGCGACGGCCGACGTCGGCGCACCGAAGGTCGATGCCGCCGCGCGGCGTCTCGCCGCGATCAATCCCGACGTCCGGATCGAACGGATCGCCGCGCGCGTGACCGCCGCGCGAACTGGCGCCGCTCGTCGCGGCCGCGGACGTCGTGCTCGACTGCTGCGACAACTTCGCGACCCGGCATGCGGTCAACGCCGCGTGCGTGGCGGCGCGCACGCCGCTCGTCTCCGGCGCCGCGCTGCGCTTCGACGGGCAGATCGCGGTGTTCGATCCGCGCGATCCGCGCTCGCCGTGCTACCACTGCCTGTTCGGCGAGGGCGACGAGATCGAGGAGACGCGCTGCGCGACGATGGGCGTGTTCGCGCCGCTGGTCGGCATCGTCGGTGCGACGCAGGCGGCCGAGGCGCTGAAGATCGTCGCGGGCGCGGGCACGTCGCTGGCGGGCCGCCTGCTACTGCTCGACGCGCTCGAGATGCACTGGCGCGAACTGACCGTGCCGCGCGATCCCGCGTGCCCGGTATGCGCCGCACGACCGGGGGACGCGCAGTGAAAGTGCCGCCACCGCGCAGACGCACGCTGCTGCGCGCAATCGCCGCGGTCGCACTCGTGGGCCCCGCGTTCGCCGCGCCGCCCCCCGCCGAAGCGGGACTCACCGCGCGCGAATGGGGCGCGATCCGGGCGCTGATCGAGGCGCAGCTCGCCGCGCTCAAGGCCGGCGACGGTGCGAAGGCGCTGTCATTCGCCGCGCCGGGGATTCGCCAGCAGTTCGGCACGCCGGAGAATTTCCTGCGGATGGTGCGCGAAGGCTACGCGCCGCTGCTCGCCGCGCGTCATACGCAATTTCTCGAAGGCGCCGTGATCGATGGCAGCACGATCCAGCCGCTGCGGCTCGTGCTCCCCGACAATACGGTGCTGGTGGCGCTCTACCAGCTGCAGCGCCAGTCCAACGGGGTCTGGCGCATCGCCGGCTGCGTGCTCGCGCCGTCGACGGTACAGGCGACGTAGGAACGTCTGCAAAAGGCGTCCGTCGGGTCCGTGGCCGACGTGAAGTCAGCGTTGCGCCTTTTGCTCACCGGCACTGCAACTGCGAGATCAGACGGCCGCCTTGGGGCGCTAAGTTGGCAACTAAGGCGGCGGCCGCCAAAAAAGCGTACTAGGAAACGAGTATCGTGCGGCTGGCTGCGTGCGAGTCGTCCGGCGAACGCTTATGCGGACGATCGTTAGCCTTTCTTCCCGCCGGAACACGCGGCGACGTCGCCGCTCTTCGCGTCCTGCGCGAGGCGCTGCTCCCATTGCATCACCGATCGGCTGCGCACGGACGCATCCGGCGACTCGAGCCCGGCCGCCAGCGCATTGCCGGTCTCCGCGCAATCCCACGCCTGGCGCTGCACGTCGGCCAGCTGCCGGCTCGCCGCATCGCGCGCCGGGCCGGGCGGCGTGCTGCGCTCGGCGAGCTTCGCGCCCGCCACGCGCAGCGACCAGTTGGCCGCGCGCCCGGCGACGGCATTGCCGGCGGCCGCGCAGGCCGCGTCGATCGCGTCGGTGGACGGGCGCCCCTCGCGACACAGCGCCTGCAGCACGCCCGTCGCGTACGGTTCGTAGGTGACGCCGTACGTCGCGGCCAGCCCCGCCTTCGCGGCCGGGTCCGCCTGCTCGGGCATTGCGCGCACCTCCTCCCAGATCACGAGCGCGCCCTGGTTCCAGTAGTCGTCGAAGCGCGGCCGCCGCGCGGCCTCCTCGAGGTACGCGATCATCGACGCGGTGTTGTTGCGCGCGCGGGCCCGGTTGGCAAGCAACAGGCTCGGCACGCCGTTGTCGACGTCGCGCGTCGCCCAGTCGGCGAGCCGGTCGGTCGCGTCGCACTCGGGCGGCAGCGGTTGCATCGGCACGAGGCACGCGACCGCGAGCGACGCGAGATACAGGCGGTTGTCGGGAACCGCGACGCGGGCCGCCGCGAACCGGCGCACCTGTTCGTAGGGGTCGCCGTGGTCGAGCTTGGCGGCGAGCCAGTTCGCGCGCGGGTCGCCCGCGACCAGCAGGCGCGCGCGCAGCGATGCGTCGAGCTGCGCGATGTCGGACTGCCAGCGGGTCGCCGGCGGCGGCGTGTCGGTGATGCGGCTGGCGCCCTGCGCGAACGCGGGCGGCGCGAGGCACAGCGATGCGGCGACGAGGGCGGCACCGCGGCGAAGCATGGGGAAGCAATCGCGCAGGTTCATGGGGAGTAGCATCCGCGCGCGCTGGCGCAACGTCAACCGAAAAGGAACTTCCGCTGCAGCGCCCAGCCTTCCTGCGGCGTCCGCTTGAAGCCGCTCTTCGCGAACAGCTGCCAGCGCCCGAGTACGTAGGCGATCAGCACCGCCGCGTCCGCCTGCGCGTCGCCGTGCCAGCCGTTCGCCGCCTGGGCAATGCGCAGCGACTGCCGCAGCGCGGCTTCGAGCCGGTCGGTCAGCTGGTTGATCCGCGCCTGGAGGCGCTCGTCCTCGTTGACCAGCGCCTCGCCGATCAGCACGCGCGTCATGCCCGGGTTCTTCTCCGCGAACGACAGCAGCATCACCACCGTCTGTTCGGCCTGCGCGACGCCGTCCTCGGTCTCGCCGGTGATCTTGTTGATGAACGAGAAGAGCGTCGTCTCGATGAACTCGATCAGCCCCTCGAACATCTGCGCCTTGCTCGCGAAGTGGCGGTACAGCGCGGCTTCGGAGACGGTGAGGCGCGCCGCGAGCGCGGCCGTCGTCACCTTCTCGCTGCGCGGGTTCTCCAGCATGGTCGCCAGCGTCTGCAGGATCTGCAGCCGGCGCTCGCCCGGTTTCATCGCCATGATGTGGGAATGGCCGCGCCGCGCGCAGCCATCAGTCGCCGTACCGCGGCGGCGTGTCGTCGGCGCGGATCATCGTGCCGACGCCTTCGTTGGTCAGCACCTCGAGCAGCAATGCGTGCTCGACGCGCCCGTCGATGATGTGCGAGCTCTTGACGCCGTTCTTCACGGCGTCGAGCGCGGAGCCGATCTTGGGGAGCATGCCGCCGGAGATCGTGCCGTCGGCGAACAGCGCATCGATCTCGCTCGACGTCAGGCCCGTCAGCAGCGTGCCGTGCTTGTCGAGCACGCCGACCGTGTTGGTCATCAGCACCAGTTTCTCCGCCTTGAGCGTCTCGGCGAGCTTGCCGGCGACGAGGTCCGCGTTGATGTTGTAGGCCTCGCCGTCGGCGCCCACGCCGATCGGGGCGACCACCGGGATGAAGTCGCGCGAGTCGAGGAGCTGGATGATCTCCGGGTCGATGCGCTCGATCTCGCCGACCAGACCGATGTCGACGAACTCGCCGTCGGCCGTCTCGGACTTGAGCAGCATCTTGCGCGCATGGATGAACGCGCCGTCCTGCCCGGTGAGTCCCACCGCCTTGCCGCCGTGCTGGTTGATGAGGCCGACGATCTCCTGGTTGAGCTCGCCCAGCACCATCTCCACGACGTTCATCACGCGCTCGTCGGTGACGCGCATGCCCTGCCGGAACTCGCTCTGGATCCCCATCTTCTTCAGCAGGTCGCCGATCTGCGGCCCGCCGCCGTGCACGATGACCGGGTTCATCCCGACGAGCTTCAGCATCACGACGTCGCGGGCGAAGCCCGCCTTGAGCGCCGGCTCCGTCATGGCGTTGCCGCCGTACTTGATGATGATCGTCTTGTCGTGGAAACGCCGGATGTACGGCAGCGCCTCGGCGAGGATCTGCGCCTTGAGCGCGGTGTTGACGGCGTCTGCGGACATGGGTAGGCGATAAGGAGGGACGATCGCGCGGAATTGTAACCCGAACCCGAACGCGGGCAGTGCCCTGGCTTCCGGCGGCAGTAAGCGCCAACGGCGGGATGCGCCAACGGGCGGGCACGCGGGCTTTTTGGTATTGTGGACAGCTATGGCAAGCCCGCTGCCGGACCCGGTCCCCCTGCATCGCGTCCGTCGCGCGCTCGTGACCAAATTGCGCCACCACGGCGACGTGCTGCTCGCCTCGCCGGTATTCACGGCGCTTGCGCGCGCCGTGCCCGGCATCGAAGTCGACGCGCTGGTCTACCTGGAGACGGCACCGATGCTGGCCGGCCACCCGGGCGTCGCGCAGCTGCACACGATCGACCGCCGCTGGAAGCAGCAGGGACTCGCCGCGCAGGCGGGCGGCGAGTGGTCGCTGCTGCGTACGCTGCGCGCGCGCCGCTTCGACCTCCTCGTCCACCTGACCGAGCATCCGCGCGGACTCACGCTGGCGCGGCTCCTGCGTCCTGCCTTTGCCGTCACGCGCGAACCGGAACGCCGGGCGAGCCTCTGGCGCCGTCACTTCACGCACTTCTACCGGCTCCCGGCGCGCACGGAGCGCCACGTCGTCGAGCAGAACCTCGACGCGCTGCGCCGCATCGGCATCTACCCGGACGAGGCGTCGCGCGCGCTGGTCCTCGTGCCCGACGCCGCCGCGCGCGACAAGGCGGCCGCGCTGCTGCGGCAGCACGGCCTCGCGCCGCGCGGCTTCGTGCAGGTGCATCCCGGCTCGCGCTGGCTCTTCAAGTGCTGGCCGGCGGACCGCATGGCCGCGCTGGTCGAACGGATCGTCGATGGCGGCATGCCGGTCGTCGTCACCGGCGCGCCGGACGAGCGCGAACGCGCGCTGGTCGCCGCGATGCTGGCGGCACTCCCCGCACCGGTCCGCGCGCGGGTGGTCGACCTGACGGGCACGCTCACGCTGACCGAGCTCGCGGCGCTGACGGCCCGCGCGCGCGCGTTCGTCGGCGTCGATTCCGCGCCGATGCACATCGCCGCGGCGATGGGCACGCCG
This sequence comes from uncultured beta proteobacterium, assembly GCA_963733435.1. Lineage (GTDB taxonomy): Bacteria > Pseudomonadota > Gammaproteobacteria > Burkholderiales > Casimicrobiaceae > VBCG01. The sequence continues at coordinate 949,872 of CAVTDH010000002.1, forward strand.
GCCGTCGCGCTGTTCGGGCCGTCGGGCGAGCTCGCGTGGGGGCCGTGGCAGGTCCCGCAGCGCATCGTGGTCTCCGACCGGCACCCCTGCCGCCCGTGCGGTCTCGACGGCTGCGGCGGCGGCAAGGTGTCCGAGTGCCTGACCACGCTGCCGGTGGAACGCGTGCACGCGGCACTCGCCGCGCTGCTCGGACAGACGCAGGAGGGGCACGGCTGATGCGCCTCGCGATCATCCGGCAGCGCTACACACCGGAAGGTGGCGCCGAGCGCTTCCTCGAGGGCGCGCTCGAGGCGCTGCTCGAGCGCAACGTCGCGATCACGCTCTACACGCGCGAGTGGCCGCAGACCAAGCTGCAGTTGATCGAGCCGTTCATCTGCGACCCGTACTACGCGGGACGCCTGTGGCGCGACTGGGGCTTCGCGCGCGCCGTGACGCGCGAGGTCGCGAAGGCCAAGGCCAACCTCGTGCAGTCGCACGAGCTCGTGCTCACCTGCGACATCTACCGGCCGGCCGACGGCGTCCACGCGACGTGGCTCGAGGAGCGGCTGGCCGACGCATCGCCGCTGCTGCGCCTGCGCACGGCGCTCGACCCGTGGCACCGTTACACGCTGTCGATGGAGCGGCGGCTCTTCGCGAGCCCGTGGCTGCGCGCGGTCCTCTGCAATTCGAAGATGGTGCGCGACGACATCAAGGCCCGCTTCGGACTGCCCGAGGAGCGCCTCCCGGTGCTGTACAACGCGGTCGACTCGAACGCGTTCTCGCCGGACCTGCGCGAGCATCGCGCGCGCATCCGCGCGAAGTACAGGATCGCCGAGGACGCGACGACGTTCCTGCTCGTCGGATCGGGGTTCCTGCGCAAGGGCGTACCGACGGCAATCGCCGCGCTCGCGCAGCTGCCGGAGCCGACCCATCTCGTGATCGTCGGCGAGGATCGCGGGCTGACCGCCTTCAAGCAACTGACGCGGGACCACGGCGTGCGCGACCGGGTGACGTTCGCCGGCGCGCAGAACGACGTCGCACCGTACTACGGCGCCGCCGACGCGTTCGTGCTGCCGGCGATCTACGACTCGTTCCCGGATGCGGCACTCGAGGCGCTCGCGTCGGGACTGCCGGTGGTCACGAGCAACCGCACCGGCGCCGCGGAACTGGTGGCGGAGAACGACGCCGGGTTCGTGATCCCTCCGCGCGATCCCGCCGCGCTCGCGCAAGGCATGCGCAGCCTGCTCGACCCGGAGCTGCGCGCACGGCTCTCCGGCAACGCCCGCGAGGCGGCGCTGCCGCTGTCGCCCGCCGCGATGACGCTGAAGCTCGTGCTGCTCTACAAGGACCTGCTCGAGGCGAGCGTCGCGCACCGGATGGCGGCGCGCGCGGCGCGGGAGGCGGCCGACGCCGCCCCGGTGGAGGCGCCGCCGCTGCACGGCGAGTTCGGGCTCGACTCCGAGACGCTGCCGCACGCGCCCTACGAAGGCCCACCGCCCTCGGCCAAGCCGCGCGGCTGATGCGCCTCGCGCTGATCCGCCAGCGCTACACGCCGTTCGGCGGCGCGGAGCGCTTCGTCGAGCGGGCGTTGCAGACGCTCGTCGAGCGCGGCGTGGAAATCTCGCTCATCACCCGCCGCTGGCCGCACGACGGCGATCCCCGCATCACGCCGGTGATCGTCGACCCGCCCTATCTGGGACGCACGATGCGCGATGCCGGATTCGCGCGCGCCGTGTGCGCGACGGTCGCCGGGATGCCCGGCACGCTGGTGCAGTCGCACGAGCGCATCGCGTGCTGCGACATCTACCGCTCCGGCGACGGCGTGCATGCGGCCTGGGTCGAGGAACTCGCGCGCGACGCGTCGACGCCAGGAAGGTTCGCGCTCGCCGCGAGCCCCTACCACCGCTACATGCTGGCGGCCGAGCGGCGGCTCTACGCGAGCTCGCGCGCTGCAGCAGGTCATCTGCATCTCGCGGATGGTGCAGGCCGAGATCCACGAACGGTTCGGGCTGCCGCTGGCGCGGCTCCCGGTCATCTACAACGCGATCGACCCGGCGGTGTTCCACCCCGGGCTCGCGCGCGACCGCGCGACGGTCCGCGCGCGCCACGGCATTCCCGCCGACGCGTGCGTGTTCCTGCTCGTCGGCTCCGCGTATGCGCGCAAGGGCGTCGCGCGCGCGCTGGAGGCGCTCGCTGCGGTGCCGGCGCCGGCGCACCTCCTCGTCGTCGGACGGGATCGCCACCCCGCGCGCTATGTCGCGCTGGCCCGGCGCCACGGCGTGGCCGGGCGCGTGACGTTCGCCGGCGCGCAGACCGATCCCAAGCCCTATTACGGTGCGGCGGACGCGTTCGTGCTGCCCACGCTCTACGACGCGCTGTCCAACGCGGTGCTGGAGGCGCTGGCCTGCGGCCTGCCGGTCGTCACCAGCGACCGGTGCGGCGCCGGGGAACTCGTCGTGGCGCACGGCGCGGGGACGGTGTGCGCCGCCCGCGACATCGGCGCGCTCGCGGCGGCCATGACCGGCCTGCTCGACGCCGGCGTGCGGGCGCGCGCCGGTGCCAACGCGCTGGCGGCGATGCGCCCGCTGACGCCCGCCGCGATGGGCGCCCGGCTGACCGCCTTGTACGAGGGCCTGCTCGCGACCGGATGAGGCGGCCGCGGGCCGCGCCCCTCGCCTGCGCTATACTCGGCGGCGAACTTTCGCTGCTCCGGGGCGCCGCCGTTTCCGGCGCAATGCGGCCTGGCGCCCGCGCATCTCCAGCGATCCCGATGACGGGCATCAACCTCTACTCCCGACTGCTCCGCTACGTTCGACCCTACCGCTGGGCCTTCGGCCTCGCGGTGTTCGGCATGATGATCGTCGCCGCCGGCGACCTCATGCTGGCCTGGCTGGTCATCCCGATCGTCCGCAATTTCGAGTCGCCGGACCCCACCGGCACCAAGTGGCTGCCGCTGACCATCGTCGGCGTGTTCCTGCTGCGCGGCGTGGGGGCCTACATCTCGGAGTACGGGATGGGCTGGACCGGCTACCGCGTCGTGTTCGACCTGCGCCGCGGCCTCATCGACAAGCTGCTCAAGCTGCCGACGCCCTATTACGACACGCACGCGGCCGGGATGATCCAGTCGAAGATCTCGTTCGACGCGCACCAGCTCGCCTCGGCCGCGTCCGGCGCCATCACCAACGCGATCCGCTCGACGCTCACGATCACCGTCAGTTTCGGCTACCTGATGTGGCTCAACTGGCGGCTGACGCTGCTGACGTTCATCGTGGTGCCCATCGTCGGCATCGTGATCCGCTACTTCAGCCGCCGGCTGCGGCGCATCGCGCGCGACATCCAGGACCGCTCGGGTTCGATGACGCAGGTGCTGGAGGAACTCATCGGCGGCCACCGCGTCGTGCGCGTGTTCGGGGGCGAGGAGTACGAGCGCAACCGCGCGGTCGCCGCGGCGAACAAGCTCCGCAACGCGATGACCAAGGAGTCGTCGGCGACGGCCGCGAGCTCGCCGCTGACGGTGTTCTTCGCGGCGTGCGCGGTCGGCTCCATCGTGTGGATCGCGCTGCAGCAGAGCGAGGGCGGGCGCTTCGACTTCGCGCTCTTCATGTCGTACATCGTCGCGCTGCTGACGCTGCTCGAGCGCCTGAAGGGCCTGTCCGGCATCAACGCGGCGATCCAGCGCGGCATGGCCGCCGCCGAGAGCATCTTCGGCCTCCTCGACCACGAGGAGGAGTCCGACACCGGCACCGTGGTGCTCGACCGCTGCCGCGGCGAGGTGCGCTTCGAGCGGCTGTCGCTGCGGTACGCGTCCAACGAGCGCGAGGCGCTGTCCGACATCACGCTGACGATCGCCCCGGGCGAGACGGTCGCGCTGGTCGGCGCGTCCGGCAGCGGCAAGACGTCGCTCGTGAACCTCGTGCCGCGCTTCTACGAGCCGACGGCCGGGCGCATGTTCATCGACGGCCACGACGTGACGACGCTGACGCTCGCGAGCCTGCGCGCGCAGATCGCGATGGTGTCGCAGGACGTGCTGCTGTTCAACGACACGGTCGCCGCGAACATCGCGTACGGCGCGATGTCGGGCGCGTCGCGCGAGGAGGTCGAGCGCGCCGCCGCCGCCGCCAACGCGCTCGACTTCATCCGCGCGATGCCGGAGGGCTTCGACACGAACGTCGGCGAGCACGGCATCCGCCTGTCCGGCGGGCAGCGCCAGCGCATCGCGATCGCCCGGGCCATTCTCAAGAACGCGCCGCTGCTGATCCTCGACGAGGCCACGTCCGCGCTCGACTCCGAGTCCGAGCGCCAGGTGCAGGCGGCGCTCGACACGCTGATGCGCGGGCGCACGACGATCGTCATCGCGCACCGTCTGTCGACGATCGAGGACGCCGACCGCATCGTCGTGCTCGACGGCGGCCGCATCGTCGAGATCGGCACGCATGCGTCGCTGCTCGCGGCCGATGGCACCTACGCGCGCCTCTACAAGATCCAGTTCACGCACGCGACCAGGGACGACACCGAGGCCGCCGCGGTCGCGCGCTAGACGTGCGCTTCGCCGACATCGCCGCGTCGCGCCTCCGCGCGTTCCACGACGGCGCGCTCGCGCACTCGCCCGACGCGGCGCCGCCACCGGCCGGCGCCGATACCGCGTGGCAATGGATCGCGGCCAACCATCGCTGCAACCGGCTGCTGTGGGCGCAGGAGGACCTGGCGCGCCGCACCGACGTCGGCGCCGAGGAGATCGCGGGCAACAAGCGCGCGATCGACCGGTTCAACCAGCAGCGCAACGATGCCATCGAGCGCATCGACGAGGCGCTGCTCGCACGGCTGGACGACGTCCCGGTCGACCCCGGCGCGTGGCACAACTCCGAGACTGCGGGCGCGATGATCGACCGGCTGTCGATCCTCGCGCTCAAGGTCGCCGCCATGGGTGTGGAGAGCCGCCGCGCCGATGCCTCCGCCGAACATCGCGCCGCGTGCGCCGCGCGGCTCGCGCAGCTCGTGCGGCAGCGCGAGGACCTCGCGCGCTGCCTCGATACGCTGCTGGCGCAGGCGGCGGAAGGACGGGCGTTCTGGCGCGTGTACCGGCAGCACAAGATGTATAACGATCCGGAGCTCAACCCGGCGTTGTATTCGCGACGTCGGTGATCGCGCTTTGCGGGGGTCGGGGGCGCGTTGCGCCGTCACGTTCGATCGTCGCGGCGAATCTCGTGCCTCATGCTAGGGAAGGGGCGCTACGTTCAACGTGTCGGCGCGACGCGGTACGCGCCTTGGTCCTGCCGGCTTTCACTGCGGCAACCGATTCAGGGCGAGTCTGCGCGCCTTCCCACTTCGAGCCGATCGATCGCCGCGACCACCGCCGCCACCTCGATCGCCTCCATGCACTTCGCGCGCGGGCAGCGACCGGGACCCGTCCCGAACAGGCGCTCGCAGCGGCGCGCCCACGGTACCTCGCGGAAGAACTGGATCGTCTGGTCGCGGCACGGAAACGGGTCGACCGTGACGGCGGCACCCGGCATGTCGGCGAAGAAGTCGCCGGGACCGCAGATCACGGTGGAGCCGGGGCCGAACAGCGTGACCGTGGGCACGCCGGCGATGCGGCCCAGGTGCGCGATGCCGGTGTCGGGGCAGACGAGGAGCCGGGCGCGCCGCAGCACGCCGCGCAGTTGCGGCAGCGACAGCGTGCCTTCGATGCGCGCGCGCGCCGAACCTCGGTCGATCGCGTCGAGGATCGCCGTCTCGCCAGGCCCGGCGCTCCACACGACGGTGACACCGCGCGCCTCGAGGGCCGCCGCAAGCGCGCGCCACCGCTCGGGCAGCCACAGCTTGAGCGGCGAGCTCGCGCCCACGTGCAGCACCGCGTACGGCGCGGGCGAAGGCGGGCACGGCCGGATCGGCCGCGGGCCAGTCGGCCACGCGGTAGCGCGGTACCGGCGCGCCCGCGACGAGCGACGCCGCCGTCTCGGCGAACGACGCGGGCGACGGCGAGTACGCGACGAGTTCGTCGACCGGCCAGTTCTTGTGCGCGGGACGGTCGCCGGCAAGGCCGACGATCCAGCGCGCGCCGATCGCCCGCGCGAGCCACGACCAGCGATTGTCCGCGGGCAGGATCGCCAGGTCGAAGCGCGGCGGCGTCCCGCAACGCACGAAACGTCGCGACGTCGCGCGGATCGAGCACCTGCGCCGACACGCCATAGGGACGCCCGTCGTACAACGGCGCGACCGGACGCGCGACGGTCATCACGATCTGCGCATCCGGATACCGCGCGCGCAGCTTCGCGAGCAGCGCGGTCACCATCAGCGTATCGCCCAGCAGCAGGTGATGCAGCACGAGGATGCGCCGCGGCGTCGGTACCGGTCGTCGCCGCCCACCCCAGCGCAACAGTGCCAGCGCGACGCTGGCGAAGCGCATCGGCGCCCGGCTACCCGCCATGCGCGGACTCGGCGGCGAGCTGCCGGAGGCTTTCGGCCAGGATGATGAGCGACAGCACCTGCTCGGCGAGCGCGGGCGTGGTCGCATACGCGGCGATCATCGCCTGCACGCGCGCGCCGTCGAGTTGCCCGTCGGTCAGCTGCGCGAGCGCCGCCGCCGCCGCGGGCAGGCGATCGGCCAGGTCGTCCTTGAGCCAGCCCGTCAACGGCGGATTGAACCCGCGCTTCTTCCGCGCGAACGCGCCGAGTCGCTCGAGGTCGGGCGCGAGTGTTGCCAGGAACCGCTTCGGCGGAGACGTGAACCGTTGCGCCGCCGGCAGCGCGAGCACCGCCTCGACGAACTTGTGGTCGAGGAACGGGGCGCGCAGCTCGAGTCCGTGCGCCATCGTCATGAGGTCGGCCTTGCGCAGCGCGTATTCGGGCAGGTAGTTCGCGAAGTCCCAGCGCAGCAGGCGGTCGTGCCGCGTCGTGGGCGCGAGATCCGGCGCGCGCCAGTAGTGCGCCGGCAGCGGCCCCGCGTCGGGCTGCAGGTAACGCCGCTGATTCGGCGTGAGCCCGGAGAAGCGCAGCGCGTACGCGGACTCCCAGTCGAGCGACAGCTCGCCCAGCGCCTTGCGCCAGCCCTTGGGCCGCGCGTCCGGCAGCACCGGTACCGGGAGGTGCGCCGAACCGCGCCACGCGTTGCGCAGGTGCTTCCCGATCCGCTTGTAGCCGCCGAAGAGTTCGTCGCCGCCGTCGCCGCCGAGCACCACCTTCACCCGCCGCTCCGTCGCGCGCGCGAGGTACCACGTCGGGAACGACGACGGGTCGGCGAACGGTTCGTCGAGCGCCGCGACGATGCGTTCGAAATCGCCGGCGATCGTGGTCGGCACGTCGATGCGCTCGTTCGGAAGCCCGAGCGCCGTCGCGGTTTCCGCGGCCTCCGCGCTTTCGTCGAACGAGGAGCCGGGAAACGCCGCCGAGAAGGAACGCAGGTCCGCATGTCCGGTGGCGGCGAGCCGGCACGCGATCGTGCCGGAGTCGATGCCCCCCGACAGGAAGAGCCCCAGCGGCCGGTCGGCGACGAGCCGCAGCTCGATCGCCTCGTCGAGCAGCGCGCCGTGGTCGGCCACCGCCGCCGGTTGCGGCGACCACCAGCGATGAATGGCGAGATCGCCGCTGTCCATCGCGTACTCGATCCGGTGCGCGTTGGGCAGGCGCGCGACGTGCGTGAAGACGGTGCGCGGCGCCGGAATGTACCGGTGCGCGAGGTAAGCGTCGATGGCGGCCGCCGAGAACCCGCGGTCGGCGACGGCCAACGCAGGCAGCACGCCGCGCACCGTCGACGCGAACGAGAACACGCCGTCGCGATGCGCATAGACGACGGGCTTCAAACCCATCCGGTCGCGCACCACATGCACGCGTCGCGTGCGGAAGTCGACGATGGCGAAAGCGAACATGCCGCGCAGACGCGGCAGCAGCCCTTCGATGCCCCACGCCTCGTAGCCGCGCAGGATGAACTCGGTGTCCGAGTGCGTGCGGAACGCGCCGCCCTGCGCCGCCAGCTCGCGCGCGGCCTCGGCCCATCCATACACCTCGCCGTTGTAGCAGATCCAGATTCCGCCGTCGGCGTTGCCCATCGGCTGGTCGGCCAGCGGGCGTGGATCGATGATCGACAGCCGCGCGTGCACGAGGCCGACCGCGGCGTCGGCATCGTCGGCGAGCCGCGCGCCCGTCGCCGAGAACGCGGCGACGTGCTGCGCGTCCGGACCGCGGCTCGCCAGCGCCGCCATCATCCGCGCGCGCAGCGCGGGGCCGCGCGGCCGGCCGACGTGACCGCCGATGCCGCACATCAGCGCGGCCCCGCCACTCGCGGTGCCGTCACGACGCGCGCGAACACGGCTTCCATCCCGTCCAGCATGCGGTCGAGACCGAACTCGACCTGCGCCCGCGCATGTGCGGCGGCGCCCATCCGCGAGCGCAGCGCCTCGTCGGTCATCAGGCGCTCCAGCGCGCCCGCGAGCGCCGCCGGCGTGCGCGGCGGCACGAGGATGCCCGTCTGCCCGTCGACGACGGCCTCGGGAATCGCTCCGATCGGTGTCGACACCGCGGGCAATCCGCACGCGGCCGCCTGCATCAGGCTCTGCGGCACGCCCTCGTCGCCGTACGACGGCAGCACCGCGATCCGCGCGCACGCAAACCACGCGGGCACGTCGTCCTGATTGCCCGTGAACCGTACGTCGTCCGTCAGTGCCAGCGCGGCGACGCGCCCTTCGAGATGCGCGCGGCGCGGCCCGTCGCCCACGATCAGCAGCTGCCAGCCGGGTACCCGCTCGCGCAGGACCTTCCACGCGTCGAGCAGGTCGTCATGGCCCTTCCAGTCGCGCAGCGTGGCCAGGATCATCACCGCCGGTCGCGCATCGACGTCAAGGCGTGCGCGCGCGGCCGCGCCGTCCTGCGGCCGGAACCGCGCAAGGTCGATGCCCGTGCGCACCGACGTGATGCGGGCCGCGTCGTACCCGTTGTCGCGGACGAGCTGGGCGCGGAGCGCCTCGCCGGTGACGACGAGGTGCGCGGTTGCACGCTCGTACAGCCAGCGCGTCGTGAACGAGTTGTTGACGGGCGTGGACACGTGCCGCGTGCGCACCACCGGGGGCATCCGCGCGAGCATCGCGGCGCCGAGCGCGACCAGCCACGAATCGGTCGAGCTGTGCGTGTTGATCACGTCGAACGACGCGCCGTGTCGAGCGAGCCACGCGCGCATCGCGCGCAGTCCCGGCAGCTTCTTCGCCTCGATCGGCAGACCGTCCACCGCAAGCCCGCGGGCACGCGCGGCCGGCAGGATCTCGGCCGATCCCGCCGTGAGCAGATGCACGCGATGGCCGCGCGCGGCCATGCCCTGCATTTCGGTGAGAATGCGCAGCTCCTGCCCGCCCCAGCCCGTCGACGACTCGGTGTGCAGGATCGCTAGCGGCTTCATGGCTTCATGTCCGTACCGCCGGGCCGCCCCAAGGTACGGACCGCGCCCCCTCGGGGGGCAGCGAGCGCAGCGAGCGTGGGGGTCGTCCATGCGCCCGAAGGGCCGCCCCGAGGACGCGTGAGGCCCCCTCCGGGGGCAGCGAGCGCAGCGAGCGTGGGGGTCGTCCATGCGCCCGAAGGGCCGCCCCGAGGACGCGTGAGGCCCCCTCCGGGGGCAGCGAGCGCAGCGAGCGTGGGGGTCGTTCACTCATTGCAGCGACCAGTTGGGCGCGTAGCGCCGGAACCAGCGTTCGAGGATCAGCAGCGCCCACAGCCGGCCCGCGTGGTTGCGCCGCCCGCGCCGGTGTTCGTCGAGCAGCGCGGCGAGCGCACCCGCGCGAAAGAGGCCGCGCCGTCCCAGCCCGCCTACGCCTATGTGCTCGTCGAGTTGCCCGTGCAGGCGGCCGGCGAGCCATTCGGACAGCGGCATCACGAAGCCCTGCTTGCCGCGATGGACGATGTCGTCGGGGAGGTAGCGCTGCGCAACGCGCTTCAGCACGTGCTTGTGCGTTTCACCGCGGATTTTCTGCGCCGGCAGGAGCCGCGCGCAGAACTCGACGAACTTGTGATCGAGGTAGGGCACGCGCGCCTCCAGCGAGTGCGTCATCGTCGCGCGGTCGACCTTGGTGAGGAGATCGTCGGGCAGCCACAGCCGCAGGTCGACGTGCAGCAGGCGGTCGAGGTAGTGCTCCGACGGGCCTTCCGCGAAGGCGGCTTCCGCGAGCGCACCGACATCGGGCGCACCGCGCGTCGCCGCCAGGAATTGCGGCGACAGCAGGCCCGGATGCAGCAGCACGTCGAACACGTTCGGAATGGTGCGGTACCGCCGCGCGAGCGGCTCGGTGAGCGAACGCAGCATGCGGTCCTTGCGCAGCGACACCGGCAGCGCGCGCACGAGCGCCGGCAGCGGCGACGCCGGATGCGCGAGCCAGCGCGCGAGCCGTTCCTCGCGGATCCGCTTGCGGTAGTTGGAATAACCGCCGAACACCTCGTCGGCGCCCTCGCCCGTCAGCACCACCGTCACGTCGCGCCGCGCGAAGCCCGACAGCAGCATCGTCGGCAGCGCCGCCTGGTCGGCGAACGGCTCGTCGAAGACCTCGATCCAGCGGTCGAACGCGTCGAGCACGTGGTCGGGCGACAGCATCAGCGCGTGATGGCGGCTGCGCAGGTGCGCGGCGACCCGTGCCGCCTCGCGATGCTCGCTGACGGCGACGCCCCCCTCGAACCCGATGTTGAACGTGTCGATCGGTCCGCCGGTCAGGTCGGTCATGATCGCCGCGATGACGCCGGAGTCGATGCCGCCGCTGACGAATGCGCCGAGCGGCACGTCGGCGATCAGCATGCCCTCGACCGACGCGCGCAGTTCACGATCGACGGCCTCCGCCGCGTCGTGGTCGGACAGTTCGAGCTTGTCCCCGTAGTCGAGGCGCCAGAACGGCCGCACGTCGAGCGCGCGGCCCGCGAGCTTCAGCGTATGTCCGGGCGGCAGCTTGCGCACGCTGCGGAACACCGAGTGCGGTGCCGGGATGAACTGGCACTCGAGGTACAGGCGCAGGGCCGCGGGATCGATCTCCGCCGCCACCGACGGGTGCGCGAGCACGGCCTTCATCTCCGACCCGAAGACCAGCGTGCGGCCATCCCATGCGTAGTGCAACGGCTTCACGCCAAGGTGGTCGCGCGCGACGAACAGCGTGTCGGCGCGCGCATCCCACAACGCGAACGCGAACATGCCGCGCAGCCGTTCGACCACGCGCTCGCCCCAGGCGTGCCAGCCGGCGACGATCACCTCGGTGTCGCCGGCGGTGCGGAACGTCCAGCCGCCGCGCGCGAGTTCCTCGCGCAACATCCGGAAATTGTAGATCTCGCCGTTGAACACGACCGCCACGCGGCCGTCGGGACTCGCCATCGGTTGCGGACTGCCGGCGATGTCGATGACCGAGAGGCGGCGGTGTCCCAGGTGCGCGCGCCCGGACACGAGGAAGCCGTCCGCGTCCGGGCCGCGGTGCGCGAGCGAGCGCGTCATCGCGGCAAGCACTTCCGGCGCGAGCGCCGTGTCGCTGACGTAACCCGCGATGCCGCACATAGGAGTCGTCCGGTTGCGGCGCCACGCCGCGCGTGAACGGGCACCGCGCGCGTCGCACGTACTGCCCGGGAGAGGAATCTTCGGCGCAAAGTCTAACCGATTTCGGCGGCGCGCCGACCGGGGTTGCGCCTCGGCCGACTCGGCGGCCGGGCCAGCGGTTGGGCTATAATTTGCGGTCGCCGTCGCGGCGCGCAAGCCGATTGGGCGAGCCGCGGCACCCATCGACGCGGACGCCCTCTTCCCGATCCCGCGATCCGCCCACCGCACGATCGACGAGAACTCGCGCGGTCCCGCAGGACGCCCGATGCACGTAATCCGAACTCACCATTGCGCGACCGCGAACCGCGTCTGCGCGCCCTCGCGATGAAGCTGCGCACGCGCGGGCGCTTCAGCGTGAAGCGCGTTTCGCGCCTGCTTGCGGACCGTCTGCAGGGAACCCCGTTCGACCGCGCGCTCCGCGCGGCGCGCGACGCCGGCCGCCACGAGTTCGTGTTCGGGTGGAATCGCGGTCTCGGCGACATCGCGCTGGGCCTGGTCCCGCTGTTCGCGCGCATCCGCGCCGCCGATCCGGACGCCCGCATCACGGTGTTCACGCGCGACGAACTGGCGGATGCGTTTCGGCTGACCGACGCGGATGCCGTGCACGGAATCGCGGGCGTCGTACGCGGCACCGCGATCGACCCGCTCGCCGCCGCCGGCGCGGCGGGCATCACGCTCGATCCCGGCGCCACGATCTTCGGCGATCCCGATCCGACCCGGTGGCTCGACGGCCGGCGGCAAGCCCATCCGCCGTCGCTCGCGTGGGATGCGGCGTGGGACGCGCGAGCTGACCGCCTCGTTCCGGCCGCCGCCGACACGGTGTTCATAGGCGCGCACGTGAATTCCGAGACCGCGCAGCACTATGGCTACGTCAAGGACTGGCCGGCGGCGGCCTGGGCGCAGCTCTTCGCGCGCTTTCCCGCGCGCCCGGTGCGCTGGGTGCTCTTCGGAAATGCGGCAACGGACGACTATCCGCAGTCCAATGTCGTCGACCTGCGTGGCCGCACGGATTTCCTCGACCTCCTCGCCGTGATCCGTGCGCGCTGCCGCGTGCTCGTGGCGCCGGACAGCGGCGTTCTCACGTGCGCGTACTACCTCGCGCAGCGTTCGCCGCTCGAGATCGTGTCGCTCTGGTCGGACCCGCGGCAGGGTGTGCTGAAGCAGGACTGCGCGTCGCCCAATCCCGCGCTCGTCCATACGCCGCTCGTGGCACCCGGCGAGGACGTGCGCAACCTCGCGGTCGCCGACGTCGAGCGCGCGGTTGCCCGAGCGCTCGCCCGCACCGCCGCGCCGACCCCCACCGTGTCCGATGCGCTCGTCCGCTGATCCGCGCGCAACCGCGCGCGGCGCCGCTCTGCGCGCGCGCGTCTTCGCGTTGCTGCGCTTCAGCCTGCTGTTCTGGGCGTGCGTCCACTTCGCGCTGGTGGCGGTCAGCGGCCAGACCTACCTGCGTTCCGTCGCGTTCGGCCTCGCGCTGCTCTTCGCCATCTGGCTGGTGCTGGGCTCGATCTTCTACGACAACGAGCCGATCCCGATCCCGGACGGTTACCTGGTCGCGGCCATCCTCGCGTGGTCGGCGTGGTCGGCGGCATCGCTCATGTGGTCGATCAACCCGGAGTTCTCCCGCGCGGAACTGGGCACCGAAGTCGGCTGGGGGCTCGCGATCGTACTGATCTACTACGTCGCCGCGCGGAACAGCGGCGCGTTCCGCGCGCTGATCACGACGATCGTCGCGATCACGGTGCTGCTCGGGGCGCTCGCGCTCGCAACCCTGCACGGCAACGGCGCCGGCCCCGAAGTGCTGCTGGTGCGCTGGCACGGCGGCGTGGGCGCGTACTCGACGCTGATCATCATGATCGCGCCGCTGCTGCCGCTCCTGTGCGCGCCCCGCCCCGTCGGGTACGGTGCCGGGCCGGTTACGCTCGCCGTCGTGGCCGGCGCGTTCGCGCTGCTGCTCGCGAGCGCCCGCGCGACCGAGAACCGGATGTTCTGGGTCGCCCTCGCGGTGGGCTTCCTGCTGGCGGCGGGGCTCGCCGCATGGCGCTGGCGCGCCCGCCTCGCCCGCGCGCCGCTGCGCTGGGCGGCCGTGCTGCTCGCGCTGCTCGTCGTGCTCTCGGGCCTCTTCGTGGATGCCGCGCTCCAGCGCGCGCGAACCGACTTCAAGGGCGATACCTCGGTGGCGCAGACGATCGCCGAGGATCCGCGGATCCTGCTCTGGCATCACACCTTCGAACGCATCCGCGAACGGCCGTGGACGGGCTACGGCTTCGGCAAGTCGATCCTGCGCGACCAGCTGCGCGCCGAGACCGGCCACCCGCTGCTCCTGCACGCGCACAACCTGATCGCGAGCCAGTGGCTGCAGACGGGCGCGATCGGCGTCATTGGTCTGCTCGCCGTGTTCGCGGCGCTCGGCTGGCGCTACGTACTGTTTCTGCGCGCGACCGACGGCACGCTTGCCGCCATCGGGCTCGCCGGTCTCGTCGTGCTGGTGACGTTCATCGCGAAGAACGTCACCGACGACTTCATGGTGCGGCCGACCTCCAAGGAGTTCTGGGCGATCAACGCGCTGCTCGTGGGATACGGAGTGCGGCGGATGCGGATTGCGGTGGCGGGCGCCGCTGCGCGGGCGCCGCAACCGCAATCCGCATCCGGTTAGTCAGCGCGGAAAGCTTGGGGCGGCCCGGCGCCTTCCGCGGAGCAAAGGCACGAAGCGCGCCGATCATAAGCCGCTTCGCGGCCGTTCAGTTGCGCGCTGCTTGCGCATTGACAGTCTGCGGCGAACGCCGCTGCCGTGCGCGCGCACAGTTTTGATGTTGGCCGGGATTGGCGGGCGAAACGGGCAGTCAGCCCGCATGCAGCGCGCTACCGAACCGCGCGCGCAGCGCGCTCATGATCGGCGCGCTTCGTGCCCTTTCTGCGCGAAAGGCGCCCGGCCGCCCGAAACGTTTCGCGCTGACTGCCTTCGTCCGCGGATCGCGGAGTATTCGCGGCGCGCGGTCGCAACGCGACCTGCGCTGCGAATACTCCGCGATCCGCGGACGTTACCGTCGCCTTCCGCGCAGCGGCAGCGGCTTCGCATCCTCGCGGCCCGCGGCGGCGGACGTCGGGATCGGCTTGATCGGCGCGCCGGCGGGCGGTGCGTACTCGGGAATCCAGCTCTTCAGACGCGCGCGGACCTCCGCGTCGTCGGCCGCGCGGTCGCTTTCGCACCACGTGACCATCTGGCCGACCGCGTCGTGATTCGCCTCGCGCGCCTGCGCGACGCGCAGCTTGGGGTGGACCGTCGGCTTGGTCGCCTCCTCGGATGCCAGGAGTTCCTCGAAGAGCTTCTCGCCCGGGCGCAGCCCGGTGAACACGATCGCGATCTTCGCGGGATCGGCGCCGGTGAGCTTGATGAGGTCGCGCGCGAGGTCGAGGATGCGCACCGGCTCGCCCATCTCCAGGACCAGGATCTCGCCGCCCTTGCCCTGCAGCCCGGCCTGCAGCAGCAACTGCGTGGCCTCGGACAGCGACATGAAGTAGCGGGTGATCTCAGGATGCGTGACGGTCACCGGACCACCGCGGGCGATCTGTTCGCGAAACCGCGGGATCACGCTGCCGGCGCTGCCGAACACGTTGCCGAAGCGGACCATGACGAACTGCGTGCCGCCGCCCTGCAGGCTCTGGCACGCCATCTCGGCGAGCCGCTTCGTCGCGCCCATCACGTTGGTCGGGTTGACCGCCTTGTCGGTGGACACGAGCACGAACTTCTCGACCCGGGCCTCGACCGCCGCGCGCGCGAGGACCCACGTGCCGTATGCGTTGTTGCGCACGGCCTCCCACGCGTTCGTCTCCTCCATCAACGGCACGTGCTTGTACGCGCCCGCGTGGAAGATCGCGCTCGGCCGGTCGCGCGCCAGTACTTCCTCGACCAGCGCCGCGTGCTTGACGTCACCCACGACCGCCGAGACCGGCAGCTGCGCGAACGCATCGGCCAACACCGTCTGGATCTCGTAGAGCGCCGCCTCGGAGATGTCGAACAGCACGAGCCGCGCCGGACGGTAGCGCGCGATCTGCTGCGCGAGTTCGGCGCCGATCGAACCGCCCGCGCCCGTCACCATGACGACGCGGTTGCCGAGCCACTCGCCCAGCCCCGCGCTGTCGAGCACGATGGGGTCGCGTCCCAGGAGGTCGTCGAGCTCGACATTGCGGATGGTCGTCAGCGCGAGCCGCCCGCTGATGAGGTCCTCGTACGACGGGACGGTCAGCGCCTCGACGCCGGCGCCCGCGCACAATTCGGCCACGCGCCGGCGCACGACATGGTTGGCCGACGGCAGCGCGATGATCACCTTGTGCACGCCGAACTTGTCGCACCAGCGCGCCAGGCCATCGATCGGCCCCAGCACGCGCACCTTGCGCAGCATGCGCCCCTGCTTGGCCGGATCGTCGTCGAGCAGACCGACGACGCGCCACTGCCGGCTGCGCGTCAGGTCCTTGACCAGCCGCGCGCCGGCCTCGCCCGCACCGATGATCAGCACCGGTTCGCCGAGCGCCTCGAACGGGCTGTAGAGCCGGTGCTCCTTCCACACGCGGTAGGCGAATCGCGTACCGGCCATGAGAAAGATCAGCACGATCGGATAGAGGATGAGCACGCTGCGCGGGACCACGGCCTGCAGCTGCAGCATCACGAGCACGACGGGGATCAGCACGGCACCCAGGCCCGCCGCCAGCACGATGCGCTGCAGGTCGATGAGGCTCGCGAAGCGCCACAGCCCCCGGTACAGCCCGAGCGCCAGGAAGATCACGGCCTGCAGCGGCAGGATCCAGGCGAGGGTCTGCCACATATCGACGAAGTACGGCTCGCGCAGTTCGAGATTGAACCGGAGCCAGTACAACGCGACCCAGGTGAGCGCGGCGGCGCAGACGTCGTGGATGAAGGCGAGGGAGGCGCGCCAGTTGTGAGGTGTCCGCATTACGGCGTGGTGATGTGTTTGCGCCAATGATAATCAATCGCCGCGAACAGCAGTGCACAAACCGTGCACCACGACGCCAGCACCCATGGCCCCCAGGCCGGTACGAGGCAAGCCGTCACCGTCGCGGTGCCCGCGGTGCCCGCGGTCAGCGCCCCGTAGACGGCGAGCGTGCCGCGGTGGCCCGCGCCCATCTGGTGCAGCCGCTGGTAGTAATGCGACTTGTGGCCTTCCCAGAAGCGCTGGCCGGTCAGCGCGCGCCGCGCGAGCGTCACCGACGCGTCCGCGAGGAATGGCAGGAACACGAGGATGCGGGAACCACGCACCCCCAGGCGCCGTCGATCACGCCGCCCACCCCCAGCGCGGCCGCCATGAACCCGACCGGCACCGCGCCGACGTCGCCCAGGAACATGCGCGCGGGCGGACGATTGATCCAGAGGACCGGTACCGCCGCGGCGGCCAGCGCGAGCGGCATGGCCGCGGGCGCCCCGCCCCATGCAAGCACCACGCCATACGCGGTGAAGCCGACGATCGCCGTGAGCGCGGCGAGGCCGTCGCTGCCGTCCATGAAGTTGTAGAGGTTGAGCGACCACGCGACGGCCAGCGCCACGAACGCGATCAGCAGCGGCGCGTATTCCGAAGCGGGCACCACGGTCCATGCGAACACGACCGCCGCAAGAGCGTGGGTGGCGAGCCGTGGCGCGATCGCCACGCCGCGCATGTCGTCCCGCAGCGACACGGCGACCAGCAGCGCCCATGGCACGAACCAGGTGGCAACGGACATCGCGGGCAGGGCGGGTGCCACGCATGCCGCCGGCAGCCAGCCGACCCACAGTGCGAGCCCCCCCACCCGCGGAATCGGCGCCGTGTGCAGCGACCGCTCGTTCGCGACCGCGACCGGCAGACGGTCCCCGGCCCGCTGCAGCAGCACCAGCGCGCCGGCCGCGAGCGCGGCGGCGCCAAGCGCCAGCAGCAGCGTGACCGTCAAGCCAAACTCGCGTTTTCTGGGGTAATGCGGCGCGCGTCGGCCGAGGCTGCAATCGGCGCAAAATCAGGGATGTCCGACGCACCGCGCGGCACCGCGCACCGGCGGTGTCCCACGCCAAATCCGGCAAAATCGCCCAAATGCCTTCCGAACGGGCGTTCCATGCGAAATATTGAGTTTTTATCGTTATATTTCATAGTCTTGCAACTAACACTTCGAGGGCAGCTGCCACGTCCCGGGCATCCGTCCCGCAGGATCGCTCGCGCTTTCGGGCCGGATTTTCTGTTGCTTCGGCACAACAAGGAAGTCAGACACCAGACCCCATTCTGCCTTCGGCTTGCCAGCCGGTAACGCGGTTTGGCAGAATGGGTCACAACTTCTCGCAGATTTGAGAAGGTTCCGATGGCAGGCGCAAAAGGCTTGAAACCTTGCCAATTTTATCCGTTAGAGGAGAGACTCCATGAACAAAAAGCTCGTCGCTGTCGCAGTCGCGGGTTTGCTTGCCGCCCCGCTGGCTGCGCAAGCGCAAACCGCGAATGTGACGTTGTACGGCCGCCTGAATATCACTATGGAAGCCGTCAACGGGTCGCAGACGCAGGTCGAAGGCTCGTCGGTTGGCAAGGACGTCAACCGCACCGTTTATCGCCTGAGCTCGAACTCGTCGCGCCTGGGCGTTCGCGGCAGCGAATCGCTCGGCGGCGGTCTGTCGGCGATCTTCCAGATCGAATCGAGCATCAGCGGCGATTCGGGTGGCGGCACGCTGGCCGGCCGGGAAACGTTCGTCGGCCTGCAGGGCACGTGGGGTACCTTCAAGATGGGTAACTTCCTGGCCCCGTACGACGACATTCATCCGATCTTCGGTAACGTCCCGACGCTGACGTCGTCGATCCTGTCGACCGCCGCACTCTGGGCGCAAGGTTCGCAATCGAAGGACAACGGCGGCTTCGACGCCCGTCTCGGCAACTCGATCCGTTACGACTCGCCGCGCATCGGCGGCTTCCTGGGCTCGGTCCAGATCGCCGAGATGGACACGTCGAACAGCTCGGTGGCGCAGCAACAGCGTCACGCGTACGTGCTGTCGATGGGTGGCTTCTACGCGAACGGCCCGTTCACGGCCGGCCTCGCGTACGAAGCGAACACCAAGGTCCGCTGCCTGACGTGTAACGACTGGGCGTTCTCGGCCGCGGCCAACTGGAACTTCGGCGTCGTGAAGATCGGTGGCGTGTACGAGCGTCTCGACTACGACCAAACCGGCGGCAACCTGACCCGCAATTTCTGGGGCATCAGCGCCACCGCGCCGATCGGACCGGGCGAACTGTACGCGTTCTACGGCGACGCCGGCGACGGCAGCGGCAGCGCCCCGAACGGCACCAAGGTCGGCCAGCTGGTCAAGGGCAACAGCACGGGTGCGGCGCAGTGGTCGCTCTCCTACACGTACGCGCTGTCGAAGCGCACGCTGGCGTACACGGGCTTCACGCAAACCCGCAACGACAACAACGCTGCCTACAACTTCAACATCAACCCGTACACCGTGGTCAATGGCGCGAACGCCAACGGCTACGTCGTCGGTCTGGTTCACTTCTTCTAAGAAACACTTCGCAATACCGAGTCTCTTCGGATTGGCAACGGGCGCCTCGCGGCGCCCGTTTTTTTTGCCTGCCGCGGACACTGGTAACATGGCGGGATGATGGATCGCTGGATCACCGGCTTCGACCGCGCGTTGCGCACGCTCTCCGGACTCGCGCACACGCGGCGTCCGATCCCGGGCGCCAACCTCGAGGAACCCGAGCTCACGCCGGACGAGCGCCGCCATGCGGCGGCGCTGATGCGCGTCAATCACACGGGTGAGGTGTGCGCGCAGGCGCTCTATTCCGCGCAGGCCCTGGTCGCACGCGACCCGGAGATCGCGCAGCGTTTCGCGTCGGCCGCGCGCGAGGAGGAAGAGCATCTCGCGTGGACGCAGGCGCGGCTCACGGAGTTGTCCGACCGCACGTCGCTCCTCAATCCGGTCTGGTACGCAGGCTCGTTCGCCATCGGAGCGATCGCGGGCCTCGCCGGCGATCGTGTGAATCTGGGCTTCGTCGTCGAGACGGAACGGCAGGTGGAGGAACACCTGACGGTGCATCTGGAACGCCTGCCCGGAAGCGACGCCAAGAGCCGCGCGATCGTCGAGACGATGCGCGACGACGAGGTCCGGCACGCCGAGATGGCGGAGGACGCCGGTGCGTTGCACCTGCCCCCGCCGGTGCGCGGCCTGATGCGCGCCGCGGCGAACGTGATGAAGGCGGTCGCGTACCGCGTCTAGCGGACGTCCGCAAAAGGCGTCCGCCGGGCTCGTGGATGACGAGGAGCCGGCGTCGCGCCTTTGCGGCCGCATTTCAACGGCGACGTCAGGTGGCCGCCTTGGGGCGCTCAGTTGGCCACTAAGGCGACGGCCACCAGAAAGACCACGAAAAGACGAGTGTCGTGCGGCTGGCTGCGTGCGAGTCGTCCGCAGGCGGGGCTTGCGCAGAGCTTCGCTGGTGCTTCGTGGTCAGATCGTTGTGGCGGATCTGCCTTCGGCGCGCAGCGTGCGCAACGCCCGGAGCCGCGCCGCGCGGATGGCCTTCGCGACGGCGTCGTCGTCGGCCCTTGAATTCGCGCGTTCGCGCACCGTCGTCGCGATCGCGCCGGCATCCACGCCACGGACCGCGGCCAATGCGCCCCGCAGGATCGCCGCCGGCGGATAGTCCTGCGCGGCCCCCGGCCGCGAACACGCGTCCGCCGCGCAGACCTCGAGCAGCGTGTCGAGCCGACCCGGCCGCCGCAACGCGTCGATCGCCGACAACAGATCGAGCAGCGTGACCGGACGCAACTCGTGCGCGCGGTGCACGACCCCGTGCCAGCGCGCTGCGATCAGCGCGGCGTCGCGGCAGTCGATCGGCACCCGCCAGCGTTCGGCGAGCCGCGCCGCGAGGCGCACGCTGCGCTGCTCGTGCGCGTGATGCCGCGGCAGCATCGCTGCCGGCGAACCCGCCTTGCCGAGGTCGTGCGCCAGCACCGCGAAGCGCGCCGGCAGCGAATACGCGTGCGCGGCCGCCCAGTCGAGCGCCAGCGCGACGTGCACGCCGGTATCCACCTCCGGATGATGGGCGGGGGGCTGCGGCACGCCGTAGAGCGCGGCAACTTCCGGCAGCAGCGCGGCGAGCGCGCCGCATGCGCGCAGGACCGCGAGCATCCGGGACGGATGCGCTTCCATGAGTCCGCGTGCCAATTCCTGCCAGACGCGCTCGGGCGCGAGCGTCTCCAGTTCGCCCGAGCGGACGATCGCGCGCATCAGCGCCTCGGTCTCGGGCGCCACCGCGAACCCGAAGCGCGCAGCGAAGCGCGCCACCCGCAGCACCCGCAGCGGATCCTCCGCGAACGAGGGCGACACGTGGCGAAGGACGCCGGCGGCGAGGTCGGCCGCACCGCCATGCGGATCGACCAGCACGCCGTCGTCGCCACGCGCCATCGCGTTGATCGTGAGGTCGCGGCGCTCGAGATCCTGCTCGAGCGTCACCTCGGGCGACGCAAAGAACTCGAATCCGCGATAGCCGCGCCCGTGCTTGCGCTCGGTGCGCGCGAGCGCGTACTCGTCGTGGGTCTCCGGATGCAGGAATACCGGAAAATCGCGGCCGACGGGGCGATACCCCGAAGCGAGCATCCATTCCGGCGTGGCGCCGACGACGACGAAGTCGCGATCGGCGTCCGGTCGGCCGAGCAGCTCGTCGCGGACCGAACCGCCGACACGGTAGACCCGGACCGGCTGCGGCAACGCGCGCGCCATCTTCAGGCGGTCGCGGCCGGTCCCGCGGCCCCGCGGCTAGCGGCCGCCGGTCGCGCGATACGGGTCATACGGACTGCGCTGCGCGTCCGGACGCAGGTACTGCGGCGCGATCACTTCGAGCGCCGTGGGCGCCAGGCCGAACACCGCCGGAAACGGGCAGTCGCACACGTTGTCGGTCTGCGTCGACAGCAGGTTGTCGCGACTCATGAGCTTGCCGGGCAAGTGCTCGAGCACGGTCGCCTGCAGCCGCGACAGTCCCGGGGAAAGACCGATGATCGGACGCACGGCACCGGCCACTTCGCCGACGTAGCGGACGAGTTCGCGCAGCGTGTAGACCGTCGGGCCGCAGAGGTCGTAGCGCGCGTGGTGCGTCAGTTCGTCGCCGACCGCCTGCACGAAGCAGTGCGCGACGTCTTCGACGTAGATCGGCTGGAACTTCGCGTCGGGCGCGCCCAGCACGACCACCGGCAACGCGCGTGCGAGCCGCGCGAACAGGTTGAGGAACGAGTCCTCGCGGCCGAAGATCACGGAGGGACGGAACATCGTCCAGTCGAGACCGGACGCCGTGACGATCGCCTCGGCCGCGCCTTTCGTGCGCAGGTACCGCGAGGGCCCGGCCGGATCCGCGCCGAGTGCGCTCATGTGCAGCAGCCGCTTCACACCTGCCGTGTGGCAGGCCGCGACGGTGTTGCGAACCAGGTCGACGTGCGCACGCTCGAACGTGTTGCGTCCGGACTCGTTGAGAATTCCGACGAGGTTGACCACCGCCGTCGCATCGGCGAACAGCCGTTCCAGCGACCGCGGGTCGTGGATGTCCGCCTCCACGACATCCACGGTGGGCAGCATGATGAGGTGTTTTGCGCTCTCGCGCCGGCGCGTGGGCACGACGACGCGGTGTCCGGCCGCAACCAGGCGCGCCACGATATGGCGGCCCACGAATCCGGCCCCGCCCAGGACCACGGTCTGCGGGAGCGCCATGCCTACTCCGCCGGCGCGGTGGCGGGGCGGCAGCGGCGGTCGCGACAGCGCCCGCGCCGCGCGGCGCCACCGTGCCCAGCCGTTCGGTCAGCGACGGCTGGCGCGCGTTGAACGCGTCGCTGTAGATCACCGCATTGGCGAGGACTTTCTTCACGTAGTCGCGCGTTTCGTTGAAGGGGATGGTCTCGACCCAGATCGCGCCTTCGAGCGGCACGGGCGGGCGCCACGCCTGCGCGCGGCCGGGTCCTGCATTGTACGCAGCGGCTGCAAGCGCAGGCATGCGATCGAGGCGGTCGAGCCAGTACTTGAAGTAGTACGCGCCGAACTGCGTGTTGAGATCGGTATCGGAGATGAGTGCGGGCCGGTAGTCGTTGCGCGCCAGTTGCTTCGCCACCCAGCGCGCCGTGCCCGGCATCAGTTGCATGAGCCCGACCGCGCCGGCCGAAGACACGATGTCCGGCGCGAACCGGGACTCCTGCCGCGCGATGCCGTAGAGCAGCGCGACGTCGACGTCGTGCGTGCGCGCGGCGGTCTCGAACTGCGGCCGGAACGGAGCGAGGTAGCGCAGCGAGTAGTCGTGGCGCGCCTGCGTGCGATCGGCGGTGTTGATCGCACGGTCGTAGAGGCCGACGCTGCGCGCGTAGTCTGCGGCGAGCAGCAGCGCGTCGTCATCAGGCAGTCCGCGCGCGATGTAGCTCCATTCACGCTGCGATTCCGGCCGCATGTCGAGTTCCGCGAGCTTGACGGCGCGCTTGACGTCGGCGCGCGCGGCGAACACGGCGACCGCCTCCGCCGACGGCTTGACGGACAGGCTCGCCGGCGTGGCGAAGCGCCGGCCCTGCGCCTCGATGGCCAGGACGCCGTAGAAGTGCGGCTCGGTCGCGAGCGCCGCGATGATCGCCGCCGCCTCCTCCTTGCGCCCCTTCGCCTGCAGCGCGCGTGCGCGCCAGTAGCGCCACGCGGACTCCTGCCGCTGCGCGTCGGGCATCGCATCGATCGCGACCAGCACGTCGTCCCACGCGACCGCTCGCAGCGCCGCGCGGACGCGCCACGCCTGCGCATCGGAAGAGAGCGCGACGACACCGGCCTCGCGGAACCAGTCGTTCGCGGAGGGATTGAGTTGCCGCGCCGCGTGATAGGCGAGCCGCGCGTTGCCGTAGCGACGATCCGCGTCCGGCAGGCGGTCGCGCACCTTCACCCACGGCGCGCGCGCGGCGCCCGCATCGGTGCGGGCGGCGCGCTCGAGCGCGACCAGTGCGAGTTCCCGCCCGCCGCCGGTCGCGAACGCGAACGAACCCCGGTCGAGCGCGCGCAGCGAATCGCCGCTGGCCTCGTTGTACTCGCGCTCGCCGATGCGGTCCTTGCCCGGCAGGCTGCCGCCGAGCGACTGCGCGAGCCGCAGGCTCCCCGCCTCGTTCGCCAGCCGGAAGCGCAGCTTGCGGTCGTCGAGCGTCAGGTCGCCGCGGCGGATCAGCGCCGCGAAGGCGGGTTCGCAGGCTTCCGGCGTGGCCTGGCCGGTGAACCAGAACGGCTTGGCGCCCGCGACGGCATCCTCGCCGTCGCGCTGCCAGCGGTACAGCACCGCGTAGCAATTGAGCTCGACGTCGTCGTTCGCGGACGGCTGGTAGTCGACGGCGAACCGGTACCAGATCCCGCGCCGCCCGAGGAGCTTCAACCAGTCGGAACGCAGCCGATCCGCCAGCACCGAGTTGGGATAGCGCTCGATGTACGCGCTGACCGTGGACGCCGAAGCGTCGTCGAGGCCCAGTTTCAGCTGCCAGTACGCGACGTACGGCGCGAGCACGTGCGTGCCGAGCCTGGGCGCGACCGCTGCCAGCTTCGCGCGGTCGCCCTTCTCGTAGGCCGCCTTCGCGGCCAGAAAATCTGCGTCGGACTGGCCGCTGGCGGACGCGAACGGCCAGGCCAGCGCCACGAGGCCGAGCGCCAACGCCCGGCATGAGGAAGCAGTGAGTGACATCGGTCCGATTCTGGCCCCAGTGGACCGTCCAGCACAAGCGGACGGCGAACATGCGGTTAGGTGCGTCCCGAGGGATAACGTTCCATGGGCACGGCCGGTGGACGCGTGTGACGCGTGCGGCACCCCGATGTTAAGATTTCCGGTTCGTGGTTCGACGTGTGCGGTCCCCGGGGAACGAGAATGGCGCAGCGCAAGGCGGCACCGCTGGCGGGCGTGGTGATGGGCAGCGACAGCGATTGGGAGATCATGCGGCACGCGGTCGCCCAGCTCGACGCGTTCGGCATCCCCAACGAGCCGCGCGTCCTGTCCGCGCACCGGATGCCCGACGACATGTTCGAATACGCCGAGGATGCGGGACCGCGCGGCCTGCGCGTGATCATCGCCGGCGCCGGGGGCGCCGCGCACCTGCCCGGCATGCTCGCAGCCAAGACGCTCGTGCCCGTGCTGGGGGTCCCGGTGCCGTCGAAGTACCTGCGCGGCGAGGATTCGCTGCTGTCGATCGTGCAGATGCCGAAAGGCATCCCGGTGGCCACGTTCGCGATCGGCGAGGCGGGTGCCGCCAACGCGGGACTCTTCGCCGTGGCGATGATCGCGGCCACCGACCCGGTCGTGGCGAAAAAGCTGGCCGCCTTTCGCCTGAAGCAGACGGCCACGGCGCGCGCGATGCGCGTTCCGCCGGCGACCTGACCAGCGCGGCGCGGATGGCGACGATCGCGCCCGGCGCGTGGCTCGGCCTGCTCGGCGGTGGCCAGCTCGGCCGCATGTTCTGCATGGCGGCGCAGAGCCTCGGATACAAGGTGGTCGTGCTCGACCCGGCGGCCGACAGCCCCGCAGGCAGCGTGGCCGACCGGCACATTGCGGCCGAGTACCTCGATGCGGCCGGACTCGACGAGCTCGCATCGCTCGCCGCGGCGGCGACGACGGAGTTCGAGAACGTGCCGGCGGCCGCACTCGATTTCCTGGCGCGCACCGCGCGCGTGACGCCCGCCGCGGCAAGCGTTGCGATCGCACAGGACCGGATCAGCGAAAAGACCTTTCTGTCGGGCAACCATTTTCCGGTCGCGCCGTTCGCCGTGCTGCGGGCCGCGGGCGACGCCGCGCGCGTGGACGCGAAGCTCCTGCCGGGCATCGTGAAGAGCGCGCGCTTCGGGTACGACGGCAAGGGACAGGTGCACGTCGCGAACCGCGAGGACGTCGCCGCGGCCCTGACGGCGATGCGCGGCCAGCCGTGCGTGCTGGAGCAGCGGATCGACCTCGCGTGCGAGGTGTCGGTGATCGTCGCTCGCAACGAGCGCGGCGAGACGGCCACCTGGCCGGTGGCCGAGAACATCCACCGCGACGGCATCCTCGACGCGTCGATCGTTCCCGCGCGCGTGGCGCCGGAACTCGCGCAGCGCGCCCGCGACGTCGCGACGGGGGTGGCGACGAAGCTCGACTACCGCGGCGTGCTGTGCGTGGAGTTCTTCGTCGCGCGCGACGGCACGTTGCTGGTCAACGAGATCGCGCCGCGCCCGCACAACAGCGGCCACTACACGATCGACGCCTGCGTGACGTCGCAGTTCGAGCAACAGGCGCGCGTGCTCGCGGACCTGCCGCTGGGCGACACGCGCCAGCACACGCCCGCCGTGATGGTGAACCTGCTGGGCGACCTGTGGTACGCGGACGACGGCGGCAGCGCGGCGCGCGAACCCGCCTGGCGCGACGTGCTCGCGCATCCGCAGGCGAAGCTGCACCTGTACGGCAAGGCGCCGCCGCGCCCGGCGCGCAAGATGGGACACGTGACGTGCCTGGGGGAGACGCTCGATGCGGCGCTCGCGACCGCGCGTGCGATCAAGGCCGTACTCCGGATCCCTGGGAAGGACTTCTAGGGAACCTCTGCGAA
Source organism: uncultured beta proteobacterium (assembly GCA_963733435.1). GTDB lineage: Bacteria > Pseudomonadota > Gammaproteobacteria > Burkholderiales > Casimicrobiaceae > VBCG01. Next base: position 975,976 of record CAVTDH010000002.1, read on the forward strand.
AGTCCCGCCGTTGACGACTCGCACGCAGCCAGCCGCACGACACTCGTCTTTTCGTACATTTTTTTGGCGGTCGCCGCCGGGCCGCCCCAAGGCGGCCGCCTGACTTCGCCGTTGCATTGCCGGCCGCAAAAGGCGCGGCGCCGCCTTGACGCAGTCCACCGGCTCTACGGACGCCTTTTGCGGACGTTCCTACCGCGCCTTCTTCTTCGCGGGGCGCGCGGGCGCCTTCTCCTCGCGGCGCGTCGCGCCGACCGGAAGCGCCGCGACGCGGTCGTACTCCGGATCGTCCCAGCGGCTGCCGGCCGCGATGTAGTCCGCGGCCATGCCCGTCGCATCCGCACCCCAGAAGAGCTCGTCGCCGACCGCGAGCGTGGGCACGCCGAACACGCCGCGCGCGATCGCCTCGTCGGTGTTGCGGCGAAGCGCATCCTTGACGTCGGCATCGCCGATCCGGCGCTGCGCGTCGGGCAGGCGGAGGTCGTTCGCGAGCTCCTGCCACTCGATCGGCAGGTCCGGCAGGCGGCCATCGCGCCAGACGAAGCGGAAGATCCGGTGCACGGCTTCCGCGGAACAGTCGCACGCGATCGCGAGGCGCAGCAGCGGCAGCGGATTGAATGGGTGCTCGGGCGGCATCCGCAATGCGATGCCGAGCTGCTTCGCCTGCCAGACGGCGAACCGGTACGTGAAGACGCGCTTGCGCGCGATCTCCGCCGGCCCCTTCTGGCCGTTGGCAGCCAGCAGCGCGGCGAACAGGACCGGGCGATATCGGAGGCGCGCCTTGGACGGCAGCGTGGCGAGCTGCTCGCTTTGCAGGTACGCAAACGGCGAGATGAAGTCGAAATACCAATCCACGGACGGCAACGCACTACTCCCCGAGTTCGCCGGGCACGCCGCCCTGCGCGCGCCGGACATCGATGCGCGCCCATACCTGGCGCCGCTCGCCGTCGTCGAGCATGCTCCACACGGCGATCTCGTCGAGCGTGCGCAGGCATCCCGCGCACAATCCGGTGCGCTGGTCGATCGTGCACACGCTGATGCACGGCGACGGCACCGGGGAATTCGGAAGCGGGAGTGCCATGCTAGGAGCCTGTCAAGGAGGAATCGGGGAGATGCGCCATCAGTAGCCCCGTGTGCGGTCGACGATGCCGGTGACGGGAAGCCCGCGCTCCAGTTGCCCGATCTTCGCGGCGATCTGCGCGACGGTATCCTCGGGTACTGTCCAGCCGGCGACGTGCGGCGTGACGCTGACGTCGGGGCGGCCCCAGAACGGGTGGTCCGCCGGCAACGGTTCGGGCCGGAACACGTCGAGCGTCGCACCGGAGAGCTTGCCTTCGTCCAGCAACGCGATCAGGTCCGCATCGACGAGCGCGCTGCCCCGGCCGATGTTGACGACGTGCGCGCCATCGGCAAGTCGCGACAGCGCGTCGCGGTCGAGCAGGTCGCGCGTCGTCCTGTGTATCGGGCACCACGCAGACGAGCGCATCGAGTCCGTCGAGGAACGCGGCGAACTCGTCGCGCCCCGCGAACGAGCGCACCCCGGGCAGTTCCTTGCGCGTCCGTGCGTAGCCGCGAACCGCGATGCCCTGCGCGACCAGCGCACGCGCGATCGCGGTGCCGATCACGCCGAGCCCGAGCACGCCGACCGAATAGGCCGCCAGCGCGCGCGGCGGATGGCGCTCCCACTGTGCGGCGCGCTGCTGCGCGGCATACCGGTCGAGGAACAGTGCATGGCGAAGCACCGCCGCGAGCGCGTAGCGGATCATCTGCGGCGCCATCCCGGCATCCTCGACGCGGATGAGGGGCACCGTCGCGGGCAGGCCCGGCAGGCGCAACGCGTGGCCGACACCGGCGCTGACGGTGAACACGGCGCGCGGCGCCGGCTGCTCGGCGAATATCGTCTCGCACGGACTCGCGGCGATCACGTAATCGGCCTGCGCGGCGCCCGGCGTGACGGGCGCGCCGGGCGCGCGCAGGCGCACGGCGGCCTGCGGCAGCGCCGCCGCGAACAACTCGAACCACGGCGAAGCGTCGTCTGCCGGAAGGCACAGCGTCACCAGCATCGCGCTCCTCCGGGACGGGCACGCGCGATCACGGCGCAGGCCGCCGCGACGAACCGTCCAGCCAGTCCACCGCCCGCCGCGCCAGCCCGCGCAGCAGCCGCCAGACCTTGGGCACGAGCCAGATCGTCAACGCGACGAGCAGCGCGACCACGGCGAGCGCGACGATGGGATGCGCGAATGCGAGCCACAGCACGGTGCCCACGGCCAGTTCCTCGCCGAACGACGCGCCCCAGTTCGAGAACGGCTCCGGCGACGTGTTGATCAGCGCGCGACTGCCGGTCTTCGCGAGATGACTGCCGGCCGCGAGCGTCCCGCCCAGGATCGCCGCGGCGAACATCCACGCGGCCGGCGCGTCGCCGAACACGCTCGCCGCCAGCGCGGCACCGGCGGGAATGCGGATGAATGTCTGCACGACGTCCCAGGCCGAGTCCACCCCGGGCACCTTGTCCGCGAAGAACTCGACGAAGCACATGAAGCCGGACGCGACCAGCACGAGCGGATGCGCGAGCACGTCGAGACCGGAGGGCAGGTCGACCAAGTGCAGGTAACCCACGCCGCCGACGATGAACAGCACCGCATACAGGCGCAATCCGCTCGCCCAGCCGAGTGCCGCCGCGAGTGCGACGAGCTGCCACGGGTCGAACGGTGCGAGCGCGGCCGGCATCGTCAGCCCTCGCCGAGGTCCGGCGGCACCCACGCGGGCGGGCGCTTGCCGAGGAACGCGGCCACGCCTTCCTTGCCTTCGGGCGACGCGCGCACGCGCGCGATCCGGCGCACGGTGTCGTTGACGACCTTCGCGTCGACGGGTCGATGCGCGACCGCCTGGATCAGCGCCTTGCATTCGCGCTGCGCGTTGGGCCCGACTGCGAGCAGGGGTCCCAGCGTCTCGTTGATCCGGTCGTCGAGCTGCGCGATCGGCACGATGTCGTGCACGAGCCCGATGCGGTAGGCCTCCGCCGCCTCGAAGCGCTCGGCCGTCAGGAAATAGCGGCTCGCCTGTCGCGCACCGATCGCGTTGATCACGTACGGCGAGATCGTCGCGGGAATGAGGCCCAGCTTCGCCTCGGTCAGCGCGAATGTCGCTTCGACCGCCGCGATCGCGATGTCGCAGCATGCGGCGAGGCCCACGCCGCCGCCGTACGCGGCACCGTGAATACGCGCGACCGTCGGCTTCGGCAGTCCGGCGAGGGTCGCGAGCATTCGCGCGAGCCCCTTCGCGTCGGCCAGGTTCTCCGCCTGGCGATAGGCGGCCATCTTCTTCATCCAGTTGAGGTCCGCGCCGGCGCAGAAGCTGCGGCCGTTGCCCGCGAGCACCACCACCCGCACCGCATCGTCGGCGCCGAGCGCCGTCAACGCCTCGGTGAGTTCGTCGATCAGCGTCTCGTTGAACGCGTTGTGCACGTCGGGCCGGTTGAGCGACACGATGCCGATGGCGTTGCGCACGACGACTTCGATCGTGGTGAATCCGGCAGGCGCCGGTGCCGATTGCTTCCTCGCCATGTCGTTCCTCGTCTCGGGTTACTCGTCGTCAGGCCGCAGCGCGCGGATGCCCGGGCAGCAGCTCGTAGGGGGCACGCCAGCGCGGCGTCGCCGCGATGCGCGCGAGCCATGCCGCGATGTTCGGATACGCGGTCCAGTCCACGCCGATCTCGTCCGGCCAGAACAGGTAGCCGCACATCGAGATGTCCGCGATCGTCAGGCGCTCGCCGGTCGCGAACGCGCGTCCGTCGAGATGCGCGTTGAGCACGGTCCACGCGCCCTCGGCGCGCTTCCGGAACTCCGCGAGCACGCCAGGGTCCGGGTTCGGCGCGAACGTGCGCAGGAAGCGGTACGTCGCCGTATAGCTCGTCAGCTTGTGGTTGTCGAACAGCAGCCAGCGCAGGATCTCGCGCCGCTCGCTGCCGTCGCGCGCGCCGAAGGCGCCGAGCGTCTCGGCCAGATAGTCGAGGATGACACCCGACTGCGACAAGCGGACGCCGCGGTGCTCGAGCACCGGCACCTCGCCCATCACGTTGATCGCGCGGTACTCGGGCGTGCGCGTTTCCCCGTTGAAGTAATCGACGAAGCGCGGCGCCCAGTCCGCGCCCGCGAGCTCGAGCGCCAGCGCGGGCTTGTACGCGTTGCCCGACTGCGCGAATCCGTACAGCGTGTATTCCGCCACCGAGTACCTCCGAACCCTGGGTCGACGTGCGTCAGAAGCCGCCGGTCGCCAGCCAGCGGTCGATCTGCTCGAAGCGGTCCATGCCCCAGAAGGGCTCGCCGTCGACGATCACGAACGGCGAGCCGAACACGCCGGCCGCCATCGCCGCGCCCACCTCGGCCTTCAACGCATCCTTGATCGCCGGATCGTCGATCGCAGCGCGCGCCCCCGCGCGGTCGAATCCCGCGGCACCGGCCACGTCGGCCGCGATCTCCGGCTGGGAGATGTCGAGGCCCTCGACGAAATAGGCGCGATACAGCGCGCGGGCGGCACGACTCGCGCCGTCGGGCGATGATCGCTTCGCCCACAGCACGATCCGGGCGGGCGCCTGCGCAGGGATCGGAAACACCGACGGCATGCGGAACTCGACGTCGTGATAGCGGGCGCTGCGTGCGAAGTCGCGCTTCGAGTACGGGCCCTTGATCGGCACCTCGGTGAGCGGCGCGCCGCCGGTCTGCTTGAACAGGACGCCGAGCAGGATCGGCCGCCAGTCGACGGTGCGCCCGTGCCTGGCCGCCAGCGCGTCGATCTTCTGCGCGGCGAGGTAACCGTACGGCGACGAGAAATCGAAGAAGAACTGGATCGGGTTGGCGCTCATGGGGTTTCCATCGGTTGCGGCGGCGCGATGCGCCGCGGTCGAGACAGGGCACGCAACATTACAGCATCCCGTACCGCGGGTGACGTGCCGCGCACCGTTCGCGACGATCGCGGCACGCGCATCCGGCGCGTCGCCGGCGGTCGCCGGGACTCACGGCAGGCGAAGTCGCGCCGTTCATGCCGCAAGCGCGCGGCCGATCACCAGCCGCTGGATGTCGCTGGTGCCCTCGTAGATCTGGCAGACGCGCACGTCGCGATAGATCCGCTCGACGGGGAAGTCCGGCCACGTAGCCGTAGCCGCCGTGCACCTGGATCGCCGTCCGAGCACACGCGCTCCGCCATCTCGGACGCGAAGAGCTTCGCCATCGACGCCTCCTTGAGGCACGGCAGACCGGCGTCGCGCAGCGCGGCGGCGTGCAGCACCAGCTGGCGCGCCGCCTCGATCTCGATCGCCATGTCCGCGAGCCGGAAGTTGACGGCCTGGTGCTCGAAGATCGGCTTGCCGAAGCTCACGCCGCTCGCGGGCATAGCGCCAGCGCCGCCTCGAGCGCCGCCCGCGCCATGCCGACCGCCTGCGCGGCGATGCCGATGCGGCCCGCCTCGAGATTGGCGAGCGCGATCCGGTAGCCCTGGCCCTCGGCGCCCAGCCGATTGGCCACGGGCACCGCGCAGTCCTCGAACACGATCTGCGCGGTGTCGGACGCGTGCTGGCCCAGCTTGTCCTCGATCCGCGCGACCACGTAGCCCGGGGACTTCGTGTCGACGATGAAGGCGGTGATGCCCTTCTTGCCGGCGTCGCGGTCGGTGACCGCGAACACGATCGCGACGTCGGCGTTCTTGCCCGTCGTGATGAACTGCTTCACGCCCTTCAGCACGTAGTGGTCGCCGTCGCGCACGGCGCGCGTCGTGAGCGCGCGCCGCGTCCGACCCCACGTGCGGCTCGGTCAGGCAGAAGCAGCCGAGCGCCGCGCCGCGCGCGAGCGGCCTGAGGTACGTCTCCTTCTGCGCGTCGGTGCCGAAGGCGAGGATCGGGCCGCAGACGACCGAGTTCTGCACGCTGACGATCGTCGACGTCGCGCCGTCGCCGGCGGCGATCTCCTCGAGTGCGACGGCGAGCGAAACGTAGTCCATCCCCGCGCCGTCCCAGCGATCGGGCACGACCATCCCGAGCGCGCCCAACGCGCCCAGCGCCTGCAACTGCGCGCGCGGAAAGTGCGCGTCGCGGTCCCACTGCGCGGCGTTCGGCGCGAGCTCCGCCTGCGCGAAAGCGCGCATCGTGTCGCGAACGAGCGATTGTTCTTCGGTCAGCAGCATCTTGAGTCCTCCGGCAGGTCCTAGCGCCTCTCGTCGAGGGCGAGCTTGACCGCGATGGCGGCGAACACGCCGGAGAGCACCCAGCGCTGGGCGGCGGCCCAGAGCGGCCGTTGCGCGAGCCAGCGGGCGATCTGCGCGGCGGCAAGCACGAACAGCAGGTCGCCGATCACCGCGATCACGATCTGGATCGCACCCAGCACGAGCGACTGTCCGAACACGCCGCCGCGCGCGGGATCGACGAACTGCGGGAACAACGCAAGGTAGAACAGCGCGACCTTGGGATTGAGGATGCTGGTCAGGAGTCCCATCCGGAACAGCGTGCGCGGCGGCACCGCCGGCAGGTCGCGCCGGGTGAACACGCCGGCGCCCTGCGGGCGCACCGCGTCCCACGCGAGATAGAGGAGGTAGAGCGCACCGGCCCAGCGCACGGCATCGAAGAGCACCGGGATCGTCACGAACACGGCCGACAACCCGAGCGCCGCCGCGACGATGTGCACGAGAAAGCCCGTCGTGGTCCCGGCGAGCGACACCACGCCCGCCATCCGCCCCTGGCACAGCGTGCGCGAGATCAGGTAGAGCAGGTTCGGCCCCGGCGTCAGCACGAGCAGCACGCAGGCGACGACGAAGAGCCACAGGTCGGACCACGGCATCATGGATGTCTCCAGGGGGGTGAGTCGGTCGCGACCGCCTGCAGCCGCGGATCACCGACTCGCCACGCTAGACCCGTTCGAGCGCGACGGCCGTCGCTTCGCCGCCGCCGATGCACAGTGCCGCGACGCCACGCTTGCCGCCGGTCTTGCGCAGCGCGCCCAGCAGCGTGACGATGATGCGCGCGCCGGACGCGCCGATCGGGTGCCCCAGCGCGCACGCGCCGCCGTGCACGTTCACCCGGTCGTGGGGCAGGTTGTGCTCCTTCATCGCCGCCATCGTGACCACGGCGAACGCCTCGTTGATCTCGAAGAGGTCGACGTCCTTCGTCGTCCAGCCCGTCTTCGCATAGAGCTTTTCGATGGCGCCGACCGGGGCCGTCGAAAACCACGCGGGCGCCTGCGCGTGCGTCGCGTGCGCGACGATCACCGCGAGCGGCTGCAAGCCGCGCCTCTCGGCTTCGGACCGTCGCATCAGCACCAGCGCGGCCGCGCCGTCGGAGATCGAGCTCGAGTTGGCGGCGGTGACGGTGCCGTCCTTGCGAAACGCGGGCTTCAGCTGCGGGATCTTGTCGGGGGACGCCTTCGCGGGCTGCTCGTCGTGGTCGACGACGACGTCGCCCTTGCGGCCGCTGACCGTCACGGGCGCGATTTCCCACGCGAACGTGCCGTCGTTGTTCGCGGCGAGCGCGCGGGAGAGCGACGTCAGCGCGAACGCGTCCTGCGCCTCGCGCGTGAACGCATACTTGTCCGCGCACTCCTCGGCGAACGTGCCCATGAGCCGCCCCTTCTCGTACGCGTCCTCGAGGCCGTCGAAGAACATGTGATCGAGCACCTGCTGGTGCCCCATCCGGTAGCCCGAACGCGCCTTGGGCATGAGGTAGGGCGCGTTGGTCATGCTCTCCATGCCGCCCGCCACGATCACGTCGGCGCTGCCGGCCAGCAACGCGTCGTGCGCGAGCATCGTCGCCTCCATCGCCGAGCCGCACATCTTGTTGACGGTCGTGCAGCCGGCCGCCTGCGGCAGGCCCGCCTTCAGCGCCGCCTGCCGCGCGGGCGCCTGCCCCTGCCCCGCCGGCAGCACGCAGCCGAAGATCACCTTGTCGACCGCCTCGGGCGGCAGTCCCGCCCGCTCGACGGCGGCCTTGATCGCGACTGCGCCCAGGTCGCTCGCGGCGAGCGAGGCGAAGTCGCCCTGGAAGCCGCCCATCGGCGTGCGCGCGGCGCCGACGATGACGATGGGGTCGTTGTGCATGGTCTGTCTCCGTCTCTATCGGGGGATTGCAGGGACGCAGGCGCCGGCGCGGACGTCGCGTCTTCGTCGCCGGCGGCACGCGGCACCGCCGCATGCGCGTCCGTCGTCCCGGATCACTTGGTTTCGTTGAACAGCTCGCGTCCGATCAGCATGCGCCGGATCTCGCTGGTGCCGGCGCCGATCTCGTAGAGCTTCGCGTCGCGCCACAGCCGGCCCGTCGGGTAATCGTTGATGTAGCCGTTGCCGCCCAGCGCCTGGATCGCCTCGCCCGCCATCCACGTCGCCTTCTCGGCCGCGTACAGGATCGCCCCCGCCGCATCCTTGCGCGTCGTCTCGCCGCGGTCGCAGGCCTGCGCGACCGCATAGACGTACGCCTTGCAGGCCATCATCGTCGAGTACATGTCGGCGACCTTGCCCTGCATCAGCTGGAACTCGCCGATCGGCTGGCCGAACTGCGAGCGTTCGTGCACGTAGGGCAGCACGACGTCCATGCACGCGGCCATGATGCCGAGCGGACCCGCGGCGAGCACGGCGCGCTCGTAGTCGAGGCCGCTCATCAGCACGCTGACGCCGCGCCCCTCCGCGCCCAGCACGTTCTGCGCAGGCACTTCGCAGTCCTGGAACACGAGTTCGCAGGTGTTGGAACCGCGCATGCCGAGCTTGTCGAGCTTCTGCGCGGTGGTGAATCCGCGCATGCCCTTTTCGACCAGGAACGCCGTGATGCCCTTCGGTCCCGCCTGCGGATCGGTCTTCGCGTACACGACCAGCGTGTCCGCGTCGGGTCCGTTGGTGATCCACATCTTGTTGCCGTTGAGCACGTAGTGGTCGCCGCGACGATCCGCGCGCAGGCGCATCGACACGACGTCGGAGCCCGCGCCCGGCTCGCTCATCGCGAGCGCGCCGACGTGCTCGCCGCTCACGAGCTTCGGCAGGTACTTCGTCTTCTGCGCGGCGGTGCCGTTGCGCCGGATCTGGTTCACGCACAGGTTCGAGTGCGCGCCGTAGGACAGCCCCACCGAGGCCGACGCGCGCGAGATCTCCTCCATCGCCACGCAGTGCGCGAGGTAGCCCATCGCAGTGCCGCCGTATTCGTCCTCGACGGTGATGCCGAGCAGGCCCAGGTCGCCCATCTTCCGCCACAGGTCGGGCGGGAACTGGTTCGACTGGTCGATCGCGGCGGCGCGCGGCGCGATCTCGGCGGCGGCGAACTGGGCGACCGTCGCGCGCAGCATGTCGATGGTTTCGCCGTGGTGGAAGGACAGCGAGGGAAAGTCGTTCATCGTGGCTCCGCGTTGCGAATCAGGTTCCGGGAGGGCGTGGATCTCCGGCGGCCCGGTGCGTTCCGGCATTCAGGGCTTCGGGGCGCCATGAACGTCCGCGTCCGGCCTTCCGTGCATCACCATCAGCGTCTGCTGCATCAGCGCGACCAGCGTACGCCGGCCCGCGCGCTCGGCGTGCACCTCGCCGCGCGTGATCGTCAGCGTGCGCCCGGCCTTGACGACGAAACCTTCCGCGACCAGCCGCTCGCCGTCCGCGGGCGCCAGCAGGTTCAGCTTGAACTCGACGGTCAGGACCGAACTGTCGGGCGGGAACAGCGTATACCCCGCGTAGCCGCCGGCCGTGTCGACGATCGTGCTGACGATGCCGGCATGGACATAGCCGTGCTGCTGCGCGATGTCCGGCCGCGGCACGAGCGATATCGCGCAGTACCCGGGCGCGATCCGGTCGAGCACGGCCCCGACGAGACGCATCGCACCCTGCCGGGCGAAGCTGTCCCGCACTCGCGCCTCGAAGGACGGATCGCGGGGCGTGAACTCTTCGACGGTCATCCTGTGCCTTTCCTCCTGCCGGGGCGCCACTGCGCCGGGGGGTAGTCCCATCGCCAGGCGACGGGCGATGGCGGCGCGGCGCCGAAGGTCATCCGTCGCGCCGGCGGTCACCGGATCGACCCCGGATTTTGTATTACGTTTACGTAAACGTCAATCCACACTGCCCGGGCGCGCCGGGATTCCCGCGGTCGCCGCGACCTTCCCCGCGGCCTCGGCCTCGAGCCTGCGCCGACACTCGCGCTCGACCCCGTCGATTTCCGCCAGGACCGCGTCGATGTCCTCGCGCTGCTGGACGAGGCGCGCACGCCGCTCACCCAGCATCTCGACGAACAGCGCGAGCTGCGCGCGTTCGTTGCGGCCCACTTCGTAGAGGTCCAGCAGTTCGCGGATTTCCGACAGCGAAAAGCCGAGCCGCTTGCCCCGCAGCACGAGTTTCAGGCGCACGCGCTCGCGCTCGCCGTAGATGCGAACGCGGCCGCGCCGTTCGGGCGCCAGCAGCCCTTCGTCCTCGTAGAAGCGGATCGCGCGCGTCGTCAGCGCGAATTCGTGCGCGAGCGCGGAGATCGAATAGGTCGGTTCGCGCGCGGCTGGAGCGGCGGACGGGCGGGAGGCGGCGGGCATGGAACGCGGCGGCAAACCTTACGGCAGGACAAGGGCGCGACTGCCGGACCACGATACCATACCGGTTTGCCCTGCATCGACGCCATGTCCGCGCCGCACCCCGCCATCCTCGATTACCCGCACGCGCAGCCGCCGGGCCCCGGGCTCGCGTTGCCGGTCGCGCCGCGTCTTTCGTGGCTGCGCATGCCGCTGCCCTTCGCGCTCGACCACATCAACCTGTGGCTGCTCGAGGAAGACGACGGCTATGCGCTGATCGACTGCGGCTACGCCGACGACGCGACGCGCGCACTGTGGGAGCGGCATTTCGCGACGACGCTGGGCGGGCGGCCCATCGTGCGGATCATCGCCACGCATTGCCATCCCGACCACCTCGGCAACGCCGTCTGGCTGGCGGAGCGCTTCGGCTGCAGCATCTCGATGACGCACGGCGAGTTCCTGGCCGCGCACGCGCTCATCGACGAGCGCGCCGCGCATGGACCCGCGGACACCCGCGCGCTGTTCGGCCGGCACGGGATGGCGGCGGACGACCTGGCCGGCGCTTGCCGCGCGCGGCAATTCGTACCGGCGCGGCGTCCCGGTCGCGCCCACCGCCTTCGAGCGGCTCATCGCAGGCGACCTGATCACCGCGGGCGGCGCGCCCTGGCGCACGATCGTCGGCCACGGCCACTCCTCCGAGCACGCGTCGCTCTTCGCGCCGGGCCACGACATCCTCGTGTCCGGCGACATGCTGCTGCCGAAGATCAGCACGAACGTGAGTGTCTGGCCGTCCGATCCCGACGGCGACCCGCTCGCGCGCTTCCTCGCTTCGCTTGACGACTACGAGCACCTGCCGCCCGCAACGCTGGTGCTGCCGTCGCACGGACTGCCGTTCCGCGGTATTGCGCTGCGCGTCGCGCAACTGCGCGCGCACCACGAGGCGCGGCTCGAGGAACTGGTCGAGGCGATTGAAGCCGCAGCGGCACCCGTGACGGCCGCGCAGGTGCTGCCGGTGCTGTTCCGGCGCGAACTCGACCTGCAGCAACGCTTCTTCGCGATGGGCGAGGCGATCGCCCATCTCAATTACCTGTGGCGTCGCGACCGCGTGCGGCGCACGTCCGGCCCTGACGGCACGCTGCGCTTTTCCGCCTGACTCATCGTTCAAACCGGGTTCAAGCCGAGCTCCCACCGCGTTCGCACGACGTTCGCACCACGACCCCACGAGGATCACGATGTCCGCATCCGCACCCGAAATCGCGCAAACGAAGATCGACCCGGTCGCCCTCGCCGAATCCCTGGCCTCCGCCGCGGAAAAGAGTGCCAAGGCGATCGGCGACTTCGCCGCGCGCAACGCACAGTCCGGATCGAAGATGCCCACCGATGAGCTCGGGCTGGGCAAGGCCTTCATGGAGGTCGCCGCGCAGATGCTCGCCAACCCGGCGCGGCTCGCCGAGTCGCACATGAACCTGTGGTGGGAGTACATGAACCTGTGGCAGGGGTCCGTGATGAAGATGCTGGGCGCGCCCGCCGAGCCGGTCGCCGTCCCGGCGCAGGGCGACAAGCGCTTCAAGCACGCGGACTGGCACGAGCACTTCCTGTTCGACTACATCAAGCAGAGCTACCTCATCGCCGCGCGCTGGATGCACGACTCGGTGGCGAGCGTCGAGGGCCTGGACGAGCGCACGAAGAAGAAGGTGGACTTCTTCACGCGCCAGTACATCGACGCGCTGGCACCGTCCAATTTCGCGATGACCAATCCCGAGGTGTTCCGCGAGACCGTCGCGACGGGCGGCCAGAACCTCGTGAAGGGGCTCAACAACCTGCTCGACGACATCGAGCGCGGCGGCGGCCAGCTGCGGATCTCGATGACGGACGCGAAGGCCTTCGAACTCGGCGTCAACATCGCGACGACGCCCGGCAAGGTCGTGTTCCAGAACGAGCTGATGCAGCTCATCCAGTACGAGCCGACGACCAAGAAGGTCTGGAAGCGGCCGCTGCTGATCATTCCGCCCTGGATCAACAAGTACTACATCCTCGACCTGCGCGAGAAGAACTCGTTCATGCGCTGGGCCGTCGCCGAAGGGATGACGGTGTTCGTCATCTCGTGGGTCAACCCCGACGCGGAGCTCGCGCACAAGAACTTCGAGGACTACCTGACCGAGGGCACGCTGGCGGCGCTCGAGGCGATCGAGAAGGCGACCGGCGAACCCGACGCGAACGTGATCGGCTACTGCCTGGGCGGCACGCTGCTCGCCGCGACGCTGGGTTATCTCGCGGCGAAGAAGGAGAAGCGCATCGCCAGCGCCACGTTCATGACGGCGCTCGTCGACTTCACGGCCGCCGGCGAACTCGAGGTGTTCATCGACGAGCAGCAGGTGAGCTCGCTCGAGAAGAAGATGAACGAACGCGGCTTCCTCGAGGGCAGCGAGATGGCGACGACGTTCAACATGCTGCGCGCCAACGACCTCATCTGGTCGTTCGTCATCAACAACTACCTGCTCGGCCGCGACCCGTTCCCGTTCGACCTGCTGCACTGGAACTGCGACTCCACGCGCATGCCCGCGACGATGCACAGCTACTACCTGCGCAACATGTACATGAACAACCTGTTGCGCGAACCCGGCGGCCTCGTGCTCGACGGCGTGCCGATCGACCTCGCGCAGGTGACGACGCCGACCTACTTCGTGTCGGCGATCGAGGACCACATCGCGCCGTGGAAGACCACGTACGCGGGCACGCAGCTGATGAAGGGCAAGTCGCAGTTCGTGCTGTCGGGGTCGGGCCACATCGCCGGCATGGTGAACCCGCCGTCCGCGAACAAGTACGGCTACTGGACCAACGAGAAATCGCCCGATACGCCCGACGCATGGTTCGCCGGCGCCACCCAGAACGAGGGGTCGTGGTGGACGAACTGGCGGCAGTGGGTGACGCCGCACCTGGGACGCGAGGTTCCGGCGCGCATCCCGGGCAAGGGCAAGCTCCGCGTGCTCGAGGCGGCACCGGGCACCTATGCGCGCATCCGCGCGGACGGGAAGTAACATGGTGGCTGGCGGCGCGCGTTAGCGCCGCGGCAACCCCTTGCAGGAGGAACACGATGAAGCGATCCCTCGCGATGCTGATCGGCGCGGCGGCGCTGGCGGCGACGTTCGCCACGGCGGCGCAGGCACAGACGTGCAGTGACTGCGGCGTCGTGCAATCGATGCGCTATGTGGAGGAGAAGGGCAGCGGCTCCGGCGTGGGCATGGTGGCCGGCGGTGTGCTCGGCGGCGTGCTCGGGCACCAGATCGGCAGCGGACGCGGCAACACGGTCGCGACGATCGCCGGCGCGGGCGTGGGCGCGTACGCCGGGAACGAAGTCGAGAAGAACGCGAAGAAGAAATCCTACTGGTCGGTGGCGATCCGGATGGATTCCGGCCAGACGCGCAACTTCACCTATTCGAGCAAGCCCGGCGTCAACGAAGGCGAACACGTCAAGCTCGTCGACGGCGGCAAGCGCCTCGCGCTCGTCGCGCGCTAGACGCGCGGTTCGCGCAGCGCCACGACACCGGGCAGGTGCCCGGCCGGCACCGTCGGGGCCGACCGGCACCCGACAGCCCCGGCGCAAGCGTCCCTGGGAGACCGCGGCGAAGTGGACGCCGCGCTCGCGCATGCGGGGCCGAACTCGACCGTGGGACGCCGGTCTCCGTCCCCCGATCGGGATCACGCTCCGCCGCGGTCGGGTCGCGCGGTGCGGTAACGCTCACACCGCCAGATCGCCTGGCGCCTGGCCCCTGGCGACGATGCGCCCTCAGCGCGGCGAGGAGCCCCGGTCCGGACTGGCGCCGGGATCGCCACGACCTTGCCGGTTCATGTTGCCGCCGTCATTGCCCGACCGGGCCGGCGCCGCCGGCGGCTGGCCCTGCGGCGCTGCGGCGGGCGGTGCGGCGGCCTGGGGCTGCGCCCGGGATACGGGCGGCGCCTGCGGCACGACCGGCGCGGCCACCGGCGCGGACTGCGGCCGGGGCGCGCTGCGCGACATGCCGGAGGCCGGCGCGGCGGGCGCGATCGGCGCCGATTGCGCCGGGGGCGGCGCCAGCCCGCGGGAATCCTGCCGGCTGCCCGGATAGGTCGACGGCGTGGCTCGCTGCATTGCCGGCGGCGTCGCCGGAAGCGTGCCGCCCGCCACCGGTGCGCTCCCCTGCCCGGTTTGCCGTGACGGCGCCTGCATCGCCGGCGCGACCGTCTGCGGCACCGGGCGCGAGACCGGCGGCACCGTAACGGACGCCGGACTGCCCGATACGGCGTTGCCCGGCTGCTGCCTGCTCAGTCCGGGACCGCCGGCCGAGGGCGCCGGGAACGCGCCGGCCGTCGGCGCACTCGCTGACGGCGCCGGCCGCGACGTCGGCGCGCCGACCACCGCACTCTGCGGCGCCCGCGTACGCGTCGTCGCGTCCATCTGCGCGGCCGGGCGGTTCGGCTGCAACGCGACCGGTACCGGGGCACCGGCGGGACGCGACAGCGTGGGGTAGAACGTCGACGCGGGCGGGGGCGAACCGCCCCCGACCGAGCGGGTCGGGATCCGGCCCGGCTCCGAGCGAACCATCGGCGCGCTGGTCAGGACCGGCGCATTGCCCGCGGCGTTCGCGGGCACCGCGACCAGGTTGTCGCCCACCGGGCGCCGCATCAGCAGCGTGTTCCCCGACACGACCGACAGGCCCCCCGGCACCGACGCATTGCGGTAGCGCGGCGGCGGCGGGCTGTCCGGGCGGCCGCGGTTCACGTTGACGTTGTAGGGCCGGTTGTAGCGATCCCAGCACCCGAAGGAGCAGCGGCCCCACCACGGGCGGTACGGCTCGCCCCAGCCCAACGGCACCCAGCCGAAGACGGGGCCGCCCACGCTGACCGACACGCCCCAGCCGGGGCCGCCGGTCCAGCCGACCAGTGCGGGCGCCCAGATCGGACGCGCGACGTACGCGCCGGGCGCCCAGCCCCAGCGATTGCCGAAGTAGACCCAGCGGCCATAGTGAAACGGCGCATAGCCCCAGGGCGCGGCATCCACCCACGTGGGCCCCCACGCGCCGACGTCCGCCCAGTAGCCGTTGCGGTACGGCGCCCAGTCCGCGGCCACGCCGTTCGGGTACCAGACCGTGCCGTACTCGGGAACCTGCGACCACGTGCCGTACTGGTCGAGTTCGGCCGCGCCCACCATCTGCGGCGACACGTAGCTCGCGTACGTGCCGCGCTCGTAGCGGCGGTCGCGGCCTGCGGCCCACGCGTCGAACGGGTCGCTGGCGACGCCGTTGTTCACGGCCGCGAAGCCGCCGTTCGGACCGTCGACCACGGCGGTCTGCCCCGGCAACACCTGCTGGTTGGCGCCGGGCGTCAGCACGTTCGCCTCGCCTTCGCGCACGACGAGCCGCGTGTGCTCGCGGTCGTTGCTCACGTCGACGCGATAGAGGCCCGGCCGCGTGAGCACGATCTGCGCATTCGGCGTGTCCACGTAGGCAGCCTCGCCCGCGTCGAGCACGCGCACGCGGATGCTGACGCGTCCCTGCGCGACGAACAGCGCGAACTGGCGATCGTCGAGCCGCGACACGTGCAGGTTGGTGTCGTTGGCAAGGCGGAATTGCCCGCCGCCGAAGTCGATCTCCGCGCGCACGTCTGCACCGGCCCACAGGTTGTCGCCACCGGTCACCGGGTAGTTGATGCCGATCGGCGTCCATTGCTCGGGCTGGTCCTGCGGCGCGAGGAAGAGTTCGCCGGCGACGTCCGCGACCCGGGCCACCCGGCCCGGGAGGTCGTCGTCGCGCGCGCGCCTGCGGCGCGACGCCGAACAGCGCGCAGCGGCGACCGCGAACACGGCGAAGGCGAGCCACCGCCGGGGTTGTCGCGCTGCAGCATTGCGGTCGTTGGCGTAGGGTTCATCGGTACGTGTCCTTGTGTGCAGGTAGACAACGTGCGCGTACGCGCGTTCGTTGACCCCGGCCGGCCGGGGGCATTTTGCTTTAGAATTTCGGGTTCGAGCGGGTGGTGGCGATGAAAGCCCGCGAGCTTCATCGCGATTCACACAGAGGAGAAACACCATGCGGAATTTCCGTCCGACGCAGGTCGCCGGCGCGCTCGCGCTTGCGCTGACCGCAGGCACTGCGTCCGCGCAGTTTACAAACGCTTACATCTTCGGCGACAGCCTGAGCGACGGCGGACAGTTCGGCGCGCGCTTCACGACCAATCCCGGCCTCACGACGCCGATGTACGTCGGCGCAGAACTGGGGCATCGTGACCGACGCCGTCGTTCCAGGGCGGCAACAACTACGCCGAAGGCGGCGCGCTGATCAATGCGCCGTCACGGCGGCCTGCCGCCCGGCGTGCCCGACCTTTCGGTTGCCGCGCAGGTGAACCAGTTCCTCAGCCAAGGGGCCGCTCGACCGCAACGCGCTCTACCAGATCCAGGGCGGCGGCAACGACATCTTCAACTAGTTCACGCAAGTTCGTCACCGGCGGCAGACGCAGGCCGCAGATGCAGGCCGACGTCACGCAGGCGGCGCTCGACCTCGCGACGCAGGTCGGCAGGCTGAAGGCGGCGGGCGCGCAGTACGTCGATCGTGCAGACGCTGCCGGACGTGGGCAAGACGCCCGCGGCTGCTCGCAGGCGGCCCGGCCGCGCAGGGCGCCGCTCACGGGCCTGACCGGCCTCTTCAACTCGACGCTCAACGCGGCGATCGGCGCCGCCGGCCTGCAGGTCATCCAGTTCAACACGTTCAAGCTCGCTGAACGAGATGACCGCGAACCCGGCGCTGTACGGCTATCGTGAACACGACGGGCGTGGCCTGCACGACCGCGAGCTCGCTCAACTGCACGCCGTCGACGCTGGTCGCGCCCGAACGCGAACCTCAACTACGTCTTCGCCGACGGCAAGCATCGGCACGACGGGCACCTACCTGCTGCAGTCGCAGGCCATCGAATCGATGATCACCGGCCCGCAGCAGATGGCGGCGCTGGGCCAGGCCCCGGCCGATGTCGAACGCGCCAACTGGCGCACGCTCGACGGCCGCATGATGTCGGCGATCAACGCGGCGCCGGGCGGCTCGGGCAAGTTCCAGGCGTGGGCCGCGTACGACTACGCGGACGCCGACATCTTCGGCGCGTCGCTGTCGGGCAACGGCGACCTCAACACGATCTCCGTCGGCGGCGACATGCGCGTGTCGGACAAGATGATCGCGGGCATCCAGTTCGCCTACACCGAGTACAAGGGCAACTTCGGCAACGGCACCGGCGACTTCAAGCTGGAGGAGCCGATGTTCACCGGGTACATGGGCTACGGCGAGGGCCCGTGGTACGTCGGCGCGACGCTCGGCGCAGGCTCGCTCGACTACAGCACGACCCGCAGCATCGCGCTGGGCGCGACGACGCGCAACGAGTCCGGCAGCACGCGCGGCTATCATGTCGTCGGACGATTGCTGGGCGGCTACTGGTTCAAGTACGCGAACGTGGACCATGGCCCGTTCGCGAAGCTGACCTACGACAAGAGCGTCGTGCGCCAGTTCAGCGAAAACGGCAACGACAGCACGGCGCTCACGTACGACCAGCAGAAGAACGACGCGTTCTGGTCGAGCCTGGGCTGGCAGGCCACGGGTAACTGGAGCGGCTTCCGCCCGTTCGCGCGCGCGACGTGGGAGTACAACTTCAACGCCGACACGACGCAGGTGTCGGCCAAGTCGAACTCGCTCAACGGCTGGTACACGGTCCCGGGCTTCGAGCAGGACGACAACTGGTGGCTGTTCGACCTGGGCGTGAGCAAGGACTTCGGCGGCGTCACCGGCTTCCTGTCCGGCAACGTGTCGGCCGGCAAGGGCGACGGCGACTACTGGGCCGTCACCGTGGGCATCCGCGTGCCGCTGTAGGCACGACGTCCCCGTGCCCCGCGAAGGCCGCGCCGCAAGGCGCGGCCTTTTTCATCAGGGTCGGACGGGGGTGGCGGCGAGCGCCGCGCGCGGCGACAGGGCCCTCGTGCCAACGCGGACGCGCGACGCCGGCCCCGTCGATGCCCATCGCGCTTTCCGCGTCAGGCATCGCGCGGTTTGCGCTTGCGTCCCGAGAGCACCCGATCGTAGAGGAAGCGCGGCGCGATCTTCAGCAGGCGCCCCAGCCACGCCATCTGCCACGGCAGCACATAGAAGCGCCGCTTCGCCGCGATCGCGCGCGCGATGAGCCGCGCCGCATCGGCGGGCTTGAGAATGAACGGCATCGCGTACGGATTGCGCGCGGTGAGCGGCGTCTCGATGAATCCCGGACACACGGTCACGACGGAAACGCCCGAACCCACCATCTCGACGCGCAGGCTCTCGAGATACGTGATCGCGGCGGCCTTCGACGCGGAGTACGCGCCGGACCCGGGTATGCCGCGGAAGCCGGCGACGCTCGCGATGCCCGCGAGCGTACCGGCGCGCGCCCGGCGCATCGCCGGCGACGAACGGCGCGAACGTGTACACGATGCCCAGCATGTTCGTGTCCATCACGGCGCGGAACGTCGGGAGGTCGGCCGGCTCGTCGGTCAACGCGCCGCGCGAGATGCCGGCGTTGGCGATCACGACGTCGGGCAGTCCGAAGCGGCCGATGAAATCCGCGCCGGCACGCGCAAGGGCATCGGCGTCGCGCACGTCGCACGCGTAGGTCGCGACGGTCGCGGGCGCCAGCGCGGCGGCGATCCGGGCGAGTTCCTCGTCGCGCCTCGCCACGAGGCCGAGGGTCGCGCCCTGCGCCGCGTAGTGCCGCGCAAGCGCCTCACCGATGCCCGACGACGCGCCGGTGAGGAAGACGCGCATTCAGGCGGTCAGGACTTCGGTCGTTCGGCGCGCGCCTTGACCACCAGCGCGTCGATCGCGGCGGGGACGCCCGCGTGCCCGTTCGGGAGACGCTCCGAACCCGTCGTGAACTTGCCGTCGACGATGATCGTCGGCACCGACTGGATGCCGTAGGCGCCGGCGAGCTGCTTGGCGCGGGCCATCTTGCCGCTGATCGCGAACGACTTGAACATGTCCTCGACCTTCTTGCGATCGAGTCCCTTGCTGGCCGCCCAGTCCAGGAAGTCCTTTTCGTTCCAGAGCTGGATGCCCTTGCCGTGGATCGCCGCGAAGATGTCCGGCGCGAGCTTCGCCTCGTCGCCCATCGCTTCGAGCGTGTAGTAGATCTTGGCCAGGTTTTCCCAGCGCGGCTGGAACATGACCGGAATGCGGCGGAACGTCACGTCGGCCGGCTTCGTCTTGAGCCAGTTCTGCAGCACCGGCTCCAGCTCGCCGCAATGCGGGCAGCCGTACGAGAAGAACTCGAGCACCTCGATGTTCTTCCCCGATTCGACGGGCTGCGGATTCTTGATCCGCGCGAAGTTGGTGCCTTCGGTCAGCGCCTGCGCACCGGCGCCGGCGGCGAACGCCGCGCCGAGCGCCAGCACCGCAACGGTGCGCAACAGACGATGGATGGGACTGCCGCTCGAACGAATGCTCATGCCTGCTCCTGGAATCGGGCACGGAACGCCGTGCCTGCCTGAAAGATGGTCCTGCCGCGCATTGGGCTCCGAACGCGCGGCCAAGTTCCCGGTCCCCCGCCGCACGCGGTTGCTAGAACTTGATCACCGCGACGTCGAATCCGTTCTTCGCAAGGTCGCCGCGGATGCGGTTCAACTCGTCGGTGTTGTCGTAGGGTCCCAGGCGCACACGATAGCGCACGCCCTTGTCGGGCAGCGTGCCCTGCTGCACCGAGGCCTGCCATCCCGCGAATGCGAGGCGCGCCTTCAGGTTCTCGGCATCGGATTCCGTCGGCGAACGAGCCCGCCTGCAGCCAGAACCGCTCGGGCGTCTTCGCGGCCGTGGGCGGCGCAGCGGCGACCTTCTCGGGCGGCCTTCTCGGCTTCTCGACTTCTCGCCCTTGTCCGCTTTGCCAGCCTTCTCGGCGGCGGCATCGGGCGCCTTCTCGGCGCCGCGCTCCTTCGCCTCGCCGACGACCGCGCGATCCGGGGACTTCCTGGCCTCCGGCTGGACCTTCGGCTCCTCGACGCCCGGCAGGATCTTGTAGAAGTCGAACCGCGGCTTGTCGGCGGGCGCATCGGACTTGTCCGATTTCGCGAGCTTGCCCTGCTGCACGGTCTCGCGCGCGTCCTTGCCGCCCCCTTGCGCGGGGAACGGGCCGTTCGCCTTCATGAGGTAGTACGCGACGCCCGCGGCGAGCGAGAGCCCCAGCACGAGGCCGATGAACACGCCCAGCAGCGTGCCGCCCGCGCCGCTCTTGCGCGACGCGCGGTGCCGGGGGACGGTCGCGGCAGGACGGGGATTGGAAGGACGGGCCATGCGCTGTCTTCAGTGATCGGCTGCCGCGGCACGCGCCGCCTGCGAAGAGTACATCGTTACCCGGGCGGCGGCCGGATCGCGCGGATCGCGCAACGCCGCGCAACCCGCGCATGCCCCGCTACATCTGCTCGGGCGCTGCAATCGACAGGACCGCGAGACCGTTGCGCAGCACCTGTCCCGCGGCGACGGCCAGCGCCAGCCGCGCGTCGCGCACCGCCGCATCATCGACGAGGAACCGCTCCGCATTATAGTAACTGTGGAATTCCTGGGCCAAATCCTTGAGGTAGATCGTGACCTGGTGCGGCGCGAGTTCGCGTGCCGCCGCCGCGAGTTCCGCCGGGAAGTCCGCGAGACGGCGCAGCAGCGCCTCCTCGTACGGGCTCGTGAGCGGCGCCAGGTCCGCGTCGCGCAGCAGCGCCACCGCGTCGGCGGGCGCGATGCCCGCCTGCCGCAGCACCGAGCACATCCGCGCGTACGCGTACTGCACGTAGTACACCGGATTCTCGTCGGACTGCGAGCGCGCGAGGTCGACGTCGAACACGAACTCGGTTTCGGATTTGCGCGCCACGAGGAAGTAGCGGACCGCGTCGCGGCCCGCCTCGTCGACGAGTTCCCGCATCGTCACGTAGTTGCCGGCGCGCTTGCTGATCTTCACTTCCTCGCCGCCGCGCATCACGGTGATCATCTTGTACAGGACGTAGTCGGGATACCCCTGCGGGATGCCCATCTCCAGCGCCTGCAGTCCGGCGCGCACGCGCGTGACCGTGCTGTGGTGATCGGAGCCCTGCACGTTGATCACCTTCGGGAAGCCGCGCTCCCACTTGGTGACGTGATAGGCGACGTCGGGCACGAAGTACGTGTAGCCGCCGTCGGACTTGCGCATCACGCGGTCCTTGTCGTCGCCGAAGTCGGTCGTGCGCAGCCACAGCGCGCCTTCCTGCTCGTACGTCCGGCCCGACGCCACGAGTTGCGCGACGGTCGCCTCGACGCGGCCGTCCGAGTACAGCGAGCTTTCGAGGTAGTAGTGGTCGAACTTCACGCCGAAGGCCAGGAGGTCGCGGTCCTGCTCCTCGCGCAGTTCGGCCACCGCAAAGTGGCGGATCTTCTCGATGTCCGAAAGATCGGGGCCCGCGGCCGCGAGATAGCGCTGCGCGATCTCGCGGATGTATTCGCCGTGGTAGCCGTCCTCGGGAAACGCCGCGTGCTCGCCCAGCAGTTCCTTCGCACGCGCGCGCACCGAGACCGCGAGGTTCTCGATCTGCTGGCCCGCGTCGTTGTAGTAGAACTCGCGCGTGACCGCGTATCCCTGCGTCGCCAGCAGGCTGCCGATCGCGTCGCCCAGCGCCGCGTTCCGCCCGTGCCCGACGTGCAGCGGCCCGGTGGGATTGGCGGACACGAATTCGATCATCACGCGCTCGCCCTCATGCGCGCGCGACGTGCCGTACGCGCCGCCTTCGGCGAGAACGCGCGCCACGACGGATTGGCGCGCCGGCGCCGACAGCACGAGGTTGATGAAGCCCGCGCCGGCGATGTCCGCGCGCTCGATCAGCGTCGAGGCGGGAAGCGCAGCGACGATCGCCTGCGCCAGCTCGCGCGGATTGCGGCGCGCGGCCTTCGCGAGCGCAAGTGCGACGTTCGACGCGTAGTCGCCGTGCGCCGCCTGCTTCGGGCGCTCGAGCATGATCGGTCGTGCCCGCGTGCTCCGGGAGCACGGCGGCGACGGCCTGCGCCAGCGCGCGTTCGAGTTCGCTCTTGGGATCGTTCACTGTCACGGGCACCGGTTCGCGGCCACTTCGGCAAAGGCGTCGATTATAGCCGCTGGTCCCTAGCCGAAGCCCGCGGGGTCGACGTCGAGCGACCACCGGACGCGGCGGCCCGGCCGGGCGGCGAGTTCGGCGCGCCAGGCCGCGAGGAATTTCTGGAGCGCGGCGCGGCGCGCGCTCTGCACGACGACCTGGCCGCGCTCCAGGCCCGCACGCCGCGCGAGCAGCGCGGGCACGGGCGAGTACACGGTGACGTCCGGATGCGCGGCACGCGCGAGCGCCGTCCCCGCGCCATGCGCGTCACCGAGGAACGTGTCGACGTCGGCCCGGTGGTGCGCCTCCGCGCACAGCAGCGCCGCGTGCGTGCACGGCGGAAGCGCAAGCGCACGGCGCTCCTCGACGAGGCCGTCGGCGAACGTTGCGTAGTCGTCGGCGACGAGCGCCGCGTAGGCCGGGTGCTCCGGGAAGTCGGTCTGGACGACGACCTCGCCCGGCAAGCCCGCGCGGCCCGCGCGCCCGCCGACCTGCGTCAGCAGCGCCGCCAGGCGCTCGGTCGCGCGGAAATCCGCGCTGTACAGCGCGTTGTCGGCACCCAGCACGCACACCAGCGTCAAACGCGGGAAGTCGTGTCCCTTCGCGAGCATCTGCGTGCCGACGAGGATGTCGAGCGTCTCCGCGGCGATGCGCTCGCGCACCTGCGCGAACGCATGGCGCGCGCGCGTGCTGTCGCGGTCGACCCGCGCGATGCGCGCGGCCGGAAACGCGTCGGCCAGCGCGCGCTCGAGCCGCTGCGTGCCGTAGCCCAGCGGCAGCAGGTCGACGTTGCCGCACTCGGGACACGCGACGGGCACGCGTTCGGCGTGCCCGCAGTGGTGGCAGCGCAGATGCGGCGGCGTCCGGTGCGTGGTGAGGCGCGCGCTGCAGCGGGGGCAGTGCGATTCCCAGCGGCACGACGCGCAGATGAGCGACGGCGCGAAGCCGCGACGATTCACGAACACGAGCGATTGCTCGCGACGCGCGAGGCGATCGTTCAGCGCGTCGCGCATGCGCTCGCCGATGCCTTCGAGTTCCCGTGCCGGCCGGTTGCCGGTCAGCACGACGCGCGGCGGACGCGCGCGCGGATCCGCGCGCCCGGGCAGGTCGAGCCGTCGGTAGCGACCCTCGCGCGCGGAGAGCCACGATTCGAGCGACGGCGTCGCGCTGCCGAGCACGATCGGCACACGCCGGCGTTGCGCGCGCCACACGGCGGCGTCGCGCGCGTGATAGCGCACGCCGTCCTGCTGCTTGTACGACGCGTCGTGCTCCTCGTCGACGACGACGAGGCCCAGCGCCGGCATCGGCGTGAACACGGCGAGCCGCGTGCCGAGCACGAGCTGCGCATCGCCTGCGGCGGCCGCGCACCACGCGGCGTGCCGCTCGCCGGCCGGCAGCCCGCTGTGCAGCGTCGCGATCCGCACGTCGGCGAGCGTCTCGCGCACGCGCGCGACGAGTTGCGGCGTCAGGTTGATCTCGGGCACCAGCATCAACACCTGCCGCCCGAGCGCGAACGCTCGCGCAGCCGCCGCGAGATAGACGTCGGTCTTGCCGCTGCCGGTGACGCCGTTCAGCAGGAACGGCGCAAACGAATCGTCGGCCTCGCCGATCGCGGCCACCGCGGCCTGCTGCGCGTCGTTGAGTTCGTGCGGCCCGCGCGGTGCGGCCGTGACCCGCGCGATCTGCGTCACGAAACCCTGCGCCTGCCACGTGCGCAACATGCGCTTCGCATGCGGCGGCAGCGCCGCCCAGTCGGCGTGCGGCAGGTGGTCGGACACCGCGGCCAGGCGCGCGTGCAGCGCGCGCGCGGCGGGCGCGCGGGCGAGCCGTTGCGGCAGCTCGGCGCGTCCGGCGTCGGTCAACGCCCAGCCCTCCGGCGTGTCGCGCCGCGCCTGCACCCGACCCTCCGCCATCGGCGGCACCGCGAGCGCCGCGGCAAGCCCGGGCGCGTCCTGGTAATACGACGCGACGAAGGCGGCGAGGGCCAGCACGTCCGCGGGCAGCGGCGGCAGCGGCAATACATCGGACAGCGAGTGCAGCTTCTCGCGCGCGATCGTCGTCTCGGTCCCCACATCGACGACGACTCCGATCACCTTGCGCGGTCCGAGCGCCACTCGCACGATCTGGCCCGGCACGACGTCGAGTCCGTCGGGCACCCAGTAGTCGAACGTCGACGCCGCGGCGACGGGAAGCGCTACCCGCGCGATGGGCATCGCGGTCGCGTCTCAGGGACGCGCATGCGCGCCGCGGATGGGTTTGTAGTGTTCGAAGTCCTCATTTCGAACCCGAGGTATGTTGCCCAAGTCCTTCATTCGTAAGGGGCACTGAAAAAGTCCACAAAGGCTGTGCATAACTTTGTGTGTAAGTTGCCTGCCCGGTGCGGCGATTATGACGCACGCACGCGACGACGCCCCTGGCACCACGGCAGGGCCGCACGAAAATCCTTGCGCGTCAAGGAATTACGGCATATGCGCCGAGCGAGGGCAGGAGCGCCGCTCGCGTGCTCGCGGTCACCGCGCCGGTGTGCATAACTGGCGCGTGGCGAAATACGTTCCGGACCGTTTGTCAAGGCCCCGCAACGCCAGCACTGGCGCGGGATTCCGGCCGTTTCCCCTGCGGAGGGGACCGCGGATCAAGCGGCGGCGCGGCCTTCACGCGAGGTGGCATGAACGGCTTCGACGAGGGCCGCCACGTTCTCCGGCGGCGTCCCGGGAACGATGCCGTGGCCCAGGTTGAAGATGTGGCCGGGCGCGGGCCCCGCGGCACGCACGATCGCCGAGGCTTCGCGGGCCACGGTCTCCGGGTCCGTCAGCAGCACCAGCGGGTCGAGGTTGCCCTGCAGCGCGACCTGCGCGCCGACGGCCGCGCGCGCGGCCGCGATGTCGACGGTCCAGTCGAGCCCGACGCCTTGCGCACCGCAGGCGGCGATGTCGGACAGCCATGCTCCGCCGCCCTTCGTGAACACGATGCTGGGAACCGTGCGGCCCGTGCGGGCGGCGAGTTGCGCCACGACCTCGCGCATCGGCCCCAGCGAAAACCGGCGATAGGCGTCCGCCGACAGCAGGCCGCCCCACGTGTCGAAGATCATCACGGCATCCGCGCCGTGCTCGATCTGCAGGTCGAGGTACGCGGCGACCGCGCGCGCGTTGACCGCCACGATCTGCGCGAGCAGGTCCGGACGCGCATACGCCATCCTGCGCACGTTCGCGAAATCGGGGCTGCCGCGCCCCTCGATCATGTAGCACGCGAGCGTGAACGGGCTGCCCGCGAAGCCGATCAGCGGCACGCGTCCGTCGAGTTCGCGCTTGATGAGCGAAACCGCGTCGAACACGTAGGCGAGCTTCGCCATGTCCGGCACCTCGAGCGCACGGACGGCAGCTTCGTCGCGCACCGTCCGCGCGAACCGCGGCCCCTCGCCTTCCGCGAACGAGAGCCCCAGGCCCATCGCGTCGGGCACGGTCAGGATGTCGGAGAACAGGATCGCCGCGTCGAGCGGAAAGCGGTCGAGCGGCTGCAGCGTCACCTCGGTGGCCAGCGCCGGGTTGGTCGCGAGCCCCATGAAGCTGCCCGCCTTCGCGCGCGTCTTGTTGTACTCGGGCAGGTAGCGCCCCGCCTGCCGCATCAGCCAGACCGGCGTGTGCGGTGTGGGTTCGCGGCGCAGCGCGCGCAGGAAGGTGTCGTTGCGAAGCATGGGAGGCGGCCGGAAGGTAATGCGCGGAACGCGCGAAGGGGCTGCGCGCGGAGCCCTCGATTCTACCGGTTCACGCGTCGTGGCCCAGCACGCGGATGGACGATGCCAGCGCGCGCGCAGACCGGTCGACAAGGATCGGCCCGGAAAAAACACTCAAAGTCCTCGCCGCCGGTCGACTCGCACGCAGCCAGCCGCACGCCACTCGTTGTTTCCAAGTCTTTTCAAGCGGCCGCCGCCTTAGCCGCCCCAAGGCGGCCACCTGACTTCGCATTTTGAAGTTCCGGCCGCAAAAGGCGCGACGCCGGCGGCACGTCATCCACAGGGCCCACGGACGCCTTTTGCGGACGTTTCCGCTAGGCCGCGAGCCTGCGCCCGGTGATCCGCTCGAGGATCGCGAGCGGCGCGCGCGCGCGGTCGTACAGCGCCGACAGCGGGATGTTGATCGTCTGCTCGAGCATGAACTGGCCGGACACCGCCGCGTGCATGACCTGATCGGAGAAGCACAGCCAGGTCGTGCCGGGCGCAATCTCGACCACGCGCTGCGCGCAGTTGCGCTGGTAGTCGAGGTCCGCCTTGGCGCGGTCGTGCAGCCCGAGCATCAGGTGGTCGTACTCGCTGCGCAGGCCCTTGGTCACATGCAGCGCCGCGAGCAACGATGCGGACCCCGGCAGCGACGCGCCGCACGCGCGGCAGCAGCGTGCGCGCCATCGTCTCGAACGTCTCGCCCACGCGCCAGACGCGCGGTTCGCGCAGGTTCAGGTTGGAGAACACGCGCAGGATCCGCTCGCCGTTGCGGGCCGGCTGGGAAACGCGTCGACGTGCAGCCGCGAATCGTCCTTGCGCCACGAGACGTCGCGGCCCACCGCCGGTTGCGGACGGTAGCTCGTGCGCGCGCGCTTCACGTACGGCGCGTAGCGCGGGAACAGCGTGACGACCAGCGCCGCGGCATCGGCCGCGAAGCGCGCGATCATCGCTTGCAGGTCCGCGAGGTCCTGCGCGCTCCCTTGCGCGCCCTTGAGACGGTCACCGTCGAGGCTCACGTTCTTGGCCCGACCGTCCGACCAGGCCGCCGAGAGAAAGCGGCGCTCGGCCTCGGCGAGCGCGAACTTCGCGCGCGGCAGCACGACGACGCCACCCTCCTCGAGCACGCGGATGGCCTGCTCCTGGACGCCGGGCGCCAGCGACGGGCGGAAGCTGTCGAGCTCGAGGGTGAGGATTTCGGTCATCGTGGGTTCCCGCACGTCCGGCGCAGGATCGCGTTGTGCGATTCCGGCTATCGCGGCAGGTCCGAGGCGCCCATCAGGAATTCGTCGACCGCGCGCGCGGCCTGCCGGCCTTCGCGGATCGCCCAGACGACGAGCGATTGCCCGCGCCGCATGTCGCCGGCCGCGAATACCTTGTCGACCGATGTCCGGTAGCCGTCGGTGTCGGCCTTCACGTTCCCGCGCGCGTCGAGCGCCACGCCGAACTGCTCGAGCAGACCCGGCTGCACCGGTCCGACGAAGCCCATCGCGAACAGCACGAGATCCGCCTTCAGCTCGAATTCGCTGCCCGGCACCTCGACCATCTTCATCGCGCCGTGGCCGTCGCGCTGCCATTCGACCCGCGCGGCGATCAGCTTCTCGACCTTGCCGTTGCTGCCTTCGAAGCGCTTGGTGGTCACCGACCAGTCGCGCGCGCAGCCTTCCTCGTGCGACGACGACGTGCGCAGCTTGATCGGCCAGTTCGGCCATACGAGCGGCTTGTTCTCGGACTCCGGCGGTTGCGGCAGCAACTCGAACTGGGTGACCGACGCGGCGCCGTGGCGATTCGACGTGCCGACGCAGTCGGAGCCCGTGTCGCCGCCGCCGATGACGACGACGTGCTTGCCGGTGGCCATGATCTGGCCGGGAACCGCGTCGCCCGCGACGACCTTGTTCTGCTGCGGCAGGAACTCCATCGCGAAGTGCACGCCGGCGAGTTCGCGTCCGGGGACTCCGAGGTCGCGCGGCGCCTCGGCCCCGCCGGTCAGCACGACGGCGTCGAACTCGGCGAGCAGCGTCGCGGCGGGGATGTCCTTGCCGACGTGCGCGTTGGGCCGGAACGTCACGCCCTCCTCGGCCATCTGCGCCATCCGGCGGTCGATCAGGTGCTTCTCCATCTTGAAGTCGGGGATGCCGTAGCGCAGCAGCCCGCCGATCCGGTCGGCCTTCTCGAACACGACGACGTCATGGCCGGCACGCGCCAGTTGCTGCGCGCACGCCATGCCCGCCGGTCCGGAGCCGATCACGGCGACGCGGCGGCCGGTCTTCACGGACGGCGGCTGCGGCGCGACCCAGCCCTCCTCCCATCCCTTGTCGATGATGAAGTGCTCGATCGACTTGATGCCCACCGCGTCGTTGTTGATGTTGAGCGTGCACGCCGCCTCGCACGGCGCCGGACAGACGCGGCCGGTGAACTCGGGGAAGTTGTTGGTCGAGTGCAGCACCTCGAGCGCGTTGCGCCACTGGTGCCGGTACACGAGGTCGTTCCAGTCGGGAATGACGTTGTGGATCGGGCAGCCGCTCTGGCAGAACGGTATGCCGCAATCCATGCAGCGCGCACCCTGCTTCGCCGCCTCGTCGTCGGCCAGCGTCAGCACGAACTCGCGGTAGTGGCGCACGCGCTCGCCGGCGGGCTGCGCCGCCTCCTGGATCCGCTGCAACTCGAGAAAACCGGTGATCTTACCCATAGTTGGCGTCCGCGCCGCGGCCGCGAAGCGGACGCATCGCGGTCACGGCATTATCCATTGGTGATTGTCAGGCCGCTGCCCGCTGCTTCGACGTCGCCGCCGGGCGTTCCGCACCCGACTTCGCGTGCATCTCCGTCAGCGCCCGGCGGTACTCGTGCGGGAACACCTTCACGAACTTCGCGCGCGCGGCGTCCCAGTCGTCCAGCAGCTGCAGCGCGAGCGTGCTGCCCGTGAACCGCAGGTGCCGCTCGACCAGTTCGCGCAGCAACGCATCGTCGCCGCGGCCCAGGTGGCGCTGCCGCCCCTTGCCGGCGGCCGCGAGTTCCTTCTCCGCCGCCGCCTGCTGCGCTTCGGTCAGCAGGGGTTCCAGCGCGACCATTGCGGGGTTGCAGCGCTGCGCGAACGTGCCGTCCGCGTCGTAGACATACGCGAATCCGCCGCTCATGCCCGCCGCGAAGTTCCGGCCCGTGGGGCCGAGCACGACGACGGTGCCGCCGGTCATGTACTCGCAGCCGTGGTCGCCCGTGCCCTCGACGACCGCCGACGCACCGGAGTTGCGCACGCAGAAGCGCTCGCCCGCCACGCCGCGGAAGTAGGCCTCGCCGCCGATCGCGCCGTACATGACCGTGTTGCCGATCACGATGTTCTCTTCGGGCTTCGCCGGGCACGCGGGATCCGGATGCACGACGATGCGTCCGCCCGAGAGTCCCTTGCCGACGTAGTCGTTGGTCGCGCCCTGCAGCTCGAACGTCACGCCACGCGCCAGGAACGCGCCGAAGCTCTGCCCGGCGATACCCGTGAACGCGACGTGGATCGTGTCCTCGGGCAGGCCCTCGTGGCCGTAGCGACGCGCGACGGCGCCCGAGAGCATCGCGCCGACCGAACGGTTCGCGTTGCGGATGCGCTGCGTCAGCCGCACCGGCTGCTGCTTGTCGAGCGCGGGCGCGGCGGCGGCGATGAGCTGGTGGTCGAGCGCGTTCTCGAGCCCATGGTCCTGCGACTCGCGGCGCGAACGGGAAACGTCCGCCGGCATCCGCGGCTGGTGGAACACGCGCGAGAAGTCGAGCCCGCGCGCCTTCCAGTGCGCGATCCCGGCGCGCATGTCGAGCAGGTCCGAGCGCCCGATCATTTCGTCGAACGAACGGAAGCCCAGCTGCGCCATCAGCTGCCGCACTTCCTCGGCCACGAAGAAGAAATAGTTGACGATGTGCTCGGGCTGCCCGCTGAACTTGCGGCGCAGTACCGGGTCCTGCGTGGCAACTCCCACCGGGCACGTGTTGAGATGGCACTTGCGCATCATGATGCAGCCCGCGACCACCAGCGGCGCGGTCGCGAAGCCGAACTCGTCGGCGCCGAGCATCGCGCCCACGACGACGTCGCGTCCGGTCTTCATCTGGCCGTCCACCTGCACCGAGATGCGTCCGCGCAGCCGGTTCAGCACCAGCGTCTGCTGCGTTTCGGCGAGGCCCAGTTCCCACGGGGTGCCCGCGTGCTTGATCGACGACAACGGCGACGCGCCGGTGCCGCCGTCATGGCCGGCGATCGTCACGTGGTCGGCCTTCGCCTTCGCCACGCCGGCCGCGACGGTGCCGACCCCGACCTCGGACACGAGCTTCACCGAGATCGACGCCGCGGGGTTCGCGTTCTTGAGGTCGTGGATCAGCTGCGCGAGATCCTCGATCGAGTAGATGTCGTGATGCGGCGGCGGCGAAATGAGCCCGACGCCGGGCACCGAGTAGCGCAGCTTCGCGATGTAGTCGGACACCTTGTGTCCGGGCAGCTGCCCGCCCTCGCCGGGCTTGGCACCCTGCGCCATCTTGATCTGGATCTGGTCGGCGGACGCCAGGTACTCGGCGGTGACGCCGAAGCGACCCGACGCGACCTGCTTGATCTTCGAGCGCAGGCTGTCGCCGGCCTGCAGCGGATAGTCGTGCTCGACGCGATCGCGGCCGATGACGGAAGCAAGCGTATCGCCGGCGACGACGCCGCTGCTGCCGGTGCGCAGTTCGTTGCGATAGCGCGCCTCGTCTTCGCCGCCCTCGCCCGTGTTGGACTTGCCGCCGATGCGGTTCATCGCGACGGCGAGCGTCGTGTGCGCCTCGGTCGAGATCGAGCCCAGGCTCATGGCGCCGGTGGCGAAGCGGCGGACGATCGACGTCGCGGGCTCCACCTCGTCGAGGGGCACCGGCGCGCGGTCGGCCGTGCGGAAATCGAAGAGCCCGCGCAGCGTCTTCAGTTCGCGGCTCTGCTCGTTGACGAGCTTCGCGTAGTCCTGGTAGGTGGAGGCGCTGTTCGAACGCGCCGCGTGCTGCAGCTTCGCGATCGATTCCGGCGTCCACATGTGCGCTTCGCCGCGGATCCGGTACTGGTATTCGCCGCCCGGGTCGAGCATGTCGCGCAGCAGCGGATCGTTGCCGAACGCGAGGCGGTGCAGGCGCGCGGACTCCTCGGCCACCTCGAAGAGGCCGATGCCCTCGATGTTGCTCGCCGTGCCGGTGAAGTACTTGTCGACGAACGCCTTCTGCAGACCCACGGCCTCGAAGATCTGCGCGCCGCAGTACGACTGGTACGTGGAGATGCCCATCTTGGACATCACCTTGTTCAATCCCTTGCAGATCGCCTTGATGAAGCGCTTGCCCGTTTCCTTGGGGTCGAGCCCGGTGATCGAGTTCGAGAGATCGGCGAGCGTCTCCAGCGCGAGGTACGGATGGATCGCCTCGGCACCGTAGCCGGCGAGCAACGCGAAGTGATGTACCTCGCGCGCGGTGCCGGTCTCGACGACGAGGCCCGTCGACGTGCGCAGCCCGGTCCTGACCAGATGCTCGTGCACGGCGGCGGTGGCGAGCAGCGCGGGGATGGGCAGCGCGTCGGGGCCGACGGAGCGGTCCGACAGGATCAGGATGTTGTAGCCCTGGCCGATGGCGTCCTCGGCGTGCGCGGCGAGGCTCGCGAGCGCGGCCTCCATGCCGTTCGCGCCCCACTGCGCCGGATAGCACATGTCGAGTTCGATCGAGCGGAATCCGCCGCCCGAAAAGAGTTCGACATGGCGGATCTTCTCCATGTTGTCCGGCGTGAGCACCGGCTGCGCCGCCTCGAGCCGCATCGGCGGTTCGGTGACGCCCGGCTCATAGCCCACCGCGAGCAGGTTCGGCCGCGGCCCGATGTAGGACACGAGCGACATCACGAGTTCCTCGCGGATCGGGTCGATCGGCGGGTTCGTGACCTGCGCGAACAGCTGCTTGAAGTAGTTGTAGAAGACCTTCGGGCGGTCGGAGAGCACCGGCAGCGCGGCGTCGTTGCCCATCGACCCGAGCGCCTCCTCGCCGTTCTCGGCCATCGGCAGCAGCAGGATCTTCACGTCCTCCTGCGTGTAGCCGAACGCCTGCTGGCGGTCGAGCAGCGGCACCTCGGAGGCCACGACGGGCGCGGGCTCGGGCATTTCCTCGAGGCGCATCCGGCACTTGCGAATCCAGTCGCGGTACGGCTTGCCGGTCGCGAGCGTGCGCTTCAACTCGGCGTCGTCGACGATGCGGCCCTCTTCCATGTCGACCAGCAGCATCTTGCCCGGCTGCAGCCGCCACTTCCTGACGATCTTCGATTCCGGAATGTCGAGCACGCCGACCTCGGACGCCATCACGATGAAGTCGTCGTCGGTCACGACGTAGCGCGCGGGCCGCAGTCCGTTGCGGTCGAGCGTCGCGCCGATCTGGCGGCCGTCCGTGAACGCCATCGCCGCGGGGCCGTCCCACGGCTCCATCAGCGCGGCGTGGTACTCGTAGAAGGCCCGGCGGTCCTCGTCCATCAGCGGATTCCCGGACCACGCCTCGGGAATCATCATCATCATCGCGTGCGCGAGCGGGTAGCCGCCCATCACCAGCAGTTCGAGCGCGTTGTCGAACGACGCGGAGTCGGACTGGCCGTCATAGATCAGCGGCCAGAGCTTGGGCAGGTCGTCGCCCAGCACCTCCGACGCGATCGCGCCTTCGCGCGCGCGGATCCAGTTGAAGTTGCCGCGCAGCGTGTTGATCTCGCCGTTGTGGCAGACGTAGCGGAACGGGTGCGCCAGGTCCCACGTCGGGAACGTGTTGGTCGAGAAACGCTGGTGGACCATCGCGAGCGCCGACACCATCGACTCGTCGGCCAGGTCGAGGAAGAACTCGCCGACCTGGTGGGCGAGCAGCATGCCCTTGTAGATGATCGTCCGCGTCGACAGCGACGCGACGTAGAACTCCTTGCCGTGCCGCAGGTGCAGCGACTGGATCGCATGCCCGGCGCGCTTCCGGATCACGTAGAGCTTCCGCTCGAGCCCGTCCTGGTCCAGGTCGCGGCTGCCGCGCCCGATGAACACCTGCCGGATGACCGGCTCGACTTCCTTCGTGCGCTCGGACAGGCCGCCGTTGTTCACCGGCACGTCGCGCCAGCCGAGCAGCACCTGGCCCTCGGCCGCGATCGCGCGGTCGATTTCCTGCTCGCACGCCATCCGCGAGGCCGGCTCCTGCGGCAGGAACACCATGCCGACGCCGTACTGCCCGATGGCGGGCAGCGTGATGCCGAATTTGCCGCATGCGCGACGCAGGAAGGCATCCGGCATCTGAATGAGGATGCCGGCGCCGTCGCCCTGCAGCGGGTCGGCGCCCGTCGCGCCGCGGTGGGTCAGGTTCTCGAGGATCGAGAGCCCATGGCGGATGATCGCGTGGCTTTTCCGGCCCTTGATGTGCGCGACGAAGCCAAGCCCGCACGCGTCGTGCTCGTTCGCCGGGTCGTACATCCCTTGGCGGGCCGGTGGCCGGTTCGATGAACGCTGCGCATCCTGTTCCACGTTTTACCTCGGTCGGGTGTCGTGCCACTACGGCCTTTGCAGCGCGCACGGGGGCGGAAAATGTGCGCGTCAGTCCCTCTCGGCAAGGGCAAGCCGAAACCAATCCATACTACTCGCGATGCTGCAATGCGGCAATCGCGGGGCGGCCGTTCGCCCGCATGCAACAGCATCCGCCCGACGGCGCTCATTTCCCGAGGGAAGCACTTGCGCCGGGCTGATACTTGGGCTTTAATCTGAACAAACTCGCCTAGATGCTTGTTGCAGCATTCAAAACAGCAAACATCCGGCGGAATTTTAGGACATCATCATCAGGAATCGAACCATGGTAAATCGGCGTCTTGCGGTATGGCTGCGCCCGGCGTTTGCGCTTATCGGCGTCCTCGGGCTCGCGACCCTCGCCGGTTGCGGTGGCGGCAGTGGAGCGCCGAACAACCCGTACGTGCCGCCCCCGCCGGCGATACCGCCGCTGACGATCCTGCCGGGTGCGATCAGCGTCTATTCGGGCACGCCGTCCACGCTGACCATCTCGGGGGGCGTCGCGCCCTACCGTGCGTTCACGAGCGACGCGTCGGTGCTGCCGCTGCCGACCAACGTGTCGGGCGACACGATCGTCCTGTCGCCGAACAACGTGACGGCGCAGACGGGCGTGAGCGTCACCGTCCAGGATTCCGTCGGAACCGTATCCACGGGGGTCACCGTCACCGTCAACCCGGCGCCGCTGCTGCCGAGCCTCATCACCGTCATCGCCAATCCCAACCCGGCATGCGACGGCACGGTCGGCAACCTCTGCTCGGGCGGTACGGGTACCGCGAGCGTCAAGGTCACCGGAGCCGGCGGGGTCGGCCTTCCGGGCCGCCAGGTCAAGTTCGACGTGGTTCAGGGCGCGTTCTCGATCGTCTCGACCAACCCGGCGCAGCCGCAGGTCTCCACGCTGACCGTGGCCACCGACGTCAACGGCACGGCCGTGGTCGTGCTGTCGGTTCCGCCGGATACGCCGACCCAGACGGGCATCATTCGCGCGACCGACGTGACCACCGGCAACCAGGTCACCGGCGATTTCAAGATCCTCCAGGTCACGACGGGCGGCGCCGTGCTGTCGGTCCTCCCGCTCGGCAACACCACCATCACCGGCCCGGACAACCTGCGCTGCTCGTCGGGCGTGACGGTCACCAACTACATCTTCGGCGGCACGCCGCCGTACCAGGTCGCGGTCAACTTCCCGCAGGCGGTCACGCTTTCCGGCGTGCCCGTGCTGACCAACGGCGGCGCGTTCAACACGACGACCAACGGTGCCTGCTTCATCAACCTCACCTACGTCATCACCGACGCGACGGGGCGCACGATCCCGGGCGGAAGCTACCCGACGGTCACCAACCAGCTGGGGACGAGCGCGCCGCCGGCGCCGCCGCCCACCACGCTGGTCGCAACGCCAGGCGCGATCTCGAAGGTGAACTGCGTCCCGGCCAACACGTTCCAGTTCGTGCTGACGGGCGGCACGCCGCCCTTCTCGGTCGTCACCGCGTCCACGACGAGTTCGACGTCGGTCGTGCTGTCGCCGCAGACCGGGATCACGACGGGCCAGGCGGTCACGGTGAGCGGCATCACGTCGCCGGCCGCGACGTCGATCACCGCCTTCGACTCGGGAACGCCGCGCCAGTCGGCGTCCGTCTCGATCGACTGCACCGGCGCGCCGCCGCCGCCGACGCCGCCGTCGCTGGTCATCGCGCCGGGCAACTTCGACTATTCGGCGACCATCGTGCGTGAACCAGACCTCGAACTTCGTGGTCACGGGCGGCACGGCGCCGTACACGGTGTTCTTCGCCTCGCCGCGTCCGGGCGCCTCCATCTCGCCGACGACGCTCGCGGCCTCCGGCCAGGGCTTCTCGGTCGTCGGACTCACGAACGGCGTGCAGACGACGAACATCACGGTGGCGGACTCGAGCACGCCGCAACTGCAGGCGATTGCGACGGTCACGTGCCCGATCACCAATCCGCCGACCGGTCCGCTGACCGTGACGCCCGCGCTGTACAACTACTCGACGACGACGTGCGTGGGCCAGACGTCGAACTTCGTGATCACCGGTGGAACACCGCCGTACTACATCGCGTTCCCGACGCCGCCGAATGCCGGGGCGACGATCAATCCGACGACCGTGACGGTGACGCCGGCGGCGGATTCCAGGTCACGGGCTTGCTGAATACGCCAGCGGGACAGTCCGGCGACCAACGTCACGATCACCGATTCGGCGACGGTGCCCTCCGTCGTGATCCGGACGATCACCTGCCCCTGACGGGGCGAGCGGCGCGCCATCCGGCGCGCCGGCCGATGGGCCAGGCGCGGACTCCGGCGGCGGAAGCAGAACGGCGGCCTCGACGGGCCGCCGTTTCTTCTGGCACGTCCGAATCCGGCGCAGCGTCAGGCGAGGACGGCGCGCAGCACCGGATCGGGGACGTCGGTCCGGATCACCGCGCGACCGAGCGCCTCGAGCAGCACGAAGCGGATCGTGCCCGCCACCACCTTCTTGTCGCGCCCCATCAGCGCCATCCAGCGATCGAACCCCAGCGCCGGCGCGTCGGTCGGCAGTCCCGCGCGTCGCACGAGCGCGCGCAGGCGCGCGACATCGTCCTCGGTCAGCGCGCCCAGGCGCCGCGACACCTCGGCCGCGAGCACCATGCCGGCCCCCACCGCTTCGCCGTGCAGCCAGACGCCATACCCCAGCGCGTTCTCGATCGCGTGGCCGAACGTATGGCCCAGGTTCAGGAGCGCGCGCTCGCCATGTTCACGTTCGTCCGCGCCGACGATCTGCGCCTTGATCCGGCAGCTCTCGAAGATCGCATGCGCGGCGGCCTGCCGCATCGCCCGCGACCAGCGCCTCCATGTGCGCTTCGAGCCACGCGAAGAACGACAGGTCGCGGATCGCCCCGTACTTGATCACCTCGGCCAGCCCGGCCGCGCGCTCGCGCGCGGGCAGCGTGCGCAGGCAATCGGTGTCGATCAACACGGCTTCCGGCTGGTAGAACGCGCCGATCATGTTCTTGCCGAGCGGGTGATTGACGCCGGTCTTGCCGCCGACGGACGAGTCGACCTGCGCGAGCAGCGTGGTCGGCACCTGCACGAACCGCATGCCGCGCTGGTACATCGCCGCGGCGAAGCCGGTGATGTCGCCGACGACGCCGCCACCCAGCGCGATCAGCGTCGTGCCGCGCTCGGCGCGCCGCTCGAGGAGGCGCGTCAGTACGGATTCCAGCGTGGCCAGGTTCTTGTGCGCCTCGCCGTCGGGAATCGTGAGCGTCGCGTGGGCGATGCCCGCGTCCGCCAGGCTCGCCGTCAGCGGCGCGAGCCAGTGCGCGGCGACCGTGTCGTTGGTCACCACGATCGCATCGCGGACTCCAAGCGCCGCGAGCGTGGAACCGGCATGGCCGATGACGCCCGCGCCGATGCGGATCGGATAGCTGCGCTCGCCCAGCGCGACGTCGAGCGTACGAACGTCAGGGTGCGGCATCCGGTCTTCCCTCCGCCCTCGAAGAGGCGAACCAGCCGCATCACTTCGCTCCGGTCGGAGTCGACGACGTGGTCGGCGGTCTCGCGGTACAGCGCGTCGCGCTGCGCATAGAGTTCGGCCAGCCGTCCCAGCGGATCGGAGGTCTGCAGCAGCGGCCGGTTGCGGCTGTGCCGGATGCGCGCCCACAGCGTCGCGGGCTCGGCGTGCAGGTAGAGCACGGTGCCGAATTCACGGAGCCGCGCGCGGTTGGCGGGACGCAGGACCGCGCCGCCACCCGTGGACAGCACGACGCCTTCGAGCTGCGTCAACTGCGCGAGGGTGGCCTCCTCGCGGTCGCGGAAGCCCGCCTCGCCCTCGATTTCGAAGATCGTCGGGATGGAGACGCCGAGCTGGTGCTCCAGCTCGTGGTCGGCATCGACGAAGCGCTTGTGCAGGCGGCGCGCCAGCTGGCGGCCGAGCGTGGACTTGCCCGCGCCCGGAAGCCCGACCAGAAACAAATTGCCCCGGTGCAGCGGCACCGGGGCATGCGGATGGTGGACGGCCGGATCGCCGCCAGGCGGCGCGCTCACCGCACGGAGGAGACCGTGTCCTTCACGATGCGCGGCGTGAGGAAGATGAGCAGCTCGGCCTTTTCGCTGCTGTTGCCCGTCTGCTTGAAGAGGTAGCCCAGGATCGGGATGTTGCCGAGCCAGGGCACCTGCGTGACGTCGTTGCGGATCGTCTCCTCGTAGATGCCGCCGATGACGGCGGTGTCGCCGTTGTTGACGGAGATCTGCGTGACGACGTTCTTGGTGTCGATCGACGGCACCGAGAAGCCGCCGCCCAGTTGCACGTACTGCCCGACGGTGTCCTTGCGGACTTCGACGACCATGATGATGCGTCCGTCCGCGGTGATCTGCGGCGTCACGTCGAGCCGCAGCACGGCCTTCTTGAACTGGACGGTGGCGGGCGAATTCGCGCTGCCCGGCGTCACGTACGGAATTTCCGTGCCCTGCTCGATCGCCGCCTTCTGGTTGTCGCCGGTCACCACGCGCGGGCTCGACACGACCTTGCCGCGCGCGTCGGCTTCGAGCGCCGACAGCTCGAGGTTGATGAGGTTGCCGCTGCCCAGGTTGATGAGCGTCAGCGCGAGCTGGCCCGCGGCATTGGGCACCGGCAGGTTCACGTTCAACTGCGGCGAATCGGAGTAGCCGGCGGAGGCCATTCCCGACGCCAGTTCGAACGGCGTCTGCGTGCGCGTCTCGCGGACCAGCCGGTCGCCTTCCGTCTGTCACCACCGGCGTCGTGTTGAGCGAGCCCGACGAGCCCGCCGCGTACTTGCCGTTCATGAACGTGAAGCCCGTCTGCTGGCCGAACCGGATGCCGAGCTGCTGGCTGAAGCGATCGCTGGCGATCACGATCCGCGCCTCGATCAGCACCTGCCTGATCGGCGTGTCGATCTGGCGGATGATCTTGCGCACTTCCTCCAGCCGCGACGCCGTATCGGTGACGAACAGGATGTTCGAGCGCGGGTCGATGATCGCGACGCCGCGCTTGCTGATGATCGACCCCTGTCCACCCGTGGTGGCCGTCTGCCCGGCGCCCGCGCCGAACTGCTGCTGCCGGTTGCTCGTGATCAGGTTCAGGATGTCCGGCGCCTTGATGTAGTTCAGCTGGAACGACTCGGAGACGAGCGGCTCGAGTTCGCCGATCTGGATCGCGTTTTCGAGCTGCTGCTTCTCCTTGAGCGCCAGTTCCTCGCGCGGCGCGATGAGCACGACATTGCCGTTCTTGCGCATGTCGAGGCCCTTGGTCTGCAGGATGATGTCGAGCGCCTGGTCCCAGGGGATGTCCTTCAGGCGCAGCGTCAGGCTGCCCTGCACGGTGTCGCTGGTGATGATGTTGAGGCCCGTGAAGTCGGCGATCACCTGCAGCACCGCGCGCACTTCGACGTTCTGGAAGTTGAGCGACAGCTTCTCGCCCTTGTAGCCGCCGCGCGAGCCCTGGATCAGCTTGTTCGGGTCGTCCTGGATGGGCTTCACTTCGAGGATGAAGCGGTTGTCGGTCTGGTACGCCGAATGCTCCCACAGGCCCTTGGGCTCGATGACCATCCGCGCGTTGCCGCCCTGCGGGAAGGTCTCGACCGACACGATCGGCGTGCCGAAGTCGCCGACGTCGATGCGCCGCTCGAGGTTGCGCGGCACCGACGTCTTCAGGAAGTCGACGACCAGGTTCTTGCCCTGCTGGCGGATGTCGATGCCGGCCGACGCGTCGGACAGGTCGACGACGATCCGGCCTTCGCCGTTGCGGCCGCGCCGGAAGTCGACGTCGCGCAGCGCGTGCTGCGCCTCGCCCGCCTTGGGTTCGGCGAAGCGCTGGACCGTTTCCGTGCCCGCCTTGGGCGTTTCCTGGTCGTTGAGCGTGACGACGACCGTGTTGCCCTCGACCTGCGTGTCGAACGACTGCGGCTTGTTGAGGTTGAACACGACGCGCGTGCGATTGCCCGCCTGGATCACGTTGAGGCTGCGCAGCGCGGCTTCGTCGACCGCCCGCTGCGTCGCGCCGAGGCCATTGCCGGTGTCGAGGAAGTCGAGCGCGATGCGCGGCGGATTCTGGATCGCGAAGCTCGCCGGCGGGTTCGCGGGCGGGGTCTTCAGCTGGAAGCGCACGACGACGCGGCCGGAGCTCGCGCGCGACACGGTGACGCCGTCGAGGCTGTTGGCGGCCTGCGCGGATGCCGAGGCCCGCGAACGAGCAGGCGACGAATGCGCAGAGCACCGCGGCCCAGCCTCGCCGACGTCCGATCCCCATCCCAAACCATCGGTTGCCGTTGAACGCGCTCATCTTGGCTGCCCCTGTCCTCGTGAATCGGCCTGCTGCAGTTGCAGCGTGCTCGACCGTTCCGTCCAGTCGCCGGCACCGTCTTGCACCAGCTCCTTCAACTTGACTTCGTTTTCCCCGATGCCGGTGACGACACCGTAGTTCTGCCCGAGATAGTTGCCCGAGCGCACCTGATAGACGTCCTTGTCCGGCGTGCGCACCAGCGCGTACACCGTCTTGTTCTTCTCGAGCGTGCCGACCATCGCCAGCGCCTCGAGCGGGTAGGACTCGAGCGGCTCCCTGCGTCGCGTCAGGTCGGGCGAGAGCTTGCTCGTGCCCTTCGTGGCCTCGATCTTGCGCGGCTTGAACGGATCCGGCAGGTCGAACGCGTTGTACGTGAACGGGTCGTAGGGCTTGATCTGCGGCAACGGGTCGAGCTTCCCGCGGGCGCCCTTGCCCTGCTCGGCCATCCATGCGCGCAGGTCCTGGTGGCTCTCCCCGCCGCACGAGGCGAGGAAGAGCGCTGCGACCAGGATCGGGGCGACGCGCGGCTTCATTTCTTGCCCTTCGCCTTGTCCTTGGCCAGCGCGCGCTGCTTCGCGATCTCTTCCTCGTCGAGGTAGCGGAACGTGCGGGCCTCGGCATCGAGCGACAGCGTGCCCCTGTCGTTGGCGATCTGGACGTCGTTGAGCGTGACGATCCGCGGCAGCTGCGCGACGTCGCTCGCGAACGCGCCCATGTCGTGGTAGGTGCCGGTGATCCGGATCTTGATCGGCAGCTCGGCGTAGAAATCCTGCATCTTTTCCTGCGGCGACGGCCGGAACAGCTCGAACTGGAGGCCGCGGCCCAGGCCCGCCTGGTTGATGTCGGTCAGCAGCGCGTCGATTTCCGACCGGTTGGGCAGCTGCTTCACGAGCGCGCCGAACGATTGCTCGACTTCGGAGAGCTGCTGGACGTAGAGCTCGAAGTTGATCGCCTTGGCCTTCTTCTGGCCGTACTGCTCGCGCAGCTTCGTCTCCTCGCCCTGCGCGACCTCGAGGGCGTCGTACTGGTCGCGCCAGTCGAGCAGCAGGCCGGCGACGATGATGGCGCTGAAGATCCCCATCAGCACCAGGATCTTCGGCAGCAGCGGCCAGTTGCCGATGTCGCGGATATTGAGCCGGCGAAGGTCGTCGAGGTTCATGCGGCCTTCTCCGCGACGGGCGCCTGCGCCTTGGTTTTCGGAGGCGCCGCAGCGGGCGCGCCCTTGGGTGCCGCGGCCGGCGCGCCCTTGGGCACCGCGGCGGCCGCGGCGAAGGGGTCGGCAGCGACACGCTTGATGTTGAAGTTCAGCGTGAACGCATTGATCTTGAGGTCGCGCCCCGCCGGAACGCCCGGCGCGGGAACCAGCCGGATTTCAACGAGTTCGGGGTTCGACAGCCACGGGGACGCCTCGATGTTGCGCATCAGCGTCGACACGCGCGCATTGGACTGGGCGAAGCCCGTCACCGTGACCCGCTCGGCGTTCTGCTTCACGCTGTTGAGGTAGATGCCGTCGGGAAGCTGGCGGACCAGCTGGTCGAGCAGGTGCACGGCCTCGCTGCGGTTGGCCTGCAGCGTTTCCACGACCTGCTTCCGCGCGAGCACCGCCTGGATCTGGTCGCGCAGGCGGTCGATTTCCTTGATCTGCTCGTCGAGCTTGGCGATTTCCTTCTTGAGCAGCGAATTGCGGTCGTTCTGTGCCTCGATCTGCGCGGCCAGGATGCCGTGCACGAGCGCGACGACCGCGATGGCCAGGATGCCGAGCGACAGGGCGAGCGAGATGAACTGCCGTTGCCGCGCCGCCCGCTTCTGCTCCCGGTGCGGCAGCAGATTGATGCGGATGCCGGCCATTACTCGAAACTCCGCAGTGCGAGCCCGGTGGCGATCAGCAGCATCGGCGCGTCCTGCGCGAGCTGCCGCGGCCGGATGCGCTCGGACGCCTGCATCGCGCCGAACGGGTTGGCGACCACCGTGGCCACCCCCGCCCGCTTCGCGACGAGCTCGTCGATGCCGGGCAGCGCCGCGCAGCCGCCGGCGAGCACCACCTGGTCCACCTGGTTGTGCGACGTCGACGTGAAGAAGAACTGCAGCGCGCGGGTGATTTCCAGCGCCAGCGTCTCCATGAACGGCTGCAGCACGTCGCTGTCATAGTTCTCCGGGAGGCCCTGGTTCTTCTTGGCCGACTCGGCTTCCTCGGGGGACAGGTTGAACGCGCGCTGGATGTCCTGGGTCAGCTGGTTGCCGCCGAACGCCTGGTCGCGGGAGAACAGGAATTGGCCGTTGCGCAGCACGTAGAAGTGGGTGACGTGGGCGCCGATGTCGACCAGCGCGATGTTCTGGTCGCGTCCGTTCGCCGGCAGCGAGGGCGTGATGAGCCCGAACACCTCCTGCGTGGCGTACGATTCCACATCCATCACGCAGGGTTTCAAGCCGGCCGCCTCGGCGATGGCCACGCGGTCCTCGACCTTTTCCTTGCGGGACGCGGCGATCAGCACCTCGACCTCGTCGGGGTTGTTCGGCGCGGGGCCCAGCGTCTGGAAGTCGAGGTTGACCTCGTCGAGCGCGAACGGGATGTACTGGTTGGCCTCGGCCTCGACGGTAAGCTCGAGCTCCTCTTCCTTCTGGCCGGCGGGTACGATGATCTTCTTGGTGATCACCATCGCGGCGGGCAGGGCCATCGCGATGTTGCGGTTGCGGCTGCCCAGGCGCTTCCAGCCGCGCTTCAGCGCATCGCTGACCTGGTCGAGGTTCGCGATGTTGCCGTCGGTAACCGTGTCCTTCGGCAGCGGCTCGATCGCGTAGCGCTCGAGGCGGAACGTGCCCTTGCCGGTCTGGACGAGCTCGATCAGCTTGATCGAGGTCGAAGCGATATCGACCCCGATCAGCGATGGGGACTTGGTTTTGAACAAGTCCAGAGTGGAGGCGAGC
The DNA here is from genome assembly GCA_963733435.1 of uncultured beta proteobacterium. Classification (GTDB taxonomy): domain Bacteria; phylum Pseudomonadota; class Gammaproteobacteria; order Burkholderiales; family Casimicrobiaceae; genus VBCG01. Next base: position 1,019,061 of record CAVTDH010000002.1, read on the forward strand.
TTTTCGGCAATCATGGCGCCCTTAGGGCCGAATGCTGACAAATTACATTAAACTCTGGCAGCAACTATGGGCCTTGTCAATTTGTTTCCCCTGTTGAGGTACCAATGTTGCACCGGTACCCGTGCACTTTCGACAACAGTCGTCACTAACGCATCTTTTATTCCCACGTGCTAAAACGCTGGATCGTCTATCTCGCCTCGGTCGCGCTGGGCCTCGCCGTCGTCGGGGCCCTGCTGGGCGCGTTCGTACTGGCCTTGTTGTGGCCGACACTTCCGTCGCTGGAGGTGCTCACGGACTACCAACCCAAGATACCACTGCGCGTCGTTTCGGCGGAGGGCGACCTTTTGGGTGAGTTCGGGGAGGAGCGGCGCGCGGTGATCGCGATCCGGGAAGTCCCGGATACGATGAAAAAGGCCATTCTGGCCGCGGAAGACGAGCGTTTCTACCAGCATGGCGGGGTCGATTACCTGAGCATCGCGCGTGCGGCGCTCGCCAATGTCGCGTCGGGTTCGCAGCAGGGCGCGGGCACGATCACGATGCAGGTGGCGCGCAACTTCTTTCTGACCCGCGAAAAGACCGTCACCCGGAAGCTCCGGGAGGTCCTGCTTGCCTGGAAAATCGAAGCCAATCTGTCCAAGGACGAAATCCTCGAGCTTTACGTCAATCAGATCTTCCTCGGGCAACGCGCCTACGGGTTCGCGGCGGCCTCGCAGATCTACTTCGGACGGCCGCTCAAGGACATTTCGGTCGCGGAGGCCGCGATGCTCGCCGGCCTGCCCAAGGCTCCGTCGGCCTACAACCCGGTCACGAACCCGAAGCGGGCCAAGACCCGGCAGCTGTACGTGCTGCGCCGGATGCATGAGCTCAAGTTCCTGACCGACGCCCAACTCGCCGAAGCACAAAACGAGCCACTGAACGTCCGGCAGGGACTGCGCGACTCGCTGCCCACGCACGCCGAGGCCGTGGCGGAAATGGCCCGGCAGGTGGTGTTCGACACGTACGGCGACGACGCCTACACGAAGGGCATCACCGTCTGGACGACGGTACGCCGGGCGGACCAGGACGCGGCCTACCTCGCCGTGCGGCGCGGCGTCATCGACTACGACCGGCGCCACGGGTACCGCGGGCCCGAGGGCTTCGTGAACCTGCCCACCGACCCCGCCGAGCAGGACCCGGTGCTCGACCGGCTGTTCCAGGAGACGGCCGACAGCGACAACCTCGTACCGGCGGTGGTGCTCGACGCGACGGCGAACGAGGTCAAGGCCGTGGTCGCGAACGGCGACGCCATCGCGGTCACCGGCGACGGCCTCAAGTTCGTCGCGCGCCACCTGACCGACAAGACGCCGGCCGCCCAGCGCATTCGGCGGGGCGCCGTCGTCCGGCTGTCCCGCGATGACAAGGGCCGCTGGTCGATCGGGCAGCTGCCGCTGGCCGAGGCCGCGTTCCTGGCCATCGCACCGCAGGACGGCGCGATCCTCGCGCTTACCGGCGGGTTCGACTACGAACGCAACAAGTTCAACCACGTGACGCAGGCGTTCCGGCAGCCGGGATCGGCGTTCAAGCCGTTCATCTACTCGGCGGCGCTCGAAAAGGGCTTCTCCCCGGCCACCGTCGTGAACGACGCGCCGTTCTTCGTGCCCGGCGACAAGGCCGGCGGCGAGGATTGGGAGCCCAAGAACTACGACGGCAAGTTCGACGGTCCGATGCGCGTCCGGATGGCGCTCGCCAAGTCGAAGAACCTCGTGACGGTCCGCGTGCTGCAGGCGATCGGCCCGCAGTACGCGCAGGATTACATCGCCCGCTTCGGGTTCGACCCGAAGCTGCATCCCCCGTACCTGACGATGGGGCTCGGCGCGGGCTCGACGACGCCGCTGCAGATGGCGGCGGCCTACTCGGTGTTCGCCAACGGCGGCTATCGGATCTCCCCGTACCTGATCGCACGCGTGACCGATGCGAAGGGGAACGTGCTGTCCGAGGCGAAGCCCATCGTCGCCGGCGAGAACGCCGAGCGCGCGATCGATTCGCGCAACGCGTTCGTGATGACGACGCTGCTGCGCGACGTGGTCGCGTTCGGCACGGCCACCCGCGCGCAGTCGCTCGGGCGCCGCGACCTGGCCGGCAAGACCGGCACCACCAACGAAAACGTCGACGCGTGGTTCTGCGGCTACAACCCGTCGCTGGTCGGCGTGGCGTGGATCGGGCACGACCAGCCGAAGACGCTCGGCGCCAACGAGACGGGCGGCGTCGCGGCGCTGCCGATCTGGATCACGTTCATGCAACGCGCGCTGAAGGGCGTGCCGGAGAAGCCGCTGGTTCCGCCGGAGGGCCTGATCTCGGTGCGCATCAACGAGGCGACGGGCCTGCGCGACGACTCGAGCAGCCTGTCCGAATGGTTCTACGCCGAGTTCCCCCGCGCGCCCGCGAGGAGTCGCTGGCACCCGCGGTACCCGGCCGCGCGCCGCAGGACGTGCGCGACCAGCTGTTCTAGCGCGATGGCGCAACGGGATCGCCCGCCTGCACGCGGTCGCGCGGACGGCGCCGAAAGCCGGAGCGGGCAAACGCGGATGCGGATCGCGCACGCGGCCGCGCGGCTCATTGCCGAGCACGGCATCACCGACTGGTCGCTCGCGAAGCGCAAGGCCGTGCGCGAACTCATGCTGCCCGAGCGCGAGGCGCTGCCCCGCGACGACGAGGTCGCCGCGGCGCTTGCCGAGCATCACGCGATCTTCGGAGGCGACGCGCACGCGGCCGCGTTGCGCCGCCAGCGCGAGGAGGCGTTGGGCTGGATGCGGCGCCTCGCGCAGTTCGCGCCGGCGCTCACCGGAGGGGCGGCGGAAGGGTGGGCGACCGAGCACAGCGACATCCGCCTCGAACTCGTGGCGGCCGATGCGAAGCTGGTCGAGTTGGCGCTGCTCGGCGCCGGCATCGAATACCGGAACATGCACTCGGACCGCGACGGCGCCGCCGAGCTGTTCGTCGAGACGCGCGCCGGCGGCGTGCGCCTGTCGGTACGCGACCCCGCCGCGCGCCCGCCAGCGCCCGCGACGCGACCGACACGGCAACGAGGAACTGCGGATCGACGAAGCGGGGTTGGTGGCGTTGTTGGGACAAACCCTCGCCGGCCGGCCGTAGCGCGAGGCGCCGCAGTCCTGGCTAGCGAGCGTCCGACCCCGCCTGTCCCAGCCACCGCGCCGCATCCAGCGCGAAGTACGTGAGGATCGCGTCGGCACCCGCGCGGCGCATGCTGACGAGCGCCTCGAGCACGCACGCGCGCTCGTCGAGCCAGCCGGCCTGCGCGGCGGCCTTGAGCATCGCGTACTCGCCGGACACCTGATACACGGCCGTCGGGACGCCGAACGTGTCCTTCACGCGCCGCACGATGTCGAGGTAGGGGAGGCCCGGCTTCACCATCACCATGTCGGCCCCCTCGCGAATGTCGAGATGCACTTCCCACAGCGCCTCGTCGGTGTTCGCGGGGTCCATCTGGTACGTGTACTTGTTGCCGCCCGCAAGGTTGCCCGACGACCCCACCGCATCGCGGAACGGCCCGTAGAACGACGACGCATACTTCGCCGAATAGGCCATGATCCGGGTGAGCTCGCAGCCGGCCCCGTCGAGCGCCGCACGGATGGCGCCGATGCGACCGTCCATCATGTCCGAGGGCGCGACCATGTCCACGCCCGCCTCGGCGTGGCAGAGCGCCTGCTTCATGAGCGCCGCCACCGTCTCCTCGTTCAGCACGTACCCGGCGTCGTCGATGATGCCGTCCTGACCGTGCGTCGTGTAGGGGTCGAGCGCGATGTCGGTGATGACGCCCAGATCCGGGAAGCGCTCCTTCAGCGCGCGCACCGTGCGCGGGACGAGGCCCTCCGGATGCCAGGCGGCCGCCGCGTCGAGCGACTTCAGTTCGGCCGGCACCACCGGAAAGAGCGCGATCGCCGGCACGCCGAGCGTCATGCAGGCCTCCGCATCGCGGAAGAGCAGGTCGACGCTCTTGCGCGAAACGCCGGGCAACGACGCTACCGGCTCCTCGCGCTTCGCGCCGTCGAGGACGAATACCGGCAGGATGAAGTCCGCGGCACCGAGGTGCGTCTCGCGCACCAGCCGGCGCGAGAATTCGTCGCGCCGCATCCGGCGCATGCGGCGGTCGGGAAACTTGCCGGTGAAAGCGAAACTCATGCGCTGCTCCATGAAGTGCGGACTGCCATCCTAGCGACCGCGGCGACCCGCCGCAATGCGCGGGATCAGGAGGTGCCGAGCCAGCGATGCTGGCGCGACAACTTGAGGAGCGCCGCAAACCCGCGGCTGCCCTGCGTCGCGGCGAGCGCGCGCAGCCGCAACAGGAGTTCGGCGGTCACGTACGCGTCGCCGGCGGCCGAGTGCCGCGCGTGGGTGTCGATCGCGTAGCGTGCAAGCCAGTCGTCCAGGCTGCGCAGGCCGCGATTGTGCTGCTCCGGATGCAGCGCCGCCGCCAGCTCCGCGAGGTCGAGCCACTGTGCGGGCAGCGCGGCCGCGCCCGCGCCCGAGCAGGCGCGCGCGAGCACCGTCCGGTCGAATCCCGTATGGAAGCCGATGCAGGGCGCGTCGCCGACGTAGGCAGCGAACGCCGGCAGCGCCTCCTGCGCCGGCATGCCGGCGCGCTGCGCGCCGTAGCCGATGCCGTGGATCGCGACGTTCGTCGCGTCGCCGGCGGCATCGTGCCGCAGCACCACCTCGAAGCTGTCGCCGGGCACGATGCCCGCCTCGTCCACCGCGACGGCGCCGATCGCGAGCAGCGCATCGCGCTCGGGGTCGAGCCCGCGACGTCTCGGTATCGACCACGACCCAGCGCTGCGCCCCGGGGCCGTCACCGCCGCGCAGCCACGCCGGAATCCGGTCGAGCAGCCGCCGCACCGCACGTCACGGATAGTCGACTTCGAGCCGCTGCTGCAGCTTGCGCACCTGCCGCAGCGATTCCTTCAGCACGCGCTGGTCGAGCGCCGACAGGCTGGCAAGCGGCAACAGGTTGGGATTCTCGGACGGCGGCAACTCGTGCGTGATGCGGCGATGCTGCGTGCGCAGCCGCAGCATCTGCAGATACTCGAACGCGTCGCACCAGTTGACGAGGTCGGCCTCCTCGATGCCCTTCTTCGCACCCGCTTCGCGCAGGCGCTCGATCGTCCCGGTGCTCCCCACGCCCGACGCCAGCGCGAGGATGCGCGCGCCGTCGGTGATCGGCATGCTGCCGACGAGCTTGAGGTCGATGCCTTCCGTGCCGCTCGCGTCCTCGGAGGGGACGAGTTCGCCGCGCCACGACAGCGGCGGACGATTGCTGCGCGCGTTGTCGCTCATCTGCTTGAGGAACCGCTCGTTGCGCTGTGCCCTCTCGGCGACGCCGGCGCGCAGCGCATGCGCGAGCCCGGCGGCCCCCCACAAAGAACGGAAGTCGAAGAAGATGCTCGACGCGAGCAGGCTCGTCGGGTCGCCGCGGTCGATCCAGCGCGCGAAGGCGGCCTCCCACTCCGGCAGCGAGAGGCACCAGTTCGGGTTCATCGCCATCACGTTGCCCTTGCACAGCGGATAGCCGCAGCGGTCGAGCGCCTCGTTCACCGCGCGCGCGAACGGCAGGATGCGCACCCGCAGCGCCTCCGGATCGGCGGACGGTTCCGCGGCGGTGAAGATCACGCCGTTGTCCTGGTCGGTCGCGATCGTCTGCTCGCCGCGGCCCTCCGAGCCCAGACCCAGCCAGCACAGCGTGATATCGGCGAGGTCGAACGACGGGAGCGTCAGCTCGATCACGCGCTCGGTCAGCCGGTCGTTGAGCGTCGAGATCATCCTCGTCAGCGGCCCGCTGCCCACGCCCTGCGCGACCAGCGCATGCGACAGCGCGCGGATGTCCGCCGCGCACTGGACGAGTGTCGTCACGTCGGGCGCGCGCTTCACGGCCGACGAGAGCTCGCGGACCGACAGGCGGTGCAGGTTGAAGAGGTCGCGCTCGGAGACGACGCCGGCGACGCGCCCCTCGCGGTCGTTCAGCACCACGTGGCGGATGCCGCGTTGCGCCATCACCAGCGCCGCGTCGGCGGCGGTCGCCTCCGCCGGCAGGCAGATCGCGGGCGAGCTCATCACGTCCGCCATCGTGTCGGTCAGGCTGCGCCGCGGCAGCACGATGCGCCCGATCACGTCCTGCCGCGTGAAGATGCCGAGCGCCCGGCCCTCGTCGTCGACGACCGGAAGCGAACCGATCCGCCGCTCTTCCATCGCTTCCAGCGCGGGCTCGAGCGGCGTCTCGGGCGCGACGGTCACCGGCGTCGAGCGGATGAGCGCCGACAGCGGCGTGTTCATGTCCTGCCGCATCGTCATGCCGCCGACGTACTCGGCCTGCACGTTCGCGCGCAGCACGTCGAGCAGGTACGCGAGGCGTCGCGTGCAGAAATCGCGGAACACCGCCGACTGCGCGACGAGCCCGTCGAACTCGTTTGCCGGCACCAGCAGGCAGAACGTGTCCTGCATGGCGCGGTACACGGACGTCACGCCGCGCCGCCCGAGCAACGCGCCCAGCGGAAACATCTCGCCGGTCGACAGTTCCCACAGGCCCGCCGCATCGGCTGCCGCCCCGGGGCGCTCGCCGCGTACCGTGCCCTGCTTGATCACGTAGCAGTGCGCGGGGCTGTGGTCGATGGGCTGCAGGATCGTCTCGCCCGGCGCGAAGTAGACCAGTCGCGCAACCCGTACGAGGCGCACGATGTCGGCCTCGTCCATCGCCGCGAACGGCGCATGCGGACGCAACGCATGCACGAGGCCGCCGATGACGGTGGGCGCGGGGCTGAACGCGGAAGACATGGACATGGCGTTGGCGAAAGGAGAAGGATGGCAGGGAGGGGCGCCGTGCGCGCGCGGCGCGAGTCGGGAGCGCGGGGATGCGCCGTGTCCGGCGCGGAACTCCAGCAAGACCGCGGAACTATCGGCGGCGACTCCCGGTCAGAACCTGCAGACGGATGATCGTCTCCCGCTACCCTCCCTGAGCGGGTTCCTGCCCCGGGTTCCCGGTGGCAGGTGCTTCAAGGCCCCGCGTCACTCCCCTTGACCGCGGGGCCTTTCTTTTCCTGCGTTGCCTCCGCGCCACGCTCGACCGTGGGGTCCGCAACCTGTCGCGCAACGGCGTCCGCTGCATTCTGCCATGCGTCGGACGGAATCCAGGCGGCGATCGTGGCCTCGGCCGTCTCCACGCCGAGTCGCGAGGATGCCGAGAAGAGTTGCACGGTGATCTGCGGGGTGCCGGCGGGAAACGCCTCGCGCAGCTGCGTCGCGATTCCGGCGAGCGCCGCGCGCTGCCCCGTCGTGTTGAGCTTGTCCGCCTTCGTCGCCAGGATCAGGACCGGCCGTGACGAGGGCGCGAATTCGCCCAGCACGTCGAGGTCGAGCTGCTTCAAGCCATGGCGCGAATCGACCACCAGGACGAGCGCGGTGAGGCAGGGGCGCGTGGTCACGTACTCCCAGAGAAATTCCTGCCATCCGCGCTTGATTTCGCGGGCGACCGCGGCGTAGCCGTAGCCGGGAAGATCGGCGACGAGCGCCGCGCCGCCGCGCAGCGAGAAGAGGTTGATCTGCTGGGTGCGTCCCGGCGTGCGGCTCGCGAACGCGAGGCGCGTGCGGCCCGCCAGCGCATTGATGGCGCTCGACTTGCCCGCGTTGGAACGGCCGGCGAATGCGATTTCGGGAATGCCGGGGGGCGGCAACTGCGACGCCTGCGCGGCGCCCGTCACGAATTCGGCGCCCACGAGCGGGTGCGGTGTCCCTTCGGGATCCGGCCCCTTCATGGCACCTTTGGCCGGTCGACGGGAGTCCGCTACAATAGCGCGTTTGTTCACGGCAAGTCCGTTTCGCCCGACATGCTGCCGCGCCCCGCCCCGGGGACGGCTAAGGGGCAAGCGTGGCGCAGCCCCAATGGAGTGGAAAGAATGGATCGCACGTCGCTCGTTGCCGCCCTGTCGCTGACCGCGCTGGTTTGCCTGGCGCCGGCCGCTTCGGCGCAGGACGCCGCCAAGCCCGACCTCGCCCGTGCGAAGCAGACGGCGGAGACCGTATGCGCGGCCTGTCACGGCGCGGACGGCAACAGCGCCGTCGCGGTGAACCCGAACCTCGCGGGCCAGGGCGCCGAGTATATCAGCCGGCAACTGCAGCACTTCAAGGCGGGCATCCGCGTCAATCCGATCATGCAGGGCATGGCCGCGCCGCTGTCCGACGCCGACATGGTCGCGCTCGGCATCTACTTCTCGCAGCAGAAGCCGAAGAACCTCACCGCGCGCGACGCGAAGCTCGTCGAGGCCGCGCAGAGGATCTACCGCGCCGGCGACGCCGCGAACGGCATCCCCGCGTGTTCCGCCTGCCATTCGCCCAACGGCGTCGGCATTCCGAAGATCTATCCGCGCGTCGCCGGACAGCACTCGGAATACGCGTACACGCAGCTGAAGGCCTTCAAGGCCGGCGAACGCGGCAACGACAAGGACGGCAAGGACGTCCAGGGCAAGATCATGGCCGCCGTCGCCGCGCGCATGACCGACACGCAGATGAAGGCGCTGTCGGACTACCTGGCCGGTCTCCGCTAGCCGCGCCTCCGATGCGCACGCGCGACTGCGCGCGCGCTCCGCGTGCCGCCATCCGCACCGCGCACCCCCGCGTGCTCGTTCCCATCGGCGCCACCGGTGCGCACGAACGATCCCTCGCGGCGCCATGACTGACGCCGTCGTCGCCGCGCTGCACGTCTATCCGGTCAAGGGCCTCCACAGCGTCTCGCCCGCGCGTGTCGACGTCGTGCCCACCGGTTTCACCGTGGAGGGGGCGGGCGACCGCGAGTGGATGCTCGTCGACGACGAGGGGCGCTTCGTCACCCAGCGCGAACTCCCGCGCATGGCGCTCGTCCGGACGGCCGTCGCGGACGATGCGCTGGTGCTGTCCGCGCAGGGCCGGGCGCCGCTGCGCGTGCCGCTCGCCGGCGGCGACGGTCCCGCACGCGACGTCCACGTCTGGCAAAGCGCGGTGCGCGGTTTCGACGCCGGCGACGAGGTCGCACGATGGCTGTCGGCGCTTCTGGAACGCCCATTGCGCCTGCTGCGCTTCGATCGCTCGCACGCGCGGCCGTGCAACCCGGAGTTCGCCGGCGAGCGCGGCGCGCACACGCTGTTCGCCGACGGCTATCCGGTGCTCGTGATCGGCACCGCGTCGCTGGCGGATCTCAATGCGCGGCTCGCATCCCACGGGAGCGCGCCGTTGCCGATGGACCGCTTCCGGCCGAACCTCGTGCTCGCGGGCTTGCCCGCCTACGACGAGGACCATCTCGACACGATCACGGTCGGCAACGTGGTGCTGCGCTGCGTGAAACCCTGCACGCGCTGCCAGGTCACGACGACCGACCAGCGGACTGCCGTCGTCGGCGTCGAACCGCTGGCAACGCTCGGGACCTACCGGATGAACGAGGCACTCGCTGGCGTGACGTTCGGCATGAATGCGATCGTCGTCGCAGGCGGCCCGCTGGCCGTCGGCGCGTCCGCCGACATCGCGTACAGGTTCTAGGGAACCTCCGCGAACGTCCCGCCGTCGACGACTCGCACGCAGCCAGCCGCACGACACTCGTTTTTTCGTACGCTCTTCTGGCGGTCGCCGCCTTAGTTGCCAACTTGGCGCCCCAAGGCGGCCGCCTGATCTCGCAGTTGCAGTGCCGGTGAGCAAAAGGCGCAACGCCGACTTCACGTCATCCACAGACCCGACGGACGCCTTTTGCAGACGTTGCCTAGCCGTCGAACGCGCACATGACAGGGAAATAGGGCCCCGGGCCGTAGCCTTCCGCCGTCCACCCGGGGGAGGACGCCAGCGTGTTGCGCGTCACGATCTCCGCCGTATAGCGGTGATTGGTCGTCGCGGCGTTGAAGAAACGATAGACGGGCTTCGTTCCGGCCGCGCACGCGCCGGTGGTCGTGTTGGGCAGCATCACGTGGAACACGGACGGACTCTCGTAGATCCAGTCGACCGGATGCGCCACGGCCGTCGCCGCGCACTCGGCGGGACTGGCGGAGTAGAAATGCGAATCCCCGAACGCCGGCGCGCGATAGAACCGGCACACGGGCGTGGTACCCGTCGCCGGCTGCGAATGGACGACGAACCGCAGTCCGGTGCGCACCCAGCCGACCGTCGCGCCGGAATCGAGCTTGGCGATCTCCGCCGGGTTCGTCGACAGGAAGTAGTGGTCGAGCGTCGCGTTGTAGAACTCCGTCGCGGCGACCTGGTTGGTCGGGTTGGCGGCGTCCGGTGCGAGGTACTGCCGGATCGCGGGCAACGCCGCGCCGAGTTCGGAGAAATAGTCGGGCAGGTGGGACGGCTGCACAGCGACAGGCCGCCGTAGAGGCCGCCGCGGACCTCGTAGAAGCCGCCGCCCGACCGCGAGCGTCACCAGCGCGCTGCCGCTCGACCCGCCTTCGGTCACGCCCTGCTTCCACACGACCTCGGTGAAGCGGCCCGCCACGTAGTCGTCGTCGAGGTACTGGGTGCCGGTCACCGTACCCGGCGCTCCACTTCTTGAGGTCGCCCTCGGGATGGTGGATCGTCGCGACCGCCGCGCCTGTCGCGAGCGTGTCCGCGCGCCACGCCGCGAACGTCGCGCCGCCGGGCGCCGCCTCGCGCAGCCGCACCAGCGCCCAGTCGCGGTCGGGGCTGCGGCCCAGCAGGTCGGCGCCGCCGTTGAGTTGCACGAACTGCGTGGGCGTCGTGCTGTTGCACGCCGCCGCGTCGAAGAACCAGAACGAGTTGATCGTGCGCGCGACGGCCGCGGAATCGATGCAGTGATTCGCGGTCAGCAGATACGGCGTCTTCGACTGCACGGTGTCGGCGACGAGCGTTCCCGTGCACAGGTAGCCGCGCCCGTCGTCGCCCACGAACGTCAGCTTCGCGACCGCCTTCGCGAGCGAGAGCACCGGCGCGCTCGGCGGCGTCAGGCACGCGACGTCGACGTTGCAGCTGCCGGACGCGCCGATCCCCGTCTTCGCGAACGGATTGAGGAGGCCCCGGCCGGTCACCACCTGATGCGACACGCGCGGCAGCGACAGCACGCCGTCCGGAATCGGCGCACCGGCGGCGAGCCGCAGTTCGATGATGGCGGTGGAACCGGCGAGCACGGGGGACCAGAACCGGCCGACGCTCACCGTGGCCTCGGCGATCGCCGCGCTCGTCTCGTCGCCGAACGCGGGCGCGTCAGCGGCGGTCGATGCGAAACGCACCGACAGTCCCGCGACCGCGCGCGGCAGGGCGAGCGCCACGCGCAGCGCGGCAGCGCCCGGCGACACGACGTCGATCCGCGCGACACGTGCGCCATCGGCTGCCGGGGTCCACGGCAAGCTCGCCAGCGCGACGTCGCGCACCGGAACGTCGCGGCCGAAGCCCACGGCGAGCGGCACCGCCTGCGTGGAACGGCGTGCGTTGAACGCGGGCAGCGACGCCAATTCCGCCTCGCTCGGCACCGGCAGTTCCACCCGCAGCGCCGGTCCCTCCGCGCCGACGACCAGCGCGGTCTTCGTGCGCGCAACGGCGGGGGCCGATTCGATCTGGGGCGCCGACCACGAGCCGGCCGGGACGGACGCCGCCCACGTGACGCCGGCGAAGGCGGCCAGCGACGCAGGCGCTGGTGATGCGAAGCGTGCGGCGAGTCGGGGACATCGGGCGACCGGGAAGTGGACGAGACGGTTGGAACGGACCGGCCGGAATTGGTTCAGCCGCGGGGCGCGGGAGGCGCCTCGGCCAGACAGGCGGCGAGCGCGTCGGCCCACGGCGACAGCGCGAAGCCGAAGGTGCGCACAAAGCGCGCGGTATCGAGCACCCCATAGGCCGGCCGTCGCGCGGGCGTCGGATACTCGCTGCTCGCGATCGGCACGACGCGCGGGCGGGCGACGTCGCCGACGATCGCCTGCGCGAATCCGTGCCACGTCGTCGCGCCCGTCGCGCTGAAGTGATAGAGCCCTGCCCGTTCGGCCAGGAACGCGTTGCCACGGCCGGCCAGCGTCGCCGTTGCGTCGGCGAGCGCACGCGACCAGTTGGGCGTGCCCGCCTGGTCGGCGACCACGCGCAACTCGTCGCGTTCGGCGGCAAGCCGCCGCATCGTCAGCAGGAAATTGCGGCCCCGCAGCCCGTACACCCAGCTGGTGCGCAGCACCAGCGCGTGCGCGCCCGACGCCGCGACGGCACGCTCGCCTTCGAGCTTGCTCGCGCCGTAGACGTTGAGCGGCCCGGTCGGCGCATCCTCGTCGTACGGGGCTATTGGCCGCGCCGTCGAACACGTAGTCGGTCGAGTAGTGGATCAGCGTCGCGCCCGACCGTCGCGCTTCCTCGGCCAGCACCTGCGGCGCGCGCGCGTTGACGGCGTACGCCGTCTGCTCGTCGGTCTCCGCCGCGTCGACCGCCGTGTACGCGCCGGCGTTGACGACGAGCGCCGGCCGCACGGCGCGCATCGTCGCGACGATCGCGTCGGGGTCGGCGAGATCGAGCGTGGCGCGGTCGACGGCGACGACATCGCCGTGCGCGCGCAGCCGGTCCGCGAGTTCGAAGCCGACCTGGCCTTGCGCGCCGGTCACGAGGATCGTCGGCCGGACCATCGCGTCAGGCGTACGTGTCGGCGTCGGCGAGGCGCTTGCCGACGGCGTCCTTGGCCGCGAGCTGCGGCGCGCCGCCCGTCTGCGGCCACTCGATCGCCAGCGCGGGGTCGCTCCAGAGCAGCGTGCGCTCGTGCTCCGGATACCAGTAGTCGGTGGTCTTGTAGAGGAATTCCGCGTCGTCGGACAGCGTGAGGAAGCCGTGCGCGAAGCCCGGCGGCACCCACAGCATCCGCTTGTTCTGCGCCGACAGCACACGCCCCATCCAGCGGCCGAACGTCGGTGCGCTCCGCCGCAGGTCGACGGCGACGTCGAACACTTCGCCGGCCACGACCCGGACGAGCTTTCCCTGCGCGTGCTCGATCTGGTAGTGCAGGCCGCGCAACACGCCGCGGCGCGAGCGCGAGTGATTGTCCTGCACGAAGTCGACGTCGAGGCCGGCCGCGGCAAACGCGCGCCGGTTGAAGCTCTCGTAGAAGAATCCGCGCTCGTCGCCGAAGACCCGGGGTTCGATCTCCAGCACGTCCGGCAATTCGGTCGGCGTCACCCGCATCGATGGCTCACCGCAGCGTGCCGTCGCGCAGGATTTCGAGCAGGTACGCTCCGTACCCGCTCTTCTTCAGGCTCTCGCCCAGCCGCTCGAACGCGGCATCGTCGATGTAGCCCATGCGCCACGCGATTTCCTCGGGGCAGGCGACCTTCAGGCCCTGGCGCTGCTCGATCGTCGCGATGTACTGCGCGGCCTCCAGCAGCGATTCGTGCGTGCCGGTGTCGAGCCACGCCATGCCGCGTCCCATCACCTCGCACGAAAGCGCCGAGCGCGCGAGATACGCGCGGTTGACGTCGGTGATCTCGAGTTCGCCGCGCGGCGGAGGGCTTCAGGTCGCGCGCGATGTCGAGCACGCGGTTGTCGTAGAAGTAGAGGCCGGTCACCGCGTAGCGCGACTTCGGCTGCTTCGGCTTCTCCTCGAGGGAGAGCACGCGGCCCGCCGCGTCGAACTCGACCACGCCGTAGCGCTCCGGGTCCGCGACCGGATACGCGAAGACGGTGGCGCCGTCGTCGGCGCGCCGTCGCGCGCATGAGTTGCGAATGCAGGTCGTGCCCGTAGAAGATGTTGTCGCCCAGGACCAGCGCCGACGCGGCCGCCGCCGACGAAGTCGCGACCGATGACGAACGCCTGCGCCAGGCCCTCCGGGCGCGGCTGCACGGCGTACGAGAGCGACAGCCCCAGCGCGAACCGTCGCCCAGCAGCTGCGCGAAACGCGGCGTGTCCTCCGGCGTGGAGATGAGCAGGATGTCCCGGATGCCCGCCAGCATCAGCGTCGACAGCGGGTAGTAGATCATCGGCTTGTCGTACACCGGCAGGAGCTGCTTGCTGACACCACCTGGGTGACCGGATACAGCCGCGTGCCCGAACCGCCGGCCAGGATGATGCCGCGGCGCTCCGTGGTCTTCATGCCGCCGCGTACTGCAGGTCGATCCACTTCTGGTAGTCCTTCGTGGCCACGCTCGCGAGCCAGTCGCCGTTGCGCGAGGTACCAGCGCACCGTATGGCCGATGCCCGACGCGAACGTCTCCGCCGGCGCCCAGTCGAGTTCGCGGCGGATCTTGGCGGGGTCGATCGCGTAGCGGCGGTCGTGGCCCGGACGGTCGGCGACGAACGTGACGAGCGACGCGTAGTCGAAGCCCGGCCGCTCGCGGCCGACGACGTCGCACAGCGTGCGCACGACGTCGAGGTTCTTCATTTCCGCATTGCCGCCGATGTTGTACGTCTCGCCCGGGCGCCCGCGCGCGAGCACCGCGCGCAGCGCGCTGCAGTGGTCGCCGACGTACAGCCAGTCGCGCACGTTCTGCCCGTCGCCGTAGATCGGCAGGGGCTTGCCGCGCCAGCGCGTTCACGATCGTCAGCGGGATGAGCTTCTCCGGGAACTGGCACGGACCGTAGTTGTTCGAGCAGTTGGTCGTGAGCGTGGGCAGGCCGTACGTGTGGTGATACGCGCGCACGAGATGGTCGGACGCCGCCTTCGACGCGGAGTACGGGCTGTTCGGCGCGTAGGGCGTCGTCTCGGAGAATGCCGGATCGGCGGGGCCGAGCGATCCGTACACCTCGTCGGTCGACACGTGCACGAACCGGAATGCCGCGCGTTCGGCGGCGGGCAGGTCCGTCCACCAGGCCTTCGTCGCGTCGAGCAGCCGGAACGTCGCGACGACGTTGGTCTCGATGAACGCGGCGGGGCCGTGGATCGACCGGTCGACGTGCGACTCGGCGGCGAAGTTGACGATCGCGCGCGGCCGGTGCTCGCGCAGCAGCGCGGACACGAGCGCGGCGTCGCCGATGTCGCCGCGCACGAAGACATGCCGGCCGTCCTTCGCGAGCGACGCGAGGTTGCCGAGGTTGCCTGCGTACGTGAGCAGGTCGAGATTGACGACGGGCTCGCCGGTCGCGGCAAGCCAATCGAGCACGAAGTTGGCGCCGATGAAGCCGGCGCCGCCGGTCACGAGGATCATGGATGTCTGCGTCGGGATGCCGGTTCGGACCCGGCGGGGCGGAATGGTCGATTTTACCAGCGCGGCGGCCGGTTGCCGGTCATCGGGCGCCGGAACCCGCCCGCGGGACGATCGCCGGGCGCTCACGGCCGGCTCATTGGCCAAAGTAGCCGCGATACCAGGCGACGAACCGCGCGAGGCCTTCGGCGAGCGGCGTGCTCGGCGCGAACCCGACCGCGGCGCGCAGCCGGTCGATGGACGCGTAGGTCTCCGCCATGTCGCCCGGCTGCATCGGCTCGAACGCGCAGATCGCGGTCCGGCCCAGCAGGCGCTCGAGCGTCGCGATGAACGTCATGAGTTCCACCGCGTCGTGGTTGCCGATGTTGTAGACGGCCGCGGGTGCCGTGCCGCCTGCCCCGTCCGGCGGCCTGGCCAGCGTGCGCACGACCCCTTCGACGATGTCGTCGACATAGGTGAAGTCGCGCCGCATCCGGCCCTCGTTGAACACGCGCAGCGTCTCGCCCGCGAGGATCGCGCGGGTGAACAGCATCGGCGACATGTCCGGGCGCCCCCACGGACCGTACACGGTGAAGAACCGCAGCCCCGTGACCGGCAGCGCGAAGAGATGCGCGTAGCTGTGCGCCATCAGCTCGTTCGCGCACTTGGTCGCCGCGTAGAGGCTCACCGGACGGTCGACGCGCTGGTCCTCGGAAAAGGGCAGCGTGTGGCTCGCACCGTAGACCGACGAACTCGATGCATAGACGAGATGCGCGACGCCCGCGTGCCGGCAGCCTTCCAGCACGTGGCCGAACGCGTCGACGTTGTTGCGCAGGTACGCGGCCGGATTGACCAGCGAATAGCGGACACCCGGTTGCGCGGCAAGGTGCACGACATGCGTGAAGCCGCCGTCGCGGAAGAGGCGCGCGGTGGCCTCGCGCTCGGCCAGGTCGGTCGGCGCGAAGCGGAAACCCGGCAACGTGTCGATCTGCGCCAGCCGCGCCCGCTTGAGCGACACGTCGTAGTAGGGGTCGAGGTTGTCGACGCCGGTCACCCGCGCGCCTGCCGCGAGCAGCGCGCGCGCCGTGTGCATGCCGATGAACCCGGCCGCGCCGGTGACGAGTACGTGCATGGTCATTCGCCCCGGCCCGACGCCCGCGTCGTCGCCGCATGCCCGCGCAGCTTCACGTACTTGAGAAAGCTCGCGAACGCGCCGATCGCGATGTGCGCGAAGCCCGGCACGCCGTCCAGGAAGCCGCGCCGCACGACGTAGAACCGCAGGAACCGCGCCAGCGGCGAGAACGCGATGCGCAGCGCGCCCGCGCGTTCGCCGCGCGCGTGCATCGCCGCGGCCTGCAGCGTCGTGTAGCGGTTCTGCTTCGCGATGTAGGCGTCGATCGACTCGGCCGACGCATGCAGGAGGTCGCCGGGCAGGCGCGCCACGGGACCGTCGGCCACCACGTGCTCGTGCACCGGGTCCTCGCTCCAGCGCGCGCGGCGGCGGTCGAAGAGCCGGGTGTTCCAGTCCGGGTAGCCTTCGCCATGGGCGAGCCAGCGGCCGAGGAAGCGGTTGCGCCGCGCGAACGCGTAGGCAGCGGCGGACGGCGTCCCGGCGGCGAACAGCGCCACGATCGCCGCCGCCATCTCCGGCGCGACCCGCTCGTCGGCGTCGAGGCAGAGCACCCAGTCGTGGCGCGCCTGCCCGACCGCGAAGTTCTTCTGCGGACCGAAGCCTTCCCAGTCGTGGTGGACGACGCGGGCGCCGCAGCGCTCTCCAACCGCTACGGTATCATCGCGACTGCCCGAATCGACCACGAGGGCCTCCGCCGCGAACGGCGCGGATGCCAGGCACTCCGCAAGCTCGTGGGCGGCGTCGCGGGTAATGACGATGAGCGACAGAGGAAGCGGTTCGGACATTCGCGGCGGCCTGCGCGGAATCGGCGGGGCCGCGGTATTGGCGCCCGCCTCGCGGTCTGGCCTCCGATTCTACGTGGTTTGCCTGCGGTCGCGGCTGCGCGCGAATCCGCTCGGCGAGGCCGCGGGACGCGCGACGCATTCGCGTCACCCAACCCGCCAGGAGGCGCCGTGAGCGGCGTGCTGGTCGTACGGCCATCGTCGCTCGGCGACATCGTCCACTCGCTGGCGCTGGTCGCCGATATCGAGTCGCACCGTCCGGACCTTGCCGTCGACTGGGTCGCCGAGGAGGCGTTCGTCCCCCTCGTCCGGCTCGACCCGCGCGTGCGCAACGTCGTGCCGCTCGCGTTCCGGCGCTGGCGTGCGCAACGCTCGCCCATGCTGGCCTGGCGCGAATTCGCCGCGTTCCGGCACGAACTGCGACGCGAGAATTACGCGGTCGTCCTCGACCTGCAGGAGCAGGTGAAGGGCGCACTCGTCGCGCGCATCGCGCGCGGCGTGCGGCACGGCTTCGACCGGAAGAGCATCCGGGAACCGCTCGCCACGTTCTTCGACGACGTGCACCATCGAATCCCGCGCGACCAGCACTTCATCGACAAGGCGCGCGCGCTCGCCGGCGCGGCGCTCGGCTACGCGGTGACCGGGCCGCCGCGCTGGCGGTTCACGCCGCCGCGGACCACCGCCGCGATGCCGGCCGGGCGCTACGCGCTCGCGTTCCACGCGACGAGCCGCACGGACAAGCTGTGGCCGGAGGACCGCTGGCGCGCGCTGCTCGCGCGGCTCGCGGCGGCCGGCATCGTCCCGCTCGTGCCCTGGGGCAACGCGGAGGAAGAGGCCCGCAGCCGTCGCCTCGCGCGGGACATCCCGGGCGCGCTCGTCCCGCCGCGGCAATCGCTCGCGGAACTCGCGACGCTCCTGCAGCACGCGGAGGTCGTCGTCGGCGTGGACACCGGCCTCACCCACCTCTCCGCGGCGATGGGCACGCCCACATTGGCGCTCTTCACGACGACCGACGCCGCCCTTGCCGGCGTCGCGCGCGCGGGCGCGCACGCGCTCGATCTCGGCGGCAACGGCACGGTCCCCGCGTTCGACGACGCGATGGCGGGGCTCGCGACGGTGATGCGTTCGACACCGCGCTGCTGATGCGAACGCTCTACTCCGCCCTGTGGTTCGTCGCGCTGCCCTGGCTCTTCGTGCGCCTCTGGTGGCGCGGACGACGCGAACCGGGCTACCGCGAAACGCATCGGCGAGCGCTTCGGCCGCTACGGCGCGCGCCGCGCCGCGCGCGCGCGATGTGGTGTGGGTGCATGCGGTGTCGCTCGGCGAAACGCGTGCGGCGGCGCCGCTCGTCGCGCGCATCGCGGCGGACTTCCCGGACACGACGATCCTGCTGACGCACATGACCGCCACCGGCCGCGAGGCCGGGCCGCGCGCTGTGCGGCGACCGCGTCGTGCAGGCCGTGGCTGCCCTACGATTTTCCGTTCGCCGTGCGCGCGTTCCTCGCGCGATTTCGCGCCGCGCGCGGGGCTGCTCATGGAGACGGAGCTGTGGCCGAACCTGACGGCCGAGTGCCGCGCGGCCGGCGTGCCGCTGTTCCTCGTCAACGCGCGGCTGTCGGACCGCTCGCTCGCGGGGTACCGGAAGGCCCGCGTCGCTTGAGCCGCCCCATGTTCGCGGCACTGACCGGCACCGCCGCGCAGACCGATGCGGACGCCACGCGCCTGGCCGCGCGCCGGCGCGCAGCGCGTCGTCGTGACGGGCAACCTCAAGTTCGACGCGCCGTCCGCTGCCGGCACGGCCGCGAGCCGCGCGCGACCTGCGCGCGCTGTTCGGCCAGGACCGGCCCGTGTTCGTCGCCGCGTCGACGCGCGACGGCGAGGAGGCGCTGCTGCGTCGCCGCGCTGGCGTCCGGCAGCGCTGCCGGCGCGCGACGCTGACGGTGATCGTGCCGCGGCATCCGCAGCGGTTCGACGAAGTGGCGGCGCTGCTCGCGGCGCGCGGCGTCGCGTTCGCGCGGCGCAGCGACCGCCGCGCCGGTGCCGGCCGCGATGTCGACGTGGTGCTCGGCGATTCGATGGGCGAGTTGTCGGCCTACTATGCGGCGGCGGATGTCGCGTTCATCGGTGGCAGCCTGCTGTCGCTGGGCGGCCAGAACCTGATCGAGGCGATCGCCGAAGGTACGCCGACGCTCGTGGGTCCGCACACGTTCAACTTCGCGGAGGCGACGCGCAATGCGATCGCCGCAGGTGCGGCGCTGCGCGTCGCGGATGCGGACGCACTGCTGGCGGAAGTCGCGATGCTGCTCGGCGGATCCGCGCGCGCCGCGAGGCGATGCGCGACGCCGCGCTCGCGTTTCACGCCGCGCATCGCGGCGCGGCGGACCGGCTGTGGGCGTGGCTCGCCCCGCAGCTTGCGGTCAGCCGTTCAGGCGGCGATTGAGGCTCTCGACGTCGCCGTCGTTGAGCGCGCCGACCGACGCCTTGAGCCGCAGGACGGCCAGCAGGTACTGGAAGTAGGCGTTGGCCAGGTCGCGCCGCGCCGAATAGACGTTCTGCTGGACGTTCAGCACGTCGAGGTTGGTCCGGATGCCGACTTCCTGGCCCAGGATGTTCGACTGCAGCGCGACTTCCGCGGAGGCCACCGCCTGCGCGAACGCCTTGACCGCGGCGGCGGCGCTGTTCACGCCGGAAAACCCGTCCTGCGCATTGGTGACGGCGGAGCGCTTCGCCGTTTCCAGGTCCGCGCGCGCGCGGTCCTGCAGCGAGATGGTCTCGCGCACGCGCGAATTCACGAATCCGCCCGTGTAGATCGGCACGCTGAGCACGAGACCCAGCTGCGCCGAGCGCGAGTTGCTGGAGAAGTCCGACGCCGTCGAACCGCTGCTCTGTTGCCCGCCCGCGCTCGCGACCACGTCGAGCGTCGGGAGATGCCCGGCGCGCGCGCGGTCGACCTCGAGCGATGCGATCTCGTAGTTCGACTGCGAGAACCGGACGGACAGGTTGTCCTTCAGCGCGCGGTCGACCCAGAAATCCGGGTTGTTCGGACTGGGCAGCTCGGGTTCGAAGCCGGCGCCGATCCGCTTCAGCGTCTTGGGCAGCCGGCCGATGATCGCCATGAGCGCGGTGCGGCGCCGGTCGAGGTCGTTGCGGTACTGGATTTCCACCGCGATGATCTGGTCGTACTTCGCCTGCGCTTCGTTCGTGTCGGTGATCGTCGCCGTCCCGACCTCGAAGTTGCGCTTGGCCTGCGCGAGCTGTTCGGACACCGCGAGCTTCTGCTGCTCGGCCAGTTCGACGTTGAACTCCGCCAGCAGCACGTCGAAGTACGCGACCGCCGTGCGGATGATGAGGTCCTGCTGCGCGATGCCCAGCGTGTAGTCGGATTGCGAGACCTGCTCGCGCGCCTGGTCGAGCGCGACGACGGCCTGCGGACGATAGAGCGGCTGCGATGCCGAGAACACGAGCGAGCCCTGGTTGTAGTTCGACGAGAACGAGTTCTTCGGCGTCGTGTTGATCGTCGCGTCGTAGTTGTTGATGTTGGCAAGACCCTGCGCCGAAAGTGCTGGCAGCAGCGCCGAGCGCGCCTGCGGCACGCGCTCCTGGGTGGCTTCCCACTGCGAGCGGGCCGCCGCAAGCGTGGGGTCGCTCTTCTGCGCCTCGCGGTAGACCTGCAGCAGGTCCTCGCCCGAGGCGACGCCGGCCCCGAATGCGGCGACGCAGGCGGCAATGGCCAGGAAGGAGAGGCGCGGCTTTCTCATGTACGTTTTCCGTCGGTGCGCCGCGGCGTCGCGGCGAGCTGCAAAGGAGTTGGTCAGTAGCGGGGCATGCCCGGTTCCACGTCCGTCGCCCAGGCTTCCACGCCTCCGCGCAGGTTGTGGACGGCGGCGAAGCCGTTCTGCGCGAGCCACTGCGCCGCGTTCTGGCTGCGGGAACCGTGGTGACACACGAGCACGAGGTCCGGGCCGGACGGCAACTCATCCACACGGCGCGTCAGTTCTCCGAGCGGAATCGACAGCGAACCCTCGATCCGGCACGTCGCGTATTCCCAGGGTTCCCGCACGTCGACCACGACCGGGGCGGCCCGTGCAGCGTCCTGCCGCCATCGGGCGAGTTCCACCGGGGTGATCTGCGGAATCAAAACCTGAACCGCGTCGGCGCCGCGGCGTTGACCAGCGGCGCGATGACGGTCTCGAACAAGTCCGTCGTGACGCGCGTGCCCGGGGCCGCCCACGCCACGAGCCGCGCCGTCATCACCGGCTTGTCGCCCACGACGGCGAACACGCGCCCGCCGGGCTTCAACTGCTGCATGAACGTCTCGGGCAGGAGCGGCGTCGAACCGGTCAGCACGATGGCGTCGTACTCTTCGCGGCCCCAGCCGCGGGCGCCGTCGCCGGTCTCGCCGCGCACGTTGGCGAACCCGTGCCGCGCGAGGCGCGCCGCCGCGGACGACGCGAGCGCCGGATCGATTTCGACGGTCGTCACTTCCCGTGCGCGGCTCGCCAGCAGCGCGGTGAAGTAGCCGCTGCCCGTGCCGATTTCCAGCACGGCCTCGTCGCGCCGCAGCGCGAGCGACTGCAGCACCCGCGCCTCCATTTTCGGCGTCCACATCCGCTGCCCGCCGGGTAGCGGCAACTCGAGGTCGGCGAAGGCGAGCGTGCGGTGCTCGGGCGGCACGAACTCCTCCCGGCGCACCGCAAACAGCAGGTCGAGGATGTCCTGATCGAGCACATCCCATGTCCGGATCTGCTGCTCGACCATGTTGAAGCGGGCTTGTTCGAAGTCCATTTTGCGTCTTTAGCTGGCCGTGCGTTCACGCCGCCGCGTGCGTTGCGGCTCCCGGGGCGGAGGCGGGGCCGCCTCCTGCCCGGGCCGATAACCGCGCACGCCGCCACGGCGACACCACGCCGTCATTGCACCGCCGTCATTGCACAACTGACTCTTGGTCATTTATTATGCGGTGCCGCATTATCGCACGTCAACCGGGCGTGAAATCCGGCCGCAATCTCCTGTTGCAGATCGGCCCGTGCCCGCCCGGAGGCGGGCCGCGGTGCCACGGGGACGGTCATTCGCCGGCGACGCCGGAGGCCGGCTGCGCGGCCCGCGCGAGGCGCGCGGCGCGCCGTTCCCGGCGGCGTTCCGTCCACCCGTCGAGGTACGTGTAGAGCACCGGCACGACGACGAGCGTGAGCAGCGTCGACGTGATGACGCCGCCGATGATCGCGCGCCCCATCGGCGCCTGCGTCTCCCCGCCTTCGCCCACGCCCAGCGCCAGCGGCAGCATGCCGCCGATCATCGCGGCGGTCGTCATCAGGATCGGCCGCAGCCGCACCTGTCCCGCCTGCAGCATCGCGTCGTGCAGCGACGCGCCGCCGCGCCGTGCGCGGTTGGCGAAGTCCACCAGCAGGATCGCGTTCTTGGTCACGAGCCCCATCAGCATGATGAAGCCGATCATCGAGAAGATGTTGAGCGTGGTGCCGGTGAGCATCAGCGCCAGGAACACGCCGATCAGCGACAGCGGCAGCGACACCATGATCGCCACCGGCTGCAGGAAGCTCGCGAACTGCGACGCGAGGATCAGGTAGATGAAGATGACGGCGAGCCCCAGCGCGGCCATCGCGGCCGTGAACGAATCCTGCATCTGCTCGGTCTGGCCGCGCACCGAGAAGCGGTAGCCCGGCGGCAGCGTCGTGTCCTTGATGAGCGCGTTGACGTCCGTGCCGACGTCGCCGGCCGGCCGGCCCTGCGCATTGGCGAAGATCGCCACCCGCCGCATCAGCTCCTCGCGGCGGATCGTCTGCGGACTTGCCGTCTCGACGATCTCCGCGACCTGCCGCAGCGGCACCATCCGCAGTTCGCCGTCCGGGCCGCGCTTGTTGGTCGTCAGGTACAGATTCGACAGGTCGGAGGCGAGCTGCCGGCGGTCGCGCGCGAGCCGCACGTTGACCTCGTAGTTCTGCGCGTCGGGGCCGAGCCAGTAGCTGACGGTGTCGCCCGCGAGCAGCGGCCGCAGCGTCGCGCCGACCTGGGACACGGTGATGCCGAGATCGGACGCGGCGTCGTTGTTGAGGCGCACCGACAGCGCGGGGTTCGCCGGCTTCTCGGAGAGCTCGAGGTCGGTGATGCCGGGGATCTTCGCCATCCGCGCCTTGAGGTCGGTGGCGAGCTGCGTGAGCGTCGCGGGGTCGGGGCCGAGGATGTTGATGAAGATCGGACGGTTGAAGCCGACGGTGAGCTCGATGCCCGGAATCGGCTGCAGTTCCTTGCGGATGGCCCGTTCCAGGTCCTTCTGCGTGCGCTCGCGCTGGTCGCGGTCCACGAGCTTCAGGTTGATCCGCGCATAGTTGCGTCCCTCGTCGGTGCCGACGGTGGTCATCGCGAGCTTGACCTCGGGGAACTTCTTCAACGCATCCTCGACCTGCCGCACCTTGCCGTCCGTGTACTCGAGGCTCGAACCCACGGCCGTGTTGAGCCGCAGCGAAATGAAGCCCTGGTCGGCCTGCGGCACGAACTCGGTGCCGATGAGCGGCACCAGCGCGAAGCTGCCCACGAACGCCACCGTGGAGATCGCCAGCACGCTCTTGCGGTGGTTGAGCGCCCATTCGAGGATCTCGCCGTACATGCGGTGCATCCACTCGATGAAGTGCTCGACGCGGTCCATGAAGCGGCCCATCCAGGGAACGCGCTTGTACCGGTCGCCCACCGGGTCGTGCCAGATCGACGACAGCATCGGATCGAGCGTGAAGCTGACGAACAGCGACACCATGACCGCGACGGCGACCGTCACGCCGAACTGGAAGAAGAACTTGCCGATGATGCCGCTCATGAACGCGATCGGGACGAACACGGCCACGATGGCGAACGTCGTCGCCATGACGGCCAGGCCGATCTCGTCGGTTCCCTCGCGCGCGGCCGTCTTGTGGTCCTTGCCCATCGCCAGGTGCCGCACGATGTTCTCGCGCACGACGATCGCGTCGTCGATCAGCAGGCCGATGCACAGCGACAGCGCCATCAGCGTCAGGAAGTTGAGCGAGAAACCGAACGCGTTGAGCGCGATGAACGTCGCGATCACCGAGATCGGCAGCGTCAGCCCGGTGATGACGGTGCTGCGCCAGCTGTGCAGGAACAGGAACACGATCAGCACCGTGAGGCCGGCGCCTTCGAGGATCGTGCTCTTCACGCGGTTGACGCTCTTCTCGACGGATTCGGCCGAGTTGTAGACGACCGTGAGCTCGACGTCCTTCGGGATGCGCTTCTGGAGCTCCGCGACCGCCGCGAGGATCCCGCGGCCGGTCTCGACGATGTTCGCGTCCTGCGCCTTCAGCACGTCGATCGTGATCGACGGCCGGCCGTTGATGCGGGCGAGCGACGTCTCCTCCTTCTCGCCGTCGATGATGTCCGCCACCTGCGACAGGTACACCGGGCCGCCGCCCTGCTGCGCGACGATGATGCGGCCGAACTGCGCGGGATCCTTGATCTTGCCCTCGATGCGCACGATCGTGTCGCTCTGCCCGCGCGACAGGCGCCCGGCCGGCACGTCCTGGTTCGCCGTGCGGATCGCGTTGATCACCTGGTCGACGCCGATGCCGAGCGCGGTCAGCGCGTTCGGCTTGATCTGCACGAGGATCTGCCGCGTCACCTTGCCGAACGCGTCGATGCGCGCGACGCCGGGCACGTTCTCGAGCCCCTTGATCAGCGTCTGCTCCGTGAGCGACGTGAGTTCGCGCAGCCCCGTGGTCGTCGACATCACGGCCAGCGACACCACCGGCTCCTGGTTCTCGGTGTCGGCGCGGACGATCATCGGATCCTTGACGTCCTTCGGGAATCCGGGCCGCACCAGCGCGACCTTGTCGCGCACGTCCTGCATCGCGCGCAGCATGTCGGTGTCGAGGCGGAACTCGGCGAACACCGAGCTGCCGCCCTCGAACGTGAACGAGCGCACGAGCTTGACGCCGGACACGCCGTTCACGGCGTTCTCGATCGGCCGCGTGACGTCGATCTCCACCGCCTCCGGCGACGCGCCCGGATACTGGGTCTGGATGATCAGGAACGGCAGCGACACGTCGGGCATCTGCTCGACGCGCAGCCGCGCGTACGAAAAGAGGCCGAGCACGGTGATCGCCACCATCATCATCGTGGCGAAGACCGGGTTATTGATCGATACGCGGGTGATCCACATCGCGGTCAGGACCCGGCCGCCGCGGGCACGGCGGTGGCGCTCGCCTTCGGCGGCGCCGCATCGGGCGCCTTGACCAGCGCGGGCGCGCCTTCCTTCAGGTTCTCGAATCGCGCGGCCAGCACACGGAGCGAGGCGGGCAATGCGGTCTTGATCTCCACGCGGCCGGATTCCTCGTCGCGCCGGCCGACGACGATCATCCGCTTGACGAGCTTGCCGTCCTCGATCGCCCAGACGAACGTCTGGCCGGCTTCGTTGCGCACCGCGCCGGCGGGCAGCGACATCACCGGCGCGCTCGCGGCGAGCGCGATGCGCCCCGTCGCGAACATGCCGCCGCGCAGCTCGTTGTTCGGATTCGGGATGCCGACGAACACCATGATCGCGCGCGTGCCCGGCTCGGTGGCCGGGTTGATGCGGCCGATGCGACCGGTGAAGCGACGGTCGCCGAAGCCGTCGACGGTGAGGTCGACCGCCATGCCCGGCTTGATCTCGGGAATGTCGACGACCGGCACCAGCGCCTGCAGCTCGATCTCCGCCAGGTCGACGATCGTGACGAGCGGCGTGTCGAATGCAACCTTCTCGCCCGGCTGCACATGGCGCTTGGCCACGATGCCCGAAAGCGGCGCCGTCGCCACCGCGTCCTTCAGCGCGTTCTGCGCGAGGCGCACCTGCGCTTCGGCCGACATGACGCTGCCCTTCGTGACGGCGAGGCTCGACTCGGAGCTGTCGAACGCGTTCTGCGAGATGAAGTTCTGCTTGAGCAGCTTCTGGTTGGTGGCGAGCGTCTTCTCCGCGAGTGCCAGCTGCGCACGCGTCGACGCGAGTTGTCCCTGCCGCTCGATGAGCCTCGCGTCGAGATCGGCGGTATCGACCCGGACCAGCATCTGGCCCGCCTGCACGGCGTCGCCTTCGCGCACGGTGATCTGGCGGACGTCCCCCGAGACCTTCGCCTTGACGGTCGCCTGCTTGACCGGCTGCATCGTTCCGGACACCGGCAGCCAGCGGTTGAGTGGCTTCGATTCCGGGCCGGTCAGGTCCGCCGCGCCGAACTCGAGCGCCGGCGGCGGCCCCTTGTCCGCGCCCGACTTCCTGGTTCTTCTTGATGACGCGCATCGCAATGGCGCCGCCGACGGCGCCGGCAAGCAGCAGCACGACCAGCGCGACCACCGCCCGCTGCCTGGTAACCCGCAATCCCATGACCTCTCCCTTGCGTCGTCCGGCCGCACCGATCGTCCGGCGGACGCCCTCTCATTCCCGTCGACCCTGTTTGGATGCGGCGGGATCGTTGTTTGGATTCCTCCGGAGGATGTCCCCGTCCGAATCCGCGTCATTCTCGTTGCGGCGTGCCGGCCGGAGCAATGGCGGCGCGACGAACCGTCGCGGGCGACGACGAATGGCAGCCCGCGCCGGGCGGGGGCACCGAGCCCGCCGGGCCGCCCCGGGCGCGCAAACCGGGGCGCGCAGCGCGCAGGCAGTGCCATTGGCCCTCTTCCGGACACGCCTCCGGCGGATTGACACCCACTGCGTGGCAGGCAATAATAATATGTTTTCCGGCGGCGTTTTCGCATTGCCTTGTAAAACGTGCAAAATGAGGCGCAAAACGATGCGCGAGACCAGGCGTCAGGCGCGCCCCGCCCCCACCCCCGATTCGGCTCCATTTTTCAGTCTCCACTGAGAGGAAACCCATGTTCATGTCCAGGAAGCTCGGCTTAACGATCGTCGCCGCGGCGCTCGTCACCCTCTACGGTTGCGGCAAGGAAGCGCCGAAGACGGCCGAGGCCCCCAAGGCTGCGGCCCCGGCCGCCGAGGAAGTCGTCATCGTCAAGATCGGTCACGCGGGCCCGCTCACCGGCGGCATCGCCCACCTGGGCAAGGACAACGAGAACGGCGTGCGCCTGGCGCTCGACGAAGCCAACGCCAAGGGCATCAAGCTCGGCGGCAAGAAGGTCAAGTTCGAGCTGATGGCCGAGGACGACCAGGCCGACCCGAAGATGGGCCCGACGATCGCGCAGAAGTTCGCGGACGCGAAGGTCGGCGGCGTGGTCGGCCACCTGAATTCCGGCGTGACGATCCCGGCTTCGGCGGTCTACAACCAGGCCGGCATCCCGATGATCTCCGGCTCGGCGACCAACCCGAAGCTGACCGAACAAGGCTTCAAGAACGTGTTCCGCGTCGTCGGCCGTGACGACCAGCAGGGCCCGGCCGTCGCGCAGTACCTGGCCGGCATGAAGATCAAGAAGGTCGCGATCGCCGACGACGCCACCGCCTACGGCGAAGGCCTCGCGAACGAAGTCGAGAAGACGCTGAAGGCGTCGGGCATCCAGATCGTCGCGCGTGAAAAGACGAACGACAAGGCCACCGACTTCAAGGCGATCCTGACCAAGATGAAGGGCAAGGCGCCCGACGCCGTGTTCTACGGCGGCATGGACGCCACCGGCGGCCCGATGCTGAAGCAGGCGCGCGAACTCGGCATCAAGAGCGTGTTCTCGTTCGGCGACGGCGCGTGCACGGCCGAAATGGCGAAGCTCGCCGGCGGCGCGGCCGAAGGCCTCATCTGCTCGCAGGCCGGCCTCCCGGTCGAAGCGGCGAGCCAGGACTTCGTCAAGGCGTTCAACGCGAAGTACGGCGAGATCAAGCAGTACGCGCCGTTCACGTACGATGCGGCGAACCTGATCATCGCGTCGATGCAGAAGGCCGACTCGGCGGATCCGGCCAAGTACCTGCCGGAACTGCAGAAGATCAGCATGCCCGGCGCGACCGGCAAGATCGAGTTCGACGAGAAGGGCGACCGCAAGAACGCCGAGATCACGATCTTCACGCTGAA
Organism: uncultured beta proteobacterium; assembly: GCA_963733435.1. Taxonomy (GTDB): domain Bacteria; phylum Pseudomonadota; class Gammaproteobacteria; order Burkholderiales; family Casimicrobiaceae; genus VBCG01. Next base: position 1,047,071 of record CAVTDH010000002.1, read on the forward strand.
GGACGGCAAGGTCGTGCCGGTCGGCGTCGTGCAGGGCGGCAAGAGCATGGCGTTCGCCGACTTCATGAAGGCGGCGGCCCCGGCCCCGGCGGCAGCGCCCGCAGCGGCCCCCGCGGCAGCGCCGGCGATGGCACCCGCCGAAGCACCGAAGAAGTAACAGGCAATCGCACCGAAAACGGCGCCCTTCGGGGCGCCGTTTTTCGTTGCGGGTCCGTCCGCGGCGCGGCTGCGCGGCATGCGCTTCGAGTGCACCTCGCTTTCCCCGCAAGGCAGAGAGCCCCCGGGTGACGGCGCTTGCCGCCGCACGTGCGTAGGGACCACAATCGCATACCGCGCGCATGCGAGAACACTGGGGACGCTCTGGATACCTTCCTGCAGCAGATGATCAACGGGCTCACGCTCGGCAGCGTCTACGCAATCGTTGCGCTCGGCTACACGATGGTCTACGGGATCATCCAGCTCATCAACTTCGCGCACGGCGAGGTGGTGATGATCGGCGCGATGGTCGCGTACACGGTGATCGTCGCGCTGGTCGGCGCGAACACCGGGCTGCCGCCGATCGCGATCGTGCTCGCCGGGCTCCTCGCGGCGATCCCGGTGTGCATGGGCGTGGGCTACACGCTGGAGCGCGTCGCATACCGGCCGCTGCGCCGCGCGCCGCGCCTGGCGCCGCTGATCACCGCGATCGGCCTGTCGATCATCCTGCAGCACCTGGCGCTCATCATCTGGAGCCGCAATCCGCTGCCGTACCCGCAGATCGTCCCGACGATCCCGTACCACATCACGGACTCCCCGAACGGCGCGACGATCACGAACGTGCAGATCGCGATCATCGGCGGTTCGTTCGCGATGATGGGCCTGCTGCTCCTGCTCGTGTACCGGACCAAGCTCGGCATCGCGATGCGCGCGACCGCGCAGAACCAGCAGGTCGCGGGGCTCATGGGCATCGACATCAACCGCGTGATCTCGCTCACGTTCGTCATCGGCGCGGCATTGGGCGCCGTCGCGGGCGTCATGGTCGGCAGCTACTACGGCATCGCGCACTACCAGATGGGCTTCATCCTGGGCCTCAAGGCGTTCTCCGCCGCAGTGCTGGGGGGCATCGGCAACCTGGGCGGCGCGATGCTGGGCGGACTGCTGCTCGGCGTCATCGAGGCGCTCGGCGCCGGCTACGTCGGCGACCTCACGAATCTCTGCAATCTGGCCGGCTGGTCCGACGCGCTCGCGCGCCGCTGCGAAACCGACGCCAATCTCACGCTGTTCGGCTCGAACTACCAGGACGTCTTCGCGTTCCTCGTGCTGATCGCCGTGCTGATCTTCCGGCCGTCGGGGTTGCTCGGCGAGCGCGTCTCCGACCGCGCCTGACCGGCGTCCCCGGCCTTGCAGCGCATCGCGTGCAGAAGCTGTGACCTGCTGCAGCGTATTCCAGCGCTGCCGGCGGGCGGCAAGGCGCGCTGCGGCCGCTGCGGCCAGACGCTCGCGATCCGGCCCGCCGACCCGCTCGACGCGCCGCTCGCGCTGGCGCTCGCCGCGGCCATCGCGCTTGGCATCGCTTACGCGATGCCACTGATGAGCCTCACCGCCGAAGGCCGCGACGCGACGACGACGCTGCCGGGCGGCGTGGTCGCGATGTGGCATGCGGGCAACGGCCTCACGGCGCTCGTCGTCGGGTTCTGCGCGGTCGTCGCGCCCGCGCTCTACGTGGGCCTGCTGCTGGTCGTGCTCGTCGCCGTGCGCCGGCCGCCGGCACCGCCATGGGTCGGCGACCTGATGCGCATCGTCGACCAGCTGCGGCCGTGGTCGATGAACGAGGTGCTGATGCTCGGCATCCTGGTCGCGCTCACCAAGATCGCGCAGCTCGCGACGGTCGTCGCGGGCCCGGGACTCTACGCGGTATTGGCCGTCGTGCTGCTGCTGCCCGCGATCATGAGCACGTTCGACCCGCGCACAGTCTGGGATCGCATCCGCTGGGCGGACGGCACGCTGCCGGCAGCGGCGGGCGCCGCGCGGGGCCCGGTCAAGTGAGCGCACGGAGCCGTCCCGGGGGCCGCGTTGCCCGATGCGCCGGAGTGCGCGGCAAGAAGGTACTCCGGTGACCGCGCAGGCATCGGCCGCATTGTCTTCGCAGCACGTCGGCTGCGGGAGCTGCGGGCTCGCGCTGCGGCCGGTTTCGCCCGTGCAGGCGGGCCACTGCCCGCGCTGCGGCGACGCGCTCGAACGGCGCCGCCCGCGCGCGATCCAGCGCACGTGGGCGCTGGTGATTGCCGCCGCGATCCTGTACGTGCCGGCCAACCTGCTGCCGGTGCTCGTCACGGACACGCTGGTCTCGTCCACACCCGACACGATCCTGTCGGGCGTCGTGCTCCTCTACACGACCGGCTCATGGCCGCTGGCGCTGATCGTGCTGATCGCGAGCGTGATGATCCCGCTCGGCAAGCTGCTGGCGCTCTCGTATGTGCTGCTGTCGGTCCAGTGGCGCTATCGCCTCAACACGCGGCAGCGCACCCGGCTCTACCGGATGGTCGAGATCATCGGCCGCTGGTCGATGCTCGACGTGTTCGTCGACACGTTCGTCGTCGCGCTGGTGCAGCTGTCGCCGCTGATGAGCGTGCAGCCGGGCCCGGGCGTCGTCTATTTCATGGCGGTCGTCGTGCTGACGATGCTGGCCGCGCAATCGTTCGACCCGCGCCTCATCTGGGACGCGGCGGCGGACGCCGGCAGGGAGTCCGCGCATGGCCGCCGATGACGACGACCTGCCGCTGGCGACCGCCGTGCCGGCGCGGCGCGCGCGCTTTTCCGTCGTCTGGATCGTGCCGATCATCGCGGCGCTCGTGGCCATCGGCATCGCCGCCGAGCGCGTGCTGAGCGAGGGCCCGACGGTCACGCTGGTGTTCAAGACGGCGGAGGGCATCGAGGCCGGCAAGACGTTCGTCAAGTACAAGGACGTGAACATCGGCCAGGTGACCGCGGTGCGGCTCACCGAGGATTTCGGGAAGGTCGAGGTCACGGCGCGGATCGCCAAGTCGGCGGCGGGCCTCATGGTGGAGGATGCGAAATTCTGGGTGGTGCGGCCGCGCATCAGCTTGAGCGGCATCTCGGGCCTGTCGACGCTCCTGTCCGGCGACTACATCGGTTTCGAGGCAGGGGCATCGGCGAAGAGGCAGAAGACATTCACCGGACTGGAGGTGCCGCCGATCATCACGGGCGGCATGCCCGGTACGCAGTTCAAGCTCAATGCGGCGGACCTGGGCTCGCTCGGCATCGGGTCCCCGGTGTACTTCCGGCGCCTGCCGGTGGGCCAGGTGGTCGCGTACGACCTCGCGCCCGACGGCCAGTCGGTGGCGCTGACGGTGTTCGTGGGCGCGCCGTACGACAAGTTCGTGAGCGGCGGCACGCGTTTCTGGACCGCGAGCGGCTTCGACGTCTCGCTGTCCGCCAACGGCATCGACGTGCGCACGCAATCGCTGGTCGCGCTGCTCGAGGGTGGCCTGGCCTTCGACACGCCGCCTGCCGAAGGGGCGCCGGCGCCGGTCGCGGCGGACACGTCGTTCCGCCTGTACCGCGACCGTGCGACCGCGATGAAGCAGGACGAGGGCATCGCGACCCGGTACGTGCTGTACTTCGACGAATCGCTGCGCGGGCTTTCGGTGGGCGCGCCGGTCACGTTCTTCGGCGTGGCGATCGGCGAGGTCAGCGCCGTGGGCCTGTCGTTCGCGGAGAAGACGCTTGGCGTGCGCCCGCGCGTGGACATCGTCGTGTATCCGGAGCGGATGATCGCGAACCTGCCGGGGCCGCAGGAAAAGCTCGCGCTGGCGATGGTGCAGGACCAGGCCACCCGCCATGCGCTGATGAAGCGGATGGTGGAGCAGCGCAACCTGCGCGGACAGCTCGCGACGGGCAGCCTCATCACCGGGCAGCTCTATGTCGCGCTCGGCTACTTCCCGGATGCGCCGAAGGCGAAGTTCAACCCCGATGCGACGCCGCCCTCGCTCCCCACCGTGACCAGCGCGCTGCCCGACCTCGAGGCGAAGCTCTCGAGCATCATCGCGAAGCTCGACCGCATGCCGCTCGACGCGATCGGGCAGGGACTGCAGCAGAATCTCGCGACGCTGGAGACGACGCTGCGCGACGCGGGTCGCGCCATCGACAACTTCGACGCGCAGGTGGTGCCGGCGCTGCGGTCGACGCTCGACGACGCCAAGCGCGCGCTGGCCGCCGCGGACCGGATGCTCAACAGCACCGAGGCGAACCTCGTGGGCGCCGGCGCGCCGGGACAGATCGAACTGCGCAATGCGATGCAGGAGATCGGCCGCGCGGCGCGCAGCCTGCGGCTCCTCGCCGACTTCCTCGAAAAGCACCCCGAAGCGCTGATCCGCGGCAAGACGCCGGAGGCGGCTCCCAAATGACCGGAAATCCCGTACGGGCCCCAGTGGCGTGCTCGGTGGCATCCTCGGTGAAGTCCTGGCGCCCCGGCAAGGTTCGATGCCCCGCCGCGCGCGCAATCGTGTCGTACCGTCGCGTTCGCCGCGCTCGCGCTCGCGGGGTGCGCAACCTCGCCGTCGCCGCGGTACTACACGCTGCAGGGACCCGCCGCCGTCGCGCCCGCGACGCAGGCCATGGCGATCGCCGTGGGCCCGGTGTCGATTCCCGCGGTGGTCGACCGGCCCGAGATCGTCGTGACGCTCGGGAGCAACGAGGTGTGGCCCGACGAATACAACCGCTGGGCGGGGCCGCTCGCCGAAGGCATCGGCCTCGCGCTGGTCGAGAACCTGGTCGCGCAACTCGGCGCGCCGCGGATCGCGCTCGCCGCGCAGACCGCGCTGGATGCGCCGGACTACCGGATCGTCGTGGACGTGCAGCGCTTCGAGTCGGTGCCGGGCAGCCACGCGCTCGTCGACGTCGTGTACTCGGTCAAGCGGGTGCGGGACGGCGCCGTCGAAGCGGGCCGCGCGACGTACCGCGTGCCGGCGTCCGACAAGGGCTACGACGCACTGGCCGCCGCGCACGGGCGCGCCATCGCGATGGTTGCCGCCGATTTCGCCGGCGCGGTGCGCAAGGTCGCCGCAGCGCCGGCGCCCTCCCCCGCTGTCCGGCCCGTGGCCCCTTCACCGACGCGATGAATACGGGCATCCTTCGCCATGCGCGCAGCGCGGCGGCCTGACGTCCTCCCTTTCGCGGCGCACGCGTTCGTCGACCACTCCCACGGCCTGCCATGAAGAACTTCCTCGACGTCCGCAACGACCGGCGCCTCGCATGGGCCGGCGTCGCACTGATCGCGCTCGTGCTGCTGGTGCTGCCGATCGTACTGTCCGCCTACGGCACGTTCTGGGTGCGCGTGACCAACTCGGCGATCCTGTACGTGTTCCTGGCGCTCGGCCTCAACATCGTCGTCGGGTTCGCGGGGCTCCTCGATCTCGGCTACATCGCGTTCTACGCGGTGGGCGCCTACGTGTACGCGCTGCTCGCGAGCCCGCACTTCAACCTGCACCTGCCGTTCTGGATCATCCTGCCGATCGGCGCCGCGTTCGCCTGCCTCTTCGGCGTGCTGCTGGGCGCGCCCACGCTGAAGCTCCGCGGCGACTACCTCGCGATCGTCACGCTCGGCTTCGGCGAGATCATCCGGATCTTCCTCAACAACCTGTCGCAGCCGGTGAACATCACGAACGGCCCGCAGGGGCTCTACATGATCGACCCGTTCCGGATCGGCGACTTCAACTTCGCGAAGAACGAGAAGATCCTGGGCCTCGACGTCAGCGGCCCGATGAAGTACTACTACCTGTTCCTCGCCGTGCTGCTGGTCTTCATCGTCGTCAACATCCGGCTGCAGGACTCGCGGATCGGCCGCGCGTGGGAGGCGATCCGCGAGGACGAGATCGCCGCGCGCGCGATGGGCATCAACACGCGCAACGTGAAGCTCCTCGCGTTCGCGATGGGCGCGTCGTTCGGAGGCGTCGCCGGCGGGATGTTCTCGGCGATCCAGGGCTTCATCAGCCCGGAGAGCTTCGTGCTGGTCGAGTCGGTGATGGTGCTGGCGATGGTCGTGCTGGGCGGGATGGGCAACATCCTGGGCGTCATCATCGGCGCGGTGCTGCTGTCGTTCGTGCCCGAGCTGCTGCGCGAATGGGTGGGTCCGATCCAGACGGCGCTCTTCGGCCGGATGCTGATCGAGCCCGAGGTCATCCGCATGCTGCTCTTCGGCCTGGCGCTGGTGCTCATGATGCTGTTCCGGCCCGCGGGCATCCTGCCCTCCGCCGTGCGCAAGCGCGAACTCGAGGTCGCCGCAAAGTGACGAAGCCGCTTGCGCTGCTGGCGGCGAAGGGCATCACGAAGCGCTTCGGCGGCGTGCAGGCGCTCTCCGACGTCGGGTTCACGATCGACCATGGCGAGATCTACGGTCTCATCGGTCCCAACGGCGCCGGCAAGACGTCGCTGTTCAACGTGCTGACCGGCATCTACGTGCCCGACGGCGGCGAGTTCCTGTTCGACGGCGAACCCCTGGCGGACATGAAGCCCAACGACGTCGCGCGGCGCGGGATCGCGCGGACGTTCCAGAACATCCGGCTCTTCGCCAACCTGTCCGCGCTCGAGAACGTGATGATCGGACGGCACGTGCGCACGCACGCGGGCGTCTGGGGCGCGATCACGCGCAACGCGGCCACGCGCGCCGAGGAGCGTTCGATCCACAAGCGTTCGTACGAACTGCTCGAATACGTCGGCGTCGCACGGCGCGCGAACAGCCTCGCGAAACATCTCGCGTATGGCGACCAGCGCCGGCTGGAGATCGCCCGCGCGCTCGCCACCGAGCCCAAGCTGCTTGCGCTCGACGAACCGGCCGCCGGCATGAACGCGACCGAAACGGCGTCGCTCAAGCGGCTGCTCGAGGACATCCGGCGCGACGGCACGACGATCCTGCTGATCGAGCACGACATGAAGCTGGTGATGAGCGTCTGCGACCGCGTGCTGGTGCTCGACTACGGCAAGAAGATCGCCGAGGGCAGCGCGCACGACGTGCAGAACGACCCGAAGGTCATCGCCGCCTATCTGGGCGGCGAGATTTCACTGAACCTGAAGGGGACATGAGCGTGCAGGGCGTCCCAGGCGCGACAACCGCAGTGCGCGGCACGAAGGCAGTCCAGTGAGCACTCCGGGCACCGAACCGCTGCTGTCGCTGACGAAGCTCGAGCTCGCCTACGGCGGCATCCAGGCGGTCAAGGGCATCGACCTGCACGTGGACCAGGGCGAACTCGTCTGCCTGATCGGCGCCAACGGGGCCGGCAAGACGACGACGCTCAAGGGCATCTGCGGGCTGCTGCCGGTCAAGTCCGGCACCATCCGCTACGCGGGCGCCGACGTCACCGGCAAGCCCGCGTTCCAGCTGGTGAAGCGCGGGCTCGCGATGGTGCCGGAAGGCCGCGGCGTCTTCGGCGCGCTGACGATCGAGGAGAACCTCGCGATGGGCGCCTACATCCGCAACGACGCCGACGGGATCAGGTCGGACATCGAGCGCGTGTACACGCTGTTCCCGCGCCTGAAGGAACGCCGGCGGCAGACGGCCGGCACGCTCTCGGGCGGCGAGCAGCAGATGCTCGCGATGGGCCGCGCGATGCTGTCGCGGCCGAAGCTCCTGCTGCTCGACGAGCCGTCGATGGGACTCGCGCCGCTGATGGTGCAGAAGGTCTTCGAGACGATCGTCACCATCTCGGGCGAGGGCGTCACGATCCTGCTCATCGAGCAGAACGCGAAGCTCGCGCTCGAGGTGAGCCGCCGCGGCTACGTGATGGAATCCGGCGAGGTCACGCTCTCCGGACCGTCGTCCTCGCTGCTGCACGACCCGAAGGTGCGCGCCGCGTATCTCGGCGAGACCGCCTGACGCCGCGGTTCGCGCGACCGCCGGCCCTTGCCCGCCTTTGCCTGACCCCGTTCCCGCCGGCGACCCGCAGGCCCGCGCGCCGCGCGTCGTGCCCGTCACGCGCGCGTTCGCCTGGTACGGCGACGCGATGCGCCTGTGGAAGCGCGGACCGCTCACGTTCTGCGGCCTCGCGGTCGTCGTGCTGCTCGCGAGCGTCGGGCTGGAGCCGGTGGCCTTCGCGGGCTTCGTGTCGGCGAACGTGCTGGCGCCGCTGCTCGCGTGCGGCATGCTCTACGCGAGCCTCGCCGCCGACCGCGGCGACCGTCCGCGCTGGTCGCACCTCGTCATCGTGTTCGCGGCGCCGCTCCCGGCGCAGGTCGCCGATCGTCGCGGCGGGCCTGGTCGCCGTCACGGCCGAGTCGTTCGTGGCGTGGCAGCTGGCCGACGTCAATCTGATGCTGCCCGTGCAGGATGCGTCACGGTTCACGGTGGGCGCGATCCTCGGGACCTATGCGGCGGGAATGGCCGTGTCGCTCCCGTTCACCTTCGTGCCGATGGCGGTGCTCTTCGACGGCGCCCGTCCGGGCGCGGCCTTCTCCGCGTCGCTGCGCGCGTTCGCGCTGAACCCGGGCGCGCTCGCGCTCTACGCGTGCGTCGCGTTCGCGCTGCTGCTCGTGGGGCTCGTGACGTCGGGCGTGGGCCTCGTGCTGGTGCTGCCGCTCATCTCGGCCGCCTCCTACGGTGCGTGGAAGGACATCTTCGGACTTGCCGAAACGCAGTGACGCCCGGGCGCACGCGCCGGGCGATGCGTCGGCCGGCGCACTAGCGCGTTCACCCGGTGGGACGCGCGGCGAAATCCTCGAGCGCCGGATCGGGCGGCGCGTCGTCGCTCGCGAGTTCGGCCACCCGCGCATGCGGCGGCCCGTGGCGGCACCAGGCGACGAATGCAGCGACCGGCGCGGGCGCTCCCTGCACGAACACCTCGACGGAGCCGTCGCGGCGGTTGCGCACCCAGCCGGCAAGTCCCGCGTCGCGGGCAACGCCGACCGTCGCGTACCGGTAACCCACGCCCTGCACGCGCCCGCGGACGACGAGCCGTCGGGCGACGGGCGTCACCTGGAGAACGTCTGAAGGCGTCCGTCGAGTCCGTGGATGACGCCACGATCGAGTTGCGCCTTTTGCAGCCGGCACTGCCACTGCAAGGTCAGGCGGCCGCCTGGGGCGGCCCGGCGGCGCCCGCCAGGAAATGCCTGGGAAATACGAGCGTCGTGCGACGGGTCGCGTGCGAGTCGTCGATGCGGGACTTTCGCAACGCTTCCATGGATCACCGCCGTCCGCGCAGGCGTCGCCAGGCGAACAGAGCGGCAAGCGTCTTGCCATCGGTCAGGCCGCCGCAGTCGAACGTCGCGAGGAGTTCGTCCTCGGTCATCGCGACGACGTCGAGGAACTCGCCCTCGTCGAGTTGCGCGCCCACGAACGTGAGTTCCGTCGCCTCGAAGAGGTCGATGAACTCCGTCGAGTAGCCGATCTCCGGATGGATCGTGCCGATCCGCTGCCACTTGCCCGCGGTGTAGCCGGCTTCCTCGCGCAATTCGCGTTGCGCGGTCGCAAGCGACGTTTCGCCGGCGTCGATCTTGCCGGCGGGGAACTCGAGCATCACGCGGCGCACCGGGTAGCGATACTGCCGCTCCAGCACCAGGCGCCCGTCCGGCAGCACCGGCACGACCAGCGATGCGCCCGGGTGCACGACGAACTCCCGCGTGGCCTCCGCGCCGTTGGGCAGGCGGATGCGATCGCGCCGGACCTCGAGCAGCTTGCCCGAGAACACCACCTCGGACGCGAGGCCGGCCTCGACCAGGTGGTCGTCGTCGCTGGCGTTCACGCGTGCACGTCCGCGCCGGCGCCCGGCGCGAGCCAGTCGCGCGGCGGCAGGAACTCGGTGTAGAGCGCGGCTTCCGGCGTGCCGGCCGCGGGCGTCCATTCGTAGCGCCACTGCGCCAGCGGCGGCATCGACATCAGGATCGCCTCGGTGCGCCCGTTCGACTGGAGGCCGAACAGCGTCCCGCGATCCCAGACCAGGTTGAACTCGACGTAGCGCCCCCGCCGATACAGCTGGAAGTCGCGCTCGCGCTCGCCGAACGGAAGCTCGCAGCGCCGCGCGAGGATCGGTGCGTACGCGGGCAGGAAGTGGTCGCCGACGCTCTTCGTCAGCGCGAAGCACCGGTCGAAGCCGCCGTCGTTCAAGTCGTCGTAGAAAATGCCGCCGACGCCGCGTGCCTCCGCACGGTGCTTCAGGAAAAAATAGTCGTCGCACCACTTCTTGTAGCGCGGATGCACGTCGGCCCCGAACGGCGCGAGCGCATCGCGGCAGGTGCGGTGGAAGTGCACGGCATCCTCGGCGAACCCGTAGTAGGGTGTCAGGTCCATCCCGCCGCCGAACCACCAGATGGGTTCGGCATCGGCCTTCTGCGCGATGAAGAAGCGGACATTGAGGTGAACGGTGGGCGCGTAGGGATTGCGCGGATGCAGCACCAGCGACACGCCCATCGCCTCCCACGCGCGCCCCGCGAGTTCCGGCCGGTGCGCGGTGGCGGAACCCGGCAGCCGATCGCCCTGCACGTGCGAGAACAGCACGCCGCCGCGCTCCAGCACGTTGCCGTGCTCGACCAGGCGCGAGATGCCGCCGCCCCCCTCGGGCCGCGTCCACTCGGCGCGCTGGAAAGGCGAGCGCTCGATCGCCTCGAGCCCCGCGACGATGCGGTCCTGCAGCCCGGTCAGGAACGCGCGGACCGGCGCGACGTCGAGGACGCCCGCGCCGACTGGAGTCCCTTCGTCCTTCGCGCTCACGCCTTCGGCTCCGGACGTGCCGCGGCCTTCGGAATGGCGCGATGACCGATGTCGGTGCGGAACTGCATGCCGGCGAAGTGGATCTCGCCGATCGCGGCGTAGGCGGCGCGCTGCGCCTGGCGCACCGAATCGCCCAGCGCGGTCACGCACAGCACGCGTCCACCGCTGACGACGGCCTGTCCGCCGGCGGGCGCGGTTCCCGCGTGGAACACGTGCACGTCGGGATGCGTGGCGGTGGTCACGCGCGCAAGGCCGTCGATCGCGTCGCCCTTGCGCGGCGCGTCGGGGTAGCCCGCGGCCGCGAGCACGACGCCGAGCGCGGCACGGCGATCCCACTCGGCCTCGATCGCGTCGAGCGTGCCGTCGCACCCGTGCTCGAGGAGATCGACCAGGTCGGACTTCAGCCGCATCATGATCGGCTGCGTCTCCGGATCGCCCATGCGGCAGTTGAATTCGAGGACCTTCGGCGCGCCGTCGGCGCCGATCATCACGCCCGCGTACAGGAAGCCGGTGTACGGGATGCCGTCCGCCGCCATGCCGTTGACCGCCGGCAGGATCACCTCGCGCATGATCCGCGCGTGCATCGCCGGCGTCACGATCGGGGCCGGCGAGTACGCGCCCATGCCGCCCGTGTTGGGTCCGCTGTCGCCGTCGGAGAGGCGCTTGTGGTCCTGCGAGGACGCGAGCGGCAGCACGTGCCGCCCGTCGACCATCACGATGAAGCTCGCTTCCTCGCCGTCGAGGAAGTCCTCGATGACGACGCGCGCGCCGGCCGCCCCCATCGTGTTGTCGACGAGCATCGCGTCGACGGCGGCGTCGGCCTCCTCGCGCGTCGTCGCGACGACGACGCCCTTGCCGGCCGCGAGGCCGTCCGCCTTCACGACGATCGGCGCACCGCGCTGCGCGATGTACGCATGCGCGGCGCCGGCGTCGGTGAACGTCCGGTATTGCGCGGTCGGCAGCCCGTGCCGCGCCATGAACGCCTTGGCGTAGTCCTTGGAACTCTCGAGCTGCGCGGCCGCCTGCGTCGGGCCGAAGATCTTCAGTCCCGCCGCGCGAAACGCGTCGACGGCGCCCGCCGCGAGCGGGCCCTCCGGCCCCACGACGGTCAGTGCGATCCCTTCACTGCGCGCGAAGTCGACGAGATCGGCGATGCCCGTCAGCGGCACGTTGACGAGCGCCGGATCGAGCGCCGTGCCGGCATTGCCGGGTGCCACGTACACGCGGGCGACGCGCGGGCTCTGCGCGAGCTTCCACGCGAGCGCGTGTTCGCGGCCGCCACCGCCGATCACGAGGACGTTCATCGATGCCGCCTAGTGCCGGAAGTGGCGGATGCCGGTGAAGACCATCGCGATGTCGCGCTCGTCCGCGGCGGCGATCACCTCGGCGTCGCGCATGCTGCCGCCCGGCTGGATGACCGCGACCGCGCCGTTGTCGGCGACGACGTCGAGGCCGTCGCGAAACGGGAAGAACGCATCGGAGGCGACGACGGACCCGGCGAGGTCGAGCTTCGCGTTGGCGGCCTTCATCGCGGCGATCTTCGTGGAATCGACCCGGCTCATCTGGCCCGCGCCGATGCCCAGCGTCTGGCCGGCGCGGCAGTAGACGATCGCGTTGGACTTCACGAACTTCGCGACGCGCCATGCGAACAGCAGGTCGACCTGCTGCTGCGGCGTCGGTGCCCGCCGGGTGACGACCTTCAACTCGGCCACGGTCACGTTGCGCGCATCGGGCGACTGCACGAGGAAACCGCCGCCGACGCGCTTCATGTCCCACGTGTTGCCGGGGGCGGCGGCCGGCGGCAGCGCAATCTCGAGCACGCGCACGTTGACCTTCTTCGCGATGAGCGCCAGCGCCTCGTCGGTATAGGCCGGCGCGATCAGCACTTCCATGAACTGCGCGGACACCGCCTCCACCGTCGCGGCGTCGACCGGGCGGTTGAACGCGATGATGCCGCCGAACGCGGACGTCGGGTCCGTGGCCAGCGCGAGACGATAGGCGTCGAGCGGCGTGGCGGCGATCGCGACGCCGCACGGATTCGCATGCTTGACGATCACGCACGCCGGTTCGGCGAACGTCTTCACGCACTCCCATGCGGCGTCGCTGTCGGCAACGTTGTTGTACGACAGTTCCTTGCCCTGGCGCTGCCGGTACGTCGCAATGGCGCCCGGCGCCGGCGCGGGCTCGCGGTAGAAGGCGGCCGACTGGTGCGGGTTCTCGCCGTAGCGCATGTCCTGCACCTTGTCCCCGGACAGGTGGACGCTGTCGGGCCACGCGCGCGCGGTGCCGTCCTTCGCGCGCGCGGTCAGCCAGTTCGCGATGGCGCCGTCGTACGCGGCCGTGTGCGCGAACGCCTTGCACATCAGCCTGTAGCGCGTGTCGTCGCCAAGCGCCCCGCCGCCCTCGCGGAGCTCGGCCAGCACGGCTGCGTAGTCCGCAGGGTCGACCACGACGCCGACGTGCGGCCAGTTCTTCGCGGCGGCGCGGACCATCGACGGCCCGCCGATGTCGATGTTCTCGATCGCGTCCTCGAGCGTGCAGCCGGGCTTCGCGACCGTCTCGCGGAACGGGTAGAGGTTGACCACGACGAGGTCGATCGTCGGGATGCCGTGCGCCGCGAGCGCGGCCACATGGTCCGGCAGGTCGCGCCGGGCGAGGATGCCGCCATGCACCTTCGGGTGCAGCGTCTTCACCCGCCCGTCCAGCATCTCCGGGAAGCCGGTGTAGGTACCCACGTCGGTGACGGCGAGTCCCGCATCGGAGAGCGCACGGGCCGTGCCGCCGGTGGAGAGCAGGCGCACGCCCCGCGCGGCCAGGCCGCGCGCGAATTCGACGAGACCCGTCTTGTCGGAAACCGAGAGCAGCGCCTGCGCGACAGGGGCGGCCATGGTCACAGCAACTTGTACTTCGTGAGCTTCGTGCGCAGCGTATTGCGGTTCATGCCGAGCATGTCCGCCGCCTGCGTCTGGTTCCCGTCGGCGCGCATCATGATCGAGACGAGCAGCGCCCGCTCGACGTGGCCGATCACCATGTCGTACACGCCCGTCGGCGTCTCGCCGTCGAGGCGCTTGAAGTACTCGTCGAGCGACTTGTCGACGCTGCGGCAGATCTCGTTGCTGCCGTTCAATCTTGGTTGTCTGCTCACGCCGCGAGGGCCTCCCCTGCCAGTATTCGGTTTCGTTGCTGCCGGTTGGCTTCGAGGCCGAACCCTGCGCTGCCGTCGGCAACGCGGCTTCCCGGCAGACTTGTCAGCGAATCCTCGAGCCGGTCGAAATACTCGGTGACGCAGGCCAACTGCGCCGCGGTCGTCTCGGTCGCGCACATCGCGCGGCGGAAGCGCTCGCCGTCCGGCAGCGCCGCGGCGTACCAGCAGAGGTGCTTGCGCGCCGTACGCGTGCCGGTCACTTCGCCGTAGAACGCGTAATGGTCATGCAAGTGGTCGACGATCAGCGCGCGGGCTTCGGCGACGGTCGGCGGCGCCAGGTGCGTACCCGTCGCGAGGAAGTGCACGATTTCGCGAAAGATCCAGGGGCGGCCCTGCGCGGCCCGTCCGATCATCACGGCATCCGCGCCGGTGCGCAGCAGCACCGCGCGCGCCGCCTCGGGACCGTCGATGTCGCCGTTGGCGATCACCGGAATGGCGACCGCGCGCTTGACGGCGGCGATCGTGTCGTAGTCCACCGCGCCGACGAACGCGCACGCGCGCGTGCGGCCGTGCACGGTCAGCGCCTGCACGCCGGCGTCCTGCGCGATCCGCGCAACCGCGACGGCATTGCGCGCGCCCGGATGCGCGCCGGTGCGGATCTTGAGCGTCACCGGCACCTCCACCGCGGCGACGACCGCCGCGACGATGCGCGCAACCAGCGGCTCGTTGGCAAGGAGCGCCGAACCGGCGGCCACGTTGCAGACTTTCTTGGCGGGACATCCCATGTTGATGTCGATGACCTGCGCGCCGCGGTCCACGTTGTAGCGCGCGGCGTCGGCCATCGTGTCGGGGTCGGCACCGGCGATCTGCACGGCGATCGGCGCGGACTCGCCCGCGTGGTCGATGCGCAACCGCGATTTTTCCGTCGCGCGCAGCCGTGGATTCGACGCAACCATCTCGGACACCGCGTAACCCGCGCCCAGGCGCCGGCACAGCGCGCGGAACGGACGATCGGTGACGCCTGCCATCGGCGCGACGGCGACATTGTTCGGGAGCTGATGGGGGCCGATGCGCACGACGGGAAACGGATTCGGAATCGACGTGATGAGAAGGCGGAGGCGGACGACGATTATAGCGACTTTCCGTCCGCGTCGCGCCGGTTCGCCGCGCCGGAATTCATGACACCGTCCGCGTGGCACGCACCATTTTGCATCGCGGGCGAACGCCGCGCAGGAGGGGGCGGCGCGAGCGAACGCGCGTTCAGGAAAGTCCGAACAGCATCGCGCGGGTGAACGCGTGCTTGGCCGGACGCAGCGCGTCGAGCAGCGTCAACGCCGCGCCGCGCGGCCAGCGCAGCAGCGCATGGTCGTTGCCGAAGATGCGCGTGAGGCCGTGCGTGAACGCGATCCCCGCGTAGCGGTCGACGCGCCGGCGCGCCGCATAGGCGGCGACCATCGCGCGACCACCCAGCGCGTCGCGGTCGGTCGCGATGATCGACCGGGCCAGTTCGTAGGCGTCGCGCACGCCCAGGTTGAAGCCCTGCCCCGCGACCGGATGCAGCGTCTGCGCCGCGTTGCCGATCAGCACGGTCCGGGTGGCGATCGGCGGGCGCGCGTATTCGAGCGCCAGCGGAAACGTCCGGCGGTCATGCACCGCGGAGAAGCCTCCGACCCGCGTGCCGAAACACCGGGCGAGGCGGTCGAGGAACGCGTCGTCCGGCAGCGCCATCGTCGCCTCGCCCGCCGCGGGCGACATGGTCCACACGAGTCCGTAGTGGTCCCCCTCGGGCAGCAGCGCGAGCGGTCCCTCCGGCGTGAAGCGCTCGAACGCGACGCCGCCATGCGGCGCCTTCAAACCGATGCGTGCGAGCAGCGCGACCTGGTCGTAGGCGCGGCGCTCGCGCGCGATGCCCGCCACCGCGGTGCCCGAGCCGTCGGCGACGACAGCCAGGCGCGCCGTCAGCGCGTCGGCCGCACCGTTCGCCTCGGTCGCCGCCAGCGTGATCGCCGCGTGCATGGGCATGCCACCGACCGCGGCCACCGTCACGCCGTAGCGGATGTCGGTGCGCGTGCGCGCAAGTTCGGCGTCGATCGCCTGCTGCAGCGCGATGTAGGACACGACGTAGCCGAGCGCCGGCAAGCCCTCCTCGTCGGCCGACAGCCGCGCGCGGCCGAAACCGCCGGACTGCGAGATGTCGATCGCGCGGATCGGCGACACGGCGTTCTTCATCTCGGCCAGGTGCGGCCATACGGAGAGCCGCTCGAAGACGAGGCGCGCGCCGTGCGACAGCGCCAGCGACCGGTCCCGCCGCAGCGTGGTCCCCTTCGGCCGCGCATCGAGCGCGACGACGTCGAGATCCGCGTCGGCGAGCGCCAAGGCAAGCGTGCCGCCGACGGGGCCGGCGCCGGCAATGACGATGTCGTGGAGCATCAGGCTAAGTGGGTCGTAAGCGCGGAATTGTCGACATGGTCGACGTCATCGGGAAGTACGGTGATCGAACGGGATGCCGGTACTCCACAATCTTATATCCCCGGGCCGCCGGACGCGTTGGACGTCGGCGCGCAGCGGCGACGGTCCAATGCGGCCGGCGGACGGACCACCGGAGTCGCCGATTGCTCGCTCAGGTTGCTACCGTCGACATGCGGCTTCCACGTCCGCCACCGTCTTTGGCGCAGCGATGGTCAAATTCTCGTGACCTGTCGCCGTCACCATCACGTCGTCCTCGATCCGCACGCCGATGTTCCAGAAATGCTCGGGCACGTTGTCGGCGGGCCGGATGTACGTCCCCGGCTCGACGGTCAGCACCATGCCCGGCTGCAGCTTCTGCGACGCGCCCTTCACCTGGTAGAGGCCGGCGTCGTGCACGTCGAGGCCGAGCCAATGCCCGGCGCGATGCATGTAGAACTGCTTGTAGCTGCCGGACTCGAGCACCTCGTCGAGCGTGCCCTGCACGAGGCCGAGGTCGAGGTAGCCCTGCGCGAGCACGTGCTCGGCGGCCTTGTGATAGTCGTGGAACTCCGCGCCGGGCTTGACCGCGGCGAGGCACGCCTCCTGCGACGCCAGCACCAGCTCGTAGACGTCCTTCTGCGGTCCCGTGAACCGGCCGTCGACCGGAAACGTGCGCGTGATGTCGGACGCGTAACCCTGGTATTCGCACCCGGCGTCGATCAGCAGCAGGTCGCCCGCCGACATTTCGCGATTGTTGTCGCGATAGTGCAGCACGCACGCGTTCGGCCCCGACGCGACGATCGACGGATAGGCGACCGCCTGCGCTCCGTGGCGCAGGAATTCGTGCAGCAGTTCGGCCTCGGTCTGGTACTCGAGCCAGCCCGGGCGCGTGAGTTCCATCGCGCGCCGATGCGCGCCGCAGGAGATCGCGGCGGCGCGCCGCATCAGCGCGACTTCATGCGCGTCCTTCACGAGTCGCATCGCGTCGAGCGTGCCGCGAATGTCGACGACTTCGTCGGGCGCGGCGACGCCGGTGCGCACGCGGCTGCGCACTTCGTTGAGGAGCTGCGTGACCTGCCTGTCCCAGTGATCGAACATCCCGAGCGGCGTGAAGAGCGCCGGGCGATCGGATGCGAAATCGGGGAGCATCCCGGGCAGTGCGCTGATCGGATGCGCCTCGTCGAAGCCGAAGATCTCCTTCGCCGCCTCCGGACCGTAGCGGAAGCCGTCCCAGATCTCGCGCTCCTCGTTCTTCTCGCGGCAGAAGAGGACCTGCCGGTCGCCGTCGGGGCCCGCGATCAGCGCGACGACCGCCTCCGGCTCCGGAAAGCCCGAGAGGTAGTGGAAGTAGCTGTCCGCGCGGAACGGGAACAGCGAGTCGCGATTGCGCGCGACCTCCGGCGCCGTCGGCACCAGCGCGAGGCCGCCGCCCGCCTGCGCGCGCATCGATCGCAGGAGCGCGCTGCGCCGTTCTCGGTAGAACTGGTGGGTGTTCTTCATCGTGGCCGCGGGGGTCGGAAACAGGACGTCGCATTATATGTGACCCACCGCGGCGCGGCCGGTCGCGCGAGCGTCCATGCGCTAAGATTCCGCATGGACGCGAACCCCGGAGCAACTGCCGCACCGCTGTCGGGAACCGCGCTCCATGAGGCGAAGCGCGCGCTGCGCAACCAGGTGATCGCCGCGCGCGATGCGCTGCCGCCCGCGACGCGCGCCGCCGCCTCCGCGGCCATCACCGCGCGCATCGCCGCGCTGCCCTCCTTCGTCGCCGCGCGTTGCGTGCTGCTCACGCTGCCCTTTCGCAGCGAGTGGGATACGCATCCGCTGTGTGCGACCGCGCTGGCGGCGGGCAAGACCGTCGCGCTGCCGCGCGTCAACGGCGCGACGCGCATGCTCGACCTCCACGCGGTGGCCGACGTGGCGCGCGACACGGTGTCCGGCTTTCGCGGCATCGCGGAACCGCGCTCCGACCTGCCTTCGATCGCCTCGGCGGACCTGGATTGGGTGCTCGTGCCGGGCGTCGCCTACGACGCCTTCGGGGGCCGGCTGGGCTATGGCGGCGGGTACTACGATCGACTGCTCGCACTGATGCCGCCGCACGTCCCGCGCGTCGCCGGCGCGTTCGACGTGCAACTCGTCGCGAACGTGCCCGCCGCGCCGCACGATCTCGTCGTCGACACGCTCGTCACCGAGACACGAACGCTGACGGTCCACCGGCGCGCATGACGTCACCGGGCCGTCCCAAGCGGCGAATGCCGGGGCGCGCAACCCGAAGGAGGTCCCGTGAGCACCGCGACGGGCCCGACACCGCGCAACGCCCTCGTCGCGCTGACCGCCACGCTGGCGATCCAGATGTATACGTCGCTCGCCGTGTCGGCGCCACCGGTACTGGCGCCCGTCCTCGCGGCGGACCTGGGCGTCTCGCCCAAGTGGATCGGCGTGTTCATCAGCCTGCTGTTCGCGGGCGCCATGGCCGGCAGTCTCGTGGGCAGCGGTTTTGTCGGACGCTACGGCGCGATCCGGGTCTCGCAGGTGAGCGTGCTGTTCTGCGCGGCCGGCATCGGCTGCGCGGGGCTCGCACCCGCGTCGGCGCCGGCGCTGCTGGTGGCGGCGGCGGTGGCCGTGGGCATGGGCTACGGACCGATCACCGCCGCATCGTCGGACATCCTGATCCGGACCACACCGCCGCACCGTCTTGCGGTCACCTTTTCCATCAAGCAGACGGGCGTCCCGGCCGGCACCGCGCTGGCCGGCGCCCTCATGCCAGCCCTCGCGCTGCTGCTGGGTTGGCGCGGCGCGTTCATCGGGCTCGCGGTGGTCGGGTTGGTGGTGGTCGCGGGCGCGGAGACCACGCGCCAGGCGCTCGACCGGCGACAGGCGCTGGACACGCCCGTCTCGCTGCGGGCGCTGGTGCACCCACTTCGCCTGGTGCTGCGGACACCGGCGCTGCGCGAGATGGCGCTGATCGGTTTCACGTTCGCGGCGGTCCAGGTCTCCCTGACGAGCTTCCTCGTCATCTACGTCAACGAGGTGCTCGCGTGGTCGCTGATTACCGCTGGGTTAGCGCTCACTTGCGCCACGACCGCGGCCGTTGCAGGGCGAATCTTCTGGGGCATCGTAGCGGATCGGTGGTTGAGCCCCGTGCGCACGCTCGCACTCATCGGGTTCCTGGCGTCCGTCAGCAGCGCCGCCACGGCGTTCGCCACCGCGGCTTGGCCGGCGTGGGTCGTGTTGCCATTGGCTGCGCTGTTCGGGGCCACCGCCATCGGCTGGAACGGTGTCCAGCTGGCGGAACTGGCCCGGCGCGCGCCTGCGGGGCAGGCGGCCAGCGTGACCGGCGCCACCGGTTTCGTCACGTTCAGCGGCGTCGTCGGCGGGCCGTCGCTGTTCGCGCTGGTGAC
Source organism: uncultured beta proteobacterium (assembly GCA_963733435.1). Classification (GTDB taxonomy): domain Bacteria; phylum Pseudomonadota; class Gammaproteobacteria; order Burkholderiales; family Casimicrobiaceae; genus VBCG01. The sequence goes on from CAVTDH010000002.1 coordinate 1,066,761, forward strand.
CGCGGTCACGGGGTCCTACCGCGCCAGTTTCCTCATCTGCGCACTGATCTGCGGGGCGCGCGGCGGCGACGCTGCTGCGACGAGCGCGGCGCACGCCTTAATATGGAAATCATTTCCACCTGATGGTAATATCCCGGCGCCGAACGCGCACCGGGGGCGGGAGTAACGGTGGCGCAGCGGCGCGGATAAGCCCGCGCAGGCCTGGCACGAATGCGGTGCGGAACACGATGCGTAGAGGTGGCGCGGCCCGCGGCTGCCGCACTGCGGCAATACAGACCGCGGACCGACGCCTAGAATCGCAGACCGGCCGACCCGCGCGCGCCAGGTCCGGCGCGCGCAGCGCGGCGCGGCTGAACGCGAAACCGGGGCCGGGGAACCATGAAACGGCCGCGATTGCTCGAACGAAAGCCGCATCGAAGCGGCTGCCTGGAGGAAGTCATGGACGTCCCGAAGCACGATCCCGATCCGCTGGAAACGCGCGAATGGCTGGACGCGCTCGCCGGTGTACTTGCCGCCGAGGGCCCCGACCGCGCGCACTACCTGATCGAGCAGCTGATCGACGCGGCGCGGCAGAACGGCGCCTACCTGCCGTTCTCGGCGAATACCGAGTACATCAACACGATCCCGACGGACGCGCAGGTGCGCATCCCCGGCGACCCCGAGATCGAGCACCGCATCCGGTCGTACGTGCGCTGGAACGCGATGGCGATGGTGCTGCGCGCGAACAAGCACACCAACGTCGGCGGGCACATCGCGAGCTTCGCGTCCGCGGCCGACCTCTACGACGTCGGCTTCAATCACTTCTGGCGCGCATGGGGCGACGACCATGGCGGCGACCTCGTGTTCGTGCAGGGCCATTCCGCCACCGGCGTGTACGCGCGCGCGTTCATGCTCGGGCGCCTGACGGAAGAGCAGCTCGACAACTACCGGCAGGAAGTCGACGGCAAGGGCATCTCGTCCTACCCGCATCCGTGGCTGATGCCCGATTTCTGGCAGTTCCCGACGGTGTCGATGGGCCTCGGCCCGCTGATGGCGATCTACCAGGCGCGCTTCATGAAGTACCTGCAGGACCGCGGCCTCGCGCAGACGGAAGGCCGCAAGGTCTGGGCGTTCATGGGCGACGGCGAGATGGACGAGCCGGAGTCGATGGGCGCGATCGGCATGGCGTCGCGCGAGCGGCTCGACAACCTGGTCTTCGTCGTCAACTGCAACCTGCAGCGGCTGGACGGCCCGGTGCGCGGCAACGGCAAGATCATCCAGGAGCTCGAGAGCGATTTCCGGGGCGCCGGCTGGAAGGTGATCAAGGTGGTCTGGGGCACGCACTGGGACACGCTCTTCGCGCGCGACAAGAAGGGCATCCTGATGAAGCGGATGATGGAGTGCGTCGACGGCGAATACCAGACGTTCAAGAGCAAGAACGGCGCATACGTCCGCGAGTACTTCTTCAACACGCCCGAGCTGAAGGCGCTCGTCGCCGACTGGTCCGACGACGAGATCTGGCACCTGAACCGCGGCGGCCACGACACGCACAAGGTGTACGCGGCGTTTCACATGGCGGCGAATTCGGAGGGCCAGCCGACGGTCATCCTCGCCAAGACGATCAAGGGCTACGGGATGGGCGACTCCGGCGAGGCGCAGAACATCACGCACCAGCAGAAGAAGATGTCGCCCGAATCGCTGCGGCGCTTCCGCGACCGCTTCCACATCCCGGTCCCCGACGACAGGATCGAGGAGATGCCGTACGTGAACTTCGCCGCGGATTCGCCGGAGCTGCAGTACATGCGCGCGCGGCGGATGGAGCTGGGCGGCTACCTGCCGCAGCGGCGCATGAAGGCCACGCCGCTGATCGTGCCCGCGCTGTCGGCGTTCGACCGGTTGCTGAAGAGCACCGACGACCGCGAGATCTCGACGACGATGGCGTTCGTGCAGATCCTGCAGCTCCTGATCCGCGACAAGAACATCGGCAAGCACGTCGTGCCGATCGTGCCCGACGAGTCGCGCACGTTCGGCATGGAGGGCATGTTCCGGCAACTGGGCATCTGGAACCAGCAGGGCCAGCTCTACACGCCGCAGGACCACGACCAGCTGATGTTCTACAAGGAAGACAAGCACGGCCAGATCCTGCAGGAAGGGATCAACGAGGCCGGCGGCATGTGCGACTGGATCGCCGCCGCGACGTCGTACTCGACGCACGGCGTGCCGATGATCCCGTTCTACATCTTCTATTCGATGTTCGGCTTCCAGCGCGTCGGCGACCTCTGCTGGGCGGCCGGCGACATGCGCTCGCGCGGCTTCCTGCTGGGTGGCACCGCGGGCCGCACGACGCTGAACGGCGAAGGCCTGCAGCACGAGGACGGCCACTCGCATCTCATCTCGGCGACCGTGCCGAACTGCCTGTCGTACGACCCGACGTTCGCCTTCGAAGTGGCGGTCATCATCCAGGACGGCCTGCGGCGGATGTACTCCGAGCAGGAGGACGTCTACTACTACCTGACGGTGATGAACGAGAACTACGCGCACCCGGCGATGCCCGAGGGCGCGGGACCCGGCATCCTCAAGGGCATGTACAAGCTCGCCGACGGCGAGAAGTCGAAGGGGAAGGCGCCGCGCGTGCAGCTCATGGGCTCCGGGGTCATCCTGCGCGAGGCGATCGCCGCCGCGGAACTGCTGAAGAAGGATTGGGGTGTGGACGCCGACCTGTGGAGCTGCCCGTCGTTCACGGAACTCGCACGCGACGGCAATGCGGTCACGCGCTGGAACACGCTGCACCCGACCGAGAAGCCGCGGGTGTCGCACGTCGAGGCGTGCCTCGCGGGCACGCAGGGCCCCGTCATCGTCGCCACCGACTACATGCGGCTCTATGCCGAGCAGATCCGCGGGCTGGTTCCGCGCCGCTACGTCGTGCTCGGCACCGACGGCTTCGGCCGCTCCGACACGCGCGAGAAGCTGCGCCAGTTCTTCGAGGTCAACCGGCACTACGTGACGGTGGCCGCGCTGAAGGCGCTCGCCGACGACGGCACGATCCCCGCCGCGAAGGTGGCCGAGGCGATTGCGAAGTACGGGCTCGATCCCGACAAGCCTGCGCCATGGACGGTGTGATGGTTGTTCTGCCAAGAGACGCAGAGGCGCCGGGCAAGGCCTTGCTGCGCGACGTCCCTGCATCGATGGCCCCGGACACCGGCAAGCGTCTCCTCGGCGCCTCTGCGCCTCCCGTGAAAAAGGTTTCCGCATGAGCACGATCGACGTCAAGGTCCCGGACATCGGCGACTTCAAGGACATCCCGGTCATCGAAGTCCTCGTGAAACCGGGCGACACGGTGGCCGCCGACGACTCGCTCGTCACGCTCGAATCGGACAAGGCGACGATGGACGTGCCGTCGCCCGCCGCGGGTGTCGTGCGCGAGTTGAAGCTCAAGGTCGGCGACAAGGTGAGCGAAGGCACGCTGGTGCTGGTGCTCGAGACGGCGGCGGCGGGTGCCGCGGCAACCGCGCCCGGCCCGTCGCGAGTGCGCCCTCACCCCAGACCCTGCTCCCGCAAGCGGCGAGAGGGCAGTGACGTGCCCGCGTCGGCGCCTGCTGCGAGCGCACCCTCACCCCAACCCTCTCCCGCAAGCGGGAGAGGGGGCGAGACGGCGCCTGCGCCGGCCGCAGCGTCGGCGCCGATCGACGGCGAAGCGTTCAAGGCCGCGCATGCGTCGCCGTCCGTGCGCAAGTTCGCGCGCGAACTGGGCGTCGACCTGGCGCGCGTGAAAGGCACCGGCCCGAACGGACGCATCCAGCAGGAGGACGTGCAGGGTTTCGTCAAGCAGGCGCTCGCCGGCGCGGCCAGCGCGGGTGTTGCCGGCGCGGGCATCACCGGCGGCGGCGCGCTCAACCTGCTGCCGTGGCCGACGGTGGACTTCGCGAAGTTCGGCCCGGTCGAGGCGAAGCCGCTGTCGCGGATCAAGAAGATCTCCGGCGCCAACCTCGCGCGCAACTGGGTGATGATCCCGCACGTCACGCAGTTCGACGACGCCGACATCACCGAGCTCGAAGCCTTCCGCGTGCAGCTCAACAAGGAAAACGAGAAGGCGGGCATCAAGGTGACGATGCTCGCGTTCATGATCAAGGCCGCCGTCGCGGCGCTGAAGAAGTTTCCCGACTTCAACGCTTCGCTGGACGGGCGACAACCTGGTGCTGCAAGCAGTACTTCAACATCGGCTTCGCCGCCGACACGCCGAACGGCCTCGTGGTGCCGGTGCTGAAGAACGCCGACCAGAAGGGCGTGCTGCAGATCGCCAAGGAGATGGGCGAGTTGTCGGCGAAGGCGCGCGACGGCAAGCTCGGTCCCGCGGAAATGCAGGGCGGCTGCTTCTCGATCAGTTCGCTGGGCGGCATCGGCGGCACGGCGTTCACGCCGATCATCAATGCGCCGGAAGTCGCGATCCTCGGCGTCTCGAAGAGCGCGATGAAGCCGGTGTGGGACGGCAAGGCGTTCGCGCCGCGCCTCATCGTGCCGCTGTCGCTGTCGTACGACCATCGCGTCATCGACGGCGCGTCGGCCGCGCGGTTCACCGCGTACCTCGGCACGCTGCTCGCGGACCTGCGCCGCGTCGTGCTCTAGACTCCGGACGGCCCGCCATGAGCACCATCGAAGTCAAGGTCCCCGACATCGGGGACTTCAAGGACGTCCCGGTCATCGAGATCTTCGTGAAGCCCGGCGACGTCGTCGCGGCCGAGGATTCGCTGCTGACGCTCGAATCCGACAAGGCGACGATGGACGTGCCGGCGCCTGCGGCGGGTACCGTGCGCGAAGTGCACGTGAAGGTCGGCGACCGCGTCGGCGAAGGGTCGCTGATCGTGGTGCTGGAGGCGGCCGGCGCGGCCGCGGCGGCGCAGCTCCGGCTGCGGCAGGCGCGCCCTCACCCCAACCCTCTCCCGCAGGCGGGAGAGGGAGCGCTGCGGCGGCGCGCCTGCCCGGCACGCAGTCGCGCCGCCGCCGCACCGGCGCGCGCCGCCTACACCGGCCCCGTCGACGTCGAGTGCCAGATGCTGGTGCTGGGCGCCGGGCCGGGCGGCTACAGCGCCGCGTTCCGTGCGGCGGACCTGGGCCTGAAGACGGTGATCGTCGAGCGGTACGCGCAGCTGGGCGGCGTGTGCCTCAACGTCGGCTGCATTCCGTCGAAGGCGCTGCTGCACATCGCGGCGGTGAAGGACGAGGCGGAAGCGCTGGCCGAGCACGGCATCGCGTTCGGCGCGCCGCACGTCGACCTCGCCAAGCTGCGCGGCTGGAAGGACAAGGTCGTCGGCAAGCTGACCGGCGGGCTCGCCGGCATGGCGAAGTCGCGCAAGGTCGAGGTCGTGCGCGGCATCGGCCAGTTCCTCGACGCGCATCACGTCGAGGTCGAGGTCACCGAAGGCACCGGGCAGGCGAAGTCCGGGGACCAAGAAGGTCGTGCGCTTCGCGCAGGCGATCATCGCGGCCGGTTCGCAGGTGGTGCGGCTGCCGTTCATCCCCGAGGATCCGCGCGTGCTCGACTCGACCAGCGCGCTCGAGCTCGACGTCGGTCCCGAAGCGGCTGCTCGTCATCGGCGGCGGCATCATCGGGCTCGAGATGGGCACCGTGTATTCGTCGCTCGGTGCGCGCCTCGACGTCGTCGAGATGCTCGACGGCCTGATGCCGGGCGCCGACCGCGACCTCGTCCGCGTGTGGGAAAAGGTCAACAAGCACCGGTTCGACCGCATGATGCTGTCGACGAAGACCACCGCGGTGGTCGCCAAGCCCGACGCGCTGTGGGTGACGTTCGACGGACCCAACGCGCCGAAGGATCCGCAGCCGTACGACGCGGTGCTGATGAGCGTCGGCCGCGCGCCCAACGGGAAGAAGATCTCGGCGGACAAGGCCGGTGTGACCGTGACCGACCGCGGCTTCATCCCGGTCGACAACCAGATGCGCACGAACGTCCCGCACATCTTCGCGATCGGCGACGTCGTCGGGCAGCCGATGCTCGCGCACAAGGCCGTGCACGAGGGACACGTCGCCGCCGAAGTCGCGGCCGGCGAGAAGTCGTACTTCGACGCGCGCGTGATTCCGTCGGTGGCATACACCGACCCCGAGATCGCGTGGGTCGGCCTGACCGAGGACGACGCGAAGGCCCGGGGCATCAAGGTGAGCAAGGGCCTCTTCCCCTGGGCCGCGTCGGGCCGCGCCATCGCGAACGGCCGTGACGAGGGACACACGAAGCTGCTGTTCGACGACGCGACGCACCGGATCGTCGGCGGCGGCATCGTCGGCACGCATGCGGGCGACCTGATCGGCGAAGTCGCGCTGGCCATCGAGATGGGCGCGGATGCGGTCGACATCGGCCGCACGATCCACCCGCACCCGACGCTCACCGAGTCCGTCGGCCTTGCCGCCGAGGCGTTCGAAGGCGTCTGCACGGACCTGCCGCCGCCGCGCAGGAAGTAGCGCGCGGCGCCCGCCAGGGGCTCGGCACGTCCGCTGAAAGGCGTTGCGGACGCGCCGGGCCCGTCCTCATGGCATCGGGCTCGCGCGGCGCAGCAGGGGAAGTCGGGCGTTGCGCGAAGGCGCGTCCGATTTGCGTTTATCCTTGGGACTCTCCATTCACGCGCCGCGCACGGGCGGCGTCCTCCGATGGCCATCGGCCTGATCGCACTGCTCGACGACATCGCGAGCGTCCTCGACGATGTCAGCGTGCTGACCAAGGTCGCCGCGAAGAAGACGGCCGGCGTGCTGGGCGACGATCTCGCGCTCAACGCCCAGCAGGTGTCCGGCATGCGCGCCGAACGCGAGCTGCCGGTGGTCTGGGCCGTCGCCAAGGGTTCGGCCGTCAACAAGGCCATTCTCGTGCCGGCGGCGCTCGCGATCAGCGCGCTCGCGCCGTGGGCGATCACGCCGCTGCTGATGGTCGGCGGCGCTTACCTCTGCTACGAAGGGCGTCGAGAAGCTCGCGCACAAGTTCCTGCATCCCGCGACGGAACGCGCCGAGGCGCGCGAGGCGCTCGCGCGGACCGTCGCCGATCCGACGGCGGACGTGGTCGCGTTCGAGAAGGGCGAAGATCAAGGGGGCCGTCCGCACCGACTTCATCCTGTCTGCCGAGATCATCGTCATCGCGCTCGGCACGGTGGCGGGGGCGGCGTTCGCCACGCAGGTCGGCGTGCTGGTCGGCATCGCGATCGCGATGACGGTCGGCGTCTACGGATTGGTCGCCGGCATCGTGAAGCTCGACGATGCCGGACTCTGGCTTGCCGGGCGCACGGGCGACGGATCGTGGCCGCGCTTCCAGCGCGGGCTCGGCGCGACGATCCTGCGGGTGGCGCCGTGGTTCATGAAGGCGCTGTCGGTCGCCGGCACGGCGGCGATGTTCCTGGTCGGCGGCGGAATTCTCACGCACGGGGTGCCGGTCGTTCATCACGCGATCGCGGCGTTTTTCGCGGAAGCGGGCTCCGTGCCTGCCGTCGGCGGCGTACTGGCCGCCGTGGGGCCGCTGCTCGCAGACATGGTGGTGGGCGTGGTCGTCGGGGCGCTGATCCTCGGCGCCGTGGTGCTTGTGCAACGGCTGCGGCCCGCGCGCGACGCGCACGGCTAGGGAACGTCTGCCAAAGGCGTCCGTCGGGTCCGTGGATGACGTGAAGCCGGCGTTGCGCCTTTCGCTCACCGGCACTGCAACTGCGAAATCAGGCGGCCGGCTGCGTACGAGTCGTCGACGGCGGGACTTTCGCAGAGGTTCCCTAGTGCGCAGGAAGGCCGTGCCACGCGCGCGTAGAATCGGAGCATCGAACTCCCATTTGGCGCACGAACATGACCCAGGACGAACTGAAGCAAGCCGTCGCCCGCGAAGCGATCAAGCACGTCGTGACCGACGCGTGGGTTGGCGTGGGTTCGGGCACCACGGCGAATTTCTTCATCGATGAACTCGCGAAGATGAAAGGCCGGATCAAGGGCGCCGTGTCGAGTTCGGTCAAGTCGACCGAGCGGCTGAAGTCGTACGGCATCGACGTCGAGGAACTGAACAACGTCGACGACGTGCCCGTCTATGTCGACGGCGCCGACGAAGTCACGCTGCATGGCGCGATGATCAAGGGTGGCGGCGGCGCGCTCACGCGCGAGAAGATCGTCGCGGCCGTCGGCCGCAAGTTCGTCTGCATCGTCGACCAGTCGAAACGGGTGCCGGTGCTCGGCCGCTTTCCGTTGCCGGTCGAGGTGATCCCGATGGCGCGCAGCTACGTCGCGCGCGAGATGGTGCGCCTGGGCGGCCAACCCGCATGGCGGATGGGCTTCACGACGGACAACGGCAACGTGATCCTCGACGTGTCCGGCCTCGTGATCGAGGACCCCGTCGCGCTGGAGACGACGATCAACCAGATCGCAGGCGTGGTGACGGTCGGCCTGTTCGCGCACCGAGGGGCCGACGTCATCCTGATGGGCACCGAGAACGGGGTCCAGACGCTGACGCCCACGTTCGGCGGGCGCTGACGGGAGCCTGAAAATGAGGGTCAGTCGCTGAATACCGGCGGCCGCTTTTCGCGCGCTGCAGTGACGGCCTCGGTCAAGTCCGCCGACAGCAGCATCCCGGCATTCCAGGTCGCGACGTAGTTGAGCGCGTCGGCGGTCGAGTGGTCGCGGGCATAGGTGATCATCTCCTTGGTGCCACGGAGCGCGAGCGGCGACTTGGCGGCGATCACCGCGGCGATCTCGCGCACCCCCGCCATGAGTTCCGTGCGCGTGCCGAAGCAGCGGTTGACGAGCCGCAGCGCGTGCGCTTCGAGCCCGTTGACCGGGCGTCCCGTGTACGCGAGTTCGCGTGCGATGCCCTCCCCGACCAGTCGCGGCAGGCGCTGCAGGGTGCCGACGTCCGCCGTCATGCCGACGTCGATCTCGCGCACGGAGAACGTGGTGTCCTCGGAACAATAACGCAGGTCGCACGCGGTCACGATGTCCACCCCGGCGCCGATGCACGCGCCGTGGATCGCGGCGATGACGGGCTTCCGGCAGCGCTCGATGGCCGTCACGGTGTCCTGCAGCTCGAGGATCAGTTGCCGGAGCTTCTCGCGCGCGCGCCCGTCGCACGGGTCCGCGATCCGCTTCTCCACGGCGCCGAGCAGTGCGAGGTCGATGCCGGTGGTGAAATGGCTGCCTGACCCGTGCAGTATCGCGACCCGGGCCTCGGGCGTGTCGTCGAGCCAGCACATCGCCTGGCGCAACTCGTGCCACATCGGCATGTCCAGTGCATTGCCCTTGTCCGGGCGATGCAGCGCAATGGTGGCAACGGCACCGTCCAGGCGCGCATCGAGTCGCTCGTAGCTCATGCGAAGACTCCGGTGAACGAAGGGACGGCGATCCCGCGTCAGCTCGCCGAGCGTGTCGCCGCCGCAACGTCCCGCCCGGACTGCATCTCGACGAACGCGCGAAAGAGATCCGATTCGGTGATCACCCCGACGACCTGCCGTTGCGCATTCACGACCGGAAGGCCGCCGATCCGATGCTCGATCATCAGCATCGCCGCTTCCGTGATCGGCGTGTCGGGCGCCACCGTCACGACATCGCGGTGCATGACTTCCCCGACTTCGATCACCGACTGCAGGTGCTGCGACGCGGCCAGCAGGAGATCGCGTTCGGCGACGATGCCCACCAGCCGACGGTCGGCGTCGAGCACCGGGACATGGTGGATGGAACGCTCGTGCATCAGCTGCAGCGCCTCCTTGTAGTCGCTGTCGCTGCGAATGGTCAGCGGATGTGCGCTCATCCGGTCTCGTACCAGCATGGTGGTTCCTCCTCCGTTGGGTTCCTGAGCAGCGCCTCCCGCGGGACGGCGCACCCGAAGCCTCTAGCGCACCACCGCTCTCCGGACGGAGCGCTGTGACTCATTCTGGTCCCGTCGTGGCCCCCGCGGTTTGACGGCGGGCAACAAAGCCGGACGCACTGCCGGAGCCCACCCCGACTGCAGGCCCGGCGGAGCCCGGCGACCTTCGCGCTAGAATGGGCGGGATGAATGATCGCACCGTTCCCGGGCTGGCCGCCGACACCGACGTCGCGTCGTACATGCACGCCGTGGGCGTTGCCGCGCGCGCCGCCGCGCGCGACCTCGCCCGCGCCGACACGAACGCCAAGAACCACGCGCTGCACGCGATCGCCACGGCGATCCGGCGCGAGGAAGCGCACCTCATGGCCGCCAACCGCGAGGACGTCGCGGGCGCGCAGGCGGCCGGCCACGACGCCGCGTTCGTCGACCGGCTGACGCTCACGCCGAAAGCCGTGCTGGCCATGGCCGACGGCCTTGCGGAAATCGCGGCGCTGCCCGACCCCGTCGGCGAGATCACCGATCTGCGCTTCCGGCCAACGGGCATCCAGGTCGGCCGCATGCGCGTGCCGCTCGGCGTCGTTGGGATCATCTACGAGTCGCGGCCCAACGTGACCGCCGATGCCGCGGCGCTGTGCCTCAAGGCCGGCAACGCGACGATCCTGCGCGGCGGCTCCGAGGCACTGCGCAGCAACCAGGCGATTGCCGCGTGCGTGCGGCATGGCCTGCGCGACGCCGGCCTGCCCGAAGCGGCGGTGCAGGTCGTCGCGACGCCGGACCGCGCGGCGGTCGGCCATCTCATCACCGACGAGAAGCACGTCGACGTCATCGTGCCGCGCGGCGGCAAGAGCCTCATCGAACGCATCGCGCGCGACGCGAAGGTGCCGGTGATCAAGCATCTCGACGGCGTGTGCCACGTGTTCATCGATGCGTCGGCGGAACTCGCGATGGCGATCCGCATCGCGGACAACGCGAAGACGCAGCGCTACTCGCCCTGCAACACGATGGAGACGCTGCTCGTCCACGCCGACGTCGCGGCGCGCGTGCTGCCGCCGCTGTCCGCCGTCTACCTCGACAAGGGCGTGGAGCTGCGCGGTTGCGAACGTTCCCGCGCGCTGGTCCCGGCCATGAAGGCCGCGACCGAGGACGACTGGTACGCCGAGTACCTGGCGCCGATCCTCGCGGTGCGCGTCGTCGACTCGCTCGACGAGGCGATCGCGCACATCGCGCAGTACGGCTCGCAGCACACCGACGCGATCGTCACCTCCGACTACGCGAACGCGATGCGTTTCCTGCGCGAAGTGGACTCGAGTTCCGTCCTGGTCAACGCGTCGACGCGCTTCGCCGACGGTTTCGAGTTCGGGCTGGGCGCGGAAATCGGCATCTCGACCAACAAGCTGCACGCGCGCGGACCCGTCGGCCTCGAGGGGCTCACCAGCCAGAAGTGGGTCGTGCTGGGGTCGGGGCAGATCCGGACCTGAATCGGCGTCCACGCCTAAGGCGCCGATTCCCGTCGGATCAAGGTCAGATCGGCGACAGCGCGGACTCGCGAAACCTGAATCCCCAGCCGGCCGTCTCCCGCGGGTAGGCGAGTCCATTCTCGACGCGCATCGGCAGATCGACGATCGCGTCGATCCAGTCGAAGGATTCGGCGCCGTAGCCGTTGCTCACCGTGCACAGGAGCGGCACGTCGTAGTCGCGGTAGTAGTGCGGCAACACGGGGATGCCGTGCGCGGCCGCGTACGCCGCCGACTCCCGCCAGGCCTCGACGCTGCCCAGGCGCAGCAGGTCGGGCTGCCACAGGTCGATCGCCCGTCGCGCGACGAGCTCGCGCAGCGCCACGAGGTCGTATTCGCGCTCGCCCATCGCCAGCGCGACCCCGGCGCGGCTGCGCAGGAACGCGTAGCCCTCCCAGTCGCGGTGATCGAGCGGCTCCTCGAACCAGCCGATGCCGATTTCGCGCGCGGCCAGGGCGAGTTCCAGCGCTTCCGGTGCGCGCAGCCCCTGGTTGGCGTCGATCATGATCCGTACGTGCGGGCCCACCGCCTCGCGCACCTTGCGCATCCGCGCGAGGTCGCGCCCAGGCTCCGCCGATCCGACCTTGATCTTGACCGCCGCGAAACCTCGCCGAACGTAACCGCGCACTTCGTCCTGCAACTCGTCGTCGCTGTAGGAGAGCCAGCCGCCGCTGCCGTAGACGGGCACCGGCCGCGCGGCGCCGCCCAGGAGCCGCCACACCGGCACGTCGAGCGTGCGCGCATGCGCGTCCCACATCGCGACATTGGCCAAGCCCAGCGCCCATCGCTGCAGCCCCTCCTGGCCGAAGTACTCGGTCTCGCGGTTCCAGTCCGCCGCGAACGCCTGCGTGGCCGTCGCGTCGCGGCCGCGCGCGAAAGCGGCGAGATCGAGGCAGGCGCCGCGAATCGCAGCCCGCGAATAGTGGAAGGCAAGGAGATACGACTGGCCGACGACGCCGTTGGCAAGCGCCAGGTCGCAGACGATGAACTCGATCGCGGGAATCGCGTGCGTCGCGTCCGCGATCGGCCGGGAGAGCGCGGACACCGCGGAGCGAAACGAGACTTCGGTGATGACCGTGGCGTGGGGGCGCATGGCTGGGCGGCGCTCGCGGCAGCAGGCTAGGCGTACGACGTCATGGCGAAGCCGCGACGCAGTACGGCGATCGGTGCCCGCCCGGCGTGCCGCCCGCGCTCGCGGTCAAACCCCGGCCGCCTACCCGCGCGCAAGGCTCACGAGCGCGTCGCGATCGACGATCCGGATGCGTTCGCGGCCCAGGTCGACCCAGCCGCGGTCCTCGAAGGTGCGCAGCAGTCGCGACACGATTTCGCGCACGCTGCCAAGATCGTCCGCCAGCGCCTGATGGGTGGCGTGCACCTCGTCCCCGACCGCACGGTCGACGATGAGGGCCGCGAGCCGCTGGTCGAGCTTCTGGTAGGCAACCGCCTCGACGACCTGCATCAGCGCGGCCAGGCGTTCGCCGAACATCGCGAACAGATGCCGCCGGAACGCATCGTCCTCGGCCACCAGCGCAAAAAAGAGCGGCGGCGGCAGCAGCAGGATCTCGACGTCGGTCTCGGCGATGCCCGTCGCGGTGTAGTTGCTCTGGCCCATCAGCGAAGAGCCCGAAAGCAGGCACGACTCCCCGGGCTTCACCCGGTAGAGCTGCAGCTCGCGGCCGTTGGGGTAGCGCTGCAGCACGCGGACGGCGCCCGAGAGGAGCAGCGGAAAACCGGTGCAGGGTGCGTGCGCATCGAACATGACGCTGCCCGCCGCGGCATTTCGTCGCACCCCCTCGCGCGCCATGCGCTCGAGCGTTTCGGGCGGCGCGTCCGCGAACGCGGGAAACACCGCGGCAATGCGGGCGGCGAGTGGCGGCGTTGCGAGCGTAGGGGTCATGACCAGTCCTGGGGTGCCGGAGAATTCTACAGCGCGGCGACGGCACCGACTTCACGGATGCATCGGACTGCTGACACTGCGCAGGTAACCGGGGATAATGCGCACCTGCCGCGACCGCGGCCGATCCGCTCGACCGCGGACATCGAACGTCCAACACCAGCAAGGGGAGATCCGCATGAACAAGCTGTCCGCAGTCCTGGTTGCCGCCACCTTCGCGCTTTCCTGCGCCACCGCCATCGCCGCCGATCCGCCGAAGGCGCCCGCCGCGCCGACGAAGACGGAAGCGGCGCTCATGAAGCCCGCCGGCGTCACGCAGGACGCGTGGGACAAGATGTCCGACGCCGACAAGAAGAAGGCCGTGGACGGCGCCGCCAAGACGGCCGCTCCGAAGAAGGAAAAGAAGGGCGGCTGCTGATCGCGCTTCGCCGTCGCGGCCGCAGGCCGCGGGGGTGACGGACCCGCGAAGACCGGACGCGCAGGTGGCCGGCACGCGGTGGCCGGACATCCGGCGGCGACAGGCATGCAAAGGGGAGGCCACGCGGCCTCCCCTTTTGCGTTGACGATGAAACCTCGGCCGACGCCCCGGCGCGGGCGTCCCGCCGCGCGACGCGCTAGTTCTGCGTCACCTTGAACTCGCCGTTCTTCTTGATTTCGATCGGCGCGTACAGGAAGGTCACCTTGTAGCCGGCGTCCTTGAGCTTGTGGTACGCCATCTCGGCGCGGATGCCCGTCGAGCAGTGCGTGACGATCTGCTTGTCCTTCGGGACTTCGCCCATCCGGGCCAGCAGTTCCTCGTCGGGAATCAGCATCGCACCCTTGATCATGCCGGCGTTCGCCTCGTCGGTGTTGCGGACGTCGAGGATGAGGACGCCGGCGGGCGTCGCACTCGCGAGCTTGACGAACTCGTCGTTCGCGATCGAACCGGGACGCGGCTTCGGCGTGTAGGCCACTTTCGTCGCCAGCGCGCCGGTCGCGACCGGGGCCTTCGCTGCCTTCCACGCGTCAAATCCCGCCGCCGAGCACGGTCACGTTGGTCTGTCCGCTCTCCTTGATCACCTGCGCCACCACCAGCGCCGAGGTTCCGCCGTCACCGTCGTAGACGACGATCGGCGCCTTCAGCTTGGCGGCGGGGAACCCCGCGACGGCGGCACGCACGGCGGACGGCGGGATGGACACGGCACCCGGGATCGCGCCTTCGGCCGCGATCACCGCAGGCCGCGCATCGACCAGCACGGCCGGAATCTGCTTGTCGACGAACGCATCCTTGTAGTGCGGCGCCGCGATCACGCCGACGTTGCGCTCGAGCCACTCGGGATAGCCTTCGCGGTAGACCTTGACGTTGGTGTAGCCGAGCGCTTCGGCTTTCAACAGCGAGTTCGGGCTCATCATGCAGGTGACGCCCTGGCAGAAGAAGACAATTGCGCGGTTCTTGTCCTTGGGCAGGCGGTCGACGAACTTGTCCCACGCCGGGTAGGGCAGGTTGATCGCCGACGGGATCGTGCCTTCCTGCACGCGCGGCAGCGGCCGCGAGTCGATCAGCGTGTAGCCGCCCTTCTCGGGGCCCATCGCCACCATGCGCACGACCTCGTCGTAGCTCGCGAGCTTCTCGGGCGCGATCTTGATCGGGCCCTTGAACGAGATCTGCGTGGCGAGCTTGGCGCCGTCCTTCTCGACGTAGTCGATGCGCGCTTCGCGGTTCTTGGCAATGTCGCGCAGCGCCTCGGCCGGCTTGGCGACGCCGCCGTCCACGACCTTGATCGTCTTCGGATCGAAACGGACGATCTCGGTGTGCGCGTCGATCTTGAGCTGGATCGCCTGGCTCTTGAACGCGACGTTCTCGAAGATGCCCTGTACCGCGTTGGGCTGCGCCTTGTGGCAGGACAGGCAGATCTGGGGAATCGTGGGCTTGGCGGCCGGCGCGGGCGCCTGCGCCAGCGCGTTGGCCGCGAGCGCGGCGCACACGGCCGCGATGGCAAGTTGCAGGGGGTTGCGTTTCATGTTGCGTTCTCCGTAAGGCGCGCTTGCGCCCGTGCTTACAGGCCGGCGGCGTGCACGATGTGGCTCGCCTGGCCGGCATTGACCATGACCCACCGCAGCGCGAAGCCGCCGACGAGGACGAGCAGCGCAGGCACGACGGTATGGGGGATCCGATGACCGAGTTCGAGACCCTGCAGCGCCATCGGCACGAGGATGCCGAGCGCGACGATCACGCCCCAGAACGCCCACGCGTACGGGCCGCTGACGAGCAGCGTGGCGGCCACCGCGTGCGAACCGGACGACGTCTGCAGGTTGACGACGACGAGTCCGAGCAGCACGAGCTCGATCGCGAGGAACGCGATGTCGGCACGGATCAGCGAGTCGACCGTGCGTCGCTCGGGCGGCGCGACGCCCAGTTGCTGGACGAGTGCCGAGACCGCGCCGCCGAGCATGCCTTCGGGCGCCGGGCGGCGCGGCAGGAAGACGCTGGCGATGTGCATGGCCGCGGCCCCGGCGGACAGTCCGGAGACGAGGAACAGCGGCCCCAGCAGGCCGGTGTTCCACAGCGGACGCGCGACCATCGTGTTGAGCAGGACGCCCGTGTAGACGCCGAGAACCACACCCAGCACGACGCTCACCCAGCCGAGCGCGCGCATCCGTGCGGGGTGTTCGGTGATGGCGTCGGAGAGCGACTGCAGCACGGGCACGCGGCGACCGAGCCATGGCCAGGCCTGCGGCAGCCGCACCAGCGCCGATGCCAGCAGCGCGCCGTAGACGAGGATGAGTGCCCACGAGCCCCAGGACATCGGCGAACCGGGCTCGAACGTGAGGAATACCCGCCAGACGTAGAGCTTGTGCGCGAGGTCGAGGAACAGCGCGCCCATGCCGAGGTTGATCAGCATGAAGGCCAGCAGCGGCGTCTGCAGCGAGAAGAAGGACTTCGGGTCGTCGCCGCGCGCGACGCGCAGCATCGCGAGCCCGCCCAGGATCATCATGCCGGCGACGATGCCGCCGGCGAAGAGGTAGACGGGAATCTCCCAGCTCCAGACGGCGAGGGTCGGGTCGACGAGCGGGTTGTGGCGCGTGATCGTGGTCTCGAGCATGGTCGTCGCCCTACGTCAGGTAGAAGACGCGCGGCCCGGTCCCGGCTTCGGGCAGCAGCGTGTGGTGCGCTCGTGTGCGCAGGAGTTCGTTGACCGCGCTCTTGGGATCGTCGAGGTCGCCGAAGTACATGCAGTGCGTGGGGCACACCGACACGCAGGCCGGATCCTTGCCGTCCTTGGTGCGGTGGTGGCAGAACGTGCACTTGTCGACGTACCCGTCCGGGTGCACGAAACGGGCGTCGTACGGACACGCGGCCATGCAGGCCTTGCAGCCGATGCATTTGTTCGCCGTGACCAGCACCACGTTGCCCGGCTGCGCGACGTGGGACGCGCCGGTCGGACAGCAGGACACGCATGGCGGGTTGTCGCAGTGGTTGCAGCGCTCCGATCGAATCTCAAGCGACAGGTGCGGGAATTCGCCGCGCACGTCCGTGGTGATCCAGTCGCGGCAGAAGCCCAGCGGAACGTCGTTCTCCGTCTGGCACGCGACGACGCAGTCCATGCAGCCGACGCACTTGCGCGTGTCGATGACCATTCCGAAGCGACTCATGCCAGCCTCCGCGCGGCCGCCCGAAGGAGGCTCGGCGCCCCCTCAGGGGGCAGCGAACGAAGTGAGCGTGGGGGTCGTCCACCCCTCCGCGCGGCCGCCCGAAGGAGGCTCGGCGCCCCCTCAGGGGGCAGCGAACGAAGTGAGCGTGGGGGGAAGTTCATTCACGCTTCCTTTACAAAGGTCACGAAGTTGCTGTGGATGCTGGTGCCGCCCATCAGCGGGTCCGTGACGTACTTCGTCGTCAGTTGCGCCGCGTTGGCGCCCTTCATGTACGCACGCGTGAGCATCTTGCTGGTGTGGCCGAAGCCGTAGACCAGGTAGACGCAGTCGGCACGGATGCGCTGCGTGGCCTTGACCCGCACGCGGTTGCTCACCACGCCGTCCTGGTTCCTGAGCTTCACGTAGTCGCCGGATTTCAGCCCGGCGCTCGCCGCGATCGCGTCGTTCACCCACACCTCGTTCTCGGCCATCATGTCGTGCAGCAGCGGATTGGTCTGCGTGCGGCTGAACGTGTGCACGGGTGCGCGTCCGGTGATGAGCCGGTAGTGCCCGTCCGGCGCCGCCGCGGGCGCCGTGTACTTCGGCACCGGGTCGAAGCCGGCCTTCGCGAGCTGGTCGGACCAGAACTCGACCTTCTTCGACGGGGTGTCGAACTCGAGTTCGAGCCCATCCTCGACGGTGATCGGCTGCTTGGCGCCCATGATCACGCCGTCGCGCTTGAAGTCAGCCCAGCTGTAGCCGGACTTCTCGATCCGGTACGCGAGGTACTCCTCCATGTCCTTGAACGGCATGCACTCGGGGATCCCGAGCTTGTTCGCGAGCTGCTTCGCGATCCACCATCCCGGCTTCTGCTCGTTCGGCGCCGCGACGACCGGCTGCCGCAGGGACGTCCAGCCCGACGCGTCCGTAACCCCCGCCCAGCTCGTCGTAGCGCTCGAGGAACGTGTCCTCCGGCAGCACGACGTCGGCGTAACCGGCGATCTCGCTCGGGAGCGTGTCGACGACCACCAGCAGGTCGAGCTTGTCGATCGCCTCCAGCGTCTCGCTCGTGTTCGGAAGCGCGTACAGGATGTTCGACGAGTAGACGAACCAGCCCTTGATCGGGTACGGCTTCGCCGTCAGCGTCGCGTCGCGGATGCTGGTGGTGATGCCCTCGTCGGCGAACGGGATAGCGCGCGCCGTCGGAACCGTCGGCCTTGGGCTTGTCCGACTTCGGGTACTTGGGCAGCGGATACGGCGCGATCTTCATGCCGGCGGACAGGTAGAGCCCGCCCTTGCGGCCCCAGTTGCCGAGCAGCGCGGACAGGAGCGCGATCGCGCGGCTGCGCTGCGTGTCGTCGCCGTTCCAGACGACGCGCCGGCCCGGATGCACGATCGTCGCGGGACGGTGGCTCGCGAGTTCGCGCGCCGTCGTGCGGATCAGGTTCGCGTCGAGGCCGGTCTCGGCGGCCGCCCACTCCGGCGTGTACGCCTCGACTTCAGCGGCGAACTTGTCGAAGCCGTGGCCGTACTTCTCGACGAACGCGCGGTCGTAGCGACCTTCGCGCACCATCACGTGCATCCACGCGAGGAGCAGCGCGAGATCGGTGCCGGGCTTGATCGGCAGCCAGTACTTCGCCTTGCTCGCGGCGACCGAGAAGCGCGGGTCGACGACGATGATCGGGATGCGCCGCTCGATCGCCTGCGCGAACTCCTGCACCTGCGAGTTGTGCATGTTCTCGCCCAGGTGCGAGCCGATCAGCACGAGGCAATCGGTGTTCGCGATGTCCGTCGGCTCGGGCGAGCCCAGGCCCGCGCCGAACGTCAGCGTGAAACCGACGTCGCGCGGTCCGCGGCACTGCGCGTACGACGGCCCCGCGAAGTTGATCGCACCCCAGCTCTTCAGCACATGCTGGAAGAAGCGCTGGCCGAGGCCATGCGTGATCGCGGCGACGGCTTCGGGGCCGTGCGCGGCGCGGATCTTCTGCATCTTGTCCGCGATGAACGTGATCGCCTCGTCCCAGGTGACGGCGGTCCATTCCTCCTTGCCGCGCTCCCCGCGCCGGATCAGCGGCTTGCGCAGCCGGTCGGGATCGAAGTGCGCGCCGACCGAGCCGGTGCCGCGCGGGCACAGGCGCCCATGGCTTTGCGGGTCCTTGGGGTTGCCTTCGAACTTCCACAGCTTGCCGTCGCGGACGTAGGCTATGCCGCCACAGCGCCAGAAGCACGTGTCGCACATCGTGGGCACCATGGTGACGGTGCCCAGCGGCGCGTCGGCAGCCACCGCGTGCGTGAGCGCGTCCCATTGAGTTGCAGCCGCGGCGGCACCGAACGTGGCGGCGGAGATCTTGAGAAAGCGTCTGCGGGAAAGGTGTTCCATCGGTCTTTGGTCTCGTCCATGCGGCCGCGGCTCGCACCGCCCCATGCTTCCGGGCGAGGCGCTGTTTGCGAAAGGCGCACCGCCATTGGACTGCGTGTTGCTGCGCCGCAATGTGACTAACCTCACACATTGGTTCGACTTGGCGCAGACTCGGCGCATTCCTTGCGCTGACGCAAGCTCCCGACGCGGCGCACCCCGGCGCCGACCCGGCGCATGGGCGGGGCGCCAGGAGACAGGAACGTCCGCCGAAGGCGTCCGTCGGGCCCGTGGATGACGTGAAGCTGGCGTCGTGCCTTTGCGCACCGGCCCCGCAACGCGCGAAGTCAGGCGGCCGCCATGGGGCGGCCTTGGCGGCGGCCGCAATCAAGCCCGCGAAGAAACGAGTGTCGTGCGGCTGGCTGCCTGAGTTCTACGACGAATCGTCCGAAGGCGGGCTTTCGCATAGCTTCCCTGGTGGCCTCTGACGGAGGTGCCGGCCACTAGAAGCGCGAACCGGGCAACACGACGTCCGCGTTGCGCCAGGCGGCCGCAAACCGCTGGTCGGTCGCCCGCGCCGCATCCGCCTGACCCTGGCGACGCTGCGCCTCGGCGAGACCCCGCAACGACCATCCGTTGTCGGGGTAGTGCGTGAGGTCGTCGCGATAGGCGCGTTCCGCGTCCGCGGGGCGCCCCGCCGCGAGCAGCGCCGCACCCAGCGCATGCCGCGTCGGCGCGAGCCACAGGTGCGGCTCGTCGTACGCGAGCGCGTCCTCGATCGCGGTGGCCTCCGTGAGCAAGGTCGACCGCATCGGCAGGCCGCCCTTCGGCCAGCGCGATGTCCGCACGCAGCGTCAGCAGCGCGATGCGCACGAGCGCATCGGCCGCGTTGATGTTCTTGATGCGCACCCGCTGGAG
Source organism: uncultured beta proteobacterium (assembly GCA_963733435.1). Taxonomy (GTDB): domain Bacteria; phylum Pseudomonadota; class Gammaproteobacteria; order Burkholderiales; family Casimicrobiaceae; genus VBCG01. The sequence goes on from CAVTDH010000002.1 coordinate 1,086,859, forward strand.
CGCGGGATCGGCCGCCTGCCGGGATAGCGCTTCGAGTTCGCGCCGCGCCTCCGCGATGCGGCCCGTCCTGGCGTACGCGGTGCCGCGCGCGTAGTGCCAGATGGCGAGCGCATACGGCTCGTTCACGTCCGGCGGCAGCGTGTCCTCGAGAATCTCCCGCCAGCGTCCGAACCGCACGAGCGCGAAGAGCGGCAGCACGTAGTAATGCTGGAGGATGCCGGTGCCGCGATCGCTTGCGCCCGGGTCCGCAGGCCGCCGGAAACGCGTCGCGCGCGGCCGCCAGGGCAGTCGCGCTGCGCCCGTCCATCGCCGCCGCAGCCCACAGGAAGTGACGGTTGTGCGCGACGTAGCCGACGCGGTAGGCCCCCTGCGCATCGACCTCCGCGAGGTAGCGCGCGTCCGCCGCGATCGCCCGCTCGTTGGCGGCCACGGCGTCGGCATAGCGGCCGGTGCGCATGTCGATATGCGCCGGCATGTGCAGCAGATGCCCCGAGCCCGGAACCGCGCTCGCAAGCCGCCGTGCGCTCGCGCGGGCCTCCTCCGGCCGAGGCGAAGACTCCATCAGGTGAATCCAGTAATGATTGGCGCCGGGATGCAGGGGTGCGATCGCCATCGCCGCGCAGCAGCAGCGCCTGGATCTCGCCGGTCCACGGCTGCGGCGACCCGTCGCTCGCCCACCAGTCGTAGGGATGCAGGTTCAGCAACGCTTCGGCGGCCAGCACCGCGATGTCGGCATCGCGCGGATACGCCCTGGCGAGCGCGCGCATCCGTTGCGCATAGGCCGCCTCGTCCACCGCGGACGGCGCGCCGATGGCGGGATGTCGTGCCGCCAGCGCTTCGATCAGCGCGCGATCGCGAGGCGACGCCCTGGGGGCAAGCGCGATCGCCTGGACGAGGGCCGCGTGCACACGTGCCGCGTCGTCGGCCGTCATGTCGGCGTTGATCGTGGGCCCCGCCGCCCACGCGGCGCCCCACCAGCACAGCGCGCAGCGCGGATCGGCCGCCGCGGCCGCCGCGAACGCGCGCTGCGGACTCGGCCGGATTGAAGCCCCACGTGAGCGCCATGCCCTGGTGGAAGTATCGCTGCGCAAGCGGCACCCGGCTCGCGACCGGGCCGCGGTCGGCGCCCATGCCGGCCAGCAGCGGTGCGACGGCGTGCGCCGGGTGCACGACGGCGCGAGCAGCGCGAACAGCACGAGCGTCGCGAACCGCGTGACGCGGCGGGCCGCGCGACCGGCAAGCGTCACGGCGGGACGAATTCGACGTGCATCGGGCTTGGCGCAGGTCAAGTAAGCGTCACGATCGCGGGACCGGCGGGCCGTCAGTGTGACCCAGGTTACATTCGCGGCGCGCACGATGCGTATCGTGTGCATGCAGGAGCCGGTTCCGCCGCCCGCCGCAGCGGTCCGGCGGTTTCCGGGCGCGACTTCGAGGATGATCGCACATGGCGCAATCGTTGCACGGCCACGAGGCACGCGATGTTGATGCGGAACGGCCCGCGGTGCCCGCGGCCGTACTGGAATCCCTATCTCGTCGGCGTCGCTGCTCGGGCTCGTGCTGCTCGCGACGTACGCGGTCACCGGACGCGGACTGGGTGCAACGGCGGCGTTTCGCCGCGGTGGCCGCGTGGATCGCCGGCAACATCTCGCCCGAGCAGGTGGCCGTCAATCGCGGTGCACGCGAAGTACTACAACGACGGCGCGCCGCTCGCGTCGTGGACGCTGTTCCTGCTGATCGGCGCCTTCGTCGGCGCGCTCGTCTCCGGCTGGCAGGCACGGCGGGTGCGCGCCTGCATCGAACGCGGGCCCCGCAGCAGCGACGGCAGGCGGCTCGTGCTGGCGCTCGCCGGCGGCGTGATCGCCGCCTACGGCGCCAAGATCGCGAAGGGCTGCACGAGCGGGCAGGCGCTGACCGGTGGCGCGATGCTCAACGTCGGCAGCCTCGTGTTCATGGTCGCGGTGTTCGCCGTCGGCCTACGGACTCGCATGGTTCGTGCGCAAGGAGTGGATCTGATGCTGCCGCTCTCTTCGGCGTTCGAGTTCTCGCCTGCGGGTCGACCTCGCGATCGCGCTCGTGCTCGGATTGGGTTTCGGCTTCTGCCTCGAGCGCGCGGGCTTCGGCAGCGCGCGCAAGCTCACCGCGGTGTTCTATCTGCTACGACATGGCGGTGGTGAAGGTGATGTTCACGGCGATCGTCACGGCGATGGCGGGCCTGTTCCTGCTGTCGGCGGCGGGCATGCTCGACCTCGACCGAGCTCTACGTCGAGCCGACGAACCTCGCGGCGCAGGCGCTCGGCGGCCTCGTGTTCGGCGCCGGCTTCATCGTGGGCGGCTACTGCCCCGGCACCTGCGTCGCGGCGATCGCGCACCGGGCGCAAGGACGCCGCCGCGTTCGCGCTCGGCATGCTGTGCCGGCGTCTATGCGTACGCGGAGTTCACGCCGTGGATCGACGAATGGATCCGCGCCGGCGCGAAGGGCGAAATGACGCTGCCGACGGTGACCGGACTGCCGATGGGCGTCTTCGTCGCCGCTTTCGCGCTGTTCCTGTTGTTCGCGGCCTGGGGAATGCGTCGCCTCGAAGACACGTTCCGGGACCTGCGCCCGCGCTACTAGGGAACGTCCGCACAAGGCGCCCGTCAGGCCTGTGGACGACGTGAAGCTTGGCGCCGCGCCTTTTCCGGCCGGCACGTCGACTGCGAAGTCAAGGCGGAAGATTGCTTCGTTGCCGGCCACGAACCGCAGGCCGCGCCGCGATCGATCACTGCGCATGCACGTCACCATCGGCCGGCCCGGCGCCGGGAACCCTGACCGGGCGCACCGGCAGGGCCCTTACGCGCGCCGCTGCCGCCTGTCGTGCGTTCGCGAATACCAGAACACGACGCCGGCGACGAGTGCCAGGAACGGCAGCGCCGCCACGTTCATGATCTCCCATCCGGCGGAAGACACGAGCGCGCCGGAGGAGAACGACGAGACCGCCATCACCGAGAACACGATGAAGTCGTTCGCACCCTGCGTGCGCGCCTTCTCGGCGGGCGTGTAGGCCGTGGTCAGCAGCGCGGTGCCGCCCGTGTACATGAAGTTCCAGCCCACGCCGACCAGCACCAGCGCAACGAGGAAGTGCGTGAGGTCGTTGCCGGTCAGCGCCACCGCCGAGCCCGCGACCATGACGACGACGCCGGCCAGGATCACCTTCAGCACGCCGAAGCGGTCGATGAGGCTCCCGGTGAAGAAACCTGGCGCGTACATGCCGACGACGTGCCACGAGATGACGGTGGCCGCCTGCGCGTACGGCAGGCTGCAGAAGTCCATCGCGAGCGGCGTGGCGGTCATCAGCAGGTTCATGAGGCCGTAGCCCAGGCCCCCGGCCAGCGCCGCGACGACGAACACCGGCTGCCGGACGATCACGGACAGCGGTCGGCCATGGCCGCCGCTGCCGACCGGCGCAGGCTTGGGCACGTGCACCTGCGATTGCACGGCCAGCGCGACGAGCGCCACGACCGCAAGCATCATGAACGACCCCAGGAACGGCGCCGCGAAGAGGTCCCGGCCCCAGCGGGTGATCGCCGGACCGAGGAAACCGCCGCCGATGCCTCCCGCGAGCACCAGCGAGATCGCGCGCGCCTTGTCGGCGGGTGCGGCGACTTCCGCGGCCGCGAAGCGATACTGCAGCCCGACGGCGTTGTAGATGCCGATGACGGCGGTCGCGACGCAATAGAGCGCGAAGCTGCGCAGCGACAGCGCGGCGACGGCGAGGCCGCAGCCGCCGATGTTGATGAGCGCACCGGTCATGAAGCCGCGGCGACGGCCGACGCGGGCCATCCACAGCGACATCGGCATCGTCGTCAGCGCCGAGCCCAGCACGTACGTCGTGGCGCCGAGCGTGGCGATCGACTTCGCGTCGACCAGCGAGTAGCCCACCAGCCCGTTCATCGAGATGAGCCCTGACGCATTGGTCAGCAGCAGCGCCTGGCAGCAGGCGAGCAGGAAGATGTTGCGATACGAGGTCGTGGCGGACATGGCGGCGAATGCCGCGCAGGACCCGGCAAGGCTCTATGATAGTGCATGGACAGCGACTGCCTCGCAGGTACTCGACTTCTGGTTCGGGACCGGTCGGCTCGCCGGAACGCGGCCGCACCCGCGAAGTCTGGTTTCGCAAGGACCCGGCGTTCGACGAATCGATCCGCGCGCGCTTCGGCGACGCGGTCGAGGCGGCGCTGGGCGGCGCGTACGGCGAGTGGGACGCCACGCCGGAGGGCACGCTCGCGCGAGTGCTGCTGCTCGACCAGTTCACCCGCAACATCCATCGCGACACGCCGCGGGCGTTCGCCGGCGACGCCCGCGCGCTCGCGGCGGCGGAATCCGCGGTGGCGCGCGGATACGATCGCGCGCTCGATCCGTTCGGTCGGTGGTTTCTCTACCTGCCGTTCGAGCACGCGGAGGATGCCGCCATGCAGCACCGTTCGCTCGCGCTCTTCGGCGCGCTCGCGCAGGCGACCGGCGACACGGCACCGCTCGACTGGGCGCGCAAGCATGCGGACGTGATCTTCCGCTTCGGCCGCTATCCGCACCGCAACGCGATCCTCGGGCGGGCGTCGACGCCGGAGGAGGTCGCGTTCCTCGCGCAGCCGGGCTCGCGCTTCTAGGCGTCGCCGGCCCGTCGCGCCCGGTAGAATCCTCCGATGCTGCCGCGAAGGCCCTACGTCCACGCGTCGCTCGTCGCGCCCTCGCGAGCGGATGCGCGCAATCCGTGACGGCGGCCCTGTCCCCGATCGCGCTGCTGGGCGGCACGTTCGACCCCGTCCACTACGGACACCTGCGCTTCGCGGACGAAGTGCGGCGCGCGCTCGGGCTCGCCGAGTTGCGGCTGGTGCCCGCAGGGGTCCCGCCGCATCGCGGCGGACCCGCCGCGTCCAGCGAGGACCGCCTGGCGATGCTTCGGCTCGCCGTCGCGGAGTTTCCCGGACTGGTCGTCGACAGCCGGGAACTCGAACGACCCGGGAAGAGCTACACCGTGCTGACGCTGGAAGACCTGCGCGCGAACGACGTGCTGCGCCCGATCTGGCTGCTGCTTGGCGCCGACGCGTTCCTCGGCCTGCCGACATGGCATCGGTGGCGCGAGATCTTCGCCCTGGCCCATGTGGTGGTCGTCGAGCGCCCCGGGGCGGACCCGACCGATGCGATGCCGGAGGCGCTGGCCGTCGAATGGCGCGCGCGCCACGTCGACGACCCGGCGCCCTTGTTTTCGACGCCGGCAGGCGCCATCTTCGAACAGACGATCACGCCGCAGCCGATCGCGGCCACCGTGATCCGCGCGCAACTCGCGCGGGGCGCGGAAGGACGCAAGGCGGTCGACCAATTGCTGCCGCCTGCCGTTTTGACCTATATTGACCATCACCGCCTCTACCGCCCCCCCACGGATGCGACTTAACGCCCTGCAGAAGACCGCCGTCACCGCCCTCGAGGACATCAAGGCCCGCGACATCAAGGTCCTCGACGTCCGCAAGCTCACCAGCTTCTACGATTCGATGATCATCGCCAGCGCGGAATCGAACCGGCAGGTGAAGGCACTCGCGCACCACGTGCGCGACAAGCTGAAGGAAGCCGGCGCGACGATCGTCGGCGTCGAAGGCGAGGAAACCGGCGAGTGGGTGCTGGTCGACTGCGGCGACATCGTGGTCCACGTGATGCAGCCGGCGGTGCGTGCGTACTACAACCTCGAAGAGCTGTGGGAATCCGCGGTCCCCGCGCGCCGGGCCAGGGCGGCGTGAACGCGCGCCGCATCGGCTGACGTCGGGCGCCCTTGAAGCTGCGCATCGTCGCGCTCGGGCACCGGATGCCGAACTGGGTCACCACCGCATACGACGACTACGCCAAGCGGATGCCGCGCGAGTTCGCGCTCGATCTGGTCGAACTGAAACCCGAGCCGCGCGACCGCGGCAAGCCGGTCGCGCAGATGCTGGCCGCCGAGGCGCCGCGCATCCGTGCCGCGTGCGCGGGTCACCGCACGGTCGCGCTCGACGAACGCGGCGCGCCGTGGACGACCCGGCAGCTGGCCGCGCAGCTCGCGCGCTGGCATGACGACGCGCAGAACGCCGCGTTCGTGATCGGCAGCGCCGACGGCCTCGATCCCGCGATCAAGCGCGACGCCGACGCGCGGGTCGCGCTGTCGGCGATGACGCTGCCGCACGGCCTCGTGCGCGTCCTGCTCGCCGAGCAGCTCTACCGCGCCGTGAGCCTCAATGCCGGCCATCCCTACCATCGTGCCTGAGCCCGTCGTCTATCTCGCGTCGCGCAGTCCGCGCCGCCAGGAGCTGCTGCGGCAGATCGGCGTCGAGTTCGTCGAACTGCGGCTGCGCGACGCGGCGGGTCGCCGGCGCGACGTCGTCGAGGAGGCGCTCGACAACGAGCCGGCGCTGCACTACGTCGAGCGGATCGCGCGCACCAAGGCGTCCATCGGCTGGAAACGCATGGAGCAGCGCAAGCTGCCGCCGCGGCCGGTGCTGGGCGCGGACACCGAGGTGGTGCTCGACGGCACGATCTTCGGCAAGCCCGCCGACGTCGATGCCGCGCGGCGGATGCTCGCCCGGCTGTCCGGACGCCGGCACGAGGTGATCACCGCGGTGGCGTTGAAGTGGGAGGACACCGTCGAGGTGGCCGTGTCGACGTCGCACGTCACGCTGCGCCGGCTCACCGGCGGCGAGATCGAGCGCTATGTCGCGACCGGCGAACCCTTCGACAAGGCCGGCGGCTACGCGGTGCAGGGCCGCGCCGGCGCGTTCATCACGCGCCTCGAAGGAAGCTATTCCGGCGTGATGGGATTACCCCTCGCGGAGACGGCCGGGCTTCTCGCGCGGGCCGGCTGCTCCCGTGCTATAACGAGCGACATCCCAGAGGGCCACCCACAGGCGGCGTGCCCCCGGGGCCGCGTCGCGGCCCTTGGCGTACGCCGGCGCGATATGACCCACGAGATCCTGATCAACGTCACGCCGCAGGAAACCCGCGTGGCCATGCTCGAACAGGGCGTGGTACAGGAACTCCACATCGAGCGGTCCAGCGCGCGCGGCCTCGTCGGCAACATCTACCTCGGCCGCGTCGCGCGCGTGCTGCCCGGCATGCAGAGCGCGTTCATCGAGATCGGCCTCGAGCGCGCGGCGTTCCTGCACATCGCGGACATCTGGGAGCACCGGCAGAACGGCCACGGCGGCGGCATCGAACGGCCGATCGAGAAGATCCTGCACGAGGGCCAGTCGCTGCTCGTGCAGGTGATCAAGGATCCGATCGGCACCAAGGGCGCGCGGCTGTCGACGCAGGTGAGCCTGGCCGGACGCCTGCTCGTGTACCTGCCGCAGGACTCGCACATCGGCATCTCGCAGCGGATCGGCGACGAGGCGGAGCGCGAGACGCTGCGCGAGCGCCTGCAGCACCTGCTGCCCGAGGGTCTCGCCGGCGGCTTCATCATCCGCACGATGGCGGAGACCGCCACCGAGCGCGAGATGCAGGCGGACATCGAGTACCTGACCAAGCTGTGGGGCGACCTGACCGTCCGGTCGAAGGAGGCGCCCCCGGCGTCCCTGCTCTACCAGGACCTCAATCTCGCGCAGCGGGTGATGCGCGACATGTCGACCGACGAGACGTCGCGCGTGCTGGTCGATTCGCGCGAGACGTTCGCGAAGATGCAGGAGTTCGCGCGGCAGTACACGCCGGCGCTGTCGGAGCGCATCCAGCACTACCAGGGCGATCGTCCGCTCTACGACCTGCACGGGGTCGAGGACGAGATCGAGAAGGCGCTCGGCCGGCGGGTGGATCTCAAGTCCGGCGGGTATCTCATCATCGACCAGACCGAGGCGATGACGACGATCGACGTCAACACCGGCGGCTTCGTCGGCGGCCGCAGCTTCGACGACACGATCTTCAAGACCAACCTCGAGGCCGCGCAGGTGATCGCCCGCCAGCTGCGGATGCGCAACCTGGGCGGCATCATCATCATCGATTTCATCGACATGGAGAACGGCGACCACCGCAACGCGGTGCTCGCCGAGCTCAACAAGGCGCTCGAGCGCGACCGCACGCGGCTGACCGTCAACGGCTTCACGCAGCTGGGCCTCGTGGAGATGACGCGCAAGCGCACGCGCGAGTCGCTCGCGCACGTGCTGTGCGAGCCGTGCCCGACCTGCCAGGGCCGCGGCGAACTGAAGACCGCGCAGACGATCTGCTACGAGATCCTGCGCGAGATCCTGCGCGAGTCGAAGCAGTTCAACGCGCGCGAGTTCCGCATCCTCGCCGCGCAGTCCGTCATCGACATGTTCCTGGACGAGGAGTCGCAAAGCCTCGCGCAGCTGGGCGACTTCATCGCGAAGCCGATCTCGCTGCAGGTCGAGACGCTGTACACGCAGGAACAGTACGACATCGTGCTGATCTGATGGGACGCGGCCGGCCGGGTTCGTCGCGGCGCCCCGACCCTGCCCCTCGCCCGCAAGCGCGCGAGGGGACCATGGCGGCACGCGGCGTGAAGAACGCCTGATGTTCGCGAACCTGTGGGCGCGCGCCAAGGCGCTGGTCGCGCGCTGGCTCGGGCGCGCGCCCGAGCCGGGCCATTTCGAGACCGGATCGAAGTTCTCGCTCGCGGGCTTCGTCACGACGGCACCTCTGGTCTGGCCGAGCCGTGATTACCTCGTCTACATTCCGCAGGGCCGGTCGGCCTGGCGGCGCGCGCCGCTCCTCGTGCTGTGCCACGGCTGCAAGCAGACGCCCGAGGAGATCGCGCAGGCGACGCGGGTCGCGGCGTTCGCGGACCGCACCGGCTGCGTCGTGCTGCTGCCGCGGCAGAAGGACACCGCGAATCCGTGGCGCTGCTGGAACTGGTTCGAGCGGCGCACGATGCGCGGCGACGGCGAAGCGGCGATCGTCGCGGCGCAGATACGACACGTGCGCCGGCGTTATCGAATCGACCCCGCGCGCATCCTCGTCGCGGGAATCTCCGCCGGTGGCGCACTCGCGGCCGTGCTGGGCGTTCGGTATCCGCGACTGGTCGGCGCGGTGGCCGTGCACTCGGGCCTGGCGTGCGGCGCCGCGACGTCCGCGCTGACGGCACTGGCGGTGATGCAGCGCGGCCCGGATCAGGACGTCGAGCAGATCGCGGGCAATGCCCGCGCGCGCGAAGCCCCCGCGAAGCTGCGCGTGCCGCTGCTCGCGATCCACGGCGATGCCGACGACGTCGTCGCACCGCGCAACGCGATCGCGCTGGTGCGCCAGTACCTGCGGCTCAACGATCATCCGGCCGTCGCGGCCACCGCGTCGTCGGCACTGCCGCCGGCCGACCACGAGCGAACCATTGCGCTGCCCGACGGCCGCAGCGAGATCGTGCGCGAGTGGCGCCGCGACGGACGCCTCGTGACCCGCTACGTGGAAGTCGTCGGACTCGCGCACGCGTGGAGCGGCGGCGACCCGTCGCTGCCGTACAACGACGCACGCGCGCCCGACGCGACGGCGCTGGTCGGGGACTTCTTCGTGGATGCATTATCCTAGCGCGGTGAGCCCGTCGTTCGTGCTTGCATCACCGACTCGCCACACCCGCTGCGAAGGAGGAGCCCATGGCCGTTTCCGGCATGAACCATTTCACGATTCTCACCGACAACGTCGAGGCGACGACGGCGTTCTACGGCGAGTTGCTCGGCCTGACCGCCGGCGCACGGCCGCCGTTCGATTTTCCCGGCGCGTGGCTGTACGCGGAGGGGCAGCCGATCCTGCACGTGATCGGCGGCCGTCCGCAGGACGAGCTGCGCCCCGGCGTCATCGACCACATGGCGTTCACCGCCGCGGGGCTGGGGCCGATGCTCGCGAAACTCGACGCGCGCGGCATCCAGTACGATTGCCGCCGGCTGCCGCGCGACGGCACGTGGCAGGTGTTCTTCTTCGACCCGAACGGCGCGCGCGTCGAGCTCGACTTCGTCGCGACCGAAGTGCGGCCCGCAGCCTGAGCATGACGACACGTTGCCACGCGGTGCCGCCGCGCAGCCCGGTCCGAGCGCGCGGCGTACGAATGCGCACGCCGCCTGCGCATGACGCACCCCCGCGCCGGGCCGGCGCCGTTCAACCGCCACCATGTCCCCGCTGACCGTCGAACCCGATCACCTCGTCGTCGCCGCGCTGTCGCTCGAGCAGGGCTGCGACTGGGTGGAGCAACGACTGGGCAGCCGCCCGCAAGGGGGCGGAAGGCACGTGGCGATGGGCACGCACAATGCGCTGCTGGGGCTCGGCCGCCGGCTCTATCTCGAAGTGATCGCGATCGATCCGGAGGGCGGGACGCCCGCGCGACCGCGCTGGTTCGACCTCGACGAGCCGCGGATGAAGGCGGCGCTGGCCGAGGGGCCGCAGCTCGTCCACTGGGTTGCGCGCACGAACGACATCGCCGCCGCGGCCGCGCGCGTGCCCGACCTGGGCACCGTCACGCCGATGGCGCGCGGCGATTGGTCCTGGCGCATCACCATTCCCGACGACGGGCACCGTCCTGGACGCGGACTCGTGCCCACGCTCATCGCGTGGCCCGACGCGCGCCATCCGGCCGACGCCCTGCCCGATCACGGCCTGCGCGTGGCGGTGATGGCGGGCGAGCATCCGGACCCGGCGGTCGTGCGCGCCACGCTCGCGACGCTGGGACTGTCCGAAACGCTCAAGGTCACGTACGCGAAGTCGCCGCGGTTCGCCGCGATGATCCGCACGGCGCGCGGCGTGGCCACGCTGTGACCGCGCGACCGTCGATGCGCACGCCCGCCCCTTGCGCGAGGTAGCCCCCTTGGCTGGACGGCGTGACTTCCTCGCATCCCTTGCCGCGCTGTCGGGTCTGCCGCTCGCGCGCGCGCAGCCGCGGCCGGACCTGCGCGTCGTCGGCTTTCTCTTCGCCGCGTCGCCGGCGGCGGTCGCCGCCCGGATCGATGCGGTCCGCGCCGGCATGGCGGAGCTGGGCTACAGCGAAGGCAGGCAGATACGGTTCGAGGCGCGCTACGCCGACGGCGATCTCGCCCGGTTACCCGGCCCTGGCCGCCGAACTGGTGCGGCTGCCGGCGGCCGTCATCGTGAGCGGCGGCTCGTCGACAACCCGTCCGCTCGCCGACCTCACGTCCACCATTCCCATCGTGATGGGCCAGGACAACGATCCGGTCGCGTCCGGCGTCGCGCTGAGCTACGCGCGCCCGGGCCGCAACGTGACGGGCCTCGCGACGCTGACGCCGGAGCTCTCCGGCAAGCAGCTCGCGCTCCTCGTCGAGATGGTGCCGGGCTTGAAGCACGTGGCGATCTTCGGCGACTCCGGCGAAGCGGGCAATGCGCAATCGGTAGCCGCGGCCGAGCGCGCGGCCAGTGCGCTGCAGGTGAAGACGTCGTACGTCGACTCGCGTTCGGTCGCGAACCTCGCGCAGATGTTCACGCTGGCCGCGCGGGAGCGCGCGGGCGGCGCGCTGGTGCTGCAGAGCGCGTACATGTTCCCGCGCATGCGCGAGGTCAGCGATCTCGCGCTGAAGGCGCGCCTGCCCGCCCTCTATGCCAATCCGGAGTTCGTGCGCCAGGGCGGCCTCGCGACCTACGGCGTCGACGCGATCGATCTCTTCCGTCGCGCCGGAGGCTACGTCGTGCGGATCCTGAACGGCGCCAGTCCCGGCGACCTGCCGATCGAGCAGCCGCGCACCTTCGATTTCGTCATCAACCTGCGCACCGCGCGGGCGATCGGGCTCGCGGTGCCGCAGGAAGTGCTGCTGCGGGCCAACGAGGTCGTGCAATAGCGGACCGCCCATCGCGGCGGGCATTCGCGCGGGGCGGCCGGTGGTTCCATGCCAGGGCGTTGCAGCGGAGCCGCACGCCGGGCGTGCATGCCACCGCCCCGAAACCGCACCGCTATCCCACCGCGCCGCGCGCCGCCACCGGCCATACGCATTCGACCAGGTCCCCGCGCACGCCGACGATCCAGTCGTAGAGGTTGACCGTCGGGTCGCAGTGCCCCGGGATGAGCCAGACGCGATCGCCGAGCTGCGGCGCGGCGAGCGCGGGATCGACGTCGCAGCACGCCGTGCTCGTCGGACACCTTCGCGTAGAAGAGACCGTGCGCCGCGTGCACGAGCGGAAGTCCCGAGTCGAGCGCCAGCGCCTTCAACCCGGCGTCGACGACCGCGCGCGTGGCCGTCGGCGTACTCATCACCGACGCGAGCACATAGAGGCTCTGCTCGAACGCGTGCTCGTCGGGTGCCAGCGCGTTGCGCCCGTAGTCCGCGTCCATGAAGACGTACGAGCCCGGCTGCAGTTCCGTGTACACGCGGCTGTCGCGCTCGAGCTGCCACGTGCCGGTGCCTGCGCCGGTGACGACGGGACACGCGATGCCCGCGCGCTCCAGCAACGCCTTCGTGTCGGCGGCCGCCGCGCACGCCCGCGCGATGGCCGCGCGCCGCGCGTCCGGCGCGCGCAGGTGCTGCGCGCCGCCCTGATACGCGTGCAGACCGCGAAATGCGAGACCCGGCGCGTCCGCGATCGCGCGCGCCAGCGGCACCGCCGCGGCGCCCGGCTCGATGCCGCAGCGGTTGGCGCCGACGTCGATTTCCACGTAGGCGTGCAGCGTGCCGCCGGCCATGACCGCGGCCGCCGACAGGTCCGGCACCACGCGAATGTCGTCGACGAGCACGCCCACCGTCGCACTCCTGGCGAGTGCCGCGAGCCGCGCGATCTTCACCGGCGTCACGACCTCGTTGGTGACGAGCACGTTCGCGATCCCGGCGGCGATGAAGGCAGCGGCCTCGTCGACCTTCTGGCAGCAGATGCCGATCGCACCGCGCGCGAGCTGCGCCTTCGCGATGTCCGGGCACTTGTGCGACTTCGCGTGCGGGCGCAGTGCGAGCCCGGACCCGCGCACCGCGTTGGCCATGAGGTCGAGGTTGTGCTCGAACGCGTCGAGGTCGACGACGAGCGCGGGGGTGTCGATCGCGGACACGGGGTCGCCGATGCGGGCGGGGATGCGTTGCACGGTCCGGCCCTCAGCAGTTCCAGCAGCCCTTCCACAGCAGGTTGCCGAGCAGCCGTCCGGGAACCAGCGTGAAAGCGCCGGCGATGACGAGCCCGCCGATGTAGAGATTGCGCATCGAGCGCGCGTGCGCCGCGACGTCGCCGTGCCGGATGCGCCAGATGCCGAGCGGCAGCACGATGGCGGTCAGCAGCGTGAACAGGTGGATCCACGTGAAGTGCAGGAACGCGGGAATCCAGAGCGAGCTGACCGCGACGACCGTCATCAGCGCGACCCACGTCCAGCCGACGACGCGATGGGAACCGGTGCCCTTGCGTCGAGCGAGCTGGATCGTGCCGATCAGCGATCGCCGCTGCGGCGGCGGCGAGATGGACGTAGACGACGAACGGGACCGCACGCGGCATGGGGGGGTTGCGCGAGACGAAAGGCGAATTGTAAGGGAGCGCTCCGGCGCGCGGGGGCGCAGTCCGAGCACAGCGTGAACCGGGCGGGCATGACCCGGCCCGACGGTGCGAGCGTGGGCGCGTCGGCCGCGAACGCCGACGCCTCGGGCGATCGCCCGCTACTTCGGCGCGGCCGCCTCGATGGCGGCCAGCTGGCCGTAGACGACGCGGCCGATCGTCAGCAGCTGCGTGCGGTCGAGATTGCCCGACAGGGCATAGCTGCAGTGCTCGTCGATCCAGTAGTACACGCCGACACCGTCCTCGACCGCATAGCGGAACGCGGTTTCGTCCGGTCCCGCCGGCTGCCTGCGCACCTGCAGCGTGAGCCGCTGCTTGTCGGCATTCTCATAGACGAAGAGCGCCGTCGGGAGTTCGTGGCCCGCGACCAGCCGGCCGCCCACCAGCGCAAAGCCGAGCGAGTTGAGGTCGGGCGCGTGGACCGCGAAACCCAGGCGCTTCGAGAGCCAGTTGACGAGCCGCTTCTCCTCGGCGGCCCAGATTTCGACCGGTCGATTCACGTCGCCGGCGTAGAGCGCGTGCACGAGTGCCGCAGACCTCGCGAACGTCGTCGGCGTGCCCTCGTTCTGGAGGCTTGCGTCGCGGCCGAACCAGCCGACCGCCACGCCGATCACGAGCGAGGCCGCCACGGCCGCAGACAACGGCAGCCAGGACGGAATGCGCGAACGAACCGGCGCGGGGCCCGTGGCGGCCGCGACCAACCGCTCGGGCGGCGCCTCGTCGAGCCACGGGTCGAACGCGTCGCGCAGCGCGGCGTTCTGCTGCTGCAGTTCCGCGATCCGCTGGGCCAGCGCAGGATCCTTCGCCAGCGCCTCCTCGAGCGCCGGCGTCGCGCGCGGGCGCGAGCTGGCCGTCCACGTAGGCGTTGAGGTCGGCGTCGGTGATGGGAAGCGGATTCATGATGGGCGAACCGGCGCGGCGTTCACTTGACGGACTTGAGCGGCGTGACCGAAGCCGGCACCGCAAAGGCGTTGCGCAATTTCTCGCGCGCACGCGACAGGCGGGACATCACGGTGCCGACCGGAATGGCGAGCACCGCGGCGATCTCCTCGTAACGCAGTTCCTCGACCACCGCCAGCAGCAGCACTTCGCGCTGGTCGACCGGCAGCCGTCCGACGTGCTGCAGCAACTCCATCAGCTCGACCCGCGTGTACTGCGCGGGCCGCACCGAGATCTGCCATGCCTCGCCGCCGTCGCCGTCGGCGTCGAGCGACACGTGATTGCGCTCGTGGCGCGCCATCGCGCGCTGGTTGACGAAGACGTTGTGCATGACGGTGAAGAGCCACGCGCGGAGGTCGCTGCCGGCCGCCCACAGCCGCCGCTTCTCCCACGCCCGCGCCAGCGCTTCCTGCACGAGATCGTCGGCGCGGCTCGCGTCGCCCGTCAGCACGCGCGCGTAGCGCCGCATGCGGGGGATGGCCGCCAGCAGGTCGGGCTGCGGCAGCGGCGGGTCGGCGTGCGAAGGTGCGGACATCCGCTTGCGGCTCGGTCGGGCGAAGTGGTGACGTCGGGCGGCGCGCGGACGGGATCTGCCGGAGGGAACCGGCCGGGCCGCACGGGGTACCGTCGCGGCCCGGCCCGACCTGCCGTCAGGCGCTTACTTCGTCGCCGTGTGCCACACGTTGTTGACCTTGTCGCCGGTCTTGTCGCCCGGCTTCGTGTCCTTGGCCCACGTGTAGACCGGCTTGCCCTTGTACGCCCATTGCTTGCTGCCGTCGTCGCGGGTGATGACGGTCCAGTCGCCCGCGGCCTTGGCGTCGGCGCCGGCCATCAACGGGGGCCAGTTGGTCGCGCAGGGGCCGTTGCAGGCGCTCTTGCCGCCCGCGTCGCGGTCGAACGTGTACAGCGTCATGCCCTTGGCGTCGGTCAGCGTGCCGTCGGCCGCGACCTTGGCGGGCATGTCCTGGGCGCTGGCGGCGAACGTCACCGACAGCAGGGCGGCGGAAAAGAGCGGGAGCAGCTTGCGGAACATTTTGGATCTCCTGGAGAACGTGGGGTGGGTACTGCACCTCCGCGTGAACACGGCCCGCGGCATATATTCCGGCCCCCGCGCCCGTGGCGAAGTCGATGGCTACCGGATCAGGAACAGCGTGGCCAGGCTGAGGAAGATGAAGAAGCCGCCGGAATCGGTGACGGCCGTGATGAGCACCGATGACCCGACGGCCGGATCCCGGCCGAACTTGATCATCGTCATCGGGATCAGCACCCCCATCGACGCCGCCAGCACGAGGTTCAGCGTCATCGCGAGGACCATCACCAGCCCGAGCGCGATGTCCTTGTACAGCAGCATCGCGACCAGGCCCATCACGCCGCCCCAGACCAGGCCGTTGATCAGCGCGACCAGGATCTCCTTGCGGATGAGCTTGCGCGCGTGCTCGCGCGTGACCTGCCCGAGCGCGACGGCGCGCACGATCATCGTGATCGTCTGGTTGCCCGAGTTCCCGCCGATCCCGGCGACGATCGGCATCAGCGCGGCGAGCGCGACGAGCTTCTCGATCGAGTTCTCGAAGACGCCGATCACGCGCGACGCGATGAACGCGGTCACCAGGTTGATCGCCAGCCACGCCCAGCGATTGTGGAACGACTTCCAGACGGACGCGAAGACGTCCTCTTCCTCGCGCAGGCCGGCCTGCGCCAGCACGCCTTCCTCGCCGCGCTCGCGCACGAAGTCGAGGATCTCGTCGACCGTCACGCGGCCGACCAGCTTGTCGTTGGTGTCGACGACCGGCGCCGAGACGAGGTCGTAGCGTTCGAACGCGCTGGCCGCCTCGTTCGCCTTCTCGTGCTGCTGCAGCTTGACCACCGGCGGCTGCATCACGGCGCCCACCAGCGTGTCCGGGTCGCTGACGATCAGCCGGTTGATCGGCAGCACGCCCAGCAGCCTCTCCTCGCGGTCGACGACGAAGAGCTGGTCGGTCTGCGACGGCAGCTCGTCGAAGCGGCGCAGGTACCGCAGCACGACCTCGAGCGTGACGTCGGGGCGCACCTGCAGGTCCTCGAAGTCCATCAGCGCGCCGACCATGTCGTCCTCGAAGGACATCGCGGCGCGCAGTTGCTCGCGCTCCTCGACCGGGAGGCTCGAGAAGACGTCGTCCATCACCTCCTGCGGGAGGTCGGGCGCGAGTTCGGCGATTTCCTCGGCGTCGAGGGACTCGGTCGCGGCGACCAGCTCCTCGGTGTCCATCGACGAGATGAGCGACTCGCGGACGGGCTCGGACACCTCGAGCAGGATGTCGCCGTCGCGGTCCGCCTTGACCAGGTCCCAGATGTAGAGCCGCTCGTCGAGCGGCAGCGCCTCGAGGACGAAGGCGATGTCGGCCGGGTGCAGCCGGTCCAGCTTGCGCTGGAGCTGCGCCTTGTTCTGCCGGGTGACGAGGCTCTCGACGATCCCGTCGCGACCCGCGGGGTCGCCTACGGGTGCGTGTTCGAGCTGGTCGTGGACGAGCCCTTCGACCAGCCGGTGCCGCCGCAGCAGCGCCGTGATCTCGACCAGCGCATCCTGGACGCGCTCCCGCGCTTCGGGGCGGTCGCCCGTCTCGTTTTCGACGGTCTCGGACATGAAGGCTCGGAGGACAAGGGCTTGCGTTGACTAGGGCGCTTCGCGCGCAGAGGGGCGCATTCTAGCCCCGATGAACGATGAGAGTCAGCCTCGAATTGAAGTAAAACTTCAATTCGAGGCTGACCTCATTGTTTGACCGGGACGACTCGCACGCAGCCAGCCGCACGACACTCGTTCTTTCCTGGCCCTTGATGGCGGCCACCGCCTTAGCCGTCCCAAGGTGGCCGCCTGACTTCGCAGTTGAACTGCCGGCCACAAAAGGCGCGACGCCGGCTTCACGTCATCCACGGGCACCACGGACGCCTTTTGCGGACGTTGACTTAGGGCAGGTCGGCCGATGGCATCCGGCCGACGATGATGCCGATCTTGCGATTGAGGCCCGGCGCGCCCGGATTGCGCTCGTAGAACCGGGGATTGGGGGCCATCGCGGCCAGCCGCGCGGCCTGCTCGGCCGACAGCTGCGCGGCGGAGGCGCCGAAATACTGGCGCGCGGCGGCCTCGGCGCCGAACACCCCGCTGCCCCACTCGATGACGTTGAGATAGATCTCGAGGATCCGCCGTTTGTCGAGCATCCCCTCCAGCATCACCGTGATCACGGCTTCCTCGGCCTTGCGCAGATAGCTGCGCGACGGCGTCAGGAACAGGTTCTTCGCGAGTTGCTGCGTGATCGTCGAGCCGCCGGCCACGACCCGGCCCTTCTTCTGGTTCTTCTCGAGCGCCAGCTGGATGCCGTCCCAGTCGAAGCCCTCGTGCTCGACGAACTTCGCGTCCTCGGCGGCGACCATCGCGCGCTTCAGGTTGGCGGAGATGCGCTCGTAGGGGACCCACGTGTACTTGATCTGCGCCTTCGGATTGCGGGCCTTGAGCTCGTCCATCCGATACGCCATGAACGACGTCTCGCCCACCGGGTGGCTGCGCCACCACAGGATGTGCGCCGCGTACCAGAGGTGCACGCCGAGCACGGCTGCCGCGACCGCGCCTGCCAGCCAGGCCAGCCAGCGCAGCCACGTCGAGCTGCGCGCCACCGCCATCAGGTCCTGGGCCGCAGCATCTCGAATACGGGTCGCGTGTCCGGCCGCACGCCGCGCCAGAGGACGAAGCTCTCGGCCGCCTGCTCGACCAGCATGCCCAGGCCGTCCGTCCAGCGGGCCGCGCCCTGCGCGCGTGCCCAGCGCAGGAACGTCGTCGGCGCATCGCCGTAGATCATGTCGTACGCGAAGCTCCCCGGCCGGAACAGCCCGGACGGCCACGGCAGCTCGACGTCGCCCGTGATCCCGGCGCTGGTTGCGTTGATGACGACGTCGAAGCTCATGCCCGCAAGGTCGGACAGCTCGACCGCGGCGAACGGGCCCTCCGCCGAAAAGCGCTCGACGAGCGCGTCGGCCTTGACCATCGTGCGGTTGGCGATCGTGATCGAGTGCGGCGCCTCGTGCAGCAGCGGCAGCATGATGCCGCGCGCGGCGCCGCCCGCCCCCAGCACGAGCACGTCGCGCCCGCGCAGCCCCACGCCCTGGTTGAACGTCAGGTCGCGCATGATGCCGGCGCCATCGGTGTTGTCGGCGTACCACGCGTCGCCTTCGCGCTTCAGCGTATTGCACGCGCCCGCCGCGTGCGCGCGCTCGCTCGCGCGATCCGCGATGGCCAGCGCGTCGAGCTTGAACGGCACCGTCACGTTGAGACCGCACCCGCCTTCGCGCGCGAACGCCGCCGCCACGTCGGCGAAGCCACCGAGCGGCGCCGGCAGCCGCTCGTAGCTCATGACCTGCCCGGTCGCGCGCGCGAACGCCGCGTGGATCTGCGGCGACTTGGAGTGGGCAACGGGGTTGCCGATGACGGCGTAGCGGTCCATGGATCGGGGTCGGGGCGGTGGGGTTCGCGGCCATTGCCCCGCCGTTCACGGCAGGACGAGTCCGCGAATTGTACCGCCCGGACTCCGGGTCGCCGGGCTCGCCTGCCGGCGCACCCGCGCTTCACCCGGCCAAAGCTAGCGGCGACGCAAAGCGGCCCCGGAAACGACCAGAGCCACGGCAACGACGAACAGCGCCAGCGGCGAGAGCACCGGCACAGGTGCCGCATTCGGCGCGGCAGTGTCCATCGGCAGCAGGCGGTAGGCCATGCATCGAGGGTAGTAGGGATAGGGTGGCTCGAGCGGGGGGCCAAAGCCCGAACAACTGTTGGCGACAATGACCCCGACATCGTTGATCCCTACGGCATCACTGAGGACCGCGGCGTCGAGTCCGGCGACGACGAGCGCATTGAGGTCGTAGACCGTACCCGCCACGTACAACGCAGCCCGTACCTCGCCACCGTCCGTGGAGGTCGCGCCGACGATCTCGCCGCGATTGTTGATCGCCGTTGGCCGGATGCGCGCATCGATGTCCGTACGCACACCGTTTTCGAAGATGAACGCCCGACCGGGACCCCCAGAGGGCGAACCCGCGCCGACCGCCCGGCCATGGTCGTTGATCGCGGTCACGTGGCTTTCTGCCGACCAGTCGAGTTGCGGATAAGCGGTGAGATACATGCCCGCGACGCGAACCCATCCCATCGGCGGGTTGTAGCGGCGGTCGGCGGTGCCCGCGAGGTCGCCGCGGTTGCTGACGGCCGCGACCGTCTGCCAGATGTCCTCCATCGCGCCCTCCACGCGGAGGAATGACGGCGCGATGAACGGAGCTAGCGGGGACCGCCGTGTACCGACCACGTGGCCGGCGTCGTTGATGCCCGTCGCGCACGTCAGGTAATCGTCTCCCGTGACCGCCCGCAGGTCCTGCATCCGTTCGCCGTCGTGCTGGAAGGCGAAGTCGCCGCCACCCGCTCTCGCGCATCCGACGACGTGCCCGCTCGCGTTCAGGGACTTGCCCACGCTTACCGCCGAGCCAAGGGAGTCGAGGTCACGCATTGCGCCCTCGGTCCACAGGAAAGCGTGCCACGCACCGCCGGCAAGCTGCGCCTCTCCCGTGATCTGGCCATGCGCATTGATCGCGTGCGCGCGGCTGTACCCACCTCCCAGCGCGCCGAGCGGCGTCGCCGTGTAGCGGGGCGCGGCGGCGGCCTGCCCCCACGCGAGGGCCAGTACGCAGGTGACGATGCCGATGGACGGGTGCATGGCGCGATCCCTCCGGGCTTGACCGTGCCGCGCAATCTAGCAGGAAGCAGCGGTCGGCACACTACCCGGCCGGGTGCGACGGCGGGACCGCGGCGCCTACTGCGACTCCAGCGAATCCGCCTTCGTGAACGTCCACGTCCGCGTGATGTGCAGGATGTCCGTGTCGCGCTTGATGTCGGGCGGGAATGCCGCGAACGGACCCGACATTTCCACGATCCGCACGGCCGCGGCGTCGAGGATGCGGTTGCCCGACGTGCGCACGACCTCGACGTTCTCCACGCTGCCGTCGCTGCGGATGGACACGGTCAGCAGCAGGCTGCCGTAGAGCTTCTGCTGGCGCGCCGCCTCGGGATAGTTGAGATTGCCGACGCGCTCGATCTTGAGCCGCCAGTCCTCGACATAGCGCGCGAAGCGATACTCCTCGGCGCGCGCGCCCAGGAAGCGCCGCTTCGGCCGCTTCTGGTACGCGTCCATGTCCTTGGCGATCTGCGCTTCGAGCCGCATCGCCTCGAGCGTGCGCTGCATCAGCTGGTTGGCCGTGGGCAGGTCCGTCTTTTCGGTCGCGTCCACCGGCGCCGGCGCGGGCGGGGCCACCGGCGCGGACTGCAACTGCGTCATCAGCTCGCGCGTCTGGCGTTCGAGCGTCTCGACCTTCTCGGTGGCCACCGCCACCTGCTGCTCGGGACTGTGCTTGGGCAGCACCGGCAACGGCGACTTCGCGCGGCGGTCGGCATCCGTGTTGCCGCCGCCGTCGAGGTTCGCCTGCGCGAGCACGTCGGCCTTGGTCGGCTTGGCGAGCGTCTTCGCGTTGACCAGCGCCACCTCGAGCGGCGGTCCCTGGTCGGCCTTGCGCTTCAGTTCGAACGGGCTGAAGTGGATCGTCAGCACGACGAGGTGCAGGAGCAGCGAGATGCCGACCGCGTACGCGAGCAGCCGGTCGTTGTGCCGGGACGCAAGCAGCTCGCGCGGGATCGTCGCGGGCGGCAGCGCGCCCGCCGGCGCGATCCGCGCGGTGCGCTGCACCGGCCCCTGGCGTACAGGTGCGACGACCGGCGGCACCACCGGATCGACGATCAGCGGCTTCTGCACGACGCGCGGCGCGGCCTTCCGGCGCGGAACGGCGGGTGCCCCGTCCGCGACAGGCACGGCGCCTTGCGCCTTCGGAGCTGTCGCAGCCGTCGCGCCACGCCTGGGGGACTGGGGAGGCGATCCCGCAGGCGCGGCGCGCTTGGCCGCCGCCGCCGTTCCCGCCGGCGCCGCGCGCCTGGCTGCAGGCGACGGCGTACCCTCGGGTACCGCGGGCGCGGGTCCGTCGGCGTCGGGTTTCGGCGGCGTCGCGCGTCGCGGCACGGCGGGTATCTGGCGGGCAGGCTGGGGAGGTGGACTGGACGCTATTGTATGCGTCCGTCATGCCCGAGTCATGGCCGGGCGGCGCGCGAGGCCAAGCTCAGCCGGTTGTTGTGGCGTCGTCGTTCGCGCCCGCGAAGCGGTACTCGAGCGTCGCCGTGAGCAGGTCGACGCGGGTCACCGCGAGCCGCACCGCGGTGTCCGGCGGCTGCGGCGGCAGGTCGGCGACGCGCAGCACCAGCGGCAGGCGCTCGCAGCGCACGAGGTTCTCGCGGATCACGCGCGCCGTGAGTTCCGTCACGTTCTCCTGCAGGAGCCAGCGCAGGCACCAGTAGTGCTCCATCCTGTCCTGGAACTCCGCGTACTGGCTGTAGGTCGCCTCGAAGTCCGCCAGCGCCGCGAAGAGATCGGCGTCGTTGTCCGCGTACGGCGGGGCTCGCCCGCAATCGCGGCCACGAGCTGCCGCTGGTTCACGAGGTCGCTGTACCGGCGCAGCGGCGAACTCGCCCACAGGTAGTGCGTGAGCCCCAGGCCCTGGTGCTCGCCGGGTCGCGTGCTCATCTTGACCTTGCCCGCCGCCTGCACGCGGTAGAGGCCCGCCGCGCCGCGCTCGGCCAGCAGCTTTCCCCACGTGTTGTTCACGTGGATCATGAGTTCGGAGATCAGCTTGTCGAGCGGGCTGCCGCGCTCGCGCGGCAGGATCTCGACGCGCCCGTCGGCGCCGGCGTTCCAGTCGACGTGGAAGCTGTAGTCGATGCGGTTGATGTCGGTCTTGCCGCGCTGCGCGGACAGCGCCTGCGCGAACTTCCACAGCACGCGCAGTTCCTGCGTCCACGGCGGATCGGCCGGCGACGGCAGGTCGTTCGCGAACGCGCTGCCCACCGTGTCGAGGCGCAGGTTGGCCACGATGGGCACGCGTTGCACGCGCGTCTCGTGGCGCAGCGCCGTGCCGTCGCCCGCCACCTCGACCAGCAGCGACAGCGCCGGCGGCGCCGTGCCCTCGGCCAGCGTGAATGCGGCGATCGCGTCGTCGGGCAGCATCGTGATCTTGCGCCCGGGCATGTAGACGGTCGACAGCCGGCCTCGCGCGATGCGGTCGAGCGCGCTGCCGCGCGGCAGCGACAGCGCCGGGCACGCGATGTGGATGCCGACCTCGTAGTGGCCGTTGGGCAGCTCGCGGACCGAGAACGCGTCGTCGATCTCGGTGGTCGTCGCGTCGTCGATCGAGAACGCGCGCAGGTCGGCTCGCGGCAGGTCCGGCAGCGGCGGCAGCGCACCGGCGTCGGGAAACGCGATGCCCTGCGGAAACGCTTCCGCGAGGAACCGGTTGAAGTGGAACTCGTGCGTCGACGGCAGCGCACCGCACGCGGCCAGCAGCTCGATCGGGTTGGTCTTGCGCTGCTCGCAGGCGGCGGCGAGCGCCTTCCACTCGAGCGTGTTCTTGTCGGGCTTGTACAACAGCATCGGCAGCTTGGCACGGAGCGCGTCGGGCAGCCGCTGCGCCGAGAGTTCCTCCATCCAGGCGGCGATCTGCTCGGCCTCGCGCGCCTTGCGCTCGACGGAGGCGAGCGCCGCGCGCAACGCGTCCGGCGGCGCCTTACGGTAACGGCCGCGGCCCTTCTTGTAGAAGTGCATCGGCGACGCGTGCAGCAGCAGCGCGACCGAGGCCGACTGCGCGGGCGTCGGCTGGCTGCCGTAGTACTCGCGCGCGAGTTCGTCGAAGCCGAACTCGGCCTCGCCGCTGGCCTCCCACAGGAAGACCGGGTCCAGCGCGGCGGCGAGTTTCTGCGCATCGGCCAGCGCTTCGCCGGGACCGGGCGTGGCGAAGCGCAGCAGCACGTGGCCCGACTTGATCTTCAGCCGCTTGCCGGACACCGCCTCGACCTGCAACGACGCGTCGTTGTCGGCGAGAACGGCACCGGCCTTCAGCTGGCCGTCGTCCTCGAACAGGACATTCATGACAACCTGGTATGCGTGGGGTCGGGGACGCGGCGGACCCGCACGTTGCGGGGACCGCTGCCTTGGGAACGCGCGATTATACGGGGCCGGGCGGTGCGCGACGCTGCTCGCGATGCGGCACGGCACCGCGCCACGGCGCCGGTGGTCAACGCAGCGACGTCGCGGCCCGGGTCACGCATCGCGATGCCCGACGCCAGGTCGCGCCGCTCGGCAGGACGCTGGCAGCCAAGGGGGCGATCCGCGTCGCGTCCGGCGGACGCGAAACTGCGTCAGCCCTTGTAGCCCATCAGCCTCGGCAGCAAGAGCACGAGGTCCGGCACGAGCGTGATCAGCGCGAGCGCGCCGATCATCACGTAGAGGAACGGCATCACCTCGCGCACCATGTCGCGCAGCGGAACGCTCGGCGATCTTGGTCATCATGAAGAGCAGCAGCCCGATACGGCGGCGTGACCAGTCCGATCATGATGTTGACGACGCACATGACGCCGAAGTGCACCAGGTCGATGCCCAGCGCCTGCGCGGTGGGCAGCAGCACCGGCAGGATCACGAGGATGATCGTCGTGCCTTCGAGGAAGCAGCCCAGGATCAGCAGCAGGATGTTGACGGCCAGCAGGAACACGAGCGGCGAGAGCTCGTAGGCCTTCAGCAGCGCGCTCAGCGTCTTCGGGATGTTCTCCGACGTGATCACGAAGTTGAACACCAGCGCGCCCGCGATCAGCATGCCGATCGACACCGTGACGCGCGCGCTGGACGCGAGCGAGTGGTAGATGTCCTTCAGGCTCGACGCTGCGGTAGAGCAGCGCGGAGATGAGCAGCGCGTAGGCGGCGGCGACCGCGGCGGCCTCCGTGGGCGTGGTGATGCCGCTGTACAGGCAGCCCAGCAGGATCACCGGCATCAGCAGCGCCGGCAGCGCCTCCCAGGTCACGCGCGGCAGGTCGCGCAGCGGCACGGGCTTCTCGACCGGGAAATTGCGGCGCTTGGCCACGACCGCGATCAGCCCGCTCTGGACGGCGCCGAGCAGCAGGCCGGGAACCACGCCGCCCAGGAAGAGGTAGCCGACCGACGTGTCCGAAATCAGCGCGTAGAGCACCAGCGGGATCGACGGCGGGATGATCGGCCCGATGACCGACGACACGCAGGTGAGCGCGGCGGCGAACGCCGGCGGGTACTTGCCGTCCTTGCGTCATCAGCGTCTGCATCAGCTTGCCCGAGGCCGCGGCATCGGCGAGCGCGGAGCCCGACATGCTCGCGAAGATCGATCGCTCTGCAGCGACGTTGACCTGCGCGAGCCCGCCGCGGAAGCGCCCGACGATCGCATTGCAGAAGTGCAGCAGCCTGTCCATGATGCTGCCGGTGTTCATGAACTCGGCGGCGAGGATGAACAGCGGGATCGCGAGCAGCAGCTGGCTCGCCATCATGCCGTTCAGCAACTGCTCGGCCGCGGTCCCCATGTCGAGGCCGGAGAGTGAACAGCCAGAGGATGGACCCGCCGATCATCGCGTAGGCGACGCGGCAGCCCGATCAGGCTCAAGCCGACGATCGCGATGAGCGCAAGCGAGAAAGGGACTGGTCAGGTTCATAGTCCGGAGCTCGCCTTGGTGATGTCAGCCTCTTCCGGCGCCTCGCCGCGAAGCAGGCACACGATCGCCCAGAGCGTAGCGGACGATGACCGCGACCGCGAAGACGACGTAGACCGAGTACAGGACGTCGAGGCGGATCTTGAGGTAGGAGCGTGCTCTCGACCTTCATGAACGCGACGTACTTGATCGTGGCCGGCAGCGCCATGCCGAACAGGACGACGGCCGCGACCGCGACGATGAGACCGACGCACCCGCCGCCCCAGCGGGCCCAAGCGCGCCCGAGATGAGGTCGAAGCGGATCTCCTCGCTCTCCTTCAGCCAGAACGCGGAGCCCAGCAGCACCATGTACAGCCAGATGATGACGGACAGCTCGGACGACCAGCCGATCGGGAAGTTGAAGAAGTACCGGAAGACGATCTGGACGATGAAGGCGACGAACATGATGCCGAGCAGGCCGGCGACGACGTTCTCGGCGCGTCGCCGCATCCAGCCGACGGCTTCCCCACGATCGAATTCATGCAGCTCCCTCCCCTTCCTCGATGATCCGGCCGTCGCCGGTGCGGCGCGGCCGTGCACGCGTGCGGCGCCACGGGCCGCCGTGCGCGGCCCGCGGCGCGCCGCCGATCTACTTGACCGCGGCGATCTTGTCGAGCATGCCCGGCGGCCAGGCCTTCGCCTCGTCCGACGCGAGGTAGATCTTCTGCGCGTACGTGCGGAACGCGTTGACGTCCGGCGCGTAGACGTCGAGCCCCTGCTTCTTGAAGCCGTCGGCGAGCTCGGCTTCGCGCTTCAGGTGCTCCGCCGTGCTCCAGGCGATGGCCTTGTCCGCCGCGGCCTGGAACGCCTTCTGCTTGGCCGGCGACATGCCGTTCCACGTCTTCAGGTTCACCGTGAGCAGGTCGAAGCCGATGAGGTGCGACGTCAGCACGATCTGCGACATCACTTCGTAGAACTTCATGTTCTGCACGTTCGGCAGCGGATTGTCCTGACCGTCGATCGCGCCGGTCTGCAGGCCCGTGTAGGTCTCCGCGTAGGCCATCGGCGTCGGGTTCGCGCCGATCGAGCGGCCGAGGAGCTGCCACGCGTCGCCCGGCGGCATCCGCAGCTTGATGCCGGCCATGTCGGCGGGCGTCGTGATCTTCTTCTTCGGCTTCAGGCCGACCTGCCGCGTGCCGAAGAACGTCGGCCCGAGGATCTTCACCTTCAGCTGGTCCTCGACCTGCTTCTTCATCTGCGCGCCGAGATCGCTCGCGAAGAACGCGTTCAGGTGGTTGGCATCGCGGAACAGGTACGCCGACGTCAGGATCGACCAGGCGGGCACCTGCTTGGAGATGTCCTGCGGCGCGATGTTGCCCATCTCCAGGTTGTCGCGCTGCAGCGCGACCAGTTCCGTCCCCTGCTTGAACAGCGTGCCGCCGTAGGAACGGTCTCGACCGTGTAGTCGGCCTCGATCTCCTTCGCGAACACCTTCGATCATGTCCGCGCGGATGTCCTTGTCGGAGAACACGGCGGCGAAGCGGAGCTTGGGCTTGTCCTGCGCCCAGGCGGGCACGACCTGCGATGCGGCAAGCGCGGCGCCTGCCTTGAGCACGGAACGACGATCGATCTTGAATGGCATGGTTTCCTCCTGTGATGAAAAACGCGACTACCGGCTGCAGCGAACGGTCTCGAGCCTGAAGCCAGCTCAGGACCATGTCGGCCACCATCCTGCGGCGCTCGGGCACATCGCCCTTCGCGCCCATGTCCCTCTGGAAGAGGGCGCCGAAGGTGTACTGATTGGTGACGTTGAACATTCCCAGCGCCGCGATCGCCATGTGGACGTCGATCGGGTCGACGTCGTTGCGGAACGTGCCGTCGGCCTGCCCGCGCGCGATCACGGCGCCGAGCATGTCGACGATCGGGCGGTTGACGGTGCGCAGCGCCGGGAACCGCTTCATGTGCCGCCCCTTGGCCTGGTTCTCCGCGACCACGATGCCGCACGAAGTACTCGTGCTCGACGTAGTAGTTGTACGTGAACTCGACGATGCGGCGGATCGCCTCCACCGGCGGCAGGTGGTCGAGGTCGAGTTCGCGCTCCGCGTCGCGGATCTCGCCGTACACGCGCTCGAGCACGGCCAGGTAGAGCTTCTCCTTGCTGCCGAAGTAGTAGTTGATCAGCGCGCGGGTGGTGTTCGTGCGCGCCGCGATGGCGTCCATGCTCGCGCCCTTGAATCCGCGCGACGCGAACTCGGCGATGGCGGCCGCGAGAATCCGCGCGCGATTGGCCTCCGGCGCCTTCGGCTTGCGCATCGCGATGCTGCGGTCCGACGCAACCTGGGTGGCCATGGACGACTCGAAATTGACAGGATCGCAAGCAAAATTTAACAGACCCGTCAATTCGCGGCAATGCATGGGATTGATGCGGCGCAGCATGGCGGACGTCACGTCGGTTCGGCGGGCGGGAGCGGTCAGTACGAGACCTGCGCGACCGCGCGCAGGTCGTCGGGCGTCGCGGTGCCGAACCCGAAGAATTCGAGGTAGGCGGGGATCATCTCGAACAGCATGTCGGTGCCGACCTGGTAGCGGCAGCCGCGGGCGCGCGCCGCCTCGAGCAGCGGCGTGATCTCGGTCTTCATCACCACCTCGCCGACGAACGTCGACGCCGCGAGCCGCGTCGACGTCGATCGGCAGCGGGTCGCCCGGCTTCATGCCGAGCGGCGTGCCATTGGCCACGAGGTCGTAGCCGGCCGGGTCGTTCGACGCCATGCGGACCTCGAGCGCCGGATAGTGCCGCCGCAGCCGGCTCGCCAGGCCCTCGGCCGACGCCGCATTGACGTCGAGCAGCGAAATCGACCGCACGCCTTCCGCGGCCAGCGATGCGGCGATCGCGGAACCGACGCCGCCGGTTCCGACGACGAGACACGTCGCGCCCTCGAGCCGCAGGCCCTTGCGCTTCACGCCGCGCGCGAAGCCGGCGCCGTCGAACATGTCGCCCAGCAGCGTGCCGTCGGGACGCTTGAGGATCGCGTTGCACGAGCCGGCGATCTCGGACCGCCGTGCTCACCTCGTCGAGCAGCGCGACGGTCGAGACCTTGTGCGGCATCGTGATCAGCGCGCCGCGCACGTTCGTGAGCCGGAAGAACGGCCGCAGGAACGCCGCGTAGTCCTCGGCCTTGCATCCCATCGGCACGACGACGGCGTCGATCCCGTTCCGCTCGAACCACGGGTTGTAGATCAGCGGCGCCTTGAACGACTCCGTCGGGTAGCCGATGTGGCCGATGAGCGTGGTCTTGCCGCTGATCATTGCGTTCTCGGTGGGCGCCTGCGGTCACGCCGCGGTTTTGTGGTGGACCACGGGCGCCTGCGCGTCCGCACCGACGTCGAGGTGGCTGCGCGAGACCAGCAGTGCGAGCCGCGCGACTTCCTCCGGCCCGACCGCCTTGGTCAGCGCGACGCGCGGAATCTCCAGCGCGTACGGAATGTCCTGCGGCAGGCAGGCCAGGATGCCCCGGACGTCGATGCCGCCTTCGCCGGGAAATTGCCGCTCGTCGCGCGCCGTGTGGATGATGCCGGCCATCGTGGGCGGCACCTCCTTCGCCGCGTCGCAGACGTGCGCGAAGCGGAACCACTCGCGCGGCAGCTTCGCGAGCTCCTCGAGGGTCGAGTCGGAGCGCCCGAAGTGCAGCATGTCGACGAGGATGCCGGCGTTGGTCCGGTTCACCGCCCGCACGACCTGCGCCGCGGCGGCGAGGTTGCCGGTCTCGGTCCAGTGCGGAAACTCGAGGCTCACGAAGATGCCGAGCGGCTTCGCGAGGTCGCACAGCCGGGCGAAGCGCGCGATCGCGCGCTCGCGGTCGGGATCGGGCAACTGCGCGATGATGTGGTGCGCGCCGAGCTCGGCGGTGGCTTCGAGCTCCGGCGATGAAGTCGTCGGGCCCGAGCTTCGGGTCCATGCGGAACAGCTCGACGTCGTGGACGCCGACGCCGGTGGCGGCGAGCCGGGCGCGGGTCTCCCGCATCAGCGCCTTGTCGCGCGCGAGGTCGTAGAGCACCTCGTCCGGCGTGACGCGCGTCATGCGCAGGCCCACATAGCGATAGCCGGTGCGCGCCGCGACGTCGACCATCTGCGGCGGCGTCAGCGACAGCACGGTCAGGTGCGCGAGCGAATAGTCGTGTTTCATCGCAGTGCCTCCGCTATTGGCGTTCCGGCGTTCAATCCGCCGCGACCGTGCCGGTGCCGACGTGGTGCACCTTCTTGCCCGGCGAATAGATGTCCATGATGTTCCAGTGACCCGCCGTGGGCACCGGTTCGTTCTTCATGAACACGTCGATGACGCAGGGTCGCCCGGACTTGATCGCCTTCGCGAGCGCCGGCTTGAATTCGGCCGCCGACTCGACCTTGATGCCGTCGACGCCGTACGCGCGCGCGATCGCCGCGAAGTCGGGCGACCACGACTTGCCGTTCTTCTCGAACACCGTGCCGAACGTCGTGCCGTAGTGCGCCGCCTCGAGGCCGGCGATGGTGCCGAACGCGTGGTTGTTCATGATCACCCAGATGACCGCGACATCGCTCTTCGAACGCCGTGGCGAGCGCCGCCGGGTTCTGCCCGAAGCCGCCGTCGCCGATCAGCGCGACCACGACCTTGTCCGGCAGCGCGATCTTGGCGCCGATGCGCCGCCGGCGAGCCGAAGCCCATCGTCGCGAAGCCGCCCGGCGTGAAGACGCTGCCCGGCGTGTAGATCGGGTACTGCTGCGCCATGCCGTTCTTGTTCCAGCCCACGTCGGTGCACAGGATCGAGTCGCGCGGCAGCGCGGCGCGCAAGTCGGCGAGGATGCGCTCCGGCCGCATCGGCCACGCGTCGGACTCCATCGCCTTCCGGTTGCCGGCGACGAATGCCTTGCGGTTCTTCTCCATCTCGGCCAGCAGCCTGGCGCGCTGGACGCCCTTCGGCGCGACCTTGCGCGCGACGCGGTTCAGCACCTTCAGCGCCTGCTTCAGGTCCGCCACGGCGCCGATCGCCACCGGGTAGTTGCGGCCGATCTCGGACGGGTCGATGTCGATCTGGATGAGCTTCGTCGGCGGGAAGTTGAACGTGAACTCGCTCTCCCACGAGCTGCAGTCGGCTTCGGAGAAGCGCGTGCCGAGGCCCAGGATCCAGTCGGCGCCCTTGCACTTGTCGTTGATGAACTTGGTGCCCCAGAACCCGGTCATGCCGAGGATCAGCGGATGGTCGTCGGGCAGCGCGCCCTTGCCCATCAGCGTGTGCGCGACCGGCAGCGACAGGTGCTCGGCGAATTCGCGCATCTCCTCCGCGGCGTCCGCCAGCAGGATGCCGCCGCCGACGTAGAGCAACGGCGTCTTCGCGGCGAGCAGTTCCCGGACGATCTTCTCGGCGGTCTCGTCGTCGAGCGATGGCTTCCGCACGGATCGCGCGTTGCGCTGTACCTGCTTCCACAGCGCGACGTCGATCTCCTTGCTGAAGATGTCCATCGGCACGTCGACCAGCACCGGGCCCGGGCGGCCGCTCTCGGCCAGCGCGAACGCCTTCTCGATGATCTCGGGAAAGAGATGCGGCGAGTCGACGCGCCACACGCGCTTGCAGAACGGCCGGTAGATCTCGGATTGCGAGGCGTCCGCGTGCAGGTTCACTTCCTGGTGCGGATGCTTGCCGAAGTAGTGCGTCGGCACGTCGCCGGCGATCACGACCATCGGAATCGAGTCGAGCGACGCGTTGGCCACGCCGGTCGCGGCGTTGGTGAGTCCGGGCGACAGGTGCGACAGCAGGACGGCGGTCTTCTTCGTCGCCCGCGCGTAGCCGTCGGCCGCGTGCGCGGCGATCTGCTCGTGCCGCGTGTTGACGAACTTGATCTTCCTGCTCTTCGACAGCGCGGCGAGCACCGCGATGTTCGTGTGGCCGCACAGGCCGAAGATGTGCTCGACGCCGCGCGCTTCGAGATACTTGACCAGCTGGTTCGAGATCAGGTCCTTCATGATTCGCTGCTCCTTCGTTGCTTGCGGCCGCGGCCAATCGCCACGGCAGGTCGTCGTTCGCTCGTTGTCCCGTTGCACCCGGCGTCAGTCGTCGGCGTGCGTCACGTCGGCCCCGGGTACGGCGCGCCGCGCCGGGCCGGAGTAGCGATAGGGAATCTCCCTCGGCATCGGTCCCTTGATCCGCACGCCCTTCTGCTTCTGCTCCCACGCGTGCGCGAGGATGCCCACGGACCGCGACAGGATGAAGAGGCCGCGCCCCAGCTCCGGCTCGAAACCCAGCTCGCAGAAGATCACGGCGGTGATGCCGTCGATGTTCATCGGGATGTGGCGGCCCTTGATCGCCTTCAGCGCGCCTTCGACCGCATGGCCGATCGCCGCCCAGCGCCCGCTGACGGCGCCGGCCGCCTTGGCCTTCGCGACCAGCGCGAAGAGCGGCGCCGTGCGCGGGTCGATCGGATGGAAGCGGTGGCCGAAGCCCGGCACGATCTTGTCGCCGGCGGCCATGCGGCCGCGAATGACCTTGCTCGGCCGCCGCGACGAGGTCGCCGTCCGGGCCGGCCGCCGCGTCGATCTCGCGGTAGAGCTCCATGCACTGCTCGCCCGCGCCGCCGTGGACGTCGTCGAGCACGTTGATCGCGGAGGCCATCGCGCCGTTCATCGGCAGGCCGCACGACACCGCCATCTGCGCGATCGCGATCGACGGCGCGTGCGGGCCGTGGTCCACCCCCGGCACCATCGCCGCCTCCAGCAGGTCGCCCTGCGCGCGCGTCGGCAGTTCGCCGCGCAGCATGAGCCAGATCATGTCGGGGAAGCGGACGTTGCCGATCAGCTGCTCGATCGGGTAGCCGCGGATGGCGATCTTGCCCGGGTGGATGTCGATGATCGACGTGTCCCACCACGCGCCGCAGTCGGCGATGAGTTGTTCCGGTGATTTGGTCGGCATGGCGTTCCCGTGGGGTCGCGTGTCGTGGCGAGGCGCGCTGCGTCGTCAGGTCGTGATCGTCTCGACCTCGGCTTCGAGCGCCGGGTCGTAGAACGCGCCGAACAGCTCCTCGTCCGACGGCTTGTCCTCCTTGATCGGCACCGACACCCACGTCGTGTTCAGGTAGTGCTTGAGGTGCACGTTCTCGGAGATGATGTTGCCGCCCCACGTGCCGCAGCCCAGGCTCGAGGTCATCGGCATCCCGTTGTTGAACGCGCCGGCGTTGGCCTTCGACTGCGGCTGGCGGACCATGATCCGGGAGACCGGCGCCGCCATCGCGAGCCGGTGGATGTGATCGGGGTCGAACGAGTAGATGCCGCAGGAGTGGCCCTTGCCGCCGACCTCGTACACGGCGCGCATCATGGCGAGCGCCTGGTCGAAGCCCTGGTACTTGTAGACGGCGAGCAGCGTGGTCAGCTTCTCGCTGGAGAAGTGGTGTTCGCTGCCCGATGCCGTCGCCGTGGACGATGATGAACTTGCGGTCGGCCGGAATGGTGAAGCCGGCGGCCTTCGCGAGCTGCTGCGGCGCGATCGCGACGGTGTCGACGGTGCGGTGGCGCTCGTCGTCCCACATCGCCTTGCGCAGCATCTTCCTTTTCCTCGCGGGGACGCGAGGTAGCCGCCCTCGGCCTGCAGCTGCGCGAGCATGCGGTCGAAGATCGACGCCTCGATGATCAGGTTGCCGTCGGCCGAGCAGCCGGAGCCGAAGTCGGAGGTCTTGGACAGCCGCGTGTTGCGCGCGGCTTCCTCGATGTTCGCCGTCTCGTCGATGATCATCGTCGAGTTGCCGGCGCCCACGCCGTACGCGGGCGTGCCCGAGCTGTACGCGGCGCGGACCATCGGCTGGCCGCCGGTGGCGACGATCAGGTCGGCGCGCGCCATCAGCGCCTGCGACATCGGGATGTTCACCCGGGTCAGGCACTGCAGGATGTCGGCCGGCGCGCCCTCGCGCTCCAGCGCTTCGCGCATCAGGCGCACGGTCTCGAACGACGTCTTCTTCGAACGCGGATGCGGCGAGAAGATCACCACGTCGCGCGCCTTGATCCCGTAGATCGCGTTGCCCGCCGGCGTCAGGTCCGGGTTGGTCGTCGGCACGATGCACGCGACGATGCCCGCGGGCTTGCCGTACTTGACGATGCCCTTCTCGGGCTGCTCCTCGATGATGCCCACGCTCTTCTGGCGCAGCGCGTCGCGCAGCACGCCCCGGATCTTCATCCGCTTGCCCATCCGGCTCACCGCGTCGCCCAGTCCGCTCTCCTCGATGCCCATGTCGACCAGCCGCGTGAACGTGTGCTTGTTCGCCACCGCCCACGCCACCGCCTGGCACAGGCGATCGACGCGCGCCTGGTCGTAGGTCTCGATGATCGCGAGGGCCTTGCTGCGCGCGCGCGAACACGTCGTCGAGCTCCTGCTGCTGCTCGGGCGTGATGCCTTTCCTGACTTCGGGGGCGGTGGCCATGCTTCGGGTCTCCTGGTTCGGTTCGCTTGACGCGGCAGCGCACCTGCGTTGCCCGTGTGCGTCGTGGTATGTCGTGTCTTACCGGGTCTTGCTGATCTTTACCGAAATGAGTGACAGCGTTGGCAAATCTCCCGTCGTTCCCGCGAAAGCGGGAATCCGGCGGCTTTCGGCAAACGACGCTGGGTCCCCGCTTTCGCGGGGACGACGGAGTATCTGTCACGCACTTCCGCAACTCTCAATGGGACACGCATCAGCCGCCGAGCACGGTCTTGCGCACCGTGGC
The DNA here is from genome assembly GCA_963733435.1 of uncultured beta proteobacterium. Classification (GTDB taxonomy): domain Bacteria; phylum Pseudomonadota; class Gammaproteobacteria; order Burkholderiales; family Casimicrobiaceae; genus VBCG01. The sequence continues at coordinate 1,120,569 of CAVTDH010000002.1, forward strand.
CAGCACCGCGCGCAGGTCCTCGATCGGCACCTGCCCCGGCGCCGAGCTGCTCTTGCCGACGGCGAAGCTCAGCGCGGACCCGTAGACGAAACCGACCATGCGCGACAGCGAACCGTACGGGCCCATCGACATGCTGATGAGCGGAATGGGCAGCGACTGGCTCGCCTCGAAGGTCGCGCCCAGCAGCGTCAGCACGTCCGGCGGTCCCTTGGGCATGACCGCCACCTTGGCGATGTCGGCGTCGAGCTGGTGCGCGAGCGCGAACTTGGCGGCGAGCGCCGCGGCGTCCGGCGTCGCCTGGAAGTTGTGGTACGAGCCGATCAGCGCGATGCCGTGCTCGCGCGACACGGCGCGCACGCGGCGGAAGTCCTCGGCGGCGTTGATCGTCTCGTAGTCGATCAGGTCGATGAGGCGGCTCGCGCAGACCTCGCCGTACAGCTGCACGACCTGCGCTTCGGCGAGCGCGATGTTCTCGCCGCCTTCGAGGGACGAGCGCCGCGTGAACATCACGGGAGTCGATCCCACGCGGTCGCGGATCGCGCGCGCGGTGTCGATCACCTGCGCGGTGTCCCCGAGCGCCTCGAAATAATCGACGCGCCATTCGAGCACGTCGGGCTGTTTCGGCAACACGGCGTCCACTTCGGCCAGCACCGCGTCCCGGGTACGGCCGACGAGCGGCGTGCAGATCAGCGGAAACGCGCCGCTGCCGACGGGCTTTCCGTGCAGCAGGATCGGCTTGGGGTCATTCACGGCAATCTCTCCTATCCATCCGCTGCGGCGAACACCGCAGCCCTCGCCTCGAAGTGTGCGCCGGCCGCGCCGAACCCGCTTCGCGCCCGCGTCGCCAAGGCGAACGCCCGCTCGCGATTCGAGTCCGTGCGGACTCCGTTGCGCGCCAAGCGTTTGGTCACCGCGAACCTCTCTCCTCGACCCGCATGCGTGGGGCCGTCCCTGCCGCCGGGCAAGACCCGGCCGGCGCACGAATGGACCCGTCTTGTACGAGGGCTTGCATCCGGGCAATCGAGGGGCCGACGACCCCTGCGAATGCTTGAACGATAGGAGTTGCCCAAAACCCCGTCAAGGGCGCATGGCGGCATTGTGTGCGACATACGCCCAAATACTCGATATCCTTGTGCGAATCGCGAGAAAACCGGCATCGATCGAGGCAATGCCGATATGCATTGGGCGACAATCGCCCCAAGCGTACGATTTACGGCTATCCGCTCCGCGTCCGCCGCCTATTCGAAAGGCCCCCGATGTCACGTGATCCGTCCGACTCTCCCCATCAGGACACCCCCCCACCCACCGCTTCCACCGACGCGATTCCCGGCGCCGTGACGCAGCCGATCCGCGTGGAGCCCGACGGCTTCATCGCGGAGGCGATCGCGCGCCACGCCGACGACCCCGATTTCGTCACGGCGCTGGCCCGGGGCATGGCGGTGATGCTGGCGCTCTCGGAAACCAAGCGCCGGATGACGATCGCGCAGATCAGTCACCGCACGGGCATCCCGCGGGCCGCCGCGCGGCGCAGCCTGCATACGCTCGCGAAGATCGGCTTCGTCACGGCCGACGACGCGCGCCGGTACTACCTGCGTCCGCGCGTGCTGTCGTTCAGCCACGGCTATCTCTCCGGATCCCCGCTCGCCGTGCTCGCGCAGCCCATCCTCGACCGTCTCGGGGATTCGCTGCACGAGGCGTGTTCGCTCGCGACGCTGGACGGCGACGAGATCGTCTACCTGTCGCGCTCGACGTCCTCGCGCATCATGTCGAGCACGCTCAACGTCGGACGCCGCCTGCCGGCCTACTGCACGTCGATCGGGCACGTGATGCTCGCCCAGTTGCCGCAGGAGCCGTTGCGGGACTACCTCGCGCGGGTGCGCTTCTACCCGTACACCGAGCACACGCCCACTTCGAAGGAGGCGCTGCAGCCATTGCTGCAGGCGGTCCGCGACTCGGGCTTCGCGTTCGCGAGCCAACTGATGGAACCGCGCCTGTGCACGCTCGCGGTGCCGGTTCGCGATACCGGCGGACACCACGTCGCCGGCATCAACGTGATCCTGCAGGGGCGGCTGCTTGGCCGCGCCGAGATGGCAGAGCGCTATTTCCGGCCGCTGCACGACGCCGCGATGGAGTTGGGCTCGCTGCTGCTGCCCTGACGTCGCGAGCGCGCCGAACGCCGGCCCCGACGCGACACCGGGCCGTCGCCGGCGCTGGTTGCCGATCGGGGCGGTAGGCTATGATCGCAGCGAGGCGCGACGGTGCCGATCGCGCTGCGCGACGCGGGTCGGCACCTCCGTTGGCAGACTCACCACGAGGCAATGGCATGACGAATCCCCTGGACCGCGAAGCGGTCCCCGAATCGCGGAACCCGCTCGGCATCGACGGCATCGAGTTCATCGAATTCGCGACGTCGAAGCCGCAGGCGATGGGCGGCGTGCTGGAAACGATCGGATTCCGGCCGATCGCGCGGCATCGTTCGCGCGAGGTCGAACTCTACCGGCAGGGTCCGATGAACATCATCGTGAACGCGCAGCCCGCCGATGTCCCGCGCACGGTGCAGCCGTCCGAGCGGCCGATCATCAGCGCGTTCGCCGTCCGCGTCCGCGACGCCGACGCCGCGTTTCGCCGGGCGCTGGAACTGGGCGCGTGGGAGATTCCCGTGCGCGCGAAGGCGATGGAACTCAACATCCCCGCCATCCACGGCGTCGGCGAGAGCCTCATCTACTTCGTCGACCGCTACACGGAGTTCTCGATCTACGACATCGACTTCCGCGCCATTCCGAAGGTCGATCCCCATCCGCCCGCCATGGAAGGCCTGCACTTCTTCGGCATCGTCCAGTACATCGGCGCCGACCGCACGGCGGACTGGGTGGAGTTCTATTCGCAGATCTTCGGATTCACGTCGCTGCCGGACAAGGTGCGCTTCGGCATCATGCCCCGTGGCCTGCTGCTGCAGAGCCCGTGCCACACGTTCTACCTCCAGCTGATCGAGCCGGACGAGCCTGCGCGGTACGCGCCCGCCGACGAGCACCTGCAGCGGATCGGCTTCGGCACCCCCGACGTGCCGTCGACGGTCGCCGCATTCGAGGCGCGCGGGATCGAGTTCGTCGCGTCGGAGCGCGTGCAGCCCAACGAACGCGGCGCGCTGACCAAGCCGACGCTGGGCAGCGTGATGTTCGAGCTCGTGCACGACGAGCCCGCGGATTCCACGACACGCAGATGATCTTCAACGACTTCGGGATGGACACGGCGTCGCTCGCGGGCTCGCTCGAGAGCAAGCTCGCGGCCGTGCGTCGCGCCGGGTTCGCGCAGGTGATGGTGGCGGCCGGCGACGTCGTCGGTCATCCGGCAGGCGTCGAAGCCGGTGCGCGCGCGGTCCGTGCGAGCGGCCTGCGCGTGACGGGTCTGGAGGCGCTGCGCGATTTCGAGGGACTCGATGCGCGCCTGCACGCCTACAAGGTGGACGTCGCCAAGTCGATGCTCGAGGTCTGCGCCGCGATCGGCGGGCGGATGCTGATCGTCGAGGCGTCGACGTCGACGCACGCCGCCGCGGATCCCGACGCGATCGTCCGCGACCTGCGCACGCTGGCGATCCTGGCGATCCCGCTCGGCATCCGCATCGCGTTCAAGGGGGTCTCGTGGAGCCGGACGGTGAAGGACTTCGTCGCCGCGGGCGACCTCGTGCTGCGCGCCGACTGCCCGAACCTCGGGCTCGCGATCGACGCGTTCGACGTGCTCGCCGCAGGCGTGCCGCGGGACGACCTCGACGCGATCGATCCGGAGCAGGTGTTCCTGGTCCAGCTTTCCGACTACATGTGGCACGAGCTCCGCTCGCCCGAGGACCAGACGTCCACCGCGACGCACTTTCGCGTGTTTCCCGGCGAAGGCGCGCACAGCGACGGACTCGCCGACTTCATCACGAAGCTGGACGAGATCGGCTATCGCGGCGACTACAGCTTCGACGTCTACAACGACGACTACCTGCAGATGCCGCCCGAGACGGTGGCCACCCGCGCGCAGCGCGCGGCCGAGTGGCTGGGTGAGGTCGTGCTGCGGCGCGCGCTGCCGACGCCGAACGTGGAACGCCTGCGGCGCGCCACGCAGGGCTAGCGCATCCGCCGGTAACCCCGCCGCGCCGGAACGGCCGGAGCGCGGCGAACATCAACGACAGGACGACCATGGAATACCAGCGGCTGGGCGCGAGCGGACTCGAGGTTTCTCCGGTGTGCGTGGGCACGATGACGTTCGGCGACACGACCGACGCGGCGGAGGCACGGCGGATCGTCGACCACGCGCATGCGGCCGGCATCAACTTCATCGACACCGCGGACGTCTACGCGAAGAGCGAGTCGGAGCGGATCGTCGGCGCGGCGATCGCCGCCAACCGGCGGCACTGGATCCTCGCGACCAAGGTCGGCAACGCGGTGACCCGGCGGCCGCACGACGGCGGGCTGTCGCGCCGCTGGGTGCTGCAGGCGTGCGACGACAGCCTCGCGCGCCTTGGCACCGACTACATCGACATCTATTACCTGCACCGCGACGACCTCGTGACGCCCATCGTGGAAACGGTCGGCGCCATCGGCGACCTGATCCGGAGCGGCAGGATCCGCTACTTCGGCGTGTCGAACTATCGCGGCTGGCGCATCGCCGAAGTGGTGAGCGAGTGCCAGGCGCAGGGCGTGCCGCTGCCGGTCGTCTGCCAGCCCTACTACAACCTGCTCAACCGGACGCCGGAAGTCGAGATCCTGCCCGCATGCGACCACTACGGCATCGGCGTCGCCCCCTACTCGCCGATCGCGCGCGGCGTGATGACCGGCAAGTACGCGCCGGGCGTCGTGCCCGCGGACTCGCGGGTCGGCCGCAAGGATGCGCGGATCCTGGAAACGGAATTCCGCGAGGCGTCGCTCGCGATCGCGCAGACGCTGAAGGCGCATGCCGCGAAGACGGGTCGCACGCCGATGCAGTTCGCGCTCGCCTGGCTGTGGGCGAACCGGATCGTCACGTCGGTGATCGCCGGTCCGCGCACGCTCGACCAATGGCGCGAATACGTCGAGGCGATCGGCACGCCGTGGCACGCGGAGGACGAGGCGCTCGTCGACTCGCTGGTGGCGCCCGGCCATCCGTCGACCGCGGGCTATACGGATCCGCAATACCCGTTCTACGGGCGTATCCTCGATTAGACGACGTCCGCAAAAGGCGTCCGTGGGGCCTGTGGATGATGAGAGGTCGGCGTCGCGCCTTTTGCGGCCGGAACTTCAACTGCGGAGTCAGGTGGCCGCCTTGGGGCGGCCCGGCGGCGGCCACCGGTAAGTGCCACGAAAAATCGAGTGTTGTGCGGCGGGCCGAGAATAGATCGGCCGATGGCGCCCTTCCCACAGCGTTATCCTAAGCAGAATGCTTGAACCTCCGGCGCGGGCCCAGGGTCCAACCGCATAGCTTTGTTTCCATGACCGTTTCGCGCAATGACCGGTAATCGCCCATGAATCGCTCGCATCCGTCCTCGCTGTTCCGCCCTCTCCGCGTACTGCCCTTCCTGGCGGCCGCAATCCTGTGCGCCGGGCCCGCACCGGCGGCCGACATCGCCGCCGACCACCCGCTGCTCGGCACGTGGAAGGTCGCGATCCCGCAGCTCGACTGCGTCGAGACCTACGTGTTCCTGCGCGATGGCACCACACGCGTCACGAGCGCGACCGAGATCTCCGAGTCGACGTACGAGATCACCGACAAGCCGTCGGCCGGCGGGTTCTACCGCTGGACCGATACGACCGTGAAGAACAACGGCAAGAAGGACTGCGCCGGCACGATCACCAAGCCGCCCACGACGGTCACGCACTACGTGCTGTTCCATCACACGCGGGATATTTTCTTCATGTGCCAGCAGGAGCGGCGCGACACGTGCTTCGGGCCGTTCGTGCGCCAGAAGGGCCAGTCGACCTGAACGCGCGCTTCGGCGCAACGCACGACTCGCACGTACGCAGCGGCACGGCACTCACGCAGCCAGCCGCACGACACTCGTTTTTCCGTGGCATTTTGCGGCGGCCGACGCCGGGCCGCCCCAAGGCGGCCGCCTGACATCGCAGTTGCAGTGCCGGCCGCAAAAGGCGCAACGCCGGCTTCACGTCATCCACGGGCCCCACGGACGCCTTTTGCGGACGTTCCCTTAGCCCGCCGCGACGCGGTTCTTGCCGGCCTCCTTCGCGCCGTGTTCCGCCTTGCTCGCCCGATGCAGCAACTGCACCGGGTCCGCATCTCGGTTCGCGTCGAACTCGACGACGCCGATGGTCACCGTATAGGCGATCGTGCGGCCGTCGATGACCGTCGTGCGTGCCTGCGCCGCGTTCTCGCGAATCCGCTCGGCGACCCGCAGTCCCTCGGGCAGCGTCGCCGGCATCACGAGGCAGAACTCCTCGCCGCCGTAGCGCGCGAGCCAGTCGACGCCGCGGATGCTGCGCGTCGCCAGCGCCGCGAAGCCGCGCAGCACGAGGTCGCCGGCCGGATGGCCGTACGTGTTGTTCACGAGCCGGAAATCGTCGATGTCGATCAGCGCGACGGTGAGCGGCTGGCCGTGGCGCCGTGACAGGTCCATTTCGCGCGCGATGCGCGCATCGAAGTAGCGGCGATTGTGGATGCGCGTGAGCGCGTCCTGGTTGGCCTCGCGCTGCGCCTCCTCGAGCAGGTGATGGCTCATCGCATCCGCCATGCTGGCGAGGCGCGAGCGGGCGGAGTCGGCGACTTCCGTCATGTCGGCAAGATCGAGCGATGTCCCGCGCGATGCGGCCAGGGTGGCGACGTCGTCGTGCCGAACGAGCGTATTGCGTCCAATGATCTTGGCCATGATCATCGCCTGAAATGCGCGGTGCATGACACCGTATCGCCACACCTTCGGTTCGAAGAACGCCATCCCCGCGCTGGCCGTGACCACGATAGTGCCCTCGCCCGCCACGAACGGTTCGTCGCTGATCGCGCGCCGGAATCGCTCGGCGGCAACGAGCGCGTCATCCTGCGTGTCGCGTGCGAAGAGCACGACGAATTCCTCCAGCTCCAGCCGGAAGATCCGATCCCCCGGGGACGACTCGCGACGCAGACGGTCGGCCACCTCGACGATGACCGAGTCGCCGACCTGGCGACCGTGGCGCTCGTTGACGGCCTTGAAGTTGTCGAGGTCCAGCAGCAACAGGCCCACGGCGCCATCCGCCCGCTTCGGCGCCGAACCGTCCTCGAACGCGCGCAGGTAGCGCGTGTGGTCGGGGAGGCCCGTGAGCGGGTCGACGTGCTGGCGCCGCAGCGCGAGCTCCGCGGACTCCCGGGCACGGTGCGCGATGCGATCGAGCTTGAGGCGCACCGAGGTCGCCGCGGCATCGGCCCGGGCGATCTCGTCGCCTTCCCGGAGGTAGCCCAGGACCAGGGCTTCCGCAGCGGGCGACGCGACGACCACCAGCGTGGGTCGGGGATCGGCGGCATAGCACGCCCGCGCGCGATCGCCGTCCGCCGCGCGGCTCAGGTCGAGAACCCGCAGATCGGCGATCGCCGCCGCGGCGGCCACGTCGTCGCAGGCCTCTATCGCGAATCCGTCGCCACGTACCTCGTCCGCAAGCACAGCGGCGCCGCTGTCCGCGGCGCCGGTCACCCACACCACGGAACGCGGCGCAATGTCCCTTGCGTTCGTGGCGCGCGCGCCACTACTCATTCGCGACGCCATGGGGCACGTGGCCCGACGGCACGTGCTCCGAGGCCGAGCGCACGTGCCGCGTCTGGTCGTCGAAGAAGAAGTCGGGCTCGAACTTGCGCAGGAACTCGCCCTTGGGCAGGCCGCCCAGGAACATCGCCTCGTCCACTTCGATGTTCCAGTCCATCAGCGTGCGAATCGCGCGCTCGTGCGCGGGGCTCGACCGCGCGGTCACGAGGGCCGTGCGCAGCCGCATCCCGACATTGCCGGTCCGCGCGGCGAGCTGCAGCCGGTGCAGCGCCTCGAGCAACGGCTTGAAGGGTCCCGGCGGCAGCGGCCGCGACGCGTGATCGGTCTCGTGCTTCTGGAACGCGTCGAGGCCCTGCGCCTGATAGACGCGCTCCGCCTCGTCGGCGAAGAGCACCGCGTCGCCGTCGAAGGCGATTCGCACCTCTTCCGGATGCGGATCCTCGCGCGACGTCTGCGTGTACACCAGCGCGGCCGGGAATCCCGCGATGAGTGCGGCGCGCACGTCGTCGTCGTTGGCGGACAGGAACAGGTTGGCCTTCAGCGCCTCGAGGTAGCCGAACGGCGCGCGGCCGCGCGTGAACACGCCGCGCTCGATCGCCAGCCCCGCGCCCTTCACCGACCGGAAGACGCGCAGGCCGGATACCGGATCGTTGCGCGACAGGATCACGACGTCGACGCGCTTGACGCCGTCGGCGTTGAACGCCTCCAGCTTGCGCACGAGCCGATAGGCGACGCCCGGCTTGGCGGGCTGCTCGATGCGCTCCAGCTGCAGCCGCATGTACGAGCGGTCGTCGGCAGTCTCGAAGACCTTGTTCTCCTCCTCGAAGTCGAACAGCGCGCGCGAGCTGATCGCGACGACGAGCTGTTCGGCGGAGGGCGTGGCGGACATGGGAAAAAGTATACGCCGCGCGTCGCTGCGGGATCACTTGCCCTTGTAGACGTGATCGGGCAGCCAGAGCGCGATTTCGGGAAACAGGCACAGCAGCACGATGCCCAGCACCATGAGCCCGATGAAGGGCATCGTGCCCCACACGATGTTGCGCAGTTTCAGGTCGGGCGCGATGCCCTGGATCACGAACAGGTTGAGCCCGACGGGCGGATGGATGAGCCCCATTTCCATCAGGATCGTCATGATGATGCCGAACCAGATGAGGTCGATGCCGAGCGCCTTGAGCGACGGCAGGATGATGGGCGTCACCATCAGGATGATCGCGACCGGCGGCAGGAAGAAGCCCAGCACCACCAGGAATACGTTGATCCAGACGAAGAACTCCCACTTGCCGAGGTGCATCGACACCAGCCATTGCGCGGCGCCCTGCGTGATGCCGAGGTAACTCATTACGTACGTGAACAGGAACGACGTCGCGATGATCATCATGATCATCGTGCTCTCGCGCACGGTGCCGGACAGGATCGCCTTGAGGTCGTCGATCCGGTAGCAGCGGTACAGCACGACGACGAGGATGATCGAGCCCGCGGCGCCGATGCCGGCGACCTCCGACGGCGTGGCCCAGCCGTCGTACATCGCGATCATGATGACCGCGATCAGCACGAGGAACGGCAGGAAGCGCGGCAGCGACTCGAAACGGTCGCGCCACGTGAAATGCTCTTCCTGCAGGATCGCCGCCGACGGGCCGCCGCCTGCGCGCATCGCCTCGAGCGCCGCCGCGCGCTCCAGCCGGTACTTGAACACGACCCACGCGGCGAACAGCACCGTCAGCATGAGCCCGGGTCCGAAGCCGGCCATGAACAGGCGCCCGATCGACTGCTCGGATGCGAGTCCGTAGAGGATCAGCGTCAGCGACGGCGGGATCAGGATGCCGAGCGTGCCGCCGGCCGCGATCAGTCCGGCCGCGAGTCCTTCGGAGTAGCCGCGCTTGATGAGCTGCGGAATGCCCGAGGACCCGATCGCCGAGCAGGTCGCCGGACTCGACCCGCACATCGCCGCGAACACCGAGCACGCGAACACGTTGGCGAGACCCAGGCCGCCGGGGACCTTGTGCAGCCATGCGTTGAGCGAGCCGTAGACGTCCGCGCCGGCCCGCGTCTTGCCGATGGCGGCCCCCATCAGCACGAACAGCGGTATCGTGAGCAGCGTGAAGTTGTCGAGCTCGGCGTACATCGTCTCGGCGACCGACCACAGGTTCGCCGTCGGCATGAACACGGCCATGAAGCCGAGCGCCGAGAGGCCGAGCGCGAACGCGATCGGCATCCCGGAAAACAGCAGTACCAGCGTGACGAGGCCGTACAGGAGGCCGATGTTCGCGGTGGTCATCACTCCCGCCACTGCGCGCCCTGCGCCTCGAGCTGCGCCTCGATCTCGGCGATGTGGCTGCGCCGGCTCTCGACGATCTGGACGAGCTGCTGCAGCGCGAGCGAGGTCATGCCGATCGCCATGAACAGGTACGGGATCCACAGCTTCGGACCCCACGCGCTGTTGCTCACGCGCCCGTCGCTCCACGCCTCATGGAAGAAGTACCACGCATTGGCCGCGACGAAGGCGCAGAAGAGCAGCGACAGGGAGTCGCCCACGAGGTAGCGCACCCGGTTCACGCGCTTCGACAGCAGGTGCTCCAGCACCTCGATCGTCACGTGGCCGCGCTTCAACTGCGTGTACGCGGCGCTCATGAACGTGGCGACGATGAGGAGGATCACGCACATCTCGATCTCCCAATCGGTCGCCCACTTGAACACGTAGCGGACGATCACCTCGAACACGATCACGAGGCTGCACGCGACGATCACGATGCCCGACAGGTAGCCGGTCATCGTGTTGAACCACTCGAGCGCGCGGACGAACCGCGGCCACGCACGCGGACGGGGCGGCGGTGCCGGCATCCCGGCCCTGGAGGTCCGGGTGCCGGCCGCCATCAAGGGGCCTCCGGCGGTCGCGTCGAGGTGCGCCAGGCGAGCGCGACGACCGCTGCGTCCATGCGGCTCATTTCACCGACAGTCGCCATGTCGAGGAGCTGCTGGCCGTTCTTCACGTTGGTCGCGAAGTCCTTGTAGGCCGTCTCCTTCGCAATCGCCTGCCACTTGAGGAACGCAGCTTCGTCCATGTCGACGACCTTGGCGCCGGCCTTCGCGAACACGTTCGCGAGCTCCTTGTCGTCGGCCATCGCCGCTTCCTTCGCGAACTGCTCGAGCGACGCGCCGACCTCGACCATGACCTTCTGCTGCTCGGGGGTGAGCTTCGACCACGGTTTCCTTCGAGATCACGAGCGGCTCCAGCATGAACCAGATCGCCTTGTTGCGCGCCGTCGTCACGGACTTCGCGTTCTCGGACAGCCGGAAGCTGATGAGCGACGTCGACGACGTCAGCGCGGCGTCGAGGACGCCGCTGGACATCGCGTTGTAGATCTCGTTCGACGGCACGTTGGTGACGGCGCCGCCCGCGCCCTTGATCATCAGGTCCATTTCCTTGCTGCCGCCGCGCACCTTCTTGCCCTTGGCGTCGTCGGGCGAGACGATCGCGTCGGTCTTGCTCGCGATGCCGCCCGCCTGCCAGACCCACGTGAGGATCTTGATGCCCTTGTCGTCGAGGATCTTCTCGAACTCCTTGCCGATCGGCGCCGTCTTCCAGCGCAGGCCCTGGTCGTAGCTCGTGACCAGCGCCGGCATGAGGCCCAGGTTCATCTCGGGCACCTCGCCACCGCCGTACGCGAGCGGCAGCACCGACATGTCGAGCGTGCCCTTGCGGATCGCACCGAACTGGCTGAACGTCTTCACCAGCGATCCGTTCGGATACACCTCGATCTTGAGCTGGCCGTTGGTGCGCTTCTCGACTTCGGCAGCGAACTTCCGTGCCATCTGGTCGCGGAAATCGCCGTCGTTGCCGCTCGACGCGGGGAACTGGTGCGAGATCTTGATGACCTTGGGCGCCTGCGCGCCGGTGGTGGCGGCGAAGCCCAGTGCGCATGCGACGACGAGCGCGCAGGACAGCGCGCGGCGAATTCCGTGGTTCATGTGATTCCTCCTGTATTCGATGGTTCGGACCGCGACATCGATCGGGCGGCCGATGGCGTTCCAGCGTCTTGTTTTGGCCTACATGAAAGCACAACGCGAACGGTTGTCAACCCAAGCGGCCCATCACCGCCGCCTGGCGTCATCCAATTGCACTGCACCAAACAGGTCGTCACGAACGGCCGCACGGCCAGCGGCAGGGGCGACCCGGCGTGCCCTCAATGCGGCGGGCGCACGACCGCGCGCAGTGCCGCGGGCGACGTCGGGCCCGCCGCGACCTCGGCGAGCGTGACCGGCTTGGCCGGGAAGCGGGTCCGGTAGTGGCCGACGTCCGCCGGCGGCCGGTGCTGCTCGCGCGCGATGAGCTCGGTGACGGTGACGCCGCAGAAGCGGCCCTGGCACGGACCCATGCCGCAGCGCGTGTAGGCCTTCATCTGGTTCGGGCCGACGCACCCTGCGCGCGCGAGTTCGACGATGGTCGCCGCGGTGACTTCCTCGCACCGGCAGACGAGCGTGTCGCCTTCGGGCAGGCGCATCGCATCGGCGGGCCGATACAGCGTGTCGAGAAACGCGCGCCCGCGCAGCGCGCGCGCAAGCTCGCGGCGATGCGCAAGCGCGGCCCGCGCGCGTTCGTCGCCGTCGATGCGACCGATGGCATTCATCGCCGCCAACGCGGCGATCCGCCCGAGCGGTACCGCGGCGGCGGCGCCCGCAATGCCCGCTCCGTCCCCGGCGACGTACAGGCCCGGAACACTCGTCCCGCCCCAGGCGTCGACGGCCGGGACGAAGCACGCCTGCGCTTCGTTCCACGCGAGCGCGCAGCCGGCCGCGTGGGCCAGGTTGACGTCGGGGATCACCCCTTGATGCAGCACCACCTGGTCGACCGGCAGCGTGGCCTCGACCCCGTGCGCGCGAAAGCGCACGGCGGTCGCGTGCGCTTCGCCTTCGATCGCGAGCGACGCGACGTACTCGACGACGCGCGTGTGCCGGCGTACCGCGCGCACGAGTTCGCGGCCCTTCGCGAAGTACGGCGAACTCAGGAATGCCGCGGCATGCGGCAGCGCCTGCGCGAGCCGACCGCGCGGCGTCGTGTCGAGCATCGCGGCGATCGCGACACCGGCGCGCGCGTATTGCCAGGCGAGCAGCCACAGCAGCGGCCCGCTTCCGGCGAGAATCGTGCGTCCTTCCGGCACGACGGCCGCGGTCTTGAGCAGGATCTGCGCACCGCCCGCGGTGATCACGCCGGGCAGCGTCCAGCCGGGCACCGGAAACGGGCGCTCGTGCGCGCCCGTCGCGAGGACCACGGCACGCGCGCGGACGCTCGTCGTGCCGCGTGCGTGTGGCGGACCCGCGGTCACCGACAGCGCGAAGGTTCCATCGTCCTCGCGCGCGATCGCCCAGACCGTGGCGGCCGGCACGTAACGCGCGCCGGAGGTCCTGAACGACGCGACGAGCCTCGATCCCGCCCAGTAGTCGTCGCCAAGGACGTCGGCCAGCGCACGTGGCGCGTTCGTGATGCCGCGGTACATCTGTCCACCGGGTCCGGCCTGCTCGTCGTACAGCGACGTCGAGAGTCCGCGCTCGGCGCACAGCGTCGCGGCAGCGAGCCCGGCCGGGCCGGCGCCGACGACCGCGACATCGAGCGTCGTCATGGCTGCGCGTCGTCGGGCACGAACAGCGCGCGTGCGCCAACCTGTGTCGCGATCCGCATGCCCGGCGCGACGACGATCATGCAACCCTGCTGATTGGGGCGATCGTCGACGGTCACGAGACAATCGAAGCAGACGCCCATCATGCAGAACGGCCCGCGCGGTGCCCCGCTGACCGGCGTCGTGCGCCCGGCCATGCGACCGGCCGCGAGCAGCGCCGCCGCCACCGTATCGCCGGCCCGTGCGGTGACGGGTTCGCCGTCGACGATGATCGCGACCGCGATGGCCTCCGGGTCAGGCAGGCGCACGAACATCGAATCGCTCCGGCGAGTAACAGTCGAATGCGGTGGGCAACACGGCCTCGCGCAGCGCGGGACCGAGCACGAACGCGTGCGCGGCGGCCAGCGTGACGCCGCTGTGGCACGTCACCGCGAAGGCATTCGGATGCGCCCGCGACTGCGCGTAGATGGGATACCCGTCCGGCGACATCACGCGCAACGCCGCCCACGCGCGGTTCACGCGCACGTCGCGCAGCAACGGGAACACGCGCGCGGCGCGCGCCGCCATCGCGGACATCACGGCGGGGTCGAGCGTTTCGTCGTACCCGGCATCCTGTTGCGCGTCGCCGACCAGCACGGTGCCGTCGTCGGTCTGGCGCAGCGTCTCGAGCGGAAACGGCAGGAACGGCTGGACGCGTTCGAGCACGAGCACCTGGCCCTTGTTGGGCGTGACCGGCATCGCGATGCCGACCATCGGCGCCAGGTGTGCATTGCCGAGACCGGCCGCCAGCACGATCTTCCGGGCCGTCACGACGCCTTGCTTCGTCCGCAGCGCGAAGCCGTCGCCCCTGCCGTCACCGTCGGCATCGATGCGCTGCACGCCATGATCCGCGAGGAGGGCACCGCCGGCGCGCGCGATGGCCGCGTGGAGTGCGCGCAGCAGTCGCAGCGGATTGCAGTCGCCGTCGAGCGCGCAAAACGTGCCGCCGGCGACGTCCGGGCCGACGTGCGGCAACCGCGCCGCGACGCCGGCGCGGTCGAGCACTTCGATCGGGCAGGCAGGAAAGCCGGCCTGCGCCTGCACCGACGCGAGGACGCGCGCGCGCGCATCCAATGCCTCGCGGCTGAGGCACACGTGCAGTCCACCCGCCTGCCGCAGCGCGACGTCGATACCCGTTTCCTCGAGCAGCACGGCGGCGAGCCGCGGCCAGTCGCGCGCCGACTGCTGCGTCCACGCGCCGTACGGCGAGTGTCCCCTGCCCTTGCCCTGCACCCAGATCAGCCCGAAGTTGCCGCGCGCGGCGCGCGGCGCGACGTCGCCTTCGTCGAGCAGCGCGAGGCGCGCGCCCGCGTCGCGCAGGCCGAACGCGATCGCCGCGCCGACGAGGCCGCCGCCGATGACGGCGATGTCGAATGCGCGCGCCGTCATTGGACGCCCTCCCGAAGCGGCGCTGCGCGCCGCCTCCCCCCGAGGGCGCCCGCGTGCTGGGGCAGCCCGGCCGCGCCTGGCACGTCCCCCACGCCCGCGAACCGGAGGATCGCCGGGAGTTGCTCGGCAAAGACGGTGAACGTGTGGTCGCCGCCGCCGCGCACGTACTGCCACGCGCCCGCGTAGCGCGACACCGCCTCGCGATAGTCGAGCACCTCGTCGCCCGTCTCGACCAGCAGGAAGTACCGGTCCGGCCGCGTGATGCGCGGCACGTGCAGCGCGCGGAGCTCGTCGAAGTGCGCGTGCGTCACCTCGAACGCCTCGCCGGTGTAGAGGTTCGTCTGCGTGCCGAGCCACGGCGCGAGGTCGTCGAACGCGCGCACGGCCGGATTGATCAGCACCGCGCGGGCGGCGAAGCGTTCGGCGAGATGCGTGGCGTAGTAGCCGCCCAGCGAACTGCCGACGAACGCGAGCCGCGTCGGATCGGCGTTGCGTTCAACCCAGGCGACGACCCCGGCGATCGCCGCGGCGGGATCGTGCGTCAGCTCGGGCACCCACAGTTGCGGTCGAACCGCCGCGGGCAGCGCCGCGACGGCGGCGACCAGCTGCGCCGCCTTGCGGCTCGCCGGCGACGAGCGAAAGCCGTGCAGGTAGACGATCGTCGTCGCGCTTGCGTTCATTGCCCTCGCCCCTCACCCCAACCCTCTCCCCGCGTGGCGGGGAGAGGGAGTCGACCGCCGTCGGCTCTCCCCGCACCCAACGCCGTGCATCCCCTTCGCACCCGAAGAGTGGAACAGGGTTGGGGTGAGTGGCGGACGTCGTCGCGTACACGCCTTCGCCCGGCGAAGTCGGCCTTCGTCACGCGCGCCCCCTATCCCTCCCTCTCCCCGCTTGCGGGGAGAGGGCTGGGGTGAGGGGTGGACGCGCATCGCCAGTCAGGCCAGTCGCGCGAGCAATTTGTCGTGGATGCCGCCGAAGCCGCCGTTGCTCATCACGAGCACATGGTCGCCGGGACGCGCATCGGCGACGATCGCATCGACCAGCGCCGCGAGGTCGTCGCGCACGAGCGCGCGGTCGGCGAGCGGCGCGAGCGCCGCGGCCGCATCCCAGCCCAGGTTCGCCGCGTAGCAGTAGACCCGGTCGGCGATGGCGAGGCTTCCGGGCAGCGCGGCCTTCATCGCGCCCAGCTTCATCGTGTTCGAGCGCGGCTCGAGTACCGCGAGGATGCGCGCGGCGCCGACGGTGCGGCGCAAGCCATCGAGCGTCGTCGCGATGGCGGTCGGATGGTGCGCGAAGTCGTCGTAGACGGTGATGCCGCGCACGGTGCCGCGCGTCTCCAGGCGCCGCTTGACGCCCGAGAATTTCGAGAGCGCGGCGAGGCCATGCGCAATCGGCACGCCGACATGGCGCGCGGCGGCGAGCGCCGCCAGCGCATTCTGCTGGTTGTGCCGCCCCGCCTGCCCGAACGCGAGCGTGCCCTGCGGCGCGCCGCCCAGCAGGATCGTGCCGTCGACGGCGATCGTCCAGTCCGGTCCCGTGCCGGGCACCTCGGCGAAGCCGAAGCGCTCCACTTCGCTCCAGCAGCCGCGCGCGAGCACGCGCGCAAGCGATGCCTCGCCGCCGTTGACGACGAGGCGGCCCTGCCCGGGGATCATCCGCACGAGGTGATGGAACTGCGTCTCGATCGCCGCAAGGTCGGGAAAGATGTCGGCGTGGTCGTACTCGAGGTTGTTGAGGATCGCCGTGCGCGGCCGGTAGTGGACGAATTTCGAACGCTTGTCGAAGAACGCCGTGTCGTACTCGTCCGCCTCGATCACGAAGAATGCGCTGTCGGTCAGCCGCGCCGACACCGGGAAATCGGCGGGTGCGCCGCCGATCAGGAAGCCCGGCTCGAGCCCCGCATGCTCGAGGATCCACGCGAGCATCGCGGTGGTCGTCGTCTTGCCGTGCGTGCCGGCAACGGCCAGCACCCACCGGTCGGCGAGCACGTGTTCGTAGAGCCATTGCGGCCCTGAGATGTAGCGGCGGCCCGCGTTGAGGATGGCTTCCATCAGCGGATTGCCGCGCGACACCACGTTGCCGATCACGAAGAGGTCGGCGTCGCGCGCGACGCCCTTCAGCTGCGCGGCGTCCCAGCCCTCGGTGAGGCCGATGTCCAGTGCGCGCAATTGTGTCGACATCGGCGGATAGACGTTCGCGTCGCAACCGGTGACGACGTGGCCGGCGGCCTTCGCGATTGCGGCGATGCCGCCCATGAACGTGCCGCAGATGCCGAGGATGTGGATGTGCATGGGTTCAGGCGGGGGCCGCGACGGGGACGTAGACACCGAAGCGCCGCCAGCCCCGCAGGAACCACGCATAGGTGAGCACGTTGCCGACGAGGATGATCGCGAACGCGGCGCGCAGCGCGCCCGCCGTGTCGAGTCCGAACCACGCGCGCGCGACGTCGACCGCGACGCCGATGCCCCACTGCGTGGCGAACGAACCGGCGAACATCAACAGGTTGAGCGTCGTGTTGGTGCGCGCCGCCAGTTCGCGGCCGAAGCCTTCGTTGAGCACGGTGAAGGCCAGCACGTTGACCGATGCGCCGAGTCCCATGAGCGACCACCAGGCGTACGTGCCCGGCACGCGCAGCACGATGCACGCGAGTGCCAGCGAATTGAGCGCGAAACCGATGGCGAACAGGTGGCGCGCGTGGACGCCGCGCTGCGCGAGCCGCGTGCCGAGGAAGCCCAGCGCCACGTAGCCCGCCATGATCACGGCGTTCATCACGAGCAGGTGATTGGCGGCCGCCGCGCGGGTGTCGCCTTCGACGTCCATGAGCCAGGGCACCGCCCACAGGCCCTGGATCGCCATGAACGCGCCCATGCCGAATCCGGCGAGCGGCGCGATCCACCAGAAGCGCGGATGCACGAACACGCGTCGCACGCCGGCGAACTGCGCGGCAAGGCCGCCCGAGCCGCTCGGCTTGTCGATGTCGGGTACGCGCCACGCGATCGCGAGCGCCGCGACGACCGTGGCGACGGACAGGCCGATGAAGACCATGCGCCAGTGCGTGACGCGCAGCGCGAACTCGAGCGGCACGCTCGCGGCCAGCGCACCGACGCCGCCGGCCACCATGATCCAGCCGGAGTAGGACGCGTGCCGCTCGGGCGGATACCACGCGGTGATCGCCTTCAGGGGGGCCATCAGGCACGCGGCGACGCCGGCACCGATGAGGCCACGCGCCACGGCCAGCCCCGACAGCGTCTCCGAGAAGGCAAAGAGCGCCGCCCCGGCGGCGGCCACCGCGAGGCAAAGCGGCTCGACGCGGCGCGGCCCGAAGCGGTCGAGCAGGATGCCCACCGGGATCTGCATCGCGGCGAACCCGATGAAATACGCGCTCGTGAGGAGACCGAGCGACGACGGATTGAGCGACAGATCGCGCGTCAGTTCGGGCGAAATGACGGCGTTGACCGTGCGGAACAGGTACGACAGCAGGTACGCGCCCGCGAAGGCGAAGTAGATGTGGGTGAAACGCAGGTTCAACGGGCGCTCAACCGCGGAAGATGAAGTAGACGGCGCCCATCAGGCAGAGGCCTGCCCACAGGTAATCGAGTTTGAGGGGCGCATCCATGTAGAGGACGGCGAACGGGACGAACACCGACAGCGTGATCACTTCCTGCATGATCTTGAGCTGCGCGAGCGACATCGTCGTGAAACCGATCCGGTTGGCGGGCACCTGCAGCAGGTACTCGAAGAACGCGATGCCCCAGGAAACGAACACCGCCGTCAACCACGGGCTGCTCTGCAGGTGCTTCAGGTGGCCGTACCACGCGAAGGTCATGAAGAGATTGGACGCGGTCAGCAGCACGGCGGCCACCAGCACGGGGTTCTGGACGATCGGGGCGAAGGAGATCGGGCTCATGGCGGGCGCGAAGGGAAGTCCGACGCGGATTATCGCCGATCCTGCGGGACGGTCACGAGGCCGATACCCCGGCGAGGAAACAAGCGGGGCAAAGGTGACTTTCCCGAGGGGACACCGGCCAGACAATGAGGGTCAACACAATGAGGGGGCGTCATTGTCTGTGAATTCACCGCGCCAGCGGCAGCGTGACGGTGACGATGACGCCGTTGCCGTCGGACTTGTTCGCGGCCTGCGCGGTGCCGCCGTGAAACTGCGCGATCACGCGCACGATGAAGAGCCCCAGCCCAAGGTGCGGCGTGCTCGACTCGCCGCCGCCGCGCACCGACACCATCGACTCGAACAGGCGGCCGGCCATGCCTTCCGGCAGCAGCGGCCCGTCGTTGGCCACCGACAGCCGCACTTCGCGGTCCGCGACTGCCAGCGTGACGTCGATCGCGCCACCCGCCGCGAACTCCACCGCGTTGGCGAGGAGCTTGTCGAGCATCTGCGCGACGAGTTCCGGCGCGCCGTCGACGACGACTGCCTGTGCGGGGACCTGGAACGCGATCCGCGCTTCGGCCGCGACGAGCCGGAAGCCTTCGACGCACCCGGTCACCACGGGCACCAGGTCGAACGGCGCCCGGTCGACGTCCGAGAGGCTCTGCTCGAGCCGCGTCGCCTCGGTCATGCGCGTCAGGATCTGCGTCAGGCGCGTCAGGCCTTCCTGCGCGCGCGTGATGTAGATGCGGGCATCGTCGGGCAGCGGCGCGGCCTTCAGGTTGTCGATCGACGAGCGCACGACGGCGATCGGCGTGCGCAGCTCGTGCGACAGGCGGCTTGCCATCTTCTCCTGATAGCTCGCATATTCGGCGAGGCGCGCGAGCACGCTGCCGAAGCTGCGCGACAGGTCGCCGATCTCGTCGCCGGCATTGGAACTCGCCAGCGCGCCGCGGATCCGGCCGTTCTCGTCGATCGCACGCTCCGCGTCGTCGCGGAGCCGCCGGATGCGCGACGACAGCCATGTCGCGTAGGCGGTCAGCGCCAGCGAGCCGACCAGCAGCACCGCCAGCACGATGTTGAACAGGCGCTCGAATGCGCGGTTGCGCTCGGCGACCACCGCGTTGCCCGTCTCCTCGACGATGACGACGCCCCGCACCTGGTCGCCCGACCCACACCGGATGCGCAGCACTGACGATCACCGCCTTGCCATCCGACGTCGACCGCCGCTCCGTGGTCAGGATGCCCGCGAGGGCGCCCTCGACGTCGCGGCCGCGCGGGGCGCCCTGGGTGGCCGCGTCGTCGCTGAAATCGTCGGCGGGCTGCGCGAGCACGAGTTGGTAGAGGCGCCCGATCGTCGCGCGACCGATGCGTCCCCACCAGGACTCCGCGGGCACCTGCGGCGCGGGCGGCCGCAACGTCCCGGCGCGCGCAAGCACGGTCCCGTCGCGGTCGATCACCCAGATGCGCGCCGTCGTTCGCGACAGCCCCTCGATGATCTGCGCGATCTCGGGCGATGCGGACGGGGGCAGCGACGGATTCGATCCCGTGCGACCGTCGGCGCGCTCGCGCGCGAACGATGCAATGGGATCGGGTGGATTCGCGAAGAGTCGCGGCCGGTCGTGCAGCGCGGTGGCCACCGCCTGCGCCGTGCCGGCGAGCGTGCGTTCCTGCGCATCGCGCAGCACGCGCTCCAGCTCGCGCACGTACTCGTAGCCGAGCCACGGCAGCACGAGGAAGACGGTCAGCACCAGCATCAGCTGGGCGCGGATCGAAAGGGCGACGCGCGGGGTCTTCATGTTCCCGCGATGTCGACCCTGCACGGGCTGGGACCCGGCGCCGTCGATGCAAACGCCACTGGATTCCCGCCTTCGCGGGAATGACGGAGTCCATCGAGACAGCGTCGCCGAAACGCTCGACCTTCGGTCTCGCGCACCTCGCTCATTGCGGCCTCACTGGACCGGCCTGCAACGCGCACCGCCGGCGCGTCGGCCGCCGTCAATCGCTCGGTGACGCGCCCGGCGGGCCTTCGCTCGACCTTCGGTCTCGCGCACCTCGCTCATTCCCCCCAGCGATAGCCCATGCCGTAGACGGTTGCGATGCGGTCGAACGCCGGGTCGATCGCCTGGAACTTGCGGCGGATGCGCTTGATGTGCGACGTGATCGTGCTGTCGTCGACGACGATGCTGGCGTCGCGCATCAGCGCGTCGCGGTCCTTCACGTGGCCCGGATGCCGCGCCATGGCGTGCACCATCCAGAACTCGGTCAGCGTGAGGTCGACGCGCTTGCCCTGCCAGTGCGCGGTCAGTCGCTTCACGTCGAGCGTCAACGGTCCGCGCTCGACGATGTCCTCGGTCGCCGGCGGCGCCGCCAGCAGCTCGCTGCGCCGAAACAGCGCCGAGATCCGCGCGGCGAGGTGCGGCAGGCTCACGTCCTTGGTCAGGTAGTCGTCCGCGCCGAGCCGCAGTCCCGCGACGATGTCGAAGTCCGAGTCGCGCGCGGTCAGGAAGATGATCGGCACGGTCGCGGACAGCGCGCGCAACTCGCGCGTCAACGCGAAGCCCCCGTCGACGTCGTCACCGAGCCCGATGTCCACCAGCGCGAGGTCCGGGAGCCGGGTGCGGAACGCGGCCAGCGCGTCCGGCCGGGTGGCGTAGGTCGCCACCTCGTAACCGTGGCGCTTGAGCGCATCCGCGTAGTTGGCGCGGATGGCGGGCTCGTCCTCGACGATCGCGATGCGTCTCATGGCGGCGCCGACTATACCGCATGGCGCGCGACGGTGGCGCCCGGCAAACACGGGGCCCGCTCCGGTCGCGCGCATTGCCACCGGTTTGCCATATTTGCTATGTGGATCGCCCGATTTCCATCCTGCACGCCGCCGCAATGCGCGCGTGAAATGGGCTCCATCGGGGACGCGTCGCTGGCGGGCGGCTCCGGAACCACCCCAGACACCGCCGGCACACCGGATTCCTGGACAACGAGACCGCAATGGCAGACGTCGAACGGATCAACGGCAGTGGCATCCTGCGCCGCGAGTGGCGCGAACTCGCCCGCTTTTTCGTGGAGAGTTTCGTCGCGGGCCTGGTCGTGAGCATCGTGCTCGGACTCGCGGTGTTCATCGCGAACACGCCCGCGCACGCAACTCCGGTGCGGATGGCCGCGGCCGCCGCGGCGGCGGTTCCCGGTCCGGCCGCCGACGCCGATACCGGCGCGCTGTACCTCAAGGACGCCGGCGGCGCGCGCACGTCGACGCCGCTGCTCTTCACCGACGTCGCGATCGACGTGAGCGGCATGGTCGCGCGGGTGACGGTCGCCCAGCGCTTCGTGAACCCGACCGCCGAATGGCGCGAAGGCGTCTACGTGTTCCCGCTGCCCGAGAAGTCGGCGGTCGACCACCTGCGGATGCAGGTCGGCGAACGCACGATCGAGGGCCTCATCAAGGAACGCGGCGAGGCACGCGCCACCTACGAGGCCGCCAGGAGCGAAGGCCGCAAGACGACGCTCGTCGAGCAGGAGCGACCCAACATGTTCACGACGAGCGTCGCGAACATCGGTCCGCACGAGGAGATCGTCGTCACCATCGAATACCAGGAAACGCTGCGCTACGACGACGGCACGTTCCGGCTGCGCTTCCCCATGGCGATCACGCCGCGCTACATCCCCGGCACTCCGGTCGAATCCGCAGGTGGCGGCATCGGCTGGTCGCCGGCGACGCAGCAGGTGCTCGATGCCGACCGGATCACGCCGCCGGTCGCCGACCGCCACGAGGGCTACGTGAATCCGGTGCGCATCCGCGTCGACTTGCGTGCCGGCTTTCCGCTCGCGAAGCTCTCCAGCACGTACCACGCCGTCGACGTCGACGAGGATGTCGGTCACCGGTATCGGATGACGCTGGCCGACGGCCCGATCCCGGCCGCGCGCGATTTCGAGATCACGTGGACGCCGGACGTCGGCGCCGCCCCGGGCACCGCACTCTTCACGGAGACGAAAGGCGGCAAGACCTACGCGCTGCTGATGGCGCTGCCGCCCTCGAACTCCGCCGCGGCGGCCGGGCGGACGGCACCGCGCGAAATCACCTACATCGTCGACACGTCGGGCTCGATGGAAGGCGTGTCGATCGCGCAGGCGCGCGAAGCGCTGCTGCTGGCGCTCGACCGGCTGCAGCCCGGCGATCGCTTCAACGTCATCGAATTCAACTCGATCGCCAACGCGCTGTACCCCGCGCCGGTGCCGCTCGACCGCGAGACGCTGGCGCGCGCGCGGCAGTTCGTCTCGGGCCTGCGCTGCCCGCGGCGGCACGGAAATGCTGCCCGCGCTGGCGCTGGCGCTGGCCGGGCCGCGCGAGGCGACGATGATGCGCCAGGTCGTGTTCCTGACCGACGGCGCCGTCGGCAACGAGGACGCGATCCTCAAGCTCGTGCACGAGCGCATCGGCGACCGCCGGATGTTCACCGTCGGCATCGGACCCGCGCCCAACGCGTTCTTCATGACCCGTGCAGCGCAGTTCGGCCGCGGCACCTACACGTTCATCGGCGACGTGCGCGAAGTGAAGGAAAAGATGACCGCCCTCTTCCGCAAGCTGGAAAGCCCCGCACTGACCGACATCGCCGTCGTGTGGCCGGCCGGCGCGGACGTCTGGCCGCGCGTCGTGCCGGACCTCTATGCGGGCGAGCCGGTGATCGTCGCCGCGCAGTTCAACGCCAACGCGGGCGACGGCACGGTCGCGGTGTCGGGACAGCGCGCAGGCACGACATGGGGCACGGTGCTGCCCGTCGGCGCGACGGCGAACGAGCCGGGCGTGGGCGTGCTGTGGGCACGGGCGAAGATCGACGCGCTGATGGACGCGGGCCGCAAGGGCGCGCCGGAGGGCGAGATCCGCGCCGCGGTCCTCGACGTCGCGCTCACCCATCACCTCGTCAGCAAGTTCACGAGCCTCGTGGCCGTCGACGTGACGCCGACGCGGCCGGCCGGGATCGCGGCTTCCAAAACCGCGCTGCCCGGCAACATTCCCGATGGGCTTACCGGCTTCGACCGGCTGCCGCGCACGGCGACGCCTGCGCTGTCTGCTGATCGTGCTGGGAGGTCTCGCGGCTGCTGCTCGCCGCGGTGCTTGCGCTGTGGATGCGTGCGCAAGCAGGCGCGTGGGTCGCCGTCGCCGCCGTGGTCGCCACGCTCGGCGCCGGCGGAGCCAGCGAAGTCCACGCCGGGCCGCCCGAGAAGCCGGTCAGGGTCGCCAAGCCTGCGCCGCGCAACCTGCTGCTGCTGCCCGGCCATTACGATGGCGCGATCGGCGCGTTCGAGGCACCGCTCGCCGACATGCCGGACGCGAACTGGTACGTGCTGGTGAAGGACGCCGCCGGTTCGTACGTGCACCGGATTCCGGACGCGCGGGACGGCCGGCCATTGTTCCTGCGCGAACTCGAGCGCGCAACACCCGAGAACAGCGCAACGCTGCAATCCGCACTCGGCCAGCTCTTCTACGTGAACCTGCCGCGGACGACGCTCGTGCCCGGGCCGGTCAACGAGGTGCCGCTGCGCCGGCGCGCGCTGTCGCCCGCCAACGGCCGCGCGTACGCGCTGACGCTGGGCGCCACGCCGTTCGTGCTGACCGTCAACAACGGCATGAAGGGCCGCGCCGGTGCGCACTATGTACTCGACGTGAAGGGTGTCAGGTACGAGTACCTGCTCGACGGCTTCGGCTGGGACAGCGAAGTGGAGTACGCGGGCGACCTCGACCGCGACGGCCGGCCCGACCTCGTCGTCTATGTGAACGGCAACAGCACCGGCACCTGGTACCTGTTGCTGTCGTCGCTCGCGAAGCCCGGCATGAACGCGCCGACCGCGAAGTTGTCGTCGGCCGGCTGCTGCATGGAACGGGCGCTGTAGTGAACGTCCGCAAAAGGCGTCCGTGGGTCCGGTGGATGACGCGAATGCGGCGGCGCGCCTTTTGCGGCCGGCATTGCAACCGGGAACCCAACGCGCCGCGTCAGGCGCAGCGTGCACGAAAAGCGATCTCATGACAGGAATGCAGGCAACGTACAGCACCGCCGATCGGGGAGGACCTTTCGTCCGCGGCATGGGCCCGGCACGCAACTGGATGCGGGCGTCGCCGCCCGGCATCGCGTTCCGGTTCACCGCGGACGAGTCTTCCCCGATCGGTGGTGCGATGCATGCATGCTCATTGCGAACGACGGAGCGGACGATGGCAGGCGAAGCCGCGAAGATCGCGACGATCTCCGCCGGTACCGCGATCGGCGCTGCGCGGACCGCGCGCGCGAACGACGCCGCGACGCCGGGGCGGCAGCGGCGAACGCGCCCGCTGGCCGTCGCCGCGCTCGTCGTCCTTGCCGCCACCGGCCTCGCCGCCTTCGGCCAGGGCGCGTACATCCTCGCGAAGGCGCAGGTCGCCCAGGTGCTGCTGCATCGTGCGTGGGACCGCACGCGCACGACGGGCCTGCCGGCGAAACCCTGGCCATGGGCCGATACGCACCCGGTCGCGCGCCTCACGGCGCCCGGACACGGCGCCGACGTGCTGGTGCTGGCGGGCGCATCGGGGCGCACGCTCGCGTTCGGGCCGGGCCACCTCGACGGCTCGGCGCAGCCGGGCGACACCGGCAACGCGGTGATCACCGCGCACCGCGACACGCACTTCCGGTTCCTGAAGGATGTCGCGACGGGCGACGAGATCGTCGTCGAGCGGCCGGACGGCGCCGCGAAGCGGTTTCGCGTCCTCACGTCGTACGTCGCCGACCATCGCACGCTCAACCTGCCGCGCGACGCGGCGACGCCGACATTGACGCTCGTCACGTGCTACCCGTTCGATGCGTTCGATCCGGGCGGGCCGCTGCGCTATGTCGTCGTGGCGGAGGTCGTCCCGCCCGCCGCGACGCCCGAACGCCGGCGCTCGATGCTGGCGACCGCATCGCCGGTCCGCTGAGCGACGGCGCGTTCACCTTCGCACCCAGGCGCGGGAACGCGCGCTGCGTGTTTCAGGGGAGGTTCGTCGCGCAGGTGAGCCGCTAGAACGGCAGGAGCTTCCGCAGCTTGTTGACGGTGTCGGCCGCGCCATCCATCGGCGTGGGCGCCTTCGCCTCTTCCGGCGGCGCCGAGGGCATCATCCCGCCCTGCGGCGGGCGCTCGCCCCCGCGCCGTGCGCCGCGCCGTTCGCCCGCGTCCTCCATGCCGAGCGGCGTCATGCCCGTCGACTTGACGCGCACCTTCACCGCCCAGATCGGCTCCCACGCGATCTTCGGGTCCGCGGGTCGCGGCGGCTGCGCGAGGTTGAGTTCCTCGCCGTACGCGATGCCGTTGACCATCGCGCCTTCCACGCCTTCGAAGATGCCCTTCGGGATCGTGCACGACGTCGCGGATGCCGGCAGCACCACCTTGTCGCCGATCATCTTGCGCACGAAGTCGTTGGGCAGGTAGTTCATGAGGCCCCAGCCCGTGTCCTGCAATTCGCTGGACGTCCAGAGGATCATCTCGTTGCCGTTCTGCCGGAAGCCCATCGCCTGCATGAAATAGCCCTGCGCGGTGGGAATCGTGGCCCACGACAGCGGCGTGGGTCCGCTCACGGGGCCACTCGCCGAAATCTCGAGCGGCGGCATGAAGTCTTGCCGGTCCCCGATCGCGAACTTGATGTCGGGCGTCGCGCTGCCGCGCACGAGCTGGTCGCCGCGCAGGCTCGCATTGGCGGGTACCTGCTTCTTCTCGCGCTCGTTCGGCCAGACGAGCTGCGCGTTGCGCGTGGCGCTCCAGCGGTCGGGCGGCGAACGGCCCGCCATGGTCTGCCCGAACTCCGCCATCGACATCTTCTCGGTGTCGGCGATCTTCGGCTGCCCGGGACGAATCGTGTCGCCGCAGCCCCAGTAGACGAGCATGCGCGCCTTCGGCTTCTCGGGCGGACGCTCTTCGTCGGGTCCGGCGCGGCCGGGTTGCGGGGGCGGCATGCCGAGGAGCGGCAGCGCGGGTCCCATGTCCATGCCCGGCGGAATCATGTGCTGCGCTTCCGGCGGGCCCGAGGCCTTGTGCGTGGAGCGCAGGCCGAGCGTGAGTTCCTTCTGCGGGCCGCCCATGCCCGCGGGCATGCCGGGCATCCCGGCCATCGCCCCCATGCCGCCGGCCGGCATGCCCGGGATCGACATCGTGCGCGTGCCGACGTCCATGCCGTACGTGGAGATCGGCGGCTTGGTCTGCTGCGTTTGCGCGTGCGCGGAGCCGATGGAGAGGACGGCGAGCAGAAGCGAGGCGGAGGTCGGCGGGATGTTCATGGCAGGGTTCGGGAAGCGAGTGACCGCTCTCGGCGCGCGGCGGCGAACGCGTGAATCAATCGTTCGATTGTAGGACGAATTCACGCCGCCGAGAACTGCGCATCCTTCTGCACGCGTACGCGACGGGCCGGTCCGGCGAGGTTGCGCTGACGAGAGTCAGGGCGATCTCGCCGATCCGCATGAAGCGCATGCATTACTCCGCCCTGTCGTCCCCGCTCCGCCGCCCCTGATGTCGACCTGTTCCGCCCGTCAGCCGTTGCGCAACTGCGCCAATCGCTTCGCGAAATCCGCGGACCACTTGTCGAACGCGTTCTTCGCATACGTCCACTGCGTGAACGAGTCCATGTACCCGGAGACCCACGCCTCGGCCGCGCCCGCCGCCCCGGCGTTCATGTCTGCGGCGTACTTGAGCCCGATCTCGGTGTCGGCGCATTCGCCGACGATCCTGCCGGTGACGCCGTCCCGGAACTGCGCCTGCATTCCCGGTCTGGCCGAGATAGGGGGTCGAGCCGACCGGCCGGCCCGTCGCCGCGCCCGAGCCGATCTCGGCGACGAACCCGTAGGGCGCAGCCGTGCCCGCGAGGCTCGCGATCTGGTTGGTCGGAATGAGATCGGTGAGCGCGAGGCGCACGCGCAGCACGCCGGGTCCCGGCGCCGTGACGACCTGCGCCACCGGAGCGATGGCCTTGCACGAGATCCGCGTGGAAGTAGTCGATCAGCATCTTGAGGTCCGCCGGATCGACGGGTTGCATCTGCATCGCGCCAGGCTTCAGGTACACCTGAATCCGTTCGAACATCACCTTGTTGTACTGCTTCCAGTCCGTGGCGGGATCGCGCCAGCACAGCATGCCGCCGCCGCCCGATACCGGCTGCAACTTCGCGTATTCGGTCAAGAAAGCCGATGCGCCGCACGTTGGCGAGGGTCGCTTCGGACGCGACCGTGGCGGTCGTGCTCGCGCCGCTGGCGGCGCTGCCGCCGCCTGCGGGCGCCGCGCAGCCGGAAAGGATCACGACCACACCGAGCGCGGCGATGCACATGCCGCGCGCCACGGCATGCATTTCGAATGCGTTTTTCATGGTTTCGGCTTTCATCGGTAGGCGTTTGGGAATCAGTGACGCACTTTCACTGCGCAACCGCATCGCGCCGAGGACGTCTGCGCGACGCTACGTGCGACGCGCGCGCGATTGCGGCACGCGATCCGGGCAAGACGCTCATGTGGGTTGCTTCGGCGCCTTCGGCGGGCAATGCTCGTCGTAGGCCGCCTGCATCCGGCGCAGCTTGAGCACGCCGTAGAGCACCGTCAGCGACCATGCGCGACGACCAGCACTGCCGGCGAACCGGCGTTCGCAGCGTGTACGCGCCTTCGCGGTACGCGACGTAGCTGGCGACGATCAGGCGCGAGGATGCCGATGTTGATCGCCCAGTTGACGGGCTTCGGAACGATGAAGTGCACGGTGCCGAACCCGGCCAGCTGGTAGAGCATGAACGGCAGGACGCCACCGCCGGCAGGAGTTCCGACGCGCCCAGCGATACGTCGACCGCGCCCGGTGCGAGCGTGTGCAGCAGCGTGCTGTGCGCCAGCTCGTGGAACGAGCCGGGTACCGCGCACAGGAACGGCACGACGGCGAGCAATTCGAGCACCAGCGAGCCGCTCCAGGTGCCGATCCTGGACGACGGTCGGCGCCCTCCCCGGACGACTGCGTGCCGATGAAGAGCCCGCCGACGACGGCGGCCGCGCTCGACAGCATCAGCAGCTCCACCGTGATGCCGAAGCCGCCGGCTCGCCGGTCTTGATCAGCAGCAGCGCGAGGAAGCCGGGCGTGTAGAACATGACGCGCACCAGCCGCGCCCACACTCGCGCATCGCGTTCGGGCGGCAGGATCGGCAGCGCTACGCCGTCGGTTCCGAGGGTGGGTCTCACTTTCGACATTTCGTTCGTCCTCAAGGATGCGTGCGTATGCGTAATGCGCAGGATGCGAAGCGGCAGCGTACCGGAGGAATCGCGCCAGCCCGCCACAGCATGGCACAACGGTCACTCCCTTGATTCAGGCGGGATCGCGCACGTGCACGAGAAACTCGGGCATATCCGGCAAATCGTCAATGAAGGTCCCCTTCTTCTTGCCCTTGGCCGAGAAGCGCCGGATGCGCCGCTTCAACCGTTCCGCGACGTAGAAATCGCCGTCGGGGCCGATGGCAAAGCCCGACGGCGCGTCGAGCTTGCCGTCGATGACCACGCGGGGCTTGAGCTTGCCATGCGGCATCGTCGCCGGGATGTCGAACGCAAGGATGCTCCCGGTGCCGGCGGCCCCGATGAAGAGCGTCTCGCCTTGCAGCACGAGGTGCACGGGGCGCAGGAGCTTCCTGCTCCGGATCCGCGCGACGAGCCGTCCCGACGGCAGCGCGAAGTTCTTGACGCCGTCGCTCGCCTCGTCCGCCACGTACAGGTGCCGGCGGTGCACGACGATGCCGCGCACCGAGTGCCGCGGCTTGCCGCGCTCGTCGAGCACCACTTTGAGTCCCTGCGGCGCGGGCACATCCGGCGGCGCATGGTCGCCGACTTCGGGAAGCCGGCCGCGGCTCGACGCGACGAGGGTGCCGGGAAGGAACCTGGCGCCCGGAAACGTCCTGCGCAGATGCGCGGCGACGGGCACCGGCTTGCGCGCTTCGGGAAGGAGCGCGACCACCGTGTTGGTGTCCTGGCACGACACGTAGAGCCGGCCATCGTCGCCCAGCTCCACGTCGAACGGATGCACCATCGCCGGCACATGCTGCGTGGCGGCGACGACGTCGACGAAATGGAACGTGTCGCCGCAGCGTCGGTAACGCGCGACGTGGCTGTCCTTGTGCCACGCGTTGGCGATGTACAGGTCGTCGCCGACGAGCGCGAAGCCGCGCGCGATCTTGAGCGGCTGCGCATCGGGGGCGGGGTCCAAGAGCAACGGATGCTTCGGCCGCGGCGTGCCGTCGTCCTCGAACACGCCGATGTTCTCGACGCCCGTCCTGCCTTCACCTCGGTAGCTGATCCACCACACGCGGAAATCTTCTCACACGCGAAGCAGGGTGTCGCGATCCGGTCGCATCACTTCGGGAACATCAGCTGCACCTGCGCCCGGATCTGCCAGTTCGCGCCGAAATCCGGCTTCACCACGTTGTAGTACGCGGAGAGCTGCGTGTTCACCGGCAGCTTGCCGAAGTGGAAGATCTTGCCGACGCCGCCCCCGACCGGCACCGTCCACTGCTGGCTGCTGTCCGCGTTCCAGTTCACCGTCATGATGGGCGCGCTGGTCAGATAGAAGCCGTCCGGGAAGTTGTAATTGACGAACGGCTGGATCAGCCCGTTGTTGTACGAGCCGCCCTCGCCGCTGCTGGACAGCGACCAGATGTTGTTGACGAGCGCGCCGTACACCCACGGGCTGCCGTGGTCGAGATGCAGCACGACCACCGACGGGCCCATCCCCCAGTTCTTGTTGCCAAGTTCCGAACTGCTGTTGGTCGGGATCTGGATGACCGGCCCGGCGCCCCAGATCCAGTGCCCGGGCTTGGCCGGCGACAGGAACGCGGTGAACACGGTGTCGCCGATGCCGTCCTTGCTGTCGATGCCGGGACCGAGCGCCGGATTCCAGATCACCGGCACGATCGTGCGGGTGATGATGTTCCAATCGTCGTTGATCGAGACCGGAATCACCGGCTGGATGTTGAGGATGTTCTGCGTGCCCTTCTCCGGCCCGAAGTTCAGGTTGGTGTTGTTCTGGAACGGCAGGCTGATCAGGTTGCCGACCGGGTTCTGCGCGAGCTTCGCGAGTTCCTCGGCGCTCATCTCGGCCGCTGCGGGTGCGGCCGCAGCGAGTGCAAGGGCCGCCGCGATCGTGGACGTCAGAAGTTGCAGGTTCGATTTCATGTTCGTGCTCGCTCAGGTGGTGGGCGTAAGAGTGCCGCCGGGAATGCCGCGCACTCGCACAGTCTAGTTGGGCAGGTCCGCCTTGTCGTACGCGGCGATGATCTGGACGCTCTGGTAGCGCGCGTCCACCTGCGCGCTTGCACGCTTCGGCGCATACATGGCGCCCACGCCCGAGACCTTGAAGACCTGATGTGGAATGTTGACGAGATACTGCTCGATGACGGGCACCGGCGCCTGTCCGCGCTCGAGGGACAGCTTGCGGTTGAACGCCGGGTTGCCGACGGCCGACGCGCTGCCGATCGTCACGATGATCACCTTGCGGCCGTGGGCGTCGCGGGAAATGTAGTCGAGAAAGCTCACCAGCCGCTGGTTCTGCTCGGCGTTGAGCGCCGCGGAGCCTTCGGCGTAGAAGAGCGTGATCTGGCCGGAACCCTGCTGGTTCGACAGCTGCTCCAGCTTGGCCAGCGCCTGCTCGGACGTCTGCAATTCCTTGTTTTCCGACGCCTGCAGGTTGTTCATCTGGCCGTTCACGCGATCGTAGGCGACCATCACGTTGTTATTGGAGTCGGCGACCATCTGCGCGAGCGCCGTGGCCTCGCCCGCGGACGCGCCGCCGAGTGCCGTGCCCTTCGGGACCGTCACTGTCTCCGGCGGTGCCGCCGGCGCCTGCATCACGTAGGTTTGCGGCTGGCCGCCGCAACTTGCGAGGACGGCGGCAGTGGCGCCGATGGCGAAGAGCATGCGA
This sequence comes from uncultured beta proteobacterium, assembly GCA_963733435.1. Taxonomy (GTDB): domain Bacteria; phylum Pseudomonadota; class Gammaproteobacteria; order Burkholderiales; family Casimicrobiaceae; genus VBCG01. The sequence continues at coordinate 1,152,102 of CAVTDH010000002.1, forward strand.
AGCGAGGTCATGGAGTGCCTTCCTGGTTCGAAACGATGTGACGAATTGCCATGCAAATGCGCACGGGTTCAATACGGTTGCGCGGGCCCGATCTGCGGCGCCCGCACCGGCTTGGCCATGCCGAAGAACACGACCACGCCCTGGCCGCCGCAGCGCGTCGACAGCGCCTCGATGGCGCCGGGATAGCAGCTGTCGATGTCCTGCCAGTTGTTCATCGCCCAGACGTCGCCTGCGGGGCCGATGGCGATGTCGGTCTGCAACTGGAGGCCGCCACCGACGTAACCTCCGGGCGGCGAGATCTGGTCGCCCGTCTTGAAGCCGGGCGGACAATGCTCGGTGCGCACGCCGCACAGCTGGACGATCGGGCTCGCGGGCATCGCGAAGTTGGACACCCAGACGTTGTCGTTGCCGTCCACGACCACGGCCCACGGGCCCGGCAGCCCACCCCCCTTGAACGGGGAGCCCGGCAGCTGCGTGCCGTCGGGCCGTAGCACCGTGACGCTGCCGCTGCCGCCCTTCTGCTCCGACATCGTCTTGGTCAGGTAGTCGGACGCCGAGAGCACGCCGCCGGTTTTCAGATGCACGGCCATGTCGACCATGTGCGCCATGCCGAGCAGTCCCGGGCCGAAGCGGTTGGTCACCCAGACGTTGCCCCTGCTGTCGATGTTGAGTCCGCTGTTGTTGGAGCGCACCTCGAACTTCACGGCCTGGCCGGGGTCGGCGGCCGGAAAGCGGATCACGTGGAACGAGCTGTCGGACACCCAGATACGGTCCTGCTGGTCGATGGCGAGGTGAAACGGGGCGGTGAACGACTTGCACGGCTCCGCGCTGTCGCCCTCGCAGACGATGCGGCCATTGTTCCAGTCGCCCTTCGGAAAGTGCAGCAGCTGGCGCTTGGAGACGCCCAGCGCCCACATGTCGCCGTTGGGCGCCGTAATGATTCCCTGCATGAGCCCCAGGCGGCCGCCGAAGTTGATGCCCTCGGGCGGCGTCAGCGGCTTGCCGTCCGGGTTGAACACCGTGATTGACTTGCTGCCGTAGCTCGACAGCCACACGTTGCCCTTCAAGTCGACGGCGGCACCGAACGTGCCGCCTTCCATGCCGCCGCCCGTGAAGCCGGTCGTGATCGGCGACAGCGGCTTGCCGTTGGGGTCGAACTTGGTGGCGTGGCCCTGCCACAGCGCGTCGTTGGCCTGCCAGCCGATCGTGAAGTTGTTGCCGACCCACAGGTTGCCGTCGCGATCGAACATCGCCTTGCCGCCGGCGCGATAGCCGCCGCCGTCGAACTTGAGCGGCAGCACCCACGCGCTGGGCGCGACCTGCAGGTAGGGCATGTAGGGCACCGCGCGCATCGTCCTGCCCGGCGGCACCGGATAGAACGCCTGCAGCGCCACGAACAGCCGCTGCGGCTGGTACCACGGCGCGCGCACGATCGCCTCCGCGGCCGTCAGCGTATCGGTGGGTGTGGCGCCGGTCGGCCCCTTGGCGGCCTCGAAGAGCGTCATGCACGCATCCGCGCGCACGCGCGCGACACAGCCCGCCAGCACGTTGGCCAGCGTGGCGAAATTCGCCATCGTCGGCGTCTGGCCGCTGTTGAGCGGGTCCTGGATCGTCGCGCCCCAGCCGCCGGTCGCTAGGTCGACGAAGCTCGGCACGTTGCCGGCCGCGATCTTGAGTTGCAGCGGCAAGCCGCGGATCGCGGTGCCGTCGACGAACTGGTTGTGCGTCCATACGGACGCGACCGTCGTCATCTCGTTGATCGTGACCTTGGCCGGAACCTTCGCGCCGAGAACGGTCAGCAATGCGATGGCCGGGTTGTCGCCGCCCGCCTTGTTCGCGGCAGGCGTGCCGCCCTTCGCGGTCAGGTACAGCGACACGTCCTTGCCCGCAGCGGGTGCTGCGAGCGCGAAGCGGCCGTCCGCGCCGGTACGTGCCTGCGCGAGCCGCTTCGGTGCGTCCGCGCCCGCCGCCCACAATGTCACGGTCGAGTTGGCGATCGGCGCGCCGGCGCCCTGCACCTGGCCATTGATGGTGGCCGCCATGGACGGCGCGGCCGCCAGCACGCACGCGGCGACGAGCACGATGCGCGACCAGCGACAATCGCTACGAGCGTGAATTCGAACTTCGGACTTCATGGCATCGACCTCGACTTGAGGAAACATTTCCACACTAGTCGACGCCAGTCACCGCGTTCTTGAACAAGGTCAAGAACCGGAAAACATCGCGTTCGACGAGCACTTTCCGACCGCGACATTCCGCCCGCGCACGACCCGCACCTCGCGCGCGGACGCGCGTACTGCCACGCGCCGATCGCGGTCCTTGTCAATTGCGCGGCGGCGCCAGCGTCTCCAGCCGCTGCAATCGCTTCATCGCCTGTATCGCTTTCAGCGAGTCGTAATTGATGCCCGCGGCATTGAGGCTGCTGCCCTGCTGGAAAGGGTACTCGGCGAGCGTCGACAGGAACGCGCCGAGCTTCTGCTGCACCGGCACGAACAGCCAGATGTTGTCCGCGTACCAGCGCAGGTACAGGCCCGATTCGTGCGGCGCCTTTTCGTATGGGTCGGCGCGCAGGTTCACGATCACAGGCCAGCCCGGCACCTCACGCACTGCCGTCGCGATATTGCCGTTCGTCACGGCGAAGTGGACCTTCCAGTCGTTCCAGCGCACGGCGTTCAGTTCGCCCCCTTGACCGAAGTAGAAGATCTCCTCGCGCGGGCCCTTCTTCGCCTCGCCCTTGAAGTAAGGCAGGAAGTTGTAGCCGTCGAGGTGCGCCTTGAATGACCGGCCGTTGGCGCTGTAGCCGGCCTTCACCTTGTCGACGATGTTCGGCTCGCCGGCAGCGGCGAGCAGCGTCGGCAGCCAATCCTCCTGCGAGAAGATCTCGTTGACGATCGTGCCCGGCTTGATCACACCCGGCCAGCGCACGAGCATCGGCACGCGGAAGCCGCCCTCCCACGTCGTGCCTTTCTCGCCGTGATACGGCGTCGTGCCGCCGTCGGGCCAGGTGCCGGTCTCGGCGCCGTTGTCGGTGCCGTAGACGACGATCGTGTTGTCCGCGATGCCGAGGTCGTCCAACTGCTTCAGCACCGCGCCGACCATGTCGTCGTGCTCGACCATGCCGTCCGGATAGAGTCCGATGCCCGTGCGGCCCTGCGCGGACTTCTTGAGGTGCGTCCACACGTGCATGCGCGTCGTGTTGAACCACACGAAGAAGGGCTTGCCGCCCTTGGCCGCATCGGCCACGAACTTCTGCTCGGCCGCAAAGATCTCCTGGTCGACCGTCTCCATCCGCGCCTGCGTGAGCGCCCCCGTGTCCTCGATCTTCTGGCCGCCCTTGCCGTCGCTCCAGGTGTGCAGCACGCCGCGCGGGCCGTACTTCTTCCGGAACTCGGGATCCTTCGGGTAATAGTACGTCTCGGGCTCCTCTTCGGCATTTAGGTGGTAGAGGTTGCCCAGGAACTCGTCGAAGCCGTGCACGGTGGGCAGGTGCGAGTCCCGGTCGCCCAGATGGTTCTTGCCGAACTGGCCGGTCACGTAGCCCTGCTGCTTGACCAGGTCGGCGATGGTCGGCGCCCAGTCCGGAATGCCCTGCGGCGACCCCGGCATGCCGATGGTCAGCAGGCCCGTGCGAAACGGGTGCTGGCCAAGGATGAATGACGCGCGCCCGGCCGTGCAGCTCTGCTGCGCGTAGGCGTCGGTGAAGATCGCGCCCTCCTTCGCGATTCGGTCGATGTTCGGCGTCCGGTACCCCATTACGCCCATGTTGTAGGCGCTGATGTTGAAGACGCCGATGTCGTCGCCCCAGATCACGAGGATGTTGGGCTTCTTGGCCGGTGCCTGCGCCAACGCAGGCGTCGCCAAGCCCAGCGCGAGACCGATACCGGCGGCAATTCCGAACAACCATTTCTGCAGTCGCATGAAATGACTCCTAGATATTGGCTCTACGCAGCCGTCCTCGAACTGCGCACCTTCGGCCTTGATGCGGCCACATGCAAGGCGTCATCGAAAGAGAACCTCGCGTCCTTCTCGACCGTGCCTTGCAAGCGTGCCTATGAATGCATCGTCAGTGGCACGGCGTCAACGAGTGGTTCGACACATGCACCGCCAGCATGCAGGTCAAAGACTGGATCGCCTTCACTTGCTCGGGGGGCCGCGATGCAATCACGGCTCGAACGCAAAGATCTTCTTCCAGTCGTCCTTCATGCTGATGACGATCCAGCCTTGCTTCTTCGCCTCGTCGTACAGCGCCTGCGTGAACGTGCCGACCTTCGTGTCGCGCAGCCCCTGCGCGGGACCGTACGCGTACTCGCGCTTCGCGTCGTCGTGCAGCACGAGCATCGACAGCCGCGCGCCGTCGCCGGCCTTCGTGTACTCGAGCATCTGCCGGTCGCCGGTCGAGTTGCCGAACGCGGCGTTCGGACGGCGCCCGATCATCAGGTGAATGCCTTCGGGCTTGCCGGCGTTGTTGTCGTTGAGCAGCAGCTTGGGTTCCTTGGTCAGGAACGGCTTGCCGTCCTTGCCGTAGCCGTACTTCGTGCCGCCGGCCGTCCCCACCACCTGTTCGGGCGGAATGCCGTACGTCGCCTCCGAGTACACGCGGACGAAATCCTGTCCGCCTCCCGTGACGATGTAGGTCCGGTAGCCGCTCGCCCGCAGGTACTTCAGCACTTCCTGCATCGGCAGGTACGTGAGCTCCGTATACGGCTTCTTCCAGCGCGGGTCCTTCGCCTCGGCGAGCCACTTCTTCGCTTCGGCCGCGAACGTGTCGACGGGCATGCCGGTGGAAGTGGCCACGAGGAGCTTCTCGAGGTCAGGCATGGTGAGCTTGGCGATCGCCGCGCGATCGCCCTTCAGCACTTCCAGCACCGTCGAGAACGGGGCCACCTTGGCGAGTTCGGGCTTCGCCTTCACCAGTGCCGGCACGCGCTCGAGCACGTACATCACCTGCGAGTACATCGGGTGCTCGACCCACAGCGTGCCGTCCTGGTCGAACGTCGCGATGCGCTCCGTCGGCGGGACGAAGTTGGGGCTGCCCTGCGTCGTGGTCGTCTGCACGAACTCGACGATCGCCTTCTTCGCGGCACCGTCGTTCCACGAGGGAAGCGGGTCGGTTTGAGCATGGGCGGGCGTGCCTAGGACAAGCAGCGCAACCAATGCAAGGGAGCGGAAGATGCCAGAGGGCTTTGTCAGTGCATTCATGTTTGTCACCGTTTCAAAGAAAATGCGGGCGCCCCTTCCGAAGCGCCCGCTGTTGTCAGATCCGAGTTACCTCACCAAACGCGTTCGGTGCGAACTAGTCTCCACGCGCACGGGTCTTCGCCATCTGCTCCTTCACCTGCGTGAGAACCTGGGCGAGGCTGTACGACGCCGGGGACTGAAGCGCGGGGTACGGCCCGTAGGATTCGAGTTCCTGGAGCCACAGCGCCTGACCGATGGGAATGATGTTCCAGTCGTAGATGTAGGCCGTCATCGGTCCGGCCAATGCACCGCCCTGCCCCAGCAGGGTTTTCGGTTCGAAGCCGACGGACCCCTCGAACGGATCCCGCCGGATGTTGTTAACCAATGGCCAATGGAAGGTATGAACCCCCATCAGGCCGCCGGTCGCAGCCTCGGACGCCATCGCAAAGTAGATCTTCCAGTTCTTGTAGCGCACTGCCGACGGAACGGGACCGCCGTAGTAGAAGAACGTATCGCGCGCCGATTTCTCCGACTTGCCGGTCAGATAGTCGATCTGGTTCACCCCGTTGAGCTTGGTCTTGACGATGCCGGGGTACTTGCCCGCCATGATCTGTTCGTTCAGCGTATTGCCCTTTGCCCCGCCCGCAATTTCGACGAAGGTCGGCATCCAGTCGTAGGAGGCGAACATTTCGTTTAGAACCGTTCCCGGCTTGATCTGCCCCGGCCAGCGGATCACGGCCGGTGCGCGCATTCCGCCTTCCCACGTGGTCAGCTTGCCACCCTTGAACGGCGTGTTGCCGCCGTCGGGATAGGTGATCACTTCGGCGCCGTTGTCGGTGGTGAAGACGATGATGGTGTTGTCGAGCTGGCCCATGTCCTCCAGCTTCTTCATCACATAGCCGATGTTGTCGTCCATCTGCTTCATGCCGGCTTCATTGGCGCCCCAGTCCTTGCCACCCTTGGTGCCGACCATGGCCATGTACTTGTCCGAGAGCTGGGTGGTGATGTGCATGCGCGCCGGGTTGTACCAGACGAAGAACGGCTTGTTGGTCTTCTTCGGGTCGTTGCGGTCGAGGAAGTCGATGACCTTGGCCGAGATTTCCTCATCCACGGTTTCGGAGCGCTTCAGCGTCAGCGGCCCCTGGTCGCTGCAGGTCTGGTTCTTCTCCGTGCCGTCTGAGGATGCGCAGGCGATCACCGGCCTCGGCGGCGTCATGCAGAGCGCCGTCTTCGGGTCCACTGCACCCGGCACTTCCGGAAGTCCGCGCACCGGCGTGTTCTTGCACGGCGCCACGATGGCCTGCTCGGTCGGGGTGCGATTGATGTCCGGGAAGCTCACGCCCTGCATCGCGTCGAGGTGATACAAATAGCCCCAGAATTCCTGGAAGCCGTGCGCCGTCGGCAGCGCGGCCGAGTGGTCGCCCAGGTGATTCTTCCCGAACTCGCCGGTGTTATAGCCGAGGTCGAGCAGGAATCGTGCAAGCGACGGCGTACCCGGCTGCAGGAAGGACGGGCTGCCAGGCAGTTGCGGCGGAATCATGCCGGCGCGCAACGGCGTCATGCCGGTGAAGAAAGCGGTGCGCCCCGCCGTGCAGCTTTGCTCGGCGTAGTAGGTCATGAACTTCGCGCCCTCGCGCCCGATGCGGTCGATGTTCGGCGTCTCGCCGACCATCAGTCCCTGATGATAGATGGAAGGCTGCATCCACCCGATGTCGTCGCCCATGATGAACAGGATGTTGGGCTTCTTGGCCGGCGCCTGCGCGAGTGCCGGCGTGGCCGCGCCGAGCGCGACGCCAAGTCCCGCTAAAGCAAGGAACAACAGTCGATTCAGGTTCATCTGCGCCTCTCCCAAATGTGCACGTGACAACTACATCCGCTTGCTGCCGTATCCCTCGCCGCCGCCGGATCGGGGGGCTCCCCGCTGCGAACCCGAGAGCTGCCGCAACCCGAAGTGCGGTTCAGAGCATTGCCCGTATCGACAACGTCGCAGGCACTTCTCCTGCCACCCCTCAAGGCCTTGCTTCCAAGTCGATCGCCGCCTTCACTACCTTCAAGAGCGCCGCACCTTCGAAGGGCTTGACCAGATACGCGACGGCACCGTGACGCGCGGCTGCCTCGCGCATTCCGGGCGCATCGTTTGCTGTAATGAGCACCCGCGGCGGCCACCCGCCGCGGTCGCGCAGCACCTGCAGCAATTGCAATCCCGACATTCCGGGCAACCGTAAATCGCTGACCAGGCACGCCGCATCCCCCGCGACACCATGCGCGAGCAAGTCCTCGGCGGACGCGTAAGCACGGCAAGCGAAACCACCTGCCTCGAGCAGGCGTTCAATCGCGAGGCACATGCTGCCGTCGTCTTCTACCAAGATCACGGTCGCGGATTGCATCACGGCCCGCGTTACTCAACGTTGAGTTCAATCAAGCCGGACGGCGCACTGCTGAGCGCGGACGTCCATGTCCCATCATGTTCCGCCAGCAGATTCATGGGAACTGGACTGAGGGGCAGAATGCGTTGCCCGAAAGGGCATCGCACAGTGTCAAGCTCGAATTCGGATGGAAGCGGCTGGCGGGCGATGCGGGAACGGTCCCGAGGCGACGTGCGGAACGGGTTCGTGCGCGCGTGGCCTCGTCGTACCGGGCGCAATGGGGAAGTCGTGCGCCTACCGGGCGAGCAGTTGCCGCAGCCGCTCGTCCAGCCGGCCAAGCTCCGCCGCGGAGCCCGCGTGCAGCTTGATCATCATCTGCGCGCGTTGCGCCTTGACGGTGCGCTCCGCGATGCCGAGCTCCTCGGCAATCTGCTTGTTGAGCTTGCCCGCGACGACGCCGTCGAAGACCTCGCGCTCGCGCAGTGTCAGCGACGCGAAGCGCATGCGCAGGTGGCGTTCCTCGTCCCGCATCGCGCGCTCGCGCGTGCCGCGCTCCAGCGCACGGTGCAGCGCGTCGAGCAGCGCGCCGCGCTCGACCGGCTTCGCGAGGAAGTCCACCGCGCCTGCCTTCATCGCCCGCACGCTGGACGAGACGTCGGCGTACCCGGTCATGAACACGATGGGCAGCGGGTTGCCCTGGCGCTGCAGCGCCGCTTGCAGTTCGAGCCCGGAGGGCCCCGGCAGGCGCACGTCGAGAAGCAGGCAGCCCGGGCGATCGGGAGGCGGCTCCAGCAGGAACGCGCCGGTCGACGCATAGCCGCGCGCCTCGAAGCCTGCCGCGGCGAGCAGCCGCAGCAGCGCCGTGCGCAGCGCGTCGTCGTCGTCCACGACGTGGATCAACGGGTCGGCGCTCGCGCCCCTGGGGTTCATGAACTCGCCGCCGCGGACATGGGTGCTTCGGGAATGCCCGGAAGCTCGATCCGGAAGATCGCGCCGCCGATGGCGTCGTTCGCAGCGGAAATGCGGCCGCCGTGCGCTTCGACGAGGGTACGCGCGATCGAGAGGCCAAGGCCCATGCCCGTGCGCTTGGTGCTGAAGAACGAGTCGAAGAGCTTGGGCATGTCCTCGTCCGCGATGCCGGCACCCCGGTCGCGCACGACGACGGAAACGCCGTCGGCAACCCGGTCGACGGCGACGACGACGGTGCGCAGGTCCGGCGGCGTTGCCGACATTGCGTCCATGGCATTGAGTATGACGTTGATCAGCACCTGCTGGATCTGGACACGGTCGCCCTGCACGATCGCCGCCGCCGGGGCCGGCTCGACGACCACGGTGACGCCGCGGTGTCGCGCTTCCGTGCGCAGCATGGCCTCGGTGTCGCTCACCACGTCGTTGACATCCACGCGCTCCCGCTCGGCCTCGTGCTTGGCCAGCAGCGAGCGCAGGCGGCGGATCACCTCGCCGGCCCGCAGGTCGTCGCGGCGGATATCGGCGAGGATCGCGCGGATCTCGCCGGGGCGGTCGGTACCGGCCTCGAGCATGAGGTCGGCGGCGTCGGCGTTGGCGAGGATCGCGCCCAGCGGCTGGTTGATCTCATGCGCGATGGATCCCGTCAGCTCGCCGGCGACCGCGAGGCGCGATGCATGCGCGAGTTCCATGCGCTGCTGCTCGACCGCCTGCTCGGCCACGCGCCGGCGGAATCGCTCGGCGATGAGCACCGCAATGAGGCCCGCCTGCAGCACGACCACGATCAGCGCGATCGCCACCTCGGTGCGGTGGGCCTCGAGCAGCGTGGGCTCGCGAAACTGCACGACCGCGTCGGCCGGGATCGCCGCCTCGTCGATGTTCCACCGGCGGACCTGGCGCCAATCGACGAGCAGATGATTCGGCGTGGTCGCCGGCAGCTCAAGCGACGCGGGCGTCGCGCCGGCGAGGAGCGCCTTGGCGAACGCGCCGCCCTGGCGCCCGATCTCCTTGAAATCCGGCGTGTTGGCCGCCACGACGCCCGTGCCGATGAACGGCTCGAAGGCGCCGTAGACGGGGACCGCGGACACTGCGGCCATCGCCTCCGCCGCTTGTCGCGGCGTCGTCGCAACACCGGCGCCGTCGCGAAAGTACCCGGGCGTGAATACGATCGCATCGCTGCCGAGCTCGCGCAGGCGCTTGTGGACGGCGCCGGTCGGAAGCGCGGTGACGAACTCGAAACTTGCGCGGCCGGTGAAACGTTCGGCGTCGCGGCGCAGTTGCTGTTCGAACAGGTGGTCCTGCGCGGACGTGCCCGTGACGACCACGACGCGGCGGGCCTGCGGGTGCCAGCGCAACGCCAGGTCGATCGTGGTCGCGTAGTCGAACTGGACCGGGACGCCCACGACATCGGGCGGCAACGGCGCCAATGGGCGCAGTTCCACCGGCTGGACCGACATGTGCACGATCGGCGCGCGCGGGAACAGGTCCGCGCGGTGCCGCAGCAGGAACGCCAGCGCGCCGTCGCCCCCCGCGAGCAGCACGTCCGGCGGCGACGCCGCGTACTTCTCGCGCAGGTACGTCGCCATCGTCTGCTCGTAGCGCGCGCCGCCGAAGCGCGGCTCGTCGAAGAACTCGTCGAACAACGTGACCGGTCGTTCCGGGTCGTTCTGCAGCACCTCCCGGACGCCGCGGTCGGCCGCGATGTTCACGGGCAGCAGCCGCCCGTTGGAATACAGGACGAGGACGCTAGGCGCGTTCGCGCCAGAGACCGCCGGAATGCCCAGGACAGTGAGGAAGACGGAAAGTGCCAGCGCCGCCCCGAAACGCTGGCGGTCCGCTGCGCGCGCCGGCGCGGGACGGGGGGCACCGCGGCGCACCGCGGTCCACGTCACATCCGCGCGCGCGCCAGGGTCGGCGTCGCGCGCAGCTTCGCCGCCAGCTTGTCGGCCGCAGGACCGGCGTGCGCGAAGAATTTCTTCAGCCCCGGACACAGGATAGTTGAGCCCGGCCTCGCCGTCGGGCGTGCGCAGCAGGCGGTTCTTCGGGCACTCGCCCCAGCAGTCGTTCAGGTACTGGCATTGCCGGCAGTATGCAGGCAGCGTTTCCGATTTCGCATACCCGAACTTTACCTGCGCCGGCGAGAACACCATGTCGCCCACCGACCGCTGCGCGATGTTGCCGAGTTTGTACTGCGGATAGACGTAGTGGTCGCACGCGTAGACGCTGCCGTCGTGCTCGATCGCAACACCCTTGCCGCAGACCTCCGCATGGATGCAGATCTGCGACGGCATGCCCGAGGTGCTGCACGACGAGCGTCTCGCAGAAGTTGACCAGTACCTTGCCATAGTCGCGGGCAAGCCACTCGTCCCAGACCTTGGACAGGAAGTGGCCGTACTCGTCGGCGTCGACGGACCACGGCGTGACGACGGAATGCGGATGGTCGGGATGCGCTTCGGGGCTGCCGACGATCGGCAGCGCCGCCGGGTTCCATTTCTGCGGCGCGGTGCCCTCGAACTGGCTGAACTCGACGATCGGGATGAACTGCAGGTGGGTCGAGCCCAGCTCGCGGCGCAGGAAACGGTAGACGTCGAGCGGCCGCGACGCATTGAATCGATTGACGCAGGTCAGCGTGTTGAACGGCACGCCGAAGCGCTGCAACATCTTCGCGGCCGCGTACACCTTGTCGAACGTCGGCTCGCCGCGCTTGGTGATCCGGTAGTGATCGTGGATGTCCTTCGGGCCGTCGATGGAGAGGCCCACCAGGAAACGATGCTCCTTGAGGAAGCGCGCCCAGTCCTCGTCGAGCAGCGTGCCGTTGGTCTGCAGGTCGTTTTCGATGCGCTGTCCGGACTTCGCGTACTTCCGCTGCAGCGCGACCACCTTGCGGAAGAAGTCGAGCCCCATCAGCGTCGGCTCGCCGCCCTGCCAGGAGAAGACGACTTCGTCGCCGGTGACGCTGGCGATGTAGTCGCGGACGAAGCGCTCCAGCACGTCGTCGTGCATGCGGCCGCCGCCAGGACCGCCGGCCAACGTCTGCTTGGACAGGTAGAAGCAGTACGTGCAGTCGAGGTTGCACGCCGAGCCGGCGGGCTTCGCCATCACGTGGAAGCGCCGGGGCGCCTTCGTCCCGAGCCATTGCGGCGCGTGGTACTTGTCGAGTTGGACGTACTGGTCGACGCGGGGTGCGCTCACGGGGGCTCCAGAAGTTGCGCGGCCGCCGGACGCCTGCCGGCCGCGCCGGCCTCGCCGGCCGGCGCGGCCTGCGCTTGTAACGGAGAGTGTGGCGCGAACCGGCGCAGTACCGCCTTGCTCTGGATCAACGGGACCTGCCAGGGGGCATGGCGTCGATTTCTGGGATTCTCACCAACGAGTGGCTGATTCGCCACGCTAACGCGCTGCCGCCGGCTTTCCACCGTTTGCCGCTCGACGCACGTCGTCGCGCATCTTCGCGATCTGCGCGTTGCCGGGGTTCGCGGCCGCGAGCGACTCGACCAGCGGCAAGGCCCGGTCGGGACGGTTCTGCTTGATCTCGAGCAACGCGAGCGCGTACGTGGCATCGGTGTCGCCCAGCGCGTGCGCCTTGGCGAGCGCGCTGCCCGCCGACTTCGGGTCGCCGCGCCGCTGCTGCAGCAGGCCGAGGTTGTACCAGATGCGCGCCTGCGTGGGCGCGAGCTTGGCCGCGCGCTCCATCTCGGCGGCCGCCTCGGCGTCGCGCTTCTCTTCGGCCAGCAGCAGTCCCAGCGACGAGTGCAGTTCGCCGTTGTCGGGAACTCGCCGCACGCCCTCGCGCAGCACGCGCTCGGCGTCGGCGTTCTTTCGCTTGCGACGACAGCACGCTCGCGAGCGCGCTGTACGCCGGCGTCAGGTACGGATCCATCGCGATGACGCCGCGGTAGCCGGCCTCGGCCTCTGCGGCGTCGCCGCGGCGCCACGCGAGTCCGGCGAGATTCATCCGCGTCGCGGGCATGTCGGAGAGCGACTCTCTCCGACGCGAGGAGTTCCGCCCATGCCCGTTCGAACGCCGTGCGGTCGGACTCGTTCATGCGCGACGACGGCAGGTCGGCAAGCGAGCGCGCCGCCTCGATGCGCACGAGCCGGACCGGGTCGGACAGCAGCGCCGACGCGTAGCGCATCCGGTCGTCGAGCGGAACCGCCACCATGCGCGCTGGCCGCCGCCGCGCGCACGAGCGCGTCCGGATCGTTCTTGGCCTGGATCGCGAGCCGGCTGCCGGCGTCACCGTAGCCGCGCGCGAGTTCGAGCGCGCTCGCGCGCACGATCGCCGGCTGCGCGCGATCCGCGACGATGGCGTCGAGGCCGGACAATGCCGCGGGTGCGCCGCGCCGCGCGGCGGCGAACACCTCGCCGAACAGCGGTTCCTGCCGGCGATTGGGGCCGTACCAGCCCGCGACCGCGTCGGCGGCCCATTGCGGCGTCTTCTTGTCGTGGCATCCGTTGCACGCGTTCGGCGTGCCGATCTTCACGGTGAGGTCCGGGCGCGGCACGCGGAAGCTGTGGTCGGGGCGCGCGTCGATCACCATGTAGTTCTTCGACGGCATGTGGCAATTCGCGCACTGCGCGCCGGCGACTGCCTGCCGCGTGGTGATGGTGCTCGGGCGTGTCGTAGTTCTTCTTCGCGAGCGTCGGGAAGCGCGGGTTGCCCGCGGGCTGGTGGCATTGCGCGCACAGCGCGTTGCCTTCCGCCTTGAGCGTCGAGCCCGTGCGCGTCGTGGCAGTCGGTGCAGCGCACGCCCTGCGCGTACATCCTGCTCTGCAGGAACGAGCCCCAGACGTAGACCTCGTCCTGCTGCTGGCCGTCGGCGTAGTAGAGCCCTTCGCGCAGCAGCGCCGGATGATAGTTGTCGAGGAACGGCTTGCCCGGCATCTCGCCGTCGGTCAGCCGCTGTCGTCGAGAGTGACACGGCGCGCACGTGTCGACCTGGAAGCGCGAATCGTTGCCGCGAAAGTCGACGACCAGCCCCAGCGTGCGCGCGTCCTGCGTCGTCGCAGTCGCCGCCTTCGCGGCCTTGCCGTCCTTGCCGGCGCCCTGCGCCCACGCGAGGTGCGCGCTGCCCGGGCCGTGGCACGCCTGGCAGCCGACGTTGACCTCCGCCCACTTCGTGTCGTAGGTGTCGGACTTCGCGTCGTAGTTGCGGCGCAGGTCCGTCGAGTGGCACTCCGAGCACATCAGGTTCCAGTTCTGGTAGCGCCCCGTCGAGTGCAGCGGATCGTCGGGCTTGTGGCGATCGTTCGGATAGAGCGCGAACCAGCGCTTCCTCTCCGTGTCCCACGCGACCGTCGGCGCCTGCAGGCGCCCGCCGGGGAACGCGACGAGGTACTGCTGCAGCGGCGCGACGCCGAACGTGTACCGGACCTCGTGCTCGGCCGGCTTGCCGTCGCCGCCCTCCATCGTGATGAAGTACTTGCCGTCGCGCTGGGCGAACGACGTGGTGACCCCGAGGTGCGTGATCTTCGTGTTCGCGAAGTCGCCGAGGACGGTCGTCGCGTTCGCGGGCTCCATCGCGCGCTGGTGATGCGAGCCCTGCCACGCCTGCTTCGCCTTCACGTGGCATTCGCCGCATTGGGCGTCCGCGACATAGGCTGCGCTGATCGGCGGCGGTGCCGCCGCCGTCATTTGCGCGTGCGTCGGCGCGCGCTGCGCCGACCACCACACCCACGCGCCCGCACCCGCGGCCGCCAGCCCGACCGTCGCCACGACGATGAGTGGCCAGCGCGAGGACGTGCGTTGTGCAACTCGCGGGCGGGGTCGCGGCAGGCTTCTCGTTGCGGTCTCGGGCCATCAGGGAAAACGTGGGAGGTTGCACCGGTCGATACCGGGGTTCGGCGGCAGTCTAGCAGCGCGCCCTCGCCAATGAGGGTCAGACTCGAATTAACGTAAAACTTCAATTCGAGTCTGACCCTCATTGCAAGTCGTTGTTCTATCGGCCATCGCGGCGCGTTCAGTCGGACGCGAGCCGGGTCGGAATCCACATCTGTCCCAGCAGCGAGCGATGGACGGGGCACTTGTTCGCGATCTCGAGGAGCTTCGCGCGCGTCGCGTCGTCGAGGTCGCCCTCGAGCGTCAGCACGCGCTCGATGCGGTCGATCCTGCCGTCCTTCTCCGCGCATTCCGCGCAGTCGGTCGCGTGCACCTTGGCGTGGGTCAGCGCGACCGCCACGCGCTCGAGCGGAATACCCTTCGCGTCGGCGTACAGGCGCAGCGTCATCGCCGTGCACGCGCCGAGCCCGGCGACCAGCAGGTCGTAGGGCGAGGGACCGCTGTCCTCGCCGCCGGCCGCGACCGGTTCATCGGCCAGCAGCCGATGCGGGCCCGACCGCGATGCGCTGTTGGAACTTGCCGGCGCGCGTCTCCGTCACGAACACCGTATCGCGCGGACGGGGCGCGTCGCCTTCGTCCGCGGGCAGCGCCGGCAGGTAGCGGCTCGCCCACGCGGCGAGCACGCCGGCCGCATAGTGCGCGTCCTCGCGCCGGGTCAGCAGATGATCCGCGCGGTCGAGCGAGACGAAGCTCTTCGGGTGGCGCGCGGCGAGGAAGAGCGCCGACGCGTGGTCGATCGACACCTGCGTATCGGCCGGCCCGTGCATGACGAGCAGCGCGCGACCGAGGCTCGGCCACCGCCTCCGTGATCTTCTGCGCGGCGATGTCGTCGAGGAACTCGCGCCGGATCGTGAACGTGCGTCCGGCCAGGTCCACTTCGGCCGTGCCCGTCGCGCGGATCTGCGCTTCCTGCGCGACGAAGAGCTTCCCCAGGTGCGCGGGATCGGACGGCGCGTTGATCGTCGCGACGGCGGTGGCCGACGGTATCGACGCGGCCGCCGCGAGCACGGCGGCGCCGCCCAGGCTGTGGCCGACGAGCAGCGCCGGCGCCTTGTGCGTCGCCTCGAGCCATCGCGCGGCCGCGACCAGATCGGCGACATTCGACGAAAAGTCGGTATTGGCGAACTCGCCCTCCGACCCGCCCAACCCGGTGAAGTCGAAACGCAGCGTCGCGAGCCCCGCGTCCGCCAGCGCCTGGGCGATGAGCGTGGTGGCCCGGGTGTCCTTGGAGCAGGTGAAGCAGTGCGCGAACAGTACGTACGCGCGCGGCGGCTGCCCGGTGGGCAGGTCCAGGCGCGCGGCGAGCAGCGCGCCGCTCGCGCCCGCGAATTGTACGGGGGTGCTCGTGCGTCCCATGGCGAACTCCTTTCGCATGCGTGCCGGCCGTGCCGCAACGATGCGGTACGCGCGAGGCAGGCGGTATCATCCCCCGGAATCGACGGAGGCCGCCAACATGCGACTGGACGGAAGCTGCCACTGCGGCGCGGTCGGGTTTCGCGTGGAATCGCACACGCCCTACCCGTTCATGCGCTGCTACTGCTCGATCTGCCGCAAGACGCAGGGCGGCGGCGGGTACGCGATCAACCTCATGGGCGAAGCCGACACGCTGCGCGTGCGAGGGAGCAAGCACCTCGCCGTCTACCGCGCGCGCATCGCGGAACCGGGGGCGAAGCGCAAGCGCCTGTCGTCGGCGCGCCGCCACTTCTGCAGCCGCTGCGCGAGCGCGCTCTGGATCGCGGACTCGCAATGGCCCGCGTGGGTCTATCCGTTCGCGTCGGCGATCGACACACCGCTGCCCCGGCCGCCGGAGGACGTCGAACTGATGCTCGCCTACGCGGCCCCCTGGGCCGAGGTTCCGTCAGGACCCGGACACCGGCACTTCCGCGAGTATCCGCGCGAAAGCATCGCGGACTGGCACGCGCGGCGGGGGCTTGCGGTGGCGTAACGCCGCAGCGGCTAGTTCGTGCGCGGTGCGCCCGCGCCCGCACCCAGCACGGACGGATCGAGGCTCTTGGTCGGCGACGCGCCGACCGAGGAGTCGCGCACGGGGATGCGGCTGCCCGTACGGTATTCCTTCTCTTCGAGCGGCTTCTGCGCGGTCGTCTCGTTGCCGGACGACGTGGCGCACGCGCCGAGGGTGAGGTTGCCCGCAAGGGCCAGCAGGATCAGACAGACGTGCTTCATCGGAGGGTTCGCTTTATGGTCGGCCGCGTGCTTCGCGCGCGATCGGAAAAAAGCGGCGATTGTATAGCAAGATCGCAGACCGGTTAACTAAAGGTCAGTTCGATCCCGGGCAATCCCAGCGTGCCGTAATCGCTCGTCCACGTCTGCCCGGCCGCCACCGGCCATGCGTCGGTGAGCGTCCCCGTCGTGACCAGCTCGCCCGCCGAGAGCGGCGCCGACGCCGGCTGGCCCGCGAGCACGCGCGCGAGATGCACGAGCGCCAGCGCCGGACTGTCGAGCACGTTCGCTCCGACGCCCCGGTCGACGACGGAATCGCCGTGCCGCAGCGTGAGTTCGAACCGGGGCAAGGCGGCCGCCAGCGCGTCGCGATTCGCGGCGGTCACCGGCACGCGCGGACCGACGACCAGTGCGCGGTGCAGACCGAACGCCGCCGTGCAATCCGGCGCCTTGAAGCGCCAGCCGGAGAAGTGCGACTGGACGATCTCGAAGCCCGGCGCGATCCACGCGACGCAGGCCAGTGCCGCGCCGGCGTCACCCTCCGGCGGCACGGGCCCGGCCAGGCCGAACACGACCTCGGGCTCGATGCGCGGCTCCGCCGCACGCTCGAGGGAAAGCGTCGCGCGTCCGTCGGGCGCGTCGGTGACGGTCTCGCGCCACACGTGCGCCCACATCGGCAGGTACACGTCGTAGCGCGGCCAGAGCGTGCGATTGGTGAAGCCGATCTTGCGTCCGACCGGCCGCCAGCCCGCGGCCGCGCGGCGGCGCTCGATCTCGTGCAGAACGTCGTAGGCCGCCGCGACGTCGAATCCAGGCAGCCACTCGGTGATCGGCGCGATCGAACTGCCGGCCTCGAACGCCGCGAGCAGCGCGTCCGCGACCGAGGCGACGGACGGCCGGCGTCAACGCAGGAGTCCGAGCGTGCGCAACGCCACGGTGAGGCCGATCCACACGGCGGTGGCCACCACCATGGCGATCGGCGCGGCGACCAACGCGGCAACGAGTCCGGTGAGCCCGAGCACCGAGGCCGCCGACCAGCCGGCCAACGCACCGATCACACCGCCGATCAGGATGCCGACGACGGAAAAGAAGATGGAGCGCGGCGTGTTGGCCATGGCCTTTGTCTACAGGAAGCGCAGGACGCCGGTCGCGATGCGCGCGGCCCGCGATGGCCACCCGGCACGCGGCAGATCCGGCTGCCGCCGCTGTCAACCCGGAAATACCTGGTTCCATTCGGCAGGGTCGAAACCGACCAGGATGCCTTCGTCGGATTCCACGACCGGGCGGCGGATGGCGGTGGGATTGGCCACCATCACGGCGATGGCGGTCGTCGCATCGATGACCTTCGCCTGCACCTCCGGCTCCAGCTTTTTCCACGTCGTGCCCCGGCGATTGAGCAGCGTCTGCCATCCGGCCGCGTTGCACCAGGCTTCGAGCTGCCCGCGCGTGGGCGGCACCTTCTTGAAGTCGACGAACCGGTGCGACACGCCGCGTTGCGACAGCCACGCACGCGCCTCCTTCACCGTGTCGCAATTGGTGATGCCGTAGACGTTCATCCTGCACTCCCCTGTTCGTTGTCGCGGGCGGGTGTCTCCCCGCCAACCCCAATGATAACGGCGAATGCCGTCGGCCCGCCGCGAGGGGATGTGGCGACGGGCGTTGTCCAAGACGGCGAGTGCGCGACGAGACGACGCGGCGACGCCCGGGCGTTCGCCACGCGCGGGCCTCCGGGCATTCGCGGCAGCGGCGCATAATGCGCGGGCGGAACGCGGCTCGGCGAAGCGCGGCGGGCACGCGCGAACCGAACGACCCACGACCCGACCCATGACCGATCGCACGCCTCCCGTCCTGTCCGAAGCGCGCGCCGCCGTGCGCGCACTCGTCGCCTCGCAGATCCGCGAGGTGGCCAACGAAGGCATGGGCGACCCCGGCGTGCTGCCGTTCTGGTTCGGCGAGCCCGACGAGGTCACGCCGGCGTTCATCCGCGACGCGGGTGCCGCGTCGCTCGCGCGCGGCGAGACGTTCTACACGCAGAACTTCGGCATCCCGCAACTGCGCGACACGATCGCCGCGTACCTCACCGGCCTGCATCGGCCGGTGCGGGATGCGCACATCGCGGTGACGGCGTCCGGCATGTCGGCGCTGATGCTCGCGGTCGAGGCGCTGGTGTCGCCGGGCGACCGCGTCGTCGTCGTGACGCCGCTGTGGCCCAACCTGGTCGAGATCCCGAAGATCCTGTCGGCGAACGTCGAATGCGTGCCGCTCGCCTTCGCCGGCGGGCAGTGGTCGCTCGACCTCGACCGGCTGTTGGCCGCACTGACCCCCGGCACGCGCGTCGCGCTCGTCAATTCGCCCAACAACCCGACCGGCTGGACGCTGACGCGCGCGGAACAGCAGGCGATCCTCGACCATTGCCGCCGCCACGGCATCTGGCTCGTCGCCGACGACGTCTACGAGCGGCTGTACTTCCGCGACGACGCGCGCGCCGCGCCGTCCTTCCTCGATCTCGCGGACGCCGAGGAACGCGTGGTGAGCACCAACAGCTTCTCGAAATCGTGGCTGATGACGGGGTGGCGCTTGGGCTGGATCGTGGCACCCCAGGCGCTGATGCCGGACCTGGGCAAGCTCATCGAATACAACACGTCGTGCTCGCCCGCGTTCGTCCAGCACGCCGGCATCGCCGCGATTCGCGATGGGGAGCCCACGATCGCCCGCACCCGCGCGCGCTTTCGCGCGGCGCGCGATTTCCTGGTGGGCGCGCTGGCGGCGCTGCCCGGGATCGAAGTCGCGGCGCCGGCCGGCGCGATGTATGCGTTCTTC
Source organism: uncultured beta proteobacterium (assembly GCA_963733435.1). Taxonomy (GTDB): domain Bacteria; phylum Pseudomonadota; class Gammaproteobacteria; order Burkholderiales; family Casimicrobiaceae; genus VBCG01. Next base: position 1,171,450 of record CAVTDH010000002.1, read on the forward strand.
AAGGTCGACGGGCTGACGGACAGCCTCGATTTCTGCAAGCGCCTCGTGCGCGAGGCGCAACTGGGATTGGCCCCGGGACGCGCGTTCGGACCCGAGGGGGAAGGCTTCGTCCGCTGGTGCTTCGCGTCGGACGAGGCGCGCCTGGCCGAAGGCGTGGCGCGCCTCGCACGGTTTCTCGCCGCGCAGCGCTGAACGCCACCACCGGGCGCGGCTACTTGCCGCGCTTCAACAGCGATTCGAGGCCGGCGAACGGCTTGTGGCTCGCGACCGACGCCGCGCCTTCGCCGGACGACGCGACCCCGCGCGCGAACTCGGCCTGCCGCTGGTGCTCGTTGTCGTGGCAGTACAGGCACAGCAATTCCCAGTTGCTGCCGTCCGGCGGATTGTTCGCGTGATCGTGGTCGCGATGATGCACGGTCAATTCCCGCAGGTTCGTCCGGTCGAACACGCGTGCGCAGCGCCCGCACACCCACGGATAGAGCTTGAGCGCGCGCTCCCGGTACCCGTCCGCACGCGACTCGCCGGCACGTCGTGCGTCGGCGACGATCCGGTCGAGCCGTCCGTGGTCGAGGGGTTTGCCGTCGCCGCTCATTGCGATGCTCCGTTCACGCCGCCATTGTAGTCGCGGCGCCGCGCGCTCGGCGAGCGGGCGACGGATGCCGCCCGAATCGCACGTAGGACTCTCCTTACGCGAGGACGGACCGACCGGACACCGGCAACGGCCGCCCGGCCTACAGGCGCGGGCCACCATTGCCCGTACGCTGGCAGACCGGTCACCGCGCGGAAGTCGTCGTACATGCAAATCGCCACCTGGATGGTCGCGCTCGGACTGCTGCTGATCGTCGTGCACGCAACGAGCCCGCTCGTCGCGCGCCTGCCGCTGTCGCCGGCCATCCTGTACTTCCTGTGCGGTGTCGCACTGGGCCCGTGGGGCCTGGGATGGCTCGATGTCGATCCCTTCCGCGATCTCGAATGGCTCGAACCCCTGTGCGAGATCGCGGTGCTGGTGTCGCTGTTCGCCACCGGCTCCAACGTGGGCTCGACGCTGCGCGGCCGCCACTGGTCGACGCCGATCCGGCTCGCCACGGTGGCCATGGCGCTGACGATCCTCGCGGTTGCATTGGTCGCGAACCAGTTCCTCGGCATGTCGCTCGGCGCGGCACTCATCGTCGCGGCAGCGTTGGCACCCACGGATCCCGTGCTCGCGGGCGACGTGCAGGTCGCCGACGCGAGCGACCGCGATCGCCTGCGCTTTCGGCCTGACCGGCGAAGCCGGCTTGAACGACGGCGCGGCCTTTCCGTTCGTGATGCTCGGGCTCGGGCTATTGTCGCTGCACGACCTCGGTACCGGCGGATGGCGCTGGTGGGCGGTGGACCTCGTGTGGGCCGTCAGCGGCGGACTCGCGATCGGCGCCATGCTGGGCCTTGCCGCCGGTCGCTGGGTGCTGCACCGCATCCGCCTGGGCCACGCCGATGCGGGCTCCGATGCCTTTCTGGGACTGGGTCTCGTCGCGATCGCCTATGGGATCGCGGTGAGCGCGCACGCGTACGGCTTTCTCGCGGTGTTCGCCGCGGCCGTCACGCTGCAATGGACGGTGACCGGCCCGGTGGCACGGCCGGGGACCGCCAACGACGAAACCCGTCGCGCCGTGGACAGCAGCGATCGCAAGGTCGCGATCGAATCGCTGCAGCAGTTCAATTCGGATCTCGAGTCGCTGTGCGAGTTCGGCGTCGTCATCGTCGTCGGCGTGCTGTTCTGCGTCGTGCCCCGCTCGTGGGATGCGTTGCTCGTCGCCGCCGCGTTGTTCCTCGTGATCCGGCCCGCTTCGGTGGCCATCGCACTGTGGCGCACACCGCTCGCGCGCGACCAGCGCGTGCTGGCCGGCTGGTTCGGCATCCGTGGCGTCGGTTCGATCTACTACGTGCTGTATGCGTTGAGCCACGGGTTCGCGGGGGTGGAGGCCGAACGCATGCTGCAGATCGTGCTGGGCGTGGTCACCGCGTCGATCTTCGTGCATGGCATCTCGGTCACGCCGCTCATGTCGCTGTACCGGCGCCAGCATGCGCGGCGCACGCCGCGGAAACCGGTCGCGGCTTCGCGATAGGCCCGCACGCGGCCCACCGGCGGGCCTGACCGCGCAACGGCGCGACCACCCCGGCGCGGACACCGCACCCGGGGGGCACCCAGGCGCGTAGGCAAATCCGAAGGCGGCGCGCGATCAGCCGACCTTCGCGCCGCAGTTGCCGCAGAAGCGGTTGCCCGGCGCCTGCGGCGTGCCGCACTTCGCGCAGAACTTCTGCTTCTGCCCCGGCGCGACCGAGGTCGCCTGCCGCCGCCACCACCAGAACAGCAGCATGATCCCCGCGATCGACACCAGCGCCATGCCCGAGATCGCGACCAGCCAGCCTTCCTGATCGGACGACTTCGCCATCGCCGCGGGCGCAGGCGCGAGCGCGGGCACCGCGGCCGGCGCAGGTGCGGCGGCAGGCGCCTTGAGCTTGAGAATTTCCGACGACGGACGCGCGTCGGCCTTCGTGTAGCGAATGGCGATCGGCAGCGCCTTGCCTGCTTCGCGCGCGCCCAGGTCGGCGGTCCGATAGGTCAGGCCTTCCTGCCCGGTCGCGGTACCACTCAACGCCGGCTCGACGGAGATGTCGCTCGCGAGCGCGGGCTCCTGCACCGTCACCATCAGGCGATCGGCGGCGAGGTCCGCCGGCCACAGATAGCGGAACGTGCGTGCCGGCGCGGTCGTCGCGATCGGCTCGTAGAACTCGACGTGGATGAAGCGCTCCGGCGCCTCGAACTTGATCGTGACGAAGTCGCTCCCCTCGGTCTTCGTGTACTTGAGGTTAAGCAGGTTGCCGTCGGCCGTCGTCGAATACGCGACCGCGGCGGGTCCGCCCGAAGCTGCGGGCAGGCGCAGCGTGACCGCCGCCGGCAGCTTGACGTTCTCCGCCAGCGCGGCGCGCAGGATCACGAGCGCGGCCGGGCGATCGTACTCGGGCCAGATTTCGACCCCAAGGGCCGAAAGGCGCGGATTGGCGGCGGCCGCCTGCGCGTGCGCGATGGTGGGCAGGCACGCGACGGCGCACGCGACGAGCGCGAACCGGACCAGTTCCCGCCAGCGAGGGCCAGGCGCCGCGCGGCGGGCGCCGCGCGGTTCGAACGTTGCTTCGGAATGCATCACAACTTCTCCGTTGTCATTGCGCGGCGTTCAGGTGGCCGCGGCGGGTTCGTGGACGTTGCCGACGACGCCCGACGCGAGGGTACGGGTGCTTCGGAGTCGAAAGTTGGCCTTGCTCTGCGCCCCGGGGGGGAACAGCCGATCCCCGCTGTCGACGAGCACGGGGAGCATCATGATCCGATATTCGTCGACAGGATTGTGCTCGATCAACGAGCAGCACGAATTCGGGGAGCGCGATCCGGCCCGCCGCCATGCGGCCCGCGCTCCACGCGTCAGACGAGATCGCGCAGCACCAGCGTCGCTTCCACGCCCGCGGACGTCTTCAACCGCAGGCGCGACCCGGGCACACCGCGCAGCGCATCGCGCAGCGTCGGCAGCGGCGTGGCGGACCACGGCGCACCGTTGACCTCGACGATCAGGTCGCCGGCCTTGAGTCCGGCGGCGGCGGCCGGACCGGCCGCGACGACGTCGACGACCTTGTACCCGTCGTCGGCGCGCTCGAGCCACAGTCCGCCGCGGTCGGTGATGTCCGACGCGCCGGCGTTGAGGTAGCGGTCGAAGTAGAGGGCGTCGTTGGGCAGGTCGTACGTGACGGCGAACTGGCGCAGCACGCCGTAGCCGACATTGCCCGCGACGTCCGCGCGCTCCGGCGACGCTGCGGCGCCACGCGGGATCGCGATGACCGGCGACGGCACCTCGACGTCGCCGAGCTTCAGCATCTTGCCGCGCGCGAGCACCGCGCGCACGGGTCCGGCCATGCCGGCGCCGGTGATCGCCTCGCTCTTCGCGTCGTAGCGCTTCTCGAGCCCGTGCCGCTCGGCGAACGCCGGCACCATCGTCAGCGAAGCGCGGCTGCCGGTGTCGATCTCGAACACGCCGTCGATGCCGTCGATGCTTCCCTTCACCTTCGGCAGGCGTCCACGGAAGGCCACCGGCACCTTCGTACCCTTGCGGTCCGCCGTGAAGGCGGCCGGATCGTAGAGGGTGAGCCGCGATCGCGCGAAGTCGATGCGGACCGGCATCCGCACGAACCACTCGAGTCCGATGACGCCCGCGACGTCGTCCAGGCCTTCGACCCGGCGCAGGAGCGACTCGATGTCGGCGACGACATAGCGCTGGGCGGTGAGTTCGACGCCGTTGAGGTTCGTGACCGCGACACGCGTCGGGTTCGCGATCGGCTTGCCCGGCCCGGCGAGCAATTGCGCGGTCTCCTTCGAGATCACGTTCGCGCCACCGGCGTCGAGGAGCATGCGGAAGGGCCCACGGCCATCCAGCATCACGCGCACGAACAGGTGGCCGGACAGTGCCTGGAAATCCACGTCGACGGCGGCGCGGCCTGCGGGAAACATGAACTCCTGCGCTTCGACGGGGGGGCCGAACGCGATGCCCGTCAGCGGTTCGTTGAACGCGATCTTCTGCACGAGGACGACCTCGTCGAACTTCGGATCGACGCGGCGGCTGCGCACATGGAACGGGATGCTGACGCCCTGGACTTCGCGGCGGTCGCTGTAGGTCTCGATGCGCGTCACTTCCGCCTCGCGCTCGACCAGCCGTTCGATGAACCTGGTGTCGGCATTGATCCAGAATTCGAACGGACGGCCGCCCTCGGGCGTGATCGTCACGACGTCGTACTTGCGCCCTTCGCTCTCGGCGCGCTCCTTGTACGCGATCTTCGCGCGCGCCCGCTCCGGAAACCAGAACGCCAGGCGGTCGCGGTACGACGCATTGACGGCGAGCTCGAGCGCGGCGCCGGAGGTGTCGATGATCGGATCCGGGCCTTCCTGCGTCCACGCGGCCTGGCCGTCGAACCCGGCCGTCCCCGCCAGGGTGCCGATCGCGAACTTGAGCACCGACTGCCCCGTCGTGATGTCGCTCCAGCGCTCGACGCTGCCGTCGATGTCGGCCACCCGCAGCACGACCTGGCTGTGCTGCGAGCGCAGCGTGTCCCACGCCGCACCACCGCTCGCCGCCTTCGCCGCAGCCAGCACGGTCATCGGATCGGGCACGGGTGCGTTCGCAGGTGCGTGCGTGCCCGCAGGCGCGCGCACCGCCGGCGCCTGCGCCCAGGCCATGGCCGGCCACAGCGCCAGCAGCACGACCGAGACGACGTTGCGCAGCGGAAACGAAAAACGGGTGACGATCGACATGCGAGTGCCTTGCTCAGCGTGCCCGCCAGGAGGCGGATCGGACATCGATTATCGCAAATGTGCCGGGCGTGCCTTGCCAACCGGCGGCGACGATGCGCGAGAGCGACAAATGAGCGACCCATGCGGGCGATCGTCGCGGGGCGCGGCGACGACACAGCGGGCATGGCGTGCCCGCACGCAATGCGCGCTCGGGACACGCACGCGGTCGGATGCGGTGCACGTGCAGCGTGTCCGATTGCCGATGCAGCCCCACCACCACCGAGGCCCCGTCCACGCGTTGTGCTACGCTGAATCGTCACGAAATCCGGACCGGAAAGGCGGCGCGATGGCGGTGATCGCAGTCGGCGGTTTCCAGCACGAAACCAACACGTTCGCGCCGTCGAAAGCCGACTTCTCGGCGTTCGAGCAGGGCGGCGGATGGCCGCCGCTCACGCTCGGCGAAGCCATCGCGCCGCGGCTTGCCGGCGCCAACATCCCGGCCACCGGCGCGTTCGCCGCGCTCCATGCCGCGGGCCACCGCACTCCGGGTCTCGCGTGGGCGGCGGCGTCGCCCTCCGCGCACGTGACGCGCGATGCCTTCGAGCGCATCGTCGGCGAGATGACGACACGCCTCGCCGCGGCCGGCCCGGTCGACGGCGTGTACCTCGACCTGCACGGCGCGATGGTCACCGAGCATCTGGACGACGGCGAAGGCGAGATCCTCGCGCGCGTACGGCGCATCGTGGGCCCGCGCGTCCCCGTGATCGCGAGCCTCGATCTGCACGCGAACGTGACGCGCGCGATGATGGAATACGCGGACGGCATGGTCGCTTACCGCACGTACCCGCACATCGACATGGCGCAGACCGGCACGCGCGCCGCGCAGCTGCTCGCGCGCACGCTCGCCGCCGGACGGCCGCTGGCCCGCGCGATGCGACCGCTCGACTTCCTCACCGGCCTGTCGTCGCAGTCGACGTTCATCGAGCCCGGCCGGCGGCTGTACGAGACGCTCGACCGCCTCGAGCGCGAGCACGACGTGATGCTGTCGTTCGCGCCCGGGTTCCCGATGGCGGACTTTCCCGAGTGCCAGATGACGGTGTTCGGCTACGGCCCCGACGCCGCGGCGGTGGAACGCGCGGTCGACGGCCATGGCCCACGCGGTGAGCGACGCGGAGCCGGAGTTCGCGCTCGACCTGCTCACGCCGGCCGAAGCGGTGGCGCGCGCGGCGCAGCGCGGGGAAGTCGGTGCGCCCGTGGTGCTCGCCGACACGCAGGACAATCCGGGCGCCGGCGGCAACGGCGACACCACCGGCCTGCTCGCGGCGCTCCTCGCGCGCGATCCGCGCGATGCGGTGGCGGGCCTCCTCATCGACCGCGCATCCGCGAAGCAGGCGCACGAACTGGGGCAAGGACGCACCGCACGGTTCACCCTGGGCGAGACGTCCGGCGTGCCGGGCCATGTCCCGCTGGAGAGCGAATTCACCGTCGCGGCGCTCAACGACGGCCGTTTCACGTGCACCGGCCCGATGTTCAAGGGCTTCAAGATGGAACTGGGGCCGATGGCGGTCCTGCAGCGCGGCAACGTCCGCGTCGTGCTCGCGTCGAAGAAGGTGCAGGCGGCCGACCAGGAGATGTTCCGGCACGTCGGCATCGAGCCGATCCGGCAGCGCATCCTGGCGCTCAAGAGTTCCGTGCATTTCCGCGCCGATTTCCAGCCGATCGCCAAGGAAGTGCTGGTGGTCGTGGCCCCCGGGCCCGCGAAGGCCGATCCGACGATGTTCGCGTGGACGCGCCTGCGGCCGGGATTGCGCTTGAAGCCCTCGGGCCGGCGTTCGAGCGCGATTGAGCGCGTGCATATTGCCACCGCCCCTCACCCCGGCCCTCTCCCCTGCGGGGAGAGGGAGCACAGCGGGAAGTCGCAGCGCCAGGGACATGCGTCCTCCTGCACAGCAGTAAGGCGCCGGGACGTGGGCGACCTTTGACGACACGGTGAATCCATGACCCGCCGCTACGTCATCGCGCTGATCAAGCACGAGACCAACACGTTCTCGCCGCTGCCGACGCCGCTCGCGTCGTTCGGCCATGGCGAAGGCCCCGCGTTCGGCGAAGCGGCGCGCGCGCGGTTCGCGGGCACGAACACGCCGATGGCCGCGTACCTCGATCTCGCGCGCCGCGAGCAGTGCGGAAGCGGTCACGCCGGTGGCCGCGGAGTCGTGGCCCTCGTACAAGGCGTCGCGCGCGACGTTCGAGGCGCTCGTGCAGCCGCTGGAGGCGGCGGTGCGGGCCGGCTGCGATGCGGTGTTCCTCGACCTGCACGGCGCGATGGTGATCGACGACTGCGACGACGCCGAAGGCGAGATCGTGCAGCGTCTGCGCCGCATCGCGCCCGGACTGCCGATCGCGGTGACGCTCGACTACCACACCAACCTGTCGCGCGCGCTGGTCGACAACGCGACGGTGATCACCGGCTACAAGACGTATCCGCACGTCGACATGTACGAGGCCGGCATGCAGGCGGGCGGCATCCTGATCGGCGCGCTCGACGGGGCGATCGCGCCGGTGATGGCGTGGGGCTGGAAGCCGCTGCTCGCGTCGATCATGCGGCACGCGCCCGAGGACGGGCCGTCCGGCGACATCCTCGCCTTCGCGCGCCGGATGGAAGCGGACGGCACCGTGCTGGCGGCCACCCTCCTCCCGTCGTTCCCGCATGCGGATACGCCGTACACCGGCGTATCGGCGATCGTCGTCGGCGACGCGAAGCGCGGCGGGCTTGCGCATGCACAGGCCGTCTGCAACCACATGCTCTCCCTGGCCTGGGAACGACGCGACGAGTACGTGTTCCGCGCGCCGCCGCTTGCGGAGTCCGTCGCGCGCGCCAGGGTGCTGGGCGCCGCCAACCCCGGCGCGCCGGTGCTGCTCATCGATCATTGCGACAACTGCGGCTCGGGCGGTGCGCAGGACGTGATGGCGGTCGTCGCGGAGGTGCTGCGGCAGCGCCTCGACGACGTCGCGATCGCGCCCATCCGCGATCCGGCCGCCGTCGCGACGATGGTGGATGCGGGCGTCGGCCAGCGCGTGCGGCTGGCGCTGGGCGGGCATACCGACATGCCCGCGATCGGCCTTTCCGGCGCGCCGCTCGAACTCGAAGGCCGCGTCGAGGCGATCACCGACGGGCAGTTCGTCGTCACCGGACCCATGTACACCGGCGTGCGCATGCACCTGGGCCGCACGGCGGTGCTCGCGGTCGAGAACGAGGGCGCCCGCGCGCAGATCGTGGTCACCGAACGCCCGCACGAGCCGTTCGACGTCGGCGTGTTCACGCACGCGGGCATCGACCCGCGCCGCAAGCGCTACCTGATGCTGAAGTCGCGCATCCACTACCGCGCCGGCTTCAAGCCCATCGCCAGCCACATCGTCGAATGCTCGGGTGCGGGCGTCACCAACGCCGACCTCTCCGTCTATCCCTACCGCAAGCTCACGCGCCCGATCTTCCCGCTCGATCCCATGTAGGCAACCCAATGAGGGTCGGACTCGAATCAAAGTAAAACGTTAATTCGAGTCTGACTCTCATTGTTTGACTCTCATTGTTCGGCACCCGCTGGATGTCCGGGCTGGCCGGAAGCAGGCGTGGCGGCTGGCCGGGAGAATATCCCCGGCACTTGACGCCGGTTAAGGCCGCGAGCGCCCGGCAGGTCGGAAGCGGCCGATCCGGGGTAAGCTTCGCCCGTTTCGCCCCTGGAGCCCGCCCATCGTGCAGCGCGATTTCACCCTTCTGATCGACGTCGGCAACACGTTCCTCAAGTGGGGGCTGTTCCGGCCGTCGTCCGGCGGGCTCGCGCGCGACAACCGCGTGGAGTCCGGCCACGCGCTGCTCGAGGAGATCACGGCGCTGCCGGCGCAGTTCGCGAAGCTGCCCACGCCGGCGCGTATCGTCCTCTCCAATGTCGCCGGCACGCGCGTGCGCGCGACGACGATCCGCATGCTCGAGGTGTGGCCGGACGCGCCGGCGCCGTACTGGCTCGTCCCGCAGGACGTGCAGTGCGGCGTGACCAACAGCTACCGCAACCCGGCGCAATTGGGCAGCGACCGCTGGGCCGCGCTGATCGGCGCCCGCCACCTGCTCGGCGCGCGCGCGGCGATGGTCGTCGTCTGCGGCACCGCGACGACGATCGACTTCCTCGCGGGCGACGGCACCTTCAAGGGCGGCATGATCATGCCCGGCCTGGGCCTCATGTTGCGCTCGCTGCACGAGGGCACCGCCGCGCTGCCCGACCAGGACGGCGACTTCTTCCAGTATCCGACGCAGACCGTGGACGCGATCACGAGCGGTTGCCAGCACGCGCAGGCCGGCGCCATCGAGCGCCTGTACGCGTTCGAACAGCGGCAGACGTCGGATGTCGTCTGCGTGCTGTCGGGCGGCGCCGCAGGCGCGGTCGCACCGCGGCTCGGAATCCCGTTCCAGCAATACGAGAACCTCGTGCTGGAAGGTCTCTACCGGGTCAGCCAGTCGCTGTGATGCCGCGCGTCTGACTCCCCAGAGGTCGCCCCTGCCGGTCGGCACGGGCGCGATTGCGCATTCCCGCGCTCCGGCGACCAACCGGCCCCAAAGGCGTGCTGGCGAACGGTGCGAAGCGCTGGAGCGGTCGCGTGATTCGCCGTATCATCATCGTCGCCTGTGTTCGCCGACCGCCGCTGTCCCAAGGTTGGTGGCAACCGCCCTCGGACGCCGGGCGAGTCCGCTGCGTCGCCGATGACCGCAACAAGGGGGCCCAATGTCCGGCACCACGCCTTGCACTCTGCTCCTGGCCCTGGCGCTCGCCACGATATCAGTCGCCGCGGCCGGTCAGGCGGCACCCGCCGCCCTGGTCCAGGACACTTCGTACGTCGCCCCCGACGGCACGCGCGTGCTGCAGCAGGCCCTCACGGTGGCCGCGCCGGTGGCCGACGTCTGGACCGCGTTCACGACCAGCGAGGGTTTCGCCTCGTGGGCGGCGCCCATCGCGTTCGTCGACTTCCGCCTGGGCGGCCATATCGAGTCCACCTACGATCCGAACGGCAGGATCGGCGCACCGGGCAACATCCGCAACGAGATCGTCGCGTTCGTGCCGCAACGGATGCTCGCGATCCGCAACACGCAGGCACCGCCGGGCACGTCGTTCGACGCGGCGACGTTCCAGAAAATCCACACCGTCATCTTCCTCGAGCCGGCCGGCGCGCGGGCGACGCGGGTGACGATCGTCCAGCCCGGCTACGGCAGCGGCGAAAAATTCGACGGCGTCTATGCGATGTTCGCGCGCGGCAACGCGTATTCGCTGCAGCAACTGGCGAAGCGCTTCGCCGCGCCAGACGGGCCGTGACCCGGAAGGACGCCTGTCGCCGCGCCAGACGGGCCGGATGCCCCTGCCGACAATACGGGCAAGGCCGGCGCCGTCTGCACCATTGGTGGGCGCTTGATCCGCATCAACGACGCCACGCCACGCGCTCCGTAGGCTGACCCCTCCTTCCCCGGGTCCGGCGCAGAAGCCGGAACGAATGAACGCGCCCACCCTCGCTGCCTCTGCCGCGCCGGAGCAGCTGTCCGGAGCCTTGCCACCACTGACGATCCGCGGGCGCAGCGTGCTCCCCGTCGTGCAGGGCGGCATGGGCGTGGGTATCTCCGCCCATCGTCTGGCGGGCAGCGTCGCACGGCTGGGCGCGGTCGGCACGCTGTCGAGCGTCGACCTGCGGCGGCACCATCCGGACCTGATGACGGCGAGTCGCAACGCCGACAAGGCCACCGTCGACGCGGCGAACCTGACCGCGCTCGACCGCGAGGTTCGCGCCGCGAAAGCGCTGGCCGAAGGCCACGGGCTCATCGCCGTGAACGTGATGCGCGCGGTGTCCGAGTACGCGGCGTACGTGCGGCAGGCGTGCGCGAGCGGCGCCGATGCGATCGTCGTCGGCGCGGGCCTGCCGCTCGACCTGCCCGAACTCGCCGCCGCGCATCCCGATGTCGCGCTGATCCCCATCCTGTCCGATGCGCGCGGCATCGCGCTGGTCGTGAAGAAGTGGGCGCGCCGTGGCCGGCTGCCCGACGCGATCGTCATCGAGCATCCGCGCTACGCGGGCGGCCACCTGGGCGCCGCGAAGATCGACGACCTCAACGACCCGCGCTTCGACTTCGAACGCGTGCTGCCGGAGACGCTCGCGTTCTTCCGCGCCGAAGGCATCGCGGACGGCGCGATCCCGCTGATTCCCGCGGGCGGCATCAACACGCACGAGCGCGTGCGCGAACTCCTGGCGCAGGGTGCCGTCCGCCGTGCAGTTGGGCACGGCGTTCGCGGTGACCGAGGAAGGCGACGCCGATCTCGAATTCAAGCGCGTACTCGCGGGCGCGAAGCCCGAGGACATCGTGGAGTTCATGAGCGTCGCGGGGCTGCCCGCGCGCGCGGTGCGCACGCCGTGGCTGGATAAATATCTGGAGCACCTGCCGAAGCTCACCGCCGTTGCGCACAAGAAGCTCCGCTGCACGCTCAAGTTCGATTGCCTCATCCAGTGCGGGCTGCGCGACGGCAATCCGAAGGCGGGCCAGTTCTGCATCGACACGCAGCTGGCCGCGGCCGTGCGCGGCGACGTCGGCAAGGGGCTTTTCTTCCGCGGCGCGTCGCCGCTGCCTTTCGGCAGCGAAATCCGGCCCGTGCGCGACCTCGTCGCGTACCTGCTGACCGGACTGAAGCCGGCACCGCTCGCCACCTGACGTGAAGGCAGCGGCGCGCACGATCGAACTTCGCGTCGCGACCCCGGCGACCGGCGTCATCCGCCGCATCGCGCAGGCACCGCACCGTCTCTTCTTCCTGGTCGGCGTCGCGCAGACCGCGCTCGTGTCGCTGTGGTGGCTGTGGGTGCTGGCCGCGCGGATCTCGGAGGTGCCGGCGCCGGCCGCCGCGGTACCCGACACGGTGATGCACGCGCTCGCGATGACCTGCGGCTTCGCGCCCTTCTTCATGTTCGGGTTCATGTTCACCGCGGGACCGCGCTGGCTCAATGTCGCCGCGCCAGGACCGCGCACGTGGCTGCCCCCGGCGCTCGTCGCAGCGGCCGGCGCGCTGGCGCTCGTGCCGTTGCAGGTCGCGGGCCTGGAGGCGGGACGCATCGCGGCCGGCGTGTACGCGATCGGCTGGCTGTGGCTGGTCGCGATCTTCGGCGGCCTCATCCGCGAAGGCGCCGCGCAGGAAAAGGGGCATGCGCTGATCGTGTTCGCCGCGCTCTGCGTGGGCGCGAGCTGCGTGGCGGGCTTCGCGGCGTTCGGGCCGGCCGCGCATCCATGGATCGCCGCCGCGGGCGTCTGGGGATTCCTGCTGCCGGTGTTCGTCGCCGTCTGCCACCGGATGATCCCGTTCTTCACGTCGAGCGCGCTGCCGTTCGTCACCGCGTTCAGGCCGTGGTGGCTGCTCGTGCTGATGGCCGGCGCCCCGCTCGCGCATGCGCTGCTCGCGGGGATCGGATACGTCGCGTGGACGTGGCTCGTCGACCTGCCCGCCGGCGCGGCGCTGCTCTACGTCACGCTGCGCTGGGGATTCGTGCAGAGCTTCGCCAACCGCCTGCTCGCGATGCTGCACGTCGGCTTCGTCTGGTACGGCCTGGGCTTCCTGCTTGCCGGCGCGAGTTCGCTGCTGCAGCTGGCGGGCGAGCGCGGGCTGGGCCTTGCGCCGTTGCACGCGATGACGATCGGTTTCGCGGCCACGCTGCTGCTGGCGATGGTCACGCGGGTGACGGCCGGGCACTCCGGCCGCACGCTCGCCGCGGACACGCTGACGTGGCGGCTGTTCCAGGTACTGCAGCTCGCGGCCGTCGTGCGCATCGGCGCGGAGGCGGCCGGGAGCGCGACCGGACTCTTCGCCGCCGTCGTGCTGTGGGCCGTCTGCTTCGTGCCGTGGTGCGTCAAATACGCGCCCGTCTACTGGCGCGCGCGCGCCGACGGCCGTCCCGGATAGTGTGCCGAATCGGCCTTTCGCGATCGAAGATGCCCGGCATCGCGCAACCGATCACCGTCTCACCGAGCTAGTTTCCCGCCGTCGCGGACGTCCGCACCATCGAGTCCCGTGCGTTGAAGTCGGCAAACCAGTCGGCGAGCCCGCCGCGGTGGCTGCGCCAGTCGATTTGCGGATGGCGCAGGTCGAGATAGCCGAGCGCGCAGCCGAGCGCGATCACGCCGAGGTCGAGCCGATGTTCGAGTGCGCCGACGTTCGCGGCGAGCGCGTCGCAGCCGGCGACAATCGCCTTGCTCTGGCGGGCGACGTACCGCTCGGACTGCTGCGCCGCCGGGCGCAGCATCTCCCCGCGCAATGCGACGGCGGCATCGCAGATGCCGTCGCCCAGCGCGTGGTCCCGTGCCACTTCCCACGATTCGCGGCCGGACGGCCCCGCCACGCGCGAAGCGTCGCCGAGGCCGAGCAGGTACTCGCAGATCACCCGCGAATCGTAGAGGACCCGGCCGTCGTCGAGCACGAGCGTCGGGATCTTGCACAGCGGATTCGCGCCGCGCAGGCTCTCGTCGGCTTGCGGGTCGACATCCACGAGCGCGATCCGCTCGCGCAGTCCCAGTTCGTGCGCGAGCACGAGCACCTTGCGCGCGAACGGCGAGTACCGGTTCTGCCAGAGGATCATGGACGCTCCCTTCACGGCAACGCATCGCGTGCTGCCTCGCGCCGCCTTCGAGCGATGATCGCACGAAGGCGAGATCCGATCGACGCCACCCTCCCCGGCCCCGGCACGTCCAATACTGACGCCAGTCGCGCATTTCGCTGCGCGTCAAGGCAGGGAACGACCCACGGCGCGCACGCCCTTGCCGTCGCGCCGCGGCTCCGCCGCTCGTGCGCGCACCCCGGTCGACGCCGCACCCCGGACGACGCCGCCGCCACCGGAAGGTCGCCCCGGGTACCGGTGTCCGGCGGCGTGGCGGCCCTCGGCACGACGCTTGCTCCTGAACGGGTGGTGATGCGGCCCGACGGCGCGCGCTAGCGCGCGACCGCCAATCCGCACAACCGCAGCATGACCTGCGCCGGACCGGACCGGGTGCCGATGCGCGCCGGGGCGAGCGCCGGTGGGCGGTCGAATGGGGCTTGGCGCGACGTCGAAGCTGCGCGAACGGCGGCGAACCGCCAACGCCGCGCCATGGCGCAAGGGCCGGTCGGAGCCCCGATTCCCGGCGAGGAGACTGCATCTTGAGACGGGACGAGAAGGATCCGGCAGGCGAATCGATCGAGGATGCCGTTCGGGGAACTCGTCCAGGCCCGAGAGAGCCCGGGTCCGACCTTCCGAACACGCACTCGCACGCGGGAATAGCCTTGCACCGCGGACTCGCGTACGCACGAACCTCGATCGTCGCGCTGTTCGCGGCCTTCTGCGCACTCGCTGCATTGGCGGCGGAACCGCCGCCGATGCTGTTCGCCCCGTCGCCCGTGCTCACGCAGGGTCCGGCGGCGATGTTCCCCAACGCGGCGGAGCCCGCCGTCGCGCGCCAGCGCCGGGTGGTCGTCGACTTCGGCTACCTCGACCCGCGTTCCCCGGAAGCGCAACCGCGCTTAGGCGTCGAACTCTTCGACGGTCTCGTCGTCGCACTCGACCGCGTGCGCATCGAGACCCGCGGTCCCGGCAACTACACGTGGTATGGCCAGGTACAGGGGTTCGCTCGCAGCGACGTTGCACTGACGGTGGTCGACGGGTACATCGCCGGCTCGATCTCGATCGTCGACGCGGCCGCGGGGCTCTCCGCCGTCTTCGAAGTGCAGTCGGCGCCCGGCGGCGCGCAGTTCCTGCGCGAACTCGATTCGGGCCGGTTCCCGCCCGATCATCCGCCGGGACACGGCGCGCTCGTCGCACCCGCGCAAGCGGGCACCACGCCTGCGCAAGACCACGACGCGCCTGCGCTCGCCGCCAGCGACGTCGCGGCGGACACGGGCGCGACCATCGACGTGATGGTCGTCTACAGCAATCAGACCGCGGCGGCCGCGGGCGCGGGCATCGCCGCGCAGATCCAGCAGGCCGTCGACCGCGCGAACCTCGCCTACGCGAACAGCAACATCACGCCGCGGTTACGCCTCGTGCACTACGCGCCGGCGAACTACGACGAGAGCGGCGACTTCAACACGGACCTCGACCGGCTGACGAACACCGGCGACGGCTACATGGATGGCGTCCACGCGCTGCGCGACGCGCACGGCGCGGACCTCGTGAGCCTCTTCATCGAGAATGGCGCCTACTGCGGGCTGGGCTGGCTCGTGTCGTCGGCCACGTACGGCTTCACCGCCGTCAATCGCGGCTGCGCCAGTGGCAACCTGAGCTTCGCGCACGAACTCGGCCACAACATCGGCGCACGCCACGACCCCTACGTCGACGGCAGCAACTCGCCGTACGCGTACGGCCACGGCTATGTCTACGTCGCCGGACTGTGGCGCACCGTGATGGCGTACAACAACGCGTGCTCGGACGTCAGCAAGAACTGCACGCGCGTCCCCAACTTCTCGAACCCGAACGTCAGCTACGGCAGTCCGGCCGCGCCTACGGGAACCGCGGCCACGCACGACAACGCGCGTGTCCATAACGAGCGCGCCAACGCCGTCGCGAACTTCCGGCAGGCGATCGCCGTCGGGGCGCCATCGGTCTCGACCTCCGCGGCAACGGCCATCGCGGCGACCGGCGCGACGCTCAATGGAGTCGTCAGCAGCAACGGGAGCGCGACCACCGTCACGTTCCAGTACGGACTCACCGCAAGCTACGGCAGCATCGCAACGGCCGCCCAGAGCCCGCTCGCGGCGGGTGCGAGCGGCACGCCGGTATCGGCCGCCATCGTGGGATTGACCTGCAGTTCCCTCTATCACTTCCGCGTCGCCGGTTCGAACAGCGCGGGTCCCGCCAGCGGCAACGATGCGACGTTCACCACCGCCGGATGCGCGAGCGCACCTTCGGCCACGACGCTCGCGAGCAACGCCAATCCGTCGGTGTCCGGCAGCGCGGTCACGTTTACCGCGACGGTGACCGGCAGCGCGCCGACCGGCAGCGTCACGTTCCGCGACGGCGGTGTCCTCGTCGCAGGCTGCGGCGCCGCGACGCTTTCCGGCGCCGGCAACACGCGCACCGCGACCTGCACGACCAGCGCGCTGGCGGTCGGCACGCACCCGCTCACCGCCAGCTATCCCGGCGACGGCACGAATGCACCGTCGGCGTCGACGCCGCTGGCGCAGCAGGTCACGGCGACCATGCCCATCACCGGCACGCTGGTTGCCAACCCGTACGGCACCACGACCGTCGTGGGCGGCACGCTCGTCGGCAACGACATCACGCTCACCAGCACCGTCGCCACGCTCCAGCTCGGCGGTATCGCGGGCACACCGGGCTCCTACGCGCAGGTCGACTTCCAGGGACTCAACCTCGCCGCCGGCACGGTGCTCAACATCCGCTCGGGCGCGCCCGGCCAGACGCTGATCATGCGCAACGCCAACGGCGCCGGCAGTGCGATCGCGGGTGCGCTCGTCGCGCAAGGCGGCGGCGGTGCGCCGCCGCCCGAGCTGTACGTGCACAACCCCAACGGCATCGCGATCGCCGCGACGGGCAACGTGAATGCGCCCGCCGGCCTTTCGCTCGACGCATTGGGCAGCACGTGGACCAGCGGGCAGTCGCTGACGCACGCGGGCACCGTCGACGGCGGCGCGTACCTCGACCTCTACGGCGCGAACGTCCAGGGCGGCGGCCTGTTCCGCGGCAATGCGATCGGCCTGTACACATACGGCAACGCGAACAACCCGGTGAACGGCGCGTGGTTCCTGCAGAACGGGCTGCGCTTCGCGCCGAGCAGCGGCGCCGGCGTCGCACTGACGCTGAACGCGTTCGGCCCCGCGCCGCAGGTGGTCAATCTCGCCGTCACCGGCAATGCGACCGTGTGGATGCCGTCGGCGTGGCCCGCGGGCTCGCTGCTGCCTCCGAACAACGCCGTCGTCGCGCCGGGCGCCGTGCGCGCGGGCGGCGTGCCCGACCCCGCGTACGGCGGCGGCAGCCTCATCGTGCAGGCGACAGGCGCACTCGCGCTCGTCGATGGCCCGAGCCACGACTTCGCGTTTCCCGGCGGCATCGTACTCAAGGCCGGCGGACCGCTCAACTTGAACGGCGTCACGCTGAACCAGGGCTGGACCACGTCCGGCAAGCCGTTCCAGGGCATCTACCTCGAGGCGCCAGGCATCGGCAGCGGCAACGGCAACATCCGCGTGTACGGCAACGACGTCAACTGGGTCAACTTCAGCGCGCTGCCCAGCGCGCCGGTGCGCGCCTACGTGCTGGCGCGCAACCCGGACGGAAGCGCGAGCTTCGCGCCGTCCGATGGCACCTCGCCGCACCTCAATGCCTACTCCACGCTGTCGAACAGCGCCGCCAGCGGCGGCTGCTGGACCTGCCTCGTCAACACCGCGCCGGTGAACGTGTACGACTCGCCCTAGCAGCATCCGCAAAAGGCGTCCGTGGGGTCCTTGGATGGCGTGACGCCCGCGTCGCGCCTTTTGCGGCCGGCACTTCAACTGCAGGATTTGGCGGCCGCCATGGGGCGGCCAACGCTGCGTTTACTGCTTGATGACCGACAGCAGCTTGTTCACGTCGAGCGTGCGCGCCTGCTCGGCGATCTGCCCGGTGTACTTGCCCTGCAGCTGTTTCGCCTCGCCCAGCATCTGCTGGAACGCCTGCTGCAGCCCGGCCGCGTCGATCGTGCGTCCGCCCGCGTAATAGCGCTTGGCCACCTCGCCCAGCGCAAAGGTCGTCGCGAACGAGAACGCGGCGCCGGTCGTGGCACTGCCCATGCCGCCCAGCAGCCCGCCGCCGATCTTGCCGAGCAGCCCGCCGATGAGCTTGCGCCCGAACTGCTCCATGTACTGCGACGTGAGGCCCACGCCGAGCGTGGCGAGCAGGTCCTTGATGTGGCCGCGGTCGAGTTCGAAGCCGTGCGCCTTGCCGATCCGGTACACCATCTTCATCTGCAGCGGGATGATCGCCATCGACGCCAGCGACTGCGGCAGCAGCTCCAGCGCGCCGTTGAGGATCGCGTAGTTGAGGATCATCTTGTCGAGCTCGGCCTCGTTGGCCGGCACCGCCGCGACGATCGCGCCGTCGAGCGCGGAACCGGCGAGCGGCGCGCTCGCGACGGCGTCCGCGTGCTTGCGCGAACTGCTGCGCGGGTGCTGCGGGCAGGCCGAGCGCCTGCGCGAGTGCGGCGAGGAACTCGCGTTCCTTCGCCGTCGTCGCGCCGTCCGCGTTGCAGACGCCGACGGCCATCTCGTAGGCGAACTGCTTCTGCTCCGGCGGCCGTCAGCGCCGTCGCGACGGTCGCGAGGTCGGGCTTGCGCAGCAGCACCTCCTGGTAGACCGCCGCGACGTCGAGGCCGCCGCCGGCGCTCCCGAGCGAGTCGGCGATCCTCTTGATCTGCGCGCGTTCGCGGTCGTCGTTGCTGCCGTCGGCGAACGCCGCCATCAGGCAGATCGTGAGTACGGCGCGTTGTTGGGAGGCATCCATGGCAGGCCCTGGCGAAGTCGATCGGAGCGATAGTTTAACGCGGCCCCGCCACCGCACCGCGTCGCGGCGGCGGGACGCGCGCGGGGTCGGCCGCAACCCGCCCGCAGCTTTCAGACGAAGCGCGTGCGGCGCAGCGCCGTGACGGCGAGGTCGACGAAGGTCCTGACCGTTGCCGACGGCAGGCGTGCCTGCGGATAGATCACGTTGACCGGTACCGGCTCGGGCTCGTAGTCCGCGAGCACGTAGCGCAGCTTGCGTTGCGCAACGGCGGCCGCCACCTGGTAGGACAGGAACATCGCGAGGCCCAGGCCCTCCGTGCATGCGGTCACCGCCGCGTCGACCTGGTTGCAGGCGAGGCGGCTCGTCGTCGGAACGGCAACGGTCTTGCGTCCGGCGCGAAAGCGCCAGTCGCCTGCGCCGCCCAATCCCGTGAATCGGACGCAGTCGTGCGCGCGCACATCGTCCGGTGTGCGGGGCACGCCGCGGCGGCGCAGGTACGCGGGACTCGCGCAGACGACCCGGCGCAATTCGCCGACAGGTTGCGCGACGAGCGAGGAATCGGCGAGCGTACCGATCCGGATGCCGACGTCGATGCCTTCCTCCACCACGTTGACCGTGCGATCGAGCAGCCACAGCTCGACGCTCGTCGCCGGGTATCGGGCAAGGAAGAGGTTCACGAGCGGCGCGACGTAGCGGCGGCCGAACAGCACGGGTGCGGTCACCGTGAGCTTTCCCTCCGGTGCCGCGCGGCGCGCCGCGAGCGATGCGTCGGCGTCCCGGACGGCGGCAAGGATCGCGCGGCATCGGTCGAGGTAGAGCGCGCCTTCATCGGTAAGGTGAAGGCGGCGCGTCGTGCGGTTGATGAGCCGGACGCGCAGGTGCGCCTCGAGTGCGGCCAGCGTGCGCACGACCGCGGGCAGCGACACGCCCAGCGCGGCCGCCGCGCGCGTGAGACTGCCGCGCTCGGCGATCTGCACGAACGTCGTCATCGCCTGCAGCTTGTCCATCTACGCGGCTCCCATTCATCCGATTTGTGCAGCAATCATATGCATTTGCCGCCATTTATTCCAGCGTGGTCGGCGCCCACACTTCGCTTCGAGGTCGCGCCACCGGCGCGATCCGGCCCAACGACCCTCTTGAAGGAGCATTCATGATTCCGTTCCTCCCCGTCGATCCCGCACTGGCCACTGGCAAGGCCGCGACCTTGCTCGCCGCCGTGAAGGGCAAGCTCGGCATCGTTCCCAACATGACCCGCCACATGGCACGGGCGCCTGCCGTACTCGACGCCTACCTGGGTTTCGCCGGCGCTCTCGCAGCCGGCGCGCTGACGCCCGCGTTGCGCGAACAGATCGCGCTCGTGACCGCGCAGAGCAATGGCTGCGCGTACTGCCTGTCGGCGCATACGGCGATGGCGAAGGGCGCCGGGCTCTCGCCGGCGGACGCCGCCGCCGCACGCGACGGCGAAGCCGCCGATCCGAAGGCGCGCGCCGCGCTCCGCTTCGCGCAGGTGCTCCTCGCCCGGCACGGCCGGGCGGACAGCGCGGACATCGCCGCGCTGCGCACGGCGGGATACGACGACGGCGCCATCGGCGAAGTGATCGCGAACGTCGCGCTCAACGTGTTCACCAACTACTTCAACAACGTGACGCATCCGGTCGTGGACTTTCCGGTCGTGTCGCCGAAGACGGTCGCGCTGGCCGCCTGAACGTCGATCGGTACATCGCCGCGGCACGACACGCGTCGTGCCGCGGTCAGCGGTCCACCGCCCAGGAGTCCACCATGTCCGGGAGCACCACCGATATCGCGTTCACGCCAGCCGTCAAGGCGCTGCAGGTACGCCACGGCTCGCGTGCCGCCTACGCGCGCATCGAGGAGCGCGGCGGCTGGTCCGCGACCGTCACCGCGGACCTGGCCGCATTCATTGCCGAGCGCGACTCCTTCTACCTTGCGACCGCCAACGCCGCCGGGCAGCCCTACATCCAGCATCGCGGCGGGCCGCGCGGCTTCCTGCGCGTGCTCGACGAGCGCACGCTCGCGTTCGCCGACTTTCGCGGCAATCGCCAGTACATCACGGCGGGCAATCTCGCCGAGAACGATCGCGCCTTCATTTTCCTGATGGACTACGCCCATCGGCAGCGCATCAAGGTCTGGGGGCGCGCACGCGTCGTCGACGACGATCCCGTGCTGCTGGCGAAGCTGGCGCCTGCCGGCTATCGCGCAAGCCCGGAGCGGGCGATCGTGTTCGAGATCGAGGCGTGGGATGCCAACTGTCCGCAGCACATCCCGCAACTCGTCCCCGCCGCGGAGGTCGCGCCGCGAGTGGAGGCGCTCCAGGCGCGGATCGCGGCGCTGGAGGCCGAGGTCGCAACGCTGCGCGGGCGGCCGGGCTGAAGGCGCCCGCGTGCCGATCGATCGGCTACGGCTTGGCCGTCCCGGCGGGAGCCGGATGGATGTTGTCGACCCAGTGCACGCGTTCGGGATTGGCCTCGACGTTCGGCAGGTCGAGGTTCACGACCACCGGCTCCTGCCCGCTGCGGCACAGCACGCAGGAGAGCGGCTCCGTGTCGCTGGCGTTGATCTCCTGGTGCGGCACGAACGGCGGCACGTAGATGAAATCGCCGGGGCCCGCCTCCGCGACATACTCGAGGCGGTCGCCCCAGCGCATCCGCGCGCGCCCGCTCACGACGTAGATGACGCTCTCGACGGCGCCGTGGTGGTGCGCGCCGGTCTTCGCGTTCGGGTGGATGACGACGGTGCCCGCCCACAGTTTCTCGGCGCCGGTGCGCGCGTGCGTGATGGCCGCCGCCCGGTTCATGCCCGGCGTCTGCGCGGTGTTGGTGTCGAGTTCGCCGCTCTTCACGACGCGCACGCCGTGGAGCCGCCACTTGGTTCCGTCGCCCATGGCCCGTCCTCCCGCGATCAGTCGACGCAGTCGCGGTCGAGCGAATTGCGGACCGCGATCGCGAACTCCTCGAGCGTGCACGGAAATCCCGGCGCGCCCGTGCTGCAGCCCGGGATGCGCAGCGGCGTCTTCGCCGGTGGCGCCTCGACGGTGAGCACCGTCGCGCCGCGCATCTGCTCCAACGACTGCGCGACGTACGACGTGTACACGCGCAGCTTCTTGTCGCCGCCCTCGCGCACCTCGAACATCAGCGCGCCGCCCGGCGGCGTCTGGTTGCGCTGGTAGCCGGGCTGCGACCATGACACGTCCATCATGCCGGCGAGGTTCCAGAGGTTGGTGTCGTGCCCGACGAACGCGACGAACTTCGCCTCGCGGATGGCCGGATCCGTCGCGCCGAAGCCCAACGACCGCGCGCTGGTGACCGCCCCCGCCACACGCGACAGGAGCGCCGAACCCATGCGCCGCGCGAGATACGGCGTGCGCTGCATCAGGTCGAACTCCTCGTTGTGGAGGCGCTGCGTCTCGCGCAGCTGCACGGGCGTGAGCTTGCCCCACGCGACGTCGGAAGGCGCCATCCCGGTCGCGAACTCGAGCAGGAAGATCTCGGCGGCGGTCGATGCGATCGGCAATGCCCCGATGAGCGACAGGCCGGAACCGTCCGCATGCGGCGTCATCGCGGTGGGCAGGTCGGCGAGCGAACAACGCTCGCCGCGTCCGAACGCCGTGCACAGCGCGGGCTTGCAGCAGTCGAGTGCGATCTGCAGCGCGTCGAACGAGGTCTTCCGGTCGCGCGTCACGCGATTCAGGTCCCCGCTCACGCGCTCCAGCACGCGCGTCTGCGCGACCATCGGGTCCAGGCGACACACGCCCGCCTCGAGCGGATGGAACATCGGATCCACCGGCACGTTGCCGCGGGTGCGCAGCGTGTAACCGCAGTTGGGCGCAAAGCCGTCGAGCAGCGCCTGCCCCGTCGCCTTCGTGCGCTCGAAGATGTCGGCGTACACGTACACCGCGCTTGGCGCGGGACATCCCGCGGCGGGAATGACGCCCTGCACCGCGACGTACTCGCGGTAGTAGCGTCCCATCAGCGTGGCGAGCTGCGCGCCGCGCGGCGTCAACGCTCCCGGGGGCTGGTTCCAGCCCGGCCAGGGCTGCGAAGACCACGTGGCCATCACCTCCGGTGACGGAATCGGCGTCCGGACGCCGTGGCGGCTGACGATGACGACCTTGGTGAGGACCTCGTCGCCCTGCGCAGCGGCCGGCAGGGGCGCGAGCGCGATGCCGCCGACGAGCGCAACCGCCAGCGCCCGCAGGGGGCGGATCGTCAGCGGCGCGGCGGTCGTGACCATGAACGACGAGCGTAACACCGGTGGCGCCCGCCTGCGCCGGCAACGACACTCACGGCGCTTCCGCGCGCCAACGCGATCACCCCCTTGGCGCTCCCCGCCCTCTGCGCCGGGGTTCCCTCATCGGGCGCGTTCCCCGGCATGCGCAGGCACGGACCCGGCCTGCAGCAGCATCCACGCGCCCATCGCCGCCATCATCCCGAACAGTCCGAGCCATGCCAGGACCGATGACGCGGCCCAGTCCACGCGATGTACCTCGAAGTCGACGATCGCCAGCGCAACGATCGGCAGCAGGCCCCAGGCCAGCTGCGTGATCCCCAGCGTGACCCAGTCGATGCGCGTCGCCGATCGCAACAAGGACAGCGCGCCCGCCGCGGGCGTCAGGAAGGTGACGCTGTAGAGCTGCGCGTGGAAGGCGTCGATCTTCCACGGCCAGAGTCGGGCCGCCTGTTCGGGCACGATCAGGAGCGCGGCCCCATAGCCGCCGAACACGAGTGCCTGCGCGAGCAGCGCGGTGCGCGGCCCGGGCGCCGGCGGGCGGCCCGCCGCCGGAACCTGCCGATACCACCAAAGATGCGCACCGGCGTTCAGGCAAACGCCGATGTACAGCACGAACCAGACCCAGACTTCCACCTTGGCCGGGTCGAAGCGTTGCAGGTGCACGAACGAGCACACCGTGACGACCAGCGTGAAGACGAAGATCATCGTCGTCACCGTCCGGGCCGGCGCCCACCGTCCGATCCAGGACTGGAGAAAGGCGGCCACCAGCGCGGCGGTGTACAGCGCGCCGAGGAAGCGCAGGTTGAATGGCGCCAACGGCCATGGCCAGATGCCGACCACCCGCGGATACGCGATCAGCAGACCGCCGCCGGCGACCAGGAGCACCGCCACTTCCAGCCAGGTGACGGCGCGCAGCAGTGGCGAAATGCGGGGATCGCCGGCGGAGGAGGGAATCATCAAGGCATCACCGATGGACGCCAGCGTACGCCTGCCGCGGCCTCTGCGATACCGTCGCCGCCGCCGGGGACCGGCCGGCCCCCCTCTCGCGCATTTACGGACCTTGACCGCAGGCAACGCCCCCACCCCGGCCGGCGCAGTATCATTGCAATCCCACTGGAGGAGGCCCCGCAATGAGCAACCGTGAAGTCGTGATTCTTTCCGGCGTACGCACCGCGATCGGTGACTACGGCGGCAGCCTGAAGGACCTGGCGCCCAGCGACCTGGGCGCCCGCGTCGTGCGCGAGGCCGTCGCCCGCGCGAAGATCGACCCGAAGGACGTCGGCCAGTGCGTGATCGGCAACGTCCTCCACACCGAAGCCCGCGACATGTACATCTCGCGCCTGTGCGCGGTGAACGGCGGACTGCCGCACGACACCGGCGCGTTCACCGTGAACCGGCTGTGCGGCAGTGGCATGCAGGCGATCGTGTCCGCGTCGCAGTACATCCTGCTGGGCGAGACCGACACCGCCGTCGCCGGCGGCGCCGAGAGCATGAGCCGCGCGATCTACGCGTCGCTGACGCAGCGCTGGGGCGCGCGGATGGGCGACTCGAAGATGATCGACATGATGGTCGGCGCGCTGACCGATCCGTTCGACACGATGCACATGGGCGTCACCGCCGAGAACGTCGCCGCGAAGTGCGGCCTGTCGCGCGAACAGCAGGACGCGTTCGCCGTCGAAAGCCACAAGCGCGCGGCGGCCGCGATCGCCGCCGGCCACTTCAAGACGCAGATCCTGCCGATCGAATTGAAGTCGAAGAAGGGTCCGGTCGTGTTCGACACCGACGAGCACGTGCGCGCGGATTCGTCGATGGAAGGCATGGGCAAGCTCAAGGCCGTGTTCATCAAGGAGAACGGCACCGTCACCGCCGGCAACGCGTCGGGCATCAACGATGCCGCCGCTGCCGTCGTGCTGATGGAGAAGTCCGCCGCCGCGGCGAAGGGATACAAGCCGATGGCGCGCCTGGTTTCCTACGGCCACGCCGGCATCGATCCGAAGATCATGGGCCTGGGCCCCGTGTCCGCCGTGCAGCGCGCGCTCGCGAAGGCGGGCCTCAAGGTCGGCGACCTCGACGTCGTCGAGTCGAACGAGGCGTTCGCCGCGCAGGCGTTGGGCGTCACCAAGGAACTGGGCCTCGACCCGGCGAAGGTGAACCCGAACGGCGGCGCGGTCGCGCTGGGCCACCCGATCGGCGCCACCGGCGCGATCCTGACGGTGAAGGCGATGTACGAACTGCACCGCACCGGCGGCCGCTACGGCCTCATCACGATGTGCATCGGCGGCGGCCAGGGCATCGCCGCGATCATCGAGCGGATCTGATCGCTTCCCGTCCCACGAAACAGCCCCGCGATTGCGGGGCTGTTTCGTTGCGCGTGCCGGAATGCGCGCACGGACGACCCGCAGCTACCGGGCTTCGTTCGGATCGCAGGGATCGCTGCCGGTGACCTGCCGATAGAGGTCGTGGGCCGCTTCGGTGCGCTCTTCGACCTCTTCGATCAGTCGCTCCCCCACCTCCAGGACCGCCCCGCACTTGCAGGTCACTTTGCCGTCGGCGACATCCGCCACACGGTACCGATAGACCTCGTTGCATTGATCGCACTTGACCACGGCCCAACCATCGCCTTGGCCGTCGACATGAAGGCGCACAGTCGCAGTCATGAGATAGGGCTCCAAAGGTCGGGACCCGCCTTCCGGCAGGTCGCAAGGGCCCATTTTATACAAGGTGCCGAATTCGCGATCGCCTACCAGTAGCGCATCGCGTCCCGATAGAGGCCCTCCAGATCCTGCCTGGACACGCTGCGCGGCGCCATCACCAGCGGCCGCTGCTGCGCAAAGGCGCCTTCGGCCAGCGCCGGCACATCCGATTCGTCGTAGCCCAGCGCCGCGATGCCGGACGGCAGTCCGGTCGCGCGCATCAGCGCGATGAACGCCTGCGCGAGGATCTCGCCCGCGTCCTCCGGCGCGGCGCCCGCGACGTCGACCCCCAGGGCGGCGGCCGCCTCGAGGTGGCGCGCCGGATTGGCCGACGCGGTGAAGCGGAACGCGGCGGGTGCGTTGATCACCACCGCGATGCCGTGCGGGACCATCGGCTCGCGCTCCTCGTAGCCGCGGGCGACGTACGCATGCTTGAGCGTGGCGATCGAATAGGACATCGCGTGCGGAATGTGCACGCCGGCGCTGCCGAACGCGAGTCCCGCGAGCGTGGACGCGAACATCAGCTGGTGGCGCGCCTCGAGATCGCCCGCGTCGCGCACCGCCCGGACCAGGTACTTGCCACCCAGGCGAATGGCGGCGAGGCTGCCGATGTCGTTGTACGGGGTCGAACCCTGGTAGGGCGGCCGCTGGCTCGGGCTGGCCGGTCGCGGCCGGCTGGTGTAGGGCCGTGCCGTATACGACTCGACGGCGTGGGTGAGCACGTCGAAGCCGCAGGCCGCGACGACGCCGCCCGGCAGCGTCTCGGTGGTGGTCGGGTCGACCAGCGCGAGCGTGGGCTTCAGCAGCGGCGACGCGATGCCGGTCTTGAGTCCCACGGACTTCAGGTCGACGATCGTGATGCCGGTCGTCTCGCTGCCCGTGCCGCACGTGGTCGGGCAGGCGATGTGCGGCTTCAGCTTGCCCGGGATCGGCTTCGCGCGGCCGATCGGCGCATTGATGTAGGCGATGAGCTCGTCCGGGTAGGAGGCCAGCAGGTTGGCGGCCTTGGCGGTGTCCATCACCGAACCGCCGCCCAGCGAGACGAAGCCATCGAAGTTGCCTTCGCGCGCGAACGCAGCCGCCGCCTCGAAGGAGTCGCTGTTGGGCTCGCAGCGCGCGTGGTCGAAGATCGCGAACTCGATGCCCGCGTCGCGCAGCGCGGCGAGCGCCGTCTCGCCCGGCGCGCTGCCGAGCACGTGGGCGTCGACGAAGAGACCGACGCGCTTCATCCCGAGTGCCTGCGCGTCCGCACCGAGCTCGCGCAACGCACCGGCGCCGAACTTGATGGGCGAGGAGCTCACCGAGAAGATCGTCTCCCCGTCGCCGGGCGCCAGATAGCCTGTATTCGCAGCCATGGTTCGAGGTCTCCCTGCTGTGCATGCCGCCGATGATTGCCGGCGGAGTTCCGGGTTCCGCGCCCAGGTCGCTGCCGGTCGCGGCGAACAGTATAGAAGCCGTGCCGGTTTGGTGGTCGAATTCGGGCGCGGTCGTCGCGACGCAATCGGAGCCGATCGAAGCGCACGACCACCACGTTCGTTTAGCACTTCTTCGAGACGCCGTCGACTTCCGGCCACGGCGGGGCGCGGCGGGCGCCGGGCGCAGTACGACAACGCGTCCCCCCTGCCGCCCGCCCCGCGATCCGCGCTAGACTCTGCCGCGCCGCGCGCAATGGCGCGGACCGGACGGAGGGCGCCGTTTGATCGATCGCAGGCAGTGGCTCGCGTTGTGCATCGGCACCCTTGCCGCGCGCGCGGTCGTCGCGCAGCCGTCGGCCCGTGGCGCCGTGACCATCGGGCTGCTCATTTCCGAGACGCGTGCGGACCAGGCGAACCGCATCGACGCGCTGCGCGCGGGCCTCGCCGAATACGGGTGGGTCGAGGGTCGCAACCTCGCCATCGAGATTCGCTCGGCCGAGGGCAACTACGACCGCCTGCCCGCGCTCGCGGCGGAACTCGTCGCGCTGAAGGTCGACGTCATCGTCGCGTTCGGCATCAAGGCGCTGGTCGCCGCGGGCAAGGCGACGCCGACGATCCCCATCGTCATCCCGGCCACCAGCGGCGATCCCGTCGCGCTGGGCCTCGTGCAAAGCCTCGCGCGCCCCGGCACCAACATCACCGGCTCGACCACGTTCGGCCCGGAGATCATGGGCAAGCGCCTGCAACTCCTGAAGGAACTGTCCCCCGCCGCGACGCGCGTCGGCATCCTCGTCAACCCCGCGAACGCAAGCCTCGTGCCCTCGTTGCGGCAGATGAGCCCGTACGCGAAATCGGCGCGCCTCACGCTGGCGCGCTTCGATGCGACCTCGGCCGAGGCGTTGCCCGATGCGTTCGCGCGCATGGCCGCCGCGCGCATCGACGCGGTGGTGGTGCAGGACGACACGCTGTTCACCGGAACCAACGCGCGCGAGGTCGCCGAGCTGGCCAGGGCGAACCGGATGATCCTCGTGGGGAGCAAGGCAATCGCCGAAGCCGGAGGCGTCATCGGCTACGGCGGCGTCGACCACCAGCTCTACCGGCGCGGCGCCTACTTCGTGGACCGCATCCTGCGCGGCGCGAAGCCCGCCGACCTGCCGATCGAGCAGGCGACGCGCTTCGAACTCATCGTCAATGCCGGTGCGGCGCGCGCGCTGGGATACGCGATACCACGCTCGATGGCACTGCGCGCCGAGCGCCTGATCGAATAGCGGCGGACCGCGGCAACCGCGGCCGGCGGGCACGGCGCGCGGCCCCTGCCCGGCGCTGCGGCGGGGCCTCGCGTCGCGAACGCTACTTCTTGCCCAGACCGAGCGCCTTGGCGCTCTCGGTGTAGATCTTGATCTTGTCCTTCATGAACGCATCCATCTCGCCCGTCCCGACATTGATCAGCTCGAAGCCGCTCTTGTCGGCCAGCGCCTTCATCTCCGGATCCGTGTTGAGCGCAAGCCAGAGGTCCGCGAGGCGCTTGCGCACCTCCGGCGGCGTGCTCTTCGGGACGCCGATGCCGCGGTAGGCGCCGTCGACCCAGTCCACACCCAGCTCCTTGAACGTCGGCACGTCGGGCAACAGCGGATGGCGCTTGTCCATCGCGACGGCGAGCGCGCGCACCTTGCCCTTGTTGTTGATCGCGAACGCCGTGTACGTCATCGCGCCGTCGACCTGCGCACCGAGCACCGACGTCGTCATGTCGCCGGTGCCCTTGAACGGGATGTACGTCGTCTTCACGCCGAACGCCGAGTTGAGCCGCTCGTGGGCCGCGTGATTCGCGGAGTTGAGCCCGGAGCCGCCCAGCGAGAGCTTGTTCGGATCGGCCTTCGCCGCCTTCACGAAGTCCGCGAACGACTTGTACGGACTCTGGTCGGGCACCACCAGCGCGTCGGGCGTGTAGTGGAACCAGAACACCGGGGTCACGTCCTCGGTCTTGTAGCTCACCTGGCCTTCGATCGGCTGCAGCACGATGTGCGGCAGGTTGATGCCGACGACGTTGAGGCCGTCCGGCGGCAGCGTGTTCATCTGCGACCACATGAGACCGCCGCCGGCACCCGCCTTGTACTGGATGATCGTGTCGATGGCGGGGCACTTCTTCTTCAGCACCACCTGCTGGTGCCGCGCCGACAGGTCGGACTCGCCGCCCGGCGGAAACGCCTGGAAGTAGTTGACGTTCTTGTCGGGACACGCCTGCGCGGCGGCAAGCGGCGCCGCCAGTGCCAGGCACAAGTCCTGCGAGCAGCTTCTTCATCGTGACTCCTCCAGAGTGGGTTGTTGCGGCGCCCGTGGTCAGGCTGCCTTGTTCTTCGCGGTCGCCGCCGCGATGTTCGCGCACACGGCCCTCGTGACCTCCGCCGTCGTCGCGCTGCCGCCGAGATCCCGCGTATGCAGCGATCGGTCGGCCGTCACCGCCTCGATCGCCGCCATCAGCAGCGCGGCGGCATGCGTCTCGCCCAGGTGCTCCAACAGCATCACGCAACTCCAGAACGTGCCGACCGGGTTGGCGATGCCCTGTCCCATGATATCGAATGCCGAGCCGTGGATGGGCTCGAACATGCTGGGGTAGCGGCGTTCCGGATCGAGATTGGCCGTCGGCGCGATGCCCAGGCTTCCCGCCAGCGCCGCCGCGAGGTCGGAGAGGATGTCGGCGTGCAGGTTGGTGGCGACGATCGTGTCGAGGGACGCCGGCCGGTTGACCATCCGCGCCGTGGCGGCGTCGACCAGTTCACGGTCCCAGGCGACGTCCGGAAACTCGCGGCCGATGGCCACCGCGATCTCGTCCCACATGACCATCGCGTGCCGCTGCGCGTTCGACTTGGTGACGACGGTCAGGTGTTTGCGCGGACGCGACTGCGCGAGGCGAAACGCGAAGCGCATGATGCGCTCCACCCCTGCGCGCGTCATGATCGACACGTCGGTCGCCGCTTCGATCGGATGACCCTGGTGCACGCGGCCGCCCACGCCCGCGTACTCGCCCTCGGAGTTTTCGCGCACGATCACCCAGTCGAGGTCGCCCGGCCCGCAGCGCTTCAGCGGCGCGTCGATGCCGGGCAGGATGCGCGTCGGCCGCACGTTCGCGTACTGGTCGAAACCCTGGCAGATCTTGAGGCGCAGCCCCCACAGCGTCACGTGGTCGGGGATATGCGGATCGCCGGCGGAGCCGAAGAGGATCGCGTGCTGGTCGCGCAGCGCGTCCAGTCCATCCGCCGGCATCATTTCGCCGTGCGCGCGGTACCAGTCGCCGCCCCAGCCGAAGTCCGTGAACGTGAAGGCGAACGCGCCGACGTGGCGCGCCAGCGCCTCCAGCACCTGGCGCCCCGCGGGCACGACTTCCTTGCCGATGCCGTCGCCGGGGATGGTGGCGATCCGATAGGTGTTCACGTGCGCTCCTCCGCTGTCCGGACCCGCAATCTAGCCGCTTGCGGCGGCGGCGTTCGCCCGTACAATCAAGGCACTCTTGACTTGAGGTTAACAATGCGCCCCAGCCTGCAACCGGGCGAGCTCGACTTCTTCGCGGCGCTCGCGGCCTCCGGCAGCCTGAGCGCGGCCGCCCGCGAACTCGCGATCAGCACGGCCGCCGTGAGCAAGCGCCTATCCGGCATGGAGCGGCGCCTGGGCGTGCCGCTCGTCCGGCGCACGACGCGCCGGATGAGCCTCACGCCCGAGGGCGCGCTCTACCTGGAGCACGCGCGGCGCATCCTGGCCGACCTGCAGGACATGGAGCAGGCGGTGCGCGGCTCGCGCGGCACGCCCAGCGGCCTGCTGCGGGTCAACGCCACGCTGGGCTTCGGGCGCAGCCACGTGGCACCCGTGCTCTCGCGATTCGTGCGCAAGTACCCGCAGGTCGAGGTGCAGCTGCAGCTCTCGGTCAATCCGCCCGCGCTGGCCGACGACGCGTTCGACGTCTGCATCCGCTTCGGCGAGCCGCCCGACACGCGCGTCGTCGCGCGGCGCATCGCCGCGAACCGGCGCCTGCTCGTGGCGGCACCCGCGTACCTCGCGCGCCACGGCACGCCGCAGGTCCCGGGCGATCTCCTGCAGCACAACTGCATCGGCATCCGGCAGGGCGACGAGGCGTACGGCGTGTGGCGGCTGACCGGTACGCGGGCGGGCGAACGCAAGACGGTGGCGGTCCGGACCCGCGGCGCGCTCGCGACCAACGACGGCGAGATCGCCGTGAGCTGGGCGCTCGACGGCCACGGCATCCTGCTGCGTGCGGAATGGGACGTGGCGCGCCACCTGCGCAGCGGCCGGCTGGTGGAGGTGCTGTCCGCCTACCGGACCCCGGCCGCCGACATCTACGCCGTCTATCCGCAACGCCACCGGGCGTCGACGCGCGTGCATGCGTTCGTCGAGCTCTTCGCGAAGTCGTTCGCGCTGCCCGCGGCGACGCGCTGATCCCCGTGTTCGACACCGGCTGGATCTGGATCCCGATCGTGCTGGCCGCCGCGGCGGCGCAGACGGTGCGCAACGCGGCACAGCGCAGCCTCGTCAAGTCGGTCGGCACGCTCGCGGCCACGCTCGTCCGCTTCGCGTATGGCCTGCCGTTCGCGGCGGCCGCGTACGTCGCGATCGCCGTGACGACGCCCGCGCCGCTCCCCGTCGCGTCGGCGCCGTTCCTCGCGTGGGTCGCGCTCGGCGCGATCGCGCAGCTCGCGGCAACGGCATTCCTGATCGCCGCGATGGAGGAGCGCAGCTTCGTCGTCGCCGTCGCGTACTCGAAGACCGAGATCATGCAGATCGGCCTGTATTCGATCGTGCTGCTCGGCGAGCCGCTGTCGCTGCCGGCGGTGTGCGCGATCGCGCTCGCGAGCGTCGGCGTGGTGCTGCTCTCGGTCAAGCCCGTGGCCGATCGCGGCAGCGCGGGCGCGTCGTGGCTGTCGCCGGCGGCGGCGCTGGGCTTGGCTTCCGGCGCCGGGTTCGCACTGTCGGCGGTCGGCTATCGCGCCGCCGCGCTCGCGCTCGATCATCCGCTGGCCTGGGTGGCGGGCGCCTACTCGCTGGTGTGGGCGCAGTCGATCTCCACGCTGCTGCTCGGCGGTTACCTCGCGCTGCGGGCGCCGCAGCGGCTCGCGCAGGTGCTCGTGCAATGGCGAGTGTCCACGCTCGCGGGCGGCATGGGCGCGCTGGCGTCGCTGGGCTGGCTCACCGCCTTTGCGCTGCGGAGCGCGGTGGACGTGCGCATCGTCGGGCTGGTCGAGGTGATCTACAGCTACGCGATGACCCGCGGGTTCTTCGCGGAGCGCGTCTCGGCCCGCGAAATCTGGGGCATCGTCTTCGTCGTCGCGGGCATCGTCGTGATCAGCACGCTGCGCTGAGCGGCCGGCGGTCGCGGTCGCCCTCGTGGCAGGGCCGCACGCCATCGACCGAGCGGTCGGCGGAAAACGCGTTGTCGCAGGGCGACACGGCGACCGACCTGCTAGGCTACGCGCCTGCTCGATCTCTCCGACAAGGCACTCCCATGGCTTGCGCACGTCCCCGATCCACCGTCCGCGGCGGTTGCGCCGCGCTCCTCGCCGCCGCGGCGCTTGCGCTGCCGGGACTGGCGGCCGCGCAGACGAAGTTCGCCTTCGAACCGGCACCCACGCTCGCAGGAAGCGAACTGGCGCCGGCCGCGATGCTCAAGGGACCGCTGCACACGGTGGCCGAGCCGGTGAGCCTCGATGGCTACTTCGGGCGTTTCCATATCGAGTCGAAGTTCGGCAAGTTCTCGGTGCTCGGCGTGAACATGCTGGGCGTGCGGGTCAACGAGTTGCAGGCGATCGAGGCGCTCCTGCAGGTGCAGCAGAGCCAGGCGTTCCAGGACTCGCTCGTGCGCTCCGCCCAGGCGCCGGTCCGGTTCGCGCAGAGCGCGGTGACCAATCCGGTGCAGACCGTCGAGAACGTCGGCCAGGGTCTCGGCACCGTGATCGGCCGCATCGGTTTCTTCGCGCAGTCGAGCGTCCAGTCGATGTCCGACGCCGCATCGGACCGCAACACGCCGCGCTCGCCCGGCATCGCCGGTCCGCCTCCCGCCGGCGAGTCCGTGCCCACCGGCTTCATGGGTGATCCTTTCGGGTTCAACAAGGCGCGGCGCGAGTGGGCGCGAGAGCTCAACATCGACCCGTACACGAGCAACCCGGTACTGCGGCCGCTGCTCGACAACGCGGCGACGGCGAGCTTCGCCGGCAGCTTCGCGGTCAACACGGCACTCGGTGCGGTGTCGATGCCGGTGAACATGGTCGTCGAGTTCGACACCACGGTGCGCGACCAGGTGTGGAACCAGCCGGCGCTCGATCTCGCGCGGCAGAACGAAGCCACGCTGCTCAGCCTGGGCGTGGCTGCCCGCACGACGCGCGATTTCCTGCGCAACCGATGGTTCACGCCGTCGCTGCAGACGGCGCTGGTCACCGCACTGGCGAAGTTCGGACCGCTCCAGGGCATGGAGTCGGTGATCCAGGTCGCCTCGCAGATGCAGGGCGAGACGCGCGCGCGCTTCCTCATCGAGTCGATCCGCATGCTCGCGCAGTATCACGCGAAGGACGCGCCGGTCGTGAAGCTCCGGATGAGCCACCTCGTGCCGGTCGGGGTCGACCGGGACGGCACGCTGGTGGCCGCCGCGGCCGTCGACTACGTGTACTGGGACAGGAACACGGCCGAGTTCGCGCAGCGTCGCGAGTTCGCCGGCAAGCGCCGCGTCGTGCTGGTCGCGGGCCCCGCCAGTGCCACGGCGAAGAAGGCGTTCGCGCAGGCCGGCATCACGTTGCGGCCGGACCTGCGGCCGCGGTAGGGGAACGGCCGCAACTGGCTGCCCGTCACGGCTTTGGATGATGCGAAGCCGGCGACGCGTCAGGCCCGAGGGATGCCCGCTTGTCGCTTGACACGCGCTTGCGCCACTGCAAGTACAGGACGATCGCGATCGCAAGCCCGATCGCGTAACCGATGATGGCTTCGGTCACGCCCGGCGGCGCGCGGTTCAGCGTGGCAATCAGCAGTGCCAGGCCGGGATTGCGCATCGCCGCCGCGACAGCCGCCGCCGGACGCACCTCCGCATCGCGGCCGGCGAACGCCGAGCCAACCGCGAGCGCGACGATCGTCATGAAGAATCCGGCCACGCTCGGGATCCAGCCGATCTGGCGCAGGATCGACGGCAGGTCGACGAGCGCCATCACGCCGAGCAAGACCAGCAGCAGGTTGCCGATGCGTCCCGCGCGCGGCTCGAGACGTTGCGCAAGCGCGGGCCGCCACGCCCGCAGCGCCGCGCCGAGTGCCAGCGGCAGCAGTTGCGCGAAGAACACCTGGCGGCCGATGTCGAACGGCGTCACCGTGAACTCCTTGCTGAAGATCCAGTCGAGGATCAGCACGCTGGCCGGGACGGTCAGCACCGCCAGCAGCACGATGGCCAGATGCAGCGCGGGCGCGAAGCGGCGATCGCCGCCCGCGTCGAGCGCGCGGCGCAGCGCCACCGGCGCGCCCGGCGAGATCGCCATCAGGATGATGCCCACGGAGATCGCAGGTCCCGGCTGCAGAAACTTGACGATCAGCACGGCGATCGCCGGGATCGGCACGACGACGGCGAAGATCACCGCAACCAGCACGACGCGCCGCTCGAGCGCCGCCGCGATCTGTTCGCGTCCGAGCATGAGACCCAGCGCGAACATCACGACGAACACCGTGGCCACGGCGAAAAGTCCGATCCACTGCAGCGGAATGAGCAAACCGCACCTCCGGGTACGCCCGTCGCATCGCGGACGCGCGACGCACTATCCGACGAATGACGATGCCGTGCAAGGAGGGCAGGCGCACCTTCCTTGCGTGCCGGCCAACAGCGCGCCGGCGCGATCTGGCAGCATCACGGCTTACCCGACCCTTCGAGGATGCTGCCATGCCGTCGACCCATCGAGATCTTCCGCGCACCGTACTGGCGGTGCTTGCGCTGCTGCTGATGATCATCGCCGCCGCGTGGATCCTGCGACCCTTCGTGCTGGCGATCGTCTGGGCGACGATGATCGTCGTCGCGACCTGGCCGCTGATGATCGGCGTACAGCGGCGCCTCGCGGGCAGGCGCAGCCTCGCTGTCGCCGCGATGTGCCTGATTCTCGTGATGTTCCTGGTCATTCCGTTGCTGGTCGCGGTCGTGACGCTCGCCACCAGCCTGGACGAAATCCCGCATTGGGTGGCGACGCTCAAGTCGCTGAAAATGCCCGAGGTGCCCGCCTGGGTGAGCGGCATTCCGCTCGTGGGCGTCCAGATCACCACGCTGTGGCAGGACGTCGTGACCTCGGGCGCCGAGGGCCTGTTCGCGCGCGTATCACCGTACGGCGCGCAGATCGCGCAATGGCTGGTCAGCGAAGCGGGCAGCCTGGGCTACATGCTCATCCAGTTCCTGCTGATCGTCGCGATCGCGGGCATCCTGTACGCGCAGGGTGAGACCGCCGCCGCCGGCATCCGCAAATTCGGCCACCGGCTGGCCGGCGACCGTGGCGAAGGCGCGGTGGTGCTGGGCGGCCAGGCGATCCGCAGCGTCGCGCTCGGCATCGGCGTCACGGCGCTGGTCCAGTCGATCCTGGGCGGCATCGGGCTCGGCATCGCCGGCGTGCCCTTCGCCGGCCCCCTCACCGCGCTGATGTTCCTGCTCTGCCTCGCGCAGATCGGCGCGGTGCCGGTGATGCTGGCCGCGGTGGGCTGGCTCTACTACAAGGACCAGACGATCACGGCCATCGTGCTGCTGGTGTGGACGGTCATCGTCGGGTCGCTCGACAACGTGATCCGGCCGCTGCTGATCAAGCGGGGCGTCGACCTGCCGATGCTGGTCATCCTGGCCGGCGTCATCGGCGGCCTGCTGACGTTCGGCATCATCGGGCTCTTCGTCGGGCCCGTGGTGCTGGCAATCAACTACACGCTGTGGCGCGACTGGGTCGACAGCCCGCCGCCGGCATGAGTCCGACGGGCCGTCCCGAGGGCCGCATTGCGCACTGCGCCGGGGTGCGCGGCACGAAGGTCGTTCCAGTGACGCGACGTCCGGTCATCGGCGAGGCAGACCCGAAGTTCCGAGCAGGCTGGCAAGTCGGCGCAGGTGGGCCATAATGGACGGGGAGCCCCTGCCATGACCGAAAAAGACCCACTGACCGTCGACGTGCCCCGCGAATTCCACCGCCGGATGGCTGCGCTCATCGAAGCCGTCCAGACCGGCGTCTGGCAAGCCGGCGTGCACGATCTCCTGGGCTATGCCACCGACTACGCGTTCGGCGAGCAGCGCGGCCTGCAGACGCTGGTGCTCAAGACCAAGCACCGCTCGGCGTACGTCCGACTGCACTGGGATGCCGTGATGGGCGATTCGGACGCCGACCGGCAGGCGATCGCGCGCGCCACGCAGTCGGCAATCGCGGAACTGTCCTAGCTACACGCCATCCACAGGCCCGACGGACGCCTTTTGCGGACGTTCCTTCCGCGGCGTGCGCCCGGTTCGCGCGGGCGGCAGGCAGCGTTGGCGTCAGGGCTTGATGTAGGCGAAGCCTTCGGCCTGCGCCTGCGCGAGCGCGATGACGCCGGCCGGGACCACCTTCACGAACGGCGGCAGCGACGCGGGCGCGATTTTCTTCTCGTCGAGCGCGTTGTGGCACGCCTCGAACTGCACGCCGCCGCGCGCGACGTCGGCCATCAGCGCGGTCAGGTTGTTGCCGCCCTGCAGGGAGTAGACGCCGCCGCCGTCGGTGACGATGCGCACGCGGATCTCCGGATGCTGCGCCGCGAGGTTCTTCGCGTTCGACAGCGCCGGCGGCCAGCCGTCGGGGTCGCTCACATGCAACACGATCTTGAGCGGCGACTTCGTTGCGGAGGCGGTGGTTTGCGCGGCGGCCGCACCGGCGACCAAAAGGCCGGCTGCGGCCGCCGCGTGCAGCAGGGCGCCGCGGCGGTCGGCATCCGTGGGCAAATCGTCGTCGAAGGTCGAGTTCATGGGGTTCTCCGCGTGGCAGCGCGGAATCGTACCGCAAACGGGCCCGGCACGCGGGTCGTCCCGGGCGCATACGTCGAGGGGGTGATCACGATGCGTCGAGCGCGCCCCGACCGTGGCTGCCGGCCTCGCCGCGAGGCGGCGCCGGCCCTCGTCAGTGCACCTGCTTCAGCCGGTCGAGCTTGGCCGCGTACAGGTCGTGGTCGCGGCGGTTCGTGCTGTTCCTCATCGCGAGCGTCAGATGGCGCCGCGCTTCGTCGTTCTCGCCCAGCCCGACCTGTACGACCGCCATCCAGAAATGGAACTCGTGGTAGTCGGGCGCACGCGCGATCTCCAGCGCGAGCGCCGACTTCGCCGCCGGAAGGTCACCGGCGCGAATGGCCGTCATCGCGCGCCGGAAGTGGCTGAACGGCGGTTCCGGGTCGATCCGCTCGAGCGTCGCGGCAAGCCGCTGCGACTCCTCCGTGCGGCCCAGCTGCGCGAGCACGGCGACGAGATTCGACATCGCCTGCGTGTTGCCGGGCTCGCGTTCCAGGACGTAGCGCAGCACCCGTTCGGCTTCGCGCGGGTTCCGGTGCCGCTCGTAGACGACGCCCAGCGTGTTGTAGGACGTCACGAACGCGGGCGACTGGACAATCGCCTCCCGCGCCCACCAGTACGCGTCGTCGACCCGGCCCTGCGCCAGCGACTCGACCGCGCGGTTGTTCATGTACATCGCGACGATGATGTCCTCGCCGATCGCGCTGGTGCGCAGGCTGCGGATGTCGTCCGGGGGCAGGAAGTCGATCGTCATGCTGTCGCTCTCGGCGGGCTTCTTGCCCACGCGATGGCCGAACCCGCCTTCGTCCGTCTTGCGCCGGCCGAGCGTGAGGTTGACGTGGCCGATCGCGAGATAGAGTTCGCCGGCGCGCGACCACTCGTCGTCGACGGACACCTTCTGGTAAGTGACGGGAAGGTCGAGCGCCTTCGCGAACGCGGCGGTCATGATCACGAGCGACAGGCAGTTGCCCGCGCGCGCCGCGTAGGTCTGCGCCGCGTTGCGCGTCTGCGCCGAGTCGTATTCGAGCTTGAGGTCGCCCTGATAGAGCGCCTCGACCAGCGCGACCTGGCGTCCGCGCTTGCCGGCCGTCCGGGCGATCTCCGATTCGAGCGCGCGGCGCATGTCGTCCGAAAGCGCGAAGATGTCGGCGGCACGAACGTCGGCGGGTGCCGCCGCGAAGAGGGCGTCGTTGAAGAAGCGCTGGTCGGCTTCGACGACCGGCTTCGTCGCGCACCCCGCGAGCAGCAGCGTGCAAAGCAAGGCGATTCCGCGCTTCATGTGCGCCTCCATGGCGTCGGGACGAGGTCCGCCGTGTCGCGCACGGAAGCGCAATCGCGGGAAACCAGGCCGCCGATCGCGATGCGTCGTCGCGGCCGTTCCGCACAGCGCACGGACAGCCCGCGGACGCGGCGCGCGGAGCCCCCGCCCTCGCGGCCATTCTAGTCCCATCGCCGCTGCGCGGCACCGCCGTCGTTCCCCCCCGCCCGCGGTTCGCCCGCCTCACCGCTGCGTCCCGCCCGGCATCGAGTGCCACGGCGCCGCCCCGGCCGCCGCGCACTCCGGCTGCAACGACTTCGCTACAATCCCGTCTCTTCCCTTCGGCCGCCCGCGCGCCACAAGCGCGTCACGCGGCGCTTACGGCGGCCACCATGTTCGCGTTCTTCGAATCCCGCATCCGTCCGACCGCGCTGCCCGGATCGCCTCCCCCGCCCGGGCTTCTCGCGTTCTACTGGCACTTCGTCGGGCAGACGCGTTGGCTGTTCGCGGCGATGTTCGTCACGGGACTCGCCGTCGCGCTGGTCGACACGCTGATCCCGGTGTTCATCGGCAAGCTCGTCACGCTGATGGAACAGGAAGACCGGACCACCGCGTTCCACGCGGCGATCCCGTCGCTGATCCTGATGGCAGTGCTGGTGCTGGTGTTCCGGCCGCTGACGCTGCTCGCCGACAGCCTGGTTCGCAACAATGCCGTGGTGCCCGGCGTCACCAGCCTCATCCGCTGGCAGAGCCACTGGCACGTCGTCCGCCAGAGCTGGCCGTTCTTCCAGAACGATTTCGCGGGACGCATCGCGAACCGCGTGATGCAGACGAGCAATGCGCTGCGCGAGTCGGTGGTGTCGTCGATCCGCGCCGTCTGGTACATCGGCATCTACGGCCTGTCGGCGCTGGTGCTGATGGCATGGGCGGACTGGCGGCTCGGCGTGCCGACGGTGCTGTGGTTCGCGGGCTACGTGTTCTTCCTGCGCCACTTCGTGCCGCGGATGCGCGACCTCGCGAAGACCAGTTCCGAGGTGCGCTCGCTGGTGATGGGCGCGCGTCGTCGACAGCTACACGAACATCCTGACGGTGAAGCTGTTCGCCCGCGCGCGCGACGAGGACGCGTACGTGCGCGAGACGATCGACGATCACGCGCGCGCGATCGCCGCGCACATGCGCCTCATCACGCGCTTCATGGCGGTGCTGTCGACGATGAATGCGCTGCTGCTCGTCAGTACCGCGGGTATCGGCATCACGCTGTGGGGCCAGGGCCAGGTCAGCGCCGGCGTCGTCGCCACCGCGTTGCCCCTCGCGTGGCAGATCGCCAACGTCGCCGGCTGGGTGAGCTGGGAGGTGACCGGCATCTTCGAGAACATCGGCGTCGTGCAGGAAGGCATGGAGACCATCGCCGTGCCGCACTCGCTCGTCGACCGTCCGGGCGCGCCGGATCTCGTCGTGCCCAGGGGCGAGATCCGCTTCGAGCACCTGACGTTCACGTACGGCCGCAGCGACGGACGGCGCGTGCTCGACGACCTGAACCTCGTCGTGCGTCCAGGCGAGCGCGTGGGACTCGTCGGCCGCTCGGGTGCCGGCAAATCCACGCTCGTGAACCTGCTGTTGCGCTTCCACGAAAACGAGCAGGGCAGCATCCGCATCGACGGCCAGGACATCGCCTCCGTCACGCAGGAGAGCCTGCGGATGGCGATCGGCATGGTGACCCAGGACACGTCGCTGCTGCACCGCTCGATCGCGGCGAACATCGGCTACGGCCGGCCCGGCGCGTCGTTCGCGGAGATCGAGACGGCGGCGCGCCGCGCGCACGCGCACGAGTTCATCGTCGACCTGCAGGACTGGAAAGGTCGCACCGGCTACGACGCGCATGTCGGCGAGCGCGGCGTCAAGCTCTCCGGCGGGCAGCGGCAGCGGATCGCGATCGCGCGCGTCGTGCTCAAGAACGCGCCGATCCTGATCCTCGACGAGGCGACGTCCGCGCTCGACAGCGAGGTCGAGATCGCGATCCAGGAGCAGCTGCTGGGCCTCATGGAGGGCAAGACCGTCATCGCGATCGCGCACCGCCTGTCGACGATTGCGCGGATGGATCGCCTCGTCGTGCTCGAGCATGGCCGCATCGTCGAGCAGGGCTCGCACGACGAGCTGCTGCGCGCCGGCGGCCACTACGCGATGCTCTGGGCGCACCAGTCGGGCGGCTTCCTGCCCGACGACATGCCGGCCGTGCCGTCGGCGCGACTGGGCTCGGCGCCCGACGACGATTCCGCGCCGGTCGACGACGGTCCGGTCGACGACATGCGCGCCGAGGAGCAGCCCGAACCCAGCACCAACGACGAGCCGATGCCGACGCGCTCGTCCTGAAGTGGTACTCAACACCATGCCATGGGCTCCGTCATTCCCGCGAAGGCGGGAATCCAGTGTCGCTGTTCGCCGCAAGTCACTGGGTCCCCGCGTTCGCGGGGACGACGGGTGGGTGGCGGACGCTGTCGCAAATGCGTAGATCTCCGTAGTGCGAACCCGGGGCAAGCGCACCCTGCTTCGAGGCTGGCGCCGTCGGCAGCGAGGTACGATGCAGCGAATGCGCGCCTGCGCTCGCGGCTTCCTTGTGCTGACCGTGCTGTTCGCGCTGGCCGCCTGCATGTCGCTGCCGCTCGAGCCGCGCGCGCTGATGGACGAGCCGGACGGCGTGCGCGTGATCTCGTTCGACTGCGATGTCGCATCCCGGACCGCGCGCGCGGCGACGCCGCCCTCCGCGCGGCGACTCGATCCGGTGGCCATCCGCGTGCTGACGTGGAACATCCACAAGCAGTCCGACGAAGGCTGGGCGGACGACCTCGCGCGCTTCGCCGCGGCGAACGACGTGCTGCTGCTGCAGGAGGTGGCGCTGGTCGACGCGCTGCAGCAGGTGCTGCGGCGCGAAGGGCTGCGCTTCGTGATGGGCAGCTCGTTCATCTACGAGGATGCCGACCACGGCGTGCTGACGGCGACCCGCGTGGGGCCGATCGCCGCATGCACGCAGCGCATCGCCGAGCCGCTGCTGGGTATCCCGAAGTCGGCGGTCATCGCGTGGCTGCCGCTCGCCGGTACCGATGCCACGCTCGCGGTCGCCAACGTCCACTCGATCAACTTCACGCTGACGCAGGACGCGTACGACGCGCAACTCGACGCGCTCGCCGACGTACTGGCGCAGCACGAGGGGCCTATCCTGCTGGGTGGCGATCTCAACACGTGGTCGGCGGCCCGCCTCGCCGGCGTGCGGCGCACCGCGGCAAGGCTCGGCCTCGTCGAGATCCCGTTCGCCACGGATGGCCGCACCCGGTTCCTCGGCAACCAGGTCGACCATCTGCTCGTGCGCGGCCTCAAGGTCACCGCGTCGACAACGACCGCGGTCGATTCGTCCGATCACAATCCGGCGGGGGCGGTGCTGCGGGTCGTTCGGTAGCGCACTCGCCGACGGTCGGCCATGGTTGCCGAATCGACCCTCGGAGCTATCGCGCGAGGCCGGCCCACCCCATGACGAAGCGCAGTCCGTAGGCGACGAGCGCCAACGCGCCGACACTTCCGACCCAGATCACCACGAGCCATGCGAGGCGGCGCGACCAGCGCCGTGCGGGCGGGGGGGAACCGTCCGGCGTGGTGTCGGCCATCAGTGGTAGTGCTGCGACGCGTCGACCTTGCCGCGGAACACGTAGTAGCCCCACGCCGTGTAGCCCAGGATCATCGGGATGATGAGCAGCGCGCCGACCAGCGCGAACCCCTGGCTCTGCGGCGGGGCCGCGGCGTCCCAGATCGTGATCGCGGGCGGGATGATGTGCGGGAAGAGGCTGATGCCGAGTCCGCTGTAGCCCAGGAAGATGATGCACAGCGTCAGCACGAACGGGCCGGCGTGCGGATTGCGCTGCAGCCGGGCGAGCAGCTGCCACACGCACAGGCCCACGAGCACGGGCACCGGTGAGAACCAGAGCATGTTGGGGAACGTGAACCAGCGCTCTCTGATCTGCACGTGCGACAGCGGCGTCCACACGCTGATCGCGGCGATCACGGCAAGCAGCAGCAGCGTCAGCGGCCGCGCGATCCCGATCATCCGCCGCTGCAGGTCGTCGCTGGTCTTCATGATGAGCCACGTCGCGCCGAGCAGCGCGTAGGCGGCGAGGAGGCCCAGGCCGGTGAAGACCGAGAATGGCGTGAGCCAGTCGAGCGGGCCGCCTGCAAACGAACGGTTGACGACGGGGATGCCGCCGATGAAGCCGCCGAGCGTCACGCCCTGGAAGAACGTCGCGACCACCGACCCGCCGATGAACGCCTTGTCCCACCAGTGGCGATGCGCGTCGTCGGCCTTGAAGCGGAACTCGAACGCAACGCCACGGAAGATGAGTCCCAGCAGCATGAAGATGAGCGGCAGGTAGAACGCCGAGAGCACGACCGAATACGCGAGCGGAAACGCGGCGAGCAGGCCCGCGCCGCCCATGACCAGCCAGGTCTCGTTGCCGTCCCACACCGGCGCGACGGTGTTCATCATCACGTCGCGATCGTGCCGGTCCGGGAAGAACGGATACAGGATGCCGATCCCGAGGTCGAACCCGTCCATCACGACGTACATCATGATGCCGAACAGGATGATGACGGCCCAGATGACGGAGAGGTCGATGCCCATGGTGTCCCGCCTCAATGTCCGGTCGACGGGGCGTCGACGCGCGGCGCGGCCGAGAGCGGCCGCATCGGATGGTGCGGCTGGCCCGGCCCACCCTCAGGCGCGGACGCGGTCCCCTGCGCGGCAGGGCCGACGGCGACGAGACGCAGCAGGTACAGGATGCCCACGCCGAACACGAGGAAGTAGATGACGACGAAGAGCGCGAGCGTCACGCCGAGTTCCGCCGTGCCGTGCGCGGACACGCCGTCGGCGGTGCGCATCACGTTGTAGACGAGCCACGGCTGCCGGCCGATCTCGGTCGTGAACCAGCCGGCCAGGATCGCCACCACGCCGGCCGGCCCCATGTACAGCGCGGCCCGCAGCAGCGGTCGCGACGAGTAGAGCGTGCCGCGCCAGCGGGCCCACAACGACCAGAGGCCCAGCAGGATCATCAGCACGCCCAGTCCCACCATCACGCGGAATGTCCAGAACACGATCGTCGCGTTGGGCCGGTCGCCGGGCGCGAACTCCTTCAGGCCCGGGAACTGCCCGTCGAGCGAGTGCGTGAGCAGCAGGCTGCCGAGCTTCGGGATCTCGACCGCATACAGCGTCTTCTCCTGCGCCATGTCGGGCCACCCGAACAGGATCAGCGGAATCGACTCCCCGGGCTTGTTCTCCCAGTGGCCTTCGATCGCGGCGATCTTCGCGGGCTGGTATTCGAGCGTGTTGAGCCCGTGCTGGTCGCCGATCACGGCCTGGATGGGTGCCACCAGCAGCAGCATCCACATCGCCATCGACGTCATCATGCGGATCGCGGGGTCGTCGCGACCGCGCAGCAGGTGCCACGCGCCCGACGCGCCGACGAAGAGCGCCGTCGCGAGATACGCGGCGACCGTCATGTGCAGCAGCCGATAAGGAAACGACGGGTTGAAGATCACCGCGAGCCAGTCCGTCGGCACGATGCGCCCGTCGACGATCGCGTAACCGGCGGGCGTGTGCATCCAGCTGTTGGACGCGAGGATCCACGTCGCCGACACGAGCGTGCCGATCGCGACCATCAGCGTCGCGAAGAAGTGCAGGCCGGGTCCGACGCGGTTCCAGCCGAACAGCATGACGCCCAGGAAGCCGGCCTCCAGGAAGAACGCGGTCAGCACTTCGTACGCGAGCAGCGGGCCGGTGACGCTGCCCGCGAAATCGGAGAAGTAGCTCCAGTTGGTGCCGAACTGGTACGACATCACGAGGCCCGACACGACGCCCATGCCGAAGTTGACGGCGAAGACCTTGAGCCAGAACTGGTAGAGGTCCCGGAACAGCGTGCGGCCGGTCTTGAGCCAGCACGCCTCGAGCACGGCGAGGTAGCTCGCGAGGCCGATCGTGATCGCCGGGAAGATGATGTGGAACGACACCGTGAATCCGAACTGGATCCGGGCGAGCAGCAGGGCGTCGAGTTGGGACATCATAGGCAGGCGGGCGGGTGACGGCGGTCCAGGACTCCGGAGATTCCTGCGCAGCGTCTCCGCATCGTAGCGGAGATGGGGGCCAGTCGTGCCTTCGCGAGGTGTACAGTTCGCACCGGCACGGCGTTGTCCATCCCGCATGATGTCGCAACCGGCACGCCGGATGTCCCAAGCGGACCCTTCCCCGGCAAGACCTCGAACACGACGAGGTTTCTTCGCCGCCGACCACGCGTTGACCCCGATCATGGCGGGGGCCGTGCCCGCATCCTACGATTCGCCGACCGATCAT
Source organism: uncultured beta proteobacterium (assembly GCA_963733435.1). Lineage (GTDB taxonomy): Bacteria > Pseudomonadota > Gammaproteobacteria > Burkholderiales > Casimicrobiaceae > VBCG01. Next base: position 1,216,312 of record CAVTDH010000002.1, read on the forward strand.
GTTCCGCAGCCTGCCCCCCGTCGTTCGTGGCGTCGTCGCCGCCGCGCTGCTCGTGCTCAACACGCTGTTCTGGTGCAGCGTGCTGCTGGCGCTCGCGCTGTTCAAGCTGATCGTCCCCGCCAAGTCCGTGCGCGCGCGCGTGGACCGCGTGCTCAACGCGATCGCGACCCGCTGGGTGGCGGGCAACAGCGGCTGGATGCGCGCGACGCAGCGCACGCAATGGGACGTCGACGGCTTCTCCGACCTCGCGTACCGCGGCTGGTACCTCGTCAACTGCAATCACCAGTCGTGGGTCGACATCCTCGTGCTGCAGCACCTGCTCAACCGTCGCATTCCGATGCTGAAGTTCTTCCTGAAGCACCAGCTCATCTACGTGCCGGTGATCGGGCTCGCGTGGTGGGCGCTCGACTTCCCGTTCATGCGGCGACATTCGGAGGCGTACCTGCGCGAACATCCGGAAAAGCGCCGCGACGACCTCGAGACGTCGCGGCGCGCGTGCGAGAAGTTCGCGCTCGTCCCGACGTCCGTGATGAACTTCGCCGAAGGCACGCGGTTCACCCGCGCGAAGCACCACGCGCAGCACTCGCCCTATCGCCACCTGCTGAAACCGAAGGCCGGCGCACTGGCGCTGGCGCTCGACGTGCTCGGCGACCGCTTCGACGAGTTGCTCGACGTCACGATCGTCTATCCGGACGGCGCGCCCGATTTCTGGCAGTTCCTGTGCGGCAACGTGCCCCGGATCGTCGTGCGCGCGCAGCGGATACCGATCCCGCCGCACTGCAGCGCGGCGACTACGCGCAGGACGCGACGTACCGGAAGTCGTTCCAGGACTGGCTGCAGAATCTGTGGAGCGACAAGGACCGGCAGATCGACTCGCTGCTGACGCACGCGTCCGCCGGACGCTCCGAGGCTCCGCGGCGGAAACAGTGACGGCATCCACAGAACTCCGTCGTCCCCGCGCAGGCGGGGACCCAGTGTCTTTTGTCCCAAGGCGCAAAGTCGCTGGGTCCCCGCCTGCGCGGGGACGACGGCACTTGATCGTGCGTTTCCGCGCCCACCATGGTCGCCGCGTTGCGGGCGGTACAATGCCTCCCCGATCGAACTGGAGGCCGCAATGACGATTTCGATGTACACGGTGGCAGTACCGGCGTTCGCCCGCGGGCTCGCGAGCCTGAAGACGGTTCTCGCCAAGGGTGCCGCGCACGCGGCCGCGAGGAAAATCGACGAGGCCGTGTTGCTCAACGCGCGCCTCGCCCCCGACATGTTCCCGCTGGCGCGGCAGGTCCATATCGCGACCGACTTCGCGCGCGGCACCGTCGCGCGCCTCGCAGGCTCGGAGCCGCCGAAGTGGGAAGACAACGAGACGACGTTCGCCGAGCTCATCGCGCGCGTCGAACGCGCCATCGAAGCGGTGAACGCGTTCACGCCGGCGCAGGTCGACGGCTCGGAAACGCGCTCGGTCACGCGCCCCATGCGCGGCGAGTCGAAGACCTTCACCGGCAGCAACTACCTGCTGCAGTACTCGCTGCCGAACTTCTACTTCCACGCGACCACCGCGTACGCGATCCTGCGCCACAACGGCGTCGAATTGAGCAAGACGGACTTCATCGGGGCGCTGGACTGAGTAGCGTCCGCAAAAGGCGTCCGAAGAGGAACGTCCGCAAAAGGCGTCCGTGAGGCCTGTGGATGACGTGATGTCGGCGTTGCGCCTTTTCCAGGGAACGTCCGCAAAAGGCGTCCGTTAGGCCGGTGGATGACGTAAGTCCGGCGTCGCGCCTTTTGCGGCCGGCAGTGCAGCTGCACAGTCAGGCGGCCGCCTTGGGGCGGCCCGGCGGCAGCCGCCGGTAAAGGCTTTGAAGAAACGAGCGTCGTGCGGCTGGCTGCGCGCGAGTCGTATGACGGCGGGACTTGCGCAGGGCTTGCAAGCGGCGCGGGTCGCGTCAGGCAGGCGCGGCCGCGGCGGTGTCAGTGCGCCATGATTCGTGGCGCCCCGACTCGGTCCGCACGCGCTCGTGCAGGACCGCGAGCGCCGCGCCGTCGCCCAGCAGCAGGCTGCGGTCCTGGCGCGACAGCGCGGCTGCACCTTCGGTCAGCGCCCGCTCCACCAGCGCGTGGCGCTGTTCGCGCGCCGCGGACGGCAGCAGCGGCCGCGAGCCCGGCAGCGCGGCCATCGTCGCATTGATCCCCGGATCGACGACCGCGTCGACGAAGCCCGGCAACGTCCGCCGTCTCGCGCACGTAGTGCTGCGTGGCGAGGATCTCGGGCGGCGGATTCGTCTCTTCGGGAATCAGGAACAGCCCGGCCCGCCGCGCGCGAACGCCCAGCGTCGCGCGGCTCGTGTAGACCGACATCGGGATCGACAGGATCAGCGCGCCGACCACCGGCAGCAGCCACCACAGGAACGCCGGGTTGAGCCAGGTACACGGCGCCCGCCCAGACGATGCCGAACAGCGTGTGCAGGCCGTGCCGGCGGACCGCCTCGCCCCACGACGTCTGCGCGTCCTCGCGCGGCGGCGACTTCCAGTGCACGCGACCAGCCGGCCAGCGCCATCACGACGAAGCGCGTGTGGAACAGCATGCGGATCGGCGCGAGCAGCGCGGACGACGAGGATCTCGGCCAGCACGCTCGCCAGCGAGCGCCGCCGGCCGCCGTAGCGCGTGCGCGCGCGTCCGGCCGCGACGAGCAGCGATGCTCAGGAGCTTCGGCAGGAACAGCAGCACCGCGGTGCCGCCAACGAGCGCCAGCGCCCACTCCGGGCCGCCACTCGGGCCAGCAGCGGGAACAGCTGGTACGGCTCGACGAAGTACTGCGGCGGCACCAGCGTGTGGATCGCGAGCATGCACGGTCGACAGCAGCAGGAAGCAGGAACCACAGCGGCGCGGACAGGTACGCCATCACGCCGGTCATGAACACGACGCGATGCGCCGGATGCAGCCCCTTCGCGAGCAACAGCCGCGACGTTCATCAGGTTGCCCTGGCACCAGCGGCGGTCGCGCTTCAGCTCGTCGATCAGGTTGGGCGGCATCTCCTCGTAGCTGCCCGGCAGGTCGTAGGCGATCCAGACGCCCCAGCCGGCGCGCCGCATCAGCGCGGCCTCGACGAAGTCGTGCGACAGGATCTCGCCCGACAGCGCGCCGCGTGCCGGGCAGGCGGCGCCAGCGCGCAGTGCCGGATGAACGGCGCGACGCGGATGATCGCGTTGTGGCCCCAGTAGTGCGATTCGCCGAGCTGCCAGTAGTGCAGGCCGGCGGTGAACAGCGGCCCGTACACGCGCGTGGCGAACTGCTGCATGCGCGCGTAGAGCGTGTCGCGGCCGGCCGCGCGCGGCGCGGTCTGGATGATGCCCGCGCCGGGATTCGCCTCGGCGATGCGCACCAGCGCGGTGAGGCACGTCGCCGCTCATCACGCTGTCGGCGTCGAGCACGACCATGTAGCGGTAGCGCGCTGCCCCAGCGCCGGCAGAAGTCGGCGATGTTGCCGCTCTTGCGCTTGATCCGGTGCTGGCGCCAGCGGTAGAACATGCGACCGAAGCCGTCGACCGTCGCGGCACAGCGCCTTCCACGCCGCCACTTCGGCCACGCGCGTGTCCGGATCGCGTGTCGGACAGCACGAAGAAGTCGAAGTGCGCGAGCTGCGCCGGTGCGCGCGAGCGATTCGTACGTCGCGCGCAGGCCGGCGAACACGCGCCGCACGTCCTCGTTGCAGATCGGCATCACGATCGCGGTGCGCGCGTCGTCGGCGATCGGCGCATCGCGGTCGGCGGTGCGCGAGATCGCGTAGCGGTCGCCGCCCGCGAGCGAGCACGAAGAAGCCGGCCAGCGCCGTCCAGAATCCGAGCGACACCCAGCCGAACAGGATCGCGAACAGCACGAGGATCGCCACCTCGAGCGGCTGCTGGCCGTGGTACGGCAGCACCTCGCTCATCAGCGCCGTCGCGAGCCACGTCTGCGCGAGCGCCAGCACGAGCAGCACGATGCGGCGGCGGTTGGCGACGTAGAACCACGACTTGCGCGACGCGTCCCGGCCGGCGGGCGTTCGGCCGTGGCCGCCGGCGTCGTCCCGGCGGCGCCGAGCCGGGCGGCACCATCGACACGCGTTCGAGCGCCGGCGTGGTCACGAGGCGCGGATGCCCGTGCACGTCGTCGCGCACGGACGCGCGAGTCGGCAGCGGCACTGGCGGGCAGCGTCGCCTTCAGGCGCGTGCGCAGCGACGCGAACGGTTCGTCCTGGTCGGCCGGCGCGGCGCCGCGCGCAGAGCGGACGTCCATCGGCGCGTCCATCGCGCGCCGTCGGCGCCGGGTGCGGCGTAACGCGCGCCCGGCGGGATCGCCGGCCAGTCGCGAGCGCGCGTCGTCGCGTCGCCCTGCGCCGGAAGCAGTTCGCGCATCATTCCGGCGGCACGATGTAGCTCCACGTCTCCGTGAGCGCGTTGGCGCCGGCGCGCAGGAACGCGCGCAGCTCGACGGGCTTCTTGTCGTCGATCGGCTTGACCCGCAGGCGCAGGCGCCAGCCGCCCGTCACGTCGTTGCGGTACGGGTGGTTCTCGATCAGCTCGCCGTTGGCGTCCACCGTCACGACGCTCTCGACCTGGCGCGTCGGCCGGCAGCTTCTTGAACACCGGCCCTTCGAAGTCGATGACGAAGCCCACGCTCGGCGTCGGGCTCCTTCGAGTAGCCGTGGCCGCGCCGCGACTGCGTGATCCACGCGAGCGGCGGCCGCACCTCGCCCTCCTTCTGCCAGCGCACGCGGTACTCGAAGTCGAACGGCTTGCGCGGCGGCGGGCACGCGCGTCGGGCACCCAGAACGCGACGATGTTGTCGTTGGTCTCGTCCGGCGTCGGGATCTGCACGAGCTCGACGCGGCCGGCGCCCCACGCGCCCTTCGGCTCGACCCACGCGCTCGGCCGCAGCTCGTAGCGCGCCTCGAGGTCCTGGTAGTTCGTCGAAGGCGCGGTCGCGCTGCATGCAGGCCGAAGCCCGAGCGGATTGGTCAGCGCGAACGACGTGACCAGCAGCCGCTTCGGATTGACCAGCGGCCGCCAGATCCATTCGCCGGTGCCGGTCTGGATCAGCAGGCCGTCGGAGTCGTGGACCTCGGGGCGGTAGTCGCGCGTCGCCGACGCGCTGGTTCTCGCCGAAGAAGAACATGCTGGTCAGCGGCGCGATGCCGAGCTTGGTCGACGTTCTCGCGCAGGAACAGCGCGCGCCTTCACGACCGTCACCGTCTCGCTGCCCGGGCTGCAGCACGAAGCGGTACGCGCCGGTGACGCGCTTCGAGTCGAGCAGCGCCGTAGAGCGTCAGTTCCTTGGCGCCCGGCTCGGGCCGCTCGATCCAGAACTCGACGAAGCGCGGAAACTCCTCGCCGGACGCGAGCGCCGTGTCGACGGCGAGGCCGCGCGCGGAGAGCCCGTAGCGCTGGTCGCTGCCCGAGCGCGCGGAAGTAGCTCGCGCCGAGGAACACCAGCACCTCGTCCTTGTACTTCGGATTGTTGAGCGGGAAGTGCACGCGGAAGCCCGCGAAGCCCAAGCCGCGCATCGCCTGCGGATCGACCTTGTTCTTGCCGTAGTCGAAGTAGTCGGGATCGAAGCGGATCTCGCGCGCCGTGCCGCCGACGATTTCGCGACAGCCGCACCGGCTGGTCGTAGTAGAGGCCCGGGTGGAACATCTGGACCTCGAACGGCAGGTTCGCCGCGCGCCACAGCGACTTCGCCGGCTTGAAGCGGATGTCGCGGTACTGGTCGTAGTTCAGCGACTGCAGCGCCTTGGGCAACTTCGGCGACGGCGGCTTGTAGGCCTGGTTCGCGAGCGCGGCCGCCTTGCGGCCGACGTCCTCGAAGTCGAACGCGGCCGCGGGCAGCGCGACGGCGAACGCCGCGACGGCGATCCAGCGGACGAGGAACGCGGCACGCCGCATGCGGCGCGCGTCGAATGTTGCAGGGTAGGTGACGGGCATCGATGTAGACACAGGTACAAGATGCCATAGATTTGCTGCGCTGCCGCATAGTTCCCCGGCACCCGACGAAAGGCTGTCGCCGAATGGAGACGAACCGGGGATTAGGGGCCGCGCCGGGCAGTCCGGCGGTCAGCGTGGCCGACGACGCGGCGAGGTGGTCGCTACGTGTTCGGCAGCACACACATCGCCGGGCCCTCGTCGACCCAGCCCTGCGCGACCATCGCCGCACCACGGCGCGATCGGTGGTGAAGCGGTGGTTCGAGTCGCCGAACGGTCGCCAGACGCGGTAGAGCGGCACGCGCATCTGCGACGGGTAAATGGAATGGAGCCGTTCGCACGTGCCGTCCGCCTTCGGCGCGCTGGCCACGAACGGCACGCCTTCGAGCGACCAGCGGGCGCTCTTGTCGACGAGCGAACATTCGGCCCGATCGCGCGTGAAGAAGTGCGAATTCGGTCCGACACCCGGGATGCCGTTGAAGCGATAGACGACGGTCTGGCCCGAGTCGTTCGGGCAGCCCGGCGCCGTCACGGCCCGAAAGCCCTTGCCAGTGCGCGCCCAGCCCGGGCCGACCTTGCCGGCGTCGATGGCGGCGATTTCGCCCGCATCCCCGGTATAGAAGTAGTGGTCGAGCGTCGCGTTGTAATACTCGACGAAGTCGGATACGGCGTCCAACGGCGGCAGGCTGAAGCAGGCCCAGCCATTGCGCCATAGTGTGGCCATGACGCCGGCTTTCGCCAGGCGATCCATCGCCGGCGGAATGTCCTCGAGCGGCGGATAGTCGAAGTAGACCTCGTCCTCGAACGCCTGGTAGCCCGCCAGCCGCACCGCGGGATTGCCGAGCGACGCCGCGAACGCGGGATCCGCCTTCACCCGCGCGACGAATTCGGCCGCGGTTTGTCCCTTCGGAAGGCCGAAGAGCGACGGCGAGATCGCCGGATCGGGATTGCAGCGTCCCGCGATCGGAAGCACGTCCAACGTCGTCGTGACGGACTCCAGCGCGCGCCGTCCACCGAGCGGATGCGCGCGGTGACGTCGTAGGTACCCGCGGCGAGCACGCCGAGCACGACGCTGGCCGAGGACACGCAGACACCTTCGCCGGTGTGCGTCGCGCGGCAGCTTGCGCGTCGTCAGCGTGATCCGGTTGCCGTCCCGTGCGTACGACGACCGCGCATTCGAGCGGCGCGTGGTCCGTGGAACTGATCTTGCACCGAAACGTCGCCGCGGTCGACGATCTCCCCGTACGCGTGCGTGAAGCGGAGCTCCACCGCCGCCACGGAGAGCGCCGACAGGAGCCCCGCCGTCGCGACGAGCACCGATCGGATGTTCATTCGCCGCATGCTAGCCCAGGTTGGGCGCGAGCCTCCGTTGCGCATCGGCTCGATCGATGCCTTCGCGCGCCGCGAAATCCGCGAGCTGGTCGTCCCCGATGCGCCCGACCGCGAAGTAGTGCGCGTCCGGATGCGCGAGGTAGAACCCCGACACGGCGGCGGTGGGCAGCATCGCGAAGCTTTCCGTCAGCGACATGCCGACGCCCTCTGCGCCGCAGCAGTGCGAACAGCGGCGCCTTCACCGCGTGGTCCGGGCACGCCGGGTAGCCGGGCGCCGGGCGGATGCCGCGGTACTCCTCGCGCACGAGCGCGGTCACGTCCAGCGCCTCGTCGGGCGCGTAGCCCCAGAGTTCGCGCCGCACCTTCCGGTGCAGCCACTCGGCGAACGCTTCCGCGAGCCGGTCGGCGAGCGCCTTCAGCATGATCGCGTTGTAGTCGTCCTTGGCCGCCTCGAACTCGGCCAGCTTCTTTTCGATGCCCAGGCCCGTCGTCACCGCGAACCCGCCGACGTAGTCGGCCACGCCCGAGTCCTTCGGCGCGACGAAGTCCGCGAGGCAGAAGTTGGGCTTGCCCGTCGGCCGCTCGTTCTGCTGGCGCAGGTTGCGCCACGTGAGCGCGACCTTCGTCCGCGTTTCGTCCGCGTAGACCTCGATGTCGTCGCCCGCGGCGTTCGCCGGCCACAGGCCGACGACGCCGTTGGCAGTCAGCCACCGGCCGTCGACGATCCGGCGCAGCATCGCCTGCCCTTCCGCGAGCACGCTGCGCGCGGCCTCGCCCACGACCGCATCGTCGAGGATCGCCGGATACGGCCCGGACAGCTCCCACGCCTGGAAGAACGGGCCCCAGTCGATGCACTTCGCGATCTCGGCCAGATCGACGTTGCGGAACTCGCGGCGGCCCAGTGCCAGCGGCACCGGCGCCGCGTACGCGCGCCAGTCGGGCCGGAACGCGTTGGCGCGCGCGGCGGGCAGCGCGATGAGCTTCGGCCCCTTCTTGCCCGCGTGCTGGACGCGGATCTTCTCGTAGTCGGACGCGACCTCCGCGACGTAGGCGTCGCGCAGCTCGTCGGACAGGAGGTTGCTCGCCACGCCGACCGCGCGCGACGCGTCCGGCACGTAGACGGTGATGCCGTCGTAGTGCGGCGCGATCTTCACCGCCGTGTGCACGCGCGAGGTCGTCGCGCCGCCGATCAGCAGCGGCTGCGTCATGCCGAGCCGCTTCATCTCGTGCGCGACGTGCGCCATTTCCTCGAGCGACGGCGTGATGAGGCCGGAGAGCCCGATGATGTCCGCGTTGTGCTCGCGCGCGGTGTCGAGGATCTTCTGCGCCGGCACCATGACGCCCATGTCGATGACGGCGAAATTGTTGCACTGGAGCACGACGCCGACGATGTTCTTGCCGATGTCGTGCACGTCGCCCTTCACCGTCGCCATCACGATCGTGCCCTTGGGCTTGCCCGCGTCGCCGGAGCGCGCCTTCTCCTCCTCGATGTAGGGGATCAGGTGGCCGACGGCCTGCTTCATCACGCGCGCGGACTTCACCACCTGCGGCAGGAACATCTTGCCCGCGCCGAAGAGATCGCCGACGACGTTCATGCCGTCCATCAGCGGGCCCTCGATCACCTGGATCGGCCGCGCGAACTTCCGCCGCGCCTCCTCGGTGTCCTCGACGATGTACGTGGTGATGCCCTTCACGAGGCCGTGCGTCAGGCGCGCCTCGACGGTGCCCTCGCGCCACGCGAGATCCTCGGTGGAGACCTTGCCCTGCGCCTTCACCGTCTCCGCGAACGTGACCAGGCGCTCGGTGGCGTCCGGACGGCGATTGAGCACGACGTCCTCGACGCGCTCGCGCAGTTCGGGCGCCAGTTCGTCGTAGACGCCCAGTTGCCCGGCGTTGACGATGCCCATCGTGAGGCCCGCGCGGATCGCGTGGAACAGGAACACGGTGTGGATCGCCTCGCGCACCGGCTCGTTGCCGCGGAAGCTGAAGCTCACGTTCGAGATGCCGCCCGACACCTTCGCGTGCGGCAGGTGCTCGCGGATCCAGCGCGTCGCGTTGATGAAGTCGACCGCGTAGTTGTTGTGCTCGTCGATGCCGGTGGCGATCGCGAACACGTTCGGGTCGAACACGATGTCCTCGGGCGGGAACCCCACGCGGTCGACGAGGAGGTCGTAGCAGCGCCGGCAGATCGACGTCTTGCGCTCGAACGTGTCGGCCTGGCCCTTTTCGTCGAACGCCATCACGATCACCGCGGCGCCGTAGCGGCGCACGAGCTTCGCCTGCTTGCAGGAACGCGTCCTCGCCTTCCTTGAGCGAGATCGAGTTGACGATCGGCTTGCCCTGCACGCACTTCAGCCCCGCCTCGATCACGTCCCACTTCGACGAGTCGATCATCACCGGCACGCGCGCGATGTCGGGCTCGGTGGCGATCAGATTCAGGAAGCGGACCATCGCCGCCTTCGAATCGAGCATCGCCTCGTCCATGTTGACGTCGATGATCTGCGCGCCGCTCGCCACCTGCTGGCGCGCGACCTCGACCGCGCCCGCGTAGTCGCCGGACAGGATGAGCCGCGCGAAGGCGCGCGAGCCGGTGACGTTGGTGCGCTCGCCGACGTTGACGAACAGCGAGTCCTCGCCGATGGCGAGCGGTTCGAGGCCGGAGAGGCGGGTGTGCGGGACATGGTATGGAACGGATGGACGCTGCCGTTTCGCTTCCCTCTCCCGCTTGCGGGAGAGGGTCAGGGTGAGGGTACGTGTCGTCTCCCGCGGGCGGGAGAGGGTCAGGGTATGTTTCGTCTCCCGCTAGCGCATGAGGGTAAGGTCAGGACGACTTGCGCGAGGTTACGCGGCCCCTCACCCCAACCCTCTCCCCGCGGGGCGGGGAGAGGGAGTGTTCCTGGGCTGCGGTCCCCGCCGGTTCAGCCTGCCGGAGTGTTGCTAGGCCGCCACCTCCGCGGGGTCGTCCTGCGGCAACGCCCGCGGCGGCATCGCCTTCACCGCATCCGCGATCGCCGCGATGTGCGCGGGCGTGGTGCCGCAGCAGCCGCCGACGATGTTGACGAAACCGCTCTGCGCGAAGTCCGCGATGAGCCGCGACGTCTGCGCGGGTGTTTCGTCGTAGCCGGTGTCGGACATCGGGTTGGGCAGGCCGGCGTTGGGATAGCAGGAGACGAACACGTCGGACACGCGCGCGATCTCCTCGATGTACGGGCGCATCAGCGCCGCGCCGAGCGCGCAGTTCAATCCCACCGCGAGCGGCTTCGCGTGCCGCACGGAGTTCCAGAACGCCTCGGGCGTCTGGCCCGACAGCGTGCGACCCGACGCGTCGGTGATCGTGCCGGAGATCACGAGCGGCAGGCGCTGCCCCACGCGGTCGAAGAACGACTCGACGGCGAACAGCGCGGCCTTCGCGTTGAGCGTGTCGAAGATGGTCTCGACGAGGATCAGGTCGGCGCCGCCTTCGGCGAGCCCGGCCACCGCCTCGCCGTACGTCGCGACGAGCTCGTCGTACGTGACGTTGCGCGCGCCCGGGTCGTTGACGTCCGGCGAGATCGACGCCGTTCGGTTCGTCGGCCCCATCGCGCCGGCGACGAAGCGCGGCTTGTCCGGCGTGCGCGCGGTCCACGCGTCGGCGCGTTCGCGCGCGATGGCCGCGGCGGCACGGTTGATCTCGCGGACCTGCGCCTGCATGCCGTAGTCGGCCTGCGCGATACCGGTCGCCGAGAACGTGTTGGTCTCGATGATGTCGGCGCCGGCGGCCAGGTACTGGTCGTGGATCGCGCGGATCACGTCCGGGCGCGTCAGCACGAGCAGGTCGTTGTTCCCCTTGAGGTCGTGCCCGTGATCATGGAAGCAGCCGCGGAAATCCGACTCCGACAGCGACTGCTGCTGGATCATCGTCCCCATCGCGCCATCCATCACGAGGATGCGCTGCTGGAGGAGCCGGGTCAGTAAGGCGGTGCGGTCGGGTTGCATCATGGGCGTCCGGCGCGTGTCGCGCGGCAGAAGAGATGGCGGTCGCGCGACGACAAGACCTTGAATTTTAGCATTATGTTGATGGTGTCCCGAAGCGCGGCGCCGTCATATGCACCTGCCGCACGGGCATATGGAACGACGTCCGTCATGCTAATCTTGGGCCGCCATGAAACATCTCAAACCCACCGAAGCCCAGACGCTGCTCGATTCCAATCCGCAGGCGGTGTTCATCGACTGCCGCAGCGAGATGGAGTACTTCTTCGTCGGCCATCCGGTCGGCGCGCAGCACGTCGCCTGGAACGACGGTCCCGACTGGGACATCAATCCGCACTTCGTCGGCCAGGTGAAGAAGGTCGCGAGCATGAACCGGCCGATCGTGCTCATCTGCCGCAGCGGCCACCGCTCGGTCGACGCCGGATTGGCGCTCGAGAAGGCGGGCTTCACCGAGGTCTACAACGTCCTCGACGGCTTCGAAGGTCCCCTCGACGACAAGCACCATCGCGGCACGAAGTCCGGCTGGCGCAAGGAAGGCCTGCCGTGGGAGCAGCTGTGACGTTGCGCGCTGCGGTACCGCACCTCGGCCAGCGTTGACGTTGCCGGACACCGTTTCCATCCTGCGGGAACCGGTCTCGATCGTCGTTCCCGCGAAGGCGGGAACCCGGCGTCCTCACCTTTGCCAGACCTGCGAAGCAGACCAACGCCACCGGGTCCCCGCCTTCGCGGGGACGACGACGCAGGACCTGCACACATGGCCTGCACGTCCGCCGCGGCATCGTGACGTTCGACGCCGCCTGACGTCATGGCCGCACCCGCGTTCGGACCCTTGAGCGCCCTCTTCCGCGACACGGATCGGCCATGCGCAACGCAGGCCGAAGTCGCGTGGTATGCGCAGCACCTGACCACCGATGCGCTCGCGCTCGACGCGATGTGCGGCTGGGGACGCCTGCTCGCGCCGCTCGCGGCGCGCGGCTGCAAGGTGCACGGTGTCGACGCCTCCGCGGCGATGCTCGCGCGCTGCGACACGAATGTGGCAACTGCCGTGACCCATGCGGCGGCCGATGCGGCAACCCCGGCGACCACGTTCCGGCAGGACATCGTCGACCTCAACCTGCCGTTCCGCTACGCGCACGCGTTCATCGCCGACGGCGCGTTCCAGCTGCTGACCGATCCGTCGCTGGCGGCCGCTGCGCTCGCGCGCATCCGCGCGCATCTCGTCGCACCCGGCGTGCTGTACGTCGCGTGCCGCGTGCCACCGGTCTCCGTGCAGCGGCTGGGCGCACCGCTGGTGGAGGTGCGCACGGTGCAGGTTGCCGACGGCACGCGGATCACGTTGCGCTCGGAGTCGACATGGACGGAGGACGCGCATATGGCGAATGCCGCGCATCGCTATTCGCACCGCCGCGGCGCACAGCCGCTGGGTGAAGAACACGAGCGCATTGCGTCGACCTGGTATTCGCCCGAGGAAGGCGTCGCGCTGGTGCAGGCCGCGGGGTTTGCCGACGTCGCCGTGGAACCGGGACCGGAGTCCACGGACGAAGGCGAATCGTTCGTGCTGGTCGCGCGGGGATAGGGCCAACGTCCGCCGAAGGCGTCCGTCGGGCTTATGGATGACGTGAAGGCGGCGTCGCGCCTTTGCGGCCGGGACTTATGCGAAGTTAGGCGGCCGCCTTCGGATGGCCCAGGCGGCGGCCGCGACGACAGCTGCGTTTTAGCGTAGGATCGTTGCGGCCGCTGCGTCGAGCCGCCCGAAGGCGGGGCTGATCGCAGTTGCAGTACCGGCCGCCCAGAAGCTCGCTCGCTCGCTGACCCTTAAAGGGGGCGGGCGAGCCTCGGGAACGGCCCATCGCTCGCCAGGGCCACCCCCGAAACGCCCTTCGCTCGCGTGGCGCGCGCGGCTTACCAGCTCCCGGAACTGCCGCCGCCGCCGGAGCTGCCGCCGCCGCCGGAGAATCCGCCGCTCGACGAACTGCCCGACGACCAGCTCGACCCGCTGCTGCTGCCCGAGCTCATCGTGAAGCCGCCGATCGTCGCGGTGCCCTTCTTCTTCAGGTCGACCTTGGCCTTGCCGTACCACTCGGTACGGCTGACGATCAGCTTGGCGATCGGAAACCCGATCGCATAGCAGACGAGGATGACCAGCGCGCCCTTGACCCCGACGATGATGATCGGGAACATCGCCCAGAACGGGATCAGGAACAGGTACAGGAACCAGCCGACGCCGGGCGTCATCACGCCGATGATCGTGAAGAGGCCGATGATGCCGAAGATGAAGCAGCCCAGCAGGATCCGCATCGGCCATGGGGGCAGGTCGGGTTCGTCGATGCCGGACGAACTGAGCGAGAACGTGTTCGCCGATTTCTGGACGTCCGCGGGTTCCGCGCCGCCTTCCAGCCGCGCGACGATCGCATTGACGCCGGCCTCGACGCCGCCGTCGTAGTTGCCCGACTTGAACTGCGGCGTCATCTCGTTGCGGATGATCCGGCTGCTCGCGGCGTCCGTCAGCGTGCCCTCGAGCCCGTAGCCGACCTCGATGCGCATCTTGCGGTCCTTCGGCACGACGATCACCAGCACGCCGTTGTCCTTGCCCTTCTGCCCCAGCTTCCACTGCTCGAACACCTGCGTCGCGTACTCCTCGATGCTCTGCTGGCCGATCGTCGGGACCGTCAGCACCACCACCTGGTTCGTCGTCTTCTGCTCGTGCGCCTTCAGCGCGGCGTTGAGGCGATCGCGCGTGGCGGGTGCGAGGATTTCCGCGTCGTCGACGACGCGGCCCGACAGGAACGGCACGTCCGCCGCCCACGCCGATGCCGCGAACCCGAGCACCGCGAACGCCGCCCAGGCGGCGCGCGCGCACCACGCGCAGCGCGGACGCACGAGGCCCGTCATGGCGCGGGCCCTTCGATCGGCCCGTCACCGAAGGCATTGCCCGCACCGCGCGCGATGTCCTTCCCGGCCAGCGCCGCGGCGATGCCGTCGAGTCCGGCCAGCACGGCGGCACCGACGTCTCCTCCGCGCAGCGGCCCCGTCATCCGCGCGATCGCGGCGTCCCACTCGGCCGCCGTCACGCGCACCCGCAGGCCCTGGTCGGCGAGGATCACGACGCGGCGCTCGAGGAGGCTCACGACCAGCAGCACGGCGGTGCGCGCGGGCGTGGCGAAGAGTTCACGCTCGAGGAATTGCACTTTCGCGTACTGGCTCACCTCGAGCGACGCGCGCGAATCGCGCAGGAAGAGCCGTGCGAACGCGGGGCTTGCGACGCACAGGAGCGCGCACACGGCGCCCGCGCCGAGGATCGCGACGGCCGACCACAGCACGGCCGTCGTCGTGATCCAGTCCGGGCGCGCGAGGTCGCCCAAGGTGACGACGAGGCCGGAGAGCGACGCGCCGAGCGCGAACGCCTTCCACACCGTCTCCGGATAGACGTCGGACTTGCGCACGACCAGCGTGACGATCTCGGCACCGGTCGCCGCCTCGATCGCCTTCACGCGCGCTTCGATGGCCTGCGCCTCGGGAGGGGTCAGCAGCATGCGGCTCCGGCGGCGGGAGGCGTCAGGGCAGGCGGCATCGCGTTGGTCACAGCAGGCAGGAGAGGTAGACCGTGTCGGGCACCGGGTTCCGATAATACGGCGAAGTCTCGCGGAAGCCCAAGCGGGCGTACAGGCGGCGGGCTGCCGTCATCGTCGCCAGCGTGTCGAGCTTGAGCTCGCGATACCCGGCAGCGCGCGCGACGTCGATGAGCCGCGCCATCAATGCGTCGGCGAGACCCCGGCCGCGCGCCGCGGGTTGCACGTACAGCCGCTTGACCTCGCCGACGGTTCCGTCGGGCACGCCCGCGAGCGAGAGCGGCCGCAGCGCGACGCAGGCGACCGGCGCGGCCGCGGGCCCGGCGAGCAGCAGGCATCCGCGCGGCGGCACGTACGCGCCGGGCAATCCGGCGAGTTCATCGGCGAATCCCTGGAAGCACAGGTCGACGCCGAGCTGCGCCGCGTATTCCTCGAACAGCGCGCGCGCCTGCGCGACCTCGTCCGGCGTCGCGGCCTGCCGGACCGCGGCGGCGTTCGCGGCGCCGGTCAGGTCGGCCGTTCGCACGCGGTGATCTTGATCTCGCTGCCCGGGAACTGCGCCTGCAGGTCCTTGAGGCGCGCGACGACGGGCTGCTGCGGATCGCGCACGACCACGAGCGTCTGCATGATCGGCTGCGCGCGCGGCTGGACTTTCGCGAGCTTGATCCCCAGCTGCGCGAGTTCCTCGGCGTAGGCCACTGCGGCGATTTCGGTGCGGAAGTACCCGAGCGAAACGGCGAACTGGCCCCGCCCCGCGTCCGCGACCGCGAGTTCCCTGACGCCCGCCTTGCGCAGATCCGCGATGCGCGTTTCCGCGGCCGCGCGCGTCGCGAACGGGCTCATGCTCACCCAGAAACCGTTGTCGAACTCGACGCGCTTCTGCGACAGCAGGCGTCCGAGCGCCAGCGGCTCGAGGTCGGCCAGCGCGCGCAACCGCTCGGGCTCGGAAAACGGGCCCCACTCGACGCACACGTCGGCGAGCGCCGCGATCTTCGCCGGCCCGAGTGCGGCAACCTGTTGCGGTGTCAGCAGCTTGATCTTGTCCGGCTGGAGCTGGTCCTGCAGCAGCATCCCTTCCCCGCCGCCGGTGTCGAGCCGCGTGAACAGATAGAGCGTCAGGTTCGCGAACAGCAGGAGAACGATGACGATGCGCATGGGCGTGGACGGTTCCTGGGTCGGCGTTGCGGTGCGGCGTCGGCGATTGCCGCATTCCTGCGATTCGCGCCCGCGCTACTTGCTGTCGTAGCGGGCCGCGCCCAGCACCAGCACGCCCTCGAGCACCAGATTATCCACGACCTCCAGCGGGCCCGTAAGGTGGGGCGCGATCTCGTGCGCCGCGCCCCCGGTCAGGTAGCACTTGACCACGACGTCCTCGCGCCGCAGTTGCGCCCGCATCTGCTCGATCGCGCCGCACACGGCCTGCAGTGCGCCGGCTGGCGAGCGCGTCCGCCGTGTTGGTCGGAAAATCGTGGAAGCGCCCGGGCGGCGTCCTGAAGGCCACCGTCCGCTCGGAAATCGCGCGGAGCATGAGCCGCGGACCCGCCAGGATGAGGCCGCCGCGAAACACGCCGTCCGCGTCGAGCGCGTCGACGGTGACCACCGTCCCGGCGTTGACGGCAATGCACGGCGACGGAAACAGCTCGCTCGCCACCGCGCGCTGCCGGGCGGCGACCAGCAGCGCCCAGCGGTCCGCGCCGAGTTGGGACGCGGGGCGATAGCGGTTGACCACGCCCGCGCCCGACTCGCGCGCAACGAGCCACTCGATCGCGACCTTCCAGCGCGCGAGCTGGCTCTCGACCCGCACACGCGCCGCCTCGCCCGCCGCGTTGACCCCGATCGCGCGCACGGGCCGCGGCAGGTTCTGCCACTCGCGCAGCGAAAGCGTGCCGATTTCCGAATTGGGCAGGACCCCCTGGGCAAGCCAGCCGCGGGATCCGCGCAGACCCCACTTCATCCTGCTGTTGCCTACATGGAGGATCAGCGTTTCATCCATGGCACGTCGGGAGACGTCATGGGGACGGCACCGGCGTCAGCGGGAAATGGGTCCGACACCATTTCCGCGCCATCGCCGCGGCGGGAGGACGCGGGTGGCCTGCAACGACACTAGACGCGGCGCAACGAGATTTCGCCGGACAGGAAGCGTGCGCGGCGCGGTCCGTCGGCCAGCACCAGCGCACCGGTGGAGTCCACACCGGCCACCGTGCCCTTGACGCTGGCGCCGTCGGGAAGCAGCAGCTTCACCGGCTTGCCCTGGTAGGCGTGCCGGCGCTGCCATTCGGCGGCGAACGCGGGAAAGCCCGCCTGCGCGTACGCGTCGAGCGTCATCGCGAGTTCGGCGGCGACGCGCGCGAGGAGGCGATTGCGGTCGATCGCGGGTGCGCCGCGACCGGCCACCGTCGTGAGATCGCTGACGGGTTGCTCGATGTTGCGGCGAACTTCGGCCGGGAGGCGCACGTTGAGGCCGACGCCGACGACGACGGTGGAAGGACCGAGCGCATCGCCGTTCAATTCGACGAGGATGCCGCCGACCTTCAGGTGCTTGTGGACGAGATCGTTCGGCCACTTGAGTTCGACGCCGCCGAGACCCTCGGCTTCGAGCGCGCGGACGACCGCGACGCCCACGGCCAGCGAGAGGCCGGCCAAGTAACCCGCGCCCTGTTCGAAGCGCCAGCCCAGCGAGAACGTGAGACTGCCACCGGCAACGGCGGTCCACGCCTTGCCGCGACGACCGCGACCGGCGGACTGCCATTCGGCAGCGAGCACCGCGCCGTGGATGTCGCGGCGGGGCGCGCGGCGCAGGAGTTCGGTGGACGTCGAGCCGATCTGGTCGACCACTTCGACGTGGAGGAGCGGGAAGTTCGCGCCGGCGGTCGCCAGCTTCTGCAGCGATCCGCGGACGGCGTCGGCGTTGAGGAAATCCGGGGCGGCGGTCAGGCGGTAGCCCAGCCCGCGCACGCGCTCGAGTGAAAGTCCCGCGGTCTCGGCCTGTTTCAGGAGTTGCGAAACACGGGCGCGCGTCAATCCCACCGTCGCGGCAAGGTCTTCACCGGAGTGGAAGGCGCCATCGGACAACTGGCGCAAGAGCGAGAATCCGAGCGGAGTAAGCACTGACACCCACCTGTCATGTTGCACTGCCAAATGTATCACGGTCGCCGGTTTCGCGCACCATTTTCGGGACCGGGAACAGAAGGACGTGCGGCCGGCAAGCCCCTATTGCAAGCTGGACAACGCAATTCCTGCAGAACAGGCCGTGGGCGCCGCCCGCCGATCCGCTGCGAACGCGACGGGGATGGCCGCGTGTCGGTCTATGTCCTACAGACCACGCCGGCCGGGTCAGGTTCGCAACCGCCGCAAAAGATCGGCGTGCAGCGCAGGGTCGCCGCTGGCCAGTACGCTGCCGCCCTGGTCGCACGGCCCGCCCGTCCAATCGGTCACCACGCCGCCCGCGCCTTCGATGATCGGCATCAGCGCCTGGATGTCGTAGGGCTGCAAGCCGCTTTCGATCACGACGTCGACGAAGCCCATCGCGAGCAGCGTGTAGCAATAGCAGTCGCCGCCGTAGCGCAGCAGCCGGGCGGACTCGCTGACGGTGCGGAGGGCGGCGAGTTCGGCAGGCGAGCGGAATTGGCGCGGGTCGGTCGTCACGACGATCGCGTCCTCGATCCGCGCGCAGGCGCGGGTGCGCAACGCGCGCCGCGCGTCGCCGCGCCGCCACTGCGCCACGCCGCCGGCGCCGAGAAACGTCTCGCCGACGAACGGCTGGTGCGCGATCCCCGCGACCGGGCGCTGCCCGTCATGCAGCGCGATCAGCACGCCCCAGTGCAGCTGGCCCAGGATGAAGCTCTTGGTCCCGTCGATGGGATCGATCACCCACGTGTAGCGCGACGTGCCCGTTTCGCGCCCGTGCTCCTCGCCATGGATGCCGTGGTCGGGGTAGGCCTGGCGGATGGCGGCGCGGATGACGGCCTCGGCCTCGCGGTCGGCGGCCGTGACCGGGTCGTAGCCCATGAAGTTGCGCTTGTCCTCGACCTCGATCACCTGCCGGAAGTGCGGCAGCGTCGCCTCACCCGCCGCGAGGGCCGTCCGGTACGCGAACTCGAGGGCGGCCGCGACGTCGACCGGTTGCGCGTCGTGGGTCATGCGGACCTCGCGGCGGCGAGTATCTCGCGCTCGGCGTCCGCCGCCAGCACCGCCTTCCAGGCGGGCGCGTTGTCGCGCGTCGGCAGCCACGCCGCGGTGTCGGCGACGGTGTCGGCGATGGGTCGTACCGCAAGTCCCGCGGCCTGCGCCTTCGTGCAGTCGAAGTCCATGAAACCCCCGACGTCGGGGAGCGTGGACGGCAGCCACAGCGGAAGGCCGGTCCATGGCTCGACCTTTGCGTCGAGCAGGAACTTCTCCGCCGTCCACGCCGGACGCGGCGCGCCGGCGCCACCCGCTGCCGCGCACGCGCCGATGAGGTCGCCCCACGTGAAACGCCCGCGCGGCGAATTGGCGTTGAAGGTGCCGCCAACGCCCCGCGCGGCGAGCTCGCGCATCCAGGCGGCGAGGTCGCGCGCGTCGATGAACTGCACGGGGTTCCCGGGCGGCGCCGGCACCACGGCATCCGGCGCGCGGTTCCCCAGCAGCGCCGGATGCACGAACCGCGCGGGCCAGTACGCGAAGCGATCGGTGGGATCGAACGGCCCGACGATGAGGCCGGGCCGCAGAATCGTCGCGCGCTCGCCGAAGACTTCCGCGACCACGCGTTCGCACGCCACCTTGAGCGGTCCGTAGTGCTTGGCCACCTCCTCGGTCGCGGGATCGGGCAGTTCGCCGACCGGCGCCGACTCGTTGAGCCCCGGCGCGCTCGTATCCGAATACACGGACAGCGACGACACGAACAGATACCGGCCCACGCGCGGCGCCAGCAGTTCCGCCGACGCGCGCACGATGCGCGGCACGTAGCCGCTGGTGTCGACCACCGCGTCCCAGCCGCCCTGCTCCAGCGCGGCCAACCCCGGCGGGATCGCGGGGTCGCGGTTGCCCGCGAGCGCGGTGACGCGCGCGCCCCACGGATTTTCCTGGCGTCCACGCGTGAAGATCGTCACGTCGTCGCCGCGCGCGAGCGCCGCGTCGACGAGATGCCGGCCGAGGAAGCGGGTGCCGCCGAGTATCAGGAGTTTCATGGTCGGGAATCGTGATCGGAAAGCGGATGCGCTGAACTCTAACGCGGGGACGGCGGTTGCGGGCAGTTCGGATAGCGTCATGCGCGGTTGAAGATGCCGGGCTCCTCATGGCGCCCCTCACCCCCACCCTCTCCCCGCAAGCGGGGAGAGCGAGGTGTCGTGCCTGCGGCGCGAAGAATCGGGCAAGCGGCGCAGCAACGCTTCTGCAGCCCCGAGGTGCTCCGTCTCCCCGCTTGCGGGGGCGCGGCCGGTGAATCGGCAGGCACGCAGGGCGCCGGGCACCCGGCCGTCGCTTGCAGGCGATCGCGCGCGCCATTCACCCCCCTCTCCCCGCTTGCGGGGAGAGGGTTGGGGTGAGGGGCGGCGACACGACTCGCGAACGCAGCGCCTACCCCCGCGGCACGATCGACACGCCGTTCAGCTTCTCCTGCGCCTCGATCAGCGACGCGACGTACTTGTCGCCGAAGCCCATCAGGTTCGCGTTGACGAGGCTCTGGTGGACGGCCTCGCCGACGATCGCGGACACCGGCAGCGACTCGGCGAAGTGCGTGTAGTAGCGCAGGTCCTTCATCGCATTGACGAGCGTGAACTTGAGTCCGGTCAGGTCGCCGTTGTTCTCGAGCATCTTGCCGACCATCATCTGGAAGATGCCGGAGTTGACCGCGCCGGCCGAGATGACCTCGTGCAGCTTCCTGATCGACAGACCCGACTTCGCCGCCGCCGCGAGCGCCTCGGCGGTCGCCGTCGCGATCGCCTGCGCGATGAAGTTGTTGATGAGCTTGAGCACGATCCCGTGGCCCGGCGGGCCGGCGTGGATGATGTTCTCGCAGAACGCGGACAGCACGGGCTTCAGTTCCGCAAAGGTCGCGTCGTCGGCGCCGACCATGATGTTGAGCCGGCCCTGCTCCGCCTCGATGGGCGTGCGCGCGAGCGGCGCATCGACGAAGCGCACGCCCTTCGCCGCCAGATCCTCGCGCATCTTCGCCGTGGTCGCGGGCTCGCTCGTCGACGTGTCGACGACGATCATCCCCGGCCGCGCGACGGACATGAGGCCGTCGCTTGCCGTTGACGATCTCCTCGACCTGCGGCGCGCCGGTCACGCACAGGAACACGATGTCCGCGTCGCGCGCGACGTCGGCGTTGGTCTTGACCTCCTTCGCGCCGGCGGCGAGCAGG
Organism: uncultured beta proteobacterium; assembly: GCA_963733435.1. Taxonomy (GTDB): domain Bacteria; phylum Pseudomonadota; class Gammaproteobacteria; order Burkholderiales; family Casimicrobiaceae; genus VBCG01. The sequence goes on from CAVTDH010000002.1 coordinate 1,237,476, forward strand.
TCCTCGAGCGGCTTGCGGTTGCGGTTGACGCGCACCGCGAGCGGGAAGCCACGGGTCACGAGGTTCTTCGCGATGCCGTGGCCCATGAGTCCGATGCCGACGAAACCGATGCGGGGCTTGCCCATATGTCGCCTCCTTGGAAATTATGGATTGTGGTGACGGCTCAATCGACGGCCGGCGGCTCCGCCGGTGCCTGCAGCGCGCGCCGCCGCTCGTGCCACGCGAGCAGGAGCCCGCTGCCCGCGATCACCGCCATGCCGGCCAGCGTGAGCGCGCCCGGAAACTGGCCGAACACGAGCCAGCCGATCAGCGTCGCGAAGACGAGCTGCAGATAGGTGAACGGCGTCAGCGCGGAGGCCGGCGCGCGCTGGAACGCGAGGATGAACAGGAAGTGGCCGACGGTGCCGAGCACGCCGATGACGGCGAGCAGCGCGACGTCCGTCCAGACGAGCTCCGCGCGCGAGCCGAACCACGGCCACACGAGCGTCATCAGCGCCGCGCCGACCAGCGCCGGATAGAAGAGCGTGACGCGCGGATCCTCGCCCGCCAGCATGCGCGTCGTGATCTGGTAGACGGCGTAGCAGACCGCCGAACCGAGCGCATAGAGCGACGCGCCGCGGAAGAACTCGGCACCCGGCTGCACGATCATCAGCATGCCGACCAGGCCCGCGACGACGAACGCCGCGCGCGCCGGCGTCAGGCGCTCCCGCAGGAACAGGATCGCCAGGACGATCACGATCGTGGGTGTCGTGTAGTTGAGCGCCGTCGCGTCGGCGAGCGGGAGGTGGGAGAGCGCCGTCATGAAGAAGAGCGACGAGCCGATCAGCAGGCCGCCGCGCACGAGCTGCAGCTTGAGCTGCCGCGTGTGCACCATCTTCACGCCCATCGTCGGCCCCAGCCAGATCAGCATCGCGACCACCTGGAACGACCAGCGCGCCCATACGAGCAGCGGCACCGGTTGCCGCGGCGCAAGGTACTTGATGATGCCGTCGAGCACGGCGAAGCACAGGACGGCGCCCGCGATCATCAGCACGGCGGACGGCGGTATGTGCAGCTGCGCGGCCTTCACTTCTGCTGCGCCAGGAATGCGTTCAGAGGACCTTCCTGGACCCGGCGCAGGGACAGGCACGCGTCGATCTTCTCGAGCGACTGCCGGTAGAAGCGGGCGCCCGCGTCGACGTCCGCCATGCGCTTCTCGAACAGCGCCGCGAACTGCGCCCGCTCGCCGGGACCGCAGATGCCGGCCGCCCACGTCACGATGAAGGCCTGCTGCTCGCGCGGCATGCGCGCGGACAATGCGTCGTAGTTCGCCTGCAGCCACGCGAGCGCGACCGGCCGCGAGGCCGGGTGCCGCAGCGCCGGCGCGACGATCTTGGTGATCGCGCGCGGCTCGCGGGCGGGATCGAGCGTGAGGTCGAGCGCGCGGCGGACGAGCGCGGGATCCCGGAACGAGCCGAGCGCGCCGTACAGGTCGTCGCGCTCGTTCTGGTCCTTCGTGACGGTGGCCACCGCGAGCAGCCGGTCGAACAGGACGGGCGCGTCCTTGCCCGACGTACGCGCCGCCGTTTCCAGCACGACGCGGCGGACCTGCGTCGGCAGCGCGTTGCGGTCGGCGAGCCAGCGCTGCGCGAGGCGGCGCGCCTCGCGCGCCAGCGCGGCGTCCTGCCCGCGGTCGGCCAGCAGCGGCACCGCGATCTCGCGCAGCCGCAGCTGCTCGGGCGATTCGTTCTTGCGCGGCACCCAGCCGATGAAGTGCGCGCGCGCGCCGTATTGCCGGCGCAGCCACGCTGCGTACTTCTGGGTGTTCGGCGGCGCGACGAGTTCGGGCGGCATGTTGTCGGCCAGGTCGAACGCGCGCCGCGCGGCACGCGGGCTCGGGTTGTTCGCCTGGCGCGCCGCCAGCGGCAGCGCATCCTGGTAGCCGACGAAGCCGCTCCGCGCGAGCAGGTCGACATCGCCCAGCACCGAAGCGAAATCGGCATCGGACAGGACCTTGTCCGCCCGGGGCAGCGCCGAATAGAGCGCCGGCGTCAGCCGCGGCAGGTAGTACCCGAGGCCGGTGCGGTTCGCGACGACCCACTGTGGACACGTGCGCGTGTCGAGCGGCACGCGCTGGGTCGATTCCCGGATGAGCGCGCACGTCTGCCGCCCCTTCGCGCCGTCGCCGTACTCGAAGCAGGCGGGGAACACCCACCGCTCGGCGTCCGCCGGGGCCGCGGTCCCGGCCGCGCCGAAGCGCTGCTGGGTCAGCGCGAGCGTGGGCGTGGCCGTCGTGCAATCCAGCGCGACGGACAGGAGCGGCACGCCGGGCCGCTCGATGAAGCCGCGGAACGCGGGCAGCATCGCGTCGTCCGTCGCGGCGAGCGCGGCGAAGAAGTCCTCGGCGGTGGCGTTCCCCCACGCGTGCTGCGCGACGTAGCGGCGCACGCCGTCGCGGAATTTCTCCGGGCCCAGCCACTGCTCGAACATCGCAAGGACCGTCTCGCCCTTCGCATACGTGATGCTGTCGAACGCGGCGCGCATCTCGCCGTACTCGGTCACGGGCTGGCGGATCCGGCGCGCCGACGCCAGCTGGTCGAACTCGATCGCCGCCAGCCGCTGGCGCGACCGCCAGGCGCCCGGCGGCCAGTCGGGGCGCAATTGCGCGACGACGGCGGTCCCGAGCCACGACGCGAACGACTCGTTGAGCCAGATGTCGTCCCACCACGCCATCGTCACGTAGTCGCCGAACCACATGTGCGCGATCTCGTGCGCGGTGACGCCCATGAAGTATTGCTCGAACACGGGGGACGTCTCGTCCGGCCGCGCGAGCAGCAGCCGCGACGTGTACGTGATGAGGCCCGGGTTCTCCATCGCGCCGCCGAACGTCGAGCGCGGATACGCGACGAGGTCGAGCTTGGGGAACGGGTACGGCTGGCCGAAGAAGTGCTCGGTCGCCGCGAGGATCGCGCCCGTGTGCCGGGCGGCGTATGCGGCTTCGTCCGCGCGGCCCTTCGGCACGACGATCGAGATCGGCGTGCCGTTGCGGCCGGCGCGCCCGCCGTCGCGCACGTCCCATTCGCCCACCGCGAACGCGACCAGGTACGACGGCAGCGGCGGCGTACGCGCGAACGTCACTTCCTTCATGTCCGCGCCGGCGTCGGCCTCGCGCTCGACGGGCATGTTGGCGAACGCGCGCATCCCGCGCGGAATCACCAGCGTGAGCCGCCATTGCGCCTTCAGGTCGGGTTCGTCGAAGCACGGGAACGCGCGCCTCGCATCGACGGGTTCGAATTGCGTCACGACGTACCAGCGCTCGCCTTCGCGCTGCCGGAACACGCCGACCGCGCCCACGGAGTCGATCGGCGCCGTGTAGCTCAGCACGAGGCGCGCCTCGCCGACGGGCAGCGGGCGCTCGAACTTGAGCCCCATCACGTCGTCGCTGCCCGTGATGCGCACCGCCGGCAGTTCCTCGGTGCCGACGACGGCCTTCGCGTCGCGCAGCGTGATGTTCTTCGCGTTGAGCCACACGACGTCGGTCGCCCGGTCGACGCGCACGACGATGTCGAGGGTTGCGCCGAACGTCGCGAGCGCCGGGTCCACCGTCAGTCGAGGCTCGTAATGCAGCGGCACCACGTCGCGCGGCAGGCGCAGGCCGGGCACGGCGGAGGCGCTCGACGGCGGCTGCGCTTCCGCCAGTGCGCCTGTCGACACGAGCACGGCCAGCGCAGCGAGGCATGCGGCGCGCCACGCGCGGACAGCCGGACCCTGTCGGACGCGTGGAACGATCGGCGAGTCGGCGGTGTTTGGAATGATGTCGCCCATGCCCAAAAAAGCACGCCGGGCGCGCGGCCCGGCAACTGGTCTGGCCATTTTACCGGTCATCCGCCCGGTTCGATAGTTCGGGCCGGGTTCGAGACCGGCTGCGCGGCGACCTGCACGGTCCAAAGTACACTTGGGGTCCGGCACTCCGCGGGCGCGCCGCGCCTGCGGGCGGCGGACCATGGAAGACGATGCACGATCTCGCCGTCATCTCGACACTCGCCGGAGGCCTGGCCGCCGCGCTGGTGTTCGGCTGGATCACGCAGCGGCTGGGGCTGTCGACGCTGGTCGGCTACATGCTGGCGGGCATCCTCGTCGGCCCCTACACGCCCGGCTTCGTCGCCGATCCGAAGCTCGCGTCGCAGATGGCGGAGATCGGCGTGATCCTGCTGATGTTCGGCGTCGGCATGCACTTCCACCCGCAGGAGCTGCTGCGCGTGTGGCGGATCGCCGTGCCCGGCGCGATCGCGCAGAGTGTCGTCGCGACGATCGCCGGCTGGGCGTGCGCGCGGTGGTTCGGCTGGAGCAACGCGGCGGGCTTCGTCTTCGGGATGGCGCTCGCCGTCGCCAGTACCGTCGTGCTGATGCGGATGCTCGTCGACCAGAACCGGCTCGCCACGCGCGCCGGCCACGTCGCGGTCGGCTGGCTCATCGTCGAGGATCTCTTCACCGTGGTCGCGCTGGTGATCCTGCCGGTGCTCGCGCTCGAGGGCGCCGACGTCATGTCGATGGGCATGCCGCTGCTGGAGGCGCTCGGCAAGGCAGCGGCCTTCGCCGCGCTCGTGTGGATCGTCGGGACCCGGCTCATCAGCCAGCTGATGGAACGGATGGCGCGCACGCGCTCGGAGGAGCTCTTCACGCTCGCGGTGTTCGTGCTGGCGCTGGGCATCGCGGTGATCGCCGCCGAGGTCTTCCACGTCTCCGTCGCGCTCGGCGCGTTCTTCGCGGGACTCGTCGTCGGCCAGTCCCGGTTCGGCGCGCAGGCGTCGAGCTACATGACGCCGTTCCGCGACGTGTTCTCCGCGCTCTTCTTCGTGTCGGTGGGCATGCTGTTCAATCCCCACTTCGTGCTCGACCACCCGGTGATGGTGCTCGCGGCGCTGGGGATCGTGCTGCTGATCAAGCCCGCGATCGCGCTGCTGATCGTCGCGCTCATGCGCGCGGAGCGTGGCACGGCGGCGACGGTGGCGGTGGGCCTGGCCCAGATCGGCGAGTTCTCGTTCATCCTCGCCACGCTCGGCAAGGGCCTGGGCATTCTGCCGCCGGAGGGACTCGATGCGCTCGTCGTCGCCGCGATCTTCTCCATCGCGCTCAACCCGGTGCTGTTCGGAGCGCTGCGCCGCTGGGAGGCACGCGGACGCCGGGCGCGACGACATGGCCGCCGGTGACGCGGGAGCGACCGTCACCCGTCGCGCCGGCCGAGCACGCGGTGCGCCCGCTCACGATCGCGGGCACCGGCGAACTCGCGCGCCGGGTGGTCGCACGGTGCCGGCGCGAAGGCATCCCGCTCTACGTCATCGGCGACGACCTCGACCCGCTCGACGCGTTGCGTGCCGACGGCGTCGAGGTCGTGTACGGTCAGGCCAACCGGCAGGAGGTGCTGCGCGCCGCGCACGTGGAACACGCGCGCGCGATCGTCGTCACCGAGGACCTGCTCGCCGACCGGATGGCCATCTGCATCGCGGCGCGTGCGCAGAACCCGCGCATCGCGATCATCGTCACGGCCAACAACCCGGCCGAGCGCGCGTGGCTCTCGGAATTCGGCGCGACGTTCATCTGCGACACGCTCGAACCCGTGATCGACGACGTGATGCGCTCGGTTCACGCGACGTTGTAGCGGCGCGCGTGGGCCTCGACCCCGCTTCCCCGATGGGTACCGGCCCGTCCCGGCGCCTGCCCATAGGTCGCCGCACACGCATGCCTTCGTTCATAATCGCGTTCCGTTGTTCACCTGTGCCCCCCTGGGGGCGTCCGGGAGCAAGCCATGCCCATGCGTCGCGCTGTCGCCATCCGCCTCTTCGCCATCCTGCTCGCGGTGCCGCTGTCGGGCACGGCCGGCGTCGCCGCGGCGCAGTCCGCCCAGGGCGCTCCGCGCGACAAGGTCGTCGTGCAGGTGAGCGACGCGGACCCCGCCAAGTGGAACCTCGCGCTCAACAACGCGAAGAACGTCCAGTCCGACCTGGGCGCCGCCAATGTGGACATCGAGATCGTCGCGTACGGGCCAGGCATCGGCATGCTGAAAGCCGAGTCGATCGTCGGCAACCGGATCGGCGAGGCGATGGCCACCGGCATCAAGGTCGTGGCCTGCGAGAACACGCTGCAGGCGCAGAAACTCACGCGGGCCGACATGCTGCCGAAGATCGACTACGTGGCCGCCGGCGTCGTCGAGATCATGCGGAAGCAGCAGCAGGGCTGGGCGTACATTCGCCCGTAGCCGCGCGGGCGCGAGGTATCTGGCGACCGGACTGTTCTCGCCGCAGCGAACGACCTTGCCGGCAAGGGAAGCTCCGCGATAGCCCCACCTTCTGACGACTCGTCGGACAACCGAGGCTGCCACCCGCACGTCACTCGCTTTTTCGCAGGCTTGATCGGCGGCCGCGCCGGGATCGTGGAGCGGGTGAAGGGAATCGAACCCTCGTCGTAAGCTTGGGAAGCTTCTGCTCTACCATTGAGCTACACCCGCGATCAGGACTGGAATTCTACTCGACCGTGCCGGAGCGGGCGAGCGCCGCGTCGAGCGCAGGCAGCGCGCCGGGGACGCGCATCTTCAGCGCACGTTCGCGACAGGCGGTGAGCGCGGCCCGGTCCGGCTCGCCGCGGCCGGCCGCGGCCAGCGCCTGCGCGCGTGCGACGTGGAAGTCGGCGAACGGCACGGGCTCGCCGCGCGAAGCGGCGAACGTCCGGAGGGCCGCCGCCTGCTGCTCCGCCGCGTCCCACTCGCCGCGCGCGAGCAGCACGTCGATCGCCTCGCGCCGGAACCAGAAATGGCAATGCGCCGGGCCTCCGGCCGCCAGCGCCCGCTCGCCGTCGGCGAGCGCCCGGCCGAGTTCCGCGCCGTCGCGCGCGATGCGCACGCGTGCGCCATCGAACATCGCGGCGACGAAGCGGACCGCGCCCTCGGCGATCAGCGCGGCGCCCTCCCGCAGCACCGCCTCCGCGTCGGCCCGGCGGTCCAGCCGTCCGTACGCGAAGGCCAGCAGGCCGAGGTTGAAGACGACCCACCTTCGCGCGCCGATCGACCGCGCCAGCGCGAGGCTGCGTTCCGCGGGGGCGATCGCCTCCGTCGTCCATGCCTTGCATCAGGCGTACCCAGCCCTCGGTCTCGTCGGCCATCACCTGCGCCGCGCGCTGGTGCAGTTCGCGCGCCTCCGTGCGCACGCGGTCGAGCGCGGGAATTGCCCCGTCCGCGGGCTCGAGGTACGAGTGGACGATCGCCAGCATGCAGCGATTGCCGAGCGAGAAGCGCGTGAGGCGCTCGCGGTCGCACAGCGCCACGCAGCGTTCGAACGCCGCGTAGGCGGAGCGCATGCGGCCGTCGGCGTACAGCACGTCGGCGAGCCCCGACAGCGCCTGCGCCTCGCACTCCGCGTCGTGCGCCGCGAGCGCGCGCTCGAGCGCACGGTCCTGCGCGGCCTGCGACGCACGCGCGTCGCCGCGCGCGAATTCGAGGCAGCCGCGCAGGTAGGCGGCGCGCGACGCCTCGCGGGCGAGGCTCGCCGCGGCCGCCAGCGGCTCCGCGCGATCGAGCTCCATGAGGCCCGCTTCCGTCGACCCGGCCGCCCGGTGCGCCGCCACGATCCCGAGCAGCGCATTGCAGCGCTGCGCGTCGTCGTCGGCATGCGCCAACGCGCGCTCGAACGCCGCGATCGAGGCAGGCACGTCGCCGGTATCGCGCGCAAGATCGCCTTCGAACCGCGCGAGATCGAAGCGCACGTCGTCCGGCGCCGGCAGCTCGCCGCCGCGGCGCGCGAGGGAGAGCGCCGCGTCGATCCGCAGGGCCGACGCTTCCGCGCGCGCTGCCGTCAGGTAGGCGGCGGCGGCCCCGGCATCGCCGGCGCGATCGAGGTGCAGCGCGCGCAGCGCCGCGTCGCGGCCGTCGTACCATTGCGCGGCCCGCAGGTGCAGTGCGCGCCGCGCACTGTGCAGCAGCGACGCGTACGCGCCGTCGCGGATCAGCGCGTGCGCGAAGGCGAAGCGGTGCGCATCGGCGGCATCCGCGCGCACGAGATCGCGACCGAGCAGCGTGCCGGCGTCGTAGGCAGGATCGCCCAGCAGGTGCCGCAGCAACGCGAGGTCGAAGTGCTGGCCGACGACGGCGGCCGCCTGGACCGCGGCCTTGTCCGCGGCGGGCAGTCGGTCGAGCCGCGCGAGCACGACGCTCTGGATCGTGCCCGGGATCGCCGCACCGTCGGCGCCGCTGCGCAGCAGCTGCACGAGGAACAACGGGTTGCCCTGTGCGCGCTCGACGCAGCGCAACGCGACGTCCGGGTTCGCGTTCAGGAACGAGTGGGCAAGCGCGAGCGCATCGTGGGCGGCGAGCGGCGGCAAATCCAGGCGCTCGACCGGAACCTCGAGCGGTGCGTCGCCGAACGGATCGCCTTCGTACCGCGACGTGCAGACGAGCAGGACCCGCATGCGCCGTGCGCCGTCGGCGAGCGCGCGAAGGGACGCCAGCATCCACGGGGTCGCCCAGTGCACGTCCTCGACCAGCAGCACGACGGCGTGCGACGAGGCTTCGGCGGCCACCGCGCGCACCAGCACGCGCAATCGCCCTTCCCTGCGCGCGGCGTCGTCCATCGCCTCGTAGGTCGCCGGCGATCGTTGCGCAACGGCGAGCAGGTCGGCCGCGAAGGGCTCGTCGCCGGCCGCGACGCGTCCGGTGGCCAGCGCGCGGGCCAGACCCTCGCGACGTTCGCACTCCGCGGCGTCGGGCGTGATCGCGAGCACGCTCGCGAACAGCGCGTGGATCGCGTCGCGTCCCTGCGCGGTGCCGAAGTCGAGTACGGCCACCGCGTGCGCCCGACATCCGCGGCGCCGCGCGAGCGCGACGAAATCCTGGGTGAGCCGCGTCTTGCCCATCCCGGGGTCCGCGCGGACGAGCAGCGTCGCGCCCGCGGCGCCGTCGTCGACCCGGTCGAGCAACGCGAGAAAGCACCCGACCTCCGCCTCGCGGCCGATCAGCGGATGGTCGGCCGCGGCGTCGCTGCGCAGCCCGCGCAGCTTCCATAGGGGCACGTCGTGCGGCAATCCCCGGATCGGCACGGCGCCGGCGGGGTCCGCCTCGACGAAGGACGCGCACGCCCGATAGACGTCGTCGGATATCACGGTCTCGTCGGCGCGCGCGATCTCGTCCAGCCGGGCCGCCAGGTTCACCGCGTCGCCGGTCACCGTGTAGGTACGGTGAACGGAGCTGCCGGTATCGGCGGCCACGACCTCGCCACTCGCGACGCCGACATGCGCTGCGAGCGGGCGCCCGAATTCGGCCGACAGCATGCGCATGGCCCCGTGCACGCCCGCCGCGGCGCGCAGCGCCCGCAGCGTGTCGTTGCCGTGCGCGATCGGCGCGCCGAACACCCCCATCACCGCGTCGCCGATGTGCTTGTCGATCGTGCCGCCGCACTGCGCGATGAGGCCGTCGACGAGTTCGAAATAGCGCGAAAGCAGCCGGTGCATGTCCTCGGGATCGAGTTCGCTCGACAGCTTCGTGTACCCGGACAGGTCGGCGAACAACACCGTGACCTGCCGGCGCTCGCCCGCAGGCCAGGGCGCCGCGTCCGCGACGGGGGTGTCCCGCGGGAGCGCGGCCCCGCACTGCGGGCAAAAGCGCGCGCCGGCCGGATGAGCCGCCTGGCAGCGCGGACACGAGGTCGCGGCGAACGCCATCGCGCGAAGTCTCCTCCGTCAAGTGCGGTCCGGGCAGGCCCGCGTGCAGCCCACGCGGACATTCTGCCACGCACGAATCCGGCGCGGCTTGCCCGCCCGGGCCATTCGGCGTAAGGTGACGCCGACGCTAGGGGTCCTGGCCGCGCAGCGCGCGCGGGCGGGTGAGAACAAACCCTTGGAACCTGATCCGGATAATGCCGGCGCAGGGAAGCGTGAAGCGCCCAGCCCCGTCCTTTCCGCTTCCCGCTCCTCGCGTCGTGTCCCCTCGAGGAGAACCGCCATGAATGCCAACGACCGCCACTTCGCGCGCGACGCGAAGGTGGACTCGGCCGCCGTCGCACCGCTGCCGGCGTCGCGCAAGATCTACGTCGAGGGCTCGCGTCCCGACATTCGCGTGCCGATGCGGGAAATCTCGCAAAGCGATACGCCGTCGTCGTTCTCGCCGGAAGGCGCGGAGAAGAACCCCCCGCTGGCCGTCTACGATTGCTCGGGCCCGTACACGGACCCCGACGCGATCATCGACATCCGCAAGGGCTTGGCGCCCGCTGCGCGCCCGCTGGATCGCCGAGCGGGGCGACACCGTCGAGCTGCCCGGGCCCACGTCGGCGTTCGGGCAGGCGCGGCTCGCCGACCCGGAGTTGGCCGGCCTGCGCTTCGACCTCCATCGCAAGCCGCGCCGCGCCGCGCCGGGCGCCAACGTCACGCAAATGCACTACGCGCGCCGCGGCATCGTGACGCCGGAAATGGAGTTCGTCGCGATCCGCGAGAACCTGATGCGCGACGAGATGCTCGCGCGCTTCCCGGAGAGCGTGCGCCGCCAGCACTCCGGGACAGAGCTTCGGCGCGGCGATCCCCGCCGTCATCACGCCCGAGTTCGTCCGCGACGAAGTGGCGCGCGGTCGCGCGATCATCCCGAACAACATCAACCATCCGGAATCCGAGCCGATGATCATCGGCCGCAACTTCCTCGTGAAGATCAACGCGAACATCGGCAACTCCGCGGTGTCGTCGTCGATCGGCGAGGAAGTCGAGAAGATGACATGGGCGATCCGCTGGGGCGGCGACACGGTGATGGACCTCTCGACGGGCAGGAACATCCACGAGACGCGCGAATGGATCGTGCGCAACTCGCCGGTGCCGATCGGCACCGTGCCGATCTACCAGGCGCTGGAGAAGGTCGACGGCAAGGCCGAGGACCTGACGTGGGAGATCTTCCGCGACACGCTGGTCGAGCAGGCCGAACAGGGCGTCGACTATTTCACGATCCACGCCGGCGTGCTGCTGCGCTACGTGCCGATGACGGCGAAGCGGATGACCGGCATCGTGTCGCGCGGCGGCTCGATCATGGCCAAGTGGTGCCTCGCGCATCACCAGGAGAGCTTCCTCTACACGCGCTTCGCCGAGATCTGCGAGATCATGAAGGCGTACGACGTCGCGTTCTCGCTGGGCGACGGCCTTCGCCCCGGCTCGATCCACGACGCGAACGACGAGGCGCAGATGGGCGAGCTCGCGACCCTGGGCGAACTCACGCAGGTCGCGTGGCAGCACGACGTGCAGGTGATGATCGAAGGCCCCGGCCACGTGCCGATGCACATGATCAAGCACAACATGGACGAGCAGCTGCGCCTGTGCGGCGAGGCGCCGTTCTACACGCTGGGGCCGCTCACGACCGACATCGCGCCCGGCTACGACCACATCACCAGCGCCATCGGCGCCGCGATGATCGGCTGGTACGGCACGGCGATGCTCTGCTACGTGACGCCCAAGGAGCACCTGGGGCTGCCGAACAAGGCCGACGTGAAGGACGGCATCATGGCGTACAAGCTCGCCGCGCACGCCGCCGACCTCGCGAAGGGCCACCCGGGCGCGCAGCTGCGCGACAACGCGCTGTCGAAGGCGCGCTTCGAGTTCCGCTGGGACGACCAGTTCAACCTCGGGCTCGATCCGGACAAGGCGCGCGAATTCCACGACGAGACGCTGCCGCAGCACGGCGCCAAGCTCGCGCACTTCTGCTCGATGTGCGGACCGCACTTCTGCTCGATGAAGATCACGCAGGACGTGCGCGAGTACGCCGCGAAGCAGGGCATTGCCGAAGCGGACGCGCTCGCCAAAGGCATGGAGGCCAAGGCGATCGAGTTCGTGCGGAAGGGCGCGGAGATCTACTCGAAGACGTGACGTTCGGTGTGCGGTCCCGGGCACGCCCCTAGCCCCGGGCGTGCGTCGCACCGGCCCGCCGCGCGAACGCCGACGGACCGGATCGATCGGCGCGGTCAGTCCTCGGGTGACGCGAGTCGCACGAGGTAGCCGCCCGACTTCTCGTCGCGCTCGAGTTCGAGGCTGCCGGCCGAGGCTGCGGCCTCGAGCATGCCGTTGAACGAACGGAAGCCGAAGTAGGACTCGTTGAAGCCCGGCTTGCGCCGCTTCAAGGCCTGCTTGACCATCGAACCCCAGATCTTCTCCTCGGCGCCCCGCTCGGAAATCAGCGCGTCCACGGTCTCGACGATGAGGTCGAGCGCTTCTTCGCGCCGTTCGTCGTCCGACTTGTGCGGCGGCGGCGATTGCACTTCGTCGGGCGGCAGCGCGTCGTCGAACGCGGGCGCGACGGCGTCGACCGGAAGTGCCTCGGCCTCCGGCGCGGGCGGCACCAGGGCGGCCTGCTTGCCGGTGCTGCGCCGGCGCGACGACGTCTTCGCGGCCGGCTTGGGCGACGGCTCGCTTGCCGCGGCGCTGGCCGCGGGCGGCGCCTTCTCGGGGGTCCTGGCGGTCGCCGTCTTGGCGGCCGTCTTCGCTCCGCCACGCCGCGTCGCGGCCTTCTTCTTCTCCGCGCGCACGAGGTCGTCGTAGAAGATGAATTCGTCGCAGTTGGTGACCAGCAGGTCCGACGTGGAGTTCTTGACCCCGACGCCGATCACGACCTTGTTGTTCTCGCGCAGCTTCGAGACGAGCGGCGAGAAGTCGGAGTCCCCGCTGATGATGACGAACGTCTCGACGTGCGTCTTCGTGTAGCAGAGGTCGAGTGCGTCGACGACCATCCGGATGTCGGCCGAGTTCTTGCCGGACATCCGGACGTGCGGGATCTCGATCAGTTCGAAGGAGGCCTCGTGCATCGGTCCCTTGAACGCCTTGTAGCGCTCCCAGTCGCAGTAGGCCTTCTTGACGACGATGCTGCCCTTGAGCAGCAGGCGCTCGAGGACCTTGCCGATGTCGAACTTCTCGTAGTTGGCGTCGCGCACGCCCAGCGCGATGTTCTCGAAATCGCAGAACAGCGCCATGCTGGTGACGTCGGGTAGTGCAGCCATGGAGGCTCCGGTCGTGGTCGGGATGCGAGCGCTGCCGCGCCTGACGCGGCGGCGGCTCATCTGGCGCATCTTACGCTGCGGCCCGGACCGCGCGCCCCTCACCGCAACCCTGTCCCCGCACGCGGGGAGAGGGAGCACTCCGGCGCGACGCCTGCGAGCGCACTCCACCCCACGCCTGCGCAAGCGCTCCCGCCCCGACCTCGCGAGCCGGGGCTAAGACACCCCCTCTCCCCACGCCAGTGGGGAGAGGGCCGGGGTGAGGGGCGAACCCGGCGCGTGCTGCGAACGCGCGCCGAAGCGCTACGCCATCGCGATGCGCACCGGCACACGCCGCCGGCCCCTGCCCTTCGGCATCGGCCCGTAGCGGCCGGGCAGCACCGTCGCGCAGTGGCGGCAGTGCCCGTTATCCGTCACGTCGTAGCGCAGGATCTCGTGCCAGTCGCGGACGATGAGCGCCTCGCCGCACCCCGGGCAGAACGTGGTGCCGCCTTCGGTGTCGTGGACGTTGCCCGTGTAGACGTAACGCAGCCCCGCGCGCTGGCCGATCGCGCGCGCGCGCGCCAGCGTCGCCGCCGGCGTGTGCTCGATGTCGGTCATCCTGTAGTCGGGATGGAACGCCGTGAAGTGCAACGGCACGTCCGGCCCCAGCTCGCGCGCGATCCAGCCGCACATTTCGAAGAGCTCGACCTCGGAATCGTTGCGGCCCGGGATCAGCAGCGTCGTGATCTCGGTCCAGACGTCCGTCTCGCGCACCAGGTAGGTCAGCGTGTCGAGCACCGGTTGCAGCCGCGCGCCGCAGAGCTTCACGTAGAAGTCGTCGGTGAAGGCCTTCAGGTCGACGTTGGCGGCGTCCATCTTCGCGAAGAACGGCGCTCGCGCGTCCGCGCCGATGTAGCCCGCCGTCACCGCGACCGTGGCAATGCCCCGCTCGCGGCACGCGTCGGCGGTGTCCATCGCGTACTCGGCGAAGATCACCGGATCGTTGTACGTGAACGCGACGCTGCGGCAGCCGTGCTCGTGCGCGGCGGCCGCGATGGCGGACGGCGACGCGGCGTCCATCAGCGTGTCCATTTCGCGCGACTTCGAGATGTCCCAGTTCTGGCAGAACTTGCACGCGAGGTTGCACCCCGCGGTGCCGAACGAGAACACCGACGAGCCGGGGAAGAAGTGATTGAGCGGCTTCTTCTCGATCGGGTCGATGCAGAAGCCCGACGAGCGCCCGTAGGTGGTCAGCACCATCGCGTCGCCCTCGCGCTGGCGCACGAAGCACGCGCCGCGCTGGCCTTCCTGCAGACGGCAGTCGCGCGGACACAGGTCGCACTGGATGCGCCCGTCGGGGAGACGATGCCACCAGCGGCCGGGATGCTGGGTCATCGCCCGTGCTCCGCGACGGTGGACGCGGTCTCCGCGAACTTCGCGACCGTGTAGCGCGAGAGCTCGATCTGCGCGCTCCAGTAGTCGGCGGGCAGGCCGGCCTTGCGCTTCAACGCCGCCAGGAACTCCGCCGGCTCGGGCAGCTGCGCCCAGACCTGCGGCAGGAACGTGGACCGGTACGTGCCGCAGTCGAGAATCACGCCGTCGACGTGCGGACGCAGCTGCGCGAGCACCTCGGATTCGTCCGCGCAGTACATGCGCTCGCTCGCGGACAGCAACGACACCTCGACGTCGACGAGATCGAACTCGTGGCGCGCCAGCGGCGCAAAGCGCGGATCGCGGAACGCGGCGGCCTCGGCGTTCGCCTGCACGTCCGCGCCGAGCGGCCGCCGCGCGGCAACGCTGCCGATGCACCCGCGCAGCACGCCGTCGCGATGAAGCGTGACGAACGTTGCGCCGGGCTCTCGCAGCGCGGGATGCGCGAGGCCGCTGGCGCGCTCACCTCGACCGACCTTCGTGCTGCGCACTCCGGTATTCGCCCTCGGGACGGCCCTTCGGGTCGATCGAACGACCTTCGTGCTCCGCACTCCGGTATTCGCCCTCGGGACGGCCCGTCGGGTCGATCGAACGACCTTCGTGCTCCGCACTCCGGTATTCGCCCTCGGGACGGCCCGTCGGGCTCATGCCCAGGCGCGCGCCGATCGCGCTGCGCGCCAGCCACAGCAGCACGGGGCCAAGGTCAGTTCCGGCGTTCATCGTCGTGGAACGCAAAGGCGCCATAGCCGACGACCCGGGCGCGGTCGCCCGCGGTGTCGCCGGAGTTGCGCAGGTCGAGAAGGCGCGCCCGCAAGCCGCGCCGGCGCGCGCACAGCAGCAGGCCGTTGACGGGCGTGGCGCCGCAGGCGTGCTCGTGATCGATCCGTGGCGACAGCGCGAGCACGTCCGCCGCCGTCGCGCGGTCGAGGTCCAGCGCTTCCGCGTACGGGTGATAGTGCGAGAGGTCGGAGCTCACGACGATCAGCGTCTCGGGCCCGCCCCACAGCACGTCGAGCACGGCGGCGACTTCCTCCGCGCTCGCGCGGCCGACCGCGAACGGCACGAGCGAGAACGCACCGAGCGTGGCCTGCAGGAACGGCAACTGGACCTCCAGCGCGTGTTCCTGCGCGTGCGCCGGATCGCTGACCAGCACCTGCGGCAGCGCGCGCACGAGTGCCACGCCCGCCGCGTCGACGGGAACGATACCGAGCGGCGTCGCGAACGCGCTGGCCGCCGGAAGCGCCAGGCCGCGGACGGCGACCCGATGCGTCGGACCCAGCAGCACGACCCTCGTGACGCGGCCGGCGAGCGCTGCGACTTGCGCGTAGCCGCTGGCCGCGATCGGGCCGGAGTAGACGTAGCCGGCGTGCGGCACGATGATCGCCTTCGGCGGCGAGGCTGTGCTCGCGGGAACCGCCGACAGGTACGCGCGCACCTCCGCGGCAAGCCGCCCGGGGGTATCGGGATAGAAGAGTCCGGCCACTGCGGCCGGTCGGGTAGCGCTGATCATGGGTTGCGACCTGATCGTGGGCGTGCGTGCCGGACGGTTCGCGCGGAGTGCGGCGGGCCGCCAGTGGCGCGCGCGATGTCGCCGGTGGCCGCAATTGGACCTGCTTACTTCGGAAAATAGGGGCGATCGCGTCCTTCCGCAAGCGGATGGACGACGATTTCCACACGGGAACGAACCCTCCCGACTCCGCGGTGTGGCCGCCGCCTGCCGCCGGGTCGGGGCCGGCCTTCGGTTACACTCGCCCGACCTCGAAACCGCGTGTCACGGTCCCCCATGTCGCTGCCTGCGTTGTCGCTCCTGGAAACCCGGGTGCTCGGTGTGCTCGTCGAGAAGCAGCACACGGTGCCGGACACCTATCCGCTGACGCTGAACGCACTGCTGTCCGGTTGCAATCAGAAGACCAGCCGCGACCCGGTCATCGAGGCCACCGAAGCCGAGGTGCAGGCGACGGTCGACCGCCTGAAGGGACTATCGCTCGTCGTCGAATCGAGCGGCGGACGCGTGATGCGCTACGCGCAGAACTTCGGCCGGGTCCTCGGCATTCCCGCACAGGCGGTGGCGCTGCTCACCGTGATCATGCTGCGCGGGCCGCAGACGGTGGGCGAACTGCGCATCCACAGCGAACGCCTGCACCGGTTCGCCGACATCTCGTCGGTCGAGGCGTTCCTGGCCGAATTGGCGGAACGACCCGCCGGCCCGCTGGTCGTGGAACTCGCGCGCCAGCCCGGCGCGCGGGAAACGCGCTGGGCGCACCTGCTCTCCGGCGCACCCACCCAGCCCGTGCACGACGGGACCGCGGCACCTGCGGCCGACGGCCAGCAGGTGCGCCTGGGCGAAATCACCGCGTTGCGCGCCAACGTCGATCGGCTGGAGACCGAGCTGGCGGCGCTGAAAGCCACGGTCGCGCGAATTCTCCAGGAACTGGGCCTCCCCTCCGCCTGACCACGGGGCGCCGCCGCGCCCCTGTCGCGTTGCGCCGTTTCCGCGAACTGCGGGACAATGCACGGCCCCGGTGCCTGGCCGGGATTCCACATACAAAGTTACGGGGAGCGCAATGGATTTCACCAACATGTACGAAGCGGCGAAGCCGGTCGTGATCGCGATGGCGATGAAGGTCGTCGTCGCGATCGTCCTCTACATCGTCGGCCGCTGGCTGATCGGCATCGTTGGCTCGCTGATCAACAAGGCGCTCGAGCGCCAGAAGATCGAGCCGACCGTCGTCCGCTACATCGGCAACACGATCAACGTCGTGCTGAACGTGCTGCTGGTCATCGGCATCCTCGGCTACTTCGGTGTCGAGACGACGTCGTTCGCCGCGCTGATCGCCGCACTCGGCATCGCGATCGGCGCCGCGTGGGGCGGCCTGCTGTCGAATTTCGCGGCCGGCGTGTTCATCCTCGTGCTGCGGCCGTTCAAGGTCGGCGACTACGTGCTTGCCGCGGAGGTCGAAGGGACGGTCCGCGCCATCGGTCTCTTCACCACCGCGATCGACACGCCCGACAACGTCAACACGATGGTCGGCAACGCGAAGGTGATGAACGGGACGATCAAGAATTTCTCGAACAACCCGTTCCGTCGCGTGGACCTCACCGCGCAACTCGACCACACGGTGGATCCGGCCGACGCGATCCGGCGGCTCAAGGAAGCGTTGCCGAAGATCCCGAACGTGATCGAGGCACCCGCGCCCGACGTCGAGATCCTGACGTTCAACGAGCGCGGACCGGTGCTCGCGGTGCGGCCGTACGTGCACACCGACCACTACTGGCAGGTGTACTTCGAGACGAACAAGACCATCCGCGACACCTTCGGCGTGGCCGGCTATCCGGCGGCCGAAGCGCACCTGTTCGTGCGCCAGAAGGCGGCCTGACGCGGCACGCGCGCCGGTGGCGCAGGTCACCGGTGCATCGCACCTCCCACTCGACGAAAGGCAAACCATGGGCCTGCTCGACGGATTGCTCGGCAACCTGATGGGCGGAATGGCCGGCAACGGCGCACCCGCCGCGGAAGGTGCCAACCCCGTCATCCAGATGGTGCTGCAGTTGCTGCAGCAGAACGGCGGCCTGCAGGGTCTTCTCGCGCAGATGCAGCAGGCGGGCATGGGCCAACAGGCGCAGTCGTGGGTGGGCACCGGCCAGAACATGCCGATCTCACCCGACGCGCTCGCGCAGATCTTCGGCCAGGGGCAGTTGGGGCAGATCGCGCAGCAACTCGGGATGTCGCCGCAGGAGGCTGCAGGCGGGCTCGCGCAGGCGCTGCCCGATGTCGTCGACCGGATGACGCCGCAGGGTCTGGTCCCGGCCGACTCCGACGACCTGGTCGCGCAGGTATTGGCCGGACTGCAGCAGGGTCGCCCGCGCTAGGGCATGGTGCGGACCCGCGGTTCAGGGCGGGTCCACCCGGCCGGTCGTTTTGCGCGCGGCGAAGGCCGCACGCCGCCGGTGGCCGACGCGCGAGACGTAGCATGCATGTCATGACACCCGAAGGCGCCGTCGCCGACTTCCGTCGCCGCCTGCTTCGCTTCGACGCAGGCGCGGAAGCCATCCTGCCCGCAGCCGCCGCATTTTCCGCGGAGCCGATGGTGTTGCTCTGCGCCGCCACGCTGCACCTGTACGGCCAGACCGCACCGGACGACGCGGCGGCGGCGCGCTTTCTCGATGCGGCCGAGCGCCATGGTGCGGCGGTGCGGGCGCCGGAGTTCCTGCGCGCGCTGCGCGCCTGGCGCGACCGTCGCCACGACGACGCAGCGCAGGCGCTGGAAGCCGCCACGCAGCGCGATCCCGACGACCTGCTGTCGGCGAAGGTGTGCGAGTTCATTTACTACATCCTCGGGCAGCAGTACTCCGGTCCGCGGTACCGCGCGCACATCGACCGTCTCGCCGCGCACCATGCGGACCACCCCGATGTCCTGGCCATGCAATCGTTCGCCCACGAACTGTGCGGCGAGTTCGATTCCGCGCGCGCGCTGGCGCAGCGGTCTCTCGCCATCGAGCCGCGCAATCCGTGGGCCGAACACACGCTGTCGCACGTCGCGATTCGCCTGGGCGATGTCGATGCGGGCGAGCGGCGCCTGCGCGCGTTCCTGCCGGTCGCGGCGACCTGCTCGCGGCCCGTCCATACGCACACCGCGTGGCACATCGCGATGTTCGACCTCGAGCGCCTCGACTACGCTCGTGCATTCGCGCTGCTCGCAAGCGACGTCTGGGGCGTCGTCCCGGATGCGGTCGGCGAACAGATCGACGCCATCGCGCTCCTGTGGCGGCTGGAGATGGCCGGGGGCGACGCGGGTGATGCGTGGCGCGACATCGCCGATCACGTCGAAGCGCGCTGCGGCGAGGCGTACATGCCGTTCCTCAGCGCGCATCACGCCTATGCGCTCGCGCGGGCGCGGCGGTCGAAGGCGCTGCAGACGCTGGACGCGACGCTCGCTGCGCGCGGTAGCGAGCCGCTGTGGCGCGACACCGGGCAAGCGGTCGTGCGCGCGGCCGCGGCGTTCGGCGCCGGACGCTGGAGCGACGCCGCATCCCTGCTCGACCCCGCGCTGCCGCGCGTCACGATGTGCGGCGGCAGCGATGCGCAGGACGACGTGTTCCGCCAGATGTACTTCGTGGCGCTTGCCAAGAGCGGCCGCACGGCGGATGCACGCCACTACCTCGACTCGATGAGCGTTCCCGGCAAGGCGCCCACACCCCTCGACGCCCATTTCCGGCGGATGGCCCGATAAGGAACAATGAGGGTCAGACTCGAATTGAAGTGATGCCTCAATTCGAGTCTGACCCTCATTGTTCTTGCGGGGGCGGCTTCGAGCTGCGCGGTTCGCGCCGACCCTTTCGAAATCGAATCGCGCGGCGATTCAGTTCCGTCAGCCCTAGTCCTGCCGCCAGGGCAACCCAGCCATCTGCCAGCCGTTCACGCGGCGCTGGCCGTGCGCGTTCCGGTCGCCTTCGAAGCCTTCGAGAACGTTGTACGTCGCCGAAAAGCCGTTCGCTCTCGCGAGCATCGCCGCATGCTGCGAACGTACACCGCTGCGGCAAAGAAAGGCGACGGGGCGATCGGGCTCGACGCGCGCGCGCAACTGGTCCAGGAATGCGTCGTTGCGTTTCTTGGCCGGATAGTCGTACCACTCGATGTGCACGCTGCCGGGCACGTAGCCGATGAGGTCGCGCTCGGCGAGCGTTCGCGTGTCGATGAGATCGACGGCGCCGGCCTGAAACAGCGCCCACGCCTCCTGCGGCGTCAGCAGGCCGGTGAGCTGCGCCTGCGCGGTGACGGCACGTTCGGCGGCAGCATCGAGGATGGCGGCGGTATCGAGGCTGGGTTCCAAGGCCATGGGTGATCCGGGAAGGCGAACGAAAACGCCCCCTCTCGTTCCATTTTAGGCGGTTTCGACGCCGGCCGGCACCTTCGCGTCCGCATCGTCCGCCGCTTCCTGCGTCGCGTCGGCCGTGAGCGAGGGCGGCTCATTGCCGAACTTGCGCATGGCGAACGGCAGGCTGGCGGCCAGGCAGTTGGCGACCGCAGCGCCGAGCAGCCGCGACGGGTTGGGTCCCGCGGCGCCACCGAGCGGGGCGGGCTCGTCCGTGACGAGTCGAGGCATGGCCGGATTCGTCGAACGTCACGGCGAAGCGGTAGTCCGCCTCCCGCGTGAGCCCGATGCGGAACGTCTCGGTCATGACCTCACTTCTTCGCGACGCCGCACGTGTTGATCCCCAGCAGCGAATACGCGGGGCAGACGCGGAAGAGCGCGGTGAGCAGCGGGACAACGCCGATGTAGCCCCAGACACCGATGGTGCCGGTGATGGCGAGCCCGATCAGCGCGAGGCCTCCGACGATGCGGACGATGCGGTCGATGTTGCCGACATTGACGGTCATGGCAATGCTCCTTCGTGGGTTGAAAAGAGGTGCGCGCGGTCGCTGCCGCGAAAGTGCGGTGTTGGGCGTCGGCGACCGAGCGTCGGAAAAGTGGCCGGCGGCCTGGTGGCACCAGGCACGCGCGCCCGTCGAGGACCGGCTGCGACTCGCCGTTGCGTCGACCGCCTTCCGGACCGGACACCGGCGCGTTCATGTTCTCGCATAGCGCCCATCTTTTAATACTATATCGCTATTAAGTGATTGAGTCAACCGCAATGCGCCGCGGCGCCTGCAACGATGCAACGGCGCGCGCCACGTCGCCCCGAACCGCGGCGCCGACGCACGGCCGCCTGCGCGCGTATGCGACAATCGCCCGTCCTTCCGTCGCACCAGCGCGAACGCCTCCGCGGTCCCTTGGATTCCTCTCCCTCCCTGCTCGTCGCGCTGCTGCTCGGCATCGTCGAAGGGCTCACCGAATTCCTGCCGATCTCGTCCACCGGCCACCTGATCGTCGCCGGCTCGCTGCTGGGCTACACCGGCGAGCAGGCGAAGGTGTTCGAGATCGTGATCCAGGCCGGCGCGATCCTCGCCGTGTGCTGGGAATTCCGCGCGCGCCTGGCGGCGGTCGCGCGCGGTCTCTTCCGCGATCCGCGCGCCAACCGGTTCGTCGCGAACCTCGCGATCGCGTTCCTGCCCGCCGCCATCCTCGGGCTCGCGTTCGGCAAGCTGATCAAGGCGTCGCTGTTCGCGCCGGTGCCGGTCGCGCTGGCGTTCGTCGCCGGCGCGTTCGTGATCCTGTGGGCCGAACGCCGCCAGCGGCTGCGCCCGGACGCCGTCCGCATCGACGACGTCGGGGAGATGCGCTGGCACGATGCGCTCAAGGTCGGCTGCGCGCAGGCGTTCGCGCTGGTGCCCGGCACGTCGCGTTCGGGCGCGACGATCATCGGCGGCATGCTGTTCGGGCTCTCGCGCCGCGCCGCGACGGAGTTTTCGTTCTTCCTCGCGATCCCGACGCTCCTCGCCGCGTGCGTCTACGAGACGGTGAAGAACCGGCAGCTCCTCGCGGCGGCCGATCTCTCGGCGTTCGGCGTAGGCTTCGCCGCGGCCTTCGTGTCGGCGTTCCTGTGCGTGCGCTGGCTGCTGCGCTACATCAGCCACCACGACTTCGTGCCGTTCGCGTGGTACCGGATCGTGTTCGGCGCGGTGATCCTCGGCACGTACTACGCGGGCGTCGTGCGCTGGGACTAGGGAAACGTCCGCAAAAGGCGTCCGTGAGGCCTGTGGATGACGTGAATTCGGCGTCGCGCCTTTTGCGGCCGGCAAGGCAACTGCGAAGTCAGGCGGCCGCCTTGGGGCGGCCCGGCGGCGGCCGCCAGAAAAGGCTACGAAGAAACGAGTGTCGTGCGGCTGGCTGCGTGCGGTTGTCGGGCAGTCGCCGACGGCTGGCGACTTTCGCAGAGTTTGTTGGCGGTCCGCCCAGCGCGGGCGCGGGGCCAGTCGCAGGTAAAATCGCGGGTCCGCCGTTCGTCTTCCGCAAGGAGTTCCTGCATGGCCCCCGACACGCTCGACCACGCCCTACCGAAGCTCAAGGATCCCGCGCTGCTGCGCATGCAGTGCTACGTCGACGGCGGCTGGCACGACGCCGCCGACGGTGCGACGCACCCGGTCGTGAACCCGGCCTCCGGCCGCGCGATCGGCACGATGCCGATGTGCGGTGCGGTCGAGACGCGCCGCGCGATCGAGGCGGCGTCGGCCGCGTGGCCGGCGTGGCGCGCGCTGGTCGCGAAGGACCGCTGCGCGATCGTGCGCCGCTGGTACGACCTCATGCTCGCGCACGCCGACGACCTGGCGCTGATCCTCACCACCGAGCAGGGCAAGCCGCTCGCGGAGTCCGCCGGCGAGGTCGCGATCGCGCGCCGCGTACGTCGAGTGGTTCGCCGAGGAAGGCAAGCGCGTCTACGGCGACGTGATCCCGACGCATCGGCAACGACCGGCGCCTCGTCGTCGTGAAGGAGCCGGTCGGCGTCTGCGCGGCGATCACGCCGTGGAACTTCCCGTGCTCGATGATCACGCGCAAGGTCGCGCCCGCGCTCGCCGCCGGCTGCACCGTCGTGATCAAGCCCGCGGAGGCCACGCCGCTATTCCGCGCTGGCGCTGGCCGAACTCGCGCATCGCGCCGGGTTCCCGCGCGGCGTGTTCAACGTCGTGACGGGCGACGCGCCCGCGATCGGCGGCGAGCTGACCGCCAATCCGCGGGTGCGCAAGCTCTCCTTCACGGGCTCGACCGAGGTCGGGCGGCTGCTGATGCAGCAGGTCGCTCCCACGATCAAGAAGCTCTCGCTCGAACTGGGCGGCAACGCGCCGTTCATCGTGTTCGACGACGCGGACCTCGACGCCGCCGTCGAGGGCGCGATCATTTCCAAGTTCCGCAACGCCGGCCAGACCTGCGTGTGCGCCAACCGCCTGTTCGTGCAGGACGGCGTCTACGACGCGTTCGCGGCGAAGCTCGCGGCGAAGGTCGGAGAGCTCAAGGTGGGGCCGGGCACCGAGGCGGGCGTCACGCAGGGCCCGCTCATCAACGCGGACGCGGTGGCCAAGGTGGAGTCGCACGTCGCCGACGCGACGCACCGCGGCGCGCGGATCGTCCTGGGCGGCAAGCGCCACGCGCTCGGCGGCAACTTCTACGAGCCGACCGTGCTCGCCGACGTGACGCGCGAGATGACGATCTTCTCGCGAGGAGACGTTCGGGCCGGTGGCGCCGCTCATCCGCTTCCGCGACGACGCCGAGGTCGTGCGTCTGGCCAACGACACCGAGTTCGGGCTCGCGTCGTACTTCTATACCCGCGACATCGGCCGCGCATGGCGCATCGCCGAGCAACTCGAGGCCGGCATGGTGGGCATCAACACCGGCCTCATCACGACGCAGGTCGCGCCGTTCGGCGGCGTCAAGCAGTCGGGGCTCGGGCGCGAAGGGTCGAAGTACGGCATCGACGAGTACGTCGAGGTCAAGTACATCTGCTTCGGAGGCATCGACCGGTAGGGAACGTCCGCAAAAGGCGTCCGTGGGGTCCGGTGGAGTACGTGAACGCTCAGCGTCGCGCCTTTTGCGGCCGGCACGGCAACTGCGAAGATCAGGCGGCCGCCTTGGGGCGGCCCGGCGTCGGCCGCCAGGAAATGCTGGCAAAGAAACGAGTGTCGTGCGGCGGGCTGCGTGCGAGTCGTCCGTCGGCGCGGGTCCGCGCGCTGGGCTTTGCCCGGGATCCGGACGTGGCGACAGCGGCTACCAGCCCGGCGGGAGCTTGCGCAGGATCGTGATCTGGCGATCCTCGACCAGCAGGTAGCCGCCCGCGACCAGGTCCTTCAGCAGCTTGCCGATCATGTCGCGCGACGCGCCGACGCGATCGGCGATGTCCTGCTGCGTCAATCGTTCCAGCACGATGCGCCTGCCGTCGGCGTCCACCGCCAGCGCGTTGAGCAGGCGCACCAGCCGCCCGTAGACGTCCGACAGCGCGAGGCTCTTCACGTTTTCCGTCGCCGAGCGCGCGCGATGGATCAGCGTCTGGATCAGGTGCTGCGCGAAATCCGGATTGGCCGCGAGGAAATCGCGGAACTGCGCGCGGTTCACGATCGCGCAGGTCGTCGGCTCGACCGTGACGACGGACGCCGAGCGCGGCGAGCCGTCGAGCGACATCTCGCCGACGTACTCGCCCGCGCCGTGAAAGTTGATCACGACCTCGCGTCCGGCCTCGTTGCTCGCGTACACCTTCACGCGGCCGGACAGCAGGATGTAGAGCGAGTCGCCGACGTCGCCTTCGTGGATCAGCACCGTCTGCTTGGGAAACTGGCGGACGACGCCCGTGGCGGCGATCGCACGCAGCGTCTCCTGGCGCAACGGCGAGAACAGGTCGGCGGCGGCGTCCGTCACAGCGGTGCTCCTCACGCCATCAGGCGTGGGCAAATGCTAGCACGCGGACCCATGCACGGAGGGCGGCAGCGGACGCCGGCGTACGCATCCCGCGCGCGCCCGGACGGTCACTCGTACTTGCGCATGTCGTCGATCACCTTGCCGTCGTTCGGCAGCTCCGCGGGCGCGCGGAACGCCACTTCGCCGCGCAGCTTCGTCACGTCGCGGATCGACGCGACGAGCGCTTCCGCGAGCGACGGCGCGCGGTCGCTCGACTCGACGTGCAGCGTCATCCGGTCGTTGCCGCCGGGGTTGTCGACGACGAGGCGCACGCGCCCGAGCCCCGGATGCCGCTTCGCGATCGCGGCCACCTGCGACGGATGCACGAACATGCCCTTGACCTTGGTCGTCTGGTCGGCGCGACCCATCCAGCCCTTGATGCGCATGTTGGTGCGCCCGCACGGCGACACGCCGGGCAGCAGCGCCGAGAGATCGCCGGTGCCGAACCGGATGAGCGGATAGTCGTTGTTGACGAGTTCCGTCACGACCACCTCGCCGACCTCGCCGGCCGCGACCGGATCGCCGGTGCCGGGCCGCACGATCTCGACCAGCACGCCCTCGTCGACCACGAGCCCTTCGCGCGCGGGCGATTCGTAGGCGATCGAACCCAGGTCGGCCGTCGCGTAGACCTGATAGCCGGCGATCCCGCGCGCGGCGAGCGCGTCGCGCAGGCTCGGCGGAAACGCCTCGCCGGACAGCAGCGCGCGCTGCAGCGACGGCAGCGCGACGCCCTGCTCGTCCGCCTTTTCGAGGATGATCTTCAGGAACGACGGCGTGCCGACATAGCCGTCGGGCGCAGAGCTCCGCCATCGCCTGCACCTGCAGCTCGGTCTGCCCGGTGCCGCCGGGAAAGACCGTGCATCCCAGCGCGTGCGCGCCGGTCTCGAGCATCGAGCCCGCCGGCGTCAGGTGATAGGCGAAGCAGTTGTGCACGAGATGCCCGGCGCGGAAACCGGCCGCGAACAGCGCGCGCGCAAGCCGCCAGTAGTCGGGCGCTCCGCCCTCCGGTTCGTAGATCGGGCCCGGGCTCGCGAACACGCGCCGGGCGCGACCCCAGCGCGTCGCGGCCAGCCCGCCGAACGGGCGGCGCGCCTTCTGCAGGTCGAGGAGCTCGGACTTGCGCGTGACCGGCAGCTGCGCGAGCGCCGCGCGCGACGTCAGCGCCCGCGGATCCACGTCGGCCAGCAGTTGCGCGAACGCGCTCGCATGCGTGCGCGCGTGCACCACCTGCCGGCGCAGCGCGGCGAACTGCGCGAGTTCGCGCACTTCCGGGTCGCGGGTTTCGAGCGTGTCGAAGTGTTCGGTCATCGTCGTTCCATCGGTGCGGTCGGGTTCGAAGTTTCGTGGATCCGCAGGTTCGGCCGCGCTCGCCGTCACCCGCGATCGCCGCGCGTTCGCGCCGCGTCGAGCTTGGCGAAGACCAGCGCATGCGAGCGCGCCACGAGCGAGCGCGCCTCGCGCGTCGCGTCAGCGCCGCCGCAGCCGGTCACCTGCACCCAGTGCGCGCGCGCCAGATACGGCGCCGGCACGATGCCCGGCCGGTCGGTCAGCTCGAGGAATCGTTCCGGATCGCACTTGAACGAGACGCTGCCGCCGCGCCGGTTCTGCACGAGGAACACCGCGAACATCCTGCCGCCGACGCTGTGGCATTCGTCGGCGCCCCACTTCACGTCCATCGTGGCCCCCGGCAGCGTCGCGCAGTACTTCCGCAGCGAGTCGAACTTCATCGTCGTCCACCTCGAAGGACTTGCCACTTCGCGCGCGGATGCCGGCGCGAACCGGACCGCCTGCGCGAGCGCCGCTGACCGCGTCGCCATGCGCGGAGCGATCCGCGTCAGGCCAGCCAGCGCTTGCGACGACGGTAGTGCTTCACGTCGCGGAACGAGCGCCGTCCGCCGGACGAAAGCCCGAGATAGAACTCCTTCACGTCCTCGTTGGTCGAGAGGTCCGACGCGGCACCGTCCATCACGACGCGGCCGTTCTCCAGGATGTAGCCGTAGTCGGCGTAGCGCAGCGCGACCATCGTGTTCTGTTCGGCGAGCAGGAACGACACGCGCTCCTTCGTGTTGAGGTCGCGGACGATCTCGAAGATCTCCTCGACGATCTGCGGCGCGAGTCCCATCGACGGCTCGTCCAGCAGGATCATCGTCGGCTGCGCCATCAGCGCGCGACCCACGGCGGTCATCTGCTGCTCGCCGCCGGACGTGTATCCCGACTGGCTCGTGCGCCGCTGCTTCAGCCGCGGGAAATAGTGGTAGACCTTCTCCAGCGCGTCCGGCGAGATCGCCGCGGGACACGTTGCGGGTGAACGCGCCGGTCAGCAGGTTCTCCTCGACGGTCAGGTGCGCGAAGCAGTGCCGGCCTTCCATCACCTGGCACACGCCCTTGCGCACGAGCTGGTTCACCGTCAGGCGATCGACGCGCTCGCCCCTGAATTCGATCGTCCCCTTCGTCACCTCGCCGCGCTCGGCGCGCAGCAGGTTGGAGATCGACTTCAGCGTCGTGCTCTTGCCCGCCCCGTTGGCGCCCAGCAGCGCAACGATCCTGCCTTCGGGCACCTCGAGCGAGACCCCTTTCAACACGAGGATCACGTGATCGTAGATCACCTCGATGTTATTGACGGACAGATACGGCGCCGCCTGCGCGAGCGGCATCGCATCGGATGGTGCAGCAGCAGTCGAAGTGGCAGCCATGGTCAGCGTAGCGAGATCCGCAGGAAACGACGACGCAACAGAAATCAGGGAAAGTCGAATGTCGCGAGATGCTCCATGCGCCGGAGCAGGCACTTGAAAGCGACAATCACCTCGAGCCCCTTCGTGAGATCTCAGCCCGCCGAAATGAACGTCGACCGCCTGCGGGCGACGCTCGATTTCGGCGAGTTAGTCCGCCGGGCGGCGAACCGCGGCGCGCACGCGCCGCGGTTCGCCGAACGACGGACTAACCCTCCTTCGAACAATCGCGCGGCGTGATCTTCTTCTCGACCGCGTACTTCGCGGCGCTCTCGTCGACCATCTTGCGCACGAGTTCCTTGTCGCCGGCCATGTACGGGGTCAGCGCCTTGAAGCCCTTGCCGTCCCATTGCTGGAAGCGGACCATGCCCGAGCCCTCGTGATCGAGGCAGCTGGTCTTGATCGGCGGGAACATGCCGGCCGCGCCCAGTTCCTTGATCCGCGCCTCGGACAGGTTGAGGTTCTCGAGGCCCCAGCGCACCTGCTCGGGCGTCACCACCTTGCCCTTGCCGTACTTTTCCTGCGCCTTGCGGATGGCCTCGACGATCACCATCCCGTAGACGACGCCGCGCGTGTGATAGATCGAGCCCTGGCGGGTCGGATCCTCGAGGTTGCCCTTGCCGTTCGCGTAGAGCTTCTTCTGGATGTCCTGCATCACGGGAAAGTTGGTGCCCGGCGCCGAGAACGCGGCGCTGACATAGCCCTTCGCCGCATCGCCGGCCGGGATGACGTCCTCCTCGGAGCCCGCCCACCAGACGCCCAGCATCTTCTCGCGCGGGAAGCCGACCTTCGCGGCCGCCTTGAGCGCCGTCGGGTTCATCACGCCCCAGCCCCAGAGGATCACGTAGTCCGGCTTCGCCTGGCGGATCTGCAGCCACTGCGATTCCTGCGTGTTGCCCGGATGCGCGACGGGGATCTTCATGAGCTCGAAGCCGTGCTTGGCCGCCAGCGCGTCGAATACCGGGATCGGCTCCTTGCCGAACGCGGAGTCGTGGTACAGGTGGACGATCTTCTTGCCCTTCAACTTGTCGAGCCCGCCTTCCTTCTGTCCCAGGTACTGCACCATCGCGGCGGCCTGGCTCCAGTAGCTCGTGCCGACCGGATAGACCCACTGGAACACGCGACCGTCCGCGGCGTTGGCGCTGCCGTAGCCGAACGTCGTCATCGGGATCTTGTCCTGCGCGACACGGTCGAGCAGGCCGTACGCGATGCCCGTCGACAGCGGCTCGACGGTCGTCGCGCCGCCGCCCTTCTTCTTCAGGCGCTCGTAGCATTCGACGCCGCGCGACGCGTTGTACTCGGTCTCGCACTCTTCCCACGCGAGCTTGACGCCGTTGATGCCGCCCGTCGCGTTGATGAGGTTGAAGTAGTCGATCGTGCCGCCGAAGTAACCCGATCCGCCCGCGGCGTAGGGGCCGACGCGGTAGGACAGGATCGGGATGAACTGCTCGTTCTGCGCCAGCGCCGTCGACGCGACGCCGAGCATCGTGAGGCCCAGCAGGGCCGATTTCACCATCTTCATGTTGCTCCTCCTTGCGAATCGGCTCCCGAAGGGAGCGATGGATTGGACAGCACTTGCGACTCGTTTCCGCGAAACGTCGGACTCCCGCCGGGCGTCAGGAACCATCGCGCACCCGTTTGTTCCCACGCCCCGCTGCTGCAAAGCATGACATCAATGCGGGAAAGGCCACAGACGCAGCTTTTCCTTGCCGATCGACCAGAGCCGCGCGAGGCCGTGCGGCTCGACGATCAGGAAGAAAATGATGAGGCCGCCGAACACCATGAGCTCCAGGTTGGACGTGATGCTCTTGGAGACGTTGAGGTGCATGGTGTTCTCGAGGAATCCCACGATCAGGCTCAGCACGATCGGCAGCAGGGCGATGAACGCGCTGCCCAGGAACGAGCCCAGGATGGTGCCGACGCCGCCGATGATGATCATGAACAGGATGCGGAACGACAGGTCGAGGTTGTACGCCTCCGGCTCGACGGTGCCCAGGTACATGTACGCGTACAGCGCGCCCGCGACGCCGCAGTAGAACGAGCTGATCGCGAACGCCGTCAGCTTGGCCGGCATCAGGCGGATCCCGATCACTTCCGCGGCGACGTCCATGTCGCGCACCGCCATCCACGAGCGCCCGATGTTGCTGCGCGCCAGGTTCTTCGCCGCGAGCGCCATGACACAGACGATCACCAGCACCAGCAGGTACTTCGCCGTCGGCGTCTGGAAGTCGTAGCCCAGGATCGACACCTGCTGGGCCGTGATGACGCCCGAGGAACTGTAGTTCGAGAACCAGCCCACCTTGGCCAGGCACCAGACGATGAAGAACTGCGCCGCCAGCGTGGCGACCGCGAGGTAGAAGCCGCGGATGCGGAGGCTAGGCAGCCCGAACACGATGCCCACCGCCGCGGCCAGCAGTCCGCCGCCGACGAAGGCCAGCAGGATCGGCATGCCCGGCACGCGCAGCATGAAGTTGTACGACGCGAACGCGCCGACCGCCATGAACGCGGCGGTGCCGAGCGACAGCTGCCCGGCGTAGCCGGTCAGGATGTTGAGGCCGATCGCGGCGAGCGACAGGATCAGGAACGGAATCAGGATCGCCGAGAACAGGTACGGCGTCGCGAACAGCGGCACCGCGACGAACGCGAGCGCCAGGATCACGGCGATGCCGATCCGGTCCTGCCGGATCGGAAAGATCGCCGAATCGTCGACGTACGACGTCTTGAACTGGCCGGCTTCGCGATAGAACATGGCTTCTCGGTGCGTCCGCGGTCAGATGCGGCGGATGATTTTTTCGCCGAACAGGCCCTCGGGCCGGACCAGCAGGAACAGGAGCGCCAACACGTACGGGAACCAGCCCTCGATGCCGCCGCCGACCATCGGCCCCAGGTAGACCTCGGCGAGCTTTTCGGTCGCGCCGATGATGAGTCCGCCGACGATGGCCCCGGGCACGGACTCGAAACCGCCCAGGATCAGCACCGGCAGCGCCTTCAGCGCGACGAAGGTCAGCGCGAACTGGACGCCGTTGCGCGCGCCCCACAGGAGCCCCGCGACCAGCGCGACGAAACCGGCCACCCCCCACACGATGCCCCAGATCTGCTGCAGCGGGATGCCGACCGCCAGCGCTGCCTGGTGATCGTCGGCCACGGCGCGCAGCGCGCGACCGATGCGCGTGCGGCTGAAGAACAGCGCCAGCGACGTGACCAGGACGGCGGCCACGCCGGCGGCCGCGAGGTCGAACTTGGAAATGCTCATGCCCCACTGGTCCGACACCCACTGCAACGGCTCGTCCTGCAGGCCGAGCTCGAGCCCGCGCACGTTGGCGCCCCACATCATCTGCGCCAGGCCTTCGATGAAGAACGCGAGGCCGATCGTGGCCATGAACAGCGTGATCTGCGGCTGGTTCACGAGCGGTCGCAGCACGATGCGCTCGGTCAGCAGGCCGAGGAGGATCATCACCGCGAGCGTCGCCGGGAAGGCGAGCCACGGCGACAGGCCCAGCTCCGTGAGGCCCACGAACGTCAGCGCCGCGAAGAACACCATCGCACCCTGCGCGAAGTTGAACACCCCCGACGCCTTGTAGATCAGCACGAAGCCGAGCGCCACGAGCGAATACATCACGCCCGAGAGGAGGCCGCCGATGAGGACTTCGAGGAAGAAGGACATTTGACGTTACCGGCGAGGTCCGAATGGGCAGCGGCGCCCGGATTGCCAACGTCGTCCCCGCGAAGGCGGGAACCCGGTGGCGTGCGACGAAAGACGCCGGGTTCCCGCTTTCGCGGGAACGACGGAGTAACCGTCATGCATTTCGGTTATCAACAAAGAACTTCTGACTCCTGCATCAATGCGCGACCCCCAGATACGCGTCGATCACCGCTTTGCTGGCGCGCACTTCGTCGGGCGGGCCATCGCCGATCTTCTTGCCGTAGTCGAGGACCACCACGCGGTCGGAGATGTCCATCACGACGCCCATGTCGTGCTCGATCAGCACGATCGTCGTGCCGTACTGTTCGTTCACGTCGAGCACGAAGCGGCACATGTCCTGCTTCTCCTCGACGTTCATGCCGGCCATCGGCTCGTCCAGCAGCAGCATCGACGGCTCGGCCGCCAGCGCCCGCGCGAGCTCGACGCGCTTCTGCAGGCCGTACGGCAGCCGGCCGACCGGTGTCTTGCGGATGTGCTGGATCTCGAGGAAGTCGATGACCTCCTCCACCTTCGCGCGGTTCGCGAGCTCCTCGCGGCGCGCGGGACCGACCCACAGCGCCTGTGCCAGGAACGACGACTTCATCTTCAGATTGCGGCCGGTCATGATGTTGTCGAGCACCGTCATGCCGCGGAACAGCGCGATGTTCTGGAACGTCCGCGCGATGCCCTGCAGCGCCGCCTGGTGCGGGTCCATGTCGCGGCGGACTTCGCCGCGGTAGGTGATCGTCCCCTCCTGCGGCCGATAGACGCCGTTGATCACGTTGAGCATCGAGCTCTTGCCGGCGCCGTTCGGACCGATGATCGCGCGGACTTCGTGCTCGCGCACGTCGAAGCTGATGTCGGTGAGCGCCTTCACGCCGCCGAACGCGAGCGAGATGTTGTCGAGCCTGAGGATCACGTCCCCGGCGCGGCGTTGCGCAGCGGTGGTCATCGCGCGAAGACCATTCCACAGAATGACGCGGAGACGCCGGGATGGCCCTGCCCCGCATCTTCGCATCTCTTGGTGAAGAATCGCATCATGCCGCCTGCCGCTGCGTCGGCGGAAACGTCTTCGCGTCCTCGATGCGCAGGTCCGCCGCGACCATGTTGGTGCGGCCGTCCTCGAACCGGACGAGCGTCTCGATGTGCTGGACCGCGCGGCCGCCGTACAACGCGTCGATGAGCACTGCGTATTTCTCGGCGACGAATCCGCGCCGCACCTTGCGCGTGCGCGTCAGCTCGTCGTCGTCGGGATCGAGTTCCTTGTGCAGTACGAGGAAGCGATGGATCTGCGACGCGGCGAGGTCGCCTTCGGTCGCGAGTTCCGCGTTCACCTTCTCGACGCACTCGCGGATCAGCTGGTAGACGTCGGGCTTCTGGGCCAGGTCCGTGTAGCCCGAGTACGCGATGCCGCGCCGTTCGGCCCAGTTGCCGACGGAGCCCATGTCGATGTTCACGAACGCGCACACCATGTCGCGGTCGTGGCCGAACGCAACCGCTTCCTTGATGTGCGGGAAGAACTTGAGCTTGTTCTCGATGTAGTTGGGCGCGAACATCGCGCCGCCCGCGAGCTTGCCGACGTCCTTCGCGCGGTCGATGATCTTGAGGTGCCCGGCGTCGTCGAGGAAGCCGGCGTCGCCGGTGCGGAAATACCCGTTGGCGTCGATCGATTCCGCGGTGGCGTCCGGCCGCTTGTAGTATTCCTTGAGCAGCATCGGGCCACGGACCAGGACCTCGCCGCCGTCGCCGATCTTCACCTCGACGCTCGGCGCGGGCATGCCGACCGAGTCGAGCTTCACGTCGCCGTCCGGCTGCAGGCACACGTACGCGCACGTCTCCGTCTGGCCGTAGAGCTGCTTCAGGTTGATCGCGATGGAGCGGTAGAACCGGAAGAGGTCGGGCCCGATCGCGGCACCGGCCGTGTACGCGACGCGGATGCGGCTCATGCCGAGCACGTTGCGCAGCGGGCCGTAGATCAGCAGGTTGCCGAGCGCGTACTGCAGGCGGTCCGCCAGCGCCACCGGCTTGCCGTCGAGGATCTCCGCGCCGCACCGGCGCGCGACGTCCATGAAGCGCGCGAACAGCCAGCGCTTCGGCGCGCTGGCGTCCTCCATGCGGATCATCACGGTGGTCAGCAGGTTCTCGAACACGCGCGGCGGCGCGAAGTAGTACGTGGGACCGATCTCGCGCAGGTCCGTCATCACGGTGTCGCCGGACTCCGGGCAGTTGATCGTGAACCCGGCGACCAGCCACTGCGCCAGCGAGAACAGGTGGTCGCCCACCCACGCCATCGGCAGGTACGACAGGATGCTGTCGTCGGGCGTGAGACGGTCGAAGCCGGCACCGCCGCGGCCCGACGCGATGAACGCGCCGTGCGTCTGGCACACGCCTTTGGGCTTGCCCGTGGTGCCCGACGTGTAGAGCATCACCGACACGTCGTCGGAGCGGCCCTTGGCGACTTCGGCTTCGTACCACCCGGGGTGCGCGCGGTCGAACTCCCGCCCGATTTCCTGCAGGCGCACGAAACTGGTGACGCCTTCGTAGTTGCGCATGCCGCGCGGGTCGTCGTAGTAGACGTGCGCGAGCGTGGGCACCTGGGGTGTCGCCTCCTGCATCTTGTCGACCTGCTCCTGGTCCTCGACGACCGCGTACGCGATTTCCGCGTCGTTCAGCACGAAGACGAAGTCGGCCGCCGGCGCGTCCTGGTACATCGGCACGGGGATGCCGCCCAACGCCTGCGCGGCAAGCATCGACCAGTAGAGCCTTGGGCGGTTGTCGCCGATGATGGCCAGGTGCATGCCACGGGCGAATCCCTGCGCCGCCAGCCCGCAGGCGAGCGCGCGCACCTCGTCGGCGACCTCCCGCCACGACCAGGTCTGCCAGATGCCGAGGTCCTTCTCCCGCGTGGCCGGATGGCCGGGTCGCACCTGCGCGTGATGCAGCAGGAGCCGCGGAAAGGTGTCGAGCGCTTCCTCCATTTCCTCCTCTGCTTTCGCGGCCACCACGTCCGTGGCGTCCCGCGAAGGGCGTTCGCGCGTTTCGCGCGTGCCGCCCGCATCCTCGTTGGCGTCCGGCCGCGCCTCGAGGGCAGCCGGTATTCTTATAACTTATACATGACCGCAACCGCCGCGCCGGTTCGCTGCCGGAAGGGCATCTTAGCCCCTTCCGTTGCCTGCTGGCCGCCGGACCCGGTGGACGGGCGGCGCGCGCAACATTGTCCAATGACGCGCGAGCCGCCGTTTAGAATGACTGCGATCAGAATGTAGGCGCGATCGCCTGCCTATGCTGTCATTGTGCCGACAATTGCCGCTGCCGCGACCAAACCGATGCTGACGCTCGCCGCCATGCTCCGGGCGTCGGCCTGGGCGCGCTCGCTGCCGCCCGCCGACCTGGCGCGCGTGGAAGCGGAGACGCTCACGCGCCTGTGCCCCGCGGGTACGCTGGTCTGCCGGAAGGGCGAGGCCGTCGAGGCGTGGATCGGCGTCGTCGACGGGCTGGTCAAGATGGCCAACGTGTCCGCCGAAGGCAAGCCGACGAGCTTCGTCGGCGTGGGCTCCGGTGGCTGGTTCGGCGAAGGCTCGCTGCTGAAGAACGAGCCGCGCCGCTACGACATCGTCGCGCTGCGCGACAGCACCGTCGCGTACATGCCCCGCGCGACGTTCATGTGGCTGCTCGACACCAGCATGCCGTTCAACCGGTTCCTGCTGACGCAGTTGAACGAGCGCCTGGGCCAGTTCATCGGGATGGTCGAGCACGGCCGGCTCCTGGGACCCGACGCGCGCCTCGCGCGGTGCCTGGCCTCGATGTTCAACCCGCACCTGTACCCCGGGATCGGGCCGTCGCTGCCGATCTCCCAGGAGGAAATCGCGCAGCTGACGGGCATTTCGCGCCAGCGCGCGAACCAGGCGCTGCAGCGCCTCGAGCAGGCCGGACTGCTGCGGATCGAGTACGGCGGCGTGACGGTCACCGACCTCGCGGGGCTGCGGACGTTCGAGGACTGACGCGGCGCACCCTCACCCCAACCCTCTCCCGCAAGCGGGAGAGGGGGTACTTCGATGGGGAATCGGCACCAGCGCTCACGCCGGAGTCCTCCCTCTCCCGCTTGCGGGAGAGGGTTGGGGTGAGGGGCCTGTGGTCTCCCGCGTGCGAGAGAGCGCTGAAATGAGGCAGTCGTCGTCTCCCGCTTGCGGGAGAGTAGTCGCGCGAGGTCCCGGCGCGCGCCTACCGTCCGGTGAACTTCGCCGGGCGCTTTTCCAGGAACGCCGCCATCCCTTCCTTCTTGTCCTCGGTCGCGCACAGCAGGCCGAAGACGTCGGCCTCGAGCGCGTTCGCGTTGGCGAGGTCGAGATCCTGGCCGCGAATCACGAGATGCTTCGACAGCTTGACCGCCACCGGACCCTTGCCCGCGATCATCCGCGCCAGCTCCATCCCCTTGGCGAGCAGCGCGTCGGGCGCGACGACATGATTGGCGAGGCCGATGCGCAACGCCTCGTCCGCCTTGATCTGTCGTCCGGTGGTGACGAGTTCGAGCGCCATCGCGCGGCCAACGACGCGCGCCAGCCGCTGCGTGCCGCCGAAGCCCGGCGAAATGCCGAGGTTGACCTCCGGCTGGCCGAACACGGCCTTGTCCGACGCGACGATGAAGTCGCACGCGAGCGCCAGCTCGCAGCCTCCGCCCAGCGCGTAGCCGTTGACGAGCGCGATCACCGGGACCGGCGAGAGCTCCAGCGCACGCAGCGTCGCGTGCCCCTTCAACGCGAAGTCCCGGGCGGCCAGCACCGGCATCGCGCTCATCGCCGCGATGTCGGCACCCGCGACGAACGCGCGGCTTCCGGCGCCCGTCACCAGCAGGCAGCGCGCGCCCGGATCCGCGGCCACCGCCGCGACCGCCGCGGCGATGTCGTCCAGCACCTGCGGCGCGAGCGCATTGCGCGCCTTCTCGCGGTTGATCGTCAGCAGGAAGATTCCCGGCTCGCATTGCTCGAGCAGCACCGTTTCGTAACCCATCGCGTCCTCCGCGCTCATCGCGCTCTCGTTGCGTCTCGTCCGCGCGTCCACCGGGCATTGGCCCGGGGGTGACCGCGCCGCTATTTTCTTCCCTGCGTGTAGTCGTAGAAGCCCCGGCCCGATTTCCGGCCGAGGTAACCCGCCGCGACCATCTCCTTCAGGAGCGGCGCGGGCCGGTACTTGGGATCGTTGAAATCCGCGTAGAACACGTTCATCACCGCGAGCAGCACGTCGAGGCCGATCATGTCGCACAGCGCGAGCGGCCCGATCGGGTGATTGCAGCCCAACTTCATCCCGTCGTCGATCGCCGCCGCCGACGCGAGCCCCTCCTGCAGCGCGAACACCGCCTCGTTGAGCATCGGGCACAGGATGCGGTTGACGACGAAGCCGGGGCTGTTCTTCACGACGATCGGTGTCTTGCCCAGACGCTGCGCGAACACCGTCGCCGCCTCGACCGTGGCGTCGGTCGTCTGCAGGCCGCGCACCAGCTCGACCAGCGCCATCAGCGGGACCGGATTGAAGAAGTGGACGCCCAGGAATTCCGCCGGCCGCGAGGTGACCGCCGCCAGCGCGGTGATCGAGATCGACGATGTATTGGTCGCGATCAGCGCACCCGGCTTCGCGAGCTTGTCGACGTCGCGCAGGATGCGGAGCTTCAAGTCCAGGTTCTCGGTGGCCGCCTCGATGACCAGGTCGCACGCGGCCAGGTCCGCGTAGGCGGTGCTGCCCTTGACGAGCCCCAGCGCCGTGTCCTTTTCCGCGGCCGTGAGCTTTTCCTTCCTGACCAGCCGATCGAGGCTGCCCGCGATCGTCGCGAGGCCGCGCAACACGGCGGCCTCGTGCACGTCGAGCATGACCACCGGGATGCCCTTGACCGCGCACGCCTGCGCGATGCCGTTGCCCATCGTGCCTGCGCCGATCACGCCGACGCGCTGAATGGTGTCCATGTCCACGACTCCGGAAGTTGCTCGGGGGAAGATCGCATTATCCGCCAGTGCCGCAGCGCAGCAGAGCGCTGCGGTGCGCGCGGGGCCGGTGCGAACGCATCGAGCGGCGACGCACGGCGGGACCGTTCGCTGCGCGGGTCGGCAGCCGAAGCCGCCGCGCGGGTCAGGCGGGCGCGCCGGTTACCGCGGAGGTCGGCGCGGACTTCGCGGCAGCCGTGCCGCGCGCGGGAAGCCGCGGGGGGTTCGTCTTCAGGCCGCCGATGAACATGTCGACGAAGGCAGGGGCCGCCGACCGGAGGTCGTAGGCGGAGGGGTCGAGCACCCACTCGTGCATGATGCCCACCATCAGTGCGTGCAGTCCCTGCGTGGCGAGATGCGCGTCGATGTCCGCCGGCAACTGACCCGCCGCGGCGCTCTGCCGCATGATGTTCTCGATCTGCGACAGGCACTCGCCGCGCTCCTGGCGGTGCGTGGTCGCAAGCCCGGCGAGCTCGTCCACCAGCTCGCTCTTGTGAAAGACGATCTCGAACACGTTCTGCGCGCGCGCATCGGTTGCCAGGCTCTGCAGCGCGCCGATGGACAGCGCGCGCAGCGTGCCGAGCGGATCCACGCCCCCGGCCTCGCCGACCTGCTCGAACATCGAGTCGAGCGGCATCGTCGCGCGGTCGCACATCGCGCGGAACAGGTCGGCCTTGTCCTTGAAGTGCCAGTAGACGGCGCCCCGGGTCATCCCGGCGGCGGTCGCCACCTCGGCGAGCGATGTCCGGGTGACGCCGCGCTCCCGGAATATGACCTCCGCGGCATCGAGCAGCCGCTCCCGGGTTGCCTGCGCCTCTTCCTTCGTCCTGCGTACCATTGCGGTCCCGTTTGAATTGCCACTTTACAAACATTCGTGAATGTATGTAATCTTACTCCCTTTGGCAAGCTGCACCGCAGCAACCGGGCTGCAATGCACTCCAGGAGCCTCCCATGCAAGATGCACTTCGCCGCGCCGCTCTGCGCTACTTCCCCCTCGCCGCCGTCGCCGCGCTCGCCGCGTGCGGACAGTCCCAGCAAGGCGGAGGATTCCACGGATTCCCGCCCGCGGCCGTGACCACGATCAAGCTCGAACCCAGGACGCTGCCCACCAGCTACGAATACGTGGGCCAGACCACGGGGTCGAAGGAGGTCGAGGTCCGCGCGCGCGTGACCGGCATCCTCGAGCAGAAGCTCTTCCAGGAAGGCGCGCCGGTCCGCGCCGGCCAGGTGCTGTTCGTCATCGATCCCAAGCCGCTGCAGGCGCAGGTCGCCGCACTCGACGCCGAGGTCGCCCGCGCGCAGGCGCAGAAGGCGCAGGCCGAGCGCGAGCTCGCACGGTTGAAGCCGCTGGCCGAACGGCGCGCCGTCGGGCAGAAGGAAGCCGACGACGCCGCGTCCAACGTCGAGCTCGCCAATGCATCGGTGAAGGCCGCGCAGGCGAAGCTCGCCGAAATCCAGCTCAACCTGGGCTACACGCGGGTGACCGCGCCGATCGCCGGACTGTCGAGCCGCGCGCCGAAGTCCGAAGGCAGCCTCGTCAACGCGAACGAGACGCTGCTGACGACGGTGTCGCAGGTCGATCCGATGTGGATCCCGTTCTCGATCGCCGAGAACGAACAGCTCACGCTGAACCGCGCGGTCAAGGAAGGCCGCCTGACGCTGCCGAAGAACAACGCGTTCGACGTGGCCGTGCAGCTGGCCGACGGCTCGACGCTGGAGCGCAAGGGCAGGATCAACTTCACCGACACGCGGATCAACCCGACGACCGGGACGTTCGAGCTGCGCGCGGAGATCCAGAACACCGACGGTGCGTTGAAGCCCGGGCAGTTCGTCCGCGTCAAGCTGATCGGCGCCGTGCGCAACAACGCGCTCGCCGTGCCGCAGGTGGCCGTGATGGACGGCGCGCAGGGCAAGTTCGTCTACGTCGCGGAAAAGGACAAGGATGGCAAGGACGTGGCCGGCGTGCGCCCGGTGACGCTCGGCGAATGGGTGGCGCAGGACGGCGCCAACCTGTGGATCGTCGATACCGGACTGAAGGCCGGCGACCAGGTGATCGTCGACGGCGTCGCGAAGCTGCGCCCCGGCGCGCCGATCATGCTGGGTGGCGCGCCCGGAACCCCGGGCGCCCGCCGCCCCGGCGCGCCGGCAGCGCCGTCGGCCACGCCGCCCGCGGACGCCAAGTCGACGCCCAAGGCCTAACGGACGGACGCCCCAGACCATGTTCTCGCGCTTCTTCATCGACCGGCCGATCTTCGCGGCCGTGATCTCCATGTTCCTGGTGCTCGCGGGCCTCGCGGCCATGCGCAGCCTGCCCATTGCGCAGTACCCGGAAATCGCGCCGCCGGTGGTCACCGTGCAGGCGGTGTACCCGGGCGCATCGGCCGAAACGCTCGCGGAGACGGTCGCCTCGCCGATCGAGAACGCGATCAACGGCGTGCCGAACATGATCTACATGAGCTCGACGTCGTCGTCGAACGGCGTCGTGCAGATCCAGGTCACGTTCGAGATCGGCACCAACGTCGACGACGCCGCGGTCAACGTCAACAACCGCGTCAAGCAGGTGGAGCCGCGGCTGCCCGAGGAGGTTCGCCGCCAGGGCGTCACGGTCGAGCGCGGCAGCTCCGCGTTCCTGCAGGTGCTCGCGTTCTATTCCCCCGACGACAAGTTCGACGACCTCTTCATCTCGAACTACGTGACCCTCAACGTGCTCGACCAGCTGAAGCGGCTGCCGGGCACGACCAACGTGCAGATCTTCGGCGCGAAGGACTACGCGATGCGCGTCTGGCTGCTGCCCGACCGCCTGGCGCAGCTGAAGCTCACGCCGGCCGACGTCGCGCGCGCCATCAACGAGCAGAACGCGCAGTTCGCGGCGGGCAAGGTCGGGCAGGCGCCGATCAACAAGGGCCAGGAGCTCGTCTACACGATCACCGCGCGCGGCCGCCTCGCCGACGCCAAGGAGTTCGGGCAGATCATCGTGCGCGCGAATCCGGACGGTTCCACCGTGCGGCTGTCGGAGGTGGCGCGCGTCGAGCTGGGCTCCAAGGACTACGACTTCATCGGGCGCTACAACGGCAAATCGGCCACGCTGGTCGGCATCTTCCTGCAGCCGGGCGCCAACGCGCTCGACGTCGCGAAGACGGTGCGCACGACGCTGACGGGGCTCGCGAGCCGCTTCCCGGAGGGGCTCGCCTATGCGGTCCCGTACGACACGACGCGCTTCGTCGAGGTGTCGATCCGCGAGGTCGTGTACACGCTCGGCGAGGCGATGATCCTCGTGTTCCTCGTCGTCTACCTGTTCCTGCAGAGCTGGCGCGCGACGATCATCCCGCTCATCGCCGTGCCCGTGTCGCTGCTGGGCGCGTTCGCGGGCCTCTACGTGCTCGGGTACTCGATCAACACGCTGACGCTGTTCGGGATGGTGCTGGCCATCGGCATCGTCGTCGACGACGCGATCGTCGTGCTCGAGAACGTCGAGCGGATCATGCGCGAGGACAACGCCGAGCCGCGCGAGGCGGCGATCAAGGCGATGCACGAGGTCACCGGCCCGATCATCGCGATTGTCCTCACGCTGACCGCCGTGTTCATCCCGATCGCGTTCCTGGGCGGGCTGACCGGCGAGCTGTACCGGCAGTTCGCGGTGACGATCTCCATCGCCGTCGTGATCTCGGGCCTGGTCGCGCTGACGCTCACACCGTCGCTGTGCGCGCTGATCCTGAAGCACGACCCGCCGCCGGCGCGCGGCTTCTTCGCGGTGTTCAACCGGTTCTTCCTGCGCGTCACCGGCCAGTACACGTCCGGCGTCACGTGGATGATCCGGCGCGGCGCGATCGGCCTGCTGCTCTTCGCCGGCATGGTCGCGATCGTCGTGTTCCTGTGGCGCGTCACGCCCGGCAGCCTCGTGCCCGACGAGGACCAGGGCTTCTACATCAGCGCGGTGATCCTGCCCGATGGCGCGACGCTCAACCGCACCGACAAGGTCGTGGCCGAGGTGGAGCGTGCGATCCGCTCCAACCCGGCCAACTCGAGCGTGATCTCGTTCACCGGCTTCGACTTCCTGGGCGGCGGCTTCCGCAACAACGCCGCGACGATCTTCGTCACGCAGGTGCCGTGGGACAAGCGCGAGGTCACCGCCGCGCAGCTGGTCGGCGAGCTCTTCGGCAAGACCGCGCACATCAAGGAGGCGCTGGTGCTCGCGTTCAACCCGCCGCCGATCTTCGGCCTGGGCACCGCGGGCGGCTACGAGTTCTACATCCAGAACCGCGGCGACGGCGGCGCCAAGCGCCTGAACGAGGTCACGCAGCAGTTCCTCGCCCGGGTCAACTCCGACAAGGAACTGGGCGGCGCCCAGACGCTGTGGCGCGCCAACGTGCCGCAGCTCTACGTCGACGTCGACCGCGAGAAGGCGAAGAAGGTCGGCGTGCCGATCAACGACGTGTTCAGCGCGCTGTCCGCCACGCTCGGCACCTACTACGTGAACGACTTCAACAAGTTCGGGCGCGCGTGGCAGGTGCTCATGTCGGCCGAGCCGTCCTACCGGGCGCGGCCGGACGACATCACGGCCGTGTACGTGCGCTCGGAGAAGGGCGAGATGATCCCGCTGTCCTCGCTCGCGACGGTGAAGTACACGTCCGGCCCCGACTCGCTCGACCGCTTCAACAACCTGCCGGCGGTGAAGATCTTCGGGCAGGCGGCGCCCGGCTACAGCTCGGGCCAGGCGATCGCGCGCGTCGAGCAGATCGCCAACGAAGTGCTGCCCGCCGACTTCAGCTACGACTGGGGCGGCACGTCGTACCAGGAGAAGCGCTCGAGCGGCGCGTCGACGTTCGCGCTGGGCCTCGCGGTGATCATGGTGTTCCTGATCCTGGCCGCGCAGTACGAGAAGTGGTCGCTGCCGCTGTCGGTGCTGCTGGCGCTGCCGTTCGGGACGTTCGGCGCGCTCGCGGCGATCTGGCTGCGCGGGCTCACCAACGACGTGTACTTCCAGATCGGCCTCGTCACGCTGCTGGGCCTCGCCGCGAAGAACGCGATCCTGATCGTCGAGTACGCGGTGCTCAAGCGCGAGGAAGGCATGTCGGCGTCCGCGGCGGCGATGGAGGCCGCGCGGCTGCGGTTCCGGCCGATCCTGATGACGTCGCTCGCGTTCATCTTCGGCGTGCTGCCGCTCGCGATCTCCACCGGCGCCGGCGCCGGCGCACGTCACTCGACCGGCACCGGCGTGATGGGCGGCATGATCGCGGCGACGTTCCTCGCGATCTTCTTCGTGCCGCTCTTCTACCGCGTGATCATCGACCGCCGCATCCACGAGTCGCGCAGCAAGACCGAGCTTGCCAACGAGATCGAGCATGCGTACAACGTCGCGCACCTGGCCCCGCCGCAGACGCCGGGCCACCCGCCGCGCGGCGTGAGTGGAGAACAGCCATGAAGCGGACTCTCGTAGCCATCGCCGTGGCGGCGTTCGTCGCCGCCGGCTGCGCCGTCGTGCAGCCGGTGCCGCCCACGCTCGACCTGCCTGACGCCACCGCCACGTCGGCGCAGAACGCGCTGCTCGAGCGCTGGTGGATCGCGTTCGACGACCCGGTGCTCACGCAGCTGATCGACGAGGCGCTGGCGAACAACCTCGACCTGCGCGTGACGCTCGCGCGCATCGAGGCCGCGCGGTCGCAGGTGCTGCTCGCGCAGTCGAACCTGATTCCGAGCGCCAACATCAACGGCAACGCGAACCGTTCCCGGATCTCCGCGAACACGTCGCCGCCGCTGCCCTCGGGCATCGGCCAGACCAGCAACGACTTCGGGCTGTCCGTCGGCGTGTCGTACGAGCTCGACGTCTGGGGCAAGTACCGGAGCGGCCTCCTCGCGTCGACCAACGATCTCGACCGCGTCGCGCTACTACCGCGAGACGGTGCGAATCGGCGTGGCCGGCGACGTCGCGAGCACCTACTTCCGGCTGCGCGCGGCCGACGCCGAGATGAAGCTCCTGCTCGACACGCTGCAGCTGCGCACCGAGACGGTCGCGCTGCAGCGCGACCGCTTCGAGGGCGGGATCATCGGCGAATACGACCTGCGCACGGCGGAAGCCGAGCAGTCGGCGGTGGTCGCCGACATCGCGCGCGCGCAGAAGGCGATCGGCCTGTACGAGTCCGCGATCGCGACGCTGACCGGGCGCTCGCCCCGGGCCGTGTTCACGCCGCAGGTCGCGCGCGGCGCGTCGATCGAGGCCGTCACCGCGGTACCCGAACTCCCGTCCGGCCTGCCGTCGGGCCTCATCGAGCGCCGTCCGGACATTCGGCGCTCGGAGGCGCTGCTCGCGGCGTCGGACCTGCGCATCCAGGAAGCGCGCGCCAACTACTTTCCGTCGCTGACGCTCACCGGCGCCTACGGCGTCGAGTCCGCCGTGCTGTCCTCGCTCTTCACCGGGCCGGCCGGCATCTGGGCGCTCGGGATCGGACTCACGCAGCCGCTCTTCGGACTGAAGGCGATCGAGGCACAGGTCGAACTCGCGACCGCGCGGCGCGACCAGGTGACCGTCGAGTACCAGCAGATCGTCCAGAACGCGTTCCGCGAGGTGCACGACGCACTGGTTTCGCACCGCTCGGCGCGCGAGGTGCTGGCGGCCGAGACCGCGCGGCGCGACCAGATCGCGAAGGCCTACGAGGTCGCGCAGTTGCGCTACGACGCCGGCCGCACGTCGTTCCTCGAAGTCATCGACGCGCAGCGCACGCTGCTCGCGGCGGACACGCTGCGCATCGGCGCCGCGCGCGACGCGAAGCTGTCGATCGTCGACTTCGCGAAGGCGCTGGGCGGCGGCTGGAGCCCGGCGGAGTTCGCGGGAACGTCCGCAAAAGGCGTGGAAGGAACGTCCGCAAAAGGCGTCCGTGGGGACGGTGGATGACGTCACGCCGGCGTCGCGCCTTTTGCGGCCGGCACTGCAACTGCGAAGTCAGGTGGCCGCCTTGGGGCGGCCCGGCGCCGGCCACTCGCAAAGGCCAGGAAAAATCAAATGTCATGCGGATGGCTGCGCGCTGGTCGAGCGCCTTCCGCCTGGGATCGGCGGTTTCCCGGCGGTTTCCCGGCACTCTCCCGCGATGCAGCATCGTGAACGCATCGCCGGCATTGCTGGCCGTCCGCTAATTCGTTAGGCTGCACGACGGTTCTAGGCGACCCGCTGATCCGCGGCGGGCAGAGAATCCAGCGTGACCGGCGCCTGCGCCGCGAGCGCCGCACGGAGGAGAGAGACA
Organism: uncultured beta proteobacterium; assembly: GCA_963733435.1. Lineage (GTDB taxonomy): Bacteria > Pseudomonadota > Gammaproteobacteria > Burkholderiales > Casimicrobiaceae > VBCG01. The sequence goes on from CAVTDH010000002.1 coordinate 1,281,809, forward strand.
TGTTCAAGAGATCGCTGGGCATCGCGCTGGCTGCGGCCGCGCTGGGAATGACGCACGGCGCGTGGGCGCAGCAGGGGCCGGTGCGCATCGCAGGCCTCGTCGAGCTGTCGGGCACCGGCGCGACCTCGGGCACCAACTTCGACAACGGCGTGAAGCTCGCGGTGAAGGAGATCAACGCGGCGGGGGGCATCCTCGGCCGGAAGATCGAATACACGAGCGGCGACACGCAGTCGAATCCGCAGATCGCCAAGGCGCTCGCGCAGAAGGCCGTCGACGACGGCGCGTACGTCGTGATGGGGCCGGTGTTCTCCGGCTCGATCATGGTGTCGATGGCGGAGACGAAGAAAGCCGAGATCCCGAACTTCACCGGCGGCGAGGCGGCGAGCATCACGCAGCAGGGCAACCCGTACATCTTCCGCACGTCGTTCACGCAGACGACCGCGATGCCCAAGGTCGCGCGCTACATCGCCAACGACCTCAAGGCGAAGACCGTCGCGATCATCTGGGTCAACAACGACTTCGGCAAGGGCGGCCGCGACACGATGATGAAGGAGCTCGAGAAGTCCGGCGTGAAGGTCGTCGCCGACATCTCGACCGATCCGGGCCAGGTCGACTTCTCCGGCGCCGTGCTGCGCGCGAAGCAGTCGAACGCCGACGCGCTCTTCGTGTACTCGAACGAGGAGGAGTCGGCGCGCGCGCTGCGCGAGCTGCGCAAGCAGGGCTACGACAAGCCGATCGTCGGCGAGACGACGCTCACGAGCCAGAAGGTGATCGAGCTCGCGGGCGACGCCGCGAACGGCGCCGTCGCGCATGTCGGCCTCACCGCCGACGCGCCGCAGCCCGCGATCAAGGCGTTCGACGAGAAATTCCAGAAGGAATACAAGTCGAAGGGCGACCACAATTCGCTCAAGGGCTACAGCGCGATGTACATCGTGAAGGTGCTGACCGAGACGGATGGGCAAGTTCGACCCGAAGGCGTTCGCGGCGGCGATGCACGGTGCGAAGTTCACCGTGAAGGAAAACCCCGGCGTGCTGCTCGACGTCACGTTCGACAACAACGGCGACCTCGACCGCGAGAGCTTCATGACCCGCGTGGTGAACGGCAAGCAGCAGGTCGTCGCGACGCTGCCGCCCGCGTCGGCGAAGTAGTCGCGCGCCGCCGTTCACTCGACCGCAGGATCTTCTCTTGGCCGACTCCAACGCCTTCGGCATCGCCGGGCTCCTGGGCTACCCGGTCGCGCACTCGCGCTCGCCGGTGATCCACAACCACTGGCTGGCGGAGCACGGCATCGCCGGTCGCTACGTGCTGTTCCCGGTGCCGCCCGAGAAGCTCGAAGCGGCCGTGCGCGGCCTGTCCGCGCTGCGGCATGCGCGGCTGCAACGTCACGACGCCGCACAAGCAGGCGATCATGCCGCTGCTCGACCGGGTCGACGATCTCGCCCGCAGGATCGGCGCGGTCAACACGGTCGTGGTCGAGCAGGACGGCACGCTTTCCGGCTTCAACAACGACGGCAACGGCTTCGTGCAGAGCCTGCTCGACGCCGACCCGGCGTGGCGGCCGGACACGGGCCCGATCGTCGTGCTGGGCGCGGGCGGCGCCGCGCGCGCGGTGGTTGCGACACTTGCCGTGCGCGGCGCGCGCGAGATCCGCCTCGTCAATCGCACGTTCGAACGCGCGCAGGCGATCGCGCAGGAGTTCGGGGCGCCGGTCACGGCCATTCCGTGGGAAGCACGCGCCGACGCGCTCGACGGCGTCGCGCTGCTCGCCAACGCGACGAGCGGCGGCATGGCGGGCAAGCCGCCGCTCGACATCGCGCTCGACCGGCTGCCGCGGCGACGCGCTGGTCGGCGACCTCATCTACATCCCGCCCGAGACGCCGCTGCTGGCGGCCGCGCGCGCACGCGGCAACATCACGGTGAACGGCCTGGGGCTGCTGCTGAACCAGGCGCGGCCCGCGTTCAATGCGTGGTTCGGCGTGATGCCGGAGATCACGCCCGCGCTGCGGCAGGCGATCGCCGCCACCTTCTAGCGGCACGAGACCCCGTGGACCCGCGCATCTTCGCCGAGCCGAAGATCGACTGCCATGTCCACGTGCTGGACCCGGCGCGGTTTCCGTACGGCGAGCACACGCACTACCGGCCCGCCGGCCAGGAAACGGGCACGGCGGAGCAGCTGTTCGCGATGATGGACGCGTACGGCACGCGCCACGCGCTGATCGTCGGCCCCAATTCCGGCTACGCGCTCGACAACCGCTGCCTGCTCGACGCGCTCGCGCGGAGCCACGGCCGCTGCAAGGGCGTGGCGCTGGTGGCCAACGACACCGGCACCGCCGAACTGGAAGTGCTGCGGGCGCAGGGCATCGTGGGCATCGCGTGGAACGTCACGCACTACGGCGTCGACTACTACGCGGACGCCGCGCCGCTCCTCGCGCGCGCGGCGGCGCTCGACCTGTTCGTGTCGCTGCAGGTCGAGCACGAGCAGCTGCTCGCGATGCTCCCGATGCTCGAGCGCTCGCGCGTGCGGATCCTCGTCGATCACTGCGGACGACCGACGCGGGAGGCGGGCCTCGACCAACCCGGCTTCCGCGCGCTGCTGCGCCTGGGCGCGACCGGACAGGCGTACGTCAAGCTCTCGGGCGTGGCCAAGTTCTCGCAGCAACCGTTTCCGCACGCGGACGCGCAGCCGTTCGTCGATGCATTGATCGAGGCGTTCACGGTGGACCGCTGCCTGTGGGCATCGGACTGGCCCTACCTGCGCGCGCCGGCGCGCGTCGACTACGGCGTGCTGCTGGCGCTCGTCATGCGCTGGTTCCCCGACGACGCGCAACGGCGGCGCGTGCTGTGGGAGAACCCGGCCGCGCTGCTGCGCTTCGCCGCCTGATCCCCGGTGCGTGCGCTCACGCGCGCCCACCGGCAGCGAGGACGCGGGCTCGCGAACCGTTGAACCGGCCGTGCACCGGTTCGGCGCCGGATCACTCAGGCGTTGACGTGTCCGGTTTGGCGATGCGCTGAACGCGGTCGGCGTAGTCGCGCCAGCCGGCCTGGTGCGCGACACCGACGAACGCGCCGCCCGCCGCAAGCGCGGCGACGACCGCCTGGCGATCCGCGATCGCACTCGCCATCAGCGGCTCGACGCCCGCTTCGCGCACGGTCACCGCGGCCTCGCGCATTTCCTCGGCGCGCCGCCGCCCGTGCTGCACGACGCGCTGCCAGAACCACGTGCCCTGCTTCTCCCAGTCGATGCCGGGAAACGTCTCCGCGAGCGACGCCAGCACCTCGCGTTCCACGCCGTACCGGCGCGCCGTGAGGAAGCTCTCGATCACGATCGCCTCCATGCCCTTGACGATCACGCTGCGGCACATCTTGATCGCCGATGCGACGCCATACTGTTCGGACGCGACGCTGACCGCGAACCCGAGCGCCGCGAGCACGGGCACGGCCCCGCGCGCGTGCGGCCCCCCGAGCAGCATGGGGGTGCGGATGCCGTGCGGCGGCACCGACGTCATCACGGCGGCCTCGACGTAGCGGCCGCCCGCGGCGGCGACCGCTTCCGCGCAGGCGATCTTGGTACCCGGCGAAGCGGAGTTGATGTCGAGCACGATCGCGTCGCGCCGCACGCCCGCCGCGATGCTCCCGGCCGCGGCGAGCGTGGCGCTCGCCGTGACGGCGCAGATGACGACGTCGGCGTCCGCGACCGCCTGTCGCGCAGAGGCCGCGAGCGTCACGTGCGCGCGCGCCGCCTTCGCGCGCATCGCTTCGCCGCGCGCGGCCTCCGCGAGCAGGATGTCGTACGCGGTCAGCGCGGCAACGCCGCGTTCCGCGAGCGCGGCGCCGAAGATGCCGCCGACCTCGCCGTAGCCGACTGAGGGCAATGCGCAACGCGGATGCGTCGACGGTGCGGGTGGTTTCACTCATGTACGTGGTCACGGGGTGTCCTGCGTTGCGCGTCACTCGGGTTTCATGTGCGACTGCTCGATCACGGGCTTCCAGCGCGCGATCTCGCTGACGATGAGCGCGCCGAACGCGGCAGGCGTTCCCGGCGCCGCCTCCGCGCCCTCGGCGTCGAGGCGCGCCTTCAGCGCAGGCGACGAGAGCGCCCGGTTGATCTCCTCGTTGAGGAGCGCGACGACGGCCGGTGGCGTACGCGCCGGCGCGACGATGCCGTACCACTGGATCGCCTCGAAGTCCGGCATGCCCGCGGCAGCGCGATCGTCGGCAGGTCCGGCATCGACGCGACCGGCGCCGTGCTCGACACGGCGAGCGCGCGCAGCTTGCCGGCCTTCACCTGCTGCTGCACGGCCGGCACGCCGGTCATGATGATCTCGACCTGCCCGCCCATCACGTCGGCCACGGCGGGCGCCGTGCCGCGGTACGGGATGTGCTGGATGTCGGTCTTCGTGCGCAGCTTGAAGTACTCCATCGCGATGTGCGCAGCGCTGCCGTTGCCGCCCGACGCATAGCGCAGCGCGCCCGGGCTTCGCCTGGCGAGCGCGATGAGTTCCGGCACGGTGCGCCGTTCACCGCCGGGTTGACGACCAGCACGTTCGGCACGCGCGCGACCAGCGCGACCGGCGTGAAGCTCGTCACCGGGTCGTACGGCAGCTGCTTGTACAGCGACGGGTTGACGGCGAGCGTGCCGATGTGACCCATCAGCAGCGTGTACCCGTCCGGCGCCGCGCGCGCGACTTCGGTCGCGCCGATCGACCGCCTGCGCCCGGCTTGTTCTCGACGACGAACGGCTGCCCCAGCGCCTGCTGCAGTTTCTGCGCGATCGTGCGGCGCCAGGATGTCGGTCGAGCCGCCGGGCGGAAACGGCACGATCAGGCGCACGGGCTTGCGCGGGCCAGTCGGCCGCGCGCGCGGGAAGCGCCACCGCCAGCGCGAGGGCGGCAGCGCCCCGCAGCCACGCGCGGCGTTCACCACGGGTACGGTTCATGGCGCGGCTCCCGGCGGCTTCGCGTCCCAGTCGAGCGACCTGGCATCCACACCCACCACCGAATACAGCGCGGCCGGCGCGTTGCGCGACTTCTGGAACGTCTCGAGGCCGCAGGCCGCGAAGATCGGCGCCCACACCGGGTCGTCCTGCTTCTTCCTGTCGTACGCGAACCCGAGGGTCGGCGTGTGCGACGTCGCGATCGCGCCTGCGATTCTCGCCATGTGCGCAGTTCCTTCGTTTCGGGGACGCGCGGCAGCGCATTCCCGCGCCGCCGCGTCGGTCCTCCGCCTAAGCGGCCGTCACTTCCCGGCCGAGTGCTTGGCGATCAGCGCCTTCGCGCCGTCGTAGAGCTGCTTGCCGTTCACGCCCTTGGCCGACACGTCGGCGACCCAGGCATCCGCCAGCGGCTGGCCGAGCTTCACCCAGCCCTCGAGTTCCGACTTCGGGATCACGTTGATCGTGTTCGGCGCGATCAGCTTCTTGCCGATGACGTCGGCCTCGATGAACGTCCTGCCGATCTCGCCCGAGAACGCCTGGCCGCTGTTGTTGTCGATCACCTTCTTGAGGTCGGGCGGCAGTGCGTCGTACTTCGCCTTGTTCATCGCGAAGATGAACGCCGACGTGTAGAACGCCGGCATCGCCGGGTCCGTCTCGGAGTGGAACTTGGTCAGCTCCTGCACCTTGATCGACGGCACCACCTCGTACGGGATCACGGCCCCGTCGATGACGCCCTTCGACAGCGCCTCGCCCACCTGCGGCACCGGCATCGCGACCGGCGTGGCACCCAGCGCGGCCAGGAAGCGGTTGGTCTGCCGCGTCGGCGCGCGCACCTTCATGCCCTTGAGGTCCGCGAGCGTCTTGATCGGCTTGTCGGTCGTGTGGAACACGCCGGGGCCGTGCACGTGCGTGGCCAGCAGCTTCACGTCCCCGAATTCCCTGGGCGCGTATTGCTGCACGTAGTCCCACAACGCCTTGCTGGTGCCCTCGGCGCTGGTCATCATGAACGGCAGCTCGAACACCTCGACCAGCGGGAAGCGACCGGCCGTGTAGCCGGGCAGCGTCCACACGACGTCGACCACGCCGTCCTTCACCTGGTCGTAGAGCTGGCCCGGCGTGCCGCCCAGCTGCATCGACGGGTAGATCTGGCACTTGATCCTGTTGGCGGATTCCTTCGCGATCCGGTCGCACCACGGCATGATGAACATCGTGTTGGCCGCGGAACCGGCCGGCAGGAAGTGGTGCACCTTGAGCGTGACTTCCTGCGCTTGCGCGACGGCGCCCGTGAGGCAGAGCGCGACCACGGCCGCGTTCAACATCGACTTCCTCATGCGTTCCTCCAGTTCCAGTCTGTTGTGGGTGGATGCGCCCGCGTCCTGGCACGGGCGCTTGTGGTCGGATACGGTAACACCGTGCGGATTCTAATCGTCGTCCAGCACGCGGTCGACAGGGTTGCGACCGGCCTTCACGCTTGTCGCGCATTCCGTCGTCGTCGAGGCCGGGCGCACCGGCGGCAAGCGCCGCCCGGGTGATCACGTCCTTCGCCTGGCACGCGCCCGCCTCGCGCCGCTTCCGGGGACGCGCGCGACTGTGCGAAGATGGCACGATCCAGAGACGGCAGGCAGGCGTTCCATGCAACGACACGTTCGATCGCTCGCGCTCATCGCCGTCGCCGCCGCCGCGGGCGCCGCGGCTTCGCTCGCGCCGGCGCAACAGCCCATTGTCGTGCAGGCGCTCGAATGCCGCGGCGACGAGCCGTCCTGGCGGCTCGACGCCAGCCGGACCTCCGCCGTGCATACGACGCTCACGGCGAAGGGCAAGCGCGAGGTGGTCTTCCGCGGCACCCTGCAACCCCTCGCGTTCCTCGCACCGCCGGGCCTGGTCTGGCGCGGCGATTCGACCCACCTGCCGCGCGAGACGCTGGTCGCGACCGTGCGCGAGGAGACCTGCCGGTCGACGATGGCCGACGGCCCGCCGTCCACGCATCGCGCGATCCTGTCCGTCCGACCGGGCGAGGCGGTGACCGGCTGTTGCGCCGTGCGCGCGGGCTTCGACGCGCGCGTCGCACCGGTGGCGAATTTCTCGGCCATGAAGCCCGACGATTGGGCGCGCCTCATACCGGACCTGGCACCCGCGATCGCCGCGTGCGTTGCGCGCGCCGGTACTCGCGTCAAGTCGGTCGCGAAGGCATGGCCGGCGAGTGCCGGCATGGCCGGCGTGCGGCTCCAGGAGACCGGCGGCGGGTCGTTGGATTGCGTCGTCGAGACCACCGGCCGCGGCACGCCCACGCTCACCGCGGTCGCGGCCACCCGAGCGCCGCTGCCCAACGCCGGCAATCCCCTCTTCTATCCCGCGCGCGAACCGCCGCCGATCGTCGCGTGCGGAACGCTCGAACGCGTGCAGTCGAGCCGCGGCGCCCTCCTCGGTTACCTCCACTACGACCCATGCTGAATCGTTCGCTTCTCCTGCTGTGCATGCTCGCCTCGCTCGCGACCGCGCAGGTCCCGCCGTCGGCGGCCGACAGTGCGGGCTACAAGGGCCTCTTCGCCGCCGCCGCGCGCGGCGATGCCGCGGAGATCGCGAAACTCGCCGCCGCCGGCGCCGACGTCAAGGCGCGCGACGCGTACGACCGCACGCCGCTGCACGTTGCCGCGTTTGCGCGCAGGCACGACGCGATGCGCGCGCTGGTCAAGGCGGGCGCGGACCCCAATGCGCTCGAACGCGACCGGTACGACATCGTCACCATTGCCGCGGTCGCCGACGATCCCGACACCCTTGCCGTTGCCCTCGCCATCGGCGCCAGCGCCAGGAACGTCACGAGCCGCTACGACGGCACCGCGCTGATCGCGGCGGCGCACCTCGGGCACGACGAGGTCGTGCGGCGCCTGATCGTGGCCGGCGCGCCGCTCGACCACGTGAACAACCTGGGCTGGACGGCGCTCATCGAGTCGATCGTCCTGGGCAACGGCGGCCCGCGCCACGTGCTGACGCTCAAGGCGCTCGTCGACGCCGGTGCCGACGTGAACCTGCCCGACCGCAACGGCATGACGCCGCTGCACCTCGCGCAGGGCAACGGCTACCGCGACATGGTCGACATCCTCGAGCAGGCGGGCGCGCGCTGAACGGCCGCAAAAGGCGTCCGTGGGGCCTGTGGATGACGTTAAGCCGGCGGCGCGCCTTTTGCGGCCGGCACTTCGACTGCGACGTCAGGCGGCCGCCTTGGGGCGGCCCGGCGGCGGCCGCCATTAAGGGCCAGGAAGAAACGCGTGTCATGCGGCGGGCTGCGTACGGGCGCGCCCCACAATGGCCCGCAGGGCTTGCGGCAATACGCGGGCGAATCGTGGCGAACCGATGATTTCGCCCGATGCGCTGCGCCGCACACCGAGGGCGCGGGCACACTCGTGCGGACGGCAATGGGCCGTCCCCTCGAGGCGAACTCAGATGCGCACTACCCACTACGATGTCGTCGTCGTCGGCGCAGGTTTCGCCGGCCTCATACTGCGCGCGCGCCGCGGCCCGGCGCGGCCTGCGGGTGCTCGTCATCGATCGCAAGCGCGAACCGGGCCAGCGCATGCACACGACGGGCCTCCTCGTGAAGGAAGCGGCCGAGCGCTGGGAGATTCCCGCCGCGCTCACGCGCCGCGTCGCCGGCGTCCGCCTCCATGCGCCGTCGCTCGCGACCCTCGACCTCGCGGCGCCGGGCTACTACTTCCTGGCGACGGATACGCCGGCGCTCATGCGCTGGTTCGCGCGCGAAGCGGCGCGCGCCGGTGCGCACCTCCGCTTCGGCCGGCCGTACCGCGGCGTGCGTGCGACGGACAACGGCTTCGAACTCGTCGACGGCTGCGAGCGCGTGCGCGACATCGTGGGCGCCGACGGGCCGCACTCGGCCGTCGCGGCGGAGTTCTCGCTCGGCCGTAACACCGAGTTCCTGCTGGGCCTGGAGTCGGAGTACGAAGGCATCGCCGGCGTGGATCCGGACCGGCTGCACTGCTATCTCGACGGGCAGCTGGCGCGCGGCTATATCGGCTGGGTGGTGCCAGGCTACGGTGGTCGCGTGCAGGTCGGCCTCGCCTGCCGGCGGCCTGCGCCGCCCGACCTCGATGCGTTCGTGCGCAAGCTCGGCACGCATCTCGACTTCCGCGGCGCGCGCAGGGTGGGCCGGCGCGGCGGGCTCATTCCCGTGGGCGGGCCGGTCGCGCCGTTCGCCGCCCGCGGCGTCGTCCTCGTCGGCGATGCAGCGGGACTCGTGTCGCCGCTGTCCGCCGGCGGCATCCACACGGCGCTCGAGTCGGGCTTCGCGGCCGCGCACGCGATCGCCGACCACCGGATGGAAGGCGCACCCGCGCCCGAGCACGTGCTCGGACGGTCCTATCCGCGCTTCGCGGCCAAGCGCGCGCTGCGCCGCCTCTTCGACCAGGGCGTTCCCGACGCGGTGTTCGACGCGGCGCTGCGCACGCGCCCGTTCGCGGCGCTCGCCCGCTCCATCTACTTCCACCATCGCGGATTGCGAACGCCGGAAGGGTGGCGCGACCTTGCGCACACGCTGCTGCGCGGCCGCGCGTGACGCCGGCCGCGCCTTGCGCCGGTGCGGGCGTGAGGCACGCCGTGAGCATACCCATCCTGCCCGTACTGGTGGATACTGGCACGCTTCCGCCGACGAACGAAGCCGCCGCACCGATGCTCCAGGGGATCCGCGATTTCTTCGAGATGAAGCTCGCCGCCACCGGCGCCGAGCGCGGCGACCGGCATTCGATCGAGATCGCCACGGCGGCGCTGCTCGTCGAGATCTCGCGCGCGGACGGGCAGAGTACCCCCGACGAGCAGACGGCCGTGCTGGCCGCCGTGCGCGGCAAGTTCGGCCTTGCCGCGGAAGACGCGCAGCAGCTCGTCGACCTCGCCGAGGTCGAGTCGCAGCAGGCCAACGACTACTACCAGTTCACGTCCATCATCAACCGGCGCTTCACGCGCGAACAGAAGATCCGGATCGTCGAGCTGCTGTGGGAAGTGGCGTACGCCGACGAGACCGCCAGCCCCTTCGAGGAACACCTGATCCGCAAGCTCGCGGACCTCATCTACGTCGATTACCCGGACTACATCCACGCGAAGCTCAAGGCGCGCGCGACCGCGGGCAACGCGTCGTCGCGCTGAAGCACGGCGCGCTCGACGCCGCGCAGTGGCGCCTGCCTGGCCGCCGTCGGCCCAATGCGTTTAAGATTCCGTTCCCCGCGCGCCACCTCGCCATGAACTTCAACTGGTTCCACCAACTGTCGTCGCCGCTGCTCGCACTGATCGTCGTGCTGGCGACGTTCCTGGTCGCGATCGGGGGCCTCGCGGTCTCCGCCCGCCACGTCCGCCGGACCACGCTGCACGAGCAGCTCGACAACGGCGCGATCGCCGGCCTCCTCGCCGCGCTGATCGGCATCTACGCGATCGCCGCCGGCCTCACGGCGGTCGCCGTGTGGGGCAACACGCTCGATGCCGGCGAGAACGTGACCCGGGAGGCGGCGGCCATCACCGTGCTGTTCCACGACTTCGCCGGCTACCCCGAGCCGCTGAAGACGCAGGCGCGGTCGGCGATGGCCGAGTACACGCGCTACGTGATCGAGCAGGAGTGGCCGCTGCACCAGAAGGGCGAGGCGCCGAACGGCACACTGCGGATGATCGACGACGCGCAGGAGGCGCTGTTCCACTTCGAGCCGGCGACCGAGGGCCAGAAGATCGTCCACGCGCGCGTGCTCGAGGCGTACAACAAGGTGATCGAGCTGCGGCGGATGCGCCTGCAGGCGGTGAGCGACACGGCGCTTCCGGGTGCGCTGTGGATGACGGTGATCCTGCTCGGGGTGCTCGCGATCTCGACGTGCTTCCTGCTGCGCCTCGACAGTTTTGCGTTGCACACGTTGATCACCACACTGGTCGCCGCGCCGATCGCACTGATCCTCTACTTCATCGCCGTGACCGACCGTCCGTTCCAGGGCGGCGTCAGCGTGTCCGCCGAACCGTACCGCGCCGTGCTCGAAGGCATCATGCTGCCGGAGATGAAGCGCAGCGGCGCCAAGCCCTAGGGCGGTGAGTCGGCAATTCGATGTCGAGAGTGCTCGAATTCGCCCACCGAGGCGGGCGGCGCGCGGGCGACGGACGGCACCAACTGCCCATGCCGGGCACGCGCGACACGCCAGGGACCCGCATGTCGTTCCCCGCGTTCGCGCGCGTCGGCGCTGCATGCGCAGCGCGGTACCCGGCAACGGCACGCGGGCACGACCGTCGATCGGACGGAGTCCCGGATTGGCACACCACTTGCGAACTCACGCTCGTGTCCGATCGCATCCACCATCGTCCCGTACGCCGCCGTCGCGTCGATGCGCGCCAGGTCGCCTTCATGGGCGGCGCGGTCGCGCTGGTCGCCGTGCTCGCGGCGGCCGCGCTGACGCCCGCGATCCTCGTCTCCTACGGCATCGCCTTCAACGTCGAGACGACGTTCGCACGGATGTGGCCGGTTGTACTGCTCACGTTGTCGTTCGCCACCGCGTGCATCGTGCTGCTCCTCGGGCTGCGGGTCGGCGACGCGCGCGATCACCCGTCCGCGCCCGCGCCGCATGCCGGCGGCGATTTCGCGGACGTGGAGGGCTACGTGTACGCGCGGGACACGCCGCAGACCGTGGCCGCGTCCGCGGACACCGCGGCGAACGACCCCGCACTCGACGCGCCCGGGGACAGCCTGCGCCTGCGCCCGCTGGCGTAGCGGCACCCGCGCCGCCGGTACGCCGGCGTGCTAAGTTCGGAACCGGCGGGTACCACGCCCGCAGCCTCGGCGTTCGCGCCCGCACCCCATGTCCGACGACCCGACCCGCCCCCTGTCCGAACGCGAAATCGCCGAACTCGACGGACTCCTGGCCTCGCTGCCCGAGGAGCGGGAGTCGCTCGACGTCGCGATGCTCGACGGCTTCCTCACCGGCGTCCTGATCGCGCCCGAGCCCGTCCCCCTCGAGACCTGGCTGCCGTTCGTGTTCGACAGCGAAGGCCGCGCCACGCCCGAGACCGCCGACCTCGCGCGCGCCGTGCAGCTCATCATGCGCCGGCACGACGAGCTCGCCGCGTTCCTCGCCGGACGCGAAGCCTTCGACCCGATCGTGTTCGAACTCGAGGACGACGCGGGCGAGGCGCTCACCGGCAAGGCGTCCATCGAGGCGCTGACACCCTGGGCCGCCGGCTTCGCGCACGCGCTCGACCTCGTGCCGTCGCTGTCGGCTGCCTACGACGGCGATCCCGATCTCGCCGCCGCGCTGGGCGGCGTGCTGCGCCACCTGCCGATCGACCCCGACAGCACGTCGCCCGACGTGGCCGACTTCATGCTCGAGCGCAGCGAGATCGAACGCGACGTCCCGCTCGCGGACCTCGACGAGGCGATCGACGAGCTGGTGCTGGCGGTCCTCGATGCCGTGGAGATCACGCGGCCGAACAAGCCGATCACGCGCGACGCGCCGAAGGTCGGGCGCAACGACCCGTGCCCGTGCGGCAGCGGTCGCAAGTACAAGGTGTGCCACGGCCGGGATGCGCCCGGCTGATCGCGGGCGGCGCTTCGCGGCGTTCAGTCGCCGGCGCGGAAGACGACGCTGAACGGCCGCGGAATGTCCGTCATCCGTTTGTAGAACTTCACTTCCACGAAGCCGCTCTGGCGCTCGAAGAGCGCGCGGATCTCGTCGGTGCCCTCGGTTTGCGCGGTGGCGCGCCCGGTGAGCGGCCGCGCCACCGGCGCGCGATGGCGCCCGGTGACGCCGAGCTTCAGGTCCGCGAGGTCGAGTTGGCGGCTCATGTACGCGCCGTACGTCGCGATCGCGTCGATCTCGTACTTGTTGCGCGCGGCCGTCCGGTTGAACCTCGTCGCGAGTGTCGACGCAGCGCGCCAGCAGCGTCTGCGCGTCGCCGCGCGGGAGCGGATCGATGATGCGCGCCGACGCGAGCGCACGGAACCGCTCGGTGAGTTCGAATTCGCTGCCGCGCAAGCGAGATGGGCTTCAGCGTGCCGTCGAGCACCATCTGCTCGACGACGACGCGGCTCGTCGCCGCAGGCAGCTGCAGGTCTTCCAGCAGCGCGTCGAGGTGCACGATCGCCTGCACGGTGTGCTCCTCGGGCATGCGCGAGAGCACGCGCTCCGGCAGCGTCCCGCAGGCGCAGCGGGTCGAGTCCGAAGTACAGGTGCTTAGCGACCAGCGTCATCGTCTTCACTGCAGGCTCCGCGATCCGGGGAGCCCAACGCTAACACAGCGCCCGGCCTGTACGCTACATGCTCCGCCGATACTGCCCGCCGACGTCGAACAGCGCGTGCGTGATCTGGCCCAGCGAACACACGCGCACCGTGTGCATGAGCTCCGCGAACACATTGCCGTCGGTCACCACCGCCTGCCGCAACCGCGCGAGCGCCGCGGGCGCCTCCGCGGCATTGCGCGCGTGGAAGTCGGCGAGGCGCGCGAGCTGCGAGCGCTTCTCGTCCTCCGACGACCGCGCGAGCTCGATCTTCTGGGGCGGGCCGTCCGCATGCGGATTGCGGAACGTGTTGACGCCGATGATCGGGTAGCTGCCGTCGTGCTTCTGGTGCTCGTAGTACAGCGACTCTTCCTGGATCTTGCCGCGCTGGTACCCCGTCTCCATCGCGCCCAGCACGCCGCCGCGCTCGGAGATCGCCTCGAATTCGGCCAGCACCGCCTCCTCGACGAGGTCGGTCAGCTCCTCGACGATGAACGAGCCCTGGTTCGGGTTTTCGTTCTTCGCCAGGCCCCACTCGCGGTTGATGATGAGCTGGATCGCCATCGCGCGCCGCACGCTGTCCTCGGTCGGCGTCGTGATCGCCTCGTCGTACGCGTTCGTGTGCAGCGAGTTCGTGTTGTCGTACGTCGAGATCAGCGCCTGCAGCGTCGTGCGGATGTCGTTGAACGAGATTTCCTGCGCGTGCAGGCTCCGGCCGCTGGTCTGTGAATGAAACTTGAGCTTCTGCGAGCGCTCGTTGGCGCCGTAGCGGTTCCTCATCGCGACCGCCCAGATGCGGCGCGCGACGCGGCCGATCACCGTGTATTCCGGATCCATGCCGTAGCTGAAGAAGAACGACAGGTTGCCCGCGAAGTCGTCGATGTGCATGCCGCGCGCCAGGTATGCCTCGACGAACGTGAAGCCGTTGGAGAGCGTGAACGCGAGCTGCGAGATCGGGTTCGCGCCGGCTTCCGCGATGTGGTAACCCGAGATCGACACCGAGTAGAAGTTCTTCACGCCGTGGTGGACGAAGTACGTCTGGATGTCACCCATGACCTTGAGCGAGAACTCGGTCGAGAAGATGCAGGTGTTCTGCCCCTGGTCCTCCTTCAGGATGTCCGCCTGCACGGTGCCGCGGACCGTACCGAGCGTCCACGCGCGGATCTTGGCGGCCTCGTCGTCGGTGGGCTCGCGGCCGTTGTCGGCACGGAACCGGTCGAGCTGCTGGTCCATCGCCGTGTTCATGAACATCGCGAGCAGCGTGGGCGCCGGTCCGTTGATCGTCATCGACACCGAGTTGTTCGGCGCGCAGAGGTCGAACCCCGAGTACAGCACCTTCATGTCGTCGAGCGTGGCGATCGACACGCCGGAGTTGCCGACCTTGCCGTAGATGTCCGGGCGCACCGCGGGGTCGTTGCCGTAGAGCGTGACGGAATCGAACGCGGTGGACAGGCGCTTGGCCGGCATGCCGTCCGCGAGCAGATGAAAGCGGCGGTTGGTGCGGAACGGATCCCCCTCGCCCGCGAACATCCGCGTCGGGTCCTCGTTCTCGCGCTTGAACGCGAACACGCCGGCGGTGAAGGGGAAGCTGCCGGGCACGTTCTCCGTCAACTGCCAGTGCAGGATCTCGCCGTCGTCGACGTAGCGCGGCAGCGCGACCTTGCGCACCTTGGTGCCGGACAGCGACGTCGTCGTCAGCGCCGTGCGGATCTCGCTGTCGCGGATCTTCACGACATACTCGTCGCCGCCGTAGGCGGCCTGCGTCTGCGGCCACATGTCGAGCAGCTTGCGCGCGCGCGGGTCGAGCTGCGCGTCGCGGTCGGCGGCAAGCGCATCGAGCATGGCCAGCGCCCCTTCACCCTGACCGTCTCCCCCGTGGGGGGAGGGGAGTGGATGCCGAACCGGTTCGCACGGGCGCTGCGCCCGAACCTCCCTCTCCCGCCCCGCGGGAGAGGGTCGGGGTGAGGGCGCCGCCGGCCTGCGTCGGGACGAGCGTCTCCGCGAGCATCCGCCGCGCCGCCTGCACCTGCTGCCGCTCGCGCGCGACCTGCGCCTGCGCGTCCGCCCACGCGTGGTACGCGCGCACGGTCTCGGCGATTTCCGCGAGGTAGCGCGTGCGCGCCGCCGGCACGACGGCGTTCTGCGCGGTCGACTGCCGCGTCGCCGGTACGGCCAGTCGTCCCGGCGCCAGCGCCAGCCCCTGCTCGGCCAGGCGCACGGTCAGCGCGTGGTACAGCGCGGTCACGCCATCGTCGTTGAACCGCGACGCCATCGTGCCGAACACCGGCATTTCGTCGGGCGGCGTCGTCCACGCCTCGCGGTTGCGCTGGAACTGCTTGCGCACGTCGCGCAGCGCATCCTGCGCGCCGCGCCGGTCGAACTTGTTGATCGCGACGAAATCGGCGAAGTCGAGCATGTCGATCTTCTCGAGCTGGCTGGCCGCGCCGAACTCCGGCGTCATCACGTACAGCGACGTGTCGACGAGCGGCACGATCGCCGCGTCGCCCTGGCCGATGCCGGACGTCTCGACCAGGATCAGGTCGAAGCCGGCGACGCGGCACGCGGCGATCACGTCGGGCAGCGCTTTCGACACCTCGCTGCCGGCGTCGCGCGTCGCGAGCGAGCGCATGTAGATGTTCGGGTGCTCGATCGCATTCATCCGGATGCGGTCGCCCAGCAGCGCGCCGCCGGACTTGCGCCGCGACGGGTCGATCGACACGATCGCGATCTTCAGCGCATCCTGCTGGTCCAGCCGGAACCGCCGGACCAGTTCGTCGGTGAGCGAGCTCTTGCCCGCGCCGCCGGTGCCGGTGATGCCGAGCGAAGGCGAGCGCGCCTTCGCGGCGGCGGCCGTCAGCTCGGCGCGCACGGCTTCCGGCACCGTGCCGCTCTCGAGACACGTGATGAACCGCGCCAGCGCGTGCGTGCGCCGGAACCGGTCGCCGTCGCGCAGCGCGGCGAGCGGCGGCACGGCGGACTTCGCCGGATCCGTGTCGCACGCGGCCACGATCTCGTTGATCATCCCCTGCAGGCCGAGTTTCTGGCCGTCTTCGGGCGAGAAGATGCGCGTGACGCCGTACTCGTGCAGTTCGCGGATCTCGTCGGGCACGATGACGCCCCCGCCGCCGCCGAACACCTTGATGTCGCCGCCGCCGCGCTCGCGCAGCAGGTCCAGCATGTACTTGAAGAACTCGACGTGGCCGCCCTGGTACGACGATATGGCGATCCCCTGCGCGTCTTCCTGGAGCGCGCAGTTCACGATCTCCTCCACCGACCGGTTGTGCCCGAGGTGGATCACCTCGCACCCGGACGCCTGCAGGATGCGGCGCATGATGTTGATCGACGCGTCGTGGCCGTCGAAGAGGCTCGCCGCGGTGACGAAGCGCACTTTCGACAATGGCTTGTAGACCAGCGGCGGGCGGGATGCGTCGTTCATCGGGACCTCGAGACGGCAAGCATTGAATCCGGGCCGAAAAGCTTACTCCACGCCGGGCGGCGAACACCGGGAATTCCCGGGGCCTCTGGGAAGCAGGATCGGCCTATCGTTTACGTAAACGTCAATTGAGGATGTTACCCAAGTTTCGGGGAGACGTCCTGCGCGTAGAGTACCGGTTTGCCCGGGTTCGCCGTCGCCCGGCTTCGCCCGCACCGCCTTCGACCACGATGCCGCCGCCGCCCGCCACCGCCGCCACGCTCGACCGCCAGACCGCGCCCTCCGGCGCTCGACGCGCACTCCCGTGCGACGACCGTGCTCCTCAACATCGCGCACGCGATCGACCACCTCGTGCTGCTGATCTTCGCGACGGCGGTCGGCGCGATCGCGACGGACTTCGGCTTCGCACGGTGGGAAGACCTGATGCCGTACGCCGCCGGCGCGTTCCTGCTGTTCGGCCTGGGCTCCGTGCCTGCGGGGCGCCTGGGCGACCATTGGGGCCGCCGCGCGATGATGCTGGTGTTCCTGTTCGGCACCGGCGCTGCCTGCCTGCTCGCGGCCGCGACGCAGGGTGCGTGGCAGCTCGCCGCGGCGCTCACGCTCCTGGGTGCGTTCGCGTCGATCTACCACCCGGTGGGCATCCCGATGCTGGTGCAGCACACGACACGGCCGGGCACGGTGATCGGCGTCAACGGGCTCGTCGGCAACCTGGGCATCGCGGTGGCCGCGGTGCTCACGGGTCTCACCGTCAAGTACTTCGGCTGGCGGATGGCGTTCGTCGTGCCGGGCGTGCTGACGCTCGCGTTCGGCGTGCTGTTCGCATATGTCGTGCCGCGCGAGTCCGCGCCGCCGGCGAAGCGCCCGCCGACGCAGTCGGACCTGCCGCGCGGCGAGCTGGCGCGCGTCGTGCTGATCCTGACGCTCACGTCCACCTGCGGCAGCCTGCTGTTCAACTTCACGACCAACGGCAACGGCGAGTTGATGAACGACCGGATGAGCGGGGTCACCGCGGACCCCGCGCTGCTCGGCCTGCTGCTGGGTCTCGTCTACGTGATCGCGTCGTTCGCGCAGCTCATCGTCGGCCGCGCGATCGACCGCTTCCCGCTGAAGCGGCTGTTCCTGTTCGTCGTGCTGATGCAGATCCCGCTGTTCGCGCTCGCGATGCACGCGCAGGGCTGGACGTTCTTCGTGCTCGCGATCGCGTTCATGGCGTTCGTGTTCGGTGGCATCCCGTTCACCGATGCGCTGATCGTCCGCTACGTCGACGACCGGATGCGCTCGCGGGTCGCGGGCGTGCGCCTCGCCATCGCGTTCGGCGTCAGTTCACTCGCGGTGTGGCTGCTGGGGCCGCTGGTCAAGGCGCAGGGCTTCGCGTTCCTGCTGGGCCTCATGGCCGCGATCGCGCTGGTCGCGGCGGTCGCGGTGACGCTGCTGCCGCGGGGCCGCTGACCCTCATTTCCCGCCCCTTGGGACGACTCACGCGCAGCCAGCCGCACGACACTCGTTTTTTTGACAGGTTTTTTGGTGGCCGTCGCCGGGCCGCCCCAAGGCGGCCACCTGACTTCGCCTTTGCAGTCCCGGCCGCAAAAGGCGCGACGCAAGTGCTACGACATCCACGGGTCTCCCGGACGCCTTTTGCGGACGCGTTGCCTAAGGAAGCGTTAAGGTGCCGGGCGATATACTCCGCGCGCACCGATTTCATCGAGGATTCACCATGTCCGTCCGTCGCTCCTGGCTCCATCGCGTCTTCGCGCTGCTCGTCCCCCTGTTCGTCGCCGCCGGCGTCCACGCGGCGCTTCCGCCGGGCGTCACGCAGGGCCCCTCGGTCGAGGGCATCACCGAGTACCGGCTGGCCAACGGCCTCACGGTGCTGCTGTTCCCGGACGCGTCCAAGGCAAAGACCACGGTCAACGTCACGTATCGCGTGGGCTCGCGCGCACGAGAACTACGGCGAGACCGGGATGGCGCACCTGCTCGAGCACCTCGTGTTCAAGGGCACGCCCAGCCGCGGCAACGTGATGGAGGAACTGGGCCGACGCGGCATGAGCTTCAACGGCACGACGAGCTGGGATCGCACCAACTATTTCGAATCGTTCACTTCGTCCGACGAGAACCTCAAGTGGGCGCTGGAGATGGAAGCCGACCGGATGGTGAACTCGTACATCCGCCGCAGCGACCTCGACTCCGAGATGACCGTCGTGCGCAACGAGTTCGAGAACGGCGAGAACAACCCGCAGCTCGTGCTGTTCGGCAAGATGCTGTCGACGTCCTACCAGTGGCACAACTACGGCAACCTGCAGATCGGCGCGCGCTCGGACATCGAGAACGTCGACATCGACCGCCTGCAGGCGTTCTACAAGCTCTACTACCAGCCGGACAACGCGGTGCTGACCGTCGCGGGCAAGTTCGACCCGGACGCGACGCTCGCGATGATCGCGAAGTACTTCGGGCCGATCCCGAAGCCTTCGCGCAAGCTGCCCGCGATCTACACGCAGGAGCCCGTCCAGGACGGCGAGCGCACGGCGACGCTGCGGCGCGTCGGCAATTCGAAGTTCCTCGGCGATGATGTTCCACACGGTCCGCGGCGCGGATGCGGACGCCGTGGCGGTCGACGTGCTCGGCGACGTGCTGACGCTGGCGCCCTCGGGCCGCCTGTACAAGGCGCTGGTGGAAACGAAGAAGGCCACCGCCGTGCAGTCGTGGAACATCGCGGGCGTCGACCCGGGGACGCTGACGCTGTTCGCGCAGATCGCCGACGGCGAGGCGATCGAACCCGCACGCGACGCGATGTTCGCGACGATCGCCGACCTCGCGAAGAACCCGGTCACCGAAGAGGAAGTCGCGCGCGTCCGCGCGAAGGCCGCCAAGCACTTCGACGACACGATGGCCAATCCGCAGGCGTTCGGCGTCGCGATCTCCGAGGCCATCGCGCTCGGCGACTGGCGGCTGTTCTTCCTCGAGCGCGACCGCTACCGTTCCGTGAAGCCCGCCGACGTGCAGCGGGTCGCGGCTGCGTACCTCAAGCGCTCGAACGTGACGGTGGGCGAGTTCGTCCCCGACCCGAAGCCCGACCGCGCGCCGGTGCCGCCCACCGTCGACGTGGCGGCGCTGGTCAAGGACTACAAGGGCGATGCCGCCACCGTCACCGGCGAGGCGTTCGACGCGTCGCCTTCCAACCTCGACGCGCGCACGCAGCGCTTCACGCTGGGGAACGGGATGAAGGTCGCGCTGCTGCCGAAGAAGTCGCGCGGCGAGGCGGTGAGCTTCAGCCTCGCCCTGCATTTCGGCGACGAGAAGTCGGTGTTCGGCAAGGCGACGCAGGGCGCGCTCACCGGCGCGATGCTCACGCGCGGCACGACGAAGCGTTCGCGCCAGGAGATCGAGGACACGTTCGACAAGCTGCGCGCCAAGGTCGGCGTGTCGGGTTCGCAGACCGGCGCATCCGCGTCCGGCCAGACCTATCGCGCGCAACTGCCCGATGTGCTGCGCCTGACCGCCGAGATCCTGCGCGAGCCGTCGTTCCCGGCGGCGGAACTCGATACGCTGAAGCGCCAGCAGATCACGTCGCTCGAGGCGTCGCGGACCGAACCGCAGGCGATCGCGCAGCGCGCGCTCGCGCGGCACAACAATCCGTATCCGGTGGGCGATCCGCGCTATTCGCCGACGGTCGAGGAGAGCCTCGCCAACACGGCGGCCGTCACCGTCGCCGACGTCCGTGCGTTCCATTCGCAGTTCTACGGCGCGAGCAACGCCGAACTCGCGATCGTGGGGGACTTCGACGCCGACGCAACGCGCGCGCTGCTGACCGAACTCTTCGGGAGCTGGAAGAGCCCGTCGCCGTACGCGCGTGTGCCCGAGCCGTTCCGGCCCAATGTCGCGGCCGCGATCCGGTTGCAGGTCACCGGACAAGGCGAACGCCATCATCATCGGCAACACGAGGATGCCGCTCAACGACATGAGCCCCGATTACCCCGCGCTGCTGGTGTCGAACTTCGTCCTGGGCGATGCGAGTTCGGCCCGCATTCCGGTGCGGCTGCGCCAGAAGGACGGCCTGTCCTACGGCGCCGGCACGTTCTTCCGGCCGAGCTCGATCGACGCCAACAGTTCGATCGGCGCGTACGCGATCTTCGCGCCGGAGAATCTCGCCAGGGTGCAGACCGGGTTCCGCGAGGAGTTCGACCGCGCGGTCAAGGACGGCTTCACCGACGTCGAGGTGAAGGACGCCAGGGACGGCGTGCTGCAGGAGCGGCGCCTGGGACGCACGGAGGATGGCCGCCTCGCCGGCGCGCTCGTCGGGCAGCTCTACCTCGACCGGACCTTCAAGGTCTCGGGCGACGTGGATGCCGCGATCGAGAAGCTGACGCCGCAGGACGTGAACGCCGCGCTGCGGAAGTACATCAAGCCGGACGAGTTCGCGTTCGTGTTCGCGGGCGACTTCGACAAGAAGTAGGCGCACCCGCTTCGCGACGGCCACGTACTGCCGTCGCGGCGGCGCGCGAGGATGCTCGCGCCGCCAAACCTGGAGAAACTCGACGAGAAACGCGTCATCGTACGACCCGCGCGCAGCCCGCCGCACGACTCTCGTTTCTGCCTAGCTTTTGGTCGGTGGCCGCTGCCGGGCCGCCCCCAAGGCGGCCACCTGAATTCGCAGTTGACGTGCCGGCCGCAAAAGGCGCTACGCCGGCTTCACGACATCCACGGGCCTCACGGACGCCTTTTGCGGACGTTCCCTACGCCATCACCAGCGCCGCGAGCTGCGCGCCCACACCCGAGGCGCCGGCGATGCACAGCGCCTTCGCCGTCGGCGTCGGCGGCGTGAAAGGCGCGTGATAGCCGCCGGCCTCCTCGACCAGCAGGAGACCCGCGACGGCGTCCCAGGCGGAGAGCTGCAGCTCGATGAAGCCGTCGAGGCGACCGGACGCGACGTGCGCGAGCTGCAGCGCCGCGGAGCCGAAGTTCCGCATCGCCACCCCTTGCTCCATCATCCTCCTGCGGATGTCGAAGTAGCGCGCCTCGAACGCGCGGTCGTGGTGTCCCAGCACCACATAGCTGCCGGACAGCGACTGCGTCTTCGCGGCGGCGAGCCGCTCGTCGCCGCGCTCGGACTGGCACCACGCCCCGTGTCCGCGGCGCGCGTGGTAGAGCTCGTCGTGGCAGGGATCGTAGACGACCCCCACCTGCGTGGCGCCGCCCTCGACGTAGCCGATCGCGACGTTCCAGTACGGCACGCCGCGCAGGAAGTTGTGCGTGCCGTCGATCGGGTCGACGATCCAGCAGCGCTCCACCGGCCCGGAGAAGCCGTCGGCCGTCTCCTCGCCCAGGAACCGGTCGTCGGGAAACGCCGCCGCCAGCTCGCGCCGGATCACGTTCTCGACGTCGCGGTCCGCCTGCGTCACGTAGTCGGTCTGCCCCTTCGACTCGATCGCGAGGTGATCGCGATTGTGGAAATACTGGAGCGCGAGCTGCCCGGCTTCGCGCGCGATCCAGCGCGCGGCCTCGTACCGGTCCTGCAGTTTGGTGTCGTCCATGACGCCTTTCGGGTGAGTACGATGCGCCCGCGCGACGGCGTCGCGCGTGGCGGGGAGAGGGGCGCGCGCGGCTAGCGCGCGAGCAGGATGACCGCGTCCTGCTCGAACGTCACCGCGACGGACTCGCCGCGGGCGCGCGCGTGCCGCGCGTCGGCGTCGAACACGAGCAGTTCGCCCCACGGCGTGTCGACCATGTACTCGATGCGACTGCCGAGGTACGCCACGCGCTTGCAGGTTCCGGGCACCGGTCCCTGGCCCGCCGGGGCCAGCGTCAGCCGCTGCGGGCGGACGGCGAGCGTCGCCGGACCGGCCGCGAGACCGCCCGCGCGCACGGGAACCGCGACGCCGCCGGCGGTGAACGTCGCACCGTCCGCGGTGAGCGTGAGTTCGCCGTCGACCAGGTTCGCATCGCCGATGAAGTCGGCGAGGAAGCGCGACGCCGGGGTTTCGTAGAGATCGTGCGGCGTCCCCTGCTGCGCGATCCGGCCGCCTTCCATCACGATGATGTGGTCGGAGACCGCGAGCGCCTCCTCCTGGTCGTGCGTCACGTACAGCACCGTGAGCTCGAGTGCCTGCTGCAGTTCGCGGATCTCCTGCCGCACCCGGCGGCGCAGCTTCGCGTCGAGGTTCGACAGCGGCTCGTCGAACAGCAGCACCGCGGGTTCGAGCACCAGCGACCGCGCGACGGCCACGCGCTGCTGCTGGCCGCCGGAAAGCTCGGAGGGCAGCCGGTTCTCGAGGCCGGAGAGGCCCAGCATCGCGAGCTTCGCGTGCGCAACCTCGCGCGCCTTGCCGCGCTCCATCCGCATCGAGATCGGCCCGTAGCAGACGTTTTCGAGCACGCTCATGTGCGGGAACAGCGCGTACGACTGGAACACCATGCTGACGTCGCGCTCGTTGGCGGCGCGCAGCGTCACGTCCTGGCCGCCGATCAGCACGCGTCCGTCCGACACCGCTTCCAGGCCGGCGACCATGCGCAGCGTGGTCGTCTTGCCGCAGCCCGAGGGCCCCAGCAGCGTGACGAGCTCGCCCTGCGCGACCGTGAACGAGACTTCGTCCACGGCCGTCACGCTGCCGTAGCGCTTGGTGACGCGCTCGAAGACGACCCCACCGTTGCCGCTCTTCATCTGCCTTTGCCTCGCGTTGTGCGTGCGAACGCCGGACGGCTATCGCGTGACCGGAAACGGCGCGGCGGTGCCGGCGGGCAGCGCGACGTCGAAACCCTGGTTGATGACCGAGAACATCTGGTAGAAGCCCGTCAGCACGACGATCTCGACGAACCCCCGCACGCCGTACGCCGCGATGGCGTCCGCCTGGACGTCCTGCGGAATGTCGTGCCACGCGAGCGTATGCGCCAGCACCCGCGCAGCCATCGCGTACGGCGGCGGATACGCGGCGTCGGCGGCGACGCCCGCGCGCTGCACGGTGCCGATCACGGCCTCCGGGATGCGGAGGGCGCGCGCGTGCGCGACGTGGTCGTCCCATTCGAAGGCGGCGCCCGTCGCGCGCGCGACGCACAGCACGACGAACTGGTAGACATCGCGCGGCAGGTGCCCGTCGAACTTGAGGAAATAGCCCAGGTCCTCGACGCGCCTGCACAACTGCGGATGATTCATCAACGCGAGATAGGGTCCCGAGAACGGCGCGCCCTGCGCCGCGCGCTGCGCGACCATCGCGTCGTAGAGCGCGCGGTCGCCAGGGTCGAGCGTGGCGGGATCGAAGGGGAGCGTCAGCCATTCGCGATCGCGCGCCTACTCGTGGTACGACCACGCCGCCGCAGCGGCCGAGAAGTCGGCGACCGGCGTGCCGAAGCGCCGATCGGCCTTCACGTCGATCACCGTCGGACCTCCGGCCGCGAGCGCCTGCGCGAACGCCGGCGCCAGATCGGCCGGATCGCGCACCGTGATGCCGGCGCAGCCCATGCTGCGGCCGAAGCCCGCCCAGTCGAGGTCGGGAAGCGTGGTCAATTCCGCCGGCACCGGCCCTTCGGTGTGCGCGCGCAGCCACACGTTGCCGAGCGCCGCGTTGTTGATGACGACGAACACGATGGGCAACCCGTAGCGCGCTGCCGTCGCCACTTCCAGCCCGTGCATGTGCATGCAGCCGTCGCCGGTGATCACGGCGACCTTCTGCGCGGGGCGCGCGCACGCGACACCGACGGCGGCCGGAATCGCCCAACCCATCGGCCCCAGGTTCGTCGCCGAGATGTAGGTGCGCGGCGCGTAGGACGACCAGTAATGGCCGGCGAACGCGCGGTGCGCGCCCGAGTCGACGAGCAGGATGCCGTCGCGCGGAAACGCGCGGCGCAGGTCGGCGATCACGCGCGCCGGATGGATCGGCTGCGCGGCGCTCGCCTGGTTCTCCGGATCCTGGAGCCGCGGTGCGGCGCGCACCGTCGCGAGCCATGCGCGACCGTGCCGCGCGCGTGCCGTCGAGCGCCGCTCCGACCCGCGGCCGCTGCGCGAGCAGCCAGTCGAGATAGGCATGCGCGTCGCCGACCACGCCGCTGCCGGCGGCGCTCTGCCCGATCGCCAGCGCCGACGCGTTGACGACGATCGTGCGCTCGGGCGGCAGCGCCAGCGCCCACGACAGCGTGTCGCGCTCGTCGAGACCCGAGCCCAGCACCAGCAGCAGGTCCGGCGCCGCATCGGCGAGCGCGATTCGCGCGTGATGCGTGCCCGCGTAGCCGAATACGCCGAGGGAGAGCGGATGATCCTCCGGAAAGATGCCCTTCGCGCGCAGCGTCGTCGCGACCGGGATGTCCCACTGCTCGGCCAGCCGCAGCAGCGCAGCAGCACCCTCGCCGTGTTCCACGCCCGCCCCCGCCAGCACGGCGACCTTCACCGGCGCCGTGCCCCCGGTGGCGGTGAATCGCGCGAGCGACGCCTCCGCGGCCGGCAGCGACAACGGTGCGGGATGCGCGAGTGCCGGATCGATCCGCGTGTGCCGCACGTCGATCGGCGCCGTCTGGACGTCGCGCGGCAGCGACAGGTGCACGGGCGCCATCGGCGGCGTTCGCATCTCGAGCAGCGCGCGCCGGAACAGATGGTTCAGATTGCGCGCGTTGGCGACGGAACTCGAATAGCGCACGAGGGGCTTCAGCACGGCGACGTCGTCGAGCGTCTGGCTGCTCGCGTCCTGGAACATGCCGAGGCCTTCGATCGCCGTCGCGACCTCGCCGCTCAGCACGAGCAAGGGCGAACCATCGGTGCGCGCCGCGGCGACGGGCGTGACCGTGTTGCCGAGCCCGGGACCGCCGATGCACAGCACCGCGCCGAACTTGCCGCTCGCACGCGCATAGCCGTCCGCCATGTAGGCGGCACCGCCCTCCTGCGCTGCCACGATGGGCCGCACGGCCGTCTGCCGTCCGAGCGCCGGCAGGAACGGGTCCACGAGGCCGCCGGGCACCATGAACAGGTGGTCGACGCCTTCGGCGGCCAGCGCGTCGATCAGGTAATCGGTACCGAGCATCGTGCTTCGATCTCCAGGGAAATTTCGCCGCAACCGGCCTCGCACGAGCGACCGGGTTGCCATGCAATCGATCGGGGTGCCGGCAAGCTGCGCATCCTTCGTATCCGCGGACTCAATGGCCGGTCGCGAGGACCGGGGCGGCGCGCCGGCCGAGCTTCGTCTCGCCGATGAAGCCGTGGACCGCCAGCAGCACCGCGAGCATCACGAAGATCAGCACCGACGAGTACGCGATCGCGAGCGGATATTCGCCCGCCTCGACGCGGCCGATGATGTAGACGGTCGCGAGGTTGTACTTCGCCGTCGCGAGGAAGATCACCGCGCTGACGGCCGTCATCGCGTGCGTGAAGCTGAACACGAGCGTGGCGAGGATCGCCGGGCGCAGCAGCGGCAGGATCACCTCGCGCAGCGTGCGCACGGTGGACGCGCGCAGCGTCGACGACGCCTCGTCGAGCGTCTTGTCGATCTGCGCGAGCGCGGCAATGCCGGCACGCACGCCGACCGGCATGTTGCGGAACACGAAGCACAGCACGAGGATTGCCATGCCGCCGGTCAGCTCCAGCGGCGCGACGTTGAACGCGACGATGTAGGACACGCCGATCACCGTGCCGGGAATCGCGAAGCTGACCATCGTCAGGAACTCGAACGTGCGCCGGCCGACGAACCGGTGGCGCGTGATCACGTACGCGGCCAGGAGCCCGATCGCGGCCGTCAGCGGGGCCGAGATCGCGGCGACTTCGATCGTCGTGAACAGGCTGTCCCACGCCGAGCCGCTGAACATCGTGCCCTTCGACTGGAAGTCCATGCCGAAGCCCTGCGCGAAGTGGTGCAGCGTCAGCGTCATGTCGCCGCGGCCGATGTCCTTCACGAAACCGCCGACCAGGATGATCACGTAGCAGACGACCGTGAACGCGATCCAGCCGATCGCCGTGACGAAGCACGCGTACCAGAGCGCGCGCGGCAGCTTGCCGGGGACGCCACCGTCGCCCTTGCCGCTGACCGTCACGTACGACAGCTTGCCGACCCACCGCTGCTGCAGCCAGAACGCGAGCATCGTGAGGCCGAGCAGCACCGCGGCCAGCGCCGCCGCGCGGCCGGGGTCGTGCTGCGCGCCGGCCACGGCGAAGAAGATCTTGGTCGACAGCACCTCGAAATTGCCGGCGAGCACGATCGGGTTGGCGAAGTCGGCGAGACTCTCGACGAAGCCCAGCAGGAACGCGTTGGCGAGCGCGGGGCGCAGCAGCGGCCAGGTCACCGTGCGGAACACGCGCCCGCGCGATGCGCGCAGCGTCTGCGCGGCTTCCTCGAGCGCCGGGCTGATCGCGGCCAGCGCGCCGTAGAGGATCATGAACGCGATCGGCGAGAACGTCAGGAGCTGCGCGAGCGTGACGCCGGGCAAGCCGTACAGCCAGCGCGAGCGCGCGATGCCGAACGCCGCGTCGAGCCAGCCGGTGACGAGCCCCGTGCGGCCGAAGAGCACGACGAGCGCCAGCGCGATCACGAACGGCGGCGTCACGATCGGCAGGATCGACATGAGCTTCAGCAGGCCCGCGTAGCGCCGGCCGCCGCGCTGGACGACCAGCGCGAACACGAGCCCCAGCAGCGTCGAGCCGACGCCGACGATGATGGCGAGGATCGCGGAGTTGATCGCGACGCCACAGCGGGTGCCGCCGGCCAGGCACGCGACGCTCCAGATGTCCTCGGTGAACAGTCGCTGGAACGCGAGCGTCGGCGCGAAGTTTCCCTGCGGATCGAAGCCCGCGGCCAGCAGCGACTTGCCGACCGGGAAGAAGATGAAGATCGCGAGCAGCACCGCGACGACGACGACGATCGTCGCGACCGTCGGGTCGCCGGCAAACACGCCGCGGCGCGCGATCGCGCGCGCGCACGACACCGTCAGCGCGATCAGCGCGACCGCGGCGCCGATGCCGAACGAGACGCCGGCGTGCCCGCGGCGAATCCGCTCGCGAATGCCCACACGACCGCGCCGCCGCGCGAGCACGACGGTCGCGCGATCGTGGCCGCGCCAGGAGGTGACGATCGCGAGCGCAGCGGCCGCGAGCAACGGCCAGTAGCCGACGGCCCCGGCCAGCGCGCGCGCCAGCGCGGATGCGCCGCCGCCGAGCGCCCACGGCAACGCCGCGAGCGCCAGCAGCGCGATGCCGGCGACGACCGAGGTCGCGCGATCACGCGCCGCCGGGACGAAGACCGGCGACGCGAGCGCGTTGCTTGCCACGAACGCTTACTTCGGCAGCGTCGAGACGTCCTTGTCCCACTTCGACAAGAGGCGCGTGCGTTCGGCCGTGGAGCCGTACTTCGCGAAGTCGTAGTTGATGAGCTTGACCTCGGAGAGCTTCGGCGCCTGCGCCGGCGCGGTCGCGGCCTTGTTCGAGGGCACCTGGTAGGAGACCTTCGCGGTCGCGCCGATGTTCTGCGCCTCGGCCGTCAACGCCCAGTCGTACCACTTCTTGGCGTTTTCCATGTTCTTGGCGCCCTTGATGATGCTCATGCTGCCGATCTCGTAGCCGGTGCCTTCGCACGGCGACACGATGACGACCGGAGCGCCACCCACGGCCTGCACGACGGCGTCGTGCTGGAACGTGATGCCGACGAGACTCTCGCCCGTCGCCGCCGCGCGCGCGGGCGCCGCGCCCGACTTCGTGTACTGGTTCACGTTCTTGTGCAGCGCCTTGAGGTACTCGAACGCCTTGTCCTCGCCCATCAGCTGCACCAGCGTGGCGAGCATCGTGTACGACGTCCCCGACGAATTCGGGTTCGCCACCTGGATCTCGTCCTTGAACGCGGGCTTGATCAGGTCGGACCAGCACTTCGGCGCCGGGATGTTCTTCTTCTTCAGCTGGTCGGCGTTGTAGCTGTAGCCGAGCGCGCCGGCGTAGATGCCGACGGTCCTGCACTTCGACGTCTCGGCCATTGCCGGACGGCCCAGTCCTGCAGCTCGGGCAAGCTTCGGCGACTTGTACGGCTCCGTCAGGCCCTTCCTCGGCCGCCTGCAGGTGCGGGTCGCCCGTGCCGCCCCACCAGATGTCACCGCGCGGATTGGCCGCTCTCCGCCTTGAGCTGCGCGTAGAACTCGCCGGCGCTCTTGCGCGTCATCGAGACCTTGACGCCGGTGGCCTTCTCGAAGGCCGCGACCATCGGCCGGCACCACTCTTCCTGCACCGTGCAGTAGACGACGAGTTCGCCTTGCGCGGCCGCCGACAGCGGGGCCGCGAACGCAAGGGCGGGCAGGATGGCGCGAAGCCAGGTTTTGACGAGCATGGAACTCCTCCTTACGGTCAGCCTGTTATTGGAATGCCGATCACGGCGGCAAGCTTAGCGCAAAGCGCCGCGTTGGTCGCGAGCAACGGATTGCCGGCCCCCAGGCCGTCGCCCGCGAAGAACTCGTTGACGAAGCCGCCCGCCTCGCGGACCAGCACGATGCCCGCCGCGCAGTCCCACGCATTGATGTGCAGCTCGGCGTACGCCTCCGCCCGGCCCGCCGCGACGTCGGCCAGGCCCAGCGCCCCGGAGCCCGCGCGACGGATCGCGGCGCCCGCGTCCATCACGCGCGCGAGCAGGTCCACGTAGGCGGACGCCGGGCGCCGGGTCGACCAGCCGCATTCGACCGTGGCGGCGTCGAGGTCCGCACAGGGGCTGACGCGCATGCGTTCGCCGTCGCGCCAGGCGCCTTCGCCCAGGGCCGCGGAGTACAGCCAGTCGAGCGAGGGGTCGTAGATGGCCCCGAGCGTGGGCACCCCGCGCTCGAGATAGCCGATCGACACGCAGTAGCGGGGCAGGCCGCGGGCGTAGTTGGCGGTCCCGTCGATCGGGTCGATCAGCCACAGGTGATCGCCGGCGCCGCCGCCCTCCTCCTCGCCGATGATCGCGTCGGACGGGAACCGCGAGGAGATCGCCGCCCGGATGAAGCGCTCGACTTCGCGGTCCATCTCGGTCACGACGTCGTGGCGGCCCTTCATCGAGGTCACCGACGTGCCGAAGCCGCGGTGGGCAAGCTTGCCGGCATCGCGCGCGAGCGCGCGGCAGAGGTCGTAGCGGTCCATGGTGCCTTTTCGCTGAAGGGCGGTCACAACTCCACCATCCGCCGCTCGGTGAGCGACGTGCGCAGCGCGATGCCGATGCGGGTCGCCTCGGTGGCGTCGTGCAGCGTCAGCGCCGGGGGCGTGTCGTTGCGGATGCAGTCGATGAAGTGGATCTCCTCGCGCAGGAACGCTTCGGCGAAGCGCTCGTAGAACGTCGGCGTCGTCAGCGTGCGGATGCCGTGCGCGTCGGCGATCTCGACCTGGTTGGCGCGGCCGTCGCGCCCGATCACGAGGCGCCCGTCGGTGCCGACGACTTCGGTCACCGTCTCGTGCCCGTGCGCCATCGTCCGCGACGCGTAGAAGCATGCGATGCGGCCATCGGCGAACTCGCACATCGCCACGCCGTTGTCGACGTCGCCGCACGCGGACAATCCCTCGTGGATCGCGATGGTGCCGGCCGAGAACACGCGCAGCGCCTTCGGCGAACCCAGCAGCCAGCGCGCGAGGTCGATGTCGTGGACGCTCATGTCGACGAAGATGCCGCCCGACGTCGGCGCGAAGCGGACGAAGAATCCCGATGGATCGTTCTGGTCGCACGTCTCGGAGCGCACGAGGAACGGCCGGCCGATGCCGCCGGCGGCGATGCGCCTGTGCGCATCCTCGTAGCTCGGGTCGAAGCGCCGCACGAAACCGATCATCACCTTGAGCCGCGGATGCTTCGCGGCTTCCGCTTCCACCGCAAGGCACTCGGGGAGCTCCTGCGACAGCGGCTTCTCGCAGAACACGTGCTTGCCCGCGCGCAGCGCCGCGATGATCTGCGCCGGATGCAGCGTCGAAGGCGTCACGATGAACACCGCGTCGAGCCCCGGGTGCGCGAGCAGCGCCGGATAGTCGTGGTACAGCGCCGTGACGCCCAGCGCGTCGCGCGCCCAGTCGAGCTCCTCGGTGATCGGGCTGCACGCGGCGACGAGTTCGCAGCCGGGCACGCGCTGCGCGAGGTTCTCGGCGTGGCGCCGGCCCATCCGGCCGACCCCGACGATGCCGACGCGGACAACGGCCTTCGCAGTCATGGGGAGATCCTCGCGTCTGCCGCTGCAGGACCGGTTGGCGTTGCATCGATCACCCTCACCCCAACCCTCTCCCGCAAGCGGGAGAGGGGGACGATGGGCGCGCGTCGCGCCAAATTCCGCAGCGCCGTCGCCCTCACACCAATCCGCTCGCGCCAGCGGAAGTGGGAGACGACCGGCGCTCTTCGCCGCACGGTCCGCATCAACAAACGGCAGCGCGGATTCCGCCGCGCGCGCCATCCGGCCACCACCCTCTCCCCCGCCTTGCGGGGGAGAGGGCAGGGTGAGGGGGCGCCGCGAAAATTCCCGACCGCGTCGATGCCCACGGCGCCTACAGCTCCACGATCCGCTTCTCGCGCCACGACAGCGTGGCCGCATCGGCAAGCTCGAGTGCCCGCACGCCGTCCTCGATCGACGTGCGCACCGACCCGCCCTTGGCCAGCACCTCGAAGAAGTGCGCGAGCTCCAACGCATACGCGGCGCGATACCGCTCGAGGAAGAAGTGCAGGGGCTTGTCGCAGCTCACGTTCTGCGCCGTCGCCGCGGTCACCTCGGTCGGCCGGTGGTTGCCCGCCTGCAGCATCCCCTTGCTGCCGAGCACTTCGAAGCGCTGGTCGTAGCCGTAGGCCGCGCGGCGGATCGTGTTGATCTGCGCCAGCCGTCCGCGCCGCGTGCGGATCGTGACGGCGGTCGCGTCGATGTCGCCGGCCGTGGCCACGGCCGGATCGGTCAGCACGCTGCCGGTCGCGTAGACGGTGGCGGCATCGTCGTCGAGGATCCAGCGGAAGATGTCGAAGTCGTGGATCAGCATGTCGCGAAAGATGCCGCCCGAGCGCTTCAGGTACTCGACCGGCGGCGCGCCGGGATCGCGACTCGTGACGACGAGCATCTCCGGGTCGCCGATCTCGCCGGCCTCGATCCGCGCCTTCACCGCCGCGAACGTCGGGTCGAAGCGGCGCTGGAAGCCGATCATGCAGGTGACTCCCGCGCGCTTCACGGCATCGGCGCACGCGCGCGCGCGCTCGACCGAAAGGTCGACCGGCTTTTCGCAGAAGATCGCCATGCCGGCACCCGCGGCGCGCTGGATCAGGTCCGCGTGCGTATCCGTCGACGAGCCGATCACCACGGCACCTACGCCCTTGTCCGCGAACGCGGACTCGGCGGTGACGACCTGCGCACCATGTTCCGCGGCGAGCGCCTGCGCGGCACCCGCGTCCACGTCGATCACGTAGCGCAGTTGCACGCCCGGCTGCCGCACGAGGTTGCCCGCGTGGATCTTGCCGATCCGCCCTGCCCCGAATACCGCCACTTGCATCATCGTTCTCTCCGTGTTGAGTGCCGCGATAGGGCCAACGCGCCATTGACCGGGCCCTGCCGAATCGCGTGACCATCACTGCGTCGTCCACGCGAAGGCGGGGACCCAGCGTCGTTCGCGGCAAGTCGCCGGGGCCGCGCCTTCGCGGGGGCGCCGGGAGATCTGCGAATGCCGTCACTCATGTCGATGAAGGCAAGCCGTTGCCTTCCAGTTTCGATCCTCGAAGCGCGCCGCGTGCGTCACTTCCGCAGCATCCACTCGTGCGCCGGGTCGTTGCGGAAATGCCATTCGCGCGTCGGGCCGGCCATCACGTTGAGGTAATACGACTCGTAGCCGTAGGGGACGACCACCGGATGGTAGCCGCGCGGCACCAACACGACGTCGTGGTCCTCGACCGCCAGCGACTCGTCGAGCGTGCGATCGTCCGTGTAGACGCGCTGGAATGCGAACCCCTGCGCCGGGTCGAGCCGGTGGTAGTACGTTTCCTCGAGCGAGCTCTCCGCCGGCAGGTTGTCGGTGTCGTGCTTGTGCGGCGGATAGCTCGACGAGTGCCCGGACGGCGTGCGCACCTCGACCACCAGCAGGTGGTCCGCGGGCGCGGTCTGCGGCAGGATGTCGCGGACGTAGCGCGTATTGAGGCCCCGGCCGCGTTCCGTCCGCGGCATCGCGGCCGGTTCGATGAGCCGCGCCGGGCGCGTCGCCCTGCCGGGCGCGCGCGCGACGCCGATCTCGGCGGCCGTGTTCGCGGTGACCGTCACGGACTCGCCCGGTGGCGCATAGACCGCATACGGCGCCGCATCGTCGAACACGCTCGTACGCTGCCCGATTTCGCGCCACGTCTCCCCGCGCGTGGCGACGGTCACGATCCCGGTCAGCACGACCACGCAGATCTCGTCATCGCCGGTCGGAATCACGATCGACTCGCCCGCCGCGAGCCGATGCGCGGCGAAACCGACGTACTTCCACCCCGCCGACCGCGGCGTCACCGCGACGATGTCGCGTCCCGTACGCCGGCCCTTGACCAGCAGGCTCACCGGACCCCCTTCGTGCGCCGCACTCCGGCGCATTGGGCACCTCGGCCCTTGGGACGACCCGTGTGGCTCATGGCGCGCGCAACCCGTCGACCAGCCCGCGCAGGTGGCGGTAGCCCTTGTCCGCGTACGCATAGCTCGGCGCGACAATCGGATCCTGCTCCGCCTCGACGACGAGCCAGCCCGCGTAGTCGTTCGCGTGCAGCAGCGAAAGCAGCGCCGCGAAGTCGATCGCGCCGTCGCCCGGCACCGTGAACGCGCCATTCAGCACCGACTCGAGGAAGCTCCAGTTGCGGTTGCGCGCGAGCGCGATGACTTCCGGTCGCACGTCCTTGCAGTGCACGTGGCAGACGCGCTTGACGTGCTTGCGGAGCATCGCCGTCGCGTCGCCGCCGGCGAACGTCATGTGGCCGCTGTCGAACAGCAGGCCGACCTCGTCGCCGACGCGCGCCATCAGCGCGTCGACGTCGTCGGGCGTCTCGACGTAGGCACCCATGTGATGGTGATACGCGACGCGAACGCCGTGCGCGAGCGTGTGCCGCGCGAAGCGCGTCAGCCGGTCCGCGTAGGCGTCCCACTGTGCGCCGGTGAAGAAGCGCGGCCGCTTGTACAACGGCTGCGGCGCGCCCTGGATGCTGTCGGCCACTTCGCCATAGACCATCACCGTCGCGCCATTGTCGGCAAGGAGCTTGAGGTGCGGTCCTACCGCGGCGATCTCGTCCTCGACGGTGCCGCGCGCCAGGCGTCCGGAATACCAGCCCGACACGAGTTTCTGCCCGTGCGCGGCGAGCACCGCGCGCAGCGCGTTCGACTCGCGCGGAAATTTGTTGCCGAGCTCGAAACCCTGGTAGCCGATGCGCCGGCCCTCATCCAGCGCCACCTCGAGCGGCGTCTCGCCGCCGAGCGACGGCAGGTCGTCGTTGCTCCACGAGATCGGGTTGATCCCGATGCGCACGTCGAGTCCCTTCATCGCTTCCCCTTGCCGATACCGGCCGACGTTGTCCCCGAAGTCGCACCGATGGTTCCGGCTCCCGGCGCGTTCATGGCTTCTGTCCGCGCTTGCCGCTCTCGTACCCGGCGCGCGCGGCGCGCACCTGCGCGCGCAGGGACACCTCGGGCACCGCGACCTCCCACCAGCACCCGCCTTCAACGGTCGTGTGCGCGGGATCGGTCTCGATGCAGATCACGTACGTCCGGTCCGCGGCGCGCGCGCGGGCCAAGGCCACCTCCAGCTCGGCGATGGTCCGCACGTTCTCGGCCAGCGCCCCCATCGCGGCCGCGTGCGCGGCGAAGTCGATGCGCGATGCCTGCGTCCCGGTATGCACGCAGTCGTCGAGCAGGTTGTTGAACGGCTCGCCGCCCACCGCCTGCTGCAGCCGGTTGATGCAGCCGAAGCCGCGGTTGTCGAGGACGACGACGACGAGTTTCCGGCCCATCATCACCGACGTGGCGATCTCGGCGTTGAGCATCAGGTAGCTGCCGTCGCCGACCATGACGAACACCTCGCGCGCCGGCCGCGCCATCTTGACGCCGAGCCCGCCGGCGATCTCGTAGCCCATGCACGAGTAGCCGTACTCCATGTGATACCCGCCCGGCACCGACGTGCGCCAGAGCTTGTGCAGCTCGGCGGGGAGCGTGCCGGCCGCGCAGACGACGATGTCGCCCGACGGCGAGTCCGCGGCCGAGCGCTGCACGGCGCCGATCACGTCGCCGTCGTACGGCAGCGCGACGTCGCGGTTGCCGGTGAGGCGCGCGATGTCGCGGCGCCACTCGTCGGCGGCAAGGCGCGCACGGTCCTGCCACGCCGCGTCCGCCTGCCATGCGGGCAGTGCGGCGGAGAGCGCCGCCATGCCGCGCTTCGCGTCGCCGGTGAGTGGCACGCCGCGCCACTTCCGCGCGTCGAACGCGTTGACGTTGAGGTTGACGAGGCGCGCCTGCGCGAAGAGCGTATGCGAGCCGGTGGTGAAATCGGTGAGGCGCGTACCCACGGCGACGACGACGTCCGCGTCGGCGGCAAGCGCATTGGCCGCCGGCGAGCCGGAGACGCCGATGGCGCCCAGTTGCAGCGAATGGTCCCAGGGCAGCGCGCCCTTGCCCGCCTGGGTCTCGGCCACGGGAATGCCGTGCGCTTCGGCGAACGTGCGCAGCGCGTCGGTCGCGAGCCCGTAGAGGACGCCGCCGCCGGCGACGAGCAGCGGGCGCTGCGCGTCGCGCAACAGCGCGGCCGCCTGCGCGAGCTCGGACGGCGCCGGCGCCGCAACCGCGAACGTCACGACCTCGGGCGCGAAGAATTCCTCGGGGTAGTCCCACGCCATCGTCTGCACGTCCTGCGGCAGCGCGAGCGTCACCGGGCCGCACAGCGCCGCGTCGGTGAGCACGCGCACCGCCTGCGGCAGTGCGTTCATGAGCTGCGCCGGGTGCACGATGCGATCGAAGTAGCGCGACACCGGCCGCAGGCAGTCGTTGGCGGTGACCGTCGCGTCGTCGAAGTCCTCGACCTGCTGCAGCACCGGATCCGGCGCGCGCGACACGAACACGTCGCCGGGCAGCAGCAGCACCGGCAGCCGGTTCACGTGCGCGAGCGCCGCCGCGGTCACGAGATTCGTGGCGCCCGGCCCGATCGACGTCGTGCACGCCATCATGCGGCGGCGGAACTGCGCCTTCGCGTACGCGATGGCCGCGTGCGCCATCGCCTGCTCGTTGTGCGCGCGATACGTCGGCAGCGCGTCGCGCTGCGCGTAGAGCGCCTCGCCCATGCCCGCGACGTTGCCGTGCCCGAAGATCGCGAACACGCCGGCGAAGAGCGGCGCAATGCCGTCCGGCGTCTCGGCGCGCAGCGCCGCCAGGTAGCGGACGAGCGCCTGCGCCGTGGTGAGGCGGACCGTCATGCCCGGCCCCGGGCAGGTGCGGCGGATCGCGTCATGGCGTCGCCGTGCCGCCGCGCGCGTCGCGCCACAGCGCGATCAGGCGCTCGAAGTTGGCGCGTACGCGTCGCACGAGTTCGGCATCGGGAATCGTCCCGCCAAGCCACTCGGCGCACGGCGCCTGGAAGATCGTGCGGCCGACCGCAAATCCGCGGCACGACCGGCTTTGCCGCGCATCGCGGAACCCGGCGGCCAGCACGTCGACGCTCGCGTTCAACCCCAGCAGCACCACGCCGCGGCAATGCGGGTCGCGCGCCTCGATCAGCGCATCGATTGCCTGCCATTGCGCCGGCGTCATCGGCTCGAGCTTCCACCACTCGGGGTAGATGCCGAGGTTGTAGAGCCGCTGCAGCGACCGGCGCACGGTGTCGTCGGCGCGCGGCAGGTGCCGTGGGCGGAATGATCTCGAGCAGGAGCTCGTGGCCGCTCGACCTGCACGGCGTCGTAGAGCGCGCG
Source organism: uncultured beta proteobacterium (assembly GCA_963733435.1). Classification (GTDB taxonomy): domain Bacteria; phylum Pseudomonadota; class Gammaproteobacteria; order Burkholderiales; family Casimicrobiaceae; genus VBCG01. The sequence goes on from CAVTDH010000002.1 coordinate 1,318,250, forward strand.
GATCTGCGCTTCCTGCTCGAGCCGATGCAGCGATGGCGTCGTCCGGATGGTAATGGACGAGGCACTTCACGATGTGCTCGGCGGGCCAGCTCGTCAGCGTCGTGCCGAGCGAACGGCCGCGATCGAAGACCAACGGGTTGGAGCCCGGCAGTTCCACGGGCCGACCGATCCACCAGCCGCGGCCCGTCGCGGCGTTGAGCGCGTCCTGGCCGTAGCGGTCGTCGCACAGCAGGCCGACGCTGGCCGGCGAGCCCCAGCGCCGCTTCGGTCTGCGCCACCGCTTCGACGAGCAGCTTCTTGAGCGCGGGCAGCCGCGACTCCGGCGCGCCGGCCGCCTGCGCCAGGTCGAAGAACTGGTTGCGATGATCGAACGCGAACGCGAACACCTCGTCGCGCGGCGTGCGCGGCGCCGTCACGCGATGCAGTCGCGTCAGCGTCGCATCCTGGTCCGGCCGCGGAATGGCGTCGCGCGTTGCGCGAGGAAATAGTCGAGCTCGACGCGCGTGGGCATCGCCGGCGCGCAGCCGTGGCGCGAGACGACCAGCGCGCCGCAGGCGTTCGCGTAGCGCGCGCACGCGTCGTAGTCCTCGCCGCGCACCCACCCGGACAGGAAGCCCGGCGGAGAACGCGTCGCCCGCGCCCAGCACGTTCAGCACCTCGACCTCGACGCCACGGCCGTTGAACGCGTCGTCGAGCGACGCGGGGATCGGCGCCGTCGATCACCGCGCAGCCCATGCGCGCCGCGCTTGACGACGAGCGTGGCCTGCGGTCAGCGCGCGCACCGCGCGCAGCGACGCCATGATGTCGGTGCTGCCGCCGGCGATGTTGAACTCCTCGATCGTGCCGATCACGAGGTCGATCTTGGGCAGGATCCGCTGCAGATGCGCGCGTGACCGTCGTCGGACGCGATGAACCGCGTCTCGCCGTCGCCGCGCTTCGTGAGTCCCCACAGCACCGGCCGGTAGTCGATGTCGAGCACCGTGCGCACGTCGTTGCGCGCGCGCGCGGTCGAGCGCGAGATTGCTGATGCGGTCGATGTACGCGGTCGAGAAGTGCGTGCCGGTGATGAGCAGCGCGCGGGCGCTGCGCGATGTAGCGCTCCTCGACGTCGTCCTCGGTGATCGCCATGTCCGCGCAGTTCTCGCGCAGGAAGATCAGCGGAAACGTGTCCTTGTCCTTGATGCCCAGCACCACGGCGCCGGTGAGGCGCGCGGGATCGACGCTCGACGTGGCTGACGTCGCAGCCCTCCTTCGCGATCGTCTCGACGAGGAAGCGGCCCATTGGCGTCGTCGCCGATGCGCGAGATGAGGCCGGCCTTCAGACCCAGGCGCGCGCAGCCGAACGCGGTGTTGGCCGACGAGCCGCCGAGATACTTGGCGAAGCTCGTGACGTCCTCGAGGCGCGCGCCGATCTGCTGCGCGTAGAAATCGACGGCGAAGCGGCCGAGACAGACGACGTCGAGGGATCGCGCCGGGGCGAAGCGGGTGGTGTTCTTCATATGGGACCGGTGCGCGACGGACGGCGCGCGGACCCTCGAAATTCTCGCGCAACTGGTGACGAAACACAAGTTCTGGCACTCCTGCGAAACGGAACAAATTTTCCATTCGCTTCCTGCGTTGCAGCGGGGCCCGACCCGCCGCGCCGGCCGCACCCCGATCGGACAGCGTCCCGGCGCGCGCTTCCCCGCCGCCGGCCGTTGCCGTATCCTGCGGCACGATGACGACACCCGGCGCCTACGACGCACGGTTCGCTGCCCTGTGGCACCGCCGCGTGGCGTCACCGCCATCCCCCGACGCCGCGGTCGTCGGCAAGCAGCTGCGCGCATTGCTCGGCGCGCCCGAGCGCCGGTTCCACAACCTCGATCACATCCGCGAGTGCCTGCGCCAGTTCGACATCGTCGCGGCGTTGCTCGCCGATCCCGACGCGGTCGAACTCGCGCTGTGGTTCCACGACGCCGAATACATGCCGGGCGACCCGACCAACGAGCGGCGCAGCGCGGAACTGTTTCTGCAGCTGTCGGCCGGCGCGGCGCCGGTGCTGCGCCGCCGCGTGTGCGGACTCATCCTGGCGACGCGCCACGTGAGCGTCGCCCGCACCAGCGACCGCCGGTTCATCGAGGACATCGACCTTGCCGGGTTCGGCTCCCCGTGGGAGCAGTTCATGCACAACGGCGACCTGCTGCGCCTCGAATTCGCGCAGCAGTCCGACGCGCAGTATTACGCGGGCCAGGTGGCGTTCCTCGAACAGCTCGCGCGGCGCCCGGTGTTCTTCGCCACCGACTGGTATCGGGAACGCTACGAAGCACGCGCCCGCGACAACCTGCGGCGGCTGCTCGAACTTCGTCTCGCCGAGGGTTACCGCGCACCCGCCGCCTAGCTTCGCCCGCGCCTTTCCCGCACTCCATCCGCCCCCTCCATCGAGCCCTTCGAGCATGAACGACGCCCCCTTGCCGCCCGACCTCGAAGGCCTGCTGGTCGCCAACCACTTCGACGATCCGTTCACCGCGGCCGCCTTCGCCGACCTGCGCGCCGTGCTGCACCGGACGGCGCTCGCCCGCGGCGCGACGCTGCTGCGGCAGGGCGACCCCGACCGGGACGTCTACCTGATCCTGCGCGGGCGCCTCGGCATCCGCGCCGAGCACGCCAACGGCACGGCGACGGTGGTCGATGAAGTGGGACCGGGCAGCCTGGTCGGCGAGATGGCGCTCCTCACGGGCCAGCCGCGCACCGCGACCGTATTCGCCGTCGAGGACTCCGATCTCGCGCGCGTGTCGCGCGAGGACTTCGAGCGGCTTGCGCTGCGGCATCCCGAAGCGCTCAACGAGTTCCTCCGCCGCATCGTGCCGCGGATGCGCGGAACCCAGCTCGCGCACCTGCTGACCGAAGTGTTCGGCGCGCTCGAGCGCGACGTGCTGGCCGACATCGCCTCGCAGCTGGAGTGGGTACAGCTGCGCAGCGGCGAGCGGCTGTTCGCCGAAGGCGACGCCGGCGACGACGTGTTCCTCGTCAGTCACGGGCGCCTGCGCGTCTCCGTTGCCGACGGCGACGGCAGCGAGCGCGTGCTCGAGGAGGTCGGGCGCGGCGGAACCATCGGCGACATCGCGCTGCTGACCGGCGAGCCGCGCGCCGCGACCGTGCACGCGGTGCGCGACACCTACCTGCTGCGCCTGACGCGGACCGCCTACGACGCGCTGCTCGTGCGGCATCCGCTCGCGATGATGGAGATTGCGCGCCGCGCCGTGGCCCGTTTGCGCCACGCATCGCGACGGCACATGGAGGACACCAGCCGGCCCGTCACGTTCGCGGTGATCGCGGCCGGACCGGAGGTGCCGCTGGCCAGGTTCGGCGAGCGGCTCGCGCAGACGCTCGCCGCGTTCGGCAGCACCCGCCTGCTCGATGCCGGCGAAGTCGACCGCCTCCTGGCCAAGCCCGGCATCGCGCAGAGCGGCGACGACAACGTCGTCCACGAGTCGCTCAACCAGTGGCTGGGCGCGCAGGAGAGCGGACACGCCGCGGTGGTGTTCGTCGCGGACGAGCAGATGAGCCCGTGGACGCGGCGCTGCCTGATGCACGCGGATCGCGTGCTGATCGTCGGCCGCGCGGGCGCGGACGCGGCCCCGGGGCCGGTCGAGCGCGCGTTCCACGAACTGGGCCTCAAGACGCGCGCCGAGCTGGTGCTGCTCCATCCCGACGCGACCGAGCACCCCACCGGCACGCTGGCGTGGCTCGAGCAACGGAGCGTCGTCACGCATCACCACGTCCGCCTCGGCAACGACCGCGACCTGCGGCGCGTCGCGCGGCGCGCCAGCGGCCGCGCGGTCGGTTTGGTGCTGGGCGGCGGCGGCGCTCGCGGTTTCGCGCACATCGGCGCGCTGCGCGCCCTCGAGGAATCCGGCATCGAGATCGACATGGTCGGCGGCACCAGCATCGGCGCGCTGATCTCCGCGGCGTACGCTGCCGGCATCCCGGTCGCCGTGATGTGCGAACTGGCCGAGACGTTCGCGTCGCCGAAGAAGCTCCTCGACCGCACGCTGCCGGTGGTCGCGCTGATGGTCGGCCGCAAGGTCACGGCGCTTTACCGGAAACTCTTCGGCGACCTGCTGATCGAAGACCTGTGGACACCGTGCTTCGGCGTGTCGAGCGGGCTCTCGCGCGCACGCGCCGTCGTGCAGCGCCGGGGCCTGGTCTGGCGGATCGTGCGCGCCAGCACCGCGTTGCCCGCGATCTTTCCGCCGTTGCTCGACGACGACGGCGAGGTGCTCGTCGACGGCTGCGTGATGAACAACATGCCGCTCGACGTGATGCGCGCGCAGTGCGAGGGCGGCACCGTGATCGGCATCAACCCGATGCCCACGCGGGACAAGCAGAAGAACTACAGCTTCGGCCCCAGCATCTCCGGATGGCGCGCGCTGCTCGCCCGCTTCGGGATCATGAGTGGGGGCATGCGCGCGCCGCTGATCATCGGCAGCGTGATGCGCGCGACCGAAATCAACAGCGCGAACCGCATGCGCCAGGTGCCGTTCCGGGAGCTCGCCGACCTGCTGATCGAGCCGGCACTGGAGGGCTTCGCCATCCTCGCCTTCGACCGGTACGCGCCCATCATCGAGATCGGCTACGACGCCACCACCGCGCAGATCGCGTCGTGGCCGCGCCGCGGGGCCGTGCCTTCCGCTTCGTCGGTGCCGGTCGTCCCGCTGGCGCGGGCGGCGGACTGACCGGGAAAATGACAATGTCGATGTCCGGCTGCCCGGGCGGGCACGCACGCCGCATCGGTCTCGCCAGCACGCCTGCGCGATGAACACCCACGACGACACCCATCCCTCTGCACACTCCGAAGGACCGCCGTCGGACGGCGCGCGCGCGGGTCTCTACGTTCCACGCATCCTGCAGCAGCACCTCGCCGGCGACGCCGGTAGCCGCGCGTGGACCTGCGACGGTACCGCCGTGTTCGCGGACGTATCCGGCTTCACCAAGCTCTCGGAGCGCCTCGCGCGCAAGGGGCGCGAGGGCTCGGAACAGATCACCGAAGTGATCGGCACCTGCTTCGAGGCGATCCTCGCCGTCGCGTACGACAACGGCGCGAGCCTCCTCAAGTTCGGCGGCGACGCGCTGCTGCTGTGGTTCCAGGACGAAGGCCATGTCGCGCGGGCGTGCCGCGCCGCCGTGCTGATGCGCCGCGTGCTGCGCGACGTCGGCCGGATCGACGTGCCAGGCGCGAAAGTCACGCTGCGGATGTCGCAGGGCGTGCACACCGGCCGCTTCCATTTCTTCATGGTGGGCACCTCGCATCACGAACTGCTGCCGACCGGACCGGCGTGGAGCCGCGTCGTTTCGATGGAACACGTGGCCGAGGCCGGCGAGATCCTGATCAGCACCGAGACCGCCGCGCTGCTGCCGCCCCGGTGCCTCGGCGCCGCCAAGGGCCCGGGCGTGCTGCTGCAGCGCGAGCCTCCGGGCAAGGAGAAAGTCCCGCTGATCCCGCGGCCGCCGGTTCCGCACGAAGCGCTGGCGCACTGCCTGTCGCCCTCCGTTCGCGCGCACGTGCTCGGCGGCGGCGGCGCCCCCGAGCACCGGCCCGTCACGATCGCGTTCATCCGCTTCGAAGGCACGGACGCGATGATCGAGCAGCATGGGCCCGGCGCCACCGCCGAAGCGCTGCATCGGCTGGTCACCGCGGTCGAGGCCGCAACCGAGGCGCAGGGCATCGCGCTGCTCGCGTCGGACGGCGACGTCGACGGCGGCAAGCTGATCCTCACTGCCGGCGCGCCGATCGTCACCGGCGACGACGAGGAACGGATGCTGCTGGCGCTGCGCGCGATCATCGACGCCGACGTGCCGGTCCCCATCCGCATCGGGGTCAATCGCGGCGCGATCTTCGCCGGCGACATCGGCCCGTTCTATCGCCGGACGTACACGGTGATGGGCGACGCCGTGAACCTGGCGGCGCGCCTGATGGCCAAGGCCGGCCCCAGGCAGATCTACGCGACGGCCGACGTGCTCGACCGGTCCAACACGCTGTTCGCGACGACGGCCCTCGAGCCCTTCATGGTGAAGGGCAAGGCGAAGCCGATCCAGGCGTGGGGCGTGGGTCCCGCGACCGGATCGCGCACACGGCAGGTGTCGCTGCAGCAGCTGCCGCTGATCGGCCGCGATGCGGAACTCAAGGTGCTGCGCGATGCGCTCGACGCCGCGCGCGCGGGTACCGGCCGCATGGTCGAGATCGTCGGGGAGGCCGGCGTCGGCAAGTCGCGCCTGCTCGGTGCGCTGCTCGAGGAGGCCTCGGGATTTCGCGCGTTGCACGCCGTCTGCGAGGCCTACACGGCCGCAACGCCCTACGCCGTGTGGCAGGAACTGCTGCGCGAGATGCTGGATCTGGGACGTGATGCAACCGGCGACGCCGTATCGATGCGCTTGCGGGAGGTCGTCGCCGCACGGACCCCCCAATTGCTGCCGTGGCATCCGTTGCTCGCGATTGCGTTCGGCGTGGAAGGCGCATCCACACCCGAAGTGGACATGCTGGACGAGAAGAACCGCCGGCCGAAGCTGCACGCAACGGTCGTCGAATTCCTGGCAGCGATGCTCGATGGCCCGGCATTGGTGCAGATCGAGAACGCGCATCACATCGACGTGGCGTCGGCGGACCTGCTTGCGTACTTTGCACAGGCCGTGGCAACGCGCCCGTGGATCGTGGGGGTGGCTCGCCGCCCGAGTGCCGGCGGATTCACGGCACCTGCAGTGGCATCCGTGACCCACATCGACCTCGCGCCGCTCGCCGCCGCCGATGCGCTGCGCATGACCCGGATTGCCGCCGAGCAGCATCCATTGCCGGCGCACGTGCTCGAGGTCATTGCGCAGCGATCGGGAGGCAATCCGCAGTTCCTCCGCGACCTGCTGCGCGCGGCGATCGATTCGGGCGGGACCGAAGGTCTGCCCGCGTCCGCCGAGGCGGCCACGATGGCGCGGATCGACGCATTGCTCCCCGAGGATCGGGCCCTCGTCCGCCGTGCGGCGGTGCTGGGCCTCACGTTCCATCCGCGGATGCTCGCGTGGCTCGACACCGACCGTGCCGGGACACCGCCCGATCCGGGCACGTGGCGGCGACTCGCCGAACTCTTCGAGGAGGAAGGCGACGGCTACCTTCGTTTTCGGCGTTCATTGTTGCGCGATGCGGCGTACGAAGGATTGCCGTACAAGTTGCGGCGGCAATTGCACGGCGCCGTCGCGCTCCAAATGGAGCGCGAGGTGGAACGCCCGGAGGAGGCAGCGGACATCCTCTCGCTGCACTTTCTCGTCGCCGGCGAGCACCAGTCGGCATGGCGCTACGCGACGATCGCAGCGAAGCACGCGGAAGGCGCGTATGCCTACGTCGAAGCCGCGCGGATGCTCACGCGCGCGCTCGAGGCGGCCCGGCGCCTCTCGGAACTGCCGAGCGCGGATGTGGCCGCCGTGCAGGAAGAGCTCGGCGACTGCTGGTATCGGTCCGGCGAGTTTCCGAAGGCCTCCGACGCCTACGCATCGGCAAGGCGCCTCGTCTCCGGCAAGCCGCTGCTCGAATCGGAATTGCTGCTGAAGCGGTCGAAGCTCGAGGAAAAGATCGGGAAGTACCCGCAGGCGCTGCGCTGGGCGGCGCGTGCCGGCAAGGCCGTCGAAGGCTTGCCGGGCGCGGAGCCGGCGCGGCAGGTCGCGCGTTCCAGCGCGTGGTACGCGACGATCCTGCAGGCCGAGGGTCGTACGGCCGACGCGGTTCGCTGGGCCGATCGCGCGATCCGCGAGGCCGAATCGGCCGACGATGCCGAGGCGCTCGGCGCCTCGTGCTTCGTGATGGGATGGGCTTACGGCGTGCTGGGAAGAGACGGCGCGGAACCGTATCTGCAGCGCGCGCTGGAGGCCTATCGCCGGTCCGGCAACCTGCGCCGGCAGGCGGCCCTGCTGTCGAACCTCGGCGTCATCTGCCAATGGGAGGGGCGCTGGGACGAGGCGCTCTCGTACTACGAGCGCGGGCGCACGGATTCAGAGAAGCTCGGCAACACGATCGACGCGGCGCTCGCGAACATGAACCTCGCCGAGATCCTCTCCGATCGCGGCGAACTCGCCGAAGCGCAGGCGCTGCTGCTGGAGACGTTGCCGCTGTGGCGCGCATCCCGCTACCGCTATCTCCTCGGCGGATGCCTGTGGCTGCTGGGCCGCGTGTCGCTGCGGGCGGGGCGCATCGACGAGGCGCTTGCGCGCCTGCAGGAGGCGCGCACGCTGTTCGTCGGCGTGAAGCGCGAGGAGGAGGTTCTCGACGTGGACGGGCGGATCGCCGAGTGCCAGCTGTTCGCGGGCGACACGCAGGCGGCGCTCGCCACCGTCGGCGATGCGCTCGACCGCGCGCGCGCCTCGAAGGCCGGGGCGAAACCGCTGGTGCTGCTCGAACGGGTCCACGGCCACGCGCTGATGCACGGCGGGGACTACGCAGGCGCGCGGCAGGCGCTCGACGCAAGCCTCGCGGCGGCACGGTCGCGCAAGGACCTGCAGGAAACCATGCTGGCGCTCAACTCGCTGCTCGAGCTGCATCGACGGGCGGGCATCGCGCCTTCGCCCACGCTGGTCGCCGAGTTCGACGACCTCGTTGCGCGGCTCACGATTCGCGCGCTGCCTCCGATACCGGCCCCGACCCGTTCGTAGCGACGGAAGCACCCCGATGAAAAACGGCCCCGAGGGGCCGTTTTCCGTTGGTGCGGTGCTGCTTGCGGGTCAGTTGTCGAGCGACATGAAGCCGTCGGCCTGGTCGATCACCTTGTGCCAGTACTGGAGCACGGTCTTGCCGGCGTTGGGGCCGGTGGTCGGCTTGCCGGCCGACGTCCAGCCCTGCTGCGCGACGCACATCTTGGCCTTCTGGCCAGGCTGATACTGGGGATACTGCGAGTTGCCGAAAATGCAGTTGGGGCACGTCGTGGATTGCGGCGTGCTGAACGGCGGCACGCTCGGGATGACCGGCAGCAGCGCGTCCAGATCGGCCTGCAGCACCGACGCGAATCCGTTGGGGTACTCGATCGGGTCGACCGGGTCCTTCACGCACGCCAGCGCCGGGACGAAGTCGTTGGTTCCGTCCACCGGGATCGCAGGCGTTCCCCAAGACAGCAGCGGCCGCTTCGTGGTCCAGAGCGCGTCATCGCCGGTGGAGTCGACCGCGACACGTCCCCACACCACGACATATTCGACCGCGACCTTCTGGAACGGCGGATCCTGCGGGTCGGGCACGATGAAGCTGGCCTTCTGGGGCGAGGACAGGATGTCGAGAACGAACGTGTAAGGCACGGCCACGCATCCCGCGTTCTCCTTATTCGACCCGCGCGTCAGTCCCCACTTGCCCACATCCGACGCCAGCGCATAGGACTTCAGCGCCGAAGTATCGAGGTCGCCCGCCTTCCTGGTGGCTGCATCACAACCGAGAATGCCGCCCCACAGCGTGAATGCGGTCGCCGACGTCGCAACCGTCGGTCCGGCAGCCGCGCCGATGGACGCGGTCGCCGTAAGCTTGTAGCTGCCGCCGATCGTGCCGTCCGTGATCTTCACGCTGTCGTACGAGTACGCGGAGCAGGTGCCGCCAGTGAGCGGATTCACGCACGTGGGGGTGGGATCGCCGCTCACGCTGCCCGCGCCCGCGCCGGCTTGGGGAAGCAGGCCCCAGGTCACGACACCGTTCCATGCCAACGGGTTGCCGTCGCCGTCCTTGGCGAAGATAACCATGGCCGGCGCAATCGCCACGTTCAAGCCGACGGCGTCCGGCGGTCCTGGGTTGAAGGTCAGCGTGCAAGCGATCCACACCGAACGTCGCCGATGCGGACACCGTGCCCGCGAAAGTGGTGGGTCCCGGGCCCGCGCCCGACGCGCTCCAGCTCCCGCCGGCTGTTCCGCAAGCGGTGGCGACGGTGACGATGACGGACGTTGCTTGTCCGGGTGCCAGCGCCGGAGAAATCGCGGCAGTCGTCGCGGTGACGCCGGTCGTCCCGCCGATCGACACCGACGAGATCGACGCACCGCCGGAACCATTGAGATTGGTGAGCAACGCCGTGTATTGCTTGCCGCTCGTGCCGGCCTTGAGTGTCCCGGGCAGTCCGCTCAGCGTAAAGCAATTGCTCGACAGGGGAACACTCGAGATGTTCGAGTTCTGGTTGGTGGCGTCGACGAGCTGGAACGTCGTGCTCGAGAAATTTCCGGTGTAGGCGATCGAAGTGAAGTTGATCGCCGTGCCGCACGTGGGCGGACCCTGCGTACCCCAGTTGACGTTGAGGTTGATCGTAATCGTGTTCGGGTTCCGGTTGGCCGACTTGAGGCCGTCGAAGCCGTTGACCCTTATATTTCCATTGCCGTCGGAAACGACGGTAGCCGGCGCCGAGGACGACAGCGGTGACAACAATGCGCCCGCGTACGGCTTATTGATGACGAACGAGTTGATCGTGGAGTTGTTCTCCGGCGTCACGTTGTGGAACGTGACCGCGATCGTGCCGGGCGTCGTTGACTGCACGACCATCGTGTAGATCTTCGCCGCGCTGGCCGAGCCTGCGAACAGCCCCAGACTTGCGAAAAGCAATCCAGCGGTCAGCCATCCAAGAAGCTTCGTTTGCATCGTCTTCATGATCGTTTGATCCCCGGTTGTCTCGACGCTGCCTCCGGAATTGTGGCCGCGTTCCTGCCACGTCTTTTCCCCGGTGGTACCGAGGGCGCGGCTTCTTGGTCCCAGTAGGGTCGAGATGATAGTCGCTCGAACGCCATTCGCAATGTGATTTTTCGCTCTGTACAAGTTCGCTTGTTCGCAATTGCCGCCAAGCGCGGCGCTCAGACGGCCGGGGCGCTCGACTCCCGACCCTAGGTGCGCTACCGCACGCCTATAGATGTTCGCTACAAACTACGGTCGAACAGCGACGTCTTCCCACTTCAGAAAGGCGCTGCCGCGGCACGACAACATTGCGGAAGTCCCTTGTTTACGGCCACGCGCAACGCCACGCGAGGATCGATCAGCAGACCGTTTTGTATGCTACATATTTCAAAACCCAATCAGTTCCTGGATGCCAGTGCCGATTCGTACCGGTAGCTCCGGCCGTTCATCGGTTGCTCCAACGCGCCGCCGCGCCCAACGCCCCATCACCCCCGCCCCGGTCCGGGCACCCGGTTGCGGGCACCCCTTTTCCCGATCTACGGCGGCGCCGCTGCCCGCTGCATGGCTTCGCGCAGGCGACCCCGCGCACTTGAGACACGCGCGGTGTGCTTGCATGCAAGTGCAACTCCGAGCGGGCGGCGCGAGGGCGAGATGCTAAATTCGCAGGCGTAGCGCCCGCCTGACCCCGAAGATCCCCCCGTGGAACACAACCTCGTCACCGACATCGCCACCTGCATCATCGCGGCGTGGGTGACCGCGGTCGCCTGCCAGGCACTGCGGCAACCGCTGATCCTCGCGTACCTGCTCGCCGGCTTCGCGATCGGCCCGCACGGACTCCGCTGGGTCACCGATGCCGCCAGCATCCAGACGATCTCGCACATCGGCCTGTCGCTGCTGCTGTTCATGATCGGGCTCGAGATGGACCTGCGGCGCATGTTGAAGGCGGGCCGCATCATCTCGGTGACGGCGGTGGCGCAGATCGCCGGCTGCGTGGCACTCGGCCTCCTGTTCTTCGGGTTCGCCGGGCTCGCGCACGACTGGCTCGAGGCGCTCTACCTCGCCGTGGCGGCAGCGCTGTCGAGCACGGTCATCATCGTGAAGATCCTCTACGACAAGCGCGAGCTCGACACGCTGGCCGGCCGCGTGACGCTCGGCGTGCTCGTGCTGCAGGATCTCTTCGTCATCGTGTTCCTCGCGATCCAGCCGGACTTGAAGCACCCGGCGTTCGGCGCGTTCGGCATGGCCACGCTCAAGGTCGCGCTGCTGGTCGGCGTGGGCTATGCGGTCAGCCGCTTCGTGCTGCCCGCGGCGTTCCGGTTCGTCGCGCGCCAGCCGGAGCTGGTGCTCGTCGGCGCGCTCGCGTGGTGCTTCACGCTGGCGGGCTTCGCGGGGTACCTGGGCCTGTCGCCGGAAATGGGCGCGCTCATCGCGGGCGTGATGCTGTCGACGTTCCCCTACACGCTCGACGTGATCGCGAAGGTCACCACGCTGCGCGACTTCTTCGTCACGCTGTTCTTCGTCGGCCTCGGCATGAGCATCCCGATGCCCACGCAGAGCATGCTCGTATGGATGCTCTCGGTCAGCGCGTTCGTCATCGCGAGCCGCTTCATCACCGTGTTTCCGCCGCTCCACGCGATGCGCCTCGGCCACCGCACGAGCCTGCTTCCCGCGGTGAACTTGGCGCAGATCAGCGAGCTCTCGCTCGTGCTGCTGGCGCTCGGCAAGGCGAGCGGCGACGTGTCGGAGGAGGCCATCGGCGTCGTCGCGTTCGCGTTCGCGTTCCTCGCGATCGCCAGCAGCTATGCGATCGGACGCAACGACGACATCCTGCGCGCGCTGTCGCCGTCGCTGCGCAAGGTCGGACTGCCGGACCTTCCCGCGACCGAAGCGATGGAGCCCGCGCCCGCGCATCGGCGGCGCGTCTTCGTGCTCGGGTTCTACCAGACCGCAAGCTCGCTGCTCGACGAGATCGTGCGGCACAAGCCGCAGCTCCTGTCCGACCTCTGCGTGATCGACTTCAATCCCGAAGTGGGCGAGCGCTTGCGGCAACGCGGCGTCGACGTGATCTACGGCGACATCGGCCAGCGCGACACGCTGCTGCACGCCGGCCTGGCGGAGGCGACCGTCATCGTCTGCTCGCTGCCCGACACCGTGCTGAAGGGCACGAGCAACCTGCGGCTCGTCGTGCAACTGCGCGAGATCAACCCCACCGCGCAGATCATCGTGCACGCGGAGCGGCTGTCCGAGATCGAGCCGCTCTATGCCGCCGGCGCGAGCTACGTCAGCGCGCCGCGGCTCCTCGAGGCGCACGACCTGCTGCGCGCGATCGAAGCCGCGCAGGTGCGCCTGCTCGCGGAAAAGAGCGGGAACCAGCGAACGCAGCTGCAGGCGCGCGACGAAGTCATTCCTTGATTGAAGCGACCCCCCGCTCACCGAAGGATTGCGGCGCGGGTCGCGGTCGAGTGTCGTCGCATGGTCCCCGATGCGAGTGCCGCCAGCGCGTGCCAGGGGTCGTCGTCCCCGCGAAGGCGGGGACCCCGGGACGTCGAGTCCGCGCCTGAACTCCCTCGCACAACGCCGCTGGGTCCCCGCCTTCGCGGGGACGACGGTTGGGGCCATCGCGCAGCCGTACGCGCCAATCCGCCAGCGCCTCGACGCCTGACCGCTAGCGGTCGGCCGCCTGGATGGTGGCCGTTGCGAAGCGCAGACGCGCCGAGAGTTCGCGCGCGATGTTGAGCAGCACGAGGTTGGCGAGCGCAGGATCGCGCGCCTGCAGCGCGTCGAAGTCCGCGCGCGTCAGCACGTAGAGGACCGAAGGCTCGTCGGCGGCGGCGGCGGCGCTGCGCCCGCGGCCGTCGAGCATCGCGGTCTCGCCGAACACGACCCCGGGGCCGAAGCTCGCGAGGCGGTGCGCGGACGCCACGCCCTCGTCGACGCTCGCGAGAATGCTGATCGAACCGCGGGCGAGCACATAGAGCCGGTCGCCCGGTTCGCCGCGCCGGAAGAGCACCTCGTGCGCCGCGAGCTCGGCGCGCGTCAGCAGCGGCCGCAGCCGCTCGCGCTGGTCCGCGTCGATCCCTTCGAGCAGCGCGAGGCGCTCGAGCGGCAGCTCGTCGCAGGGCATTTGCGCGCCCGCCTCGTCGAGCACGGTGCGCTCGGCCGCCTCGAGCGCGCGGTCGACGTCCGGATACCAGTGGCGTCCGTCCTCGTGCCCGAACGCGCCGTACGCGCGCAGCGTGCGCGCGTGGCGCTGGCCCTCGACGAGCCCCGCGAGCACCAGCTGCGAGCCGGCGCGCTCGAGGCGCCCCGCGAGCCGGTCGAGCGCATGGGCCCCCGACGCATCGATCATCGTCACGCGGCGGACGTCGAGTACGAAGAAGCGCGAGCCGGCGGCCAGCGCTTCCATCTCGGAGCGCAGCCGCAGCGCGGTGCCGAAGAAAATCGCGCCCTCGAGCTCGACCACGCGGATCCGCGCACCGTGCTCGCGCAGCAGCTGCGCCCGGACCGGATCGTAGATCCGGCGCGACCCGCGCGATTCGCCGGTCGCGACGCTGCGTACGAGCGAGCGATTGAGCGCCGCCACGAACAGCACGAGGGAGAGCAGCACGCCGACGGCGATCGCCGGGACGAAGCCGAACACCACGGTGATCGCGCAGACCACCACGACGATCGACAGGCTCCACAGCGCATCGCGATCGCGGCCGCCGGCGCGCAGTTGCCGCCACGGTGCGCGGCTCCACTGGTCGAACATCCCGAAGGCCACGACCAGCATCACCCCCGCGATCACGGTGACCGGCACCAGCCCGAGCGTGCGCCCGCCGGCCAGCAACACGCCGAGCAGCACGAGCGCGCAGGCGACGCCGGACACACGGCCCCGGCCCCCCGCCCGGTGGTTGGCGAGCTGGATGGCCGACGACGTCGCGAGCGGCAAGCCCCCCAGCGCCGCGCACGCGAGATTGGCGAGCCCCTGCCCCAGCAGCAGGCGGTTCGAGTCGTGCCGCGTATCGAGCCGCGCGTCGACCGCCACCGCCGAGAGCAGCGCATCCATCGAACCGATGAGCGCGATCACGGCGGCGGTCGTGAGCAGGTGCGGCATGTGCGCCTGCAGGATCGGCGCCACCTTGGGCGAACCCAGCGTCGCAAACGCGAGCGGCATCGGGAACTCGAGCGACGACACGCCGAGCAGCGGGCCCAGCGCGACGCCGGGCCAGATCCGCGTCACGACCGCGTACACCGCGGTTCCGGCCACGATCCCGATCAGCGCCCACGGCAACCGCGGCCACCGGTGCGCGACGAGCCAGCACAATACAACCGTCGCGATGCCCAGCGCGAAGCCGCCGACCTGCATCCGCCCGAACCCGCTGGCGAGTTCGGCGAGACCGGCGCCGTGCGGGAGTCCCATGAAGGTCTCGAACTGCGCGATCGCGATGATCAGCGCGAGGCCGTCCATGAAGCCCGCCACCACCGGCAGCGGCACGAAGCTCACGAGCGAGCCGAAGCGCAGCAGCGCGAAGAGCACCTGCAGCAATCCGGCGATCGCGACGCACAGCGACGTCAGCAGCAGCAGCGTCTCGACATCGATGCCGCGCGGCGTGGCGATGCGCGGATCGCTCGCCAGGACGGCGACGAACCCCGCGAAGATGACCGACGTCGAACTCTTGGGACCGCTGCCCGGGACGTCCACGCCGCCGACCAGGGTGGCGACAAGGCCACCGACGATCGCCGTCGTGAACGCGGCCTGGATGCCGACCGGGCCCGCCGCCGGTCCGAGCGCTGCGAACGAGAGCAGGCCGAGCGGCAGCAGGATGCCCAGTGAAACGACCGCACTGGAGAGTCCGCCGCGGAGCTCTCCCCCCATTGCGCGGTACGTTGCTGTGGGCATGTTTCGAATGTGCGATTGCGCGGCGGCGACGGACCGCGGGCCCGACCGCGGGGCCGCGCGGTGTGGCGCATTCTAAACGACGACGACCGTCGGCCGTGCCGCGGCATGTCCCCGTCGGCGGTTCGTCGATCGGGCAAGCCATGCCATGCCAAGCCGCACAGGTGCGAACGCCGTCTGTTCGATGCCACCAGGCGGCACGCGCACCACGCTTCAGCACCAGACGCGAGGCATCGGTATACTTGGATGCAACGGCTGCACCCGAAACAGCCTGCGGAATTTCGCGAGGACCCGGATGGAAATCGAAGTCGAGCGGCGCGGTGCGGTCACGCTCGTGACGTTGAATCGGCCCCAGTCCGCGAACGCGCTGTCGATCGCCGCGCGTGACGCGCTCGAGGGCGCGCTGGTCGCGTTCGACGCCGATCC
The DNA here is from genome assembly GCA_963733435.1 of uncultured beta proteobacterium. Lineage (GTDB taxonomy): Bacteria > Pseudomonadota > Gammaproteobacteria > Burkholderiales > Casimicrobiaceae > VBCG01. The sequence goes on from CAVTDH010000002.1 coordinate 1,334,197, forward strand.
CGCCGCGCGCGTGGCGGTGCTCACCGGCGCCGGGGACAAGTCCTTCTGCGCCGGCGCCGATCTGCGTGCAGCACCCGCCGCGCCGGCCGGCGGCGCGGACGCCGCCGATCGTCCGCTGGTGCGCGACCTTGGCCTCGCGAAGCCGCTCATCGCCGCGATCAATGGTCATGCGCTCGGCGGCGGACTCGAACTCGCGCTGCTCGCCGACATCCGCATTGCCGCCGACCATGCGACCTTCGGGCTCACCGAGGCGCGGCTGGGCAGCATGCCGGGCAGCGGCGGCACGCAGCGCCTGCCGCGATTGATCGGCGAAGGACATGCGCTGCTGATGGCGCTCTCGGCGCAGCGCATCGCCGCCGCCGAGGCATTGCAGTGGGGACTCGTATCGCGCGTGGTGCCGGGCGCCGATCTGCTGCCGGCGGCGCTCGAACTCGCGCAGGCGATCGCGGCCAACGCGCCGCTGTCGGTGCGGGCGATCCTGCGCGCCGTGCGCGAAGGACGCGCGCTGCCGCTGGCGCAGGGACTCGCGCTGGAGCGCACGCTCTTCACCGAGATTCGCGCGACCGCGGACCGCGCCGAAGGGCGCGCCGCTTTCCGCGAGCGCCGCACGCCCGACTTCAAGGGCGCCTGATGCACGCCGGCGAACCGGTCTGGCCCTCGCTCTCCGATCGCATCGCGATCGCGGGCGTGGGGGCGTCGCCGCAGGGCAAGCTCACCGGACGCACGCCGCTCGACCTCTCCGTCGAGGCGTTTCGCAACGCGCTCGACGACGCGGGCCTGCGCAAACAGGACATCGACGGGCTCCTGACGATGCCGGGCACCACCTCGCCCGAGGGCAGCCTGCATTACCTGCGCTTCGGCGAGGCGGTGGGCATCGATCCGCGCTACACGGGTTCGCTGACGATGGGCGGCGGCACCGCGGGTGCGCTGGTCCAGATGGCCGCACTCGCGATCGCCGGCGGCCTCGCCACCACCGTGGCCTGCGTGTTCGGCGACACGGCCAAGACCGGCGGCTCGCGCTTCAACCGCGCGAGCGGCGGCGAGATGCCGTGGAACCTGTGGGGAATGATGGGCGCCGCCGCCAACAGCGCGCTGGCGGCCGACCGGCACATGCACAAGTACGGCACCACCAGCCGGCAACTGGGCGAGGTGGCGGTCGCGTGCCGCCATCATGCATCGCTCAATCCGCACGCGGTGATGCGCGCGCCGATCACGCTCGACGACCACCAGGCGTCGCGTTTCATCGTGCGCCCGCTGCGGCTGCTCGACTGCTGCCTCATCTCGGACGGCGGCGTGTGCGTCATCGTCACGTCCGCCGAGCGCGCACGCGACCTGGCAGCACCCCCTGTGCTGATATCGGGCATGGGCCAGGCGTACACGACGCGCAACCTCGAGCGCGACGACTGGTGGTACGTGCCGCACCAGCGCGACGCGCTGGCAGCCGCGTTCGGCATGGCCGGCGTCAAGCCCGCCGACATCGACGTCGCGCAGTTGTACGACAACTTCACGATCTCGGTGCTGCTCTGGCTCGAGCACGCAGGATTCTGCGGCGAGGGCGAGGCCGGGGGCTTCGTCGAGGGCGGCCGCATCCGGCTGGGTGGCGAGTTGCCCGTGAACACCGCGGGCGGCAATCTCTCGGAGAGCTACATGGAGGGCTGGCTGCACATCGTCGAAGGCGTGCGCCAGATGCGGCACGCGTGCGGCGCACGGCAGGTGCAGGACGCGCAGCTGTGCCTCGTCACCGGCCGCGGCATGGCGCTCAATTGCGCCAACGCGATGATCCTGAAGCGCGGGTGACCGGATGACCGACCCCGCCGCCCTGCGTCCCATCCCCGAGCCCACGGCGCTCACGCGCCCGTTCTGGGAGGCCGCGGCACGCGGCACGCTCGCGGTCCAGCGTTGCCTCGCGTGCGGCCATCTGCGTTTCCCGCCCGGTCCGGTATGCACGGCATGCCTCGACGAGCGCGCCGAATGGCACGCGCTGTCCGGCGAGGCGACCGTGCTCTCGCACCTCGTGTTCCATCAGGGTTACGGCGCGCCGTGGAACGCGACGCTGCCGTACAGCGTCGTGATGGTGCAACTCCCCGAAGGTCCCCGGATGTTTTCCGACCTCGACGACCCGGGCAAGCGCTGGATCGACGCCGACCTGGTCGGCCGTCGCGTGCGCGTATGGTTCGACCACGTCGCCGACGGCATCGCCGTCCCGCGCTTCCGGGTCATCGAGTGACCGGGCAGGCGCTCGCCGGCCTGCGCGTGCTGGAGCTGGGCAGCCGCCTGGGCGTCGGCGCATGCGGCCGGCTGCTTGCCGACCTCGGGGCCGATGTGTGGGTCGCGGAGCCGCGCGTCGCATGCACGCACGGCAAGTGGATCGATCGTGCGCTGGCGACCGCCGCGCGCCAGAGCGTGCTGTGCGATCCGGACAACGCGGACGACATCGCGATGATCGCGGCGCTTGCCGCGCGCTGCGACGCGGTGCTGACCAGCAGCGACGCGGACGCCTGGCCGCCGGCGGTGCGGGACGCGATGGCGCGCTGCCCCATCGTGTGCGACATCACGGCGTTCGGCGCCAGCGGCCCGATGGCGGGTACGCCGGCGAGCGAGCTCGCGATCCAGGCGCGCAGCGGCGTCATGGACACGACCGGATTCGGCGACCGGCCGGCCGTGCCGATCGGGGTCCCGGTCGCCGAGATGTCGACCGGCATCTACGCGGCCGCCGCGACGGCGATCGCCTGGCGCGTGCTGCGGCGCGACGGCGTCGGCCAGCGCATCGACATGGCGCTGTTCGACACGGCGTTCAACGCGCTGTCCACGTTCCTGCCCGCGCACTTCGCCGGCAAGCCGGCGCGTCGCCTGGGCAATGGCCACTCGATGGCCGTGCCGTGGAACGCGTACGAAACGCGCCGAGGCTGGGCGCTCGTCTGCTCGGCCAACGACGTGCAGTGGAAGAAGCTCGCCGCGCTGATCGACCCCGCGCTGCCCGACGATCCGCGCTACGCCACGCTGGCCGACCGGCTCGCGCAGCGGGCCGAAGTCGACGCGCTCGTCGCCCGGTGGGTCGCGCAGCAGCCGCTCGACGGGCTCGTGGCGCAACTGCTCGCCATCGGGATTCCGTGCGGCCCGATCGTCACGCTGGAGCAGTTGCCGGGCGAGCCCAATCTCGCGCTGCGCGGCTCGATCGCGGAGCTCGTGGACCCGCAGACCGGTCGCCCGGTGCGCGTGCCCACCGCCCCGGTCCGGTTCGACGACGAGCCCGCGCCCGTGCCGGCCATTCCGGTGGCCGACGCCGGCCGCGCGGCGGCGCATGCGCTGGCACCGCGCCCCGCCGCCGATCCGCGAGCGCGCGCGCCGCAGCCGCCGTTCGCCGGCCTGCGCGTCATCGAGATCGGCCAGTTCACGACCGCGCCGCTGGCGGCGCGCCACCTCGCGAGCTTCGGCGCGGATGTCATCAAGATCGAGCCCGCCGACGGCGACAGCGCGCGCGCGTGGGCACCGCACCGCAACGGCACGAGCCACTTCTTCGTGATGAGCAACGGCGAGAAGCGGAGCCTCGCGCTCGACCTGCGCAGCGCCGCCGGCCTCGCGGTCTTCGAGCGACTGCTGGCCGACGCCGACGTCCTCGTCGAGAACATGAAGCCGGGATCGCTCGCGGGGTTGGGCTTCGACCCGCACCGCCTGCGCGCGCTGAACCCGCGCCTCGTCTACTGCGCGATCTCCGGCTTCGGCATCACGAGCGCCTACGCCGGCCGCCCGGCGTTCGACACGGTCGTGCAGGCGATGTGCGGCATGATGGACGCGACGCGCGCGGACGGCGTGCCGATGAAGTCGGGCATCTCCGCGGCCGACATCGGCGGCGGCCAGGTGGGCCTCCTCGCGATCGTGGCGGCGCTCGAGCGGCGCGAGCGCACCGGCCTGGGCGCGGTCATCGACATCGCGATGCAGGACGTCGGCGCGTGGCTCACGCAGACGCGATGGAACGTCGCCGCGCCCGTGCCACCGCCGGCGGGTCCCGTGGCCAGCGTCGCCGACGCCTGCGCGGACCCGCAAACGCGGGCGCGCGAACTCGTCGTCGTGCGCCGCGACGCCCGCGGCACGGACTGGGAGATGCTGGGGTCGCCGATGCGGCTGTCCGCGACGCCGCCGCGGGTCGGCACGCCCATCGGCGCATCCGTCTCCGGCGCGCTCGAGTGGCGCGCCGAACCCACCGCAGCCGCAACCTCACGCCCGCCGGGAGATTCTCGATGACCGCCGCACTGCTCCAGCCGCTGCAAATGCGCGGCGTCGAGTTGCCCAATCGCATCGTCGTGTCGCCGATGTGCCAGTACAGCGCCGTGGACGGCTGCGCGACCGACTGGCACCTCGTGCACCTGGGCCAGTTCGCGCTCTCGGGCGCCGGCCTCGTGATCGTCGAGGCCACGCACGTCGAGCGCCGCGGCCGCATCACGCACGCGTGCCTCGGCCTCTATTCCGATGACAACGAGGCGGCGCTCGCACGGGTTGTCGCCTTCTGCCGCCGCCATGGCGGCGCGAAACTCGGCATCCAGCTGTCGCATTCCGGCCGCAAGGGTTCCGCGCACCGTCCATGGGAAGGCCGCGGCGTCGCGCTGACCGCGCAGCAGGGCGCGTGGCAGACCGTCAGCCCCTCCGCGCTGCCGTACGACGACGGATGGCCCGCGCCCGCTGCGCTCGACGCGGCGGGACTGGCCGAGGTCCGCGACGCGCACGCCGGCAGCGCGGTGCGCGCCGCGCGCCTCGGGTTCGACCTGGTCGAGCTGCACATCGCGCATGGCTACCTGCTGCACGGGTTCCTGTCGCCGTTGTGCAACGACCGCACCGACGCCTACGGCGGCAGCCTCGAGAATCGGCTGCGCTACCCGCTCGAGGTGTTCGACGCCGTGCGCGCCGCGTGGCCGGCCGACCGGCCGCTCGGCGTGCGCGTGTCCGCGACCGACTGGATCGACGGCGGCTGGACGCTCGACGAGACCTGCGAGTTCGCGCGGCAGCTGCGCGCGCGCGGCTGCGACTACCTCACGGTGTCGAGCGGCGGCATGTCGTTGAGGCAGCAGATCCCGCTGGGCGAAGGCCACCAGTTGCCGCTTGCCGCCGCGGTGCGCAAGGCGTCGGGACTGCCGACGATGGGCGTGGGCATGCTGTTCGATCCGCGGCAAGTGAATCGGGCGATCGAGTCGGGCGGAGTGCGATTTCGCGGCATTCGCGCGCGGGATGCTGAGCGATCCGCACTGGGCGTGGCGCGCGGCGGCCACGCTCGGTGGGGAAGTCGCCTATCCACCGCAGTACATCCGCGGCTACCGGTCGCCCTGGCTGCGCGAGCAGCGCGCGGCGTCAGACGGCGAGTAGCCGCAGGAGGCGGCCTGCGTCGGGTTCTGCGTCGAGCGCGGCAAAGGCGGCGCGCAGTTCGCGCGCGCGGTCCATGCCGGCGACCGGGGCCACCAGGCCCTCGAACTTGTGCGCCAGCGCCGCATCGTCCATCGGCTGCGCCGGCGAGCCGTAGCCGTCGTCCACGACGCGTTCGTGCACGCGGCCATCGGCGCCGGCGATCCGGATGCGCGCCATGCGCGCGGCCGGGTAGCGCGCGTCGAAGTCGGCGTCGACCTGCACGGATACGCGCGCACAGATGCCCGTGATGTTGCCGTCGGCGCGCGCCGCATCGTCGAAGTCGGCGAGGTCGGCGTGGCCGCGCGCGAGCGCCACCGCCAGCGCGAACGGATAGCTCATCTGGGCCGACAGCAGGTCCGACCAGCCGGTCTGCCCATGCATCGCGGCGATCGCATAGGTTGCGACGTCGATCCGCGCGACGTCCGCGGCCCGCAGTCCCGTCTCGCGCACGATGGCGAACAGCCCGTCCAGCGCCGGATGGATGTGCCGGCAGCACGCCCACGGCTTGATGTAGCACTGCGTGACCGCCGCGGGCTCGCCGATGCTGGCCGGCTGCAGCAGCGGCGATGCGGACGGATCGCCGAACGCCTGCACGAAGCCGTCGCGACTCTCGAGCACACCCGCTGGTCCACGCATTCCGTCCTCCGCGAGCAGCGCGGCCAGCAGTCCCTCGCGCGCCGCGTGGCCGGCGTGCAGGCGCTTGGTGTCGCCGCCGGAGTGCAGGAACGCGAAGAGCCCCGACGCGCTGCTGGCGGCCAGGCCCATCGCATGCTCGATCGTGGCGGCGTCGAAACCGTACAGCGCACCGACCGCGGCCGCCACCGCGACCGGTCCCGACGATCGCCGTGTTGTGGAAGCCGCGCCGCCGCGAGGCCGGATGCACGCCGCGCGCCAGCTGCGCCACCACCTCGTAGCCGACCGCGACGGCCGTCAGCACGCGCGCACCGGTGACGCGACGCAACTGCGCCGCCGCGAGCAGCGCCGGCACGACGGTGACGCCCGGATGCACGGACCCCTGCGTATAGCCGTCGTCGAGTTCGAGCCCGTGCGCCGCAGCCCCCATCAGGTAGGCGGCGGTCAACGCATCCCAACCTTGCGTCTCGCCGGGGACGCACACGCTGCCGGCCGCGATCAGCGTGCGGTGCACCCGTGCCGCACGCTGCGTCAGCGGCTGGCGCATGCCGGCGACGACGGCCCCGGTCGTGTCCATCAGGTGCCGGCGCGCGGCGTTGCGTGCCGCGGGTGTGTCCCCGGCCGGAAAGTCGCCCGCCGCGAGTGCGGCAAGCCGCGCGGTCGCGCCGACGACGGTCGTCGCGGAAACTGCCGGCACGCGCGCCCGACTCATGGCGACGACCTCGCCGTCACCAGCACGGCGTCGAGTGCGACGACCCCCGCACCCGCCGCGCGTACCAGCAACGGATTGATCTCGGCGTCCGCGATCGGGACGCCGTCGATGCACGCGAGCAGCGAGAATTGCCGAACCGCGCGACACAGCGCGGGGAGGTCGCCGGCGGCCGCGCCCCGGTAGCCGCGCAGCGGCGCGAGTCCGCGCACCGCGGCCACCATGCGCGTGGCTTCGTCGAGCGAGACCGGTGCCGGGCGCACGACGACGTCGCGATAGACCTCGGCGAGCGTGCCCCCCGCGCCGACGACGATGGTCGGCCCGGTCTGCGGATCGTGGCGGAAGCCGAGGATGACCTCCCCCAGCCCGGCTTCCATTCGCTGCACGATGGCGCCGCGCAGGCGCGCCTCCGGCATGGCGCGGCGCGCGCACTCGAGGACCTCCACGAACGCGGTGCGCGCTTCCGCCTGCGTGGCGCAGCCCAGCCGGACGCTGCCGACATCGGACTTGTGCAGGATGTCGGGCGACAGCACCTTGACCGCGGCCGGTACCGGCAGCGGGTCGCGGTCCGCGGCATCGACGATGACGCGCCAGTCGCCCTGCGGCACGCCGAGCGTCGCGAACACCGAACGCGATTGCGCCTCGTCGAGCGATCCGCGCTCGTACTGCGCGACGAGCGCGGACGCGGCGGCGACGGCGGCGATTTCGTCGCCCGCCGGCAGTGCAGGCTCCTGCGGCTCGCGCCAGCGCGCGAGCGCCCGCAGCGCGTCGGCGCAGGCTTCCGGCGTACGAAACGCGGGCACGCCGGCGCGCGCGAAGAGCGCCAGCGCGGCATCCGCCTGCGGTGCCGCGAACGCCAGCAGGCGCTTGCCGCGCCGGTCGGCGGCGACGATCGGCTCCACTGCGTGCTGCGGATGGAACTGCGCCGACGACCCCGCGACCGCGAGCACGGTATCGCAGTGATCCGACGCAAGATACGCGTCGAGCACGGCCGCGTAGACCTCGCGCCGGGTGCCGGCGAGCGTCAGATCGGTGACCGGACCGGCGCCGATGCGGATTCCCTGCGCCGCCAGTTGCGCAATGACTTCAGGGGGCGGTCCCACCACGCGCACGTCGGCGCTGCCGATGCGATCGACCACCATCGCGGCGCCGCCGCCCGTCGTCGTGACCACCGCGACCCGGCGCGCGCCCGGCGGCCGCGCCTGGCGCAGCAGGGGCGGGATCTCGAGCAGCGTCTCGAACTGGTCGACGCGCACGACGCCCTGCGCGTCGAGCCAGGCGGCCATCGCGTCGGCGCTTCCCGCGAGCGCGCCGGTGTGCGTGGCCGCGAGCTCGCGGCCGAGTTCGGATTGACCGAGCACGTATGCGATCACGGGCTTGCCCGCGCGCGCGGCGCGACGGCAGGCGCGGGCCAGCCGCGGCGCCTCGCGGATCGTCTCGAGGAACAGCAGGATCGCGTCCGTGTGGTCGTCGTCGACCAGAAGGTCGGCCACGTCGCCGACGCACAGGTCGCCCTCGTTGCCGATGGACACCAGCGCGGAGAAGCCGATGCCCCGGGCTTCGCCGCGGGAGAGGATCGCGCCGATCAGGCTGCCGCTTTGCGAGACCAGCCCGAGGCGCCCGGCCGTGATCTGCGGCATGTCGAGCACCGCATTCACCGTCAACGCAACGCCGCGGGGCGGCACGATCGTGCCGATGGAGTTGGGGCCGATCACGCGCGACCCGCCGGCCCGCGCGAGGTCGACGATGCGCCGCTGCCGGGCCGCGCCGTCCGGTCCCGCCTCGGCGAAGCCGTCGCTGTAGATCGTGATGAGCGGCACGCCGCGTGCCGCGCACGCGGCGACGACGTTCTCCACGTCGGCCGAGGGGACCATCACGAACGCATGATCGATGGGCCCGGGCGCCGCGGCGATATCCGGCCATGCGCGCTCGCCGAAGAGCTCCGTCCGCGTCGGATTGATGGGGACGATGCGCCCCTGGTAGCCGTGCTGGCGCAGGTAGCGCTGCGGGCGCGCGGTGTTCTTCGCGGAATCGCCCGATGCGCCGACCAGCGCCACGGCGCGTGGCGCGAGCAACGCCTGCGCGAGGCGCGCAGCCACCGCACCGTCGCCGCCGACGCTCGTGTCCGCGTTCATTTCGGCGCTTCGGGGGCTCGCTGCGGAAAGCTGCGCCCGAACACGTCCTCGGCGATCCGGTTCTTCATGATCTCGACCGAGCCGCCGGCGATCATCCAGCCGCGGGTGCGCCGGAAACAGTACTCGACCAGCGATTCCTCGCTGTAGCCGAGGCCGCCCAGGACCTGCATCGCCTCGGACGCGGCATCGAAGCCGGTCTGGTTGCAGTACGCCTTGGCGATCGCCGTCTCCGCCGCCGACGGCAGGCCCGCGTCGGCGTTCGTCGCCGCGCGGTAGAGCAGGAGCTGCGCGGCGTCGAGCTTCATCCTGAGGTCGGCGAACTTCCACTGCAGGCCCTGGAATTCGCACAGCAGCCGGCCGAACTGGCGGCGCGTCAGCGCATGTTCGCGCGCCGCGTCGAACGCATAGCGGCCGAGCGCCAGCGAACGCGCGGTGTTGCCGATACGCTCGACGTTGAAGCCGGCGATCTGCTTCTTGAAGCCGCCGAAGGTGAGCAGAACGTTCTCCGGCGGCACGTAGACGTTCTCGAAATAGAGCTGGACCCATTCCTCGCCGGACAGGAACCGCGCCGGCTGGCCGGTGGTGAAGCCTTCCGCGCCGCGCTCGATGATCACCGAGCCGATGCCGTTCACGCCGGGACCGAAGCGCACGTACGCGAGGAAGAGGTCGGCGTGGCGGCCGTGCGTCGTGAAGATCTTGCTGCCGTTGATGCGATAGCCGTCGCCATCCGGGGTGGCCGTCGTGCGCAGCTCGGTCACCGCGCTGCCGGCGTCGGGCTCGGTCATCGCGACGGCGATCAGGCGCTGCGCGTCGAGCAGCGGGCGCAGCAGCCGCGCCTTCTGCTCGGCGTTCGCGTACTGCGCGAGCGTGCGGATCGCGCCGAAGTTGCCGGCCTGAACCACGTCGGCGGAGCGCGGACATGCGGCCGCGATCGTCTCGATGGCGAGCACCGCGTCCATCAGCGTACCGCCCTGCCCGCCATCGGACTCGGCGATCGTGATCCCGAGGAGACCCTGCGCGGCCATCAGCCGGGCGATGTCCCACGGATACTCGGCGTCGTGCGCACGCGCGAGCGCGCCGTCGCGCAGGTGGTGGTCGGCGAACGCGCGCACCGCATCGCAGAACGCGCGCTGCTCCTCGGTCAATCCGAAATTCATCCTGCCCCCGCCGGGCTGCCGCGCGTGAGGCGCCACAGATCCGCGAGCGCGCCCGGACGCTCGAAGTCGTGCAGGCAGGCGAAGAGTTCCGCAGCCGTCGCGTCGCCCAGCCTGGGTGCCGCGAGCGGCATGAACTTGTCGCGCAGGTCGTCCCAGCGCAGCGGATTGCCCGGATTGCCGCGTGCGAGCGCCACCGTCGCCTCGGTCCGACCGCCGTCGGCAAACTCGACGAGCATCCGGGCCGCCGTCTCCGCAGTGCCCGCGTCCGCCTGCAGCGTCACGCGCGCCAGCAGCGCACGCAGCACCGGATCGGCGACGCGTTCCGCCGAGAAGTCGCTTTGCGTGGCCGCGTATCCGTTGAGCGCCAGCGCCGCGCAGTACTGCGTGCTGAACTTGCCTTCGAGCGGCGTGGTCGGAGTTGCCTTGCCGGCCAGATGGATCGCGAGCGGATTCACGATGGCCGTCACCTTCGCGATCGGGCGACCGGCGCAACCACCCGCCAGCGCGCGACCCGCGTCGATCGTCGCGTGCGTCAACAGGCAGCACGCATATGGCTTGAACGTGTTCTGCAGCACTTCCCAGCCGGCGTCGAAGTCGGCCACCGGCAGCGCGTGCGCGCCGTCCTGCACGAGCGCCCGCGCGAGCGCGCCACCCGGCTCCACCAGGTCGTAGGCGGGCACGAACCCGTGCTCCGCCAATTCCGCCGAGAGCACGCCGTTGAACGCGGCCTTGCCGGCGTGGAACGGCTTCGCCATCGTGCCGAACGATCCGGTGAGGCCGCCGATCTGGGTGGCGGCGGCGCCGAGCGCACGCGCCACACCCGCCGCGTCGAGCTGCATCGCCGCCGCCGCGCCGGCCGCCGCGGCGAGGCACCCGAACACCCCCGTGGAGTGCCAGCCCGCATGGTCGACGGCAACGCCGAAGCCCTGTCCGCCCAGCCGCGCACCCGTTTCGTAGGCCGCGACGAACGCGCGCAGCAGCGCACGTTCGTCGCGGCCGCGCGCGCTGCCCACCGCGAGCACCGCCGCCCACGACGGTCCGCCCAGGTGCGCGACGGAGCCGACGTGCGTGTCGTCGAAATCGAGGCAATGCGCGAGCGTGCCGTTGGCGAGCGCGGCGGCCGACGGGGTCGTTGCTTCCGCGAACAGCACCGGCGCCGCGCCTGCGGCCCGCCAGCCGGCGACGGTCGCGCGCACCGCGCGGGCCGCGGGCTCATCGCGCGCGCCGACCGCCACGCCCACCCAGTCCGCCAGGCACTTCTTCGCCGCGTCGACGACGTCGACCGGCAGCGTGCGCGCACCGATCCCGGCGACAAACGCGGCGGCGCGGTCGAGATTGGCGCGAGCCTCCCCGCTCACGACGTCGACTCCATGACGTTGTGCGTCGTGGCCGGCAATCCCAGTTCGGCGAGCACTTCGGCCGTATGTTCGCCGAGCAGCGGCGGCGGCCGGTGGCCCGCCGCGGCGGCCAGCCCCGCGCGCGCCAGCGGATTGCCGAGGCGCACGACCGTACCATCGTGCGGGTCCTGCTCGACATGGGTCATGCCGCGCGCGTGCGCGTGGTCGCTGCGCAGCGCCTCGTCGGGCGTCAGCACGACGGACACGGGAATGTCCTGCGCGCGCATCGCGTGGTCGATCTCGGCGGCGGTGCGGCTCGCGCAATAGCCGGCGATCGCCTCGCGATAATGCGCGGAGCGCTCGCCATGGTCGGAGTGCCGCTCGTCCTGGCGCTCGTCGAACACGAGGTCCGTGCGGCCGATCGCCTGGCAGAAGCGCGCCCACAGCCGCGCCTCGAGCAGGCTCACCGCGACGAAGCGGTGGTCCGCGGTCGGGTAGATGCAATAGCGCGGATTGCGTCCCCACGCTTCGAGCATCGGCTTGCCCGACTGGCCGCCCGCGCGCGCGAGCGCGCCCAGGAGCGCGATCTCCGACATCGCGAACAGCCCGTCGAACATCGCGATGTCGAGCCGCGCGCCTTCGCCCGTCGCATGCCGCCGCTGCAGCGCGGCGAGGATCGCGATGACGCCGAACGCGCCGCCCGCGTAGTCCGCCGCCTGGAACGCGGGCATGCCGCCGTGTCCGGTGATGCCCAGCACGCCGGTGGTCGCCTGCACGACGAGGTCGTGGCCGGGCGAGTCCGCCAGCGGACCGTCCTGGCCGAACCCCGTGATCGAGCAATAGATGACGTCGGGCTTGAGGGCGCGCGCGCTGTCGTAGTCGATGGCCAGCCGCGCCGCCACGCCGACCGCGAACGACTCGATCACGATGTCGGCGCGCGCGATCAGGCGCTGCGCCGCCTCGCGGCCGTCGGCGCCGCGCAGGTCGAGCGCCACGCTGCGCTTGCCGCGGTTGACGCTGGCGAAGTACGCGCTGTGCTCGCGCTGCCGCGGCGGATTGTGGCGGCTGGGATCGCCCACGCCCGGCGCCTCCACCTTGATGACGTCCGCACCCATGTCGGCCAGCAGCTGGGTGCACCACGGCCCCGGCAGCAGCCGCGTGAAGTCGACGACGCGGAGGCCGGCGAGCGGCAGCGCCGACGGCTTGCCCGTCGTGCTCTCCGCGGAATGGGCCGGACCGTTCACTTGCCGGAGAACTTCGCCTGGCGCTTTTCGAGAAAGGCGGAGATGCCTTCCTTGCGATCGGCGGTCTGGTAGATCGTCGACACCAGGAACGTCTCGAACTCGATGCCCGATGCCAGGTCCATCTGCATGCCGCGATGCACGCTGCGCTTGATCCACGCGAGCGAGATCGGCGCGCGGTTCTCGTAGACCTTCACCATCGACTTCGCCTCCGCCAGGGCGCCGCCCTTGGCGACGAGCCGGTTCACGAGGCCGATCCGGTACGCCTCCTCGGCGTCGATGGGATCGCCCGAGAACATGATCTCCAGCGCCTTGGCCGGGCCGACGATGCGCGGCAGCCGCTGCGTGCCGCCGGCGCCGGCGACGGTGCCGATCTTGGAGCTCGTGACGGCGAACGATGCGCCCGCACCCGCCACGCGCAGGTCGCACGCCAGCGCCAGTTCGCACCCGCCGGTCATGCAGAATCCCTCGACGGCGGCGATGACCGGCTTGCCCAGTTCCTCGAGCGTGCTGCACAGCCGGTGCCACTTCCTGAAGTACGCCACGCCCTCGGCAGGCGAGGAGATCGCGAGCGCGTCGTTGAGGTCAGCACCCGCGGAAAAGTACTCGGTGCCGCCGGTGAGAATGACCGCGCGCACGGACGGGTCCGCATCCGCCGCTTCGGCGGCCGCGATGATCTCGCCCATCACGACGGTGCTCACGGCGTTCCGGCGCTCCGGCCGCCGCAGCGTCACGACGAGGCTGGCGCCGTCCTGTTCGACCGCGATCGTTTCGTATTTCATGGCGTCTCCGCTTGCGCCGCTCGCGGCGCGTGAAAGTCGAGCAGCAGCCGGACCACTGCATCCGGCCGTTCGTATTGGGTCCAATGCCCGGCGTCGGGCACGAAGTCGATGCGCGCGTCGGGACGCGCGGCACGCACGCGCGCCGCGCGCTGCTCCGGCGTGGGGTGCGCGTAGGCGTCGCGCGCGCCCCAGATCGCCTGCACCGGACACGCGACGTGCGCCAGGTCGTCGAGCAGGCGCTGCTGGTGGCTGACGTCGAGGCTGTTGTAGCGCGTATGCGCGATGTTCCACAGCTGCTGGCTGACCGCGGCCGCGTCGGCCGTGGCCGGGTCGGCGAACATCGTGGCGCAGAGGTTGTGGCGGAGCACGTCGCGATGCGCGGCGTCGCTGCCGTCGGTATCCGCGCGGCTGCGGACCGCAAGCCGGCGTCCCTCGGCGCGCCCGAAGCCGCCCGGTCCGATCAGCGAAAGCCGGACGACGCGCGCGCCCCACGCCCGCGCGACCCCCGCAGCCACCGCGCCGCCGAACGAAAAGCCCACCAGATGCACGCCCTCCGCGGGCACCAACGGCGAAAGGCTGGCCGCGGACAGCGCGACGTACGCATCGCCATCCGCGAGGGCGGGGACGTCCGGCGACGACCCGTAGCCCGGGAGATCCGGCGCATGGACGGCGAACGATGCGGCGAGCGCCGGGAACACGCGGTCCCAGTGCCGATGCGAGCCGGTGCCCCCGTGGACGAGGAGCAGCGGCGGCCCCATGCCGGCGGTGTGGTCGGCCAGCGCCAGCGGCCGCGCGTCAACGGCCTGCATCGCCGTTCGCCGCCACGGGCGCGCTGCCCAGATACGTCTCGATCACGGCGGGATTCGCCACGATCTCGTCGGGCGATCCTTCCGCCAGCTTCCGGCCGAAGTTCAGCACGACGACATGCTGCGCGAGGTCGACGATCACGTGCACCAGGTGCTCGATCATCAGGATCGTCGTCCCGGCCGCGTGGATGTCGCGCAACACCTGCATCAGCTCGATCACCTCCCGGTGCGTCGAGCCCGCCATCACTTCGTCGAGCAGCAGCAGCTTGGGTTCGGTGGCGAGCGCGCGCGCGAGCTCGAGGCGCTTCTTCTCGCCCAGCGTCAGCGAGCCGGCCGGCAGGTCCGCCTTGCGTGCGAGGCCCACCAGTTCGAGGGGACGCCGGATGCGCTCGCGCGCCTCGTCGATCCTCGCCTTGCCGCGCGCGAACAGCGCGCCGGTCATCACGTTGTCGGCCACCGACATCTCGGCGAACGGCTGGACCACCTGGAACGTGCGCCCGATGCCGAGCCGGCAGGTGTCGTACGGCGGCACGCCGTCGATGCGCTTGCCGTCGAGCGTGATCTCGCCCCGGCTGGGGCGCAGGTAACCCGTGATGAGGTTGAGCAGCGTGGTCTTGCCCGCGCCGTTGGGGCCGATGACACCCAGGAACTGGTGGCGCCTCACCGTGAACGAGAGGTCGTCGGTGGCCACCAGGCCGCCGAAATTGCGCGTGAGGTTGCGTACCTCGAGCATCGGGCCGGTGGCGACGTCCGCCACGGGCGCGGCCGGCGCCAGCGCCGGCTCCGCGTGGGCATCGCCGCGCAGGAACGCATTGCGGATGCTTTCGGTGGCCGCGAGCTCGGTCGCCGAACCCTCGAGCACGATGCGTCCTTCGGACAGAACGTAGCCGCGCTCGGCCACCCCCAGCGCCGCGTGCGCGTTCTGCTCGACCACGAGGATGCTGATGCCGGAGCGCGCGATCTCGCGGATCGCGTCGAACACGACGCCGACGATCAGCGGCGCCAGGCCGAGCGACGGCTCGTCGAGCAGCAGCAGCCGCGGCTGCCCCATCAGCGCGCGGCCGATGGCGAGCATCTGCTGCTCGCCGCCCGACAGCAGCCCGGCCTTCTGCGCACGCCGCTCGTGCAGCTTGGGGAACATCGTGTAGACGCGGTCGAGCGACTGCGCGCGCTGCGGGCGCACGCGCGGGTCCGTGGAGCCCAGGTACAGGTTCTCCTCGACGCTCATGTTGGGAAACACCTGCCGGCCTTCCGGGGACAGGCAGATGCCTTCGGCCACGCGGCGGTGCGCGGGAAGTTCGGTGATGTCGGTGCCGCCGATCAGGATCTGCCCGGCCCGCGGCCGCAGCAGCCCGGTGATGGCGCGCATCGTCGTGGTCTTGCCTGCGCCGTTGACGCCCAGCAGCGTGACGACCTCGCCCTGCCGCACCGTGAGGTCGACGCCGTCGAGCACGATGGAGTCGCCGTAGCCCGCGTGCAGCCCGCGCAACTCGAGCAGCGCCGGCTTCATGGCTTGCCTCGCGTCCGCCGCATGCGCCGGGCAAAGCCGTCGCGGATGCCGCCCCACACGCCGTTGGGCAGGAACAGGATGCACAGCACCAGCGCGAGACCGTAGACGAGCAGGCTGAAGCCCTTGGTGCCGAGCCAGATGCGCGTGGCCTCCGACAGCAGCACGCCGAGCAGCGCGCCGATCACCGGGCCCACGAGCGTGTGGATGCCCCCCAGGATCGGCGCGATCTGCGCGAGGATCGTGATGTGCAGGTCGAACGCGATGCCCGGGTCGATGAAGCCGCCGTACCAGACGCGCACGCCGCCCGCGAATGCCGCCATCGCGCCCGACAGCGCGAGCACGCCCACCCGGAAGCGTACCGGGTGCACGCCGAGCATCTCGGCCGCGGCCTCGTTCGCGCGCATCGCGCGGAACGCGTAGTGCGACGGCATCCGCGACAGCACCCACGACAGCCAGACCGCGGCGACCGCACCGACGACCATCAGCGCCGCGAC
This sequence comes from uncultured beta proteobacterium, assembly GCA_963733435.1. Classification (GTDB taxonomy): domain Bacteria; phylum Pseudomonadota; class Gammaproteobacteria; order Burkholderiales; family Casimicrobiaceae; genus VBCG01. The sequence continues at coordinate 1,350,395 of CAVTDH010000002.1, forward strand.
GAACTCGGGGCCCATCCGCAGCTTGGGATTCATGTACATGCCTTCGCCGCCACCGGTCAGGCCGGGCAGCATCACGGCCAGCACGCGCAGGCCCTCGGACAGCGCCAGCGTGGAGATGGCGAAGAAGATGCCCTTCAGGCGGCCCGTGATCACCGCCAGCAGGCCGCCCGCCAGCGCGCCGACGAGCATCGCCGGCACCAGCGACACCGCCATCGGCAGCCCCAGCTTGTTCGCGGCGAGGATCGCCGTGTAGCTGCCCAGGCCCCAGAACGCGGAATGCCCGAGGGAGATGAGGCCCGCGTTGGCCGCGAGGTTCCAGCTGATCGCGAGGATCATGAGGCTCGCGGCGGACACGATCCAGTCGTTGACGACCGCGCTCGCGACGAACGGCAGCCCGAGGCAGGCGAGCGACGTCGCCACTGCCAGCGCGATGCGCGCACCGCGGTGGCTAGTCATCGACGGCATGACCCAGGATGCCCCGTGGTCGCAGGATGAGGACGATGAACAGCACGACCAGCGCGACGCCCTCCGCCCAACCGCCGCCCTCCGGCACGAAGTACGCGACGCCGGTCTCGGCGAACGCCAGCAGGAACGCGGCGATCAGCGTGCCGCCGATGCTGCCCAGGCCACCCAGCACGACGATCGCGAAGCCCTTGACCAGCATGTGGAAGCCCATGAACGGCGAGATCGTGAGGAGGAAGCTCACGACGGCACCGGTGGCCGCACCCAGCGCGGCGCTGACCATGAACGACAGCATGAACATCGCGGTCACGTTGATGCCGACCAGGCGTGCGGCGTCCGCGCGCTGCGCCACCGCCTGGATCGCGCGGCCGAGTTCGCTCCGGCGGAGCCAGACGAGGAGCCCGACCGTCAGCGTGATCGAAACCGCGAACGCGATCAGCCGGCCATACGGAACGGTGACGCCCAGGAACGAACCCGCGGCCAGCGAGTAGGCGGTGGTGACCGAGCGCTCGTCGCCGGTGAACGCGAGCGCCGCGAGGTTCTGGACGATGAGGCCCACGCCGAACAGCAGCAGGATCTGGTTGATGTGGGGCGCGTCGAGCGCGTGCTCCAGCGTCAGCCGGAAGATCACGTAGCCGACCAGCGCCACGGCGATCGCCACCAGCGGCAGGCTCAGGAGCGGATCGATGCCGGCGTACGTGGCGAACATGTAGGCGCCGTACGCGCCCAGCATGATCATCTCGCCGTGCGCGAAATTGATGATGCGCGTGACGCCGAAGGCGAGTGCCAACCCCACCGCCATCAGGCAATAGAGTCCGCCCAGCAGCAGCGAGTCCAGCACGAACTGCGGAAACAGTGTCATCGTCGGGCGCCTACCAGGGGGCGTCTCGCGCGTGGGCAGCGGGCGGCGTCGCGCACCGCCCGCGGCGACGCGCGAACGCCCCGTGGGGTCAGTACTTGATCGGCTTCAGCTGGCCGTTGGCGAACCGCTTCGGGAAGACGGTGACGAACTTGTCGCCTTCGCGCTGGTACACCACCATCTCGTTGAACGCCTGGTTGAGCGCGCCGCCCTTGGTCGGGATGAACTTGCTCTCGCCCAGCATCGTGTCCACCCCGAGGTTGCGCAGTTCCTTCGCGACCTTTTCCTTGTCCGGACCGCCGGCGCGCTCGATGGCGAGGAACAGCATCGCCGCCGACGTGTAGACGGTGACGTCGAGGAACTCGGGCTCGCGGTTGTACTTCTTCTTGAACGTCGCCTCCCAGTCCTTCATCGACGGGAAGATCTTCGGGTGCTTCTTGTCGGCGGGCGCGTCCATGCCGGGAAGGTACGTCGTGGCGCCGATCCATCCGTTACCGGCTTCGCCGACGGCCTCCGACCACGTCTGCAGCTGCGGATAGGCGGTACCGACGAGATACGGAATGCCGAGCTTGCCGACGTGGATCTGCTTGGCCAGCACGATGCCGTCGGTGGTCTGCACGATGCCGACCAGCACGTCGGGTTTGGCGAGGCGGATCTTCTGCAGCACGGGATTCATGTCGGTGGCGTTCTCGCGCACCAGTTCCGTCGCGACGACCTCGAAACCCGCTTCGGTGTAGTGATCCTTCGCCGGCTGCAGCTGCGACCGGCCATAGCTGCCGTCCGAGTAGACGATCGCGACCTTCTTGCCCTTGCCGATCGCGCCGGCGATCGCCTTCGCCGTGCCGTCGTGATAGTGGTACGCCCACGGATACGTGTGGAAGACGAGCGGCTCGTTCGCGATGGCCTCCTCGAAGCTCGGCGCCGACGAACCGGGGACGATCCACAGCGCCTTCTGCTGCCGCCAGGCCGGCACCGCCGCAGCCACCAGCCCCGACGTGATCGGGCCGACGACGAAGTCGACCTTCTCCTTCTCGAGGAGGTCGGTCATCGCCGACACCGTGCCCTGGTTGGTGCTCTGGATGTCGCGCACGAGGACGTCGAGCTTGTAGCCCGCGACCGAGCCGCCGAACGCGTCGACCGCCATCTCGAGGCCGCGCTGGCCCTGCGCACCGTAGGCGACGAACTTGCCGCTGACTTCGAGCGGCGCGCCGATGCGGATGACCTTGGGCGCCTGCGCGAGCGCCGAGCCCGCTGCGAGCGCCGCGAGACCCGCAGCCGCCGCGACGACATACCGGATGATCTGCATGCTGGTTTCCTCCTGGTGCGGCGCCGGACACTCTCGCGGTGTCGCGTCGCCATCGCTTTCCGCACGCGCGTTGCGCGCCGGTCCTCGTTTCGCAATCGCCGCTTCGCACCGCCGGCCGGGATAGCTGCGTTCCACCTGGTGGGACGATGCCCGCCTATCGGCACAAAACAAGCG
>CAVTDH010000003.1:0-121271 GCA_963733435.1 uncultured beta proteobacterium
GACGCGCGCCTCGGCATCGTGGCGACCGGCAAGGCCTATCTCGACGTGCGGCAGGCGCTCGCGGATCTCGGCATCGACGACGCGCGCGCGCGGCAGCTCGGCATCCGCCTCTACAAGGTCGGCCTCGACCTGGCCGCTCGAGCCCGACGGCGCGCGCGGCGTTCGCGGACGGCCTCGACGGACGTCCTCGTCGTCGAGGAGAAGCGCCCCGTCGTCGAGGACCAGCTGGTGCAGCTGCTCTACGCGCTGCCCGCGCGCCCGCGCGTGATCGGCAAGCGCGACGACGACGGCGCCGCGCTGCTCCCGACCGACGGCGAGCTGACGCCGGCGATCGTCGCGCACGCGATCGCGGCCCGGCTGGCGCGCGTGCACGGCGACCTGCCCGAGCTCGCCGCGCCGCTCGCCCGCCTCGCGCGCCTCAGCCGCCGTGGCGCGCGCGCCCGCGGCGTATCCGCTGCGCACGCCCTACTTCTGCTCCGGCTGCCCGCACAACACGTCGACCCGGGTGCCGGAAGGCAGCCGCGCGCTCGCCGGCATCGGCTGCCACTACATGGCGCTCTACATGCCGCGGCACACCGAGGACGTTCACCCACATGGGCGGCGAAGGCGCGCGCGTGGATCGGGCAGGCGCCGTTCGTCCGCGGCAAGCACGTGTTCCAGAACCTCGGCGACGGCACCTACTTCCACATCGGGCTGCTCGCGATCCGCGCGGCGGCGGCGGCCGGCGTCAACATCACCTACAAGATCCTGTTCAACGACGCGGTCGCCATGACCGGCGGCCAGCCGCTGGACGGGCAGCTGACGGTGCCGCAGATCACGCAGCAGGTCGCCGCCGAGGGCGCGAAGCGGATCGTCGTCGTCACCGACGAGCCGGACAAGTACTCGCGCCCGCACCGCGTTCGCGCCCGGCGTCACCGTCCGCCACCGCGACGAGCTCGACGCCGTGCAGCGCGAGCTGCGCGAGGTGCCGGGCCTGACGGTGCTGATCTACGACCAGACCTGCGCGGCCGAGAAGCGGCGGCGCCGCAAGCGCGGCAAGCTATCCCGACCCGCCGCAAGCGCGTGTTCATCAACGACGCCGTCTGCGAAGGCTGCGGCGACTGCTCGGAGCAGTCGAACTGCGTGTCGGTGCAGCCCGCTCGAGACCGAGCTCGGCCGCAAGCGCACGATCGACCAGTCGACGTGCAACAAGGACTTCTCCTGCCTCAAGGGCTTCTGCCCGAGCTTCGTCACGGTCCGCGGCGTGCACGCCGCAGGCAAGGCCGCCGGCGCCGCGCCCGCGGTCGACGCTGCCTGCGCCGCCGGTTCCCGCCGCTCGCCGCGCCGTACGGCGATCCTCGTCACCGGCATCGGCGGCACCGGCGTCATCACGATCGGCGCGCTGCTCGGCATGGCCGCGCATCTCGAAGGCAAGGGCTGCAGCGTGCTCGACTTCACCGGCCTCGCGCAGAAGAACGGCGCGGTCGACGAGCCACGTCCGGCTCGCGCCGCAGCCGGACGACCTGCACGCGGTGCGCGTCGGCGCCGGCGCCGCCGACCTGCGTGCTCGGCTGCGACATGGTCGTCGCCGCCAGCCCGCCGTCGCTCGCGACGGTCGACCGCGGCAGGACGCGCGCCGTGATCAACGGCACGCTGACGCCGACCGCGCAGTTCGTCCTCGACCGCGACATGGACCTGTCCGAGGCGCCGATGCAGCGCGCGCTGTGCGCGGCCGCAGGCCCGGAGGCCGTCGACTTCGTCGACGGCCACGGCGCTCGCGACCGCGCTCATGGGCGATGCGATCGCCACCAACCTGTTCATGCTGGGCTACGCGTTCCAGAAGGGGCTCGTCCCGCTGTCGCGCGCCGCGATCCAGCGCGCGATCGAGCTGAACGGCATCGCGGTCGAGAGCGGCAAGGCGGCGTTCGCCTGGGGCCGCCTCGCCGCGCACGACCGCGCGCACGTCGAGCGCGCGGCCGGCCTGTCCCCGCCGCGAGGCGCCGCCCGCGCGCACGCCGGCGGAATGGATCGAGCATTTCGCCGCAGTTGCTGACCGCGTACCAGGACGCGCGCTACGCCGACCGCTTCCGGCAGCGGATCGCGCGCATCGCGGCCGCCGAGCGACCGGCTGCCGGGCCGGTCGGGGCTGACCGAGGCCGTCGCGCGCTCGCTCCACAAGCTGATGGCGTACAAGGACGAGTACGAGGTCGCGCGGCTCTACACCGACGGCGCGTTCGCCGCGCAGCTCGCGCGGACGTTCGACGGGACGCCGCAACTCGCGTTCCACCTGGCGCCGCCGCTCTTCGCGCGGCGCGATCCGGTGACGGGCGAGCTGCGCAAGCGCAAGTACGGCGCATGGATGCTGCGCGCCATGCGCGTGCTTGCCCGGACGAAAGGCCTGCGCGGCACGCGGCTCGATCCGTTCGGGCGCACGCCGGAGCGGCGCGCGGAGCGGCAGGCGATCGCGGATTTCGAGCGCACGCTCGACCGCCTCGCCGCCGACCTCGACGCGTCCAACTACGCGCTCGCGGTGGCGATCGCGCAGCTGCCCGCAATGGTCCGCGGCTTCGGCCACGTCAAGGACCGCAACCGGGCCGATTACGAGAAGAAGCTCGCGGCGCTGCTCGCGCAGTTCCGGCGCGACCTGCCCGTGGCCCAGGCGGCCGACTAGCGGCGCGGGTTCAGCGTCCCACGCCGGCGAGCACGTCGGCCTTCAGGAAGCGCTCGACGACCAGCATGAAGCCGATCGACGGCACCAGCAGCAGCAGCGCGGTGATCGACGCGATCTGGTAGTTGCCGCCCATGCTCGCGTTGAACATCAGCAGCGGCAGCGTCGTCACGTCGGGCACGCCGACGAAGTAGGTGCCGGTGAACTCGTCGAGCGACTCGAGGAACACGAAGATCGCGCTGGCGATGAGCCCGGGCGCGGCGAGCGGCAGCGTGACGGTGCGAAAGCACGTCCACGGCGACGCGCCCATGTTGCGCGCCGCCTCCTCGAGCGACGCGTCGACCGACGCGAACGCCGCCGACGCGATCCACACGGCGAGCACCAGCCCGTGCGACGCGTGCACGAGCACGACGCCGAGGATCGTGCCGTTCAGGCCGATCTCGTAGAACACGCGCGCGATGTTCACGTAGACCGGCAGGTTCGGCACCGCCTGCGGCAGCAGGAACGCGAGCAGGATCAGGCCGCGCCAGCGCAGCTTCAGCCGCGCCAGCGCATAGCCCGCCGGAATCGCGACGGCGAGGCTCAGCGACGACGGTGAGCAGCGCGATCCAGACGCTGGTGCCGAGCGACGCGAGCGCGTTGCCGCGCGGGCTGAACACGCGCGCCCAGAACGTGAAGCCGAACTCCTGCGGCAGCTTGTTCGGGAAGTACCACTTCTCGGCGAACGCCCACAGCAGCAGGTTGGCGAGCGGGCCGAAGATCGCGAACGCGAGCAGCCCGAGCACGCACGGCCATGCCGAGCGCCTGCGGCCAGCGGGTGCGCGAGCGCGATCATGCGCGTCGCTGGCTCGCTCATGCCGACGCGTCTGCCGCTTCGCGTGCCGCAGGTAGAACCACGCGCCGACCGCCGCGACCACGCAGCGACATCAGGCACAGCGCGTTGGCGACCGCGTAGTCGCGATAGCGTGTTGATCCGGTACGCGACGTCGACCGTGATCATCGTCGGCGAGTTCGGGTTGATCATCAGCGGCACCGACAGCACCGACAGCATCGTCACGAACGACAGCACGAGGCCGACCAGCAGCGTGCCGCGCACCTGCGGCAGCACGATGTCGACCAGCACGCGCCAGCGCGGCGCGCCGAGGTTGCGCGCCGCCTCGATGTGCTGCGGCTCGAGCGACGCCATCGCGCCGGCGAGCAGCAGCGTCACGAACGGCGCCTGCTTCCAGACGAACGCGACGACGATGCCGCGCCAGTCGAGCATGCTCTGCGCGGCGAGCGGCTCGATCAGGCCGGACGCCGATCAGCACGTGGTTCAGCATGCCGTTCTTCGCGAGGAACGTGCGCATCACCTGCCCGGTGACGATGAACGGGATGAACAGCGGCCAGCGGTAGAGCCAGCGCAGGATCGCGACGGCGCGCGGGTTCTCGCCCAGCGTCAGGTAGCCGGCGATCGCGATCGCGACGACGCCGATCAGCACCGTCGACAGCAGCACGATCGCGACCGTGAACATGAGGTCGCGTCGGGTAGAGGTCCAACGCCTTCGCGAAGTGCTCGAGCGTGAAGCCGCCGTCCTTCGCGCGGAACGCGAGGACGCCGACAGCGCGAGCGGCAACACGAAGAAGAGCGCGATGACCGCGAGCGCCGGCGCGACGAGCGCGTACGCGCGCCAGCCGCGCGCGACGGCATCGACCTCGCCAGGCATGCAGCGCCGCCTCACGCGCACGCCGCTCCCGCGGCGAGCGGGAGCGACGGGGCTCCGCGGACGCGCGCGTGACGGCACGCTGCTCGCGACCGCCTCCGCTGCGGGAGAGGTGCCGACGGCGGGTGAGGGGCGGCGGCCAGGCACGCTCGCATCACTTCAGCACGACGCGCTCGTACCCCTCGACGATGTCGGTGAAGTACTCCGACAGCGGGAACGGGCGGCCGTTCTTCGCGAGGTCGGCCGGCGAGATGTCGGTGAAGAGCTTGTTCCACTCCGCCGGCGTCGAGCTTCGCCTGCACGTACTGCGGATCGATGCCCGGGTACCAGTTGAACTGCTTGACGATGCCGTCGGCCTGCACCTCGGGGCTCTCGGCGAAGTCGATGAACTTCTTCGCGAGCGCGGCGTTGGCCGCCTTCGCCGGAATCACGTAGTACATCGGCTGGCCGGGCAAGCCCGGGCGACGGCAGCGCGAGCTTGATCTTCGGGTTCATCTTGCCGTCGGCCTGCCACGTGTAGAACATGTCGACCCACACCGGACCCATCGCGATCTCGCCGCGGTTCAGCATGTCGAGCGTGCCGGCGTTGCCCGGCGTCATCACGACGTTCTGGTTGAAGTCCTTGAGGCCCGCCAGCGACTTGTCGATCGTCGCCTTGTCGCCGGCGGCGTACGGGCCCTTCTCCAGCTTGTCGCCCAGGCCGCTGTTGGCGCCGACCCAGCCCATCACGAAGCCGACGCCGGACATGCCGCCCTTGACGCCGTTGTAGCCGAACTGCTTCGGGTTCTTCTTCACCCACTCGGCGAGCTCCGCGAACGACTTCGGCGGCGCCTTGACGAGGTCCGGGTTGTACGCGAACGCGATCTGGCTGTGGAACATCGGCAGCACGTAGCCGTCGACGTTGGCGCCGAGCGCGTTCTTCGCGGAGTCGCGCGACACGAGCTTGCCGGCGGCGACGTCGTTGCGGTACGGCAGCAGCAGCTTCTCGTTGACCATCGTCGCGGCGCCGCGCTGGTGGACGACCGCGACGTCGGTGTCCCACGCGGCCGCGCCGGCCTTCTGCTGCGCCGACAGCTTCTCGTAGATCTTCTGCGAGCCGGCGTCGCCCGGCCCGGTGCCGACCGCGCGCACCTTGACGCCGGGATTCATCTTCTCGAACTTCGGCCCGAGGTAGTTGTTGACGTAGTCGACCATGTTCTGGTCGCCGGCGGTGACGACGTTGAGCGTCTGCGCGCCCGCGCGCGACGGGCAGCGGCCAGCGCGGCGGCGACCGCGCCGAGCGAGAAGAGTGATGCGTAAGCTGCATGTGAATCCTCCTAGGATCAACTGCGGTCCTCGGAAACAACATGAGCGCCTCGCGCGGAACGACGACCGTCGGCCGCCGTGCCTTCCGCGACGCGCTCCGGCGCCTCGACCCAGACTTCGGCGTCGTCGCGCGCGCACGCGATAGCGGTAGCCGTGGCCGACGTAGACCGATTGCGCGACGACGCCGGGCAGCACCAGCGCGTCCGGCGCGTGGCCGGCGGCCGTGCGCGGCGAGCCGCGCGGCGTCGCTGCGGAAGTGCGCGCGCAGCGCGCTCGCGCCGCCGGCGTGCCCGCGACCGCGGCCACGAGCGTGCCGCCCTCGCCCTGCACGAGGTCGAGCGCGTTGTCCGCGCCCATGAAGCCGGCGACGAACGCGCTGTCGGGCCGGTGGAAGATCTCCTCGCGGCGCGCCGATCTGCACGATGCGGCCGGCGTCGATCACCGCGATGCGGTCGGCGAGCGTCAGCGCCTCCTCGCGGTCGTGCGTCACGTAGACCGCGGTGATGCCGATGCGCCGCTGCAGCGCGCGCAGTTCGTGCCGCAGCTCGACGCGCACCTTGTAGTCGAGGTTCGACATCGGCTCGTCGAGCAGCAGCAGACGCGGGTCCACCGCCAGCGCGCGACCGAGCGCGACGCGCTGCCGCTGGCCGCCGGAGAGCTGCGTGACCGTGCGCTCGCCGAAGCCGTCGAGCTGCAGGAGCTTCAGCATCTCGCCGACGCGCGTCGCGATCCGGTCCGCCTTCCAGCCGCGCATCCGCAGCCCGTAGCCGATGTTGGCGGCGACCGTCATGTGCGGCCACAGCGCGTACGACTGGAACATCATCGCCGTCTCGCGCTTCTCCGGCGGCAGCCGCGTGATGTCCTCGCCGTCGACGCGGATCGTGCCCTCGTCGGCGATCACGAAGCCGGCGATCGAGCGCAGCAGCGTCGTCTTGCCGCAACCGGAGCTGCCGAGCAGCGCGACCATCTCGCCCCTCGCCACGTCGAGGCTGACGCGGTCGAGCACGCGCGTCCCGCCATAGGACACGGACAGCTCGTCGATCGAAAGATAGGGGGTCATCGGGTCACGGCAGGGCCAGGCCGCACGCGAAATCGGTGCGACGCGGCGTGCAGTGTGGACCCGAATTGTGACAATAGTCATGCTGCGCCGCGACAATCGGCGCGTGGAGCCAGGAAGCGAGGAGTGTTCTGCGGAAGCCTAGCCGGTTTCAACCAGTACGCAGCCAGCCGCACGACACTCGTTTTTTCCAAGCCGTTATCGGCGGCCGCCGCCGGGCCGCCCCAAGGCGGCCGCCTGATTTCGCAGTTGACGTCCCGGCCGCAAAAGGCGCGACACCGGTGTCACGTCCTCCACCGATCCCTCGGACGCCTTTTGCGGACGTTGCATTAGCCCGCGATGCCCTCCCGGCGCGCCGTGTAGAGCCGGTGCAGCGTGATCTTGCGCACCTCCGCCTTGCTCGATTCGATGTGGGAGCGCAGCAGCCGGTTGGCCTCGTCGGGCCGCCGGCGGATCACCGCGCGCAGGATCTGCGCGTGCTCGTCGTAGGTCTTGTCGATCCGGTGCGCCTGCGTGAAGTCGAGGCGCCGGATCATGCGGATGCGCTCGGTGACCTCGCGATGACAGCGCTCCACCTCGGGGTTGCCGGCGGCCGCGACCAGCGCCATGTGGAATGCCTCGTCGAGCACCGCCACCTCCATCGCCACCGCGATCCGCTCCGCCGCCGGCACCAGCCAGATCGCCTTCAGCGCGTCGAGCCCGGGGCGCTCGGCCAGGTCGCACAACCGCGTGACCGAGGCGTTCTCGAGGATCAGACGCAGGTCGTAGAGGTTCTCGAACTGTTCGAAGTCGTAGGGCCGCACGCTCCAGCCCACGCGCAGGTGCACCTGCAGGTAGCCTTCGCGCTCGAGGCGATACAGCGCCTCGCGCACGGGCGTGCGGCTCATCTTGAGCCGGCCTGCGATGTCGGTCTCGCTGAAGCGGTCGCCCGGCAGCAGCTCGAAGTTGAAGATGCCCGCCTTCAGCTGCTCGTACGCCGAGTCGGCGAGCGAGCGCAGCAGCGGCGCGCCCGCGGCCACCTTGACCACCGCGCGACTCATCGCGCCGCCGCCAGGCAGCAGGCTCACGTGCGCGGCGACGATCTTCCAGCCGTCGGGGAACCGCACCCACGTCTGGCTCTGCCGCCCGGCGGCGGCGGCGCCCGGCCGCTCGAATTCCATGTTGGCGGTCGCGAAGTCGGCGCCGAACGTCGTGATCGCCGTGCGGGTGATCGTGCGGGCGAGATTCGCGGCCGGGCGCGCCGCGCGAAACGCCGCGATCGCCGCATACCCGTAGAGGTTCTCGGTGGCACCGTAGCGCAACGCGAACTCGCTGTTCCAGAAGAACCCGTCGAGCGCGGCGACGTCGTTGCCGGTCAGCGCCCGCTCGTAGCGGTCGAACGCCTCGCGCACCTCGGCCAGTACGTCGCTGCGGTTGATCTCGGGCATCGCGGGTCGCGTCAGGCGTGGATGGGCGGCAGGTGGCGAACGGGCGACGCCGGACGTCGGCGAGCGCGGCGGCGACGCGAAAGCATAAGTCCTCGCGCCACGGTGCCGCAATGATCTGCACGCCGATCGGCAGCGCACCCGCTTCCGCCATCGGCGCCGCGATCACCGGCAGGCCGATGCAGGAGATGGGCTGCGTCAGCAGGCCCATGCTCGCGCGGAGCGGCACGCGCTCGCCGTTGAGGTCGAGCCATTCGGTGCCGAGCGGCGTCGCCGCGCACGGTGTCGCCGGCGCGAGCAGCACGTCGACGTCGGCGAACAGCGCGCGCACGCGCTCGCGGTACCACGCGCGCACGCGCTGCGCCTGCACGTACCACGCGGCGGGCACGCAGCGCGCCGGCCAGGAAACGGTCGCGCGACAGCGGCTCGAGGTCCGCGCGCCGCTCGCGCAGCTCCGGCAGGTGCAGCGCGCCGCCTTCGCTTCCGGTGATCGACGAACGCCGCCGCGCGGCCCAGCGCCGCGTCCGGCAGTTCGACGCTGCGCGTGCACGCCGAGCGCACGGCAGGCCCGATCGACCGCGGCGCGCGCATCGTCGTTCGCATGCGCATCGAAATAGCCGGCGAGACGCGCGATTCGCAGTCCGCGCGCGCCCTGCATCCCGACGTGGCGCACGGGCTCGCGCGAACGCTGCGCGCAGGCCGGATCGCCGGGGTCCGCGCCCTGCAGCACGTCGTAGCACGCGGCAAGGTCGGGCAGCGACGCCGCCAGCGGGCCGACGTGGTCGAGGCTCGCGACGAACGGAAACGCGCCGCGGCGCGAGAGCCGCCCGTACGTCGGCTTCAAGCCCCAGATGCCGCACAGCGACGACGGCACGCGAATGGAGCCGTTGGTGTCGGAGCCCAGCGACAGCGGCACGAGCCGCGCGGCCACCGCCGCGCCGGAACCGCCCGACGAGCCGCCTGCCGTGCGCGCCGGGTCGTGCGGATTGCGGGTCGGGCCGAAGTGCGTGTTCTCGGTGGTGAAGCCGTAGGCGAACTCGTCCATGTTGAGCGCGCCGACGAGGATCGCGCCCGCGTCGCGCATCCGCGCCACGAGCGTGGCGTCCTCGGTCGCGGGCGGCCGGCCGCGATGGACGTGCGCGCCCGCGAGCGTGGGCAGGCCCGCGACGTCGAACAGGTTCTTGACCGCGTACGGAACGCCGGCGAGCGGCGGCAGCGCCTCGCCGGCCCGATGCCGCGCGTCGATCGTCGCGCGCTTCCGCGCGCGCGCGCTCGGCGGTGACCGCGGTGAAGCTCGACAGGTGCGGGTCCACCCGGGCGATCGCCGCGAGCGCCGCTTCGGTCACGGCCGCCGCGGTCGTCGTCCCGACGCGCACGGCATGCGCGACTTCGAGCGCGGTGGGCGGCGCCCGCTCGCGTCATGCGCGAAACACCGGCGCCTGCTCGATGTCCTCCGGCAGCGGCAACGCGAAGAGCGGCGCCGCGATCGCGGCGAACCGCGCGTACTGGACGACGACGCGCTCGCGCTCGTCCGCCGTGAGCACGATGCCGTGCTGCGCGCAGGCCGCGTCGACGTACGCCGCGGTCGCGTCGACCGCGGGTGCATCCTTCTTCCGGGCCGCCATGACGCCGCGGCCTAGCGCCGCACCTCGCGCTGGAAGATCTCGAGGCTCAGCTTCTTCGTGCTGATGAACGACGGCGCGGACAGCGTCTCGATCGTGCGCGGACGCGGATCCTCGTACCTGAGGATCTCCGCGATCCGCGTCGGGCCGCTTGGTGAGCAGCAGCACCTCGTCGGCGAGGTACACGGCCTCCTCGAGGTCGTGCGACACGAGCATCATCGTCGTTCCGGTCGCCATGAACACTTCCTGCAGCTTCTCGCGGATGAACAGCGTCATCTCGTAGTCGAGCGCCGAGAACGGCTCGTCGAGGAACAGCACCTCGGGCCCCGGCGCCAGCGCGCGCATGATCGACGCCGTCTGCTGCTGCCCGCCCGACAGTTCGTAAGGATAGCGGTTCAGGTCGAACTTGACGTCGAACGACGCCACGAGCTCGGCCACGCGCCGGTCCACTTCCGCCTTGGACTTGCCTTCGAGCTTCAACGGATACGCGATGTTGTCGATCGTGCGCATCCACGGGAACATCGCCTCGCGGTAGTTCTGGAACACGTAGCCGATCTTGGTCTCGGCCAGCGACTTGCCGTCGAACAGGATCTGCCCGGCGTCGATCGGGATCAGGCCGGCGATCATGTTGATCAGCGTCGACTTGCCGCAGCCGTTGGGCCCGAAGACCGAGACGATCCGGTGCTTCGGGATGTCGAGGTCGAAGTTCTCGTAGAGCGGCCAGCCGGCGAAGTACTTGGTGAGGCCGCGGATCGTGATCTCGGTGCCCGGCCGGGCCCGGGCACGGAACGGCGTGACGGGCACGTCCGGCGAACCGTCCGGCGGATCAGCCGACCGAGCGGGCGTCCCTGGAGCGAGCGCGCGTGGCGTCGTCACCGTCCGCTCCAGTGGACGATCCGCCGCTCGGCGAACAGGAACAGCACGTTGAGCGCGTAGCCCAGCACGCCGGCCGCCAGGATCGCCGCGTACATGCTCTTCACGTTGAGCACCTGCTGCGCGTCGATGATCCGGTGGCCGAGTCCGTTGTCGGAGCCGATGAACATCTCGGCGACGATCACGATGACGAGCGCCATCGACACGGCGCTGCGCAGGCCGACGAACGTCGGCTGCATGCTCTCCCACACCAGCACGTCGCGGAAGATCTGCCAGCGCGACGCGCCCATCACCTTCGCCGCCATCACGCGCTGCTTCCGCGCGTTGATGACGCCGTAGGCGCTGTTGAAGATGACGATCAGGAACGCGCCGAACGCGGCGATCGCCACCTTGTTGATGTCCGACACGCCGAAGATCAGCAGGAACAGCGGGATCAGCGCCGACGACGGCGTCGAGCGGAAGAAGTCGATCAGGAACTCGACGCTGCGGTACGCGCGCTCGTTGCTGCCGAGCACGATGCCGAGCGGCACGCCGATCACCGCCGCGATCAGGAACGCCTGCAGCGTGCGCCACACCGTCACCGCGAAGTCCGTCAGCAGCGGGCCGCCGGCAAGCCCCGTGACGAGCGTCGTGATCGTGTCGAACGGGGTGGGCAGCAGGATCGGCTTGATGTAGCCGGTGCGCACGACCAGGTCCCACACGATGAACAGGAACACCGGCCCCAGCACCGGGAGGAAGCGCCCCCACGCGAACTGCCTGCGGGGGGCGACCGCCGCGCGCGGGTTCGCCGCGCGGACGTCGGAGGCCGACGGTGGCCATCGTCAGGCCTTGTAGATGAGGTCGGCCACGACGACCTTCTTGTCGAAGATGCCCTTCTCGGTGAAGAGGTCGTAGAACTTCTGGAAGTACGCGATCGACGCCGGCGTGACCTCGTTGTAGAGCATGTACGACGCGAGCGGCACCTCGTTGGTCAGCGGCCCCTCGATCGCCGTGTAGCCCTTCATGTACTGGCGCGCCTCGTCGGGCTTCGTGCGCACGAGCTCGACGCCGCGCGTGTACGCGGCGATGAACTTCTTCGCGGTCGTCCGGGTTCTTCTTGATGAACTCGGTGGTGAGGCTGGCCGCGCCGCCGTGCCACGGCGCCAGCGGGTCGCCGAGGATGTACTTGGCGACGACGCCCGCCTCCACGACGCGCGTCGTGCCGTTCATGCGGCCGATCGTGCCGGTCGGCTCGAGCGTGTAGCACGCGTCGACCTGGCCCGCGGCGATCGCCGCCACGTGCTGGCCGATCGGCAGTTCGATCACCGTCACGCCGGTCGGCGCCCGCGCGCTCGAGCATCGTCTTGCACAGCGTCACGTTCTGGATGCCGGGGCCCGACGCGACGCGCTTGCCCTTCAGCTCGGCCGATCGTCTTCGCCGGGTTGTCCTTCGGCGACGATGAACTCGTCGAGCACGTACTTCGCGTTGCTGGGATTGGTGCAGAAGATCTTGAAGAGTCCGGGCTGCGCGATCTCGCCGATCGCGAGGTTGGCCGAGCCGGTGCCGTTGGAGCTGCCGTCGGAGCGGCCCGACAGCATCGCCTCCATCACCTGCTGCGCGCCGGCGAACTTGAGCGGCTCGACGTCGAGCCCGGCTTCCTTGAAGTAGCCCTTCTCGATCGCGGCGAAGAACGGCAGGCCGGCGGCGACCGGCCAGAAGCCGATGCGGATCTTCGGCGCCGCCTGCGCGCGGACGATCGCGGGTGCGCCGCCAGAACGCGAGCGCGGTGCCTGCAGCGGCGGCGCCCAGCAGGCGGCGCCGCCGCGGGTCGACGCTCGCGGCGTGGTCGGTCGGGGGACCCGCGGCGGGCGCGGACTTGGGACGGTCGTGTCGGTCATCGTGATCTCCTTCGCAGGGATGAAAGCGTTACGGAAGCGGTCGGCGTTCAGCGGGGGCATCGGGGCTGCGCGGCGCGCGCGCGCGCGTCGAGGTAGTTGCGCCAGCCGCCGAAGTGCGAGATGTCGCGCGCGCCTGCCGTGGCGGCGGCTTCGCAGAGGAAGCCCTGAACCGGACGAGCCGTCGGCCAGTTCGATCGTGCCGATCGACAGCGGCGCGGGAATGCCGGCGACGAAGCCGCCGAACGCGGTCATCGGCAGCTCCCACACCTCGACGTCGATCGCGCGCCGCCCGTCGCCCGACGTGCGCACCAGGCCCGGCTTCGGCGGCGTCGGTCCCGGGCAACGCGAACAGCCGATAGCGCGGCGCCGTCCGCGTCGCGGCGCACGAGGCGCGCGCCACGTTCGCGTCAGCTCGCGGTTGAGCGGCAGGCCGGACAGGTGCGCGCCGACCGCGACCACGCGGCCACGTCGGCGCGCGGCAGCAGCGCGCTCGGCGGCCGGGCAGCGGCGCGCCCGTCGCGCCCAGCGGCAACTGCGCGCGCCGACGTGCACGCGCTGCGCCAGGTCCGCCAGCATCAGGTCGCTGCCGGCGGGCCCGATCAGCGTGACCCCGAACGGCATGCCGTCGGCGCGCAGCGCCGCCGGCACCGCGAGGGCGGCGAGGTCGAGCAGGTTCACGAAGTTCGTGTAGGTGCCCAGCCGCCGGTTGAGCTCGAGCGGTTCGGCCATCGACGTCGGCGATCGTGTAGATCGTCGGCGCCGTCGGCACCACCAGCACGTCGACGTCGCGCCACAGCGGCGCCAGCGCCGCGCTTCATCGTCGGCGAGCCGCGCCTCGGCGACGAACGCGTCGGTCGCGGAGAAGCGCCGCGCGCCGGCGACGATGCTGCGCACCGTCGGGTCGAGCGCGTCGGGTTGCGCGTCGAAGAACGCGCGGATCGCCGCATGCCGCTCGGCCACGCGCGGGCCTTCGTAGAGCATCGCCGCCACGGCGCGCCACGGCGCGAAGTCGATCTCGCGCGCGATGCCGCCGAGCGCCGCCAGCCGCGCGACCGCCGCCGTCGAACGCGGCGCGGCGCTGCGCGTCGCCATAGAACTCGCGCTGGTCGCGCCGCGGCACCGCGAACACGAACGGCGCGCGGACCGCGGCCGGTCGAGCGGCAACGATCGGCGCGCAGCCATCGCGCGGGTCGAAGCGCTGCGGCGGCGGCGAACACGCGCGCGGCGTCGGCCACGGTCAGCGCGAAGATCGACACGCAGTCGAGCGACCGGCAGGCCGGGCACGACGCCGCGCGTCGACAGGAGGCCGCGCGTCGGCTTCCAGCCGACGATGTTGTTGAGCCCCGCCGGCACGCGACCCGAGCCCGCGGTGTCGGTGCCGAGCGCGAAATGCACGAGGCCGCTGCGCCACCGCGACCGCCGAGCCCGAGCTCGAGCCGCCGGACACCTACGCGCGGGTCGAACGCGTTGGGCACGGCGCCGTACGGCGAGCGCGTGCCGACGAGGCCCGGTCGCGAACTGGTCGAGGTTGGTCTTGCCGACGACGATCGCGCCGGCCGCTTCGAGCGCGGCGACGACGAACGCGGACTCCGCCGGCTGCGTACGCGAACGCCGGGCATGCGGCGGTCGTCGGCAGGCCGGCGACGTCGATGTTGTCCTTGACCGCGCACAGCGCGCCGAACACGGGCAGCGCGAGCGCGGCGGCCGCGTCTTCGCGCCAGCATCCGCGTCGAGCGCCGCGCCCGCGCTCGCGCAGCGCCGGCGGCGCACCGTCGCGATCCAGACGGGCTGCTCGCGCGCCGCGGCGCTGGGCGCGCCAGCCAGTGCTCGACGACCTCGGACGGCCGCCACGTCCCGCGTCGATACGCGTCGTGCAGCGCGGAGATCGTGGCAGGCGGGGAGGATCGGGTCGGCACCGGGCAGGCTCGCTGGTATACTAGCTGCATACTAGCAAGCGGGATGCCAACGCCCTAGCGCCTGGCCTGCGATCAAATCAGTGAAATCGAGCGTGGTGCCTCTACCGCCGTGGATTCGGAATCGGTGCGCCTCGCGACTCGCACCAATTGGCGCACCGTCCCGGTGCGCTCGCGCACCGCGCTGGCACCGCGCATCGGGTCGCGGCGTCAGGGCTTGCGGCCGGCTCACGCGTGGACCGTGGATCCGGCTGGTCGCCGTCCCCGCGAAACGCGGTGCGGCGCGGCCAGGCGCAGGTAGTGGAACATCGACCACAGCGTCAGGATCGCGGCCACCCACAGCGCGATCGAGCCCAGCAGCGGCGTGGACACGCCCGGGATCACCGGCTCCCACAGCAGCAGCGCGATGATCGCCGTCATCTGGGCGGCCGTCTTCACCTTGCCGATGAACGCCACCGCCACGTTCTTGGTCTTGCCGAGCTGGGCCATCCACTCGCGCAGCGCCGAGATCGCGATCTCGCGGCCGATGATGATGATCGCGAGGTAGGCTTCGGCGCGGCCCAGCTGGACCAGCAGGATCAGCGCCGCCGCCACCATCAGCTTGTCGGCGACCGGGTCGAGGAACGCACCGAATGCGCTGGTCTCGCCCCAGCGCCGCGCGAGGTAGCCGTCGAGCCAGTCGGTGATCGCCGCGACGGCGAAGATGGTCATCGCCGTCCAGTTCTTCGCCACCGGCGACAGCCAGGTGTCGGGCAGGTAGTAGACGGCGACGAACACCGGGATCATGACGATCCGCAGCCAGGTCAGCGCGATGGGAATGTTGAAGGGCATGAGCGGCAGCCGTGCAGGCCGGTGGCGACGATTCTACGCCGGCGGCGGATCAGTGCAGTTCCGCGAAAATGCGCTCGGCCAGCGCGCGCGAGATGCCGGGCACGCGCGCGATGTCGTCCACGCTCGCCGCCTGCACGGCCTTGACGCCGCCGAAGTGCGACAGCAGCGCACGGCGCTTCGTCGCGCCCACGCCGGCGATCTCCTGCAGCGTCGACGTCGTGCGCGCCTTCGCGCGCCGCGCGCGGTGCCCCTGGATCGCGAACCGGTGCGCCTCGTCGCGGATCTGCTGCAGCAGGTGCAGGCCCGGATGGTCGGGCGGCGAGATTGAGCACGTCGTCGCGGTGCGGCGAACACGATGTCCTCCTCGCCGGGCTTGCGCGACGGGACCCTTCGCGATGCCGATCAGCGGGACGCCGTGCATGCCCTGCTCTTCCAGCACGTTGGCCGCCACCGCCACCTGGCCACGTGCCGCCGTCGATCACCAGCAGGTCCGGGCGCCGGAAACTCGCCCGCGACGATGCGCGCGCAGCGGCGCGACAGCGCCTCGCGCATCGCCGCGTAGTCGTCGCCGCCCTGGTCCGGCGTCACGTTGAAGCGCCGATATTCGCCGCTCTGCATCGCGAGCCGGTCGAAGATCACGCACGAGGCCACCGCCGCCTCGCCCATCGTGTGCGACACGTCGAAGCACTCGATCCGCTGCGCGGATGCGGGCAGGCCGAGCGCCTCCTGCAGCGCGGCCAGCCGGTCCTCCTGCGTGGCCTTCTGCGCCAGCCGCTGGCGGATCGCGAGCGTCGCGTTCTGCAGCGCCATCGCGAGCCACACGCGCCGCTCGCCGCCCGGGTTGCCGACGATCTCCACCGGCTGGCCCGATTGCGCCGACAGCACCTCGGCGAGCGCCGCGTGATCGCCGACGTCGGGCGTCACGATCGTCGGCGGCACCGGCCGCTCGACGTAGTGCTGCTCGAGGAACGCCGGCACGATCTCGGACAGCGCGGCCGGATCGATGGCGTCCGCGTGGCGCGGGAAGAACGTGCGGTCGCCGACGTGGCGACCGCCGCGCACCATCACGACGTTGACCGCGATGAGGCCGCCCTCCGACGCGGCCGCGACGACGTCGATGTCGCCCGCCGTCGCGCTCTCGACGAACTGGCGCGACTGCAGCTGCGACAGCCGCGCGATCTTGTCGCGGATGCGCGCGGCGCGCTCGAACGCGAGCGCCGCCGCCGCGGCGTCCATCTGCGCCTTCAGCTGCGTCAGCACTTCGCCGGGCTTGCCGCGCAGGAACAGCGCGGCGCCCTCGACGTCCTCCGCGTATTCGTCCGCGCCGATGAGCCCGACGCACGGTGCCGTGCAGCGCTCGATCTGGTGCAGCATGCACGGCCGCGACCGGTTCGCGAACACCGTGTTCTCGCACGTGCGCAGCATGAACACCTTCTGCAGCAGCGCGATGCCGTCGCGCACGGCGCCCGCGCTCGGAAACGGCCCGAAGTAGCGGTGGCGCCGGTCGAGCGCGCCGCGGTGGAACCGCAGTTGCGGGAACGCGTCGCCGGAGATGCACACGTACGGGTAGCTCTTGTCGTCGCGGAACAGGATGTTGTAGCGCGGCTCGTGCGACTTGATGAAGTTGTTCTCGAGCAGCAGCGCCTCGCCCTCGGAACGCGTGACGGTCGTCTCCACGCGCGCGACCTGCGCGACCATCGCGGCGATGCGCGGCTCGTGGCCGGTCTTCTGGAAATAGCTCGCGACGCGCTTCTTCAGGTCGCGCGCCTTGCCGACGTACAGCGTCTCGCCCGCGGCGTTGAGCATCCGGTAGACGCCCGGCCGATGCGGCAGCGACGCGATCAGCTCGCGCGCGTCGAACGCGCGCGGTTCGGCGCGGCGTCGCGGTGCGGCGTCGCCATGCACGCGCCTGCGACCGGCGCCGGCGCGGTCGAGATGCGCGGCGATCGTGTCGAACACGGCGCGGAACATGTCGGCGCGTCAGCCGCCGCGTGTTCGTGTTGTAGCGGCTGCAGTGATAGCTGTCGACGAGCACCTGCCGCCGCCGCGAGCGCATGGACGGCGCCGTGCGCGAACGCGAACGCGGCGGCGCTGTGCCCCAGCGCGCGCAGCGTCGCCTCGTGCGCGACGCGGCCGAGCGCCAGGATCGCGCCGCCGGCGGGCAGCGTCCGCAGGTCGGCGGCCAGGTACCCATTGCAGGTCGCGCACTTCCGCGGGCAGCGGCTTGTTGGCGGGCGGCAGGCACTTCACCGCGTTGGTGATGCGGCAGCCGACGAGCCGCAGGCCATCGTCGCGCGCGGTCGCGACCGCGCTGATTGGCGAAGCCGTACGCATGCAGCGTCTCGTAGAGCAGGATTCCGGCGTGGTCGCCGGTGAACGGCCGGCCGCGTCGCGTTGGCACCGTGCATGCCGGGCGCGAGCCCGACGATCACGAGGCGGCGCCGACGGTCCCCGAACGGCGGCACCGGCCGGCACCAGTAGTGGCGGGTGCGCGGCATGCACGTCGTCGAGGAACGTCGCGAGGCGCACGCAGCGGCGGCAGGCCTCGTCGTAAGCTGCGGCGGGGGCAGGGTATGGTCTTCTGGCACAATCGGGCGTCGCGCGACGATGGCGTGTGTCGGGTCAGGATGCGTCGAGACGGCGAATGAGGCGGGCAACGGAGGCGGCCGATGCCCTCTTTCATCCACCGGTACTGCCGCCGCGCATGATAGCCGGGTTCCTGCACGCCCGGAACGCAAAGACACTGCGAGCCCGCGACGGCGCCGCAACCGCCGTCCACCTGTTTCCGAAAAGCCCCGAGAATGCTCGCACCGCCGTACGAACTCGAAGTCCGCTCGCGCCTTCCGGCGCGCGCGACCCGCAAGCCGCCGCTGCTGTTCGTCCACGGCGGCTACTGCGACGCCTGGTGCTGGGAGCCGTACTTCCTGCCGTGGTTCGCGGCGCGCGGGTCGCCGGCGTACGCGCTGTCGCTGCGCGGCCACGGCGACGAGCGGCGGCGGCGAGACGCTGTTCATCGCCGGCCTCGACGACTACGTGGCCGACGTCGAGCACGTCGCCGGTACGCCTCGACGCGCCGCCGGTGCTGATCGGCCACTCGATGGGCGCGGCCGATCGTGCGAGCGGATGCTCGCGACGCGGCCCGTCCGCGCGACGCGCGCTGCTGGCGCCGGTGCCGCCGTCGGGCCTGCTGCCGTGGCTGCACGGCTCGCCGCCATCGCACCCCGACTACCTGACGCAGATGATGCGGCTCGATCCCGACGCGGCTGTCCGACTCGACGTGCTGAAGGCGCTGCGGCCGTTCTATTTCAGCGACCACGTCGCGCCGCCGATCCTGGCCGAAGCGGCTGCGGCACCTGAACGGCGAATCGCCGCGCGCGCTGTTCGACCTGTCGCTGCGCCTGCACTGGGCGCAGCCGTATGCGCACGACGCGCCGGTGTTCGTGCTCGGCGCCGAAGGCGACCGCATCTGCGACTCCCGACGATGTCCGCGCGACCGCGCGCCACCACGGCGTCGAGGCGACGATCCTGCCGGGCCTTGCGCACATGCTGATGCTCGAGCCGGAGTGGAAGACGCGACGCGCTCGCCGCGTGGCCGCGACTGCGCTGAAGCGCCGGCACGAGACGCAGCCGCCGCACGACACTCGTTCTTACGTGGTGTTATTGGCGGCGCCGCCGGCCGCAGGCGGCCGCCTGAATCGCGTGTGTCGGCCGGGCGCACGGACTTCGCAGCGCCTTTGGACGTTCCCGAGTCCGGCCGCAAAGGCGCGACACCGGCTTCACGGCATCCACAGGCCCCACGGACGCCTTTCGCGGACGTTCGGGACGCCTTTGCGGACGTTCGCTAGTGCGTCTTCCTGCGGACGAACTCGAGGAACTCGTCCGCCGGCAGCGGCTTGCTGACCCAGAAGCCCTGGAAGCAGTGGCAGCCGCGCACGTCGAGGAACTCGAGCTGCTCGCGCGTGCCCACGCCTTCGGCGACGACCTTGAGGCCGAGACCGCGCGCGAGGCCGATGATCGCCTCGGTGATCGCCGCGTCCTGCGGGTCGGTTTCGAGGTCGGCGATGAACGAGATGTCGATCTTGAGCGTGTCGATCGGGAAGTGCTTCAGGTGCGTCAGCGACGAGTAGCCGGTGCCGAAGTCGTCGATCGCGACGGTGAACCCCTCGTCGCGCAGCTGGTGCAGCACCTTGCGGATCGCGTCGAGGTCGTGCAGCAGGCTCGTCTCGGTGACCTCGAGCTCGATCCACGACGGATCGCATTTCTCCGATTTCGACGATGTCCGAGATGCGCTGCGCGAGGTCGTCGCGGTAGAACTGCCGCGCCGACAGGTTGACCGACACGGTGAGCGGCAGACCGGCGTCGCGCCACGCGACGCACTGCGCGCGCGGCGGTGCGCAGCACCCACTCGCCGAGCGCGTGGATCAGGCCCGACTCCTCGGCCAGCGGGATGAACACCTGCGGCGGCACGTCGCCGTGCTCGGGATCGTTCCAGCGCAGCAGCGCCTCGGCGCCGACGATCGAGCGGTCGTCGATCGCGCACCACCGGCTGGTAGTGCAGCCGCAGCACGTCCGTCGCTGCAGCGCCGCGCGCAGCGACGTCTCGAGCGTGTGCTGGCGCAGCCGGCGCTCGGCCAGGTTCGCGTCGATGAACTGGTAGGTGTTGCGGCCGAGGTCCTTCGACCGGTACATCGCGACGTCCGCGTGCTTCAGCAGCTCCTCGGGGTCGTCGGAGTCGTCCGGATAGACGGCGATGCCGATCGACGACGTCACGAAGATGTCGTGCTCCTCGATCTTGAACGGCTGCGCGATCGCGTCGAGCAGCTTCTGCGCGATGCGTCCCAGCACCGCGCGGATCGTCGAAGTCCTCGACGATCACCATGAACTCGTCGCCACCCAGGCGCGCGAGCAGGTCCGTCTCGCGCAGCGCGCCGGACAGCGCCGCGGTCACGCGCTTCAGCAGTTCGTCGCCGATCCGGTGGCCGAGCGTGTCGTTCACGTTCTTGAAGCGGTCGAGGTCGATGAACAGCACGCCGACGCGCAGGCCGCTGCGCTTCGCCTTCGCGATCGCCTGCGTCAGGCGCTCGTGCAGCAGCAGCCGGTTGGGCAGGCCCGTCAGCGCGTCGCGCGTCGCGAGGTACTGCAGCCGCTCCTCGGCCTGGATCCGCGACGACACGTCCTGCACGAACGACAGGATCGAGACGATCTGCCCGGCGTCGTCGAGCAGCGCCGAGTGGTACCACTCGCACCAGATGGTGTCGCCGTCCCGGCGGTGGTTGCGCGTGAGGCCGGTCGCGCGCGGCTCCTCGCCGTGCATGAGGCGTGCCACCAGGCCGGCGAAGCTGTCGCGATCCTCCTCGTGCACCAGCGGACTTGTCGGCGAGCGGTATGCCGAGGATTTCCTCGGCCGGCCAGCCGAAGATGTTCTCCGCCTGCGGCGACCAGCGGACCAGCCGGAAATCGCGATCCCATTCCAGCACGGCCAGCGGCGTGTTGCTGATGTGCGACGAGAGCATCCAGTTGACGCGCTTCAACTCGTCCTCGTTGCGCTTCTCGTCGTGGATGTCGGCGTGCACCGCATAGATGCCGACCACGTTGCCGTCGGCGTCGCGGTGCGGCGCGTAGTGGATGGACTCCCAGCGGGCCGTACCGTCCGGCTGCACCAGTTCCATTTCGGTCGATACCGTCTCGCCCGCGAGCACGCGGTCGAGCAGCGGGCCCAGCTGGTTCGCGCGCTCGCTGCCCACGACGTCGACGAAGCGCCGGCCCGCGACCTCCTTGCGGCTCTCGCCCAGCCAGTCCTCGTTGTGGCGGTTGAGGAAGATGTAGCGGTAGTCGCGGTCGATGTACGCAACGCGCGCCGGAACGTTGTCGACGATGAGACGCAGCTCGGCCTCGGAGGCGCTTCAGCGCCTCCTGCGCCTGCTTGAGGCCGTGGATGTCGTTCATCAGCACGAACGCGCCGTGCACCTCGCCGGTGGGCGACGCGTCGGGCACCACGCGGATCGTCATCCAGCGCCGCACCCCGTTGGCGCCGGAGACCAGCCGATCGAACGCGGTCGACTCCCCTTCCATCGCGCGCGTCAGCATCGCCTGCGCGCTCTGGTAGATGCCGTGGCCGACGACGTCGCGCAGGCGCATCGCGCTCACCTGCTCCTGCGTCAGTCCGAAGTACTGCAGGAACGCGCGGTTCACGTAGTGGCAGCGCTCGTCGCGGTCGATGTAGGCGACGGGTGCGGGCACGCCGTTGATGATCGCGGTCAGCTGGCCTTCGCGCGTGGCCAGCGTGTCCTGCGCGCTGCTTCAGGTCCGTGATGTCGTGGCCGACGACGTACTCGCCCTTGACCGTGCCGTCGAAGTTGAGATCGGGCACGCAGCGCGCCCGGATCCAGCGTTCGCGACCGCTCGCGTCCAGCACCGCACGCTCGTAGGTGAGCGCCTCGCCGGCGAACGTGCGGGGGCGGCCGGGCTCCACGATGCCGGCCAGGTCCCGGCCGCCGACCTCCTCGGTCGTCTTGCCCACGACTTCGTCGCGCGTGAGGCCGACCAGGTGCAGGAACGCCTCGTTGACGAACTGGTAGCGCCGGTCCGCCGAAAGGTAGACGATCGGTTCGGGAATGTTGTCGTTGAACAGGCGCAGCTGTTCCTCGCGCGCGGCCAGCGCCTGCTCGGTCAGCTTGAGGTCATGGATGTCGTACTCGGTGCAGTAGAGCCCGCGCACGGTGCCGGTCGCGTCGAGGTCGGGCGCGATGCGGCCGTGCAGCCACCGGCGGCTGCCCTGCAGCGTGTTGCCGACGCGTTCGTACTCGACATGCTCGCCGGCCTGCGCGCGGCGTCAGGATCGGGCGCAGGAACGACGCCACGTCCGCCATCATCACCTGGAAGGGCGTCTTGCCGTAGATCTCGTCCTGCGGCTTGCAGACGGAGTTGGCGAACGCCTGGTTGACGAACGTGTACTTGAGGTTGCGGTCGAGGTACGCGATCGGCCCCGGGATGTTGTCGGCGAAGAGGCGCATCTGCGACTCCTGCGCCTTCAGCGCATCGCGGACACGGATGTCGTCCTCGATGTCGTTCATCACGGCGAACGCGCCGCCCACCCGCCCGCCCATCTCGCGGTCGGGGAACAGCGTGATGCGCGTCCAGCGCGGGTCGCCCTCCACCTGCCGCTCGCGCCGCTCGTACGTCACCGTGGCGCCCGCGAACGCGCGCTCGACGTAGCCCTGCATTTCGGCAAAGGCGTCGCCGGACAGAACATCCTTCAGCGCGTGACCCAGCACGTCGTCCGAAGGGACGCCGATCAGGCTGCCGAACGGCTTGTTGGCGAAACGGATCTTGAGCTGCCGGTCGAAGTAGAGGATCGGCAGCCCGACGCTGTCGGTGACGAGGCGCAGCCGATGCTCGCGCTGCCCTGCCTCCAGTTCCAGCTTCTTCAGGTGGTCGACGTCGCTGTAGGTGACGAGGAAGCCGCGGACGTGGCCCTGCGAGCTGCGGTCGGGGTAGTAGTCGACGCGAATCCAGAGTGCCGGCCGTCCCGGCGTCACCAGCTGGCGCTCGTACGTCGTGCGCTCGCCGGACAGCGCGGCATCGATGTACGCGCGGTAGAGCTGGTAGACGTCGCGCCCGACGACCTCGATGATTTCTCGACCCAGCACCTCGGCGTCCCGCTTGCCGAGCCAGTCGACGAACGACTTGTTGACGAAGCGGTAGCGCTGGTTGCGGTCGACGTAGGCGATCGGCACGCCCAGCGCGTTCAGCTTGCGCTGCGACAGCGCCAGCAGCGAATCGCGATCGACGACATCCCCGACCGTATGGACGGGGAGATCGATCCGGTTCAGCGACCGAGAAATGGCCATAACGCCTTGTTTGTATTGTCTAAAATAGCGTTCCGCGAACGGACCGGAGATTCCCGGCCGCCCCGGCGGCGGCGAGTGCGGCGCTGTCCTGCCGGGCAACAAACTACAAGCTTGAAGCAAGGATCGCGCCCGCCCCCTGGACACCCGAGGTCGACCCGCCCGGTGCGCGGCCCCCCATTCCGGCCTTGCGCACCCATAGCCGTGCCGCCGCATGACCTGCACAGCGGGCGCAGTCGCGCGCTCCGCCAAACCCGTTGCCGGGTCGCGCCACCCCGCGGTTACAATCCACGGCAACAACGAACGCGCGGCGGCATTTCATCGAGAGCGCCCACCGATTGCGCCCGCGGCGGGAGGACCAGGGGGGTCTGCGCCGGCAGCTCGCCGTCCGCCCGCCGTTCCCGCCGGGATGACACCCTTGCGCCGCCTGCAATCCTGACCACGGAAGGTCGTCTGCAATGAAGTTCGCGAACCTCCAGCTGGCCGCCGCGGCGGTCGCCTTCGCCACGGTCGCCGTCGCGCAGGAGGTCGTTCTCTACCAGGACGACAACTTCAACGGCCCGCGCTACACAGCGAACAGTTCGGTCAGCGATCTGTCCCGCGTGGGCTTCAACGACCGCGCCTCGTCGGCAACGATCCGCGGCGGCTCGTGGCAGCTGTGCGACGACGCGTTCTTCCGCGGCGAGTGCGTGACGCTCGGACCCGGCGACTACGCGTCGCTGTCGTGGCTGTCGAATCGCATCTCGTCGGGCCGGCGGATCGCGAACGACTATCCGTACAACGCCGCGCCGCGCTGGCAGAACTGAACGCGCGCCACGAACCGCCAGCGCCGACCCAAGACCCATGCCGATCGTCGACGACATCGCGGGCCTGCGCCGCATCCTCGCGCAGTCGAAGACGATCGCGGTCGTCGGGCTGTCCGGCGCACTGGTATCGGCCGAGCTACTTCGCGGCGAAGTACCTGCAGGAACACGGCTATCGCGTGATTCCGGTGAATCCGACCTGCGCGAGGTCCTCGGCGTCACGTGCTACCCGAACCTTGCCGCGGTACCGGAGCGCATCGACGTCGTCGACTGCTTTCGCCGGGCGAGCGAGATGCCCGCGCTCGCGCGCGAAGCGGTCGCGGCAGGCGCGCGCGTGTTCTGGATGCAGCTCGGCGTCGACAGCGACGAGGCGACCCGCATCGCACTCGCCGGGGGCCTCGACGTCGTGGCCAATCGATGCATGAAGATCGAGCACGGGCGGATCATGGGCGGACTCAACTGGGCGGGCGTGAACACCGGCGTCATCTCGGCCCGGCGCGCGAGCTAGACATGGACTGCACTTGCTCACGATGAGACGCGCAGGCGCATGGAACGCGGGAACTGCCGTGGCGTTCCCGGTGTCTCGGCGCGTCCGTCCGGGAAGATAGTCCGGCCATGCCCGACCGCAAGTTCGGATTCGACACGCTCTGCCTCCACGCCGGCCAGATCCCGGACGCGGCGACGGGCGCACGGGCGCTCCCGATCTACCAGACGACGTCGTTCGTGTTCGACAGTGCCGACCACGCGGCGAGCCTCTTCAACCTGCAGACGTTCGGCAACGTCTACTCGCGCATCTCCAACCCGACGGTCGCGGCGCTCGAGGAACGCGTCGCGGCGCTCGAAGGCGGACGCGCGGCGCTCGCAACCGCCACCGGCATGGCGGCGCAGGCGGTCGCGCTGCTGACGCTCTGCCGCGCCGGCGACCACATCGTCGCCGCGCGCACGCTCTACGGCGGCACGTATTCGCAACTCGCGGTCACCTTCGAGCAGTTCGGCATCGCGGCCTCGTTCGTCGACGGCGACGACCCGGCCAACTTCGCGGCGGCGATCCAGCCGAACACGAAGGCGGTCTACGTCGAGACGCTCGGCAACCCGCTGCTCAACGTGGCCGACCTCGCGGCGATCGCCGCCGTCGCGCATGCGGCGGGCGTGCCGCTCGTCGTCGACAACACGCTCGCGTCGCCGTACCTGTGCCGCCCCTTCGACCACGGCGCCGACATCGTCGTGCACTCGGTCGACGAAGTACCTGGGCGGGCACGGCACGACGATGGGCGGCATCGTCGTCGAGCGTGGCACGTTCCCGTGGGACAACGGCAAGTTCCCGCAGATGACGGAAGCCTCGCGCGGCTACCACGGCGTGCGCTTCTTCGAGACGTTCGGCGACTTCGGCTTCACGATGAAGGCGCGGATGGAGACGATGCGCACGCTCGGGCCGACGCTTGTCGCCGTTGTCCGCGTTCCTGCTGCTGCAGGGCATCGAGACGCTGCACCTGCGAATGCCGCGGCACTGCGAGTCGGCGCTGGCCGTGGCGACGCACCTGTCCGCGCATCCGGCCGTCGACTGGGTGCGCCTATCCGGCGCTGCCGGGCGACCGCTACGCGGAACTCGCGCGACGCTACCTGCCGCGCGGCGCCGGCGGCATCCTGTCGTTCGGCATTCGCGGCGGCGCCGCAGGCCGGTGTCCGCTTCATCGAGTCCGTGCAGTTCCTCTCCCATCTTGCCAACGTCGGCGACGCCAAGAGTCTCGTCATCCATCCCGCGTCGACGACGCACCGCCAGCTCGACGAAGCCGAGCAGCGCGCGGCCGGCGTGTCGCCGGAGATGATCAGGCTGTCCATCGGCCTCGAGACGCTCGCCGACATCCTGTGGGACATCGACGCGGCGCTCGAACGCTCCCAATCCGGAACCGTCCCCCTCCGCCCATGAATCGTTACGCCATGATTCCCTGGCCGCTCGCCGGCCTCCTCGTCGCGCTCGCCTTCATCCTGGAGGACGCGCTGCTGACCGCGTTCGGAGCGAACGCGACGCTGATGCAGACCGTCCGCGCGCATCCTCGTGTGGACGCTCGCCGCCGCGTCGATCGCGCTGCTCGCGCTGCCGCGGCGGCGCGCGGCGTACGCGCTCGGCTTCGTCGTCTGCGCGGGGCTCATGGGCTGGGCGTTATGGCTGCAGTACGGGCTCGAGCTCGAGCCGTGTCCGTTGTGCGTGTTCCAGCGGATCGCCGTGATCGCCACGGGTGTCGTCTGCCTCGTCGCCGCGCTGCAGAACCCGGGCCGCACCGGCGCTGCGTTCTACGCGTTCGTCATCACCCTCGTCGCCGGGACCGGCGCCGCGCTCGCCGCGTGGCACGTGTGGATCCAGGCGCAGCCCAAGGGCGCGGTCGCCGCGTGCGGCATGGGGCTCAACTACATGCTGGACACGCTGCCGCTGACCGAGGTGATCGGCCGCGTGCTGAAGGGCAGCGGCGAATGCGCCGAGCAGGGCTGGCTGTTCCTGGGGCTCGCGATCCCGTCGTGGACATTCGTGTTCTTCATCGCGATGATCGTCGCGGCGATCGCCGTCGTGCGTCGGGACTGAGGGCGGCGATTCCGTTCGACAACGAGACGTCGAGGCGCCGAGGTCCCCGACCTCGGATGGCACTGCGCCCCGCAGGACAACCGCGTTTCCTCCGCGCCTCTTTCGTGGATCTGCAGTCCCCGGCGGCACCTACTTCGGCGCCATCCGGATCGCGCCGTCCAGCCGGATCACTTCCCCGTTCAGCATCGGATTGCGGATGATCTCGCCGACGAGCGACGCGAACTCGGTCGCGCGACCCAATCGCGGCGGAAACGGCACCATCTTCCCGAGCGCCTGCTGCACGTCGTCGGGCAGGCTCGCCATCATCGGCGTGTGGAAGATGCCCGGCGCGATCGTCATCACGCGGATGCCGAACCGCGCGAGTTCGCGCGCGATCGGCAGCGTCATGCCCACGACGCCGCCCTTCGACGCCGCGTAGGCCGCCTGCCCGATCTGGCCGTCGAACGCGGCCACCGACGCCGTGCTGACGATGACGCCGCGCTCGCCCTCGGCATTCGGCGTCCCGCGGCTCATCGCGTCCGCCGCCACGCGGATCATGTTGAACATGCCCACGAGGTTGATCGAGATCGTGCGCGCGAAGCCGGCGAGCGCATGCGGGCCCTCCTTGCCGACGACCTTCTCGCCATGGACGATGCCCGCGCAATCCGACGAGCCCCTGCAACCCGCCGAACGCCGCGAGCGCCGCCGCGACGCACGCCGTGGCGCTCGCATCGTCGGACACGTCCGTCTTCACGAAACGGACGGCGCTGCCCAGCTCCGCCGCGAGCGCGCGCCCTTCGCTCTCCTTCAGGTCCGCGACGACGGCGTTGCCGCCGCCCGCGACGATCATCCGCACGGTGGCGGCACCCAGCCCCGATGCGCCGCCGGTCACGATGAAGGTGCTTCCGTTGAGGTCCATGCTGTCGTCCCGTGTCGTGCGTGATCGATGCCCGGCGCCTGCCCGCGCCGGGCCGGCCCCTGCTCCGTCGTATCGTGCGCCCGCGCGCTACTTCTCGGCCTTGACGATGCTCATGGCGGTCGCGATCAGCCCGGCCATGTCGGAGACGTTGGTCGGCACGATCAGCGTGTTGTTGGTCCGCGCGAGCAGTCCGAACGCGTTGATGTAGTGCTCGGCCACCTTGAGGTTGACCGCCTGCAGGCCGCCCGGCGCCTCGATGGCGTCGGCGATCAGCCGGATCGCCTTCGCGTTCGCCTCCGCATTGAGCAGCGTCGCCTGCGCCTCGCCCTGCGCGTTGTTGATGTCGGATTGCTTGTCGCCCTCCGACTTCGCGATCGCGGCCTCGCGCGCGCCGATCGCGACGTTGATCTGCTCCTGCCGGCGGCCTTCGGACGTCGCGATGACCGCGCGCTTCTCGCGCTCGGCCGTGATCTGCGCCTGCATCGACCGCAGGATCTCCGCTGGCGGCGTCAGGTCCTTGATCTCGTAGCGCAGCAGCTTGACGCCCCAGCTCGCGGCCGCCTGGTCGAGCGCCGACACCACCTGCACGTTGATCTGGTCGCGCTCCTCGAACGTCTTGTCGAGCTCCATGCGGCCGATGATGCTGCGCAGCGTCGTCTGCGCGAGCTGCGTGATCGCGAGCACGTAGTTCGACGAGCCGTACGACGCGAGCTTCGGATCGGTCACCTGGAAGTACAGGATGCCGTCGACCTGCAGCTGCGTGTTGTCGCGCGTGATGCAGATCTGGCTCGGCACGTCGAGCGGGATCTCGCGCAGGTCGTGGCGGTAGGCGACGCGGTCCACGAACGGGATCACGAAGTTGAGTCCGGGCTCCAGCACCGCGAAGAAACGCCCGAGCCGCTCGACGACCCAGGCGTGCTGCTGGGGCACGACGCGGATCGCCTTGACGACGACGATGAGCGCGACCAGGAAGAGGACGAGCGTGAAGATGGCGGAACCGCTGTACATGGCAAGCACTCCGTAGTCGAACGACATGCGCGCGGGATATCCTGCCGCGGATCAGGAGCCGGCGCGCCGGTCGGCGATGAGCAGCGTGGACCCGCGCGTGCCGACGATGAACATCGTCTGCGCGCGCTGCGATTCCGGGGCCGGCGAGCTCGGCGTCCCACTGCGTGCCGCGGTAGTTGACCCGGGCGACGCCGTCGTCCTTCCAGCCCAGCACTTCCACCGACTGGCCGACGTCGAGCGATGTGTCCGCCGGGGTCGCCCGGGCGAGACGCCAGCGATGCGCGACCATCGTGCCGCCCACGCCGAGTACACCGGCGACGGCCAGTTGCACCGGGACTTCCGCGCCGGACAGCGCGGCGAGCCCGCCCGCGGCGAACGCGACGCCCACCGCGAGCAGGTAGAACGTGCCGGTCATGAGTTCCGCGCCGACCAGCACGGCCGCGAGCACCCACCAGATCCAGTAGTCGGCCATCGTCGCTCCTCGATCGTCCGCCATGGGCGAACGCGCAGCGACCAGCATACGGCAGATTGCGTTGCGCGCCGCGGCACCCATCTGCGGGGAAGCGTGGGAAGCGCGCGACCCCGTCCCCGCCGCCTGCGGGAAGCCGGTATAATACAAAGTTAACTATTTCTTTTCGAATCAAGCTTTTGCCATTTAGCCTTCGACCGATCACATTGCGGTTTTTTGCGCAGGAGCCGTACCGATGCCGATCTACGAATATCGTTGCACCGCGTGCCAGCACAAGCTGGAAGCGATCCAGAAATTCAGCGACGCCCCGCTCGTCGCCTGCCCGCAGTGCGGGAAGGACACGCTGACCAAGCTCGTCTCCGCCGCGGGCTTCCAGTTGAAGGGCAGCGGCTGGTACCAGACCGACTTCAAGGGTTCGGGCAGCAAGGCGCCGGTGACCACGCCCACGTCGTCCGGCGGGGAATCCAAGCCCGCGGACGGTGCCGCCGCGAAGTCGCCGGACGCCTCTTCCGCCAAGTCCGACGCCAAGTCCGATGCCGCGCCCGCCGCCAGCGCGCCGGCGACGCCCGCCACGCCGTCGACGCCGTGACGCACCCGCGACCCGCATCGCCATGAGACGCTACCTCGTCGCCGGACTCCTCGTCTGGGTGCCGCTCGGCATCACGATCTGGGTGCTGCACTTCCTGGTGACGACGCTCGACCAGACGCTGCTGCTGTTCCCCGAGAGCGCCCATCCCGACCGGCTGCTCGGCATCCACATTCCCGGCTTCGGCGTCGTGCTGAGCTTCGCGATCCTGCTCGCCACGGGCGTCATCGCGGCGAACTTCTTCGGCGCGCGGCTCATCCGCTTCTGGGAGGGTCTGCTCGGCCGCATTCCCGTCGTGAAGTCGATCTATTCGTCGGTGAAGCAGGTCAGCGACACGCTGCTCTCGGACTCCGGCAACGCGTTCCGCAAAGCGCTGCTCGTGCAGTTCCCGCACGAGGGGTCGTGGACGATCGCGTTCATGACAGGGACGCCCGCGCCGGTCGTCGCGCAGCACCTGCCCGAGGAACACATCAGCGTCTACGTGCCGACGACACCGAACCCGACGTCCGGCTATTTCGTCATCGTCCCGAAATCGCGCGTGCGCGAGCTGGACATGACGGTCGACGAGGCGCTCAAGTACGTGATTTCGATGGGCGTCGTCGCCCCCCGCGGCAACGTGCGCCCGCCGTCGGCCGGCTTGCCCGCGGACGCCGCGCCGGCGCCGGCGCTCGCCGGCACGAGCCCCGACCTCCGAAATTGACCGGGTCGCGACGCGCGAGAGGCGGCCGGCCGTGCCGCCTGCCGCGCGCGGCGCGTCCCGCCCGGAAAACACCCATGAACAGGGGACGAGACCGACGCCGAGGAACGCCGTCGACGCTGCTGTCTCGCCTGCAACGCATCCTCGTGAAATGCTTCCTGGAGAATTGACGTGAAACGCACCGACTACTGCGGTCGCATCGACCGCCGCTTCCTCGACCAGACCGTGACGATCATGGGCTGGGTGCATCGCCGCCGCGACCACGGCGGCGTCATCTTCGTCGACCTGCGCGACCGCGAAGGCCTCGTGCAGGTCGTCTGCGACCCCGATCGCGCCGCGACGTTCGCGATCGCCGAGACGCTGCGCAACGAGTTCTGCATCGAGGTGACCGGTCAGGGTGCGCCCGCGCCCCGCCGGCACCGTCAACACCAACCTCGGATCGGGCGAGATCGAAGTGCTCGCGCACGAGATCGTCGTGCTCAACGCGTCGTTGACGCCGCCGTTCCAGATGGACGACGAGGGGATCTCGGAAACGGTGCGTCTCGAGAACCGCGTGCTCGACCTGCGCCGGCCGCAGATGCAGAAGAACCTGATGCTGCGCTACCGCACCGCGATGTCGGCGCGCCGGTACCTCGACGCGCACGGCTTCATCGACATCGAGACGCCGACGCTCTACAAGTCCACGCCCGAGGGCGCGCGGGAGTTCCTCGTGCCGTCGCGCGTGCACCACGGCCAGTTCTACGCGCTGCCGCAGTCGCCGCAGCTCTTCAAGCAGATGCTGATGATGGCGGGCTTCGATCGCTACTACCAGATCGTGAAGTGCTTCCGCGACGAGGACCTGCGCGCGGACCGCCAGCCGGAATTCACGCAGATCGACATCGAGACGTCGTTCCTCACCGAACTCGAGATCCGCGACATCATGGAAGGTCTGGTGCGCACGATGTTCAAGGAGGCGCTGGACGTGGACCTCCCCGATCCCTTCCCGATCATGACGTTCGCCGAGGCGATGGGAAAGTACGGCTCCGACAAGCCCGACCTGCGCGTGCCGCTCGTGCTGACCGAGCTGACCGACCTCATGAAGACCATCGACTTCAAGGTGTTCCGCGGCGCCGCCGACCTGCCGAACGGCCGGGTCGCCGCGTTGTGCGTGCCGGGCGGCGCCACGCTGTCGCGCAAGGAGATCGACGACTACACGACGTTCGTGAAGATCTACGGCGCCGGCGGCCTCGCTTACATCAAGGTCAACGACGTCGCGAAGGTCAACGAGGAAGGCCTGCAGTCGCCGGTCGTCAAGTTCCTGCCGGAGCCCGTGCTGCGCGAGATCCTCGCGCGGACCGGCGCGGCGAACGGCGACCTCATCTTCTTCGGCGCCGACCGCGAGAAGGTGGTCAACGACGCGCTCGGCGCGCTGCGCGCCAAGGTGGGCCACGACCGCGGCCTCGCCGTGCCGGGCTGGAAGCCGCTGTGGGTTGTCGACTTCCCGATGTTCGAGTTCGACGACGAGAAGAAGACGTGGGCGGCGCGGCACCATCCGTTCACCGCGCCGAAGGACGGGCACGAGGAGCTCTTCTCGACCGACCCGGGGCGCGCGATCGCCAAGGCGTACGACGTCGTGCTGAACGGCTGGGAAATGGGCGGCGGCTCCGTGCGGATCCACCGGCCGGACGTGCAGGCGAAGGTGTTCGCCGCGCTCGGCATCTCGCCGGAGGACCAGCAGCGGAAGTTCGGCTTCCTGCTCAACTCGCTGCAGTACGGCGCACCGCCGCATGGCGGCATCGCGTTCGGCCTCGACCGCATCGTCACGATGATGTGCGGCGCCGAATCGATCCGCGACGTGATCGCGTTCCCCAAGACGCAACGCGGGCAGGACCTGCTGGTCGACGCGCCGACGCCGGTGACCGAGCAGCAGCTGCGCGACCTGCACATCCGCGTACGCGCTTCGGATGCGATCAAGGTGGCGTGATCCGCCGATGCGCTAAACTGGCGCGCATGATCGCCATGCGTCCCGCCGTCCGCGCCGCCGCCCTGTTCCTGGCGGCGGCGCTGCTCTTCGTGCCGTCCGTCCACGCGCGGCAAAGCCCGGACGCGCTGCCCGAAGTCGCCGCGTCCGCGCTGCCACGCGAGGCGCGCGAGGTGCTGGCGCAGGTCCGCACCGGCGGACCGTTCCGCTACGAGCGCGACGGCGTCGTGTTCGGCAACCGCGAGCGTCTGCTGCCCGCGAACGCCCGCGGGTACTACCACGAGTACACGGTGCCGACACCGGGTGCGAAGAACCGGGGCGCGCGCCGCATCGTCTGCGGCGGCCCCAAGACCTCCCCTGTCGCCTGCTTCTACACGGGCGACCACTACCAGTCCTTTGCGAGGATCCGCGAATGAAGCCGCCTGACCTTGCCGTGCTCGACGACGCCGGCGTGCACGCGTGGACCGGTACCGCCGAACCCCTCAAGACCGCCGCCGCGCATGCGCATCTCAAGTTCGCGAGCGTCGACCTGGGCCACGCCAAGGACCGCACGCAGCTGTTCGCGGAACTCGACCGTGCGCTCAAGCTGCCGGAGCATTTCGGCCACAACTGGGACGCGCTGGCCGACGTGCTCGAAGACCGCGACTGGCTGGGCAAGACCGGCCGCGTGATCCTGTTCGCCGGCGGCGAGCACTACCGCCGCGACCATCCGACCGACTACGGCACGCTCGAGGACATCTTCGCGGAGGCGAGCGAATTCTGGAAGGAACGGCACGTCGGGTTCTGGATCTTCACGACCTGACCACGCGGCCGCGGCATCGCGCGCATGGGACGGCCGGTGCGGCGCACGCGCTGCAGGGCCGGTCGCACGGGCCGCACGCGGGCGTCGTCCGGGAACGGCAGTGCCGCCATCGCTGCGACGCCGCCAGCACCTGCCCGCGCATCGCCGGCCACTTTCGGGCGCAGTCCTTCACCCCATTCTCGCGGTCCATGCGTTACAAGATACCGATCTCGACGCTCGTCGTCGTCTACACGCCCGATCTCCTCGTGCTGCTGATCGAACGCGCCGACTTCCCGGACCACTGGCAGTCGGTGACGGGCAGCCAGGAAGCGGGCGAGACGCTCGCGGCCACCGCCGCGCGCGAGTTGCGGGAGGAAACCGGCATCGACGCGACCGCGTACGGCGGCGTGGAGGACTGGCGCATGGCCAACGTGTTCGACATCTATCCGCAATGGCAATGGCGCTACGCACCCGGCACGCTGCACAACACCGAACACGTGTTCGGTGTTGTGGTTCCCGCGCCGGTGCCGGTCGTGTTGGCGCCGCGCGAGCACCTGCGGCACGCATGGCTGCCGTGGCGGGACGCGGCGGCCAAGTGCTTTTCCTGGACCAACCGCGCGGCGATCGAAACGCTGCCGGCGCGCAGGTCCGCTTCCATCGGGAGTAACGCATGAGAACGTTCGCCTTCCTTCGCCGGGCTTGTTGCCTCGGCGCACTCGCCACGGCCGTGGTCCTTGCGCCGGTTGCCGCCGCGGCGGACTTGGCCGCCGCGAACGTGCCAGCGGTCACGCTGAGCGCGTCCGCGACGGCCAGCGTCGCCAACGACCGCATGTACGCGTGGCTGCGCGCGGAGGTCGACCATGCCGATCCGGCGCGCGCCGCCGCGGAGGTCAATGCGCGGATGGGCAAGGCGCTGGCCCGCGCGAAGGCGATTGCCAACCTCGAAGTGACCACCTCCGGCTATTCGTCGTACCAGGTCAGCGAAAAGAACCAGCCGACCCGCTGGCGCGTCGTGCAGACGCTGTCGCTCGAAGGTCAGGACTTCGCAGCGCTCGCGGCGCTGGTGTCGCGCCTGCAGGCCGACGACCAGCTGGTGCTCTCGGGGATGAACTTCGCGGT
This sequence comes from uncultured beta proteobacterium, assembly GCA_963733435.1. Taxonomy (GTDB): domain Bacteria; phylum Pseudomonadota; class Gammaproteobacteria; order Burkholderiales; family Casimicrobiaceae; genus VBCG01. The sequence continues at coordinate 34,000 of CAVTDH010000003.1, forward strand.
CAGCCCGGACACGCGGCGCAAGACCGAGGACGCGCTGACGCAGGCGGCGATCAAGGCGTGGCAGGCGCGCGCGCAGAATGCCGCGCGCGGCTTCGGCTTCGACACCTGGCGCACCGGCCGCGTCGCGATCCAGACCGGCGACTTCATGCGCCCGCAGCCGATGATGCGCATGCAGGCAAGCGCGATGGCGAGTGCCCCCCCGGTCAGCGTCGAAGGCGGCAACACCGACGTGACGGTCACCGTGTCCGGCGACGCGTTGCTCGAAGGCGCGCGACCGGCGCGCTGACGTCGGCCGGCGACCGCCGGCGCGGCGGGCGGCGTCGCGCCATCCGCCGCGACCGGGTCACGGCACGCGCTGCAGCACGAACGGCGCCGCGAACAGCGTGCGTCCTTCCCGCTCGAGGAACGCGGCGATCTCGTCGGACCCCGCCGTGATCGTCGTCTCCGACGACAACCCGTCACCGCGCACGGTGCCCTTGATCCGGCCCGCCACGATGGCGGCCTTGAGCGCGTCCGGATCGATCGTCGCGAACTGCAACGTATCGCGGCCGAGCAGCGCGTAGCGCACGAAGAGGTAACCGTCCGGCTTGCCGTCCGCGGCCTGGACCACGTTGAGGTAACGCTGCCGGCCCACGCGCGAAGCGTGCGCGATGTACGCTTCCTCGGTCACGGCCGGCTTGTGGTCGACGACGACGATGGCGAGCCGCCCGCTCGCCGCAGCCCCGTCGCCGAGCGAATGTTCCGGCCCGATGTGCACGTACGAGAGGTCGCCCTTCGCCTTGTAGCGCCATACGCCGAACAAGGCGCGATCCGCCTGCGCGCCCGCCGCCGGCGATATCGGGTTGGTCGCGTCCACCTTGCAGCCGGCGAGCCCCGCCAGCAGCACCAGCATTGCGAGGATCCTGCAACAGGCGATCACGGGCACTCTCCCTCTGGGCGCCGACCGGGCGCCGCCACGGACAACGTTCGCCGATGTTAACGGAGATCGGGCGCACGCGGCCGCGCGCTCCCGGAAGGCCCATGCCTATTTGAGAACGGCCAGCTCGCGATTGGCCTGCCGCAGCATGCCGGTGATCCCGAGCGCCAGGTTCTCGAGCAGCCGGATCTTGATCGCGGGCGCCTGCCGGTCGAGTTCGTCGAACGCAGCATGGCTCAGCACGCGGCACTCGACATCGGTGAGTGCGGTGACGTTGGCCGAGCGCGGCGAGCGGTCGATGAACGCGAGTTCGCCGAACGTCATCCCGGAAGTGAACGCGTCGAGTCGCGCAACGCCGTCGTTGGTCGCGATGCTGACCATCGCCGAGCCTTCGACGATGACGAAGAGCTCATCCGAAGACTGGCCCGCGACGATGATCGTCTGCCCGGCGGGGTAGTGCCGCGTTTCGAGCAGCGCTTCCAGATACGCGAGTTCGGCGTCCGCGAGTCCCGCGAACACCGCGCAATCCGCCGGCGCCACCCGCGCGTCCCATGCCTTGTCGGGAAAGCGCTGGTCGAGCAGGCGATCCTCGCCGTGCTCGAGCGCGAAGTCGTCGTCGGCGAAGAACGCCTCGCGGGGCACGCCCGCGTCGATCAGCTGCTGCCACCAGGTGCTGGCTTCGGAGAACACCAGCACCTTGTGCAACGCGGCCAGTTCCACGTGCGCCGCCGCGAGCAGGCGCGTCGCGGCACGGTCGAGACGTTCCACCATGCGGAGGTTGACGATGAAGTAGTCGGTATCGCAGGCATGCACCATCAGTTCGCGCACGACCGGCTCGACGGAGGCGAACGCGAGCGCGCCCTGCAACTGATAGAGACGCAGGCGGGTTCCGACATGGCGCAGGTGTTCCGCCGCCCGCGCCGAGCGCCGGCGCTTGGACGCGACGTTGCGCCGGGACGTCGCGAGGCGGACCGCCGGCACCGCGCGCTGCGCGGGATCGAAGAGGTGCAGTCCGAGGTCCGCGGCGAGTTCGCGGCAGACGGCAATGCCGCGCACGCTGTTGCCCTGCGCGTCGAGGCGCGGCGAGAACACGCCGATGCCCAGGCGTCCGGGCTGCACGGCGAGTATCCCGCCGCCCACACCGCTCTTGGCCGGCAGTCCGGTGCGGTAGAGCCACTCCCCGGAGAAGTCGTACATCCCGCACGTGGCCATCACGGCGAGCACGTTGTCGACGTACGCCTCGGCGATGGCGCGGACCCCCGTGACCGGATTGACCCCGCCGTTGGCGAGCGTCGCGCCGATCAGCGCCAGGTCGCGACACGTGACGCGGATCGCGCACTGCCGGAAGTACGCCTCCAGCGTGGGCGTCGGCTCCTCCTCGAGAATGCCGAAGTTGCGCAGCATCCAGGCGATGGCGCGGTTGCGATGGCCGGTCGCACTCTCCGACGCGTAGACGGCCTCGTCGATGTCGAGCGGACGCCCGGCGTAGCGCGAAAATGCTTCCAGGATGCGTGCGGTCTTGCCCTCCACCGTGCCACCCCCGATGAGGCCGCACGCGGCGATTGCACCGGCATTGATCAGGGGATTGAGCGGGGCACCAGTTTGGGGCCGCAGGCTGATCGCGTTGAACGCGTCGCCCGACGGTTCGACGCCGATCTTCGCGTGCACTGCGTCCTCGCCGTTCTCCTCGAGCGCAAGTCCGTAGGTGAGTGGTTTGGACACCGACTGGATCGTGAACGGCTGCCGCGCGTCGCCGACCTCGTAGACGAATCCGTCCTGCGTCGCAATGCAGATCCCGAACTGGTCGGGGGCCGCGCGCGCGAGTTCCGGAATGTAGTCGGCGACCTCGCCGTCGGAAAGCCCGGCAAGCCGGGCGCGCAGGGATTCGAGATAGTCGAGGACGGGTGAAGGAGACACGGTGAAACTCCGGGCAACGCGACGTGCGTCCCGCTGCAAGTTCGATGCCTGAGACTGCGCCGGGGACTCAGCCCGGAAGATTGTCGATCGGGACGGGCGTCACGGCGTCGGCCGGCACGAACCCGAAGATCCGGCCGAGGAAATACAGCTCGGCCTCCAGCGCGCGCGCGATGTTGTCCGCGTCGCGGAAGCCGTGCCCCTCGCCCGCGAACTCGAGGTACGCGACCGGCTTGCCGCGCGCGCGCACGGCCGCGACGATGCGCCGGCTCTGCTCCGGCGGCACCGCCTCGTCGTCGCCGCCCTGGAACACGAGCAGCGCGGCGTCGAGGGCATCGAGGTGGTGGAGCGGACTGCGCTCGCGGTAGATCGCGCGCCCCTCGGGCAGCGGCGCGACCAGCCGGTCCATGTACCGGCTCTCGAACTTGTGCGTGTCGGCCGCGAGCAGCTCGAGGTCCGCGATCCCGAAATAGTCGATGCCGACGGCGAAGCGCCGCGTGAACGCGAGGCCGGCCAGTACCGTGTAGCCGCCCGCGCTGCCGCCGCGGATCGCGACGCGCGAGCCGTCGACGCGACGGTGCGCGACGAGGAAATCGACGGCGGCCACGGTGTCCGCCAGGTCGACGACGCCCCATTCGCCCAGCAGGCGATCGCGGTAGGCGCGCCCAAAACCGCTCGAGCCGCCGTAGTTCACGTTGACCACCGCGAAGCCGCGCGTGGTCCAGAACTGGATCGACAGGCTGAGCGCAGGCGACGCATGCGCGGTCGGGCCGCCGTGCAGCACGACGATGAGCGGGGGTTGCGTGCCGACGGGCAACACGTGGCCCGGATTGCGCGGCGGATGGAAGAACGCGTGCGCGGTACGCGGCGCACCGTCGCGTCCCGGCGGTACGGGGAATTCGATCGCCTCGGCATGCGCCACGAACTCCGGCGGCAGCGGCGCCGCGCTCGAAGCGCGCAGCGTGCGGTGAGTGCCATTGCGCAGGTCGAATGCAATCAGCGCCGGCGGTTCGGTTTCCGACGCGGCGATGGCGACGCCGGTTCCCGCATCGAGGATGCCGACCGAGCCGAATGCGACGAAGGGCAGCGCGAGCTCCGTGAGCGCACCGGTGCGAAGGTCGATGAGCACCAGGCTGTCGATGGCATTGCGGCACACGCGCGCGACCGCGCGACCGTCTCCGGTCAGCGCGTAGGTGGCGGCGCCCACGTTCCACAAGGGCCCGCCCAGGTCCGCGGCGATCGTCGTGACCGCCTCGCACGCGTCGCCGCGCCAGCGATGGAGGTTCCAGAAGCCGCTGCGATCGGACAGGAAGTACAGCGTGCCATCGTCGTCCCAGACGGGCTCGAGCACCGATTCGGCCGGTGCAGCGCTGCCGCCCGCGACGACGCGCAGGTCGACCAGGCCGTCGCCCGGTCCGTCGGCGGCGAGGTGCCCTGCGTACAGGGTGGTCGCGTCCCACGGCATGTCCGGATGATTCCAGGCGATGAACGCGACCCGGCCGTCGCGCGAGGGGCGCGGGCAGGCGACGAAGTCGCTCGCCGCCGAAGAGCAGGCGCCCTGCCGACGGCGCGTCGAGGTCGAGCGCCACGACGGCGTTGCGAGGCTCGCCCGGGGTCGTGTGATCCTCGCGGACGAGGAACAGCGTGCGGCCATCGGCGCTCGCGGCGCCGTCGGCATAGCGATAGCCCGCGGGCGTGAGCGCGCGCGGCGCGGCGCCCACCGCCACTGCGTGGATCCGCTGGTCGCCGAATTCGGCGTACACGATCGCGTCCCCGGCGACGACGTACGGCAGGCCGCCGTACTCGTGCACGCGCGTGCGCACGTTGGCGGGTGCCGGCGTCAGGTCGACGGGCGGTTCGCCGGGGAGCGCGCGCACCAGCACGCTGCGCCCGCCCTCGCCCGGGCGGGACTCGATCCAGTACAGGTGCCCGCCGTGGGCCTGCGCATGGCCAAGACCAACCGCCGCCGCGGCGACCTGCCGTGCACCGAGCGGCGACGACCACGTTCCGCATGCGGCGACCTTCCGCGTCTCCTTGCCCATTGCGATCCTCCCCGGCATCGCGCGTCCGCGCGCGACCCGCATGATGCCAACGAAGAAGGGCGCCCGCGGGCGCCCTTCTTCGTTCGACTGTTCCGCGAACCTGCCGCGGCGATACTACTCCGCGATGCCCATCGGCGGCGCTTCGGCCGCCGGTTCCGCGCCCGCCTTGCCGGCGGCGTCCTCTTCCGCGGCAGCCTTCATCGACAACCGGACGCGGCCCTTTTCGTCGGCCTCGATCACCTTCACGCGGACGATCTGGCCTTCCTTCACGTAGTCGGAGACCTGGTTGACGCGCTCCTTCGCGATCTGCGAGATGTGGAGCAGGCCGTCCTTGCCGGGGATCAGCTGCACGATCGCGCCGAAGTCGAGCAGGCGCAGCACCGGCCCTTCGTAGATGCGGCCGACTTCGACTTCCGCCGTGATGTCCTCGATGCGCTTGCGCGCGGCGTTGCACGCGTCGGAATTGACCGAGGCGATGGTGACGGTGCCGTCGTCCTTGATGTCGATCGTGCAGCCCGTCTCCTCGGTCAGCGCGCGAATCACCGCGCCGCCCTTGCCGATCACGTCGCGGATCTTCTCCGGATTGATCTTGAACGTCATCATCCGCGGCGCGTGCGCCGAGATCTCGGTGCGCGCATGCGGCAGCGCCTGCTGCATGAGGCCCAGGATGTGCATCCGGCCCTCGCGCGCCTGCGACAGCGCGACCGCCATGATTTCCTTGGTGATGCCCTGGATCTTGATGTCCATCTGCAGCGCCGTGATGCCGCGGTCGGTGCCGGCCACCTTGAAGTCCATGTCGCCCAGGTGATCCTCGTCGCCCAGGATGTCGGTCAGCACCGCGAAGCGGTTGCCGTCCTTGATGAGGCCCATCGCGATGCCGGCGACGTGCGCCTTGGTCGGCACGCCGGCGTCCATCATCGCGAGGCTCGCGCCGCACACCGATGCCATCGACGAGCTGCCGTTCGATTCGGTGATCTCCGACACGATGCGCATCGAGTAGGAGAATTCCTCGGCCGTCGGCAGCACGGCGATCAGCGCGCGCTTGGCGAGCCGGCCGTGGCCGATTTCGCGGCGCTTCGGCGCGTTCATGCGGCCGGTCTCGCCGGTCGCGTACGGAGGCATGTTGTAGTGGAACATGAAGCGGTCGCGGTACTCGCCCATCAGCGCGTCGATGATCTGCTCGTCGCGGGCGGTGCCCAGCGTGCCGACCACCAGCGCCTGCGTCTCGCCGCGCGTGAACAGCGCCGAGCCGTGGGTGCGCGGCAGCACGCCGGTGCGGATGGTGATCGGGCGCACGGTGCGCGTGTCGCGGCCGTCGATGCGCGGCTCGCCGGCCAGGATCTGGTCGCGGACGATCTTCGCCTCGAGGTCGAACAGCATGTTGCCGACGGCGCGCGCGACGTCCGGCGACGCATCGGCCGGTACGCATTCCGCGGTGGCGCCCTTGTAGATTTCCTTCAGGCGCTGCTGGCGGGTCTGCTTCTGGCGCATCTGGTACGCGGCGCGCAGGTCGGCTTCGGCGGTGGCCGCGACCTTCGCGAGCAGCGCTTCGTCCTTCGCCGGCGGCTGCCAGTCCCACAGCGGCTTGCCGCCGTCCTCGACCAGCGAGTGGATGAGTTCGATCACCGCCTGCTGCTGCTGGTGGCCGAACACGACCGCGCCCAGCATCACTTCTTCCGGCAGCTCGTGCGCTTCGGACTCGACCATCAGCACGGCGGCCTCGGTGCCCGCGACGACGAGGTCCAGCTGCGACGTCGTGAGTTCGGTCTTCGACGGGTTCAACACGTACTGGCCGTTGACATAGCCCACGCGCGCGGCGGCGATCGGGCCCGCGAACGGGATACCCGACAGCGCGACGGCCGCCGACGCGCCGATCATCGCCGGGATGTCCGGATCGATCTCGGGGTCGACCGACATCACGGTCGCGACGATCTGCACTTCGTTGTAGAAGCCGTCGGGGAACAGCGGGCGCAGCGGACGGTCGATCAGCCGGCACGTCAGGATTTCCTTCTCGGAAGGACGTCCTTCGCGCTTGAAGAAGCCGCCCGGGATCTTGCCCGCGGCGTACGTCTTTTCCTGGTAGTCGACGGTGAGCGGGAAGAAGTCCTGGCCGGGCTTCGCCGACTTGGCGGCGACGCACGTGACGAGGACGACGGAGTCGCCCAGGCTCGCGAGCACTGCGCCGCCGGCCTGGCGGGCGATTTCGCCCGTCTCGAGCGTCAGCGTGTTGCGGCCGAACTGGACCGATTTCTTGATGTGTGTGGACATGGTCGAGGATTCCAGTAACGACAATGGCCGCGCTGTTCCAGCGCGGCCATTGCGGGATTAGTAGATCGTGGCAGCCAGGGTCGGCATCGGAACCACGCGTGGGTCGCTTGTCCGGGTTGCCCGTTTACTTGCGCAGGCCCAGCTTGTCGATGAGCGCGCGGTAGCTGTCGACATTGCGCGACTTGAGGTAGTCGAGGAGCTTGCGCCGGCGCGACACCATGCGCAGCAGGCCGCGCCGCGAATGATGGTCCTTGACGTTGGTCTTGAAGTGGTCGGTGAGACCATTGATGCGGGCGGTGAGCAGCGCGATCTGGACTTCGGGCGAACCGGTGTCGCCTTTTCCGCGCTGATTTTCGGCGATCACTTTCGCCTTGTCGTGAACCGTGACGGCCATCTCTAGGGATCCTTTTCTTCTCTCTAATTGCGCATTCGCAAAGTCTTCGATTATATGCCGATTTCCGCTTTGCGATCAAGCGGTTCGGGCGCGACGGACGCGCGCTCCGCGACGACCCGGCGCGGGCGCGCCACGCCCTCCGTGACGGTCGCGGTGCCCAGGAACACGGCGTCGGAAAATACGGCGACGTCACCGTCCGGACGCCCCGGAACCGGCAGCGCCTGGCCCTGCCGGAACCGCATGGCCTCCACGATCCCGAGCGCCAGCGCGGGAAGGCTCGCCACCAGCGCCGAGGCTGGCGCAAGCGCCGCGTCGCGCTCCGCGTCGGACAGGGCTTCCAGCCGCTCGAGCGTCACCGCGTCGGGCAGCGCGAAGCCGCCGGTCGCCGTGCGGCGCAGCGCCGCCAGGTGCGCCCCGGCGTGGAGGACCGCGCCGATGTCCTCGGCGAGCACGCGCACGTACGTGCCCTTGCTGCACTCGACGTCGAGCACCGCGTCGGGTGGTTGCCAGTCGAGAAGCCGGAGCGCGTGGATCGTGACCGCGCGTGCCGCGCGCGGGATGTCCTGCCCGGCGCGCGCGTAGTCGTAGTACGCGCGCCCCTCGAACTTGAGCGCCGAATACGCGTGCGGCACCTGCGCGATCGGGCCGAGGAAGCCGTGCAGCGCGCGTTCCAGCGCGTCGCGCTGGAAGGTCACCGGCGCCGTCGCGAGAACCGCGCCTTCCGCGTCGCCGGTCGCCGTCGTGATTCCGAACCGGACGGTCGCCGTGTAGCGCTTCGGCGCGTCGAGCAGCACCTGCGCGAACTTGGTGGCCTCGCCGAAGCAAAGCGGCAGCAGTCCCGACGCCAGCGGATCGAGCGTGCCGGTATGCCCGGCCTTCTCCGCGCGGTAGAGTCGCCTCGCGTGCTGCAATGCGGCGTTGGACGAGAGTCCGACGGGCTTGTCGAGCAGCAGCACGCCGTCGACGTGGCGGCGCGGGATGCGGACCTGCGGGGGACGCACGGCTTTCAGAGGAGACACTCAGGACGCCGAGGAAAAGGGGGACATGGACGCCTTTCTCGGCGTCTTGAGCGCCACTTTGTGAAATCGAATTACTCCGACAGCTTCTTGTCCGCCGCCACCGCGTCGTCGATGAGCTGCGACAGACGCATGCCCGCCTCGATCGAATCGTCATACGCGAAGTGCAGCTGCGGGACGGAGTAGAGGTCGAGCCGGTGCGACAGCGCGGTGCGCAGGAAGCCCGTCGTCCGCTGCAACGCCTTCAGCGTCTCGTCGGCGTGCTCGCGCCCCGCCAGGTGCGTGAAGTGGATCGTGGCGTGCGACAGGTCCGGCGACACGTCGACGTGCGTGACGGTGACCTCGCCGACGCGGGGATCCTTGACCTCGTTGCGGAGCAGGTCGGCCAGTTCCTTCTGGATCTGGTCGCCGACGCGCAGCGAGCGTTGTGCGTGCTTTTTCATGGCGATTCCGTCACCCGAGACATCGGGACGCCGTGATGTGCCCGGCGTCCCGGCGTCTCGTTGGGCAAAGAACTTCTAGAGCGTCCGCGACACTTCGACGATCTCGTACACCTCGAGCTGGTCGCCCTTCTCCAGGTCGTTGTAGTTCTTGAGCGAGAGACCGCACTCGAAACCGGACTTCACCTCGCGCACGTCGTCCTTGAAGCGCTTCAGCGAATCGAGCTCGCCGTCGTGGATGACGACGCTGTCGCGCAGCAGACGCACCTTCGCGCCGCGCCGCACGACGCCTTCGAGCACGTAGCAGCCCGCGACGGTGCCGACCTTGGAGATCCGGTAGACCTCGCGGATCTCCACCATGCCGAGCTGGCTTTCCTTCTGCTCCGGCGTCAGCATCCCCGACAGCGCCGCCTTCACGTCGTCGACCGCGTCGTAGATGATCGTGTAGTAGCGGATCTGGACGCCGTTGCCTTCCGCGAGCTTGCGCGCCTGCGCATCCGCGCGCACGTTGAAGCCGATGACCACCGCCTTCGACGCGAGCGCCAGGTTGATGTCCGACTCCGTGATGCCGCCGACGGCCGCGTGCACGATGTTGACCTTCACCTCGCTGGTCGACATCTTGGTCAGCGCCTGCGACAGGCCTTCGTAACTGCCCTGCACGTCGGCCTTCACGATCAGCGTCAGGGTCTTGACGGCGTCCGCGCCGACCTCGCCGAACATGTTCTCGAGCTTCGTCGCGTGCTGCTTCGCGAGCTTCACGTCGCGGAACTTGCCCTGGCGGAACAGCGCGATCTCGCGCGCCTTGCGCTCGTCGCCCAGCACCATGACGTCCTCGCCCGCGAGCGGTACGTCGGACAGGCCCTGGATCTCGACCGGGATCGCCGGACCGGCCTCGACGATCGTCTTGCCGTTCTCGTCCGTCATCGCGCGCACGCGGCCGAACACGGCGCCGGCCAGCACGATGTCGCCGCGCTTCAGCGTGCCCGACTGCACGAGCACGGTCGCGACCGGGCCGCGGCCCTTGTCCAGGCGCGCCTCGATGACGATGCCCTTCGCGGGCGCGTCGCGCGGCGCGCGCAATTCGAGCACTTCCGCCTGCAGCAGCAGGCCGTCGAGCAGGCGGTCGATGCCCTCGCCGGTCTTCGCCGACACCGGGATGAACTGCACGTCGCCGCCGTACTCCTCCGGCAGCACGGACTCCGCGACCAGTTCCTGCTTCACGCGGTCGGGATTCGCCTCGGGCTTGTCGATCTTGTTGATGGCGACGACAAGCGGCACGCCCGCAGCCTTCGCGTGCGCGATCGCTTCCTTCGTCTGCGGCATCACGCCGTCGTCGGCCGCCACCACCAGCACCACCATGTCCGTGACCTTGGCGCCCCGGGCCCGCATGGCGGTGAACGCCTCGTGGCCCGGCGTGTCGAGGAACGTGATGACGCCCTTCGCGGTCTCGACGTGGTACGCGCCGATGTGCTGGGTGATGCCCCCCGCTTCGCCGCTCGCCACCCGGGTGCGGCGGATCGTGTCGAGCAGCGACGTCTTGCCGTGGTCGACGTGTCCCATCACCGTGACCACCGGCGGACGCGGCAGCGACTCGGCCTGCGACTCGCCATGCGATTCGGCGAGCAGCGCGTCCGGGTCGTCGAGCTTGGCCACCAGCGCCTTGTGGCCCATTTCCTCGACGACGATCATCGCGGTTTCCTGATCGAGCATCTGGTTGATCGTGACCATCGTGCCGAGCTTCATCATCGCCTTGATGACTTCGGTCGCCTTGACCGACATCTTGTGCGCAAGTTCGGCGACGGTGATCGACTCGGGAACGGAGATGTCGCGGATGACGGGACCCGCTGCGCCGCCGGCCGCATCGCCGCCGTCGTCGTCGCGGTGCCGGCCGCCGACCTTCGGTCCGCGCCAGCCCGGCGTCGCGGCACCGCCGCCATCGCCGCGCAGCTTCAATGCGCGGCGGCGCGCGGCCTCTTCCTGGAACACCTGGCCCGGTGCCTTCTTGGTCGTGCGGTCGCGCTTGTCGCCCGGCTTCGCGGCGGGGCGATGCAGCGTGCCTTCCTTCGGCTTCGCATCCGCGACGGCGGCAGGCTTCGGCTCGGCGGCCTTCGCGGCGGCGGCGGCATCGGCGGCCGCCTTGGCCGCGGCTTCCTCGGCGTCGCGTTCCTTCTTCGACTTGCGCGCGGCTTCGCGCGCCGTGCGTTCGTTGAAATCGTCCTGCTGCCGCTTCAGGAGCTCGTGCCCCTTGCGCGTTTCCTCCTCGCGCGCCGCGATTTCCGCGGCGGACAGGCGCAGGTGCGCGACGGGCGCGACCGGCGCTGCAGGGGCGGCCGGCGCCGCCGGGGCGGCCGGCGCCGGCGCCGCGGGCGCTTCCGCGACGGGTTCGACGATCTCGCGCTCGACCGGCGGCGGAGCGGCGACGATCTCCGGCTCCGGCGGCGGCGGCACGATCGCGACCACTTCCGGCGCGACTTCCACGACCTCCGGCGCTTCGGCGACCACTTCGACCGCGGGCGCACCCGGGGCCTCGTCGACGCGGCGCTCGAGTACGCGCTTCTTGCGCACTTCCACCTGGATCGTGCGCGCCTTGCCGCTCGAGTCGGCCGCCTTGATCTCGGTCGTCTGCTTGCGGGTGAGCGTGATGCGCTTCTTGGGCTCCGCCGCGGCGCCGTGTTGCCGGCGCAGGTAGTCGAGCAGGCGTGTCTTGTCCTGCTCGGTGAGCTTGTCGCCTTCCTTCTTGCCGTCGACGCCGGCTGCGGTGAGCTGCTCCAGCAGCGCCCCCGCCGGCATTTTCAGTTCGGAGGCAAATTGTTCGATGGTCGTGTGCGCCATGCTTTTCTCCTGCGCGATCCGCTGCGCCCTTACTTGACGGCCGTGCCCGCCGCGGCGGCGGTGGCCGTCTCGGTCTCGGGTTCGAACCAGTGGGCGCGCGCCTTCATGATGAGGTCGACGGCGCGGTCATCCGCGACGCCGGTCATCTCGGTCAATTCGTCGGTCGCCAGGTCGGCGAGCGCGTCGCGTGTCGTGATGCCGTTGGCCGCGAGCTTGCTCGCGATCTCGGTGTCCATGCCTTCGAGCGAGAGCATCGCCTCCTCGACGTTCTCGACCGATTCCTCGCGGACGATCGCCTCGGTGAGGAGCGCGTTGCGCGCACGGCTGCGCAGCTCGTTCACGGTGTCCTCGTCGAACGACTCGATCTCCATCATCTCGGTGATGGGGACGTACGCGACTTCCTCGATCGAGGTGAAGCCCTCGGCGATCAGGATGTCCGCGACCTCCTCGTCGACGTCGAGCTTGTCCATGAAGAGCTGCCGCAGGCGGCCGGTCTCGCTCTCCTGCTTCTGCTGCGACTCCTCGACGCTCATCAGGTTCAGCTGCCACCCGGTGAGCTCGGAGGCGAGGCGCACGTTCTGGCCGCTGCGGCCGATCGCGATCGCCAGGTTTTCCTCGTCGACGACGACGTCCATCGCGTGCTTCTCCTCGTCGACCAGGATGCTCTGCACTTCGGCCGGCGCCAGCGCGTTGATGACGAACTTCGCCGGGTCCTCCGAGAACAGGATGATGTCGACGCGCTCGCCGGCCAGCTCGTTGGTCACCGCCGTCACGCGCGAGCCGCGCATGCCGATGCAGGTGCCCTGCGGGTCGAGCCGCGGGTCGTTGGACTTGACCGCGATCTTCGCGCGGATGCCCGGGTCGCGCGCGGCGGCCTTGATCTCGATGAGGCCTTCCTCGATCTCGGGCACCTCGAGCTCGAACAGGCGCACGAGGAAGTCCGGCGCGATCCGCGACAGGATGAGCTGCGGCCCCTTCGCGGTGCGGTCGATCTTCATCACGTACGCGCGCACGCGATCGCCGACGCGCAGCATCTCCTTCTGGATCAGCTGGTCGCGCGGGATCACGCCTTCGATGCGGCCCGACTCGACGATGATGTTGCCGCGCTCGATGCGCTTGACCGTCCCGGTGAGGAGGTTGTCCTCGCGCTCCAGGAAGTCGTTGAGGATCTGCTCGCGCTCGGCGTCGCGGATCTTCTGCAGGATCACCTGCTTGGCCGCCTGCGCGCCGATGCGGCCGAACTCGATCGGCTCGAGCGGCTCCTCGACGACGTCGCCCAGGTTGAGCTCCGGGTCGCGTTCCTTCGCGTCGGTGATCGCGAGCTGGTGCGCGGGCTCCTCGTGCTCCTCGTCGGGCACGACGGTCCAGCGCCGGAACGAGTCATAGTCGCCGGTCTCGCGGTCGATCGACACTCGCGCGTCGATCTCCTGCGTCGGGAAGCGCTTCTTGGTCGCCGACGCGAGCGCCGACTCGAGCGCAACGAAGACGATCTCCTTCGGCACGTTCTTCTCGCGTGCGAGGGCGTCCACCAGGAGCAGCAATTCGCGGTTCATTTCGCTTTTCTCCACTCAATCTTGGGTACCAGCCGGCAGCGTTCGATCGCCGCGAAGGGGATCGTGCGCAGCCCGGTCGGGGTGTCGAGCAGGACGTTGCCGTCCGCCGTCCCGCGCAGGATGCCTTTCCAGCGGCGCGCGCCGTCCTGCGGCTCGCGCAGGTGCAGGTGCGCTTCCTCGCCGGCGAAGCGCGTGTAGTCGGGCAGCTTCCGGAGCGGCCGGTCGAGGCCCGGCGACGACACTTCGAGCCGGTCGTAGTCGATGTTCTCGACGGTGAACAGGTGCGTCAGGTGGTTGCTCACCCGCGCGCAGTCCTCGACGCTCACGAGGGAGTCCGTGCCGGTCGGCTGGTCGCCGGGCTTGTCTATGAACACGCGGACGAGCCGGCCCTTGGGCGACGTCTCGAGGTCGACCAGTTCGTACCCCATCGGGGGCAGCGTCATTTCCAGCAATTCGGCCAGTCTCACGTACTGCACATCCTCATGTACCGTCAGGTACCGCACAACCTGCGCGTCGGCCATCCGGGAACGGGTTCGATCCGCCCCCTCGTGGAACGGGTGCTGCCGCCCCTGCCGGCGGCATCAAAGCCCGCCGCGCGGGCCGGGAAAGGCTTCACGCCCGGTCGGACCGCCCACCCGGCCTTCGCCGGGTATCGCATCGGGCGAAGAAAAAAAAATGGGCTGCGACCAGCCCATTTCTCCTGCCAACCCGGTGATTACAGCCATAAATCATAGCAGAAAACGACGTCGGGTTGTAGGCCCGGCGCTTGCCACCCCGCCTGGGCGAGCGCGCGCGCCCTGCGCGCGTCCCCTACGAGCATCCCTCGCGTGCGCCCCGGGGCGGCCCGGCGACCGAAAGCGATGCCTCCAGCGCACGCTACACTTGCACTTTGCGCCCCGAGCCACCCCCAAGACCCTCCGGAACCCCATGCCCGAACCCATGCTGATCGCCAAACACGGCGAAATCGAATGCCTGCTGCTGCCCGCGCTCGGCAACCGCCACGGGCTCATTACCGGCGCCACCGGGACCGGCAAGACGGTCACGCTGCAGGTGATCGCCGAACGACTCTCCGCGCTGGGCGTCCCGGTCTTCATGGCGGACGTGAAGGGCGACCTGGCCGGCATGAGCCAGGCCGGCAAGTCCTCCCCCAAGCTCGAGGAACGCCTGAAGACCGTCGGCGTGCCCGCGCCGGACTTCGCGGCATGCCCGGTCGTGTTCTGGGACGTCTACGGCGAGCAGGGGCATCCGGTGCGCGCGACGGTGTCGGACATGGGACCCCTGCTCCTGGGCCGCATCCTCAACCTCAACGACACGCAGGAAGGCGTGCTGGCGCTGGCGTTCAAGATCGCCGACGACAACGGCCTCCTGCTGCTGGACTTGAAGGACCTGCGCGCGCTCCTGGCCTACGTGGGCGACAACGCGCAGCAGTTCCAGACCGGCTACGGCAATGTCTCGGCGGCCTCGATCGGCGCGATCCAGCGCGGGCTCCTGGCGCTCGAGCAGCAGGGTGCCGACCGGTTCCTGGGCGAGCCGATGCTCAACGTCGACGACCTGCTGCAGACGGTCGACGGCAAGGGGGTGGTCAACATCCTCGCGGCGGACCGGTTGATGCAGTCGCCGAAGGTGTACTCGACGCTGCTGCTGTGGCTCCTGTCCGAGATCTACGAGCGGCTGCCCGAGATCGGCGATCCCGAGAAGCCGAAGCTCGTGTTCTTCTTCGACGAGGCGCACCTGCTCTTCACCGACGCGCCGAAGCAGTTGCTGGAGAAGATCGAGCAGGTCGTGCGGCTCGTTCGCTCGAAGGGCGTGGGCGTCTTCTTCGTCACGCAGAACCCGCTCGACGTGCCCGACACCGTGCTGGGACAGCTCGGCAATCGCGTGCAGCATGCGCTGCGCGCATTCACACCGCGCGACCAGAAGGCGGTGAAGTCCGCCGCCGAAACGATGCGCGCAAATCCGAAGTTCAAGACCGAAGACGCGATCACCGAACTGGGTGTCGGCGAAGCGCTCGTGTCCTTCCTCGATGCGAAGGGGCGGCCCGGCATCGTGGAGCGCGTGTACGTGATGCCGCCCGCGAGCCGCATCGGACCGATCACGCCGGACGAGCGCCTCGCCGTGCAGGCCGCGTCCCCCGTCGCGGGCGTCTACGACAAGGCGGTCGACCGCGAATCCGCGTTCGAAAAACTGCAGGCGCGGGCCGCCGAGTCCGCACCGGACAAGGCGGTGCCGGGCGCCGCGGGGGCACCCTCAGGGGCGTCCTCGGGTTCGTCCGCCGGCGGCGGCATGATGGACGGATTGAAGGACATGATCTTCGGCTCGACCGGGCCGCGCGGCGGGCGCCGCGAAGGCCTCATCGATGCGATGGCGAAGACCGCCGGTCGGACGGCGAGCTCGGCGGTCACGCGCGAGCTCGTACGCGGCGTGCTGGGATCGCTCCTGGGCAAGCGGCGCTGAAACCGGCGTGCGTGGCCGCGGTCTGACCCATACCGGGTCCATCTCGCGTCCCGCACCAACGCCGCGGCACCTGCGCGCGGGAAGGAGTTCTCCATGATCGCCACCCCTGCCGATCCCGACGGCGTCGACCCCGCCGCCGTCCTGGGTCGTCGCCGGTTCCTGCGCGGCGCGGCACTGCTTGCGACCGCCGGACTCGCCCCCTTGGGTTCCGCCGCAGCTGCCGCGCTCCCCGCGACGCCCGCGAACGCTCTCGGCCCCTTCTATCCGCCGGTGAAGCCCGCGGACAGCGACGCGGACCTGACGCTCGTCGCCGGACGCACGCAACGCGCCGCCGGCACCGTGCTCTACACGTCGGGCCGCGTACTGGATCTCGCCGGCCGGCCGCTCGCCGGGGCACAGGTCGAGGTGTGGCAGGCCAATGCGTTCGGCCGCTACGCGCACCCCGGCGACACCGACGCCTCGGGTCCGCTCGATCCGGACTTCCAGGGCTACGGCCGCGTCGTCACCGACGCGGAGGGCCGGTACCGGATCAAGACGATCAAGCCTGCGCCGTACGGCGGCCGCACGCCGCACCTGCACTTCATCGTCGCGCGCGGCGACACGCGGCTCACGACGCAGATGTTCTTCGAAGGCGAGGCGATGAACGCGCGGGACGGCCTGTACCGCCACCTGACCCGCGACGACCAGCGTGCATCGACCGGCCGCTTCGGCGAACGCACGCCGGCGATGGAGGGCGGCGCCGTCGTGACCGTGTGGGACATCGTGCTGCGCACATGAGCACGCCGGGCCGTCCCAAGGGCGAATGCCGCAGTGCGAAGCACGAAGGCAGTCCGGTGACCCCGTGTGCCCGGGACGAGACCGCGATGATCGGATCGAATGCGCGCATGCCCTGCGTGTTCCTCGGCCATGGCAGTCCGATGAACACGCTGGAGCGCAACCGGCACACCGACGCATGGCGCGCGTTCGGCGAGCGCACGCCGCGACCGCGCGCGATCCTCGCCGTATCCGCGCATTGGTACGTGCGGGGCACCGCCGTCACCGCGATGGCAACGCCGCGCACGATCCACGACTTCGGCGGCTTTCCGCCGGCGCTGCACGCGTACCGGTACCCGGCCCCCGGCGACCCGGCGCTCGCCGCGCGCGTCGCGGACCTGCTCGCGCCGCTGCCGGTGCGCCTCGACACGGAATGGGGGCTCGACCACGGCACGTGGTCGGTGCTCGCGCACGTGTACCCCGCAGCGGACATCCCGGTCGTGCAGCTCGCGATCGACGGCGCCCAACCGCCGTCGTTCCACTACGAACTCGGCGACGCGGATCGCCGCGTTGCGCGACGAAGGCGTGCTGATCGTCGGCAGCGGCAACGTCGTGCACAACCTGCGCGTCGTGCGCTGGGAAGAGAACGCGCAAGCCTATCCGTGGGCCACGCGGTTCAACGACGACGTGCGCGCGTGCCTCGAACGCGGTTACGTCGCGCCGCTGTTGGAGTTCGCCGCGATGGGCGAGTCGGCGCGCCAATCGGTGCCGACCCCCGACCACTACCTGCCGCTGCTCTACGTGGTGGGGGCGCGCCGCCAGGACGATGCGCTGACGATCATCACCGACGGCATCGAACTGGGGTCGATCGGCATGCTGTCGTTCGCGTTCGGATGACGCGGGTAGCGCCGGTGCGCGACCGCCGCTACCCGGCGAGGAACCGTGCCCGGTAGCCGGCGGTGACTTCGCGCACGCGGGCGTCGGTGAGGCCGAACTGCGCGAGCGAGTACCGATGCACGCCGTGCTTGTGCTGCGGGTTGTCCGCAAGCCAGCGCCGCATGCGCGCCTCGAAGTCCGGCGTGTACGGGTAGCCGAGCCGCTCGTAGAGGTCGCGCACGACGCCGATCGGATCGGCGAGCAGCCGCGGGTACGCGACGTCGACGATCCGCGAGGACGGCAGCACAGTGCGCGCGATGTCCGCGCGGCGCGACGATTCGGCGAACCAGTCGAGTCCCACCTGGCCGAGCGCGTGCGGGTCGACGTGGTCCGACGCGGCGCTGCGCGTCAGCGCGAGGAGGCTGCACAGCGACGGCAGCGCTTCCAGCGGTTCGCGGTGCGGGATCACCACACCCGCATCCGGGAACGTCGCGAACAGCGTGTCGAGGAACAGCAGGTGCGCGGGCGACTTGCTGAGCCAGCGCCGTCCCGGCACGCGGCTTTGCATGATCGCCACCTGCTGCCGGAACGCGCGATAGGCGTCGCGCGCCTCGTCCGGGCCTGTGGCCACCAGTCTTCGCCAGTAGGTCGGAATGTCGAAGTAGAGCAGGAACGTCGACGAGAGCGCGCCCGACTCGAGGAGCGGATAGCACTCCTCCGGCTCGTCGGCGACGGGCGCGTGCGCGATCGCGAGACCGGGCACGTAGTTGTTGAGGCCGCGCATCTTGCGGTCGAATTCGAGATACCGCGGGTCGAGGTGCCCGGCGGCAGGATCGGTCGGCGGCACCGGCGATTCGAGTTCCCACGCCAGCGGCGCGCGCGACTGCGGGTCCTGCGCGAGCAGCGCGTAGAGCAGCGTGGTTCCGGTGCGGGGCTGGCCCACGACGAACAGCGGGCGCGCGAGGGGAACCGCGGCGATCTCCGGATGCTCGGCCACCCAGCGCCGCGCGAGCAGCCGGTTGCGCAGCATCCGCGCGAACTGCAGGTGGATGCCGACGCGACCGAGGAAGTTGAGTTGCGCCGCGCCGTTGGCGTCGGCCAGCAGCGCTTCCAGCCGCGCCAGGAACGCATGGTCCTCCGGTTCCGCGAAGGTCGCGCCCTTGAGGCCGGTCGCCTTCGCGAGCGACGCGACGTCGAGGCGCGGCGCCTGCATGCCCGCGCGGCGCAGCCGCC
Organism: uncultured beta proteobacterium; assembly: GCA_963733435.1. Classification (GTDB taxonomy): domain Bacteria; phylum Pseudomonadota; class Gammaproteobacteria; order Burkholderiales; family Casimicrobiaceae; genus VBCG01. The sequence goes on from CAVTDH010000003.1 coordinate 52,691, forward strand.
CGCCGATCGCATTGGCGACGCGCGCGAGCACCGGACGATGCGGTCCCGTGTAGGTCGGCGCGGAGGATTCGGTGGTGGCAGCCAAGGCGCTAGCGAGAATAGCGGATTAGCGTTGGCGCAATCAACGCGATGCAATGCGACGTCGCATCGTGTCCTGCGTGATGCGCGCGCGCGAGTGCAAGTGCGCGGTCAGGTGGTCGTGATGCGGGGGTCTTCAGAAAGCCAAACGCCCAACCTGTTGGGGTTGGGCGTGTGGGGGATGGGTGCCTGACAATGACCTACTTTCGCACGGGAACTCCGTACTATCATCGGCGTGCCGCCGTTTCACGGTCCTGTTCGGGATGGGAAGGGGTGGTTCCAGCGGGCTATGGTCGTCAGGCGTTGAGCTTTGAGGCTGCAACGCGCGTGCCTTTGGGCGGCAACTGCTTGCGCGGTGGGAAGGTAAGGGGGTGAGGTGTAACTTTTGCTGGCGCCAAGACCCACAATTATGAGGTCAAGCCGCACGGGTTATTAGTACCGGTTAGCTGAACGCATTACTGCGCTTCCACATCCGGCCTATCAACGTGGTGGTCTGCCACGGCCCTTCAGGGGAGTCAAGCTCCCGGGAGATCTCATCTTCAGGCACGTTTCCCGCTTAGATGCTTTCAGCGGTTATCGCTTCCGTACATAGCTACCCAGCGATGCCTCTGGCGAGACAACTGGTACACCAGCGGTACGTCCACTCCGGTCCTCTCGTACTAGGAGCAGCCCCCGTCAAATCTCCAACGCCCACGGCAGATAGGGACCAAACTGTCTCACGACGTTTTGAACCCAGCTCACGTACCACTTTAAATGGCGAACAGCCATACCCTTGGGACCGGCTACAGCCCCAGGATGTGATGAGCCGACATCGAGGTGCCAAACACCGCCGTCGATATGAACTCTTGGGCGGTATCAGCCTGTTATCCCCGGCGTACCTTTTGTCCGTTGAGCGATGGCCCTTCCATACAGAACCACCGGATCACTAGGTCCTACTTTCGTACCTGCTCGACTTGTCAGTCTCGCAGTCAAGCTCGCTTGTGCCCTTGCACGTCCAGCGCGATGTCCGACCGCGCGAAGCGAACCTTCGAGCTCCTCCGTTACGCTTTGGGAGGAGACCGCCCCAGTCAAACTGCCTACCATGCACGGTCCCCACCCCCGATCAGGGGGCCAGGTTAGAACCGCAATGACGTCAGGCTGGTATTTCAACGTCGGCTCCACGAGGGCTAGCGCCCCCGCTTCAAAGCCTCCCAGCTATCCTACACAAACCTCATCACAGTCCAATGCAAAGCTACAGTAAAGGTGCACGGGGTCTTTCCGTCTTGCCGCGGGGAGATTGCATCTTCACAAACACTTCAACTTCGCTGAGTCTCAGGTGGAGACAGTGTGGCCATCGTTACGCCATTCGTGCAGGTCGGAACTTACCCGACAAGGAATTTCGCTACCTTAGGACCGTTATAGTTACGGCCGCCGTTTACCGGGGCTTCAATCAAGAGCTTGCACCCCATCATTTAACCTTCCGGCACCGGGCAGGCGTCACACCCTATACGTCGACTTTCGTCTTTGCAGAGTGCTGTGTTTTTGTTAAACAGTCGCAGCCACCGATTTTTTGCAGCCTCTCTCGGCTCCCCCTGTACGGGTTCACCTACTAGAGGCACACCTTATCCCGAAGTTACGGTGTCAATTTGCCGAGTTCCTTCACCTGAGTTCTCTCAAGCGCCTGAGCATATTCAGCTCGCCCACCTGTGTCGGTTTGCGGTACGGTCAATCTGCAACTGAAGCTTAGAGGCTTTTCCTGGAAGCATGGTATCCGCCACTTCAAGCTGGCAAGCCAGCTCTCGTTAACACGCCTCGACTAAGCCGCCCGGATTTGCCTAGGCAGCACGTCTACACGCTTGAACCGGGACGTCCAACACCCGGCCGGCATAACCTTCTCCGTCCCCCCATCGCATTGCAGATCGGTGCGGGAATATTAACCCGCTTCCCATCGACTACGGCTCTCGCCCTCATCTTAGGGGCCGACTCACCCTGCGCCGATGAACGTGGCGCAGGAAACCTTGGGCTTTCGGCGAGGGGGCCTTTCACCCCCTTTATCGCTACTCATGTCAGCATTCGCACTTCCGATACCTCCAGCAAGGGTTACCCCTCACCTTCACAGGCCTACGGAACGCTCTCCTACCATCAACAGGCTCCATTAAACGCACTCGTCCCGCACCGCTCGCGCGCTGCCGGAACAAGATGGCTTGGTGGAGGTTGCTGCAGCGGTTCCCTTCGCAATGCTGCTGCGAAGCGCTGCGCCCGCATCAAGGGGAATGCCCTTAATGGAGCCTGATGATCCGCGATTTCGGTGCCTAGCTTGAGCCCCGTTACATCTTCCGCGCAGGACGACTCGACCAGTGAGCTATTACGCTTTCTTTAAATGATGGCTGCTTCTAAGCCAACATCCTGGCTGTCTGAGCCTTCCCACCTCGTTTCCCACTTAGCTAGATCTTGGGGACCTTAATCGGCGGTCTGGGTTGTTTCCCTCTCGACACCGGACGTTAGCACCCGATGTCTGTCTCCCCTGCTCGCACTTGCCGGTATTCGGAGTTTGCTATGGCGTAGTAGATCGCTATGACCCCCACAACCATTACAGTGCTCTACCCCCGGCAGTGATACAGGAGGCACTACCTCAATAGTTTTCGGAGAGAACCAGCTATTTCCGGATTTGTTTAGCCTTTCACCCCTAGCCACAGCTCATCCCCGTCTTTTTCAACAGACGTGGGTTCGGACCTCCAGTAGGTGTTACCCCACCTTCATCCTGGCCATGGCTAGATCATCCGGTTTCGGGTCTACGCCACGCAACTGAATCGCCCTATTCGGACTCGCTTTCGCTTCGCCTCCCCTAGTCGGTTAAGCTCGCTACGTAACGTAAGTCGCTGACCCATTATACAAAAGGTACGCAGTCACCCAGCTTAATCAGACCTCGATCCTGGTTCAGGATCTGCTTCATCGCTCGGGTCTTTTGCCGCACTTGCGTGCGTCAAAGATCCCTCGATGTGAAGACTGATTAAGCTGGGGCTCCCACTGTTTGTATGCATGCGGTTTCAGGATCTATTTCACTCCCCTTCCGGGGTTCTTTTCGCCTTTCCCTCACGGTACTGGTGCACTATCGGTCGATTACGAGTATTTAGCCTTGGAGGATGGTCCCCCCATCTTCAGACAGGATTTCACGTGTCCCGCCCTACTTGTCGCAAGCTCAGTTCCACCATCAACCTTTCGCGTACGGGACTGTCACCCACTACGGTTGCCCTTTCCAGAGCATTCCACTAGGTCGATCGCTAAAACTTGCAGGCTGTTCCCATTTCGCTCGCCACTACTCTGGGAATCTCGGTTGATTTCTGTTCCTCCAGCTACTGAGATGTTTCAGTTCACTGGGTTTGCTCTACCTGACCTATGTATTCAGCCAGGAGTGACCCTTGCGGGCCGGGTTTCCCCATTCGGACATCTCCGGATCAATGCTCGTTTGCCAGCTCCCCGGAGCTTTTCGCAGGCTGCCACGTCCTTCATCGCCTGTAATCGCCAAGGCATCCACCACATGCACTTAGTCACTTGACCCCATAACTGTAGGTCCTGCACGGTTGCCCGCCCAGAGCCCACCTTCACGGTGTCTCGCGCCATCCCGACTCACCCCCCTTTTTAAAAGGTGCGCCGGTTTTTTGAAGATACAACTCAACCCTTTGCTCACACGACTCTCATCAAGTCATGTGAACCCTTACCTTCCGAATTGTTAAAGAACAGTGCAGCGCTCAGAACTGGGTTCTTACGGCAAAACCCACTGCTGAGTACTGGCGGCAACCGATAGGAATGCTTAGGACGGCGGTAACTGGTGGAGCTGGACGGGATCGAACCGACGACCTCCTGCTTGCAAAGCAGGCGCTCTCCCAATTGAGCTACAGCCCCCGGGGTGCTCGATCTCGCGCGATCCTGGTGGGTCTGGATGGATTCGAACCATCGACCCCCGCCTTATCAAGACGATGCTCTAACCAACTGAGCTACAGGCCCGTGTAGTCCCTATCGTTGCACTGTGTCGCGCAACCGATAGGTTGTGGGTACTCATGGGCCGGAAGATTGGGGATGGCAGCGTCGGCGCGAACCCCATTGCTGGGCTTCTTGCCTGACCACTGATCCCTGATTCCGAGAAAGGAGGTGATCCAGCCGCACCTTCCGATACGGCTACCTTGTTACGACTTCACCCCAGTCACGAAACGCACCGTGGCAACCGCCCTCCCTCAGTTTGCACTTCGGGTTAGGCTAGCTGCTTCTGGTACATCCCGCTCCCATGGTGTGACGGGCGGTGTGTACAAGACCCGGGAACGTATTCACCGCGACATGCTGATCCGCGATTACTAGCGATTCCGACTTCATGCAGTCGAGTTGCAGACTGCAATCCGGACTACGAACGGCTTTCTGGGATTGGCTCCCCCTCGCGGGTTGGCGACCCTCTGTACCGTCCATTGTATGACGTGTGAAGCCCTACCCATAAGGGCCATGAGGACTTGACGTCATCCCCACCTTCCTCCGGTTTGTCACCGGCAGTCTCCCTAGAGTGCCCTTGCGTAGCAACTAGGGACAAGGGTTGCGCTCGTTGCGGGACTTAACCCAACATCTCACGACACGAGCTGACGACAGCCATGCAGCACCTGTGTTCCGGTTCCCTTTCGGGCACACCCACCTTTCAGCAGGCTTCCAGACATGTCAAGGGTAGGTAAGGTTGTTCGCGTTGCATCGAATTAATCCACATCATCCACCGCTTGTGCGGGTCCCCGTCAATTCCTTTGAGTTTTAACCTTGCGGCCGTACTCCCCAGGCGGCTCACTTCACGCGTTAGCTACGGTACCAAGGAATCGCTTCCCCAACACCTAGTGAGCATCGTTTAGGGCGTGGACTACCAGGGTATCTAATCCTGTTTGCTCCCCACGCTTTCGTGCCTGAGCGTCAGTATTGGCCCAGGGGGCTGCCTTCGCCATCGGTGTTCCTCCGCATCTCTACGCATTTCACTGCTACACGCGGAATTCCACCCCCCTCTGCCATACTCAAGCCCGCCAGTTTCCATTGCAGTTCCCAGGTTGAGCCCGGGGCTTTCACAACGAACTTAACGAACCGCCTGCGCACGCTTTACGCCCAGTAATTCCGATTAACGCTCGCACCCTACGTATTACCGCGGCTGCTGGCACGTAGTTAGCCGGTGCTTATTCCGCCGGTACCGTCAAGAACCACCCGTATTAAGAGTGATCTTTTCTTCCCGACTAAAAGCGGTTTACAACCCGAAGGCCTTCTTCCCGCACGCGGCATGGCTGGATCAGGGTTGCCCCCATTGTCCAAAATTCCCCACTGCTGCCTCCCGTAGGAGTCTGGGCCGTGTCTCAGTCCCAGTGTGGCTGATCATCCTCTCAGACCAGCTACCGATCGTCGCCTTGGTGGGCCTTTACCCCACCAACTAGCTAATCGGACATCGGCCGCTCCCAGAGCGTGAGGCCCTTGCAGGTCCCCCACTTTCCTCCTCAGAGCATATGCGGTATTAGCGCCGCTTTCGCGGCGTTATCCCCCACTCCGGGGTACGTTCCGATGTATTCCTCACCCGTTCGCCGCTCGCCGCCAGGGTTGCCCCCGCGCTGCCGCTCGACTTGCATGTGTAAAGCATGCCGCCAGCGTTCAATCTGAGCCAGGATCAAACTCTTCAGTTCGATCTTTGACAAGTAAACTCATATCAACGTTGGCCCCATCCCCCAGCGCTTCCGCCGGAGGACAAGACGTTCGGCCCGACCTTCATCACTGAAGACCGAGCCTCACTGCGTTGTGTGAGCACTTCGTTTACCTTGGTTTCCCCACCAGCTCCCCACCTCCGAAGAGACGAACAGCCAACAGAGCCCCAGTCCACGAGCACCCACACCTATCGGTTGCAAATTGTTAAAGAGCGGCGGCTTCCGAACCTGGTCGCAGGATGCTCAAAAGCACCAGAGCGACCGCTCCCCGTTGTCGTGCTCTTGCTTTGGAGGGAGGTTTCGAAGCAGCAGAGAGGTGAAACTATAATCGAATCGAAAACGCATTGCAACATCCCCCGCGACTTTTCCGTGTCGGCCGCCTGCACCGCGCACGCCGCGGGTGCGAAAATCCGGGCAGGAACAACATGATGAACGCGACTCTCGATCCTGTTTCACTGCCGCCCCTCGCCGCGGAATCCCTCGACATCACGTTCGAGACCGATGCGCTGACGACGCTCGAGCGGATGTTCGCGCGCCACGGCGACGCGTTCCGCGCCCATTCGCCCGCGCTCGACCGCGACCTCTACGTGCTGTCGCACCCGGACCACGTGCGCCATGTGCTCGTCGACCGACACCAGGAGTTCACCAAGGGCATCGGCATCGAACGCGTCGCGATCCTGCTCGGCAACGGGATCATGACGAGCGAGGGCGACGAGTGGCGCACGCAGCGCAAGCTGATCCAGCCCGCGTTCCATCGCCGGATCGTCTCCGGATGGATGCCGCACATCGAGGCGGCGACGCGCGCGCTCGCAGCGAAGTGGCAACGCGCCGCGGACGACGGCGCGCCGGTCAACGTGACGCAGGACATGAGCGAGGCCACGCTCGACGTCGTGCTGCGCGCGCTGTTCGGGGAGGACCTGCCGGTGCTGGAGGCGGCGGCGGGCGGCCATCCATTCGCGATCCTGACCGACCATACGCAGCGCAACCTCGCGTTCGCGTACAAGTTCCGGCAACTCGGCAAGGCGATCATGCAGGACGTCGAACGCCGGCGCCGCGACAACGTCCGCCGCGACGACATCGTGTCCTTCCTCATCGACGCACGCGACCGCCAGACCGGCGCGCCGATGTCCGACCGGCAGCTCATGGACGAGATCATGACGATGATCATCGCCGGCCACGAGACCACGGCGAGCTCGCTCAACTGGTTCTGGTACCTGCTGGCGCGCTCGCCCGGTGTCGCCGCGCGCGTGCAGCAGGAAGCCGACGCAGGCGCGGATGGGTTCCCCGCCTACGATGACCTCGTGCGCTACCCGTACGCTCGCCGCGCCCTCGACGAGACGCTGCGGATGTACCCGCCGGGGTGGCTCCTCACCCGGCGGTCCGTCGCCGCGTGCTCCCTCGGCGGGTACGCGCTGCCGGCGAAAAGCGACGTGCTGATCTCGCCCTACCTGATCCATCGTCATCCGGCCCACTGGCCGGACCCCGAGACGTTCGATCCCGACCGTTTCCTGCCCGAGATCAGCGCGGCGCGGAATCGCTTTGTGTATCTTCCGTTCGGCCTGGGGCCGCGCGCGTGCATCGGCGAGCATTTCGCGCTGATCGAGATGCATGCGCACGCGGTCTTCCTCGCCCGCCGCTTCGCGTTGACGCTCGTGCCGGGACAGACGGTCGAGGTGGAGCCGCAGGTGAACCTGCGGACCCGGCAGCCGTTGCAGATGCAGGTGCGGGCTCGGTCCGGAACGCGGTAACCTCGCCCACTCAAGCCCCCCAGACCCCGATGCCCGCCTTTGCCACCCTGACCGATGCCCTCGACGCGCGCTCCGCGAGCACGCGCGGCGTCCACTACATCGCCGGTGAAGCGAACGAGCGCCGCGTCACCTACGTCGAGGTGCGCGCCCGCGCGCGCGGCCTGCTGCGGCACCTGCAGGATGCGGGGGCCCGACCCGGCTCGCAGGCGATCATCCTCGTCGACGGCCTCGCGCCGTTCGTCGACACGTTCTGGGCGTGCGTGCTCGGGCGCATCGTCGCCGTGCCGCTCGCGCCCGGCAACGCGGACGAGCACAAGGCGAAGTTCTTCCGGGTCCTGGCACGGCTGCCTTCGCCGTCCCTGGCGACGGAGCGCAAGGTATTCGAGCGCCTGCAGGCCTACGCCGCGGAGAACGGACTCGCACCCGCGCTCGCCGCACTGGCGCGCCGCACGATATTCCTGGACGAGATCGCCGACGTGACCGCACCGGGCGTCGAGCATCGCGCCACGCCCGACGACACCGCGTTCATCCAGTTCTCGTCGGGCTCGACCAGCGAACCGAAAGGGGTCGTGCTGACCCACCGCAACCTGACGACGAACATCGACGCGATTGCGACCGGCATCGCGGCGCGCAGCGACGACGCCAGCCTGTCCTGGATGCCGCTGACGCACGACATGGGGCTCATCGGCTTTCACCTGACGCCGCTGTTCCAGGGCGTCGACCACTGGCTGATGCCGACGGCGCTGTTCGTGCGACGGCCCGGCCTGTGGATGGCGAAGACGGCCGAGCATCGCGTCAGCGTCACGTGCTCGCCCAACTTCGGCTACCTGCACTACCTCAAGTCGCACGACCCGGCCAAGGTCGCGGTCCTCGATCTGTCCGCCGTGCGCGTGATCTTCAACGGCGCGGAGCCGATCGCGCCGGAGCTGTGCCGGGACTTCATCGCGGCGCTCGCGCCCGCGCGTCTCGCGCCCGACGTGATGTTTCCCGTGTACGGACTCGCCGAGGCGAGCCTCGCCGTGACCTTCCCCGCCGTCGGTGCGCCGCTCGCCGTCGAGCGGTTCGCGCGCGGCCAGCTCGGCCCCGGCGACGCGGTCCGCAGCGTGGCGGCAGGCGCGGACGACGCCGTCGAGCTGGTTCGCGTCGGAACGCCGGTTCGAGGATGCGAGGTGCGCATCGCGGACGCCGACGGCGCGCCGGTGTCTGCCGGAATCGTGGGCCGGATCCTCATTCGCGGCGACAACGTGAGCCCCGGCTACTTCGACGACCCCGGGCTGACCGCCGCGTCGCGCACGTCCGACGGCTTTCTCGACACCGGCGACTTAGGCACGCTCGTCGGCGGCGAGCTGGTCGTCACCGGCCGCGTGAAGGACATCCTGTTCGTCGCGGGCCAGAACCACTACCCGCAGGACATCGAGCTGCTGCTCGCGCAGCACGCCGGCATCGAACTCGGCCGCGCGGCCGCCGCCGGCGTGCGGCCCGCGCATGCGGCGACCGACGACGTGCTCGTGTTCGTGCTGTCGAAGAGCGACGACATGGCCGCGTTCGCCGACGTCGCGCGGACCGTGCGGCGCGTCGTGAACGAACGGATGGGCCTGGCCGTTGCCGCCGTCATTCCCGTCCGGCAATTTCCGAAGACCACCAGCGGGAAGATCCAGCGCTTCGCGCTCGCCCGCGACTACGAGGACGGACGGTTCGCCGACGCCCTTGCCGCCCTCGCGCAGCACGAGGCCGCCAGCGGCGGCGCGGTTGCCGCCGTCGAAAGCGACATCGAGAAGACGCTGCTGGCGATCTGCCAGGCCGCGCTGCCCGGCCGCACGCTCTCCCCCGACGACAACCTGTTCGAGCTCGGCACCGGCTCGCTCACGCTCGCGCAGATCTACGAGAAGGTCGAAGCCACCTACCCCGGCCGTCTCGAAGTCACCGATTTCTTCGAGTATCCGACCGTGCGGACGATGGCGACGTATTTGTCCCGACCGTAATCAAATTGCGACCGCTTCGCGGTCCAATTTGATTCCGAAGCAGTTTGCGGGGAAGGCTACGGGCGGCCGGGCGCCTTCCCCGTAGCAAAGGCACGAAGCGCGCCGTTCATAAGCGCGCTTCGCGCGCAGTTCGGTAGCGCGCTGCATGCGCGCTGAAAGCCCCTGCGATCATCAATGCCGTGCGCGCGTTGCAAATCGGAATCCTTGCACGACGAAAAAGTGCATCGCAGGCAGTCAGCGCGCATGCGCGCGTTACTGAACGGCCGCGCAGCGGCTCATGATCGACGCGCTTCGTGCCTTTGCTACGGGAAAAGCGCCCGGCCGCCCGAAGCTTTTCCCGCTGACATGACCCGATTTACGCGTGACCGTGTCCGGAACCGGGCGGGGCAAAGCCCGCCCGGGGTTCCGGACACGGTCACGCGTAAATCGGCTTTTTATACTTCCACTTCCGATGCAGCCACAGCCAGTCGGCCGGGCTGCGCCGGATTTCCTCCTCGAGCATTCGCGCGTAACGCTCGACGATCTCGGGACCCGACTCGCGGTCGTAGGGCGGCTCGGCGATGAGCTTCAGCTCGACGCTGTAGCGCCCCGGTCCTTCGCGGCGCATCGCGACGTAGATGACCGGCGCCTTGAGGATTCGCGCGATCTTGTCGGCACCGACGTAGAACGCGGTGTCCTGGTGGAGGAAGTGCGTCCAGTGCTTTTCCTCGTTGTGCTTGGGCGTGTGGTCGGCGACCAGCGCGTAGGCGCGCACGTCGTTGCGCCGCTTCATCACCTCGAACATGAAGCTCTTGTGCGGAATCGGATTGCCGCCGAAGCGCGCGCGCCGCGCGCGCAGGAATTCGTCGACACCCGCCAGGCGCTGCGGCTTGTACACGGCGTCGATCGGAATCTTGAGGGCGGCCCCGGCGGTGAGCAGCAGCCATTCCCAGTTGCAGAAATGGGCGGCCAGCAGCACGACCGACTGCCCGTTGGCCGTGTAGCGCGCGATGAGCTCCGGATTCACGATGTGAACGCGGGCGGCGAGGTCCTCGGCGCTGGCGTTCCAGCCCCAGAGCGCCTCCGCCAGGAACCGGCCGAGATTGCGGTACGATTGCTGCAGGATGTCGTCGCGCTCCGCCGCGCTCTTCTCGGGGAACGCGTTGGCGATGTTCAGCGCGGCCAACCGCCGGCGCCAGCGCAGCACGCGGTAGACGAGGACGTAGGACACGTAGCCGAAGCCGTCGAGCACCCGCCGCGGCCAGCGCGACATGCGCCCGAGGATGAACCCCAGGATGTCCGGAAAGCGAAACCGCTGTTGCGCGACCATGCCGGCCCGTTCGCTGCCGCTGCGGGGCATCTAGCCGTGCCCGACGCAGGCGAGGATGCCGCCGCGCTGGTCCGTGCCGGATTGTCCGCGCTGCCAGCACCCGATCCGCAGGTGGCCGCCTGGATGTGCGGCCTCGAGCGCGGACAGGACGAAGTGCGCGCGCTCGCGACGCTGCTCGCGCCGGCCGAACACGCGCGCGCCGCGCACTTCGGGCGCGACGACCTGCGCGACCGCTACATCGTCGGCCGCGCCACGCTTCGCACGCTGCTTGCGCGCCGTCTCGAGCGCCCGCCGCATGACATTGCGATCGAGCGCGGCACGCGCGGGCGGCCGCACGTTCGCGACGTCGCGGGCCTCGACTTCAACGTGTCGCACTCGGCGGGCGTCGCGATCATCGGGTTCACGACGCATCAGCGCATCGGCGTCGACATCGAGCATCGCGCGCGACAGCTCAACGTCGCGGGCATCGCGCGAAAATTCATGTCGGCGGCCGAGCAGGACGTGCTCGCCGCACTCGACCCCGACGCGCGGCGCGAGGCGCTGCTGCGCCTGTGGACGTGCAAGGAAGCGATGAGCAAGGCCACCGGCGACGCGCTGTCCGCGCCGTTTCGCGGCATGTCCGTCGAGGCGGGCACTTCGCTGCGTCTCGTCGCCGGGCCGGGTGCGTACGACCCCCTCGCGTGGCGCCTGCTGCCCGTCGCGATGCCCGGGGGCTTCCTCGCGACCGTCGCGCTCTGGCGTCACGTCTGACCCTTGAGGCCCGTGCGCGCCGGCACGGGCCCGGTGTACGTATCCTCGCCCGGCGCCGGCTTCGCATACTTCCACTTCTTGAGCAGCCACAGCCAGTCCGCCGGGTTGTCGACGATCGCCTTCTCGAGGCAGCGCGCGTAGCGTTCGACGATGATCAGCTCGTCGACGCTCTCGTACGGCGGCTCCGCGAGCACATCGAGCCGCACGACGTAGTGGCCACGCCGGACCCGCTGCATCGACACGAAGTACGCGGGCGAATCCAGGAACTTCGCGATCTTGTCGGCGCCGACGAAGAACGCGGTGTCCTGCCGCAGGAAGCGCGTCCAGTACTTCGGGTCCTGCTTGCGCGGCGTCTGGTCGGCGATCAGCGCATACGCGCGCGGCTCGCCCGCGTGGCTCAGGAGCTCATAGATGAAGTCCTTGCGGGGGATGAGCTTGCCGCCGAAACGGCAGCGGACTTCCCGCAGGAACGCGTCGAACGACGCCAGCCGCTGCGGCTGGTAGACGACGTCGATCGGGATCGGGAAGTACGCGCCGGCTGCGAGCAGCAGCCATTCCCAGTTCCCGTGATGCGCTGCCAGCAGCAGGATCGTCTGCTTCTGGTCGATCGCTCGGCGGATCATCCCGCCATCGTCGAACGTGACGCGGGCCTTGATGGCCTCGGCGCTCGCGCCATAGCCCCAGAAGGCTTCCGCGACGGTGTCCGCCAGATTCCGGTAGCACTGCTTGACGATGCGCGCGTGCTCTTCCGGGCTCTTTTCCGGAAAGGCGCGCGCGACGTCGGCCAGCGCCCGCTCGCGCCGCCACCGCATCACGTGGAACACGATGCAATAGGCGACGAATCCGAATCCGTACAGGATCGGAAGGGGGATGTGCGTGAGGGCCTTGAGAAATAGCCGCATCGGATTTGCGGGAAAGCCCGGGACTGGAGCTCATTTGAACTGCCGTCATTGTAGCCGACGAGCCCGGGCGACCGCCCATTCGGCGGGTCTTCCGGGGCGGCCAATGCGGGCAGATCCGCGGCGACCGGCGCGGGCCGCGAAGCTTCCCGTTACCGGGCGGCGGTCGCGATCACGTCCGGCGGGGCCTGCACGAGTTCGATCAGCACGCCTTCTCCGCCCACCGGGAACTCGTCGTTGCCCCGCGGGTGGATGAACGTGATGTCGTGGCCCGCGGCGCCGCGGCGGATGCCGCCGGGCGCGAACCGCACGCCCTGCGCCGCCAGCCATTCGACGGCCCTGGGCAGGTCGTCGACCCACAGGCCGATGTGGTTCAACGGCGGCTCGTGCACGGCGGGCTTGCGCGCCGGATCGAGCGGCTGCATGAGGTCGACCTCGCAGCGCATCGCGCCGTGTCCGGCGACCGCGATGTCCTCGTCGACATTCTCGCGCTCGCTGCGGTAATTGCCTTCGACCGCGAGGCCCAGGCAATCGATCCACAGGCGCTTGAGGCGCGCCTTGTCCGGACCGCCCACCGCGATCTGCTGGACGCCGAGGATGCGAAACGGGCGCCCGGGCGCGTCGAGGGGGCCGACCGCGGTGGCCGCGCTCATTCGAACCTCAGCACGGGTTGGTCGACGGCGAGGCTCTCGCCTTCGCCCGCAAGCAGTTCGGCGACCACCACGTCGCGCTCCGCCAGGATCACGTTCTGCATCTTCATGGCCTCGATGACGACGAGCCGCTCGCCCGCCTTGACCTCCTGCCCGGCCTTGACCGCGACCTCGGCGAGCAGCCCCGGCATCGGCGACAGCAGGAACCGCGACGTGTCCGGCGGCGCCTTGCGCGGCATCAGCTTCAGGAGTTCGGCCGCCCGGCGGGGCATCACCTGCACGTCGACCTGCGATCCGAGATGCGTGAGGCGATAGCGCAGGCTCGGCCGCTCGACCTGCACGGCGAACGACGCGCCGTTGCACGTGCCCTTCATCAGGATGTCGCCGAAGTGCCACGCGTGACGGATGGCGAAGCTCTGGTCGCCGATGCGCACGTCGCAGCCGCCGGGCACCGCGACCGCCGTCGCCGGGAAGTCGATGTCCGGAAACAGCACGATGTAGTCGACGCCGATGTGGATCTCGTGCCCGGGCACCTGCCCGACGATGCCCGCGGCGCGGTCGCGATAGGCGCGGTGGACGGCCGCGGCAATCGCGGCGAGGAAGGCCGGATTCTCCGTCGGCACGTCGGCCGCGCGAAACCCGTTCGGGTACTCCTCCGCGATGAACGCCGTCGTGAGGCGCCCTTCGGCGAAGCGCGGATGCCGCACCAGCGCGGACTGGAACACGATGTTGGACGCGATGCCGCGGATCACGAACGTGTTGAGCGCCTCGGTCATCCGCGCGATCGCCTCCGTGCGCGTCGGTGCATGCACGATCAGCTTCGCGATCATCGAGTCGTAGTGGATCGGGATCTCGCCGCCTTCGTAGACGCCGGTATCGACGCGGACGCGGGCCTCCACCTCGTCCGGCGGCCGGTACCGGACGAGCCGCCCGACCGATGGGAGGAAGCCGCGCAGCGGGTCCTCCGCGTTGATCCGGCATTCGATCGCCCAGCCGTCGCGGCGAATGTCGCCTTGCGCGAACGCGAGGCGCTCGCCCGCCGCCACGCGGATCATCCACTCGACCAGGTCGAGGCCGGTGATCATCTCGGTGACCGGATGCTCGACCTGCAGCCGCGTGTTCATCTCGAGGAAGTAGAAATTCCGGTCGCGGCCGACGACGAACTCGACCGTGCCCGCGGACTGGTAGTTCACCGCGCGCGCGAGCGCGACCGCCTGCTCGCCCATCGCGCGCCGCGTCGGCGTCGTCGAGGAACGGCGACGGCGCCTCCTCGATGACCTTCTGGTGGCGACGCTGGATCGAGCACTCGCGCTCCCACAGGTAGACCAGGTTCCCGTGCGCATCGCCCAGCACCTGGATCTCGATGTGCCGCGGCTCCTCGATGAATTTCTCGATGAAGATGCGGTCGTCGCCGAAGCTCGCCTTGGCCTCGGCGCGACAGGCGTCGAAGCCCTCGCGCGCCTCGCGGTCGTTGTGCGCGACGCGCAGGCCCTTGCCGCCGCCGCCGGCGGACGCCTTGATCATCACCGGATAGCCGACGTCGCGCGCGATGCGCACGGCGTTCTCCGCATCGGGAATGACGTCGGTATAGCCGGGGATCGTGCTGACGCTGGCCTTGGCCGCGAGCTTCTTGGACGCGATCTTGTCGCCCATCGCCGCGATCGACGCGTGCTTCGGCCCGATGAACACGATGCCGGCGGCCTCGAGGTCGCGCGCGAACGCCTCGTTCTCGGACAGGAACCCGTAGCCGGGATGCACGGCCTGGGCGCCCGTCGCCTTGCACGCGGCGATGATCCTGTCCTTGGCGAGATACGAGTCGCGCGAGGCCGGCGGACCGATGCAGACGGCTTCGTCGGCAAGCTCGACATGCCGGGCGTCGCGGTCCGCCTCCGAGTAGACGGCGACGGTCGCGATGCCCATGCGGCGCGCGGTCTTGATGATGCGGCAGGCGATCTCGCCGCGGTTGGCAATCAGGATCTTGGTGAACATTGTGCTTCGCCCCTGCATTTTTCTTGGCCCAGCGGCGTCCCCTCACCCCAACCCTCTCCCGCTCTGCGGGAGAGGGAGGTACATGGACGCGCTGCGGCGCGCCATGCGTCTCCCTCTCCCCGCTTGCGGGGAGAGGGCCGGGGTGAGGGGACGCGGACGCGCATTACAGCGGAATGTTGCCGTGCTTGCGCCACGGATTGGTGAGCTTCTTGTCGCGCAGCATCGCGAGGCTGCGGCAGATCCGCTTGCGCGTCTCGTGCGGCATGATCACGTCGTCGATGAAGCCGCGCCGCCCGGCGATGAACGGATTGGCGAACTTCTCGCGGTACTCGGATTCGCGCGCCGCGATCCGGGCCGGGTCGTTCTTCTCGTCGCGGAAGATGATCTCCACGGCGCCCTTCGGACCCATCACGGCGATCTCGGCCGACGGCCACGCGAAGTTGACGTCGCCGCGCAGGTGCTTCGAGCTCATCACGTCGTACGCGCCGCCGTACGCCTTGCGCGTGATCAACGTCACCTTGGGCACCGTGCACTCGGCGTACGCGTAGAGCAGCTTGGCGCCGTGCTTGATGATGCCGCCGTATTCCTGCGCGGTGCCGGGCATGAAGCCGGGCACGTCGACCAGCGTGATGATCGGGAAGCCGAACGCATCGCAGAAACGCACGAAGCGCGCCGCCTTGATCGCGCTCTTGATGTCGAGGCAGCCGGCGAGCACCAGCGGCTGGTTGGCGACGATGCCCACCGGCGCGCCTTCCATCCGGGCAAAGCCGATCACGATGTTCCTGGCGCCGTCCGGCTGCAGCTCGAAGAACTCGCCGTCGTCGACCACCTTGGTGATGAGCTCCTTCATGTCGTAGGGCTTGTTCGCGCTGTCGGGCACCAGCGTGTCCAGCGACATCTCGAGCCGGTCGGCGGGATCCCGGGTGCGCCGCATCGGCGGCGTGTCGCGGTTGTTGAGCGGCAGGTAGTTGAAGAACCGGCGCAGCATCAGCAGCGCGTCGACGTCGGTGTCGAACGCGAGGTCGGCCACGCCGGAGCGCGTCGTGTGCGTGATCGCCCCGCCCAGCTCCTCGGCCGTCACTTCCTCGTGCGTGACGGTCTTCACCACCTCCGGTCCCGTCACGAACATGTACGACGAGTCCTTCACCATGAAGATGAAGTCCGTCATCGCCGGCGAATAGACGGCGCCGCCGGCGCAGGGCCCCATGATCAGCGAGATCTGCGGAATCACGCCGGAGGCCATCACGTTGCGCTGGAACACCTCGGCATACCCGCCCAGCGACGCGACGCCCTCCTGGATGCGCGCGCCGCCGGAATCGTTGAGGCCGATCACCGGCGCGCCCGACTTCAGTGCGTGGTCCATCACCTTGCAGATCTTCTCGGCGTGCGCCTCCGACAGCGAGCCGCCGAACACCGTGAAGTCCTGCGAGAACACGAACACGAGCCGGCCGTTGATCATCCCGTAGCCCGTGACCACGCCGTCGCCGGGCACCGTCTCGCGGTCCATCCCGAAGTCGTGGCAGCGATGCTCGACGAACATGTCCCATTCCTCGAACGAGCCTTCGTCGAGCAGGATCTCGATCCGCTCGCGCGCGGTGAGCTTGCCCTTCCTGTGCTGCGAGGCGATGCGCGCCTCGCCGCCGCCCTGCCGCGCCTGCGCGCGCTTCTGGTCGAGCTGCCGGATGATGTCATGCACGATGCGGTCTCCCTTGCGAAATGTCGAGCAACTGCGCCGCGGCCGCGGTGGGCGTCATCGCCGCCGCGGCCACCTGTTCGAGGATGTGCGGCAGCGCGTCGCGCACTTCGGGATCGGCGCGGAAGCGCTCGCGCAGTCCGGTGTCGACCAGGTGCCACGTCCACGCGAGCGCCTGCCGCCGGCGCTTGCCCGCCAGTTCGCCGCTGGCGGCCAGCACGTCGCGACAGCGCAGGACTTCGCGCCAGAAGGCGGCCACGCCGTCGCCGCGCAGGGCGCTCGCTCCCAGCACCGGCGGCTTCCAGTGCGCCGACGCCGGACGCAGCAGCGTGAGCGCGCCGGTCATCTGCGCCATCGCGCGGCGTGCGGCGTCGCGGTCCAGGTCTTCCTTGTTGTAGACGATGATGTCGGCGAGCTCGACGATGCCCTTCTTGATCGCCTGCAGGTCGTCGCCCGCATTGGGCAACTGCATCAGCACGAACACGTCGGTCAGGTTCGCGACGTCCGTCTCGCTCTGGCCCACGCCCACCGTCTCGACGATCACGATGTCGAAGCCCGCGGCCTCGACGAACAGGATCGCCTCGCGGGTGTGCGCCGCGACGCCGCCCAGCGCGCCGCTCGACGGCGAGGGCCGGATGAACGCATGGTGGTGGCGCGCGAGCAGTTCCATGCGCGTCTTGTCGCCGAGCACCGAGCCGCCGCTGACCGAGCTCGACGGGTCCACGGCAAGCACCGCGACCCGATGTCCCGCCTCCACCAGATGCAGTCCCAGCGCCTCGATCAGCGTCGACTTGCCCACGCCGGGCGCCCCGGTGATGCCCATGCGCAGCGCCTTGCCCGTCGCCGGCAGCAACTCGGCCATGACGGCGCGCGCGAGCGCCTGGTGGTCCGCGCGCGTGGACTCCGCCAGCGTGATGGCCTTCGCGAGCGAGCGCCGGTCGCCGGCGCGCACGCCGGTCACCAGGCGCGCGCATTCGTAGGCGTCGATGGCCGGCATCCTGTCCCCGCCGTGAGGGGCTGCGCTCAAGTCTTGACGGCGGCGGTTGACGCGGCGCGGATCTTCGCCAGCACGTCGGCGGCACACTCGGGAATCGCGGTGCCGGGGCCATAGATGCCCGCGACGCCTGCGGCGAGCAGCATCGGATAGTCCTGCGGCGGCACGACGCCGCCGACGAACACGACGATGTCGTCGGCGCCTTCCTTGCGCAGCGCGTCGATGAGCGCGGGCACCAGCGTCTTGTGGCCCGCCGCGAGCGTCGAGATGCCGACCGCGTGCACGTCGTTCTCGACCGCCTGCCGCGCCGCTTCCTCCGGCGTCTGGAACAGCGGACCGATGTCGACGTCGAAGCCCAGGTCGGCGAACGCGGTCGCGACCACTTTCGCGCCGCGGTCGTGCCCGTCCTGGCCGAGCTTGGCGACCATGATCCGCGGCCGCCGCCCTTCGCTCTGCGCGAACGCGCGGATGTCCGCCTTGATCTTCTCCCATGCGCCGTCGCCGGCGAACGCACCGCCGTAGACGCCGGACACGCTCTGCGTCTGCGCGCGGTGGCGGCCCCAGACCGATTCAAGCGCACTCGACACTTCGCCGACCGTCGCGCGCACGCGCACGGCGCGGATCGCAAGGTCGAGCAGGTTGCCCGTGCCCGGCGCGCCGCGGCCGTGAGCGCCGCGAGCGCCGCCGCGACCGCGCCGCCGTCGCGCTGCGCGCGCACTTCCGCGAGACGTTTCACCTGCGCTTCGCGCACGGCCGTGTTGTCGATCTCGCGGATCTCCATCGGATCCTCGTGCGCGAGCTTGAACTTGTTCACGCCGACGATCGTGTCCTGGCCGCTGTCGATGCGCGCCTGCTTTTCGGCGGCGGCGGCCTCGATCTTCAGCTTGGCCCAGCCGGAGTCGACCGCGCGGGTCATGCCGCCGATCCCTTCGACTTCCTCGAGAATCGCCCACGCGCGGTCGGCCATGTCCTGCGTCAGGCGCTCCATCATGTACGAGCCGGCCCAGGGATCGATGACGCTGGTGATGTGCGTCTCCTCCTGCAGCAGCACCTGCGTGTTGCGCGCGATGCGCGCCGAGAAATCGGTGGGCAGCGCGACGGCCTCGTCGAACGAGTTGGTGTGCAGCGACTGCGTGCCGCCGAACACCGCGGCCATCGCCTCGATCGTCGTGCGCACGACGTTGTTGTGCGGGTCCTGCTCGGTGAGCGACCATCCCGACGTCTGGCAGTGCGTGCGCAGCAGCGACGACTTCGGGTTCTTCGGCGCGAACGCCTGCATGATCCGCCACCACAGGAGCCGCGCCGCGCGCAGCTTGGCGATCTCGAGGTAGAAGTTCATCCCGATGCCGAAGAAGAACGACAGCCGCCCGGCGAAGTCGTCGACGTCCATGCCGCGCGCCAGCGCCGCGCGCACGTACTCGCGGCCGTCGGCCAGCGTGAACGCGAGTTCGAGCGCCTGGTGCGCGCCCGCTTCCTGCATGTGATAGCCGGAGATCGAGATCGAGTTGAACTTCGGCATGTGCGCCGCCGTGTACTCGATGATGTCCGCGACGATCCGCATCGACGGCTCGGGCGGATAGATGTAGGTGTTGCGGACCATGAACTCCTTGAGGATGTCGTTCTGGATCGTCCCCGAGAGCCGGTCCTGCGCGACGCCCTGCTCTTCCGCCGCGACGACGTAGCCGGCCAGCACCGGCAGCACGGCGCCGTTCATCGTCATCGACACGGACACCTTGTCGAGCGGGATGCCGTCGAACAGGATCTTCATGTCCTCGACGGAGTCGATCGCCACGCCCGCCTTGCCGACGTCGCCGACGACGCGCGGGTGGTCCGAGTCGTAGCCGCGGTGCGTGGCGAGGTCGAAGGCGACCGATACGCCCTGCCCGCCGCCCGCGAGGTTGCGCCGGTAGAACGCGTTGGATTCCTCGGCCGTCGAGAAGCCCGCGTACTGGCGGATGGTCCACGGCCGCACCGCGTACATCGTCGGCTGCGGGCCGCGCACGTACGGCGCGAAGCCGGGCAGCGTGTCGGCGTACGGCAGGCCGTCGAGGTCGGCCGCCGTATAGAGCGCCTTGACCGGATGCCGTCGGGCGTCTGCCATCCGAGCGCGTCGACGTCGCCGCCGGGCGCACTCTTCGCGGCCGCGCGGCGCCAGTCGGCGAGTGTTACGGGCGGAAGAACGGGCGAATCGGCCATGGCAACGCCTCTTTCGGGCCGTCTCCGTGGCCCGCAAGGGGCTATTCTAGCTTTTGCCGCAGCGCGGCATCCTTGGACTCGATCAACCCCGGTGAAGTCCGGGGGCCGGGTGTCGCGGCGCCGGTCCGGCGGGCGCGAAGACCGCGCGTTGGCCCGGGCTACCCGTTGCGGGACGCCCGCTTGCGCACCGACGCGCCGGACCCGCGCGCCGCGTCCAGGAACACGTCCTTCATCGCCGCCTGCTGCGCGAAGCGCTGGCCGATCTGCGCGCACACGAGGTCGCACAGCTGGTAGATGCGCGGGTCGACGATCCGATAGAACGCGCTGGTGCCGCGGAGCGTCTTGGCGATCAGGCCCTTCTGCGCGAGCACCGAGAGGTGCTTCGAGACGTTGGCCTGGCTGCAGCCGAACTCGGTCGTCAGGTCGCCCACGTTGCGCTCGCCGTCGCGCAGCGCGTTGAGAATCTTGAGCCGCATCGGCACCGCGAACGCGCCAAAAAAGTCCGCGACCTGCTCGATGGCGCGATCGTCCAGGTTTTCCATCATTGGGCACTCGGAGGGTCGGAGAGCTTCATTCTAGCGCTTTGGCAATGTTTGACTTCATAACTCTGTAGCGATATAGTAGCGGAACGCTGGACCGTTGGGAAGGCCCCCCGTCGAAATGTCCGGTTCACCGGGAGCACTGCCCCCGCGGGACGGGCGCCTGCCGACCCAACAATCGAGGATCGTCGATGAAGGCTGCACGCAATCTCGCCATCGCCCTGCTGCTCGGCGCCGCGCTGGCTCCCGCCGCGGCCGCTCCGCTCGCCACGGTGACGGTGGCCCCCGCCAACGCGGCCCGGACCTACACGGCCGAGGGGGTCGTCGAAGCCGTGCGCCAGAGCACGATCGCCGCGCAGGTGCCGGCCCGGATCGTCGAGGTGCACGTGCGCGCCGGCGATGCGGTGAAGGCCGGGCAGGTGCTGGTCCACCTCGATCCGCGGACCGCCGCCGACCAGCTCGCCTCGAGCCACGCGCAGGTCGCGGCCGCGCAGGCGCAGCTCGAGGCCGCGCGCAAGGACTTCGAGCGCAACCGGCGCCTGTTCGAGAAGCAGTACATCAGCCAGGCGGCGATGGAGCAGGCCGAGGCGCAGTACAAGGCCGCGCAGGCGCAGGCCCGGGCGACGACCGCGCAGGCGGGCGTCGCATCGACCGCAGTCGTCGTTCACGACGCTCGTGGCGCCCGTACGCCGGCATCGTCGCGACGGTCGGCGTGGAGGTGGGCGACATGGCGTCGCCGGGCATGCCGCTCCTCACGCTCTACGATCCCGACCGAACTGCGCGTGGTGGCGCAGCTTCCCGGAAAGCTACGCGCAGAATCTCGCGGCCGACCGGCCGGTCCGCATTGCGATCCCCGGCGGCACCGGCGACGCCCGCGGCACATCGACGCGGCGCGCGTGGTGTGCTGCCGACGACCGATCCGGCCACCCACACGCGGCAGGTCGCGGCTCGCGCTGCCGGCCAACGCGCAGGGGCTCGCGCCGGGCATGTTCGTCCGCGCGTACGCTTTCCGCTGACGGTGGCGCGGAGCCGCGCACGAATCGCCGTGCCGGCCGCCGCACTGGTGCGCCGGCCGGAGTTCGACGCCGTCTACGTCGTCGACGCGACCGGCCGCGCGCAGCTGCGGCAGGTCCGGCTCGGCCGCCAGTCCGGCGACACGTCGAGATCCTGGCCGGGCTGCAGCCGGGCGATCGCGTCGCCGCCGACCGCGGTCGCCGCCGCAGGCAATGACGATGACGACCCGCCTCCGCAGCGCGCGCTCGGCGTTTCCGGGCGCATCGCCCGCTACTTCCAGTCGGCGCAGATCACGCCGCTGCTCGCGCTCATCGCGCTGCTGCTCGGCGTCTTCGCGGTGCTCGTCACGCCGCGCGAGGAAGAGCCGCAGATCAACGTGACGATGGCCAACGTGCTGATCCCGTTCCCGGGCGCGTCGGCGAAGGACGTCGAGTCGATGGTCGCGGCCCCCGCCGAACAGGTGATCAGCCGGATCGCCAACGTCGAGCACGTGATGTCCGTGTCGCGGCCGGGCCTGGCCGTGATCACCGTCCAGTTCAAGGTCGGCGTGCCGCGGATCACGGCGCTGGTCAGCCTGTACGACACGATCCTGTCCAACCAGGACTGGCTGCCGCGCAACCTCGGCACGCTGCAGCCGATCGTCAAGCCCAAGGGCATCGACGACGTGCCGATCGTGACGCTCGCGCTGTTCGTCGAAGGACGCCGGCCGTCGGGCCCGCCGACCTGGAGCGCGTCGCGCACGCGATCGAGACCGACCTGAAGCGCGTGCCCGGCATGCGCGAAGTGGAGACCATCGGGCGGGCCCGCGGCGCGCGATCAACGTCCGGCTCGACCCGGCGCGCATGAACGCCGCCGGCGTCACGGTGGGCGACCTGCGCAGCGCGCTCCTGTCGGCCAACAACGGCGCGCCGATCGGCGAGATCAACGCCGACAACCACGCGGTGCTGCGTCGACGCGGGCCCGTTCTTCCGCGACGCGCGCGACGTCGGCAGCCTGATCGTCGCGACGCGCGCCGGCGCGCCCGTGTTCCTCGAGCAGGTGGCGACGTCGACGACGGTCCGCCGCTCCCCGAGCAGTACGTCTGGTACGGGACCGCCGGGCAAGGACGCGCGCGAGTATCCGGCCGTCGTCGATCGAGCATCACGAAGAAGCCCGGGCAGAACGCGGTCGACGTCGCCGACGCGCTGATCGCGCGCCTCGCCAACCTGCGCAACACGGTGATTCCGGCCGACGTGACGGTGACGTCACCCGCAACTACGGCGCGACCGCCAACGACAAGGCGGTGAAGCTCATCCAGAAGCTGATCTTCGCGACGCTCGCGGTGGTCGCGCTCGTGCTCCTCGCGCTGGGGCGGCGCGAGGCGCTGATCGTCGGCACGGCGGTGATCCTGACGCTCGCCGCCACGCTGTTCGCGTCGTGGGCGTGGGGCTTCACGCTGAACCGCGTGTCGCTGTTCGCGCTGATCTTCTCCATCGGCATCCTCGTCGACGACGCGATCGTCGTCGTCGAGAACATCCACCGCCATCGCGCGCTCGAGCCGGAGCGTCCGCTGACCGACATCATCCCGCAGGCGGTCGACGAGGTCGGCGGCCCGACGATCCTGGCGACGTTCACCGTCATCGCGGCGCTGCTGCCGATGGCGTTCGTCAGCGGCCTGATGGGTCCGTACATGAGTCCGATCCCGATCAACGCGAGCATGGGCATGCTGATCTCGCTCGCCATCGCGTTCGTCGTCACGCCGTGGCTCGCGCTGCGGCTGCTCGGCCACGGTCCACGCGGGTTCGTCCGACGGCATGGCGGCGCGCCTTTCGTCGGTGTTCAAGCGCTTCTTCGCGCCGTTCCTCGACCGCGCCCGCGGCGCGCGCAACCGCTTCCTGCTGTGGCTCGCGATCGGCGGACTGATCGTGCTGTCGCTGGCGCTGCCGGTGTTCCAGCTCGTCGTGCTGAAGATGCTGCCGTTCGACAACAAGTCGGAGTTCCAGGTCGTCGTCGACATGCCGGCCGGGACGTCGCTCGAGCGCACGGCCGCGGTGCTGCACGAGATGGGCGGCTACCTCGCGACGGTGCCGGAGGTCGCCGACTACCAGGCGTACGCCGGCACGTCGGCGCCGATCAACTTCAACGGCCTCGTGCGCCAGTACTACCTGCGCCGCGGCACCGACGTCGGCGACCTGCAGGTCAACCTCGTCGACAAGGCGCATCGCCACGACCAGAGCCACGCGATCGCGACGCGCGTGCGTCCGGAGCTGACGCAGATCGCCGACGCGCTACGGCGCGCGGGTGAAGGTCGTCGAGGTGCCGCCGGGACCCGCCGGTGCTGTCGCCGATCGTCGCCGAGATCTACGGGCCGGACGACGCGGGCCGCATCGCGGTCGCGCGCGGCGGTGGAAGCCGCGTTCCGCAGCGCAGGCGGGCGTCGTCGACGCCGACGACGAGCGCGATCGCCGACGCGCCGCGCTGGGTGGTCAACGTCGACCGCGCGAAGGCGGCGCTCGCCGGCGTTCGCCAGGACGACGTCGATCGCCACGCTGCGCGCCGGCCTCGCGGGCGACGACGTCACGTACCTGCGCGACGCGTCGAAGTATCCGGCCGCGATCCGCCTGCAGCTTCCCGGATCGCGCGCAAGGCGGATCTCGACGCGCTGCTGCAGCTCACGGTGCGCAGCGCCGCCGGCAAGGCGGTGCCGCTGCGCGAGGTGGTGACGGTCGACCGCAGCGGCCTGCGCGAGCAGCCCCGCTACCACAAGGACCTGCTGCCGGTCGAATACGTGGTCGGCGACATCGCCGGGCGTCATCGACAGCCCGCTCTACGGGATGTTCGCGATGCGCACCGCGATCCTCGGCGCTGCCGATGCCCGGGCGGCGGCACGCTGGCCGAGCACTTCATCAGCCAGCCCGACGATCCGTACCGCGGCTACAGCATCAAGTGGGACGGCGAGTGGCAGGTCACGTACGAGACGTTCCGCGACATGGGACTGGCGTACGCGGTCGGCCTGGTGCTGATCTACCTGCTCGTCGTCGCGCAGTTCGGGTCGTACCTGACGCCGCTCATCATCATGGCGCCCGATCCCGCTGACGATCATCGGCGTGATGCCCGGCCACGCGCTGCTCGGCGCGCAGTTCACCGCGACGTCGATGATCGGGATGATCGCGCTCGCCGGGATCATCGTCCGCAACTCGATCCTGCTCGTCGACTTCATCAACCTGCAGGTCCGCAGCCGGCGTGCCGTTCGACGAGGCGGTCGTGCACTCGGCGGTCGATCCGCGCGCAGCCGATCGCGCTGACCGCGCTGGCGGCGATGCTCGGCGCGTTCTTCATCCTCGACGACCCGATCTTCAACGGGCTCGCGGTATCGCTGATCTTCGGCATCCTGGTCTCGACGCTGCTGACGCTGCGTCGTGATCCCGCTGCTCTACTACGTCGCCTATCGCCGCAAGTACGCGGCCCCATCGGAGAACGCATCATGACCAGTTGGCAGACTCGTCCGGGTCTTCGCCGGCATCTTCATCCTGCTCTCGCTCGCGCTCGGCGCGCCGGGCAGCCCGGTGTTCGTGCAGCACCGTGGTGGCTCGCGTTCACGGCGTTCGTCGGCGCTCAACCTGCTGCAGAGCGGCTTCACGCGCTGGTGCCCGCTCGAGATCATCCTGCGCAAGCTGGGCGTGCGTCCCGGCATATGAGACCCCGCCCGAGGCCTCCTGCGCGCCGCTGCTGGCCGCGGCGCTTCTCGCGCGTCGGCGCCGGCGGCGCTCGCCGGCAGCGTCGACCTGACTGACCGCCTGGGATGCGGCGCCGCGCAGCAGGATCCCATCGCTCGCGGCCGCGCGCGCGGAACTCGACGCCGGGGAGGCGCGCGGCCGCCAGGGCCGCGCGCTGTCGCTGCCGACGGTGACGCGTGCAGCGGCGGCGTCGGGTACGGCACCGCGCACGCAGAACACGACCGGTGCGCAGTTCACGGCGCCGGGCTTCGGCACCGTCAACGGCGTCGACTTCCGCACCGACATCCGCGACGGCACGGCGACCGGCGTGGCGCGTCACCGCCGAGCAGCCGCTCTACAACGCCGAGCGCGCCGCCAGCGCGCGGCAGCTCGAGCTGCAGGCGGACCGCGCCGAGATCCAGCTCGCGGCGGCGCGGCAGGAGCTCATGCTGCGGACCGCGCGGACCTACTTCGACGTGCTGCTGTCGGAGGATGCGCTCGAGGAAGTCCGCCGCCAGAAGGCGGCGACCGCGCGGGCGCTCGAAGTCGCGCAGGCAAGCTACGACGAGGGCAAGCTGCCGATCACCGATCGCAACGAGGCGCGGGCGCGCTTCGACGGCATCCGGCGCGCGAGAGCGCTGGCGCTGCGACGACCTCGAGCTGCGGCGTGCCGCGCTGTTCCGATCTCACGGGCTGTCCGGCGCGAACCTGAAGCGCCTGCCGCCGGGCGCGACCGCTGCAGCCGTTCGACGCCGGGCGCGCTCGACGCAGTGGCTCGCCAAGGCCGGCGAACGACAATCCGGCGATCGGCCTGCAGTCGCTCGCGCGCGACATCGCCGCGCAGGAGATCCGCAAGTGGGACGCCGCGGCAGCGCCGACGCTGTCGCTGGTCGCGCAGGCGGGCGGCGACCGGCTGGCGGGCAACGGCGGCTTCGGCACGTCGGCGACCGTCAGTCTCGAACAACAGCGTCGTGGGCCTGCAGTTGTCGATTCCGCTCTACACGGGCGGCATGCGCGGCGCGCGCGGCGACGAAGCCGTGGCGCTGGCCGAGAAGGCGCGCTTCGAGCGTCGACGCGACACGCAAGGCCGTGGCGCTGCAGACGCGCGGCGCATGGCTGGGCGCCACCGGCGGGCTCAGCCGGATCCAGTCGTACGAGCGCGCAGTGGAGTCGGCGCGGCAACGCCTCGACGCGACCGAAATCGGCCACGAGGTCGGCGCACGCACGACGCTCGACCTGCTCAATGCGCAGGCCGACCTCTTCCGCGCGCTGCGGGAACTGCAGCAGGCCAAGTACCAGGTGCTGCTCGACCGGCTGACGCTCGCCAAGGCGGCCGGCGAACTCTCCGAGGAGGACCTGCGCGCGGCCAACGCGAACCTGGCGTCCGGCCCGTAGTCCGCAGTCGACCGGCGCGCACCGTTTGTATACAGTGGTCCCCAGCACGAACCACATCCGCCAACCACGCCCCCTCGCACACGACCATGAGCGACGCACTGACCTACCTCGTCAAGGCCCGTCCCGAAGCGATGGGCGCGTATTTCAAGTTCCTCAAGGGCGCCGGCACGCATCTCGACCCGAAGACGCGCAACCTGATCTCCGTCATCACGAAGGTGCACGCGCAGACGGAGAACGGGCTGCGGCAGTACCTGACGCGCGCGCTGCGCGAAGGCGCGTCCGCCGACGAAATCCTCGACGCGCTGCTGATGGCCTTTCCGGCGCTCGGTCTGGCCAAGATCGTCTGGGCGATCGACGTGATCCTCGGGCATGGACCTCCCCGAGTTCCGCCTCGACCGGGCCGAGGCACGTGCCCGCCTGGCACGACGTCGCGCCGATGACCGCGCTCGAGGAAGGCGAGACCGCGTACTTCGACTGCGACGGGCGCAACCTCTTCGTGTACCGCAAGGGCGCGACGCTCAAGGTCTACGACAGCCGCTGCCCGCACCAGGTGACGAACATCCCGCACCTGGCGCTCGCCGGGACCAGGCTGACGTGCCCGAAGCACGAATGGGCGTTCGACATCGAGACCGGCCGCTGCATCGCGAACGGGGACCGGCCACTCACCGAGTTCCCGCACAAGGTCGAGCAGCAGCGGCTGCTGGTCTTCTGGTAGCGCCCGTGCGGCGCGCTTGACGCATCGTCAAGCGGTCGCGGCGCCTCCGATGCAACACTGCCCCTGAGCGTGTCGTGCCGCTTGGGCAAGCGGCGGGCATCGCGCCTGCACGGAAGGCAAGCTCCCCATGAAGAACATCGTGATCCTCGGCGCCGGCACCGGCGGCGCGCTGACGGCCAACCTGCTTTCGCACCGGCTCGACCTGAGGCAGTGGAAGATCACGGTGATCGACGAATCCGCGCTGCACGTCTACCAGCCGGGACTCCTGTTCCTCCCGTTCGGGATGTACGGCTATCGCGAGCAGGACGACGTGGTGCAGGCCGATCACCGCCCCCCTGCCGGGCGGCGTCGCGTTCGTGCGCCGCCGAGGTCGTGCTGATCGACCACGCGCAGCGCGAGGTGCACACCGACGAAGGCAACTACCCCTACGACTTCCTGGTCAGCGCGATGGGCTGCCGCACCGCGCCGGAGGAGATCGAGGGCATGGCGCGCGCGATGGGCCATGGCGGCGTGCACACGTTCTACACGCTCGACGGCGCGCTGGCGATGCGCGAGGCGATCGCCGGCATGCGCGAGGGACGCCTGGTCATCGACATCTGCGAGATGCCGATCAAGTGCCCCGTCGCGCCGCTCGAGTTCGCCTTTCTCGCCGACTGGCACTTTCGCGAGAAGGGCTTCCGCGACCGCATCGAGATCTCGCTGGTCACGCCGTATACCGGAGCGTTCACGAAGCCCAATGCGAACCGCATCCTGTCGAAGGTCGCCGACGAGAAGGGCATCCGGGTCGTGCCGAACTTCGCCACGTCCGCCGTCGACACCGACCAGCGGCTGATCCGCACGTTCGACGGCCGCACCGTCGACTACGACCTGCTGTGCGCGATCCCGCCCAACCTCGGGCCGGCGGTGATCGACGGCTCGGACCTGGGCGACGGCGCCGGCTACGCGCTCACCGACCCGCGGACGCTGCAAGAGCCGCAAGGCGGAGCGCATCTACCTGCTCGGCGACAACACCAATGTCGCGACGTCGAAGGCGGGCTCGGTCGCGCACTTCGAGGCCGAGACCGTCGTGGAGAATCTGCTGCGCGAGATCGACGGCAAGCCGCCGCTCTCGACGTTCGACGGACATGCGAACTGCTTCGTCGAGACCGGCCACCACAAGGCGATGCTGCTCGACTTCAACTACGACATCGAACCGCTCGAGGGGACGTTCCCGCTGCCGCACCTCGGCCCCTTCTCGCTGCTCGAGGAGAGCCACCTGAACCACATGGGCAAGCTCGCGTTCAAGTGGGTGTACTGGAACATGCTGCTGCCGGGACACCTGCCCAACGTGCCGATGCTGCCCGCGCACATGAGCTTCCTCGGCAAGGACCTCAAGCACGGCGCCGCAGATCCGCGTGGCGCGGGCGATGCACGTGCGCGACGTGATGTCGAAGGACGTCGTGTCCGTGCGCCAGGGCACCGCGCTGCCGGCCGCCGCCGAGCTGATGGTCGCGAAGAAGGTGAGCGGCCTCCCGGTGCTCGACGCGGAGGACCGGCTGGTCGGGATCCTCACCAGCGCCGACTTCATGTCGGCGATGAACATCGAAGGCGGCGGCGTCGCGAACGCGCTGGAGACGCTCGTGCGCAAGCGCCGCGCCCGCAAGGGCATGGGCACGATCGTCGACGACATCATGACGCCCGATCCGATCACGATCCGCGCCGAGGACTCGCTCGAGCACGCGGTGCAGCGCATGGACCGGAACAAGGTCAAGCGGCTCGTGGTCACCGATGGCGAACAGCGCGTCCGCGGCATCGTGTCGCGGTCCGACATGGTGAAGCTGTTCGCCGCGAAGTGACGGCTGCGCGCGGCCGACGGTGACGGCGTCCGCGCGTCAGGCCCTGACGACGAGGACGGCGCAGGACGCGAGCCCGACGACCCGCTGCGCGTTGCTGCCGAAGTGGAGACGGCCGTGCGCCTCGGGGCCGCCGCGGCCGACCACCAGCAGGTCGGCGCCCGTCGGTCGTCGCCAGCTGCGCGATCGCATCGGCCGGCCGGCCCGCGGCGATCCGCCCCTCGACCTCGGCGCCCTCGCCGCGCGCGACGGCGACGGCCGCGGCGATCACCCGCTCCGCCGCGGCGCGCTCGTCGGCCGTGTCGTGCAAGGCGACCGACACGACCGTCAGCGGCAGGCCGGCGGCCACGGCCATGCGCGCCGCCGCCCGCGCGACCTCCGGCGCCGCGCGCGTGCCGTCGATGCCGGCCAGCACGCGCCGCGACCACACGCGCGCCGCGCGCGGCACCATCAGCACGCTGCACGGGGCGGCGGTGGCGACCTTGCCGACCATCTCGCCCACCATCAGGTTCGCGAGGAAGCTCCGCTTGCCGCGGCGGCGGATCACGAGCAGGTCGGCGTTGCGCTCCTTCGCCTCCGCGACGATCTCGCGCCACGGCTCCTCGCCGCGCCGCACGCGCAGATCGAGGTCGACGCCGGCACGCGCCGCGTCGGCGCGCAGCGCGACGACCCGCGCGTGCACGCCCTCTTCCATGCGCGCGACGAGTTCGGGCGCGACCGACTCGTACTCGACGTTGCTGACGATCGGCACCACGCCGGCGAGCGGCACGCCGCGCTGCCGCGCGAGTTCCAGCGCGACATGCTCGGCGCCGGTGTCGAATTCGGTGTGCTCCGTCGCGAGCAGCAGGCGGGTGTACGGGATCATCGCGTGCGCGCCCATCAATGGCCGGCGGTGAGGAGGCCGGACGCGGCGAGCAGCAGCACCAGGATCTCCACCGCGCAGATGCCGGCGTAGACGTGGTCGCGCCGGCGCACGTAGATGGGAATGATCGCGGCGAGACACACGGCCGAGCATCCCGCGAGAATGACGATCCCGATGAGCCCGGCGAACTCGCCCTTGTGCAGGTGCGCGAGCCAGCCCCAGCCGGTCGGCGAGTCGGTCCGGACGAGATACTCGGCCAGCGGCAGCGTCCAGAGCTGCGGCAGCTGCTCGACCGTCACGTGCACTTCGAGCCAGCCCATCACGTAGGCCACGTAGCCGGCGACGAGCGCCACGAAGCCCAGCTTCGACGTGAGGTCGAGCAGCCGTGCGTAGCGCAGCTGCTCGACCGGCACGGGGTTGGAGGATTCGGGGGGCGGCATCGTCGCGTCCTTCAGTTCCAGATCCCGAGGCCCTTCAGCAGCGCGCGCAGGCCGGCGAACAGCAGCAGCGTCAGCACCAGCTTGCGGACGACCGACGCCTTCAGCACCGTCAGCAGCCGCGCGCCGATGCGGGCGCCGATCATCATGCCGATGACCGACGGCACGGCAATGACCATCAGCACGGCGCCTTCGATCATGTACACCCATGCGGCCGCCGAGTCGACCAGCGACAGGATGAAGCTCGACGTCCCCGCGGAGACCTTGAGCGGCGCGCCCATCAGCAGGTTCAGCACCGGCACGTTGGCCCAGCCCGCGCCCATGCCGAACATGCCGGCGAGCACGCCGATGAGCGTGAACAGCACGAGCCCGGCGGACGTGCGATGGACCTGCCAGGCGACGGCGCGCCCGGTCGCGGCGTCGTGGAACACGCCGTGGATCGCGAGCGCCTGCGACAGCCGGTCGGGCACCGCGACGTCGGGCAGCTCGGACTCGCCGGGCGGTCGCCATCAGCGCGACGATGCCGAGGATCGTGACGCCCAGCGCGACCTGCACCAGCGACGCCGGCAGCGCGAGGCCGATCATCGCGCCCGCGATGGAGCTCGCCGACGCGAGCAGCGCGAGCGGCAGCGCGAGGCGCAGGTCCGCGAGCCCGCCGCGCAGCAGGTTGGGCCCCGCGGCGAGCGCGCTCGCCAGCGCGACGAGCAGCCCGGCACCGCGCACGAAATCGAGATGGAACGGAAAGAAGCCGCTGACGATCGGCACGAACAGCACGCCGCCGCCCACGCCCGCGGGCACCGCGACGATGCCCAGCAGGAAGCAGACGACGAAGAGCGCGAGCGGCCAGACCCACCACGCGAATTCCGTCGCCGCGCCGGCGGCGGCGAACGCCGGCGACGCGCCGATGGCCAGCAGCATGAGCGCCACGGCCGCCATTCCACGCGGAGTCCGGCCCCTGCCGATGCGAACGGGCGCTTGCTTCATCGGGACCGTGGAGGAGCGCGGATCGAGGGGTTGGAAATCGATGACGCCGAATTCGGCACACCGGGCCGCACGTCGTGCCGACGCCGCGTGAACACGGACTTCCGTCGCATCATTACGCAATATCGAGGCCAACCGTCAATAGCCAGCATGGCGTAGTGCGCATCACTCCCATGGGGAGCCGCAGCAACCGGCGATGTGCATCGCTTGCACAGGTCAGGGGAACCCCCGATAATTCTCGAATGCCCCGCCACCGTCGATGCCAGCCGGCGAAAGTCGCCGGTGGCTTGCTGTTCCGCAATCCTCCGCAAGACGATGCCGTGAACACCCCGACTCCTCCATTCACGCGTGCCGCGCCCGCCATCGTCGATACGATGCAGTCGCCGCGATGCGGCCATGCGGTCGCCGTCGAACTGCGGGACGCGAAGCCGCAGTTCGATGCTGGCTCGCACCGGTCCACGGTCTGCCCGGCACCGGACGCAAGCGAGCGCAGCGCGCCGCACCCGGAGCACGCACCTTGAAAATCTGCATCGTTTCGGACAGCCACGACCGCGCGCCGATGCTGTCGCGGCGGTCGCGCAAGCCAGGCAGGCCGGCGCCGAAGCCGTCGTTCACTGCGGCGACGTGATCGGGGCCATGACGTTGCGCCCGCTGCTCGACATCGGTCTGCCCGTGCACGTGATTCACGGCAACAACCTGGGCGATTCGGTCATGCTGCACAGGTTGGCGCGAGAGAGCGGCGGGCTGCTCGAATATCACGGCGCCGACGCGCGCATCGAACTCGGCGGACGGAAGATCTTCCTGGTGCACTATCCCGACTACGGCTACGCGATGGCGTGCACAGGCGATTGGGACCTCGTGTGCTGCGGCCATTCGCACTGCGCCGGCGTCGAGCAGGTCGCCAACGTCAAGGGCGGGAAGACCTGGCTCGCCAACCCCGGCACCGTGGCAGCGCTGGCAGCGCCCGCGACGTGGATCCTCGGCGACCTCGCGTCGATGCAATTCGACATCCGCGAACTCCAGGCGCGTTGACGCGTGCCTGCACGAAGGATTGGAGGCCGGACCGTGCGGCGTATCGTTCGGCGGCGTCGCACGCAATGCCGTCGGGACCGCATTGACTCGCGGCGTGCGACCCGACGCATGGCCCAATTCATCGAATCTATGGCGCCATAGCTTTTTTTTGTCGGCCGGCGCAGGGGCCCTCTGTAGAATCGACGACCACAAGGAGCCCGGGATGAGCTTCGCCATAACAGCAGCATCGCGCGCGCGCCCCGTTCCCGGGGCAGGGAGGAAACAGTGTTCGCCAGCAATCCGTTTGCCGAGATCTCGGCGTCCGTTCCGCCTGCCGTCATGCAGGCCTATGTCGTCCTCATGATCGTGCTGGTCGCGGCAGGGACGCTGTTCGACGTCGTGCACAAGGGAAGTGCCAGGTACTTCTTCGAGAACTGGCGCAAGTCGAAAGGCAAGGACGCCAGGCCGCTCGGTGGCGGCGAACTGGTGTCGATCGCAGTCAAGACCGGCGTGGTCGACGTCCTCACCTCCGGCGAGTTCTGCAACCCGCGGCGCCGGATCGCCCACCTGCTGGGCATGTACGGATTCGTGATCTACGTCGTCACCACCGCCATCCTGATATTCGGCTACCCGACCACGGCGACACCCGCGCCCGGCATCCTGCCGCTGCTGTGGTGGATCGGCGGCCTGATGATCTGCGTCGGCGGATACTGGTTCTGGTTCTTCATCCGCGTCGATGTCGCCGCCGAGGGCCACTCTCCGTTTCGCCTCGTGCGCGCGGACCTGTTCATCCTCTCGCTGCTCGCCAGCGCGACGCTGGGCCTGATCTGGGCTTTCCTGCAGTCGAAGGGCAGCGCCGGCGCCGGCGTGTTCTTCGGCCTGTACATCCTGGCCACGACGGTGCTGTTCGCGGGCGTGCCCTGGTCCAAGTTCGCCCACATGTTCTTCAAGCCCGCGGCGGCCTTCGAGAAAAGAGTATCCGAGGCCAATGGTACGGTCGAGAATCTGCCGACGCAGACGCGCGACGATCCCGAGCAGCAGCAACGACACTCCATGGAACTGTTGCGAGACGCTCCGCTGAACATGGGGCTCGGCATCAAGCGCGAAGCGCCCCGCCACTATTGAATCGAGAAGCAGCCCGCAAGTTCTGCTGGACCAGCCAAGGAGCCGGAACAATGCCTACCTTCGTCTACATGACAAGGTGCGACGGATGCGGACATTGCGTCGACATCTGTCCGTCGGACATCATGCACATCGACAAGACCTATCGCCGGGCCTACAACATCGAGCCCAACATGTGCTGGGAGTGCTACTCCTGCGTCAAGGCCTGCCCGCAGCATGCGATCGACGTGCGCGGATATGCCGACTTCGCCCCGCTCGGTCACAGCGTTCGCGTCCACCGCGACGAGCAGAAGGGCACGATCGCCTGGAGGATCAAGTTCCGCAACGGTACGGAAAAGAACTTCCTGTCGCCCATCACCACCAAGCCCTGGGGGACGGCGATCCCCAAGCTCGCGGATGTTCCCGGACCCAGCAACGAAATGCGCGACGGACATCTGTTGTACAACGAGCCGAAATACATCCGCATGGATGACGGCGATTTGCACACGCTCAAGTCCGCCGGTCTCAAGTTGAAGAAAGGCGTGTACTACTGATGGCTTACGAAACGATCGTCGAAGACGGCATCGATATTCTGGTCGTCGGTGCGGGCCTTGGCGGCACCGGTGCCGCATGGGAGGCCAGGTTCTGGGGCAAGGACAAGAAGATCGTCATTGCCGAGAAGGCCAATATCGATCGCTCCGGCGCCGTCGCCCAGGGCCTGTACGCCATCAACTGCTACATGGGCACCCGCTGGGGCGAGAACAAGCCGGAGGACCACGTCCGCTACGCTCGAATCGACCTGATGGGCATGGTGCGGGAAGACCTGCTGTTCGACATGGCCCGTCACGTCGACTCCACCGTGCACCAGTTCGAAGAGTGGGGCCTGCCCATCATGAAGGACCCGAAGACCGGGCGCTATCTGCGCGAAGGTCGATGGCAGATCATGATTCACGGCGAGTCCTACAAGCCCATCGTGGCCGAGGCCGCCAAGAAATCGGCGGACAAGGTCTTCAACCGCATCTGCGTCACCCACCTGCTGATGGACGAAAGCAGGGAGAACCGGATTGCCGGCGCCGTCGGCTTCAACGTCCGCACCGGCAACTACCACGTGTTCAAGTCCAAGACCGTGATCTGCGGCGCGGGCGGCGCCTCCAACATCTTCAAACCGCGTTCCGTGGGCGAAGGTTCCGGCCGCACCTGGTACGCGCCCTGGTCGTCCGCGTCGGCCTACGGGCTCATGATCAACGCCGGCGCCAAGATGACGCAGATGGAAAATCGCATCGTGCTGGCGCGCTTCAAGGATGGTTACGGCCCGGTCGGCGCCTACTTCCTGCACCTGAAGACCTATACGCAAAATTGCCTGGGCGAGGAGTACGAATCCAAGTGGTTCCCTGACCTGCAGAAAATGGTCGGCAAGGAATATCTGGATCCGGAAGCGTCGCACTTGACCCACCGGCCGATCCCGACCTGTCTGCGCAACCATTGCATCATCAGTGAAGTGAATGCCGGCCGCGGCCCCATTCACATGGTGACCATGCGCGCCTTCCAGGATCCGCACCTGGAAGAGGTCGGCTGGGAGAACTTCCTCGGCATGACCGTCGGCCAGGCGGTTCTGTGGGCCTCCACCGACGTGGACCCCAAGAACGAGAATCCCGAGCTGACCACGTCCGAGCCCTACGTCATGGGCTCCCACGCGACCGGCTCGGGTGCCTGGTGCTCGGGTCCCGAGGACGTCTCCCCCCCCGAGTACTTCTGGGGCTACAACCGCATGACGACGATCGAAGGACTGTTCGGCGCCGGCGACGCGGTCGGCGGCACGCCGCACGCCTTCTCATCCGGCTCGTTCACCGAAGGTCGGCTCGCCGCGAAGGCCGCGTGCAAGTACATCGACGACGGAAAGGCCGAAGGCATCGTCGTATCCGATGCGCAGATCAACCGCCGCAGGAACGAGATCTACAAGCCCCTGGAGCACTACAAGACCTACCGCAATGCGATCGTGGCGGGCTCCGTCAATCCGCACTACATCAATCCCAAGCAGGGACTGGACCGCCTGCAGAAGCTGATGGACGAGTATTGCGGCGGAGTGACCGTCAACTACATGACCAACGAGAAGCTCCTGAACATCGGTCTCAAGAAGCTCGCGATCATGGAGGAAGACCTCGAGAAACTGGCCGCCGAGGACATTCACGAATTGCTGCGTGCATGGGAGTTGAAGCACCGTCATCGCGCCGCGGAGTGCGTCACGCAGCACACGCTGTTCCGCAAGGAGACCCGTTGGCCGGGCTACTACTACCGCGGCGACGCCATGAAGGTGGACGACGAAAACTGGCACGTGCTGACCGTTTCGCGGCGCGATCCGGAAACCGGCGAATACACCATGGAGAAGGCGCCTTGTTATCACCTGGTTTCAGATGACGAGTAGCAATATCCGCTGGCAGAAGCTCGCGTCGACCGTCTGCTCGGCGGAAGAGGGGCCGGCATGTTCGTCTGTCGTGCGCCCTGTGAGGCCTGCTCTCTTCCGGCCGCAGATAGCCGCGCGTGAACATCATCGAATACACCGACGAGGCGATCCGGGCCATTGCCGACCCCCTGTGGCGCGACCTCGTCAGGCATTCGAACGAAGGCAAGTACGGAGAGTTCGTCAAGAACTTCTCCAGTTCCCTGGCGCTTGCCATGAATCAAGTCGTGGCGGGCCACCAGTTCGCGAACAGCGAACTGGCGAGAAGCCTGTCCGAGGACGTCGACGCGCTCGGCATCATCCGCCGGGGCGAACATGTGACGGTTCTTTACCGGCAGCGGAGCACCAAGAAGCAAGGCGAATGGCTTGGCCGGCTTGTCCTCGGTCATGAAGGCGGAGAGGTCAGGATTTTCGGTGCATCCATCTTCTGAGCAGTTCGTTCGGATTCGACATGAGTGAGACCATCCAGGACGGCAAGTTTGTCGAACTGACCTACAAGGTGACCGACAGGAAGACGAGGCATGTCCTCACCAGGGTCGACTTCCCGTTGGGCTATGTTCACGGACACAATGAAATTCTGTCTCCTTCCGTCCACAGGGAACTGGAGGGCAGGTCCGTTGGCGACGTGATCGAAGTGCCGATCGATGGCAATCAGATCTTCGGTCCCAGGGACGAGTCGCTGGTCTTCACCGATCGCATCGAGAATGTCCCCGAGGAGTACCGGCAAGTCGGCGGCTCCATCCTCATGGAGAACGACAAGGGCCAGACCCGCAGCTTCGTCGTGACGTGGATGGACGACGAGAAACTGACGGTCGATGGCAACAATCCGCTTTGCGGCAGAGAGGTTGTCTTCACGCTCGAGATACTCACCGTGCGCGACGCAACCGATGAAGAGACAAGAATGGGCGGGGCGAACATCGC
Organism: uncultured beta proteobacterium; assembly: GCA_963733435.1. Lineage (GTDB taxonomy): Bacteria > Pseudomonadota > Gammaproteobacteria > Burkholderiales > Casimicrobiaceae > VBCG01. The sequence goes on from CAVTDH010000003.1 coordinate 89,624, forward strand.
GAACGCGGATGTCGATCCGTCGCTCATGAGACCTGTCTAGGCGGCGGCGTATGGCAACGGACCAATGTCGGCTTTGGTTGTTTGCACCTGCAATCCCGATCGCACCGCAAGAAAGGTGAATCATGAGCGAGCAAAAACCCGTTACCAAGGTTCCTGACGGCCATACGCCCTTCTACACGACGCGTCAGATGGCGCCGAACGAGAAGGGATTCGTGGGTTACGAGACGGTCTGGAAGCCGTTCCAGAAGGAAGTCCCCTACAAGACGCCGAAGCAGCCGTAGGAGCATTGCCGCGGCTGCGACGCGCCGGTTCCGCGGGGTTCGGATGCGAACCGCGGCGAAGGCGATTGCGTCGGCGGCGGTTGCCGGGTTCACGCTGCGCGCAGGGAGCGGTCCGGGCTTCGCGGAACATCGGCCCCAAGCGTAGCGACCCCGATCTGATTCCGATCAACCTTGATTCCGGAGACGACCATGCGCAAGTCCCTGCTGGCGGCCCTGCTCGCCGCCTCCCTGCCCGCCATTGCCGCCGATCCCGCCTGGGTCGCGGAAGCACGCAGCGTCGCGAGCTCCGTCCCGCCGAAGCTGGTCGCCGTGCTCACCGAGGAATTGGGCAAGAGCGGCCCCGAAGGCGCCATCGCCGTCTGCAGCGTGAAGGCGCCGGAGATGGCGAAGGCCGCGTCGGAAGCGACCGGCTGGAACATCCGCCGGGTGAGCCTGAGGAACCGCAATCCGAAGGCCGTGCCGGACGCGTGGGAGCGCGCGGCGCTCGAGGAGTTCGACCGGCGTGCCGCCGCGGGCGAATCCCCCGCTGCGCTGGAGAAGTTCGCGGTCGTGAAGGAGGACGGCCGCGACGTCTACCGCTACATGAAGGCGTTGCCCGTACAGGAGCTGTGCGTCGCCTGCCATGGACCTGCCGACCGACTGTCGCCCGCGACGAAGGCCGAGCTGGCCAAGCGGTATCCGGACGACAAGGGTACCGGCTACGTGCCCGGCCAGATCCGCGGCGCGATGACGATCAGGAAGCCGGCTTGACCTGACGGTGGGCATGCCTTTCGCACGACCGCACTGTCCGGACGCGCGATCCGACGAAGGGCACCGGCCGGCCGATGCTCGCCTGCCGGTCGGCTGTGTCGTCGGACAAGGTTCCTGGCAGCCTGGCGTGCGCGCGCCGGAGGCTCGCCAGCGACGACACGGCATCGCGGGTTCGGTGCCCGGGGACACGGCCCGTCGGCGCCGGCGAAACCATTGGCGAAGCTGCCCCGACACCACGGGAAGACTCGAGTGTCCGTCTGCCTTCGCGGCAATTGCGCGGATTCCGAGCCAGCCCGGGCCGATTCTTTGCGGACGCCCGGCTTTGTGCTTCAATTGGGAGCAGTCGAGTATTCCCCGGACGGAGCGATGGCGGATCGCCGCCTCCAGGTATTCCACGCGGTCGCAAAGCACCTCTCCTTCACCAAGGCGGCGGAGGCGTTGTTCATGACCCAGCCGGCGGTCACGTCCCAGATCCGCCAGCTCGAGGAGCATTTCAACACGCGCCTGTTCGATCGCGGGCACGGGCGCATTTCGCTCACTGCCGCAGGCAATCTGGCCCTGGAGTACGTCGAGCGCATCCTCGAGGTCTCGGCCGAGCTCGACAGCCGGCTGCAGGAGATGAGCGGACAGCTCGGAGGACCGCTGCTCATCGGCGCCAGCACGACGATCGCGGATTACCTGCTGCCCCGGGTGTTGGGCGCCTACAAGGCGCGCTTTCCGGCCGTCGTGCCGCGGCTCTTCGTCGCCAACTCGGAAGCGGTGCAGAATCGCGTCGCCGAGCGCAGCCTCGACCTCGGCTTCATCGAAGGCGACTCGCATCTTGCCCTGCTTGCGACGGACGTCTGCTGCGAGGACGAGTTGCAGGTCACGTGCGCGCCGTCGCATCCGCTGGCGAAGCTCAAGGCCGCGACGCCCGAGTCGCTCACGCACTACGCCAACATCAGCCGCGAGCCCGGGTCGGGCACGCGCGAGGTCATCGATCACTACCTGCAGGAGGCGGGCGTCGCACCGGACGCCCTGCAGCGCGTGATGGAACTCGGCAGCCCGGAGGCCTTGAAGGGGCTGGTTGCCACCGGGCTGGGGTTCGCCATCATGTCGCGCGCGACCGTCGTCAACGAGATCCGCCTCGGGCAGCTGGTGCAGGTTCCGCTCGCGCCGCGCCTGATCCGCCGGATGTCGGTCATCTACCCCAAGGAGCGGATCCATTCGCAACTGGTGAGCAGCTTCGTCCAGTTCGCGAAGCAGAAGCTCGGCGCCGTGCCGCTCGCCGAGGTCAGGAGCGCACGCGCCTCCGGGCGCGCGGCGGGGACCATCTGCTCCCGGACCGGTTGAGCCGCGAGCCTGGTGCGCCGACCGGTCACCCTGGCGAATGGCCGGCCGGCTGTGCCGGGGCGTTCTTCGGCGCATCGATGTCCGCGTAGTACTCGCGCAGGATCGCGACGACCTCGGGCCGGCTGAATTCGGGCGGCACGTCGGCGCCCTCGGAGAGCGACTTGCGCAGCTGCGTGCCGGACACCTGCAGCCGATCGGCGTCGTCGTGCGGGCAGGTGCGGCCGGACGCCATGCCGCCGCACTTGTAGCACCAGAACGTCCACGTCGATCTTGAGCGGCCGCGTCTGCAGCGTGCCCTGCGGGACTGGTCGAAGATGTGGTGCGCGTCGAACGGGCCCGTAGTAGCTGCCGACGCCGGCGTGGTCGCGGCCGACGATCTGGTGCGAGCAGCCGTAGTTCTGCCGGAACAGCGCGTGCAGCAGCGCCTCGCGCGGCCCGCGTAGCGCATGTCGAGCGGATAGCCGGCCTGCACGACGGTACCGCTGACGAAGTACTTCTCCGCGAGCACGGAGATCGCGCGCGTGCGCACGGCGGCCGGGATGTCGCCGGGCTTGAGCGCGCCCAGCAGCGAATGCACGAGCACGCCGTCGCAGACCTCGATCGCGATCTTGGCCAGGTATTCGTGCGAGCGGTGCATCGGGTTGCGCGTCTGGAACGCGGCGATCGTCTTCCAGCCGAGCGAGTCGAACAGCGCGCGCGTCTCGGCCGGCGTCATGAACAGCGCACCGTACTGCTCGGCGAATCCGCCGGTCGACAGCACCTTGATCGGGCCCGCGAGGTTCACGTCGGGCTGCGCCGAGCACCATCTTCACGCCCGGGTGCTCGGGGTCGGTCGTGCGGAAGATCGTCGCGCACTCGTGCGCCTTGTCGATCGCGTACTTCTCGGTCACCAGCATCGTCGCCAGCGGCTGCCCGTCGTCGGGATCGACGAGCGCGATCTCGTGCGCCGGTGCGGATCGAGTCGACGAACGCCTGCGTCGGCCGACAGCGTGATCGGGATCGGCCAGAACAGGCCGCTCGCCGTCTTCATGCCGTCGCAGACGCCCTGCCAGTCGGCGTGCGTCATGAAGCCCTCGAGCGGCGTGAAGCCGCCGATGCCGAGCATGACGATGTCGCCCTTCTCGCGCGAACTGACGGTGAGCCTGGGCAGCGTCGCGGCGCGGCGCCGTTCGGCTTCCAGCGCGTCGCCGGTCGAGCAGCAGCGGCCGCAGATCGCGGCCGCCGTGCGGGATCAACCAAGCGCCATGACGACGTTCTCCTCGCGGGCGGCAGGGCGGCCCGTGCGGCGCCGGCGCAGCCGGAACCGGTCCGACCCCGCGGCCGTCGTCGCCGTCATGGCGGACCTAACCTGATAACCATAGAAGCTCGGGACGGAAAAATACCTTGATCCACGGCAAGCCTACGCGACGGCCTGGTAGTAGAGGTTCTGCGGATGATTGGCCTGCGCGAAGAAGAACCAGCGCTCGGCGAGCAGCCCCAGGTACTGCGACGGCGAACGCCGCCGCCAGCACGCCGGCCGGCCCCCGCCGGCCAGCCCCAGGCGAGCAGCGCCAGCGGGCACCGCGAAGGCGGCGAGCAGGAACACCCACTTGACCGACCGCAGCGACGGCGCCGGACCGGCCGTGGAAGAACTCGCGCGTGTTGAACGAGCCGCCCATGAACCCCATGCGACTTCTGGACGATGCGCGGATGCTTGATGCCGATCGCCGTCTGCAGCGTCGACTTCGGCTTGCAGCCGGCTGTTGCGGATCAGCGACGCGATGCGGCTCACCGCGCCGAGCAGCGTGATGACGAACGCCCAGCCGGCGAGGAACCGCGTCAGCTCCGGCGCGACGCCGGCGGCGAACGCCGCCGCCAGCGTGAAGCCGGAGGCGCCGCCCAGCAGCGTGTAGTTGACCACCGTCAGCGGGCTCGCCCATTCGCGCAGGAACGGCAGGCAGGCGTAGATCATCGCCGTGCACACGAACAGCGCGAACGCGAGCACGGTGCCGGCGACGCCGAGCACGACGGTCGCGTCGATCGCGAGCCCCGACGGCAGCGTCGCCAGCACCGGCTTCCAGCCGGCCAGGTGCGCAACGCCGAACAGGAACACGGTGCCCATCAGCGCCGGCAGCACGATCACCTCGCGCGACAGCCACGACGTGCGCCACCTCGCCGCAGTGCGCCACGCGCGCTCCGGCCGGCCCGAGGTGGAAGAACGACGCGACCAGCCCGCCGACGAGGAACAGCAGCGCGATCAGGCTGCCGTGCGCGTAGAACGCGTGGCCGGAGGGCGGCGGCAGCAGGCCGAACGAGCGCGTAGAGCTGCACGGTGAACAGCGCCAGGAACAGGCCCTGCCCGACGCCGATCAGCGTGGTGAGGAAAAGTACCGAGAAATCGGGCCGCATCGTCGTTCCGCGTCTACCAGGACATCACGTCGTCGAGCGACGGCTCGGACTTGGCCGGCTTCGGCAGCAGGCCGTCGATCTTGAGCGGGTTGTCGGCGCGCGCGAGCTCGTCCTCGTGGATGTGCATCGGCGTCTTGCGCCGCGGCAGGTAGTGGTTCGCCGGGTGCGTTCCCCATTCCGGCATCAGCGGGTAGCCGGCGTTCTCGCGGATCGCCTGCGAGACCACCGACTCGGGGTCGTGGATGTCGCCGAACAGCCGCGCGGACGTCGGGCAGGCCATCACGCACGCGGGCTTGCGCTCGGACTCGGGCCGGGTCTGGTCGTAGATGCGGTCGACGCACAGCGTGCACTTGGTCATCACCTTGCGCTTCGGATCGATCTCGCGCACGCCGTACGGGCAGGCCCACGAGCAGTACTTGCAGCCGATGCACTTGTCGTAGTCGACGAGCACGATGCCGTCCTCTGCGCGCTTGTAGCTGGCGCCGGTCGGGCACACCGGCACGCACGGCGGATCCTCGCAGTGCAGGCAGGACTTCGGGAAGTGCACGGTCTGCGTGTTCGGGTACTCGCCCACCTCGAACGTCTGCACGCGGTTGAAGAAGGTGCCGGTCGGGTCCTTCCCGTACGGCTCGAGATCGGCCAGCGGCCCCGCCGAGCCGGACGTGTTCCACTCCTTGCAGCTCGTCACGCAGGCGTGGCAGCCGACGCAGACGTTGAGGTCGATGACCAACGCGAGCTGGGTCACCGCGAGCACTCCCGGTGGCGGAGCACCTCATTTGCGCACCCCGCGGCCCGCGAAGAACGCCAGCCATCGCGGCGTCGCGGCGGCGGTCCCGGGCGCGGCCGGCACCGCCGCGAACTGCGGCCACGTGGCCTCGGGCTCGCCGGCTTCGGCCGGGTAGATCCGCACCCGCACGTCGTACCACGCCGCCTGCCCGGTGACCGGGTCGGAGTTGGAGATCTTCGCACCGGCGCCGCCGGGCAATTCCTCCGAAATCAGGTGGTTGAGCAGGAATCCGCGCTGCGATTCGTTGGCGTCCGGCGAGAGGCGCCAGGCGCCCGGGGCCTTGCCGATCGCGTTCCAGGTCCAGACGGTGCCGGGCTCGACCGCCTCGGAGTAGCTGCACAGGCAGCGCACCTTGCCCCACTGCGACTCGACCCACATCCAGCCGCCGTCCTCGATGCCCGCCGCGCGCGCGACCGTCGGATTGACGAACAGGTGGTTGTGGGCGTGGATCTGGCGCAGCCACGCGTTCTGCGAATCCCACGAGTGGTACATCGCCATCGGCCGCTGCGTCACCGCGTTGAGCGGGTACTTCGCGAGATCGGATTGCTGCGCCTCCAGCGGCTCGTAGTAGAACGGCAGCGGGTCGAAGTAGGTCTCGATGCGCTCCTTCAGGTGCTCCGGCGGCTTGCGCGACATGCCCTTGCCCTGCGCGGCGAGCCGGAACTTCTGCAGCACCTCGGAATAGAGTGGATCAGGATCGGCTCGGCGTAGCGCTGGATGCGGTTGCGCTGCGACCACTCGAGGTAGCCCTTGTTCCAGTTGCGCATGTACTGGTAGGACGGCGGCAGCTTGTGGTGGTAGACGCAGTTGTTCTGCGCGTACATCTCCCACTGCCGCGGGTTCGGCTCGCCGCGCATGAACTTCTCGCCGCCCTTGCCGCGCCAGCCGGCGAGGAAGCCGATGCCGGAGCCCGGCTCGGTCTCGTAGTTGACGATGAAATCCGGGTAGTCGCGGTACTTGCGCGTGCCGTCGGGCCGCACGAACGCCGGCAGCTTCGAGCCGGCCCGCGAGCTCGATCAGCACTTCCTGGAACGGCTTGCACTCGCCGGTCGGCGGCACGACCGGGATGCGCACCGAGTCGACCGGGCCGTCGAACTCGGAGATCGGCCGGTCGAGCATCGACATCACGTCGTGGCGCTCGAGGTACGTCGTGTCGGGCAGCACGAGGTCGGCGAACGCCGTCATCTCGGACTGGAAGGCGTCGCAGACGACGAGGAACGGGATCTTGTACTCGCCGGCGTCCTTCCCGTCCGCGTGCTTGTCGTTCAGCATCCGGCGGACCTCGGACGTGTTCATCGTCGAGTTCCACGCCATGTTGGCCATGAAGATCAGCAGCGTGTCGATCGGGTACGGATCGCCGCGCCAGGCGTTGGTGATGACGTTGTGCATCATCCCGTGCACGGCCAGCGGGTACTCCCACGAGAACGCCTTGTCGATGCGCACCGGCGTGCCGTCGTCGTTGACGAACAGGTCGTCCGGCTCGGCCGGCCAGCCCAGCGCCAGCCCGTCGAGCGGGTGGTCGGGCTTGATCGGCGAGCGGCGTGTTCGGCGTCTTGGCGCAGGGCGGGATCGGGCGCGGGAACGGCGCCTTGTGGCGGAAGCCGCCCGGCCGGTCGATCGTGCCCAGCAGCGTCATCAGGATCGCCAGCGCGCGGATGGTGTGGAAGCCGTTCGAGTGCGCCGCGAGGCCGCGCATGGCGTGGAACGCGACCGGGTTGCCGGTGACGGTGTCGTGCTCCTTGCCCCAGATGTCGGTCCAGGCGATCGGCAGCTCGATCTTCTGGTCGCGCGCGGTGATGCCCATCTCGTGGGCGAGCCGCCGGATCGCCTCGGCCGGGATGCCGGTGATGCCCGCCGCCCACTCCGGCGTGTAGTCCTCGACGCGCTCCTTCAGCAGCTGGAACGAGGGCTTCACCACCGTGCCGTCGGACAGCTGGAACTCGCCCAGCAGGAACGGATCGGCGCCCTCCGAATGCGTGACCACCGGCCGGTTCGTCGCGCGGTCCCACCACAGCTTGTTCTGCGGATCGAAGCAGCCTTCCTCCTTCGGCACCTCGGTGCGGACGAACATGCCGAACTCGTCGTTCGCCTCGTCCAGGTTCACGAGCTGGCCGGCGTTCGTGTAGCGGACCAGGAACTCGCGGTCGTAGAGGCCGAGGGCGATCAGCTCGTGGATCAGCGCCAGCAGCAGCGCGCCGTCGGTGCCGGGCTTGATCGGCAGCCATTCGTCGGCGATGGCCGAGTAGCCGGTGCGGATCGGGTTGATCGAGATGAAGCGCCCGCCGTCGCGCTTGAACTTCGAGATCGCGATCTTCAGCGGGTTCGAGTGATGGTCCTCGGCGGTGCCGATCATCACGAACAGCTTCGCCCGCTCGAGGTCGGGGCCGCCGAACTCCCAGAACGAGCCGCCGATGGTGTAGATCATGCCGGCGGCCATGTTGACCGAGCAGAAGCCGCCGTGGGCGGCGTAGTTCGGCGTGCCGAACTGGCGGGCGAAGAGGCCGGTCAGCGCCTGCATCTGGTCGCGGCCGGTGAACAGCGCGAACTGCTTCGGATCGGTCGCGCGGATCGTGCGCAGGCGCTTCTCGAGCAGCGAGAACGCCTCGTCCCAGCTGGTCTCGACGAAGTCCCCCGCGCCGCGCTCGGCGCCGGGCCTGCGCACCAGCGGCCTGGTCAGCCGCGCCGGCGAGTACTGCTTCATGATCCCGGACGAACCCTTGGCGCAGATCACGCCCGCGTTGAGCGGATGATCGGGATTGCCGTCGATGTACCGGACCACGCCGTCGCGCAGGTGCACGCGGATGCCGCAGCGGCACGCGCACATGTAGCACGTGGTCATGCGCATCTCGGTGTTCGCGCCGGGAGCGGGCGCGGCGAGCGGATCGTGGACGACGGAGGGGGGCATCGGGTTGGTCTTGTGGTGCCGGCGGGCCGGCCGTTTCCCCGCCCGTCCGGGCACGAGGCCGGGACCGATCGCGCCGGGAGTCAGGATTTCGTTTATCACAAGAACCGTGGTCACCTGTCTATAACCGCGATGGGGAGACAGGAATACCCCGGATGGGTGATGAATGCGGCCGCGTCGCGTCGGTCGGGACCGGTCAAGCGTTCGCGGCCGTCGGTTGCACCGGGGTGGCGCAGGCTCCATAATCGACTCGTAAGGGAGTATCGGACCGGGCGGTGGACAGTTTTGCCGACCGGCCACAAGCACGCCCCTAACGGAGGAAGTCCCGTGATCCCGCTGTCCGTCGGTTGCCTGCGCAACGACGCCCCCCCGACCGCCGACCCGACGGCCTCTCCGCGCCTCGCGAGCAGCAACGGGGAGCGGGTGGTTGCGGACGGTCGCCTGGACGCCGAACTCGCGTCGGTGCTCCAGCCGATGCTGGAGGCGATCGTGCGCCTGGCCGGCGCCGACGCGGGCACGGTCAAGGTCATCGGCCGGAACGGGGCTTCTTCGATCCGGCCGTCACCGTCGGGCTCGCGCGGAAGCCACGGGCGTGCTCCGTCGTGGTGCACGACCTGCGCCGAATCGCGCAACGCGGACAGCCAGTGCGTCCGCAGCGACCTCTGCGGCCACGACGAGCGGATCCCGGCCGACGCGCTGGGCCCCGTCTGCAAGCACCTCGTCGCGGTGCCGCTGCGCCACCGGGACCGCCCGGTGGGCACGCTCAACCTGATGTTCGACGCCGAATGCGCGCTGCCGCCGGCGATGACGCCGCTGCTGCGGCCACCGGCGACCTGATCGGCGATGACGCTCGACAACGCGCGCCTCGCGCGCGAGAACCTGCGCATCCGCCTGACCAACGAGCGCCAGATGATGGCCAACGAGGTGCACGACTCGCTGGCGCAGGGTCTCACCTACATGCGGATGCGGATGAGCCTGCTGCGCGACGCGATCCGCGACAACGACGAGCTGCGCGCGCTCAAGTACTGGAGCGATGTCGACGACACGCTCGGCAATTCGCAGCGCCGGCTGCGCGAGCTGATCACCTACTTCCGCAGCCGGATGGATCCGCAGGGCCTGGTGCACGCGCTGCGCGAGACCAGCGAGCGCTTCCTCGACCGCACCGGCATCGCGCTGTCGTTCGTCAACCAGGTCCCGACCTCTGCCTGCCGCCCGAACGCGAGATCGAGGTCTTCCACATCGTGCAGGAGGCGCTCGCCAACGTCTGCGCGTCACGCGCACGCGACCAGCGCGCGCGCTGTCGCTGGACTGCACGCGAGGACGGCTACCGATCGTCGTCGAGGACGACGGCGTCGGCTTCGCCGCCGCCGCGGGCGAGCCGAGCCACGGCGATTCCGGGCCACTACGGGATCGCGATCATGCGCGAGCGCGCCCGCCGCCTCGGCGGGACCATCGCCCTGGGGCGGGCCGGCGGGACCGGCACGCGGCTCGAACTCACGTTTCCCGCTGCATCCGCCGACGGACGAGACTCCACAATGACGACGAATGATCCCATCAGGGTCGTCCTGATCGACGATCACGCCCTGTGCCGCCGCGGCCTGTCCGAGCTGCTCGAAGCGCGCGCCGGCATCAAGGTCGCCGGACACGACCGGCAACGCCGACGAGGCGGTGCGCCTGCTGCGCGACGAGCGGCCCGACCTCGCGATCATGGACCTGCGCATGGTGCCGGTCGACGGCCACCATCTGCTGACGCGCATCCGCGCCGAGGGCATCGACACGCCCGGTCGTCGTGCTGACGATGAGCGATTCGCAGGAGGACCTGGGGCGGGCCTTCCGCGCCGGCGTGCGCGGCTACCTGCTGAAGGACATGGATCCCGACGACGTCATCGACGCGATCCGCCGCACGGCGCGCGGCGAGGTGGTCGTCGCGCCGGTGATGGCGGTCAAGCTGGTCGACCTGCTGCTGCCGGCGCAGCCGGGCACGACGCGCGCCGACTACATGAAGTCGCTGACCGAGCGCGAGCGCGAGATCCTGCAGCACCTGTCCAACGGCAAGAGCAACAAGGCGATCGCGCAGGCGCTCGGCATCAGCCACGACACGGTCAAGCTGCACGTCCGCCACATCCTGTCGAAGCTGGGCCTGCGCTCGCGCGTCGAGGCCGCGGTGTTCGCGGTCGAGCATCGCGCCGAGGCGACGTCCGGCTAGGGCGAGGCGGCGCCCGCATCCACGGGCAGCTGATCCACCGGCAGCCGATCCACGGGTAGCCGCCCGGCCTGCCCGGGCGAACCAGTTGAGCCGCTCGCGCAGCCGCACGACGTCGCCGACGATGATCAGCGTCGGCGCCGTGCAGCATGGCGCGCTCGGCGACCGCTCCGGCAGCGTCGCGCAGCGTTCCGGTCACCACCCGCTGCGTCGCGCGTCGTGCCCTGCTGGACGACGGCCGCCGGCAGGTCGGCGGCTCAGGCCGTGCTCGATCAGCTTCGCGCACAGCATCGGCAGGCCCAGCAGGCCCATGTAGACGACCACCGTCTGCCGCGGCCGCGCCAGCGCCGGCCAGTCGAGGTCCATGCTGCCGTCCTTCAGGTGGCCGGTGACGAACAGGCAGGCCTGCGCGTAGTCGCGATGCGTCAGCGGAATGCCGGCGATACGCGGCCACGCCCAGCGCCGCCGTGATGCCGGGCACGACCTCGAACGGGATGCCGTTGGCCGCCAGCGAGTCGATCTCCTCGCCGCCGCGGCCGAACATGAACGGGTCGCCGCCCTTCAGCCGCAGCACGCGCTTGCCCTCGCGCGCGTGGCGCACCAGCAGCTCGTTGATCTCCTCCTGCGGCATCGTGTGGTTCGCGCGCTCGCTTGCCGACGTAGATCCGCTCGACGCCGGCGGGGAGCGAGCTCGAGCACGGCGTCGGAGACGAGGTTGTCGTAGAGCACGACGTCGGCGCGCTCGCATCAGCTCAGACGCGCGCAGCGTCAGCAGCTCGGGGTCGCCGGGGCCGGCGCCGACGAGGTAGACCTCGCCGCGATGGGCGGCGTTGGGGGCGGTCTCCGCGCGCGCGATGCGCGCGAGTTCGGCCGCGGTCGGCCGGTCCGGGATCTGGGCCATCGCTGGTCCCGGATCAGCGTCCGCCGCAGCCGCAGCCGCCGGAGCCGCAGCCCTGCGGCGCGGCGCGTGCGGCGCCGGGGCCGTCCGCGCGGGCAGGACCGCGGCCGCGTCGTTCGGATTGATGAAGATGAAGCGGAAGTCGCCGGCTTCGTATTCGACGTAGTCGAGCGTCATGCCGTCGAGCAGATCGCGGTGCGCGCGGCGAGACGACCAGCGCGATGCCCTCCGACGGGACGACGAGGTCGTCGTCGCGCGCCTCGTCGAAGCCCATCGCGTAGTGCAGCGAGCCGTCGGCGTCGCGCCGCGCGGCGATGCGCAGGCCCATCTCGTCGGCGTCGGACTGCGTGGCCGCGATCCGGATCTGCTGCGCGGCGCTGGGGGTGACGGTGATCATGGTGACCTCCTTCGGGGTCGGGGCGGCCGGATGCCGGGCGATGCGGGTCGGCAGGCCGGCCATGTCAGTGCTCGCCCTTGGTGCGCAGCAGTCCGGCCAGCCGGTTGCCCTGCTTCTGCGGACCGCCGCGCGGGAACATCTCGTGCAGGTGGTGGTTCGAGCCGCGCTCCGGTCCCCACAGCGTCGGTGAAGTGGCGGATCATCACCCGCACCTGCGCCTGGACGCCGTGCTCGAAATAGAAGTCGCGCAGGAAGCGGATCACCTCCCAGTGCGCCGGCGTGAGCTCCAGTCCTTCGTGCCGCGCCAGTGCGCGCGCGAAATCCTCGGACCACTGCTCGCGGTCGACGAGGTAGCCTTCGCTGTCGGTCTCGATGCGCCTGCCGTCGACGTCGAGGTAGTGCACCGGCTGGTAAGCGGTCGTCGATCATGCGTGGAGTCGGGCGAATCCGCCGTCAGAGCACCATCGCTTCCCGGCCGCGCGCGGGCGGACAGGTAGACGATGTTGTCCTGGCGCCGCACGGCGGTAGTCGGCGTGCCGGACGAAGTCGACGAAGCGCGCGGCCCACGCGTTGCCGCCGGCGCTGCGCAGGTGCGCGTAGGACGCGAGCACGTTGTGCACGACGATGCCGTCGCGGCGCCCGTCGACGCCGTGCCCGCGCTTGACGGCGTACGCGTAGCGCAGGTCGGCGGGCAGGTTCTCGAGGCTCGAATAGTGGAACTCGTGCGCGCGCACCACCGTGCCGCCGGCCGGCGCGCCCGGCCACGGAAAGTCCGCGGTCTCCTCGAGGTTCACGTAGCCGCGCCCGACCGGCCGCTCGTGCATCACGACGTCGCCGGGAATCGCGCCGACCATCTGCGTACGAGCTGCCCGTTGCAGGTCGAGCGTGCGGGCGAGGTACATGAGCCCGCCGCACTCGGCGTAGACCGGCAGCCCGGCGTCGATCGCGGCGCGGATCGCGCGCGCGCAGCGGCGCGTTCGCCTCCAGCTCGGCGGCGAAGATCTCCGGAAAGCCGCCGCCGATGAACAGCCCGTCGACGCTCGGGCAGCTGCGGCAGTCGCTCAGCGTGTCGAAGCCGACCAGCGTCGCGCCGGCGGCGCGCAGCGCGTCGAGGTCGTCGGCATAGTAGAAGCCGAACGCGCGATCCTGCGCGACGCCGATGCGCAGGTCCGGCGTCACCGCGGCCGGCGGATACGGATCGGCGACGGCGTCGCCGGCGGCACGCCAGCGGCGGCACGTCGGCCGCGACGCGCAGCACGCGCGTCGAGATCGACCTGCGCCGCCGACGATGCTGCCGATCGCGGCGACGCGCTCGGCGGCGCCGTCGGCCTCGTTGCTGGGCATCAGCCCGAGGTGGCGCTCGACGATCGCGAGGCGCGGGTCGCCGTGCACGGCGCCCAGCACCGCGCACGTCGGTGTAGTGCTCGATCACCAGCGCGCAGCTTGGCCTCGTGCCGGCTGCCGCCCAGGTTGTTGAGGATCACGCCGGCGATGCTCACGTCGCGGTCGAAGGCCTGGTAGCCGAGGATCAGCGGCGCGATGCCGCGCGTCATGCCGCGCGCGTCGATCACCAGGATCACCGGCAGGCCCGAGCGCCTTCGCCAGCGCCGCGTTGCTGTTGCTGCCGTCGAGCGCGAGGCCGTCGTAGAGCCCCTTGTTGCCCTCGACGAGCGCGACGTCGGCCGCGGCCGCGTGGCGCCGGAACGTGCGCGCGGTATCTCGGCGCGTCCGACAGGTACGGATCGAGGTTGCGGCAGCGCGCGGCCGCGTCGCCGTCGTCAGCCACATCGGGTCGATGTAGTCCGGCCCCTTCTTGAACGGCTGCACCGCGAGCCCGCGCGCGCGCAGCGCGCGCGCACAGGCCGATGGCTGATCGTCGTCTTGCCCGACGACTTGTGCGCGGCGGAGACCAGCAGGCGACGTGGGTTCGCGCGTGCCGCCATCAGTCGTTCCCGGCCGGCGCGGTGCGGGCGGCGTCGGCCTCGTCCTCGGGCACGAACGGCAGCACGCGCAGGCCGATCGACGGTGATGCAGGAACGCGATGCCGACCCCGCCCAGCCCCAGCAGCAGCTCGGGCAGCCGCGGCGCGTAGGTCGCGATCTGCGCCGTCGCCGAAGCTGCTGTTCGCCTGCGTAGCCCGGGAAGATCTCCAGCGGCCACGCCTGCCCGCCGATGATGAACACGTACAGCAGCGCGAAGGCGCCGGCGATCGTCAGCAGCGACGCGGCGAGCAGCGACGCGGTCGCCGCGCAGCCGCGGGTGGAAGACGAGCGACCAGCGGCACCAGGCTGCCGACGACGACGTAGCCCCACCAGAACAGCGCCGGATACACGCCGCCGGTCGAGCAGGATGAAGCGCTCGAACGCGCATCTGGCGCGCGAAGTAGGCGTTGGTCAGGTGATAGACGAGCGTGAGGTAGAGGACGGCGGCGATGAAGACGCCGAGCAGGTTGCGCATGCGCCGCAGGACGTCGGCCGGGAGCGTGCGGCCCTCCACGCGTAGATCGCCGACTGCGACGACGAGGAAGACGGCGAGGCCCCAGGCGAACGACATCACGATGAACAGCGGCGGCAGCAGCGCGGTGCCGTAGGCCTGCCGCGCGACGAGGAAGGCGAAGATCGCGCCGGTGCCGGTGGTGAGCACGAGGCGCCAGACGAACGCGGCGAGCCCGACCCGGCCGGAGTGGACGCTTCATCCGCCGCTCCATCAGCGTCCACAGGTAGACGGCGACGATCGCGAACATGCCCGGAATAGAGGAACACGTTCCAGGCGAACACCGACGTGAAGTTGTAGTGCGTCGCGGCGACGATCATGCGCTCCGGCCGGCCGAGGTCGAGCATCAGCACGGCGAGGCCGCCCGCGAGCAGCGCGAGGCACAGCAGGCCGGACAGCGGCGCCCGCGGCTTGTACGGCGGCCTTGCCGAACACCGACCCGATCGACGCCACGTTGAGCGCGCCGGAGGCGGCGACGATCAGGAAGATCGCGAACACGTGCGGGAGGCCCCAGACGATCTGGTTGTTCATCCCGGTGACGATGTGCCCGTGCTCCTCCATGTAGTGCGCGGCCGCGAGCCCGGCCAGCACGACCAGCCCGAGCGAGCGCCGCCAGCGCCCAGAAGCGGCGCGATTCGCCGTGGCGTGAGGTCGGCGGCGGTCATGGCGCGTCAGAGCCCCTGGTAGCGCACGCCCGGGTCGAGCCGCAGGTCGGGCCGCAGTGCCGTGGTGCCGAGGCTGGCGATCCGCTGCGCGATCTCGCTCGCCGGATCGTTGAGGTTGCCGAACAGGATCGCCTTGTGGCCGGTCGCGGCGCAGGCCTCGACGCACGCCGGGATCTGGTCGCGGTCGATGCGGTGGACGCACAGCGTGCACGACTCGACGCAGCCCTTGCCGCGCGGCACCTCCGGCTTCTGGTCGGTGACCGGCTCGTGCACGAACGAGCGCGCCTGGTACGGGCAGGCCATCATGCAGTAGCGGCAGCCGATGCAGGTGTGGCGGTCGACCAGCACGATGCCGTCGGCGCGCTTGAACGACGCGCCGGTCGGGCAGACGTCGACGCAGGGCGGCTCGGCGCAGTGCTGGCACATCACCGGCGCCGACTTCGCCGGCCCGCCGCGCAGGTCCTTCAGCTCGACCTTGCGGATCCACTGCGCCGACGTCGCCGTCTTCGCGCCGCGCGAGGCCGTTCTCCTTGTCGCAGGCGGTGACGCAGGCGTCGCAGTCGGACGCGCAGCGGTTGACGTCGACCAGCATGCCCCAGCGCACCGTGCTTCGACGCCGGCTCGGCCGGCGCGCGGCCCTGCGCCAGCTCGAACAGCGTGATGCCGGGCGCGAGCGTGACGCCGGCGAGCGCCGCGCCCCAGCCCAGCACCTGCCGCCGGCCGCGATCGACGTCGCTCATCGCGGTGCCCCCGTCGGCGCCACGGCGTTCGCGGCGAGGCCGGCCGCCCGCCGGTCGGTGTGGCATTCGAAGCAGTCGAGCTTGACCGCGGCGTAGCGGTGGCAGCCTTCGCAGAACGCGTCGCTGCTGCCGGTGACCCGGCCCGTCTCCCGGCCCGCGTGGCAGGCGACGCAGTTGGCGAGGCTGTGCTGCGTCGTGCGAACGCCCTCGCGCACGGTGCGGTCGCGATGGTGCTTCAGCAGCTCCATGTGATTGCGCCGCATGAACTGCGTGTCCTCGACGCACTGGCCCGGCGCGCTGATCGCGACCGCCGGCATCGGCACGCGCGAGGCCGCGCCGTCGGCCGCGGTCGCCGGGGTCGGCGCGCGACCGCCGCGAAGGCGAGCGCCAGCGCGAGCCGCGCGAGCCGCGTGCCGAGCCCGCCGCCGGAACCGGCCGCCGGGGTGCCCACCGAGGTGCCGCGCGTGGCCATGCCGCTATTCGCCGAGCCCCATCTGGATGTAGCCGGTCGGGCACACGTCCTTGCAGATGTGGCAGCCGATGCACTTGTCGTAGTCGGTGTACACGTAGCGGCCGGTCGTCGCGTCCTTCTTCGGCACCTTGGCCACCGCGAGCTGCGGGCAGTAGACGACGCAGTTGTCGCACTCGAAGCACTGGCCGCAGCTCATGCAGCGCTTGGCCTCGGCCACGGCCTCGGCTTCGGACAGCGGCTCGAGCCGCTCGTCGAAGTTGCCGAGCGCCGTTTCGCGCGTCAGCGTGATGACGTTGCGCTGGAGGCGCGGCGTGAAGCCGAAGTGGCCGAGGAACAGCTCCTCGTGCGGGATCACGTAGCGGTCGGAGCGGTTGTCGTAGTTGTGGATGCCGACGTTCGTGCTGTCGGTGCCGTGGATCGGCTCGTGCGCCTCGCTGAACGTGAGGCCCTTCTCGATCATCTTGCGCTGCAGGTCGAACGCGTGGACGTCGATCTTCGGCCGCTTGCCCTGCTCCTCGCCGCGCAGGAAGCGGTCGATGCCGTCGGCGGCGATCGCGCCGTGACCGATGGCCGTCGTCAGCAGGTGCGGGCGCAGCACGTCGCCGCCGGCGAACGTCCCCGGCTTGCCCGCGACCTGGTAGTTCTTGTCGGCGGCGACGGTGCCGCGGCCGCTGTCGAACTCCTCGAGGCCGGTGAAGTCGACGGCCTGTCCGATCGCCGACACGATGAGGTCGGCCGGGATGTCCTCCTCGGTGCCCTCGATCATCTTGATCTCGAGCTTCGGGCCGACGAACTTCGCCTCGCAGCGGGCGACGCGCAGCGCGATCCCCCGGCCGTTCGCGTCCTTGACCACGCACACCGGCGCGAGCCCGCCGCGGATGGCGATGCCTTCGGCCTGCGCCTGCTCGATCTCGTGCTTGTTCGCCTGCATCTGGTCGACGTCGAACACGGACGTCAGCGTGACCTCGGCGCCCTGCTTCGCCGACACCGACGCCACGTCGTGAGCGAGGTGCCCGGCGATCGCGAGCTCGGCGAAGTCGGTCGGCTTCGCGTGCTCGATGTGGCCGAGGCGACGCGCGACGGTGGCGACGTCGATCGAGGTGTCGCCGCCGCCGATGACGACGACCCGCTTGCCGACGTGCTGCAGCCGGCCGTCGTTGAACGCCTTCAGGAACGACGTCGCGGTGACGACGTTCGGCGCGTCGCCGCCGGGCGCCGGCAGCGGCCGCCCGGACTGCGCGCCCATGCCGAGGAACACCGCGTCGAAGTCCTGGCGCAGCGACTCCAGCGTGACGTCGGTGCCGATGCGGCACTTGAGCCGCGTCTTCACGCCGAGGTCGACGATGCGCTGGATCTCGGCGTCGAGCACCTCGCGCGGCGTGCGGAAGCCCGGGATGCCGTAGCGCATCATCCCGCCCAGGTGCTCGTGCTCGTCGAAGACGGTGACCTCATGGCCGCGGCGCACGAGCTGGTACGCGCAGGACAGCCCCGCCGGCCCGCCGCCGATCACCGCGACCTTCTTGCCGCTGGTCGCCGGCACCGGCGACGAACGCGAGCTTGTTGGCGATCGCGTACTCGCCGAGAAAGTGCTCGACCGAGTTGATGCCGACGTGGTCCTCGACCTCGTTGCGGTTGCAGCCGGTCTCGCAGGGCGCCGGGCAGACGCGGCCCATCACCGACGGGAACGGGTTGGCCTCGGTCAGCCGGCGCCACGCGTACTCCTGCCACTTCACGCCCGCCGGCGGCTTCTCGATGCCGCGCACGATGTTGAGGTAGCCGCGGATGTCCTCGCCCGACGGGCAGCTGCCCTGGCACGGCGGCGTCGACTGGATGTACGTCGGGCACTTGTGCGTGTAGCTCGCCTGGAAGATCTGGTCGCGCCAGGAATCCCACTTCACGTCGCCGTCCTTGTAGCGACGGAAGGTGAGCTTTTCGACGGATTGGCTGGGGGGTGTGGACATTGCCTGATCTCCGGTCTGTTGCTTCGATGGCGGTCGGCCGCGGGCCGCCGCTCAATGCCTGTCGCCGAGCCGGATCGCCGTGCTGACGAGCTGGTGCACGCCGCCGACCATGCCCATCTTGAATCCGTAGTACGGCAGCACCTTGGAGAACTGCGCCTTGCAGATCGCGCAGATCGTCGCCATGAAGTTGACGCCGTGCGTGTCGACGACCTGCTGCAGCGCCTCCATCCGCGGCAGCGCGCCCTTGACCCGCAGGTCGAGCAGCTCGTCGGTGAGGAGGCCGCCGCCGCCGCCGCAGCAGTAGGTCTGCTCGCGCGTGGTGCCGCGCGGCATCTCGACGTACTTGTTGGCGACCGCCCGGATGATGGCGCGCGGGATCTCGAACTGCCCGCCGGGCGCGTCGCCCATCCGCGAGGCGCGCGCGACGTTGCACGAGTCGTGGAACGTGACCACGCGATGGTCGTTGGCTTCCTTGTCGAACCTGAGCGCCCCGCGGTCGATGAGGTCCGAGGTCAGCTCGCAGATGTGCATCGGCTGCCGGTAGCGCGAATCGAGCTGGGCCTGCAGCATGCGCGCGAACGGGTCGTCGCCGCCGGCGCCGATGCCGGTCAGCGTGTTCCAGTAGCTGTACGCGACGCGCCACGCGTGGCCGCATTCGCCGACGACGATGCGCTTGACCCCGAGCTCGAGCGCCGCCTCGCGGATGCGCAGCGCGATCTTCTGCAGCTGGTCGTAGTTGCCGATGAACAGACCGAAGTTGCCGGCCTCCGACGCGTGCGACGACAGCGTCCAGCGGATGCCGGCCGCGTGGAACACCTTGGCGTAGCCGATCAGGCTGTCGACGTGCGGCTCGGCGAAGAAATCGGCCGACGGCGTGACCAGCAGCACCTCGGCGCCCTTTTCGTCGAGCGGGAAGCGGACGTCCTGCCCGGTCTCTTCCTTGACGTCCTCCTCGAGGCCCTCCAGCGTGTCGGCCAGCGCCGGGCCCGGCAGGCCCAGGTTGTTGCCGATGCGGTGGACCTTGCCGATGATCTCGTTGCTGTACTTCTGCCCGAGGCCGGCGACGTCCATGATCTCCTTCGCCGCCATCGTCACTTCGGCGGTGTCGATGCCGTAGGGGCAGAACACCGAGCAGCGCCGGCACTCCGAGCACTGGTTGTAGTAGCTGTACCACTGGTCCAGCACTTCCTTCGTCAGGTCGCGCGCGCCGACCAGCTTCGGGAACAGCTTGCCGGGCAGCGTGAAGTAGCGGCGGTAGACGCTGCGCATCAGGTCCTGCCGCGCGACCGGCATGTTCAGCGGGTCCTGCGTGCCGATGAAGTAGTGGCACTTGTCGGCGCAGGCGCCGCAGTGGACGCAGGCGTCCATGTACACCTTGAGCGAGCGGTACTTGCCGAGCAGCTCGCCCATCCGCCCGATCGCCTTCTCCTGCCAGCCGTCGACGAGCTCGCCGGGGAACCCCAGCGCCTGCTGCATCTTGTCGTTGGCGACGTACGGCTTCGACGCGGCCATCGCGCCGGGCAGGAGCGCCTGCGGCGCGCCGGGATCGGCGCGCAGCGGCGGGGCCTTGATGTCGACGGCGGCCATCGTCAGGTCAGTTCTTCGGGTCGAGGCGGGCGGCCCAGGGCGCGAGATGGCGATGCTCGCGCGGGTCGTCGACCTGGTTGCGCGACGGCGAGAAGAAGATCCCCGGCGCGTGCAGCAGCTTGCTGTACGGAAACACGATCATCAGCAGCGCGACCAGCCCGAGGTGCACGTACAGCGCGCCGTCGGCCGGCAGCGGCTTCCAGTCGAAGTACATGAGCCCGAGGAAGAACGCCTTGACCGCGACGACGTCGGTGTGCGCGACGAACTTCATCGCCAGCCCCGACAGCGCGATGGCCAGCAGCAGCCCGAGCATCAGGTGGTCGGACGGCGTCGAGATGTAGCGGACGCGGGCGACGAACATGCGGCGCACCCACAGCCCCGCCAGGCCCGCGGCCATCGCGAACCCCGCGTAGACGCCGAACGGCTGCAGGAACGCGACCCAGCCCCAGACCGGCTCGGTGAAGTACCGCAGGTGCCGCGCCAGCACCAGCGCCAGGCCGGCGTGGAACAGCCATCCGGCGAGCCACAGCCACAGGCTCGCCTTGAACAGGCTCTCGAACAGCACGACCTCGCGCGCCAGGCGCAGCGCCACGCCGCCGCGCGTGATCGGCGCCGGCGTGGTCGGGATCTTGAGCGGCGCCGGAACGCGGACGTAGCCCCAGATCCGGTACGCCGTGCCCAGCGCCAGCACCAGGAACGCGGCGTAGAACGCGAGGGCGAACACGATCGTCGCGGGCGTCATCGCTGGCATCGGCGGCGGCGATCGATGGGGCCCACGCGGACCGGCTAAGGGGCGGCCGTGACGGGCGCGCCTAGACGCAGCCGGTCGGCTTGGGCAGGCCGGCGATCTTGCACGCCTGCTTCGCCGGACCGTACGGGAAGAGCTCGTACAGGTACTGGCTGCTGCCCTTCTCCGGCCCGAGCGTCTTGCCGATCGCCTTGGTCAGCACGCGGACCGCCGGCGCGATCTGGTACTCGTCGTAGTACTTGCGCAGGAAGTTGACGACTTCCCAGTGGTTCTGCGACATCTCGACGTTCTCGGTCACCGCGATGTGCTTGGCGATGTCCTCGTTCCAGTCGGCCAGGTTGACGAGATAGCCTTCCTCGTCGGTTTCGAAACTCTTGCCGTTCACTTCGATGGTGGGCATGCGGATCTCCTGTTGGGCGTTGGTGATGCGGGGACGGGGTCGTCAGAGCCACGATTGGCAGGCGTTGTGCTCTGCCACGAGGTCGACGAAACCGCCGTAGTCGATGGTGGTCACGCCGTCGATCACGCGGTCGGCGACGGCGCGCGCCTCGAGATCGGGCAGCAGCGCGTAGACGCGGAACTTGGAGAGCGCCGCCTTGACGCTGGCCTCGACGGCGGTGCCGCGGACGGCCGCGTAGACGCCGTCCTCGATCAGCAGCAGCGCGCCGGGCGCGCCGATCCGCAGGCAGGCGTCGAGCGAGTTGCGCTCGAGCGGCGACTTGTTGACGATATGGAGCATCGGTGTGGCTCTTTCAGAAGGAGAGGACGACGTCCTGCTCCGCCATCAGCTGGCCGAGCTCGCCGGCCCCGAGCACGGTCACGTCGACGATCAGATCGTCCTCGGTCAGGCCGCGCGCTTCCAGCGACTCGCGCTCGACGTAGAGCTTCTCGACGTCGTAGCCCTCGAGCGCCCGGTAGGTCGGCGAGAAATTCTTGGTCTCGATGCCCTTGGTCTGCTGGCCCTTCTTCAGCTGCCAGACGCCGTCGTCGATGAACACCAGCGAGACGTCCTGGTCGAACGCCGCGGTGATCAGCACGACCTCGAGCGACTCCAGCGCGTAGACCGTGCCGTACGGCGCCGTGCGGTTGACGAACATGAACTTCTTGGCGGTACCTTCCGACATGCGTCCCCGATCGCCCCAGGTCGCCCTTCGCGTCGCTCGAACGAGCCCGCTTCAGTCGCCGAACACGACCAGCCGGTCGGCCTGGATGCCGGACTCGACCAGCTGGCCCAGGCCCGAGATGCGGAAGCCCGGCGCCAGGTTCTCGTCCTTGATGCCGCGCCGCAGCGCCGCCGCCACGCAGACGACGAGGTCGACGCCGTGGTCGGCGGCGAGCTTCGACCAGCGGGCGACGATGTTGCGGTCGTCCTGCGGCGGCTCGGTCAGCCGCGTCGAGTTGTTCACGCCGTCGTGGTAGAAGAACACGCGATGGATCTCGTGCCCCTTCGCCAGCGCCGCCTTGCAGAACAGGTACGCGGAGTCGCTGGCCTGGTGCTGGTACGGGCCTTCGTTGACCAGAATGCCGAATTTCATGGGCGCGCGCCGCCTTCCGCTCAGAACCGGATGTGCGTCGACGCGTTGAGATTCACGCGCGCGCCACGCCAGTCGTCGATCAGGTACTTGGTGAACGGCAGCTCGGTCTTCTCGAAGAAGCGCGGCCAGCCGATGCGCTCGACCCAGTCGGACAGCCGCTCCCACGGCCGCGCGTCGTCCTTGTAGACGTACAGGATGCGCTTGACGATCTCGGCCACCTCGGGCCAGCGCGGCGGGTTGTTGGGCAGGCCCGCGGCGACCATCTTCATGAACGTCGGCTTGGCGCGCGCGTTGGAGTTCTTGCCGCCGACCCAGATCGCGAGCTTGGAGTGCTCCGGGTCGTTGATCTGCATCGGCGGGCACGGCGGGTAGCAGGCGCCGCAGCAGATGCACTTCTTCTCGTCGACCTCGAGCGAGGGCTTGCCGTTGACCAGCGCCGGGCGGATCGCCGCCACCGGGCAGCGCGCGACCACCGCCGGCCGCTCGCAGACGTTGGCGACGAGGTCGTGGTTGATCTTCGGCGGCTTGGTGTGCTGGACGATGATCGCGATGTCCGCCTGGCCGCCGCAGTTGATCTCGCAGCAGGACGTCGACAGGTGCACGCGGTTGGGCATCTCCTCGCTGCGGAACTCGTCGATCAGCTCGTCCATCAGCGCCTTGACCACGCCCGACGCGTCGGTGCCCGGGATGTCGCAGTGCAGCCAGCCCTGCGTGTGCGCGATCATCGACACCGAGTTGCCGGTGCCGCCGACGGGGAAGCCGCTCTTCTCCAGCTCGGCGATCAGCGGCGCGACCTTGGCGACGGACGACACCATGAACTCGATGTTGGAGCGGATCGTGAAGCGGACGTGGCCCTCGGCGTACTGGTCGGCGATGTCGCACAGCTTGCGGATCGTGTAGCACGTCCATCTGCCGCTGCGTGCCGGCGCGCACCGTCCACACCTCGTCGCCGGAGTGCGAGACGTGGTGCAGCACGCCGGGACGCGGCCGGTCGTGGTACTTCCAGTTGCCGTAGTTCTTCGGCGAGCAGCGGGTGCAGGAACTGCTTGTTGTCCGGAACGCCGCTCTCGATCGCGCGGCGCATCTGGGGTTGTGCCATCGTTCTTCTCCTCAGGCGACCTGCTTCTTGGCGTTGATCTTGGCCACTTCCTCGTCCCAGCCGTCCATGCGCACGTACGGATTGGTGCGCGGCGCGGAGACCATGTTCGGCGTCGACTCGATGCCCGAGCGCCTCGAGGAAGTTGACGATGCCGATGCGCTCGATCATCTCGCCGGTGCGCTCGTGCTCGAGCGCGTTCTCGGCGAAGAAGTCGATGATCTTCTGGCCGAGCTCGACCAGCTTCTCGCGGTCCTCGTCGGTCTCGAGCTTCATGAACGGCACCACGACGGTGCCCATCAGGTCGCCGATCTTGAGCGTGCGCTTGCCGCCGACGCAGGATCGTCGCGCCCTTGTCCTTGCCCGGCGCGAGCGCGCCGGTCATCACGTTGATGCAGTGCATGCAGCGCACGCAGTCGCGGTTGTCGATCTCGAGGCCGTGCGTGTCGCTGACCGCGACCGTCGAGACCGACGCGCCCGCCTTCAGGTCCTTGATCTCCTTCAGCTGGATCGCCTTGGTCGGGCAGCGCGCGACGACGTCGTTGACCAGCTCGTTCATGCCGTGCTTCGCGAACCACTTCTTCGCCAGCGCCTCGTCGGTGCGGATGTTGTCGCGCCAGGTGCCGATGACCGCCATGTCCGCGCGCTGGATCGAGTTCATGCAGTCGTTCGGGCAGCCCGAGAACTTGAACTTGAACTTGTACGGCAGCGACGGGCGGTGGATGTCGTCGAGGAAGCTGTTGATCACGGTGCGGTGCGCGCGAGCCCTCGTCGTAGCACGACTGCTCGCAGCGCGCGGCGCCGACGCAGGACATCGACGTGCGCACCGCGGGGCCGGCGCCGCCGAGGTCGAAGCCGAGCTCGTTGATCGCGTCGAACGCCGGCTGCACGTTCTCGCTGGTCGCGCCCTGGAACATGATGTCGCCGGACTGGCCGTGGAAGGCGATCAGGCCCGAGCCGTGCTTCTCCCAGATGTCGGCCATCTTGCGCAGCACGTCGGTGTTGTAGTGCATGCCGGCGGGCGGCATCACGCGCAGCGTGTGGAACTCGGCGGCGGCGGGGAACAGCGGCTTGTTGTTCTCGTCCTTCGCCTCGGTGAAGCGCGGGATCACGCCGCCGCCGTAGCCGAACACGCCGACCGTGCCGCCCTTCCAGTAGCCCTTGCGCGTCTCGTACGAGTGCTCGAGCTGGCCGAGCAGGTCGACGACGTAGTCCTTGTCCTTCGCGAGACGCTTCAGGCCGGTGACGAAACTCGGCCACGGGCCCGGTTTCGAGCTGGTCGAGCATCGGCGTCTGGTGCATCTCCTTCGCCATGACCTGTCCTCCTCGCTTGATCTGTGACTCGGTGCAACCGCTTCCGGCGGCGTGGAGCACATGCCTAAGGCGGGGCGCGCTACGACCGCCATCCCCCTGGCTGGTAGACTTGAATAAGCCCTATGGCGAAGCCTGAGAACTACCCAGATGGGGTAGGGTCCATTACTCGCATTGGCTATGGACGTGCGCGAGGGGAAAATCGCCCAATACCCGGCCTCGCGCTGCGCCGCTTCCCGGCCGCCCCGGGAGCGCTGTCCCGCGTCGCGCGCCCGCCCTGCGGCGGGCTGGCAGCGGGGCGTCGCCGACGGACCATCCATGCCCGAACTCACCACTGTCGACCGGTTCACCGTGCCTCTGGGCGGCCAGGAGATCGTCCTCGACGAGTTCGTCCACGACGCCGGCGGGATGAAGCTGCTGCGGGTCCGGATCCGGGAGCGGAGCGCGGTTCACGATCTTCGACATCGACCCGCTGACCGCGAAGGCCTGGGGCGAGGCGATGGTGCGCTGGAGCGACGCGCAGGCGGTCGACACCGGCGGTCGGGAGGGCGTGATGAACGGCGGACATGCCGGGGCCGGCGATCGTCGCTGGCGGCAACGCGCCGGAGCAAGGGGCGTTGGAGGCGGGCATGGACGTATCGGTGGTCGACGTGCTGTTCGAGCTTTCCGGCACGCCGGTGCCCGCCGACTGCGCGGCGGCGCTCGACGTCGCCGTGACGGCCGCGCTGCCGTGGTTCGAGGCCGAGCCCCGCGCCGGCATCCATCCGCTGCGCACGGCGCCGATCGACGCACGGGACGACTGGTGCTTGCCCGGCGCGCGCGGCTGATGGTCCGCGTCCCCGCGGCCCGCGCGGCGGCGAACCCTGGCACTGGCCGGACATGGGCTCGACCTCGGCGGTGAGCCGGCTCACGGTCGGCGCGGGCTACCTGCGGGCACTCGCGCCCAGCGCGACGCTCTTCGCGCAGCGGGTGGCTGCGACCACCGCGCGACGAGCGGGCGTTCCACGACGAGGTCGTGCGCTGGCTGCGCGGAGCTTGGCGTACGCTGCGAATTCATCTCGGGCCGGGCGCGGTCGGTCGGGGCCGAGGGCAGGGAGGTCGCGGGCTTCAGCCTGGCGCTGCACGGCCTCGACGCCCGCGAGACTCGCTGCGCGTGCAGGCCGAGGGGCTCGGTGGCGAGCGGCGTCTCGGGTTCGGCATCTTCGTTCCACACAAGGCGATCGCGACGTCCGCATAGCGCACGCACGCAGGTCGCGGGACATTGCGGTCGCAGGGAGAGGCGCATGAGCTACACGGTGCAAGGGGAAACGCTGGCGTGCGACGATCTGGGCTATCTGCTCGAGGCCGACTATCGCGACGAGACGGCCGAGGCCATCGCGGCGGCGGACGGCATCGCGCTGACCGAGGCGCACTGGGAGGTGATCCGGTTCCTGCGCGACGACGTACCAGGCGAACGGGCACTCGCCGAATTTCCGCAACATGCTCAAGGGCTTCCAGGCGATCCGCCCGGAGGCCGACAGCAAGTACCTGTACGACCTCTTCCCGCATGGGACCGGCGAAGCAGGGCGCGAAGATCGCCGGCTTGCCGCAGCCCTACGGCAAGGGCGGATACTGATGTCGGCGGCCGCTGGGCCGCAGCAGGAGGTGCGATGACGACGGAGACCAAGGTACCCCAACCGACGGTGACGCTCGACATGCGGGGCACGAGCTGCCCGGCGCCACTGCTCGGCGCGAAGAAGCTCGTCGACGACCTGAAGCAGGGCCAGGTGCTGAAGCTGCTCTCGGATTGTCCCGGCACGCACGGACGACCTGTTCGCCTGGGCCAAGTACACCGACAACCACATCGCGCGCACCGAGCGCTGCGCCGACGGCGGCCACGCCTACTACATCGAGCGCGGCCGCGTGCGGCACCCGCCGGCCGCACGCCGTGCTCGACCTTCGCGGCGTCGTCGTGCCCCGGGCCGATCGTCGAGGCGAAGAAGCTCCTGAACGGCATGCGCGCCGGCGAGACGCTGAAGCTGGTCAGCAACTGCCCGGGCATCCCCGCCGACGTCGAGGACTGGGTCAAGGCGACCGGCCTCACGCTGCGGGGCGTCGAGGAGAGTGGGCGCCGGCGAGTTCGAGTTCTACATCGCGAAGTGAAGAGCGGGTTGCGCGCGCATGCGCATCAAGAGCCACTGGTTCAAGCCGGGAACGGAGAAGGGTGCGCGGAGATCGCCGGCGCCGCAGGTTTCATCGTCTTCCGCATCGCGCAGAACGCGCTCAAGCACATGCGTGGCGCGGGCTACGAGCTGCCCGCGGGCGCGCCGTACTTCGCGTTCCTGGCCGAGTTCCTGGCGTTCCTCACGCTCTGCGCCGACCGGATCGCGCACGCGCGCGGCGACGAGGCCTGGCGCGTCCTGTTCACGACCACGATGGCGAACAGCGTCGGCGGGTACCTCGCGGACAACCAGGCCGATCTGCTGGGCGGCGACTCGCCGGAAGGCTACAAGAAACGGTTCATCGCGCTGGTCAACGAGCGCTCGGCCGATTACGCCGGATTCCGGTGGACCGACGACGGCCCCGATTACGGCTTCGTGCGCTGTTTCGGCCACTGCGTCGCGGAAACCATGGCAGGCGCACGACCAGACGTGGGCGATCTCGCAGGTCATCGACATGCGAGGCACCGGAAGCCGGTGGACCTGATGCGCGGGGCGATGGCGGGACTGCTGGATCCTGCGCCGCGCCGGCGGTCGCGGGGCCAGGCCGGGGCGCGAGGCGAATAGCGCCATGACAGCATTGCTCGCCTCGCCCTCGCCCGTGACCGGACCGTTCGACCTCGACGACGATCGCGCCTACCGTGCGTGGCGCGAGCGCAAGCTCGCTCGAGTACCCGGAGGGACTGGCGGCACTCACCGTCGAGATCGACGATCCGCGCGCGCTCTCGCCCGCCGAGCGCGGCGCGATGCTCGACCGCTGCCGCAGGGCGAACATGGTCGTCTACGCGAGCGGCGTGCGGGGCGCGGACAACGAGATTCCGCGTCGGCTCGGCGCGCAGTTCGGGCTCGCGAGCCTCGATCGCAACTGGCTCGCCGACGACGACGGCGTGAGCCAGGTCAAGGTCGCCGGCGACGTCCGGGCGCGGCGACTTCATTCCCTACACCAACCGCCCGATCCGCTGGCACACCGACGGCTACTACAATCCACCGCGAACGCCGCATTCGGGCGATGGTGCTCCACTGTGTCGAGCATGCGGCGCAGGGCGGCGAGAACGCGCTGCTCGACCGCGAGATCGCCTATCTGCTGCTGCGCGACGACGGACCCGGCGCACGTCAGGGCGCTGATGCGCGAGGACGCGATGACGATCCCCGAACGTACCGACGACGATGGCGTCGCGAGGCCGGCGCAGCGTGGTCCCGTGTTCTCGGTCGATCCGTCGAGCGGCGCACCTGCACATGCGCTACACGGCGCGCACGCGCAGCATCGAGTGGAAGCCCGACGCGGGCGTGCGCGCGGCGGTGGCGGCGCTCGAGCGCGTGCTCGCCACGCCGTCGCCGTGGATCCACCGACTGACGCTCGCTCCCGGCATGGGGATTCTTTGCAACAATGTGCTGCACGACCGTTCCGGATTCGCCGACGATCCGGCGCGGCCGCGGCTCATCCTGCGCGCCCGCTATCACGAACGCATCGCGGACCGGACGGTCGCGGCCGGCGCGGCGACCGGTGCGATGGCCAGCGCGGAGGGTAGTCGAGTGCACGCGGCGGACCCGGCGCGGAGAAGGGATGAACCGGTGGGATGACCCAATGGCTGACGCTGTCGCGGGCGGCACGACTCATCGGCGTGCCGCGCGGTGCGCTGCAGCGCCACGTGCGCGAGGGCCGTCTGCCGTCGAACGACGGGCTGGTGTCGACCGAGGGTCTCGCCCAGCTCTACCCGGAATGGACCGCCGAGGATTCCGGCGCGTTCGAACGCGTCACCCGGCTGAAGGAGGAGGCGTTCGGCCGCCGGGTGCAGGAGCGCGTGCTGCCGTCGCAGGCTGTCCTCGCGCAGCGGCTGTTCGAGCAGAGCCGGGAACTCGCCGATGCCCGCCGGCACCTCGCGCGCTACCACGCGCTCGTCGTCACCCTGCAGGAGCACGCTCGGGGTGCTGGCGCCGGACTGCGCCGCACCCGCGCTCGATGACCTGTGCGCAACCCTCGAGCGCGGCCTCGCCGAAGTCCTCGCCACCGAATCCGCCGATCCCCTGACGGTCATGAACGACGTGCTGAAGGTGATGTCCGCGCAGGTCACGGTGCGCCCCAGCGGCCCGGTCTTCTTCGTGGACGGACGCGACTCGCTGCTGCAGGCCGGCCTGAAGGCCGGCCTCAAGCTCGCCTACGGCTGCGGCAACGGCACCTGCGGGCTTTGCAAGGCGCGGGTGATCGAGGGCGCAGGTCGTCAGGACGATGCCGTTCGACTACCCGCTGTCGGAAGCCGAGCGGCTGCAGGGGCACACGCTGCTCTGCGCGCATTCGGCCGCTTCGGGCGAGATCGTCATCGAGACGCTGGAGGCGCTGCGGCCCGAGCGAGATTCCCGAGCAGGAGATCGGCGGTGCGCGTGCGCGCCGTCCAGCCGCTCGCCGCGGACACGCTGCTGCTGCACCTGCAGACGCCGCGGACGTCGCGGCTGCGCTTCCTCGCCGGCCAGAGCGTGACGCTGTACGGCGGCGCCGGTGGCGCCGATGCCCACGCCACGTATCCAATCGCGAGTTGTCCCTGCGACGATCGCAATCTGCACTTCCACGTCGGCCGCGACAGTGGCGACGCCCTCGCGGCCATGCTCCACACCGGGGCGATCCGCGCGGGCGACACGCTGCAATTGTGGGGGCCGACGGGCGCACTTCGTGCTCGCGGAGTCCGAGCGCCCCTTGGCGTTCGTCGCCTGCGACACCGGATTCGCGCCGATCAAGAGTCTCATCGAGCACGCGATGGCCATCGAGGCCACCGAGTCGATCTCGCTCGACTGGCTCGCGGTCCGTGCGGACGGACACTACCTCGCGAACCAGTGCCGCGCCTGGGCCGAGGCGCTTCGACGGGTTCCGCTACGCCGCGCACCGGCGGCCGACTCCGGCCGCCGGCGCCCGCGGGTGGTCGCGGCGATGGCGCGGTCGATCGTCGCTGCCGCATCCGACGTCTACGTCGCCGGACCGGCGCGCGTTCGTCGAGCGCCGCAGGCGCTGCACTGGCGGCAGGCGTGCCCGCGCCGCGGACTCTTCTCGCTCGTTCTCTGATCGCCGACGATGCGCGAGCGCCCGGAGATTCCCATCCTGCCCGCGGCGGCGCGGCGAGGGCGATTGCGCGGGCGCCGAGCCGTTCGCGCTGATGGTGCTGGGCGATGCGATGGCGCCGGAGTTCGTCGAAGGCGAGATCATCGTCGTCGAGCCCGAGGGTCACGCGACCGACGGCGCGTTCGTCGTGGCCGAGGTCGAAGGCGGCTGGACGATGCGGCAACTCGTTCGTGGCGACACCGGCTGGCAGCTCTGCGCGCTGAATCCCGGCCTACGCGGCCACCGCGCTCGCCGATCTCGCGCGGTGCGCGGCGTGGTCATCCAGAAGAGCCGGCCCGGGCGCCGGCGCTCGGTCAAGCGTTACGTGGACTAGCGACAAAGAGGAGTCGGAGCTTGCCTTACTACTGGTTCATCTGGACTTCAGCTTTCCGATTCGCGTCTCGAAAAGGTCGAGGTTGCCCCGCGACGTTCGGTGCAGCATCGGCGCGCGCCAAGGCGCTGCGCGTCGGTCCGGACCTTCCCGAAGGTTGCGCGATCAAGGTGATCTTCGCCGCGAACGAACTCGAGGCCGAGGACCTCCTGTCGCAGGTCCTGGCGCCCAAGCCGGGTCTCGTCGGCGACGAGTAGCGACGGCCCGGCGCAGGGCACGAGACGTGGACGAGACGGCCTACCGGGCGGCGCGCGGCGCGGCCGTGCCGCTCGCGTGCGTGTTCGAGAAGGCGATTGCCGCCGGTTGCGCGACGTGCGGGACGTCCGTGCGGCGTGCGCTGGCCGAGCGCGAAGCGATCGGCTGCACCTCGCCGACGGCACGGACCAACTGCGCGACGCTCGCCGCGCTCATGCAGGAGCGTGCGACGTTCGCCCTGAAGCTCGCGCCGGGAGTGCCGCCGCCGCAGGCGGCTACGATGCGGCTCGCGTGTGGCGGGCTGGCGGGCGTGCGCGGCTGCGTCGCGCCGTGTGAAACCGACGTGCATCGACTCGTCACCGCCGCGCACGTGCGGTTCGGCAGCCTGGCCGAGCTGCCCTGGAACGACGTGGTTGTGCTCCATCGTCGCGTGGCGGATCCGCAGGCGCTCCCAGGTGAGTCATGAGCCCGGCAGTGAATCCGGTGGTCGAGCGGCTGCGTGCCGCGGTGCAGGCCAACTGCAACGTCACCGATGCCCGTCACGCACGCAACATGACGCTGTGCACGTACCTGCTCGAGATGCGCGAGCTCTACCGGTGGGAGCGTGGCATTGCGCTGGCGACGCCATTGCCGCGCGCCGAGATCGGCGCGTGGATCGCACGTCGCGAGGCGCTGTGGGAAGCGCTCGAGGACGCCGACTACCTGCCGCTGCCGTTCGACGGGGAAGCGATCGATCCCTGGGACACGGACGCGGTCAACCGCGCGATCGCACCGCTCGGGTTCGTCTATGGCGCTGGCGTCGGCCGCTTCGGCAAGCCCCAGTTCTTCCTCGGCCGGCTCGAACGGCAGGAGGAACGGGACGGCATGCGCATCCTGGTCGCGGGTCGCGAACTGGACGCGACCTCTCGGCGGCGCCGGCGTCGATGCGCGGCGGGACGGTCTCCATCCGGCTCGAGTCGCTGGCGCGCGTGCTGGCAGAGCGGACGGAGGCCTGGGCGCAGAAGCGTCACGACGGGGCGCTCAAGTCCGCGCTCGATGCGTACGGCTGTGTCGGCGGCGATGCCGCCGCGCTCGAGCGCATGGCGGCGATGGAGGCCGAGAAACGCCCGACCCGGACGAACTCGGCGAGTGCGAGGTCGGGCGCGCGCTCTCGCCCGGGTTGGGAGGACATGCTGTCGCGTCTGGTGCGCCGCCGCGCGGAGGCGTTCGCGCGCGCGGCGCGCGATCACC
>CAVTDH010000004.1:0-470171 GCA_963733435.1 uncultured beta proteobacterium
AACGTGGTCTTCGACGTCAACGACCTCGACGAGACGCTGCCGGCCCCGTTCGAGTGGGACCTGAAGCGGCTCGCGGCGAGCGTGGTGATCGCCGCGCAGTTCCTGAAGCTTCCCGACAGCGACGCGGGGCGCGTGGCCATCGACGTCGTCCGCGAGTACCGCGAGCGGATGGCCGACTATGCCTCGATGCGGGCACTCGACGTCTGGTACGACAAGATCGACATGCAGAAGTACGAGGATCGGGCGGGCGATCCGGCGACCGTGCACGCAGCGCGCAAGCTGATGGCCGCGCGGGTGGAGGAGGCGAAGCGCAAGACGGTGCCCGACTACCTGTTTCCCAAGCTCGTCGCGATGGAGGGCCCCCGGCCGCGGATCAAGGACGATCCGCCGCTGATCTTTCATCCGACGGAAGCCGCGGCGCCCGGGCTCGCGGCGGGCTACGCCGCTGTCATCGCGGGATACCGGGAGAGCCTGCCCGAGCACACCAGGACGCTGTTCGACCGCTATCACTTCTTCGATCTCGCGTTCAAGGTCGTGGGCGTAGGCAGCGTGGGCACGTCGTGCACCGTCTGCCTGTTCATGGCCGCCGACGACGATCCGCTCTTCCTGCAGGTGAAGGAGGCGCGCGCCTCGGTGCTCGAGCCCTACGCGGGCAGGAGCGTCTATCCCGATCACGGCCAGCGCGTCGTGGTCGGCCAGCGCATCATGCAGGCGGCGACCGACGTGTTCCTCGGCTGGACCCGCTTACTGAATGGCCGCGACGTCTACGTCCGCCAGCTCCGCGACATGAAGATGTCCGCGGTCATCGAGGGCGCCGACACCAGGATGCTGCGGAACTACGCCCGCATGTGCGCGCATGCGCTGGCTCGCGCGCACGCCCGATCCGGCGACGCCGCGATGATCTCCGGGTACATGGGGTCGGGGCAGACCTTCGACGATGCGATCGGCGAGTTCGCGGTCGAGTACGCCGACCAGAACGGCAAGGACTATCGCGCGTTCATGCGGGCGATCAGGGAACAGCGCATCGAGGCGATCGTCGAGGCCTAGGAACGGAAGGCCTGGGCCGAACACCAGTACCGGCTGCCTCACCGTGCGCGGGAACCGGCGCATCCCTGGCGGGCGCACGATCCGGACGCTCGTCGTGCGGAGCACGGTGTCCCTCTCCGTCGAGGCCTGTGGCGGGCACGGGCAATGCAGCTGCGCCGGCGGTTCGGCGCCACGACCATCGAACCCGGTTGCAGCGAAAGCATGCGGGTGCCGGCGCGCGCGTGCGGCGCGACATGGCTGCGCGAACCTGACACGCTGCACAATCCAACCGAACTTGCTGCAGGAGCGCCCTTCATGCCCACGACACCTGCAAGCCGCCTCGCTCGCGCCACGATCTCGCGGGTGGCCGGCGCACTGGCGGCCTTCATCGCCCTGACGACGTTCGCCGCGGCCGCCGTCGGCGAAGGCTACTGGCACACCAACGGCAACCGGATCGTGGACAGCGCCAACCAGCCGGTGCGCATCGCCGGCGTCAACTGGTTCGGCTTCGAGACGAGCAACTTCGCGCCGCACGGCCTGTGGACGCGCGGCTACAAGGACGATGATGGACCAGATGGCGGACTGGGCTTCAACACCATCCGCCTGCCCTACTCCAACGCAGCTCTTCGACGCCGGCAGCACGCCCAACGGCATCGACTTCGACAGAACCCCGACCTGCAGGGCCTGACGGCGCTGCAGATCATGGACAAGATCGTCGACTATGCCGGCCAGATCGGCCTGCGGATCATCCTCGACCACCACCGCACCGGACGCCGGCGCGGTCCGAGAACGGCCTGTGGTACGACAGCGCACTACCCGAAGCGCGCTGGATCAGCGACTGGAAGATGCTGGCCGAGCGCTACGCCGGCAACCCGACGGTGATCGGCGCCGACCTGCACAACGAGCCGCACGGCGCCGCGACCTGGGGCGACGGCGGCGCCAGACGACTGGCGGCTGGCGGCCGAGCGCGCCGGCAACGCCATCCTGGCGGTCAACCCCAACTGGCTGATCTTCGTCGAGGGCGTCGAGAGCTACCAGCGGCCAGAACTACTGGTGGGGCGGCAACCTCTCCGGCGCGGGCGATCGCGCCCGGTGCGGCTCGACGTCGCCAACCGGCTCGTCTACTCGCCGCACGACTATCCGGCGAGCGTCCATGCGCAACCGTGGTTCTCGGCGCCGGACTACCCGGCCAACCTGCCGGCGGTGTGGGACGCGACGTGGGGCTACCTGCTTCGCACCGGAACGGCGCCGGTGCTGGTGGGCGAGTTCGGCACCAAGCTCGCGACGACGTCGGACCAGCAATGGCTGACCGCGCTCGCGAGCTACCTCGGCACGGGGGTGGAGGGCGTGCACTGGACGTATTGGTCCTGGAATCCCAATTCCGGCGATACCGGCGGGATTCTCAAGGACGACTGGAAGACGGTCGACGAAGCGAAGCAGGCGCGGCTGGTGCCGCTGCAGTTTCGCCTGGGCGGGATGACGTCCACGCCGCCTCCGGCGAAGGTCTCCGCCGTCGAGTACTACAACGCCGCGCTCGATCACTATTTCATCACGCGGCTGGCCGCGGAGCAGGCCAATCTCGATGCCGGACGGACGCCCACGCGCTGGACGCGCACCGGCCAGGCCTTCGCGGTCTACGCGGCCGCGGGCGCGAGCACGTCGCCCGTGTGTCGCCTGTACATTCCGCCCGGCCTCGGCGACTCGCACTACTTCGGACGCGGGGCCGTGGAATGCGCCGCCACGGCCGCGAAGTATCCGGACTTCGTGCTGGAAGACGCGGCGTTCTTCCACGCGACGCTGCCGACCGCGGGCACGTGTCCCGGCGACGCGGCGCCCGTCTATCGCGTCTTCAGCAACCGCGCGGACGCCAATCACCGCTACACGACCGACCGCGCGACGCGCGATCAGATGGTGGCCAAGGGCTGGCTCGCGGAGGGCGACGGCCCGGATCGCGTCGTGATGTGCGCGCCGCGGTAGGCGCGGAGCAGCGCGTTCCGGCTCGCAGGAAAATGCAACCGGCCGGCAAGCGCCACGTCGAGCCCGATCGACTATCGCCCGCAGGCGCGGCCTGTTACGTTGAACGCATGATGACGCCCGCGATGATCGCCGATTCACCCCACGGCCCTGACGGGACAACGAGGCCGGCCTCAAGCTCGACGCTCGCGTCGCGGATGCTGTTGGCCGCCTGCTGCTGCGCGTTGCAGGCGTGCACCCGCGACGCGGTTGTCGCGGACTGCGCGCCGGTGTCGGACACCTCAGCCGCCACGTCCGCGGCGATCGCGTCCACCCTCGACAGCATCAAGGCGAAGCACCACCTCAACGCGATCATCTTCAGTGCGGAGCAGAATGGCGAGCCGCTGTACCGGACCGCGCTCGGCACCTCTATGAACGGCATACCGGCCACCACCGACATGCACTTTCGGGTGGGGGGCGTCGGGTGGCAGGCGCTGTCGACAGTCCTGCTGCGCATGGTCGAGCAGGATCCCGCCCGGATTGCGCTGACCGATCGTGTTTCGAAGTGGTATCCGGACTATCCCAAGGCGGACCTCGCGACGGTGCGCATGCTGGCCGCGTCGAGTACCGGCTTCGGTGACTACATCAACTCGGCGACTTTCATCGACGAGCTCGTGGCGAACCCGCTCCGGGTCTGGACCGCGGACGATCTCATCGTGCGCAGCGTTCTTCCCTACCAGACGCCGCAGAAATTCGATCCGGGGCAGGGTTGGAACTATTCCCATACCGACTTCGTCATGCTGGGTGCGGTGCTGGAGAAAGTCAGCGGCAAGCAATACGCCGTCCTGCTGCAGGAGTTGATACTCGATCCCCTTGCCCTGCGGAACACGCGATTCCAGCTCGACGCGTCGCCGCAGCTGCCGGTGTTGCATACGTTGCAGGAGGGAGACTTCCAGGACTCGACCTACTGGAGTCCCTCGTTCGTCTCCTGGGCGGCATTGACGTCGAACATCTGCGACCTGGGCACGTGGACCCGCGCGTTCGGCACCGGGTCGCTGCTCTCGCCCGCCATGCGCGACGAGATCGTGGCGCCGGTCAACGTCGGATTCGGCGGCAACACAGCGCAGGGTTACTTCGGGCTGGGGACGCTCGTCTACCCGCCCTGGATCGTGCAACGAGCCGCGTACTGGGGCATGTACACGACGACCGCCTACGATCGGACGACGGGAATTTCTCTCGTGGTCACGATATCGCTGAGTCCCGCGTCGCCTCCGAATATTCAGCCTGCCAACGAGATCATCACGGAGATCTCGAAGCTGCTGACGCCCGGCCATCCGGTTCCGAAGGGATAGTCGCACGTGAATGCCTCTTTCAAGACGCGATGCCGCGCTCCTGGCGGTCCACATCCGCACTGCGACCTCATGCGGCGTCATGCCAGCGGCGGTGCGAGCGGCAACGAGATCTGCCGGTGGACAATCTAGCAGGGCTCGACCGGCTGCCGCAGCGTGCATACTGCGCACTTTCGCGCATCGCACGCCATGGCCGCGACCCCACCGTCCAGTTCCACCGCGTTTCTCCGCATCCCCGGGGTCGAACTCGCCTGCGCCA
This sequence comes from uncultured beta proteobacterium, assembly GCA_963733435.1. Classification (GTDB taxonomy): domain Bacteria; phylum Pseudomonadota; class Gammaproteobacteria; order Burkholderiales; family Casimicrobiaceae; genus VBCG01. Next base: position 4,588 of record CAVTDH010000004.1, read on the forward strand.
GTTTCACCACGCGTGCGCTCACGCTGACCGCGCAGCCGGACGGACACGCGACGCTGGTGGCGGCCGCGATCGTCATGCAAGGCGTGCGCGCGACCATGGCCGGCGCACGCATCGACATCGAGCGGGTGGCGCTCGAGGACGTACGTGCCGAAGTTGCGCCGATCGCGGGGGCCCCGGCCATAACCTCCTTCGTGGCGCGGCACGTCGTCGTCGAGCATCTGCAGGCGGCGCTGGCCCGTGGCGCGGTGGCCGCCGGCGATGCGCCGCAACCGCTGCAGCTCGATGCGCTCCGCACGCTCGACGGGCTGGTGCACGCGTTCGTCAAGGACGCGTTGTGGTTCGCCGATGCCGACGTCGCGGTGCCGATCCGGCAGGGCGCGGTCGATTTCAATGCGATCGTGATCGAGAACGTCGGGCCCAATTCGTTGATGGGCGTCTCTCCTGCGGGCATCCATGTCACCGGGCCGGCCGGCCAGGTGCGGGTCCCGCTGGTAGCCTTTCCGTCGCCGCCGCCAGGCGTGTCCTTCGGGACGGACGGCGGATTTCCCTTCGCACGCGGTGACCGCGGCCGCATCGACTTGCTGCCGTTCCTGCACGCGCTGCTGGAATCGCCGCCGGGTCAGCCGCTTGCCCGTCCCGCCGATCCCAACTTGTCGGGTGCGCTCGCGCGTACCCGCGTCAAGGGCGAGGTGCAGCTCGGGGACGGCACGCTCGCACGCGGCGGACAACGAATCGAGCTCGCCGGCCGCGCGGTGGGCAAGAACCGCTGCACGCTCGACTCGCCATCGATCGCCCAGCGGTTGGTGATCGGCGTCCCGCAATTCGCGGCAACCGCAGCTTCACTGGCGCTGCCGGGACGGGAACTGCGCGTCGCCGCACTCGACGCGATCGTGGAGGCGCACGTCCTCGGTCACGATTCGCCGCCGGGCAGCCCGGGCATCCTGCTCTCGATCGAACTCGCAAAGCTGCAGGATGTGGCGATGGTGCCAGCAGGCTAGGGGACGCCTCTTCGGCGGGCGTGATACGACGACCGCAGCGACCGACGACCCTACTCCACCGTCACGCTCTTGGCCAGGTTCCTCGGCTTGTCCACATCCGTCCCGCGCAGCACCGCGGTGTGATACGCGAGCAGCTGCAGCGGCACCACGTGCACGACCGGTGACAGCAACCCCGCGTACTCGGACACGCGGATCACGTGGATGCCGTCGCCGCCGGTGAGATGGCTGTCGAGGTCGGCGACGACGTAGAGTTCCCCGCCGCGCGCGCGCACTTCCTGCAGGTTGGACTTGAGCTTCTCGAGCAGCGTGTCGTTGGGCGCGATCGCGACGACGGGCATCTCCGCGTCGACCAGCGCCAGCGGTCCGTGCTTCAGCTCGCCCGCGGGATACGCCTCGGCGTGGATGTACGAGATTTCCTTCAACTTCAGCGCGCCTTCGAGCGCGATCGGGTAGTGCAAGCCGCGGCCCAGGAACAGCGCGTGCTGTTTCCTGGCGAACGCCTGCGCCCAGCCGATCAGGTGCGGCTCGAGCGCGAGGGCGCCCTGGATCGCGGCGGGGAGATGGCGCAGTGACTTGAGCCAGCGTGCCTCGTCCGGTTCGCTAAGCCGGCCGCGCATCTTCGCGAGCGTCAGCGCCAGCAGGAAGTGCGCGACGAGCTGCGTGGTGAAGGCCTTGGTCGACGCAACACCGACCTCGGTGCCCGCACGCGTGAGGAAACAGAGCGCGGTCTGCCGGACCATGGAGCTGGTCGCGACGTTGCAGATGGTGAGCGTGCATGCATGGCCGAGCGACTTCGCGTGCTTCAGCGCGGCCAGCGTGTCGGCGGTCTCGCCCGACTGCGACACGACGACGACCAGCGCCTTCGGGTTGGGCACGCTGTCGCGATAACGGTATTCGCTCGAAACCTCGACCGTGCACGGCAGCCCCGCCACCGTCTCGATCCACTGCTTGGCGACAAGGCTCGAGTAGTAGCTGGTGCCGCACGCGAGAATGAGCACGGAGTCGACGTCGCGCAGCAGCGTGGCCGCCCCCGCCGCCGAAGAGTTCGGGGCCGATGGACGCGATGCCTTCGAGCGTCTCGGCCACGGCGCGCGGCTGCTCGAAGATCTCCTTCTGCATGTAATGCCGGTAGGGACCGAGTTCGACGGCGCCGGCAAGTCCCGTGACCTCGACGATCGCGCGCTCGACGCGCTGGCCGGCGGTGTCGTGGATCGTGTAGCCCTCGCGCCGCACGTCGGCGACGTCGCCCTCTTCGAGATACGCGACGCGCCGCGTGACGCCAAAGAGCGCGGCGGCATCGGAGGCGAGGAAGTGGTCGCCGTCGCCCAGGCCCACCACCAGCGGACTTCCCTGCCGCGCACCCACGACACGTCCGGGCTCGCGCGACGAGATCACCGCGATCGCGTACGCGCCCTGGAATTCGGCGACGGAGAGCTGGACCGCGCGCAGCAGGTCGCCGTTGGCGGCGCCGTGCCAGTGCGCGTGCACGAGGTGCGCGATCGTCTCGCTGTCGGTCTGCGTGTGGAACACGTAACCCTGCTGGCGCAGCCGGTCGCGCAGCGCTTCGAAGTTCTCGATGATGCCGTTGTGGACGACGGCCACTTCGCCGCCCGACGTGTGCGGATGCGCATTCACCGGCGACGGTGCACCGTGCGTGGCCCAGCGCGTGTGCGAGATGCCGGTGGTGCCGGACAGGTGGCGCGCGGTCGCCTGCGCGTCGAGGTCGGCGACGCGCGCCGTCGACACGAGGCGTTCGAGCGCGCCGTGCTGCGCGCCGTCGAGGATCGCGAGGCCCGTCGAGTCGTACCCGCGGTATTCGAGCCGGCGGATGCCTTCGATCAGGATGGGAACGACGTTGCGGCTCCCCGCCGCGCCAACGATGCCGCACATGGAACCGTTACTCCTTCGGGCCGGCGGCCGGCGGCTTCGTGGGCCGCTGCCAGCCTTCGATGGTGACCTGCCGCGCGCGCGCGACGGTGAGCTCGCCCGCGCGGGCCTCCTGCGCGATGACGCTGCCCGCGCCGATCGTGGCGCCGGCGCCGATGGTCACGGGGGCCACGAGCACGCAGTTCGAGCCGATGGACGCGCCGTCGCCGATGACCGTGCGGTGCTTGTTCGCGCCGTCGTAGTTGGCGGTGATGGAGCCGGCGCCGAAGTTGACCTTGCTGCCGACAGTCGGAGTCGCCGATGTAGGCCAGGTGATTGGCCTTGGCACCCTGCCCCAGCGTGCTGGCCTTGATCTCGACGAAGTTGCCGACGTGGACGTCGTCGGCCAGCGTCGCGCCGGGCCGCAGCCGGGCGTACGGTCCGATCCGGCACTGCGCGCCGACCGTCGCGTCGACCAGATGCGAAAAGGCTTCGATCTGCGTGCCATCGGCCACGGTGACATTGCGCAACACGCAGTACGGCCCGATCGACACGTCGTTGCCCAGCGTCACGCCGCCTTCGAACACGCAGCCGACGTCGATGCGCACATCGCGGCCGCAGGCGAGCGTCGCCGCGGATGTCGATCCGCGCGGGGTCGGCCAGCGCCACGCCGCGCACCATCAGCGCCTGCGCATGCCGATGCTGCAGCACGCGCTCGACGGCCGCGAGTTGCGCGCGGTCGTTGATGCCGCGGCAGTCGCGCTCGTCGTCCGCCAGATGGGCGACGACCGGAATACCGTCGGCGCACGCGGCGGCGATCACGTCGGTCAGGTAGTACTCGCCCTGCGCGTTGTCGGTCGTCAGCGCGCCGATCCAGCGCGCGAACAGCGCGGTGGGCGCGGCCATCACGCCGGTGTTGATCTCGTCGAGCGCGCGTTGCACGGCGCTCGCGTCGCGCTCCTCGACGATCGCCCGCACCCGTCCCGCGGCGTCGCGCACGATGCGGCCCAGGCCGGTCGGGATCGGGCACTTTCGCGGTCAGCACGGCGAGATGGCCGGCCTCCGCCTCGCGCACCAGCGCGGCCAGCGCGGCGGCCGGCACCAGCGGCGCGTCGCCGAGGGTCACGAGCGTCACGCCGTCGCCGGGCAGCGCGGCAAGCGCCACGCGCGCGGCATCGCCGGTGCCGCGCGGCGGGTCCTGCAGCACGAAGATGAGGTCGGGCGCAGCCAGCGTTCGCTGCACGACGTCGGCGCCATGCCCGACGACGACGGCGATCGCGCGCGGCTGCAGCGACCGTGCGGCGGCGAGCACGTAGGACACGAGAGGCCGGCCGGCGAGCGGATGCAGCACCTTCGGCAGCGCGGAGTGCATCCGTTTGCCGAGGCCGGCGGCCAATACGACGACGTTGAGCGGAGAAGCCACGGGATCGCGGTGTGCGCGAGTGCGAAGAACGCTCGATGATACGCCACCGTGCGGGCGTGCCCGGCGGGTACGCCAAGGGTGCGCGTCCCTGCCGCTCCCGTGCGCGGGCGCAGCGCAAATGTTACAGTTTTGGGCGGGCGATCGCCTTCCGGAGATCGCCCGCATCCGCAGGTTCCGACGAAGAGCCGCGGTGCCCAGGAGGAACACCGATGCTGCTCCTGACCCGATGGATGCTGGCCGCGCTGCTGCTGGGCGCGAGCGCCACGACCGCGCTCGCCGACGACTGCAAGCACCGCGGCGACCTGGACGACATGTACTGCGACGAGAACAACGACCTCGTCGCCGATCCGCCGAAGGACCCGGGCAAGTACAAGAACCCGTCGACGCTGATCTTCGCGTACACGCCGATCGAGGACCCGGCCGTCTACCAGAACCTGTTCAAGCCGTTCACGGACTACCTCGCGACCTGCACCGGGAAGAAGGTCGTCTACTTCAGCGTGCAGTCGAACGCGGCCGAGATCGAGGCGATGCGCGCCGGCCGCCTGCACATCGGCGGCTTCGCGAGCGGCCAGACGGGCTTCGCCGTCAACCTCGCGGGCGCCGTGCCGTTCGCGATCAAGGGCGACGAGAAGGGCCCGCGGACGTACAACCAGATCGTCGTCGTGAAGGCGACCTCGCCGTACAGGACGCTGGCCGACCTCAAGGGCAAGAAGGTCGCGCACACGTCGCCGTCGTCGAATTCCGGCAACATGGCGCCGCGCGCGCTGCTGCCGGCGGAAGGGCTCACGCCCGACAAGGACTACAAGGTCGTCTACTCGGGCAAGCACGACCAGTCGCTGCTGGGCGTGATGTCCGGCGACTACGACGCCGCGACGATCACGTCGGACATCTACGACCGCTTCGTCAACCGCGGCATGATCAAGGCCGACGACGTCCGCATCCTGTTCCGGAGCGGCGGCTTCCCGACGTCCGCGTTCGCGCACTCGTACGACCTCGAGCCGGCGCTCGCGGCGAAGGTGCGCAAGTGCTTCACCGACTACAAGTTCAATGCGGACATGAAGAAGGAATTCCTGGGCGACGACCGGTTCCTGCCGGTCTCGTACAAGGACGACTGGGGGCTCGTGCGCAAGGTCGCCGAAGCCTCGGGCACGCCGTTCAACAAGGCGGCGTACGAACGCGAAGTGGCGGCCGAGGCGAAGGCCGCGAAGAAGTGACCCTGCCGGCGCGCGAGCGGCCGAGCATCACCACGAAGGAGGACCCGATGTCATTTTCCCGAATCCTTGCGGCCGGCGCGATGGCCATGACGGCCCTGCTGGCCTTGCCCGCGTTCGCGGCCGACGCCTGCACCAACCGCGGCGAGCTCGACACGATGTACTGCGACGCGAACAAGGACATGGTCGCCGACGTCCCGACGGACCCCAAGAAGTGGAAGAACCCGTCGACGATCGTCTTCACGTACACGCCGGTCGAAGACCCGGCCGTCTACGAGAACATCTTCAAGCCGTTCACGACGTTCCTCGCGAAGTGCCTCGACAAGAAGGTCGTGTTCTACCAGGTGCAGAACAACGCGGCGGAGATCGAGGCGATGCGCTCGGGGCGCCTGCACGTCGGCGGCTTCTCGACCGGTCCTACCGCGTTCGCCGTCAACCTCGCGGGCGCGATTCCGTTCGCCGTGAAGGGCGACGCCAAGGAGTTCCAGGGCTACAACCTGATCGTCGTGGTGAAGGCCAGCTCGCCGTACCAGAAGCTGTCCGATCTCAAGGGCAAGAAGGTCGCGCACACGTCGCCGTCGTCGAACTCCGGGCATCTCGCGCCGCTCGCGCTGTTCCCGGGCGAGGGGCTGGCGCCGGACAAGGACTACAAGCCGGTGTTCTCCGGCAAGCACGACCAGTCGATCCTGGGCGTGGGGTCCGGCGACTACGACGCGGGCGCCGTCGCGTCCGACGTGTTCCACCGGATGGCGGTGCGCGGCCAGATCAAGGAATCCGACTACCGGATCATCTATCGCAGCCAGAAATTCCCGACGTCGTCGTTCGCGTACGCGCACGACCTCGATCCGAAGCTCGCCGACAAGATGCTCACGTGCTTCTACGACTACCGGTTCCCGCCGGAGATGGTGAAGGCGTTCGACGGCGCCGACCGCTTCTTCCCGATCAACTACAAGACGACGTGGGAAGTGGTGCGCAACGTGGCGAAGGGCTCGGGCGGCGGCTTCGACAAGGCGACGTACGACAAGGAAACCAAGCGCGAGGCGGAGGAAGCGGCGAAGAAGGCGAAGAAGAGCTGATGCTCGCGCTGCGCCACCTGTCGAAGTCGTATGTGCCGGGCAAGCCGGTCCTCACCGACATCAACGTCGAGATCGGCTCGCGCGGCATCACGGCGGTGATCGGCGCATCGGGGACCGGCAAGAGCACGCTGATCCGCTGCATCAACCGGCTGGTCGAGCCGACGGCCGGCGAGATCCTGTTCGACGGCCGGGATCTCGCCAAGCTCGCGGGTGCCGACCTGCGGCAGGCGCGCCGCCACATCGGCATGGTGTTCCAGGAGTACAACCTCGTGGAGCGCCTGACGGTGATGGAGAATCTGCTGTCGGGCCGGCTGGGCTACGTGTCGTCGTGGCGCGCGTGGCGGCGCAAGTTCCCGCCCGAGGACATCCGCAAGGCCTTCGAGCTGCTCGACGTCGTGGGCTTGAACGGCTTCGCGCATCGCCGCGCGGATGCGCTCTCCGGCGGGCAGCGGCAGCGCGTGGGCATCGCGCGCGCCGTGATGCAGGAGCCGAAGCTGCTGCTGGCCGACGAGCCGACGTCCTCGCTCGATCCCAAGACGTCGGTCGAGATCATGGAGCTCCTGGCCGACGTCGGACGCGCGCGCGGCATTCCGGTGCTGATCAACATGCACGACGTCGACCTGGCGAAGCGCTTCGCCGACCGCGTGATCGGCATGTCGGACGGCACGATCGTGTTCGATGGTGCGCCCGCGTATCTGACCGACGACGTGCTGAAGCAGATCTACGGCGGCGAGGGGTGGTTGCAGTGACTCTGGACGCACGGCCCCTCACCCCGGCCCTCTCCCCTGCGGGGAGAGGGGGCGGTTGGGGACGAGGAATTGCTCGCGCGCGCGACGCACGCGCCCCTCACCCCGGCCCTCTCCCCTCCGGGGAGAGGGAGCAGGCTCCGTCGTCGCATTGGAGTTCGCTCCCTCTCCCCCGCAGGGGGAGAGGGCCGGGGTGAGGGGCGCCGTTGAACGTCAACGCGACCCCCGCCGAAGCCCCGCTCGCCGATCCGTTTCCGCGCAGCGTCTGGCCGCGCGTCGCGCTGCTCGCGCTGCTGGCCTACGTCGTCTACGCGTGCGCGCAGCTCGAAGTCTCATGGGAGCGCGTGCTGATCGGCCTCGACAACGCCGGCCGCTTCTTCGCGCGCCTGTTCCCGCCCAATTTCTCGCGGGGCGAGCTGCTGGTGAAGGGCCTGCTCGAGAGCCTGGAGATCGCCGTGCTGGCGTCCACGCTCGGCATCGTGCTGGCGCTGCCGATCGGCCTCGCCGCGGCGCGCAACCTGATGCCGCCATGGGTGACGTGGCCCGCGCGCGCGATCATCGTGATGGCGCGCTCGTTCCACCCGGTGATCGTCGCGATCCTGTTCGTGAAGGCCGTGGGCTTCGGCGCGCTCGCCGGCATCCTGGCGCTCACCGTCGCGTCGGTCGGCTTCATCGGCAAGCTCTTCACCGAGGCGATCGAGGAGATTTCGCTGAAGCAGGTCGAGGCCGTGCGCGCCACCGGCTCGCCCTTCATGTCGGTGCTCGCGTTCGGCGTGCTGCCGCAGGTGTTCTCGCGCTTCATCGGCTTCGCGACGTACCAGCTCGACTCGAACCTGCGCAATTCGACGATGGTCGGGATCGTCGGCGCCGGCGGCATCGGCGGCACGCTGTTCGCGGCATTCCAGCGCTTCGACTACGACTTCGTCTGCGCGATCCTGCTCTCGATCATCGGGCTCATCATGCTGGGCGAGGTGCTCGCCACGGCCGTGCGCGCGATCTTCATCGACAACGCGACGCTCTCCGACCTCTGGCATCGGCGCACGGCGCGCGAGCGCGATCGCCCGCTGGACGACGACTGATGGCCGACGTCGCCGTTACCCCCGCCGCCGTCGCCCCCCGGCGCTGGCACCGGTTCACGTCCGGGCAGCGCCTCGCGCGCTTCGTCGTGTACCTCGTGATCGTCGCGGCGATCGTCGCCTCGGCACGGACGGTCGAGATCATCCCGGAGTTCCTCTACGACGCGCCGGAGCAGGTCGCCGACCTCTTCGCGCGGATGTGGCCGATCGACTGGCCGCACTACCAGGAAAGCGTGCATGCGGCGCTGATGGAGACGATCCACATCGCGTCGCTCGGCACGCTGCTCGCGCTGCTGCTGGCGTTGCCCGTCGGCGTGCTGGCCGCGCACAACCTCGTGCCGTTCACGCCGTTGAACCTGCTGGCGAAGCTGATCCTCGTGTCGTCGCGCTCGGTGAACTCGCTGGTGTGGGCGCTGCTCTTCGTCGGCATCTTCGGCCCGGGCGCGCTCGCGGGCACGCTCGCGATCGCGTTCCGCTCGATCGGCTTCGTCGGCAAGCTCTTCGGCGAGGCGCTGGAAGAGGCGCAGCCCGGTCCCATCGAGGCGCTGACCGCCGCGGGCGCGCCGTGGATTTCGCGGATGACGTTCGGCTACTGGCCGCAGGTGAAGCCCGCGTTCTGGTCGATTGCGCTCTTCCGCTGGGACATCAACGTACGCGAGTCCGCGGTGCTGGGCCTAGTCGGCGCGGGCGGCATCGGCATGGCGCTCGACTCGGCGTTGAACCTCTTCCAGTGGGACCGCGTCGCGCTGATCCTGATCGCGATCCTCGCGGTCGTGATCATCGCCGAAGTGGTCGTCACGCAGGTGCGCAAGCGGGTGATCTAGCCTAACCCGTCGCGCCGCGCTCCCCCAGCGCCAGCTTCACGACGTCCTCTTCGCGCATGGCCGCACCTTCCGCATGCAGGCGCTCGAGTTCGGCGGCCGGAAGGCTTGCGCGGAGGCCGGCCCCCAGCGCCTCCATCGACGGGCTCTGTTGATGCACGGGCACCACGCCCGCGCGTTGCAGCGCGGCTTCCACATAGCCGATGATGCGCGCCGCGTCGGCGGGCGCCCCTTTGCGCAGCGCGCATAGCGCCAGCCCCGACAGCGTGCGCAACTCGTCGCCTTCGCGCAGCAGCAGCGCATACGAGGTGCGCCCCGCGGCGAGCGCGGCGTCCGTGTCGCCGAGAAAGAGCTGCGCCATCATCACGCCCAGCCAGAGGTGACCTGAACCCGCGCTTCCGCCCAATGCCTCCAGGCGCGCGATCGATTCGCGGGCTTGAGCAAGGGCGAGTTCGTGGCGCCCGAGCCGGTTCAGCGCGCCCACCACATTCGACATCGCGTAGTGCGCGCCGAGCTCGTTGCCGCTCGCGGCGCAGATGGCGGACTGCCGCTCCGAGGCCGCGAGCGACTCCTCGTCCCGGCCCAGCCGCTCGAGCCAGCGCGCGCGCGCGAACTCGAGGCGCGCGCGGCGCAGCGGCGGCCACTCGGGGCGCACCAGGCGTTGCGCGTCCGCGACGAAGGCGCCCAGTTCCTCGGGGGTGGCGAAGCGATAGCCGATCACGGCGCCGTTGACCAGCGCCTCGAACAGCCGGATCGGCTCGTCGAGCGTCCGGTAGAGCGCGATGGCGCGCGTCACGGCGTCCCAGGCCTCGCGCCGCGTCGTGTACATGCCGAGGCTCGCGAGCGTCAGCCAGAAACGTGCGACCAGCGCCGGCGGCAGGTCATCGCGGATCAGCCGGGCGACGCTCAATGCGCGCTCGAGGCCTTCGTGCAGTTGATGGGTGGCGTTCCAGACGCGCAGCGAGTGGGCCGCCAACCCGATCGCGAGCGCGTGGCAGTGCTCGGCTTCCGCCGCCCACGCGAGCGCCGCGCGCAGGTTGTCGATCTCCGGCGCGGCTTCGGCAAAGCCGGTGTATCCGGTACTCGCTGCGCGCGACGTCGGCGGTGATCGCGACCAGCCGCTCCAGCAGCGCCTCGGCGTGGCGACGCAGCATCGCCGCGGTTTCGTCCGCTTCGCCCAGGCGCTCGAGCGCGTACGCGCGCGTCGTCTCGAGGAGCCGGTAACGCGGCACCGGGTCGCCTTCGGCCAGCACGAGCGACTTGTCGACGAGCGCGCCCAGATGGTCGAGCGCGGCCCAGCCGTCGATCTGCCCGTCCTGCACCACGTATTGGGCCGCCTCCAGCGTGAAGCTGCCGGCGAACACGCCGAGCCGCCGGAATACCCGTTGTTCGTCGGACGTCAGCAGGCTGTGGCTCCACTCCAGCGTGGCACGCAGCGTCTGGTGCCGACGCAGCACGACGCGGGCACCGGCGGTGAGCACGCTGAAGCGCTCGTCCAGCCGCGCGCGCAGGCCCTCGATGCCAAGCAGCGGCACCCGCGCCGCCGCGAGCTCGATCGCCAGTGGGATGCCATCCAGACGCCGGCAGATCTCCGCGACAGCCGCGACGTTCGCCGCGCCCAGAACGAAACGCGGATCGACGGCTTGCGCGCGTGCCGCGAAGAGTTCCACAGCGCCGGTGTGCAAGTCGTCGGCGCGAGCTGCGGCGGCGGGCAGCGGCAGCGCCCCCAGGCGATAGACGTGCTCGCCGGTCACCTTGAGCGTCTCCTGGCTGGTGACCAGCACCCGCACACCGGGCGCCGACGCGCACGCCTGCTCGATCATTTCCGCGACCGCGTCGGTCAGATGCTCGCAATTGTCGAGGACCAGCAGCAGCCGCAGCGGCGCGAGCACAGCCGCCAGCGTTTCGAGGTGTGGGCGCTCACTTGTCACCACGGTCTCGAGAACGCGCGCCACCGCGCCTGCCACCAATGCGCCCTCGGACAGCGGCGCCAAGTCCACCCACCACACGCCGTCGGGGTAGCTCGCCGCGCCTTCGCTTGCCATCCGGGCCGCCACCGCCTGCGCCATGCGGGTCTTGCCGATGCCCCCCGCACCCGCGATGGTGACCACCGATTGCCGGCCGATCAGTGCCGTGATCGCCTCGAGGTCGGGGGCCCGCCCGTACAGCATGGGCAGCCGCGACGGCACGTTCGTGCGGGCCCGCTGCATGGGGGTTGCAATCGTGGCCGTCCCCGTAGCCGCGGACGAGGGCGATGCCGCGGCCGCGGAATCCGCGGTGGAAACCGGCTCGGGCGGAGCACCCTTCGCGTCCCGCGCCGCTGCGGCTTCCACCTCGACCGGCAACTCGAAGCGATACCCCCGCCCGGGAATCGTGGCCAGCGCGCTCGACCCCAGCAGTTTGCGCAGCGACGACACCTGGACCTGCAGGTTGTTCTCCTCGACGACGAGTCCCGGCCACACCACTTCGAGCAGTTCGTGCTTCGAGACGAGCTGGCCGGCGCGGGCCACCAGCGCCACGAGGAGATCGAACGCGCGCGCGCCGAGGGCGACGGGCTGGCCATCCGCCAGCAGGCGCCGCTGCGCCGGGTCCAGTGCGAAGCGGCCGAAGCGGCAGGCGGCCAGCGGGGGTGCGGCAGCGGTCGGGGCGGGTCCAGCGTGGTCCACGTACGGCTCCGGAAGAGGATTGGCCGAAGTCTATCGCGCGCGCGCGCTGGCCCGACCCGCAAACGTTTCAGCGACGTTTAAGGACGGCTTCAGGACTGAAGGTGCGCTTCAGGCGGACATTGGCATCGTCGTAGCAGCCAACCCATCCAAGGAGAACACCATGCAAACCCGCCAAATCGTCCGCGCCGTTGCCGCCGCCCTCTCCATCTCCGTCGTCGCCCTGGCCCTCATGGGCGCCGCGCAGCCGTCGCCGTCCGCGGGCGAAGCCGCGACCCCGATGGTGGGCGTGCCCACCGGCGTGTACCTGAACGGCGTGGAAGTCCAGCGCCTGCCGTCCATCACGGTCACCGCGCGCCGCAGCGACGCGCAATAGCGGTCGCCCGCGAATCCCTGCCAGGTCCCCGTCTTCGGACGCCTGTTGCGGACGTTCCCTAGGAAGCCCGACGCGCGCCGCCGATGTGCTTGTCGAGGAACCGCTCCATCGCCTCGTAGAACTCGAAGCGGTTCTCCTCGTTGTGGAAGCCGTGGCCCTCGTTGTCCTTGACGATGTACTCGACGTCCACGCCGCGCGCGCGCATGGCCGCCACCATCTGGTCGCTCTCGGCCTTGTTCACCCGCGGATCCTTGGCGCCCTGCGCGATCAGCAGCGGCGCCGTGATGCGGTCGGCGCTGGAAGACCGGCGAGGCCGCCTTCAGCATCGCCTCGTCCTTCGTCCATGTCGCCCACCATCTCCTGCATCATCGCGAGGAACGGCTTCCAGTACGGCGGGATGGTCTTGCAGGAACGTGAGCAGGTTGGACACGCCCACGTAGTCCACACCCGCCGCGTAGAGGTCCGGCGTGAAGGCCAGGCCCGCCAGCGTGGCGTAGCCGCCGTAGCTGCCGCCGTAGATCGCCACGCGCTTCGGGTCGGCGATGCCCTGCGCGACGAGCCACTGCACGCCGTCGGTGATGTCGTCCTGCATCGTCTTGCCCCACTGGCGAAACGAGGCCTCCCAGAATGCGCGGCCGTAGCCCGACCGAGCCGCGGAAGTTCATCTGCAGCACCGCATAGCCGCGGTTCGCCAGGAACTGCACCTCCGGATTGAAGCCCCACATGTCGCGCGCCCACGGGCCGCCGTGCGGGTTCACGACCACCGGCAGGTTCGGTGGGCGCCACGCCCTGCGGCAGCGTCAGGTAGCCGTGGATGACGAGGCCGTCGCGCGCCACGTACTGCACGGGTTGCATCGGTGCGAGCCGGTCCTCGGGCAGCCACGGCGCCACTTCGGCCAGCAGTTCGAGCGACCTCGCCGCCTTGTCGTACAGGTAGCGCTTGCCGCGCGTGCGGTCGCTGTAGGCCGCCACGATGAACTTGTCCTCGTCCTTGCTGGCGGACGTGAACTCCACTTCGTAGCCGGGCAGCTTCGCTTCCACGTCGCGCACCATCGCCTCGGTCTCGGCATCGAGGAACCGGCGCTCCGTCTTCGCCGTCACCCAGCGCACGGTGGTGAGCACCCGGCGCTTGCGCGAATACGCGAGGCTCTCCACGTCCACCTCCGGATGCTCGGCCAGCAGCGCGCCTTCCCTGGCCGTGGCGGGGTCGAACTCGAAGAGGGCGACCTTGTCGCGCCCGCGATTGGACGCCACGTAGAGCCGCTGGTTGTCGAACGTGAAGAAGAGCGGGGCCACCGACTCCTTGAAGTTCGTCGTGACGATCGGCGCGAAGGCCTCGTCTTCCGTCGCGCGATAGAGCAGCGCCGTGGTCACGCCGTCGGTGCTGCCCGCCACGCGCAGTTTGCCATCGTGGTCGGTGCCCCAGCTCGTGATGTTGCCGGGATTCTGCGCGATCAGCGTTTCCGCGCCGGTGCGCACGTGGATGCGGAACACGTCGAAGACCTCGGCATCCCGCCGGTTGTGCGACAGGATCAGGTGGTCGTCGTCGTCCTCGAGGATGTCCACGATGTCGGCACGCACGGCCTCGCCCGGGGTCAGGTCCATGAGGTCGCTGCCGTCGATGCCGACCGAGACGACATGGAAGTTCTCGTCGCCGCCGAAGTCCTTGGCGAAGATGATCCGGTTGCCCTTCCAGAAGTAGCCGCTGATGTCGCGGCTCTCCTCCGACGTGGCGCGGGTGACCGGGCCGCCCGCGAGCGGCCGCACGAAGACGTTCATCCGCCGCTCGTACGGGGCCGTGTAGGACACGTAGCGGCCGTCCGGCGAGATCCGGTGGCCGGCCTCGACGGGATTGCGGAAGAAGTCGCGCAGCGGCAGGGGCACCGGCGCGATGGACTGCGGCGTGCCGGCGCTCGATGGCGTTGGCGAGTGCGGGTGCGACTTCGTCATTGCGTTTCGTCCTCGAGTGGCTGTGGGCAACGACCATGGTAAGGCAAGCGCAAAGGCGCTCATCGAAGCCGACCGCATGAGACGCCGGAAGCTGCGCTATCCTTGCGCACGTGTCCATCATTGCGGTATTCAACCAGAAGGGCGGCGTCGGCAAGACGACCACCGCGCTCAACCTGCTCGCGGCGATCGCGCAGGCGAAGCAGCGTCCGCTCGCGATCGACCTCGATCCGCAGTGCCACCTGTCGCACATCTTCGGCGTGCATCCGAAGTCCGCCGACGATTCGATCTACGGCTTCTTCATCCGCCAGCGTCCGCTCGAGGACATCGCCGAGATCACCGGCAGCGGCGTGATCCTCTGCCCGGCGCACCTCGAGCTCGCGAAGCTCGACTCGCTGCTCGGCAAGGGCGTGAACGTGGTCACGCGGCTGCGGCAGGCGCTGCACCTGCCCAACGCGGCACCCGGTCCGGTGGTCATCGATTGCTGCCCGCTGCTCAACGTGCTGTCGCTCAACGCGCTGTTCGCGGCGGACGTGGTGGTGGTTCCGGTGTCCGCGGACTTCCTGTCGTTGCAGGGCGCCGAGCAGGTGGAGCGCGCGCTGAACGCGCTGGAGCCGGTGTTCAAGCGGCGTCTGCCGCGGCGGTATGTGCTGACGCGCTACGACATGCGGCGGCGGATGAGCGGGGCCGTGGAGGAACGCATGGCCCAGGTCTTTCGCCGCGACGAGATCTGCGTGACGCGTATCCGTGAGAACGTGAAGCTCGCGGAGAGTCCGTCGGTGGGACTGGACATCTTCCGGCACGCGCCCGGGAGCCGCGGCGCGCACGACTACGAGGCGCTGTTCGACGAGCTACTGGGTGCCGGCCTTCTGCGGTGACGCCGAGCACGCGCTGATGAGGCCGATCACGCCTTCGACGTCGAGCGTGTCGAGCCGGTGCGGTACGCACTGTTCCTGGCACTCGACGATGTCGCAGTGGTGATACATCTGGCGCAGCCGGCGCTCGGCGTCGCCCTGCGTTGCTGCCATGATGAGGATGTTGTCCACCCGCTGGCCATGGCGCGTCTTGATGTTGAATCCGTAGCGAATCACGATGCCTCCGGGTCCGATGGAGTAGCTTGGCGCCGTTCGCATTCCCGGCCTTTGTTATGAATCAAGGCGTTGGCGTGCGACGCTCGTACACTGGGACGCGTAGTGCGTGCAAATAACGTACCTGTCGACACTTTGTCCCCGACGCCCACCCCGACACCTGAATCCGCCGCCGCCGCGCCCGCGACAAGTGCGGAGGCATTGCTAGATTCATTGCGACGAATGACGCTAGTAAGCACTGACTCACGTATTGAACTGGCCCCGCTGGCCGGGGGCGTGTCGTCCGACATCTATCGCGCGGAGCTGCCGTCCGGCGTCGTTTGCGTCAAGCGCGCGTTGGCCCGACTGAAGGTCGCCGCCGATTGGCGGGCCCCCGTGGAGCGCAACCGCTTCGAGGTCGAGTGGATGCGCACGGCCGGGGGAATCGTCCCGGGCGCCGTGCCCGCGATCCGCGGCGAAGACCCGGAAGGTGGCGCATTCGCGATGGACTGGCTGCCGCCGGATCGCTACCCGGTCTGGAAGACGCTGCTGGCCGCGGGGCGCGGGACGATCGCCGACGCGACGCGCGTCGGGGATACGCTGGGGCGCATTCATGCGGCGACGGCCGATCGCCCGGACATCGCCGCGCGCTTTCCGACCGACGCGCTGTTCCACGCGATACGCCTCGACCCGTATCTCGTGACGGCCGCGACCGCCCATCCGGACCTCGCGGTGCAACTGCATGCGCTGGTCGCGACCACCGCCGCGACGAAGCGCGTGCTGGTCCATGGCGACTTCAGCCCGAAGAACATCCTGATCGGGCCCGACGGCCCGGTCATTCTCGACGCGGAGTGCGCGTGGTACGGCGACCCGGCGTTCGACGTCGCTTTCGTGCTCAATCACCTGCTGTTGAAGGGCGTGTGGCGCCCGGAGGGGCGAGCCGAATTCGCGCGGATGTTCCGTGCGCTCGCCGCCGCCTATCGACCGCATGTGACGTGGGAGGCCTGGCCGATACTCGACGCGCGCACCGCGGCGCTCCTTCCCGGCCTGCTGCTGGCGCGCGTCGACGGCAAGTCGCCGGTCGAATACGTGACTGAAGACACCGCGCGCGCGGGTATCCGGCAATTTGCCCGCGCGCACATCGCGGCGCCGCCGGCGACGCTGGAACAACTCGTGCATGCGTGGTCCCCATGACCCCTACCACCATCACCCGCGTGCATGCCCGTCGCGTCTGGGATTCGCGCGGACGGCCGACGGTCGAGGCGGAAATACGACTCGCGAGCGGCGTCGTCGGCCGCGGCATCGCGCCGGCGGGCGCGTCGCGCGGCACGCGCGAGGCGGTCGAACTGCGCGACGGCGGCACGCGCCACGGCGGCTACGACGTAGCGCAGGCGATCGCCAACGTCCG
Organism: uncultured beta proteobacterium; assembly: GCA_963733435.1. Taxonomy (GTDB): domain Bacteria; phylum Pseudomonadota; class Gammaproteobacteria; order Burkholderiales; family Casimicrobiaceae; genus VBCG01. Next base: position 21,266 of record CAVTDH010000004.1, read on the forward strand.
CGGTCCCATTGCGCGCGCGATCTTCAACATGGACGCGCTCGACCAGGCCGACATCGACGCGAAGATGATCGAACTCGACGGCACGCCCAACAAGGCGAAGCTCGGCGGCAACGCAACCGTGGCGGTGTCGCTGGCGGTTGCGCAGGCCGGCGCGCTCGCGCACGACATGCCGCTGTGGCAGTTCCTCGCGGGGGACGAGCCCGTGTCGCTGCCGATGCCCGAGGTGCAGATCTTCGGCGGCGGCGCGCACGCCGGACGCCGCATCGACATCCAGGACCTGATGGTGATGCCGATCGGTGCGTGGAGCTACGACGACGCGCTGACGATGGTCGCCGACATCTACCGCGCCGCCGGCGAGCTGATGCAGGAAGCGGGCAAGCTCGCCGGCGTTGCCGACGAAGGCGGCTGGTGGCCGCAGTTCGCGTCCAACGAGGAGGCGCTGCAGATGACCGTGCGTGCGATCGAGCGCGCCGGCTGCCATCCCGGCAGCGACGTCGCACTGTCGCTCGACATCGCGGCGTCGGAGTTCGGGCGCGACGGCCTCTACACGCTGGCACTCGACGGCCGCTCGCTCGACCGCGACGGCATGGCAGAGATGCTGCTCGACTGGATCGAACGCTATCCGATCGTGTCGATCGAGGACCCGTTCGCGGAGGACGATCGCGTCGCCTGGATCGCGTTCACGCGCGCGGCGCGGCATCGCGTGCAGATCATCGGCGACGATTACCTGACGACCAACGCCGACCGCATCGTCGAAGCCAAGCACGACGAGGCGTGCAACGCCGTGCTGATCAAGGTCAACCAGGCGGGCACGCTGACCGAAGCGAAGGCCGCGCTCGACGCCGCCAAGGCTGCGGGTTTCGGCACCATCATCTCCGCACGTTCCGGCGAATCCGAGGACACCGCCATCGCGCACCTCGCAGTCGGCTGGAACGCCGGCCAGCTCAAGGTAGGCTCGTTCGCACGCAGCGAGCGCATGGCCAAGTGGAACGAGGTGTTGCGGATCGAGGACGGCATGGCCGGCGAGGGCCGGTTCGCGGGGATCGGAGCGCTGCCTCCCAGGAAATGAGGGTCAGACACGAATCAAAGCATTACTTTAATTCGTGTCTGACCCTCATTGTCTTTCCGTCAGCAGGAAGTCGACCAGCTCGACGAATCCCGCCCCCGATTCGGCCGTCGTCACGTAGGCGGGCGGGGTGGCGATCCGATCGAGGAACGCGCGCACGTTCGCCATGCCCACGGCGAGCGGGAAGAACGCGAACATCGGCGCATCGTTGGGCGAGTCGCCGGCGAAGACAAAGTCCATCCGTCGCGCATCGAGATCGATGCCGAACGCCTCCGCGAGCAGCGTCCGCGTCATCCCGAGCTTGTCGTAATTTCCGAACCAGCCGTTGACGTGGATGGAACTCACCTTGGCCGTCATGCCCTGGCCTTCCATCAGCGCGACGATGCGGTCGACGTCGGCGCGCGATAGCGGCGGCACGTCCTCGCGGAAATCGATCGCAAGGTCGGTCTCGCGGTACTGCTGGTCCGACGCGAGCGCGGCCCCCGGCACTTCGCGCAGGATCCTGGCGCCGATGGCAACCAGTCGCTCGCGCTGCGCCGCGCGCGTCGCATCGTCGGCGACGAATCGCCGCACGAGCTTCCGCCGCGCACGGTCGTAGCGCATGTAGAACGCGCCGTTCTCGCCGACCACGGCGTCCACCGGCCACATCCGCGCGATGTGATCGCACCAGCCCGCGGGGCGCCCGGTGATCGGGATGACGAGCTTGCCGGCCGCCCGCAGGCGCGCGAGCGCCGCGTAGGCCACCGGGGTCAGCGTGCCGTCGGTCGTGATCGTGTCGTCGATGTCGGCGAGCACCGCGCGTACGCCGTCCCGCGCCGCCGCGGGCATCGACGCGAGAGGCCGACATCAGGGCCTGGGCGCCGGTCCCAGCAGCCATTTGGCGATGTTCGGCGCCTGCCAGTTCGCAAGCGCGTCGAACACGTCGTCGACCCGCGTCACGACGGCGAGCATCCTCCGGTGTTCGTCGCGCAGAAATCCGTCCTCGACGCCGCGGTCGATCTGCGCGCAGAAGCCGTCGTAGTACCCGTCGATGTTGACGAGCGCGAGCGGCTTCGCGTGGATGCCGAGCTGGTCCCACGTCGCCATCTCGCACAGCTCGTCGAACGTGCCGAAGCCGCCGGGCAACGCGACGAACGCGTCGGCGTAGCTCGCCATCAGCGCCTTGCGCTCGTGCATCGACGGCACGACCTTCAACTCGGTCAGGCCCGGATGGCCGACTTCGCGCACCATCAGCTGCTCGGTGATCACGCCGATGACGTCGCCGCCGGCTTCGAGCGCCGACTCCGCCGCGATCTTCATGAGTCCGACACTGCCGCCGCCGTAGACGAGCGTGAGTTGCCGCTGCGCGAGCGCGCGGCCGAAGTCGCGCGCCGCCTGCGCGTACACGGGACGCGCGCCGGGGTTGGAGCCGCAGAAGAGGCAGATGCGCTTCATCGCCGGCCCGCCATGTAGTCCGCGACGGCCGCGCGTTGCGCGGGCGTCATCGGCAAGCCGCACTTCGTCCGCCGCCACAGCACGTCGTCGGCGGTGCGCGCCCATTCTTCCGCGACGAAGTAGTCGACCTCGCGTGCGCACAGTTCGGCGCCGAAGTCCTGCCCGAGATCCGCCGGCGTCTTCGCGTCGCCCAGGACGCGCAGTGCGCGCGTGCCGTGGCGGCTGGCGAGCGCGCGCAGGAGCGGTGCCGGCAGGCCGGGATACTTGCGGCACAGCTCCGCGAAGAACGCGGCGCGATCGCCGTTCGGCAGGTCGCCGCCGGGCAGCGGCGCGGTGGCCGTCCACGCGGGCTTCATCGCGGGCAGGTAGGGTGCCAGGTCCGCGAGCACATGCTCGGCGAGCTTGCGGTACGTCGTGATCTTGCCGCCGAAGAGCGACAGCACCGGCGCGCGGTCGGGCCCCGGCCCCCCCGGCAGCGTGTCGAGCTTGAGCACGTAGTCGCGCGTGATCGCCGACGGATCGGACTTGCCGTCGTCGTAGAGCGGGCGCACGCCGCTGTAGGTCCATACGACATCGCTCCGCGCGAGCGGCTTCTCGAGATACGCATTGGCGAGCTTCAGCAGGTACTCGATCTCGTCCTCGACGATCTCCGGATGCTCGTACTCCTCGACCGGTACGTCCGTCGTGCCGATGATCGAATAGCGGTCCTGGAACGGGATGACGAACACGATCCGCTTGTCGGCGTTCTGCAGGATGTACGCGTGCTGCTCGCCGTGGACGCGCGGCACGACGATATGGCTGCCCTTCACGTGGCGGACGTTGCCTTCGTCGGCACGCGCGGGGCGCACGCTGTCGAGCACGGCCTTGACCCACGGACCGGCCGCGTTGACGATCGCGCGCACCGTGATCTCGCCCTTCTCGCCGTCGGCGGCCTGCGTCGCGACGCGCCACACGCCGCCGTCGCGCCGCGCGCCGGTGACGCGCGTGCGCACGAGGATCTGCGCGCCATGCGCCTGCGCGTCCAGCACGTTGCCGATGACGAGCCGCGCGTCGTCGACCCGCGCGTCCGCGTAGACGAAGCCCTTGCGGAAGCGCGGCTTCAACCCCGCGGCCCAGCGGCTGTCGGAGAGCGTAACGCCAAACGACTTCGGCAGCGTCACGCGCTTGCCGAGATGGTCGTACAGGAAAAGCCCGATGCGGATCATCCAGGCGGGCCGCAGATGGGGCTCGTGCGGCAGCACGAACGCGAGGGGCTCCACGATGTGCGGCGCGTTGGCGAGCAGCACCTCGCGCTCGGCGAGCGACTCGCCCACCAGCCGGAACTCGTAATGCTCGAGGTAGCGCAACCCGCCGTGGATCAGCTTGGTGCTCCACTGCGAGGTCGCGGCCGCCAGGTCGCCCTGCTCGACCAGCAGTACCGAAAGGCCGCGGCCCGCGGCATCGCGCGCGATGCCGGCGCCGTTGATGCCGCCGCCGATGATCAGCAGGTCGTGGATATGCGAAGTCATGGGAAAAATGATGATTTTACCGGATGCGGTAGCATTCCCTTTGGTCTCCCTCAAGGAATCTGCCATGGGTCCCGTACCCGAGATCGCCGCGCTCGACGCCGACATGCGCACGTGGCGCCACCACCTCCACCGGCATCCGGAGACGGCGTTCGAGGAACGGGCCACCGCGGCGTTCGTCGCCGGCAAGCTCGCGGAGTTCGGCCTCGACGTCCACACCGGCATCGCCGGAACCGGCGTCGTCGGCGTACTGCACAACGGCGTACCGGGCGCGGTGCGCGACTCTGGCCGCGCGATCGGCCTGCGCGCGGACTTGGACGCGCTGCATATCGAGGAGAAGACCGGCGCTCCGCACGCCTCGGTGCACGCCGGCAGGATGCATGCGTGCGGCCACGATGGCCACACGACGATGCTGCTGGGCGCCGCGTGTGCGCTGGCGCAGCGGCGCAACTTCGACGGCACCGCCTACTTCATTTTCCAGCCCGCCGAGGAAAACGAGGGCGGCGGCCGCGTGATGGTGCAGGAGGGCCTCTTCGACCGCTTCCCGATGAAGGCGGTCTACGGGATGCACAACTGGCCGGAGCTGCCGCTCGGCCGCATCGCGTTGCGCGAAGGCCCGCTGATGGGCGCCTACGACATCTTCGAGATCGTCGCGACGGGCCGCGGCGGGCACGCGGCGATGCCGCATCTCTCCCGCGACCCGATGCCGTTCGCCGCGCACGTGATCAACGCGCTGCAGACGATCGTCGCGCGCAACCTGCATCCGCTCGAAGGTGGCGTCGTCAGCGTCACGCAGGTGCACGGCGGCGACACGTGGAACGTGATTCCGCAGGAAGTGGTGCTGCGCGGCACCGTGCGCTCGTTCGAGCCGGCCGTGCAGGATCTCATCGAGCGCAGGATGGGCGAGATCGTCGCGGGCCTCGCCGCGACGTTCGACATGAAGGCGACGTTGCGCTACGAGCGGCGCTATCCCGCCACGATCAACGCGCCGGCGGAGACACGGCACGCGCTCGCGGCGGCCACCGCGCTGGTGGGCACCGCGAATGTCGACACCAATCCGACGCCGTCGATGGGCTCCGAGGATTTCGCGTTCATGCTGCAGGCCAAGCCCGGCTGCTACGTCTGGCTGGGCGGCGGCCGCGGCACGGGCACGCCGAACCTGCACAACCCGCACTACGACTTCAACGACGATGCGCTCGCGATCGGCGCGAGCTACTGGGTGACGCTCGCCGAGCAGCAGCTGCCCGGGGGTGCGGCGGCCAGGAGCGCGGCCTAGTACCAGTACCCGCCGTCAGTCGGCAAGCCCCATCTTCGCGAGGAACGGCGGCCAGCGCGGGTCGCCGTGAAGCGCGCGCAGAAGCGAACATGTCGCGCAGCGAGTGCAGGCCGTGGTCGCGCTGCGCGTACGCGCGCTCCAGCCACTCGAACGCGGAATCGATTTCACCGCGATACGCATGGACGGCGGCGATCTGGTACGCGCAGGTGTGGGCATGGCGCTCGATCAGGACCTGCAGCGCCGCGTCGGACTCCGCGGGCTGTCCCAACGCGTGGCAGGCGAACGCGGTCCCCATCAGACGGGCGTACTCGTTCGGCTCCTCGCGCATGGCCGCGAGGGCCGCGGCGGGGTTCCCCTGCCGCAGCAGCAGTCCGCCGAGCGCCGAGCGCAGGATGCCGCTCGCCGGGCCCAGGTCGATGGCCGTACGGAGCGTGGCCTCGGCCTCGGCAAGGCGACCGGCGGCCAGCTGGCACGATGCGAGGATGCGATGTCCGTCGACGCTCAGGGGATCCACCGCCACCGCGCGCTGCGCGAGCGCGAGCGCCGCGTCGACCCGACCCCGGATCCGCGCCAGCATGGCGGCCGCGATCAACGCCTCGGCATGGTCCGGGACCAGTTCGAGGGCGCGGGACAGCGGGGCTTCCGCGCCCTTCCAGTCCCAGTCGGACATGCGAATCTGCCCCAGCTCGAGCTGGGCCTCGGCCAGGTCCGGCATCAATTCGAGCGCGCGCTGCGCGGCCGCGCGTGCCCGCGCATAACTTTCCGGGACCGGGTTGTCCGTGTATTCCCCTTGGTGCCGGTAGGCACGGGCCAGGCCGGTCCAGCCGAGCGCGTAGTCCGGCTGGAGCGCGACGGCCTGCTGCAGCAAGGCCAGCGCACGCGGCACGTCTTCGGAACGGTGGCGACCGAGATAGAAGCGCGCCTGCAGATACAGCCGGTAGGCTTCGGCGTTGTCGCCGCGGTCGCGGCCGAGCGTGGCCACCTCGGTCGCCGCGCGCGCAGCTGGCCGCCTCCGTGGGCGCTTCGCCCAGGAGCGCCGTCCGCAACTCGGTGACGACCGCCCCGGCGATGTCGTCCTGCACGGCGAAGATGTCGGTGAGCTCGCGGTCGTAGGTCTCCGACCACAGGTGCGAGTCGGTGGCAACCTCGATCAGCTGCGCGGTGATGCGCACCCGGTTGCCGGACTTGCGCACGCTGCCTTCGAGCACCGTCGCGACGTTGAGCTTCTGCGCGACGGTGGCCAGGTCCACGTCCTTGCCCTTGAAGAAGAACGCCGACGTGCGCGACGCGACGCGCAGGCCCCGGATCTTCGCCAGCACGTTGAGCAGCTCCTCGGCCAGGCCATCCGCGAAGTACTCGTTCTCGTTGTCGTGGCTCAGGTTGACGAACGGCAACACGGCGATCGACGGCGTTTGCGCATCGGCCGGCCGCAACAGCGTCTTCAGCGGCGGAAAGTCGGCCGGCAGGTCGGGATGGCAGAGCTGGAAGATCGCGCTCGCGGCGCGTCAGGTCCTTGAGGTGATGATCGCCCAGCGGCTTCATCGCGACCTGCGGCGGAAGGTGGTCGTGCGCGAGTTCGCAGGTCGCCTCCGACACCAGCGTCTGGCCGCCGTGTCCGGCGGCGAGCAGCCGCGCGACCCGATTGAGCGGGGCGCCGAAGTAGTCGCCATCGCGCAATTCCGCGTGGCCCGTGTGCACCGCCATCCGGACTCGCAGGCGCAGCGGCGCCGGCCACGTCTCCACACGCAGCGCCTGCTGCGCGGCGAGCGCCGCCGCGAGGGCCTCGGGTGCGGTGGCGAAGGCGGCGCAGAACGCGTCGCCGACCGTCTTGAACACGTGGCCGCCCGCGTTCTCGATGGCGCGGCGCATGAGCGCGTCGTGCCGCGCCAGCGCCGCGCGCATCGCGGCGTCGTGCGCCTCCCACAGCCGCGTGCTGCCCTCGATATCGGTGAACAGGAACGACACCGTGCCGGAGGGAAGGGCGGTCATCGAAACGGCGCTCGGCGCACTCTCAAGTGGCGCAACATAGCACGGCCATCTCCGCGCGCGAAGCCGCCGCCGATGGCCTGACCGACGGCGCGCCCCGCTCGGCGCGCGACGTGCGGGCGGCGGCGAGCGGAAACGACGCAGGCGCGTCGCGCGTTCGGCGCGACGCGCAGCGGGAGGCGCCAGCGGGCGTCGCGCCGCGTCCGTCAGCAGATAGAGCAAACCGTCGGGCCCCGGTGCACGACGTCGCGCACGCGGCCGCGCGTCGGAGCAGGTTCGGCGGAGCGCGCCTCGTGGCGACGACGCGGTCGCCGTCGAGCTGCAGGCGGACCAGCGCGCCCGGCCGCGCGAGCCCACGAAGAGCTGTCCGCTTCCGGCGGGGAATAGGGTCGCCGGTGTGAGAAGACGGCGCCCGACGGCGCGATCACCGGCGCCCAGTAACGTACAGCGGCTGCTCCAGCCGTTCGCCTGGTCGCCGGGCCTAAGTGCGGCCGATCTTAAGACCCGAGTAGTCGACGCCGTACGTGATGACCGGCGCAGCCGTTGCGGCCAAACGCCTGCGGGCGATTGAGCTCGTCGCCACCGCGCGCGCCATGCTCCAGCGTCCACAATTGGCCGGTGGCCGGGTGCAGCGCCGCGCCCTGCAGGTTGCGGTGGCCGTACGACCAGATCTCCGGACGCGCGCCCGCGCGCCCGACGAACGGGTTGTCGCGGGGGATGCTGCCGTCGGGATTGATTCGGATCACCTTGCCGAGCGTGGCCGCCAGGTCCTGTGCGCGCTCGCGCTCGCTGTAGCGATCGCCGGTCGTCACGTACAGCGTGCCGTCGCGCGCGAACACGAGCCGCGAGCCCCAGTGATTGCCGCCGCCGACCTTGGGCACCTGCCGCCAGATCACCTCGACATTCTCGAGCGCGGTGTCGGTCAGGCGTCCGCGGGCGACCGCGGTGCCGGCACCGCCTTCGCCGGCTTCGGAGAACGACAGGTACACGAGGCGGTCGCGGTCGAACGTCGGCGACAGCGCGATGCCGAGCAGGCCGCCCTGCCCGCCCGCACGGACAGCGGGCACGCCGGTCAGCGTCCGGCGAGACTTGCCGTCGCGCTCGAGCAGCACCAGCCGTCCCGGCCGCTCGGTCACGAGCATCCGGCCGTCCGGCAGGAACGCGAGTCCCCAGGGGTGCTCGAGGCCGCGCGCGACCTCGGTGACGACGAGCGGGCCGTCGACGATGGCGGGCGTCGGCGAGCGCGGCGCCTGCGCGGCCGCCGCAGTCACGACCGCGAGCGCCATGGCCGCGACCACGCCGCGGGTCCTGCAGGAACGTCCGGTCATCATGTCCTCGTCTTTGGGATTCGTCGTGAGACCCCGCGCGGTGGCGCGCGGTTCCCGCATCTGTCCGCTAGGGAACCTCTGCGAAAGTCCCGCCGTCAACGACTCGCACGCAGCCAGCCGCACGACACTCGTTTTTTCGTACGCTCTTTTGGCGGTCGCCGCCGGGCCGCCCCAAGGCGGCCGCCTGATCTCGCAGTTGCAGTGCCGGCTGCAAAAGGCGCAACGCCGACTTCACGTCACCCACAGACCCGACGGACGCCTTTTGCAGACGTTGCCTAGCGCGCTGCGACGCTCTCGAGCACGCACGCGGACTCGCGCGGGTGCGGCGCAGGTACGCCTCGGCCACCGACATCTCCGGCGCCCGCTCGGCGAACCGCATGCGGCCCTGGCGCACGGCGCCAGTCATGGGTCCGGCCGCGTCATCGCCGCCGGATCGATCCAGCGGTCGAAGTCCTCGGCGCTCACCAACCCGAGCGAGAGCGCCGCCTCGCGCAGCGTGCTGCCCTCGCGATGCGCCTTCAGCGCGATCTTCGCGGAGTTCTCGTAGCCGATGTGCGGATTGAGCGCCGTCACCAGCATCAGCGATCCGTCGACGTGCGCGCGGATGCGCTCGCAGGTCGGGCTCGATGCCGCGCGCGCAGCGTTCGTCGAACGAGCGCAACGCGTCGGACAGGAGCTCGATCGACTCGAGCGTGTTGTGCAGGATGACCGGCTTGTAGACGTTGAGCTGGAAGTGTCCCTGCGTGCCGGCGAACGCGACGGCCGTGTCGTTGCCGAACACCTGCACGGCGACCATCGTCAGCGCCTCGCTCTGCGTCGGGTTGATCTTGCCGGGCATGATCGACGAGCCGGGCTCGTTGTCGGGAATCGTGATCTCGCCGAAGCCGGCGCGCGGGCCGCTCGCGTACAGGCGCACGTCGTTGGCGATCTTCATCGCGATGCCCGGCAAGTGTGCGCAGCGCCGCGCTCGCGTTCACCATCGCGTCGTGCGCGGACAGCGCCGCGAACTTGTTGCCGGCGCGACACGAACGGCTTGCCGGTCGCCTTCGCGATGTGGTCGCGCGACGAGCGCGCCGAACCGCGCGGGCGCGTTGATGCCCGGTGCCGACCGCCGTGCCGCCGAGCGCCAGCGGATACAGCGCGTCGCGCGCGAAGTGCAGGTAGCGCAGCGCGTCGTCGAGCTGCGCGGCCCAGCCGGAGATCACCTGGCCCAGCGTCACCGGCGTCGCATCCTGCAGATGCGTGCGGCCGAGCATCACGACGCCCGCGTAACGGCGCGCCTTCTCGTCGAGCGTCGCGCGCAACTGCCCGATGGCCGGCAGCAGTGCGCGGTCGATCTCTTCGACCGTCGCGATGTGCATGACCGCCGGGAACGCGTCGTTGGACGACTGGCTGCGGTTCACGTGGTCGTTCGGATGCACGGGCGCCTTGCTGCCGACCGTGCCGCCGGCCAGCTGGATCGCGCGGTTGGCGATCACCTCGTTGGCGTTCATGTTCGACTGCGTGCCCGAGCCGGTCTGGAACACGACGAGCGGGAATTCGGCGTCCCACGCGCCGTCGATCACTTCCTGCGCGGCGCGCTCGATGAGGTCCGCGGTCTCCGCGGGCAGCGCGCCCAACTCCGCGTTCGCACGCGCGGCGGCCTGCTTGACGAGGCCGAACGCGCGCACGACGGGCCGGCCGAACGCGAAGCGCGCGACGCCGATGGGAAAGTTGTCGATCGAGCGCTGCGTCTGCGCGCCCCACAGCCGGTGCGCCGGCACCGGCACCTCGCCCAGCGCATCCTTCTCGATCCGGGTCGCGTCCATGCACCACCTCCGTCGGGGGTGGCGAGGACGCCACCCGTCAACCCATGATGTTAAGCCCGGCGTCGACGTAGACGGTGGAGCCGGTGAGCCGCCGCGCATAGGGCGTCGCGAGATAGGCGACCGTGTAGCCGACGTCGTCGATGTCGACCACCTCCTGGCCCGGCGCGCGCTCGCTCGCCTCGTTGAGCAGGAGGTCGAAGTCCTTGAGACCCCCCGCCGCGCGGGTCTTGAGCGGCCCGGGCGAGATCGCATGCACGCGGATGCCTTGCCCGCCCAATTCATAGGCCAGGTAGCGGCACGACGCTTCGAGCGCCGCCTTCACCGGTCCCATCACGTTGTAGTTGGGCACGACCTTGTTGGCGCCGTGATAGCTCATCGCGAACATCGATCCGCCCCCGGTCATCAGCGGCGCCGCAAGCTTCGCCATCCGGATGAACGAATGGCACGACACGTCCATTGCCTGCGCGAAACCGTTCGCCGAGCAGTCGAGCAGCCCGCCCTGCAGGTCCGCCTTCGGCGCGAACGCGATCGAATGCACGAGGATGTCGAGTCGGCCCCACCGCGCGGCGACTTCCGCGAACACGGCCTCGAGCTGGCCGGGCACCGCGACGTCGAGCGGCAACAGCAACTCCGCGCCAAGCTCGCGCGCGAGCGGTTCGACGTGCGGCCTGGCCTTGTCGTTGAGATACGTCAGCGCAAGGCTCGCGCCCAGCTTGCGCAACGCATTGGCGCAGCCGTAGGCGATCGAGTGTTCGTTGGCGATGCCGATGACCAGCGCGCGCTTGTTCGCGAGCACCGGGGTGTCGACGGTAACCATGGTCAGGCCTCCAGAAGGGCTTGCGTGTGGCGCGCGATCATCAGCTCCTCGTTGGTACCGATGACCCACGCGGGGAGCGATGCCTGCGTCGAGATGCGCGGTCCGTCGGCAGCATTGGCTTGCGCGTCGAGCGCGAATCCGAGCCACCGCGCGGCGTCCAGGATCTTCGCGCGCACGGGCGCCGCGTGCTCGCCGATGCCGCCGGTGAACACCATCGCGTCGAGGCCGCCCAGCACCGCCGCCAGCGAACCCAGTTCGCGGGCGATCCGGTAGCAGAAGAGCTCGATCGCGAACGCGGCGCGCGGATCGTCGCTTTCGAGCAGCGTACGCATGTCGCTCGACACGCCGGACACGCCGAGCAGTCCGGACTTCTGGTAGAGCAGTGCCTCGATCGCGCGCGCGTCCATGCGCAGTTCGTCCAGCAGGTACAGCACGACGCCCGGGTCGAGCGCCCCCGTGCGGGTCCCCATCATCAGGCCGTCCACCGCCGTGAATCCCATCGTCGACGCGACGCTGCGGCCGCCCTGCAGCGCGCACATCGACGCGCCGTTGCCGAGATGCGCGACCACCGTGCGGCCGCGCGCGGCGGCGGCGTCGACACCGGGCAGCACCCCTGCGATGTATTCGTACGAGAGGCCGTGGAAGCCGTAGCGGCGCACGCCGCGGTCGGTGATCTCCGGCGGCAATGCGAACGCCTGCGCGACCTCCGGCTGCGTCCGGTGGAACGACGTGTCGAAGCACGCGACCTGCACCATCCCCGGCGAATTCGCGAGCAGCGCGCGGATCGGCGCCAGGTTGTGCGGCTGGTGCAGCGGCGCGAGCGGCACGAGGGTGGCGAGGTACGCGGCCACCGCCGCGTCGACCCGCACCGGCTGCGTGTAGCGCGTGCCGCCGTGCACGACGCGGTGTCCGACCGCGCGCAGCGTGAATGCGGCAAGCGTCTGCTTCAGGTGCGAGACGAGGTACGTCATCGCGCCGTCGTGGCCGAGCGGCCGGTACCAGTTGTGCTCGGCGAACTTCGTTCCGTCGCCTGTCTCGGCGACGAAGCGGCTGTTCGTCGCCAGGCCTTCGAGCTGGCCCCGCTGCAGCAGCAGCGGCGCTCCGTCGGCGAGCTCGTACAGCGAGAACTTGAGGCTCGACGATCCGGCGTTGAGGACGAGGACGGCGTCGGCCATGGGCATCCGGGAGGCGCGGAGCGCTATTCGCGCGGCATCAGCTTCGCGCGGCGATCGTGCGCGACCAGCATCATCACCGCGGCGGACGCGAGCCGCGTGCGCACATTGTCGGCGCGCGAGGTCAGCACGATCGGCACGCGCGTGCCGAGCACGATGCCCGCGCCGTCGGCGCCGGCGAGGTAGGTCAGCTGCTTGGCGATCATGTTGCCCGACTCGAGGTCGGGCACGAGCAGGATGTCCGCCAATCCGGCCACCGTCGACACGATGTGCTTGGTGCGCGCCGCCTCGACCGAGATCGCGTTGTCGAACGCCAGCGGACCGTCGAGGTCGCCGCCTTCGATCTGGCCGCGGTCGGCCATCTTGCACAGCGCCGCCGCGTGCAGCGTCGATTCGATCTTGGGATTGACGGTCTCGACCGCCGACAGGATCGCGACCTTCGGCCTCGCCACGCCGAGGATCCTCGCGAGGTCGATCGCATTGCGGCAGATGTCGGCCTTGGCTTCGAGATCCGGCGAGATGTTGATCGCCGCGTCGGTGATGAGCAGCATCCGCGGATACGCGGGCACGTCCATGATGAACACGTGGCTGATGCGGCGCCCGGTGCGCAGGCCTGTGCTGCCGGCACCACCGCCTCCATCAGCTCGTCCGTGTGGAGGCTGCCCTTCATCAGCGATTCGACTTCGCCCGCACGCGCCATCGCCACGGCGAGGTCGGCTGCCGCGTGGCTGTGCGGCGTCGACACGATGCGCGCGCCCATGAGGTCGATGTCCGCCGCGTCGGCCACCGCGCGGATCTTGTCCTCCGGACCGACCAGCACCGGCCGGATCAGGCCGCGCGCGGCGGCCTCCATCGCACCGCCGAGCGAGTCGCGGTCGCACGGATGCACGATCGCGCAGGCGACGGGCGGCAGGCCTTCGCAGCGCTTCAGGAGTCGCGCGAGCCCGTCGTTGCGGCGCAGGATCACCTCGGGCGTGGCGATGTCGCTGTACGCGATGCGGATGCCCGGCGCCGCGACCGTCGCGACCCCTTCCACCAGCACGCTGCCCTCGCCGTTCACCACCGAACACTCGAAGTCGATCAGGCGTCCTTCGGACACCTTCGTGCGCGCGGTGACGCGCGCGGTCACGACGTCGCCCACGCGCACGCGTCCGGTGTACCGGAAGCGCGTGCCGACGATCGCGCTGCCGGGTCCGGGGAGGCGCCGGTTCAGCAGCGCGGCGACCAGCGCGATCGCCGCGGCGGACGGCGCGGACGCTTCGTCCGCGATGGCGCCCTCGGTCAGGTCGAGATGGAACGCCTCGACGTCGCCGGCGACGAGCGACAGCGACTCGACTTCGGTGGCCGTGAGCTTGCGCGTGATCTCGTCGGACGCGCCGATCTCGATCTCGTCGAACGTGCGGTTGGTGTACTGCTGCATGTGCGAACCTTCAGGCCCGCGCACGTGCGCGGGGGCGCGCCGCGGCAGCAACACGCCTGGTGGCGGGCTTCGCGACCGTCTTCGCGCCACGCTTCGGCTTTCGCGGCGCGGCGAGCGTCGCGTTGCGGGCGCCCGCCAGCGGGAGCAGCGAACGCAGTTCCGCCGACAGCCGCCGCTGCCCGTCCTCGAGGGCCAGGTGTTCCTCGGTCCAGTCGAGCAGCGCGTGCGCGCGGCGGCGATCCGCGGCGGTCCGCAGGAGCTTCGGCAGCGAACGCTTCGCGCGCTCCGGCTCGAACTCGACGACGATCGTCTCCTCCTGCAGCAGGCGGCGGCGCTCGTCCTCGGACAGGTGGGCGATCTCGCCTTCCGGCGACAGGATCTCGCGCGTCTTCTGCATCTCGCGTCAGGCGGCGATGACCGCTGCCGGCCTTGCTGATCAGCATCGCGATGCGCGCCAGCCCCTCGACGGCGCTGCCCTCCTCGATCGTGTCGAGCACCTCGCGAACGGCCGCGATCGAGCGCGGGTCGAACTTGCCCTTGCGCCGCATCTCCTCGCGCTCGTCGGCCATCTGCAGCGACAGCATGTTGCCGTAGACCTCGAAGAACGCGGCTTCCGACGCGGCGTCGCGCACGTCGCGGTAGAGGTCGAGCAACGCGATGATCGAATTCGACGCGAATTTCTCGGCGCGCACGAGGTCGCTGTCGACCGCGCGCGTGCGGCGGTTGCCCTTGGCGAGCGCGGCCAGATGCGGCAGCGGCCACAGGAACGGATTCTTGTCCGACAGCGCCCAGTACTGCACGCGCAGCGGATGGAAATCGCGCAGCGCCTTCGCGAACCACTCGGGCACGGCCTCCTTCACGAACGGCCGCACCAGCAGCGAGTACGCGCGCTCGGAGAGTTCCGACAACGCGGCCACGGCCTGGAACGGCTTCTCGTCGACGCGGTCGTTCTTGCCGAGCGTGCGCAGGTCCTCGACCTTGCGCTCGCGCAGCGTCACCTCGTAGGACACCTCGCCGTGCTTGTCGTGGTGCTCCTCGATGTGCATGCCGTAGAGCCCCGGCGGGAGCTGCTGGATGTACTTCAGCACCTCGACGATCTGCGCGTGCTCCTTCTTCGCCACCTGGCCCGACACGAAGATGCCGAGGTGGCCGATGTCCTCGTGCAGGAGGCCGACGATCGTCTGGCCGTTCGCCTTGATCTCCTCCGACGACGAGTAGACGTCGGCGATCCAGTTGAACGCCTGCTGCGGCGGCGTGATGTTGTCGCCCATCGAGGCGAACACGATGATCGGCTGCTTGATCGATTTCAGGTCGAAGTAGCGGCCGGGTCCCAAGCGCGCCTCGCCCGACGAGAGCTTGTTGCCGACGAAGAGGTTGTTGACGATCCAGCGGATCTCCTCCTCGTTGAAGAGGTAGAAGCCGCCCCACCAGCGCTCGAACTCGAGGAAACGCTCGGGCTCGTGGTCGATGTTCGCGTACAGGTGGTACCACTTGCCCCACAGCGTGTTGGCGGGGTTCAGGTTCTCGAAATTCTTGACGAGGTGCGCGCCGTCGAACTTGCCGGCGCCCAGGTCGGCCGCGAACAGCGACAGCCAGGCGCCGCCGAGCAGGCCGCCCGTGTAGCGCATCGGCGAATCGCCGTCGTTGCCCGACCAGTAGGACATCGGCGCGCCGTTGATCACCAGCGGGCCCGCGATGTCCGGCCGCGCGGCGGCCAGCATCATCACCGCCCAGCCACCCTGGCAGTTGCCGACGATCACCGGCTTCTGGCTGTGCGGGTGCCGCTCGACGACGATGCGGATGAATTCCGCTTCCGCGTCGGTGATGTCGGCCAGCGTCTGGCCCGGCATCGGGTCCGGGAAGAAGATCACGAAGTAGACCGGATGCCCGGCCGACAACGCGACGCCGACTTCCGACTCTTCCTTGAAGCCGCCGATCCCCGGACCGTGGCCGGCGCGCGGATCGACGATCACGAACGGCCGCTTGGCGGGATCGATCTCGACGCCCTTGGGCGGGATGATCCGCACCAGCGCGTAGTTGGCCGGGCGCTCGTAGTGACGCGCATCGGCGATCATTTCGTATTTGTACTTCAGCACCGGCGGCTTGCCGGCCGCCTCGTGCTCGAGCCACTGGTTGCCGCGTTGGCGCAGCGTGTCCCAGAACAGCGCCGACCGTTGCGTGGCGTCGATCGCGTATTCGCCCCATTGGCGCCAATACTCGTACGGCGTCTTGGGCGCGCCCTGGCCCGCGGTCTTGTTCGCGTAGGCCGTGCGCATCGACTCGGCGAAGCGCTCGTTGGCGGTTCGCACGCGCCGCTGCATCAGGTCGGCGACCGAACGTGAGATCTTGATCGAGCGATCGATGGTGCGGTGGATGTCGGCCATGGCGGAACCCCGGGGAATCGGATTTTGTGCGGTGCAATATAATAGCATCGGCACGCGTTCGCCCGGATTGAGTTGGCGCAATGCGTCATGGCGGCACGCGCACAGGAAGAGCGGTGCGCGCGAATCGCCGGTCGCGGGCCCGGGACCTCCAGGACCGGCCCCCGGTCGGATCACGCCGGTCGCGCCCGATCCGCCGCCGATCGCTCCGGCAGCCTCGTCGCGTCCCGCGATGCAATCGGCCACCGAGACAAGTTAGCGAGCGCTTACTGTCTCAGATAGCCAAGCAAAATCCTGTGGAAAACTCATCCACCGGAGCCCGGGTCCCCAATGCGAGGGGCTTCAAGTCAATGCGGGTTACAGGCCGAGCCAGGCGATCGTGGAAGTTTCGACCTCCGGGTTGGGTGCGACGAAACCCTTGTAGCCGACCGCGTCGAGCGCGTCGCGTCCGGGCTTGGAGTCGCGCAGCGTCAGCAGCGCATCGCGGATGCGCTGCTGGTCGTCGGCGGGCAGCTTGCTCGACACGATGAGCTGCTTGATCGGGACCGGCTTCGACCGCATCAGCACCTTGCCGCCCTTTTCGGTCCACGACTTGACGACCGCGTTGGCGGCCGTCGCGCCGGCCTGCGCAAAGCCGTTCTCGATGTAGAACGGTACGGCGTCCTGGTAGCGCGTCGTGATGACGCGAACCGTCGCGGGCGACGGCTCGCGCTCGGACGTGGGCGTGAGCTTCTCCGCGCGGAACATCGCCCGCACCATCACCGCGGTGATCGAGTCCGGGTCCGGCGTCACGAGCGTGCGGCCCTTGAGGTCGTCCATCGCCTTGATCGCGGTGCTGCCCGGCACCATCAGCGACACCGTGTACTCGGTGAAGCCCGTCGTCCACGCGACCGCCTTGTACCGGCCGGCCTTGATCTCCGCCATCGAGACATGGGCGGGATGGATGAAGGCGAGGTCGTACTCCTGTTTGGCAAGACCCTGGCGCACGTCGACATAGGACGGCACCAGCACGATCCTGACCCGGCGTCCCAGCGCCTTGCCGATCACTTCCGCGAGCGGCGTGAACTTGTCGCGGATCTCCTTCGGCGTTGCCTGGTAAGTGACGCCCTCGGTCACGGCAAAGGTGAGTTCGGCCTGCGCCGCCACGGTCGCGGCCGCAAAGGCCGCCATCAGTCCCACGATCAACTTTCGCATCACGACTGCTCCCCCATGTCTTCTTCGCGGCCGGCGACCCTCGCCCACCCGACGCCCGTTGCATCGCGTACCGCCGCGCGCGGCGGGTTTGTGGCGTTCGAACTGCATTGTGATACGGTCAGCAAGAGGTCGGCTCGTGTCCGTACGCCAACGCCCGCCCTCACGGGGACGCCATGCTCAAACTCGCGCTGCTGCTTGCCATTATCGTCATTGCGGTCTTGTTCGTCCGGAATCTGCTGAAACGGGCCGGATCGGACCGCGCGTCATCGGACGCCGCCGCCGCCGGAAGGCGGTGCGCAGGAACCAGAAGCAAAACTCGTGCGCTGCGTCAATTGCGGCGAGTTCGTGCCGAAGTCCGGCACGGTCGTCGCCGCCAACGGCTTCCGGTGCGGCGGCGCCGGGTGCAAGCCGGGCCATTAGCCGCGGTCCGCTTCCCGGCGACGGCCGGCCCATTGGCGACGAGACTGGCGCGCCGGTCGATACCCGTCGATCTACCGGTACCGTGCGCACGCTTCCGCGTGACCCGCGACGCCGCACGGGGCGGATTCGAAGCCCGGGAGGTGACGCGCCGCGGCCGGTTCGTCGCCAGCGCGGCAACAGGCGCAAAGAAAAGCGGCCCCTGGGGGCCGCTCCTTCGTTGCGGACGGGCCGCCTGGCGTCAGCCTGCCCGATTGCGCATCTTGCGAATCGCCTCGATCTGCGCGAGCGCCGACGAGAGCTCCGCCTGGGCGGCCGCCATGTTCTCCTCCGAGTCCTGGTTGGCCATCGCTTCCTCGGCGCGCTTCTTCGCTTCCAGCGCCTTCGCCTCGTCGAGGTCGTGCGCGCGGATCGCGGTGTCGGCCAGCACGGTCACCTTGTTCGGCTGGACCTCGAGGAAGCCGCCCTGCACGAACACGAACTCCTCCTGCGCCTTGTCGGGCAACCTTGATGCGCACGGCGCCCGGGCGAATCTGCGTGAAGAGCGGCGTGTGCCGCGGATACACGCCGAGTTCGCCCTCGATGCCGGGCAGCACGACGAATTCCGCTTCGCCGGAGTAGATCTGCTCTTCCGCGCTTACGACGTCGACGTGGATCGTATTGGCCATGATTCCCCACCAATCCCAGGAACTGAAAGTTACGAAGTACTACACCACCCTCGCGCAACGACGCGCAGTTGCGTTGAACGTCGGCGCGCCGAACTGCGCCAGACACGCGACCGCTTCACCGCCGACGCTCCAACGCGATTGCACGTCGGACCCCCGCCGCGTGCCCAACTCCGTTGGACACGCGGGCACACGCCTGCGCCTGACGCTACTGCAGCGTCTTGGCTTTCTCGAATGCCTCTTCGATCGTTCCCACCATGTAGAACGCCTGCTCGGGCAGGTGATCGCACTCGCCGTTGACGATCATGTTGAAGCCCTTGATCGTCTCCTTCAGCGGCACGTACTTGCCCGGCGAGCCCGTGAACACTTCCGCCACGGTGAACGGCTGCGACAGGAAACGCTGGATCTTGCGCGCGCGCGCCACGGCCAGCTTGTCGTCGGGCGACAGTTCGTCCATGCCGAGGATCGCGATGATGTCGCGCAGTTCCTTGTAGCGTTGCAGCGTCTGCTGGACATTGCGCGTGCAGTTGTAGTGCTCTTCGCCGATGACGTGCGGATCGATCTGGCGCGACGTCGAATCGAGCGGGTCGACCGACGGGTAGATGCCGAGCGACGCGATGTCGCGCGACAGCACGACGGTGGCGTCGAGGTGGCCGAAGGTCGTCGCGGGCGACGGGTCGGTCAAGTCGTCCGCCGGCACGTACACGGCCTGGATCGACGTGATCGAGCCGGTCTTGGTCGACGTGATCCGCTCCTGCAGCCGGCCCATTTCCTCGGCCAGCGTGGGCTGGTAGCCCACGGCGGACGGCATCCGTCCGAGCAGCGCGGACACTTCGGTGCCGGCCAGCGTGAAGCGGTAGATGTTGTCGACGAAGAACAGCACGTCGCGGCCCTCGTCGCGGAACGACTCGGCGATCGTGAGGCCGGTCAGCGCGACGCGCAGGCGGTTGCCCGGCGGCTCGTTCATCTGGCCGTACACCATCGACACCTTCGACTTCGACAGGTCGACCTTGTCGACGACGCCGGAGTCGATCATCTCGTGATAGAAGTCGTTGCCTTCGCGCGTGCGCTCGCCGACGCCCGCGAACACCGACAGGCCCGAGTGCGCGGACGCGATGTTGTTGATGAGCTCCATCATCGTGACCGTCTTGCCCACGCCGGCGCCGCCGAAGAGGCCGATCTTGCCGCCCTTCGCGAACGGGCAGACGAGGTCGATGACCTTGATTCCGGTTTCGAGCAGCTCGGTCGAGGGGGACAGTTCCTCGTACGCCGGCGCCGCGCGGTGGATCGACATCGACTTCGCGGCGTTCACCGGCCCGCGCTCGTCGATGGGCCGGCCCAGCACGTCCATGATCCGGCCGAGCGTCTCGACGCCGACCGGCACCGTGATCGGCGCCTTGGTGTTGGCGACGACCATGCCGCGGCGCAGGCCGTCGGAGCTGCCGAGCGCGATCGTGCGCACGACGCCGTCGCCCAGCTGCTGCTGCACTTCGAGCGTCAAGCCGATCTCGTCCAGCTTCAACGCGTCGTAGATCTCGGGGATCTGGTCGCGCGGAAACTCCACGTCGACGACCGCGCCGATGCACTGAACAATGGTTCCCTGGTTCATGGGGCTGTCCTTGGATTCAATTCAAAACGTGTTCACAGGAGACGCCAAGGCACAGAGGAAAGCACGGGCCTGTTCGAACTTCCCTGCGTCTTGAGCGTCTCTTTGTGGATCGAAATTCCCTACACCGCCGCCGCGCCGCCGACGATCTCCGAGAGTTCCTTCGTGATCGCCGCCTGCCGCGTCTTGTTGTAGATGAGCTGCAGTTCGCTGATGATCTTGCCCGCGTTGTCCGACGCGGCCTTCATCGCGACCATGCGCGCCGACTGCTCGGACGCCATGTTCTCGTTGACCATCTGGTAGACGATCGCCTCGAGGTAGCGCCGCATCATGCCGTCGAGCAGCGTCCGCGCGTCGGGCTCGTAGATGTAGTCCCACGTGCCGTCGGAGATCTCCGCCGTCCGCACTTCGCCGGTCGCCGTCCGGAACTGGTGCGGGATCGGGATGATCCGGCCGTGCCGCGGTTCCTGCTTCATCGTGTTGACGAAGTTCGTGTAGAACACGTGCACTTCGTCGACGCGGTTGCCCATGTACTCGTCGATCAGCGTCTTCACCGGTCCGACCATCCGGTCGAGGTGCGGCCGGTCGCCCAGCTGCACGGCACTCGCCACCACGTGGCCACCCATCCGCTGCAGGAAGCCCAAGCCCCGGCTGCCGATCGCGACGTAGTCGACTTCGATGCCCTTCGCCTTCCATTCCTTGTGCGCCTGCAGCACCAGCCGCAGGATGTTCGTGTTGAGGCCGCCGCACAGGCCCTTGTCGGTCGTGACGACGATGGCGCCGACGCGCTTCACGTTCTCGCGCGGCACCAGGAACGGATGGCGATACTCGGTGTTCGCCTTCGCCACGTGCAGCACGATGTTGAACAGCTTCTCGACGTACGGGCGCGACGCGCGCATGCGGTCCTGGGCCTTCTTCATCTTCGAGGCCGAGACCATCTCCATCGCCTTCGTGATCTTGCGCGTGCTCTGCACGCTCTTGATCTTGTTGCGGATTTCTTTCGAGCCGGCCATCTTCTAAGGTTCCACAGTTCGGCTGCTCAACTTCGTCGTTCCCGCGCAGGCGGGAACCCAGCGTCGTTGAAAGTCGCTGGACCCCCGCCTTCGCGGGGGCGACGGTTCAGTACGTGCCCGTCTTCTTGAAGTCCTCGATCGCCGCGGACAGTGCCTTCTCGTCGTCGGCGGTGAGCTCGTGCGTCTGCGTGATCTTGTCGACGATCGCCGGATACTTGCCCTTCATGAACTGGCGCAGCGCGGATTCGAACGCAAGCGCCTTTTCGACCGGCACGTCGTCGTAGTAGCCCTTGTTCACCGAGAACAGCGTCAGCGCCTGGTCGGCCACCGACAGCGGCGAGTACTGCGGCTGCTTCATGAGTTCCGTGACGAGGCGGCCGCGGTCGAGCTGCTTGCGGGTGGCTTCGTCCAGGTCGGACGCGAACTGCGCGAACGCCGCGAGTTCCCGGTATTGCGCGAGCGACAGGCGCACGCCGCCGCCCAGCTTCTTGATGACCTTCGTCTGGGCGTCGCCGCCGACGCGCGACACCGAGATGCCCGCGTTGATCGCGGGGCGCACGCCGGAGTTGAAGAGGTCGGTCTCGAGGAAGATCTGGCCGTCGGTGATCGAGATCACGTTGGTCGGCACGAACGCCGTGACGTCGCCCGCCTGCGTCTCGATGATCGGCAGCGCCGTCAGCGAGCCGGTCTTGCCCTTGACCTCGCCCTTCGTGAACTTCTCGACGTAGTCGGCGTTCACGCGCGCGGCGCGCTCGAGAAGGCGCGAGTGCAGGTAGAACACGTCGCCCGGATACGCTTCGCGGCCCGGCGGACGGCGCAGCAGCAGCGACACCTGGCGGTACGCCCACGCCTGCTTGGTCAAGTCGTCGTAAATGATCAGCGCGTCCTGCCCGCGGTCGCGGAAGTACTCGCCCATCGTGCAGCCGGAGTACGGCGCGATGTACTGCAGCGCGGCCGATTCCGACGCCGAGGCGGCGACGACGATCGTGTAGTCCATCGCACCGTACTCGGTGAGCTTGGTCACGACGTTCTTGATCGACGAGGCCTTCTGCCCGATCGCGACGTACACGCAGATCAGGTCCTTGCCCTTCTGGTTGATGATCGCGTCGATCGCCACCGCGGTCTTGCCGGTCTGGCGGTCGCCGATGATGAGTTCGCGCTGGCCGCGGCCGATCGGCACCATCGCGTCGATCGACTTCAGGCCGGTCTGCACCGGCTGCGACACCTTCTGCCGCTCGATCACGCCCGGCGCGACCTTCTCGATGACGTCGCGCATCTTGGCGTTGACCGGACCCTTGCCGTCGATCGGACGGCCGAGCGAATCGACCACGCGGCCGATGAGTTCCGGTCCGACCGGCACGTCGAGAATGCGGCCCGTGCACTTGACGGTATCGCCTTCCTTGATCTTCTCGTAGGGTCCCAGGATCACCGCGCCGACCGAGTCGCGCTCGAGGTTCAACGCGAGTCCGAACGTGTTGTTCGGGAACTCGAGCATCTCGCCCTGCATCGCGGACGACAGGCCGTGGACGCGGCAGATGCCGTCGGAGATCGACACCACCGTGCCCTGCGTGCGGACTTCCGCCGCAGTGTCCAGGTGCTGGATCTTGCTCTTGATCAGTTCGCTGATTTCGGACGGGTTGAGTTGCATGATTTCCTCGAATTTATCGATCGCGCGTGTAGGGCCCGGCGCCGCGAATCAAGTCATCGTCGTCCCCGCGGAGGCGGGGACCCAGAGGCGTTCGCTGCAAGAGTCGCTGGGTCCCCGCCTGCGCGGGGACGACGGTGTGGTGCGAATTGTTCAGCAAGAGGTCCACAGCGCAGTTCACCAAGTCGCTCATGCCCGCAGCTGCACTGCCATCGCGCGGAGCTGCTCGGCCACGGTGGCGTCGATCACGTTGTCGCCGACGGTGACGCGCGCGCCGCCGATGAGCTCGGGCTTCACGGACACCGTCGCCTCGATCCTGCGGCCGAACCGGTGCTCCAGCGCCGTCAGCAGCTCGGCCCGTTCGGCGTCGGACAGCGGGAACGCCGTCTCGATCGTCGCCTTCGCCACGCCGTCCGCCTCGTCCTTCAACGTCTCGAACAGCGCCTCGATCGCCGGGGTGAGCGCGATCCGGTCGGCGTCGAGCAGCACGCCGATGAAATTGCGACCGTCGGCGTTGAGTTCGTCGCCGCAGATCGACAGCAGCAGCGATTGCTTCGCGGCCGCGTCGAGCTTCGGATTGTCGAGCGCCTCGGCGACGCGCGGATCCGCGACGACGGCGCTTGCGAGCTTGAGCATCCGCGACCAGACGGGCAGCGCGTTCTGCTCGCGCGCGAGCGAGAACGCCGCTTCGGCGTACGGACGGGCGATGGTGGTGAGTTCGGCCATGGTCGCTTTGCCTGCGTTGCGTCTTAGAGCTGGGCTTTCAGCTTCGCGAGCATTTCCGCGTGCAGCTTCACGTCGACATCCTTCTTGAGGATCTGCGCCGCACCGGCGACCGCCAGGTCGGCCACGGCATCGCGCAACTGCTCCTTCGCGCGTGCGACCTCCTGCTGGATCTCGGCCTTGGCGGCGACGATGATGCGGTCGGCCTCGGCCTTGGCTTCGATCTTCGCCTGCTCGATCGTCTCGGCCTTGAACTTCTCGCCGACCGCGACGATCTCCGCCGACCGCGACTTGGCTTCGGCCAGCATCTGCGCGTCGCGCTTCTCCGCGTTGGCGAGATCCTTGCGGCCCTGCTCGCCGGCGGCCAGGCCGTCGGCGATCTGCTTCTGGCGCGTCTCGATCGCGCGCATGAGCGGCGGCCAGATGAAGCGGGCGCAGAACCAGATGAAGGCCGTGAATGCCACGGCCTGCATGATCAGCGTCAGATTGAAATTCATGACTGCCCCTTGGTCGGGAAAGGTCGGATGGCTACCGGACCCTTACTTGGGGACGACGGAGAGCAGCGGGTTGGCGAACGCGAAGAACATCGCGAGGCCGACGCCGATGATGAACGACGCATCGATCAGGCCGAGCAGCAGGAACACCTTCGCCTGCAGTTGCGGCATGAGTTCCGGCTGGCGCGCGGCGCCTTCCAGGAAGCGCGAGCACATGATCCCCACGCCGACGCACGCGCCGAGCGCGCCCAAGCCGATGATGAGACCGATCCCGATGGCCGTGCTGGATTGGATCATCGCCAGCAATTGAACGTTTTCCATGTTGCTTTCCTTTCAGTCGCGGATAGGTGAGACGAAAACGAGGGTGAGCGGATACTTCTTGGGTTGCGATGCGAAACCGGTCAGTGATGCTCTTCGCCCATCGCGATGTACACGACGGTGAGCATCATGAAGATGTACGCCTGCAGCAGCACGATCAGGATGTGGAAGATCGCCCAGCCCAGGTTCAGCACGCCGCTGAAGATCGTGCCGACCAGGCCACTGGCCGCCCACATGCCCAGCAGCAGGAAGATGATCTCGCCCGCGTAGATGTTGCCGAACAGCCGCAGGCTGTGCGACAGCGGCTTCGAGATGAACTCGACCAGCTGGAACAGGAAGTTGAACGGCCACAGCAGGAAATGGTTGCCGAAGGGGGCGACGAAGAGTTCCTTCGTCCAGCCGCCCAGGCCCTTGGCCTTGATGCCGTAGATGATCATCAGCGCGAACACGGTCAGCGCCAGCGCGAACGTCGTGTTGATGTCGGCGGTCGGCACGACGCGCCAGTTGTGCAGTCCCACCGCACCGAGGCCCGCCGCCACGATGTCCACCGGCAGGAAGTCCATCGAGTTCATCAGGACGACCCAGACGAACACCGTCAGCGCGATCGGCGCGACCCACAGGCTCTCGCCGTGGTAGATGCCCTTCACCTGGTCGTTGACGAACCCCACGCACAGTTCCACGAACGCCTGCGTCTTCGACGGCACGCCCGACGTCGCCTTGCGGGTGACGAGCCAGATGAAGCCCAGCCCGATGAATCCGAGCAGCAGCGACATCACGACGGTGTCGAAGTTGATGCTCCAGAAGCTCGTCGGGCCCACCTGCTTGACCATGAAGGTCAGGTGGTGCGAGATGTACTCGGAGGGAGATTGGTAGCTGGCCGCCATGGGAGTCGTCGGGTGCGGGGGGAAGTGTTTGGGTCAGTCGCGGTCGAGCAGGGCCAAGCGGAACAGCAGTACGGTGATCACGAACGCGGCGAAGAAGGCTGCCGGCACGAGGTCCCGGTAGGTCGTCAGGACCAGCCAGAGCTGCGCGATGATCACGAGGATCTTGCCTGCCTCGGCCCGGAACACGGCAGCCACGGTCCCACCGGCCGACGTCGGATTCGAGGCACCCAGCACGACCGCGTAGACGACGACGGCCGTGATGTTGACGATCCCCCCAAGCACGGCCGACAGCGCCGCATGTCCCCCGGCCCAGAACCATGCCACGGCCGCCATCCCGGCTGTCACGATCGCCTGCCAGCGCAGAACCCGGCGGATCGGTTGGGTCGAGAGTGGCGCTTGCATTGCAGCGCTCGTCCTGATGCTCATTGCCATGCTCATTGCGCTGCTCGCTGCCGTACATCCGGGCGCGCCTGGTGCCTTTTGTGCATCGGGCACTCGGGCCTTCGAGCTATGAAGCTAACCGGTCGATTTTAGCCGATTACGGCGCCTCCCGGCAACGGAATGTTGCGGCGCAACGCCGCACGAGCGTTCGACAGCCATCGGGACGTTCGGCGTGCGCCGGCCGTTGTTGCGAAGCCTTCGCATCAACCGCCGGACAGCGCACCCACGATCATGATCGGCGCGCCGGCGGCGAGCACGGCGGCCGGGTCGCGTTCGATGGCGTTGCCGACGAACACCTGGACATGCGGTCGCACGCGGCCCGCCTCGTCGACCATCCGGAACCGGATCCCGGGATACGCGGCGTCGAGCGCCGCGAACACGCCGGACAGTCGTGGCGGCTCGCCGGCCACGGCGACCTCGACGCGCGCCGCGCCGTCGGTATAGGAGCGAAGCTGCGTGGGAATCGCGACGGCGAAGACGTGGCTCATGGGATGCCCCGGCGATTCCCGCGCGCCGTCAGCCGACCTCGATCGCGTAGATGTGCGGCAGATGCGCGGCCAGCGACCGCCACGTGCGGCCTTCGTCGCGGGTTCCCCAGACTGCGCCGGACGTCGTGCCGAAATACACGCCGACGGTCGGGTAGGCGTCGGCGGTCATCGCCTGCCGCTTCACCGTCCACCAGGCCTGCGCCTTCGGCATGCCGTCGGCCTGCCGCTTCCACGACTTGCCGCCGTCGCGCGTCCGGTACGCGGCCGGCTTGCCGCCGGGCGCCACGCGCGGCCACACGGTTCCGCCATCCATCGGAAAGATCCACGCGGTGTCCGGGTCGTGCGGATGCGGAACCATCGGGAAGCCGACGTAGCCGACCGATTTCGGCATGCCGGTCCCGATGTCGGTCCACCGCGTGGCGGGCCGGTCGAGGCGGAACAGGCCGCAGTGATTCTGCTGATAGAGCCGGTCCGGGTTGCCGGCTGCGAACCGCACGCAGTGCGAGTCGTGCCCGTACTCGAGGTCGGGGTTGGGCTGGAAGTCGGCGCGCACGCCCTGGTTCAGCGGGTGCCAGTCGGCGCCGCCGTCGTTGGATTCGAAGGTCCCGCCACTCGACATGCTGATGTACATATGCCGGGCATCGCGCGGGTCGATCAGGATCGAGTGCAGCTTGGGGCCGTCGGGCGTGCCGTCCTGGTCGCCGCCGCACCACGCCTTGCGCTGCGGATGGGCGTTGAAGCCGGCCACGCCCTGCCACGTCGCGCCGCCATCCTCGGACCGGAAAAGGCCCTGCGGCGACGTCCCGGCCCACCAGACCCCCGGCTGCGACGCATGGCCCGGCGTCAGCCAGAACGTGTGGTCGACGACGCGCCCGCTGTCCGGCGCGAACGCCGGCGGCGTCGTCGCTTCCTTCCAGGTGCGGCCGTTGTCGGTCGAGCGAAAGACCGTCGGCCCGAGGTGCCCGGTCTTGGCCGCCGCAAGCATCGTGCGCCCGTCGCGCGGGTCGAGCACGGCGTGATGGACGATGTGGCCCAGGAACTGCGGACCCGCGAGTTTCCATGTCCGGCGCGCCGCGTCCGACGTCAGCGTCCAGAGGCCCTTGCGGGTGGCGATCAGGAGCCGCACGCGGCGCGGCGTAGCGGGACGGGACGGGGTACGCGACGCCATGAACAACTCCTTTGCGGTTGCGGCACGGGGTGCGGCGAAGGGCGCTACGCTACCTCCGCGGCGAGTCTCCCCGCAAGTACCGGGGTTGTAATTGTCGCGGCGGCCTGCAATCCTATCGGGTTCGTGCCGCACAGCACAGTCGGCCCGTGCGGACTCGCGTCGCTGCGAGCGCCCGCGGCCCCGATGCCGTCGGCCACCGTTTCCCCACCCCCTTTCCGCAGGAGCATTCATGACGATCAAGGTTGGCGACACGCTGCCCGCCGGTACGCTGTCCGAATTCATCGAAGTCGAAGGCAACGGCTGCTCGGTCGGCCCGAACCCGTTCAAGGTCGAGGACCTGGCCCGTGGCAGGAAGATCGTGATCTTCGGCCTGCCCGGCGCGTTCACGCCGACCTGCTCGGCCAAGCACGTGCCGTCCTATCTCGCGAACTACGACAAGCTGAAGGCGAAGGGCGTGACCGACATCATCTGCATGTCGGTCAACGACCCGTTCGTGATGGGCGCGTGGGCGCGCGACCAGAAGGTCGGCGGCAAGGTCCGCATGATGGGCGACGGCAGCGCCGACTACACGAAGGCGCTGGGCCTCGTGTTCGACCTGACGGCGAAGGGCATGGGCGTGCGCTGCCAGCGCTTCTCGATGCTCGTCGACGACGGCGTCGTGAAGGTGCTCAACGTCGAGGCGCCGGGCAAGTACGAGGTCTCCGACGGCGACACGATGCTGAAACAGCTGGGCTGACGCGGCAATCCGTGTCCCCCGACGGCGGCCTCCGGGCCGCCGTTTCATTTTCGGCGCCGGTCAGAGGGGGTCGTGCCCGATGCCACCGTGCCGAGAAAAGCCCGGCGCGCGCCGACCTGCGCGCGCGCCGGGTGGAGGAATGCGTGGAACGCGCTCCTCAGTGCGGGACGGCCGCTTCGGCGCGCGTCGTCATGGCCGGGTCCACCGCGCGGCGCCCGCGCCACTCGGCAGCCACGGCGGCCCATTGCGCTGCCTCGGCCGTGTCCACAGGCACGCCGCGGGGATACAGCCGCGGTCCCAGACGCAACATGAGCGCGAGCATCTCGGCGCTGCGCCCGTCGCCCGCCTTGGCCGCGCGGCGGAAGTGGGCGAGCGCCTCTTCATAGTGGCCGGCGTCGTAGGCCACGAGTCCCTCCGCGTACGGGGCCGGCGCGACGTCCGTGGCCGCGTGCGCGCTGCCGAGCCACGCGATGGCGATGGGCTCGTTGCACTGGTTGCCGGTGGCGTCCATGCCGCCGTCCGCGCCGCCGGTGCAGTCGTGCGCATGCACGGCGCCGGCAAGGACGAAGGCGGCTGCAAAAGCGAGGGTGCGCGGGTTGTTCATCGGGTTCTCCTCGAGGTTCGGGGCTGGGTATCGCGAAGGCGCCGACGACTACGGGGCCTGAACTGCGGAGACGTCGTTGCGGGCAACCTGCGCGTCGGTACGCGCGGCGAAGCGCGCGCGGCGCTCGTCGAAGATCTGCTGGCGATGGGCGGCAGCGCGATCACCGGTGATCGTCATCCCAGCCGGTGTCGGCGCCTGCGTCTTTGCGACGGTCGCGGGGAGGCGCGTGCCTTCCGGCGAGGATGCGATCCATGCGAGCGCCGCGACAAGCGCGACGCAAACGCCAGCCTTGGCGACGGCCGCGGCCGGTGTACCCGCACGGCGAGGAAGGGTCGGCGCCGACAGGTTCCGTGACTGGGCATTCATGGTGGTTTCCTTTGCAGTGGATGAAGGCACTCCGCGGCCGGCGCGGTTCCGGGGTTGCCAGCGCCATGGCGTCCGACGCAACCGCATCCCCTTGTCGACTCGTACGCAGTTCCGGGCGCGAACCGGCCATCGACCAGGAGGCGAAGATTCGCGTTGCGGCGCGACCCGCGACGTGGTCAGCTCGCAATGCCTGCGCTAGAGTGGGCGACTCACCCCGTTTGCCGGATCCACCTGCGGTACTCGCCATCGCACCCATGGCCACCGACTCGCCCGCCAACCCCCCGCCCGCGCCGCTCACGCTGCTGCTCGCGTCCGCGCGGGAGGGCGACAAGGCGGCGGCGGGCGCCGCATACAGCCTCCTCTACGAAGAACTGCGGCGTCTCGCCCGCGCCAAGCTGCGCCGGCACCAGTCCATGACGCTGCTCGACACGACGTCACTGGTGCACGAGTGCTATCTCAGGCTGGTCGGCGCCGACGCTTTGCCCGTGGCGGACCGCCATCACTTCTTCGCTTACGCGGCGCGCGTGATGCGTTCGGTGATCGTCGACTTCGCGCGCGCCCGCGCCGCCGAGCGCCGCGGCGGCGAGGCCACCCACCTCGTGCTCGACACCGCGCTCGCGGCGGAGGTCGCAGCCCCCGAGAACGACGTGCTGCAGGTGCACGAGGCGCTGCAGGTGCTCGCGCAAGCCGACCCGCGCCTGGCCCGGATCGTCGAGATGCGCTACTTCGGCGGGCTATCGGAGGTCGAGATCGGCGAGGTGCTGGGCGTGTCGGAGCGCACGGTGCGGCGCGACTGGGAGAAGGCGCGGCTGCTCCTGATCGCGGCGCTGCGCTGACGAACCGGACGCGAGCCTGCTCCCCATGGGTGCGCCCGCTGTCCGGTTTTCCCGCGCGATTGCGTATGTCGTGCGCGGACGCGATCCGCACGGAGCAACGCCGATGCGCGCCACACCCGCACGCTGACCATGGATCCCGCCACCCTGCAGCGCCTCTCGGGCCTGCTCGATCAGGCGTTCGAACTCGGCGATGCCGAGCGCGACGCGTGGCTCGCCTCACTCACCGGCGACGACGCCGCGCTGATGCCGACGCTGCGCACGCTGCTCGCGCGCGCGGCGTCCGGCAGGACCACCGACTTTCTCGACCGACCCCCCGCGTTCACGGTGGTCGCCGCGGAGACCGCGGCGAGCGTGCTCGCGCCCGGCGACGTCGTTGGCGCGTACCGGCTCGTGCAGCCGTTGGGTCGGGGCGGTATGGGCGAGGTGTGGCTCGCGCAGCGCACCGACGGCAATTTCAAGCGCAAGGTTGCGCTCAAGCTTCCGCACGTCACCTGGGCCCCCAGCCTCGCCGAACGCTTCGCGCGCGAGCGCGACATCCTCGCCGCCCTCGAGCATCCCAACATCGCCCGCCTCTACGACGCCGGCGTCGACGCCCGCGGCCGGCCGTACATGGCGCTCGAGTATGTCGAGGGGCAGCCGCTCGATGGGTACTGCCGGGCGCATGCGCTGCCCATCGACGCGCGGCTGCGCCTGCTGCTGCAGGTCGCCGACGCGGTCGCCTTCGCGCACGCCCAGCTCGTCCTCCACCGCGACCTGAAGCCCGGCAACCTTCTCGTGACCGGCGACGGACACGTGCGTCTGCTGGACTTCGGCATCGCCAAGCTCATGGCCGGGGACAGCACGCGCGAGACCGCGCTGACGCAGGCGGCCGGCCGCGCGCTGACGCTCGACTACGCAAGCCCCGAGCAGATCCGCGGCGAGCCGCTCGGCACCGCCAGCGATGTCTATTCGTTCGGCGTGGTCGCCTACGAGGTATTGGCCGGCGCGCGTCCCTATCGCCTGAAGCGCGGCAGCGCCGCCGAGCTCGAAGAGGCGATCACGGGCGCCGATGTGCCGCTCGCCAGCACCGTCGCCGAGGATCCCCTGGCCAGGAAGGCCCTCCGCGGCGACCTCGACGCGATCCTCAACCGGGCGCTCAAGAAGCACCCGGCCGAGCGCTACGCGACGATCGATGCGCTCGCCCAGGATCTC
This sequence comes from uncultured beta proteobacterium, assembly GCA_963733435.1. Taxonomy (GTDB): domain Bacteria; phylum Pseudomonadota; class Gammaproteobacteria; order Burkholderiales; family Casimicrobiaceae; genus VBCG01. The sequence continues at coordinate 52,248 of CAVTDH010000004.1, forward strand.
GGGCGTCACATGCGCGGCGAACCGGTGCTCGCGAGGCCGGACAGCCCGGGGTATCGGCTGCGCAAATTCGTACTGCGCAACCGGCTCACGGTCGGCGCCGCCGCCGCGGTGCTCGTCGCAATCGTGTCGGGCGCGGGCCTCGCGATGTGGCAGGCGTCGGTCGCGCGCGCGCGATCGATGGAGGCGAGCGCGCAGGCCGCGCTCGCGAAGAAGGAAGCGCAGCGCGCGCAGGCCGCGCAGGGCTTCATGCTCGATCTCTTCCGGACCAACACACACCAGCAGGCCGACCCGCTCAAGGCGCAGCAGACGACGGCGCGCGAGCTGCTCGACATCGGCGCGGCGCGCGTGAGCGTGGCGCTAAAGGATGCGCCGGAGAGCGAGATGGTGGTGCTCAACACGCTGTCCGACATGTATGTCCAGCTCGGCCTGCGCGACAAGGCCATCGCGCTGCAACGCCGCAGCGTGGACGTTGCGCGCCGCGTGTACGGACCCGGTGATCCAGGTCGCGCCGATGCGATCCTCGGCTACGTCTCCACGCTGCAGGAACGCCCCGAGCGCACCGAGATTCCCGCACTGCTCGCCGAAGCCCGCGCGGCGCTCGACGCCGCCGGCGAGGCGACCACTTTCCTCCGCGGCGCCCTGCTGACGGAGACCGCGCGTTACGCGAAGTTCGAGGGCTTCCCCGTCGCGCGCGACACTGCCGACGCCGCGGTCGCGTTCTTTGCGCAGTACCATCCGCAGCGGGCGTCGCTGATCACGTGCCATCGGCTGGCGGGCCAGGCACGGCTCCAGGCCCGCGATTTCGCCGGGGCGGAAGCGTCGTTCCGAGCCGCCGTCGCGACGGCGAGAATGCGCGGCGATGCCGCGCCGGCGTGGCTGGTCGGCAGCCTCGCCGACCTGGGCGAGGCGCAGCGGGCGCAGCTCCAGTTCGCGCAAGCCGAAGCGAGCCTGCGCGAGGCGCTCGCGCTGTCGATGAAGGTCAACGGCGACGCGCACCGCGAAACGCTCCTCACCCGTCTGAAAGTGGCGAACCTGCTGCTGGCCACGGGCCGCACGGCGGAAGGCCTCGAACTGCGCGCCACCGTGCAGGCGGCGATCGAGCGCGAACCGCAGCGGTACGACGCGAACTGGCGCGTCACGGCGAGCGAACTCATGGCCACCTACGCGACGGCCCGGGGCCGGCCCCAGGACGCCGCGCCGGAAATCGAGTCCGACGTCGAGACCCTGCAGCAGACATTTCCACGCTCGAACCAGCTCGCCGCGCACGAGCTGGCGCTCGCCGAGAACTGGACCGCCCTCGGACGCTTCGCGGATGCGCGGCGGATGCTGGATCGCGCCGTCGTGCATCGGCGCGACGTACTGGGCGACGCCGGCAACGCGCGCGCGTGGCTGCCTTACCTGCGCATGCAGGCGCGACTCGAGCGTGCCGAAGGTCGCCCGGACCAGGCGCTCGCCACGCTCGCGGCCGTACCGGCCGGGATGCTCGCCACGCGCGACGCCGAAGCCATCGCGATCGAAATCGAGCGGGCGCATGCGCTTCTCGCCACGGGCCGAGGCGAGGACGCCGCGGCCGCGGCGAACCAGGCACTGCGCGCGCTGCAATCGGTACCGGCGCCCTATTCGCTGCCCGCGCTCGAAGCCGCAGCGTGGCAGGCGGCAGGCGAGGCGGCGCTGACGCAGGGGCAACACGGCCCGGCGCGCGATGCGTTCCAGCACGCGCTTGCACTGCTTCGCGCGCACGATGCCGACGGCAGCATCGGCCTCGCCGAGGTCGAGCGCGCGCTTGCGGCACTCGGCGGCGCGTCCGGCGGCGCCCGCCGGCAGCGCGCAGCGCAGACCCCGCGCGCGCCGCCGTGACCGCCGTCCGTCGCGTCCCGGGCGCGCGTCCGGCGTTATTTCGCGGGTGCGATCGACGTGACGACGATCTGGTCGCCGACTTTCTCGGCGGTGAACTTCACCTTGTCGCCGGGCTTCAGTTTCGCGAGCGCCGCGGCGTCCTTGACCGGGAACGACATGGTCATCGGTCCCATGCCGGCGTTCGGAATCTCGCCATGCTTCAACGTCACCGTCTTCGCCTTCGCGTCGACGCCGCGGACCTCGCCGTCGACCTGCGGTGCGGCGGCGAATGCGAGCGTCGCGGCCAGGCACGCGCCTGCCGCGGCCAGGGCCGCGCGCCGCGCGGGCTTTCGGGGATGGATCATCGTAGGTTTCTCCGTAGGTGCCGCCGCGAATTCTGCGCACGGTGCGCCGCGACGGGCTTGCGTTGCGTCACTGCAGCCACGTTACTGTATCCGCGCGAGGATCCCGTCGAGCTGGTCGAGGCTCGCGTAGTTGACGACGATGCGCCCCGCGCCGTTGCGCCCCGGCTCGATGCGCACGCTGGCGCCGAGCCTTTCCGCGAGTTCCGTCTCGAGGCGTGCGGTGTCCGCGTTGGGCGGCGCCTTGCGGCCCGCGCGCTTCACGGGCGCGACGAGCGACGCGACGAGGCGCTCGGTCTCGCGCACGGACAACCGCCCGTTGACGACGCGCGCCGCCGTCGCGGTCTGCTGCGCGGCGGGCAACGCGAGCAGCGCGCGCGCGTGGCCCATTTCCATCGCACCGGACGACAGGTACTCCTGCGCGGGCTTCGCGAGATGCGTGATGCGCAGCAGGTTCGTCACCGCACTGCGCGACTTGCCCACGGCCTTCGCGGCCGCTTCGTGCGTCAGCCCGAATTCGTCGATGAGGCGCGTGAGCCCGACCGCCTCTTCCAGCGGGTTCAGGTCCTCGCGCTGGATGTTCTCGATCAGCGCCAACGCCAATGCGTGATTGTCCGGCACGTTGCGTACGAGCGCGGGCACGTCGCGCAATCCCGCGCGCTGCGCGGCGCGCCAGCGGCGTTCGCCGGCGATGATCTCGAAGCGACCGCCGTCGACGGGACGCACGAGGATCGGCTGCATGATCCCCTGCTCGCGGATCGACGCCGCAAGCTCCTCCAGCGCCGCATCGTCCATGTGCGTGCGCGGCTGGTACTTGCCGGGGCGGATGCGGTCGAGCGCGATCGTCTGCAGCGCGCTGTCCGGCGCCGCTTCGTTGCCGCCCGACAGCAGCGCGTCGAGGCCGCGCCCCAGTCCCTTCGGTCGGATCATGCCGTCTTCTCCTGCGTGGGCGCGGGGTCGCCGCCGGTTTCCGCGCGGCGCAGCATCTCGCCGGCCAGTGCGAGGTACGCCAACGCGCCCTTCGATTGCGGTTCGAGCTTCAGCGCCGGAATGCCGTGGGACGGCGCCTCGGCGAGCCGGATGTTGCGCGGGATGATCGTGCGGAACAGCTTGTCGCCGAAGTGCCGCTCGAGCTCCGCGGTGACGTTCAGCGCGAGCGTATTGCGCGGGTCGTACATGGTGCGCAGCAGGCCCTCGATCTCGAGCGAGGGATTCAGGTGCGCGCGCACCTTCTTCAGCGTCTCGACGAGATCCGACAGTCCCTCGAGCGCGTAGTACTCGCATTGCATCGGGATCAGCACCGAGTGCGCGGCGCAGAGTCCGTTCAGCGTCAGCAGCGACAGCGACGGGGGACAGTCGAGCAGGATGAAATCGTAGTCGGACGCGACCTCGTCGATCGCGGACTTCATCTGCTGCAGCGCCTCGGACAGCGCGTCCTTCAGGCGCGTCTCGCGCTCGGGCAGGTCGACCAACTCGATCTCGGCGCCCGCGAGCTCGCGGTTCGCGGGCACGACGTCGTAGCCGCCCGTGGGCGAGGTCACGCGCGCCTGTCCGATCCGGCATTCGCCGAGCAGCACCTGGTAGACGGTGTGCGACAGCGCGCGCTTGTCGAGACCCGAGCCGGTCGTCGCGTTGCCCTGCGGATCGAGGTCGACCAGCAGCACGCGCCGCTTCATCGCGGCCAGGCTCGCGGCGAGATTGACCGACGTCGTGGTCTTGCCGACGCCCCCCTTCTGGTTCGCGACGGCAATGATGCGGGTCAAGCGGTCCTCGCGTCGTTCGTGCGCTGCATGATGATGAGGTGGCGGGCCGCGTCGAGCCCCGGCACGACGAGCGCCGGCGTCGCAACGACCGTCACGTCGGCGGGAAGCTGCGCGAGTTCCTCGTCCGGGTGCACGCCTTTCATCGCGACGAGCAGTCCGTCGGCGGCGAGATGGCGCGCCGCGGCGGCGACAAAGCTCGGGAGATCCGAGAACGCGCGCGAAATGACGACGTCGAACGGCGCGGCGGGGACGAGGTCCTCGACGCGCAGCGCATGCGCCTCGACATTGACGAGCTTCAGTTCGATGCCCGCCTGCGTGAGGAACGCGACCTTCTTGTGGTTCGCGTCGACGAGCACGACGCGCCAGTCCGGTCGCGCGATCGCGAGCGGGAGGCCCGGCACGCCGCCGCCCGAGCCGACGTCGAGCACGGAGAGGCCCGCGCGCTGCGGCAGGTGCGGCAGCACCGCGAGCGCGTCGAGCAGATGGTGCGTCACCATGCGCTCGGGTTCGCGGATCGCGGTCAGGTTGTACGTCTTGTTCCACTTCGCGAGCAGCGCCACGTACGCGTGCAGCAGCACCTGCTGCGCCGGCGTGACGGCGACGTCGAGCGCGGCGATGCCCTGCGCCGAGCGGATCGCTCATGCGGACCTCCGGGCGGGCGGAACGGGCGCGTCCGTGCGGCGCTTGAGATGCACGAGCAGCAGCGAAATCGCGGCGGGCGTCACGCCCGAGATGCGCGCGGCCTGGCCCAGCGTCTCCGGCCGGCCGGCCGCGAGCTTCTGCTGCACTTCCGTCGACAGGCCGCGCACGTCGCGGTAGTCGAGACCCTCAGGAATACGCAGTGTCTCCTGCGCGAGCTGCCGCGCGACCTCGTCGTGCTGGCGGTCGATGTAGCCTTCGTACTTGATCGCGGTCTCGACCTGTTCGGCGACGGCCGGGTCGGACACCGGTGTCCCGGCGCCCGTGAGCGTCATCAGCCGCGCGTAGCTGACACCGGGGCGCCGCAGCAAGTCAGTGAGCGCATACTCTCGTTCCAAGGCTTGTCCGATAACGGATATGGCCTCGTCCTGCGGCAGGTTGGTCGGTCCCAGGAACACCTTGGCCAGCCGTTGCCGCTCGCCGTCGATGGCGTCGCGCTTGGTGGCGAACGCCGCCCAGCGCGTGTCGTCCACGATCCCCAGGCGGCGCCCGTGCTCGGTCAGCCGCAGGTCGGCGTTGTCCTCGCGCAGCTGCAGCCGGTACTCGGCGCGCGACGTGAACATCCGGTACGGCTCGGAGACGCCGCGCGTGATGAGGTCGTCGACCAGGACGCCCAGATAGGCTTCGTCGCGGCGCGGACACCAGCCTTCCTCGCCGCGCGCGTACCGCGCCGCGTTGAGACCGGCGAGCAGGCCCTGCGCCGCCGCCTCTTCGTAGCCCGTGGTCCCGTTGATCTGGCCGGCGAAGAAGAGGCCGCGCAGCGCCTTGGTTTCCAATGTCGCGCGCAACCCGCGCGGGTCGAAGTAGTCGTACTCGATCGCGTAGCCGGGCCGGAGGATGTGCGCGCGCTCGCACCCGCGCATCGTCCGCACCAGCGCGAGCTGGACATCGAACGGCAGCGACGTCGAGATTCCGTTCGGGTAGATCTCGTGCGTGTCGAGACCTTCCGGCTCCAGGAAGATCTGGTGACTGTCGCGCTGCGCGAAGCGCACGACCTTGTCCTCGATCGACGGGCAGTAGCGCGGGCCCACGCCCTTGATGACGCCGGAGTACATCGGCGACCGGTCGAGGCCGTTGCGGATGATGTCGTGCGTCCGCTCGTTCGTATGGGTCACCCAGCACGGCAGCTGCGCCGGATGCATGTCGCGCCGGCCGAGGAACGAGAACACCGGTTCCGGTACGTCGCCGGGCTGGACCGCCAGCGCGGAAAAGTCGATCGTGCGGCCGTCGAGCCGGGGAGGCGTGCCGGTCTTGAGCCGGCCGGCCGGAAGCGCCAGTTCGCGCAAACGGGCGCCCAGCCGCTTCGCGGGCGGATCGCCCGCGCGTCCCGCCTCGTAATGGGAAAGGCCGACGTGGATCAGTCCCGACAGGAACGTTCCGGTCGTCAGCACGACGGCGTCCGCGTGGAAGACCAGCCCGATCTGCGTGACGACCCCGATGACCCGATCGCCGTCGAGGAGCAGGTCGTCGACCGGCTGCTGGAACAGCGTGAGGTTGCGCTGGTTCTCGACGCGCTTGCGGATCGCGCCGCGGTACAGCACGCGGTCGGCCTGCGCGCGCGTCGCGCGCACGGCCGGTCCCTTGCTCGAGTTGAGCGTGCGGAACTGGATGCCCGCCTCGTCCGTGGCGAGCGCCATCGCCCCGCCCAGCGCATCGACTTCCTTGACCAGGTGGCCCTTGCCGATGCCGCCGATCGAGGGGTTGCACGACATCTGGCCCAGCGTCTCGATGTTATGGGTCAACAGCAGCGTGCTGCGGCCCATCCGGGCCGACGCGAGCGCCGCCTCGGTGCCGGCATGGCCGCCACCGACGACGATGACCTCGAAACGTTTTTCGAACTCCATGATTTATAAGACTAAATGTATCTCGTTAGCACGCCGGCCGGGTCGCCATTCTAGCCGAAGCCGGTTCGGCCCGAAAGCAGGATGTTTCACGTGGAACACCTGGGACGCTGGATGCCGCGCACCACCGGACGACGCTTGCCGTCTAAGGGTCAGACCCTTTGCGTCGGCGAGCCCTGACGGACAAACATCGCGGTCGGCCGCGCGATGTTTCACGTGAAACATCGGCCATGGATGGGCAACCCGACGCCACGGACGCCGCGTGGGCCGACGCGCGGCCTTCGTTCGGGCCGTGCCGTCGAGATGGGGAGATTGGAGCCTGCGGTGATCGCGCGTCGATAACCCTTGGTGATCCACCCCGACGCGCCAGCCGGCCGTATATTGCACGGGTCGCAGGCGTGCACCCCTTCCCCACCCGCGCGGCAAATCCACTTCAGGGAAAGTCGACGGGCGTTCCAAATCGCATGTTTGTAAGCGACCACTATCCTTCAATGCGACGTCAGACAACGACTACTCCAACCCAACCTCCTTGAAGTAGCGCAGCGCGCCCGGGTGTACGGGCGCCGTGTCGCCCACCATCGCCGACCGCCGGGTCGCGTTGGCCAGCGCCGGGTGCAGCTTCCGGAAGTCGTCGAAGTTCTCGAAGATCGCCTTCGCGAACGCATAGGCCTGGGCGTCGCCCAAGTCGGCGCTGGCGACGAGCGTGGCCGCGACACCGAAGGACGGGCGAGCGGTGTCCGTGCCTCGATAGAGCCCGCCCGGCACTTCGGCGGGCACGTAGTACGGGTAGGTCGCCAGCAGCGCATCGACGTTCGGACCGGTGACCGCGATGATTTTGGTGTCGCACGACGCGGCCGCGTCGGCCACGATCGAATTCGGATGCCCGCCGACGAACACGAACGCATCGATGCGGTCGTCGCACAGCGCGGGCACCAGATCGACGAAGCGCAGTTCCGCCGCACGTGCCAGATCGGTGGGCGCGATCCCGGACGACTTCATCAGCAGGTCCATCGTCGCGCGCGTGCCCGACTCGCGCGTGCCGATCGCCACCCGCTTGCCGCGAATGTCCGCAAAGGACTCGATGCCGGCGCCAGCCCTCGCCACCAGCGTGAACACTTCCGTGTAGACGGTGAAGAGCGCCCGCAGCTTCGGCTGCGGCCGACCCGCGAACGGCCCCGTGCCGTTCAACGCAAAGAACTGCGCATCGCTCTGCGCGAAGCCCAGGTCGAAGCGCCCGCTCGCGACACCCTCGATGTTCTCGACCGAGCCCTCGGTCGGTTCGGTCTTGCAGCGCATCCGGTGCTCGTGGCGCGTCAGGTTGACGATGCGACACAGCGCACGGCCCAGCGGGTGATAGTTGCCCATCACGCCGGCAGTGCCGATCTTGAGCGTCTGCGCGTTCGCGTCGCGCGCGCCGGGAATCGCCGCGGCCGCGAGCACGAGCCCGAGCAGCACAATGAAGGTGAACGGCGCGGCCCGCATCGATCGCATCCTGTGGGCTCGGGCAGCGCCGTGGGGTCGCCGTCGGCGCCGGGAGCGCGGGAGCGAAGCGCATGCGCGCGAGCGAAATCGAGTCTAGCACGCAAGAAAATGGGGCCGGCGAACCGGCCCCTGCTTCAGCGCGCGTCGACTTCGCGTCAGGTGCGCAGCCGCGCGCCGAGCCGTTCGCGTTCCGCCTGCAACGCCGCGGGACGCTTCGCACCGAGCTTCGCGAACAGCTCGTCGTGCGACGCGAGTTCGCGCTGCCACTCGTCGCTGCGCACGCGCATCACGTTGTCGAAGCGGTCGGCGCCGAATTCGGTGCCGGTCCAGTTCACGTCGTCGTACGCGGGCACGAGGCCGACGGCGTTCTCGATCGCGCGCGCGCGTCCCTGGCAGCGCTCGACCACCCACTGCAGCACGCGCATGTTCTGGCCGAAACCGGGCCACGCGAACTTGCCGTCGTCGTCCTTGCGGAACCAGTTCACGCTGAAGATGTGCGGCGGATGCGCGACGACCTTGCCCATCGCGAGCCAGTGCTGGAAATAGTCGCCGACGTGATAGCCGCAGAACGGCAGCATCGCAAACGGGTCGCGGCGCACTTCGCCGACCGCACCCGCGGCCGCGGCGGTCGTTTCCGAACCCATCGTCGCCGCCTTGTAGACGCCCTCTTCCCACGTGCGCGCCTCGCTCACCAACGGCACGGTGTCGGAGCGGCGCGCGCCGAAGATGAACGCCGAGATCGGCACGCCGGCGGGATCGTCCCATGCCGGATCGAGCGACGGGCATTGCGACGACGACACGGTGAAGCGCGCGTTCGGGTGCGCTGCCTTGCGGCCGCAGTCGGGCGTCCAGTCCTTGCCCTGCCAGTCGATGAGATGCGCGGGCGGCGTCCTGGTCATGCCTTCCCACCAGATGTCGCCGTCGTCGGTCAGCGCGACATTGGTGAAGATGGTGTTGGCCTTCAGCATTTCCATCGCGTTGGGATTCGACTCGTACGAGGTGCCGGGTGCCACGCCGAAGTAGCCGGCCTCCGGGTTGATCGCGTGGAAGTAGCCGTCCGCGGACGGCTTGATCCACGCGATGTCGTCGCCGACCGTCGACACGCGCCAGCCGTCGTAGCCCACCGGCGGGATCATCATCGAAAAGTTGGTCTTGCCGCACGCGCTGGGAAACGCCGCGGCCACGTAGGTCTTTTCGCCCTGCGGCGACGTGACGCCCAGGATCAGCATGTGCTCGGCCAGCCAGCCCTGGTCGCGGCCCATCACCGACGCGATGCGCAGCGCGAAGCACTTCTTGCCGAGCAGCGCGTTGCCGCCGTAACCGGAGCCGTAACTCCAGATCTCGCGGGTCGCGGGAAAGTGCACGATGTACTTGTGGTCCTTGTTGCACGGCCATGCAACGTCGGATTCGCCGGCGGCGAGCGGTGCGCCCACCGAATGTACGCACGGCACGAACGGGGCGTCGCTGCCCAGGACGTCGAACACCGCGCGTCCCATCCGCGTCATCAGGCGCATGTTCACGACGACGTAGGGGCTGTCCGAGAGTTCGATGCCGATGTGCGCGATGGGGCTGCCGATCGGGCCCATCGAGAACGGCACGACGTACATCGTCCGGCCCCGCATGCAGCCCGCGAAGAGGCCGTGCAGCGTGCCGCGCATCTCGTCCGGCGCCACCCAGTTGTTGGTGGGACCCGCATCGTCCGCGCTCTCGCTGCAGATGAACGTGCGATCCTCCACGCGCGCAACGTCCGACGGATCGGAAAGTGCCAGGTAGCTGTCCGGGCGCTTGGCCGGATTGAGCTTGCGCAGCGTGCCGCTGGCCACCATTTCCGCGCACAGCCGGTCGTACTCGGCGGCGCTGCCGTCGCACCAGACGATGCGCTCGGGCTGGGTGAGGGCGGCGATCTCGCGCACCCAGCCCATGAGGCGCGGATGGCGGACGTAAGCGGGCGCGCTGATGGAGGCAGCCAGCGTCGCGAGGGTTTCAGGTTGGTTCATCGTCGTGGGGAACAGTGGCTTCGAGGGAGGGCGGACCGCCCGCCACGGAAGGGAGGGCCGGCGCATTCAAGAGCCCGACCCCCGAACGGGGCCGTGCCTGATTTCCAGTCGCTGTGGCATGCGCAGCGATGGCTCAAATTCTACTCCGGCGCGACAGGGTCACGCACTGGTCAAGCGGCCTTACCGATTGGCAATGATGAAAAGACGACGAAACGCAAACAATGTGCGTCCGTCCGGCAGCGGCGGGTAGGCGACGGCGAGCCGGGCGTTGTACTCGGCGACGAAAGCGCGCTGGTCGTCGGCGTCGAGTGCGGCCAGGAACGGGACGAGCCACGTGCCCCTGGTCCACGCGGCCACGGGATGATCGGACCCCGCGTCGCGCGGCAGCACCTGCAGGTACTCCGTCGTCCAGAGGTCGAGCGCGCGCGAATGCGGCGCCAGCCAGCGGAAATAGTCCGCGGCGGGTGCAACGGGCGCACCGCGCACGAGCGCGCCGAGCTGCGCGCGCCAGCGCGGGCTCGCGGCGAGCTCGGCGATGATCGTGTGCGACGGCGCGCCGAAGTTGTCGGGCATCTGCACCGCGAGCGTGCCGCCCGGAGCGACCATCGCGAGCACGCGCGCGAACAGGTGCTCGTGCCCGGGGAGCCAGTGCAGCGCCGCGTTCGAGTACACGAGATCGACCGGTTCCGCGGGTGCCCACGTCGCGAGATCGCCCTCGTCGAAGCGCACGCGCGGCGTGTCCTGCATCGCGATGCGCGCCTTCGCGAGCATCTGCGGCGAGTTGTCGACGCCGAGGATCTCCGCCTGCGGCCAGCGGGCGGCCAGGAGCCGCGTCACATTCCCGGCGCCGCAGCCCAGGTCGACGATTCCGCGCGGCGCCGCGAGATCGATGCGCGCCATGAGGTCGATCGCCGGGCGCAGCCGGTGGTCCTCGAACCTGAGGTACTGCTGCGGATCCCAGCTCATCGTTCGTCCCTTTCGCGGCGACCGCGATACCACGCGCGCGCGCGCGCAAACACCAGCGGCGTCACCAGCATCAGCACGACCACGCGCGTGACGTGGAACGCGGTGACCAGCGGCACGCCCAGTTGCAGCACCTTGGCCGTGATGCACATCTCGGCGATGCCGCCCGGCGCCGTACCGAGCACCAGCGTGGCGGGGTGCAGGTGCGTCGCCCACGCGAGCCCGACGCCGAACATCGCCGACAGCACGATCGACAGCACCACCGTCAGCGCGACGGCCGACACGAACCGGTGCGCGCCGCGCAGGAAGTCCGGCTGGAAGCGCGAGCCGAGCGCGCACCCCAGCAGGCACTGCCCCGCCGCCGACACCACGCCCGGCATCGCCGACAGGTTGACCTCCATCGCGGTGAGCGGAATCGCGACGGCGAGCGATCCCAGCACGAAGGCATTGGGCAGCCGCAGCCGCTGGAGCACCGCCGAGCCCGCGCAGGTCGCCGCCATCAGCAGCGCGAAGCCCGCGGCGTCGAATTCGGCCGTGCCCTGCACGTACGGATCCGTGCCGTGCACGCCGAGCGCCGTGATCGCGCCCGGCACGAGCGCGACGACGATCAGGATGCGCAGGCTCTGCGCGGCGGCGATCCGGTCCATCCGGCCGCCGAAGCGCTCGCCCAGCACCGCCATTTCGGCGGCGCCGCCGGGAACGCTCGCGAAGATGCCCGTCGTGCGGTCGAGATGCGCGAGGCGCGACAGCGCGATCCCCGACACGTACCCCAGCACGATCGCGAAGAGCGCGCCCGCCACGAGCAGGTACCACAGGCCGCCGACCTCGCGCACGACGAGCGGCGTGAAGTAGAGCCCCAGCGACGTGCCGATCACCCATTGGCCGAGATAGCGGGACGCCGCGGGCGCGGCGATCGCAACGCCCGCGATGCGCAGGAACGCAATCGAGAAGAGCGGCCCCAGCATCCACGGGATCGGCGTGTGGAGCAGCGTGCAGAGGTAACCCGCGAGCGCCCCGATGGCGAGCGTGGCGACCGGCCGTGCGATCTGTCCCGCGTTCGGTGCGCGGCCGGTCACGGCCGGGATCCAGGGGTCGGCGCCCTGGCGGTAGGGTCCGGCGCGAATGGACGCAACGCGTTCGCTGGGGATCGGACCCTATGCACGCCGTTCGCGGACGACCTTGACGAGCCAGGGCACGAGCACGAGCAGCGCGGTGAGCGCGAGCAGCGCCGCCGAGATCGGATGCGTGAAGAACACCGACGGATCGCCCTGGCTGATCGCGAGCGCGCGCCGGAACTGCGATTCGGCGAGCGGGCCCAGGATCAGGCCGATGACGGCGGGCGCCACCGGGAAGCCCCAGCGCCGCATCATGAAGCCCAGCAGCCCGAACACGTACAGCGTGACGAGGTCGACCACCGACTGGTGCAGGCTGTACGCGCCGAGCGTGGCGAAGACGAGGATGCCCGCATAGAGCAGCGGCCGCGGGATCATCAGCACCTTCACCCACAGCCCGATCAGCGGGAGGTTGAGTACCAGCAGCAGCACGTTGCCGACGTACATGCTGGCGATCAGGCCCCACACCAGCGCCGACTGCGTCTGGAACAGGAGCGGTCCGGGCTGCAGCCCGTAGCTCTGGAACGCGGCGAGCAGGATGGCGGCGGTGGCCGACGTCGGAATGCCGAGCGTCAGCAGCGGCACCAGCACGCCGGCCGATGACGCGTTGTTCGCCGCCTCCGGCCCGGCCACGCCTTCGATCGCGCCGTGGCCGAACTCCTCCGGATGCTTCGACAGCTTCTTCTCGACCGCGTACGAGAGGAACGTCGGGAATCTCCGCGCCGCCCGCGGGAATGGTGCCGAACGGGAAGCCGATCGCGGTGGCGCGCAGCCACGCGGGCCACGAGCGGCGCCAGTCCTCCCGCGACATCATCAGCGATCCGGAGATGTGCTCGACCTTTTCCTCGACGCGGCTCTGGTACGCGGCGACGTAGAGCGCCTCGCCGACGGCGAAGAGGCCGACCGCGAGCACGACGACGTCGATGCCGTCCATCAACTCGGGCACGCCGAACGCAAACCGCATCTGGCCCGTCTGGTCGTCGATGCCGACCAGCCCGAACAGCAGGCCCAGGAACAGCATCGCGAGCCCGCGCACCATCGACGCGCCGAGCACCGCCGCGACGGTGACGAACGCGAACACCATCAGTGCGAAGTATTCGGTGGGGCCGAACTTGAGCGCGACCTCGACCACGATGGGCGCCAGCACCGTCAGCAGGATCGTCGCGATCGTGCCCGCGACGAACGAGCCGATCGCCGCGGTGGCGAGCGCCGGTCCCGCGCGGCCCTTCTTGGCCATCTTGTTGCCTTCGAGCGCGGTGGCGATCGACGCCGACTCGCCCGGCGTGTTGAGCAGGATCGTCGTCGTCGAACCGCCGTACATCGCGCCGTAGTAGATGCCGGCGAACATGATGAGCGCACCCGTCGGGTCGAGCTTCGCGGTCAGCGGCAGCAGCATCGCGACCGTGAGCGCGGGACCCACGCCGGGCAGCACGCCGATCGCGGTGCCGAGCGTCACGCCGACGAAACCCCACATCAGATTGACCGGCGCCAGTGCGACACCGAAGCCGGTCATGAGCGCCTGCAGGGTCTCGGTCACGGCATCACCTCGGCGCGTGGCGCGGCGGGGAACCGCCGCGCGATGTCGCTCACAGCCCGGCCCCGCCCAGGATCGGCAACAACCAGCCCGCGGGCAGGTTCACGTTCAGGAATTTCACGAAGAACAGGAACACGCAAAGGCCCAGCACCAGGCCGATTCCGAGATCGCGGACGACGCGCGTGCTGCCGAAGCCGCGCGCGACGCACGTGAAGAGCGCCATCGCCGCCAGCACGAAGCCGCCGGTGTGGATGAGCGCCATCTGCAGGAAGAGCCCCGCGCTCACCCACGCGAAGGCCGAAAACTGGAACGCGTGCTCGCCGCGCTCGGCGGGATCGTCCGGGACGGCTTCGCGCCAGCCGCCCGTCACCACTTCGGCCAGCAGCCAGAGTCCGATGACCACGAGGCCACCGGCCACGAACTTCGGCATGAAGTTCGGGCCGACGCGGGCGTAGCCACCGGCCTCGGGCAGGCTGAACGCGACGTACGCGGCGCCGATCCCGAGCGCCAGCACGCCGAGCGAGAGCACGACCTCGACGCGCGAACGGGCCGGCGGCGCCGGCATGGCTACTTCCGCAGGCCCAACGACTCGAGGATGCCGGTGATCCGCTTGGTGTCCTCGTCGAGAAACGCCTTGTACGCGTCGCCCGCGAGGAACACCGGGTCCCAGCCGTACTTCGCGAGCGACTCCTTCCATGCGGGCGACTCGGTCGCGGTCTTCACCGCGGCGACCAGCGCGTCGCGCTGCGCGGTGGTGATGCCCGGCGCGCCGAACACGCCGCGCCAGTTGCCCAGCACCACGTCGATGCCCTGCTCCTTGAGCGACGGGATGCCATCTTCCTTCGCCGGCGCGGATACCGCGAGCGCGCGCATGCGGCCGCTCTTGATGTGCTCGGCGAATTCGCCCAGGCCCGCGATGCCGGCCGTCACGTGGCCGCCGACGATGTTCGCCACCTGGTCGCCGCCGCCCTTGGCCGCGACATAGTTGACCTTGGTCGGGTCCACACCCACCGCGCGCGCGATGAGCCCGGCGAGGATGTGGTCGGAGCCGCCGGCCGAGCCGCCATGCCACGACACCTTGCCCGGGTCCGCCTTGAACGCCTTCACGAGGTCGCCCATCGTCTTGTGCGGCGAGTTCGCGGGCACCACGATCACCAGGTATTCGCTGGTCAGGCGCGCGATCGGCGTGACCATCGTCAGGTCGACCGGCGACTTCTGCAGCGCGATGCCGCCGACCATCACCATGCCGCCCATCATCAGCGCATTCGGGTCGCCCTTCGCGCTGTTCACGAACTGCGCGAGGCCGATGGTGCCCGCCGCGCCGCCCTTGTTGTCGAACTGGATGTTCTGCACGACCTTCGCGGATTGCATCGCCGCGGCCAGCGCGCGGCCGGTCTGGTCCCACCCGCCACCCGGGTTCGCGGGAATCATCATCTTGATGGTCCCGAGCGCCTGCGCGTGCGCGGTACGGAGAAACGCAAACTGCGCGACGGCGATGCCGGCGGCGGCGGACAGCGTGAATTCACGGCGATTCATGGGGTCTCCTTAAGGGCTCTTCTTAGGACGAGCTCGAAGGCGAGAGGATAACCGAACCCTCCCGCGCCGGGGTCATGCGCAATGAGGGTCAGACTCGAATTGAAGTTGTACTTCAATTCGAGTCTGACCCTCATTGGCTTGCAACCGCCGGCGTACCCACCCCCGGCTCAGACGCCGAAGACCTTGAGGACCGAGTCCGCGACGCCTTCGAGCCCGCGCCCGGTGATGCCGCCCGCGCCGCGCCGGTCGGGCGTTTCCTCGTAGACGTACCCGCCATCGCCCTCGAAGCTGTCGTTGAACAGCTCGCGCTGGCCGAAGAGATAGGCGGCGAAGGTCTCGCTGCGCGACGTCGTGTAGCGCAGGTTGGCACTCCAGCCCATCGTCGCCGCCTGGTTGATGCGGCGCCCGGTCCCCGCGGGCTCGACGCGGACGCCCCGGCAGCCCTTGACCACCAGCCGCACCGGGCCGTGGAACACGAGGTAGCGAAGCTGGAGCGTGAGCCACGCGTGCAGGCTCCCGAGCCGCCAGGTGCCGGTGATCCGCAACGGCCGGTCCGCGGCGTGCACGGCGCCGACGAGGCAGCGCGGCTGCAGCACGAAGTGCGACCCCTCCGGCAATGCGAGCACGGCCACCTCGGTCAGCGGGTCGCGGGTCGCGGACACGACGGCGGTCTGCCCGGCGTCGGCACGGATGCGCGTGAGCATGCGCATGCCGGCGGCGAGACTGGTCAGCGGGTGACTTCCAGTCGAGGAGCCATTGCGTGTCGATGCGCGCCTCGAGGTCGGAGCTCTGCAGGAAATCCGGATGCACGAGGAGCACGTCGCCCGGCGCGAGCGACAGCGGCAGCGACACCGACGAGACCCTGGCGCCCTCGGGCACGCTCTCGCCGGCGGGACCCGTGAGGCCGGCAAGCGTGCCGGATGCCTCCGGCAGCAGACAGATCGGAGGACGGCGCGCGGCGAGCGGCGCGAGCACGTAGTACAACACGACCTTGAGCACGATCGGGGTCATGACCGCGGCGAGGAGGATGAGGGCAGCCTGCCACGCGACGCCAACGACCGCGCGCGCAATTCCCGCGGTGGCCGACCTCGCCAACGCGGCGTCGCGTTGCGCGATGTCGTCGTCCAGCCGCTGCAGCGCGCCTTCGGTCGCCTGCACCATCCGCGCGTAACCGCGTTCGGGCATGCGCAACGCCGCGCTGACCTGGCGCTGCCGCTCGTAGGCGTCGCTCGCCTCCTGGTTGCGCGCGAGGAGCGCACGATGTTCCTCTTCGAGGCGCGACGCCTGCGCGCGTTCCGCGGTCAGCGGCACCACGACGCGGACGGGATGATCGGCGCGCAATCGCGCCTGCGCGTATTCGTTTGCCTTGAGCGCCGCGTAGGCGTCGAGGTGCGCACGGCGCTGCGCCTCGAGCGCCGCCGGACCGGTTCGGAACGCGCGTATCTCCACCAGGATGTCGCGCTCGCGCGCGAGCAGCGCGGCCTGCGCGTCGCGTTCGATGCCCCGCACGAGGGCCGCGCTCGCCGCCGGGAGCGACGTGGCCTGCAGGATTGCGTGCAACGTGCCCGACGCCGCGAGCGCCTTCGTGGTCGCGTCGATCTCGGCGATCCGGCGATCGAGCGCTTCCCGCGACGCCGTCTCCAGCGCGGCCACCCGATTCGCCGCCTGCGTCGCCGCGGCGCCCCGCCAAGCCTCGAGCGACTGGCGCGCCCCCTTGAGCGCCACGAGGTCCGCGCCCGAAGCCTGGTGCTCGCGATACGCGTTCCACCCGAAGGCGGCCGCCAGCAGCAGGGCGACGATCACGACATACGACACCGCCAACCGGAGGACGGCGCGCGTGGCGCTGCGGCTCAGGCTGTCCACGTGCGTGCGTTCAGGGGACCACCTTCGTCGCGGTCGGGGTGCGTCGTGCGCATCATCGTCGAATCGTGCGGCCGGCGAAGGGGCCCCGGCTACTTGCCGATGCAGAACCGACCGAAGATCACCCCCAGCAGGTCGTCGGCCGTGAACTCGCCGGTGATCGCGCCCAGCGCCTGTTGCGCCTCGCGCAATTCCTCCGCGAAGAGCTCGATGGCCGGCGGTTCGGCGCCGACGTGCGCGACGGCGGCGTCGAGGTGCCCCGCCGCGTCGCGCAGCGCGACGACATGGCGTTCGCGCGCGAGGTACGCATCCTCGGTCGCGCCTTCGGCGCCGACCACCGCGAGCACTTCCTGTTCGAGCAGCGGCACGCCGTCGCCGGTCTTCGCCGCCAGCCACACGTGCCGCACGGACCCCGTTTCGCCGGCGCGGTGCTCGACGCGCGGCGCGGTGCCGGCGAGATCCGCCTTGTTGTGCACGACCACGCGCGGCAGCGCGGCCGGCAATCGCGCGAGCAGGTCACGCTGCGCCTCGGGCGGCGCGTCCACGGCATCGCGCGCGTCCACCAGCAGCACGACGAGATCCGCGCGCTCGACCGCGGCCCACGTGCGCTCGATGCCGATGCGCTCGACCGCGTCGACGGTGTCGCGCAGGCCCGCGGTGTCGACGACGGTGAGTGGAATCCCGGCGATCTCGATCACGCGCTCGACCGGATCGCGCGTGGTGCCCGGAATGGGCGTGACGATCGCCGCCTCCTCGCGCGCGAGCGCGTTGAGCAGGCTCGATTTGCCGACGTTGGGCTCGCCGACCAGCACCACGGTGAGGCCCTCGCGCAACAGCGCGCCGGTGCGCGCGTGCGCGCGGACCTGCCCCAGTTGCGCGCGCAACTCCGCGACCTTGCGCACGACGTCGCCCGCCGCGAGGAACTCCACGTCCTCTTCCGGGAAGTCGAGCGTGGCTTCCGTGTACATCCGCAGCTCGGTGAGACCCGCCACCAGCGCATGGATCTCGCGCGAGAACGCGCCCGCCAGGCTGCGCGCGGCCGCGCGCGCCGCGGTGGCCGTCGCCGCGTCGATGAGATCGGCGACACTCTCCGCCTGCGCGAGGTCGAGCTTGCCGTTCAGATACGCGCGCTGCGTGAATTCGCCCGGTGCCGCGAGCCGGGCACCCAGCTCGACGCAACGCGCGAGGACAAGCCGCAGCACGGAGGGCCCGCCGTGGCCGTGGAACTCGACGACGGACTCGCCGGTGTACGACGCGGGCGCCGGGAAGTGGAGGACGAGGCCCTGGTCGAGCACGGCGCCGGTGGCGTCGCGGAACGTCGCGACAGTCGCCATCCGCGCGGGCGGCACGCGGCCGGCGATACCTTCGATCAGCGATTCGAGATAGCCGCCCGACACGCGCACGATGCCGACCCCGCCACGGCCGGGCGGCGTGGCAATGGCGGCGATCGTGTCGGCATACGCGGGCAGCATCGTGTTGGACGTGCTCATTGGACTGCCTTCGTGCTGCGCACTTCGGTGTTCGGCCCTGGAACGGCCCGGCGGGTTCACGCCAGCAAGCTTACCGCGTGACCGTCACGCGCGCGCCGCCGTCTGCGGCCTACCGCGCTTCCCAGCGGGCGATCGGCACCGCCGACACGGCGTTCATCGGCGATCCGTCGATGAGCTTGCGGCTGATCGCGACGTAGACCAGCGTGTTGCGCTTCGCGTCGAGCATCCGGATGACCTTCGTGTTCTTCCAGACGAGCGACGTGCTGTCGGAGAACACGCTCGCCTCCTTCGGCAGCTTTCCGGGCAGCGTGATCGGACCCGTCTGCTTGCAGGACACCGCGAAGCGCGACGGATCCTCCGCCACGCCGAACGAACCCGCGACGCCGCCCGTGCGCGCCTGGCTCACGTAGCACGCGACCCCCGGGATGTCCGGGTCGTCGAAGGCCTGCACGCAGACCTTGTCGTTCGCACCGAAGATCCGGAACGTCGTCGACGTGCAGCCGACGTCTTCGGCGTGGGCGACGGCGGCGACGAGGCCGGCGGCAAG
The DNA here is from genome assembly GCA_963733435.1 of uncultured beta proteobacterium. GTDB lineage: Bacteria > Pseudomonadota > Gammaproteobacteria > Burkholderiales > Casimicrobiaceae > VBCG01. The sequence goes on from CAVTDH010000004.1 coordinate 71,270, forward strand.
GACACCGAGTAGCTTGAACATGGCAAGGGCCCGGGACGAAACGCGCGTCGGCGCAATGACCGGAGCGTAGCGCACCGCCGAGGGTCAGCGCGCACTTCGTAGTGGCGAGAGCATGGCAACCGCGCATCGCCGCAGCCATTCAGCCCGCATGCGCGCGCTACCGAACCGCGCGCGCAGCGCGCTCATGATCGGCGCGCTTCGTGCCTTTGCCGCACGAAAAGCGCCGGGACGCTCCAAGGTTCTCGTGCTAACTGCCTCGGCCACAAGTCACGCAGCGCGCAGCGCGGAGTGACTGGTGGCCGCCAGGTCACCGCTTGTGCGCCGCCTTCACCGCCGCCTCGCGCTCCAGCATCCGGTTCACGTGCCACTGCTGGGCGATCTGCAGGCAGTTGTTGACGAGCCAGTACAGCACGAGGCCCGACGGGAAGAAGATGAACAGCACCGAGAACGCGATCGGCATGATCTGCATGACCTTCGCCTGCACCGGATCGGAGATCGGCGTCGGCGACAGCTTGACCTGCAGGTACGCGGTGATCGCGTAGATCACCGGCAGCACGAAGTACGGGTCCGGCGCCGACAGGTCGTGGATCCACAGGATCCACGGCGCCTGGCGCAGCTCGACGGCCGACAGCAGCACCCAGTACAGCGCGATGAACACGGGGATCTGCACGAGGATCGGGAGACACCCGCCGAGCGGGTTGATCTTCTCCGTCTTGTACATCTCCATCATCTTGATCTGGAGCTGCTGCTTGTCGTTCGCGTACTGCTCCTGCAGCGCCTTCATCTTCGGCGCGATGAGCTTCATCTTGCCCATCGAGCGCGCGGCGGCGGCGTTGAGCGGATAGAACGCGCCCTTGATCATGATGGTCATCACGATGATCGCCCAGCCCCAGTTGCCCAGGATGCCGTGCAGCCACTTGAGCAGCCAGAACAACGGCGCCGCGATGATCGTGAAGATGCCGTAGTCGACGACGAGATCGAGGCCCTTGGCGGTCTTGGCGAGCACGTCCTGGTCCTGCGGGCCGACGTACAGCGGCACGCGCACCTCGCCGGTGGCGCCGGGCGCGATCGTGCCCACCGGCAGGATGACGCCCGCCGCGTAGAGGCCGTTGTCGAGCTTCTTCGTGTAGAACTCGCGCGGCGTCTTCGTCTCGTCGGACGGCAGCCATGCGGTGACGAAGTAGTGCTCGATCATGCCGACCCAGCCGTTGTCCGTGCTCTTCTGGTACGGCGACTTGCGGGCGGGATCGGCGGCGAGCTTGTCGATTTCGCCGAATTCGACCTTCTTGAAGTTGTCCTTGTCGTTGTAGACGACGGGGCCGACGTAGGACGCCGGTGCCATCGAGCTCTGCACGACCGCCTGCTTGGTGTCGCGCGTCAACTGGAAGTACGCGTACGGCGAGATGGGTGCCGCCGTCGCGTTGGTCACGTCGAAGGCGGCGTCGATCAGGTAGCTGCCGCGGTGGAACGTCAGCACCTGCGTGACGGCGTCGCCGTTGGGGGCCGTCGCCTTCAGCTTGAGTTCGACGCGGTCGCTGCCGGGTTCGAGCTTGCGCGGGCCCGGCACCACCGTGTACTGCGTGCGATGGTTGGGCAGGCCCTCGCCGATCAGCCCGGCCTGCGCGACGAACGTGCGCTCCGCCGTCCGCTGCAGCGCGAGGTACGGCTTGGTCGTGTCGTTGGCGTCGCGGTGCTTGTTGAGCGACACGAGCGTGATCACGCCGCCCGCGGTGTCCACTTCCGCCGTGTAGAGGTCCGTCTCGATCGTGATCCGCTCGCCGCCGGGTGCGACCGGAGCACCGGACGGCGCCGGAATGCCGGCGGCGCCGGCGGCCGCCCCGGTGGCCGCGCCCGCGCCGGGCGCGGGCGCCGTAGCACTGGGCACCGGCAGGTCCTTCGCCGGCGCGGCGGGCGCGCCCGGCGCAGGCGCGCTGGCGACCGGTGGTGGCCGCGGACCGTACTCCTGCTGCCATGCCTGCCAGAGGAACAGCGCGGAGAACGAGAAAATCACGAACAGGATGATGCGTCGGGTGTCCATCACGGTCGCTGCTTGTCGCGCGCCCGGCAAGAGCGCGCGCCTTGTCGTAAGGCCTTACGGAACGGGGTCGAAGCCCCCGGGATGATACGGGTGGCAACGGCTCACCCGGCGGACGGTGAGCCACAACCCGCGCGGCGCTCCGTGCCGCTCGATTGCCTCGAGGGCGTAGTCCGAACAGCTGGGATAGAACCGGCAGTTGCTGCCGAGCATCGGCCGCAGCACGTATTGGTAGGCGCGGATCGGCGCCTGGAACAGCGTCTTCATCCGCGCGCGGCGTACGCGCCCAACAGGCGCTGCGCCTCGTCGGCCGCGCGGTCCTGCTCGACGCGGTTCGCGGCGCGCCGGACGCGAATGATCACGTCGTGGCCGGCCAGCGCGTCGCGCTGCAGGCGCACGACTTCGCGCAGCTTGCGGCGGATGCGGTTGCGGTCCACGGCGCGGGCGAGCACCTTCTTGGCGATGACGTAACCGATGCGGCCGCAGGCGGTGGCGGCGGGCGCGACGATGAGCTGCACATAGGCCCCTTCGACGCGACGGCCGGTACGGAACACCGCGTCGTACGCGCCCTGCCCCGTGAGGCGATGCGCGCGGCTACGCGTTGGGGTCCGTGCCGGCGACGCCTGGAACGGGGCGGCAGCGATCAGGCGGACAGGCTCTTGCGGCCCTTGGCGCGGCGCGCGGAGAGCACCTTGCGGCCGCCGACCGACGACATGCGCGCGCGAAAGCCGTGGCGACGGGCGCGCTTGAGTTGGGAGGGCTGGAACGTGCGTTTCATGGCGGACCTTCGGTGCTTGAGAAATACGTTGGAAAAGCCTTACATTAGAGCGCGTTAGGGGCAAGGTTGTCAAGCCGGCGACCGTTCGTCGCCCTGCGCCACCGGTCAATGCGAGCGGTCACTTTCACGGCGCGCCCCGACCTGCGTCCATCGCGTTTCCACACGACCGGAATTGCCGCGGTGCCTGTGGATAACTGGCGCGCGCACGACTACAATCCACAGCCCGCGCGACCTCATGGCCCGCCCGCCCCGGATCGAAGCCACACCGCGCCCCTCGCCTATCTCGACTGTCCCGCACCTTGCCTACTGCTTCCGCCGCCCTGCCGTCAATCCCTCCGCCCGCCGCCTGGGCCGCCTGCCTGTCGGCGTTCGAGCGCGAGCTGACGCCGCAGCAATTTGTCACGTGGATTCAACCACTTTCGTGCGTCGACGACGGCAACGGCCTGACGCTGGTCGCCCCCAATCGCTTCGTGCTGCAGTGGGTGAAGGAGCGTTTCGGCACCCGGATCGTGGCGCTGGCCACGGCCGCCGTCGGCAGTCCGGTGGCCGTCGATTACACGGTCGCGGACGCCGATGCGCCGTCCCGGACGCCCGCCTCCCCACCCGCAGCGGTCCCGGTCACGATCGATTCGGAGGTATCCGCCCCTGTGGATAGCACGGCCGCCTCCGTGCCCCGGCGCGACGCCCCGGCGCTCGCGCTGGCGGTCCGCAAGCCGGTCGACGCCACGCGGCTCAACCCGACCTTCACGTTTTCGTCGTTCGTCTCGGGCAAGGCCAACCAGCTCGCCCGGGCCGCCGGCATGCAGGTCGCCGACCACCCGACGTCGTACAACCCGCTGTTCGTCTACGGCGGCGTGGGCCTGGGCAAGACGCACCTGGTCCAGGCGATCGGCAACCACATCCTGGCCGGCAACCCGGCGGCCAAGATCCGCTACATCCACGCCGAGACCTACGTGTCGGACGTGGTGCGCGCCTACCAGCACAAATCGTTCGACGAATTCAAGCGCCACTACCGCTCGCTCGACCTGCTGCTCATCGACGACATCCAGTTCTTCGGCGGGAAGAGCCGCACGCAGGAGGAGTTCTTCTATCTCTTCAACACGCTGATCGAGGCGCACAAGCAGGTGGTCATCACCTGCGACACGTACCCGAAGGAGATCACCGGCATCGAGGAGCGGCTCATCTCGCGCTTCGGCTGGGGCCTGACCGTGGCGCTCGAGCCGCCCGAACTGGAGATGCGGGTGGCGATCCTGCTGTCGAAGGCGCACTCGGTCGGCATGCGGATGGACGAGCAGGTCGCGTTCTTCATCGCCAAGCACATCCGGTCGAACGTCCGCGAACTGGAAGGCGCGCTGAAACGCGTTCTGGCGTACTCGAACTTCCACGGACAGGAAATCTCCCTGGGACTCGCCAAAGAGGCGCTGCGCGACCTCCTGGCCGTCCAGAACCGCCAGATTTCGATCGAGAACATCCAGAAGACCGTCGCCGACTACTACAAGATCCGGATCTCGGACATGCACTCGAAGAAGCGCTCGCGCGCGGTCGCGCGGCCCCGCCAGGTGGCGATGGCGCTGGCCAAGGAACTCACGCAGATGTCGCTGCCCGAGATCGGCAGCAATTTCGGCGGCCGCGACCACACGACGGTGCTGCACGCGTGCCGGCAGGTGGCCAAACTGCGCGACTCGATGCCGGACATGAACCACGACGTCAATTTCCTGTTGCAGGTGTTGCGCAGCTGACCGCGCGCGGCGTCGGCCGTGCCTTCGCAGCGCCCGTGGCGGACCCTTCAGCCGCACCCCGCAACCACGTTTCAGGCCCCTGATTTTCCTATGAAAAGGGGCTGTTTCAATGTATAATTCAAAGGATTTCCCGGACGCTTCCGGTGCGCGCATTGTGGACAACCTGCCGGATTGCCGCCGCGGCGATTCGGTCCCCAAAGGATCCACAGGCTCCACCGTGTTTTTCCGACGTGTTGCAATCATCGCAACCCCGTTGAACCGCCAGCGTTTTTGCCTGATGTCCCGGAATTCTCCGGTCTCCTATTAACTGTTCCTACTGTTTCTAGAATGCAACTAAAACAGATCGCACGTGACGCGCTCTTGAAACCGTTGCAGGCCGTTTCCGGCATCGTGGAGCGTCGGCATACGCTGCCGATCCTCGCGAACGTCCTGCTCGAACAGCGGGAGGGCAGCCTGTACGTGACGGCCACCGATCTCGAGATGCAGATCACCGCGCACAGCGAGATGCCCGGCAAGGACGGCCAGGCGACCACCGTCGGCGCCCGCAAGCTGCAGGATCTGCTGCGCGCGCTGCCGGATGACGCGACGCTCAACGTCGACGTCGGCAACAACAGGATGACGGTGAAGGCCGGGCGCTCGCGCTTCAACCTGCAGACGCTGCCCGCCACCGACTATCCGCGCATCACGCTCGGCACCGAGCAGCTGCAGACGCTCACGCTGCCGCAGCGGGACCTCCGCGCGCTGTTCAAGCTGGCCGAGTTCGCGATGGCGCAGCAGGACATCCGCTACTACCTGAACGGCATGCTGCTGGTCGTCGACCAGGGCACGCTGCAGGCGGTGGCCACCGACGGGCATCGGCTGTCGTGGGCGAGCATCGCGGTGGCTGGCGCCGGCGTGGGCGACCTGCGCCGCCAGGAAGTGATCCTGCCGCGCAAGACGGTCCTCGAGCTGGGCAAGCTCTTGGTCGACAGCGACGAGCCCGTCACGCTCGACATCCTGGGCAACCAGGTACGCTTCCGCTTCGCCAACGTCGAGCTCGTGTCGAAGGTCGTCGACGGCAAGTTCCCCGACTTCAACCGGGTGATCCCGGTGGGCCACACGAAGCAGGTCGAGCTCGATCGCGTGGAACTGCTGGCCGCGCTGCAGCGCGCCGCGATCCTGTCCAACGAGAAGTTCCGCGGCGTGCGCGTCGTGCTCGGCACCGACCAGCTCAAGATCATCTGCACGAACAGCGAACAGGAAGAGGCCGAGGAAGAACTCGAGGTCGCGTACCGGGCGACGCGCTCGACATCGGCTTCAACATCACGTACCTCCTCGACGCGCTGTCCAACCTGACGGTCGAGCGCATCCGGTTCGCGTTCGGCGACGCCAATTCGAGCGCGCTGGTGACGATGCCCGAACGCGACGACTACAAGTACGTCGTGATGCCGATGCGGATATAACCGGCCGATGCAAAACACGTCCGATACGGCGGTGGCCGTCGTGGCGGCGGAGTCGCGTGTTTTGCATCGGAAGCAAGGTCAGGGGGCCGCCTTGGGGCGGCCCGGCGGCGGCCCCCGTTAAAGGCCACGCAAAACCGTGCGTCATGCGCGCGTTGAGACATCCAATGTTCCGTAACGCATATCGGATTTCATGAGTTCACCTCTTCCCAAGCCGCTGCCGCAGTCCGAGAGCAGCGACTACGACTCGTCCAGCATCAAGATCCTCAAGGGCCTCGACGCGGTGCGCAAGCGCCCGGGCATGTACATCGGCGACACGTCCGACGGCACCGGTCTGCACCACATGGTGTTCGAGGTGCTCGACAACGCGATCGACGAGGCGCTGGCCGGCTGGTGCGACGACATCAAGGTCATCATCCACGCCGACAACTCGGTGTCGGTGCTCGACAACGGCCGCGGCATCCCGACCGACATCAAGGACGACGACGAGGAACACCGGTCGGCCGCCGAGATCGTGATGACGGAACTGCACGCGGGCGGCAAGTTCGACAACAACAGCTACAAGGTATCGGGCGGCCTGCACGGCGTGGGCGTGTCGGTGGTGAACGCGCTGTCCGACTGGCTGAAGCTCAAGATCTGGCGCGACGGCAAGTTCCACCAGATGGAGTTCCGCCGCGGCGTGCGCGTGACGCCGCTCGAGTACATGGGCCCCTCCGACCGGCGCGGCACCGAAGTGCACTTCATGGCCGCGAAGGACACGTTCGGCCTCGTCGAATACCACTTCGACATCCTGGCCAAGCGCATCCGCGAACTGTCGTTCCTCAACAACGGCACCAAGATCGAACTCGTCGACCAGCGCGACGGCAAGAGCGAGAACTTCGCCTACTCGGGCGGCGTCCGCGGCTTCGTCGAGTACATGAACCGCTCGAAGTCCGTGCTGCACCCGAAGATCTTCTACGCGATCGGCGACAACAACGGCACCACGGTCGAGGTGTCGATGCAGTGGAACGACTCCTACGCCGAGAACGTCCAGTGCTTCACCAACAACATCCCGCAGCGCGACGGCGGCACCCACCTGACGGGCCTGCGCCAGGCGATGACGCGCACGCTCAACAACTACATCGAGCGGGAAGAGGTCGCGAAGAAGGCCAAGGTCGAGACCACCGGCGACGACATGCGCGAGGGCCTCACCTGCGTGCTGTCGGTCAAGGTGCCCGAGCCCAAGTTCAGCTCGCAGACCAAGGACAAGCTCGTGTCGTCCGAAGTCGGTCCGGTGGTGCAGGAGATCGTGTCGGCGAAGCTGGCCGAGTTCCTGCTCGAGAACCCGGTCGACGCCAAGATCATCTGCGGCAAGATCGTCGACGCCGCGCGCGCCCGCGAGGCCGCGCGCAAGGCGCGCGAGCTGACGCGCCGCAAGGGCGTGCTCGACGGCCTCGGGCTGCCGGGCAAGCTCGCCGACTGCCAGGAGAAGGACCCCGCGCTGTGCGAGCTCTACCTCGTCGAGGGCGATTCCGCGGGTGGTTCCGCGAAGCAGGGCCGCGATCGCAAGTTCCAGGCGATCCTGCCGCTGCGCGGCAAGATTCTCAACGTCGAGCGCGCGCGCTTCGAGAAGCTGCTGTCGTCGGAGTCCATCTCCACGATGATCACCGCGCTGGGCGCGGGCATCGGCGCGCCGGGCGGCGACAAGGACGACAAGGACGCGTTCTCGCACGACAAGCTGCGCTACCACCGCATCATCATCATGACCGACGCCGACGTCGACGGCTCGCACATCCGCACGCTGCTGCTGACGTTCTTCTATCGCCACATGCCGGAACTCGTCAACCGCGGCAACATCTACATCGCGCAGCCGCCGCTGTACAAGGCGAAGCAGGGCAAGGAAGAGATCTACCTCAAGGATGATTACGAGCTGAAGCAGTACCTGCTGCGCGTCGCGATGAAGAACGCCGAGTTCGTGCCGGCCACCGGCGCGGCCGCGCTGCCGGCCGACGCATTCGCCGACATCGCACGCAAGTTCCTGCTCGCCGAAGCCGTGATCGACCGGCTCTCGCGCGTGACCGATTCCGCCGCGCTGCACGCGATGCTCGACGGCGCGCACGTCGACCTGTCCACCGACGCGGCCGCCGCCGAGAGCGCTCGCTCGCTGCTGGCGACGATGGCCGATCCGGACGTCTCCATCGAGCCGCGCTACGACGCGGCCACCGAGACGCGCCGCCTCGTCATCCGCCGCATGCACCACGGCACGCCGCACATCACGGCGATCGAATCCGATTTCCTCGCGAGCGGCGACGCCGGCGAGATCCGCACGGCCGCCGACGTGATGCAGGGCGTCGTGCAGGCGGGCGCCTTCGTCAAGCGCGGCGAGAAGGTGCAGGCGGTCAAGACCTTCAAGCAGGCGCTCGACTGGCTGCTGGCGCAGGCGCGCGACGCCACCGCGATCCAGCGCTACAAGGGCCTGGGCGAGATGAATCCCGAGCAGCTCTGGGAAACGACGATGGACCCGAAGGTCCGCCGCCTGCTGCGCGTGCAGATCGACGACGCGATCTCGTCCGACGAGATCTTCACGACGCTGATGGGCGAGCAGGTGGAGCCGCGGCGGGCGTTCATCGAGAACAATGCGCTGGGAGTGCGCAACCTCGACGTGTAGCTGGCGCGATAGCTTGTAGGGTGCCATTCGTACTGGAATTTGCGCAACAGTTGGTGAGACTGAGTGCCCAAGTCGGTGGGACTGCCCTACTGCGTCCAGCCCCTTTTCTCCTGTTATGGACTCAATACCTGAGGTTGCGCTGCGCACGAAGTACGCAGCGGTTTGGTCCCGCGCACAGAAATCGAGGGGGGAGTCGACGAGAGATCGCATCCGCGCTGCATTGGCGCAATGCGGTTGCAGGTCGGCAGGACCACGATCCGCTGCAGGTCCGCACCACCTGCCGATTCATGTCTTGATTTTGGATTGTCGTGGAAACGCCCGGGTCGCTCGCGATTCCGAACCAGTGATCGCGCACCGCATCCGACCGTATCCATTCAACGTATCCAGACGCCCGACCCGCGCATGAGCGAGGCGACCCAACGGCATCGTTTGCGCGCGATCCTGATGGCGGACGTCGTCGGCTATTCGCGGCTCATGGGATTGGACGACCAGGGCACGCTGGCGGCACTGGAAGACGCCCGGGCGGTCTTTCACCGGCACGCCGTGGCGCAGCAAGGGCGCATTGCCGGCACCGCCGGCGACTCGGTGCTGGCGGTCTTCGATACGGCTACGGGCGCGGTCGCCGCGGCGCTCGCCGTTCAGCGCGAGCTTGCGGCCATGGGCGTTGCCGTGCCCGAGGACCGGCGCATGCGCTTTCGCATCGGCATCCACCTGGGCGACGTGATCGAGAAAGTGGATGGTGACGTCTACGGCGACGGCGTCAACATCGCCGCACGGCTCGAATCGCTGGCCGATGCGGGCGGCATCCTCGTTTCGCAATCCATCCAGAGCGCGGTACTGAACCGGGTCGACGCCGCGTTCGAGGACATCGGCGAGCAATCGGTCAAGAACATCACGCAACCCGTGCGCGCCTTCCGGGTCATGGCTGCCCCGGCCTCCGCAACGCCGCCGGTTGCGAATGCGACGCCTGCAGGTCCGGCATCGGCAATGCAAGGCCATCGACGGCGTCGCTACGCGTGGCTCGGCTTGGCCGCGGCCGGCGTGGCGGCGCTGGCGGGCGCGCTGATCTGGCAGCCCTGGCACGGGTCACCGGGACCCGTGGCCCGGGCGGTCGAGGCTGACGCGAACTCGCCCGCGGCCGCGCAGGCGCGCGAACAATCGATAGCGGTCCTGCCGTTCGCCAACCTGAGCGAAGACCGGAACAACGAGTACTTTGCCGACGGCGTCAGCGAGGAACTGGTCAACATCCTGTCGCGGCTGCCCGGCCTCAAGGTCGCGGCGCGAACCTCCGCGTTCCAGTTCAAGGGCAAGCAGGTGCCTCCGGCGGAGATCGCGCGGCAGCTTGGCGTGACGTATCTGGTCGACGGCACAGTCCGCAAGGCCGGCGAGCGCGTGCGCGTCGGCGTCCAACTGCTCGACGCCCGCGACGGCGTGACACTGTGGTCGGACACCTTCGATCGCGAATTGCGCGACCTCTTCGCGGTCCAGGTTGAAGTCGCGATCCGGATCGCGGCGAGCCTGAAGGTCAGGATCGACGCGGGCGGCCTGGCTGGCAGCGGCACGACGAACCCGGAGGCGTACCGGCTCTTCGTCGAGGGCCAGCGCGCGCCCGGCGATCGTCGGGAGGCGCTGTTCAATCGCGCGTTGGCGCTCGACCCAGGATTCGCGCGCGTTCATGTCGGGCTAGCCCGGCTCTGGCTGCGGCAGGCGATCGACGCCGACGCGTTTCTCGACAAGGCGCGTGCGGTGCCGGTCACGGCCAGAATCGTCGCGAAGCTGAACGAGGCATTGACGTTCGATCCGAACTCGTCGGAGGCCTACGTCCTGTTGGGCTATGTCGCAGCATGGAACGGCGAGATCCACGGATTCCGCCGGCATCTCGCCCGCGCGCTCGAGCTCAATCCCAGCGACCCGGATGCCCACGACGGACTGGCTGAGGCGTACTTGTACGCAGGCAATCTCGACCAGGGGCTGGACGAGCGCAAGCGCAATGTCGATCTCGATCCGCTCAACGCGTTCCGGTTCCAGCTGTATGCGCAGTTCCTGTTCTGGGCGGGGCGCACCGAGGAGGCGCTGCAGATGATCGAGCGGGCGCTCGCCATCAAAGCCGAGTTGCCGGAGGCGCAGGCGATGAAGGCGCGGACGCTCGCGGTACTGGGGCGCCGCGACGAGGCGCTCGCGCTGGCGCGAGGCATCGCAGGACGGGAGGGAAGCTGGCAGGCCATCGATGCATTGCGCCTGGCCGGCGGGCGTCGCGACTTGGAGGCGCTCGCGCGTCAGCCGGACCTCGATTCTTCCACACGCGCGTTCGTCGCGCTGTCCCTGGGTCGCCGGACGGAGTTCCTCGACTGGTTCGCGACACGATCGTGGCCGCTGACCAACGCGGGATTCCTGATGTTCGATCCCGCGCTCGATCCCGTCCGGCAGGACCCCGGATTCCGGGCAACACTCGACCACATGGGGCTGACCGAGGCCGACGCGCGTGCGCAGGACTGGCGTGCGCGGCATCGGCCCACCAGCGGGGCGCGCCCCTGAAGGGCGCACACTGCACCACTGAACTGCGGACCTGCGGAGTTTTCCCCAGGCGGGTCGAGTTTCAGTCGAGCGCGGGCCCCCTGACCGGGAGGCATCGTTGGTGCATGGGGGGCCCATCGAGGCTTCCTTTCTCTTTTCGGGGTCCCCTTCATGCCCCGAGGGCCCGGCGCAACCCTTTGCTGCGCTCGGCACTCGATCCACACGATCCGGCGGCCACGCGCGTACTCCCCACGGCACCACGACCCGGTCAGCGTCCATGCGGGGGTGAAGTCACTGGAGCAGTTCCACTCGGGAGGCGGGGCAATGCTCGGCGCCAGTCGACAGCACAGTGGCGGAGCGGCGCTCCCCGGCACCGGTTCTGATTCGCCATGGACACAGGCCGCCCGCTGCGGCCCCTTACGGGAGATCAACGTCGCCGCGTTCATCTTCCCCTGTGTGACCTTGGTCACACGGGAAAGGGCACCGCAGGGCGTGCAATGGAGCGAGCCCAGCCCGTTCGCGCTCGGCGGGACTGCGTGTGCAGGCTCTTTCGCAACCGTCGGGCAGCTGTCGCGGCGAGCGACCCTCGGCGATGGCCGCGACCGATCCGGCCGGCCGCGGCGGCCCTTCCAGAAGGAAATGCCATGCAGCCGTTCCCCCATCGCTATGTCGCCTCCGCCAGCGGTGGCGCCAGCGGCGAGATCAGCGTCGACTCGCCGGGACTCTCGATCCTGACGACGGCCGCCCCCGCCGAATTCGGCGGTCCGGGCGATCTGTGGTCGCCGGAGACGCTGGTTTGCGCTGCAGTCGCCGACTGCTTCGTGCTTACGTTTCGGGCGATCGCACGGGCGTCGCGGTTCGACTGGACGGCGCTGTCGTGCCGCGTCGAGGGTGTTCTGGACCGAGTCGACGGTGTAACTCGCTTCGTCCGCTTCGTCACCTACGCCACGCTGCAGGTCGATTCCGACGCCGATGCGACCCGGGCCGAGGCGTTGCTCGCCAAAGCGGAGCACGGGTGCCTCATCGCCAATTCCCTTACCGCCGAGCGCGAACTGGTCGTCGTCATCACCCAACCGGCTTCCGCCTAGTGTCCGCGTTGTCGGCGCGTTCATTGGACGCGCATCACCGCGCCCCAGCGGACTTCTCCATGAAGAGTTTGTTGAATTTCTACCGCGACGGCTTCCGCCGGATGACCGTGGGCAGGACGCTGTGGAAGATCATCCTGATCAAGGTCGCGTTCATCTTTCTCGTGCTGAAGCTGTTCTTCTTTCCGGACTGTTCTGGAGACCCAGTTTTCCGACGACGATCAGCGCGCGAATCATGTGTTCGAGCAGATGCGCGGCGCGGCCGCGCTGAAGTAGACAGAGGAGTACGAGCATGGAAGGTGTTGACCTCGGCATGGTGAACTGGGCGCGTTCCCAGTTCGCGCTGACCGCGATGTACCACTGGTTGTTCGTGCCCCTGACGCTGGGCCTGTCGATGCTGTGCGCGTTCTTCGAGACCATCTACGTGCGCACGGGAAACGAGGAGTGGAAGCGGATCACGCGGTTCTGGATGACGCTGTTCGGCATCAACTTCGCGATCGGCGTCGCCACCGGCATCATCATGGAGTTCGAGTTCGGCACCAACTGGAGCAACTACTCCTGGATGGTCGGCGACATCTTCGGCGCGCCGCTGGCGATCGAAGGGATCGTCGCCTTCTTCCTCGAGGCCACCTTCTTCGCCGTGATGTTCTTCGGCTGGGACCGGGTATCGAAGGGCTTCCACCTGTTCTCCACCTGGATGGTGGCGATCGGCTCGAACCTGTCGGCGCTGTGGATCCTGGTGGCCAACGGCTGGATGCAGCATCCGGTCGGCATGGCGTTCAATCCGGACACCGTCCGGTTCGAGATGCAGAACTTCTGGGAGGTCCTGTTCTCGCCGGTGGCGATGGCGAAGTTCACGCATACGACCAGCACCAGCTTCCTGGTGGGAGCGCTGTTCGTGATCGCCATCTCGTCGTGGTACCTGCTGCGCGGCCGGCATACGGTGATGGCGCGCAGGTCGATCATCGTCGCCTCCGCGTTCGGTCTGCTCTCCAGCGCCTACGTGGCGGTCACGGGTGACGAGTCGGCGTTCGCCAACGCCAGCAAGCAGCCGATGAAGCTCGCCGCCTACGAGGGCCTGTACAAGGGCCGGACGGATGCGCCGATGACGGTCTTCGGGATCGTGAATGGCGCCAAGAAGCCGGGCGACGACCAGTCGCGCGTTCCTGATGGACGTCCAGGTCCCCGGCCTGCTGGGGCTACTCTCGACTCGCAGCGTCGGCACGTTCCTGCCCGGAATCGACGATCTGGTCTACGGCAACAAGGAGCAGAACATCCTGTCGGGCGCCGAGCAGATCGGTCGGGGCAAGGAGGCGCTGCGCGATCTCACGGCGTACAAGAAGGCCAAGCGGGAAGGCGATGCCGGGGTGGCCGCGGCAAGCCTCGCGGCATTCCAGGTCAACCAGCAGTACCTGGGGTACGGCTTCCTGCAGAAGCCCGAAGAGCTGGTGCCTCCCGTCGGGCTGACCTTCTATTCGTTCCACCTCATGGTCGCCCTGTTCGTCCTCTTCGCCATCGTGTTCCTGCTGTTCCTGTTGGCCGCGCGCAACGACACGCTGCAGGCCAGGCGCGGACTGCTGCAGGATCGGCGTGGCCTCCTTCGCGCTGGCGATGATCGCGTCACAGGCCGGATGGATCGTCGCCGAGGTGGGACGGCAGCCCTGGGCCATTCAGGGCATGCTGCCGGTCAGCGCCGCGACGACGAACATCGGCGCCGGCAGCGTGCAGGCCACCTTCTTTCTCTTCCTGACCGTGTTCACGCTGCTGCTCATCGCGGAAATCACGATCATGGCCAAGCAGATCAAAATCGGACCGGAGGGCGCTTGACATGATCGGCAGCCTCAGCACGGAACTGTTGCAGCAAATCTGGTGGATCCTCGTCTCCATCGTGGGGTCGCTGTTCCTGGCCCTCAACTTCGTCCAGGGCGGGCAAACGCTGCTCTGGCAGGTCGCGCGCACGGACGGTCGAGAAGAGCCTCGTCATCAACTCGCTCGGGCGCAAATGGGAACTGACGTTCACCACGCTGGTGCTCTTCGGCGGTGCCCTGTTCGCCGCCTTTCCCAAGTTCTATTCGACGAGCTTCGGCGGCGCCTACTGGGTCTGGATTCTCATCCTCTTCACCTTCGTCGTGCAGGCGGTCAGCTACGAATATCGCAAGAAGCCCGACAACCTGCTGGGCGCGAAGACCTACGAGGCACTGCTGTTCCTCAACGGCTCGGCCGGCATCCTGCTGATCGGCGTCGCGGTGGGCACCTTCTTCACCGGCTCGAACTTCACGCTCAACGATTTCAACCAGGTGACCTGGACGCATCCGCTGCGCGGCCTCGAGGCGGCATTCTCGATCTTCAATGTGGCGCTCGGGCTGTTCCTGGTCTTCAACGCGCGCTTGCTGGGTGCGATGTACCTGGTCAACAACCTCGACTTCCGGGGGATGGAGGGGTTCGAGCGACGGCTGCGCAGGGCGTCGCCTCATGAATCTCGTCTATGCGCTGCCGTTCCTCGTGATCGTGCTGGTCGGTCTGCTGACGATGGACGGCTTCGGCATCGACCCGGCCGGCACGGTGAGCATGGTTCCGCACAAGTACCTGGGCAACCTGCTGGCGATGCCGGTCGTGCTTCTCCTCCTGCTTGCCGGGTTGGTGCTGGTGATCTGGGGCGTCGTCCTGACCAGCCTCAAGACCAGCACCGCGGGAATCTGGTTCGGCGGACTGGGCACGGTGCTGGTGGGCCTCGCCGTGTTCTTCACCGCGGGCTTCAACAGCACGCCGTTCTATCCGTCGAAGGCCGACCTGCAGTCGAGCCTGTCGATCTACAACGCCTCCTCCAGTCACTTCACCCTGACGGCAATGAGCTACGTCGCGCTGGTGATTCCGCTCGTGCTGGCGTACATCGCGTACGTCTGGTGGCGGATGGATGCGCGCAAGCTCACGGCCGAGGAACTGGTCGCCGACAGCAAGTCCTATTGAGATCGGCGGGTGCGCAGCAGCGGCACCGAAGGCGGACCGCCAGGATCGCTCGATTCCACGAAAGGCATTCGATGACTTCAGTACTGCTGATTGGGTGGGTCGTTCTCATACTTGCGTCGTACAAGCTCGGAACGACGTTGCTCGCGAAAGCCGGATTGTTGTAGCGGTGTCAAACCGCTTGGACGGCGGCAGGTCCTGCTCAAAGCGTCGGCATTATGGACGCGGACTGTCGCGCCCTGGCTTCCGTCACTGCTTCGCCGGCCCCGAAACGGCCGTTGTCCCCGCCTCGACTCGCGGTCCCGGGCCGACCATCCGCAGCGCGTCGTTCTTGATGAGCCGCTGGATTTCGGGAGAGGCGAGGATGGCGTTCTTCGCGGCCACGCGCAGTCGATCCACCGCGCGGTCGTCGAGAACGAACGAGGTGGGAAGCGTGTTGAGGTAATCGCGCTCTGCCTTGTCCGGGAGCTTGTCGAACGACACTTCGACCACGCGGATGTTGATGTCGGGCGCACGCATGACGCTCTGCAGCTGGTCGCCGAGCGCGGGATAGGGCCTGATCGCGTCGCGGACTTCCCGCAAGGCCGCCCAGCGCGCCTGGATGTCCCGCAGCGTTTCCACCGTATCGTACGAATAGCGATCGATGGGCGTCCCGGTTGCCTTGATCAGCACATCGAAGAGCGCCGGCGGATTCTCGTGGCGGTCCCAGTCGTTGGGGGGCGTCGCCAGCGAATTGACGACGAAGATGAAGATGTTGCGGACATGATCGTAGGGCGTCTTCTGTCCCGCCGCATGCAGCGCTTCGAACGTCGACAATACGTCCAGCACGCCGCGCATGCCCACGTTGTCGGACACGCCACCGTCGACGAGATGCAGGTACGGGCGATTCTCGCGATCGGCGAACGCCTCGAGTTCCTGCAGCCGCTTCACCGTACGCGCGGCGGGCCGTGGCGGGTTCGGATTGTCGGTGAACATGCTGGTCCAGGGCGGCGGCCGGTAACCGCAGGTCCCGCCATAGTTGTCGATCGTGATCGACGACAGCACGACCGGCACGGCGGACGACGCCGCCGCGGCGCGGGCGAGTCGAATGCTCGACAGGTCCGTGCACAGCACGTCGAAGTTTTCCGGGTTGAAGACGAGCCGCGTTCCGTCCGCGAGCTCCGTCGCGCTCACGAGAATCCGCGGTCCGTCGCGCCGGAGATCCTTGAACGTCGCGCCATCGAACAGGATCTCGTCGTACATGTTGGCCGCGAGCTCGGAGCGTCCCCAGCCGCTGGACGCGAGCGAGGGCCAGTTGGACGGGTTCAATGCGCGCGCCACGAGTTCGCCCTGCACGTTGCGCTTGAGAAAGCTCGATTCGTAACGGTCGAAGAGCTTGTCGCCATGGAGGCCGAAGGCCAGCGCCGTGAAGCTTCCGCCGGAAATTCCCGTGATCACGTCGACCGTGTCGAGCACGCGAACCTCGCGGCCGCTCTTCGTGGTCACCTGCATGTCGCGCAGCGTCTCGAGCACGCCGTAGGAAAACGCGGCGGCACGGGTGCCGCCCCCGGAGAAGGCGAGGATGACCAGCGTCGCGTTGTCCTCGGCGTTTTCCGACTGCCGCTCGATCCGATAGGCCTTGTCGGCGTCGTAGCGGGCGGTGGGTGGATTGATGGGCCGCGTTGCGCATCCGGTGACCAGCGTCATCGCCAGGAACAAGAGCATGAACGGGCGACGCGGACGTCCCGCATCCGGTCGCGCGGACGACTTCGTGAACCGCCCAATGGCTGCAACGACGCTCATGACAATCTCTCCTGACCACGCGGGTCGGCCGCAAGACTAGCGCAATACGCATGGTTGCGAAACTCGGGGGCGTTGGAGCCCCCGCGTGATCCACGCCAGGCCCGGAATGTCCATGCCTGGCCGCACGCGACAGGGGTCTGCGCGTGCGCCCTGTGCCGTCGCGACCGTCGCCGATCGAAGCGAGTGTGACCCACGTCACGGAACGTGGCGCCAACGCGCCTATATTGAGGATTCGCAAGCAATTCGGGGGCAGGAGTTTGCCTGTGCCTCGCCCACCGGCCCTCGGGTCCGCCTTGCTGGAACCACCACCGATCCATCCGACACCAGGAGCACCTCATGAAACACGCAATCACGCGCGCAATTGCGGCTGTTGCCGCGGTCTTCGCGCTGTCTGCCTGGGCGCAGACGAGCGAGATCGTCGATACCGCCTATGTGCAGAACGCCCAGAAGAACGGCGCGATCGTCTGGGACGTTCGCGACGCCGACGCCTACAAGGCCGGCCATATTGCCGGCGCGGTCAACGTCGGCGACATCGGTCGTGTGCTGCGCGACCCGAACAAGGAAGACTGGCTGTCGAACGCGCAGATCGAGACGGTGTTGGGCAACGGCGGCATCGACCTGCTCAACAAGGAAGTGATCGTCTACAGCACGAAGGCCGACCCCTACGCGTACTTCGGCCTGTCGACGGTCCGCTACTACGGCGGCAAGAGCGGCAAGGTCTATCACGGCGGGCTCGACGACTGGAAGGCGGCCGGTCTTCCGGTCGCGACCGAGCCGACCAGGCTTGCGCCGGTCGCACTCAAGGTGAACCCGCAAAAGGGTGTGGTCGTCTGGACCGACGAGATGGTGCAGAAGGTCGCCGAGGCCAAGGGCGGCAAGGTGCAGATCGTCGACGCGCGCACGCCCGGCGAGTTCGCCGGCACCGACATCCGCGCGATCCGCGGCGGCCACATCCCGGGCGCGGTCAACATCCCGTACGAGCAGAACTGGGTCGATCCGGCGACGCCGGGCAAGCTGGCCAGGAAGGAGGTCAAGACCCGCGACGGCATGTCGCTCAAGCCCGTCGCCGATCTGAAGAAGCTGTATGCCGGTCTCGACATGAACAAAGAGACGATCGTCTACTGCCAGAGCGGCGTCCGCGGGGCGGAGGCGGCGACCGTACTGCGCGACCTGGGCTTCAAGGACGTGAAGATCTACGAACCGTCGTGGCTGGTCTATGCGGGCACGCTGTCGGCGCCGGCGGACAACGAGGCGTTCGTCAACATCGGCGCGTTGAACGGCCGCATCGCGGGCCTGCAGGGACGTGTGGACGAACTCGAGTCCGAACTCGCGACCCTCAAGGGTGCGAAGAAGTAAGCCGACTTCGTGACGACCGGGGCAACGGCGGGGACGGGCCACTCTGACGCTATTCCCGTTGTTGCCCCGTGCACGTGCGGCACGGAGCGCTGTTGAGCGAGTTCGTGGCCAGCGCTTTGAGCTTGCTCAACAGGAGTCCGGACCGATGATCCTGGAGGCGGCTGCCACCGTCGGTGGGGCGTGGGCGCTGCGCCGGCTGGTCCACGGTGCCATCCTGCGCGGCCTGCGCGCCCCGCGCCTGCAGCACGCGCACGGTCCGGGGGAGCAGGGCATCGCCGCGGATCGGGTGCGCGAAGTGCGCATCCCGGGACCGCGCGGCAGGCAGCTCTTCGGCTGGCTGGTGTCGCCTCCGGCCACGGCGCACCGCCCTGCCCCCGCCGTACTGGCGATGCATGGCTGGGGCGCCAACGCGGCCATGATGTGGCCGGTGGTACCCCCGCTGCACGCCGCCGGCTTCGCCGTGCTGCTCATCGATGCGCGCTGCCATGGGCGCAGCGACGACGAAGCCTTCACCTCGATGCCTCGTTTCGCCGAGGACATCGCCGCCGGCCTGGCATGGCTGCGATCGCAGCCCGACATCGCGGCCGATCGACTGGCGCTGCTCGGTCATTCGGTGGGCGCCGCCGCCGCGCTGCTGCACACGTCGCGTCACCACGACGTGCGGGCCGTGGTCAGTCTGTCGGCCTTCGCCCACCCGCGCGAGGTGATGCGCCGCTTCATGGCCGAGAAACGCGTGCCTTACACCGTGCTGGGCTGGTACGTGCTGCGCCACGTCCAGCGCGTGATCGGTGTTTCGTTCGACGACATCGCGCCCCTCGCCACGCTGGCTCGCGTGCGCTGTCCGACGCTGCTGGTGCATGGACGCGCCGATGGCACCGTGCCGGTCGAGGACGCACGGCGCCTGCTGGCCGTGTCCGGCAACGCGCGCCTGCTGCTGGTGGACGGCGATCACGACCTGCGCGAGGCACTGGCGCCGCATGCCGGCACGCTGGTGGACTTCCTCCACGCCGCCTGCGCATCGCCCGCCGAAGGCATGGCGGATCGCGTAGCCTGACGTCCATGCTGACGCTCTCGCTGGGACCGCTTGCGTTGCCCGTGGTACCGGTGCTGCTGCTGGTGGCCGTGTGGGCCGCGTCGTGGCTGGCCTCGCGCGTTGCCGCCAGCGGTTCCGACAGGACCCATTCCGCCGCCGCCGGCAATGCCGTGCTCGGCGCCGCGCTGATCGGTCTCTCGCGGCAAGACTCGCGTACCTGGGACTCCACGCGGAGCCGTACCTCGCCGCGCCGTGGTCTGCGCTCGATGTGCGCGACGGGGGATGGCACGTGGCCAGCGGCGTGGTGGCCGGCGTCGCGTGGCTGGCGTGGTGCGGCCTGCGCTCGCCGGCGCTGCGTCGGCCCCTGTTCGTGAGCGGCCTGGCGGGGGCGGCTTGCGGGATCGTCGTCCTGGTCGCCACCAGCCTGGACCGGGCCAGGGAGATGCCTGCGCTGGCGTTCACGGAGTTGAACGGTGCCGCGGAACTCAGCCTGTCCCAGGCCGCACGCGGTCGGCCGGTGGTGGTGAACTGTGGGCGAGCTGGTGCGGCCCGTGTCGCGAGGAAATGCCGATGCTGGCGGCGGCACAGCAGCGCGAGTCGGAGGTGGGCTTCCTGTTCGTGAACCAGGGCGAATCGGAAGGCACCGTGCGCGCCTACCTGACCGACCAAGGGCTTCCGCTGCGCGAGGTGCTGCTGGATGCCGGTTCCAGACTCGGTCCTGCGGTCGGATCGCGCGGGCTCCCCACCACGCTGTTCTACGACCGCCAGGGTCGCCTGGTCGACGCGCATATCGGCGTGCTCAACGCCGCCGCGCTGCAAAGCCGGCTGACGACGCTGCGCCGCGCACCCTGATGCCTGAGAGGACTGGACGACCGACCATGACTTCAACCTGCGACAAGCCCATGCACGTCGAACAGGACGCCCCGTCCCGGGTCGACGATGAACTGTCGGTGCTGGCCGACCTGGTGCCGCTGGCGGGACAGCAGATCGTTGAACTCGGCTGCGGCGCCGCTCGGCTCGCGCGCACGCTGCTGGTGCGCTACCCCGGCAGCCGCGTCACCGGCCTCGAGGTCGATCGACGCCAGCACGCCGCGAACGTCGCCGCGCCGCAGGCGGGCTTGCGCTTTGTCGTCGGCGGTGCCGAAGCGATTCCCTTCCCCGATGCGAGCTTCGACCTGGCCCTGATGCAGAAGTCGTTGCACCACGTGCCGCAGGACCTGCAAATGCAGGCGCTGGCCGAAGCGGCCCGCGTGCTGCGGCCGGGCGGGCACCTCTACGTGTCGGAGCCCGTCTACGCCGGCCCGCTCAACGATGTGGTCCGATTGTTCAACGACGAGGGCCGCGTGCGCGCCGCCGCGCAGGCCGCCATCGATGCGGCGCTGCGCACCGGCACCTGGGTGCAACAGGCCGAGCGCCGCTTCGAGTTGCCGGTGCACTTCGCCGACTTCGCGGACTTCGAGCAGCGCATGATGCGGCCCACCTACGCCGACCACCGCATCGACGACGCCAAGCGGGCTGCCGTGCGGGCCGCCTTCGCACCGCACCAGCGCCCGGAGGGCGCGCACTTCAACCGGCCGATGCATGCGCGGCTGTTGCGGCGCCTGCGCTGATCGCGGGAGGGCACCGGGGTCCGCCGGCCGAGCGGCGATTTCCGCGGCGAGGCGGCCCGGACGCGTGCTGCCTGAGTGACCCGCGCGTGCGGTACGCGGTCGAACGCTTTGCGCGCGCGACGGCATTCAAAGGTGCCGGTGGTGACGACAAGGCGATCCTCGTCCGGACGCCACGAGCAGGTGCGTGCATGTCGTTGGTCACCCACCGTGCGTGCCGCGCGCGGCAGCGGTGACTTCGGGAGCCGCATCGATGCTTCCCTCGGCCAGCCGGGTGGACAAGTGCGTATCGTGGCGGGCCTGCGTGAACTCCGTCGAGCACAATACCCTGTCGAGGAACGCGAGATTGGTCTTGATGCCCTCGATCATCGTTCGCGACAGGGCGTCGCGCGCGCGCGCGATGGCGTCGCGCCGATCGACCCCGTGGACGATGATCTTGGCGAGCATCGGGTCGTAGAAGGGCGTCACGCGACAACCCTGCGCGTAGCCCGTCTCAACGCGGATCTCGGAGTCGACCGGCAGCGCGAACACACGGAGCACGCCAGGCGACGGAATGAACCGCACCGGGTCCTCGGCGTAGACGCGCATCTGGAGCGCGTGTCCGGTCAAGCGAGGCTGGTGCGGAACCACCTCGTCGAGCGCCGCCCCTGCCGCGAGCCGGATCTGTGCCGTCACGATATCGATGCCGGTCACTTCCTCGGTCACCCCGTGTTCGACCTGCAACCGCGTGTTCATCTCGAGGAAGGAGAACCCGGTTGCCGGATCGTACAGGGTCTCGACGGTGCCGATGTTGTCGTAACCGAGGTCGGCGAGAATGGCTGCGGAACGGTCGGCGAGTTTGTCGAGTTGGTCGCGGTCGATACCCGGGGCACCGGCTTCCTCGATGACCTTCTGGTGCCGGCGCTGCACCGAGCAGTCGCGCTCGAAGAGGTGCATCGCGCGGCCGTGACGATCGGCGAGGATCTGGATCTCGACGTGGCGCGGCTGGCGCAGCAGGCGCTCGACGTAGACGTCGGGACACGCGAAGGTGCGGACGGCGATCGCCGTGGCTTTCTCGAGTGCGGGGGCCAGCTCCGCCGCCGATGCCACGGCGATCATCCCGATGCCGCCACCACCACCGGCGGGCTTCACCAGCAATGGAAAGCCGAGGATGCTCGCCTGCTCGACCATCGCGCGGAGGTCGCCGCGGAGCACCTCGGAGCTCGGCGCAACGGGCATGCCGCGCGCGGCCATGAGCGCGCGGGCACGCGTCTTGTGGCCCATCGCGTCGAGCCATCGAGGCCGGGGGCCGATGAACGCGATGCCCGCGTCCTCGACCGCCTGCGCGAAGCTCGCCTTCTCGGACAGGAAGCCGTAGCCCGGATGAATGGCATCGGCGTTGGCGCGGCGGGCCGCCGCGAGTATCGCGTCCGCATCGAGGTAGCTGCGGGTCACCGGCGCCGGGCCGATGCAGTAGGCTTCCTCGGCTTCCTTGACGTACGGAAGCTCGGCGTCCGCCTCCGAGTACACGATCACGGGCCTGGCGCCGAGCGCGCGCACGGCGCGCTGCACACGGGCGGCGACGGCACCGCGGTTGGCGATGAGGATACGTTTGAACATCGTGGGACTCCGAAGGTGCGAGTGACTGATGTGGCCCGGGGGTGCCCGCGGATCAGCGGGCGGACAATGCGGCCTGGATGCGTCCCCGGGTCGCCGTGAACCAGAGCGCGCATGCGAGGCAGATCACGCCAAACAGCAACAGCGCCTGCCGGCTGCCCATCACGTCGCCCAGCGTGCCGGCCACGAGGCTCCCGACGGGCGCCATGCCGAAATAGACCATGCCATAGAGGCCGACGACCCGGCCGCGCTTGTCCGGCGACGCGACCGATTGCAGGAAGATGTTGGCGGCGGTGGCCGAGACGACGATGCCGCAGCCCACCATCGCCATCGCAAGCAATGCGGGCCAGAACGACGTGACCGTCCCGCAAATCACGAGTCCGGCACCGGCGAGCAGCGACGCCAAGGCCATCAGCGACGGGAAAGCCGCGGATGCTCGTCCGCGGCGCGATCAGCAGCAGTCCCAGGATGCCGCCGGCCCCCGCGGCGCTCAGCAGAAAGCCGAGCGTGCGAGCGTCCGCATCGAGGACTTCACGCGTGTACACCGGCATCAGCACGAGGTACGGAAGTCCGCAGAAGCTCACGACCGCCAGCAGCCCGAGCGCCGCTCGGATGGGCAGCGATTGCCACGCGTAGCGTCCACCGGCGCGCAGTCCCTCCAGCAGCGACGGGTGCGCGCCACTGTCGCTTGCCCGCGGGGCAAGGCGGACCTGCGAGATGGCCGCAACGACGAACAAATAGCCCAGGCCGCCCAGCGCGAAGCAGGCGAGCTCGCCGAACGTTCCGACCAGCAATCCGGCGATCAGCGGACCGAGCAAGCGGCCGGCGTTGTTCATGAAGGCCATCAGCGCGACCGCGTTGGGCAGGTCCGAAACGTCGTGGAGGAGATCGGGGACCATCGACTGGCGCAGCGGATTCTCGAGCGCCATGCACACGCCCAGCACGAACGACACGGCCAGCAGCACGGGATACTGGGTCCAGTCGTTGGCAACGAGGACCGTCAACAAAAACGCCTGCGACGCGCCGACCGCCTGCACCGTCATCAGTGTGCGGCGGCGGTCCATGCGATCGGCGAGGAGCCCGCCGAAGGGTGCGACGAACAGGTAGGGAATCTCCCCTGCGAAGGCGGCAAGTCCCAGCAGGAAGGGCGATCCGGTCGTCCGATACACGAGCCAGATGAGGGCGATTCGCTGACACCAGAGACCGACCAGGCAGGCGCCTTGCCCGGCGAGCAGCACGCGATAGTCGCGCGACCGCAGCGACCGGACGGCGGGCAGCACCTCCTACCGACCCTTGAACCGCGGCGGACGCTTCTGCGCGAACGCGGCGCGACCTTCGGCACGGTCCTCGGTGTCGCGCAGGAGCCCCCAGGCGTTGCGCTCGGCCTCGAGCGCGCGGTCGAGCGGGACTTCCCGGAAGCCTACGGCCAGGCGCTTGACCGCACGTACCGCGAGGGGAGCGTTGGCGGCGATGCGCAGCGCGATCTCCCTGGCGGCATCCTGCAGTTGCGGCAGAGGCACCACACGGCTCACGAGGCCGATGCGCAATGCCTCGGCAGCATCGATGGTGTCGCCGGTCAGCAGCATCAGCATCGCATCCGAGTCGCCGATCAGGCGCGGAAGCCGCTGCGTGCCGCCCGATCCGGGGATCGTGCCGACCTTCACCTCGGGCAGCGCGAACGTCGCGTTGGCCGAGGCGATCCTGATGTCGCAGCCGAGTCCGATCTCGAGTCCACCGCCGAGTGCGTGTCCATTGAACGCGCAGATGAGCGGCTTGTCCATTTCGATGCCGGCGGTGAGCGACTCGTTGACGCCGCCGCCGAAGGCATGGGCGGCAAACGCGGCATCGGGGGCGGGCGCGTTCTTGAGGTCCGCACCGACGGAGAACGCCCGCTCGCCGGCGCCGGTCACGATCGCGACGTCGATGGCGGCATCGGTCGCGATGCGCCGCCACGCGTCGCGCACCGCACCGCGCATCGCGTGGTCGATGGCGTTCAGCGCCTCGGGACGATTGATCAGAACCGTTGCGATGCGGTCCTTGACGGTGATCTCGATGGGCATGCAGGTCCGCCTCAGGGGTCGACGCGGTGTCGGAAGCCCGCGGTGCGCGCCGCAGCGGTCTTGCGCAGCGTCGCGATGATCACGTCCCGCGTCTCGGCCGGATCGATCACGTCGTCGATGAGGCCCATGGCGGCGGCTTCGAACGCGCTCGATTCGTGCTCGAGCCTGGCCATGATCTGCTCGCGCTTCGCGGCGGGATCGGGTGCGGCGGCGATGGCCTTGCCATGCACGAGCTCGACGGCGGCCTCGGGTCCCATCACGTCGAAATGCGCGGTCGGCCAGGCGACGATCGTGTCCGGATTCATCACCCGCCCGCCCAGCGCGATGTACGCAAGCCCGATGGCCTTGCGCATGACGATCGTGATCATCGGCACGCTTGCTGCGCACATCGAAGTCAGCAGGCGCGCCGCGAGCGAGATCATTCGCTGGCGCTCGATCTCCGGACCCACGAGGAACCCCGGTGCGTCGATCATCGTCACGAGCGGAATGTGGAACGCGTCGCACAGGTCGACGAACTTGCGTGCCTTGATCGCCGCCTTCTCGTCGAGAACCCCGGCACGCGCCTGCGGGTTGGATGCGATGAAGGCGACGGACTGCCCGTCAATGCGGCCGAACGCGGTGACGAGATTGGGGCCGTAGCGCGGGCGGTAGTGGAACAACTCGCCGCCGTCGACGATCAGCGCCAGCAACTTGCGTACGTCGTACGCCTGCCGCGAGAGATCCGGAATGAGGGCGCGGATCTTCTCGCGGCCTTCCGGCGTGTCGAGCGCGGCCGGACGCGGCGCGACGCAGGGCGGCAGCTCGTCGCAGTGGCCGGGAAGGTAGGACAGGAACGCGCGAATCGCCTGCAGCGATTCCGCTTCCGTCGCGCCGACATGATCGGCCTGGCCGGTGACCGTTGCGCACATCTCGGCGCCGCCGATGTCGTCGCTGGTGACGTTCTCGCGGATGCCGACCTTCACCACGAGCGGACCGGACATGCCCATGAAGCCGGTCTTTTCGGTGATGGTGACGAAGTCCGACTGCGCGGCCGTGAACGACGGACCGCCGAACGCGGGGCCGAGCACCGCGGCCACCTGCGGCACCTGGCCCGACATCCGGAAGTGCTCGCCGAAGCGCGCCCCCATGCCGGCGGCCATCGCCCCGTACGACTCCTGTACGCGTGCGGCCCCCGCCTCCATCAATGCGATGAATGGGCGACGGTGCGCCAGCGCGGCGTTGCGAATGCGGCCCACCTTGAGCTCGCCGACCCGGCCGCGCGTACCGCCGAGCACCGAGAAATCGTCGGCGGCGACGTACACGATCCGTCCGTCGATCGTTCCGTGGCCGGTGACGATGCCGTCGGCCGGCGTGCGCTCGCGCAGGTCGACATGGCCGCTGTGTCCTTGCACGCCCATCTCGACGAAACTGCCCGGGTCGAGCAGCAGGTCGACACGCTCCCGCGCAGTGAGTTTGCCCAGGGCGCGAAGCTTCGCGAGCACATCGGGCCGTGCGTCCGTCCGGATGGCCGCGCGACCGGCATGCAACGCGTCGATGAGCTTCCTGTCCATGGCGTCCTCCCGCTCGCGCCCTGGAAGGGACCATGTCCGTCATCCACGGTACGAATCCATAATGTGAAATCGTTGGAATTATATATCCACGATGCCGTCCCCGGCCGTGCGCGTTCCCGTCGGGGATGCATGTATTGACAATAGCAGCATTTCTGCCTAGTTTGCGAGCACCGCGGGCGCTGCCGGAACGGCCGCGGGCGGACGCGGTGCGGGGACCCCTCCACAGTGTCCAATAATTGGAATAATCGGCACCGTCTGGAGGAAACTGCCCGTGTCACCGACCCACCTGTCCCAGTCGCGTCGGCTCGCCGTCGCGTTGCGTGCCGGCGCCGCCCTGCTGTTCGCGATCGGCGCCAGCGTCGCGGGCGCCGCCGACTACAAGCCGGCGGTCGATCGCGAAACGCTGGTCGTCGCCCTCGAGAAGTCGATCAGCAATCTCGACGCGCAGGTGACGTCGACCGGCGATTCACTGCTCTACGCGTGGCAGGTGTACGACACGCTCTACGGCTTCGACTCCGCGGGCAACGTCGTGCCGCGCATGGCGAGCGCCGTCAAGGTCTCGCCGGACCGCCTGCGCTACACGTTCACGCTCCGGCCCGGCATCCGGTTCCAGAACGGCGACCCGCTGACGCCCGAGGACGTCAGGTACTCCCTCGAGCGGATCCTGGAACCTGCCGTCAAGAGCACGCGACGCGTCTACTTTGCGCCGGTGGTCAAGGGGATCGAGACCGGACCCGACTGGGTTTCCATCCTTCTCAAGCAGCCCGATGGCGCCTTTCTCAACAAGGTCGCGGGGTTCCTCTTCATCGTGCCGAAGGACTACGCGACCAGGCTGGGGACGCCGGAAGCATTCGCCGCCGCGCCGATCGGTTCGGGACCGTTCCGGGTCAAGGAATTCAAGGTCGGGCAATCGCTCGAACTCGAGCGTTTCGACGGGTACTGGGGCAAGGCGATCGGCGAGCGGCCCGGCGTCAAGCGCATCGTGCTCAAGTTCGTGCCGGAAGCGGCGAGCCGCGTCAGCGCACTGCTGAGCGGCGAGGTCGACCTCTCGGCTGTCGTTCCGCTGCAGGATGTCGAGCGGTTGAAGGCGGACAACGGCCTCGACGTCGTCATCAATCCGAACGGCGGCCCGCTCCATGTCCGGTTGTACTCCAACGTACCCGGGCAACCATTCGCCAAGCGCGAAGTCCGGCAGGCGCTGTCGTACGCCGTGGACACGCAGGCCATCATCAAGGGCGTGCTCTACGGCAACGGCGCTCCGATGGGATCGTTCATTTCGCGCTACTACCCGTACGGGGGCGACCCCGATCTCAAGCCGTACCCCTACGATCCGGCGAAGGCCCGCGAACTGCTGAAGAAGGCCGGCTATCCCAACGGTCTCGAGGTCAAGCTCTATGGCGGTACCGATCAGCCCAAGGAGCTTGCCGAGGCGATTGCCGCGTACTGGGGCCAGATTGGCGTCAAGACGGAAATCGTGCGGATGGACTACTCCGCGTTCATCAGGCTCAACAACACGCACAAGGCCGGCCCCGCGACGGTGACGATCTTCTCGAATGTCATCTACGACCCGATCCACCCGATCGTCGGAACGTTCTCGAAGGACGGGACCTGGTCGGACTATTACAACCCGGACGTCGAGGCGCTGATCGTGGAACTCGAGGGTACGCTCGATCCGCAGGCGCGCGGCGCGCTCTTCCGCAAGATCGGCCGCATCCTCCATGACGATGCGGCCGCCGTGCTGCTGTCCGAGCACGTCTATGTGTACGCGAAGAAGAAGGGCCTGAACTGGGCGGTGCAGCAGGGTTCGGGCTTCCTGAACTTCCGCACCACCGCATGGAAGTGAGACGCGCGACATGCGCGCCCAACCAGACGCACGAGGAGAGGACGACCATGGCGATCACCCGACGAATGGCAATTCGCAAGCTGCTGTTCGGCACCCTGGCGGGGGTCGCGATCATGGCGACCCCGGCCCTGCCGCCGACAAGACCACACCCGCCGTCAACCGGGACACGCTGATCGTCGCGCTGGACAAGGAGATCCAGAGCCTCGACGCGCTGATCACGGCGAGCGGCGACTCGCAGCGCTATGCGATGCAGATCTTCGACACGCTCTACGGCTTCGACTTCAAGGGAAACATCGTCCCGCGCATGGCGGACGCGAGCAAGATCTCGCCGGACGGACTCACCTACACGTTCAATCTGAAGAAGGGCATCAAGTTCCACAACGGCGACCCGTTCACGTCGGAGGACGTGAAGTTCTCCATCGAGAGAATCATCGACCCGGCGTCGAAGAGCACGCGGCGGCCGTTCTTCGCGAATGTCGTCGAGAGTGTCGAGACGCCCAACCCGCAGACGGTCGTGGTGAAGCTCAAGAAGCCGGACGGCGTGTTCATGAACAAGGTGGCGGGCTTCCTGTTCATCGCGCCCAAGAACTACACGTCGAAGCTGCCCAATCCGGAGGCGTTCGCGAGCGCGCCGATCGGCACGGGGCCCTATCGGGTGAAGGAGAACAAGATCGGGCAGTTTCTCGAGCTCGAGCGCTTCGACGGCTTCTACGGCGAGAAGCCAGGGGTGAAGACCCTCGTATTCAAGTACATTCCGGAGCCGACGAGCCGGGTCAACGCCATCCTGGCGGGCGAGGTGGACATTGCCGCGATGGTGCCCCTTGCGGATGTCGAGCGCCTCAAGAAGGATCCGGCGCTCGCCATCATCGTGAACCCCGTCTCCTCGCCGATGCACGTACGGCTCTACTCGAACGTCGCCGGTTCGCCCCTGTCGAAGCGCGAGGTACGACAGGCGCTCAATCACGCGGTGGACGCCGAAGCGATCATCAAGGGCGTGTTCCACGGCGTGGGCGCGCCGATGGGCACGTTCATTTCGCGCTACTTCCCGTATGGCGCGGATCCGGATCTCAAGCCGTACCCGTACGATCCCGCGAAGGCACGCGAGCTGCTGAAGCAGGCCGGCTATCCCAACGGATTCGAGATCGAACTGAACGACGCCGTCGGCACGCCGAAGGAATTCGCCGAGGCGGTTGCCGCGTATCTGGGACAGGTCGGCGTGCGCGTGAAGATCAACCGCATCGACTACGCAGCGTGGAGTCGACTCAACAACACGCACAAGTCCGGACCGATGACCACCACGCAGTTCACCAACGCCATCTACGATCCGATCCACCCGGTCTTCGGCTCGTTCTCCAAGGACGGCACCTGGTCGGACTACTACAACCCCGAAGTCGAGAAATTGCTCGTGGAGCTCGATAGCGCGACCGGAGCCGAACAGCGCGGTGCGCTGTTCCGCAAGGTCGGTCGCCTGCTGCACGACGACGCGTCGGCCCTGCTGGTGACCGAACTCTTCAACGTCTTCGCGAAAAAGAAGGACTTGAACTGGGAGGTGCAGCAGGGCTCCGGGTTCCTGAACTTCCGGAAGGTGAGCTGGCAGTAGCGCGCGGGCGCTCGGCGTCAGTCGATGGCGAGGGTGATCGGGGAATCACCCTCGCTGATCGTATCGCCCTCGGCACCGTGGACCGCCAGAACGCGACCGGCCTTCGGCGCGACGATGGCGATCTCCATCTTCATCGATTCGACCACGATCAGCGTGTCGTCCTCCGCCACGACGTCGCCGACGCTGACCAGGATCTTGCAGATCACGCCTGTCATCTCCGACTTCAGCTCGATATCCGGCATCGCTCGCGCTTCCTTGGCGTGGTGGAGTGGAAATTCATTATTTGGATCCAATGACGGCATTGGACCGAGGCTCCGACCATTATATCGCGCTCGGCTACCGCTCATCGCAACGGCAACGACATAGCGGACATGCGGGACGGGCAGGATCGGAGGGCGGGCATTTTCGATGATCTCAATATATGAAATTCAAGACGAGTCATAGATGAGCGACGAAGACGTGGCGGCACGGACATGGGATGTGGTGGTGGTCGGGTACGGTGCCGCGGGAGCCGTCGCGGCCATCGAGTCGGCACGGGCCGGGCTGCGTGTCCTGCTGGTCGAGAAGATGCCCGATCCGGGCGGAATCTCGATCCTGTCGGCTGGCGGTGTCCGGATCGGCTACGACGTGGAGTCCGTGTTCGCGTACCTGCAGCACACCTGCGGGGGCCGCACGCCCGACGCTGTGCTGGGCGTTCTGGCGCAAGGCATGGTCGAGTTGCCTGACTACCTGCGTGACCTCGGGCGAGTCAGCGGCGCGCGCATCGAAGTGCGTCCGGCGTCCGGCAACTACCCGTTCCCCGGCTGCGACGCGCTGGGCTACGCGGAGGTCGATGCGATTCCCGGATTCCCGGCGCCGGGCGTGGCACCCGAGGATGGCTATCTTGCGGCCCGGCCGCTGCGTCCCGGCTGCTTCCTGTTCAAGGTCCTGGCCGACAATGTCGATCGTTTCGTCGCGCAAGGGCGCATCGACGTGAGGCTGGAGACGTCGGCATTGCGGCTCCTGCGCGATCCCGACGGCGCGATCCGCGGCGTGCAGTTGCGCGGCGTGGACGCGGAGCCGGAGGACGTCATCGCGCGCAAGGGGGTCATTCTCGCGGCGGGGGGCTTCGAGGCGGACGAGGAAATGAAGCGGCACTACCTCGTCTCGACCCCGGTGGTGACCGGAAGCTTCCGCGGCAACACCGGTGACGGCATCCGGATGGCCCAGGCGGCGGGCGCGGCGCTCTGGCACATGTGGCACTACCACGGCCCGTACGGGATGCGCCATCCCGATCCCGCGTATCCGTTCGGCATGTACGTCAAGTTGCTGCCCATGTGGACGCCGGGCCGCGAGGGCAAGCCGTTGCCCCGGATGGCGTGGATCATCGTCGACCAGCACGGCCGGCGATATGTCGACGAATACCAACCCTATCTTTCGGATACGGGCGTCCGGCAGTTCGATCACTTCGACCCGCAGACGTGGTCGCATCCGCGTCTGCCTTCGTTCCTGATCTTCGACGAGGCGGGACGCAAGCTCTATCCGATGGGGCGCTCGATCACCAACGACCGCGAGGCCGCCTACCGGTGGAGCGACGACAACCTGCAGGAAGTCGACAACGGGATCCTGCTGCGTGCGCCGACGCTCGAGGCCCTCGCCGCCGAACTCGGGCTCGCGCGCGACGCCTTGCTGGCGACGATCGCCAGGTGGAACGCCGATTGCCTGGCCGGGCGCGACACGGAGTTCTGCCGCCGGCCCGAGACGATGCTTCCTCTCACGCAGCCGCCGTTCTACGCGGCGCGACTCTGGCCGTTGGTGATCAACACGCAAGGCGGACCGGTGCACGACGCGCGGCAGCGGATCCTGGACGTCGAAGGCCGGCCGATCCCGCGACTGTATGCGGCGGGAGAGATGGGCAGCGTCTTCGGGCACGTGTACCTCGCCGGGGGCAACCTCGCGGAGTGCTTCGTCGGCGGACGCAATGCCGCGCGGGATGTCGCCGTGCTCCCTGACCGCGCCACGGCATGAGCGAGTCGGCCGCCGCGGCAGGTGCGGGCGTGCACCCGGCCATCGCCGCACTCGAGAGGCGGGCGGTGCGCCGCGAGTCGCGCGATGCGTGCGGCACCCGCATCGTGTGGCGCCTGTGGCCGTCCACCGCGGGTGCGGATGCGCCCACCCTGGTTCTCATTCACGGATCGTTCGGCTCGTGGACGCACTGGTTGCGCAACGTCGAACACCTTGCGCGCACGCATCGCGTGCTGTGTCCCGACGTGCCCGGCTTCGGAGACTCCGGCGACGCACCGGAAGCGCGCATGCCCCCGGAGATGGGCGCTCGACTGGCCGCCGGGCTGCGCGCGGAAATGGGCGAACTGCTGCGCGGTTCGGGGGGGTTGTCGATCGCCGGGTTCTCGCTCGGTGCGATCTACGCGGGCTGGATGGCGCGTGCACTTCGAGCAGGCACGCCACGCGTCGAAGTCGACCGTCTGATCCTGATTTCCCCGGGCGGGCTGGGCGCGCGGGCCGAGCGCGACCTCGGGCTGCGCCGGATCCCGCAGGATTTGCCGGAACAGGAACGGCGTGCGGTCCATCGGCACAACCTCGAGCGCGTGATGTTCGGCCGCGCCGACGGGATCGACGAAGCCGCGGTGGCGGCGCAGGACCGCAACGTCGAGCGCGCCCGCTTCCGCGGACGTTTCTCGTCGCGCCCGGACCTGCTCCTGGAGGCGCTGCGGGGATCGACGGTCCCGGTGCTTGCCGTGTGGGGCGGGCGCGACGCGTTCGACGTCGACGTCGCGCCGAGGGTGCAGGCGATCAAGTCGGTGCGACCGGACGCACGCCTGCATGTGCTGGCGCCGGCGGGACACTGGGTCTGCTACGAGGAGGCGCCGGCGGTCAACGCGCTCGTCAGTACGTTCCTGGGCAATGAATCCATATAGTGGACTTGTAACGGACGGCACTTCGATGCGCACGATCCGGTATGTTTCGCTATGGGTTTGGGGCCGGAGCGGGAAGACCTCGACGCGTAGTGCCCCAGTAATTTTCGCTTACTGGTTTCACATATTGCACAAGGCATCCGATCGCAATAGACTGTCGGTGACTCGCGCCTGATTCCCATTGCGTGGAATCGCGAGCGCAGTACCGAAGAGCCCGCGACGACGGGCCGCAGACGAGGAGGAGCACCGGCATGAGGCGTTTCGAAGGCAGGGTCGCGCTGGTCACGGGGGCTGCCCGCGGCATCGGCTACGCGACCGCGGAATTGTTCGCGGAGGAGGGTGCCGCGATTGCCGTGTGCGATCTCTCCCCGGAGATGGCCACGGAGTCCGCGAACCGCATCGCAGCCGCGCACGGCGTGCCGGCGATCGGCATCGGCTGCGATGTCTCCGACGAAGCCGCGGTCGACGCGCTGTTCGCGACCACGCTGGAGCGACTCGGCGGCCTCGACATCCTGGTCAACAACGCCGGCGTCACGCGCGACAACCTGCTGTTCAAGATGACCCTGGCGGATTGGGACGCCGTGATGAACGTCCATCTGCGTGGCACCTTCCTGTGCACACGCGCCGCGCAGCGACACATGGTCGGCGCGCGCTTCGGCAAGATCGTCAACCTGTCCTCGACGTCCGCGCTGGGCAACCGAGGCCAGGCGAACTACTCGTCCGCGAAGGCCGGCCTGCAGGCGTTCACGCGCACGGCGGCCATCGAGCTTGGCCCGTACAACATCAACGTGAACGCAGTCGCCCCGGGCTTCGTCGACACCGAGATGACGCGCCAGACGGCGGCTCGCCGCGGCTACGAGGTCGAGGAGTACAAGGCGTTGCGCGCGAAGAACATCCCGCTCGGACGGGTCGGCGTGCCGCGCGACATCGCCAACGTGATCGCGTTCCTTTGCAGCGAGGAGGCGTCGTTCGTGTCGGGGCAGATCATCTA
Source organism: uncultured beta proteobacterium (assembly GCA_963733435.1). Classification (GTDB taxonomy): domain Bacteria; phylum Pseudomonadota; class Gammaproteobacteria; order Burkholderiales; family Casimicrobiaceae; genus VBCG01. The sequence continues at coordinate 104,801 of CAVTDH010000004.1, forward strand.
CGTCAAGGGCGGACCCGAGACGCTCCGCTGAGCGCGCTGGTCCCATTCCGACGGTTGCATTCCGCACCAGGAGCTCCCATGCAGACTCGTGTCAGCCAGCGCATTCTTGCGTTCTTCGTCGCCGCCCTCGCGGGGGCCGCGCAACCGGTGATCGCCATCGACGGCAAGCCCGCCATGGACCGCGACACCGTGGTGATCGCGGTCGGCAAGGACATCGGCAACCTCGATGGCCAGGTCGCCGCCACCGGGGACTCGCAGCGCTATGGGTGGCAGCTCTACGACACGCTCTACTCCTTCGACGCCAAGGGCAACGTGCAACCGAGTGTTGCGACCAGCCACAAGGTCTCCGACGACGGACTCCGCTATACCTTCACGCTGCGCAACGGCGTCAAGTTCCACGACGGCACGCTGCTGACCGCGAAGGACGTCAAGTACTCGATGGAGCGGATCCTCAACCCGGAGACGAAAAGCACGCGGCGTCCGTATTTCGCCAGCAACGTGGAGGGCGTCGACATCAGCGGCAATACCGTCACGTTCCGGCTCAAGCGCCCGGATGGGGCATTCCTGAACAAGATCGCGGGGTACCTGCTGCTGGTGCCCAAGGACTACACCGAGAAGCTCGGCAGCCCCGAAGCCTTCGCGCGCGCGCCCATCGGTTCGGGTCCGTTCCGCTTCACCGAGCAGAAGGTGGGGCAATCGGTCACGCTCGTCCGCTTCGACGACTACTGGGGCGCCAAGCCCGCCGTCAAGCGGCTGGTGTTCAAGATCGTGCCGGAGGCCAGCAGCCGCGTGAATGCCCTGCTTGCGGGCGAGGCCGACATCGTCGACTACGTGGCCGCCTCCGATGTCGCACGACTCAAGGCCAACCCCGCCGTGGCGGTCAAGTCGATCCAGATCGGCAGCCCGCTCGCCGTGCGTCTGTATTCGAACGTGCCGGGCACGCCGCTCGCGGATCGCCGCGTGCGCCTCGCGCTCAACCATGCGGTCGATGCCAACGCGATCATCAAGAACGTCCTGCATGGAATCGGTGCGCCGCTCGCCTCGTACATCTCGGCGAGCTATCCCTATGGCGTCGATCCCGCGCTGAAGCCCTACGCCTACGATCCGGCACTGGCCAAGCGCCTGCTCGCCGAGGCCGGTTTTCCGAACGGCTTCGAGACGGAATTGCTGTGCCCGAGCGACCAGCCCAAGGACCTGTGCGAAGCCATCGCGGCGTACTGGTCCATGGTAGGCGTTCGCGCCAAGGTGAAGGTGATGGACTACGCCGCGTGGAGCCGGCTGAACAACACCCACAAGGGCGGCCCCATGACGATGATGCAGTTCTCCAACGCCATCTACGATCCGATCCACCCGATCAGCGGCGCGGCAACCAAGGATGGAACCTGGTCCGACTACTACAACGCCGAAGTCGAGAAGCTGGTCGCGGAGGGCGACAGCGAGGCCAATCGCGAGAAGCGCGACCAGATCTTCCGCAGGATCGGACGCGTCCTGCATGACGACGGCCATGCGGTGCTCATCACCGAGCTGTATTACACCTACGGCCAGGATGCCAAGCTCGAGTGGGAACCGCAGCAGGGCAGCGGCTACTACGATCTTCGCAACGTTCGCTGGAAATGAGCGAGCCTTCGACGCCGCCGGCCGCCGGGCCGGCGCCGCCCGCTGCGGCGGACATGCCGCAGTGGCGGGACAGCACGTTCGGCCAGGCGGTCGAATGGTGCTGCGCGCGTTACGGCGAGCGCGAGGCGGTCGTCTGGCATCAGCAGCGCATCACGTTCCGCGAGTTCGGGGCGCGCGTTCAAGCCTTTGCGCGGGGACTGATCGCGCTCGGGATCGGCCGTGGAGAGAAGGTCGGGCTGTGGATGACGGACCGGCCCGAGTGGCTGGTCGCCCGCTGGGCGGTGCCGATGATCGGCGCGATCCTGGTTCCGGTCAACACGCGTCTTCGGGACCGCGACCTCTCCTACGTGCTCGCGCAGTCCGACACCGAGAATCTCATCATCCAGGAGGCCGGGCGCGGTGTGAGCTACTTCGACATTCTGGGCGAGGTCGAGCCGCGCTACCGCGAGCACGCGAACGGCAGCTGGGCGAGCGCCGCGTTCCCTGCGCTGCGCCGCGTGATCGGACTTGGCGAGGCCCTGCCCGGGAGCATGACGTCCTTCGCGCAGACCGAAGCGCTCGGCCAGGCGTGCCTGCATGACCGCGTGCTGCAGGACCGGATGGACGAAGTCGGGCCGGACGACGTGGCGCAGATCCTCTACACCTCGGGCACGACCTCGTTTCCCAAGGGCGCCATGGTCTGCCACGGTCCCTTGTTGCAGAACAACTATTTCGCCACGACCTGTCTCAATCTCTCGCCGGACGACCGCTATCTCTCCTGCGTGCCGCTGTTCACGGCGACCGGGACCTTCTACACGCTGGGGACCTTCCTTGCCGGCGCCGCCATGGTGATCGTCGATCGCTTCGAGCCGCAGCTCTTCTGCGAAACGGTGCAGAAGGAGCGCATCACCGTGAGCTTCTTCGTCGACACGATCGTGCAGGACCTGCGTGCCTATCCGCGGCTGGCCGAGTACGACCTGTCGAGCCTGCGCACCGGCACCGGCGCGCCGCTGCCGACGGAGTCGTTCCATTGGGCCGCGCACACGCTTGGCATCCCCCAACTCGTCAGCGCCTACGGCATGTCCGAAACGTCGAACGCGGTGGTGCGCACGCGCTGGAACGACCCGTACGAGAAGCGGGCGGGGACGAACGGGCGGCCGGTGGAGGGGGTGCGGATCCGGATCGCGGACGTGGAGAGCAATGCGACGCTGGAGGCGGGGCGGATCGGGGAGATCTGCGTGGCGGGGTACGTGCTGATGAAGGGGTACTACAAGCTGCCGGAGGAGGACCGGAAGGCGTTCGATGCGGAAGGGTGGCTGCACACGGGGGATCTTGGGGAGTTGGACGGGGACGGGTACCTGATCTACCGGGGCCGGGTGAAGGAGATGATCAAGCCGGGTGGATTCAACGTGGCGACGCAGGAGATCGAGGTGTTCCTGAAGACGTATCCCGGGGTGAAGGAGGCGGTGGTGGTGGGGGTGCCGGACCGGCGGCTGGGCGAGGTGGGGTACGCGTACGTGGAGCGGGCGCCGGAGGCGCAGGTGAGCGGGGAGGCGCTGCAGGCGCATTGTCGGGAGCACATCGCGGGGTACAAGGTGCCGCGGTACGTGGAGTTCGTGACGGAGTGGCCGCTGACCGGCAGCCAGAAGATCCGCAAGCAGGAACTGAAGGAGCGCGCCGCACAGCGCATCGCGTCATCCGATGCCGGGGGCGTTCCCGTCAATGCTTAATTACCTTCTCCGTCGTTTCGGCCAGTCCGCCATCACGGTCCTGCTGGTGACGTTGATCATCTTCGTGATCGTCCGCCTGATCGGCGATCCCACGCACCTGATGCTGCCGCCCGAGGCCACGGAAGCGGACCGGGAGTTGCTGCGCACCCAGATGGGACTCGACCGGCCGGTGCTCGTGCAGTACGGGATGTACCTGCTGGACCTCGTGCGCGGCGACCTCGGCATGTCCTATCGATTCGCGCGACCGGCGCTCGGCGTCGTGATCGAGGCGCTCGGCCCGACGCTGCTGCTCACGTCGTCGGCGCTGGCACTTGCGATCGCAATCGGCGTTCCGCTTGGCGTGCTGTCGGCGGTGCATCGCGATGGCCCGGTCGACCAGGTGGCGAAGATCTTCGCGGTGCTGGGGCAGGCGGCACCGCCGTTCCTGTTCAGCCTTCTGTTCATCAAGCTGTTCTCGATCCATCTCGGGTGGTTTCCAACCGGGGGCTACGGCCGCATCGGCAATCTGGTGCTGCCGACGCTGGCACTTGGATGGTATTCAGCCGCCGGAATCATGCGTCTTACGCGATCGAGCATGACCGAGGTGCTGGATTCCGAGTACATCAAGCTCGCCCGGATCAAGGGCGTACCGCAGCGGGTGATCGTCTACCGGCATGCGCTGCGCAACGCGCTGCTGCCGGTGATCACGTTCACGTCGCTGCAGTTCGGCATCCTGATGGGAGGCGCGGTCTCGGTGGAGTTCGTGTTCTCGTGGCCGGGCGTGGGGCGGCTGATGCTGGAGTCGATCTCCAACCTCGACTACACGGTGGTCCAGGCGGCGGTGACCGTCGGTGCGCTGCTGTTCACCACGCTCAACCTGGGCGTGGACATCCTTTATGCATTGATCGACCCGAGGATCCGATATGCATGATGCCGTCACGGATGCCGGGGTGCCGATCGTGACCCGCACGCCGGCGGAGCAGCGCCTGGTCCTCGGCGACACCAAGGGACGAGGGCGGCGCTTCATGATGGCGCAGCTCGTGGTCGCCGGCGCGATCGCCGCGCTGCTCCTCGCGATCTCCCTTCTCCCCGGTGTTTTCGCCCCGTACGATCCCAGTGCCATCTCGTTGTCGAGCACGCTGAAGCCGCCGTCGGCGGAACATTGGTTCGGTACGGACCAGCTGGGGCGCGATCTTCTGTCGCGGGTGATCTACGGCTCGCGGGTATCGCTGTTCGTCGCGTTCTGTGCGGTGCTGCTTGCCGGCGTCGGTGGCGGGCTGTTCGGCGTCGCGGCAGGCTACCTGGGCGGCGTCGTGGACAGCGTCGCGATGCGGCTCGCCGACATCCAGCTGGCGCTGCCGGCCGTCATCCTCGCGCTGGTGCTGGTCGGCGCCATCGGATTCTCGATGTTCAACCTGATCGTGGTCTTGAGTCTCGCCAACTGGGCCCGCTTCGCCCGGGTGACCCGCAGCGAGGCGCTGTCGCTGCGCCAGCGCGACTTCGTTCTGCTGGCGCGATTGGCGGGCGCCTCCCGGCTGCGCATCATGCTGCGCCACATCGTGCCGAACGTCATCAATACGTTCATCGTGCTCGCCACGCTCGACATCGGCATCATCATCATTCTCGAAGCTACGCTGAGCTTCCTGGGCCTCGGCGTGCAACCGCCCACGCCATCCTGGGGCGCGATGATCGCCGACGGCCGCGGCTATCTCGAGACCGCCTGGTGGATCTGCGCGTTTCCCGGCCTTGTCCTCATGTCGGCGGTGCTCGCCGCGAACCTGTTGGGCGATGCGTTGCGCGACCGGCTGAGTCCGACGCTCATCCGCGCCTGGTGACCGCGATGCAGCCCATCCTGGAGGCACGCAACCTGACGACGATGCTCCGCGGCCGCGGCGGCGTCGTCACCGCGGTCGACAACGTGAGCCTGTCCGTGCGGCCGGGTCGCACGCTGGCGCTGGTCGGCGAATCCGGTTCGGGCAAGAGCATCACGTGCCTGTCGATGCTGGGTCTGCTGCCGTCGAGCGGCAAGCTGGTCGCCGGCGAGGTCATGTTCAAGGGCCGGGACCTGGCCAAGCTGTCGCAGCGCGATCTCGAGGACATCCGCGGCCGCGAGATCGGCATGATCCTGCAGGACGCCATGACCTCGCTGAATCCGCTGCTGACCATCGGCGACCAGATCGGCGAGGTATTCCGCTATCACCAGGGTGTGCGGGACAAGGCGGAACTGCGCCGGCGGTCCATCGAGGTTCTCGAGAAGGTCAAGATCCCGGCGGCGGCCGAGCGACTGGACAGCTATCCGTTCCAGTTCAGCGGCGGCATGCGCCAGCGCGTCTCGATCGCGATCAATGTCGCGCTGTCGCCCGATCTCCTCATCTGCGACGAGCCGACGACGGCGCTCGACGTCACGGTGCAGTTGCAGATCCTGCGCCTGCTCGGAGAGCTGCAGCGCCAGCAGAACATGGCCATCATCTTCGTGACCCACGATCTGCAGATGGCCGCGCAGTTCTGCGACGACGTCGCCATCATGTACGGGGGCCGCATCGTCGAAAGCGGTCCGATCCGCGACGTATTCGAGCAACCGGTACACCCGTATACCGTCGGACTGCTCGAGGCCGTTCCCACGCTGGTCGACTCCGACCGGCGGCTGGTGGCCATTCCCGGCCAGCAGCCCGGCCTGGCCGCGATTCCCGCCGGCTGCCGCTTCGCCCCGCGCTGCGCGAGCGCCACCGCACAGTGCCGGACGCACTATCCCGATTGGTTCTCGTGGCGCGATGGTCAGCGCCGCGTCGCCTGTTGGCTTACCGAGGATCGCCTGCGGCAGTTGGCACAGGCAAAGCCCGCGGAGGCGGCTCATGGCTGACGCCGCAGTCCCGCCATTCATGCGGGTCGAGGGTCTGCGCAAGACCTACGAGGTTCGCCGCGGCCTGTTCGGGCGTGCGCGTCCGCTGCACGCGGTTGCCGGCGTGAGCTTCGCCGTGCAGGCGGGCACCACGTTCGGACTGGTCGGCGAATCCGGCTCCGGCAAGACGACCATCGCAAAGATGCTGATGCTGGCGGAGCCGCCGACGTCGGGCAGCATCGAGGTCGGTGGCCAGGACCTGACCCGCCTGTCGGGTGCGCAGCGCGAGCGGTTCCATCGTGAAGTGCAGCCGGTGCTGCAGGACCCGTACAGCTCGCTCAATCCGCGCATGCGCATCGGCCGCATCATCGACGAGCCGCTGCGCATCCATCGTCAGGTCGAAGGCGGCGACTATGATGCGCGCGTGCGCGAACTGCTCGAGCTGGTCGGCTTGCCCGGGGACGGAGGCCGCCGCTTTCCGCACGAGCTCTCGGGAGGCCAACGGCAACGCGTTTCGATCGCGCGCGCGCTCGGGCTCAATCCGAAGTGCATGATCCTCGACGAACCGGTCTCGGCGCTGGACGTCTCGATCCAGGCGCAGATCCTCAACCTGCTGAAGGACCTGCAGGACCGACTTGGGCTCACCTATCTCCTGATCTCGCACGACCTCGCGGTCGTCGCGTACATGAGCCAACGCATCGGCGTGCTGTATCTCGGCGAATTCATGGAGATCGCCGACAAGCGCGAGATCGTGGGCAATGCCCATCATCCGTACACGCAAGCGCTGATCGCCGCCGTCGATGCGCGCAGCGGCAGTGTCGACGGGGTCTCCGTGTCTGGCGAAATCCCGTCGCCGATGAATCCCCCCACGGGCTGCACGTTCCACCCGCGCTGCCCGCATGCCCAGGCGCGCTGTCGTGCCGAGAAGCCGGCCCTGCGCGAGATCGCACCGTCGCATCTCGTCGCCTGCCACTTCGCCGAGCGCATCCCCGCGCCGACGCATCCGCATCCGGTGCCGCACGCCGCGGCCTCCCCCTCCGCTCAACACACGTCCGGCACCCAGCCGAAGGAGATCCGATGAAATTCGACGCCCACGCAGTACTGCAGACGTCCCTTCTGCAGGAACTCAACCAGACGGTCCTGACGCAGTTCCGCGAGCGCGAACGGGCCTATCACGACGCGGCAGCGATGCCGATGGACAACCTGCAGGCGCTGTGGGAGCGCGGACTGCTGACGGCCACCGTCAGCCGCGAGCACGGCGGACTCGGCAGCAACGTCATGACCGAGGACCCGGCGACGTTCCTGCAGGGGGTGCGCACCGTGGCCCGCGGCTCGCCGGGCACCGCGCATTGCATGCAGGTGCAGAACCACGTCGCGTGGGCGATCGACGAGATCGGAACCGACCAGCAGCGCGAGATGTTCCTCGCGCCGATGATGAAGAAGATGCGACTTTGCTCCTTCGTCGGCAGCGAGGCGGGCCGCAAGCACATGTACGTGCTGAAGACCACCGCGAAGAAGGTGGACGGCGGCTACGTGGTGAACGGCAACAAGAACTACGCGACCAATGGCTACGAGGATGGCCTCGCCATCGTGTTCGCGTCGGTCGAAGGCGAATCGGACTACATGAAGAGCCACCTGATGGTCATCGTCGAGCCCGGGATGGAAGGCCTGTCGATCAACCACGACTGGTATCGGCCGACCGGAATGCGCGTGTGCCCCAGTCCGGAGATCTACCTCAACAATGTCTACATTCCCCAGACCCACGTCCTGGGCGAACCGGGAACGTACCCCAAGGGCCGCTGGCAGGGCCGTTTCCACCTCGGATTCACCGCGAACTACCTCGGCACGATCGAGGGTGCCTACGAGTGGGTGCTGACCAACCTGAAGGAGCGGGGACGCAGCAAGGACCCGTTCGTGCAGATGCGCGTGGGCGAGGCACAGACGCTGATTTTCGGTGCGCAGTCGGCCTTCGAGGCGGCGATCGCATCCTGGCGGGGTGGCAACGTCGTCGAGGCGGAGCTTGCATCGATGCGGGCCAAGTCGATCTGCGCACATGCGGCGCTGACCGTGTCGCACTCGCTGCTGCAGCTCGCGGGATCGACCGCGCTGTTCGACGAGTATCCGCTCGGTCGGCTCATCCGTGACCTCAACACCCACATCCTGCACGTCGGCCACGACCGCACGGCGCAGATCGTGGGATGTGCGGCGCTGGGTGAAGTATTCGACTCCACGCTCCAGCGCTGAAGGCGGCGACGCGCGTGGACTTCCAGCTTTCTTCCGAGCAAGTCGCGTTGGTCGACGGCACCGAGCGCCTGTGCCGCGCATTGCTGCCGGTGGCCCGGGAGGCGGAGGACACCGGCACGCCGGAGGCCGTCGCCCGCTTGCGCGCGGACATGGCGGCGAGCGGACTCCTGGGCCTCAACCTGCCGCAGGCCCATGGCGGGGTGGGGCTGCCGCTGCTCGACGCGCTGCTCGTCATCCAGGCGGCCCAGAAGGTCCACTCCTTGATGGGCGGGCTCGCGCACCGCACCTCCACCGGCGCGGTTGGGGCCGTGCTCGAACTGGGCTCCGCCGCGCAGAAAGAGCACTTCGTGGGGGGTGTCGCGCGCGGCGAGTTCGGCATCGGCATCGGCATCACCGAGCCGGACGCCGGTTCGGCCGCGACGGCGCTGCGCACGCGCGCGAGCATCGACGGTGACGAGGTGGTGATCGACGGTCAGAAGATCTTCATCAGCGCCGCCCGCAACCATCGCTACACGCTGGTCTATTGCCGGTTCGGCACCAGCGGCCGCGCGGGGGACATCGGCGCGGTGCTGGTGCCGCACGACGCGCCTGGCTTCGCGCTCAGCAGCGGCACGGTCAACATGGCGGGCGAGCGGCAGTACGAGCTCTTCTTCTCGCAATGCCGGGTGCCGCGGGCGAACGTGCTGGCCGAGGGCAATGCCTTCGCCAGGCTCATCAGCGTCTACAACGTGGAGCGCCTGGGCAGCATCGCGCGGATGCTCGGGTCGGCGCAGGCGTCGTTCGAGTACGCGGTGGCTTACGTGAAGGAGCGCCGCCAGTTCGGTCGCGAGCTTGCCGACTTCCAGGGCCTCCAGTGGATGCTGGCGGAGATGAAGGTCAAGCTCGATGCGGCCCAGCTGCTGACCTGGCGCGCGGCCGCGAACACGGCGGCGGGCCTTCCGTCACCACTCGAGACGTCGGTGGCCAAGGTCTACGTCGCGCAGGCGGCCAAGGAAATCTGCGATGACGCCATCCAGCTGCTTGGCGGCTACGGCTACATGACGGAGTACCCGGTCGAGGCCCGCTATCGCGAGGTGCGCGGCGGTTCGATCTATGGAGGCACGGTGCAGATTCACAAGAACATGATCGCGGGTCACGTGCTGGGCCGCAGGAACAGCCAATGGGCCGGAAAGCCGGGCGAATGAAGGCAAGCCAGCTACCCGACCGCGAGCCGGTCATTGTCGATGCGGTCCGTACCCCGGTCGGCCGGCGCGGGGGCGTGCTGTCGCACCTGCATGCGTCCGCGCTGCTTGGACAGACGCTGGCAACGATCGTGGATCGCAACGGTATCGATCGAACCGCGGTCGACGACGTGGTCGCGGGCTGCGCCGCGCAGGTCGGCGAGCAGGCCGGCAATGTCGCACGCACGGCGCTGTTGATGGCGGGGTTTCCGTTTGCCATCCCCGGCACCACCGTGAATCGCGCGTGCGGCTCGTCGCAGCAGGCGGCGCACTTTGCCGACAACATGATCCGCTCCGGGGTGTGCGACATCGTGGTGGCGGCAGGCGTGGAGTCGATGTCGCATACCGGGGGCGGCAACGAGGACACGAAGTACGGGCGCCGCCATCCGCAGGAACTGGTCGAGCGCCTGTCGATGCCGACGATGGGCATCGCCGCCGAGCGCATCGCCGAACGCTGGCACCTCGACCGCGGCTACCTGGACGACCTCTCGGTACGCAGCCATGCCCTGGCAACAACCGCACTGGAGGCGGGTCGTTTCGCGGCCGAGTGGGTCCCGATCGCCGACGCGCAGGGCAATCCCGTGACGCGCGACGAAGGCGTGCGTCCGGAAACCTCCCGCGAGCGACTCGCCGCGCTCAAGCCCGCGTTCCGGGAAGATGGTCGCGTCACCGCCGGCAACGCGAGCCAGGTATCCGACGGCGCGTCCGCGGTACTGCTGATGACGGCCGCCAAGGCGCGCGAACTGGGCTTGCGCGCGCGCGCGCGCCTGCATGCGCAACTCGTCGTCGGCGTCGACCCCGAGATCATGCTCACCGGACCCATTCCCGCCACGCGCGAGATCCTCCTCCGCGCGGGCCTGGCGCTGGCCGACATCGACCGCTTCGAGATCAACGAGGCGTTCGCGTCGGTGTTGGGTGCGTGGCTGCGCGAGACCGGCGCGCCGCTCGACCGCGTGAACGTCAACGGCGGATCGATCGCGATCGGGCACCCGCTGGGCTCGACCGGGGCGCGCCTGATGTCGGGCCTGCTGCACGAGCTGGAGCGCAGCGGAGGTCGCTTCGGACTGCAGTCGATGTGCTGCGGCGGCGGGCTCGGCACGGCCACGATTCTCGAACGACTCGACTGAAGCCATGACCGAAATCGATCGCAGCCTCGTCGGCGCAGTGTCGGAGCCCTATGTCGTCGAGGTCGAGAAAGGGGCCATCCGCAAGTTCGCCGATGCAATCGGCGATCCCAATCCGCTCTATCGTGACGCGGCGTATGCGCGCGGTCAGGGCTACGACGACATCGTGGCGCCACCGACTTTCCCGACCTGCTTCCGCCCTCCGCGCGATCCGCCGTGGATCGCATCGCTCGATCGTCGGCGCGTCGTCGCGGGCGAGACGTGGTTCGAGTACGAGCGGCCGATCGTGGCCGGCATGCGTCTCACCTGCACGGTGCGCTTCACCGGCGTCGACGAGAAGACCGGCAGCAAGGGCCGGATGGAGCTCCTGCAGCAACAGACGGAGGGCCGCGACGATGGCGGCCAGCTGATCTTCGTTGCGGGCCGCACCACGGTCTATCGATCGCTCGAGCAGGTCTCCGCCGGGAGTCTGGCATGAGCCGCACCTTGCAGGCGTGCGCGCCCGGCGAGGCGTGGACGCAGGACTTCCCCGCCATCACCACGACGCAGCTCGTGATGTACGCCGGCGCGTCGGACGACTACAACCGCATTCACTACGACCAGGACTATGCGAAGTCGGCGGGGCTCGGCGGGGTGATTGCGCACGGCATGCTGACGATGGCGCTGATGACGCGGACCCTTGCGGACTGGGCCGGTCCGCGGGCGCAGCTGCGCAAGGTGTCGGCGCGCTTCGTGGCGCCGGTGCGCCCGGGCGACGTGGTCCGGGTCCAGGCGGTGGTGAAGGGGCGCGGCGAAGGCACGGCGTCCGGAACCGTACTCTGCGGCGCCACCGCCATGGTCGGCGAGCGCACGGTAGCCACCTGCGACGCGACCATCGTCGTCGCGGGTTCCTAGGATTGGCACAACAAGGGAGGAAGCGACTCATGGGTTCAGCATTCACACGGGCTGCATTGCTTGCCGCATTGGCCGCCACCCTCCTCGCGGCGGATCCGGTGCACGCGATCAATGGCAAGCCCGCGGTCGACCGCGACACGGTGGTGTTCGCCATCGCGGGCGACATCGGCAACCTCGATGCGCAGGTCGCCTCCACCGGCGACTCGCACCGCTATGCGCTCGTGCTCAACGACACGCTCTTCGGTTTCGACGCCGGCGGCCGCCTCGAGCCACGGCTCGCCACCGGCGTGAAGATCTCCGACGACGGCCTGCGCTACACGTTCACGCTGCGGCGCGACGTGAAGTTCCACAACGGCGCTCCGATGACGGCGAAGGACGTCAAGTACTCGATCGAGCGGATCGTGAAGCCGGAGACGAAGAGCACGCGGCGCCCGAATTTCGCGCCCGTCTTCGACTCGGCCACCACGCCGGACGACTACACCGTCGTGATGCAGCTGAAAAAGCCGGATGGCGCCTTCCTCAACAAGGTCGCCGGCTACCTCTTCATCGTGCCGAAGGACTACACCGAGTCGCTGGCGTCGCCCGAAGCCTTCTCCAAGGCGCCCATCGGCGCCGGGCCGTTCCGCTTCGTCGAGCACAAGGTCGGGCAGTCGCTGGAGGTCCAGCGCTTCGACGACTACTGGGGACGCAAGGCACAGGTGAAGAAGCTCGTGTACCGCGTCATTCCCGAACCGGGAAGCCGGGTGAACGCGCTGCTGGCGGGCGAGGTCGATCTCGCGGATGCGATCCAGGCGTCGGACGTGGCGCGCCTGAAGCAGAACCCCGGACTCGGCGTGGCGTCGGTCAAGATCGGCAGCCCGCTCATGGTGCGGCTGTACTCGATCACGCCGAACACGCCCCTGGCGAATCCGAAGGTTCGGCAAGCGCTGAATTACGGCGTCGACACCAGCGCCATCATCAAGAGCGTGCTGCACGGCATCGGCGAGCCGATGCCGACGTTGCTCTCGTCCGTGTATCCATACGGCAACGATCCGTCGCTCAAGCCGTATCCGTACGATCCCGCGCGTGCGCGACGCCTGCTGGCCGAGGCCGGCTATCCGAACGGGTTCGACACGGAGATCTACAGCTCCAGCGTGATGCCCAAGGAGGTGACCGAGGCGCTGGTGGCCTACTGGTCGGCCATCGGCGTGCGCGCGAAGATCAAGTTCATCGACTACGCGGCATGGGCGCGTCTGGACAACACGCACGCCGGCGGTCCGATGTCGATCACGCGCTTTCCGAACGCCATCTACGACCCCAGCCATCCGGTGGGCGGCAGCGCGGTGAAGGCCGGATCCTGGTCGGACTACTACAATCCGGAAGTCGAGGCGCTGTTCGCCGAATCCGAAGGCGTGGCCGATCGCGAGGGGCGCGACCGGCTCTTCCGCCGCATCACGCGCATCCTTCACGAGGATGCCCACGCGGTGCCCATCACCGAGTTGTTCATCACGTTCGGGTATGACGCACGCCTGAAGTGGGAGCAGCCGCCGGGTTCCGGTTACTACAACCTGCGCGAAATCGCCTGGAAGTGACGGCCGTCACCGCGCCGGACTGGCTGGCATCGACGTTCGGCGACGCCCTGACCTGGGCGGCGGCGACGCATGGCGAGCGCGAGGCCGTCGTCACTGACACGCAGCGGCTCACGTTTCGCGAGCTTGCTCGCCGCGTGCACGCGCTCGCCCGCGGTCTCATCGCAGAAGGCGTCGCGCCGGGCGACAAAGTGGCGCTCTGGATGGCGGACCGCGTCGAGTGGCTGGTCGCGCGCTGGGCGATTTGCGTCATCGGGGCCGTGCTGGTCCCGGTCAACACGCGCTTTCGTGAGAGCGATGCGCGCTACGTACTCGAACAGTCCGACACCGGGACGCTCATCGTCGACGAAGGAAGTCGCGGTGTCAGCTATGTGACGCTCCTCGACCGCATCGTCGGCCACGCGTCGCCGGGTGCGCCCGCAGCCCTCCCGTCGCTGCGCCGGGTGGTGGTGCTCGCCGCCGATGGCGTCGTGGCGGCGGGCCGGCGTTCGTTCGCCGACGTCGAGGCGGCCGGTGCGGCCATGGTCGACGACGGCGTGCTCGCCGCTCGGATGGGGGAGGTCGATGCCGGCGACGTGGCGCAGATCCTCTACACCTCGGGCACGACCTCGTTCCCGAAGGGGGCGCAGCTTTGCCACGGGCCCCTCCTGCAGAACAACTATCAGACTACGCTGCGGATGCAACTGACCCCCCGCGACAGGTACCTCTCGTGTGTCCCGTTGTTCAGCGCTACCGGGACCAGCTATACGCTGTCGATGCTGCTGGCCGGGGCGACGATGGTGATCGTCGATCGGTTCGAGCCGCAGCGCTTCTGCGAGATCGTGCAGCGCGAGCGGATCACCGTCGCGTTCATGGTCGATGCCATCGTGCAGGACCTGCAGGCGTTTCCGCGGCTGGCCGAGTACGACCTGTCGAGCCTGCGCACCGGCACCGGTGCGCCGCTGTCGCCCGCGTCGTTCCGCTTCGCGACCGAAGTACTCGGCATTCCGCAACTCATCGGCGTGTTCGGCATGTCGGAGACCTCCAATGCCGTCACGCGCGGCGACTGTCGCGACCCGTACGAGAAGCGGGCGGGGACGAACGGGCGGCCGGTGGAGGGGGTGCGGATCCGGATCGCGGACGTGGAGAGCAATGCGACGCTGGAGGCGGGGCGGATCGGGGAGATCTGCGTGGCGGGGTACGTGCTGATGAAGGGGTATTACAAGCTGCCGGAGGAGGACCGGAAGGCGTTCGATGCGGAAGGGTGGCTGCACACGGGGGATCTGGGGGAGCTGGACGGGGACGGGTACCTGATCTACCGGGGCCGGGTGAAGGAGATGATCAAGCCGGGTGGATTCAACGTGGCGACGCAGGAGATCGAGGTGTTCCTGAAGACGTATCCCGGGGTGAAGGAGGCGGTGGTGGTGGGGGTGCCGGACCGGCGGCTGGGCGAGGTGGGGTACGCGTACGTGGAGCTGGCGCCGGAGGCGCAGGTGAGCGGGGAGGCGCTGCAGGCGCATTGTCGGGAGCACATCGCGGGGTACAAGGTGCCGCGGTACGTGGAGTTCGTGACGGAGTGGCCGCTGACCGGCAGCCAGAAGATCCGCAAGCAGGAACTGAAGGAGCGCGCCGCACAGCGCATGGATTCGATGATGGCGGCAGGCGATGTCTGACCCGCGCACTTCGGTTGCGATCGATGCCGCGACGCTTGCCGGACGGTGGGCCACGCGCGACGCATGGGCGCTGATCGACGTGCGGGAGCCCGTCGAGTACGAGCGCAGCCATCTGTTCGGTGCGACGTTGGTGCCGCGCAGGCGCCTCGAGTTTCGCATCGGCGAGCTGGTACGCGACCGGGCGACCCCCATCGTCGTTTGCGACGATGGATCCGGACGAGCGATGTTGGCGGCCGACACCCTTGCGCGTCTCGGCTATCGGGACGTTGCCTGGCTCGCCGGCGGACTCGACGCGGCCGTACAGGCGGGGTCGCGTGTGGCGAGCGGCACCAATGTACCCAGCAAGCTCTTCGGCGAGGAGGTGCAGCACGGCCAGGACGTGCCGTCGGTCAGCGCGGATACGCTGTCCGCCTGGCTCACCGAGCAGCGCGATATCGTCGTGTGCGATGTGCGCACGCCCGAGGAGTACGCCGAGTCCTGCATTCCGGGCGCGATCAGTGCGCCGAGTTTCGACATTGCGCTGGTCGCCGCCGATCTCGCGGCGGCGTACCCGACAGTCGTCGTGAACTGCGCGGGGCGCACCCGCAGCATCATCGGTGCGCAGACGCTGCGCGAACTCGGGCTTGCCAACGTGGTGGCGCTCGAAAACGGGCTCATGGGATGGCGCCTTGCGGGCCATGTCGTGGAGGCAGGTGCCCAGCGTGCGCCGATGGCGCCGACCCAGGGCAGCGTGGCGTTTGCGGCCGCAGCAAGTCGGCGGCTGGCGGATGCATCGGGCGTCGCGCGGATGACGCCCGACGCGCTGTGCGAGTGGCTTGCCCACCGCGACGGGAACGGATATCTCTTCGATGTGCGCAGTGTCCGCGAATACACGGCGGGGCATATCCCGGGCACGACGGCGCTTCCGGGCGGACAGGCGATCCAGCGTACCGACGACTTCGTGGCAGTCCGTGCCGCACCCATCGTGCTGGTCGATCGATGCGAGGTGCAGGCGAACCTCACCGCCGCGTGGCTGCGGCGAATGGGTCTGCCCGATGTCTCCGTGCTCGAAGGCGGGATCGATGCGTGGCAGCGCGCGGGCGGAGCGCTCGCATCCGGCCGCGATCGCGGCCGGCCGCTCGGGTGGGACAATGCGCTGCACGTGGTCCGCATGGAGGCGCCGGCGGATTGCGCGCACCGTCCTGCCACCGCGGACCGGAGGGTTGTGCTCGACGTCGACGGAAGCCGTCACTATCGCGAGGGGCACCTGCCGGGCGCGGTGTGGGTGCCGCGGGGCGATCTCGAGCGGCGGGTGACCGGTGCCGTCCCCTCCCATGCGACACCGATCCTGGTGACCTGCGCGACGGGCACGCAATCCGTGTACGCGGCTGCGACACTGGGCGCGGCCGGCTACGCAGACGTCACGGTGCTCGCGGGGGGCACCCGTGCGTGGCGGGAGGCAGGCCTGCCGCTGGAAGCTGCGGCGCTGCCGCCGCAGGACGACGAGCTGCTGCCGCCTTACGAGCGCGGTTTGCAGGCGATGCGCGACTACATCGACTGGGAGAAGCTGTTGGTTGCGGGTGCTCGAATGCGCGGCATGGGTGACACACGGGTCGAGGAGCCGGAAGCGTGAACTTCAATTTCAGCAAGGCGCAGCAGGACATCTATGAGCTCGTTGGCTACCTCGCGCGGGAGCGGTTCGCGCCGCGTGCGGCGGAGCATGACCGCCAACGTACGCTACCGCTCGACAACCTCGCAGATCTGCAGGAGCACGGCCTGCTTGGCCTCACCATTGCGAAGGCGCATGGTGGCCTCGGCAGCGGTGTCATGGGCGAGGATCCCGCGCTGTATCTGCTCGCCATCGAGCAGGTTGCGCGTGTGGACCTGTCGACGGCGCACTGCCTGCACATCCATTTGCATGCGACGCATCTGATCGACCAGGTCGGCACGGCGGAGCAGCGCGAGGCGCTTCTGATGCCGGTTCTGCGCGAGGGCGCGCTGATCGGTGCCGTCGGCAGCGAGCCGGGGCGTACTGCCCGGGGGATCTATGCGTTCAACACGGTTGCACAGCCGCTGCGTGACGGCCTGGTGCTGAACGGACGCAAGAACTACGCGACGCTGGCCGATGTCGCGCGAACGATGCTCGTGTTTGCCACGCTGAAGGACGAGCCGCCGGTGGCGGGCCACGTCGGCGTGGCGATTCCAAGGGGCACTCACGGCTTCGACGTCGTGCGGGAAACCTGGGACCCGATCGGCATGCGCTCGGCGGTGAGCCCGGACGTCGTACTCGAAAATTGCTTCGTTCCCGGTACCCAGGTCCTGGGCACGCCGGGCATCTATCCGCGCGATCGCTGGCAGGCGCGCCACTACCTCTCCCTTGCCGCGCAATACCTTGGCGCCTGCGAAGGACTCTTCGATCGCCTGACGGCCTACCTGCCGCAACGCGGAACCGCAGGCGAGCACTACACCCAATTGCGCCTTGGCGAGGCGCGCGTTCGCATCGACTCGGTACGCTGGCTCATCTATCGGGCCGCATGGCTCTGGACGCAGGGCGACCTGCAGCGCGCCGAGCTGTTCTCGCTGGTGGCCAAACACCACGCAACGGAAAGTGCGGTGGAGGTCATGGACCGCACCGCGCAGATCGCCGGTTCCAGCGCATTGATGGGGGAAGAACCCATGGCGCGGATGCTGCGCGACCTGCGCGTGCACACCCTGCATTCGAACGTCGACAAGACGGCCGCTACCATCGGAAAGTTCCACCTGGGCCAGAGCTTCGACACGACGGATCGGCTCTAGGCGCGGTTGCGTCGCGCCTGTCGAAGGACAAGACCTTGACCGCCGAACTCGATTCCCGCCGACTTCGTGATGCGCTCGGACGCTTTGCCACCGGCGTGACCATCATCACCACCAGCTCGCATGACGGCGCTCCGCTTGGGCTGACCGCAAACTCGTTCAGCTCGGTATCGCTGACTCCCCCGCTCGTGCTTTGGAGCCTCAATCGTCGCTCGCGCAGTCTGCCGTTGTTCGAGGCGGCCACTCATTACGCGATCAACGTGCTGTGCATGGACCAGATCGGACTGGCCGGTCGGTTCGCGTCACCGATCGACAATCGGTTCGAGGGCGTCGAATGGCGGCGCGGCAAGTCCGGGATGCCGCTGTTCGACGGCTGCGTGGCGTGGTTCGAATGCTCCAGCGTGTTCAAGTACGAGGGAGGCGATCACGTCATCTTCGTGGGCCAGGTCGAGGATTTCGGGCACGGCGATCGCGTCCCGTTGCTGTACGCCAGCGGAAACTACAGCGTACCCACGCCGCATCCGCACACCAAGCGCTAGCGCGGGACGCAACCGATCAGGACGGAGCACCGCCATGACCCGAGGTCTCGATCCGCTTCTCGAGCGTTCGAACCTCCTTGGTCAGCAGCTGCACCAGCTCCTCGCGACGCGCACCGGTGAAGCGGCTTGCGATGCCGGCGATGCTCACCGCGACATAAGCCGCGCCGCGACGGGGCCGTAGCGCAATGCCGATCGCGCCGACGCCGTCGAGCACGTCCTGGTTGTTGATGGCGTAGCCTGCGGCGCAGGATTGCCGGAGGGCATTGCGCAACCGCTGCGGCGTCAGGTTGCCGAATGCGGCAAACCGGGGCGAGTTGACCTCGATCACTCGCTCGATCTCGTCCTCGGGCAGCGTGATGAGAATCGCCAGGCTGCCGGCCCCCACGCCCAGTGGTCGCCGGCCCCCGATGTCGAGCGTGCGTGCGGAGATCGGATAACTTCCCTCGACGCGGTCGATGCAGACGGAATCGAAGCCGCTGCGCACGACCAGGAACGTCGAATCCCCCGTCTTCTCCGCGAGTCGCTTGAGCGTGGGCAGGCAAAGTTCGCGAAGATTGAAATGCGGCGAGGCCGCAAGCCCCAACTCGTACACGAGCGGACCCAGCTTGTACGCCTTTGTATCCGGATCCAGCGTGAGCATTCGCTGGGCCAGGAGCCCCTTCACGATGCGATGCGTGGTGGGTCGCTCCAGTCCCATCAATGCCGCGATTTCAAACGCCCGCAGGCCGCGCATGTTCCGCGACGCGATCTCCATGAGGATGCTCACGGCACGGTGGACGCTTTGCGTCCCCCACAGATGCGCCGAGCCGGGTTCCGAATCTGGAACCGGTGCGCGCGGCGCGCGTTTGCGCGGCCCGGGCTGGGCGGGTCCTTTGCGTGCACGGGAGGGGGGAGGCACGGGCCGAATCATCCGGGGAGAGACATTGAATTCCAACATATGATACACAGAACCGCTCCTGGGCATATGCGGGCGGCGAACGCGGATTGCGACGCGTAACCCGAACGGATGCCTGGGACTCGATCCCCCTAGGGTGTTCTACCCGCGAGCTCGTTCAACGTGGCGTGGAGCACCGCCTGCGAATCACCGTCGAATGCAAGCCCGCTTTGGATAGGGTGTCGCCGCAGCGGGGCAATTTCGGTTTCCGAGTCGCCGACGGCGCACGAATCGATCGGACGTCACGCCTGGCAGCGCCACCCCTCATCGTGCGCTGCGTTGGCTTTGCATGCGCCACTGCCCGGGCGTGACACCGACGAACCCGCGCTTGAACGCGCGGACGAACGACGGCGGATCGGCGTAGCCCACGGCGGTGCTGACTTCGCTGACGGACAGTTGCGTGGTGCGCAACAGTTGCAGCGCCATCGCGAGCCTGGTCTGCTGGAGGAGCGCACGGACCGTCGTGCGCTCGAGGGCAAGTCGACTGCGCAGGACCCGGTCGGAAATCGAGAAGAGACTCGCCAGGCTGGACGCGGATGCGGTGCCGGCCAGGATCATGGAACGCAGCGCCTTGCCGACCTGGTCGGTCAGCGAG
Organism: uncultured beta proteobacterium; assembly: GCA_963733435.1. GTDB lineage: Bacteria > Pseudomonadota > Gammaproteobacteria > Burkholderiales > Casimicrobiaceae > VBCG01. The sequence goes on from CAVTDH010000004.1 coordinate 124,487, forward strand.
GCCTTGTCGCTGAGCAGGCGCTCCCGCAGCGCGTCGCGCAGCGCGGCATAGCGAACGGGGTCCGCGCCCGCAATGGGTCTTTGCAGAACCTCCGGCGCGAATTCGATCGCCGACATGTTCGCATCGAAGCGGATGCGCGGTCCGAACATCCGCCGGTAGGGCGCGAGGTCCGAGGGCGGACTGCGGGCCAGGCTCACCTGCAGCGGCCGCCAGTTCGCGCCGCAGAGCACGCGCATGATCTGCATGCCGTACGCGATGGCCGCGTCGTAGAACGCGTCGAGCGCGGGGACTTCGGGCCAGTAGATGGCATGCGCCAGCGCGACCCGCCGCGCGCTCTGGGGCAGCAGCATGGGTGCCGCGCCGGAATCGTTGAGGTAGTGATGCAGCACCAGCGCCTGCAGCGCGGCCTCGACCGTCGGCGAGTTGCGCATGAGTTCGATGACCTCGCCCAACGCGACGGAGGGCGCGAAGTGCTCCCCGGCGAGGACGCCGACGTGAGGAAGGCCCGTTGCGCGCATGCTCTCGACGAGCAGGCGGCCGACGGTCTGGTACCCGATCCGGTTCTCGGCATTCGCGAGGAGCCGGAGAGGGATTCCCGCGCGCCGCAACACCGGCGCCGGCGCGCAGCCCAACGAGTCGAGCAATGCGGGAAACTGTGCGACGAGCGCCACGCGCAACGTCCCGAACGCTTCGGGGGCACTCACCGCGTGCAGACCCGGTTTTGCGTTCAACGCCGGTTCCCTTGTCGTTATCGAGCGATGGCTTCTGTCCAACCCGCCGGGGGACGGGACCGGCCGATGTTCCGGAAATGCTAATGCTACCGGAAACTCGCTACGGAAGAATCCACGGTTTGCCCGTTGGGGCCGGCAGTGGGGCCGGTCGCCGATGGAGGCACGGGGAGCCTGTGGTGAAGCCTGAATACTCTCGTGGGACCCGCGGCGGATCGCGCTTGATCGGGACAGTCGCCGCCGTGGCGGTCGCCGTCGTGTGGGGTTTCAATGCGCAAGCGCAGCAGGTCTACGGCACGCCGGGTTCACCCGCGGCGACGGTCGTCATCGAGGGCAGCCAGCTGCCGCCGCCGCCGACCAAGTTCGGCGGCGTGATCAACGAGCGGGCGGTCGACTCGAAGTCGTTCTGGCCGCCCACCGTCGTGCCGCGGAAAGGCGCGCCCAACGTGCTCCTGATCATGACCGACGACGTGGGCTTCGGCGCACCGAGCACCTTCGGCGGCGTCATTCCGACGCCCGCGCTGGATCGCATCGCGAAGATGGGCCTGCGCTACACGCAGTTCCACTCGACGGCGCTGTGTTCGCCGACGCGCGCCGCGCTGATCACCGGCCGCAACCATCACACCGTGGGATTCGGCGTCATTTCCGAGATGGCCACGGGCTTTCCGGGCTACGACTCCGTCATCGAGAAGACGAACGGCACGGTGGGCCAGGTGCTGAAGGAGAACGGCTACGCCACCTCGTGGTTCGGCAAGAACCACAACACGCCGGGGTTCGTCGCCAGTCAGGCGGGGCCGTTCGACCAATGGCCGACGGGCATGGGCTTCGAGTACTTCTACGGATTCGTCGGCGGGGACTCCAGCCAGTGGCAGCCGAATCTCTTCCGCAACACGACGGCGATCTATCCGTTCCAGGGCAAGCCGGGCTGGAACCTGACGACCGCGATGGCGGACGAGGCGATCCAGCACATGAAGCACCTGAACGAGCTGGCGCCCGACAAGCCGTTCTTCGTCTACTACGTGCCGGGCGGCACCCATGCACCGCACCACCCGACGCCGGAGTGGATCAGGAAGATCAGCGACATGAAGCTGTTCGACAACGGCTGGAACCAGTTGCGCGAGACGATCTTCGCCAACCAGAAGCGGCTCGGCGTGATCCCTGCCAACGCCAAGCTGACGGCGTGGCCGAAGGAACTGCCGATGTGGGACACGCTGGCCTGGGACGAGAAGAAGATGTTCATCCGCCAGGCCGAGGTCTATGCCGCGTATCTCGCCTACACCGACCACGAGATCGGCCGGGTGATCCAGGCAGTGCAGGACCTGGGCAAGATGGACAACACGCTGATCATCTACATCAGCGGCGACAACGGGTCGAGCGCCGAGGGCACGATCAACGGCACGCCCAACGAAGTCGCGTCGCTCAACGGCGTGGTGCTGCCGGTCAAGGATCAGCTCCCGTTCTACGAGTTCTGGGGCTCGGACAAGACCTACCCGCACATGGCGGTGCCCTGGACGTGGGCGTTCGACACGCCGTTCCAGTGGACCAAGCAGGTCGCCTCGCACCTGGGCGGAACGCGGCAGGGCATGGCCATCGCGTGGCCCGAGCGCATCAAGGACGCGGGCGGACTGCGCACCCAGTTCCACCATGTCATCGACATCATGCCGACGATCCTCGACGCGGCCGGCGTGCGCGCGCCCGACACCATCGACGGCATCAAGCAGAGTCCGATCGAAGGCGTCAGCATGGCCTACACCTGGGACAAGGCCAACGCGAACGCGCCTTCGACGCGCACGACGCAGTACTTCGAGATGTTCGGCAACCGTGCGCTCTACCACGACGGCTGGGTGGCCGCGACGACACCGGCGTCGCCGCCGTGGAAGCTGAGCGGCGGGCCGGCGCCCGACGTGATCACGGGCTACAAGTGGGAGCTGTACGACCTCAAGTCCGACTTCACGCAGGCGGACGACCTGGCGGCGACGAATCCGGCCAAGCTGAAGGAGATGCAGGACCGTTTCTACGCCGAGATCAAGAAATTCCCGGTGCTGCCGCTGGACAACAGCACGCTGTCCCGCCTGCTGACGCCGCGCCCGAGCACGACGGCGGGGCGCAGCGTCTTCACCTACTCCGGCGTGCACAGCGGCATTCCCGTCGGGGTCCGCGCCCTCCATCCTGCAGCGCTCGTTCAAGATCACGGCCGACGTCACGATTCCCGAGGGTGGCGCCGAAGGCATGATCGTCACCGAGGGCGGGCGCTTCGGCGGCTACGGCTTCTACCTGAGCAAGGGTGAACTGGGCGTGGGCCGTGGCAAGCCGGTGTTCCTGTACAACCTGTTCGACCTCCAGCGCACGGCCTGGGCCGGGCCCGAGTTGAAGCCGGGCAAGCACACGATCGAGTTCGACTTCCGTTTCGACGGCGGCGGCTTCGGCAAGGGCGGCCTGGGCACGCTCTTCGTCGACGGCAAGCAGGTGGACCAGAAGCGCATCGAGCACACGGTGCCGTTCATCTTCCAGTGGGACGAGACCTTCGACGTCGGCATGGACACGGGCACGCCCGTGGCCTTCCTCGAGTACCGCTACGACCCGCCGTTCAACTTCACCGGGACGCTCAACAAGCTGACGTACAACCTGCAGCCGGCGCAACTGACCGCCGAGGAACGACGGCTCATGCAGGTGTTTGCCCAGCGGAACAACCGCGCCAGCGAGTGACCCTCCGGGCCGGCGGGGCCGGGCCGCGAACCTGCCCGGACCCGACGGCGATAGACTCATCCGACCGCGGCGGCGGTGGCGCCTGCCCGACGCTGCGGACGTCGCTTTGATACCAACCAGGAGAACATTGATGAAGACGCGTTCAGCAGCACTGTTCGTCGCCGCCACCGCGGGGGTATTCGCGGCGGTTGCCTATGCGCAGTATCCGATCCTCGATGCCGTGGCGAACAAGGTGACGCAGAAGTACCAGAGCTCCACCTGCGAGCAGCTGTGGCAGAACCGCGGCAAGGCACCCAGCCCGGAGGAGCAGCGCGTGTTGGGGTTCCTCAAGAACGATCCGCAGATGAGGCAGGAGTTCTTCAACAAGATCGCCGGGCCCGTCATGAACAAGATGTTCGAGTGCGGGATGATTCCTTGATCGCCGACGGTGCCGGATCCCGGCGCGTGGCGCCGGCCATGAGATGCACCGGACTCCCCTGGCGCGTGCTTGCGCTGGTCGCGGGGCTCGCCGTCGCCGCCACGGTCGTGGCCCAGCCCGCCGCCGCTCCGGCCTCCGCCTCCGCCCCGGCGAAGAGCGCGCCGGCCAAGGCTGCGAAGCCTTCGCAGAAGCCTGCGGCCCCGGCACTTGAAGCTGGTGCTCGAGCCGAAGGCGATGGACGTCCTCAAGGCGATGAGCGGCAAGCTTGCGGCGGCGCGGTCGATGTCGTTCACGGCGACCGTCGGCTACGAGTACCCGAGCAAGCTCGGGCCGCCGATCGTCTACTCGACGCGCTACGACGTGGCGATGCAGCGCCCCAACCAGCTGCGGATCCTGATGCCCGCGGACGGGCCGGCCTCGGAGTTCTACTACGACGGCAGGACGATGATGGCGTTCGCGCCCGCGGAGAACCTCACGGCGGTGGCCGATGCGCCGCCGACGATCGACGCGATGCTCAAGGTCGCGTTCGAGAAGGCGGCGCTGTACTTCCCGTTCACCGACGTGCTGGTCGCCGACCCCTACGCGGCGCTCGCCAACGGCGCGATCCTCGCCTACTACGTCGGGCCCTCGGCGGTGATCGGCGGCACGAAGACGGACATGCTGGTGTGGGCCAACCCCGACGTGCACGTGCAGATGTGGATCGGGGCCGAGGACCGGCTGCCGCGCCGGATGCGCGCGATCTTCGCCGCCGATCCGCTGGCGCTGCGCCACGAGATGGAGTTCTCGAACTGGCAGCTCGATCCGGCGCTCCCGGCGGACACGTTCACGTCGGCGAAGGCGCTGGCGGCGGGGCGCATGGCGTTCAAGGCGCCGGGACCGCCGCCGCGCGGCGCCAGGCCGATCACGGAAAGCCGTCCCAAGGCCGCGCCCGCCAAGGCGCCGGCCAAGTCCAACTGAGGGGAGCACGCATGAAGACAGCCCATGCACGCGGCGCGGCGCTCGTTGCGATCGCGCTCGTGGCCGGCACCGCCCACGGGTGGTCGAGCGGCAACCGCTACGGCGGCAGCACCTCGCACAGCTACGGGTCGACCAGCCACACCAATGCCTATGGCGGCAGCACGTCGCACGAGGCGGGCGAGGGGACCGAGCACACCAACGCGTACGGCGGCAACACGGCGCACGCGTATGGGGGCGGCACCGAGCATACGAACGTCTACGGCGGCAGCACCTACGGCAAGGCCGGCGATGGTGCGTACCACACGTACCCGTCCGGCGCGACCGCCTACCATCCGCCGGGCTATCCCGCCTACCCGACCTATCCGGCGTACCACCCGCCGGTGGCCGTGCCTTACTACGCGTCCGGTTGCTACGGCTGCGCGGCCGCGGCCGGTGCCGTCGTCGGGATGGCGGCCGGGGCCGCGGTGGCGTCGGCGAACACGGCCGCCGCTACAACCACGGCCTACAGCGCAGGGGTTGCGGCGGGTTCCGCGAACACGGCGGCGGCGACCAGCGCCGCCTATGGTGCGGGGGTGGCGGCCGGCGCCACGGCCGCCGGTGGCGCCACGACGGTGGTCGTGCCCGCCTCGGGCACGTGGGTGATGGGCATGAACTACGCGACGCTGCCCGCCGGCGCGATCACGATCCCCAAGAACGGCACGACGTACTACCTCCACGGCAACACGTGGTTCCAGCCGGCGTACGGCGCGAACGGCGTCTACTACACGGTCGTGCCCACCCCCTGACCGGAATCGCCGGGCATTCCCGCATCGGCGCACTTCACTTCCTGCGTACGAAGAGACCGACGATGAAGATCACGCGTTCGATTTCCCACGCCGCCGCCGCACTCGTGCTGACGACCGGCGCCGTCGCATCGCTGCCGGCGGCCGCGCAGTCGGCACCGGCCGGTATGGAACCGGCCGGATGGAAGTACGCGGCCACGCTGTACGGTTACTTGCCCACGATCGGCGGCAAGCTCAACTTCCCGGTCAGTTCGACCGGCGGCTGCCATCAACGTGGACGCCAACACGCTGATCGGCGACCTCAAGGGCGCGTTCATGGGGTCGTTCGATGCGCACAATGGCCGCTGGGGCGTGTTCACCGACGTGCTGTACATGGACGTCGGCGGATCGCAGGCGAAGACGCGCGACTTCTCGATCGGGCGGGCGGGGATTCCGGCCAGTGCCAGCGCGGACCTGGACCTCGGTCTCAAGGGCTTCGTCTGGACCGTGGCCGGCGAGTATCGTGTCGCGTCCGATCCCGCGTGGACCGTGGACGTGCTCGCGGGCGCGCGCTACCTCGGGGTCAAGCCGTCACTCGAGTGGTCGATCAACGGCGACCTCGGTCCGATCGTGCTGCCGGGGCGTGGTGGAAGCAACGAGATCAGCAGCAATCTCTGGGACGGCATCGTCGGAGTGAAGGGTCGCTACCGGTTCGGCGAGGACGGCCGGTGGGGCGTGCCGTTCTACGCCGACGTCGGGACCGGCCAGACCGACCTGACGTGGCAGGCCGCCGTGGGCATCAGCTACTCGTACAAGTGGGGCGACCTCATCGGCATGTGGCGGTATCTCGCCTGGGAGGACGGCTCGGACAAGCCGATCGAGTCGCTCAACTTCAACGGTCCGATGCTGGGCGTCACGTTCCGCTGGTAGACACGCGGTACCGACCGCCGGCGCGACGGGGAAGGCCGCCGGGTCGCCAGCGGGCATGACCGGCGAGGCGCGCGTGCTTCCGGTCGCAAGGCAGTGTGCGTCGCCAGGGCACGCGACGAAATGTTGCGGACCGGCGATGTGTGCGAAGCGAAATCCCCCATCTTCCGATGGAGGCGATCGAACGGTCCTTCGATGCCGGGTACCATGGCGAAGATCGCCTGGCGCGAGCCCCGCGGGCCCGCGCCGCGGTCACGGCCCGCCGGTACCCTGATCGCAATTGCCTCGAAGATGACTCCCTATGCCCGCGCTTGCCGATGATCCGCTGTACGTGTTCCGTCTCCCCTGGCTCCTGCTGGTCGTTTCCATCGCCACGCTGTGGCTTGCCGCATGGATCGGGGCGTCCGGCTTCAGGAAAACGCGGCTCCAGGTCGAATCGTCACGCGAGGACTTCGCCGTTGTCCAGGGCGCGACGCTGACGTTGCTCGGATTGATCATCGGCTTCACGTTCTCGATGGCCATCGGGCGCTACGACCAGCGCAAGAACTTCGAGGAAGAGGAAGCGAACGCGATCGGTACCGAGTTCCTGCGCGCCGATCTGCTGCCGGCGGCCGATGCCGCCAAGGTTCGCGCGCTGCTCGTGAGTTATCTCGATCAGCGCGTGCTGTTCTACACGACGCGCGACGATGAGGCGTTGCGGGGGATCGATGCGACGACCGCAAAGCTGCAGTCCGAACTCTGGGCGGCGGTTCGCACGCCCGCGGTGGCGCAGCCGTCGCCGCTGACGGCGCTTGCCGTGGCCGGCATGAACGACGTCCTCAACACGCAGGGCTACACGCTGGCGGCCTGGCGCAACCGCATCCCCCTCGCGGCGTGGGCGTTGATGATGGCCATTGCCATTTGCGCCACGCTGCTGATCGGCATCGGGACGAAGAACGCGAGGGGCGGCTCGCGCCTCCTCCTGGTGCTGCCGCTGGTCGTCTCCATCGCGTTCTTTCTCATCGCGGACATCGACAGTCCGCGCCGGGGCGTCATCCGGGTGGTGCCGCAGAACCTGATGGGCCTGGCGGAGTCCCTGCGGGCCCAGTAGCAATGAGGGTCAGACTCGAATTGAAGTATTACTTCAATTCGAGTCTGACCCTCATTGGGTGGTCCGGAGGCAGGGGCGGCGTGTCCAGCCTTTCGGATGCCCGGAAGGCCCGCTTTCTGGCAAATTAGACGGCCGGGGCGTGCGGTTGGCTTCGGGGCGCCGGTGTCCCGCGTCCCGACTGAATCGACCCGCGCCTGTCGCAACCACCGCCCGATGTCCATCCGCCTCGTCTTCGTGCTGTTCTGCCTTGGCATGTCCATGGGCCGCCTCGCACAAGCGACCGGGCCGGCGCCGGACCCGCTGACGCCCGCCGAGCGGGCCTGGCTGGCGGCGCACCCGCGCATCGTCCTGGGCGCGGGGGAGGATTGGGCGCCGTCGGTGGTGAAGGATGCGCAGGGCAACGTCTCGGGATTCGCCGTCGACCACCTCGCGCTGCTCAACCGGCGGCTCGGCACCGACATCCGCATCGAAGCCGGCCCGTGGCACAAGGTCGTGGCCAAGGCCGAGGCCGGCGAGATCGACGGCCTGATGCTGACGGCGCCGCTCGACGAACGGCGCGCCCGTTTCGACTTCACCGACCCGTACTTCACCGTGCACGACTTCGTCTTCCTGCGCACGGCGGACGCCGCGGCTCGTGCCGCGCCGGCCGGGCTGCACGAATTGCGCGGCAAGCGGGTGGGCTACCTCAACGGCACGTTGCGGATCAGCCGCGTGCTGGCGCAGCATCCGCGGCTGACGGCGGTGCCGGCGGACAGCTATGCCGACCTCGCGCGGATGCTGCTGCTGGGCGAGATCGACGCGGCGATCGCGTCCTACTCGCTCGAGTACTGGCGCGCGAGCAACGGCGCGCTGGGGATCGTGCCGACCACGGTCGTCCGCGACACCGAGGCGCGCATGGTCATGACGATCCGCAAGGATCGGGGTGAATTGGTCGGCATCCTGAACAAGGGCCTGGCCGCCCTCGACCGCGATGCGGTGGAGCCGCTCTACCGCAAGTGGTTCGGCGCCGACTACCTGAACCGGATCGCGACGTTCGATCTGGTCCTTACCCCCGAGGAACGCGCGTGGCTGGCCCGGCATCCGGTGCTTCGCGTGGGGATCGACCCGACCTGGGCGCCGGTCGAGTACGTCGACGCGAACGGCGTCGCGCGCGGCATGTCGCTCGCCTACCTGGAGCGCATCGGCAGGATGCTCGACACGCGCATCGAGCTGGTCCCGGACCTCTCGTGGGCGGACGCGATGGCACGGCTTGGCGATCGCGCGCTCGATGTGCTGCCCGCGATCGCGGCCACGCCGGAGCGCCGCGAGAAGATCGCGTTCACCGAGCCGTACCTGTCCTTCCCTGCGGCCATCTTCTCCGCCGCCGGTGTCGCCTATCTCGGCGGTCCCGAATCGCTTAAGGGCCGGCGGGTGGCAGTTGCCCGTGGAGAAGCCGTGGTCGACTGGCTGCGGGACGAGTGGCCGGACCTCGAACTCGTCCTCGTGGGGGATACTCGCGAGGGACTGCGCAAGGTCGCCGACGGTGACGCGTTCGCGTTCATCGGCAACCTCGTGACGACGAGCCACCTCATGACGACGACCATTCTCATCGCCGACGACCATCGGTTGTTCCGGCAGGGGCTGGTGGCGCTGCTGCGCGAACAGCGGGGCTGGGAGGTCGTGGGCGAAGCGGACGACGGCGCGGAGGCGATACGGCTGGCGCAAGCGCTGCAGCCGCAGGTGGCCGTCATCGACGTGGAGATGCCGAACGTCGGCGGGGTCGAGGCCGCGCGCGGCATTCGGCGCGTGGCGCGCGACACGCGGATCGTCGCGCTGTCGATGTACTCGGACGCGCACTACCGGGAACGGATGCGCCACGCGGGCGCGTCGGCCTACGTGCTCAAGAACGAGGCGATCGACGATCTCGTCTCGGCGATCCACGCCGTCCTGCGCGGCGAGGTCTGGCAGGACCACGCGGTGTCGCAGGAGTCCGCTGTTGCCGTGCGCAGCGCGCAGCTCGACCGGGAGGCGCTGAGCGAGCGCGAGCGCGAAGTCCTGCGCCTGCTCGCGCAGGGATTGCGGACAGGGGAGTTCCCGCGCCCGCCGTGTCCAACCTTCCGGATGCCCGGAAGGACCGTTTTCTGGGAAACTAGTGGGATGGGCGCGAAGACGCTGCACCTTAGTCCCAAGACCGTCGAGACCTATCGCAGCCGCCTCATGAACAAGCTTGGCATCGACAATCTGTCGGGGCGGGTGCGCTTCGCCGTTCGCGCGGGGCTCGTGTCGCCCGAGTCGCGATGTTCCGACCGCTCCCGCGAGGCACGCCGCATGCGGCACGGGAATCCGCGCGCGTTGTCGGGAAATTCCTGACGGGATCGGCCCGACGCGGACCCGGGGTCGTTCCCGCTAGAATTCTCGGTTGCCGATGCACGCGCGAGCGCAGCGAGCGACCCCAGACGTTCGCCGGTCGCGCGGGCATCGGTGATGTCACCCCGGCGTTTCCTCCATCCGCCCCCGCGCGGGCGTTTCGAACCACCACGGACCCCACCATGAATCGCATCCACTTCCGCACGGCGATCGCCGCTGCCGGCGTCTTTGCCACGTTCGCCGCGAGCGCCCAGATCATCATCTACGAGAACGACAATTTCAACGGCCGCTCGTTCCGGGCCACCAACAGCGTCTCGAATCTCGCGAGCAACGGCTTCAACGACCGTGCGTCGTCGGTGTCCGTTCAGGGCGGGCGCTGGCAGCTGTGCGACGACGCTTACTTCGGTGGCCGCTGCGTCACCGTGGGACCGGGAGAGTACGACTCGCTCCGGTCGATGGGCATGAACGACCGGGTGTCGTCGGTCCGCTCGCTCGGCTGGACGCCGGACGGCAGCGGCGGCTGGGGCAACAACCAGCAGCAGTGGGGCGGCAACAACAACTGGGGCTCGGGCGATCGCGCGGTGCTGTACGCGGGGTACAACCTGAGCGGCGAATCGTTCGTCGTGTCGCCCAGCGGCATGAACAACCTCGATCGTGCGGGCTTCAACGACAAGGCGCGGTCGCTGCGCATCGAGTCGGGCTACTGGATCTTCTGCAGCGACGCGAACTTCCAGGGCGACTGCCACACGTACGGCCCGGGGGACTATCCCAACCTGCCGTCGGGGCAGAACCACAGCATCTCGTCGGGCCGGCGCGTCTCCAACAACTATCCGTATCGCAGCAACCCGAACTGGGGTGGCGGGAACAGCGGTTACAACAACAATGCAACTACAACAACAACAACAACAACAACAACAACAACCGCGGCTACACGCAGCAGTAATGCGCGACCCATGCACGCGGCGGTGAATCGACGAGAGGAAGTGCGATGAGAGCGGCAATGGTGTGCATGTCGGCTTGCTTCGGGATGGCGGCGTCGACGCTATGGGCGGCCGACGGTGTCCGCGAGCAGGCCGTGCAATTCGCACATGGCAAGAGCAGCGCGACGGTGAAGGGCAAGATCAAGGGCGACGAATCGGTCAACTACAAGCTCGGCGCCGCCGCCGGGCCAGACGATGACCGTCACGCTGAAGCCGTCCAACCGCTCCACGTACTTCAACGTGATCGCGCCGGGCGCGGACAGTGCGATGTTCATCGGATCGACCGAGGGCAACAAGTTCTCGGGCAGCCTGCCGAAGTCGGGCGATTACATCGTGCAGGTGTACCTGATGCGCAACGCGGCGCGCCGCAACGAGGCGTCGAGCTACAGCATCGACTTCAAGATCGCCGGCGTGCCGGCCGGAAAGCCCTAGGATGAACGTGCAACGACCCACGCCGGCGCGCAGACGGCGTGCTTGCGGCTGCGCCGGCGGGCTTGCGCTGGCATTGCTCGCAGCGGGCGCCGCGTCCGCGCAGGTTCCGCCGGTCGACGTGCGCTCGCTCGTCAACGGCGCGCGCCTGGGCACCGGCTACGCGCAGCTCGTCGGGCTGGCCGCGACGCCCGACATCGCGGCCGCGAGCTACGAGATCGACTCGGACGCCAACCAACCCAAGGTCGACGTGTTCCGCCTTCCGTACCAGGCGAAGTGGATGGCGCTGTCGCCGGACGCGGATCTCTACTGGCGCGTGGCGGGCGGCTACCTGCGCTTCAAGGACGACTTCAACGTCAGCCTGCCCGCCGGCGGAACCGGCACCATCGGCAGCACGTGGACGGCGTACAGCGCGAGCGGCGGACTGCTCGCGAAGATCCGGCTCGGCAACGGGTTCACGCTGGAGCCGGCGCTCGACGTCGGCGTCGCGCGCCTCGAGAACAGCGCGAGCTACGACGGCGCCGCCGCGGCGCTGAAGCCCGTGTTGAGCGGCCTCCTGTTCGACTGGCAGACCGACGCGTGGCTGATCACGCCGAGCGTCGCGCTCCAATGGGCGACGACCTTCGGCGAGGCCAGGACCACCGTGCGCGGCCACGTCGCGCGGTCGTGGATCAGCAGCTTCTCCGAGTCCGATCCCGCGCAGTCGTTCAACGAGACCGCGAACATCTACTCGATTCGCGCCGACTACGCGCGGCCCACCGGGTTCACCGTGGCCGACCGTGCGCTGAACTGGGTCGTCTACGGCGGCTACGCAGGGTTCTTCGGCGCGAACAGCGACGCGCTCGGCTTCACGTCGGTCGCGGAAATCGGCGGCGGCTTCGAGGTGCCGTTCGCCGCGGACCGGCCGAACGGCGAACGGGTGCGGCTCGCCGCCGGCTATCTGTTCGGGCCGGACGTGAAGGGCTGGACCGTCGGCTTGAGCCTGCAGTACTGACCGCCACGCATGGCCACGGGCGCGCGATCGGCGCGTGCAACCACGAGCAACGGGAAGACATGAACCACCATTCGCGACGCATCGCCGTCGCCGCCGGCGTCGGACTCATCGTGGGCCTCGCCGGCTGGGCGAACGCGCAGGCGCCGGCGCCGCACGCCGGCAAGTCGGCGCTCGAGAACTTCGGGTTCACGTACGGTTTCTCCACCGACAAGATGGATCCGGGCGCCGACCCCCGCAAGGACTTCCGCCGCTACGCGGCAGGACGCTGGATGGACGCGGCGACCATTCCCTCCGACACCGTGCGCATTTCCAGCCTGGACGTGCTGACCAAGCGCGTGGAGGTGCAGGTGGGCCAGGTGCTCGACGACGCGGCGCGCGCGAGCCCTGCGGCCGCGAAGGGCAGCCCGACGCAGCAGGTGGGCGATTACTACGCGGCCGGCATGGACGAGAAGCGCCTGAGCGAACTCGGCGTGGCGCCGATCAAGCCCGAGTTCGAGCGCATCGCGGCCGCCGAGGGGCGCCAGGGGTTCGTCGATACGCTCGCGCGGCTTGCGACCGTCACCAACGACGTGGTGTTCTTCGGGCCCGTCGTGAGCACGGACAACAACGATCGCCGGCGCTATGCGCTCTACATCGTCGATGCGGAGCTGCCGCTCGGCCTCGACAATTACCTGAAGCCCGAGAACCAGAAGATCCGCGATGCCTACGTCGAAGCGGATCGCGGACATGCTGGCGATCGCGGGCAGCACGCCGGACGAAGCCGCCGCGGATGCGGCGAAGATCCTCGCCATCGAGACGCGCATCGCGGGCAGGAAGTTGACGCCGGTCGAGAAACGCGACCCGGCGAAGCGCTTCGTGACGATGCGCTACGACGAGGCCCGCGCCATGCTCGGCAACGTCGACCTGGACGCGCTGTTCGCGGCGATGGGCGTACCGACCGGCGGGCGAGGTCACGCTGGCCGACGTGGCCGCAATCCGCGAGCGCAATGCGCTGCTCGGGGAGCTGCCGCCGGCCGACGTCAAGGCGTACCTGCGCTGGGAACTGCTGCGCCGGATGACGGGCTACCTGACGCCCGCGTTCATCGGTCCCAACAAGGCGTTCACGGAGGCCATGTACGGCAAGATCGACACGCCGCCGCGCGACCGCCTGGTGGCGGTCGAGGTGGAGACGGCGCTCGGCCATCCGCTGGGGCAGCTCTACGTCGCGAAGTACTTCTCGCCCGAGACCCGGAAGGCCGCGGAAGCGCTCGTATCGGAGATCAAGGCCGAGTTCCGCGGACGCATTGCCCGGAGCACGTGGCTCTCCCCCGCGACGCGCCGCGAAGCGCTCGCGAAGATCGACGCGCTGCAGGTCAAGGTCGGCTATCCCGCGCAGTGGATCGACTACACCCGCGTGGACATCCGGCGCGACGACTACTTCGGCAACGTCGTGCGGTTGAACGAGTTCAAGACGCAGCGCGACTTCGCGCGGTACGGCAAGCCGGTGAAGGAGGACACGTTCGCGATCGCGAACGCCACGCTGCCCACCGTCGTCAATGCGGCGTACCAGCCGTCGAACAACAGCATCGAGATCCCCGCCGCGTTCCTGCAGCCGCCGTTCTACGACGCGAAGGCCGACGCGGCCGTCAATTACTGCGCGCTGGGCGCGGTGATCGGCCACGAGTTCACGCACGGCTTCGATTCGCACGGCCGTCTCTACGACGCGAAGGGCAACCTGCGCGACTGGTGGACGCCTGCCGACGCGAAGCACTTCGCCGCCGAGGCGCAGAAGCTCGTGACGCAGGCCGCCGCGGTCGAGGTGCTGCCGGGGCTCTACATCAACGGCGAGCTGTCGGTGGGCGAGAACCTGGCCGACGTGGGCGGCATCTCGTTCGCGCACGCGGCCCTCGTACGCCACCTGCGTCGTCATCCGCAGGACAACCGCACGATCGACGGCCTCGACCCGATGCAGCGGTGCTACCTCGACGTGGGGACAGGCGTGGGCCGACAAGGCCAACGAAGGCTGGTTGAAGCAGATGCTGCCCGTCGACGGACATCCGCCGGGCGTCTACCGGATGCTGGCGGCCCCGCAGCACGAGCGCGCGTTCTACGATGCATTCCACATTCGTGCCGGCGATCCGATGTGGCTCGACCCGAAGAGCCGGGTCGCGATCTGGTGATCGCCACGCCGCCCGCGTGCGATGTCGCACGACGCGCGCACCCACCCACGCCAGGACCGTCCATGCCCTCTCGCCTCCGCAGGACCGTGCAACTCATGATCGTTGCGTCGGCGCTCACCCTCACCGCAACCCACGCCGCCGACGCCATCCGCAAGGAGAGCGTCCAGTTCCGCAAGGGCGCCTCCGAAGCGACGATCAAGGGCCGGATCAAGGGCGACACGACGATCGACTATCGCGTGCGTGCCGGCGCGGGGCAGACGCTCACCGTTGCGTTGCAGGGTTCCAATCCGCAGAACTTCTTCAACGTGCTGCCGCCCGGCAGCGCCGACGTGGCGATGTTCGTGGGCCAGGACGGCGGCGGCTACAAGGGCGTGCTCCCGACCGACGGCGACTACACGATTCGCGTGTACCTGATGCGGCCGGCCGCGCGGCGCAACGAGTCGAGCAACTACACGCTCAACGTCGGCGTCACCGGCAAGGCATTGGCGCCGCTGCCCGCGGCGAAGGATGCGCTCGTCCCCGGCACGCGGTTTCACGCGTCGGCGCCGATCACGTGCACGCCGCCGTTCGCGCCGAAGCCGCAACCGTGCGAGGCGTTCGTCATCCGGCGTGGCTTCGACGGCACCGCGACGGTGGAAGTCCGCTCCGCAGGCGCCCCGACGCGCAGCATCCTGTTCGTCGGCGGCGTGCCGGTCGCCTCGGACGCGACGGAGCCGATCACGCAATCGCGCGAAGGTGATCTCGCCATCGTGAAGATCGGCGCGGACGAGCGCTACGAGATTCGCGACGCGCTGATCCAGGGCGGGTAGCCGGGGGCAATGAGGGTCAGACTCGAATTGAAGTAATACTTTAATTCGAGTCCGACCCCATAGCCGCCGGCGACGGCGCGGAGAGCGCCCGTTCCCGAGGCCTTGCCGGTGCGTGGCGCTGCCGTTCGCCCTGCGCCAGCGGCGCGGATGATTTCGGCCAGCGACAGGTTTAGGATGTGCGCGGGCATCCTGTTTCTCGACCCGGCCAGAGGATCCGCATGAACCTTCGGAACGTGGGGGTCGCGCTCGCCGCGACCATGATCTTCGCCTCGCCGGCGGTCGCGGAGGAGGCGTGCAAGATGACGCAGCTCGCGAAGCCTTCCCTCTCGCTCGCGGACATGTACAAGCAGGCGGAGAGCCGCGCCAAGGCGTGGAAGCCCGACGCGAAGTTCGTGTCGATGAGCAACACGACGCTCGGGCCCCTCAAGCCCGACGGCACCGCGGCATCGTGGCACGTGATCTTCTACTCGGACGCCGCGAAGGGCTGGGCGTCGATCGACACCGCCAACGGGTACTTCACCTGTTCGGCCAACCCGGGCACGGCCGGGCGCATGGCCGACGTGAAGCCGGACTTCTTCCTCGACGGTGCCGCGCTGCATGCGATCGCGAAGCAGCACGGCGACGCGCTGCTCGCGCAAGGGTACGGCGTGATGATCGGGACGGCCGCCGCGCCGAGTACGCGGCACGCGACGTGGAACATCAACTACCACAAGGACGGCGCGAAGGACGGCCCGCTGACGGTCATCGTCGACGCCAACACCGGCAAGGTGGAGAAGGTCCTGAAGACCGGGCAATAGGCGCGCGCACGGCACCCGCAGTCGCAACGGTGGCGTGGGCATCCGGAGGAGAGGGCGCCCGCTACGAGCCTCCAACCCGCGCGATGCGGGAAGCGCACGCGCCGGGTGGTCGTCGGGATTCTGCGGAAGGCGGCGGGGGTCCTAGTTGCGGTTCGTCTTGCCCGTCGCCTCGTTGGACCAGGCCGAATTGCCGGCGGCATTGAACGCGCGCGCACCGGCGACTGGACCGCCGCAGGTCCGGCGCGTGATGCGGTAGACGATCGCCGGCGGAAAGTTGGCGATGGTGCCGCCGATGCGCGCGACGTCGAGGCCCAGGTGGTCGAGCGTGGGGCGCGCGACCGGC
Organism: uncultured beta proteobacterium; assembly: GCA_963733435.1. GTDB lineage: Bacteria > Pseudomonadota > Gammaproteobacteria > Burkholderiales > Casimicrobiaceae > VBCG01. Next base: position 140,931 of record CAVTDH010000004.1, read on the forward strand.
GCCTCGCGGCCGTACGTGAACTGGTAGAACGCGCCGTCGGGCCGCAGCCGCGCGAACGCCTGCGCGAGCAGCATGCAGACGCCGTCGTCCGACATGAGGCGCAGCGGCAGCCCGCTCACGACCGCGCCGGCGGGCTCGCCGCCGAAGAGTTCGACGCGATGGAGCCGCGTCGCGTCGATCCGGTGGACGGACGCACGCGGATAGTCGTGGCGCAATTTCGGGATGAACGCGGAATTGCACTCGATGAGCGCCAGCCGATGCTCCGGAATCCCGCGCGCGAGGATCGAGCGCGTCAGCGCGCCGGTCCCGGGACCGAGCTCGATCACCGGGGCCGAGGCCGACGTCAGGTCGGCGGTCACGGCTTGCGCGAGCGCGCTGCTCGACGGAATGAGCGACCCCACGCGCCGCGGGTGGGCGAGCCAGGCGAGAAAGAAAGAGAGCGCGCTCATGGCGGGTGAACGGACATCGTAACAGGCATGGGCCGTTCCGATCGATACCGGCGCACCGCGCCCTTGCGCGACGCATCGTGTACGCTTGGAGCGCGCTGCGATCGGGCACGCCGTGTGCCCCGCGCTCGCGCGGTATCGTCGCCTTTATGCCGTGCCGCCACGGACCTCGAACCACATCGCAGGAAGACTCGCATGACGCAGTGGATCCGCTTTGCCGAGAACGGTGCAGCAGGCTTCGGCCAGCTCGAAGGAACGCGGATACGCGTATTCGCGGGCGACATGTTCGCAGCGCCACAACCCACCGGCCGGACCGTCGATCTCGACGCCGTCACCGTGCTGACGCCCACCGCAGCGGGCAAGTTCGTCGCGCTCTGGAACAACTTCCACGCGCTCGCAGCCAAGCTCGGCAATCCGGTCCCCGCGGAGCCGCTCTACTTCATCAAGGGCAACAATTCCTACCTCGCCACCGGGCAGACGATCCGCATGCCGCGCGCCTACACCGGCAAGGTCGTCTACGAGGGCGAGCTCGGGATCGTGATCGGCAGGACCTGCCGCGCGGTTTCCGAAGCGGAAGCGCAGGCGGCCATCTTCGGCTACACGTGCATCAACGACGTGACGGCGGCCGAGTTGCTGAACCGCGACGCGAGCTTCGCGCAGTGGACGCGCGCGAAGAGCTTCGACACGTTCGGCGTGTTCGGCCCGGTGATCGCGACGGGACTCGACCCCATGACGCTGTCGATCCGCACGGTGCTCAACGACCAGGAACGGCAGAACTATCCGGTGGCCGACATGGTGTTCCCGCCCGCCCGGCTGGTGAGCCTCATCTCGCAGGACATGACGCTCGATCCCGGCGACGTCATCGCGTGCGGCACGTCGGTGGGCGTGGGGTCGATGAAGCCGGGCAGCGTGGTGACGGTGACGATCGACGGCATCGGCACGCTGCACAACCGGTTCGAGTGAGGCTCGGCTCGCTAGGGGTTGCGCGTACGTGATCCGTCGTGTCCGTGCGGCCGCATCGGACGCCGCGGCCGCGCCAGGGAATTGTCCAGCTCTTGTCCAACGTTTGTCCAGGATAAACGAGCGAATTTGTCGTGGAACTCGGCGGTCTATTGCGCGCTGAAGCCTCGCTTTGCTTCATGCGTCAATGATCGACCCACCCGCTCACCTGGAGAACTCACGATGAAATCGAAACTCCGCACCGCCGTCGTTGCCCTGGGACTTGCCGCGTCCGCCGCCGCGCCGTTCGCGACCGCCGCGCCGACCGCGCAGATCAACAACGGCTACACGCTCGTCGAGTTGCTGCCCGAGTTCGTGGCCGCGCTCACGTCGCTGCAGATCGCGCCGTCGAAGGTGCTGCCCGGGACGTTGTACCAACGCGTCGCGTACTTTCCGATCACCGGCGGCCGGCTCGACGCCGCCACCGCGAAGGGCGAAGTTCCGCATTCGGGCGGTCTCACGCTCGCGCGCGGCGCGACCACGGTGCTGCTGACGGACTTCATCATCGACACCGCCTCGGGGGCGCCGAAGCTGACCGGACTCGTCACGGCCAATGGCTCGCTCGTCGGTCGCATCCCGCTGTTCAATCTGCAGTTGCCCGCGCTGTCGCTGCCGCTGACGCTGCCGCCCGGTCCGCAGACGCTGCTGATCGAAGGCAGTCGCGTCACGCTGTCGAGCGAGGCCGCCGCCGCGCTCAACGGCGCGTTCGCGACGACCGCGTTCGCCGCCGGCTTCAACATCGGCATCGCGTCGGTCTACGGCAACTACTGACGGAGCGCCGGCTTCGCGGGCGCGGATCGCGTTCGCTGAAGGACGCGCGGGCGCTGTCCGGGTATTTCCCGGGCAGCACCTGCGCGCGCGGCCGATGCGCATCCCGCGCACACGCATCGCGCGACGTTGCATCGCGGCGCGCGGGCCGCCGCTAGGACCGTTCCTCGACGGTCCCGTCGACGTGCCGCGCGAAGCGACCCTTCTCGCGGGCGTGCACCGGGTCGTGACGCGGCCACGGCCAGCCGCCGAACTGGGTGGCGCGATAGTCGGCGAACGCCTGCTGGATCTCGGCCTGCGTGTTCATCACGAACGGCCCGTACTGCGCGACCGGCTCGCCGATCGGACGGCCCTGCAGCATCAGCAATTCCGCAGGCTCGTCGCCGTTGACGAGCGGCACGTCTGCTCCGGCGCGGACCTCGATCATCGTGCCGACGGCGACGTCGCGGCCTGCAAGTGCCAGGCGGTTGCCGCGGAAGAAGTAGAGGCGCCGCCGCGTGTGGAGCCCGAGCGCCGCCGGCAGCGTCCATTGCGCGTGCGGTGCCAGGCGCAGCGTCAGGATCCCCACGTCCGAATCCGGTTGCGCGGCCCACGACTCGGGCGGCGGCGGCGGGGCGCTCACGTGGCCCAGGCGTCCCGCGATCCACGCCACTTCGGTGGCGTGGCCGTGCTCGTCGAACGAACGCGTGCGCGGGATGTCCTCCGACCACAGCATCTTGAAGTGCGGCGCCGCCATCTTGTTGCACGCCGGCAGGTTGAGCCAGATCTGGAAGAGCTCGAGCGGATTGGGCGCGTCGCGCTCGACCAGCGGAAACATCTCCGCATGCACGATGCCACGTCCGGCCGTGAGCCACTGCACGTCGCCGGCACCGAAGCGCGCGGTCGCGCCGAGCGAGTCGGAGTGGTCGATGAACCCGCGCCGGACGATCGTCACCGTCTCGAAGCCGCGATGCGGATGCGACGGGAAGCCGGGAATCGTCTCCCCGTGGTACATCCGCCAGCCGTCCTTGCCCGCGAAATCCTGGCCGATGTCGCGCCCGGCGAGCGAGGCGACCGGGCCCAGCGTCTCGTTGCCCTGCGGATACGCGTCGTCGTGGAACACGCAGAACAGGAACGGATCCGCGGTTTGCCACGGAAAGCTCAAAGGTTCGGTGTGGAGGATCGGGGTCTCGGTCATGGGTTGCGCGGGGGCAGGAACAGTGAGGGTCAGATTCGAATTGTGAAGGAAGAACGGGGGAAGAAAGAGGGTCGGACTCGAATTGGGATGGATGACCGTTGAAGTGACCCGGGCCGTCTCAAGGGGAGCCTGACCCTCGTTGTCTTCTTGGTTTGGACGCGCGGCGCGATCCGAACCGTCGTCCCGCATCGAGCCCGAGGCCGCTCACCACGCTGCCGAAGAGGTCGCCGACGACGATGCGGCTGTCGGGAAATGCGGCGGAGAACGCCTCGCGCAGCGCCGTCATTCCGCTCGAGCCGCCCGTGAAATAGAGGGTGGAAACGCGCGCGGGCGTGAGTCCGGCGGCGACCACCGTCGCGGTCCCCACGGCGACGAGCTTCGCCAGCAGGTCGGCGAGGAGCGCGAGGAGTTCGTCGCGCGCGCGCCGGCACGGCGAGTCCCGCCTCGATGCGCGCGAGGTCGAGCGTGACCGCGGCCGCGTCCGACAGCGCGATCTTCGCGGCCTCGGTATCGCCGAGCAGTTCGTGGCCCAGGCGCTCGTCGATCACGTGGACGAGCCGCCGGTAGAGCACGGGGTCGCCGAAGAACGCCTGCAGCTCGCGCAGCGTGCCCAGGAACTTCGGCGCGTAGAGCAGGTTGATCCGGTGCCACGTCGACAGGTCGAAGTAGACGAGGCTCGGCACGCGCAGGCCCTTGGGACCCGCGGTCCGGTAGCCGAGCGCGGGCATCGTCCAGGCGAGGTTGAGCCGCGAGTCGAAGTCGGTGCCCGCGATGTGGACACCGTCGTTGGCGAGGACATCGCGATCGCGACGAGATCGATTGCGGCGTTCCGGCGCGAGCCGGATCACCGAGAAGTCCGCCGTGCCGCCGCCGACGTCGATCACCAGCACCGCCTCTTCGCGCGCGATCGTGCGTTCATAGTCGAACGCCGCGGCGATCGGCTCCAGCTGGAACTCGACATGGCGAAAGCCCGCGGCGCGCGCGCAGCGCGCGAGCGTGTCCTGCGCCTGCCGGTCGCGCTGCGCGTCGTCGTCGACGAAGCGAACCGGTCGCCCCAGCACGACGTCGTCGAAGGACTCGCCCGCGGCCTGCGCCGCGCGCGCGCGCAGCGTGCGCAGGTAGAGCGCGACGACGTCGGTGAAACGGATGTTGCGATCGCCCATCGCCGTCGTCTCCTCGATGAGGCTGCTGCCGAGCAGGCTCTTCAGCGAGCGCATCAGCCTTCCCGGCGTGCCCTCGAGGTACTCGCGCACGGCTGCGCGCCCGTAGAACGTCGGCAGCGGGGGTTCGCTCGCGAAGAAGATCGCGCTGGGGAGCGAGGTTGCGTCGCCTTCGAGCGCGACCAGCGCCACGCCCGCCGCGATCGGGCGCGCCAGCCCGGAGTTCGACGTCCCGAAGTCGAGGCCGCAGGCGCTCATCGCGTCGACTCCGACGCCGTGCGCGAAGGCGTGCGTTGCGCTGCGTGACGCGCAGTGGCGTCCGGTGGGAAGCCCGGGAGATCGGCAGACGGCGAGTAAGGCATCAGGTTCCGGGCAAGGTGTTGCGCGGGGGACGCATCTTACCGGCATTCGGGATTGGTGAAGGGAAGCGTGATGATTCGCGCTCCCGCGACGTGTCGAATCCCCCCTCTCCCCGCTTGCGGGGAGAGGGCTGGGGTGAGGGGCCGCCCGCATCGGATCGAGGACGGCGCGATCGACATGGGCCGATGCACGCCTACCCCGTGTGACGTCATCGTTCTCGCTCGCACCCCTCACCCCAACCCTCTCCCCGCAAGCGGGGAGAGGGGGTGGCAAACGCGTTGCGACCGCCGAAGCGCGACCGTCGAAGCGCGACAAGCAATCCCGCCACGAGCCGCGAGCAATGGCACACTCGCGTCAGGCCGCACAATGACGGGATGCCGAAGAACTATTCGATGGGCGGCCGCGCGCCGCCGGACGCGGGCGCCGCCGGATCCGGCTCGGCGCCGACGCCGCAGACCTTGCGGGCCCGCTTCGGCGCGCTGCGCAACCTGCCGCCGTTCCTGGCACTCGTCTGGCAGACCAACCGGTCGCTGACGATCGCGCAGTGCGTGCTGCGGCTGGTGCGCGCGTTGCTGCCGGTCATCTCGCTCTACGTCGGCAAGCTCATCATCGACGAGGTCGTCGCGCTGGTGCAGGCGCCCGGCGCGCCGGCCGACTTCCGCGAGTGGTACGCGCGCGGCCTCGCTCGACCGCATAGGCATGCTGCTCGCGCTGGAGTTCGGCCTCGCCGTGCTGTCCGACGTGCTGGGCCGCACGGTGTCGCTCCTCGATTCGCTGCTGTCCGAGCAGTTCAGCAACGCGACGAGCCTGCGGCTCATGGAGCACGCGGCCACGCTCGACCTCGAGGACTTCGAGGACAGCGAGCTGCAGGACCGCATGGAGCGCGCGCGGCGGCAGGCGGCCGGGCGCATGACGCTGATGGGGCAGCTCTTCGCGCAGGCGCAGGACCTGGTGACGATCGTCGCGTTCGGCGCCGGGCTCGTCGTCTACGCGCCGTGGCTCATCGCGCTGCTGGCCATCGCGCTGGTTCCCGCGTTCGTCGGCGAAGCGCACTTCAACGCGCAGAGCTACTCGCTCAACTACGCGCGCACGCCGGAGCGGCGCGAACTCGACTACGTGCGCCAGACGGCGACGAGCGTCGAGTCGGCGAAGGAGGTGAAGATCTTCGGCCTCAACGCGTTCCTGATCGAGCGCTACCGGACGCTCGCGACGCGCTTCTTCGAGGCCAACCGCGCGCTCGCGCGCAACCGGGCGGTGGTCGGGAGCCTGCTGACGGCGATCGGCACGATCGCGTACTACGTCGCGTACGCGTACATCGTGTGGCGCACGCTGCACGGCGAGTTCACGATCGGCGACCTCACGTTCCTCGCGGGCTCGTTCCGCCGGCTGCGCACGCTGCTCGAGAACCTGCTGATGGGGTTCTCGCAGGTGGCGGGACAGGCGCTCTATCTCGACGACCTCTTCTCGTTCTTCGAGATCGTGCCCGAGATCGTGTCGCCGCCGAACCCGCGGCCGTTTCCGGCCCGGATCCGGACGGGCTTCGTGTTCGACGACGTCGGCTTTCGCTATCCCGGCGCCGAGCGGTGGGCCGTACGGCACCTGAACCTCGAGCTGCGCGCGGACGAGGTGCTGGCGCTGGTCGGCGAGAACGGCGCGGGCAAGACCACGCTCGTGAAGCTGCTCGCGCGGCTCTACGACCCGGATGAGGGCCGCGTGCTGCTCGACGGGCACGACCTGCGCGAGTACGACCTCGTGGCACTTCGCGCGAACATCGGCGTGATCTTCCAGGATTTCGTCCGGTACCACATGACCGCGGCGGAGAACATCGCGGTGGGCCGCATCGACGCGCGCGACGATCGCGCGCGCATCGTCCGGGCGGCGCAGGAGAGCCTGGCCGACGAGGTGATCGCGAAGCTGCCCGACGGCTACGACCAGGTGATCGGCAAGCGCTTCCGGACCGGCATCGACCTCTCGGGCGGCGAGTGGCAGAAGATCGCGATCGCGCGCGCGTACATGCGCGACGCGCAGGTGCTGATCCTCGACGAGCCCACGGCCGCGCTCGACGCGCGCGCCGAGTTCGAGGTGTTCCAGCGCTTCCGCGACCTGTCGCGCGGGAAGACGGCCGTGCTGATCTCGCACCGGTTCTCGAGCGTGCGGATGGCCGACCGGATCGTCGTGCTGGTCGACGGCGCGGTCGAGGCCGCGGGCACGCACGACGAACTGCTGGCCGCAGGCGGGCGGTACGCGGAACTCTTCGAGCTGCAGGCGGCTGGATACCGGTAGGGAACGTCCGCAAAAGGCGTCCGCGGGGCATTTGGCAACGTCCGCAAAAGGCGTCCGTGGTGTCGGTGGATGGCGTGAAGCCGGCGTCGCGCCTTTTGCGGCCGGGACTTCGGGGACGTCCGCAAAAAGCGTCCGTGGGGCTGGTGGATGACGTGAGGCCGGCGTCGCGCTTTTTGCGGCCGACGCTGCAACTGCAAAGTCAGGCGGCCGCCTTGGGGCGGCCCGGCGGCGGCCGCCAGTAAGGCACGCAAAAACGAGCGTCGTGCGGAGGACTGCGTTCGAGTCGACTGAAGGTGGACCTTTGCAGAGCTTGCTTGAATCCGATGCGCATGACCCGCACCGTGTTGCGTACCGTGCGCGGCGTTTGCCCCGAGGGTGCGCGGCCGCGTACCATGCGCTCGCCATGACCCGGGTTCTCCGCACCGCTGCCGCATGAACCTCGCCGACCTGCGCCTGCGCCTGCGCGCGCTCGACGCGAAGCCGTGCCACGAGCAACAGGTGCTGCGCGCGTGGACACGCGCGCAGCCGTTGGCGACGTCACGACGCTCGGTCGCGGACTTCCACCCGCGCCGGCTGCGCGACGCGTTTCCGGCCCTCGCGGACGAACTCGCGGGTGTCGCGCGCCTGCGCTCGATGCACGCCGACGCGGACGGATCCGCGCGGATGCTGGTCGAACTGGCCGACGGGCAGACCGTCGAATGCGTGCTGCTGCCGCGCGATGGCCTGTGCGTGTCCACGCAGGTGGGCTGCGCCGTCGGGTGCGTGTTCTGCATGACGGGACGCGACGGCCTGCAGCGGCAGCTGGGCAGCGCGGAGATCGTCGCGCAGGTGGCGCTCGCGCGCACGCTGCGCGTCGTCCGCAAGGTGGTGTTCATGGGCATGGGCGAGCCTGCGCACAACCTCGACAACGTGCTCGATGCGATCGAACTCCTGGGTGCCGAGGCCGACCTCGGGCACAAGAACCTCGTGTTCTCGACGGTCGGCGATCGCCGCGTGTTCGAGCGATTGCCGCGGATGGATGCCAAGCCGGCGCTGGCGCTGTCGCTGCATTCGACGTTCGCCGACAAGCGCGCGGCGCTGCTGCCGCGGGCGCCGCGCATCGATCCGGATGAGCTGGTCGACGCGGGCGAACGCTATGCGCGCGCGACGCACTATCCGATCCAGTATCAATGGGCGCTGCTGGCCGGCGTCAACGACGGCGACGACGAGGTCGACGGCATCGCGCGCCTGCTCGCCGGCAAGTACGCGGTGATGAACCTCATTCCGTACAACGCGGTCGCGGGATTCCCGTTCGACCGCCCGTCCGCGGAGCGCACCGCCGCGATGATGCGTAGCCTCAACGCGCGCGGCGTGCTGACCAAGGCGCGCCAGTCCGCGGGCCAGGGTGTGGACGGCGGCTGCGGGCAACTGCGCGCGCGGACGATCCGCGTGCACGCGCTTCCCGCCGCCTGACCCCGCCGTCCTCGCGCCTCGCGCGCGCAGCGGAAGCAGGCGCCGACGCGGTGCTACGCTGACCGCCGACTTCAGAGGAGATCCGCATGCAGCATCGACAGCTGGGCCGCGACGGGCCCCGCGTATCCGCGCTCGGCCTGGGCTGCATGGGCATGAGCGACTTCTATTCGGGCCGCGACGACGCCGAGTCGATCGCGACGATCCATCGCGCGCTCGATCTCGGCGTCAACTTCCTCGACACGTCGGACATCTACGGCCCGCACACGAACGAGGAACTGGTGGGCCGCGCGATCGCCGGTCGCCGCGACGAGGTCTTCCTCGCCACCAAGTTCGGCATCCTGCGCGACCCGAACGACCCCTCGGTGCGCGGCTTCGACAGCCGTCCGGAGTACGTGCGCCGCGCGGTCGACGCGAGTCTTGCGCGCCTTCGCGTGACGACGATCGACCTCTACTACCAGCATCGCGTCGACCCGAACGTGCCGATCGAGGAGACGGTCGGCGCGCTCGCCGACCTGGTCGCGGCGGGCAAGATCCGCTACATCGGCCTGTCCGAAGCCTCGGTCGCGACGCTCGAGCGAGCGCACGCCGTGCATCCGGTCACCGCGCTGCAGAGCGAGTACTCACTGTGGACGCGCGACCCGGAGGCCGGGGTCCTGGCCGCGTGCCGGCGCTTGGGGGTCGGGTTCGTTCCGTACAGCCCGCTGGGCCGCGGCTTTCTCACCGGCAGCATCGCGCGGCCGGAAGACTTCGCGGCCGACGACTACCGCCGGGGAAGCCCGCGCTTCCAGGGCGAGAACTTCGCGCGGAACCTGGCGCTCGTGGCGAAGGTGCAGGCATTCGCGGCGGACGTCGGGTGCACGCCCGGCCAGCTGGCGCTCGCGTGGGTATTGGCGCAGGGGGAGGACATCGTCCCGATCCCCGGCACCAAGCGCCGCCGCTACCTCGAGGAAAACGTCGCGGCGCTCGACCTGGCGCTCGCGCCGGACGTGCTCGTGCAGTTGACGGCGCTGTTTCCGCCCGACGCGGCGGCCGGGCAGCGCTACCCCGCGAACATGATGGGTGCGCTCAACCGCTGAGGCCCTGGCTCGCCGCCGGGTCCGGTCCGGCCCGAGTTGCGCGGCTTCGCAGGCATGAACGGCCGCACATCGGTGCCCGCCGCCGCGCAGTGCGAGAATGGGCTGTCGCGAACCCCGGCGATGGAAACGCGTCGAACCAGGGGTTGACCCCGCGCGCCCGACATCGCCATGCATCGCTCCCGCCTACCACCGAGAGATCGAGGTCAAGCCGAGCCTGCGCAGCCACGCGCTCAACGCGCTGCTGCGCGTGACGATGGGCCGTGCGCTCACCGACGACGACGACGTCATCGCGCTGCGGCGGAACTACGAGAAGCTCGACGCGCGCAAGTTCAGGATCGCGGCGCCCGTCGAACGCAGCCCGACCCTCATGGGCGGCGTACCCGGCGAGTGGATCGTGGCGCCCGAGTCGCGCATGGAACGCGTGATCCTCTACCTTCACGGCGGATCGTTCGCGTTCCGGTTTCCCAATGCGCATGCGTCGCTGGCCGGCCGGCTGTGCCGTCCATTGCGCGCGCGGGCGCTGATTCCCGACTATCGGCTCGCGCCGGAGCACCCGTTCCCGGCGGCGGTGGAGGATTGCCACGCCGCCTACCGCGGGCTGCTGGCGCAGGGGATCGATCCCGCGAACATCGTGCTCGCCGGCGATTCGGCCGGCGGGAACCTGGCGCTGGTGACGCTGCTGCGCGCACGCGCGGCCGGCGAGCCGCTGCCGTCGTGCGCGATCCTGCTGTCGCCGGCGCTCGACTGCACGCTGGGCAGCCCCAGCATGGCGGCCTTCGACGGCCGCGATCCGATGATCCGGCTCGCGAGCCTGCTGGTGCTGCGGCGCCTGTACGTGCCGTCGCCGCACCAGTACACCGATCCGGAGGTGTCGCCGCTCTTCGCCGACTTCCGCGGCTTTCCGCCGCTCTTCTTCCAGGTGGGCGCCACCGAACTGCTGCGCGACGAGGCGACGCGGGCGGCCGAGCGGGCCTTTGCGGCCGACGTCGACGTGGAGCTCGAGCTGTGGCCGGGCGTCGCGCACGTGTTCCAGCTGGCGGAGTTCCTGCCGGAAGCGCGGCGGGCGATCGACCACATCGTGCGCTTCGTGCGCATGCGCGCCCGCTGGGACGGACGCCGGAACGGCGCTCGCGACGGCGGCGTACTGACGGTCGCGGGCACGGGCGTGCTTCGCCGGAACGCGCGCGGTAGTGGCTGCCAGCGGTTTGCCCGTCCACGATCATCGGTTCGCCATCGACCGCGACATTCGGAGGCCAGGCTTCGATGTTCTTGTGATTCCTGCCGAAACGGGGGACAGCGTCCGCAAGACGCCTGTCGTCCCCGCGAAGGCGGGGACCCGCGCGTCGTTCCGCGGCCGCCTGGGTCCCCGCCTTCGCGGGGACGACGATGTAGGGTCGGTGCGTCACGCACCTTCGTAAGGCGCAATAATTCGCCTCGGTGAGGCGCGCCGCCGGCCGCGACCGCACGCGGGACCCGTCACGCCGGACCGACCCGAGGTAGTGCATGTCGCTCCACTCGTTGCTCCCAGCGCCGCGCGTCGTGCGCGCGCTTGCCGTTGCAGGATTCCTGGCCGCCGCCGCCGTTCACGCGCAACCGGTCGAGACCTTCAGCCCGCAGGGCGAGGTCAAGGGCGTGCGCCAGGTCACCGCGCGCTTCGCGCAGGCGATGGTCGTGTTCGGCGACCCGCGTGGCGTCGACCCGTTCGCGATCGACTGCGCCGAGACGGGCACGGGCCGCTGGGTCGACACGAAGAACTGGGCGTACGACTTCGCGCGCGACCTGCCGGCCGGCGTTCGCTGCACGTTCGCGCTGAAGGCGGGGCTGGCCGACGCCGCCGGGAAGCCGGTGGAGCCGCTGCAGCGCTTCGAGTTCTCGACGGGCGGCCCCGCGATCCTGCGCAGCCTTCCGTACGAGGGCAGCCGCATCGACGAGAACCAGGTGTTCATCCTGGGGCTCGACGCGCCGGTGAAGCCCGAGACCGTCACCGCGCACGCGCGCTGCGTCGCCGCCGGCGTCAACGAGGAGATCGGCGTGCGCCTCGTGACCGGGGCCGAGCGCAAGACCATCCTCGACAACCGCAAGTCGTTCGCCGCGAGCTACCTGCGCGTGCTGTTTCGTCGACGGCGGCGAGGGTCGCACGCGCGGGTTCCTCTTTCGATTGCCGGTCACCGGCAGCGACCAGGACAAGTTCCTGCGGCTGCGCGACGCGCCCGATTCCCCGCTGGTGACCCTGGCGTGCGCGCGCACGCTGCCGCAGGGGGCCGAGGTGAAGCTGGTCTGGGGCAAGGGCATCGCCGCGACCACCGGGGTCGCGACGAGCGCGACGCAGGCGCTCGCGTTCAAGGTGCGGCCCGCGTTCCGCGCGTCGTTCAGCTGCGAACGCGTGAACAAGGACGCGCAGTGCATTCCGATCCTGCCGCTCGCGCTGTCGTTCACCGCGCCGATCGCGCAAGCCGATGCGCGGAAGATCCGCCTGGTCGACGCCGCCGGCAAGGCGTATCCGGCCAGGCTTCCGAAGACCGAAGGCGACGGCATCGAGTCGGTGTCGTTCGGCCCGGGCCTGCCGGAGCGCACGCAGTTCCGCATCGAGCTGCCGGAGGGCCTGAAGGACGACGCCGGACGCGTGCTGGCCAACGCGAAGTCGTTCCCGCTGCGCGTGCGCACCGACGAGAACCCGCCGCTCGCGAAATTCGCGGCGGACTTCGGCGTCCTCGAGCGCGTGCTGCCGGGGGGCGAGGTGCCGCTGCTGCCCGTCACCGTGCGCAACATCGAGCCGGTACTGTCCGGCAACGCGGCGACCGTGCGCGCGACCGCGGCGGCCGCCGCGGAGAAGAGGCGGCGCCGATCGCAGGCCAGGTCGCGAGCGTGAAGCGCGGCGACGACATGCAGATCGTCGCGTGGCTGCGCCGGCTGGCCGTCGCGAACCGCATCGAGCGCGAGTACGACGACAAGACGCAGGAGTGGTCGGTGAAGCGCAACGGCTTCGCGAGTTCCGTGTTCAAGCCGACGGATGCGAAGACGCGCATCAGCGTGCCCAAGCCGGACGGCGCGAAGGCGTTCGAGGTCGTCGGCATTCCGTTGCCGGCGGCGGGCTTCCACGTCGTCGAACTCGCGAGTCCGAAGCTGGGCGCTGCGCTTGCTCGGCGTGCCGAAGCCGTTCTACGTGCGCTCGGCGGTGATGGTCACCAACCTGTCGGTCCACTTCAAGCTGGGACGCGAGTCCTCGCTCGTGTGGGTGACGCAGCTCGACAACGCCGCGCCGGTCGCCAACGCGGCGGTGGCGGTGCGCGATTGCGGCGGCGCCACGTACTGGGAGGGCCGGACCGACGCGTCGGGCATCGCGCGCGTGAACAAGGGGCTGCCCGCGCGCGACGGGCTGCCATCCTGCGGCATCGAGGATGCGGCGAAGGAATTCTTCGTCACCGCGCACACGGACGACGACACGGCGTTCGCGTTCTCGAACTGGGGCGAGGGCATCGCGCCGTGGCGGTTCAACGTGCCGACCGGCAACTGGAACGGTCCCTACGTCGCGCACGCGGTCCTCGACCGGTCGCTGGTGCGCGCGGGCGAGACGGTATCGATGAAGCTCTTCGTCCGCCAGCAGACGGCCGGGGGCTTCGCGCTGCCGCCGCGCAAGGGTCTCGAGGACACGCTGCTGATCCGCCACGTGGGCTCGGAGAAGGAGTACGAAGTGCCCGTGAAATGGACGGGGACCGGCGCGCCCGCGTCGGGCGAGGCGACGTTCGCCGTGCCGAAGGACGCGTACCTCGGCAGCTACCAGGTGCTGGTGCACGACACGCTCGCGCCGCACGCGAAGGAGGCGACCGAGCGCCTCGCCGGCGTCTTTCGCGTCGAGGCGTTCCGCGTGCCGCTGCTGCGTGCCCGCATGCAGGCGGTCGGCACGCCGCTGGTGCGGCCCACCGAAGTGAACCTCGACATCCAGGTGAACTACCTGTCGGGCGGCGGCGCGGGCGGATTGCCGGCCACGCTGCGCACGCAGGTCGACGCGAAGCAGGTCGGCTTCCCCGACTACGACGACTTCGCGTTCGCCGCCGGCAACGTGAAGGAAGGCCGCGAGGAGCAGGGCGACAACGTCGCGCGCTTCGACGGCTTCGCGTTCGCCGATCCGGACATGGACGAGCCCGACGCCACCGGCGCGGCGCGGCCGCAGCGCGGCACCGCGCTGCCGTTGACGCTCGACAAGGCCGGCGGCGCGCGCGCGACCGTGCGCGACGTGCAGCCGTCCGAGCAGCCGCAGGACATGCTGGCCGAACTCGAGTACCGCGATCCCAACGGCGAGACGCTCACCGCCGCGACGCGCGTCGCGCTGTGGCCGGCGAAACTCGTGCTCGGCATCAAGCCCGACGGCTGGGCCGCCGCGAAGGACCGCATCAAGTTCACCGTCGTCGCGGTCGATCTCGACGGCAAGCCGCTGCCCGGCGTGCGCGTGCGCACCGATGCGTTCAAGCGCGACTACTTCTCGCACCGGCGCCGGCTCATCGGCGGTTTCTACGCGTACGAGCATGGCTACGACACCGCGCGCGTGGGCGACCTTTGCCAGGGCGAGACCGACCGGCTGGGCCTGCTGATCTGCGAGATGCCGGCACCCGCGACCGGCAACCTGATCCTGCGCGCGCAGGCCGCGGATGCCGACGGTCGCGCCGTCGTCACGCGCACCGACGCGTGGGTCGCCACCGACGACGACCAATGGTTCGCGGGCTCCGACAACGACCGCATCGACCTGTTGCCGGAGAAGAAGCGCTACGAGCCCGGCACGAGCGCGCGATTCCAGGTGCGCACGCCGTTCAAGGACGCGACGGTGCTGGTGACGGTCGAGCGCGAAGGCGTGCTCGATGCGTTCGTGCAGACGATCGCGCGCAACGATCCGGTGCTCGACGTGCCGATGAAGGGCAACTACGCGCCCAACGTGTTCGTGTCGGCGCTGCGTGGTGCGCGGGCGCATCGGCGACGTCGCGCCGACGGCGCTCGTCGACCTCGCGAAGCCGGCGTTCAAGATGGGTCTGGCCGAAGTCAAGGTGGGCTGGCAGGCCCACGAGCTCGCGGTGAAGGTCACGCCGGAGCGCGCGGTGTTCAAGGTGCGCGACAAGGCATTCGTGACGATCGCCGTGCGCCGCCCCGACGGCAGCGCGCCGCCCGCGGGCAGCGAAGTGGCGCTGGCCGCCGTCGACGAGGGCCTGCTCGAACTGCTGCCCAACGATTCGTGGAAACTGCTGGACGCGATGATGACGCGCCGCGGCGTCGAAGTGGAGACGGCCACCGCGCAGATGCAGGTGATCGGCAAGCGCCACTTCGGCCGCAAGGCGATCGCGCCGGGCGGCGGCGGCGGGCGCGCGTCGGCGCGCGAGCTCTTCGACACGCTGCTGCTGTGGCGGGCGCGCGTGCCGCTCGACGCGGCGGGCAACGCGACGGTCGCGATTCCGCTGAACGATTCGCTGACGTCGTTCCGCATCGTCGCGGTCGCCGTCGTCCGGCGCGCAGCTCTTCGGCACCGGCGAGGCGTCGATCCGCTCGACGCAGGACCTGATGCTGCTCTCCGGCCTGCCGCCGCTGGTGCGCGACGGCGACCGCTTCCGCGCCGGCTTCACCGTGCGCAACGCGGGCGCGCGTCCCCTTGCCGTGACGGTGACCGCGCGCGCCACTACGGGCGGTTCGCCGCTGCCGGCGCTCGAACCGCGCGATCTCGAACTGGCACCCGGGCAGGCGCGCGAGACGTCGTGGGACCTTGCGGTGCCCGCCAGCGCGACGGCGCTCGACTGGCAGGTCGATGCGATTGAACGCGGCGCGCCGCCGAAGGCGACCGCCGTCCGCGACAGCGCTCAAGGTGTCGCAGCGCGTGGTGCCCGCCGTGCCGGAGCGCACGTACCAGGCCACGATCCTGCAGGTGAAGGAGCCGCAGGCGGTCCCGGTGCAGCGGCCCGCTCGACGCCATCCCCGGCCGCGGCGGCGTGAACGTGCAGTGGCAGGCGAAGCTCGCCGGCGAACTGCCCGGCGTGCGCGACTTCCTGCGCGCGTATCCGTACACGTGCTTCGAGCAGCGCGCGTCCGTCGCGCTCGGCCTGCGCGATCCCGGCCGCTGGAGCGGCGTGATGGCCGCGTTGCCGGACTACCTCGACCGCGACGGTCTCGTGAAATTCTGGCCGGTCATGCGCGACGGCGACGACGCGCTGACCGCGTACGTGCTGTCGGCCGCGGCCGAGGCGGGCTACGCGATCCCCGAGCGCGAGCGCGGCCGCATGGAGCAGGCGCTGATCGGCTTCGTCGAAGGGCGCATCGTGCGCTCGTCCGCGCTGCCGACGGCGGACCTGGCGATCCGCAAGATCGCGGCGCTCGAGGCGCTGTCGCGGCGGGCCGAGCCGTTCGACGCGAAGTGGCTCGACAGCATCGCGCTCGAGCCGAACCTGTGGCCGACGTCCGCCGTCATCGACTGGTACCTGGTCCTGAAGCGCCAGCCGAAACTGCCGCGCCACGACGAGCGGATGAAGGCCGCGGAACAGGTCATCAAGTCGCGGCTCAACCTGCAGGGCACGCACATGGGCTTCTCGACCGAGAAGACCGACGCGCTGTGGTGGCTCATGGTGTCCGCCGATTCCAACGCGAACAAGCTGCTGATCGCCGTGAACGACGTGCCCGCGTGGAAGGACGACATGCCGCGGCTCGTGCGCGGCGCGTTGGGACGGCATGCAGCGCGGCCACTGGAACACGACCGTCGCCAACGTGTGGGGCGTGCTCGCGCTGGCGAAGTTCTCCGCGCGGTTCGAGGCGGCGCCCGTGACCGGCACCGCGACGGCGGCGCTCGCCGGGCGCACGTTCGCGCATGCGTGGACGGCCGAGGACGGCGCGAAGACATTCGCGCAGCGCCTGCCGTGGCCCGACGCGCGCGCGGACATGGCGCTGTCGCAGGACGGCAGCGGCGCAGCCGTGGGTGACCGTGCAGAGCATCGCGGCGATTCCGCTGACCCAGGCGCTGTCGAGCGGCTACCAGGTCACGCGCACGGTGACGCCGGTCGAGCAGAAGGTGGCCGGCGAGTGGCGGCAGGGCGACATCGCGCGCGTGCGGCTCGAGGTCGACGCGCAGTCGGACATGGCGTGGGTCGTCGTCGACGACGCGTTGCCGGCCGGCAGCACCGCGCTCGGCACCGGCCTGGGCGGCGACTCCGCGCTCGCGACGCGCGGCGAGCGCCGGCAGGGCACCGTGTGGCCGGCGTTCGAGGAGCGCACGTTCGCCGCGTACCGCGCGTATTTCCGCTATGTCCCGAAAGGCCGCTTCGTCGTCGAGTACACGGTGCGCCTCAACAATCCGGGCACGTTCAACATGCCGGCCACGCGCGTCGAGGCGATGTACGCGCCCGAGATGTTCGGCGAAGTGCCGAACCCGGCTTGGAGCGTGGCACCGTGATGGCCGCTTCGCGGCGGTCCGCCGCGTTCGCCCTTGCCGCGATCGTGCTGTCGGTGGCTGCGGCGCACGGCGCGACGCTGCCGTCTCCCGCGGACGTGCGCGCGGCGTACGTGTCGTCCGAGGCGCTGCTCGTCGATCGCGAGGGCCGGCCGCTGTCGGAGATCCGCGTGAACGCGAAGGTGCGGCAGCGGGACTGGGTGCCGTTGTCCGACGTGTCGCCTGCGCTGCAGGCGGCGCTGATCGCCGGCGAGGACAAGCGCTTCCACGAGCACGCCGGCGTCGACTGGCCCGGACTCGCGGTGGCGGCGTGGGACAGCGCGTGGCGGGCGGTCGACGGTCGCCGTCCGCGCGGCGGGTCCACGCTGACGATGCAGCTCGCAGGGCTGCTGGACCCGGCGCTGCGCCCCGACGGTGGCGAGCCGCGCACCCTCGCGCAGAAGTGGGACCAGCTGGAGGCGGCGCTCGCACTCGAGTCCGCGTGGACGAAGGCGCAGATCCTCGAGGCCTATCTCAACCTGTCGTCGTTCCGCGGCGAATTGCGCGGGCTCGCGGCCGCCGCGCACGGACTCTTCGGCAAGAGCCCGTCGGGCCTCGACGCGCGGGAATCCGCCGTGCTGGTGGCGCTGCTGCGCGCGCCGGGTGCCAAGCCGCCGGTCGTCGCGCAACGCGCATGCGCGGTCGCCAACGCGGTCGCAGGCGGGCAGCGCCTGCGAGCCGATCCGCGCGCTCGCGGCGGTGGCGCTCGCCGGCGGCTACCGGATGCCCGCGCGCACGGCGCTCGCGCCGCACCTCGCCGCGAAGGTGCCGAGGCACGCCGGCGAGCGCATCGCGACGACGCTCGACGCCGACTTGCAGGCGTATCGCGATCGGCACGCTGCGCGACCACCTGGCGGAACTCGCGGCGCGCGGCGTGGCCGACGGCGCGCTGGTCGTGCTCGACAACGCGAGCGGCGACGTGCTGGCCTACGTCGGCAGCAGCGGGGATCTCTCGCCGGCGGCGGAGGTCGACGGCGTGACCGCGCCGCGGCAGGCGGGCTCGACGCTGAAGCCGTTCCTGTATGCGCTGGCGCTCGACGCGAAGCTGCTGACGGCCGCCTCGCTCGTCGACGACAGCCCGCTGACGATCGCCACCGCGCGCGGCGCCTACGCGCCGCAGAACTACGACCGCGACTTCCGCGGCAGCGTCAGCGTGCGCACGGCGCTCGCGAGCTCGCTCAACGTGCCCGCCGTGCGCACGCTGGAACTCGTCGGCGTCGGACGCTTCCACGAAGCGCTGCGTGCAGCTCGACTTCGCGACGCTGACGCAGCCGCCGGAGTACTACGGCGCATCGCTCGCGCTGGGCGGTGCCGACGTCACGCTGCTCGCGCTGACCAATGCGTACCGCGCGCTCGCCAACGGCGGCGTCGTCGGTGCCACGCGGTCGCTGCCGGGCGATGCCGGGACGCCGCCGCGGCGCGTGTTCGGCGCCGCCGCGAGCTTCATCGTGACGGACATGCTGGCCGATCGCGGCGCGCGTGCGACGACGTTCGGCCTCGAGAATCCGCTGGCCACGCGCGTGTGGAGCGCGGCCAAGACCGGCACCTCCAAGGACATGCGCGACAACTGGTGCATCGGCTACACGTCGCGCTACACGGTCGGCGTGTGGGTCGGCAATTTCTCGGGCGCGCCGATGCGCGACGTGTCCGGCGTGACGGGCGCCGCGCCGATCTGGCGCGACGTCGTGCACTTCCTGCATCGCGCGGAACCGAGCGTGCCGCCGCAGGCCGTCCCGGGCGTGCTGCGCGCCGGCGTCGCGTTCGATCCGCCGGTCGAGACCGCGCGGGCCGAGTGGTTCGTCGCGGGCACCGCGATGCCCGTCGTGCGCGCGAGCGACCGTCCGCACGCGGACGACGACGCGGCGCGCGCGCTGTCGCCCCGGATTCGCTATCCGGCACCCGAGACCGTCATCGCGCTCGATCCCGACATTCCGCCGCGCCACCAGCGCGTGGCCTTCACGGCAAGCCCGGCCGCCGCGGATACGAAGTGGGTGCTCGACGGCGCGGAACTGCACGACCGCGGCACCCGCGCGCTCTGGTCGCCGACGCCCGGCCGGCACCGGCTCGTGCTGGTCGACGCCGACGGCCGCGAGCTGTCGCAGGTCGAGTTCGAGGTGCGCGGCCATCTGCCGACCCGGGCGGCCGCGGCGAGCTTGTAATCGCCCGCGTCGATGCGTCCGCGCCGGTCCGTCCGGCGGCGCGTCGCGCCATATCCCGATCGGGCGCAGCCTGTGTTTGCACGCACGGCGGCCCTTCCGGGGCTGCGGCGGGCCGTCGCGCGGCGCGCACCGCCATGCGACGATGCGAACTTTGCCGCCCGCGGCCGGGTCTACCCAATCCCTGAGCGCGAAGCGCGGCATCGCCGCCCGCGCGGATCCCACGTCCCCATGGTTCGACTCGCCCGACTCGTCGCTCTCGCCGGCAGCCTGCTCGCAGCGCCGTTCGCGGGCGCGCTCGTCGTCGAAGCGCCGGACGCCGCGCCCGGATTCGTCCCGCGCCTCGTCGTCAAACTGGATGCGACCACCCCGGCGACGCGCGACGTCGAGCCGCGCGCAGGTGGGGGCCGAGCTTTCCCGTGCGATCGGCACGCCGCTCGTGCACGTCCGCACGATGGCCATCGGTGCGCAAGTGCTTACTTCGTCGGAAATCCGCACTGTTGCTGAAGCCGATGCAGCTCGCCGCGAAACTTGCCGCCGTGCCCGGCGTGGCGTGGGCCACGCGCACGCGGCCGATGCACGCCGAGCGCTTGCCCAACGATCCGCTGTACGCGAGCCAGTTCTACCTGCAGCCGGGCGCCGCCAACATCGATGCGCAGTCGGCGTGGGACCTGACCACCGGGTCGCCGGCCGTCGTCGTCGCGGTGCTGGACACCGGTTCGACGCCGCATGCCGACCTCGCCGGACGCGTGCTGCCGGGCTACGACTTTGTCGCGAGCGCGGCATTGAGCAACGACGGCTCCACCGCGAACGCCGCGGGCAACTATCGCGACGACGATCCGGCGGACCCGGGCGACTGGGTGATGGCCACCGAGATCACGGGGCCGTTCGAGACCAACGAATGCACGCCGCGCGACAGCTCGTGGCATGGCACGTCGGTCATGGGTGCGATCGGCGCACGGTCCGACAACGGGCTCTACCTGACCGGGGTCGACTGGAATGCGCGGCTCCTGCCGGTGCGCGTGCTGGGCAAGTGCTACGGCGACGACGCCGACGTCGCGGATGCCGTCGCGTGGGCGGGCGGCGTCGCGGTGCCCACGGTGCCGCCCAATGCCAATCCGGCGCACGTGATCAACATGAGCCTGGGGGATCCCGGCCCGTGCCAGCCGTTCTTCCAGGAATCCATCGACGCGGCGTTCGCGCACGGCATCACGCGCGCGATCGTCGTGTCCGCGGGCAACGATGCGAACGCCGACAGCCACACGCCGTCCGACTGCGTCGGCGTGCTGGCGATCGCCGCGTCGACGGTCGGCGGCAATCGCGCGACCTATTCCAACTACGGCGCGCGGATCGACCTCGCGGCACCCGGCGGCAACGGCAACGGCGCCGCCTCGTCCAATTTCCTCGCGCTCTTCAACACCGGTGCGACGGGGCCCGGCATCGACACCACGCGCGCACGCGCCGGCACCAGTTTCGCGGCGCCGCTCGTGAGCGGCGTCGCGGCGCTGATGCTCTCCGTCGCGCCAGACCTCACGGCGGCGCAGGTGCGCGAGTTCCTGAAGGCGAGTGCCAAGCCGTTCCCGGCGGGCTCGAGTTGCGCGGGCATCTGCGGCGCCGGCATCCTCGACGCGCCGGGCGCCGTGCGGATGGCGCTCGCCGCCACCGGTGTCGCGGTGCCGGTGACGCTGGTCGAGTACTACAACGCGTCGCTCGACCACTACTTCATCACGTGGAACGCGACGGAGATCGCGCTGCTCGACGCCGGGACCACGCTGCGCGGCTGGACGCGGACGGGCAAGTCGTTCGCGGCGCTGATGAGCCCCGCGGCCGCCACGTCCGCCGTTTGCCGGATCTACATTCCGCCCGGCAAGGGCGACGGCCATTACTTCGGGCGCGATGCCGCCGAGTGCGACGGCACGCTCGCGCGCAATCCGTCGTTCGTGCTCGAGGCGGCGGCGTTCTTCCACCTGTACCCGCCGGCCGCGGGCGTGTGCGCCGCCGGCACCGTCCCCGTCTATCGCGTGTTCTCGAACCGCGCGGACGCCAACCACCGCTACACGACCGAACGCGCTGTCCGCGACGCGATGGTCGCGAAAGGGTGGCTCGCCGAGGGCGACGGCCCCGATCTCGTCGTCATGTGCGCGCCGGCGTAGGGAACGTCCGCAAAAGGCGTCCGTGGGGCCTGTGGATGACGTGGGCTGGCGTTGCGCCTTTTGCGGCCGGAACTTCAACTGCGAAGTCAGGCGGCGCCTTGGGGCGGCCCGGCGGCGGCCGCAGAAATGGCGTAGGAAAGACACGAGCGTGGTGCGGGAATGCGTACGTAACAGGCTCGACTTCAGGGGGTTTCCCGACGACCGCAGGGGCCTTCCAGGCGACCTTCGGCGGCGGCGTCGACGTCTTTGTGACGAAGCTGAATCCGACCGGAACCGCACTTGTCTATTCGACTTACCTGGGAGGGGCGGGTTTCGACTTCGGCTACGGAATCGTGGTCAACGGGAGCGGTGCTGCGTACGTGACGGGATTCACGTCCGGCGGTCACTTTCCGGTCACGGCCAACGCAGTTCAATCCACACTCGGCGGTTCGTTCGCCGCCTTCATTGCCAATCTCGATGCGACCGGAGGCACGCTCCCTTACTCGTCGTATTTAGGTGGCGCGTTTGGAGTTTCCGGCCAGGGAATTGCCGTCGATGCAGTCGACGACATCTACGTCACGGGCCGCACAGATGGTGACTTCCCTACAACGCCGGGCGCTTATCGGCCTGTTTCGGGAAGCTACGTTTCCAGTTTCGTCGTCCGCATCTCGCCCACCCGCGCGACGGTCGTCGAATACTACAACCTCACGCTCGACCACTTCTTCATCACGTGGCGGCGGGATGAGATCGCCATCCTCGATGCAGGAGTCCCGATCAAAGGGTGGTGGCGCACCGGCGAGTCTTTCGATGTGTTTTCAAGCCCGAGGGCGGGAACTTCACCGGTCTGCAGGTACTACATTCCGCCGGCGCTGGGCGATTCGCACTTCTTCGGCCGCGGCATCGAGGAGTGCGCAGCGACGGGCCGGAACCACCCGAGCTTCGTGCTCGAGGATCCGACGTTCATGCACATGTTCCTTCCGCTTGCGGGCGCCTGCCCGCCCGACACGACGCCGGTGTACCGCGTATTCAACAACCGCCGCGATGCCAATCACCGGTATCTGACCGACAGGGAATTGCGCAACCGGATGGTGGACGCGGGCTGGATCGCCGAAGGCGACGGCCCCGACCTCGTCGTGATGTGCGCGCCGCGATAGCGCGCAGGCTCGCGCCGGGCCCTCGTTCAGCCCGCGCCCATCAGCGCCAGCAGCACGCCGCCCGCCACGACGCTCGCGATCTGGCCCGCTGCGTTGGCGCCCATCGCGTGCATCAGCAGGAAGTTCTCGAAGTCCTCGTCCTGCGCCACCTTCTGCACGACGCGCGCCGCCATCGGAAACGCGCTGATGCCGGCGGCGCCGATCAACGGGTTCACGCGTCCGTGCGACAGCACGTTGAGGAGCTTCGCGAACATGATGCCCGCCGCGGCATCGACCGCGAACGCGACGATGCCGAGCAGCATGATCGCGAGCGTCGAGAGCTTCAGGAACTGCGCGCCGACCATCGTGCCGCCGATCGCGAGTCCCAGGAACAGCGTGACCATGTTGGCGATCTCGTGCGCGGACGCCTTGGTCAGCCGCTCGACGACGCCCGACTCCTTCATCAGGTTGCCCAGCATCAGCATGCCGATCAGCGGCGTGGCGAACGGTACCAGCGTGCCGACGACGAGCGTCACCGCGATCGGGAACAGGATGCGCGTGCGCCGGCTGATGACGCGGCTGCTGTAGGGCATGCGGATCTGCCGCTCGCGGCGCGTCGTGAGCGCGCGCATGATCGGCGGCAGGATGATCGGCACCAGCGCCATGTAGCTGTACGCGGCGACGGTGATCGGCCCCAGCAGCTGCGGCGCGAGGATGCCGCTCACGTAGATCGACGTCGGTCCGTCGATCGCGCCGATGATGCCGATGGACGCCGCCTCGGGGCGCGTGAACCCCAGCGCCAGCGCGAGCAGCAGCGTGAGGAAGATGCCGAACTGCCCCGCCGCGCCGAGCAGCACCATCCGCGGATTCTCGAGCAGCGGCCCGAAGTCGGTCAGCGCGCCGATGCCGATGAAGATCAGCAGCGGAAAGAGTTCGTTGCGCACGCCGACGTCGTAGAGGATGCGCAGCATTCCGTCCTCGGCGACCAGCGGCGACATCGGCAGGTTCGCGAGCAGGCAGCCGGCGCCGATCGGCACGAGCAGCAGCGGCTCGTAGTCGCGCGCGATGCCGAGATAGAGCAGCACGCCGGCCACCGCCAGCATGACGAGCGACTGCGGCGTCACGTGCAGGAGGCCCTGCAGCAGCAGGTCGAGGGTATCGCCGCCGGGCATGCGCGTCAGTCCTCGCGGTAGCGCACGAGCGCGTCGCCGTGGCCGACCGCCTGCCCGGGCTCGACGCAGACCTCTGCGATGGTGCCCGCGCGCGGCGACTTGATGCTGTTGTGCATCTTCATCGCGTCGAGCACCGCCACCAACTGCCCGCGCGTGACGGCATCGCCCGCCTTCACCGCGACGTCGATGACCACGCCTGGCATCGGCGCGTTGAGCCACGCGCTGCCCACACCACCCGCGGCCTTGCGCGGACGCGCGGCGGCCGGCGTGGCACGGCTCGGCGCCGCCTTGCGTTCGATGCGCGGCGCCGCAACGGCCGCGCTGCCCGCGATTCCCGCGGTATGCAACGCCGGCGCGAGCACGCCCTCGGCGACATCCTCTTCGGCCGCGAGCGTCACGATGTACGCGTCGTCGCCGACGATGACCTCGAAGCTGTCGGCGGCGAGTTCGTGCACGTCGACGACGAACTCGGTCGTTCCGATCTCGAGCGTGTAGCGGCGCATCAGCGTCCCCTTCGTTGCCACGACTGGTTCTGGCGCGCGCGGCCGGTCGCCACCCAGCGCGACGCGAACAGCAGGCTGCCCGGCCAGTAGCTGCGCATCAGCGGCGCGGCTTCGCGGCGGCGTGCCGCGCGATGCGCCAGCGTGGCGATCGTGATCGCGGCAATGACGTCCGCCGGGATCGCATCGCCCGCGTCCGCCGGCTCGTCGCCGTCGTCCACGATCTCGCCCGCAGGCTCGTGCGGCGATCGCGCGGGACCGTCGAGCCGCAGGGCGAGCGCCAGCAGTCCCCACAGCAGCGCGAGCATGCCGAACACGAGGCCCATGCCGACGGCCGTGATGCCGAGGCCCCACGGCAGGTTGTCCATCACGCGGCTCCCGAGCCGGCAGGCAGGTCGGCACGCACCGGCTTTGCGTCAGAGCGGGACGAGGCCATGCTTCTTGGACGGATTGGTCTGCACCTTCGTGCGCAGGATCTCGAGCGCGCGCACGAGGCGGGGCCGCGTTTCGCGCGGTTCGATCACCTCGTCGATCTGGCCCACGTCGGCCGCGCGATACGGATTGAAGAACTTCTCGCGGTAGTACTCGGTGAGCTCGCGCTCCTTCGCGGCGGGATCGGCGGCGGCCTGTACTTCGGCGCGGTAGAGCACGCGCACCGCGGGTTCGGCGCCCATGACGGCGATCTGGCCGGTGGGCCACGAGAACGCGAGGTCCGTGCGCATCTGCTTGCTGCTCATCGCGACGTAGGCGCCGCCCATCGCCTTGCGCGTGACGATCGAGATCTTCGGGACCGTCGCCTCGCAGTACGCGTAGATGATCTTGGCGCCGTGCCGGATCACGCCGCCGTACTCCTGCGCGGTCCCGGGCAGGAAGCCGGGGCAGTCGATGAACGTGACGATCGGGACGTTGAACGCGTCGCAGATGCGGATGAAGCGCGCGATCTTGTCGGACGCGTCGATGTTGAGCGCGCCCGACATGTACGCGGGCTGGTTGGCGACGATGCCCACCGAATACCCGTCGAGCCGCGCGAAGCCGACCACGGCGTTCGGCGCGAAGGCCGGCTGGACCTCGAGGAACGTGTCGCGGTCGAAGACCATCGCGAGCGCGTCGCGCATGTCGTACGGCTGGTTCTCGTCGTGCGGGATCAGCGTGTTGAGCGCCTCGTCCATCCGGTTGGTCGGATCGTCGGGCGTGACCTGCGGCGGGTCCTCGTTGTTGTTCTGCGGCAGGTAGGACAGGAGCCGCTTGACCATCCCGATGCCTTCGACCTCGGTGTCCGCCGCAAGGTGCGCGACGCCGCTCTGCGTCATGTGCACGTCCGCGCCGCCCAATTCCAGCGCCGTCACGTCCTCGCCGGTGACGGCCTTGATCACGTCGGGGCCGGTGAGGAACATGAAGCTCGCGCCGGCCATGATCACGAAGTCGGTGAGTGCGGGCGAGTACACGGCGCCACCGGCGCACGGGCCCATGATCAGCGAGATCTGCGGAATGACGCCCGAGGCCATCACGTTGCGCACGAACACCTCGCCGTACGCCGCGAGGCTGCGCACGCCTTCCTGGATGCGCGCGCCGCCCGAATCGTTCAGGCCGATCAGCGGAATGCCGCTCTCGAGCGCCAGGTCCTGGATCCGGCAGATCTTCTGCGCCTGCACCTCGGAGAACGAGCCGCCCAGCACGGTGAAGTCCTGCGCGAACGCAGCGACGCGCCGGCCGTTGATCTTGCCGAAACCGGTGACGATGCCGTCGCCCGGATAGCGATGGTGCTCGAGTCCGAACTCGCTGACGTGGTGCGTCGCGAGCGTGCCGAATTCCTGGAACGAGCCTTCGTCGAGCAGCAGCGCGAGCCGCTCGCGCGCGGTCAGCTTGCCGCGCGCGTGCTGCTGCTCGATCCGCTTCTGTCCCCCGCCCAGCACGGCGCGGCTGCGCATCTCGCGCAGCCGCGCCAGATGCTCGCCGCCCTTGTCCGTCATGCGCGTCCTTTCGATGCGCGTTCAGCCTGTCACTTTCCGACGGATGGCCGCGCAGCGTGATGACCTGCATCAAAGGCGCGGTGGTGTCCCGGCAGCGGGGCCGGGGTCAGGGCGGCCATTGAAGCGCGATCGCCGGAGGTCTTGGGATCGAAGCGCGGGGTCAGCGCAACCCCGGAGGCGATCGCATGCAGCGCCCCTCGGACTGCGTCGGAGTGGTTGCGCCGACCCCAGAACTCCGGACCTCAACCGCACCGCGCGCTGGCCGATCCCCGCGCGCCAAGCGACAATCGCGGCCTTCGACCGGCGCTTCCCGTGCCGGTGCCCGCTCGCCTTCGAAAGGCTGTCGCCATGGACGCACGTGCCGCCCCGCTGCTCGCCCGCTTCGGCTTGACCACCCGCAGTCCCGGCGCGTGCGCGGGACCGCGGCAATGGCGCGGCGGCGGCGCACCGCTTGCGAGTGTCAATCCTGCGAACGGGCGGGCACTCGCGACGGTCGCGCGCGCGGACGCGGACGACGTCGCCGCGGTGCTCGATGCCGCGGTGGCCGCGGCGTCCGCGTGGCGCGACGTGCCGGCGCCGCTGCGCGGTCGCGCGGTCCTGCGCTTCGCCGCGCTGCTGCGCGAACACCAGGACGCGCTCGGCAGCCTCGTCGCGCTCGAGAACGGCAAGATCAAGGCCGAGGGCGACGGCGAGGTGCAGGAGATGATCGACATCGCCGACTTTGCCGTCGGCCAGTCGCGGATGCTCTACGGCAGGACGATGCCCTCGGAGCGGCCCGGGCATCGCATGTTCGAGCAATGGCATCCGCTCGGCGTCGTCGCCGTCGTCACCGCGTTCAACTTTCCCGTGGCCGTGTGGGCATGGAACGCGATGCTCGCCGCCGTCTGCGGCAACGCGGTCGTCTGGAAGCCGTCGCCGAAGACGCCGTTGACGGCGCTGGCCGTGCAGTCGCTCGCGAACCGCGTGATGGAGGAACTGGCGCTGCCCGCGATTTTCACGCTGGCGATCGCCGACGACGGGGAGACGCTGCGCATCGTCGACGATCCCCGGGTCGCACTCGTGTCGTTCACGGGCTCGTCCGCGGTGGGGCGCACCGTCGCGACGCGCGTGGCAGGCCGCTTCGGCCGCACGCTGCTCGAATGCGCGGGCAACAACGCGGTGATCGTCGCGGAGGACGCGGACCTCGACCTCGTCGTGCCTGCCGTGCTGTTCGGCGCCGTCGGCACCGCCGGGCAGCGCTGCACGACGACACGCCGGCTCATCGTGCACGAGGGGCGCGCGGCGGAGCTCGAGCAACGGCTGGTGCGCGCGTACGAACAGGTGCGCATCGGCGATCCGCTGGACCCCGCGACGCTCATGGGCCCGCTGATCGATGCCGCCGCCGTCGCGGCGTTCGAGCGCACGGTGGCGGAGGCGCGTGAGTGCGGCGGCCGCATCGTCTGCGGCGGCCACGCGCGACCCGGCCCCGGTTACTGGGTCGAGCCGACCGTCGTCGCCGAGGCAAGGAACGAATGGCCGTGCGTGCAGCGCGAGACGTTCGCGCCGATCCTGTACACGATGACCTTCGCGACGATCGAAGCGGCGATCGCGCAGAACAACGGCGTGCGGCAGGGGCTGTCGAGCGCGCTGTTCACGCGCGACCTCTCCACGGCGGAGGCGTTTCTCGCGGCGGGCGGCAGCGATTGCGGCATCGCCAACGTGAACATCGGCACGTCGGGCGCCGAGATCGGCGGCGCGTTCGGCGGCGAAAAGGAGACGGGCGGCGGACGCGAGGCCGGCTCCGACGCGTGGCAGGCATACATGCGCCGGCAGACGAACACCGTCAACTGGAGCCGCGCGCTGCCGCTCGCGCAGGGGATCCGGTTCGGGTAGGGAACGTCCGCAAAAGGCGTCCTTGCGGCCCGTGGATGGCGCGAGGTTGGCGTTGCGCCTTTTGCGGCCGGCACTTCAAATGCCTAGTCAGGCGGCCGCCTTGGGGCGGCCCGGCGACGGCCGCCGGAAAATGCCACGCAAGAACGAGTGTCGTGCGGCTGGCTGCGTGACCGTCATCGAGGATGGGAAATTCGCAGCCCGCGCGTCCACGCGAAATACGGGCGCTCGGCGAGCCACCACAGCGCGGCGGCGGCGAGCGCCGATACGACGAAGCTGGCCACGAAGATGACGACGGTCGCGGCGAACGCGCCCCATGCGGCCACGTGCGGCTCGACGGCGCGCGCGACCAGCACCACCAGCATCCAGTGCGCGAGGTAGAACGAGTAGCTGATCCGGCCCAGCGCGCGCAGCGGCGCGCGCGTGAGCAGCCACGCGACCGCATTGCCCGGCGTCATGCTCTTCGCCAGCAGCAGCACGGCGGCCGCGCCGAACGCCGTGACTGCGATGAGCGCGGGCACGACCTGGAACAGTGCGACGCTGGTGACGCCAAGGTACGCGAGCACGACCACGGCGGTGGGCGTGCGCGCCGCGAATGCGCGCAGCCGCGTCTCGTGGACCGCCAGCGCCACGCCCATGAACAGCAGCGACCAGCACACCGCGAGCGAGTCGATGCCGAAGGCCACGGCCGCCAGGGGAACAAGCACGCCGTTCGTCCACAGCAGGACGCCCCCGGGCGCCCCGGCGCGCCACGCCGCCATCGCGAACGCCGGGAACGCGAGGTAGAAGGTCATCTCGTAGAACAGCGACCAGGTGACGATGTTGAACGGCACGATGCCGCTGCCCGGCGCGCCGTTGAGCAGCAGCGCATTGCCGAGTACGCGCGGCAGGTCGGGGGGCACCCACGTGCCGCCGGCATGGGCGAACGCGAGCGAGCCCGCGAACGCGACGAGGAACGCCGGGTAGATGCGCAGCGTGCGCCGCCACGCGAAGGTCGCGTACGGCAACGTCGCCCGCGGCCACCACATCCGGCCGATCAGGAACCCGGACAGCACGAAGAACAGGAACACGCCGTGGTGCGACGCGTGCAGCCAGAACAGCACGCCGACAGGGAACGACTCGAGCGTCGCGAGGCGCACGCTGGCGAAATCGACGCCGAGCGTCACGGCGGCCGCGTTGCCGGCCGCATGTACGCAAAACACGAGCAGCACGGCAAAGCCGCGCAGGCCGTCGAGTGCGTCGTAGTGCCCGGCAGGGGGCGCGGGTGCCGTCGTGCGCGCCGACGTCACGTCGCGATGCGGTCGGGCGCGCGCGGCGCTCGACCGCGCGTCACGGCGCCTTGCGCTTGCGCGTGGCGCTCGCCGCAGGCGTTTTCGCGGCCGACCTGGGTGCGGATTTGGTTGTCGACTTCGCGGCCGACTTGGTTGCCGACTTCGTGGACCGCTTGGTGGCCGACTTGGTCGCGGTCTTCGCGGCGGTCGCGAGTTCGGCGGCCGGCGCCGCCGTCGTGGCCGCCCTGGCGTCCGGCACCTTGCGCGCGGCGGTCTTCGCGGCCGCCGGCGCGGCGGCGGCGCGCGTCGTCGCGGCCTTCGCGGCCGGCGACTTCGCAGCCGTCCTGGCCGGGGTCTTCGCCGCAGTCCTGGGGGCGGCCCGGGCCGTGCGCGGCGCCGGCTTGCCGGTCTTCGCGGCGAGCAGCGCCAGCGCATCGGCGAGCGTCAGCGTATCCGCCTGCTCCGGATCGGCGAGCGTCGCGTTGACGGTGCCGTGCTTCACGTACGGCCCGTAGCGGCCGCTGTGCAGTTCGACCGGCGCCTTCGTCTTCGGATGCGCGCCGAGCACGCGCAGCGCCG
Source organism: uncultured beta proteobacterium (assembly GCA_963733435.1). GTDB lineage: Bacteria > Pseudomonadota > Gammaproteobacteria > Burkholderiales > Casimicrobiaceae > VBCG01. Next base: position 170,887 of record CAVTDH010000004.1, read on the forward strand.
TCGCGGGACGGGCGCCGCGCCGCGCCTTGGTCGGATCCTTCGGCTCGAACTCGAAGCCGATGTTGCCGTCCTTCTGCACGGCGAGGAACGCGGAGAACGGGCGGCGCGTGCGCGACGACACGAACGTCAGCAGGTCCGTCTTCTTCGTCGCCAGGAGCTTTTGCATCTGCTCGGGCTCGATGGCCTTCTGCAGGATCGTGCGGCCCGAGCGGAAATCGCACGTCTTCTCCGTGCCGATGGCCTTCTCGCACACGTACACGTTGCCGTGCTCGAACACGCGCGACGCGCACTTCGGACACGTGCCCAGCGGCGTCTGCGCGGAGAAGTCGGGCGGCACGGCGTCGTCGGCCGCGTCGCTGTTGCCGAAGTCGAACACCACTTCGTTGGCGTCGTTCAACTTCAGCACGGCGGAGAATGGCCGTCCCATCTTGCTGCGGAAGCCCTCGAGCGGACCGATCGTGCGTTCCTTGACCAGCGTGTCGGCTTCCTGCGGCTCGATCTGGCGGCCGCCCATGATCTTCCAGAACGCGAAGTCGCATGCGGGATTCATGCACTGGAATTTCTTGTACTTCTCGTGCACTTCGCCGCCGCACTTCGGGCACGGATTGCCCAGTGTCGCGAAGTCGCCGGGGATCGTGTCGCTCTCGTAGTTCTTCGCCTGGCCGACGATGTGCTCGGTCATTGCGACGATCTCGTTCATGAACGTGTCGCGCGCGAGCTTGCCGTGCTCCATCTGCGCGAGCTTGAACTCCCACTCGGCGGTCAGTTCCGGCGAGAAGAGTTCCGGCACGCCCAGGCCGTGCAGCAGCGTCATCAGCGAGAATGCCTTCGCGGTCGGGACGAGTTCCTTCCCGTCGCGGTAGATGTACCGCTCCATGATGAGGCCTTCGATGATCGACGCGCGGGTGGCCGGCGTGCCCAGCCCCTTCTCGCGCATCGCCTCGCGCAGCTCGTCGTCCTCGATCAGCTTGCCCGCGCCTTCCATCGCGGAGAGCAGCGTGGCTTCGTTCAGGCGCGGCGGCGGACGGGTGACCAGCGCCACGACGTCGACCTTCTCGGTCGCGACGTCCTCGACGCCTTCGAACCAGCGCCGGCCGTCGGTGCGCTCGCCGGGCGCCTTCGCCGCGGCGACGTCGGCGGCGCTGCGCACCTCGCGGACCTTCACGGGCACCAGCGACGCCTCTTCCCCTTGCGCTTCCTTGCCGTAGACGGCGAGCCAGCCCGGGTTCACGAGCACCTTGCCCTCGGTCTTGAACGGCTCGTCCTCGACGCGCGTGATGCGCGTCGTGACGAGATGCTCGGCCGCCGGGTAGAACACGGCGAGGAACCGCCGCACGACCAAGTCGTAGAGCTTGCTCTCGACCTCGTTCAGGTTCTTCGGGCGCACCAGCGTCGGGATGATCGCGAAGTGGTCGGAGATCTTCGAGTTGTCGAAGATGCGCTTGTTCGGGCGCACCCACTTCTTCTTGAGGATCTCGCGCGCGAACCCGCCGAACGCGTTCGACTCGCCCAGTTCCTCGAGCGTCGCGTTCACGGTGCCGATGTAGTCCTCCGGCAGCGCGCGCGCGTCGGTCCGCGGGTACGTCAGGACCTTGTGCTTTTCGTAGAGCGCCTGCGCCAGCGACAGCGTGGTGCGCGCCGAGAACCCGAAGCGGCCGTTGGCCTCGCGCTGCAGGCTCGTGAGGTCGTAGAGCAGCGGCGGCGCCTGCGTGGTCGGCCGCGCTTCCTCGGTCACGATGCCGGGCTTGCCGGAGCACTTGGCGGCGAGGCCTTGCGCGCGCGCCGCCGTCCCACAGGCGGTCGGCGCGCTGGTCCGGGTCGTCGTCGGTGCGCTTGAAGCCCTCGTCGAACCAGCGGCCGTTGTACTCGCCGGCGGCGGCGCGGAACGTGCCGATCACTTCCCAGTAGTCGCGCGGGCGGAACGCGCGGATCTTCGCCTCGCGCTCGACCAGGATCGCGAGCGTGGGCGTCTGCACGCGGCCGACGGTGGTCAACTGGAACCCGCCCGACTTGGAATTGAACGCGGTCATCGCCCGCGTGCCGTTGATGCCCACGAGCCAGTCGGCCTCCGACCGGCAGACGGCCGCGTCGGCGAGCGGCAGCATCGCCTCGTCGCTGCGCAGCTGCCCGAAGGCGTCGCGGATCGCCGCGGGCGTCATCGACTGCAGCCACAGCCGCTGCAGGGGCTTCGGGGACCTCGAGTACTGGACGATGTACCGGAAGATGAGCTCGCCCTCGCGCCCGGCGTCGCACGCGTTGATCAGCGCGGACACGTCCTTGCGCTTGATGAGCTTCAGCAGCGTCTTGAGCCGGTTCTCGTTCTTCTCGATCGGCTTCAGCGCGAACTTCGACGGCACGGCCGGCAGGTGGGCGAACGTCCACTTGCCGCGCTTGACCTCCTCCTCCTCCGGCATCCCGATTTCGAGCAGGTGGCCGACGGCCGACGACAGCACGTAGCGGTCGCTCTCGAAGTAGTCGTCATGGCGCGTAAAGCCGCCCAACACGCGCGCGATGTCGGCGGCGACGGACGGTTTCTCGGCGATGATCAGGGTCTTGGACAAGGGTTCGCGGTCAAGGCAAAAAGGACGCAGATACTACTCCAGGTTATCAGGCGGGCGAAATTTGCCTCCCGGAGGCGCCGCCGCCGGCGCCTCGAAAACGGTTGCCGGGCCCGGTTCCGGCCCCTCGGCCGGGGATCGATGCGCGATCACCGGCGGCGCTGCCAGCGGCCCCCCGCGACCCGGGTCGCGGCGCCCGTGAGCTCGAGTTCCGTGAGGCCCGCGAGGACCCCATCCGCCGGCCACCCGGTCCGCGCGACGAGGGTATCGACGTCGACCGGACCGTCGCCCATGGCGGCTTCCAGCGGGCCCCTCGGACCTGCGGTCCGCGGCCGCCGGGCGCAAGGGGGCAGGTTCCCCCATCCCCAGTTCGTCCAGCACGTCCTGCGCCGTCTCGACCAGCTTGGCGCCCTCCCGGAGCAGCTGGTGGCACCCCTTCGCGAGCGGCGAGTGGATGGAGCCGGGGATCGCGAACACCTCGCGCCCCTGCTCGCCGGCGTAGCGCGCCGTGATCAGCGACCCGGACTGCGGCGCGGCCTCGACCACCAGCACGCCACGCGCGAGGCCGCTGATCAGCCGGTTGCGGCGGGGGAAGTGCGATGCCCGCGGCGGCGTGCCGGGCGCGAACTCGGACAGGAGTCCCCCGCTCGCCGCGATGCGCCGGGCGAGGTCGCGGTGGCGCGCCGGGTACACGCGGTCGAGGCCGGTGCCGACGACGGCCAGCGTGGAGCCCGCGCCCCGCAGCGCGCCCTCGTGCGCGGCGGCGTCGATGCCGAGCGCCAACCCCGATACGATCGTGATGCCGGCATCGGCCAGCGCCTGCGCGAAGTTGCGCGCGTCGTCGGTCCCCTGCGCGGTTGCATGCCGGCTGCCGACGATCGCGAGCGCGGGGCGGTTCAGGAATTCACGCCGGCCGACGAAGTATAGGGACGGCGGCGCGTGGCCCAGCTCCAGCAGCGCGCGCGGATAGTCCGGATCGTCCCACGCGACCAGGTGATGACCGGGCGACCGCAAGCCATTCGCGCGTCCGCGCGAGCGTCTCCGGGTCGATCGGCGCGGCGAGCCGGCCGAGCACGGCCGCCGGTACTACCGCCGCGAGCTGTCGCATGCGGCGCGCCCAGCACGGCCTCCGGCGTGCCGAACGCGCGCAGCAGCGTGACGATGGCCGCCGTCGGCAACGCGCGCAGCGACAGCAGCGCCCAGGCTTCGCGTGTGCAGGGTGTGGCGGCGACGGTCATGGCCGCGACTATCGCCGCGCCTGCGCCGTGCCCGCTATCGAACGGTCAGCCTATAGGGTCCGACGATAGTCGTGATCTTGCCTCCAGAGGTGGCGAGGGCAACTCCACGCCGCGCTCAACCGATGTTTGCTCGCGCGCCTGGATCAGTAGGGCGGTGCGAAAGCCTCACCATCGACGAATCGCACGCAGTCAGCCGCACGACACTCGTTCTTTCGTCGCCCTTATGGGCGGCCGACGCCGGGCCGCCCCAAAGCGGCCGCCTGATCTCGCAGTTGCAGTGCCGGCTGCATAAGGCGCAACGCCGGCCTCACGTGGTCCACGGACCACACGGACGCCTTTTGCAGACGTCGCTGTGGCAGTGCCGGTGAGCAAATGGCGCAACGCCGTCTTCACGTCATCCACAGGCCCCACGGACGCCTGTTGCGGACGTCGCTACTACGGCTTGCGCGCCCAGTCGCCGGGGCGGATCGAGTCCGTCGAGTTGAGCACGACGGCGAACGAGACGCGGTCGAACGTGCGGAACACGAACAGGAGCCCGGTGCGCTCGTCGGCCGGCGCCACGTATTCCCTGGGCGTGAACACGGTCGTCGGGTCGAGGAAGCGCAGGATGATCGTCTGCTGCCGCGACGGGCGGGGATCCTCGATCGGTTCGATGACGCGGTAGATCGCGAGCACGTGCCCGACTTCCAGGCCGTCGGCGGTGCCCTGGTCCAGCGTCACGATGCCGCCGCGGCCGGTCTCGAGGCCGCCGAACGGCACGCGCAGGATGCGGGCGTTCACCGGCTTGTCGGGCGCATGCGGCACGTAGTTGACGAGCGTTTCGCGCGGTGCCGGCAGCATGCGGTCGCCGACCAGGATCTCCTCGACGGCCGATTCGATGCGCACGGTCGCGAGGTCGCCGAATTTCTCGACCCGCGCGGTGCCCAGGAATTTGCTCTCGTAGCCCAGCACGTCCTTCCCGTCGAAACTCACGATCGCGCCGGCGGGCCGGTAGATGTACCAGTAGTCGCCGGCCTTCTGGTCGATGCCCAGCACGTACACGGTGTCGCCGGCGCCGCGGATCACGCGCTCGCGTTCGCGGCCGCGCAGGATCTGCGCCGAGTCGTAGAGGCCCGAAGGTCCGGTGACGAGCGGCCGCGTCAGGTAGGGCTCGATGTCGTTCGGCGGGATGCTCCAGATCGCCTGCGCGTCGCGCGGCGACACGCGGACCGTCGGCGACAGCACCACGGTGTCGCCGCGCGCGAGCGAGAGCTGCGGCTGGCCGTCGACATAGTCGAGGCGCACGACGTCGCCCGGGTAGATGAGATGCGGATTCCTGATCTGCTCGCGGTTCATCCGCCAGACGTCCGGCCAGCGCCAGGGCTCCTTGAGGAACTTGCCCGAGATGCCCCAGAGCGTGTCGCCCTTCTGCACCGTGTAGGTGGTGGGCGCGTTGTCCGCGACGGCGGGCGCCTGCGCGGACGCGACTCCGGCGGCCGCGACGAACCCGGCCATCAGCACGGCGGCGGTAAGGCGTACGGCTATGGTAAACTGTTGAAGCATAACGCCTCTTCCCGGTCGGGCGCCCCCTGATATCGGGGGTGCTGGGGGGTTGCTACCGTCCTAAACCGCCGCAAAATAAGGACTTAACACGGATTCTGCATCCGCTACGTTGGATTTGGCAAGCTATGGCCCTATTGCCCATTCTCGAATACCCGGATCCGCGTCTCAAAAAAGTCGCGGCCCCCGTGCGCTCGTTCACGCCGGACATCGTCAAACTGGTCCGCGACATGGCGGAAACCATGTACGCGGCCCCCGGTGTCGGCCTGGCGGCCACGCAGGTGGACGTCCACAAGCGGATCATCGTCATCGACACCTCCGAGACCAAGGACGACCTCCTCGTCCTCGTCAACCCGGAGCTCGTGGCCACCGAAGGCGAAGTCGAGTGCGAGGAGGGCTGCCTGTCGGTCCCCAACTACTACGACAAGGTGACGCGCGCCGCGCGCGTCACGGTTCGCGCGCAGAACGAGCGCGGCGAGACGTTCGAGCGCACGGCCGACGGCCTGCTCGCCGTCTGCATACAGCACGAAATGGACCACCTCATCGGCAAGGTGTTCGTCGACTACCTGTCGCCGTTGAAGCGCGCGCGGCTCGCCGCGAAGCAGCGCAAGAAGCAGCGGTTGGCCGGCTGACGGTTCGCCGTCGGTCCGTGCCTGCACGCCCAATCGCGACCGGGATGACCGTGGGGTCCCTGCGCGTCGGCTTTGCCGGCACCCCCCCGTTCGCGGCCGAGGCGCTGTCCGCCATCCTCGCCGCCGGCTTCGCCGTTCCCGTCGTGCTGACGCAACCCGATCGTCCGCAGGGACGCGGCTTGCGCGTCGCGCCGTCGCCGGTGAAGACGCTGGCGCTCGCCCACGACATTCCGGTGCTGCAACCGCCGACGCTGCGCACGCCGGAGGGCCGCGCGGAGGTGCTGGCGACGCGCATCGACGTGCTGGTGGTGGCCGCGTATGGGCTCATCCTGCCCGAGGCCGTCCTGGCGTGGCCGCTGCACGGCGGCATCAATATCCACGCGTCGCACCTGCCGCGCTGGCGCGGGGCGGCGCCCATCCAGCGCGCGCTGCTCGCCGGCGACTCCGCCACGGGCGTCACGATCATGCGGATGGACGCGGGCCTCGATACCGGCCCGATGATCGACGTCGTCCCGGTGCCGATCGCGGCCCGCGAGACGGCCGGTACGCTGACGACCAAGCTGGCCGCCGCCGGCGCCGCGGCCATCGTCGCCGTGCTGGAGCGCCTGGCCCGCGACGGCGCGCTCGCGTCCGCGCCGCAGCCGATGGACGGCATCACGTACGCGGCCAAGATCGGCCGCGACGACGCGGCGCTCGACTGGGCGCGCTCCGCCGTGGAACTCGACCGTGCAGTGCGCGCGTTCGATCCCATTCCCGGCGCGTTCACGCTGTTCGACGGGCAGCCGGTCAAGATCTGGACGGCGGAACCGGGATCCCGCGAGGCCGCGGCTGCACCCGGGACCGTCATCGCGGTGTCCCCGGCCGGCGTCGACATTGCCTGTAGTGAGGGCTCGCTTCGCGTGAAGACCCTGCAGCCCGCCGGCGGCAAGCGGATGTCCGCCGCCGCGTTCGCGGCCGGCCGGGCGCTCGCGATCGGCGCCCGATTCGGTCCTGCGGACCCGGCGTGACCCGCCCCCGGACGTTGCCGGGCGGCGCGGCGCGGGACGCCTTCCATGCAGCATGAGCAGAGCCTCGCCGCGCACGCGGTGGTGCGCGTGTTCGCGGGCGCCACGCTGCCCGTCGCGCTGGCGGCGGTCGCCGACGGCGCCGCGACGCGCGGCCATGCGCTGGTGCAGGAACTGGCGTACGGCACGCTGCGGCACTGGGGCCGGCTGGCCGCGCTGACCGAGAAGCTCGCCGGCAAACCGGTGCCGGACGCGACCCTGGCGGCACTGCTGGCCGTCGCGCTCTACCAGCTCGATCACACGCATGCGCCGGACTTTGCCATCGTCGACCGCGCCGTCGACGCGGCGGCGCTCGTCGGGCAGCCGCGCGCGAAGTCGCTCGTCAACGCGGTACTGCGCCGGTACCTGCGCGAACGGGAGGCGCAGAACGAAGCGATCGTCGCGGACAGCCCGGTCGCGCGGTGGTCGTATCCGCGCTGGTGGATCGGGCGCGTGCAGGCGGACCTGCCGGCGCACTGGCAGCAGGTGCTCGAGGTCGGCAACGAACGGCCGCCGCTGACGCTGCGCGTCAACCGGCGCATCGCGTCGCGCGATGCGCTGGCGTCGGAATTCGCCGCCGCGGGCATCGAGTCCGTGGCGGAGGGTGCCGCGGGACTGCGGGTGATCACCCCCCAGCCCGTCGCGACGCTGCCCGGCTTTGCCGCCGGCGCATTCTCCGTGCAGGACGCGGGTGCGCAGCTCGCGGCCCCGCTGCTCGACGCGCGCGACGGCATGCGCGTCCTCGACGCATGCGCGGCGCCCGGCGGCAAGACCACGCACATCGCCGAGCTGGCCGACGTCGACCTGCTGGCGCTCGACAGCGACGAGACCCGGCTCGCGCGCGTCCGCGAAAACCTGGCGCGCCTGCATTTCACCGCGCCGTCGATCCGGACGGCGGTCGGCGATGCGGCGGAGCCGGCGTCGTGGTGGGACGGCACACCCTTCGACCGCATCCTCGCCGACGTCCCGTGCTCGGCGTCCGGCGTCGTCCGCCGCCATCCCGACATCAAGTGGCTGCGCCGGAAAGCGGACATCGCGTCCTTCGCGGCGCAGCAGCAGCGCATCCTGGCCGGACTGTGGCCGCTCCTGGCCCCGGGCGGAACGCTGCTCTATACGACTTGCTCGGTGTTCGCCCAGGAAAACGAGTTGCGGATCAAGGACTTTCTGGCCGCCACCCCGACCGCGTTGCGGGAATCCATCAGCTTTTCGGCCGATTGCGCCCATGTCGGAGGGCAACTCTTGCCAGCGGGGAATGGTGCGGTCCACAATCAGGACGGCTTCTTCTACGCGCTGCTGCGCAAGGCCTGATGGCCTTCCTGCAGCACTGGCGGCTGCGCCGCCTCGCCGCCGGAACCGCCTTTCCGATTCTCGCCGGCATGCCGTCTGAGTTCGCCCTCCGCTGTTGCCCGCCGTTTCGCGCCCTGCTCAACCGGGGCGCGGCCGTCTGCCGTTCGGCCGCGGTCGCGCTGCTGCTGCTGCTGGGCGGCGTCGCCGCCGCGCAGGCGGACACGATCCCCGTCAAGTTCGCGGAGCTGCGCGTCGAGGACGGCGAAGTCCTGCTCAATGCGGAGTTCGGCTTCACGCTCAACCCGACGCTGGAGGAGGCGCTCCAGGTCGGCGTGCCGCTCTACTTCGTGCTCGACTTCGAGCTCGCGCGCGCGCGCTGGTACTGGCTCGACGAGAAGGTCGGACAGACCACGCTCACGTATCGCGTCGCCTATAACGCGCTCACCCGCCAGTACCGCGTCAGCAGCGGCCTCCTCGCGCAGGCGCTGGGATCGATCGAGGAGGTCGAGCGCTACATCGGCCGCGTCACGTCGCGGCCGGTCGCGCGCGCCGACGGGCTCGCCAAGGGCGGCCGCTACGACGCGTCGATCCGCCTGCGCCTGGACGTCAACCAGTTGCCGAAGCCGTTCCAGGTGAACGCGCTCGCGTCGCGCGAATGGACGCTGTCGTCGGACTGGTACCGGTGGACGTTCGTGCCATGAGCGCCCTTCCCGGCAAGCGCGGCCTGCGCTGGATGCTGCTGGTGTCGGCGTCGCTGTCCGCGATCGCCGTGTTCCTGCTCGCGACGGCCACGGCCAACACGGCGCTGTTCGCGCAGGGCTACGACACGCTGCTCGTCGGCAACGGCGTGCTGATCGGCCTGCTGATGCTCGTCGTCGGCTGGCAGCTGTGGCGGCTGCGGCGCAACCTGAAGGCGGGCATCTTCGGCTCGCGCCTCGCCGTGCGACTCGTGTTCCTCTTCGCGCTGGTGGCGGTGCTCCCCGGCGCGCTCGTCTACGCGGTGTCGGTCCAGTTCATCGGGCGCAGCATCGAGAGCTGGTTCGACGTGCGCGTCGACCGCGCGCTCGAAGGCGGCCTGAACCTCGGCCGCAACGCGCTCGACTACCTGCTCAACGAGACGACCGGCAAGGCGACGCAGCTTGCCCAGGCGCTGGCCGACAATCCCGGCAGCCTGTCCGGCGCGCTGACCCGCGCCGCCGAAGCCGGCAACGTGTTCGAGGCCGCGTTGTTCTCGCCGTCCGGCAGCGTGCTCGCGGTGGCGGGCGTGGGCGGGTCGCGGACAACGCCCGAGCCGCCGCCCGCGGCTGCGCTGCGGCTCGCGCGTCTGCAGCAACCCTATTCGAAGATCGAGCAGAGTCCCGACGGCGGTCTCGTGCTGCGCGCCGTCGTGCCGGTCAACACGCAGGACAGCCTCAATCCGTTGAAGCTCCTGCAGGTGGTCGAGCCCGTGCCGAAGGCGCTCGCGCAGGACGCGGAGCGCGTGCAGGCGGGCGTGCGCGACTACAAGGAACTGTCGTTCTCGCGCACGGCGCTGAAGCGCCTGTACGCGCTCACGCTCACATTGACGCTGCTGCTCGCGCTGACCTCCGCGCTCGGGCTCGCGGTCGTGCTGTCCGAGCGCTTCGCGGCGCCGCTGGGGTTGCTCGCCGAGGGCACGCGCGCGGTGGCGCAGGGCGACTTCACGCGCCGGCAGCCGGTCGTGTCGAGCGACGAGCTGGGCGTGCTCACCGAGTCGTTCAACACGATGACGGGGCAGCTGGCCGAGGCGCAGGCGAAGGCCGAGGACAGCCGCCGTGCCACCGAGACCACGCGCGCCTATCTCGAGAGCATCCTCGGCAATCTCTCGGCCGGCGTGCTGGTGTTCGACGAGCGGCACCGTCTGCGCACGGTGAATCCGAGCGCCGCGGTGATCCTCCAGCAGCCGCTCGCGGAGCTGACCGGCATGCCGCTCGCGGACTGGGGCAAGCGGCTGCCCGCGCTGGGCGCCTTCGCGGAACTGGTGGCGGAGGGCTTCCGCGGCAGCCGCGACGGACAGTGGCAGCGGGAAGCGGACCTGAACGTCGCCAATCTCTCGCGCACGCTGCTGATGCGCGGAACGCGCCTGCCCGGACCCACGACCACCGGCGGCGACGTCGTCGTGTTCGACGACGTGTCGGAACTGGTGCAGGCGCAGCGCGATGCCGCGTGGGCCGAGGTCGCGCGCCGTCTGGCACACGAGATCAAGAACCCGCTGACGCCGATCCAGCTCTCCGCGGAGCGTCTGGTCGTGAAGCTCGAATCGAAGCTCGACAGCACGGACGCCGAGACGCTGCGCCGCGGCTCCCGCACGATCGTGTCGCAGGTCACCGCGATGAAGCACATGGTCGACGACTTCGCGATCTACGCGCGCCAGGCGCGGCCCGGGCAGCTCAAGATCGTCGACTTGAAGGCCCTCTTGCTCGACGTCCTCGCTCTGTACGACAATCTGGGCCCGCATGTTGCGCTATCCTTGCCGGATACGCCGGTCTCCATCCAGGGCGAGCCGACCCGCCTGCGCCAGGTGTTCCACAATCTCCTCTCGAACGCCGTCGACGCGCAGGCCGGGGTCGACGAACCGAGCTTCGCGATCAGCCTGACGTCGGGCGGCGGCGAGGTGACGCTGGCCATCGCCGATGGCGGGCCGGGATTCCCCGAGACCGTGCTCGCGCACGCGTTCGAACCGTACGTGACGACCAAAGCAAAGGGAACGGGCCTGGGGCTCGCGATCGTGAAGAAGATCATCGAAGAACACGGGGGCCGCGTGGTCCTCGCCAACACACAGGAAGGCGGCGCGCGCGTTAGCGTCGTGTTCCCGCTGCACGCGACCGGCGCCAAGCCGGCCGCGGCTTAAAGGACCCGGTACCACGATGGCGCTAGCCAAGGAACTCCTGATCGTCGACGACGAGGTCGGCATCCGCGAACTCCTGTCGGAGATTCTGCAGGACGAGGGATATCGCGTTGCGCTGGCCGAGAATGCCGCGGCCGCGCGCGCCTACCGGCAGCGTGCGCAGCCCGCGCTCGTGCTGCTCGACATCTGGATGCCCGACACCGACGGCGTCACGCTGCTGCGCGAATGGGCGGCCAACGGCCAGCTGACGATGCCGGTCATCATGATGTCGGGGCACGGCACGATCGAGACCGCCGTCGACGCGACCAAGATCGGCGCGTTCGACTTCCTCGAGAAGCCCGTCGGCCTGCAGAAGCTCCTGTCGACGATCGCGCGCGCGTTGAAGAGCGCCGCGGCGCAGGAGCCGCGCCGCGTGTCGCTGGCGCTGCTGGGCGGCGGCCCGTCGATCCGCGAAACGGAACGCGCGCTCGACCAGCTGATCGCCGGCCGCCGGCCGATCCTGATCGTCGGCGAACCGGGGACCGGACACGATATCGCCGCACGCGCGCTGCAGACGGCGGAGACGCCGTGGGTCGCGCTCCAGAACGGATCGCGCCTCACCGCCAATCCGCTGGCGCTGCTCGAGGAGGCGCGCGAGGGCGTCCTCTATTGCAGCGAAGTCGGCGGTTACTCGAAGCTCGAGCAGCGCGGACTTGCGTTCCTGCTCGGGAAACTCGAGAAGCCGAACGTGACCCTCGTGTGCACGAGCACCGAGCCGCTCGGCAATCTCGCCGCCGAAGGCAAGTTCGACCCGGCGCTGCTCTCGGCGCTGTCGGCCGGCGCCATCGTGCTGCCGCCGCTGCGCAAGCGCCGCGAGGACATCCCGCTGCTGATCGAGCGCCTGTGGCGCGAGGCCACGAAGGACGAGGCGCTGCCGCCGCTCCTGTCGGCGCTGCCGCCGGCCGCGCTGACCGCGCTGTCCAACGCGTACTGGCCGGGCAATCTCGACCACCTTTCCGCGTTCATCCAGAATCTCGCGATGCTGCGCGGCGAGATCACGACCGAGCACGTGAAGCGCGTGCTGGGCGAGGCGGCCTCGCCCAATCCGTCGCTCGCGCCCGAGATCACATCGCGGTTCTTCGAGCTGCCGCTGCGCGAGGCGCGCGAGGCGTTCGAGCGCATCTACTTCGAGCAGCTGCTGGGGCGCGAGCAGAGCAACATGAGCAAGGTCGCCGAGAAGGCCGGGCTCGAGCGCACGCATCTCTATCGCAAGCTGAAGCAGCTCAACATACGCTTCTCGCGGCGCACGGACGACGCCGCGTAGTTCGCGCGGAAAGCGTCGGCGCCACCACACAGCGTGACCACGCCCACCGACCGCAAGACCTCGACCGCCCTGGTCGTCGGCGCGATCGGCGTCGTCTACGGCGACATCGGGACGAGCCCGCTGTACATGCTGCGCACGGCATTCACCGGCGAGCACGGGCTGGCGCTCTCGCCGGCCAACGTCTACGGCGTGCTGTCGGTCGTGTTCTGGGCGCTCGTGATCGTCGTGACGCTGAAGTACATCATGCTGATCATGCGCGCCGACAACAACGGCGAGGGCGGCATCCTCGCGCTGACGGCGCTGGTCTCGCGCGGCCTCGAGCGCGGCGACAATCGCCGCTGGTGGCTGATCGGCTTCGGCATCTTCGGCGCGGCGATGTTCTACGGCGACGGCATGATCACGCCGGCGATCTCGGTGCTGTCGGCGGTCGAGGGCCTCGAGATCATCACGCCCGCGCTGCACCCGTTCGTCGTGCCGGTCACCGTCGTGATCATCGTCGCGCTGTTCATGATCCAGAAGCGCGGCACCGCGAGCGTCGGCCTCTTCTTCGGGCCCATCATGTGCGTGTACTTCGTCGTGCTGGCGCTGCTCGGCGCGTGGCAGATCGCGCAGCAGCCGGCGATCCTCGCGGCGCTCAACCCGTTCCACGCGGTGATGTTCTTCGCGACCGCGCCGGTGCCCGCGTTCCTGTCGCTGGGCGCCGTCGTGCTCGCCGTCACCGGCACCGAGGCGCTCTACGCGGACATGGGCCACTTCGGCCGGTCGCCGATCCGCCGCGCGTGGCTGTGGTTCGTGATGCCCGCGCTGGTCGTCAACTACTTCGGGCAGGGGGCGCTCATCCTGTCCGATCCCGCGGCCGTGAAGAACCCGTTCTACCTGCTGGCGCCGTCGTGGGCGCTGATCCCGCTGGTCGTGCTCGCGACCTGCGCGACGGTGATCGCGTCGCAGGCGGTGATCTCCGGGACGTTCTCGCTGTCGCGCGCGGCGATCCAGATGGGCTATTGCCCGCGCCTGCAGATCGAGCACACGTCGGAGCGGCAGATCGGGCAGATCTACGTGCCCTTCATCAACTGGTCGCTGCTGTGCGCGGTGATCCTGCTGGTCGTCACGTTCCGCAAGTCCGACCACCTGGCGGCGGCGTACGGCATCGCGGTGACGCTCGCGATGCTCATCGATTCGCTGCTCATCTACACGGTCATGCGCCGGCTGTGGAACTGGCCCATGTGGGTGGCGCTTGCGGTGACCTCGCCGCTCGTGCTGATCGACGTCGCGTTCCTCGCGTCGAACTCGCTCAAGATTCCCGACGGCGGCTGGTTTCCGCTCGCGATCGGCGCGGTCGTCTTCACGCTGCTCACGACGTGGAAGCGCGGCCGTGCGCTGCTGATGGACAAGCTCTCGACCGACGCGCTGCCGCTCGACGACTTCATCCAGAGCATCGAGGTGGCGCCGCCGACCCGCGTCGAGGGAACCGCCGTCTTCATGACGTCCACACCCAACCGCGTCCCGCACGCGCTGCTGCACAATCTGAAGCACAACAAGGTGCTGCACGAGCGCGTCGTGTTCCTCACGGTGATCATCCGCGACATCCCGTACGTTGCGCTCGACGACCGCATCGACATCAAGACGCTGGGCTGCGACTTCTACCAGTTGCTCGCGTTCTACGGCTTCAAGGAAGACCCCGACGTGCCGCAGTTGCTCGACGAGTCCGGCCGGCGCGGCTTCGCGTTCGACATGATGGACACGAGCTTCTTCGTGTCCCGCGAGACGCTGATCCCGACCGTGGGACCGGGCATGGCGCTTTGGCGCGAGCGGCTGTTCGCGTCGATGTCGAAGAACGCGGTGAAGGCGTCCGAATTCTTCCAGATCCCGACCAACCGGGTCGTCGAACTCGGGACCCAGGTGGAACTCTGACGTCCGCAAATCGCGACCCGGGCCGCTGGCGCGGCCGCTCGCGCGATCTGCGGCCGAAGGCAGGCAGCGGGAAAAGCCTGGGGGGCCCGGCGCTTTTCCCGCGGAGAAGGCACGAAGCGCGCAGCTCGAAGCCGCGTCGCATGCGCCATTCGCAGTGTCCTTTGTTGCGTGGCTGTTGATTGCTTCGGCTGGCGGCACGGCTTCGTGCGCGGGGATCCTCTGGATGCTGCGCAAGGTGCCAGAGACCGGGCGCGCCGGCGCCGCCCGAAGCGCGCCGCGGCCTGAATGAAAAACGCCGGCACGAAGCCGGCGTTTTCCTGTTGCGGGATGCGAAGAACGGTCAGGCCGCCGCCATCTGGCTGCGCATCGTCTTCATCGCCTTGCTCTCGATCTGGCGAATCCGCTCGGCGGAGACGCCATATTCGGTCGCCAGGTCCTGCAGCGTCGCGGACGAGTCGTCCTCGCGCAGCCAGCGCGCCTCGATGATTCGGCGGCTGCGCGCGTCGAGCTTCGCGAGCGCGGTCTGCAGGCCCTTGGTCCGGTTCATCGCCGTTTCCTCGCGGATCAGGATCTGCGCGGGCTCGTCCTCGTTGTCCGTCAGGTAGGCGATCGGCGACACGAAGTTCTCCTCGTCGCCCGGCGTCGGGTCGAGCGCCAGGTCGTGGCCGCCCAGCCGCGTTTCCATCTCGACGACCTCTTCCGGCTTGACGCCCAGGTCCTTCGCGATGGCCTTGGCTTGCGCGACCGACAACGCCGCGGAGGAGGCCTTCATGCTGCGCAGGTTGAAGAACAGCTTGCGCTGCGCCTTCGTCGTCGCGACCTTCACCAGGCGCCAGTTGCGCAGGATGTACTCGTGCATCTCGGCGCGGATCCAGTGCAGCGCGAACGACACCAGGCGAACGCCGCGCTCCGGATCGAAGCGGCGGACGGCCTTCATGAGCCCGACGTTGCCTTCCTGGATCAGGTCGGCTTGCGGCAGGCCGTAGCCCATGTAGTTGCGCGACACGGCGACCACCAGCCGCAGGTGCGAGAGCACGAGCTCGCGCGCGGCGTCGAGGTCGTCGCTTTGCTGCAGCCGGCGGCCGAGCGCCGTCTCCTGCTCCTGCGTCAGCAGCGGAAAGCGGTTCACGGCCTGGATGTAATGGTCGAGGCTACCCAGCGATGCAGGGGTCGGGAAAGCCAGCGTCGTACTCGTCATGCCAAGTCTCCTTGTAGGGCATCGCGCGGGCCGGGATTCGAACCGTCCCTGCCGGCACTCGATGTCAGTTTAGCACTCGTACACTTGGAGTGCTAAGCCGGGAATTGGTTCCCGAGTAGATTGGTCGGGTTTGTCCAACCTACCTTACCCAACGACCTTCGAGGGAGCGTGAACCATGCCGCCCTGCGATGCGAACTGCACGCTAGCAGGCGGCGCCGTCAGGGGCTCCCGGTTTGCGACGGATGGCGCCCGGGACGCACTTGAGGCGACCGGCTGCGATGAACGGCGACGGTGCCGGTCGCGCCCGAACGCCCGGCCGGCGGACCGGCTACGTCCCGGCGGTGGACCCGGCCGCGGGCGGGGATATCCCGTGGATAACCTGTTGACGGGTCCACGACGGAAGCCCAAGTCAGCGAGCGCTCACCACCACAGTAACGCTTGTCTGCGCTGGGACGACGCTGTGAAAGCCCCACGGTCGTACGACCCCCACGCAGCCAGTCGCAGGACACTTGTTCTTGCGTGGTATTTTTTCGCGGCCGCCGCCGGGCCGCCCCAAGGCGGCCACCTGACTTCGAAGTTGAAGTTCCGGCCGCAAAAGGCGCGACACCGGCTTCACGTCATCCACAGGCGCTACGAACGCCTTTTGCGGACGTTCCCTACGGTGGCAGCAGCGCGTCGACGAACTCCCGCGCCGCGAAGGGCCGCAGGTCGTCGATCGCCTCGCCCACGCCGATGAACTTGAGCGGCACCGGGTGCTGTTTCGCGATGGCGGCAACGACGCCGCCCTTGGCGCTCCCGTCGAGCTTGGTCAGGATGAGGCCGGTCAGGCCGACGGCAGCGTCGAACGCCTTCACCTGCGCGAGTGCGTTCTGGCCGGTATTGGCGTCGAGCACCAGCAGCACCTCGTGCGGCGCGCCTTCGTGCGCCTTGCCGATCACCCGCTTCACCTTGCGCAGTTCGTCCATCAGGTGGGCCTGCGTCGGCAGCCGTCCCGCGGTGTCGGCCAGCACGACGTCGATTCCGCGCGCCTTGGCGGCGCCGATCGCATCGAACATGACGGACGCCGCGTCGCCCCCCATCTGCTGGATGACGGCGACGTTGTTGCGTTCGCCCCAGACCGCGAGCTGCTCGCGCGCCGCGGCGCGGAACGTGTCGCCCGCGGCCAGCAGCACCGAGAGGTTCTGCTGCTGCAGCCACTTCGCGAGCTTGCCGATCGACGTCGTCTTGCCGGCGCCGTTGACGCCGGTCAGCATGATGACGAACGGCCGCTCGGGCCCGATCACCAGCGGTCGCTCCAGCGGCGCGATGAGGTCGACGATCGCGGCGGCCAGTTCGGTCCGCGGGTCGGCCGCGTCTCCGGCCCGTTTCCACCGGGTCCGGAGGTCGGCCAGCAGGTGGTCGGTCGCGTCCACGCCGACGTCCCCGGTCAGCAGCGCCGTCTCCAGTTCCTCGAGCGCCTCGTCGTCGAGCTTCCGGCGTGCGAAGACGCCGGTCAGCGCGCCCGCGAGCCTGCCGCGCGTCAGACCCAGGCCGGCCTTGAGCCGTTCGGTCCACGATTTCTGCGGGGCGGCGGGCGCCTCGATCGGCGCCGCGGGCTCCGGCGCGGACGGCACGACCGGCGTCGACGCGGGTTCAGGGGCAACTTCGGGGAGCGGCGCCGCCGGTTCGGCGGGCTTCTTCTTGAAGAAATCGAACACGGGTATGACCGCCGGAATCGGTGGCGCGAAGGCGCACGGGCTAGAATTCTACCGTTTCCGCCCCCTCCTCCTTCCAAAGCCCTTGGCCATCTCCCACGCCCAACGCGTCCGGATCATCGGCGGCCGCTACCGCGGCCGCGTGATCCGGCTGCCCCGCAACGACGCTCTGCGTCCGACGCCCGACCGCGTCCGCGAGACGCTGTTCAACTGGCTCGGGCAGGACCTGGCCGAACTGTCGGTTCTCGATCTGTATTCCGGCAGTGGCGCGCTGGCGCTCGAGGCGCTCTCGCGCGGGGCCGCCCATGCGGTCGCGGTCGAACGCGACCCGGCGCTGGCGCGCGCGATCACCCAAACCGGCGAAGCCTTCGGCGCCGCGGGCCTCGAGGTGGTCACCGCCGACGCGCGCGCCTGGCTTTCGCGCGAGTCGCGCCGGTTCGACGTGATCTTCGCGGATCCGCCGTTCGGCGAGGACCCGTGGTCGTGGCTCCTGCCCGCGTGCGACGCGCGGCTCGCCCCCGCGGGATTCCTGTACGCCGAAGCGCCGCGGCAACTCGAACCGCCGCCGCCGCTCGCCGTGCATCGCCACGCGAGGGCCGGACAGGTGCATTATCATTTGCTGCACCGCGCCTGAACGCGCACGCAGTCGAGCCGCACCCGACCCTTTCACCCAGCCAGGCCGTCATGATCAAGGTCGTCTATCCGGGCACGTTCGATCCGTTCACCCGCGGCCACGAGGACCTGGTCCGCCGGGCCGCGCGCGTGTTCGACGGCGTCGTCGTCGGCGTGGCGGACAGCGCGGCGAAGAACCCGTTCTTCACCGGACCCGAACGCGTCGCGATGGCGCGCGAGGTGCTGGCGCCGCTCCCCAACGTCGAGGTGACGGGCTTCTCGTCGCTGCTGATGGACTTCGTGCAGGCGCAGGGCGCGAAGATCATCCTGCGCGGCCTGCGCGCCGTGTCGGACTTCGAATACGAGTTCCAGATGGCCGGCATGAACCGCCACCTGTACCCGAACGTCGAGACGCTGTTCCTCACGCCGTCCGAGCAGTACACGTTCATTTCGGCGACCATCGTGCGCGAGATCGCCAGGTTCGGCGGCGACGTGTCGCACTTCGTCCACCCGATGGTCGCCGAGAAGATCCGCGCGCGCGTCGCGGAGCGCAACGGCAAGGGATGACGGCATGGCGCTGATGATCACCGACGAATGCATCAACTGCGACGTGTGCGAGCCGGAGTGCCCGAACGACGCGATCTCGCAAGGCGCAGAGATCTACGAGATCGATCCGGCGAAGTGCACCGAGTGCGTCGGCCACTTCGACACGCCGCAGTGCCGCGAGGTCTGCCCGGTCGACTGCATACCGGTCGATCCCGACCACGTCGAGACGCGCGACGTGCTGTTCCTCCGCTATGAAGGCCTGATGGCGCGCAAGGCGGCATCCGTCGCCGGCTGACCGCCCGCATGGCAGCATGAAAAAACGGGCGCCCTCGGGCGCCCGTTTTCGTTGCGGCCGGCGAACCGGCCTTGTTGCGTGGTTCTACCGCAGGGAGTTACTTCGGCCAGTTCGTCACGATCGCCGCATTGCACGTGGACCTGCCGACGCAGCTGGTGCCTGCGAGGTCCGGGGAAGAGTTGCGGAAATTCATGTAGTACGTCTTTCCCGGCTTCAGGCTGGCAGGCGGCGTGCCGACGTTCCAGTCGATCAGCGCGGTGTTGCCGTAGTTGATCGCCGAACGGCCCAGCCACCCCGCTGCGATCGATCGGCCGGAAATCGCATGCGCTCTCCGACAGCGTCATGGTCCGGAAGGTCGGCGGCTCGATGTACTCGGCGATGCTCGTGTTGCCGGCCGTGCCGTAGCTCGCCGGGCGATGACGGCACAGTGAAGCTCAGCACGATGACCCCCTCGGCTGCGAAGCCACCCATCACGGACGTGAGCATCCGCGAGTTGTCGCCCCAGCTGATCGGCTGGATGATGACGTCCCTATAGGCGCTGCACAGCGCGCCGCCGCCACCCCCGCCGCCGCCCTGCGGCTGCCAGTTGACGACGATGCCGGCCGCCGAGCCGGTGCCGAAGCTGTTCTTGCCGGCAACGTAGTACGTGGCGCCCCCGGCTGCCGTGGCCGTGGCCGTGCACGTGTTGGACGTCGGCGACGTGGTGCAGTTCGTCCACAGGTACTCCGTCGGGCCGCCGGTGCAGGTGGCGGAGAGCGTGATGGCCTGTCCGACCGTCGGCGTCGTGGAACTCGCCGAGATCGAGCACGCCGGCGGGGTCGTGACCGGCCCCGACCACTGGACGTTGACGGTCGCGAGGTTGCCCGTACCGGCCCCGTTGGATGCGACCAGCGTGTACGCCTTCTGGCCCACGGTGGCCGACGAGTCGGTGCAGTTCGGTCCGTTGGCCGTGCAGCCGGTCCATGCATAGTTGGTCGGGCTGTTCGTGCAGAACGCCGAGATCGTGATCGTCGTGCCCGTCAGCGGCGTCGGGTTGCTGGCCGTCAGCGAGCAAACGGGCGTCGGCGCGGCCGAACCCTGCCAGTTGACCGAGACGTACGCGACGCCCCCCGTGCCCGACGCATTGGACGCGGACACCGAGTACGTCTGCGAACCGGCCGTGGTGGATGTCACCGGACATTGCACGCCGGAGCAGTTGGCGGTGCCCGTCCAGAAGTAGGAGGTCGGGTTGCCCGTGCAGGAGGCCGAGAGCACGACGTTGGTGTTGATGAGCGGTGTCGAGTTGCTGGCGAAGACCGTGCAGCTGGGAATCGGGTCGACGCCGCCGCCGCCACCGCCACCGCCACCACCGCCGGAGCCCTGCTTCCATTCAACGTCAGTGGTGGCCTTCGGGCCGAGGCCGGACGGGTTGCTGGCGGCGACCGCGTAGCGCGCGAAGCCTGCCTGCGTTGCATTCACCGTGCAGGCCGACGCGGACGCCGGGCACGCGGGCATGATGTTGCAGATCTGCTGGATCAGGTAGTCGCACTGGTACCAGTCGTAGTTGTTCGGCGACTGGCTGCAGTTGGCGGTGAGCGTCAGCGGCGTGCCCGTCGTGAGGGACGCGGCGCTCGGCGTCAGCGTGCAGATCGGGAGGTTGCCCGCGGCCGCGCCCCAGGTCACGGTGCGGCTGACTTCCGGCGCCGGACCCGCCGCGTTCGACGCGTAGACCGTGTACTTGACCGTGCCCGCGGCCGTCTTGGTCGACTGGCACGTATTGGTGGTGCTGGTGCAGCCGGCCCAGGCGAACTTGGTCGGGGAATTCGTGCACGTCGCGGTCAGCGTGAGCGTTGCACCCAGCGCCGGCGCAGCGCTGCTCGCGGCGAGCGTGCAGTCCGGGGCGCCGGCGGGCGGGGCCGGCGGCACGACCGAGCCGCCCGTCGGCGTGCAGAACGCCACCGGGAACGCGGGGTTGCCGTCGCCTTCGGGCGTGTAGCCCTTGCCGATCATGTAGTAGTAGACGGACGCCTGGTCCGTGTAGCGGTGGTTCACGTCGGCGCGGTTGTTGTAGAGGCGGTTGACCGGGCCGGTGTCCGTCGGGCACGTGCCGTCGGCGCTCACGGGGAACGCGCGGAACGCTTCGGCGGTCTCGAATACCCACGCGTCGGGGAACTTGGTCTTGACGTCCTCGCACTCGGACGCCTTGGACGAGTAGAAGTGCGAGTCGATGCCCTTCTCGGGACGACCGTAGAAGCGGCAGACGGGCACCGAGCCCGCCTGGGCGCTGCCCGGCTTGACGCCGAGGAACCGGTAACCGGTCCGCGCCCACCCCGGGTGGACCCCGGTGTCGAGATCCGAGATCTCCTTGGGGGTCAGCGTGATGAAGTAGTGATCGAGCGCTGCGTTATAGAACTCGACGACCTCCGCGGTCTCGGTCGCGGGGATGACCGCCCCCGTCGAAAAGGTGGCTGCCGCGAGCAGGGTGCCCAGCAGATAACGCATTCGCATGAATCGCATGATGTAAACCGGGTACGACCCCGGCCTTGAGCAATGGGCAAATAAGCCATTATAGGACACGAACTGGCACCGCGAGGTTCCGCCAACGTGTCGAAAAATGCCGGAGTAGGGACCGGCACCGGAAAAATCAGGCCGTTAGCAACGGCTGAGCGAATTTTCCCTGTTGCCACAAGGTCATGCAAGTGTCGCCGTTTGACGTCATCTCGGGCGTTTCAGCCGTTGGCGGCCCGCGGTAATTCGTCGGCTTGCTCAACTATCTGGTCGATTCCGACAATTCGCAGGTCGAGGCCGTGCCGCTGCTGTCGCACCGCTTCCTCCTGCTGCTCGAGCTCGGCGATGCGTTCCTCGAGTTCGTCGCTGGCGACGTGGATGCGCTTGATGCTGTCCAGCCGCCGGCGCAGTTGCAGGTGGTGCTCCCGCACCTGCGTCTCGAGCGGCGACATCACGGCCTTGAGCCACGCCTCCGCGTCCCGGTTGGCGATCACGTAGATGTGCTTGGTGCGCGACGCGATCGTCTCGAAGAAGCGGCGCATCAACGCGAACTTGGCCTTGCTGACCATGTTCCACAGCGTGTTGAAGTGCGTGTTGTAGGCGCGCTCCAGGCGCTCGGCTTCCTTCTGGTACTTCAATACCGAGAATGGCGGCGGGTTGAAGGGGTCGAGCGCATGCTCCTTCGCGAAGCGCGTGTACATCGCGCGCATCATGTCGTGGATTTCCGTGGACTGCCGGCCCGCCGCGCTGAAGTCGGCGTGGATCTGCCGGAAGAAGTCGCTCATCGCCGTGCGCACGCCGCGCGTGAACGGGCTGTCCTCGATCTGGCGCCGCGTCTTGCCGGCGTTCGCGCGGAGCGCCTCGAGGCCGATGTGGTCGAAGAGGTCGTTCGTCTGCTGCGTGTAGACGTTGCGCAGTGCCGTGTATCGCGCGAGGCCGCGTTCGAACAGCGCCTTCTCCTCGCGCACGCGCTCCATCATGTGCCCGACGACGTCCTGGTTCTTGCCGCGCAGCGCGCGCAGTTCGGAGAGCTGCTCGGTGATGCCCTTCTCGCGCGCCTCGAGGATGGAGCGGATGCCCGCGGCGATCGACCGCACCTCGCCCTGCGACGCGGCACCGACGATGTCGCGTTTCGCGGGAATGAGTTTCTGCGACAGCGAACGCTCGAGCGCGGGCAGACGGCTGCGCGTCAGCAGCGCGTCGTCGCCGTTGACCTTCGCGAGCAGCGCCTTCTGCGCCGACGCCGCGAATACCTGCGCCGCCGGGACGTTCAGCACCTGCGCCGTGTTGCGGACCTGCCGTTCGATCTCGGCGTCGATCTCGCGCTCGGATTTGAGGTCGTCCCAGAGGCCGTCGATCTTGTTGAGGATCACCATCCGGCCGGCCTTGCTCGACGGGTCGTCGCCGGAGAGGTGGCTGTTCCACACCTCGAGGTCGGTCTTGGTCACGCCCGCGTCGGCCGCCAGGATGAAGAGCAGCGCGTGCGCATTGGGTAAGAGGTTGAGCGTGAGTTCCGGTTCCGTGCCGATGGCGTTCAAGCCCGGCGTGTCGAGGATCACGAGCCCCTGCTGCAGCAGCGGGTGCGGGAAGTTGATCACCGCGTGGCGCCAGCACGGGATGTCCACGCTGCCCTCGTCGCCGTGCTCGAGTGCGCGCAGGATGTCTTCCTCGCCGTCGCCGAAGAGGCCGTACTTCCGCGCGAGTTCCACCGGCACCCGCTTGACCTGCGACACGCGCGACAGCGCCTCGCCCATCTTCTCGGCCGACGCGAGGTCGAGCTGGAACGTCACCCATTCGTCCGCGTAGTTCTTGAACTCTGCGACGGACGCGTCCTTGAGGCGCGTCTCGATCGGCAGCAGCCGGATCGACGGGGGACGCGTGGCGTCGTACAGCAGTTCGGTCGGGCACATCGTCGTGCGCCCGGCGGCCGACGGCAGCAGCCGCTGGCCGAAGTCGGCGAAGAAGATCGCGTTGATGAGCTCGGACTTGCCGCGCGAGAACTCGGCGACGAACGCGACGATGAGTTTGTCCTGGTGCAGCCGTTCGAGCAGCTGCTGGACCCGGAGGTCCGTCTGCGCGTCGGCCAGGTCCTGCTCCTGCAGCCATTCGTGCAGCACCGACACCCCGGAGGACAACCGTCGGCGCCAGTCGGCGTAGGCCTCGAAGCGGGCCGCGAGATCGCGGGAAGGAACCATGGTGCTCCCTGAAGGTTTCGTCGGGCCGCGAGGCCGGTCGGCGGGCAACTCTAGCAGCAGTGCTGTAAAGCACAACCCGTGCCGCCCGATTGGATTGACCGTCGTCATAGCGGAGGGCGGGGACCATCCGTGCGCGGACCTGCCGGAGAGCGTCCGCCCCTGCCGGGGAAGGTCAAGGCGGGCGCGTTGGGGATCGGGCCATGGTCTCCTGGGGCACGACATACTCCCCTCGTCGTCCCCGCGAAGGCGGGGACCCAGTGGCGTCGATCGGCCCCGTGACCCGTAGGGAGCTAAAGACGCGGGGTGCCCGCCTTCGCGGGGACGACGGGTAGGGATGGCGTCCGTGTGCGCATCCGCGGACAACGGCTGGCAAGCGGAATCTGACGCTAACGTTGACAGACGGGGCAGAAGAACGACGCACGGCCGCCCAGCCGCCGCTGGCGGATCGGGCTGCCGCACACCCGGCACGGTTCCCCCTCGCGGCCGTAGACGAAGTAGGCGAGCTGGAAGTAGCCGGGCTCGCCGCTTGCGTCCACGTAGTCGCGCAGCGTGCTGCCGCCCTTCGCGATCGCCTCGGTCAGCACGGCGCGGACCTCGTCGACCAGCCGGGCGAGCCGGGGCCGGGACACGCGATGAGCGGGCGTCGAGGGACGGATGCCGGCGCGGAACAGCGACTCGTTCGCGTAGATGTTGCCCACCCCCACCACCAGCGTGTTGTCCATCAGCGCCAGCTTGATCGCCGCCGTCCGGCTGCGCGTCGCGCGCCAGAAGTAGCCGGCATCGAACGCCGCGTCGAACGGCTCCGGCCCGAGCCGCGCGAGCAGCGGGTGTTCCGCCGACGGTGCCGGGACCCACAGCATCGCGCCGAAGCGCCGGGGATCGTGGTAGCGCAGCAGCGTGCCGTCGTCGAGCGTGATGTCGACGTGGTCGTGGGTGCGGCGCACAGGCGGCGTCCGGAACACCCGCAGGCTGCCGGTCATGCCCAGATGCACCAGCAGCGTGTCCGTACCCATTCGAAACAGTAAGTACTTGCTTCGGCGTTCCAGGTCGGCAATCGTGCGGCCGACGAGCCTTGTCCCGAGGTCCGCGGGAACCGGCCAGCGCAATCGAGGGTCGTATACCTGCAACCGCTCGACGCGGCGGCCGATGACGTGGGGGGCGATCCCGCGTCGGGTGGTCTCCACTTCGGGCAGTTCGGGCATGCGCGGTCGAGAGGTCGAGCCGCTGCCGGGTCGACATTGGAGTTGAGATGCGCCGGCGCTTTTGAGGCAACCCTTCGCCGGCGGGGAAGCGCAGCGCCAGCGGCGGTTGCCGCCGTTGTCACGGCGCCGCGCGCTGGTTGCGTCGCTGGATATAGCCTAACATCGACCGGGACCCGCCCAACGGGGCCCGAACGTCCTTCAAGTCGCGGCAGGCCGGAACCCCCCGTCCGCCGCATCGCGAGCGAGTTGCCATGCCTTCCACTTCGAGGTCGCCTCGATTGTCTTTCCCGCGCCGCCTGCCGGTGACGGCCGCCATCGCAACCGCATTCGCCACCTCGTTCTTCACGGCAGGCAGTGTGCTCCATGCGCAGCCGGTCGCGCCGGGCCCCGGCCTTGCCCCGCCCGCCGCCGCCGCGGGGCCGCGCGGCGACGCCGCCGGTCTTTCCGCCGACACGTTCTACCGGCTGCTGCTGGGCGACGTCGCGTTGCAGCGCGGCGAGACGTCGCTCGCCGCGCGCGCGTACTTCGAGGCGGCCCGCGACGTGCGCGATCCGCGCATCGCGAAGAAGGCGACCGAACTGGCACTCGCGGCGCGCATGCGCGGCCTGGCGCAGGAGTCGGCGAAGCTCTGGTCGGCGCTCGATCCGGCCGCGGAGCGGCCCAAGCAGATCATGGCGGCGCTGTCCGCGGGCACGAGCGGCAAGTCGACCGTCGACAACGCCTACGACAACGACCTGAAGGCACGCCTCGAAAAGGCCATCGCCGAGTCGGCGCTGTCGGAGCGCGGCGTCGGCGACATCTTCCTGCAGATCAACCGGTTCCTGTCCGATACGCAGGACCCTCGGCAGACCTACGAACTCGTCCGCGAACTTGCGAAGCCGTACCCCAAGAGCCCCGAGGCGCACTTCGCCGTCGCGATCGCCGCGTACAACGGCGGCGTGCCGGAGAACAGCACCGACAACACGGCCCTCGAGGAAACCGAGCGGGCGCTGGCGCTGAAGCCCGATTGGGAGCGCGCGGCACTGCTCAAGGCCGAGATCGTGTCGCGCAAGAAGCCCGACGAGGCGATCGCCTACCTGTCGCTGTTCGTCGCGACCAATCCCGAAGCGAAGGCGGCGGCCGGAGCGCTCGCGCAGCTCTACGTCGAGCAGAAGCGCTATGGCGAAGCGCGCGCCGTGTTCCAGAAGCTGTGGGACCGCGACCGCAACGCGCGCGAGTTCGAGTACGGCGTCGCGGTGCTTTCGATCCAGATGAAGGACTGGGACACGGCCGAAGCGCTGTTCCAGGACTTGAAGCGCGCGAACTACGGCGACAACGGCGCGGTCGAGCTCTACCTCGCGCAGCTCTCCGAGGAAAAGGGCCGCTATCAGGAAGCGATCGAGCGCTACAAGGCGGTGCCCGAAGGCGAGCGCGCGTGGCTCGCGAAGCTGCGCGTCGCGGCGATGATGGCCAAGCTCGGACGCATGACCGAGGCGCGCGCGTATCTCAACGACCTGCCGGCGGTGACGATCGACCAGCGCGTGCAGGTCAAGCAGGCGGAGGCGCAGCTCCTGCGCGACGACAACCAGGCCGCGGCTGCCTACGACGTGCTCGAGCAGGCGCTGACGGTGCATCCGGACTCGCCCGAGCTCCTGTACGACGCCGCGATGCTGGCCGAGAAGCTCGACCGCATCGATGTCGCCGAATCGAAACTGCGCCGCGTGGTGGCGCTGAAGCCGGACGACGCGCAGGCGCTCAACGGATTGGGCTACACGCTCGTGGATCGCACGACGCGCACGCAGGAAGGGTTCGAACTCATCGAGCGCGCGCACAAGCTCTCGCCGGACGACCCCTTCATCCTCGACAGCATGGGGTGGGCGCTCTTCCGGCTCGGCCGCTACGGCGAGGCCGAGACCTACCTGCGCCGCGCGATGAAGGAGCGGCCGGACGCGGAGATCGCCGCGCACCTGGGCGAAGTGCTGTGGGCGAAGGGCGAGCATGACCGCGCGCGGGAAGTCTGGCAGGCGCAGTTGAAGTCCACGCCCGACAATCCGATTCTGCTCGAGACCGTGCGCCGCCTGGCGCGGTGATCCTCGCGTCGCGGACCGCGTCGCCGCGCGGCGCGCGGCGCGCGCTGCTTCGCGCGCGAGGCGCCGGCCCGGTGCTGGCGACGGCGCTGGCGCTGGCGATCGTGCTGGCCGGCGGCTGCGCGACCGTGCCTGCGCCTGCGGGCGGCGAGGCGCCGAGATCGAGACGTCGTTCGCCGTCGTGGGCCGCATCTCCGCCCGGCGCGGCAACGACGCCGTCGCGGCGAACTTCGCGTGGGATCACGCGCCCGCGCGCGATCGCTTCGACGTGTCGACGCCCTTGGGCCAGGTCGTGGCGCGGATGGAGGGCGATCCGGCCGGCGTGCGCGTCGAGCGCCCCGGCGAGCCCCCGGCCGCGTATCCGGACTGGAGCGCGCTGACGCGCGACGTGTTCGGCGTCGCGATCCCCGTGCGCGGTCTCGCCGCCTGGATCCAGGCGGCGCCCAGCGGTGAAGGCCCCTACGACATCGAGCGCGGCGCCGGCGGCCGGCCGCAGGTGCTGCGCGAGCAGGGCTGGGAGATCGTCTATGCGTACGACGAAGGCCTGCCCCCGCGGCCGCGACGGCTCGTGATGCGCTATCCGGACAGCGAGCCCGTCGAAGTCCGGATCGTCGTCGACCGCTGGTCGATGGAGGCGCGATGACGGTGCAAGCGCCGACGTCGCTCGTCGTCGCCGCGCCGGCGAAGGTGAACCTGTTCCTGCACGTGACGGGACGGCGACCGGACGGCTATCACACGCTGGAGTCGCTGTTCGCGTTGGTGGATTTCGCGGACACGCTGACGCTCGAACGGCTTGCCGACGATGTCGTGCTGCGCACGAACGACGTGCCCGGCGTGCCGGCGGAGTCCGACCTGGCGCTGCGCGCGGCGCATGCGCTCAAACGCGCGACGGGAACGCGGCAAGGGGTGGCGGTGACCGTTGCCAAGCGCATTCCGCAGGGCGCGGGCCTGGGTGGCGGCAGCTCCGATGCGGCCAGCATGCTGCTGGCGCTCAATCGCCTGTGGGCGCTCGACCTGCCCCGCGCGCGGCTCGCGGAGATCGCCGCGACCCTCGGCGCCGACGTGCCGTTCTTCGTGGGCGGCGAGAACGCGATCGCCCGCGGTATCGGCGATGTTCTTGCGCCGGTGACGCTGCCGCCGCTGTGGCTGGCGCTCGTCGTTCCGCGCGTGCACGTGGCCACCGCCGGCATTTTCGCCGCGCCGGAATTGACACGCTCGACGCCGTCGGCGAAAATAGACGTCTTTTCCGAGGGTTATGGCCGCAACGACCTCGAAGTCGTCACGGCTCGCGAGATTTCCGGAAGTCGCGCATGCACTCGGCGCACTGAAACGCGCGGCCCCACAGGCGCGCATGACGGGCTCGGGGGCCTGCGTGTTCGCGGCGTTCGCGCGGGAAGACGATGCGCGGCGCGCCCTCGAGGGCCTTGCGCCGCACCTCGAAGGACATCTCGCCCGCACGCTCGCGCGCCATCCGCTCGTGGGATTCGCGCGGTAGTCCGGAAACGCGGTAGCCCGGAAATTCAGGTTTCTGCTGGGGAGTCGCCAAGTGGTAAGGCACCGGATTTTGATTCCGGCATTCGTAGGTTCGATCCCTACCTCCCCAGCCATTTTCGATCCCCTTGCCCGACCGCAAAGGCCGTCCGTCCGCGACGGCTTTTTCCGTTGTGTTTTCGGATAGACTCGAATTCGTTTTTTCCGGCAACGATCACTTCGAGGGTAGCCGAACCATGGCGTTCGAACGGATGCGCATCTTCGCGGGCAACGCGAATCCCAAGCTCGCGGAGGCGGTGTGCCGTCATCTGAACATCAGCCTCGGTCGCTGCGCCGTCGGCAAGTTCTCCGACGGCGAGGTGATGGTCGAGCTGCATGGAGAACGTGCGCGGCCGCGACGCGTTCATCCTGCAGTCGACGTGCGTGCCGACGAACGACCACCTGATGGAGATCATGGTGATGGTCGACGCGCTGAAGCGCGCGTCGGCGGCGCGCATCACGGCCGCGATCCCCTACTTCGGCTATGCGCGGCAGGATCGCCGGCCGCGCTCGGCGCGCGTCGCGATCACCGCGAAGGTCGTCGCCGACATGCTGTCCACCGTCGGCGTGGATCGCGTGATGGTGATGGACCTGCACGCCGACCAGATCCAGGGATTCTTCAACATCCCGGTCGACAACATCTACGCGACGCCCATCCTGCTGGGCGACCTCTGGAAGCGCAACTACCAGGATCTGCTGGTCGTCTCGCCCGACGTCGGCGGCGTGGTCCGCGCGCGGGCGATCGCGAAGCGCCTCGACTCCGACCTGGCGATCATCGACAAGCGCCGTCCGAAGGCCAACGTGTCCGAGGTGATGAACATCATCGGCGACGTCGAGGGCCGCACGTGCGTCATCATGGACGACATCGTCGACACGGCGAACACGCTGTGCAAGGCCGCGACCGCGCTCAAGGAGCGCGGCGCGGTCAAGGTCGTCGCGTACTGCACGCATCCGGTGCTCTCGGGCGGCGCGGTGCCGCGCATCGCCGTATCGGACCTGGACGAACTGGTCGTGACCGACACGATCCCGCTGTCGGCCGAGGCCGAGCTGTGTCCGCGCGTGCGCCAGCTGTCGTGCGCGCAGTTGCTCGCCGAGACGATGACGCGGATCTCCAACGAGGAATCGGTGTCGTCGCTGTTCACCGATTGAGCAGTGCGCGGCCGCGACGTCGCATCCATTCGTGGTGCCTGAAGGGGCGTCAACGGGTCGATGCCGACGCCAAACGGGCCGGAATCACGGCGCTTGGCGCGCTGGGTGATTTCGGAACGATTTCAGGTTATAATCAAAGGCTTTCCCGCCTTGCGGCCTCCCTCGCGGAGCGCCCTGTACGCCAAGGCGGTTGTCGCCCATCGAGGCCCCACTTGAGGCGGACGACCGGGGTGCGGCGGCCAGTTAGAATTTGAATGCGCGATTCCGACTGGCGCGCTGTGTAACGGAAGGCCGCAGACAACCGGAGTTCCCATGAGTATCGAATTCACCGCATTCCCGCGCGCGACCGAAGGTCGCGGCGCCTCCCGCCGCATGCGCCGGGCCGGCAAGGCCCCCGGCATCGTCTACGGCGGCGCCGCCGCCCCGACGCCGATCGAACTCGACCACAACGCGCTGTTCCACGCGCTGCGCAACGAGACGTTCCACTCGTCGATCCTGACGATGAAGCTCGACGGCGCCGCGCTGCAGGTGCTGCTGCGCGACGTGCAGATGCATCCGTTCCGCAACGAGATCCTGCACGTCGACTTCCAGCGCGTCGAAGCGAACCGCAAGATCCACATGAAGGTGCCGCTGCACTTCGTCAACGCCGAGATTTCGCCGGCGGTGAAGCTGAACGGCGCGATCGTCAGCCACGTGACGACGGACCTCGACATCGCGTGCCTGCCGAAGGACCTGCCGAAGTTCCTCGAGGTCGACCTGACCGAGCTGGCCGTCGGACACTCGATCCACGTGTCCGCGCTCAAGCTGCCGGAAGGCGTCACCGTCGTGACCCGCGGTCGCAGCGACCCCGTCGTCGCCACGGCCGTCGTGCCGCGCGCGCAGGTCGAGACCGAAGAGGAAACGGCTGCCGCCGCCGACGCGAAGGCCGCGTCTGCCGCCGCCTCGGCCGAAGCCGACGCGAAGGCGACGACCGACAAGATCAGCAGCGACAAGAAGGACGACAAGAAGAAGTAAGCGGCGTCGCGAAGGCTGCATCGCGCAAGGGGCCCGCAGGAGAGCGCGGGCCTCTTTCGTTTCCGCCACCGGACATCGAACATGGGCATGCCGATCCGCTTGGTCGCCGGACTGGGAAACCCGGGCCGCGAATACGCGCGCACGCGCCACAACGCCGGGTTCTGGTTCGCCGACGAACTCGCGGCGCGCCTGTCGGCGTCGTTCGCCGGCGAGTCGAAGTTCGCCGGCGACGTCGCGAAGGCCGGCAATCTGCGACTCGCGAAGCCGATGACGTTCATGAATCTCTCCGGCCGGACGGTCGCGGGCCTCGCGCGCTTCTACGCGATCGCGCCCGCCGAGATCCTCGTCGTGCACGACGAGCTCGACCTCAAACCCGGCGACGCGAAGATGAAGTTCGGCGGCGGGCACGCGGGACACAACGGGCTGCGCGACATCCAGGCGCAGCTCGGGTCGCCGGAGTTCTGGCGGCTGCGGATCGGCATCGGCCATCCGCGCGACTCGGAACTGACGCAGCAGGAAGTCGCCGACTACGTACTGATGTCCGCCGCACGCGGATGACGCGGCGCTCATCGACGGCGCCATCGCGCGCGCGCTCGCTGCCTGGCCGGCGATCGCCGCCGGCGACATGGAGCGCGCGATGATGGCGCTCCACACCGACGGAATCCCGACTAGCCCGAAGTCGGGCCGACGCAGCGGCCCGTTTCCAAGGAAGTTTCCCAATGAGCCTCAAATGCGGCATCGTCGGATTGCCGAACGTCGGCAAGTCCACGCTGTTCAATGCGCTGACCAAGGCGGGAATCGCCGCCGAGAACTATCCGTTCTGCACGATCGAGCCGAACGTGGGCATCGTCGAGGTGCCCGATCCGCGCCTGGCGACGCTTGCGGCGATCCAGAAGCCCGAGCGGGTGATGCCGGCGGTCGTCGAGTTCGTCGACATCGCCGGGCTCGTCGCCGGCGCGTCGAAGGGCGAGGGACTCGGCAACCAGTTCCTCGCGAACATCCGCGAGACCGATGCGATCGCGCACGTCGTCCGCTGCTTCGAGGACGACAACGTCGTGCACGTGGCCGGCAAGATCAATCCGATCTCGGACATCGAGACGATCAACACCGAACTGGCGCTCGCCGACATGGCGGCCGCGGACAAGCAGCTCGCGAAGTACACGAAGGTCGCGCGCTCCGGCGGCGACAAGGAGGCCGCGCGGATCGTCGTGGCGCTCGAGAAGGTGATGGTCGTGCTGAACGAGGCGCGGCCGGCGCGGACGGCGGACCTCGCGCCCGAGGACATCGAGGTGCTGCGGCCGTTCTTCCTGCTGACGATGAAGCCGACGATGTACGTCGCGAACGTCGCCGAGCACGGCTTCCACGACAACCCGCTGCTCGACCTCGTGACCGCGCACGCGAAGCGCGAAGGCGCGCCGGTGGTCGCCGTATGCGCATCGATGGAGGCGGAGATCGCCGACCTCTCGGGCGAGGACCGCCAGGTGTTCATGGACGACATGGGGCTCACCGAGCCCGGGCTCGACCGCGTGATCCATGCGGCGTACGCGCTGCTCGGTCTGCAGACGTATTTCACCGTCGGACCGAAGGAAGTGCGCGCGTGGACGATCCACGTCGGCGACACGGCGCCGCAAGGCGGCCGCGGTGATCCACACCGACTTCGAGAAGGGTTTCATCCGCGCGGAGGTCATCGCGTACGCCGACTTCCTCGCGTGCAAGGGCGAACACGGGGCGAAGGACGCCGGCAAGATGCGCCTCGAGGGCAAGGACTATGTCGTGCGCGACGGCGACGTCATGCATTTCCGCTTCAATGTCTGAGCCGCGCTCGGCGCGCGTTCGCGCTCGTCGCTCGGCGCGGCGGTGCTCGCCGTCGCCGCATGCACGACGCTGCCGCGGCTGGCGGCGCCGAAGGTCACCGTCGACCGCGTGACGATCGAACGATGGAGCGCGCTCGACGCGCAGTTCAGCGTCCTGGTCGACATCGCGAATCCGAACGACCGCGAAGTCGCCGTCGACGCGATCGACGCGGAGGTACGGATCGAGAATGTGCTCGTGGGCACCGCGCGGCTCGCGCAGCCGGTGCGCCTTCCCGCGCGCGGCGACACGAAGGCGTCGCTCGTCGCGCGTGCGGCGCTCGCCGATGCGCTGCAGGCGGGTGCGGCGATCGCCCGGCGCGCGGAAGGTGCGGGCGGGTCGGCGCAGCCGATTCGTTATGCGGTATCCGGCACCGCCACCATGAATGGCGGCGACATCATTGCGTTCTCGCGGTCCGGCGAGATCCGGTGGCCCGTTGCCGGCGCGCCGCGATGAAGCTCAAGTTCACCAAGATGCAGGGGCTCGGCAACGACTTCGTCGTGTTCGACGGCGTGCGGCAGCCGATCGCACTGACCCCCGCGGACGTGCGCGCGCTCGCGGACCGGCACTTCGGCATCGGCTGCGACCAGGTGCTGGTGGTCGAGCCCGCGCAGGGCGACGCGGACTTCCGGTATCGCATCTTCAATTCCAGCGGCGAGGAAGTGGAGCATTGCGGGAACGGCGCGCGCTGCTTCGTCGTGTTCGCACGCGACCAGGGGTTGACCGACAAGCGCGAACTGCGCGTCGAAACGAAGAACGGCCTCATCGTGCTGCGGCTCGAGCCGGATGGCGAGGTGACGGTCGACATGGGCGCGCCGCGGTTCGCCGCGGAGGCCGTGCCGTTCACCGGCGGCACCGGCGCACCGGTCGAGACGCTCGATGTCGCCGGGCGCTCGATCGAAGTCTCGGTGCTGTCGATGGGTAACCCGCACGCGGTCCAGGTCGTGCCCGATGTCGAGTCGGCACCGGTGACGACGCAGGGACCGGCCATCGAGCACCATCCGCGTTTTCCGCATCGCGTGAATGCCGGTTACATGCAGGTGGTCGATCGCGCTACCATTCGCTTGCGCGTGTGGGAGCGTGGTGCCGGAGAAACGCTCGCGTGCGGGACCGGCGCCTGCGCTGCCGTGGTCGCGGGTGTGCGGCGAGGGCTTCTCGATGCCGATGTCACCGTGCACACCCATGGCGGCCACTTGCGCATCCACTGGAGCGGTGCCGGAACGCCGGTGCTGATGACGGGACCCGCAGTGACCGTGTTCGAGGGCGTCACGCAACTGAATCGCAACTGAATCGCAATTGAATCGCAACTGAGGCACGCAACTGAGGCACGCAACTGAGGCACGCAACTGAGTTTGCAGCCGGTCTTGCAACCGAGTTGCGAATTGAATGGCGAGCACCGGGCACACGGTCCGTGCATCGCCGACCATGACCAACAGCATCAACGCGGGGCAACACGCATGGACGCAGCGGCCGTCGCCGAGTACCTGAAGCAGAATCCGAGTTTCTTCGAGGATTACGCGGACATGATCGCGGAGATCTTCGTGCCGCATCCGCATGGCGGCCACGCGATCCCGATCGCCGAACGGCAGATCCTGACGCTGCGCGAGAAGAACCAGGAACTCGAAGCCAAGTTCCGCGAGCTCGTCACCTATGGCACCGAGAACGACCAGATCAGCGAAAAGGTCCACCGGTCCACGCTCGCGCTGTTTGCCGCGCCGGACCTCGAGACCACGCTCGCGGTCCTCTACCACAGCCTCAAGGAAGACTTCGGCGTGCCGCAGGTGTCCGCGCGCCTGTGGGGCAAGGTGCCCGAGCAGTCCTACCTCCCCGAACTCGCGGCGACGTCCGGGGAAATCCGCCACTACGCCGACCAGCTCGGGCAGCCGTACTGCGGTCCGGTCGCGCCGTTCGAGTCGCGCGAGTGGTTCGAGGACGGCGATATGCTGCAGTCGTTCGCGTTCCTGCCGCTGCGTACCGCGCAGACCTTCGGGCTGCTGGCGCTGGGCAGCCCCGATCCGGAGCGCTTCCATGCGGGCATGGGCACGCTCTACCAGATGCGCCTCGCCGAACTCGCGAGCGTCGCCACCGCCCGCTTCCTGCCGGCGTCGTAAGCCGCGCGGCGCAGGCGATGTCCGTGGCGAAGCACGCGTCCGCACCGCCCGCACCCCGGCCACCTGGCGCCCTCAACGCGTCGCTCGTCGAGGCCTTCGCGACGCATCTCGCGACGCGACCCGCGCACACGCGCGCCGCCTATCTGCACGACGTCACGCGCCTGGCCATCGCTGCCGGCGAGACGCCC
This sequence comes from uncultured beta proteobacterium, assembly GCA_963733435.1. GTDB lineage: Bacteria > Pseudomonadota > Gammaproteobacteria > Burkholderiales > Casimicrobiaceae > VBCG01. The sequence goes on from CAVTDH010000004.1 coordinate 205,402, forward strand.
TTGCCGCAATTGCGGCGTGCCGAGATCTCGCGGACGCTCGCGACTTTCCATGCGCAGGGACTGTCCGGACGCACCTTGGCGCGCATGCTCTCCGCGTGGCGCTCCTTCTATCGCTTCCTGCTGGAACGCGACCGGTCGCTCGGCGACGATCCGTGCGCGGGGCTCAAGGCCCCGAAGTCGCCGAAGCGCCTGCCCTCGGCGCTGTCGCCGGACGAAGCGGTGCGGCTCGTCGCCATCGAGGGCGACGAGCCGCTGACCGTGCGCGATCGCGCGATGTTCGAGCTCGCCTATTCGTCGGGATTGCGGCTGTCCGAACTTGCCGGACTGGACATCGAAGGCGTGGATCTCGCGACGGGCGAGGTTCGCGTCTGGGGCAAGGGGTCGAAGGAGCGCGTGGTGCCGGTCGGCGCCGCGGCGCGCGACGCGATAGCGACGTGGCTCGTGCAGCGGGCAAAGCTGCCCGACGGCGGGGACCGGGCGCTCTTCGTCGGGGCGACCGGACGGCGCATTTCGCCGCGCACGATCGAACGCCGGCTGGCCGCGTGGGCGATCGAGCGCGGGCTTGCACGCCACGTGCATCCGCACATGCTTCGGCATTCGTTCGCGTCGCACGTGCTGCAGTCCTCCGGCGACCTGCGCGCCGTGCAGGAGATGCTGGGTCATGCATCGATCGCGAGCACGCAGGTGTACACGCATCTCGACTTCCAGGCGCTGGCGAAGGTCTACGACGCCGCGCATCCGCGCGCGAAGCGCAAGACGAAGTAGCGCGACAATGAGGGTCAGACTCGAATTGAGAAACTACTTCAATTCGAGTCTGACCCTCATTGTCGTCAGTCGAGGATCTGTACGACGCCGGGCAGGTACGGCAGGTCCGTGACGCCTGGATCGCGGCCGGCCTGCTTCAGGAGCGTGGTGACCTGGCCGCGATGATGCGTCGCGTGCTGGAACAGATGCGTGGCGGCGATCCACGCCGCGAGCCGGCGCTCACGCCCGTCCGACGCCGCCCGATAGACGAGCGTCCCCGCGAGCCACGCGGGGTCGAGGCTGCCTGTCCAGTCGAGGATCGCGGTATCGGTGCGCTCGCGTTCGGCGAGCAGCGTCGCGAAGTCCGCATAGGTGTCCGCGCCGTAGGCGGCACCCTTGAACGTGGCGCCGGTGAAGCGGCCGAGCCAGACGCGGTCGCCCCACAGGATGTGACTCAGTGTGCGGTGGATCGAGCCGAAGAACGCACCGCGGTCCAGCGTGCGTTCGGCGTCGGACAATTCGCCGGCGGCCGCGAACATCCGCTCGTTCATCCAGCGGTTGTAGCGCGCCAGCAGCCTGCAGTAGTCGACCGAGATCACATCGGGATTCTAAACCCCGAATCGGTCCCGGTTCGCGCCCGACCGCAGGTCGCCGCCCGGCGCCAACGATCGATCCCGCGGCAAAAAAAACGGGGCGCGTTGGGCGCGCCCCGAAAAGCCACTGAGGAGAAACTGCGGGGAGGAGGAGGGTTCCCCGCCCTACACGCGACCGGGGGAGAGAGTCCGGCCGCGCGTATCCGGGTACGACATGAACCTAGGAGCGATAGGCGGACTCGCCGTGGGCCGTGATGTCGAGGCCTTCGCGCTCCTCTTCTTCCGGAACCCGCAGCCCGATGATCATGTCGACGATCTTGTAGCAGATGTAGGCGACCACGCCCGACCATACGACGGTCAGGCCGACGGCCTTGGCCTGCACCAGCAGCTGCTCGCCGTAGCTCGTGTAGCCCGTCGCTCCCGTGACCCAGTCGGTCACGAAGCCGGGGCCGCCGAGGTCGGGCGCCACGAAGATGCCGGTGAGCAGCGCACCCAGGATGCCGCCGACCGCGTGCACGCCGAACACGTCGAGCGTGTCGTCGACCTTCAGCATGTGCTTCAGGCCGTTGACGCCCCACAGGCAGACGAAGCCCGCCAGCGTGCCGATCACGAACGCGCCGGGGATGCCGACGTTGCCGGCGGCCGGCGTGATCGCGACGAGACCCGCGACCGCACCCGACGCCGCGCCGAGCATCGACGGCTTGCCCTTGAACATCCACTCGCCGAACGTCCACGCCAGGACGGCGCAGGCGGTGGCCAGGAACGTGTTCATGAACGCGAGGACCGCCGAGTTGTTCGCTTCCAGCGCGGAGCCCGCGTTGAAGCCGAACCAGCCGAACCACAGGAGCGATGCGCCCATCATCGTCATCGGCAGGTTGGCCGGCGCCATCGATTCCTTGCCGAAGCCGATGCGCTTGCCCATCACGTAGGCGCCGACGATGCCCGCGATACCGGCGTTGATGTGCACGACCGTGCCGCCCGCGAAGTCGAGCGCGCCCCACTGCCAGATGAGACCGGCCTTGGCGTTCGTCGCGTCGACGACGCTGGCTGCCGTGTACGCGTCGGGACCCGCCCAGAACCAGACCATGTGCGCGATCGGCAGGTACGAGAACGTGAACCACAGCACCGAGAACAGCAGCACCGCGGAGAACTTCACGCGCTCGGCGAACGCACCGAGGATGAGGCACACGGTGATCGCCGCGAACGTCGCCTGGAACGCGACGAACAGCATCTCGGGAATCACGACGCCCTTGGAGAACGTCGCGCCCATCGCGAACTCGCCCTTGGACGAATCGAACAGCCCCTTGAGGAACAGGCGATCGAGGCCGCCGAAGTACGCGTTGCCCTCGGTGAACGCGATGCTGTAGCCGTAGACGCACCACAGCACGGTGATCAGCGAGAACACGACGAACACCTGCATCAGCACCGACAGCACGTTCTTCGAGCGCACCATGCCGCCGTAGAACAGCGCCAGCGCGGGGACGCTCATCATCAGCACGAGCGCCGTGCAGACGAGCATCCACGCGACGTCGCCCTTGTTGGGCGTCGGCGCGGGCGTGGCCGTCGCCGCGGGTGCGGCGGCGTCCGCAGGTGCCGCGGCCGGTGCGGCAGCCGGCGCCGCCGCGGGTGCGGCAGCAGGCGCCGTTGCGGCGGGCGCGGGGCTGCCTTGTCCTGCGCCATCACCGGCGCGGCAAGACCGAGCGCGCCGAGCATGGCCAGTAGTACGAGAATCTTTTTCATTGTCGCTCCCTTTACAGCGCGTCCGGACCGGTCTCGCCGGTACGGATGCGCACGACCTGCAGCAGGTCGAAGACAAAGATCTTGCCGTCACCGATCTTCCCGGTGTTGGCGGCTTTTTCGATCGCTTCGATCACGCGGTCGAGGAGTTCGTCCTTGATCGCGGCCTCGATCTTCACCTTCGGCAGGAAGTCGACGACGTATTCGGCGCCGCGGTAGAGCTCCGTGTGGCCCTTCTGCCGGCCGAAGCCCTTCACCTCGGTGACGGTGATGCCCTGAACGCCGATCGCCGACAGGGCCTCGCGGACCTCGTCGAGCTTGAACGGCTTGATGATCGCAGTAACGAGTTTCATGAATCCCCCGCAAAGGCGCGACGGCCAGGGGCCGCCGCGCGGTCGAACGTCAGAACGTCTTTTGGATGTAGCCGACGAACTGGCTGTTGGAAGTGTCCTTGCCGAAGCGGTTCGTGTAGGCGGCGCTCTCGGCGTCGGTGCCCGTGCCGAAGATGCCGACCGTCACGCCCGTAGACTTCGGTCGAGACGCCGACCTTCCAGTCGCCGTAGTCGTAGAAGCCGTTGTTCTTGAACTTCTGCTTGCCGAGGTGTCCGAAGACCGTGACCTTGCCGATCGCGTCGTTGACCTTGTCGACGACGTCGTACGAGGCGTTGATTTCCCAGTAGTCGGAACCATCGGACTCGGGGAATCCGAACGTGTCGCTGACGGCGTAGCTGTACTTGGCGGAGATCCACTTCCACGTGAGCGCCGACGTAGAGCTCGGTGGTGTTGGGCTTCACGTAGCCGGACGGGTAGGTGCCCGGGTACCAGTAGTAGAGGACGCCGAAGTCGGCGGTGAAGTCCGCCGGCAGCGCGAGCTTGTAGCCGCCGTAGAAGTCCCATTCGAGGCTCGCGGAGACGTCCGGGTTGCCGTCCGACAGCCACGAGACGTTCGATGCCCACGTGCCGACGTAGAAGCCGCTCTTGTGGCCCAGGTCGAAGCCACCCTGGAGCGCAGGCTTTTCGTTCGTTTGCGAAATGCCGCGGAACACGTACTGGCTGTAGAGCCCGACGTTGCCGGTGAACGTCCAGTCCGATTCCGGCGCGGCGGCCGGGGCAGCTGCAGGGGCCGCTGCCGGCGCGGGCGTCTGGGCCAGCGCACCCCCGGCGAACAGCGCGGCGAGCGCCGCGGCGACAGCGCAGTTGCGAAGGTGTTGCTTCTGGTTCATGGCGGAGTCCTCGTGGGTTAAAAGGGGAAGCTTTCCGGGTTCTAGTCAGCATTTCGTGTGCCACTGCACAAAAACACGGAAAAACAACGAGATACATACGTTTTTTCCCCTAAGTGGTTCGCGGAGGTCCCGGCGTTCGCACCGTTTTCGTGCACCAGAATGGCCCGGCGCCACAAAGCGGGGCGCCGGCCGAAACGGGGACTTTCGCCTGCGCGCCAGGGACGAACGAATGAGCGGGACGGGTCCGCGCCCTTTGCTAGACTTGATCGCAATGACAGGGCTTGCGGCGACGCCGCGGACCTTGCCCCGGGGCCGCTTTGCCCGCTGCCCGCGAGCGCACTGACGGAGAAGGCAATGCTCAATTTCAACAGCAAGACCCTGGACGACCTCGCCGCGCGCATCGGCAAGGCCGTCGAAGCGAGTCCCGCGAAGGACATCGAGAAGAACGTGAAGGCGCTGCTGCAAAGCGGCCTGACGCGACTCGATGTCGTGCCGCGCGCCGAATTCGAGACGCAGGCCGCGGTGCTGATGAAGACGCGCGAGAAGCTCGAGCGTCTCGAGGCGCGCGTGACCGAGTTGGAGGCGAAGCTGCCGAAGACGGCGAGCGCCGCCTGATCCCTCCCGCCTGATCGATCAGGCGTGTTCGATGCCTTGCCGCGGGTGCGGCCGACCTTGACCGTGCCGCGCGCGCATACATGACCGGCGCCCGCACGCCACCCTCGTCCACGACCGGTGGGCCGGCCGCGACGATGACCGTCGCCGAAGCGTGGGAGCGCGCGAACGCGCTGCACGGCAGCCGGCGACCTGCCCGCCGCCGAGTCGCTGTATCGCGCGGTGCTGCAGGCGGCGCCGCAGTTTCCCGACGCATGGCGATGGCTCGGTGTCGTGCTCGCGCGGCAGGGTCGACTCGCCGAAGCGCACGAGTGCCTGGCGCGCGCCGTCGCGCTCGCACCCGACGCCGCCGGCACCCGGTCGGACTTGGCCAACGTGCTCCTGTTGCTGGGGCGGCGCGACGACGCGCTCGTACAGTACGACCGCGCCCTGGCGCTGGCGCCGGATCTCGTCGACGCGCATGTCAGTCGCGGTGCGCTCCTGCATGAACTCGAGCGCTACGCGGAGGCGCTCGCATGCCACGACCGCGCGCTGGCGCAGGACGCCGGCAACGTGCGGGCCCGGTGCAATCGCGGGACGACGCTCGCCGCGCTGGCGCGGCACGACGACGCGATCGCCGCGTACACGCAGGTACTCGCGGCGGCGCCCCAGTTCGTCGAGGCGCGGGTCGGCCGCGGGTCCGTCCTTGCTCGCGTGGGTCGCTACGCCGAGGCGATTCCCGACTTCGAGCGGGCGCTGCAGCTTGCGCCGGATACGACGCTCGCGTCCGGCGCGCTGCTGCACGCGCGACGCTTCTGCTGCGACTGGTCGGCGTTCGACGCGGATGCGCAACGCGTGCTGCGGGAGGTGAAGGCCGGCAAGTGCGCGATCACGCCGTTCGCATTCCTCGATGTGACCGACGACCCGCGCGACCAGCTGGCCTGCGCCCGCATCTGGCTCCGCGAGCGTTGCCCGTCGCCGCCGTCCCCCGTCGCCGCCGCTCCGCGCGGTGCGCACGACCGACTCCGAGTCGCGTACCTGTCGACCGACTTCTGCGAGCACGCGCTGGCTTACCTGATGGCGGGCGTGTTCGAGGCGCACGACAGGTCCCGCTTCGACGTCACCGCCGTCGCGCTGCGGCCGACACCGCGCGACCCGATGCGCGCGCGCCTCGAGCGCGCGTTCCCTCGCTTCGTCGACGCCGGCGAGCGGACCGATCGCGAAATCGTGGACTTGCTGCGCGCGCTGGAGATCGACGTGGCGGTGGACCTGAACGGCTTCACCGCCGACGGGCGCACCGGCGTTTTCGCGCAACGCGCGGCGCCCGTGCAGGTGAGCTACCTCGGGTATCCCGGCACGATGGGCGCACCCTTCATCGATTACCTGATCGCCGACGCGTACGTGATTCCGCCGGACGCGCGTGCGCATTACGCGGAGAACGTGGTCCTCCTGCCCGACGTGTTCCAGGCCAACGACCGCGACCGGCACGCCGGGCAGACGCCCACGCGGGCGGCGCTGGGCTTGCCGGCCGACGGGTTCGTCTACGCCGTGTTCAACAGCGCGCACAAATTGTCGCCGCGGATGTTCGACATGCTGGATGCGGCTTCTCGCGCGCCGCGCGGGCAGCGTGCTCTGGCTGACCGCCGGCACGCCGGTGATCGAGGCCAACCTGCGCCGCGAGGCGCGGTCGCGCGGCATCGACGCGGCGCGGCTCGTGTTCGCGCCGCGTGTTCGCTATCCCGCGCACCTCGCGCGACTGCCGCTCGCCGACCTCTTCCTCGACACGCTGCCGTTCAATGCCGGCGCGACCGCGAGCGATGCGCTGTGGATGGGCCTGCCCGTCCTCACGTGTTCCGGCGGGGCATTTGCCGCGCGCATGGCGGGCAGCCTGCTGCACGCGATCGGCGTGCCCGAACTCGCCACCGTCGACGCTCGCGGCGTACGAAGCGCTGGGCGCCGATCTCGCGACCAACCCCGCGCGGCTCGCCGACATCCGCCACCGGCTTGGCCGCCATCGCGATACGCATCCGCTGTTCGACACCGATCGCTTCTGCCGCCATCTCGAGGCGGCGTACGAACAGATGTGGGCGCGCCATCTGCGACGGCGAACCCCCGGCGCCGTTCGCCGTCCCGCGCGCGACCTGACGTTCTCTCCCGCCCGCTTCGACCCAATGGCCGAGCGACGGCCGGTGCTGTCGCGGACTACGCTCGGGGAGGATTCGCGCGATGGCCCGTCGGGCCGCGCGAGGATCGCCCGGGACGGGCTAGCGGGCAGGGACGGGTTAGCAGCGGGACGGGTTACGCAGGACGGGTTACACGGGAGAAGGGCATGCCGGTCGCCAACGTCTACAGCCGCGCGCTCGCCGGCGTCGACGCGCCGCTCGTCACCGTCGAGGTCCACATCGCGGGCGGGCTGCCGGGCATCCACCTGGTGGGGCTGCCCGACACCGAGGTCCGCGAGGCGCGGGATCGCGTGCGCGCGGCCATGCAGAACGCGCAGTTCGAGTTCCCCGCGCGCAAGATCACCGTCAACCTGGCGCCCGCCGATCTGCCCAAGGAGTCGGGACGCTACGACCTGCCGATCGCGCTCGGCATTCTCGCGGCCACCGGACAGATCCCCGGCAACGAACTGGCACGCTACGAGTTCGCCGGCGAGCTCGCGCTGACCGGCGCGTTGCGCGCCGTGCGCGGCGCGCTCGCGATGGCCCGCTGCGCCTGCCGCGATCGCCGTGCGTTCATCCTGCCGGAGGCCTCCGCTGCGGAGGCGGCGCTGGTGCAGGGTGCCACCGTCTACGGCGCACCGTCGCTGCTCGCGGTCTGTGCGCACCTGATGGCGCGCACGCCGCTCGCGGAAGCCATCGCGGCGCCGGCGACCGCCGCGCGGCACGTGCAGGACCTGGCCGATGTGCGCGGCCAGGCGCAGGCGAAGCGCGCGCTGGAGATCGCCGCCACGGGCGGGCACTCGCTGCTGTTCACGGGGCCGCCGGGGACGGGCAAGTCGATGCTGGCGCAGCGGCTGCCCTCGCTGCTGCCGCCGCCGTCGGACGACGAGGCGCTGGAGGTGGCGGCGGTGGCGTCGATCGCGGGGCGCTTCCATGCCGCGGACTGGGGCAGGCGTCCGTTCCGCGCGCCGCATCACACGGCGAGCGCCGTCGCGCTGGTCGGCGGCGGCAGCGATCCGCGCCCCGGCGAGATTTCCCTCGCGCATCACGGCGTGCTGTTCCTGGACGAACTGCCCGAGTGGGACCGCCGCGTGCTCGAAGTGCTGCGCGAGCCGCTCGAGACCGGCGTGATCCACATCTCGCGCGCCGCGCGGCAGAGCACCTTTCCGGCGCAGTTCCAGCTCGTGGCGGCAATGAACCCCTGCCCCTGCGGATTCCACGGGGACCCGCGCGGCCGCTGCAGGTGCTCGCCGGATCGCATCGCACGCTATCGCGCGCGCGTGTCGGGACCGCTGCTCGACCGGATCGACCTCGTCCTCGACGTGCCCGCCGTCGACGCGACGGCGCTCGCGCTGCGCCGGGACATTGCGCACCGGCGACGTCCAGGGTCCCCGGACGTGCGCGCGCGACTCCGCGACCGGCGAGACTTCGGAGGTCGTCCGCGCGCGCGTCGTGCGCGGGCGCGCACGCCAGATGGCGCGGCAGGGCCGGCCCAATGCGCGGCTCGCGCCGCCGGAAATCGCGCGGCATTGCGCGCCGGATGCCGCCGGCGAGGCGCTGCTGCAGAAAGCGATGACCCGCATGGCGCTTTCGGCGCGTGCGTATCACCGGGTGCTGAAGGTCGCGCGCACGATCGCGGATCTCGCCGAAGCCGACGAGGTCTGCGTCGCGCACGTGGCCGAGAGCCTGAGCTATCGTCGTACCGACGGCGGGTAACCTCCGGCAGAGAACCGACCGCCGCGTGCAGGCCGCGGGCCGCCCAACGGATCGGGGAGCTGGATGCGGAAGTGTCCAACTCCGGTTCGCCCGAAGCCGAGGAAACAGCAATCCTTCCAAGTACGATATTCGGCTAGGATTCCGTTTGCCACGGTCGCTTCGGGCTATGCGCGAGCCCATCGCAACGCCGGCAACGCGCACTTTGCGAGGGGACGACATGCGATTGTTTGCACGCTTGGCGATCTGTTGCGCGGCCCTTGCCTTCGGCACGGGCGCGACCGCGCAGAACGACGCTCGTCGACGTCGTCGAGTTCTACCACGCGGCGCTCGACCACTACTTCATCAGCGCGTCGCCGGCCGACATCGAGGCGCTCGACAGCGGGAAGTTCGCCGGGTGGTCGCGCACCGGGCAGGGCTTCAAGGCGTACGACGCACCGGCCGACGGCACCAGCCCGGTGTGCCGGTTCTACATCCCGCCGGCGGTGGGCGACTCGCACTTCTACTCCGCGTCGCCGGCCGAATGCGCCGAAGTTGCCGCGAAGTTCCCGAATTTCGTCTATGAGTCGCCGAGCGTCATGCACGTGGGCCTGCCGGATGCCGCGACGGGCAGTTGCCGCCCCGGCTGGAATCCCGTGTATCGGCTGTGGAACACGCGGGCGGACAGCAACCATCGCTACACCACCGACACGGCGGTGCGCGACGCGATGCTGGCCAAGGGCTATGTCGCCGAGGGCTACGGACCTTCGGGCGTCGCGATGTGCGCCGCCAGTGCCGCGCCGACGTACGAACTGACGCTTACCGCCGCGTCGGCGCTGCTGCTGCCAGGCGAGACGCGCGACATGTACGCCACGGTCACCCCGCGCAACGGGTACGGCGGCGCGGTCTCGCTGACCGTGTCGGGCCTGCCGTCTGGCGTTGCCGCGCAGCTGTTGCCGGCCTCCGTCGACCGCGGGCCGGGTGCCGTCTCGGCCATCCTGCGCCTGACGGCGTCCGCGTCCGCGCCGGCGACCGCGGTTCACGGCACCGTCGCGGTGAACGCCGCGGACAGCAACGGCAACGGCATGCTGGCCCCGTTGTCCCTGGGCGTCGCGTCGGCGGGCGATCCGGTCGCCGTGCGGCTGTCGGCGATCGCCGCGGTGGAGGAGCGCGCCCGGCAGTTGAGCGGCCAGGGCGTGTCGGGGCTCCCGCTCGTGCAGGCGGTGGCGGCGTTCATGGCCACCCGGCCCGAGTACAAGGCGGCGGGCGTCGACGTGGAAACGATCAGTGCGTGGGGCCGATTCACCGACGGCCGGATGCACGCGGTGACGGATAACCGGGCACCCTCGCCCAGGTCGACCGTAGCCTTGCGCAACGCTCTGGACGCAAAGAGCGGCGCGGAGTTGCCCAAGGAAGCGAAGGCGCGGCTGCTGCACTCGTTCGGGACGAACTTCGAGGGCCAGGGGCCCATCGATGAAATGCGTGGTTACCTGCAGGGCAAGGGCTGGACCGTGCGCCCGGGCCTGGAGGGACGAGCCTCGCTCTTCACGCTCAAGACCACGAGCGGCGACGGATTCTTCTACATCAACACGCATGGCGGGCGAATCGGCGTCGACGACCCGAGCGAGCCCGAAAGCAAGATGTACGCGATCCAGTCGTCGACACGGGTGGATGACGAGGGCGAAAACGCATTTGCGGGAGACCTCGCGGCGTTGCGCCTCGTGCATTACACGGCGCGGAACGGGGAAACAATCGAGATCCTGGGCGTCTCCACCGGAATCAGCGACTGGGATACGCGCTATGGCATCACCTACCGCTTCGTGAATGCCTACATGAGCTTCGCGAACGCAAGCGTGGTGCTGATCAATGCCTGTTACAGCGGGAGAAACAGTCCATTCACGAATGCGTTTCTCCGCAAAGGCGCGGGTGTCTATCTCGGTTGGTCGGAAACCCTTTCGAAGAGCGCCGCTTACCAGTCGGCCCCCTACTTCGTCGACCGCATGCTGGGCGCCAACCAGCACCCGACCAAGGAGTCGCCTGCGCAGCGGGCGTTTCCCTACGACCTCGTGTTGCAGGACATGGCCAAGAAGGGACTGGCGACGGACAAGGCGACCGGGGGCATGCTGCAGGCGACGGCCGCGTCGGGATTGGCGAAACCGCCCATCTTCGCCCCGAGCATCCGCTACGTGCAGGTGGATGAAGACAAGGACAAGCTGACGCTGGTCGGGGAATTCGGCGCCGATGAGCCGAAGGTCACCGTCGGCGGAACCGCGCTTGCGCTCGACACGTGGTCGGCCGAGAAAATCGTCGCGCCGCTGCCGCTGAAAGGTCCCGGGTCGAGCGGCGACGTGGTGGTCGAGGTCCGCGGCGTGAAGAGCAACGCACGGCAGCTTACCGAGTGGTCGATCCCGCTCAAGTACGTGTGGACCAATCCGGGCGGCAAGACCGGCTGGAAGGTGGAAGGCTCCGGCACCTTCCGCCTGCGCGCGGACGTGGGAGGCCATCGCGTGGTCCCCGGCGAAGTGCCGAAGTACATTCCGCGCGGCGGTCCGCTGACCAGGGACAGCTCGCTCACGCTCACGGCGTCCGGCTCGTTCACGCAGGGCACGTGCACGGAGAAGCTCTCGGGAACCGCCGCCTACGACCGGCAGGCGGCCGATGGCTCCGGCGTAGGCCTGGTCAGCGCCTTTTCGATCGCCGGAGATACCAGGAAGGGCAGCCTGGGGATGCTGCTGGCCGTCCCGGCGGCGCCGCTGATGGTCACGCGTTCCGGATCGAACGCCGATTGCACCGGTTCTGCGCCGTTCCTCGCCACGCTCGGCAAGCTGGACTCGATCGCTACCCTTCCTGGCGACCAGACCGACAACCCCGTGCAGATCAAGTACCCGGCGCTGGACTTCGCGCTGGACGCGAACTACGCGATCCCGGCCAAGACGAAGACCAGCACCGACGCCGGCGGGACGCTGACCGTCTCCTGGACCGCCGCGATCGCGAATTCGCCGCCGCGTAACACCGACGACGCGGGCAAGTGAAGCAGCCCGTTGCGCGAACGCGCGCGGGACCGTCGCGTCAGGACTTGCGCCCGGCGTACTTCTCACCGGCCGCGACGTCGCCCTTCAGCCAGTTCTGCGGCGGCGGCAGCGGGCACGTCGTGTACGCGGAGAACGCGCACGGCGGGTTGTACGCCTTGTTGAAGTCGACGACCCACTTGCCGTCCTTCGGCTTTTCCACCGCGAGGAAACGCCCCGGCGGGTAGGTGGTCGAGTTGCTGGTGCCGTCGCGAAAGATGATGAAGAGGTTGCCGTCGTCGTCGAGGCCGTCGAGCGACATCTTCTGGCCGTTGACGGTGAACTCGACGGTGCCCGCGACCTTCTCGTAGCTGATCTCGCCGCGCACGTTCGCGATGGGAATCGTCGCGCCGTCCGGACGCGGGATGAAGCGCGCCGGCACGACGAACTCCGCCTTCGGTTCGTACCAGAGGCGGCCGGCGAAATTCGAGCGCCGCGGCGATTCGCGGTCCGCGGCGCGCACGACGACCTTGCCGTCCTCGCGCTTGACGAACTGCAGCGAGAGCCGGCCCGACGTCACCCACTCGACCCGCGATTCGCCCCCCAGCAGGTCGCGCGTCGTGAAGGTCTCGCCGCCGTCGTCCCTGACCACGGTGCGCATCGAGACGCCCTTGGCAAGGGCCAGGCGCGCGCCGTCGGGGCCGACCGTCACGGTGCCGAGCTGCGCGGGTGCCAATGCCTTCGGCAGCAGGATCTGGCTGCCGGGTGCTGCGCCCATCGTGTAGGTGCCGGGCCCGAGTTCGTCGCGGGTGACGATCGACAGCCAGCCGCGCTCGCGCGTCAGGCTGGCGTTGACCTTGGTGCGCCACTTGCCGAGATCGTCGAGGTACGCGGGGTCGGTGGCCGGCGCGGCGTAGGCGAGGGTCAGCAGCGCGAGCAGCGCGGTGCCGGTGAGGGCGCGGGTTCGGATCGACGCGATCATGGGAACAGCCGTCGCTGAAGTGGCGAAGCGCGCCATTTTACGCGCTTCGCGATCGTCCGCACGGGGCGTGCCCCGTGCGGACAGGCCCCGCTAGCGCGGCAGGCTCACCGCGGCCGACGCGTCGCAACGCCCCGGCACCGACGGACACGTGATCGAGCCGTCTTCGGGATAGAAATTGCGCACGTTGAGGTAGTACGTCCCGCCGGCCGTCAACGCGGGCAGCGACGGGCTGGCCTGGCCGATCGTGAACGGCAGGAACGCGGTGTTGCTGCCCGCACGTCCGATCGGTCCGGCAATGCCCTGCGCGTCGGTCGGACGGAAGTCGCAGGCGGTAGGCGACACGGTGATCTCGCGATAGGTCGCCGGCGCGCCGTACTCGGCCACCGCGAGGTAACCGGTCTGGCCACCGCCGGCCGTGGACGGCACCGTGAAGCGCACCGCCCACACCCCGTTCCACGCGAAGGCGGGCGACTCGCTGAAGAGCGTGTGCGCGGTGACGCTCGACGTGCCGAGCTCCGTGTACAACGCCGTCGGAAAGAGGCCGCAGCGGCCGGGTGCGGGCGACGCGGAACTGACCCAGTTGACGTTGGCAACCCCCGGATCGCTGGTCCCGCCGCCATTGCTTGCCGTGACCGAGTACGTCTGCACACCGGTCGTGCTGCCGCGCACGCGGCAGATGTTCGTCGTGCTCACGCAGTTGGTCCACTGGTACGCCTCCGGACCGTTGCTGCAGGCGGACTCGAGCACGATGATCGAGTTCACGAGCGGGTTCGGATCCTGCGCCGTGACGATGAGGCTGCATACCGGCTTCGACTCCGTGGGCGGCGGCGGCGGCGGAATGGTCCACAGCACGCCGATCGACGCCGGAACGCCGGGGCCGTTCGCGTTGGAGGCGGTCAGCGTGTACGACACGGTGCCTTCGACGGTGGAACTCACGGTGCAGGTGGGTCCGGATGCCGCACAGGTCGACCACGCGTAGCTCGTCGGCGCATTGCTGCAGTTGGCGGTGAGCAGGACGCTGGTGCCGACGGTGGCCGAGGTCGAGCTCGCGAGCACCGTGCACGCGGGCGGCAGCGCGCTCGGCGGGATCGGCGCGCACATCGCGACCGGATGCGGCGGCGATCCGTAGCCTTCGGCGACGCCGCCGTTGGCGACCATCGCGTCGAGTGTCGCCGTGTTGGTCGTGTAGCGGTGATTGGAGTCGCTGCGCTGGTTCCAGCTGCGGTAGACGGGCATCGTGTTCGCCGGGCATTGTCCGGTGGCCGCGTTCGGCAGGTAGATCTGGAACACGTTCGCGCTCTCGAATATCCATGCGGTCGGGAATTTCACCTTCACGTCCGCGCATTCGGCCGCGGAGGCCGAATAGAAGTGCGAGTCGAGACCCGCGTCGGGGCTGCCGTAGAACCGGCACACCGGAAGCGCGCCGGGCGACGTGTCGGCAGAATCCAGCGCCTGGAAGGTCTGCCCGGTGCGCTGCCATCCGACGAAGAAGCCCGAGTCGAGCTTTCCGATCTCATCGGCGTTCGCGGTGACGAAGTAGTGGTCGACCGACGGGCGGTAGAACTCGACGACCTCGACGATGCCGGCCGTGGCCACGCTGGCCCATGCGGCCAGGCCGACGGTCAGGACCTGCGTCAGGCGCTTGAATCGAAACGGTTGCGAATGCATCGGGGAGTCCAGTCTTGAAGGCAGTATTGAAATCCGGTGTCGAAGGCCGGCGTTGAAGCCTGCTGGCGCCGGTCGAACGCGTGCGGGAGTCGTCGCGAGGGATCGTCGGGATCGGTTGTCAGGATCGATCGGCCCGATGGATCCACCCGATGCCTTGCGACCCGTGGATCGCATTGCGGCCACTCTCGTCGAGCGTAGGGCTTTCGGCCCTGGGCGGGCATTCCGCTTTGGCGCGAAACGAGCGCTGCGTTTGTCCTACATGCGGCGAACCTCTCCTTGATCCCGCGCCTGCCGGGTCTTGTTGCACTGCGGTAGACTAGGTCGAAATGAACACCGTCACCGACGCCTTCGTCGAAGCGCCCGCCACCCGCGCGGACGCTCCGCGCCTGCGCGAGATCCCGTACAACTACACGTCGTACTCGGACCGCGAGATCGTCATCCGGCTCCTGGGTGCCGACATGTGGCAGCTCCTCGACGAACTGCGCGGCGAACGCCGTACCGGCCGCTCCGCCCGCATGCTGTTCGAAGTGCTGGGCGACATCTGGGTGGTCGAGCGCAATCCCTACCTGCAGGACGACCTGCTCGACAATCCGAAGCGGCAGGCGCTGCTCGTCGACGCGCTGCGCCACCGCCTGTCCGAAATCGAGAAGCGCCGTCGCGAGGCGTCCGCCGGCGACCCCGGGCGCGACGACAAGGTGGCCCGGCTCGTCGCGAGCGCGAACGCCGCCGTCGACCGGTTTGCGGCCTCCTTCGCCGCGACGGCCGACCTGCGCCGCCGCACGCGGCGGGTGCTCGCGCGCCACACCCATCGCGACAACATCGCGTTCGACGGATTGGCGCGCGTCTCGCACGTGACGGACGCGACCGACTGGCGCGTCGAGTATCCGTTCGTCGTGCTTCATCCCGATACCGAGGAGGAAGTGCGCGGCCTGGTCGAGGGCTGCATCGAGCTCGGCCTGACGATCATCCCGCGCGGCGGCGGCACCGGCTACACCGGCGGCGCGATCCCGCTCGACGCGCGCTCGGCCGTCATCAACACGGAGAAGCTCGAGCGGCTTGTCGCCCGTGGAGCCCTTGATGCTGCCCGGGCACGCCGCGCCGGTCGCGACGATCGACGCCGGCGCCGGCGTGGTCACGCGCCGCGTGATGGACGCGGCGGAGCGCGAAGGGCTCGTGTTCGCGGTCGATCCGACGTCCGCCGACGCGTCGTGCATCGGCGGCAATGTCGCGATGAACGCGGGCGGCAAGAAGGCGGTGCTGTGGGGCACCGCGCTCGACAACCTCGTGTCGTGGCGGATGGTGACGCCGGCAGCGGAGTGGCTCGAGGTCACGCGCCTCGACCACAACCTCGGCAAGATCCACGACGCCGAGCACGCGACGTTCCAGTGCCGGTGGTTCGCCGCCGACGGCAAGACGCGTCGCGCGCGAGGAGACGCTGGTCGTTCCGGGCACCGCGTTCCGCAAGGCGGGCCTCGGCAAGGACGTCACCGACAAGTTCCTGGCGGGCCTGCCGGGCATCCAGAAGGAAGGCTGCGACGGCCTCATCACCAGCGCGCGCTTCGTCCTGCACCGGATGCCGCCCGCGATCCGCACCGTGTGCCTCGAGTTCTTCGGGCAGGTGCGCGATTCCACCCCGGCGATCGTCGAGATCAAGGACTACCTCGACGCGCTGCCCAAGGCCGGCGCGGCGCGCGTGCTGCTCGCGGGCCTCGAGCACCTCGACGAGCGCTACGTGAAGGCCGTGGGTTACGCGACGAAGGCCAAGCGCCACGGCCGGCCGAAGATGGTGCTGCTGGGCGACATCGTCGGCGACGACGACAACGCCGTGGCCAAGGCCGCCTCCGAGGTCGTCCGGATCGCCAACGCGCGCGGTGCCGAGGGCTTCGTCGCGGTCGCCGCCGAGGCACGCAGGAAGTTCTGGCTCGACCGTTCGCGCACCGCCGCGATCGCCAAGCACACGAACGCGTTCAAGATCAACGAGGACGTCGTCATCCCGTTGCCGCGCCTGGGCGACTACACGGACGGCATCGAGCGCATCAACATCGAGCTGTCGATCCGCAACAAGCTCGAGCTCGCGGACGAACTCGCGTCGTTCCTGGAGAGCCCGCTGCTCGCGCATGCGTGGCCGCCCGACAGCGAGACGCGGCCGCCGCAGGAGATCGTCGACGCGAAGGTGGACGAGGCGCGCGAGCTCGTCGCCGCGGCGCGCGCGCGCTGGCAGGACCTGCTCGACCGGATCGACGCGACGTTCGGCGCGCTGCAGGACCACTCGGTCGTCGTGTCGTGGAAGCGGGAGCTGCGTGCGCCGCTCGAGGAGATCTTCGCGGGCCTCGCCTTCGCACCCGTCATGAAGCGGCTCTCCGAGATCCACGCGCGCGTGCTGCGCAGCCGCGTGTTCGTCGCGCTGCACATGCATGCGGGCGACGGCAACGTGCATACGAACCTGCCGGTCAATTCCGACGACTACCGGATGCTGCGCGAGGCGAATGCCGCGGTCGCGCGCATCATGGCGCTTGCGCGAAGCCTGGGCGGCGTGATCTCGGGCGAGCACGGCATCGGCATCACGAAGCTCGAGTTCCTGACCGACGGGGAATTGGCGCCCTTCGCGGAGTACAAGCGGAGGATCGATCCGGAGGGCCGGTTCAATCGCGGCAAGCTGCTGCGCGACCCCGCGCGGCCGGCCGACCTCTCCGACGCGTATACGCCGAGCTTCTCGCTGATCGGGCACGAGAGCCTGATCCTCGAGCAGAGCGACATCGGCAGCGTCGCGGAATCGATCAAGGATTGCCTGCGCTGCGGCAAGTGCAAGCCGGTGTGCGCGACGCACGTGCCGCGCGCGAATCTGCTCTACAGCCCGCGCAACAAGATCCTGGCGACGTCGCTGCTGATCGAGGCGTTCCTGTACGAGGAACAGACGCGCCGCGGCGTGAGCCTGCGCCACTTCGACGAGTTCGACGACGTGGCCGCGCACTGCACGGTGTGCCACAAGTGCGCGAACCCGTGCCCGGTCGACATCGACTTCGGCGACGTGTCCATCGCGATGCGCAACCTGTTGCGCCGCGGCGGCCACAAGAAGTTCAACGCCGGCACCGCCGCGTCGATGTTCTTCCTCAACGTGAAGGACCCGGCCACCGTCAAGGTCGCGAAGACGCTGCTGATCGACTGGGGTTACAAGCTGCAGCGGCTCGCGTATCGCATCGCGAAGTCGACCGGCGTCGTGCGCGCGCAGACGCGGCGGCCGCCGCCGAGTCTCGGCCGGGCGCCGTTGAAGGCGCAGGTCATCCACTTCATCAACAAGCCGATGCCGGGCGGGCTGCCCACGCGCACGTCGCGCGCGCTGCTCGACATCGAGGACGACACGGTCGTGCCGATCATCCGCGATCCCGCGCGGCCGGCGGACGACGGGGATGCGGTGTTCTACTTCCCCGGCTGCGGGTCCGAGCGCCTGTTCTCGAACGTGGGGCTCGCGACGCAGGCGATGCTCTACCACGTCGGCGCGCAGACCGTGCTGCCTCCCGGTTATCTGTGCTGCGGCTATCCGCAGACGGCGTCGGGCAACCACGACGAAGGGCAGCGGATCTCGACCGACAACCGCGTGCTGTTCCACCGCGTCGCGAACACGCTCAACTATCTCGACATCAAGACGGTCATCGTGTCGTGCGGCACGTGCATGGACCAGCTGCAGAAGTACGAGTTCGAGCGGATCTTCCCGGGCTGCCGCCTGCTCGACATCCACGAATACCTGATGGAGAAGGGCGTGCATCTCGAAGGCATCACGGGGACGCGCTACATGTACCACGACCCCTGCCACACGCCGATGAAGTCGTACGCGCCGCTGTCCGTCGTCAACGCGCTGATGGGCGACCAGGTGGCGCTGAACGACCGCTGCTGCGGCGAGTCCGGGACGCTCGCGATCACGCGACCGGACATCTCGACACAGATCCGGTTCCGCAAGGAAGAGGAGATGCGCAAGGGTGCCGGCGCGCTGCGGGCGGACGGCTTTGGCGGCGACGTCAAGGTGCTGACCTCCTGCCCGTCGTGCCTGCAGGGTCTGTCGCGCTTTGCCGACGACGCCGGCACCGACGCCGACTACATCGTCGTCGAGCTCGCGCAGCGCATCCTCGGGCCCAACTGGATGGCGGACTACGTCGCGAAGGCCAACGCCGGGGGCATCGAGCGCGTGCTCGTGTAGCGGAGCGCGTGCCGTTGCGCCGCCCGCCGCGTCAGTCGAGCCACCCGTCCTCGTCCGGGCACGCGCGGCCGTACTCCGGCGCCGTCGCGCAGCGGGGCGCCAGCGTTCGCGGCGCCGGGCTGCGTGGCCGCGACGACCGCCGGCGTGAACTCCGCGCCATAGCGGACGAGCCAGGGCGCGGCGAGCGCCAGCATCACGTACACGCTGGCGACGACGGCCGTGGCCACCGCCCGCCGGCGCATGCGCCGCGCGACGGTCGGGGCGCAGTCGTACGCGTTCACGTGGGCAGCAGGCATCGCGATGTCCTTTCGCTCGACCGATCGCTTCGGTCGCCTCCGAAAAAGTCCCCGCGAGGGCGCGTCCCGTGCCGGGTGGGCGGACGCGCCTGGCCCGACCTCCCGGTGCGCCCTCGCGGGTTGGAGGAAACCTTGCGGACTGGCGGCCAACCCCGGGTTGTCCCGGAAGGGTTCGCCGAAAGCCCTGGTGCGACGTTAGGCGGATCCGCGGTGAGCCGCGCCCGAACATTCCACCCGTCGGCGGTGGAATATTCGCGTTGCCGTACCGTCCGCCCGGGACGGCGCCGCCATCCATCGGCCCCGGTCCGCCGTACGGCACGGGGGGCATCCCTTTGTGCTATAAGCAAATCGACCATGACCGCGGTCGCTCGCGGCCCCCGCCCGGGGTTTCCGGGCCGGCCCGACGACCCACCGGGTCCCGCGAGGACGCGTTGCGGCACCGCCGGTACGCTCGCTCGCATCGCCGGAGAACGGATGCAAAACACCGCTTCAGAGGCCGCAAGGCCAGCCAAGGGCGAAACCGCTCCGGATGCGGTGCCGTCGCTTGCGTTCGCCGACGCCGACGGCGCGAAGCGCTGGGCGAAGTCGCTGCTGATCACCGCGGTCACCCCGCTCTACGAGGCGGTGCGCGGGCAGTTGCTGGCCCTTTCCGCCGCCGATTTCGCGCCGCGCGAGCGCGCGACCATCGCCGAAGTGATGCGCGAGCAAGTCGCGCACCTGCACACCGAACTCGCCCGGCGCTATGCCGGAAAGCCGCAGCCGGCCTCGGATCGCGAGTCCGACGCGGCCGAGCAGGCGCTCTCGTTGTGGCATGGACTGTGGGAGCAGTATTCGGCGTGCTTGAAGCCGCTGCTGGAAGGCGACGTCGATCTGCAGGGGGTGAAGGCGAAGCTCCTGCAACGCGGCCTCTACGTCGGCAAGCAGCTCGTCATCGTCCACGGACTCGCGCGGCGGGTGGCGCCGCCGACGCTGTGGCAGGAACTCCACGCGTACTACCGGCTTTCGGAACTCCTGGACTGCGCGGTCACCGCGGTGTCCGACGACCTGCAGCCGCAGGCGGTGGGCGTCTCATGCTATTCGACCTATTGCCACGCGCTGCTGCTCGGCCTGGCCGACCCGTGCTCGATGTCGGTGCGGCAGATCGAACTCACCGACCGCTGGCTCGGCCAGTGGGCGCGCAAGGTGTTTCCGTATGCGCAGCAACGCGAGACCGAAGGCCCGGTGATGCTGGTGGACCTCGATTCGTCGGTCGGTGCCTGGTTGGCCGGCGTGGCACCGCCCCATGCGGGCGCGTCGATGCGCTACGGCTACCCCGGCAAGCTCGCGACGAGCGTGCGCGGGCGGATGAAGCGGCTCGCCGCCGGCTCCAATCCGGCCGAACTGCAGCTCGGGCACGACACGTCGGTCGAGGGTTCCGGCGCCTTGCTCGCGCACCTCGACCGCAAGTGGTACCAGCTCCCGGCGCGCGACACCGATGCCGTGCACGAGGACCTCGAGCTGACCGCCGGCGGCGTGCCGGCCGCGTATTTCCGCGTCGGAGGCCGCACGTTCGACCGGCAGGACCCGCTCGGGCGCATGACGTTCCAGGGCGCGCAGCACTTGCAGACGCTGGGCGCGCTCACGGACTACGATCGCTACAAGGAAGAAGCGGAGCGCAACTGGCCGTGGGAGCGCTGGCGCGGCGAGTACGCGTGGCGCGAGGCGCGGCTCAACCGGCGCGACAGCACGCGCTACCGCTGGTTCCTCGACCAGTTGCTCGTCGTGCGCGACGCCGAGCGCGTGCGCCTCGCCTATGTCACGCGCGTTGCGTTCAATCCGCCCGGCGAACTCTCGCTCGTTCTGACGATCTTCGCGGGCGTGCCGCGCACGGTCGCGGTCCGGCCGACGTCGCATGCGTTCGCCGAAGAGCTGCCGATGCCGGCGCTGATGATCGGCGCCGTCGACAACGAGCCGGCAACGCATGATCGTGCCGCCGCGAACGTTCAATCCCGGCCGCATGCTGCGCTCGATGGATACCGGGCCGGAGCGCAAGTTCCGGCTCACGCGCCTCCTGCAGCGGGGCGGGGATTTCGAGAGAGTGAGTTTCGACGAATCGTAAATGGATCCAATGAACCGGGCCGCATTGCGGCCCGGTTCATTGGACCCATTTACGATTCGAATCTGGTCAGCACGAAAACCTTCGGGCGGCCGGGCGGTTTTCGTGCGGCAAGAGCACGAAGCGCGCCGCCGCCTCATTGGACCGCCTGAGTCATATACGCGGATTCGAGTCGGCGGCCCGCCACCCCTCGTGGACGCGCGCTGCGCGCCTTGGCTTCGCCCCACTCGGGAAGGCGTTCCATAAGCGCGCTGCGCGCCCCGTTCGGTAGCGCGCGTATGTCACCTGAATGCCCCTTCGGACCGCGGTGCTGTGCGTTGCATTTCGCAGCGTCGACGACTAGCACGCAGCCAGCGGCACGACACTCGTTTCTTAGTACGCTCTTTTGGCGGCCGCCGCCGTGGCCGCCCCAAGGCGGCCGCCTGATATTGCAGTTGCACTGCCGGCTGCAAAAGGCGCAACGCTGCCGGCACGCCAGCCACGGACCCAACGGACGCCTTTTTGCAGACGTTCTCCACATCGCGCATAGAATGGCCGCATGCCCAATCGACTCGCCGGGGCGACGAGCCCCTACCTCCAGCAGCACGCCGACAACCCGGTCGACTGGTACCCCTGGG
This sequence comes from uncultured beta proteobacterium, assembly GCA_963733435.1. Taxonomy (GTDB): domain Bacteria; phylum Pseudomonadota; class Gammaproteobacteria; order Burkholderiales; family Casimicrobiaceae; genus VBCG01. The sequence goes on from CAVTDH010000004.1 coordinate 227,002, forward strand.
GCGAGGAAGCGCTCGCGCGGGCGCGCGCGGAGGACAAGCCGATCCTGTTGTCGGTGGGCTACTCGGCGTGCCACTGGTGCCACGTGATGGCGCACGAGTCGTTCGAGGACCCGGCGGTCGCCGCGGCGATGAACGAGTCGTTCGTCAACATCAAGGTGGATCGCGAGGAGCGCCCCGACCTCGACCAGATCTACCAGACCGCGCACGCGCTGCTCACGCGGCGCTCGGGCGGCTGGCCGCTCACGATGTTCCTGACGCCGCAGGGCGAGCCGTTCTTCGGCGGCACGTACTTCCCGAAGCACGGCCGCTACGGGATCACCGGCTTTCTCGACCTGCTGCCGAAGGTGGCGGCGGCCTACCACGAGCAGCGCGACCGTCTCGCGGAGCAGGGGGAGCGCCTGGCCCTGGCGATGGCCAGCCTCGAACCCGCAGGCGGCGCCGATTCGCCGCTGCCGGAAGGCGCACCGGACCTGGCGCTGGCGGCACTCAAGCTTTCGTTCGATCCGCACCACGGCGGCTTCGGCAGCGCGCCCAAGTTTCCGCATCCGGCCGAACTCGACTTCTGCCTGCGCGCCCATGCGCGTTCGGGCGATGCGGAAGCGCTCGCGATTGCGCGCACGACGCTCGACCACATGGCGGACGGCGGCATCCACGACCAGCTGGGCGGCGGGTTCTGCCGCTACTCGGTGGATGCGGAATGGACGATTCCGCACTTCGAGAAGATGCTCTACGACAACGGGCCGCTGCTCGGGTTGTATGCGGATCTGGCGCGCATCACGGGCGAGCGTCGCCACGCGGACGTCGCACGCGACATCGTGGGCTGGCTCGTGCGCGAGATGCGCGCACCGGATGGCGCGTTCTATTCGAGCCTCGACGCCGACAGCGAGGGCCACGAAGGCAGGTTCTACGTGTGGACATCCGAGGAGGCACGCGCGGCAACGAACGCGGACGAGTACGCGGTGGCGGCGCCGTACTGGGGTCTGGACCGCGCCCCGAATTTCGAGGGCCGCGCGTACAACCTGCGCGTGACCGAGCCGCTCGAGCGCGTGGCCGCGCGGCTCGCCATCTCGTTGCCCGACGCGCAGACGCGGCTCGTCGGCGCGCGCGCCGGACTGTTTGCGGCGCGGGAGCGGCGGGTGCGGCCCGGTCGCGACGACAAGATCCTCACGTCGTGGAACGCGCTGGCGATCGCCGGGCTGGCGCGCGCCGCGCGCGCGCAGGATGAGCCGCGCTGGGCGGACTTCGCCTGCGCGGCCACCGACGCGTTGCGTCGCACGGCGTGGCGCGACGGGCGTCTCCTGGCGACCCGCCGCGACGACCGCGTCGAACTCAACGCCTATCTCGACGATCACGCGTTCCTGCTCGCGGCGTTGCTCGAACTCATGCAGGCGCGGTTCCGCCGCGAGGACTTCGAATGGGCGTGCGCGCTGGCGGACGCGCTCCTCGAGCGTTTCGAGGACCGCGAGCGCGGCGGGTTCTTCTTCACGAGCCACGACCACGAACGCCTGTTCCACCGCGGCAAGCCCGGGCACGACAACGCGACGCCGGCAGGCAACGGCGTGGCGGCCCATGCACTGGTCGCGTTCGGCCACCTGTGCGCGCAGGCGCGCTATGTCGCCGCGGCCCGGCGCGCGGTGGAGGCCTTCGCGCCGGGACTCACCGAATCGCCGGCCGGGCATTCGAGCATGCTCGCGGCGCTGGCGGCGCTCGCGGCGCCCCCCGCGTCGGTGCTGCTCGTCGGCGCGGCCGACACCTGCGCGCAGTGGCAGCGCGCGCTGGAAGCCAGGTACCGGCCCGACACGAGGGTGTTCAACCTGTCCGGCGTCGACAATATCCCGCCTGCACTGGCGAAAGGCACGGTGCCGCCGGCCGGTGCGGCGGCCTGGGTCTGCGCGGGCACCGCCTGCCTGCCGCCCGTGCATTCGCTGGAGGCGATCCTCGCCGCGCTGTGAGGCAACCGCCGGCACCGACGCGCGTTGCGGACGATCCCGGCGGCGGAAACGCGCATGCCGGTCGCGTCGCGCCGCTCCGGTAGAATCGCCCGGGCTCGCACGCCCGGTGCGGACGGCGGAAGGCCGTCCGGAGCGTTCGGTCGTCGCCGGGCGCGCCCATCATTACAACGTTCACGGAGTCTCCATGAAGGCAGTCCTCGTTTCCCTTGCCGGCGTTGCGTTGTTCGCATCCGGTGCGGCCCACGCGGTCCTCGACAATGCGAAGGCCGAGGCGATGATGAAGAAAGACGGCTGCGCCGCGTGCCACGCCATCGACAAGAAACTCGTCGGGCCGGCGTACAGCGACGTCGCCGCCAAGTACAAGGCCGACAAGAACGCGGTCGCGACGCTCGCGAAGAAGGTCAAGGAAGGCAGCACGGGCGTCTGGGGCCCGATCCCGATGCCGCCGAATGCCGCGGTATCCGCCGAGGACATCAACGAACTCGTCACGTGGATCCTGACGCTCAAGAAGTGATGGTTCGTCGCGGGGCACGGTCCAAGCCCTGCCCGGCGCGTCCCGAGGGTTTTTTGACCGGCTCCGCTCCGGACCGGTAGAATCGACGAAGTTCGTGCAGGAGAGTGTGCCGGCAGGTCGACGACCCGCCGGCGCCGCCGAAGGCGTAATCCCGAAACCGCTCAGGCAAAGAGGACTGCACGCAACGCAACCGCACTCTGGAGAGCGGTCGCGAGGATCGTGGGTCGGTGACGGCTGTTCCGTGCCTGCAGGCACGCGACGGGTCGTCGCGGATTCCGCTTCCTTGAGGCGACCCACCGAAGGGGCACCGGTCGGCGCAGGCATCATGCGCCGTCCCAATCTCTCAGGTACAAAGGACAGACGGGGCGAGGTGGATTGGCGCTTCGCCTCCGCTTCGCTTTGTTCCCGACCTGGAGATTGCGCATGGGAAAGCAAACCCCCCTTCATGCCGTGCATCGCGCGTCCGGCGCGCGCATGGTCGATTTCGGCGGCTGGGACATGCCGGTGAACTACGGCTCCCAGATCGACGAGCACCGTGCGGTGCGCACGGACGCCGGCATGTTCGACGTGTCGCACATGCGCGCGGTGGACTTGACCGGCGCCGGCGCCCGCGATTTCCTGCGCCATGCGCTCGCCAACAACGTCGACAAGCTGACCGAACCGGGCAAGGCGCTCTATTCGTGCCTGCTCCGACCCGACGGTGGCGTCCTCGACGACCTTATCGTGTACTTCCTGCGCGAGGACTTCTTCCGGATCGTCGTGAACGCGGGCACCGCCGACAAGGACATCGCGTGGTTCCGCGGTCTCATCGCGCAGCGCGCGCCGCACCTCGAACTGACGCCGCGCGACGATCTCGCGATGATCGCCGTGCAGGGTCCCGCCGCGCGCGCGAAAGTCTGGGCGGTCGTGCCGGACAGCGAAGCGGCCACCGCGACGATGAAGCCCTTCTTCGGGCGCGTGGTGCCGACGGCCGACGGTGACGTGTTCGTCGCCCGCACCGGCTACACGGGCGAGGACGGCTTCGAGGTGATGGTGCCGGCCGCGCGCGCGGAGGCCACGTGGCGTGCGCTCGCCGCCGCCGGCGTGCAGCCCTGCGGCCTGGGCGCGCGCGACACGCTGCGCCTCGAAGCGGGGATGAACCTCTATGGTCAGGACATGGACGAGTCCGTCTCGCCGCTCGTGTCGGGCCTCGCCTGGACGGTGGACCTCGTGAGCCCCCGCGACTTCGTCGGCAAGGCTGCGCTCGTCGCTGCGCCGCCGGCGAAGAAGCAGGTCGGGCTGCTGCTGGTGGACGCCGGCGGCGTGCTGCGCGCGCACCAGCGCGTGCTCACGGGCCACGGCGACGGCGAGATCACGAGCGGGACGTTCAGCCCGACGCTCGGCAAATCGATCGCGCTCGCGCGCGTGCCGGCCGCGGTCGGGCTGGGCGACACGGTGCGCGTCGCGGTGCGCGACAAGGAACTGGCGGCGCGCGTCGTGAAGCCGCCGTTCGCGCGCAACGGCAAGGCGCTCGTGGCGTGAGCGCGGTCCTGCTGCGTCGACACGGTCAACGCATGACCGGTTGCTTTCGATTTCTGCTGCACGTCAACCCACCATCCCGGAGCCGATGAAATGAACGTTCCCGCAGGACTCAAGTACGCCGACAGCCACGAATGGATGCGCACCGAAGGCGACGGCACCGTGACCATCGGCATCACCGATCATGCGCAGGCGGCGCTGGGCGACCTGGTCTTCATCGAGTTGCCGGCGATCGGCCGCACGCTCAAGGAAGGCGAAGCCTGCGCGGTCGTCGAGTCGGTGAAGGCCGCGAGCGATGTGTACGCGCCCATCGCCGGCGAGGTGGTCGCGGTGAATGCGGACGTCACCGGGTCGCCGGAATCGGTCAATGCCGATGCCTACACGGCGTGGCTGTTCCGCGTGAAGCCCGCGAACGCCGCTGCGCTCGCGACGATGCTCGACGCATCCGCCTACGAAAAGCTGATCGGCGAAGCCTGACCCGAACACCGGTGCGGCGGACCCTCGCGTCCGCCGGCCTTGGCGCCCACGCGCGGAGACGACGACTGATGAATGCACTGCCACCGGCGGCCGACAGCCTCGCCGCCCTCGAGGACCGCGCGGAGTTCGCCGCGCGCCACATCGGCACGACGCCGGACGACCAGCAGGCGATGCTCGCCGTGCTGGGCTATCCGACGCGCGCGGCGCTGATCGACGCGATCGTCCCCGACAGCATCCGCGAGCGGGTGCCGCTGGCGCTGCCCGGTCCCGCGACGGAAGCGGACGCACTCGCGCGGCTCGCCGCCATCGCGGCGGACAACCGCGCGCTGAAGTCGTACATCGGCCTCGGCTACTACGGCACGCACACGCCCGGCGTCATCCTGCGCAACATCCTCGAGAACCCGGCGTGGTACACCGCGTACACGCCCTATCAGCCCGAGATCTCGCAGGGGCGCCTCGAGGCGCTCGTCAATTTCCAGACGATGGTCTGCGACCTGACCGGCGATGGCGATCGCCAACGCGTCGATGCTCGACGAGGCCACCGCGGCCGCCGAGGCGATGGCGCTGGCGCTGCGCGTCGGCCGGAGCGCGAGCCGCCGCTTCTTCGTCGCGGATGACGTATTCCCGCAGACGCTGGACGTCGTGCGCACGCGCGCCGCACCGCTCGGCGTGACGGTCGTCGTCGGTCCGGCGAGCGAGGCGGCGAATGCCGATGCGTTCGCCGCGCTGCTGCAATACCCGGGCGCCAACGGCGACGTGCGCGACGACCGCGCGCTCGCCGACGCGCTGCACGCGCAAGGGGCGCTCGTGATCGTCGCCGCCGACATCCTCGCGCTCACGGTCCTCACGCCACCCGGCGAGTGGGGCGCGGACGCCGTGGTGGGCTCGACGCAGCGCTTCGGCGTGCCGATGGGCTACGGCGGGCCGCACGCCGGCTACATGGCGACGCGCGACGAGTTCAAGCGCTCGCTGCCCGGACGCCTGGTCGGTGTCACCGTCGACGTGCAGGGCAACGCCGCCTACCGTCTCGCGCTCCAGACGCGCGAACAGCACATCCGGCGCGAGAAGGCGACGTCGAACATCTGCACGGCGCAGGTGCTGCTCGCGGTGATCGCCGGCATGTACGCGGTGTATCACGGGCCGGAAGGCCTGACGCGCATCGCGCGCCGGACGCACCGGCTCGCCGCGATCGCGAAGGCGGGCTTGGAGCAGCTGGGTTTTGCGGTGCCCACGCGCGCGTTCTTCGACACGATCGCCGTCACGACTGGCGACCGGACGCAGCGCATTCTCGACGCGGGCGTCGCGCAGGGCGTCAATTTCCGGCGCATCGACGCGGCGACGCTCGGCCTCGCGTTCGACGAGACGACGACGCGCGAGGACGTCGACCGCCTGTTCGCGATCTTCGCCGGCAAGGCGCCGCCGGTCGGCGTCGCGGCGCTCGCGGACAACGTGTCCGACGCGCTCCCGCCGTCGCTCGCGCGCACGTCGGCGTTCCTCACGCATCCGGTGTTCCAGCGCTACCACAGCGAGACCGAGATGCTGCGCTACCTGCGCCGGCTCTCGGATCGCGACCTCGCGCTCGATCGCGCGATGATCCCGCTGGGCTCATGCACGATGAAGCTCAACGCGACGTCCGAGATGATTCCCGTGACCTGGCCCGCGTTCGGCGCGCTGCATCCGTTCGCGCCGGCCGACCAGGCCGCCGGCTATCGCCGGATGATCGACGAACTCGAACGCATGCTGTGCGCGTGCACCGGCTACGACGCGGTGTCGTTGCAGCCCAACGCCGGATCGCAGGGCGAATACGCGGGGCTGCTCGCGATCCGTGCGTGGCATGCAAGCCGCGGCGAGGCCCACCGCAACGTCTGCCTGATCCCGGCGTCCGCGCACGGGACCAATCCCGCGTCGGCGCAGATGGCCGGCATGCAGGTGATCGTCGTCGCGTGCGACGAGGCGGGCAACGTCGACCTGGCCGACCTCGAGGCGAAGGCCGTCGCGCATGCGGGCGCGCTGGCCGCGATCATGGTCACGTACCCGTCGACGCACGGCGTGTTCGAGGCGGGCATCCGGCGCATCTGCGAGATCGTGCACGCGCACGGCGGGCAGGTCTACGTCGACGGCGCGAACCTCAATGCGCTGGTGGGCCTCGCCGGGCCCGGGCATTTCGGCGCCGACGTGTCGCACCTGAACCTGCACAAGACGTTCTGCATTCCGCACGGCGGCGGCGGCCCGGGTGTCGGGCCGGTCGCGGTGAAGGCGCATCTCGCGCCCTATCTGCCGGGGCACTTCGCGTTGCCGCCGTCCGCTCCCGCGCCATCGCCGTCCGTCGCCACCGCGGCCGCATCGGCGGGATTCAATGCCGTCTCCGCGGCCCCGTACGGCAGCGCGTCGATCCTGCCCATCTCATGGATGTACGTGACGATGATGGGCGGCGAAGGACTGCGAGCGGCCACCGAGAGCGCGATCCTCGCCGCCAACTACATCGCGCGCCGGCTCGCGCCGCACTACCCGATCCTGTTCACGGGACCGAAGAGCCTCGTCGCGCACGAATGCATTCTCGACCTGCGCCCGCTCAAGGCGACGTCGGCCGTCGAGGCGGAGGACGTCGCGAAGCGCCTGATCGACTACGGATTCCACGCGCCGACGATGAGTTTCCCCGTCGCGGGGACGCTGATGGTGGAACCCACCGAATCGGAGCCGAAGGCGGAACTCGATCGCTTCATCGACGCGATGATCGCGATCCGCGCGGAGATCCGGGCGATCGAGGAAGGCCGGATGGACCGCGCCGACAATCCGCTGAAGCACGCGCCGCACACGGCCGCGACCGTCACCGCCGACGAGTGGCCGCATCCGTACACGCGCCTGTCCGCCGCGTGGCCGACGGTCGCGCAGAAGGGGGCGAAGTACTGGCCGCCGGTGGCGCGCGTCGACAACGTGTACGGCGACCGCAACCTCTTCTGCAGCTGCATCCCGATCGCGGAACTCGAGCCGGCGCCGTAATGCGCGTCGCCGTGCTGGGCGCCGGCGTCGTCGGCGTCACCGCCGCGTGGTATCTCGCGCAGGACGGCCACGAAGTGACGGTCGTCGACCGGCAGGACGCGCCGGCGCAGGAGACGTCGTTCGCCAATGGCGGACAGATCTCGGCGTCGTACGCCGAACCGTGGGCGAACCCGGCGGCGCCGGCGAAGATCCTGCAATGGCTCGGTCGCGAGGATGCGCCGCTGCTCTTCCGGTTGCGCCTCGACCCGCGCCAGTGGCGCTGGGGTTTGCAGTTCCTGCTCGAGTGCCTGCCTTCGCGCACGCGACGCAACACGATCGAGTGCCTCAACCTCGCGTTGTACTCGCGCGATTGCCTGAACGCATTGCGCGAGGAGACCGGCATCGAGTACGACCGGCAGGCGCGCGGCATCCTCACGTTCTACACGGACGCCGGGGAACTCGAGCAGGGCGCAACCGCTGCCGCGCTGATGCGCGAGTTCGGATGCGATCGCGACGTGAAAAACGTCGCCGAGTGCGTGGCGATCGAGCCCGCGCTCGCCGCCTGCCGGGATCGGCTCGCCGGTGGCATCTATACGGCGAGCGACGAATCCGGCGACGCGCAGCGATTCACGACCGAGCTCGCGCGCATGGCCGCGGCGCGCGGGGTCGCGTTTCGCTGGGCGACGACGGTGGCGGCGCTGCTGCACGAGGGTGGCGCGATCACCGGCGTGCGCTGCATGAGCGGGGGAACCACCCCCACGCTCGCTCCGCTCGCTGCCCCCGGAGGGGGCAGGCCCGTCCCTCGGGACGGCCCATCGGGACGAGCGACCACCCCCACGCTCGCTCCGCTCGCTGCCCCCGGTGGGGGCAGGCCCGTCCCTCGGGACGGCCCGTCGGGACGGGCGACCACCCCCACGCTCGCTCCGCTCGCTGCCCCCGGAGGGGGCGGGCCCATCCCTCGGGACGGCTCCGTCGACGTGATCCGGGCGGACGCCTACGTCGTCGCACTCGGCAGCTACAGCCCGTTCCTGCTCGCGCCGCTCTCGGTTCCCTGCCTCGTGTACCCGGCCAAGGGCTATTCGGCGACCATCGCGATCGATGGCCACCACGGCGCGCCGCACGTGTCGCTGACGGACATCGCGGCCAAGATCGTGTTCACGCGGTTGGGCGATCGCCTGCGCGTCGCCGGCACCGCCGAACTGTCGGGGTACGGCCTGGAACTCAACGCGGTCCGCTGCGAGGCGCTGGTCAAGCGCACGTTCGATCTCTTCCCGGACGCGGGCGACCGCGCGACGCCCCGGTTCTGGACGGGCCTTCGTCCCGCGACGCCGTCGAACGTCCCGCTGGTCGGACGTACGCGCTACCCCAACCTGTTCCTCGACACCGGGCATGGCACGCTGGGCTGGACGATGGCATGCGGTTCGGGGCGCGCGCTGGCGGACCTCGTCGCGAACCGGACCCCGGGCGTGAATTTTGCGTTCACCTGAATCCATGCCCCTTCCGGAAGAGTGTCCATGACGCTGCAATCGCTCAATCGCTACCAGGCCTTCGCCATTCACCTGGGAATCAGCGCAGTCGTCGCGACGGTCGTCGTCGCGCTGGTCGTATGGCTCTGGTACCCGGCGCCGTACTTCGTCGCGATGGGAGGTGCCGTGCTGCTGCGGCTGCTGATCGGCGTGGACGTCGTGCTGGGGCCGCTGATCACGCTGCTGGTGTTCGACCCGAAGAAGCCGAGCCTGCGCTTCGACCTCGCGGTCATCGTGACGCTGCAGGTCGCGGCGCTCGCCTACGGCAGCTGGGTGATGTTCGAAGCGCGGCCGGTCTACACGGTGTTCTACGGCGACTACTTCCATACGGTACCGGCCAACGGCATCGACGCGGATTCGCTGGCCCGTGCGGATCCGCAGTTCCGTCCGCTGCCCCTCGACGGGCCGCGCGTGGTCGCCGCGCGACTGCCGGCCGACTCCGCGGAAGCGGCCATGATCGTCACGGCCAGCCTGACCGGGGGCCCGGACGTTGCCGACCAGCCGCATCTGTACTTCCCGTACGCACAGGCGATGCCGGCAGCGGCCAAGGCGGCGCGCGCGCTCGTCACGCTCGCCCAGCGCGACAAGGAATCCTCCGACCTCGTGAGCGAATTCGTCGCCGCGCAGCGTGGCGCCGGACGCAGCCTGGGCTACCTTCCCGTCAAGGCCCGCAATCGCGACTTCGTCGCGGTGGTCGACCGCGGCACCGGCGAAATCGTCGGCTATCTGTCCATCGTGCCCTGAGCCGTCCCGCGCGCGGCGGCCGGGATGCGCGGACCCTCGTGTCGGCGGCCGTATAATCCGTCGTTTGGCATTGGTTCTCATGGCGCATTCCAGGATTCGCATGTGCATCGCGGCGCTCTTCGCGGCCGCGCTCGTCGTCGTGGCGCCGGCAGGCGTCGCGCAGGTTCCGGCGGCCGGGCCTGCGCTGCGCCCGAGTCCGCGGTGTCGACGCCGCTGGCGGCGCCACCGCCCGCGATCCCCGCGCCGTCGGTGGCGGCCGCCGCGTGGACGGTGGTCGACGTCACCAGCGGGCAGACGCTCGCGGCGTCCGGCGCCGACGAGCGGCGGGATCCCGCGTCGCTCACCAAGCTGATGACCGCGTATATCGTGTTCGCCGCGCTCCGCGCGAAGACGATCGTGCCGTCGCAGATGGTCAACGTGTCGGAACGCGCGTGGAAGGCCGAAGGGTCGCGGATGTTCATCGAGCCGCGCCGCGCCGTGTCGGTGGACGAACTGTTGCGCGGGATGATCGTGCAGTCGGGCAACGACGCGTCGATCGCGCTCGCGGAACTCGTCGGAGGCAGCGAGGAGGCCTTCGTCGCGCGCATGAATGCCGAAAGCGCGCGGCTCGGGATGAGCAATTCGCGTTTCACGAACGCCACCGGGCTCTCGAATCCGCAGCATTACGCGACCGCCGCCGACATGGCGCGGCTCGCGGCGGCGGTGATCCGCGACTATCCCGAGTACTACCCGCTCTATTCGCAGAAGGAATTCCGCTACAACAACATCACGCAGCCGAACCGCAACCGGCTCCTGTGGACGGACCCGACGGTCGACGGGGTGAAGACGGGCCACACCGACGCCGCCGGCTGGTGCCTCATCGCGTCGGCGATGCGCGGCGATCGCCGCGTGCTGGCCGTCGTGCTGGGCGCGAGCTCGGACGCCGCGCGTGCGTCGGAGGCGCAGAAGCTCCTCAACTGGGGCTTCCAGGCGTTCGACACCGTGCAGCTCTACCAGTCGGGCAAGCAGGTGACCGCGCTCAAGGTGTGGAAGGGCGAACGGCCCGAGGTCCCGGCCGGCTTTCTTGCCGACCGCTACCTGACGCTGCCCAAGGGCAAGGCGGACAAGCTGCAGCTCACGATGCAGGCCGTCGAACCCCTCGTCGCGCCGATCGCGCGCGCCCAGCGCGTCGGCACCGTGAAGGTCGCGCTGGAAGGCAGGCCGGTCGCGGAATTCCCGCTGATCGCGCTCGAGGACGTTGCGCCGGCGAGTCTCTTCGGCCGCGCGTGGGACACCGTGCGCCTGTGGTTCCGCAAGAGCTGAAACGTTCGCCGCAAACAAGGGGAGTGCGCATGTCCGACGTCGACCAGATCGTCTACCTCAACGGCAAGTTCGTTCCCCTCGCGGAGGCGCACGTGTCGGTGCTCGACCGCGGCTTCATCTACGGCGACGGCGTCTACGAACTCATCCCCGTCTACGGCCGCGAGCCCTTTCGCCTGCCGCACCATCTGGCGCGCCTGCAGCGCAGCCTCGACGGCATCGGCCTCGCGAATCCCCACTCGAACGCGCAGTGGGAGGCGATCGTCCGGGAACTCGTCGCGCGCCAGCCGTTCCCCAACCAGGGCGTCTATTTCCAGGTCACGCGCGGCGCGGCCAAGCGCGACCACACGTTTCCCAAGGGCGTGACGCCGACGGTGTTCATGATGAGCAATCCGCTCGCCACGCCTTCGCGCGAGCAGGTCGAGCAGGGCGTCGCCGTCGTCACGGCCGAGGACAACCGGTGGCACCGCTGCGACCTCAAGACGATCTCGCTGCTGGGCAACGTGCTGATGCGCCAGCTGGCGGCCGACCAGGGTGCGATCGAGACCGTCATGTTCCGCGACGGGTTCCTGACCGAAGCGTCGGCCTCCAACGTGCTGGTCGTCAGGGACGGCACGATTCTCTTCCCGCCCAAGGACAACCTGATCCTGCCCGGCATCACGTTCGACGCGGCGATGGAGTTCGCGCAGGACGCCGGCATCCCGTTCGCCGTGCGTCCCGTGTCGCGCGAGGAAGCGCTCTCCGCCGACGAGATGTGGCTGTCCTCGTCGACCAAGGAAGTGCTGGCGGTCACCACGGTGGACGGCAAGCCGTTCGCGGGTGGCCGGCCCGGACCGGTATTCCGCCGCATGTGGACGGAGTTCCAGGCACGCAAACCGAAGGCGGCCGTGCCGGCCTGACACCGGGCGCCAGGCGTCAGGCCGGCGCCGCGTTCCGCGCGGCCGCCGCGGGCAGGAGCACCGGCGGATCGCTGCACCAACGCACGTCGCGCGTCACGGCTCCGCGAGCGGCGCCGTCGTCGCGAAGTGACCATGGTGGAACACGAGCCCGCTGCCCGGCGCGCGTTCGCAGGTGATCACTTCGCCGATGAATACCATGTGGTCGCCGGCGCGCTGGTGCGCATGGTGCCGGCATTCGAACCACGCCACGCAGCCTTCGATCAGCGGCGCGTCGGCCCAACCCATCCGGTACTCCACGCCCGCGAAGCGGTCGGCATGCGGCCGCGAGAAGCGGCGGGCCAGGCCGATCTGGTCGGCCGCGAGCACATTCACCGCGTACCGTTGCGCCGCCTCGAACGCGGGAAGACTGTCCGAATCGAGCGCGAGGCTCCACAGGATGAGCGGCGGCTCGAGCGAGACCGAATTGAACGAGTTGGCGGTGAAGCCGGCGTACTTCTTGTCGCCGGCACGCGTGCAGATGATCGTCACGCCGGTCGCGAACTGCGCTAGGGCCGTGCGGAACTGGCGGGTGTCGAAAGCGGGAGGCGGTGCGCTCGTGGAACGGGACAGGGACATGGGCAGCGGACCGGCGGGCGGAGGCGCCGGTCCGCGTGAAGGAGGGTCCGCCGATGGTAGGGGTGCCCCCGCGGGTTGTCAAAGCGACGAAACCGCATAAATCCCCGCAGTTGGCGAGGTCTTGCTAGAATTTTCGTCGGGACCCAGGAAGCCCCCCGCCGCAAGGGACGTTGTCCGCCTCTTACCGTGCCAGGAGGTCCGATGGCCGCAGCCCTGCAACGAATCATCGCGGACCGGTATGGCGGTCGCGAACTTCCGGTCACGCTGGTGCTTCCGGACGGCGCGCGGGTGCCGCTCTCCACGACGCCCGCCGTCGAGATCATCGCGCGGTCGTGGAAGGGCCTGCGTGCGCTCTCGTCGCCCGCCATGGGATCGCTCGCGCGGGCCTACGTGCACGGCGACCTCGACTTCACCGGGAGCGCCGAACGCATCCTGGCGATCGTCGAGTCGATGGTGGGCGCGGTGTCGCATGGCCGCGACCGCGCGCGCACGAAGTGGAAACTCTTCCTGCACCAGCAACGCAGCAGTCGCCGCAACATCGCCCACCACTACGACGTGTCGAACGCGTTCTACCGGTTGTGGCTCGATCCGCGGATGGTGTACTCGTGCGCCTACTTCCGCGCGGACTCGGATTCGCTCGAAGCCGCGCAGCTGGCGAAACTCGACCACATCTGCCGCAAGCTGCGGCTCGCGCCGGGCGAGCGCTTCCTCGACATCGGCTGCGGGTGGGGCGCCCTCCTGTTCCACGCGGCCGAGCGGTATGGCGTCGCCGCACACGGGATCACGCTGTCGCAGAACCAGCACGACCACGTGGCCACGGAGATCGCGCGGCGCGGACTCGACGGACGCGTCGCCGTCGAGTTGCGCGACTACGCCGACCTGCCGGACGAGGTCGCCTTCGACAAGATCGCGAGCGTGGGCATGTTCGAGCATGTGGGCGTGCGCCGGTTCGCGCAATATTTCGGCAAGATCCACCGGATCCTCGCGCCGGGGGGCATGGTGCTCAACCACGGCATCACGCACAACTCGCTCGGTGCGGACAGCCTGGGCAGCGGTATCGGCGATTTCGTCGACGAGTACGTGTTCCCGGGCGGCGAACTGACGCACGTGGCGCGCGTGATCGAAGGCATGGCGGGCCAGGGACTCGAGCTGGTCGATGCGGAGTCGCTGCGCGAGCACTACGCCAAGACGCTCTGGGCATGGGTGAATCGCCTCGAGGCAAGCGAGCGCGAAGCGCGGCGCGAGGTGGGGGACGAGCGCTATCGGATCTGGCGCATCTACATGGCAGGGTCCGCGCACGCGTTCGATCGCGGCTGGCTCTCGCTCTGGCAGCTGCTGGCCGGCAAGGCGCTGCCGGACGGGCGACTGCCGCACCCGTTGACGCGCGAGGACATCTACGCCCGCTGAGTCCGCGCACGGCAATCCGGCGCGCCGGCGGTCCGCCCAGGCACGGCGGGTGCAAGGGAGCGCCGGGCGCGCCCGCCCGGGGTTGCCTGCAGTCGCCGCGACCGCGGGTTGCGTCGCGGGGATACCGCCAGCATATTGGATGGGCGTGCCCATCCGGCCGCCGGAGATTGCGATGACCAAGCCAGAGCCCGAAATCGATGCGTTGCATGCCGAGGAGCGCGAGTCAGCGCTCACATTCCCGTGCGTGTTCCCGATCAAGATCATGGGCCGCACCCAGGATGGCTTCGCGCAGTCGATCGCGGACATCGTGCGCCGGCATGCGCCCGACTTCGATCCAGCGGCGCTCGAGATGCGCACGTCCAAGGAAGGCAACTGGCTGTCGGTGACCGCCACCATCAATGCCGCTTCGCGGGTGCAACTCGACGACCTCTACCGCGAACTGGTCGCGCACCCGATGGTGAAGATGGTGCTGTGACGCCGGCACCTCGGGGGTCCGACCCCCGTCGCCAATCCTCGGTCGCGGGGCCACCCCGGACCCCGAGCCGCTTGACAAATTCGCGTTTCCCTGGAAAAATAAACACAGATTATTTTCCATATGAATGCCACCGCCCAGGGCAACGCCGATCTCCGCCGCGCCGCGCCCAAGGCGAGCGATGCGGCCGTGCTGGGCAAGGCGGTCGTGCGGGCCGCGCGACTCCTGGCGCTGACGCAACGCGACGTAGCCGCCGCGCTCGGCATTTCCGAGGCGACGACGTCGCGCCTGTTCGCCGGCAAGTACGCGCTGTCCATCGAACGCGCGAAGGAGTGGGAACTCGCGCTGCTGCTGGTGCGGCTCTTCCGGTCGCTCGACGCGCTGTGGGGTCACGAAGCGTCGGCGCGCCTGTGGCTCGCGAGTCCCAACACCGCGCTCGCGGGCCGGCCCGTCGATCTGCTGCGCACCGTCGAAGGGCTGGTCCGTGTCGTCGCCTACCTGGACGCCGCGCGCGGTCGCGTCTGAGGCGGCGCCGTTTCGCGGCGCCGTGTGGCGGGCCGTGGAAGCGCAGCACGTCGTCGCGACGATGGCGCTCGTCGACACGCTCGACGAGCAGATCGCGCTCGAACGGATGCTCGACGCGGGCAAGCCGCCGCTGCCCGACGGCGTGCAGCGACTCCACTACCTGCTGTTCACGCCGTTCCGGTACGGTCCGCCACCCGGCGGTTCGCGCTTTCGCGGCCCCACCGACGCCGGCGTCTTCTATGCGGCCGACGAGATCCGCACCGCGTGCGCGGAACTGGGCTACTGGCGCTGGCGCCACCTTCTCGACACGCCTGCGCTCGCCGCGATGCCGACGCGGCCGCAGACCGTGTTCCGCACGAAGCTCGATACGCTCGCGGTCGACCTGCGGCAGCCGCCGTTGGTGCGGGACCGGCTGCGGTGGACGGACCCCGACGCCTACGGCGCCTGTCAACGCCTCGCGGTCACCGTGCGCGATGCCGGCGTCGGCGCGATCCGTTACGAGTCCGTCCGCGACCCGGCGCACGGCGGATGCGCTGCGGTGCTCACGTGGCGGGCGTTTGCGCGTCCGGCGCCCGACGAGCAGCAGACGTGGATGCTCTCCGTGACGCGCGACCGCGTGGTGTGGCAACGCTCCGACGGCGTGCGCGCCGTCGCGCACGAGTTCGCGGCCGACGGACTGTGGCGGTGACCGGCGCCCTCGACATGGCCGCGGCCCCGCCGATCGCGATCCGCGAACTCGGGCGCACCGGACTACGAGGACACCTGGCGCGCGATGCAGGCGTTCACCGCGGCGCGGCGGGTGGACACGGGGGACGAGATCTGGCTGACCGAGCACGCGCCGGTCTATACGCTGGGACTGGCCGGACGGCGCGAGCACCTGCTGCGCGACCACGGCATCCCCGTCATCCAGGTCGATCGCGGCGGACAGGTCACGTATCACGGTCCCGGCCAGCTCGTCGCCTACATGCTCCTCGACCTGCGCCGGTCGCGGATGGGCGTCCGCGACATGGTCCGGCGGCTCGAGGCCTCGGTGGTAGAACTGGCTCGCGTCGCTGTCGATCGACGCGTATGGCAAGGCGTCCGCGCCCGGCGTCTATGTCGCGAGCGCGACCGGCGAAGCCAAGATCGCCGCGCTCGGGCTCAAGGTTCGCAGCGGCTGCACGTATCATGGCCTCGCGGTCAACGTGGCGATGGACCTGGCACCGTTCGCGGACATCGATCCGTGCGGCTACCCCGGGCTCGCGGTCACCCAGCTCCGCGACCTCGGCGTCGCGCGCACGGTCGAGGCGGCCGGCCGCGAGTTGGCGCCGATCCTCGTGCAGCACCTGACCCGACCATGAGCCCGCCGGGCCGTCCCAAGGGCGAATGCCGAAGTGCGAAGCACGAAGGCCGTACTGTTTGCCCGCCGGGCCGTCCCAAGGGCGAATGCCGAAGTGCGAAGCACGAAGGTAGTCCTATGACCCACGACCCCGAATCCGCCGCCGTCTCGCCCAACGCCGCCGGCGTCAAGCACAAGGGCGAGGCGAAGACCGCGAGAATTCCGATCAAGATCGTCGCGGCGGAACCGCTCAAGAAGCCGCGCATGGATCCGCGTCCGCGCGGCATCGTCGCCGCGGTTCAACGAGATCAAGACGATCCTGCGCGAGCACCGGCTGCACACGGTTTGCGAGGAAGCGTCGTGCCCCAACATCGGCGAATGCTTCAGCAAGGGCACCGCGACGTTCATGATCATGGGCGACCTGTGCACGCGCCGCTGCCCGTTCTGCGATGTGGGCCACGGCCGACCGCTGCCGCTCGACGTGGACGAGCCCGCGAACCTCGCGCGGACGATCGCCGCGCTGAAGCTGCGCTACGTCGTGATCACGAGCGTCGACCGCGACGACCTCCGCGACGGCGGCGCGCAGCACTTCGTCGACTGCATCCGCGCGGTGCGCGAACACTCGCCCGGGACGCAGATCGAGGTGCTGGTGCCGGACTTCCGCGGCCGGCTCGACCGCGCGCTGGCGATCCTCGAAGCGGCGCCGCCGGACGTGATGAACCACAACCTCGAGACGGTGCCGCGGCTGTACCGGCAGGTGCGCCCCGGCTCCGACTACGCGCATTCGCTCGCGCTGCTGCGCGAGTTCAAGGCGCGCGTACCGGGCGTGCCGACCAAGTCCGGGATCATGGTGGGCCTGGGCGAAACCGACGACGAGATCCGCGCGACGATGCGCGACATGCGCGCGCACGGCATCGACATGCTCACGCTCGGCCAGTATCTGCAGCCCACCGCCGGCCACCTGCCGGTGGCGCGCTACGTGCATCCGGACCTGTTCGCGCAGTTCGAGCGCGAGGCGTATGCGCTGGGGTTCCGCCACGCGGCGGTCGGCGCGCTCGTGCGTTCGTCGTATCACGCGGACAGGCAGGCGGAGGACGTGCTCGCGGCGACGCCGCACGCCTGACGCGCGCGGGCCCGCGCGACCTGTCGTCGCCGCCCGCGCTCAGGGCAGCGGCGCGCCCTTCGGCCACAGCAGCCAGTAGCGGCCCTGCTGGCGCATGCGGCCCGCCTGCGCGCCCGCCGCCGCACCGAAGCCCCAGAAGAAGTCCGCGCGCACGGCGCCGCGAATGGCGCCGCCCGTGTCCTGCGCGAGCGTCAATCGCTGCAACGGCACGTTCGACAGCGGCATCGTCGTCGCGAGGTAGACCGGCGCGCCCAGCGGAATCGCGCGCGGGTCGACGGCGATCGTGCGCTCCGCGAGCAGCGGTACGCCGAGCGCGCCCTGCGGCCCGTCGATCCGCGCGTCGAGCGAACCCGGTGGCGGCGGCGCGACTTCGCGGAAGAACACGTAGCTCGGATTCTCGTCGAGCAGCGCGCGCGTCTGGTCGGGATGCGCGATCGCCCACGCGCGGATCGCCTGCATCGACGAGCGGTCCGGCGTGAGTTCGCCGCGGTCGATCAGCACGCGGCCGATCGACTTGTAGGGGTGGCCGTTCTGGTCCGCGTAGTTGAGCCGCAGCACCGTTCCGTCGGCCAGCTCGATGCGCCCCGATCCCTGGATCTCCAGGAAGAACGCCTCCACCGGATCCGCGACATGGACGAGCGCCTTGCCGGCGAGCCGCGCCGGATCGGATTCGAGTTCCGCGCGCGACCAGTACGGCACGACACGGCGGCCCTCGACGCGGCCGCGCACGCGCTTGCCGGCGAGTTCGGGGAACAGCGCCGCCAGGTCGACGGTGAGGAGGTCGTCGGGCGGCGCGTACAGCGGGATGGGGTTGGCCGCCGTGCGCGCGCGCGAACCGGTCAGCAGCGGCTCGTAGTAGCCGGTGACGAGGCCGGTGTCCGTGCCGTCGGCGGCGCTCACACGGTATGGGCTAAAATGTTCGACGAAGAACGCGCGGACCGCGGCACTGTCGGTGCCGTCGATCTTCGCGCCTTCGGCGCAGGGCGACTGCCAGATCGCGCGCCTGGCCGGACTGGCGAGCAGCGCGCGGCAACCGATCTGGAACGCGGGCCACGCGGCCGCCACGGGATCGGTGTTCCAGCCGGGAAGCTCGGACCACGCCGCGGGCGCGTAGACCGCGCGTTGCGGTGGCGCCGGAGGCGCGGGCGTGGGCGACCGGCGGCGCCACGGTCTGGCAACCGGCGAGTGCCACAGCGAAAGCAAGGGCCGCCACCGCCGTGGCGCGCCGGACGTGAGGAAAAGGCGAAGCCGTGCTCTGGATCCTGCTCGAGGCGTTGGCGGCGCTGGTCATTGCGGTGGCCATCGTGTGGTGGACGATGAGCGGGCGCCGCAGGCCGGAACGCGATGCGCCGGCGCGGTCCCGCGAGGACCGTCAGTGAAGGGTGCGCGGCACCGACAGCGTGAACAGCGGAATCTGCGCGTCGAACGTGTAGCCGTCGTCCGCGCGCATCTGGTAGCTGCCGCGCATCGTGCCCACGGACGTCGGAATGGACGCGCCGCTCGTATACTCGAACGTCTCGCCGGGTTTCAGGAGCGGCTGCTGGCCGACGACGCCGAGCCCGCGCACTTCCTGGACCTTGTGGTCGGCGTCGGTGATGATCCAGTGCCGGCTCACGACCTGCGCGGCGACGTCGCCGGTGTTGGTGATCGTGATCGTGTACGAGAACACGAACTGGTTCTTGTCGGGGTCCGACTGGTCCGCGACGTAGGCGGCCTTCGGCACCACGGTGATCTCGTATCGCTTCTCCTGCGCCATCGCCATCGCCCGTTCTCGTTCGAAGGATTATAGCCCGATGCCCACGACCTTCCGGATTGCCCCGTCCATCCTTTCCGCCGACTTCGCGCGCCTGGGCGACGACGTGCGCGCCGTGATCGCCGCGGGCGCCGACCTCGTCCACTTCGACGTGATGGACAACCATTACGTTCCGAACCTGACGATCGGGCCGCTCGTCTGTGCGGCGATCAAGCCGCATGTCGAGCGTCCCGATCGACGTGCACCTGATGGTGAAGCCCGTCGACCGGATCGTTCCCGACTTCGCGCCGCGCGGGCGCCTCGAACATCAGCTTCCACCCGGAGGCGTCCGAGCACGTCGACCGCACGATCGGATTGATCCACGAGTCGGGCTGCACGGCGGGACTCGTGTTCAACCCCGCCACGCCGCTCGACTGGCTGATGCACGTGATCGACCAGCTCGACCTCGTGCTGATCATGTCGGTGAACCCGGGTTTCGGCGGGCAGAAGTTCATCCCGCATGCGCTCGAGAAGCTGCGCGCCGCGCGCAAGCTGATCGACGCGGCGATGCAGCGCACCGGCCGCGAGATCCGGCTGGAGGTGGACGGCGGCGTGAAGGTCGACAACATCCGCGCGATCGCGGAAGCGGGCGCCGACACGTTCGTCGCGGGCAGTGCGATCTTCGACTCTCCCGACTACGCGGCGACGATCGCGAAGATGCGTGCGGAGCTCGCGCAAATTGCGTGATGCGGTGCACGCCGGCGTCTTCGCTGTCGACGCCGTGGCGTTCGACCTCGACGGGACGCTGCTCGATACGATCCACGACCTCGCGGCGGCCGTGAACACGCTGCTCGCCGAGCTCGGATACTCGAAGCTGCCGGTGGCGGTCGTCCGCGACCTGGTCGGCAAGGGCATGGCCAACCTGCTCGCACACGCACTGCCGCTGGCCGGCGCGGCGGCGCCCGGCGCGGCGGAGTTCGATGCGATCTTCGCGCGATACCAGCAGATCTACGCCGGCCTGCTCGGCCGCCATACGCTTCCCTTTCCCGGTGTCGTGGACGGGCTCCTGCGCATGCGCGCGGATGGCTACAAGCTCGCGGTCGTCACCAACAAGGCGTCGCGGTTCGTGCGCCCGCATCTCGAGGCGGCCGGCATCGACGCCTTCTTCGATGCCGTCGTCGGCGCCGAGGATGCCGTGCGCAAGAAGCCGGACGCCGCGCCGATGTTCCTCGCGGCCGAGCGGATGGGGGTTGCCGCATCCCGCATGCTGATGATCGGCGACTCCGCCAACGACGTCGCCGCGGCCCGCGCCGCGGGGTGTCCGGTCCTCGTCGTTCCCTACGGCTACCGCGAGGGCCTCGCCGTGCAGGATCTCGCGGCCGATGGTATAGTCGATTCGATCGCCGACGTACCCCAACGCGTCCGGCGCGCATCCACTCCGTGACCCGATGAGCTTCGACGTTTCCGACTTCGCCGTGATCGCCGCTTGCGCGGCGTGGCGGCGCGTGGGCGAGTGGCGCTGGCAGCGCCCCTCATAACGCCCCCGCGTACCGCGTCGCGCGCACAGCACCCCAAGGCGACGCATCCCGGATTCACCCCGTCGAGAAACGCCGCAAAGGGTCGCCTCATGATCACCGAAGCACAGTTCCGCGCGCTGGCCGCGGAAGGCTACAACCGCATCCCGCTGGTCCAGGAATCGTTCGCGGACCTCGACACGCCGTTGTCGCTGTACGTCAAGCTCGCCAACACCCGCTACTCGTTCCTGCTGGAGTCCGTCGTCGGCGGCGAGCGCTTCGGCCGCTACTCGTTCATCGGACTTCCGGCCAAGGTGCGCCTGCGCGCGCGCGGCCGGCACGTCGACGTCGAGGACGACCACGGCATCCGCGAATCCTTCGACGGCGACCCGCTCGCGTTCGTCGAGTCGTTCCGCGCGCGCTTCAAGGCGGCGCCGTTGCCCGGACTGCCGCGGTTCTGCGGCGGACTCGCCGGCATCTTCGGCTACGACGTCGTCCGCCACATCGAGACGAAGCTCGCGCATTCGGCCAAGCCGCCCACGCCGGGTCTGGCCGACGTGCCCGACATGCTGCTGCTGCTGACCGAGGAACTCGCGGTCGTCGACAACCTGAAGGGCCGCATCTCGCTCATCGTCTATGCGGACCCGGGCCTGCCCGACGCGTACGCGAAGGCGCGGGACCGGCTCTCCGAATTGCGCCGAACGCTGCGCGAGCCGGTCGCCATCCCGTACCAGACCCGCACGGCGACGTCGCGCGTCGCGAGCGAGTTCGGCGAGGACGGCTACAAGGCGGCCGTCGCCCGCGCGAAGGACTACATCGCCGCCGGCGACATCATGCAGGTCGTGATCTCGCAGCGGATGGCGATGCCGTTCGCGGAGTCGCCGCTGTCGCTGTACCGCGCGCTGCGCTCGCTCAATCCGTCGCCCTACATGTTCTATTACGACTTCGGCGACTTCCACGTGGTCGGCGCGTCGCCCGAGATCCTCGTGCGCAAGGAGGGCAACACGATCACGCTGCGGCCGATCGCGGGGACGCGGCCGCGCGGCGCCACGCGCGAGGCGGACGAGGCGCTGGCCGTGGAACTGGCGAACGACCCGAAGGAGATCGCCGAGCACGTGATGCTGCTCGATCTCGGCCGCAACGACGTCGGCCGCGTCGCGCAGACCGGCTCCGTGCGCGTCGCCGACCGCATGGTGATCGAACGCTATTCGCACGTGATGCACATCGTGTCCAACGTCGAGGGCACGCTGAAGCCCGGTCTCACCAGCATCGACGTCCTGCGCGCGGCGTTCCCGGCAGGCACGGTGAGCGGCGCGCCGAAGGTCCGCGCGATGGAGATCATCGACGAACTCGAGCCGACCAAGCGGGGCATCTACTCGGGTGCGGCCGGCTACATCAGCTTCCAGGACGACATGGACACCGCGATCGTGCTGCGCACGGCGGTGCTGAAGGGCGGCGTCCTCTACGCGCAGGCGGGCGGCGGCATCGTGCACGACTCGTCGCCCGACGGCGAGTGGCAGGAGACGCTCAACAAGCTGCGGGCGGTGCTGCGCGCCGCCGAGATGGTGCAGCAGGGCCTGGACGAGGAATCGTGATGGCTCTTGCACAAGGAGGCGCAGAGACGCCGAGGGACCTACTCGCCCGGCGGGTGATCGCCGCTGCAATCGGCGGCGTCTCCGCGTCACTCAGTGAACGGGGTTGACGCCATGCTCCTGATGATCGACAACTACGACAGCTTCACCTACAACCTGGTCCAGTACCTGGGCGAGCTCGGCGCCGACGTGCGCGTCCATCGCAACGACGCGATCACGCTCGACGAGGTGGCCGCACTCGCGCCTGCGCAGATCGTCGTCTCTCCCGGACCCTGCACGCCGAGCGAGGCGGGGATCTCGGTACCGCTCATCCAGCGGTTCGCGGGGAAGATCCCGATCCTCGGCGTGTGCCTGGGCCACCAGGCCATCGGGCAGGCGTTCGGCGGCCGGATCGTCCGGGCGCAACGGGTGATGCACGGCAAGCTCTCGCCGGTTGCCCACGACGGAAAGGGCGTCTTCGCGGGCCTGCCTTCACCTTTCTCGGTGACGCGGTACCATTCGCTGGCGATCGAACGCGACGGAGTCCCCGCCGACCTCGAAGTGACGGCGACCTCCGACGACGGGGAGATCATGGGTGTGCGCCATCGGCGCTTCGACGTCGAGGGCGTGCAGTTTCATCCGGAGGCAATCCTCACCGAGCACGGGATGCGTCTGCTCGCGAACTTCCTGGAGAACCGGCGATGAACGCGATTTCCCGCGTGCTCGGATTTGGGTTGCTGGTGCTGGCGTTCCCCGCGGGCGCGGGCGCGCTCGACGAATGCAATCTGCGCGGCGACCGCGCGACCGTCGCGCGCTGCCTGGCCGATGCCGACGCCGAGGCGCAGGCGGCCCTGCTCAAGGCCGAAGGCGCCCTGGCCAGGCTCGCGCGCGACGTGGACACGGCGACCGGCCGGCCCGTCGCCGCCGCGGCGCTCGGAAGGTCGATGCGCGAGTTCGCCGAGTACCGCAAGGCGCAATGCGACTTCGTGCGCACGATGCACGCGAACAGCGCCAACGCCGAATTGGCGATGCAGGGATGCATGATCGACATGACCCGCCGGCGTGTGCGGGACGTGCAGAACTAGGACGAACACCGCGATGACGATCACCGTACAGGACGCGCTGCAGCGAACCATCGAGCACCGCGAGATCTTCCACGACGAAATGCTGTCGCTGATGCGCCAGATCATGAGCGGCGAGGTCTCGCCCGTGATGATCGCGGCGCTGACGGTGGGCTTGCGGGTCAAGAAGGAGACGACCGGCGAGATCGCCGCCGCCGCGCAGGTGATGCGCGAGCTGTCGACCAAGGTCGAGGTCGCCGACCGCCGCAACCTCGTCGACATCGTCGGCACGGGGGGCGACGCCTCGCACACGTTCAACATCTCCACCGCGTCGATGTTCGTCGCGGCCGCGGCCGGCGCCCGCGTGGCCAAGCACGGCAACCGCTCCGTGTCGTCGAAGTCGGGCAGTGCCGACGTGCTGGAGGCGCTCGGCGCCGACATCATGCTGACGCCGACGGAAGTGGCGGCGTGCATCGCCGAGACCGGCGTGGGTTTCATGTTCGCGCCCAACCATCATGCGGCGATGAAGCATGCGGCGCCGGTGCGGCGGGAGCTCGGCATCCGCACGATCTTCAACATCCTCGGGCCGCTGACCAACCCGGCCGGCGCACCCAACCAGCTCATCGGCGTCTTTCATCCGGACCTCGTCGGCATCCATGTCCGGGTGCTCCAGCGGCTGGGGGCGGAGCACGCGCTGGTCGTGTACGGCAAGGACGGCATGGACGAGGTGTCGCTGGGTGCCGCGACGATGGTCGGCGAACTGAAGGACGGCGCGATCCGCGAATACGAGATCCACCCGGAGGACTTCGGCCTGTCGATGAAGTCCAACCGCGGCCTCAAGGTCGCCGGCGCGGCGGAGTCGATGGAAATGGTGCTGGAAGCGCTGGCCGACGTCGAAGGAACGCCGCGGGAGATCGTCGCGCTCAACGCCGGCGCCGCGCTGTACGCGGCCAACGTCGCGACGTCGATCGAGGACGGCATCGCGAAGGCGCGTGCCGCGATCGCGAGCGGTGCGGCCCGGCGCAAGCTCGAAGAGTTCGTCGCCGCGACGCGGCGATTGTCCGCCGAACGTGCCAAGTAACTGAATCCGGGGTCGGCGCGATGATGCGCACGCCGGCTGCGCAATGCGAGGGGTCGCGCCCGAATGCCGGCGCCGACCCCGAGTGCCGGAATCGTTGCCCTGACCCCGAAACAACCTGACCACGGATCGCCATGTCCCGCAGCGACATACTCCAGAAGATCATCACGACCAAGGCACAGGAAGTGATCGCCGCGCAGGTCGCGCGTCCGTTCGCCGAACTGGAGGACGCCGCGCGGGCGCAGCCGCCGGCCCGCGGCTTCGAGCGCGCATTGCGGACGCGCATCGCGGGCGGCCAGTCGGCCGTGATCGCCGAGATCAAGAAGGCGAGCCCGAGCAAGGGCGTGCTGCGCGAATCCTTCGACCCGGCCACGATCGCCGCGAGCTATGAACGTGCCGGCGCCGCGTGCCTGTCCGTACTGACGGACCGTCCCTTCTTCCAGGGTGCCGCGGAGTATCTGCAGGCGGCGCGCGCCGCCTGCGCGCTGCCGGCCCTGCGCAAGGAGTTCATCATCGATCCGTACCAGGTCGCCGAATCGCGCGCGCTCGGTGCCGACGCGATCCTGCTGATCGTCGCCGCGCTCGAGGATCCGCAGATGGCGGAACTCGAGGCGGCCGCGCAGGCGTTGGGCATGGACGTGCTCGTCGAGATCCACGACGCGGACGAACTCGACCGTGCGTTGACGCTGAAGACGCCGCTCCTCGGCATCAACAACCGCAACCTGCGCAATTTCAGCGTGACGCTCGACACGACGTTCAACCTGCTGCCGCGGGTGCCGTCGGACCGCCTCGTCGTGACCGAAAGCGGCATAGCGACCCGGCGCGACGTCGACCTGATGCGCGACCGCGGCGTGCACGCATTCCTCGTCGGGGAGGCGTTCATGCGTGCGCCCGACCCCGGCGCCGCGCTGTCCGCGCTGTTCGGCTGACGGCGCCGCGGTTTGCTATGATGCGCTGCCGTTCGCACCGCGCCACGCGGCCGCGGGCAGCGCAGGTCATCCCCGCAGATTACTGATCGACTGCCTTCGGAGCGCATGGTGTCGGCGATCGCCGTCGAAAACGTCAGCAAGCACTGGACGACGTCCGACGGACAGGTGCGCGCCGTCGATGCGATCTCCTTCGCGCTCGAACCGGGTACGCTCAACGTGCTGCTCGGACCGTCGGGCTGCGGCAAGTCCACGACGCTGCGTCTCATCGCCGGGCTCGAGGCGGCCGACACCGGTCGGGTCGTGATCAATGACGTCGACGTGACGCGACTGCCGCCGGCGCAGCGCAACATCTCGATGGTGTTCCAGAGCTACGCGCTGTTCCCGCACCTCACGGTGGCGGAGAACATCCTGTTCGGCCTGCGGGTCCGCCGCACGTCCGCCGCGGAGTGCGCGACGCGGCTCGCGAAGGTGGGCGACCTTCTGGGACTCACCCCCTTGCTCGCGCGCAAGCCCTCGCAGCTTTCCGGGGGCCAGCAGCAGCGGGTCGCCCTCGGCCGCGCGATCATCAACCAGGCGCCGGTGTGCCTGATGGACGAGCCGCTGTCGAACCTCGATGCCCAGTTGCGCGCGGAGATGCGCACCGAGATCCGCGGACTGCAGCGCAAGCTCGGCATCACGATGGTCTATGTCACGCACGACCAGGTCGAGGCGATGTCGATGGCCGACCGGGTGATCCTGCTCAATGCGGGAAAGATCGAGCAGAACGGTGCGCCGGTGGACCTCTACGAGCGTCCGGCCAACGCCTTCGTCGCGCGCTTCATCGGCACGCCGCCGATGAATCTGCTGAAGCTGGAGGCGGGTGCGGGTGGCGCGGTGATCGCCGGAACGGCCGGGCCGGCGGTGCTCGGCGCCGAGCGCGCCGGCGGCCTGCTCGGCGTGCGACCGGAGCACGTGACGCTCGCGTTCGAGCGCGGCGTGCCCGCGATCGTCGACGGTGTCGAGTATCTCGGCGGCGACTCGCTGCTCACGTGCCGGATCGGCGAACAGTCGCTGGCGGTGCGGGTGCCGGGCAGCGTGGCGCTGCAGCGTGGCGATGCGGCGCGGCTCGAGTGGCCCGCCGGCGCACAGCATTTTTTCGAAGCGGGCGGGACGCGCCGGGCATCCCCGGAACGTCACTCGCCTGCAACACTGATGGCGTAACCCGAAGGTTTCGTCACACGCATCGAGGAGGAGGGACAGATGGGCACTCGTTTCTTTCGCAATTGCATCGCCGCGGTCGCCGCGGCCTGCGCGCTGGTCGCCCCGGCGATCGTCCGCGCGCAGACCGAAGTCTCGTTCTACTACCCGGTCGCCGTCGGCGGTCCGATCACGAAGATCATCGACGGCTACGCCGCCGACTTCGAGACGGAAAACCCCGGGATCAAGCTGAAGCCCATCTACTCGGGCAGCTACCAGGAATCGATCACGAAGGCGCTCACCGCGGTGAAGAGCGGCGAGCCGCCGGTCATGTCGATCCTGCTCTCGACCGACATGTTCACGCTGATCGACGAGGACGCGATCGTCCCGTTCGACCCGCTGCTCAAGACGCCGGACGACCAGGCGTGGCTCAAGTCCTTCTACCCCGCGTTCATGGAGAACAGCCAGACCGGCGGCAAGACGTGGGGCATCCCGTTCCAGCGTTCGACCATCGTCCTGTACTACAACAAGGAGATGTTCAAGGAGGCGGGCCTCGATCCCAACAAGCCGCCGACCAGCTGGAAGGAACAGGTCGAGTACGCGCAGAAGCTCACCAAGCGCGACGCGTCCGGCAAGGTCACGCAATGGGGCATCCAGATCCCGTCGTCGGGCTTCCCGTACTGGCTCTTCCAGGCGCTCGCGATCCAGGCCGGCACGAACCTGATGAACGCGGCCGGCACCGAGACGTACTACGACAAGCCGGAAGTGATCGAGGGCCTGACGTACTGGGTCGACCTCGTGAAGAAGTACAAGGTGCACCCGGAAGGCATCGTCGAGTGGGGCACCACGCCGAAGGATTTCTTCGAGAAGAAGGTCGCGATGATGTGGACGACGACCGGAAACCTCACCAACGTGAAGAACAACGCCAAGTTCGACTTCGGGGTTGCGATGCTGCCCGCAGGCAAGCAGCGAGGCAGCCCGACGGGCGGCGGCAACTTCTACATCTTCGCGAAGTCGACGCCGGCGCAGCGCGACGCGGCGCTCAAGTTCATCAAGTGGGTCACGACGCCGCAGCGCGCCGCGCAGTGGGGCATCGACACGGGCTACGTGGCCGTGCGCGCCGATGCGTGGGACACGCCCGCGATGAAGCAGTACGTGGCCGGTTTCCCGGCGGCCGCCGTCGCGCGCGACCAGCTCCCGTACGCGAAGGCGGAACTGTCGACGCACGACAACCAGCGCGTGACCAAGGCGCTGAACGACGGCTTGCAGGCCGCGCTCACCGGCACGAAGACGCCGGAGGCCGCGCTGAAGGATGCGCAGCGCGAGTCGGAGCGGCTCTTGCGGACGTACAAGAAGTAAGCCGCCTCAAATCGAGGTCGTCCGGTTGGCCTAATTGATCGCGCCACGGCGCGACCGTTACCTCCCTCTCCCCGGAACGGGGAGAGGGTTGGGGTGAGGGGAAGCCGAACGCGCAAGAGAATTGCGGAGACGCCAGAGCGACGCCGAAGCGAAGCTTTGGTGGCATTTGCGCGACCGGAGATTGGGTGGATTCAAGTTCAGGCGGCAGCATCCGATCCGGTGCTTTATCGTCGACTTCGTATGCATCGAACACAAGCTGATACCTGGAGCTCGATGGTGGACAGCACGTTGACCAACGCCGATATGATGCACTTCGTACTCGGAGCCTCAATGCACACGGGTACGTGGTCTTGCGCTACTGGAACGACGATGTGTTGTGCGAACCGAAGCGGTGCTGGAATCGATCCTGATGCAATTACGTTTGACAGTCTGCGGCGCCCCTCACCCTGACCCTCTCCCCGCGGGCGGGGAGAGGGAAGCGGGCCGCGAGCGGCTTCGCGAACTATGACCCGCACCACCCAATGGCTCTACGGCTGGCTGCTGTTGCTGCCGGCGATGGTGCTGCTCGTCCTCTTCACGCACTACCCGGCCGTCGCGACGCTGTGGCACAGCTTCTTCTCGACGCCCAAGGGCAGCCGCCCGGTGGTGTTCGTCGGCGCCGACAACTACCGGCAGCTGATGGAGGACCCGATCTTCTGGCAGGCGCTGTCGAACAATTTCTGGTACGCGGCGGGCACCATCCCGGCGTCCATCGTCATCGCGATCATGATGGCGATCTGGGTGAACGAGCGCATTCCCGGGCGCGGCATCCTGCGCCTTGCGTACTTCACGCCGACCGTGCTGCCGATGATCGCCGTCGCGAACATCTGGATGTTCTTCTACACGCCCGAGTACGGGCTGCTCGAGCAGTTCCTGGGCTGGTTCGGCGCGCCGAGCCACAACTGGCTCGGCAGCAAGAGCACGGCGCTGCCCGCGCTGATGGTGGTCACCATCTGGAAGGAAGCGGGCTTCTTCATGATCTTCTACCTGGCCGCGCTGCAGTCGATGTCGCCGAGTCTCTCGGAGGCCGCGGCGATCGAAGGTGCGTCGCGGTGGTACTTCTTCCGCCGCGTGACGTTCCCGCTGCTGATGCCGACCACGCTGTTCGTGCTCGTCAACGCGGTGATCAACGCGTTCCGCCTGGTCGACCACATCGTCGTGATGACGCGCGGCGGTCCCGACAACGCGACATCGCTGCTGCTCTACTACATCTACGAGATCGGCTTCCGCTTCTGGGACTCCGCGTACGCGGCGGCGCTGACCGCGGTGCTGCTGGTGATCCTCGGGCTGGTCGCGCTCGCGCAGTTCTTCTTCCTCGAGCGCAAGGTGCACTACCAATGAGCGACGCCGGACCGCCCGGCAGAGGGCGCGGGAATCACCGCGAGTGCGCGGCGAGCGCGCGAGGTGGTCGGTGAGCGCCCCCGGCATGGTCTACGCGCCGCAAGGGCCGCTGCGGGTACTGGAGACGGCCGCGGCGTGGCTGCTGGGCTTCCTGTGGGTGCTGCCGCTGCTCTATGCGTTCTGGACGGCATTCCATCCGGCCGAGTTCTCGACGCGGTTCGCGCTGTCGGCGCCGCTGACGCTCGACAACTTCGCGCGCGCGTGGGCCGCCGCGCCGTTCGCGCGCTACTTCCTCAACACGGTCGTGCTGGTGACGATGGTCCTGGTCGCGCAGCTGGTGCTCGTGACGCTGGCCGCGTACGCGTTCGCGCGATTCGAGTTTCCCGGTCGCAACGTGCTGTTCGCGCTGGTGCTGGTCCAGCTCATGATCATGCCGGACGTGCTGATCGTGGAGAACTACCGCACGATGTCGCTGCTGGGCCTGAAGGACACGATCCTCGCGATCGGGCTGCCCTACATGGCGAGCGCGTTCGGGATCTTCCTGCTGCGACAGACGTTCAAGACGGTGCCGCGCGAGCTCGACGAGGCTGCGCGCGTGGAAGGCTGCACGCCGTTGCAGGTGCTGTGGAAGGTCTACGTGCCGCTCGCGCGCCCGACCTATCTCGCGTACGCGCTGGTGAGCATCAGCTACCACTGGAACAACTTCCTGTGGCCGCTCATCATCACCAACTCCGTCGAGTCGCGACCGGTGACGGTGGGCCTGCAGGTGTTCTCCGCGACCGACCAGGGGCTCGACTGGTCGATCATCACGGCGGCGACGCTGCTGTCGACCGCGCCGTTGCTGATCGCGTTCCTGCTGTTCCAGAAGCAGTTCGTCCAGTCGTTCATGCGGGCGGGCATTCGATAGGGAACGTCCGCAAAAGGCGTCCGTCGGGCTCGTGGATGACATGAAGCCGGCGTCGCGCCTTTTGCTTACCGGCAGTTCAACTGCGAAATCAGGCGGCCGCCTTGGGACGGCTAAGGCGGCGGCCACAAGTGAAAACCACGAAAGAACGAGTGTCGTGCGGCTGGCTGCGTGCGAGTCTCACTGTGAAGGAATCGCTTCGATGAAACTCATCACGTGGAACGTGCAGTGGTGCCGCGGCGTCGACCAGAAGGTGGACGCCGCCCGCGTCGTCATGGAGGCGCAGCGCCTCGCCGACTTCGACGTGCTGTGCCTGCAGGAGATCGGCGACAATTTTCCCGATCCGCGGCTGCCCGGCCATTCGGGGGAGGACCAGTTCGCGCGGCTGGCGTCGCTCCTGCCCGGATACACGGCGGTACCCGGCATCGCCGTCGACCACCCGGGCGACGGCGGGCGCCGCCGCCGGTTCGGCAACATGATCCTGTCGCGCCTTCCGGTGAAGCAGACGTTCGCCCACCTGCTGCCGTTTCCGGCCGACCCCGGTGTGCCGGGCATGCCGCGCATCGCGATCGAGGCGGTCGTCGGCGCGCCATTCGGCGACGTACGCGTGATCACGACCCATCTCGAGTACTACGGTCGCGCGCGGCGCGCCGCGCAGGTCGAGGGGCTGCGCGCGCTGTACGCGGAAGGCGCGGCGCACGCCCGCGCCCCCAGTCCGACGAAGAACGACGGCGGCCCCTTCGAATCGCTGCCGCGGCCCGAGGCCACGATCATCACCGGCGACTTCAACCTCGAATACACGGACGCGTTGCACGCGCGCATGGCGGATCCGTTCGCCGACGGGACCCCGCCGCTCACCGATGCGTGGGATGTCGCGCACCCGGGGTGCCCGTACCCGCCGACGTTCCGGATCTACGAGAAGGAGCAGCCCGGGGACCCGGAGAGTCACTGCGACTTCATCTTCGTGAGCGACGGGCTGCGCCCGCGCGTCCGGGACGTGACCGTGGATACCGGACCCAGGTCTCGGACCACCAGCCCGTCATCCTGTCGCTCGGCTAGGCCCTTCATTCAGGGGCAAACGAGCGCAGGCACGACAAAGTCAAAACAATGAGGGTCAGACTCGAATTGAAGTGATACTTTTATTCGAGTCTGACCCTCATTGTTTTGACCCCGTGCGTTTGGCCGCAGGCGATGGACTCCGCTTCGCAGATGCGCGGGTCGTGTAACGATGCCCACCCGCGGCCACCCGGGAATCCGCCTGCAGGCACCCGGCCGGCCGGACGGCTACAATTCGGGGTTGACCCGCGTCCGGATGCGCTCGCCGCTGCCCGGCGCCGATCGCCCACTTGCCGCCTTGACACCCATCGCCACCGCCGCCGACACGCTCACCTTCACCGGCGAGCGCTTTCCTTCCCGAGGTACGCGGTCCCATCTGGTACGAGCACTGGCATCGCTACGCGGTGGTGGCGCCGCTCGTGCGCCGGCAAGCACGTGCTGGATGCCGCCTGCGGCGAAGGTTACGGCAGCTTCCTGCTGGCGCGCACGGCCGCCCGCGTGACCGGCATCGACGTCGCACCTGCGGCGATCGAACATGCGCGTGCGCGGTATGCGCGGCCCAACCTCGCGTTCGCGCCCGCGTCCGTCACCGCGCTGCCGCTGCCGGACGCCAGCGTCGATGTCGTCGTTTCGTTCGAGACGGTCGAGCATCTGCGCGAACAGGACGCGATGATCGCCGAGTTCCGGCGCGTGCTCGCGCCGGACGGCGTATTGGTGATCTCGTCGCCCAATCGGCCCGTGTACAACGAGGGCGCGGCGATCGAGAACCACTTTCACGTGCGCGAGCTCGATCGCGACGAACTGGCGGCGCTGCTCACGCCGCGTGTTTCCGCACCAGGCCTGGTATCGCGCAGCGCGTATCGCGCAGTCGGCGCTGTGGGCGGAAGGGCCCTCGACGGGGCGCGCATCTACTGACACGATGATCGGCGACGCGGCCGGCGTCGGCGGCCGCCCGCCGCCGCCGATGTACTTCGTCGTCGTCTGCGCCGCGGACGGCGTGACGCTGCCTGCACTGCCCGCACTATCGTTGTTCGACGACGGCGAGCTGTCGCTGTGGCGCGACTACGCGCGCGCGCTCGTGCGCGAGCGCACGCTGGCGTGGGACGAACTCGACGCGCGCAGGATCGCCGAGGACCGGCTGATGGAACTGGTCGCCCCGTGAATGCGCTGGCGAGCGAACGGGAGGTCATGGGCGTGCAGGCGGAACGCATCGCGGCGCTGGAGGCGGCGCTGGCCTCGACGCAGGAGCGGGCGCAGGCGGCCATCGCCGACCTGCAGCGGCCGCGGAACGCGAAGCCGCCGCACGCGTACAGGTCACCGCCGCGCTTGCGCAGGAGAGCGCAGCGCACGACGAGACGCGGGTGCGGCTTGCGTATCGCGAGTCGGCCCGCGGGTGGTTGCGCTATCCGCTGGCAGCCGTCCGCCGGCGGCTGTCGGAGCATCGCTGATGGCCGTCGTCGACATCGTCATCCCGGTTCATGGCGCCTTGCCGTTGCTGATGCGATGCGTCGAAAGCGTGGTCGCGGGCACGAGCCGCAGCGAGTACGAGCTCATCGTCGTTGACGATGCGTCTGCGGATCCTGCGGTCGGACTCTACCTGCGGGAGCTTGCGGCGTCGGTCGCGCCACGGTCATCCCGCAGGTGGCGCGCCAGGGCTTCGCCGCGGCGGTCAATCGGGCGATCGGCCTGCACCGCGACCGTGACATCGTCGTGCTTCATAGCGATGCCGAGGTGGGGACCGACTGGCTCGATCGCCTCGTCCGGCATGCTGCGGCGCGCGACGTGGGTGTGATCGGCACGTTCACCAACGCTGTCGGCGTCGCGACGTATCCGCTGCCGCGTGCCGCCAACCCGTTGCCGGCCGGTCAGACGGTGGCGTCGCTCGATGCGGTCTTCGCGCGTGCGAATCCGGGCGCTGCGGTGCAGCTTTCGGCGGTCAACGGACCCTGCCTTTACTTCCGCCGGGAATGCCTGCGCGCGATGGGTGCGCTGGACGCCAACCCGCTGGGCGGCGACTACGGCGTCGAGGTCGACTTCTGCCTGCGCGCCGGCAGCGCGGGCTTTCGCCACCTGCTCGCCGGCGACGTATTCGTCGGCCACGAAGGCCACGCGTCGTTCGGCACACGGGAGTCCGATGGCTCTCGCAATCGGGCCGAAGGCGCGCTCGCCAAGCTCTATCCGACGTACGCCGCGCAGGCGAAGGAGAGATCGAGCGCGAGCCGCAACGTGCATTCGCACGCCGCGTCGACCTCCTGCGCCTCGCGAAGTCGGGCAAGCACATCCTGGTGTTCGTGTCGCATCCGTGGGGCGGCGGCATCCGGCGCTACATGAACGACCTGGTCGCGCTGACCGACGCGCGCTGCGAGGTGCTGTTTCTCGAGCCCGCGGTCGGCGACACGGTCAAGCTGTCCTGGCCGCGCGCCGGCGAGAGCTTCGCGCTCTACTTCACGCTGCCCGGCCGAGTTGCCGCTGCTCGCCGACACGATGCGCACGATCGGCGTCGAGCGCCTGCACTTTCACCACGTCCACCTGCAGCCGCGCGCGATCCTCGAATTGCCCGCGGTGGTCGGCGTTCCCTACGACTACACGCTGCACGACTACCACCCGATCTGCCCGCAGTATCACCTGGTCACCGAAGACGGACGCTATTGCGGGGAGCCCGATGCTGCCGGGCTGCGCCGCGTGCCTCGCCAAGCGGCCCGGCCAGTGGGGCATCGACATCGCGACCTGGCGCGGCGCGTTCGGCCGCATGCTGCGCGGCGCAAGCCGCGTCATCGCGCCTTCGGACGACGTGGCGACGCGCATGCAGCGGCTACTACCCGGAACTCGCGATCGAGATCTGGACGCATCCGGAGGCGCCGGCGGCGCCAATGCCCGCGTCGTGCGCGTGGCGGTCCTCGGCAACCTGTCGCCGGAGAAAGGCCTGCACGTCGTCGCTGCCTGCGCGCGCGACGCGCGCGACCGCGGATTGCCGCTCATGTTCCGCGATCCTGGGTTCGACGACCGAACCGATCCTGCAGGCGCCCGACGCGCCGCTGACGATCTACGGTCAATACGTCGACAGCGACCTGCCGCAGGCTGATCGCCGCGGAGAAGCCCGACGTGCTGCTGTTCGCGGCGCAGGTGCCCGAGACCTATGCGTACACGCTGTCGGTGGCGCTGCAGTCCGGACTGCCGATCGTGGCGTCGGCACTGGGCGCGTTTCCCGAGCGGCTTGCCGGCGTCGGCCGCGGTCGCGACCGTCCCCTGGGACGCGCCGCCGGCCCATTGGAACGACGCACTGCTCGCGGCGGCCGGCATGGTGGAGCGCGGTGTCACCGGAGTGGCCGGCGCGCTGGCCCGGGCGACAACGCTGATGGATCCCGTGCGCTACCGGACGCTCTATCTCGCGCCGTTGCCCACGACGCCGCGCGTGCGCGTGGCGCCGGATGAGCTGCCGCAGCTCGACGGACGCCAACTTCCACCTGAACGCCGGCGCGGTCGAGGTCGTGCCGCTCTCGCTGCCGCAGCTGTTCACGGCAGGGGTGGAGTGCGGGCATACGGCCGCGCGCGTGGAATTGAAGCACCAGGTCCTCACGGTGTCGGCGCAACTCGACCATCTGCGCGAGCATTTCCGCGCCGTGCAGGACCGCGCGAAGGGCGACCACGAGCAACTCGCGGGCGAATTGCTGGCAACCCAGCGACGGTTCCAGCTGGTGCAGCTGCAGGTGTCGGACATGCAGGTACAGGCGGGCCAGCTGCAGCTGCAGGCGGAGCAGATGCAGCTGCACGCGATGCATCTCGAAGGATTCGCTTGCGATGGCGCGTGAGCGGGTCGACGACCTCGAGAACTCGCGTTCGTGGCGGATGACCCGGCCAATGCGCACGGCCGGCCACAGTTAAGGTCGGCACGCGCTCGTTTCCGCGCGTGGCGCGTCGGGATCAGAGGCTGCCGCAGCTCTCGGGCTCGCGCTGTCGATCCTGCGCAACGAGGGTCCGGGCGCACTGGCCGAGCGTGTGCGCGCGAAGGTCGCACCCGAGGAGCGATACAAGCCTGCGGCGAGTGCGGAGTTCTGCCGAGGAAGAGGCCATTGCGCCGCTCGAGTTCGCGCGCGCGCCCGCGCCGCTCGCGTCGATCGTCATTCCCGTGTACGGCAAGCCGCTCCTCACCTACACGTGCCTCAAGAGCCTCCACGCGAACACGCCGCACGACTGATCGAAGTCATCGTCGTCGACGACGCGTCGCCCGAGCCGGTCGCGGCCGCGCTGGCCGAGGTCGCCGGCGTGCGCTTCGAGCGCAACACCGAGAACCTGGGATTCATCGGCACGTGCAACCGCGGCGCCGAGATGGCGCGCGGAGAGTTCGTCGTGTTCCTCAACAACGACACCATCGTGTCGCCGGGATGGCTCGAAGCCATGCTGCGCGTCTTCCATGACCACCCGGATGTCGGGCTCGTCGGCGCCAAGCTCGTCTATCCGGACGGCCGGTTGCAGGAGGCCGGCGGCATCGTGTGGCGCGACGGGTCCGCCTGGAACTGGGGTCGCGACGACAACCCCGACCGGCCCGAGTACAACTACGTCCGGGAAGCGGACTACTGCTCGGGCGCATGTCTTGCGATTCCGGTCGAGCTGTTTCGCGAGCTGGGCGGGTTCGACACGCGCTACGCGCCCGCATACTACGAGGATGCGGACCTCGCATTCGCGGTCCGGGCGGCCGGCCGCAAGGTCTACTACCAGCCGGCTGCGACGATCGTCCACTTCGAGGGCCAGACGTCGGGCACCGACGAAACCACCGGCGTCAAGCGCCATCAGGTCGTGAACCGGGGCACGTTCGCGGCCAAGTGGTCCACCGCGCTGCTGGCGCACCGCGCCAATGGCATCAGTGTCGAGTTCGAGCGTGATCGCTGGGCGACGATGCGGGTGCTGGTGATCGATGCCTGCATGCTCACCCCGGACCATGACGCCGGCTCGATGCGGATGCTGGCGATCCTCGAGATCCTCACGTCCCTGCGGTGCAAGGTGACCTTCGTTGCGGACAACCTCGAGCATCGACAGCCGTACGTGTCGCAGCTCCAGCAACGCGGGATCGAGGTGCTGTTCCATCCGTTTGTCCGCTCGATCGCCGACCTCCTGTCGAAGCGCGGAAGCGAATTCGACATCGTCATCGTTTCGCGGCACTACATCGCGGTCAAGCACATCGATGCGGTGCGGGCCTTCGCGCCGCGCGCGCTCGTCGTCTTCGACACCGTCGACCTGCATTTCCTGCGCAGCGAGCGGCAGGCGGACCTGGAAGGCAGCGCGATGACGCGAGCGGCCGCCCGCGCCAAGCGCGACGAGGAGCTTGCGCTGATCCGCAAGGCCGACGTGACGCTGGTGGTGTCGCCGTTCGAGCAGTCGCTGCTGGCCGAACTGGTGCCCGAGGCCCGCGTGCTCGTGCTCTCGACGATCCACGAGCTCAATCCGCCGGGCCAGCCGTTCGCGGAGCGCGAGGGCCTCGTGTTCATCGGCGGCTTCCAGCATCCGCCCAACACCGATGCCGTGCTCTGGTACGCGAACGAGATCCTGCCGCACGTGCGGGCCGCGCTGCCGGGCGTGCACACGTACATCGTCGGGAGCAACGTGCCGGGCAATGTGCGAGCCCTCGCCGCCGAGGATTTCGTCGTGACGGGCTACGTGCCCGACGTCACGCCCTACTTCACCGGCTGCCGCGTCTCGATCGCGCCGCTGCGCTACGGGGCAGGCGTCAAGGGCAAGATCAACCTCGCGATGAGCTACGGCCTCCCGGTGGTCGCGACGACCCCGTCGATCGAAGGCATGTCGCTGGTGCCCGAGCGCGATGTCCTGGTGGCCGACGACGCCAAGGCCTACGCCGATGCCATCGTCCGCCTGTACCACGACGAGGCGCTGTGGAACAAGCTCGCGGCCGGCGGCCGCGAGAACATCCGCGCCCACTTCTCCCGTGATGTCGCGCGCAGCGCGATCACCCGGTTGATCGCATTCGCGCATGCGGGAGCAAAACGCTAGCGCCCGACGTCCCCAAATCACTTCGCTTCGCTTCGTGATTTGTGGCCGAGGAAGTCAGCACGGAAAGCTTCGGAGCGGCCGGGCGCTTTCCGTGTGGTAACTGCACGAAGCGCGCGGTTCATAAGCGCGCTGCGCGCGCAGTTCAGTAGCGCGCTGGTCTGCCGGCTGACTGCCTCCGATCGACGACTTCGCCGATCGCGCTTCCGAGCAAGCGATCGACGATCGACGGCCTGCAATTGGGCTGTCAGCGCGCATACGCGCGCTACCGAACGGCCGCGAAGCGGCTTATGAACCGCGCGCTTCGAGCCCTTGCTGCACGAAAATCGCCGGGCCGCCCAAGATTTTCGTGCTGATCGACTTCGACGGAAAGACGACGGCCGCCACCGAAGTGGCCCGATGCGCTGATGGTTAACGGCCTTCGTCTTTCCGTCGATGCAATATGTCCCAAACCCCATGTCCAAGCTTCATGCCCCGCGCCTCGAACTTGGTCAGCGGTCGCCACTCGGGCCTCGGGGCGAAGCCGTCGGCCGTGTTCGCGAGCAGCGGTTCCGCGCTGAACGTCGCGAGGATCTCCTGCGCGTACTCCTCCCAGTCGGTCGCGGCATGCAGGTAGCCGCCGGGGGCGAGTCGCGACGCGAGCAAGCGGACGAACCCGGGTTGCAGCAGCCGGCGCTTGTGGTGACGCTTCTTCGGCCACGGATCGGGGAAATAGACGTGAATGCCGGCGAGCGAGCGTTCCGGGATCATCTGCGTCACGACGTCGACCGCATCGTGGCGGATCACGCGCACGTTGGTCAGCCCGCGCGCCGCGACGTTCTTGAGCAGTGCGCCGACGCCGGGCGCATGCACTTCGACGCCGAGGAAATCCTGTTCGGGATGCGCGTCCGCGATCGCGGCCGTGGTCTCGCCCATTCCGAAGCCGATCTCGAGCACGACCGGTGCCGTTCGCCCGAACGCACGCGCGAAGTCGAGGGGCCCGGGCGCAAAGGGAATGCCCAGGCGCGGCAGCCATTCGTCGAGCGCGCGCGCCTGCGCGGGCGACAGGCGACCCTGGCGCAGCACGAAGCTGCGGATCGGACGCGGATCGGCTTCGGGCGCGTCCCTTGCGTCGGCGGGCATCGGCGAGGCTAGAGACGGCGCCAGTCGCCGGCGGTGAGCGGACGCTCGATGCTCTTCGGCGAGTCGCTCGCCGACGCCTTGTACTGGACCGTCAGCACGTCCGGATTCTTCCACGCAACGGTCACGTCGGACCACGGCGCGGCCGGCGCGAACGTCGCGTCCTTGCGCAGTCCGTCCCGCGTCACGCGCCAGATCGAGACCTCGTTCGCGCACTGCTGCGCGCAGAAATCCGCGATGGCCACGTGCTGCCGGTCGGGCGAGAGCACCGGTTCGGCCGGCAGCAGCGTGTACTGCCCGGTCGCGCGCTGGAGCACCGCGTAGTTGAGGGTATCGCCCGACGTCACCAGCAGCACGACCGCGTTGATCGGACTCCAGTAGTCCCACAGCGCGTAGCTCCGGTCGCTGCCGGCCAGGACGGTGTCGACGAAGTCGCGCGTTCCGGAGGGAAACAGCGTGACGCGCAGCGTGTCGCCGTCGCGCGTGGCGAGGTTGGGCAGTGCCTTGATCTGCTCGGCTTCGACGAGGCGGCCGCAATGCGCCGGACCTTCCACGTTCGCGCAGATCTGCATCACCCGCTCGGGCGTCGGGGGCGCCGCGTGCGCGAAGCCCGCGCAGGCGACGACCAGCGCGGCCGCGCGGGAGTAACGACGGATCGACATGTCGCGTGGACTAGGAGATGAGCCCGGACGTGGGCGAACTGGGGCTTGCCGCATAGAGCTTGCGCGGCATGCGTCCGGCGAGAAACGCGTCGCGGCCGGCGGCGACGGCCAAGCGCATCGCGCGCGCCATCCGCACCGGATCCTGCGCAAGCGCGATGGCGGTGTTCATCAGCACGCCCGAGCACCCCAGTTCCATCGCGATGGCGGCATCGGAGGCGGTACCGACGCCGGCGTCCACCAGTACCGGCACCTTCGCCTGCTCGATGATGAGCTTCAGGTTCCACGGATTGAGGATGCCCATGCCGGATCCGATCAGCGACGCGAGCGGCATGATCGCCACGCAGCCGATCTGCTCGAGTTCGTGCGCGATGATGGGATCGTCGGACGTGTAGACCATGACGTGGAAGCCGTCGGCCACCAGCCGCTCGGCGGCCTTCAGCGTCTCCCGGACGTTCGGGAACAGCGTGTTCGCGTCGCCCAGCACTTCGAGCTTGGTCAGCGCGTGACCGTCGAGCAGTTCGCGCGCCAGCTTCAGCGTGCGCACCGCATCGTCGGCCGTGTAGCAGCCGGCGCTGTTGGGCAGGTAGGTGAATTCCGTCGGCGGCAGCGCGTCGAGCAGCGAGGGCGCGTTGGCGTCCTGCCCGAGGTTGGTCCGGCGGATCGCGACGGTGACGATCTGCGCGCCGGAGGCGACCACGGCAGCGCGCGTTTGCGCGAAGTCGCGGTACTTGCCGGTGCCGACCAGCAGGCGCGAACTGTACGCGTGGCCCGCGATGACGAGCGGGTCGGCCAGGTCCGAGGGGGCGGCGGGAGCGTTCATCCGGCCATTTTACGCCGCCGGCGCACGCCGGGGGCGGGGCGGGAAGGGCCGCCCGAGCTCGCCGCTCCATGGGGAGACGCGCGAAGCGAGTGTCGGGGATCCGACTAGCCGCCGCCGACGGCCGCGACCACCTCCAGGCGGTCGCCCACGGCCAGCGCGGTCTCGGCGTAGCGGCTCTTGGGCACGATTTCGCCGTTGCGCTCGACGGCGATGCGCTTGCCTTCGAGGTTCAACGCCCGCACCAGTTCGGCGACGTTCGCGGGCGGCGGATCGAGCCGGTGCAGGATGCCGTTGACGCTCAGTTCCATCGCAATGTCTTGGTCATCTGTCGCAACGTCACGACCGGTAGCGGCGCATCGCGTCGCCCAGAAACCGGATCTGCTGCTCGAACTTGAGGCACCGGGCACAAACCGACAGATGCCACCGGACCTTGCGGCGCTCGGCGGGCGTGAGTTCGCGATCCTGCATCTGCGAGACCAGGTGGGAGATGTCCCTGCAATTGAACAGGTGACCGAAGAGGTGGGCGATTGGGTCCATGGTGGCCGGCCGGCCGCGGCGCGGGCGCAGGCGACTTTAAGCCTGCCCGCCTTTCGCGAACCAGTTGATGTCCAGGCATTCGCGCAGCGCCACCCTCGCGCGGTACAGGATGACCCACAGATTATTCGCGGTAATCGCCAATTCCTTACAGATTTCGTCGCTTTCGAGTTCCAGCACCTCCCGCATCATGAAGACGCGGGCGGTGTTGGGCGGCAGCTTCTCGAGGCAGAACTCCATCATGTCGAAGAACTGCCGGCGGTTGAGCGCAGCCTCCGGGTCGCCCCAGTCCGAGGGATTCTCCCGCCAGGCGCCGCGTTCGCTGAAGAGCCCGTCGAAGTCCTCGAGGTCGGTGTCCTCGTCGAGCGAACTCGCCGAGACCGGTTGCCGCTGCTTCCTGCGGATCGCGTCGACGATCTTGTGCTTGAGGATTCCGGTCAGCCACGTCTTGACGCTGGACTTGCCCGTGAACCCGCTCTCGGCGGCGAGCGCTGCGACCAGCGTGTCCTGCACGACGTCTTCCGCGAGCGCCGCGTCGCGCAGCTGCAGGCGCGCCACGCGCAGCAGGTAGCCGCGCTGCGATCTCGAGTTGCTTCAGGAAATCGGAAGCCATTGGAAGTCCCGTAGGGAGCGGGGAATATTAGGGCCAATCGCGCCGGGAGCCTAGTCCACGGCGTGCGACGGGCCGCAGCGCCCGTCCGGCGACTGCGCTTCCCGCGACGCGCTCCCCGCGCCGGGGCGGCAGCGGGCATGGGTCGCCCGCTCCGCCGCCGGTGCCGTGCGCGTTCGCTACTGCGGCGCGCACATGGTGACGGTGTCCGCGCCGTCGCCCTCCGCGATCCAGCCCTTCGCCACCATCTCGTCGCGCGTCGCGCGGCTCGCCGTGTAGCGGTGATTGGCGTCGGCGCGGTTGGTGAACACGCGATAGACCGGGATCGTCCCGGTTGCGCAGTTGCCGAGGTTCGGCAGGTACAGGTAGAAGAACGTCGCCGACTCGAGGATGAACGTCGGATTCGCGGTCATCGTCCCTTCGCACTCCTTCGTGTCGCGACCGAAGAAGTGACCGTTGCCCTTGCCCGGCGGGATGTAGATCCGGCACACCGCCGACGTGCCGCTCTGCGTGGTGCCGTACACGTTGAACGACTGCCCGGTGCGCGCCCAGCCGACGAAGGTGCCGTTGTCGAGCTTGGCGATCTCGTCGGCAACGTAGGTGACGAAGTAGTGGTCGAGCGACGCGTTGTAGAACTCGATGGCCGTGACCGGCGTGCCGGCGGACGGCTGCGATGCCCTGACCGCCGCAGCCGCGTCGAGAATGCCGTAGCCCCACGTGTAGTTGGGATTGGCGGGCGTGTCGGGCGTGGCCGCGTTGTACACGGGCAGGTTGGTCGAGAACGCGTTGGTCTGCACGGTCGAGTAGAGCCTCTGCTTCACGACCTCGGGCGTCATCGTCGGATCCTGCTGCAGCATCAGCGCAATGGCGCCCGTCGACGTGCGGCGTCGCCATGCTCGTGCCGTTGGACGCGAAGTGGACGCCGTCCGCTTCGACGTCGGTGGGCGGCGTCGGCTTGACCTTGTCCACGGGCAGCGCCGAGAGGATCTTCATGCCGGGCGCGGTGATCTCCGGCTTCATGATCGGCGGGACACTTGACGGGGTTGCTGCAATTGCGGCGCGGGCCGCGGCTGCTGAAGTTCGAGATGTCGGACACCACGCCGGCCGACGTGTCGGAGCTCGGACCGTTGACGCTGGTCCACGTCGTGCGCGTGTTGTACGACGCGACGGCGATCACGCGCCGGGAACTCGACGTGTCGGTCAGGATCTCGGTGGTCAGCGGCGCGATGTGATCGGTGAACGTGAACCCGGTGGCGTCTTCGCCGTTGATGATCGAGAACGCGCGGCTGCCGCCTGCCACGACGGTGCCGACCAGCGTGATCTTCCAGGCGCCCGGTCACCAGCGTCGCGGCACTGGTGGAGCCGATCGAGACCTTGATCTGCCGGTCGTCGTTGTTCGCCTGCGGGCCGGTCGATACGAACTCCACGGCGCCGCACGGCGTGGCGACGGTTCCGGGCGTGT
Organism: uncultured beta proteobacterium; assembly: GCA_963733435.1. GTDB lineage: Bacteria > Pseudomonadota > Gammaproteobacteria > Burkholderiales > Casimicrobiaceae > VBCG01. The sequence continues at coordinate 269,337 of CAVTDH010000004.1, forward strand.
CGCCCGGGTTCACGGTGACGGTCGCAGCGCAGCCGGGACCGGCCACGTTGACGCCATACGAGTCGGTCCCCGGGTACCAGATCTCGAGTTCGCCGCCCTTGCTGTTGCCGGGAATGTTGAACCCGACGGTGACGCTCCCGCCCTGCGTGATCGTGCCGAACGCGCGGATGGGGTCCGTCGCTTCGTTGCCGGCGGCGGCCACGAGGATGACGCCGGGTCCCGAGAGATTGCTCATTCCCTGCTCGTAGTTCGACGTACCGTCGCGCGCGCCGAAGTACGAGCCGAAGCTCATGTTGATGACCAGCGGGCGGCCCAGCCGCCGCGGCCTTCGCCTTCATCCAGGCGATGGCGTCGAGCACCTGCGCGTTGCCGTTGCCGTTCGCGACCAGCAGGTCGGCGGAGGGCGCCATGCCGATCATCCGGAAGCCGATCTGCCCGTTGCCCGTCGCCTGGCCGTTGCCCGCGGCGATGCCGGCCACGTGCGTGCCATGGCTGTCGGTGTCCTTCTGCGTGCAGGCGGCGGCGTCGCCGGCGATCGCGGCGTTGATCATCGCCGGCGTGCATTCGCCGCCGTACGAGTAACCCGCCGGCGGCGAGCCGGACGCGCCGGTGGCGCTCTGGTCCCAGATCGCGAGGACGCGCGTGCGTGCCGTCGCCGTTGCGGAAGTCGCGGTGCCTGAAGTCGATGCCGGAATCGATGACGCCGACGATCACGTTCTTGCCCGTGCCGGCGGTCCAGGACGGCGGCGTGCCGACGCGCAGCGTATCGGCGCGCGTGGCAGGCACGCTTTGGTCGAGGCGCCGGGGCTGCAGGCGCGCCGCTTCGATCGACTTGACGCCGGCAGCGCGGCCACGGCCGCGACCTTGCTCGCCGGAATGTCGACGGTGGCGATGTTGCCCATCACCGAGCGCACGCGCGCGCCCTGCGCCGTGACGGCATCGAGGTTGCCCTCGAAGCGCAGGATCGTTTCGACGAACGGCTCGGCGATGCCGGGTTCGAAGCGCACCAGCGCGGGCTTCGACGCGCCGTTCTTCGCGACGGCGGAGAGCGTGGCGTCGAGCTTGTCGGGCTGCACGGGGGTCACCGCGTGCGCGCCGGACGGGATGATCAAGAGGCCTGCGGACAGGCATGCTGCAAGCAAACGTGCTGACGGACGAACCGCTTTCATCATGCCGAGTCCCCTGATTTTGTTGGTGTCACTCTTGGCGCGGGCGCGTTTGCGGCGTCCGGCAGTCGCGGAGTGTCTCGTACCGTCCTCCGTCGCGCAACAGAATTGCGCGCATTCCGTGCAACTTCGTCCTGCGCCCGGACATCCGGCGAGCAAGGCGACCATGGTCTGCCGGCATGTGGTCTACGTCTTGCTCGATACGAAGTGCAGGACCGACACTTCGTCGTTCTCGCGAAGGCGGGAACCCGGCGACGTCAGGCGCACACCACCGGGTCCGAAGCCTTCGCGGGATGAAGGAAGTCTTGCGGATACCCTCAATCAGGTCGGCAAGGATCGTCAGGACGGCGGTTCGTTGTCCGCGAGTACGCGTTCGAGGATCATCGCGGGCCGCGTTGGGGATGCCGCCCGCCGATCCCGCGTTGCCCCGTCATGACGCCAGCGCCCGCATCTGCGCGATCAGGTCGGCCTTGCCCTCGAACCCGATGCCGGGCAAGGTCGGGCAGCGTCGACGTAGCCGTCGACGACCGCACGCCGTCCGGGAAGCCGCCGTAGGGCTGGAACAGGTCGGGATAGCTCTCGTTGCCGCCGAGCCCGAGGCCGGCGGCGATCGCGAGCGACATCTGGTGGCCGCCGTGCGGAATGCAGCGCCGGGGCGACCAGCCGTAGTGCCGGAGCATGTCGAGCGTGCGCAGGTACTCGACCAGGCCGTAGCTCAGCGCGCAGTCGAACTGCAGCCAGTCGCGGTCCGGGCGCATGCCGCCGTAGCGGATCAGGTTGCGCGCGTCCTGCATCGAGAACAGGTTCTCGCCGGTCGCCATCGGGCCTGGCGTAGCGCTCGCCGAGCTCGGCCTGCAGCGCGTAGTCGAGCGGATCGCCGGCCTCCTCGTACCAGAACAGCGGGTACTGCGACAGCGCTTCGCCGTAGGCGATCGCGGTGTCGAGGTCGAAGCGGCCGTTGGCGTCGACGGCGAGCTGCCTGCCCGGGCCGAGGATCTTCAGCACCGCCTCGATGCGCTCGCAATCCTCGGCGAGCGTCGCGCCGCCGATCTTCATCTTGACGACGGTGTAGCCGCGCTCGAGGTAGCTCGCCATCTCGCTGCAGCAGGCCGTCGAGACCCTTGCCGGGGTAGTAGTAGCCGCCGGCGGCGTAGACGAACACCCGCGGGTTCGGCGGTGCCGTCGCCGTAGCGCTCGGCGAGCAAGCGGTACAGCGGCTGGCCCGCGATCTTGGCGACCGCGTCCCAGACCGCCATGTCGATCGTGCCGACCGCGACCGAGCGCTCGCCGTGGCCGCCGGGCTTTTCGTTGGTCATCATGCGCGCCCAGATCCGGTGCGGATCGAGGTTGTCGCCGGCGTCGTCGACGCAGCGATGGCCGGATCGGCCTCGAGGAGGCGCGGCAGGAAGCGCTCGCGGATCAGGCCGCCCTGGCCGTAGCGGCCGTTGGAGTTGAAGCCGTAGCCGACCACCGGCCGGCCGTCGCGGACGACGTCGGTGACCACGGCGACGAGGCTCAGCGTCATCTTCGAGAAGTCGATGTAGGCGTTGCGGATGTCCGAGCGGATCGGCTGGGTGACTTCGCGGATCTTGACGATCTTCATGGCGACGACCGGCAGGTGAGGGAACGTCAGGCGGGAAGCGATGCGCCGCCGCAGACCGCGATGTCCTGGCCCGTGATCGCGGCGGCGGCGGGCGAGAGCAGGAAGGCCACGAGTTCCGCAACTTCCGCGGGCTCGATCAGGCGGCCCATCGGCGGTACGCGCGGCGCGCTGCCCGCGCGGGCGGAATCATCGAGCATGGCGGTCGCCGTGGCGGCCGGCGACACGACGTTGACGGTGACGCCTTGCGCCGCGACCTCGCGCGCCCAGCTGCGCGCCAGCGCCACCAGTGCGGCCTTGGTCGCCGCGTATTGACCGCGGCCCGGCATGCCCTGCGCGACGCGGCTGCCGACCAGCACGACGCGGCCGTGGCCGCGCGCCGCCATCCCCGGCACCAGCGCGTCGGCCAGGCGTGCGGCGGCGTCGACGTGTACGCGCCACATCAACTCGCCGGCGGTGTGATCGAGCGTGCCCAGCGTGCCGACGCGCAGCAGGCCCGCGGCGTGCACCAGCGCATCCGCGTGCACGCACGCGCGCGCCGCCGCATTCGTCTGTGCGCTGTCGGTGAGGTCGACCGCATGCGCGTGAAACAGTGGCCCGGCGAGTGTCGCCGGTGCGCGATCGAAACCGTGGACCGTGCCGCCCAGCGCCAGCAGGCGCTGCGCAATCGCGCGGCCGATCCCGGAACTGCTGCCGGTGACGACGACCTGCAGGCCCGCGAGCGCATCGCCTGCCAGGACCTCACTCGACACGTATGTTGCCGTCCGTGATGATCTTCTGCGCGCGCGCCATGTCGTCGCGCTGGAAACGTACGAAGTCGTCGATGCTGCCGGGCGTGAGAAGCAGGCCCTGCGTGGTGAATTTCTCGCGCATGTCGGACGCAAGCGCCTTGTTCACCTCGGCGTTCAGGCGGACGCGGATGTCCTCGGGCAGCTTCGCCGGCCCCCACAGCCCGTACCAGCTGTAGAACTCGAAGCCGGGGATCGTCTCGGCGACGGTCGGCACGTCCGGGAGGTTGGGCGTGCGGGTCGCCGACGTGACCGCCACGACGCGCAGCTGCCCCGCCTTGTGATACGCAAGCGAGCCGAGGATGGGATCGATGAAGCCGTCGATCCGACCGCCGAGCAGATCCTGGAACGCGGGCGCGGTGCCTTTGTACGGGACGACCGTGTACTCGATGCCGCCGGCGCGCTTCAGCAGCTCGGTGGCGAGGTGTCCCGCCGATCCGATCGAGCCCACCGCGAACGTCGCGTTTCCGTTCTTGGACTTGGCGTACGCGATGAGCGTCTTGATGTCGGTGACCGGCAGGTCCTTGGCCACCGCGACGGACAACGGCGCCTTGGCCACCAGTGCGATCGGCGTGAAGTCGGGGACGACCCCGTACGGTACCTGCTTCATCGTCATCGGTGCGGTGACGAACGTCGACGCGTTGAACAGCAGCGTATACCCGTCGGCCGGCGCCTTCGCGACGGCGTCGGCGCCGATGATGCCATTGCCGCCGGGCTTGTTCTCGACGACGAACTGCTGGCCCATCTGCTCGGAGAGCTTCTGCGCGAGCGCGCGGCCCAGTGCGTCGAGCGTGCCGCCGGGCGGGAACGGAATGATGACGCGCACCGACCGGGTCGGGTAGCCCTGGGCCAACGCGGACGTCATCGTGATCGCCGCCAGGGCGGCGAAGAGCAAACGCAGCAACGTGAGACGCTTCATGGCTTCCTCCTGCTTTCGTTGTTGTAACGTAACTCGGTCAGCGCGCCGGAAGACGCGCCTGCGCCACGGCCGCGCGCAGCGCGTCCATCTCGCGGGCATTCGGTGGTTCGGTGGGCGGGCGGACGAAGCCGTGCTCGAGGACGCCCGCGAGCACCATGCCGGTTTTCATCCGGGCGTGCGCTTCGCCGGTGGGCTCGCCGCCGCCGTAGACGGCATCCTTGAGCGGCGTGATCAGCGCCTGCACGGCCATCGCCTGCTTGAGGTCGCCCGCCTTGACGGCCGCCCACAAGTCGATGATCAGCTGCGGAATGAACGTCGCAAAGCCGACGAGCGCGCCGTCCACGCCCTGCACCATCGATGCCAGCAGGTATTCGTCGTGGCAGGTGAGGATGGCCTTGCTCCCATCGGCGTCGCGGATCGCGGCGATGTCGCGCGCGTACTTGTTCATGTCGCGCTGTCCCACCTTGAACGCCTGCACGTAGGGCAGCCGCGCCAGGTCGGCCAGCAGCTGCGACGAGTACGACGCGCGCGTCCAGGCCGGATAGACGTGGCAGACGAGATCGAGCCCCGGGTGCGGCCTGGTGGATCGCGTCGAAGTACTTGAGCGCATGGCCGGGCGTGAAACCGAAGCGCAGCCAGTGATGCGGCGGCATGACGTCGAGCGCCACCGCCCCGGACTCGCGGGCCGCGCGCGCGTGGTCGGCCGCGTCGGCCAGGCCTTCGCAGACGATCGACGAGATGACCGGCATGCGGCCTTTGAGCTCGTCTGCGACGATGCGCGTGACGGTCGCGCGCTCGGCCGGCGTCAGCGAAAAGACCTCGCCCGTGTGGCCGTTGGTCATCACCGCGACGACGCCATCGTGGCCGGCGAGCCACGAGGCCAGCTTGCGCAGCGCCGGCTCGTCGATGCGATGATCGGCGGTGAACGGGCAGGAGATGGCAGGAATGATGCCGCGGTAGTCGTCGATCGAGGGCATGGCGCGCGCTCCGGAGCGGGAGGAAAGGCAATCGGCCGCCATCATTTCCCGCGTGGGCGTCCCCGTCCAATACTAGAATTGCATGGAACTATTCACGGCAAGGCCATGGGTCCGGACAACCGCACGCTCGACATCGAATGGCTCGAGGACTTCGTGGCGCTGGCGGAGAGCGGCAACTTCTCGCGGGCGGCCGAGGCGCGCGCGATCGCGCAGCCGGCCTTCAGCCGGCACATCCGGTCGCTCGAGGAGTGGGTGGGCGTCGACCTCATCGACCGCGGCGCGCACCCGGTCGAGCTCACCGGCGGCGGGCGGCGCTTCCTGCCGCTCGTGCGCGACGTGCTCGCGAGCATCGAGGCCGCGCGGATCAAGGCCCGGCTGGCGCAGGGCCAGGCGGCGGCGAGCCTGCGCTTCGCCATCACCCACGCGCTGTCGATCACGTTCTTTCCGCGCTGGCTCGGCGCGCTGGAGACGCGGCTGCGGCCGGGCGCCATCGAGACCATGTCCAACCACGCGCGCGCCTGCGAAGACCTCATGTACCAGCGACGCGTGCAGTTCGTCCTCTGCTATGGCCATCCCGAGGTCCCGGGCCGGCTGGACGAAGGCCGCTACCCGGTGGTCAGACTGGGCGACGACGTGCTGGTCCCAGTATCCGCGCCGGATGCGTCGGGGTGAGGCGCTGTTCGAACTGGAGCGCAGCAGTCCGTTGCCGATCCTCGACTACAGCGACGCCTCGGGCCTGGGCCGGATCCTCCGCGCACGGTTGGGCGCGCGCTTCGCCGAGCCGAAGCACGGCGCGGGGCCGGGATCGTCGATCGTGTTCACCGCGCACAATGCCTTCCTGCTGAAGACGATGGCGCTGGCGGGACGGGGTGTTGCGTGGCTGCCCGGCTCGCTCGTCGCCGATGAACTGCGTACGCGCCAGCTCGTCCCGGCGGGCGGCGACGCATGGCAGGTGCCGATCGAAGTGCGGCTCTACCGGCAGAACGCGCAGATGGCGCCGACTGCAGAGGAATTGTGGCGGGTGGTGGGCGGCGCGGACGAAGCAAGCGCCGCCACCGGGCCGGGAATGCAAGCCGGCAGGGATGCCCGCAACGACCCGGGCGCATGAAAAAAGGCCCTGCGTTTCCGCAGGGCCTTTTTGAGCGGTCTGAGAGATAGGTAACAGAACGTACCGGACACATGGGTAACACTTTCCCGGGAAACCGGGGAGGTGTCTATGCCGTGGAAGGAGTGTTCGGTGATGGATGAGCGCCTGCGGTTCGTGGCTAGGCTGCTGGACGGGGAATCGATGTCGGAGGTCTGCCGGGAATTTGGCATTTCCCGCAAGACCGGCTACAAGATCTTCACCCGCTATAAAGATCAAGGCCTTGAAGCGCTGACTGATCGGTCGCGGCGTCCGGTACGGTACGCCAACCAGCTGCCGCCCCAGATCGAGCGGCAAATCGTCACCCTCAAGCAGGAGAAGCCCCACTGGGGTGCGCGCAAGATTCGCGAGCTCCTGGTGCGCCGCTTAGCCGGTGATGTCCGGATCCCGGCCAAGAGCACCATTCACGCCGTGCTGCACCGGCATGGGCTGGTCAAAGGCCTCCCCCGACCGCGTTCCCGCGCCACCGGCACGCCGCTGTCGCCCGGCCTCGCTGTCAACGAGTTGTGGTGCGCCGACTTCAAGGGTCAGTTCAAGCTTGGCAACGGGGAGTACTGTTATCCGCTTACCGTCACCGATCACGCGTCGCGTTATCTGCTGCTCTGCGAGGCCCTGGATTCAGTGCGTGAGGACACTGCCATCACCGCCTTCCAGCAGTTGTTCCTCGAGCGTGGCCTGCCCGGGGCTATTCGCTCCGACAACGGCGTGCCCTTCGCCAGCCCTAATGCCCTGTTCAACCTCTCCAAGCTATCCGTGTGGTGGCTGCGCCTGGGCATCGCCATCGAGCGCATCAAGCCCGGGCATCCGCAGCAGAACGGCCGCCACGAGCGCATGCACCTGACCTTGAAGCAGGAGGCCACCCGGCCGCCAGGCATGAACAGCCTGCAGCAGCAGGCTCGCTTCGATGCGTTCGTGGCCGAGTTCAACGACGAGCGGCCGCACGAGGCATTGGGCATGCAAACGCCCAGCGAACGCTACTCGCCCTCAGCGCGACCGTATGTTGGCCTGCCTGACCTGACCTACCCGCTGCACGATCGCGATGCGCTAGTCACTGCTTGCGGGCGCATCTGCATGCATCGCAAGAAGATCAGCATCTCGTACACGCTGGCCGGCCAGCGCGTCGGCATCAAGGAAGTCGATGACGGCATCTGGATCGTAAGCTTCATGCATTACGATCTCGGCTACATCGACCTGGAGCAGAAGACTCTGCAACCCCTCGACAACCCGTTCGGCGCGAGGTTGTTACCTATGTCTTAGGTACGGACTGTTACCGATGTCTCCGGTCCGTACATTCCATGAATGGTGGCGAGCCAGGGACTCGAACCCCGGACCAAAGGATTATGATTCCTCTGCTCTAACCAGCTGAGCTAGCTCGCCAAAGCCTTGAATTATCGCAAATCCTCCCGCGCCCGTCCAGACCCGCCCCGCCGCTGCGGATTCGCCTGACCGGACCCGCGCGCCTTGCCCTTCGACCTCCCTCTGCCCGACCTGCCGTGGTACGCGCTGGCGGCGATCCCCGTCATCGTGCTGGCCGCCTATGTCATGTTCGGCGCGACGGGGTTCGGCTCGTCGATCATCGCCGTTCCGTTGCTCGCGCACCTGGTGCCGCTCACGTTCGCGGTACCGCTCATCACCACGCTCGACGCCGGAGGCGCGTCGCTGCAGAGCCTGCGGCAATGGCGACACGCGTCGTGGCCCGACATCCGCCGGCTGCTGCCGGCGATGCTGTGCGGCATCGCGCTCGGCACCACGCTGCTGGTCACGCTGCCGCGCGAACCCGCGTTGCTTGCGCTCGGCGTCTTCGTCGCCGTCTATGGCGTCTACCTGCTGCGCGGCGCGCGCACGCTGCGCCGCGCACCGACGTGGCTGGTCGTACCGATCGGCCTCGTCGGAGGCGTGTTCTCCGTGATGTTCGGCAGCGGCGGACCCGTCTACATGGTGTTCCTGTCCGCGCGGATCTCCGACAAGACGGCCCTGCGCGCGACGTCGTCGTTCATCATCACGGTGAGCGTGTGGATCCGGATCGTCGTGTTCACGGTCACCGGCCTGCTGCTGCACAGCGCGCTGCTGCTCACCGCCGCCGCGATGGTGCCGGTGATGATCGCGGGCCTTGCGCTGGGCAACCGGCTGCACGCGGCGCTCACCGGCGAAGGCGTGCGCAGGCTCATCGCCTTGATGCTGGTCGCCAATGGCATCTCGCTGATCGCGCGTACGCTGCCGAGGCTGCTGGGCGGCTGAATCGCAGGCCCGCGACTGCCCATGTCGCAGGCTCCAATCCGGCGGCGTCGATCACATCGGGTCCGCGTAGCGCGGGTCTCGTCCTCCAATTTCAAGGTTCCGTCGCATGCCGCTTGAGGGGGTGCTGCGGGGTGCCTAGAGTGCGAACCGTCGGCAACACGCATCCCTGCAGTCGCGAAGCCGCCGGATCCCGGACACCCCGACAGGAGAAACAACGTGAACACGTACAACACCATCAGCTGGAAACAGAAGGTCGTGTTCGTCGCGGCGACGATCGCGGTCTCCGTCGGCGGTCTGCAACTGCTCGCAGGTGCAATGACGCACCCGAATCCCGACACGATGGCCGCGCGTCAGCAGTTCATCGCGGCGGAGTACGACCGCGCCGGCCAGATTCGCGACCTCGAGCGTGGCGAAGTCCGGGTGGCGGCCGTCGCGCAGACGAGTGCGCAGTGAAGACTCCCCGGGCAGCGCGCTTGGTCACGATACCGGTTCGTTCGTCTGTGCATTCCCGCGTCTCGTCGCTTGCGCGTTGCGAGCAACGGGGTGTGCGGCCCACGATGAATGCGTCAAATCTGCGCCGGTGTTCCCACTGATCGGCGCTCGAGAGCTTACCCCCTGCCGGCGCCCCTCCCTGCCGGCAACCCCCAGGCCCGCGCAAGCGGGCCTCTTTTTTGGCAAGGGCGGGGCCGGCGTGCAGCGTGCGCACCGGCCGCCGGGCCCGAGATCACTTGCGCAGGAAGTGGTGGTCCGCAACCCAGTTCGCGACGTTCCGGCCAAGCGCCGCGCCGTGCTCGGTCGATGTCCGGAAGTGCATGCCGCCCCAGATCCGGGCCACCGCGGACTCGCTCACGAACGCCTCGGTCGACGCGTACGAATGCACGGTGCTCGTGACCGTGCTGTTCATGCTGAACGCGACGTCTCGCGTGCCGAAGTAGCGGTTGAGCGCTTCGGCGATCGCACCCGCGGCGCAGGAGTGCGCCGCCGGATACTCGGGATGATTCGGCGTGGCGACGTGCGGCGTCCATCCGGCGTCCGGCTCCGTCGCCGCGTTGCCGTCGGTGTCGGCCAGCGTGATCGCGCTCGACGGCCGCCAGAACAGGAAGTGGTACTTGGCCTCGAAACACGCGATCGTCGTGTCGGCCACCGTCACCCAGACCTGGGCGGCGAGCCGCGCGTTCTCGGCGACGCTCGGCAGGCTCATCGCGAACTGACGGTAGTTGCGCGCCTGGAAGCGCGCCGGCGCTTCGGTGTGGAACTGCGCGACTTCCGTCTGCTGCGCATTGCGCGCCGCGCTGCCGGTGGCGGCCATCACCTTCGTTTCGTTGAAATCGCTCGCGTACACCGTGCTCCCGAGCGGCGGAGGACCCGGCGCGCGGAACTGCGCGGCGCTCGTCATCGCGAACGGCTTCACGAACGGCACGAACGTGTTGATCGGATTGTTGCCGCGGAACTGGCCCGGTGCCGAGCCTGGGGTGAAGGCCGGAAGCTGGACGGCGCGCCCGTCGTTCGCGCGCAGCGCGAGGATCCGGGTGGCCACGTCCTTCCCGATCGCGATGCCGCGCGACTTCGAATCGCCATCGGGAATCTTCGCGAGGCCCTCGTCGTACGGTGCCTGGTACTGGCTCGATCGATTGGGGAACAGCCCCGCCAGTACCCAGTAGGCCGCGGCGGTCGCCGCGGCGTCGACCGACGCGCCGGTGGCCGCGATGCTCGGAACCGCGGCGTACGGTTGATGCGTCCCGACGATCGCGATGACGGCGTCGTAGATGGCGACGTGCACGGTGGCCATGTCGACGGCGAGGATCGGCCGCTGCTCCTCGGGCGTGCCGGTCGCGGTGGCGGCGACGTTGATCGTGTTCGACGCAACGTCGTGCCACGCCGACACGACGTTGGGCGTCTGCGAGGCGATGGCTACCGGTTCGCTCGCCTGCCCGCTGCCTCCGCCTCCGCCGCAACCGGTGACGGTCACGATCGCGAAGGAGACCGCAAGCAGCGCGCGCAATGGCGTTTGCTTCGATTGGTTCATGCGTTTCTCCGGTCGGTGATGAGTACCTGGCGCCGGTGATCCCGGGGCCGGCGGCGACCCGATGTCGCCGTCGTTCAGTCTGCGCGGCGTGCATGGCGCAGGGGGATAGCGTTCGTCGTGCGTGTTTCCGGATTCACCCGCGTGTTTGCCGGATTCGTCGCAAGGTGCCCGCGCCCGCCCCGCGCGAACGTCGTGCTCCCGTTACGCGATTGCGCATTCACTTGTGATTGCGCGCGATCCGGGCAACGCCCGTTGCGTCTCCTGTCGCGCCGACGTGCGGCGATCGAGCGCGCTTTGCCCCACTCGTTTGCGCGACGACCGGATTTCGCCGTTTCACTCCCCGCTTCCGTCGGATTCGTCACGTCGCGCTTGAGGGGTATCGGGGCGTTACCTAGAGTGGCACCAAGACGACGGGCAAGCGATCCAGACCCCGCCGGTCCCAGAACGCATTCCTGAACACAATCGAGACCAGGAGAACGCAGATGACCACGTACAGCCAAGGCACCAGGTGGACGCACAGGATCGTGATCGCAGTAGCGACGATCGCCATCGGCGCAGGCGCGCTCGAACTTGTCGCGGGCACGATGAAGTACCCGGATCCGGAAGCGATGGCGGTGCGCGAGCAGGTGATCGCCGCGCAAAGCGAGCGCGCGTATCGGATCCGGACGATGGATCAGGGGCAGGTCAAGTTCGCCGCGTCCGGCGCTGCAATCGGTCTCTGATTCACTTCCTGCATCGCGGCGCCCTGGCCGCGCCGCGACCGTGGTCCGGGAAGTCTCCGGCAAGGCCTCCTCCGGCCCCGCTTCGGCGGGGCTTCTTTTTTGCGCGGACGTCTTCCTCGACCGGCGAACGGCCGGCCGGAGCGGGCAAAGGGCTCGGCGAAGCCAGCCGCGGTTATCGCGCCGCCGGCAATGGCCGCAGCTGCGTCGTGACCACCCAGCGGCCGACGGCGCCGCCGAGCGCCATCCCGACGGCGGTTGAATTGCGGAAATGGACACCGCTCCACACGCGCGCATCGGCAACTTCGGGGACGAAGTCGGCGACGCGCTTCCAGCTCCGCGCGGCAGTCGTGCGCCCGGGAGCATCCGCCGCTTTCAGGGTGAGCGGTACCGAAAGGTCGCCATCGCCCAGGAACGTGGCAAGGACAGTCGCGAAGGCCGCACCGACGTTGCAGTGCGCGCACGGATACTCCGGATGAAGCGGGGTATCGATGAGCGGCATCCAGCCGGGGTCGCGCTCGGTGGCGTCGTTGCCGTCGAGGTCGCCGTTGCGGATCGCCGTGATCGGCCGCCAGAAGCCGTACGCGTACTTGGCGTCGAAGTGCGCGATCGCCGCGTCGGAGATCGCCATGAACAGCAGCGCGAGGAATCGGGCACGGTCGGCAACACCCGTCGCCGCGATCGGCGGGAGTCCGGCTACCGAATCGAGATACTGCTGCGGACCGTTCGACGCCCAGAACAGGGCGGTTGCCGTCTGCTCCGCCGTGCGCAGCGGGCTGTTGCGGATGCCGATCGCCTTGACCTCGTTGAAGTCGCGCGCCCATTGGTCGCTGGAGAGCGCCGGCGGCGGCGGCGGGCGGAACTGCGATGGCGCGGTCATCGCGAACGGCCTCATCGATGCCATGTCGTAGCCGATCGGCAGCGCGGTCGGAACGTAGACGCCGGCCGTGGTGAATGGCCGGTAGCGATTTGGCGCGGACGAGCCGTCGCCTTGTCTTGCCGCCAGTTGTGCCAGGCCGGAGGCCTCACCGTAGGTGCGCCCTGCGGTCGTGGCCATGCCTGCGGGGAGCGCGGCTGCCAATGCGTCGCACGCCTTGGCGGTGGCCGCTTGTTGCGACGGATGCAAGCCGGCCAACGCGGCGCAGCCGGCGCCGAGGGCCGCCGCGCCGGGGTCGGCGCCGGGCGGTGGGGCGGGTTGCGTGCGGTAGGCCTCGTAGCGGCGTTCGATGGCGTTGGCGGCGTCGAACATCGCAAGATCCACGATGGTCAGCGTATAGGGGGCGTTGCCGGCGGCGCCCGCGGCGCGCGCCGTACGCAGTGCCAGGTCGTGGATGTCGGCGACCATGTCTGCCGCGGCCGGCAGCGGCCACGCGATCGTTGCCAGAAGCAGAGCGGGATAGATCGGCTTGTGCATGACTTGCCTCCGTTGGGCGGTCAGTCCCCGGCCACTGCGGCGCGGGCCAGCCATACGCGGCCGGCCGCAGGCGTTGCTTCCCGGGCATTCTGGGGCGAAGCCGGTACGGAAGAAAGAGGATTGGCCCCTTGAATTTCCGGTTTCGCCGCGCGATTCTCCGGACTCGTCGGGTCGCCCATTGTTGGTCAGAGCGCTGGCGCGGAGAATGCCTCACAGGGGAGGGGCCAGTGATGGACGTACCGTTGGGCGGGCGAACGCAGTCGACGTCGGCCTTGGTCCGCTTCGGCCAGGCCCTGCGCGGGCGGTTGAGCGGCCGCCGCCTCGTGTTCACGCTGGCGATATGCGCACTCATCAGTACGCAGGTGCTGTTCCAGCCGCTGCTCTACGAGGCGTTCTCGCTCGAGCATCTGCTGCGGACGTGGCTTGACTACCTGATCGAATGCCTGCTGATGGGGCTCCCCATCCTGTTCGCGCTGACCCTGGCCGAGACCCTGTCGGCCAGTCGCTCGCGCCTCGTGACGGCGGGGCTGGTCGTCGGCAGCCTGTTCGCGGGCGCATTCGCCGGCGCGATGATGCTGGTCCCGTTCTACGACCTCGGCTGGGCCAGCATCGCGTCACGCCGATTCTGGGGCGACATGCTGTACTGGATGGTGATCGGTGGCGGCGTCGCAGCGATCTACGGCTACCATCAGCGGGCGGCCGCCGCCGCGGCGACGCTGCATCAGGCGCGGATCGACCAGGTCGCGCTGGCGAAGCAGATGCTGGAGGCGCGCCTACAGGTGATGCGCGCGCAGATCGAGCCGCACTTCCTGTTCAACACGCTCGCCAACGTCAAGCGGCTGTGCCAGACCGACGTCGACGGAGGCATCACGATGCTCGACAACCTGGTGCGCTATCTGCGCGCTGCGCTGCCGCGCATGCGCGAAGAGCGGTCCACGCTCGCGCAGGAAGCGGAGTTGGTGCAGTCGTACCTCGCGGTTCTCAAGATTCGCATGGGCGCGCGGCTGCGCTACAGCGTCGACGTGCCGCCCGCGCTGGGCGACCAGCCGTTTCCGCCGATGATGCTGCTGACGCTCGCGGAGAACGCGATCAAGCATGGTCTCAATCCGTCGTCGACGGGGGGCAGCATCGCGATTCGCGCTGTCGCTGCCGACGGCATGCTGCAGGTCCGTGTCGCGGACAGCGGCGTCGGGTTCGGCGCGGCGGCGACCGGCGGAACGGGGGTGGGTCTCGCGAACACGCGTGCGCGCCTTGCGGCAATCCACGGCGATGCCGCCCAGCTGGAATTCCTGGTCAACGAGCCCACCGGGGTAATCGCGGTGATCCGCGTGCCGCTGGTGGCCGCGGTCGCGGGCCACGCGCCCGCGGGAGCCCTGGCATGACCGCCGATCCCGCGCGCCCGACCGCGCTGGTCGCCGAGGACGAGCCGCTGTTGCGCGAGGAGATCGTCGAGCTTCTGCGCAAGCTGTGGCCGGAACTCGACATCGTTGCGCAGACCGACGACGGCGTCGACGCGCTGCGGCTGCTGACCCTCCACCGGCCGACCGTGATGTTTCTCGACATCCAGATGCCAGGATTGAGCGGCCTCGAAGTCGCGAAACAGGCAGCCGGGCGTTCGCACTGCGCATTCGTGACCGCCTACGACCAGTACGCGATCGCCGCCTTCGACCAGGGTGCGGTCGATTACGTGATGAAGCCGGTGAGCCTGCCTCGGCTCGCGACGACGGTGCAGCGGTTGAAGGAACGCATCGGATCCGCGCCGGCGGATCTGTCCAATCTGTTGACCGACCTCGCGCGGCAGAAGACGGAGACGAAGACGTACCTGCGCTGGGTCAACGCGTCGGCGGGCACGACGATCAAGCTGATCACCGTCGAGGAAATCTGTTACTTCCGCGCCGACACCAAGTACACGCTGGTCGTGACGCCGGGTTCCGAGTCGCTGATCCGGAAGCCGATCAAGGAGCTGGTCGACGAGCTCGACCCCGGCCTGTTCTGGCAGATCCACCGTTCGACGCTTGTCAACGTAAATGCGATTGCGGGTGTGACCCGCGACCTGCGCGGGCACCTGCAGGTGAAGCTGAAGCAGCGCACGGAAGCGCTGCCCGTGAGCGAAGGCTATACGCATCTCTTCCGGCAGATGTAGGCCGCAACAACGACAGGGAGCAGCGCATGGAAACTCGGAACGTTACCCGCCGCGATGTCCTCGGGCTGCTCGCGGCCATGGGCATCGCCGTCACCGAATCCGGCTTGGCGGTCGCGCAGGATGCCAAGGCGGACGATCTCGCCGGCGGCAAGATCGTGTTCGAGAACGACAAGGTGCGCGTTATTTCGCATCTGGGCCGGCCGCGGATGGGCGTGTGCGGCACTGGCCTGCACTCGCATCCGCCACACCTGACGATCGCCTTGACGGATGTCAAGGCGAAAGTGACGAAGCCCGGAAAGGACCCCGTCATCAAGGAGAACAAGGCCGGCGACACGTTCTGGGACGCGGGCGGGTCGCATGTGGTCGAGAACATGGGCAGCCGCGACACCAAGATGTACCTCGTCGAGCTGAAGAGTTAGCGCGGCGGCCCGAGTGCGGCCGACAGCGGCTTTGCCACGAACGTCGCCGGTGCGAAGGCCGGTCGCGCCGGGCCGCGAAACGAGATGATCGCGAGTGAGCAGACGAGGGCCTACGCAGGCGGGCTGATCGCGTTGCTGCGCAGGCGCGCGCCGGCCATCGCGGTCTACATGGTTCTGATGGTCATGTTCGACGCTTCTCGCGCCTGGTCGATGGACGACACGCCGGACGGATTTTGGGATGGCATCACGACCGGGTCGCGCGTCAGCTGGCTCCTGGTACTCGTCGGTGCGTTGGCGCCCTATTTCGTCGAGGCGGCCGACGTTCGCCCGGTACCGCGCGCCGCGCTGTCCGTGTCGGTCACCTTTGGTCTGGTGGCGATCGTTGCGTTGGCCATCGTGGTCCTGCACGAGGGGCCCATCACGTGGGGCGTGCGCAGTGGCCGCCTGCTATCCAACGAAGCCTTTTTGTTGCGAGGCTGGTGGCTCTATTCGGTGGCCGGGTTGCTGTTCGCCGCCTATTGCCAGATCCGGGACCGGGAAGTCGCGACGCTCCGCGCCGCCCGGGCGGCGGAACTCGAACGCGCGGATTCGCAGCGCAACATCATGGCGTCGCGCCTGCAGGTGCTGCAGGCGCGGGTGGAGCCCGAGCTTCTCTTCGACGCGCTCGGCGACGTAAGACGCGCCTACCTGCGCGACCCGGAGGCTGCCGGGATGCTGCTGGACGATCTGATCTCGTACCTTCGCGCGGCACTTCCGCAGATGCGCGGGGGCACGTCCACGCTGCTGCGCGAGGCCACGCTGGCCGAGACCTATCTCAAGGTGGTTCCGGCCGGCCGGAGCGGCGAGCTCTTCGTCGAAGTGGATGTCGCAGACGACGTCGGCGGGATGCCATTCCCACCGATGGTGTTGTTGCCGCTCGCGCACGCAGCGAGCGAGGCGACACCATCGGCGATTCGCATCGAGGCACCTGCGCGCGAGTCGACGGCCGCCGGCAGCGGGAATTCGATCGAAATGCGCATGGACGTTTCGAGGATTCCCGCCGGTTGGAAGGAAAGCGAGCTGCTGGCGATCCGCGGCGCGTTGCAGAACTACTTCGGCGCGGAGGCTTCGCTGCGAATCGCATCGACGAGCGACAGCGTTAGCGCGATCGTGACGTGGTCGGTCACGAATTCGGCGGGGCAGCCGCCTGCGCCAGCAACGCTGGCGGCAGCGTGAACACGGCGTCGACGACTACAACCCCGTCGCCTTCCGGATCAGTGGAAAGTACAGCCGATACGGCAGCAGCCGCAGGAACTTGAGCTTGCGCGTGAACGCCTTCGGAAAGTGGATCTCGAACTCCCCGTCGCGCAGACCCTCGATGATCGCGGTGGCTGCATCTTCGGCCGAGATGAGGTTCGGCATCGCGAACTCGTTGCGGTCAGTGAGCGGCGTCTTCACGAAGCCGGGCATGACGAGGTACACGCCCAACCCCTTCGGATGCAGGTCGAGGTAGAGCGTCTCGGTGAAGTTGATGAGCGCCGCCTTCGATGCGCCGTAGATCAAGGCCTTCGGCAGGCCGCTGTAACCCGCGACCGACGCGACGATGCCGAGCGCGCCATGGCCCTGCGCGAGCAGCCCCGGCAGCACGGCCGCCGCGGTGTTGATCGGGCCATGCAGGTTGATCTCGAGCAGCGCGCGGGAGTTCTGTTCGGTCAGCTCCCACGCGCGGATTTCCTGATGCGTGCCGGCCACCACCAGCACGAGATCGACGCCGCCCCACTGCGCGTGCAGCCGATCCCATCCGGCCGTCACCGCCGCCGTGTCGGTGAAGTCGAGCGGGACGACGACCGCGTTGGCATGACCGTCGGCGACGGCCGCGAGCTTGTCCGCCGAGCGCGCCGACAGCGCGACCCGCG
Organism: uncultured beta proteobacterium; assembly: GCA_963733435.1. Lineage (GTDB taxonomy): Bacteria > Pseudomonadota > Gammaproteobacteria > Burkholderiales > Casimicrobiaceae > VBCG01. The sequence goes on from CAVTDH010000004.1 coordinate 286,785, forward strand.
CGCCCAGCGCGAGCAGCGCGCGCGCGGTGGCGGCACCGATGCCGGTCGACGCGCCGATCACCCACACGCGCGCGTCGGGCCACGGCGGCAGCGGGGGGTTGAGCGGCGCGAAGAAACCCATGTCAGCCGCGACGGGCCGCCCCGAGAGGCTGACCTGCCCCCGTTGGGGGCAGCGAGCGCAGCGAGCGTGGGGGTCGTGTCCAGCCGCGACGGGCCGCCCCGAGCGACTGACCTGCCCCCTGTGGGGGCAGCGAGCGGAGCGAGCGTGGGGGTCGTTCACCCTACCGCTTCCGGAACGACAGCGTCACCGATCCGACGTCGACGCCGAACTTCGACATCGTCGTGCGGTTGAGCAGCGTCTTGTCGTCGATCAGGAACATCCAGTCGTCCATGTCCATGTGCCACGTGCGTCCGTCGACGGGCACCGCCAGCACGTAGTTCCAGCGCAGCGCGTTGCCTTCGGCGCGCCCCTGCGCGGTGCCGACGACGTCGCCGGCCGTCCCGGTGTAGCGGTTGCCGTCCTTCTGCAGCTTCCACACGCGGTTCTCCTTCGTGCCGTCAGCGTACTCGAAGTGCTCGTCGAGCGTGCCGGCATCGCCCTGCCAGGTGGCGTCGATGCGCACGTAGAAGCGCTTGATGACCTTGCCGGAGCGGTCCTGGAACATGCCCCAGCCGTCGACGGTGCCGTTGAAGTACTGCGCGAGGTCGAGCGTCGGCTTCTCGTTCCGGTAGTCGGTGATGTCCACGGACGCGCACCCGGCGAGCGACGAGGGCGGCGAGGGCGATGAAGAGACGACGGGGATTCATGATGGCTTGCTCCAGAGTCGGTTGAACCAGGCCAGCGCCGCGAACGCGCCGAGCTTCAGCGCGCAGGGCAGGCCCGCGTAGATGAGTGCGAGCGACGTCAGCGTCGCCGGGTCGCGGACGCCGGGCGCATAGCCCATCCATCCGAGCAGCGGCAGCGCGATGCCGGCCGCGAGCGCGAGGTTGATCTTGGTCGCGAGCGTCCACAGGCCGAAGTAGGCGCCGGACGCGTGCATGCGGTCACCGCGGTCGATGACGTCGGCGAGGAGCGACGGGGCGAGCGCCAGGTCGGCACCGAACGCGAGGCCGGAGGCAGCGCAGATGAGCGCGAACGCGACGACATCGCCCTGGCCCAGTCCCGCCGCCCACACGAACGCCACCACCGCGATGACCATCGCGACGTACCACGCGCGCACCTTGCCGATGCGCGCCGACAGGCGCACCCACAGCGGCATCCCGGCCGCGCCCGCCGCGAAGTAGATGGCGAGGAAGAGCCCCTGCTGCGGCTGCGCCTGCAGCACGTCGGCGATGAAGAACAGCACGAGGGTGGCGGGCACCGACGACGCGATGCCGTTCAGCATGAACACCGCCAGCAGCCGCCGGAACCACGGGTCGCGCAACGGCACCATCATGTCGGCGAACACGGTGTCGGGCGCGCGTGCGGGTCGCCGGCCCGCCGGCGCGAACGCGAGCGTGATCGCCGTGCACGCGAGGCACACGAGCGCGAAGACCCACGCGAAGCGCGGCAGGCCCACGACTTCGCCGCCCGCGCCGCCCAGGAGGCTCGGCGCGACGCTCGCGATGACGACGCCGGCCAGCGCGAGCGACTCGCGCGTGGCCGTGATGCGCGTGCGCTCCACCGGATCGGAGGACAGTTCCGCGCCCCACGCGCCGTGGTTGATCGTCGCCAGGCTGAACGCGGCGTACACGACGGCAAGCGCGCCGGCGAGCCACGCGATCGTGGCGGCTTCGCCGCTGACCGGCGGCGAGAAGAGTGCCAGCATGCCGATCGCGATGACCGGCGCGGCCAGTCCGATCAGCGGCTTGCGCGAGCGCGCGCGGTCGCTCCATGCGCCGAGCAGCGGATCGACGACCGCGTCGGCCAGGCGCAGCACCAGCAGCAGCACGCCGAGCACCGACAGCGAGACGCCCAGGTGCTCGCCGTAGAACTTCGGCAGGTATACATACAGCGGCAGCGCCGCCATCGCGAACGGCAGGCCCAGGAGGCCGTAGGCGCCGAGCGCCGCGGCACCGAGCGGGGCGGCGGCCGGCGCCGCCGCGCGCGCGGTCATCGGCGGCCCAGCAGCTTGTCGCGGAAGTCGCTGCGCGAGGTCTTCGGGTCGAGCCAGATCGCGAAGAACGCCCGCGCGAAGCCTTTGTCGGCGATCTCGCCGATCGCCTTGCCGTTGTGAAAATAGCGGACCGCGCCGGCGCCCGTGTACACCCCGGTCAGCCGGTCCCCGCGGTTCACGTCGGGGAAGATGCGCGTCATCTGCGCGCCCCAGCGCTCCCGGTCGTCCGCGCTGCCGTAGCCCAACTTCGCGATTTCGTCGACGCTGCGCTGCGCGATCTTCGCGCCGTCGAGGCTGCGGTGGTAGTGGAGGTCGAGCGCATAGGGGCCTGCCTGTGGCCAGCCTTGTTCCGGGCTCCAGTACCAGCCGTCGTAGACGGCGATGCCGAAGAACGTCAGCTCGCCGCCGCCCTGCGCCTTCAGGTTGGGCGCGAGCGCCACGACGCTCGCCGGCAGTGGCGGCGCGCGGTCGGCCATCGCGAATGCAGGGGTCGCCGCGAGCGCGCACGCGACCACGGCGGCGCGTGCGAGTCTTCCCGCGTCAGCGGCGAATGAACGTGTATTGCGCGACATCGGTCGTCTCCGTATCGAATCCGGCGGCACAGTAGGCGAGGTAGAACCGCCAGCAGCGGATGAACTTCTCGTCGAACCCGAGCGCACGCACGGCGGGTGCGGCCGCGTCGAACGCGGCGAGCCAGCGCTTCAGCGTCTCCGCGTAGTCGTGGCCGAACGTCAGCGTGTTCGCAAGTTCGAGCCCCGCGGCGGACGCGGCGGCGACGAAGCGCGACGGCGACGCCAGCATGCCGCCCGGGAAAATGTACTGCTGGATGAAGTCCGATTGCGTGCGGTACTGCAGGAACCGGTCGTCGGCGATGGTGATCGTCTGGATGCACGCCCGGCCGCCCGGTCGCAGCGCGTTGCGTACCGCGGTGAAGTACGCCGGCCAGTAGCGTTCGCCCACGGCTTCGAACATCTCGATCGAGGCGACGCCGTCGAACTGGCCGCGCACGTCGCGATAGTCCTCGATCCGCAGGTCCGCCCGTTGCGCCAGTCCGCCGCCCGCGAGGCGCGCACGCGCATAGTCGGTTTGCGCGCCGGAAAGCGAAACGCCGGTCACATGATGCCCGGCGCGCGCCGCCGTTTCGGCGAAGCCGCCCCAGCCACAGCCGATCTCCAGCACGGTGGCGCAAGGCGCGAGCGCGAGTTCATCGAGCATCCGGCCGTACTTCGCCGCCTGCGCGGCAACGAGCGAGCGCCCCATGTCTCCTTCGAACAGGCCGGACGAGTACGTCATTGTCGGATCGAGCCACAGCCGATAGAACTCGTTGCCGAGGTCGTAGTGCGCGACGATGTTGCGCCGGGCCTGCCGGCGCGTGTTCGAGTTCATGTAGTGCTTGAGGCGCAGCAGCGAGCGCGTCCACCAGTGTCCGTAGAACGCCTGCTCGAGCGCGGGCTGGTTCGCCGCGAGCACGGTCAGGAGCTGCGTCAGGTCCGGCGAGTCCCAGCGCCCGTCCACGTAGGACTCGGCGAACGCGACGTCGCCACCCTTCAGCGCGTCCGCGGCGACCTTCCAGTCGTGGAACGCGAGGACGGCGGGCACCGACCGCGCGTGCGGCGCAGGAGGTCCTCCGGGGCCGAACAGGCTGCGCGCGCCGTCGGGCGCCACGAGTTCCACGGCGCCGTGCGCCAGGCGTGCAAGCAGCGCGACCAGCACGCGGGCTGAAGGCGGCAGGCGCCCCGAAGGAATGCGGAGGGAGGTGTCGATGGTCGTCATGGTGGGTTCAGGAGTTGCGCGTGACGGCGGCCTGTGGAAGATCCGGTTTGCGGAAGAAGGGAACGCGCTTGGCCCACAGCCGCGCGGCCTGCCAGTGAATGCGCGCCACGACGCCGAGCGTGAACCAGCGATAGCGCCAGAACAGCGCCGCGCCGCGCGCGGGCAGGGCTTCGATGGTGCCCGAGATGTGCGTCTCGAGCAGCGGCGTCGCGGCGTCCCCGTCGAAATAGTCGATGCGCGCGAGCCAGCGGTCCGGCCCGAAGTGGAAGCGAAACGTGTAGTGGCCGCGCACCGCGCAGAACGGCGACACGTGGAAGTCCTTGCGCGCGGTCAGCGTCTCGCCGCTGCGCAACGGGCGGCCGTCGTCGTGCGCGAGCAGGTACCGGTGCGTTTCCCCGAACGTGTTGTTGACCTCGACCAGCACCGCGCGGACCGCGCCGGTCCGGTCGTGGCAGACCCAGAAGCTGACCGGATTGAACACGTAGCCCAGCATGCGGGGAAACGCGTGCAGCACGATCTCGCCGTCGACCGTGATGCCGGCGGCCGCGAGTTGCGCGTGCAGCCACGGCGCGAGGGGCGTTCCATCGCGCGGACCGTGGTCGCGGTCGTCGAAGCTCACCAGCCCGCGCCGGTTCCAGCGCAAGCCGCTTCGTTCCAGCGCAGCGAGCTGCGACAGCGGCAGGCGCAGGCAGAACGCGGGATAGGTGAAGTCGTGGCGCACGGGCCGCATGCGGCGATGGGTGACTTCGCCGGCGACGAGCTGCGGTCCCGGCGCTCCGCGTAGGGGCGGCGCGGCGACGACGCGGTCGGGCAGGCGCGCGGTCATCGCGTTCAGGCGGCGATGCGCACGGGCGCGCTGGCGTCGGGCGTGGCCACGGCGGCGATTCCGGCGGCCACCGCGTGCGCGGAGGCGAGCCCGTCTTCGTGGAAGCCGTGCCCCAGCCACGCGCCCGCGAACCACGTGTGCCGGCGACCCTGGATCGCCTGTATCGCCGCTTGCGCGGCCACCGCCTTGCCGTCCAGCAGCGGATGCGCGTACACGAACTCGCGCAGCACGCACTGCGGCTGCGGTTCGAACGGCGGATTGAGCGTGACGATCACCGGCGTGCGGCACGGCAGCGGCTGCAGCTTGTTGATGAGGTAGGACACGGCCACCGGGCGCGTGCCGTCCGGATCGTCGACCGCGAGGTGATTCCACGCCGCCCATGCGCGTTGCGAGCGCGGCAGCAGCGCGGTGTCCGTGTGCAGGACGACGCGGTTCGTCTGGTAGCGCACGGCGGCCAGGACTTCGTCCTCCTCCCGCGTGGCATCCGTCAGCAGGCGCCGCGCCTGGTCGCTGTGGCAGGCCAGCACCACTTCGTCGAAGCGCTCCGCGCGGGCACCCGCATGCACGACCACGTGGTCGTAGTGACGCACGATGCGCTCCACCGGCGTCGCGACGCGCACATCCGGCAGCTCCGCCGCGATGCGCGCGACATATGTGCGCGCGCCGCCGGCGACGGTCCGCCACTGCGGCCGGTCGAAGATCTGCAGCAGGCCATGGTTGTCGCAGAAGCTTAGGAACGACGGCAGCGGGAAGTCGAGGATTTCGCGGCGCGGCGACGACCAGATGGCCGCGGCCATCGGCAGCAGGTACCAGTCGCGGAACGCCGCGCTGTAGCCTTCGCGCTCGAGGTATTCGCCGAGGGAGACGTGCGGCACCGCGCCCGCATGCAGCAACGCCGTCGTCGCGCGATTGAACCGCAGCAGGTCCGCCAGCATGCGCCAGAAGGCCGGCCGCAGCGCGTTGCGCGGCTGCGCGAAGAGCGAGCGCAGGTCCGTCCCTGCCCACTCCACCCCCGCGCGGTCGATGCGGCACGAGAACGACATTTCGCTCGCGACGCTGGCCACGCCGAGTTCCGCGAACAGTGCGATGAGGCGCGGATAGGTCCGGTCGTTGAACACGAGGAATCCGGTGTCCACGGGGAACGTCGCGCCATCCAGCGTCACGTCCACGGTGGCGGTATGCCCGCCCAGGTAGGCGCCCGCCTCATAGAGCGTGACCGCGTGACCCTGCCGGTGCAGTAGATGGGCGGTTCCCAGGCCGGCGATGCCGGCCCCTACGATCGCGATGCGCACGGTGCTGTTTCCGAGGTTGGGTTTGGTTCGGGCGGGAGCGCCGGAATCAGTCGATGCGGGCGGCGCCCACACCCTCTATCTGTGCATACGCGGAATGGTTGTGAATGGATTCGAAATTCTCGCTGGCGACGGTGAACCGGCCCACCCGCGGGTCCCGCTGCATCCGCAGCGCGATGTCGCGCACGAGGTCCTCGACGAACTTGGGGTTGTCGTAGGCGCGCTCTGTCACCCACTTCTCGTCCGGCCGCTTCAACAGTCCGTAGACGGCGCACGAGGCTTCGTCCTCCGCGATGCGTGCAAGTTCCTCGAACGAGAGTTCGCCGACGAGCACGTCGGCGCACAACGTGAGGTGCGACCGCTGGTTGTGCGCGCCGTAGTCGGAGATCTTCTTCGAGCACGGGCACAGGCTCGTCACCGGCGCGGTCAGGCGGACCGTCACGTGCGTGCGGCCCTCGGCGTCCACGCGCGCCGAGAGGCCGCCCTGGTAGTCGAGCAGGCTTTCGACGCCGGAGACCGGCGCCTGCTTGCGGATGAAATAGGGAAACGCGATGTCGATGTTGCCGGTGGCGGCACCCAGGCGCGCGACCATCGTGCGCGCCAGCGTGCGCAGTTGCGCGAGGTCGAGCGGTCCGTCGGCGGCTTCGAGCACCTCGACGAAGCGCGACATGTGGGTTCCCTTCACGTCGTGCGGCAGGCCCACCGTCAGCGCGAAGTCGCCGATCGTATGCTGGACGCCGCCGGCGGCGGTCTTCAGCGCAAGCGGATAGCGCAGGCCCTTGATGCCGACCTTCTGGATCGGCAGCGCCCGGGCGTCCGGCAGCGATTGCGTATCGGGCAGAAGCAGCAACTCGGGTGCGTTCATGGGGTGCCTTTGCGTGCGGCGTGCCCCTCGGGGGGAGGCGCACCAGGTACTTGCGAAGATGGGCATGCGGCCGCGTGTCCGCGACGTCGCCCCGCGGCGCCGCGTCCTCGATCGGCGGCACGTGGGCCGCGGCGAGTGACGCGGTCAGCTGCGTGCCGGCGGTGCCTTCTGTTCCAGCAGCCTTTCGAGCAGCGCGGTGACCTCCCGCGCGTCCGGCACCACGGCGCTCCCGAAGGTCGCGACCGGCTTGCCGCTGCGGTCCACCACGTACTTGTGGAAGTTCCACTTCGGTGCCTGCCCGGTCGCCTTCGCGAGGTCGCGGTACAGCGCATTGCGATCGGACTGCGCGACGCTCGACTTCTCGTAGAGCGGAAACTGCACGCCGTAGGTCGTGCGGCAGAACTCGGCGATGTCCTTGTTCGTCCCCGGCTCCTGGCTGAAGTCGTTGGACGGGAACCCGACGACGACGAGGCCGCGATCCTTGTACTTGCGGTACAAGGCCTCGAGTGCCTCATACTGCTTCGTGTACCCGCAGTAGCTCGCCGTGTTCACGATCAGAAGCACGTTGCCCTGGTAGCGGCAGAGCGACTGCGGCTCCCCGGTCTGCAGCAGGTTGAACGTGTGCTGCAGCAGGGGAGCGCAACCGGCGGGCGAAGCGGCGGGCGCGGGATCGGCCGCATGAGTCGGGGCGACGAGCAGCGCCGCGGACGCGAGCAAGGCGGCCAGCATCGACGCTGCGCGCGCGAACCCGGCACGCGGGCGGTCCGTGCGGACGACGTTAGACGAATTCATCAACGGGGAAGTATTTGTCCTGGACATATTGGCCTCTTGGTTGTACAATAAGGCCATCGCAGGACAATGTCAACGTTTCGTCCAAGACAAAATGAACCGACCCGTCGAACCGCAGGGCTTGATCCTCAACATCAGCGCAGTCGAGCGCGAAACCGGACTTTCGAAGGACGTGCTGCGCATGTGGGAGCGCCGCTACGGGTTTCCGAAGCCCGGACGGGACGACAACGGCGAGCGGCAGTACGCCCCTTCCGATGTCGGCAAGCTGCGCGCGATGAAACGCCTGATGGACGTCGGAGTCCGGCCCGGCAAGATCGTCGGACTCGAGCTGACCGAACTCAATGCGATGGCCGATGCCCGCACGATGCCGCGGCAGGAGCCGCTGGCCCCCGCGCTCGAGTTCGACGTGCTGACGCTGCTCAAGACCCACGACGCGACGGCGCTGCAGCACCTGCTGGCCAACCTGATGATGCGGCAGGGTCTGCAGCGCTTCGTCCTCGACACGATCACCCCCCTCAATCGCGCGATTGGCGACGCATGGATGCGCGGGGAGCTGCAGGTATTCGAGGAGCATCTGTACACCGAGCAGCTGCAGGTCGCGTTGCGCGCGGCGATCAATGCGTTCCCGCGCCAGAACGGCAGCCCGCGCGTGCTGCTGACGACATTCCCCGCGGAACTGCACGGCCTTGGCCTGCTGATGGTCGAGGCGATGATGGTGCCCGAGGGCGTGCACTGCATCTCGCTCGGCCCGCAGACGCCGCTCGAGGACATCCGGCGTGCGGCAATCGCACACAAGGTGCAGATCGTCGCACTGTCGTTCTCCGCGGCGTTTCCGTTGCGGCAGGCGATCGACGGGCTGCTGACGCTGCGCCGCCAGCTGCCGGCGCCCGTCACGCTGTGGGCAGGCGGCGAGATGACGCGCCGCGTGCGCAAGACGATGCCCGGGATCGTGCTGATCCCCGACCTCGCTTCGACGATCAACGCGCTGCGGAGCTGGCGCTCCCACTGGGTGCCGCAACCCGCGTAATGCGCGCGCCGGCGTCATCGGTGCAAGTGCGGGCGTCTGCCCGGGCCGACTGACCCCTTGCGGGCGCGGCCTCCCGATCGGGGCCGGGGCCGTTTCGCCACGCATTCGCGGAACGCCCCGAAAGGGCTCCCCGCATGGCGCAAAGGGTGGCGGGGCGACGGCCGGAAGGCCGAAACGTACGGGCATCCCCACCGCCGCCCTCGCAGTTGCGGTCCCGGCACCATCGGTCGTTGTCGGCGACCGCAGGATTCCCGCATCCCGCGGCGGGACGCGGCCGGGCGCTCGGCACCCGCGCGTGCAAGAATGAGGGAACTCCACCCTCACCCCGCAGCGCCCCCCGCCAAGGGTACAATGCGCGCCGGCGTGAATTCAGGATCGGACATGCTTTATCCGGAGCTTTTCAAGGCGTTCGAGTCGGTGCGTTGGAGTCTCGAGACCGACGTGCCATGGGACGCGTTCGACGCGGCGAAGCTCTCGGACGAGCAGGCGCAGACGATCAAGATGAACGCGATCACCGAGTGGGCGGCGCTGCCGGCCACCGAGATGTTCCTGCGCGACAACCGCGGCGACAGCGACTTCTGCGCGTTCATGTCGATCTGGTTCTACGAGGAACAGAAGCACGCGGTGGCGCTGATGGAGTACCTGCGCCGGTTCCGCCCCGACCTCGTTCCGACCGAGGACGAGTTGCACGCGGTGCGCTTCGAGTTCGACCCGGCGCCGGCGGCGGAGACGCTGATGATGCACTTCTGCGGCGAGATCCGGCTGAACCACTGGTATCGCTGCGCCGCCGAATGGCACACGGAACCGGTGATCAAGAAGCTCTACGAGCTCATTTCGCGCGACGAGGCGCGGCATGGCGGCGCGTACCTGCGCTTCATGCGCCGCACCGTCGAACGGGGCGAGCTCGAGGCCAAGCGCGCCTTTGCCCGGATCGGCGTGCTGATGGCGAGCGCCGCCCGTGCGAGCAAGGCGCTGCACCCGACCAATCTCCACGTCAATCGCGAGATGTATCCGCTCGACACCGTGCAAAGCCGCCTGCCCGACCCGTCGTGGCTGCAGCGCTGGCTGGACGAGCAGATCCACTTCGACGCGACGTGGGAAAAGCGCGTGATCGGCATGATCCTCAAGAACCTCTCGTCGCTGTTCGGCGAGACGTTCGATACGGTCCAGCAACTCAATCGCTACCGCAAGTCGCTGGCGGCCGCACCCGGAACGGCCTCCGCCTGACGGCACAGGGCGGGCGCCGGCAGCCGGGGCTCCCGGCGCCGGAGGCTCGCACGCCGCGCGCCGTATCATCGCGAGATGTGGACCGCCTTGTTCATGCGCGTCGTCATCATCGGCGGCTTCGTCGCCTATGCCGGATGGGCGTACGTTGCGGTGAGCGGTGGCGCGGCCTGGTGGCCGTTCGTGCTGGGACTGCCCTTCGCGTACCTTGCGCTGCCGTTCCTGTTCACATCGATCTGGATGTACCTGGGCTGGCGGTGGCGGGCCGACGCACCCGCGGACGTCGCCCTTTCGTGGGGCCGGCGCGCCGTGGTGTTCTTCCGGGAGTTCGCGAGCATCGCGATGTCGGCGCCGCGGATGGCGCTGTACCGGACGCTGCTGCCCGACCCCGCCCCCATGCGCGCCGACCTGCCGGTGCTGCTCGTGCACGGCGTGGGCTGCAACGCCGGCGTCTGGTACGGGCTGCACCGCGACCTCGTCGCGCACGGCATCGCGCCCGTCTACACGATATCCTACGGGCCGCCGCTCGCGCCGATCGAGACGTTCGCCGATCAGCTCGCCGCGAAGATCGACGCCATCCTCGCGCAGACCGGCGCGCGCCGCGTCGTGCTCGTGTGCCACAGCATGGGCGGGCTCGTGGCCCGCACGTACGTTCGCCGCTACGGGGGTGCCAAGGTCGCCCGCGTGATCGCGCTCGGCGCGCCCTTCGGCGGCAGCCGGCATGCGGGGCTGATGTTCGGCACGGCGCTCGCGCAGATGCGCCCGGGCAGCGCGTTCCTGGCCGGCTTCGCGAACGACGACGAGGAATTCAGGCGCGTGCCGTTCGTGTCGCTATGGTCGTGGCACGACTCGATGGTCACGCCGCAGACGTCCTCCCGCATCCCACGCGGCGAGAACATCGTGCTCTCGGGCGTCGCGCACAACGCGCTGCTCAACGACCGCCGGGTCTGGGAGCACGTAGCCGAAGAGATCCGCAAGTCGCAACCGCAATCAGCCCAAAGTGTCGACGCGCCGCGCGCTTCGACGGTCCACTAGATGTCTTTCCCCACGCGCGTCGACGGTCCGCTAGACGTTTTCCCCCCGCCTCGGAAGGCGCACGCAGCCAGCCGCACGACACTCGTTCTTTTCGTAGCCTTTGCGTGTGGCCGGCGCCGGGCCGCCCCAAGGCGGCCACCTGACTTCGCATTTGAACTGCCGGCCGCAAAAGGCGCGACGCCGCCTTCACGTCATCCACAGGCCCGCCGGACGCCTTTTGCGGCCGTTCCCTACCAGTGTATCCCCTGCGTCAGCTGCGCGAACGCCATCTGCTCGGGCGAGAGTTCCTGCCGCTGCGCCGGCTCGCCCTTCTTGCCCTGTGCCGCGCTCGAGTCCGGGAACATGTTGAAGGCGGTGTTGAGCAGGATCTGCGTGAGCCTCGGCGCGGCCGCATGGCTGATCGCACCGAAGATGCCGAGCCGCGTCGCGATGCGCACCGGCTTGTAGACGATCGCCTCGACCACGAGGTCGGCGGCCTCTTCGGGCGAAAGCGTGGGCACGTTGTCGTACATCTTGGTCGGCGCGATCATCGGCGTGCGCACCAGCGGCATGTTGATCGTCGTGAAGTTGACGCCCTTGTCCAGGAACTCGGACGATGCGCAGGCGGCGAACGAGTCGAGCGCGGACTTGGACGCGACGTACGCCGAGAAGCGCGGCGCGTTCGACAGCACGCCGATCGACGAGATGTTGATGATGTGGCCGTGCCGCTGCTCGATCATCTTCGGCAGGAAGCCCATGATCAGCCGCAGTGCGCCGAAGTAGTTGAGCTGCATCGTCCGCTCGAAGTCGTGGAAGCGGTCGAACGAATTGATGACGCCGCGCCGGATCGAGCGCCCCGCGTTGTTGACGAGGTAGTGGCAGGTGCCGTGTTCCTTCAGCACGCGCGCGACCAGCGCGTCGCACGATGCCAGCTCGGAAACGTCGGCCGTGTACATCCAGCACCTGCCGCCGGCCGCCTCGATCTCCTGCTTCGTCTCGAGCAGCTTTTCCTCGCCGCGCGCGACAAGGATCACCTTCGCGCCGGCCGCCGCCATCTTGATCGCCGTCGCTCGGCCGATGCCCGACGATCCGCCGGTCACCACGATCACCTTGTCCTTCACGCGTCCGGACAGGCTGCGGTCGATGAAGAGGTCCGGGTCGAGGTTGCGCTCCCAGTAGTCCCAGATCTTCGGCGCGTAGCTTGCGAGCGGCGGCACCGCGATCCCGGAGCCCTTGAGCGCCTTCACGGTCTCCCGGTTGTCGTAGCGCGTCGGCCAGTTGATGAACTGGAACACGTCCTTCGGGATGCCGAGATCGGTGAGCACGGCGCGCATCATCCGCTTGACCGGCGCGAGCGAGCCCAGTCCGTAGAGCACCGGCGCCGGAATGAACCCGAACATCCGGGCGTTCAGGCGCATCGTCATCTGCGGCGCGTGCGCTGCCTTCGCGAAGATGTTGAGGACCTCGCCGATGCGGTGCGGATCCGCGTCGGTCAGGTGGAAGCACTTGCCGTCGAGTCCCTTCCGGTGGGCGATGAAGTCGAGCGCGTCCGCCACGAAGTCCACGGGGACGATGTTGATGCGGCCGCCTTCGACGCCCAGCATCGGCATCCATTCCGGCAGCATCTTGCGCATCTTCTGCAGCACCTTGAAGAAATAGTACGGCCCGTCGATCTTGTCGATGTAGCCGGTCTTCGAGTCCCCGACGACGAAGCCCGGCCGGTAGATGCGATACGGGCGCTTGCACTCGTCGCGCACGATCGCTTCGGAGTCGTGCTTGGTGCGGAAGTACGGGTGGTCGAGTTCCTCCGCTTCCTCGAACATGTCCTCGCGGAACACGCCGTCGTAGAGGCCGGCGGCGGCGATCGAGCTCACGTGGTGGAAGCAGCCGGCGCTGACCGCCTGCGCGAACTGCACGGCGTGGCGCGTGCCGTCGACGTTCGCCTTCTGCTGCTCGTCCGCGCTGGCCTTGATGTCGTAGACGGCCGCGAGGTGGAACAGGTGGTCGACCTTGCCCTTCAGCTTCCTCATCTCGGCCGGCGCGACGCCCAGGTTCTTCGCCCCGAGGTCGCCGATCACCGGAATGACGTCCTTCTCCGTCACGCCCCATTCCGCGCGCAGCGCGTCGAGCTTCTTCACCGATCCCTTGCGGACCAGCACGTAGATCGGCTGGCGGCGCTTGATCAGGTTGCGGATCAGGAACTGCCCGATGAAACCGGTCGCGCCGGTGACGAAATAGGCCATCGCATCTCCTCCGTGCTCATTGGACCGGGACACCCCTGCCCCGCGTGAAACGCGGCATCGTGGCGTGGGGACCCCGTGGAATCTTCGTTATCGCGGCCGGCGTTGCCGGTCGCCGTTCTCGGGCGGATTGTAACCCCGCGCCGCGTTGCGCAACGAGGGCCGGTCGCGTCGCGCACCCTCGCGCGGATGCGGGCCTTTAGTATGATTCGTCTAACGTCGTCGCCTAGAATGGGACGACGACGGCGAGCCAATGCCGCCCTCGACGAATGGAAACGGGAGACTCCGGGATGCTCAAGAAAGCGAAGGCCGGCCTGTCCGGCAACGACGCCGGCGATTCGAAGGACATGTCGCAGGCCGTGCTCGATTCCTCGCGCCAGATCTGGCTGGCGGGGCTGGGAGCGTTCTCGCGCGCGCAGGCGGAGGGCACGAAGGTCTTCGAGACGCTGGTGAAGCAGGGCCAGTCGCTCGAAGCGAAGACACGGCGCGCGGCGGTCGACACCGCGGCGGCGGCACGCGGGGCGGCGGAGGCCAAGGTGAAGGAAGTCAAGGAAGGCGTGGGTGGAACCTGGGACAAGCTGGAACAGGTATTCGAGGCGCGCGTGGCGCGCGCGCTGTCCAAGCTGGGCGTGCACACGCACAGCGATGTCGAGCGCCTGACCGAGCGGGTCGACGCACTCTCCGCAGCGGTCAACGCGCTGATCAAGTCGTCCGGCAAGTCGCCGCGCACCGCGGCGACCGAAGGCGGCAACCAAGGCGGCCGCGAAGGTTGCCAAGGTCGCGAGAAGGACGGCGCCCGCGAAGAAGGCCGCGCGTCCGGCGGCGAAGAAGGCCGCCAAGGCCGGGTCCGCGAAGGCCTAGCGGGGCCCGCGGAGCGCGCTTCGCGCGCGCAAAAAGGCCCGCCCTCGAACCGGCGGGCTTTTTCGTCGCCGCCGCGCGTTCAGTCGCGGTTGAGTCGCTCGACCTGCTTCACGTAATTGGTCATCGCCTCGTCCTTGCTCATTCCCTTGAGCTTCGCCCACGCGTCGTATTTCGCGCCGCCGACGAAGTCGAAGCCACCGGGGCGGTCGCCCTTCACGTCGCCGTCGGTCGCCTGCTTGTAGAACGAGTAGAGCTTCAACAGCGTCGCGTTGTCGGGCTTCTTCTTCGTCTGTTTCGCGGCGGCGGCTGCCGCCTCGAACTTGCCCTTCAAGTCGTCCTTCTTGGGTGCGGCGGCCATGCGGGTCCCCCTTCCGGAATCCGGTTGCTGCGTTTTCATGCTACTTTAGCGCGAACGCGAAGACGCGCGCAACGCGCGCCCCAACTGCACCGTTCACCATGGCTGCGACGACGAGACGCGAAAAGATCTCCGCGGTCGACACCGCGTGGCTGCGCATGGACCGGCCGCAGAACCTCATGATGATCTGCGGGGTGCTGCTCTTCCGCCAGCGCCTGTCGCTGCCGCGCCTGCGCCGGCTCATCGTCGAGCGCTTCCTCGTGTTCCGCCGGTTCAGGCAACTGCCGGTCGAGATGCCGGGTGTCGCGATGTGGCAGAACGACCCCCATTTCGACATCGAGCGCCACGTCGTGCACACGGCACTGCCGGGGAAGGCAGGTCGCGCCGAACTCCAGACGCTGGTGTCGCGCCTCGCGACGACCCCACTCGACCCGGCGCGGCCGCTGTGGCAGTTCCACCTCGTCGACCGCTACGACGGCGGCAGTGCGGTGATCATGCGCATCCATCATTGCTACGCGGACGGCATCGCGCTGGTCCGCGTGATGCTTTCGATGACGGACGCGGCGCCGGACGGACCGCCGGCGATGCCCTTCGCGCCCCGTCCGCGCGCGCGCGCCGCGGCGGAGGACACGATCGGGCAGTTGCTCGCGCCGCTGTCCGGGGTCATGGGCATGGCCCGCAAGGTGGGCGCGACGCTGGTGGAGAAGGGCGCCGAGCTGTGGTCCGATCCGGAGAAGGCCGTCGCGCTGGTCGGGCAGGGAACGGCGCTGACGGCGGAGATCGCCAAGCTCGCACTCATGCCGCAGGACTCGCCGACGCGATTCAAGGGCAAGCCCGGGATCGGCAAGTGCGTGGCGTGGACGGATCCGCTGCCGCTGCCGGAGGTGAAGACGATCGGCCGCGCGCTCGGCGCATCGGTCAACGACGTGCTGCTGTCGTGCGTGGCCGGCGCGCTTCGCGCCTACCTGGTCGAAAAGGGCGATCCGGTCGCCGGCGTGACCATCCGGGCGCTGGTACCGGTCAATCTCCGGCCGATGGAAAAGGCCTACAAGCTCGGCAACCAGTTCGGCCTCGTGTTCCTCGACCTGCCGATCGGCATCGAGAACCCCGTCGAGCGGCTGTATGCGGTGCGCGCGAACATGAACGCGTTGAAGGGTTCCTACCAGCCGGTGCTGGCATTGGGACTTCTTGCCGCGATGGGCTCGGGCCCGAAGGCGCTGCAGGAGGTGCTGCTGCAGGCGCTCGCGCGGAACGCCACCGCCGTGATGACCAACGTTCCGGGGCCGCAGCAGCCGCTGTGGCTCGCGGGTTCGCGCATCGACAGCCTGATGTTCTGGGTGCCGCAATCGGGCGACATCGGCATGGGCGTATCGATCCTCTCGTACAACGGCGCCGGTCCAGTTCGGCCTCATCACGGACCGCTCGTTCTGTCCGGATCCCCAGCGAATCGGCGCGCGGTTCGGCGACGAGTTCGAGAAACTGGTGCTGCTGACGCTGATGGCCGACTGGCCCCGCGCGGGCGATCTCGATCCGGAGGATGCGGCTGCCGTCATTGCAGAGGCGCGTGCCGCCCGCGGCAGGCCCGCACGCAAGAACGCCCGCAAGAACGCCCGGCGCACCGTGCGTCGTCCGGGCAACAAAGACGCCTAGGGAACGTCTGCGGAAATCGCGCGCCGTCGACGACTCGCACGCAGCCGGCCGCATGACACTCGTTTCTTCGTACGCTCGTTTCTGGCGGCCGCTGCCGGGCCGCCCCAAGGCGGCCGCCTGACTTCGCAGTTGCAGTGCCGGCCGCAAAAGGCGCGACGCCGGCTTCACGTCATCCGCGGGCCCGACGGACGCCTTTTGCGGACGTTCACGGCCACGCCGGATACGTGTTGGGCGCCTGGAACGCTTCCTTGAGATACTGGTTCAGCGGAACGGTCAGTTCCTTCGTGTTGAACCACTTGGCGTAGAGCCTTCGGATCTCGCCCGACGCGAACAGGTCGATCAGCGCGCGGTTGACGATCTTCTCGAACTGCGGCTCGTCGCGGCGCATCATGATGGCGTACGGCTCGACCGACAGGTACTTGCCGACCACCGCGTAGTCGTCGGGCTTCTTCGACTTCGAAATCAGTCCGTACAGCAGCACGTCGTCCATCGGGAACGCGACGGCCTTGTCGTCCTCGACCGCCTTGAACGACTCGCCGTGGTCCTTCGACTCGAGTATGTTGATCTTGAGCAGGCGCTCGTTGTTGAGCGACTTCAGCATCTTCTCGCTGGTGGTGCCGGTGGTCACGACCACCGTCTTGCCGCGCAGGTCCTCGATCGAGTTCACGTTCGACGACTTCTTCGCGAGCATCTTGATGCCGGCGACGAACGTCGTGTACGCGAACGCGACCTGCTTCTGCCGGTCGCGCGTGTTCGTCGTCGATCCGCATTCGAGGTCGACCTTGCCTTCCAGCAGCGCGGGAATGCGGTTCGACGACGAGACGGGCAGGAAGCGCACCTCGAGGCGGGGGAGCTTCAACTCGGCCTTGATCGCGTCGGCGACCCGCATGCACAGGTCGACCGAATAGCCCAGCGGCTGCTTCTGCGCGTCGAGGTACGAGAAGGGGACGCTCGTCTCGCGCACGCCCAGCGTCAGCACGCCCGTCTCGCGGATGCGACGCAGCGTGTCGATCTTTTCGGCAGGCGGCGCGGCGGATGCCGCGGCGGGCGCGGGTGCGGCTGCCTTCGCGGGCGCTGCGCCCTTGTCCTGCGCCGAAGCCGCCGACATCGATAGGAGCATCGCGATCGCGAGGATCGCCGTGCGGCTCGTCGTCATTCCAGTCTCCCTGACCGCCGGCAGGCGCCGGGTCGTCTATTCTAGCTCCGACCGTGCGAGTTCGACGTCGAGCCGCTCCATCGCGTCGGCCGGCTTCAACGCCACCGCCGCTTCGTAGAGCTTGGTCGCCTCGGGAATCCGGGCCTTGCCGAACAGCATCAGCAGGCCGTTGCCGTATTCGATCCGCGTGATCGGCGACTCGGGGTAGAGCTTGATGGCCTTCTCGTAGTGTTCGACGGCGTTGTCCTTCTTCGCGCCGTACGTCATGCCGGCGACGAGCCCGCCCACCTTGTCGATCACCTCGGCCTGGTACGCGCCGTACGCGGTGTGCGCCTCCGCGTGCCTGGGCTCGAGCTTCATTGCCGTCAGCAGCGCTTCCTTGATCTTGCCGCCGAAGCCCTGCGCCAGCGCCGTCGCCACCGAGATGCCCTGGCTGTAGCGGCCGAGCGCGAACGCATAGAGGTAGTGCGCGTTCGCGTCCTTCGGCGCGGCCCGGCGCCGTTCGTCGGCGAGTCCCGCGGCTTCTTCGAGCAGCGCGAGTCTCGCCTTGTCGGACTTCTCGAGGTAGTTCGCGTAGACGACCTGCGCCTTCACCGCGGCGTTCACGCCGGCACCGCCGGCCGCGACACCGGACTCCACGGCCTGGTGGAATTCGCCCGCGTGAAAGTGCCGCCACGCCTCGACGACGCCCGCGTCCTTCGGGAACGGTTCGCCGTCGCCCTTGTGCAGGCGGGTCCAGTGCTTCTTCAGTCCCGCGGCGTCATGGACGTACGCGGCCTCCGGATGCGGAAACTTCACCCACTTCTTCGCCATGCATTCCTCCGTGCGGTCGTTGTCACAGGTAGTCCGCGCCCAGCCGCTCGATCAGCAGGCGTCCCTCGCCGACGAGGAACGGCGCGACCAGCGCCAGCACATGATAGGCGGCGAGGTCGAGGCTCATGCCTTCGGGGTCGCCGCCCGCGCTGCGCTGGGCGCCCACCACGCGTTGCCACGACATCCAGTACATCGAGACGAGCGTCGCGTTGGCGGCGACCGCCTTGATCTCGCGCTCGCTCGCATCCATCTGTCCGGTGCGCACGAGGCTCCGGCACAACTCGGTGACCGTGCGCTCGCCGCGCCGGATGAGATCGGCGAAGCGGGTCGCGAGCTTGCGATTGCGCGACGTGATCTCGTCCAGGTCGCGGTACAGGAAGCGATAGTCGCGCATGCGCTCGAACAGCACGTGCAGCATGAACCAGAGATCCTCGACGCCCGGGGGCGGTTCTTCGGGGACGGTCAGCAGCGGGACGACGGATGCCTCGTACGCGGCGTACAGCTCGCCGATGATGTCGTCCTTGTTGCGGAAGTGGTAGTACAGGTTCCCCGGGCTGATGTTCATCTCGTCGGCGATGTCCGCCGTCGTGACGTGCGGCTCGCCCAGCCGGTTGAAGAGGGCGAGGCTGGTCTCGAGAATGCGCTCGCGCGTCCGGCGCGGTGGCTTGCGTTCCGCCATGGCGCGGTCGATGGGGGCGGGCGGAAGCGGCGGCGGTGCGCGCGCCGCTAGCGGCGCACCGCGGCAACCGCGCGCTCGAGCTGGTCGAGCGTGTGCCGCAACTCGCGCTTGGTCTGGCGGACGGTCTGGTTCGCGACATCCGCGCGCAGCGGACGCGCGTCGGTCAGCGCCATCCGAACGTCGCGTCCCGCGTCGTCGAGCCGCTCCTGGCGGATCGTGATCCCGTACTTGCGCAACACCGGCGCCAGCGTCTTCGCGCGCGCCACGATGTTCTGCCGCGTCTTGGCGAAGGCCATCGAGCACAGGCGCTTGCGCTGCGAGTAGCTGAAGATGTTCGCGAAGAACATGTCGGCGTCCTCGCGATCGGGCTCGAACAGCAGCACGTCGGCGTTCGGGTACTGCGTGCGGTACTTATCCATGCCGACCTTCATGCGCGAATGGATGATCGCGCGAAACGTCTGGCCGAGGACGAGCGGCAGTCCGCCCTGGTTCAGCTTGCGCACGCTCATGTGGCCGCGGTGGACCGCCTTGCTGGCGTCGAACGGCACGAGCGGATTGAGGCACAGCAGCAGCTCGACGCCCTCGTCCAGCGCCACCGATGCATGCAGCGTCTTGTTCAGCGCGCCGTCGACGTAGAACTGGCCGTCGATCGCGACCGGCGGAAACAGACCCGGCAGCGCGCTCGACGCTTCGATCGCCCGCGATATCGGCACGTGCGCGTGGTGGCGCGGGCCGAACGTCATCGACGCCCCCGTGTCGAGGTTGGTGGCGACGAGGAACAGCTTGCGCGAAAGCTTGCGGAAGTCGTTGGTGCGCCCCGGCGCCGCGAACAGCCTGGCGAGGAAATTGTCGATCGCGCGATTGTCGAAGACGCCGGTGGGGATGGCGCGGGCCAGCGTGGCGAACGATTCCATCACGCCGCGGTGGAACGGATCGCGCAGGTATTGGAGCGTCGCGCGGGCCAGGAGGCCCGGGCAAGGCGGCGGCGCAGCGCCCGAATTCGGCATAGGCGGGCCGCAGGAAGATTTCGGGCTTCAACGCCGCGTCCGCGCCGTCGTCGATGAACAGGCGATACATCTGCGCCGGAGAGAGGCCATTGGCCAGCGCCGCCGCGACGAAGCCGCCGGACGAAACGCCGACGTAGACCTCGAGCTGGTTGAGGTCCAGCCCGTCGAACGTATCGGCCAGTGCCAGCAGCGCACCGACCTCGTAGATGCCGCCCAGCGGTCCGCCACCTGCGAGCGCCAGGCCGATCCGTGGGCCGGAACCCGTGACAACTCTGGCGGATGCTGCGGCAGGCAGGCGCCTGCGCACCCGTGCGCGCGGTGCGCGTCCGGATGCCGTCGTGTCCGGCATGCTTCTCCTCTTTGGCGTTTCGGGTCCCTCCGCGCGCTATTTGAAAGCGCTCGGAGGGCCACAGCGACAGGGTGTGTTGGCGCCCCCCTTCGCACGCAATGTTAGCGGAGAATCACTTCTTCGTGGCGGAACGAACGACGCGCTTGCCGCGTTTCGCCGCGGTGGCGCCCCGAGCCTTCGTCGCGCGCTTGGCCTTCGCCACGCGCTTCTTGGCGGCGGTACGGGTCTTGGCGGGCGTCAGCATCGCGGGCAGCGTGACCTTCGGCAGCGACCTCGGAAGGGTGTTCTGGACGATCGTGACGGCGGTGTCGGCGGCCTGGCGCACCGTCGATTGGACGGTCGTGCGCGCCTGGCGCCACAACGTGTTCGCCGCGGCGAACGAGTTCTCGAGACGGTCGCCCAGCAGGCGGATGGTCCGCGACTCGACGGCGGTGCCTTCCTTGACCAGCGTATGGAACACGCTGCTGGCTTCGTTCTGCGCCCATTCGCGGGAAACGACGGCGGCGCCCAGGCTGGCAAGCCAGACCTGACGCGAGGCGTTGAGGACGGTGTCGCCGACGGGCGTCGTACGGATCTGAATCGTGGTGCGCATCATGGGTCTCCTTGGGTCATTGCGCGCGCGATCGACCCGCGCGCTCAATGCTCAATTTACGTGGTTCGTCTAGAGGATTCACACTAAAGGACAGGCACTTGCGCCGCCGCGGTGGCGTGCTCCGCGGGGACTTGCGGCCGTGGGGTCAGCCGCGCGCGCGGAGCTCGGTCACGAGCCCGGTCGCGAGCCGTGCCGCGAACGCGTAGATCGACAACTGCGGATTGGCGCCGATCGACGTCGGAAAGAGCGACCCGTCGACCACGTAGAGATTCGCAAGATGATGATGTCGGCCGCGGACGTCGACGACCGAACGGCGCGGGTCGGGCCCGAACGGCGCGCCCCCCATCACGTGCGCCGACACCACCTTCGTTACGAGCGGCTTCAGGTCGAACGCCGCGATCGCCGCCTTCGCCTGCGCGAGGCTCCCGAACGCCATGCCGGTCGCGTGCACCGGGCTCACCATGGTCGCGCCGGCCGCGAACTGGATCTCGGCCATCGTGAGGAACGCGCGGCGCACGCCCTCCCACACGAACGGCGTCAACGGATAGTCGAGCTCCGGCGTGCCATCGTCGCGCAGCCGGACGGTGCCGCCCGGGCTGTCGGGATTGAAACCGTCGCGCATCAGCGCGAGCACCACCTGCATGTTGCGGAAATCGCGCATCCAGCGCGCATGGCCCTCGCCGTCGTCGGGCAGCGTGATCGCCGTGAGGATCGGATGCAGCGGCGGCGTTTCGAGCTTGTACCCCATCGGACCGTCGACCGGCGTGCTGTCGAGGAAGTGATCCGAGTAGATCGACTGCGGCGCGCCGGCGAACCCGTCGATCCGCTCGGGCATCCGCGCGGCGGACACGAGTGTCGGGTGCAGGAACGTGCGCTTGCCGACGAGGCCCTGCGGGTCGGGCGCGCGACTGCGCAGCAGGAGTGCGGGGGTTCCGATCGCGCCGGCGGCCGCGAGGAACACCCGCGCGCGCAGCGTCAGCCGTCGTGCCGTGGGCCGCACGCCGGTTGCGTCCATCGCGACCGCTTCCACCGCCGTGACCCGGTCGCCGGTCAGCGCGAAGCGTTCCGCCCGTGCGCGCGTGACGAGCGTCGCGCCGCGGGCCAGCGCCGCCGGCACCGTCGTGACGAGCATCGACTGTTTCGCGTCGAGCGGGCACCCCATGCCGCAGTAACCCAGGTCCGCGCAGCCCTTCACGTTGCGCCTGATCGTGGGCGCCATGATGCCGAGTCTGGCCGCGCCGCGCGCGAGCGTCGCGTTGTTGGCGTTCGGCGGCGCCGCCCATGGCGCGATCGAGAGACGCTCCTCCATCCGTGCGAACCAGGGCGCCATGGCCTCGGTCGTGAACTCGGCCAGGCCGAACTCGCGCTGCCAGTACGCGAGTGTCGTGGGCGGCGTGCGGAACGAACTCGTCCAGTTGACCGTCGTGCCGCCGCCCACGCAGCGTCCCTGCAGGATCGTGATGGCCTTGTCGCGCGTCTTGCGGGCGGCCGATTCCTGGTAGAGCTGCGGATAGGCTTCGCTTTCGCGCATCCGGAAATCGCGCGCCGTCTTGAGCGGACCTTCCTCGACCATGAGCACCGACAGCCCGGCGGCGGTGAGGATCTCGGCCGCGGTGCCGCCGCCTGCGCCGGTGCCCACGATGACCACGTCCGCCTCGAGCGTGATGTCGCGCTCGAGCCGCGACGCGTCGACGACCTTCCACCCGCCGGCCACGCCGTCGGCGACGGGGTCGGGGAGTGTGGGGGTGATCGACGTGTTCACTGGGCTGCCTGGTTCACTGGATTACCTTCGTGCCGTGCACGCCGGCGCATTGGGCAACGAGGCCCCTGGGATCGCTCGTTGCAGTCATGCGAGCGGGGGCGGACCGGGGTAGCCGATCGCCGGCCACGATTCGGGTGCGCCGTACCATGCCGCGAACGTGATCTCATGCAGCGCGGCGTAGGCCGAGCGCAGCAGCGATGAAGTTGCTGTCGCGGAAGCGGTCGAGGAACGCGCGCACGTCGGCGGTGGACGCGCGGGGCCAGGGGTCCGCGACGCGGGCCAGGCCCAACCGCACCGGCGGCAGCGCAGAGCAGCGCGAACAACTCGGCGAGCTCGCCCTGCACCGCGGGGGTCAGGCCCGCGATTGCCGCATCGACTGCGACCAGCGTGTCGGGCCAGCGCGGACTCGCGCTGGGCGGGATCGGCGGGGAGCGCGCCGGCGAGCAGCACCGGGATGACGGCGGTCATGATCGCCTCGCCGTCGGCATCGAGGGCGCGACGCGGAATCGCGGGGGGCGGCGCGTGGGGCCCCTTGAGCCAGCCCGCGGTGACGAGCGCCGCCGCGCCGACGACGCCGGCGGCGATGAACGTGCGACGGGACAGGGAGAGGCTCAAGGCGCCAGCACTGGTGAACGTGGGCACGCAGGACGGCGTGCGGACCGTTTCGACCATATAGCGGCCCCGGTAGACTAAACAATCTAATTGGCCCCCGAGGGTCCCCTGCTAGACTTCCCGGACGCACATTCGTGATGCCGAGTGGTCATGACGGAGCAGGTTTCGGGGGAAGGCGCGCAGGCAAGCCTCGTGCGCGAGCTGCAGCGCGTCGAACGGCTCCATACCGAACGCGCGGGCAATCCGATCATGGCGGGCGCGCTCACGCGGCTCGCCGAGTGGCAGGCGCGCCGGCTGCGCATGACCTATGCGGACCTGGCCGCCGACAGCCGGTATACCGCGGCGATCGTGTTCTTCCAGAACGACCTCTACGGTCCCGGCGGACTTCAGCCGGCGCGACTCCGATTTCGCGCGCGTCGTGCCGATGATGGTCAAGGTGCTGCCCGAGAGCGTGATCCACACGGCCGCGGTCGCGATGGAACTGAACGGACTCTCGCAGGAACTCGACCGCGTGCTGTTGTCGCGGCTGCCGCGGGCGGATGGCTACTTCACGGTCGCGGAATACTGCAAGGCGTACCGGCGCGCCGGGAATTTTCCGTTGCGCCGGCGGCAGGTCAAGCTGATCCGGGAGATCGGGGAGGCGCTCGACTACTACGTCGGCAAGCCGCTCATCCGGACGGCGCTCGCGATGATGCGGCAGCCCGCGCGCCTCGCGGGCTACGGCGCGCTGCAGGAATTCCTGGAGCGGGGTTTCGCGGCGTTTCGCAACATGGGCGGCGCGCAGATGTTCCTGGAGACGATCGAAACGCGCGAGACGGACATCCTGGAAGCGATCGTCGGCGGCGCGGTGGACCCCTTTCCCGATCCGCTCGCGTTTCGCGTGCCGCAGACGCCGCCGCTGTCGTGACGCGAACGCGTCAGGCCGTGCCGAGCAGCTTGTCGAGCTGCGCGTTGATCTCGCGTTCGATCGCGGGCTTGAGGGGGGTCAGGAGCCAACCCAGGCTGACGTCCAGCGAGATCTTGTCCTTGCCCACCAGCATCCGGCCCGACACGCCGGGACGCTCGAAGTCCACGTGATCACCGGTCCACTCGTAGTCGAGTTCGAAGCGCTTGTTGAGGTCCTTCGCGATCTTGTCCGCGACGTCCTTGGCCTTCTTGTGCGACAGCGCGTGCTTGCGTGCGATCGATATCGTGGCCATCGGCGGCGCCCTCCTGCGCGGAGTATAGCCAAAGTGCCCGGGGTTTCCGGCCGCCGCATCCCGAACGCGCGTGGACGCGTTCGCGCGAGGCCGTGACGAATGTCCACGGCGCCAGGCAACATCGCCGCGCTGCTGGTCCGCCACCGGGCCACGCCCGCGCGCGTGCTGTATCGCCAGTTCGCCGGCGACGCCTGGCGGAACGTCACGGCAGCCGAGGTCGAGGCGCTGGCCGCGCGCTGGCAGGCGGCGTTCCGGCGCGAGGGATTCGCCCCCGGCGACCGGATCGCGCTGTGTGCGCGCAATGGCGTCGACTGGGTGGCGATCGACCTCGCCGCGCTGGGGATGGGGCTCGTCGTCGTGCCGCTTTACGTCGACGACAACGCGGAGAGCGTCGTCTGGTGCGTGGGCCATGTGGAAGCGCGACTCCTGATCGTCGACAACTCGCGGCAGGTCGCGGCGCTGGCACGCGCGACGGATGGTGCGGCTGCGCTTCCGCCCGTCGTGGTGCTGCGACCGGACGATGGCGAGCGGGCAACGACCGCCGGAGCATTTCTGGCCGGTACCGTATCGGAGGGTTTCGCGGCGGCCGACGTCCCGCTCGATACGCTCGCCACGCTCTGCTTCACGTCGGGCACCGCCGGACGTCCCAAGGCCGTCATGCTGTCGCACGGCAACATCCTCGCGAACGTCGAACAGTGCCGGCAGACGGGGATGGCGCGGCCCGACGACCGTCTTCCTGTCGATTCTTCCGCTGTCGCACATGTTCGAGCGCACGGGCGGGTACTACCTGCCGCTGGCGCTCGGTGCGACGGTCGCGTTCAGTCGCGGCGTTGCGCAGATCGGCGCCGACATGGTGTCGCAGGCGCCGACCGTGATGTTTGCCGTGCCGCGCATCTTCGAGCGGGTTGCCGCGCGGATCGAGCATTCGCTCGCGAAGTCGCCGGCGAAACGCCGGCTGTTCGACGCATGCGTCGCGCGCGGGTATCGCGTCGCGACGCACGGCGCGAGCGTCCTCGACCGCCTGCTCGTGCCGTTGCTGCGACGCGTGGTCGCCGCGCCCGTGCTGGCGCGGCTCGGGGGGCGGCTGCGCCTGGCCGTCGTCGGCGGTGCGGCACTCGACCCCGAGCTCGCGCGCGTGTTCGTCGGCCTCGGTCTGCCGATGCTGCAGGGGTACGGGATGACGGAGGCGTCGCCGGTGCTGTCCGTGAATCGCGACGGCGACAACGTGCCCGCGTCGGTCGGGCCGCCGCTGCCGGGGGTCGATGTGCGGTTGGGCGAAGGCGGGGAATTGCTCGCGCGCGGTGCCAATGTGATGCTGGGGTACTGGCGCGATCCGGAGGCGACCGCCAGGGTGCTGGTCGGCGATGGCTGGCTGCGCACCGGGGACTTGGCCGAGATTCTCGACGGCAGGATCTACATCCGCGGTCGCGCCAAGGACATCCTCGTGATGTCGAACGGGGAAAAGCTGCCGCCGCAGGAAGCGGAGTTCGCGATCCTGCACGATCCGTTGTTCGAGCAGGTGATGCTCGTCGGCGAAGGGCGTCCGTATCTCGTACTGCTGGCGGTCACGCGCGAGACCGACGAGAGGACGCTGGTCAAGCGCGCGAACGACCGCCTGCGCACGTTCCCGCGCTGGGTGCGCGTGCGCAGGGTCGTCGCGACGACCGAGCCGTGGAGCGTGGACAACGGCCTGCTGACGCCGACGCTGAAGCTCAAGCGCCCGGTGCTGCTGCGTTCGCTGGCGGCGCGGATCGAGGCGGCCTACGAGGAACCGCCGCAGTCCTGAACCGCCGGCGCTCATGCCTTGCGGCCGAACGCGATGGCGGCGACGACCAGCCCGGCCGCGACGAACGTCGCGGTACCGACCGGCTCGTGCAGCAGCGAGGCCGACAGGAAGATCGTGAAGAACGGCTGCAGCAGCTGCGTCTGTCCGACCGCTGCAATGCCGCCCAGCGCGAGTCCGCGATACCAGGCGAAGAAGCCGAGGAACATCGATACCACGGCCACATACGCGAAGCCCGCCCACGCCGTCCACGGTGCGGCAAGCACCCGGGCGTCGGTCGCGAGCAGCGTCGGCACCACGAGGAATGGCGCGGAAAACACGAGCACCCAGCAGATCACCTGCCATCCGCCGAGCGCGCGGCTCAGGCGCGCGCCTTCCGCATAGCCGACGGCCGCGGCGGCCACGGCCCCGACCAGCAGCAGGTCCGCGAGTTGCGGTGCGCCACCCCCTTCCCACAACGCAAAGCACACGACGACGGCGCTGCCGAACACCGCGGCGATCCAGAACCGGCGCGACGGTCGTTCGTGCGCGAGCCAGGCCCCGGCGACGGCGGTGGCGAGCGGCAGCAGGCCGGACACGACCGCGCCGTGCGCCGCCGGCACGTGGCGCATCGCGAACGCGGACAGTACCGGCCAGCCGACGACGACCCCTGCGGCCACGATCGCGAACTTCGGCCACGTCGAGCGCGGGGGCCAAGGGGTGCGGGTCGCGACCAGCGTGAGGGCCGCGAGGGTCGCGGCGACCAGCGCGCGCCCGAGGCCCACGAACACCGGATCGAGTGCCGCTACCGCGAGCCGCGTCGCGGGCAGCGTGCCGCTGAACGCGACGACGCCCAGAAGGCCCAGCAACAGGCCCCGCCGCCGGTCCGCCGGCGAAGGCGCCTGGGGCCGCGCAACGCCGGAGTTCGTGGCGGGCGAGTGGCCGGACGCCGGGCGGGTGCGGGACATGCCGCAATTTTACTAGAGTGTTTTGGTCGGCTATTGCGTTGCCGATCTGTTCGTCGCGAGCGCAGCGGGGACGCGGTGGCCGGCCAAAGCGAGCCGGCGCTGAGGTAGCGCCTCGCGAACAGGCGGAGCGTCCGGATCCTCGAGGGTCGCCGTCTTGAGCCCGCCGTTTCCCTCTCCGACGCGGGGGGCTCCGCGCGGTGTTGTCCGGAGAGGTTGCCAGGCATGGCACAGTCAGGAAGTAAGTGCCCGCTTCGAAGTGGCGAACGCGGTGCCGGACTCGCCCTTCGAACGCCGGGCATCCGACGATCGGCCGAGTGCGCCCTGCCCTGCGTGCTCGCCCCGGCCGTCGCTGGCCGCGGCCATGCCTCCGCTCCCAGCGCCTGCCATCCACTTGTCCCCTTGACCGCAAGGTCAAACAAACATAGGATTAAAACGAACGTTTGAATGGTGCGTCAGTCGAGTGCTTTGCCGGCGTGCGACCGACGCGCGATTTCCGACCCGTTACCCGCGACCGGACCGGTCAGGAGGGCAGGCATGGCAGGCAAGGTGATTCCGTTCGGCGACGTGCATGCGCCAGCGGCGACGAAGGAACGCATCCTCGATGCGGCCGAAGCGCTGTTCGTCGAGCACGGCTTCGAAGCGACGAGCGTGCGGCTGATCACGGCCGCGGCCGGCGCCAACCTGGCCGCGGCCAACTATCACTTCGGCAGCAAGGAAGAACTGTTCCAGGCGGTGCTGACGCGACGGCTCGACCCGATGAACCAGGCGCGCGTCGACCTGCTCGACCAGTTCGAAGCGGAGTCCGCGCCAGAGCCGCTGGCGTGCGAGCGCATTCTCGATGCGCTGTTCATCCCCGCGCTCAAGCTTGCCCGCGACCCGGAACGCGGCGGCCAGGACTTCCTGCGCCTCCTGGGCCGCGCCTACGCGGATCCCGCGCCGTTCGTTCGCCAGTTCCTGTCGGAGCAGTACGCGGTGATGATCAAGCGCTTCAAGGCCGCGTTCGGCCGTGCGCTGCCCCACTTCCCCCGCAAGGAGCTGTCGTGGCGCCTGCACTTCATCATGGGCGCACTGTCGTACACGCTGGCGGGCACGGATGCGCTGCGCATCATCGCGGAACTCAATCCGCTTGAAACGGACAACGACGAGCTGCTGCTGCGGCGCCTCGCCCCCTTCCTGCTGGCGGGGCTGACCGCCCCGCTACCCGACCTCGGAGACCTCGCGCGCGACGCGGACACCGAGGCACCGAACCCCCGCTGAATCGTTGCGGCGCCGATGTCGGTCATCGACCTTCACCCGCGCCGCGCCGTGAAAAGGAGTTGAGCCATGATCACCGCACTCTGGATCCTCGCCGTCCTGATCGGACTGCTGGCCCTCGCGTACGTCAATGCGGCGGGGCGCCTCTGGGGCGTCTTCGTCGCCGCAGCGCTCGCCGCGTCGTGGGGGTTCCACGCGTTGCCGCTTGCGTTCAACCTGCTGCTGACGCTGGCGTTCGTGGTGCTGGCGATCCCGCTCGCGATCCCGACGCTGCGGCGCAAGCTCGTGAGCGACGGCATGCTCGCGAGGTTCCGCCGCATCATGCCGCCGATGTCGCAGACCGAACGCGAAGCGCTCGAGGCGGGCACCGTGTGGTGGGACGGCGAACTGTTCTCGGGCCGGCCCGCGTGGCGCCGCCTGCTCGCGACCAAGGCGCCCGCGCTGACCGCCGACGAGCAACGGTTCCTGGACAACGACACCGAGGCCCTGTGCGCGATGTCCAGCGACTGGGAAGCGACGAACGTGCACAAGGACCTGCCGCCGCGCGTGTGGCAGTTCATCAAGGACCGCGGCTTCCTCGGCATGATCATTCCGAAGGAATACGGCGGACTCGGCTTCTCCGCGTGGGCGCACTCGCAGGTCGTCACCAAGCTCTCCACGCGCAGCGGCACCGCGGCGGTCACCGTGATGGTCCCGAACTCGCTCGGGCCGGGTGAGTTGCTGCTGCACTACGGCACCGAGGAGCAGAAGCGCCATTACCTGCCGCGGCTCGCCCGTGGCCTCGAGATCCCGTGCTTCGCGCTGACCAATCCGAGCGCGGGTTCCGACGCGGCGGCGATCCCCGACTACGCGTTCGTCCGCTGGGGCGAGCACGAGGGCAAGCGCGTGCTGGGCCTGTGCGTGACGTGGGACAAGCGCTACATCACGCTGGGGCCGGTCGCGACGCTCCTGGGACTCGCGTTCCGCGTGTACGACCCCGACAAGCTGCTGGGCGATCGCGAGGACCTGGGCATCACGTGCGCGCTGATCCCGACCACGCACCCGGGCGTGCGCATCGGGCGTCGCCACATGCCGCTCAACGCGGTGTTCCAGAACGGGCCGAACTGGGGCAACGACGTGTTCATTCCGATGGACTGGGTGATCGGCGGGCAGCCGATGATCGGTCGCGGCTGGCGGATGCTGATGGAGTGCCTGGCCGCGGGCCGCGGGATCTCGCTGCCGTCGTCGAACACCGGGATGGCGATGCTGGCGGTGCGCGGCGTGGGCGGCTACGCGCGCGTGCGCACGCAGTTCAAGACGGCGATCGGCAAGTTCGAGGGCGTCGAGGAAGCGCTGACGCGGATGGGCGGCAACCTCTACACGATGGACGCGGCGCGGATGCTGACCGCCGCCGCGATCGACGAAGGCGAGAAGCCGTCGGTCGTGTCCGCGATCGCGAAGTACCACATCACGGAACGCGCGCGGGAGACGATCAACGACGGCATGGACGTGATCGGCGGCAAGGGCATCTGCATGGGACCGTCGAACTTCCTGGGCGGCGCGTACATGCAGCATCCGGTGGCCATCACGGTCGAGGGCGCCAACATCCTGACGCGCAGCCTCATCATCTTCGGGCAGGGCGCGATCCGCTGCCATCCGTTCGTGCTGAAGGAAATCGCCGCGACGC
The DNA here is from genome assembly GCA_963733435.1 of uncultured beta proteobacterium. GTDB lineage: Bacteria > Pseudomonadota > Gammaproteobacteria > Burkholderiales > Casimicrobiaceae > VBCG01. The sequence goes on from CAVTDH010000004.1 coordinate 316,613, forward strand.
GCGAGGCCGACCGCGAGGCCGCGTCGGTCGCGTTCGACGCCGCGTTCTTCGGCCACGTGCGCTTCGCGCTGTCGAACGTCGCGCGCACGCTGGTGATGGGCGTCACGGGCTCGCACTTCGTCCGCGTCCCGTCCGACGTCGCGCCCGAGACGCGCCGGTACTACCAGCAACTCACCCGGTACTCGGCCGCGCTCGCGTTCCTGGCCGACGTGTCGATGGGCACGCTGGGCGGCGCGCTGAAGCGCAAGGAAAAGCTCTCCGCCCGGCTCGGCGACATCCTGTCGCAGCTGTACCTGTGTTCGGCCGTGCTGAAGCGCTTCGAGGACGAAGGCCGCCAGGCGGCCGACGCGCCGCTGATGCACTGGGCGATGTGGGATGCGATGTTCAAGGCGCAGAGCGCGTTCGAGGGGGTGATCTCCAACTTCCCGAACCGCGTGATCGCGGCGGTGATGCAGCGCATGGTGTTCCCGCTCGGCCGGCCGTACGTCGTGCCCTCCGACAAGGTCGGACACGGCGTGGCGAAGATCCTGATCGAACCCTCCGCCGCGCGCGACCGGCTGACGGCGCCGATGTTCATCGGCAGCGCGGACGAACCCATCGGCCTCATCGAAGCCGCGCTCGCCGCGACCGTCGTCGCCGAAGCCATCGAAGGCAAGCTGCGGATCGCGATGCGCACCAAGCGGATCGACGGCCAGCTGCCGCCAGGGGCGGGCGTCGAGGTGCTGGCGCAACGGGGTGTGACTGCCGGCGTGATCGATGCCGGCGAAGCGGACGCGCTCACCCGCCAGCGCGAACTCGTGGCGAAGGTCATCGCGGTGGACGATTTCGACCGCGATCTCGGCGCGTCGTTGCTGAAGCCGGCCGTCGACGCGATGGAGCGGCACTCGACGCCGCTGCGCCACCGCGCGGCAGCGTGACGGGTCGGCCGGGATGAACAGCGAACCTGTCTACATCGTCGACGGCGCGCGCACGCCGTTCCTCAAGGCGCGCAACAAGCCGGGACCGTTCGCGGCCTCGGATCTCGCCACCGATGCCGGTCGCGCGCTGCTCATGCGGCAGCCGTTCGAGCCCGCGCAGCTCGACGAGGTGATCCTGGGCTGCGCGGCGCCGTCGGCCGACGAGGTCAACATCGGCCGGGTCGCCGCGCTGCGGATGGGCTGCGGCCTCAAGGTGCCGGGCTGGACGGTGATGCGCAATTGCGCGTCCGGCATGCAGTCGATCGATTCCGCCGTCAACAACATCCGCGCGGGCCGGTCGAACCTGGTGCTGGCGGGCGGCGTGGATGCGCTGTCGCGCGCGCCGCTGCTGTTCTCCGACGCGATGGTGGGCTGGTTGTCGCAGTGGTACGCGGCGAAGACGCCGGGAGCACGCGCCGCGTTGCTCACCAAGTTCCGGCCCGGCCATTTCGCGCCGGTGATCGCGTTGATGAAGGGCCTCACCGATCCGATCTGCGGCCTGCTGATGGGCCAGACGGCCGAGAACCTCGCGTACCGGTTCGGCATTTCGCGCCTCGAGATGGACGAGTACTCGGCGGGCAGCCACGCGCGCGTGATCGCTGCGCAGAAGGCCGGTCACTACGCGAACGAAGTGGTGCCCGTTTTCGACAAGTCGGGCAAGCTCTACGCGGCGGACGACGGGATGCGCGAGGATTCGACGGTCGCGAACCTCGCGAAGCTCAAACCCTTCTTCGACCGCAAGTACGGCAACGTGACCGCGGGCAACAGCTCCCAGGTCACCGACGGCGGCGCGTGGGTGATCGTCGCGTCGCAGCGCGCGGTCGACGAACACAAGCTCGAACCGATCGGCCGCATCGTGGATTCGCAGTGGGCGGGCCTCGATCCGGCGCAGATGGGCCTAGGTCCCGTCTATGCGGCCACGCCGATCCTCGCGCGGCACGGGCTCGCGCTCGACGACCTCGACGCGTGGGAATTGAACGAGGCGTTTGCCGCGCAGGTCTTGGGCTGCGAGCGCGCCTGGGCGAGCGACGAATTCTGCCGCGACGAGCTGGGACTGCCGGGTGCGCTCGGGCGCATCGACCCGGCGAAGCTCAACGTCGACGGCGGCGCGATCGCGTTGGGACACCCGGTCGGCGCGTCCGGCACGCGTATCGTGCTGCACGTGCTCAACGTGTTGCGGCGCACCGGCGGCCGCCGCGGCATGGCCGCGATCTGCATCGGTGGCGGGCTGGGCGGCGCGATGCTGGTCGAACGCGTCTAGATGAACGGATCCCAACCTCGCTGCTCTGCGCGGGCACGGGCCGGTCGCTCGAGACGGCCCGTCGTGACTGACCGGCGGCGGGGCGGAGCGCTTAGAATGCCGTGCAGGCCTTCCCTTGAGCGGAGTACTCGATGCGCTTCGGCGTGTTAGTGGATGCAGCGTGCGATCTGCCGCGGACATTCGTCGCGCAGAATCCGGTGCACGTGCTGCCCATCCCGATCCGGGTCGCGGACCAGATGCTGGTCGACTCGCGGGACGAGGACGTCACGCGCAAGTTCTTCGAACGGGTGCTGTCCGCGGGGATCACGGACGTGGAGAGCATGCCGTACACGGAAGCCGAGCTCGAGGCGCTGTTCCTGGACCGGCTGGTGCTGGAGTTCGACTACGTGATCTGCCTGCTCATCAACGCGGAGCGCAGTCCGATCTTCGAGCGCACGCGCAAGTCGTCCTATCCATATCCTGACGCGGTACAAGCCGGCGCGCACGGCCGCCAATGTGCCGGGGCCGTTCGCGATGCGCGTGTTCGACAGCCGGAACATGTTCGCCGCGCAGGGCGTGCAGATCCTGGAGCTCGCGCGGCTGATCCGCGAGGACACGCCGGTCACGCGCATCTTCAAGCGGATGGAAGAGATCATCCCGCAGACGTACGGATATCTCGTGCCGTCGGACCTGTACTACCTGTACACGCGGGCGCGCAAGCGCGGCGACAAGAGCGTCGGGCTGCTGGGCTACACGGTCGGCAACGCGCTCGACATCAAGCCCATCGCGCGCTGCCTGCGCGGGCACACGGGGCCGATCGCGAAGGTGCGGCACTTCGAATCGGCGGTCGAGCGGGTGCTGGCGAACGTGACCCGGGAAGTGGAACGCGGGCTGCTCGCGCCGTTCGTCAACATGAGCTTCGGCGGCGACTGGACGGCGATCCTCGGGCTCCCCGCGTACAAGGCGCTGGCCGCCGCGGCGTCGGCGCGAGGTGTCGAAATCCACTGGAGCCCGCTGTCGATGTCGGCGGGCGTCAACGTGGGTCCGGGCGCACTGACGGTCGGAATCGTCGCGCAGGACCACGAATTCAGCTAGCAACGCAGGGACCCCCATGCAACATTGGAACTTGAGCCGCGACGCCGAAGGCCTCGCGTGGCTGACGCTCGACCGTGTCGACGCGACGACCAACACGCTGTCGGCCGCGGTGCTGGCCGAATTGAACGAGGCGCTCGACGCGCTCGACCGCGAACCGCCGAAGGGACTCGTGATCCGCTCCGGCAAGGCGAACGGCTTCATCGCCGGCGCCGACGTCTCCGAGTTCTCGCAGGTGACGGACGAGGCCGGCGCGCTGGCGCTCGTGCGGCGCGGCTGGGACACGTTCGAGCGCCTGGCGAACGTCCGCTATCCGACGCTGGCCCTGGTGCGCGGGTTCTGCCTGGGCGGTGGCCTCGAACTGGCGCTCGCGTGCCGGTATCGCGTCGTCGTCGACGAGCCGGGCACGCGCCTGGGCCTGCCCGAGGTGATGCTCGGGATCGTCCCCGGGTGGGGCGGAATCCGGCGCCTGCCGCGACTCACCGGCGGCCCCGCGGCGCTCGATCTGCTGCTGACCGGCAAGACGATCGACGCGCGACGCGCAAAGAAGCTCGGGATCGCCGACGAGAGCGTGCCGGTGCGGATCATGGACAACACGGCGCGCGGCATGTTGCGCACGCTGCCGGCACGCCGCGAACTGCCGCTCTCGCTCTCGCTCACGCTGAATCCGATCGCGCGCCGCTTCATCGCGGCGCAGGCGGGCAAGCAGGTCGCGAAGCGCGCGCGGCGCGAGCACTACCCGGCGCCCTACGCGATCCTCGACCTGTGGGTGAAGCACGACGGCAACGCGCTCGCCGCGCCCGCGTCGGACCCGTCGTCGATCCCGGCGCTGCTCAAGACGCCGACGACCGCCAACCTGATCCGCGTGTTCCACCTGCAGGAGCGCCTGAAGGGCCTCGGCAAGGACGGCGAGTTCAAGGCGCGGCACGTGCACGTGGTCGGCGCGGGCACGATGGGCGGCGACATCGCCGCCTGGTGCGCGCTGCGCGGACTCACCGTCACGCTGCAGGACCAGACCGCCGAGCGGCTCGCGCCGGCGATGAAGCGCGCGGCCAAGCTCTTCGCCGACCGGCTGCGCGATCCGCGCCGGGCGCGCGACGCAGGCGACCGGCTGATCCCGGACGTCGCGGGCGACGGCGTCGCCCGGGCCGACGTGATCATCGAGGCGATCTTCGAGAATGCGCAGGCCAAGCGCGAGCTGTTCGCGGCGCTCGAGCGGAAGGCGAAGCCCGACGCGATCCTCGCGACCAACACGTCGAGCATCCCGCTCGAGGACATCGCGACCGCGCTCGCCGATCCGACGCGCCTCATCGGCCTGCACTTCTTCAACCCGGTCGCCCGCATGATGCTGGTCGAGATCGTCGTTGGCCGGCAGACGCGCGAGGCGCTGGTGCCGCCGGCCGCGGCGTTCGTGCGGCAGATCGACAAGCTGCCGTTGCCCGTCCGCAGCGCGCCGGGATTCCTCGTCAACCGGATCCTCGCGCCCTACCTGATGGCCGCGATGCGCGCCGTCGACGAGGGCATCTCGCCGGAGGCCGTCGACGAGGCCGCGCTGGCGTTCGGAATGCCGATGGGTCCGATCGAACTCGCGGACACCGTGGGCCTCGACATCTGCGTCGAGGTCGGCAAGATGCTCGGCGACGTCGCGGCGCCGCCGAAGCGGCTCATGGAGCTGGTGGGCGCAGGCAACCTCGGGCGCAAGACGGGACGCGGCTTCTACGCGTGGGTCGACGGCAAGCCGGGCAAGCAGGCGGCCGGCACGGTCCCGCGCGGGCCTCGCGGAGCGCCTCGTAACGCCCCTCGTGGCGGAGGCGCGCGCAGCACTCGCCGAGCACATCGTCGCTGACGGCGATCTGGTGGATGCCGGCGCCATCTTCGGCACCGGGTTCGCGCCGTTCCGGGGCGGGCCGCTCCACTACGCGGGCGCGGCCTGACGACTCCCGTACGGCAAAGACAGCACGGGGCATGCGCCGGCCGGCGACCGGCGCACGCCCAACTGGTGTACGATTTTTGCTGGACGCGCTGCCCCACGCATGGGCGCGCGCCGCCTGCCCGACCGATCCCGAGGTCTTAGTCCCCGCAGGGGTGGGTTCATCGTTGCACGCGCGTAGCGTGCGGTACGGAGGAACGACGTGGAAAAGATCTGGCTAAAGAGCTATCCGAAGGGCATTCCCGCGGAGATCGACATCAACGAGTACGCGTCGGTGCGCGAGATCTTCGAGGAAAGCGTCGGCAAGTACGGATCGCGCCCCGCGTTCACCTGCATGGGCCGGTCGATCACGTTCAACACGCTCGACACGCTGTCCGCGGCGTTCGGCGCGTGGCTGCAGGGCATCGGGTGCAAGAAGGGCACGCGCGTCGCGCTGATGATGCCCAACATCATCCAGTATCCGGTGTGCCTGTTCGGCGCGCTGCGCGCCGGCTGCACGGTCGTCAACGTGAATCCGCTCTACACGGCGCGCGAGCTCGAGCACCAGCTCGCGGACTCGGGCGCCGAAGTGCTGGTGTGCGTCGAGAACTTCGCGAACGTCGTCGCCGACGTCGTCGGCAAGACCAAGGTGCGCCAGACGGTCGTCACGTCGATCGGCGAACTGCTGGGCTTCAAGGGCATCGTCGTCGATCTCGTGCTGCGGCGCGTCAAGAAGATGATCCCGCAGTATTCGCTGCCCGGTTCGATCCGGCTGTCGGATGCGCTCGCCGAGGGACGCAAGCGCACGCTCGAGCGCGTCGACATCGGGCACGAGGACATCGCGTTCCTGCAGTACACCGGGGGCACGACGGGGGTGGCGAAGGGGGCGATGCTGCTCAACCGGAACATCGTCGCGAACATGCTGCAGGCGCGCGCATGGATCCGGCCGTTCCTCGACGAATCCCGGCGCGAGGTGATCATCACGCCGCTGCCGCTCTATCACATCTTTTCGCTGACGGCGAACTGCCTCGTGTTCATGTCGCTGGGCGGCGAGAACGTGCTGATCCCGAATCCGCGCGACATCCCCGGCTTCGTCAAGGAGATGGGCAAGTTCAAGTTCACCGCGTTCACCGGCGTCAACACGCTGTTCAACGCGCTCGTCAACAATCGCCGATTTCGCCAAGCTCGACTTCTCGTCGCTCAAGATCACGCTGGGCGGCGGCATGGCCGTGCAGGAGGCCGTCGCGGTGAAGTGGAAGGCCATCACCGGCGTTCCGCTCATCGAAGCCTACGGGCTCACCGAGACGTCGCCGGCCGCCACGATCAACCCGCTCGACCTGCCCGAGTACAACGGGGCGATCGGGGTGCCGATCTCGTCCACCGAACTGATCCTGCGCGACGACGCGGGCGCGACGGTCGGGCTGGGCCAGCCGGGCGAGATCTGCCTGCGCGGGCCGCAGGTGATGTCCGGCTACTGGCAGCGGCAGGACGAGACGGACAAGGTCATCGACAAGGACGGCTGGTTCGCGACCGGCGACGTCGGCGTGATGGACGAGCGCGGCTTCGTGCGGATCGTCGATCGCAAGAAGGACATGATCCTCGTGTCGGGCTTCAACGTGTATCCGAACGAGATCGAAGGCGTGGTCGCCGGCCATCCCGGCGTGCTCGAGTGCGCGGCGGTCGGCGTGCCCGACAAGAAGTCGGGCGAGGCGGTGCGCCTCTACGTGGTCAGGAAGGACCCCGCGCTGACCGCCGACGACGTGGTCAAGTTCTGCCGCGAGCACCTGACCAGCTACAAGTGCCCGCGCGAGGTCGAGTTCCGCGCCGAACTGCCGAAGTCCAACGTCGGCAAGATCCTGCGGCGCGAGCTGCGCGACGAGGCGAAGAAGACGGCGGCGTGAGGGCTCCGGACGCCTGGGAATCGCGATGGCCGACGAACCGCTGAAGCTCCCCGACAAGGAACCCGTGCTGCGGGTCGTGCCGATGCCGCACGACACGAACCAGCACGGCGACATCTTCGGCGGCTGGATCATGGCGCAGGTCGACATCGCGGGCGGCGTGGTGGCGGCGCGGCACGCGCGGGGACGCGTCGCCACGGTCGCCGTCAACTCGTTCACGTTCAAGCAGCCGGTGATGGTCGGCGACCTCGTCACGTTCTACGCCGAGATCGCGCGGATCGGACGAGACGTCGATCACGATCGACGTCGAGGTCTTTGCGCAGCGCAACCCGAGGGACCAGGTCACGGTGAAGGTGACGGAGGCGAGCCTGACCTACGTCGCGGTCGGCGCCGACCGCCGTCCGCGGGAACTCGCACAGCCTTGAAAACATGCGCTTTCCAGACGCTTTGCACTCGTCGCGGCCCGGTGCGCGGGTGTATAGTGACCAGTGAAGTGTTCCGCGATGCGCCCGGCAGTGGCGAAACGGATAAAAAACCATCGTCGCAAGCTCGCTCAAAGCCCTGACGAAAGAGGAGAGAACTCTCATGTCTACGCAGTCGATCAAGAAGAACCAGGTGGCCATCGCCATCGGCGGAATGATGCTGGCGTTCGGCGCGGGACAGGCGTTCGCGACCGGATTCCAGCTGAACGAGAACAGCGCGAGCAGCCTTGGCAACGCGTTTGCCGCGGGCGCGGCGTTCACCGACGACGTCAGCGCCATGTGGTGGAATCCCGCTGCGCTGTCGCAGTTCCCCAAGACGCAGGGCACGGCGGTACTGCACATCATCACGCCGTCGGTCAAGTTCAATAACAACGCGTCGGTGCCGGCCACCAACCAGCCGCTCGGCAACGACGGCGGCGACGCGGGCGGCTACAACTTCGTGCCGAACATGTACCTGTCCGTGCCGATCAACGCGCAGTGGACGTTCGGGCTTGGCGTCAACGCGCCGTTCGGCCTGACGACGGAGTACGACGACGGCTGGATCGGCCGCTACCAGGCGCTGAAGTCGCAGATCCAGACGATCAACATCAACCCGGCGATCGCCTGGAAGGTGACGCCGCAGTTCTCGGTCGGCGTCGGCGTCAATTACCAGCAGATCGACGCGACGCTCACGAACAACGTCAACTACTCGGCTGCGTTGCTGTCGGCGGCTGCCGGCGCGGGTATCGCGCCGGGTTCCGCGACGTTCAACGCGATCGCGGGATTGACCCCCGGCCTCGACTCGAAGGCGACGATCGACGGCAACGACTGGGCGTGGGGCTGGAACATCGGCTTCGCGTGGGATGCGACGCCGCAACTGCGCCTGGCCGCGAGCTACCGGTCGGAGATCAAGTACGACGTGCAGGGCAACATCAACTTCGAGAACCCGACGGTGGCGCTTCCCCCCGGCACGCCGGCGCAGCTCGCGGGAACGATCGCCGCGCTTTCCGCCGGCGTCAACAGCCAGGCGCTCTACGGCCGGAGCGTGACCTCGGACATCACGCTTCCGCAGATCGCGAATTTCTCGGCGCTGTACCGCGTGAACAGCCAGTGGGAGGTGATGGGCGACGTCCAGTACACGGGCTGGTCGAGCATCCCGGAACTGCGGTTCAATGCGAGTTCGCCGCCGGCGCTGCCGGCGGTACCGCTGGAATGGGACGACACCTGGAAGATCGCGCTCGGCGCCTCCTACAAGGTCAGCGACCAGTGGAAAGCCCGGTTCGGTGTCGCGTTCGACCAGACGCCGGTCACGAACGATCCGACGGTCCGCCTGCCCGACTCCGACCGCTGGTGGCTGACGGTCGGCAGCGAGTACAAATGGACGCCGAACTGGAAGTTGGACGCCGGCTTCGCGTACATCTTCGCGGACAGCCCGAGCTTCAACCAGAACCAGGGCAGCACGGCCGCCAACGCGCTCGTCAACGGCACGTACGACGCGAGCGTGTGGATCCTGTCGATGCAGGCGACGTACACGTTCTGACGCGGGAGGGGGCGCAACGTCCCCCACGCGGTTCCAACCGCAGCGCGCGACGGCCGGGGCAACCCGGCCGTTTTTTTGTTCGCGCGATCCGGCGCGGCCGCGCCGGCGGATCGCCGCCCGCGCGACGTTTCTAGACGATTTCGTCGAAATGCGTTTGGTAAAATCGATCCTCTGCAGTACCCGAGCCTGTCCATCCCTGCCCATGCCGTTGCAAGGGCTTCTCCGGGAACCTCCTTCATGTCCTCCCCAACGCTACTCATCCGCAAGGCGGCCGTGCTGGGCGCCGGCGTCATGGGCGCGCAGATCGCCGCCCACTTCGTCAACGCCGGCATTCCGGTGCTGCTGTACGACCTCCCCGCGAAAGAAGGCGATCCCAGCGGTCTCGTGACGAAGGCGATCGCCGGCCTCGCGAAGCTCGAGCCGGCCCCGCTCGGCGCCACCGACCGCGCGGCGTCGATCGAAGCGTGCAATTACGCGTCGGATCTTCCGCGACTCGCCGAGTGCGACCTCGTCGTCGAGGCGATCGCCGAGCGGCTCGACTGGAAGCGCGACCTGTACGAGAAGATCGCCTCGCACCTGCCGGCCGACGCGATCCTCGCGAGCAACACGTCGGGGTTGTCGCTGGCCGCGCTGTCGGGCGCGGTGCCGGAGGCGCTGCGCACGCGCTTCTGCGGCGTGCACTTCTTCAACCCGCCGCGCTACATGCACTTGGTCGAGCTCATCGCCGCGCCGCAGACCGATCCCGCGCTGCTGGACGGGCTCGAGGCGCTGCTGACGACGACGCTCGGCAAGGGCGTGATCCGCGCGAAGGACACGCCCAACTTCATCGCGAACCGGGTGGGCATCTTCTCGGTGCTCGCGACGATGCGCCATACGCAGACGTTCGGACTGTCGTTCGACCTGGTCGACGCGCTGACCGGACCCGCGATCGGCCGCGCGAAGAGCGCGACCTACCGGACGGCCGACGTGGTCGGCCTCGACACGATGGCGCACGTCGTGAAGACGATGCACGACACGCTGCCGGACGATCCGTGGCACGACCTCTTCGCCACGCCGCCGGTGCTGGCGGCGCTGGTCGCGCAGGGAGCGCTCGGCGCGAAGACGAAGGCGGGCTTCTTCCGCAAGGTGGGCAAGGACATCCAGGTCCTCGATCCCGCGGCGCGCGACTACAAGACCGCGGCGGGCGCGATCGCGCCCGAGGTGGCGGAACTCCTGAAGGTCCGGTCGCCGGCGGAGAAATTCGCGAAGCTGCGCGCCAGCGCGCATCCGCAGGCGCAGTTCCTGTGGGCGATCTTCCGCGACCTGTTCCACTACAGCGCGTACCAGCTGGAGTCGATCGCCGACAACGCGCGCGACGTGGACCTCGCGATCCGCTGGGGATTCGGCTGGCAGATGGGACCGTTCGAGACGTGGCAGGCCGCCGGCTGGTCGGAGATCGCCGCCATGGTGGCCGAGGACATCGCCGCGGGACGCGCGCTCGCGAACGTGCCGCTGCCCGCGTGGGTCGGCGGCGCCAAGGTCGCGGCGGCGCGTGGCGTGCACTCGCCGGCGGGTGCGTATTCGCCGGCGCGCGACGAGTTCGTGCCGCGCTCAACACTCCCGGTGTACTGCCGCCAGTTCTTCCCGGACCCGGTGCTGGGCGAGCGGCCGGCGAGCACGGGCACGACGGTCTTCGAGACCGACGCCGTGCGCATGTGGCATCTCGACCGCGACATCGCGATCGTGTCGTTCAAGAGCAAGGCCAACACGATCGGCGAGGACGTGCTCGACGGCCTGCTGCGCGCGATCGACGAGGCCGAGCGCAACTTCAAGGGTCTCGTGCTGTGGCAGACGCGCGAGCCGTTCTCGCTCGGCGCCAACCTCGCCGCGATCGCGCCCGCGATCCAGGCCAAGCAGTGGGACGCAATCGACCAAGTCGTCGCGAAGTTCCAGCGCACGGCGATGCGCCTGCGCACGAGCCTCGTGCCGACGGTCTGCGCGGTGCGCGGCATGGCGCTGGGCGGCTCGTGCGAATTCATCCTGCACGCGGACCGGACGGTCGCCGCGTTCGAGTCCTACATCGGCTTGGTCGAGGTCGGTGTCGGGCTGCTGCCCGCCGGCGGCGGCTGCAAGGAATTCGCGGTTCGCGCGGCGGAGGAAGTGCGCCGCGGCGCGAACGGCAGCCAGATCGACCAGTTGCCGTTCATCCGGACCTACTTCCAGACGATCGCGATGGCGACCGTCGCGAAGAGCGCGCTCGACGCGAAGGCGCTGGGCTATCTGCGCGCGTCCGACGTGGTCGTGATGAACGCCTACGAGCTGCTGCACGTCGCGATCGGCGAGGCGCGCGCGATGGCGGATGCCGGCTACCGGCCGCCGCTGCCCGCGCGCAACGTCCCGGTGGCGGGCAAGACCGGCTTCGCGACGCTGCAGATGATGCTCGTGAACATGCGCGACGGCGGCTTCATCAGCGCCTACGACTTCGAGGTGGGCAAGCGGGTCGCGCGCGTGCTGTGCGGGGGCGAGATCGAGTCGGGCAGCCTCGTGGACGAGGCGTGGCTGCTGGAACTCGAGCGCCGCGAGTTCATGGCGCTGCTGGCCAACGAGAAGACGCAGGCGCGGATCGCGCACACGCTCGCGACCGGCAAGCCGCTGCGCAATTGATGACGACCTTTCTACAAAGAGGCGCCGGGGCGCCGAGAGGAACGAGGTTTCCCGGCGTCCCGGCGTCTCATTGTGAATGCTCCTACACGCAGGAAAGAGTTGAGACCATGACCAAGCAAATGCAGGATGCGTACATCGTCGCCGCCACGCGCACGGCGGTGGGCAAGGCGCCCCGCGGCGCCTACCGCTCGACCCGGCCGGACACGCTGCTCGCGCACGTGCTGCGCAGCGTGCTGGCGCAGGTACCTGCCATCGACGCGAAGCGCATCGAGGACGTGATCGTCGGCTGCGCGATGCCCGAGTACGAGCAGGGCATGAACGTCGCGCGCATCGGGGTGCTGCTGGCGGGCCTCCCGAACACCGTGGCGGGCATGACGATCAACCGCTTCTGTTCGTCGGGCCTGAACGCCGTGTCGATCGCGGCGGATCGCATCCGCACCGGCGAAGCGGACATCATGATCGCCGCCGGGACCGAGAGCATGAGCATGATTCCGATGCTCGGCCGGCTCGCGATCAACGGCGACGTGTTCGCGCAGGACGAGAACCTCGGCATCGCGTACGGCATGGGCCTCACGGCGGAGAAGGTCGCCGCGCAGTGGAAGGTGTCGCGCGAGGACCAGGATGCGTTCGCGCTGGCGTCGCACCAGAAGGCGCTGGCCGCGCAGGCCGCCGGCGAGTTCGGCGCCGAGATCGAGCCCCGTCACCGTCCGCGAGGACGCGCCGGACCTCGCGAAGGACGAGATCGTCACGCGTACCAGGGCGATCAACCGCGACGAGGGCCCGCGCGCCGACACCAGCGCCGAGGGGCTCGCGAAGCTCCGGCCCGTGTTCGCGGCCAGGGGTTCGGTCACCGCAGGCAACAGTTCGCAGATGTCCGACGGCGCGGGCGCATCGATCCTCGTGTCCGAACGGGTGCTGCGCGAACTCGATCTCAAGCCGCTGGCGCGCTGGGTGGGCTACGCGGTCGGCGGCGTGCCGCCGGAGATCATGGGCGTGGGCCCCATCGCGGCGATTCCCAAGGTGCTGAAGACGACGGGGCTCACGCTCGGCCAGATGGACTGGATCGAGCTGAACGAGGCGTTCGCCGCGCAGGCGCTCGCCGTGATGCGGGAGCTCGGCATGGACCCCGCGAAGGTCAATCCGCTCGGCGGCGCGATCGCGCTCGGGCATCCGCTCGGCGCCACCGGCGCCATCCGCACGGCGACGATCACGCACGGCATGAAGCGCCGGAAGCAGAAGTACGGCATGGTGTCGATGTGCATCGGTACCGGCATGGGCGCGGCGGGAATCTTCGAGGCTGTGTAAGCTTCGGGTGCGCGGCGCCGGTCGAAGGCGCCGCGGAAGCGTAAAACCAGGACCAACGCAGGAGGAGCCATGCGCAGGATCTCGTTGTTCGTCGTGAGTCTCATGCTGGCCGCGGGTGTGCAGGCGGCTGAAGTCGGTGGCGTCAAGCTCGAGGACAAGGTGACCGTAGGCGGCAAGGAGCTGGTGCTGAACGGGGCCGGCATCCGTACCCGCGCGATCTTCAAGGTGTACGTGGGCAGCCTCTACGTGCCCGCGAAGGCCGGCAACCTGGCGGCCGTGCTCGCGGCGACGCCGCGCCGCATCCAGCTCAACATCCTGCGCAATCTGTCGGCCGACCAGCTCATCGATGCGCTCGTCGACGGCATGAAGGACAACAATTCCGCGGCGGACGTCGCGGCCGTCAAGGCGCAGACCGACCAGATGGTCGCCACGATGAAGGCGTTCAACGAAGTCAAGGAAGGCAACGTCGTCACGCTGGACTTCGTGGACGGCGCGACGAAGATCGGCCTGAACGGCGCCGCCAAGGCGTCGATCCCCGGCGACGCGTTCAACGCCGCGCTGACCCGCGTCTGGTTCGGCGACAACCCCGTGCAAGCCGACCTCAAGAAGGCGATGCTCGGGGGCTGATGCACGACTTCTGGCCTTCGTGCGGCTATCGGCTCCTGATCGTGGGGGCCGATGGCCGGTTGACGCTCACCGACGATTTCCTGCGCGGGCACCTCGTTCGCCCGGAGTTGGCGCCCGTGCGCGACGCGTGCGCGGCGGAACTCGCGCTGCACGATTCGCTGCTCGCCAATCCTCGCCGTGCGGTATCGGCCTACGAGCTCGCGGCGATGGCCGACCGCGACGCGTGCGACAACTATGCGATCTGGCTGCGCTTTCGCGACCGCCTCATCGCCGCGCCGTCGCTCGAGGCCGCGTACGCGGGCCTGTTCCAGGGCGCCGGCGTCGATGTCCCGCCGGTCTTCGTCCATGATCTCACGCAGGTGCTGCTGCGGCACATCCTCGGCGACGACGCCGATCCGATGGCCGCCCGCGCGGCGGAGATGCTGTTCCGCGCGCAGAAGATCGCGCTGCTGGAAGACGGCGCGGTCATGGCCGGCGACGCCGAAACGGTGGAGATGTACGCGGAAACCGGCGGATTCGGATCGCTGGGCGAGCTGCTGGCCAAGAACCGCACGCCCACGCGCTCCGTCGACCTCGACGTGCTCGACGTGGACAACGGCGACGCGTACTGGGAGCGCGACGAGCGGCACGACTTCTCGGTGAGCCTGAACCGCGGCCGTCCGGCGCTCGACGCGCTCGCCCGGGTGCTGGAAAAGTGGGTGCGGCACTTCCTCGGCGTGGACGTCACGATCAAGCACGAGCGTGCGATCGATGACCAGCACTGGGTGTGGCACGTCGGACTCGACGCCGAGGCGAGCGCGCTGCTCAACGACCTCTACAACGAGGTCGACGTGGACGAGGCGCGCCTTGCGCGGCTCATCGCGCTGTTCCGCCTCGACTTCGCGAATCCGGCGGACATGCGGCCCGCGATCGCCGGGCGCCCGGTCTATCTCGCGATGGCGATGAACTCCGACGGCCTGCTGAAGCTCAAACCGCAGAACCTCCTTTCCAACCTGCCGCTTTCGCGGCCGCAGTGACGAGGCGCGAACACGATGGTCCGATACCGCTCTTCCCTCCGCCGCGCCGCGCCGCTGGCGGCGATCGCGCTCCTGGCGTTCGCCGGCGCGGCCGTGCATGCGCAGGCTCCGCGCCGCCCGCCGCAACGCCGCCGGCCGCCGCCGCGCCCGCCGACTTGGGCAGCGTCGCACCGCTCTCGTGGCTCAACGGCTGCTGGTCCGGCACGGTGAACCAGCGCGACTTCCGCGAGCAGTGGTCGCCCGTGCGCGGCAACATGCTGATCGGCGCGGGCTCGACGGTGTTCCAGGGCAAGCCGCAAAGCTACGAGTACCTGCGCATCGAGCCGCGCGCGGATGGCGTCTACTATGTCGCGCTGCCGTCCGGGCAGAACGAGACGGCATTCAAGCTGGTCTCGATCACGACCGACGACAAGGACACGATCTTCACGTTCTCGAATCCGGCGAACGACTTTCCGCAGCGCATCCTGTACCGGCGCGGGACCGAAGGCTGGCTCTACGCGACGATCGAGGGCAAGCTGCGCGGGGAGGACAAGCAGGTGATCTACCCGATGCGCCGCGTCGGGTGCGAGACCGGCGAGTTCATCCTCAAATAGCGTGTCGACGCCCCCCGCACCGGCCCTGGCGAAGTTCGAGCAGATGCTCGCGGCGGGCCGCGACGGGGCGCTGCTGCGCTTCTCGCTCGGCAACGAATACCTGAAGGCCGGCGAACCGGGCCGCGCGGTGCCGCATCTGCGGCAGGCGGTCGTGCTCGATCCCGAGTACACGGCGGCGTGGAAGCTCCTGGGCCGTGCGCTGCTCGACGACCGGCAGCCCGCGCAGGCGCTCGCCGCCTATCGCTCGGGCATTGCGGTGGCGCAGCGCAAGGGCGACAAGCAGGCGGGTCGCGAGATGGACGTGTTCGCGCGCCGGATCGAACGGGCCCTCGCCGCGGACGGTACCTGACGCAGCGGTGTCAGGCGGCGCCGCGACCGGACTCGACGCGCGCGACGTCGACGCCGCGGTTCGCGAGCGCGTCCGCGCGTTCGTTGCCTTCGTTGTCCGCGTGCCCCTTCACCCAGTGCCAGGTGACCTGGTGCTGCGCGGCCAGCGCCGACAGTTCGTGCCAGAGGTCCGCGTTCTTCACCGGCTTCTTGTCCGCCGTCTTCCAGCCGTTGCGGCGCCAGCCGTGGATCCACGTCTCGATGCCGTTCTTCACGTACTGCGAGTCCGTGTAGATGTCGACCGGGCACGGTCGCGTCAGCGACTCCAGCGCGCGAATGACCGCCGTCAGTTCCATCCGGTTGTTCGTCGTGTGCGGCTCGCCGCCGAACAGTTCGCGCTCGTGCGCCCCGGCGCGCAGCAGCGCGCCCCATCCGCCCGGACCCGGGTTGCCCTTGCAGGCACCGTCCGTATAAATGACCACCGAACTCAAGCGACCTCCGATCCTGCGGGTTGTTGGCGCGCCGCCCCGGTCGTCGGGGCGCGGGCGCATGGGTTGCGAAGCGTGGCGACATTGCGGATGCCGGCGCAGGGCAATCGCGGTCGCCGCGCGGGCGGGCTGCCTGCGCCGTCCCGGCGGCGCCGGCGCCTCACTGCGGCAGGCGGTCGGACGTGGTGAGGCTCTCGCGCGCGCCGGCCGGCGCCAGCGACTGGCGGCGCTCGCGCCGCTGCCATGCCGGCGTGAGTACGCGCATGCCGATGACACGCTTGGTCGCGCGGAGGAAGTACACGCCGCCGCCGATCGGCCACCAGCGGTCGCCGATCGATTCGAAGAATCCGCAGCGCTGCAGCCAACGCTCGTTGCGGAACGGCGGGGCATAGCCGTCGAGGCGGCCGCCCACCACGTCGAAGCCCAGCAGGGTCAGCCAGTCCTTCAGGCGGTAGAGCGCGATGAAGTTGCCGTTCCACGGCGGCGTCTGCTCCACGCCCGAAATAGCGCTTGGCACCGTACAGCGAGAACGGATTGAAGCCGGCGATGACGATCTGGCCTTCCGGGCGGATGACGCGATAGGCCTCGCGCAGCATCAGGTGCGGATCGTCGGTGAACTCGAGCGCGTGCGGCAGCACGATGAGGTCGAGCGCATTCTCCGCGAAGGGCAGGCCGTGCGGGTCGGCGATGATGTCGGCCGGAGGATCGTAGTCGAGCGTCCACCGGGAGGGAATCCGGCTTTGCGCGAGAAAGCGGCATTCGGGCAGTCCGACCTGCAACGCATGGAACCCGAAGATGTCGGCGACCGTCTGATCGAAGTACGCCTGCTCGCGCGCGAGCAGGTATTCGCCGAGCGGCGTGCGAAACCAGTCCGCGAGCGTCGTTGACAGGGGCGGCCCGGTTCCCGAAGATGCGTCCATGATCCCGATTATCCCCATCCCCGCATTTACGGACAACTACATCTGGCTGCTGCGCAACGGACCGTCGGCGGTCGTCGTCGACCCCGGCGACGCCGCGCCCGTGCTGGCCTACCTGTCGGAGCACGGCCTGGCGCTGACCGCGATCCTCGCCACGCACCACCACGGCGACCACGTCGGGGGCATCGAGGCGCTGCTGGAACGCCACCCGGTGCCGGTGTTCGGGCCCGCGCGCGAGTCGATTCCGCGACGTACGCGGGCCGTGACCGACGGCGACCGGATCGAGGTGCCGGGCCTGCCCGGCGTGTTCACCGGCATCGACATCCCGGGACATACGTCCGGGCATATCGCGTTCTTCGGCGATGTGGACGGCGTTCCCTCGCTCTTCTGCGGCGACACGCTGTTCGCCGCGGGCTGCGGCCGCCTGTTCGAGGGCACGCCGGCGCAGATGTGGTCGTCGCTGTCGAAGCTCGCCGCGCTGCCGGACGCGACGCGCGTCTATTGTGGTCACGAGTACACGCTCGCGAACTTGCGGTTCGCTCTCGCGGTCGAACCGGGCAACGACGAGATCCCTGCGCGGCAGGCGCGCGAGGCTGCGCGGCGGGAGCGCGGGGAACCGACGTTGCCGTCGACGATCGGCCTCGAGCGCGCCACCAACCCGTTCCTGCGCGTGCCGTTGCCGGACGTACGCGCGGCGGCGCAGCGGCACGCAGGGCGGGCGATCGGCGACGACGTCGATGCGTTCGCCGTGCTGCGCGCCTGGAAGAACACGTTCTAGCGGCGCGCCGCCGGCGCGCCTTCGGTTGACGGTGGCAGGGACGCGGCCTACCATCGCCAGCACTTTTGACTGGGGACGCGCCGGCTCGCGGGTCCTGCCTTGCGTCCTGATCGGAATCCGAATTGCGCTCAGCCCATTGCCTCATCGTTGCCGTCGCCGTGCTCCTCGGGGCGTGCGCGACAACCGCACCGCCGCCGGCGGATCCCGCGCCGCCTCCTGCCGTCGTCGCCGCCGTGGCTCCGGAGCCCCCCCAGCCGGCGCGGCCACCGGCCGTCAAGCCGAAGGAATCCGAACTCTTTCCCGCTGCCGCGGGCGCCGACCTCGAGCCGCTGACGGCACCGGTCGGCGATTTGTGGGAGCGGATCAACGCGGGCTACGGCATGCCGGACCTCGAGGGTCCGCTGGTCGAGAAGTGGGAGCAGTGGTATTCGTCGCGCCCCGAGTACGTGGCGCGCATGGTGGAGCGCAGCCGGCGCTACCTGTATCACATCGTGACCGAGGTGACGGAACGCCGGATGCCCACGGAAATCGCGCTGCTGCCGATGATCGAGAGCGCGTATAACCCGGTCGCGATGTCGACGAGCCGCGCCGCCGGCATCTGGCAGTTCATTCCGTCGACCGGCAAGCACTACGGATTGAAGCAGGACTTCTGGATGGATTCGCGCCGTGACGTGCTCGCCGCGACGGACAAGGCGCTCGAGTACCTCACGAAGCTGCACGACGACTTCGGCGACTGGCAGCTGGCGCTCGCGGGCTACAACTGGGGCGAGGGCAACGTCGGCAAGGCCATCGCGCGCAACAAGGCAAAGGGTCTGTCGACCGACTACGAGAGTCTCGCGATGCCGGCCGAGACCCGCAACTACCTGCCCAAGCTGCAGGCCGTGAAGAACATCGTCCGCGATCCGGAGAAGTACGGCCTGGCCCTGGCCGACATTCCCGACGCCCCGTTCTTCGCGATCGTGAAGACCGGCAAGAAGATGGATACGAAGCGCGCCGCCGAGTTGGCCGAGCTGTCGCTGGACGACTTCCTGGCGCTCAATCCGCAGCACAATCGTCCGGTGATCGCCGGCGCGGACGAACAGTCGATCCTGCTGCCGATCGACAACGCGGAGATCTTCGCGGCCAAGCTCGAACTCACCGAGCAGCCGCTCGTGTCGTGGCAGGCGTACCGGCTCAAGGCCAACGAGACGCTGCCGCAGGTGGCCGCCAAGTACGGTATGTCGGTGGAGACGCTGCGCGCGGTGAACGGCATCGGCCCCAAGTCGCGCGTGCCGGTCGGGCATCCGCTGCTGGTACCGGCGCAGCGACCGTCGAACGAGGCGGCGAACACGCTGACCGAAGTCGTGTTCACCGCCGTTCCGGCCGGGCGTACGTTCTACTACAAGGCGCAGCGCGGCGACACGCTCCAGCGCGTCGCCGTCAAGTATGGCGTCACCGTGCAGGACCTGAAGTCGTGGAACGGCATCAGCCGCGACACGCTCCAGGCGGGTCAGTCGATCCGCGTGACGAGCGACGTCGTGCCGGTCGCCCAATCCGGCGGCCGCACCAAGCGCGCGGCCGCCACGCGTGGCGCGAGCAAGCAGACCGCGTCAGGCAAGGGCGCGCCCACGAAGCCCGCGGTTGCCGCGCCCGCCCGCAAGGCGCCCACGACCGCGAAGGTACGGGGGCAGTTTGGCGGATAGCGTGAGCCGAGATCGCTCCGCGCTGCGCGCTCCACGTTCGCGCCCGGGCAGGTCAGCACGAAAGGCTACGGGCGGCCGGGCGCCTTACGTGTAGAAAGGGCAGGAAGCGCGCGGTTCATAAGCGCGCTACGCGCGCGGTTCGGTAGCGCGCTGTATGCGGATTGACAGCCTTCGGCGCAAGCCGGTCGCGGTCGCGCAGAAATGCCCATGGGGCAGTCCGCCAAGGGTAAAGCTTCCTCGTTACTGGGGATGCCGGACTACCCGGGCTGATCGTGCGCGCCTGGCAGGCGCTGCGGGTGCCCTGCGGCGGACGTTCGCGTTGCACCCGGCGCGGATCGCAGGCAGTCAGCCCGCATTCGCGCGCGACCGAGCGAGCCGCGAAGCGGCTTCGAGCTGCGCGCTTCGTGCCTTTGCCGCACGGAAACCGCCCGGCCGCCCGAAGGTTTTCGTGGTGACTTGACCGGCCACGAATTGTGGAGCGCGAAGCGCGGAGCAATTCGGGGACGTGGAATTGAAAACGGGCGGCATTTCGCCGCCCGTTTTACGTCCGCTGCAGTCATGCGGCGGAGCTTGATGCCGCCCTTACGCCTTCTTGGCGGCCTTCTTCTTCGCGGTCTTCTTGGCAGCCTTCTTCTTCGGGGCGGCCTTCTTCTTCGCGGTCTTCTTGGCAGCCTTCTTCTTCGGGGCGGCCTTCTTCTTCGTGGTCTTCTTGGCAGCCTTCTTCTTCGGGGCGGCCTTCTTCTTCGTGGTCTTCTTGGCAGCCTTCTTCTTCGGGGCGGCCTTCTTCTTCGTGGTCTTCTTGGCAGCCTTCTTCTTCGGGGCGGCCTTCTTCTTCGTGGTCTTCTTGGCGGCCTTCTTCTTCGGCGCGGCCTTCTTCTTGGCCGGCTTGCGTTTGGCAGCCTTCTTCTTCGGCGCCGGGGCCGGAGCCGCGGGCGTCATCATCGACATCATGTCAGCCATCATCTTTGGTTTCTCCTGTCTGAGTTACCGTAACTGTTATGTTGCTTCTCTTCATCGCAGGGGGTTCGGCTTCGGCCTTTTTGTCGTGCAGCCTCTTGACAAATCCGTTCCCACTGCTGCCTGCATTGTAGCCACGTTTGCCAGTTTTGCAAGATTTCGCCGCTGATTCCGACGCTTAGAAACGCGATTGTTGCGCTTCGCACACACGCGAACAGCGGACCTTCCGATGGAAATTTCGGCGCCGGCAGCGCAATCCGGCGCGTGTGCGGCGTGCGCCGTTCACGCCGATCGCGGCAGCGGATTCTCGAGCGCGAATAGTTCGTCTGCGCGCTCGCGACGCCGCACGAGATACGCATGCCTGTCGTCGACAACGACCTCGGCGGCGCGCGGTCGCGCGTTGTAGTTCGAGCTCATCGCCATGCCGTACGCGCCGGCCGCGCCGATCGCCAGGAGGTCCCCCGGCGCGAGTGCGAGCGACCGGCCGTGCGCGAGAAAATCGCCGCTCTCGCAGATGGGGCCGACGACCTCCCATTCCCGCGCTTCGCCGGTGCGCGGGCGCACCGGATCCACCGGATGCCAGGCGTCGTAGAGCGCGGGACGGAGCAGGTCGTTCATCGCGGCGTCGACGATCGCGAAGCTCTTCGCAACGCCGGGTTTCAGGTACTCGACACGGGTCAGCAGGATGCCGGCGTCGCCGACCAGGCGCCGGCCTGGCTCGAACAGCAAGCGCTCGGAACGTCCGGCGAACAGCTCGCGGACCATCGCCGCATACGCCGGCAGGCGCAGCGGCTCCTCGTCGCGATAGCGGATGCCGAGTCCGCCGCCCAGGTCGACGTGGCCGAGCGCGATGCCATCGGCGCGCAGGCGGTCGACGAGGTCGAGCACTTTCGTCGCGGCCTCCCGGTACGGCGCGAGTTCGGTGATCTGCGAGCCGATGTGGATGTCGAGGCCGTGCACGGCGATGTTGGGCATCCGCGCGGCCTGCCGGTACAGGCCGGGTGCGTCGTCGAACGCGACGCCGAACTTGCTTTCCTTCAAGCCGGTGGCGATGTACGGATGCGTCTTCGGATCCACGTCCGGGTTCACGCGAAAGCTCACCGGCGCCCGCTTGCCCAGGCGACCCGCGACTGCGTCGAGGCGCGCCAACTCGCCGGCGGACTCGACGTTGAAGCACAGGATCCCGGCGTCGAGCGCCTGCGCCATCTCCGCCTCGGATTTGCCCACGCCCGAGAACACGACCTTCCCGGGATCGCCGCCCACCGCGAGGACGCGCGCGAGTTCGCCGCCGGACACGATGTCGAAGCCGCTCCCCAGGCGCGCGAGGATGTCGAGGACGGCGAGGTTCGAGTTCGCCTTCATCGCGTAGCAGACGAGATGGTCGGTGCCGGCGAACGCGCCGTCGTAGGCACGGTAGGCATCCTCGATCGCTGCGCGCGAATACACGTAGCACGGCGTGCCGAAGCGCTGCGCGATCTCGGTCAGCGCGACGCCTTCGGCGTGAAGCTCGCCGTCGCGGTAGGCGAAAGCGCTTGCTGGATTGCCTTCGTGCTGCGCACTGCGGTGTTCGCCCTTGGGGCGGCCCGGCGGGCGGACGGGATTACCTTCGTGCTGCGCACTGCGGTGTTCGCCCTTGGGGCGGCCCGGCGGGCGGACGGGATTACCTTCGTGCTGCGCACTGCGGTGTTCGCCCTTGGGGCGGCCCGGCGGGCGGACGGGATTACCTTCGTGCTGCGCACTGCGGTGTTCGCCCTTGGGGCGGCCCGGCGGGCTCACGGCTTGCGCTCGCCAGTGGGGGCGTTGCCTTCCGCGGGCAACGTTGCGGCGATGGTGCGGGCGCCGCTGGCGTCGTCGTCGCGGGTTCGGGCGCGACCGGCGCGACGGCCGGCGCCTGCTTTGGCGGGCGGCAGGACCAGCGGTCCCTTGATGCCGCAACCGGCGGATGAAAGCAGCGCGGCGAGCACCGCGATCGACGCGGCGGCGATTCGGAATTGACGTAACATCGACGGGAATCCTATCACGCACCGCCATGGCTTCCGACACCGAATTCACCGCCAACGCCGACGTCCTTCTGGCCGCGATCGGCACCGCGCTCGATGCCGCGCTCGCGTGCAGCGACGCCGACGCGGACTGGAGTCTCAACGACGGCATCCTCGAGATCGACTGCGACGAGCGCGGCAAGCTCATCGTGAACCGGCACGTGCCCAATCGCGAGATCTGGGTGGCGGCGCGCGCGGGTGGCTACCACTTCCGCGCACAGGATGGCGCGTGGCGCGACACCCGTTCCGGCGAAGCGCTCGACGCGACGCTCGCCCGCCTGTTGAAGACGCAGGCGGATCTCGACGTCGATCTGTCCGCATTGCCAGCGCCACTCGCCTGACGACGGCGGTCGGCAGACGCGCGGGCTGCGACGCCCGATTCGCAGAGGATGCGCCGCCTCGAGGCGGCAGACCCGCAGGCGTTCGCGACACCGAGGCCGCCTCGCGAGAGCGGCGTCGACCCGGGCGCTGTCCAGCACGCTTGCCGCTGGCCGGCGCCGGGCCGCCCCAGGACGGCCAAGCTGACTTCCATCGTGACCGAAACGTGCAGCGTTTCGGTCACGCCGCGAGCAGCGCCGTCCAATCCTCCAGCTCGCGCTTCAGCACCGCGTGTCCCGGCAGCAGCGACTCCACCAGCGCCCAGAACCGCGCGGAGTGATTGAGCTCGACCAGGTGGGCGACCTCGTGCGCGACGACGTACTCGGCGAGCGTGGGCGGCAGCTGGACCAGGCGCCAGTTGAGGCGGATTTCGCCGCGCGCGTTGCAGCTTCCCCACTCGCTGCGCGCATTGGACAGGCGCACCGTCGGCGGCGCCTTCGCGACCCGGTCCGCGTAGACGGCGACGTGCGGCGTCACGAACGTCCAGGCCTCGTCGCGCAGCCACTTGCCGACGATCTGCGCGACCAGCGTCTCGTCCTGCGCCTTCGGATGCAGGATGGTGAGGTTGAAGAGGTCCGGCGCGATGTGCATGCGCCGCGACGGGAACACCTCGAGCGCGAGTTCGCGGCCGCGATAGAGGATCGGGGCGCCGGTCTTCCATTCGCGCGGCATCACGTCGCGCCGGCGCGCGCGCCACTCGGCCAGCGCCTTGACGATCCACTTCGCGCGCTCCTGCAACGCGGCCTCGATCTCGGCCAGCGTGACCCAGCGCGGCGCGCGCACGGAAAGCCCCTTCAGGTCCACTTCCATGCCGATCGTGCGCCGCCGCGCGCGCACCAGGCGGTAGTCGACGGTCTCGCCGGACAGCACGATGTGCCGCATCTGTCCTTCGCGGGCGCGCCGGGCCGCGTCGCGGCCGGCGACTTCGTCGGGGCGCAGGTAGGCGGTGGCGGCCCGGTTCACTTCGGCACCCCGAGTCGCGCGACCTCGCCTTCGATCCACGCCTCGACTTCCTGCGTCAGCTGCGCGGGGTCCTTGCCGGCCGGAGAGATCGGCGCGCCGATGGTCATCGTCACGGTGCCCGGCCGTTTGCCGAACACGCCCTTCGGCCACAGGAACCCTGCGTTGTGCGCGACGGGGATGATCGGCACGCCCATCGCGATCGCGAGGCGTGCGCCGCCCGTCTTGTACTTCGAGCGCGTTCCGGCGCGGATCCGCGTGCCCTCCGGATAGACGACGATCCAGAAGCCCTGTTTGAACCGCTCGCGGCCCTGCTCGACCATCTGGGCCATCGCATCGATGCCCGCCCTGCGGTCGATCGTGATCGGCGAGGCGAGCGCGAAGCCCCAGCCGAAGAACGGGATCGACAGGAGCTCCTTCTTGGCGACGTAGGCCAACGGCGGGAAGTACTGGTTGAGCGAGAGCGTCTCCCACGTCGAACTGTGCTTCGCCATCACGATGTGCGGCTGCCCGAGCGTGTCGGAGGGGATGTTCGCGAGTCCGTCCACGTGCCAGCGGATGCCGCAGATCCACTTCGCGCCCCACAGGTTGACGCCGCACCAGCTGCGCGCCATCGCGAATGTCCACAGCCGGGGCGACCAGGCCATGAGCAGCATCGCCGCCGCGTACAGCGGCGTGACGACGAGCTGGAAGACGAAGAACGCGAGCGCGCGCACGTTCGACAGCAGCGACGGGCGTTGCTTCATCGCCGGACGCGCGCGGAGGTCGGCGCGCGCCCGCTCATTCGCCGGCGAGCAGCGCCGAGACGGCGAACGCGAGATCGGGAAAGATCACGGTGTTCTTCGGGAAATTGCCTTCACGCAAGGTCTTCTCCCCCTTCCCGGTCAGCACGAGCATCGGCTGCGCGCCGACCGAGTCGGCCGCCTGCAGGTCGCGCAAAGAGTCGCCGATGCAGGGCACTCCCGTCAACTCCACGTTGAAGCGCTTGCCGATCTCCACGAGCATGCCCGCGCGCGGCTTCCGGCATTCGCAGCGGGAATCGGCCGTGTGCGGGCAGAAGAAGATCGCGTCGACGCGGCCGCCGGCGTGCGCCAGCGCCTTGTGCATCTTCTCGTGGATCGTATTGAGCATCCCCATGTCGAAGAGACCGCGGCCGATGCCCGACTGGTTGGTCGCGACGACGACGCGGTAGCCGGCGTGGTTGAGCCGCGCGATGGCCTCGAGGCTGCCGGGCACCGGCCGCCATTCGTCCGGCGACTTGATGAAGTGGTCGCTGTCGTAGTTGATCACGCCGTCGCGGTCGAGCACGATCAGCCGGACCGGGCGGACGGGGATCATCGCGTCGGTCGCGAGCTGGACCATTACTGGGCCAGCTTCGAGATGTCGGCGACGCGGTTCATCGTGGCCGCGACGCCGCGCAGCAGCGCGAGGCGATTGGCGCGGATCGCCGGATCGTCGGCCATCACCATCACGTCGTCGAAGTAACGGTCGACGACGGGCTTGGCGGTCGCGAGCGACATGAGCGCGGCGGAGAAATCGCCGGCCGCGTAGTCGGCCTCGACCTGCGGCGTGAGCTTCTGGAACGCCTCGTACAGGTCGTGCTCGGCGCCTGCGGCCAGCGCCGCGCGGTCGACCGCCGGAGCGGCCTCGCCGCCGCTCTTCCGCAGGATGTTGACGATGCGCTTGTTGGCGGCGGCCAGCGCCGCCGCTTCCGGCAGCGCCGCGAACGCCTGGACGGCCGCCAGGCGCGCCGGCAGGTCGGCGATGACCTCCGGTCGCGCGTCCAGCACGGCGGCGATCTGGAGGGCCGTGTAGCCCTGCTCGCGCAGGTAGCCGCGCAGCCGGTCGTAGACGAAGTCGAGCACGGGCGCCGGTTGCGCGGTGACGGCGGGCACCGCCGCGAACGCGTCGAACGCGAGGCCGACCAGCGTGGACAGCGGCACCGGCTGCCCGCGTTCGATCAGGATGCGGATCACGCCGAGTGCGGCGCGTCGCAGTCCGAACGGGTCACGGTCGCCCGTCGGAACCTGTCCGATGCCGAACATGCCGGCCAGCGTTTCGAGCTTGTCGGCGAGCGCGACCGCCTGCGCCACCGGGTCGTCGGGAAGCCGATCGCCCGCGGCCTTCGGCAGGTAGTGCTGCTCGATCGCCGCGGCGACCTGCGGCGCTTCTCCGTCGTGCTCGGCGTAGTAGCGGCCCATCAGGCCCTGCAGTTCGGGGAACTCGCCCACCATGTCGGTCGTGAGATCGGCCTTGGCGAGGAGCGCGGCGCGGTCGGCGAGCGCCGGGTCGGCGCGGAGGAGCGGCGCGATCCGGGTCGCGAGCGCGCGCAGCCGGTCGACGCGCTGCGCCTGCGTGCCGAGCTTGTTGTGATGCACGACGCTCTTGAGGCGGTCGACCCGGGCGTCGAGGCGCTGCCGGCGATCCTGGTCGAAGAAGAACTTGGCGTCCGCGAGCCGCGCGCGCAGCACGCGCTCGTTGCCGGCGACGATGGCCGACGGGTCGCGCGTCTCGAGGTTGCTGACCAGCAGGAAGCGGTTGACGAGCCGGCCCGCGTCGTCCGCGAGCGCGAAGTACTTCTGGTTCAGCTGCATCGTCAGGATCAGGCACTCCTGCGGCACGGCGAGGAACGCGGGGTCGAACGTGCCGGCGTAGACCCTCGGCCATTCGACCAGCGCCGTCACTTCGTCCAGCAACGCGTCGGGCATGATCGGCGTGTCGTTGCCGGCGGCGCCTTCGAGCGCGACGACGATCTGCGCGCGGCGGGCCGCGAACGACGGGATGACCTTGCCTTCGGCCTCGAGCGTCGGCGCGTAGGCGTCGGCGGTCGCGATGGCGAGGTCGCCGCCGGAAAGAAAGCGATGCCCCTGCGTGACCCGGCCCGCCGCGAGCCCGAGTGCCGTGACCGGCACGATGTCGCTGCCGTGCAGCGCCAGCAGGCGATGCGCGGGCCGGACGAACTTCTCGTCGTTGTAGTAGCGCCCCGGGCCGGCGTAGCTCATCACCTTGGCGATCGGCAGCTTCGCGAGGGCGCCGTCGAGCGCTTCCTGCAGTGCGCCGCGCAGCGGCACCGCGACCGGCGGCTCGATGTAGAACACGCGCTCCATCTTGCCGTCGTTGCGCCGCTCGATGCGCTCGGCCGGCACGTCGGCGAAGCGGCCGAAGCCGGCTTTCGCCTTGATCGACTTCTCGAGCGCCTCGGTCGCCGCGCCGTCCGCGCCGAACGCGACGCTGACCGGGAGCAGCGGGATCGCGCGCGACGCCTCGGTGACCTGGTCGGCGACCCCGGTGATCGTGACGCCCAGGCGGCGCGGGGTGGCGAACGAGGCGACTTCGGCGCCGGCGCCCAGGAATCCGCGCGCACGCAGCGCGTCCGCGATCCCGGCCGAGAACGACTCGCCCAGCGCCTTCAGCGACTTGGGCGGGAGCTCCTCGGTGAAGAGCTCGACGAGCAGCGTCGCGGTACTCACGCGGCGCTCCTCCGATGTTCCGGCGGAAGCATGGGATACCCCAGCGCCTCGCGCGCCTCGACGTACGCGGTGGCGACCATGCGGGCCAGGTTGCGGATCCGCCCGATGTACGCGGCGCGCTCGGTCACGGAAATGGCACCCCGCGCGTCGAGCAGGTTGAACGTGTGCGCGGCCTTCAGGATCATCTCGTACCCGGGCAGCGGCAGCTTCGCCTCGAGCAGGCGCTTCGCCTCGCCCTCGAAGAACGCGAACTGTTCGAAGAGCTTCGGCGCATTGGATTCGTCGAACGCATACTTCGACTGCTCCACCTCGTTCTGGAAGAACACGTCGCCGTACGACATCGCGTCCGTGTACTTCAGGTCGTACACCGACTCGACGTTCTGCAGATACATCGACATCCGCTCGAGTCCGTACGTGATCTCGCCGGTGATCGGGTTGCAGTCGAGCCCGCCCACCTGCTGGAAGTACGTGAACTGCGTGATCTCCATGCCGTTGAGCCACACCTCCCAGCCCAGTCCCCACGCGCCGAGCGTCGGGTTCTCCCAGTCGTCCTCGACGAAGCGGACGTCGTTGCGCGCGAGGTCGAAGCCGAGCGCGCGCAGCGAACCCAGGTACAGGTCGAGGATGTCGGGGGGCGAGGGCTTCAGCACGACCTGGAACTGATGGTGCTGGTGCAGGCGATTGGGGTTCTCGCCGTAGCGGCCGTCCTTCGGACGGCGCGACGGTTGCACGTACGCGGCGCGCCACGGCTCGGGCCCGAGCGCGCGCAGGAACGTCGCCGTGTGCGACGTGCCCGCCCCCACCTCCATGTCATACGGCTGCAGCAGCGCGCAGCCCTGCTTTCCCCAGTACTGCTGGAGCGTGAGGATGACTTCTTGAAAGGTGAGCATCGTCGGTCCGCGCGCGAATCGGTGCGCTGTCGGTAACTGCTTGAAAGACCGGATTTTACCGGTTTCCGCGGCCGATTACGCGGCGGGCGGGGGGTCGGCGCGTGCCGTGCGGCGCCGTGCGACGGCCACCGCGGCGAGCAGGAGCAGCGAAGGCCAAGACGACCGCCGGCGCGTCGCCGAACCGGAGGTAGGGCGTGTCGCCGCCGCGTCCGGCGATCTCGATCTCGAGGATGCCCGTCACGAACCATGGCAGTTCGACGAGCGTGCGGCCATCGTGCGCGATGGCCGACGTGATGCCGGTGTTGGTCGCGCGCAGCATCGGACGCCCCGTCTCCAGCGCGCGCATCGAGGAGATCTGGTTGTGCTGCCGCGCGGCGATCGAGTGGCCGTACCACGCGTCGTTGGTCACGTTGACGAGCAGCGTCGAGGCGCGGGCGGACGCGATGAGCTCGGCGCCGAACACGTCCTCGTAGCAGATGTTGATCGCGAGGCGCTGGCCCGCAATGGCGAAGGGCGGCTGGTCCGCGGGTCCTGCCGCCTGGTCCGCAAGCGGAATCTCGAGGACGGAGTTGATGAACCAGCCGGTGATCGCCTTCAGCGGGATCGTTTCGCCGAAGGGCACGAGGTGGCGCTTGCGATAGAGCTGCGGCCGGCCCTCGTCGAGGCTCGCCACGCTGTTGTAGATGCGCTCGCCTTCGCCCGCGGCGAGCGGCGGCAGGGCCGTGAACAGCCCGACCACGACGGCGCCGTGCCGCGCGCGCGCAACTGCGGCGAGGCGCGCGAACACCTCGTCCGGAATCTCGTCGGCGTACTGCGGAAACGCGCTCTCCGGCAGCACGACGATCCGGCCCCGGCTCGCCGCCACCAGCCGGTCGTAGAGCTCGAAGTTCTGCGGCCGGAACGCCGGGTCGAACTTCTGCGCCTGCGACACGTTGCCCTGGAGCAGCGACACCGCGACGGGTTCGCCGATGGCGGTCGTCCACTCGACGCGCGTCAGCACCGCGCCGCCGGCGACGATCGCCGTGACGACGGCCAGCGCGGCGACGATGCGGCGGGGCGCGCCTTCCGCGAGCGCGGCGACGATGCCCGCAATGGCAGCCGCGCAAACCGCGACCGCCAGGGTCACGAGGAACACGCCGCCGATCGGCGCGTATCCGGCGAGCGGAAGCGCGCCGTGGGCAGGCAGTTCCGCGTAGCCGAAGGACAACCACGGGAAGCCGGAGAACACGAACCCGCGCAGCCACTCGGCCAGCGTCCACGCGGCGCCCGCGGCGAGCAAGCCGCGCGTGCGTGTGCGGCGGCGTGAACCGCACGACCACCCAGCCCGCCAGCGCCGGCCACAGCGCCAGATACGCGACGAAGCCGGCGGTGGCGACGACCGCCACGGGCGCGGGCATGCCGCCGAAGGTCTCCAGCGCGATGTAGACCCACGACACGCCGGCGCCGAAGAGGCCGAAGCCGAACGCGAAGCCGAGCGCCGCGCCCTCGCGCGGGGTCGCGGCCTGCGCCCACAGCGCGAACAGCACGACGAGCGCGGCGATGGCAAGCGGTGCTGCGCCGAAGGGCGCGAACGCGAAAACGGCCGCGGCGCCGGCGGCAAGCGCGAGCAGGCGCGTCAGCATGGCGGGCGGCCCCCCATCAGCGCATCGCGGCGAGGCACGACGGCGCCCGCGCAGGCCATGGCGCCAGCGCGGACCTCGCTGCGCGCGTCATCGGGCAGTGCCTGTCATCGCCGCGGCCCGGCGCAGGCAGACGCGGTGGCCGAAATTGCCGCCCGCGGCAACGCTCACGCGTCGGGTTCCGCGGCGGGCGCGGGCGTCAGGCGTTCGATCTGCAGCGTATGCAGGCGGCGGCTGTCGGCGCGCAGCACCCGGAAACGATGGCCTTCCATCGTCGTCGCCTCGCCCCGCTTGGGCAGGCGTCCGAACGCGCGCAGCACGAGGCCGCCGACGGTGTCGAACTCGTCGTCGGAGAACGACGTCCCGAACTGCTCGTTGAAGTCGGCGATCTCCGTCTGCGCCTTCACGCGGAAGCGGCCGTTCGCCTCGGGAATGATGTTGTCGTGGCTCTCGTCGAAGTCGTATTCGTCCTCGATGTCGCCGACGATCTGCTCCAGCACGTCCTCGATGGTCACGAGGCCGGACACGCCGCCGTATTCGTCGACGACGATCGCGATGTGGTTGCGGTTCGCGCGAAAGTCGCGCAGCAGCACGTTGAGGCGCTTCGATTCGGGCACGAACACGGCCGGCCGCAGCGTCTCGCGCAGGTTGAACGCCTCCGGATTGGCGTAGTAGTTGAGGAGTTCCTTCGCGAGCAGGATGCCGATCACGTCGTCCTTGCTCTCGCCGATCACCGGGAAGCGCGAGTGCCGCGTCTCGACGACGGCCGGCAGGAAGTCCGGAACCTCGTCCTCGATCGACACGCAGTCCATCTGCGAGCGCGGGATCATGATGTCGCGGACCGTCGTCTCGGAGACGGAGAGCACGCCCTCGATCATCGACAGCGCGTCGGCGTCGATCAGGTGGCGCTCGAATGCGCCGCGCAGCACGTCCAGGAGTTCGTCGCGGTCGTCGGGCTCCCGCAGGAGCATCGCGGTGATGCGCTCGAGGAAGGTCGGCTTGTCGCCTTCCTTGTCGTCTTCGCTAGACATCGGCGTAGGGATCGGGAAGCGGAGAGCCGCGCCAGGATCGCGGTCTCGCGGGCCTCCATCGCGGCCGCGTCGGCCGGCCGCTCGTGGTCGTGGCCCTGCAGGTGCAGCATGCCGTGGACGACGAGGTGGGCGTAGTGGGAGGCGAGCATCTTTCCTTGCGCGTCCGCTTCCTTGCGCACGACCGGTGCGCACAGCACGATGTCGCCGGTCCGCGGCTCGATGTCATCGTACACGAACGTGAGGACGTTCGTCGCGTAGTCCTTGCCGCGAAACTCGGCGTTGAGCGCGCGGCCTTCGATGCCGTCGACGAAGCGGATGGTGACGTCGGCGTCGTCCTCGAGCGCCGCCCGGGTCCAGCGGCGCACCTGCGCACGCGTCGGGAGGTCCGGCGCGTTGCTCGCGTACTGCACCGACAGCGACAGCGCCGGCCCGGCGCGCCCGCGCTGCGCCGTCATGCGGCAGCCGCCTGCGCGACCGCGATGACGCGGGCGAAGGCCGGCACGACCTGCGCGTCGTCCTGCCCGCAGCAGCGCGTCGCCGACGTACAGCTCGGCGTACGACGCCCCCGGCACCGGCATGTCCGCGAAGCGGAGGTCGAGCCAGACGCCGTCTTCCG
Organism: uncultured beta proteobacterium; assembly: GCA_963733435.1. Lineage (GTDB taxonomy): Bacteria > Pseudomonadota > Gammaproteobacteria > Burkholderiales > Casimicrobiaceae > VBCG01. Next base: position 348,045 of record CAVTDH010000004.1, read on the forward strand.
CGGCCACGACGTCGCGCGCGTCGGCGAGCGCCGCCGCGGGAGCGGCGACGTGCAGGTGGAACAGGTTCACCTGCGGCGGATCGGGCAACACGCGCACGCCGGGCAGCCGCGCCAGCGCTCCGGCGAGCGCCAGCGCGCGCGCGCGATACGCCGGCATCCTGGCGACCTGCGCGTCGAAGCGCATCGCCGCCGACGCGACATAAGGGTGCAGCTGCGCCAGCGTGCCCCCGTGCCGGCGGCGCCAGACCCGCGCCTCGCGGATGAAGTCCGCGTCGCCCAGCAGCATCGCGCCCGTCAACGCGCCGATGCCCTTGTAGAAGGAGACATACACGGAATCGAACAGTGCGCAGACCTGCGCGTGCGTCTTCGGCGCATAGGCGGCCTGCGCCTCCCAGAGGCGCGCACCGTCCATGTGCATCCGTACGCCCTTCGCGCGCGCCACGGCCGCCAGTTCGACGAGGGCATCCCACGCGGGCAACTGGCCGCCGATCTCGCGCGCCGGCAGCTCCACCAGCAGCGCGGCGATGCGGTCGGCGCATCCGGTGACGTCGGCGGCGAGGGTGGGCCGTTCGCGCGGTCCGAGGAGCACGCCGTCGAGCCGGTGCAGCCGCGAGTACCCGCGGAACTCGTGCAATTCGACGTGCGACGTCGGATGCATCGCGAACGGCGCGTTCCCGGCCCGCTCGCACCAGATCCGCAGCGCGATCTGCTGCGCCATCGTGCCGCTCGGCATGAACACGCCGGCTTCCTTGCCCAGCAGCGCCGCGACCTTGGCCTCGAACGCCTCGATCAGCGGGCCTTCGCCGTAGCGGTCGGCCGCGTGCCCGTGGTCGCGGCACCAGGCGCCGACGCGCAGCAGTTCCGCGCCGGGGTCGGACTCGCCGTGGCCGCCCGCGACGATGCGGCAGCGCGCGCGCAGCGCTTCGCGTTCCTGTGGCGACAGGGCCATCGCGTCCCTGCGGGTTACCGGCGGTGCGCGCCGTCGGCGCCGCGGGGGGGTGTCGCGCGTTCGTACGCGTCGATGATCTTCTGCACCAGCGGATGCCGGACGACGTCCGCGCTGGTGAATTGCCGGAACGCGATGCCGCGGACGTCGGCCAGGATGCGCGCGGCCTCGATGAGCCCGCTCTTCTGCCCGCGCGCCAGGTCGATCTGCGTGACGTCGCCGGTGATCACGGCCGCGCGTGCCGAAGCCGATCCGCGTCAGGAACATCTTCATCTGCTCGGGCGTCGTGTTCTGCGCCTCGTCGAGGATGATGAACGAGTGGTTGAGCGTGCGCCCGCGCATGTACGCGAGCGGCGCGACCTCGATGGTCGTGCGCTCGAAGAGCTTCGAGACCTTGTCGAAGCCCATGAGGTCGTACAGCGCGTCGTAGAGCGGGCGCAGGTACGGGTCGACCTTCTGCGCGAGGTCGCCGGGCAGGAAGCCCAGCCGCTCGCCCGCCTCGACCGCCGGCCGGACCAGCACGAGCCGCTTGACCGAGTCGCGTTCGAGCGCGTCCACCGCGCACGCGACGGCGAGGTACGTCTTGCCGGTGCCCGCGGGCCCGATGCCGAACGTGATGTCGTGGGTCGCGATGTCCTTGAGGTAGGCCACCTGGTTGGGCGTGCGCCCGTGCAGGTCGGTGCGGCGGGTGCGCAGCCGCGGCGCGCCGTCCTCGTCCTCGGGCGCGAACGGACGTTCCGCCGGCTGCGTGCCGTACTCGACCAGGCCCAGCTGGATGTCGTCCACGGACAGCGGCTGCTGCGCGACCGCGTAGAAGCGTTGCAGCGCCTCCGCCGCGCGCGCCGCCTGCACCGGCTCGCCGCCGATCGCGAACGACACCGCCGCGGTGGGTGATCGTGACGTCGAGCGCGGCTTCGATCTGGCGCAGGTTGACGTCGAGCGGGCCGGTCAGGTTGGCCAGCGCCCGGTTGTCGACCGGGGCCAGCATGACCGACTGCCGGGGGCGGCGCGCGACCATCAGAGCGCCTGCCGCATCAGCGGCGCCTTGAGCGCGTCGTCGAGGATCGCGCGGCTCTCGGCCAGGTGCGCGCGCGTCTCGCGCGAGAGCCTGGTCCGCTTCTGCGCCGCGGCGATCTCGTCGCGCAGCTCGGCCGCCTCGGCGCGCAGCAGCGCGCGCGCATCGGCGGGCATCGTCGGCGCCGGGCGTACCAGCACCGTCGCGACCCGCGCCACGTACTCGCGCTGCAGGTTGCGGCGGATCAGCGGCACGTCGCGCCCGGCCTTCACTTCGCTGAAGATCGCCACGTGCAGCGTGCCGTAGAGCTCGGACAGGCGCAGCGCCGCGCGCGGGTCGCTCGCCATCAGTTCGTTGTTGAGCAGCCGCTGCGCGATCTCGGGGCCGAGCAGCGGTCCCAGCAGCGAACGATGCAGCTCGAGCACCTGCTGGTCGACGGCGACGCTCACCGACGGCACGCTGCGGCCGAGTTCCCGCGCATCGTCGATGTCGAAGTCGCTGATCGGCGAGCCGGTTGAGGAAAGTCGGCGGGAAGTGGAAGTTCTCGGCCGAGAACACCGTCCGCGACAGGAGGTCGAGCGCCGCGCGCTGCTTGTCGGCCGGCACGGGCTCGAGCGGTGCGCGGCCCGTTCCCGCATGGTCGGTCCGCAGCGTCAGGCCGCCGATGTACTTGACCGCCTGCAGCGAGCTTTGCTGCACCTCGAACAGGCCGCGGTAGAAGTTGCGGCGCAGCAGCGAGTAATCGTCGCCCGGCTTGAGCGGGCGCGTCTCGGTCAACTGCCACAGCTCGCGGCCGAGGCTCATCTGGCGTTCCGCGTAGCGCAGCGGATCGTTGCCCAGGTCGAACGTGTTCACCTGGGGATCGAGGCCGCTGTGATAGAGCGAGTCGTCGGCGAGGAACGCGAGCTGCGGCTCGTTCGAGCGGGACGCGATCCGCGCGAGCTCGGCGGCTTCTGCGTCGGGCGGGAACTCGCGGTACGCGTATTCGATCGCCCAGTAGTCGTACGGCCCGAGCGTGGACATGTGGTATTCGCCCTGCCGCTCGCCCTTCAGCGCGATGTTGACGGCGTTGTACTCCATCACGGACCCGGCGATGCCGTTCTCGCGCGTGAAGTCGCGGTCGGCGATCTGCGCCTCGGTGTACGCGATGGACGCGCGGAAGTTGTGCGTGAGCCCGAGCGTGTGTCCGACCTCGTGCATCGTCGTCGCCTTCAGGCGCGACAGGATGAACGCTTCGGCCTCGACGCCGTCGAGCGTCATGTCGCCGCGCGCCTCCAGCAGCGACATCGCGAAGCTGTCGTGCTCGGCGGCTTCGATCGCGTAGGTGCAGTAGGGTCCGTCGCGATCGCCGAACGCGGCGGCGAGCGGCCGCTGCGGGATGGACTCGAGGCCGAAGCTCTTGAACGCCCGGAAGCTGGTCGCATCGATGCCGATGTCGGCGTCGAGGATCTCGCCGGTGCGCGGATCGACGACGGTGGGCCCGATGGCCGAGAAGGCGCTGCGCGCCGACGTCATCCAGCGGATCGACGCGTGGCGGATGTCCGACGTGTTGAAGGTCGCGTCCTTCGCCTGCACCTCGACCTTGATCGCGTTCTGGTAGCCGATGCGCTCGAACGCCTTGTTCCACTCGAGCACGCCGTCGCGGATGGCGGCGCGATAGCGGTCGGGCACCGTGCGGTCGATCCAGTAGACGATGGGCTGCTTCGGCTCCGACAGCGCGGCCGCCGGATCCTTCTTCTCGAGGCGCCACCGGTTCACGTAGTGGACGATCGGGATGCGCCGGTCGTCGGTCGTGAAGTCCCAGACGTCGGTCCCGAAGTAGCCGATACGGGGGTCGGCCAGGCGCGGGCGCATCGGCGTGTCGGGCAGCTTGGCGAGCGAATAGTGGAACCCGAGAAACAGGCTGCGGATATCGGGAAGCGTGGACGGCGGCGCCGCGCCCCCGGGGTGCCGATCTGCGGCAGCGCGACGCGCGCGAGCGCGTAGTGCGCCGTCACGTTGAGCGACACGAAGTCCGGCGTGCTCCGCACCTCGCGGAACGACGAGTTGCGTGCGTCGAACGCGTACGACTGCCGGTAGGTCTGTTCGAGGCGCGAGGCGGCGCCGGGCAGGTCGGTGAAGAAGAGCGACGATGGCGTCCACCAGCACCGATTTCCGCTCGGGATGCGGCTGCGCGACGATTGCGGCGGTCGCGAGCAGGCTGTCGGAGAACGCGTCCGCGACCGCGCGGGCTTCCGGGGTGCCCGCCTGCGCCGTGTACTTGTAGTTGCGGGCAATCAGCTGGACGTTGCCGCCGACCTTGCGGAACACGACGATCGCCGGCGCGCCGAAGCGCGCGACAGGGCGCTGCTCATCGAACCTGCGAGAAAGCGCGTCTCGCCCAGTCCCTGGTCGAGGTTGGTCGAGAAGAAGTACGGGCGGTCGAGCTGCTCGGGCGCGAGCTCGATCCAGACCTTGTCGTCCTTCTGCCACAGCGACAGGAGGCCGGGCAGCTCCTTCGCGTCGCGCGTCGCGTCGGCGAACGAGCGCAGGCCGCTCGCGGCCGGCGGCGATGCGGGCGGCGTGCTGCCGGGCGCGCCGGCGAGGCGCTGCGCATTGGCGATCGCCTGCGGGGACGCCGCGGCCGTTACCGCAGCGCCGGCCTCCCTGGCCGGCGTCTCGCCCGGCAGAGTCGCGCACCCGGCCAGTGCGCAGGCGGCGGCCAATGCCGCGACGCCCTCGATTCGAATCCGCATGGTCATGCTCCGCTCAGGAATGGGAACGCCGCGATGCTCCCGGATCGCGGCATGCGGTCAGCACGCGACGAGCTCGCCGCGCAACGAATGCGGCAACGCGGCCGTGATCGTGAGGTCCGCGTAGGTACCTATGAGGGCATGATCGCCCGCGAAGTTCACCACGCGGTTGTCTTCCGTGCGGCCGGCGAGCTCGCGCGGGTCCTTCGCGGCGGGGCCTGTCACCAGCACGCGCTGGCGCGTGCCGACGCGGGCGGCGCTGTTCGCCGCGTACTGCGCCTCGAGCAGCGCCTGCAGCCGCTCCAGTCGCGCCTGCGCGACGTCGCGCGGCACCTGGTCGGGCAGCTCCGCCGCGGGCGTGCCCGGGCGGGGGCTGTAGAGGAAGCTGAACGCGCCGTCGAACCCCACGTCGTCGACCAGCGCCAGCGTCTGCTGCGAAGTCGCGCTCGGTCTCGCCGGGGAAGCCGACGATGAAATCCGACGACAGGCAAAGGTCCGGCCGCTGGCGGCGCAGCGCCCGCACGATCGACTTGTATTCGAGCGCCGTGTAGCCGCGCTTCATCGCCGCGAGGATCCGGTCCGAGCCCGACTGCACGGGCAGGTGCAGCTGGTTGACGAGCTTGCGCACGGTGCCGTGCGCGTCGATGAGCCGCGGCGTCATCTCCTTGGGGTGCGACGTCGTGTAGCGGATGCGCTCGATGCCGGGAACTTCCGCGACGTACTCGAGCAGCGTCGCGAAATCGGCGATGCCGGCGGCCTGCCCGTCCGCCGCTGCCATCGGGCCGCGGTAGGCGTTGACGTTCTGGCCGAGCAGCGTGACTTCCAGCACGCCCTGGTCGGCCAGGTCGGCGACCTCGGTCAGCACGTCGTCGAACGGTCGCGAGACTTCCTCGCCGCGCGTGTAGGGAACGACGCAGAACGTGCAGTACTTGCTGCAGCCTTCCATGATCGACACGAACGCCGACGCGCCGTCGACGCGCGGCGGCGGCAGGTGATCGAACTTCTCGATCTCGGGAAAGCTGATGTCGACCTGCGACAGGCCCGTCGCACGGCGCTGCGCGAAGAGCGCCGGCAGCCGGTGCAGCGTCTGCGGGCCGAACACGACGTCGACGAACGGCGCGCGCCTGACGATCGCGCTGCCTTCCTGCGACGCGACGCAGCCGCCCACGCCGATGATGAGGTCGGGCTTGTCCGCCTTCAGCGCGCGCACGCGGCCCAGGTCGTGGAACACGCGCTCCTGCGCCTTCTCGCGCACGGAGCACGTATTGAACAGGATGACGTCGGCGTCCTCGACGCGTTCGGTGCGCGTCATGCCTTCCGACGCGTGCAGGACGTCCGCCATCTTGTCCGAGTCGTACTCGTTCATCTGGCAGCCGAACGTGCGGATGTAGAGCTTCTTCGGCACAGCGCGGAAGGCCCCGGTACGGCGATCAATCCGTGGGAGCCCCGTCGTGGGGGAGGGCGCGGATTATAACAGCCGCGCTCGCGTGCGCGACGGCGGGTCCGGCTTTCCCGGCAGCGCGTACAATCAGTCGCAGCAGGTGTCCGCCGCGGTTTCCTCGCGGCGGGTGAAACGGGAACGCGGTGCCGCCTCGAACGGAGGCGAATTCCGCGGCTGCCCCCGCAACGGTAAGGCCCTCGAGGACCGCTCCACACGCCACTGCCGCATCGCGCGGCGGGAAGGCGAGCGATCCGCAAGGCCGAGCCCGGAGACCGGCCTGCGAACCGGAACCGTGCGTCGTCGCACGGGGCCGGCGACCGCGACGCGGGTGGCGTTGCGCAGGGTCGTCGTGCGCGGTCCCGGGTCGCCTGTCCGGGCGGCTTCCGCGCAGCGCAGGCCGTGCGCCGGTTGTGCCATTTCGCGTCGTACCACGAGGTTCATGCCGTGCGGGGATGCCCGGCAAACGCGGAGTTTCGTCCATGTTCCCGTTTCGATTCCGTCGCATCCGGACGCGCATGCCGCGCGCCCGCGTCGGGCCGTGCCTCGCTATCGTTGCCGTGATGGGCTGCAGTGCGGTCGGCGCGCAGACGGCGCCCTCGTCCACGTCTGCAACCGCAAAGGCCACGCCGCTCGATCCGGTCGCGGTGACGGCGTCGCGCAATCCGCAGCCGATCGCCGAGCTGCTGGCCGACCTCACGGTCATCTCCAGCGAGGAACTGCTGCGCAGCGGCGCGCAGAGCCTTGCCGAGGTGCTGCAGCGGCAGCCCGGCGTCGAAATCACGGTGAACGGCGGACCCGGGTCCACGTCCGGCGCGTTCCTGCGCGGCGCCAACCGGGGCCAGACGCTGGTGCTGATCGACGGCCTGCGCGTCGGGTCGTCGTCGGTGGGCGCGACGTCGCTCGAGGCGATTCCGCTGGACCAGATCGAGCGCATCGAGATCCTGCGCGGCCCCGCGTCGAGCCTCTACGGCGCCGACGCGATCGGCGGCGTCATCCAGGTATTCACGAAGCAGGCGGAGGGCAGTGCGTTCGTGCCGAGCGTGGGCGCCGGCTACGGCACCTACGACACGCGCAACGGCAGTGCCGGGCTGCGCGGCGCGCTGGGGCCGCTGCGCTTCTCGGTGCAGGCGGGCGGCACGCGCAGCGCCGGCTACAACGCGATCGTCAATCCGGAGAACTTCAGCTACAACGACGACCGCGACGGCTACGCGGCGCAGAACGTCGGCCTCAACGCGGTGCTGCCGTGGGCCGCCGGGCAGGAACTCGCCGTGCAGTATTTCCAGAACCGGCTCAACAACCAGTACGACGGCGGGCCCGGCTTCGACGACCGCACGATCACGACGCTCGAAGCGTGGTCGGTCGCGAGCCGCAATCGCCTGCACGAACGCTGGCTGTCGACGCTCACCGCGGGGGAGGGCAGCGACGATTCGCTGTCGCAGACCGGGTTCGGCGACTATCCGTTCAAGACCACGCAGCGCCAGTACACGTGGCAGAACGACTTCACGCTGCCGGCGGGCGCGCTGTCGGTGATCCTGGAGCGGCGCGACGAGCATCTCGACACCGACGCCGGTTTCGCGGTCACCGACCGCACGACCAACTCCGCGACCGGCGTCTACCAGTTCCGCTACGACGCGTTCGCCGTCCAGGCCAACCTGCGCCACGACCACTCGAGCCAGTACGGCGGCAAGACCACCGGCGGCCTCGCGCTGGGCTACACGTTCTCGCCCGCGTGGCGCGTCACCGCCGGCTACAGCACGGGCTTCAAGGCGCCGTCGTTCAACGACCTCTACTATCCGTTCTTCTCGAATCCCGACCTGCAGCCGGAGACGTCGCGCAACACCGAGGCGGCCGTCTACTGGACCGCGGCGCGCGGCGGCGTGCGCTGGGAAGCGCGCGCCGTGGGCTACCACAACCAGGTGGACGAACTGATCGTGTTCCAGTGCGACGCCGACTTCAACTGCGTGCCGCGCAACGTCGCCCGCGCGACGCTCGAGGGCGTGACGCTCGGGCTCGACGTGGCGTGGGGCGACACGCGCGTGAAGGCGTCGCTCGACCTGCAGGATCCCGGAGGACGACGCGACCGGCGGCCTGCTGCCGCGCCGCGCGCAGGCAGCATGGCGCCGTGCAGGTGCTCCAGCAGGCGGGCCCGGTGCAGGTCGGCGTCGAGTTCGTCGCGTCGTCGCTGCGCTACGACGACGCGGAGAACCTGCGGAAGATGGGCGGCTACGGGATCGTCAACCTGACCGCGGACTGGCCGTTCGCGAAGGGCTGGTCGCTGCTCGTGCGCGGCAACAACGTGTTCGACAAGAACTACCAGCTCGCGGCCGACTACTCGACCGGCGGGGCGACGGTGTTCGCCGGCGTCCGCTGGCAGCCATGACCGCGCGCGTGGTCCTGCTGCTGGCGGCGGCCGCGCTGGCCGCGGCCAACCCGTGCGCGGCCGCGGTGAAGGCGGTCGACGACACCGGGCGCGAGGTGGTGCTGCCGCGGCCGGCGCAGCGCATCGTGAGCCTCGCGCCGCATGCGACCGAAATGCTGTTCGCCGCCGGCGCCGGCGCGGCGGTCGTCGGCGTGGTTGCGCACAGCGACTGGCCCGCGGCCGCCCGCGCGCTGCCCAGGGTGGGCGATGCCGCGGCGCTCGACCTGGAGCGCATCGTCGCGCTCGCGCCGGACCTCATCGTCGCGTGGCCCTATACGGCCTCGCCGCAGTTGGCGGCGCTGCGCGCGCAGAACATCCCGGTCTTCGTCAGCGATCCGAAGACGATCGCCGGCATCGCCGACGACGTCGACAGGCTCGGCGCGCTCGCGGGCACCGCGGCGCGTGGCGCGCGCCGGCGGCCGCGGCGATGCGCAGGCAGCGCGCGGCGCTCGTCGCGCAGTACGCGGGCGCGGCGCGGCTGCGCGTGTTCTACGAGGTGTGGCACGAGCCGCTGTACACGATCGGCGGCCGCCACCTCATCTCCGAGGCGATCGGGACGTGCGGCGGCGACAACGTGTTCGCGTGCGCTGACATTGCCCGCGCCGTCGGTCACGATCGAGGCCGTCGTCGCCGCGCGCCCGGATGTGATCGTCGGCGGCGACGACGATGGCCGGCGGCCCGCGTGGCTGGATGCATGGAAGCGCTGGCCCGGGGTGCCGGCGGTGCGCGACGACAACCTGTTCGCCGCCGACGGCAACCTGCTGCATCGACCGGGGCCGCGGTTCCTCGAGGGCGTCGCCGTGCTGTGCGCCGACTTCGAGCGCGCGCGGGCGCGGCGCGCCCGAAGGTAGACAAAGTCTGCGAAAGGCACGTTCCTACGACTTTCACGCAGCCAGCCGCACGACACTCGTTGTTTCGTGGCCTTTATGGGTGGCCGCCGCCTTAGCCGCCCCAAGGCGGCCACCTGACTTCGCAGTTGCAGTGCCGGTGAGCAAAAGGCGCGACGCCAGCATCACGTCATCCACGGACCCGCCGGACGCCTTTTGCGGACGTTAAGCTCAAACCGGTAAGAACGCGGTCCCGCGCGGATGCGGCACCGCGACCAGCGCCTGCCCGTACAGCTCCGACAGGCGTTCCGCAGTGAGCAGGTCCGCGGCCGGGCCCGCGGCCGCCCCTTCGCAGCCCAGCAGGATCGCGTGCGTCGCGTGCCGCGCGGCGAGCGTCAGGTCGTGCAGCGCCATCACGACCGCATGGCGGCCGGTCCGCACGCGCTCGCCCAGCAGCTCGAGCGAGCGCACTTCGTGCGCGATGTCGAGGTGGTTGGTCGGCTCGTCGAGCAGCAGCAGGTCCGGGTCCTGCGCGAGCAGCATCGCGAGCGCCACGCGGCGGCGCTCGCCGCCGGAGAGCGTCTGCACGTTGCGCGCGGCGGCATCGGCCATGCCCACCGACTGCAGCGCCGCGGTCGCGATGGCGACGTCCTGCGCGCTCTCGGGCCGCCACCGCGGTACGTGCGGATGCCGGCCCGCCAGCGCGATCTCCTGCACGGTGGCCGGAAACGCATCGAACGTATCCTGCGGCAACAGGCCCATCCGCTGGGCGCGCAGGCGCGGCGGCATCGTCGCCAGCGGCTCGCCCGCGAGGGACACCGTCGCCACCCGCGGGCGCCCGCAGCCCGGCGAGCGTGGTCAGCAGCGTGGTCTTGCCCCCGCCGTTCGGGCCGACCAGCACCCAGCATTCTCCGGCGCGCACATCGAAGGAAAGTCCGTCGCACAGCGTGCGGCCGGGGACGGCGAGACGCAGGTCGCGGCAGGCGAGGAGCGGCGGCGTCATGCGGCGGAGCGGCGCAGCAGCCAGAGAAACAGCGGCACGCCGGCGAGCGCGGTGAGCACGCCGACGGGCAACTGCGCGGGCGCGACGATCGTGCGCGCGAGCGTGTCGGCGAACACGAGGAACGCGCCGCCCGCAAGCGCCGAGGCCGGCAGCAGGAAGCGCTGGTCGTTGCCGATGACGAGGCGCACCGCGTGCGGGACGACGAGGCCGACGAAGCCGACGCTGCCCGCGACGGTCACCGCCACCGCGGTGGCGGCGGCCGCGAGCGCGTGCAGCGCGAACGTGACGCCGCGCACGGGCACGCCCAGGGTCGCGGCCGTTGCGTCGCCGCGCGCGAGCAGCGTGGCGTCGCGCGCCAGCGGCAGCGCCAGCGCGAGCACGACGCCGAGCGCGACCAGCGCCCGCATGCCATGCGTGACGCCGGAGAGGTCGCCGATCAGCCAGAACAGCATGCCGCGGACCTGCGCCTCCGGCGCGATCGCGAGCATCAGCATGATCAGCGCGCCCCAGCCGGCGGCGATCACGACGCCGGTCAGCAGGAGCCGCGTGGGCGCCCACGCGCCTTCGCCGCGCGCGAGCCCGAATACCAGCAGCGTGGAGATGCCGGCGCCGACGAACGCGGCTGGCGTCACCGCCGCCGCCGCGCCGACGAGCAGCGCGGCGAGCGCGCCGCAGGCCGCGCCGCCCGACAGCCCCAGCACATAGGGGTCCGCGAGCGGATTGCGCAACAGCACCTGCATCAGCGCACCGGCGACGGCGAGCAGTCCGCCGACGGCAAACGCGCCGATCGCGCGCGGCAGGCGCAGGTCGCGCACGACGATCGCGGATGCGTCGTCGGCGTTGCCCGAGAGCGCGCGCCAGATCGCCGACGCGTCGACGTCGACGCTGCCGACCGCGAGCGAGAGCGCCATGACCGCGAGTGCGACGATGCACAGCGCGGCGAAGACCGGGAAACGGGACGAGCGAAGCACTAGGCAGCACGCGCGGACGGGGATGCCGATTATAGGCGGGCGGGACGGCATGCCCCGCGCGCCTATAATCACGATCCACCCGTGCTCCACGGGCGGCATGGCGAACGCGATGAACAAGGCCTTTACCCGCGAGACGGACGACGACGAGGACGATGCGCCGGAAGGCGCGCCTGCCGCTGCCGGCCGGGACCCGCAACTACATGACGCCCGGCGGATTCGCGCGGCTGAAGGCGGAGCTCGACCACCTGCTCGCGAAGGAGCGGCCGCAACTGGTGGCGACCATCTCGTGGGCGGCGGGCAACGGCGATCGCTCCGAGAACGGCGACTACATCTACGGCAAGAAGCGTTTGCGCGAGGTCGACCGCCGCATCCGCTTCCTCGATCAAGCGCCTCGACGTCGCCGAAGTCGTCGATCCCGCGCTGCGCGGCGACCAGGACGCGGACGACCAGGTGTTCTTCGGCGCGACCGTGGACGTCGTCACCGGCGGCGGCGATCGCCGCACCGTCAGCATCGTCGGCGTGGACGAGATCGACACGACGCGCGGGTACATCAGCTGGGTGGCGCCGATGGCGCGCGCGCTGATCAAGGCGCGCGAGGGCGACATCGTCACGCTGCAGACGCCGGCCGGGCCGGAGGAACTCGAGATCCTCGCCGTGCGCTACGTGCCGCTCGCGACCGGACCCGAACCGGCGGCCGTGGCCGACGGGCGCGGTTGACGCTTGGGCCGCGCGCCGCCAATATGGAAGCCGCCCCACGCCTCACGACCTCATGGACGCCGATCTCGCCAACCTCGAACAGAAGCTCGCATCGCTGATTGCGCATACGCGCGCGCTGCGGGCCGCCAACGAATCGCTGCGCCGCGATCTCGCGGATGCCGTCGAGCGCAATCGCGAGATGACCGTCCGCGCGCAGCAGGCCGGCGCGCGCCTCGACGCGCTGATCGCACGGATGCCTTCGGAATGAGCGGGACGAGCGACGTTGGGTTCCTGCGACCGGCCCGAGCAGCGCGAGGAGGCCGCGAATGAGCGCGAAGAGCGGCGGTACCGCGCAACGCAGCGTGCAGCTCGACATCAACCTGCTCGGACGCGACTACAAGGTCGCGTGCCAGGAGCACGAGCGCGAGGACCTGCTGTCCGCCGTCGCGTTCCTCGACGGGCGCATGCGCGAGATCCGCGAGGCGGGCAAGAACCTGGGCGTCGACCGCATCGCCGTGATGGCCGCGCTCAACATCGCCAATGATCTCCTGCGCGAACGCCGCGCGCCTCCCTCCGTGGCGGTCGCATCGCCGGAGGCAGCGTCGCCGGCCGACGACGTTGACGCGGGTGCCGCGCGGCGTAGAATCCAGGCGATGCAGGCGGCGATCGACCAGGCACTCGCCGGTCAGGAAAAGCTGTTCTGATCGCCGCACCTTGTGGTCGCACTGCATTGCCGCCCCGGGCTCGGCCCGGTGGCATCGTTCAACGTTCCCTGGGGTGTTCGAGGCTGCCACATACTCTTTGAACCAATGCTCTCGCAGCGAGGTTGCCAAGCCAATTTGCGAGCCTGTGTGCGCCCCCATGCGGAAGCGCCTGACGGCTCCGGCAGGCGACCATACTTGAACCCAGGTTCAAGATGAGGCTGCCACGGCATCACCGGGGAACACCCATTCGAGTACTGCGCGTGCGGCGGCACGCATCGCCGGCGCGTGCGCATCGCGCGCGCACGCTGGTCGCCGTCCCGTTCGAGCGAGGCCGCCCATGACCCGACGCGACGCGCTGGTCAGCCTGTCCCTCGGACTCGCGGCGATCCTGCGCACCGCGTCCGCTTCGGCGCAGCCCGCCGCGCCATCGGTTGGAGGCAAGGCGATCGACAAGGCAGCGCTGATCCGCAGCGACTACGCCGCGCTGACCGGCCGCTGGCAGCTCGTCCAGTCGGTCGTCGACGGCAAGCCGGTTCCGGCCGCCGAGATGGCGCAGACGGTGCTGATCACCGACCACGACGAATTCCGGTTTCCCGCGGATGCGCGCGTCGGCACCGCGCCGCTCGGCAAGTTCACGATCGATCCCACCACGCGTCCGAAGCACGTGGATTCGACGGCGTTGTCCGGACCCGACCAGGGCAAGGTTACGAAGGGCATCTACGAGATCATCGACGCGAACAACAAGCGCGCGTGCTGGGGCCGGCCGGGCGGCGACCGGCCGACCGACTTCACGAGCGCGCCTGGCAGCGGCCGCACGCTGCAGTACTGGCGGCTCATCAGCAGGCAGTTGGGCAAGTAGGCGGCAGGCAGACGGCAAATGAGGGTGCGGCGGACATGCGCTACTGGCTGATGAAATCGGAACCCGACGAGTTCTCGATCGACGACCTCGCCGCCGCGCGCGACCAGTCGACGCCGTGGTTCGGCGTGCGCAACTACCAGGCCCGCAACTACATGCGCGACATGAAGGTCGGCGAGCGCGCGTTCTTCTATCATTCGAGCTGTCCGGAGCCGGGTATCGCGGGCATCGTCGAAGTGGCGCGCCTGGCCTATCCCGACCCGTCGCAGTTCGATGCGAAGGGCAAGTACCACGACGCCAAGGCGACCCGGGAGAACCCGCGCTGGTTCCACGTCGACGTGCGGCTGGTCGAGAAGACGCGCCTCGTCACGCTCGACGAGATGCGCGCGGAGCCCGCGCTCGCCGACATGGTGACGCTGCGCCGGGGCAACCGGCTGTCGATCACGCCGGTCACGCCGGTCGAGTGGAAAGCGATCGTGAAGCTCGCCGCGCGAAAGCGCGCGTGAGGCGCTGCGCCGCGCGCGCCATCTCCGCCGGTGGCGGGAACGGCGTGATCGACAGGCGGGTGCCCCGCCGCGGGCCCGAGGCGCCGCGATGACGTTCGCGCTGCTTCCGTTCTTCCTGGCGCTGGGCGCGTTCGTGGGCTTTCTCGCCGGACTGCTGGGCATCGGCGGCGGCTTCACCATCGTCCCGGTGCTGATGGAGCTGTTCCTGCGCGAAGGCTTCGCGCGCGAGCACATCATTCCGCTCGCGATCGGCACGTCGGCGGGCACGATCGTGTTCACGTCGTTCTCGTCCGCGCGCGCGCATCATGCGCGCGGCGCGGTCGTGTGGAAGGTCGTCGCGGCGATGAGCCCGGGCCTCGTCCTGGGCTCGCTCGTCGGTCCGCAGATCGCGAGCGCGCTGCCGCCGGCGGTCATGGCTGCGCTCTTCGGTGCGTTCATCTGGTTCGGCGCGTACCGGATGCTGCGCAGCCACATGCCGGTCGCCGACCGGCAGCTCCCCGGCAAGCCCGGCATGTTCGGCGTCGGTGCGTTGATCGGCACGATCTCCGGCATGGTGGGCATCGGCGGCGCGTTCCTGTCGGTGCCGTTCATGACCCGCTGCAACGTGAAGCTGCACGAGGCGGTCGCGACGTCGGCGGCGCTCGGCATGCCGATCGCGCTGTCGGCCACCGTCGGGTTCGCGTTCGCGGGCTGGGGCAAGGCCGGCCTTCCGCCCTACTCGGTCGGCTACGTGAACCTGCCGGCGCTCGTCGCCATCGCCGTGACCAGCACGCTGCTCGCGCCCATCGGCGCGCGCGTCGGGCACGCGCTGCCCGTCGCGAAGCTCCGTTACGCGTTCGTCGCGATGCTGTTCTCGTTGGGCTGCTACATGTGGTGGAAGGCGTTCCACATTTAGTGAACGTCCGCAAAAGGCGTCCGTGGGGTCCGTGGCTGACGTGAAGTCGGCGTCGCGCCTTTTGCGACCGGCACTGCAAACTGCGAAGTCAGGCGGCCGCCTTGGGGCGGCCCGGCGGCGGCCGCTAGCAAAGGCTACGCAAAAACGAGTGTCGTGCGGCGGGCTGCCTGCGAGCAGTTCGATGGAGGCCTGCGCCGAATTTCCCTACGCCGGGGCCGCGTCGGCGCGCGTGCCGTAGCCGAACCGCATCGCGGGCTCGCCGCCTTCCGTCACGCGCACCGCGCAGAACTTGAACTCGGGGATCTTGCCGAACGGGTCGAGCACCGGGT
The DNA here is from genome assembly GCA_963733435.1 of uncultured beta proteobacterium. Taxonomy (GTDB): domain Bacteria; phylum Pseudomonadota; class Gammaproteobacteria; order Burkholderiales; family Casimicrobiaceae; genus VBCG01. Next base: position 363,385 of record CAVTDH010000004.1, read on the forward strand.
TGGTCAGCATGTTCGCCGCCGCCTCGTAGTAGCAGAACGGCAGGAACACCGCGCCGCGCGGGGTGCCGCTGTCGGCGCGCGCGAAGAGCGACACGGCGCCGCGCCGCGATGCCACCGTCACCGCGCCGCCCGGCGCCACGCCGAGCGCCGCGAGATCGTCCGGATGGAACGAGCCGACGGGTGCCGGCTCGATCGCGTCCAGCACCTCGGTGCGGCGCGTCATGCTGCCCGTGTGCCAGTGCTCGAGCTGCCGGCCGGTGATCAGCACGAACGGATACGCGGGGTCGGGTTGCTCGGCGGCCCGAATGAGCTGCGCCGGCACGAGGCGCGCGCGGCCGCTCTCGGTGGGGAAGCGCTCGGTGAACACGACGCGCTCGCCCGGATCGCCTTCCTGCTCGCACGGGTAGGTGACCGCGTGCTCCGCTTCGAGCCGCTCCCACGTGATGCCGGCGATCGACGGCATCGCGGTGCGCATCTCGGCGAACACGTCGCGCGGATGCGCATACGTCCAGCCGAGGCCGAGACGCCGGCCCATGTCGATGATGATCGCGAGGTCCTGGCGCGCGTCGCCGGGCGGTTGCAGCGCCTGCCGTCCGAGCTGCACCGTGCGGTCGGTGTTGGTGAACGTGCCGGTCTTCTCGGGGAACGCCGACGCCGGCAGGATCACGTCGGCCAGGTACGCGGTCTCGGTGAGGAAGATGTCCTGCACGACGAGCATCTCGAGCTTCGCGAGCGCGCCGCGCGCGTGATGGACGTCCGGGTCGGACATCGCGGGGTTCTCGCCCATCACGTACATGCCGCGGATCTGCCCGGCGTGCACGGCGTCCATGATCTCGACGACGGTGAGCCCCGGCTTCGGGTCGAGCGTCGCGCCCCACAGCGCCTCGAATCGCTCGTGCGCGGACCCGTTGTCCACGCGCCGGTAGTCCGGGAACATCATCGGGATGAGGCCGGCGTCGGACGCGCCCTGCACGTTGTTCTGGCCGCGCAGCGGATGCAGGCCGGTGCCGGGGCGGCCCACCTGCCCCGACAGCATCGACAGCGCGATGAGGCAGCGTGCGTTGTCGGTGCCGTGCACGTGCTGCGAAATGCCCATGCCCCACAGGATCATCGACCCGCGCGACGTCGCGAACATCCGCGCGACCGTGCGGATCGTCTCGGCCGGGATGCCGCAGATCGGCGCCATCGCCTCCGGCGCGAACGCCTCGACGTTGCGCTTCAATTCCTCGAATCCGCTCGTGCGGTCGGCGACGAACTTCGCGTCGACCAGCCCTTCCGCGATGATCGTGTGCATCATCGCGTTGAGCAGCGCGACGTCGGTGTCCGGCTTGAACTGCAGGTAGTGCGTCGCGTGCCGGGCGAGTTCCGAGCGGCGCGGGTCGGCCAGGATCAGCCGCGTGCCGTTCTTCACCGCGTTCTTGATCCACGTCGCGGCGACCGGATGGTTGACGACCGGGTTGGCGCCGATCAGCAGCACGACGTCCGCCTGCATCACATCCATCACGGGATTGGACACGGCACCGGAGCCGATGCCCTCGAGCAGCGCGGCGACGCTCGACGCGTGGCACAGCCGCGTGCAGTGGTCGACGTTGTTGGTGCCGAAACCGGTCCGCACGAGCTTCTGGAAGAGATACGCCTCCTCGTTGCTGCCCTTCGCCGAACCGAATCCCGCCAGTGCATCGGGGCCGCGCGCGTCGCGGATCGCGCGCAGCGTGCCGGCCGCGTGCGCCATCGCCTCCTCCCACGTGGCTTCGCGGAACACCGACAGCGGATGCGCGGGGTCCATCGTGAAGTCGGCCGACTTGGGCGCATCGGTGCGACGGATCAGCGGCTTCGTCAGCCGGTGCGGATGGGCGACGTAGTCGAACCCGAAGCGGCCCTTCACGCACAGGCGCTCGTGGTTCGCAGGTCCGTCGCGGCCTTCGACGCGGACGATCGCGTTGTCCTTGACGTGGTACGTGAGCTGGCAGCCGACGCCGCAATACGGGCACACGGAGGCGACGGTCCTGTCCACGGGCGCCAGGTACGCGTTGTTCGCGGGTGCGAGCGCACCCGTCGGGCACGCCTGCACGCATTCGCCGCACGCCACGCACGTCGACTCGCCCATCGGATCGGAGAGGTCGAACACGATGCTCGACGCGGCACCCCGGAACGCGTAGCCGATCACGTCGTTCACCTGCTCCTCGCGGCACGCGCGCACGCAGCGCGTGCACTGGATGCAGGCGTCGAGGTTCACCGCCATGGCCGGATGCGACAGGTCCGCGCGCGGCTGCGCGCGCGGCGCGAAGCGCGGCGCGCCGATGCCAAGCGTCCGGCGCCACTGCTCGAGCTCGGAGTCCGGCTTGTACGCGGTGGCCGGCATGTCCGATACCAGCATCTCGACGATCATCTTCTGCGCGTGCACGGCCCGGGCGCTGTCGGTCGCGACCTCCATGCCCGCCGCGGGGGTGCGGCAGCACGACGGCGCGAGCACGCGCTCGCCCTTGATCTCCACCATGCACGAGCGGCAATTGCCGTCCGCGCGCATGCCGGGCTTGTAGCACAGACGGGGAATCGGGACACCCAGGCGGTCGGCGACCTCGATGATCGTCTCGCCGGGATTGGCGCTCACATCGGCGCCGTTCAGCCGGAAGCCGATCGGTTCCTGCGCGAGCCCGCGTTCCTGCGGTGCGTTCATCACATCCTCCTCGCGGGTCGTGCCCGCGGCGGCAAGCCTTGCGCGGTCTTAGGCGAGCTCGTCCGGGAAATACTTGACGACACAGGCGATCGGGTTGGGCGCGGCCTGCCCCAACCCGCAGATGGACGCATCCGCCATCGCCTGCGACAGGTCGGCCAGCAACGGCTGGTCCCATCGCGGCGCGCGCATCAGCACCACCGCCTTCTCGGTGCCGACGCGGCAGGGCGTGCACTGCCCGCACGACTCGTCGGCGAAGAACTCCATCAGGTTGACCGCCGCATCGCGGGCGCGGTCGTGGTTCGACAGCACGATCACGGCGGCCGAGCCGATGAAGCATCCGTGCGGCTGCAGCGTGTCGAAGTCGAGCGGAACATTGCCGAGCGAGGCCGGCAGGATGCCGCCCGACGCGCCGCCGGGCAGGTACGCGTAGAACGTGTGGCCATCCTGCATGCCGCCCGCGTACTCGTCGATGAGCTCGCGCACCGAAATGCCGGCGGGGGCCAGGTGAACGCCGGGATTGCGCACGCGCCCGGACACCGAGAACGAGCGCAGTCCCTTGCGTCCGCGTCGTCCCTGCAGCGCGAACCATCCGGCACCGCGCTCGACGATGTCGCGGATCCAGAACAGCGTCTCCATGTTGTGCTCGAGCGTCGGGCGGCCGAAGAGCCCCACCTGCGCCACATACGGCGGGCGCAGGCGCGGCATGCCGCGCTTGCCCTCGATCGACTCGATCATCGCCGACTCTTCACCGCAGATGTACGCACCCGCGCCGCGGCGCAGTTCGATCGGCGGAATGGGCACGGGCGGGTCGGCGGCAAGTGCCGCGAGCTCGCGCGTCAGCAGCGTCCGGCACGCCGCGTACTCGTCGCGCAGGTAGATGTAGATCGCGTCGATGCCCACCGCCCACGCGGCGATCAGCATGCCCTCGAGAAAGCGGTGCGGATCGCGTTCGAGATGGAATCGGTCCTTGAACGTGCCGGGCTCGCCCTCGTCGATGTTGATCGCCATGAGCCGCGGCGCGGGTTCGGCGCGCACGATCTTCCACTTGCGCCCGGACGGAAAGCCGGCGCCGCCCAGATCCGCGCAGCCCCGATTGATCGAGTTCCGCGACGATGTCGTCGAACGTGCGCGTGCCCGCGACGCACTCGCGCAACAGGCGGTAGCCGCCCCCCGCGACGTAGGCGGCGTAATCGATGCAGGGCGCTGTCTCGGGCTCGGTGCGGCCCGCCGCGATGGCGGCGCCGACGGTGGCGGCGCTCGCGCGGTCCACGGGATTGCGGCCGACGACCGCGACCGGCGCATGCTCGCAGCGGCCCACACACGGCGCGCCGATCACCCGGACGTCGCGGCCTTCGAGGTGCGCAAGCTCGCGCTTCAGCGCGTCGCCGCCGGCAAGCCGGCACGACAGCGTCTCGCAGACGCGCACCGTCAACGCGGGCGGCGCGGCTTCGCCTTCCTTCACCACGTCGAAGTGGTGGTAGAACGTCGCGACCTCGTAGACCTCGGTCATCGCGAGCTTCATCTGCGCGGCGAGCGCGGTCAGATGCGCGGCCGACAGGTGGCCGTAACGGTCCTGGATCAGGTGCAGGAACTCGATCAGAAGGTCGCGGCGGCGCGGCGTGTCACCCAGCAGCGCCGCGATGTCCGCGGCGGCGCCCGGGTCGACCGCGCGGCCCTTCGGCTGGTTGCGCGGGCCGCGGCGCCGCAAGCCGGAAACGTCGATGGTCACCGGGTCGGACATGGGGTCGGGCAGGTGGCAGGCGCAGGAATGGACTCGTCGTTCCCGCGCAGGCGGGAACCCAGCGGCTTCCGGTGTTCGCTCGCCAAGGCACGACGCTGGGTCCCCGCCTGCGCGGCGACGACGGTCGAGGCAGATTCATGCATCGTGGAACCCCCGTGCCGAGTCTTCACGGCTAGTCGAGAAAGTCGCAGTACTTGTCGACGTGCGCGGCGAGGTCGAGCGAATGCTGGCGCACCAGCCGCTCGGCCAGTTCGGTGTCGCGGCGTTCGAGCGCCTCGATGATGCGCATGTGGTCGATGATCGAGCGCTCCGCGCGGTCGCTCTGCGCGATCGTCATCCTCCGGATCGCGCGCACGTGGATGAACAGGTTGTCGATCGTCTTGCCCATCAGGTGCGACCCCGAGAGCCGGATGATCGCCTGGTGGAACGCGATGTTCGCGCCGGAGTATTCCTCGATGTGCGCGGCGGGCGTCGCGTTGCGGAACTCGTCGAACATCCGGCGCAGGCCCGCGATGTCCTCGTCGGACGCGTTCACCGTCGCCAGCCGCGCGGCCATGCTCTCGATGGCCGCCCACATCTCGATCATCTCGATGATCTGCTTCTTGGTCTTGCGCACGATGAAGATGCCGCGGCGCGGCACCGTGCGCAGGAAGCCCTCCTGCTCGAGCAGCGTCATCGCCTCGCGGATCGGCGTGCGGCTCACGCCGAGCGCCAGCGAGAGCGCGCGCTCGTCGAGACGAATCTCCTCGGGGTGCGCGTAGATGTCGGCCTCGGTGATCATCTGCTTCAGCGCCGCGTACGCCTGGTCGCGCAGGCTCACCGAAACGCTGATCGGCTGCAGCGGCGGCAACAGCGCCGTTTGGTCGGAGATGTCCATGAAGCGCGGTGCCTGCGGAGCGGTTTTCGTGCGAGGTCGGCGGTCAGCCGACGCGAAAATTCATTGCACCGCAACATGCGCCGCGAAGCGTGCATGCAGGGCCAAATGTCGAGGAGAAAGAATGCTCGTGAAGCCATATTCCGTCATGTGCGGAACAGTGTTGACAAGCGGCGTGATATACCACATACGTTACGCCGAATATCAAAAGAAGCCAACAATGCTTGGCCGCGATTATCGGAGGAGATGCACATGAACGACGCAGTCGCCCAACCTGCGACGCCGGCCGCGAGCCACGCGACCGACGTGGCGAAAATCGAGAGCGGTGAAGCCCATGAAATCGACGGCTTCCAGCTCGTCATCGACGCGCTGAAGCTCAACGGCGTCGACACGATCTTCGGGCTGCCCGGCATCCCGATCACCGACCTCACGCGCAAGCTGCAGGCGGCCGGCCTCCGCGTGATTTCGTTCCGGCACGAACAGAACGCCGGCTATGCCGCGTCCATCGCCGGCTTCATGACGGGCAAACCGGGGATCTGCCTCACGGTGTCGGCGCCCGGCTTCCTCAACGGGATGACCGCGCTCGCCAATGCGACGACCAACTGCTTTCCGATGATCCTCATCAGCGGCTCCTCCGAGCGCGAGATCGTCGACCTGCAGCAGGGCGACTACGAGGAGATGGACCAGCTCGCGATCGCCCGCCCGCACGCGAAGGCTGCGTTCCGCGTGCTGCACGCCGAGGACATCGGCGTCGGTGTCGCGCGCGCAATCCGCGCCGCGGTGTCCGGCCGCCCGGGCGGCGTCTATCTCGATCTGCCCGCGAAGCTCTTTCCGCAGACGATCGACGCCGAGGCGGGCCGGCAATCGTTGATCAAGGTCGTCGATCCGGCGCCGCGCCAGATTCCGGCACCGGACGCCGTGCAGCGCGCGGTCGACCTGCTGCGCGGCGCGAAGCGTCCGCTGATCATCCTCGGCAAGGGCGCCGCGTACGCGCAGGCCGACGCCGACGTGCGCGCGCTGGTCGAGCGCACCGGCATCCCTTACCTGCCGATGTCGATGGCCAAGGGCCTGCTGCCCGACACGCACGAGCAGTCGGCGTCCGCCGCGCGCTCGTACGTGCTGCCCGAATCCGACGTCGTGATGCTGATCGGCGCGCGCCTCAACTGGCTGCTGTCGCAGGGCAAGGGCAAGACCTGGGGCGGCAAGAGTGCCCGCGACTGGGGCGGCAAGAAGTTCGTGCAGATCGACATCTCGCCGCAGGAGGCCGACAGCAACGTGCGCATCGACGCGCCGGTGGTCGGCGACATCGGCTCGTGCGTCGCGGCGCTGCTGAAGGCGATCGGCAACGACTTCCCCAAGCCGCCGGCCGACTGGCTCGGCGCCATCGCCGAGCGCAAGACGAAGAACGTCGCGAAGATGGCGGAGTCGCTCGCGAAGAACCCGTCGCCGATGAACTACCACAGCGCGCTCAACGTCGTGCGCGACATCGTCCGGGCGAACCCGGACGCGTATCTCGTGAACGAGGGGGCGAACGCGCTCGACCACACGCGCGCGGTCGTCGACATGTACAAGCCGCGCAAGCGCCTCGACGTCGGCACGTGGGGCGTCATGGGCATCGGCATGGGCTTCTCGGTCGCGGCGGCGGTGGTCAGCGGGCAGCAGGTGATCGCGATCGAGGGCGACAGCGCATTCGGCTTCTCCGGCATGGAGTGCGAGACGATCTGCCGCTACAACCTGCCGGTGTGCGTGGTGATCCTGAACAACAACGGCGTGTACCGCGGCGACGAAGTCAATCCCACCGGCGGCAGCGATCCGTCGCCGCTGGTGTTCGTCAAGGGCGCGCGCTACGAGATGCTGATGGAGGCGTTCGGCGGCGTCGGCGTCGTGGCCACCACGCCGGACGCGCTGCGCAGCGCGATGGAGGAAGCGGTCCGCTCGCGCCGGCCCACGCTGATCAACGCCGTCATCGACGAGAAGGCCGGCACGGAGAGCGGCCGCATCACCAGCCTCAATCCGTCTGCGAAGAAGAAGCAGTGACGGTATGCCGCGTTCGAGCGTCGTCGGCATGAGCCGTTGCGGTCAACCACGGTCGGCGCGACGACGTTCAACGCGGTCTGGACGCGGCGCCGGTGTCGTCGGTGGGATCGCGGGAACAATGGCAATCAACAGGGGAACGTAATGGGCAAGGCATTGGACGGCGTCCGCATCCTGGACTTCACGCATGTGCAGTCGGGACCGACGTGCACGCAACTTCTGGCCTGGTTCGGCGCCGACGTGATCAAGGTCGAGCGCGCGGGCGAAGGCGACATCACGCGCGGCCAGCTGCGCGACATCCCGGGCGTGGACAGCCTCTACTTCACGATGCTGAACCACAACAAGCGCTCGATCACCGTCGACGCGAAGCACCCGAAGGGCAAGGCGGTGCTCGAGTCGCTGGTCAAGCATTGCGACGTGCTGGTCGAGAACTTCGCGCCGGGCGCGCTCGAGCGCATGGGCCTCACGTGGGAGCACATCCAGTCGCTCAACCCGCGGATGATCGTCGCGTCGGTCAAGGGCTTCGGCCCCGGGCCCTTACGAGGACTGCAAGGTCTACGAGAACGTCGCGCAGTGCGCGGGCGGCGCCGCGTCGACCACCGGCTTCGACGACGGCCCGCCGCTCGTCACCGGCGCGCAGATCGGCGACTCGGGCACGGGGCTGCACCTGGCGCTCGGCATCGTCGCCGCGCTGTACCAGCGCAACACGACCGGCCGCGGCCAGCGCGTGCTGGCGGCGATGCAGGACGGCGTGCTGAACCTGTGCCGCGTGAAGCTGCGCGACCAGCAGCGCCTCGACCGCACGCACGTGATGGAAGAGTACCCGCAGTACCCGAACGGCAAGTTCGGGGAGGCGGTGCCGCGCGCGGGCAACGCGTCCGGCGGCGGCCAGCCCGGCTGGATCCTGAAGTGCAAGGGCTGGGAGACCGACCCCAACGCGTACATCTATTTCATCACGCAGGCGCCCGTCTGGAAGGACATCTGCGAGGTGATCGGCAAGCCGGAGTGGCTGACCGATCCGCGCTTCGCCACGCCGAAGGGGCGGCTGCCGCACCTGATGGAGATCTTCGGGATCATCGAGGAATGGACCAAGACCAAGACCAAGTTCGAGGCGATGGACATCCTCAACCAGCACGACATCCCGTGCGGGCCGATCCTGTCGATGAAGGAGATCGCCGAGGAACCGAGCTTGCGCAAGACCGGTACCGTGGTCGAGGTCGACCATCCGACGCGCGGCAAGTACCTGACCGTCGGCAACCCGATCAAGATGTCCGACAGCCCCACGGACGTGAAGCGCTCGCCGCTCCTGGGTGAGCACACCGACGAGGTGTTGGGCGAGCTGGGCTACAGCGCCGCCGACATCACGGCGCTGCGCGCCGAAAAAGCCATCTGACGTCCACGCACACGACAAGAAAACAGGAGGCCCCCATGGCGAACGACAAGAAGGCAGTCCGCAAGATCATCGACGCCGTCAAGGCCTCCGGCCGGATGTCGCTGACCGCGCCCGAAGGCAAGGCGGTCTGCGATGCCTACGGCATCCCGGTGCCGAAGGAAGGCGTTGCCACCACGGCCGCCGCGGCGGCGAAGCTCGCGTCGGGCATGGGGTATCCGGTCGTGCTCAAGATCGTGTCGCCGGACATCCTGCACAAGACGGAGGCGGGCGGCGTGCTGGTCGGCGTGAAGAACGCCGCGGACGTCAAGGCCGGCTTCGCGAAGATCCTCGCCAACGCGAAGAAGTACGACAAAAAGGCGCAGATCCTCGGCGTGCAGGTCCAGCAGATGGTGGGCGGCGGGCAGGAAGTGATCATCGGCGCCGTCACCGATCCCTCGTTCGGCAAGCTCGTCGCGTTCGGCTTGGGCGGCGTGCTGGTCGAGGTGATGAAGGACATCACGTTCCGGCTGGCGCCCGCGACGAAGGACGACGCGCTGTCGATGCTCGACGGCATCGCCGCCGCCGACATGCTGAAGGGCGTGCGCGGCTCCGACCCGGTCAACCGCACGGCGCTCGCGTCGGTGATCCGCAACGTGTCGCAGCTCGTTGCCGATTTCCCGGAGATCGCCGAGATGGACCTGAACCCGGTGTTCGCGTCGAAGGCCGGCGCGATCGCCGCCGACGTGCGCATCGTGCTCGACTTCAATCCGGCGCCCGCACGCTTCCGCCCGAAGCACGACGACATCGTGCGCGACATGAACCGCATCATGAAGCCCGATGCGGTCGCGGTGATCGGCGCGTCGACGGAGGCCGGCAAGATCGGCAACTCGGTGATGAAGAACCTGATCAACGGCGGCTACAAGGGCAAGATCTACCCGATCAACCCGTCCGCCGACGAGATCATGGGCCTGAAGGCCTACAAGAGCGTCAAGGACGTGCCGGGCACGGTCGACGTCGCGGTGTTCGCGATTCCGGCGAAGTTCGTCGCGGCGGCGCTGGTCGAGTGCGGCGAGAAGAAGATCCCGGGCGCGGTGCTCATTCCGTCCGGCTTCGCCGAGACGGGCAACCACGCGGGACAGGAGGAGATCCAGGCGATCGGCCGCAAGTACGGCGTGCGGCTGATGGGACCCAACATCTACGGCTTCTACTACACGTGGAAGAACCTGTGCGCGACGTTCTGCACCGCGTACGACGTCAAGGGCCACGCGGCGCTGTCGTCGCAGTCGGGCGGCATCGGCATGGCGATCATCGGCTTCTCGCGCTCGGCGAAGATGGGCGTGTCGGCGATCGTCGGTCTCGGCAACAAGTCGGACATCGACGAGGACGATCTCCTCACGTTCTTCGAGCAGGACGACAACACGACGATCATCGCGCAGCACTGCGAGGACCTGAAGGACGGCCGCGCGTTCGCCGAGGTCGCGAAGCGCGTGTCGAAGAAGAAGCCGATCGTCATGCTCAAGGCCGGGCGCACGAGCATGGGCGCGCGGGCGGCGAGTTCGCACACCGGCGCGCTCGCCGGCAACGACAAGATCTACGACGACGTGCTGCGCCAGTCGGGCGTCATCCGCGCGAAGGCACTGCGCGAGATGCTCGAGTACGCGCGCGCGATCCCGGTGCTGCCCACGCCGAAGGGCGAGAACGTCGTGATCATCACGGGTGCCGGCGGCTCGGGCGTGCTCCTGTCCGATGCGTGCGTGGACAACAACCTGAAGCTCATGTCGATGCCGCCTGACCTCGACGCCGCGTTCCGCAAGTTCATTCCGCCGTTCGGGGCGGCCGGCAACCCGGTCGACATCACCGGCGGCGAGCCGCCGAAGACGTACCAGAACACGATCCGGCTGGGGCTCGAGGACCCGCGCATCCATGCGCTGATCCTGGGCTACTGGCACACGATCGTGACGCCGCCGATGGTCTTCGCGAAGCTGGTGGCCGAGGTCGTCGCCGAGTTCAAGGCGCGCGGCATCGACAAGCCCGTCGTCGCGTCGCTGGCCGGGGACGTCGAGGTGGAGGAGGCCGCGGAGTACCTGTTCGCGCACGGCATTCCCGCCTACCCGTATTCGACGGAGATGCCGGTGATGGTGCTGGGAGCGAAGTACAAATGGGCGCGCGGTGCGGGCCTGATCAAGTAGGATCGAGCGTCGCGACAGGTTTTGCCGGCCGGGACGTCGCAGGAGGGAGCCGGTCCCCGGGGTTGGAGACGTGACAATGAGGGCAGGAGGCGATCGCAAGAGTTCGCGCATGCCCATCACCCGCAAATTGGAGGATTCATGAGTCGTCAACTGTATCGCCGCGCGCTCGTCGCGGCCGGAATCGCGGCAGGGTTCGCCATCACGCCGATGGGCGCGTTCGCCGCCTGGGAGCCCACCAAGCCGGTCGAGTTCATCGTTCCCGCCGGCACCGGCGGCGGCGCTGACCAGATGGCCCGCTTCATCCAGGGCGTGGTCGCGAAGAACAACCTGATGAAGCAGCCGCTCATCGTCGTCAACAAGTCGGGGGGGGCCGGCGCCGAGGGCTTCCTCGCGGTGAAGGACGCCAAGGGCGACGCCAACAAGATCATCATCACGCTGTCGAACCTGTTCACGACGCCGCTGGCGACCGGCGTGCCGTTCAACTGGAAGGACCTGACGCCCGTCGCGATGCTGGCGCTCGACGAGTTCGTGCTGTGGGTGAACGCGGAAACGCCGTACAAGACCGCCGGCGACTACATCACGGCGATCAAGGCCGGCACGCCGGGCCAGTTCAAGATGGCCGGCACGGGATCGAAGCAGGAAGACCAGATCATCACGGTCGCGCTGGAGAAGGTCGTCGGCAAGAAGCTCACGTACATCCCGTTCAAGGGGGGCGGCGACGTCGCGGTGCAGCTCGTCGGCAAGCACGTCGACTCGTCGGTGAACAACCCGATCGAGGCGGTCGCGCACTGGCGTGGCGGCACGCTGCGACCGCTGTGCGTGTTCGACAGCAAGGCGATGCCGTATCCCGCGAAGGTGACGGCCACGCAGTCGTGGCAGGACATCCCCACCTGCAAGTCGGCGGGCCTCGACGTCGAGTACCTGATGCTGCGCGGGATCTTCATGCCGCCGGGCGTCACGCAGGAACAGGTCGACTTCTACATCGACCTCTTCAAGAAGGTGCGGGCGCTGCCGGAGTGGACGAAGTTCACCGAAGAGGCCGCGTTCAACAACACGTTCATGACGGGCAAGGAGTACGTCGACTGGGCGACCAAGGCCGAGGCGACGCACAAGACGCTGATGCAGGAAGCCGGCTTCATCGCCAAGTAACCATGGCGACGAAGACCCCCTTGCCGGCCGGCGCGATCGCGACGCGCACGATGGAACTGGTGGTGGCGCTCGCCATCGTGGCGATCGGCATCGTCGTGATCGTCGACAGCCATCGCGTCGGCGTCGAGTGGGCAGACGACGGTCCGCGTGCAGGATACTTCCCGAACATCATCGGGTGGCTCCTCACGCTGGCCGGCGCCTGGATCGGCGGCGAGACGCTCTTCCGCTGGAAGGCACTCGCCGACCGTGTGTTCGTCAAGCGGGAGGAGTTGAAGCCCGTGCTGCTGGTGCTGATCCCGACGATCGTCTATGTCGGCGCCGTTGCCGTCATCGGCATCTACGTGGCGTCGGCGATCTACATCGGCGCCTTCATGCGGCTCCAGGGAAAGTACCGCTGGCCGGCGACGCTGGCGGTGAGCCTCGCCGTGCCGTCGGTGATCTTCGCGCTCTTCGAGCTCTGGTTCCTCGTGCCGCTGCCCAAAGGGCCGCTCGAGCGGATGCTGGGGTTCTAGAACGCGGGATCGCGGGGCCGGACGCCGGACCCCGCGCCCGGAGACGGGGCCATCAGTGCCGCGGCAGAGAGCTGTGCCGGCGGAACCGGCGTACAGCCGGGTCGCGCCGATAACGTCAGGGCGGGGGAATACGCGTGGATGAAATCAGCAACCTGATGCAGGGCTTCGCCGTCGCGCTGACGTGGAAGAACCTGATCTTCATGCTCGTGGGCATCCTGCTCGGCGTGCTGATCGGCGTGCTGCCCGGGCTGGGCGGCGCCAACGGCGTCGCGATCCTGCTGCCGCTGACGTTCTCCATGCCGCCGACGTCGGCGATCATCATGCTCTCGTGCATCTACTGGGGAGCGCTGTTCGGCGGCGCAATCACGTCGATCCTGTTCAACATACCGGGCGAGCCATGGTCGGTGGCCACCACGTTCGACGGCTACCCGATGGCGCAGCAGGGCCGCGCCGGGGAGGCGCTGACCGCCGCGTTCACGTCGTCGTTCGTCGGCGCACTGTTCGCCGTCCTGCTGATCACGTTCCTCGCGCCGCTGGTCGCCAAGTTCGCGCTCAAGTTCGGGCCGCCCGAATACTTCGCGATCCAGCTGCTGACGTTCTGCAGCTTCGTCGGCATGGGCCGCGAGCCCCCGGCCAAGACGATCGCCGCGATGATGCTGGGCTTCGCGCTCGCGGCCGTGGGCCTCGATACGGTGACCGGCACGCTGCGCATGACCTTCGGCCAGCCGCAACTGCTGCAGGGGTTCGACTTCCTCGTGGCGGTGATCGGTCTGTTCGGTCTGGGCGAGATCCTGGTCACGATGGAGGAAGGGCTGTCGTTCAAGGGCAAGCCCGCCAAGATCGACTTCAACATCGTCTGGCGCACGTGGAAGAAGCTGCCGACCTACTGGATGACGTCGGTGCGGTCGTGCCTCATCGGCTGCTGGATGGGCATCACGCCCGGCGGCGCGACGCCCGCGTCGTTCATGAGCTACGGGATGGCGCGCCGCTTCTCGAAGAACGGCGAGAAGTTCGGCGACGGCGAGATCGAAGGCGTCGTTGCGCCGGAAACGGCCGCGCACGCGGCGGGCACCAGTGCGCTGCTGCCGATGCTGACGCTCGGCATTCCCGGGTCGCCGACCGCGGCCGTGCTGCTGGGCGGACTGCTGATCTGGGGCCTGCAGCCCGGGCCGCTGCTGTTCGTCGAGAAGAAGGAATTCGTCTGGGGCCTCATCGCCAGCATGTATCTCGGCAACATCGTCGGACTCATCATCGTGCTGACGACCGTGCCCTGGTGGGCGGCGATCCTGCGCATCCCGTTCGCGATCATCGCGCCGGTGATCGTCGTCATCTGCGCGATCGGCGCGTACACGGTCCACAACAACCTGTTCGACGTGTGGATGATGCTGGTGTTCGGCGTCGTCGGCTACGTGTTCAAGAAGCTGAAGTACCCGCTCGCGCCGCTGGTGCTGGCCCTGGTGCTGGGCGACATGGCGGAGACGAGCTTCCGGCAGTCGATGCTGCTGTCCAACGGCAGCATGGGCATCTTCTGGTCGAACGGACTGGTGGGCACGATCGTGACGCTCGCGCTCGCGATCCTGTCGTGGCCGCTCATCACGTTTGCGCTCGGGAAGTGGCGCGCGTCGCTGGACGGGGCGAAGGGCGCGTAAGAGGCAACGTCTGCAAAAGGCGTCCGTGCGGCAACGTCTGCAAAAGGCGTCCGTGGGATCCGTGGATGACGTGACGCCGGCGTTGCGCCTTTTGCAGCCGGTACTGCAAATGCGAGAGTCAGGCGGCCGCCTTGGGGCGGCCCGGCGCCGGCCGCCAAAAAATGCCACGCAAGAACGAGTGTCTGTGCGGCTGGCTGCCTCAGCGACGCATCGCGAAGTGCGCAGCGTGGCCGAGTCCCGATGCAGTAACGGCCCGCACAGCGTAAGCGAGTCCGCGCGGGATCGACGCAGTTGAGGGGCGTCGATCGCTTCACCCGACGCCGCTCCAACAGCGTCGATGCCGCGGCCCGAGGCCGCCGACACAATCCGGGATCTCAGGCAGAAGAATACTTCTCGCGCAACGCCGCCTTCTGCACCTTGCCCATTGCGTTGCGCGGCAGCTCGGTCGTGAAGAACACGCGCTTCGGCACCTTGAACGTCGCGATCTCGCCCTTCAACGCGCCGATGACGCCGGCCTCCGTCAGCGCATGTCCGCTGCGCGGGACGATGACGGCGGCGACCGCCTCGCCGAAATCCGGGTCGGGCAGGCCGATGACCGCCGACTCCTCGACGCCGTCCATCTGGTCGATGCGTTCCTCGATTTCCTTCGGATACACGTTGAGGCCGCCGGTGATGATGAGGTCCTTCGCGCGTCCGACGAGCTGCAGGTAGCCGCGCGCCGGACCGTCGGCGACCCACTCGCCCAGGTCGCCGGTGCGGAACCAGCCGTCCGGCGTGAACTCCTCGCGGGTCTTTTCCTCCATGCGCCAGTAGCCCGCGAACACGTTGGGCCCGCGGATCTGCACGACGCCGATCGCGCCGGGGCCGCATGGCGTTCCATCGTCGCCGACGATGCGCACCTCGACGCCGGGCAGCGGCATGCCCACGGTGCCGCCGACGCGCGCGCCGTCGAGCGGGTTCGACGTGATCATGCCGGACTCGGTCATGCCGTAGCGTTCGAGGATCGCCTGCCCGCTGCGCTCGCGGAACGCGTCGAACGTCTCCGGCAGCAGCGGCGCGGAGCCGGACACGAAGAGACGAATCGTCCGGCACCGGTCGCGGTCGAACGCAGGCTCGGTCAGGAGCCGCGTGTAGAACGTCGGCACGCCCATCATCACCGTGGCGTGCGGCAGCAGCGCCGCGACTTCGGCGGCGTCGAACTTCGGCAGCCACAGCATGCGCGCGCCCGACAGCAGCGCGCAGTGGGTCGCGACGAAGAGCCCGTGCACGTGGTAGACGGGCAGCGCGTGCAGCAGCACGTCGCCGCGCGTGAAGCCCCAGATGTCGACCAGCGCGAGGCCGTTGGACGCGAGATTCCGGTGCGTCAGCATCGCGCCCTTCGACCGGCCCGTGGTGCCGGACGTGTACAGGATCGCGGCCAGGTCGTCCGGTCCGCGCATCACGGTGTCGAACGTCGCCGGCTGCGTGGCGGCGCGGTCGAAGAGCTCGGGGAGCGTGAGCACCGTGGCGTCGGCGGCGAGCGTGGCGATCACGCCCAGCCGGTCCGCGTTGCACACGATGACGCGCGGCTGCGCATCGCCGAAGAAGTAGCCGAGCTCGTTGCGCTGGTAGCCGGTGTTGAGCGGGAGGTACACGAGCCCGGCGCGCAGGCAGCCCAGGTACAGCGCGAGCACGCGCCAATCCTTGTCGAGTTGTGCCGCGACGCGGTCGCCGGGGCGGCAGCCGGCGGCGACCAATGCGTTCGCGACCTGTGCCGACGCGGCGGCCAGCTCGTCATAGTGGACGATCGGGCCGTTGGGGACGATGAGGAACGGCTGCTCGGCGCCTTCCGGAAAGTGGCGCTCGAACAGCGAGTAGAGATTGGCATTCATCCGCGGCGGGGTGCCCCTGGCCGCGGGGCATTCGACTTGTGAGCGGCGATTATTTCACGATTGCTTCGCCGCGCGCGCGGGGCCGGCGCGACCGGCGGCGAACACGCGCGCCACCTGCTCGGCGCGGTCGGCCAGCAGCGCGGCGGCGTCGCGCATGCAGTCGCCAAGCGTGGCGGGACCGTGCGGGAGCCCGAAGCAGCCGGCGAAATGGCGCCCGAGCTCGGGCAGCGCCGCCGCGTCCACCGCACCCGAGATCAGCGTGACCGGTACGCGGCGCGCGGCCGCGTGGCGCGCGACGACGAACGGCGCCTTCGCGAGCAGCGTCTGGCGGTCGCTGCGGCCTTCGCCCGTGATCGCCCAGTCCGCCCCATCCAGCGCGGCATCGAGTCCGATCAGCTCGGCGACCACCTCCGCGCCCGACGTGAACGTGCCGCCGACGAGCTGGAGCGCGAAGCCGAGCCCGCCCGCCGCGCCCGCGCCCGGCGAGTGCGCGACGCGGCGTCCGACCGCGCGTTCCGCATGGTCGGCGAAGCGTCCGATGATCGCGTCGAGCGTCGCGATGTCGCCGTCCGCCACGCCCTTCTGCGGTCCGAAGATCGCCGTCGCGCCCAGCGCACCGGTCAGCGGATTGTCGACGTCGGACATGATGCGCAGGTCGCATTCGGCGATGCGCGGATCGAGTCCTGCCGCGTCGACACGCGCGAGTTGCGCGAGCGCGTTCGGCGTCGCCGCGAGCGGACGCCGTTGCGCGTCCGCGAGCCGCAGGCCCAGCGCGGTCAGGAGGCCGCTGCCGCCGTCGTTGGTGCTGCTGCCGCCCAGGCCGATCATGAAGCGGCGCACACCCCGGTCGAGCAGCACGCCCAGCAGTTCGCCGATGCCGCGGGTGGAGCGGTCCGCGACCGCCATGCGCAGCGCACGCTCGTCCGTGATGCCCACCACCTGCGCGACCTCGATCACCGCCGTCGTTCCACGCGGATGCGCGACGAGCCCGTACTCGGCGCGCACCGGATTCCCGTCGGCGCCGGCCACCACGTGGGCGTGCCGCTCGCCGTCGCGGCCGACGGCGGCGAGCACCGCGTCCAGCGTGCCCTCGCCCCCGTCGGCCATCGGTCGTGCGACGACGGTCGCGTCGGGAACGGCGCGCAGGATGCCGCGCGCGAGCGCCGCGCAGACCTCCGGCGCGGCGAGCGAGCCCTTGAACGAATCGGAGGCGACGACGACGTTGAGCATCGCGGTCACTGGACTACCTTCGTGCTTCGCACTCCGGCGCATTGGGCAATGAGGCCCTTGGGACGGCCCGGCGTGCTCATACGGTCGCGGCGACGTGCAGGGCGTCAGCCACGGTCGTCGTCCGCATCGGGCTGGCTCGCGCGGGCGAGGCGGTCGCGCACCGCCGCCCAGGCGGGTGCGTCGGGGACGCGTTCGACGGCGATCGTCGCGGCGCCCGCGGCGTCGAGCGTGCGCAGGCTCGCGTAGAGATCGTGCGCGTAGGCGACCGGATCCGCGGGCGCCGCGAGCCACGCGCCGTGGAAGTGCGCCGGCCTTGCGGCCGCGTGCGCCAGCACGGCGACGGGTTGCGGCAGCGTTGCGATCGTCGCGGCGAACCCGGCGCCGGCGACGAGCCGCGTCGGCGTACGCGGCGCGTAGTGCGACGCGAGCGTGCCCGACGCGCGCGGCGCCGCGGCATCCGGTGCAAGCAACGCGCGTCCGAGCAGTCGTTCGATCGCCTCCGCCGGGATGCCGCCGGGACGCAGCAGCACCGGCACGCCGCCGCGGAATGCGACGATCGTGCTTTCGATGCCCACTGCGCACGCGCCGCCATCGACGATCAGCGCGACCCGGTCGCGGAGGTCGTCGGCCACGTGCTGCGGCGTCGTCGGCGAGATGCGCCCGAAGCGGTTGGCCGACGGCCCTGCGATGCCGGTGCCGCCCACCGCCGCGAAGGCGCGCAGCAGCTCGCGCGCGACCGGATGCGACGGCACGCGCAGGCCGATGCTGTCCTGCCCGCCCGTCAGCACGTCGGCCGCGTGCGCGGTGCGCGGCAGGATCAGCGTCAGGGGACCGGGCCAGAACGCGGCGGCGAGACGCTGCGCTGCGGCGGGCACGTCGCGGGCCCACCAGGCGATGGCGTGCGCCTCGGCCACGTGCACGATGACCGGATGGTCGGCCGGGCGTCCCTTGGCCGCGAAGATCGCGCGCACGGCGTCGGCGTTGCCGGCGTCGGCGCCCAGGCCGTAGACCGTTTCCGTCGGGAACGCGACCAGTTCGCCGCGCGCCAGATGGTCCACCGCGCGCGCGATCGTGGCCTTGGTCGGAGGGAGGATGTCGGGGGTCATGCGCGCGTCCGTTCCGCGTCCGGCGCGCCATTGCCCGCGGTGAAGGCCGCCGGAACCAAACTGTTAGAATAGTCGTTTGTGCAGCGCGCACAGGACGGACGGCCGCAAGGCCCCGCCGCGCGCCGGAAATCCGGGCGCCGGAAGTCTGAGCGCGGGACGTCCAAGCGCCGAAAGTCCAAGCGCCCCATGGCGCGCCAAGGAGTTGGAATGAGCAATTTCCTGTTCACATCGGAATCGGTGTCGGAAGGACATCCGGACAAGGTCGCGGATCAGATCTCCGACGCGGTGCTCGATGCGATTCTAGAGCAAGACCCGACGGGGCGGGTCGCCGCCGAGACACTCGTGTCGACGGGACTGGTCGTGATGGCCGGCGAGATCACCACCAAGGCCAACGTCGATTACGGCCGCGTCGCGCGCGAGACCATTCGCGCCATCGGCTACAACGACCCGGAGCTGCGGTTCGACGCCGACGGCTGCGCGGTGATGGTCTGCTACGGCCGGCAGTCGCCCGACATCGCCCAGGGCGTGGATCGCGCGTCCGACGACTACCTGAACCAGGGTGCCGGCGACCAGGGCCTGATGTTCGGCTACGCGTGCGACGAGACGCCGTCGCTGATGCCCTACCCGATCTACTACGCGCACCGGCTCGTGCAGCGGCAAAGCGAGGTCCGCCGCGACGGGCGCCTGCCGTTCCTGCGGCCCGACGCGAAGTCCCAGGTGACGGTGCGCTACGTCGACGGGAAACCCGAGTCGGTCGAGACCGTCGTGCTGTCGACGCAGCATCACCCGTCGATGAACGAGAAGCAGGACAAGCTCGCGGAGGCGGTGATCGAGGAGATCATCAAGCCCGTGATTCCCGCGCACATGCTGCGTGACACGCGTTTCCTCGTGAATCCGACCGGGCGCTTCGAGATCGGCGGCCCGCATGGCGATGCCGGCGTCACCGGCCGCAAGATCATCGTCGACACGTACGGCGGCGCGGCACCGCACGGCGGCGGCGCGTTCTCGGGCAAGGATCCGTCGAAGGTCGACCGGTCGGCCGCGTACGCGGCGCGCTACGTCGCGAAGAACATCGTCGCGGCGGGGCTCGCGCGCCAATGCACGGTGCAGGTCGCGTACGCGATCGGTGTCGCGAAGCCGATGAACGTGACGATCTACACGGAAGGCACGGGCAGGATCCCCGACGAGAAGATCGCCGAACTCGTGAGCGCGCACTTCGACCTTCGCCCGAAGGGCATCATCCGCATGCTCGACCTGCTGCGGCCGATCTACCTCAAGACCGCGGCGTACGGTCACTTCGGGCGCGACGAGCCCGAGTTCACGTGGGAGAACACCGACCGCGCGCAGGTTCTGCGCGAGGCGGCCGGGATCAAGTGATGCGGGGGACGTTCGCCGCGTTCGCCGCGCTTCTCCTGACGGCCTGCGCAGCGCCGGCGACGATGGCCCCGGCATCGGCGCCCGCCGCACCGGCTTCCACGGAACCGCCGTCGGCCCAGCCGCCCGCCGGGTTCCAGGCGAATACGATCCCGGGCGTCGAACTCACGAACGCAATGAATGGCGGCAGGTACACGGTGCAGCGCGGCGGAGAATTGAAGCTCGTGCTCGACCTGCAGGGCATGTTCGAGACCGGCTGGGAGATGGAGACGAAGGTGGCTCCGACGTTCGCGCAGATCGGCGAGCGGATTTACGTCGGCAAGGGCGTGAACGCCTTCGATGTTCGCGCGGGCGGGTACAGTATCTTCCGCTTCCGGGCGGAGCAGCCGGGCAAGGTTGCACTGCAGTTGTCGAAGCGCAGCCGCGCCGATGGCAAGATCGTCGAGACGGTCCGCTACGACGTCACGGTCGAATAGGAGAGTACGCATGGATCGCCGCTTCGCGCTGTTGCCGCTGGTCTTGCTGGCCGCGGGTTGTGCCTCGCTCGAACGCGACGGGGTGGCGGCGCCTGCCGACGGCGGCAGCGTCGAGCTGCGCAGCGGCTCGCCGCTGGTCGTGAGCCTGCCCCCGGACCCGTCCAACGGCTACGGCTGGGTGCTCGTGTCCGCAACCCCCAACCTTTCGCTGATCGGCGGCCCGGACTACACGCCCGCGCCCAAGCCGCCTGGACTGCTCGGGGTCGGCGATACCACCGCCTTCCGGTTCCGCGCCGGGGAGCCCGGCCCGGGCGCGCTGGAGTTCACGTGGGCGGCACCGCCCGGGCAACCGCCCGTGTCGCCGGCGCGCACCGTTCGCTACGAAGTGAAGGTTTCCCCGGCCTTGCGGACGTCCTACCGGGACTTCCTGGGCAAGGAAGCCCAGACTACGGTAAAATACTGGGTTTTCTAGAGGCTTGCGGGTAGTACGCCAAAGCGCGCCAAAGCGCGCCCCGGCGCGCCCGGCGCTCATGGGTAGAGGGGGTTGGTCCGGCGGCTGCCGGTCCGGTGCCGCCAACCCGCGCAAGCATCCCGATTTCCGCACTCAAACCCGTCAGGAGCCACCATGGCCGAACGTTCCCGCACCCGTCGCAACACCCTCGAGCGGCGTTGCCTGCCCAAGACCTTCAAGCGCATGTTCGTCGGTGCGCCGAAGGGCATCTTCAAGATGCTCGAGAAGATCAAGAAGAACTGAGAACGCGCGGGCGCCTTGGCGCCCGGGCATTCCCGAGGAGGGCCGCCTGCGGGCGGCCCTTTGCATTGGTCCCCTTTCATCTGGCGCCACGCATTCGGCGCCATGCCATGCCCTCTCCCGTATCCTGCCCGTCGCCGTTGGCGATCGGCGCCCTTCCCCCCGATCCACGACGGGGACACCGCCCGTACCGGGCCGCCGCGCCGCCCGCGGAACCCCCGGTGCGACCGTCGGCCGTTGCATTCCGCCGCGCGACCCGGCATCGTGCAGTTCCCACCGAGAAGCGGCCCCCGCATGCCCTTCGCGTACTACGCCCGCCTGTCTCCCGCGCGCCAGGCCATCTATCGCCGGAGCGACGAGATCGGCGCGGTCGACCTGCCTGCCGGCGTTCCCGCCGCGCCGGTCGTCGCCATCGGCGACGGCCTGGCCCGCGGCGCGCGCGCGGACGTTCAGCGCGCGTCGCAGGCGTTGGTCGATGCGCTCGTCGCCGGCTTCGCGGTACCGCCGATCGACATGCGGGTGCTGGCCGTCCGCCCGTCCGACCTCGATGGTGAACTGCACGGCCTGTACGAGCCCGACGAGGAACTCGACCGAGCGCGGATCACCGTGTGGATGCGGACGGCGCAGAAGAAGCAGGTCGTCGCGTTCCGCTCGTTCGTCCGTACCGTCGTGCACGAATTCCTCCACCATCTCGACTACGAGCACTTCGAACTGGCCGAGACATTCCATACCGAGGGGTTCTACCGCCGCGAGTCGAGCCTGTCCAACGCGCTGTTCGAGGCCGCCGATGCGCTCGTGCCCGCCGGGGCGCCGCTCGAACTCCCGCCGGCCCGGGTTCGCCGGACGCGTTGATCCCGGGCCCCGATGCGGTAAAATGCGCGACCTGCCCCGAGGAGCGTTGCAACAGCCGCCGGTCCGGCCCAAAGGACCCGCCAGGCTGCCAGGCTCGGGGTGCACGACCTCCCGCAACTGCGCTCGTTGAACCGCGATTCGCTCGCGGGATGACGAGCCGGCGTTCGCACGAATGCCCGAGGCATCCCGTATGCAAGGCGAGTCGCTCGACAAGGAGTGACGCATGAACGCCGCATCCGAAACCAAGAACTTCGCGAAGAACTTCACCGACTTCAAGGTCGCCGACCTCGCGCTCGCCGCATGGGGCCGCAAGGAAATCGCGATCGCGCAGACGGAAATGCCAGGGCTCATGGCGATCCGCGACGAGTTCGCGCCGCAGCAGCCGCTGCGCGGTGCGCGCATCGCCGGCTCGCTGCACATGACGATCCAGACCGCCGTGCTGATCGAGACGCTGCAGGCGCTGGGCGCCGACGTGCGCTGGGCCTCGTGCAACATCTACTCGACGCAGGACCACGCCGCCGCCGCGATCGCGGCCGAGGGCACGCCGGTGTTCGCCTTCAAGGGCGAATCGCTCGCCGAGTACTGGGACTACACGCACCGCATCTTCGAGTGGCAGGGCCACACCGGCCCGAACATGATCCTCGACGACGGCGGCGATGCCACGCTGCTCGTCCACCTCGGCACGCAGGCGGAAACCGACACCGCGTGCATCTCGCACCCGACGTGCGAGGAAGAGGAATCGCTGTTCGCCGCCATCAAGGCGAGGCTCGCGAAGGACCCGACGTTCTACTCGCGCGTGAAAGCCGGCATCCGCGGCGTCACCGAGGAGACGACGACGGGGGTCAAGCGGCTGTACACGATGCACAAGGAAGGCAAGCTCGGCTTTCCGGCGATCAACGTCAACGACTCGGTCACGAAGTCGAAGTTCGACAACCTGTACGGCTGCCGCGAATCGCTGGTCGACGGCATCAAGCGCGCGACCGACGTGATGATCGCCGGCAAGGTGGCGGTCGTCGCGGGCTACGGCGACGTGGGCAAGGGCTCCGCGCAGGCGCTGCGTGCGCTGTCGGCGCAGGTGTGGATCACCGAGATCGACCCGATCTGCGCGCTGCAGGCGGCGATGGAAGGCTACCGCGTCGTCACGATGGACTACGCGGCGGACAAGGCCGACATCTTCGTGACCGCCACCGGCAACATCGACATCATCACGCACGAACACATGAAGCGCATGAAGGACCAGGCGATCGTGTGCAACATCGGGCACTTCGACAACGAGATCGACGTCGCGTCGCTCAAGCAGTACAAGTGGGACAACATCAAGCCGCAGGTCGACCACATCATCTTCCCGGACGGCAAGCGGATCATCCTGCTCGCCGAGGGTCGCCTCGTGAACCTCGGTTGCGGCACCGGTCATCCGTCGTACGTGATGAGTTCGTCGTTCGCCAACCAGGTGATGGCGCAGATCGAGCTGTGGGCCGACGCGCAGGCGGGCGGCAACAGGTATCCGGTCGGCGTGTACGTGCTGCCGAAGCACCTCGACGAGAAGGTCGCGCGGCTGCAGTTGTCGAAGCTGGGCTCGATGCTCTCCGAGCTTTCGGACAAGCAGGCGCGCTACATCGGCGTCACCAAGGCCGGTCCGTTCAAGCCGGACACGTACCGGTACTAGGGAACGTCCGCAAAAGGCCTCCGTCGGGTCCGTGGATGACGTGAAGCCGATGGTGCGCCTTTTGCACACCGGCACTGCAACGCTCGAAATCTGGTGGCCGCCCCGGGGCGGCCAAGCTGGCAACCAAGGCGGCGGCCACCAGCAAAGGCGACGAAAAACGAGTGTCGTGCGGCTCCCTGCGTGCGCGTCGTCCGAAGGCACGGCCTTCGCAGAGCCTCCCTTGCCGCGCACGGTCGTTTTGCGGCACGAGGTATTGCCGAGGCACTGGAGGGCGGAACGCGCTTTCCACGGCGTCCCGGTGCAGCGGGAATTTCATGAATGCCAACTGACGAAAAGGGAAGCCCCATGCGCATCGCGGTGATCGGCGCCGGCGGCGTCGGCGGTTACTTCGGCGGCCGTCTCGCGCAGGCGGGCCACGACGTCACGTTCGTCGCGCGCGGTGCGCATCTCGCGGCGATGCGCGAACGGGGACTCGCACTCGAGAGCGCGAACGGCGCGGCCACGATCCGCAATGCGACGTTCACCGACGATCCTTCGGGACTGGCGCCGGTCGACGTCGTGATGCTGTGCGTCAAGCTGTGGGACGTCGAGGCGGCGACGCGGGCTGTCGCATCGCTGGTCGCGGAAGGCGGCGTCGTGATCCCGTTCCAGAACGGCGTCGATGCGACGGACCTGGTGGGGAAGATCGTCGGATCCGGGCGGGTGCAAGGCGGCGTCGCGTACATCGCGGCGACCATTCGCGCGCCCGGAATCGTCGCCCACACGGGCACGATGGCGCGGCTCGTCGTCGGCGCGTTCGCGGAGGGCAACGCCGAAGCCGCCGCGCTGTTTTGCGAGGCGTGCGCAGCGGCGGGAATCGACGCGGAACGTGCCGCGGACATCCGGCGCGCGTTGTGGGAAAAATTCTGCTTCCTGGCCGCGATGTCCGGATGCACGGCCGTCGCGCGGCAGCCGGTGGGCGTCGTGCGGGGCGACCCGGACCTGCGCGCCGCGTTCCTCGCGGCGCTGACCGAAGCGTGGACACTCGGACGCGCGCGCGGCGTTGCGCTCGCGGACGACTACGTGAGCACGCAGACCGCGTTCGTCGACGGCCTGCCGGCGCAGATGCGCTCGTCGCTGTTGAACGACCTCGTCGCCGGCAACCGCCTCGAGGCGCCATGGCTGTCGGGCGCCGTCGCGCGAATGGCGGCGGAGTCGGGCGTCCCCGCGCCGGTGAGCGCCACGCTGTATGCTGCGCTGAAGCCCTACGTCGACGGCACGCGCCGCTGACCGCGACCCCTGACGACCGGAGACCCATCGTGCGCCTGCTCTTAACCTGGATCATCAACGCGGTCGCGCTGCTCGCGCTGCCCTATGTGTTCTCGTCGATCAACGTCGACAGCTTCATGACCGCGCTCATCGTCGCGGTGGTCCTGGGGCTCGTCAACGCGCTGATCCGGCCCGTGCTCGTGCTGCTCACGCTGCCGGTGACGCTGCTGACGTTGGGCCTCTTCATCTTCGTGATCAACGGCCTGCTGTTCTGGGCGGTCGGGTCGTTCATGCCGGGCTTCCATGTCGATGGCTTCTGGTCCGGCGTGTTCGGCGCGATCGTCTTTTCCATCATCTCGTGGGCGCTGTCGTCGCTGCTCGTGCCGAAGAAGGACTGAACTCGCGCCATGCGCCTAGCCCATCCCGTCTGCAGCCTCGAGTTCTTCCCGCCGAAGACGCCCGAAGGCTTCGCCAAGCTGCGCGCCACGCGCGCGCAGCTCGCGCAACTGAAGCCCGCGTTCTGCTCGGTGACGTTCGGCGCGGGCGGTTCCACGCGCGAAGGCACGCTCGCCACGGTGCTCGAGATCCGCGACGAAGGCGTGCCGGCGGCGCCGCACATTTCGTGCATCGGCGGCTCGCGCGAGTCGCTGCGCGACGTGCTCGCCCAATACCGCGGGGCCGGCATCCGGCACGTGGTCGCGCTGCGCGGGGATCTGCCCTCGGGCATGGCGGACGCCGGCGAGTTCCGCCATGCGAGCGACCTCGTCGCGTTCATCCGCGAGGAGACGGGCGACCTGTTCCACGTCGACGTCGCATGCTATCCGGAGTACCACCCGCAGGCGCGCACGCCGCAGGAGGACCTCGACCACTTCGAGCGAAAGGTGCGCGCCGGCGCGGACTCCGCGATCACGCAGTATTTCTTCAATCCGGATGCGTACTGGCACTTCGTCGACGCGTGCGCTGCGCGCGGGCTCACGGTGCCGATCGTGCCGGGCATCATGCCGATCGCGAGCTCGAGCCGGCTCGCGCGCTTCTCCGACGCCTGCGGCGCGGAGATTCCGCGCTGGATCCGGCGCAAGCTCGAGAGCTACGGCGACGACACGGCATCGGTGCGCGCGTTCGGGCTCGACGTCGTCACCGACCTGTGCGCGCGGCTGCTCGAAGGCGGCGCGCCGGGGCTGCACTTCTACACGCTCAACACCGCGGGCCTGACCACGACGATCTGGCAGCGGCTGGAACTGTAGCCGCGCGTTCCACGCCGATGGCGAACTCGCGCGCCTTCATCGACCACGTGCTGGACCTGATGCGGCCGGCGGGCGCCGTGACCGCGCGGCCGATGTTCGGAGGTCATGGCCTCTACGTCGACGGGATGATCGTCGCGATCGTCGTCGCCGACACCGTGTACCTCAAGACGGACGACGGTACGCGTGCCGCGTTCACCGACCTGGGCCTCGAGCCCTTCCGCTACGCGACGAAACAAGGCGACGTGCAGGTGACGTCGTATTGCCGCTTGCCCGAAGAGGCGCTGGAAAGCCCGGTGGAAATGCGCGAGTGGCTGCGTCTCGCGCTCGCCGCCGCATTGCGCAGCGCCAGCCGCGCGCCGGCGAAGCGCCGGGCCGCGAAGGCGCGGCCGGGCGCAGGGCCCCGCCGATCATGACGTCGAACTTGCGCCCGCCCGGCCGGACCTTCGACCGATTGCAACGTCTGTCTCATGCCCGCCCGGTAGAATCGAACGCGCGGCCTGTCCCGCAACCGCGATACGAAAGTTCCGTGCACATCGCCAGATCGACCTTTGCCGCCGTGCTGGTCGCAGCACTCGCCGCATGCAGCCACGAGATGCCGCGCGAGCCGGAACAACGCGCCAAGCCGGCGGCGCAGGAAGACCCCTGGCGGGTGCAGGGGTCGGTGACCGCGGGACCGATGTCCGGTGCGCCGCAGGGACCCTACGGCGCGCGCCCCTGACGGCAACCGGGTTCGCCGCAATCGAGCCATTGGGATCGGCGCATCGATGCGGACCGCACCTTTGGCCGTGGCGCGATCGCGATCGTAGCGATGCGCTGACCCCGATGGCCGGCGCTACCCCTGCGCGCGGGACCACGACGCAAGCTCGATCGTCGTGTTCTGCGCGCGGATCTCGATCGCGTCGCGTCCGTCGCCGCGCTCCCGATATGTCGCGTACCTGGTCTCGCGCACGGAGGCGCCGACCTGCTCCGACCACCAGACGACGTAATTGGCGTTGGTCGGCCAGCGGAACGGATTGTTGTCGTCCACGCTCATCAGGATGCGCATCGCGATTGCGTCGAACGTGCCGGCCGGCACGGTGACCTTCTCGTAGCCGCCCACGCGAACGAAGCGGCCCACCGTGCTGACGAGCTGGGTGGAGGGGTCGCGGTTGCGCAATTGCTGGTTCCATGTCGCGCCGGGCGTCAGCGGGAACTGGTAGCGCATCAGCGGCGGCTCGAACTGCCGCGTCTCGGCGGGGTCGTAGACCGAACCGAACTTCACGATGCCCGGCGACAGCAGGCGCTCCATTCGCTGGTAGTTCATCGTCTCGCCGACGATCGTCACGCGCACGTCGATTCCCTGCGGGTCCATCCCGGTGACCTCGTGCGTCTCGACCCACGTCACCCGTACGCGGAAGCCGTCCGAGCAGTGGTAGACCCAGCGGTCGCCGACGCGGAACACCGGCGCGGGCGCGGGCGGACCCGCGGTACCCGGCACCGAGACGCATCCGCCGGCGAGTGCCGCCGACCCGGCGAGCAAGAACGTGCGGCGGTCCATCGCAAGGCTCTCCTACCGATGTCTGTCGAATTGGGCAACGGCGCTCACAAGACTCCCGTGGTCACTCGCGCAAGCGGGGACCCGGCGACTTTCCCCGCGCGACTCCGGGTCCCCGCTTGCGCGGGGACGACGCAGTTCTGACCATGCGGTTCCGCAACGCTCAGCCGGTGTTTGCCGCGACGTCCGCGACCGTCCCGCCGGCTACGCTGACCAGGTCGGCAGGGGCCATCGGAAACATCGCGTGCGGCGTGCCACCTGCCGCGTAAACAGTTTCGTACTGCAGGAGATTGCGGTCGACGATCGGCGTCAAGGGCTGCACATGCGCGAGCGGGGGGATGCCGCCGATCGCGTAGCCGGTCGCCGCGCGTACGAATGCAGGGTCTGCCCGTCCGATCGGCTCGCCCACGAGGGCCGCGACCTTCGCCTCGTCGACGCGGTGGGCACCGCTGGCGATCACGAGCACCGGTGCGCCCGATGCGGCGCGGAACACGAGCGACTTCGCGATTTGTCCGACCGTGCAACCCAGCACCTGCGCGGCCTCGGCGGACGTGCGCGCGGGCACGTCGTACTCGACGATCCGCGCCGGAACGCCGGCCGCATCCAGCGCGTCCTGGACGCGTTGCGCGGACGCGGACAGCGGGCGTGGCGCGGCGTCGCTCACTGGCCACCTTCGTGCTGCGCACTTCGGTATTCGCGCTTGGGACGGCCCGGCGCGCTCACTGGCCACCTTCGTGCTGCGCACTTCGGTATTCGCGCTTGGGACGGCCCGGCGCGCTCATGCGGCCCCCGCCCGCAGGCCCACGACGCCGGCGATGATGAGCGCGATGCTCGCAACCTGCACGGCCGTCAGCGATTCGCGGAACGCGAGGACGCCGATCACGGCGATCGCCGACGTTCCGACGCCCGACCAGATCGCATAGGAGACGGACATGTCGATCTTCTTGACCGCGACGGTCATCAGCGCGAACGACGCGCTGTAGAAGACGAAGATGAGCACCGACGGCAGCGTGCGCGTGAAGCCCTGCGACAGCTTCATCGACACGGTGCCGGCGATCTCGAGCGCGATCGCGCCGGCCAGGCAAGCCCAATACAGCATCCGGTGCTCCCGCGGGGGCCGTGGCGACGCCTACGGCGTGACGAATTCCAGCACGGCGTCGTCGAACCACAGCGAGCCGCGGCCGCGCAGCATCGCGCCGATCTCGACGCGGTCGGTGCCCTTGGGCACCGGCATCGTGATCGTGTAGCGCGTCCAGCCGGTGGTGCCCTTGGCGGGCGCGTCGTACATGAAGTTGTAAGCGACGGTGTTGCCGCTCTGCAACGCGAGCAGCGTGAGCCCGGCCCCGGCGTCGGCGACGTCCTTCGTGCGCAGCCAGCCGGTCAGCCGCGCGGTCTTGCCGGCGTGCTGCTGCCCGACGAACACCTGCGCGATGGCGCCGTAGGGCTCGGGACCGATGTTGTCGATGCGCAGGCTCGCGGCACCGGAATGCGGCGCGTCGCTGTCGACGACGTAGCGATACGACGCGTTGCCCGCGTGCTGGAATGTGAACCAGCCCTCGGGGTCGCCGCGCGTTCCACGCACCGGCGACTCGAAGCCCGGGTTCACGACCGCGCCGGCGCCGGCAGGCGCGGCGGGTGGCGCGGCTGCCGGTGCCGCAGCGACGGGCGCCGCTGTTGCGGCGGCCTGCGCAGGGGCGGCCGCGGGTAGCCGGCGCCGGCGCCGGCGTCGTCGCCCGCGCGGGTGCGCTCGTCGGGGCCGCCGGCGGCGGGGCGGGGGTAGCGCAGGCGCCGGTGAACACCGCAGCCGCGATCAATGGGAGATGCAGGGAACGAAGTAGGTGCATGGCGTGTTCGAGGATATCGATCGTGCGCAACATCGGTGGGCCCGGCGACCCGCGCGGCGCCAGCCCCCTTCCGCGAGGGACCGGCGGCGGGGCGCGCCGTCGGGATCAGACGTCGGTGACGGCGCCCTTGCTGGCGCTCGAAACGATCCGCATGTACTTGCCGAGCAGGCCGCGGGTGTAGCGCGGCGCCGGCTGCTTCCATGCGGCGCGCCGGCGCGCGATCTCGGCGTCGGGCACGTTGAGCTCGATGAGCTGCCGGTGCGCGTCGATCGTGATCGAATCGCCTTCCTCGATCAGCGCGATCGTGCCGCCCACGTACGCCTCCGGCGCGACGTGGCCCACGACCATGCCCCACGTGCCGCCGGAAAAGCGGCCGTCGGTCAGCAGGCCCACGGATTCGCCCAGGCCCTGCCCGATCAATGCGGACGTGGGCGCCAGCATCTCCTGCATGCCAGGTCCGCCCTTCGGGCCTTCGTAGCGGATGACGACGACGTCGCCGGCCTTGATCTGCTTCGCCATGATCGCGTCCATCACCAGCGGCTCGGAATCGAACACGCGGGCGGGACCCGTGATGACGGGGTTCTTGAGGCCGGTGATCTTCGCCACGCAGCCTTCGGGGGCCAGGTTGCCCTTCAGGATCGCGAGATGGCCCTGCGCGTACATGGGCCGGTCGAACG
Organism: uncultured beta proteobacterium; assembly: GCA_963733435.1. Lineage (GTDB taxonomy): Bacteria > Pseudomonadota > Gammaproteobacteria > Burkholderiales > Casimicrobiaceae > VBCG01. The sequence continues at coordinate 393,455 of CAVTDH010000004.1, forward strand.
GGCGGATCACGTCCTGGTCCGCGCGCGGCACATCCGGCACGTCCGCGAGCTCCTCGGCCATCGTGCGGCCGGTGATCGTCATGCAGTCGCCGTGCAGCAGCCCCGCCTTCAGCAGCATCTTGAGCACCTGCGGCACACCGCCCGCGCGATGGAAGTCGACGGCCACGTACTTGCCGGAGGGCTTCAAGTCGCACAGCACGGGCACCTTCTGCCGCACGCGCTCGAAGTCGTCGATCGTCCATTCCACTTCGGCCGCCGAAGCGATCGCCAGGAAGTGCAGCACCGCGTTGGTCGAGCCGCCGGTGGCCATCACCAGCGCGATCGCGTTCTCGATCGACTTCCTCGTGATGATGTCGCGCGGCTTCAGATTGCTCTTGATCGCCTCGACCAGCACGCGCGCCGACGCCGCGGCGGAGTCGGCCTTCTCCGGGTCGGGGGAGGCCATCTGCGACGAACCCAGCAGGCTCATCCCGAGCGCCTCGAACGACGACGACATCGTGTTCGCCGTGAACATGCCACCGCACGCGCCGACGGTCGGGCACGCGTTGTGTTCGATCCCGTCGTAGTCCTCCTGCGAGAGCTTGCCCGCGGCGAACGCACCGACCGCCTCGAACACCGACACGACCGTCAGGTCCTGACCCTTCCACTTGCCGGGCTTGATGCTGCCCGCGTAGACGTAGATGCCGGGCACGTTCATCCGCGCCATCGCCATCATGCCGGCCGGCATGTTCTTGTCGCAGCCGCCGACGACGAGCACGCCGTCCATGCACTGGCCGTTGACCGACGTCTCGATCGCGTCGGCGATCACCTCGCGCGACACCAGCGAGTACTTCATGCCCTCGGTGCCCATGCCGATGCCGTCGGTCACCGTCGGCACCCCGAATACCTGCGGCATCGCGCCCTCGGCCTTCAGCGCGGCCATCGCGCGGTCGACCAGCGGCTGGATGCCGGCGTTGCACGGGTTCATCGTGCTGTGGCCGTTGGCCACGCCGACGATCGGCTTCTCGAAATCGCCGTCGCCGAAGCCGACGGCGCGGAGCATGGCGCGATTGGGCGAGCGGGCAACGCCCTGCGTGATCAGGCGGGAACGGCGGTTATATGACATGGTGGATCCCAGGTGACACGGCAATTCCGGCCGCACGGTTTGTATAATCGCCCGATTCTAGCGCAACGCACCTCCAGCGCTCCCGCCGCCAGAGAGACCGCAAGGCTCGCGCTCAACGATGTTCGTCCATCCGCAGTTCGATCCCATCGCACTCCAGCTCGGCCCGGTTGCCGTGCGCTGGTACGGCCTCATGTACCTCGTGGGATTCGTGCTGTTCGTCGTGCTGGGGAAGGTCCGCGCCCGTCGCAACCTCCTGACCGGCTGGCATCCGCGCGACGTCGACGACATGCTGTTCTACGGCGTCTTCGGCGTGATCCTCGGCGGGCGCCTGGGCTACGTGCTGTTCTACAAGCCGCTGTATTACCTCGCGCATCCGCTGGAGATTTTCCAGGTATGGGCGGGCGGCATGAGCTTCCACGGCGGCTTTCTCGGCGTGCTCGCCGCGCTCTGGCTGTTCGCGCACCTGCGCGGCAAGCGTTTCCTCGACGTCACCGATTTCGTCGCGCCGCTGATTCCGCTGGGACTCGCCGCCGGGCGCCTCGGCAACTTCATCAACGGCGAACTGGTCGGGCGCGTCACCGACGTGCCGTGGGCGATGGTGTTCCCGCAGGTCGACGGGCAGCCGCGCCATCCTTCGCAGCTCTATCAGTTCGGGCTTGAAGGCGTGTTGCTGTTCGTGCTGCTGTGGCTGTACGCCAGTCGCACCCGGCCGATGGGCGCGGTGTCCGCGATGTTCCTGATCGGCTACGGCGCGTTTCGTTTCATCGCCGAGTTCGCGCGCGAGCCGGACGTGTTCCTGGGGTTGCTCGCGGGTGGCCTCACGATGGGCCAGTGGCTGTCGCTGCCGATGATGCTGATCGGCGTGGTCATGCTGGTCTGGGCGAAGCGCCGCGCGGGCAAGGCCGAACCGACCGTTATCGACCGGATGCGGTAGGCAACGTCCGCAAAAGGCGTCCGTGGAGCCGGTGGATGAAGTAAGGCCAGCGTTGCGCCTTTTGCGGCCGGTAACGCAAATGCGAAGTCAGGTGGCCGCCTTGGGGCGGCCCGGCGACGGCCACCTCCAAAGGCTGGCAGAAACGAGTGTCATGCGGGCGGCTGACTTCGTAGTTGAAGTGCCGGCCGCAAAAGGCGCGTACGCCGACTTCACGTCATCCACAGGCACTCCGGACGCCTTTTGCGGACGCTCAGTCTATGCGGCGGAAGTCTCCGTCGATCGTGTCGGCGTTGCCGTTCGGCGCACGCCAGCGTCCGGCCGCGGCCGGTTGCGGGCCGAATGCGTTGCCGACGTTGAGCGGCAGCGCGAGCAGCGTGAGCGCGATGAGGTCGGACACGAGGCCGGGGAGAATCAGCAGGAACCCGGCCAGCACCTTGCGGCCGCTGTCCAGCAGTCCTCGGAGCAGCGCCTGCTCGCCGTGCAGCGCGGCGACGGTGCGCATCCGAAACGCCATTCGTTCGTTGCGCAGCAACACGAGGCCGGCCAGGAACGAGCAGCCGAGCCAGGCCCAGAGCGGAATGCCCGTCCACTGGGCGAGCCGCGCGGTCACGTAGAGGTCCGCGGCCGGGAAAGCCAGTAGAATCACGAGTACGACGAAACGCATGGAATCTCCTTGCCGGACGCCGCGCTCCTGGTTCTGACGACCTTGCCCGACCTTGCCGCTGCGCGAGCCTTGGCCGAGGCGCTCTTGGCTGGACGGCTCGCTGCCTGCGTGAACATCGGGGCGCCCGTCGAGTCAATGTATCACTGGCGCGGGGAAATCGAAACTGCACGCGAAGTTCCGCTCGCGATCAAGACCCGCGCCGGGAATTACGCCGCGCTCGAGGCGGCGATCGTCGCCGCCCACCCCTACGACGTGCCCGAGATCATCGCCATTCCGATTGCCCATGGCCTGCCCGCCTATCTCGACTGGATCGCCGCCGAAACCGCGCCGCGCTGAAGCGCCGGTCCGGGCGTGGCTCGCCGCCGCACTGGCCGGTGCGCTCTGGGCTGCCACCGGGGCGGCCGCGGAGCCCAAGCTGTTGCCCCCGGAGGAGGCGTTCCGCTTCTCCGCCCGCGCGCTCGACGACCGCACGATCGAGGCGCGCTTCGCCGTCGAGGACGGGTACTACCTGTATCGCGACAAGCTCAGGTTCGCCGTGGAACCCTTGGGCGCCGCGGGCACCGCGCCGGCGCTGCCGCCCGGCAAGGTGAAGGAGGATGCGTTCTTCGGCCGCGTCGAGACCTATCGCGGCGACGTCGTCGTGCGTTTGGCGGTCCCCAACGTCGCGGCCGGGCAATCCATCGTCATCGCGGCCGACTCGCAGGGCTGCGCGGACCTGGGCGTCTGTTACCCGGAAAACCGGCAGAAGGTCACGCTGCTGTGGCCCGGCGCCGGCAAGACGCCGGGCGCCGTCGTGGAAGCGCACCCGCGCAAGAAACGCTGGTTCAACTAGCCGCACGCGGACGGCGCCCCGCCCGGGCGCCTGCCACCCTGCGGACTCAACTCGAGGGCATCGAACATGGGTAGCCGGATGTCGCGCTGGATACTGGTCGCGGGCGTTGCATTGGCGGCGCTGGCGGCGGGACTCTACGTCGGCACGCGCCAGGACGCCCCCGCGCCTGCGTCCGCCCCGGTCGCGGCGACGAGCGAAGCCGCTGCGGCGGGGGCGGCGATCGCGGGGCTTGCGCTGCCCGATCCGGAAGGCAGGGAACGCCGGATCGACGAGTGGCGCGGCAAGGTCGTCGTCGTCAACTTCTGGGCAACGTGGTGCGCGCCCTGCCGGGAGGAAATGCCGGAATTCATGAAGGCGCAGGCCGCAATGGGACCACAAGGTCTGCAATTTGTCGGCATCGCCGTCGATCAGGCGGACAAAGTCAAGCAATTCGCCGAGGAGATCAAGCTCAATTACCCGACCCTCATCGGCGGGTTCGGGGCGATGGAATTGTCGAAGACGCTGGGCAACACGATGATGGCGCTCCCCTTCACCGTCGTGCTGGATCGCAAGGGCGCGCTCGTCCACACGCAGCTTGGCATCCTCAAGCCCGACAAACTGGAGTCGATCGTCAAGCAATTGCTGTGATCCGCGGGCATTGTTGCGCCAGGACGAGGCGTCGTGGCGCCCAAGATCCTGCCGGCCTTGGGCGAGTGACCGGACCCTCCGGTTGCCTGTCGTGCCCCCTGGACGGTCTGGCGCACCTGTCTCCGGACGGCGACGTGGTGCCCCGGGACTGCAGTTCCGCACGCGTTGCAGCACCGGGCTTCCGGCCCTACCACTTCGCGGAACGTTGCGCAACTCTGGACAACTCGCGGGCATCGGCTGCAAACTCCGCTCACATTGCACGGCCGGGGGTCGAACGGTCTCCCGGTTGCCGCAGTCACGCCACATTCCGCTGGTGCATCCGCCGCGTTCCGCTCGAGCTTCGCGAATCCGCGGGAGCGTCGCGCGAAACGCGCCACGAACGATTGCCGGGATTCGCTCCGCCGCCCGAAGTACGCGCGGACGGGTTCCGCCTGAAGGGGTGATGGGCCATGGATCTACGCAAGCTCAAGACGCTCATCGAGCTCGTCGAGACGTCCGGCATCGCGGAGCTCGAAATCCAGGAAGGCGAGGAGCGCGTCCGGATCACGCGAACCCAGGGCGCGGGTGCGTTGCCCGTCGCCGCCGCACCGCAGGTCGTGGCCGTTCCGGCCGCCGCAGTCGCGCCGCCGCCCGCCGCGGCGGATCCCGCGCCGCCGGCGATCGAGGGCCATCTCGTGAAGAGTCCGATGGTGGGCACGTTCTATCGCTCCGCGACGCCGGGCGCGAAGCCGTTCGTCGAGGTGGGCGACACGGTGGCGGAGGGTCAGGCGCTGTGCATCATCGAGGCGATGAAGCTCATGAACGAGATCGAGGCCGACAAGGCCGGCGTCGTGAAGTCGATCATGACCGAGAACGGCCAGCCGGTTGAGTTCGGCCAGCCGCTGTTCGTGATCGTCTGACCCGATGATCGCCTCACGCGGAGCGCGCGTCCGCGCCCGGTCCGCGCCACCGTCCGTCCAGAGCTGAACCACGTGGCCCTCACCAAAGCCGCGGTCGCCAAGGCGGCCGACAAACTCTTCGACAAGGTCCTGATCGCCAACCGCGGCGAGATCGCGCTGCGCATCCAGCGCGCCTGCCGCGAGATGGGCATCAAGACGGTGGTCGTCCACTCCGAGGCCGACCGCGACGCCAAGTACGTGCGGCTCGCGGACGAGTCGGTCTGCATCGGGCCGCCGCCATCGGCGCAGAGTTACCTGCACGTGCCGGCGATCATCGCGGCGGCCGAGGTGACCGACGCGCAGGCGATCCATCCGGGTTATGGCTTCCTGTCCGAGAACGCGGACTTCGCCGAGAAGGTCGAGAAGTCCGGGTTCGTGTTCATCGGTCCGCGGCCGGACACGATCCGGCTGATGGGCGACAAGGTGAGCGCCAAGGCGGCGATGACCAAGGCAGGCGTGCCGTGCGTGCCCGGGTTCCGAGGGCGCGCTGCCGGACGACCCCAAGGAAATCGTGCGGATCGCGCGCTCCGTCGGCTATCCGGTGATCATCAAGGCGGCCGGCGGCGGTGGCGGGCGCGGCATGCGCGTCGTGCACACGGAGGCGGCGCTGGTCCCGGCCGTGACGCTGACCCGCGCCGAGGCGGGCGCGGCGTTCGGCAATCCGATGGTCTACATGGAGAAGTACCTCGTCAACCCGCGCCACATCGAGATCCAGGTGCTGGCCGACGAGTACAAGAACGCCGTGCATCTGTTCGAGCGCGATTGCTCGATGCAGCGCCGCCACCAGAAGATCATCGAGGAAGCGCCGGCGCCCGGCTTGAACCAGCGCGCGCTGACCCGCATCAGCGAGCGCTGCGCCGACGCGTGCCGCCGGATCGGCTATCGCGGCGCGGGCACGTTCGAGTTCCTGTACGAGAACGACGAGTTCTTCTTCATCGAGATGAACACGCGCGTGCAGGTCGAGCATCCGGTCACGGAAGCGATCACCGGCATCGACATCGTCCAGCAGCAGATCCTGATCGCGGCCGGGCGCAAGCTCGCGTTCCGCCAGCGCGACGTCGTGCGGCGCGGGCACGCGATCGAATGCCGGATCAACGCCGAGGACCCGGTCTCGTTCATGCCGTCGCCGGGGCGGATCACGTCGTGGCACCCGCCCGGCGGGCCCGGCATCCGCGTCGATTCGCACGCCTACCAGAACTACTTCGTGCCGCCCAACTACGATTCGATGATCGGCAAGGTGATCGCGTACGGCGACTCGCGCGACCAGGCGATCGCGCGGATGCGCATCGCACTGTCGGAGATGGTCGTCGAAGGCATCCGGACCAACATCCCGCTGCACCAGGAACTGCTGCTCGACGAGAAGTTCCTGCGCGGCGGGACGTCGATCCACTTCCTCGAAGAGCGCATGGCGAAGCGGAAGTAGGTGAGCTACATCGCGCTTCGCTTCGACACGGCGGCGGCGGACGCGGACGCCTGGTCCGACGGGCTGCTCGCGGCAGGCGCACTGTCGGTGGACGTGTCCGACCCCTGGCCGGCACCGCGGACGAGGCCCCCCTCTACGGCGAGCCCGGCCTGCCGGTCGCGGGCAGCTGGGCGTGGTCGCGCATCGTCGCGCTGTTCGCGGCCGACGCCGACTGGCGGTCCGCGTTCAGCGAGGTGGCCGCGGACGCTCGAACTGCCGGTTCCTCCCCACGAGACCGCGCCGGTGAGGAGCAGGATTGGGTGCGCAACACGCAGGCGCAGTTCGGTCCGATCGAGATCGCGCCGGGATTCTGGATCGTTCCGACGTGGTCGACGATGCCCGAGACGGCCGCGCTCGCGCTGCGCCTCGATCCCGGCCTCGCGTTCGGCACCGGCTCGCATCCGACGACCCGCCTGTGCCTCGAATGGCTGCGCGAGCACGTGCGGCCCGGCGACGCGTTGCTCGACTACGGGTGCGGGTCGGGCATCCTCGCGCTCGCCGCGTGCAAGCTGGGCGCCGTCCGCGCCGTGGGCGTGGACGTCGATCCGCAGGCGCTGCGCGCCAGCGCGGACAATGCCCGCGCGAACGACGTGACCGCGGCGTTCGTCGCGCCCGACGCGCTTCGCGCCCGGGACGTTCGCCGTCGTGGTCGCGAACATCCTCGCCAATCCGCTGATCATGCTCGCGCCGTTGCTGGCGCAGCGGGTGGCCCGGGGCGGGCGCATTGCGCTGTCGGGCATCCTCGCCGAACAGGTCGAGGCCGTGATCGCCGCGTACACGCCGTGGTTTAAACTCGGCGCGTGGCGGGAGCGCGACGGCTGGGTGTTGCTCGCGGGCGAGCGCGGCGCATGAAGACGAATGCGGCCGCGAACGCGTGTCCGGGCATGCGCCTCCGGGCGCGACGATTGGCCGGCACCGCATGCGGACCCCGCGCGCGACGTACTTCCTGACGATGGCCGAAGAACAATACACACGCTGCCCCGGCTGCAAGACGGTCTTCCGCGTCACCGACGCGCAGCTCGATCTGCGCGACGGACAGGTGCGTTGCGGCCATTGCCGCACCGTGTTCGACGGACGCGCCGAGACGATCTCGCTCGCACCGCCTCCGCAGGACGAGGGACAGGAGGTCGACGAACTGGCGCTCGGTCCGCCGACGGTCACGCTGCGCTCGGCGCGCGCGCTCGACCCGCCTCCGCCCGAGGGCCCGCCCCCGGCCGCGACCCCCGCCGCGCCGCACATCGACTTCGATTACGAGAACCGCTTCGCCGATCGGAAGCCGCGGTCGCGCCTGTGGACGACGCTGGGCTTTCTCGCGATCCCGGCCCTGACGCTCGTGCTGATATTGCAGGGCCTGTTCCACTTCCGCGACGCGCTCGCCGCACACGTGCCGGCGACCCGGCCGGTGCTCGCGCGCATGTGCGCGCTGGCCGGCTGCACGGTGCGGCCGCTGCGCGACGTCGCCGCACTCTCGATCGAGGCCTCCGACCTGCAGGCGGACCCGGCCCACCGCGGCCTGCTGATTCTCACCGCGACCATCCGCAACCGCGCGTCGTACGCGATCGGTTACCCGTACCTCGAGTTGACGCTGACCGACGCGCAGGACCAGGCCGTCGTCCGGCGCGCCTTGAGCCCCGCCGACTACGTGAGCGGCACGGCGAACACCGCCGCGGGCATCGGCGCGAACGGCGAGGTGCCGGTCAAGCTCTTCATCGACGCGAGCGCCACCTCGCAGGCCGGTTACCGTCTGTACCTGTTCTTTCCCTGAAGCCGGCCAACGCCGTTGCCCCTGGCTGCGGCAGCACCGGCATGGCGCAGGCGCGACACCGCGGTCGAGTGGGCCGCGATCGTGCATCCCATCGCCTTTGGTCAAGGCGGGCGCAATCGGTCCGCCCTAGGATGGGAGCACGGTGCGTAGACCGTCGGCGTGCGGGCAGCGGAAGTTTCGTGCTCTCCGCGCACGCCCCCGGCGGTTGCACTAAACCGGTGCCAAGGGGGTAACATGGCGCACCGATCAAGTGCAATTGCGGAGCGCGGATCTCGTCTGGTCCAGCGAGTGTTGCGCAAGGCATTGAAATGTTTTGTTTTTTTGCATGGCATGGTTCTCGCTAATTTGGACGGAGTCCCACGCGAACCCTGATCCCGAAGGCCGCTTCCGCGCGACGCGCGCGAGCGGTGCTCGCGGTTCCCTTTCAAACGCTTCATCAGGAGATCTGGATGGCATCACCCGCCGACGTGCTCAAGTTGATCAAGGACCAGGAGGTCAAGTTCGTCGACCTTCGTTTCACCGATACCCGCGGCAAGGAGCAGCACGTCACCGTGCCGGCGAAGCAGTTCACGATGGACAAGTTCGACGCCGGCCATGCGTTCGACGGCTCGTCGATCGCCGGCTGGAAGGGCATCCAGGCATCCGACATGTTGCTGATGCCCGATGCGGGCACCGCCAACATCGATCCGTTCATGGACGAGACGACGCTGCTCATCACGTGCGACGTGGTCGAACCGTCGGACGGCAAGGGCTACGAGCGCGACCCGCGCTCGCTCGCGAAGCGCGCCGAGGCGTACCTCAAGTCGTCCGGCATGGGCGACACCGCGTACTTCGGTCCGGAACCCGAGTTCTTCATCTTCGACTCGGTCGAGTGGTCGGTCGACATGTCCGGCAGCTACTGCAAGGTGTTCTCGTCGGAGGCCGCGTGGTCGACGGCCGAGAAATTCGAAGGCGGCAACATGGGCCACCGGCCCACGGTCAAGGGCGGCTACTTCCCGGTCCCGCCGGTCGACCAGCTGCAGGACATCCGCTCGGCGATGTGCCTCGCGATGGAGTCGATGGGCGTCGAGGTGGAAGTGCATCACCACGAAGTCGCCAACGCGGGCCAGTGCGAGATCGGCACCAAGTTCGAGACGCTCGTGAAGCGCGCGGACTGGCTGCAGATCCTGAAGTACTGCGTGCACAACACCGCGGCGGCGTACGGCAAGACGGCGACGTTCATGCCGAAGCCGATCGTCGGCGACAACGGATCCGGCATGCACGTGCACCAGTCGATCTGGAAGGACGGCAAGAACCTGTTCGCCGGCGACGGCTATGCGGGCCTGTCCGAGATGGCGCTGTACTACATCGGCGGCGTCATCAAGCACGCGAAGACGCTCAACGCGATCACCAATCCGGGCACCAATTCGTACAAGCGCCTGGTCCCGGGCTTCGAGGCGCCGATCAACCTCGCGTACTCGGCGCGCAACCGCTCGGCGGCGATCCGCATTCCGTACGTGTCGAACCCGAAGGGCCGCCGGATCGAAGTGCGCTTCCCGGACCCGACCGCCAATCCGTACCTCGCGTTCTCGGCGATGATGATGGCGGGTCTCGACGGCATCCAGAACAAGATCCATCCGGGCGACCCGATGGACAAGAACCTGTACGACCTCGAGCCGGAAGAGGCCGCGAAGGTGCCGCATCCGTGCGCGTCGCTCGACGAGGCGCTCGAGCATCTCGACCGTGATCGCGAGTTCCTCACGCGCGGCGGCGTGTTCACCAACGACATGATCGACGGGTACATCGCGCTCAAGATGGAAGAGGTCACGCGGTTCCGGATGACGACGCACCCGGTCGAGTACGACATGTACTACAGCCTGTAATGAGGCCGTGATGTCGGCGCCGACACCGGCGCGCGCGTTATGCGAAGGACGGGGGCAGGCCTTGTGCCTGCCCCTTTCACTTCGGGTACGCTACACTCGACCGCCATGCGCCTGCTCCCGTTTCATGCCGGAAAACAGTGCGGCCGCGCACTCTCGTGGTGCCTCGCGCTCACGCTCCTTGCCGCCTTCGCCGGCACGGCCGGTGCGCAGTCGGTCGCCGCGAAAGCCAGGGAGTCCGGTTGCGTCGACACGCCGCGCGTCGTCGAAGGCACGATGTATCGCTGCGCGACGGCATCGGGCGCGGCCGCGTATTTCAACGTGCCGGGTGCCGAAGGATCGAGTGCGTCGCGCCGCACCGGGTCCGCTGCGAAGAGCACGCCCACGCCCGCAGGCTTTCCCAAGGTCGACGTCGAGACCCAGAAGGGCCGCGACGACATGCGCCGCCGCGTGCTCGCCGATGAGCTCTCCGCAGAGGAGAAACTGCTCGCGGAGGCGCGCGCCTCCTACGCGAACGGGGCTCCGGTGCCGCTCCCCGAGGAACAGGCCGATGCCGAGAAATACCGGCAGCGCATCGCGCGCCTGCGCCAGTCGGTTCAATTGCATGAACGCAACATCGAGGCGCTCAGGAAGGAACTGGCCAGCGCACGCTGAGTCGGTTCCGGGCGGACGTCCGCCCATGTTGCGCGAGTCCGCGCGATCGATCCTGGCGGCAGCAACTTTGTGCGGCGCCGCACTCCCGGCACCCTTATTGCTAAGTTGGTCCCTGGACGGCACGACGGCTGCGCATTGCGCGGAGCCTCGAGCGTGAAGCTGCGATTCTTTCCATCCTCGTCCCCGCCGCCGGCTCCGGTGGCGTATCCGGGGCTGGAACTTCTCGCCGCCGCCGTGCTGATGCTGCGATCCGACGAACGCGTGAGCTACGTGAACCCTGCCGCCGAAAACCTGTTCGAGCTGTCGCGCCAGAAGTTCCTGGGCCACACGCCGCGCGAGCTCTTCGGCGAGTGCGTGGCACTCGAGGCCGCGATCGGCAAGGCCGTGACCAGCGGCGCGTCGTACACCGAGCAGGAGATCGGACTCGGGGTGCCGGGGCGCAACAAGCTGAGCCTCACGTGCACGGTCTCGCCGATCGATACGCCGGTCGCGACGCTGCTCGTCGAGTTCCGTCACATCGACCAGCAGTTGAAGGTCGCGCGCGAGGAACGCCTGCTCGAGCAGCAGCAGGCGAACCGCGACCTGATCAGGAGCCTCGCGCACGAGATCAAGAACCCGCTGGGGGGCATCCGCGGCGCGGCCCAGCTCCTGGAGGGCGAACTCGACCGCCCGCAGCTGTCGGAGTACACGCAGGTGATCATCGGCGAGGCCGACCGCCTGCAGTCGCTGGTCAATCGGCTGCTGACGCCGCACCGGCTCCCGACGTACAAGCGCACGAACATCCACGAAATCCTCGTGCGCGTGCGCAGCGTCGTGCAGGCCGAGTTCGCGGCCATCAGCGTGCAGTCGGACTTCGACATCAGCATCCCGGAATTCGAGGCGGACCCCGAGCAGCTCACGCAGGTGGTCCTCAACATCGTGCGCAACGCCGCGCAGGCGCTGGCGACGAGTACCGCGGAACCGACGATCCGGCTCTCGACGCGCATCGCGCGCGGCGTGACCCTGGCCAAGAAGCGGCACCGGCTGGCGCTCGCGTTGTCCATCACCGACAACGGACCGGGCGTCCCGGAGGACCTCCGGGAACGGATCTTCTATCCGCTGGTTTCCGGCCGCGACGGCGGCAGCGGACTGGGACTCACGATTGCGCAGACATTCGTCGCGCAACACAACGGGACTATCGAATGGACGAGCGTGCCGGGGCAGACGGTCTTCACGATCCTGCTCCCGCTCGAGATGACGCGCGGACCGGCATGATGCGCGCGAGAAGGGAATGAGCGAAACGATGTACGCCTACGATTACGAGCCGCCCCGCGGCGATGCGACCAAGGCCGTCTGGATCGTCGACGACGACCGGTCGATCCGCTGGGTTCTGGAAAAAGCGCTGGCACGCGAGGGCATTCCGTACAAGACGTTCTCGACCGCCTACGAGGTGCTGCAGGCGCTCGCGGTCAGCGAGCCGCAGGTGCTCGTCTCCGACATCCGGATGCCGGGCGAGTCGGGGCTGGCCCTCCTGTCGAAGGTCAAGGAACAGTTCCCGCAGATCCCGGTCATCATCATGACCGCGTATTCGGATCTCGACAGCGCGGTGGCCGCGTTCCAGGGCGGGGCATTCGAGTACCTGCCGAAGCCGTTCGACATCGATCACGCGCTGGCGCTCATCCGCCGCGCGACGACCGAGACCGCCGTGGCCGCGCCGTCGACGGCGACCGTCGCCGAGACGCCGGAGATCCTGGGCCAGGCGCCGGCGATGCAGGAAGTCTTCCGCGCGATCGGTCGGCTGTCGCAGTCCAACACGACGGTGATGATCACCGGCGAGTCGGGCACGGGCAAGGAACTGGTGGCGCGCGCGTTGCACCGGCACAGCCCGCGGGCGGCGATGCCGTTCGTCGCGATCAACACCGCGGCGATCCCGAAGGATCTGCTCGAGTCGGAACTCTTCGGTCACGAACGCGGCTCGTTCACCGGCGCGCAGGCGCTGCGCCGCGGTCGCTTCGAGCAGGCGGAGTCGGGAACGCTGTTCCTCGACGAAATCGGCGACATGCCGGCCGACCTGCAGGTACGGCTCCTGCGCGTGCTCGCCGACGGCGAGTATTACCGGGTGGGCGGACATGCGCCGCTGCGCGCGAACGTGCGCATCATCGCCGCCACGCACCAGAACCTCGAGGAACGCGTCCGGCTGGGGCTGTTCCGCGAGGACCTGATGCACCGGCTGAATGTCGTGCGGCTGCGGTTGCCGCCGCTGCGCGAACGGCCGGACGACATCGCGCCGCTCGCGCGCCACTTCCTGCTGAAGAGCGCCCGCGACCTGTCGGTCGAGCCGAAAACGCTGTCGCCGGAAGCGCTGAAGGCGCTGGCGCTGTTCCCGTTCCCGGGCAACGTACGCCAGCTCGAGAACATCTGCCACTGGCTCACCGTGATGGCGCCGGGCCAGCGCGTCGACGTCGGCGACCTGCCGCCGGAAGTGCGCGAGGCACCCGTCGCGGCGGGCGAAGCCGCGGAGTCGGACTGGCACGAGGCACTCGATCGCGCGCTCACGCAGGCGCTCGCGCGCGGTGAACGCAACGTCGGCGACCGGCTCGAGCAGGAATTCGAGAAGACGCTGATCCGGCGCGCGCTCGCGCACACCGGCGGGCATCGGATGGAGGCAGCCGCGTGGCTGGGCTGGGGCCGCAACACGCTGACCCGAAAGATCCAGGAACTGGGCCTCGAACCCGAGTTGCGCAAGGGCGCACGAGGGTAGGAACGTCCGCAAAAGGCGTTCGTGCTGGCGGTGGATGACGTGGGGCCGGCGCGGCGCCTTTTGCGGCCGGAAGTTCAACTGCGATGTCAGGTGGCCGCCTTGGGGCGGCCCGGCGACGGCCACGAACAAATTCGTCGAAAAGACGAGTGTCGTGCGGTTGGCTGCGTGCCTGTCGTCGACGCGGGGCTCTCGCAGAGGTTCCCCAGCGCGGCGCCAAGGAAGCGCTGAGAAAGCTCCGCCTTCGACTCGCATGCAGCCCGCCGCAAGACGCTCGTTGTTTCGACGCCTTTTCCAGCGGCCGTCGCCGGGCCGCCCCAAGGCGGCCGCCTGACTTTGCAGTTGTTGTTCCGGCCGCAAAAGGCGCGACGCCGCCTTCACGTCATCCACCGGCCCATCGGACGCCTTTTGCGGACGTTTACTTCATTGGCAGCGCGCCGGGCGCGTGCAGCGAACGCTCGACCAGTTCCTCGATCACGATGTCCGGCTTCTCGCGCTCGATCAGCGCGCGATCGAGCTCGCGGTTGCTGACGTACACGACGCGGCTGAAGTTCTCGGACAGGAGCGGGATCAGCGGGATCGCCATCGAGTCGCGCAAGATCACCGCACGTGGCAGGCCCTCCCGGTCGCACCCGAAGAACTCGAAGCCCGGGTATTCGCCGGCGTCCTGCCGCCGCGCGCAGCGTCCGGTCGCCGCGAGTACCTTCGCGAGCGGCGCGACGTCGTCCTCGCGGATGCGCGAAGGCAGGCCCAGCATCTGGATCAGGTCGCCGCTGTAATAGTCGACGCCCGGCGTGTACGCGGGTCGCGGCGCGGGCACGATGCCGGGCAGCGCGCCCGGCGGCAGTGCGTCGCGCACCGCCTGCATGATCGCGTCGTAGCCGACGACCGCGCCGTTGAAATTCCAGTGCGAATCCGTCATGTAGTAGACGCGCTCGCGCGCCTTGGCCGCGCGCAGCGCGTCGCGCAGGTCGATGAAGCGCACGCGCCCGTCGCGGCTGATCGCGTCGCGCACGCGGTCGTACGGCGTGGGACCCTCCATGCGCGCGACCCACGGCGGCAGATGCTCGGGATAGATCGTGAATTTCTCGGGGACCGCGACGACGAGGTAGGCAATGCCGCGCTCCGCGAGCCATGCGCGGCGGCGTTCGAGTTCCGCGGCCGTATTGTCGACGTCGGCCTGCGGGAACGGGAGCGTGCCGCGATAGTGCCGGTCGAGCGAGTGGCCGTCCTCGCCAAGCCAGTAGAACCAGCCGTCGTTGCCGCGCATCACGGTGCCCAGGCTCGACACGCCGAAGACGCGCAGCAGTGCGCCGTGGTGGAAGCGCACGAGGAGGTCGCGGCCGCCGAAGCGGTCGGAGAACGCGCGGTCGAAGGCGGGCGCGAACTCGCGCGAGAACGCGGGCGCGGGCCACGGCGCCATCGGGCGGTTCTCGAAGCGGGTGGTCGTATGCGACCACGTGGCGAACAGCGCCAGTCCCGGCACCGCGAGCAGCAGCGCGAACAGGATCGCGACGGTGCGATCGCGCAGCGGATGGTCGCCGGGCGCGGGCGGCGGCACCGGCGGCAGCGCCAGCGGGTCGCGGGCGGAGGTCATGGGCGGGTCGGCTCGCGATCCATGTTCAGAAGCGGAAGTAGATGAACGGATTGTAGGTGCCGGCCGCGAGGAACGCGGCCGAGAGCAGGAACACGGTGCCGATCCATGCGGCGTCCGCGCCGAGCGCCAGCGTCGCGCGGGTGCCGCCTGCGGCTGCGATGCGGTCGCGCCAGCGGCCGATGCGGCGCGCCAGCGGCGTCGCGAAGACGACGCCGACGACCAGCATCGCGATGACGAAGAGATTCAGGAATTCGACGACCGGATGGCGCGTCGCGTCGCCGGCGGCGAAGCCCGCGAGTGCCGCGAAGTATTGGAGCGCCTGCGCGAGCGTCTCGCAGCGGAACAGCACCCATCCGCCCATCACCGCGAGCAGCGCATACGCGTGCGCGAGCGGACCGACCCTGCGCAGGAGCCGGTCCAGCCCGGCGCGTTCGGCGACCAGGAACGCGCCGTGCCACGCGCCCCACAGCACGAACGGCCAGCTCGCGCCGTGCCACAGTCCGCAGAGCAGGAACACGATGCACGAGGTTCGCATAGGCGCGGCGCTCGCCGCGCTGGTTGCCGCCCAGCGGGATGTAGAGATAGTCGCGGAACCAGTTCGACAGCGAGATGTGCCAGCGCCGCCAGAACTCCCGGATGCTGCGCGCGATGTACGGATAGTTGAAGTTCTCGAGGATGCGGAAGCCGAACATGCGCATGAGGCCGATCGCCATGTCGGAGTAGCCGGAGAAGTCGAAATAGATCTGCAGCGTGTAGCAGACGAGGCCGAGCCACGCGAGCGGCGTGGTCAGCTCGCCGCCCGGCAGCGAGAAGATCTGGTCGGCGGTCTGGCCGCAGCGTGTTCGCGATCAGCACCTTCTTGCCCAGGCCCAGCACGAAGCGGCGGACGCCGTACGCGAAGTCGGCGAGTCGTTGCGGGCGGTCGGGCAACTGCGCCGCGATGTCGCGCCAGCGGATGATGGGTCCGGCGATGAGCTGTGGAAACAGCAGGATGTAGAGCGCGAAGCGCGGCAGGTTGCGCTCGGCGTCCGCGTTGCGCTTGTAGACGTCGACGACGTACGAGATCGCGTGGAACGTGAAGAACGAGATGCCGAGCGGCAGCGGGATGGACGCGATCGCCAGCGGCGTGATCGCGAGGATCGGCGCGAGCGCGTTGACGTTGCCGACGGCGAAGTTCGCGTACTTGAACACCGCGAGCACCGCCAGATTGCCGACGATGCCCGCCGCGAGCCAGCGCTTGCGGACGCGCGGGTCCTGCGCGCGACCGATCGCGCCGCCGATCGCGTAGTTGAACAGCACCGAGCCGATGACGAGAACGAGGTAGGGCGCCTCGCCCCATGCGTAGAAGCCGAGGCTGCCGACGAGCAGCACGCCGTTGCGCCACGCCTTCGGAACCGCGAAATAGGCGGCGAGGATGACCGGCAGGAAGAGAAACAGGAAGATCGGCGACGCGAAGACCATGGCGCGCGGGAGTCTACCAAACGGCGGCGAAGCCGCCGTTTGTCTGACTGTTTGAATTAGAAGGGGTCGCAGGCTAACGCCGCGACCCCTTGGAAGAATCCTGGACGCTGACTGCCTGACGACAAGCTGAAGTGGGGCAAATCGCCGGCGGAGCCGGACGATTTGCTCCAGTTCAGGTAACGACGCGCGTCATGCGCCTGATTTGCCGCAGCCGGATGACTTGCGCCTCCCTCTCCCGCTTGCGGGAGAGGGTTGGGGTGAGGGTCGGGCGACGCGTCTTAGCCGGACAACTCGACCAGCACCGGCGCGTGGTCGGAGGGCTTTTCGCCCTTGCGGGCGTTGCGGTCGATGCGGCTGCCCGTGCAGCGGGCGGCCAGCGCCTGCGACAGCAGCACGAGGTCGATGCGAAGCCCATGGTTCTTGGGGAACGCGAGCATCCGGTAATCCCACCACGAGAACGTCTTCTCGGGCTGGTCGAAGAGGCGGAAGCTGTCGACCAGGCCGACGTCGAGGACTGCGCGCAGCGCGGCGCGCTCGGGCGCCGAGACCAGCACCTGCCCTGCCCACAGCGCCGGATCGTGGACGTCGCGATCCTCGGGGGCGACATTGAAGTCGCCGAGCACCGCCAGCGCAGGGTTGCGGGCGAGTTCGGTGCGCAGCATCGCCGCGAGCGCCGGGAACCACGCGAGCTTGTACTGGTACTTGTCCGAGTCGACCGCCTGGCCATTGGGCACGTAGACGTCGACGACGCGGATGCCGGCGACGGTCGCCGCGAGCACGCGCTTCTGCTCGTCCGCGAAGCCGTCGATGCCGACCTTGACGTCGGTGGCCGCGAGGCCGTGGCGCGTGAGGATCGCCACCCCGTTGTACGTCTTCTGCCCGGCGAAACAGGCGCCGTAGCCGGCCGCGGCAAGCGCATCGACCGGGAATTTCGCGATCCTCGAGCTTGGTTTCCTGCAGGCACACGACGTCGGGACGCTGCGCGGCCAGCCACTCGAGCAGGCGCGGCAGCCGCACGTTGAGCGAATTGACGTTCCACGCGGCGAGGATCACGGCGACGACTCCGGAAAGGGGGCGGTAGGCGGCTGGCCGGCCGCCAGGGCGCGCGGCGCAGGGCCGCGTGCCCGTGGTGCGGCGAGCCGCGTTACTTCGGGTAGTCGCCGCCGCGCGGAGGCGGCACGGCGGACTTCGGCGCTTCGGTGATCACGGGCGGCGGCGGCGCATCGGGGGCACGCGCGCCCACGTTCGGACCGGTCCGGCGGGGCGTCGGCGTCTTCGGATAGCCGGCCTCGTCCAGGGCGGCCTGCCAGCGCGACTCGCTGTAGCCCTTGACGATCAGCTTGTCCCCGAGGGCCAGCACCGGCGCCTTGTCATCCCCCGACAACTCCTTCATCCGGGCCAGTCCGGCCGAATCGGTCTGCACGTTGACGGTCGAGAACGGCACGCCGCGCTTGTTGAGCAGACCTTCCGCGCTCTGGCACACCTCGCCGCAGTCGAACGTGAAGAGCGTGGCCGGGAAGCGCTCGGACGCCTGCTTGGCCGCGAGGCTCGGTTCGCTCGTCTCGACGAAATTGGCGCCGAGGCGCTTGGTTTGCACGTTCTTCGCGTCGCTGCCCGGCGCGCGATCCGAATAGACGACGCGGCCGTCGGGATCGACATAGCGATAGACCTGCTGCTGCGCGACGGCGCCCGCCGCGACGGCAAGGGCGGCGATGGCGAGGACGGCACGATACGCGGACATGGTCACGAGGTCTCCCTCACTGCGTTACGACCATTCCATTATGCCGCAGGAGGGCATCGAGTTGGGGCGGACGGCCGCGGAAGGCGACGAACGACTCGAGCGCGGGCCGGCTGCCGCCGCGCGCGAGGACCTCGTCGCGGAAGCGGGCGCCCGCTGCCGGCGACAGCACGCCTTCCTCCTCGAACAGGCTGAACGCGTCGGCGGACAGCACCTCGGCCCACTTGTAGCTGTAGTAGCCGGCGGCGTAGCCGCCGGCGAACACGTGCGTGAACGCTTCCATGAAGCGGTCGTACGGTGCGCGGGGAGCGACGGCGACCTCGGCGCGCACCTCGGCCAGCAGCGCCGCGGGCGTGGCCCACGCGGCGGTGCCCGCCGGGTCGTACTGGTCGTGGAGCAGCATGTCGAAGAGCGCCATCTCGATCTGGCGCACCGTGCCCATGCCGCTCAGGAAATTGCGCGCCGCGAGCATCTTGTCGAAGAGCTCGCGCGGCAGCGCTTCGCCGGTGTCCACGTGCCGCGTCATGTGGCGCAGCACGTCCCATTCCCAGCAGAAATTCTCCATGAACTGCGACGGCAGCTCGACGGCATCCCACTCGACGCCCTGGATGCCCGACACGCCGGCGACGTCGATGCGCGTCAGCAGCTGGTGCAGGCCGTGCCCGAACTCGTGGAAGATCGTGATGACCTCGTCATGGGTGAACGTCGCAGGCTTGCCGTTGCCGGGCGCCGACAGGTTGCACGTCAGGTACGCGACCGGATGCTGGATGCTGCCGCGCACGCTGCGGCGGTTGATCGCGTCGTCCATCCACGCGCCGCCCTGCTTGCCTTCGCGCGCGTAGAGGTCGAAGTAGAACTCGCCGACGAGCGCGCGATGGCGGTCGCGGATGTGGAAGAAGCGCACCGATGGATGCCAGACGGCCGCCTTCCCTTCCTCGATCGTCACGCCGTAGATCGTCTCCACGACGCGGAAGAGGCCCGAGAGCACCTGGTCTTCCGGCAGATACTGCCGCACGTCCTGCTCGTTGTACGCGTAGCGCGCCGACTTGAGGCGCTCGGCCGCGTAGGCGACGTCCCAGGGCAGCAACGCGGGCAGCCCGAGTTCGTCGCGCGCAAAGGCGCAGAGTTCGGCGAAGTCGCGCTCGGCGAACGGCTTCGCGCGGCGCGCGAGGTCGCGCAGGAACGCGATCACCTCGGCGGGATCCTGCGCCATCTTCGGCACCAGCGAGACTTCCGCGAAGTTCGCGTAACCCAGGAGCTGCGCGGCTTCGCGGCGCAGTTCGAGGATGCGGCCGATCAGCGGCGCGTTGTCCCACTCCGGATGCGGGGCCAGCGCCGACGCGCGCGTCGAATACGCCTCGTGCATCTGCTGGCGCAGCGCGCGATCGTCGGCGTACTGCAGGACCGGGAGGTAGCAGGGCATGCGCAGCGTCAGCTTGCAGCCGGCCACGCCATCGGCCTGCGCGGCCGCGCGCGCCTCCGCGCGCACGTCTTCCGGGACGCCCGCCAGGCGCGCTTCGTCGACGACGAGCGACCACGCATTGGTCGCGTCGAGCAGGTGCTCCTCGAACTGCGTCGACAGGTCGGCGAGCGCTTCCTGAATCTCCTTGAACCGTGCCTTTCCTGCGGCGTCGAGCTCCGCGCCCGAGAGCTTGAAGTCGCGCAGCTCGTTCTCGACCAAGCGCCGGCGCGCGGCGTCGAGCGCGGGAAACCCGGGTTGCGCGCGCAGCGCGCGGTACTTGTCGTAGATGCGCAGGTCCTGCCCCAGGTCCGCGTGGAACGCGACGATCTTCGGCAGGTTGGCGTTGTGGGCCTCACGCAATTCCGGCGTGTTCACGACGGCGTTGATGTGGCGCACGGCGCCCCATGTGCGGTCGAGGCGGTCGAGCGCCTCGGCCAGCGGCTCGACCACGGTGTCCCAGGTGGGCGTCGCCGTGTTCGCCGCGATCCGCTCGATCGCCGCGCGGGCATCGGCGAGCAGCGCGTCGATGGCGGGCGTCACGTGCTCCGGACGGATCACGTCGAAGCGGGGCAGGCCGGAGAAGTCGAGCAGCGGGTTGGTGTTCATGCGGTGCGTCCTCGTGGGTGGCGGCAAGGCAGGCTAGGGCCTCGTGGGCTCGAGCTTCGCGGCGAGCGCGGCGAGATCGCCGGGAGTGCCCACGTTGGCCCAGGGGCCATCGTAGCGCTCGCCGGAGACGAGACCGCGCGCAATCCATTCGTGATAAAGCGGCAGCAGTTTGAGCTTCACGCCGCGCGGAAGTTCGCGCAGCAGCGCCGTATCGTAGAGACCGATGTTGCCGAACGTCAGGCGCGGCGCGCCTTCGCGCTCGATGCGGTCGCCGGCGAGTACAAAGTCCCCGTGCGCATGATAGGGCGGGTTCGGAACCATGACGAGATGCACCCGGGGTGCGGCTGCGGTGCGCGTCATCGCGTCGGCGCGCGCGTGCAGCGTCGCATAGTCGAAACGCGTCCAGATGTCGCCCGACACGACGAGGACGGGACCCTCGGGCAGGTGCGGCATCGCGGTGGCGATGCCGCCCGCGGTCTCGAGCGGCTCGGGTTCCAGCGACCACGCGATGCGGACGCCATGGGCGGAACCGTCGCCGAGCGCGGCCACGAGCTGCGCCGACAGGTGCGCCGCGTTGATGACGAGATTGCCGTAGCCCGCGGCGGCGAGCGCCTCGATCTGCCAGACGATGAGCGGCCTGCCGCCGACCTGCAGCAGCGGCTTCGGCAGCGTGTCGGTCAGCGGGCGCATCCGGTCGCCGCGTCCGGCGGCGAGGATCATCGCGGTTCGCATGGGCGCTAGAACGTGTAGCCGACCGTCGGCGCGCGATCCTCGAGCGCATCGAGCAGCACGAGGATCGGCGACAGTTCGCGGTAGCGTCCGCACGCGCCGCGCAGGTACTGCATGACGAGCGGCATGTCCTGCACGTACGCGGCCTTGCCGTCGCGGTGGCACAGGCGCGCGAAGATGCCGAGCACCTTGAGCTGGCGCTGGACGCCCATCCATTCGAAATCGCGCCAGAATTCGGCGAAGTCGGCCGCGACGGGAATGCCCGCCGCGCGTGCGCGCTCCCAGTAGCGCACCGACCAGTCGATCTGGCGCTCCTCGTCCCAGCGGATGTACGCGTCGCGCAGCAGCGAAACCAGGTCGTAGGTGACGGGTCCGTACACGGCGTCCTGGAAGTCGAGCACGCCCGGATTGGGCGTGCTGATCATCAGGTTGCGCGAATGGAAGTCGCGGTGGACGAACACCCGCGGCTGCGCCAGGTTGTTGGCGAGGATGCGCGCGAACGCGCGCTCGAGCGTGTCGCGCTGGTCGGCGGCGAGCGTGCGCTGCAGGTGGCGCGCGACGTACCAGTCCGGAAACAGCTCGAGCTCGCGCCGCAGCAGCGCCTCGTCGTAGTCGGGCAGCACGCCCGCGCGCGACGTGCGCTGGAAGCGCACGAGCGCGTCGATCGCATCGAGGTAGAGGCGGTCGGCGCTGCCGTCGTCGAGCGCGGCCAGATACGTCGTCGTGCCGAGGTCGGAGAGCAGCAGGAATCCATTCGGCAGATCCTGCGCGAGCACGCGCGGCGCGTGCACGCCGGCGTCGTGCAGCAGCTGCGCGACGGCGACGAACGGAGCGCAGTTCTCCATCGGCGGCGGCGCGTCCATCGCGATGAGCGTGGTCGCGCCGGGCGCAACCGCATGCGGTGCCTCGAGCGTCAGGCGGAAGTAGCGGCGGAAGCTCGCGTCGGCCGACGCGGGCGCGAGCGTGAACGCGGTCCCGGGCAGGGACTGCGCGAGCCAGCGCGAAAGCAGGTCGAGGCGGTCGTCGGCGGCAGATTCGTTCATGGGCACGGGAAGCGGCGGCAGGCCGCCCGCGAAGGTGGCGCCGCGGCCGCAGCGGGGCAAGCGGGCGGGGCCAACCCGGCGTGCAATCGACACGGCCACTAGGGCGAGGCCGCGGGACGCGGCGAGCGTCAAGCTAGAATGGCGCATCTTAGCAAACCGGTTTGCACTCCCGAGCATGAGGTTTCGCCGTCCCCGCTGGTCTCCGGTCGTGACGCCGCTCGCCGCCACGGCGATCGCCGCGCTGTGGCCCGCGCCGGCCGTGGCCCAGGAACTCTCGCTCCAGCTCTCGCGCGAAATCCAGCCCCTCGCGCGCAGGGGCGTCCCGGCGCCCGTCGCGCCGGTGCGGGCCGCCACCGAGGAAGTGGCGCCGCGCGTGAGCGACGCGGCGGGCGCGGCGCTGCCCCGGCTGCCGGTCGTCGTCGCGCCGCCCGGCCAGGCGCAGGCCGCCGAGGAGCGCGGCGCCGTGTTCCTGCGCGCGGACCGGCTCGAGGGCGAGGCGCAGAAGCGGATCGAGGCGTCCGGGAGCGTCGAGCTGCGCACGCGCCGCGAAACGGTGCTCGCCGACTGGCTGCAGTACGACATCGAGAGCGACGAGATCTGGGGCAAGGGCAACGTCACGCTGCGCAAGGGCCTCGACTGGATCAGCGGGCCGGAGGTCAAGTTCCAGCGCGGGCGCGAGATCGGCTACTTCGAGTCGCCGAAGTTCTACATCAGCGAGAATGCGTCGCACGGTTCGGCGAAGGAGATCCGCTTCGCCGGTCCGGACAACTACGAGGGGACGGACGCCCAGTACACGAGCTGCGTGGCGCCGAACAACGACTGGTACCTGCGCAGCGACGAGATCGAGGTCGACAAGCTGCGCAAGGTGGGCACCGCGCACAACGCGAAGGTGTACTTCCTCGACGTTCCGGTCATGTACTCGCCCTGGCTCGAGTTTCCGCTGTCGAACGAGCGCAAATCGGGCTTCCTGACGCCGACGATCGGTTCCACGCAGATTCGCGGTTTCGAGATCTCGACGCCGTATTACTTCAACCTCGCACCGAATTACGACGCGACGATCTCGCCGCGGATCATGACGCGGCGCGGCGTGCAGATCGCCGGGCAGGGACGCTACCTGTTCGACCAGGCGGCCGGCGAAGCGATCGGCGAGGTGGTGCCCGACGATCGCGTGACCAACAGCACGCGCTGGGCGTTCTCGTGGAAACACAACCAGCAGTTCGCGCCGTGGCTGACCGGCTACTTCAACTACAACCGCGTGTCGGACTCGACGTATCTCGCCGACTACGCGGACAGCGTGTCGGTGACGTCGCAGAAGACGCTGCCGCAGGAATTCGGACTGGTGGCCAACTACGGACCGCTCGGCATCGTCGCGCGCACGCAGTCGTTCCAGACCCTGCAGGATCCGAATCCCGCGGCGGCCGTGATCCCGCCGTACAACATGATGCCGCAGGTGAAGGCGGGACTGGCGGAAACCGACTGGCTGGGCCTCACGTGGAGCGGGCTCGCCGAGTACGTGCGCTTCGATCAGAATGCGCTGACGCCGACGGGTGACCGCGGCACGATCTATCCGGGGGCGCACTGGCGGCGGCAGGGCAGCGCGTGGTTCCTGGACGTGCATGCGGCCGTCGCCGGGTGGGGCTACAACCTCAACCAGCCTCTCCCCGGCATCCCCGATGGCAGCACCAGCATCGTGGTCCCGATCGGGAGCGTCGACGCGGGTCTCGTGTTCGAGCGCGACTGGAGCGTGTTCGGGACGAACTTCGTGCAGACCCTCGAGCCGCGCGCGATGTACACGTACATCCCGTTCAGGGAGCAGAACCAGCTGCCGGTGTTCGACACCGTGCAGGACGATTTCAACTTCACGCAGCTGTTCAGCGAGAACCGCTTCGTCGGCGGCGACCGCGTCGGGGACACGAGCCAGCTCGCGATCGCGGTCACGTCGCGGCTGCTCGATCCGGCCACCGGCGCGGAGCGGTTCCGCGTCGCGGTCGGCCAGCGCTTCTACTTCGAGAACCAGCAGGTCTATCTGCCCGGAACGACCCCGCAGACGTCCGGCTCGTCGGACTTCCTCGTGGGCGCGGAGGGCCGGCTCGCGGATGCCTGGTCGATGATCGGGCTCCTCCAGTACGACTTCGGGACGTCGCAGGTCGACCGGTTCAACGTGGGCACCCGCTACCAGCCCGGCCCGGGACGGGTGCTGAGCTTCGTTTACCGCTATTCCCGGGAACTCGTCGACCAGGTCGGCGGTCAATCGGAGCTGAAGCAGACGTACCTGTCGGCGCAATGGCCGCTGTCGGCCAACTGGACGTTCCTGGGCGCGTGGAACTACTCGATCCCCGACCGCAAGACGCTGGAGGCCGTGGTGGGGCTGGAGTACAATGGCGGGTGCTGGGCGTTGCGCATGGTCGGGCAGCAGCTGACCACGACGACCGAGACCCGCACCAATTCCGTTTTCGTACAGCTCGAGTTGAACGGTCTCGCGCGCGTGGGCACGAGCCCGCTGGAACTCCTGCGCCGCACGGTTCCGGGCTACCTGCGCACCAACGACCCGGCGCTCCAGCAACGCGACCGCAGCTACGATCCGCTGCCCGAATTCTGATGAGAGTTGACACGATGACGATGGCCTGCCGCCGTCCATTCCTGACGTCGATCGCGGTTGCGGCAGCGCTTGCGACCTGCGCGTCGCTCGCGCTCGCGCAACCGTCGGGCTCGGGCATCCAGGTCCCGGGCGCCGGTCCGCGGCCCACCGCGCCGCGCCCGGCCGCCGCGCCTGCACCGACACCGCGCCCCCCGGGCGCCATCGTACCGCTCGACCGCGTGATCGCCGTGGTCAACGACGAGGCGCTCACGCAGTTCGAATTGAACGAGCAGAAACGCATCGCGCTCGCGCAGATGCAGGCGTCCAACGTGCGCCCGCCCGCGCCCGACGTGCTCGAGCAGCAGGTGCTGGAGCGGCTCATCGTGGAGCGCGCGATGCTGCAGTTCGCGAAGGAAAACGGCGTGCGCGTCGACGACCAGATGGTCGAGCGGACGATCCTGCGCATCGCGCAGGAGAACAAGGTCACGCCGGAGGAACTGCGGCGCGTGCTCGACCGCGAGAAGATCTCGTACGCGAAGTACCGCGAGGACATTCGCCGCGAGGTGACGATCCAGCGGCTGCGCGAGCGCGAGGTCGACAGCCGCGTCAACGTGTCCGAGGCCGAGGTCGACAACTACCTGGCGACGGTCGCGGCGCAGGCCGGTGGCGAGAACGAGTACCTGCTCGCGCACATCATGGTGTCGGTGCCCGACCAGGCGACGCCCGACCAGATCGACGCCCGGCGCAAGCGCGCCGAGGAGGCGCTCGCGCAGATCAAGGGCGGCAAGGAGTTCAGCCAGATCGCCGCCGCGTTCAGCGACGCGCAGGATGCGATCCAGGGCGGCGACCTGGGCTGGCGCACGCCGGCGCGGCTGCCGACGGTGTTCACCAACGCCGTGCGCACGATGAAGAAGGGCGACGTTTCGCCGGTCCTGCGCAGCCCGGCCGGATTCCACATCGTGAAGTTCAACGATTCGCGCAATCGCGACGCGCCGACCGTCGTCGAGCAGACGCGCGTCCGGCACATTCTCGTGCGCGTCAACGAAGTGACGTCCGAGGCGGAAGCGAAGGCGAAGATCGATCGCGTGAAGGATCGCATCGATGCGGGCGGCAAGTTCGTCGACCAGGCGAAGGTGAATTCCGAGGACGCGTCGGCCAACAAGGGCGGCGACCTGGGCTGGATCGGTCCCGGCGACACCGTGCCCGAGTTCGAGCAGGCCATGGCGAAGCTGAAGCCGGGCGAGATATCCCCGCCCGTGCGTTCGCCGTTCGGCTGGCATCTGATCCTCGTCGAGGAGCGCCGCACGCAGGACGTGACCGAGACCCGGCGCCGCGACCAGGCGCGCAACGCGATCCGCGCGCGCAAGTCCGACGAGCAGTTCACCGAGTTCATGCGGCAGGTTCGCGACAAGTCGTACGTCGAGTACAAGACGGACGAGAAGTAACGTGACGAGAACACTCCGCGCTTCGCGCTACGTGTTTTCGTCGTGGCGGTTTCGAGTCCCTGCGCGCTGCGCGCTCCGGAACTCGAAACCGAAGGCAGCTACCACGTAAGGCTTCGGGCGGCCGGGCGCCTTTCGTGCAGCAAAGGCACGAAGCGCGCCGATCGCAGGTCGCTGCGCTCCCGGCTCAGTAGCGCGCGCATTTACGCTGACTGCCTTCGATGCACGACACTGCCGTGCGCGGAGCCCACGCGCAGCACAGGTGATCGCAGGGGCATTCAGCGCGCATGCGCGCGCTACCGAACCGCGCGCGCAGCGCGCTTATGATCGGCGCGCTTCGTGCCGTTGCACAGCGGAAAGCGCTCGGCCGCCCGGAGCTTTCCGCTCTGACTGCAGTCGGGTGCAAAACGCGTTGCGGGCCGGGTTTCATCCGGCCCGCAACGCGTTTTGCACACGTCAAATCACGCCGATGCGAGCAACGGCGCGCGACGTATTGGCGGTGAAGCGAAGCTCGAAGCGCAGCTGGTCGTACGCGACGGTGCGCGCGCCCGAGGTGCGCACGATGGCCACGCCCGCGGCGGTCGTGCGCAAGCGGTCACCGCTCGCGTCGGCGAGCGTCTCCCAGCCGCTGTCCGCGCTGCGCCGGCCCTGGATGCGCACGCGCAGCAGGCCGGCATCGGCGGGTACCCCCAGCACATACGTTTCGGCGGTGCGGGTCGCGGCGGGGAGCCCTTTCGGCGACAGCAAGGCGACACGGCCGTTGCTGTCGGGCGTCACGCGCAGGAATCCGTTACCGAGCGCCAGCGTGCCTATCTCCGCGGTCCAGCCGTCCCCGTCGGCATGGACGGGCGTGCCGAACGTATAGAGCAGCGCGCCGAGAGGCAAGCCGGCGCGGGCCAGCAGGAAATCGCGCGCGGCCGATTCGAGCGGCGTATTGCGCCACGCGGTGAACGTCGAATAGCCGGGTTGTCCGGCGAAGAGGCCGTTGCTGCCGTTCCAGGCCATCGGCGACATGTAGCGTGCGCCGAAATTCCAGATGTCGCGCAAGCCCCGGTATGCCGCCGCGTACGTGGGCTGCGCCTTCGTGTCGCGCAGGTCGGAGGTGTTGTATTCGACGATCGCCCAGCGCGGATCGAGGTCGGCCAGCGTCGCGAACAACGACCGGCCGTTGTCCATCCGCACGTCGTTCACCGCGGCCTCCCCGTACAGGATCACGCCGAGGTGGCCGGCAGCCGGTTTCGCGCCGGCGAGCGACATGCCGCCGGTGTCGTAGTTGCGCGGTGGACTCGCGAGATCGATCGCGAACGGCATCGCGTCGCCGCGCGGCGCCATCAGGCCCTGCGACGACCAGATGCGTTCCGCCGGGATGCCGGCCTCGACCAGCCAGCGCGAGAGTTCGTCGTAGTGCAGGTGCACGAGGTGGCGGCGGAAGACCTCCCACTCGCGTACCCACGGATCCTCCCAGAACGGCCGCGCACCGTTGGCCGTCGCGCGCGAGAACGTACGCGGCGGGTCGACGTCGGCAAAGCTCTTCCACTGCCGGCCCGCGATCCGGTTCACGTCGGCGAGCGTCAGCGGTTGTGCGCGACGATAGGCGGAGAGGTCGGGCACCCCCGGGGGCGCGCGGCCCGCGTACGGCCCGCTGCCGGCCAGCCACTCGCGGAACTGCCGGATCGTGCCCGGGTTGTAGTCGTACCACTGCGACTCGGCGAAGAACGGATTGAGGTACGTGTCCGGATCGAGGTTCACGCCGACGAAGAGCCCGGGGTTCGCACGCGCGAAGTCGGCGAGCAGGCGACCCGCCTGCTGCAGGTTGCGCTTCTTGTAATGCCGCACCTCCGCCGCGTACACGTTGAACGTCAGCGAGCGCGCCAGTTCGGGCGCCTCCTGCGAGCCCGGCAGGTCCTTGAGATAGTTGTCGGCCATCACCGCGTTGTTCTGGTTCCACTGGCAGTTGGCGGGGTTCTGCTCGAGATGGTCGTTCACGTCCCACTGCGGCACGTCGCAGTAGGCGTCGGCCCAGATGCCGCCGTTGAGCGTGACGAGCACCGGCAGCGCCTTGTCCTTCGCGCGCGCGATGATCCGGTTGAGCGAGTCGTCGCCGATCCGGCGCTCGCCGCACTTGCGCGCCGGGTCCCAGTCCGGATCGAACGCGAAGTCGGCGGCGGCGCCCTTCGTCATGCGCAGGTACAGGAGCGGCACGCGGAAGCCGCCGCGCAGCGTCGCCGAAAAGTAGGGTGCGTACACGGTGTCGAGTTCGTTGGCGCCGCCCAGGTCGATCCCGGAGAGCGCCGGCAGCAGGTGGAAAGGTTCGGGGTTGCGCGGCGTGAAGTCCGCCCAGCGCGTCTGCACGGTCGCCTCGATGAGGCTGCGGCGACCGAGCACGGTTTCCTTGCCGTCGGCGCCGATCGCGACGATCGCAAGGTCGCGCCGGTCGACGCCGGTCGCCGCCGGATAGCCTGCGAAGTCGCCTTCGAATTCGAAGCCGCTCGTCGCGTTGCCGGGCATGCCGGGCTTCGCCTGCGCCACGTCGGGGCGTGCGATGCCGGTCTTCGCCGCGAAGCGCTGTCCGTCCACGCGGATTTCCACCGACCGCACGCCGCCCGGCGCGAGCGCCCAGCCGGAGATCGTGATGCGCGGCCCGACGACCGCCTCGGCCACGGGCGCGTCGATATCGCCAACGGGCGCCGCGACCGCGACTGCCGGTGCGGAGATCGCGGCGGGCGCAGGTGCCGACGCCGCACGCTCGCGATTGTGGGCGACGAGCGAATAGAGCTCGACCCCGGCCAACCCGGCGACGATCGCGAGAACGACCAGAAACGTGCGCCGCACGCTGCCCGCCGCCGCCGGGTTTCGAGGGTCTAGCATGCGCGGAGGCCGGCCCGCGGCACGGTCCGGTCAGCGGGCGTGGTGGGCATGGCGCGCATTGTAGCCCCGAGGGGTCGCGGGGCGACGGCCGTGCGTTACGATGCCGGCGATGGATACGCGCCGCGCTGTTGAAGTCAAGTTCGCGATCCTGGCCGATCAGGCCGTATCCTGCCGCGCACGCGGGGCAGGGCATGACGCGTCGTGGTTTCGCGCTACGCCGCGCCATTTCATCCACGGCGCGCTTGCGCGCGCCTGACCCCCGGAGTCCCCATGCCCGCTGCCGTCACTGCCGAAATCCGCGCCGCGCTCGCGCCGTCGGGAACCCTGCGCGCCGCGATCAACTTCGGCAATCCGGTGCTCGCGCAATCCGACCCGGCGACGGGTGAGGCGCGTGGCGTGACGGTCGACATCGCGCACGAACTCGGGCGGCGCCTCCACGTCCCCGTGCAGCTGGTGACCTTCGACGCCGCCGGGAAGGTGTTCGCGGCGCTCGCGACGGACGCCTGGGACGTCGCGTTCCTCGCGATCGACCCCAAGCGCGCGACCGAGATCGTGTTCACGCCGCCCTACGTCGTCATCGAGGGGTCGTACCTGGTGCGCAACGAGTCGCCGCTCGCGGCGATCGCGGACGTGGACCGGCCCGGCGTCCGCATTGCAGCGGGCAACGGCAGCGCGTACGAGCTCTACCTGACGCGCACGCTGCAGCACGCGGAACTCGTGCGCGCGCCCTCGGGTGCGGACGCCATCGCGCAATTCTTCCGCGACGGCCTCGACGTGCTGGCCGGCGTCAAGTCGCCGCTCGTGCGCTACGCGAAGGCGCGCGACGACGTGCGCGTGATGGAAGGCCGCTTCATGGTGATCGAGCAGGCGATGGGCGTGCCCCGCGCGCGGGCCGGCGGCGCGGCGTACCTGCGTTCGCTGCTCGAGGAACTCAAAGCCGGCGGCTTCGTTGCGGATTCCCTCGCGCGGAGCGGCCAGACCGACGCGCTCGTGGCACCGCCGGCTAGGCGAGGCGTAGCGTGGTGACGTGAAGCGTCCTTTTGTGGCGGGACTCAACGCCGGCCTCTTGCGGCGACGGAGCGTCGCTGACGTTCGCTGGTGCTCGAGTAGACGTACGGCGCTCGTGCGGGACGCGGGCCTGCGTCCATGCGCTGGCGCTCGCATGCGCTGCCGTCAGGTCGTCGGGCGACTTGTCCCACCAGATCCGCCGGCCCTCCAGTTGCTTGCGGGGAAGGTCGGGCTTCGCTTCGATCAGTTCGCGGATGAACTGCGTGTGGTCCGACACGTAGTGCCGGGAAGGAAGCATGGGCATGGGGATGATCCGGGCGTTGCGCAGGGGCCGAGTCTTAGCATTCACCGCGTTCGCCACGTGAGCGCCCGGCGGGCACGCTTGAGCCTTGCGGAAGTGCGTGTTCCGCACGGATGTGTCGCGGATGCCGACATCCATATTCGCAAGGATCAGTCCGCGGGCGCGTGCCGCCCCGAGACGATCGGGAACTCGAACAGCCGGCATTCCAGTGCACCGTTGAAGAGCGGCGTCTTCTTCGTGACCTTGAGGTGGATGAGCTTCGGCAGCCGCAGGTCGCCCGTGAAGAAGTACGCGGTCCAGCCGGGATACTTCTGCTTGAGCGCGTCGCCGAGCAGCGGATACAGGGCGGCGAGCTGGGCGAGATCCGCCAGGCGGACGCCGTACGGCGGGTTCGCGACGAGCACGCCGGTGGGCGCCGGCGCGGGCAGTGCGAGGAAATCGCCCTGCTCCACGGCCACGAACGCGTCCACCTGCGCCGCGCGGAGGTTCTGTTGCGCCTTCCCGATCGCGCCCGGCGCGATGTCGCGCGCGAAAATCGTCGGCATGGCGGGCGCCGCGCGGATGCGGTCGCGCGCGGACTGCTTCATCCGCTGCCACGCGGGACCGTCGAACCAGGCGAGCTTCTGGAAGCCGAACGTACGGGAGAGTCCCGGCGCGCGATCGGCGGCGATCATTGCGGCTTCGATCGCGATCGTCCCGCTGCCGCACATCGGGTCGAGGAAGGGCTGCGCCGGCGTCCACCCGGAGAGCGCGATGAGGCCCGCGGCGAGGTTCTCGCGCATCGGCGCCTCGTCCGTGTCGCGCCGGTAACCGCGCTTGAACAGCGCCTCGCCCGACGTGTCGAGGTAGACGGTGGCGTCGCGCTCGGTGAGGTAGACGGCGACGCGGACGTCGGGCGCGCGCTTGTCGATCGACGGGCGGATCGTCGTGTCGTCGCGCAGGCGGTCGCAGATCGCGTCCTTCACCCGCAGCGTGGCGAATTCGAGGCTCGTCAGCGGCGAGCGCCGCGCGGCGACGTCCACGCGCAGCGTGCGCGTCGGCGCGAAGTGCCGCTGCCAGTCGATCGCCTTCACGAGTTCGTACAGCGCATGCTCGTCGCGGTACGGGCCGCCGCCGACGCGCCACAGCACGCGGCTCGCGAGACGCGACTCGAGATTCGCGCGGCACGCGACGTCGAGCCCGCCGGTGAAGCCGACGCCACCGTCGGCCGTGCCGACGTCGCCCGCGCCGAGCGCGGTCATCTCCGCCGCGAGGGCGGCCTCGAGGCCGCGCGGACAGGGAGCGAAGAAGCGTTCGGTCATGAGGGGAAGGGTCCTGCGGACAACCGGGATACCGCTACTTCAGCAGCCGTCGCCGCGTCAGCACCAGTGCCACATAGTACAAGACGACCGCATACGCCAGCAGGACCGCGACGTGCAGCGCCGCGCTCTCGGGCACGCGCGCGAGCATCAGCGGGCGCGCGAGGTCGATCGCGTGCTTCAACGGCAGCAGTCCCGCCACCGTCGCGAGCCAGGCCGGCATCTGGTCGACCGGGAAGTAGACGCCCGAGAACAGCAGCATCGGCGTAAGGACGAGGGTGAAGAAGTAGGTGAAGAAGTCGTAGTTGGGTGCCAACGCGTTCATCACGAGGCCCGCCGCGCCGAACGTGAGGCCGACCAGCAGGCCCACCGGCAGCACCCACAGCGCGAGCCACGTGTGGCCGTAGCCCAGCGCCATGATCACCGCGAGGATCGCCGTCGTGGAGATCACCGCCTTGGAGCCGCACCAGAGCCACTCGGCCAGCATCACGTCGTCCAGCGCGATCGGCGCGTTGATGATGCCTTCCCACGTCCGCTGCACGTGCATCCGCGAGAACGCCGAGTACATCGCCTCGAAGCTCGCGGTGAACATCGCGCTCTGGCACACCATGCCGGTGCCGATGAACGCGACGTAGCTCATGCCGCCCACGTCGCCGACCAGCGCGCCGATGCCGTAGCCCAGCGCCAGCATGTACAGCAGCGGATCCGCGATGTTGCCGAGCACGCTGGCGATCGCGAGCTTGCGCCAGACGAGCGCATTGCGCCGCCAGACCGGCATGAAGCGCAGCGACAGCTGCGGGAACGCGAGGAGGCGCGCGCGCGTCGTCATTCCTAGTCGCGCAGCTCGCGTCCGGTCAGCTTGATGAACAGGTCCTCGAGGTTGGCCGGGCGGTGCAGGTAGCGCACGCCCGAGCGTGTCGCGAGGTCCGTCAGCATCGGCTGCGCATCCCGGGCATAGCAGAACGCCGTCTCGCCGGCGACTTCGAGGCGTTGCGCGAGGCGGCGGCCGTGGATGTCGGCCCACGCCTTCGCGTCGTCGCCGTACACCTCGACGACTTCCGGCTCGACGTGCTGCGCGAGCAGCGCGCGCGGCGTGTCGCTGGCGATCAGGATGCCGTGGTCGATGACCGCGAGCCGCGTCGCAAGGCGCTCCGCCTCGTCCATGAAGTGCGTCGTCAGCAGGATCGTCTTGCCCTGCGCGAGCAGGTGGCGCAGGCCGTCCCAGATGAGATGCCGCGCCTGCGGGTCGAGGCCCGTCGTGGGTTCGTCGAGTATCAGGAGATCCGGATCGTTGACGAGCGCGCGGGCGAGCGTCAGCCGCCGCTTCATGCCGCCCGACAGCGTGCGGATGCCGACGTCGCGCTTGCTGGAGAGGCCGGCGAAGTCGAGCAGCCGCGGAATGCGCTCCTCCAGCACGTCGCGCGGCAGGCCGAAGTAGCCGCCGTAGATGAGCAGGTTCTCGCGTACGGTGAAATCCGGGTCGAGATTGTCCATCTGCGGCACCACGCCCACGCGGATGCGCGCCTCGCGCGCGGCCTTGGGTACCGGGTGCCCGACCATGACGATCTGCGCCGCCGTCGGGATCGATGAGGCCGAGGCAGCAGCGCAGCGTCGTCGTCTTGCCCGCGCCGTTGGGACCGAGCAGCCCGAAGCAGTCGCCGCGCCGGATCGCGAAGCTCAGGCCGCGCACGACGTCGAGGTCGCCGTAGCGCTTGCGCAGCCCGGTGACGCGCAGCACGACGTCGCCGTCGTCGGCCGCGACCGTCATGCCGGATCCATGGGCCACATGCCGGTGATCACCCGTTGCAGTTGCGGCAGGCGGCCGTGGAAGAAGTGTCCGCATCCCGGAAACACGGTGACCGGCAGTTCCTGCGGCCGCGCCCACGCGAACACGTCGGCGAGCGGGACGACGTCGTCCTCCTCGCCGTGGATGACGATCGTGTCGGGCGGCACGTTGCCCACGGCGAACCGCTGGACCGCCGGACCGACGAGCACGAGCCGCCGCGCCGCGACGTGCTGCGCGACGCGCGTCTGCACGATAGGTGCCGAACGAGAAGCCGGCGAGCACGACGGGGAGTTCCGCGCCCATCGTTGCGCGCGCGAACGCGAGCACGGCCAGCGCGTCGTCGGTCTCGCCGATGCCGTTGTCGAACGCGCCGCCGGAGGCCCCCACGCCGCGGAAATTGAAGCGCGCGACGCCGTAGCGGAGCGCGAAGAAGGTCCGCGCGAGCGTCTGCACGACCTTGTTGTCGAGCGTGCCGCCCTGCTGCGAATGCGGATGCGCGACGAGCGCGATGCCGGCGAGCGCGCCGTCCGGAACGTTGAGGACGACCTCGAGCGGCCCGGCGGGACCGTCGATGCTCGTTCGCCGCGCGGTCTTCGGCGTCAAATCTTGAGCCGCTCGACGATCTCGCCGTTCACGACATGCCGGTCGATGATCTCGTCGATGTCCTCGCGGTCCACGTAGGTGTACCAGACGGCTTCCGGATAGACGACGAGGACGGGGCCCTCCTCGCAGCGGTCGAGGCACCCGGCCTTGTTGATGCGCACCATGCCGGCGCCGTTGAGCCCGAGCGCCTTGACGCGTCCCTTGGCGTACGCCTGCAGGTCGGCAGCGCCGGCGTCCGCGCAGCACTTCTCGCCCGCGTCGCGCTTGTTGCAGCAGAAGAACACGTGACGTTCGTAGTAGCTCATGGGGGCGTTGGGCATCCGCGCAGCCGTGCGCGGACGGGAAGGACGGTCGCCGATTATAGCGGTACCGACGGGTGCGGTTTCAGTCCGGGTCGCCCCACGCCGGACGCCCGGCGAGCGCGAAGAGCCAGGCGGCGGCCGCGAGCGGCCACAGGAGCAGGATCGTCTGCGTCAGGCCGTTGAAGTTGAGCAGGTGGCCGTACCGCCAGTTGAACAGCGTCAGCGGCGCGCGCATGGACTGCACGTCGACCGCCATGATCGGCAGCAGCAGCGATGCGAGCAGCGCGGTCGCGCACACCGCGACCTGCGCGGGGCGCGGGAGGAACACGACGAACAGCAGCGCGAGCAATCCGCCGGCCATGCCGATGGAAACGCCGGGCTTCAGCCACGTCTCCCATACCGCCGGCTTCAGCACGAGCATCGCCGCCGCACCCTTGACCAGCAGCGCGGCGCCGACGAGCACGAGCACCGCGCCGCCGACGAAGCGCCGGTCGCGCAGCAGCAGCGCGAGAAAGAGGCCGATGCCGACCAGCTGCAGTCCCGTCTCGCGCCGCCTCGATCAGCGTGGCCGCGGTGTCGGGCGCCGGCCTCGGCGGACATGGCGCCCACCGTCTGCGCCGGTCGACGTCGAACGTGACGGAGAAGAGCGGGATCCCGGGATTGGTCTGCGCGACGATCCAGACGACCAGCAGCGCGATGCCGAGATCGCCGAGCTTGCCCGGCAGGAACACGCGATTGCGCGCCGACGACAGCGCGGCGCGCACGCGCGGCGCGCGCGTGAGCGAGGCCGCCCGCCATGCCGCCGACGAACGCGCCGCCGGCGTTGGCGGCGAGATCGATGACGCTCGCGTCGCGCGGCGGCAGGTACGACTGCAGCGTTTCCAGCGCGAAGCGCCAGCGCGAACCCGGCCGTGAGCGCCAGGAACGCGCGCGACTGTGGCGTTGCGCGGCGCGGCGCGAGCGCCACGAACAAGCCGAACGGCAGGTACGCGATGAGGTTGGCGAGCGACGTCGAAGCGCGTCCAGCGCGGCGGCCACGGCGCGAACAGCCAGAACGGCGTGTCGGCCTCCGGCGGGATCCACGGCGAGAACGGCTGCAGGCTCGCGTAGACGATCGCGAGGCCGTACAGCACGGCCAGCGCGTGCGGAAGGAGCGTACGCGGACGCGCGCCCGGCATTCAGCGTCATCCCAGCATCTTGCGCACGACGGTCACGTTCGCGTGCGTCGCGAGCGGCACGAAGCCGCGCGTGCAGGAACATCGACAGCGTCCCGTGGTAGTGATCGGTGGCCTTCGTGTCGTCCGCGCCCGTGTTCCACGGAAACGCGTCGACCAGCGCGATTCCGCGCGCCGCGAGGTTCGCGACGCCCGCCTGCAGCAGCGTGCGCGCGACGCCCTGCCGCCGCCGCTCCGGCGCGATGACGAAGCAGACGATGGCCGCCGCGTCGTGCGCCGGGACCGGCAAGCGGCACCGGGTCGATGCGCATCCGCGCGCACGCGTGGCGGAGCTTGTCGTACGGCTGCGCGTTCATCCAGCCGACGACGTCCGCGCCGTCGTAGGCGAGGTAGCCTTCCATCTCGCCGGACGCGATGCGCGCCGCCATCGCCGCGCCGGTTCGCCGGCCCGTCGAAGTCGCTCCACGCGAGCGCCACCGGCACCTCGTAGTAGTGGCAATAGCACTTCGCCCACTCCGGGTTGTCGGCAAACGCCGGCCCGCGCTCGTGGTCGAAGAACTCGAGGTAGTCCGACGCGCGGTCCGGGGTCAGGCGTTCAACGCGCAACTCCATCGCTCGCTCCTGTCGGGTGCCGCGCTCGTTGTTGCGAAAAGGGGAATCATCGGGCTCCGCCCGTGATTCCATTCTGTTCAGCTTTTCGACCGCCACCGCCGCGTAGAGATTCTTCCGCGGGCGCGCGGGGCGGAGCCCCTCGCGCGTCCGGAAATCCATCTACTACTTCCCCGCCTTGATCTCGGTCCACATCCGGTTGCGCAGCCGGCGCTGCGCGGCGGTCAGGTCCTGCAGCTGCTCGAGCTTCGCCTGCACGTCCTTGGGCGGGAAGATCGCCGGGTAGGCCTTCAGCTCGGGCTTGATGTACTTCGCCGCCTCGAGGTTCGGGTTGCCCGAGCCGATGAGGTTCGTGAGCTCGGCCGAGTTCTTGCCGTCGAGCATGAAGTTGATGAACTTGTGCCCCAGGTCCGCGCGCGGCGCGTCCTTGTGGATGACCATGCTGTCGACCGCGAGCACCGCGCCTTCCTTCGGCATGCCCTGCAGGATCCTGGAACTTGCGTCCGGCCGCCTGCGCGTCGAGGTTCGCCTGGAAGATGTCGTTCGAGTAGCCGTGCACGAGCCAGATGTTGCCGACCGTCAGCTCCTTGATGTACGACGACGCGTTGAACGCGGCCCAGTACGGCTTCGCCTTCTTGATGACGTCGGCGGCTTCCTTCCAGTGCTTCTCGTCGGTGTCGTTGGCCGAGTAGCCCAGGTACTTGAGCGCGGCGGCGAAGAGCTCGTTCGGGCTGTCGAGCACGGTGACGCGGCCCTTCATCTTCGCGAGGTACTTCGGATCGAAGAGGACGGCCCACGTGTCGGTCGGCAGGCCCAGTTCCTTCATCTTCTCGTCGTTGTAGCCCAGGATCGTCGTCGACATCGCGTACGGGACCGAGAACTTGTTGCCCGGGTCGAACTTGGTGTCGAGGTACTGCGGGTCGACGTTCTTGAGGTTCGGCAGCTGCGCCCGGTCGAGCGGCTTCAGCTGGTTGCCGCGGATCAGCGCCTGTACGGCGTTGCCGGTGGGCACCAGCACGTCGTAGCCCTTGGCGCCGGCCGCGAGCTTCGCCAGCAGCTCCTCGTTGTCCGAGTAGTACGTCTGCACGACCTCGCACTTGCAGAGTTCCTCGAACCGCTTCACCGTCTCCGGCGCGATGTAGTTGTTCCAGTTGTACAGGTGCAGCTGGTCCTTCGCGGACGCCGCGGGTGCGGCGAATCCGGCGGCGAGCACGAGCAGCAGGACGGCGATCTTCTTCATTCCGGGGCTCCTACGAGTCCGAACGCAACAGGCTGGGGGAAATTTTCGACGCGATCACGATCAGCAGCAACGTCAGCGCCATCAGCAGCGTTGACACGGCGTTGACCTCGGGCGTGACCGCGATCTTGATCATCGAGTATATCTGCAGCGGCAGCGTGACGGTGCCCGCACCCGCGGTGAAGAACGTGATCACGAAGTCGTCGATGGAGAGCGTGAAGGCCATCAGCGCGCCGGCGATCACGCCCGGCATGATGAGCGGCAGCGTCACGTGCGCGAACGCCTGCAGCGGCGACGCGCCGCAGTCGCGCGCCGCCTCGACCAGGCTCTCGTCCATGCCGGACAGCCGCGCGCGCACGACGATCGCGACGAAGCCGATGCAGAACGCGATGTGCGCGAGCGCCACCGACACGAGTCCCAGCGTCAGGTTCAGCAGCACGAAGAAGATCAGCAGCGCGACGCCCATCAGGATCTCGGGAATCGCGATCGGCGTCAGCACCAGCACCTCGAGCAGGCGGAACCGGTAGCGGTGGAGCGTGAGCCCCGCCATCGTGCCGAGCACCGTGGAGACGAGGCTCGCGACCAGCGCGATCAGCAGCGAATTGCCGGCGGCCTGCAGCATCTCGCCGTTGGCGAAGAGCTTGCGGTACCAGTCGAGCGTGAACCCGACCCATTCGGCGTTGAGCCGCGAGTCGTTGAACGAGAACACCACCACGACGACCAGCGGCAGATAGAGGAACGCGTACGCGAGAAGCGCGGCGCACCACAGCCAGGGCGAACGGCTACGCATCGGCGTCCGCCAGCCGGCCCGCGGTGTGGCGCCCGACCCACGCGGCGAGCGCGGCAATGCCCAGCGCGCTCACCGTCAGCACGATCGACAGCACGCTGCCGAACGGCCAGTCGCGCGTCTCGAGGAACTGCTGCTTGATCACGTTGCCGATCAGGCTGTCGCCGGGGCCGCCCAGGATGTCGGGAATCGCGAAGATGCCGTACGCCGGGATGAACACCAGCGCGGCACCCGCATACACGCCGGGCAGCGACAGCGGGAACGTGATCCGCCAGAACCGCTGCCACGCGTTGGCGCCCAGGTCCTGCGCGGCGTCGAGCAGCGCCTGGTCGTGCTTCTCGAGGTTCGCATACAGCGGCAGCACCATGAAGGGCAGGTGCACGTAGACCAGGCACACGAGCACCGCGAACGAACTGAACAGCAGCGACACGGGTTCCAGCCCGACCAGCGCCAGCACGCCGTTCACCGCGCGCGCGAACGCCGCATTGGGACCGAGGATGATCATCCACGCGTAGACGCGGATCAGGAAGTTGCTCCAGAACGGCAGGATCACGAGCAGCAGCAGGAGGTCGCGGTGCTTGCGTTCGCTGCGCGCGATCAGCGCGGCGAGCGGATACGCGAGGACGAGGCAGAGCAGCGTGGTCGCCAGCGCATAGCCTGCCGACTTGACGAAGATGCCCGCGTACAGCGGCTCCTCGAAGAAGCGCGCGTAGCTCTCGAGCGTCAGGTCGAGCGCGCCGTTCTCGTCGACGAGCGGGGAGAGGCCCCCGAACTCGCCCGGCGTGCGGAACGACGCCAGCACCATGATGAGCGACGGCACCGCGAAGAAGACGAGGAGATAGAGGAGCGGTGGTCCGCTGACCAGCCACTTGCCCCAGCGCCGCGCACGCATGGCCATCGCGGCGTCAGCCTTCGAGGTAGTGACCGGCGTCGGCCGGCCAGCTCATCTCGACCGCGTCGCCCGTTTCGAAGAACTTGGCCAGGCCCGAGCCCGAGTTCGCGAGCAGCGCCTCCATCGCGAGCCCCTGCGCCGCGCGCACCATGTAGACGGTGACGTCGCCCTGGTACAGGAAACCCGTCACGGTGCCGGCGAAGCGGTTGTCCGCCGCGGGGCCGGTCCCCGGCGCATGCAGGCGCACCTTCTCCGGGCGCAGCGCGATCGCGCCTTCGGCGCCGCGCGCGACGGCGGCGGTCGTGGCGACCTTGACCGGGCCCAGATCCCTGGACGTCGAGCATCGCGGTGCCCGCGCCGGTGTCGCCGGCGACGCCGGTCAACAGGTTGCAGGTGCCGATGAAGTCCGCGACGAAACGCGTCTTCGGGAATCCGTACAGCCGGTCGGGCTCGTCGATCTGCTCGACGCGTCCCTTGTTCATCACGGCGATCCGGTGCGACAGCGCGAGCGCCTCGGTCTGGTCGTGCGTGACGTAGATGAACGTGATGCCGACCGCCTGCTGCAGGTTGATGAGTTCGATCTGCAGTTCCTCGCGCAATTTCGCGTCGAGGGCGGCCAGCGGTTCGTCGAGGAGCAGCACCGTCGGGTGCGTGACCAGCGCGCGGGCGATCGCCACGCGCTGCCGCTGCCCGCCGGAGAGTTCGTGCGGAAAGCGCGCGGCGAAATCGGCGAGCCGGACGCCCGCGAGCGCGTCCATCACCTTGCCGCGGATCTCGCCCCCCGGCGTCTTCGCCATCTTGAGCGGAAACGCGACGTTGCCCTGCACGGTCATGTGGGGGAACAGCGCGTAGTTCTGGAAGACGGTCCGGACCGGCCGCGCCTCGGGCGGCGCGCCGGCCAGGTCCGTCCCGTCCAGCACGATGCGGCCGCCGTCCGGCGAGTCGAACCCCGCGATCATGCGCAGCAGCGTGGTCTTGCCGCACCCGGAGGGTCCCAGCAGCGTGAAGAACTCGCCGGCCCGGATGGAGAGGCTTACGTTGTCTACCGCACGGAAGTCGCCGAATCGGCGCGAAACGTCCTGGATCTCGAGCAGCGCCATCGTACGGGTCGGTCCCAGAATGGGTACGGGAATACGTTGAATTGTATCGGATTGCCGCGTCGCCCCCGATGCCGCACGTGCCGCTCCACGGCAAGGGACCGCGCTGCGCGGCGGCAGCACGCCGGCCCCGGCCCCGCCTTCGGGCGCCGGACGACCGAAAGTCGGCGGCGACGACGGCCGGAG
This sequence comes from uncultured beta proteobacterium, assembly GCA_963733435.1. Lineage (GTDB taxonomy): Bacteria > Pseudomonadota > Gammaproteobacteria > Burkholderiales > Casimicrobiaceae > VBCG01. The sequence goes on from CAVTDH010000004.1 coordinate 433,837, forward strand.
CGGCCTCCGAGGCGCATCGGCGGGGCACCCGAGATGCGCCCGAGAGGCACCTGAGCGGCCCATGAGGGGCAAACAAGGGTGACGCGACGCGTCGCCGGGTCGTCCATCCGGCGGAGCGACAGCAATCTGCGGCACGCCGACACTGCGGGGCACGACCTTTGCATAGTGCAGTTCGCGCCGAGGTCGCGAGGCGCCGTCGGGTATCATGCCATCGTCATAGTTCGGCGTGACGCAAGGGGCCGACGATGCTGTCAACGATGCTGCCGACGTTGTCGCTACTTATGCCTACAAGAACGAACATGGCCGAATCGCCGAAGCCCTCGCCGACCCCCGAGTCCTCGCAGACCTCCCTGCTCGCTCGCCTGCGCGAGAAGTCCGACGCGCTCCGCGCCCAGGACCAGGCGGCGCGCAAGCCGGTCGAGGAAGCGCTGAAGGACATCGACCGCACGCTCTGGCGGGCGTTCCGCTGGCTCGACGAGGCGCTCGGCCACCTCGAGGTCATCCATCCCCAGCTCTCGCACGTGTTCCGGCTGCACAACGTGCTGGCGATCGAGCGCCCGCGGTTCGAGCGCGGCTTCGTCACGTTCCGCCGGCGCGCGCTGGCCGGCCTCGAAGTGCTCGAACACGTGGAAATGTTCTACCGCAGCGAAGGCAGCGCCCCGATCGTGCTGCGCATCAGCCCGGCGGCCGCGGCCGGCATCGAGGAGCGGCTGCGCGGGTCCACGCTCCCCTACCAGTACCAGACCGAGCAGGACGAAAGACGCGTGGTTCGCTACGGGCTCTTCCACATCCAGCCGATCATCTCGGCGTCCGTCCGGTTCGAGCCCGACTATCACCGCCAGGTCATCGCCGTCACGCTGCGCAACGTGGACCGCTTCGAATCCGTTTCGCTCGAATTCGCACCGGACAAGATGAACGAGGCCGCGCTCGAGGACCTCGTCAAGTTCATGCTGGGGGAAGCCAACGGCTTCCTGCGGCGCGCGCCGCTGGCGCTGATCCGGGGCCGCCGGGACGATACGGTCCCGGTGCAGGGCACGCGCGTCTAGGGAACGTCCGCAAAAGGCGTCCGCGGGACCTGGGGATGACGTGATGCCGGCGTTGCGCCTTTTGCGGCCGGCACTTCAACGGCGAAGTCAGGTGGCCGCCTTGGGGCGGCCCTGCGCCGGCCACCAGTAAAGGCCACGCAAAAACGAGTGTCGTGCGGCGGGCTGCGGGCGAGTCGTCGACGGCGCGCCTTTCGCATAGGTTCCCTGGGGAAATTCTGCGAAAGCCCCCGTTTGGGGACTCGCACTCAGCCCGCCGCACGACACTCGTTTTTTCAAGATTTTATAGGTGGCCGCCGCCGGGCCGCCCCAAGGCGGCCACGTAACTTGGCAGTTTGCAGTGCCGGCCGCAAAGGGCGCGACGCCGGCTTCACTTCATCCACAGACGCGACGGACGCCTTTTGCGGCCGATCGCCGGTCACCCGCCGCGCAGGAGCAGCAGTCCGACCACCGCTGCGAGCAGGACGGCGACCACGCCCAGCCAGCGGTTGCGCGTGCGCTGGGCGGCGGCCAGTTCCTTCATGGCGGTGTCCGTCGCCGCCGGCGGCGCCAGCAGCCGCTGGTGGATGAGCCGCGGCAGTTCGGGCAGCGCCGACATGAGGTAGGGCGCTTCCGCGAGGAAGCGCCGCTGGAGCGCGCGGGGCCCCAGCTGCTCCCGCATCCAGCGTTCGAGGTACGGCTTGGCGGTGGTCCAGAGGTCGAGGTCCGGGATCGAGCTGCCGGCCGAGGCCTTCGACGTTGAGCAGCGTCTTCTGCAGCAGCACGAGCTGCGGCTGGACCTCGACGTTGAAGCGGCGCGACGCGCGGAAGAGCTGCATCAGCACGCGGCCGAACGAGATCTGCGACAGCGGGCGATCGAAGATCGGCTCGAGCACGACGCGTACTTCCTTCTCGAGCTCGTCCACGCGCGTGTCGGGGGGCACCCAGCCCGACTCGATGTGCGCCGTGGCAATGCGCTGGTAGTCGCGGAGGAAGAACGCGATGAAGTTCTGCGCGAGGTAGCTCTTGTCGCGGTCGGACAGCGTGCCGACGATCCCGTAGTCGAGGCCGATGTACTTGCCGTGATGCGGCGCATCGATGGACACGAAGATGTTGCCGGGATGCATGTCGGCGTGGAAGAAGCCGTCGCGGAACACCTGCGTGAAGAAGAGCTCGACGCCGGAGCGCGCGAGACGCTTCAGGTCGATCCCCGCCGCCACCAGCCGGTCGATGTGCGAAATGGGGATGCCGCTCATGCGTTCCATCACCATCACCTGCTCGCTGCACCAGTCCCAGTAGACCTCGGGGACGAGCAGCAGGCGCGAGTTGCGGAAGTTGCGCCGCAACTGCGAGCAGTTGGCGGCCTCGCGCGTCAGGTCGAGCTCGTCCTTCAGCGATTTCTCGAACTCCAGCACCACCTCGCGCGGCCGCAGCCGGCGTCCGTCGGCCGACACCTTCTCGAAGAGCATCGCCGCCGCCTGCATCAGCGCGAGGTCGTGCGCGATGATCTCGTCGAGGCCGGGCCGCAGGATCTTGACCGCGACGGGCGTGCCGTCGGGCAGCTCGGCGAAATGCACCTGCGCCACCGACGCGCTCGCGATCGGCGTGCGGTCGAACGCCCGGAACACGTCGTCCACCGGCTTCTTGTACGCGCGCTCGAGGGTCGCCACCGCCTGTTCGGCCGGGAAGGGCGGCACGCGGTCCTGCAGCTTCGCGAGCTCGTCCGCGATCTCGGGCGACAGGATGTCGCGCCGCGTCGACAGCACCTGGCCGAACTTGACGAAGATCGGGCCGAGCGCCTCGAGCGCCAGGCGCAGGCGCACGCCCGGCGGCTGCGACAGGTCGCGCCAGAACAGGATCCGGCGGACCCAGGGCCGCAGGCCGCGCACGCGCTCGTGCGACAGCACGAAATCGTCGATGCCGAAGCGAACGGCGACGGTCGTGATCCGGAGCAGGCGAAACAAACGCATCGCCGTATGATACGTGCCCGCCGCCGGCACCGCCGGTCGATGCGATTGCGCGCCTCCGGCGAACTGCGCGCGGAAGACCGCGCGCGTACGATCAGAACACGAACCGGCTGCGCCGCTTGCGGCGCACGGCCGGGGCGTTGGCGGCCGGCGCCGGGGCCGGCACCGACGCGGAGGGCGGTGCCGGTGCGTCGGGTGCCTGTTCGTTGACCACGAGCACGCGCGGGCCCGGGACCGTCGACTCCGCTTCGGGCGGCGGGGTCGCCTTGCGCGCGTGCCGCGTCATTCGACGTTGCCGGTGCGCCCGGCCCCGCGGTCGGTCGTAACCCGTCCGGCGCGGATCATTGCGCCGCGCCGGGGAACTGGATGAACGGTCCCTTGGGCGTCTGCCCCGGGGGCACGTACGCCGGCGCCGGCTGGCCGGCCGGCCCGAGATGACGGACGAACCGGTAGAACGCGCGCAGATCCTGCTCGGTCATGTCGTGCAGCGCGAACCAGGGCATCGGCGGACGCGACTGGAGGGTACGGGCCGTCTTCACCCATTGCGTTTCCGTCACGGTCTGCATGTACGTGCGCAGGTTCGCGGGATACGTCGTGCCCCAGTCGCCGCGCCAGCCGAGCGCGTCGCCGGTGAGCCAGTCACGCTCGGCCACCTTGCCGCCGCTGACGGCGTAGCCGGGCGTATGGCAGTCGTTGCATCCGGCCACCTTGGCGATGTAGCGACCGCGTTCGATCGCTTGCGCGTCGGACATGCGCGCCGGTTCGGCGGCGGCCGAGACAGCGGCGGCCGCGAGGGCGGCGACGCCGATCAACATCTGCAGCTTCGACATGGGCAACTTCGACATCATGGTTCTCCTTTCGATGGGGGGTTGGGGTGGCGAAGGCATGGCGGGTGCGCGGCGCGCGCCCGACCGTTGTTCACGCGGCTTCTGCGAATGCGTGCTGCCAGTCCGCGCCGCTCGATGCGAGCGCACCCAGCGCCGGGTGCACGATGCGCGAGAGCATCCGCCCGAGTTCGTGATCGGCATCGGGCGGCGTGCGGGCCGGCTCCAGCGCCCACGCGAACCAGCGGGCGAGCGGTGCCGTGTGCGCCTCCGCGTAGGCGGCGAACGCCGCGCGCGTCAAGGCCAGGTGCGCGATGACCGAGGGCACCGGATCGAGCGCGCCGCCGGGCTGGTCCAGCACGTCGCCGCAAGGTGCGGCGTCGGGGAGGAGCCTCGCGGCTTCGGCGAGCGTCCCCACGCGGTGCAGGCCGCCCGGATCCGTTTCGCCGAGCACGGCAATCAATGCGTAGTCGGCGAAGGCTTCGGCGATCCAGCGCCGCGCGAACGTCGCGCCCGCCTGTTCGGCGATCACGTGCGCCACTTCGTGCGCGACCAGCGTTTCCGCCACGCCGGCGAGATCCGGACCGTCCGGATGCACGGCATCGCGCCCATGCACGCGTACCAAACCGCGCAAGGTCACCGCGGGAAGCCGTGTCGCCAGATGGCCGCTCACGTCGTGCCACGCGGCCGCGGGTGCAGTCCCGACGATGAGGTGCCCGTCGGCGGTGCAGTGCGTGACGCCGTACTCGGGTACCTGCGCGAACCGCGCCCAGTCGGAGGGCGCCAGCGCCAGCAGCCGGAATCGCGGCGTGAAGTTCAACAGTCGCCGCAGATGCCAGTAGGCGCGTTCCACACGCCGGGCGATCCGCGTCCCGTCGGCGGCGTGCCCGCGGCTCACCCCCACGGTGAACGGAAACCAGGGCAACGGGTCGAGGCCGCTCTCGCGCCAGGGGAAAGGCTGCGCAGGCGTGGTGGCGCCGAACGGCGCGGTCGTGGATTCGCTCATCGCCGTCTCCGCGTTCACGGCGTGCGCGGCGCGACGAGCGCGGCGGCGGCAGGCGAGTACGTCCCGGCGTGTCCGGCGGCGTGGCTCGCGATGGTCGGGGCCACCTTGAGCAGCAGGACCACGAGCCCGACCCCGGCGACGATCCGGGCCGCGGCGAGAAGGATGCGAAGCGGTTGCATGGCGGTTCTCCGTTGAAAGTGTTGCGGGACAACGGAGCGGATGATGGCGGGCCGCCGCTTGCGGATCGCTGACGGATCCGCGACTTGCCGCACGCGCGCGAACGCGCGCCGCGCGGCGGAGTCGCGAGCCATTAACCTGTTGAAATAGACAACGAATGTGTAGAATTTGCCCGCGCCGTGCGGGGCGCGGGGCCGAACGCGGGGCCGGCCGAGTACGGCCGGTGCGCCGGCCTGACCGGCAACTGACAGGGAACTGACCGCAGGCGGAACTACAGCGACTGGCGGATGGCCTCGGTCTCCGGCGCCGGGGGCCGCGCCAGGACGATGGAGAGCAGCTCCCGGCACCGGCGGTACGTCGTCAGCGCGCCGGCGGGATCGCCGGATTCGCGCTGGCAGACCATGAGCCGGCGGTAGATCGCCTCGGCCAGGTTGTCGATCTCGAGCATGCGCTCGTACAGGGTCCGGGCCCGCTCCCATTCGTGCGCGCGCTCGAGCGTGTCGCCGGCCGCGAGCACCGCGCGCATGAGCCTCGCCTGCAGGCGGTCGCGCGGGGGCAAGTGCCCACGGGATCGGCGCGTCGAGCGCCAGGAAGTGGCCGCGATAGAGCGCGAGCGCCACGTCGACGTCGCCGGCATCGAGCGCGTTCTCGAACGCCGTCACGTCGAGCCAGACGAGTTCCGGATTGAGCGAGAGCTTGCCGTCGGCCAGCAGGATCGCGCCGTCGACGTCGAGCAGTTTGCGCAGGCGGTAGAGATTGCTGTCGAACGAGGTCTTCGCGTCGTCGCCCTCCGCGTCGGGCCACAGCAGCGCCGTCAGTGCCGCGGCGTCGACCCCGCGGCCGCCGTGCGCGATCAGCGCCTTCAGGAGTTCGAGCGGCTTCTTCTGCGCCTTGCCCTTCGACACCAGCGGCACGCCCTCGCGGACGATCTCGAGGTCGCCGAACGCGCGCAGCGCCAGCGGCCAGGGCCAGCCCTGCGCGTCGGGCGTGGGCGGCGGCAGGCGGCGACGGCGAATGAGCTTGCGCACGTATTCGGACTCGACGTCGCGCGCGAGCGCCAGGGCCAGCACCGGCGACAGCACGTCGTTGGGCAGGCGCAGGAAGCCGTAGTAGCCGGATTCGCGGCACGCGCGGAGCAGGGGTTCGAGCGTGGCGAGCGACGCCTGCGCATCGCCGGCCGAGAGGTCGACGCATGCCTGCAGCAGCCGCTCGTGGAACTCGAAGTTGCGGCGATCGGGACCCGTCGCGAGCGCGATGGCTTCGCGGTAGAGCGAGAGCGCGCCGTCGATCTCGGACAGGCGCACGAGGCACAGCGCCTGCCGCACCAGGAAGTGCGGGATCTGCATCGACGGCAATCCGCTGTCGCGCCCGACGCTCACGGCGAGCGCGGCCGCGGCCGCCGCGTCGCGCACGCGGTCCTGCAGCATCAGCACGCCCGCCTCCTGGTAGTGGAAGTAGGCCATGTCCATGCGCCGCGCGGGATTGAGCACCGACTTCAACTTGCCGAGCGCGGCGGCGGCGCCCGCGACATCCTCGCTCGACACGAGCGCCGTCACCTCGGCGTGGTAGATCTCGACCTGCACCCATTTCAGTCCGTGCGCGGCCGCGAACTCCTCGGTGTCCTTCATGATCTTCTGCGAGCGCGCGTAGTGGCCGCGGATCTGCTCGTTGAAGGCGCGGTGCACATGCCACCAGACGCGATGCACGGCGGACACCTCGGGTTCCGCGAGCCAGGGCTCGACCCGCGCGATCAGCGCATCGGCACTGTTGCCCTTCATCTTCCAGTTGAGGTAGTTGAACAGGATCGACGCCGCGTTCACGCGGTCGTTGACGGGCACCATCTCGATGTCGGGGGCGGCGAGCAGCAGCTCGACGGTGCGCGCGGTGTCCGCGATGCGCGGGTTCTCGGGCTGCCGGAACAGGAGCGCGATCAACAGCGCGCCGTGGATGCGCAGCCCGTCGGCCGTGCTGAGATTCGGGGGCGGCGGATCGAGCAGGCGCTCGAACACGCCGATCCAGTGGTCGAGCGGCGCGAAATCCGCCCACTCGAAATAGTGGCAGTCGACCACCGCGGCGGCCGCGATGAGTTCGCGACGCCGGTCGCCGCGCGCGGTGAAACCCGCGAACGCGCGCGCGAGCAGCGCCTTCGCGCGCGCCGGTTCCTCGTGCATCACCGCGTACGCTTCGCCCAGGAGCAGGCGCGGCTCGGCCTCGCGGATTTCCGCGGGCATGGCGGCCAGCCATTTCACGAGGGCCGCGCGGCGACCCTCGGCGAGCAGGGAACGGCCGGCGTGCAGCGTCAGTCCCACGAGCGCAGGCCACGCCTTCGCCTCGATATAGAGCGCCGCTGCGGCGTCGAAATCGCCGCGGGACACGAGTTGTCCGGCCGCGCGGTCGAGCGCCGCCTGCCGGTCCTCCGGCGGCAACCGGCGTCGCCCTTCGGCCAGCAGGAACTCGCGGAACAGACCGTGGAACTGGTAGACCGGCTCCGCGCCGATGCGTCGGCGATCGGTGAACAGATGGCGCCGGTAAACGTAGTCCAGCACCAGCGCGGCTTCCGGGTTGCCGGAGACGGCCTGCGCGTCGGCGGCGGAGACCGACGGCAGCAGCGCCGCGAGCATCAGCACGCGCTGGTTCTCGGCGCGCGCGCGGCCGAAGATCTCGCCGGTGAAGTACTGGAACACCGCTTCCTTGCCTTCGGGCAGCAGCGCTTCCGGCGCGTCGGAGTCGGCGCGCGCGAGGTGCTCGCGCATCAGCACGATGCCCGCGGCCCAGCCGTCGCTCGCCTTGTGGATCGCGCGTGCGAGGTCCGGCGCGACGCGCGCGGTGCTGGTCATCGCCTGCGCCTCGGTCTCGGTGAACCGGAGCTCTTCCCAGTCGACCCGCGTGATCCGCTGCTCGCCGACGAGCCGCGCCATCTCCGGCGGTGGCGGCTCGCGCGAGAGGAACATGATCGTCATGCCCTCCGGAATTTCGCGCAGGCCTTCGGCGAACGCGAACCGCCACGCCGAATCGCCCTTCGCCTCGTGGAAATTGTCGACGACGAGCAGCGCGCCCGTCGGGAACAGCGCGAAGAATTCGCGCAGGAAGCGGCGCGTGAACGCCGGCAGGTCGCCGGCATAGTCGGCGGTGAACACCGGCAGCGCCGCCGCGTGCTTCGCGCGCCGCGGCGAGAGGTCGGCCGCGGCCTGGCGCAGATAGTGGAAGAACGTCGCGGGGTCCGCGTCGCCCGGGTCGGCCTGGAACCAGATGCCCGGCGCCTTGCGCGCCTCGACATAGCTCGCGACGAGCGTGGACTTGCCCGCGCCCGGCGGGCCGGCAATCCAGATGATCGGATGGTTGCGGTGCGCGTCGAGCAGCCGGAACAGCCGCTCGCGCTTGTGGACGTTGTAGAGGCGCGGCCGGCTGAACTTGGCGAGCGCGGGAGCAGGGGCGGGCGGCGAACCGCGGGCGGTCCTTCCCATCGGCGCCGTCAGCGGATCGGCGTCACGCGGGGTCCCAGCGCCTCGATCCGGCCCGCCAGCGCGTCGACGCGCGCCTCGACGTCGCGCAGGTCGTCCGTGAAGCGGCGCATCTCGTGGCCGCCGGTGACGAGCGCGGCTTCGTCGCGCGCGTAGCCGACCGCACTGTCGGTCACGCGCTGCGCCGCATACTCGGGGAACGCGAGGAGCTTGCGGCCGGCGTCGGCGACCCTCTGGCCGGCGACGGGCCCCAGGGCCTTCGCGAACATTTCCTCGACGAACCAGGGCAGCGTGCGCGCGAGATCCTTCAGCGCACCGCCGAAATCGGCATCGCCTTCCTCGCGCACGAATTCGTTCCAGCGCGCGGGATCGGCGAGAAACGCGGGCAGCGACCACGGCGACAACGCGAGCCGCAGGTCGGCCACCGCGCCCGCCGGTGCTGCCTCGAAGGTCCCGTCAGCGCGTACGGTCCATGCGGCGGTGAGCGGCGTGACGGCGAGCGACACGACGCGGCCCGCGAACGGGCATGAGCCGTTCCTGCGCCCATCCCTGCCCGTCGAGCATGCGGTTGGCGAGGCGCGCGGGCGCCTCCGCCGGGTCGGGCCATTTCATGCGGTGGGCTGCACTTGTTCGATGCCGGCCAGCAGCCATCCCGACGAGCCCTTCACCGGCTTGGTGAGATTCCAGATTTCGTCGAATTCCTTGGGCAGCACGGTCCCGTCCTCGCGCAGCATGCCGGTGAACTGGACGCTCATCCAGTGCCGGTCGGCTTCGGTCGTGACCTCCAGGATGTGGGCGTCGAGGCGCATCACTTCGGTCGGCAGGTGCGCGACGCGCTGCTGCAGTTCGGCCGACACTTCCTTGAACATCTCGGGCGTCATCACTTCGGCCAGCGCCTTGCGGTCGGCCTGGTCGTACGCGGCCTGCAGCTTGTGGAACTGGAGTTTCGCCTGCTCGGCGAACGGGATCGGATCGAATCCCGGCGGGAACCGGTCGCTGCGAGCCGGGCCGGAGGCCGCCGACGTCGGCGCCGCGGCGGAGGTTGCGCCCATCACGGGTTCGAAGCGGGTCGGCGCGGGCGCGAGGCTCGGCTCGACGCGCGCGGACGGCGGCGCAGCCGGGGAGGCGCCCGCGGTCGCACCCGCGTAACTCATCGGCCGCGCCGGCTGCGCGCGCCGCGACAGCAGCATCCTGACCACGAAAATGCCGCCCGCGATCAGCAGGCCGATGAGCAGGATGCTCGCGAAGCCCTCGGACAGCCCGAAGTGCGACAGCAGCGCGGCCAGGCCCAGTCCGGCGGCCAGGCCCGCGATGGGGCCGAGCCAGCGCGACGCGCCGGAGGCGGCGGGCGCGGCGGCGGCGGGGCGCACGGGCGCCGCCTGCACGGGCGCCGACGGCGTGGACGGCGAGACGTTCGGCGACGCGGGCGCGGACGGCGCGGGCGTGGCCTGCCGCTGCGCACCGAAGCTGCGCCCGCCGCCCAAGCGCTTCGCGTCCGCGAGTTCCGCGGTGAAGAAGGCGGCGGATGCGACGAGGACCACGGCGATTGCCAGCAATTTGTTCATGGGCGAGCCTCCTTAGCTCAGAACTGTCCAGCATGACCCTCGGGACACCGCATCCCTTGCGACGCCGTGCCGTCCGGGCCCCGGCACGCGCCGCGCGCGCACCGGGTTGCATCAATATGGCGGCGACTGCCGCGCGATCAATACACGCGCCCGACGTGCAGGGCCACGACGCCCGCCGTCAGGTTGTGGTATTCGACCCGGTCGAAGCCCGCGTGTTCCATCATCTGCTTCAACGTTTCCTGGTCGGGATGCACGCGGATCGACTCCGCGAGGTAGCGGTAGCTCGCCTCGTCGCCGGCGATGAGCCGGCCGAGCCGCGGCAGCACGTTGAAACTGTACCAGTCGTAGGCCGGCGCGAGCGGAGCCGCGATGCGCGAGAACTCGAGCACCACCGCGACGCCGCCCGGGCGCAGCACGCGGCGCATCTCGGCGAGCGCCACGTCCTTGCGGGTGACGTTGCGCAGCCCGAACGCGATCGACACCACGTCGAACGTGCGGTCCGCAAACGGCAGGGACTCGGCGTTGCACTGGACGGTGGGCAGCACGGTGCCGCGGTCGACGAGCTTGTCGCGTCCCTCGGCCAGCATCGCGCCGTTGATGTCCGTATGCACGACGACGCCGGTGGCGCCGACGCGCGCGGCAAAGAGTTTCGCCAGGTCGCCGGTGCCGCCCGCGAGGTCGAGCACCCGCTGGCCCGGGCGCGGCATCGCGATGTCGATCGCGAAGCGCTTCCACAGCCGGTGCATGCCGACGGACATCACGTCGTTCATCACGTCGTACTTGCCGGCGACGGAGTCGAACACGCCGCGCACGCGCCGCGTCTTCTCCTCCGGAGAAACCTGTTCGTAGCCGAATTGCGTACGGTCTTCCATTACGTGGTCTTCTTCTGCGCGTTTTCGTTGCGGAGGGCCAGCACGAACCATGCGTCGCACGCCATGCTGGCCGCCAGCGCGATTCCTGCCGGCACGACGTGGCCCGCGAAGTACAGCGCGACCGCCGCGACCAGTGCGACGGTGCCCAGGCCGATCGCCAGCCAGCGGTTCATTTCGCGGCGGCGGGTGCCGGTTCGCGGCTGCCGCCGGCCTCGGCCAGGCGCTCGAGATAGCGTTGCCACAGCTCGTCCTGGCGGACGCCCAGGTCGTGCAAATAATCCCACGAATAGATGCCGCTGTCGTGGCCGTCCGAGAACGTCGGCCGCAGCGCGTAGTGCCCGACCGGCTCGACCTCGGTGATCGTCACGTCCTTCTTGCCGACCTGCAGCGTCTCCTGGCCGGGCCCGTGGCCACGCACTTCGGCCGACGGCGAGTAGACGCGCAGCAGTTCGTACGGCAGCCGGAAGACGTGCCCGTCACCGAACGCGAGTTCCAGCACGCGCGAGAGCTGGTGCAGCTTGATTTCGGTCGGCGTCACGGCGAAGTCCGGATGCGTTTGCGGACCCCATTTTGCCACTGATCGGCGGCGAGGGTGAGCCGCGCGGCATTTCCAGAATGCGGGCAGACCGAACACAAGATGGCGAAACTGTCAGTCGTTCGCCGGAGGCAGTCAATCCGCATGCGCGCGCTACCGAGCCGGGAGCGCAGCGACCTGCGAACGGCGCGCTTCGTGAAGTTTCCGCGCGAAAGGCGTCCGGCCGCCCGAAGCCTTTCGCGCAAACTGACTCGAAAGCAAATCGCGCAGCGATTTGCTTTCGTCAGATTGTATTGTTCTGCGCCTCGGGCACGATGTCCATGTTGCCGATGCCGGAGAACACGTTGCGGTTCTTCGCTTCCTTGCCGTGCAGCTTGATCTCGAGCCGCAGGTCGTTGAGCGAATCCGCGTTGCGCAGCGCGTCCTCGTACGTGATGAGGCCGGCCTCGTACAGCTCGAACAGCGACTGGTCGAACGTCTGCATGCCGAGTTCGCGCGACTTCTTCATGATCTCCTTGATGCCCGACACGTCGCCCTTGAAGATCAGGTCGGAGATCAGCGGCGAGTTCAGCATCACCTCGACCGCGGGCACGCGGCCCCGGCCGTCGCGGCGCGGGATGAGCCGCTGCGCGACGAACGCGCGGACGTTGAGCGAGAGATCCATGAGGAGCTGCGCGCGTCGCTCCTCGGGGAAGAAGTTGATGATCCGGTCGAGCGCCTGGTTCGTGCTGTTCGCGTGCAGCGTCGCGAGGCACAGGTGGCCCGTTTCGGCGAAGGACACCGCGTAGTCCATCGTCTCGCGCTCGCGCACTTCGCCGATCAGGATGACGTCGGGCGCCTGCCGCAGCGTGTTCTTGAGCGCCGTCTGCCACCCGTCGCAGTCGACGCCCACCTCGCGCTGCGTGACGATGCAGTTGCGGTGCTCGTGCACGAACTCGATCGGGTCCTCGATCGTGATGATGTGGCCATAGCTGTTCTCGTTGCGGTAGCCCAGCAGCGACGCCATCGACGTCGACTTGCCGGCGCCGGTCGCGCCGATGAACAGCATGATGCCGCGCTTGGACATGATGACGTCCTTCAGCACCGGCGGCAGGCCCAGCTCCTCGAAGGTCGGGATCGTCGTCGTGATCGTGCGCAGCACCATGCCGACGCGGCCCTGCTGCACGAACGCGTTGACGCGGAAGCGGCCGATGCCCGGCGGGCTGATCGCGAAGTTGCATTCCTTCGACGACTCGAACTCGGCCGCCTGCTTGTCGTTCATCACGCTGCGCACGAGCTCGATCGTGTGCTGCGGCGTGAGCTGCGTCTTGGAGACCGGCGTGATCTTGCCGTCGACCTTGATCGCCGGCGGAAAGGCGGCCGTGATGAAGAGGTCGGAGCCGTTCTGCTTGACCAGCAGGTCGAGGAGCTCGTGGATGAATTTGGTGGCGCGTTCGCGTTCCATTAATTGCTCCTAAAGCTGCTGCCTGTTCGCCCGTTCGCGAGCGAAGCGAGCATCCGTCGCGTCACCCGGAGCAAATCGACCGGCTCCGCCGGCGATTTGCCTCTGGCCAGCTTTTCGTCGAGGCATTCAGCGTCGTCGATTCTTCCAGGAGGTCGCGGCGTCAGCCTTGCGACCTCTTCTGGCTCGAAGTTCCATTCAAGCCCCCATGAAGAGGTCCTTGTTCACCGCACGGTTGCGGGCCTCGGCGAGGTTGATCATGTTGCGCCGGATCAGGTCGACGAGGCACTGGTCGAGCGTCTGCATGCCGACCGACTGCGACGTCTGGATCGACGAGTACATCTGCGCGACCTTGCCTTCGCGGATCAGGTTGCGGATGGCCGGCGTGCCGATCATGATCTCGTGCGCGGCGATGCGGCCCTGGCCATCCTTGGTCTTCAGCAGCGTCTGCGAGATCACCGACACCAGCGACTCCGACAGCATCGCGCGGACCATTTCCTTTTCCGCCGCCGGGAACACGTCGATGATCCGGTCGATCGTCTTGGCGGCCGAGCTCGTGTGCAGCGTGCCGAACACGAGGTGGCCGGTTTCCGCGGCGGTCAGCGCCAGCCGGATCGTCTCCAGGTCGCGCATTTCGCCGACCAGGATGTAGTCCGGGTCCTCGCGCAGCGCGCTGCGCAGCGCGTTGGCGAACGACAGCGTGTGCGGCCCGACCTCGCGCTGGTTGATGAGGCACTTCTTCGACTCGTGCACGAACTCGATCGGGTCCTCGATCGTCAGCAGGTGGCCGTATTCGTTCTCGTTGACGTGGTTGACCATCGCCGCGAGCGTGGTCGACTTGCCGGAACCGGTCGGTCCCGTGCACAGGATGAGCCCGCGCGGCCGGTTGGTCATCTCGGCGAAGACCTTGGGCGCGTTCAGTTCCTCGAGCGAGAGGACCTTCGACGGAATGGTCCGGAACGCGGCCGCCGCGCCGCGCTGCTGGACGAACGCGTTGACGCGGAAGCGGGCGAGGTTCGGCACCGCGAAGCTGAAGTCGCACTCGAGGTTTTCCTCGTACATCTTGCGCTGGGCGTCGCTCATGATGTCGTACACCATGGCGTGGACGTCCTCGTGCTCCATCGGCGGCAGGTTGATGCGCCGGATGTCGCCGTGGACGCGGATCATCGGCGGCAGGCCCGCGGAAAGATGCAGGTCGGAGGCCTTGTTCTTGACGGCGAAGGCCAGAAGCTCGGTGATGTCCATCTATAATCCTCAAGGACCGCGGCGGACCGGACCCGCTGGCGCAAGCCTCATTCGCAAGCAATTCGCGCGCCAGCGCGCACGAAACTCCAGCCTCGAACGATTATGAGCCACTACGAGAACGCGTGGCAAGCCGTGCTGCGACGCATCGACGCCGCGGCGCGCGCGGCGGGCCGCCCGCCCGGCGACGTGCACCTGCTGGCGGTGACCAAGACCTTTCCCGCCGAGGCGGTGCGCGCCGTCCACGCGCTGGGCCAGCGGGCGTTCGGCGAGAACTATGTGCAGGAGGCGGTCGCGAAGCAGGCGGCGCTGGCCGACCTCACCGACATCGAATGGCACCTGATCGGGCCGCTGCAGAGCAACAAGACCGCGGTCGCGGCCGCCGCGTTCGCGTGGATCGAGAGCGTGGACCGGCTGAAGATCGCGCAGCGCCTGTCCGCGCAGCGGCCCGACGCCCTGCCCCCGCTCAACGTCTGCATCGAGGTCAACGTGAGCGGCGAGGCGACCAAGGGCGGCGTGACGCCCGCCCAGGTTCCCGCGCTGGCGCGGGCGATCGCGGACCTGCCGCGCCTGGCGCTGCGCGGGGTCATGGGCATCCCGGCGCCTGCCGCGGACGTTGCGGCGCAGCGCGCCCAGTTCGCCGCGTTGCGCGCGTGTTTCGCGGCGCTGCGCGCGCAGGGCTTCGCGGTCGATACGCTGTCGATGGGCATGTCCGGCGACCTCGAGGCGGCAGTCGCGGAAGGGTCCACCCAGGTGCGCGTGGGCACGGCGATCTTCGGTGCGCGCGCGTGAGTTCCGGTGGCGGCGCGGCGCGAAGGGGCTCCGTCCGGCGCGTGCGCGGCTGCATGCGGTCGACGGGCCAGGTTGTTCGCCAGGCCCGGCCGCGGGCCGGTCGCCGCTAGATTCAGTTCAACGCAACATCACGGGTAACGCGCATGAAAATCTCGTTGATCGGCGGCGGCAACATGGCGACCGCATTGCTGGGAGGGCTCGTTGCCAAGGGTTCGCTTGCGCGCGATTTCCGCGTCGTCGAGCCGTTCCCGGAACAGCGCGACAAGCTCGTCGCGAAATTTCCGGGGGTGGGCGTGTTCGCCGCGCCCGCGGCGGCGGCCGTCGAGGGCGCGGACCTCGTGGTGCTCGCGGTGAAGCCGCAGCAGATGCGCGCCGCGGCGGAGGCGCTCTCGCCGTTCGTGGCCGCCGTGCCGGTGGTGATGACCATCGCCGCGGGCATGCGCATCGCGGACCTGTCGCGCTGGCTCGGCGGGTATGCGCGCATCGTCCGTGCGATGCCCAATACGCCGGCGCTGGTCGGCGCGGGTATCAGCGGCGTCTATGCGCCCCCTGCGGTCGACGCCGCCGCACGCAGGCTCGCCACGCACGTGCTCGAGGCGGCGGGCGAGGTGCTGTGGGTCGAGCGCGAGGACATGCTCGACGCCGTGACCGGCGTGTCGGGCAGCGGCCCGGCCTACGTGTTCTATTTCCTCGAAGGCCTCGAGGAAGGCGCGCTGGCGCTGGGCTTCGCGCGCGCCGACGCCCGTCGGCTCGCGTACGCGACGTTTGCCGGCGCGATCAAGCTGGCGCTCTCGTCCGACCTCGATCCGGCCGTGCTGCGCGCGCAGGTCACGTCGAAGAACGGCACCACCGAGCGCGCGCTGACGCTGATGGAGGCCGAAGGCGTGAAGGCGAAGGTCGTCGCGGCCGTGGCCGCCGCGGCCCTGCGTGCGCGCGAACTGGGCGACGAACTCGGGAAGCAGGATCGGTGACGGCGACCATCGCCTGCACGGCGCAGCGTGCGCGCTCGACCGGCCATCCCGCGCGGCTGCGGCGTAGGATGCTTTACCACAGGTCGTCGCTGACCCACTTTTCGCTCATCCATGGCTGACCAGGCAATCCGCTATCTGCTCGACGTCGTGTTCGGGCTCTTCACGTACGCGCTGCTGCTGCGGTTCGTCATGCAGTGGATGCGCGCGCCGTTCCGCAATCCGCTCGGGCAGGCGGTGATCGCCCTCACCGACTGGGTGGTCAAGCCGCTGCGCCGCGTGCTGAAGGGCTGGAAGGGTCTCGACTGGGCGTCGCTCTTCGCGACGTACGTGTTCCAGTTCCTGTGGCTGCTCTCCTACGCGCTGGTGTTCGGCGGCTTCAGTCTCTCGGGAGTCGGCGTTCCGTTCCTGCTGCGTCGCGACGGTGATCGCGCTCGTCAAGGCTGCGCTCTGGCTGCTGATCATCGTCGTGATCGCGCAGGCGATCCTGTCCTGGGTCGCGCCGGACGGACCCCTGTCGGGCCTGCTCAACGCGCTCACGTTTCCGTTCCTGCGTCCGATCCGCAAGGTACTGCCGCCGATCGGGGGCGTGCTCGACCTGTCGCCGCTCGTCGTGATCGTCGCCGCGCAGCTGCTGCAGATGACGGCGATCCCGTTCCTCGAGACCACGCTGACCGGCGCGTTCCTGGGTCGATGACCGAAACGCCATGGCGTCGCGTCGACGGCGACGCGCTCGTGCTCACGCTCCACGTGCAACCGGGCGCGTCCCGCACGGCGACCGCGGGGCGGCATGGCGACGCGCTGAAGGTCCGGCTGGCGGCGCCACCCATCGACGGCCGCGCGAACGACGAGCTGGTCCGCTTTCTCGCCGACGCCTTCGACGTGCCGCAGCGCGACGTGACGCTGCTGCGCGGGGCGACGTCGCGCCGGAAGTCCGTGCGCATCGCGGCGCCGAAGCGCCGGCCCGACGCCGACTGGGACTGACGCGCGCAACCGCGCAGGACCGGCGCGTTGGCCCGGCGCGCCGCTACGGGGACGCGGGTGGGGCAGGCGCGGGCAGCGCCGCGAGCACGTTGGCGAGCCGCACGAAATCGGCGACCGCCAGCGTCTCGCCGCGTACCGTCGGATCGATCCCCGCCGCGGCCATCGCGGCCACGTCCGCGACGTTCGCGAGCGCATTGCGCAGCGTCTTGCGCCGTTGCGCGAACGCGGCGCTCACCACGCGAGCGAACAGCGCGGTGTCGGCAATGTCGGGCTTCGCCACGCCGAGCGGCGTCAGCCGCGCGACGGCCGACTCCACCTTCGGCGCCGGCCGGAACGCGCCCGGCGGGACGATGAACAGGCGCGCGATGCGGAAGCGCACCTGCAGCATCACGGTGAGACGCCCGTAGTCCGCGGTCCCGGGGGCCGCCGTCATCCGCGCGACGACCTCGCGCTGGAGCATCACGTGCAGGTCGCGCACCTGCGCGTCGAGCTCGGCCAGCAGGAAGAGCAGCGGCGAGCTGATGTTGTACGGAAGATTGCCGACGACGCGAAGCTCGGGTCCCAGCTGCGCGAAATCGAACTCGAGCGCATCGGCCTCGTGCAGCGTGAGCTGCGCGGGCGTGAAGCGCTCGCGCAGGCGCGCGGCGAGATCGCGGTCGATCTCCACCGCGCTGATGTGGCCCGCGCGCGCGATCAGGTCGCCGGTCAGTGCGGCGAGGCCCGGGCCGATCTCGACGACGTTGTCGCCCGGGCGCGGGTCGACCGCATCGACGATGCGACCGACGTAGTGGGCGTCCGCGAGGAAATTCTGGCCGAATCGCTTGCGTGCCTGGTGTCCGTGCATGCGACAGCATAGCAACCGGCGTCACCGCAATCGGTCGCCCTGCGTGGAGAGGACGAAGCGCGCAAGGCCTTGCCAGGCGATCGGGCAGGCGGGAGCGGGGGGGTTCGTTGTCGTGGCCCCGGGACAAGGCAGCGCAGGGTATCTCTTCGGCGCGCGGCGCGACTTCAGCCGAAGGCGTCCCTCCCGACACCGCCCGGCGCGGCGGTCTGCCGTTGCACGAGGTCGATCGCAAGTTCGGTCGCGGCGACGAGGCTTCCGACATCCGCGGTCGCGGCCCGCGTCGCGTCGCCCGCGAGATCGAGCGCGGTCCCGTGGTCGACCGACGTGCGCGGGAACGGCAATCCCAGCGTCACGTTGATGCCGCGGCCGAAGCTCGCCGCCTTCAGCACCGGCAGGCCCTGGTCGTGGTACATCGCGACGATGGCGTCGCAGTGGCGCGCGTGTTCCGGGACGAAGACGGTATCGGCCGGCAGCGGGCCGCTGAACGTCGCGTTGCCGTCGGCGGCCGCGTCGGCGATCGCCGGCGCGATGACGTCGATCTCCTCGCGGCCGAGATGACCCCCCTCGCCGGCATGCGGATTGAGTCCGCAGACGGCGATGCGCGGCTCCGCGATCCCGAACTTCGTACGCAACTCGTGCGCGACGATCAGCAGCGTCTCGCGCACGACGGTTCGCGTCAGCGCCGCCGGGACCGCGACCAGCGGCAGATGCGTCGTCGCGAGCGCGACGCGCAATGGTGCGTCGCCGGCGCCGCCGACCAGCAGCATCACGACGCGCGGCGTATGCGTGCGCTCCGCGAGGTATTCCGTGTGGCCGGAAAACGGGATGCCCGCGTCCATCATCACGCTCTTCTGCATCGGGGCCGTGACCAGCGCGGCGAACGCGCCGGTCGCGCACGCGTCGGTCGCGTCGCGCAGCATCGCGAGCACGCTGTGCGCGTTGGTCGGGTCCGGATGGCCGGGCGCTACGGGTGCGGCGAGCGGGTGGTGCCAGACCTCGACCACGCCGCCCGCGGGCGCGAAGGACGCCGGGTCGTAGGCCGCGTAGCGGGGCGCGAGGCCGATCCGGCGCGCGCGCTCGGCCAGCAGCACGTGATCGCCGACGACGACGAGGCGCGCGGCAAACGGCGAGTGCGCGTGGCGCACCGCGAGCATCGCGACGAGTTCGGGGCCGATGCCGGCGGGCTCGCCGACGGTGATCGCGAGAGTCGGCGGTTCGCGCATCGCGCCTAGTCGAGCGGCGCGACGAACACGTCGGCCGCGTCGCCCCACACCTCGGTGCGCACGCCGTGCGCGACGCGCACCGTGAACACGTCGTCGGCGGCGCGGTCGATGTGGACCTGCGGAAAGCCGGTGAGTGCGACGGTCGGCTTGCCGAACACCCACAGCAGCTCGATCGGCCGGTGCTCGTCGATTTCGCCCGTGTGCTGGACCGCGCGCCCGAGCGGCAGCGCGTGGCCCTCGCGCGCGAACGCGGGGAACTGGTCGAGTTTCGCGCGGTAGCGCAGCACCTGGCGGCCCGTGAAGCGCTGGCGCGTGTTGAGGTCGAACCAGTGGCCGGGCGGCAGCGCGATTTCCACCTCGCCGCCTTCGCGCACGATGGGCGCGATGAGCAGCGCGTCGCCGCACATGAACTGCGTGTCGAACGAGCGCACCAGCGCGTTGCCCGGAAACGCCAGCGGCATTGCCCGCATCACCGGCATGCCGGTCTGCGTCGCCTGTGCGATGACCGATTCGAGATACGGGATCAGCCGGTAGCGGAACGCGAGCCACTTGCGGCACACGGCCTCGATCTCGGGACCGAACGCCCACGGCTCGCGCTCACCGATGCCGTGCACGCGAATGTGCGAGCAGAACACCGTCGCCTGCAGCCAGCGCACGTAGAGTTCCGGTGTCGGCTGCGCGGCGCCGTAGAATCCGCCGATGTCGGAGCTGTGGTACGGGTTGCCGCTCATGCCGAGCGAGAGGCCGCCGCGCAGCGACCCCGCGAGGCCCTCCCAGTCGCTTTGCGGATCGCCGCCCCAGCCGATCGGGTAGCGCTGGCTGCCGGCCCAGCCGGCGCGGCTCCAGACCATCGGCGGCGCGTCCTCCGGCCGCTGGAACTTGCGCGTCGCCTCGAAGATGCACTTGTTGTAGAGCAGCGGGTACACGTTGTGCAGGCGCCGGCCCCAGTCGCCGTTGAACGCGACCGCGTCGTCGGGCACGTGCTCGCCGAAGTCGCTCTTCACGACCGACACGCCGTCGTCGAACAGCTTTTCGTGCGCATCGCGCCACCATGCGTACGCATCCGGGTTCGTGAAGTCGACGATGCCGCTTTCGGGCAGCGGCGTCAGCACGTTGCCGAAGGGGCTCGAACCCGGCGCCATGTCCCAGCCGAACACGTAGGGCTGGCCGTTCGCCGAACGGAGCAGGTAACCCTTCTGCGCGAGTTCGAAGAACAGCGGCGCGTGCACGGAGACGTATGGATACTCCCAGACGCACACGCGCAGGTGCTGCGCACGAATGGCGTCGAGCGACGCCTTCGGGTCCGCGAAGCGCTCCGGGTCCCATTCGAAGTTGAAGCGCGTCTCCACCTTCCATGCGGCGCGGCCGTCGAGCGTCAGCACGTCGCAGGGAATGCGCCGCTCGCGCAGCGTCCGCGCGACGGCCACGGCCTCTTCCGGCGTCCTGTAGTACGCGCGGGACACCCAGAGCCCCAGGCCCCAGCGCGGCACCGCGGGGGCGCGGCCGGTCAGTTGCGTATAGGCATCGAGGATGGCGGCGGGCGTGTCGGCGGCGAACAGGAAGAGGTCGAGCGCCTCGTCGTCGACGACCAGCGCGTAGCTGCGATGCGACCAGTCCGGGTGGCCGACGCCGTGCGTGACCATGCCGGGCGTGTCCACGAACAGTCCCCACGCGCCCGCCCCGATGCCGGTGCTCCACGCGAACGGGACGTTCTTGTAGGCCAGGCCGGTGTTGACGCCGAGCGCGTCCTCGACCTGCGAATGGATGAGTTCGCCGCGCTTGTCGAGCGCGCCGAACTTCTCGCCCAGTCCGTAGATGGGCTCCCCCGACTGGAGCGCCAGCGCGGCCGTCCACAGACCGCCGCGCTGCGCGCGCCCGAATGCGGGCAGGCGCGTCCAGCCGCGGAAGTGCTCGTCGGTGATCGACTGCACGACGAGCGCGCCCTTCCAGAACAGGCGGAAGCGCAGCGGCTTCGCGGCGATCTCGAGCATCGCGTCGCCGTTGGTGAACGTCCACGTGCCGGCGTCGGTGTGTCCGATCGCGCACGCGCGCGAGCGGCCGAGGACCAGGCCGTAGTTGGGACGGGTCGACGGACCCATGCGCACGCGGAACGCGCCGCCGTAGGCGCTGACTTCCAGCAGGTCGCCGGTCGAGGTCGCGAACGACGTGCCGGCGCCGGACGAGCCGAAGCTGCCCTCGACGTCGAGGCGCAGGAACGCATTGGGATCGAAGAGCATGGGCGCGGCGTCCCTATTCAGCCGGCGAACGCGTGTTCGCGCAGGCCAGGAACGCTCACCTGCATCGCGAAGATCCCGCCCGAGTGCGGCAGCCGCGCGAGTTCGTCCGGCTCGCGATTCTGCCGGGCGCTGGTCACGTACAGCGTCTTCAAGTCGGGCCCGCCGAACGCGCACATCGTCGGGCACATCGCGGGAATCTCGTATTCGGCGAGCGTGACGCCGTTCGGCGCGAGTTGCACGACCTTGCCTCCCCGGTAGAACGCCGTCCAGTAGTTGCCCGCGCTGTCGACGGCGCCGCCGTCGGGACGCTCGGTCTCGCCGTGCCATTGCGCGAACACGCGCGGGCGCGACGGCATGCCCGTGTCGAGGTCGTAGTCGTAGACGCGCACCGTGCGCGTCGGCGTGTCCGCGTGGTACATCGTGCGCCCGTCGGGACTCCACGCGAGGCCGTTGCTGATCGTCATGCCGGAGAGGATCGGCGTCAGCGTGCCGTCGAGGCCGATGCTGACCAACTCGCCGGTCGCCGCGTCGCGCCGCTCGTTCATGGAGCCTGCCAGGAAGCGGCCGCGGCGATCGCAGCGGCCGTCGTTGAAGCGATGGTGCGCGGGGTCGTACGGCGCGTCGGCGATCTTGCGCTCGAGCGAGCCGTCGGCGCGGACGAACCAGATGCCGCTCCGGAGCGCGACGATGAAGCCGCCCAGCTCGCGCAGCGCGAAGCAGCCGATCGACTCGGGCATCGGCATCACCTTGTTGTGCCCCGTCGCCGGCTCGAAGCGGTTGAGCGACGGCGCATTGATGTCGACCCAGTAGAGCACGCGCTCGCGGACGGACCAGACCGGGCACTCGCCCAGCGCCGCGCGCGCGTCCAGAACGCAGGCGAACGAACCCGCCATCAATACGCGCCCTGCGCCTTCGGCGCCGCCGCCTGTCCGCGTGCCTTGGCGAGCCACTCCTGCCCGCGCCCGACCATGAGGCTCATGTCGGATCCGATCGCGATCCACGTGTAGCCGTAGTCGACGAACCTGCCCACCATTTCCGGCGTGCCGCCGATGATGCCGGCGGGCTTGCCGGCGGCCTTGCACATCTGCGCGGCGCGCTTCAATTGCGCCTGTACGTCCGCGTGACCGATGTCCCCCAGCATGCCCATCGACGCGGCCAGGTCGGAGGGTCCGATGAAGATCGTGTCGATGCCCGGGACCGCCGCGATCGCGGGGAGCTGTTCCAGCGCCGGCAGCGACTCGATCTGCACGGCGACGCACAGTTCCGACGCGGCGTGCGCGAGGTAGCCGGGTATGGTCGCGTAGCGGCTCGCCCGGTGGAGGCCGGCGACGCCGCGCACGCCTTCCGGCGGATACCGCGTATAGGCGACGGCGCGCCGCGCCTCGTCGGCGTTCTGCACGAACGGCAGCATCACCGTCTGCGCGCCGCCGTCGAGCGCCCGCTTCACCATCACCATGTCGTTCCAGGGCAGCCGGACCACGCCCGGCGCGGGCGTGCCGGCGAGCGTGCGCAGGATGTCGATCATCTGCGCGGTGTCGACCGGCACGTGTTCCATGTCGACGACGAGGAAGTCGAAGCCCGCGCAGCCCAGAGCCTCGGCCGTCGAGGGCGCGCCGCTCATCAGCCAGCAACCGAAGATGGGATGGCCCGCCTGCAGCGCGCGCTTGAATTGGTTGACGGGCAGGTCCATGGGGGCGGGCTCCTTGGTGAGGCATCGGCGGGGCGTCATCGCACGCGGATTGCCGCGGCCGGCCCGTTGCAGCGATTCTACCCGCGCTGTACACTCAAGTCATCTATGTGATATAGATGATATGTAGGACTTGGAGGGTGGGCCGCTCGCCGTGGTGTTCTCCGTTGTGCGGTCCGCCGCGACGGGGGCAGGCGGCTCGCCGCACGCCCATCGCGCGCACCGCGAACCGAGGAGATGCCCATCGCCGCGCAGAGTGCCACGTCGACCGAAGCCGCGGTCCGCTACCCGGATCTCGCGGGCCGCACGGTGTTCGTCTCGGGCGGCGGCTCGGGAATCGGCGCCGCGTTCGTCGAGCGGTTCGCCGCGCAGGGATGCCGCGTGGCGTTCGTCGACATCGACGACGCCGCGTCGCGCTCGCTCGTCGCGCGGCTCGGCACGACGAACGTCCGCTTCGCGCATTGCGACGTGCGGGACATCGCGGCGCTGCGTGCGGCGATCGCGGCCGTGGAGGCGGACTGGGGCGCCGTGCGCGTGCTCGTCAACAACGCCGCGCGCGACGACCGGCACGCGATCGCCGACGTGACGCCCGAGTACTGGGACGACAACCTCGCGCTCAACCTGCGGCACCATTTCTTCGCCGCGCAGGCGGTGGCGCCGGCCATGGCGGCCACGGGCGGCGGCTCGATCATCAACATGGGCTCGGTCGCGTGGATGCGCGGGCGCCCCAACCTCACGGCGTACGCCGCGTCCAAGGCGGCGATCTCGGGCATGACCCGCGTGCTCGCGCGCGAACTGGGCGACCGCGGCATCCGCGTCAACGCGCTGGTGCCGGGCGCGATCGCGACGCCGCGGCAGACCGCGCTCTGGGCGTCGCCCGCCGACGAGCAACGCTACCTCGATACGCAGTGCCTCAAGTTCCGCCTGCAGCCGGACGACGTCGCGCGCGTCGCGCTGTTCCTGGCGTCCGACGAGGCGCGCGGGATCACCGGGCAGAACGTGATCGTCGATGCGGGCCTTGCGCAGTCGTCCGCCTGAACCGCGGCGCGCGTCGAACCGCGAGGCCCTTTACATTCGAACCATCGGGATTAGACTCCGCCGACCAACGCAGTTCCACTGACGTCTCAAAGGAGGCGCCGCCGCGACGCGCCGATTCGAGTGCGCGCGGGGGCAAGCGCGCAATGTCGGACGTACTGCTTCGCAACGTCGGGAAGGCCTACGGCGCCGTCCGCGTGATCCACGGGATCGACCTCGCGGTGAACTCGGGCGAGTTCGTCGTGTTCGTCGGACCGTCCGGCTGCGGCAAGTCGACGCTGCTGCGGATGATCGCGGGGCTCGAGGACATCACGTCCGGGGAGATCAGCATCGGCGGCACCGTCGTCAACGAGCTGCCGCCGCGCGCGCGCGACATCGCGATGGTGTTCCAGGACTACGCGCTCTATCCGCACAAGACCGTGTTCGAGAACATGGCGTTCGGGCTCAAGCTGCGCAAGCGCCCCGAGCACGAGATCCGCACCCGCGTCGGCGAGGCCGCGTCGATCCTGCAGATCACGCACCTGCTCGAACGCAAGCCGCGCGAACTCTCGGGCGGGCAGCGGCAGCGCGTGGCGATGGGACGCTCGATCGTCCGCCAGCCCAAGGCGTTCCTGTTCGACGAGCCCCTGTCGAACCTCGACGCGCTGCTGCGCGCGGAAATGCGCGTCGAGATCAAGAAGCTGCATCAACGTCTTGGCAACACGATCATCTACGTCACGCACGACCAGGTGGAGGCGATGACGCTGGCCGACCGCATCGTCGTGCTGCAGGCGGGGAACCTCATCCAGTACGACACGCCGGACGGCATCTACAACCGGCCCGCCGCGCAGTTCGTCGCGGGCTTCACGGGCTCGCCGCCGATGAATTTCCTGCCGTGCCGCGTCGGCGAAGGGGGCCGCACGCTGCACCTCGCGGGCGCGGTCGACCTGCCGGTGCCGCCGCAGCGCATCGCGGAGTGCGCACGGCACGTCGGTCGCGCGCTCGTGTTCGGCCTGCGGCCGGAGCACATCAGCGCGGGCGCATCCGCGGAGCCCCCCGCCGCGCACATCGCCGGGCAGGTGATGCTGGTCGAGCCGCTGGGGTCCGACACGCTGGGCCTCATCCGGCTGGGGACCGCCGCCGATGCGGGCGAGATGACAGGGCGCTTCGCCCCCGAAGCCGGCCTCAAGGTGGGCCAGGGACTCACGGTCTCGCTCGCGCTCAATCGCTTCCACCTGTTCGATCCGGAGACCGGCGTCGCGGTCCGCGGCGCCGATTGGTGAACATGCACGCGGTGCGGCGCCTTCCGCCCGCGCTGCGAAGAGAACAAAGGCGGGACCGCATCCCGCGCTCACGAAGGAGGAACGAATGAAGACCTGGAAACTCCTGCTCACCGCGGCGCTCGGCGCGGCCATTGCCGCGAACGCATGGGCGCAACAGACGACGCTGCGCATCTTCACCGGCGGGCAGCAGCGGCCGGACGTCATGCGCAAGATCGCCGACGAGTACCAGAAGCGCAATCCGAACGTCAAGGTGGAGGTCGAGGTCGGCGGCGCGACGTCGGATGCGCAGCAGCAATATCTGTCGACGGTGCTCTCGGCGAAGGATTCGGTGCTCGACCTCGTCCTCGTCGACGTCATCCGGCCGGCGCAGTGGGCGGCGCAGGGGTGGGCCGAGCCGCTCGATGGCTACCTCGGCGCCGACAAGGCGAAGCTCCTGCCGACGTACCTCAAGGCGTACGCCGACGCGAACCAGGTCGGCGGCAAGCTCGTCGCGCTGCCGTACTTCGCGGACTCGCAGTTCCTCTATTACCGGAAGGATCTGCTGGAGAAGTACAAGCGCCCGGTGCCGAAGACGTGGGACGAGATGATGGAGACCGCGAAGATCGTCATGGAAGGCGAGAAGGCGCCGCAGCTGCAGGGCTTCAGCACCGCCGGTTCGCCGATCGAAGGCACCGTCTGCACGTATCTTGTTCCGTTGTGGGGCGCGGGCAGCGACTTGACGAAGGACGGCAAGCTCAACCTCGACACGCCGCAGGCGAAGCAGCCGTTCCAGCTCTACGGGCGCATGAAGCAGGCGGGCGTGCTGCCGAAGAACATCGCCGAGATCCCGACCGACCGCATCCGGATCGACATGCAGGCGGGCAACCTGCTCTTCGGCATGACGTGGGGCTACGTGTGGAACCGCCTCGAGAACGATGCGGACTCGAAGGTGAAGGGCAAGATCGGCGTCGCCAAGCTGCCGCACGACCAGGGCGGTGCGAGCGCCACGTGCATCGGCGGCTGGCAGGTCGCGGTGTCCGCGTACTCGAAGAACAAGCAGGAGGCCGTGAAGTTCGCGCGCTACCTGTCGTCGCCGGAGGTATCGAAGATGCAGGCGATCCTCGCGTCGCACCTGCCGGTGTTCCCGAGCGTGTACAAGGATCCGGAGGTGCTGAAAGCCAACCCGTGGTTCGCCGATGCACTGCCGGTGGTCGAGAGCGCGAAGTCGCGCCCGGTGTCGCCGCAGTATCCGCAGGTATCGGACGTGATCCGCGGCAACATGAACGCGTACCTCGCGGGGACGAAGACGACCGACGTCGCGCTCTCCGACATGAAGAGCAGGCTGCAGCCGCTGTTCCGGTGAGGCACATTGGGTCCGCACCGCGAACCGCTCCCGGAGGTGGGAGAGCCAAGGCCCCTCACCCCAACCCTCTCCCGCGGGCGGGAGAGCCAGGGCCCCTCACCCCAACCCTCTCCCGCGGGCGGGAGAGGGAGGTCTTCGGTGAGCGCCTGTGTGAGTCGGCGACGAATCCGGTGCTTGCACCCGCCGGCCGGCACCGCCCGCCGCCGCGCTCCCTCTCCCGCATGCGGGAGAGGGTCGGGGTGAGGGCAACGACGCCATGAGCGACGCCCCCGTCACGCGCTACAAGGACCTGTCCGAGCGCGCGCTCGGCGCGCTGCTGCTGGCACCGGCGGCGCTGCTGCTGCTCGGCATCGTCGTGTACCCGATTGCGACGCTGTTCTGGAACAGCCTGCACACGGTCGACCAGGCGAATCCGCAGTCGGGCGAGACGTGGGCAGGGTTGGCGAACTACCTGCGGGCGTTCGACGACGAGCGGTTCTGGCATTCGACGTGGAACACGATCCTCTACATCGTCGTCACGGTGCCCGGCGCGCTGCTGCTCGGCTTGGGACTCGCGCTGCTCGCCAACCAGCCGTTCCGGGTGAAGTGGCCGGTGCGGCTCGGCCTGCTGCTGCCGTGGGCGCTGCCGCTGGTGTTCGCCGGGCTCATCTTCCGCTGGTTCTTCGAGTACAACACCGGCGTCGTCAACAACTGGCTGGCGGCGCTCGGCATCGAGCCGCTCAACTGGCTGTCGAACCCCACGCTCGCGTTCTGCGCGATCTCCATCGCGATCATCTGGAAGGCGTCGTCGTTCATGGCGCTCATGCTGCTCGCGGGCCTGCAGACGATCCCGAAGTCGCTCTACGAAGCGGCCGAGGTGGATGGCGCTTCGAAGTGGCAGCAGTTCGTCGAGATCACGCTCCCGATGCTGCGCCCGGCGATCTTCGTGGCACTCATCTTCCGCACGATCACCGCCGTGCAGACGTTCGACATTCCCTACGCGATGACCGGCGGCGGTCCCGGCGACTCCACCGAGACGCTCGCGATGTACATCCACAAGACGACGCTCGACTTCCTCGACTTCGGCTACGGGTCCGCGCTGGCGACGCTGATGTTCGTCATCAGCATGGTCGCGACGTCGGGCTACCTGCGCTACACGCGCCGCAGCGCGTCGCGCTCGGGCGAATAGATGACGACCCCCACGCTCACTGCGTTCGCTGCCCCCGGAGGGGGAGCGCCGCGCCCTTCGGGCGGCCGTGCGGGCGCGGCGATGACGACCCCCACGCTCACTGCGTTCGCTGCCCCCGGAGGGGGAGCGCCGCGCCCTTCGGGCGGCCGTGCGGGCGCGGCGATGACGACCCCCACGCTCACGGCGTTCGCTGCCCCCGGAGGGGGAGCGCCGCGCCCTTCGGGCGGCCGTACGGGCGCGGCGATGACGACCCCCACGCTCACTGCGTTCGCTGCCCCCAACGGGGGCGCCAGCCCCGTTGGGGCGGCCCGGCGGGAGGGTGCGTGATCTTCAATCGTCGCGTCGTCGTCTGGTTCGCCGCGCTCATCGTCGTGGTGAACGGCTTCTTCCCGGCCGTCTGGATCCTGCTGACGTCGTTCAAGACGGAGACGGAACTCCTCAAGGTTCCGATCACGTACCTGCCCGAAGCTGCCACGCTGGCCAACTACGAGCTCGCGTTCACCGCGCAGCCGATCCTGCGTTTCATGTGGAACAGCTTCGTCGTCGCGTCGCTGTCGACGATCCTCTGCGTGTTCGTCGGCGCGCTCGCCGCCTATGCGCTGACCCGGCTGCGGCTGCCGCACCGCAATCTCATCATGTCGCTGCTGCTGGCGGTGGCGATGTTCCCGCTGATCTCGCTGATGGTGCCGCTGTTCAAGCTGATGCGCGAGGCTGGGCTGCTCAACACGTACTTCGCGCTGATCCTGCCGTACGCGGTGCTGTCGCTCCCGATATGCACGCTGGTGATGGCGGCGTTCTTCCAGGACATCCCGCCCGACCTCGAGGCGGCCGCGATGATCGACGGCTGCTCGCGTGTCGGCGCGCTGTTCCGCGTCGTGATCCCGCTGTCGGCGCCGGGCGTGTTCACCGCCGCGATCCTCGCGTTCGTGAACGCGTGGGACGAGTTCCTGCTGGCGCTGACGATGATGAACCGCGTGAGCATGCGTACGCTTTCCGTCGGCATCACGCTCTACCAGGGCGAGTTCGCGTTCCCGTGGCCGCTCATCTCGGCGGCGCTCATCATCGCGATCGTGCCGATCTGCATCATCATCGCCGTGTTCCAGGAACGCGTGGTGGGCGGCTTGACCAGCGGCGGGGTGAAGGGCTGACGGGCGGGAGGAACTCGGGTGGCCGGGCAGGCCGCGCCGCCGGCACCTGCGAGGCGGCGGCATGTACCGACCAATGCAAGCGGTTCATCGGCGCGTGTTCGGCGCCGCCGGTACGGGATCCGTTCGCCGTAGTCCGTCGGATCGCGGAGGTGCGATTCCGGCGTTGCCTTGACTCATCGGCGTCCGGAGGCCGCGACCGCGTTCAGTCCAGCGCCGCGATGCTCGCCCGCACGATGGCCGCGGCATCCACGCCGAAGTACGCGCGCAACGCCGTCCTCGTGTCGCTGCGACCGAAACCGTCCGTCCCCAACTGCACGTAGCGGCGACCCTCGGGCAGCGCGCGATGCAGCAGCCCGGGCACCGCGCGGACATAGTCGCTCGCGGCGACAATCGGACCCCGCGTGTCGGCGAGGCACTCGGCCACCCATTCGGGATGGCGGGCGGCCTCGCTGAAGCTCGTGACGCTGAAGACGTTGGCCTCCACGCCATGGTCGCGGGCGAGGGTTTCCGCCGCGACGAGGGCCTCGCGCAGGATCGGCCCCGACGCCAGCAACTGGACGGATGCGTGCGCGCGCCCGGACGGCGCCTCGCGCAGCAGGTACAGGCCGCGCAGGATCGCGTCCTCCGCACCGGCAGGCGGCGCCAGGTGCGCGTAGTTCTCGTTGTTGACCGTGATGTAGTGGAACCCTTCTTCCTGCAACTCGAGCATCCGGTGCATGCCGTCCTGCACGATCGTCGCGAGTTCGTAGGCGAAGCACGGGTCGTAGGCGCGGCAACTGGGGATCGTCGACGCGACCAGGTGGCTCGAGCCGTCCTGGTGCTGCAGCCCTTCGCCCGCCAGCGTGGTGCGCCCCGCGGTGGCGCCGATCAGGAAGCCGCGTGAACGCGCGTCCGCCGCCGCCCAGATGAGGTCGCCGACGCGCTGGAAGCCGAACATCGAGTAGTAGATATAGAACGGCAGCATCGCGATGCCATGCACGCTGTAGCTCGTGGCGGCGGCGACCCACGACGCCATCGCGCCGGCCTCGGTGATGCCTTCCTCGAGAATCTGACCGTCCTTGGCCTCGCGGTAGTACATGAGCTGGTCGCGGTCCTCGGGCTCGTAGAGTTGTCCGACGGCCGAGTAGATGCCGACCTGGCGGAACAGGTTGGCCATGCCGAACGTGCGGGCCTCGTCGGCGACGATCGGCACGATCCGTGCGCTTAGGTCCGGCTCGCGCAGCAACTGGCCCAGCAGCTGCACGAACACCGTCGTGGTCGAGCGCTCGCGCTCCTGCGCCCCGGCGCAGTCGTTGCCGCAGTCGCAGCGCGCGAGGGCACCGGCACCGGCGCGGCCTTTGCCGTCCGCGCCGGCAGGTAGCCGCCGAGCGCGCGCCGCCGCGCGTGCAGGTAGCTCATCTCCGGCGACTCGTCGGCCGGCTGATAGAACGCGAGCGTTTCGATGTCGTCGTCGGACAGCGGCAGCGCGAAGCGGTCGCGGAACGCGCGCAGCGCGTCGTCGTCCAGCTTCTTCTGCTGGTGCGTCGTCATGCGGCCCTCGCCCCACTGGCCCATGCCGTAGCCCTTCTTGGTCTTCGCGAGGATCACCGTCGGCTGGCCCTGGTGCTCGACCGCCGCACGATAGGCGGCGTGATCTTCACCGGATCGTGGCCGCCGCGGCGCAGCCGGTCGATGTCGTCGTCGGACATGTGCGCGACCAGCGCTTCGAGCTCGGGATACTTGTTGAAGAAGTGCTCGCGGTTGAAGCGCGCCGTCGGTGGCCGCGTACGTCTGGAACTCGCCGTCGACCGTCTCGTGCAGGCGGTCCAGCAGCACGCCGTCGGTGTCGCGCGCGAACAGCGGATCCCAGTCCGAGCCCCACAGCAGCTTGATCACGTTCCAGCCGGCGCCGGCGAAGAGGCCTTCGAGCTCCTGCACGATCGAGCCGTTGCCGCGCACCGGACCGTCGAGCCGCTGCAGGTTGCAGTTGACGACGAAGATGAGGTTGTCGAGGCCTTCGCGCGCGGCGAGGGAGAGTCCGGCGAGCGATTCGGGCTCGTCCATCTCGCCGTCGCCGACGAACGCCCACACCTTGCGCGCGCTGGTGTCGGCGATGCCGCGGTCGGCGCAGGTAGCGCATGAAGCGCGCCTGGTAGATCGCGTTGATCGGGCCGATGCCCATCGAGCCGGTCGGGAATTGCCAGAAGTCGGGCATCAGCCACGGATGCGGATACGACGACAGCCCCTTGCCGCCGGCCTCGCGCCGGTAGTTCGCGAGGCGGGTCCTCGGACAGGCGGCCTTCGAGAAACGCGCGCGCATACACGCCCGGCGCCGAGTGCGGCTGGAAATAGACGAGGTCGCCGTCCTGCCCCGCGCGGAAGAAGTGGTTGAAGCCGACTTCGAAGAGGTCGGCGGCCGACGCGTAGCTCGCGATGTGGCCGCCCAGGTCGGGATTCGCGCGGTTCGCGCGCACCACCATCGCGAGCGCGTTCCAGCGTACGATAGCGCTCAGGCGCTGCTCGATGTCGAGGTTGCCCGGGATATGCGGCTGCTCGGCGAGGTCGATCGTGTTCCGGTAGGGCGTGTTGAACACCGGCGGCAGGCGTCACGCGGCGCCGGCGCGCGTGCTCGAGCAGCTTGCGCAGCAGGAACGTGGCGCGCTCGCCGCCTTCGGCGGCCACGACGGCGTCGAACGCGTCGAGCCACTCGCGCGTCTCCGGCGGGTCGGCATCCTGCGGCGGCAACACGCCAGAAGGCGGCGGGACGGAAAGTCGTGCGGTGCAGTTCATCGTCGACGTTGCTGAAGGACCGCGGTGGCCATCGTAGCGCCGGAAGCGCGGAACGGGGTTTCGTTGTTCGTGGTGGCGCGGCTGACTATCGCGGCACAACATGCCGCACAATGCAAAACTGGAGAAATTTCATGCTGAACCTGCGACTCGACGCGATCGACTGGCACATCCTCGACCGTCTGCAGCGACGACGCGCGTCTCACCAACGTCGACCTCGCGCAAGGCTGGTCAACCTGTCGCCGTCGCCGTGCCTCGCGCGCGTGCGCGCGCTCGAGCGCGACGGCCTCGTCGAGCCGCTACGTCACGCTGCTCGACCCGCTGAAGCTCGGGCTCACGGTCAGCGTGTTCATCAGGTGTCGCTGGAGCGGCAGGTCGAGTCGGCGCTCGAGATCGTTCGAGCGCGCGATCCGCGAACGGCCGGAAGTGATGGAGTGCTACCTGATGACCGGCGACGCCGACTACCTGCTGCGCGTCGTGGTGCCCGACGTGCAGGCGCTGGAGCGCTTCATCGTGGACTTCCTCACGCGCGTGCCGGGCGTGGGCCAGCATCCGGTCGAGCTTCGCACTGAAGCAGGTGAAGTACCAGACCGCGCTGCCGCTGCCGCTGCCGGCGCCGCACGCGCGGCGCGCGCGGCGGACCGCCGCGTAGCGCACGACGCGTCGCTCCTGGCATCGAACGCGCGTCCGATGGCGATGGCGCGGCAGATCATGCTGTGCAGACGCCGAATTGTTTGGCATATCGACACCATCTGCCGTAGCGCATCCGCTATGATCGAAGCCCTGACGGTCCAGTCGGCAGCGGCGGGGGCGATCCCACCCGCGGCACGAGCCCGACGACGAGAAGCGGCCCCATGATCGATGGGCACGCCGCCTAATGACCGCGCCACCGCACGAGTCCCGGCGGGTCCGCGACCGTGCCCTTCGTCCAGGAGTGCCTGCAACCGACGCGTCGCGTGCGCGCTCGCCGGGTGCCGGACATCGTCATTTCCCATTCGAGAGGTCGCGCGTCGTGAACAAGTGGCTGCGTAGTCTGCTGGTCCTCGTGGCGGTGATCGGCCTCGCGCCGTTCGCGGCCGTTGCCCAACAGTGGCCGTCGAAGCCGGTCAAGCTGGTCGTGCCGTTTCCGCCGGGCGGCGGCAACGACACGTTCGCGCGCGAGCTCGCCACCGAGCTGCAGAAGAAGTTCGGTCAGCCGTTCATCGTCGAGAACAAGGCGGGCGCGAGCGGCAACATCGGCATCGAGGCGGTGGCGAAAAGCCCGCCGGACGGCTACACGATCCTCGTCGTGTCCAATACGCTGGTCACCAATCCCGCGCTTTCGAGCCAGGTGCCCTACGATGTGCTGAAGGACTTCGTGCCGATCACGCAGGCCGCCAACCTGCCGGTGGCGCTGATCGTCGCCGACGCGGTGCCGGCGAAGACGCTGCAGGAACTCATCGCATACGCGAAGGCCAATCCCGGCAAGCTCACCTATGCGACGGCGGGCGTGGGCGCGCCGCATCACCTGACGACCGAGTACTTCAAGTCGCGCGCCGGCGTGGACATGCTGCACGTGCCGTTCAAGGGCCAGGGCCAGATGGTGCCGGAACTGCTCTCCGGTCGCGTCGACGTCGGATTCCTCGCGATCAGTTCGGTCACGCAGCACCTCAAGACGGGCAAGGTGCGGGGATTGGCGGTGGCCGGCAAGGAGCGCACGGCCATCGCCCCGGATTTGCCGACGATGTCGGAGGCGGGATTGCCGGGCTTCAGTGTCGAATGGTGGCTGGGCGTGCTTGCACCTGTTGGCACGCCCCCCGATATCGTCAGCAAGCTCAATGCGGAAATCGTCGCGCTGTGCCGTTCGCCGGAGTTCAAGGCGAGACTCCTCTCCCAGGGCATCGAGACGATCGGCACGACGCCGGAGGCGTTTGCCGCCATCCTGCGCGAGGAAATCCCGCGCTGGACCGCCGTCGTGAAAAGCGCCGGGATCAAGGCGGAATGAGCGGCGACACAACTACGAGCGGTTCGCTCGACGCGCAGCTCGACGCCTATGGCGACCGCCTGCTGGGCCTGATTCCGCGAGCGCGCATCCGCGCCGCGGACTTCGCGCGTCCCGATCCCGCGCTGATCGAGGGCTTCCTGCATTTGCCGGACCTCACGTCCACCGTCGCCGACATCCTCGACGGCTTCGGCTACGACACGGCAATCCCCGCGAGCGCGCTTCCCCCGCTCGCGCCGGGCCAGAAGATGTGCGGACCGGCGGTCACCATCCGTCACGCGCCCGCGCGCGTCAGCAGCGGCTTCAACATCGCGAAGGAGGCGAAGCCGCCGCAACTGGGCGGCCGCGACCAGGTGACGCTTTGCCGTCCGGGCGACGTGATGGTGATCGAGGCGCACGGCATCCGCGACGCGTCGAACTTCGGCGGCCTCATGGCCACGTCGGTCAAGGAGGCGGGCATCGCGGGGCTCGTCGTGGACGGCTGCGTGCGCGACGTCGCCAACATGCGCGCGATGAAGCTTGCGGTCTGGGCGCGCGGCATCACGCCGCGCACGGGCAAGCACCGGATCGAGTTGGTCGAGTTCAACGGTCCGGTGGACATCGGCGGCGTGCAGATCCAGCCGGGCGACCTCGTGCTCGGCGACAGCGACGGATTGATCGTCGTGCCCCAGGCGATCGCCGCCGCGGTGCTCGAACGCGCGACCGCCGCGACCCGCCGGGAAGAGCGGCTGGTGGAGGCGCTGGCCAAGGGTGCGTCGCCGCAGGAGACGGCGCAGATCCTGTCGCCGGACAAGTGGTGAACGCGCCTTCGCCGCTTCGCATCGCCTTCATCGGCTTCGGCCAACTGGGGTCGGCGATCGGCCGCGGACTCGCGGCCCAGGCGGGGGTCACGGTCTGCGCGTACGACCCGGGCGGCGGGACGCGCGCAGGCGAGCGCGCCGCTGCGGCCGGTGTGCGGATGCTCTCCGACGTGGCGGGGCTCGCGGATGCGCAAATCGTAATGTCGACCGTCACGCCGCAACGCGCGCTCGATGCCGCGAAGGCATGCGCGGGCGCGCTGGCCCCGGACGCGATCTACGTCGACCTGAATTCGCTCGGTCCGCGCGAAAAGGGTGCCGTCGCGGATGCCGTCGCGCTGGCCGGACGCCGCTTCGTCGACGGCGCGGTGCTCGGCGCCGCGGCCGACGGACACAAGGTGATCATCATCGCGTCCGGACCGGACGCGGACGTCGTCGTGTCGCGCCTCGCACCCACCGGGATGCGCATCCGTACGGTCGGTACCCGACCCGGGCAGGCCGCCGCGATCAAGATCGTGCGCAGCGTGCTCGCCAAGGGACTGGAAGCGCTTTATGTCGAGGCGCTCGTCGCGGCGCGGCGCATGGGCGTCGAGCGCGAGGTACTCGATACCTTCTGCGAGTTCCTCGATGCGCGGCCGGCGGCGGCCACGGCGGAATTGCTCGTCACCACGCACGTCAAGCACGCGGAGCGACGGATGCACGAGCTCGACATGTCGGTGGCGGCGGTGGCGGAGACGGGCCTCGAGCCCACGCTTGCGCGCGCGATCCGCAACGTGCTGGCTGCGACGGCGGCGCTCGACGTGGCGGCGAAGTTCGGCGGGGAAGTGCCCCCCAACCTGGACGCGGCACTGGCCGCGCTCGACGAATCCTTCGGAGTGCGCACGTGAAGATCGAGAAGATCGAGACCCACTTCTTCCATCCCCGCAGCGGCAAGAATCTCCTGTTCTGCCGCGTGGTCTGCGACGACGGTACGTACGGCTGGGGCGAGAGCTACGTCGGCGTCAAGAAGGAAATGATCGTCGAGGGGTACCTCAAGGCGATGGCGCCCTACGTACTCGGCCGCAGTCCGTTCAACATCCGGCATACCGGCCAGGTGATGTTCGACGACTTCGCGATCCGCCGCACGTCGGTGGATTTCCTGTGCGCATGGAGCGCGATCGAGATCGCGTTGTGGGACATCGTCGGCAAGAAGGCCAACCTGCCGCTGTACAACCTCTTCGGCGGCGCGTCGCGCGAGAAGGTGCGCATCTACGCCAACGGCTGGTGGTACGGCGCCGACACGATCGACAAGACGGTCGCGAAGGCGCTGGCCGTGAAGGAGGCCGGCTACACGGCGCTCAAGTGGGATCCGTTCCCGGGCGCATGGCGCACGTTCATCACGCGCGCCGAGGAAGACTACGCGGTGGACTGCGTGCGCGCGATGCGCGAGGCACTGGGCCCCGAGATGGAACTGCTGATCGATGCGCACCGGCGCGTCGCGCCGATGCACACGATCCGCGTCGCACGCCGCATCGCGGAGTACGACATCACGTTCTACGAGGAACCGTGCCTGTCGGACAACCTGGACCTCGTGGCCGAGGCGCGGCGCAACATCCCCATCCCCATCGTGACCGGCGAGACGCTCTACACGAAGGAGGACTTCGCCCGCGTGTTCGAGAAGCGCGCCGCCGACATCATCAACCCCGACACGTGCGCGGTGGGCGGGCTGCAGCAGATGTTCGACATCGCCGCGATGGCGCAGCCGCACGCGGTTGCGGTAAGCCCGCACAACTACAACAGCACGATCGTCGGACTGGCCGCCACCGTGCACTTCTCGGCGGTGATCCCGAACTTCGTGATCGCTGAGTGCTTCGTCAACCTCAAGGAAGCCTGCGACGAGATCGCCGTCAATCCGCTCGTGTTCGAGGAAGGCGGCTGGATCGCGCTCCCGACCGGGCCCGGTCTTGGCGTCGACATCGACATGGATGCGCTCGCACGCAACGGCTACCG
>CAVTDH010000005.1:0-1523155 GCA_963733435.1 uncultured beta proteobacterium
GCCCCCACTTGAACTGCAGCTTTGCGGCAACCAGTTCCGGGCAGTGAACTTCCGCTTCGGGTCGATGCCGGTCGACGGACGATGTGAAACCGTAGCCGCCGGATGAGGCAGGTTTGCGGCGGTATTGTCGTTCCGCAAATCCGCGGCAGTCTGCTTATCCGCAGTTCCACGGGTATCGAGCCTTGGTCGGGGTGCCAGGAATTCGACGCATCGGGTCCACTCGGACCGCAGTTTTCGATTGAAGAACCCTGCGCCCGATGTTCCCGCTTGTTCGAAGCCCCGCGCACTTTGCCGGGGCGGTCGGCCCGCGACGGTTTCCCGCGCATTCCAGGGGCCGTGGCTGGCGTGACCGGTGTCGTGTCGGTGGCGGCGTGGGCGACGCCTGGCGATTGCAACGCTGCCTCGCCCTGGCCGTAGAATCGCGCATGGCAACGGACTCCCTCGCCGCCCTGCAAGCCGCCATCGATACCCTCGAGTCCCAGCGCGCGATGCTCGGCGACGCCATGGTCGATGCCGCGCTCGCGCCGCTGCGCGCGCGCCTCGCCGCGCTGCAGCCGCTCGGAGCGCCGCAACAGCAATTGCGCCAGGTCAGCGTGCTGTTCCTGGACATGGTCGGCTCGACGCAACTGGCGGGCAAGCTGGACCCGGAGACCGTGCACGACGTGCTGGACGGCGCGCTGCAGCGGTTCAGCGCCGTGGTGCGCGAACATGGCGGCGAAGTGCTGAACTACGCGGGCGACAACCTCATGGCCGCCTTCGGCGCCTCGGGCGCCCGCGAGGACGACGCCGAGCGCGCCGTGCGCTGCGGCCTGGCCTTGCTCGACGAGGGCGCGCGCGCGGGCGACGAGGTGAGGCGCAACCATGGCCACGCCGGTTTCGGCGTGCGCGTCGGCATCCACACCGGCACGGTGTTGCGAGGGGGCGGCGTGGACGGCGACAACACGCTGCGCGGCCAGGCCGTGCACGTTGCCGCGCGCATGGAACAGAGTGCGCCGCCGGGCGGCCTGCGCATCAGCCACGACACCTGGGGCCTCGTGCGCGGACTGTTCGACGTGCAGGTGCAGGAGCCGATCAGCGTCAAGGGCGTCGACGCACCGATCCGCACCTGGCTCGTCGAGCGGGTCAAGCCGCGCCAGTTCCGCTTGCCCGCGCGTGGCGTCGAAGGGCAGGACACGCCGCTGGTCGGCCGTGGCGAGGAACTGGCGCAATTGCTGCGTTCGTTCGAGGCGGCGTGCGAGGCACAGTCGCCCCAGTGCGTGACCGTGCTGGCCGACCCCGGCCTCGGCAAGAGCCGCCTGCTGCACGAACTGCAGCACCTGCTGGCCGCACACCCGCGCCGCGGCTGGTTGCTGCTGGCACGACTGCAGCCGGTCAGCTTCATGCAGCCCTACAGCCTGCTGCGCGAGTTGCTCGCCTGGCGCCTGAACATTTCCGACAGCGACAGCGCCGAGGTGGCGCGCGCCAAGCTGCTCGAGGGCCTGACGCCCTGGTTGAGCGAGCCGGATGACCCGCCGGCCGCGGCGCTCGGCCAGCTGGTGGGCATGGACTTCGGCGATGACCCGGCACTCTCCGGCCTGCGCAACGACGCGCGGCTGCTGCGCGACCGTGCGCTGGCGGCGCTCGCCCTTTGGCTGCAGCGGCTGTCCGCCAGCGACGGCGCGCCCGTGGTGCTGCTGCTCGACGACGTGCAGTGGGCGGATGACGCGTCGCTGGATGCGTTGCAGAAGTTGTGCGCCCAGGCCACTGGGCCGTTGCTTGCGGTGATGGGTGCGCGGCCGCAGCTCGTTGAACGCCGCCCGGGCTGGGGCGAGGGCCTGCCGCGGCATACGCTGCTCAGCCTGCAGCCGTTGGCCGACGCGGCGCGCGCGCAGCTCAGCGGGGCGCTGCTGCGTCATCTGCCGGTCGTGCCGGCGGCGCTGGCCGTGCTGATCGATGAGCAGGCCGAAGGCAATCCCTTCTACGCGGAAGAGATCGTCCGCATGCTCATCGACGACGGCGCCATCGTCGTCGCGGCGGCGGGCTGGCGGGTCGACGAGCAGCGCCTGGGCACCGCACGCGTGCCGCCCACGCTCACCGGCGTGCTGCAGGCACGCATCGATGCGCTGGGCGAAGGCGAGCGCAGCGCATTGCAATCGGCATCCATCATCGGACCGGTGTTCTGGGACGATGCACTGTCGCAGCTGCGCTCCGGCGCAGCGCGCGAATTGCCGGGACTGGAGCGGCGCGGCATGGTGCAGCGCCGGCCGACGAGCGCCTTCGAGGGCAGCCTGGAGGACAGCTTCCACCACCACCTGCTGCACCAGGTGAGCTACGACACCGTGCTGCCATCGGTTCGGCGCGAAGGCCATGCGCGCGCAGCCGCCTGGCTGGCCGACCGCGTGGGCGACCGTGCCGCCGAGTACCTCGCCGTGACCGCGGATCACTACGAACGCGCCGGCGACCTGCCGCGGGCTTTCGACTGGTACCAGCGCGCCGCGGCGCATGCCAGCCTGCGCCACGCGAATACGCTGGCGGAGCTGTACTGCCAGCGCGCCTTGCGCCTGCCGTTCGAGGCCGACGCACGCATGCGCTTCGAGCTCCAGATGACGCGCACCAGGGTCTGCGATGTGACCGGCGATCGCGCCGGCCAGCAGGCGGCGCTGGATGACGCGTGGCGCCTCGCCGAGGTGCTGGGCGACGACCGGCTGCGTGGCGTCGTGCTGACGTCCCGCGCGCTGCTCGCCGATCGGCTGGGCGACTATGTGGGCGCGCTCCCGCTGGCCGAAGCGGCGGTGCTGGCCAGCGAGCGCAGCGACGATGCCATACGGGCCGCGCTGGCCTGGGGCGAGGTGGCCTGGCTCGCCATCCTGCGGCGCGACTACGGCCGCGCCCGCGAAGCCGTGCAGAAGGGGCTTGCCTGGGCACGCCTGGCGACCGCGCGCGGCAAGGCGAGCAGCCAGGGCATGTACGAAGTGCAGTTGCTGCTCGTCGCGGTGGAGCTTTATCGCAATACCGGCGACGGCGCAGCGCGCATGCGCACCTTGGCCGAGGCGTCGGCACTGGCACGCACCTGCGGTGAAGTGCGGCTGGAGGCGCTTTGCGAAGGCGCGCTGGCCGAGTGCGCGCGCGAGCACGCCGATTTTGCGGCGGCGCGAGCGCACGGCGACAACTCGGCGCGCCTGGCGGCGAGCATTGGACTGCTGGCGCAGTCGGCCCATGCGCACAATGGTGCCGCCTTGGTCGCCCTGGCCGAGGGCGACGCGTTGCGCGCACGGGCACATGCGGAGCAGGGCATGACGTTGTACCAGCGCGTCGGGCATCGCGCCCACTTCGCGGAGGCACGTGCTCTCAAGGCCTGGGCCCTGTCGGAGGCGGGGGAGCACGCCGCCGCGCAGGCCGAGTGGGCGTCGCTCGAACTCGACTTCGTCGAGCGCGGCGCGGCACCCGGTGCGCGGTCGGCGCGGCTGCGCCAGGCGGAAGCGCAGGCGGCGCGCGGCGAGTTCGCGCAGGGGCTGCAGGTAGTGCTGCAGGAGCTGCCTTCGATCGCCGAACCCGGGTCGCTGGATGAGGGCCCCCAGCCCCTGGCCACGCGCCTGGCCGTGTACAAAGTGCTCGCTGCCGCCGGCCATGAGCAGGCGAGGGCGCAGATCGAACTGGCGCACGCCGAACTGATGGAGCACCTGCAAGGGCTCGCCACGCCGGCCGACCGCGAGCGCGCGCTCGGCGCGGTGAAGCTGCACCGGGAAATCGTGCGCTGCCGAGGCGAGGGCCGCGACGGGCAACTCGCGCAATGAAGAGCCGGACGGCAACCCGGCCGTTGCGCACCGAGTGCGACCCTCGGTGCCTTCCGGGCGTGTTTCGGTTGCGCGGCCGGCCCGCTCGAGTGCGGGCGAGCGTCGGTGAGCGTCCGAAGGTCGTGTTCCTGCTCCGCGGCCGCACTTTGCGCGACGGACGCGGTCGCGATGCCAAGTCCCGGCGCCCGCGGGCACTGGGGGGCGAATTACTGTATACTTGACAGTAACCTGCTGATTTAGCGAGTCCAGAAGCGGTCACGACGCGGCATTTCGATTGCGTCCGGGCTCCAAGATCCGCCGATTGCGCGCAGCGAATTCGAGCAGAAACCCGTCGCCGTCGCGTTCAGATACCGGGCTGTGCGTCGAATTCACCGCTCGGAATTCCAGCAGACCGAACGCTCGGTCAGAACCGTTAAAGACCCTGTCGCCCCCGTCCATCGCGGATCGGGTGAGGGCACTTGATCACGTCGAGCGACAGATCGACGCCAGTCATCAACGCCGCAATCGAGGATATTTGCAATGGTCGAAACCCTGAAATGCCTGAAGAAGTACGGCCAACGGCTCGATTTGGAGATTGCCAAGGAGATGGGCCTGCCGCTGGCGACCGTGCGCAAGAGCCTGACCAGTCTCGCCGCCACCGGCGCCGTCATCACCTGCAGCCTGACCCGCTTCGAAAACGGCAAGCAGATCGACGCGTGGCAATGTCGCGTGTCGGGCTATGTGCCGCCGGTCGCGCCCGGGCGCAAGGCGAAGGCCACCGCCTAGCGCGGCCGCGCATTGCGCGAGGAAGGGCTTCTCGCCCGGCCGACCCTGCGGTTCGTGGGTCGGGCGCCAGGATCGAAGACGGCCTGCACGCGTGCAGGCCGTTTTCTTTCCGGGCGTTCCTTGGGGGTTCCGGGTGGCGTACGCGCGCAGCGGGGCCCAAGGGCCGCCCGAGTGATCCTACAGGTACCTGATTCGCGCGGTGAGGCTCGCCACGTCGGTCGCCGCGTCGCGCAGCATCGTTCCGTTCGCCGAGGTGCCGACGATCACGGCCTTGCCCGAAATCGGAATGAGGGTGTCGACCTGAAAGCGACTGGCGCCGCCGCGCAGGAAGCACTCCTCGTCGAAGAACAGGCGGTCACCCTCGGCGCCGACCTCCTCGGATTCGACGGTGGCGAAGCCGATCAGCTTCGCGATGTCTTCGCGACCGCCGATGTCGATCGCGGTGATGGAGCGTTGTTCGGGGACGATCAGGATGGCCTTCATCGATATCACCTCGTCGGTTCGAGCGTGGGATCCGGACCTCGGCATGACACGCCGGCCCGGTGGCCGCGCGCCTGCTTTCGCGTTGTCGCACCCGCCTTGGTCAGTACGCACGACGAAGGCTACGGCGTCGCGGGGATCTGACGCCAATGAATTGATTTTAACGGTTCCATAGTCGATGTTTATTGCAGATCGCGCATCGCCATGGAAGTCGACGCAGTGCACGGATGCGCTGGACGAACACCGGCCATCGGGTTGCGCATGAACGGGAGGCGTCGCTGCGGTGGCGAAGCCACAGCGCCGCCGGCATTCCGGCGCAGCCACGCTATGACAATGGCATAACACGTGGTACGCTACGACTTGTAGTGGAGCACGGTCCCCGTGCTTCCGCTTGAGGAGCACCCATGCGCGCATCGATGCTGCGACTTGTTGTGGCCCCTCGGGTCGCGGCTTCCTGGGTTATGGCCCTATCGGTTGAGGGCCTTCTCGGGCCGAGGACGTCCGGTCGGCGGCGCCTGCGCGGACCGGCCCGTGCGTGGTCCAAGCCTCGCGATGGCCGCTCTCGCGCTCGCCGCGATCAACGCCGACTTCGCGCAGGCGTCCGACGCCATCTACCGTTTCTACAACCGCGAATCCGGCACGCACTTCTACACGGTGTCGGTCGCGGAGCGCGACGGCGTCGTCGCGGCGTTTCCGCAGTTCGCCTACGAGGGCGCGACGTTCGCCGCGCACGCGCAGCCGGCGCCCGGCGCGGTGCCGGTCTTCCGTTTCTACAACACGAAGACCGGCACGCACTTCTACACGAGTTCGCCGAGCGAGCGCGACGGCATCCTCGCGTACTACCCGGCGTTCGTCGTACGAGAGCATCGCGTACTACGCGATGCCGGCGGAGGGCGCCGACGGCCGCATCCCGCTCTTCCGCTTCTACAACCGCAACACGGGCACGCACTTCTACACGGCATCGACGGCGGAGCGCGACAAGGTCGTCGCGACGTACCCGCACTTCACGTTCGAGGGCATCGCGTACTACGTCTATCCGGCGACGGGGGCCGTGGTGCCGCC
This sequence comes from uncultured beta proteobacterium, assembly GCA_963733435.1. GTDB lineage: Bacteria > Pseudomonadota > Gammaproteobacteria > Burkholderiales > Casimicrobiaceae > VBCG01. The sequence goes on from CAVTDH010000005.1 coordinate 6,081, forward strand.
GGTGGTGGTGCGGTCGAGCGACGGCTGGCGCTACCTGCAGCAGTCGTCGTTCGGCGCGACCCGGCCGCGCCTGGCACGGGTCGGCGCGATCGGCGTCGCGGCGCATCTCGAGGAGCAGTTCGCGACGCCTGCCAGCGGCTATCCCGACAGCGAGTCTCGCGTATCTGTCGCTCGACGAATCGCCCGCGTGCACGTTCGGCGCGTCGCGCAGCAGCGCCGCCTACATCTGCGCGCGCGACCAGCTCACGCTGTTCAAGCTGCGCAACCGGTTCTTCGTCAATGCGCTGACCGGCGCCGACCAGCTGCGCCAGCGCGTCGCGTGGGCGATGTCGCAGTTCTTCGTCGTGTCCGGCATGAAGGATCCGGACATGGAGACGGCGTACGTGCAGGCGCGGTACCACCAGATCCTGTTCGAGGAGGCGTTCGGCAACTTCGAGAACATGCTGACCCGGGTGACGCTCTCGCCGCAGATGGGGCACTACCTCGACATGGTGAACAACGCCAAGGCCGATCCGGTCGCGCGTACCGAGCCCAACGAGAACTTCGCGCGCGAACTGCTGCAGCTGTTTTCCATCGGGACCCTGGAGCTCAATGCCGACGGGACCCCGCTGCTCGATGCGAAGGGCGCGACGATCGCGAGCTACGGGCAGGCCGAGGTGAAGGCGTTCTCGCGGGCGTTCACCGGCTGGACCTACGCGCCCTACGACGCGCCGCAGACCAAGGGCCCGAACGACAAGCGCTACTTCGGCAAGCCGATGGTCCCGGTTCCCGCGAAGCACGACGTTGCGGCCAAGACGTTATTGCACGGCGCCATCGCACCGGCGGGATTGAGCGCCGACATCGACCTTCGCCTCGCGTTGCGCAATGTGTTCGCGCACCCGAACGTCGGGCCGTTCCTCGCGCAGCATCTCATCCGGCAGCTGGTCACGAGCAATCCGACGGCCGCCTATGTCGGCCGCGTCGCCGCTGCGTTCAACAACGATGGCCGTGGCGTGCGCGGCGACATGCGGGCGGTGCTGCGCGCGGTGCTGCTCGACGCGGAAGCGCGCGGCGACGCGAAGTCCGATGCGCGCTACGGCCTGCTTGAAGGAGCCGGTGCTCTACATCGTGTCGCTGCTGCGCCAGCTCGACGCGATCAGCGACGGCAACCGCCTGTACGAGCCCGCGCAGGCGATGGGCCAGGACGTCTACTACGCGCCGTCGGTGTTCAACTACTACCCGGCGGACTACCGGATCCCCGGCACGTCGCTGGTCGCGCCGCAGTTCGGCATCCACAACACGAACACCGCGCTGCATCGCGTGAACTTCGCCAACGAGATGATCGACGACGGCGGCTGGAGCCCGGATACGGAATTGGCCGGCGCGACGGGGACCAAGGTGGATCTCCAGCCGTACCGTGCCGTCGCGGCGACGCCGTCGGCGCTGGTGTCGCTCGTCAACACGCGGCTCTTCGGCGGCGGCATGCCGCTCGGCCTGCGCGAGGAGATCTACAAGGCCGTCGCGCTGCTCCCCGCCACGGATCGCGGCAAGCGGGCGCGCATGGCGGTCTTCCTCGCGGTCACGTCGTTCCAGTACCAGGTGCTGCGATGAAAGCCCGTGCGAAGTTGTCCGCAGCGACCCTTTCCCGCCGTGGTTTCCTCCGCTCCGCCGGCGCGCTGTCCGCCGGCGGACTTTTTCCCGCGCTCGGGGCGCTGGTGCCGGAGGCGCGCGCGCAGACCGCCGACTATCGTGCGCTGGTCTGCGTGTTCCTGAACGGCGGCAACGACGGCAACAACACGGTCGTCCCCTACGACGACTACGCGAACTACGCGGCGGGACGCCCCAATGGCGGCAACGGCGCGGCACTCGCGCGCGGCGAGCTGCTGCCGATCGCGCCGTCGAATCTCACGCGCAAGTTCGGCCTGCATCCGAACCTGGCGCCTTTGGTGCCGCTCTTCGAGCAGCGCAAGCTCGCCGTGGTCTGCAATGCCGGAACGCTGGTGGCACCGCTGACGCGTGCGGAGTACATCGCCGGCCAGAAGCGGCCGCGCAACCTGTTCTCGCACAGCGACCAGCAGCTCACCGCGCAGGGCCAGGTCCCGGGCAGCTCCAGCCGAGCGGATGGGGCGGGCGTGCGATCGACGTCATCGACGGCGGCAACGCGCCGCGCGGCATTCCCGGGCATGGTGTCGCTCGCGGGCGATGCGCTGTTCACCGTCGGCGTCACGTCGCTGCCGGTGGCGCTGTCGCGGTTCGGCTCGCTCGGGATGTCCGGCGACCGCGAGACGCCGGAAGGCAAGGTCCGCTACGAGGCGTTCGCGCGCATCCTCGCGGCCGACCGCGAGAACCAGCTGCGTGGCGCAGGCCGTCCGAAGTGATGGCGCTGGCGGTGCGCAGCAGCGAGGCGCTCGCCGGGTGCGTTGACCGGACGCGAACGCGATCATCGACGGCGCCTTCGCGGGCGTGAACAGCGGCCTCGCCGACCAGCTCTACCAGACGGCCAAGCTGATCGCCGGGCACGCGTCGCTCGGGGTGTCGCGGCAGGGCTTCTTCACGCAGATGGGCGGCTTCGACACGCACAACGAGCAGCGCGGCGAGCAGGCGCGGCGCTTCGACGAACTGGCGCCCGCGCTTGCGGCATTCCAGCGTGCGCTGGACGGCGCTCGGCATGGCCGACCGCGTGACGACGTTCACGCTGTCGGATTTCAATCGCACGTACCGGATCAACGCGAACGCCGGCACCGACCACGCGTGGGGCAGCCACCACTTCGTGCTGGGCGGCGCGGTGAAGGGCGGCGCGTTCTACGGCCGCTTCCCCGACCTCACGATGGGCGGGCCGGACGACGCCAGCGACTACGGCGCGTGGATTCCGACCACGTCGATCGAGCAGTACGGCGCGACGCTCGCGCGGTGGTTCGGCGTGCCGGTCGCATCGCTGTCGCAGGTGTTTCCGAACCTCGCCGCGTTTTCGACGGCGGACGTGGGGTTCCTGGCCTGAGGCAGACGCACGCGTCCAGCCGCTACGGTGTGGTGACGGGTGCGGGTCGCGCAATGCGACCCGATCCACCTCACGTTCACGAAAGCGGCGCTGCGCGTGCAGCGCGTGAGCCTGGCCCGCGTGCTGGTGGCGGAGCGCACGAAGTGGAAGCCCGCGAGCCGGTTCAACCGCCTTCTGCTGCAACGGGTCCGCATGGCACTGCCCGCGTGGGCGTAGGGAACGTTCGCAACAGGCGTCCGTCGGGCCCGAGGATGGCGTGAATCCGGCGGCGCGTCCTTTGCGGCCGGCAGCGCCTTCCCCAGCGCGGCTTGACCGGCTTCGCGAAACCCGAAATACTCCGGGCGGTTTGCCGGCGGGGTGCGCTGCCGGCGCGCCCAGATCGTTCCTGACGCCATCCATCCTCCGCTCACGGCGCCCGCGTGCCATCCGTCGCCGCCGCCTGCGCGCTTCGTCGCGCTCGCGTGCGACGCCGGCCATGCCGTCCGGACGCGCAACGTGCCTCGACCGATCGCGATCACCTTCAACGGAAGCCGTCCCATGCCCGAGATTCGGACCGCCGCAGCGACCCTCACGTTGTCCCGCAGCATCGCAGTCGCGCGCGCGGGCACGATCGCGCTGGGGCTGGCGTTGGCCCTCGCGAACGCGGCCGAAGCGGCCGCGACCGCCGCCGCACCGGCCGCGCGCAGTACGCCTGCGGCGAGCGCGTGCGCGCCCCCGCCCGAGTGGAAGCCGCTCGCGCAGTGCATCGACGCCGCGCGCAACGCGACGGTGGGCACGCCCGCGTGCCCGAACGCCGTTCTGTCCGGCACCGGACTGACCGGCGCGAATGCGCTCAAGTCGGTCACCATCCTCAACGGCGCGCGACTCGCCGTCGCCGACGGCACGACCCGGCTCGACACGACCGGCATCGACGTCGCCGGCACGCTCGAGATCGGCACGGCCGCATGCCCGATTGCGGACGCCAGCAAGGTGACGCTCAATTTCCTGGGCGCGAAGCCCGCCAACTGCGCCAACAACCGGGACCCGCACAACAAGGCCTGCCATGCGAAGGGCATCTACGTCGCGAGCGGCGGGACGCTCAGGATGTACGGCAAGGCGGGTGCAGGAAGCGGCGGCGTGAGCTGGACGCGCCTCAGCCAACCGGCGGGGCCTGTCGCCACGTTCGGCGCGGGCACGGGCGTGACGCGTCCCGCCGCGTCGGCCGCGCAGATCGCGGTGGCCGACGATATTTCGCGCGATTGGCGCGTGGGCGACTGGATCGTCGTCGCGACCACGGACTTCGCGAGCTACAACACCGAGTTCGTGCAGATCGGCGCCACGCCGACCCGGGGACTCGCCGGCGGCAGCGCCTTCGCGCTCGGCGCGGGGACGCTCGTCAACTACCACTTCGGCGGGCCGGCGCCGAGCGCAGGCGCCGCGAGCTTCACCGACGGCGCGGACCGCAACTACGGCATCGACGAGCGCGCGGAGGTGGGCCTCATCAGCCGCAACATCAAGCTCACCGCCACGATCCCGACGGCCGCGGAAGATCCCGCGGGCGCCAGCCTGCACTGGGGCGGCGAGATCTTCGTCGAGGAGGGCTTCGCCCGGGTCGAGATCCAGGGCGTCGAGCTGGAGAAATTCGGCAAGGACCAGCTCGGCAGCTATCCGATCCACTTCCACATGGTCGGGACGCCGGCGAATCCGCCACTGGTCGACGGCAACAGCATCCACCACAGCTACAACAAGTGCGTGGTGCTCCACATGAGCAGCGGCATCACGATCTCGAACAACGTGTGCGCGCGCATCGTCGGCCACATCTTCCACCTGGAGGACGGCACCGAGGCGAACAACACGTTCCGCGACAATCTCGGCCTGGGCGCGATGCAGTACTACTTTCCGCAGTACGTCACGGGGACCTACCAGGCGGCCGCGAACGCGTGCACGCCCAACGGCGGCAATGCGCCGCCGACCGCGGCGGCGGTGAATGCGTATTTCTGGAATGGCGATTACCTCGCGAACCCGACGCTCTATCCCGGCGCGCAACCGCCGATCGCGTACGACGGCTTCAACATCCCGAACTACGGCAGCCAGACCGGCTACGTGCACGGCCAGTGCTTCAAGCGCGACGGGTCCGGCACGGACAGCCCGTGCGACCCGGACCAGGCGATCTACTACGAGCCGCCGTCCGGCTTCTGGCTCACGAACCCGACCACCACGCTCGTCGGCAACGCAATCGGCGGCTGCCAGGGTGCGGGCCGGGGCATCTGGTACCTGCCCACCGACAAGAATTACAACCAGCCGCTTGGAATCTTCCAGGACAACGCGGCCCACGCCTGCTACAACGGCCTTGATACGGCAGCCGACGCCGGCATCATTTCGCAGAACCTGGCGCCGCAGGACGCGTCGCAACGGGACCTCATCGCGATCTTCGACGGCTTCACCGGCGCGCGCAACCGCTTCAAGGGCGTCTGGGTGCGGCCGAACTGGAACCTGGTCGAAGGCGCGCGGCTCGCGACCAACTACGAAGGCGTGTCGCTGGTCTCGAGCGGCGGGACCGAGGGCAGCGCGCCCGGCGTGTGGTCGATGCTGCGCAATTCGGTGCTTGCCGGCATGAGCACGAACAACCCGCGGCGCTTCGGGCCGTGTCCGTCCGACAACGGGCAGGGCTGCCTGTGCGAGAGCCCCGGCATCTTCTCCGGGCAGGGCTATCCGGTGCCGTCGCGCAATTTCCAGGGCTACATGTTCTACGACGGGCCGGCGCGGATCGTCGGCGACCGCTTCGTCAACTTCAACAGGAACATCGCCCCGGTCCTCACCAACCGCGACCGTGCGTTCCTCGCCGACTACTCGGCCCGCAACCGGCTCCCGTTCGACGGCAGCAAGAATTTCGTCTACGAGGGCGACGCCGCGTTCGGCTGGATCCAGAGCAACCTGCAGAGTGTCCCGCCGACGCAGTACACGGAGCGGCTCTCGTTCGAGAACACCGACCTGCGGCACCAGGTCTACACGGGCGAGGTGAACCTCGGGGCGTTCCAGGACGGCGACAAGAACACCGTCATCCTCGACAAGGACGGGACGCTGACGGGCTACCGCGTCGTGGGTCCGAAGAAGGAGCCCCGGCTCCACAAGTTCCCCGTCTCGCTCAACAACCTGGCGTTCCTCGGGTCGGACGATCGCGATGCGCCCACGTTCGGGAACAACCCGAGCACCGTGGACGAATGCCTCGCCACCGGCGCGCAGGATCCCGCCGCGGAAAATCGCGCGACGTCGCTGATGAGCCCGTTCGACTACGCGACGCTCGAAGCGTCCGTGCTGACGTGCCAGGACTTTCCGGGCTTCACGGGCCAGAGCCCGACCAATGCGTCCTGCGCGAACGGCGACACGATCACGTTCGTGAAGGACATGATCGACTACGGCACGCACGCGTCGATGACGTTGAGCGGGCGCAACGGCAACGGCGTGTACGAGCCCAAGGTCGTCGACGGCTGGGGATACTCGCTGCACAAGGCGCCGAATGGATTTCCGAAGTTCTTCTCGCTCGGACTCACCGACGCCAACACCGAGAACCTCGCGACCAACCCGTTCAACGTCCGTGTGGGCGTATGCCTCAAGACGAAGAGCGGCACCATTCCGCCGGCGGACACGTGCGCGACCAATCCGGGGAGCTGCACGCCCAACTTCACCGTCAAGCGCGGCTACAAGTCCTACGGCGGCCCGAACAACAACGCCGGCACGCTGGCGCAGTACTGGAACTTCCTGCCCCAGTGCAGCAATCTCGACAACCAGACGTTCACGAAGATCGGCGACACCTTTTTCAAGACGAACATCCCCGATCCCGCGCAGGCGATCGCCGGCTGTCCCGAGCGCCGGCCACAAGATGTCGGGTGCGACGCCGCTGGATTATCCCGTGGTGACCCTGTCGGAGGCCGCGACGATCGCCGGCGTCGACGCGACGCATTATTTCTACGACGCGGCGCGCGGGATGCTGTTCGTGCAGGTGGGGCAGGACGTGCCCAACGCCGTCGGTCCGTCACCGCTCGGCAGTTGCGTCGCCGGCAGCCCCGAGCCGTGTCCGCAGGACACGACCGAAGGCGAGACGTTCTACTCGTGCCCCGCAGAGGGCTGCATCCTCTACACGGTGACGGTGAACAGTCCGGCCTACCAGCCGATCGGCCCCACCGACTGCAGGCCCTACGACGGCACCAAAATGGACGACGGCGCCGGCGGCTATACGCTGCCGTATCCGCCGGGCACCGACCGGCTCGCGTATGTCGTCCCGGCGGGCGTCAATTCGCCGGGGTTCGGCAACAACCAGATCGCGAAGAACACGTCGGTGCCGAGCAACGTGCTGCGCGGCGTCAACTACCCGCACAACGCGCCGGTCGGCGGCGGGCCGTATTGCGGCATCACGACCAAGTAGCGCGGGGCGCAGCGCGCCGGTCCCAACGCGCCGTCGGTCACCAGCCGAGGTCGGCCCAGGTCACGCCGAGGAACGGATCCGACAGGTCGCGCGCGGTCGCCTTGCGCATCACGTCGTCCTGCTTCATCCGGTAGTCGGCGGACTTCTTCGCGGCGTCCTGCTTTGCGTTCGCGGCGTCCGGGTAGCGCTGCTGGAACGCCGCGTACTCGTTCGGTCCGCCGACGTAGACCTGCTTGCGGGCCTTGTCCGGGTAGATGTAGAACTTCCTGCCGTTGCGCTGCATCGCCTTCAAGTGTCCGGCGGGAAGCCCCTGCACCCACTTCTCCTGCACCGGCGTCGCCGCGACGAGCGGCTTGAAGCCAAGGGCCAGGAGTTCGCTTTCCCCGATCGCGGGAGGGGCCGCGACGGCGGGGCCGGCGGAAGCGGCGGACAGCGTGAGGGCGATCGCCAGCATGCGCAGCACGGCGAGGAAAGTCATCGGTTGCAGGCGGCGGTTACGCGGCATGGACTTGCTCCTGTTGGCCCGACAGTAGAGCACAGTCGCGCAGGCTCGGGCCGAACGCGGGTGCGTGCCGGCCCGGTCACGCAGCCATTGCGTCCGCGCGTCGTGGTCCTCCTGGCGCGGTGCGGCCGAGGTGGCCGCCCGTGCTCAGGCGAGTCGGTTGGCGGCGGAGCGCCCGTCCGCGAACGCGCGCAAGCCGTCGACCAGCAGGCGTGCCATCGCCACGCGCGTCTCGATCGTCGAGCTGCCGATGTGCGGGAGCATGAACACGTTCGGCAGTTCGAAGTAGCGCGGATGCACCGTCGGCTCGTGGTTGAACACGTCGAGCCCCGCCGCCGCGACGTGGCCCGAGGCCAGCGCGTCGGCGAGGTCATCGTCGACGACGACCGCACCGCGCCCGATGTTGACGACGATCGCGCCGGGTGGCAGCAGGCGCAGCCGGCGCGCGTCGATGAGGCCGGTGGTCTCGGGCGTGGCCGGGCACGCGAGCAGCAGGCACTGCGCGACGCGCAGCAGGCCTTCCGCATCCGCGTGGTACGTCGCGCCCGCCTCGAGGTCGGCGGGCAGCCGCGATCGGTTCGTGTAGTGGATCGTCATTCCGAACGCCCGCGCGCGGTGCGCGACGGCGCGCCCGATGCGGCCCATGCCGACGATTCCCAATACCTTGTCCGCGAGTCCCGTGCCGTTCAGCTGCGTGGGCGTCCAGCCGGTCCAGCGCCGCTCGCGCAGGAGCGCGATGCTCTCCGTCGCGCGCCGCGCTGCCCCCAGCAACAGCAGCAGGCCGGTCTCGGCGACGGCGCCGGACAGCACGTCGGGTGTCGCGAACACCGCGATGCCCCGGGCGCGCGCCGCCGCGAGATCGATGTGTTCGTGTCCGATCGAGTACGTGGCGATCGCGCGCACGCTGACCGGCAGCGCCTCGATCACGCGCGCGTCGAGGCGGTCCTTGGTGGCCGACACGACGAGCACGTCGTTGCCCGCGAGCCGCGCGGCGGTGTCCCCGGACGAGGCGCCGAACGCGAAGTCCGGCGCGTAGTCGACGGCGAACGCGGCCGTGAACTCGGCCAGCGCTTCCGGCGGCAACGCCAGCGTGACGAGCGCGCGGCGCAACGGCGTCACCGCCGGGTTGGCCTTGCGATCACTCCGGCTTGATGCCGGCGTCGCGGATGACCTTCTGCCACTTCGCGGTTTCGCTCCTGATCAGCGCGCCGAACGCCTCGGGCGTGCTGGTCGTCGGCTCCACGCCCTGCGCGACCAGCGCCTTCTGCACGTCCGCGCTTTGCATCACCTTTGCGAACTCCGCGTTGAGGCGCGCGATGACGGCGGGCGGCGTTCCGTTCGGCACGAGGATGCCGAGCCAGCCGACCGCTTCGAAGCCCGGGTAGCCCGATTCAGCGATCGTCGGCACGTCGGGCAGCGCGGGGCTGCGCTTGGTCGACGTGACGACGAGCCCGCGTACCTTGCCGGCCTTGATCTGCGGCATGCCGGACGCGACCGACAGCGCGGCCAATTGCACGTGGCCGCCCAGCAGGTCGGTGATCGCGGGGGCGGCGCCCTTGTACGGCACCTCGACCCACTTGAAGCCGGCCGTCTGCATCAGGAGCTCGATGGCGAGGTTCGCGAACGTGCCGTGCCCGGCGGTGCCGTAGTTCACCGACCCGGGACTGGCCTTTGCGGCGGCGATCGCGTCGCCTAGCGAGCGGAACTTGGAGTCCGCCTGCGTCATGATGAGGTTGGGCGAGATCGCGACCTGGATCACCGCCGTCAGGTCCTTCGCGGGGTCGAGGCCCGGGTTCTTCAGCGTCGCCGGCGCAATGATCATGTTGTCGGCCTGGCCGATGACGAGTTCATAGCCCTCGTTCGGCGCGCGCGCCGCTTCGACGAGGCCGATCGTGCCGGCGGCGCCCGCCTTGTTTTCCACGACGATCGTCCAGCCGGTGGACTTGCCGAGTTCGGTCGCTAGCGTGCGGGCGACGAAGTCGGTGCCGCCGCCGGGCGGGAACGGCACGATCATGCGGATGGGTTTGGTCGGATAGTTCTGCGCGTTCACCGGCGCGACGGCGGCGAACGAGCCCCAGCAGCGCAAAGAGCAAGCGGGTCATCGTGATTCCTCCTGTGGTTCGAACGGCAATCAACCGACGGCGCGGCGTGCGTCGTCGAGCGAAAAGCGGCGCAGCCGCGGCCCTGCCTTCATCACCTGTCCGGGCAGCGTGCGGCCGATCACCTCCTCGACCCGCCGCGCGACGGCGATGAGCGCCGCGAGATCCACACCCGTGTCGTACCCGGATTCCTCGAGCAGGTAGACCAGGTCCTCCGTGCAGATGTTGCCCGTGGCCCCGGGCGCGAACGGACAGCCGCCCAGGCCGGCGAGCGACGACTCGAATTCGCGGATGCCGAGCGAGAGGCCGACCATCACGTTGGCGAGGCCGACCCCGCGCGTATTGTGGAAGTGCAGTGCGATCCGCAGCTGCGGGAAAGCTCGCGCGGATGGCCTCGACCAGACGCGTCACCGTCGGCGGCGTGGCCATGCCGGTCGTGTCGCCCAGCGTGATGCGGTCGATGCCGAGCGCGGCGTAGGCGCCGACGACACGCATCGCGGCCGCGACCGGCACGTCGCCTTCGAACGGGCAGCCGAACGCGCACGCGACCGCGCCGCGCAACGGGACCCTGCCGCGCGCGATCGCCGCGATCTCCGCGACGTTCGCGAGCGAATCGGCGATCGATGCGTTGAGGTTGGCCCGGTTGTGCGTCTCGCTGGCCGACACGAAGCAGACGATCTCGTCGACGCCGGCGCCGAGCGCGCGCTCGGCGCCGCGGGCATTGGGTGCCAGCGCCGCGATGTGCGCGGACGCGCGGTTGCGCACGCGCGCCAGCAGGTCGTGCGCGTCGGCCAGCTGCGGCACCGCGCGCGGGCTCACGAACGACGTGGCCTCGAGGTGGTGCAGCCCCGCCGCGATCAGCGCGTCGACGATCTCCGCCTTCACGTCGGTCGGGATGAACACGGGCTCCGACTGGAAGCCGTCGCGGGTGCCGACCTCGGTGACCTCCACGCGCGGCCTCGTTCCCGCCTGCTGCGAATCGTTCGTCATCGTGTCTCCAGTCGCGGCGCGTCACGCGGCGCGCTTTTCGTGCAGCGCCGCGATATCGGCGGCGCCGTAGCCCAATTCGCGCAGGATCGTGTCGGTGTCGGCGCCCAGGTCGGGCGGCGGGCGATGGATGCGGCACGGATCGTCGGTGAACTTGATCGGAAAGCCCAGCACTTTGAGCGGGCCGTGCCGCGGGTGGTCGATCGTGATCTGCATCTGCTGGTGGCGCACCTGCGGATCGTCGAACACCTCCGGCAAATCCATCACGCGGCCGCAGGGCACGCCCGCCGCGTTCAGCACGTCGAGCCAGTGCGCGATCGGCTGCTTGCGGATCTCGGCGTTCACCAGCGCGTTGATGGCATGGCGGCGCTCGAAGCGGTCGCGGTTGGTCAGGAAGTCCGGATGCGCGCGCAGGTGATCGAGTCCCAGCGCGTCGAGCAGCTTGTAGTAGAACTGGTCGTTGGACGGCGCGATCGCGACCTGTCCGTCGGCCGCCTCGAACAGGCCGTAAGGCGCGACCAGCGCATGATCGTTGCCCGTGCGCAGCGGCTGCTCGCCGGTTTCGAAATAGTGGGTGGCGAGGAACGCGAGATTGGCGATCATGCTGTCGGTGAGCGCGGTGGCGACCTCTTCGCCCTGGCCCGTGCGGGCGCGCCGCACCAGCGCCGCGCAGATGCCCATCGCCGCGTAGGCGCCCGCGATCAGGTCGGACAGCGGCGGCGCCGCGCGCGCCGGCGGTTCGCCCTCCGCGCCGTTGACGCTCATGAAGCCGCTCATCGCCTGCGCGATGAAGTCGAAGGAGGGGCGGTCGCGGTACGGGCCGTCCATGCCGAAGCCGGTGATGTGGCAGGTGACGAGGTCGGGCTTGATCCGCAGCAGTTCGTCGCGCGACAGGCCGATCTTCTCCATGACCCCGGGCCGGAAATTGTCGAGCACGACGTCCGCGGTGGCGATCAGCTTGCGCAGCACGGCCTTGCCCTCGGCGCTGCGCAGGTCGAGCGTCAGCGACCGCTTGTTGCGGTTGAACGACGCGAAGTAGAGGCTGAAGCCGTTGCGCAGGATGCCTTGCCGGCGCACCGGGTCGCCGTCGTCGACGTCCTCGATCTTGATCACCTCGGCGCCCATGTCCGCCAGGAACATGGAGCAGAACGGGCCGGACAGGATCCGGGACAGGTCGACGACGCGCAGGCCGGAGAGTTGCATGTGGATACGGACGAAGAGTTGGCGGCCCGGTCAGCGACGGGGCGGCGAAAGGGTGAAATATACGCGAACGCCCGAGGCCGGCGCGCCCGGGTTGCGGCAGTACGCGCCAGGACGACCGCAGTGTCCGCGAGCCGGAGCCGGATCGCAGCGGATGCGCCATGCCGATCGGGCGAGGGCGTCGGGCAACGACGCAGTCGCGACCATGGTCGGTCGGTCCGGGCGACGCGGCGTCTATGTGGGACAGCGTACAGACGTCGGTGGAGGCCCCGGGCGAACCTTGCCGCTCGCCACACCGGCGATCCGGGTAACACCGGAATGGAGCATTCCCGTGATCGTTTCCGAATCGACCCGACGTGCTGCTCGCAGGACCGCCGTGTCGCGGCAGGCCGTTCCGGCGGGTGCCGTGCCGTTGCAGCGCGGGCAATGCGCGCGCCGCAGCGTTCGCCGCGGCGATGCGCTCTACAGCGCGGGCGACGTGTTCCGCGCGCTGTACGTGATGCGGTTCGGCGTGCTCAAGAGCTTCCTGGTGACCGACGACGGACTCGTGCAGGTCATGGGCTTCCATCTCCCCGGCGACGCGCTGGGGCTCGATGGTCTGGGCTCGGACCGGCATTGCAGCAACGTCGTCGCGCTCGACGATGCGGAAGTATTCGTGCTGCCCTACGCGCAGTGCCGGCAGCCGCCGCAGGCCATGGAGCCCGTCTACCAGGCGGTGATGGGCACGCTCGCCCACGCGTTCGTGCGCAGTCAGGCGCACCTGCTCGCGCTGGGAACGCGCCGGGCCGAGCAGCGGCTCGTGCTGTTCCTGCTGGACCTCTCGGTTCGCTACGGTCACCTCGGGTATTCGTCGTCGCAGTTCGTGCTGCGGATGACCCGCCAGGACATCGGCAGCTATCTCGGGCTCGAACTCGAGACGATCAGCCGGTTGCTGTCGCGACTCCACGCCAAAGGCTTGATCCACGTGCAGGGCAAGGCCGTGGCGCTGCTCGACCTGCCCGGCCTGTGGGAACTCACGGGCGGGTCGTCGGCGTGCTGCGCGCCGGCCGTCCCGGCGCTCGTCGATCGCGAAGGCGACCTGCGGGCGTTTGCGTAAGGGCAGCGGGCAAGCCGACTAACGGCTGTTCCCGGCCGGCTCGGCATGGCGCTCGGGGGAGGGTGTGGCCGGTGTGGCGCCGTCGCTCCGGAACACAGGCCCGCCGGAATACGTGAAGTACATCCGCAGCTGGCTGTGCGCGATGAGTGTGCGATGCGAACGCAGGAAGTCGGCGCCGAGGATCATCGGCTCCAGCCGATTCACCTTGCGCGTGATTCGGCTGCCGGTGGCGGTGACACTCGCGTCGCGATAGAAGTCCGCGAAACGCAGGCGTACGTCGGGAATGCTCTCGTTGCCGATCGCGAAGCTGCGGAACGGTCCCGTCCACATCGGCACCGACTTCGCCCCCACGCCGCGCGCGTGGCCGCTGTCGACCACGCCATGCGTGTCGGGCGTGACGCCCAGCGCCGCCGCGTCGTCCTTGGTCAGCAGCGACACCGCAGCGCCGGAATCGACGAAGGCTCCGATCGGCTGATCGTTGATCATCACGGTGACGTGGATGCGCGGCCGGGTGTCCTCGATCGGCTCGATCGCCACCTCGCCGGCGACTTCCTTCGTCCAGTACGCGAGGGAAACGTCGTTGCAGTCCTGCGCGCGGTGCAGGCGCACGCGATCGTTCGCGAGGTCGAACTCGACGTCGAACTGCCGCAGGAAGTCCTCGCCCAGCATCACGTCGGCGCCGGTCCGAAGTCCTGTTCGCTGGCGACGAGCAGATCGAGATCCTTGACGGAGACGGCCCCGAGGCGGAAATCGCCGACCGTCGCGACCTCCACTTTGGTCTCGCCGCCTACGCCGAACATCCGCAGGCCGCGCACTTCGCGGCGCCGAAGGTCCAGTCGCAACGCGGTCGCGCGCAGGATCACGCTGCGCTGCGCACCGGTGTCGAGCACGAGGCCGACCGGCTGGCCATTGATCGCACCGTCGACGACGATGTGGTTGCGCACCGCGCGAACCGGCCATTCGACGACGCGTTGCAGCTTGCACGCGCCGGGCGCTGCCGAAACGGCGGGAACCGGCGTCAGCACGAGGACAGCGGCGATGCCGGCGAGAATCCAGGGGCGCGTTTGCGTCATCGGAGCTTGCCTGTGGACGTAAGCCCCGATACTACGCTTGCGAAGCGGTGAACCTGCGCAGGCTTCACGGCCAAGGGTGTCCCTGCCTGCGGGTCGCGTGTTCTAATGTCGCGCCGCGCGGCGATGCGGCGTCCACTTCCGTTCGAGGACATCCATGTCCATGAGTGCCTGCCTCCAACGCTTTGCGCGGCTCCTGTGTGTCGTCATCCTGTCCGGACTGGTAGTCGCTTGCGGTGGCGGCGACGGCGATGGCGGAGCGCGGTGCGCCGGTCGCGACCAATCCGCTCGAAGGTATCTGGACCGGCACCCTCACCGACGCGTCGGGCAGGACGTACACGATCGAAAACGAGCACGTCGCCTCCGGGACGGCGGTCAAGGGCACCGCGCGCCTCGTCGCCGACGACGGGACGATCCATCACGGCGCGCTGACCGGCACGCAGACTACCGCCGGCATGGACTGGTCCGCGGATTTCCGCGGAACGCTGGGCCTCGTGGACTTTCGCGGAACGCGCAACGGCAAGAGCATGACGCTGACCTACGCGCAGCGGGGAACGCCGTCGGTTTCCGGAACGGGCACGCTCGCCTTTGCGAAGACGGGCGGTGCCGGCCTGCCAGGCACCTACCAGGTCGACTGGAGTGCCAACGGCCAGACGGGCAGCTTCCAGTTCACGGTCGTGAGCCAGGGCGGGACGAACACGGTTCCGATGGTCGACATGCTGCTGCTCGACAGCTACATGGGGTTCTTCGGCAGCTGCATCGGCACCACGATCTCGCTCGGAACCTCCGTGTTCACGGGCGCCAGCTCGGGCGCGTACAGCATCGTGCGGATGCAGTTCTCGGCGGTCGAGGTGGGCGCGTCCGGGACGGTGTCCGGCGACACGCAGGCGCAGGGCAAGACCACCCCGATCAACGGCACCTTCAAGCTGACCAGGGTCTCGAGCTAGCGCCGGGCGTGCGGCACGACGCATCGTCGCGACCGGGGCACGGCGTGACGGGAGAATGCCCATGAACGCGCGAACGGCAACGGCCGGCGCCATCGTCGCCTGGTGCGTGGCCGCGTGCCTCGCCGGCTGCGGCGGAGGCGGTTCCGACGCGCCGCCGTCCGGGCAGCCGGGGACGGGCGCGCCGCTGTCGATCGTCGTGCTGGGCGATTCGGTGGCCGCGGGCGAGGGCATCAACTACGGCTACACGTACTCGACGGACTTCCCCAACGGCTGGTCGGGCGGCGTCACCAACCCGACCTGGCAAGGGGACTACCCGAACTGCCACGACTCCGCGCAGGCGTATGGCGACGTGCTGGCGCCGCTGCTCTCCGCGACGCTCGCGAAGTTCGCGTGCACCGGGTCCACCTACGACAACGGGATCGTGTTCGACCGGCGTTCCGCCGGCACGCCGTTTCGTCCGGCGCAGTTCGGCAACTGGTTCGGCGCGACGAACCTCAACGCCGCCTACGATGCCGCGAAGCCGGACGTGGTGATCGTCACGCTGGGCGCCGACGACGTGAGCTTCGTGGACGTCCTCACGTTCTGCGCGACCGGCTATACGGACGCGGCGGAAGTGGCCGCGCTGGCCCGGCATCCGGATCGCTCGCGCCTGCTGCGCACCAACTTCGCGAAGCGGTTCCCGACCGCGGACGCGTGGCGCCAACGCCCGGCGCGCGCGACGGCGTCGTCGTCGTCCTACTGCACGGCGGCCGATCCCGGCGCGCCGATCGTGAGCCTGTTCTGGGACCCGATCAACAGCGGCCAGATCGCCGGCAACTACCGGACGCTGGTCGCCGCGATCAAGGCGCGCGGTTCGCAGGCGGGCAAGGTGCCGCGGATCGTGTTCACGACGTACCACCAGCCGCTGCCGGGTCCGTCGCTGTCGGACGAGTGCCTCGACCTGGGCGATCTTTCGCGCGACGAGATCAACTACCTCATCACGCTCGAGAACACGCTGAACGCGACGATCAGGGCGGCGGTGGGCGGGCTCGAGGGCGTGTCGGTGGCGGACATCTCCGGCGTGATGCAGGGCCATGAATACTGCACGAGCGATCCGTGGACGTACGGCTTGAGCGTACTGCTGCTCAACGAGGACAGCCAGGCGCCGTTCCATCCGACGCCGTCGGGGCAGGCCGCCATCGCGGCGGTGATCAGGCAGGTACTGGCGACGAAGTAGCGAGCCGCAGCGCCCGTCACTGCGGCGCGCACATGATGACCTGGGCGGGTCCGTAGCCTTCGGCGATCCAGCCTTGCGCGAGCATCTGCTGCCGTACCGTGGTGCTCGTCGTGTAGCGATGGTTGGTGTCGCCGCGGTTGTCCCACAGGCGATACACGGCAACCGTGCCGGATGCGCATGCGCCGGTGGTGGGGTCCGGCAAGCCGATGTGGAACACCGCGGGCGACTCGTACGAGAACGCGGGATAGGTGGCCGCGACCTGTGCGCACTCGGCCGCGGCGGCCGAGTAGAAATGCGAGTCGCCGTAGGCGGGCGGAAGGTAGAAGCGGCACACCGGGCTGGCCCCCGCGGTCGCGGAGGCATACGCGTTGAAGCCGCGGCCCGTGCGCGTCCATCCGGGATGCACGCCGCGGTCGAGGTCGGCGATCTCGGCGGCGGCCGTCGAGATGAAATAGTGGTCGCGCGCGCCGTTGTAGAACTCGACGACGGGAACGGTGGCCGGCGCGCCCGCGAACGTGCCGAGGTACGCGGCGATGTCCGCGAGATTCGTCGCGGTGAGCACCGTCGGGATGAACCCCATCTGGGCCGGATCCGCCGCGGCGGCGGCCGTGATCTGCGCCGGATTGTTGGCCGCCGACATGATCTGGTTGAAGGGCGCGATCGCGGTCGAGGGCACCGGCGAATGGCAGACGAGGCAATAGGTGCGGTAGAGCGACTGTCCCGCCGTCGCGTTCTGTGCGGACACGGGCATGGGCGTCGCAATGGTGGCGCATGCGACGGCGGCCGCGCCAAAGCCGCGCCAGCGACGTGTACGTTTCCGCGAGGGCGTCACGCCATGAAGCCGACGTCGGCCGTCGCGAACCGGCCGAGATTGGGAAACACGGCGGTCAGGTCCGCGGCGCTCACGCCGAACCACGACGCGAGCGTCGCGCCATACTGGTCGACCGACGTCGTCGGGATCCAGCGGCCGCGGCCCTCGGCATCGTCGGGGCCGCCCAGCGCCAGCGTCGGATAGGCGCCGTACATGCTTCCGCCCTTGACCGCGCCGCCGATCACGAAATGGTGGTTGCCCCAGGCATGGTCGGTGCCGCCCCCGGACGCCGGCTGCAGCGTGCGGCCGAAGTCGGACAGCGTGAACGTCGTGACCTGGCTCGCGACGCCGAGCGCCTCGGTGGCGTCGGAGAACGCCTTGAGCGCCGGGGCGAGTTGCGCGAGCAGGTTGGCCTGGGTCGTCGCCTGGTTCGCATGCGTATCGAAGTTGCCGAGCCCGATGAAGAAGATCTGCCGCCGTGCGCCGGTGGTCGCGCGTGCCTCGATGGTCTTGGCGACCTGGAACAGCGCACTGGCGGTCGTGTTTCCGGTCAGGGGCGCGAACAGCGGCGCGACGGTCGAGCTGGCGTTGGCCAGGATCGGCGACATCGTCGCGGACAGCGCGACGGCCTGCGCGCCGATCGCGTTCGCCGCACCGACCAGCTGGTGCGTGGCCGGCGCCGCCTGGAACTGCTTCAGCGCCGCGAGGCGCGCGGTGCTCGCCGCGGAGGTGCTGTAACCGCTCAGCGCGAAGGCGCCGGAGACGGGAATGGACAGCGGCGCGGACGCGCGGCCCGTGGCGAACAGCACCGAGCCGTTGAGCGACGTGACCACCGGGAAGCCGCCCGGCGCGTTCTGCGCGGCGACTCGGTCGGCGATGCGCCCGCCCCAGCCGGTTCCCGACACGACGTTCGAGACCGAGCTCTGCCATTGCGCCTGCTGGTCGGAGTGCGAATACAGCGACAGCGGCACCACGCCCGACAGGTACTGCGCCTTCGTGATGGGCTGCACCAGCGTGCCGACGTTGGCGACGATCGCGAGCTTGCGCTGGTTGAACAGCGTCTGCAGTTCGGCGAGCGACGCATGCAGTCCGAACGGAACCGCGGTGTTCGCGGGCTGGATCGGCAGCAGCGAGCCCTGCGCGAGCTGGATGCCGGAGGCGGCACTGCGCACGGCGGCGTACTGCGCATAGCCTGCGGTGTCGAACGGGACCACCGTGTTGTTGCCGTCGTTGCCGCCGAACAGGAACACGCAGACGAGGGCGCGATAGTCGCTGGCTCGCCTGCGCCTGCGCCGGTGCCACGAGATCGAACGCGCCGAGGCGGGCGCCCAATCCGAGCGCCGACAATGCGCCGACGCGTTGCACGAAGGAACGGCGGCCGGGTGCAATTCGCTTGTCCATGTCAGCGCTCCACCTGGTACTCGGCGCTCGTCACGACGAGATAGAGCGCGGTGCGCGCCCGGGTCAACGTGTCGGTCGCCGGCACGGCATTGATCGCGGTCACGAGTCCACTGCGCATCGCGGGCGGCATCGCGCCGTGCAGCAG
Source organism: uncultured beta proteobacterium (assembly GCA_963733435.1). Taxonomy (GTDB): domain Bacteria; phylum Pseudomonadota; class Gammaproteobacteria; order Burkholderiales; family Casimicrobiaceae; genus VBCG01. Next base: position 24,934 of record CAVTDH010000005.1, read on the forward strand.
CAGCGCGTCGAGCCTGTCCGCCAGCGCGCCGGCGTCGGCGGCCACCGCCTGCAGCGCGGACCAGTCGGGTTTCGTGCCCGTCGCGCCGGGATAGGTTGCGACCGGGTTGATGGTGCCGAACGCGAGCGTGTTGGCGACGTTGCTGCGATTGATGAAGGTGCTCGCGTTCTGCAGTGCGAACTCGGGCCCGGCGATCGTGGTGCCCGGCACCACATAGTCGGGCGGGTAATAGTTGAAGACGGATGGCGAGTAGAAGAGGTTCTGTCCGAGCGAGCTTCCGGCCGATCCGAAGTAGACGCCGTCGCTGCGCGTGTCCACCGCGCGCGCCGCCCCCGTCAGGTACAGCACGGGTTCGCGCAGCTTGCCGTAACCCGGGTCGAGCTTCAGGTCGCCGCGCGCCTCGGGATCGGTGAGGATCGCGGCGATCACCGCCTTCATGTCGCCGCGCACGTTCCTGCCGTTGTTGTTGAACACGCCGGCGACGCGGCTCACGTACTGCGGCGAGGGATCGCCGGTCACGAGCTTCTGGATGAGCTGCCTGCCGATGAACGGGCCGACGTTCGGCGACAGGAATACGTTGTGCAGCGCGCTCGCGAGGTCGGCGTCCGGCGCGAGGTTGGCCGGCTGCACGTACCCGTCGAGCAGCAGCTTCGGCGCCGGTGTCGTGGTTGCTCGCGACCGCGGTCATGTTGCCGTCGAAGTTCTTCGTGTTGTGCGTCCGCTGCGTCTGGCCCGGCAGCAGCGGGTACGTCCAACCGGTGAACACGTGCGCGAACCCTTCGACGGTGGCCTGGTCGTACGTGGGAATCGGTCGCCCGGCCGCGTCGGTGAGCAGCGTGCCGTCCTGGCGCAGCTCCCACAGACCGATCGCGAACAGCTGCAGGAGTTCGCGCGCGTAGTTCTCGTTGGGGTTGCGCCCCTGCGCGGGCTTGTCGTTGTTGACCATGTTGAGGTAGTCGCCCATGACCGACGACAGCGTGACCTTCGCGACGATGTCCTCGAAGTTGCCGAACGCCCGGTCGAGGAAGATCTGCTGGTAGATGGCCATGCCGTAGGCCTCGTTGATGTCGAGACCCGACGTGACGAAGATCTGCGACAGCGCGAAGGCGACGCGCTGGCGGAGCTGGTCGCTGTTCGCGAGCGCGTTGCGGTAGAAGTCCGCCTGCAGCTGGAACAGCGAGTAGTAGTCGCGTGCGCAGGTCGGGTTGGGATCGCCGGGGCAGAACGTGGCGGCCTGGCCCGACGGGACGTACTTGTTGCTCGAGTAGCGCGAGCCGCTCGCCGCGAACTGCTCGTCCAGGTAGGCGGGGATGCCGACGGCGGCGACGTGCGCGACCAGGGCCGGCGTCGGGCCGAACGTGGCCTGTTCGAGCAGCCGCACGATGTCCGCCTGCTTCTGCGCGGTGGACAGCGGCGAGCACATGACCGCGCCCTCGAGCGTCGACGAACCGGCCATCTTCTGGTGCATGGTCAGGTCCGGGAGAAAGCGGTGATTCGACTCGCTGACGGTCGCACCGGGGTAGAAGCTGCGGTAGATGAGCTCGTTGCCCGCAGCGCACTGCCCGGCCTGCGGCGTCTCGATGTGGAAGGCGATCGCCTCGAACGTCCAATCGGGATTCTGCTTGACCTTCGCGCACTCGGCGGCGTCGGCGGTATAGAAGTGCGAGTTGGGCCCGCGGCCCGGAGTGCCGAAGAAGCGGCAGACCGGCAATGCCGAATTGTTGTCGGTGCCATCCTTCCACACGTGCCATGCGATGCCGGTGCGTTTCCACCCGGCGACCGGCGTGCCCAGGTCCAGCGCGGCGGCCTCTTCCGGGAACGCCGTGACGAAGTAGTGGTTGAGGCTCGCGTTGTAATACTCGACGGCCGTGGCCGTGGGTTCCGCCGCGTGGGCGCAGGCCATGCCGGCAAGCGCCATGGCCATCGTCAACCCGGCCGCGGCTCCCGGCCTGCGTTTGGTTCGCTCCATCGTTGTCCCCTGTACCGGAAGCGCAGTGGCGCCGCGAGGTCTCCTGCCCCGACCGGGGACATCGTACTGCTGCAATGGGCTGGCGGCGCGGATTGCCCGACTCGATTACAAACGCTTACAGGCTCCGGCCCCGTTGCGTCAATGAGGGTCAGACTCGAATCAGAGTAAACTGCTTCAATTCGAGTCTGACCCTCATTGATTTGGGGCAACGCGGCGGCGGGTAGGCTGCGGCATCGGGGGCGGGGCGCCGAAATTCGGCGCGTTGCGCGGACGCCTATCTCGGCGGACTCCGGCCAACGGCGGTGTAGAGCTCGCCCACCGGCACGACCCGCCCATGCAGCGGCAGGATCCGGTCGACCGGCAACCCGAGTTGCTCCAGGTTCTCGACCAGGTTCGCGTGCAGCGGGTTGACCTGCGCGGGCGGCGGCGCGTTGGGCGGACCCGGCGTGAACGAGTCCGCCTCGATCAGCAGCCGTTCCTTCGGCAGGTACGTCATCAGGAACGTGTCGGCGTGATGACTGTCCGCCACGCGGAAGAGCTCGACGCTGCGCGTGCCGTCGGAGAGCACCATCTTCTCGTCGACGACGCGGAACTTCGGCTTCCGGCCCGACTTGGCGAGCGCGTCCGGATTGATCGTGTTCGCCACGGCGAACGCGCGCTCGAAGTACGGCTTGTTCTGCGCCTGCGTGATGATGGTGGCACCCTCGGCGACCGCCGCGCGCAGTCCGCCCGAATGGTCGAAGTGGTGGTGCGAGTTGATCACGTAGCGGATGGGCTTGCCGGGCGCGAGCTGCTTCACCTGCGCGATCACCGGCAGGCTGCGGCCGTCGTTGAGCGGCGTCTCGACGATGATCATGTGGTCCTTCATCTCGATGGCGACGCTGTTGTGCGAGCCGCCGGCGATGAACCAGACGCCCTCGGCGACCTTGTCGACAGTCACGCGCTCCGTCGCGCTTTTCACGGCATCGGGCAGCGCGATGTCGGCGGGCACGTTGCGCTGCACGTCGCGGACCGTGAGGTCGAGGATCGGGAAGCCGCCTTGCGTCTGCGCGATGCGCGCCGGAAACCGCACGCCGGCGTAGTCCCGGTAGTCCGAGTAGGTCGTCACGACGGCGGTGTCGCCCATCACCGGATCGGGAAAGCGCGACTCGACGCGGTCGACGAGGCCGGTCGCGTCGATGAAGACGTCCGCCTTGAACCGGCCCGGATCGCTGAACGATGCGACCGAATACGTCTTCCCGTCGCGCGTGACCGGCCGTACCGTCGCGTTGTTGCGGATGGCGGCCTTGATCACGCCCTGCGGCGTGATCCAGAGCTGGTGGACGCGGTCGGCGACGAAGCGCGGCCCCGGCGCGGCCGCGGCCCCGGTCTGGTTCCACGCGTACGCGCCGCTGACGTACTGCTCGTTGCGCTGCGCCGCGACATGCGGATAGCCGCCGCCGCCGAGCGCCTCGGCCCGGTTGAACAGGATCTCGTCCTTCATCGCACCGGTGTCGTAGTTCACCGTGCGCACGAACGACTGCACGCGGATCTTCGGCCATGCGGTGCCCGGCTTGTACGCCTGACCGAATGTGTAGCCGGTGCCGTCGCCGGCGTAGCGGAGCGACGTCAGTCCGTTCGCGCCCATCGCGGTGGCCGCACGCTCCAGCGCCGGGTCGACGGCCACCGCGGTCAGCGGCAGCAAGCCCGCGGCGCCCAGGGCCAGGATCATCACTTTGTGCAGCGCACTCATCGACATCGTGTCTTCCCTTCGCAGGTGAGGAACGTCGGGCTCGGCCGCAAGCGCCGGCCGCGCGTCCGGAGGATGAACAGCGGCCCGCGCGTTTCATTCCCGCCCAAGCGGCACGCCCAACGCAACGCAAGCTGCGGCGGTGCCGCGGCGGACCGCAACAGCGCTCGGGGCAGCGGGCGACGGGGGAGGCGACAGGCCGCGGTGGAAAGGGGCCACATCGCAGCGTTTCGCTCCGCCGCGCGGCTCAGGTACGCTGCGTGCGTCCCGACCCGCGAGCGAGGTGTGTGATGCTGTTCGAACCCGACCGGCACGAACCGTTGCAGGACGCGCAGTGGAACGAGTCGCGCGCACGCGACGCGGTGCGCGGAATCGTCCGCGACATGGAAGATGCGCTGGGATCGGGCATCGCGTGGCTGCCGCATCCGCTCGACGGCGAGGCCGCGCCCGATGAAAGGCATTACTCGCTCTACCTCGGCGCGTCGGGCGCGTTGTGGGCGTTGTGGTATCTGCAGCGCGCGGGTGCCGTGGATCTGCGCATCGCACCGGAGGCGCTGATCGGTCCCGTGCACGAGGCCTATCTCGCGAAGCCGGACACCGAGGAGGTCGTGCCGTCGTACTTTCTGGGCGAATGCGGCCCGCTGCTGTTCCTCTGGCGCATGACGGGGTCGAACGCGGCCGCCGACGCACTGTTCGCGTCCGTCGAACGCAATATCGCCAATCCGACCAACGAGGCGCTGTGGGCGGCCCCCGGCACGATGGTCGCCGCGTGGCATCTCTACGAGGCGACGGGGGAGGCGCGCTGGCGCGACCTGTTCCTCGCCAACGTCGAGCACGTCTGGCCGCTGTGGCAACGCAGCGAACATGCGCCGTGCCACCTGTGGACGCAGGACCTGTACGGACGCATCGTGCAACTGCTGGGGGCGGGCCACGGATTCGCGGGCAACGTGTACCCGCTGCTGCGCGGCGCCGCGCTCCTTTCCCCAGAACGGCGCCGCACGCTGTTCGACCGGTGCGTCGAGACGCTGCGCGTGACGGCGGTGGCGGAGGGCGACGGTGTGAACTGGCCGTCGGGCGTCGGGCCGCCGCGTCCGGGCCGTACGGGCATCCTCGTGCAGTGGTGCCACGGCGCGCCCGGCATCGTGACGAGCCTCACCGATTATCCGGTGGGGGAATCCGCCGAGATGGACGACCTGCTGGTCCGCGCGGGCAACCTGGTCTGGACGGCGGGTCCGCTGGCCAAGGGACCGGGCCTGTGCCACGGCACGGCGGGCAACGGGTACGCGTTCCTGAAGCTGCACCGGCGGACCGGCGATCCGGTGTGGCTCGAGCGCGCGCGATCCTTCGCGATGCACGCGATCGGCCAGAGCGAGCGTGCGAAGGCGCAGTACGGCCGCGGGCGCTACTCGCTGTGGACGGGCGACCCGGGCGTTGCCGTGTACGTCTGGCACTGCGTGACCGGCGGCCACGGGATGCCGGGACTCGACATCGTCGACTGACGCGGCGGCGCGCCGCGCCGGCGCAGCACCTACCCGGTGATCGAGCGGAACACTTCGACCTCGGCCGGGCCGGCGGTGAGGCCTTCCTTCTCGCGCCGTTCGCGAAACTGCGCGAGGTGCGCGGCGGCGCGATGCGCTTCGAACGCCGCGTCGTCCGCATACGTCTCGTAGAACAGGAACAGTTCGGGATCGCGCGTCGAGCGGTGCACGCGATAGACGAGGCAGCCGGGCTCGGCGCCGAGAACGACGGCAGCCTGTTCGGTCAGCAGCGCGGCCAGCGCGTCGCCGCGTCCCGGTGCGGCGCGAATACGGGCGACGACGGTGAGGATGGAGGTCATGGCGGGGCGATCCTTGGGCAGGCGTGCAGGTGCGAACTGCACGCCTGCATGGTACGACAACGCGCGGTGTCCCCGCGGGGGCGCGAGCGGGCAGGCGCGGATGGGAGACCGCCCCCAGGGGGACGGCGTTCGCTGCGACGGGCGTGCTTCAGCGCGCGGTTGCCGCGCGCGGCGACCGGCGCAGCGTCGGTACGAGCCACACCAGCATCACGGTGAAGATGGCGAGCGAAATCTGCGCGAGCGTCAGCCCGAGGATGCGGAACGACGAATCCGAGCAGTCCCCATGGCCTTCGAACAGGCGACCGATCACTTCGTTGGCCGGCAGCGTGTCGAGCATGTACGACAGGCTCGGGCTGCACGTCGCCGCGACGGCCGGCGGGAAGATCTGCAGCTGCGACTGGTAGGCCGCGGTGCCCCCGCCGACCAGCACCAGCAGCAGGGCCAGGCCGAGCACGATCCGTTGCGCCGTCGGGCGTTCGCGCAGCAGGAAGGCGGCGAGAAACGTGAACGCGAGCGTCAGGTAGGTCATCCGCTGCACGATGCACAGCGGGCAGGGCTCCACCTCCAGCACGTGCTGGACGAAGAAACTGCCGCCGACGAGGCCGGCGCAGCCGGCGGCAAGGAGGGCGGCGCCCCGGGTGGGCGAGCGAAGCAGGGAAGCGATGGAATCCATGGGTATTGGTAACCGAAGTCGTGGCGGGGCCGTGGGCACCGGCATCATGGTGGCCCTTCCCGGCTGGGGTGTTGACGGAGGTCAATGCCGTTTCCGGGACAGGCCCCATGACAATGCGGTGACGCGGGGCTCGGGTATCAGGCAAGGGCTTCGACCGCCGTTGCACCGGATTGGTTCGGTCGCGCTGCCCCCGGGATTCCCCATGTACGATGGTCGGCTCGCGACGCTATCCGGTACCCGTCGCGGCAACCGCGACCGGGCCGTCGTCGCCGACGGTGGCAACGACCCGGATCGCAGCGCGCCGCGACGCCCTGGCGTCCTCCCCGCCCAATCCATGACCCGCGAAGACACGTCCTGCTGGTTCGTCTATCTCATCGAGTGCGCCGACGGCCGCCTGTACGCGGGCATCACCAACGACCTTGCCGCGCGCTTCGCAAAGCACGCGAGCGGCAAGGGCGCGGCGTTCACGCGGATGAGCAAGCCGCTGCGGTACGTCGCGGCACGGCCGTTTCCGTCGCGCGGCGAGGCGGCGAGCGCGGAAGCGGCGCTCAAGAAGCTCGCGCGAACGGACAAACTGGCATGGGCGGCCGCGAATCCGCCCGCCCTGCCGGACAGCGGGATCTGAAGGGGGCGCGAGCCGCAGCGCCGATGACCGCGCACCGGGGGCGCGGCACCTTGCCGTCCGTTAAGCGCGCGACCTCTCCGGGCGCCGTTATGATGGTTTCCTCCCCGTCACGGATCGCTCGAGGCGCCGCGTGCGACTCACGCGCGGCGCATGACGCGGTATCCGGCGGCCACGACGAAAGCAGAGTGTTGCAATGGAGCAGATCCGCAAAGGCCAGGCGACCGGTCGGCTCGATCGCGCATCGTTTCGCGAGCGCTTCAATCTGCGCTACTTCGATCCGGCGTACGCCGGGGAACGAGCGGCGATCGACCGCCTGGAGGAAATCGCGTGGACTGCGTACCAGGACGGTCGCAAGGCGCCCGTGACGCGTCCGGCTGGACCGGGCTTCGCGGATCCCGCGTACGACGGTGGCCGTGCAATGGCTCGACACCCGCTCTCGCCTACGGGCCGCCCAGGCAACGTGGGCGGACTCCGCTGCGCCGTCGCGCGTGCTGATCGTCTGCGGCAGCGCGCGCAACGACGGCACGTGTCCCGGCGAGATATCGAAGACATGGCGGCTGGTGGAGCAGGCGCGGCATGTGGTGGAGGCCGCCGGCGCGACCGCCGACGTGCTGGACCTGAGCCTCGTGACGTCCGAATACGGGCGCGCCATCCATCCGTGCAAGGGCTGCGCGTCGACGGCGATGCCGCTGTGCCACTGGCCGTGCAGCTGCTATCCCAATTTCGCGCTCGACCAGGCCGACGACTGGATGGCCGAGATCTACGAGCGCTGGACCGCCGCGCACGGCGTCGTCATCGTCACGTCCACGTACTGGTACCAGTCGCCCAGTCCGCTGAAGCTCATGATGGACCGGATGGTCTGCGCGGACGGCGGCAACCCCGACGTGACCTCGACGCACGGCAAGAAGGTCGCGGAGGCGAAGGCGATCGAGCGCGCCGGCTGGAGTTACCCCAAGCATCTTGCCGGACGCGCGTATGGCGTGGCCGTGCATGGCGACGTCGCGGGCATCGAGTCGCATCGCCGCAACCTGTCCGACTGGCTCGACTGGATGGGCCTCGTGCGTGCAGGGGCGAAGGCGACGCTCGACCGCTACATCGGCTATTTCGAACCGTACTGCGACAGCCACGAGGCGCTCGACCGCGACGTGGCGGTCCAGGAGGAAGTGCGCAACGTCGCGCGCGCCGTCGTGGCCGCGGTGGCGCAGTTGCGCGCCGGCAAGCTCGAACTGCCGGATCGCGACCTGCGCAATCCGCGGCCGAAGTGACGACGGCGGCATCGTCACCTGCATCCAACCAGAAGGAGTCACGCGATGATGATCGAGAAGAAGGCCACCGTGCATTGGGAAGGCCAGGGCAAGAAGGGCGTCGGCCGGATCAGCACCGAGACCGGCGCGCTCAAGGACTACCCGTACGGCTTCGCGAGCCGGTTCGAGGACGACCGCCGCGGCACCAACCCGGAGGAGATCCTGGGCGCCGCGCATGCCGCGTGCTTCACGATGGCCTTCTCGTTCGCGTGCGACCGCGCGGGCTTCGCGACGGCAAGCGTCGACACGCAGGCGAGCGTGCGACTGACGAAGCAGGGCGATGGCTTCGTGATCGACCGCATCGCGTTGACGCTGACCGCGAGCGTGCCGGGCATCGACGCCGCGAAGTTCCAGGAGATTGCGCAGGCGGCCAAGCGCGACTGCCCGCTGTCGAAGGCACTTGCCAGCGTGCCCGAGATCGCGCTGACGGCCACGCTGGTGTGATCGAGGCACGCCGCACGACACGCGGCGTCCGCGCAGTTGTGGTCAGTGCGCAGTGGGGGGCGGATCAGGAGTGGGCAGCAGGCACCGTGTCGATCCGCCGCGGACTCGAGGTCGCCAAATCCTGCACTGACGCCAATTGCAGCCCCGATCGCAGACTGCGTCAGGCGTCGCCCGGGGTCCCGGGCGGCACCTGCGAACGCTGCCCGAGCAGCGTCTGGATCCGCCGCAATGCCGCGTGCAGCGCGGCCGTCAGCGCGCCAATTCCAAGGGCCACGAATACGAAGAGCCCGAGCGCGGCCGCCTGCTGCACATCGTCCAGGCGCAGGGAGTGCGCGGGCGCCATGTAGAAGTAGCGGGCGATGCCCGCGCAGAGTCACGGTTGCAAGCGCCGCCGGGCCGAATCCTCCGAGCCAGCCGGCGACCGCCACCGCGAGGAAGAAGGTGATGAACGGCACGTAGCCGGGCACCAGCGCGTCGACGAGTTCGCGCAGCCCCCACGCGGCAAGGGTCGCCAACACGGCGGCCACGTAGCCCAGCAAGGGTTCGCGGAACGGATGCCGGGCCGATGTGTCGCGGTCGTGCGGTCGTCCGCCTTCGACCTTCCTCGCCTCGCCGTCGAGCCAATAGGCGAGCGCGAACGACGCGAACGCGGGCAGCCCGAACGCGAAGGCGGCAATGCTCGCGGCGTGCAGCAGCGCGTCGGGCGTACGGGTCCAGCCGATGGCGCCGACGATCACGCCGACCGCCACCACGAGCAGCACGAGCCCGACCCGATAGAGCCCGATCACGATGCGATCGGTGACGAAGTGAGCCATGCCCTCCCCAAGGTCGCGACTTCGGAAGTCGCCTTTCTACACGGCTGCTCGGCGGCGCACAACGGAATTTTGCACCCTTACAGCTCATGCCGGGTTGTCTGCGCGTTCAATACAGGCGCATGCGTGGTCGCGATGCGAACGGCGGACGTGTACCGGGTGCAGGCATTGTCCATGCGTGCAAACGGGCGCCCGGCGATGGTTGCGCTCCATGGCGGCTATACTCGGCCGACGCGCGTGGGCCACGCGCCGGGCGCGCGCCCTAGGGCGTGGGCCGGTTCGCCGGAGCGAGCGATGCAACGACAGCAACCGATGCCGCGCGTCACCGAACGGTGGCCGCCGTGACCGCCGCGGCGCGCCCCGGACCGGACGCGAGATCCGGCCGTCTGGTCCCCGGTGATCGGGCCCGCGACGCCGCGTGACCTCTGCACCGATTGCGGCATCTCGCGCACTGCGGATGCGAAGCGTTGCGGTCGCGCCTGCCAGTTCATCAAGCCCGACCATGCCGGACTGGAGGCGCGCGTGCACGGACGCGCGCGCGATCCGCAGCGGGCGGACGAACTCCACTTCGGCCCGTATCGCAGGATGCTGCGGGCGTCGTTGCGCGCGCCGCTCCCGGGCGCGCAGTGGACCGGCATCGCGACCCGCATCGCCGCCCGCCTGCTCGAGACGGGCGCGGTCGATGCGGTGCTCGCGATGGCAGCGGATCCCGACGACCGCTGGCGGCCGCGACCGGTCCTCGTCACGACCCCGGACGGGATGGCACAGTGCCGCGGCATGCGGATGGGCTACGCGCCGCTGCTGGCTCTGCTGGAGCCGGCGCGCGAGCGCGGCTACCGTCGCCTCGCGGTCGTCGGCATCCCGTGCCAGATATACGCGCTGCGCGCGCTGGAACGCGAGCTGGGCTTCGAGCGCCTCTACGTGATCGGCACGCCGTGCTCGGACAACACGACGACCGAGCGCTTTCACGAGTTCCTCGCGCTGGTGTCCGACGCTCCGGAGACCATCACGTATCTCGAGTTTCGTGCCGACTATCACGTCGAGATTCGCCATGCCGACGGTCGAGTGCGCGCGATCCCGTTCCTGATGTTGCCGCTGTCGCAACTGCCGTCGGATTTCTTCCCGCTCACGTGCCGCACGTGCGTCGACTACACGAACGTGCTCGCCGACATCACCGTCGGCTACATGGGCGGCGAGGGCGAGCAATGGCTCATCGTCCGCAACGAGCGCGGGGAGGAACTGCTCGCGCTGCTGGGCGACGAGGTGCGGGTTGCGGCACCCGGCAGCGGCGGAAGGCGGGCCGGTCCGGTCCGGGGCTTTCTCGCGAACGTCGAGCGCGCCGCCGGCGGCCTGCCGTTGCGTCGGATGCCGGACTGGCTGCGGCCGATTGTCGGCTGGCTGATGCCGCGCGTGGGCCCGAAGGGCCTCGAATTCGCGCGGGCGCGCGTCGAGATGAAGGCGGTCGAGACGGTGCTGCACCTGCGCCGCGAGGCGCCGCGCCGGATGCGTGCCATGGTGCCGCAGCACGTGTGGGAACTGGTGCGTCCCTATGGCCTCGGTCCGCGGGACGGCGAGCGGGACTAAGGGGGCGCAGTCGCGCGGCTCGCGCAGTGCAGGAAGCCACGGGTCGTCGGTGGCCCCTCACCCCGACCCTCTCCCCGCAAGCGGGGAGAGGGAGGCTCAAGGACGCAGCGGCGCGAGAGATGCATGGACGCAGCGGCGCGAGAGATGCATGGACGAAGCTGCGCGAGACGCGTACGGACGCAGCGGCGCGCAAGGCCCGCAGGCGCCGCCGCCCGCGTTTTCCAAGGATGCAGCGGCAAGTGCTTCCTGGCGCGCGCGACCTTCGCTTGCAAGCGAAGGTGCGCCCGGCAAGGGAAGGGTGGGGTTGAGGGTGTTCGCGCCTGCGCAGCGTCGCGGGCGGCCAACGCGACGCGATCCCGTGATGCCTGGCGCGCCCGCCTCATCCGAGGAAGACGAGGTGCCGGCGGGCCGGCGGCGAGCCATGATGTTGCCGACCGCGAACGGCCCGATCGTCGCGACGCGGTAGCATTGACGCTTTGCCCGCCGCGCCGTCAGCGCGCGCGGGCGTCCAGGAAACCACGTTGGCCAAAGGCAAATACGAAGAATCGTCGATCCGCGTCCTGAAGGGGCTGCAACCGGTGCGGGAGCGCCCCGGCATGTACACGCGTACGTCGGATCCGACGCACATCGTCCAGGAAGTGATCGACAACGCCGCCGACGAGGCGCTGGGCGGCTACGCGACGCGCATCGACGTGACGGTGCATGCCGACCACACGGTGACGGTCGAGGACGACGGTCGCGGCATTCCGGTGGGACTGCACCCGGAGGAGAAGGTCCCGACGATCGAACTGGTGTTCACCCGGTTGCACGCGGGCGGCAAGTTCGACAAGAAGGGTGCGCACGCGGCCTACGCATTTTCGGGCGGATTGCACGGTGTCGGGGTGTCGGTGACCAACGCGCTGTCGCGCCGGCTCGAAGTGGAGGTCAAGCGCGACGGCCACGTGCACCGGATCGTGTTCGCGGGCGGCGAGGTCGCCGAGAAGCTGAAGGTCGTCGGCACCTGCGGCGCGCGTGCCGCCGGCACCACGGTGCGCGTGGTCCCGGACCCGAAGTACTTCGACGCGCCGAACGTGTCGATCCCCGAACTCGCGCGGCTGCTGCGCGCGAAGGCGGTGCTGCTGCCCGGCGTGGCGGTCACGCTGCGCCTCGAGACGGGCAAGACGCCGAAGACCGAGACGTGGTCGTATCCGGACGGACTCACCGGCTACCTGGCCGAACTCGCCGAAGGCATGACGCCAGTCGCGCCGATCTTCGCCGGCGAGACGTACCTCGGCACGCCGAAGGACGGCGACACGTGGGCGGAAGGCGAGGGCGCGGCGTGGGCGTTCGCGTGGTTCGACGCCGGGCGCGGCGACGGCGAGAGCTACGTCAACCTCATTCCCACCGCGGCCGGCGGCACGCACGAGGCCGGTCTGCGCTCGGGCGTGTTCGACGCGGTGAAGTCCTTCGTCGACCACCATAACCTGCTGCCGCGCGGTGTGCGCCTGCAGACGGAGGACGTGTCGGCGCACATGCGCTACGTGCTGTCCGTGCGCGTGCTCGACCCGCAGTTCCAGGGGCAGGTGAAGGAGAAGCTCACCAGCCGCGACGCGCTGAAGCTGGTCGCGCAGGTGATCCGCGATCCGCTCGAAGCGTGGCTCAACTCGAACGTCGATCACGCGAAACGCATCGCGGAACTCGCGATCGTGCAGGCGCAGACACGGCAGAAGTCGGCGCAGAAGGTCGAGAAGCGGCGCGGCTCCAGCGTGGCGGTGCTGCCGGGCAAGCTCACCGATTGCGAGTCCGACGATGTCGGCCGGCGCGAGGTGTTCTTGGTCGAGGGCGATTCGGCCGGCGGCTCCGCGAAACTCGCGCGAGACAAGCAGTACCAGGCCATCCTGCCGCTGCGCGGCAAGGTGCTCAACACGTTCGAGGTGGAACGCGATCGCCTGTTCGCCAACAACGAGATCCACGACATCGCCGTGGCGATCGGCGTCGACCCGCACGGTCCGGGGCAGGCGCCGGACCTCTCGGGCCTGCGCTACCGGCGCATCATCATCATGGCCGACGCCGACGTCGACGGCAGCCACATCAAGGTGCTGTTGCTGACGCTCTTCTTCCGGCACTTCCCGGCGCTGATCGAGCATGGCCACATCTGCGTCGCGAGCCCGCCGCTGTACCGGATCGACGTGTCGGCGTCGGCCAAGCGCCCGGCCCGCAAGTTCTACGCGCTCGATGACGCCGAGCTCGCCGCCATCGAGGATCGCCTGGCGAAGGAGGGCGTCAAGCCCGGCGCGTGGTCGGTCGGCCGCTTCAAGGGCTTAGGCGAGATGAATCCCGAGCAGCTGTGGGAAACCACGATGAACCCCGAGACGCGGCGCGTGCTGCCGGTGCGCATCGCGCGCGCGGAGATCGACGCGACGCTCGATGTGTTCACGCGGCTCATGGGCAAGTCCGAGGCCGCCGGCCGCCGCGAATGGATGGAACGCTCGGGCAACACCGTCGACGTCGACATCTGAGCGCGCGCCGCGAGAGAAACGGAAGAATGACGATGGCAGGTCCCCGCAAGCCCCGAACCCCACCGAAGCCCGCGCGTACCCGGGCCGCGGCCGATGCGCTGACCGGCGACTTCTTCGCCGCCGGCGACTCCGGCGACAGCGACGATCGCGCCGCGCCGCCGCCGGTCGTACCCCCCGGCGCCGCACCCGCGTCCGACGACGACAACGCGCTGCCGCTCGGGGCGTTCGCCGAGCGCAGCTACCTCGAATACGCGATGAGCGTGGTGATGGGCCGCGCGCTGCCCGACGTCGCCGACGGCCAGAAGCCCGTGCAGCGGCGCATCCTCTACGCGATGCACCAGTTGGGCCTCTACGCGCCGACGCGGCACGTCAAGTCCGCGCGGGTGGTCGGCGACGTGCTCGGCAAGTACCACCCGCACGGCGACACGGCCGCGTACGACGCGCTCGTGCGCCAGGCGCAGGACTTCACGTTGCGCTACCCGCTGATCGACGGCCAGGGCAACTTCGGGTCGCGCGACGGCGACAACGCGGCGGCGATGCGCTACACCGAGTGCCGGCTGACCGCGATGGCGGAACTGCTGCTCGCGGAGATCGACCGCGATACCGTCGACTTCGTGCCGAACTACGACGGCGCGTTCGAGGAGCCGAAACTCCTGCCCGCGCGACTCCCGATCGTGCTGCTCAACGGCAGCTCCGGCATCGGCGTGGGCATGGCCACCGACATCCCGTCGCACAATTTGGCGGAGGTCGCGCGCGCGGTCGTCGCGACGATCCGCGATCCGGAGATCGACCTCGACGCGCTGCTCGCGTTGATGCCCGGTCCCGACCTTCCCGGCGGCGGCCACATCATTTCCGCCGCATCGGACATTCGCGCGATCTACGACGGCGGCCGCGGCAGCCTGCGCGTGCGCGCGCGCTGGACGGTCGAGGAACTGGCGCGCGGGCAGTGGCGGATCGCGATCACCGAGCTGCCCTTCGGCGTGTCGACGCGCGCGGTGCTCGAGGACATCGAGCGCGCGACCAATCCCAAGCCCAAGGAAGGCAAGAAGACGCTCACGCAGGACCAGATCAACCTGAAGGCGCTGATGCTGGGCGCGCTCGACGCCGTGCGCGACGAGTCGGACAAGGATGCGCACGTGCGCATCGTGCTGGAGCCGCGCTCGAGCCGGCAGAGCCCCCAGGAATTCGTCGACCTGCTGCTCGCGAACACGCGGCTCGAGGCGAGCCTGCCGATCAACCTGGTCGTGCTCGGCCGCGACGGCCGGCCGCGCCAGAAGGGACTGAAGGCGATCCTGACCGAGTGGATCGCGTTCCGTTTCGAGACGGTCACGCGCCGCACGCAGCACCGCCTGTCCGAGGTCGACCGGCGCATCCACATCCTCGAAGGCCGGCTGCTGGCGCTGCTGTCGATCGACGAGGTGATCCGCATCATCCGCAATGCCGACGATCCGAAGGCGGACTTGATGGCGGCGTTCGGACTCTCGGAACTCCAGGCCGAGGACATCCTCGAGATCCGGCTGCGGCAGTTGGCGCGCCTCGAAGGCATCAGGATCGAGGGCGAGCTCAAGACGCTCAAATCCGAGCGCAAGGAATTGAAGCACCTGTTGGGCGACCGGCGGGCGCTGTCGGAGCGCATCGTGGTCGAGATCGAGGCCGACGCGCAGAAGTTCGGCGACCCGCGCCGCACGGTGATCGAGGAAGTCGCGCCGACGGTCCTTGCGCGCGCGGTGCCCGACGAGCCCGTGACGATCACGCTGTCGCGGCAGGGCTGGATACGCTCCCGGCAAGGGCATGGCCTCGATACGACGCAGTTCGCGTGGAAGTCCGGCGACGGGCCGCTCGCGATCATCGAGACGCGGACGATCCACCCGGTCGTCGTGCTCGACACGCAGGGCCGCGCCTACTCGATCCGCGCCGCCGACGTGCCGGGTGGCCGCGGGGACGGCGTGCCCGTCACGACGCTGGTCGAGCTGCAGGCGGGAGCGAGGGTCGCGCACGCGATCTCCGCGGCACCCGGCCTCAAGTACCTCGTCGCCGGCACCGGCGGCTACGGCTTCGTCGCGGCGGCCGAGGACATGGTGTCGCGCGTGAAGGCGGGCAAGGCATTCATGACCCTCGAGGCGGACGAGGAACCCGTCGCACCGGTGGCGCTGGCGGTCGGCCGCACGCACGTCGCCGCGCTGGCGGGCAACGGCAAGCTCCTCGTGTTCGAGCTCTCCGAGATGCGCGAGATCCCGCGGGGTCGCGGCCTCATCGTGATGACGCTCGACCCGGGGGACAAGCTGATCGCCGTGGGTTTGGCACCCCCGAATCGCGTCGTCGTGCGCGGCACGAATCGCAACGGCCGCGAGATCGACGTGTCGCTCGAAGGCGAGGCGCTGGGCAAGCACGTGCTGCGCCGTGCGCGCAAGGGCAGCAGGATCGTGCAGAAGGTCCGCGCGACGGGATTCGGCCCGGGCGACGCCTGACGCGCGCGACGGACGGCCCACTCACCGACGAGGTCATCGATGCGGACAATGATTGCACTCGCGATGGCGCTGCTCGCGGGCATCGTCGGGGACGCCCATGCGCAGAGCTTTCCCGCGAAGCCCCTCCGGCTCGTCGTCGGCTTCGCGCCGGGCGGCGTGGCGGACGTGACGGCGCGCACCGTCGCGCAGAAGCTCTCCGAGCAGATGGGCCAGCCGGTCGTCATCGACAACCGGCCGGGTGCCGGCGGCATCGTCGCCGCGGACGCGGTCGCCAAGGCGGAGCCCGATGGCTACACGCTTCTGCTGATGACCAACGGCAATGCGGTGAGCGCGTCGCTGTTCCGCGCGCTGCCCTACGACACGGTGGCCGACTTCGCGCCGGTCGCCACACTGGGCTTCTTCGACGTCGCCATCGTGGTGCCGGCGGAATCGCGCATCGCGTCCGTTGCCGACCTGCTGGCATTCGGCAAGGCCAATCCCGGCAAGCTCAACATCGCGACGATCAACGTCGGCAGCACCCAGAATCTCGCGGCCGAGCTCTTCCGCGCATCGACCGGCGTCGACGCCACGATCGTGCCGTACAAGGGCAGCCCCGCGGTGATCACCGCGCTTCGCGCGAACGAGGTGCAGGCGGCATTCGAGATGCTCTCGCCGGTGCTGCCGCAGGCGAAGGGCGGCGCGGTGCGCATCCTTGCGGTGGCGTCCGAGCGGCGCTACCCCGGGCTGCCCGACGTGCCCACGGTCGCGGAGAGCGGCGTGCCGGGCTATGCGGCGACGTCGTGGAATGCGATCGCGGCGCCGGCCAAGACGCCGCGCGCGGTCGTCGAGAAGCTCAACCGCGAGATCAACGCGGCACTCGCCGCGCCCGACGTGAAGGAGAAGCTCGCCGCGCAGGGCGTCGCCACGCGCGGCGGTTCGCCCGAGGACATGCGCCGCCTCGTGGCCGCCGATATCGAAAAATGGCGTAGGGTGATCGAGCAGGCGAAGATCGAGCGCCAGTGACGGCGCCGCTGGCTCGCTGTCGAGCGTTACCGACGTGCATGACCAGCCCCTGGTGGATCGTCAGGGCGTCGGGCGCGCCGGCGGGGCGTCCGCGGCTTCCGCCGCGAATGCGGCGACGGCACGCAGCGCCGGGGCGAGCGCGGCATTCGCCGCCGCCACGCCGCCGTCCGCGTCGTCGCTCGGCGCCGGCTGCGCCTCCTCGATCACGCGGGTGGCGACGACGCGGCGGTTGCGCAGGTCGATCATCTGCACGCGCAACACGAGCTCCACGCGGCTCGGTTTGACCGTGAAGTCCTGCTGGAGCCGCACGAGCTCCGTGTCGAGCCGGAAATCGGGCGTGACGCCGGCGGGGCCGTACACGACCGCGCGGAAGGCGCCGGCGTCCTCGAGCGCGCGCACGATGAGCGGCCTCAGCATGCGCACCGGCGCATCGGCCCAGCGGTGGACGGCGAATTGGTCGAGCGTGTAGGGCCGCTGCACGTACGCCATCGCCGCCGTGTCGTAGCCGGGCGCTGCCCGCGGCGCGCTCACCTCCAGTACGACGTCGCGTGGCGTCTGCGTACGCACGATGGGCGGCCTGGCATCGAGCACGTGCAGCACGGGCTCCTCGATCCTCGGCGCCGGCAGTGCGCCGCAGCCGGCCGCGAGCGCGGCCGCGATGGACAGCGCGCAACGCAGCACCCGCCGACGCCCGGGATCGCCCGCCATCGCGGCGATACACGTGCCGCCGCGCAAAGCGCGGTCCGGCGCAACGCGGTTCGCATTCTTCATTCGCCGGGCCCCTTCTTTGCGGTCGGCCGCCCGTAGAGCAGGACCGACGGATTGCGTTCGACCGTGTCGCCGACGCGGCGCAACGTCGCGGTGAGGGCGCGCAGCTCGTCGACGAGCGCGCGCATCTCGGGCAGCGTCGTGCCCGTGAACTGCGCGAGGTCCGCGCGGGAGCCGTCGAGCACGCCGCGGGCGCTCGTGCCCGCGCCCGCGACCTGGGCGGCCATTCCCTCGATCGCCGTGGCGGTGCGCTCCATCCGCTGCACGAGCTGCGGCAGTTCGCCGGCGACCGCCGCCGCCTTGTCGGTCGCGCGCGCGGCGGCGTCCATCGTGCGCGCGGTGCTGGCGAGCGTCGCGTCGATCGTCCCCGAGCGCGCGGCGAACGTGCGCGACAGGTGCGAGAGATCCGCGAGCGTCGCCTTCACCGCGCGCCGGTTCTCGTCGTCGAGCAGCGCGTTCAGGTTGTCGCTGACGCGGTTCAGGTTCGCGAGCAGCAGCGGAATGGACGTTTCGAGACGGTTCATCAACGACGGCGCCGACGCGATCACCGGAAACGTCTCGCCGGCTTTCGCAAGCAGGGCCGCCGACTCGCGGTGGCCCGCGGTCAGCTCGACGTACGCGATGCCGGTCAGCCCCTGCGTCTGCAGTGTCGCCAGGGTGTCCACCTTGACCGGCGTGCCGCGCTCGATGTCGAGCGTGACCTGCACCTCCTCGACATTGCCGGGGGCGAGCGCGATCCTGCGCACGCGGCCGACGTCCACGCCGCGGTAGCGGACGGGCGCGTTGAGGTTGAGGCCCGCGACCGATTCGCTCATGTACGTCTCGTAGGTATCGTAGCTCTTGCGGTAGTACTTGCCGCTCGACAGCCACAGGATGCCGCCGATCATCGCGATGGTCAGCACGATGACGAACGCGCCCACCGCGGCAAAGTTCACTTTCTCTTCCATGCCTGCTCCAGGGCGGCGCGCCCGCGCGCGCCGTGGAAATACGGCCGGACCAGCGGGTCGTCCGAGCGCGACAGCGCGGTCATCGAGCCGACGCCGGCGATGCGACCCTTGCCCAGCACGGCGACGCGATCGGCCGTCTGCCACAGGAGGTCGAGGTCGTGCGTCACCATCATGATCGTGAGCCCGAGTCCGTCCCGCAGGCTGCGGACCAGTTCGTCGATGCCGCTCGCGGAGAGCGGGTCGAGACCCGCGGTCGGCTCGTCGAGGAACAGGAGCTCCGGGTCGAGCGCCAGCGCGCGCGCGAGCGAGGCGCGCTTGCGCATGCCGCCGGAGAGCTCGCTCGGATACTTGGGACCGGCGTCGGGCGGCAGTCCGGTCAGCGCGATCTTCACCGCGCAAAGCTCGCGGACCAGCCGCTCGTCGAGATCGGTGTGCTCGTGCAGCACCATGCCGACGTTCTCGGCGACGGTGAGCGCGGAAAAGAGCGCGCCGCGCTCGAACATGACCCCCCACCGGCGGCGCAGCGGCAGCGCGGCATCGTCGGAGAGCCCGACGACCTCCTGCCCGAACACGCGGATCGAGCCGGAGGCGGGCCGCTGCAGCAGGATGATCTCGCGCAGCAGCGTGGACTTGCCCGAGCCGCTGCCGCCCACCAGCGCGAAGATCTCGCCCGGATTCACGGCGAGGCTCACGTCCTCGTGCACGACGGCGTTACCGAAGCGCGTGCTGACGCTGCGCACGTCGATCGACCGGGGCGGCAGGCGCGGCCGCGGCCATCACAGGTCGAGCCACAGGTAGAGGATGGAGAAGATCGCGTCGGTCACGATCACGAGGAAGATCGACTGCACGACGCTCATCGTCGTCTGCGCGCCGACGCTCTCGGCGCTGCCCGTCACCTGGAACCCGCGGTAGCAGCCGACCAGGGCGATGATCATCGCGAACACGGGCGCCTTGGCGAGTCCCGTCCAGTACGACGACAGTTGGATCGCCTCGTCCAGGCGGTCGAGGAACACGTCGAAGCCGACGTCGAGCTTCGTGCGCGCCATCACCATGCCGCCCAGCACGCCGGTCACGTCGGTGTAGACGGTCAGGAGCGGCATCACCAGGATCAGCGCGATCACCTTCGGCACGACCAGCAGTTCCTGCGCGCCGATGCCGATCGTGCGCAGCGCGTCGATCTCCTCGGTGACCTTCATCGTGCCGATCTGCGCCGTGTACGCGGACCCGGACCGTCCCGCGATGATGATCGCGGTCAGCAGCGGCGACAGCTCGCGCAGCATCGACAGCGCGACCAGGTCCACGACGAAGATGTTGGCGCCGAAGCGCTGCAGCTGGTCGGCCCCCTGGTACGCGATCACGACGCCCATCAGGAACGACAGCAGCCCGGTGATCGGCAGCGCCTCCAGGCCCGCCGTCTGCACGTTGTGCAGGATCGGCCGCCACCGAAGGAGGTGCGGATGGCGGAGCGCACGCAGGAGCGCGTGGGCGCTCTCGCCGACGAACGCGAGGTAGCCGGCGCCACCCGCCACCCCGGCCCACGCGTGCCGCCCGAGGCGTTCGAGCCGTCCCGCCTCCGGCGCGACCGGCACCGCGAGCGCAATCTCGCGCGACGCGATCAGATCGAGCAACGCCGCGAACTCCGGGCGCAGTCCGACGATGCGCGCCGCGCAGCCGCGCGCCGCGAGCTCGCGCACCGTCCGGTGCAGCAACCATGCGCCGGCCGTGTCGAGCAGGGAAACGCCCGATGCGTCGATCGCGACCGCGCCGGCTGCCGGCCAGGGGACGCGAGCGAGGCGAGGCTCGCGCGGCCCCGACGGTGCGCACGGTCCAGGCACCCGCGCAGCGCACGTCGCGCGCGTCCGTCGCAGGGGACGCGGTGACGACGGGTGACGCAGCCGGGATCTCGTGGCTCATCGGGGAAGGCCTTCGCGTCGTGCGCGGTCGGCGCGACGGTGATCGAGGCGCGGCACTAGGCGTCCGCGGCCCGCGACCGACGCAGGCGCGCTTCCATCCTAGGTCAATGCGAAGGGGGGAGATTGATGGAAGTCAACGGGGGCGTTGCCGCGCAGGTGCGCCGCCGCGGCAAGCGGCCTGCGGATTGCGCCGGCGCAACGCGTTGTGGTTGCGGGGGCGTGGGGCGCGACGCCGATGCGGCGGCAACGATCCCGGCGAGGGCGTCGGCGTGGCGCGGCAATTCGCACCGGCGTTGATCCCGGGCCATACGCGAACGAGTGCGGGCCGCCTACGATGGTGGTACGGCCATACCCAACGGAGGATGCGATGTTCAAGCGAATCCTGGTGCCGGTGGACGGCAGCCCCACGGCGAATCGCGGCCTGCGCATGGCGATCGGTCTGGCGCGGGATCAGAAGTGCCCGCTCGAACTGCTGCACGTCGTCGACGAACTGATGATCGCCCCGCTCGGCGAGGGTGGGGCCTACCTGTCGCTGGAGCACGTCGAGACGTTTCTCGCGGCGATGCGCCAGCAGGGCGAGAAGGTGCTGCGCAGGGCCGAAGCGCAGGCCGACAAGTCCGGCGTCGCCTATCGCGCCGTCCTCGTCGAAGCCGCCGGAGGGCCGGTGTCCGCCCGGATCGTCGCGCACGCGAAGCGCTGTCGTGCCGATCTCATCGTGCTCGGAACGCACGGACGCCGCGGTCTGGCCCGGATCGTGATGGGCAGCGACGCGGAAGGGGTCGTGCGCACCAGTCCGGTGCCGGTGCTGCTGGTGCGGTCGCGCGCCCCGGCGGCGGCTCAGCGGAAAGCCGCGGCGAGGCGCTCGACGAATTCGTGAAAGCGGTCCCTCGGCAGGTGATCGATGCCCGCCGCCGCCGCCCGGCCGTTGCCGCCCGGAAACTCCCGGCACAGCGCGTCTGCGCCGCTGGCGCGCGCCCGCGGCGCGCGCACGCTGACCATGTAGCCGCCGGCCGCGTCGACCGTGAGGACCGCATGCGCGAGAGCGGGCTCGGCGTTGGCGATCTCGTTGCCGAAGATGCCTCGCACACGGCGGGTCCACGGCTCGTCCGGCAGGATGTAGACGCGCGCGTTCGGCAGCGTCAGCGCGGGCGGTGTTGCGCGCGCCAGCGCGACATCGCGCCGGCGTGCGGCGTCGATGGTCGCGTAGACGGGATCACCGTCGATGAACGCGAACGGGTCGCGTGCGTGCAGCAGCGTCCGCGCGAGATCCGCGGGCGGGACGATCACGTCGGCCGGGTCGTCGCTGTACGAGTTGTACGTGAGGTTGTCGGCCAGGTCGCGCAGCGCGGCGAGCCGCGGGTCGGCGAGCCGCAGCGGTTGCGCGAGCTTGCGCGCCGTCGCGACCAGGTTGTCGCCGAACGCCGCGACGACGGTCCACACGCGGTGACGGCCCTGCAGATGGCGATCGACGAGCATGCCCGTGCACACACCCGGCGCCGGGTCGAGATGCGCGGTCAACGCGGGGTGCTGCGGCACGTCGCCGGCGAAGTGATGGTCGAAGTACAGGACGGCGATGTCGAGGCGCAGCAGGCGCTCCAGCGCAGGCCGGTTCTGCGCCAGCGAGATGTCGAGTACCGTCACCGTGTCACCGCGGCGCGCCGGCACGCGCTCCAGCAACGCGATCTCGCGCTTCATGCCCGTCACGAGCACCGACTCGGCCGGCGCGGCGAGCCGCAGCTGCACGAAGGACGAGATGCCGTCCGCGTCGCCGTTGAAGACGTCGTAGTGGGTCATCGCCGCGTACCCGGGCGAACGCCGACTTGCGTCCGCGGGACCCGGGTGCCGGGCGATGCGTGCATGATGGCGGCCGGACCGTCCGCGCGCGAGGCACCGGCGCCACGCGCGGGCAACCCCATCAACGAACCGGGAAGCCCATGTCGCAGCGCCCACTGAAGCTCTTCGCCCCGAATGCGGGGCGCGCGTACGGCGAGGCCGTGAGCCGCGCGCTGGGACATCCGCTGGCCGCTGCACGAGGAGCGCGAGTTCGAGGACGGGGAACACAAGTCGCGGTCGCTCGAATGCGTGCGCGACTGCGACGTGTTCGTCATCCAGTCGCTGTACGGCGATGCGGACGGCGGGGCCGATGCCAAGCTGCTGCGCCTCATGTTCCTCGTCGGCGCGCTGCACGACGCGGCGGCCGCGCGGGTCACGGTGGTCGCGCCGTACCTCGCATACTCGCGCAAGGACCAGCGCAACAAGGCGCGCGACCCCGTCACGACGCGGTACATCGCGACGATGTTCGAGGCGCTGGGCGCCGACGGCATGGTGACGCTGGACGTGCACAATCTCGCAGCCTACCAGAACGCGTTTCGCTGCCGCGCGGAGCATCTGGAGGCGGCCGCCCTGCTGGTGGACGCGCTGCTGCCGGACTCGCGGGCGCCGACGTGACGGTCGTGTCGCCGGACGCGGGGGGCATCAAGCGGGCCGACGCGTTCCGCCAGCGCCTGGCCGGCGCGCTCGGCCGCCCGGTCGGCGCCGCATTCGCGGAAAAGTACCGCAGCGGCGGCGAGCTGCGGGGCGACGCGCTGGTGGGCGACGTCGCGGGCAGGGTTGCCGTCATCGTCGACGACATGATCTGCGCGGGCAACACCATCGCGCGCGCGGCGCATGCATGCCGCGAACGCGGCGCCACGTCCGTGATCGCCTGCGCGACGCACGGCGTCTTCGCCGAGGAGGCGAACACGGTCCTGGCCGAGGCCGCGGTCGACGCCATCGTGGTGACGGACACCATCGTCCCGTGGCGCATTCGCGAGCCTCGCGTCGCGAACCGCATTCGCTGCGTGAGCACGGTGCCCCTCGTCGCGGAGGCCATCCGCCGCATGCACGAAGGGCGCTCGCTCTCGGAGCTCGTCGACTTCGTCTAGCGTCGGCCGGACCGGGTCCGCGTCGGTCCGGAGTCCGTTCGCGCGAGCGTGTCCGCCGCCATGCAGGGTGTTGCGTTCGCGTCGTCGCGCGCCCCGCCGAGATTGACCACCGTCAACGAGCGTGCGCACCCGGGGGCGCATGATCGTTGCAACAGGTGTTTGCCGGCGAATGCGAAGGATTGCCACCATGTACTCTGCGGAACCGCCGGAGTCGCGCGGTCGAGCCGCGAATGGCGCCCAAAGCGCAACACGCCTTCCCGATGCCGACCGCCATGATCCGTACCAGTCCGCGGGCCGGTACCGCGATCCCACGCAATGCGAGGACTGCGGCGCGGTCTTTCTCCGTGGCCGATGGTCGTGGGGCAGCGCGCCGCCCGATGCCGACGCGGCGCCGTGTCCCGCATGCCGCCGCATTCGCGACAAGCAGCCCGCCGGCCGCGTGACGCTCGAAGGCCCGTTCTCGGCATCCCATCGCGACGACCTCATGCGGCTGGTGCGCCACGAGGCGGCGCTGGAAGGGCGCGAGCATCCGCTCCACCGCCTGCTGCGTGTCGACGAACGCGCCGATCGCGTCGAGATCACGACGACCGACATCCACCTGCCGCGCCGGATCGGCGACGCGCTGCGCCTGGCCAACGACGGCGAACTCGATATCCGCTACGGAGACCACGAGTACTCGATACGCGTTCGCTGGCGCCGCTAGGGAACGTCCGCAATGGGCGTCCGTCGGGCCCGTGGATGACGTGAAGCCTGGCGTCGCGCCTTTTGCTCACCGGCACTTCAACGGCGACAGTCAGGCGGCCGCCTTGGGGCGCCAAGTTGGCAACCAAGGCGGCGACCGCCAAAGGAAGCTCAGGAAGAAACGAGTGTCGTGCGGCTCCCTGCGTGCGAGTCGTCCGAAGGCGGGGCTTTCGCAGAGCTTCGCTTGCGTCGCGTACGTGTATTCGCCGGGATGCCCGGGCGTCCGGCCGCGCGATCGCTGGACAGTGGTCGGCCATTGATCCCCGTCAATTCGCCGCAGGCGTGCCGCGCTAACCTCTCGGGTGACGCGAACACGGGGGCGAACCATCGTCGTCCGGAGCCTTCGCCGGTCCACGCAGGAGCAAATTGTCATGACGACGCTTTCCCGGAACCAGCGGCAGGTCCTCGAGGGATTGCTCCTCGCCCGTCGTAACGCGTGCGTCGACCAGGCGGTCGCGGAGCGCGCGCGCGATCACTCGGAGTCGCTGGCCGACCTGGCCGGCGAGGTGCCCGACACCGGCGACATGTCGGTGGCACTCATGCTGGCCGACCTCGGTCACACGCTGGCCGAGCGCCACACGGACGAGATTGCCGCGATCGACCGCACGCTCGCGCAGATCGGCTCCGAGGACTTCGGACGCTGCGAGGCGTGCGACGGCGAGATCGGCTTCCCGCGGCTCCATGTGTTCCCGACGGCCACCCGCTGCATCGCGTGCCAGACCGTGCATGAGCGGACGTACGCGCACGCCGGTACGCCGACGCTCTAGAACCCGCTCTAGAACCGATCGACCGGAACGCAACGACCGTAGCGGCCCGCGCGAGCGGGCCGCGCCGCTTCAGGCCGCGCCTGCGCCCGGCTGCGGAGCCGCCTTCGCGTCGCGCGCGATGCGCACCTGCAATGCCGCGTAGCGGCCTTGCGGATGCTTGCCGAACAGCGGATCCTCGACGCGACCGATGGCCGCATGCACGGCTTGCCAGTCCTGTACCGTGAGCAGGCGGCCGGCTACCGGCAGGACCTCGGTTTCCTCGATCCTGATGTGCGCGCGCAGCGTATCGACGTAGTCGCGCGCCGCGGCCTCGACGGCCGCGCGCGGTTCGATCGAGCCGTTGATGATGTCGTCCAGGTGCCGAACCAGCGCCTCGCCGGCGGCCTTGAGGCGCGTGTGCTGCTGCGCGAGCGCGTCGATGGTCTTCGCCATCGTGGCGTCGCGTGTCTTGATCCGCGCGAAGATCAGGTCCTCCTTCGGATGGTGCAGCACGTCCGAGTAGTGCGTCATGTAGAACATGATGTCCAGCATGAGCTCGTAGTCCGCGTCCGTCCCATCGTGGAAGAGCGAGACCTGGTCGTCGAGCAGGTTGAGCAGGCGCGCGAAGTTGACGTGTTCGGAATGCCACAGCGCAAGCGTATCGGGCAAGGGCGGCCTCGGCAGGTTGGACCGGCGCGCCTCGCGCCGGCGATTGGACCATTGGACTTTTCGATGCTACGGCAGCGCGCCGGCAGCGCAAAGCGCCGGCCCCTCGAACGTTGGCCTGACTTTGATCTCCGTCATGGATTCCGGACCCGTCCGCCGCCGTGGCCGGCGCGGATCGATGGCCGGGCGCCATGGCGCACGCGGGAGAGGGACGGTCCCGGGTCCGGACGCGACGGTCCCCCGTGCGGACGCGACGATGCCGAAGGCAGGGCGCGGGATGCCCGGCGCGACGCGGTACCGAAGGCCCGGCATGCACATTGCCGCGAGCGCGGGCATCGGGTATCGTCTGCCGCGCCCCGGCACACCCATGACCCACGAAGAGACCTGCCTCCACGTCATCGCGAACGGATTGCCGCCGACCCGCGGTCCGCGCCAGCGGGTGCTCGTCGTCGGCGCGGGTATGGCGGGCCTCGTCGCCGCGCACGAACTGCTGCGCGCGGGACACGACCCGCTGCTCCTGGAGGCGCAGCATCGGGTCGGCGGCCGCGTGTGCACGTGGCGCGAGCCCTTCGCGCCCGGCCTGTACGCGGAGGTGGGCGCGATGCGCATCCCGCGCGCGCATCGCGTCACGCTCGCGTACGTCGCGAAGTTCGGCCTGCCCACGACCGATTTCACGATGAACAACCCGAACGCGTGGTGCCACCTGTTCGGGCGCAAGCATCGCTTCCGCGACATCGAAGCCAAGCCACGGCTGCTCGGCGCCCATCTCGCCGAGCGCGAGCGCAACGTCACGTGCGAGCGCATGTGGCAGCAGGCGATCCGGCCGTTCTCCGACCGCATCGCCGCGCAGGGCGACGACGGCTGGACGGAGATCGTCGATCGCTACGACGGCCACTCGACGCGCGAGTTCCTGGAGGAGCTTGGGTGGTCCGAGGCCGCGATCGAGCTCTTCGGGCTCCTGATGAACCAGGAGTCGCTGATGAACACGTCGTTCCTCGAGCTCCTGCGCGAGGAGGTCGGCTGCTGCTATGTCGACATGGTGCGCATCGACGGCGGCATGGACCAGCTGCCGCGCGCCTTCGTGCCGGGCCTCGCGAGCCGGATCCGCTTCGGTGCGCGCATGACCGCGATCGACCAGACGCACGACGGCGTCACCATCCATTACCAGACCGGCGCGGGCCGCATGCGGGTCACCGGCGACCGCGCGATCATCACGGTGCCATTCCCGGTGCTGCGGCATGTCGAGATGCGCAAGCCGCTGTCGCTCGCGAAGCGCCGTGCCATCCGGCAGCTGCATTACGACGCGTCGGCAAAGATCCTGTTCCAGTGCCGGCGCCGGTTCTGGGAGGACGACGACGGCATCGTGGGTGGCGGCTCGGTGACCGATCTCGCCGTACGCAACATCTACTATCCGGAGCAGGGGCGCGAGACGGGGCGCGGCATCCTGCTCGCGAGCTATACGTGGGCGGAGGACGCGCAGCGCTGGGGATCGCTCGCGCCGGAGGAGCGGATCGTGCAGGCGCTGGAGAACGTCGCCGCGATCCACCCGCAGGTGCGCGACGAATTCGAGGTCGGGGTGTCCAAGATGTGGCACGACGATCCGTATGCGGGCGGAGCATTCGCGCTGTTCGAGCCCAACCAGCAGAAGCTCCTGTACGAACACATCATCGCGCCCGAGGGCCGGCTGCACTTCGCCGGCGAGCATGCGTCGCTGCGACACGCGTGGATCCAGGGTGCGATCGAGTCGGGGCTGCGCGCGGCCGGCGAGATCAATGCGATGGCTGCATGAGCGCGAAGGGCCGCCCCGAGCGCGAATGCCGGAGTGCGCAGCACGCAGGCCGTCCATTGACCGCGAAGGACCCCCAGTGAGCGAACCCAGGAGTCCAAGGCGCGCAGCCGGTCCAGTGACGGCGCCGCATCGGGTCGACTTCATCGAGCGGGCCGCGAAGGGCGGGAAGACCTGGGCGCACAAGGTCGGCATGAGCGTGCTGCTCGGCCTGCTGTGCGTGACGATCTTCGTGGTGCCGGTGCTGGCGCCGCCGCTGGGCGACGGCGGCCGCGCGCTGCTCGAATTCTTCTTCCTGATGGTGCTGTTCGGCGGCGCGTGGGCGATCGCCGAGCACCGGGGCGCGGCGATGCTCCTGACCGGACTGGGTGCCCTTGTCGTGGCGGTCGCCGTCCTGCCCATTCCGTTGTTCGGCGCAGCGACGCCGCTCGTCCGCCAATGGGCGGGCCTGCTCGCGGTGCTGCTGCTGGCCGGGATGGTCGCAAGCCGCGTGTTCGCGCCCGGCCGCGTCACGGCGGACCGGCTCATGGGCGCGATCGCGCTCTACATGCTCTTCGGTGTCGCCTGGGGCAACGCCTACGACCTGGTCGCGCTGCTGGTCCCGGATGCGTTCAGTGCGCCGGCGGATGCCAACCGCGGCGCGGAGCGCTGGTTCTACTTCAGCTTCGTCACGCTGACCACGGTGGGCTACGGCGACGTGACGCCGGTTGCGAGCGTCGCGCGCGTGCTGGCCATTGCCGAAGCGCTGGTCGGCCAGCTGTACCCGGCCATCGTGCTGGGGCGCCTCGTCACGCTGCAGACGTCCGCGCCGCCAGAGCGCTGAGCGGGCGAGCTCGCTGCAAGGACTTTCACCAAGAGACGCACAGACGCAGAGGAAGACCGGCAAACGCGCGTACGCGCACTGCGGGTTTCCCGGCGCCCCGGCGTCTCGTGGTGAAACAGGCCTTCCCCGACGTACCCTCAGATCTTCCGCTCGCGGTCCTGCCAGAACGGTGCGCGCAGGTCGCGTTTGAGCGTCTTGCCCGCGGCGTTGCGCGGAAAGTCGGGCAGCACCAGCACCCGCGCGAGCCGCTGGTACTTCGCCGCCACCCGCGCGTTGATCCAGTCGCGCAACGTGTCGCCGTCGACGTCCTCGTTGGCGCGCAGCACCACCGCGGCCACCGGCGTCTCGCCCCAGCGCTCGTGCGGGATGCCGAAGACCGCGACCTCGCGGATCGCCGGATGCCGCGCGGCGATTTCCTCGATGTCCTTCGGGTAGACCTTCACGCCGCCGCTGTCGATCATGTCCTTCTTGCGGTCGACGAGATAGAGGTATCCGTCCTCGTCGACGTAGCCCAGGTCGCCCGTATGCAACCAGCCGCCGGCGAGCGCATCGGCGGTCAGGTCCGGGCGCCCGTAGTAACCCCCCATCGTGATCGGGCCGCGGCCGTAGATCTCGCCCACCTCGCGCGGGGGCAGGTCGCGCCCGTCGTCGCCGACGATGCGCATCGAGTAGAAGGGCGGCGGCACGCCGACGCTGCCGCGCTTTCGTTGCGCGTCGTCGCGGTCGAGGACGGTGATGAAGCCCTCGGTGAGCCCGTACAGTTCGTAGAAGCGGTCGGGCAGCAGCCGGTTGAGCCGCGCCTTGTGCTCGTCGTGCAGCGGCGCACCGAGCGACAGCAGCATCTCGAGCGACGTCAGCCGCGCGGCGTCGAAGCCGTCTGCGTCGAGGATCGCGATGATCTGCGAGGGCACCAGCATCGTGTGCGTGACGCGCTCGCGCTCGACCGTCGCGATGAAGGCCTCCGCGTCGAACGCGCGGTGCACGATGTAGGTCGCGCCGCACATGAACGCCGGGAACATCGTGACCATCGCGCCGTTGAACACCAGCGCACCCGAGTGGAGGACCACCGACTCCGGGGCCATCCGCCACGTGCTGGCCATCGTCGCCGCGTACATCGCGCGGATGAAGTGCGTGTGCTGGATGCCCTTCGGCAGGCCGGTGGTGCCGGACGTGTACATGAGCGTCAGCAGGTCGGTGGCCGCGACCTCTGCGTCCGGTTCGGTGTCCGGCGCGGCGGCGTGCAGGGGCGCGAACGCGCGGTAACCGGCGGCCTCGTCGTCGGCCGCCGCGTCGACCAGCACCCACTCGGTCGCGGCCGGCAGCGCGCGCCGCACGGTGTCGATCGCCGCCAGGTCGTCGGACGTCGCGACGACCACACGCGGCGCCGCGTCGCGCAGCAGCGACTCGAGGCCAACCGCCGTGAGCAGGGGCGACAGCGGCACGGCGGCGGCCCCCAGCTTCGCGCATGCCCAGTAGGTGGCCAGCAGTTCGAGCCGGTTCGGCAGCACCGTGGCCACCCGATCGCCGTGCGCGACCCCTAGCGTGGCGAGCGCGTTCGCCCACCGGTTGACGTACGCGTTGAACTCGCGCCAGTCGAGGCGCACCTCGTGGTCGCCGGGATCGCGCGCGGACACGATCACCGCCGTGTGGTGCGGCCGGTAGCGCGCATGCCGCGCGGGCAGCGCACCCAGGCAAAGGCTGTTGCTGGCGATGGGCGTGTTCATGGCGTGTTCCGGGAGGGCCTGGTCGGTGCGATCCGATAGAGTCTATTCCGGGGTGACGCATGGTGCGAATACTATCGCCCCGATTAGTAGAATCAATTTGCTCTATCGAGGTGGGTGCGAGAGACTCGGCTCACGTCGCAAAGTACGGATCAACGAGAACCGAGGAGAGATCGATGTCGAACGAAGCGAAGTGCCCGTTTTCGGCCGGAGCCAGGAGACCCACGCTGGCGAGCGGCGCCTCCACTAACGCGGAGTGGTGGCCCAACCAGCTGAACCTGAAGATCCTGCGCCAGCACGCCCCGCAATCGAATCCCATGGGCGATGCGTTCGACTACGCCGCAGAGTTCAGGACCCTCGACCTCGACGCCGTGATCCGTGACCTCCATGCGCTGATGACCGATTCGCAGCCGTGGTGGCCGGCGGACTACGGCCATTACGGACCGTTCTTCATCCGCATGGCGTGGCATAGCGCGGGCACCTATCGCATCGCCGACGGCCGCGGCGGCGCCGGCTCGGGGACGCAGCGCTTCGCACCGCTCAACAGCTGGCCCGACAACGTGAGCCTCGACAAGGCGCGCCGCCTGATCTGGCCGATCAAGCAGAAGTACGGCCGCAAGATTTCCTGGGCCGACCTGATGGTGCTCGCCGGCAACGTCGCGCTGGAGTCGATGGGATTCAAGACGTTCGGGTTCGCCGGCGGGCGCGTGGACGTCTGGGAGCCGGACGAGGCGATCTACTGGGGCCCGGAAGGCAAGTGGCTCGACGACCAGCGCTACAGCGGCGACCGGCAGCTCGAGAATCCCCTCGCCGCCGTGCAGATGGGCCTCATCTACGTGAATCCGGAAGGGCCGAACGGCAACCCGGATCCGGTCGCGTCGGCACGGGACATCCGGGAGACGTTCGCCCGCATGGCGATGGACGACGACGAGACCGTGGCGCTCGTCGCCGGCGGTCATACGTTCGGCAAGTGCCACGGCGCGGCCGATCCGGGCAAGTACGTCGGTGCCGCGCCCGAGGGTGCCGCCCTCGAGGAGCAGGGGTTCGGCTGGAAGAACACCTTCGGCACCGGCTGCGGCGTCGATACGATCAGCAGCGGCGTGGAAGGCGCCTGGACCACGAACCCGGTGCGTTGGGACAACAACTACCTGGAAAACCTGTTCGGCTACACGTGGGAACTCACGAAGGGCCCCGGCGGCGCGCACCAGTGGACGCCGAAGGACGCGGCGGCGGCAGGCAGCGTGCCCGACGCGCACGACCCGGTGCGGCGCCACGCCCCGATGATGACCACGGCCGACATGGCGCTGCGCATGGACCCGGCCTACGAGAAGATCGCGCGCCGGTACCTCGCGAATCCGCAGGCGTTCGCCGACGCGTTCGCGCGCGCGTGGTACAAGCTCACGCACCGCGACATGGGTCCGCGCGCCCGTTACCTGGGTCCGCGGGTGCCGCAGGAAGTGCTGCTCTGGCAGGACCCGGTTCCCGCCGTGGATCACCCGCTGGTCGACGCGCAGGACATCGCGGCGCTGAAGGCGAAGATCCTCGCGTCCGGACTCTCGATCTCGCAGCTGGTCGCGACCGCCTGGGCGTCGGCCGCGACGTTCCGCGGCAGCGACAAGCGCGGCGGCGCGAACGGCGCGCGCATTCGGCTGGCGCCGCAAAAGGACTGGGAGGTCAACCAGCCGGCCGAACTGGCGAAGGTCCTGCCGAAACTGGAAGCGATCCGGAGCGAGTTCAACGCGGCCCAGTCCGGCGGCAAGAGGGTTTCGCTCGCCGACCTGATCGTCCTCGGGGGCTGCGCCGCCGTCGAGGCGGCCGCGAAGAAGGGCGGCCACGACGTGACCGTGCCGTTCGCGCCCGGACGCACGGACGCGTCGCAGGCCGAGACCGATGTCGAATCGTTCGCGGTCCTGGAGCCCGTCGCCGACGGGTTCCGCAACTACCTGCGCCAGGGGCTCGAGGGATCCGCGGCCGAGCTGCTGATCGACCGGGCGAACCTGCTGACGCTGTCCCCGCCCGAGCTGACGGTGCTGGTCGGTGGCCTGCGTGCGCTGAATGCCAACGTCGGCCAGTCCCGGCACGGTGTCTTCACCGGACGACCCGGGACGCTGACGAACGACTTTTTCGTGAACCTGCTCGACATGCGCACGAAGTGGCAGAAATCCGCCACCGATGCAGGCGTGCTCGAGGGTCTCGATCGCGACGACGGGCGAGCGAAGGCGGACGGGCACCGTCGTCGATCTCGTGTTCGGTTCGAACTCGGAGCTCCGGGCGCTGGCCGAGGTGTATGCGTCGAGCGACGCGCAGGCGGCGTTCGTGCGCGACTTCGTCGCGGCCTGGGCCAAGGTGATGAACCTCGATCGTTTCGACCTGGCGTAGCCCTCGCGGGCCGCGACGTCGGAGGTCACCCGGCACCCATGCGGCCCGGACACCGGGTTATCCGGCGCCAGGTCGCGCTTCGTTGCGAGCGGGGGCACGCGGCGCGTTGGCCACGGGCTGGTGTCGAGTGGCCCGCACCGGGGATGGAATCAACGTCGTGGGCCTCGCCGCTAGTCGGGGTGCTGCGCGCTCGCGGCTCGCGGGTGCGCCAGCTGCCGCCCTGGCGATTGGGAGGCTCGCACGGCCTGGCCCGGTCGAACGTGCTGCGCCCGGCCTCGCTCGCGGACGTCGGGGCCCGTGCAACCGCGCGTCGAGCCGGTCGAGCACCGCGTAGAGGTCGCCGATCAGCGCGGCACCGACCGCCGCCTCCAGTGCCGCGTACTCGCGCTCGACCTGGGGCGCGATCCGGCGCACGATGGCACGGCTCTTCGCGGTGAGCGTCACCAGGAGCCGGCGCTGGTCCGCGGCGACGCGTCGGCGCGCGACGAGTCCGGTTTCGTCCATGCGCGCGAGCACGCCGGCAAGACTCGGACTCGAGATGCCGCACAGTTCGCCGATCTGTCGCGGCTCGAGCGATGCCGGTTCCCGTTCGGCGAGCACGCGCAGCACGCGCCATTGCTGTTCGGTCAGGCCCTGTTCGTTCAGGATCGGCCGGAAGCGCGCGAGGATGTCCTCGCGCGCGCGCAGCAGCAGGAGCGGCAGGTTGCGGCGGGACAGCGCGAGCAGGGGCGCGCGGCCGGGGACGTCGCTTGACATACTAATATGTGAGTGATTGAATTGCTGACATGTTAAATGATAGTGGGAGTCGCGGCCGGGGGCGCGGTCGCGCGCGCCAGGCCGTGAACCTCGCGATCCGCGATGCGCTCGTGCGCGTGGCCGGCGAGCCGCTCGCGCGCGATGTCGCCGTCGACGCTGGCGCGCGGACGCTCGCGTGGGACGGACGGGTGCGCGCAGTGGCGGATCTGGCCTGGCAGCCCCCGGTCGCGGGCGCCGTCTACGGCGTGCTCTTCAACGATGCGGACGCGCTGGCCGCGCTGGGCGAGGCCGTCCATGCGCCGCCGTATCGCGCGCCGCCGCGTGCGCCGGTCCTGTACGTGAAACCGCGCAACACGCGCTCCGCGTACGGCACGCCGATCGTCGTGCCGGCGGGCGTTGCGGAACTCGCGATGGGCGGGTGCCTCGGCGTGGTGATCGGCCGCACTGCGTGCCGCGTGCGCACCGCCGATGCGCTGTCGTTCGTCGCGGGCTACACCGTCGCGAACGACGTGTGCGTGCCGCATGCGGACTTCCACCGCCCGATGGTCCGCTATCGCTGCCGCGACGGCTTCTGTCCACTGGGTCCGTGGGTGCTCGCGGCCCGGCACGTGGCCGACCCGGATGCACTCGAGGTGACCGTCGCGATCGACGGCGTGGTGGTCCAGCGCGCGAATACGCGCACGTTCATCCGCAAGGTCGCGCAGCTGCTCGCCGACGTTACCGAGTTCATGACGCTCGTCCCCGGCGATGTGCTGCTGACGGGCGTCCCCGCGGGCGCGCCCCTCGCGCGGGCGGGGCAGCATGTCGCGATCACGATTGCCGGTGTCGGCACGCTTGCCAATCCGCTCGTCGCAGCCGGGGCGGCGGGATGAAGCGCGCGCGCGTCGCATACGCGGGCGCACTGCACGATGCGGTGCCGCACGGCGACGGGCTCGCACTCGCCGACGGCCGTGTGGTCGCCGAGGACGCCGTCGTCTGGCTGCCGCCGTTCGACGTCGGCACGATCGTCGCGCTGGGTCTCAACTACGCCGACCACGCGAAGGAGCTGCAGTTGGGTGCGCAGGCGGAGCCGCTGGTGTTCCTCAAGGGGCCCGGCACGCTGGTCGGCCATCGCGGGCAGACGCGCCGGCCCGCCGACGTCACGTTCATGCACTACGAGTGCGAACTCGCGGTGGTCATCGGCGCGCCGGCCGCGAACGTGCGCCGCGCCGACGCGCATGGCCGTGGTCGCCGGCTACACGGTGGCCAACGACTACGCGATCCGCGACTATCTCGAGAACTGGTACCGGCCCAACCTGCGCGTGAAGAACCGCGACGGCTGCACCGCCATCGGGCCGTGGCTGGTCGACGCGGCCGATGTCCCCGATCCCGGCGCGCTCGCGCTGCGCACGACCGTCAACGGCAAGGTGACACAGCAAGGCAACACGCGCGACCTCGTGTTCGACATCCCGACGCTGATCGAGTACCTGTCCGGCTTCATGACGCTGGCACCCGGGCGACGTCATCCTGACCGGAACGCCCGAAGGCGTGGTCGACGTGCGGCCGGGCGACGAGGTCGTCACCGAGATCGACGGCATCGGGCGTCTCGTCAACACCATCGTCGGCGCGGAGGGTGAGATCCCTGGCCGCCACGAGCAGGCACGATAGCGGTCTGGCCCTTGGCCGCAACGGCAGCGCGCGACCAGGGCGTGAACCCACAGCGCAGGCACGAGGAACAACGATGCACATCCAGCACCTGATCGACGGCAAGGCCGTCGGCAGTACCGGGACCTTTCCCACGGTCGACCCCGCGACGCAGGAAGTGCTGGCCGAGGTCGCGGCGGGCGGTCAAGTCGAAGTGGCGGCGGCCGTGGCGGCGGCCAAGGCGGCATTTCCGCGCTGGGCGGCGACACCGCAGGCGGAGCGGGCGCGGATCATGCACCGCCTGGGCGACCTCATCACGGCGCGGGTGCCCGAAATCGCCGATTGGGAGACGCGCGACACCGGACAGGTGATCGGCCAGACGAAGAAGGCCCTCGTGCCCCGCGCCGCCGACAACTTCCACTACTTCGCGGAAATGTGCACGCGCACCGACGGACACACGTATCCCGTCGACGGCGCGCTGCTCAACTACACGCTGTTCCATCCCGTCGGCGTATGTGCGCTGATCTCGCCCTGGAACGTGCCGTTCATGACGGCGACGTGGAAGGTCGCGCCCTGCCTCGCGTTCGGCAACACGGCGGTGCTCAAGATGAGCGAGCTCTCGCCGATCACCGCGAGCCGGCTGGGGGAGCTGGCGCTGGAGGCGGGCGTGCCGCCGGGCGTGCTCAACGTCGTGCACGGCTATGGCCGGACCGCGGGCGAAGCGCTCGTGCAGCATCCGGACGTGCGCGCGATCTCGTTCACCGGCAGCACGGCCACCGGCCAGCGCATCGTGCAGGCGGCAGGCATCCGCAAGTTCTCGATGGAACTGGGCGGCAAGAGCCCATTCGTCGTGTTCGAGGATGCGCATTGGGAGCGCGCGATGGACGCGGCCGTATTCATGATCTTCTCCAACAACGGCGAGCGCTGCACGGCGGGCTCCCGGATCCTCGTGCAGCGCTCGATCCACGACCGCTTCGCGCAGGAGTTCGCGCTCCGGGCGTCGCGCCTGCGCGTCGGCGATCCGCGCGACGACGCGACGATCGTCGGGCCGATGATCTCGCGCGACCACTTGGCGAAGGTGCGCCGCTACATCGCGCTGGGACCGGAGGAGGGCGCCACGCTGCTGGCCGGCGGCCTCGACGCGCCCGACCTGCCGGCGCACGTGGCGAACGGCAACTTCGTGCGGCCCACGGTGTTCGCCGACGTCCGCAACGACATGAGGATCGCGCAGGACGAGATCTTCGGACCGGTCGCGTGCCTCATTCCGTTCGACGACGAGGCCGATGCGGTGCGCATCGCCAACGACACGCGCTACGGGCTGTCGTCGTATGTGTGGACGGAGAATCTCGGGCGCGCGCACCGTGTCGCGGCGGCGATCGAGGCGGGCATGTGCTTCGTGAACAGCCAGAACGTGCGCGACCTGCGGCAGCCGTTCGGCGGCACCAAGGCGTCGGGCACCGGCCGCGAAGGCGGTACGTGGAGCTTCGAGGTCTTCCTCGAGCCCAAGAACGTCTGCGTGTCGCTGGGCAGCCACCCGATCCCGCGCTGGGGCGCGCAGTAGCGCGGAAGGAGACGACGATGGGCACGCTCGCACTGGCCGCCAAGATCACGCACGTTCCGTCGATGTACCTGTCGGAGCTGCCCGGGCCGCACCAGGGATGCCGGCAGGCGGCGATCGACGGCCACGTCGAGATCGGCCGCCGCTGCCGTGCGCTCGGCGTGGACACGATCGTCGTGTTCGACGTGCACTGGCTCGTCAACGCCGACTATCACGTCAACTGCGCACCGCGCTTCAAG
This sequence comes from uncultured beta proteobacterium, assembly GCA_963733435.1. Taxonomy (GTDB): domain Bacteria; phylum Pseudomonadota; class Gammaproteobacteria; order Burkholderiales; family Casimicrobiaceae; genus VBCG01. Next base: position 61,469 of record CAVTDH010000005.1, read on the forward strand.
GGCGTGTACACGAGCAACGAGCTGCCGCACTTCATCCGGAACATGGCGTACGAGTACCCGGGCAATCCGGGCCTGGGCCAGCTCATCGGCGAGTGCGCGAACGACGCGGGCGTCAGGACGCGCTGGCACGCCGACACGACGCTCGACCTCGAATACGGCACGCTGGTGCCGATGCGCTACATGAACGCCGACCAGCACTTCAAGGTGGTGTCGGTGGCGGGCTGGTGCGTCTGGCACGATCTCGCCGACAGCGTGCGCTTCGGCGCCGCCGGTGCGCCGGGCCGATCGAGGAGCGCTACGACGGCACGGTCGCGATCCTCGCGAGCGGGTCGCTGTCGCACCACTTCGCCGACAACGGCACCGCCGAGCAGTACATGCACAAGGTGTACAACGAGTTCCTGCACCGCACGGACCTGGCCGTCGTCGAGATGTGGCGCAAGGGCGAGTGGCGCGCGTTTCTCGAGATGCTGCCGATGTACAACGAGAAGTGCTGGGGCGAGGGCGGCATGCACGACACCGCGATGCTGCTCGGCGCGCTCGGCGGCGCGAGTTACGATCAAGGCGTGGAGATCATCACGCCGTACTTCGGCAGTTCGGGCACCGGGCAGATCAACGCGGTGTTTCCGGTGACGCCGGTGGCGGAATGAGCGGGTAGCCACGATGACCCACCCGCCCCTCACCCCAGCCCTCGCCCCGCAAGCGGGGAGACGGGGCGCATCTTCCCGATGCCAGCCGCGTGCAGGCGTCACGCGGAGTCGCCGCAGCCGCGCGCCATCCTCCTCCCTCTCCCGCGCAGCGGGAGAGGGTTGGGGTGAGGGCGCATTGAGCGCATCCTGTCACGGCCGCCGTTGCGATCTCGGGACCGACCGCCCATGCCCCACCTGACCCTCGACTACTCCGGCAACCTGCGCGAGACCGGCCGCTTCGATGTGCTGTGCGCGAGCCTTGCACGCACGCTCGTCGCCTTCGAGGCCGATGGACAGCGCGTGTATCCGGTCGGTGGCGTGCGCGTGCGCGCGCTGCGCGCCGACCACTGGGCGATCGGCGACGGCCGCACCGATGCCGCCTTTGTCCACGCGCGCCTCCACGTCGGGGCGGGTCGCTCCGCCGCGACGCTCACGGCCACCGGCGACGCGCTCTTCGCCGCGATGAAGGCGCACTTCGCCGACCTGTTCGAGCGCCAGGGGCTTGGCACTGTCGCTGGAGGTCGCGGAGTTCAGCGAAGCCGGCACCTGGAAGCACAACAACCTGCACGCGCGGATGCGCACCGGCCCGATGAGGGGCACCCTCACGCCCACGGTCGGCGCGCGCTGGCGCGCATGCTCTACGACGCGCGGCGCACGCGCACGCCGCTGCGGCACTTCTCGCAGGCGTATCCGCACATGACGATCGACGACGGGTACGCGATCCAGCGCGAATGGGTGAAGCTCGAGCTGGCGGACGGACACACGATCAAGGGGCGCAAGATCGGCCTGACGTCGCGCGCGATGCAGATCTCCTCGCAGATCGACGAACCGGATTTCGCGCCGCTGATGGATGACATGTTCTTCGCGGCCGGCGGCGACATCCCGATCGCGCGCTTCATCGCCCCCCGCGTCGAGGTCGAGCTCGCGTTCATCCTCGGTGCCCGCCTCGCGGGGCCGGGCGTCACGCGGGACGACGTGCTGGCCGCGACGCAGTACGTGGCGCCCGCCGTCGAGATCATCGACGCGCGCATCGAGCAGTTCGACCGCGACACGAAGGCGCCGCGCAAGGTGTTCGACACGATCGCCGATTTCGCGGCGAACGCGGGCATCGTGCTCTCGGAACATCGTGCGCGGCCGGCGGACCTCGACCTCCGCTGGGTCGGCGCGCTGCTCGAGAAGAATGGCGTGATCGAGGAGACGGGCCTCGCCGCCGGCGTCCTCGGGCATCCGGCCAATGGTGTCGCGTGGCTCGCGAACCGGATCGCGCCTTACGGCGAAGCGCTGGCGCCGGGCGATGTCGTGCTCGCGGGTTCGTTCACGCGACCGACGCCGGCAGCGGCCGGCGACGTGTTTCGCGTCGACTACGGTCCCCTCGGGATCGTCGCGTTCCGCTTCGTCTGACCGCAGGAGGGACTAATGCCCGGTACAATCAGTGCGCCCCCCGCCGGAATTGCACCTGCCGAATGGGATGCCCGGGTCCGGTTGGCGGCCGCCTACCGCATCTTCGACCGGCTGGGCTGGACCGAACTCATCTACAACCACATCTCGTTGCGGGTGCCCGGCCCCGACCGGCACTTCCTGATCAATCCGTTCGGACTGCACTACAGCGAAGTGACCGCGTCCAACCTGGTCAAGGTCGACCTCGCGGGCAACATCGTCGGAACGTCCGCGTGGCCGGTGAACCCCGCCGGCTTCGTGCCGCACGCGACGATCCACGCCCACATTGCCGACGCGCATTGCGTGATGCACACGCACACGACGGCGGGCATGGCGGTCGCGTGCCTCGACGCCGGACTCTCGCCCTCCAATTTCTATTCGGCGCAACTCCACGGCAAGCTCGCCTATCACGACTTCGAGGGCATCACCGTGCATGCGGACGAAGGAGCGCGCCTGCTCGCGAGCATCGGCGACAAGCCCGCCGTGATCCTGCGCAACCACGGGCTGCTCGCGTGGGGCGACGGCGTCGCGCGCGCGTTCGCCGTGCTGTGGCTGCTGCAGCGCGCCTGCGAGATCCAGGTCGCCACCCTCGCGATGGGTGCGCCGCGGCTCATTGCCGAGGACATACAGCGCAAGTGCACGGCGGATTCGCTGCAGTTCAATCCGAAGTTCGGCGCCGGCGAGGATGTGCTCGCGGCGCTGACGCGGAGGCTCGATCGCGAGGATCCCGGCTACCGCGCCTGACCCGGCGCAGCGCGGCTCGACTGCCGGTCATCGTTGCCGGCCTCGCGCAGGCGCACGCGCCGTTCTTCCGACGCAGGGTGCGTCGACAGGAACTCGGGAACGCTGGACTTGCGATGCGGCCCGTCGCGCTGCTCGAGCGTCCGGAAGAAGTCGGCGAGTGGGTGCGTCGACACGCCATTGGCCTTCAGTACATCGATCGCGAAGTCGTCCGCCTCGCGCTCGAACGCGCGCGAGTAGCGCAGGATCGCCGAAGGCGAGCGGGAACGTTGGCGACGACACTGGAGAAGTCCCCCCAGACGACGCCGGCCAGCGCGCCGACGCCCATCGCCTGCAGCAGGCTGCGCAGCGAATGCTGGTGCGCGACGTGCCCCAGCTCGTGCGCGAGCACGCCCATCAGCGCATCGTCGTCGCGGACGAGTTCGACCAAGCCGTCGAGCACAATCATCGTGCCGCCCGGAAGCGCCATCGCGTTGACGCCGCGCTTGCCGTCCAAGTGGCGGAACTCAAGGCGATACGATGTCTGCGGTGCCGCCGCGGAGGCCATCCCGGCGAAGCGCTGCACGATGGCGGCGCGGCGCTCGTCGGGCAGCGTCGATGGCGTGAACATGCGCGAGTCGAGTTCGCGCAGCACTTCGGTGCCGATCCGCTGCTCGAGTCCGTCGGGTAGCCGCGGCGCGAGCCAGGCCGCCGCCGCCGGCACGCCCGCGAAATACGCCCAGGCCAGCATCGGCCGCGAGGCCCGCGAGCGCGACGAGGGTCGGCGGGCCAGTGGCGCTGCATGCGTTGCACCGGCGTGGCGGCGACCCCGGCCGCCGCGAGCGCGCGGTCGAGCGCGCCGTCGGGATCCGGGATCTCCAGCGTGACGCCGCGCTTGAACATGATGATCCGCGGCGCGCCCGCGAAACGCTCGGAAACGTCGAGCAGCGGCGATGCGCACGCGCTCGAGCGCGATGCCGCTCTTCGCCGCGACGGCCAGCGTCTCGCCGTCGATGCGCACGTCCACCTCCTGCGCCAGCGCCGTGCGGCCGTCGAAGCGCACGCCGGAGAAGATCGCCGCGCTCATAGCCCGACGTCGAACCCGAACGAATCCGGCGGCCGCGTCGCCGACGGCCACCGACGTCCGCGCGAACGTGCCCGCCGTGATCGTCGCGAGCGGCACGTCGGCGTCGACGCGCATGCACTCGACGCGGTAGCGCGCGAGCGCGACTGCCGCGAACGGCCAGTAGAGACCGCACGTGACCAGCGTGAGATCCGACGTTGCGCAGCACCAGCCGGAACAGCGGCCACGCGGCGATCTCGGTGCGAAACCGTACGTCCTCGACGCTCGTGTGCGCCCACACGAGCTGCTGCACGCGCGCGGCGAGGAACGGCCATGCGAACACGAAGAGCAACAGCACGACCACGCCGGCATTGAGGAGCCACAGCCACTCCGGCGCATCCGGGCTTGGCGCGTCGGAGAGCAACGGCGCAACGAACGCGGAAAAGAGCGCGCCGAAGATGCCGCCCAGGATCAGCAGCACCAGCCCCTGTCGCGTAGATCCAGTAGAACTCGGGAGCGCCGGCCGGAACGCAAACCGCCGCTCGCCGTAGGTCGCGCAATCATGCTGGAATGCCTTCAGCCGGTGGTGCATCCCCGGAATCAGCAGCAGGGTGACGATGGTCACCACGAGCAGCGCCCACCCCCAGCCGCGCACGTCGCGCGCGACGAACGCGGCGGCCACGCTGGAGGAGAACCACACGACGAGGATCGGCAGCACGACGCGGTAGCCGTCCGCGCGCGTCGCGGTAAATCCGAAGCGCAGGCCGCGATAACTCGTGTTCGCGAAGCGGAACTGCTGCGCCTTGACGAACAGCCACGGTCCGAGCCCCAGCAGCACCGCGATGGTCGCCAAGCCGACGGCCGGGGAGAACTCGAACCCCCACGTGTACGCGACGAGCAGCACCAGCGCCACGATGCGTCCGCGCAGGATCGCAACCGGCTTGCCGTGGAAGTCGAACACGTGCCCGTCGAGCTGCGTGTTCTGCCAGAAATACTTCGTCTTGCGCACCTTCGCCCACGCCGAGTAGATGCCGAACGTGACGAGCGACAGGAACAGGTTCACGACCCAGATCCGGAAGTACTCGTCGCCGCGTCCGGTGAACCTCAGCCGCGAACACGAACGCGCCGTCGGGTTCGCGGCGGCGGTTCCGACGGCAACGGCGCGCCGCCCAGTTCCGCGCGCAGCGGGCCGGGCTCGAGCATGTCAGCGATCCGGCGCGGGGCGGCGGCGTCCATCGACTGTCCTCAGTCGTCCGCGCGTCGCTCCCGCGCGGGACCCTGCGACGATCCTAGCATGCGCGGCGGGTGCGTGCCACCGCGGTGCGCGCGGTCACGCTACACTTGCCGCGTGTCCGAACGCCTGACCACCGCACTGTCGGAAACCTTCGGTTCGTCGCCGCTCCGGCACCCGCAGTTTCGCCGGTTCTACTTCGCGTCCATCGGCGTCGCGATGGGCTACACGATGACGGCGACGATGGCCGCGTGGCTGATGGCCACGATGACGCCCTCCGCGTTGATGGTGGCGCTCGTGCAGACGGCGAGCACGGCGCCGGCCTTCGCGGTCGGCCTCCTCGCCGGTTCGCTCGCCGACATCGTCGAGAAGCGGCGGGTGATCCTCGCCACCCAGATCGTGTTCCTCGCGGGCACGCTGCTGCTCGGCATCGCCACGCTCGCCGGCGCGATGGCGCCGTGGGCGCTGCTGGCACTCACGTTCCTGATCGGCATGGGCTTCACGTTCTACATGCCGGCGCAGTCGGCGAGCATCAACGACCTGGTCGCGCGCACCGAAGTGCCGCAGGCGGTTGCGCTGGGCGCGGTGGCGATGAACGTGTCGCGCGCGATCGGCCCCGCGGCGGCCGGCGCCGTGGCGGCGTGGATCGGCACCGGCAGCGCGTTCCTCGCGAGCGCCGCGTGCTTCGTCGGGATGATGTTCGTCGTGCGCGGCTGGCCGCCGCAGCCGCCGTCGCTGCCGGGCGTCCCGGAGACGCTGCTGTCGGGCATCAACAGCGGCCTGCGCTTCGCGCGCCACTCGGCGCCGATGCGCGCGATCATCACGCGCAACCTGACGTTCTCCGTCTGCGCGAGCGCACTGTGGGCGCTGTTGCCGGTCGTCGCGCGCGACCAGCTGCACCTGGGGGCCGGCGGCTTCGGCCTGCTGTTCGGATGCTTCGGCGGCGGCGCGGTCCTGGGCGCACTGACCATCCCGCGCCACCTGTCGCGCTACTCGCTCAACAAGGTCGTGACCGGGTTCTCGCTGCTGTGGGTGATCGCGTCGACACTGGTGGCGGCCACGGAGATCACGCTCGTCGCGCTCGTCGGCGCGTTCGGCGCGGGTGCGGCGTGGGTCGGCGTGCTGGCGAGCCTGGGTGCCGCAACGCAGAGCGCCGCGCCGGCGTGGGTGCGCGCGCGCGCCGTCGCGATGAACTTCTTCACCGTGCAGGCGAGCCTGGCACTCGGCAGCATCGCGTGGGGCACGCTCGCATCGTGGGGCGGCACGCGCATCGCGCTGCTGGCCTCGGCGATCGCGCTCCTGCTGCTGCAGCTCGTCAATCGCTGGGCGCGCGTGCGCCTCGGGCGCGATCGCGACGTGCTGCCCGGGTCGCAGCTGCCGGAAATGCACATCGCCGTCGAGCCGCAGCCCGACGACGGTCCGGTGCTGATCCAGATCGAATACCGGGTCGACGACAGCCGGCGCGAGGAATTCCTGGTCCTGATGCGCGGGATGGGTCCGGTACGCCAGCGCAACGGCGCGACGAGCTGGCGGATGTTCCGCGACCTGGCCGAGGAGGGGAAGTACGTGGAACGCTACATCCTGAGTTCGTGGGCGGAGTACGTGCGCCTGCGCTCACGCATGACGATCGCCGACCGGCAGCTGCAGGAGGACGTCGCGAAGCTGCAGCGTGCCGACACGCCGATCCGCGTGTCGCGCCTCCTGGGCATCGATCTGCCGGAGCCCTCGGTGGACGGGCACGTGAAGACGCATCCGATGCATTGACGCCGCCCCGCGGCGACCGCGGATCGTTGCGGGGACGACGGCGCACCGGTTTCGCGCCTGCGTATCGTTCGATGCTCGGCATGCACTGCGACTCAGCGCGGCGCGAGCAGCGCGCGGAGCTTGTTCGCCGCCTGCCCGGCCTGGTCGGCGCACATGGTCACGCCGGTGGTCTTGAGGTGCGCCTCCAGCGCGCGCCTGGCCTCCTGCGCGCGCGCCACGGGCACCTTCTGCGAGATCTCGACGTATTCGCGGCCCCCCGGCAGCCGCTGGATGTCGACGTCGTAGCGCCGGTCCGGCGTCGAGTAGACGCGGTTCTCGATGGGGCCCAGGGCCCGAAGATCGGCGGGCAGCGGCCATACGCCCGCGGCCTCGCGCAGGAACCGCGATTGCGCGGGCGAGAGCGCCTGCGCGACCGGCTGCTGCCCCGAGATCAGGGCGTCGGCCGCCGCGGGCGACAACGGCGTGGCGAGCGAGACCGCACCGGCGATCCTGTCCCCGTGCAGGTCGTACTCGCACTTGCCCTCGCCGCGCGGCACGAGGCCGGCGGGCAGCGTCGGGCACGATTGGTCGGCGGCCTTCAGCGTCAGTTCGGCGGCCTGCGCCCGCACGCGCAGCCGCAGTCGCAGGCCGCGGTCGAGGAGCGCCAGCGCCGTGTCGTCGAAGAGGTAGGTGCGGTAGGCGGCCTCGCGCGGGCGCAACGCGAGCGCGCGCTCGATGGCGACCGGGTCACCGCACAGCGCCACCTGGATTTCCATCCGCGGCTGGGCGGCGTCGGCGCATGCCGCACCCAGGACCAGCAGCAGCGCACAGGCGCGGGCGTTGGGGAAGAGAAACGGGCGCTGTGTGGCCATCGGCATCGGCAGGGGGACGGAAAGTGCACGCGCCTCGTTCGAATGGGCGCCGCGGGGCACTACGCGGCAGCGCGTCCGGAAGGACGGTGGTTCGGGGCGACGGCGTGCATCGGTCGTGTCATTTTAGCCGCAGCACGCGCCGCGCACGGTCTGACGCGATAATGACGCACCCGGCGCCGCCTTTCGCGTGCGTCGTCCCTCGAATGCCGCGTCGATCGGAAATTGCCCATGCGAATCTTCAACTTCAGCGCCGGACCCGCCGTCCTTCCCGAGGAGGTGCTGCGCACCGCCGCCGCCGAGATGCTCGACTGGCACGGGAGCGGCATGTCCGTCATGGAAATGAGCCACCGCGGCAAGGAGTTCATCGGCATCGCCGACCAGGCGGAAGCCGACCTGCGCACGCTGCTCGCGATCCCCGCGAACTACAAGGTGCTGTTCCTGCAGGGCGGCGCGATCGGCGAGAACGCGATCGTGCCGATGAACCTGTTCCACGGCCGCTCCGTCGCCGACTACGTGCACACGGGCGAATGGTCGAAGAAGTCGATCAAGGAAGCGAAGAAGTACGGCACGGTGAACGTGGCGGCCTCGTCCGAGGACCAGTCGTTCACCTACGTGCCCGACCGTGCGACGTGGCAGCTGACGCCGGGGGCCGCGTACGTGCACATCTGCACGCAACGAGACGATCGGCGGCGTCGAATACCCGTGGACGCCCGACACCGGGGACGTGCCGCTGGTGGCCGACATGTCGTCGCACATCCTGTCGCGCACGATCGACGTTGCCAGGTACGGCGTCATCTACGGGGGCGCGCAGAAGAACATCGGCCCGGCCGGGCTCACGATCGTCATCGTGCGCGACGACCTCCTCGACCGCGCGCTGCCGATCACGCCGTCGGCCTTCCACTGGAAGGAGCAGGCCGAGGCCGATTCGATGCTGAACACGCCGCCGACCTACGCGATCTACATCGCGGGCCTCGTGTTCCAGTGGCTGCTCAAGCAGGGCGGGGTGCCCGCGATCGAGCGGAAGAACATCGCGAAGGCGAAGCTGCTGTACGACGCGCTCGACGCGTCGTCGTTCTACCAGAATCGCGTGCGGCCGCAGGACCGGTCGCGGATGAACGTGCCGTTCCACCTGCCCGATCCCGCGCTCGACGAGGCGTTCCTCAAGGGCGCGAAGGCGGCCGGCATGGTGCAGCTGAAGGGCCACCGGGCGGTGGGCGGCATGCGCGCGTCGATCTACAACGCGATGCCGGTCGAAGGCGTGCAGGCGCTCGTGGCGTACCTGGCCGAGTTCGAGAAGGCGCACGGATGACCGCGGCGACCCATTTCGCGATCCAGGTCTTCAACCACATCTCGAGCCACGGCCTGCATCGCTTTCCGGCGGTGCGCTACACGGTCGGCAAGGCGGTCGAACAGCCGGACGCGATCCTCGTGCGGTCGCACGACCTCAACGCGGCGAACATTCCGGCGTCGGTCAAGGCGATCGGCCGCGCGGGCGCGGGCACGAACAACATTCCGGTGACCGCGATGTCGAAGCGCGGCGTGCCGGTGTTCAACGCGCCGGGCGCCAATGCCAATGCGGTGAAGGAGCTGGTGCTCGCCGCCGTGTTGATGGCGGCGCGCAACGTCGGGCCGGCGCTGCGCTACGTCGCGGCCCTCGACCCCGACCGGCCGGACCTGGAGGCGCAGGTCGAGGCGGGCAAGAAGCAGTTCGCGGGCGTCGAGCTGCCGCACCGGACGCTCGGCATCGTGGGCCTGGGCGCGATCGGCAGCCTCGTCGCGGACACCGCGATCAAGCTCGGCATGAAGGTGATCGGCTACGACCCCGAGATCACCGTCGACGCCGCGTGGCGGCTGCCCGCGACCGTGCGCCGGGCGAACTCGGTCGAGGACCTCGTCAAGCAGGCGGACTTCGTCACGCTGCACGTGCCGCTGGCGGCGGCCACCCGCAACCTGATCGACGCGCCCCGGCTCGCGTTGATGAAGTCCGGCGCCGTGCTGCTCAATTTCGCGCGCGACGGCATCGTCGACGAGGACGCGGTGGTGGCGGCGTTGCGCGCGCAGAAGCTCAAGGCGTACTACTGCGACTTCCCGAGCGCGCAGGCCCTGCGCGAGCCCAACGTCGTCGCGTTGCCGCATCTGGGCGCCTCCACGGCCGAAGCCGAGGAGAACTGCGCGGTGATGGTGGTCGACCAGCTGCGCGAGTTCCTGGAGCAGGGCACGATCCTCAACGCGGTGAACTTTCCCAACGTCGAGATGCCGCGCGAGTCGCCCTACCGGGTCGCCATCGCGAATGCGAACGTGCCCAACATGCTGGCGCAGATCTCGGCGACGATGGCGCACGGAGGCCTCAACATCCGGAACATGGTGAACAAGTCGCGCGGTGAAATGGCCTACACGCTGGTCGACGTCGAGTCGCCGGTCGCGGACGGCGTGGTCGACGCGCTGGCGGCGATCGACGGCGTGCTGTCGGTGCGCGCGATTCCGGCGGGGGACTAGAAACGTCTGCAAAAGGCGTCCGTGGGGCCATTGGATGACGTGAGGTCGGCGTTGCGCCTTTTGCTCACCGGCACTGCAACTGCGAGATCAGGCGGTCGCCTTGGGGCGCTTAGTTGGCAACTAAGGCGGCGACCGCCATAAGAGCCTAGGAAGAGACGAGTGTCGTGCGGCGGGCTGCGTGCGAGCCGTAGACCGCAAGACTTTCGCCGAGGGTCCTTAGGGGTCGTCCGCGACAGGTGTTCGCCGGGGCCGTGGATGACGTGATGCCGGCGTTGCGCGTTTTGCGGCCGGCGCTGGCGGAGGGCGCGCCACGCCGGCACGCACGCGGGTTCGCGTGGAACCGATGCACCGCAAGCGCGGGCGCCCGCGCTGCGGCCGGGCGGATTAGGTGCGCGGCTGCGCCGCCGGCGCCTGCGTGTACATGTTCGACACGCGCGCGCCGATCGGAATGCACCCGGTGAGGGCGAGCAGCAGGACGAGGCAGGTCAGCTTTTTCAAGGGAATTCCCGGGTCCGCGAACCGTCGCGACGCAGCGAGCGTACCGCAAAAGCGGGCGGCGCACGTAGCGTGCAGCCGTTGGCGGGGGCGCTGTCGCGGCGGGTGTAAGCTTGAATTGCGAGCATATCCGCGTCCGGAGGTCCGGCCGGGTCGAAGCTCCCAGTGGAGGAATGGCAATGTCTTTGCTCAGTTTCGTGAAGGAAGCAGGGGAAAAGCTCTTCGGACGCGGCCAGGCGCAGGCGGCGATCACGGAGGTCAAGGCGGATCCGGCCAACGAGGCCAAGATCGCCGCGGCCAACAGCGCGGCAGCGGACGCGATCATGGACTACGTCAAGGCGCAGAACCTGACGGCGACCGGTCTGACGATCACGTTCGACGGCGCATCGTCGACGGTGTCCGTGTTCGGCGTCGCGTCCGACCAGGCGACGAAGGAGAAGATCGCGCTGTGCTGCGGCAACGTCGCGGGCGTGCTGGCGGTCAACAACATGATGTCGGTGGACCAGAGCCAGCCCGAAGCCACGTACTACACCGTGGTGTCCGGCGACAACCTGTCGAAGATCTCGAAGGCCAACTACGGCGATCCGAACAAGTACATGGTGATCTTCGAGGCGAACAAGCCGATGCTCACGCATCCGGACAAGATCTACCCGGGCCAGGTGCTGCGGATCCCGCCGCTCTAGGCTGCGGTGGGCGCATCCCGCGTCCCTCCCGTTTCGTCCAAGGCCGGGGATCCCGCGTTCGCGCCGGGTCCCGGCGACGACGACGATGACGACGAGGTCCCGATCGGCGATCCCGACGACGACGACTGGGAAGACGACGAGGACGACGACGACGACGAGGAGCCGCTGCAGTGCGGCCCTTCGGGGACGCCGTTCGCTGCGACGCAGCACGGCGGCGGTTTTTCGTGTACAATCGTCGGCTTGCGGTGAGCGGACGTACCGGTTTTCCGGTGTTGAACGCTTGCCCTGACGGCGGTCCCGGCGCATTTCGTCGCGGCTGCCGCATCATCGGCTTCTAGCCTTCCGGGCGCGTTGCACGCCGCCCGACCCCCGCCGCCGCGCCCTTGTGCGCCGACCGGACGGGGACGGTTAGCGACGATGGTTACCTGCATCCGTCGCGACCGTTCGCCTTGAACGAGGCTTGCCGTCTTCGCCGTACGCCGACCCGGACCCGGGCCGCGCGCCGGCGTTGCTGCGCAAAACTGCAAAGGGCAAACCGAAGACGGCCGTTTTCAAGGGTCGGGCCACGTTGCCCGTCCAGAACCGATCGGAACTGATATATGCGTTTTGCCGAACTGAACCTCGCCGCCCCCCTGCTCGAAGCCCTCCATGAGTGCGGCTACGAGGAACCCACGCCCATCCAGGCGCAGACGATTCCCGCGCTGCTCGCGGGACGCGACCTCATCGGGTCCGCACAGACGGGCACGGGCAAGACCGCGGCGTTCGTGCTGCCTGCGCTCGATCGCCTCTCGCGGCAACCGAACGCACCGATGGCCGCGCACCGGATGACGGCCGCGCCGCGCGTGCTCGTGCTGGCGCCGACGCGCGAACTCGCGCAGCAGGTTGCCGAGCAGGCCACGCGCTACGGCCAGAAACTGCGCCTGCGCATCGTCTGCCTGTACGGCGGTGCGCCGTACCCCGTGCAGAACCGGCAGTTGCAGCGCGGCGCCGACATCCTGGTCGCCACGCCGGGCCGGCTGCAGGACCACATCGAGCGCGGCCGCGTCGACCTCTCGCACCTCGAAGTGCTGGTGCTCGACGAGGCCGACCGGATGCTCGACATGGGCTTCGTCGAGGACGTCGAGCGCATCTGCGCGCTGACGCCGCAGTCGCGCCAGACCGTGCTTTTCTCGGCCACGTTCGACGGCGCCATCGGCCGCCTCGCGAGCCGCCTCACGCGCGATCCGATCCGGGTCGACGTGAGCGCCGAGGACTCGAAGCCGCTGTCGATCGAGCAGCGCGTCCACTTCACGGACGACCGCTCGCACAAGCATCGCGTGCTCGACCACCTGCTGGCCGACGTCGCGATGCGCCAGAGCATCGTGTTCACGGCGACCAAGCGCGACGCCGAGGCGCTGGCGATCCGCCTGCAGGGTGCGGGCCACGCGGCTGCCGCGCTGCACGGCGACATGAACCAGCGCGACCGCACGCGCACGCTCTCCGACCTGAAGCGCGGCGGCGTCCGCACGCTGGTCGCAACCGACGTCGCGGCGCGCGGCATCGACATCCCGGGCCTCACGCACGTGATCAACTTCGACCTGCCGCGGCAGGCCGAGGACTACGTGCACCGGATCGGCCGCACCGGCCGTGCCGGCGCGTCCGGCATCGCGGTGTCGTTCGCGAACCACGCCGAGCGCGGGACGATCCGCACGATCGAGCGCTTCACGGGATCCGCGATCCCCGCGCACGTGATCCCCGGCCTCGAGCCGCGGCTGCGTGCGCCGGCGGCGGCGCCCGCGGGCGCACGGCGCGGCAGCTACGCCGGCGCCGGCGCGGGTCGCGGCGGCAAGACAGCGTTCTCGCGTGGCAAGCCCGGTGGCTTCGGCGGCAAGCCCGGCGGCTTCAGCGGCGGCAAGGGCGGCCGCGACCGCTAGTCTCGCGCGACGCTGATCGAATCCGGGCCCGGGTTGCGCACGCGTTTTGTGCGAAACTCGGGCCCGTTCCCATGACGACCTTCCACATCGACTGCGAGTTCGACTACGACGTCCTCGCGCAGTCGTTGTTCGTGTTCAACTTCGCGGTACCGGACACGCCGTCGCAGCGCGTGGTCGCCGAGCGGGTCACCATTTCCTCCGGGTCGGGCTGGGACGAATTCCGGGACGAGGGCGGGCGCAATCGCTTCATGCGCGCCGATGTGCCGGCCGGGCCGTTGAATGTCCGGTATCTCGCGACCGTCGCCGTCGACCCGCCCGCGGTCCCAGCGGCGATGCCGGCCGAGATGCCCTTGGCACGCGTGCCCGGCGACGTGCTCGCCTACGTGCAGACCAGCCGCTACTGCGAGGTCGAGGCGATCTTCGCGTTCGCATGCCGGCGCTTCCAGGCGCTGCCCCCGGGCTACGGCCGCGTGCAGGCGATCTGCGACTGGGTGCATGCGAACGTCGACTACATCGTCGGCTCGTCGAGCTTGAGTTATGGCGCGCGCGACGTGCTCGCCAATCGCGCCGGGGTGTGCCGCGATTTCGCGCACCTGATGATCGCGCTGTGCCGCGCGCTCAACATTCCGGCGCGCTTCGTCACCGCGTACACGCGCTACAGCCAGCCGCCGCCGGACTTCCACGCGATCGTCGAGGTGTACCTCGACGGTCAATGGCACCTGTTCGACGCCACCGGCCTCGTGCCGCTGTCCGACCTCATCCGCATCGGCACCGGCCGCGACGCGCTCGACGTACCGTTCGCGACGTTCTTCGGTTCCGCGCGCATGCGGCGCTTGAGTCCGCTGGTGGTTGCCGCGACCGGATCCGAAACGCTCGTGTCGCTGCAGACGCCGGGGGCGGGGATCGTGCTGGCGCCGGATTCGGCGGCCGGGACGCGCTAGTTGCCGGGGGGCGCGCGCTGCTGCCCGCACGCTTTCATCTTCACGCGCGCAGCCCCTCACCCCAGCCCTCTCCCCGCAAGCGGGGAGAGGGAGTCGAGTGCACGCGGCGCACGAACCGTGCGGCAAGCGACGCCACTGATGCGCCGTTGCCCGCCCGTTCCTGGATGCCTGCATGACTTCCCCCTCTCCCCGCGTGCGGGGAGAGGGTTCGGGCGAGGGGCTCGTGACCGAAGCCACCGCAGCGGCGCGCCCGCGCGGCAAGAGCAACGCGCCGGCTGCACGGACATCTCCGCGCTACTCCTCCGTGAACGCTTCCTCTCGCTTCCTCCGGATGTTGGGCAGCGTGATCACGAGGATCAGCAGCACCGCGGCGCCGAGCATCACCGCCGAGATCGGTCGCGTGACGAACACCGTCGGGTCGCCGCGCGACAGCAGCATCGCGCGGCGCAGGTTTTCCTCCATCATCGGCCCCAGCACGAAGCCCAGCAGCAGCGGCGCGGGCTCGCAGCCCAGCTTCACGAACAGCACGCCGACGAAGCCGAAGAACGCGGTCATGATCACGTCGACCGACGTGTTGTTGACCGTGTAGACGCCGATGGCGCAGAACAGCAGGATCGCCGGGTAGAGGAGCCGGTACGGGACCGTCAGCAGCTTGATCCACATGCCGATCATCGGCAGGTTCAGCACGACCAGCATCAGGTTGCCGACCCACATCGACGCGATGAGTCCCCAGAACAGGCTGGGATTCGACGTCATCACCTGCGGGCCGGGCTGGATGTTGTGGATGGTCATCGCGCCGACCATCATCGCCATCACGGCGTTTTCCGGGATGCCCAGCGTGAGCAGCGGAATGAACGACGTCTGCGCCCCCGCGTTGTTCGCCGCCTCGGGTCCCGCCACGCCTTCGATTGCACCCTTGCCGAAGCGCGACGGGTCCTTCGCGATCTTCTTCTCGATCGTGTAAGAAGCGAAGGAGGACAGCATGGCCCCGCCCCCGGGGAGGATACCGAGGACGGAACCCAGGCCCGTGCCGCGGAGAACTGCGGGCCATGCAGCCTGGAACTGCTCCTTCGTTAACCAGAGACCGGACACCCTGCTGGTGACCAGTTCGCGTTTTTCGGTCGACTCGAGGTTCGTGATGATCTCGGCGAAGCCGAAGAGCCCCATCGCGACACCGACGACGCCGATGCCGTCCGACAGTTCGGGAATCCCGAACGCGAAGCGCTGCGCGCCGGAGTTGACGTCGGTGCCCACGATGCCGAGCAGCAGGCCCGTGACGATCATCGCGATCGCCTTGACCAGCGACCCGCTCGCCAGCACGACGGCGCCGATGAGGCCCAGCACCATCAGCGAGAAATACTCGGCGGGGCCGAACTTGAGCGCGACCTCCGACAGCGGTATCGATACGGCGGCCACCAGGATCGTCGCGACGGTTCCGGCGAAGAACGAGCCGAGCGCGGCAGTCGCGAGCGCCGCGCCCGCCTGGCCCTGGCGCGCCATCTGGTGCCCGTCGAGACAGGTGACCACCGACGACGCCTCGCCCGGCATGTTGAGCAGGATCGACGTCGTGGAGCCGCCGTATTGCGCACCATAGTAGATGCCCGCCAGCATGATCAGCGCCGAGACCGGCGGCAGCGCGTACGTCGTCGGCAGCAGCATCGCGATCGTCGCGACCGGTCCGATGCCGGGCAGCACGCCGATGAGCGTGCCGAGCAGCGAGCCGATCAGCGCGTAGAACAGGTTGATCGGGGTCAGCGCGACCGAGAAGCCGAGGGCGAGGTGATTGAGGAGTTCCACTCAGCGGCTCACCGGTCGAACCACGTGGGCCAGATCGGCAACTGCAGGTGCAGCCCCACCACGAACACCCCGGTCGCGAGCGCCGCCAGCAGCACGCTGGAGATCAGGGTCTCCCGGAAGCGGAATTCGCGGCTCGCCGTGCCCGCGCTGATGATGAGGACCACGGTGGAAAGGGCGATGCCGACGGTGGCGACGATCATCCCGAACAGCACGACGCTCCCCAGCACGATCAGCGTCGGCCGCCACTTCCACCCGGGGATCGCCTCGCCGAAGCCGCGCAGCCCGTTGGCGGCGATGATCGTCCCGAGCCCGATCAGCAGGAGGCCCAGGATGCGCGGGAAGTAGCCGGGGCCCATGCGCGCGGCCGTGCCCAGCGTGTAATTGGACCCCACGACCAGCGCGAAAATGCCAAGGCACACGAACAGCACGCCGGCCCAGAAGTCCTTCGGATTGCGAATCGACGGCACGGCGACTCCCCCATGAACCGGACCGGACGCGTGGACGACGGTGCGTGGCCGCGGCAGGCACGCTGGCGGCCGTCGTTCGCGGTCGCTTCGTGACGCTTCGGTCAGCATAGGTGCGCAAGCTTTCAATTCGCTTTCAATGCGCAGGGCGGCGCATGCCAGGCGGAACCACGGGACCCGGATAGGCGTACATTCGCGCTCGTGCCGATACGAATCCTGGTCGTCGAGGACGACCCGCACATCTGCCGGCTGCTCGAAGGGGAGCTCGGCCGTCTGGGTTACGCGTTGCGCACCACGGGCACCGCGGCGGACGCGCTTGCGCTCGCGCAGGCGTGGGCCCCCGGGCTCATGCTCCTCGACCTGGGCCTGCCCGACCGCGACGGGTCGCACGTGCTGCGCGAGTTGCGGGCACAGGGCGACCTGCTGCCGGTGATCTGCCTGACGGCGCGCGACGAGCAGCACGAGCGCGTCGGCGGGCTGCGGGCGGGAGCCGACGATTACATCGTCAAGCCCTTCGACGTCGCCGAGCTCGATGCGCGCATCCGTGCCGTGCTGCGCCGTTCCGGGCGCGAACGGCCGCAGGACCTCGTGCTGGGCACGCTGCGGCTGCTGGCCGACGAGACGCGCGTGTTCGGCCGTGCCGGCGACGTGGGGCTCACGCCGCGCGAGCTCCATGTACTGCAGCGGCTCATGAAGAACGCCGGCCGCGTCGTGACCAAGCCGCAGCTCGCCGAGTCGCTGGCGGAACGCAACGAGGATATCGTCGAGAAGACGGTCGAAGTCTACATTCACCGCGTGCGCAACAAGATCCAGGGCAACGACGTGGAGATCGTCACCGTGCGCGGCTTCGGCTACCTGCTGCGGCAGGTGCGAAGCGGCCAGGAAGGCGCGAACGCGTGAAGATGCCGAAGCCCGGGGAGAGCCTCCGCTTCCGGCTCGTCACGCAGCTCGCGCTGCCGATGCTGCTGCTGTTCGCGATCAGCGGCGCGGTGTCGGCGTGGGCGGCGCGGCACTACGCGGACCGCGTCTACGACCGCTGGCTCTACGATTCCGCGCAGACGCTGTCGCAGCAGGTGCGGATGAAAGGCGGGCTCGCCGCGCTCGACCTGCCGCGCGTTGCGCAGGAGATGTTCGAGTGGGATTCCGAGGACCGCGTCGTGTTCCGCGTGGAAGGCGCACTCTCGGGAATCGTCGCCGGCCGCGACGTGCCGCTGCACGGCCGGCGGGAGGACCGCCTCTACCATGTGCGCTTCTTCGACGCCGTGCAGGACGCCGAGCCCATGCGCTGGGTGGTGCTGGAGCCGCCGCTGCCGCCGGTGGGCGAGGCGGTGACGGTCGTCGTCGGCGAAACCACGCACAAGCGCGACCTGTTGACGGAGGAGATCCTGCTCACCGTCTGGCTGCCGCAGGTCGTGCTGCTCGTCGTCGCCGGCTGGCTCGCCTACCGGACGATCTTCGTGCAGACCGAGCGCATCCACGCGCTGTCCAAGACGCTGCGCGACGTCAGCTACCGCAAGCTCGCCGCCGTGTCGGGCGAGGACATGCCGGCCGAGATGCAGCCGCTGCTGGAGGCGCTGAACGCGATGATCGCGAAGCTCGACTCGGCCGCGCTCGCGCACCGCGCGTTCATCGCGAATGCCGCGCACCAGCTCCGCACGCCGCTGACCGCGCTCAACCTGCAGGCCGAACAGGCGCTCCATTGCGGCAACGTCGACGACATGCGCGCCGCGGTGCTGGAGCTGCGCTCGGCGGTCCACCGTGCGACACGGCTCGCGAACCAGCTGCTGCTGCTGTCGCGCGCCGAGCCGGAGGCGCAGTCCGGGGTGTTCCGCACGCGGACCGAACTCTACGATCTCGCGTTCGACACGGCGCGCGAATGGGTGCCGGCCGCGGTCGCGGCGGGCATCGACCTGGGCTTCGACGAGACGTCCGCGCACGCCATGGTCGAGGTCGACGCGGCGCTGTTGGCCGAGGCGCTCAACAACCTGCTCGACAATGCGCTCAAGTACTGTCCGAAGGGGGCACGGGTGACGGTCGCCGTGCGGTTGCTGCCGGGTCCGGCCATCGTCGTCGAGGATTCGGGGCCCGGCATCGTGCCGGCCGAGCGCGATCGTGTCGTGCTGCGCTTCCATCGCGGCGATCACGCGCAGGATGGCGGCGCGGGCCTGGGTCTCGCGATCGTGCACGAGGTGGCGCTCGCGCATGCCGGACGGTTCGTGATCGGGCAGGCAGAGGACGGCGGCGCGCGTTTCGAGATTCACGTGCCCGCCGCCTGACGGGCAGCGCCATTACAATGGCGGGCCGCCGCGCGAATGCGGACGCCGCGGCCGCCATCGCCCCGTTCCCGTGACCCTGTTCCAGCTCGTCGCCGGTTTTGCCCGCCGTCACTGGCCCGCGTATGCGGGTGCCGGTGCGATGCTCGTCGCGATCGCGGTGCTCACGGTGTTCATTCCGCGCCGCATCGGCCGGATCATCGACGGCCTCGTCGCGGGCCAGATGGCCGGCGCCGCGCTGTGGCGCGAGATCGCGATCCTGATCGCGATGGCGAGTGCGATCTACTTCCTGCGCGTCGGCTGGCGGCTTGCGCTGTTCAGCGCGGCGTTCCAGCTCGGCGTCGAACTGCGCCGCCGGCTCTACGACCGGCTGGCCGCGCAAGGCCCGTCGTTCTTTCACCGCCAGCGCACCGGCGACCTGATGGCGCTCGCCACGAACGACGTGGACGCCGTCGAGATGGCGGCCGGCGAGGCGTTCCTCGCCGGGTTCGACGGCACGCTGACGCTCGTGCTGGTCGTCGCGATGATGACGCTCGGCGTCGACTGGCGGCTGGGTCTCGTCGCGCTGCTCCCGTTCCCGTTCATGGCGTGGTCGTTCTGGAAGATCTCCGGCCACGTGCACGAGGCGTGGCGGCGCTCGCTCGACCGGTTCTCGACGTTGAACGAACACGTGCAGGAGACCGTGGCGGCGGTGCGCACGCTGCGCGCACTGGGACTGGAAGGCCGTGCGGCGCAGGAGTTCTCGGCGCGCGCGGCGTCGGCGGCCGCGGCCGGCTACGACGCGCAGCGCTGGGAGGCGGCGTACGAACCCGCCGTGGGACTCACGCTGACGCTGGCCGCAGCGCTCACGCTCTGCGTCGGCGGCTGGCTCGTCTGGCAGGACTCGCTGACGATCGGGGCGCTCACCGCATTCACGATGTACCTGGGCCAGCTCATCTGGCCGATGTTCGCGGCGGGATGGGTGCTGTCGCTCGTCGAGCGCGGCAAGGCGGCGTGGGCGCGCCTCGATCCGCTGCTGCAGATACCGCTGTCGGTGGACGACCACGGCACGATCGCGACGATCGCCGGCAGGCGCGCTGCGCTGCGAGCGCGTGTCGTTCGCGTACCCGCCGGCTGGCGGGCGGACGCCGACGCCGGATCGCGCCCGTTCGCACTCGCCGACGTGGACTTCGAACTCGCGCCCGGACAGACGCTCGGCATCGTCGGGCCGACGGGCTCGGGCAAGTCGACGCTGCTGCACCTGATGCTGCGCCACGATGCGCCGCAGTCGGGGGCGATCTGGTGGGGCGAGCATCGGCTTCCCGAATTCACGCTGGCCGCACTGCGCTCGGGCGTCGCGTGGGTGCCGCAGGAGGCGTTCCTGTTCTCGGCGACGATCGCCGACAACATCGCGCTGGCCCGCGCGGACGCGAGCCGCGCCGAGATCGAGCGCGTGGCGCGGATGGCCGACCTCACCGCCGACATTGCCCGCTTCGAACGCGGCTACGAGACGCTCGTCGGCGAGCGCGGCGTCACGCTCTCCGGCGGACAGCGGCAGCGTGTCGCGATCGCGCGCGCGCTCCTGCGCGATGCGCCGCTGCTGCTGATCGACGATGCGCTGTCCGCCGTCGACACGGGCACCGAGGGGCGCATCCTGGCGCATCTGCGCACGGCGCGGGCCGGACGCACGGCGATGATCGCGAGCCACCGGCTCTCGGCGGTCGCCGATGCCGACCTCATCATCGTGCTGCGGGACGGACGCGTGACCGAGCGGGGCACGCATGCGAGCCTGCTCGCGCAGGACGGCTGGTACGCGGCGCAATGGCGCTACCAGCAGCTCGAAGCCACGCTGGAGGAAAGCTAGGTGACGGCCGAGTCGCTGCCTTCCGACGTTGACGACGCGGGCGCGACCCGCGGCCCGCGCGTCGGCGCGCGCGACCGACGCGCGGCGCTGTCGCTGCTGTGGCAGTCGGCGCGGCCGGACCGGCGGCACATCGTCCAGGCGACGCTGTGGCTCGCGGTCGCGGGCCTGCTCGAAGCCGCGGGCCCCATCTTCGGCAAGCGGCTCATCGACGGCTATCTGCTGCCACGCGACGCGAACCTCGCGATGATCGCGCTGCTGGTCGGCGGCTATCTCGTGACCGGCTGGTGCGCCACCGGCATCCGCTACGCTGCAGATCGTCAGGCTCGCCGGCCTGTCGACACGGTCGGTGCAGCGGCTGCGCGAACGCGTGTACACGCACGTGCTGCGCCTGCCGATGAGCTACTTCGACCGCGCGATCACCGGGCAGCTGGTGAGCCGGATCACCAACGATACCGAAGCGGTGCGCCAGCTCTACACGCAGGTGCTGTTCGAGCTGCTGCTTGGCCTGACCGTGCTCTTCGGCGTGCTGGTGGCGATGCTGTGGCTCGACTGGCGGCTCATGCTGATCGTGCTGCTGCTCGTCCCGGCGACCGTCGGCATCGTGTTCGGCTACCAGCGGCTCTCCGCCGCGGCGGTGGCGCGCTCGCGCGAGCTGCGCAGCGACATCAATGCGCAGATGGCCGAGGGCATCGCGGGCATGAGCGTGCTGCAGGCGATGTCGGCCGTCACCCGGTTCTCCGAGCGCTTCGCGCGCACCAACGAGGCGCAGTACACGGCGCGGATGGGCGAGGTCCGCGCCAACGCCTGGCTGCTGCGGCCGGCGCTCGACTTCGTCAACATCATGCTGATCGTCGGGATCATCACGGCGATCGGCACGCAGCAGCTCGCCGGCGTCGAGGTGGGGCTCATCTACGCGTTCATCGCGTACATCGCGCGCGTCGTCGAGCCGCTGACCCAGATCACGATGCAGTTCTCGCTGCTGCAGCAGTCGGTGATCGCGGCCGCGCGGGTGAACACGCTGCTGGCGGAGGCGCAGGTGCCGCCGGCGGCGGCGAGCCGCCACGTCGGCGCCGGCCGCGTCGAGCTGGCGGACGTGACGTTCGGATACGACGCCGCGCAGCCGGTGCTCCACGACGTGTCGCTCGCGATTCCCGCGGGGTCGTTCGTCGGCATCGTCGGCCACACGGGCAGCGGCAAGTCGACGCTGCTGTCGCTGCTGCTGCGCTTCTACGTGCCGCAGGCGGGCCGCATCGAGATCGACGGCATCCCGCTCGCGCAGATCGGCGACGCCGCGTTCCGGGCGGACGTCGGGCTCGTGCCGCAGGAGCCGTTCCTGCTGGCCGCCGACGCGCGCGAGAACATCGACATGGGCCGCGGATTGCCCGAGGACGCGATCGTGGCTGCCGCGCGGGCCGCGCGCGCGCACGAATTCATCGAGCGGCTCGAACGCGGGTACGCGACGCCGCTGGGGGAGGGCGGCGCACGGCTGTCGTCAGGCGAGAAGCAGCTGATCGCGGTGGCGCGGGCGCTTGCCGGCCAGCCGCGGATCCTGTTCCTCGACGAGGCCACGTCGCGGATCGACAGCGAGACCGAGCAGCGCGTGCAGGCGGCGCTGGCGATGCTGCACGGGCGCACGACGGTCATCGCGATCGCGCATCGGCTGTCGACGATCCGCGCGGCGGACCGCATCGTCGTGCTCAATCGCGGACGGATCGCCGAAGCGGGAACGCATGACGAGCTGATGGCGATCGAGGACGGAACCTACCAGCGGTTGTACATGCTGCAGCAGATCGTGGAATAGCCAATGCGCTGCGCGGGCGCGAGGTGGTCCCGCGGCTGTCCACGCCGCGCGGCGTGCGCGGGTCGAAAAAATGCCCGCGCCGAACTTCGGCGCGGGCACGGGTCGTGCAATTTCGCGCTTGTCAGCGGCCCGGCACGCGGCAGCAGACGGAGCTTGCGGTGAACGTGTATGCCCCTGCGTTGGTGTTCTGGAAGTAGCAGGTACTCGCGCTGACTCCGACCAGGTGGACGGCATAGTTGGAGGGGAAGCAGCTGGTCGAGGTCCGCGTGAAGCCGGCCGCGCATGCAGGCGCCGATCCACTGAGATTTGCGTTCGCACCAATGTTGAACGGCGCGCTGGTGACGGTCGTGCAATCAAGGGCAGTCGCCGTGTTCTCGATCATGTACCCGATCACGTCCACGACGTAGTCGATCTGGGCGAACGAGTTGTTGTAGACGGCGAAGTCGCGCTTGAAGCCGCTGCCCGGATAGGCGGTGATGCCTCGATCCAGTGGAATCACCGTCGTGTTCGCGGCCCGATCGCCCGCATTCCACACGATCACCGCGCCACCGGAGAGCGTGGTGCCGCCATTCCATGCCTGCAGCGCGCCCGTCGACGTCGTGTTGACGACCGTCACGGTGGCCACGACGGCCGACGGAATGGTCGCGGAGCCGAAGAAATTGGAGCCAATGCAGTTGCCGGTCACCGAATTGCCGGTACCGCCCTGGTCGGATGCCCACGAGTACGCGAACAGGCCGGTGTCGAGTGCGTAGATCTGCCGTCCGGTGCCGGCGGCCAGCGGCGCCGTATTGCGCGAGTCGGTCACCCGGCACGGGCCCGGGAGTCCGACGAAGACCCGGTCAGGCGACGACAGGCCGAGCTTGGGTTGGATGCCCTGGGGCACCGCGCTGGTTTGCTCCGCCTTGATGTCCGCGAGCACCTGCTCGACGTCGGCCCGGCTCGCCGCCCGCAACATCGAGATGACGTCGACGATACCGTTCGGAGCCGTCGCGGCAGTGGTCGCGGCGAGGATCTTCTTCTGCGCCGCAGCCGAGAGCGACTGGAACTGAATCTGGAGTTGCTCGCGAAAGATCGCGGCGCTGGCTTCGGTCAGGTTGCCTCCGGCAATCTGCACTTTCAACGCGGCATCGATTGCGCCGTCGATGGACGTACTGGTGCTGATGACGGAGACAGCGGGTTCGACGGACCGCGCTTCCGCGGCGCCCCCTCCGAATGGCAGCAATGTGGCGAGCGCCCCGATTGCGAATGCAGCGCGTTTCCCTGTTTTCATGTTCGCTCCTCTGGATGAGTACTTGCGCGACGTCCAGCGCCTGTCCGGCTGGAGAATCAAAGACTAATCCAAATGGCGGCGCATTGACAGGCGCAGCGCGAATATTCGCACGCGAGCGTGGCGACTCGCCGACCGGCTGCCGCGGGTGTCCGGGTGAGCGGTGCTGCAGCGCGGGAAAGCACCGGTGACCATGGCCACATCGCGCCGCGTCGCCGCCGCAGCCGCAAACGCACTGCGCAGGCGCGTCATGCTGCATTGCGTCGGCCCGACCGGAGCGCGGTGCCGACACTGCGCGCGGGTCGAGACCCGCGCCGACTACGACGGCGATCCGCCGCCGCCCAGCGCGATGTCCACCATCATCTCGTTGGCGAGCGCCTCGAGCGATTGCCGGACCGTCTCGTTGGTCACGTTCTTCGGCACCAGCAACTCCGCCTTCACCTTGAACAGGTGTTCGGCGGACATCGCGCCGCTGACGATCTCCGTGTGCAGTTCCTCGATGCTCACGCCCCGCTGGGCGAGCGCGCTCGAGAGGTCGCGCACGATGCCCGGCCGATCGTGGCCGACCAGTTCGAGCCGGACGATGCGCCGTCCCTCGGGCGCCTTGCCGCCGTCGCTCCGCACGATCACGACGTGCAGGTCCGGCGATTCGAGGCCGCGCAGCGCCTCGGACAGCAGGTCCGCCTGGTCCGGCGCGACCTCGAAGTGCACGATGCCCGCGAACTGCCCGGCGATGCTCGACATGCGGCTGCCGGCCCAGTTCGCGCCGAAACCCTGCGCCTTGGCGGAGATGAGGCTGACGATGCCGGGCCGGTCCGGGCCGACGACAGTGACGACGAGCGACGTGATCATGGCTTGCGCCCCTTCGGTGAGAGAAACGGTGCGACGGATCATCGGTGCGCGCGTCGCGAACCGGTCGTCCTGCTTGAAGGCGGGGATGGTGCCGTGCTCGCGCGCGTGCCGCACGACCTGTGCGAGCAGCTTCAGGCCCATGGGCGCCAACGCGCGCTCCCAGAGTTCGCGCGCCGTTTCGCCCTTGCCGACGAAGCACCAGTCCTGCGCGGCGACGGCGCCCGCGTCCCAGCCGTCGGCCAGGTGATAGACGGAACCGCCGGCGATGGGGTCGCCCTCGAGGATCGTCCATTCGACCGCCGCGATGCCGCGATGCCGCGGCAGCAGCGACGGGTGGTAGCCGACACCGCCCAGCGTCGAGCGCGCGAGCGCCTCGTTGCTCACGCGCGCGTGCGTATGCGCGGCGACGATGAGGCCGGTGCCTTCCGCAATGGCCTCGCCCGGGACGATCTTCGGATTCTCGAGGATGTGCACGGGTACGCCCGCCGCCTTGGCCGCGAGCGCCAGGCGGTCGTCGGCGGCGGGGGCCACCACCTGCGCGATCGTGGCGCCGTCCTGGCGGAGCGCCTCGAACACCGTGGCGCCGAAATAGCGCGATCCCACCAGCGTGCACAGCATGTCGTCTCCCTCGAATGGGTCCGGCGGGGCACCGCGCGGTCGTCGGGCAAATTATAGAAGGTTGGACTCGTATTGAAATCCGGCGCAGCGCCCCCGACCATAGGATGACGGTCCCGAGTTCCGCCGGACGCCCGCGCGCGTCCCCCCATGCACATCCACGCCCCCGACCCGACGTTCACCGAATCCCGCGATGCACGCGAGAATTTCCGTGCGGCGGCGATCGTCGCGCTTGCCTTCGTTGCCGTGCTCGCGATCGTCCACGGGATGAGCGCGGCGCTCGGCATGGGACTCCAGCGCTTCGGCGTGCATCCGCGCGACATCGCGGGCCTCTTCGGCATCGTCACCGCACCTTTGCTCCATGCCGACCTCGCGCATCTCGCGTCGAACGCGCTGCCGCTGATCGTCGCCGGCACCGCGCTCCTGCACCTGTACCCGGACTCGTCGCGCTACGTGTTGCCCGCCGTCTATCTCGCGCCCGGCATCGCCGTGTGGTTCTTCGGCCGCGACTCGGTGCACATCGGCGCGAGCGGACTGGTCTACGGCCTTGTCAGCTACATCTTCGTCGCCGGGCTGCTCCGCCGCGACCGCCGCGCGATCGCCGCGTCGATGCTCGTGGCGTTCATGTACGGCGCGCTGGTCTGGGGCGTGCTGCCCATCAAGTACGGGGTTTCGTGGGAGACGCATCTCGCGGCAGCGGTGACCGGCGTCGTCTGCGCGATTGCGCTGCGCCGGCGCGACGTGCCGCCGCGCAAGCGCTACTCGTGGGAGGAGGACACGGAAGCCGCCGACGACACGGTGGCGGCCGGGGATCCATTCGCTGCGGAGTTCATGCAGGAACGTTTCGACGCGCTGGCGGCGCCACCGCCTGGCGACGCGCCGGCCGGGCTCGGTCCTCCCGGGCCGGTGCGGTAGCCCGGAGCGCGGGCGCCGGCGCCGGAATCGGCGGCGATCGCGACCGTTGCGGCGCCGGGGGGCCGCGCAACTCGCGGCACGGACCGCCCGCCGCGTTGGCACGGGCATGCGCGGGTCCGGTGACGCGGCCAGGATTCTGGCCTGACGTCGCCGGACGTTGCGGGGAGGTTGCGCCGCGGCGCCACCCCGCACAGCGCCTGGGGCGCCTCGCAAAAAAAACCGCCACATCGCTGCGGCGGCGAACCTGCGGAATCGCAGGAGGGAGACATGGCTTGGCCGGGCGGCGCAGTCGCGCGTGGCGTCCTGACGGAAGAAGGCGAACGTGAGCGGCGCGGGGAGGCGCGTCGGCGCCGGCAGCGCAGAGCCTCAGGTTACGCAGCGCGAGGGGGCTTGCGCATTCGCGACGGCCGTACGGCCTGGCACGTACGCGATACCCTTATCGCGGCGACCCTGCGCCGGCGGCACGGGCCGGACCCGGTCCCTCCCTCGAAGCGCACGAGCGCATGCGCCAGGACGAAGTACCGATGACGTCGCAGCGCGGCGCGTCGGTGGCCGCCCCGTCCGGACGCAGCGTCCGCCCTGCCGCGATCGTGGGACGCGCGTCAGGCGTCGTCGGCGTCGAGCGAGAGCCGGATGAGGTCGGGCAGGCGCTCGACGTCGAGCTTGTCCATGAGGCGCGCCTTGTACACCTCGACGGTGCGGGGACTGATCTCCAGCGCCGCCGCGATTTCGCGGTTATGGCGTCCGGCAACGACCATCGCGAAGACCTCGCGTTCGCGCGGCGTGAGCCGCGCGAGCCGTCGCTCCGTGTCGAGCTTGCGGGCGGCGCCCTGTTCGGCCGCCGCCACGACGTCCGCCGCGTTCTCGAGTGCGGACAGCAGCACGGCTTCGTCGACCGGCTTTTCGATGAAGTCGAGCGCGCCCGCCTTCAGCGCATTGCGCGCCGACCCGGCGTCGCCGTGCGCGGTGAGCATGATGACGGGCCAGTGCACGTCGCGTGCGGCGAGGTCGGCCTGTACCTGCGCGCCGCTGCGCCCCGGCATCCGCAGGTCGAGCAGCACGACGGCCGCTGCGGCCGCCGGATCGACGTCCGGCGCGGCGAGGAATGCGTCGCCGGAAGGCCACGGTCGCGGCGCGTAACCGTGGAGGCGCAACAGCAGACACAGGGAATCGCGAACGGCATCGTCGTCGTCGACGATGTGAATGGTCAGGCGGGTCGGCATGAAGGTCGCTCGGTTGGGGTACGGGGAGGCCGCATCAGGTCGCAGCCGGAAGGGTAAGGCAAAAACATGCGCCGCGCGCGCTGGGCTCGAGCCACAGGCGACCACCGTGCGCTTCGACGATGGTCCGGCTGATCGCGAGTCCCAGTCCCAAGCCTTCGGTCTTGCTGGTCGCCAGAGGTTCCCACAGCGTGTCGGACATTTCCGCCGCGATGCCGGGCCCCTCGTCCGCGACGGACAGCCGCAGCTGCGTGTCGTCGTGACGGACCGCCGACACGCGCACGACCCGTCCGGTCGGCTGCGCCTTGACGGCGTCGATGGCGTTGGCGATCAGATTGTGGAGGACCGTCTCCAGTTGCACGCGGTCGCCCAGCACGTCGGGCAGGTCCGCCGCGGTCACGACCGTCAGCAGCACGTGATGCTGCTGCGCGCGCGCCTGCGCGGCAGTGGCGGCGTCTTCGAGCAACCCCGCCGTCGGCAACCGCTCCTGCCGCACGGCGCCCGAGCGCACGAATTCGCGCAGCCGGCGCACCACGGTCGCCGCGCGGACCGACTCGGCGACGACCTTGCGCATCGTGTCCGGCAGTTCGCTGGTCGGCGTCGCCACGGTCGAGCAGGATCTGCGCGGCCCGCGCGTACGTCCCGATCGCCGACAACGGCTGGTTCAACTCGTGCGCGAGCGTGGAGGCGAGTTCGCTCGCCGCCGCGGCGCGCAGGCTGCGGTCGAGTTCCGCCTGCTTGTCGCGCAGGCTTCGTTCGGCCGCGCGCCGTTCGTCCACCGTCACGCCGAGGAACATGCCGGCCAGCGCGAGGGTCAGCATCAGGAACTGGAAGTCCAGCACCTCGCCGGGCGCATGGCCGCCGAACAGCAGCGCGGCGATGAGGCCGATCTGCACCACCAGTATGGCGATCGTGGTGCCGGCAAGCCCGCGACGCATCGCGATCCAGATGAGCGGCAGGAACAGCACATAGAAGAGTTTCAATTCCTGGCCGACGCCCGACGCGAACACGAGCACCAGCGCGGCGACGACGACCCCTGTCTGCAGCAGCCCCTCTCCGCGCGAGCGGGGGCGCGCCGCCTCCGGCGCGCGCAGCGCGACCAGCAGCAGCGGCGTGGTGACGACGATGCCGATGAAATCGCCGATCCAGAACTGCGCGACGCTGCGCGCGAACATGTCCGGTGGCACGACGCCGCCCAGCGTGAAGAGGCCGATGTACGCGAGCGCGATCACCAGCGTGGCGCTCGCCGTGGCCGCGCCGAACACCGTCACGTCGCGCAGCGTCAGGAACGCGGGGTCGAAACGCAGGCGGCGGCGGAGCAGCCAGGCCAGCCCGGCGTAGCCGCCCGCCAGCATCGCGCACGCGCCGAAGATCAGCGGCCATGGCGCCGGCACGCTGCGGACCAGCACTTCGGACAGGAAGGCCGCCACGAACAGCCAGGGCGCCAGCGCGAATCCGTACCGAAGCAGCAGGAACAGCGAGAGTCCCGGAGGCGGATTCCACGGCGTGAGACGCAGCGGCCCCAGCGGGTCGATGAAGCTGACCCAGTCGAGCAGCACGTAGAGCGCGACGAAGGCCGCGACCAGCGTGGCGGTCGGTCGCGCGGGCAGCATGCGTTCGCGCCAACCGCGCGGCGGCGACCATGGGGAGGCCGGGGAAGGAAGGGCCGGGCGCATGCCGCCATTGTCGGGCATTCGCGGCCCGCGGCAAGCCAGCGCGAGCCGCACCGCGGCCGATTCAGGCGGGCGGGAGGCCGCCGAAGCGCTCGCGGAACGCCGCGTTCGCGGGCGGCCACGACTCGCCGCGCTCGGTGAGGCAGGCGGCGAGGTGCCGTTCCGCGGAGCGGTGCGTGAGCCGGTAGAAGTCGCGGCACAGGGCATTCGCGGCCGCGCCCGGCCAATCGAGCGGCAGCAGCGCGGCAGGCAGCAGCGGATCGCGCAGCAGCACGCGCCGGTAGGCGTGGATGAGGAGCGTGCGCACGACGAAGCACTGCTCGGGGTCGTGCGCGTCGTCGGTGCGGAAGCGTTCGATCACGGCGCCGAAGCGCTGCAGGTAGCGACGGTAATGCGCGGCGAGGTCGTCCAGGTCCCAGGCCCGGTCCGCGGCGGCTGCGAGCGGGCGCTGGCCCGCGAGATCGGTCGCCTGCGCAATGAAGACGCGGTCGGCGATGCCGGGGGCGGCGAGGATCGACGGCAGAGGGCGTCCCGGCTCGCGCGGTCGGATGAGGTTGCCGGGGGCGAGTTCGCCGAAGCCGGCCCACGCCAGTTCGTCGCGCAGTGCCGCTCGCCGCGCGGCCGACACGCCGTCGACCAGCACCAGTTCCCACTCGCCGTGCCAATCCTCCGCGGGTCGCTCGTAGATGCGTCGGTACGCGTCGTCGAACCGGCGCGCGCCCTCCCGCGTCAGGCGGTAGCGGCTCGTTCGCCCGTGGCTCTCGGCGGCGAGCCAGCCGTCGCGCGCCAGCCGGAACACGCTCGTGCGCACCAGCCGGTCGTTGATGCCGAAGGGCGCCATGAGCCGGATCAGCCCGGACAGCCAGACCGCCCCGCCGTGCGGCACGAGGGCGTCGCCCCAGACGGTGACGATCAGCGATTTCGCGCGCGGCGGGTCGGCCGCGAGCGCGCGGGCGATCCAGCGCGCGATGCCCGGATTGGCGCGGACCGGCTTCCCGCGGGCGGCCGTCGAACCTGATACAGGATTCTCTTGACGCATCGGAAAACTGTATCATATAGTCGCGCGCTGGCGCCACGCGCGCGCATGCAGGTCCGATCCCGGAACCGCGCGACGGCGGAGCCGCGCGGAGCCTGCAGCCGCCGCGCGAGCGGGCAAGGAGGAACGCCGATGTATGCGCAAATGGTCGATACGGGGCTCGCGAAGGTTCGCGCGCTGGCGGAACTGTCCCCGCAGGAGCAGGCGTTCCAGCAGCGCATCGACGCCGACATCAAGGTCGAGCCGACCGACTGGATGCCCGACGCGTACCGGCGCACGCTGGTCCGGCAGATTTCGCAGCATGCGCATTCGGAGATCGTCGGCATGCTGCCCGAAGGCAACTGGGTGACGCGCGCGCCCACGCTGTCGCGCAAGGCGATCCTGATGGCCAAGGTCCAGGACGAGGGCGGGCACGGTCTCTACCTGTATGCGGCGGCGGAGACGCTGGGCGTCTCGCGCGACGCGCTGGTCGCCGACCTGCATGCGGGCCGCGCCAAGTACTCGTCGATCTTCAACTACCCGACGCTGACGTGGGCCGACATCGGCACCATCGGCTGGCTGGTCGACGGCGCGGCGATCATGAACCAGATCCCGCTGTGCCGCTGCTCGTATGGTCCCTACGCGCGCGCGATGGTGCGCATCTGCAAGGAGGAGTCGTTCCACCAGCGGCAGGGGTACGACATCCTGCTTGCGCTGTGCCGGGGCACCCCCGAGCAGAAGGCGATGGCGCAGGATGCGCTCAACCGCTGGTGGTGGCCGTCGTTGATGATGTTCGGGCCGCCGGACGCCGACAGCGTGCACAGCGCGCAGTCCGCGCAGTGGAAGATCAAGCTCCTGTCCAACGACGAACTGCGCCAGCGCTACGTCGACCAGACCGTGCCGCAGGCCGACTTCCTGGGCATCACGATGCCCGACCCCGACCTCAAGTGGAATGCCGCGCGCGGCCACTACGATTTCGGCACGATCGACTGGAGCGAGTTCCAGGCGGTGCTGAAGGGCAACGGCCCGTGCAACCGGGAGCGGATGGACGAGCGCCGGCAGGCGTGGGACGACGGCGCATGGGTGCGCGACGCCGCGACCGCCCATGCGAACAAGGCCGCCGCGCGTGCGGCAAGGGCGGCGGATTGAGCGGCGGGGGCGTCAGGGAACCGACACCAAGAGCAGCCCCGCAAGGGCTGTTCCTCGAGCATTTTGGAGACGACGATGTCGAACGAGTGGCCGCTGTGGGAGATCTTCATCCGGTCGCAGCACGGGCTGGCGCACAAGCACGTGGGCAGCCTGCACGCGCCGGACGCCGCGCTGGCGGTGAAGAATGCGCGCGACGTCTACACGCGGCGCAACGAAGGCGTGTCGATCTGGGTCGTGCGCTCCGCCGACATCACGGCATCGAGCCCGGACGCGAAGGACGCGCTGTTCGAGTCGGCGCACGACAAGGTCTACCGGCATCCGACGTTCTTCCCCATGCCCGAGGGAGTGAAGCACCTATGAGCGCGACGCCGCTCGCCGAAGCGCGGGGCCGGCCGGATGCGTCGACGGGTTGCGACGACGCGCTGTTCGAATACCTGCTGCGGCTGGGCGACACCGACGTCGTGCTCGCGCAGCGGCTCTCTGAATGGGTCGGGCACGGGCCGATCCTCGAGGAGGACATCGCGCTGACCAACGTCGCGCTCGACCTGCTGGGACAGGGGCGGATGTGGCTGTCCTACGCGGGCGAGGTCGAGGCACGCGCGAAGGGCCGCGGCCGCACCGAGGACGAGCTCGCGTTCCTGCGCGATTGCGGCGCCTACCGCAACGTGCAGCTGGCCGAAATGCGCAACGGCGACTTCGCGCAGACGATGGCGCGCCAGTTCTACTTCGACCAGGCGCATCGCCTGCTGCTCGCCGCTCTGACCGGCTCCGCGGATGCGCGGGTCGCGGAGATTGCCGCCAAGGCGGCGAAGGAAGTCGCCTACCACGCGGAGCGCAGCGCCGACTGGATCGTGCGGCTGGGCGACGGCACGGACGAGTCGCACGCGCGGATGCAGCGCGCGCTCGACCTTCTGTGGCCGTACACCGGCGAGCTGTTCATGGCCGACGACGTCGACGCGCAGCTCGTCGCGGCCGGCATCGCGGCGGACGCGACGACGTTGCGGGCGCCCTGGCTCGCCACGGTCGAAGCCGTGCTCGCCGAGGCGACGCTGGCGGTGCCGGCGGGCGACTGGATGCAGGGCTCGGGCGGACGCGGCGGCCGGCAGGGCGTGCACACGGAACACCTGGGACACCTGCTGGCCGAAATGCAGTTCCTGCAGCGCGCCTACCCGGGCGCGCGCTGGTGATGGTCACCGACGAACATCGCGCGGTGGCCGAGGCGCTCGCCACCGGCACGGCGTCGCCCGCGCTCGACGTCGTGTGGGACGCGCTTGCCGGCGTACCCGATCCGGAGGTTCCCGCGATCTCGATCGTCGAGCTCGGCATCGTGCGATCGGTTGCGTGGCAGGACGATCGCCTGCGCATCGAGGTGACGCCGACCTATTCCGGCTGTCCCGCCACCGAGCTCATCGCCACGCTCATCCGCGAGCGTCTCGCGGCCATCGGCCTGCCCGACGTCGACCTCGTCACGCGGCTGTCGCCGCCGTGGACCACCGACTGGCTGGCACCCGCGGCCCGCGCCAAGCTGGCCGCATTCGGCATCGCGCCGCCGCAGCAGGCCGCGCTGCGCATCGACGTCGCCGGCATCAGTCCGCTGCGCCGCGCCCGGGTTGCCGTGCCGTGCCCGCGCTGCGGCTCGGCGCGCACGTCGCTGCTGTCGCAGTTCGGCTCGACCGCGTGCAAGGCGCAGTACCGCTGCGACGCGTGCCGCGAACCCTTCGACTACTTCAAGCCCCACTGATGAGCAAATTCCATTCGCTGCGGGTGAGCCGCGTCGAGCGCGAGACGCGCGATGCCGTCGCGATCACGTTCGCCGTTCCGGATGCGCTGCGCGAGCAGTTCCGGTTCGCGCAGGGGCAGCACCTGACGCTGCGCACCGATCTCGGCGGGCAGGACGTGCGCCGGACCTACTCGATCTGCTCGGGCGTTGCCGATGGCGCGTTGCGCATCGCGGTCAAGAAATGCCCGGGCGGCGCATTCTCGACGTGGGCGAACGAAGCGCTCAAGGCGGGCGACGCGCTCGACGTGATGCCGCCGCTCGGCCACTTCAACACGCCGCTCGCCCCGGAACAGGCCCGCCACTACCTGGGCTTCGCCGCGGGCAGCGGCATCACGCCGCTCCTGTCGATCGTCAAGTCGACGCTCGAGGCCGAGCCGCGCTCCGCGTTCACGCTGGTCTACGCGAACCGGGCGTCGGGCAGCGTGATGTTCCGGGAGGAACTCGCGGCGCTGAAGGACCGCAACCTCGGCCGCTTCAATCTCGTGCACGTGCTCTCGCGCGAGGCGCAGGACATCGACCTGCTGCATGGCCGGATCGACCGCGCGAAGGCCGACGCGCTGCTCGAACACTGGGTGCCGCTCGCCGCCATCGACATGACCTTCGTCTGCGGGCCGGAGGGCATGATGGACGCCGTCGTCGGCGCGCTGAAGGCGCGCGGCGTGCCGGATGCGAAGATCAAGGTGGAGCGGTTCGCGGCGAGCATCCCGAAGCACACGCACGTCGCGCACCGCGAGCCTGCGCCGGGCGCCACCGACTGCGAGGTCACCGTCGTCCTCGACGGTGCCACGCGCACGTTCACGCTCGACCGCACGAAGGACAACCTGCTCGAAGCGGGCCTCGCCAACGGCATCGAGATGCCGTACTCGTGCAAGGGCGGGGTCTGCTCGACCTGCCGGTGCCGGCTGACCGAGGGCGAGGTGGACATGGATGTCAACTTCGCGCTCGAGGACTACGAGGTCGAGCGTGGCTTCATCCTCGCCTGCCAGAGCTATCCGGTCACCGACCGCGTGCACATCACGTTCGACGAGGGCTGAGCGCGGCGAACCGAACCCGCAGCCCGTCGCGATGCCAGGCGTGCCCCGCTCGGCGCACGGATTTCGGGAACGGCCCTCTCCTTCGCCTGCAGGCGCTGGCGCCCCGCTGCATGCTAGAGTTTCGGCAGAGTTCAAGGAAGGAGCATCCCGTGTCGCACCCGCTATTCGAACGCCATCGCGCCACGCTCGAGCGCGCCGTCGCGGCGATCCACGAGCGCTCGTACTGGAGCGCGTATCCGGAGTCGGCCAGTCCCAAGGTCTATGGCGAGGGCGCGGCCGAAGCCGGCCGCGCGGCGTTCGACGCGCTGCTGGGCAAGCGCTTTCCGCTGACCCAGCCGGCGACGATCGGCGACGTGGGCGGCGAGGTTTCCCCCTACGGCCATGCGCTCGGCATCCGCTATCCGCAGCCCGATCCCGACGGGCTGTTCGCGGCCGTCGGGCGCGCCGAGGATACGTGGCGCAGGGAAGGCCCCGAAGTCTGGGCGGGTGTATGCCTCGAGATCCTCGCCCGCATCAACAAGGCGAGCTTCGAGATCGCGAATGCCGTCATGCATACCACCGGCCAGGCGTTCCTGATGGCGTTCCAGGCCGGCGGCCCGCATGCGCAGGACCGCGGCCTCGAGGCGGTCGCGTACGCGTGGGATGAACTCTCGCGCGTGCCGGCGTCCTCCCTCTGGGAAAAGCCGCAGGGCAAGAACGAGCCGATCCGGATGGAAAAGCGCTTCCGCATCGTCCCGCGCGGCGTGGGTCTGGTGATCGGCTGCTGCACGTTCCCCACCTGGAACGGCTATCCGGGCCTGTTCGCGAGTCTTGCCACCGGCAATGCCGTGGTCGTGAAGCCGCATCCGGCGGCCATCCTCCCGCTCGCGATCACCGTGAAGATCGCGCGCGAGGTGCTGGCCGAGGCGGGCCTCGATCCGAACGTGGTCACGCTGTATGCGCACGAGGCCGGCGGCGACATCGCGCAACGCCTCGCGCTGCGACCCGAGGTGCGCATCATCGACTTCACCGGCAGCACCGCCAACGGCCGCTGGCTCGAGGAGCACGCCCGGCAGGCGCAGGTGTATACGGAAAAGGCGGGGGTCAACCAGATCATCGTCGACGGCGCCGCCGACTTCGGCGCGGTCGCGCGCAACATCGCGTTCTCGCTCGCGCTCTACACGGGCCAGATGTGCACGGCGCCGCAGAACATCTACGTGCCGCGCGCCGGCATCGACACCGCGACGGGCCACCTCTCGTTCGACGAGGTCGCGCAGGCGATCGCCGACGCCGTCCGGAAGCTGCTGTCCGACCCCGCGCGCGCGGTCGAGATTCTCGGCGCCGTCCAGAACGCCGGCGTGTTGCGGCGGCTCGAGGCGGCGCGTTCGCTCGGCACCGTCGTGCTCGACACGCAGGCGATCACGCACCCGACGTATCCCGACGCGGCGATCCGCACGCCGCTGATCGTGCGGCTCACCACCGATGATCGCGCGACGTACCTGAACGAATGGTTCGGACCGATCGCGTTCGTGATCGGCACCGCGACGACGGACGAGAGCCTCGAGATCGCGCGCGACGCCGTGCGCGGCCACGGTGCGCTGACGCTCTCGGTGTACGCGACCGACGAGGCCGTCGTCGCCCGGGCGATCGACGTCGCCGAGGATGCCGGCGTCGCGCTGTCGATCAACCTGACCGGCGCCGTGTTCGTCAACCAGTCCGCCGCGTTCTCGGACTTCCACGGAACGGGCGCCAATCCGG
The DNA here is from genome assembly GCA_963733435.1 of uncultured beta proteobacterium. Classification (GTDB taxonomy): domain Bacteria; phylum Pseudomonadota; class Gammaproteobacteria; order Burkholderiales; family Casimicrobiaceae; genus VBCG01. The sequence continues at coordinate 97,184 of CAVTDH010000005.1, forward strand.
CGGCGAATGCCGCCCTCACCGACGCCGCCTATGTCGCGAACCGCTTCCGGGTCGTGCAGCATCGGCGGCATGTGTGATGCAATGGCGATGACCTACCAATCCATCCTGTTCGAATCCGCCGGCGGCATCGCGCGCATCACGCTCAACCGCCCGGACCGCCTCAACAGCTTCACGTCCGCCATGCACTCGGAACTGCGCGACGCGCTCGGCCGCGTACAGGCCGACCCGGCCACGCGCGTGCTGCTGCTCACCGGCGCCGGGCGCGGGTTCTGCGCGGGCCAGGACCTCTCCGACCGCGCCGTCGCGCCGGGCGAAGCGCCGGTGGACCTGGGCGCGTCGATCGAGGAGAACTACCGGCCGCTGGTCCTCGCACTGCGGGCGCTGCCGCTGCCGGTCGTGTGCGCGGTCAACGGCGTGGCCGCCGGGGCGGGCGCCAACATCGCACTCGCGTGCGACATCGTGGTCGCGGCGAAGTCCGCGAGCTTCATCCAGGCGTTCTGCAAGATCGGACTCATCCCGGATTCCGGCGGCACCTGGTTCCTGCCGCGGCTCGTCGGCGACGCGCGTGCGATGGGACTCGCGATGCTCGGCGACCGCCTGTCCGCGCAGGTTGCGGAGAGCTGGGGTCTCATCTGGAAGTGCGTCGAGGATGCGGAGCTGCATGGCACCGTCGAGGCATTGCTCGAATACTTCGCCCATGCGCCCACGCGCGGTCTCGCCGCGACCAAGCGCGCGTTGCATGCGGCCACCGGCGCGACGCTCGAGGCGCAGCTCGACCTCGAGCGCGACACGCAGCGCGATCTGGGTTACAGCGCCGACTATCGCGAGGGGGTGGCGGCGTTCATCGCCAAGCGCCCGCCGCACTTCACCGGGCGGTAGCGCGATGACCGAGGCACTTCCCCGCGCGGTCGAAGTCGGCGTCATCGGCGCCGGCGCGATGGGTGCCGGCATCGCGCAGATCGCGGCGCAGGCGGGTCATCGCGTGCACCTGTTCGACACGCGGATGGGGGCGGCGGACCAGGCGCAGGTGCGCATCGGCGAAACGCTCGCGGGCCTGGCGGCGAAAGGCAGGTTCTCCGCCGAGGATGCCGCGGCCGCCGCCGCGCGCATCGTGCCCGTGCACGCGCTGGGAGACCTCGTGAGCGCGGGGCTCGTCATCGAGGCGATCGTCGAGGACCTCGAGGCGAAGCGCAAGCTGCTGCGCGATCTCGAGCGGATCGTGACGCCGGATGCGATCCTCGCGTCGAACACGTCGTCGCTCTCGATCACCGCGCTCGGCGCGGGAATGAAGCATCCGGGCCGCGTCGTCGGCATGCACTTCTTCAACCCCGCGCCGGTGCTGCCGCTGGTCGAGGTGGTGAGCGGCCTGGCGACCGACGCCTCGGTCGCGGAGCGCGTCCACGCGACGGCGGCGGCCTGGGGCAAGCAACCCGTGCATGCGCGATCGACGCCCGGCTTCATCGTGAATCGCTGCGCGCGCCCGTTCTATGCGGAGGCGTTGGCACTCCTCACCGAACGTGCGGCCGATCCGGCGACCATCGACGCCGTGCTGCGCGAAGCGGGCGCGTTCCGGATGGGCGCCTTCGAGCTGATGGACCTCATCGGCCACGACATCAATTTCGCGGTGACCCGCAGCGTCTGGGAGTCGTACTTCCACGACCCGCGGTATCGCCCGTCGGTGCTGCAGCAGGAACTGGTCATGGCGGGCCGCCTCGGACGCAAGACCGGGCGCGGCATCTATGCGTATGGGGAGGGCGCGCAGGTGCCGCAGCCCGCGAGCGAGGCGCCGCGACCGCGGCCCGCGCGCATCGTCGCGGCCGGCAACGCGGCGATGGTCCTGGGGCTGCGCGCGCGACTCGCGGAGGCGGGATTCGCGATCGAGGCGGCAGCATCGCTCGCCCATCTGCCGGCCGGCCATTTCACGGTGGACGGCACGCTGCTGGTGCCCTGCGACGGACGCACGGCCACCGCGATCGCCGCCGAAGCCGGTCACGCCGACGTCATCGTGTTCGACCTCGCGTACGACTATGGCCGCTGCAAGCGCCTCGCCATCGCGACGGCCGACGGCTGCAGCGACGCGGCACTGGGCGCCGTCGTCGGGGCGCTGCAGAGCGCCGGCATCGCGGCGAGCCGCATCGACGACGTGGCGGGCCTCATCGTGATGCGCACGGTCGCGATGCTCGCGAACGAGGCCGCCGACGCCGTCACGCAGGGCGTGGCGAGCGCCCGCGACGCGGACCTCGCGATGATGAGCGGCGTCAACTATCCGCGCGGGCCGCTCGCGTGGGCCGACGCGGTCGGCCTCCCGCACGCATGCGACGTGCTGCGCAACCTCGCGGCGCACTACGGCGACGGCCGCTACCGGACGTCGCCCTTGCTCGCGCGGCGCTGCGCGACCGGCGCACCGCTGGCCGGCTAGACCGGACGCGCCATGGCCATGGACGACCCGCCGCCGCTGACCCCGGCCGAGGCCCGGACGCTCGCCGAGGCGGTCGCCGCGGGCATGTATTCGCGCGACCGCGCGTCGCAGGGGCTCGGCATGCGGATCGTGCAGGTCGCGCCCGGTGCCGCGACGCTGACGATGGAGGTGCGCGCGGACATGGTGAACGGCCACGCGATCTGCCACGGCGGCTTCGTCTTCACGCTGGCGGACAGCGCATTCGCGTTCGCGTGCAACAGCTACAACCACAACACCGTCGCCGCCGGGTGCTCGATCGAGTTCCTCGCGCCGTCGAAGCTGGGCGACATTCTCACGGCGACCGCGCGCGAGCACACGGTCTCGGGACGGACCGGCATCTACGACATCGACGTCACCAACCAGAACGGCGAGACCGTGGCGACCTTCCGCGGCAAGAGCGCGCGGATCCGGGGCCACGTGATCCAGTGGCCCGTGACGCCCACTTCGAGCAGTCCCGAGGCGGGCGCCACGGGCCACTAGTGCCGGCGCAACGGAGGAGGATCCATGCCCGCGAAGAAGCCGCGTCCGGAGGAACTCGAGTCGATCGAGCGTGCGAGCCGCGATGAACTCGCGGCGCTGCAGCTCGAACGCCTCCGCTGGTCGCTCGCGCACGCGTACGACAACGTTGCGCATTACCGGCGCGCATTCGACGCGCATGGCGTGCACCCGCGCGACCTGGCGACGCTCGCGGACCTCGCGAAGTTCCCGTTCACCGTCAAGACCGACCTGCGCGACAACTATCCGTTCGGGATGTTCGCGGTGCCGCGCGAGAACGTCGCGCGCATCCATGCGTCGTCCGGGACCACGGGCAAGCCGACCGTCGTCGGCTACACGCGGCGCGACATCGACACGTGGGCGACGGTGATGGCGCGCTCGATCCGCGCGGCGGGCGGGCGCGCGGGCGACATCGTGCACATCGCCTACGGCTACGGCCTCTTCACCGGCGGCCTGGGCGCCCACTACGGCGCGGAGAAGCTGGGCTGCACGGTGATCCCGATGTCCGGCGGCCAGACCGAGAAGCAGGTGCAGCTGATCGTCGACTTCAAGCCGTCGGTGATCATGGTGACGCCGTCGTACATGCTGGCGATCGCCGAGGAGATGGAGCGGCAGGGCGTGGACCCGAAGACCTGCTCGCTCGAGATCGGCATCTTCGGCGCGGAGCCGTGGACGCCGACGATGCGCGGCGCGATCGAGGCGAAGCTCGCGATGGACGCGATCGACATCTACGGGCTGTCCGAGGTGATCGGCCCCGGCGTCGCGCAGGAGTGCATCGAGAGCAAGGACGGCCTCACCGTGTGGGAGGACCACTTCTATCCCGAGATCATCGACCCCGAGACGGGGCGCGTGCTGCCGGAAGGCGAGCGTGGCGAGCTCGTGTTCACGTCGCTGACCAAGGAGGCGATGCCGATCGTCCGCTACCGGACGCGCGACCTCACGCGGCTGCTGCCGCCGACCGCGCGCGCGATGCGCCGGATCGAGAAGATCACCGGCCGTTCCGACGACATGATGATCATCCGCGGCGTCAACGTGTTCCCGACGCAGGTCGAGGAGCTGATGCTGAAGGACCCGGTGCTGGCGCCGCACTACCAGATCCACATCACGCGGCCGAAGAACCTCGACGAGATGACGGTGCTGGTCGAGCGGGTCGCGACGTCCGGCAGCGCGGACGGCGATGCCGCGGGCACGCGGCTTGCGCACCACATCAAGAGTTTCATCGGCGTGAGCGCCGAGGTGAAAGTGCTGCCGCCCGGGGGCATCGAGCGCTCGCTCGGCAAGGCGAAGCGGGTCGTGGACAAGCGGCCGAAGTCGTAGCCTGCGGACCTGGAGGAGCCTCGCGGCGTTCAGGAGGGGAGCGATGCAGGCCCCGCGCGGCGTTCAGGTCCTGCGAAGCCATGCGCCGACCTCCCGCATCGCGTCCGCGTAGCCCAGCGCCAGGCCCGAGCTTTCCGCCGCGGCGAATCGTTCTTCCCCGAGCGCGCTGCGCGCCTTGGCCAGCAGCGGCGCCAGGATCTCGTCCTCACGGTTGGCCACGAATCCCTGGCGACCGCGCTCGGCCTGCGCGGCTCCATGGTGACGTACGGCGGCTTCCCACTCGCGCGCTGTCGCGGCCACGACGGCGGCGATCGACAGGATCGCGAGGCCGAGCGCCTTCGAGCCGATGTCCTCGGCGATCGACAGCGCCTCGGCCAGTCGCGCCCGCGCGCGATCGACGGCGTTCAAGCGGGCCGACACGATCGCGAGGTTGCACAAGTTGGCGGCGATGTTGTTGCGATTGCCCTGCTTGCGCGACAGCGCCAGCGATCGCTCGAACAGCGCTTCCGCGGCGTCGAACTCGCCTTCGCTGCCGTGCAGGACTGCCAGCGAGTCCGAGCACATTGGCGAGGCGAAGCGCGTCACCGAGTTCTTCCGAGAGGACGAGCGACTCCTCGTAGCAATGGCGAGCCGCCGCGCGATCACCCTGATCGTTGCGAAGCGTGCCCAGCAGGACCAGCGCCGCCGCGATCCGGTTCCTGTCACCGATCTCGCGCGCGATCGACAGGCTTTCCTCGACGTAGGCTTGTGCTTCCCCATGGCGAGCCATCGCGGTGCCGAGATTGCCTGCGGCGTAGAGCGCCCGGCACCGGGCCAGCGTACGCGCCTGCGCTCCCTGCCGGGCGAGCGCCGCGGCCGAGACCTCGTAGCCCAGCCGCAGCAAGCCGCGCCGCATCCAATAGAGCTGCACACCGAAGACGAGCCGGAGTCCCGACTCGGCCCGGTCATGCGCCGCGCCGCACCATGCATGCGCGGACAGGAGGTTCTCCCGCTCGATATCCAGGCGCGCGAGGCAGGCCCCCTGGTCGGGCCCGTGCAGTTGCCGGTCGGCGTCGTCGACCAGCGCCATGAAATATTGCAGATGGCGCGAGCGCGTCTCGTCCGCCTCGTCCGACGAGTCGCAGAAGTTCCTGCGCATACTGCCGCACGGTTTCCAGGAGCCGGTAGCGCTGGCCTTCGGCCGCGAGTTCCACGAGCGATTTGTCGACGAGTTGGGCAAGCAGGTCCAGCACCTCGGCGCGATCGATCTCGCGACCCGCAGCAACGGCCTCGGCGCCTTCCAGCATGAAGCCGCCGGCGAACACGGAGAGTCGCCGCAGCACCGTCTTCTCGTGCGGTGCAAGCAGGTTGTAACTCCAGTCGATGCAGGCGCGCAGCGTCTGCTGGCGCGGCAGCGCGGTTCGATTCCCGACGGTCAGGACGCGAAAGCGGTCGACCAGGCGCATGGCGATGGTTTCGACCGGCAGGCTGCGCACGCGCGCAGCAGCCAGTTCGAGTGCAAGCGGGATACCGTCCAGCCGATGACAGATGGCCGCCACCGCAGCGGCGTTCTGGTCGGTCACGCGAAATCCGGGCTGGCTCGCGACCGCACGGTCGGTGAAGAGCCGAACCGAATCGTACCGGGACAGCACGGCCGCCGGCATGGCGTGATCGGCATCGGGCGTGGCAAGCGGCGCGACCTGGTAGCTCGCCTCGCCTGCCGCGCGCAGCGGTTCCCGACTGGTCGCCAAGATCTTCAATCCGGGCGCGCACCGCAGCAGCGACCTGACCACCACCGCGGACGCGAGCAGCAGGTGTTCGCAGTTGTCCAGGATGAGCAGCAGGTGGCGATCCTTCACGTGTCGTTCCAGCGCTTCCTGCACCGGATGCCCGGCCTCTTCCTTCACGCCAAGCGCGGAGGCCACCGCCTGCGCCACCAATGAGCCGTCCGACAGCGGCGCCAAGCTCGACCAGCCAGACGCCGTCCGGATAGTCGTCGATCACGTCCACCGCCAGCTGCAGCGACAGCCGCGTCTTGCCCAGGCCCCCGGTGCCCAGCAACGTCAACAGCCGGGTCTTGTCGAGCAGCGCACGGGTCTCGGCCAATTGCGGCGCGCGTCCGATGAACGACGTGACCTGCTGGGGCAGGTTGTTCGGCGTGGCTTCCAGCGAGCGAAGCGCGGGAAATGTCCGGCGCAGCGCCGGATGGACGACCTGGTAGACGCGTTCCGGATTGGCGAGATCACGCAGGCGCACGGAGCCCAGATCGAGCAGTTCGACGCCTACCGGCAAGCCGTCGGCGACGAGGTCGGCCACCGCCTTCGACAGCAGTACCTGGCCGCCGTGGGCAGCATTCATGATGCGCGCGGCGCGATTGACGGCGCTGCCGAAGAAATCGTTGTCGCGGCGCTCGACGGCACCGACGTGCAATCCGCACCGGACCCGCAACGCAACGCCATGGGTGGCGGTCGGCTCGGCAAGCGCGGACTGCAGCGCGATCGTCGCGCGAAGCGCATCGGCGGGGTCATCGAACGCCGCATACATGCCGTCGCCGGTCATCTTGACCACGATGCCGTGGCTCGCCTGGACGGCCGCGCGGCAAAGGGCGTCGTGACGGGCCAGCGCGAGTTGCATCAGGTCGGGCGCCTGATCCCAGAGCCTGGTGCTCCCCTCGATATCGGTGAACAGCAACGTCGTGTCGATGGCGCGGCCGGAATTCACGGGAACCTGCGTGCGCGGCCTGATGGGGACACGGTCATGTTCCGGGCGGCTCCGACGGCGGTCAATTCAGACCGAGCGTTCGGGCAGATACCCAAGCCGCAGCGAAATCGTCCGTCGGCGCACGCTCGAGTCTGCTGCGCCAGCGGGCCATCCCACGCCGGATCGAAGCTGCCGGCGGGCCCGATGGCGGTGACGGCCAGCACGATGGCGCGCGTGTGGTCGAACACCGGGGCCGACAGCGCATTGATGCCCGGGATCGGCTCGCCCACCGCGCGCGCCATCCCGCGCGCGCGAACGTCTTCGAACAGTGCATCGAGCTCCGCCTTCGAACGACGCTCCGCGACGTGCGCGATCACGTCGGGATCCCTGGCCTCGTGCGCGACGAGGTGCGCCGCGCGCTTGGCCGGCAGGTTCGCGGCGAACACGCGACCGGTGGCCGTGTCGAGCGTCGACATCACGGTGCCCGCGCGCATGTTCACGTGGATCGGTCGCGCCGACTCGTGGATGTACACGATCGTGGGTCCGTGCGTGCCGAGCACCGCGAGCGCGACCGTGTGGCCGATCGCCTCGCCGAGCACGGTGATCGCCGGGATGGCGATGCGAACGGGGGAAAGGAGCTGCAGGCTGACGAGCCCCAGCTGCAGCGCGAACGGCCCCAACCCGTAGCGGCCGGTCAGCGGGTCCTGCTCGATCAATCCCAGCGCGCCGAAGCTCACGAGATACGGATGCGCCTTGGCGGAACTCATGCCGGCGCGCTGGGCCAGGTCGCGCAGCAGCAGCGGCGCGCCCGCGTCGACGAGCGAGCGCAGCAGCGTGCCGCCGACTTCGATCGATTGGATGCCGCGACGGGCTCGGGTCATGGGGGCGGGTTCCGGACGGCGGGGCCGGCGTCCAGTTTCGCACTCATCCGCCGGCTTGTGGACGCCGGGCCGCAATTCGAGTCCGACCCCGACGGACGCTACGGACGCTCCGCCTCCCCGAACAGCGCGACGATCCTCTCGCGCAGCCAGCGGTTGCCCGGCTCGTTCTCGAACCGCCAGCACCAGTGCACCGACACGTCGAAGCGCGGCATGCCCGTGCGCGGGCGCCAGATCGCGTAGTCGGAGAGCTCGCAGAACGCGTCGGCCAGCCGCGACGGCATCATTGCGGCCAGGTCGGTTTCGGCGAGCACCCGGGGCAGCACCATGAAGTGCGGGAGTTCGAGCCGCACGCGGTCGCGCAGGCCGAGTGCATCGAGCGCGCGCCCGGTGGCGGGGTGCGAGCGCACGAGCGCATAGTCGAGCGTGCCGAGCGCGGCGCGGGTCGGTGCGCGCCGCGCGGCCGGGTGTCCGCCGCGCATCACGATCACGTAGCGCTCGGAGAGCAGGTACTGGCGGCGGGCGCCGGTCAGCGACGGGATGTAGCCGAGCGCCAGGTCCACGCGCCCCCCCTCCAGCGCGGGCAGGATGTCGCGATCGTCGAGCTGGAACGCCTCGAGCCGCACGCGCGGCGCGTCGGCCGCGAGCGCATTGAGCAGCGGCGGCAGGAAGATCGTCTCGCCGATGTCGGTGAGGTGCAGGCGGAACGTCCGCGCCGAGCGGGCGGGCGCGTACTCCTCGGTCTCGCGGATCGCGACCTCGAGCGTGGTCAGCGCATGCTCGACCGCCTGCGCCAGGCGCTGCGCCTTGGCCGTGGGCGCCATGCCGCCCTGCGTGCGTACGAACAGCGGGTCGCCGTGCACTTCCCGGAGCTTGCGCAGCGCATGGCTGACCGTCGGCTGCGACACGCCGAGCCGTTCCGCCGCGCGGCTCACGTTGCCGGTGACGTGGATCGCGTGGAACGTCTGCAGCAGGTTCAGGTCCGGTCCGCGTTTATTCATCCTGTCTATAGTACTTCTAAAGCTTATGCCATTTACAGCGTACGCCCGGCCGGTACCATGGCGCCACAACAGGCGGTGGCGTCAGGAGGCGCGGCGGTGGAAGTTTCGTTCGGCAACGAAGTGCGCATGCTGCGCCGCGGCAACGGCGAGACCTTCCATGGCGAAGGCATCCTGGCGATCACCAAGGCACTGCTGCAGTCGGGGGTAGCGTACGTCGGCGGATACCAGGGCGCACCCGTATCGCACCTGCTCGACGTGCTGGTCCAGGCCCGGGATTACCTGGCGGAACTCGGCGTCCATGTCGAGCCGTGCGCGAACGAGGCGTCCGCCGCCGCGATGCTCGGCGCGTCGATCCACTACCCGCTGCGCGGCGCCGTCACGTGGAAGTCGATCGTCGGCACCAACGTCGCGGCGGACGCACTGTCCAACCTCTCGTCGCCAGGCGTGCTGGGCGGCGCGCTGATCATCGTCGGCGAGGATTACGGCGAAGGTGCGTCGGTGATCCAGGAGCGCACGTACGCGTACGCGCTCAAGTCCTCGCTGGTGCTGCTCGACCCGCGCCCCGACCTGGCGCACATGGTGCGCACGGTCGAGCATGCGTTTGCGTTGTCGGAAGCGTCGAACATGCCGGCGGTGCTGCAGTTGCGCATTCGCGCGTGCCACGTGCGCGGCAGCTTCGCGACGCGCGACAACGTGCCGCCCGCCATGTCGACGCGCCATCTCATCCCGGAGCCGGCCGCGTTCGACTACGGCAAGCTCGCGCACCCGCCGGTCACCTACCGGCAGGAGAAGCGGAAGTCCGACGAGCGCATCCCGGCGGCGCGCCGCTACATCGTCGAACACGCGCTCAATGAACGCCTCGGCGACGATGCGCATGGCCTGGGCTTCATCGTGCAGGGCGGCCTCTACCATTCGCTGGTGCGTGCATTGCAGCAGTTCGGCCTGGCCGACGCGCTCGGTACGCCGACCGTGGCCGTCCTCGTGCTCAACGTCGTCCATCCGCTGGTGCCCGACCAACTCGCGGCGTTCTGCCGCGACCGGCGCGCGGTGCTCGTGCTGGAGGAGGGGCAGCCGGAGTTCATCGAGCAGGAACTGCTCGCCACGCTGCGGCGCGCGGACGTCGCCACGCCGGTCACGGGCAAGGGCGTGCTGCCGATGGCCGGCGAGTACACGGTCGAAGCCATCGCGCGGGGCATCGCGGCGTTCGTCGCGACGCAGGCGCCGGAGCTGCCCGTCGCCCAGGCCGTGGCATGGCTCGCGGCGACGAATGCGCGCCGGGAGGCGGTCGCGGCGGCGCTCGGCGAGCCGCTGCCGGCGCGGCCGCCGCAGTTCTGCATCGGCTGTCCCGAACGGCCGGTGTTCGCCGCGCTGAAGCTCGCGCAGACCGACGTCGGTCCCGTGCACATCGCCGCCGATATCGGCTGCCACGCATTCGCGACGTTCGAGCCGTTCTCGCTGGGGCACTCGATCCTGGGCTACGGGATGAGCCTCGCGAGCCGCGCCGGCGTATCGCCGATGCTGGGGCGGCGTGCGCTCGCGGTGATGGGCGACGGCGGCTTCTGGCACAACGGCCTCCTGACCGGCGTGCAGTCGGCGCTCTTCAACGGCGACGACGCGGTGCTCGTGATACTCAAGAATGGCTACACGTCCGCGACCGGCACGCAGGACATCATCTCGACGCCCGGTCACGCCGGGGACGAGGCGCCAGCGGGGAGCGATCCGGCGGCCTCGCGCGTCCACGAGAACCAGTTGATCGAGCGCACGCTGCGGGGCCTGGGCGTGGAATGGCTGCGCACGGTCGACAGCTACGACGTCGGGAAGCTCCGCGCGACCTTCGACGACGCGTTCACGACGCCGTTCGCGGGCCTCAAGGTGATCGTCGCGGAGGGCGAATGCCAGCTCGAGCGGCAGCGCCGGGTGAAGCCGTTGCGCGCGCGGCAGCGCGCTGCGCGCGTGCGCGCGGTACGCGTCAAGTACGGGGTGGACGAGGACACGTGTTCGGGCGACCATTCGTGCATCCGGCTCTCGGGCTGCCCGACGCTGTCGGTGAAGACGTCCTCCGACCCGCTGCGCGTCGACCCGGTGGCCACGGTCCTGGACGGCTGCGTGGGTTGCGGCCTGTGCGGGTCGAACGCGCATGCGGCCACCCTGTGCCCGTCGTTCTACCGGGCCGAGGTGATCGAGAACCCCGGCTGGGGCGACCGCTTCGTCGCGCGCGTGCGCGGCGCGGTGATCGGAATGTTCCAGCGCGCGTGACGATGCGCACGCTGCAGGACGCCTTGGACACACTGCCCGCCAGGGAGCGCATCGCGATGCCGGTAACCGAGTCTGCGATCACGATTCTCATCGGCGCGCTGGGCGGCGAGGGCGGCGGCGTGCTGGCGCAGTGGCTGGTCGATGCGGCGACGCGCGCGGGGTATGCGGCGCAGAGCACGTCGATTCCGGGTGTCGCGCAGCGCACCGGCGCCACGACCTATTACGTCGAGGTATTCCCGCGCCCGCTCGCGGAACTGGACGGACGCCAGCCCGTGCTGTCGCTGTTGCCGGTGCCCGGCCGGGTCGACGTCGCGATCGCGTCGGAACTGCTGGAGGCCGCCCGCATCGTGTCCAACGGCATGGTCAGCGCCGATCGCACGATGCTGGTCGCGTCGACGAGTCGCACGCTCACCACGGCCGAGAAGATGGTGCAGGGGGATGGCCGCTTCGACGCCGACCGCCTGACCGCCGTCGCGCGCGCGCACAGCCGGCATTTCGTCGCATTCGACATGGAGACGGCGGCGCGCGAAGCCGGCACGCTGGTCAGCGCGGTGATGCTCGGCGCGGTCGCGGCCACGGGCGCGCTGCCGATCGCGCGCGACGCATTCGAGGCGACGGTGCGCGACGGCGGGCGCGGCGCGGACGCGAGCCTCGCCGGTTTCGCGCGGGGCTGGGATGCGGTGCGCACGGCGGTGCGGCTCGATGGCAGCGGATGCGACGGCGTCGGTTGCCACGGCCGGCCGCGGCACGGCCGACGCCGCGCGGCGCAGACTCGCGCATCCGGGATGCCGGCCCCGCAGCCGACCGTCTTGCCATGTTCGCGCCGGAGGCGCGCGACGTGCTTGCGCTGGGCTACGCGCGGCTCGTCCTGTTCCAGGACGCCGCCTACGCCGACCTTTACCTGGAACGCCTGGCGCAGGTGCAGGCGGCGGAGCGGCGCGGCGATCCCTACCACGCGCACGGTGGGGTCCTCGTGCGCGAAGCAGCGCGGTTCCTGGCGCTGTGGATGGCGTTCGACGACGTGATCCGAGTGGCCGACCTCAAGAGTCGCGCGAGCCGCTTCGCGCGCGTGCGCGCCGAGGTTGCCGCGGCGGACGGCGACATCGTGCGGATCGTCGATCACTTCAAGCCCGGGATTGCCGAGTGCGTGGACCTGCTGCCGGCGTGGCTCGCGCAGCGTGTCGTCGCCTGGGACCGGGGGCGGCAGCGGCGTGGCGCTGCGGCGTGGTCGTTCCCGCTCAAGTTGCGCGCCGACAGCGTCACCGGATTCCTCGCGCTGCGCCTGCTGGCCGGGCGTCGCGGCGCCCGCCGCCGGGGCGTACGCTACGCGAACGAGCAGGCGGCGATCACGCAATGGCTCGCCGTCGTGGTGCGCTGGGCGGAAGAGGATTGGTCCTGCGGGCATGAATTGGCGCTGTGCGGACGCCTGATCAAGGGCTACGGCGCCACGAACGAGCGTGGCAAGCGCAACCTCGCGCACATCCTCGCGCACCTCGCGGCGGACGGCGCGTTCGCGAGTCCGGCGGTGCGTGCGGCCGCGATCCGGCAAGCGCGCGAGGCCGCGCTCGCCGACGAGGGCGGGCAGGCGCTCGACCGGGCGCTGGTCACGCATGGCGCGCCGGCGCGGCCGGTCATCGCGCAGCCGATCCGCTGGGTGAAGCGCGCGCCGGTGCAAGGCGCGCCCCGGACCGTCAGTACCGAAGGAGAACGTCGTTGAGCGATACCGGCGCAGTCATGAATGTTCCAGCGCAGACGCTGGTCGCAGCCGCGACCGATACGTTCGCGGCCGCGGGCTGCGCGGCCGACGAAGCGCGCACCGTCGCGTTCGCGCTGGTCGAGGCGAACCTCTTCGGCCACGACTCGCACGGCATCGGCCTCCTGCCGCGCTATGTCGAGAACCTGCAGCAGGGACTGGCGCGCGCCGGGCAGAAGGTGCGCGTGGTGACCGACGCGGGGACGCTGATCGGCATGGACGGCAACCGCGGCTTCGGGCAGGCGATCGGCGAGCAGGCGATGGCGATCGCGATCGAGCGCGCGCGGACCACCGGCGTGTGCATCGCGGGCATCGCGAACGCGCATCACCTCGCGCGCATCGGGCGCTGGGCCGAGCAATGCGCGGACGCGGGATTCGCGTCGGTTCACTTCGTGAACGTGCTGTCGACGCCGCTGGTGGCGCCCTGGGGCGGCACCGATGCGCGGCTCGCGACCAATCCGTTCTGCGTGGGCGTTCCGCACGCGCCGCATCCGCTGATCCTCGACTACGCGACCAGCATGGTGGCGCTGGGCAAGGTGCGCGTCGCGCTCGACGCCGGCGTCCGGATGCGCGACGGGCTGCTGATCGACGCGGAGGGCAGGCCGACGACGGACCCCGCCGTCATGTACGCGACGCCGTCGGGTGCCTTGCTGCCCTTCGGCGACCACAAGGGCTTCGCGCTCGCCATCATGTGCGAGTTGCTGGGTGGCGCGCTTTCGGGCGGCCACGTCCAGCACGAGTCGCCCGTGCCCAATCCGATGATCAACAACATGCTGTCGATCGTGTTCGCGCCCGACAGGCTCGTTGGCCGCGATGCGTTCTCCGCCCAGGTGCGGCAATTGGCCGACTGGGTGCGCGGCTCCCCGCCGCAGCCGGGCGGTACCGGCATTCACCTGCCGGGCGAGCCCGAGCGCGCGACGGCGGCCACGCGCGCCCGCGACGGCGTCCCGCTGCCGCGGACGACGCGCGACGCGCTCGCCGCGTGCGGGCGCGCGGTCGGTGCCGCCGCATTCGAGCGCGCGTTCGCCCGATGACATGCACGCCCTGACCCACACCGTCCGCCGAGCCTGGCAACCGTCCGGCTTCCGGCCGGCGGCATTGCCGGGCGGCAGGCCCTTTGCCCACCCTTGCAGGGTTCTTCCATGAGCAGGCACCACACCAGCGAGTTCATCGTCGAGTTCGGCGACTGCGACCCCGCCCAGATCGTCTTCTACCCGAACTACTTCCGCTGGATGGATGCGGCGTCGCTTCACTTCTTCCGCGCGCTGGGCGTGCCCCCGTGGCGCGAGTTCGAGGCGCAGACCGGGATCCTCGGTACGCCGCTGGTCGAGGCGTCCGCGAAATTCGTGCGCCCGGCGTCCTACGGCGACGCGATCGCGGTCGACACCGCGATCGCGGAGTGGCGCGGGAAGAGTTTCGTGATGTCGCATATCATTCGTCGCGGCGCCGACGTGCTGGTCGAGGGCCGGGAAGTCCGCGTGTTCGCGCGGCGGCGCGTGGACGATCCCGCGCGGATCGAGGCGGTCGCGGTGCCGGAGAGCATCCGCACCGCGTGTGGCTGACGGGGCGAGCGCACGTCGCCGGGGGAGGACAGATGCAGGAATTCACCGAGAAGCCGGCGCCGGACACGGAACGGTTCGGGCCCGGCGGCCGCATGCTGCTGGCCGCCACCAAGTACCTGGCGATCGCCGGCGGACTCGTGTTCGTCGGGCTCGTCGTGATGTCGATCGTGTCGATCACGGGCCGCAAGCTCTTTTCGTGGCCGGTGCCCGGCGACGTCGAGATGCTGCAGATGTGCGCGGCGTTCGCGTCGTCGTGCTTCTTCGCGTACTGCCATCTCATCAACGGCGACGTGAAGGTGGACTTCTTCACGCACAACCTGGCGCCCGGCAAGGTGGCGTTGATGGACGCGTTCGGCGCGCTGCTGGTGGGCCTCTTCGGCACCCTGATCGCATGGCGGACCGCAGCCGGCGCGATCGCGGTGAAGGAGGCGGGCGAGACGTCCGCGATCCTCGGGTGGCCCGTCTGGATCGCGCAATCGCTGATGGTGCCGGGTTTCGTGCTGCTGGCGGCGGCCGGGTTCTACATGTGCGCGCTGCATCTGCGCGCCGCGGCGCGGCACCGCCAGGCGAGGGTGGCCGGCATGAGCGGCACCGGTGTGGGCTTCATCATCTTCGGCGTGATGCTCGCGCTGATGGTCGTGCGCGTGCCGATCGGCATCGCGATGTTCTCGGTCGGCGCGGCGGGGTACGTCTACCTCACCGGCGGCAATCTCAACGCGCTGCTCAACTCGCTCAAGAACCTCGCGTATGCGCGGCTTTCGAACTACGACCTGGTCGTGATCCCGCTGTTCCTGCTGATGGGCCAGTTCGCGACGCATGGCGGCCTGTCGAAGGCGCTCTTCCGCTGCGTCAGCGCGTTCCTCGGGCACCGCAAGGGCGGCGTCGCGATGGCGGCCGTCGGCGCGTGCGCGGGCTTCGGCGCGATCTGCGGTTCGTCGCTCGCGACGGCGGCCACGATGGGCCAGGTCGCGCTGCCCGAATTGCGGCGCTTCGGCTACTCGGGATCGCTTGCGACCGGCGCGCTGGCGGCCGGCGGCACGCTCGGCATCATGATCCCGCCCTCGGTGCCGCTCGTGATCTACGCGATCCTCACGCAGGAGTCGATCGGCAAGCTGTTCATGGCCGCGGTGCTGCCGGGCATCATCGCGATGCTGGGCTACATGCTGGTGATCCGCATCATCGTGACGTTGAAGCCGTCGGCGGGACCGGCGGGCCCGGAAGTGCCATGGAACGAGAAGCTGCGCAGCCTGCTGCAGGTGTTTCCGGTGCTGCTGGTCTTCGTCGTCGTCATCGTCGGCATCTACGGCGGCTGGGCGAACCCGACCGAGGCCGCCGCGATCGGCGCGGCCGCGTGCGGCATCCTGGCCGTCGTCACGGGCGGCATGCGCGCGAAGGGCGTGATCGACAGTGCGCTCGGCACCGCGCAGGCGACCGCGATGATCTTCCTCGTGCTGCTCGGCGCCGACATGCTCAACACGACGCTCGCGCTGTCGCAGATGCCCGGCGAGCTCGCGACGTGGGTCAAAGGCAGCGGGCTGCCGCCGCTCTTCGTGATGTCGATGATCCTCGTCATCTACATCTTCTTGGGCTGCGTGATGGATTCGCTGGCGATGATCCTGCTGACGATCCCGATCTTCTACCCGATGGTGATGGGACTCGACTTCTGGGGCATGTCGCCGCAGGACAAGTCGATCTGGTTCGGCATCCTCGCGCTGATGGTGGTCGAGATCGGCCTCGTGCACCCGCCGGTCGGCATGAACGTCTACATCATCAACCGCCTCGCGAAGGACGTGCCGCTCACGGAGACGTTCAAGGGCGTCGTGCCGTTCCTGCTGTCGGACCTCGTGCGCATCGTGCTCCTGCTGTACTTCCCCATCATCTCGCTGTTCCTCGTGCACACGTTCAAGCAGTAGCCGCGTCCGGTTCACCCGAGAAATCGCGACCGGCTCCAGCGAAAGTCGCGTCCACCCGAAGGAGGAAACGCCATGAAGAAGACCGTCAAACCCGCCCTGCTGGCCGTTGCGGTGGCTGCCGCGCTGGCCGCCATGCCCGCGCGCGCGCAGGAAGTCGTGCTCAAGCTGCACCACTTCCTGCCGCCGCAGGCGACGATCCAGGCGCTCGTGTTCAACCCGTGGTGCGAGAAGATCGGCAAGGAGTCCGGCGGGAAGATCCGTTGCCAGCTCTACCCGGCGATGCAGCTGGGCGGCACGCCGCCGCAGCTCTTCGACCAGGCGAAGGACGGCGTGGCCGACATCGTGTGGACCGTGCCCACCTACCAGGCGGGACGCTTCCTCAAGTCCGAGGTGTTCGAACTTCCGTTCATGGCGAAGAACGCCGAGACGGGCAGCCCCGCGCTGTACGAGTTCGTGCAGAAGAACTCGCTGGACGAGTTCCGCGGCGTCAAGATCCTCGCGATGCACCTGCACGACGGCTCGCTGCTCCACTTCTCGGGCAAGGCGGTCAAGACGCTCGAGGACCTGAAGGGTCTCAAGGTGCGCGGTCCGACGCGCATCGGCGCCAAGTTCCTGACCGCGCTCGGCGCCACGCCGGTGCAGATGCCGTTGCCGCAGGTGCCCGAATCCGTGTCCAAGGGCGTGATCGACGGTGCGATGGTGCCGTGGGAAGGGGTGCCGCCGATCAAGCTGCAGGAAATCGCAAAATTCCACACGGATACCGCCAGCGGCGCTCCGCGGATGTCGAACACGATCTTCGTCATCGCGATGAACGAGGCGAAGTACAACAGCCTGCCTGCCGACCTCAGGAAAGTGATCGATGCGAACAGCGGTCTCGACTGGTCGAAGCAGATCGGCCGTGTCTTCGACGGCACGACGGAACCCGCGAAGAAGCTCGCGGCCGCTGCGGGCGGCGTGTTCGACACGCTGTCGCCCGCCGAGTACGACCGGTGGGTGAAGGCGACCGAGGGCGTGAACAAGGAGTGGGTCACCGAGATCAGCGCGAAGGGCGCCAACGGCGAGGCGCTGCTCAACGATGCACGGGCGCTGATCAGGAAGAACGGCGGCTGATCCGTCGCATCGTTGCCCGGACGAGGGCCGCGCCGGCGACGGCGCGGCCCTCGTCGCTTCCGATGTCCGCGCGCGGTCGTCGCTGTCGCACCCGTGCCGGAGAGGCTGCGTCGACGAACCTCGCCGTGGCGAGACCTTGACGATGGTCAACCAGCCCGCGGATTTCTGCGGTTAGCGTGGCGGACGAGGTTCACTTTGTCGTGCGGACGCACCCCTTTGCGCAACGAGGCGGTGACGTGGGCCGGTGCGGGACCTGTCGTCCCGCGCCCGCAGATGAATCAGGAGGAGGACGATGTTCGACCAGCCGGTGAAGGACGTGATGCAACGGGAGAAGCTGCTGACGGCTGCCCCCGATACGTTCATAGCCGAAGCGGCCCGCCAGATGGCCGCACGCAATGCCGGGGCGATCGCCGTGATCACGGACGATCGCCTCGTGGGCATCATCACGGAACGCGACATCGTGTTCCGCGTGGTGGCGCAGGGCCGCGACGTCGAGGCCACCCGCATCGCCGACGTGATGACCCCCAATCCGCTGACGATCACCGTGCGCGAGCCCTTCGGCCGCGCGATGCTGCTGATGCAGGAGGGCGGCTTCCGCCACCTCCCGGTCGTCGATGGCTCGGGCAAGCTCGTCGGCATCGTGAGCGCGCGCAGTGCCATGGATCCCGACCTCGAGGAATTCGTCGCCGAGGCCGAACGGCGGGAGCATTACCGCAACGCACGATAGCCGATCCGCCCGTCGCCCGTTCCCGGCGGGTGCATTCCCCTGGGACCGCAACCCCGCCTGGCGGATCCCGCAGGGCCTCCTGCGGCGATTGCCGTAGAATCTCGGCTCCCGCAGGGCGGACCCGGTTCGCCTCGCCCGACCTTCACGCTGCCGGAAAGTCCAAATTGACGAAAGCAGAGGCGTCGCTCGCCGCCGCATTGATCGCCGTCGCCACGCTGGCGATGCCCGTGACGGCCGTGGTCCCGGTCGCGCCGCCGGCCACGAAGCAGATTCAGGCCCCGCCGGATGCGTGGCCGCGCCCGCTCGCGCTGCCCGGCGCGTCGGTGCTGGTCTACGCGCCCCAGGTCACCGGCTGGGCCGATAACCGCATCTCGTTTCGCAGCGCCGCGGCGATCAAGCCCGACGGCGCCGCGCGGGAAACGTTCGGCGTGTTGAACGTGACCGCGAACACCCGCGTCGATCGCGTATCGCGGACGGTCACGCTCGACGGACTCGTGATCGTGAAGAGCGACTTCCCGACCTTGCCCGATCGCGGTGCGCAGTACGCGGCGCAACTGCAGCAGAAACTTGCCAGCGTGTCGCGCACGATGACGCTGGACCGGCTGCAGGCATCGCTGTCCGCGGCCGGCATCGTGCCCGCCGCCGTGGCGGTGGACAACACGCCGCCGCGCGTGATCGTGTCCAACTCGCCGTCGATCCTCGTGCCGATCGACGGCACGCCGGTGTGGCAGCCGGCGCCCGGCGCACCGGGCTTCGAACGCGTGATCAACACGCGCGCGCTGATCGTGCGCAGCAAGTCGGAGCCGCAGGTCTTCATGCGCGTCTACGACGGCTGGATGATGGCCAACACGCTCGACGGTCCGTGGACGCAGCCGTTCATCCCGCCGACCGGAATCGACGCGGTCGCGAAGCAGGCGGCGGCGACCGGCGTCGTCGATCTCCTCGACGGCGGACCGCGCGCGAATCCGAAGCCGTCGCTCGCGCAGGGCTTGCCCGCGATCTTCACGTCGCAGGTTCCCGCCGAGTTGATCGTGTTCAAGGGCGCGCCGGAGTTCGTGCCCATCGTCGGCACGGGCCTGCTGTGGGCGGCGAACACGTCCGGCGACATGCTGCGTGCCGGTGCGAACGGCGACTACTTCGTGCTGCTCGCCGGCCGCTGGTTCCGCTCCGGCGCTCTGACGGGTCCCTGGACCTACGTTGCCGCGAACGCGCTGCCCGCCGACTTCGCGCGCATCCCGCCCGGTTCGCTTGCCGGCGCCGTGCTGCCCGCCGTCGCGGGTACGCCGCAGGCGCGCGAGGCGCTGGTCGAGAATGCGATTCCGCAGACGGCCACCGTGCCGCTGAAGAACGGCCCGACGTTCGTCGCGAAGTACGACGGCGCGCCGCAGTTCGCGCCGATTCCGGGAACCGCGCTGTCGTATGCCGTCAATGCCCGCGTCCCGGTCATCCGGAGTTCGGGCAACGTGTTCCATGCGCTGCGCGCGGGCATCTGGTTCACCGCGGCGCAGCCGACGGGCCCGTGGACGGTCGCGACGAGCGTGCCGCCCGCCATCTACACGATTCCCCCGACGTCGCCGATGTTCAACGTGACGTTCGCGCGCGTGTACGGCGCGACGCCCGACGCCGTGTACATGGGTTACACGCCGGGCTACCTGGGCGCGATCGCGAGCACGGACGGTACCGTGGTGTTCGGCACCGGCTACCGTTACCCGTCGTGGACCGGCACCGCGTGGTATCCGGGACGCCCGACGTACGGACACGGCGCGACCCCGGTGTACAACCCGCGCGTCGGCTACACGTATGCGTTCGCGGTGGGCCTGGCGACGGTCGCGTGGTCGCCGCCCGGCGCGCAAGGCGCCCCGAGCGCGCGCCTGCATCCGTCGTATTGGGGCGGGTATCCGTGTTGCGGAACCGCCAGCGCCAACGTCTATCGCGCCTGGGCGAAGGACGCGCAGGCGAAGGTCGGTGGCAAGCGTGCGAAGGGGACGGCCGGCACCGCGAATGCGGCGCCCGGCAAGGGGGCTCCCGCGGCGCCGACCGCGGCGGCGGTTGCGCCCGCCGCGGCTGCCAACGTGCCCGGCAGCGCGGCCGCGCCGCCGGAAACGCGCATCGCGCTCAATGCGGCGCCGTTGCCGCCGCCGATGGCGCCTTCGCAATACGACGCCTATGCGCCGCCGCGCACCGCGTGGCTACGACATGTCGATGGTGACCGCGCAGGACACGCCTGCGGCGTTGCGTCCGGTGCCGAAGGCCGCGCCGACGCCGGTGATTTCCGCCAACGAGTACTACGCGAGCCTCAAGGCCAACGGTGGCTTCGACCCCGACTCGGTGGCCAACACGACGTACGCGGACAACAGCGGCAACGTGTACCGCAACGCGGGCAGCGGGTGGCAGCGGCACGGCAGCGACGGCTGGCAGAGCGCACCGGCCGCGCCGCCGGAAGTGAACGCGGAAGCACAGGGGCGCTCGCGCGCCGACGCGGCGGCGGCGCAGGCGGGCTCCTACGGCATGAGCAACGCCACACGCTTCTC
This sequence comes from uncultured beta proteobacterium, assembly GCA_963733435.1. Classification (GTDB taxonomy): domain Bacteria; phylum Pseudomonadota; class Gammaproteobacteria; order Burkholderiales; family Casimicrobiaceae; genus VBCG01. The sequence continues at coordinate 117,864 of CAVTDH010000005.1, forward strand.
CGGCGATCCCAGCGACGGCTGGTCGGCGCGCGATTCCGGCGATGGCGGGTACAGCCGCACGCTGGGCGGCGATGGCGGCATCAGCGCGCAGCGCTACGCGTACAACACGGCCGTGCTCAACAACGAGTTCGACATCGCCGCCAACGGCGGCTGGTGGGGAACGGGCGTCTACGTCGGCGGCATCGGGTGGGGTGGGGCGTTTGGGGATTGACGGCCCCGAGTCCTTTCGCGCTGCTCGCTCCAGGACTCGAAACCGAAGGCAGACAGCACGAACGACTTCGGGCGGCCGGGCCCCGTTCGTGTGGAAGCTGCACGAAGCGCGCAGTTCATGAGCGCGCGGTGCGCGCGGTTCGGTAGCGCGTGCGGACCCGCTCTATGCCCCTTCGAAAGCCGGTGCAGTGCGTCCGTTCAAGGGGCATCGCAATGAGGGTCACATCGCAATGAGGGTCAGACTCGAATTCAGAAGTTACTTCAATTCGAGTCTGACCCTCATTGTTTGACCCTCATTGTTGCGCGCGCATGCGGCCTGACTGCCTGCGCTGATCAGCAGTGACGTGCATGCTTCCGCGGCGAATGGCGCCCGTACTCTGTGTTGCTTCCGTTGCAGCGGGCATGCCTTGCGCGCGGCGCGGCGCAATTGCGCCGCGCCGCGTAGCGTCCGTCCCCGCGCTTGGTTCCGGTTGAAGGGCGTCGTGGTGTTACGCCTGTAGTGGCATGCATATTGCTCGATGCGTCTGCATCCATGCGCGGCGTCGGCATGGCTCCGATTACTGCAGGTCCCAGCGGTTCGCTTCCAGGAGCAATGTCGATGAAACGATGCCTGTCCGTCGCGGCGCTTGCGCTGCTGTCCCTGTTCGCAACGGCGCCGCTGCATGCGGCGAGCGAACTTCCCGCGGACCTGAAACAGATCGTCGGCACGCCGGGCAAGAGCGCGGGCGACATCGCCACGCAGAACATCCTGCAGCTCAACACGATGATGTTCGAGCTCTACGGCGACGCGGGGAGGATCTTCACGAAGAACCTCCGCGCGAATCATCCGATCATCCTCGGCCTCTTCTCGGGCGCGGGTGGACGGTTCGTCCTCTATCGTCCCGGCATGCCGCCGGTCGAGGCGCCGTCGGTCCCGATGACGTACCAGCTCCTGAAGTCCGTCGGGCACAGCACGATGGCGGTGTCGGAGGTGGTGCTGCCGTACCTCGACAACCCGGGTGACCTGTCGTGGCGCGGTGCGATGCTCACGTACCGGACGCGCATGCAGTCGGCGCTCGACACGCTCGATGCGATGCCCATGCAGGCGGACTGGCGCGAGAACAACCGGATCATCCTGCGCAACAACATCGCGTTCATGGACGCGTGCATCGCGAAGGGTGTGATCTCGCACGAGGCGCTGCAGGCGTTCGCGACGAAGCAGGCGCCGTTCCTCAAGCTCAATGTCGAGTGGGCGGCGGACACCCAGGTGAAGCACTGGATGGGCGTGCTCGCCGACTGGAAGGCGATGCTCGGACCGGACTGGGAGAAGACCTACGCGGCCAGCAACACGATCTACGTGGCGCGCCAGAACAACGTCATCTACAGCGTCCTTGCGCAGTTCTTCGGTCCCGAGGCGATCAATCGCCGGCTGATCCTGATCGAGACGGTGTCGTTCACGACGACGCCCGACGACATGCTCGAGTCGCTGACGCGCATCATCGCCGACCGTTCGGTGGGCCAGCTCTTCTTCGGCAACTATTACCTGATGGACTACGAACTCATGGGCGGCAGCGCGCGCAAGTCGATCGTCGCGGAGTCCGGCAAGCGCGGGATGACGCCGTTCCTGCCGCCGCTGGTACCGTTCGGCTCGAAGCAGTGGCCCACGCTGATCACGACCGGCCCCGGGCCCGCGACGATCTACGACCTGCTGCCCTGAACGGGGAGGCATCGCCCCTCGACCACCGGTCGCACGCCACCGGACCGCACGCCTGGCGGAGGCGTGCGGTCGCTCAATCGGACAACGCATGAACCTCAATACGATTACCGAAGTGAAGCGGCCCGCCACGCCCGACGAGATCGGCGCGTGGGCGGAGGGTTACGCGTGGTTGGGCGGCGGCACCTGGCTGTTCTCCGAGCCCCAGGTGACCACCACCACGCTGATCGATCTTGAACGCTTCGGCTGGCCCCCGCTCACGGCGACCGACGATGGACTCGAGATCGCGGCGACGTGCCGGATCGCCGACCTCTACGCATTCGTGCCCCCCGTCGCGTGGCGCGCGGGTCCGCTGCTGCGCGAATGCTGCAATGCGTTCCTCGCGTCGTTCAAGATCTGGAACGCGGCGACCGTCGGCGGCAACCTCTGCATGTCGCTGCCGGCCGGACCGATGATCTCGCTCACGGCCGCGCTCGAAGGCACGCTGACGCTCTGGCCGCGCGGCGGCCCGCCGCGCACGGTGGCCGTGCTCGACTTCGTGACCGGCAACCATGCCAACCTGCTCGCGCTCGGCGAGCTCATCCGCAGCGTGACGCTGCCGGCGTCGGCGCTGCGCAAGCGCCATGCGTTCCGCCATGCATCGCTCACGCATCTCGGACGCTCGTCGGCGCTGCTGGTGGCCACGGTCAACGACGCCGGCGACGACTGGCGGCTCACGATCACCGCGTCCACGCCGAGGCCGGTGCAGCTGCGCTTCGCGCGGCCCCCCGGCGCCGCCGAACTGTGCGCTGCGATCGATCATGCACTGCCCGCGGCGGGCTACTTCGGCGACGTCCACGGATCGGCCGCGTACAAGCAGCACGTCACGCTTCATTTCGCCGAGGAACTGCGGGCGGAACTCGCGCAATCCGGAGCACGCCCATGACCGCCGCCGCGATCCCCGACGCCACCTCCGCCAACGCGCAACCGCTGCGCTTCACGCTCAATGGCGAACGCATTTCCGCGGTTCCGGCGCCGGGACAATGCCTGCGCACGTTCCTGCGCGACCACGGCGCGCTCGGCGTGAAGAAGGGCTGCGACGCCGGCGACTGCGGGGCATGCACGGTCTGGCTCGACGGCAAGCCGGTGCACTCGTGCCTGATGCCCGCGTTCCGCGTGGCGGAGCGCACGGTGACGACGATCGAAGGACTCGCGCCCGAGGGCGGCCTGCACCCGATGCAGGAGGCGTTTCTCGGCGCGCAGGCCTACCAGTGCGGCTACTGCACCGCCGGCATGATCATGACCGCCGCGTCGCTCGATGCGACGCAGCGCGCGGACCTGCCGCATGCACTGAAGGGCAACCTGTGCCGGTGCACCGGCTATCGCGCGATCGGCGACGCGCTCGCCGGCCGCACGGAAGTCGAGGCCGACGTGGCGGGTCAGGCGTGCGGCGCCAGCCTGCCCAATCCGTTCGGCCACGACATCGTCACCGGGCGCGCGCGCTACACGATGGACGTCGCGATCGACGGCCTGCTGCATCTGAAAGTGCTGCGCTCGCCGCATGCGCACGCGAAGATCGTCGCGATCGACCGTACGCGGGCGTCGGGCGTGCCCGGCGTCGTCGCGATCTTCACGTGGGAAGACGTGCCGCGCCGGCTCTACAGCACCGCCACGCACGAGGACCATCTCGTCGATCCGGACGACACGTACATCCTCGACAACGTGGCGCGCTTCGCGGGCCAGCGGATCGCGGCCGTCGTCGCGGAGACCGAAGGCGCGGCGGAAGCTGCGTGCCGTCTGCTCGACGTGACGTACGAACTGTTGCCGGCGGTTTTCGACCCGGTCGTCGCGATGGCGCCGGGCGCGCCGGTCCTGCACGACAAGGGCGACGCGGAGCGTGGCAACATCTACGTCGACATCCACGGCGAAGTGGGCAGCGTCGCGGACGGCTTCGCCGCGGCCGATGCGATTCACGAGATGACGTACTCGACGTCGCGCATGCAGCACGTGCACCTCGAGACGCACGGCTCCATCGCGTGGCGCGGCGACGACGGCCGCGTGCACGTGCGCACCAGTTCGCAGGCGCCGTTCATCGCGCAGCAGAAGCTCTGCTACCTGTTCGGCCTGCGCGCGCGCGACCTGCACGTGTTCACCGAGCGCGTGGGCGGCGGCTTCGGCGGCAAGCAGGAGATGCTGTCGGAAGACCTGTGCGTGCTGGCGCTCCTGAAGACCGGGCGCCCGGTCAAGTGGGAGTGGACGCGCGAGGAGCAGTTCACCGGCGCGTCGACGCGCCACCCGATGACGACGCGCGTGAAGCTCGGGGCGAAGCGCGACGGCACGCTGACGGCGGTCGACATCCACGTGGTGTCGAACACCGGCGCGTACGGCAACCACGCGGGCGAGACGCTCGCCGCGGCGCTCGGCAGCCCGCTGACCGCGTACCGCTGCGACAACAAGAAGGCCGTCGGCTATGCCGTCTACACCAACCTCGTGCCGGGCGGCGGATTTCGCGGCTACGGCGCGTCGCAGACGACATTCGCGATCGAGTCGGCGATCGACGAACTCGCGAAGCTGCTCGACCTCGATCCGTTCGCGATCCGCCGCAGGAACATGGTGCGCCCGACCGACTGGATCGAGTCGGTCTGGAAGGATCCGTCGGACGTGGGCTTCGGCAGCTACGGCCTCGACCAGTGCCTCGATCTCGTGGAGGCGAAGTTGAAGGCGGGCAACGGCGTGTGCAGGCCCGACGGCGACCTGTGGGCGGAAGGCACCGGCATCGCGATGGCGATGCTCGACTGCGGGCCGCCCACCGAGCACCGCGCGGGGGGTGTGATGTCGCTGCGCGCCGATGGCGGCTATCACCTTGCCGTGGGATCGACGGAAATGGGCAACGGCTCGGTGACGTCGCATCGGCAGATCGCCGCGTCGGCGCTGGGCTCGCGCGCCGACGCGATCGCGATCATCAACGCCGACACGGACCTGGCGCCGTACGATTCGGGCACGTTCGCGAGCACCGGCACCGTGGTCGCGGGGAAGGCGGTGCTGCTGACCGCCGAGGCGCTGCGCGACAACATCCTCGATTTTGCAAGCCGCCATACCGGCGCGCCGCGTGACGCGTGCACGCTGGCGGACGACGCGGTCGTGTGCGCCGGCAAGCACGTCGCGCTGACGGCGCTGTACGCGGCGGGCATGGCGGCCGGACACCGGTTCGAGGCGAAGCGCAAGGCCTACCTGTCGCCGCGCACGACGGCGTTCAACGTGCAGGGCGTACGGCTCGCCGTGCACCGCGTGACCGGCGAGGTGCGCCTGCTGCACAGCGTGCACGCGGCCGACGTCGGCCGCGTGATCAACCCGATGCAGTGTCGGGGGCAGATCGACGGCGCGATCGGCATGGGCTTCGGCTGGGCGCTGATCGAGCACATGGTGCACGACGACCAGGGGCACGTCGTGAATCCGCAGCTGCGCAACTACCGGATTCCCGCGTTCGCGGACCTCCCGCGCACCGACGTGATGTTCGCCGAGACGTACGACACGATCGGTCCGGTCGGCGCCAAGTCGCAGGGGGAATGCGCGATCAATCCGGTCGCGCCGGCGGTGGCCAACGCGCTCGCCAACGCGACGGGCGTACGGTTCGCGCACCTGCCGTTCACGCCGGACCGCATCTTCGCGCAGTTGGCCCCCGCCGCACCGCGATGAGCGACCCGGATGACGCCGCTCTAGCGGACGACGCGGGCGGTTCCGTCACGATCGTCACGCAGACGCGGGTACGGCCGGAGAGCGAGACCGCGTTCGCGCAGTGGCAGGAAGAAACCGGACGGCTCGTCGCCGCGGTGCCGGGCTTCCTCGCGCAGACGGTGACCGCGCCCACGCCGCCGACGCAGGTGGACTGGGTGATCCTGCAGCGCTTCGCGACGGCGAAGGACGCCGTCGCGTGGCTCAATTCGCCGGTGCGCGTGCAACGGATCGAGACGGCCGCGCCGATGCTCGTCGGCCGCGACGACGTGCATATCATCCGCGATGGGCAGGCCGGCGTGTTGCCGGCGCCGGTGTCCGCGGTGATCTCGACGCGGATCAAGCCGGGGCAGGAACTCGCGTACCGGAACTGGGAGCAGCGGATCGCCGCCGCGCAGTCGATGGCGAAGGGCTTCCAGGGCTATCGTTTCGAGCCGCCGGTGCCGGGCGTGCAGGACGACTGGCTTGCGATCGTGCGCTTCGACAGCGAGGCGAACCTGCAGGCGTGGCTCGACTCGCCCGAGCGCCATGCGCTCCTCGACGATGCGCGCGATTTCACCGAGGAGTTCCACGCGCGCATCGCGCGCACGAGCTTCGACCAGTGGTTCCCGGTCGCGGCCGGCGCCAAGCCGCCACCGGCGTGGAAGCAGAACATGCTGGTGCTGCTGATGCTCTATCCGGTGGTATTCCTGTTCGGCGCGTTCGTCGGGACGCCGCTGCTTTCCGCAACGATGGGGATGCCGTTCGCGCTGGCGCTCTTCGTCGGCAACGTCGCGAGCGTGATCCTGCTCAACGGGCTCGTGCCGTGGACGAACCATCGCTTCCGCTGGTGGCTCGAGCCCTCGGGCGAGGGCGGCCGCCGCAACGAGATCGCGGGCGCCGTACTGCTGCTTGCGTTGTATGCGGCGTCGGTGTTCGTGTTCTGGCGCTTTTTCTAGCGAAGGTTCAGCCCCTCGCGCAGCGGGTCGGACCCCGCTACATCGCGAACCGGCACGACTAGCGTCCGACCCATTGACGCTCGGCAGGGGCCGACCCGTGGCGCCGTGACCACCGGGCCCGGCATCCCAATGGCATCGGGCGCCCGCGAGGCGCCCGATCGATCACGCAGGAACCGCCGCCGGGATCACTTCGACAGCGTCGCCTCTTCGACCAGCACCTGGTACTTGTAGCCCGAGCCCAGGTCGACATCGGTCTTCACGATGCCCTTGGCCACGACGATGTCGCCGACCTTCGTCTCCGCCTTCGACGTCACGAGCACGTCGTTGCTGCCGTCGGCCTGCGCGCCCGTTCCGTCCCGCAGATGGATCCAGTTCTTGCCCATGACCGCGGGCGTGAACTTCACGACCTTGCCGCGGACGACGACCGGCTTGTCCTTGAGTTCGGTCCGCTTGGTCACGATCTCGGCGACCGTGCGCGCATCCGCGCCCGTGGCCTTCGGCACCTTCACGTCGCCGACGTCCGTGGTCGGCAGGCCCGAGTGGAACGCGCCCAGGTCGCCGCCTGCGGCCGCACCGGCCTTGGGCGGTGCCGTGCCCGCCGCGGCGGGCGTCTGTGCCGCGGCCTTGGCACCGGGTGCCGCAACGGCGGCGCCGGCGAGGTTGCCGAACACGATCGTGTCGAACTTGCGGTTGAGCGTCTTGCTCTCGAAATTGCGCATGACGGCGGGATTGTCGATCGTGACCTCGGCACCCGGCTTGACCTGCGCCTTGTTGACGGCGGCCCACTGCTCGCCGTCCTTGGTCTTGAGCTTCAGGTAGGTGTAGGCCTCGACGTCCTTGACCTCGAGGACCTTCCCCTTGAGCGTCGTTCCGGCCGGAGGCGGGGTGGGATCGGCGGCGCCGGCGGCGACGGCCGTGGCGAGCATGGCGACAGCGAGCAGTGCTTTCATTGAATGGTCCATTTTTCGCGTACGTGTTCCGATGTTATCCGGCCTCGCGCCGGAAGCGGACTCGAATGTCGCATGCCGGCGCGCTCCGAACCTTGATCCAGGTCGCAATCCGCGCCTGCCGCCGCCTCGACGGATCGCGGCGGCGTCCCCGGCGCCGGGGCGGGCGACGGGGGGGGGGAGGGGTCAGGGCGCCTGCACGTCGGCGGTGCCGGGGGACCACGCCGAGCATCCGGACCCGTTGCACGCGCGGACGCGGTAGCGGTAGGTGTTGATCGTGCCGGCGCTCGAGTCGTTGTACTGCGTGGTGCCCGCGGGCAGGCTGCCGCCGAGCGCGTTGAAGTTGCAATTGGAGCGCTTGACGGTGCAGCGCCCGACGTCATAGGCCGTCTCGGCGCTCACGTCCGCCCAGTTGAGGCGAATGACACCCGGCGCGACGGCGCTCGCGGTCAACGCCGACGGCACCGCAGGCACCGGGGGCGGCGGCGGTGGCGGCGGCGGCGTGATCGGCTTCTGCACGACGAAGGACGCAGTCGCCTCGGGCGACACGTTGCCGCCACTGTCGCGGGCCTTCACGTGGAACGTGTAGGAACCGTCCGCGAGATTCGTGAAATTCGTCGCCGTGCCCGCGACGAACGTTCCGGGGTCCGCGCCGATCGGTTCGAGCCAGAACGCGTACGCGAGGCTGGCCGGCGGCGTGAGATCGTCGCTGCCCGTCCATCCGAACGAGACGTTGCCGGTGGTGTTCGTGCCGGTCGGCGCGACGGTGATCGCGACGCTCGGCGCGAGGTCGGGCGCATCGATGGTGAAGGTACGGCGGTTGCCCGCACCGCCGGCCGTCTCGATGTTGCCGGCCGCGTCCTTCGCGATCACATGAAACGTGTAGGTGCCGTTGGGCAGGTTCGCGTACGACCGGGTGGTACCGCTGCCGAAGGCGGAGAAACCCGCCTCGAGCGGTTCGAGCCGGCATGCGTAGGTGAGCGGCAGCGAGCCGGCGCCCGGCGTGTCGGTCGCGGTCCACGCGAATGCGACCGAGCGCGCTCCGACGGTGCTGCCCTCGTCCGGCGACGGCGGCCCCAGCTGCGTGACCGGCTTCTCCGCATCGGTACCCGGGATGCCGAGCCACACGGCGCAGCCGCCGCCTTCGCCGGGCAGCGAACGATTGGCGCTGCCGATGCCCAAGCCGTACGGCGTCGATGCGATCGAACGCATGCCGATCTGGTTCGGGTCGCCCAATCCGTTGGTGACGATCGGCGTCCAGTTCGTACCGTCGCCGCTGACGACGACGTCGAAGCCTTCCTCGCCGGCGACCACTCCCCGGCGTCCCTGCAGCGTCCCGGCATAGAGACGGTTGTCGCCGAGCGGCGCATTCGTCGCGTGGTACGCGTAGTTATGGATGCGCCAGAAGTAGTTCTGCGTGCCCGACGGGTACCCGCCGAGCGCATCGCTCACGGGTCCGAAGCCGCCGCCGCGACGCGACGTCGGCGGACAGTCGTTGGCGCCGCCGACGCCGTCGATGTCCTCGAGCGGCACGCCGCAGCGGAGGTTGGCGGGGTAATCGGGATGGGTCGGCGGCGCGTTGCCGTCGGGGCCGAAGTTCAGGCGCGGATCGCCGATCACCACTTCGACCATGCCGTCGGCGCGCAGCCGCAGCATCTCGGCCGGCGGCTTGCCGTGCGTCGGTGTGCTGAGACCGAAGTACAGCGCGCCGTTGAACGCCATGATGTCCGAGATGCCGTAGTTCTTCGCCTGGCCGTTCTCGTCGATCGCGCGTCCCGCGCCGCGGTCCATCACCTTCTCCCATGGCGGCGAGCACAGCGACCTTGGCGCTGACGCAACCTGCGGTGCGCCAGACCTGCGCACCGCCCACCGGATCGTCGGCACCCGCGTACAGGTGGCCGTTGTACCCGTACAGCGTGAACAGTGCGTCGACGTTCGGATTGCCCATGCGCATCGGGCTGTACGTGCGCCACGGCGCAGTTGCCGAGCGGGTCCTCGTTCGCGATGACGACGGGATTGTCGGAGATGTCCGTGTCGTAGGTCGCGGCGTCGCCGTTGCCGCCGGTGCCGACGGGTGTGGTGACGAGCAGGCGCTTGCCGCTCGCCTCGGTGAAGCAGACGATCGTGCGGAAGTCCGACGGTGCCCGCGGGGAAGCCGTTGCGCGACAGCGCCGAGTGAACGTCTGGCCGTCGCTCGTGCGCAGGATGTTCCCCTGCAGCATGCCCGGCGGTCGCGATGAACAACTGGTCGTTGCCGTTGACGTTGCACACGGTCATCCAGCGATAGCCGAAGTCGCGCGGGCCGACGAGTCCCATCGGCGACTGGTACGCGAGTCTCCAGGTGCCGGTCGACCCGTCGCGGCCGCCTGGCGTGTACGCCCAGATCTGGCCGGACATCGTCTGGAAGCTCGGTATCGTGCCGTCGTTCTCGAAGCGCGCGGTGCCGACGTAGAGCTTTCCCTTGAACCACTGCATCGACCAGGCGTACTCGTTCATCTGAGTAGCCTTCGCGATGCGGTCCGTCGATCGCCTGCTCGAAGCCGAGTGTGGCGAGCAGCTTGAAGTCGGCGTTGCCGCTCAGCTGTCCCGCCGCGCGTGCGGGCGTGCTCGCGAGCCACAGCGCGGCGAACACGAGAACCGCCAGCGCGATCACGTTGTAAACGACAACCGTGCTCGCTGAATGCAGCGATCGCAGCATCGTGCGCGTGTTCGAAAACCGGGGTGCTTGCATGCTCGTCCTTGAAGATTCGCGTAGGCGCGAATGCACTCGGCGAGGCTCGCATTTCGACCCTGCTTTAGTCAAGCGGGAATCGTCGCACGCGCATGCGCAACCGATGCGCGGTCACGAACCCGCGGGTCGCGCCGCATGCGCCTGCGCGAATGCGCAGTTCGACGTACGTGCATCGCAACGAAATGCAGATGCGCAGACACCGACATGCCAGTGGGGTTGTATGACAAGTGCATGAAGTGCGACGCGGTGCGCGCGCGTCGTGGGAACGCATGCCCGCGGGTGGCCGCGGCCGATACGCGCCCGGCGCCCCCGCTGCGCCGCACCCGCTTCCATCGCGCGCGCCATGCGCCTACGATGACAATGTCATTGACCGTCCATGGTTGCGGATTCGCGCCGATGCATTCCACGTTGCTCATGCGTTCGCTTGCGCTGGTCGCGCTGCAGGTGGCGTTCGGTCGCCGCAATCGACGCGCTCGCGCAGTGTCCGGCCGGGTTGCCCGTGCAGGGCGCGGCGCTGCGCGGTGCCGCGCCGCTGTTCCCGCCGACGCACTGGTGGAACCAGGACATCCGCTCGGCGCCGGTCGATCGAGCGTCCGACAGCTACATCGCGTTCATCAACAACGGCGGCACGCGGCGGCTGCATCCGGACTTCGGCGGCGAGGCCGCGCCGGGCAGCACGGCGATCTACGGCATTCCCTATGCGGTCGTCGATGGTGCGCAGCCGAAGCTGCCGGTCACCTTCGACTACGGCGACGAGAGCGACGGCGTCGACTGCGAGCGGCGCGGGCGTTCCGTTCTATCCGCTGCCGGCGCAGGCGATCACGCAGCCGCACTGGATCGAAGGCGGCGCGCCGGGCAACGTCGACCAGCGCGCCGCAGTCGGACCGGCACCTCATCGTCGTCGACTGCGCGAACGCGCATCTCTACGAGCTCTACAACGTCTGGCTACGATCCCGGCGCCGGCCGCTGGTACGCGGGCTCCGGCGCGTTCTTCGACCTGACGCGCACGATCGGCGTCCCGACGGGTGGACGTCCGCCGACGCGGCGGGGCTCGCCATCCTGCCGGGCCTCGTCCGCTACGACGAGGCATGGAACCCGGCCGTCGCGGAAATCGGCCATGCGTTCCGCGTCACCGTGCGCGCGACCAACGGCTACGTGTATCCGGCGTCGCACCGCGCGGGTCGACGCCCGGCGCGCTGCCCATGGGCGCGCGGCTGCGGTTGCAGTCAATCGGTGGCGGGCGAGGACCCGGCGCTGCGCACCGCCGATCCGAATGTGCGCAAGATCTTCCGCGCGATGCAGACGTACGGCCTCATCGTCGCCGACAACGGCAGCGACCTCTACGTCACCGGCACGTTCGACGTGCGGTGGAACAACGACGTCCTCAATCCGGCGTTCGCGCTGCTGCGGGCGAGCGACTTCGAGGTCATCGAACTCGGCTGGAAGCCCGCCGTCGCGCCGGTCGTGCTGGCCCGACTCGCCGTCGTCCCCGCGACCGTCGCGGGCGGCACGCCGGCGACCGGCACCGTGACGCTCGCCGCGCCGGCACCGGCGGCGGGCGTGTCCGTCGCGCTGGCGAGCGACAGCCCCGCGGTAGCCGTGCCGGCGTCGATCACGATCGGTGCGGGACAGGCGGCGGCAGATTTCGCGCTGGCGACGCTGCCGGTCGCGCTGCCGACGGCGACCACCGTTTCGGCGGCGGCCGCCGCCACCACGCGGACCGCGACGTTGCTGGTGGTGCCGGCCGCGGCCGCGCTGGCGGCGCTGACCGTCTCGCCTGCGTCGGTGCGCGGGCGCGCGACGCTCGTGGGCAGCGTGCGGCTCGCCGCGCCAGCAACCGCCGGCGGCGTCGTCGTGGCGCTTGCGTCGTCGAACAGCGAGGCGCTGACGGTCCCGACGACGGTCGTGGTTGCGGCCGGCGCCGACCGTGCGGTATTCCGGGCGCAGGCGCTGCCCCGGCGCCGCGCCACGCCGGTGACGGTCAGTGCGACGCTGGGTACGGAAGTGCGCACGGCAACGGTCGTGGTGACCGGGCGCTAGTCCTGCGCCCGGTCGGGCGACGGCAGGGCATCGCGACACGCGCCGGGACGACCGCGGCGTCGCGCCGGATGACGTTGCGTGCGGCCGGCCGTCGTGTCTGCTAATGTAGAATGCGTTAAACATTAACGAATATCGGGCGACGTGAACGTCGGGCGGGACCCTCGGGTTGCGGCGGGCGTCCTCTGGCGCGACACTGGTCCCTTCATCGCGCCCACGCGCGACCGCTGCGCGCAGTTCCGGAGGAATTCCCCATGCAGGGCAAGCAATTCGCATCGCAGGCCGACCTGGTCGAGAAGAAGGTCAGCTTCGACCGGCTTTCGGAGAACGCCTACGCGTACACGGCGGAGGGCGACCCGAATACCGGCGTGATCGTCGGCGACGACGCGGTGATGGTGATCGACACGCAGGCCACCCCGGTGATGGCGCAGGACGTGATCAGGCGCATCCGCGAAGTCACGGACAAGCCGATCCGCTACGTCGTGCTGTCGCACTATCACGCGGTGCGCGTGCTCGGCGCGTCCGGATACGCGCCCGAGCACATCATCGCGAGCCGCGACACGTACGACCTCATCGTCGAGCGCGGCGCGCAGGACATGCAGAGCGAGATCGAGCGCTTTCCGCGCCTCTTCCGCGCGGTGGAGTCGGTGCCCGGTCTCACGTGGCCGACGATCGTGTTCGAGCGGCGGATGACGCTGATGCTGGGCAAGCTGCGAGGTCGAACTGATGCAGGTCGGGACGCGGGCACACGAAGGGCGACACGATCGCGTGGCTGCCGCAGCAGAAGATCCTGTTCTCGGGCGACCTGGTCGAATACGGCGCGACGCCCTACACCGGCGACGCGTACCTGCGCGACTGGCCGGCCACGCTCGACGCGCTCGCGGCGCTCGATCCGCAGCAGCTCGTGCCCGGCCGCGGTGCGTCGCTCAAGACGCCGGCCGAGGTGAAGGCGGGGCTCGACGGCACGCGCGCGTTCGTCACCGCGATGTTCGAGTCGGTGCAGCGCGGCGCCGCCGCGGGCAAGGACCTGCGCACCGTGTACAAGGAAACGTACGCCGCGTTGAAGCCCGCGTTCGGCGACTGGGTGATCTTCGACCATTGCCTGCCGTTCGACGTCACGCGCGCGTACGACGAGGCGACGCAGTATCCGGACCCGCGCATCTGGACCGCGCAGCGCGACAAGGACATGTGGACGGCGCTGGAGGGCTGACCGGTGCCGCGTGAGCGCCTCCGCAGGTACGTGGGCGAACCGCGCATGCCCGGTCCCCGTGCCGCGCGGCGCGCCGCCGGCGCGCCGGCAGGGTTCGCGTCGGCATCGCGCGCACCGCGCTGAACGAGGATCCCGCACCGCGCTCGTTGCCACCTCGCCATGTCGACCTACACGTACCCGCGCTACGCGTACCGCCGCGCTCCCGAACTCGACGCGCCAAGCCGGCGGGGCGTCGTCGTCGTCGGCGCGGGTCCGGTGGGTCTTGCGGCCGCGATCGACCTCGCGCAGCGCGGCGTGCCCGTCGTCGTGCTGGACGAGGACGACACCGTCAGCGCGGGGTCGCGTGCGATCTGCTATTCGAAGCGCACGCTGGAGATCCTCGACCGGCTCGGATGCGGCGAACCGGTGACCGCGAAGGGAGTGGGCTGGAAGGTCGGCAAGGTCTACCAGGGCAGCGAACTCGCGTACCAGTTCGACCTGCTGCCCGAGACGGGACACCGGCGTCCCGCGTTCGTGAACCTGCAGCAATACCATTTCGAGGAGGCGCTGGTCGCGCGCGCGAACGCGCTTCCGGGGCTCGAACTGCGCTGGCGCCATCGCGTCACCGAGGTCGTCCCCGACCCCGGGGGCGCGACGCTCAAGGTGGCCACGCCGGACGGCGACTACACGCTCGCGTGTGACTGGCTCGTCGTGTGCGACGGCGCGCGCAGTCCCATCCGCCATATGCTGGGCCTCGACTTCGAGGGACAGGTGTTCCGCGACCGTTTCCTGATCGCGGACATCCGGATGGCCTCGGATTTCCCGGCGGAGCGGCGCTTCTGGTTCGACCCGCCGTTCCACCCCAACCAGTCGGTGCTGCTGCACCGGCAGCCCGACGACATGTGGCGCGTGGACTTCCAGCTGGGCTGGGACGCCGATCCGGAACTGGAGAAGCAGCCCGAGCGCATTCTGCCGCGCCTGCGTGCGATGCTCGGCGCGCACGCGAACTTCTCGCTCGAATGGGCGAGCGTCTACACGTTCTCGTGCCGGCGCATGCAGCGCTTCCGGCACGGGCGGCTCCTGTTCGCGGGCGACGCCGCGCACCTCGTGAGTCCGTTCGGCGCGCGCGGCGCGAACAGCGGCATCCAGGACGTCGACAACCTTGCGTGGAAGCTCGCGCTGGTGACGACCGGTCGCGCGCCCGACGCGCTGCTCGATTCCTACGACGCGGAGCGCACGTTCGCCGCCGACGAGAATCTCCGCAATTCGACGCGCTCGACCGACTTCATCACGCCGAAGAGCACGATGTCGCGGACGTTCCGCGATGCGGTGCTCGCACTCGCGCGGCGCCATCCGTTTGCGCGACGCCTCGTCAACAGCGGACGGCTGTCGGTGCCGGCCGTGCTCACGGACTCGCCGCTTGGCACCCCCGACCGATACCTCGGCCGGTGCCGCTTTCGCGGGCTCGATGACGCCGGGCACCGTCGCGTCCGACGCACCGGTCGCCGGACCGCGCGGCGCGTGGCTCCTCGACCACCTCGACGGCGGGTTCGTGCTGATGGTGTTCGGTGAAGGCGTCGACGCCGCCGCCGCGCGCGCGCTCGGCGAGCGCGCGGTGCCGTGTCGCGTGGTCGAAGTCGTCGGAAGCGCAGGCGCGCACGTCGCGCCAGGCGCCGACGAAGAGCGCGGCAAGGAGGATCGCACGGTGATCGTCGATCGCGAGGGCCTCGTGACGGCGCGCTATGATGGCCGGCCGGGCACCTGCTATCTCATCCGACCCGACCAGCACGTATGCGCGCGGTGGCGCGCGTTCGACGCGAAGTCGGTCGCCGCTGCACTGGCGCGCGCCTGCGGCAACGCCTGACGGAGCCCATCGATGGCCGAACTCCTCACCACGTCCAACCTCGCCGCGCCCGACGACTTCTACG
Source organism: uncultured beta proteobacterium (assembly GCA_963733435.1). Taxonomy (GTDB): domain Bacteria; phylum Pseudomonadota; class Gammaproteobacteria; order Burkholderiales; family Casimicrobiaceae; genus VBCG01. The sequence goes on from CAVTDH010000005.1 coordinate 133,248, forward strand.
AGTCGCTCATCGAGCTGCATCGCGGGCTTTCCGACGCGCAGAGTTCGCTCGTCAACGCCAAGCTCGTGCTCCTGCTCGCCAATCACATCGGCGACGCGCAGGTGCTGGCGGCGGCGATGGCCGCCGCGCGCGAGGACGTCGCGCCTGCCGGCTGAACCGGACCGATCAGTCCACCCCACGAGGCAATCATGGCCACAGCGAATCCGAATCGTCCGGCCGCGCCGGCCGCGCAGCGCGACGCCGATGCGCCGCTCGCCTACCAGACCGGATTCGGCAACGAGTTCGCGACCGAGGCGCTTCCGGGCGCATTGCCGGTAGGACAGAACTCGCCACAGCGCGCGCCGTACGGTCTCTACGCGGAGCAGGTGTCGGGCACGGCGTTCACCGCGCCGCGCGCCGCGAACCGGCGCGTGTGGACCTACCGGATCCGGCCCGCCGTCATGCACGAGCCGTTCCGGCGCATCGACAACGGCCGCATCGTCAGCGCGTTCGGCGACGTGACGACGCCGCCCAACCAATTGCGCTGGGATCCGCTGCCGATGCCCGGCACGCCGACGGACTTCATCGACGGCCTCGTGACGATGGCGGGCAACGGCGATCCGGCGGCGATGAGTGGTTGCGCGATTCACGTGTACGCGGCCAATCGCTCGATGACCGACCGCTTCTTCTACGACGCCGACGGCGAGCTCCTGATCCTGCCGCAGCAGGGACGCCTGCGCATCGCGACCGAGTTGGGACGCCTCGACGTCGCGCCGCAGGAGATCGTCGTGATCCCGCGCGGGCTGCGCTTCCGCGTCGAGCTGCTCGACCCGGCGGCGCGCGGCTACGTCTGCGAGAATTACGGCGCGCAGTTCCGGCTGCCGGACCTGGGCGTCATCGGCTCGAACGGGCTCGCGAACCCGCGCGATTTCCTGGTGCCGCACGCGTGGTACGAGCAGCGCGAAGGGCGCTTCGAGCTCGTCGCGAAGTTCATGGGCAACCTGTGGTCGGCCGCGATCGGCCACTCGCCGCTCGACGTCGTCGCCTGGCACGGCAACTACGCGCCGTACAAGTACGACCTCGCGCGCTTCAACACGATCGGCTCGATCAGCTACGACCATCCGGACCCGTCGATCTTCCTGGTGCTGCAGGCGCCGAGCGACACGCCGGGCGTGGACACGATCGATTTCGTCATCTTCCCGCCGCGCATCCTGGCGATGGAGCACACGTTCCGCCCGCCGTGGTTCCACCGCAACGTCGCGAGCGAGTTCATGGGCCTGATCGAGGGCGTCTACGACGCGAAGGCGGAGGGCTTCACGCCCGGCGGCGCGAGCCTGCACAATTGCATGTCGGGCCACGGCCCGGACGCCGAGACGTTCGCGAAGGCGAGCGCGGCGGACCTGTCGCAGCCGACGCGCATCCGCGACACGATGGCCTTCATGATCGAGACGAAGGCGGTGATCCGGCCGACCGCCCTGGCGCTCGCGTCGGCGCAGCTGCAGCCCGAGTACCACCGGTGCTGGCAGGGACTGCAGCCGCACTTCGATCCTTCGCAACGCTAGGACCTTTCTCAGGGGAGTGCCGATGACCGCCTACGCGAACATCCTCGTCGAGACGCACGAACGCGTGGGTCTCGTCCGCCTCAACCGCCCGCAGCGGATGAACGCACTGAACGACGCATTGGCGCAGGAGTTGGGCGCCGCGCTGCAGGCGTTCGACGACGACGCGGGCATCGGCTGCATCGTCGTGACCGGCAACGAGAAGGCCTTCGCCGCGGGTGCGGACATCGGCGCGATGGCGGAGTGGGACTACGCGAAGGTCGCGGCCGACGACTACATCACGCGCGACTGGGAGACGATCCGGCGCGTCCGCAAGCCGGTGATCGCGGCGGTGGCAGGCTTCGCGCTGGGCGGGGGCTGCGAACTCGCGATGGCGTGCGACATCATCGTCGCCGCCGACACCGCGAAGTTCGGCCAGCCCGAGATCACGATCGGCACGATGCCCGGCATGGGCGGCACGCAGCGGCTCCCGCGCGCGGTCGGCAAGGCGAAGGCCATGGACTGGTGCCTGACCGGCCGGATGATCGACGCGGCGGAGGCCGAGCGCACGGGCCTCGTCGCGCGCGTCGTGCCGGCCGCCACGCTCGAAGCCGAGGCGATGGCGCTCGCGCGGAAGATCGCGTCGTTCTCGCTGCCGGTCGTGCTGAAGATCAAGGAGGCCGTCAACCGCGCCTACGAGTCGTCGCTGGCCGAAGGACTGCTGTTCGAGCGGCGCGAGTTCCACGCGACGTTCGCGCTCGACGACCGCAGGGAAGGCATGCGTGCGTTCGTGGCCAAGCGCAAGCCGGAGTTCGGCCACCGCTAGGGAAACGTCTGCAAAAGGCGTCCGTGGGGTCCGTGGAATGCGTGAAGGCGGCGTTGCGCCTTTTCCAGCCGGAACTGCAACTTCGAGATCAGGCGGCCGCCTTGGGGCGGCCCAGCGTCGGCCGCTAGCAAGTGCAACGGAAAAACGGGTGTCGTGTGGCGGGCTGCCTTTGTTGTCCGAAAGAGTCGTGCGGAGGCGGGACTCGCCCGGAGCTTCCCTGGCCGTGCCGGCCGTCGGCGTGACCGGCGGCCCTGGCGCCGGTCCCGACTCTCGCTTCCGGTAGAATTGGGAGTCCGGACCGCATTGCGGTTCACCCTCGCTCCGACCTGCATGCCGTTGCCGCGCCCAGTCCTCCTGTGTTCCCTCGGTCGCGGTCGCGCTCGCCGCGCTCGCGGGCTGCGCGACGATTTCCATCGACTCGCACAAGACCCGCGTGGAATCGACGTGGCGGGACGCGCGCTACAACGGCGCGCCGATGCGCCGTGTGTTCGTCGTGAGCCTCATGAAGATCGAGCCCGGCGGCCGCGACGCGGTCGAGGACGCGCTCGTCGCGCAACTCGCCGCGGCCGGGGTCGCGGGCGTCGCGTCGCACACGGTGCTGTCGTCCGATCCGGCCAGGCCTGGGCCGACGCTGCTCGAGGCGATCAAGGACTCGGGCGCCGACGGCGTGCTGATCGTGCAGGTCAAGTCGACCGGATCGTACGAGCCCTACTCGGTCGGCGAGACGGTGACGGCGCTGTCGCCGGATACGCTTGCCTACTACAACCAGCTGAAGAGCGAGGGCTGGAACCAGCCCGGCGACTACAAGGTCGCGCACATCGTCAGCGAACTCTACGTGGCGGCGATGTCCCGGCAGGTGTGGACCGCGTTCACCAATTCGTACGACGCGAGCAATCTCGCGCGCAACATCCCCGACTACACGCAGAAGCTCGTCACGGCGCTGGCGAAGGACCGCATGATCGCCGTCGCCGCCAAGCCCGCCTCCTGATTCACCGCACTCCCCAGGATCCTTGCCCATGATCCTCGCCCGTACGCTGGCCGCCGTGTGCGCCGCCACCCTGCTTGCCGCCTGCCAGAGCACGTCGATCCAGTCGGCGTGGTACGACACGAGCTTCCGTGGCGGTCCGTTCAAGAAGGTCGTCGTCATCGCGAGCGACGGCACCACCGCGGACAGCCGCGTGTTCGAGGACATCTTCGTGCAGAAGCTCAACCAGGCGGGCGTCACGGCGATCCCCGGCTACACGACGGTGCCGCCCGACGCGCGCCGCGCGGAAGGCCCGTTCGCGGCGGCGGTCGCGGCCACCGGCGCCGATGGCGTGATCCTGGTCCGCCTGCTGCGCGTCGACACGAAGACGCAGGTCTCCACGATGATGATGCCCGGCCCGATGATGGGACCGTGGGGCGGCTTCTACGGCGGGGGCTTCTACGGCGGCGGCTTCTACGCGGTGCCGGAGGTCACGCAGTACGACGTGGCGTCGGTCGAGACGAACGTCTACGCGGTGCCCGCGCGGACGCTCGTGTGGGCGGCGACGACGCAGACGGTGAACCCGACGACCGTCGAGAAGGAAGCGCCGAACTACGCGGACCTGATCATCGCGCAGCTGCGCGCGCGCAACCTCGTGCCCGCCGCGGCGAAGTAGAGGCGTCGCGACAAATTCGACGCCGCTGGGTCCCCGCGTACGCGGGGACGACGAGGGAAGCGCTGCGAAAGTGCGGCGGTCGAACGAGTCTTCGGACAACTGAGGCAGCCCGCCGCACGTCGCTCGTTTCTTCCTGGCCTTTTTTGGTGGCCGCCGCCGGGCCGCTCCCAAGGCGGCCATCTGATTCAGCAGTTGTGAAGTGCCGGCCGCAAAAGGCGCGACGCCGCCTCCACGTCATCCACAGGCCCAACGGACGCCTTTTGCGGACGTTTCCCTATGGCGCCCGCGCGAAGCGCATCGCGGCGCCGTCGGCGAGCGTCAGCACGAGTTCGCCGCCGGCGATGCCGTAGGACGCGACGCGTCCCAGCTGGATCAGGAACTCGCCCCCCTGCGAATCCGGCGGGCACCCCACCTTGGTCGTCATCGCCGGCCCGACCCGCATCGTGCCGTCGTTGACCTCGTAGCGCGCGGAGCCGCGGTTGCAGTCGGCGCGCAACTGCAGGCGACCGCCGGCCTCGAAGGCGACGGAGTAGCGGTCGGGCACGGCGGCGGCGACGGTTCGGCCGTCGGCGAAGACCGTCTTCTGCCACAGCCAGGTCGGACCGACGAGGTCGTTGGAGGCCGCACCCATCAGCGGCGGTGCGGCGTTGGCCGGCGCGTAGGCGGGTGCGCCGGCGAGCGCGGGGTCGCGCAGCGCGCAGCCGGCCGACGCCAGCGCGATGGCCGACAGGAGAACAAGGCGTGGCAACGACATGGGGATCCTTTCGTGAAAGCGGCGGGCACGAGGCCGGCCGTCACGCCGCATCGGGCGGCGCGTGGGGACCGCGACCGCCCAGCGCCTGCGTGAGCTCGCGCGCCGTGGAGCGGACCAGCGTGCCCAGGCCGGCGATGCGTTCGCGGGTCATGCGCGTGGTCGGGCCCGCGAGCGAGATCGCGGCCCATGGCTGTCCGTGTTCGTCGTAGAGCGTTGCGGCGACGCAGCGCATGCCGTGGGCGTGCTCCTCGTCGTCGATCGCGTAGCCGCGCGCGCGCGTCGCCTCCAGTTCGCGGAGCAGCGCGGGCGCGGTGGTCAGCGTGCGCGCGGTGTGCCGTACGAGCTGCTGGCCGTTCAGCAGCGCGGCGACGCCGCGCTCGTCCATCGCCGCGAGCATCGCCTTGCCCACGCCCGACGCGTGGATCGGCGAGCGCGCGCCGAGCTTGGCGCTCATCCGCATCAGCTCGCGACACTGGACCTGCTCGACGACCACGGCCTCGCCGGACTCCATCACCGCGAGGTTCGCGGTCTCGCCGGACTTTTCCATGAGTTCGCGCAGGTACGGGAACGCCTGCACGACCAGGTTGCGATGTGCGAGAAACGCGGCGCCGACGCGGAACGCGCGGACGCCGATCAGCCACTCGCCGTTCGGCCCGGCCTGCACGTAGCCGGCCGCCTCGAGCGTCGCGAGCAGGCGGTGTGCGGTGGGCGCCGGGAGCGAGAGCCGGCTCGCGAGCACCGTCAGCGTCGCACCGCCGTCGGTGGCCGCGAGCGCCTCGAGCACGGCGAGTCCGCGGGACAGCGCCTGCGTATGGCCGGTGCCCTTGTCCGCCGTTGCCCGACCGGCGGCACGTCGCGGCTTGGCCGGTGGCGCGGGACGGCTGGACTTCACGGGGGGACGGGTGCGCGTGGGCATGAGCGTCGTGGGCAGCGGCGCGATTCTAGCATCGGTGCCGCCGCTCGCGAATTTTGTGAAAGGCACTTTCACATTCCGCCGCACCCGTTGCGGGGTAGAATCGACCGTCGCTCAGCCCCCCGTTCCCGCGCACGTCCATGACTTCCGAGCATTCCGCCGTCCGTTCGGCGCTCGATGCGCAGCGCGTATGGGATCGCTGCGAAGCGCTGTCCCGCCTGTCCGAGCAGGAGGGCGGTCTCACGCGGGTCTTCCTGTCGCCGCAGCAGCGCGCCGCGAACGAGCTCGTGCTGGGGTGGATGCGCGCCGCCGGCATGACGGCGCACCTGGACGCGATGGGCAACTGCGTCGGCCGCTACGAAGGCGTGGTGCCCGGCCTGCCGTGCCTGATGCTGGGTTCGCACCTCGACACGGTCCGCGACGCGGGTCGCTACGACGGCATGCTGGGCGTGATCAGCGCGATCGAGTGCGTGGCCGCGTTCGCAACCGCCGGCGCGCGCCTGCCGTTCGCGATCGAAGTCGTCGGATTCGGCGACGAGGAGGGCGTGCGCTATGGCTCGACGCTGCTCGGCAGCCGCGCGGTGGCCGGCACGTTCGACCGCGCGCTGCTCGACGCGCGCCGATGCGGCGGGCATCACGCTGCGCAATGCGCTCATCGCGTTCGGTCTCGACCCCGACGCGACGGATTCCGTCGCGCGGCGTCCCGGCGACGTGCTGGCGTATGTGGAACTCCACATCGAGCAGGGACCGGTCCTCGAAGCCGAAGGACTGCCGGTCGGCGTGGTCACCGCGATCAACGGCGGCAACCGCTATTCGATCGAATTGAAGGGAATGGCGGGCCACGCCGGTACGGTGCCGATGACGCTGCGCCGCGACGCGCTCGCCGCCGCGGCCGAGTGCGTGCTGGCGGTGGAACGAATCGCGGCGGGGATGCCGGACGTCGTCGGCACCGTGGGCCGCATCGAGGCGCTGCCCGGCGCGATGAACGTGATCCCCGGCGTGGCGAAGTTCTCGCTCGACGTGCGCGCGCCCACGGACGAGAAGCGGCATGCGGCGGTCGCGGCGATCCGCGCGGAATTCGAGCGCATCGCGCGAAGCCGCGCGGTCGGGCTCGCCGTCGCGCCGCTATGGGAGGCGCGGACCGCGCCCTGTGCGCCCGCGCTGCAGGCGCAGATCGCCGCGGCGATCGCCGCGGAGGGCGTGCGCGTCCACCATCTGCCGTCGGGCGCGGGCCACGACGGCATGGCGCTGATCGACCTGGCGCCCATCGGCATGCTGTTCGTCCGCTGCGAGGGCGGCATCAGCCACAACCCCGCCGAGGCGGTGACGCAGGCCGACGTCGGCACCGGTCTCGCGGTGCTTTCGCGTTTCATCGCGGCCTTCACGCCGCCGCCCCGGAGCTGACCTTGGACGATTCGACCAGGACGATCCACGATTTCCTCGCCGCGCACCGCGTGGAGGCGGAGACGTTTCTCGCCGAACTGGTGCGCGTCCCGTCCGACAATCCTCCCGGCGATTGCGCGCCGCACGCGCAGCGCGCGGCGGCGCTGCTGGAAGCCATGGGGCTCGTGGTCGAGCGCCACGCGGTGCCGGCCGATCGCGTCAGGGCCAACGGCATGCAAAGCTGCACCAACCTCGTCGTGCGCGTGCGCTTCGGCACCGGCACGGGCCCGGTCATCGCGCTCAACGCGCACGGCGACGTCGTGCCACCCGGCCTCAACTGGACGGCGGACCCGTACGGCGCGGAGGTGCGCGACGGCTTCATGTACGGCCGCGGCGTGGCGGTGTCGAAGTCCGACTTCGCGACCTATGCGTTCGCGCTGCGCGCGCTGCAGGCTGCCGCGGCGGCGGGCGCGCGCTTCGACGGCACGATCGAGCTGCACTTCACGTACGACGAGGAGGCGGGCGGCGCGATCGGTCCCGAGTACCTGCTCGCGCAGAAGATCAGCGCGCCGGATCTCGCGATTTCCGCGGGCTTCACTTATGGCATCACCACCGCGCACAACGGGTGCCTGCACCTCGAGGTCGAGGTGGTCGGCAAGTCCGGGCACGCCGCGGAGCCGGAGAAGGGCGTCGATGCGCTGGAAGCGGCGACCGGCATCCTCGCGGACCTGTACGCGCTGCGCAAGTCCTACGCGGCGATCACGTCGACGATTGCCGGCATCGGGTCGCCCACGCTCGTGGTCGGCCTGATCCGCGGCGGCATCAACACCAACGTGGTCCCCGACAACGTGACGTTCCGCATCGACCGGCGGATCATCCCGGAAGAGCGTCCGGCGGAGGTCGAGGCGGCGCTCGTCGCGGCCATCGAAGGCTTCGCGCGGAAGTGGCCGGCGGTCAAGGTCGGCGTGCGCAGGATCCTGCTCGCCACGCCGTTCGTGCCGATCCCCGGTCAGGAACGCCTGGTCGCCGCGCTCGCGCGCCACGGCAAGGCGATCGTCGGCGAGGAACTGCGAACGCACGGCGTGCCGATCTACACGGATGCGCGGCTCTACACGTCGGCCGGCGTGCCGGCGGTGCTGTACGGCGCCGGTCCGCGCACGCTGGTGGAGGCGAACGGCCATCGCGCCGACGAGAAGCTGAAACTCGACGACCTGCACAAGGCGACCGAAGTGGTTGCGCTTGCGCTGGCCGATTTGCTGGCTGCCGCGTAGCAGCACCGCACGGGTGTCCGACACGCGGATCCCGTTCCTGTGGCGTCGCGTTTGCGCGCTTGGGGTGGCGCAGATCATCTCGTGGGGCACGCTGTTCTACACGATCGCGGTGCTGGGCAGCGCGATGCGCACGGCCACCGGCGTCGACGACCTGTGGCTCTTCGGCAGCTTCACCGCGGGCCTCTTCCTGTCGGGCATGGTGTCGCCCTTCGTCGGGCGCCAGATCGATGCGCACGGCGGCCGGCGCGTGCTGGCCGCGGGATCGCTGTTGGGCGGACTTGCGTGCGCGGTGCTCGCGGCGGCGCAGGGACCATGGTCGCTGCTCGCAGGCTGGGGGCTGGCGGGCGTGGCCATGGCCGCGGCGCTCTACGATCCCGCCTTCGCGACGCTGCACCAGATCGCCGGCATGACGTACCGGCGCGCGGTGACCGGACTCACGCTGTTCGGCGGCTTCGCGAGCACCGTGTTCTGGCCGCTGTCGCAGTTCCTGCTCGACACGCAGGGCTGGCGCGAGGCATTCGCCATCTACGCCGCGCTGCATGTGTTCGTGTGCCTTCCGCTGCACCTGTTGAGCGTGCCGGCGAGCCGCGTCGCGTTCGCGCGCACACCCGCCGCGGATGCCGACCCGGACGTCGATCTGCACCCGCACGGCGGACCGACGTTCGTCTGGCTCGCGGCCGCGCTCTCGCTCGCGGCGTTCCTGGCGTCGGCCGTGGCGGCGCACCTGATCGGCCTCCTCACCGCGACGGGATTGTCGGCGCGCGACGCCGTGCTGATCGGCTCGCTGATCGGCCCGATGCAGGTGGCCGGACGCATCATGGAGTTCTCGTTCGCCCGGCGCGTGCGGGCGCTCGCGATGGGGACGTTCGCGTTCGCGCTGATGGCCGCCGCGCTCGCGCTGTTCACGCAGGTGCACGGCGTGTGGATCGTCGCGCTGGCGTTCGCGATCCCCTACGGGTGGGCGAACGGCATCATGACGATCGTGCGCGGCACCGTGCCCGCCGAACTCTTCGGCCACCGCGAATACGGCGCGCTGCTGGGGCGGCTCGCGCTGCCGCAGTTCGTGCTGAAGGCGATTGCGCCGTTCGCGCTGACGCTGCTGTTCCTGTTCGATCCCGGGCGCGTGCTCACGCCGTATGCGCTGCTGCTGCTCGCGGTGCTGGCGTTCGTCGCCTACCGTGCGGCGGTGCACGCTTCGCGGCGGCGCTAGCGGGCCTGCGAAACGCTGCGCTTACGCCGCCGTCGGACGACTGGCACGCAGCCCCCCGCACGACACTCGTTGTTGCGTAGTCTTTTCGGTGGCCGCAGCCGGGCCGCCCCAAGGCGGCCACCTGACTTTGCAGTTGCAGTGCCGGCCGCAAAAGGTGCGACGCCGGTTTCACGTCATCCACTGGCCTCACGGACGCCTTTTGCGGACGTTCCCTACGGGGCAGACCCGGCGCCGGGAACACCACCGGGGCGGCGAGCTTGTTGGGCACCGGCGTGAACGACACGCTGACGTTCGCAAGGTAGTTGACGGTGCTGCCGAACGGCGGCCCTTGCGTCGCGAGGCCGCCCGATATCGACAGCGCGCCGCCTTGCCGCTCCAGGAAATTGGGCACCTTGACCGTGTCCCAGGCCACCGGGTTGGGAAGGCCCGACCCGATGCAGTTCGCCGTCGCGGGGCAGGGGCCGATCGAGTAGTCGTCCGCCGTGCCCATCATCGTCAGGTAGAAATTCGCCGCCCAGATCGTGTTGCCGCCGTAGCTCAACGTCATCGGGAATGCCTGCGTCGGGTACGCGGTGAGCAGCGTGCCCGTCGTGTTCGCGAGCGTGCCGGGCGTCTGCGCGCTGACGATCATGACGATCGTGCATCCGCCCGCCGGAAGCGTGGCACCTGCCGGAACGGTGATCTGCGTCGTCGACACCGTCGACCTGCGTGCACGTGCCGGCGTTGCCGCCGACGGTCGTCCAGCCGACCGGCAGGTTGTCGACGAAGGGTTCGATCAACGTCTGCGGCCGGGCTTGCCGCAGTGCCGAGCGTCGTCGTCATCGTCGCCTGGCCGCTCGGCGCAATCGGCGGGCGGCGCGATCGTTTGCGTGATCACCGGCGTGCCGCCCGCGATCGTCAGCACGGTGCTTGCCGGCGGGCGCCGTGATGCTGCCGGCCACGAGCGTCGACGTCGGGATCACGTAGCTGCCGGCGCTTGCGGCGGTGAGCGTGGCGGCGATCGTGCAGCCGCCGGCCGGCAACTGCACCGTGCCCATGATGATCGCCTGCGGCACCGCACCCGACGCCGGCGCGGACCACGCCCGCGCACGTCGTACCGCTCCCGAGCGCCGCCGTCACGCCGTCAGGAATGATGACCTGGAACTTGTCGGTCAGCGTGACCGAACCGCCGGTGCCGTTGCCGAGGGTCACCGTCAGCGGCGCGCTGCCGCTCTGGGGCGCACCGACCGACGCGACGACGGAAAGCGATGTGTACGACGCCGGCGGAGTAACGGTCAGCGCGGCGCTGGCCGGCGGTCGGGCCAACGGAGATCGGCGTCGGTTTCGGAATCGTGAACGTGCCGCCCGACAGCGTGGCGGTCTGGCCGCCCATCGTCAGCGTCGGCGGCGACGCGGCGGTCGCCATGTACGCGGGCGCATTCCAGTTGAAGCCGAACTGGAAGTACGCGTTGCCGGCGGCGGGGACCGGCGTCGCTCCCTGCGTCGTCGCGTACACCGGGACCTCGAACGACTGGATCCTCGGATTCGACGGGAGCGCCGGATTCGTGCCGACCGCGCGCACGGTGACCATGTACGGCGTACCGGGCGTGAGGCCGGCGAGGTTGTAGGTCACCGTGCCGGACGCCTGCGACACCTTCGCCGACTGCGTCGCATACGGCGGCGACCACGTGACGATGTAGTGGTCGGCATTCGCGACCGAGGGCCACGACAGCGCGAGCGTGCAGGTGACCATCGGCACGACCGCGCAGTCGCCCGGCTGGCTCGTCGTGACCATCGGCGCGTCCAGCCGCGTGTCGGGCAGGATCCAGACGCGCAGCGTGCCGCCGTCGGTCGGGAACGCGATGTCGGGCGAAGGCCGGCCATTGCGATCCGAGAACGCGAAGCCGTACGCATCGGAGTGGTTGTACATCGTCGCGGCCCAGCCGTTGTAGTAGCCGTCCTGCGGGTTGGTACGTGCCTGGCCGAACGGGTACTGCACCGGCGGCGCGCCGTACCAGACCGGCCGACTGGCCGCTGCCGAACGTCGCGTCGGCAGCGCCGTTCATGTAGCCGAAGTTGAGCGCGGACAGCACGTCCGCCTGCATCCAGCCGTAGACGGAGTTGGTGACGGCGCCCAATGCCGCGGCATTCATGTCGCTGCACGGCTGCAGCACGCCGTTGCTCGCGAGGCCCAGCGTCTCGCAATTCTGCGCGGCGCCGTAGACGACGAAATCGGCGCTGCCGTAGCCCACGTCGTGGCGCGCGAGCGGAATGCAGAGGTCCGCGTTGGACGGCAGCCCCGACGCCGTCGTGGTCCCGGTCATCCGGATGAGCCAGCCGTCGGCGGCGAGCTTCGGATCGAGGCACGACGGCAGCGTGCCGTTCACGCCGCCCTGCGCGGAGGACGTGATCGTCGCGACGATCGTGCAGCCGCCGGCGGGGATGGTCGTGCCGGACGGCAGGCCGACCTGCGTCGCCGAAACGGTTGCGCCGGTGCACGAGCCGGAGTTGCCGGACGTCGTGGTGACGCCGGCGGGAAGCGTGGCCGCAAACGGCGCCGTCAGCGTCGTCGCCGCCGAGCCGGTGTGGCCGAACGAGATCCTCCACGTGGCGCTGCCGCCGGGCGCGATGGTCCCGGGGACGATCGAGCTCGAGAGCTGCGAGGTCGTCGCCGCCAGGACCGTCAGCGGCGCCGCGGCGAGCGGCATCGCGGCAGCGCCCGTCGGCTGCAGCATGCTCGTCGTGTTGGTGTAGGTACCCACGCGGGCCGACGTCACCGTGACGACGATCGTGCAGCCGCCGGTGGGAATCGACGTGCCGGCGCCCAGCGCGATCTGCACGGGCGCGGTCGCCGGCGACAGCGCGACGCCGGTGCAGGTGCCGCCGGCCGGGATCGACGTGATGATCGCGCCCGGGGGCATCACGTCGTAGAACGGCGCCGCCAGCGTGTACGCGGCGCCGGTCGCGTTCGGCAGCGAGATCGTCAGCGTCGACGAACCCCCGGCCCCGATCGTCGCCGGGACGAAGGTCATCGTCGGCGCCGACGCGCCGGTCGTCGTGCCGGGAATCACCGTCAGCGGCGAGCTCGCGGCGGGCGCGGTGCCGGCGGCCGTCGTCAGCGCGCTCGTCGTGGCGGACACGGTGACCGGTCCCATCTTCAGGACCGTGCCGGCGTAGTCGAACGTGTACGACGAGATGATGTTCGTGTCGGCTTCGGTGAACGTGTAGGCCGGCGCCGCGGCGAGGCTGTCGAGATAGGACGCGAAGCTCGGGTAGGGCCACGGCGAACCCGCCGGCGGCACGGGCGGCCACGTCCCGCCGGTCCAGCCGGACGGTGCGGTGGCCGGACAGTTCGTCACCGGCGGCGTGCCGCCGGCGGCGACCTGGTTGGGGCCGACGATGCGCGCGAAGTTCGTCATCGGGTTGTTCGGATCGAACGGCGCGCCGTCCGTGCGCAGGATCGCGCACTGCAGCTCGGGGTTCGCCGCCAGCATCGCGCCGAGCAGCGTCGGCGTCGACGTGTAGTAGGTGACGCGATCCTTCGCGAGCGCGCGCTCCTTGTCGCTGGGGTCGTGCGTCGACAGCTCGAGCGGGATGCCGAAGAAGTCGATCGACGTCAGGTCGCCGTTCGACGCGATCGCGGCCGAGTAGGAGAACTCGACCGACTGGAACCGGGTGGGCGTGCGCACCGTCGGCGACGTCGGCACCGTGAGCGGCGCGTTGTACGAAAGGTAGAGATTGCCCGAGCCGACGGTGGTCATCGTGAACGAGTAGACCGGGAGCGACTTGCCGGTGTACGGCGACGGGACGGTCGCGCCCGTGGGGGTCAGCGACGACAGCGCACCGGAGGTCGACGATGCGACGACGGGGACGGTGATCGTGCACCCGCCGTTCGCGAGCGGCGTTCCCGCGGGCAGCGTGATCGTGGTCGCGGTGACCGTGGGCGGTGCAGCGCAAGTCGTCGCGGGCGCGGGCTGCGTGGCGATGACCAGCGATCCCGGCATCGTCGTGACGAAATTGCCCGCCAGCGTCGTGGCATTGCCCGCATTGGGCAGCGTCAGCGTGAGCGTCGTCGTGCCGCCGGCGGTGACGGTGGCCGGACTGAACACGGCCGCAACGCCGGTCGCCGCGTTGGTGGCCGCGAACGGCGCAACCGTCGGCGCGAAGTTGCCGCCCGTTTGCAGCCAGGGGGTCCAGAGCGCGTGGTTACCGGCGGCCGATGCCGTGACCGTGACGACGATCGAGCATCCACCCGACGGGATGCTGCTGCCCGGTCCGATCGTGATCTGTGAGGCCGTCACCGTGGTGATGCCGCAGTGGCCGGTGTCCTGCGCGGGGCTGATCGTGACGCCCGGCGGCATCGTGACGACGAACGGCTGGACCAGCGTCGAGCCGGGCGCCGTACCGGAGTCGGGCAGCGTGATCGTCAGCGTCGACGTCGTTGCGTTGTCGGCGGGGATCGCCGCGGGCGAGAACGCCATCGCGACCGGGGATGCGGAGGCCGCGACGAAGAGCGGCATCGCGGCCGCCGGGTTGTTCGCGCCGTTGGCGGTCGACAACGCACCGGTCGCGCCGACGACGAGGCCCGACGGCGACACGGCGACGTTGGAGACGCTGAACGGGTAGTACGTGCCGGGCTGCCCCGCGGGCGTGTTGCCGAGGTCCTGTCCCGTCACCAGCAGGTAGACCTGCGCATCGGACAGACCGCTGTCGTTGACGACCTCGACGGTGATCGGCGTCTGCTTGACCGGTTGCGCCGGCGCGGCGACCGCGAGCGTGAGGAGGACGAGCGGCAGTACGTGCGCAAAGTCGGGGTCATGTGGGTTCTTCGGATCGGGTCGGGGACGCGGCGCGCGGCCGTGCGTTCCGGCAAGCACCAAGCAATCCCTGTGCCCGTGCGAACCCGTGGAGGCGTTGGCTCGGTGGCTCGCGGCATTGCCGCACGGGGTCAGTCTCGGCAAGCCGGGGCACGACCACGTTGCGACGACGTGCGTCGCGGGGCGCTGCCGCGCGTGTGCTACGTCCTTGCGCGGTGCCGGGATCGGCGGTCCGCGTGGCCGGGCATGCGACTCCGGCAGCACTTCGTCGGCGAGTTCCGCGATCTTCGGTGCGATCGTCGCGAGGACCTTGCGTCCCCGCGGCGTGATCACGTAGTACTTGCGCGCCTTTCCCTCCACCACCCTGGCGTGCGCGACCAGCAGGCCGTCGGTCTCGAGCCGATGCAGCAGCGGATAGAGCGTCCCGGGTCCCATCGCGTAGCCGTGCCGCCGCAGCTCCCGCATCATCCCCACGCCGAAGATGGGCTCCTCGGACGCGTGGTGCAGCACGTGCAGACGCGCGAAGGCGAGCAGCGCGCCGCGAACGATATCTACCATTGATATTGAGTTTCGATAATGTTGATGTTGCGCAAGTGCTTCGTTACGACTCGGTGCGAAGATGGCCGCCATCGTGAGCACGAGCTGAAGGCACCCTGACCCGCCACCGGCAGCCCGTCATGTTGGCCCATCGCGTTGTCGAGGGAGTTGCATTGGGTCAACAAGTGCTTCATGCGACGCGACCCGTGCATCTCCCATCCGACTTCCGGATAGCCAGCATTATCTGCCAGCCAAGAAAAGGACACAGCATCATGAGACTTCGACTTTCCACGACGGCCGTCGCGATTGCGGCGCTGGCCTTTGCCGGTTACGCGTCGGCGCAGGGCGCGACCGCCGCCAACACGCTGGTCGCCGCCAAGGTGGCCACGGCGCCCAGCCTCAACGCAGGCGCGACGGATGCCGCCTGGGCCGGCGCCAAGCCGATCTCGGTGAAACTGTCCGGCGGCGAGAACTTCGGCGGCACCGGCAGCACCACGGCCACGCTCAAGGCCGTGTACTCGGGCGACATGATCTACATGCTGATCCAGTACGCCGACCCGACCAATT
Organism: uncultured beta proteobacterium; assembly: GCA_963733435.1. Classification (GTDB taxonomy): domain Bacteria; phylum Pseudomonadota; class Gammaproteobacteria; order Burkholderiales; family Casimicrobiaceae; genus VBCG01. The sequence goes on from CAVTDH010000005.1 coordinate 148,662, forward strand.
CCGTCCGGCGCGGGCCGTTCCAGAAGCAGGCCGACGGCTCGTGGAAGAAGCTCTCCGATCCCAAGAACAAGGGCGGCGACGACAACGTGTACTACGAGGACAAGTGGGCATTCCTGTGGCCCATCAACAACTCGGTCAAGGGCTTCGACCAGAGCGGCTGCGGCGCGATGTGCCACGCCGGCGAGGAAGGCAAGCCCTACGGCAACAAGTACACGACGAGCGAAGGCGAGATCGCCGACATGTGGCACATGAAGGGCGGGCGCACGGCGCCGCTGGGCAACGTGGACGATCAGTACACCGACCACACGCGCTTCGACGCGAAGACGGCGCCGAACGCCGGCCGCAAGAGCGATCCGGGCGGTCCGGAATACGCGAACATCGATGTCGTCGCGGGCAAGCCCGCCGTGATGAACAAGGATGGCAAGCCCGGGAACGCCGGCGGCGCGTACTACATCGTCAAGGGTGACGAGGTTCCGTTCGACGACACGAAGTTCAAGGCCGGCGACGAAGTTCGCGTCGTACTTCATCTTCCCGCTGAAGGACGATCGGGCCGACATCAAGGTCGTCAACAAGTGGAACGACGGCGTCATGACCTCGGTCATCAGCCGCAAGCTCGTGACGGGCAGCAAGTTCGACGTCCAGTTCAGCGACCTGGCCGCCAAGTACCCGTTCGGCTTCGCCGCGTTCGACAACGCGCAGGTTCGCCACGCGGTTCACTTCGACCCGCTCTACCTGACGTTCGCCAAGTAGCTTTCTGCGCAGCATCCGGCGAGGGCGGTCCGCAAGGCCGCCCTCGCTGCGTTTTAGAGGGGCTGCCGTCCCATTGGCCGTGAGGTCGAATCGGTCGGCCTCGCGTGGGCGCCCGGGGGGCTGCAGCGCGGCCAGCGAGCCGCCGTCAGTGATGCACGACGGTGCGCGGGGCGAGCGCCGCGCTGCGCCTTGCCATGACCAGCGGCGCTGCGACGGCGACACCGAACGCCATCTCGGCGATGAACACGGCGGCGAACGCGCGGTCCGGCGCCGCGCCGAGCGCCTGCGCCGCCGTGAAGATCAACTGCAGCATCTCGAGGCCGAACTCGGTGCCGACCATGATCGCGATCGACGGCAGCGCCGCCAGCAGCAGGACGCGCTGCGCGTCGCGCATGACGGCGAGGCAGATGACGAGCGTCAGCGCGCCCGACCCGAAGCCGGTGATCGCGGGCGTCAGCAGGAAGTAGCGCGCGTCGGCCACCCACGGATACGCGGCGAAGCTCGCGAGCCCCGTCACCGTGATCAACGCGAACGCGGCCAGCAGCGTGCCTTCGGCCGCGATGCGGCGATGGATCATGACGCCCGCGACGAGCGTGCCCGCGAGCTGCGCGGCGGCGGAAAGCGTCGAGCGGTTGGCCACGAACGATGCCGCCTCGTGCCGCTGGAACAGGAATGCCGCTTCGAAGAACCCGGTCGTCGGGATTTCCAGCACGAACAGCGCGCCGAGCAACCAGAACGCGGAGGGGGCCTGCACCGCCTGCGGGGGCAGGCGCACGACACCGCGCCAGAACCACATGCCGGTCGCGACGAGGACGGCGAGGCTCGCGAGCGTCGTGGGCAGGATGTAGCCGCGGACCGAACCGAGCGTCGACCACGCTTCGAACGCGACGACGCATGCGAGGAACGCCAGCAGCACGTGCGCCGGCAACGGCGACGCATACGGCGCCGCTCGGGTGCCGCGGTGCAATGCGAAGGCGAACGCGACGAACAGCACCATCGCGGCGAACGGCAGCGTCGCGAACGCGAGGAAGTAGCCGGACAGCCCCAGCACCGGCAGCAGGAACGTCACGAGCTGCGGCGCGACGAGAAAGCCCGCGGGCGCCGCGCCGGTCCACAATGTCGTCAGCGCGCGCCGGCCGGCGGGCGTGGGCCAGCCCGCCACCAGCGCTTGCGCCGAAGGGGCGAGGCAGGCGAGTCCTGCCGCGCCAAGCGTAAAGCACACGAGCACGACGAGATCGCGTGCGCCCGCCGCGGTCTGCAGCAGGTCGAGTACCGCGAACGTCGCGAAAGCGCCGGTGGCCAGCGCGCACGCGGCGATGCCGATCGTGCGGGTCGCGAAGCGCTCCAGCAGCAGCGGATAGGCGGCGAGCGCGATCACCATCCCCGCGACGATCGCCTCCATCAGCACGGCGACGCTGCTCGACCGAGACGTCCAGGAACGCCGCGAACTGCGGCTCGCTCAGCATGACCGAGCTGCTGATCATCGCCTTCAGGCCGTTGCCGAGCAGCACGATGCCGGCGAGCACCGCAAGCGCCATGCGTCCCGGCGTCGCAGCGTCGGGCAGCGTTGGCCGCAGGGACGCGGATACGGATGGCGCGGCGCTCATCGGGACGCGACGGCGATGCGCGGTCGGAACGCGGGAGCGGGCGGGGCGGGAAGTGAGGCGGCTGGATTCGTCATCGGCGCGCCCGCATCTTCCCATGCCGCGAGGACGCCGGGGAACGACGGGTGCAGCGCTCCGAACGCCTGGCAGCGAAGTTCTGCGCGGAGGCCGACTCGCTGCGGCGTTGCGTTGCGCCCACCGCAGGCGGCGGTGTCGTACTCCCGCGCCGGACGTGCCGCGACCTACGGCGCGCGCCCGATGTCGTCGAGTCGTCGCTGCAATGAGATCCGGTCGAGCTTCGCAAGCGGGAGGCTCGCGAACGTGCGGATGCGGTTGCGCAGCATGTGGCAGGCGTCGGAGAACGCGCGCCGCTGCTGCTCGTCCGTGCCGGTCTCGGCGGCCGGGTCTGGGATGCCCCAGTGCGCGGACATCGGCTGCCCCGGCCACACCGGGCACACCTCGCCCGCAGCGTTGTCGCAGACCGTGATCACGAAGTCGAGCGGCGGCGCGCCCGGTTCCGCGAAGCGCTCCCACGACTTGCTCGCCAGCCCGGCGGTCGGCAGCGCGCTCGAGCGCAGGAGTTCGAGTGCCAACGGGTTCACGGCGCCTGCGGGCCGCGACCCCGCGGAATACGCGTTGAAGCGACCGGCGCCGGCCTGGCGCAGGATGGACTCGGCCATGATGCTGCGCGCGGAGTTGCCGGTGCACAGGAACAGCACGTTCAGCGGACGGCCGGCGGCGGACAGGTCGGTCATGGGTGGCGTACTTTCTCAGGTGGGGTGCCGGGCGCACGGCTCGTTGCCGATGCCGTCGCGCAGACACTCGCACAACGTGGGCGCGTCGGCGACGGGCCCGTGCATCGCGTCAACTGCAGCAACGGGTCGGCGCGGGTGCCGCGTCGGCGGTGGTCGCGCCGGCCGGCGCGCAGCAGGTCGCGCGCGGTTCGTCGCGGGCGGTCGCCGCCACGGGCGTGCAGCAGGCGCCCGCCATGGGCGCATCGGGGCTGGCCGTGTCGCCGAAGAACGGCACGGTGTCGAGCGAATGGAACCCTTCCCACGCGATGCCCTGCGGATCGCGGACCCAGTGCTTGTTCGAGCGCGCGTAGCAGCAGCTCACGTCGTTCTCGTCGGAGACCGACGCGGCATTGGCCTGCGCGAAGTGACCGCGGATGTCGGCGAGCTCGTCGGCCGAGTCCGCCTGCAGGCCGAGGTGGTCGACGCCGGTGCGCGTGCCGCGCTGCGAGATCGCGAAGTTCACGCGCGGATCGTCGATCATCCATTTCGCGTAGTCGGGCTTGGCCACGGACGGCGGCATTCCGAAGAGGCCGGAATAGAAACGGATGCTGGCCGCGAGGTCGGCAACGCCTACATGCACGTGAAAGCGCTTCATCGGGGACTCCTTGTGCGCCGGGTGGGAGAGGGAACGCAGGCGTCCGGGGCGCAATCGGTCGCACATGTACCGCCGCCGCTGGCGCGGCAACAGTTGTCGGTCAGGTACCGGATGAGGCCGTTCATCGCGGCCACGTCGGGTTGGTATCGGATGTAGCGGCCTTCGCGCCGGTCCTCGACGAGGCCGGCGTTCGCAAGTTCCTTGAGGTGAAACGAAAGCGTGGCCGGCGCAAGCGCGAGCCGGTTCGCGATCGCGCCCGGCGTCAGGCCCTCGCGCGCATGCTCGACCAGCAACCGGAAAATCGCGAGCCGCGTGGGCTGCGCGAGGGCGGCGAGCGCGGTCACGGCGGCGGACGCCGGGGTCGGGACCCGGCCGGTGATGTCTGAAGTTGATACCATAATTCCAATAATATGGAATTGTTGGGGAATGTCAAGGACTGCGTGCGGTTGCCCGCATCGCGAGCCCCCGGTGGCGGTGCGAGTGCTACCGCCAACGGGTTTGCGTTTCGTAATTGCGGCGGAGGGGAATGGCGACCCGGAAGCCGATCGGTCCGACCTCAGTGCGACGTCGGTCGCGACCTTGCAACGCCGACCGCCAGGCGGTTCTGGTCGCGACCTTTCAGTAGCGCTTACCTCTACATGACCTTGAGTGGCATGACCTCGATCGTCGCTTCCGGGATGCCGAAGTGGGGATGTCCCACGAACATCTTCGCCGCCTCGTCGGCCGAACTCGCCTGCACGATCTGGTACATCATGATGTCGTTACGGGCATCCTTCACTCCCGATGCCGAAACGACTTTGGGCTTGCCCGCGCCGCCCCCTTTGTCCGCGAACCTGCTCGCGTTCGCACTCATCCATTGGTTCCACGCGTCCATCATCTTGGCTTCCTCCGGCTTGCGCTCGTCCTCGGACTTCTTCATCCACGCGTCGACGACCGAATTCGGCGCTTTGTACAGCACGAGAAACTTGTCCATCGTTCATCTCCAGTTTGAGGCTCTTGGCGAAGCCCACTCGCTCCCATCGATGGTCCACTCCATGGTGTGCCTGCGGCACGCAATGGTGAGGTACCTTCCTTTGGTCCTTTTGCAAGAGCTGCATCGCGATCTTCCATGCCTCTCCGGCAACAGAAAGTCACGCTCTTCGCATTCGTCGACACTCGTCCCGAAGTATCGGTGAGATTTGCCGTTCCGATTCGACTGCGTGCCAGGACCCACATTCGCCCGGCGCGCCCGCGACCGGCATCGGGATCGGGCAGGGTGGAACAGTCCGGGACGAAAGAGTAATCTTGAATGGCAGCGTCCTTCCACGACAGGCGCTGCGGTTCCGCCGTTGCCCGACGCATGTGCAGTGGATTCCAAGGCGTTTGCGGGAGTTGTCTCGGGTGCCTGCGCGCATCCCGTTCGTGAGGCCTTGGGCCCCTTTTGCGTCGGCGCGATTCCGTCGGGTGAAATGGCGTTCCTATCGAGAGGGAGGGCGTATGAACAGCCGCATCGTGGCGTTTGCATTGGCGTTCGTGCTGGCCGTACCCGGCGTTGCACTGGGTGCGAGTAAAGCCGAGGGGCAAGCGGAGGCGCAGAAGGTCGCGCAGTCGGCGCTCGCGTCCCTCTACAAGGCGCAGCCGTCCGCGCGCAAGGCCGTCGAGTCGGCCGCCGGCTACGCGGCGTTCAGCAACTTCGGCATGAAGATCCTCATCGCCGGAGGCGGCACAGGCGAGGGCGTTGCGGTCAACAACAAGACGAAGGCCAAGACGTACATGAAAATGGCCGAGGTCCAGGCCGGCCTCGGTTTCGGCGTCAAAAAATTCCAGGTGATCTGGGTATTCGAGACCGAAAAGGCGCTGAACGACTTCATCAACTCGGGCTGGGAGTTGGGCGCGCAGGCGACCGCGGCGGCCAAATCCGGCGACAAGGGGAGCGCGTATCAGGGCGCGGTCGCGGTGGCACCGGGGGTTTGGATCTACCAGATCACCGACAAGGGCCTGGCGCTCGAACTCACCGCCAAGGGAACCAAGTATTACAAGGACAGCGACCTGAATTAGTCCTGGCAAATCGCGGCCGGTCTTGCCCGCACGTCGTGGCGCGCCGAATCACGACACAAGGGCAAATGCGCATGCTGTTGGGGGGGCAGAACTTCGGCGCCCCATTTTCGCGGCGCACCGCGGAGCGCGGAATAGAACGGCCCGGCGCCGGCTGCCTGTTGCATTCATCGGCCTCTGCAGGCTCGTGGCGCTGGGCGGTACGCGAGCCTCATCGCCCCGCATGCTCGCGGCGGTTCAGACGCAATCCCACGACGAAGGGTAATCGGCGATGAATCCGTACGCCAACGATTCCGAGGCCGGTTCGACGTTGACTTCGCGTTGGCACCGGTTCCGAAGTTTCGTGCGAAGCCATTTCACCTGGGGCCGCATCTACCGCGCGACGAGCTACCTCAAGTCCGCCCTGTGGACGGTCCCGCTCATTGCCATCGCGCTCGAGTTGGCGCTGGCGCCGATCATCCGCGCCCTCGACGACTGGCTGCGCTGGCGTTTTGCCGGCCTCGAATTGTCCGGCGCGACGGCGCTGTACCAGACGGTCATCACGCTCACGCTTTCGTTCCTCGTGTTCACGTTCGGCTCGCTGCTGGTGGCGATCCAGGTGGCGGGCGGACAACTGACACCCCGGATCATCGCCACGACGCTGCTGCGCAACAACGTGGTCCGCTACAGCGTTGGACTGTTCGTGTTCACGCTGGTCTTTGCGGTCGCTGCGCTCAACCGACAGGAGTCGGTGCAGGAGCTGGTCGCGTTGCTCACCGGTGTTCTGGGCGTGGCCAGCATCGCCAACTTCCTGTTCCTGATCGACTACGCCGCCCGCCTTCTGCGGCCCGTCAGTGTCGTCGCCAAGGTCGGCGACGAAGGCATGGCGATGATCAAGGCCGTCTATCCGGAGCCGGCGACGGCGCTGACGCCCGAGGCGGCTGCGCTTGGTGACCGGCCCGCCATGCCGCAACGCGTGGTCGAGCATCGGGGCACCTCGGAAATCGTATTGGCGGTCGACATCCCGACGCTGGTGGCGCTGGCGCGACGCCACGACGGCATGATCGAGTTCAAGGCGCAGGTCGGGGATTTCCAGGCGCAGGACGAGCCGCTGTTCGTGCTGCACGGAGGCGCGATGGCAATCGACGACAGCGCGCTGCGTTCGACCGTGGCGTTCGGACCCGAGCGCACGCTCGAGCAGGACCCGATGTTCGCGTTCCGGATCATCGTCGACATTGCGCTGAAGGCGTTGTCGCCGGCGATCAACGATCCGACTACAGCGGTACTCGCCCTAGACCAGGTGCACCGGCTGCTGCGGGGCGTGGGTCGGCGGAAGCTGCGGGGCGAGGTCATCCTCGACACGGAAGGGCACCCCCGCCTCATCTTCCGAACCCCGAACTGGGAACACTATGTCCAGGTTGCCTGCAGCGAGATTCGCGCTTGTGGCGCCAACAGCCTGCAGGTCGTGCGCCGCATGCGCGCGATGCTCGAGAACCTCCTCGACACGTTGCCGGAACATCGCCGGCCCGCATTGACGCGAGAACTCAGGCTTGCTCGACAGCGCGATCGAAGCGCAATTCACTGCGACCCGAGGAACTCGCGCTTGCCCGCGTCGCCGACTCACAGGGCCTGGGCGGTTCCACCGGCGCCCGTCGCTACTGAAACGAGGGCATTGCGCGTCCTCCTGTGTGCGCGGCTCGCGCCAACTGAGCGCTGTGCCAATCGCCAGCGGGAGTTTCAGCGCCAGAATCGCCGGCGCACGGACTTCGCGACGGACCTGGCACGACGGAAGATCGGGTCGAAGAACGCGTTGTAGATGCCCGCACCCACGAGCGAGCCCAGCGCGATCGCGACGATCGTGAACAACGCGGTGGAAAAGTTCTCCACCCCCGCGAGCGGGTTGTCGCTCGCGATTTCGGTGAGCCCGACGAATCCCAGCGCGCCGGGCACCAGCAGCCAGAGCGCCGGGAAGAACGTGACCATCGCGGCGGGGCCGTGGAGCCGGTACTGGATCAGGTACGCGACCGGCGTGACGAACAGCGCGCCGACGAATCCGCTCATGTAGCCGCCGAACGCCGCATTGCCCGCGACCTGCGCGGTCAGCGCGACGGCGAGCGCCAGCAGGATCCACGGCAGCGCGCGCGGCGCGGCGCCGTAGTGCAGCATGCAGCCCGTCCCGAACGCGACGGCGCCCAGCCACGCCGCCCACGGCACCAGCGCTTCGTTGGCTGCTTCCGCCAGCAGCCGCTCCGGCGGCAGGCCCACGAGCGACGCCGCGATCGTGATGCCCAGCACCAGGAACAGCAGGTGCACGATGCCGGTGACGAAGCGGCTCGCGCCCGACACGACGTCCGCGTAGGCCAGGTCCATCGTCGCGACGGCCAGCACGCCGCCGGGCAGGAACGTCACGAGCGCGGCGATGACGATGCGCTGCGGACTCGTCTCGATGCCGTATTGCACGAGCGTCAGCGCGAGCGCGGCGGTGACGAAGGCCGACGCGGTCGGCAGCAGCGTCTCCAGCATGCCGCGGTTGCGCGCGGCGACCTTGAGCGCGCCGATGACGAGGCCGAAGACGGCCGCCGGTCCGACGATCGCGAGCGTGGGCTTCAGGCACAACGCGATGCCCACCGACATCAGCATGTGTCCGGCGATGCCCGCGACCGCACCGAAGCGCGGCGGGTCCGCGAGGATCGCGTGGAGTCGCGCGAGTCCCTCGTCCGCCGTCAGCCTTGCAACCGCTCCGCGTCGCGCGCGAGCGCGAACACGTGGTCGATCTGGTCGAACGTCAGCGCGACGCCTTCCTCGGACGTGAAGTCGAGTCGCGCCTCGACGCCGTCGTCGAGCTTCACGAACAGCACGGTCGGCAGCGCGACGACATTGAAGCGGGGCACGCCGTGCGCGCGCGCGATGCGCCGCAACAGGTCCTCGCTGACCGCAACCGCCTCGCCGCTGGCGATCAGCGCGTGGCCGAGCTGGGCGAGAAAGCGCGGCAGCGCGTCGTCGCGGCGGGGCAAGGGCGGCGTGACCTCGAGGGCGGCGCTGCGCTCCACGCGGGACGGTACGCGGCCGCGGCGTGCGCTCAGCCGCGGGCCGGCGCCGTGGCGGCGCCGGCGGCCGCGCCGGGGGCCGCCGCGGCGTCCGGAGTCGCACCCCCCGCCGCCGTGCGCGTCACCACGGGATCGTTGAACAGCGACGAGAACACGACGCGGCGGATGTCCTTGCCGTCCGGGACCTGGTAGAGCACCGGCGTGATGAGTTCCTCGAAGATGCCGCGCAGGCTGCGCGCGCCGGTCTTGTACTCGAGCGCCAGCTCCGCGATCTGCTCGAACACGCGCGGCTCGACGACGAGCTCGACGCCTTCCTCCCGGAAGATGTCGCGGAACTGCTCGTAGAGCGAGTTGCGCGTGTCGGTCATGATCCGCATCAGCATCTCGCGCGTGAGGTCGTGGAAGCGCGCGATGATCGGGAGCCGGCCCGTGAATTCCGGAATCAGCCCGTACGTGAAGAGGTCGGTCGGCTTGACCCGCGTGTTGAGGCGGTCGAGGATCTTCTGGTTGTCGCCCTTGGACGTCGCGATGAACCCGTAGCCGTGCGTCTGCGACCGGATGATCTCGTCTAGACCGACGAAAGCGCCGCCGCAGATGAACAGCACGTTGGTCGTGTCGAGGTAGCGGCCCGACGCGAGCTTGACCTGCGCACCTTCCATGATCTTGAGCAGCGAGTGCTGGACGCTCTCGCCCGAGCTGCCGCGCTGCTCGCCCTCGGTGGCCTTCAACTTGTCGATCTCGTCGATGAACACGATGCCGTTCTGCGCGCGGGACATGTCGTCGCCCGCGTGCTCGACGAGCCGCTGCAGCACGGCCTCGATCTCCTCGTTCACGAAGCGCGTGTGCGCGAGCGACGTCGCCTCCGCGGTGACGAACGGCACGTCGAGCGCGCGCGAGAGCGTTTCGCACATCAGCGTCTTGCCGGTGCCCGACGAGCCGATCAGCAGCACATTGCTCTTGGCCATCCGCGACCGGTCCGAGCGCGCGCGCTCGACCTTGCGGAAGTGCGCATACACGGCGACCGCGAGGATCTTCTTCGCGTCCTCCTGGCCGACGACGAACTGGTCGAGGTAGCGGACGATGGCGCTGGGGGTGATCGGCATGGTGGCGGTCGCGGGAGGCGGCGTGGACGCGCGGTGGGGGCAGCGACCCTGCGGCCGGAGCGTGGGTGAGCGTGGGGGAGCGAAACCGAGCGTAACAGTGTCCTGAACGCCGTGGCAAGGAATGCGCCGCCCCTTGGGCCGCTTCGTTGCCTGGGCCGCATCGCCGCGCGGGAACATCGCCGCCGGTTGGCGTGCCGAACGCCTGCTCGAACTCGTGCCGGTACCGCGCCGCCACGGGCAGCCGGGGAGCGGCGGCGCACTCGCGGATGCGCCCGGCTCGAGCGTGCTCGACCGCGACCCCGACGCGGCAGATCCGGTCCGCCCCGTCCATGGCCGACGTTGACGCCGGTCAATTCGGGCACGGCCGCGTTTGCATACCTTGTCACGCAACGATCCCATGGACATGCGCGGACCACTTCGACTCGGACGCCTGCGGCACGGCATCACGCGACCGCGGGTCGTTCGCGTCGTCGGACGCATCGCCGCCCGACCGGCGTCGCGGGGGATGCGCGCCGGATGAATGCGCATGCCGGCACCGCGGGCCGCATCGGCCCCAACGCGATCATTCGCCTGGCCGAAGCGCTGCGCGAGCAGGTGGGCGACGCGAAGACCCTGGAGCGTGTTCGAGGGCGCGGGATTGCGCGCCTATCTCGACCTGCCGCCGACGGCGATGGTGCGCGAGACCGAGGTCGCGGCGCTGCATGGTCGCCTGCGCGGCGAACTGGGCGAGGACGCGGCGCGGCGCGCGGCGCACGCGGCCGGCATGAAGACCGGCGATTACCTGCTCGCGCATCGCATTCCCCGCCGCGTGCAGGCGGTGCTGCGGCGGCTGCCGGCAGCGCTCGCGAGCCGCGTGCTGCTGGCCGCGATCCGCCGCAATGCATGGACGTTCTGCGGCAGCGGGCGTTTCGCCGCGCTTCCCGGTTCGCCGGTGCGGGTCACGATCACGAACAATCCGCTGGCGCTGGACCGGCGCGGCGAGGGAACGGCGTGCGCGTTCTATGCCGGCACGTTCGAGCGCCTGTTCGGCGAGCTGGTGGACGCGCGCGCCGTCGTGCGCGAGACGCAGTGCGAGGACCGCGGCGACGGCGCGTGCGTGTTCGAGATCGACTGGCGCAAGGGAACGTCTGCAAAAGGCGTCCGTCGGGTCCGTGGATGACGTGAGTCGGCGTTGCGCCTTTTGCAGCCGACGCAGAGGTTCCTGGAAAGCCTCTGCGAAAGTCCCGCCGTCGTCGACTCGCACGCAGCCGGCCGCACGATACTGGTTTCTTCGTACGCTCTTTGGCGGTCGCCGCAGGGCCGTCCCAAGGCGGCCGCCAGATCTGTCGTTGCTGTCCGGCTGCAAAGGCGCAACGCCGGCTTCACGTCATCCGGAGCGGACGGACGCCTTGCGCAGACGGCCCTAGAAGCGCCGCGAGAACCGGCTCCGCCAGCGCCACGCGCGCCACAGCAGGAACGGAATGCCCACGACCGACACGAGGCTCCAGACGATGAGCGCGTAGTCGGAGGGGCGCAGCGTGTGCGGCAGCAGGTCGGGGTCGTGCAGTTCGTCCGGGAACGGGCGCGGCGGCACGGGCACGATCTGCGCGAGCGCGGGATCGTTGGGCACGCGCGCCTTGTACTCCCATGTGGTGACGGCCGGCGCGTCGCCGAATGCGCGGCTCGACGGAAACTGCGGGAACCGGACGAAGGCGAGCGCGTCGACATCCGTCGCGAGCAGGCGCGCGAGCGCGCCGGCGTTCGTCGCCGGTGCCGGGCCGGCGACGAGCGCCATCAGGCTCCCGAACGCTTCCTCCAGCGCCGCCGCCGGCATGAGGCGCGTCTGGTCGGTGTGCAGGTAGTCGAACGCGAGCTTCGCCTTGCCGATCGACCGTTCCTTCGCCGCGATGAACGGAAATCCCAGCCAGGCGAGCAGGCGGTTCGAGGGGCCCCGCGCCGGAACCTCCCAACCGAGCGCGCGCAGCGTGTCCACGCTCATGCTCGCGCAGTTCGCGTTCGGGTGGTAGTACTCGATCTGGTGGCGGTAGAACTGGTTGTAGACGCGATTCAGCGCCGACTGCACGAGCGTCGCGGCGCGCTCGTCGGCGAGCACCGCCACCAGCATGTACGAGGGCCGGTACCAGCCCTGGCCGCTGTTGAGGTCCGCCAGGTAGTTGTCGAGCGGGACCGGCGCCGCGATGATGCCCTTCTCGCTCTCGACGTCGAGCGAGTAGTAGTTGTTGACCAGCCAGTCGCCGATCGCGCCGTCCTCGCGCACGCGGCCGGTGACGATCGCGAAGTGCCCGCCGTGCGCCTCGTCGTCGTCGCCCTGCGCGCCGTTGACCATCAGCGCGATGACCGGACGTCCGGCCCAGCGCGTCGCGCCGGCATCGCGCTGCCACAGCGTGGCGACCGCGAACGGACTCTGCGCGCCGCCCTGCGGCGCCTCGCGCATCAGCGCGCGCAGCGACGACTGCGGCGAGGCCGGGTCCGGCAGCGCACGCACCGTCGCGGCCGCGCCGCCCACGCGGAAATCCTCGGGCCAGATCGTGCGCGCGACGAACGCGGTATCGGTCGGCGTGCCGCGCACGGTCAGCGGACGCGACGCGAAGAACGCGAGCGACGACGCGTCGAAGTACGATCGGTTGAGCGGGATCTTCGGCGTCGGCGTGAACGCGAGTGCGCCGTCGTCCGTTACCAGCGTGCGCCGATCGTCCGCGAGCCGCGCGTGCCGCACGACGTGGGTGGCGGCGGTCCACACGAGCGGCGGAAAGTCGAGCGGCGCGTCGACGGGCCGCGCGGCGGCCCATTGCCGTACGTCGTCGAAGGCGTGCGTGCCGGTCGCGAAGGACGCCAGGGGATGCCCGGGCAGGGGCACCGCGATCGATTCCGTGCGGAAGTACCAGAGCGCCTGGCGGATCGTCGGACAGTCCCGGCATTCGCCGGTGGTCAGGCGAAACGCGGCCGCCGGGTACAGCCCGAATTCGCCCGCGGCGGTGGCGACCACGGGCAGCGGCGACGCCGCGGCACCCGCGGTGACGGAGAGTGTCGTCATCACGAGGGCCGCGAGCACCCCGCGCCCCGCCGCATGGGTCAGGCGGCGATCTCGCGCGCGGTGATCCGGTACCGGAAGGTGTCGGGGTCGAGGCTGTCGACACGTTCGCCGCGCGCTTCCGCCTGCGGGTACATGAGGAACGCGACCTTCGGTCCCTTCGACCCGGTGAGCGCGACGTCGTGCGCGACGTTGTAGCCCATCCAGTTGCCTTCCCAGTTGCCGAAGAGCGCCGTGTACACGGGTGCCGCGAGGATGTCGCGCGGGTCCTTGATCCACACCGGCGTCTCCTGGCGCATCACCTTCGCGACGTCGGCCGGGTCCATCGCGACCCAGCCGTAGTCCGAGAGCCACACCTCGGCGCGGCAATGCTGCGCCTTCGAGATGTCGGGCGAGCCGGCGCCCAGTTCCTTGTAGTTGAACGCCGATTTCGCGACGCGGATGCCATAGATGTCGCGCGCCGGAATGCCCGACGCGCGGCACAGGCCCACGAACAGCGCATTCAGGTCCGCGCACTTGCCGCCCAGGTTGCCCGACTCGAGCATGCCCTTGATGTCGCCCACGCCGCAGCCCTTGACGCTGGGCTCGCGGTAGGTGTTCTGTACGACCCAGTCGTACAGCGCGCGCGTCTTGTCGATGTCGCCCGACTTGCCGGCGGTCGCCTTGGCGGCCGTCGCGGCGACGATGCCGTCGACCGGGATCAGCGCGGTGGGCAGGAGCGCCGCGGCCAGTTCGGCCGGGCTGGGCGCGGGACGCGTCTTCTGCGCGAAGTCGAGGCCGCGGTCGTGCGTGCGGATGCGGCTCACGACCTCGATCGCCGGCGACGCCTGTCCCTCCGGCCACGCGGCGCGCACGAACTTCGCGCCCGATGCGTCGGTGTCGAGTACCGCCTCCTGCATGTTCCCGGTCCACGTGCTGGCCTGCGACTGCTGCCAGTCGGTGTTGATCGCGGGTACCGGGATCCACGCCTGCGTGGCCGCGCCGCCATTGACCACATCGAGACGCGTCGTCACCTCGAACGTGCGCCAACCCGCGGCGCCGGGCGTGAACGCGCGCGCCTGCGCGAGCGCGGGCGAGGGTGCAAGCGAGGCGAAAGGAAGGGCCGCGCCGGCGGCGATGAACGAACGACGATCCATGGGTGAATCTCCTGTGCGAGCCGTTCGCGGGCGAGGGGTCGCGCCGCCGCGCCCGGCCATGACCTAGAGCTTGCGGATCCGCGATTCTACGCTGGCGTCGTCCCAGTCCACCTCTCCGCGCGCGGAGAAGGCGATCCTGCCGTCCGGCGCGACGACGAACGTGGTCGGGAACACGTTGACCCGCCATGCGTCGCGCACGGTCCCGTCGTGGTCGCGGACCACCGGGAACGACAGGCTGTACTGGTAGAGGAACGGGCGGATCCGCGCGGCGTTCTCCTGGAAATTCACGCCGACGACCTCGACGCCGCGGTCGGCGAGGCGGTCGCGCAGGCGCTGCAATGCCGGCATCTCGGCCACGCAGGGCGCGCACCACGTGGCCCAGAAGTTGACGATGACCGTACGCCCGCGATAATCGGCGAGCGAGAGGTCCGCGCCGTCGAGCGTGCGCAGCTTGAGCGGCGGCGCGGGGCCGCCGGTCCACGCGGCGAGCGGATCGGCGGCGTCCGCCGGCCGCAGGCCTGCGAGCGCCAGCGCCAGCGCCAGCGACGCGCGCAAGCAGGTCCGTCGGGCCGCGACAGTTATCATGGGACCGGAAACCTTAGCATGGAACATGAGCGCCCCATGGATGCCGTCCGCATTGTCGAACGCCTCGCGTACGACCCGGCGGCCGAGCGGCGCGCACTCGTCGCCGGCCTCGTCGCCACGCCGGCGTCGATCCCGCCCAAGTACTTCTACGACGCCGTCGGCTGCGCGCTCTACGGCGCGATCTGCGCGTTGCCCGAGTACTACCCGACGCGCACGGAGGCGGCCATCTTCGCCGCGCATCGAGCGGAGATCGCCGAGGCGGCCGGCCGCGGCCGCCAGCTGGTCGACCTGGGCGCGGGCGACGCGGCGAAGGCACGCGAGTGGCTGCCGCATCTCGTTCCGTCGCGTTACATCGCCGTGGATTTCGCGGGCGACGAGCTGCGGCGCGCGCTGACCAAGCTCGCGGGCGAGTTCCCGGACGTCGGGATGCTGGGCATCGTCGCCGACTTCACGCGTGGCCTCGATCTCTCCGCGGACCTGGCACCCGGACCGGCGACGTTCTTCTATCCCGGCTCGTCGATCGGCAACTTCGCGCCGGACGACGCGCTCGCGTTCCTGCGCGACATCCACCGGCACTGCGCGGGACGCCCGGGCAGCGGCCTGCTGATCGGCGTCGACACCAGGAAGGCCAAGGCGCGGCTCGACGCGGCCTACGACGATCCCACCGGCGTCACGGCCGCCTTCAACCGCAACGTGCTGAACCAGGTGAACCGGATGCTCGGCAGCGACTTCCGGCCGGAGGCGTTCGCGCACCGCGGCTTCTACAACGAGGACGCGGGCCGCATCGAGATGCACCTCGAGGCGCTCACGCCGCAGACGGTGGCACTGCCTGGCGCCACGCGGGTGTTCGCGGCCGGCGAGCGCATCCATACCGAGAATTCGTACAAGTACGCGACGGGGGAGTTCGCGGCGCTGCTCGCCGCTGCCGGCTTCGCGCAGGCCCGCTGCTGGCAGGACGCGGACGGCGACTTCGCGGTGTTCTACGCGGCCTGATCGCGCGCGAGGCGCAGTCCCGAGAACTGCCAGCGTGCGTCCGCCGGGAAGAAATTGCGGTACGTCGCGCGAAGGTGCGACGCGGGCGTCGCGCAACTGCCGCCGCGCAGCACGTACTGGTTGCTCATGAACTTGCCGTTGTACTCGCCGACGGCCCCGGTCGCGGGTTGGTAGCCGGGATACGGCGCATAGTCGCTGCGCGTCCACTCCCAGACATCGCCGAACAACTGCGCCGGCCCGTCGTCGCGCACGTCGTCGGCGCGCGGCAGCGGATGCAGCGCGCCGGTTTCCAGGAAATTGCCGGCGACGGGTCGCGAACGCGCTGCGAACTCCCACTCGAACTCCGTCGGCAGGCGCGCGCCGGCCCAGCGCGCATACGCGTCGGCCTCGTAGAAACTCACATGGCACACCGGCGTGTGCGGATCGACGTCGGTCATGCCGTGCAGCGTGAACGTGCGCCAGCGTTGCGCGGGCGCGCCGGCTTCGCTGCCGCGCTCCCAGTAGAGAGGGGCCTCCCAGCCCTGCGCGCGCACCGCATCCCAGCCCGCGGACAGCCACAGGTCGGGCCGGCGATAGCCGCCATCTGCGATGAACGCCGCGAAGTCGCCGTGCGTGACGGGCGCCGATGCGAGTTCGAACGGCGCGAGGAACACGCGATGGGCCGGCATCTCGTTGTCGAAGGCGAAGCCGCGGCCCGCGTGGCCCAGGTCGGCGAGGCCGCCGGCGTAGCGATGCCACGCCGGCGGCCTTGGCCTCACCGGGGTCAGCGGCCAGCGCGGACGATAGGCGGGTCGCGCGGGATTGCGCGAGAAGAGATGCTTGATGTCGGTGAGGATGAGTTCCTGGTGCTGCTGCTCGTGGTGCAGGCCGAGCTCGACGAGTGCCAAGGCGGGGGCCGGCGGCGACGCGGCGAGGAACGCCGCCATCGCGGCGTCGACGTGCCGACGGTACGCGAGGATCGTCGTCAGGTCCGGCCGCGACAGAAGACCGCGCTCGGTCCGCGGATGCTTGTCGCCGACGCCGTTGTAGTACGAGTTGAACAGCACCCGGAAGCCCGGATCGAACGCGCGATAGCCGGGTGCGTGCGACGCCAGGACGAACGTCTCGAAAAACCAGCTGACGTGCGCGAGATGCCATTTGACGGGGCTCGCGTCGGGCATCGACTGCAGCGCACAGTCCTCCGGCGACAGCGGTGCGGCCAGCGACTCGGTCCGCCGGCGCACCTGGCCGAACATCGCCGCCAGCGCAGCGCGGTGCCGGGTGGGCGCGGTGGCGTCCGGCTGGACGGGGTCGGGATGGAATTTCGGGGAGGACATGCGCATCTCCTGCGAGGCGATCCGGCGACGTTGCCGGCGACGACGCTCACCTGCACGACCCGACCTGCGGTTTGCGGCAGGCGGATGCGCGGAGCGACGTGCCGTCCTTTCGGAGTGGCACCCGCACCCCCGCCGATCGCTGCCGATGCGTCGGGCGGGCGGCGCGGACCTGGCACCCGTCGGCGCGAACATCGCAGGCGCGTGTTCAGCGGACGGCGACGCGGGCCGGGCCCCCGGTGATCGTGCCGATCTCGGCGGCGGCCGCGAACCCTTCGCGGTGGAACACGGCGAGCACGTCGGCGACCGCGTCCGGCGCGCAGGCCACCAGCAGGCCGCCGGATGTCTGCGGATCGGTGAGCAGCGCGCGCTCGGTGTCGCCCAATCCGGGGCCGAGATCGACGTCGGCGCCGTAGCCCGTCCAGTTGCGGCCGGACGCGCCGGTGAAGAATCCGTCGCGCGCGAGTTCGAACGTCCCCGGCAGCAGCGGCACGCGGGCGAAGTCGATCGCCGCGCCGAGGTGCGAGCCGCGGCAGATCTCGAGCAGGTGACCCAGGAGGCCGAAGCCCGTCACGTCGGTCAGCGCGTGCACGGCGTCCATGCGTCCGAGCGCGATGCCGGGCGTATTGAGCTGCGTCGTGGCGGCGAGCATCGCCGCGTAGCCCTCGGCTGCGAGCTGCTCCTTCTTGAGCGCGGCGCTGTACACGCCGACGCCGAGCGGCTTGCCCAGCACCAGCCGGTCGCCGGCGCGCGCGCCGGCGTTGCGCTTGAGATTCCGGGGATCCACGAGGCCGATCGCGACGAGACCGTAGATGGGCTCGACCGAGTCGATCGTGTGTCCGCCGGCGATCGGGATGCCGGCCCGCGCGCACACCGACTCGCCGCCTTCGAGCACGCGGCGGATCGTCGCGAGCGGCAGCTGGTTCACCGGCATGCCGACGAGCGCCAGCGCGAACAGCGGCGTGCCGCCCATCGCATAGACGTCGGAGATCGCGTTCGTCGCGGCGATCGCGCCGAAGTCGAACGGATCGTCGACGATCGGCATGAAGAAGTCCGTCGTCGCGACGATCGCCTGCGTATCGTTGATCCGGTAGACGGCCGCATCGTCGGACGTCTCGATGCCGACCAGCAGTTCCTTCGGGATCAGCGACGTGCCCGACTTCGCGATGATCTGCTGCAGCACGCCCGGCGCGATCTTGCAGCCGCAGCCGCCGCCGTGCGAAAAGGACGTGAGACGAACCGGGACGGCATCGGGCGCATTCATCGGAATCCTTCAGGAGGCCATGGCGGCGACGGGCGACCAGGCGGGCATCAGGCGGGCATTCTATCGCGGCACGCGGTGAACGCTTCCGCCATGACCCCACGCAGCGCGCGGGTTTCCGCCTCCGGCGCGAATCGCGGCGCAACGCGCGCGCACTGCGCTTCCAGTCGCCGCCGATACGCGCCGTCCGTGCAGGCGCGCACCACGAGGCCCGCCAGCGCGGCCGCGTCGCCGACCGGGAACAGGCCCTCGTAGTCGTCCCCCAGCATGCCGACATTGCCGGACATCCGGCTGCCCAGCACGGGCGTGCCGCAGGTGACGGCTTCGGCGACGACGTTGGCGCCGCCTTCCATGCGCGACGGCACGATCAGCGCGTGCGCACGCTTGATCGCCTGCCGGGTCCACGCGTGCGGGCGCGGCCCCAGCCACTGCACGCGCGGGTCGGCCGCGGCCAGGTCGCGGGCGGCGCGCCCCAGCGCCGGATCGAGCGCCGCGCCGACGATGGTCAGCGTGGCGGGCAGGTCGGCCGGAAGCTGCCGCCAGGCGGCGAACGCGGTCTGCGGATCCTTTTCGTCGCGCAGGTGCGCGACCAGCACGCAGTGCAGGCGGTCGTCGCGCTTGCGCGGCCAGGGCACGAGCGCGCGCGCCGACTGCATGACGACACGGCAGCGGTCCCGGTGTGCCGCCGGTACGTGCCGGGGCGCGTCGTCCTGCAGCACGATGATCCGGTCGGCGGCGGCCAGCGACGCCAGCGCGGACGGGTCGCCGTCGGGCAGGTCGCGATAGAGGTCGGTGCCGGTCAGCGCGACGATCAGCGGCCGCGCCGGGTGCGTGCGTTGCCACGCGGCGATCGCGTCGTGGCTGCGGCGCGCGTGCAGCGCGAGCATGGCGTCGGCCGCGCCTGGAATGGGCGCCGAGGCCGCTTGTACAATGACCCGCAGGGCAGGGGAGAGGAGCCGCGACCAGCGCACCGCGGTGCGCCAGTTGCCGTTGTTGGCAACGGCCAGGTACGGCGTGACGATGACGAGGACCGGGATGCGGGCGCGCGACATGGAGGCCGACGAGGGTCACGGCAACGCGCCGCGTTCGGCGCCGGCAATAGCGCAGGCGCTGGTCGATGCGCGCGATTATACGCGGCGGCTGTACGCGCATCTGTCCACGGACCAGTGCCGGTTTCCGCGCATTCCGATCGTCAATCCGCCGCGCTGGGAAGTGGGCCACATCGGCTGGTTCCAGGAGTACTGGTGCCGGCGCTACCGCCCCGACGCTCCGGATGCGCCTGCGCCGTCGCGCCTGCCCGATGCCGATGCCTGGTGGAATTCGAGCCGCGTCGCGCACGCGACGCGCTGGGACCTGCCGCTGCCGGATTGGGCCGGCGTCCACGCGTACCTCGATGCGACGCTGGCCGACACGCTCGACGCGCTCGCGGCCTCGCGTGACGGCGAGCGCTACTTCTTCGAGCTCGCGCTGTATCACGAGGACATGCACGTCGAGGCGCTCCTGATGACGCTGCAGACGCTCGGGCTGCCGCGGCCGGCGTGGTACGGCGCCGCGCCCGCCGTCGCGCCTGCCGCCGGGCCTGCAGCAATGCGCGGGCGCGAGGTCGAATTCGCCGGCGGGACGTTCGCGATGGGCGCCGCGCCGGACGCCGCGACGCGGCGGTTCGTGTTCGACAACGAGAAGTGGGCCCATCCGGTGAGCGTCGCACCGTTCGCGCTGGCGCGCGAATGCGTGACGGCCGGCGAGTTCGCGGCCTTCGTCGCGGACGACGGCTACGCGCGGCGCGAACTCTGGACGGACGCGGGCTGGGCATGGCGCACGCGCGCCGACGCCACCCATCCGGCGTACTGGCGCCGCGTGGACGGGCATTGGCAGCAGCGACGCTTCGCGCAGTGGTGCGCGCTCGACCACGCGCTGCCCGTGCTTCATGTCAGCGCGTACGAGGCGGAGGCCTATTGCGCGTGGTCGGGCCGGCGGCTGCCGACGGAAGCCGAGTGGGAATACGCGGCGTGTTCCGGCGCGACGCTGTCCGACGCGAACCTCGACCATCGCATTGCTGGTCCGGTCGCCGCGAATGCGCGCCGCTACACCGATGAGCCGGCGTCCGCGAGCGGCGTCGCGCAGCTATTCGGCAATGTCTGGGAGTGGACGGCGAGCGCGTTCGCGCCCTATCCGGGGTTCGCGCCCGATCCCTACGCGGACTATTCGGCACCGTGGTTCGGCGATCATCGCAGCTTGCGCGGCGGGTCGTTCGCGTCGCGCTCGCGACTCGTGCATGCGCGCCTGCGCAACTTCTACCTGCCCGAGCGGCGCGACATGTTCGTCGGCTTTCGCCTCTGCGCGACCTTGACCTGAGCCTGCTCCGCGACGCGTCGTCGGTCGGCTTCGAGGCAGCTCGGAAACTCGGGGAAATCCTGACCAAGATCAATGCGCGCGGACCGCACGCGGCGCGGTCGTCCTGTAGGATCGTCGCAGGTTGAACACGGCCCGAGCGCAGCCACGGCAGCAGCCGGATCGGCGCGCGGAAACCTACGGTCCGGATGCCAATGGAGGATGCAGCCTTGTGTGCAGCCGACGTAGTCGGTTCCGTCGCAGGCGATCCCGACACCCGCAACGGCGTGTCGCAGTTTCCGTGTGGTCTCCCGTCGCTTGTCTGCGTCCGCCCCGGTCGCCATCCACTGAGGGCCGTCGCCCCCGCCGTCGCCCATCCCTGAAGGACATCCGCCATGTCGACGTTCGAAATCGTCGCACGCGAAGACTATTCGCCGGTCACGTTCATGCTCGAGGTTCGCCATCCGATGCTCGCGCGCGCCGCGAAGCCCGGACAGTTCGTCATCGTGATGGACAGCGAACACGGCGAGCGGATACCGCTCACCATCGCGGACTTCGACCGGGAGCGGGGCACCATCACGCTCGTGATCCAGGCCGTGGGCAAGACGACGATGGAGATGCAGAAGATCTGCAAGGTCGGCACGTCGCTGTACGCGGTCGTCGGCCCGATGGGCGTGCCGAGCCCCCTGGGACACGCGAAGAAGGTGATGTGCGTGGGCGGCGGCCTGGGTGTCGCGCCCACCTATCCGCAGGCGCGCGCGCTCCAGGAAAGCGGCGCCTACGTGATCGGCGTCATCGGCTTCCGCAACAAGGACCTGATCTTCTGGGAGGACAAGTTCCGCTCGTGCTGCGACGAGGTGATCGTCTGTACGGACGACGGCAGCGCCGGACTCAAGGGTACGGTGGCCGACGGGGTCCGCGTTGCGATCGGGCGGCACCCCGACATCGACGAGTGCATCGCGATCGGCCCGCCGGTGATGATGAAGGGCTGCGCGGAGGCGACGCGCCCGTACCACATCAAGACGATGGTGAGCCTCAACCCGCTGATGGTGGACGGCACGGGCATGTGCGGCGGCTGCCGGGTCAAGGTCGGCGACACCATCAAGTTCGCGTGCGTGGACGGGCCCGATTTCGATGGCCACCTGGTGGACTTCGACGACCTGATGGCGCGCCTGAAGCGCTTTACCGCGGAGGAGCGCGTGGCACGCGAACGCTGGGACGAGAACTGCCGGATGCTGAAACCGTCCGACGTCACCGCGCCCGACACGGGCGCCGATTCGGAGCTCTACTGACATGGCCGCGAAGCCCAGGAAGAAGACGATCCGCACGATCCCGCAGGAGCGCACGCCGATGCGCGAGCAGGATCCCGTGGAGCGCGCGCGCAATTTCTCCGAAGTCGCGTGCGGCTACACGCTGGAGGAAGCGCTGCGCGAAGCCGATCGCTGCCTGCAGTGCGCCGACGAGCCGTGCGTGCGCGGCTGCCCGGTGGGCATCGACATCCCGGGCTTCATCCAGAAGATCGCCGAGAAGCATCTCCACGGCGCGTACGACATCCTGACCGACACGAACCTGCTCCCCTCCATCTGCGGCCGCGTGTGCCCGCAGGAGAATCAATGCGAGGGCGTGTGCACGGTCGGCGACACGCTGGAGCCCGTCGCGATCGGCCGACTCGAGCGCTTCGTCGGCGACATGGCGATCCAGGAGGGCTGGGCCAATCTGCCGTACATCGAGCCGTGCGGGCGGAAGGTGGGCATCGTCGGCGCGGGACCGGCCGGCATGGCGTGCGCGGCCGACATGGCCAAGGCGGGGTGCGAGGTCATCGTGTACGAGGCCTTCCACCAGCCCGGCGGCGTGCTGAAGTACGGCATCCCCGACTTCCGGCTGCCGAACGACGTGATCGACGCCGAGATCGACAAGCTGAAGAAGCTCGGCATCCGGTTCGAGTGCAACACGCTGGTGGGACGGCTGTTCACGCTGGAGCAGATGGTCACCGAAATGGGCTTCGCGGCCGTCTTCGTCGGCACCGGCGCCGGCTACCCGAGCTTCATGGGCATTCCCGGCGAGACGCTGAACGGCGTGCTGTCGGCCAACGAGCTCCTGACCCGCTGCAACCTGATGCGGGCGCGCGACTACCCGAACGTCGATACGCCGCTGAAGCCCGGCCGGCACGTGGCCGTGATCGGCGCCGGCAACACCGCGATGGACGCGCTGCGCGTCTCGCTGCGCCTGGGCGCGGAGTCCGTCCACTGCATCTACCGGCGCTCGCGCACCGAGGCGCCGGCACGGGCCGAGGAAATCCACCACGCCGAGCAGGAAGGGGTCGACTTCAACTGGCTGTCGAGCCCGGTCGAGATCCTGGGCGACGACACCAGGACCGTGCGCGCGCTGCGTTGCGTGCGCATGGAGTTGGGCGAGCCCGACGAGTCGGGGCGCCGGCGTCCGGTGGTGGTCCCGGGCAGCGAATTCGAGCTCGAGACCGACATGGTCGTCTACGCGATCGGCACCAACGCCAATCCGATCCTCGGCCAGACCTCGAAGCTCGATCTCAACAAGCGCGGCTACATCGCGGCCGACGAGGACCTCGCCACGTCGATCGCGGGCGTCTATGCGGGCGGCGACATCGTGACCGGGGCGGCCACCGTCATCGAAGCGATGGGCGCGGGCCGCCGGGCCGCGCGCGCGATGAAGGCGTACCTGGGCTTGCGCGACACCGACACCATCTTCGAACCGCAGGCGACGCAAACGCGGTTCGGCATCCCGACCGACCAGCATGGGTTCGCGCGCGTGCACCTCGCGTGACGCGCTCCGCCCGTAGCGCACCCGTCCCCCGAAGGCCAAAGCCATGACCGACGCCGCACTCCTCGACCGACCGTCCAAGTCCGCCCCCGACGGCAGCGCCAAGCCGGCCACGGTCCTCACCGAGCACATCGTCGAGGTGATCAGCGATTCGGGGGAGGGCGCGCAGCGCTGCGGCCAGTCCTTGGGCGCCATCGCCGCGCGCAGCGGCAACGGCATCTGGACCGTCGAGATCATTCCGGCCGAGATCCAGCCGCCCGCGCGCAGCGTCGCCGGTGCTTCGGGCATCCGGATCCGGATCGGCCAGAACGAAGGTCACGAACGGCGGCGACGAAACGGACCTGGTCGTCGCGTTCAACGAGCAGGTGCTGCTCGGACGCGTGCGCGCGGGGGAGCTCAAGCCCGGCGCGACGATCCTGCTCGAGAGCATGTGGCGCGAGCACAAGGACCCGACGATCGCCGCGTCGTACGTGGCGACGGTCACCTCGCTCGTCGACGCCGGCTACCGCGTCATCGAGGTGCCGCTCGAACGCGAATGCCGCGCGCTGATGACCGACGCGCGGCGCGGCAAGAACATGTTCGTGCTGGGCATGCTGTGCAGCATCTACAGCCTCGACCTGACGCTCGCGCGCGACCAGGTCGCGCGCATCTTCGGCAAGAAGGACGAGAAGGTCATCGCCACCAACGTGCGGCTGCTCGAAGCGGGCTTCGCGTGGGGCGAGGCGAACCTCCCGTTCAAGTACGCGATCCCCGCGGAGCGGGCGAAGGAGCCGCAGATCGTCGTCAACGGCAACACGGCGATCGCGCTCGGCGTGCTCGCGTCGGGGATGGACATCTGCGCGATGTACCCGATCACGCCGGCCACGTCGGCGTCGCACTATCTGTCCGACGTCTTCGAGCGCGTCGGCGGGATGGTGCACCAGGCCGAGGACGAGATCGCCGCGTGCGCGTTCGCGATCGGCGCGTCGTACGCCGGCCGCTGCGCGGTCACGATCACGTCGGGGCCGGGCTATTCGCTGAAGCAGGAGGGCCTGGGCCTCGCGGTGATGGCGGAGATACCGCTCGTGGTGGTCAACGTGCAGCGTGGCGGGCCTTCCACCGGCCAGCCGACGAAGGTCGAGCAGGGCGACCTCCTGTGCACCGTCTACGGCAGCCACGGCGACGCGCCCAAGGTCGTGCTGGCGGTGAGCGACATCGAGGACTGCTTCTATTCGATGATCACGGCCCGCAAGATCGCCGAGACGTTCAACATGGTCGTCGTCGTGCTGTCGGACGCGAGCCTCGCGACCGCGCAGTCGCCGTTCCCGCGGCCGCGCTTCTCCGAGGACTGGCTGGCGCCGCCGCTCGACCAGACGCCGGTGCCGGAGGGCGCCAAGCCCTACGACTGGGATCCGGTCACCGGGATCGCCCGCCGTTTCATTCCCGGGCAGCCGGGAGGCATGCACACGCTGACCGGGCTCGCGCACGACCGGATGAGCAAGGTCGCCTACGACCCGGCCGATCAACGAGGAAGGCCTGCGCGCGCGCAGCCTGAAGCTGGCCGCGCTGCAGAAGACGCTGCGTACGCCGCCGGTGCACGGCGACCCCGAAGGGGACCTGCTGGTCGTCGGCTGGGGAAGCACGCAGGGGGTCATCGAGGAAGCGGTGGACCGCGCCCGCGCCGAGGGCCTGCGGGTCTCGTCGCTGCACCTCAAGTTCATCCAGCCGATGCCGTCGGGCATCCGCGAGATCCTGCATCGGTTCGGCCGTGTGATGACCGTGGAGTCGAACTGGTCCGACCGGCTCGAGGACGAGCTGATCGACGAGGACAACCGCCGCTACTCGGCACTCGCGCTGATGCTGCGCTCGCGCTTCCTCGTCGACATCGACTGCTGGAGCGAGGCCCGCGGCCAGCCGATCAAGCCCGGCGACGTCGTCAAGCGCGATGCGCGCGAAGCTCAACGAAGGAATCCCGTCATGACGACCCCGGTCACCCAGTGCATCATCAAGCTCCACGAGGAACATCACCAGCTCGAGGACTACCAGGGCGGCGTGCCGCGCTGGTGCAGCGGCTGCGGCGACAACGCGATCCTGGCCGCCGTGCAGCGCCTGTGCCGCGACGAGGACCTGGCGCCCGAGCGCACGGTGTTCGTGTCCGGGATCGGCTGCTCGAGCCGGTTCCCGCACTACATGAAGACCTATGGCTTCCACGGCATCCACGGCCGCGCGTTTCCGATCGCCGAGGGCGTGAAGATGGCGCGCCCCGACCTCGCGGTGTTCGTGAACACCGGCGACGGCGACTGCTGCAGCATCGGCGCGGCGCACTGGATCCACGCGATCCGCTACAACATGAACATGACGGTGATCCTGCACGACAACCACGTGTACGGACTGACCAAGAAGCAGGCGTCGCCGACGTCGCCGATGGGATTCAAGAGCAACACGACGCCGCGCGGCGCGGTGCTCGAGGCGCTCAATCCGCTGACCGTGACGCTCGGCGTGCAGAACGCCTCGTTCGTCGCGCAGGGCGTGGACTGGATTCCGGAACTGCTCTACGACATCATCGCCAAGGCCTACAGGCATCGCGGGTTCTCGTTCATCCGCATCATCCAGCGCTGCCCAGAGTTCCTGCCGAAGATGTTCGAGCCCTGGCTCCACGACCCGGGCAAGACGCTGCTGCTCACGCATGCGAACGGGCTGACCCCCTCCGCCGAGACGAGCCGCATCTACAAGAACCAGCGCGAGCACGATCCGCTCGATCTCCACCAGGCGCGCGAGATCGCGTCGGCGGAGGATCCGATTCCGGTCGGCATCCTCTACCAGAACCCGGAAGTTCCCTGTTACGAGGACCTGCGCGGCGCCGGCGCCCCGCGCACGGCCGAGCGGACCCGCTTGGGGCTCGAAGCCGAGTTCGACAAGGTCACGATCTGGCCCGACGAAGCCCTCTCGCAACAGCGCGTCGCTTAAGAACCCTCGATCCGCTCTCCGCCAGGACAAGCCGCAATGGACATGGCCACGAAATTCCAGGACCAATTGGTCTTCCACATGACCGGCAAGCGTGCCGGCGACGGCTTGGATGCGATCGACATCGGTTCGCTGCGCCCCGCCGCGCTCGCGGGATTCCGCGACCTGACCCGCCTTCGCTACGACTATCCGGTCGTGCTGCCGGAGTCGGTCGACGATCCCGACTTCGCGCATTCGCTGTCGGCGGTCGTGGTCGGGCTGCTGGCCGAGATCGCGCCGCGCGGGCTCGAAGGCGAGCGCCTGCGCAAGCACGTGCTGCGGCTGGAGCGCGAACTGCGTACGCTGCTCGCGACCGGCGCCACGGGCACGCTGTCCCAGCTCTGGGTGACCGCCGCGCAGCGAATTGCGACGGACCCGACCGTCGCCGAGGTGCTGCAGAAGGCCGGCCAATCGCTGAAGCTCGACGGGGACGTCGTCGACTGCAATCCGCAACTGCCGGCCCGCTTCCTCACCCAGGCCTGGCGGCATGCGCAGGCGCGCAAGGCCCGGGAGTTCCGCACGCTCGCCGACAATCTGGTGCGCAAGCTCTCCGACATCAGGCGCGCCGCGTTCGCGCGGTCCGCCGCGGGCCAGCAGCCGGAGGCGCTGGCCGCCACGATCGGCGGCCGGCACGCCGACGTGTTCGATTTCGCGATCATGTCGAAGCTGGTGATCCGCAATGCGCCGGACGACGAACTGCCCGCCGCCCGCCGCCGCCGCATCGAGTGGGCGCTCGACGTGCTGCGCAAGCAGCCGTTCCATGCCGATCCGGCGGGTCGGGCTGCCGGCGGGCCACCGTTCGAGTTCGCGTTCGCAAGCTGCGCCGACGCCGTCGCCGCCTATCGGCAGCGTCTGCCGCGCCTGACCCAGGTGGTCAAGGCGATGTCCATCGCCGAGCTGGAAGCGGACGGCGCGTACGTCGAGGCGGATCACGACGCGTTCTTCGAGCGCTACGACGAGAACTCGCTCACGTCCGACGATCTCGCGCTGTTCCCCGACTACCTCGTCTGCATTCCGGCCGGCGCCAACGACGCCCCCGAGAATGCCGGGTTGATGGACATGCTCTCCGCCGGCCTGCCGGTCAAGGTGCTGGTGGAACAGACCGATCTGCTCGAGGAAGCGTCGATCGGCACCGGCCACTTTGCGTTCGGCGTGCGCAGCGCGCGACTCGCGACGACCGCGATGGGGCTGGGCGGCATGTTCGTCATGCAGGCGACCAGCGCCGACCTCCACGCGCTGCGCGAGCGCGTGCAGCGCGGCATGGCGTGCCGCGGGCCGGCGCTGTTCAGCGTCTTCGCCGGATCGCCCGCGGCCGCCGGCGACCTGCCGCCGTACCTGACGGCGGCAGCCGCGAAGGAATCGCGCGCGTTTCCCGCGTTCACGTACGACGCCACGGCCGGCGACAACTGGGCCGCCCGCTTCTCGCTCGAGACCAATCGCAATCCCGACGCCGACTGGGCCGTCGATCCGCTCGAATACGCGGACGAGGCGCAGCAGCGCGTCATCGAGGATGTCGC
This sequence comes from uncultured beta proteobacterium, assembly GCA_963733435.1. Taxonomy (GTDB): domain Bacteria; phylum Pseudomonadota; class Gammaproteobacteria; order Burkholderiales; family Casimicrobiaceae; genus VBCG01. Next base: position 176,513 of record CAVTDH010000005.1, read on the forward strand.
GTTCACGTACGCGGACTTCGCCCTGTGCGACCGGCGGTATGCCGCCCACTTCGCCGTCGTGCCGCGCGAACGCTGGAACGACGGCATGCTGCCGGCGGCGCAGTGGCTGCGGCTGCCCGAGCGGCCGGCCACCGAGCGCATTCCCTACCTGTGGGCGGTGGATGCGGACGACCGCCTGCATCGGGTGATCGTCGATGCCCGCCTGATGCAATCGAGCCGCCGCTGCCTGCTGCTGTGGCATCGGCTGCAGGAGCATGCCGGCATCCACGACTCGCACGCGGAGCGCCTGCTGGCGCGGGAAAAGGCGGCGTGGGAAGCGCAGCGGCAGCAGGCGCTCCCCGCCTCGGAGGTCGCCGCCGCGACGGACCCGGCCGCGAGCGCGGAGGCGCCGGCGCGCCGCGGGCGCTGCCGCCCCCGACGCGGCGGCGCCCGTTGCCGCGTCGCCGTCCGACGATGCGTGGATCGAAACCGCCCGGTGCCCGAGTTGCAACGAATGCCAGGCGATCAACGACCGGATGTTCGCGTACAACGAGAACAAGCAGGCGTACATCAAGGACATCGATGCCGGCACCTACCGGCAGTTGGTCGAAGCCGCCGAAGTGTGCCAGGTCGCGATCATTCACCCGGGCAAGCCGCGCAATCCCGCCGAAGCCGGACTCGCCGAGCTGCTGGAGCGCGCCCAGCCGTTTCTGTAGCCCGAAACGGTCGGCCGCGGCGTTGGCGGCGCGCTGCCCTCCTTGGGGACCGAACGCGCATGCTGCGCCGCAGCATGCGCGTTCGCCGCCAAGGCCCGGCCGCCGCGCGCCGTCGCGCAGCGATTGTTGATCTGCGTCCTTTCCTCCCCAACGCCGCTGGCGTAGCATCCCCGCAGCGCGACTGGGCCCAGGACCACACCCAAGGACGCGGCGCGTCGGTCGTTACCGTTGCCAACGAGCGCTGCGGGCCGTCGCGAATTTTGGAGGAAGTGTATTGAATCCGACGGACATCGCGAACCCCGACTATTTCCACAAAGTCGTCGATTGTCAGTGGGCCTGCCCGGCCCATACCCCCGTTCCCGAGTACATCAGGCTCATTGCCGCCGGCCAGTACGACGACGCGTACCTCGTCAACTGGCAGTCGAACGTGTTCCCCGGCATCCTGGGACGAACGTGCGACCGGCCGTGCGAACCCGCGTGCCGACGCGGGCGCGTGGAGGAGGGCGGCGACCGGAAGGGCAAGCCCGAGCCGGTGGCGATCTGCCGGCTGAAGCGCGTCGCGGCGGACTACAAGGACGACATCCGGGGGAGGCTTCCCGCACCGGCCAAGACGAGGAACGGCAAGCGCATCGCGCTCGTCGGCGCGGGGCCTGCGTCGCTGACGGTCGCCCGCGACCTGGCGCCGCTGGGCTACGAACTCGTCGTCTTCGACGGCGATACGCGGGCGGGCGGCATGATGCGCACGCAGATTCCCAAGTTCCGGTTGCCTGAGTCCGTGATCGACGAGGAGGTCGGCTACGTGCTCGACCGCGGCGTCGAGTTCCGCGGCGGCCAGCGCATCGACAGCCTCGCGGCGCTCCTGGGCCAGGGCTGGGACGCGGTGTTCGTCGGCAGCGGCGCGCCGCGCGGACGCGACCTCGACGTGCCCGGCCGCCAGGAGGCCGCGGCGAACATCCACATCGGCATCGACTGGCTCGCCAGCGTGTCGTTCGGGCACACGACGCGGATCGGCCGCCGCGTGGTCGTGCTGGGCGGCGGCAACACGGCGATGGACTGCTGCCGCAGTGCCAAGCGGCCTGGGCGGCGAGGAAGTGCAGGTGATCGTGCGCTCCGGCTTCGACGAGATGAAGGCGTCGCCGTGGGAGAAGGAGGATGCCGCGCACGAGGGCATCCCGATCCACAACTTCCTCGTGCCGAAGGCCGTCGTGCACGACCACGGCAAGCTCACCGGCATCACGTTCGAGAAGGTCGCGCCGCAATACGACGCGAAGGGCCGGCGCAAGCTCGTGCCCACCGGCGAGCCGGACGTGCACTTCCCGTGCGACGACATCCTGGTCGCGATCGGCCAGGAGAACGCATTCCCGTGGATCGAGCGCGACATCGGCCTCGACTTCGACGAATGGGGCATGCCCGTCGTGGACAAGGTCACGTTCGCATCGTCGCATCCGAAGGTGTTCTTCGGCGGCGACGCGGCGTTCGGGCCCAAGAACATCATCTGGGCCGTCGCGCACGGCCATGAGGCCGCCGTCTCGATCGACCTCCTGTGCCGCGGCGAGGACATGCGCCGGCGGCCGTCGCCGCTGACCAACCTCGTGTCGCAGAAGATGGGCATCCACGAGTGGAGCTACGACAACGCGATCACGTCGGACCGGCGGTTCCGCGTGCCGCTCAAGGACACGAAGCTCGCGCTGAAGAACATCAAGATCGAGGTCGAGCTGGGCTTCGACCCGAAGCTCGCGTTCGCGGAGGCGCAGCGCTGCCTCAACTGCGACGTGCAGACGGTGTTCTCGGGCAAGCTGTGCATCGAGTGCGACGCGTGCGTCGACATCTGCCCGATGGACTGCATCACGTTCACCGCGAACGGCGACGAGGCCGACCTGCGCACGCGATTGAAGGCCCCCGCGGCGAATCTCGCGCAGGATCTCTACATCGGCGACGGGCTCAAGACCGGCCGGGTGATGGTCAAGGACGAGGACGTGTGCCTGCACTGCGGGCTGTGCGCCGAGCGCTGTCCGACCGGCGCCTGGGACATGCAGAAATTCCTGCTCGAGAGCGCGCATGCGGACGACCGCTGCCGCGCGCACCACAGCCCGGCCCGCGCGCTCACGCTGGCGGCGGACTAGCGATGGCCCTCCCATGGATACGAACAACCGCGTCAACGATTTCGTCGTCAAGTTCGCCAACGTCAACGGCTCGGGTTCGGCGTCGGCCAACGGGCTCTTCGCCCGGGCGATCCTGCGCATGGGCGTGCCGGTGGCCGCGCGCAACATCTTCCCGTCCAACATCCAGGGCCTGCCGACGTGGTACGAGGTTCGCGTGGTCGAGGACGGCTGGCGCGGCCGGCGCGGCGGCGTCGACCTCATGGTCGCGATGAATCCGCAGACGTGGGACCGCGACGTCGCCGAGGTCGATCCTGGCGGCTGGCTCTTCTACGACTCGACCCGGCCGCTGCCCGCGACGAAGCTGCGCGAGGATGTGACCACGCTCGCGATGCCGCTCACGGCGATCTGCAACGCCGAGTACACGGACGCGCGCCAGCGGCAGCTCTTCAAGAACATCATCTACCTGGGCGCGCTGTCGGCGCTGCTGGAGATCGATCCCGCGGAGGTCGAGAAGCTCTTCGGCGAGCAGTACGAGGGCAAGGAGGCGCTGCTCGCGTCCAACCGCAAGGCGTTCAACATGGGGCGCGATTACGCGCTCGCCCACTTCGAGTGCCCGCTGCCGATCCGCGTGCGCCGCAGCGACCGCGTCGGCGACCGGATCTTCATCGACGGCAACAGCGCGGCGGCGCTGGGCTGCGTCTACGGCGGGGCGACCGTCTGCGCGTGGTACCCGATCACGCCGTCGTCGTCGCTGGCCGAGGCATTCGCGAAGTACGCGCGAACGTTCCGGACCGACCCCGTCACCAAGGAGAAGCGCTACGGCATCGTGCAGGCCGAGGACGAGCTCGCGTCGATGGGCATGGTGATCGGCGCGGCGTGGAACGGCGCGCGCGCGTTCACCGCCACGTCCGGCCCCGGCGTCTCGCTGATGCAGGAGTTCCTGGGGCTCGCGTATTTCGCCGAGATTCCGGTCGTGCTGTTCGACGTGCAGCGCGGCAGCCCGTCCACCGGCATGCCCACCCGCACGCAGCAGGCGGACCTGACGCTGTGCGCGTACGCGTCGCACGGCGACACCAAGCACGTGCTGCTGCTGCCGGAAGACCCGACGGAAGCGTTCACGATGGGCGCGCAGGCGTTCGACCTGGCCGACCGCCTGCAGACGCCGATCTTCGTGATGCTCGACCTCGACATCGGCATGCAGGACTGGCTCACCGAGCCCTTCGCCTGGGACGACGCGCACCGGATGGACCGGGGCAAGGTGATGACCGGGGCCGACCTCGAGTCCGGCCGCGACTTCGGCCGCTACCTCGACGTCGACGGCGACGGCATCCCGTATCGCACCTATCCGGGCACGCACGCGACCAAGGGCAGCTACTTCACGCGCGGCACCACCAAGGACCGCTACGCGCGCTACACGGAGGAAGGCCCGGCCTACGTCGACAACATGCAGCGCCTGCAGCGCAAGTTCGAGACGGCGAAGTCGCTGGTGCCGGCGCCGGTGATCCGCAAGGCGGGCAAGCCGACCAAGAGCGGCGTCGTCTGGTTCGGTTCCACCGGCGCGGCGATGGCCGAGTCGCTCGCGATGCTCGAGCTCGAGGGTGTCCATCTCGACCAGATGCGCCTGCGCGGGTTCCCGTTCGCGGATGCGGTGGCCGACTTCATCGCGGCGCACGAGCGCGTGTTCGTCGTCGAGCAGAACCGCGACGCGCAGATGAAGTCGCTCCTCGTCAACGAGTGCGGCATCGATCCGTCGCGGCTCATCTCGATCCTGCACTACGACGGCACGCCGGTGACCGCGCGCTTCATCGTCCGCGAGATCGCGGAGAAGGCGCGGCTCTTCAACGTGACGCCGCTGCGCCGGGTGGCGCCGTGACGAGCGGGCGGAAGACCGCGCCGGTGGCCGCCCTTTCCGATTCCTGACCTTCGATCCCGGTATCCATGACCTATCTCGCCAAGCCGAAGATCCACCATCCGTCGCTGCCGAAGAACGCGCTCGGGTACACGCACCGCGACTACGAAGGCGCGATCTCGACGCTGTGCGCCGGCTGCGGCCACGATTCCATTTCCGGGGCGATCATCCAGGCGTTCTACGAGCTCGACGTCGAGCCGCACCGCGTCGCCAAGCTCTCGGGCATCGGCTGCTCGTCGAAGACGCCGACGTACTTCCTCGGCAATTCGCACGGCTTCAACAGCGTGCACGGCCGCATGCCGTCGGTGCTGACCGGCGCCGCGCTCGCCAACCGCGACCTCATCTACCTCGGCGTGTCGGGCGACGGCGATTCGGCGTCGATCGGCATCGGCCAGTTCGCGCACGTGATGCGGCGCGGCGTCAACATGGTCTACATCGTCGAGAACAACGGCGTGTACGGCCTCACCAAGGGCCAGTTCTCCGCCACCGCCGACAAGGGCAGCAAGAGCAAGCGCGGCGCGATCAACAGCGACGAGCCGATCGACCTGGCGCTCCTCGCGCTGACGCTCGGCGCGACGTTCGTCGCGCGGAGCTTCTCGGGCGACAAGGAGCAGCTGATCCCGCTCATCAAGGCGGCGGTCGCGCACCACGGCGCGGCGTTCATCGACGTCGTGAGCCCCTGCGTCGCGTTCAACAACCACCCGGGCTCGACCAAGAGCTACGACTACGTGCGTGCGCACAACGAGGCGGTCAACCGGCTCGACTTCATCTCGTCGCGCGACGAGATCACGACGAGCTACGCGCCCGGCGAGGTCCGCACCATCGTCATGCACGACGGCGGCACGATCCGCCTGCGCAAGGTCGACGCGGACTACGACGCGGCCGACCGCGTCGGCGCGATGTCGTTCATGGAACGGCACCGCGCGGCGGGCGAGGTGGTGACCGGCCTCCTGTACCTCGACGAGGAGGCGGCCGACATGCACGACGCGCTCGGCACGGTGGCCACGCCGCTCAATGCGTTCGGCGACGCGCGACCTCGTGCCTTCGGCGCAGGCGCTCGCGAAGATCAACGCGAGCCTGCGCTGACGACGCGGACGGAGTTCGCATTGCGACGGTTGATGGGTGATGCATCGACATCGAGTGCATGCGGACTGCGCTCGCCATCGACATCGACGGGCTAGAGGCGCCGAAGGCTCTCGCGAAGCGGTAGCGAACGACGACCGGTGGGGTCGTCTCCCGGCTTGCGCCGGCCGCGCTCCACGCCCCGACCGCGGTCCGCCTCGCGGTGCAACCCGAGGCCGGGCAGGGATGTCGGCCATTCCGATGACGACGGTCGGACTCGCGGCCGCAGGTAGAATCGCCCGATGCGGACCGCACTGAAGTTCCTCGGCGTCGCGCTCGCCGTCTTCGCCGTGCTGGTCGATCGGCGCCTACGTGTACGTCTCGTCGTTCGACGTCAAGGCGCTGGTCGCGCCGGTGCAGGCGCGCGTGAAGGAGGTGACCGGCCGCGACCTCGACGTGCGCGGCGGCGCGCGGATCGCGCTGTCGATGCACCCGCGCATCGTGCTCACCGACGTCGCGCTCGGCAACGCACCCTGGGGCGCCGCCAGGGACCTGCTGACCGCCGAGCGTCTCGAAGTGGAACTGGCGCTGCTGCCGCTCCTGTCGAAGCGCTTCGAGATCGTCGAGATCGCGCTGGTCGCTCCGGTCGTCGCGCTCGAGACGTCGGCGTCGGGCCAGCACAACTGGGACCTGACGCGACCGGGTGCGGCACCCGCGGCGGGGGCCGCCGCCGGCGACTCCGGGCTGCCCACCGCGTTCGGCGTGGCCAATCTCGTCGTTTCCAACGGACGTCTGACGTTTCGCGATGGCGCCACCGGCGGCGTCACGCCGGTGGCATCGACCGCCTTGCGCTGCGCGCGCACAGCCGTGCCGACCCGATCGCCGCCGAATTCCGCGGGACCATCGACGACGTGCCCGTGGCGCTCGAGGGGACCTTCGGCTCGCTCGACGCGCTGCTCGCGAAGCGCGCACCGTTTCCGGTCGACGTGAAGGGCGAAGTCGCCGGCCAGAAGACCGAACTGGTCACCAGCATCGCACTCGAGGGAACGCGCTACCAGATGCGCGACCTGCGCATCAACGTGGGCGCCAATGCACTGACGGGCTCGTTCGCCGTCGACACGGGAGGTGCGCGCCCTCGGATCCAGTTCGAGTTGTCCGGTCCCGCGCTGGCGCTCGCCGCGCTGCCCCTTCCCGTGCCACGACCCGCCGCCGCCACGACGCCGGTCGCACCCGGCAGCCCGCCGGCCGCGAAGGGTGGCGCACCGAAGGCGTCCGGCAAGTATCTGTTCTCGGACGCACCGCTCAACTTCTCGATGCTGCGGATGGTCGACGCGGCCGGCGGGCTGGCGGTGGCGCGGCTCACGTTGTCCGACGGACGCGCGTTCGAGCACCTGAAGCTCGTGTTCGCGCTCGACGACGGGCGCCTCGACGTGACGAGCTTCTCGCTGGCACTGATGGGCGGCACGGTGGCCGGGCAGCGCGACGATCGACGCGCGAACGGCCGGCACCGCGGCCGTCACGACGCAATTGACCGGCACGGGCCTGGCGCTGGGCGACATCCTCGCCGCGATCGGGCAGAAGCGCGACGTGCGCGGCGGCAAGACCGACGTGACGGCGCAACTTGACGATGCGCGGCGCGTCGCTGCACGCGTGGGCGAGCACGGCCACCGGCAACGTGCGCGCCGTCGTCGGCCGGGCGACGCTCGTCAACACCAAGCTCGACCTCGACCAGGCGTTCGACCGGCTGACGCAGGCGGTCAATCCGTTCCGCGAAAGCGAACCCTCCACCGAGCTCGAGTGCGCGGTGGTCCGCCTGCCGCTCGCGAACGGCATCGCGAACGTCGACCGCTCGATCGCGATGGAAACGAAACAACTCGGGCTGTCGGCGAGCGGCACGCTCGACTTCCGCAACGAGACGCTCGACTTCACGTTCAAGCCGCAGGTCCGCAAGGGCATCACGGTGGCCATTCCCAACCTGGCCGACCTCGTGCGGCTCTCCGGTCCCTTCGCGTCGCCGCAGGTCAAGGTCGATGCCGCGGGTTCGGCGATGGCGATCGCCTCCATCGGCGCCGCCGTCAGCACCGGCGGCCTGTCGGCGCTGGGCCAGACGCTGTTTGCGTGGGCGGAAGGGTCGGGGCCCGGCCCCTGCCAGGTCGCGCTCGGGGCTGCGGCCGGAACCGCGAAGGCGGCCTCCGAACCGAAGGCCGGTCGCCAATCCGACGGTGCCGATCGTCAACGACCTCGGGAAGGCGCTCGGCAAGCTGTTTGGAAAGTGAGCCGCAAATGAGCGGCATGTGAGCGAGGAGCGGCCGGCGGGTACATCGCCGGCAGGTTCGGGGAGCGCACGACGCGGGGCGGGCAATGCCGCGATCCTTGACCTCGATCACGCCACAGGGACCGTTACAGCGGGTAGCATCAGCGCCAGTCCATCATGAATCGCACCCTGCGCCGCTTCGTCGGCTTCGCCACCGCCCTCACGCTGCTGCTCGCGCAAGCGTCGCTGGCCGCGTACGCCTGCACGCCCGTTCCGATCGCGCCGGCGACCGCGGGCACCGCGATGCACGCCGATTGCGCCGGTCACGCGCCGGCGCCGCTAGCGGGCGCGCTGTGCGAACTGCATTGCCAGGTTTCCCTGTCCGTACCGGCGTCGGGACCCTCCGACGTCATGGCTCCGACCGTGGCGCCGCTCGTCGTGAGCGAACGTCCGGCGCAGGCCCATTCGCTGCCGCCTCCCGCGCAGCGTCCGCAGCGCCTCGCGGCGGCCACCGATCCACCGGTGGCCATCCGGTTCTGCCGCTTCCTCATCTGATCTTCGTGCGCCTCGAGTTCCGGCGGCGACGCTTCGCGTCGCGCGTCGGGCCATTCCTCATGCACGCGGAGGTCGCATGTCTGCAGGTCATTGCCGGTCCGGGCGCAGCGCCCGTCACACGTTCGCACGATGCGCGCTCGCGCTCGCCGTGCTCGCCGTACTCCCGTCCTACGCCGGCGCGGCCGACGCGCCGCTGACGCTGGCCGAGGCGCAGCGGCGCGCGCTTGCGCGCTCGCAATTGCTGCCCGCGCAGGATGCCGCCGCGGCCGCCGCGAAGGACATGGCCGTCGCCGCGGGACAGTGGATGGACCCGGTGTTGAGGCTTGGCGTGGACAACCTGCCGGTGACGGGCGCCGATGCGTGGAGCCTGACGAAGGACTTCATGACGATGGGCCGCATCGGCGTGATGCAGGAGTACGTGAGCGCCGACAAGCGCGCCACGCGCAGCGCCCGCTTCGAACGCGAGGCCGACCGCGCGCAGGTGGAGAAGGCCGCGATCGCGGCCAACATCGCGCGGGACACGGCACTCGCCTGGATCGACCGCTACTACGCGGAGGCGACCGTCGCGCTGATCAAGGCAGCAGGCGGCGGAGGCCGCACTCGAAGTCGACACGGCCGAGTTCGCCTACCGCGCCGGTCGCGGCGCGCAGGCGGAAGTGTTCGCGGCGCGCGGCGCGCAGGCGTCGCTCGCCGAGAAGGCGAGCGACGCGCGGCGCAAGGTCGCCACCGCGGTGACGATGCTCGCCCGCTGGGTCGGCCCGGGCGCCGACGCGCCGCTCGTCGGGCACTCCCGAGTTCGCGTCGGTGCCGGTGCAACGCGGAAACCTCGAGGCGGAACTGGCCGGGCATCCGCAGATCGCGCTGCTCGCGCAACAGGAGGCGGTGGCGGCGGCGGAGGTGAAGGTCGCGCAGGCCAACCGCGATCCCAACTGGAGCTTCGAGATCGCGTACCAGCAGCGCGGCCCGGACTACGGGAACATGATTTCCTTCGGCGTCAGCGTCCCGCTGCCGTGGGATCGCGCGAATCGGCAGGACCGCGACGTCGCGGCGAAGCTGGCGCTCGCCGACCAGGCGCGCGCGCTGCGCGAGGACGCGCTGCGCGCGCACGTCGCCGAAGTGGCGGCGATGCTGGAGGAGTGGGAAAACGGCCGCGAGCGACTCGCGCTCTACGCGGACTCCCTGCTGCCGCTCGCGCGCGAACGCACGGCCGCGGCGGTGGCCGCGTACCGCGGCGGCAAGGGCACGCTCGCCGAGGTGCTCGCGGCGCGCCGCAACGAGATCGACGTCCGTCGCGACGCGCTGATGCTCGAGCGCGAGACCGCGCGGCTGTGGGCGCAGCTCAACTATCTCGACGTCACGCACGCCATGCATACGGCGATGACGTCCGCAAAGGAACGGCCATGAACACGGGCACGCGTGCAATCCTCGTGGCTGCTCGATGGCCGTCGTGCTGGGCGGCGGCGCCTATCGGCTCGGGCGCAGCCACGTACCCGACGTCGTCGCATCCGGCGCACCTTCGACGGCGACACCGTCTACCGCCGCCGCGCCCGCCGGCCCCGCGCAGAAACCCGGCGACATCGATCCGGCGACGGGCCGCAAGGTTCTGTACTGGCACGATCCGATGGTGCCCGGCCAGCGGTTCGACAAGCCGGGCAAGTCGCCGTTCATGAACATGATGCTGGAACCCGTGTATCGCCGATGCGGGCGGCGACACGTCGACGGTCACGATCAATCCGCGCGTGCAGCAGAACCTCGGCGTGCGCTCGGCGAGGTCGACGCGGGCGCGGCTCGCGGCGCCGCTCGACGGCGGTGGGCACCGTCGCGTTCAACGAGCGCGACCAGGCCGTGGTGCAGGCGCGCGCCAACGGCTTCGTCGAGAAACTGTTCGTGCGCGCGCCGCTCGATCCGGTGCGCGCGGGCCAGCCGCTCGCCGAACTGTACGTGCCCGACTGGGTGGCCGCGCAGGAGGAGTACCTCGCGGTGCGCGCAGATGAAGGGTGCCGGCATGGACGCGCTCGCGGACGCCGCGCGGCAGCGGATGCGCCTGGCCGGCATGTCCGACGCGCAGGTCGAGCGCGTCGTTGCGAGCGGCAACGTTGCAGCCGCGCACGACGATCGTCGCGCCGATCGGCGGCGTGGTCACCGAGCTGACGGTGCGCGAAGGGATGACCGTCGCGATGGGCGCGCCGCTCTTCCGCATCAACGGCCTCGGCACGGTGTGGATCAACGCCGAGTTGCCGGAAGCGGCGGCGGCGCGCGTGCGTCCGGGGACGCCGGTGGAAGTGCGCACGGCGTCGCTGCCGGGCACGACGTCTACAAGGGCACGCGTCAGTGCGATCCTGCCGGAAGTCAACGCGCAGACGCGCACGATCAAGGCGCGCATCGAGGTCGCCAACCCCGCGCGGCTACCTGGTGCCGGGTATGTATGCGTCCGTCGACTTCGTGCCTGCCGGCGCCGCGGAGGTGACGGTCGTGCCGTCCGAAGCGGTGATCGCCACCGGCAAGCGCACCGTCGTGATCGTCGCGGAGGGCGAAGGCAAGTTCCGCCGGTCGACGTCGAGACCGGCGCGGAAGCGAACGGCATGACGGAGATCCGCAAGGGCCTCGAACCGGGGCAGAAGGTGGTCGTGTCCGGCCAGTTCCTGATCGACTCCGACGCGAGCCTGAAGGGCACGACGACGCGGCTCGGGGCATCCGACGCGGTGGTACCGGCTCCGGGCGCGCCTTCCGCGCCCGCATCCGCCATGCCACAAGCACCGGCGGCGCCGGCCGCGGTCACCGGCGAGCATCGCGGCGAGGGCCGCGTGGAAGCGATCGCGAAGGACGAGATCATGCTGTCGCACGCGCCGATCCCGTCGCTCAAGTGGGGCCCGATGACGATGGGCTTCCTGCCGCCGGCCGCGGGCTGGCCGGCAGCGGTGAAGGTCGGCGACCGCGTCGCGTTCACGTTCCGCGCGAAGGGGGCGGGCGAGTTCGAGATCCTCTCGGTGGCGCCCATCGGCGCCGCGCCGCCGGCCGCCGCACCGCCGGCCGCCGCGCCGGCGCCGAACGACCCGCATGCGGGCCATGCCCGGCGGCCGGGACGAAGCCATGATCGCGCGCCTCATCCGCTGGTCGATCGCCAACCGCTTCCTCGTGCTGCTGGCGACGGTGATCGTCGACGGCGTGGGGCGCGTGGGCGGTGTCGCACGCGCCGCTCGACGCGCTGCCCGATCTGTCCGACGTGCAGGTGATCATCCGCACGACGTATCCGGGCCAGGCGCCGCAGATCGTCGAGAACCAGGTCACGTATCCGCTGACGACGACGATGCTGTCGGTGCCGGGCGCGAAGACGGTGCGCGGCTACTCGTTCTTCGGCGACTCGTTCGTCTACGTCCTGTTCGAGGACGGCACCGACCCGTACTGGGCGCGCTCGCGCGTGCTCGAGTACCTGAACCAGGTGCAGGCGCGGCTGCCGGCCGAGGCCAAGCCCGCGCTCGGTCCCGACGCGACCGGCGTGGGCTGGATCTACGAGTACGCGCTGGTCGATCGCAGCGGCAGGCAGGACCTGTCGGAGCTGCGCGCGCTGCAGGACTGGTTCCTGAAGTACGAGCTGAAGTCCGTGCCCAACGTCGCCGAGGTGGCGACGCGTCGGCGGCATGGTGCGGCAGTACCAGATCGTGCTCGATCCCGACCGGCTGCGCGCCTACAACATCACGCACGGCAAGGTGATCGACGCCGTGCAGAAGGCCAACCAGGAAACCGGCGGCTCGGTGCTCGAGCTGGGCGAGGCCGAGTACATGGTGCGCGCGTCGGGCTATCTGAAGTCGCTCGACGACTTCCGCAAGATTCCGCTGTTCGACGAGCGACGCCGGCGTGCCGGTGCGGCTGTCGCGACGTCGCGCGCGTGCAGATCGGGCCCGAGATGCGGCGCGGCATCGCCGAGCTGAACGGCGAGGGCGAGGTCGTCGGCGGCATCATCGTGATGCGCTCGGGCAAGAACGCGCTGGAGACGATCGACGCGGTGAAGGCGAAGCTCGCAGAGCCTCGAAGGCGAGCCTGCCGCAGGGCGTGCGAGATCGTCACCGATCTACGACCGCTCGACGCTGATCGAGCGCGCGGTCGACAACCTGGGCGAGAAGCTGATCGAGGAGTTCATCGTCGTCGCGCTGGTGTGCGTCGTGTTCCTGTTCCACCTGCGCTCGGCGTTCGTCGCGATCGTCTCGCTGCCGCTCGGCATCCTCGTCGCGTTCATCGTCATGCACTACCAGGGCGTCAACGCCAACATCATGTCGCTGGGCGGCATCGCGATCGCCATCGGCGCGATGGTCGACGCGGCGGTCGTGATGATCGAGAACGCGCACAAGCACCTCGAGCGCTGGCGGCACGCGCACGCCGGGCGAGCAGCTCGACGGGCGCCGAGCACTGGCGCGTGATCGGCGACGCGGCGGTCGAGGTCGGGCCGGCGCTGTTCTTCTCGCCTGCTGATCATCACGCTGTCGTTCGTTCCGGTGTTCACGCTGGAGGCGCAGGAAGGGCGGCTGTTCGCGCCGCTCGCGTTCACCAAGACCTACGCGATGGCCGCGGCGGCCGGCCTCGCCGGTCACGCTGGTGCCGGTGCTGATGGGCTACCTGATCCGCGGCCGCATCCCGGACGAGCACCGCAATCCGCTGAACCGCGTGCTGATCGCCGCTGTACCGGCCGCTGCTCGAGCTGCGTGCTGCGCTTTCCCGAAGCACGACCGTCGTCGTCGCGGTGCTGCTGGCCGCGCTGACCGCGTGGCCGGCGCTGCAGCTCGGCGGCGAGTTCATGCCGCCGCTCGACGAGGGCGACCTGCTGTACATGCCGTCCGCGCTGCCGGGGCTCGTCGGCCGGCAAGGCCGCCGAGCTGCTGCAGCAGACCGACCGCGCTGATCAAGACGGTGCCCGAGGTCGCGAGCGTGTTCGGCAAGGCCGGCCGCGCGGAGACCGCGACCGATCCCGGCGCCGCTCGAGATGTTCGAGACGACGATCCAGTTCAAGCCGCGCGAGCGAATGGCGGCCCGGCATGACGCCCGACAAGCTGGTCGAGGAACTCGACCGCATCGTGCGCGTGCCGGGCCTCTCCAACATCTGGGTGCCGCCGATCCGCAACCGCATCGACATGCTCGCGACCGGCATCAAGAGCCCGGTCGGCGTCAAGGTGTCGGGACCGGACCTGGCGGAGATCGACCGCGTGACCGGCGAGATCGAGCGCGTCGTCAAGCCGGTGCCGGGCGTCACCTCCGCGCTGGCCGAGCGGCTGACGGGCGGCCGCTACATCGACGTCACCATCGATCGCGATCGCGCGGCGCGCTACGGCCTCAACGTCGTCCGACGTGCAGGAGGTCGTCGCGTCGGCGATCGGCGGCGACAACATCGGCGAGACCGTCGAAGGCCTGCAGCGCTTCCCGATCAACGTCCGCTATCCGCGCGAGTTCCGCGACTCGGTCGAGCACCTGCGCGACCTGCCGATCCGTGACCGAGCGCGGCGCGCAGATCCGCCTGGGCGACGTCGCCGACGTGCGCATCGCCGACGGCGCCGCCGATGCTCAAGAGCGAGAACGCGCGGCTGTCGGGCTGGGTCTACGTCGACCTCGCGGGCCGCGACCTCAGGTCCGCCGTCCACGACATGCAGGCCGCCGTGGCGGCGCAACGTGAAGCTGCCGCCGGGCTACTCGATCTCGTGGTCCGGGCAGTTCGAGTACCTGGAGCGCGCGACGGCGCGCCTGAAGGTCGTCGTGCCGTTCACGCTGGTGATCATCTTCGTGCTGCTGTACCTCACGTTCCGGCGCTTCGACGAGGCACTGCTGATCATGGCGACGCTGCCGTTCGCGCTGGTCGGCGGCTTCTGGCTCCTGTGGCTCGCTCGGGCACAACATGTCGGTCGCGAGCGGTGTCGGCTTCATCGCGCTCGCCGGCGTGGCGGCGGAGTTCGGCGTCATCATGCTGCTCTACCTCAAGCAGGCGTGGGACGCACGCGTCGCGGCAGGCCACGCGACGCTGGCCGACGCTCGAGGACGCGATCCGCGAGGGCGCCGTGCTGCGCGTGCGGCCGAAGGCGATGACGGTGGCCGTGATCCTCGCCGGCCTGCTTGCCGATCATGCTGTCGCACGGCACCGGCTCGGAGGTGATGCAGCGCATCGCCGCACCGATGGTCGGCGGCATGATCACGGCGCCGCTGCTGTCGATGCTGGTGATTCCGGCGGCGTACCTGCTGCTGCGGCGGCGGGGACTGCGCACCTCGCCGCGTGGGACGGCGATCCTTCAGGCTTGAGGGCAGGCGCTTCGCGGGGATGACGGAGTTGACGCGGACGCCTTGTCCATCGTTCGAGCAGCCTATTCGTTCGACGAGCGCGTCGAGCCGGAACCGCGTGATCCGCGCAATCTGCCGCAGGCACTCGGCAAACTCGGTGGCTCGGTCGTCCTCGACCCGCCGCGCGAACTCGCGCAGGATGCCCGCGCGGTCGTAGCCCTTGACCGCGAGGATGAACGGGAAGCCGAACTTCGCGTTGTAGCGGCGGTTGAGTTCGGTGATCGTCGCGAATTCCCCCGGCGAACAGTGCGCGAGGCCCGCACCGGACTGCTCCTTCGTCGAGTCGGCGGTGAGCGTGCCGCTGACGGCGGCCTTGCCGGCAAGCTCCGGATGCGCGCGCAGCAGGGCAAGCTGCTCGTCCTCCGCCGCCCGGTCGACCACCGCGACCATCGCCGCGTGCAGCGCGTCCACACTTTCGAACGGCCGCGCCGCGAACGCGCGCTGCGCGATCCACGGCGAGTGCTCGAACACGCCGCCCAACGCGCGCACGAATGCCGCCTCGTCCATGGCGTTCACGTCGGCCAGCGTCATGCTTCGGTCTCCTGGTACGGGTGGGTCGCGAGCCAGTGGCGCGCGATCTCGATGCGCCGGCACACCCAGACGTCCTCGTGCCGCTGCACGTAGTCGAGGAAGCGCGCGAGCGCGGCGGCGCGCGCCGGGATGGCCGACGATCCGGCAGTGCAGCCCGACCGACATCATCTTCGGCGCGGCGAGCCCCTGCGGGTCGCCCTCGGCATAGAGCACGTCGAACGCGTCCTTCAGGTACGCGTAGAACTGCTCGCCGGTGTTGAACCCCTGGGGTGTGGCGAAGCGCATGTCGTTCGCGTCGAGCGTGTACGGCACGATCAGCAGCGGCGCGACGCCGAGCCGGGTTCGCACCGGCACGTAGTAGGGCAGGTCGTCGCCGTAGCCGTCCGCGTAGTAGGTGAAGCCGCCGCGCTCGACGACGAGTCGCCGCGTGTTCGGACTGTCGCGGCCGGTGTACCAGCCGTCGGGCGGGCGGCCGGTCAGCCGCGTGATCGTGTCGATCGCGAGCGTCATGTGCTCGCGCTCGACGTACTCGTCGATCTGCTGGTAGCTGATCCAGCGCCAGCCGTGGCTCGCGATCTCGTGCCCGTCCGCCAGGAACGCGTCGACGACATCCGGATTGCGGGCCAGCGCCATCGCGACGCCGAAGACCGTCAGCGGCATGCCGCGTTCGCGGAAGAGCCGCAGGATGCGCCATACGCCGGCGCGCGAGCCGTACTCGTAGAGCGACTCCATCGACATGTGCCGGTTGGGAAACGGCTGCGCCGCGACGATCTCGGAGAGAAACGTCTCGGAGGCCGGATCGCCGTGCAGCACGCAGTTCTCGCCGCCTTCCTCGTAGTTCAGCACGAACTGCACCGCGACGCGCGCGCCGCCCGGCCAGCGGGGATGGGGCGGATGGGCACCGTAGCCCGCGAGGTCGCGCGGATAGCCGGGTTCGAACGGCGGAGGAGGCACGTTCATGGCGCGCGGCGCCTGAGTCCGCACGGCGACGCGCACTGCAAGATCCAAGCGCACGGATGGACATGCAACGGGCGTCGCGCGAGCTTGGTGCGTGGCAGGGGGTAGCGCATACAATGGCGAGGATAACTGATTGCGCGGAGTCCGGTGAAGCGCTGCCGCCTCCCGGGGAGATGCAGGCGATGGGACGGCTGACCACACACGTGCTCGATACCGCGCAGGGGCGTCCCGGCGCCGGCATCCGGATCACGCTTCACCGCAACGTGGGCGAGCGCTATGCGTTGGTCGGCGACGCGGTCACCAACGCGGATGGTCGCTGCGCCGCGCCACTGCTCGACGGCGCAGCCTTCACGCCGGGACGCTATCGACTGGTGTTCGCGATCGGCGAGTACTTCGCCGCCGCGGGCGTGCCGCTGCCCGATCCGCCGTTCGTCGACGAGGTGGTGCTCGACTTCGGCGTCGCCGACGCGGCGGCGCACTATCACGTGCCGCTGCTCGTGTCGCCGTGGAGCTGGTCGACGTACCGGGGCAGCTGAGCGCGAGGAAACAGGCGATGGAAGCGTACGCGTTCGACTGGCTGCAACTGCTGATCCGGTGGGTGCACCTCATCACCGGCATCGCGTGGATCGGCGCGTCCTTCTACTTCGTGTTCCTCGACAACAGTCTGCTGCCGCCGAAGCGGCGCGAGGACGCGGACGCGGGCATCGGCGGCGAGCTGTGGGCGATCCACGGCGGCGGCTTCTACCACGCGCAGAAGTACAAGGTCGCGCCGGCGGAATTGCCGGCACCGCTGCACTGGTTCAAGTGGGAGGCGTACTGGACGTGGATGTCCGGCATTCGCGCTCTTCGTCGTCATGTACTACGCGCACGCCGACCTCTATATGATCGACCGGAGCGTCGCGGACCTGGCGCCGTGGCAGGCGATCGCGATTTCCGTCGGCCTGCTCATCGGCGGCTGGGTGTTCTACGACCAGTTGTGCAAGCGCGTCGGCCTGGCGCACGAGAGGGCGATCGCCGTCGTGCTGATCGCGTTCTTCGCGCTCGTCGCGTGGGGCGTCTCGCACGTCTTCTCGGGGCGCGCGATGTTCATGCAGGTCGGCGCGATGATGGGCACGATCATGGCGTGGAACGTGTTCTTCGTGATCATCCCCGGGCAGCGCAGGCTGGTCGAGGCGAAGGTGCAGGGCGTGCCGCCCGACCCGGTGTACGGCATGCGCGGCAAGCAGCGCTCGGTGCACAACAACTACCTGACGCTGCCGGTGCTGTTCATCATGATCAGCAACCACTATCCGTTCACGTACGGCCATCGGCACGCGTGGCTGGTGCTGGTCGCGGCGCTGCTGATCGCCGCGTTCGTGCGGCACTTCTTCAACCTGCGGCACCAGGGACGCACGGTGTGGGCGATCCCGGGCGCCGCGCTCGCCGCGACGCTGGTGCTCGCGATCCTGATCGCACCCGAGCCGCCGAAGGCGGCGGCGTACACGTTCGCCGACGTGCAGGCGATCGTCGCGACGCGATGCGCGACGTGCCACGCGAGCAAGCCCACGCAGCCCGGCTTCAACGACCCGCCGAAGGGATTCGTGCTCGACACGCCCGCGCTCATCGTCGCCAATGCGCAGAGGATCAACGAACAGGCGGTGGTCAGCAGGGTGATGCCGATCGGCAACCTGACGCAGATGACCGATGCGGAGCGGGCCACGCTCGGCGCGTGGATCGCGGCCGGCGCGCCGGCGCGCTAGTCCGGGCGGGTCGTGCGCAGAGAGGTGGCGCTGCCGCGCGGGTCCGGGCAGCGCCGGCGGTCGTCGTATCAGAAGAGTTCGGACTGTTCCGGCGGCGGTTCGCCCGCGCCGGCCGCGGCCGGCTCCGGGTGCGGCGCGGTCACCGGCGCATGCGAGGGCTCCAGCAGCGACGCATCGTCGTGGCGCACGCTGTTCACCCGCGTCGACACCGGGTAGTACGCCATCGCCTCCGCCGGGTAGGGCGCGAAGAGGTCGCTCACGTCCCCGACTGCGACGTCGAGCCAGCGCGCGTACTGCGCGGGCGCCACGATCACCGGCATGCGGTCGTGCAGCGGGGACAGCAGCGCATTGGCCTGCGTGGTCACGATCGTGCACGTGTCGAGCACCTCGCCCTCCGGCGAGAGCCAACGCTCGGTGAGTCCCGCGAACGCGAACGTCGCGCCGTCCTTCATGCCGATGTGCAGGGGTTGCTTGCCGCCCGCGGGGCCGACCGTCCATTCGTAGAAGCCGTCCGCCGGGATCAGGCAGCGGTGGCGCTTCAGCGCCGTGCGGAACGACGGCTTCTCGGCGAGCGTCTCCGCGCGCGCGTTGATCATCTTGTTGCCGATCGACGGGTCCTTCGCCCAGCGCGGCACCAGGCCCCAGCGCACGAACGCGAGTTCGCGCTCGCCCGTCGGCGTCGCCCGCACGACGGGGATGTCCTGCATCGGCGCGATGTTGTAGCGCGGCACGACCGCCGGCGGCAGCGGCAGCCCGAACGCGAGCGCCAGCGCGGCCGGATGCGTGTGCAGTTCGTAGCGTCCGCACATCGCGCGTCAGTCTCCCGGATCCGCCGGCGCATCGAGCGCGGGATCGGCCAGCAGCCGCTGCGCGGTGCGGGCCACCTGCAGCGTGTCCCAGTAGGCGTAGGCGCCGACGGCCGCCGCGCCCGCGATCGGGATCCAGCGCCCGGCGGCGTTCCCCGCCGCGCGCTTGCTGACCACAACGCCAACCTTCGCGATGACGCCCTTCAGCGCACCGCCCGACAATTGCTGCACCACCATCCGCTGGCCGGTGCGCACGGCGAAGTCGCGGACCATCTGGCTCGCCGCGTGCCGGAACAGGCAGTACAGCATGTGCGAGCGCGAGAGTTCGGCCGACCGGCCGTACAACGCGAAGATGTCGGCGACCAGCTGCCGCTGCGTCTTCCAGATGAGGTAGAGATCGGGCAGCACCGTCAGGAGCCCGAACGGCCCCGGGGGCAGCGCGAGCGAACCCGACAGCACCGCGGCCTGCTTGGCGGCGCGGCGCGCGAGGCGTTCGACTTCGGCGTCGGGATTCGCGACGGCGTGCGTGCGCGGTGCGGGAACGTCGGAAATCGCTCGCTCGATGGCGGACTCGACGTCGCGCAGCGGCGGCTCGGGCACGGCGGGCAGCGAATTCGCGGGCGTGGAAACCATACGCTCTCCAACGTCGGGGCGATGCCGGCCGGAAGCAAGGTCGCGCCGGCGTTTCTCTACTATAGGCCGCGCCCGCGTCCGCCGGCAATTGCGCGAATGGGGCATCGCCGGCGCGAGCATGTCCGCCCGCCCCATGGGAGGGACAAGAGGCTCGCCGGGCCCCGGCAGTACAATGGCGGCCCGCCTACCCTGGATTGCGTTCCACATGTCGATTGCGCGTTGGCTCCACGTGTTGGGCGTGGTCGTGTGGGTGGGGGGCATGTTCTTCGCGCACATGGCGCTGCGGCCTGCGGCGCTCTCGCTTCCGCCGCCGCAGCGCCTGCCGCTCCTGTCCGCCACGCTCGATCGCTTCGTCGCCTGGGTCGGCGTGGCCATCGTGCTGATCGTCGGCAGCGGCGTCGCGCTGATCGGCGCCGCCGGGGGCATGGGCGCGGTCGGACCTGCCGTGCACGCGATGACGGGACTGGGGGCGGTGATGATCATCGTCTACGCGTTCATCGCGCTGCGTCCGCTGCGGCACCTGCGTGCGGCGGTCGCCGCCGCGGACTGGCCGCGCGCGGCGGCGGCGATGACGCTGGTGCGCCGGCTGGTCGGGGTCAACCTCGTGCTGGGCCTCGTCACGCTGACCATCGCGATCCTCGGCCACGGATGAACGTCGGCGTTCCGCGCGAGATCAAGGACGGCGAGCGGCGTGTCGGCATGACGCCGGAGGGCGTCGTGCAGCTCGTCGCGGACCGGCACCGCGTATGCGTGGCGAGCGGGGCGGGCAATGGCGTGGGCATGACCGACGACGACTATCGCAGCGCCGGCGCGACGATCGGCACGGACGCCGACATCTTCGCCTGCACGCTCGTCGTCAAGGTCAAGGAATTGCAGCCGGCCGAATTTCCACTGCTCGTACCGGGCACGACGGTGTTCGGCTTCGCGCAGATCAACCGCGATCCGGCGCTGCCGCCCTGCGCGGCCGCGACGGGATCCCACGAACGATGAAGATATTCGGCTTCGCCGGCTGGTCCGGCAGCGGCAAGACGACGCTGATCGAGCAGCTCATCCCGTGCCTCGTCGCGCGGGAAGGCGCCGTGTCGCTCATCAAGCACGCGCACCACGCGTTCGACATCGACCACCCCGGCAAGGACTCGTGGCGGCACCGGCAGGCGGGGTGCACCGAGGTACTGGTCACTTCCGGGCAGCGCTATGCCGTCATGCACGAGCTTCGCGGCGCGCCGGAGCTCACGCTGGACGAGGCGCTGGCGCGACTCGCCCCCTGCGCCCTGGCGCTCGTCGAAGGCTACAAGCGGCATCCGCTGCCCAAGCTCGAGATCTGGCGCCCCTCGGTGGGCAAGCCCCTGCTGTATCCGGACGATCCCCATGTGCGGGCGATCGCCACCGACGCCCCGGGCGACCTCGCGGGCGTGGGGCTGCCCGTGTTCTCGCTCGCGCAAGTGGACGAAATCGCAACGTTCGTCGCTTCCCATGCGGTTGTCTGGTCCCCGAAGGATTGACGGTTGAAAACCGTCGGAGTACGTTGAACTTGCGTACACCGGACTTGACCAATGCATCGTGCGTACGATGCCGCCAGCCCGGGGTCCGCGCCGGAAGTGGTGCAAAAAATGTCCACAAAACATATGCTTGCAGTCGTTGCCGCCGCATTGATGGCGTCGGCGGCACCTGCGTTCGCGCAGGACGCGGCGCCCGCGGCCGAGGGGGCAGGATTCTATGGCGGGCTTTCCCTGCGCACCTCCGGGCGGGACGGCGACGGGGTGTCGTTCGGGCACCTGACATTGGTCTCGTCGCGCTTCGCGTTGCCCATGGCCGAGGACGGCGGCACGCGTTCCCTGGCGTATGGCGGCTACCGCTGGACCAATGACCTGGCCGTCGAGGCGGCCGTGGGCACTGCCGACCGCTACGCACTGCAACCGCTGATGCCCGGCAGCCGCCGGGGCGTCGGTCTGGCGCTCGCGAGCGATGGCGAAGTCGCCGGCAAGGCGTGGAACGTCGATGTGTTCGGCAGTTGGGAGTTGCGCAAGCGCTTCGCCCTCTACGGTCGCCTGGGCTACGCGCAGAACGACGTGCAGGCGTCGTACGGGCAGGGCGTGGTCACCGATGCGCGCCGCACCCGCGACGGCGTCAACTACGGCCTGGGACTGCGCTACGACATGTCGCCGGCCCTCGGGTTGCGCCTCGAATACGCGCGCTTCGGCCGCGTGCCCGGCGAGGTCCTGAACGGCACGTTGCCGGAGAACGACCAGGTCCAGTTCGGCGTCCAGTTCCGGTTCTGACCGGACGAGCCGTCGGCCGGTTCGCGGTCCGGGGCGGGCCTATAATCCGTTGTTCGTTCCCGCCGCGACGCATCGCCGTCGCGTGAAATGCCATGCCCGACTCGTCCTCACCCTCTGTCGCCGCCGTCCGCGTCGTGTACCTCGCGCGGCTCCGCGACGCCTTCGGCACCGCCGGGGAGGAACTGCGCGTACCGGGTCCTGCGCCGACCGTCGCAACCCTGCTGGCCGAATTGCGCGCGCGCGGGGGGGTCTGGGCGGAGGAACTCAAGGCGGGTCGCGCGTATCGCGTGGCCGTCAACCATGACCTCGCGACGTCCGGCGCGCCGTTGCGCGATGGCGACGAGGTGGCCGTGCTGCCGCCGGTCACCGGCGGCTGACGCGACGGCGCCCCGATGAGCGTTCGCGTCCAGACCGCCGATTTCGACGCCGGGCACGAGATCGCGGCGCTGCGCGCCGGCGATCCTCGCGTCGGCGCGGTCGCGTCGTTCATCGGCACCGTCCGCGACCGCAACGACGCCGCGGCCGTCGCGACGATGACGCTCGAACACTATCCCGGCATGACCGAGAAGTCGCTCGCGGCAATCGAGCAGGAGGCGCGCGAGCGTTTCGACATCCTCGACGTGCTCGTGATCCACCGCGTGGGTGAACTGCGACCGTGCGACCAGATCGTGCTCGTGGCCGTGACCAGCGGCCACCGCGGCGACGCGTTCGATGCCTGCCGCTTCGTCATGGATTACCTCAAGACGCGCGCACCCTTCTGGAAAAAGGAAGCCACGCCCGACGGCGCGCGCTGGGTGGATGCGCGAACGACCGACGACGAGGCGGCACGGCGCTGGGAGCGTTCATGACGCACGGGCAACCGGTAAGGCCACTTGACCAGACGGGCGGGGCTGCCTAACATTCGTCGCGCGGGATGTTCCCGCAATACACCGTGGCTGCGCGCCGACCCCGGCGCA
Source organism: uncultured beta proteobacterium (assembly GCA_963733435.1). Taxonomy (GTDB): domain Bacteria; phylum Pseudomonadota; class Gammaproteobacteria; order Burkholderiales; family Casimicrobiaceae; genus VBCG01. The sequence goes on from CAVTDH010000005.1 coordinate 199,306, forward strand.
CCCGCACGTTGCTCCCGTCCTTCCGTTTCCCCATGTGCGTTCTCCGCTCTTCCCGCCTCACCGCGTTCACGCGCCTATGACATGGTCGCGCTCGTAGCGATCGACTGGGGGACGACGGCCGCGCGCGCCTACGGCCTCGACGCCAGGGGCGCCGTGGTCGCCGCGCACCGCGCGCCGATCGGCATCCAGCAGGTGCAGGACGCCCGCTTTGCCGAGGCGCTCGACGCGCTGCTGGGCGATCTGCGCGACGCCGCCGCGCCGCGCATCGCGTGCGGGATGATCGGCAGCCGGCAAGGATGGCGCGAAGCGCCGTACATCGACTGCCCGGCGCATCTCGCCGATCTCGCGAACGGCCTGGTGCCGGTCCCCGCAGGACGGCTCGCGATCGTTCCCGGCGTCCGTACCCGCGACATGTACGGCGTGCCCGATGTCATGCGGGGCGAGGAGACGCAGATCGCGGGCGCGATCGGCGCGCACGAGGAGCGCGTGCTTTGCGTGATGCCCGGCACCCACAGCAAATGGGCGTGCGTCGAAGCGGGCAGGATCGTCGACTTCATGACGTACATGACCGGCGAGATGTGGAGCGTCCTGCTGCAGCACAGCATCCTCGGCCGCCTCGCCGCGCCGCCCGTGGCGGAGATCGGACCCGGATTCGCGCGCGGCGCCGCACGCGGGCTGGGTCCGGGCAGCCTCTCGCACGACATGTTCGGCGCCCGCACGCTCGTGCTGATGGACGAACTCCCTGGCGCCGACGTCGCCGACTGGCTGTCCGGACTCATGATCGGCCGCGAGATCCGCAATGCGCGTACGTGGGCGCACCGCCATGGTTACGATGGTGCGCGCGTGCGCGTGGTCGGCGCGGACGCGCTCGTCGCGCGCTATGCGGCCGCGATGCGCGAGGCCGACATCCTGGTCGACGTGGCCGATCCGGACGCGGCGGCCCACGGTCTGTGGCGCATCGCCGCGCAAGCGGGCCTCGTTCCCATCATCGAATGACTCCTGGAGTACGCGCCGCATGAACGCCCTATCGCCCTACCTCGATCCGTTGCCACTCGTCGCCGTCCTGCGCGGCATCACGCCCGAGGAGATATCGGGCGTCGGGGAAGCGCTGGTGGACAACGGTTTCCGCATCCTCGAGGTGCCCCTCAACTCGCCTCGCGCGTTCGATTCGATCGGACTGCTCGCGCGCCGCTGGGGCGACCAATGCCTGGTGGGGGCCGGCACCGTGATCGCCGTCGACGATGTCGCGCGCGTGCGCGCGGTGGGCGGGCGCGTGATCGTGATGCCGCATTCGGACCTCGCCGTCATCCGCGCGGCGAAGGCGCAGCAGATGCTGTGCGTCCCGGGGGTGGCCACACCGACGGAGGCCTTCGCCGCGCTCGCCGCCGGTGCCGACGGCCTCAAGATGTTCCCGGCCGAGGCGTTGCCCCCGGCGGCGCTGCGTGCCTGGCGCGCGGTACTGCCACGGGACGCGCCGGTGTTCGCGGTGGGCGGCATGCGGCCCGACAACCTGGGACCGTACTGGGATGCCGGCGCGACGGGCTTCGGCACCGGTTCCAACCTGTACAAGCCGGGCGTTCCGGCGGCGGACGTGCGCGCCGCGGCGGCCGCGTATGCGGCCGCGATCCGCGCGCTGCCGGCGCGCTGAAGCGAAGGCAGGTTCTCTACGGGGATGCGCCGTTGCGGGCGCACCAAGCGACGGGATGGGGAGATGGGAATGATTCGAACGATGGTCACCGTGCTGCTGCTGGCCGCGGTGTCGCTGCTCGTGCCCGCACCTGCGCAGGCCCGCACCGGGTTCCTGACGTGCGAGAGCAATGGCTACCGGTACCAGTACTGCAATGCCAGCACGCAGGGTCGCGTGCTCATGGTGCGCGAGATCTCGACGGGCAACCTGTGCCGGCAGGGCCGCGGCTGGGGCTACGACGACACCGGCATCTGGGTCGACAAGGGTTGCCGCGCCGAATTCAGCTACGGTCGCGACGATGGCGGGGGCGGCGGCTGGGGCCGTTCGGGCACGCTGACCTGCGAAAGCAAAGGCTACCGCTACAGCTACTGCAACGCGGACACGCAGGGACGCGTGAGTCTTGCGCGCGAGATCTCGACGGGCAACCTGTGCCGCCAGGGCTCCGGGTGGGGCTACGACAACGGCGGCATCTGGGTCGATCGCGGCTGCCGCGGAGAATTCCGCTATGGCCGCGACAGCGGCGGACGCAACGACGCGGCGATCGCCGCGGGCGTGCTGGGCGCGCTGGCCGTCGCGGCCATCGCGTCGTCGGCCAGCACGCCGCAACCCGCGCCGCCCCCGGTGGTGACGCCGCCGCCGCGTCCGACCGGTGCGCTGCCGCCCGCGTGGGCGGTGGGCGCGTACCAGGCGTACGACCCCGACTCCGGCGACATCGTGCAGCTCGTCGTGTCGGGTTCGGGTCGCGTGTACCTGCGCGACGAAGTCGGCAACCTGGCAAGCGAGGGCGACCTGCGCGACGGCATGGTGTACTGGAACAACGGCAAGCGCTCGTGGTTCGCGCGCGAAGGTCCCGGCGTCATGGTCGGCGACATCGAGACCGGACGGCACTTCTATTTCCGGCGCAGCTCATGACCGACATCGTCGCACTGGGCGAGCCGATGATCGAGTTCAACCAGGCGCGGTCGGCGGACCCGCACGCGTATCAGCAGGGGTTCGGCGGCGACACGTCGAACATGGCGATCGCGGCGGCGCGCCTGGGCGCGCGGGTCGCATACGTCACGCGCGTGGGCGACGACCGCTTCGGCCGGATGTTCGTCGACCTGTGGACGCGCGAGGGTGTTGCCACCGAAGGCGTCGCGGTCGATCCGGAGGCGCCGACCGGCGTGTACTTCGTCGCGCACGGGCCGAACGGGCACGAATTCTCGTACCTGCGCGCGGGTTCGGCGGCGAGCCGCATGCGCGCGCAGACGCTGCCCGAGGCGCTCGTGCGCAGCGCGAAGCTGCTGCACGCGTCGGGCATCAGCCAGGCGATCTCGGCGACGGCATGCGATGCGGTGTTCGCCGCGTTCGACTGGGCGCGTGAAGCGGGTGCGCTCGTCACGTACGACCCGAATGTGCGCTTGAAGCTGTGGCCGCTGCCGCGCGCCCGCGCGATCGTCCACGCGTCGCTTGCGCGCTGCGACTGGTGCCTGCCGAGCCAGGATGACGCGGACAAGCTGTTCGAGGGCATGGGTCCCGACGCCGTCGTCGACGCACTGCATCGGCTGGGCGCGCGTGGCGTTGTGCTGAAGCGCGGTGCCGATGGGTGCCTCGTTTCCGACGGCACGCGGCGCGAGCGCATCGCCGCGCAGCGCGTCGCGAGCGTCGACGCGACCGGCGCCGGCGACTGCTTCGACGGCGCCTTCGCGACGCGCCTGCTGGCCGGCGACGATCCGTTTGCCGCGGCCCGCTACGCGAACGCCGCCGCCGCGCTCGCGACCACCGGCTATGGTGCCGTCGCGCCGCTGCCCCGCGCGGATGCGGTGGCGGCGCGCCTGCGCGGGGAGAATGGCGCATGAGCGCGAAGGGCCGCCCCGAGCGCGAATACCGGAGTGCGCAGCACGAAGGTGGTCCGGTGAGCGTCACGACGTTCCGGCCGGACCTGTTCGCGGGCAAGGTCGCGCTGGTGATCGGCGGCACCACCGGGATCGGCGCCGGCATATCCGACGCGCTCGCGGCGCTCGGTGCGGCGGTGACCGTGACAGGTGCGACGGCCGCCGAGTGCGCGGCGGCACGTGCGCTGCCCGGCTTTCGCGGACGCGATGCGGTCGTGCTCGACGTCCGCGACGACCACGCGGTGGCGGCGCTCGTCGACCCGTTGCCGCGTCTGGATGTGCTCGTCAATTGCGCAGGCATCATCCGGCGCGGCGCGGAGCACGAGGTGGACGTGTTCGAGGATGTGCTCCGCGTCAACCTGACCGGCACGATGCGCACGTGCACGCGGGCACGCGCGAAGCTCAAGGCGACGGCCGGTGCCATCGTGAACACCGCGTCGGTGCTCTCGTTCTTCGGCGGCGGGCTGGTGCCCGGATACGCGGCCAGCAAGGGCGGCATCGCGCAGCTCACGAAGTCGCTCGCGATCGCCTACGCGGCCGACGGCATCCGCGTCAACGCGATCGCACCGGGCTGGGTGGAGACGCCGTTGACGACCGCGTTGCGCGACGACCCGCAGCGCAGCGCCGCGATCCTCGCGCGCACGCCGCTCGGACGCTGGGCGAAGCCGGACGACATCGCGGGCGCCGCGGTGTTCCTGTGTTCGCCGGCCGCGCGCTTCATCACCGGCGCCGTGATGCCGGTGGATGGCGGCTACATGATCAGCTGAGCGATGGCGGCGGATCGATGTGGGCGGACGCGGGCCGCCGATGGTTGCCGCGGGCCATCGAGCGCAGCGCATCGCCGATATGCAGGATAATTGCGACGGTTGAACATGAAGGGGCGGTTCGCAATGGCGGCAGGGGACAGGCACGACAGTGGCACGCAGGCGGGCTCCGGCGCGTGGCGCCGGTGGCTGCGCTGGATGCGCGGCGGCGCCGCGGTCCCGGCCGGCGCGTCCGCGACGGACGGTCCCGTCGAATTCGCGCGGATCAAGGCCAACTGGGAATCGCTCGGCCAGCACGATCCGCTGTGGGCGATCGTGTCGGTGCCCGACAAGCAGGGCAACCGCTGGGACCCGGCCGAGTTCTTCGCGACGGGCGTGGCGGAGGTACAGGTCGTGCTCAACATGCTGCGCGACCTGGGCCTCACGGTCGGCCGTGGCCGCGCGCTCGACTTCGGCGCCGGCGTGGGCCGCCTGACGCAGGCGCTCGCCGGTCACTTCGACGAGGTGGACGGGGTCGACATCTCGGCGCCGATGCTGGCGCAGGCGAAGTCGCTGAACCGCTTCGGCGAGCGCGTGCGCTATGTCGCGGGCGAGGCGGACCGCGTGCCGTTTCCCGACGCGACGTTCGACTTCGTGCTGTCGCGAATCGTCCTCCAGCATGTCGGCATCGAGTGGCAGCGCGGGTACGTGCGCGAATTCATGCGGGTGTTGAAGCCTGCCGGAATCGCCGTGTTCCAGGTTCCCGCGCGGGCGGTGGCGGACGACGCCGTGCAGTTCCGCACGCCGGTCGACACGCCGGACGGAACGGTGACGATCGACATGAACATCTTTCCGCGCGCCGACGTCGAGCGTACGATCGCCGGAGCCGGCGGCGAAGTGCTGCACGCGCGCGACGACCGCAGCGCCGGTGAAGCGTTCGAAAGCCTCATGTACGTTGTCGCGCATCGCGGCGCGCACGCGGTCCGCTGATCGCCATGTCGCCGCACCGCCCATCCGCCGGGAGATTCGACATGCCCATCGGCACCGCTGTCCGCTACTTGAGGAAGGGCGACTGGCAGAAAGCGCATCCGATCGTCCAGGAAGACGACACCGCGCTGGGCTGCTGGGCGCACGGGATCGTGCATATGCTCGAGGGCGACCTCGGCAATGCGCGCTACTGGTACCGGCGTGCGCACCGCGTGTTCCCCGTCACGATCGACGCGCAGGCGGAGATCGCCGCGCTCGCCACCGCCATCAAAGAGTCCGCCCATTGAACATTGCCACCGCCCCGATGCTTCTGCGCGCCAGCGGCATCCAGCCCGAGATCGCCGTGGCGGCGATCCCCGACGACGAGCGCGTCTGGGTGCCGCAGGCCAAGGACGTTTGGTTTCGCCCGCTGCTGCTCAACACGGTGACGGGCGGCTGGTGCAACCTGCTGCGCGTGCGCAAGAGCGGCGTGCTGTCGCGGCACCGGCATCCGATGGTGGTCGTCGGCTACGTGATCAAGGGTCGCTGGCGCTATCTCGAGCATGACTGGATCGCCGAGGAGGGAAGCTTCGTCTACGAGCCCCCCGGCGAGGTGCACACGCTGACGGTCCCCGCGGATTGCCCCGAGATGATCACGTTCTTCAACATCAGCGGCGCGATGATCTACCTCGACGAGCACGGCGCGCAGAACGGCTACGAGGACGTGTGGACGAAGATCGACATGTGCCGCGCGCACTACGAGGCGTGCGGTCTCGGCACGGCGTACGTCGACCAGTTCGTGCGCTGAGCGCGTGGCACCGGCACGGCGCGGGCCGTCGGTGCCACTCGGTCCGCGTTGCGGACGCGTTGCACTAGAATGCAAGGATGTACATCGAGATCGCGGCGGTGGGGGTCGGGGCGGCGTGCGGCGCGTGGCTGCGCTGGGGCTTCTCCACGTGGCTCAATCCGCGCATCCCGCACTTTCCGCTCGGGACGCTCGCGTCCAATTTGCTGGGCGGTTACCTGATCGGCATCGCCGTCGCGTATTTCCTCGCCCGGCACGACCTCCCGCCGCAGTGGCGCCTGTTCGTCGTCACCGGTTTTCTGGGCGGGCTCACGACGTTCTCGACGTTCTCGGCGGAGGTGACCGAGCTCTTGATGCGCGGCGAGTACGCGCCCGGCCTGCTCCTTGCCGCCACGCACCTCACCGGCTCGCTGCTGCTCACCGTAGCGGGCTTCGCCACGTTCCGCGCGCTCGCGACCTGATCCCGCGAACGCCACTACTGCCAGGAAACCAACCATGTCGCATGCGATTCGGATGCACGCCACCGGCGGGCCGGAAGTGCTCGTCCTCGAGGAAGTCAACGTGGGCACGCCGGGCCCCGGCGAAGCGCGGGTCCGCCATACGGCGATCGGCCTCAACTACATCGACACCTATCATCGCAGCGGACTGTACCCGCTGCCGCTGCCGGCGGGCCTGGGCCTCGAGGCGGCGGGTGTCGTCGAGTCCGTCGGGTCGGGCGTCGACTGGGTGAAGCCAGGCGACCGCGTTGCCTACTGCGGCGGCACGCCGGGTTCGTACGCGACCGAACGGGTGATGCCGGCGGATCGCCTGGTCAAGGTGCCCGACGGCGTGTCGGACGAAGTTGCCGCGACGCTGATGCTGAAGGGACTCACGGTGCAGTACCTGTTTCGGCAGACGTTCAGGCTCCAGGGCGGGCAGACGATCCTGTTCCATGCGGCGGCGGGCGGCGTGGGTCTCATCGCGTGCCAGTGGGCGCGCGCGCTCGGCGTCACGATGATCGGCACCGTCGGGTCCGACGCGAAGGCCGAGCTCGCGCGCGCCAACGGCTGCACCCATACGATCGTCTACACGCGCGAGGACTTCGTCGCGCGCACGAAGGAGATCACGGGCGGGAAGGGCGTGCCGGTCGTCTACGACTCGATCGGCAAGGACACGTTCCTGCAGTCGCTCGACTGCCTCTCGCCGCGCGGACTCTTCGTGAGCTTCGGCAATGCGTCGGGACCGATCGCGGCGTTCAACATCGGGCTCCTTGCGCAGAAGGGTTCGCTGTACGCGACGCGCCCGACACTGTTCTCGCACGCGACCGACCGCGCGTCGACCGCGCAGATGGCGGACGAGATGTTCGCGCTGGTGCTGGCGGGCAAGATCCGGTCGGAGGCGCGGCAGCGGTTCCCGCTCGCGGAAGCCGCGGCGGCGCATCGCGCGCTCGAATCGCGTGCGACGACGGGCGCGACGCTGCTGCTGCCGTAGCAACGTCCGCAAAAGGCGTCCGCGCGGCGCGTGGATGACGTATGGCCGGCGTCGCGCCTTTTGCGGCCGGGGAATTGACTTCGAAGTCAGGTGGCCGCCTTGGGGCGCTTAGTTGGCAACTTAGTTGGCAACTAAGGCGCCGGCCACCAACAAAGGCCAGGAAAAAACGGGTGTCGTGCGGCTGGCTGCGTCCGAGTCGTCCGATTTGCCGCGCGTTGCGTCAGTCGCCGCGTACCGCCGTCACGCGCGCGGCGGTGCGCGTCGCCGCATTGAGGAGCGCGCGCGCGGCGTCCGGGAGTTCGGATGCCGTGAGGCCCAGCGGGCCGCAGCCCTGCGCGACGAGCGCATCGGCCGCCGCGCCGTGCACGCACACGGCGACGCGCAGCGCCGTCTTCGCTTCCACGCCCTGCGCGAGCAACGCGCCAAGCGTGCCCGACAGGATGTCGCCGCTGCCCGCGGTCGCAAGCGCCGGGCCGCCGCTGGCATTGATGTCCCAGGTTCCGTCGGGGTACGCGAGAACACTGCCCTGTCCCTTCAGCACGATGCTGGCGGCGAGCTTGCGCACGAGCGCATGCGCGGCCGCCACCCGATCGCGCTGCACGGCGTCGGTGTCGAGGCCGAGCACGCGCGCGGCCTCGCCCGGATGCGGCGTCGCGAGCGTGGGCGCCGAGCGCGCGACGACCGCGGCGAGGAGCGCGCCATCGCGCGCCACGAGGTTGAGCGCGTCGGCATCCAGCGCTACCGGGAACGGGGATGGCGAGCGCGCGCGCGAGCAGCGACCGCGCGGCATCGCTGGTGCCCAGGCCCGGCCCCACGATCAGCGCGTCGGGTGCGGCGTCGAGCACCGCGCCCGCGTGCCGCAGCATGAGTTCGGGCATGCCCGTGTCGAGCTTCGGCGGATCGGCCATCAGGAAGCCCAACCAGACCTTGCCCGCGCCCGCGCGCAGCGCCGCCCGGCCGGCCAGGATCAGTGCACCGCCCATGCCCTCGGTGCCGCCCAGGATGCCGAGCGTTCCGAACGTGCCCTTGTTCACATTGCGCGTGCTGCGCGCGAGGACGGGCGGCAGCGCGCGTGCGAGGCGGTCCCAGTCGAGCCGATGTCCGCGGGCGACCGCGGCGACGTCGATTCCCAGCGAGTCGACCGCGAGCTCGCCGCAGCAATCGGGACCGTCGCCGGTCAGCAGTCCCGGCTTCAACGCGATGAAGGTGAGCGTGCGCGTCGCGCGGATCGCGAGGGCCTGCGCGTGGCCGGTCTGCGCGTCGAGCCCCGTGGGGACATCGAGCGCCAGTACCGGGGCTTCGCTGGCGCATGCCCACTCGACCAGCGCGGCGTAGGGCGCTTCGATCGCGCGCGCGATGCCCACGCCAAAGAGTCCGTCCACCACCAGCGACGGACGCTGCGCGGGCAGGTCCGTGCGGAGCGTGCCGCCCTCGGCCACGAATGCGCGATACGCGGCGGCCGCGTCGGCGGGCAGGTGCTCCGGATTCGACGGCATCACGACGACGACCTCGTGGTACTCGCTGCGCAGGATGCGCGCGACGACGAGCGCGTCGCCGCCGTTGTTGCCGGGACCGGCGAGAATCGCGATCGGGCCGCTGCGATCGGCCAGCAGGTCGCGCGCGTGCGCGGCGGCGGCGGCGCCGGCGCGTTCCATCAGAGGAAGATCGGCGTGGGATGCCTCGATCTCGCGCAGCGCGACGATATCGACGACGGGCTTGAGGACGGGATTCATCGGTTCGATTATAGGGGGTGGACCGGGGTGGACAGCGACGCGCTGCCGCGTCCTTCTTGCGCGTAGACAACCCAAAGGGTCGCGGCTACACTTACCCGGCTCGACCGGCGGCTCCGGTGCCGCCCGTGCCCGCAGCCCGATCGCCGCTTCCGTCTTTCCTACGCCCGCACGTCCACGGGGCGCATTCTTGGAGGTTCCACTATGAAGTTGCTCCCGAAGACCGGATTCCTGATCATTGCCGCGATGTTCGCCGTCGCCGCCCACGCGCAGGAACTCACCGGCACGCTCAAGAAGATCAAGGACAGCGGCACGATCGTCCTCGGCACCCGCGAGTCCTCGGGCGCGCTCGCCTACACGCTGGGCGACGGCAAGTACGTCGGCTTCCATACGGAGATGGGCGAGAAGGTGGCCGCGGCGATCCAGAAGGACCTCAAGATGCCGAAGCTCGACGTCAAGTACCAGCCGGTCACGTCGCAGAATCGCATCCCGTTGGTGCAGAACGGCACGGTCGACCTCGAGTGCGGCTCGACCACCAACAACGCCGCGCGCCAGAAGGACGTCTCGTTCGCGATGACCACGTACGTCGAGGAAGGCCGCATCGTCGTGAAGGCGAATTCGCCGATCAAGGGTATCGCGGACCTGAACGGCAAGACGGTCGCGACGACCACCGGCACCACGTCGGTGCAGACGCTGCGCAAGAACAAGCGCGCCGCGAACATGGACTTCAAGGAAGTTTTCGGCAAGGACCACGCCGACAGCTTCCTGCTGCTCGAATCCGGCCGCGCCGACGCGTTCGTGATGGACGGGCAGATCCTCGCCGGCCTCGTGTCGAAGTCGAAGGCCCCGGCCGACTACAAGATCCTGGGCGAGATCCTCTCCGTCGAGCCGATCGCCTGCATGATGCGCAAGGACGATCCGGCGTTCCAGAAGGCCGTCGACGGTGCGATCGTCGCGATGGTCAAGAGCGGCGAGCTCGCCAAGATGTACGACAAGTGGTTCATGGCGCCGATCCCGCCCGCGAACACCAAGGTCGGCCTGCCGCTGTCGGACGCCACCAAGGCGGCGTGGAACAGTCCCAACACGAAGCCGATGGAAGAGTACGCGGTACAGTGATCGTTGCGGCGATGGGACGCGGTGCATGAGCACGCCGGGCCGTCCCAAGTGCGAATGCCGGAGTGCGGAGCACGAAGGCACTTCATTGAGCACGCCGGGCCGTCCCAAGTGCGAATGCCGGAGAAGCGCGGCCGCGGGTCAACCGCGCCGCGCTTTTTTGTGGCCAGGTCCCCTTAAGCGGGAGGCGGACGGATGAGTTGGGATTGGCAGGTGTTCTTCCAGGACACCGGTAGCGGACAGACCTACCTCAACTGGATGATGTCCGCGTGGGGCTGGACCCTGCTCGTGTCCGGCTTCTCGCTCGTGCTGGCGCTCGTCGTCGGCTCGCTGATGGGCATCCTGCGCACGACGCCGGTCAAGGCGTTCGTGTGGATCGGCAACGGGTGGACGGAGCTCTTCCGCAACATCCCGCTGCTGGTCCAGATCTTCCTCTGGTATCACGTCATCCCGTCGCTGTTCAAGCCGCTGCAGCAGGTCCCGGACTTCATCGCCGTCGTCATCGCGCTCGGCTTCTTCACGTCGGCGCGGATTGCCGAACAGGTGAAGGCGGGCATCCAGGCGCTGCCGCGCGGCCAGCGCTACGCGGGCCTGGCGCTCGGCCTCACGCTGCCGCAGACCTACCGCTACGTGATCCTGCCGATGGCGTTCCGCATCGTGATCCCGCCGCTGACCAGCGAGTCGATGAACATCGTCAAGAACTCGTCGGTCGCGTTCGCGGTCAGCATCACGGAGCTCACGTTCTTCGCGATGCAGGCGCAGGAGGAGACCTCGCGCGGCGTCGAAGTCTACCTCGCGGTGACGTTCCTCTACTTCATCTCCGCGTTCTCGGTGAACCGCGTCGCGATGTACATCGAGAAGCGGGTGCAGGTCCCCGGCATGATCGGGGGTGGCAAATGAACCTCGGCTTCGGTTTCGTCGACTGGAGCGTCATCTCGAGCTTCATCCTCAAGGGCCTCTTCTTCTCCGTCCAGCTGACGCTGGTGGCGATGATCGGCGGCATCGCGCTCGGCACGGTGATCGCACTGATGCGGCTGTCGAGCAAGAAGTGGCTCGTGCTGCCCGCGGCGTTCTACGTGAACACGCTGCGGTCGATACCGCTGGTCATGGTGATCCTGTGGTTCTTCCTGCTGATTCCGCTGCTGATCGGCCGGCCGATGGGCGCCGAGATCTCGGCGATGGTCACGTTCACCGTGTTCGAGGCGGCGTACTACTCGGAGATCATGCGCGCCGGCATCCAGTCGGTCCCGAAGGGCCAGGTGTCGGCAGGCTACGCGGTGGGGATGAACTACGCGCAGTGCATGCGCTACATCGTGCTGCCGCAGGCGTTCCGCAACATGCTGCCCGTGCTGCTGACGCAGACGATCATCCTGTTCCAGGACACGTCGCTCGTCTACGCCGTCGGCGCGTACGACCTGCTGAAGGGCTTCGAGGTCGCCGGCAAGAATTTCAACCGGCCGGTCGAGATGTACCTGCTCGCGGCCCTCACGTATTTCGTCATCTGCTTCAGCCTGTCGATGCTCGTCAGGCAGCTGCAGAAGAAGATCGCCATCATCCGGTAGAGGGCGCTGCATGATCGATATCAAGAAGGTCTCCAAGTGGTACGGCAGCTTCCAGGTGCTGACCGATTGCACGACCAAGATCGAGAAGGGCGAGGTGGTCGTCGTCTGCGGGCCTTCCGGCTCCGGCAAGTCGACGCTCATCAAGTGCGTGAATGCGCTCGAGCCGTTCCAGAAGGGCGACGTGGTCGTGAACGGCATCTCGGTCGCGGATCCGAAGACCAACCTGCCGAAGATGCGGGCGCACGTCGGCATGGTGTTCCAGCACTTCGAGCTGTTCCCGCACCTCACGGTCACGGAGAACCTGACGCTCGCGCAGATCAAGGTGCTGAACCGTTCCAAGGACGAGGCGCTGCAGCGCGGACTCAAGATGCTCGACCGCGTCGGACTTTCCGTGCACAAGGACAAGTTTCCGGGCCAGCTCTCCGGTGGCCAGCAGCAACGGGTGGCCATCGCCCGTGCGCTGTCGATGGACCCGATCGTCATGCTGTTCGACGAGCCGACGTCCGCACTCGATCCGGAAATGGTCGGCGAGGTGCTCGACGTGATGGTGCAGCTCGCGCAGGAAGGCATGACGATGATGTGCGTGACCCACGAGATGGGCTTCGCGCGCAAGGTCAGCCATCGCGTGATCTTCATGGACCACGGCCACATCGTCGAGGACGCGACCAAGGAAGAGTTCTTCGGCACGCCGCGCTCGGAGCGGGCGCAGCAGTTCCTGGCGAAGATCCTGCAACACTAAATCGCCGCGAATCGTGCGGCGGGCGCTTCGCGCCGCTTGCACGATTCGCGGCGAGGTCAGTCAGCGCGGAAAGACTTGGGGCGGCCCGGCGCCTTTCGCGCGGCAACGGCACGAGGCGCACCGCTCGAAGCGCGCTGTCGCGCGCTGGCTCGGTCGTGCGCGGTGTGCGGGCTCAATGGCTGCGGCGTGCGGCTTGGGGCCGCACTCTTTCCTTTCCGTTCGTCAACGCTCGCCATGGTGGCGAACATTGCCGGCAGACGGGTCGGAATACCGGCGGCCATCTGTGCTTTACCGACGGCAGCGCTGCCATCCCGGATCCACCGTGGCGCCCCCTCCGCCCGCCACCGATCCGCCCCCTCTCCCCGCGAGCGGGGAGAGGGTTGGGGTGAGGGGCGCAGGCAATGACTACGGATTCCGCTCGCCTGCGGAGCCGGAAGACCCTCCGCCCGTCTCTCGGCCGTTCGGATATAAACTCCAGTCCCGTCCGCCTGCGGAGCCCCGTCATGACCCTGTCCCGAATCGTCGTCCTTGGCGCGCTGCTATGCGCGTCCGTCGCCAGCGCGCAGTATCCCGACCACGCCGTCACGATGGTCGTGCCGTTCCCGCCGGGCGGGCTTGCGGATGCCGTCGCGCGGCCGGTGGCGGAAGCGATGGGCCGCGAGTTGAAGCAGCCGGTGGTCGTCGAGAACAAGCCGGGGGCGGGCGGCGGCATCGGGATGGCGCAGGTTGCGAAGGCGAAGCCGGATGGCTACACGATCCTGATGTCGCTGTCGTCGTATACGGTGCTGCCGGAAGCCGACAAGCTCTTCGGCCGCGCGCCGATGTACGAGTTGAACCAGCTGAAGCCCATCGCGCGCTTCACCGCCGATCCGACGGTGTTCGCCGTCCGCGCGGACGCGCCGTGGAAGACGCTCGCCGACTTCATCAAGGACGCGAAGGCCAATCCCGGCAAGTTCACCTACGGATCGTCGGGCAACTACGGCACGATGCACGTGCCCATGGAAATGTTCGCGGGCACGGCGGGCGTGAAGATGGTGCATGTGCCCTACACGGGCGCGGGTCCGGCGATCGTCGGACTGCTGGGCGGGCAGGTCGACGCGCTCGCGACAGGGCCGGCGACCGTCGTGCAGCAGGTCAAGGCAGGCAAGGTACGGGTGCTCGCGCACTGGGGCGACGTGAAGCTCGTCGCGCTGCCGGACGTGCCGTCGATGAAGGAGGCGGGCACCGACGTCCAGTACGCGCAATGGTCGGGGCTCTTCGCGCCTGCCGGTACGCCCGACGCGATCGTGCAGAAGCTGCGCGATGCGGCGCGGGCCGCGGCCAACGATGTGCGCGTGAAGGACGTGCTCCTGACCGCGGGCAGCCCGGTCCAGTATCTCGATGCGCCGGAGTTCCAGCGCTACGTCGACGCGGATGCCGTGAAGATGTCCGACGTCGTGAAGCGCATCGGCAAGGTCGAGTAGCGCCAGGCGGCAGGTGCCGCGGTCCGCGTGGGTGGATCGCGAGCGGGCCGCGACGGGGCTCGCGCAATCGGTGCGGCGCACGGCCGGGCGAGGACGCTGCAGTATAATTTCGCTTTGCGCCCACCCCCGACGATGGCCGAAATCCTCTCGCTGGCAGGCCGGCCGGCGCTCTCGCCGTTCCGCCTGGCCAAGCTGCAGCAAGGCCTGGCGCATGCGCGCTCCGCGCACCGCGTCGAAGGCATCGCCGCCGTGTACTGGCACTTCGTCGAGTTGTCGGCGCCGCTGACCGACACCGAACACGAGACGCTGCGGCAACTCCTCGTCTACGGACCGGAAGCCGGCGGCAGTGCCGGCGAAGCCGGCACGTTCCTGCTCGTCGTGCCGCGCCCCGGCACCATTTCGCCGTGGTCGTCGAAAGCCACCGACATCGCACGCAACTGCGGACTCGCCAACGTCGCCCGCATCGAGCGCGGCATCGGGTATCGCATCCGCTGCGCCGATGGCGCGCCGCTCGCCGCGGAGGACCGCGCCGCGCTGTTGCCGCTCCTGCACGACCGGATGGTCGAAACCGTGTTCGACGATCTGGCGGATGCGCAGCGCCTCTTCGTGCACGTGCCGCCACGCCCGCTCGCAAGCGTGCCGCTGCATGCGGAAGGCCGCGCGGCGCTCGAGCGCGCGAACGCGGCGCTGGGCCTGGCGCTCGCGGGCGACGAGATCGACTATCTCGACGCGAACTTCCGACGTCTCGGGCGCGATCCGACCGACGTCGAACTCATGATGTTCGCGCAGGCGAACTCCGAGCATTGCCGGCACAAGATCTTCAACGCCGACTGGATCATCGACGGTGCACCGCAGGAACGCAGCCTGTTCGCGATGATCCGCGAAACGCATCGCGCGAATCCCCGAGGCACCGTCATCGCGTATTCCGACAACTCGGCGGTGATGGAGGGCGCGACCGTCGCGCGCTTCTACCCGCGCGCCGGCAACCGGTACGGGGCGGCGCCGGAACTCACGCACACGCTGATGAAGGTGGAGACGCACAACCATCCGACCGCGATTGCGCCGTACCCGGGCGCCGCGACCGGCTCGGGCGGCGAGATCCGCGACGAGGGCGCGACCGGCATCGGCGCGAAGCCCAAGGCGGGCCTGGTCGGCTTCACGGTCTCGAACCTGCGCATTCCGGGCTTCATGCAGCCCTGGGAGGCGCCGGATGCACCGGCCCTCACGGGTACCGCCTCTTCCGCAAATGGGCGAGGGGAAATGGCCAGCGGCGCTGGCGCGTCCACCCTCACCCCTTCCCCCTCTCCCGCAAGCGGGCGAGGGGAAATGGCCAGCGGCGCTGGCGCGCCGGAGTTTTGGATCGGGCGCCCGGACCGAATCGTCTCCGCGTACACGATCATGCTCGAAGGCCCGATCGGCGCCGCTTCGTTCAACAACGAGTTCGGGCGCCCGAATCTCGCGGGCTACTTCCGCACGTTCGAGCAGGACGTCGCCGGCGAGGTACGCGGCTATCACAAGCCGATCATGCTCGCGGGCGGCGTGGGCAACATCCGCGCGGATCACTCGCACAAGCATCCGCTGCCGGCGGGCACGCTGCTCATCCAGCTGGGCGGCCCGGGCATGCTGATCGGCATGGGCGGCGGCGCGGCATCGTCGATGACGACCGGCGCCAACACCGCGAACCTCGACTTCGACTCCGTCCAGCGCGGCAATGCGGAAATCGAGCGGCGCGCGCAGGAAGTGATCGACCGCTGCTGGCAGCAGGGCGCCGACAATCCGATCCTCTCGATCCACGACGTCGGTGCCGGAGGACTCTCCAACGCGCTGCCCGAACTCGTGCACGGCGGCGGCGCCGGCGGATCGTTCGACCTGCGCGCGGTACCGTCCGAGGACTCCGGCATGGCGCCGCGCGAGATCTGGTGCAACGAGGCGCAGGAGCGCTACGTGCTCGCGATCGCCCCCGCGTCGCTGTCCGCGTTTGCCGCGATGTGCACGCGCGAACGCTGTCCGTTCGCGGTCGTCGGCACCGCGAATGCCGAGGGCCGGCTGGTGGTCGCCGATCCGGCGTTCGACAATTTTCCGGTCGACGTGCCGCTCGACGTGATCCTCGGCAAGCCGCCGAAGATGACGCGCGACGTGCGCCGCATCGCGCGGGTGCTGCCGCCGCTCGACCTGACCGGCATCGCCGTGCGTGCGGCCGCGTATCGCGTGCTGCAGCTCCCCTGCGTCGCGGACAAGACGTTTCTCGTGACGATCGGCGACCGCACGGTGGGCGGGCTCTGCGCGCGCGATCCGATGGTCGGACCGTGGCAGGTACCGGTCGCGGACGTGGCGGTCACGCTGATGGATTTCGCCGGCCATGCGGGCGAGGCGATGGCGATCGGCGAGCGGACGCCGCTGGCGCTGATCGATGCGCCGGCCTCCGGCCGCATGGCGGTGGCCGAGGCGATCACGAACCTGGCCGCCGCGCCGATCGTTTCGCTGCGGGACGTCAAGCTGTCGGCCAACTGGATGGCGCCGGCGGGACACCCGGGCGAGGACGCCGCGCTCTACGACACCGTGCGCGCGGTCGCGCTCGACACGTGCGTGCGCCTCGGCATCTCGATTCCGGTCGGCAAGGACTCGATGTCGATGCGCACGACGTGGCGCGCCGACGGCGTCGAACGCGCGGTCACCGCGCCGGTATCGCTCGTGATCTCCGCGTTCGCGCCGGTGGCGGACGTGCGCGATACGCTGACGCCGCTGCTCCGGTTCGACGCGGGCCCGACGAGCCTGCTGCTCGTCGACATCGCGCGCGGCCGCCGGCGGCTGGGCGGGTCCGCGCTCGCGCAGGTCTACGGGCAGCTCGGCAGCGAGGCGCCCGACCTCGACGATGCCGATGCGCTTGCCGCGTTCGTCGCGTTCATCGCGCAGCAGCGGCGGCAGACGCGCCTGCTCGCCTATCACGACGTCGCCGACGGTGGCCTCTTCGCGACGCTGGCCGAAATGGCGTTCGCCGCGCGCTGCGGTCTCGACATCTCGCTCGACGGCATCGCCGGCGAGCCGCTGCCGGTGCTGTTCGCCGAGGAGCTGGGCGCGGTGATCCAGGTGCGTCGCGACGATGCCGAGGCGCTCGCCCGCGCGGCGCGCGACTCGGGACTCATGGCGACGATCATCGGGACACCCGTCGCCGGCAATCGCGTGCGCATCGTGCGGCATGGCGACACGGTACTCGACGAGTCGCGCGTCGAGTTGCATCGCGCGTGGTCGGCAACGACGCACGCGATGCAGGTGCGCCGCGACAACGCCGATGTGGTGACGCAGGAGTACGCGCGGATCCTCGACGCGGACGACCCGGGCATTGCCCCCGTCGTCACGTTCGACGCGAATGACGACATCGCGGCGCCGTATATCGCCGCCGGTGCGCGGCCGCGGGTGGCAATCCTGCGCGAGCAGGGCGTCAACGGGCAGGTCGAGATGGCCGCCGCGTTCGACCGTGCGGGCTTCGACGCGTACGACGTGCACATGAGCGACCTCGCGTCGGGCCGGCATGCGCTGGCGGGGTTCAAGGGCTTCGTCGCCTGCGGCGGCTTTTCGTACGGCGACGTGCTGGGCGCCGGCGAAGGCTGGGCCAAGTCCGTTCGCTTCAATCCGCAGCTGCGGGCCGACTTCGCGACGTTCTTCGCGCGCGGCGACGCGTTCGCGCTCGGCGTATGCAACGGCTGCCAGATGATGGCAGCCTGCGCGACCTGATTCCCGGCGCCGCCGCCTGGCCGCGCTTCGTGCGCAACCAGTCGGAACAGTTCGAGGGCCGCTTCGTGATGGTCGAGGTGACGCCGTCGCCGTCGCTGTTCTTCGCCGGCATGGCGGGCAGTCGGCTGCCGGTGGCCACCGCCCATGGCGAGGGGTATGCCGAGTTCCACGATGCCGCCGCACTGGCGCGCGCGCAGCCGCTGGTGGCGCTCCGCGCCGTCGACAACCGCGGTGTGCCGACCGAAGCCTACCCGTACAATGCCAACGGCTCGCCGCAGGGCATCACCGGGCTCACGACGGCCGACGGCCGCTTCACGATCCTGATGCCGCACCCGGAGCGCGTTCACCGCAGCGCGCAGATGTCGTGGCACCCTGCCGAATGGGGCGACGCATCGCCGTGGATGCGGATGTTCCGCAATGCGCGCGCGTGGCTCGGCTGACGCCGCGCGCAACGAGAGGCTGCCGATGAAACTGACCGTGTACACGATCGACGGCATCACCCCGGTGGTGGATCCCGCGGCGTTCGTGCATCCGTCGGCCGTGCTGATCGGTGACGTCATCGTGGGCCCGGGTGTCTACATCGGTCCGTCGGCCAGCCTGCGCGGCGACTTCGGGCGCCTCGAGGTGCGCGCCGGCGCGAACATCCAGGACTGCTGCGTGATGCACGGGTTTCCCGGCACCGACACGATCGTCGAGGAGGACGGTCACATCGGACACGGCGCGATCCTGCACGGCTGCATCGTCCAGCGCAACGCGCTCGTGGGCATGAATGCCGTCGTCAACGACAATGCGGTGATCGGAGAGTCGGCGATGGTCGCGGCGATGGCGTTCGTCAAGGCGGGATTTGTCGTCCCGCCCCGCATGCTGGTCGCCGGAGTGCCGGGCAAGCTGCTGCGTGCGCTGACGGAGGAGGAACTCGCATGGAAGATCGAGGGGACCGTGGGCTACCAGCAGCTCACGCGCCGCAGCCTCGCGACGATGACGGCGGTGGCGCCGCTCGCCGCGCCGGAGGCGAACCGGCGACGCGTCGAGGTCCCGGAGATGCTGCCGTTGTCGGTGCTCAAGGCGCGTCCGAAATAGCCGACGGCCGTGGCGCGGTGCGCGGGCGCGCGCGTCGCGCGACGGCGACGCGTGCGCCCTCGGTCGGCGGCGGCGTGCGTTGCGCGCCCGCGCGTTCGGTGCGGATGTTCGTCGCCTTGATCGCGGGGTCGGCGATCGCCGGCGCGCATGCCCAGTCGCCGCGTCCGCTCGCGATGACCGCGTCGGAACTGATGCCCGCGCCGCTTCACAGCGCGATCGCGTTCACGCCGCCGGACGAGTCCACCATTCCCAATTCGCCGCTCGGCGACATGATCCGCTTCGGCCGCGACGTGTTCGTCGACACGCAGAAGTACGCGAAGAAATATGTCGGCAACGGCCTCAATTGCGTGAATTGTCACCTCGACGCCGGGCGCGCGCCGAATTCCGGTCCGATGTGGGCCGCCTACGTCGCGTACCCGGCGTTCCGCACCAAGGACAACCAGATCAACACGTTCGAGCGGCGACTCGAGGGCTGCTTCCGCTTCTCGATGAACGGCCGCATGCCGCCCGCGGACGACATCGTGATCGTTGGGCTCGTCAGCTACGCCTACTGGCTCGCGACCGGCGCACCGGTGGGCGCGCAGCTCGCGGGTCGCGGGTTCCCCGACGTGCCTGCGCCGCCGCAGGCGCCGGACACGAAGCGAGGTGCGACCGTGTTCGCCGCCGAATGCGCGGCCTGCCACGGCGCCGACGGCGCGGGCTCAAGACCGACGGGAGTTACGCCTTTCCGCCGCTATGGGGCCGTGACTCGTTCAACGTCGGTGCGGGCATGCATCGCGTCGCGACGGCTGCGGCGTTCATCAAGGCCAACATGCCGATGGGCCGCGGCGGCACGCTCACCGACCAGCAGGCATGGGACGTCGCCGCGTTCATGAACAGCCACCCGCGGCCGGCCGTCGCGATGCCGCGGCCTGTGGGCGCAGCGACCAAGCCCGCCCGCTGATCCGCCGTCGCGGGCGACCTCGCCGCCCAAACGATGAGGGTCAAAACAATGAGGGTCAGACTCGAATTGAAGCTTTACTTCAATTCGAGTCTGACCCTCATTGTTGTTTGGGTGGCGCGCAGCGCGCGTCGGGGGGGGCGGGGCGAGCGAAGGGCCGCTCCCGAGCTCGCCCGCCCCCTTCAGGGGGAGGCGCGCGCAGCGCGCGTCGGGGGGGACGGGGCGAGCGAAAGGCCGCTCCCGAGCTCGCCCGCCCCCTTCAGGGGGAGACGCGCGCAGCGCGCGTCGGGGGGAGCGGGGCGAGCGAAGGGCCGCTCCCGAGCTCGCGCCGCCCCCTTCAGGGGGGAGAGGGCGAGCGGGGCAGCAGCGCAGCTCCCTTCAGGGGGAGCGCGCGCAGCGCGGTGGGGCGGGGCGAGCGAAGGGCCGCTCCCGAGCTCGCCGCGCCCCCTTCAGGGGGGAGACGCGCGCAGCGCGCGTCGGGGGGGCTACTAATACCCCGCCGCCTGCCCGTCCCGCCGCGAATCGGACGCCGCGATGTATCCACCGTCCGTCCGCACGATGAATTGTCCGGCGCCGAAGTCCATGTACGAGTCCGGTTCCGAGGCAAGCGAATGGCCCATCGCGATGAGCGCGTCGCGCAGCGAGGGCGCCGCGGACGCCTCGAGGTCGACGGACCGTCCGGCATTGAGCTTCCAGCGCGGCGCATCGAGGGCCGCTTGCGGATTCATGCCGTAGTCGACGAGGCGTACCAGCGTCTGCACGTGCCCCGGCGGCTGGATCGGTCCGCCCATCACGCCGAACGCCGCGAGCGGGGCGCCCTTGCGGGTGACGAATCCGGGGATGATCGTGTGGTACGGCCGATGCCCTCCGGTGACCTCGTTCGGATGGCCTGCCGCGAGCGAGAATCCCGCGCCGCGGTTCTGCAGGCTGATCCCGGTGCCGGGAACGACCACGCCCGACCCGAAGCCCATGTAGTTCGACTGGATCAGCGACACCATCATGCCGTCGTCGTCCGCTGCGCACAGGTACACGGTGCCGCCCTTGGGCGGATCGCCCGGACCGAAGTCCTGCGCGCGACCGGGATCGATGCGGCGTGCGCGCGAGGCCAGGTATCCGGGGTCGAGCAGGTCCTTCGCAGGCACCGACATCCTGCGCGAATCGGCCACGTACCGGTGCGCGTCGGCGAACGCGAGCTTCATCGCCTCGATCTCGAGATGCTGCGTGACCGGATCGTCGACCGGCCGCGACTTCAGGTCGAAGTCGCTCAGAATGCCGAGCGCCATCAGCGCCGAGATTCCCTGTCCGTTCGGCGGAATTTCGTGCACGGTGACGCCCCGATAGTCGAGCGCGAGCGGCGTCACCCAGTCCGCCGTGTGGTTCGCGAAGTCCTCGAGCGCGTGCGCGCCGCCCGTGCCCTGCGCATGGCGAACCATCGCCGCCGCGAGTTCCCCGCGGTAGAACGCGTCGCCGTCGGACAGTGCGATCTTCGTGAGCGATGCCGCCATGTCGGGGCTCTTGAACACTTCGCCGGGATAAGGTGCGCGGCCATGCGGCGCGAAGTGCTCGAACCAGCCCAGGTCGCGCGGCATCACCGGCACTGCGAGCGCCCATTTCTCCGCGATCACCGGCGACACCATGAATCCGTCGCGCGCATAGCGGATGGCGGGCTCGAAGAGGTCGGCGAACGGCAATTCTCCGAAGCGCTGCGATAGCGCGCGCCAGCCGGAAATCGCCCCGGGAATGGTCACGGTGTCCCACCCGCGCTCCGGCATCGCGGTGCGGCCCCCGAACCGCTTTGCGCTCCATGCGGCAGGCGCGCGTCCGGAGGCATTGAGGCCCACCAGTTCGCTGCCGGTCCAGACGAGCGCGAAGAGGTCGGAGCCCAATCCGTTGCTGCACGGCTCGACGACGGTCAGCGTGATCGCCGTCGCGAGCGCCGCGTCGACGGCGTTGCCTCCCTTCGCCAGCATCGCGATGCCGGCCTGCGTGGCGAGCGGCTGCGACGTCGCGACGGCGTTGCGCGCGAACACCGGCTGGCGACGGGAGGCGTAGGGGAGGTTCCAGTCGAAGTTCATCGTGACAGTCCAAAGGAGGGCGGCGCGCGGGGCCGAACGAGCCACCGCGCGCCGCCGTGTGGGTTGCGCGAGGGTCAGCTTTCCTGGAACGCTTCCTCGCGCTTCTTGCGGATGCTCGGCGCGACGATGATGAGCAGCAGGATCGCCGCGATCCCCAGCATCACGGCCGAAATCGGCCGCGTGGCGAACACCGTCGGATCGCCGCGCGACAGCAGCAGCGCCCGTCGCAGGTTCTCCTCCATCATCGGCCCGAGGATGAAGCCCAGCAGCAGCGGCGCCGGCTCGCATTCGAGCTTGACGAAGATCCAGCCGAGCACGCCGAACAGCACCGTCAGGTAGACGTCGAACACGTTGTTCTGGATGCTGTACACGCCGATGCAGCAGAACAGCAGGATCGCGGGGTAGAGCAGTCGGTAGGGGACCTGCAGCAGCTTCACCCAGATGCCGATCATCGGCAGGTTGAGGATGACGAGCATCACGTTGCCGATCCACATGCTGACGATCAGGCCCCAGAACAGCTGCGGATTGCTGGTCATCACCTGCGGCCCGGGCTGGATCGAGTGGATCGTCATCGCGCCGACCATCAGCGCCATCACCGCATTGGGCGGGATGCCCAGCGTGAGCATCGGGATGAACGACGTCTGCGCGCCGGCGTTGTTGGCGCTCTCGGGACCCGCGACGCCCTGGATGGCGCCCTTGCCGAAGCGCGACGGGTCCTTCGCGATCCGCTTCTCGATCGTGTACGACGCGAACGCGCCGAGCAGCGCGCCGCCGCCGGGCAGGATGCCCAGCACCGAGCCGATGCCGGTGCCGCGGAGGATCGCCGGCAGCGCCTCCTTGAACTCGGACCACTTCAGCATCAGGCCCGACACCTTGTTCGTGAACACCTCGCGGTGTTCCGTCTGCTCGAGATTGATGATGATCTCGGCGAAGCCGAAGAGGCCCATCGCGACGACGACGAAGCCGATGCCGTCGGAGAGTTCCGCGATGCCGAACGAGTAGCGCTGCAGGCCCGAGTTGACGTCGGTGCCGATGATGCCGAGCAGCAGGCCCAGCACGATCATGCCGATCGCCTTCACCAGCGAGCCGCTCGCCAGCACGACGGCGGCGATGAGGCCCAGCACCATCAGCGAGAAGTACTCGGCGGGGCCGAACTTCAGCGCGACCTCGGCGAGCGGCGGCGCGAACGCCGCAACCAGCAGCGTCGCGAACGTGCCGGCGATGAACGAGCCGATGGCGGCGATCGCGAGCGCCTTGCCCGCCTTGCCCTGTCGCGCCATCTGGTAGCCGTCGAGGCAGGTCACCACCGAGGACGCCTCGCCGGGCAGGTTGACGAGGATCGCCGTCGTCGAACCGCCGTACTGCGCGCCGTAGTAGATGCCGGCCAGCATGATCAGCGCCGAGACCGGCGGCAGCGCGTACGTGATCGGCAGCAGCATCGCGATCGTGGGCGACGGGGCCGATGCCCGGCAGCACGCCGATCAGCGTGCCGAGCAGCACGCCGCCGAAACAGTAGAAGAGGTTCTGCAGCGTCAGCGCGACGCCGAAGCCGATGCCGAGGTTCGAGATGAGTTCCATCGGCGTCCCTTATCCGATGAACCAGGGCCAGGTCGGCAACTGGAGCTTCAGTCCCCAGACGAACGCGCCCAGCGTGAATACGGACAGCACCAGCGACGAGATGACGGCCTCCTTCCACCGGAACTCGTGGCTCGCCGTGCTCGAGATCACGATCAGCAGGATGGTCGCGACGATGAGGCCGAGCTTCGGCGCCGCCAGTCCGAACGCGAACACGGCGCCCAGCACGATGAGCAGCGGCTTGAACGATCCGAACTGTATCTTGGCGCCGTCGATCTTCAGCGCCCGCAGCGAGAGGATCAACCCGAGCACGATCATGATGCTGCCGAGCGCGCGCGGGAAATAGCCCGGACCCATCCGTCCCGCGGTGCCCACCGCGTAGTCGCGCGCGATGATCACCGCCGCGAGGCCGAAGGCGATGAACAGGATCCCCGCCCAGAAGTCGCGGGGGTGGCGTATGAACGTCATGGAGGTCTCCTGATGGGTCCGCTTGTTTTCCGGTCGCCGGGTAGACGCGTTCTTTGCTGCGCGTCCTGGTACCAACGATTCGGAGGACTCCGCCCCTCCGCCGGCCTGGCCGTCAGGAAGGGTATTGGCTTGGCGACGATCTGTCCAGAGGGAACGATTCCACCAATGAAAAAGGGCAGGCCGATTCGGCCTGCCCTCTCCCGGTGCGGCGGTTCCGACCGTCAGGTCAGACGCCACCCTTCGCGCGCAGCTCGCGGAAATACTTGTCGAGATACGCGGCCTGCAAACGCTGCTGCAGCTGCGGCTTCACCTCGTCGAACGGCGGCACCTTCGCCTCGCGGATGTCCTCGACGAAGATCACGTGGTAGCCGAACTGCGTCTGGACCGGCTGCGGCGTGAACTTGCCCTTCGGCGTCGCGGCCATCGCGTCGGCGAACGGCTTCACGAACCCGCCGGGCGCATTCCAGTCGAGGTCGCCGCCGCGGTCCTTGGAACCCGGATCCTTCGAGCGCGCCTTCGCGAGCTCGTCGAACTTGCCGCCCTTCTGCAGTTGGGCGATCACGTCCTTGGCTTCGTCTTCCTTCTCGACCAGGATGTGCTTGACCTTGAATTCCTTGTCGCCCATCTGCGTCTTGATCTGGTCGTATTCCTTGCGCAGTTCCGCGTCCGGGATCGGGTTCTTCTTGATCCAGTCGGCGACGTACGCACGAACGAGCACGGTCTGGCCGGCCAGTTCCATCTGGTTCTTCACGTCGGCGTTCTTGTCGAGATTGGCCTTCTTCGCCTCGCGCACCAGCAGTTCGCGCGTGTTGAGTTCCTCGCGGATCGCGTTGCGCAGTTCCGGCGAATCGGGCGCGCCCTGGGCGAGCCGTTCCTTCAGCATGAAGTCGAACTGGGCTTGCGGATACAGCGCCTTGCCGGCCGGCGCGGCGGCGGCCGCGGCGGGAGCGGCTGCCTTGGGGGCGGCCGGTTGAGCTTGGGCACCGGCGGCCGCGAGGGCGGCGAGCACGGCGATGGTGAGGATCTTTCGGGTCATTGCATGCGTCCTTTCGTCAGGAAGGGAATTCGTCCGGGGTGTACGCGCGAATCGCAAGCGCGTGCACGGGATAGGGGATCATGTCGCCGACCCGGTCCAGCACGGCGCGATGCCGCGCCAGTCGGGTCAGACCTGCGAACTGCTCGGACACGATCAGAAGCGAAAAGTGCCCGCCGCCCGCCGCCGCGCCGGAGTGCCCGGCGTGCTCGGCGCTGTCGTCGTCCAGTTCGAGCACGACGGGCGCCAGGGGTGCGAGCCGCGTGCGCAGCGTTCCGGCGACGGTCGTCATCGGGAGAGCCTCGCGTTCATTCGACGACCTTCGGGCTGCGCACTGCGGCGCACCGGGCAATGAGGCGCGCGGGGCGGCCCTGCGCGCTCATGGCTTGGTGGGCTCGGTCATGTGCCGCGCCAGCACCAGCCCTTGCGCGAGCGCGAAGAGGATGAACAGGCCGATGCCGCCCCACACCTTGAAGTTGACCCAGGTGTCGAGCGAATAGTTGTACGCCACGTAGATGTTGAGCGCGGCCATCGCGAAGAAGAACGTCGCCCACGCCCACGTCACGCGCGTCCAGACGGCGGCCGGCAGCTCGATGTCCTTCAGCAGGTACGAGATGAGGTCGCGCCGGAACACGAGCTTGCCGACGGCCAGCGTCAGGCCGAACACGCCGTAGAGCACCGTCGGCTTCCACTTGATGAACATCTCGTCCTGCAGGATCAGCGTGGCGCCGCCGAAGACGACGATGATCGCGAGCGAGATCCAGTGGATGGCCGATACCGTGCCGCGTCGCTTGAACCACGCGATCTGGACAATGGACGCCACGATCGCGACACCGGTCGCGACCATGATTCCCTGCCACTTGAACGCAAGGAAAAAGAGGATGAGCGGGAAATAGTCCGCGATGAGTTGCATGGGTATCGTAGGATGGCCGGGCTACCTTAAGCCCGCCTTAGCGCCCCGCGGATTCCGGGGGCGACGGGCAGCGGCGAGTGCAATCGGGCGGCAATCCGGAATCTGTGGCCCGCCCGCTTGCTTCGACTGCGTTGGCTCGACCGCGCTTAACCTCTGATTATACCTCGTTTTTGACCGTCTCGCCGGTGTGCCCCGCGGGACGGCGGGTGCGGCAGGTCGCCACCCCCGAAGGGGCTCAGACGGCCGCCGGGTCGGATTCCGCCGCGGGGGTGCCAGGACCCGGCACGGACGCAGCGTCGCCGGCGGTTTCGCCGTCGGCTTCGCCTTCGAAGTGCGTCGCGAGCGCCCGGGCGGGCCGCCCCGTCTCGTTGAGCCAGCGGACCAGCTCGTCGCGGTACCCATGGGTCACCCATACCTCGCGCGCCTGCGCGCCCGGCGATGGCCGTCGCGAGCGCGGGCCAGTCCGCGTGATCGGACAGGACGAAGCCGCGATCGAGCGCCTGCCGGCGACGCGGGCCCCGCAGCGCCATCCAGCCCGACGCGAAGGCCGTCGCGGCGGGCTCGAACCGTTGCATCCAGCGGCTGCCGCGCGCCGACGGCGGGGCCAGCACCAGCGAATCCGTCCACCGGGTGCCCTCCGGCGCGTCGGCGACCAGGCGGGTCGGCGGCAGCGCGACCCCGGCGGCGACGTAAGCCCGGTTGATCCGGTCGATCGCGCCGTGGACGTGGAGCGGACCGGGCAGCGGATCGGCGGCGGCTGCGAGTCCCGCGAGAATCCGTTGTGCCTTGCCGAGCGCATAGGCGAACAGCACGCTGGTGCGGCCCTCGGCGCGATTGTCCTCCCACCAGCGCAGGATCGCGGCCATCGTCGCGTGCGGCGGATCCCAGCGGTAGATGGGGAGGCCGAACGTGGACTCCGTGAGGAACGTGTCGCAGCGGACCGGCTCGAACGGCGCGCAGGTCGGGTCCGGCGCCAGCTTGTAGTCGCCGGAGGCCACGATCGTCTGCCCGCGATGCGCGATGCGGATCTGCGCGCTGCCCAGCACGTGGCCGGCGGGATGGAACGACACGTCGGCGGAGCCGATCCGGCGCACCTCGCCGTACGCGAATCCCTTCGATGCGCGCGTCGGCGGGCAGGCGCGCCGCGAGCAGCGGGAGGCCCGGTACGGCCGCGAGATAGGCGTCGCTGCCGCCGCGCGCGTGATCGGCGTGCGCGTGCGTGATCAGCGCGCGCGCCACCGGCCGCCATGGATCGATGTGGAAGTCGCCCGCCTCGCAGTAGAGGCCCGCATTCGGTCACGCGCAGCAGCGCGCTCACAGGCGCGCGGCGCCCGTCAACGCGGACAGGCGGTCCCAGTCGAAGGCGGGGCCTGGGTCCGTCTTGCGGCCGGGGGCCACGTCGCTGTGGCCGACGGCGGCGGCGAGCGGATAGCGTTCGCGCAGCGCGCAAAGCAACGCGGCGAGCGTTGCGTACTGCGCATCCGCATACGGGATGTCGTCCGCGCCCTCGAGCTCGATGCCGATCGCGTAGTCGTTGCACCGCTCGCGCCCGCGCCACGACGAGACGCCCGCATGCCAGGCCCGGTCGTTGCAGGCGACGAACTGCTGCAGTTCGCCGTCGCGGCGGATGAAGAAGTGCGCGGACACGCGCAGGTGGGCGATCGTCGCGTAGTAGGGATGCGCGAGCGGGTCCAGCGTGTTGGTGAAGAGGCGCGCGACGCCGTCGCCGCCGAATTCGTCCGGCGGCAGCGAAATGCCGTGGATGACGACGAGGGAGGGCACCGTGCCCGGCGGCCGCGCGTCGTGGTTCGGGGAGGGGATCTGCGTCGCGCGGGCGGCGCGTCCGGCAGCGTCGATGCGAAATCGCCTGGCCGTCACGCGATGCAGGAACGAACGACGCAACGAAACCTCCGTCGGCAGTTGCGACCGGGCCCGCGCCCGCGGGATGGGCGGCACGGCGCCCGCGGGCGCGCTACTTGATGCCCAGCCGCTCCATCCGGTAGCGCATCGCGCGGAAGGTGATGCCCAGCAGCTTCGCCGCCGCGGTGCGGTTGAAGCGCGTCTTCTCGAGCGCTTCGTTGATCGCCGAACGCTCGACGCGGTCGAGGTAATCCTGCAGCGGCCACTTCTCGCCCTGCGGCATCGCGTCGTCCGAGTCGTCCGCCACCGGCGTCAGGTGCAGGTCCTCGGCGGTGATCCGCAACGGATCGGCGGCGAGCGACAGACCGCGCTCGAGGATGTTCTCGAGCTCGCGCACGTTGCCGGGGAACGGGTACTTCTCGAGCTCCGCGACGGCCTCGGGCTCGAGCCGCGCCGTGCCGCCGCGCGTCAGCTTGGCGAGGATCTTGTCGGCGATCAGCGGAATGTCCTCGCGCATCTCGCGCAGCGACGGCATCGCGAGCTCGATCACGTGGAGCCGGTAGTAGAGGTCCTGCCGGAAGTTGCCGGACTCGACGAGCGGTCCCAGCTTCTTGTGCGTCGCGCTGATGATGCGCACGTCGACGGGTTCTTCCTGCGTCGCGCCGACCTTGCGGACCTTCTTTTCCTGGATCGCGCGCAGCAGCTTCACCTGCATCGCGAGCGGCAGGTCCGCCACTTCGTCCAGGAACAGCGTGCCGCCGTTCGCGGCCTGGAAGAATCCGTCGCGGTCCGCGTCGGCGCCGGTGAACGCGCCCTTGCGGTAGCCGAAGAACTCGCTCTCCATCAGGTTCTCGGGAATCGCGCCGCAGTTGACCGCGACGAACGGAAGCTCGCCGCGCGGGCCGTGCAGGTGGATCGTCCGCGCCGCGAGTTCCTTGCCGCTGCCGGACTCGCCGTTGATGAAGACGGGCGCCTGGCTTTTCGCGAGCCGTTCGATGAGCCCGCGCACCTGCTCCATCGCGGGGGATTCGCCCAGCAGGTTGTACGCGCTCGCCGGCTGCGTCTTCTCGGGCACCTTCAGCGCCTGCTTCACGAGCGCGCGCAGCTGCTCGAGCGCGACCGGCTTGGCCAGGTAGTCGAACGCGCCGGCCTTGAGCGCCGCCACGGCGTTCTCGGCGCTGCCGAACGCGGTGATCACCGCCACCGGAACGTCGAGGCCCTTGTGGTTGATGTGCTCGACGACGCGCAGGCCCTCGCCGTCGGGCAGGCGCATGTCGGTGAGGCAGAGGTCGAACTGGTCGCGGTCGAGGAGGCGGATCGCCTCGCCGACCGTCTGCGCGCACGAGGTGTCGAGACCCATCCGCGACAGCGTGAGCTCGAGCAGTTCGAGAAGGTCCGGCTCGTCGTCGACGACGAGGACCTTCGGTTGGCCGCGGATGCGTCTGGTGCTCATGTTTCCCCCTTGCCCGATCTTATCGCTAGCGATGCTACGCCGGGCGTTCCGGCGTCAGCGCGCGTTTCAACGTCATCCGGAAGTGCGCGCCCGGTCCCTTGGGCAGCAGCTCCAGCGCCGCGCCGTTGGCATCCGCGAGTTCGCGCGCGATGTAGAGTCCGAGGCCGGTGCCGCCGGGCCGCGTCGTGAAGAACGGCTCGAAGATCTGCGGCCGCAGTTCGGCCGGGATGCCGGGGCCGTCGTCCATCAGTTCGCAGATGACGGCGTCGCCCATGTAGCCGGCGCGCGCGAGCACGCGGATGCTGCCTTCCTTCTTCTGGCAGTGCTGCCACGCGTTGCGCACCAGGTTCCACACGATCTGGTTCAGGTGCCCGCGGTCGAAGATGATGATGAGGTCGTCGGGAATCTGCAGGACCACGCTGCCGGGCGGCATGTTCTCCGCCTGCACGATCTCGTCGGTGAGCGTGCGCATGAAGTCGGCGAACGACACCGACTCCGGCTGCTGCCGGTCGCGACGGTTGAGCTGCAGCACCTCGCCGACGATCCGGTCGATGCGCTTGGCGTTGTTGCGGATCATGCCGAGCAGGCGGTTGCCCTCGGGCGCCACGACGCCATCCTCCTCGAGCAGCTGCGCCGCCTGGTTGATCGCCGACAACGGATTGCGCACCTCGTGCGCGATCGATGCGGTCAGCCGTCCCATCGCGGCGAGCTTCATCTGCTGCGCCTCGGTCTGGGCGCGGCCCAGGTCCTCGAGGTAGATCAGCGTGCCGCCGTTCAGGCCCGTCCCGATCCGCACGAGCCGCACGCGCAGCAGCCGCTGCGTGGCCTCGACCTTGAACGGCGGCAGCGTCTCGGTGAAGTCCTCCTGCCAGCGCCGCCAGTAGTCGTGCAGCGTCGTCGAGAACTCGGCCAGGCGCATGCCGCCGCGCATGCGGCCGAAGCCGCCCAGCAGCCGCGTCACCTGCGCGTTGTGGCCGCGCACGACGCCGTTCAGGTCGACGACCAGCACGCCGTCCTGCATGTCCTGGATGATGAGCCGGTTGACCTGCTCCAGGTTCGCGACGTCGATGCCGCGCTGCGCCGCGAGGTCCTCCGACTGCTTCGTGTAGCGGCCGAGCGCGACGGCGATGCCGACCGTCGCGAAGTAGCCGAAGCCGATGATGCCGGTCTGGAACACCTGCGCGGCGGTGACGTCCCCATGCCACGCGCGCCACGCGTCGAGGCCGAGCAGCGCGACCGCGGCGAACGCCGCGTGGAAGAACGCCGTCTGCGTGCGCAGGATCCAGCCGGCGGCGGCAAGCTGCGGAAACAGCAGGATGGGCAGCGGCGCGCCGAACGTGCCGCCGGCGTACATCACGAGCGAGAGGAAGAAGATGTCGCCGACGAGGAGCGCGAACAGCGTGGCCGGCAGCGGCAGCGGCAGCCGGTCCTGCTGCACCCACCAGAACGTCGACACGCCGAAGACGAAGTAGAGGCCCGTGCCGGTGACGAACGCGTGGGGCTGCGCGATGTTGATCGTCCGCGGGTCGAGCAGCAGCGCCGCGCCCAGCAGCATCGCCGCGCAGACCGCGCGGTAGAGCCCGACGATCCACAGGATGCGCCGGCCCGAATCGGTCAGCGGCGCGGGCAGCGGCGGCGGCTCGAAGGGCGGGATCGCGGGGGCGGGCTGCATGGGTTCGTTATAGCGAGTGCGCGGCGGGGCCGTCAACGCGAACGGGTGCGCGGCACAGGCGGGATCGTCGCAACGGTACCCGTTACCTTCCGGCCGTGCGTCGGGTTCCGGCAGAAACACGCCGCAGCGGCCGCACCGCACCATCGCCTCGACCTGCTTGGCGTTCGCGCGCCTTGGCGGTCGTTGCGGGCGCGCCCCTTGGCCGCGTTCCACAGCCGCAGCGCGAACAGCACGCCGAAGACGACGACGACCCAGAAGATGATCTTGCCCACTACAGCACCTTGCCCGGATTCATGAGCCGCCGGATCGAGCGCGGCCTTCACCGCGCGCATCAGTTCGCACCTCGACGGGACACTTGTAGCGGAGCGAGGTCGCCGCGCTTCAGCTGGCCGACGCCGTGCTCGGCGCTGAAGCTTCCGCCATGCGTGGCCACGAGGTCGTGGACGATCCGGTTCGCGCGTTCGCCGTTGTCCATGAACGACGCGGCGGTGACGCCTTCCGGCGCGGACAGGTTGTAGTGCAGGTTGCCGTCGCCCAGGTGGCCGAAGACGACGAGGCGGCTGCCGGGAAACGCCCGCGCGAGGTCGTCGCCGCATACGGCCATGAATTCGGGAATCGCCGACACCGGCAGCGAAATGTCGTGCTTGATGTTGGGTCCTTCGCGCCGCTGCGCTTCGCTGATGTTCTCGCGCAGCGCCCACATCTGCGCCGCCTGTTCGCCCGACTGCGCGACGACGGCGTCGTCGGCGATACCGGATTCGAGCGCCTGCGCGAGCGCCGCCTCGACCTGGCGCGGCAGCGGGGCGTCGGCGAGGCTGTCGTCCGCCTGCACCAGCACGTACCACGGATGTCCGGGCATCGGCGCGGGCGATCCGGGATGATGGCGGTTCGACAGCGCCAGCGAGAACGCGCTCATCAGCTCGAAGCCGATGAGCCGGTCCGACAGCGCCGTGCGCAACGCGTCGAGCAGCGCGACGGCGGCCGCGACCGACGGCACCGCGACCATCGCCGTCAGCCGCGTGCGCGGCGGCGGAAAGAGCTTCAGCACCGCCGCGGTGACGATGCCGAGCGTGCCCTCGGCGCCGATGAAGAGCTGCTTCAGGTCGTAGCCGGTGTTGTCCTTGCGCAGTCCGCGCAAGCCTTCGTAGACGCTGCCGTCGGCAAGCACCGCTTCGAGGCCCAGCACCAGCTCGCGCGTATTGCCGTAGCGCAGCACGGCGGTGCCGCCCGCGTTGGTCGCGACGTTGCCGCCGATGGTGCAACTGCCTTCGGACGCGAGCGACAGCGGAAAGTGGAGACCTGCCCCGGCGGCGGCGGACTGGACGGCCGCGAGCGTCATTCCCGCCTCGACGGTGATCGTCGCATTGGCGGGGTCCAGGGCGCGCACGCCGTTCATCCGGGTCATCGCCACCACGACCTCGCTCGCGTCGTCGTGGGGGGTCGCGCCGCCGCAAAGGCCGGTATTGCCTCCCTGGGCGACGATCGGCACGCCGGCATCGGCGCAGGCGCGCACGATGGCCACGACCTCCCGTGTCGACTTCGGGCGCACGACGGCACGCGCGGCGCCGCGATAGCGGCCGCGCCAGTCCGCGACGTACGGGGCGACGTCGGCGGCGCCGGTCAGCACGTGCGCGTCGCCGACGATGCTGGCGAGGCGTTCATGCAAGGTTGCACCGGGGTCCGCCATGGGAGAGCATAGTAGCAAACCGCGCCGTCGCTCCTGCGGCGGCGCATCCCCCGGAGGAAACGATCCATGGCGCACGATTCCAGCCCGCCCAAGCAGCCCGGCAACGCGCCGGGCGCCTTTGCGTTCTCCCCGCAGGACGCGCTCGATTTCATGCAGCGGATGTGGAATCCGCTCGGCATTCCGATCCCCGGCTTCCCGGGCGCGGTGGCGCCGGGTGCCGCAGGCGCGGGGGCGATGCCGTTTCCGAATCCGGCCGCGATGTTCGCGGCGCTCGATCCGGCCGAGATCGACCGGAAGATCGCGGAGCTCAAGATCATCGAGAACTGGCTCACGATGAGCGTCAACATGATGCAGATGAGCATCAAGACGCTGGAACTGCAGAAGGCGTCGCTCGAGGCCATGCGCGGCGGGCCGTTCGAGGACGCGAAAGGGGCGCGATGAGCATCGTCCTCTACTACGGGTCCGGGTCGCCGTTCGCGTGGCGCGTGCAGCTGGCGCTGGAGCACAAGGCGCTGCCGTACGAGCGCCGCGTGCTCTCGTTCGCGGCCGGCGACACGCGCAAGCCGGAGTTCCTCGCACTCAATCCGCGGCATCGCGTGCCCGTGATCGTCGACGGCGACTTCGTGCTGTACGAGTCGAACGCGATCGTCGAATACCTGGACGAGGCCTATCCCGGGCGCGGGGCGCCGCTCTTTCCCGGCGACGCGCGGCAACGCGCGCTATCAGCGCCGGCTCATCTGCGAGGCCGACAACTACTTCGACAAGGCGCTGGATCCCATCGTCGACTACGCGTTCGCGAAGGACCCCGCCACGCGCGACGAGCAGCAAGTTCGCCGAGGGCAGGACGGCGCTCGCGGAGGAACTCGCGCTGTGGTCGCGTTCGATCGCGGGCGAGTTCCTGGCGGGTCCGCTGTCCGCCGCCGACTTCGCGCTCTATCCGATGGTGGGTTTCCTCGACCGTTGCGCGCTGAAGGTGCCGACGTTCGACGTCGCGGCGCTGCTGCCGCCGGCGCTGGCGGCGTGGAAGGCGCGCGTCGAGGCATTGCCGTTCTTCGCGGCGACGGTTCCGCCGCACTGGCAGAAGAGCAGCTGACGAGGGGAGCAACGATGAAACTGACGACGACGGCTTTCGCGAACGACGGCGTGATTCCCGGCGAGTTCGCGTTCTGCGTGATCGACCCGGCGACGCACGTGCGTCTGTCCGCCAACCGCAATCCCGACTTCGCGTGGTCCGAATTGCCGCATGGCACGCGCTCGCTCGCGCTCGTCTGCCACGATCCGGACGTGCCTTCGCGCGGCGACGACGTGAACCAGGAGGGACGCGTGGTACCGGCATCGCTGCCGCGCGTCGACTTCTTCCACTGGACGCTCATCGACCTTGCGCCCGATACGCCGGGGATCGCGCGCGGCGAGCATTCCGACGGCGTCAAGGCGCGCGGCAAGCCGGGGCCCCATGCGCCGCGCGACGCGCGCCACGGGATCAACGACTACACCGGGTGGTTCGCCGGCGATGCGCAGATGGCCGGCGATTACCACGGCTACGACGGCCCGTGTCCGCCGTGGAACGATGCGCTGCCGCACCGCTACGTATTCACGCTGTTCGCGCTCGACGTGCCGCGCCTCGACGTGCCGCCGCGCTTCACCGGCGCGGACGCGCGCGCGGCGATGGCGGGGCACATCCTCGCGCAGGCGTCGGTCACCGGCCGCTACACGCTCAACCCCGCGGTAACGCCGTAGCCATGCGACCGCAAAAGGCGTCCGTCGGATCCGTGGATGATGTCTAGCCGGCGTCGCGCCTTTTGCGGCCGGAACGTCAATTGCGAAGTCAGGCGGCCGCCTTGGGGGCGGCCCGGCGGCGCCCGCTTGGAAATGCGACGAAAGAACGAGTGTCGTGCGGCTGGCTGCGTACAAGTCCTTCGCGAGCGACGATTTCGCAGTTCCCCCTAGTCGCGCAGCCACGCGTCGCGGCGGCGGAGGACGTCTCCGGTCGCGGCCGGGGTCGAGCGCCAGCCAGCACGTATCGGCCGGCGCAGGCGCGAGCGTGGCGGTGAGCGTCAGGAACTCGTCGCGGCGGAACGCGTGCAGTGCCACCGTCGAACCGGGCGCGCGCTGCCGCAACACCGTCTGCAGCCGCTCGGGCGTCGCGCGCAGCCCGTCGATCGCGACCAGCGTGTCGCCGGCGGAGAGTCCCGCGCGCGCGGCCGGTCCGTCGCGGAAGACCACGGCCACCTTCTGGTCCGCGTTGACGCGCATGCCGAGCGTCGCGGCCGGCGGCATCAGGGATGCCGCCTTGCCGCCGCGGTCCTTCGCGTCGAGCGCGCCACGCAGGTTGAACGCGATGCCGAACTGCGCGAACAGGTCCGCGAGCGGCGGATCCTCCGTGCCTTCGACGTAGCGCGCGAAGAAATCGGCGAGGTCGCGGCCGGCCAGTTCGCTCGCGAGCGCCGCGATGGCATCCTCCGGCACGCCGATGCCGGGCTTGCCGAAGCGCTCCCACAGCGCGCGCATCAGGATGTCCAGCGAGGCACGGCCGGTCAACCGCAGCGTGAGGTCGAGCGCGCAGCCGACGAGCGCGCCCTTCGTGTAGTAGCTCACCACCGAGTTCGGCGAGTTCTCGTCGGGCCGGTAGTACTTGATCCATGCGTCGAAGCTCGAGTCGGCCACGCTTTGCAGGTGCCGGCCGGGTGCACGCAGAACGGTCGTGATCGTCTGTCCCAGCAACTCGAGGTAGCGCTCGGGGCCGATGAGGCCGCAGCGGACCAGCGCCAGGTCGTCGTAGTACGACGTGAACCCTTCGAACGCCCATAGCTGCCGCGTGTAGTTCTCGCGGGCGAGGTTGTAGGGCGCGAAGGCGGCGGGCATGATCCGCTTCACGTTCCATGCGTGGAAGTACTCGTGGCTCGCGAGTCCGAGGAAGCGCAGGTAGTCGTCGTCGATCGCGTCGGTGCCGGGCGCCGGCAATTCGTCGCGCCGGCACAGGAGGCTCGTGCTCGAACGGTGCTCGAGCCCCCCGTAGCCGTCGCCGACCGCGGCGACCTGGAACAGGTAGCGCGGGAACGGCGCGCCGCCGAAGAGGTCGACCTGCCATTGACAGACGCGGCGGAGGTCGGTCGCGAGGCGCTCGAGGTCGGCGGATTGCCGGCCCGCGATCGCGATTTCGTGCGGCACGCCGCCCGCTTCGAAGCGGGCCAGCGCGAACGCGCCGGTCTCCACCGGATGGTCGATGAGCTCGTCGTAGTCCGCCGCCTCGTAGAGTCCGAATCCGTGTTCGTCCGCCCCGGCGCGCGCAAGCGTGGTCGCCACGCGCCAGTCACGGCCGCTGCCATCCGCGGGGGCAGCGATGTCGACGACGCAACGTGCATGCTCGTGGCCCACCGGGCACGGAAAGACGGACGGACCGTTGAAGTAGCCACGCGTCGCGTCGAGGTACGCGGCGCGCACCGACAGGTCGAACGCATAGACGTGCGCGACGAGCGTGAGCGGCCCCGCACACGGGTCCGCCTGCCACGTGTCCTTGGCGACCTTGCGCATCGCCACGGCACCTTCGGCACCTTCGCCGCGTACCGTGACGAAGTGGCGCGCGAACTCGCGAATCAGGTAGCTGCCTGGGATCCACGTCGGCAGCACGAATTTCTGGCCGGCGCGGTCCGGCGTGTCCACGGTCACGCGAACCTCGTAGAGATGCGCGTGCGGGTCGAGCGGCGCGATGCGATAGCGCGTGGCTGGGGACGAGGGGGCGGCGATGGGTGGCAAAGTGAAAACCTGCTGGGCGATCTGCGGGAATCGGGTGGCGCCCCGGAGACGAATCGAACGTCCGACCTGCCCCTTAGGAGGGGGCTGCTCTATCCACTGAGCTACCGGGGCGATGCGAACTGAAGCCCGGCCCCGGGGCCACCGGGCCGCAACGCGGCGCCGCGGCCTTGAGGCGGGGCGTGCGCCGGTATCCGGCGCGCGACCCGTCATTATCCGCGATTTGCCGCAGTGGCGAGGCCCGACGCGCATCGGTGGTCCACGACCCGGTCCGAGGCGCGGTGCCGCGCCATCCGTTCCCTGTCGACGGGGATGCCCGGCGGACCGCGCGTTGCATGCCGATCCCGTGGCGAAGGCGCCGGCTTTTGCCGTCGCGCCCCGGGTTGCCTACACTGCGGTCTGCCCGCTGGCCGCCCTCGATGAAGCGCAAACCCGAACTCCCCGTCCCCGCCCTGGCGCCTCGTTGCGAGCCGTTTCGCGACCTCGCGTGGCGGCAATGATGATTCCGCGACTTTCCGCGGATTCGCCGTTCCCGCCCGTTGCCACGGCGCTTGCGGACCCGAACGGCCTGCTTGCGTTCGGCGGCGACCTGTCGCCGGCGCGCCTCGTCGCGGCGTACCGGCAGGGCATCTTTCCCTGGTACTCGCGGGACCAGCCGATCCTCTGGTGGAGCCCCGACCCGCGGATGGTGCTGCCGGTGGCGCAGTTTCGCTGCGTGCGCTCGCTGCGCAAGCGCGTGCGCGCGGGCACGTTCGAGGTGCGCATCGATACGGCGTTTCGCGACGTCATCCGCGCGTGCGCGACGACGCCCCGCGACGGACAAGGCGGAACCTGGATCACGCCCGAGATGGTCGACGCGTACTGCGAGTTGCATCGGCGGGGCTACGCGCACTCGTTCGAGAGCTACCGCGACGGGCGGCTGGTGGGCGGGCTCTACGGGATCGCACTGGGAAGAATGTTCTTCGGCGAGTCGATGTTCGCGCACGAAACCGATGCGTCGAAAGTCGCGCTCGTGGCACTGGTGGACAAGCTGACCGCCCTCGACGTGCCGCTCATCGACTGCCAGCAGGAGACGGCTCACCTGGCGTCGTTCGGTGCCCACCCGATCCCGCGCGCGCGGTTTGCCGAGCATCTCCGCGAATTGATACACTCCGCGGACCCTCCGGCCGGTTGGCATGCGAAACCGAGCCGGGGTGCGGACGCTTGACCACGACAGGCCCTCGGTGAGCAAGCTCAACGACCTCCCTCTGACTTCCCTGCAGTTCTACGCGACGGCGCCGTATCCGTGCAGCTATCTGCCGGACCGGGCTGCCCGCTCGCAGGTGGCCACCCCAAGCCACCTGATCGACACGCGGGTCTACAGCGAACTCGTCCGACTCGGGTTCCGCCGCAGCGGGGCATTCACGTACCGTCCCTATTGCGATCACTGCCGCGGGTGCGTGCCGGTCCGGGTGCCGATCGACGCCTTCCAGCCCAACCGAACGCAGCGCCGTGTCGTGCGAGATCACGTCAATCTGAAGGTGAGTAGACGGGAGTTGGCGTACGATCCCGAACATTACGCGCTGTACTTGCGCTATCAGCGATATCGCCATCCGGGCGGCGGCATGGACCAGGACAGCCGTGAGCAGTACCAGCATTTCCTGCTCCACAGCAACGTCGCGACCGATCTCTTCGAGTTCCGCGAGGGCGGCGTCCTCCGGATGGTGAGCCTCGTCGATCGTCTCGTCGATGGACTTTCGTCCGTGTATACGTTTTTCGAGCCGGACATTCGCGGTGCGAGCTTCGGCACCTACAGCGTGCTGTGGCAGATCGAGCGGTGCATCATGCTCGGGCTGCCGTACCTCTACCTCGGGTACTGGATCGCCGAAAGCCGCAAGATGGCTTACAAGGCGACGTTCCGCCCAATCGAGGGACTGCTGGGCGGCAGCTGGAGTCGCCTCTAGTCCCATTCCGCCGTCCGCGCACCGCCGCGCTCCCCGCGGCCGCGGCCAACCCCGTTCCATCGCCTCGGTACGGAAGCGCACGCACTCCCGGTGCGTCTTCGCAGCGCCCGTTCCGTGCATTTGCCGGCGGAAAGGGACACTATGCGAGTGACCCTCCCACTTCGCGCCGGACTCGATCGTCTTCGTCCCCGCGCGAGAAAGCACGCAAGCACCGTCATGTCTCCAATCTCCCCCCGCATTGCCTTCGACCCGGCCGCGTTGCCGCATACCATCGACATCCCGTCGGCCTACCCGACGGTGAGTTGGAGCATCGCCGGTCGCGATATCCCGCTGCATACCGACCCGGCTGTGTTCCGGCCGACGATCACCACCACGCTGCTCGCGACCGAGATCCTGCGCGCCGGCGTCGCCGGGCGGACGGTGCTGGACCTGGGCTGCGGCTCGGGGCCGATCGCGATCGCGATGGCACACGCGGGTGCGACCCGCGTCCACGCGAGCGACCTCATGGAGGAAGCCTGCGAACTCACGCAGCGCAATGTCCGCCGCAATGGCGTGGCCGACCGCGTGCGCGTTTCGCACGGCGACCTGTTCGCCGCCGTCGAAGGGCTGCGTTTCGACCTGATCGTCGACGACGTCTCCGGCGTCGCGGAGGAGGTCGCCGTCGTGTCCTCGTGGTTCCCGCCGCAGGTGCCGCTCGGCGGCACGGACGGCACCAGCCTCGCCATCGCGATGCTGCGGCAGTCGCTGGCGTACCTCAATCCGGGCGGCCAGCTGTTCTTCCCGGTGCTGAGCCTGTCGCACGGCGCGAAGATCGTCGCCGTCGCGCGGGAGGTCTTCGGCGACCGGATGGAACTCGTCGTGTCGCGCCTCATCCCGTTCAACCAGGAATTGAAGGACAACCTGTCCACGCTCCTGCGCCTGCGCGAGCGCGGGCTCATCACGTTCGAGCAGATCCGGTCGCGGTGGTGCTGGTCGCTCGACGTCTACCGGGCGACCGCGCCCGGCTGATCGCATGGCGCTGCCGGCGCCGTTCGCGCCGTGTCCTGGCTCCGCCGGTTCGAGCGCACCATGGCGCACGTGGGCGAGGATGTGGGCGGTGACGCGGGGCCACAGCGTGGCCGCGGAGGCGCGGCCGAAAAACCCGAAGTGCCCGAGCTTGCGCGTGCCGACGTCCGACGGCGCGATGAACCAGTGGTCGATGTCGAGTTGCGGCAGGAAGCCGCGCACGCGCGCCGCGCCTTCGCGGGTCGCGAAACCGTCGTCGGTGACGGTGAGGAACAGCGCACGGCCGCCCAGGCGGGCGCCGCGCGCCACCAGTTCGCCCATGCGGTCGCGGGTGCGGGGGTCGGCCACCGACACGAGCGGCGTTCTGCGCCTCGCCCATTGCATCGCGACCCCCTTCGGCAGGTCGTCGCCAAGGCGCAGCGCGCGAGCCGGAAAGTAGCCGCACAGCGCGGTGATCGCCGGCATCACGCCGTGCCACAGCAGCGCCATGGGCAGCCGGAATGCGCGCCGGTAGTCGCCGCAGTAGCCGGTGTGGGGCCCCAGCATCACGAGCAGCGCCAGGCGTTCCACGTTGGGCGCGCCGATGAACAGGATGCCGCCGAACGAGTGCCCGATGCCGACGAGCGCGGCCCCGGGGCAGCGTTGGCCGAGCCAGTCGATCGCCGCGTGGCAGTCGTGCTCCGCCCAGTCCTCGATCGTGGCGGCGAATCCGCGCAGCGACGGCGGACGCGACGCGCCGACGCCGCGATAGTCGTACGTCAGCACCGCGACACCGGCGCTGGCGAGATAGGCGGCGAAGCGCCGGTAGTGGCGAGCGGCGATGCCGGCGCCGCAATTGAAGACGACCGCCACGTGCGTGTCGCGGTCCGGGTCCGCCGCGAGGAACGTTCCGTGCAGCGCGCAACCGTCCGCGGCGGCGAAGCGGACCGGCAGGGGTTCGGGGGTCATCGCGGAGCGTGCCTGCCGCGACCGCTCACGAAGGCGGAGGCTCGTCCATTTCGCGGATCACCGCGGTCAGGTCGGCCGTGACGACCGTCTGGTCGTCCACACTCGCACGCCCGACGATCTTCGCGACGCCGCGCAGCGTGCGCTTCATCTCGCAGTGGAGCACGAGCTGGTCGCCCGGCACCACGTCCCGCTGGATCCGGCATGCGTCGATCCCCGCGAAGAAGATGATCGAGCGGCCGATGCGGCTCATCATGCCGGAGTAGTGGCACAGCACGCCGGCCGCCTGCGCGAGCGCCTCGACGACGAGCATCTGCGGCATGATCCGGCGCGACGGCGCAACGCCGGCGAAGAAGCTGTCGTTGCTGCTCACGTTCTTGATCGTGCGCACCCACTTGTTCCGTTCGCCGGCCTCCACCCGGTCGACCAGCAGGAACGGATAGCGGTGCGGGATGTGCCGCAGGATTTCGTTGATGTTCGCGGTGAGGGGTACGGCGGTGTCGTTCACACGAATCCTCTCTGGCGCGCCCGGCGAGGGCAGCGACACTGCGCGCGCGCGATCACGGAACGGGATCGCAGGTTGCGCGCGGCAGGCGCCATCGTACGTCTTGCCCCTCGGCTACCGCAAGCCGCGCGGCCCGCGGAAGGGGCGGCGCGGACCCTGCTGCGCGCGCGGCACCCGGAGCCGCGG
Source organism: uncultured beta proteobacterium (assembly GCA_963733435.1). Taxonomy (GTDB): domain Bacteria; phylum Pseudomonadota; class Gammaproteobacteria; order Burkholderiales; family Casimicrobiaceae; genus VBCG01. Next base: position 240,280 of record CAVTDH010000005.1, read on the forward strand.
GCCGCAGGCGATATAATGAAGGTGTTCTCCACGAGCGTGAAAGTGCCAGTCGCCATGAAAGTACTCGTACCGGTCAAGCGTGTCGTCGATTACAACGTGAAGGTCCGGGTCAAGCCGGACGGCTCCGGGGTCGACACCGCGAACGTCAAGATGTCGATGAATCCGTTCGACGAGATCGCGGTCGAGGAAGCGGTGCGCCTCAAGGAAAAGGGCGTGGCCACCGAGGTCGTCGTCGTGTCCTGCGGCACGGCCGCGTGCGCGGAGACGTTGCGCACGGCGCTGGCGCTCGGCGCGGACCGCGCGATCCTGGTCGAGACCGACGTCGAGTTGCAGCCGCTGGCGGTGGCGAAGCTCCTGGCGGCGGTGGCGCGCGAGGAGAAGCCCGACCTCGCGATCCTCGGCAAGCAGGCGATCGACGACGACGCCAACCAGACGGGGCAGATGCTCGCCGCGCTGCTCGACTGGCCGCAGGCGACGTTCGCGTCGAAGATCGAGATCGCCAACGGCGTCGCGATCGTGAAGCGCGAAGTCGACGGCGGCCTCGAGACGATCGAGATGTCGCTGCCTGCCGTCATGACCACCGACCTCCGGCTGAACGAGCCGCGCTACGCGACGCTGCCCAACATCATGAAGGCCAAGAAGAAGCCGCTCGCGACGACGTCGCCCGCGACGCTCGGCGTCGACGTCGCGCCGCGCCTGGCGACGGTGCGCGTCGTCGAGCCGCCGAAGCGGCAGGGTGGCGGCAAGGTCGCCGATGTGGCCGAACTGGTCGCAAAGCTGCGCAACGAAGCCAAGGTCATCAGTCACCCAGAGCCCATCATGTCCATCCTCGTCATTGCAGAACACGACAACGCGACGCTCGCATCGTCCACCCCCCATGCGGTCACGGCCGCGGCCGCCCTGGGCGGCGACATCCACGTGCTCGTCGTCGGGCATGGCGCGCAGGGGGCCGCAACGGCGGCCGCCGCGCTCGCCGGCGTGGCCCGCGTGCTGGTCGCCGACGCGCCGTACCTCGCGACGCCCACCGCCGAGAACATCGCGGCGAACGCGCTGGCATTGCTGCCCGGCGCGTACTCGCATGTCGTCGTCGCCGCGACCGTCTTCGGCAAGAACTTCGCGCCGCGCATCGCGGCGAAGCTCGACGTCGCGCAGGTGTCTGAGGTGACCGGGATCGAATCCCCTGACACGTTCGTCCGGCCCATCTATGCGGGCAACGCGTTCGCGACGGTGAAGTCGAGCGACAGCGTCAAGGTGCTGACGGTCCGCACCACGGCCTTCGACGCCGCCGCGGGCGGCAATGCCGCACCGGTCGAGTCGGTCGCGGCCGCCCCCGACCATGGCCGCGCCAAGGTCACGGGACGCGAGATCGTGAAGTCCGAGCGGCCCGAACTCGCCAGCGCGCGCGTCGTGGTCTCCGGTGGGCGCGGCCTGGGCAGCGGCGAGAATTTCCGGATGCTGGAAGCGCTGGCCGACAAGCTGCACGCGGCGCTCGGCGCCTCGCGCGCGGCCGTGGACGCGGGCTACGTGCCCAACGACTACCAGGTAGGCCAGACCGGCAAGATCGTCGCGCCCGACCTGTACATCGCGGTGGGCATCTCCGGGGCCATCCAGCATCTCGCGGGCATGAAGGACAGCAAGGTCATTGTCGCCATCAACAAGGATCCCGAAGCGCCGATCTTCCAGATCGCCGACTACGGCCTCGTCGGCGACCTCTTCGAGATCGTGCCCCAGTTCACCGCCGCCCTGGGGTAACGCCCCACCCCGCGTCTCCTCTCGCGGGACGCGGTTCATTAGAGCGTTTCCTCTAGCGTCGCGACCGTACGCTATGGTTTTCCGTTAACTCCCCGGAAGCGAGCCCACGCATGAGCACCTACCACGCCCCCCTGCCGGAAATGCAGTTCGTGCTGAACGACCTGGCCGGCCTTGCGCAAGTATCGAAGCTGCCGGGATTCGAGGACGCGACGCCCGATACCGTCGGCGCGATCCTCGAGGAAGCGGCCAAGTTCGCGACCAACGTGCTCGACCCGCTCAACATCCCGGGCGACCGCGAAGGCGCGCAACGCCTCGACGACGGCAGCGTGAAGACGCCCGCCGGCTTCAAGGACGCCTACGACCAGTATTGCGCGAACGGCTGGAACGGCCTCACGAAGAATCCCGAGTTCGGCGGACAGGGCCTGCCGCAGCTGGTGGCCACCGCGGTCGAGGAAATGTGGCACGCGGCGAACCTCGCGTTCGACTTGTGCCCGCTGCTGACGCAGGGCGCGATCGAGGCGATCGAGTTGCGCGGCACGCAGGCGCTGAAGGACACCTACCTGCCGAAGATGGTCGCCGGCACCTGGACCGGCACGATGAACCTCACCGAGCCGCAGGCGGGCTCGGACCTGGCCGCCGTGCGCACGCGCGCGGTGCCGCAGGGCGACGGCACCTACAAGCTCTTCGGCCAGAAGATCTTCATCACGTTCGGCGAGCACGACTACACCGAGAACATCATCCACCTGGTGCTCGCGCGCACGCCGGACGCGCCCGAGGGCGTCAAGGGCATCTCGCTCTTCGTGGTGCCGAAGTTCCTCGTCAATGCCGACGGCTCGCTCGGCGCGCGCAACGACGTGCATTGCGTGTCGCTCGAGCACAAGCTCGGCATCCACGCGAGCCCAACGGCGGTGCTGGCGTACGGCGACCATGGCGGCGCGACCGGCTACATCGTCGGCGAGGAGAACCGCGGCCTCGAGTACATGTTCATCATGATGAACCTCGCGCGCTTCTCGGTCGGGCTCGAGGGCGTGGGCATTTCCGAGCGCGCGTACCAGCGCGCCGTGGCCTACGCGCGCGACCGCGTGCAGGGACGCGCGGTCGGGCTGGAGAAGGGCGCGAAGGGCGGCGCGATCATCGAGCACCCGGACATCCGCCGGATGCTGATGACGATGCGCGCGTACACCGAAGCCACGCGCGCCGTCGCGTATGTCACGGCGGCCGCGCTCGACAATGCCGCGAACAATCCGGACACCTCGGCGCGCGCGAAGTCGCAGGCGTTCGCCGACTTCATGATCCCGATCGTGAAGGGCTGGTCGACCGAGGTCGCGCAGGAGGTCACGTCGCTCGGGCTGCAGGTGCACGGCGGCATGGGCTTCATCGAGGAGACGGGCGCGGCGCAGCACGTGCGGGACGCGCGCATCATCACGATCTACGAAGGCACGACGGGCATCCAGGCCAACGACTTCATCGGCCGCAAGACCGCGCGCGACGGCGGCGCGGTCGCGCAGGCCGTCGCGGCCGAGATCGACAAGGTCGCGGCGAAACTCGCCGCACGTACCGAACCCGCGCTGCAGGCGATCGGCGTGCAACTCGCGGCCGCCACGGCCGACCTCCAGTCCGCGGTCGAGTGGATGGTGCCGGCGTACGGGCGCGAGCCGCGCGCCGCGCACGCGAGCGCAGTCGCGTACCTCGAGCTGTGGGGACTCGCGGTGGGCGGCTGGCAGATGGGCCGCGCCGCGCTGATCTGCGCGGACCGGCTGGCCGCGGGCGAGGGCGACGTCGCGTTCCTGCACGCGAAGATCGCCACCGCGCGCTACTACGCGGACGGCCTGCTGCCGGAGGTCTCCGCACTGTCGCACACGGTGATCCACGGCGGCGAAAGCGCGCTGGCGCTCGCCGCGGAGGCGTTCTGATCCGGCGGGTTGCCGGCATCTGCTTCCTGGTTCTGACGGCGGTCGCCACCGCGCAGCCGGTGGCCGCGCCGGTTGCGTCGGTTGCGGGCGACGCGCCTGCGTACACGCCGCGCGCGTTGTCGGATGTCCCCAATGTCGGCGCCATCCGCGCCCGCATCTGGTCGCCCCGCGTCGACGACGGCTGGGTGCCGCAGGGGGTGGCCGTCGGTGGCGGCTTCCTGTGGGTGGCGGCCTACCGCAGCACCGATCCGAAGCAAGGCCGCGGTCCCTGCCGCGTGTTCCAGGTCGATCCCGGGAATGGCGGCACGGCGGGCCAGTTCGACCTGCCGCCGGACTGTGGCCACGCCGGCGGCATCGCGCACGCCGGCGACCGCTATCTCTACGTCGGGGACGGCGGAACGATTTACCGGATCGACACGCAGGCGGCGCTGGCAGCCGGCAACTGCGCGCCGCTCGTCTGCGCGCGGATCAAGGTCGGCCGCGGGTTGCGGGCCGACGCGCTTGCGTTTCGCGACGGCACGCTGTGGCTCGCGACGCACGCGGCGCGCGGCAAGGGAACCGCGCGGATCGCCGAGGTGTCGGAGCAGAGGATTCTCGCGCTGATCGCCGCCGGCGACGGCGTGCTGGACGAGCGCGCGGTGCGCCGCGCGCTTCCGATCGCCGACCAGGTGCAGGGCGTGGCGGTTGCCGCGGATGGGTTCATATGGCTGACGCAAAGCGACGGGAAGTTCGGACGATTGTCGAGGATCGATCCGGAAACGGGCCGCGAGGTGGCCGCCTATGCGATGCCGGCGGGCATCGAGGATCTCGAGTTCGGGCCGGACGGGCGCCTGTGGACGGTCTCGGAGGCCGGCTCGCAGCGCTGGCGCGGGTGGTCCACGTTCTATCCGCTGGTGTTTTCCGTCGATCCGGAGGCGTTGCGCTGACCGGGCGGTCCTCCACGCTGCCGCGCCGTCCCGGCATTGTGCGCGCAGGTGCCGCGGTCGCGCTGCTCGCGCTGCTCGCGGGTACCGCGTTCGCGCAGGCACCCCTGGTCGTGCCGCCGCGCGGACCCGGGACCTGGGCGGTCGGCTGCAGCAACGTCGAGCAGGACTTCACGCGGGTGCCGGCCGGTCAACCGGCGAGCGCGTGGTGGGAAGGCCTGCCCGACGGCAGCAACGTGCGCTACGTGACGGACCTGCTGGTCGATCCCGCGCACTCGTTCGTCGTGCAGCGGACCCTGCCCGACGATGGCGGCCTGTACGGTCCTTACGCCGGCGGCAACATCGTCTACGCGAACATCGTCTGCTATCCGACCGACCCCGGGAATCCGCACGCCGACTACGTGCTGCCGACCGGCAACCTCGTGCCGCACATGCAGCGCGGCGGAGAGGCGCCGGTATTCCCGGCCGGCAGCGCCCGCTTCCCCGTGTTGCTGTTCTCGCACGGACTCTCCGGCAGCCCGCTGTCGGGCGACTACATCGAGGCGTTGAAGCTGTTCGCGAGCCACGGCTACGTCGTCGTCGCGCCGTTCCACGGCGACCTGCGCTTCGCCGACCTCGACCTCGAGGGCTTCGCGGACGTGATCTACGCGCTGCGCAACTTCCGCACGTTCGTCGCAATGCAGGCGGTACGGCCACTGTCCCTCTCCTCCGCGCTCGATGTCGTGCTCGATCATCCGGACTTCCGCGATCGCATCGACAAGGCGCAGGTGGGTGGCTTCGGCGCGAGCCTGGGCGGCGAGTCGCTGCTGCTGATGGCAGGCGCGCGCCTGACGACGACGATCGGGCAGTCGTCGGCGCGCGTGACGGTGGACCCGCGGCTGAAGGCCGCCGCCGGGTACGTGCCGTACTTCGGCGTCGACGTATATCCGGCGTTCGGCCGCGACCTGGCCGGGCTCGACGGGGTGATGCTGCCGTTCCTCGCGATCGGCGGTACCGCGGATACGACAGCGCCGTTGAGCGTCATCGAACGCGGCGTGCGGCGGATGTCCGACACCCGCCAGCTCGTGGCGCTCACCGGGTTGCAGCACGGCTTCGATCCGCGCTACGCGAGCGACCTCTTCACGTGGTCGCTCGACTTCCTCGAAGGACAACTCTCCGGCAACGAAGTCGCGCGTGCCCACAGCGCGGGCATGACGCAGGTGGCGGGCGGCATGGAGGACGTGCAGCGCATCGACTACATGGCGCCCACGCCCGTGCGCGGCCCGGGCGAGGCCGTCGTCGTCGAGTACTACAACCCGTCGCTCCGGCACTATTTCATCACCGCGTCGCCGGCGGAAATGGCGATGCTCGATGCGGGCCTCGTCGTGCCCGGCTGGGAACGCACGACCTACGCGTTCAAGCAGCGGCCCGCCGGGTCGCAGTTCGGACTGGCCGCCTGCCGGTTCTTCGGCACGCCGCCGCTCGGTCCCGATTCGCACTTCTACACGATCGATGCCGCCGAGTGCGCGAAGGTGAGGGCGAATCCGCTGTGGACGTACGAGGAGATCGCTTTCAATGCGCAGGCGCCGATCGGCGAGGACTGCGCGAGCGATCGCGTGCCCGTGCTGCGCCTCTACAACAACGGCATGGGCGGCCAGGCGAACCACCGGTACACGACGAGCCGCAGCGAGACGCGCGCGCTGCGCGACAACGGCTGGATCGTCGAAGGGACGGTGTTCTGCGGGATACCTTAGGGAAACGTCCGCAAAAGGCGTCCGGGGGACCGGTGGATGACGTGAAGCTGGCGTCGCGCCTTTTGCGGCCGGCACGTCAGGATCGTCCGCAAAAGGCGTCCGTTGGGCCGGTGGATGACGTGAAACCGGCGTCGCGCCTTTTGCGGCCGGGAAGTGCAACGGCGAAGTCAGGCGGCCGCCTTGGGGCGGCCCGGCGGCGGCCGCAACCAATACTCACAAGAAAGACGAGTGTCGTGCGGCTGGCTGCGTGCGAGTCGTCCGAAGGTGGAACTTTCGCTGTGTTTCCTTGGCGGGGTTTCCCTACTCAAGTGCGAGCGTTTCGATCCACATGATCTCGCACGCGCCGTCGCCGGTATCGTCGCGCGAGAGCGACGTGTTCCAGCGGAAGCCGTTCGCGCCGCGGATGTCGACGAGGTAGCCGGTGAGGTGCACGACCTGTCCCGGCCGCAGCAGGCGCAGCCGCCGTTCGATTGCGGAGTCGGCGGGCACCGCATGGACCTGCGCCGCCTGTGCGATGACCTGCGGCATCGTCAGCGGAAACGACGTCCAGTCGCGCGGCTTCCAGAACAGGAAGCGGCCCATCTGCGAGAATTCGAGCGCGTCGACGACGCGCGAGTCCGACATCGCGCCCCAGCCGAGTCCCAGGTCCACCGGCGCGAGGTTCGCCCCTCCGTCGAGACGATAGATCTCCTTGCGCAGCACGCGCGCGGTGATGTCGTAGCGCGCGCGGGCGACGAACTGGTGGTCCTTCGCGGCGAAGACCGGCGGCGGGTCGAGCAGCGTCTGGCGCGGCGTCCCGGCGGCGACGACGCCCGGCGGAACCGGCACGTGCCGCTCGCTGCTCCACCAGTTCCACGCACCCGCGAGGCTTGCGAGCGAGCAGGACGACGACGAGCCAATGCATGGCCGGTGCAGCGTTATGCGCCGACCGTTGCGATCACGACCACACCGTGCCGCGCAAGCGTCACGCCGACCCGCGCGCCCGGCGGGAGCGGGTGGTCGACCGCCGTGGAGATCACGAACAGCGCACCGACGGGCGTGTCCACCGTGTACTCCATGATCCCCCCGAGATACGAGGCCTTCCGCACGATGCCTTGCAGCCGCGACGAGTCCGGGGTGCCGAGCGCGATCGCTTCGGGGCGGACGGAAAGTTCCACGGCGCCGTCCGGAAAGCCGCGATGCGGCAATTCCATGCGGATGTCGCCGATCGCGACGTCGGCCAGCGTCTCACCGCGGCGCGCGAGGGATCCGCGCACGCGATTGGCGTCGCCCATGAAGCCCGCGACGAACGCATCGCGCGGCGATTCGTAGAGTTCGCGCGGCGCGCCTTCCTGTGCAATCTGCGCCTTGTTCATCACGATGATCCGGTCGGACACGGCCATGGCCTCGGCCTGGTCGTGCGTGACGTAGACGACCGTCAGCGCGAGGCGCTGCTGCAGCTCGCGGATCTCCTCGCGCATCTGGCGCCGCAGCCGTGCGTCGAGGTTCGACAGCGGCTCGTCGAACAGCAGCACCGAAGGCTCGAGCACCAGCGCGCGCGCGACGGCCACGCGCTGCTGCTGGCCACCGGACAGTTCGGAAGGCAGGCGCTCGTCGTAGCCGGAGAGGCCCACGGTCGCCAAGGCCGCCTGGGCGCGCCCGGTGGCGTCCAGCGCGCGGCGCACCGGACACGTCGAGTCCGTAGCGGACGTTCTCCAGCACCGACATGTGCGGAAAGAGCGCGTAGCTCTGGAACACCATCGACACGTCGCGGTCGGCCGCGGCGGTCCGCGACACGTCGCGGCCGCCGATCAGGATCGTGCCGCTGGTGGGGAACTCGAGGCCCGCGATCATCCGCAGGATCGTCGTCTTGCCGCAGCCCGATGGACCCAGCAGCGTGACCAGCGTGCCGCGCGCGATCTCGAACGAGATGTCGCGCACGGCCACCGTGTCGCCGTAGCGCTTGCCGACGTCCTTGAATTCGATCGAGGCGGCGGTCATGAGCGCGGTCCGCGGCTGCCCAGGGCAGTGCTTTCACCAAGAGGCACGAAAGCGCGGAGGCTCGAGGCCTTGCGCCTCATTGCGAATGAATTGCTCACGCCGCACTCCCCCCAAGCGCACCCGCCGCGCCCGGTGCGGCGGCGGCCACCGCGCGACGGCCGAGGCTGCGTTCGCCGACCAGCCGCTGGATCAGCCAGATGGCGGCGAGCATCAGCACGATCAGCACCGAGCTGTAGGCGATCGCGACGCCGTAGTCGCCGTTCACGACGCGATTGATGATGTAGGTCGTTGCCCACTCGTATTCCGCCGACACGAGGAAGATGACGGCGGACACCGTCGTCATCGCGCGGACGAAGCTGTAGACCAGTGCGGCGACCAGCGCGGGCTTGAGCAGCGGCAGCAGGATGCGCCGAAGCGTGGTCGCGCCGCGGGCGCCGAGCGTCACCGAAGCTTCGTCGAGGCTCCGATCGATCTGCGCCATCGAGGCCATGCCGGCACGGATGCCCACGGGCATGTTGCGGAACACGTTGCACGCGACGAGGATCAGCGCGGTGCCGGTGAGCTCGATCGGCGGCACGTTGAACGCGAGGATGTACGACACGCCGATGACCGTGCCGGGAATCGCGAACGACAGCATGGTGCCGAACTCGAACGCGGACTGCCCGGCGAAGCGCTGCCGCGTCAGCAGGTACGCGGCGAGGATCCCGAGCGCCGCCGTCAGCGGCGCGGCGATCGCGGAGAGCCGGACCGTCGTCCAGAACGAGTTCCACGCCGCGCCCGCCCAGATGATTCCGTGCGCGCCGTACTCGATGCCGAACGCCTTCACGTAGTGCTTGAGCGTCGGCGTGTAGTCGCGGCCCCAGGTCTCGACGAAGCCGCCGGCCAGCGCCATCGCGTAGATGACGACGGTCAGCAGCGCCCACGGCAGCGCGGCGGCGTAGCACAGCCGCCGCACGCCGTCGGGCAGCGGCGTGGGCAGTCCGCCGTCCCCCTTGCCGGAGAGCGCCGTGTACACCTTGCGGCCGAGCACGCGGCGCTGCGCGGCGAATGCGAGCAGTGCCATGCCGAGCAGCACGATGCCGAGCGTCGCCGCGCGGCCCGGGTCGAGTTGCGCGCCGACCACCGAGAAGAAAATCTCCGTCGAGAGCACGCCGAAGTTGCCGCCCAGCAGGATCGGATTGCCGAAGTCGGCGATCGATTCGATGAAGCTGATCAGGAACGCGTTGGCTAAGCCCGGCCGCATCAGCGGCAGCGACACGTCGACGAACGTGCGCCACCGGTTCGCGCGCAGCGTCTGCGCGGCTTCCTCCAGCGCGGGTGACACGCCCTCGACGACGCCGATCAGCACGAGGAACGCGATCGGGGTGAACGCGAACACCTGCGCGACCAGCACCCCCTGCATGCCATAGATCCAGCGCGTCGGCTCGAGGCCGAACGCCCATTCGAGCGCCTGGTTGACGATGCCGGAGCGGCCGAAGAGCAGGATGAGGCCCAAGCCGATCACGAAGGGCGGCGTGATGATCGGCAGCACCGACAGCACGCGCAGCGACTTCTTGTACGGGAACGTCGTGCGCGTCGCGATCAGCGCGAACGCGAGCCCCAGCGCCGTGCACGCCGCCGCGCACGCGAGCGCCAGCACCAGCGTGTTCCATGCGACGCCACAGCGCGACGCGCCGACGACGCAGCCCAAGCCCCAGATCTTCTCCGTCGTGAGCCGCGCGAGGAACGCGGCGGGCGCGAACACGCCGTCGTTGTTCTCGAGCGCCTGCACCAGCACGGTCGCCACCGGGAAGAACGTGAACACGGCGACGAGCACGCCGATGGTGACCACGCTGCCCGCGACGAATGCATCGCCCTTGAAGTAGCCGCGCCCGGCGAGACCGAGCGATGCGCACATCGCGAATGCGGTGGCGACGAACGCCGCGCCCGCCCCCATCCCGAATTGCCTGCCCGGCGCCGCACCGAGGAGCGCACCGAGCCACGAGGACGACCAGCCGGCCGGACCGAGCGCGAAGCCCTGCGCGAAGAGATACAGGAAGCCGGCCGTGCCGGCCGCGAGGAGCCCGGTCGCCCGCGCCCGGGCGGAAACGCCCGGCAGCGCGCACGCGGCGCAGGCCGCGAGCAGCAGGCCGAGGGGGGCCAGCCAGCCGCGTCCGTGCCGCACGACCTGCAGCAGCGCCGGCGCGGACTCCGTGCCGGTCCAGGTGACGAGCCACGCGGTGCCGAGGACGGAGTCCGGCACCGCATACCACGGCAGGAGCAGGTAGCCGGCGCCGCCGAGCGCGAGCCAGCCCGCCAGTGCGCGGCGCGATCCCGTCATCGCGTGGCGTTGCCGACTTCCTTCTCCCAGCGCTCGAGGAGGCGGCGGCGAGTGTCGCTGGCGCCGTACTTGGCGAAGTCGTAGCTGATGACCTTCACGTCGGTGAGTTTGGGTACCTGCGGCGGCAGCGGCACGCTCCTGTTGGTCGGGATCGCGAATTCCTTCACGTCGAGACCGATCTTCTGCGCGTCGGCGGTCAATGCCCAGTCGTAGAACTTCTTCGCCGCGTCGAGGTTGCGCGTGCCCTTGACGATCGCCATCGAGCCGACCTCGTAGCCGACGCCTTCGCAGGGCAGCACCGGCAGCACCGGGAACCCGCGCACGATCTCGTTGATCACGCCGTGCAGCACGGTGCTGCCGACGTAGACTTCGCCGCGGGTGACGGCGGTCATCGGGCCGATGCCTGAGCGCGCGTAGCTCGTCACGTTGCGGTTGAGTTCGACCATGTACCGGAATGCCTCGTCCTCGCCCATGATCTGCACGAGCGACGCGAGCATCAGGTACGCGGTGCCCGACGAATTGGGATTGCCGAGCATCACCTCGCCCTTAAGCGCGGGCTGCAGCAGGTCCTTCCAGCACTTGGGAACGGGCAGCTTCTTCTTGTCGCCGATCTCGGTGTTGTAGCCGAGTGCCAGAATTCCTCCGTACACGCCCGCCACACGATTCTTCGAGACGTCGGTGATCCGCTGCGCCCAGTCGTAGAGCTCTCCAATGTTGGGCGACCGGTATTCCTCGAGCAGCCCTTCCTCCGCGGCCTGCAGGTAGCTGTCGGCGGCACCCGCCCACCAGATGTCGCCCTTCGGGTTCGCGCGCTCGGCCTTGATCTGCGCGAGCATCTCGCCGGTCGCCTTCTGCACGACGGCCACCTTGGTGCCCGTCGCCTTCTCGAAGCCGACGGCCATGCCCTGGCACCACGCGGTGTTGGGCGAGCTGCAGTACATGTTGAGCTGCGCATGCGCGAGCGAGGGCAGCGCGGCGAGCGCGAACACGGACCCGAAGACGAACCAGCGGCGTTTCATGACGTTCCTTTGTGCGATGCGGTGAGGTGGGAAGGGCGCTGCGATGGTTGGACGCCGGACGCCGCGCTCGGCGCGGTGCGAAGGCGTCGGCACGGGATCACTTGGCGATGGAGCCGACTTCCCGGTCCCATCGCTCGAGCAGGCGGCGGCGTTCGGCGGACTGGCCGTACTTCGCGAAGTCGTAGCTGATGAGCTTGATGTCGGCCATCTTCGGCGACAGCGGCGACACCGGCGTGGCGACGTTCGACGGGATCTGGAACTGCTTCGCCTGCGCGCCCAGCGCCTGGGCCTTCGGGGTCAGCGCCCAGTCGTAGAACTTCTTCGCATTCTCCAGGTTGCGCGCGCCCTTGACGATCGACATGGAGCCGATCTCGTAGCCGGTGCCCTCGCACGGCGCGACGCCGCGGACGGGGAATCCGGCCTGCGCTTCGGTCACGGCATCGTGGATGAACGAGACCGAAGCGAGCGTCTCCCCGCGTGCGACGGCCTTGATGGGGCCCACACCCGAGCGCGGGTAGTTGTTGATGTTCCGGTGCAGCGACTTGAGGTAGCGGAACGCCTCGTCCTCGCCCATCAGCTGCACGAGCGTCGCGATCGCCGTGTACGCGGTGCCCGACGCGTTCGGGTTGGCCATCTGCACCTCGTTGGCGAACTCGGGCTTCACGAGATCGCGCCAGCACGCGGGCGCGGGGAGCTTCTTCTTCGCGAGCAGGTCGGTGTTGTAGCCGATCCCGAGCACGCCGAGGTAGAGGCCGACGGTCCGGTACTTCGACTGCTCCGCCTGCCGCTGCGCCCACGGCTGCAGCTGCGCGACCAACGGCGACTTGTACTCTTCGGTGAGTCCGAGCTCCGCCGCCTGCAGATGCGGATCGCCGGTGCCGCCGAACCACAGGTCGAGCTTGGGATTGGCTTTCTCGGCCGAGATCTGCGCGAAGGATTCGCCCGACCCTTTGAGCGTCATCGCGACCTTGATGCCGGTTTCGCGCTCGAATTCGGTGGCGGCGAGCGTGCACCACTCGGCCTGCACCGGGCAGATGACGTTGAGCTGGGCGCTCACGGGCACGCAGAACGCGGCCAGCAGCAGGGCGACCCACGCGTGGCGGGTCCATGGACGATGGTTCATTGGCGATTCTCCCCTGGCAACCGGCGCGGCATCGCGCATCGCGCTGCGAAGTTTGTAATATTCGGACATCGGGGAGAGGGGGTCAACCGTGCAGCATGCAGCGGACGACGCCGTGGCACGCGGCGCGTGCCACCGGCTGGGCATCGACCTGGGCGGCACCAAGATCGAGATCGTCGCGCTCGACGCAGGGGGACGCGAATGCCTGCGGCTGCGCATCCCGTCCCCGCGCGACGACTACGCGGCAACGCTCGCGGCGATCGGCGCGCTCGTCGCCGACGCGGAGCGCGCGCTCGGCATCGCGCCGGGAACGGTGAATGTTGGCATCGGCACGCCAGGCTCGCTGTCGCGGGCCACCGGGCTGCTGCGCGGGTCCAACTCCGTCTGGCTCAACGGGAAGCCCATTCGCGCGCGACCTGGCGCAGTTGCTGGGACGGCCGGTCAGGATCAGCAACGACGCGAACTGCTTCGCGCTGTCGGAGGCGACCGATGGCGCGGGGGCGGGGCGCGAGGTGGTGTTCGGGGTCATCCTCGGCACGGGCGTCGGCGGCGGGATCGTCGTCGGCGGACGCGTGCTCGAGGGTGTCAATTCGATCGCCGGCGAATGGGGGCACAACCCGCTGCCCTGGCCTTGCGACGACGAGCGGCCGGGCCCGGCATGCTACTGCGGACGCGCCGGTTGCATCGAGACGTTCCTGTCGGGCCCCGGATTCGCGCACGACCACGCGCGCGCGACCGGCGTCAGGCGCGCGGCCACCGATATCGTCGCCGCGGCGGAGCGGGGCGACCCGGACTGCGTGGCGTCGCTTGCGCGCTACGAGACCCGGCTCGCGCGCGCGCTGGCGCACGTGATCAATATCCTCGATCCGGACGTCATCGTGCTCGGGGGCGGGTTGTCGAATGTCGCGCGCCTCTACGCGACGGTGCCCGCGCTCTGGGGGCCCTACGTCTTCTCCGATCGCGTCGACACGATCCTCGCGCGCCACGTGCACGGCGACTCGAGCGGCGTGCGGGGCGCGGCGTGGCTGTGGCCGGCACGCCCGGAACCATGAGGTTCTAACAATGAGGGTCAGACTCGAATCAGACGTAGTTTCTCAATTCGAGTCTGACCCTCATCGTTTCGGGTCACGCAAGGCACACTTGCCCGGCGGACGGCAGCTACATGCCCGCGTAGTTGGGCCCGCCGCCGCCTTCGGGCGTGACCCAGTGGATGTTCTGCTTCGGATCCTTGATGTCGCAGGTCTTGCAGTGCACGCAGTTCGCGGCATTGATCTGCAGCCGCCGGCCGGAGCCGTCCTCCGTCGCGACGAACTCGTAGACGCCTGCCGGGCAGTAGCGGGCCTCGGGTCCGTCGTAGAGCGCGAGGTTCACTGCGACCGGGATCGCGGGATCGCGCAACTGCAGGTGGATCGGCTGGTCTTCCTCGTGGTTGGTGTTCGACAGAAACACGGACGACAGTTTGTCGAACGTGACCACGCCGTCGTATTTCGGGTACTCGATGCGCGGCATCTGCGCCGCGGGCTTGAGCGACGCACTGTCCGGCCCGCCGTGCCGCAGCGTCCAGCCCACGAGCGCGCCCAGGCCCAGGTCGTTCAGCCACATGTGCAGGCCGCCGTGCGCGGAACCGAGCCACATGCCCCACTTGAGGCCGGGCTTCACGTTGCGCACCTTGTAGAGGTCCTCGTACACCCACGATGCGCGCCACGCGTCCGCGTAGTCGGCCAGCACGTCGTGCGCCCGCCCGGCGCCGAGCGCCGCGAACGCGGATGCGGCGGCGAGCATGCCGGTCTTCATCGCGTTGTGGCTGCCCTTGATCCGCGGCAGGTTCACGAAGCCCGCCGAACAGCCGATCAGCGCGCCGCCGGGGAACGCGAGCGCGGGGACCGACTGCAGTCCGCCCTCGTTGATCGCGCGCGCGCCGTAGGCCAGGCGCTTGCCGCCCTCGAACGTCGGGCGGATCGCGGGATGCGTCTTGAACCGCTGGAATTCGTCGTACGGCGAGAGGTGCGGATTCTCGTAGTTCAAGTGGACGACGAAGCCGACCGACACGAGTCCATCGTCGAGGTGGTACAGGAACGATCCGCCGCCCGTGTCGCTCGGCAGCGGCCAGCCCTGGCTGTGCACGACGAGCCCCTTCTGGTGCTTCTCCGGCGCGACCTGCCACAGTTCCTTGATGCCGATCCCGTACTTCTGCGGCTCGACGCCGTCGCGCAGGTTGTAGCGCTGCATGAGTTCCTGCGACAGCGAACCGCGGCAGCCTTCGGCGAACAGCGTGTACTTCGCGTGCAGTTCCATGCCCGGCTGGTATTCGGACTTGTGCGACCCGTCGCGCGCGATGCCCAGGTCGCCGGTGGCGACGCCGCGCACCGCGCCGCGCTCGTCGAACAGCACCTCGGCGGCGGGAAAGCCCGC
The DNA here is from genome assembly GCA_963733435.1 of uncultured beta proteobacterium. Classification (GTDB taxonomy): domain Bacteria; phylum Pseudomonadota; class Gammaproteobacteria; order Burkholderiales; family Casimicrobiaceae; genus VBCG01. The sequence goes on from CAVTDH010000005.1 coordinate 255,452, forward strand.
GTAGATCTCCACGCCCAGCGCTTCCGCCTCGCGGGCGAGCCAGCGGCAGACATTGCCGAGGCTCGCGATGTAGTTGCCGTGGTTGTTCATGAGCGGCGGCAACAGCGCGCCGGGCACGCGGTACGAGTCGGTCGGCGTCAGGATCAGGAAGCGGTCCTCGGTCACCGGCGTGGTGAGCGGCGCGCCGCGCGTCGGCCAGTCCGGCAGCAGTTCGTTCAGCGCCTTCGGATCGATGACGGCGCCCGACAGGATGTGCGCGCCGACTTCCGATCCCTTCTCGAGCACGCAGACCGAGACTTCGCGCTGCTGTTCGCCGGCAAGCTGCTTCAGCCTGATCGCCGCTGCGAGGCCCGACGGACCCCCGCCGACGATCACGACATCGTATTCCATGGCTTCGCGGGTCATTCGGGGGCGCCTTCTCGTGGGATCGTGGGCCGCGCGGGCGGACCAACCCCCTATTATAATTGCGGTGCCCGCCGGGACCGGTGCCGTTGCGGCCGCGGTCGATCCGTGGCCCTGCCGCTGCACGCCGCGGCGAACACCCGCCAAAGCCCCCACCCCACGTGACCGGCCCCAGGCTCCTCGTCCACACCTCCACGCAACCCATTCGCTGGGGCGACATGGATGCGTTCGGCCACGTGAACAACACCGTCTACTTCCGCTACATGGAACAGGCGCGGGTCGAATGGCAGCACGCGCATGCGATGGCGCCGGGCGGCCTCGTGACCGGCCAGGGTGGGGTGATCGTCAACGCGAGCTGCAATTTCCTGCGGCCCCTCGTCTATCCGGGCAACGTCGAGGTGACGATGTACCTCGGCAGCCCGGGCCGTTCGAGCATGGGCAGCTACTACGACGTGCATTGCGCCGGCGAGAAGTATGCGGACGGTGCCGCCAAGATCGTCTGGATCGACCTCAAGACCGGGCGGCCGGTGCCGTTGCCGGAGTCCATCGTCGCGCCGTTGCGCGCGCTCGCGGGGTGACACGATGATGAATGCGAAGCTCTGGGAGCCGTCGCCGGAACGGATCGCGCAGGCGAACATCACGGCGTTCGCGAAGTTCGTCGAGGGACGGCACCAGGTCGACGTCGAGAGCTATCCGCGGCTGTGGCGCTGGTCGATCGACCACAAGTGGGACTTCTGGCGCGCGATCTGGGACTACGGCGGCGTGCTCGGCACGCCGGGCGACCGCGTGCTGCTCGACGCGGACCGGATGCCCGGCGCCCACTGGTTCCCCGACGCGCGGCTCAACTTCGCGCAGAACCTGCTCGAGCGCCGGCGTGCCGACGACACGGACGACGCGCTCGTGTTCTGGGGCGAGGACCGTGTGCGGCGCGTGCTCTCGCACGCCGACGTCCATGCGCTGTCGTCGCGGGTCGCGGCGGCGTTCGCGGCGCACGGCATCGTCGCCGGCGACCGCGTGGCGGCGTTCATGCCGAACATGCCGGAGGCGATCGTCGCGATGCTCGGTGCCACCGCGCTGGGCGCGGTGTGGTCGTCCTGCTCGCCCGATTTCGGCGTGCAGGGCGTGGTCGACCGCTTCGGACAGATCGAACCGCGCGTGCTGGTGACGGTGGACGGCTACTGGTACAACGGCAAGCCGATCCCGATCCTCGACAAGGTCGCGCAGATCGTCGCGCGCCTGCCGACGGTGGAGCGCGTGATCGTCGTGCCGTACCTGCAGCAGAGCACCGGCATGACGAGCGACATCGCGGCGGTGCGCGGCGCCGTGGCCTGGGACGTCTGGCTCGCGCCCTACGTCGCCGGTCCCATCGCGTACGCGCCGCTGCCGTTCGCGCATCCGCTCTACATCCTGTACTCGTCGGGCACCACGGGCGTGCCGAAGTGCATCGTGCACAGCGCGGGCGGCACGCTGCTCCAGCACCTGAAGGAACTCCTGCTGCACGGCGACGTGAAGCCGAAGGATCGCCTGTTCTATTTCACGACGTGCGGCTGGATGATGTGGAACTGGCTGGTGTCGGGCATGGCGACGCGCGCGACGCTGCTGCTCTACGACGGCTCGCCGTTCATCGATCGCGGGCGGATCCTGTGGCAGCTCGCCGACGCCGAGCGCATGACCCACTTCGGAACTTCGGCCAAGTACATCGACGCGCAGAAGAAGATCGCGCTGGTGCCGCGCAAGGATTTCGGGCTCGCGCAGTTGCGCACGATGTTCTCGACCGGCAGCCCGCTGGCGCCGGAGAGCTTCGACTACGTGTACCAGTGCGTGAAGGACGACCTGTGCCTCTCGTCGATCTCGGGCGGCACCGACATCGTCTCGTGCTTCGCGCTGGGAATGCCGACGCTGCCCGTGTGGCGCGGCGAGCTGCAGTGCCGCGGCCTCGGGATGGACGTCGATGTCTACGACGAGGAGGGCCATCCGGTCCTGCGCGAGAAGGGCGAGCTCGTCTGCAAGTCGCCGTTTCCGTCGATGCCGGTCGCGTTCTGGAACGATCCGGACGGCGCCAAGTACCAGGCGGCGTACTTCGAGCGCTTCCCCGGCATCTGGTGCCACGGCGACTGGGTCGAGATCACCGAGCACGACGGCCTCATCATCTACGGGCGTTCGGACGCGACGCTCAACCCCGGCGGCGTGCGGATCGGCACGGCCGAGATCTACCGGCAGGTCGAGCAGATGCCGGAAGTCGTCGAAAGCCTCGTGATCGGCCAGGACTGGCCGCCGGGCGAGGTGGGCGACGTGCGCGTCGTGCTGTTCGTCAAGCTGCAGGAGGGCACGGCGCTGTCCGGCGACCTGACCGACCGCATCAAGGCACAGATCCGCGCCAACACCACGCCGCGGCATGTGCCCGCGAAGATCCTCGCGGTCACGGACATTCCGCGCACCAAGAGCGGCAAGATCGTCGAACTGGCCGTGCGCAACGTCGTGCACGGGCGCGACGTCCGCAATGTCGAAGCGCTCGCGAATCCCGGAGGCGCTCGAGCAGTACCGGGACCGGGAAGAACTGAAGACGTGATGCTGATCGACGCGCAACGCTCGGCGCTCCTCGTCGTCGACCTGCAGGCGAGGATGGTGCCGGCGATCGCGGACGGCGACGCCGTCGTCGCCACTGTGCTCTGGCTCGTCCGGATCGCGCAGCGGCTCGGCGTGCCGGTCGCCGCGGTCGAGCAGTATCCGCAGGGGCTGGGAGCCCTCGTACCCGCGCTGCGCGAATGCCTGCCCGCGGAGGCGATCGCGGCGAAGACGCGTTTCTCGGCGGTCGCCGAAGGGTGCCTGCCGGCGCTGCCGGGCGGCGATCGTCCGCAGGTGGTGATCGTCGGCGCCGAAGCGCACGTATGCGTGCTCCAGACGGCGCTCGACCTGGCGGCGGGCGGCAAGGCGGTCTACGTCGTCGCCGACGCGGTGGGCGCGCGCCGGGCGCTCGATCGCGACGCCGCGCTCGCGCGGATGCGCGCGGAAGGCGTCCGGATCGTCACGCGCGAGATGGTCGCGTTCGAGTGGCTGCGCGAAGCGGGTACCGAGCGGTTCCGCGAGTTGAACCGCGAATTCCTGCGCGAAGGCCCGCGCGCATGAACCTGATCGCGATCCTCGCGGCGCTCGGGCTCGAGCAATGGCGCGCGTTCGACTGGCGCGCGAGCGTCGAGCGCGCGTTCGTCGGCTACGTGCGGATGCTGGAGCACAAGCTCAACGGCGGCACGCAGCAGCACGGCGTGGTCGCCGCCATCGCCGCGGTGGCGCCGCCGGTGGTGCTCGCGGCCGTCGCGTTCTGGCTCGCGGATGCGCTGCACTGGTCCGCCGGCCTCGTCGTCAACGTCGTCGTCCTCTACTTCCTGATGGGTTTCCGGCGGTTCAGCCACGCGATCTCGGCGATCGTCGCGGCGCTGCAGGCGGGCGATCTCGCCGCTCGCGCGGCGCGCGCTCGTCGCGTGGCGCGGCGGCGAAGGCGGCGACCTCGGCAGCTCCGAGATCGCGCGTCTCGCGATCGAGCGCGGGCTCGTCGATGCGTACCGGCAGGTCTTCGCGGTGCTGTTCTGGTTCGTGCTGCTGCCGGGACCCGCGGGCGCCGTGCTGTACCGCGCGGTGGCGCTGCTCGCCGCGCAGTGGCGTGGACCGGTGCCCGGCGTCGAGCCGTCGCCGCTCGTGCAGTCGCGCAGCGCGTTCGGCCGGCCCGCGCGGCTGCTGCAGGACGTCCTCGACTGGATTCCGGTGCGCCTGACCGCGCTCGCGTTCGCCGTCGTCGGCGACTTCGAGGACGCGGTCGCGTGCTGGCGCACGCAGGCGGTCCGCTGGGCGACGCAGGATGGCGGACTCACGATCGGCATCCTGCTGGCCGCGGGGGGCGGTGCGCTCGGCGTGCAGTTGGGCGGCGTGCTGCCCACGCTCACCGGCGACCCCGACGTGCGGCCGGAACTGGGCACCGGCGAAACGGTCGAGCCCGAGGTGCTGCCGTCGGCGGTCGGCCTCGTGTGGCGCGCGCTGGTCCTGTGGCTGCTGCTGATCCTGCTGCTGACGCTCGCGAACCTCGCGCCCTAGGATCGTCCGCAAGAGGCGTCCGTCGTACCTGTGGATGACGTCGAGCCGGCGTCGCGACTGCCGTCGACTCGCCGCAGCCGGCCGCACGACGCTCGTTTTTACCTGGACTTTGTCGGCGGCCGACGCCGGGCCGCCCCAAGGCGGCCGCCTGACCGAGCAGTTGCAGTGCCGGCCGCAAAAGGCGCGACGCCGGCTTGACGTCATCCACAGGCGCGACGGACGCCTTTTGCGGACGCCTTACCGCCTGCCGCCGGATTCGCGCAGCAGCGTGTGCAGCAGCGCGACGCGGTGCGGCGCGACCTTGCCGGCGGCGACGGCGGCCGTGACCGCGCATCCGGGCTCCCGGTCGTGCCGGCAGTCGCGGAACCGGCAGTGGCCGAGCAGCGGCCGCAGTTCGACGAACGCCTGCGCGACGCGCGCCGGGTCGAGGTGCGCGAGCCCGAACGCCTTCATGCCCGGCGAGTCGACGATCCAGCTGTCGTCGCCCAGGTCCGGCAGCGGATAGAGCGTCGTCGACGTCGTCGTGTGCCGGCCGGTCTTGAGCGCCTCGGAGATGTCGGTCGTGCGCACGGCGGCGTCGGGCACGAGCGTGTTGATCAGCGTGGACTTGCCCATGCCCGACTGCCCGACCAGCACCGTGTGCTGGCCCGTCAGCGACGGCAGCACCGGCGCCAGGTCGCCGCGCGCGGCGAACTCGATGACGGCGTAGCCCAGCGCCGCGACGGGGGCGAGCCGGGCGCGCAGCGTGGCGAACGACGGCAGGTCGTTCTTGTTCGCGAACACGACGAAGCGCGCATCCACGGCGTCGGCGGCGACCATCCAGCGATTGATGAGTTCCTCGTCGAGGCCGATGTCGGGCGCGACGACCGCCGCGATCTGCGTGACGTTCGCCGCGAGCAGCTTTTCCTTGAACGCGTCGGAGCGGTAGACGAGGTTCACGCGCGGCGCGACCGCCTCGATCGCGCCGCCGCCCGCGACGCGCGCGACGTGGACGCGGTCGCCGGCGGCGATGCGCAGCGACCGTCCCTTGACCACGCACTCGATCCGCTCGCCGTCGTCGAGCGCGACCTCGAAGTGGCGCCGGTAGGACGCGATGACGAGGCCCGACAGCGCGCCGTGCGCCGCGCCTGCGGTGGTCGGCCGGCTCAAGCGAAGAGCCGCTCGGTCTTGGCGGCGCAGATCGCGTCGTTGAGCGTCACGCCGCCGGCGTCGTGGGTGCCGAACGCGACGACGCAGCGCGCGTAGTGCACCGAAAGTTCCGGATGGTGGTCCTCGCGGTGGGCGACGAACGCGAGCGCGTTCACGAACGCGATCGTCTCGTGATAGTTCGCGAACGCGAACGTGCGGACGATCCGGTCACCGTCCAGCCGCCACTCCGGCAGCGTCGCCAGGTGCGCGGCGAGTTCGTCGGCGGACAGCCGGGGCGCGCCCGCGCGGCAGTGCATGGCGGCGAGCGCCAGGAGTTGCGTGCCGGGTTGTGCGTGCCTGTCTGCGGTCATGCGTGGCCTTTCGCGCCTGCGTGCATGGAGGCGTCGCGCGGCGAGCCCGCGTACCGTTGCGTACCCCGCGCCGCGCCGACGGTCATGCGACTTCCTTCGTGCTGCGCACGCCGGCGCATGGGGCAATGTGGCCCTTGGGGCGGACCTGCAGGCTCATGGCGCGAACCGGTAATAGTGGAGATTGAGGTACGCGGCGACGTGCTGCTCCTCGTCGGGAAAGTACCCGGCCTTGAGCTCGACGTTGCAGACGCGCACCTGCGACAGGAGCTGCTCGGCCGAGCGGACCTTGCGGTCGGCGCGCGTGTAGATCTTCGTCGCGTCGCCGAAGCGGCCGCGCGTGGCAGCTGACGCAGTCGCGCTGCACCAGGGCTTCGCCGGCCTTCGGATCGCCGTCGGCGAACGGCTTCGGCTGCTGCGCGAGCGCCGGCAGAGCGGCCGCGAACAGCGCGAACACCGCCGCGGCGACGACCACGGGTGCGCTTGCGTTCATGCCGCCACCGCATCCGGCGCGGCGCCGGCCAGCGCCTCGATGTGCGCGATGCGGATCGCGGCCGGCGGATGCGAATCGTAGAACGCCGAGTGCAGCGGATCGGGCGTCAGCGTGGCCGCGTTGTCCTCGTACAGCTTGACCAGCGCGAGCGTCAGCGCCGCGGCGGACGCGTGGCGCGCGGCGAACGCGTCCGCCTCGAACTCGTGCCGGCGCGAGTAGTGCGCCGACAGCGGCTCCAGCACGAACGTGAACACCGGGAACGCCAGCAGGAACAGCTCGAGCGCGACGCCCGGACGCTCGAACGCGACGGGCAGCATCGCCTGCGGAATGCCGAGCCCCGCGTAGAACCAGGGCTCGCGGGCGAGCCAGGCGAGCAGCGCCAGCACGGCGAGCGAGAGCAGCCGCCGACCACGCGATGCGCTTCGCGACGTGCTTCAGCCGGAAGTGCCCGAGCTCGTGCGCGAGCACGGCTTCGATCTCGTCGGGGGCGAGGCGCGCGAGCAGCGTGTCGAAGAACACGATGCGCTTGGCGCGGCCGAAGCCGGTGAAGTACGCGTTGCCGTGGCCGGAGCGCTTCGACCCGTCCATCACGAAGAGGCCCGCGCTGCGGAACCCGCAGCGGGCGAGCAGCGCCTCGATGCGCGCGCGCGCGGGATCCTCGCCCAGCGGCGTGAACTTGTTGAAGAGCGGCGCGATGACCGTCGGGTAGAGCACGAGGATCAGCAACTGGAACGCCATCCACGCGCCCCACGCCCACAGCCACCACAGCGATGCCCGCGACGCGCATCAGCCACAGGACGAGCACCAGCAGCGGCAGCCCGAGAATCGTCGCGACGGCGAGCCCTTCGCGAGGTCGGCGAGCCAGAGACCGAGCGTCATCCGGTTGAAGCCGAAGCGCTCCTCGATGCGGAACGTGTGCCACCACGAGAACGGCAGGTTGACCGCACCGTAGACGGCACCGGCCACGGCGAACATCAGCACGTCGCGCCACAGCGGGCCCAGCGCGAACGTCTGCGTCCACGCAATGATCGCGGCGAGGCCGCCGCCCAGCGTCAGCGCCAGCAGCAGCGCGGCGTCGACGCCGGTGTGCAGCATCGACAGGCGCTGCTTGGCGACCGTGTAGTCGGCGGCCTTGCGGTGCGCGGCGACGCCGATCCGTGCCGCGAACGCGGACGGCACCGCGTCGCGGTGCGCGACGACGTGCGCGACCTGCCGCCGCGCGAGCCACAGCCGCACGCCGACCGACGCGGCGAGCGCCAGCAGGAAGACGGTGGTGAAGGCGGGAGCGGTCACGTGCGAGCGGGCCGGCGTGCGACAATCGGGGATTCGAATTCTACGCCACCGCCCATGCCACAGGACGCTAGCCGGCTCATCTGGATCGACATGGAGATGACCGGACTCAAACCCGACACCGACCGGATCATCGAGGTCGCGCTGGTCGTCACCGACGGCGACCTCGCGACGGTCGCCGAGGCGCCGGTCTGGGTCGTCCACCAGAGCGACGCGGTGCTCGCCGGCATGGATGCGTGGAACCAGGGCACGCACGGGCGCTCGCGGCCTCATCGACGAAGGTCAAGGCGTCGGCGCACGACGAGCGCGGCGGTCGAGGCCGCGGCGCTCGCGTTCCTGCGCGAGCACGTGCCGGCCAAGGCGTCGCCGATGTGCGGCAACTCGATCTGCCAGGACCGGCGCTTCCTCGCGCGCTGGATGCCCGCGCTCGAGGACTGGTTCCACTACCGCAACCTCGACGTGTCGACGCTGAAGGAGCTGTGCCGCCGCTGGAAGCCCGAGTTGATGAAGGGCGTGCCGAAGGAGGGCAAGCACGAGGCGCTGGCCGACGTCTACGAATCGATCGTCGAGCTCAAGTACTACCGCGAGCACTTCATCCGGCCGTGACCGCGCGCACGCCACTCCCGGTCGCGCATGCGGTGTGCGCCGCCGTGCCGCGATGACCACCGCGATGAAATTCTGCAGCCACTGCGGCCCGCGCGGCTCGAGCAGCGCGTGCCGGACGGCGACACGCTGCCGCGCATCGTCTGCGCGCAGTGCGGCACGATCCACTACCAGAATCCGAAGGTCGTCGTCGGCTGCCTGCCCGAGTGGGAGGACCGCGTGCTGCTGTGCCGGCGCGCGATCGAGCCGCGGCTGCGGGCTGTGGACGCTGCCGGCCGGCTTCCTCGAGAACGGCGAGACGGTGACGGCGGGCGCGGTGCGCGAGACGCTCGAGGAGGCGAACGCGCGGGTCGACGGTGGACGATCTCTACACGATGATCAGCCTGCCGCAGATCAACCAGGTCTACATGATGTTCCGCGCGCGGCCTGATCGACCTCGACTTCGGTCCGGGTCCCGAGAGCCTCGAGGTGCGCGCTGTTCGACGAGAGACGAGATTCCGTGGGAGACGATCGCGTTCCGCACGATCACGCGCACGCTGCGCAACTACTTCCTCGACCGCAAGCACGGCGCGTTCCCGTTGCGGACATCGCGCTCAAGCGGCGGCCGCCGTCGCCGCCGGACCTGCGCGGCGCGGCCTGATGGCACGGCGCCGGCGCCGACGGCTGTCGCGCGGAATTCGCGGCGACTCGGCGCACGCGCTCGACCGTGCCGCCGCCGGCGTGACGGCGCGGATCGCGATCCACCGGAGGCCACGATGCGAGCCGTGCCAGCACACCTCTGGAGGACTCGATGCAGCATCGCTCGCGCGGCGTGCCGCGCATTGCCCTCGCGTCCGCCGTTCCGGCGCTCGCCCAGACGGGCAACCGCATCTCGATCACGACCGGCGGCACCGGCGGCGTCTACTACCCGCTGGGCGGCGGCATGGCCAACATCCTGTCCAAGTACGTGCCCGGCATGCAGGCGACCGCCGAGGTCACCGGCGGCTCGGTCGACAACCTGAAGCTCATCGGCGCCGGCAAGTCCGAGGTCGGCTTCTCGATGGTCGACGCCGGCGTGGGACGCGCTACCAGGGCCAGGACAAGTTCAAGGACAGCGAAGGTCAACGCGCGCACGCTGATGGTGCTGTACCCGAACCGGATGCACGTCGTGACGGTCGACGGCACCGGCATCACGAAGCTGTCCGACCTCAAGGGCAAGCGCGTGTCGACCGGCTCGCCGGGCAGCGGCACCGAGGTCATGGCGTTGCGCGTGCTCGAAGCCGCGGGCATCGATGCCAAGAAGGACATCAAGCAGGAGCGCCTGGGCGCCGCCGAATCGGTCAACGCGATCAAGGACCGCAAGATCGACGCGTTCTTCTGGGTCGGCGGCGTGCCGACCGCGGCGGTCACCGACCTCGCCGCCACGCCCGGCATCAAGATCAAGCTGATCGACCACGCCGAGGCGGTCGACGCGATGAACAAGAAGTACGGCCCGCTGTACGTCAAGGACATCATCCCGGCCGACGACCTACCAGGGCATGGACAAGCCGGTCGACGAACATCGACGTCTGGAACATCCTCGTCACCAGCGACAAGATGAGCGACAAGATGGCCTACAACATCGTCAAGACGCTGTTCGAGAAGAAGCCGGAGCTGGTCGCCGTGCACAAGGAAGCGCAGAACATCAAGCTCAAGAACCAGAAGATCGGCTCGCCGATCCCGTTCCACCCGGGCGCCCGGAAGTACTTCGCGGAGCAGGGCGTCAAGCTCAACTGAGCGTCGCGCCGGCGCAGCGTCCGCGACGCGACCGCGCCGGCGCGATCGCTGACGGCGCCTCGCACCGACGCGGACCGACTGCAGCGCGAACGACCGGCCACGGCCGCGCACCGGCGACCGTGCCGTCGAGTCGCGATCGACGACGAGCGCCTGCAGCAGGCCGAGGCGTTCATCGAGGAGGAGGAGGGCGCGACCAGCCGGCATCGCGGCTGGCTCGGCTGCCTCACGACGTCGCTGCTGGTCGCGATGTCGCTGTTCCACCTGTACGCCGCCGTGCGACATCGTGCCGGCGCAGATGCTGCGCCCGGTCCACGTCGGCTTCGCGCTGCTGCTCGTGTTCCTGCTGTTCCCGGTCGCCAAGCGCTTCCGCAACCGGCTGATGTGGTGGGACGTCGTCTGCGCGGCTGCGTCGGCGTCGCGACGATCGCCTACCTGCTCGCGGGCGGCGACGACTTCTGGGACCGCAACACGCTGCCCGAGCCCGTCGGACATCGTTCTTCGGCGTCGCGTTCGTGCGTGCTGGTGCTCGAGGCCGTGCGCCGCACGTCGGGCTGGATCATGCCGTTCGTGATCGCGCTCGTTCCTCGCCTACGCGTTCGTCGGGCCCGTGGCTGCCGCGGCCGTGGACGCACCGCGGCTACGACATCGCCGCGCCTGGTCGGGCTTCATGTACATGACGCTCGAGGGCATCTTCGGCACGGCGGTCGACGTGTCGTCGTCGCTGATCATCCTGTTCACGATCTACGGCGCCTTCCTGCAGTACTCGGGCGCCGGCAAGTTCTTCATCGACTTCTCCTTCGCCGCGATGGGCGGCAAGCCCACCGGCGCCGGCCGCACCGTGGTGCTGGCGTCGTTCCTGCTGGGCGGGCCGTCGGGCTCGGGCGTCGCGACCACGGTGACGATCGGCTCGGTCGCCTACCCGATGCTGGCGAAGGCCGGCTACGGCAAGAACGCCGCCGGCGGCCTGCTCGCGGCCGGCGGCCTGGGCGCGATCATCTCGCCGCCGGTGCTGGGCGCGGCGGCGTTCCTGATCGCCGAGTTCCTGAAGATCTGCTACCTCGACGTGCTGCTGATGGCGACGATCCCGACGCTCCTCTACTACCTGTCGCTGTTCCTGATGGTCGAGCTCGACGCGCGCAAGTTCGGCATGCCCGACGTGACGTGCCGACGTCGCGGTCAAGCTGTGGCCGCTGACGCGCGCGCTACTGGTTCCACTTCGTGTCGCTGGTCTCGATCGTCGTCTTCATGCTGCTGGGCTTCTCGCCGATGCTGTCGGTGTTCTGGGCGACGGTCGTCACCTTCGCGGTGTCGTTCCTGCGCCGCGACACGCGCGCTGGGTGCCGCGCAAGCTGATCGTACGCGCTGCGCGACGGCTCGCGGCCAGATGCTCAACGTCGCCGCGACCTGCGCGGCGGCCGGCATCATCGTCGGCGTCGTCACGCTGACCGGGCTCGGGCTGAAGTTCAGCGCGATCGTCATCGCGTACGCGGGCGGCAGCCTGCTCGCTGACGGCGCTCTACACGGCGCTGATCGTCTGGATCGTCGGCCTCGCGGTGCCGGTGACGGCGAGCTACATCATCTGCGCGGTGATCGCCGCGCCGGCGCTGATCAAGCTCGGCGTGCCCGACTTCGCCGCGCACATGTTCATCTTCTACTACGCGGTGCTGTCCGAGGTGTCGCCGCCGACGGCGCTGTCGCCGTTCGCCGCCGCGGCGATCACCGGCGGCGACCCGTACAAGACGACGCTGCAGTCGTGGAAGTACACGATGCCGGCGTTCCTGGTGCCGTTCGTGTTCGTGCTCGATCCGGCGGGCGTCGGGCTGCTGCTGAAGCTGCCGCCCGATGCGTCGTGGGCTGCACGTCGCCTGGATCGCGTTCACCGCGACGCGTCGGCATCGTCGCGCTCGCGACCGGCGTGCAGAAGTGGCTGCTGCGCGCATGCACGCAACTTCGAGCGCTGGTGGCTCATCGTGTGCGGCCTGCTGCTCGTCTACCCGGCGCCGCAAACGGACTGGCCCGGCCTCGTCGGCTTCGTCGCGCTGCTCGCATGGCAGCGTTTCGCGCCGCGGCGCGTGGCGGCGCTCTGACGACGGGGCGGACGATGCGCCGCGTCGACCGGCTCTTCGCACGCTACGCGCAATCGCACCGGCACCCGACCAACAAGGCGATCCACTGGGTGTGCGTGCCGCTCATCACGTGGTGCGTCATCGCGTTCTTCTGGGCGTGGTCGCCGGTGGCCGCCTACGCTTTCATCGCGACGGCGGTCGTGTACTACGCATGGTTGTCGCCCGCGATCGCCATCGGAATGCTGGGCATCACGGCGGTGCTCGTGTATCCGCTCACGTTGTTGGGGCCGCAGGTGCTGCCGGTCGCGGCCATCGTGTTCGTGCTGGCCTGGATCGGCCAGTTCGTCGGACACCGGATCGAGGGGAGGAAGCCGTCGTTCTTCGAGGACGTCGCGTTCCTGCTGGTGGGGCCCGCGTGGCTGCTGTCGTTCGTCTACGACCGGTGCGGCATCCGGTACTGAGCCGCCAATGTCCGGACCATTTCCAGTCGGAGCGTCGGGCGGCGTGCGCACAGCGGCATGGCATCGGCGGCGACGCGCGCTGCTGGCGGCGCTCGCCGCGTGGCCGGTGGCGGGCGTCGCGGCAGCGCCGGCACTGGTCGCGGCGGCCGAGTCCGGCGACGTGGCGACGCTGCGCCGACTTCTCGACGGGGGCGCCGCCGTCGACGAGCGCGATGCGCGCGGACGCACGGCGCTGCTCGCGGCCACGCACGCCGATCGCGTCGATGCGGCGCGTCTCCTCATCGAGCGTGGGGCCGACGTCAACGCGAAGGATGCGCTGCAGGACTCGCCCTTCCTGTACGCCGGCGCGGAAGGACGGCTCGCGATCCTGCGCCTGACGCTCGCCGCGGGTGCGGATCTCGCGAGCACCAACCGCTACGGCGGCACCGCGCTGATCCCCGCCGCGCATCACGGCCACGTCGAGACGGTACGCGTGCTGCTCGGCACGAAGATCGCAATCGATCACGTGAACCGCCTGGGCTGGACCGCGCTGCTCGAAGCGATCGTGCTGGGCGACGGCGGGCCTGCGCACACGCAGATCGTCCGGCTGCTCGTCGCGCACGGCGCGAACGTGAACCTGCCGGACGGGCAGGGCGTCACGCCGCTCGCGCATGCGCAGCAGCGGGGCCAGAGCGCCATCGCGGACCTCCTGCGCCGCGCCGGCGCCGCGGCGAAGTAGGGTGTGCCGGTGTCGCCGCGCGCCGGCTGCTGCGTGATCGGCCTCGTCGTGGCGATGGTGTCCGTCGACGACGCACGCGCCGACAGCTCCAGCGGCGAACTCGCGTCCTACTACGACCGGCACATGGCGCTCGTCGACGGCGTGGCCTATGGCTGGTTGGGCCGCGGCGCGCCGCGGCGCATGCGGGCCGGCGTCGTGCAGGTGGGCGTGGCGAGGGACGCGTACTACGCGCTGCAGGACGACGGCACGCTCGTCACGTGGACCGACGCGCAGCGTCCGCCCGCAACGCTGATGCGCGGCGTCGCGTCCTTTGCGGCCGGCGAGTCGGGGTGGTTCGCGATCGACCGCGGCGACGTGCTCTGGCGGGGCGGCGGCGATGCGTCCGCGCCCCGCCGGGTTGCGCAGGACGTGATCGCGGCCTGCATCGGCGACGGCGCGGACTACTACGTCACGCGTGACGGCGCGCTCTACGTGAAGGGACTCGCGCACCGGGGCCAGTACGGTGACGGGCGACTGACCGCGTCGACCGACTTCGTGGCGACCGCGCGCGATGCCGTCGCGGTGAAGGCGCACACCGGGCACGCGATCCACCTGCGCCGCGATGGCGTGGTGATGGGCGCCGGCGGCAACCGCTACGGTCCGCTGTCCTCGCACGGACTCGGCGACAAGGCCGACCGCTGGGGGCCGCTCTTCGACCAGGCGCGCGCGATCGCGACGGGCTCGCGGCATTCGGCGGCCATCCGTGACGACGGCTCGTTGTGGGTCTGGGGCGGCGCCTTTGCGATGGCGCCCGCCAAGGTGATGGACGACGTGATCGCCGTCGCGGCGGGCGACTCGGCGACGATCGCGCGCACGAAGGATGGCGGGGTGTGGCAGTGGGATGGGGGTGGGGCGCCGCGGCGGCTCGCGTTTCCGTGACCGTCGTCGCGCGTGTTGCCGCCGGACCCGGGCGCGAGACCGCGACGGAAATCCCCGACTTCGCGAGCGCGTCGTGCAGCGCGCGCACGGAGCGCGAAGGACGCGCTGCAGGACTTGCCATACCCGGGGGACGGTGCGGAAGGGCGGCCCGCGATCATGCACACGACGCTGGTTTGCGCCGCGGTCGCGTCAGTCAGGGGAGGGCGTCCGCAGCCGGCGCGTCTCGCCGATCTTCAGCACGTCGAACTGGTCCGGCGTGAGTCCCTTCGCCTGCCGCTGTTGCGCGAGGATCCGTGGCGGTTCGTCCAGCGGCTCGTCGGCCAGCGACTCGAACGTGCCCCAGTGCATGCCGATCGCGCGCTTCGCGCCGAGATCCGCGCGGACCTGCACCGCCTCCGGCACGTCGACGTGCATCACCTTCATGAACCAGCGCGGTGCGTAGGCGCCGATCGGGATGAACGCCATGTCGAACGGCCCCAGCCGTTGCCCGATATCGCGGAAGTCCTGCGAGTAGCCGGTGTCGCCGGTGTGGATGAGCTTGAGGCCTTCGCCCGCGACGACCCAGCCGCCCCACAGCGTCTGGTTGGTGTCGTCGAGGCGCCGCTTGCTCCAGTGCTGCACCGGGACGAACGTGAAGGAGACGTCGCCCTCGCGCGTCTCCTGCCACCAGTCGTACTCGTCGACGCGCGCGATCCCGAGTTCGGCGAACCAGGCCTTGAGTCCGAGCGGCACCAGGAAGCGCGGGCTGCCCTGCGGCATCTGTGCGAGGCGCGTCACCGACGCGGCGTCGAGGTGGTCGTAGTGGTTGTGCGAGATCAGCACGACGTCGATGCGCGGCAGTTCGGGAATGTCGATCGGCAGCGGCACGACGCGCTTGGGCCCCGCGAACGCCACCGGCGAGGCGCGCTCGGAAAACACCGGATCGAACAGGATGTTCCTGCCGGCGAGCCGCACGAGCATCGTCGCGTGCCCGATCCAGGTCACGGACGGGTTTGCCTCTACCGCGGCGAGCGCGACCGGGTCGGTCTTGACGGCCGGCAGGTTCCAGCCTTCCGGGGGCGGCTGCGGAATCCCGTTGCGCATGCGCTCCCACTGCCACGCCCAGAAACTCTCCTTGTCCGGATGCGCGTAGTTGTTGCGGAAGCCGTCCGGTCCCTTCGGGGCGGACTGGGCGCAGGCGGGCCCCGCGGCCAGGACGAGCGCGCAGGCGGTAGCCGCGACAAGACTGCGGATTGGGCGAGGGGTGGACATGGTGCGCAATGGACCCGGGGGCCCTGGGAACGGTTCCGTGGACATTCCGGCAGCAGGAGATTCCGACCGGCGGCAAGTGTACCGGACGACGATGGACATTGGCGGCGCCAGGACGGCGTGCCGGGACCCGCCAATCCCCGGCGCGCATTGACACCGTAAGGGCCGGCGCGGTCAACTTGAGTCCTGATCGAGTGGCCGGTGGAGGATTGCGATGCAGCGCTGTTCCGGGATGCTAGGCCGCGCGATGATCTGCGGGAAGTGGCTTGCCGTCGGTTCGTTCGCGGTCCTGCTCACGGGATGCGCGACGCCCGCGCCGAACCTGCCCCGGCTCGCGGTGCGGGCAGCCGAAACCTACGGCCCGCAATGCGAGGCTGCAGGACCGGTCAACACGCAGGCGTGGGGCGTATGCGTCGGCCGCGCCTACAACAGCGCAGTCGCGGCGCACGGCGGCAGTTGTACGCAGTGGGAAGGGAAGGCGTCGAGCTTTCCGGACTGCGTGATGAACGAGAGCGTGCGCGGCGGTATCAAGCCGGCCGGCGCCTATGCCGGTCCCTACTGCATCGCGATGGATGTCGGCGGCGGCGTGGATCCGTCCGCATGCAGGTAGAGGTAGCGCAAGCGGCCAAGCCCATGGGGCAGTCCTCGCGTCCGCGCGCGCGGCGAGCCTAGCCGACGACGCGCACGCCGGCGGCCGCCAGCGCGTCGTGCAGCTCGCGCACGTGCGCGTGCCCCGTTGTCTCGACGACGCAGATCACGCGCACGGCGGAGAGGTCGGGTCCGGAGAACGCGCGATCGTGCACGATCTCGTTGATCGATGCGCCCGTCGACGCGATCACCTCGGCGAGCCGCGCGAGTCCGCCCGGCCGGTCGCTGATCGAGACGGTGAACCGCGACAGGCGCCCGTCCGCGACCAGCCCCACTTCCATCACGCGGTCGAGGATCGTGAGGTCGATGTTGCCGCCGCACAGCGCGAGCACGACCTTCCTCCCGCGGAGCGCATCGAGCTTGCCGGCGAGGAACGCGGCGAGCGGCGCGGCGCCCGCCCCTTCGACGACGCTCTTCTCGAGTTCGATGAGGCGCAGGATCGCCAGCGCGATGCTCGCCTCGTCGACGGTCACCACTTCGTCGACGACCTCGCGCAGCCGCGCGAAGGGATGCGTGCCGAGCAACGCCACCGCGAGGCCGTCGGCGAGCGTGGGCGAGACCGGCACCGTGACCGGATGGCCCGCCGCGAGCGCAGCCGTGAAGCACGCCGCGTGGGCGGGCTCGACGCCGATCACCCGCACGCCGGGCTGCTTCGCCTTGATCACGGTGCCCACCCCTGCGAGCAGTCCGCCGCCGCCGACGGGAACCACGATGGCGTCGAGGTCCGGCGTCTGCTCGAGGATCTCGAGTCCCATCGTGCCCTGGCCCGCCATCACGTCGAGGTTGTCGTACGGATGCAGGAAGGTGAGGCCGTCGCGCCGGGCGAGCGCCTCCGCGTGCGTGCGCGCCTCGGTGAGGTCGCCGCCGTGCAGGATCACCTGCGCGCCGAGCTGCCGGCAGTTGGTGACCTTGATGAGCGCGGCGAACTTCGGCATCACGACCGTCACCGGGATGCCGAGCAGCCCACCGTGATACGCGACGCCCTGCGCGTGATTGCCCGCCGACGCGGCGATCACGCCGCGCGCGCGCTGCGCGTCGGTCAGCTGCAGCAGCGCGTTGCGCGCGCCGCGCTCCTTGAAGCTGCCCGTGCGCTGCAGGTAATCGAGCTTGCAGTAGATGTGCGCGCCGGTGAGCTGCGACAGCGGGATCGATTCGACGCACGGGGATTCGTAGATGCCACCCTTGATCCGGGCGCGCGCGGCTTCGACGTCGGCGAGCGTCAGCATGGCGTCACCGGATCGTGGGGTCGAGCCATTGCCCGACCACGCGCTCGAACGCGGTGCCGCGCGCCGCGAAGCCGCTCGCCGCGTAGAACGCCGGGGCATCGTCGGTCCACAGGCACACGTGCTGGCCGGGCAGGCGCGCGCAGAGCGCTTCGAGCATGTGGCGGCCGACGCCGCGGCGCCGGTAGGCGGACTGCGTCCACAGGTCGACCACGTAGGCGTTGCACACGCCGTCGGACAGCGCCCGCGCCTTGCCGATCACGCGGTCGCCGTCGCATGCGTAGACTGCCACGGCGCTGTTGCGGAACGACCGCTCGAGCTGCGCCGGCGTGCGGCCGTTGTCGAAGTCGTCCGCCGCGAGGTCCCGCTTGAGCGCGACCCAGTCGATGCCGTCGTGCGCGTGCGTGAACGTGCAACCTGACGTGGCGGGGTCCATCGTCAGAACGGCAGCACGACGCCCGGCTTCGCCTCGTTCAGCACGCGCCGGAACTCCGCCTGGATGCGGGCGAGCGCGGCGGCGTTGTCCGCCTCGAAGCGGAGCACGACGACCGGCGTGGTGTTCGACGCGCGCGCGAGGCCGAAGCCGTCCGGGTATTCGACGCGCAGGCCGTCGATGCGGATCACGTCGTCGGCGCCCGGAAACTTCGCGGTCTCCTGCATCCGCGCGACCAGCGCGTGCGGTTCGCCCTCGGCGCACGCGATGTTGAGCTCGGGCGTGGACAGCGCGTCCGGCAAGGCCTTGAGCGTGGCGGACGGGTCGCGGTCGCGCGACACGATCTCCAGCAGGCGCGCGCCGGCATAGAGGCCGTCGTCGAAGCCGTACCAGCGTTCGCCGAAGAACGTGTGGCCGCTCATCTCGCCGGCGAGCGCCGCATGCGTCTCCTTCATCTTCAACTTGATGAGCGAGTGGCCGGTCTTCCACAGCAGCGGCACGCCGCCGTGCCGCGTGATCCACGGCTTCAGGTTGCGCGTCGACTTGACGTCGTAGATGACCGTGGCGCCGGGCACGCGGGCCAGGAGGTCGGCTGCATACAGCATCAGCTGGCGGTCGGGATAGATGACGTGGCCATCCTTGGTGACCACGCCCAGCCGGTCGCCGTCGCCGTCGAACGCGAGTCCCAGCTCGCAGTCGCCCTCTTCGAGCCGGCGGATCAGGTCGACCAGGTTCTTGGGCTGCGACGGATCCGGATGATGGTTGGGAAAGTTGCCGTCGACGTCGCAGAACAGTTCGACGACGTCGCAGCCCATCCTGCGGAAGAGCGTCGGCGCATAGGCGCCGGCCACGCCGTTGCCGCAGTCGACGGCGATCTTCATCGGCCGCGCGAGCTTCACGTCGCCGACGATGCGTTCGACGTAGGTCGGGCCGATGTCGTGCGTGCGGTAGGTGCCGGCGCCGGAGGCGAGGCGGCCGGCGTCGATCCGCTCGCGCAGGGCCTGGATGTCGTCGCCCGCGAGCGTGCCGCCGGCGACCACCATCTTGAGCCCGTTGTAGTCCGGCGGATTGTGGCTGCCCGTGACCATCACGCTGCAGCCGGTGCCAAGCTCGTGCGCGGCGAAATACGTCATCGGCGTGACGACCATGCCGAGGTCGATCACGTTGGCACCCGCCGCGCGCAGGCCGTCGCTCAGTGCGCCGGCAAGCTCGGGGCCGGACAGGCGGCCGTCGCGGCCGATCGCGAACGTGTCGCGTCCCTGCTCGAGGGCGAGCGTACCAAGGCCGCGGCCAACGGCGCGCACGACGTCGGCGGTGAGCGTGCGGCCGACGATGCCGCGGATGTCGTAGGCCTTGAAGATTTCGCGAGGGAGCATGTCGGTGGACACCGTAAGGCGTTGCGGATGGGCCTAGTTTCTCACGATTCGGCGGAGGCGGCCGCCGCGGGTCACGTCCCTTGCGTGAACCACGCGAACACGCGCCGGGGCAGCCAGTCGAGGCGGCCGGGCGCCGGACCGGTCATGAAGCCGACGTGTCCGCCGGTCGCGGGCTGCTCCAGCCGCACGGCGGCGGAGACCTCGTCCGGTCCCGGCAGCGATGCGGCCGGCACGAACGGGTCGTTGCGCGCATTGAGCACGAGCGTGGGTACGCGCACTTCGCGCAGCCAGGGCTTGGACGACGCGCGCGTCCAGTAGTCGTCGGCACCGGCGAATCCGTGCAACGGCGCGGTGACGGTGTCGTCGAAGTCCCACATCGTGCGCGCGCGCGCGATGCGCGGCGCGTCGAGCCGGCCGGGAAAGCGTTGCGCGATGTCCAGCGCCTTCGGCTTCAGCGTGGTCAGGAAATGCCACGTGTAGATGCGGTTCAGGCCCTGGCCGATCGCGATGCCGGACGCCATGAGATCGAGCGGGACCGACACGGTCGCCGCGGCGACGAGCGTCCGCGTGCCGGCCGCGCCCATGCGTCCGATCCAGTTGAGGAGCGCGCTGCCGCCGAGCGAAACGCCGAGCGCGTAGAGCGGCGCTTCCGGCGCGATGCGCGCGCGGATCGCGGCGAGCATCCCTGCGATCTCCTCGTGGTCGCCGGAATGGTAGGCACGGGGCAGGTGATTGGGATCGCCGCCGCAGCCACGGAAGTGCGGGACGACGCCGCGCCAGCCCTGCGCGGCGAGCAGCGTCATCAGCTGCAGCGCGTACTGCGACTGCGCGCCGCCTTCCAGACCGTGGAACACCGCCACGAGCGGCGCGTCGGCGCGCGCGCCGCGGCCGTCCATCCAGTCGAAGTCCCAGAAGTCGCCGTCGGACGTGGTGATCCGCTCGCGGCGGTAGGCGACGGGCGGACGGCGCAGGAAGTACGGATAGATCGTCTGCGCGTGCCCGCCCGGCAGCCACGCGGGGCCGGCGAACGGCGGGGGGGCGGACATCGCCCCGCCGGGCACCGCCGCGGTCACGTCACGCCAGCGCCCGTTCGAGCGCACCGACGATTCCGCGCAGCACCTTCACGCGCCCGAACCGCTTGTCCTCCGCCTCGACCAGCGTCCACGGCGCGAGCTCGGTCGACGTGCGGTCGACCATGTCCGCAACCGCCTGCTCGTACGCGCCCCACTTCTTGCGGTTGCGCCAGTCGTCCGGCCGTGATCTTGAACTGCTTGAACGGCGTCTTCTTGCGCAGCTCGAAGCGGCGCAGCTGCTCGGCCTTGCTGATCTGCAGCCAGAACTTGCACACGATCGCGCCCGAGTGCACGAGCTGCTTCTCGAACTGGTTGATCTCGTCGTACGCGCGCATCCAGTCCGGCACGCGTGCAGTAGCCCTCGACGCGCTCGACCAGCACGCGGCCGTACCAGGTGCGGTCGAAGAGCGTGATGCCCGCCTTTCGCGGGCACCTGGCGCCAGAACCGCCACAGGTAGGGCTGCGCGCGCTCTTCCTCGGTCGGCGCCGCGACCGGCACGATCACGTACTGCCGCGCGTCGAGCGCGCCGGTGACGCGGCGGATCGCGCCGCCCTTGCCGGCGGCGTCGGAGCCTTCGAACGCGAGGACCAGCGACCGGTCGCGGAAGCGCTTGTCGCGCGTCAGCAGCGCAAGCCGCAGCTGGTACTTGCGCAGCTGCCGCTCGTAGCTCGCCTCGTCGAGGCGCTGCTTCAGGTCGAGGTTGCGGATCAGCGCGACGTTGCCGATCACCGACGGCGCCGGCGCGACCGCGGGCGGCGGCGGCGGCCGCGCGTCGGCGTTGACGCTCTCCAGCGCCGCCAGCAGGATCTTGCCGACCGTCAGCATCCGGTAGCGCTCGTCCTTGCCCTCGACCACGTACCACGGCGCCGTCGCGATCGACGTCTCGCGCAGCGTGTGCTCCCACGTGTCGTGGAACTTGCCGTACATGCGCAGCGCCTTGCGTTCCTCCGCGGTCACGCGCCAGCGCGTGTCCGAATGCGACGCGAGCGACTTGAGCCGCGCCCGTCTGGTCCTCGCGCGACAGGTGCATCCAGAACTTGAGCAGCACGACGCCCTCGGCGGTGAGCATCTGCTCGAACTGACGGATCTCGTGCAGCATCCCGTCGAACGCCGACCACGAGATGCGCGACAGCGCGCGCGCGACGACCAGCTCGCGATACCACGCGTTCATGAAAATGCCGATCGAACCGCGCGGCGGCAAGCGGCGCCAATAGCGCCACGCGAGCGGGCGCATCCGGTCCTCGGGGCTGCGCGGGCCGAACGCGTGCGTGCGGATGTGGCGCGGGTCCATCCACTCGTTGAGCTTGTTCGCCGTCTCGCCGCGGCCGCCGCCTTCGACGCCGCTCACGAGCAGCAGCACCGGCCCACGGCCGGCGGCGCCCAGCGCGAACTGGTGGTTGAGGAGCGCCTCGCGCAGCTTCGGCTCCTCGCGCGCGTAGACGGACTTGGCGACGCAGTGGCCGACTTCGGCGGATTCGAGCATCGGGATTCCTCGCGGGCGAGAACGTGCGACGATCAGCGATGCGACCAGTACGGCCGCATCGTTGGCGAACCGGTTCCACGCCGCGGCGAGCAATGGCGGCACGCTCGGCGCCGCGCGCGGCGGCCCAGCCCGAGAACGCGGCCGCCGCGGGCGATTCGGCGCCGGCCAGTTCGGCGGCGAGCCGTGCCGCGACCGCGGCGTCGTTCCACAAGCCGAGTTCCTCCTGCAGCGCGGCGAGCGCCTTGCGGTAGTTGCGCGTGCGCTTGCCCTGGATAGAGCGACGCGAAGAATTCGGCTGCGTAGCGCAGCTTCTTCGCCGCCAGCCGCGCGGCGTGCCGCCCCTGCGGCGTCGTGTGGGCGAGGTCGGCGCCGAGCGCCAGCAGGTCGCGGTGCCGCCGCTTCTGCAACGGCCGCGCGAACGCGCGCGCGGACCGCGCGAGCTTCGCGTGGCCCGACGCGTCCCTGGGCGCATCCACGTGGAGGGTTGCCGCGAGGTGCGCGGCCGACAGCACGAGTTGCACGAAGCGCGGCGACGCGACTGCCGCGCGCGCGAGCACGCGCGCGTCGTGGCGCCGCTCCGCAGACCGCGCGGCGAGCGTCGCGAGCGCATCGGAGACCGGCTGCGAGTGGTTGTCGCGCCCGACGGCGGCCGCGAAGGCCGGCAGCGTCGACAACGTGAACACGTCGAGGTCCCGCGCCGGCCCCAGCGCCTGCGCGAACCAGCGCCACTCGACCCGCATCGGCTCGATGCGCGCCGGCGCGATCCCCTTCCGCGCGAGCGACAGGCATGCGCGGAGCCGCCGCACGCCGATGCGCATCTGGTGAATCCACTCCGGGTCGTCGTCGTGGACGACGCCGTCCGCGTTGCGCTCGACCTGGTCGAGGCACGAGCGGATGAACGCGGCGAAGGCCTCCGCGGCCGTGCAGCGCGCGGGCAGGTCCGCCTCGACCGCGCGCACGGGCGCAGGCGCCACCGGATGCCGCAACGCATAGCCCCGTTCGGCCTTGCTCGCGGGCTCGAACGCCAGCGGAATGTCGGCGGCGAGCGCGTAGGCGAGTTCGTAGAGCCGCGCGGGATTGCCGGCCTCGAGCTCGAGCTCGATCTCGTGGATGGGTGCGCGCAGGGGCGCTCCGCCGTCGTCCGTGCGCACCTCGCCGACGTCGATGCACAGGTGCGCCATCGTGCTGTCGGCGAATGCAACCGGCACGATCGTGCGCACGAAGTCGGTCACGAACCGGGGCCCCAATCCGTTCTGCTCGGCACGGCGCAGGTCGCGGCGGAACGGCGTCGTGGGGAACCGCAGCGGATCGAGGTGCGCACCCGCCACCGGCCACTCGTATTCGGCGCGGGCACTCATGCCGCCGGCGCGCGTGGGTGCCGCCGGCCCCTTGACGGTCTGCAGCCAGCGGCGCCCGTCGCGCCGCAGGCGCAGCGCGATGCCCGCGCCGGCGAGGAGGCCGTCGTCGGTGTCGTGGTACGTGGAGACGAGCCGCGAGCGGTGCGTGCGGCCGCGCTTGACCGCAAGCAGCGCCGGATGGCGCATCAGCGCGGCGATCGCGTCCGGCGCGATGCGCAACTTGAGTTCGGTCTCCACCGGCGGGGACGGCGCCGTGGCGGAGCGGGCGGGTGCCACGGGCCCCCGCGTCACGCTTCGTCGGTGTGCTTGAGACGCCGCTGGTGCACCGCGTCCGCCAGCATGCGCAACGTCTCCACGGTGGCGTCCCAGCCGATGCACGCGTCGGTGATCGACACGCCGTATTCGAGCGGCTGGCCCGCGACCAGGTCCTGGCGCCCGGGATTGATGTGGCTTTCGATCATGAGGCCGAAGATGCGCGCGTCGCCGGCCGCCACCTGCGCCGCGACGCTGCGCGCGACGTCCACCTGCCGGTCGTGCTGCTTCTGGCTGTTCGCATGCGAACAGTCGATCATCACGCGCGCGGCGAGCCCCGACTGTGCGAGTTCCTGGCAGACGGCATCCACGCTGGCGGCGTCGTAGTTGGGCGCCTTGCCGCCGCGCAGGATGATGTGGCAGTCCTCGTTGCCCGCCGTATGCACGATCGCCGAGTGCCCGCCCTTGGTCACCGACAGGAAGTGGTGCGGCGCGGCCGCGGCCTTGATCGCGTCGACCGCGATGCGCACGTCGCCGTTGGTGCCGTTCTTGAAGCCGACCGGGCACGAGAGACCCGACGCCAGCTGGCGATGCACCTGGCTCTCGGTGGTCCGCGCGCCGATCGCGCCCCAGGCGATCAGGTCGGCGATGTACTGCGGCGTGATCATGTCGAGGTACTCGGTGCCGGCGGGCACGTCGAGCTCGTTGATCTCGAGCAGGATGCGGCGCGCGAGCCGCAGGCCCTCGTTGATGCGGAAGCTGTCGTCCAGCCGCGGGTCGTTGATGAGACCCTTCCAGCCGACGGTCGTGCGCGGCTTCTCGAAATACACGCGCATCACGACGATGAGGCGATCGGACAGTTCCTGGCGCAGCGCCGCGAGCCGCGTCGCGTAGTCGATCGCGGCGTCGTAGTCGTGGATGGAGCAGGGGCCGACGACGACCAGCAGGCGGTCGTCGGCGCCATGCAGCACGCGGTGGATGGCATGCCGTGCTTCGAAGGTGGTCGCGGCCGGACGCTCCGAGGCCGGGAATTCGCGCAGCAGGTGCGAAGGCGGGGAGAGCTCCGAGATCTCGGTGATCCGGGTGTCGTCGATCGGGCGCGCGGGCGCCGGCGAGGCGCCGCTGCCGGGTCGTGGACGGTGGGCGGTGGAGGTGGGCACGGGCGGCAGCCTTTCGCGACAAAAATTAACCAAAACAAGATATTACCGCATTTTTGCCGCACTGCGAACGGCGGCGGCGTCCGGGTTGGTGCGGTGCGACAGGGTGCCGACGCAACAGTCTCGCGGCCCCTGTCCGCGAAACCGTTGCTTCGCGCGTTAGGGATGCCGTAGACTGGGTTTTGAAGGACTTGCAAGGGTTTCTACAACTACAGTCTGCGACGGGTGCGATGCCGGCCCGCCACTGCAGGATATCCGGAGGGGAGTCAGCAGATGAAGACGTTACTGGCAGTGCTGGTCGCCGGCGCATGCGCCGTTGCCGCCCCGGCCTACGCGGCCGACAGCAATACGCAGCAGGACAAGATGAAGGCCTGCAACACGCAGGCGGGGACAAGAAGGGCGACGACCGCAAGGCGTTCATGAAGACCTGCCTGTCGGCCAAGCCCGCGGAACCCGCGAAGCCCGAAAGCAAGATGGCGATGTGCAACAAGAAGACGGCCGGACTGGCGAAGGAAGAGCGCGCCAAGGCCCAGAGCGAGTGCATGAAGGGCAGCTAGCGCAGGAACGAGTTACCAAACACGACCGGATGTCTCCTGTCCATCCGGTCGAGGCTGACAAGGCCGCGAGGGTGCAAGCCCTTTGCGGCCTTGTTTTTGTGCGCGGCTGACATGCATGCCGTGCGCCTGCGTCCTCGCGCGCCCGTCAGCGCTTGCGGATGACGAGGCCCTTCAGGTAGTCGCCTTCCGGGAACGCGAGCGCGACCGGATGGTCGGCGCTGGCGGTCGAGCCGGCGCAGGATCTGCGCATCGGCGCCGGCGTCGAGCGCCGCGCCGGCGACGATCTTCTGGAACAGGTCGGCGGAGACACCGCCCGAACACGAGAACGTGAGCAGCAAGCCGCCCGGCGCGAGCATCTTGAGCGCGAGCAGGTTGATGTCCTTGTACGCGCGCGACGCGCGCTCGGCATGCGCGGCGGTCGGCGCGAACTTGGGCGGGTCGAGCACGATCAGGTCGAACGCCGCCGCCTCGTTGCGCAGCCGCCGCAGGTCGGCGAACGCATCCGCCTCGATCCAGGTGCTGGCACTGCGCCGCGAGCGCGGGATTGCGCGCGAGGTTCGCGCGCGCCAGCGCGAGCGCGTCGGCCGAACTGTCGATCGACGTCACGGCGCGCGGCGCCGCCCGCGAGTGCGGCGAGCGTGAAGCCGCCGGTGTAGCAGAACGCGTTGAGCACGCGCGCGCCGCGCGCGAGCTCGCGCACCAGGCGCCGGTTGTCGCGCTGGTCGAGGTAGAACCCGGTCTTCTGTCCGCCCTGCGGGTCGATGTCATAGTGCAGGCCGTCCTCCACCAGCGTCACCGGCGATGGCAGCGTGCCGAGCAGCGTGCCCGCGCGCGGCGGCAGGCCCTCGAGCGTGCGCACGTCGGCGTCGGAGCGCTCGTACACGCAGCGCACCCCCGCGATGTCGGCCAAGCGCATGCGCGAGCGCGTCGCGCCAGCGTTCCGCGCCGGCCGACAGGCACTGCGAGCACGACGACGTCGCCGTAGCGATCCGCGATCACGCCGGGGAGTCCGTCCGATTCCCCATGCACGATGCGCGCGCCCGTGTGGTTCGCATCCAGCATCGGCGCGCGGGCCCGGGCGGCCGCCGCGACGGCGCGTGCGAAGAAGGCGGCGTCGATCGTGTCCTCGGGCCGGAACGACCAGACGCGGGCGCGAATCTGCGAGGTTTCCGAGTACGCGGCATGCGCGAGCCAGCCGCCGTCCGCGCCGACGACCGAGACGGTCTCCCCGCAGCCGGGCGTGCCCTCGATGCGTTCGATCGCGCCGGAGAAAATCCAGGGATGCCGCAGCACGAGCGATCGCTCGCGACCGGCCTTCAGTACGACCGTGGGAGCGCCCGACGGGGTGGGATGGACACTGGCGCCGGATGGATGCGCGCCGCCCCCGGCGGCAGTGCGCGGCGAGCGACGATCCGGGCGGGCGGGACCGCCGCGGACGCCGCGGTCAGCCGAGCGCGACACCGAACAGGTGGCCGATGCCGTAGGTGATGCCGCCGGCGACGGCGCCTAGCGCCAGCATGCGCGCGCCCGAATACCACGCGCTGCGGCCGGTGAAGAGCGACAGCGTCGCGCCGATCGCGAACAGCGCGACGCCGGTCACGCCCACGGCCCACCCCAGTGCCCGCGGTCCCGTTGCGAGCAGGAACGGCAGCAGCGGCAGCGCCGCACCCGCGGCAAACGCGACGAACGACGCGCAGGCGGCGCCGACCGGCGAACCCAGTTCGGCGGGGTTCAAGCCCAGTTCCTCGCGCGCCAGCGTGTCGAGTGCATGCTCCGGATCCGCGACGATCTGCTTCGCGAGCCGCGTGGCCTCCTTCTGCGGCAGGCCCTTGGCCGCGTAGATCAGCGCCAGTTCCTGGGCCTCGGCTTCCGGGTATTGCTTCAACTCGTCGCGCTCGAGGGCGATCTGGTGCTCGAACAGCTCGCGCTGCGAACGCACGGACACGTACTCGCCGGCGGCCATCGCGAAGGCGCCGGCCGCGAGGCCCGCCACGCCCGACATGAGGACGAGCCGCGCGTCGCCGCTCGCACCCGCGACGCCCAGGATCAGGCTCGCGTTCGACACGAGGCCGTCGTTGACGCCGAACACCGCGGCGCGCAGGTTGCCGCCGCCGCCCAGGTTGCGGTGGCGGAACTCCACGTTGCCGGTCGCCGTCGGCACCGCGTGGCCGGAGTCGGTGCCGAGCGACGTCGCGTAGACAGACATGCCGCGCACCTTCATCGCGGACAGCACGGGCTTCATGCGCCGCGGACCGAACCAGTGGACGAGCCGCGCGACGAGCTGCGCGCGGGGGTCGGGCGCGTAGGGCGGCGGCGGCGGGTGCCCGCGTGCGGTCAGCTGCGCGCGCCAGATCGCCGCCTGCGCGAGCGCTTCGCCGGCGAGGCGCAGGAAGAGCTCGGCGCGCACGGTGCCCGATTCGGCTTTCGCACATGCGCGGTAGAGGAACGCGGAGCGCTGCTCCTCCAGCCAGCTGCGCATGCGGATTCATCGCGTCGCCTCCGCGAACGCTGCGCGGAGCGCTTCGACGCGCTTGCGGTTGACGCCCAGGTCGCTGTGGCCGAGCCGCGACGCCGAACGGACGTCGATGACGCCCCGCGCGGGATCGGCGACGAACTCGACGTCGTCGACGAAGCCCATCAGCGGCGTCGCGAACGTCGCGTAGAGGTAGCGGTCGTTGCGCGTGACGACGGACGCACCCGGCTGCGCGGCGACGACCTTCGCCAGCGTGACCATCGCCCCGGCGGCATCACCGGAGAGCGGCAGCGGGGCGATCCGGTGGTCGGGGTCGGCCGCCTGGCTCGACACGCAGTTGGGTTTCGCGGGGCAGGGCGCGAGCCGGCCGTCGCGCGCGCCCAGGTCGGACGGCGGCGAACCGGCGAAGAGGCTACCGAAGAGCGCGGCCATCGCGAGTCCCGGCCACGCCGCGGCGAGCACTGCGAGGAAGCGGCGCGCGGCCATCGTCGCTCATGCCGCGCGGCGGCTCGATGGGTCGAAGCGGAGGGGCGCGGTGCGCGGCATGGGGTCAGCCGGCGAGGATCGCGTCGATGCGCGCCATCACGTCGGGCGTGAGCTTGCCCACGACGTCCTGCGCCTTCAGGTTCTCGTGCACCTGCGCGACGCGGCTCGCGCCCGTGATCACCGTCGACACGTTGGGATTCTTGAGGCACCACGCGAGCGACATCTGCCCGAGCGTGCAGCCCAGGTCGCAGGCGACGGGCGCCAGCAGCTTCACCTTCGCGATCTTCGCGGGGTCGGTCAGCCGCTCGGCCAGCCACTCGTAGCCCTTGACCGCGCCGCGCGAGTCCGCGGGCACGCCGTCGTTGTACTTGCCGGTCAGGAGACCCGACGCGAGCGGGCTCCAGATCGTGGTGCCGAGCCCCAGGTCCGCGTAGAGCCGCGCGTACTCGTGCTCGACCCGCTCGCGGTGGAACAGGTTGTACTGCGGCTGTTCCATCACCGGCTTGTGCAGGTGATGCTTGTCGGCGATGTGCCACGCGGCCGCGATCTCGGCCGCCGTCCACTCCGACGTGCCCCAGTAGTGCGCCTTGCCCGAGCTCACGATCTCCGACATCGCGAACACGGTTTCCTCGAGCGGCGTGTCGGGGTCGGCCCGATGGCAGAACACGAGGTCGACGTAGTCGAGCGAGAGGCGTGCGAGCGAACCGTCGATCGCCTGCATCAGGTACTTGCGGTTGAGCGTGGACTTCTCGTTCGGGCCGTCGTGGATGCCCCAGAAGAACTTGGTCGAGACGATGTACGAGGCACGCCGCCATCCGGCCTTCTTCAGCACGTCGCCCATGATGCGTTCCGACTCGCCCTTCGCGTACACCTCGGCGTTGTCGAAGAAGTTGACGCCCCCGTCGTACGCGGCCGCCATGCACTCGCGCGCGGCGTCCGCGCCCATCTGGTTGCCGTACGTGACCCACGAGCCGAACGACAGCTCGCTCACCTTCAATCCGGAACGGCCGAGCCGGCGGTAGTTCATGGCAGCGTTGATCTCGAAAAAGGGAGGGGCGCTTGCGCGAGCGCCGCGAACATGCGCGTGCAACCCATTCTAACCGAACGCCGGGACGGCCCCGGGCTCCGGACGGTCGACAACGCGACGCACTCGGCGCGGGGGCGGGGGCCGCACGGTCGTGCGGCGGGTCAGTGCGCGTCGGTGCGGGTCAGAGCGTGGCGGGACCGCGGCGGGTCGACGCTTCGAGCCGTTCCTGGCAGGCGATGCAGCGCGACGCGGACGGCGTCGCATGCAGGCGCGCATGGGGGATCGCCGCGGTGCACTCGATGCATTCGCCGTAGGTGCCGGCCGCCACCCGGGCGAGCGCCGCCTCGATCTCGGACAGTTCGCTCGCATCGCGTGAAACTTCGGCCACGTCGAGCGCGGTCTCGAGATCCGCGACTGCCCAGTCGTCGGTCTCCTCCATCCGGTTGCGCAAGCCCAGCAGCGCGGGGTTTTCCTGCGTGTTGAGCTTGGCCGTGAGTTCGGCGCGGACGACGCGCCGCCGCGCCTCGAGGGCCGCGACCAGGGTCGTGCGTTCGTTCGCCGAGAGTGATGCGGTCATTGCCGGTTCTCCTGTCCGTCGCGCCGCCGGGGGCCGTCGGCGCGGGACCTTCATCGTCGGACGCGGGCGCCGAAAAGGCAAGCGGCCCGTGACCGGGCCACCCCCTTGAAACCCGCGCCGCCGACCCTAGATTCGCACTACCGGACGGCAGCCGCCTTGCGCGTTGTCAACGCAGGCGCCCGCCCGCCCATTTCAACGCCATTGCCGAACCCAAGGAGAATTGCCATGAATGCACTGCAGGTCTACGGACCGTTTGCCGACGCCGGATTCGACGAATTGGTCCGCGGCTTCTTCAAGCCCGTCCGCGATACGCGCGAAGCCGCCGCGCCGATCAAGGTCGACGTCACCGAGAAGCCCGACGCGTTCGTCGTGCATGCCGAAGTGCCGGGGGTGAAGAAGGAAGACATCCACGTGACGATCGAAGGCAACCAGGTCACGATCGCCGCCGAGATCAAGCGCGAGACGGAACAGAAGGAAGGCGACCGCGTGCTGCGCAGCGAACGCTACTACGGTTCCGTGTACCGCAGCTTCGTGCTGCCGGTCGAACTCGACGAGCAGACGAGCCAGGCGAAGTACGAAGGCGGCGTGCTGGAACTCACCCTCGCCAAGAAGGCGCAGGTTGCCGGCCGCAAGCTGACGATCCAGTAACGCCGGGTCGCCGGCGGGCGCCGCGCCGGAGAACTCCGGCGCGGCTTTTCGGCTGCGCGCCCGCGACGCTGGTATGTGTCTACGGTCTGCGCGTTTGGTCCCCGCATGCGCGGCTGGGGAAGCCCTGCGCAAACCCCGCAGCCGGACGACTTACGCGCAGCCGGCCGCACGACACTTGTCCTTTCGTAGATTCTATGGCGGCCGCCGCCGGGCCGCCCCAAGGCGGCCGCCTGACATCGCATTTGAAGTGCCGGCCGCAAAAGGCGCGACGCCGACCTCACGTCATCCGCAGGCCGGACGGACGCCTTTTGCGGACGTTCCAGCTACCGGATACGTTTGCCCGCGTACTCTTCCTCGATGTTGTCGCGGTAGAAGCTCCACGGCGATGACGCCGTGGAGAAGCGTCGCCACAGGTCGGCGGAGATGCCGGTGTAGCGCAGCGTGCCCGACGTGAGCTCGACGACGAGCGCCTTCTCGCGCTCGTCGTAGCCGGCGGCGCGCAGGCTGCCGCCGGACAGCCGTTTCATTTCCAAGGAAACCTCCTGCTGCGGATGCGCCGCCACGGGACGCGGCAACGTCGCTGCGCGACGAAGAAGTATCGGTTGGACACGCCGGGCGCGTCAACGGCGCGCCGCGCAGCGCCGGACTATAATCCGCCGATGCCTGCCCTGGCGCGTCTCGTCGGCATCGTGCTGCGCCCCGCCCGGGAGTGGGAACTCATCGCGCGCGAGCAGTCGTCGATCGACGACCTGCTGCGCCGCTACATCCTGCCGCTGTCGGTGCTCGCGCCGCTCGCGACGTACATCGGCATGAAGTATTTCGACGCCACGTGGGACGAGGACCTCGGGTACCTGGTCCCCGCGCACGAGATCTTCGCGGCCGCCGCGACGACGCTCTTCGCGACGATCGTGTCGGTGTTCGCGCTCGCCGGGATCTTCGTGCTGATCGCACCGTTGTACGGCAGTTCCCGCGACTATCGCGCGGCGCTGCGCGTGGCCACCTACGGCTCGGTGCCGGTGATGCTGGCCGGCGCGACGCTCGTGCTGCCCGTGATGGCGATCGTCGGCCTCGTGGGCCTCTCGCATTCGCTCTATGTCTACTGGCTCGGCGTGAAGGCCGTCCTCAAGGTCCGCGGCAGCTGCCAGTCGGAGTTCATCGGCATCTCGATGCTGCTGCTGATCGTCGCATCGACGCTGGCGGGCGCCGCGGCGAGTTCGATCGGACTCATTTAGGGAACGTTCGCCAAAGGCGTCCGCCCTTTCCGTGGCTGACGCGAAGCCGGCGTCGCGCCCTTTGCTCACCGGCACTGCAAATGCGAAGTCAGGTGACCGCCCCAAGGTGTTCCCGCCGACCTGACCGGCCGCAAATCGCGCGGAAGCAGGGCCGCGCAGCGGTCTGCTTCCGCGCGATTTGCGGACGTCACTTCCCCCACAGCGCCTTCAGCCGCGCGTCCCGCCCGCAACCCGTCCGGTAGTACGTGTAGCGAACGGGGTTCTTCACGTAGTAGTCCTGGTGGTAGTCCTCGGCCGGCCAGAACTCGGTGGCCGCGACGATGGGCGTGACGAGCGCGTCCTTGAACGGCTTGGTCCTGTCGAGTTCCGCCTTCGACGCCTCGGCGGCTTTCCGCTGCTCGTCCGTATGCACGAAGATCGTCGTCCGGTACTGCGTGCCGACGTCGCAGAACTGGCGATCCTTCACCGTCGGATCGACGTTGTGCCAGAACACGTCGAGGAGCTTCTCGTACGACACCTTCTTCGGGTCGTACACGACCTGCACGACCTCGGTGTGCCCGGAGCCGCCGCTCGACACGTCGGCATAGGTCGGGTTCTTCAGCGCGCCGCCCATGTAGCCGGAGGTCGTGCTGACCACGCCGTCGAGCTTGTCGTAGGGCGGCTCCATGCACCAGAAGCAGCCGCCCGCGAATGTCGCGACCGCCGTGCCGGGCGGCGCCTTCGGCGCCTGTGCGAGGGCCGCGCCGGCCAGCACCAGCGCGAGCGCCGCGGTGGCAAGCCAGGTGCCGGTGGGTCGAACACGCCGGTTGTAGATCATCGGAAGTTCCTGTCGTGGGATGGCCAAGCCGTCGCGCGTGCGCCCGGCGGAAAACTGCGTCGGTGCATTGTAGTCGCGGTCGCGGGGCGGGTCTTACAACGGCGCTCCGCACCCGGGGTCATGCGTCAGGAAAGCCCGGCCTCGCGCCGCGCATGTTCGTAGATCGCCGCATCGTCGACATCGCCGAAGCCCGCAGCCACGGTCGCCGCGAATGCCGCGTGGGCGGCGGCGGCAAACGGCGCGGCCACGCCATGGCGTTGCGCGAAGGCGGCGGCGATGCCGACGTCCTTGGTGAGGATTCGCGCTGCCGCGCGCGGCGCGTAGTCCCCGGCGAGTGCACGCGGCATCCGGTCGGCGAAGATCCAGCTGCCGCCGGAACTCGCGTTGACGACGGCGACGACCACCGCCGGGTCGAGCCCCGCCTTCGCGGCGAGCGCGAGCGCCTCCGCCCCGGCCGCGAGATTCACCGCCGCGAGCAGGTTGTTGACGATCTTGAATTTCGCCGCGTCGCCGGCGCGCGTGCCGACGCGAAACGACTTGCCGGCAATGGCGGCGAAGACCGGTTCGCAGCGCAGGCACGCCGCGTCCTCCCCCGCGATCATCATCGTCATCGTGCCGTCGTGCGCGCGGCGCGGCCCGCCCGATACCGGCGCATCGACGAGCGTGCCGCCGGCGGCAGCGAGCCGCGGCGCGAGTGCCGCGACGTAGTCGGGATCGAGCGTGGACGCCAGCACGACGATGCCGCCCGCGGGCAGCGCGTCCGCGACGCCGTCGTCGCCGAACAGCACGGCATCGACCTGCGCGGCGTCGACGACGAGGATGATCGTGACCGCGCATGCGCGGACCGCGGCGGCGGGCGACGGGGCGATCAGCGCGCCAAGCGCGCGGGCCTCGTCCTCGGCCGCGGGCCGGATGTCGCGCACGTGCGTTACGAAGCCGGCCCGGCGCAGGCTGGCGACGACGCCCATGCCCATCGCGCCGGCGCCGATGACGCCCACGGCGTCGCGTGTGCCCAAGCGAGGTTGTCCGCGTGCCTGCGCCCGCCGCCGCCTACTTGGCGGGCGGCAACACGGCGTACGGCTCGCAGTCGCGCAGCGACGTGTTCGTGCCGTCCGTGATCCACTGGAGTTCGGCGCCCTTGCCGCGCAGTTCCATCTGGCCGTTGCTGTAGCGCACGCCGCTGGCCCCGCCGACGCTCGCGATCTGGTAGAGCGTGACGCGCTGTGCGCCCGGCAGCAGCACGCGGGCTTCGCCGTCGACGAAGCGCACGACGAACCGCTCGCCGTTCAGCTGGCACGCGAACGTGTTCTTCGCGAGTTCCTCCTCGCGCTTCTTCTGGGGATTCTCGCAGGCGGCCACGAACAGCGCCGCGCACAGGGTGAGCAGAAGGAGGCGATGGTTCGGCCGGGACATGCGGGCAACTCCGTCAGGCGATCCCGTGAGGATAGCACCGTGCGCGGGCCCCGGACCTGGCCCGGGAACGCGTACCCCCGCGTCAGCACTCCGCCACGTTGACCGCGATGCCGCCGATCGACGCGGTCTTGGCGCGCGCCGCCATGCCGCGCCCGGATTCCACGAGCGAACGCGCGAGCACATCGAGTCCGAGGCGCGGCGCGGGAATGCGCACGGCCGCCATCGCCGCCTCGTAGGCGCGGGTGGCCGCGTGCGCATTGCGTTCGATGCATGGCTGCTCGATGCGCCCGGCGGGGGGATCGCAGGCGAGGCCCAGGTGCGGCGCGAGCGCGCGCTCGGCGGCGAACAGGATCTGCACGTTGCTGCCGCCCAGCACGCACGCGAAGCCGGCCGCGGCCATCGCGGCAGCCACCCCGACCTCGCCCTGGCAGCCGACGTTGGCGGCGCCCGCACCGCGCAGCACGCTGCCTGCCGCGGCACCGGTCAGCAGGAAGTCCTGCGTGCGCTCTTCGTGCGCGAGCGGCGCGCTCTCGCGCCAGAGCTGGAGCAGCGCCGCGACAGGCCCGGCGGATCCCGATGAGGGCGCCGCGACCACGCGGCCGCCGGCCGCGTTCTCCTCGGCGACGGCGGTCGCATAGACCGACGCGCGGACCTCGGCGCCGGCGTCCATCGCACGGCTCGCGTCCGCCCACGCGGAGGCCGTGCGCCGGCCGCCACCGGGCAGGAGCCCGTCGGCGTTGAGGCCGCGCTCGACGGCCGCGCGCATCGCCTCGGCGATCGCCAGGATGCCGGCGCGCACTTCGCCGGGACTGTGGTACGCGCACTCGTTGGCGCGCACGAGATCCGCGATCTTCTTGCCCTGGGTCCGGCAGGCCGCGAGCAGCGAGTCGGCGCTGCCGAATGGGTAGGGCACGCGCCGTTGCGGGGCCGGGGTCGCGGCGTCGGTGTCGGACAGCACACTGCCGCTGGCCTGGGGAAAGTAGACGCGCGAGGCGATCACGTCGCCGCGCGGCGACCGCGCGACGAAGCGCACGGCGTTGCCGTCGTACGCGAGCGTGCGGTTCACCACATGTCGCAGGTCGTGGTTCGGATCGAACTGCACGCGCGGCCCGCCGCCCAGCGGCAGCGATCGTTCAGCCCGCGCGCGGGCGAGGTGGTGGTCGAGGTCGGTGGCGTTGCACCGTTCGGGGCGCTGGCCGCAGAGCCCGGCGACGATCGCGCGGTCGCTGCCGTGTTCACGATGGGCGAACGCGAGTCCTCCGTAGAGCTCCGCCTCGACGCGGGCGGTGAGCGGCAGCAGGCCTTCGGCGGAGAGGTCGTGCACGAAGCGCAGCGCCGCCTGCTGGGGTCCGACCGTATACGAGGACGAGGGACCCGGACCGATCCGGAAGAGTTCGAATGCACTCGCAAACACGCTGCTGTCCTTTCCTCGAATGAACGGCGCGCATGTGCGCGCCGCTCGATCGCGCCGGTACGCGGAATCGCCATCCCGCGCACGCGCGCCGACGTCTTTGTTGTGAACGCGAGTATGGGCAGGCCGGGGCTGGTTGCGCCTCCCGACCCGAGGGGCGGTCGGCTCGACCCGCCGGGCGGCGCACGCTGACCGCCCGTCGGTTGCCGCACCAATCGGTCATGCGCCGCACCTGCGCCGGTCAGGAGGCGCGCCTGCGCGGAGGGCCCGCATCGGCGGCTTCGGCACCGAAGTACATCCGCCCGATGCCGGCACGCGCGGCGGCGTCTTCGCAGGCTGCACAGGGCCGCGAACTGCCGTAGAGCACGCACCCGGCCAGGTCGGCCGTGCGCAGCCGGGCCGCGGCGTCGGCCAGCGCCAGCTGCTCGGCGTGCGCGGCGGGGTCGCGGCGCCGTACCACGGCGCTCACGCCTTCGCCGACGATCGCGCCGTCCTTCACGACGACCGCACCATACGGCTCGTCGCCCAGGCGGACCGCCTCGTCGCGCAGCGCTATCGCCCGTGCGGTCGGCGTCGGAGACTCCCGCGCGGCGACCCGCGGCGCGCGGGACAGGGTCGTCCCCGCGGCGGCGACCAGCAGCGCGAGCGCCCGGCGGCGGCCCGCCCGCAGGGGCGTGGTCGGACTCACGGGCGTGCGGCGCCGGCGGGGCCGAACGCGGGGGGCGCGAAGCGCACGTCGTTGGGGTAGGACAGCACCTCGGCCGGTTCACCCCCGCGCAGCGTCTCCTGCACGCCGCGCCACCATGCCGCGTCGAGCAGGTCCGCGTGGCACGCGAGGAATGCCTCGCGCACGCGCGGATCGGTGAGCAGGAACGTGCCGAACTCCTCCGGGAAGATGTCGCGGGGCCCGACCGGATACCAGACCTCGCCGCTCATGTCGTCGAACCCGGGCGGCACCGCCGGTATCCGCCGGAACACGCAGTCGCCGAGATACTCGATTTCGTCGTAGTCGTAGAACACGACGCGTCCGTAGCGCGTCATGCCGAAGTTCTTGAACAGCAGGTCGCCGGCGAAGATGTTGACGGCGGCGAGTTCGCGCAGCGCGTCGCCATAGTCCTTGAGCGCGTGGCGGCGCTGGTCGTCGTCGGCGGCCTCGAGGTACATGTTGAGCGGCGTCATCCGGCGCTCGATGTAGACGTGGCGCACGATGACGCGGTCGCCTTCCTCCTCGATCTGCGACGCGGCCACGTCCTTCAGTTCCGCCAGCAGTTCCGGCGCGATCCGGCTCTTCGGAAAGGCGATATCCGAATACTCGAGGATGTCGGTCATCCGGCCGGCGCGGTCGTGGTGCTTCACCAGCGCGTACTTCTGCCGCACGCGCGCGGCATCGGTGTCCTTGCTCGCGGCGATGCGGTCCTTGATCACCTTGAACACGTACGGATAGGACGGCAGCGTGAACACGCTCATCACGAGCCCGCGGATGCCCGGCGCGACGATGAAGCGGTCGCGCGAATGCGCGAGGTGGTGCAGGAAATCGCGGTAGAAGAGGTTCTTGCCCGCCTTCTGCAGGCCGACCATCGTGTAGAGCTCGGAGGCAGTCTTGTCCGGGAGCATCGCGCGCAGGAAGTTCACGTACGCCGACGGCACCTCCATGTCGACCAGGAAATACGAGCGGTTCGCCGAGAAGAGCAGCGCCAGTTCCGTTTCGTCCGTGAGCAGCGCGTCGACGTAGAGCCGACCGTCGGCCGCATGCCTGATCGCGACGGCGAACGGCGTCATCGTCATGCCGTTCACCACGCGGCCCACCGCATAGGCGGTCTGGTCGCGGAAGAAGAGCGTGGACAGCACCTGCACCTGGTGGTTCGCCTCCGTCCGGTACGGACGCGGCGCGCGCGCGCGGAACGCCGCGAGCAGGTGGCGCAGGTCGCGCCGGAAGTCGGCAAAGCGCGTGTCGAGGCGGAAGTCGAGCACGATGTCGATCAGCGTGTCGCGCAGTCCCTGCTCGCGCGGATAGTAGCTGCGGTACGTCGGCGGGTCGGCGTCGATGTGCTCCGTCGATAGCGCCGGCCGCACGAAGATGAAGCGGTTGTTGAAATAGGTGCGGTGCAGGATCTTGCACGAGACCGAGTTGAAGAAGGTCTCGGCGCACTCCGGCTGCTTGTGCTCGATCAGCAGGCCGATGTAATGGAGCTTCACGCGCTCCCACAGCGCGTCGGTGCCGCTGCCATCGAGGCCGGCCGACCGGAATTCGCGCTCGATCCGCGCGACGGTCTCTTCGACGCGGCGATCGTAGTAATCGATGCGGTCGAAGGCGACGTGGCGCAGCGCACGCCAGTTGCGCGTTTCGAAGTGGCGTCGGGCGGCCCGCGCGCAGTCGCGGAACAGCGCGTAGTGGCGGTCGAAGCCGTCGCGCAGCGCGCGGGCGATCGCCCGGGCCGTGTCGTCGGCGGCGGGCGTGAGTCCGGGCGGGGAAGCCTGGGCGAGGGCGCGAGCGGGCATGGGCGTGGAGAGGCGGCGCTGCGACGGGTCGCGCGGCCGGTCGGGTGCCCGCGCGGGTCATGATGAGGCATCATAACGCAATGATTCACCGTTCCCGCCCGTCCGGTTCGCGCAGGCTTCGCCCCTGCACGGCGCTGCTGCCGGCACTGCTGCCGGCGCTGTTCGTGGCGACGGCGGCGTGCGGCCAGGTCCTGGTGAAGTGCGTGGACCGCGACGGCAACATCACGTACCAGGATTCACCGTGCACGACGGGGCAGGCGGGGCGCCCGATGGAGTTGCCCAAGGCCGAGACGCGCGAGGACACTTCCGCATGGGAAAGCGCGGCGCGCGACGGGAAGGTCGTGAAGGGCATGCCCAAGCGCTGGGTGCTGCGCGCGCGCGGAACCCCGGCGGAGATCAAGCCCGGTACGGCCCGCGACGGGGCGACCGAGATCTGGCGCTATGCCGACAAGCTGGGTGCGACGAGCGTCGGGTTCGCGGGTGGGGACGTCGCGTGGGTTCGCGACGGCGCTGCGGCGGACGGCACGGCGCCACCCGCGGTCGCGGCGGCCGGGGCCGGTACCGGCACGCCGGCGCCGTCGCTGCAGGGCGCGCAGAATCGCCGTTTCGTGATCGCCGGGCGATTCTGCGAGCACGTGTTCGCCGAGATCGGCGCGGCCGACCGGCAGGCGCCCGCAGGAAGCGGCGCGGTCCGCTATTTCTACGAGCCGAAGGAAGGCGATCCGCGCATGCGCACCGCGTTCACGTGCGCGGACGGCAAGGTGGCCGACGTCGAGCGGGTCCTCGTCCAATGACGTCGACGTGCCGGCGGCCGGGCTTCGTTGCGGTTGCCGCGTCGATGGCGCTGCTCGCGGCGTCGCCCGCCGGTGCGCAGATCAACAAGTGCATCGACAAGTCCGGGCGCACCACCTATCAGCAGCAGGCGTGCCCCGAGTCGCAGAAGGCGCTGCCGCTCGCGATTTCCGTCGACAACGGCGGCGCGCGCGATACCGACGCGATGAGTGCCAACTGGGAACGCGCCGTCAGGGAAAAGCGCGTCGAAACGGGCATGCCGCGCGCCTACGTGATCCGTGCGCTCGGCAATCCGAGGGAGATGCGGGGCGCTCGTACCGACGAGAACGCGGTCGAGGTCTGGGTGTATCGGCGCGGCGACCTCGATGCCAAGGTCGGCTTCCGCAAGGGCGTGGTTTCGTTCTACAACGACGCCGGCCAGGGTGGCGCGCCGCCCCCGACGAGCGACGTGCCGATGGTCCGGGCCGCGTTGAGCCCGGGCATGGAGTGCGGGCGGCTCCCGCAGTCGCTGGGCAAGACGGAAGCCGTGGCGGAGGCGTACGATCCGGCGATCGCGCAACTGGTGACCCGGATGACCTGGGGTCCGACCACCGCCGAGCCGGAGCGCACGGTGGTCACGTGCATCAAGGGTGCGATCACGCAGATCGATCGTACGCCCGCGAATCCCTAGCGCGGCACGCGGCACCGCGATACGCGCCGCGACGACGCGCCTGCGTCGTACGCTCTCGCCCGCCGGCCGTCGGTCGCGCGGGGGTTCGCGGGGACCGCGTGTCGTCAGCGGTTCGCTTCGGACTGCTCCTGGTATTCCTTGATCGTCGCGTTGTAGGCGGCGATCGCGGAATTCGACTCGGCGACGGCGGCGTTTGCGGTCTTGACGGCGGCATCCGCCTTGGCGCCGATCTCACCGAGATACGTCTTCATGCACGCCTGCCACTCCTGCACCTCCTTCGTCCAGCCGCGGCGGCGCTGGTCGGACGCGAGGCGCCCGGGATGCGGATCGGGCTTCGGGCAGGCGGCCTGCGCGGCGGCCGCGGCGGCCGGGGACGGGGCGGCCGGAGCGGCCGGGGCGGGGGTCTGCGCGGCGGCGGCGCCGCTCGGCCACCGCGAAGGCAACCGCGAGCGCGGCGGCGGCGAGCTTGCGTACGAACATGGCGAGTCCTCGAGAAAGGGTCAATCCGTCATTTTAACTTCGCCCCGCCCGGGTCGGACGTTGACGCCGCGCAACCGGACGCGCGGTCGATGCGCGCGGCGCAATTTCGCGGCCGGGGGAGGCGCACCGCGCGCTGCCCGGGTCGCATAATGGCGGGATGCGAATGCTCCTGTCCGAACGCCTACGCGGTCTGTCCCTCGTCCTGATGGTGGGGGTGCTGGGCGCGTGCCAGCAGGCGCAACCTCCTTCGCCGGCGGCACCCAAGGCGGCTGCGCCGCGCACCCTCGACCCCCGCCATGACGGTCCAGCCCGCGCTCGTCGTGCCGCCCGGGGTCAAGCTGCCATCGCTCGACTTTCCGCCCGGACCGCTCTACGTGTGCGAACTTTCCGGGGCGCGGACGACGATCGACTACGACCCGCGCGTGGAACAGCTGTGCCGCCGCCATCCCGAGATGGGCCCGTGCCAGTACGAGCGCAATGCGTGCCGCGGCAAGGGGGGCCGCGTGTTCACGGCGAAGGGCGAGGAAGTGACGCTGGCGGTCGAGGCGGAGTACGACCGCATCGTGCGCCGCGTCGTGTTCCAGGCCGACGGCGGCAAGGCGCCGGCAAAAAAATAGCGGTTTGTGAAGATCTGCGAAACGCACCGCGTACGCACTACGGGCACGCAGCCCCCCGCATGACGCTCGTTGTTTCGTAGTCCTTCTTGGTGGCCGCCGCCGTGCCGCTAAGCGCCCCAAGGCGGCCACCTGACTTCGCATTGGAAGTTCCGGCCGCAAAAGGCGCGACGCCGACGTCATGTCATCCACAGGCCCCACGGACGCCTTTTGCGGACGCCTAGACTTCCTTCGCCGCGAACGTGTTGCAGGTGCGCGGGTCGCCGGAGGCGAGCCCCGTGCGGAACCAGCGCATCCGCTGCTCGGCCTTGCCGTGCGTGAACGCGTCGGGCACGACGTAGCCCTGCGAACGCTTCTGGATCGTGTCGTCGCCGACCGCGGCGGCCGCGCGCAGTCCCTGCTCGACGTCGTTCTGGTCGATGAGGTTGCGCTTGGCCGCGTAGAAGCCCCACACGCCCGCGTAGCAGTCCGCCTGCAGTTCGAGGCGCACGCTCATCGCATTGCGCTGCCGCGCGTCCATCCGCGCGGTCGACTGGTCGAACTTCTGCATCGTGCCCATCTGGTTCTGCACGTGGTGGCCGACCTCGTGCGCGATCACGTACGCGGCCGCGAAGTCGCCGGGCGCGCCGAAGCGCGACTTCAGTTCCTGGAAGAACGCGGTGTCGAGGTAGACCTTGCGGTCGCCGGGACAGTAGAACGGTCCGCTCGCCGTCTGCGCGGTGCCGCACGCGGACCGGTCCATGCCGCTGAACACGACGAGCTTCGGCGGCTCGTAGCGCGAGCCCATCGCGCGGAAGAGCTCGGTCCAGACGTCCTCGGTGTCGCCCAGCGTGCGCGCGACGAACGCCACCTGCGGATCCGCCGGGGGCGCCTTCGCCTGCGGCTGCGCGCCCGGCGGGCCCTGCGGCAGCCGTTGCTGCGGCGCCTCCGGCGGCGCGGGCGCGACCGGGCCGCCGCCTTCCATCATCCCCAGGAACTGCAGCGGGTTGACGCCGAACAGCAGGCTCACGATCACGACGATGATCAGCGCGCCGCCGGACAATCGCATCCCGCCGCCGAGCATGCGCCCGCCGCCGCCCGACCCGCGGTGGTCCTCGACATTGTCGCTCGGTCGCATGTCGCCCCAACGCATCGCGTACTCCTCTTCGGTTGTTTCGTGCCTACCTGGCCTGCGCGATCGCGCGCGCCAGGTCCTGGTATTCCTCGCATCCCTTGCCGCAGATGCGTTCGAGCGCTTCGAGGTGCTGCCGCGCGCTCGCCTTGTCGCCGGTCAGCACGAAGGCCTCGCCGATGTACTCGTGCGCGCCGCGGTGCTTCGGGTCGAGCCGCAGCGCCTCGTTGTAGTGCTTGAACGCAAGATCGAACTTGCGCTGGTTCCGGTAGGCGTAGCCCAGCAGGTTCTGCACGTCGGCGTTGGCCGGCTCGGCCTTGGCCGCAATGGCCAGATGATAGACCGCGGTGTCCCACTGCTTCGCCTTGACGGCGTCCGACCCCAGGTCGAAGTCGGCGTTGTTCACCGGCGGATTGGTGACGTTGGCGTCGGCCAGCGCCCCGGGCGCGAACGCGAGGCCGACGGCGAACAGCGCGGCGGCGAGACCGGCGCGGCGGGCGACGGACGGGCGGACGGCGTGCGCCATGCGGGACTCCTTCACGGTTTCAGTGCGCGATACAGGAACGGCAGGCTCACGTCCATCCGGTAGTCGATCGACGAGTGGGTGTCGTCGAACTCCTCGTAGGTGTGCGCGATGCCGTGCGCGGCGAGTTCGCGCGACAGGATGCGCGCGCCGAAGTGCAGGTGGTACTGGTCGCGCCAGCCGCAGTCGATGTAGATGCCGTGCAGCGACTTCAGATTGCGCTTGTACTCGGCCACGAGGTTCACCGGGTCGTGGCGGCGCCACCGGGCCCAGCGCTTCGGGCAGTACCTCGCCCGTCTCCAGGTCGACCGGCAGGCGAAAACCCATCGGCGCGGTGGCATCGGCGTCGTAGGAGGCGGCCATCGCGATTTCCATCAGCGCGTGGACCTCGGCGTCGGACAGCTTCTCCTTCGACCACACGTGCTCGAGGAAGCGGCGCACGCGGCCGTCGTCGGCGCCGTTGGCGCGGGGGCGCGACCGGCTTCTGCTTGCCGGGACGGCGCGCGCGGCTTGCGGAAGCGGTCGAGCTCGTTCAGCGTGCGCGGCCAGTCGTGCATGTAGCACAGTTCGAAGCAGGCGTCGCCCGGAGTGGTCGCCGATCGCGCCCCAGTACTGCGGATACTTCATGCCGTGGATCATCGCGCCGTAGCCGCCGGAGGACTTGCCGAAGCAGCCGCGATGATCGCGCGACGCCAGCGTGCGGAACTCGCGGTCGACGAGCGGGATGAGTTCGCGCGTCAGGTAGTCGGCATAGCGGCCGATCGCCTTCGAGTTCACGTACTGGTTGCCGCCCAGGCACGTGAAGCAGTCGGGAAACACGACGATCGCCGGTCCCATCTTCCTGTCGTGGATGAGCCGCGCCGCGCGCTCGCCGCACGTTCTCGTCGAACGGCCGCCAGTTGACGTGCGCGAGGCCCGATCCGGTGAAGCCCACGAGGTCGAACAGCACCGGGTAGCGGCGCCCGCGGCCGCGCCCCTGTCCCTCGTCATAGCCCGGCGGCAGCCAGACGGCGAGTTTGCGGATATGCGGGTCCCCGAGCGGATTGTCGGCGAGGACCTTCGAGTCGCATTCGACGACGACGGTCGTACCGGACGGCCGATGATGGTGTTTGCGTGCCATGAGGGGGCTTTCGGCGCAGTCCCGTGGACGGGCTCGCGTGCGCGTGAGGTCGGGGGTTCGATTGTGCCGGGTGCGCGCGCGCGCGGCAAACGAGGGCGGCGCGGACGCAATCGCGCCGCGGCAGCGGGTCGTCCGGATCGGGGAGGCGGCCCGCTGCAGTCCCGCCGGCGTCCTGCGCTCGCGGCAGCGCACGCCGGGGGTTCCGCGCAAGCGACACCGACGTGCGTCCGGGTCGTGCGACCCGGACGCGCCCCTCGGCCCGTGCGGCCCCTCGCGTATCAGCGCGTTGCCGCGCGCGCTTCGGCCAGCGTGGAAACCGCCGGCAACGGCTCGCCGGCCTGCATGAGCTTCCAGCCGACCAGGTCGAACGAGTCCGGCATCGCCTTGCGCCGGTTCGCGTACGCGACGGTACCGGTGATATCGATGGACTGCGTTCGCGCCGCGTCGACCTTGCCGTTCGGGGCCACCGGGTGGAACGTGAACCGCAGCGTGAACGCCAGCCGGTCGTCGGCCGCCGGCCGCACGCTGCCGGTCATGCGCCACGGCGGACCGTACAGCGCGGCGGTCGTGGGCGTTTCGGTGCGCAGGAACTGCTTCGCATTGGCGGCCGTGATTGTCCGGGGTGCCGTCACGTCGGACGGCGCTTCGAGCACGCCCTGGTCGAGCAGCAGCGATGCCAGCTGCATCGCCATGTTCGGCGCGCCGAGCATGTAGTCGAGGATGTCGTCGTCGGTCGGCAACTGTTCCCGGGTGCGGAACGCGAACGCCGAGTCGCTGATCAGGAGCACTTCGCCGCCGCGGCGGCCCTCGCTCGTGTGCTCGAGATACGTGGTCAGCACTTCGCCGCTCTCGGGCCGCTCCATCGAATACGCGCCGGAAAAACCGCGCGTCTTGAGCGTCAGGTCCATCTTCGCGAACTGGACCCAGCGGCCCGACGCGCACAGCGCGGACCAGCGCGTGGTTCCGCACTGGCGCGGGTCGTGTCCGGGCAGGCGCAGGTCGTCGGGGGCCTTCGGGACCGCGGACAGCCCGGGCATCGCGGTGGCCCCCGATCCGGCGAACTGCGCGCCCGCCGGCGGGGCGGCGAGCGCGCCCAGCAAGGCGGCGATGGCGACGAGCTTGCGGCGTGCGATGGACATGCCTGCGATTCTAATCGGCCTGCGCGCGGCCGCCCGCGCGCCCGGACCTGCGGCACGCGGGGCCCGACGAGCCGCGCCGCCCGCGCCCGCGAACGCACGCGCGATGCGCGCCGCCGCGGGGTCCGGCCGGGTCCGGCGCCTGGTCAGGCCGCGATGCGCTCGGCGGCCGGGGACAGTTCGCGGGACTCGGCCGCCACCACCTGCGCGGCGGCGTTCACCACCGCGGCGATGCGGCCGACATCGCGCAGCTGGACGGTGGTCAGGCCCGATTCCTTGAGCAGCTTGTAGTGCGAGCGTACGCAGAACTCGCACTTGCCGACGATCGACGCCGCGAGCGCGTAGAGCTCGAAGCTCGCGCGATCGACGCCGCC
The DNA here is from genome assembly GCA_963733435.1 of uncultured beta proteobacterium. Lineage (GTDB taxonomy): Bacteria > Pseudomonadota > Gammaproteobacteria > Burkholderiales > Casimicrobiaceae > VBCG01. The sequence continues at coordinate 299,952 of CAVTDH010000005.1, forward strand.
GTGGTTCGCGTACGCGTTCATCCGCAGCTCGGCGCGCAGCGTCGCGAGGTCCGCGTCGTCGGCCATCTCGACGAACGGATACCAGACGTTGTTCATGCCCATCAGCGTGGCGGCCGCGAGCGCCGCATGCACATGCGCCGGTTCGAGGCCGCCATCGTCGCGGATCGCGGCCACCAGGGGCGCCGACTTCGCGGCGAACGCGGCCGCGAGCGCGGCCCCGGCCGCCGCGGTGGGGGTGAGGCTCGAGCGCGCGATGACCGCGTCGAGGTTGAGCCTGATGTCCTTCGCGTACTCGGGCATCCGGTCCTTCAGCGCTGCGATGAATTGCATGGTCGTGCTCCTTGACGTTGGGGGAGGGCGGCGCCGCCGGGCGGCGGCGCTGCGGCCGGTCGTTACAGCGTGCCGCCGCCCACCGAGCGGTTGCACGGGCAGAGTTCGTCCGTCTGCAGGCCGTCCAGCACGCGCAGGATCTCCTCCGGGTTGCGGCCGACGTTGAGGTTGTTCACCGACACGTGCTGGATCACGTTGTCCGGGTCGACGACGAACGTCGCGCGGAGCGCCACGCCTTCGGCGGGGTCGCGTACGCCGAGCTGGTCGACCAGCGAACCGGTCGTGTCGGCGAACTGCCAGTGATTGAGGCTCGTAAGGTCCTTGTGGTCGCGCCGCCAGCCCAGCTTCGCGAACTCGTTGTCGGTGGAGCCGCCCAGCACGACGGCGTCGCGGTCGGCGAAATCCTGCGCGAGCTTCGCGAACCCGGCGATCTCCGTCGGGCAGACGAACGTGAAGTCCTTCGGGTAGAAGTAGATGACTTTCCACTTGCCCGGGAACGACTGCTCGTTGAGCGGCTCGAACGCGGAGACGCCGTCTTCCTCGTGGCGGTTGAACTTCGGCTTCACGCCGACGACGCTGAATGCTTCGATCTTCTGGCCTACGGTCTTCATGGGGAGTCCCTTTCGAGGGTGTCGTGCACCGGCGGTGCCGGCGCGTTGCGCAGGAGTTGCGTTGTGAATGAGAACGATTCGTATGTTATGGCTGCGCTGCATATAATACAAATTGATTGTTGTTATGGTTGGCGTAGACTAAGGTTATGAACGCGGGCGCGGGGCGCCTGCGAAACGGCAGTGGCCGGATGGCATACTTGCCGCCGTTCATCTCGCCGCATCTCCATGGCCACCCGCTCCGAAGTTCCGCTGCCCGCAGGGCTGCCCGCCGCCGGTATACCGGTCGCGCGCGCGCTGCTGTCGCGCCGCTCGGTCCGGGGCTTCCTGCCTGCACCCGTGCCGCGCGCCACCATCGAGGGGATCCTCACGCTCGCCGCGCGGGCCCCGAGCGGCACCAACTGCCAGCCGTGGAAGGTGCATGTGGCGACCGGTGCGGCGCGCGACCGGCTGTCCGCCGCGCTGCTGGCGGCCCACGACGCGCAGGCGAGCGGGTCGCGGGAACATCGCGAGGAATACGCGTACTACCCGTCGCACTGGCGCGAGCCGTACCTGTCGCGCCGCCGGCAACTCGGGTGGAGCTACTACGGGCTGATGGGCATCGCGAAGGGCGACCGCGCGGCAGGACATGCGCAGGCGGCGAAGAACTTCGCGTTCTTCGGAGCCCCCGTCGCGCTGTTCGTGACGCTCGACCGCGACATGGCGCAGGGCGCGTGGCTCGACGCGGGCATGTTCGTGCAGGGCGTGATGATCGCTGCGCGCGCGTACGGGCTCGACACGTGCCCGCAGGCGGCGGTGACGCCGTTCCACCGGATCGTGCGCGCGCACCTCGGTATCCCGGAGGAGGAAATACTGCTGTGCGGGATGGCGCTGGGCACCTGCGACGACGCCGCGCCGGAGAACGCGCTCGTCACCGAGCGCGAGCCGGTGTCGGTGTTCGCGCGCTTCGTCGAGGACTGACCGGCGCGCGCGGCCGGAGGCGCCGGATCCGGAGGGCCGGAGACCGGGATCGCGCCGGGCGCTACTTCTGCTTGCGGTCCTTCTTCGCCTTCTTTTCCTTCTTCGCGGCGTCCTTCTTCCGGCCCGGCTTCTTCGCCTTCTTCGCCTTCTTCGGCTTCTCGTGGAGCAGCGTGCCGCGGCACTTCGCCGTGCCGCAGCGGCATGCGTACTGCGCGCGTTCGGCCTTCGTGAGCTTGCCGTCGATGGTGAGCCGGTAGTCGTAGGAGAGCTCGGCGCCGGGGGCGATCGACTTCTTCGCGTCGATGAAGACGCGGCCGTCCTCGTCCTCGTGCGTCACGCAGTTGGGCGCGCACGAGTGATTGATCCAGCGCGCCGCGTTGCCGCGCACGCGGGCGTCGATCACGCGGCCGTCGTCGATCTCGAACAGGAACGTGTGCGCGGAATCGTCCGGATCGCTGTCGGGACGCTCCATGGCCTCGTCCCACGTCGAGAGCTTGCCCTTGTACTCGACGATGCGCGTGCCGCGCGGGATGTCGGCGGTGGCGAATACGCCGCGTCCGTGGATCGACGAGCGGCGAACGGCATAGAGCTTGGCGGGTTTGGCGGCGGGCATGAGATCCATCGGTGGCGGGAACGCCGGCATTTTCGCATGACGTCCCGGCACGACGCCCGCCGCATGCACGGATCGCTCCGCGCGACGCTTCAGTGCAGCCAGGTGAGCAGCAGCGGCGTGGTGATCGCGGCGGCGAGCGTGGTGACGACGAGGCTCGCGGCCACCGGACCTTCCAGCACGCCGAACTGCTTCGCCATCAGGTACACGTTGGCGCCGACCGGCAACGACGCGAGCATGACGACCGCCTGCGTCTCGCGCAGCGGCAGTGCCAGCGCGCGGGCGAGCCCGTACACCACCAGCGGGAACGCCGCGAGCTTCAGCGCCGCGAGTGCGAGGCTCGGCTGCCAGCCCTCGCGGACGCCGTACTCGGCGAGTCCCATGCCCAGCACGATCAGCGACATCGGCATCGCCGCCTGGCTGACGAGGCCCAGCGTGTCGCCGAGGACGGTGGGCAACGCGATGCCGGTGGCGCCCCATGCGGTGCCCAGCATGATCCCCGCGACGATGGGGTTGGTGACCACGCCGACGGCCGTCCTGGCGAGGCCCTGCGGCGAGACGTCGCGCGTGCGCGCCCATTCGACGGAGACCGTCACGAGCGTCCACAGGATGAGCGCATTGAAGACGATCACGAGCGTGACCGCGGGCAGGACCTCGTCGCCCAGCGTCACCTTCGCGAGCGGCAGGCCGAGCAGCACGGTGTTCGAGAAGATCGTGCCGATGCCGAAGACCGACTGCGCGGCGCCGTCCATCCGGAAGGCCTTCGCGGCGATGACGCGCGCGATGGCGAACAGCACGAAGCAGCCGCCGAAGTACGCGAGCAGCAGCCGCGCATCGACCGGCGGCAGCGCCAGCCGGTCGCTCATCAGCCGGAACAGGAACGCCGGGATCGCGACGGAGAACACGAAGCGCGTCAGCGCGTCGGACGCGACCTTGGGCCAGTTGCCCCAGCGCGTCAATGCGAAACCCAGGAAGATGAGAACGAACAGCGGCGCGGTCAGGACGACCAGCGCGAAGAACGTGCCCGGCGGCGCGCTCATCGCGCGCCGGCCCGGCGGATGTCTGCGTGGGGGCGGCGCGCCGCGGCGACGAGCGCGCCCACCTTCGCCTTACCGACCCTTGGTGCTGGCCTTGGTCCGCGCGACCACGCGCGGTGCGGTGGCCGGGGGCCGGCGCCGCGGATCCTGCGCGGGCACCGGCTGGCCCTGCTTGCCTTTGGGCGCCGGAAACGTGATGCCGCTCTTCGGTTTGTTCATCGTGGACTCCTGCGTGGTGACGTGACGGATGTTAGACCAGATCGCGCAGCGTCACGACCCGATCGGGTCCATTGTCGAGCCGGACCCGCACCTTGCGGCCCGGCGCCGCCCGGAATTCGCTGCGCGCGGCGGACAGGCCGAGCGGCAACGCGGGCTTTCCGTTGATCGCAACGATGACGTCGCCCGTCCGCAGGCCGGCCTCGTCCGCCGGACCGCCGGTGACGACGTAGACGACTTCGAAGCCCTTCGTGCTCCGCTCGATCCAGAGGCCCGCACGGTCGTAGACTTCGCGCTGCCCGAAGTTGGCGTTCTTCTCGAGGTAGAGCGCGCCGGCCGCGAAGTCGAACGTGATGTTGAACTGGCGCAGGATGCCGTAGCCCAGGTTGCCGGCGAGGTCGGGATCGGCGAGCGTGCCGCTTTGCTGCAGCGCCAGCGTGGTCACCGGGTCCTTGATCACGAAGCCGGCCAGCTCGAGCGTCTTCGCGCGCGCCAGGAGTGCCATCACCGCGCCGCCGACACCCGCGCCGGAGATCACCTCGAACTTCGCGTCGTACTTCCGCGCGAGGTCGTTGTCCTCGGCGAACGGCAGCGTCAGCGTCAGCGAGCCGCGACTGCCGGTGTCGACGCGGAAGATGCCGTCGATGCCGTCGACGCTCGCGCGAACCTGCGGCTGCGTGCCGCGGAATACCACCGGCAGCTTCGATCCGGCCCCCGTGTACTTGAACGTCACCGGGTTGTGGATGATCGCGCGCGAACGCTCGTAGTCGAGCTTGATCGGGAACCGCTTGAACAGCTCGAAGCCGACGACGCCGGCGACATCGTCGAGGCCCTCGACGCGCCGCATCAGCGCATCGAGGTCGATCGTCGCGAACGCCTGCCGCTCGAGCACGACGCCGCCCATGTCCAGGCGGTCGAGCCGCGTGACGCCGACGGAATCCGCGATGCCGGCGCCGCCCGCCGCGTCCTCCGGCTTCAGCCCCAGCTTCGCCACCATCCGCGGCATCAGCACGTTGCTGGCGGCCGAGTCGAACAGCATCCGATACGGCCCCTTGCCGTTCAGCATCACCTTGACGAACAGGTGGCCGTTGTACTGTTCGAACGGCACCTCGACGAAACTCCTGCCCGCGGGAAACGCGAAGTCGGGCCTGGGCGGCGGCGGCTTCGCGAACGACACGCCCGCCAGGGGCTCGTTGAACGACATCGACTCGACGACGATGAGCTCGTCGTACCGGGGATCGCTGCGCGATGCACGCACGCGGAACGGGATCTTGACGCCGTGGATGTCGCGCAGGTCCATGTACGTCTCGGTCCGCGTCTCCACCGCTTCCTTCTCGACCAGCCGCTCGATGAGCTTCGTCTCGGTGTTGATCCACAGCTCGAAGGCCCGGCCGCCTTCCGGCGTGATCCGGACGACGTCGAAGTCGGCGCCGTCGGCGCTGGTGCGTTCCTTGTACGTGATGCGCGCCGGCGCGCGCTCCGGGTACCAGAACGCGAGGCGGTCGCGGTAGGCGGCGTTGACCGCGAGTTCGCGCGCGACGTCGCGCGGTCTCGACCTGCGACTGGCCGGACGCGTCCTGCGACCACGCGGCCTTGCCGTCGAACCCCGCGGCGCCCGTGACCGGTCCGATCGTGTACGTGAGGAGCGAGCGACCCGACGGGATGTCGCTCCAGCGTTGCGCCGAGCCGGTGAGGTCGCCGGCGCGGATGGCCACCTTGCTGCGCTGCGTCTTCAGCGCGTCCCAGGCGTTGCCGCCGCTCGCTGCCTTGGCGGCGGCCAGGATGGCCACCGGATCGGGCGGTGGCGGGCCGCCCAGCTGCGCGGCCGCGGTGATCGGCAGCGCGGCCATGGATACGAGGAGGCCGGTGGGCATCCACGCGAGCAGGGCAAGGCACTGCCGCGCGAGGAGGCCTGGGCGGATACGGGTCATGAAGGCTCCGGTGCATCCGGCGCGGGAGCCGCGCCGAAGTCCCGCATTATCGCAAAGCGCGCGTGGGCGGGTCGCGTTCTACGCCGGAGCGCCCTGGCGGGCGGCCAGCGTATCGAGCGCCGCGCTGACCGCGCGGTCGAACAGCGGTACCGGTTCGACCAGCAGCTTCGCCTGGCCCGCCGCGAGTTCGTACGCGAGTTCCTCCGGCGTGTAGACGAACGCGCGCGCACGCGACCGGCTGGTGAACAGGTACTTGGTGCGCAGCGGGCTGACCCAGGTGAGCCGCGCGTTGACGGGCTGGTCTTCCTTGGTGAAGGCGAGCCACGTGCCGACCGCCATCTCGCTCACGTAGTCGTGCACGCTGACCACCGGGGCGGCGGGCAGCGCGGGCACCGCCGGGCCCGGATGCGCGGCGTCCGCCCTGGGCTTGATCGCCGCCATGTGCAATTCGTAGAGCGATTCGAGGAAGGCCGTCGCGCGCTCCGGCGCCACCTGCTGTTCGACGCAGCCGCGCCGCAGCGCGCCGATCAGCGACGGGATCATCCGCGTGAGGCGCGCCTTCTGCGCCGTGCGTTCCTTCGCGACCAGGCTCCACAGCAGATCGTCGAGCGTCTTGACGCCCGCGGTCCACTCGGCGCTCTCCGCGCCATGGTCGCGGCGCACCCGCGTCAGGTGTTCGGCCCACGTGGTCTCGATGAAGCCGCGCACTTCGTAGGGCACGTCGACGCCCGCCAGGCGGTCGCGCAGGAACGCGCGCACGTGCGAGCGGTCCGCTTCGCTTTCCTCGGCCGTCAGCGCCGCCGCCACGTCGCCGGTGGTCGCGGTCGCGACGCGTTGCCGCTCGGCGTCGATGAATGCCGCGAGCTTCAGGTTGGCGGCGCGGAACACCGCGACGTCGATCTCGAAGTCGCGGCAGATGTCCTCGACCACCTCGCCGGCGAGCGCACGAAACGCGTCGCGGTACTGGTCGTCGTGGCCGGCGCCGACCGCGGCCTCGGCCAGGTTGTCGAGCAGCACCCGGGCGGAGTGCTTCTTGTCCGAGAAGAAGGTGCGATCGAGCAGCGCCGCCTTGACGATCGGTACCTGCAGCCGGCCGAACAGGTTGCGCTCCGAGTCCGGGATCGAGCGGTCGCGGAAGATGTAGTCGAACAGGAGCGCGATCACGTCCATCGTGATGCGGTCCGTGTCGTTGCCGATCTGATCGTCGATCGCGGCGCGGATGTGCGGGATGAGGTTCAGCGGAACGACGGTGCCGCCGGCGTCGTGCGGCGCGGCCGTCGGAACGGCGCGCGCGATCGCGGTGGGCAGGTCGAGCCGCTGCCAGTGCGCCAGCGTCGCGAAGAGCGGCGTCGACGTCCCCAGCGCCATCAACGGGTCGAGCGAGGGGAACAGGTTGGCGTCGAGCGCCGGCGCGCCGGCAGGCGCGCCTCCCGGTGCGCCGGCATACGGGGGCAGCGCGGGTGACGCGCCCGCGGCTCCCGGCCCCAGCCCCTGCGCGCCGGCCGCGGCGAGCGCGGCGAGCCCGGCCAGGATGCGCGACGCGGACATCTCGAGCGGCAGGTCGATGCCCGCGGCCGCGCCTGCGAGTGCGGGCGCATGCGGCTTTTCGTCGAACACCAGTGCGGGCGGCGCGCCCGGATCCGACAGCGTTTCCGGCACCACGATGTTGGTGGGGACGTCGGCCTTCGCGTCCCGCAGCATCTTCGAGAACGTCGGGAACAGTTCCTTGTCGTCGTACGGGCCGGAACTCGCTGCGCGCGCGCAGCGCGGCCTTGATCTCCGGCAGCACGCCGCGGTCGGCGAAGAAGCGGTTGAGCGAAATGTAGAGCTTGTTGATCTCCGGGGTGAGATCGGACAGGAGCCGCTCCATGAGCGGCCGCCACACGCGCGGATTCGGGTAGACGGCGCGCGCCGACGCACCGATCGAGTCGAGTATGTAGGTGATCGCGAACGGGTTGTCGATGTCGCGCGGCCCCGGGTCGCCCAGCAGCAGTTCGACGCGCAGGTCGAGCGCCGCGAGTTCGCGCTGCGTGAACCGGTCGAGGAAGCGGGTCGCGTCCTTCAGTGCGGCCTGGCGGTCGTGGTCGAACGCGGTCAGCACGCGCAGCGTCGCGAGCGACGCGTCGGCGTCCGGGCGGCGTCCCTTGCGCCGCTCGCCTTCGAGCCGCTTCTCGAAGAGGTCGCACAGCGTCTTGTCGAAGCGTTCGAGCCACTCGCCGCGCTTCGCGCGGAACGCCTCGATCTCGCCGTCCGGGATGTGGCTGTGCGACTCGAAGAGGTCGTTGGTCTGCTCGAGCGATGCACGGAGCAGGTCGAGGATGCGCAGCCGGTGCTGCGCGAAGCACGAACGCAGGAGTGCGCGGCCTTCGTCGGGGCTGATGGCGAGCGCCGTCTCCGCGCCTTCGGCGAGGGGGGCCATTGCATTGCCGGTCTGGACCATCCCGGGATTCTACTGCGCGGATGCCGGCTAAGGGCCGTGCGGCTGTCTGCCCGCGCCGGCACTCCGTCGCCCGAACGCTCACCGTCGATCGGCGCATGCGGCGCCGATGCGCGCGTACTCGGCGGGCGAGTCGACGTCGCGCTGCCGCGCCGCGAGCATCGCCTCGCTGACGGCGAGCGCCTCGCGCAGGTGGTCGGCAAGCCGCGCGTGCAGTTCGGCGAGGCCGGCTTCGAGGTCGGGGACATGGCGTACCGCGGTGGCGAACTCCGCCGGGAACGCGCGTGCGAGCCGCGCCGTCTCCTCGTGCAGAAACGCTTCGTACACGGCAACGTGTTTCTGCTCGTGCTCGCGGATCGCCGCGCGCCGGCAGGGGTCGCCCGCGATCTCGCGCGCGACGTGGACGGTGAGCGGTCGCATGGAGAGCTCGACCCGGATGCGCGGGCGAAAGCATGCGCGGCCGTGCGCCGGGTCGGAGAGCCCCTTGATCTCGATCGAGGCTTCGTGACCGATCCGCGTCACCGTCAGGCCGAGCGTGCGCTGCGCGGGCGCGGTGCCCCCGCGCGCGAACAGGCGCGCAAGCTCCGCTTCCGGGCGCGAGTCGTCCTCGACGATCTCGATCGGACGGGCGACGATTTCCGGCTCCGACGCGGGCAGCGCGGCGCAGCGCGCTTCGAACGACGCGGGGAACTCCACCTTCGCGTTGGGCGGCTCGCCGCGATCGCAGCCGGTCGCGCCCAGCCGGCCAGCAGCGCGGCCAGCAGCGCCAGCAGGGCCGGGCGCCGCGGGTGGGTGCCGATTGCAGCGGCTCGCCGGGGCGCACCGCGCCGGCATCGTACAATAGCGGGTTGACGCGCGTGAAAGCGGAAGAGGGCAAGCATGGAAGGTCCGGGATGGATCGTGACGGCGACAATCTGGGCCTACTGGATCGGTGTCGGCGCGATGATCGTGCGCGTACGGCGCCATACACGCAAGGTCGTGGGCGTCGTGCCCGAGCAGACGCTCGAGCGCTTCATGTGGCTCGTCTGGGTACCGCTGGTCGCGGCGTGGGCCACGCTGCCCTGGCTCGCGCTGCACCGGACCGCGGCGCCGTGGGCGCTGCCGGATTTCACGCAGGCGCCGGCGTACGCTGCGCTGCGCTGGGTGGCGGCGGCGATCGCGGTCGCGTGCCTCGCCGCGACCGTCAAATGCTGGGCGCGGATGGGCAAGGACTGGCGGATGGCGGTGACGGAGGAGAAGGAAGGCGTCCTCATCACCGACGGCCTGTTCGCGCGCATGCGGCACCCGATCTACGCGTTCTCGATCCTGCTGATGCTGATGACGATGTTCGTCGTGCCCACGCTGCCGATGCTGGCCGTCGGGCTCGTCCACGTGGCGCTGATGGTGGTCAAGGCGCGCAACGAGGAGCGGCACATGCTCGCGCGCCACGGGGACGCCTACGCGCGATACCTCGCGGTCACCGGCCGCTTCATCCCCCGATTCCGCTGAGGTCCGGCCGCACCGGACACCCGCGATGATCGGCACTGCCCCGTTGCGGCCGACCCGCACCCGAAGGCCCGCGCATCGCATGTCGCTGCGGATTTCCCGCATGGCACGCGCAGGGTTCGCGGCGTGGCTGCTGGGCGGGGCGCTCGTGACCGCCGCTGCGGCCCTCCCGCCGGAGGTGCCGTGCGCTTCGGCCGCGGGCGTGCCGGACGCGCAGGCGCTCGCCGACCTGCCCGCGCCGCGCATCATCGGCCTCTCCGGCAGCGTCCCGGTCGTCACGATGGCGCCGTTCGCCGAGTTCCTGATCGCGATGGGCTATCCCGAGGCGTCGCTGCGCAACCCGCGCGACGGCAGCCTCAGCACGAGCAGCTACACCGGCAGCGAGGAACTCGCGGGAACCGTCGCGTGGTACTACGAGCGCGACGCCATGCGCCCCATGCTGATCGGCCACAGCCAGGGCGGGATGCTCGTCGTGCGGACGCTGCACGAACTCGCCGGCGCGTTCCACGACGACGTCGCGGTCTTCGACCCGGTCGCGGGCCAGGCGCAGCCGCGCACGACGATCCGCGATCCCTACACGCAGGACGAGCGCCCCGTCGTCGGCGTGGAGGTCGCGTTCGGCGCGGCGCTCGCGACGGGCACGCTGCCACGGGTGCTGCTCGGCCAGTGGTCGATGATCCCGCGGCTGCGCCGCATTCCGGACACCGCGCGCGACTTCACCGGCTTCGCGATCGCGTGGGATCCCATCGCCGGGAACTTCGCGACGGCGCCGCCCTATGCAGCCACGGGCACCGCCCAGGTCCGCAACGTGATGCTGCCGGCCTCCTACACCCACATCGGCATGCCGATCACGCTGCACCTCGCGGAAGACCCGGTCACGCGCGCCTGGATCGAGGGCTGGCGTCCCGACCGCGACGCGCCGGTGCCCGCGGCCGCCGAGGTCGACACGCGCAACCTGCTGCACGCGGCCGACCTCTGGTACAGCATCCGGCTGCACTGGTGCCACGAAGGCCGGCGGCGGCAGTCGCTGCCGGGGACGGGCTAGATGACACGACCCCCACGCTCGCTGCGCTCGCTGCCCCCAAGGGGGCAGGCCCGTCGCTCGGGACGGCCCTTCGCGACTGGCATGGCACGACCCCCACGCTCGCTGCGCTCGCTGCCCCCAAGGGGGCAGGCCCGTCGCTCGGGACGGCCCTTCGCGACTGGCATGGCACGACCCCCACGCTCGCTGCGCTCGCTGCCCCCAAGGGGGCAGGCCCGTCGCTCGGGACGGCCCTTCGCGACTGGCATGGCACGACCCCCACGCTCGCTGCGCTCGCTGCCCCCAAGGGGGCAGGCCCGTCGCTCGGGACGGCCCTTCGCGACTGGCATGGCAGCCGACCCCCACGCTCGCTGCGCTCGCTGTCCCCGAAGGGGGCAGTGCAGTCGCTCGGGACGGCCCTTCGGAACTGACATGCGCGGACGGCTCAACCTCTTCCAGGCGGCGATGCTGCGCTGGCGCGAGCTCTACCCGTACAACGCCGTGCACGTGGCGGAGTTCGCGGGGCCGCTCGACCGCGCGCGGCTTTCCGACGCGATCGGCGCGCACCTGACGACGATGGGCGTCGGGGGCCTGACGCTCGACGCGCCGGCGCGCCGGTACGACTACGCCGGCGGCGCGGTCCAGCCTTCGCTGGCCGTTCTTCCCGCCGGCGACGACGCGGCGCGCGTGGTCGAGGACGAGATGCAGCGGCAGCTGAACCTGCCGTTTCCGCGCGACGGCGCGTACGACCCGTTCCGGTTCTTCGCCGTCGACGCGGGCGCGACTTTCCACCTCGGCGTGGCGTACGACCACTTCATCGCGGGCGGCGACTCGATCGTCGCGCTGCTGAAGGGCATCGCGTGCCGCTACCTCGGCACGCACGCCGGTCGCGGCCGCGACGCCCGATCTCTATCCGCCCGCGTACAGCGGGCTCTTTCGCCGCAACGCGCTCAAGTTCTACCTCGGCCAGTACCTGCTGCCGGGCATGCTGCTGCGCGCGCGCCGCGCGTTCCGCCCGCGCTATCCGTACGGGGACGACTACCGCAACGCGTTCACGTCGTTCGAGCTTCCGGCCGCCGCTGCACGCGGCGCTGGTGCGCACGGCGAGGGCATGGGGCCTCACCCGCAACGACCTGCTGATCGCGATGCTGCTGACGGCGCTGGCGCCCGAGGTGCCCGAACGCGTGCATGCGCGGCGGCGGCGCGAGATCGCGATCGCGTCGGTCATCAACATCCGCAACGAACTGGCGCCCGGGCCGGATGGCGCGTTCGGCCAGTTCCTGAGTTCGTTTCTGGTGTCGCACCCGGTGCCCCGACGATATCGGGCTCGAAGCGCTCGCGCGCGACATCCACGAGCAGACGCGGCGCGTGAAGCGCCGCAAGCTGTACCTGCAGACGCTCTACCTCATCGCGTGCGGCGGGCTCGCGTGGCGCTTCATGACGGAGGAGCAGCGCAAGCAGATGTACGCGAAGAACTATCCGGTGTGGGCGGGCGTGTCGATGCTCTCCGTCGAGTCGATCTGGCGCGACGCGCCGGGTACGGCGCCGGTCGTGCACTACCTGCGGACGGTCTCCACGGGACCCTTCGCGCCGATGGTCATCGCGCCCGCATCGGTCGGCGATTGCCTCCATGTCGGCGTTTCGTATCGCACCAGCGCGTTCCGGCCCGAGGATATCGATAGAATAGTGGCGAGTCTGCTCGCCTGCGCCGCGAAACTGCAATGAATCCGCACCATCGTCCCGCCTGCATCGCGTTCCTCCTGCCAGTGCTCGCGCTGGCGCTGGCCGTGGCAGGCTGCAGCGTTCGTCCGCTGCGCGGACCGCAGGAGGTCCCGGTGCTGCCGCCGGCGACGATCACCGATGGCGCGGTCGAGGCGCGAATTCTCGCGCTCGACCCCGAGCGCGTGACGCCCGCCGACGTGCGCGACACGCTGGCCAAGGGGCCCACGCCGCGGATCATCCTGCTCCATGGCGGCATCTATCCGGTGCACCTGTCCATGGAGTCGTTCGGACGATTCCTGGTCGGGATGGGCTATCCGGAGGCGAAGATCCGCGACCCCGCCGACGGCGGGTGGTCGCACAGTCCGTACGAGGACGCGGAACGCCTGGCCGGCATCGTCGCGTGGTACTACGAACGCGACGGCATGCCGCCGATGCTGATCGGCCACAGCCAGGGCGGCATGCAGGCGGTGAAGATCCTGCACGTGCTCGACGGCGGCTACAGCGCGGAGGTTCCGGTCTGGAATCCGCTCACCGACTTCCCGGAGCCGCGCAGTGCAATCGTCGATCCGGTCACGGGCCGCAAGGTGCCGGTCGTGGGTTTGCGTTTGTCCTATACGTCGGCGGTGGGCGCCGGAGGCGCCGCGTTCCTGCTGCCCAACCAGTGGACGCTGCTGGGCCGGCTGCGCACGATCCCCGACACGGTCGAGGACTTCACCGGGTACTCGATCGACCTGGACTTCTGGGCCTGGACGCTGCCGGGCGTCGACGCGTCGCGAAAGTACGAGAACGGCGGCCGGGCGCGGGTGCGCAACGTGACGCTGCCGGCGTCGTCCAACCACGTGCTGATCCCCGTCACCGCGGATTTCGCGGCCGAACCCGCGGTGCGGGCGTGGATCGACGCCTACGAGCCGGGAATGCTGGCCTCCGGCGCACCGGCCTCGGCCGGCGACAACGCGCTCTGGGCCGCGGACGTATGGCACAGCGTGAAGAAGCACTGGGTGCTGGAGGCGCAGCGGCTCATTCGCGCGCGTCGCGCGGGGACGACCCCGGCCGTGGTCGGCAAGTTAGAATAGCGGTTTGCCCGACGGCGGCGGCGCGAAAGCCTTCGACGAGCGGGCACGAACCAGCCTCGGAACCGGACTCACAGCCTTCTGGCGCAGTTGCCACGGCGGGTTCGGCCGCGGTCCCAGGGGTTTCCACTATGGCAGGTGCATTGGCGGGAAAGACCGCGCTCGTGACCGGCGCGGCGCGCGGAATCGGCCGTGCGATCGCTTGGAAGCTCGCGGGCGCCGGCTGCGACGTCGCCGTCAACTACTACAACAGCGCCGAACCCGCCGAGGCGCTCTGCGCGGAAATCCGCGCCGCGGGCCGGAAGGCCGTCGCGATCCAGGGCAGCGTGGGCATCCCGGACAGCGTCGACGAGCTGTTCGAGGAGTTCCGCAAGCACTTCGACCGGCTCGACATCGTCGTGTCGAACGCCGCGAGCGGCGTATTGAAGCCCACGATCGAAATGACGCTCAAGCACTGGCGCTGGTGCATGGAGACCAATGCGCTGGCCTTGAACCTGCTCACGCAGCGCGCGCTGCCGCTGATGCCCGCGGGCGGACGCGTGATCGCGATGTCGAGCCTGGGCGCGCAGCGCGCGATGCCGGGCTACGGCTTCGTCGGCGCGTCGAAGGCGGCGCTGGAGGCGCTCGCGCGCGCACTCGCGCAGGAACTGGGGCCGCGCGGCATCCGCGTGAACGTCGTGTCCGCCGGCGTCGTCGACACCGACGCGCTGTCGTATTTTCCCAATCGCGAGGCGCTGCTCGCGGACTTCGCGCGGCGTACGCCGGCCGGACCCGTGCTCACGCCGCAGGACGTGGCGGACGCCGTCTACCTGCTGTGCCTGCCCGAGGCGGCGATGATCAACGGCCACACGCTCGTCGTCGACGGCGGCTTCGCCATCTCGGGCTGACCCGCATGGCCTTGCGCATTCCTTCCGGCCTCGCGGGCAAGACGGCGATCGTCACCGGCGGCAGTCGCGGCATCGGCCGCGCGATCGTCGAGACGCTCGCCGGCGAAGGCGTCGACGTCACGTTCTTCTATCGCGAAAGCGCGGACGCCGCCGAGGCCGTCGTCGCGGCCGCCCGGGCCGCCGGGCACGCGGTCGCGGCGGCGCGCGTCGACATCCGCGACATGGAGGCGTGCCGCGCGGCCGTCGAGCACGTCGCCGACCGGACCGGACGCATCGACGCGCTGGTCAACAACGCCGGCGTCATCCGCGACAATCCGCTCGCGGGCTTCTCCGACGAGGACGTCGCGGACGTGCTCGCGACCAACGTGACCGGCGTATTCAACGTGACGCGCGCGGTCGTGCCGTACATGATCAGCAAGCGCAGCGGCCGCATCGTCAACGTGAGCTCGGTGTCGGGCGAGAAGGGCGGCCGCGGCCAGACGAACTACGCCGCGTCGAAGGGCGCGATCAACGCGTTCACCCGGGCGTTGGCGGTCGAGCTGGCGCCGCGCAAGATCGCCGTCAACGCGGTGGCGCCCGGCGTCATCGACACCGAGATGTCGCAGGCGGTGCGCGAGCTGGCGGGCGACGAAGTCAAGGCGCGCATACTGCAGAAGCGCTACGGCACGGCGGAGGAAGTGGCGTACGCCGTCTGGTTCCTGCTGTCCGATTACGCGAGTTACGTGACCGGCCAGGTGCTGACGGTGGACGGTGGATTCAAGATGGATTGACGGACAGGGCAGCACGGAAGGGCGAGCAGGGCTTCGAGGATGCGCCGGCGCTCCGGCGGCCGCGAGGCGTCACGTAGGCCATCCGCCGCAGGCAGCACCGGCGGGACCCGGCGAATCGAGAGGACGCAATGACGACTACAACACCCATCACGCAGGACGAAATCAACGCGGTCTTCCCGACCGTTGCCGCGACCATGGCGGATGCGCTCGGCTGCGAGGTCGAGGACATCAAGCCCAACGTATCGCTGATCGAGGGCCTCGACGCGGAGTCGATCGACTTCCTCGACATGGTCTTTCGTCTGGAGCGCGCGTTCAAGATCAAGATCCCGCGCGGGAAGATCGTCGAGAACGCGCGCGGCACGCTGACCGAAGCCGAGTTCGAGCAGAAGGGCGTGGTCACGGATACCGGGATGGCGCAGCTGAAGTCGTACCTGTCCGAGGTGCCGGCCGACCGCTTCAAGACGCCGATGAAGGTCGCGGACATCCCGCGCCTCTTCACGCCGGAAACGTTCTGCAAGCTGGTCGTGCAGGCACAGCGGGACGCGAAGCCGGCCACATGACCTTGCAGGACATTTCACAGGAGACGCGAAGGCGCGGAGGATTGGCTTTCCCGGCGTCTTGGTGTCTCTTCGCAGATTGATTTTCGGCAATTCACGAATGTCGGATCACTTCGCGGCGTTCTCCTTCGTCGATCGGATCCTCGATCTCGTGCCGGGCACCCGTGCGCGCGGCCGCTTTGCGATCCCGCCCCATGTCGGCAGTTTCCCGCCGTGCCTCATTGCCGAGGCGGTCGGCCAGCTGGCCGCGTGGGTCGCGATGGCGCACATCGGCTTTCGCGGCCGGCCGGTGGCCGCGCTCGCGATGGAAACGCGATTCCTGCGCGGCGCACAGCCCGGCGACACGCTCGACCTCGACGTCGACATCGAGCAGTGCGACGACGAGGCGGTCGCCTATCGCGGCCACGCGGCGGTCGGCGGCGTGCGCGTGATCGAATTGCTCGACTGCCTGGGTCCCATGCTGCCGGTCGAGGAGTTCGACGATCCCGTCGCGATGGCGCAACGGTTCGCGCTGCTGTGCGCGGAAGGCGCGCCCGCGCATCGGTTCGGCGGCGTCGACCTGCCGCGTGTCGCGCGGACCGGCGGCGTGCCCGGCGAGTCCGCGACCGGCACGCTCGCGGTGCCGTCCGCCGCGCCCTTCTTCCACGATCACTTTCCGCGCCGCGCGGTGTTTCCGGCCACGCTGCTGCTCGACGCGCAGATCGGACTGGCGCTTGAACTCGCGGCGGAAAGCGGACGCTGGCCGGAAGGCGTGCCGCTCGCGCCGGCGCGCATGACCAACGTGAAGGTGCGCTCGTTCACCCCGCCCGGGCAGACGCTGGCGCTCGCCGCGCAGTTGCGCCCGGGCGACGGCGACCGCGCGACCTTTCAACTCTCCGCGGAGGCGGGCGGCCGGACGGTCGCCACGGCCCGCGTCGACATCGGTGCCGTGGTGAGTCCATGACCCCTTCGAGCAAGAGGCAGTCCCCCAATGGTCGCCGCCGCGTGGCGGTCACGGGTGTCGGGCTCGTCACGCCGGTCGGCAACGACGTCGCGACGACGTGGCGCGCGCTGCTCGCGGGGCAGAGCGGCGGCGCGCCGATCACGCTGTTCGACGCGTCCGGCCTGTCGACGCGCATCGCGGCCGAGGTCAAGGGCTTCGGCCCGACGCTCGTCACCGACCGCAGGCTGCTCAAGCACGCAAACCGCTCGCATCGCTTCATGCTCGAGGCCGCCGAGCAGGCGATGCTGGACGCGGGCATCCGTCCGACGCCGGAGGACGCCCACCGCTGGGGCTGCGCCGTCGGTGCGGGCATGATGACCGCCGACTTCGACGATCTGTTCGAGACGCACGCGCACGCGGCGGCTGCGGGCGAACTCGACGTGAACCTGCTTTTGTCCGATCGCCCGGCCAACGATCCGCTGGTGTTTTGCCGCGGTCAGGCGGCCGAAGGCGTGTCGCTGCTGACGCGCCGGTACGGCATCGAGGGGTATGCGACGTCCGTGCACACGGCGTGCGCGTCCGGCGGGCAGGCCATCGGCACCGCGCTGAAGGTCATCCGCCGCGGCTACGTGGACCGCGTGCTGGCCGGCGGCTTCGATTCGATGATCAGCCCGATCGGCATGGCGGGCTTCTGCCTGCTTGTCGGCGCTCTCGCCGGACAACGACGCGCCGCTCCGCGCGAGCCGGCCGTTCGACGCGACGCGCAACGGCTTCCTCCTCGGCGAAGGCGCAGGGTTCCTCGTGCTCGAGGAGTGGGAGGCGGCGCGCGCGCGGGGTGCGCGCATCTACGCCGAGTTGGCGGGCGACGGCAACTCGCTGTCGAGTTACCGGATCACCGATTCGCCGCCCGACGGCGACGGCCCCATCCAGGCGATGCGGCAGGCGCTCTTCGATGCGCGCGCGACGCCGGCCGACATCGACTACATCAACGCGCACGGGACGTCGACGCCGATGAACGACCGCAGCGAGAGCGCGGCGGTGCGTGCGGTGTTCGGTGCCGATGCAGCGCGCGTGCACGTGAGTTCGACCAAGAGCACGATGGGCCACCTGATCGCCGCCGCGGGCGCCGTCGAGGGCGTCGTCTGCGCGCTCGCGATCGCGCGCGGCGAGATGCCCGTCAACGCGAATCTCACCGAGCGCGATCCGGACTGCGACCTGAACCTCGTCGTCGGGGCGCCGCTGCGCGAACCCGTGCGCATGGCGCTGTCGACCTCGTTCGGCTTCGGCGGCTCGAACAGCTGCATCGTGATGCGACATCCCGAGGCCGTCGACGGCCGCCCGGGCGAGGGGGCCTGACATGGCGACGCCGAAGATCGTCATCACCGGCACCGGGGCCGTCTGCGGCGCGGGCTGGCAGGCCGGGGACATCCTCGACGCGGTGCTGGCGGGGCGCAGCGCGATCGCGCCGATCCGCCAGTGGGACACCGCGCAGTGGCCGACGCACGCGGCCGCCGAGATCGCCGACTTCGACGCGCGGCGGTTAGTCGAGGACCGCAAGCTGCACAAGCTGATCCGGCGCACCGACATGGTCGGGATCTACGCGGCGAGCCGCGCGATCGACGCGGCGGGCATCGTCGCGCATCGCGACGCGCTGGACCCCGATGCCGCCGCGATCTACAACGACCGCACCGGCGTGATCGTCGGATCGGGCGGCGGGAACTTCCAGAACCAGTACGACTTCTTTCCGCTGCTCACCGAGGCGCACGGAGACCTCAACGCGTTCGGGCGCGAGCTCGCCAACACCGTCAACCCGATGTGGCTCCTGCGCACGCTGCCCAACAACGTGCTGGGCCACGTCGGCATCAAGTACGGGCTGAAGGGCACCAACGCCTGCATCACGAACCACAGCGTCGGCGGCCTGCTCGCCGTCATCGAGGCGTTCGAGGCGCTGCGCGCCGGTGAGGCGGAACGCGTGGTCGCGATCGGGCACGAGACGCCGATCGAGCCGCAGATGGTGCTGTACTACTACCGGCTGGGCCTGCTCGCGAGCGAGACGCTGCGTCCGTTCGACGCGCGGCGCGACGGCAGCCAGTTCGGCGAGGGCGCGGGCGCGCTGGTGCTCGAGACCGAAGCGTCCGCCGCGGAACGTGGCGCCACGGTCATCGGCGAGATCCTGGGCAGCGGCTACGCGACGGAGGGCGAAGGACTGCTGGCGATCCGCGCGGACGGCGACGGCCCGGCGCGCGCGATCGCGCAGGCGTTGGACGATGCGGGGTTGACGCCCGCCGACGTCGGCATGATCGTCGCCCACGCGAACGGGACGCGGCAGTCCGATGCGTCCGAGGCCGCGGCCATCCGCACGGTCTTCGGGGCGAAAGCGCCGCCGGTCACGGGCTTCAAGTGGTCGTTCGGGCACCTGATCGCCGCGGCCGGCATCGTCGAGACGGTGGTGACGCTGGCGGCCCTCGCGCGCGGCGTCGTGCCGGGCATCGCGACGCTCGGCGAGCTCGACCCCGATTGCGCCGGCCTGCCGGTCTCCGCCGCGCCGCAGGCGCCGCGCGGGCCCATCGCGCTCGTGCTGTGCCGCGGTTTCGCGGGGACCAACGCGGCGTTGCTGCTGCGCGCGCGATGACGGTCGAGGGCGTCGCGTCGCAACGCTGCGGCATCGACAACGTCGAGGTCGCCCGCATCGAGCGCCTGCTGCGCGAGAATTCCGACGACGACCTCCGGCGGTTCTTCACGCCGCAGGAACTCGCCGATGCGGGGACCGGCCCGGGGCGCGCGGCGAGCCTCGCCGCGCGCTTCGCCGCGAAGGAGGCGTGCGTCAAGCTCTTCCCGCGGGAGGCGGCGCTCGCGCAGATCGAGCCGCACGATTTCGGCGTCGCGCGCGACAACTACGGCGCGCCGCAGGTCGTGCTGGGACCGCGCGCGGAAATGGTCGCGGGCCGGCACCGGCTGGGGCCGATCGCACTGTCGATGACGCACGACCGCGGCAGTGCGTCGGCGGTGGCACTCGCGACGACGGCGCCTCTGCGCGTGCCGTTCGCCGGCCGCGTGCTGTACCGGCTGCTTCCGTTCCGCCGGCGCGTGATCCTCGAGAATCTGCGCCGCGTGTACGGCGCCACGCTCGGCGAGGACGAGATCGTCGAACTCGCCCAGGCGCACTACGGCCACCTGTGGCGCCTGATGGGTGAGTTCGTGCGTTTTCGCTGGATGTCGGAGGCGCAGAAGAAGGCGTCGGTCCGCATCGAGAACCTCGACGCGTTCGTGGCCGCGTACGAGGAAGGCCGCGGCGTGCTGCTGCTCACCGGACACTTCGGCAACTGGGAAGTCGCGACGATCGCGGGCATCGGCGGCTTCCCGCAGATGCGCGGCCGCTTCCACTTCGTGCGGCGCGCGTTGAAGCCCGACTGGTTCGACCGCGTCATCACCCGCCGCTTCGAGCGCGCGGGGTTCGGCGTGCTGCCCAAGCGCGGTTCGCTCGACGCGATGCTCGACCGCCTCGGGCGCGGCGACGCGATCGTGTTCGCGTTCGACCAGCATGCGAGCCCGCCGGACGGCATCGCCGTGGATTTCTTCGGCACACCGGCGTGGACGTTCAAGAGCCTCGCGATCATCGCGCTCGCGACCGGCGCGCCGGTGGTGCCGGCGACCAGCTGGCGCGAGGCCGACGGGCGTCACGTGCTTCGCTTCGAGGACCCGATCGCGCCGGTGGAGGATGCAAGCACCACCGAGGCGATCCGGTTGACCACGCGCGCGTACAACGCAGTGCTCGAGCGGCTGGTGCTGCGCCGGCCCGAGCAGTGGTACTGGGTACATCGGCGCTGGAAGACCGTGCGTACGCCGGCGCGCCGGCGCCGGCCTGCGGTGGCGGGGACCTGATGGACCTGCCGAGCGCCGCCACTGTTCTTTCGTCGCTGCTGTCGTGGAAGGCGACGTTCGTCTACGGGTACGTGGGCTGGGCGCTGTTCGTCCACTTCCGTGGCAAGGAGCGGCACAAGTTCCACCGCCAGCTCACCGACCACTCGACGGTGATCGCGCCGTACAACGCGATCATGTACGGATTCTCGGCGGTGCCGAACGATCCCTTCGTCGACGTCGCGCATTTTCCGGAGTTGAAGCCGCTGTCCGACAACTGGAAGATGATCCGGGACGAGGCGGGCAAGCTCTTCGATGAGGGGCACATTCGCGCCGCCTCCGGGTACACGGACCTGGGTTTCAACTCGTTCTTCCGCCGCGGCTGGAAGCGCTTCTACCTCAAGTGGTACGACGCGCCGCTTCCCTCCGCGCAGGCGCTGTGCCCGCGCACGGTCGAACTGGTGCAGTCGATCCCGACGATCAACGGCGCGATGTTCGCGCTGCTGCCCGCCGGCGGCGACCTGGGACGCCACCGCGATCCGTTCGCGGGGTCGCTGCGCTATCACCTCGGACTGTCGACGCCGAACAGCGACCGTTGCCGCATCGTCGTCGATGGGGAGCCGTACGCGTGGCGCGACGGCGAAGCCGTGATGTTCGACGAGACGTACATCCACTGGGCGGAGAACCGCACGGACCGCGATCGCCTGATCCTGTTCTGCGACGTGGAGCGACCCGTCACCAGCAAGCTGGTTGCGCGGCTCAATCACTGGATCGAGAAGACGATCGTCCGTGCGAGCCAGACCAAGAACGCGCCGGGCGACAAGGTGGGACTCCTCAACCGGCTGTTCAGCGTCGCCTACTACGCGCGCCTGCCGGCCAAGGCGCTGAAGCGCTGGAACAAGTACGTGTACTACGCCGGCAAGTGGCTGCTGCTCGCCGCCATCGTGTACGGCGTGTTCTTCTTCCGCTAGCCGGCGCTGCCGCCCATGCCACCCACTGCCCGCGAGAAACCCCGATGCTCGAACTGCTGACCAGTCCCGAGGCATGGATCGCGTTCGCGACGCTGACGGCGCTGGAGCTCGTGCTCGGGATCGACAACGTGATCTTCATCTCGATCCTCGTCGACAAGCTGCCGCCCGCCCAGCGCGAGGTCGCGCGGCGCATCGGACTCTTCCTCGCGATGTTCATGCGCATCGGGCTCCTGCTGCTGCTGTCGTGGCTCGTGGGACTGACCGCGCCGCTGTTCACGATCTCTCGTTTCGACATCTCCGGCCGCGACCTCATCCTGATCTCCGGCGGGCTCTTCCTGCTGTGGAAGAGCACGATGGAGATCCACCAGCTGATGGAGGGCGAGGAGGGCGAGTCGTCGAGCGCGGTCCGCGCGACGTTCGGTGCCGTGATCTTCCAGATCATCATCATCGACCTCGTGTTCTCGCTCGATTCCATCATCACCGCGGTGGGCATGGTCAACGAGATTCCGATCATGGTCGCGGCGGTCGTCGTGTCGGTCGGCCTCATGATGGTGTTCGCCGGCACGATCGGGCGCTTCGTCTCCGCGCACCCGACGATCAAGATGCTCGCGCTGTCGTTCCTGTTCGTCGTCGGCGTCGCGCTGATCGCGGAAGGATTCGACAAGTCGGTGCCCAAGGGCTACATCTACTTCGCGATGGCGTTCTCGATCTGCGTCGAGATGCTCAACCTGCGTGCGCGCAAGCGCGCGGAAAAGCCCGTCCACCTGCACCAGCGTTACGTCGGGCCGCAGGCGCCGCCGAAGGAGTGACGCGCCTGCGGGGCGCTCAGCCGCGCGCGGCGGGCGACGACTCGATCCACGCGATCGCTTCATCCAGCGCGACCTCCATCGCCAGTGCGCGTCCGCCTTCGTAGGCGCGGACGAACGCATCCTCGCGCAGCCTTGCGCGCGGCGCGGCGTGCAGCTGCGCGAGCACCGGGTCGTCGAACCAGTTGCGGGTGCCGCCCATGCGGTCGACGGCGGCGTCGGATGCGCCCTGCAGGCGCGCCGCGACATCCCATGCCTCGTCGGCCGACGCGAGGCGCGACGCCGCCTCCAGCGCGAAGTGCCCGCGATAGAGTCGTGCCCATCTCGCCCACCAGCCGGATTGCGGCGACCAGCGTCTCGCGCGCGCGGTTCAGCTCGCCCTGCGCGATCGAAACGCGCGCCACGTTGACGAGCGCGTTGTAGCGGTTGTTCGGGTCCTCGCCCGGCGCCAGCAGCCGCAGCGCTTCCTCATACGCGCGCGCGGCCTGCGCGAAGTGGCCTTCGGCCCGGTGCACGCCGGCCTCGCGCCGTCAGCGCGAAGCTGACGAGACGCGCCTTGCCGGTTCGGCGCGCGGCCGCCATCTCCTCGTCGGCATATTCCCGGGCGCGCACCGTGTCGCCCAGCCAGCCCGATGCGAGGCACAGCCGGTCGAGGCAATAGACGGCCCACTCGTCGTCGCCGTGTTCCCGCGCGATCGACGAGCGCCTCGCGCGTCGGCGCGATGGAGTCCGCGAGCCGGCCGCGCACGTAGTGGTGCTGGCCGAACGCGTGCAACGCCTTGCCGCGCAGCATGCCGCGCGGATCGCTGCCCGGCCGCGCCAGCGCTTCCTCGTGGACGCGGTGCCCGACCGCGAAGTAGCCGCGCGCGAGCCAGTACATGCGCAGGTTCGCGGCGAGCTCGAGGCCGCGGTCCGTGCCGTCGCGCGCGTGGTCGCACCACGCGTGCGCGGCCAGCAGGTTGGGCAGCTCGGCATCGATTCGCTGCAGCCACTCCCGCATCGTTGCGCCGACGAGCTGGCCTTGCGCGGTCCGCGAGAAGTCGAGAAAGCATGCAAGGTGACGCTCGCGCGTTTCGCGCTCGGCGCCGCGCGCGACCAGCTGCTCGAACGCATAGCTGCGCACCGTCTCGAGCATGCCGTAGCGGGGCTCCTGCGCGCCGTCCCGGTCGACCTGAACGAACGACTTGTCGACCAGGCGACCGAGCCGCTGCAGCGTGTCGATGTCGTCGCCGTCGGCAGCCACCGCCGTGGCCGTCGCGAGCGTCCAGCCCCCCGCGAATACCGAGAGGCACTCGAGGCAGCGGCGCTCGTCGTCGGACAGCGCGTCGCAGCTCGACTGCAGCGTCGCGAGCAGCGTCTGGTGGCGCGTCACCGCGCGCGGGCTGCCCGTGAGCAGCCGAAACCGGTCGTCGAGGCGCGTGCGGATCTGCTCGACGGACAGCAGCGCGACCCGCGCGGCGGCAAGTTCCAGCGCCAGCGGAATGCCGTCCAGCCGCCGACAGATCTCGACCACCGCCGCCACGTTGCCGGCGTCGAGGCGGAACTCCGAGGCGACGTGCGCAGCGCGCTCGACGAAGAGCCGCACGGCGGCAAACGCGCCGGCGGCGTGGGGGTCGTGGTCGGCCTCCGCGGGCGGCAGCGCGAGCGGCAACACCGGCACGACGCGCTCGCCCGCGATGCCCAGCCGCTCGCGGCTGGTGACGACGATGCACAGCGCCGTCGTGGCCGCGAGCAGGGTGCCGACGAGGGCCGCGCACGCGTCGAGCAGACTCTCGCAATTGTCCAGCACCACCAACATCCGGCGGGGGGCGAGATCGCGCGCCAGCGTGTCGGTGATCGCGATCTCGGCATTCTCGCGAATGGAAAGCGTTGCCGCGACGACGGGCGCCACCCGCGCCGGTTCCGCGACCGGCGCGAGATCGACGAAGTGCACGCCGTCCGGATATCCGGCGGCGACGCGTTCCGCGAGCGCGATCGCGAGCCGGGTCTTGCCGCATCCGCCCATGCCGGTCAGCGTGAGCAGGCGCGTTTGCGGAAGAAGTTGCGCGAGCCGCGCCAGGTCGTCCTCGCGTCCGACGAAGCTCGCCAGTTGCCGGGGCAGGTTGGGCCGCACGCCGGAGCTCGGTGACGGGGCAGCGATCGCGTCGACGTGCGCACTGAAGCGATAGCCGTGGCCCGGGACTGTCGCGATGACGCCGCCGCCGACGGCCTTGCGCAATGCGGAGATCTGCACGTGGAGGTTGCCTTCCTCCACGACGCGCGCGGGCCACACGGCGTCGAGCAGCTCTTCCTTGGTGACGAGACGGCCCGCATTCTCGACCAGCATCCGCAGCACGTCGAACGCGCGCGACTCCAGGGGCACGACGACACCGTCGGCGAGCAGGTGCCGTTCGCCGGGCCGCAGGACAAAGCGGCCGAAGCGGAAATCGGGTCGGGTCGGACGTTCTTCGCTCAAGGGGAGGAGTATCGCAGGCCGGCGCGGCCCGATCGCCTTGACGCGCGCGCCCGGATCCCGGTACCGCTTCGAGACGAACGCCAGACTATCGCCGACCAGCGTGCAAGGCAAGCACGCGCCGCTGCACCGAACCGGGGCGGCGACGCTGCACGGCAGGGTCGACCTGCGCATGGTCGACGCCCGTCATGATCGCCCGCCGCACGAAGCGGAGGGCGAAGCGGCACGCGCTAGCGGGACTTCCGGTCGATCTCGCTCTTCAACGGCGCCGAGGCTTCGATGCGATGCGCCGGCGTCAACGCGCGCGTGTTGAGGATGCTGATGATGATTTCGCGCGTGCCGAGGATCAACAGCGACAGCGCGAACGGGACGATGTAGTAGAGCAGGCGGAACAGCAGCAGGCTCGCGAGCAGGTCCTCGCGATCGAAGTGCGCCAGCGCGACGAGCATCGCGGCGTCGAAGACGCCGATGCCGCCCGGCGCGTGGCTCGCGAAGCCCAGCAGCGTCGCCGACACGAACACGACCGCGAGCGTGACGAATGCGATCGGCGGCGTGGCCGGCAGCAGCACGTACATCGCGAGCGCGCAGCACGCGAGGTCGACGATGCCGATGACGATCTGCAGCAGCGTGTTGGGTCCGGTGGGCAGCCTGACCTTCCAGCCGCCGCGACCCACGACGCGCGCCGCGCGCCACACCCAGAACAGGTAGGTGCAGAGTGCGGCGATGACCAACAGCGCGAGAAACCGGTTGAGCGTGGGCGGCAGCTGGTTGATGGCCGACGCCGCCTCGGGCTCGTAGGCGATGCCCAGCCCCAGCACCGTCGCATTGCCCAGCCAGAACGTGAGGCCGGCCAGGAAGCAGATCTTGGCCACGTCGACCGCGTCGAGTCCGTGCGCCGAGTAGATGCGATAGCGGACGGCGCCGCCCGTGAAGACGGTGGCGCCGACGTTGTGGCCGACCGAGTAGCTGGTGAAGCCGGCGAGCGCGGCGATGCGGTACGGAACGTCGCGGCGGCCCAGCGTGCGCAGCGCGAAGAGGTCGTAGAACGTCAGCGTGAAATAGCCGGCGGCGACGAAGCATGCGGCAAGCGCGATGTGGAGCGCGGGCGTTGCCCGCAACGCATCGAAGAGCTCGTCGGTATCGATGCCCCGCAGCATGCGGTAGAGCACGACCATCGCGACGGCGATGATGCAGACGGACAGCGCGATGCCGATGCGGCTCCAGCCGATCCGGGTCTGGCAGAACCGCGCCGCGTCGCGCAGCGATTGCAGCAGCTTTCCTCCAGACATGCGTGGCTCTCCCAGGCCGTGGAGCCCTGTTGTTTTCCTGATGCGGGCCCGCTGGGAAGCTACCGTACCATCGTCCGCAGCGGGAGGGAAGGGACGCCGCGTCCAATCCGACGGGCGTCGGTCAGTCCCGTAAGGGCAGCCCGAAGTAGCGAATCGCCGTGCCGCCCAGCACGCTGCGGCGCGCCTCGTCGGAAATCGGCAATGCTGCGACGCGGGAGACGATGTCGTCTTCCTGGTCCCAGCCGGCGAAGTTGGTCCCGAGCATCACGCGCGCCGGTCCCTCGCTGTCGATGACGAAGGCCATCGCGGCATCGGTGCCGGCGAGGCAGTCGAACGACAGCTGCGCCCACAGGTCGGCGAATGCGCGCGTCAGCAGTCCGCGTCCCCACGGGCGGCGGCGCAGCGCCGTTTCCATCCGGCCCTTGAGCAAGGGTGCGGTGCCACCGGCGTGCGGAATATGCGCGCGCAGGCGCGGATGGCGGTCCAGCACGCCGCCGTAGAGGAGCGCGGCAACGGCGGAGGTTTCGTCATGCGCGAAGCCGATCACGAGGTCCAAGTCCCACGCGCGCGAGGGCGCATGCGCATTGGCGGGCTGCTCCACCGCCGGCGGCGCCGGATGAATGACGACCGGCACGTCGAACGATGCGAGCGCCGCCCACACGGGTTCGAGCGATGCGTCCGCCAGTCCCACGCCGGCGAAGTCGCAGCCGATGTATGCGCCGACGAGCCCCAGCTCCGTCACGGCGCGCTGGAGTTCCGCCACGGCCGCGCGCGGATCCTGCATCGGCAGCTGGGCGAGGCCCGAGAAACGTGCCGGATGCGCGCGTACGGCGCGCGCGGTGGCGTCGTTCTGGGCGCGGCAGAACGCGATGCCCGCGGCCGCGGGCTGCGCGTAGAAGTACGTGAGCGGATTGGGCGAGAGCAGCTGATGGTCGATGCGCAGCCGGTCCATCGCCGCCAGGCGCAATTCGAGATCGGAGAACGGGGAGCCGCTGAAGCGGACCCCGCGCAAAACATAGTCGCCGGAGCGAAAGAAGCTGTCGCCGTCCGCGGTCCCCATCGCGGGCCCCGCCGCACCCGCGATGCCCATGACCTCCGGGAACAGCACGTGCGCATGAACGTCCACCGCGATCACTGCGGTCCTTCACTCGGGCTGCAGGTTCGCGTCCTTCGCGGCGCGTGCCCACTTGGTCGTCTCGCTCTTCAGGTAGGCGTCGAACGCGGCGGGCGTGTCGGTTGCCGCCTGGAAGCCCATGCCGGAGAGCTTGTCGCGGACGTCGGCCGCGGCCATGGCCCGGGCGGTGTCGGCCGCCAGTCGCGCGACGATCGGTGCCGGCGTGCCCTTCGGCGCATAGAGGCCCATCCAGCCGACGGCCTCGTAGCCGGGGAGACCCGCTTCGGCTGCGGTCGGAATGTCGGGTACCGCGGCGAGCCGCGTCGGTCCGGTCACGGCCAGCCCGCGCAGCTTGCCCGCCTTGATGTTCGGGATCACCGTGTTGTCGAATGCGACCTGGACCTGTCCGCCCAGGAGATCGTTCATCATCGGCGCGCTGCCCTTGTACGGAATGTGGCGGATCTTCGTGCCGGCCATCGTGTTGAACAGCTCTCCCGCGAGATGCGGCGTGGTGCCGTTGCCCGACGAACCGAAGTTGAGCGCATCGGGCCTCGACTTCGCGAGCGCCACGAGCTCCGCGAGCGTGCGCGCGGGCACGTCGGGGCCGACGGTGATGATGTAGGGCGTGAGGGCGACGAGCGAAACGGGCGCGAAATCGGCGACCGGATCGTACGGCATCTTGCGGTAGACCGACGGCGCGATCGCATGGCTGCTGACGGTGCCGAGCAGCAGCGTGTATCCGTCCGGCGCCGCCTTCGCCACCTGCTCGGATCCCACGAGCCCGCCGGCCCCGGCCTTGTTCTCGACGATGACCGTCTGGCCAAGCGACGCGGTGAGCTTCTCGGCCAGGATCCGCGCGACGAAATCGACGGCGCCGCCGGGCGGATAGGCGACGACGATCCGCACCGGTTTCGCCGGATACTCCTGCGCGAGCGCGGGGAGCGGGGCCGCACCGATCACCCCGGGCAGCACGAGGAACGCGAGCGTGCGCATCGACACGGCGCGCAGCGCGGCGGCGAACGGCGCGCGCATGCTCAACCGCGTCCCACGAACGGCATCTTCGTCGCCATGATCGTCATGAACTGCACGTTGGCGTCGAGCGGCAGGCCCGCCATGTAGACGACGGCGCTCGCGACGTGCGCGACGTCCATCAGCGGTTCGATCGCGATCTCGCCGTTGGCCTGCGGGACGCCCAGCGCCATCTTCGCCGCCATGTCCGTGCCGGCATTGCCGATGTCGATCTGGCTGCACGCGATGTCGTACCTGCGGCCGTCGAGCGACGTCGACTTCGTGAGCCCCGTCACCGCGTGCTTCGTCGCCGTGTACGGCGCCGAGTTGGGCCGGGGCGCGTGCGCCGAAATGGAGCCGTTGTTGATGATGCGTCCGCCGCGCGGCGACTGGTCCTTCATGATCCTGATGGCCTCCTGCGTGCAGAGGAACACGCCGGTCAGGTTGATGTCGACGACGTTCTTCCACTGCGCGAACGTAAGGTCCTCCATCGCAATCGCCGGCGCGCCGACGCCGGCGTTGTTGAACAGCACGTCGAGCCGGCCGAAGGCGAGCCTGACCTGTTCGAACAGCGCCGCCACCGATGCCGGGTCCGCGACATCCGTCGGAACGGCGAGCGCGTGCGCGGCGAACGCGCCGGCCTCCGCGATCGCGGCGTCGAGTTGCGCCTGCCGCCGGCCGGCGAACGCGACGCGATAGCCGCTGCGCAGCAGCGCGTGGGCCGCTGCCTTGCCGATGCCGGTGCCGGCACCGGTGACGATTGCCGTTCTCTGGGTAGCTGCCATGGTTCGTGATCTTTCGGTCGGTTGGGAGTGCGTAACGGAGACGGGGCGCGCGCGAACGCGCATTGTGGAGCGCGTACGGGGTTGGGGCAATGGCCCCGTCCGCGCGCGCACGCGGCCGCCACGAACGCACGTGGCATCGGGCGCGACCCGCCCGTGGGCGTCGCCCTGCGCGACGAAGCGCGGCGCGCCGACCACCGCACGTCCGCCAACGCCGCCCCGGAGGAACGCGTGTTGCGGACGTTGCCTAGGCGACGAGCAGCGCATGCAGCGCGAAGTGCGCCAGGCATGCGTCGACCCTGGCCGCGACGCCCGCGCGCTCGTCCGTGGGCAGCGTCGGCGCAAGCGCGGCGGCGAGCGCCCCGCGCGTCGCATGGCCGTCGAGCATAACGAGCAGGCGCAAGGCGAAGGGATCGTCGACGCGCAGCGTCTCGTGCCGCAGGTTCGTGACCGAGGGTCCGTGCCCGGCCTGCCAGCGTGCCACCGGGCTTGCGACGGGCCGCACGGACGCGGACGTGGCGAAGGCGGGCGGGGTCACGTACAGCTCGACGGTCCCGGCGAAGCACGCGTCGGCAAGGAGCGCCGCGACCGGCCGTCCGGACGCCGCGTCTGCGGGTGCGTGCGCGCGTTGCCAGTCCGCGACTTCGGCCATCGGGACGACGCGCGGCGCCTGCGCAACCAGCCATTCCAGCAGGCGGCGGGTCGGGCGCAGCGCGGGCGCCTGCATCGCCGCGCCGGCGAACGCCTTGCCTTCCGCCGCCGCGCGCACCAGCGACATCGTGGCCGCGACGTGCATCGGCGCCGCGCGCGCGGCCAGGTCAGCGCCGGTCGTCGGGGTGTCCGCGTGGCAGGCGATGGACTGGCGGAAGCGCCGCATCCGCGCAAAGTCGAGGTACTGCTCGCGCGCGATCCGGTCGAGGGTCGCGACGTACGCCCGCACCCGCGGCGCGAGGCCGGCGGGGCTCATCATCGGGAGCATCGCATCGGCGACATGGGCGAGCCGATGGCGCGCGAGATGCGCATTGAACGCGTGGAAGTACACCGGGTCGTTCGGCAGCGCGAGGTCGTCGTGGAACAGCGCGCTGTCGGTCTGCGCCGCGACGCGCTGCAACTCCTCGCGCAACAGCGCGTCCGTCCCGGTCTGCGTCGCGCCCGGCTCCGCCATCAAGGCCGCGAACGCGCGCGCGGCGTCGATTCTCTCGCGCGGCGTCGCGAGCGCGTCGACGTGGTGGTGCAGCATTTCCCACACCGCTTGCCGCACGTGGCAGCCAGGATAGGCGTTGTAGCTGACGAAGAGCAGGCCATCGGGGGCGAGTCGCCGCGCCGCCAGGTCGAAGAGCGCGTCGCGGACGGACGGCGGCACCCACGAGTAGACGCCATGCGCGACGATGTAGTCGTACTCGTCCGGGGCCAGGGCGAGCGTGGCCAGGTCGCGCTGCTCCAGCGTGACATTGGCGAGATTCAGCAGGGCGGCGCCGCGGCGCGCCTGCGCGATCGCCTGCGCGGACAGGTCGCAGCCGGTGAAGCGCGCGTCCGGCAGCGAGGCCGCCATCGGCAGCAGGTTGGCACCGTTGCTGCAGCCGACTTCGAGCACGCGCGCGGTCGCGACCGGCGGCGGGCGCATCCCGAACAGCGTCGCGACGGTCGCCAGGTGACGCGGGTGCGACAGCGCATGCGCCTGCGCCGCGTAGGCGATGGCGTCGTACTTGCGCGCGAGGTCCTGCTTCGCGTCGTCGGTCACTGCGGGGCTCCGGGGCAGGGTGAGCGATTCTAGTGCGGCGCGCGGTCGTTGCCGGATTGCCAGCGCTGCGATCTCCGGGTATTATGACATTGGCATAGCACGCATCGACCCGCAGGCCAAAGGGTTCCGTGCTGCGCGACCGCAAGGGGTCCCCGAGGCGTGGCGAAAGCAGCGTACAAGTGCACGATCTGCGGCAAGGCGGCCGCTACTGGCGAGTTGCTGTGCCCGCCATGCCGCGCGGCGCTGAAGCGCGCGTCGCACGTGACGGTGCAGGAATTGCCGCACTACCGCGCGCCGGTCCGGCGATCGCGCAAGGTGCGTCCGGAGGTCGCGCATGACGTGGTGCCCACGCCGCCCCCGCGCGTCCCCGCCGCGCGCGCGATGCGCGTCGCGCTGGTGGTGGGCGGGGTCGTGCTGGCGGCCGGCACCGCCTGGCTCATGCGCAATCAGGCCGCTGCTCCGGCCGTCGCCGCGGTGGCCGCCCCCGTACCGGCGTTGCGGGCGAACGCGACGCACGCGGCCGGTCCGGGCAACACCGCGGGTACGCCGCCCGCGGACATCCCGGCGACGCCGCAACCCGCGGCGCTCGCGCCGGCGGTGCCGCTGCCGGAACGCGCGGCCGCCGCACGGAACGCCGCGGCGGCACGCGCGCGCGCCGAGGCGCTGCGCGCCGAACTCAACGTGCCCGCAGCGCCGCAGGCCATGAGCGAAGCGCCGTCCGCGCCACCCGAGCCCGCGTCGGCGCCCGTCCCCGTTCCGCGCGCGCCGCCGGCCCCCGATCGCTGGCAGCAGATGGGCGACGCGCTCGCGCAGTGTGACCGCGAAGGCGGCTTCACGGGCTTCATCTGCGACCAGCGCGTGCGCCTCCGGTCGTGCGAAGGCTACTGGGGCCGCGTGCCGCAGTGTCCCGAGCCGCCGGAGAACCCGCGCTAGCAAACGTCCGTAAACGGCGTCGGGCGGGCCCGTGGATGACGTGACGCTTGCCGCCACGCCCTTTGCGACCGGGACCTCGACTGCGAGTCGGCGATTCGACGCACGATGCACGCCGGGCATTTTCACCAGCGAGCGACTGACTCACCACACCCGCTGCCACGCGCGCGTTCGGGTTTGGCTGCGAGGTGCGCGGCGCGAGTCTTGCGCGCAATGCGCCGGCCCGTCCTGCGAAGGGCAGGACCATCGCAACGCAGGCGCAGCGGGCGCGTCGCGTAAGATGTTCGCTTCGTTCGCTTCGTATCACGCAAGGTCGGTTCGATGTCCCAGTCCTGCCCTCACTTCGCCGAAATCCGGGCCGTCGCGCCCGGTACCGACGGCTGCGCCGAATGCCTGCGCACCGGCGACACCTGGGTCCATCTGCGGCAGTGCCTCACCTGCGGGCACGTCGGTTGCGGCGATAGTTCGAAGAACCGGCACGCGACGAAGCATTTCCACGCGACGCAGCATCCGCTGATGCGCTCGCAGGAACCCGGCGAAACGTGGGGCTGGTGCCATGTCGACGCGAAGATGTTCGATCCGATGCCGGACCCTGCCGGTGGCCGCTGACCGCCGCGGCGCGCGTTGAGCGGGACGCCCGACCCCCCGCCGAGTCCGTCGGCGACCGCGGCCGCACAGACGCGCGACGCGTTCCGCCTGGTGTTTCCGGGCGTGATGGTCGCGATGTTTCTCGCCGCAGCCGACCAGACGATCCTCGCGAGCGCGCTGCCGGCCATCGCGAGTTCATTGGGCGGAATCAACGACCTGTCGTGGGTGGTCGTCGGCTACCTGCTCGCGGCCACCGTCGCCGCGCCGCTGTACGGACACATGGGGGATCGCTTCGGGCGTCGTCGCGTGCTGCTGGCGGCGCTGGCCGTGTTCACCCTTGCGTCGATCGGATGCGCCGTCGCGCCGAACTTCCTCGCGCTGGTCGTGTGCCGCACGCTGCAGGGGTTGGGCGGCGGCGGACTCATGACGCTGGCGCAGGCGCTGATCGGGGAGCACGTGTCCCCGCGCGAACGCGGCCGGTTCGCCGGCTACTTCGCGACGGTGTTCGCACTCGCGAGCACCACCGGTCCCGTGCTCGGCGCGTACCTCACCGAACACCTCACGTGGCGCGCGGTGTTCCTCATCAACGTGCCGCTGGGGATCCTCGCCGCCGTGCTGGCGCTGCGCATCCCCCACGTGGCGATGTCGCGGCGCGACGGTCCGTTCCGCCTCGACGTCGTGGGCGCGTTGCTGTTCTGCATGGCTACGGGCGACATTCCTGTTCACGCTGTCGTCGGGCGGCCATCGCTTCGCGTGGCTGTCGTGGCCGACGCTCGCGCTGCTCGGCGTCGCAGCGATCAGCTTCGTGCTGCTCGTCGCGT
The DNA here is from genome assembly GCA_963733435.1 of uncultured beta proteobacterium. Lineage (GTDB taxonomy): Bacteria > Pseudomonadota > Gammaproteobacteria > Burkholderiales > Casimicrobiaceae > VBCG01. The sequence continues at coordinate 332,875 of CAVTDH010000005.1, forward strand.
GGGAGCGCCGGCATCCGGATCCGGCGATTCCGTTCCATCTCGTGCGGGTGCCGGCGATCGCACGTTCCGATGCCGTCGTGCTGTGCTTCGGCGCGGCGCTCTTCTCGACGATCCTCTACACGCCGCTGTACCTGCAGCTCGGCCGCGGCATGGGCATCGGCGCGTCCGGCGCGCTGCTGCTGCCGATCACGCTGGCGCAGGTCGTGTCCGCGGCGATCACCGGGCGCCTCGTCACGCATACGGGCCATGTCAATGTGTTTCCGCGCATCGGGCTCACCGTCGCCACGGTCGCCTTCCTCGGTCTCGCGCTGTTCGCGGCCAGCGCGCCGACAGCGGTCATCATGGCCCTCATGATGCTGGTCGGAATGGGGCTCGGCATGGTGATGCCGCCGACGCAGGTGACCGTCGCAGCTCGCGGCGGGCCGCAGCGCGCTGGGTGTCGCGACCGCCACGATCTCGCTCTCGCGCGCGATCGGCGGGGCGATCGGCGTCGCGCTGGTCGGCGCCGTCATCTTCGCGCAGCTGGGCAGCCCGGCCGACGGCGCGTCGTCGCTGTTGCGGGAGGCGATGGAAGGCGGATCGGCGTTCATCCAGCGGATGTCGGCGGCGGACCGCGAGCAACTGTCGTCACGCGTCGACGCCGTCTATCGCTATGCGTTCCTGCTGATGGGCGCCATCACGGCCACGGGCGCGCTGATCGCGACGACCGTGCCGAAGGTCGAGTGGACCGACTGACGGGATGAGGCGGCGCGCGGTCACGCGCGCCGGTGCGAACGGCGATGCGTGGCGCGGGACATCCGACGCGCGCGGAGGTGCGGCTTGGCCTCGAGCGGGGGTCAGTTGCCCCGGCCGGGCGAGCTGACGTATGCGCCACTGCCCACCGACGTCGATATCGCGGGCTGCAGCTTCATCACGATTTCGTCGACGGTGGCGGTCGATCCGCCGGTGGTCGGCGAGATGTAGCCGACGGCGCGGCAGTCCTCGAACTCCGCGATGATCAGGTGCTCGCCGCGCTTGCGCAGCGCCGCCAAGTCCGCCGACTTGAGCGACGACAGGTCGAAGGGGGGCACGACATCGCGGAAGATCACGATGTCGTTGCGGTCGATGACCATGTAGCAGGGGGCTGCCGCCGCGCCGCCGGCCGCCACGATTGCCGCCAGTGCTGCCGCGAATGCGATGCCGCGAGTGCGCATGATCTTCCTCCCTCCGTTGCCGTCGCGTCGCGCGGGTGCGCGCAGCGCAAACGTCCATGGTAGCGCTACGCCGCGCCGGCCGCCAGCCGGGACAGCGCGAAGCCGGCGGCAGCGGCCGCCGCAGTGACGGCCGTGCCCCAAAGAATGTCGACGAGGGCCACGCCGATCGTCCACCCGTTCAGGATCGCGAGGTTCGTGAGGTCGTAGGTCGCGTACACGACGAGTCCGAAGCACGCCCCCAGTGCGACGGCGCGCATGAGGCTCCCCGCGTCCTGCGCGGGAATCACGACGAACAGCACGACGCCGGCCGCGTACAGGCAATACAGCAGCAGCGCCGGCACGAGGTTCGGCCGCGGCAGCAACAGTCCCCCGACCTGCGACTGGTAGAACCCCTTGGCGACGAAGCCGAGCCACAGAAGGTCGAGCACGCCAAACGTGACGAGGGTACCGACATAGGCGAGCAGCAGGCGGGACATGAGGCTCCGGGGCGGGGAGAGGCAACTGCCGCGATTGTGCCTGCGAATCCGCGTCCGGCGCGCGCCCGGGCCTGAACGCCGTGCCGGCGCGGTGTCATCCGCGCCGGTTCGCGGGGAGCATCGCGACCGCAGGCCGGGTTTAGACTGTGCGGCCGGGCGCACCGCGGGCCCGCGCGAACGGAGGCGGCGATGACGGATTTCCTGCGCAAGACCGGTGCGCTCTGCGCGATGATCGCAGCGAGTGCGATCGCCCACGCAGCGCCCCTCTATTTCGACACCGTGCGCGGCGCGGGCCCGCACGACGTCGCGGCGTCGCCCGCGGCCGGCGGCCCGGTCTACTACACGGCGCAGGCCACCGGGAAGCTGGGCATCCTCGACCCCGCCACCGGCCGGGTCGAGGAGATCGCGCTGGGGCCGCGCTCGGCGCCGCACGGCGTGATCGTCGGCCCCGATAACGCGCCGTGGATCACCGACAGCGGGCAGAACGCGATCGTGCGCGTGGATCCGAAGACGCGCGAGGTGAGGCGGTATCCGCTGCCGGAAGGCAGCGGCTACGCCAATCTCAATACGGCGACGTTTGATCGCAAGGGCCGCATCTGGTTCACCGGGCAGTCCGGCATCTACGGGCGGGTCGACCCCGCGAAGAACGAGGTCAAGGTGTGGCCGGCGCCGCGCGGGCGCGGCCCCTACGGGATCACGACGACGCCGTCCGGCGACGTCTGGTACGCGTCGCTCGCGGGCAACCACATCGCGCAGGTCGACGTCGAGACCGGCGCGGCCACCGTCGTCGATCCGCCCACGCCGGACCAGGGCGCGCGCCGCGTGTGGTCCGATTCGCGCGGGCACCTCTGGGTCAGCTACTGGAACACCGGGCATGTCGGCCGCTACGACCCGGTCTCCCGGACGTGGCGCGAGTGGGGCAATGCGCACGCGTATTCGGTGTGGGGCGAAGGACATCGTGTGGCCCCGACTGGAGCGCACGAGACGCGTGCCGGGCAATGCGAGAGCTTAGCTCCCGTCCAACCGCGAACGCGCGAACGTGCGGCAGATGCTGGGACGGGCAGGCGAGGCGTGGGGGGCGGAGTCCGGTGTCGATCGGCTGGTGATGGTTCCGGCGCGCTGAGCGGAGCGGGCGTCCGGCCCACACCAGGGGCTTTCACGATGTGGCGCGCAGTTGCCCGAGGTGCCACCTTGCCGGCGCTGCGCATGTTTCAATGACGGGTGCCGCGCGCGCGGCGGCGAATGCATGAGGACGAGCATGGCAGTGGCAGGCAGGCACGCAGGGTGGTGGGTGGCGTTCGCGCTCGCGGTGGCACCCGCGGCGTTCGCGCAGATGCCGGGAGGCGGCGCGCGGGGGGGGGCCGGCGCGGGCGGCATGGACAACCGCAGCATCTCCGGACGGGTGCAGGACGACGCACGGCCGAAGGGGGTCGACCTCACCGAACTCGTCAACCTGCGACTGGGCCAGCTCGAGGACGATCTCAACCTGCGCAACAACCAGCTCCCGGCGTGGAAGGTCTATCGCGACCGCGTGACGCAGCTGCTCGACGACGTGCGGCGCGTCGCGCGCGTATCCGCGAGCGAGACCACGGCGCCGCAGCGGCTCGACGCGCTGACCGACATCGCGCGCAACCGCCTGACGGCGACCGAGGACATCGCGGAGGCGGGCAAGGCGCTCTATGCGATCCTGACCCCGGAACAGAAGGCGATCGCCGATCGCCGGCTCGCGTTGCCGCTGGCCACACTTACCGGCCAGGAGACGGGCGCCGAACGCGCGCGCCCCGAGGGCACGCCGGCGATGGGACCGTTGCCGCCACCCACGAAGCGCTAGCGAACGTCCGCCAAAGGCGGCGGTCGGGTCCTTGGATGTCGTGAGGCCGGTGTTGCGCTTTTGCTCACCGGCACTGCAACTGCGAAGTCAGACGGCCGCCTTGGGGCGGCCCGGCGGCGGCCGCCAGTAGAATCTACGCAGAATCGAGTGTCCTGCGGCGGGCACTCCCTCGTGTCGCCGCAAGGCGGGACTTTCGCAAGACGTCCTTAGCGCCGGGAGGGCCCCGGCGCCGTGCGCCTGCCGGTGATCGGTGCGAGCGTGCTCACGAACCGCGCGTGGCCGGACAGCGTGTCGCCGTCGACCTGGACGCGCACCTGCCGTACCGCGCCGAACGGATCGAGATACGTGAAGCCCAGCGTGGCGCCGTTCAGGAATGCGCCCAGCAGCGGCTGCGCGCCGCCCTTCATCGTCACGCGTGCCGCCGACGCGCTGGAATTCCTGCGCGACGTCGAGGTCGGCGAACCACGCGCCGTCGCTTTCCGTCAGCGTCCACCGGCCCGCCACGCGCGCCGGCACGATCCACAGGAAGGCGTCGCTGCCGCCGGTGGAAAACGTCTCGTCCGGTTCCCATTCCCCCATGTCCCACATGTGCGACACGATGCGCGTGCCGGGCTTCATCGCCAGCAGCTGCGGCCGCAGCTGGTAGTTGAGGTCGGGCAGCAGGTACAGCGTGACGACGGTCGCGCGCGTGAAGTCCTCGCGGAAGATGTCGCCGCGGATGATCTTCACCTTGTCGGCGACGCCGGCGCGCTCGGCATTGCGCACGGCGAGCGCCGCGAGCTCCGGGTCGTACTCGATGCCCACGGCCGTCGCGCCGAAGTCGCGCGCGGCGGCGATCGGGATGCGGCCTTCGCCCGCTCCCAGGTCGTAGACGATGTCGCGCGGCGTCGTCTTCGCGGCGTTCAGCATCCGCGCGCACCATCGCGTCGGACGTGGGCAGCCACATCACGTCCTTGCCGCTCTGGCGCAGCTGCGGCTCGTAGATGCGCGTCGCCGTAGCGCGGGAAGTCCTGCGCATCGGGCGCGGGCGCGAACGCGAGCAGCGGCAGGACAACGCAGACGCCGCACAAGGCGGATCGAAGGCGCGGTCGGCGCGAATGCATCGGAATCGTCGGAATGATGGCCTCGAGGCAACGGCGGCGCCAGGGCCGCGGGCAGTCGCTATCCTAACGCGAGCGCACGCCCCGGCTGCGCGGGCGCGCCGCGCAGCCCCCGGCGATCACGCCGGAAGGGTCGCCTTGATCGCGTCCACCGAGCGCAGCGCGAGCGCGGCGATCGTCAGCGTCGGATTCGCGGCGCCGCCGGTGGGGAACACGGCGCTGCCTTCGATGAAGAGGTTCGGATGGTCGAAGGTGCGCAGCTCCGCGTCGACGACCGCCGACTTCGCGTCGCGTCCCATGCGGGCCGTGCCCATCACGTGGCCGGCCCCCTGGAACTGCGCGTCGGGATTGTGCGTGATCTGCGTCGCCTGCAGGCGGACGAACGCCTCCTCGTGGATGCGGCGCGCCTCCGCGAGTCCCGCCTTCGTGTAGTCGTCGAGCCGGTACGTGATGCGCGGCCGCGGTACGCCCAGCGCATCGCGCTTGGCGAAGTCCGGCACGATGCGGTTCTCCGGATCGGGCAGCTGCTCGGTCAGCGTGCCGAAGCGGATCTGCCGGGACGTGCGGTCGAGGATCGCCTTCTGCAGCGCGGCGCCGCGCAGGCCCCTGGCGGCCAACGCCTGCGCGTCCGACGCCGGCGCGCCGGTGGGCCACGACCAGCCGTCGTTGCCGATCTCGATGCGGAACGAGGGGCGCGTCGCGCGCCAGTCGCCCGAGCGCGTGTTCTCCACGCCCGACGTCGACAGGGGTCCGCGGTACGGCCACACCGGCACGCGCGCCAACGCGTACGAGAGCTGCACCGGATGGTCCATCAGGTTGCGACCCACCTGGTCGCTCGAATTCGCGACGCCGCCGGGGGCGTGCGGCGCCCCGCGACATCAGCAGCAGTTTCGGGATTTCCATCGCATGCGCGGCGAGCACGAACACCTTCGCCGTCAGGCGCGACGCCGATCCGTCCGGACGCTTGTAGCGGATGGCGGTGATCTTCCGATCCGGCCCGACGTCGATCGCGTGCACCACCGATTGCGGCAGCAGGCGGACGCCGGCCGCCTCGGCGCGGGCCAGGTGCACGGTCGCGTCGTACTTGGCCTGGATGGGGCAGATCGGAATGCAGCTGTTGTTGCCGCAGCAGGGCGGCCGGTCGTCGCGCACGACCGAGTTGCGGCCCTGCGGCGTCGCGCGCACCTGGTAGGGCGTGCCGGCGAACGCCTGCGCGACGTGCTGGTCGACGAACGACATCGCAATCGCGGGCATCGGATAGGGCTTCGTGCGCGGCGAGCCCAGGTCCTCCGCCGAGTCGCCGGCCACGCCGATCTCGTTCTCGGCGGCCGCGTACCACGGCTCGAGCGCGTCGTACGCGAGCGGCCAGTCGGTGCCGCGCCCGAAGACGCTCGCCAGGCGAAAGTCGTCGGGCACGAGGCGCAGGCACGTGCCGAGCCAGTGCCACGTGGTGCCGCCGACCTGGCGCAGGTAGGTGCTCGCGAATTTCTGCGGGCCCGCCTGCACGTAGTACGCATCGAGGTTGTCGGAACGCGGGTGCGGCGCGTAGGGCGTGTTCGGGTACGCGCACTCGGGCACCTTGACCAGCGCGTCGTAGAACTGCGTGACGGCCGTGCCGCGCTCGACGCGCGGACCCGCCTCGACGATCGTCACCTTGACGCCCGCCTGCGCGAGCCGCAGCGCGACGAGCGCGCCCGCGATGCCGGCCCCGACGATGACGACGTCGGCGTCGAACGCTGGCGCCCGTCGTCATCGGGCTTGCCGGTGGTGCACGCGGCGCAGGTTCATTGCGGCGGCTGCGCCCAGTAGCCGGTCGCGCCGCCGCACACGCCCATCGGCTTGCTGAACGTCATCGCGGTCCACATGAGCGCGTCCGTGTAGAGCACGAGCGTCTGCGTGTTGCCCTGGGTGACGACGCCGGAATACCACGCGGCGACGAGATCGTTCGCGACCGGATCGAGTCCCCGCCTGCGCGATCGCCGCGTCGAGGCCGGCCGCCGGCGTGGCGGCCACGAGCTTCGCGAGCGCGGCCAGCGGCGCGCGGCGTGCGGGTGTCGCGAACGCGCGCAACATCTTCGCGGCGGTCGCGTTGCCGGGCGCCGGATAGCCGGTCAGTGCGGCCGCCGTCGCGGCGAACTGCGCCGTCGTCACCGGCGGGGGCGGACTGCGCGAACGCCGGCAGCGCGCGTCCGGCCAGCGCCAGCGCCGATGCACCCGACGCGGCGCGCAGCAGCGTGCGGCGGGGCCGATCGCTCATGGCGCGTGCCGCCATGGCAGACACGGCGGCGTTCATGCAACCGCATGTCGCCTGCGATCGCGGGGAGGGATTGCACAGCACGTTCGGCAGGACAGGGAGCGCATCGGGACCTGCGGACGCGGGCAATCGGGCGAGCGTAGGCGCGGTGCGCGGCCGGCGTCAAGCGGCACACGTGCGCCGCCGGCTCCGCTCGACGCGCAGCGCGGCGAACGCGTCGTCGGCGATTGCGAGCGTGCGCGCGATGTCGTCGTCGCTGTGCATGATCGAGACGTAGAACTTCTCGTTCGGATTGACGAGGAGACCGCGCTTCAGGAGTTCGAGCGCCCACCGGTAGCCCAGGTCCTTGTCGGCCGTCTGCAGGTCCATCCACGTGCGCAGCGGCGCGTGGGCGGTGAACCGGATGCCGAACACCGCGTCCTCGCCGGGCGCCTGCAGCGTGAATCCGTGGCGCGTCCCGGCGGCGACGAGACCTTCGCGCAGCCGGCGCCCGACCGCGCGCAGGCGCTCGTAGACGCCGGGTTGGCCGAGCACGTCGAGCGCCGCGCAGCCCGCGGCGGCGCAGATGGGGTTGCCGTTGAGCGTGTTGGTCGCCCAGACCACGGACGCGCGCGGCCGGGCGCGCGCATCGAGCACGGCCATCACGTCGGCGCGGCCGGCGATCGCCGCCAGCGGAAAGCCGCCGCTGACCGCCTTGCCGTAGCACGCGAGATCGGGGATCACGCCATATTTCTCCTGGGCGCCGCCCCAGGCGATGCGGAACCCGGTGACGATCTCGTCGAAGACCAGCACGATGCCGTGGCGCGTGGTCACGTCGCGCAGCGCGGCCAGGAAGCCGGGTTCGGGCAGCAGCACGCGCTGCAGCGGCTCGACGATGACGGCGGCGAGTTCGTGCGCGTGGCGCTCGATCATCGCGACGGCCGCCTGCGCATCGTTGAACGGCGCGACCAGCACCGTGTCGCCGGTCTGCGGCGGCACGCCGACCGAATCGGGCAGCGCGCGCGGGTAGGGCGACGCCGTGGCGGGCACGGTGCCCCAGAGGCCGTAGTCGTGCATGCCGTGCCAGGCGCCCTCGAACTTCAGCACCTTGTTGCGGCCGGTGAACGCGCGCGCGATGCGCAGCGAATAGAAGGTCGCCTCGGTACCCGAGCCCACATAGTGGACGGCGTCCGCGCACGGGATCGCGGCGACGAGCTTCTCGGCGAGCGCGATCTCGGGTTCGTTCAGGAAGTAGAACGTCGTGCCCTTCGGCAGTTGCGCGGCGACGGCGGCGGTGACCGCCGGATGCGCGTGGCCCAGCAGCGCCGGACCGGAGCCCAGGTGGTAGTCGATGTACTCGCGACCCGCCACGTCCCACACGTGGCTGCCTTCGCCGCGCGCGACGACGAGATCGAGTTCGGGCGGCAGCACGAAGAGGCCCAAGCCCCCGCCGGCGAGATGGCGGCCGGCCGACGTCAGGAGGTGAGCCTGCCTCTGGGCGGGCGTGGATGAGTTCATCGCGGTCTCGGCGTCGGGAAGGAAAGGGGTCCCGTACTCTCGCATGGCGCGCGTCCGGCCGCAAAGCGCCTGGCGGGCATCAGTTCGCGCCGCTTCGGCGTCCACGTGACGACGTGCGGGCAATGGTCCGACGGCAGCGCCAGGTCCGGCGCGGCGCGCAGCGGCGCCTCGGCCGCGTCGGTGTAGTTGACGACGCGCAGGGCGAGCGACGAAGGCAGCAGGCGCCGGTACAGCGACTCGCCGATCAGCACGTGGTCGATGCCGTCGTGCATCAGGTCGCCGTGCGCGCCCTCGATGCGGCAGTCGCCGGTCGGCCCCTTGCGGATCGCGCCGCCTTTCGGCGCGTCGGCGAAGCGCGCGCGCCACACGATGGCGCCGGCGGGATGCCCGTCGTTGATTTCGGGAAACAGCGCACGCGTGCGCGCGGGACATTGCGCCACCCAGCGGCCGTCGGACCGCGCCATCGTGCACGGACCGAGCGGATCGCCGGCGGCGGTGCCGTCGTGGCGCGTCCGGTACGTCGCCGAGTCGGCGATCGGCTCGCGCAGCAGCGTGCGGTTGAAGTCGCCCAGGACGGCGAAGTCGCGGTCGGCGTGGGCGTCGATCCATGCCTCGAGCGCGGGCAGCTGGAACCGCAGCATCGCGCAGTCCGACGCGATCGCATCCTGCCGCTCCGCGGTGAGCTTCGCGTCGCTCGCGGTCAGCGGCGCGTCGATGTCGCGGCTGCGGCAGCCCGCCTTCAGGTGGACGGCGAGCGCGCGCACCGGCGCGCCGCCGACGTCGACGGTGAAGGCGAGCCCCGGTCGCAGCGGCCGGCCCGGCACGCCGCTGTCCGCGAGCGCATTGACCGCTTCGAGATCGCGCACGCGTACGCCGCGGCGCCACGCGACGCCCACGTGCTGCGCGATCGCCGGACTTCCCGGCAGCTCGGCGGTCGTCGCGACCGACCAGCCCGCGGGGGCGACCGCACGCACGGCCGCGGCGTTGCCCACTTCCTGCAACACGACGACGTCCACGCCCTGCGCCGCGAGGCGCCGGAACATCGCCTGCAGCGCCGCGAGCTTGCCCGCGTAGGCGTCGCGGTCGGCCAGGTCGGCCGTTTCACGGCACGGATGGTCGGCCGGATAGCGGGCGGCCGCGGGCCATCCGTCGCGCGCGGACCGGCAGCGTTCGGGGGGAAACTGCATGCCGTTGTGCACGTCGCAGAACGGCAGCGCCGCGAGCTCCGCGCGTGCGGGGGCGGGAAGTGCACCCCCATCGCGCGGCCAGCCGTGGCGCGCGCACGTGGCGACCCACCGCGCGTGCATCGCGTCGTCCATCAGCCAGCCCACGTTCCACGTCGCGACGCCCAGGGTTTGCGCAGACGCCGCTCCCGCGGGCATCGCCAGCGTCGCCGCAAGGGCGATGGCGGCAAATGCGGCACGCGCATGCGCGCGCCCCGCGCGGCGATCCCGTATCATCGGCGCGGGCCGGGCGGCAACGGGTGGGGCACACGGGTCGGGCAGGGCGGACCGCATGCCGCGCATCATACAAAAATCTTCCGCGGGACGAGCGCGATGGATCGTACGCAACGACTGACACTGGTGGCCACCGGTCTCGGTCTCTTCATGATCTTCCTCGACGCGTTGATCGTGAACGTCGCGCTGCCCGACATCCAGGCGGCGTTCAAGGTCGGCGAAGCGGGGCTGCAATGGGTGGTCGCGGCGTACAGCCTCGGCATGGCCGTGTTCATCATGTCCGCCGCCACGCTCGCCGACCTGCAAGGGCGCCGCCGCTGGTATTTCGCGGGCATCGCGCTGTTCACCGCGAGTTCCGTTGCGTGCGGGATGGCGCCGACGCTCGAGGTCCTCAACGTGGCGCGCGGCGTGCAGGGGGTGGGCGCCGCCATCGCCAACGTCACGTCGCTCGCGCTGGTCAGCGCGGCGTTCCCGGACCCGAAGCAGAAGGCGCGCGCGATCGGCATCTGGACGGCGATCGCGAGCGTGGGAACGGCGGTCGGGCCCACGCTCGGCGGATTGCTCGTCGAGCAGCTCGGCTGGCGCAGCATTTTCCTCGTCAACGTGCCGGTGGGCCTCCTGGTCATCTGGCTGACGCTGCGCTACGTGGCCGAGTCGCGCGACGAGCGTCCGCGCACGTTCGACATCGTGGGCCAGCTGCTCTTCGCGGTGACCGTCGGCGCGTTCGCCTACGCGGTGATCGAGGGTCCGCAGCACGGATGGACGTCCGCGCCGATTCTCGCGCTGTTCGCGACCGCCGCGGTCGGGCTTGCGCTCTTCGTCCGGTACGAACACCGCTCCGCGGACCCGATGATGGACCTCAACCTGTTCCGCGACTCGGCCTACGCGCTGGCGATCGTCACGATCTGCATCGTGTTCTTCTCGGTCTACGGCATGCTGCTGCTGACGACGCAATACCTGCAGAACGTGCGCGGTCACACGCCGCAGGCGACGGGCCTCATGATCCTGCCGTTCTCGGCGAGCATCACGATCATCTCCCCGCTGGTGGGCCGGCTGGTCGGACGCTTCGGCGCGCGTCCGCCGATCCTCGTGGGGCTCGCGACGCTGATCGCCGGGCTCGCGCTGCTGATCGTCGGCGGCCACGGGAGCACGCCCGTCGTGCTGCTGGGTCTGGCGCTGGCCGGCGGCGGCGGTGCGCTGTGCCTGACGCCGATCACCACGCTCGCGATGACGTCGGTGCCGCGCGATCGCGCCGGCATGGCGTCCGGGATCATGAGCGCGCAGCGCGCGATCGGCTCGACGGTCGGCTTCGCCGTGATGGGCTCGGTGCTGGCGGCGTGGCTGTCCGCCACGCTCGAGCCCGACCTCGCCCCCGCGCTGCCCGATGTCGCCGAGCGCCGCGCGGTCGCCGCTGCGATCGTCGCGTCGGCCAATCCCCGCGCGCACGTCGCGGAGGTGGGGCCGCGGCAGCCGATCGCGCACGCCGACCCCGCGACGCGCGACAAGGTGGTCGCGATCGCGGAACGGGACTTCGTGCAGGGTATCCGGCTCGCGCTGTCGGTGGCGATCGCGCTGCTCGCACTCGTGCTGCTGGCGGGCATCCGCTGGTTCCCGCGCGGCGACGACGCGATGCTCTCCGATGCCGAGCGCGAGGCATTGCGGGTCGCCGCCAGCGGCGGATAGCCGTTGGCGCAGCACGGCCGGGGACGGATGCTTCAGCGCGACGCAGCGACGCCGTCGCGTCCGCGTTGCATGCCGAGGTGGCGAGTCAGCGCGGCGCGGACTCCGCGTCGAACACCCGGCTGAACGGGCGCGGCAGCGAACGCTCGTCGGTGACGAGCCGCACGCGCACGAACGAGCTCAACTGGCCGAAGAGGTCGCGCACGGCGACCGCGCCCTCGGCCTTGGTCAACATGCGACCGAACGCACGGCGGCGCGGGTTGGGTCGCCGTTCCACGACGACGCCGAGCGAGAGTTCGTCGAGTCGGTGCGAGCGGCTCATGTAGTCGCCGAACACCGCGAACGACGCGATCGCGAGGGGGTTGTGCGCTTCTTCCGCGTTGAACCGTGCGGCCAGCGTGCACGCCTGCGTCAGCAGCAGCTTGGCGCGCGCACGCGGCAGCGGGTCGACGACCCGCGCGGCGGCGAATTCCGCGAACTCCGGTGTGAGGCCGTATCCGGGCCGGCGTTCGTTCGGCGGCTCGAGCAACCCTTCGGACACCATCTCGTCGACGAGCGCCTGGCCCTGCACGGTGTCGAGCGCGAAGTCGTGGCGCAGGTGCGTCGCGGACAGGCGCGCGCGCTCGGCCGGGAGACCGACCACCCGCGAAATCGCGCGTCCGGTCGCCGCGCGCAGGCGGAACGGGTCGATGCCGAAATAGAGGCGGTCGCTGACGAGCGTTCGAGATTTCATTCGCGTGCCCGGTCGTGCAAGGCCATGACATTAGCATAACCTCGCCCAACGTGACAGTCGGATTCCGGCCGTGGCCGGCGGGCGCGCGTGACTGACGGGGCTGACCCCGGCGGCGAGGAACCGACCCCTCGCCGAATTGCGCGCGCAGTCGCTACTGCGGCTGCCAGGGCTGGACGACCGGCAGCGGCACCGTGGACAGGCACGGACCCGCGACGACGAAGCTGTCCGATACCAGCAGCGCCTGCGCCCCGTCGAGATAGAGCGTGGTCGCGCCGTCCGTATACTTCTCCTGCACCGCGCTGTCGGTCCGCGGCAGGCGAACCGAGCGGTCGCCTACCGACGCGATCGCCATCGCGCCGTTCGGCGCACGCGCCACGCGCAGGATCGTCCCGTCGCGGCACGCGTATGTGTTGTCGGGCGGCAGCACCGTCTCGGGGAGCCCCGACGGCACGCATCCGGTGAGCAACGCCAGTCCGGCCAACGCTGCCGTGCAGCGGGAAGTGCGGCGCAATGCTTTCAAATCGGTCGGCTCCACGTTAAGTTACGCGTCGCCATGGTAAACGATCGCACCGCACGTGCCCGACGGTCCGGAGGGCCGTCCCCGCGCGGTGCGCCACGCCCGCATCTGCGCTGAACCGATGAAACCCAACCTTGCCTTCCTGTTGTGCGCGCTTGCGGCGGCCGCCGCGGCGATGGCGGCGATGGCGGCGAGCCCCGCCGCCGCCTTCACGTTCTCCGACGGCACCAAGACGGTCTGCCTCGCACGCGGCGACGTGGTCACCGAGATCGAGGCCGAGCCCACGGATCCGTTCAACCCGCCCGGCCGTACGGCGCTTGCCGAACGCACGGCCGAAGGCTGGCGGATCACGTGGAACATGGAGCGGCTGCGTTCGCTGCCGCCCGAGGTCCGCGATTTCATCTTCTTCCACGAGTGCGCGCATGCGCGCGTGCCCACGCCGGTCGAACTCGAGGCGAACTGCGCCGGGTTGGTCGACATGCGCGCGGCCGGACGTGCCGGTCCCGCGTTCGAGGCGAAGCTGCGCCGGTTCTTTCCCGCCGACAACGAGTACTGGAACGAGACATTCCGCTGCGCCGACGCCAGGGCGAAGCGTCCCGGACCACCGGTTCCGCCGCCGCCGGCCGGCTGACCGCGCGTCTCGACTCACGCACCCGACGCACCGGTCGACCGACGAATGACGACGATGCGCCATGCGCGATGGTGGCTGGCCGTGCTGCTCGCGGGCGCGACGCTCGCGCAGGCGCAGGACGCCGGCACGGGATGGCCGAGCTACGGCGGCGACGCCGGCGGCACGCGGTACTCGCGCGCGGCGCAGATCGACGCGAGCAACGTCGAGCGCCTGGCGCTCGCCTGGGAGTACCGGACCGGCGACGTGTCGGACGGCAAGGGCGAGATCAGCGCCACGTCGTTCCAGGCGACGCCGATCCTGTTCGAGGACACGCTCTACTTCTGCACGCCGTACAACCGCGTCGTCGCGCTCGATCCGCGCACGGGCAAGCCCCGGTGGAGCTTCGATCCGAAGGTCGAGATCCGCAAGGGCAACGCGTCGCGCAAGACCGACGGCGGCGCGTTGCGCTGCCGCGGCGTCGCCGCGTGGTCCGATGCGCAGGCGCGCGCGGGCGGCGTCTGTTCGCGGCGCATCTTCGAGGGCGTGATCGACGGGCGCCTGATCGCGCTCGACGCCGCCACCGGCCTGCCGTGCACGGAATTCGGCCGAGGGGGCACGGTCGACATCAACGCGCTGCGCAACCTGGGCGAGGGTCAGGTGAACTTCTCGTCGCCGCCCGCGATCTTCGAGAATCTCGTGATCGTCGGCAGCTCGATCGGCGACAACGTGCAGAACAACATGCCGCACGGCTTCGTCCGCGCGTTCGATGCGAGGAGCGGCGCGCTGGTGTGGTCCTGGGATCCGATTCCCGAGGCCCTCGCCGAACGTGACGGGCGCCGGCAACGTGTGGGCGCCGATCTCCGTCGACGCGACGCGCGGGTGGGTCGTGCTGCCGACGTCGAGTCCCAGCCCGGACTATTTCGGCGGCGAGCGCACGGCCGAAATGCCCTACACGTCGGCGGTCGTCACGCTCGACGCGCGCACCGGCCAGCGCATCTGGCATTTCCAGACGATCCGCCACAACCTGTGGGACTACGACCTGCCGGCGCAGCCGGCACTGGTGAACATCCGGCGCGACGGCACGACGACGCGCGGCGGTCGCGCAGGCGACCAAGATGGGGTTCGTGTTCGTGCTGGACCGCGAGACGGGCGTGCCGCTGTTTCCCGTCGTCGAGCGGCCGGCGCCGAGGAGCGACGTGCCCGGGGAAGTCACGGCCCCCACGCAGCCCGTACCGACGAAGCCGCCGGCGCTCGCCCGCCAGACGATCAAGCCCGAGGACGCGTGGGGCCTCGTCTATTTCGACTGGAAGGCGTGCGAGCGCGAGCTCGCGGCGCTCGACAACCAGGGGTTGTACACGCCACCGTCGGTGCGCGGCAGCGTCGTGTTCCCGCTCTTCGGAGGCGGCAGCAACTGGGGCAGCGTCGCGTACGCGCCGGAAGGCAATCTGCTCGTCGCGAACACGATGAACCTGGTCGGCATGGCACAGGTCGTGCCGCGCGCGGAGTTCGACGCGGTGCGTCGCGCGCATCCGGACGACCAGATCACGCCGCAGCGCGGCACGCCCTACGGCATGCGCCGGAAGATCCTGATGTCGCCGCTGGGCGTGCCCTGCAATCCGCCGCCGTGGGGGGAGCTTTCGGCGGTGGATTTGGCCACCGGCGAGATCCGCTGGCGCGTGCCGCTCGGCCAGGTGAAGAAGGGGCCGTTCTACACGTTCGAACGCTGGGGGTCGCCCAACATCGGCGGTCCGATCGTGACGGCAGGCGGGCTCGTGTTCATCGGCGCGACGATGGACAACAAGTTCCGGGCGTTCGACCTGGCCAACGGCCGCAAGCTGTGGGAGGCGAAGCTCCCCGCATTCGCGATGGCGACGCCGATGACCTACGAGTCCGGCGGACGCCAGTTCGTCGTGATCGCCGCGGGCGGGCACGGCGCGCTCGGCGGCTGGGGCGACTCGCTCGTCGCGTTCGCGCTGCCGCAGAAGTAGCGCATGGGCAGCGCAATCGACGTCAGCGAAGAGGACGGCGTCCGCTACCTGCACTTCGGTTCGCGCTGGATCCAGGGCGCGATGCGCATCGCGCGGCCGAATTCGCTCGAGCTCGACTACACGCGCGACATGATGGTGCCGCTGCTGCTGCGCACCGGCGCGGGCTGGCCGCGCAACGCGCTGGTGATCGGACTGGGCGCCGCGTCGGTGACGCGCTTCCTGCACAAGCACCGGCCGCGCGCCGCGCAGACGATCGTCGAGATCGACCCGGGCGTCATCGCCGCCGCGCGCCAGTTCTTCAAGCTGCCGCCGGAAGACGCACGGCTGCGCATCGAGATCGGCGACGGCGCCGACTTCGTCGCGGCGTCGGACCGCGAGTTCGACCTGATCCTCGTCGACGGCTACGACGCGAAGGCGCGCACCGGCATGCTCGACACGTTGCCGTTCTACTGCAACTGCCGCGCGCGCCTGTCCGAGCGGGGCGTCATGGCGGCGAACCTGCTGACGCGCCAGCACGGGATTCGCGGCAGCCTGGCGCGCGTGCGCGCGGCGTTCGAGGACCGGGCGGTCGCGCTGCCGATGTGCGAGAGCGGCAACGTGGTGATCGTCGCGGCCGCCGGCGAGGCGATCGAAGTCCCGGGGAGCGAGTTGCTGCAGCGCGCGCGTCGCCTGCGCAGCGAGACGTCGCTGAACGTGGTGCCGACGATCACGCGGCTCGTCGCGACGCTGGGGGCGGCGGCCGCGCTGCATCTTTAGACAGGCGCGCGGGTTCGTGCGACGATGCCGGCACGCACCGCCGCCGGTCCGCAACGGGTGGCATCGAGCGGCGGTGGTCCATCCATGCCACGCGCACCCACACCGAGCGCGAAGGTCACGGTGCCGCGCACACAGGGCGCGGTCGACCGGGGCAGGCTGTTCGCGCGGATCGACGCGGCGATTTCCCCCGTGGTCTGGGTCACAGGCCCGCCGGGCGCGGGCAAGACCACGCTCGCCGCGAGCTACGTCGCCGCGCGCGGGCGAACCACGATCTGGTATCACGTGGATGCAGCGGATGCTGATCCGGCAACGTTTTTCCACTACATGGACAGTGCCGCAGCACATGTGGGCCTTGCACGCGGCGAGCCCCTGCCCCGGCTCTCGGCCGAATCCGCAGGCAATCCGGGCGGGTTCGCGCAGCGGTACTTTCGGGTGCTGTTCGCGCGACTGCCGGCAAGCGCCGTTCTCGTCCTCGACAATTTCCAGGAGGCGACCGGACCCCAGTTCGAAACATTCGTCCGGGATGCGCTGGAGCAGGTGCCGGAGGGGCACCGCGTCATCGTCGTCAGTCTCGCCGACCCGCCGGGCGCGCTCGCCCGGCTGGTGGCCAATCGCCGTATCGAGGTGATCGCGCCGGAGGCGCTGTTGCTCACACTCGACGAGTCGCACGAGGTACTTGCCAGGTACGAGGAACTCGAACCGCAGGTCCGCACGGAGTTGACCGCACATGCCGGCGGCTGGGCCGCCGGACTCGTACTGATGGCCGAACATGCGCGGCGCGTGGGCGCCGACAGTGCAATGCTGGCAGCCTCGAGTTGCGAGGCGGTGTTCGACTATTTTGCGGGCGAGATTCTGGCGCGCGAAACGCCCGCGCGGCGGAGGACGCTCTTGCTGGTGGCGGCACTGACGCGGCTGACCGGACCACTCGCGAAGACCGCGAGCGGCGACGACGATGCCGAGCGGATGCTAGAAGAGCTGCACCGTCGCCATCTCTTCATCCATCGCACGCACGGTGTGGAGGCGAGCTATCAACTGCACGCACTGTTCCGCGACTTCCTGCGTGTGCGTGCCGCGCAGGAACTGCCGGCAGCCGTGCGTGCCGCAGCGGCGTTGCGCGCGGCGCAGATGCTGGAGCGGACCGGCGCGTGCGAAGACGCCATCCCGCTCTACGTTGCCGCGGGCGATATCGCGGCGGCAACGCGCCTCGTGCTCGCCGAAGCCGAGCGTCTGTATGCACAGGGGCGCGCACGGACGCTGCTCGACTACATCGGCGCGCTGCCCGCACCGACGGTCGCGAGCGAGCCGTGGCTGGCCTACTGGGCGGGTGCATGCGAAGTGTGGGTCACCCCCATGGTCGCGCAGGCACGCCTGCAGCAGGCGTTGGCGGGGTTCGTGCTGGCGGGCGATCGCGAGGGGCAGGTGCTCGCCGCGGGCGCCCTCACTCGCGCATGTCTGCTCAGTCCGGATTGGGCGCCGCTCGACCAGTCGATCGCGGACCTGGCAGCGCTGCTCGACGATGCGCATGCGATGCTCGCACCGGCGACGCGCCTGACGGGATATTCCCGTCTGGTCTACGCGGCGATTGCGCGCCAGCCCGGGCATCCCCGCCTGCCGGAGTGGGCAGCCAGCGCGCTGGCGGCGCTCGGCGCGGCGCACGATCCGAACGATTCCGTGATGGCCGGTTTCAGCCTGCTGCAATACCAACTGGCCGTGGGAAACACGGCCGAGCAGGAACGTGTCGTCCGCGCGGTAGATCCGCTGCTTGCCGATCCCGCCGTCACGCTGGTGACCCGCTGCTACTGGCAATGGGTGGTCGCGACGTTTGCGTTGCGGACCGGATCTGCGCGCGACTCGCTCGCGCAGATGGACGCCGCCGTCGAACTCGCCGACAGCCATGGCCTCGCCATCGCCGCCGTGCTACGGCGATTTCGTGTCGTCCACGCGTTGACCGTACCCGACCTTGCGCGCGCCGCGACCGAACTTGCGACGCTGGAGAATGCGCGGCGCGTTGAGCCCTATTACGAAGTGCGCGCGTGGCTGGCGCTGCAGCGGGGCGACCTGCCCACTGCGCTGCAGGAGGCCCGCACCGCGTTGCAGTTGGCGCGTGAACGCGGGCGGACGCACTATCATGCGCTCGACCTCTACGGACTGGCGGTCATCCATGCCGAGGCGGGCGCGCTTGTGGAGGCGCGCGAGGCGATCGCGCTATACCGGCGGGAAGTCGAGGGCGTGCCGGGGCCGCTGCCGGCCTACCATGCGCTCCTCGTCGACGCGTACGTCGCGTGGCGCGCAGGTGCGCACGAGCCGTGCAAGGAAGCGCTCGCGCGGGCGTTGGCCATCGGCGAACGGGAACGCTATCGCAGCCATTGGTTCTGGCATCCCACGATGATGGCGAGGCTCTACGCAGTGGCGCTCGTGCATGGCATCGCGGTTCGCTATGTCGAGGAGGTCATCCGTTCGCACGCGTTGCCGCCGCCGACACCCGATGTCGGCACGTGGCCGTGGCCTGTCGCCGTGCACACGCTCGGTACGTTTACGGTGGCCGTGGGCGGACGTCCGCTGCGCTTCGAGGGCAAGGCGCAGCGCAAGCCGCTCGAACTGCTGAAAGCGCTCGTTGCACTGGGTGGACGGGATGTGTCCGCGCGGGCACTGATCGATATCCTGTGGCCGGGTCCGCTCGAGGATGGCGGACAGAAGGCACTGGAAATTACCGTGCACCGCCTGCGCCGCCTGCTCGCCTCCGACGACGTCGTGAGGGTGATCGACCGTCGCGTGACACTCGACGCCGACCTCGTGTGGGTCGACGCCCGGACACTGGACTCGCTGTTCGCGTCGCTCGCCACCGCGCCCGGCAGTCCCGATATCGGGATCACGGTGCTCGAGGCGGCGGTGCCGCGAATGCTCGATCTCTACCGCGGCGAATTCCTGCCGGGAGAACCCGACACCGCCTGGCTCATGCCGGCGCGCAATCGCCTCGCGGGACGATTCCAGCGCGTCGTGCTCACGGTAGGCGGCCACGGGGAGCACACCGGGCAATGGGCGCAGGCGCTTGCGCTCTACCAGCGCGCAACGGAACTCGACGCCCTTGCGGAGACCTTCTACCGCCGGCAGATGTCATGCCTGCGGCGGATGGGGCGCCGCGCCGAGGCGATCAACGTCTATCGCCGGTGCCGCCAGATGCTCTCCGTCGTGCTTTGCGTCGCACCGTCGCCCGAGACGGAGGCGGTCCTGCGCGAGTTGCGCGACGACTAATCCCGGCCGGAGCGCTTCCGAATCGTGATCCGTAGGCGATGTGTAGGCGCCGGCGCCGCCGGTCACGGCACGATGCTCGCACTGCGCGCCGTAGGCGGGCAGCCGACTCCCGATCCATCGCCGAAAGGACACAAGCCATGAGGAACTGTTCACTGTGGGCCGTGGGTACCCTCGCCGCCATCCTGACGAGTCCGCCCGCGTTGGCCGGGCCGACCCCTGCCGAGACCTGCGCGCTCAGGGCGCAGGGGATCTACGGATTCCAATGCCAAGGCTCGACTTCGACCGGAGGCCCCGCGGAGCCCGTGACGTTCGTCGGAACGGTCGAGGGCCGCTATGACGCCTTCTACGAGGGGTACGGCACGTTCAATTCCAGCCTCGGGTCCGCGCCAACCCATGTTGCCGGGTTCGCGACATTCGGTCAGAACTGCATGGGCCGCATCGCCTATACGACCAACGAAATCCTGCTGCCGGGAGGCGGCAGTGTGCCGCTGCCGCCGTTGGTGATCGACTTCGTGCCGGTGAACAACTTCGACGAAATACTCGGCACACCCGTCGCTGCGCCCGGCGTGACCGGCGACGCCGTGCCGC
The DNA here is from genome assembly GCA_963733435.1 of uncultured beta proteobacterium. Taxonomy (GTDB): domain Bacteria; phylum Pseudomonadota; class Gammaproteobacteria; order Burkholderiales; family Casimicrobiaceae; genus VBCG01. The sequence continues at coordinate 352,807 of CAVTDH010000005.1, forward strand.
GAATGACCTGCCGCCTCGTTCGCATCCGCAAGTGATCGGGTGTTGCGGAGGCTGGATCGAGGAGATCGACGAGGCCGTACTGGTCGGCGGGTGGGCCGAGGTCCTGCTCTCGGACGATTTCCGACGGCACGTCGGCCATGCGCAGTACGCGGTGACTCTGACGGGCTACGCCGCGTTGCTGTTGTTCGTGCAGAACCGGACGGAGCGGGGCTTCGAGATTCACGCGATCCGGATTCCCGGTGCGAGAACGGCGGCGACGGCCGATGCGCCTATCGGGTGGTCGCACCGTTTCCTGCGCTGGCGGGTTGGCAGCGGACCTTGGATGACCGGCCGCAGGACGGTGCGCAACGGCAGGCCGAAGGGATACGGGGCGCGATCTGCAGCGGCGTGCACTCCCGACCTCGACCGGGGCACCGGCCACTGCGAAGCGACTGGAACACGCGGCGCTCGATCATCCTGGTCTATCTCTGATCGGGCGCCGGCAGCGCGCCGAGGATCGCCGCGCTCGCCGACGTGCCGATCCGGGTTCGCGCCGGCGTCGATCATCGCCAGCGCATCGGCCAGCGTGCGGATGCCGCCGGACGCCTTGACGCCGAGCGCGGCCCCGCAGCGCGCGCATCAGCGCGGACGTCGGCGACCGTCGCGCCGCCGGCCGGATGAAAGCCGGTCGACGTCTTGACGAACGCGGCACCGGCGTCGACGGCGATCCGGCACGCGAGGCGCTTCTGCTCGTCGGTCGAGCGCCGCCGTCTCGAGGATCACCTTGACCGGCACGCCCGCGACGGCGCGCACGACGGCGTCGATGTCCGCGGCCACCAGCGTCGACTCGCCGCCGCTTGCAGCGCGCCGATGTTCGATCACCATGTCGATCTCGCGCGCGCCGTCGGCGACGGCCAGCGCGGCCGCGTGCGCCTTGGCCTCCGGCACGGTCGCATCCGTGCGGGAAGCCGACGACGCTGACGACGCTGCGCATCGGTGCCGGCGAGCGCGCTCGGCCGCGAGCGCTCACCCAGCACGGCTGCACGCAGTAGAAGCCGAGCCGCCAGGCGCGCACGACGTCGACGCCGCCGTCGATGTCGTGCGCGCGTCGCCTCCGGCTTCAGCACCGAGTGATCGAGCAGGCGGGCGAGCTCGCTGCGGGTCATGGCGGCCTTCCTCGCGGCGGCGCGCGCCGCGCGATGCGCGTCGGCGAGATACGCGTCGAGCTTCGCCGCGGTCGGCGAACTCCGGCGTCGTGTCGGCACGCCGAGATAGAAGACGACGAGCGCCGGCGCGCCGCCTTGCGCGGCCGCGTCGGCCGTCGCAAGAGGCGCACCTCGGTGCGCGGAGAGTCGGCGAAGTGCGCGCGCGGCACCCGCACGTCGAGCGTGCCGCCGATCGGCGTCGGCGGCAGCAGCGGCTGCTCGGCCTTGCGTGAACGGATCGATGCCGGCGACGGCCGAGCCGACGCGTACGCCTGCGGATCGGCGACGATGCGCAGCGACGACCGATCGTCGCTGCCTCGTTCGCGCGCCGCGCAGCACGCCCCAGGCGAGCGCGACGCCGGGCGCGGCATAGACGTCGGAGCTGCCGTGCACCGTCGCGCTGGCGCGCTCGTGCGGCGCCGACCGCGCACCGCCAGCGAGCAGCGCGAAGCGCGCAGCCAGCGCGGGCGCGTCATCGATCGCGTCGTCTCCCGGCAGCAGCGCGTCAGCGCGTCGTCGGCGAAGCGCAGCGCCGACGTGCGTCGCCGTCGCGCGACGCGCACTCGCCGGCGCCGGCGTTGTAGCGCGACGGCCTGCAGCGTCGTGTCGGCGCAGCGCAGGACGTACTCGATCTTCTCGCCGAGAAACGTGCGCGACGGCCACGCGTCGCGGCGAGCGGCGCCGCTGCCGGCGGCGACGAGCTCGATCGCCTCGGGCCGCAGCGACCAGTCGCACCGCGATCGCCGGCCGCGAGGCCTGCGCGCGCCGATCGCGCGCGCGAACAGCCGTGCCGAGCGCGCGACACGATCGCGACGCCGCCGTGCGATGTCGACGACGCGTGCCGGGCACGCAGGTTGACGCGGCCGACGAACGTCGCGACGAACTCGATCGCCGGCCGGTGGTAGAGATCCTCGGCCGTGCCCTCCTGCACGACGCTGCCCTGGTTCATCACGGCGATGCGGTCGGAGACCGCCATCGCCTCTTCCTGGTCGTGCGTGACGTAGACCGTCGTGATCGCGAGCCGCCGCTGCAGCTCGCGGATCTCGGTGCGCATCTGCACGCGCAGCTTGGCGTCGAGGTTCGACAGCGGCTCGTCGAACAGCAGCACGCGCGGCTGGATGACGATCGCGCGCGCGAGCGCGACGCGCTGCTGCTCGCCGCCGGAGAGCTGGCCGGGAACTGGTGCTCGTAGCCGGCGAGCCCGACCAGCGGCAGCACGTCGCCGACGCGCGCGCCGATCTCCGCGCGCCGGCTACGCCGCGCACCTGCAGCCCGTAGGCGACGTTCTCGAACACCGACAGGTGCGGAAACAGCGCGTAGTTCTGGAACACGAAGCCGATGTTGCGCTGGTTCGCGGGCAGCGCCGTGACGTCCTGCGCCGCCGAAGCGGATGCGCCCGGCATCCGGCTGTCTCGAAGCCGGCGATCATCCGCAGCGTCGTCGTCTTGCCGCAGCCCGACGGCCCGAGCAGCGTCAGGAACTCGCCGGGCGCGACGTCGAGCCGCACGTCGCGCGCCGCGTAGACCTCGCCCTTCACGCGATGCGCGAAGCGCTTCGACACGCCGTCGACTGCACGCCGATGTGTGGAATCCGTCGCCACGGCGTCCTATCCTCCGAGCATGCTCGTCACCGGCGCCGAGCCCGGCGCGCGGAACCGGCGCAGCACGCGGCCGATCAGCGCGATCACGACGAACACGATGACGACGACCAGCACCGAGAACGCCGCCGCGGGCCCGAGCGACAGCTCGGTCATGTTCTCCAGGATCTTGACCGTGATCAGCGTCCAGCTGATCGACACGAGGAAGATCGTCGCGCTGATCGCCGTCATCGAGCGGATGAACACGACGCCGAGGCCCGCGAAGAACGCCGGCAGGATCAGCGGCAGCGTGACGCGGCGGAACGTCGTGCCGCTGCCGGCGCCCAGGCCCTGCGACGCCTCCTCGAGGCTCGGTCGATCTGCTGCAGCAGCGCGACCGTCGCGCGGATGCCGGTCGGCCCGTAGCGGAAGACGTAGCAGGCGATGATGATGAGCGCGGTGCCGGTGCAGCTCGATCGGCGGGTCGTTGAACGCGATCAGGTACGCGATGCCGACGATCGTGCCCGGCAGCGCGTAGTTGATCATCGACGACGAGCTCCATCGTGCGCCGGCCGGCGAACGACTTGCGCGTGACGAGGTAGCCGAGCAGGACGCCGTAGAGGCCGCCGAGCGGCATCGCGATGCCGGCGATGATCAGCGTGTCGCGGATCGCCTTCGCGCCCTCGGTGAAGATCACGCGGTAGTGCGCGAGCGTGAACGCGTGGTTGGCGCCGAGCGCCACGACGAGCGACGCGTAGAGCAGCAGCGCGTAGAAGTAAGACGATCGACCAGCGACCGAGCGCGCACGCGGCGAGCAGCAGCGTCGCGCACGCCGGGCGAGATGCTGTCGAACGGCGTCTGCCCGGCGCCCTTGCCGGTGACCGTCACGTAGTAGCGGCGGCTGACCCAGTAGCGCTGCAGCAGGAACACGATGAGCGCCGGCACCAGCAGCACGAACGACAGCACCGCGCCGCCGCGCAGGTCGAACAGGCCGGTGATCTGCAGGTACGCCTGCGTCGGCAGCACCGGGAAACTGGTTGCCGGCGAGGATCAGCGGCGTCGCGAAGTCGGCGAGCGACGCGGCGAACAGCAGCAGGAACGCGTTGGCGAGGCCGGGGATCGTCAGCGGCAGCGTCACCGTGCGGAACACGCGCCAGCGCGACGCGCCGAGCGACAGCGCCATGCCCTCGATGTTCGAGTCGATGGCGGCCAGCATCGGCCGCAGCGTCAGGTAGGCGATCGGGAAGTACGTGAGGATCTCGGAGAACAGCGTGCTCGTCAGGCCGTAGACGGTGACGCCCTTCAGGCCCGAGCAGCTCGTAGGTGATGAGGCCGCGCGGCCCGAACGAGAAGATCATCGCGATCGCCGTCGTGAACGGCGGCGAGACGAGCGGCAGCAGCACCGCCGCGTCGATCGCGGTCAGCAGCCACCGCGGCAGCCGGCCGCGCGCCGCGGTGAACGCGAACAGGAAGCCGATCAGCGTGCCGCCGACGCCGACGAGCCGCGCCGAGCAGCAGGCTGTTCCAGAACGCGCGGATCTGGTGGCGGTCGGTCAGGATCGCCGACGATGCCGGCAGGCGTGAAGCGTGCCGTGGTCGAACAGCACGCGCGCGAGCAGCATCGCGAGCGGATAGACGACGAACAGCGCGAGCAGCAGCCACAGCACCAGCACGGCGACGCGACCGCGGGATCGCGGCGCAGCGAGGCGACGGATCGGCCGGATCGGCGGCGGTTCAGCGACCCCGCTCCGGTCTCCCGCGGGCGGAGTGCCGGGCGAGTGGGCGCAGGCGGAGCCGCGCGCTACGGGTTCAGCACTTCGGCGACCCAGCGGTCGACGATGCGCTTGCGATTCGCGCCGGCGTAGGCCGCGTCGATCGGGAAGATGTTCGCGCCCTTCAGCACCGCGGCGAGGCTCGGCTCGAGCGCGACGTCCGGATGCGCCGGCACGAAGTTGATCTTGTACTTCGCGAACTGGTTCTGCATCGCCGGCGACGTCGCCCAGTCGATCAGCTTCTTGCCGAGCTCCGGGATTCTTCGCGCCCTTGATCAGCGCGATGCCTTCGGCCGCCGTGCCGATGCCTTCCTTCGGGAAGCTGATCGTCACGTCGTAGCCCTTCGCCTTGGTGTCGAGCGCGTCGACGATGAAGAAGATGCCGCCGCCCGCCTGGCCGAGGCCGACCGGCAGCGTGCCGCCGCCGCCGCTCTTCGTGTAGAGCTGCACGTTCGGCCGCAGCTTCTTCATGTACTCGAACGCCTTGTTCTCGTCGCGGCCGTTGACCTCGAGGATCGAGAAGATCCGCGTGACCGCCGTGCCCGACGTGCGCGCATCGGCCATCTGCAGCATGTTCTTGTACGGCGGCGCGAGCAGGTCGTTCCACGACGCCGGCGCCTTCAGGTTGTTCTCCTTCAGGAACTTGTCGTTGGTCATGAACACGAGCGGATCGTCGGCGATCGCCGTCCACTGGCCGTCGGCTTGCTTGAAGCGCGCCGGCAGCTTGGCGAACGACGGCGACTTGTACGGCTCGAACACGCCCTCGTTGATGCCGGCGGCGAACGTCTCGACCGGCCCGCCGAACAGCACGTCGACGCGCGGATTGTTCTTCTCGGCGATCACGCGGGCGAGCGCCTCGCCCGACGAGAAGCGCACGAAGTTGACCTTGATGCCGGTCGCCTTCTCGAACTCCTCGAACATCGGCCGCGCCCAGTTCTCGGGCCAGATCGAGTAGACGTTGAGCGTGTCGGCCGCGCGCGCGGACAGCGCGTCGAGCGCGAAAGCACAGGCGGCGAACGCCCGTGTCGCGCCGCGCAGGACGCTGCGGGGAATGGTCATCGGATTCCTGCCTCGAAAGCGCGGGCGCTGCCGTTTTCCGCCACGAATTGTGGCGAGCGCGGTCTGCCGCGTTGGCGGCCACGACGGTACCGCGAAGCCCGTAGCCGGTCAATCGCGCCAACCCCTCGCGGCGACGGCGGACGACCGGTGCTACGGCGCGCACTTGCCGACGTAGCCGTCCGACACCGACGCCTCGCCATGCGGCGGCGCGACGCCCTGACCGTCGAACATCACCGGGATCTGCGCCGGCGTGCCGAACTTGCTGTCGGCGCGACGCTTCTCGTTGATCATGCCGGAAGATGTTCCACTCGTCGTGCGCGCCGCGGCTCACGGTCGACGATGCGCGCAGCGCGTAGTAGCGGCGGAACGCGGCCTTGGTGAGGCCGTTCTGCACGGCCTTCGCGAAGTCGGGGTCGGACGCGACGCGCTTGTCGAAGTACGCGTCGAGCTTCGCCATGTCGTTGGTGCCGTCGAAGCCGAAGTAGCGCGCGAAGTCCTGCGGACCGGCGAAGTAGACGAAATCGAAGTCGCCCAGTGCCGTCCGGACCTTCGAGCAGCGTCGGTCCACATCAGCATGTAGTCGGGCCGCCGCTGCCCTTCGGCAGGTCGGCGTCGAGCGTGGCCGGATTCGAGCACGTAGACGTAGTCGGCGCCGAAGCGCTTCTCGATCGCGGCGCTTGGCGCTGTCCGCCACTTCCTTGTTGATGTTGAAGTTGCCGCCGCCGCGCGGAGGTCAGCGGAACGCGCAGGTAACCGACGGCCTTGCCGGCCTTGCGCTGCTCGGCGATCATCTGCCGGAAGCGCTCGACCTTCGCGCCGATCGTCGCCTTCAGCTCGTCGTTCATGCAGTAGCAGATGCCGATCTTCGCGCACTCGGTCACCTTGGCCGCCTGCGCGGCGGGGGCGAGCGCGAAACACGACGCAAGGGCGAGCGCGACCGTGGCGCTGGCGTACGGCCGGAGATGGAATCGGCATGGGGAAGCTCCTGTCGAAGTTCGTACGCTGCGCGACGCGCGGCGTCCACGGTGGACGTTAGCCGCCGTGGTGGCGTGCGTCAACGGATACGCGCGGGCGGTGCCGTCCCGGAGGCGAGGGCGCCGGCGCGATGCACGGGTTGGCGGTCACGGATCTCCGCGGTGCGCCGCCGCGGCGCGGGCGGCGATCCGCATGGCAGCCCCGCGTCCGCGGGGACCCTCCGTGCGAACGGCGAGCGCGTTCGGTGCAGGACGAAGCGGGCGCGGCGGGCGGCGAACTTCGCGCCGCGTAACGCGGCTCGTCGCGACGCTGGGCGTGTCCGCGACGCTGCGGATCTGATCCGCGCCGCGCTGCCGCGGCGCGAGGCAACTCGCGCAGGCGGCCCGCCGCCGCAACGAACGGCGACGTACGTTTCACGCGTGGCGCAGGACGCGGAACCGCTTGACGGCGGTGCCCCATGAGTGCCCAATACGGCAACGTCACATCCATCCCCCGGGAGTTCGCGATGACCATCCGTTCGCTGCGCACGATCGTCGCCAAGCAGACGCCGATCACGGCGCCCAAGACGGCCACCGTCCACGAAGCGTCGCGGACGATGAAACTGCACAACATCGGCGCGCTGCTCGTCGTCGACGGCACGCGGCTCGCGGGCATCTTCACCGAGCGCGATGCGCTGTTCCGCGTGCTCGCGGCGGGCCTCGATCCTGCGCACACGCAGGTTGCCGACGTGATGACCGCGCAGCCGCAGACGATCCATCCGGACGCGCCGTTCCTGCAGGCGCTGCAGGTCATGTACCGCGGGCGCTTCCGCCATCTCCCCGTGGTCGAGTTCGATCGCCCGCTCGGCATGGTGTCGGTGCGCGACGCGCTGGACGACGACCTGTATGCGCTGCGCATCGCGGTCGAGCAGCAGGCCGACTCGATGTACTAGCAACGTCCGCAACAGGCCTCCGTCCTGACGGCGCGTCCGCAAAAGGCGTCCGTCGCACTCGTGGATGGCGTGAAGCCGGCGTCGCGCCTTTTGCGGCCGGCACGGCAACGGCGAAGTCAGGCGGCCGCCTTGGGGCGGCTAAGGCGACGGCCGCCAACAAGGCATACGAAAAGACGAGTGTCGTGCGGCTGGCTGCGGGCGAGTCGTATGAACGCTCGGCTTTCGCCCCAAGGTCGACTCCCGGGCACGCGAAGGGGTCGGCCGCGTCGGCGACATGGCGGAGCATGCGCGCGAACCGCAGCCTCGCGTTCCCCGCGCTGCAAAGCGGGCCCATCCGCCCATGTATCCTCTGCACTTTCGTCCGCGCGGCGTCCGGCTGCGCGGCTTTCCGGACGAGTCCATGAAATTCAACACGCTCCCCGGCACCGCGCTGTCCGTCTCCGAGGTGTGCCTCGGCACGATGACGTGGGGCCAGCAGAACAGTGAAACCGAAGCGCACGCGCAGCTCGACTATGCCGTCGCGCACGGCATCAACTTCATCGACACCGCCGAGATGTACCCGATCCCGCCGAACCCGGCCACGCAGGGTGCGACCGAGACGATCCTCGGCAACTGGCTGGTCCGGCAGCCGCGCGACCGCCTCATCGTCGCTACGAAGGTGGCGGGACCGGGCCGGCGCGAGTGGATCCGGCAGGGCCGCACCGACCTTACGCGCGCGAACATCGTCGAGGCGTGCGGCACCAGCCTCGCCCGACTGCGGACCGACTACATCGACCTCTACCAGATCCACTGGCCGCAGCGGAACGTGCCGATGTTCGGCGCGAAGACGTTCGACCCCGCCGCCGAACGCGAGGGCCCGGCCATCCGCGAGCAGGTGGCGGGCATGGCCGACCTGATCGCGAGCGGCAAGATCCGCCACTACGGCCTGTCCAACGAGACGACGTGGGGCGTCTGCGCGTTCCACCACGCGGCGCGCGAGCTCGGCCTGCCGGGCCCGGTCACCGTGCAGAACAGCTACAGCCTCGTGTCCCGCAGCACCGACGGCGACCTGGCCGAAGCGCTGTACCGCGAGAGGATGTCGCTGCTGGCGTACAGCCCGCTCGCCGCGGGCATGCTGTCGGGCAAGTACATCGGCGGCGTGCGCCCTCCCGGCGCGCGGCACACGCTCTTCGCAACGGCCGGCACGCGGTTCCGGTCGCCGGTCGTGCAGGAGGCGATCGACCGGTACGCGCAACTCGCGGCGCGGCGCGGGCTGACGCTGGTGCAGCTCGCGCTGGGCTACGTGAAGAGCCGCTGGTTCGTGGGCGCATCGATCATCGGCGCGACGTCGCAGGAGCAGCTCGCGGAGAGCCTCGCGGGCGCGCAAACGGAACTCGATGCGGACACGCTTGCGGACATCGCCGCGATCCAGGACCACTACCCCAATCCGGCCGCCTGAACGGGGCCCCAGGGCCGCACGACGACGTCGCCCGGGCGCGGGCGGAAGACGCTCGGGCGGCGCCTCAGGCGGCGCGGGCCTTGCGTACCGCGAGCGACGCCAGCACTTCGGCCGCCGCGCGTTGGCCCGACTCGACTGCACCGTTGAGGTAGCCCTGCGACTTCGACGGACGTGTGCTCGCCCGCGAAGTGCACGGCACCTGCCGGCGCGGCCTCGATGCCGTAGAACGACGTGTACTGGCCCGGGCGGATCAGCGCGTACGAGCCGAGCGACCACGGGTTGCGGTCCCACGCGTTGCGGATGACGCGGCCGTTCCATGCCGCCGCGCTGCCGGGCGCGGCGCCGGCGATTTCCGCGAGCGCCGCACGCGCCCGGGTGTCGATGTCGCCGGTTCCGGCCGCCACCGCCGCGCTGCCGCCGGAGAAGAAATTGAGGATGCCGGCACTGCCCGGCTGCGCGCGCGTGACCTCCCACGTCGTCTGGAAGGATCCGCGCAGGCGATACTCGCCGTTGCAGCGTGCGCGCAACCAGAAGCGGTCGTCGAATTGCAGCTGCAGCTTCGTGTTGCGGCCCATGCCGAGTTCGTCGATCGAGCGCAGCTTGCGCGCCGGGAAACCCGACTGCCGCAAGTCGACGACGCGCAGCAGCGAGAACGGCAGCGCGAGGATCACGCGGTCGGCGACGAGTTCGCGCTCCGCGCCGTCGCGCAGCACGACGAGGCGGCACGGGCCGTCGCGGCGCTGCGTGAGCGCGACCAGGCGCGTGCCGGTCTCGATCGGCCCGGGCACGCTCGCGGCGAGGCGCGCGACGAGCAGGTCGTTGCCGCCGCGGATATGGAAGCGCTGGTCCGATTCCTCGTACGGCGAGAAGCGGTCCCTGGGCGATCCGGCGAGCAGGCTGACGACGGTGACCGCGCTGATTTCGTCGGGGTCGCCGCCCAGTTCCTCGCCGTACGCGTTCACCAGCAACTGGCCGAAGCGCGAGGACGCGCCGCCGGGAACGCGCGTTTCGATCCACCGCGCGGCCGGCATGCGATCCAGTTCGCGTTGCGCGGCCGTGTGCTTCGCGTAGGTCGGCAGGTCGTCGCCCAGTGTCTTCGCGTCGCGATCGAGCGCCGGCAGGATCCGCACGAAGTCGCGGTCGATGTCGGCAACCGTGTACGGCGCGCCGTCGAACCAGGCGAGCGCCTCGCTGCCCGCCGGTTCCGTCGCGATGAGGTCGTCGAGCGGGAGCTCGAAGTGCGCGCACAGTGCGCGAATCGCCTCGTGCGTCGTGTCGATCAGCTCGCCGCCGCGCTCGGCGATCTGGCCGTCGGCGAAGGCGCCGCGCTCGGTCCAGCAGCGTCCGCCGAGCCGCGGCGAGCCCTCGACCACCGTCGCATGCACGCCGGCCTTGCCGAGTTCGTAGGCGGCGGTGAGCCCGGCAAGCCCCGCGCCGACGATCACGACGCGGCTCGATCGGGCGGCCGCGTGGGGGGCGGCACCGGGTGCCGAACCCGCCGCCCACGCGGGCGCGATCGCCGTGAACGCGAGCGCGCCGCCGGCGCGCAGGAACTCGCGCCGCGCCATGAGGGACGAACCCGCAAGCGAAGGGTCGCGTGCGCGCGCTTGCGCCGCGCGGGCGATTCGTTGCACGGCATGCATGAGGGGACTGCGCGCCATAGGGGTTGGCCTTCGCCTTCGCGCTGGAGGGACGTGTCGTCGAAATCGTCGCCGATGGTGCCCGCAAAGCGCGCGGGCGGCAAGGTGCGCCACCCCGTCGAGGCGGCGGGACGCGCACGGAACGGGCCGGTGGCCTCTGGCATAATGCGCGAAACCGCTACCGGGCCCTCCGATGTCGATCCGTCGCAAACTGCTCGCCCTGTTGTCCCTGCTGCTCGTGCTGGTCGTCGGCGGCTGCAAGGTCAATTCGATCAACTACTTTCCGCCGCATCCCGCGACGGTGCGCGTGATCAACCTGATGCCCGAGGTCACGTCGCTCGACGTCTCGGTCAACGGCAACCTCGCGTTCAAGGGCGTCGCCTTCGAGCAGCTCACCGCGTACCAGAGCTTCGACAACCAGTCGACGAGCTTCGCGCTCGCGCAGACCGGATCGTCGACGCCGCTCCTGAGTTTCACGGCGCCGCTCGCCGGCGAGCAGCCGTACACGATCGTGCTCATGGGCACGCTCACCAATCCGAGCGCGACGCTGCTCGCCGAGGTGCCGAACGCCCCGACCAACGGCAACATCCAGCTGGCGATGTTCAACGCCGCGGTCACGATCGGCGGCGTCGACGTCTACGTGACCGCGCCCGGCGTCGACATCTCGCAGCTCAACCCCAACTACTTCAACGTTTCCTACAACGGCGCGTCGCTCAACCTCGCGTTTCCGCCGGGCACGTACCAGATCCGGATGACGGAGACCACCACCAAGACGGTGATCTACGACTCGGGCGGCAGCGTGCTGCAGACGAACATCGCGTTGACGATGCTCGCGTACTCCCGCGGCAGCGGTACGCTCGTCAACGCCGCCGTGATCGAGAGCAAGGGCGGCGGGACGCTGCTCAACACGATCTTCGCGCTGCTCAAGGTCGTCAACGCAGCCACAGGCGTGGCCAACGTCGACCTGCTGTTCGGCAACGTGCCGCTGATCCCGACGGTGCCGTTCGCGAGTGCGTCCACGTACAACCTCGTGCCGCAGGGACCGACGACGCTCGACTACCAGGACAGTTCGGCGCCGGGGACGATCATCGCGTCGACGCCCGCCAACCTCGTGCCCGCGACCGACACGTCGACGTTCATTTCCGGCCCGCCGGGCGCGTACCAGGCGTACCTGCTCAACGATGTCAATTTGCCGCCGTTCAACGGCAACGTGCGGCTGCGCTTCGTCAACGCGTCGTGGAACTCCAATTCGCTCAACGTCCTGGTCAACAACGTCGTCACGGCCACGGGCGTTTCGTTCCCCAATGCGTCCGCGTACGTGCAGGTCGCCGCAGGCACGGTGCCGATCACGTTCGTCGATTCGGTGACCGGCGCGGTCGTGCTCCAGCTCGACAACCAGGTGCTGGTCGCGAACCAGACGAATTCGATCTACGCGGTCGGTCCCCAGGGCGCCGTCGGCGGCATCGTCACGCAGGACGACTGAACGCCGGGGTGCGCGCGGCGACGCGTGCGACCCGGCGGTCCGCGGCGCATGCCCGCGGACCGGTCGTCGCCGGGCGCGACGCGTGCGCTATGCGCGCAGTTCGCGATCGAGCCAACCGAGGATCTGCGGCGCCTGCAGCGCTCCCGACAGGCGCGCGCGCTCGCTTCCCTGTACGAACAGGGCGAGCGTGGGAATGCTGCGGATCGCGTACGCGTCCACCGCCTGCGGCGAGGCCTCGGTGTCGACCTTGACGAAATGGACGTGCGGGCGGTTGCGCGCAGCGTCCGCGAACGCCGGCGCCATCATCCTGCAGGGACCGCACCACTGCGCCCAGAAGTCCACGACGACCGGCAGCGCCGTCGCCGCCGCGAACCGCGCGAGATCCTCCCCGCGCAGCGCGACGGGCTCGGCCGGCAGCAGCGGGCGGTGACAGTGGCCGCAGCGCGGACCGTCGTCCAGTCGCTCGTCGGGCACGCGATTCTTCGCGATGCAATGCGGGCAGGCAATCTGCATTTGTGATCCCCTCGCACGACGGATCCGGCGTTCCGGGCCGGAGACATCGTTTATTTGTGGGCGATTGGACGCGCGTTCAAGTGTTTGCCCGTCGATTCGCGCAGGCATCGCGAGCACGCGCTGTGGTGCATCGCGGTCACCTATGCAATTATCGTCGTCCACCGGCGACGGTTGACCGGGTGCTCGGGTGCCGCGCGGACTGAAAAGTCAAAATTAGTCTTGCACTGCGCGATTGCGCGCCCAATAATGACGACGTCATTGTGGCGCACAGCGCAGGAGGAACATCGATGAACTTCAACCGCAGGGACCGCATCGGCGAGCCCGCCGAGCCTCCCAAGACTGCGCTCAAGCCCGCGATCTACGAACCGCCGGGCAGTGCCGCCGGCAAGCCGGCGACGACGCCTTCCGCCGAGGCTGCGGGTGCCGCGAGGCCTCACCTCGGCGCCACGAGCGCGCCGCCCACCGCCGCCGGATCCGCGGGCGATACGCCGCAGAGCCGGCTGTTCGTGGGTGTGCACATCAAGCTCAAAGGCGTCGAGATTTCCGATTGCGACTCGGTCGTGATCGAAGGCAACGTCGAGGCGACCGTTCACAGCAAGGCGCTGGAGATCGCGGTGCCCGGCACGCTGCACGGCACGGCGGACATCGACGTCGCGGAAATCCACGGCGAGTTCGCCGGCGATCTCACCGTCCGCACGCGCCTCGTCATTCACGGCACCGGCCGCGTATCCGGCACCATCCGGTACGGCAAGCTGGTCGTGGCCGAAGGCGGCGAGATCACCGGCGACGTGCGCAGGCGGGACGAATCCGAGGACCGCACGGCCACGCTGTCCGGGTCCCCCGGCGTGTCCGGCACGACGACCAACGGGGCCAACGGTGGCGTGACGGCCACGACCGGCGGTGGCGCGCGCGGCGCGCTCGCGCCGTCGAGCGAGCGCTGGTCGAACTGACCCGGTACGCGACGCGTACCTTCTGGCGCGGCGTCGTGGACGTGAATGGCGCGGGCGCCTGGCGCGCCGGCGCTGAACCGGCGCACCGTTGGCCGCCATGCGGCCCGGGTTGCGCCTTCGGGCAGCTCCGCCTATCGTGGGCGTTCGCTTCCGTGCGGCGCCTCCTTGCGTCCGCGCGGACGCAACTCACCGCGCCGCGCGCATCCGCGTAGCGCCTGCGGGTCCCAAGATGTCGCGCGCGCACGCAACCGCGCCGACATCCGCGGCTCGGGGCGTGCGTCCATCGTGCCGCGCACTGTCGCAATTCATCGGGAGACCCGTACGATGCCTGCCACGCCGCCCAACCTGAAGACGGGGATCCATCCGATCGCCCCCACGCCGTTCACCGCCGACGGAGACCTCGATCTGCCGGGCATGCGCCGGGTGCTCGACTGCATGATCGACCAGGGGGTGGACGGGATCTGCATCCTCGCCAACTACTCCGAGCAGTTCCTGCTGACCGACGCCGAGCGCAGCACGCTGCTCGACTTCTGCCTCACGCATGTGGCCGGGCGCGTCCCGGTGCTCGTCACGTGCAGCCACTTCAGCACGCGGGTCGCCGGCGAGCGGGGTCGGGCGGCGGCGCAGGCGGGCGCCGCGATGCTGATGCTGATGCCGCCCTATCACGGCACCGGACTCCGCGCGGACGAGAACGGCATCGTCGCCCACTATGCCCACGTCGCGGAGGCCTCCGGCCTGCCGCTCATGGTGCAGGACGCGCCGCTGTCGGGTGTCGCGCTGTCGGTGCCGTTCCTGGTGCGGCTCGCCCGCGAGGTGCCCGCGGTCCGCCACTTCAAGATCGAGGTGCCGGGCACGGCCGCCAAGCTGCGGGCGCTGGTCGAGGCGGGCGCCGGCCTGGTCGAGGGGCCGTTCGACGGCGAGGAGTCGATCACGCTGATGGCGGACCTGGACGCGGGGGCCACCGGGACGATGCCGAGCGCATTGCTCCCGGACCTGATCCGGCCGGTGCTCGACCACCATCGCGCCGGACGCCGGGCCGACGCCGCGGCTGCCTATGCGCGCATCCTGCCGCTCATCAACTACGAGAACCGGCAATGCGGGTTGCGGGCGACCAAGGCCGTGATGATGGAAGGGGGCGTCATCGCGTCGGACCACGTCCGGCACCCGCTCGACGCGCTGCATCCGGCCACGCGCGCCGGGCTCCTGGAACTGGCGCGGGAGGCGGCGCCGATTGCGCTGCGGTGGGGGAAGTAGGGGTTAAGGTTGACACCCGAGCAACCCGACGTATACTGCGCGGCTGCTGCAATGCAGCACCGTGCTATAATGCTAAGTATGGGTCGAGGTATGACGCGTATTTTATTGTTTAATTGGATGAAGTTGATTTCATGGACCGAGTGACGGGCATGCTGCCAAGGGGAGGCAACCTGCTGGAGTCCTAGATCGTTTCGCGAGTGGCGACCGATGTCGGCATTGTTTCGACACCGGTGGCTGCACGCGACGCGCCATCCCGAGGAGATCTCCGATGACCTTTCGAACTACGCTGCCGCCGGCATTGCGCCACCGATGCCGACGGTCTTCCCGCTCTGGCCCCGCCATGCTCCTCACGCTGGCGGGCGTGACAACCGCGGTGCTCCTGACCGCGGCCGCACCCGGACCCCGGGTGTCCGAGGCGCCTCTTCCGATGGCGACCCTCCTGGCGGCAGTCCCGCCTGCTTCTCCCGCGCTGACCCTGACCCGGTTGGGCGTCGACTCCGAACCGCGTGCCGAACGGCTCGTGGGCGTCGTTGCGCGCCGTTACCGCGTCGCCGAGGGGGCCGCGTCCGGCATGGTCCGGGCCGCGTTTCGCGAGGCGAACCGGCACGGTCTCGATCCGCTGCTGATCCTCGCGGTCATCGCGGTCGAGTCCCGTTTCAACCCGATCGCCGAAAGCGAGCAGGGCGCGGTCGGCCTCATGCAGGTCGTGCCGCGCTTCCACATGGACAAGATCGCGGCCGCGGGCACGGCGTCGTTGCTCGTGCCGGAGGCCAACATCGCGCTCGGCGCGCGCATCCTCAAGGATGCCATCCGCCGCGGCGGCAACGAGCAGTCGGGCCTGCAGCTCTACAACGGCGCGATCGACGACGACACGCAGGCGTACGCGAATCGCGTCCAGCAGGAACGCAAGCGGCTCGAAGCCGAGATCCCGCGCGCGCGCGACCGCGCCTGACAACGTCCCTCGGGCGCGCGGCGCTACGCCAGGCCGGCGGCTTCCAGCGCCGGCTTCCAGCGCCTGCGGGCGATCTTGCCGAACCCGGCGCCGGTCGGATGCAACTCGTTCGCCCAGTCGCCGGCGGAGAGCGTGCTGCGGCTGTCGACGAACACCACCCGGCCGCCATACCGCGTTTCCAGGCTCGCGAGTCGCGCCGAGAACTGGTCGATCAGGTAGCGAACGCAATCGGTCCGCAGGCCGGTCGGCACGTCGGCCGCGGCCAGCGCGGGCTTGAGCCAGGCCCGGTTGCCGATCACCGCCTTGCCGCTCGGCAGTGCGTAGTCGTAGTTGTGGATGAATATGCGTGCCGACGCGGGCACCCGCGCGGCGATGCGGTCGAACAGGTCGATGTGGTTGCCCTCGACGCGGTCGAACAGCGCCTCGATCGTGCCCGGTCCGCCGCCGTGATTGAAGCACGCGTCCTCGCTCGTGCAGGCGCTGCAGTCGACGCGCAGGATCGGCCGCAGGTCGTTGAAGCCCGCGAAGTCGTTCCCGCCGCCGGACACGAACACCCCCGAGAGGCCGGAGCCGTAGCGCGCCAGCGCCCGGTCGATGAGGCCCGCATAGACGCCCTGCACGTAGTCGAAAGCCTCGGCCCCGTTGTTGCCGAAGGCGAGGACCGTGTGCTGGTTCGGGGCGACCAGCCGGGCGAGGCCCGTGGCGAGCGAGCCGCCGGGCAGCGGGTACCAGAACCAGGAGTCGCCGATCGCGAGGAGCGATGGCACCGCGCCGTCGGCCATCATCTGCGCTTCGTGCCAATACAGATTGTCGGCCATCCGTTCCCTCCACCGGCTACGCGCCGTCGCAGGCGGACGACGCTGGACCGACGTTAGTCCGGGCCGTGCGCCGCCGTCAACGCGCGCCGGCGCGAATATTCGCGTCGACCTGCGCGCCGCCGCGGGGGCACGGCGCCGGAACCGGCGCCGCTTTGCGCGCCTGCCTCCGCACTTCGAAATGGCGCAGGGCGGGCGCCGTCAGGGCGACTTCGCGCAGTCGCACCCGTCGTCGCCCTTGTCGAACACGATGCGCCACTGTCCGGGGGCTTGGCGTCGCCAGATCGACGTGAACGTCGCGATCTTCCGGCCGGCGGGGTCGTAGACCGGTCCCGTGCTGAGCGCGAGCGTTCCCGAGCCCAGCACCTCGACCGTCTCCGGCGCCCAGGAGAAGGGTGCCTGCGGCCGCTCGTAGAAGCGCTTCCATGCGGCGGTGACGGCCTCCTTGCCGTGCAACGGCTTCGGTCCGGTGAAGAACACCGCGTCGTCCGCGAGCAGTGCGGTGAACGCCGCGAGGTCCCGGTCGGCCATGGACCTGGCGAATGCCCGTTCGGTGTCGGCGACCTGCCGCTGCAGTTCTGCGGCGGTTTCCGTCGGCGCGGGCGGCGTGGTCGCGCACCCCGCAAGCAGCAAGACGAGGCAGAGCGCGAGGGCCGTGGCCAGGAGCGCGGCGTGGCGCGGCGACGATGGCAATCGGGCATTCATGGCGTTTCCTCGTTGTCTGGGAAGCGGCAGGCTGACACGCAGCGAGCGGGCCGGGACCCCCGCGGTCGGGATGGCCGCGGCCACCGGCGCCGGCCGCGGACATCCGCAGGCACCTCCCGTGCGCGGCGCCCGGCAACGGCCGCCGATCCGCTACCATGGCGGACGACGCAGCCGCGCGAAACCTGGCGCACGCGAAGTTCATCCCCGCCCGACGAACCGACCTCCGGAGCCCTCCCATGCTACGCCGCGGCAGCCCCGATTTTCTCACCGCGATCGCCCGCGATCTCTACACGGCGGTGCTGTCCGACGTCCTCGACGAGCTGGGTATCCGCGACCAGGCGATGCCGCCGCGATCCGTCCGCTCGACGACGGACTCGCGCTGGTGGGCTTCGCGCGCACGGGCCTCTACCGCGAGGTCTCCGAGATCCGCTGCCGGGCGAGAATCCGTACGAGCTCGAGATCGCGCTGGTCGACGACCTGAAGGCCGGGCGACGTCGTCGTGTTCGGCTGCGGCGGCTCGACGCGCATCGCGCCGTGGGGCGAGTTCCTGTCGACGGCCGCGCGGCGCGCGGCGCCGCGGGCTGCGTGACCGACGGGTTCGTCCGCGACATCCGGCGATTCGCACGGTGGGCTTTCCCGTGTTCCACGGCGGCATCGCGCCGCTCGATTCCAAAGGTCGCGGCAAGGTCGCGGACATCGACGTCGCCGATCGAGTGCGCGCGGCGTCGAGGTCGCGCCGGGCGATCTCGTCGTCGGCGACGCGGACGGCGTCATCGTCGTGCCGCAGACGGTCGAGGCCGATGCACTCGACCGCGCGTTCGAGAAGGTGCGCGGCGAGAACCGGACGCGCGAGGAACTGGCGCAGGGTGCCAGGTTGGCCGACGTGTTCGCGCGGCATGGCATCCTGTGAGCCCGCCGGGCCGTCCCAAGGGCGAACACCGGAGTGCGAAGCACGAAGGTCTCTTCAAGCCCGCCGGGCCGGCCGAAGGGCGAACACCGGAGTGCGAAGCACGAAGGTCTTCAAGCCCGCCGGGCCGGCCGAAGGGCAACACCGGAGTGCGAAGCACGAAGGTCCTCCTTCAAGCCCGCCGGGCCGTCCCAAGGGCGAACACCGCAGCACGAAGGGAATCCGGTGAACGCGCCCACGTACGACTACGTCATCGTCGGCGCCGGCACCGCCGGCTGCGTGCTGGCCAACCGGCTGACCGCCGATCCGCGAGTCGCGTGCTGCTGCTCGAGGCCGGCGGCCAGCGACGACTATCTCTGGATCCACATCCCGGTCGGCTATCTCTACTGCATCGGCAATCCGCGCACCGACTGGTGCTACAGCACCGAGCGCCGAGCCGGGCTTGAACGGCCGCGCGCTCGACCTACCCGCGCGGCAAGGTGCTCGGCGGCTGCTCGTCGATCAACGGCATGATCTACATGCGCGGCCAGCGCGCGCGACTACGACGACTGGCGGCCAGCTGCGGCAATGCCGGCTGGGGCTGGGACGACGTGCTGCCCTATTTCCGCAAGCAGCGAGGACCACTGCCGCGGCGCCGACGAGCGCTGCACGGCGCCGGCGGCGAATGGCGCGTCGAGCGCGCAGCGGCTGCGCTGGGACATCCTCGACGCCTTCCGCGACGCGGCGGCAGCGAATCGGCATTCCGCGCAGCGACGATTTCAACCGCGGCGACAACGAGGGCTCGGCTATTTCGAGGTCAACCAGCAGCGCGGCGTGCGCTGGAACGCGGCGCAAGGCCTTCCTGCAAGCCGGTCGCCGGCCGCGCCAACCTGACGCGTGGTCACCGGCGCGCAGGTCGACGCGGCTCGTCGCTCGAGGACGGGCGCGTGCACCGGCGTCGAGTATCGCGCGCACGGCGGCGCCGAGCGCGGTCGCGCGCGCGAGCGCGCGAAGTCGCTGCTCGCGGCCGGCGCGATCGGCTCGCCGCAGCTCCTCGCAGCTGTCCGGCATCGGCGACCGCGACGCTGCTGCGCGCGGCGCGGCATTCCGCGTCGTGCACGACGCTGCCGGGCGTCGGCGAGAACCTGCAGGACCACCTGCAACTGCGCTGGTCGTTCAAGGTCAGCGACGTCGCGCACGCTCAACACGCGTCGCGCAACCGCTGGTCGGCAAGGCGCGATCGGCGCTCGAGTACGCGCTGCGGCGCAGCGGGCCGATGACGCATGGCGCCGACCCAGCTCGGCGCGTTCGCGCGCTCGCGACCCGACGCTCGCGACGCCCAACCTCGAGTACCACGTCCAGCCGCTGTCGCTCGACCGGTTCGGCGACGCCGCTGCACGCGCTTCCCGGCCTTCACCGCCAGCGTCTGCAACCTGCGGCCCGACGCAGCCGCGGCACGCGTGCACGTGCGATCGGCCGATCCGCTGCGGCAGCGCCCGCGATCGCGCCGCAACTACCTGTCCACCGACGGACGACCGCCGCGTCGCCGTCGACGCGATCTGCGCCTGACCCGCCGCATCGTCGCGCAGCCGCGCCGCTCGCGCGCTACGCGCCGCGAGGAGCTGCAAGCCCGGCGCCGCGATCGCCGAGCGACGACGAGCTGGCGCGCGCGGCCGGCGACATCGGCACGACGATCTTCCACCCGGTCGGCACCTGCCGGATGGGCCGGCGACGATCCGGTGGCGTCGTCGACGCCGAGCTGCGCGTGCGCGGCATCGCGCGGCCTGCGCGTCGTCGACGCCTCGGTCATGCCGACGATCACCTCGGGCAACACCAATGCGCCGACGATCATGATCGCCGAGAAGGCGAGCCGATCGCGATCCGCGCCGAGCGGCGCGCGGGCAGTGCCGCGCGCGGCGCGGTGCCGGCGCCACGGGCGCCCGTGGCCGCGGACTAGGTCCCCGCCAGCGCCGCGCGCAAACGGGCCGCGTTCGCGAATGCCGCCACGCGCAACGGTGGCGCGCCGTCGCCGCGCGTGACGTCGCGCCATGGCAGGCCGGCGTCTGCAGCGTGCGCCGCCGCCCCTGCGCTCCCCAGCGCGCTCGCCGACACGACGATGGCCGCATTCGCGCCCGCGTCGGTGGTCCGCAGCAGCGCGAGCGTGTCGAACGCCTCGCCCGCCGCGAGCAGCGAGCCGGCGGCGCGTCCCGACCCTTCGCCGATGGCGCCGTGCCCCTGATGCACGATCACCGCGAAATCCGCGGGCGCGCCGAACTCCGCGGCATAGCGGCGGCGCAGTCCGTCGAGCGCAGCATCGATCGCACCGGCCGCCGCCAGCGCCTGCCGTCGTGCGACGTCGATGCCGCCGGTGAGTCCGAAGACGGCGGTGACGCCGTCGACGTTGGTTTCGCCCACGGTGCCGCCGCTCGCATCGAGGGCGCCCGCGACCGTCTCGACGAAGAGGCGCGACAGGTACACGACGTCCTGCGGCAGGTGGCTCCGCGCGAACAACGCGCGATTGCGCCACGCGACCTGCAGCACGACGACTTCGCGCTCGTCGATCGCGGAGGCATGGTCACTGGCGGCGGCGACCGGGCCCGCGGACAGCAGCGGCACGACGCCGATGTCGCCGGTCGGGCGCAGCTGGCATGCGAGGCGCACGTCCGGGCGCCGCGCCGATGCGCGCGAGCGTCGCGCGCTCGTTGTCGCCCGCGGGCGGGCAGTGCGCCTCGCCGCTGACCACGCGCACACGGCACGTCGAGCAGCGCGCCTGTCCCCCGCACATCGACACGTGCGGGATGTGGTGGCTGCGCGAGGCCTCCAGCACCGTCCATCCGGCCGGCACGCGCGCGACGCGCTGCGGATACGCGATCGCGATGGTGGAGTTGCGGCTGCGCTCGACGAGGTCGCGGATCGCGCGCGCGACGAACACGGCGGCGATCAGTGCGAACCACGCGGCGACCAGCGTGTCGCGCGTCCGCGCGAGCGCCAGGCGGGTCGCCGTGTCCACCGCGATGTTGTCGTCGAGGAACGCGCGGTTGGCGACGTCGGCGGCGAGTTCCTTGCCCATCGCGAGGAAGCCCAGGCCGCCCAGCACCGGCAGCAGCAGCGCGAGCGCGAACAGCACCGGCCGCACGCGCGGGTACCAGGCGCGGCGGCCGAACGCGAAGTTGACGCCCAGGCACCCGTGCAGCCAGCCGGGCACCAGCAGCGCGAGTTGGCGGCCCTCGCTGTCCGACTGCCAGAGCGACCACACGGTGCGCGCGTACTCGGGCGGCAGGCGGTACGCCTCCCAGGCGAGGCGGGTGGCCACCGCGTGGCCGATCAGCAGGATCGGGATGCCGAGCCCCAACGCGATGCGCAGCACTTCCACGGGCGGCATGCGCAGCGTGCGGCGCAGGTAGATCGCATTCAGCGCGAGCGTGACGTGCGTCGCGACCGCGCCGTACAGCAGCAGCGTGCCCGGCACGCTGTGCCAGACGCGCACCGCGAGGTTCAAGCCGTGCTCGGCGAGCGCCACGGACACGAGGCCCAGCGCATGGTTGGCGAGGTGCGACGCGACATAGGTGAACAGCACGAGTCCGGACCCCAGCCGGAAGTCGCGCCGGGTCGGCAGCGTCAGCGTCATGCCGCGCATGTTCGCAGAAATGACGCAGCTCGGGGCATACGCCGCGTGCGGCGGGTGCCGGGTCCGCGCGGCAATCGTCGCGGCAACAGGTGTCGCGCCTTCGCGTTCTCGGCGACAATCGCATCGCGCAGACGGGGGAGGAGACGCGATGGCGGTCACCGGCATTCGTTCGGGCGAGGCGGAACTCGCGGTGGAGGTCGACGGCGCCGGTCCGGCGGTCGCGTTCCTGCATGCGGGGGTGGCCGACCGCCGGATGTGGCACGCGCAGGTCGCCGCACTCGCGGCGGCGACGCCCGGCTACCGTGCGCTCGCGTACGACCGGCGCGGCTTCGGCCAGTCGCTGCACGCGGACGATCGCCATTCGCAGGTGGCCGACTTGGGCGCCGTGCTCGCCGCGACCGTCGGCGCCGAGCCCGTCGTGCTCGTCGGCTGCTCGCAGGGCGGGCGCATCGCGGTCGACGCGGCGCTTGCGTGGCCGGACCGCGTGCGGGCGCTGGTGCTCGTCGCCCCGGCGATCTCCGGCGCACCCGAGGCGGGTGCGATGCCGCCGGGGATCGAAGCCTGGATCGAGAAGATGGAGCGTGCGGAGGCGGCGGCCGACGTCGACCGGATCAACGCGCTCGAGGCGCACGCGTGGCTCGACGGGCCGCTGGCGCCCGAAGGCCGCGTCGCGGGTGCCGTGCGCACGCTGTTCCTCGAGATGAACGAAATCGCGCTGCGCGCCGAGCGCCGGGGCACCGAGGTCGAGCCCGCGCCCGCATGGGACCGGCTGCACGAGATCGCCGTGCCGTCGCTGGTCGTGTGGGGCGATCTCGACTTTCCGCATCTTCACGCGCGCTGCGAGACGCTCGTGCAGCGGCTGCGCCATGCAACGCCGCTGCGGATGCGCGACGCCGCGCACCTGCCCAATCTCGAGCACCCGGACGCGTTCAACGCGGCGCTCGCGGCGTTCCTCGCCCGTACGGTACGCTGACGCGGCCGCCCGGTGGCCGCAGGCGCGCGCTACTGCGCAATCAGGTCGACCGGCGGCGGCGGCCGGTCGAGATGCACCTTCATGATCCGGTCCCCGCGCAGCGCGACGGTGCCGCCGCGGCGGTCGGTGCCGTTGGCGCTGTACTCGAAGCGGTAGACGCGCGCGAGGCACACGCGTCCATCCTCGTTGCGCACCGGGCGCAGCGATGCGAGCGCCACGGTGTCGTCGAGGAACAGCAGGCCCTCCGCGCGGCACGCCGGCCGGATCGCGGCGTTGGCGGCCTCGCGCGCCTTGAGGCTGTCCCAGAGGAACCAGGCCAGCGCGGCCAGCAGCAGCACGACGAACGTCTCGAGCATGGCGATGCCGCGCTAGCGATGCCGGGCGGGCGTGCGCGCCACATCCGGGTGCGCGGGCGTCCCGGTCATCGACCCGCGATCTGCGCGCGGACTTCGCCGGCCGGGAACTTCGCGCTGTGCACGTTGAGGTACAGGTTGCCCGCCTTGTAGCTCGCGTACTGCGCCTCGGTGAGCCGCGCGCCGTCCGGGGCCACGAAGGCATTGGTGGCGATCATCGTCAGCGGCACGATCACGGGGCCATTGGTGCCCGCCGCGCCGTCGTGGATGTGCGCGGCCGTGGCCGTCATGTCGACGACCGACAGCGTGACCACCACCGAACGATCGGCCGCGATGTTGACGGTGGCGGTGCCGTAGGCTTGCGTCGCCACCGGCGGCACTTCCTTGCTGCCGTCGAGCCTCAATTGCTGGCCGGTGGCCTGCCACTTCGCGGAATCCTCGAGCGACGTGCAGGCGGCGGACAACCCGATCGCGGAGAGAAGCGCGAGCACGGTGCCGGTGCGGACAATCGGGTTCATGGCGGAGTTTCCCTCGCAGTCGATTGATCGGGGCGCGCCCCCCGGGCGCGCCGACCGCCTACGATAACATCGGCGGCCGCCTGACTTCGCGAGTTGCAGTGTCGGTGTGCAACAGGCGCGACGCCAGGCTTCACGTCATCCATGGGCCCGACGGACGCCTGTTGCGGACGTTGCCTAGACCGTCGGCGTGCGCACCATCGTCGCCACGAGGTGGTCGAGCAGCGCGGCCGGATCGGTGCAGCGCCCGGTGTGCGCGGCCGAGCTCTGGATGATCGTGCTGCGCGGCGCGGTCAGCCAGTGGAAGCGCTCGCGCGGCGACAGCGCCCGATCGGCCCGGCGTCCGCGCCGCCGGCGCAGATGCGCGGGATCGACGTCGAGGTGCGCGCGCACCGCCGCGAGGTCGAGCGTCGGGTCGAGCGCGCGCAGGCGCGCCTCGTCGAGCTCGATGCGCGCCTCGAGGAAGTCGCTGCGCCGGGGCACGAGAGGATCACGCCGACGTTGACGAACTCCTCGCGCTCGACGCGCGGGCACGACGCGGATCACCGCATAGTCATACGAGCAGCGCGCGTGCACGCAGGGCCTCCTCGACGAATGCGCGCGGCGCTGCGAGCCGCGCGCACGAGGTAGTCGCGATAGGCGCGCGCCGCGCGGCGCGGCGCGAACGCGGCCGTCTGACGCAGCCAGGCGTCGGGCACCCGCTCGACGATGCCGTCGATCGACGCGCGTCGCGAGGCGCGGCGACGAGCTGCCGCGTCCGCACTGCTGCCAGCGCGGCGGCGAACGGCAGCAGCACGTGGTCGCGATCGCGCGGGAACGGATCGGCCGCGCGCGCCGCGCCAGTCGCCGCCAGCCGTGGTGGAAGTAGAGCGCCGCGCCGTGGTCGATCAGCCAGAGCCGCGCGATGCCAGACCAGCAGGTTGGTGTTGCGCGGCGTGCGGTCGACGTTGGTGACGAAGGCGTCGAACCAGACGATCGCGCGAGGCGAGGTCGCGCGTCGGGGCGCGTCGGCGACCGGATCGAACGTCAGCCGAGCCCGGCAGGTAGTCGAGCGCGAGGTTGCAGCCCGGCGCTCGCGCGGATCAGCTCCTGGATCTCGGGATCGGGCTCGGTGCGCGCGAGATCGGCGTCGAGCTCGATGAGCACGATCTCGGGCACCGGCAGGCCGCAGCGCGCGCGCGATCTCGCCCGCGACGCAGCTCGGCCACCAGCGCCTTCGGCCCCTGGCCCGCGCCGCGGAACTTGAGGACGTAGAGGCCCTCGTCGTCCGCCTCGACGATCGCCGGCAGCGAGCCGCCCTCGCGCAGCGGCGTGACGTAGCGGGTGGCGGTGAGCGGTGCGCAGGGACATGCGAAGGATCGGGAAGGCGCGGCGGCGGCGGGGCGTGCGTTCGCGCACAGTGTACCGCCGGTCCCGGCAGGCCCCCGCCGCGGCACCATCGCCGGCGCCGCGCCGACGACCGCGCCGACGACCGCGCGACGACCGCGCCGACGACCGCGCCGATGCGGCCGGCGACGCACCGGCGTGCGCGGTGGCCGCCCCCGCGCGGGCGGGCATCGCGTTCCCGGCGCTCACCGCAAGGCTACTCGCTGCCGCCGCAGCCGCCCGAGCATCCGCCGCCGCTGTCGCCACCTCCGCCGTCGCCGCTGCTGCCGGCGTCGCCGGACGCGCCGCCCCCGCCGGAACCACCGCCGCCGCCGTCGGCGCCGTCGCCGAATCCGTCGGTCGAGCCGTCGATGCCGGCGCTGCCGAAGTCGCCGCCGCAATGCACGTTGGTCGTGGTGCCGTCGGGCGCCGTACGGCGCAGCATGCTGCAGTCGGCGGCGTAGACGAAGCCGTCGGTCAGGCCCAGCTTCTTGTCCAGCGCGAACAAGAGCGGCAGGCGCGTCGGCCGGCGCGGGTTGATGTTCTCTTCGAGGCAGCAGTGCCACCACACGCGCCGCAGGCCCGCGTTGGCGTTCCGGTCGGGCCCCAGCACGACGGCCGGCGTGTGATGCAGGAAGCGACCGAACGCGCGTCGGCAGAAGCTGTCGTAGTGCTTCGTGTACAGGATGAATTCATGCCAGAGGTCGTCGGCCGCCTGCGACGGCATCGCGACGGCGCGGCGGCCACCCTTGAGGTACGCGAGGAAGAACTGCCGCAGCGCGTGCGCGACCAGCTGCCGGTCCTTGAGGTCGAGTCCCGGCCGCCGCTTGCGCAACGCGTCGATCAGTCCCGGCGGAAACATGTACGTGCGGACGTACGTTTCGCGCTGCGCGCGCACGAGTCGCGTTCCCATCGCCGCGAGCAGCACGACGGCGAGCGCGAGCAGGACGGCCGGGATGGCGAAGGACATGGCGCGGGCGCGATGGGGGAGGCGGGCCGCCATCGTCGCACGGGCGCCGGGGCCGCCGCCAGCGGCGGCCGGCCGCCGGCCGTGCGGGCAGGCGCCGGTGCGGCGCACGCAACGGGCGGCGTCGGGGCTTGCGAGCCGGGACGCGCCGGACGTGTCCGACCGGGCCGGCGGCGTTTGGCCGACGGGGCCAGCCGGGATCCCGGCACCGCGTCCTCTATACTTGCGGGTTCCGAAGGATTCCCAGGGTCAGGCGAGGCAACGCATGAAGTGGCAGATGAACGAGAACTCGCTCTTCGCGATCCTGTTGCGCTCGCCGTGGTGGATGAGCTTCGCGATCGCGGGCGCGCTGGCCGCCGGGGGCGTCATGCTGCTGCCGGAGCAGTATCGGCTGTTCGCACTGGTCACGGGCGGCGCCGTTCATCGTGATCGGATGCATCGCCGGCTGGAAGCAGCTGCGGGCCCCGTCCCGTTCGCGCATCGAACGCACGCTCGAGAACGTCCGCGCGATGTCGTGGATCGACTTCGCGCGCGCGCTCGAGACCGCCTATCGTGCGGACGGCTACGAGGTGAGCGCGATCAGCGCCCCGGCCGCAGACTTCACGATCCGCAAGGAATGGCGCACCGCGCTCGTGAGCTGCAAGCGCTGGAAGGCGGCGCGGACCGGCGTCGAGCCGTTGCGCGAGCTGCACGCGGCGAAGGACGACCACGCGGCGCACGAGTGCATCTACATCGCGATCGGCGAGGTCAGCGACAACGCGCGCGCCTTCGCGGTCAAGCACGCGATCCGGCTGGTGGGCGGGGCCGAACTCGCGCAGCTCCTGCCGTCGGCGGGGCGCGCCGGCAAGGGCGCCTGACATGCGCGCGCGAGCCGGCCGCTGGCCGGGCGCGGGGGACGAGGGGCCGTCGCCGGCCGACGCTCCCCGGGGCGCCAGGCGATAAGCCCCGTTGACCTACTCGCGCTACGGGCCGCAGGCCCGCGACGACATCGTCTCGATTCCCAGGATCTGGCTGACGCTGGTCCTGTCGCTGCTCGTCCACGCGGCGGCGCTCTACGTGTGGTTTCCCCGCACGCCGCTGCTGACGCCCGGATCCGAAGACGCGGGCGAACCCGCCCAGCAGCAGCTGTCCGTGCGGCTCGTGCCGCCCAAGGTGGCTGCGAACGCGCCGTCGGCCGCACCACCGCCCGCCGAAGCGCCGCCGCCACCGAAGGCGCAGCCGCGACCGCCGAAACCGCTGGTGCGGCCGCCGTCGCCGCGCGTGCTGGCCGAGCCCACGCCCGCACCGCGCGTGCTGGTGCCGCCGCCCACGCCGCCGGCGGCGCCGCCGCCGGTCGCGCTGTCGCCGGCCCCGGTCGAGCAGGACCTGTCCGCCTACATCGAGGCGCGCCGGCGTGCCCGCGGCGAAACGGGCGAATCGGCGAAGCCCGCGCCGCCCGACGAAAACGCGCGGCGCGACAAGGCGATCGCCGACAATCTGGCGTCGATGCAGTCGTCGCTGCGCTCGTCGGACACGTTCGGCAATGCACCGAAGAACGGCGGCGGCACGTTCCAGATCAAGTACCTGGGCTACGACGACGCGGAAGTCGCGTTCTTCGGCTGGAACAAGGACATCAAGCGCCGCACCTACCAGAAGCTCGAGATCCGCCGCGGCGAGAACCGCGACATCAACATCGCCGTCGTGCGCCGTATCATCACGATCATCCGCGAGCACGAGCCCGGCGACTTCCACTGGGATTCGAAGCGGCTCGGCCGCGACATGGTGCTCTCGGCGCGGGTGGCGGACACGGCCGAGCTGGAGTCGTTCCTGCTGCTCGAATTCTTCACGCCGGTGGGGCAGCCGCGCTAGCCCATGGATCGCAACATGACGCTTGGCCACAGCACCGTTGAATTCGCCGCTCCGAAGCGCAATGCCCGGAGCTCGCCCCGGGAACCTTGCGCATGCCACCCATAGCCCCTGCCCGCCTTGCCCGCATGACCGCGGGCATCGTGCTGCTGCTGGCACTGCTCCTCGCCGGGCCGCTGCTCACGCTCGCGTTCGGGCGGGCGTCGATGAGCGGCGACTGGCAGAGCGCAACCCATCGCACCACCGGCCTCGCACCGGACCCGGCCACGCATTCCGATGCGGTCGTGCAGGTCTACGCGAGCCGCACGTTCGGCTGGCGCGGCGCGTTCGCCGACCACACGTGGCTCGCCGCCAAGCCGCAGGGGGCCGATCGCTTCACGCGCTACGAGGTCATCGGCTGGTACGCGCGCGGCGGCGGTTCCGCCGTGGTCGTCTCGGACCAGCGCGCACCGGATGCCGAGTGGTACGGTTCGCCGCCGCGGCTCGTCCGCGACCTGCGCGGCGCGGCTGCGGACGCGGTCATCGCGCGGCTGCCCGCGGCGGTCGCCGCCTATCCTTATGCGACGCAGTACCGCGTGTGGCCCGGTCCCAACAGCAACACGTTCGTCGCCCACCTGGGCCGCGAGATTCCGGAACTTCGGCTCGCCATGCCGTCGACGGCCATCGGCAAGGACTACGTTTCGTTCCGCGATTCCGTCGGCTCGTCACCGAGTCACACCGGCATCCAGCTCTCGCTGTATGGTCTCGTCGGCGTGATGGCCGGCTGGGAGGAGGGGTTCGAGCTCAACGTGCTGGGACTGGTCACGGGCTTCGACGTGCGGAATCCCGCACTGAAATTGCCGGGGATCGGGCGCGTGCCGGGCGCAGGATAGCGACGGCCCGGAAGCGTGCTGCGCGGATGTTCGGTCGCGGCGCAGCGGTGGCCTCGCCCGCGCGACCACGCGGCAACGCGTCGCGCCCGCGGTGCCCCGGCGGCCGTCGCCCGTGCCGGTCCCGCCGTTACCGGCGGCCGTACGCGGCCGGCAGCGACGCCCGAACCCCTGCCGCCCCGCGGCGTGCGGATTGAATCCGGGGGAGGCGCGACGCGCATCCAACCCGTGTGCCGTCCTGCCGCACGGCGCGCGTGCGCCGCGAATTCCCGTCGTATCGAATGCAGCACCGCAGACCGTCGAGGATCCATGCAGCTCCAAGTCCGCAATCTCTCGAAGCGCTATGGCAACGGCGTCCAGGCGCTGGACAACGTGTCGCTGACCGTGCCGCCGGGCATGTTCGGCCTGCTGGGACCCAACGGCGCCGGCAAGTCGACGCTGATGCGTACGCTGGCCACGCTCCAGAGCGCCGATTCCGGCACCGCCATGCTCGGCGACATCGACATCCTGGCCGAACCCGACCGCGTGCGGTCGGTGCTGGGCTACCTGCCGCAGGATTTCGGCGTCTACCCCAAGGTCACGGCGCTGGAACTCCTCGATCATCTGGCCCGGCTGAAAGGGCTCGTCGACGCGAAGGCGCGGCGCGCGACCGTCGACGCGCTGTTGCACCGCGTGAACCTGCACGCGGTGCGCAAGCAGAAGCTCGGCGGCTTCTCCGGCGGGATGCGCCAGCGCTTCGGCATCGCGCAGGCGATGCTCGGCCAACCGAAGCTCGTGATCGTCGACGAGCCGACGGCGGGCCTCGATCCCGAGGAGCGCGTGCGCTTCCACAACCTGTTGGCCGACATCGCGTCCGACGTCGTGGTCATCCTGTCGACGCACATCGTCAGCGACGTCGCCGACCTGTGCGCGAACTTCGCCGTCATCAACCGCGGGCGCGCTGCTGCTGACCGGCGATCCCGCCGCGCAGGTGGCGGGACTCGCAGGGCGCATCTGGCGCAGGGTCGTGACCAAGGCGGAAGCCGACGCGCTGCGCGGGCAGGTCGCGGTCGTGTCGACGCGCCTCATGGCCGGCCGCACCGTCGTGCGCGCGTACGGCGTCGCAGTCGCCGGGACCCGGCTTCGAGCCGGTGGAGACGGACCTCGAGGATGTCTACTTCTGCGCGATCGCAGGGTATCTCGATCCGCCGGTCGCGCGGGCCGCGTAGGATGCAACGACCCCCACGCTCGCTGCGCTCGGTGCCCCCCGAGGGGGCATGTCAGTCGCGATGGTCCGTCCGAGCGACTGACATGCCGATGCTGACCATCGCCTGGTTCGACTTCGTCCGCCGGCTGCGGATGGTGTCGACCTACGTGTATTTCGTGCTGTTCGCCGTGCTTGCCGGGCTGTGGATGGCGGCGGCCGGCGGCGCGCTCGCGAGCGCATCCGTCAACTTCGGCGGCGACAAGGTGCTGGTCAACGGGCCCTACGCGCTCGCGATCGGCATCGCGATCCTGGGTTTCGCCGGCATCACCGTCATCGGTTCCGTCGTCGGCCGCGCCGTGCAGCAGGATTTCGAGTACGGCACCTATCACTTCTTCTTCTCGGCGCCCATCGCGAAACGCGATTACTTCTTCGGCCGGCTGCTGGGCGCCTACCTGACGCTCGTGCTGGTGTTCGCGAGCATCGCGCTGGGCGTGGTCGTCGGTACGCACTGGCCGGGCGTGGACAGCGCGCGCATCGTCGCGAGCCCGACGTGGCAGAGCTTCGCGCGGCCCTATCTCTTCCTGCTGCTGCCCAACCTGCTGTGGCTGGGCGGGTGCTTCTTCGTGCTGGCCGCGCTGACGCGGCAGATGGCGCCGGTCTACGTCGCGGGCGTCATCGTGCTCGTGGGCTACCTGTTCGCGGTCGACCTGCTGGCCGACATGGAGAACAAGACGCTCGCGGGCGCTGCTCGATCCCGTCGGGCGTCACCGCCTTCGACGTGATCGCGCGGTACTGGACGGTGGCGCAGAAGAACGGCGCCGAGATCCCGCTGACGGGCGTGCTGCTGTGGAACCGCCTGCTGTGGCTTGGCGTCGGCGTCGTCGTCACGCTCGCCGGCTATGCGGCGTTCCGGATGCAGGCGGTCACGTCGCGCGCGAGCCGGCGCGCGAGCGCGCGACGAGCGCGCGGCGGCGGCCGTGGCGGAGGAGGACGCGGCACCGCCGCCGGCCGATTCCGGTCGCGCCGCTCGACCGCAGCGCATCCGCGTACGCGCGGATGATCCCCGGCCTCACCGGGATGTACGTGCGCGAGATCCTGCGCAGTCCGCGCTTCCTGACGATCGTCCTGGGCGGCGTGCTGCTGATCATCGGCAATGCGGTGTCGCTGGGCTCGCTCTACGGCACCAATACGTATCCGCTCACGTACAAGATGCTGGAAGTGGCCGGCGGCACGTTCAGCCTCTTCATCCTGATCGTCACCGCGATCTACGCGGGCGAGCTCGTGTTCCGCGAGCGCGACACGCGCATCGACGACATCACGGACAGCACGCCGGCCCCGACGTGGCTCGCCTTCCTGGCCAAGCTCCTCACGCTGTTCGCACTGCAGTTCCTGCTGATGGTGGTCGTGCTCGTCTGCAGCATCGGCGTGCAGCTCGCGAAGGGCTACACGCGCATCGAGCTGCCGCACTACCTGTTCGACCTCTTCGCGCTGCAGCTCCCGGGGTTCCTGCTGATCGCCGTGTTCGCGCTGACGCTGCACACGCTGGTCAACAACAAGTACCTCGGGCACTTCGTCGTGCTGCTCCTGTTCCTCGTCGTGTCGCGGATGCCAGACTTCGGGTTCGAGGACCGGCTCTACCGTTTCGCGAGCCGACCGGATATCGTGTATTCCGACCTGAACGGCTATGGCCACTTCCTGCCCGCGGTGTTCTGGTTCCGCGCGTACTGGGGCGCGTTCGCGGTGCTGCTGCTGGTGCTCGCGTACGCCGCATGGGTGCGCGGACGCGACGACGGCCTGCAAAGGACGCCTGCGCGTCGCGGCCGGGCGGATGACGCCGGTGGCATGGTCGGTCGCCGGCAGTGGCGGGCGCGGCGTTCGTCGCGACCGGCGCGTGGATCTACTACAACACGCACGTTCTCAATACCTACCTGTCGCGCAAGGACGGCCAGCAGCTGCAGGCCGACTACGAGCGGAAGTACAAGGCGCTCTCCGCGGCGCCACAGCCCAAGGTCACGGCATCGGACATGACGGTGGACATCTATCCGGATGCGCAGCGCGCGCGCGTCGCGGGAACGCTGACGTTTGCCAACCGCGGCGACGCACCCATCCGCGATCTCTACCTCGTCTACCCGCGCTCCGCCCGCGTGCAGACGCTCGAGTTCAGCGTTCCCGCGAAGCTCGCGCTGTCCGTACCCGAGATGCGCTGGCATCACTACGTGCTCGACGCGCCGCTCGAACCCGGCGCGACGGCCGGGCTCCGCTTCGACCTCGAGTACGGCGCGCGCGGCTTCCGCAACGAGGGCGCGGATCCCACCGTGCTCGCCAACGGCACGTTTTCTCAATCCGGGGCTCACACCCGAGACGTCGCTGATCCCGGCGTTCGGTTACGACGAAGGCGCGGAACTCGTGTCCGACAGCGACCGCAGGAAGTTCGGCCTGGCGCCGCGGCCGCGGATGCCCGACCTCGACGACCAGGCCCGGCACCAGCAGAGCGCGCTCTCGCGCGACGCCGATTTCATCGCGTACCGGGCGACGGTGTGCACGGCCGCCGACCAGTTGCCGGTGACGTCGGGCTACGTCGAGCGCGACTGGACCGAGAACGGTCGCCGCTGCATCGCGTACCGGATGGATTCGCCGATGGCGGCGATCTATCCGTTCGTGTCCGCGCGATACGAGGTGCGCCGGGACACGTGGCGGGGTCCGGACGGCGACGTCGCGATCGAGATCGACTATCACGCGGGGCACGCGTACAACCTCGACCGCATGGTGGCCGGCGTCAAGGATTCGCTGTCCTACTTCACGCAGCACTTCGGGCCCTACCAGCACCGGATCGTGCGGATCATCGAGTTCCCGCGCTTTTCGCGCAGCGGCGGGTTCGCCGAGTCGTTCCCCAACACGGTTCCGTTCAACGAGGCGATCGGCTTCACCGCCAGCGTGGACGACGACGACCCGAAGGACGTCGACTACCCGTATTTCGTCACCGCGCACGAAGTGGCGCACCAATGGTGGGCGCACCAGGCGGTGCCGGCCAACGTGCAGGGCGCGGAGTTCATCACCGAGAGCCTTGCCGAGTACTCCGCGCTGATGGTGCTGAAAGCCAAGTACGGCGACGCGAAAATGCGCCGGTTCCTCCGCTACGAGCTCGACCGCTATCTCAACGGCCGCGGCGCCGAGCAGAAGGGCGAGCAGCCGCTGCTGCGCGCCGACGGCGCCGCGTACGTGC
Organism: uncultured beta proteobacterium; assembly: GCA_963733435.1. Taxonomy (GTDB): domain Bacteria; phylum Pseudomonadota; class Gammaproteobacteria; order Burkholderiales; family Casimicrobiaceae; genus VBCG01. The sequence continues at coordinate 385,864 of CAVTDH010000005.1, forward strand.
ACTACCAGAAGGGGGCGCTCGTCCTCTACGCGCTGCAGGACGCGATCGGCGAGAAGGCGATGGACGACGCGCTGTCGGCATTCGTCGCGCGCTGGCGGTTCAAGGGGCCGCCGTACGCGACGTCGCGCGATCTCATCGCCGAATTGCGGCGCGTGACGCCGCCGGAGCACCAGGGGCTCATCGAGGACTTCCTCGAGACGATCACGCTCTTCGACAATCGCGCGGTGAGTGCGGACATGCGTGCACGCGCCGATGGCGGCTACGATGTCGATCTCGTCGTGCAGGCGCGCAAGATCCGCGCCGACGGCGCCGGCAACGAGCAGGATGCCGCGCTGGACATGCTGGTGGACATCGGCGTGCAGGATGCGAAGGGCGACCCGCTGTTCCTCGAGAAGCGTCGCGTGAAGACCGGCGAGAACCGGTTCACCGTCACGGTGTCCGGCGTGCCCGCGAAGGCGGGCATCGATCCCGCTCAACAAGCTCATCGACCGCGACGCCAACGACAACCTGTCCGTCGTGGCGAAGCCATGACGCGCAGCGCCGTGGGGCGGACGCCGCGCGCCGCGGTCCGCGCGCCTCCCTGCTGGGCGGCCGCGGCGGCCGTGATGATGCTGCATGCCGGCATCGCACTCGGCGCAGCCGTCCGCGTACTCGGGTCATGGCGCCGGCAGTGTCGCCCCCGACGTGATCGCGCGCTATGCGCCGCCGCCGGTCGATGCGGCGCTCTCCGCGCGCATCCAGGCGCTGCTCGACGTGCGGGCTCCGGGGCTGGGTCTCCTCGCGCCGGACGGCAGGCAACTCTTCTTCGGGTGGAGCATCACCGGCACGCCGCAGGTGTTCCGGGTCGATGCGCCGAAGGGCTTCCCGGTGCAGATGACCGGCGGCGAGGACGCGACGACGCTGCAGGCGGTGACGCCCGACGGCAAGTGGCTGGTGCTGCACCGGGATGCCGGCGGCATGGAGGAGCCGGGCCTGTACCTGCAGGCGACGACCGGAGGGCCGCTGCGCACCGTGCAGAAGCTCGCCAAGGTGGGCTCGCGGTTCGCATTCGCCACGGCGGACGGCGCCGCGCTGTATTTCACCGCCAACGACGTCGCACCGGACAGCTTTGCGCATCTACCGGTACGACCTCGCGTCCGGCACGAAGACGCAGGTGTTCGCCGAACCTGGCCTCTGGTCGGTCGCCGACCACAAGGGCGAGGGCGCGGCGCTCCGGCTGCTGCTGGTACGGACCCGGGGATCGTTCGCGCGCGAGATCCACGAGTACGTGCCCGCGACGAAGGTGCGCACGTCGCTGCTGGGCGTCGGCGAATCCGAGGACTACGTGGCCGCCTATGCGGCGCAGCCGGGCGAACTCCTCGTGCGGACCAACCGCTTCGGCGACTTCCGGAGGCTCTACCGCTGGACGATGGGCGCGGACACGGGGGAGGCAAGCTTTCGCGAAGTCCTCGCGCCGCCCGGCCGCGATGTCGCGCAGTTCCGCATCGACGATGCGCGGCGGTTCGTCTACGCGAGCGTCAACGACGGCGGCTTTACGCGACTCACGGTGCTGGACGCGAAGACGTACGCGCCCGTCGCGTTGCCGGTTCCCGCGGACGCGGACCACGTCTACGCGGGCAGCACGACGCCCGACGGCCGCTACGTGACCCTCGGCATCGAGTCCGGCCGCGCGCCGCGCACGAGCTACGTGTGGGACTGGGACACGCGCGCGCTCACGCAATGGGTGGTGCCGTCCGCCCCCGAGGTCGACCTCGCCGCGTTCGCGCGCGTGCGGCGCATGGACTATCCCGCGCAGGATGGCACGCGCATCCCCATGTTCGTGCGCTTCCCAAGGGGTTGTGCGCCCGACGAGGCGCCGGCGACGGACCCCTGTCCCGTGCTCGTCGATTTTCACGGCGGCCCGGAGAGCCAGGCGCGACCGGGCTTCTCGCCTTACCGGCAGATCTTCGTCGACGCCGGCTACATCGTCGTGCAGCCCAACGTACGCGGCAGCGACGGGTACGGCCGCGCCTGGCTCGCGGCCGACGACGGCGCCAAGCGCCTCGACGTCATCGACGACATCGCCGCTGCCGGTCGGTACATTCGCGCGAACTGGACGCGCAATGGCCGTGCGCCGCGCATCGGCGTCATGGGCGGGAGCTACGGTGGCTACGCGACGCTCATCGCGATGACGATGTTCGCCGGCACCTACGACGCCGGCGCCGCGGTGTTCGCGATCAGCGACCTGCGCACCTTCCTCCGCAACACGGCCCCCTACCGGCGCGGCCTGCGGATCGCCGAGTACGGCGACCCCGATCGCGATGCCGAAGCATTGCGCCTGCTGTCCCCCATCACGTATCTCGATCGCGTGCAGGCGCCGCTGCTGCTGATCCAGGGCGGCAATGATCCCCGCACCCCCGTCGGCGAGGCGGTGCAGATGCAGGAGGCGCTGGCAGGCCGCGGCATCCGCTCGACGCTGATGATTCTGGGCGACGAGGGGCACGGCGCGAGCAAGCGCGCCAACCAGGTGCTGGAGATCGGCAACATCGTCCGGTTCTTCGACGAGCATCTCAAAGGGCCGCGACCCTAGGCGGAAACGTCCACAAAAGGCGTCCGCGGAGTCCGCGGATGACGTGAGGCCGGCGTCGCGCCTTTTGCGGCCGGCACTTCGACTGCGAAGTCAGGTGGCCGCCTTGGGGGCGGCCCGGCGGCGGCCACCAGTAAAACCGACGAAGAAACGAGTGTCGTGCGGCGGGCTGCGTGCGAGTCGTCTGATGGGGACTTGCGCAGGAAAGTCCCGACTTTGGACGCGGCGCCGCGCCTGTCGCCGCAATCGTCCGTCCGGCCGCCGGTCGCGCTGGCGTCCGGACGCGGCCCTTATACTCGGTCCTTTCGCCTTGCGCTGCCGCCACCCATGTTGTCGTTGCCTACGCGTTGCAGTTCGCGATCGGATCCCGTCGCCCGGCCCTGGAAGCGCCGGGCGGCAAGTGCGCCGCCGCGACATCGCGGCTTCGCGCTGATGGAGATCGTGATCGCGCTCGCGATCGTGGGGATTCTCGCCACGCTCGCGGTGCCGATCCTGTGGATGCCGAATGTGCGCGACCAGGTTGCGTCCGCCGCACCTCTCGTCGACCTCGCGAAGAAGCCCATTGCCGCGCAGTGGGCGGCGCTGCAGACGTTCCCCGCCAACAACGCCGCCGCGGGCCTGCCGGCGGCGGACAAGATGGTCGGCAATCACGTATCGTCCGTCACCGTCCGCGACGGCGTGATCGAGGTCGTGTTCGGCAACAACGCCCATCCGGAGATCCGCGGCAAGACGCTCGCCATCCGGCCCGCGATCGTGGAGGACGCGCCGATCGTGCCGGTGGCGTGGGTCTGCGGATTCGCGGGCGTGCCCGACCCGATGACGGTCCGCGGTCGGAACACCACCGATATCGCGGCGGGGCTGCTGCCCATCAACTGCCGGGCACCCGCGAAGTAGCGCCGCGGTCAGGCTGCGGGCAAGCGCCATGTGCGGGAACATCGCGCGCCGCGACTCGTCGTCCATCTCGGTCTTGAACTTGAATTTCTCCCGCAGTGCGTTGACGCGGGCGACCGCCGGACGCGCATTGATCGCGTCCAGGTGGCGCTTGAGGTTGGGCAACGTGGCCCATGCGTCGTCGCCGATCACATAGGGGACGATCCTCGCCCATCCCCACAGCGCCATGTCGACGATGCCGTACGCATCGCCGACCATGTATTCGCGCGTCGCGAGCCGCGCGTCCAGGATGCCGTAGTGCCGCTTCGCCTCGAACAGGTAGCGGTTCTGCGCGTACGGCAACGGCTCGGGCGCGTAGTGCCGAAAGTGCACGCACTGGCCCGAGTACGGACCCACGCCCGACGCGATGAACATGAGCCACGACAGCAGCGCGCCGCGGTCGGCCGGCGTGTCGGGCGGCAGGAACGATCCGGTCTTCTCCGCGAGATAGAGCAGGATCGCGTTGCTGTCGAACACGACCGCATCGCCGTCGACGATGGCGGGCACCTTGGCGTTGGGGTTGATCGCGAGGAACGCGGCCGCGTGCTGCTCGCCACGGCGGGTGTCGACGGGGAGGGGATCGTAGGGCAGCCCGGCCTCCTCGAGGAACAGCGCGACTTTCATCGGATTCGGGGCGAGGCTGAAATAGAACTTGATCATGCGGGGACCTTTCTCGGTGAGCCCGGGGCCGCGCGCCGGGCGCGGCGGCGGGCGAGGCGGGAAGGCTAGCATGGCCACGCCGGGCGTGGCGGACGCACGGCGCGGGGACGCGCGGCGTGCGCTTCCGCCGCCGTGCGCGGCTCCCGACGCCCCGCACCGGCCCTGCGTCGCACGCATCGCCGCGATGGGCGAACCCCGGCGTCCATGCCGACGGCCGGCCGCGAGCGCGGGGCTTCCAACGCGGTGCATGCATCCGCGATACCGGCAAGGGGGGCGTGGCTCCTACAATGGAGCCCATGCTCGCCGTTCTCGCGGTTACGTTTCCGTTCTTCGCGCTCGTGCTCTGCGGCTATCTGGCGACGCGGCGCGGCGCATTGCCGCAGGCGGCGATCGGCGGGCTCAACACGTTCGTGCTGTACTTCGCCCTGCCGTGCCTGCTGTTCCGGTTCGGCGCGACGACGCCCGTGCTGCAGTCCGTCACCGCCGGCGCGGTCGGCGTGTACGTCTTCTGCGCGCTGGTGCTGGTCGCGTTCACCGTCGTCTCGACGCTTGGCTTCCGGATCAACGTCAACAATGCGGCATTCGGCGCATTGGTGGCGGCCTTCCCGAACACGGGCTACATGGGCGTGCCGATGCTCGTCGCGCTGCTCGGGACGCGCGCCGCTGGGCCGGCGATCATGACGATCCTGCTCGACCTCCTGTTCACGAGTTCGCTGTGCATCGCGCTGTCCCGGCTCGACAGCGCGGGCACCCACGGTGCGCGGGTCGCCGCCGGCAATGCGCTGCGCGGCGTCGTCGCGAACCCGATGCCATGGGCGATCGTGCTGGGCATCGCGTACTTCGCGTTCGGCGTCGAGTTCCCGCAGCCCGTGTTCCAGACCATCGGACTGCTCGCCGACGCGGCGTCGCCCGTCGCGCTGTTCACGATCGGCGCGGTGCTGGCGCGCTCGCAGATGGGCACCCAGGGACGCACGCCGCTGGCCGACTACGTGCCCATCGCGCTGCTCAAGCTGCTCGTGCATCCGATGCTGGTCTGGGCGATCGGGATCGGCGCGATCAGCCTGGGCATTGCGCTCGACCGCTTCACGCTGACCGTGCTGGTGCTGGTCGCGGCGCTGCCTTCCGCCAGCAACGTCGTGATGCTCGCGGAGCGCTTCGGCGCCGACAGCGGCCGCATCGCGCGCATCATCCTGCTGTCGACCACACTCGCGTTCTTCACTTTTTCGGGCGCGGTCGCGCTGCTCGTGTCACGCTAGTACGCCGATTACCTCCCGCCAGTCCGTCACGCAAGGGCCATCATCATGCAACTCACGATCCTCGATCCCGGTCACTTCCACGCCGCGCTGCTGCAGAAGACGATGTATGCGGGCGTCGACGCGACGGTGCGCGTCTACGCGCCGCCCGGTCCCGACCTCGACGACTACCTGCGTCGCGTCGACGGCTACAACACGCGCGCCGACCATCCGACGCGCTGGGTGATCGAGACGTACACGGGCGCCGACTACCTGGAGCGATTCGCCGCCGGGGCCGGCGGCGGGCTCGCCGTGATCGCGGGCAGCAACGCGCGCAAGACCGAGTACCTGACGCGCGCGGTCGAGGCGGGCTACCACACGCTCGCCGACAAGCCGATGGCGATCGACGCGGCGGGGTTCGCGGCGGTCGAGCGGGCGTTCGCGACCGCGGCCGCGAACAACGTGCTGCTCTACGACATCATGACCGAGCGGCACGAGATCACGACGCTGCTGCAGAAGGCGTTCTCGCGCATGCCGGCGGCTCTTCGGCACGCTCGTCGCGGGGACGCCGGAGGCGTCCCGCGGTGACCAAGGAAAGCGTCCACCATTTCTCGAAGCTCGTGTCCGGCACGCCGATCAAGCGCCCCGCATGGTTCTTCGACACCGCGCAGCAGGGCGAGGGCCTGGTCGACATCACGACGCATCTGGTCGATCTCGTGCAGTGGGAGTGCTTTCCGGGCGAGGCGCTCGACTACCGGCGCGACGTGCGCATCGTCGGCGCCAGGCGCTGGCCGACGGTGATCACGCCGGCGCAGTTCCGCGACGTCACGCAGCTCGACGCCTACCCGGACTTCCTGCGCAAGGACGTGCAGCCTGACGGCACGCTCCACGTCTACGCCAACGGCGAGATCGACTACGCGCTGGCCGGCATCCACGCGAAGGTGTCCGTGCTGTGGAATTTCGCGGCGCCCGGCGGGCGCCGGCGACACGCACTTCTCGGTCATGCGGGGCACCCGCGCGCATCTCGCGATCCGCCAGGGCGAGGCGGAGGGCTGGCAGCCGACGCTCTGCATCGAGCCGGTGCGCGGCGATGCCGACACGGACTTCGCGCGCACGCTCGATCACGCCGCGCTCGACGTCGCGGCGCTCTACCCGGGCATCGGCCTCGCACGGGCGGGTACGCGGATGGCGCGTCACGGTGCCGGCGCACTACCACGTCGGCCACGAGGCGCACTTCGGCCAGGTCGCGCAGGAATTCCTGCGGCACGTCGCGGCCGGCGCGCTGCCTGCGTGGGAGGAGCCCTGCATGCTGGCGAAGTACTACACGACGACGCAGGCGCTCGCGCTCGCGCGCGCGCGCGGATGACGGCGCAGGCACCGACGACGCGGGACGACTGCCTGCGGCGCGACGCCGGCGATCCGCTCGCGCCGCTGCGTGCGTCGTTCGCATTGCCGGAGGGTGTCATCTATCTCGACGGCAATTCGCTGGGCGCGCTGCCGGTCGCCACCGCGGCGCGCGTCCGCGACGCGATGACCGACGAGTGGGGCAGGGGCCTCATCGGCAGCTGGAATGCCGCGGGTTGGATGGATCTTCCGCGCCGCGTCGGCGATCGCATCGCACCGTTGCTGGGCGCGGGTCCCGGGCAGGTCGTCGTCGCGGACTCGACGTCGGTCAACCTGTACAAGGTGCTGCACGTCGCGCTGCAACTCGCGCGCGGCGCCGATCCGGCTCGTACCGTCATCGTGTCCGAGCGCGGCAATTTCCCGACGGACCTGTACATCGCGCAGAGTGTGGCCGACACCTGCGGCGCCACGCTGCGACGGGTCGAACCGGACGCCATCGTCGCGGCGCTCGACTCGTCGGTGGCGGTGCTGGTGCTGACCCACGTCGACTACCGCAGCGGCCATCGGCACGACCTGCGGGCGATCCAGTGCGCCGCCACGGCCGCCGGCGTGCTCGTCGTGTGGGATCTCTCGCATTCGGCGGGCGCGGTCCCGCTGGCGCTGGTCGATGACGGCGCCGACTTCGCCGTGGGCTGCGGTTACAAGTTCCTCAACGGCGGACCCGGCGCGCCCGGGTACCTGTGGGTGCATCCGCGACACCTCGAGCGCATCGACGCACGCAACCTCGTGCAGCCGCTCGCAGGATGGATCGGCCATCGCACGCCGTTCGCGTTCGCGGCGACTACGGCCGGCACCGGGCATCGCGCGGTTCCAGTGCGGCACGCCGCCGGTGCTCGCACTGGCCGCGCTCGACTGCGGCGTCGCGACGTTGCGCGCGGCCGACGCGCTGGGCGGCGTGCCTGCGCTGCACGACAAGGCGCAGGCCCTCGGCGAACTCTTCATCGCGCTGGTCGACGCGCATTGCGACGGACTCGGCCTGGCGTTGCGCACGCCACGCGACGCGGTTCGGCGCGGCAGCCAGGTCAGTTTCGCGCATGCGACCGGTGGCTATGCGATCGTGCAGGCGCTGATCGCGCGCGGTGTCGTCGGCGACTTCCGCGCGCCGGACCTGGTGCGCTTCGGCATCGCGCCGCTCTATACGCGGTTCGTGGATGTCTGGGACGCCGTCGCGCATCTGCGCGACGTGCTGGCCACCGGCGAATGGCGCGACCCCAGGTTCGCGTCCGCGCGCCCGTCACGTGACGCGTTGACGCCGCCGCGCACGCGAGCCCACAGCCTGCTGCGCAAGCACTCCGCCATCGCCGAGCCTGCGCGAGCCGCGAGGTGGGGGTCCCGGCGTTATCCGCACGCGTGGCGGGCAGCGGGCGACCGCTGGACTGGCCGCCGGCTAGCGCGGAAGTCCGCGCGGCGGATTGGGCACGTAGCGGTTGCGATCGGAAGGCAGCGAGGGACGCTCGCGATCGGACCGTGCCCGCGGTGCGCTTGTCGTAGCCGTAGCCGCCGCCCACGTACGCGGGGTAGTAGACGTCGCGTCCCGCGTAGCGCGCGTCGTTGCCCTCGTTCGGATCGGTAACGGCGCGCCATCGCCGCGCTCCGGCGTGGCGCGCCGCTGGTCGGCGATGCGGCGCTCGATACTGCGCGACAGCGCGTCGCGTTCGCGCGCGAGCGCCGCGACCGCCTCCGGGTCCGCGCTGCCGGGCCGCACGTCGAGCAACTCGCCGCTGCAGGGCTGGTCGGTGTAGAGAACGGCGAGGTTCCGGTCGAAGCACTTGTAGATGGCCGGCGTTGCCGCCGCCGCAGGACCGGCGGCCCACGCGAGCACGGTCAACGCAACCGCGGTCAGTGCGTGCCGGCAAGGACGGGGACGACGAAAGTGCGAGGGCATCGGGAATCTCCCGCGTACGCCGCGCAGGAACCGCGCGGGCCGCCCGCAGGCGGGGGCGGCAAAGCTCATTCTACGCGCGCCGCCTGAAGGCATGCGCCGGGCTCGCGCCGCGGGCACTCTTCCCTATGCCGACGACGCCGCGACAGGCGAAGGCGCCCCCCGGTTGCTGCTATCGTCACGGGCTTCGCGGCGCCGCGCGTCGCGCCACTCGGATGCCCATGAACGCATCGCGCCTGCCCGTCCTCACGCTGCTGTTGCTGCTGCTCGCGGTGCCCGCGCCCGCGCAGACGGTACCGCCCGCGCGCCCGCAGGCGCCGGCCGCCGCGCCCGGCAAGGCCCCCACGGCACCGGTCGTCCCGCCCGTCGCGTCGCCGCCCGCGAGCGAGGCCACCCACGCCTGGCGCTCCCCCGAAGGCTGGCGCACCGAACTGCGCCGGCACCCCGACGGCACGACGTCATGCGCGACCGCGAAGAGCTTCCCGACGCCGCACCTCTTCGGCATCCTGTTCCTGCGCAGCGGGAACGTGATGCTGTTCTCGGTGATCGACCAGCAGGATCCGTTCGCGCGCCCGGGCCTCATGACGCTGGCGGTCGACGGTCGCGCCGTCGGCGCGTACACGATGCAGGCGAAGGGCGCCGCCCTCGCGACCGTGGAAGGCGACAGCGCGCAGGTGCGCGCGATGTTCGCGCGACTCCCGCCCGGCAAGCTCACGATCAACGCGGTCGGGCGCGAATATTCGGCCGATCTCGCGGGCATCGAGGACGCGCGCGCGGCGCAGGACGCATGCATCGCGCAGCTGGCGGCCGCGCCGCGATGACTCCCAGGGGGGCCGTCGCGGTCGGTGAACACGAAGTGGATCGTGGGCGGTGTCGGCCCCGTCGGCAGCGACGGGTCGGTCCACACCTTGATCGTCGGCAGCGCGGCCTTCAACTCTGCCACCGTCGCGTGGTTGCCCAGCACCCAGGTGCCGAAGGAGCCCGCCGTCCGTCATGGCGCTGGTGCGTCCGCGCGACTGAACAACCTTCCGTATCGCAACATCCATGCCGTTGGCGATGCGACGACGCGCCCTCGTCGGCGCCCTGATCCTCATTGAATTGCCCGTCACTCCTGCGGCTTGCGCCGCGCGGCCTTGGTCTGCCCGTGCTTGACCTTGCTGTCGAGACGGCGGCGCTGTGATCCCTTCGTGGGTCGCGTCGGCCGTCGCACGCGCGGCACGTGCGCGGCGGCGTCGACCATTTCCTGCAGCCGCGCCATCGCGTCCGCGAGGTTGCGCTCCTGCGTGCGATGGCTCTGCGCCTTGATGATCGCAACGCCTGCGGGCGTGATCCGCTGGTCGCCGGAGGCGAGGAGACGCGCCTTCACGGATTCCGGCAACGGCGAGGCCGGAATGTCGTAGCGCAGATGAACCGCCGACGAGACCTTGTTGACGTTCTGGCCGCCGGCGCCCTGCGCGCGGATCGCGGTCCAGGTCACGTCGTCGGGCGCGACTTGCGTGGTCACGGACGGAATCGGGTCAGGCGGCGAGCCGCAGGAGCGTGGCGACGATCGCGTCCGGCGCGGCACCCGTGCTCATCGCAACATAGGCATCGGGACGCACGAGGTATACGTGGCCGGCGTCGTAGGCTTCCGTCGGCGCTGCGCTGACCGCCACCGCGACCGCGGCGAGCGACGCTGGAAGCTTGACCGGCGGCGTGCCGACGGACACCACGGCGAACCGGCCGCTGCGCAGCACCTCGTGCAGGCGCAACGGCGTGCCGCCGTCCGGTTGCAGCGGGATGTCGACGGCACGCTCGCCGGGCGCCGGATGCCGCGACACGCCGTCCGGCGACAGCGTGAGCGGGCTTTCCGGATAACGGAGGTCGACCTCGGTCAGCATGTCGACGATGCGCTGCTGGATCGGCGCGAGGTGGCCGAGCGTGCTCACCGCGATGTTGCGCAGTTCCTGCAGCATCGGGTTGCGCGTGATGCCGATCTCGGTCAGGCGGCCCGCATTGCGCAGCACCTGGTCGCCGATGGCGCTGCGCTCGGGCGAATAGCTGTCGAGGAGCGCCGGCACCGCGTGCCCGTGGGACACGAGCGCCAGCTTCCAGGCGAGGTTCACGGCGTCCTGCATGCCGGTGTTCATGCCCTGGCCGCCGGCGGGGCTGTGGATGTGCGCCGCGTCGCCCGCGAGGAAGATGCGTCCGTTGCGGTAGTCGGCCACCTTGCGCTCGTTGATGCGAAAGCGCGACAGCCAGACCGGATCGCGCGCGACGAGTCCGGGCGGTCCGCGTCGCGCCAGCAGGCCCTGCAGGTCCGCGAGGGTGGGCGCGGGACCGGCTTCGGTCGGCGCGTTGCCCATGTTCGCGATCACGCGGATGCGTCCCCCGACGATCGGGAACAGCGCCAGCACGCCTTCGGTGGTCCAGCAGATCGTGAGTTCGTCCCGCGGCAGCGCACCGTCGACCTCGAGGTCGCCCAGCACCCAGTCCGACGGCAGCGTCGTGCCCATGAACTGCGCGCCGAGTCCCTGCCGCGTCAGGCTGTGCGCCCCGTCGCAGCCGACCATGTAGTCGGCGCGGATCGCCTCGATGCGCCCGTCCGCGTGCCGCACGCTGGCGGTCACGCCGTCGTCGTCCTGGTTGAACGCGAGCAACTCGACCCGCCGCTCCACCTCCGTGCGCAGCGCCGCAAGCTCCTCGCCCAGCACGCGCTCCGTCTCGTTCTGCGGAATGAGCAGCGCGTAGCGGAAGTTGCTGCGTGCCGTGTCGAAGCGCACGTGCACGAGTTCCTTGCCGTCCGCCAGCATCCTGGCCCCGGTGCCCTTCATGCCCGCATTGATGAACGCCGGTGCGCAGCCCTCGATGTCCAGCAGTTCCAGCGTGCGCGGCCAGAGCACGAGTGCCCTGGACTGGTCGCTGCGCTCAGCGATTCTTCTCGATGATGCGCACCGCGACGCCGAGCCGGCGCAGCGACATCGCAAGCGTCAGGCCCACCGGTCCCGCTCCCACGATCAACACCATTGCGTGCGTTCCTGCCGTGACTCTAGGTGGCGGGAAGAATACACGATGGAGTTGCGCGGCGACCTGCGCCCGAATGGCGCAGGTCGACCGGTCGATCGCGGCCCGCGTCCGACGTTCGAAACATGGGGAAACAGGCGTCGTGCGCCACCGATTCGCGGAAAGCGACCGTCGGCGCAACGTTTCGCAGATGCGGTCCGCGGCCTGCCCCGCGTTTCCCGGCAACGGGCGCCGCTGTGCGGCAGTCGCGTGCGGCGGGCAGGTCACGGCCCCGCCCGTCAGGGGTGCCGGATGGCAGCGCCGCCCGATCGCTACGCCGCGGGTCCACCGGGCGGGCGCAGCCCGTCGGCGCAGCATTCGACGCAACTTTCCCCCCGAGCCCGGCCCGCAAACCGACGATTGGTACTCTTTTTGCATGGTAGCGGCCATGAATGCGCAATCCTCGCCTCTCTCGCTCGTCCCCATGGAAGCGCCGGCCCCGGAATCGGCGCCTACCACGGAGGCTCCCGTCACCATCGACATCGCGCCGCTCGAGCGGACCGCGCCGAAGCCGCCGCAACCCGGCGCCGAGGCCAAGGTCGACCGGTTCGCGCGCGAGGCGTCGCGTCAGTTCTCGGACGGCCACCTCGACCAGCCGCTCTGGGACCGCGCGTTCGCGCAGGCGAAGGGGGACCAGCGCGAGGCGACGGACATCTACCTCCGTGCGCGCGCGACCGCGCTGCGGCTGCTCGACCGCGAGCAGCGCATCGCGCAACATGCCCGCAACACGCAGCCGGTCGTGGCTCCCGCGGTCGCGGACGAACTCGTGGATGAGGACGAGGACGAATTCACGCCGCCGTCCGAGCGTTCGGACGCGTCGCGACAGCGCGTGGAGCGGCGGCGGGCGTTCGCCCGGTATCGAATCGCCGCCTTTGCCGCGGCGGGACTCGCGGTCGTCGGGCTGGTCATCTGGGGCGCGATGGCATTGCTGCAGTCGGACGAGACCCCGGTGACGGCGGTCGTGGCGAAGCCGGCCACCCCGGTGCCGGCGGCGCCCAAGGCCGCGGTACCGGTGGCGGCCGAGGCCGGCGCCAAGGTTGCCACAGGCGCGGGCACGGCAACGTCGGTCACCCCGGACTTCAAGCAGAAGATCCAGGAACTCAACGACGCGGGGAACTGGAACCTGCTGGTGCTCTACTCCGTCGAGTGGACCCGGCGCGAACCTGCCAACGCGGACGCCTGGAACCAGTTGCGCGACGCCTATGTGAAGATGCGGCAATACGACGACGCGCTCGGCGCCGCCGCGAAGGCCGTCGAATTGGCACCCGCGAACGCGCTGTACCGACGCCACTTCGGACAGTCGTATGTCGACGTCGACGATCAGGGGAATGCGATCAAGGCCTTCGAGGAAGCGGTCGCGCGCGACCCGCAGGACATCGAGAGCCTCCGCCAGATCGCCACGATGCACATGATGCTGGGCCAGCCGCAGGACGCGAAGGCCGCGTTCGACCGCGCGCTCGCGGTGAGTGCGGGCGATCCGACGACGTTGTGCCTGCGCAACGGCTTCGCGCAGATGCCGCCGCCCACGCGCGATGCGCGCGCGACGATGAAGCTCGTCAAGGCGATCGACGCGAAGTGCCATGGTCTGGGCGGGCCGGAGTCCGTTCCCGCGAAGTAACCCGGCGGTGGAGACCCGCGCGCTCGGCGACGTGCAGGGCGCGCCGACCGCACCGACGCGACGTGCGGCAAGGTCACTGGTACTGGTGGTAGTCGATGATCGTCGAATGCGTGGCGAGGTAGACCTCGCGCAGGAAGCACATGAGGCCGCAGATCAACGCCAGCATCGCACCCACGAACATCGTGCCGGTCAGCCAGCGCAGGCTCGACGGGAAGAGCTCGTCGGCGAACAGCGAGACGATGACGAGGCACACGAGCAGCGCGGCGCCCGTGCAGAAATTGATCGACCAGCTGATGACATGGCGGCGCCGTTCGAGCGTCTGGATCTCGGTGCGCGCGGCGGCGCGTGCGCGATCGTCGAGCTGCGGCCAGTTCTGGTCGAAGCTTCGCGCACGGTCGATCACGCGGGAGAGCCGGGTGGCCATCACGCCGAGCAGCGCGGCGATGCCGGTCAGCAGGAAGACCGGCGCAATGGCAAGCTGGATGGCGTGGGCGACGAGTTCGGCGCTGGGATCGATGGTCATGGCATGGGCTCGCGGAGTGGACGGGCGGTTGCCCGTCGGCGGCGGGCAAGGGTGAATCGCGCGCGCCGCGGCGGTACCGTTGCGCGGCAACGCGGCTCGCGGTGTTCCTGCCGGACGGTGCGGGCGAGCGCGGCCGCAGCGCCAGTATAAAAGGCCCGGGGTCCGCGGGAGCGCGGATCGCGCCGGCGCAGGCAGTCCCGTCACTCCGGATCGACCTGCCACCATGCGTATTCCAGCGTGATGCCGGCCAGCGGCAGCCAGCCGAACAGGACGCCGCCCCAGGCGCCCGAGTATTCGAGGTGCCCGATCAGCTTGCCGTCGCGCGACCGCGCGAAGTACTCGTGCGGAGACGAGGCGTCGTGGCGCTCGCTCGCTCGCGCATCTTTCACCCAGCCGTCGACGCAGCGGAAATCCTTGCCGGGCACCAGCGTCTTCGTCGCCATCACGACGTCGTCGCGCAGAAACGTGACCGCCAGTCCGTCCGGTGTGGGACCGGCGAGCGTCATCCGCGTCGGGGGATAGACCTTCGTCGGCGCGAAGCCGAGAAATTGGTGCGGAAAGATGAGGTCGCCCTTGTGCCGTGCCCCCGGATAGTCCTTGATCGCCCGCGGCAGCGTGTAGGTCCCGGTCAGGACGGGGCAGCGCTCCCCGTCGACCCGGACGGATTCGCGCGCCGGCCGCTGCCACGCGTCGGGATAGTTCCCCATGCTCGGCGCGTCGCCGCAGCCGGCCAGCAACAGGGGTACTGCCAGGAAGCATCGGCGCATAGGGGGGAAGCTGCGGCTCGCGAGGGCGCGGAGTGCCTCGGACGACGATACCGCTTTCACGAGGCGGAATGCGCGTGGCCACGCGCGAGCTTGTCCCGCGTCAATGCCCGTGCCCACGCGCGTCGCCAGGGTCAGCCCCTCGACCTGCACGCCACGTGGTCCTGAGGGGCGGCCCCCCTACGGCGCGACCCCGATGGGTGGGGTCGCCGGTTTCCGCCACACGCTCGCGAGCCAGGGTTGGTGTTCGCGCGGCAATCCCGGCGGCCGGTAGTAATGCGTCAGTTCCGCGAATCCCGCGTCGAGCATGAGCGCGCGCCACGTGGCCCAGTCGTAGTACGCCCCGTACCGGTCGCCGGTCCAGTTTTCCTGGTTCTGGCCGCGCGGGTTGGAACACAGCAGCGCGCCGCCTGGCTTCAGCGTTGCCCACAGGTCGCGCAGGATGCGCGGCAGTTCCGGCCGGGGAATGTGGAACAGCACCGCATTGGCGAACACGCCGTCGAAGTGCTCCGCCGGCAGGGCGAGCCGCAGGAAGTTCTGCTCCAGCACGCGGCAGCCGCTGTGGGCGCGCGCAAGCGCGGCCATCGGCGCCGAGCCCTCGACCCCCGTCGCGCGGTGGCCAAGCCGCGTGAACGCCGCAAGGTCGCGTCCCGGGCCGCATCCGAAGTCGAGGAGCTCGAACGGCGGCACGGACTCGATGCACGCAAGCAGCGCCGCGATGTTCTGGCCGACGTCGTGGTCGCGGGTGCCTTCCCAGTAGTCGGATGCGGCGCGGTCGTAGTGCGACAGCGTGCGGGCGACGGCGCGTTCGATGTCCTCGCCCGAGGGGGACACGGGACCCGGGGGCGGCCTGGCGTTCGGCGATGTCATGCGCCGATAGTACGCAATCGCGGCGCTCGGTGAAGAACCTGCCGGTAGGTCGGATCGTTCGCGCGTCGCTCCGGCGTGCAGTTGCCCGCGCGACGGCAGGCGCCGGCGTCAACCCCCGCGTCCAGCCGTCAATGGACGGGAGCCCGCCGCGCCAAGCACGTCACAGCGCGTGCGTCACGAGCATGAAGTCCGCATCCTCGGCGAACGGCTTCACCGCGAAGCCCAGGCCTTTCATGAGCTTCAGCATGCCCGGATTCCGGGCCAGCACGAGGCCCTCGATCTCGGCCAGTCCCTTCTCGCGCGCGACGTCCATGATGCTTTCCATCAGCCGCGAACCCAGGCCCTTGCCGCTGAAGTCGTCGGCCACCAGCAGCGAAAACTCGCAGCTCGTCTGGTCGATGTTGGTCACGTACTGCGACATGCCCACGATGCGCTCGGTCTCCACGATCTCGCCGTCGGCGTTCGCGGTGCGGGTCCTGCACACCGCCACCAGCGCCATCTCGCGGTCGTAGTCGATCAGCGTGAAGCGGGCGAGCATCGACGGCGGAAGCTCGGGCATCGACGACACGAACCGCGAGTAGCGGCTCTCGGGCGACAGGTGCGCCACCAGGTCCTGCAGCATCTGCGCGTCGTCCGGATGGATCGGCCGCACCGTGTATTCGCCGCCGCCGCGCAGCGGCCACAACTGCTCGTGGCGCGCCGGGTAGGGCAGGATGGCCAGGTGGTGATAGTTGTTCGAGCGTCCGCTCACGGCCTGCGGCGCGTTGTCGATCACGATGCGCGCGTCGACCGCCACCGCGCCGCGCTCGTCGACGATGATCGGGTTGATGTCCATTTCACGCAACTGCGGCAGTTCGCACACCATTTCGGAGACGCGCAGCAGCACCTGCTCGAGCGCCTCCATGTCCACGGCACCGGCGCCGCGCCATTCGCCCAGCGTCTCGGCGACGCGCGAGCGCTCGATCAGGCGGCGCGCGAGGAACTGGTTCAACGGCGGCAGTTCCATCGAGCGGTCGTCCAGCAATTCGATCATCGTCCCGCCGGCGCCGAACACGATCACCGGACCGAACGGGTCATCGGTCACGAGGCCGATGTAGATCTCGCGTCCGCGCCGCGCGCCCGCCATCTTCTGCACGGTCACACCGTTGATGCGCGCGTCCGGATACAGGCGCTTCACGCGCTCCACCATGTCGTTGTAGGTGTCGCGCGCACCCGTGCCGTTGATGATGTTGAGCGCGACGCCTTCCGCGTCCGACTTGTGGCTGATGTCGGGCGAATCGATCTTGAGCGCGACCGGGAAGCCCAATTGCGTCGCGATCATCATCGCCTCGTTCGCGTTGCGCGCGAGGATCGTGTTCGTCACCGGGATGTGGAACGACGACAGCAGCGCCTTCGACTCCATTTCGGTGAGCACCTTCCGCCGCTCGGCGAGCACGCTCTCGATGACGAGGCGCGCGGCATCGATGTCGGGCTTGGCGAGCGTCGACAGCGGCGGCGGCGTCTGCTGCAGCAGCTGCTGGTTGCGGTAGAACGACGCGATGTTGCCGAACGCGCCGACCGCGGCCTCCGGCGTGCGGAACGTGGGAATGGACGCGGCGTTCAGGATGCCGCGCGACGCGCCCACCGATGCGTCGCCCATCATGCAGGTCAGGAGCGGCTTGCTCATCGAGCGCTTGGACTCGACCAGCGCGCCCGCCACGCGTTCGGCGTTGCCTTCGCCCTTCGGCGAGTAGATGGCCAGCACGCCGTCGACCTGGCTGTCCTTGCCCGCGGTCTCGACGGCCGCCTTGAAGTGGTCTGCGCCCGCGTACTCCGACAGGTCGATCAGGCCGGAGAGCGAGGCGAATTCGGGCACCCGGGACTGCAGCGCGCCGATCGACTCCGGCGACAGTCGGCCGAGTTCCAGGTCGATCTCGTTGACCCAGTCCGCCGCCAGCACCCCGGGACCGCCGCCATTGGTGACGATCGCCAGCCGTCGTCCGACCGGCCGGTAGCGGGACGCCAGGCACTTGGCCGCCGAGAACAGTTCGACGAACGAGCGCACCCGCACCGCGCCCGCACGCCGCAGTGCGGCGTCGAACACTTCGTCGCTGCCGACGATGGCCCCGCTGTGCGTCTGCGCCGCCTCGTTGCCCGCCGGCCTGCGTCCCGACTTGAGGATGACCACGGGCTTCGCAATGGCGGCCGAGCGCAGCGCGCTCATGAACGGGCGCGCGCTGGCGATGCCTTCGAGGTAGACGATGATGCTCTGCGTCTGCGCGTCGTACGTGAGGAAGTCGAGGACCTGCGCGATGTCCACGGCCGTGCCGCGACCGAGCGACGCGACGAGCGAGAAGCCCACGGCGTTCGCCGCGGCCCAGTCCAGCATCGACGAGGTCAGCGCGCCGGACTGCGAAACCAGGGCGAGCGGGCCCGGCCGGGCCAGAGGCCCGAGCGCGCTTGCATTGAGCTGCAGCTGCGGACGCTGGAAGCCCAGGCTGTTCGGTCCGAGGAGCTGAATGCCCTCGCGGCGGGCGATCCGCTTCAGCTCTGCGGCGTCTTCCGCGCCGATGCCGCTCGAGAGGATCAGCGCCGCGCGGCAGGCCATGCGGCCCGCGAGTTCGAGCGCGGACGCCACGTCCGCGGACGGCAGCGCGATGATCGCGAGATCGGCGCGCGACTGCGCGAGGTCGGCCAGCGTACCGGTCGTGTGAATGTCGAGGAAGTAGAGCTTGCCGGTATAGCGCTGGGCGCGCAGCGCGCCGTGCAATGCGACGGCGTACGGAGTCTGGCCCGTCGGATCGGTGGCCGGGCCCGCGAAGACCGCGATCGACTCGGGCGCGAGCAGCGCGGTGAGATAGTGTTTGTTCATGGTCTCGGGGTGCCGGGTTCGGGTGCCTCTTCATGCGGGGTGGCATGGGGGCGGACGGTTTCCCGACAGGCTAAGGCGGACACCGCCCGAACGGGATGACACAGGACAAACCTGCTGTATCCATCGGCACCGGTAAGGTGCGGCACGACGGATTTGGCCACGAATTGCCAGGAATTCCCCGTTACGCACCGACCAGGCGCGCTCGGTTGACCCTCGGCAGGACGCCTCGCATTCTCGCGCAACCCCCGACCGGGAGCCTTCCCGTCATGACCCCCCGCTGCATTCCCGATCCCACGGGCACACGGACGTTGCGGCGCATGCTCACGACGGCATGCCTCGCCCGCGCCGCACGCGACCCGTGGGCGAGACTGGTGAAGGCGTCGGGCGCGCAGGCCTGGTGAGCGCGGCGAAGCGCCCCCAGCGGCACAACCGGCCGCCACGCCGGTCCGGTGGGGTATCCGCACCCGGGCATCCCCAAGAGGCCCCCGTTTCCGTCGTGGTCGCCGGGAGGACGGTGCCGGCGCTGCGCCGGCCTTCGTTCGTCGGGACTGCCCATGTTTCGTCGGACGACGCCTCGACATCGCACCTGGGTTCGCTATCCTCGCGCCATTCCTGCGCAACCGGCCCGATCATGAGATCCCGCTTCGCCTTCTATCTGCGCCTGACGCTCGCCTGGGGCTTCGTGCTCGTGCTGACGCTGGCCCTCTGGTCGGAATTCTTCCGGCGCGGCCAGGGCGGCGTGTTCCTGGTGTGGGTGATCGTGATGGCGTTCGTCTTCGCGTCCGCCGCCTCGCACATCCGCCGGGTGGTGCTCATCCACGGCACCGCCAACTCGGTCACGCTGGCGAACCGGCACCGCCGGCAGATCGAAATGCCGATGGCAGCCGAGCGCGCGTTCGAGATCCTGGAGGGGGCGATCCACGAGCTGCCCAACGTCGAGGATGTCGAGAGCGCGCGCGATCGACTGCAGGTGCGCGCGAAGGTGCGCCGGCTCTACACCTACAGCACCCGCGTGTCGCTGCTGCAGCACATGCTCGGGTGGTTCGGCACCGAGCGCAACCAGGTTGCCGCGACGATCACGTCGCAGGCGGAGACCGCGACGGTGAGCCTCGTGTGCGAGCCGGAGAGTGGCGCCTGGCGCGACTGGTTCACCGTCGACGACGGCACCAACCTCGAGAACGCCGAGACGATCAGCCGTATCATCTCGCACCGCATCAACGAGATGCGCCACCAGGAACAGGAGTCCACGAAGGAAACGCAGACCGAGAAGGAACTGGCGATCGCGAAGCTGCAGCTCCTGCACGCGCAGGTGGAGCCGCACTTCCTCTACAACACGCTGGGGAGCGCCAAGTACCTCGTGCGCAGCGACCCGGACGGCGCCGAGCGGATCATCGACAGCCTGATCCTGTACCTGCGCCATTCGCTGCCGCGCGTCGAAAGCTCGCTCACGACGCTGGGGGAGGAACTCGAGCGCGTGCGCGCGTATCTCGACATCATGCAGATCCGCATGCGCGATCGCCTGCAAGACCGACCTCAACGTGCCCGACGCGCTGAAGTCCGTGCCCTTCCCGACGATGATGCTGCAGACGCTCGTCGAGAACTCGATCAAGCACGGGCTCGAGCCCAAGTCGGGCGGCGGGACGATTCGCATCCTGGCGGTGGCCAGCGCCGACCGGGTCACGATCACGGTTGCCGACGACGGCAACGGCTTTTCCACCGCATCCACCGGCAGCGGCATCGGACTGCGCAACGTGCGCGAACGCCTGCGGCTGGCCTACGGCGACGATGCGACCTTCGCGATCGCCGCCAATTTTCCGACAGGCGTGACTGCGACCATTACGGTGCCGGTCGCGGGCCCGAAGGAGCCCCGTCATGAGTAAACGCGTCACGTGCGTGATCGCCGAGGACGAGCAGCTGTTTCGCGATGCGTTGCTGGCGATGCTGCGGCAGGAGTGGCCCGACCTCGACGTGCTGGCCGCCTGCGAAGACGGCGGTGCCGCGCTGGAGGCGATCGGCGAGCACCGGCCCGACGTCGCATTTCTCGACATCCGCATGCCGGGACTGACCGGGCTGGAGGTGGCCGCCGCGGCGGCCGAGGCGAGCCCAGGCACGCAGATCGTCTTCGTCACCGCCTACGATCAGTACGCGATCCAGGCGTTCGAACGCGGCGCGGCCGATTACCTGCTGAAGCCCATCGGCCGCGAACGGCTGGTCGCCACGATCGCGCGCCTGCAGGGCCGGGTGGGGCAGGCCGGCGCGCAGAGTGCCACGTTGGCGGCGCTCATCAAGGAGCTCGGCGTCGCGCTGCCCGCGCGGCCCGCGGAAGCGCCGCTCGTGTGGATCACGGCGAGCGCGGGCAAGGAAACCCGCCTCATCATGGTCGACGACGTCGCCTATTTCCAGTCCGACCACAAGTACACGACCGTGATGACCGAGCAGGGCGAGGCACTGTTGCGTACGCCGCTGCACGAGTTGCTGGTGAAGCTCGACCCCGCGCACTTCAAGCAGATTCATCGTTCGACGATCGTCAACCTGCGGATGGTGGCCGCCGTCGTGCGCGACGACAGCGGCCGCGGCACGATGCGCCTCAGGAACCGGCCGGAGACATTGCCGGTGAGCCTCACGTTCATGCCGCTGTTCAAGAATATGTAGCCGTCGCTGTCGTCGTCGCCTACGTACTCGACCCGAGCGAACCTGCTTGCGGACTCGTGGAAGTGCGGAAGTGCGGAAGTGCGGAAGTGCGGAAGTGCGGAAGTGCGGGCACGCGCGAGGACGCGCGTCGCCGATTCGGGTCGTTCGCCGCGCCGCGAACTGCGCCGATGCGCTCCCTCTCCCCGCAACGCGGGGAGAGGGTTGGGGTGAGGGGGGGCGACGCAGCCCATCGCGCAAGCCGTGGCTGCCGCACCTGCATGTACTTGCCGTGTTCCCACCGGTCCTTGCGACGTCGCAACGACGAACCCGTGCCCGGCCGTCCCCGCGTCGGGGCGGTTGCGGCCCGGCACCCGGCGGCCGTGCGCGCACAATCCCGGATCCCGATCGAAGGAGATTCCCATGGTCCTGCTCGAATTCTCGATGACACCGCTTGCGCAAGGCGAGAGCGTAAGTGCGGAAGTCGCGCGGTCGCTCGACATCGTCGACCGCAGCGGACTGCCGTACCAGCTCACTGCGATGGGCACCATCATCGAAGGCGAGTGGAGCGACGTGATGGCCGTCGTCACCGCCTGCTTCGAGGCGATGCGCGCGGATTGCCGCCGCGTGAGCACGCAGATCAAGATCGACTACCGCGCCGGGCCCGCGGGCCGCCTTCAGGCAAAGGTCGACGCGGTCGAGCGAAAGCTGGGGCGCACACTGTCGAAGTGAGGCAAACCGTGCGCGCCGCGGCCCGGTGCGACGCGCATGCGACAGCATCGTCCAAGGCCCCGGGGACTTCCACGCGGCGGTGTCGACCGGCGCGCGAACGGCACCTCCCATCGCCCGGGCGACGCACCGGCCAAGCTGCGGACCGTCATTCGGCGTTTCTCAAGGTGTAATTGAGACCGACCTAAGGACGTCCGCTGTGTCCGGGCCGGGTAGTGGCCTGTGGGCAGCCGGCGCTTGCAGCATCGACGTATCGCGGCCGCCCATGCAACGGGCCGCCGCGGCGTTCGTGCGCAGCCGCTGCGTCACGCGATTCGGCGCCATCCGGCGTGCACGACCCCGGGTGCTTCAATGGAGGTGCCCACCGACCCGAAAGGAACAGTCATGAAGACGTTGGGTGCTGCAGTAGTGGGGGCATTCCTGCTGGTGGCCGGGGCGGCGCCGGCCGACGCGCTGGTGCTGTGCGTTAACGCCAGCGGAAACGTGACCGCGCTCGATCAGTGCAAGGCGGGCATGACGCAGCTGGCGCCGGCCGCGGCCGGACTGGTCGGGCCTGCGGGACCGACCGGTGCGCAGGGTCCGGCCGGTCCCGCGGGCCCCGTCGGGCCGGCCGGGTCGAACCCCGTGTACTTCACCGCGCTGCCGTACTTCGAGACCATCTTCATCACCCAGTACATCAAGCTGGACCTGCCCGCAGGGACGTTCCTGGTGACCGGGAAGGGGTACATCACGTCGGCGGCCTACGGCAGCTGCTATCTTGTCAGCGGTCCCGAGAAGGGCGCCATGACCAACTACGACGGTGCGCCGTATCCGAATGGCACCATCGATTTTCTCGCGCTCGTGAGCGGCAAGGTTACGCTCACCGAACCGGACTCGGTGGCGATGCGGTGCGGCAACGGCTTCGGCGAGAACTGGTCGGCGACGTACTCCACGCTGTCGGCCGTGCCCGTGGCGCCGTAGCAGCGCGGGATGCCGCGGGACACGATGTTCCGCGCTTCGGGACGACGCCGGTCCGTCCCCGGCGAGAGCCCGGGCGCCGGCTTCCACCCCGCGACCGGGGATGGTCGGGTCGGCGCGTGCGCGGCCGTGCTGCGCGACGGAACGCGGAACACGGGAACGACGGGCGCTCCCGATGCGCAGTTGACATCCGGCGCGGACGCCCCGATGATCATGTCATGTTGTCATAACAACATGGCACCCGATGATCTTCGCCAGTCCCACCGAAACGACGCTCGTACCCCTGTACCGCCAGGTGTCCAACGACCTGGCGCAGGCGATCCTGCGCGGGACCATCGCGGCAGGTGGGCCGGTGCCCACGGAGGAAGCGCTGTGCGCGCATTACGGCGTGAGCCGCATCACGGTCCGCAAGGCGCTCGATGAGCTGTCCGAGCGGCAACTCGTCGTTCGCCGCCGGGGCGTGGGCACCTTTGCTGCGGGTCCCGAACGCCAGGCCAAGCGGGTCGCGCTGACGGGCTACATCGAAGACCTTCTGTCGCCCAATCGCCTGGTGGTGTTGCGGGAGGCGATTGCGCGCCCGCCGGCCGAACTGCTCGAACATGTCCAGTTTGCCGACGGCGCGCGGCTGCACCTGTTCGAGGGTGTCAACTACGTCGCGGACAATGCGCCACTCGCGCACTTGGGTCTCTACTATCCGCCGGACATCGGCCGGCATCTCGACGCGGCGGGACTCGCGGGCCCGCTGCCGCCCATCAAGTACGTCGAGCAACAGGCGAACGTGCAGGTCCATCACGCCGACCAGGTCACGATCCCGGCCGCAGCCCGCGGTCGGGTTGCGCGGTACCTGAAGCTTCCGGCAGGGACGCCCGTGCTGCGTGCGCTTCGCGTCTACTACGACGCCGACGGCAGGCCGCTCGAGATGTTCGACGCGCACTACCACCCGACCCACTATCGCTATGCCGCCACGCTCTATCCGCGCGCCGGCTCCGCGGTGCCCGTGGCCAGCGTCCCGAAACGTCCTTCGTCCACCCGCCGTCCCTGAGGAGTCCTTCGTGCGAGTACTCAAGCTGCTGCCACTTGCCTTCGCGTCGTTGCTGGTGGGTCTCCCGGCGTTGGCGCAGACGTATCCGGCGCACCAGATTCGCTGGATCAGTCCATGGCCGCCGGGCGGGTCCAACGACATCTTCTCGCGCGCCATCGCGCAGAAGTTCACCGAATCCATGGGGCAGCCGGTGGTCGTCGACAACAAGCCCGGCGCGGCGGGCACCCTCGGATCGGACCTCGCGGCCAAGGCGCCCGGCGACGGCTACACGATCGTGATGGGGAGCTCGCCCACGCACGCGATCGCGCCCTCCATGTACCCGCAGTTGCCCTACGATCCGGTGCGCGACTTCATTCCGGTGACGCTCGTCGCGGTCGTCCCCAACGTGCTGGTCGTGCATCCTTCGCTGCCGGTGAAGAACGTGAAGGAACTGATCGAGTATGCGAAGGCCAACCCCGGCAAGCTCAACTTCGCGTCGGCCGGCAATGGCTCGTCGCAGCACCTGTCGGGCGAGCTCTTCAAGTCGCTCGCCGGCGTGGACATCGTGCACGTTCCCTACAAGGGCACGGCGCCGGCGTTGAACGACCTGCTGGCCGGGCAGGTGCAGATGTCGTTCGACAACATCACGACCCTGCTGCCGCACATCCAGTCGGGCAAGCTGCGTGCGCTGGGCGTCACGCCGGCGAAACGTTCGTCCGCGTTGCCCGACGTGCCGACGATCGCCGAAGCGGGTGTACCCGGTTACGAGGCGTCCGTGTGGTTCGGGGTCCTGGTCCCTGCGGGCACGCCGGCGCCGATCGTCGCGAAGCTGCACCAGGAAACGATGAAGGCGCTCGACTCGCCGGACCTCAAGTCGCGGATGACGGGCTTCGGCGCCGAAGTCTACGGTCTCGGGCCTGCGGACTTCCAGGCATTTCTGAAACAGGACATCGTCAAGTGGACCAAGGTCGTCAAGACCGCGGGTATCACGGCGCAGTAGCGGCCACGCCCATCAGACCGGAGGAACAGCATGACGTTTTCGATTATTGGCCGGTGCGAGCGCACCGGCATGACGGGCATGGCGATCGCCACGCGGCCGATGGCCATCGGTGCCAAGTGTCCGTTCATTCGCCCCGGCATCGGCGGCCTGGTCGTGCAGGCCAACGGCGATCCCCGCCTGGGTGCGCTGGGATTGAAGCTGCTGGAGCAGGGCTACTCCGCGCCGAAGGTTCTGCGGGAGTTGATGGAGAGCGACGGACCGGAGCGCATCGAATGGCGGCAGATCGCCGTCGTCGACAAGGACGGCCGCTCGGCGGGACATACCGGGAAGGAAAACGAACACTGGGCGGGGCACATCGCGAAGCACAACTTCGTCGCCGCCGGCAACCGGCTCGCCAATGACCGCGTGTGCGCGGCCATGGCCGACACGTTCGAAGCCACCGCGACGCTGGAACTCGCCGATCGCGTGCTGACCGCGCTGGAGGCGGCACGCGACGCCGGCGGACAGGTGGCCGGTCAATACTCCGCCGCGCTTCTCGTCTACCACCAGCGCAGCTATGCGTGGGTGGACCTGCGCGCCGACGAGCACAACGAGCCCATCGGCGAATTGCGCCGCCTGTACAAGCTCTACGTGCCGCTGATGAAGTACTACAACGACCGGCCCAACAATCCGAGCATGCCGCGCGACGACATCTGGCGGCAGGAACTCGGGATCCGCGAAGGGCCGCGCTGACGGGCAGGCGAGACGGCGGCGATCCACGGCGCGCGCGATGCGCAACCACGTACGGTGGCGGGCGCACGGGGCCGCCGTGGCAGCGAGCGGCCTCGCGGCGTTCGTCGCCGCCCTCGCGCTGCCGCGACCGGTAAGCAACGACCTCGTCGGTGCGCTCGCGGTCTAAGGCTTCGGTCCACGTTCAGGGTGAGGGTCGCGTTCCCCGCAAACGAGCCCACGCCTCGCGCACGCGGCGGCCGCGGTCTTCTAGCAGGAACGAGCCGACGAGCGCGAGCAGTCCCGCCACCAGGCCCGTCAGCAGCGCCTCGCCGTACTCGACGCCGAAGCGTCCCGGGTGCGACCACGCGTCGGCGATCGCGGTGAGGCCGCCTACCAGCAGCGCGTTACCGTAGCGATGCGTGAACAGCCGGCCGAGCGGCGTGATCGTGATCAGCAGCGCGAGGAGGCCCGTGGCGAGGCCGGTCTGCAGCGCGATCTTCCAGTGCACGGCGCTGACCAGGTTCGCGAAACTCGGCGCCGACATGCAGGTCATGCATGCGAACGTGGGTTGCCACAGGCGCTCGACGAACACCCGCGCACGGAGCTTCCAGCCGACGGCTTGCATCCTGCGACCTCCTGCCCCGATGGTCGCGGCGGGCGCGACAGTACTTACAGATTAACCCGCATCGGTGGCCGGCGGCGCGGCGCAGACCTGGTCGTATCGGTAGCGCTGGTTCAGCAGCCCGACGTACTCGAACACGTCCTGCGTCTTCTCGAACGCGGCCCGCGTGATCTCCACGTGCGGCGTCCAGCAGCCGAGCTGCTGGTAGGTCGCGATGCAGTCGGCCAGCACGTCTTCGTCGACGCCGGGAAAGTACGGCTTCTCGGCGCGGGCGATCACGGCGGCCGGGGTCTCGTTGAGGTACAGGCGGGTGCTCCGGTAGGCGCGCATGAACGCCTTCGCCATGTCCGTCGACAGCCAGGCGCGCGTCGCCGCAAGACTGGAGAACCCGCAGGGACCGATCAGCGGACCCACCTGCGCCACGATGTGCCCGATGCCGTCGGCCTGCAGTTGCTGAGGGTAGGGGCCCTGCTGCTGCACGTAGCGCCCCTTGCCTTGGCGAAACGCGTGATCGATCTCGTCCGCGCCGCCCGGGCAGATCGCCTTGATCTTCGCGAAGTCGATGCCCGCCTTGTGGCACGCGTACTTGAACATCGCGATCGGCTGGCCTCCCGGGAACATGACGACCTCGGCGCCTTCCAGCTTGTCCCACGTGAATGCCGGGTCCGCCTCGCGTCCGGTGAGGAAGAATCCGTCCATCTCGTTGACCTGCGCGAAGTGGACGGCGTCGGGCGTCTCGCCCTTGTTGAGCGCGGTGAACGCGTGGCTCAGCGCGGACTGCGCGACATGCGCGGAGCCGTCCTGCAATGCGGCCAGCGCCGAGCCGCCCGGCGGCGCAACGGACCATTCCGGATCCAGGCCTTCCGCAATGAGAAAGCCGCCCGACATCGTCGAGATGAGCGGCGAGTAGAAGGCGGAGAACAGCGTGAACTGGATGCGGATCTTGGCCATTGGACATCGCCCTCGTGCGCTGGCGGGAGCGCCGCGTCTGGATGGCCATCCTAAGCTATTGCCGAGTGGCCCGCGAATGCCTGCGCGCGTCGTGCGCCGGTTTACAGCGCCGGAACCTTGGGCGCGCGAACGGGCACGCTTCCGTTCAGGGTGAGCGGTACACGCGTTATTGGCACCCTTCGTATCGGAGCATTGCTCCCGTCGGTGCGCATGGCGCCCCCGAGTGCATGCGTGGTGAACTCCGGTTACAGTCCAACCTGCGGTCTTTCGATGCAGGAGGCGACATGCGGCAAGGGAGTGCTCCGCAAGGGAAACGCACAGCCGACGCGTATGAGCCCCATCCGGACATGGCTTGAGGCCGAGGGCCTGGGCAGGTACGCCGAGGCATTTTCGGCGCAGGACATCGGCATCGACTTGCTGCCTGAACTCGGCGAGGCGGACCTGATTGCACTGGGCGTCTCGCTGGGCGACCGCAAGCGTTTCCTGAAAGCCGTGGCGGCCGGCCGGTGGGCAAGCGTGCCGCCGTCGGCCGCCTGCGCCCAGCGCGAGCCCGGCGCGGCGCCAGGATCGGCGCCCCCGACCGCCCCCGCCCTGCGCAGCGACGCGGGCGAGCGGCGCCATGCGACCGTGGTGTTCTCCGACCTCACCGGCTACACCGCTCTCAACGAGGCCTTTGACCCCGAAGAAGTCGAGGCGGTCATGGGGCGCGTCAAGCGCGAGGCCATTGCCGTGGTGGAGCGCCATGGCGGCTACGTCAACCAGTTCGTGGGTGACGAGGTGATGGCCATTTTCGGCGTGCCGGTGGCGCGGCGCGACGACCCGCAGCGCGCGGTGCGCGCCGCTTTGGAACTGCACCGGGCAGTGGACGCCATCGCGGCCGCCTTGACCGCCAAGCTGGGCCGGGTGCTGTCGATGCATACCGGCATCCAAACCGGCCTGGTGGTGGCGAGGCGCAGCGATTCGCGCTCAGGCGACTACAACCTGACCGGTGACACGGTGAATACGGCGGCACGCCTGTGCGGCCTGGCCAACCCGCGCGAAGTCGTCGTGGGTCCGCAGACCTGGCAGCAGGTGTCGGACTATTTCGAGGCCGAGGCCGGCGCGGCGATTGCGGTGAAAGGCAAGGAACGGCCGCTGGTGGCCTGGCGCATCGTGGCCGAGCGCATCGTGCACCGCGCGGGCAGCCGCCCGCTCGTGGGCCGCACCGCCGAGACGCAGCGGTTCGCGACGCTGCTCGAGGCCTGCCGGCATCACCAGCGCGGCGCCGTGGTCGTGGTGCGCGGCGACCCTGGCATCGGCAAGTCGCGCCTGGTCGCCGAGTTTCTCAATGCGGCGCGCGGCCAGAGCCTGGATTGCCACCCTACGTCGATCCTGGACTTTGGCGCGAGCACCGGGCACGACGCGATGCGCCGCCTGGCACAAAGCCTGCTCGGCCTCGCCGCGGATGTCGACGAGGCCAGCCGCTCCAATGCGATCGATGCCTTCGCCACGGGCCCGAGCGGAGCGCAGCACGCACCGTTCCTCTACGATCTGCTGGACGTGACCATGCCTGTCTCGGTGCGGGCGCTGCTGTCGGCCATCGATGTCCGCGTGAGGCAGACGTCCACATTGGATGCCCTGTGCGCGCTGGTCAGCGCACATGGCTTGAGCGCGCCCATGCTGCTGCTGGTCGAGGACATCCACTGGGCCGACGCATGGACCCTCGAGCAACTGGGCGCACTGGCCACTCAGGCGGCCAGACAGCCGTTGCTGCTCATCATGACGACGCGCTTCGCGGGAGACCCAAGCGCGGGCGACTGGCGCAGCGCGCTGGACGATCTGCCCGTCCATGACATCGACCTGCGGCCGCTGTCCCGCGACGACGCGCTGTACCTGGCGGCAGGTGCTGCCTCGATGTCCGCGGCGCTGTTGCGCAGTTGCGTCGAGCGCGCGGAGGGCAATCCGTTGTTCCTGGAGCACCTGCTGCTCAACGCTGCAGAGGTGGGTGCGGCCAGGTCTGCCGGGTTCGATCCACGCGCTGATCCAGGCGCGCATGGACGGGCTTCTGCCGGGCGACAAGCACGCCTTGCAGGCAGCCGCCGTGTGGGGATCATGCGTGCCGCTGGCGGCGCTGCGCCACCTGCTGGGCGATCCGCACTTCGACGCGAGCGCGCTGATCGAGCAATTCCTGCTGCGTCCGGATGGCGATGATCTGGCGTTCAGCCACGCCCTGATCCGCGACGGCGCCTACAGCTCGCTCTTGCACGCCGAGCGCCGCGAATTGCACCTGGCTGCCGCGCGGTGGATCGAGGACCGAGATTTGGCGCTGGCGGCCGAGCATTTCGAGCGCGCGCAGGACGAGCGCGCGCCCGAGGCCTACCTGCGCGCCAGCGAGGCGTTGATCGAAAGATTCAATTACGCCGAAGCGCTGGCGCTGGTCGAGCGCGGTCTGCCGCTGGCCAACGCGCCCGCTACGCAGTTCAGGCTGCGACTGGCGCTCGCCAAGCTGCTCCTGGAAAACGCGCGCGCCGCCGAGTCCATCGACGCGGGCCGCGCCGCGCTCGAGGTCGCGCAGTCCGACGCAGACCGCGCAGTCGCGCTGATTGAAATCGTGTCAGGCATGCGCCTGCTGGACCGCCAGGCCGAAGGCCTGGCGTTGCTCGACGAGGCACAGCCATTGGCCGAGCAGGCCGACATCGTGCTGGAACTGTCGCGGCTGCATCACCTCCGCGGCAACCTGCTGTATGCGATGAACCGCACCACGGAGTGTCAACAGGCGCATGAACGCGCGCTCGAGTTTGCGTGCCAGGCCGGTTCGGTGGAAGCGGAGGCAAAGGCACTGGGCGGCATCGGCGACGCGCACTACGCGCAGGGCCGGATGCGCAGGGCCTGCGAACTCTTCACTCGCTGCGTGGCCCTGGCGCGCGAACATGGGTTGCTGCGCGTGGAAGCGTCGTACCTCACGATGCTGGGAGTGACATCGTGCTTCCAGATGGACATCGCCGGAAGCCTCGCGGCGAATACCACCGTCATCGAGCTGGTGCAGCGCACGTCGCACAAGCGCGCCGAGGCGATCGCGCGATGGCATCGCATATTCGTCGATGGCTGGATTCGCGGCAACGTGCAGGCGGCTCTGCCGCATGCGGAGCGCGCGCTCGAAATCGCCCGTTCGATCGGCAACCCCGTCATGGAGGCGTTCTACTGGACCGGCCGCGCGATGCTTGCGCTGCGTCAGGGCGACCGGAACGCGGCGCGCCCGCATGCCGCCAAAGCGCTGGAGGTGGTCGGCGAGAACGGGCGCAACTTCCTCGGTGCGCACGCGTATGGCCTGTTGGCCAACGCGGAGCTCGACCCGTCTTCACGCAGAAAAGCCATGGCCGCCGGCGAGGAAATCCTCAGGCACGGGACTCCGATCCACAACTACTTCACGTTCTACGACCTGGCGATCCTGGCCTCGCTGGACGACGGCCAATGGGAAGAGGCCGAACGCTATTGTGCATTGCTGGATGTCTATAGCGCAGACGAGCCTTTCCTCTGGGGTCAGTTCGTGTCATGCCAGGGGCGCGCGCTGTGCCGCGTCGGGCGCGGTGAGTCCGGTGCCGTGCTGCTGGCACAGCTGCAGCACTTGCGAGCGCGCGCGTATGACACTCAATTCTTCGTTTATCTGGAGCGGCTGGACGCCGCCATCGTGCGCGCAGAACGGTAGACGCTCTACATGCCGCACGCCAATCGGGCTTGTGATACGCATCGAGGCGCCGGATCGACTCCCCGCCGGCCATCCTGCAACGTTGACGTCGAGACCAGGAGCAAGCGACCATGGCCGTGGAAACCGCGATTTTGAGTCTCGAGAATCCTGTGTTCCATCAATACGCGTTGGCCGCCGGCATCATGATCCTGAAGCTGATGCTGCAACCGTGGATGACGGTCGTTCGCATGATCCGGGTCCGCGGCGGATTCCGCAGTCCGGAAGATGCGAGGAAAAGTCCGTTCAATCCCTATCCAAAGCCGGTCCAGCTCGAGCTCAACGAGTATGTGGATCGTTCCCGACGGATCAATCTGAACGATCTGGAGAGCATCCCCGGCTTTCTGGCGGCCGGATTTCTGTTCGTGCTCACCGGTCCGCCGTTATGGCTCGCACAACTGCTGCTATGGACCTACGTCGGGTCCCGGGCCGCCCATTTCATCGCCTATTCGACTGCGCAACTGCACGACGTACGCGCATTGTTCTGGACCTTCGGTTCGCTGTGCGTCATCGCGATGGCCGTCTACGTGCTGTTCAAGGCGGTGGCGATGGGACTCGGCGGATCGTGAGCGTGTCTACTGCGGCGAGCACATCCCCACGCCGGTCCCCGTGCCTTCCGCCACGTAGCCGTCGCGGATCATGTCCAGCTGGATCGACTCGCTGGTCGTGAAGCGGTGGTTCGGCGCGCCGCCCTGGCCGTTGTTGTACAGGCGATAGACCGGCACGTTGCCCGCCGGGCACGCGCCGTTCGCCGCCGGCAGCGCCGTGTAGAAGACGTCACCTTCGAACGTCCACGCGGGATTGGTGAGCACCGCTTCGCAGCCCAGTCCACGCGGCGCATAGAAGTGCGAGCTCTTGGGCGCGAACGACGCCGAGAAGAAGCGGCACACCGCCACCAGACCCGCGCCCGGCGACGCGTACACGTTGAACGACTGGCCCGTCCGCTGCCAGCCCTTGATGGTGCCCGCGTCGAGCTTGGCGATCTCGTCGGGGTTGGTCGTGATGAAGTAGTGCGCGAACAGGGCGTTGAAGTACTCGACGGCGAGCGCGCTTGCCGATGGGTGGCGGTGCGATCTCGGGGATGGACTTGCCACCGCCGGTGAGCGTGAAGCCCGTGACCTGCGCGCCCGCCGCATTGAACACGCGGAACCCGATGATCTTGCCCGAATCGAGTGCGTCGGCCGTCGAGGTCTTCAGCGTGCCGCCGCCCGCGAGGGTGGCGATGGCGTTCAGGGTGAGCGCCGGATCGATTTCGATTTGTTCGCGGGGGTCGACCGCCGCAGGCAGGGCCACCTCGACGCCGAACTCGATCTCCTCGCGTCCCGGCTGGTCGGCGAGCGAGCGCGACGCGCTGCCCCGCGTGATGCCGCCCGTGGCATAGAGGTCGACGTCGACGGACAGGTCCATCGTCGCGGTACCCGTGATTTCTCCGGAGAGCAGCGCCTGCAGCACGACCTTGCCGCCCGCGACAGCGGCGCCGGCGGGCTGCGCAAGCTGGTACGAGCCGCTCGACTTCGCGGTGACCTGGGTCATCGCGTTCACGGTGCCGGAGGTGGATGCCAGCGCCCCGACCGTGCCGCCCGAGAAGGCGCGTCCGGCCACCGTCGCGTTGAAATCATTCACGGTGAACGATTGCGACACCGAGATCGAACCGGCGGAGGTCTTCGTCTGGTCGTAGGCCGTCGTGCCATTGACGACGACGATCTGCCGCACGGAGTTCGCGAGCGCCGCGGGCGCCGCGGCAAGCATCGATAGCGCAGGTGAGCGCCATGGCGACGCGGCGGAAGTTGGCGCCGGTCATGCCGCGCTGCGTTGCACCGCCGGGGCTGCACCGCGTTGGGGTCGTCATGGTCCTCTCCTGCTGATCGTTGCGTGCGGGATCGCGAAACGATGGCGGACAGCCTGCCCATCTCCGTCGCGAAGGTCGAGCATCATCACGACTTCAGGTTGGCGTTGAAGAACGCCAGCGTGCGCGACCACGCGAGCTTGGCCGCGGCCTCGTCGTAGCGCGGCGTGGAGTCGTTGTGGAAGCCGTGCTGCGTGTTGGGATACATGAACATCTCGTACTTCACGCCGTTCGCCTTGAGCGCGGCCTCGTACGCCGGCCAGCCCGCGTTGATGCGCTCGTCGTTCGACGCGTAGTGGATGAGCAGCGGCGCCTTGATCTTCGCGGTGTCCGCGGCGTTCGGTTGTCCGCCGTAGAAGGGAACCGCCGCCGCGAGGTCGGGCATGCGCACGGCGAAGTTGTTGGCGGTGGTGCCGCCGAAGCAGAAGCCCACCACGCCCAGCTTCCCCGAGAAATCCGGCCGCGACTTGAGATAGTCCGCGGCGGCCAGCAGGTCCTCGCTGCGCTTGGCCGGATCGAGTTGCCCGAAGAGCTGCGCCGCCTTTTCCTCGTTGCCCGGATAGCCGCCGAGCGGCGTCAGCGCGTCCGGTGCGAACGCGAGGTAGCCTTCCGTGGCGAGGCGCCGCGCGACGTCCTCGATGTACGGGTTGAGCCCGCGGTTCTCGTGGATGACCACCACGCCCGGCAGCTTGCCCGTGGCGTTCGCCGGCCGCGCGAAGTAGCCCTTCATCTCGCCGCTGCCCTTCGGCGACGGGTAGGTCACGTACTCCGCCTTGATGCGGCTGTCGTCCTTCGCGATCTGCTGCGCGAACGCGTAGTTGGGCCGCAGGCTCTCCAGCATCGCAGCCGCGGTGAAGCCGCCCACGGCATACTTCTTGGCGTCGTCGAGGAACTGCCGGCGCGAGATCCGGCCGTGCACGTAGCCGTCGAAGATCTTCAGCACTTCGGGCGGAAAGTCGCTGGCTTGCTTGCGTTCCATGCGATCGCTCCTTCGAGGATGGACGGGTCGAGCGGGGGTCAACGGCGGCCCCGGGCGGGCCATTCCCGTCATCTTGCCATGCGGAAACAGGGGACGGCGTTGGCGGCGACGACTGTCCAGGTCGCTGCCTTGGCCGCACCAGTGCGGCCGCCTGACTTCGAGAGTTGAAGTGCCGGTGCGCAAAGGCAACACGAGGTCAGTGGTTGAAGCGCAGCACGAGGCTCGCGGCGCCGAGCGCCTTGCCGCCCTTGAGTGCCTCCAGCACTGCGGCCTTGTCCATCCCCGGCGGCAGCGCGCCGGCTTCGAGCGAGGTGGCGATCAGCGTGAAGACGTAGTGCTGCGGCGCATTGCCGCGCGGCGGGCAGGGGCCGAGGTAGGGCATGCCCAGCGAGTTCTTGCCGGCGGTAAGGCTGGCCGGTGCGGCGACGGCCGCAGCCTCGGGCAGCCCCTTCGCCTCGGGCGCGATGCCGTAGGCGACCCAGTGGTTCACGCCGAGGCCGGTACGGCCGGCCTGGTCGTCCATCAGGATCACGAAGCTGCGCGTGGCCGCCGGCGCGCGGGCCCAGGCCAGCGCGGGCGAAAGGTTCTCGCCGACGCAGTTGGCGTTGCTCGGGTTCTTGCCGGCGTAGCGGGTTTCGAGCTGCGCGTTGTCGGCGCGGCCCGGCGACCACAGCGCGAAGCCGAAGCCCGGGTCGCCGACCGGCGCGGCGCCGGGGGACATCGCGGCACAGCCCGCGAGCGCAAGCGCGGCAGCGGCCAGGCCGATGCTGCGTCGGAGATTGACGTTCAGGTTCATGGAGTTCTCCACAAGATGGGACATCGCTGCAACAGCGCCAGGCGAGCCTGGTTCGTTGGAAGGCCGGTTCGAGAATGGGAAGTCCGACGCGACATCCGCGCGCAACTTCGACTCCGGCCGCCTTCCGTAAATGGTCGATCTCGCACCAGGACATCCTCGGCGCCGCCATAAGGTCTGCCGTTCGCACTCCCGCCTCCCCGCACGACCTGCAGGCCGGAAAGTGGCTGCAATGGGCAGAGGCGCAGCCAATCAGAAAACCGATTGCAGCGAGTCTCGCTGCACGGATCTCATCCCTCGATCATCGATACTCACCGGCCGGTTACGCGGCAGTGCGGTGTTCGCAGCGGGAGGCCGAAGGGCAGCAGAGGGTCGATGGCAGTCGTCATGCACTTCAGGATAAACGCAAAGAGGGCAGCCAAGCTGCCCTCTCGTCGAGTCCGCAGCGAAGGACCGGCCCTAATCCCAGCTCAACGCCCCGCCCGTCTGATACTCGATCACCCGCGTCTCGAAGAAGTTCTTCTCCTTCTTGAGGTCGATCATCTCGGCCATCCACGGGAACGGGTTGTCGGCCTTCTCGAACAGCGGATCCAACCCGATTTGCTGGCACCGCCGGTTCGCGATGAACCGCAGGTACTCCTTGAACATCGGCGCGTTCAGGCCCAGCACGCCGCGCGGCATCGTGTCCTCGGCGTACTTGTATTCGAGCTCCACGCCCTGGCGCATCAGCTCGTTGATCTCGGCCTTGAACTCGTGGGTCCACAGGTGCGGATTCTCGAGCTTGATCGTGTTGATGAGGTCGATGCCGAAGTTGCAGTGCATCGACTCGTCGCGCAGGATGTACTGGTACTGCTCGGACGCGCCGGTCATCTTGTTCTGGCGGCCCATCGCGAGGATCTGCACGAAGCCGACGTAGAAGAAGAGGCCCTCCATGATGCAAGCGAAGACGATCAGGCTCTTCAGCAGCGCCTGGTCGGTCTCGGGCGTGCCGGTCTTGAACGCAGGGTCCGTCAGCACGTTGATGTAGGGCAGCAGGAACTCATCCTTGTCGCGGATCGCCTTGATCTCGTGATACGCGTTGAAGATCTCGCCTTCGTCGAGCCCGAGGCTCTCGACGATGTATTGGTACGCATGCGTGTGGATCGCTTCCTCGAACGCCTGCCGCAGCAGGTACTGGCGGCACTCGGGCGCGGAGATGTGGCGATACGTGCCGAGCACGATGTTGTTGGCGGCGAGCGAGTCGGCGGTGACGAAGAAGCCGAGGTTGCGCTTGACGATGAGGCGCTCGTCGTCGGTCAGGCCGCCCGGGTTCTTCCACAGCTCGATGTCGCGCTGCATGTTGATCTCTTGCGGCATCCAGTGGTTCGCGCAGCCGGCGAGGTACTTCTCCCACGCCCAGCGATACTTGAACGGCACGAGCTGGTTGACGTCCGCCGAGCCGTTGATCACGCGCTTGTCTTCCAGACGCACGCGGCTGAAGGCGGTGGGGACGACTTCCTTCTCGACGTCGATGTCGTGCACGGGCTCGCGCGAGAGGATCCCGCCCAGCACATGCGCGCGGATGGTCTCGGGGGTCTGCGGCGCGCGCGGGGGCAGGGCGGGCGCTGGGACTTCGTCGTCGAACATGAGCATGGCGTGTCTCCTGAAGCTTTTCTTTTTTGAAGGGTGGTGCGGTTCGGATCCGGGGTGTTGCGCGGGCCCGGCTTTCCTTGCCGCTTCCCTCGCCCCCTCCCTCTCCCGCAAGCGGGAGAGGGAGGGAATGGCGGGGGGAGGGGCAGGGACGCAGTACCCGGTGTAGGAAGGTTGGGTGGTTTGCCCTAGTGCATCGCTTTCAGCTTTTCGTACAGGAACTCGGGCGTGAAGTCCGCGCCGTCGTGCCATGCGATCGAGGCCAGTCCATAGTCCAGGTAGAAGTTGGAGAAGATTTCCCGATTGCGCAGCGGGAGCTTCTCTTCGCCGTGCAGTTCGTCCGCGAGGTCGACCACCCCTTTGCGGCCATCGTTGAACTCGAGCCAGACCTTGTAGTCACCGAGATAGCGCGCTTCGATCACATGCCGGGGCGAACTTTCGTAGCGAGGCAAGGGGTCCTTCCTTTCGCGGTGTGGACGAGGGTCATGCGTACCGCGCCGAAAATCGGCCCGGGAAAAATGGGTGCGCGGATGATCTCGCGCACCTCCCGGATCAACGTCGTGCTTCGGGTCGCGTTCTTCTCGTCCGCGCGCCCGGGCCGCCATCGTGGCCAGCCCATCGGTACCGCCTCAATCCCTCGCGTCCATCGCGCCAAACGCTCGCGCGTTCCTGTCTGGGTGTCGCGGGGTCGTGCTCGCCCGTCCACGCCGCGCGGCCCTGCCTGCGGCCGCTGCCGTCACGTCGCCGGGTCACCGAATTGCGTTGTCGTTTCCTTTCCGGATCACGCCCGATGCTCGTGGCGCGTGCGATGGATCCGATGCTGAAGCAGATGTTCGTCCGCGGAATGCGTGCGCTGCGGAAAGTAGTGCCGGTTGAGCCGCGCGCCCTCCTGATGCCGGCCGTGGTGGTCGAACTCCTCCGCGAGCCGGAACGATACGAACACACCGCGCTTCGCATCCTGCAGGGACAGCCAGTGCACGATTTCCGGTGCGCCCGCTTCCGTCAGGTCCTCGTGCAGGTTGTGGCTCGCGCCGAAGTGCACGGGCGACATCGTGCCCCACCAGTTGCGCAGCTGAATTGCGTAGATGCCGGGCGCCTGCGGCAGCACGGCGTCCGCCAGGTACTGCGGTACGCTGAAGTCCCGGCCGCCGAAGCGGACGTGGCGATCGGGGCGGTAGCGTCGACGTCGCGCCTGAAAGATGGCGGTCACGTTTCTCACGAGGTGCTGCCATCCAGACATCTCCAGAATTCGCATTCGCTGACCCTTCCCCCGGTATTGCGGGACCAGCTACTTGCGTTCGTGCGGCTGCTCGCGAAATCCGCGTCGCCGTGCCCAACGCCGTTAAGCGCATTGCGTACCACCTGGTCCGCGCCATCCGGCAGATTGCACCTACAGTTATGCACGGACTTGACGTGGCTCAGCATTCCCTGCGAAAGCCACCCCATCCGATTGTCCGATTGCCATTACTACCAAAAGGTCTTGTCGGTACTTGCGCCTGGCGTGCCGTCCGCAAGCTCCTGCCCATTCCAGTAGCATCCCAAGACAAAGGTCGGTCGGACGCCCCTCATCGATGGATTCCGCCATCCCGCACCGTCGCGCCGTGCTGGAAACTCACTGGCACGCCTCGCACGTCGGGTCATCGATCGCGCAGAACTTCGGCGCCGCCTCGTCCGGCGCGGCTCCCTTCATCGGCGCCGCGGCGCTCTTGCCGGCGGCGGCATTGCCCGCCGACAGACCGGAGCCCGCCGATACCGCATTCAGCTCGCCGCCGCGGCCGGTGGACTTCTCGGCCGACGTCGCCGCCAGCGTGCGCAGGTAGTACGTGGTCTTGAGCCCACGCAGCCAGGCGAGCTTGTACGTTTCGTCGAGCTTCTTGCCCGACGCGCCGGCCATGTAGATGTTGAGGCTCTGCGCCTGGTCGATCCATTTCTGGCGGCGCGAACCGGCCTCGATGATCCACTTGGTGTCGACCTCGAAGGCGGTGGCATAGAGCTCGCGCATCTCGGCGGGCACGCGGTCGATCTTGGCGAGCGAACCGTCGAAGTACTTGAGATCGGCGACCATCACCTCGTCCCACTGGCCGATTTCCTTGAGGTCGCGCACCAGCTGCTCGTTGATGACGGTGAACTCGCCCGACAGGTTCGACTTGACGTAGATGTTCTGGTACTCGGGCTCGATCGACGCGGCCACGCCGATGATGTTGGAGATCGTCGCCGTCGGCGCGATCGCCACGCAGTTGGAGTTGCGCATGCCGTATTGCTTGATGCGCGCGCGCAGGCCCGACCAGTCCATCGCGGACGATTCGTCGACCTCGACGTAGCCGCCGCGCTCCTCCTTCAGGAGCTTCAGCGAATCCTGCGGGAGGATGCCGCGGTCCCACAGGCTGCCGTTGTACGACGCGTAACGGCCGCGCTCTTCCGCGAGCTCGGTCGAGGCGTGGTAGGCGTAGTAGCAGACGGCTTCCATCGAGCGGTCGGCGAACTCCATCGCCGCCGGCGACGAATACGGCGTGCGCGTCAGGTGCAGGCAGTCCTGGAAGCCCATGATGCCCAGGCCCACCGGACGGTGCTTCAGGTTGGAGTTGCGCGCCTTCGCGACGGCGTAATAGTTGATGTCGATCACGTTGTCGAGCATGCGCATCGCCGTGCGCACCGTGCGCTGCAGCTTCTCGTGGTCGAGGACCCAGCCGGCGTCCGTTCTATGCATGTGCGCCAGCATGTTCACCGAGCCCAGGTTGCAGACGGCGATCTCGGTGTCGCTGGTGTTGAGCGTGATCTCGGTGCACAGGTTGGAGCTGTGCACGGTGCCCACGTGCTGCTGCGGCGAGCGCACGTTGCACGCATCCTTGAAGGTGATCCACGGATGTCCCGTCTCGAACAGCATCGAGAGCATCTTCCGCCACAGCTGCACGGCGGGAACCTTCTTGAAGAGCTTCAGCTCGCCGCGGGCCACCTTGTCCTCGTAGCGCTTGTACGCCTCCTCGAACCTGTGGCCGAAGAGGTCGTGCAGGTCGGGCACGTCGGACGGCGAGAACAGCGTCCAGTCGCCGCCTTCCATCACCCGCTTCATGAAGAGGTCGGGAATCCAGTTCGCGGTGTTCATGTCGTGCGTGCGGCGGCGGTCGTCGCCGGTGTTCTTCCGCAGCTCCATGAACTCCTCGATGTCGAGGTGCCACGTCTCGAGGTACGTGCAGACGGCGCCCTTGCGCTTGCCGCCCTGGTTCACCGCGACGGCCGTGT
The DNA here is from genome assembly GCA_963733435.1 of uncultured beta proteobacterium. Taxonomy (GTDB): domain Bacteria; phylum Pseudomonadota; class Gammaproteobacteria; order Burkholderiales; family Casimicrobiaceae; genus VBCG01. Next base: position 425,033 of record CAVTDH010000005.1, read on the forward strand.
CGTTGACGACCTTCAGGAACGGCACCACGCCCTGCGACTTGCCGTTGGTGCCCTTGATGTGCGAGCCCATCGCGCGGACGTTGGTCCAGTCGTTCCCTAGTCCACCGGCGAACTTGGAAAGCAGCGCATTTTCCTTTATTGCCTCGTAGATGCCGTCGAGGTCGTCGGCCACCGTCGTCAGGTAGCACGAGGAGAGCTGCGAGCGGTGCGTGCCCGAGTTGAAGAGCGTGGGCGTGCTCGACATGAAGTCGAACGTCGACAGCACGTTGTAGAACTCGATGGCGCGCGTTTCGCGGTCCACTTCGTTCAACGCGAGGCCCATCGCGACGCGCATGAAGAAGCACTGCGGCAGCTCGAAGCGGCGGCCCGCATTTCCGTGCACCGCGTATTGATCGACGAGGAAGTAGCGGTCGTAGAGCGTCTGCAGGCCGAGGTAGCCGAACTGCAGGTCGCGTTCGGGCTTCAAAGCCGCGCCGAGCTTGGTCATGTCGTACTGCAGCAGCGCCTCGTTGAGGAGGCCGATCTTCACGCCGTGCTTGATGAAGCGCGGGAAGTACTCGGGGTACCTGGCGGCCATCTCGGCCTGCGTGGCTTCCTCGCCCAGCGCCTCGAAGCGCAGCGCGTCGAGCAGCAGGCGCGCGGTGACGTACGAGTACGCGGGCTCTTTCTCGATCAGCGCGCGTGCGGACAGCACGACGCCCTTGCGGACTTCCTCGATGGCCACGCCGTCGTAGAGGTCCTTCAGCGTCGCCTTCAGGATGCGGTCGGCCTCGACATCGGCCAGGCCCGCGCACGATTCCTTCACCAGCGTGGTCAGGCGGCCGAGGTCGAGCGGTTTTCTGACGCCGTTTTCGACGACGTTGATCGCATGCTCGACGGCGGCGCCACGGTCCTTGCCCTTGGCCTGCGCGCGTTCCTGCGAGCGCTTCTCGCGGTAGAGGACATAGGCGCGCGCGACTTCATGTTCGCCGCCGCGCATCAGTTGCAACTCGACCTGGTCCTGGATTTCCTCGATGTGGATCGCGCCGCCCTCGGGCTTGCGCTTCACCAACGCCGCGACAACCGCTTCGGTGAGGTTCGTCACCTCTTCGCGCACGCGCGCCGAAGCCGCGCCCTGGCCGCCGTTGATGGCGAGGAACGCCTTGGTCAGCGCGATCGTGATCTTCGAGGGCTCGAAGGACACCACGGAGCCGTTGCGGCGGATCACCTTGTACTGCGAAAAGCGGGGGTCCGCACCGCTTGCCACCGGACTGCCAGGCTCACCGACGATCAGCTCCCGCGGCGGTGCGAGAGAGGGGCTCGCTTGTTGAGCGCTGACGGTCTGCATGGGCATTTCTCCTGTCGTTTCTTGTGGTTCTGTCTTGGTTTTGGGTGTTTGCCGCGCGACTGCCTGTTTCTCGAAAAGGCACGACTGGCGCGGGATTCCGGGGGATGGCGGGCTATTGCCGGCGGCGGCCTTCCCCAGCGGGGCTGGGGTCGTCCGAGAGGCGCCCTCGGAATATGCTTGTAAATCAGAATCTACTATATCTTGTGTTCAAGTGCCTGCTGAACACCAAGCATAGTGGGTCGTCTGCGGGTCCGCAAGGTCTATTTCATGCACACGGCATGCCCCGGAAAAGGGCAGAAGAAACAGTCCGCTGCATGGCCGGGGCCGTTTTATGCAGAGGGAATCCACGCGTTATCCACCGCTTTGTCCACACGGGCCTCCGCCGACGAACGGTGGAAATACGTTGCAGCAATGCGACAGTGCGGTTTTGGTGCGGCGCGGCAATTCCGGACCGTTCGACGGGGTGGCGATACGGTCGCGCGCAGACGCGGACAACGCGGAAACCCCGGTGGGCGCGGCGCAGCGGTGGATGACGGGCAGGATTTTGCGCTGCATCCATGCGGCCAGGCGGCGATGGGTCGACGCCGGGCCGGCGGCGACGCCGGCGGTGCGAGGATTGCGCGATCCCGGTGCTCGCCGGGCCCGCAAGACCGGTCCACACGCTGCGCGATGCGGCCTGCATCGACGACGCGCACTCGCTTGATGGTCGTCAATGCGCGCGTGTTCGCGCGACCTCACAATGAAGCTGCGACGCGGCGAGACGCCGGGTCCTTCAAGCGGCAGCAAGCCACGGCGCACAGTCCGATCGGTGCCCGCACCACGCGGCGCCGGTTCCTCAGGAGTTCACGAGGAGCGCGATCATGGCAGCCCAACCCAACGTCAAAGTGTACGAACCGTTCGCGGACTTCGCGCGCGGCGATCCCTTCTTCGATCTCACGCGGCTCTTCGACGTGCCGCGGATGCGGCGTGCGTTTCCGGCGGTGCCGGCCGCACCCGAGATCCGGATGAACGTGAAGGAAGACCCGGCGGCGTATTACGTCACCGCCGAAATGCCGGGCGTCAAGAAGGACGGCATCCACATCCTGGTGGACGGCAACACCGTCTCGATCTCCGCGAAGGTCGAGCAGAAGAAGGAAGTGAAGGAAGGCGAGACGATGCTGTGCACGGAGCTCTACGAGGGCAACGTCGCCCGCACGTTCACGCTGCTGTCCGACCTCGATGACACCCAGGCGGAGGCGAAATTCGAGAACGGCCTGCTCGAGCTCAAGCTGCCGAAGAAGGCGGGCGGCCGCGCACGCGAGCTGCCGGTGATGTGATGGGGCGCGGCGGCCGGCGCGCATCGCGCCGGCCGCCGCGACGCTGGACCGGGTGCCCGTCGGATGCCCGGAACGCACGGTGCGGAGGATTTCATGAAGCACGCAGCCGAAGCAAAGACCGTCAATCCGTTCGACGTCCGCGCGCTCTGGGGCATGAACGGTGCGATGCCGGCGTATGGCGGGGATGCCTACCGGACCTGGTTCGACGGCATGACCCGTTGGCAGGCCGAGGCCGGCGCATTCTGGAACCAGCGCCTGCAGAAGGACGTCGCCGCGCTGACGATGCTGGGCCAGTGCCGCGACCCCGCGCAGGCGATGGAAGCGCAAATGCGCTACGCGAACGAGGCGATGGCCGACTACGTGGCGGAAGGCGAGCGGATGATGCGCCTGTTCCGCGCGGCGACGCCACCTCAATAGTGTAGACAAGGGGAGACGGGGATGGCGGCGGCGACACGCGGGAGCGCGAAAGCGTCACCCACCGCACGCAGGGTGCCGGCGCTCGCACGGCCGGCGCGCCACGCGCGCGCGGCGCGCAGGGTCGTGCCATTGCCGGCGCCTGCCACGCGCGCACCTGCCGTACCCACCGCACCGGCGACGCCGTCGGTACCGTCGGTGTCGCCATCGGATCCGTCGTTCCTGCGGGATTCGTTCGCCGCGACCGCATTCGCGGAAACCGTCGACCGCTCGCTCAACGCGGCGCTCGCGCGCTACACCGGCGGGCTCTCGCCGATGGCGCAGGTGGCGGCGTATTGGGATTGGGCGTCGCACCTGGCGTTCGCGCCCGGCAAGCGCATGCAGCTGGCGGAAAAGGCGGGCAAGAAGTGGCTGCGGCTCGTCAACTACGCGATGCGGCGCTCGCTCGCGATGGATGGCGCCGAGCCCTGCATCGAACCGCTGCCGCAGGACCGGCGCTTCGTCGATCCGGCATGGCGGATGCTGCCGTTCGACCTCGCGTGGCAATCGTTCCTGCTGACGCAACAGTGGTGGCACAACGCGACGACGGGGGTGCGCGGTGTGACCCGGCGGCATGAGCGCATGGTGGCGTTCGGCGCGCGGCAGTGGCTCGACATGGTCGCGCCGGCCAATTTCCTCGCCACCAATCCGGAGGTCCTCGGGCGGACGTTGCGCAGCGGCGGCATGAACCTCGTGCGCGGCGCCGGCAACTTCGTCGAGGACTGGGACCGCACGCTGGGCGGAAAGCCGCCGGTCGGGACCGAACGCTTCGTGGTCGGCCGCGATGTCGCGACGACCGCGGGCAAGGTGGTCTACCGCAATCGGCTGATCGAACTCATCCAGTACGCGCCGGCCACGCCGCGCGTGCGACCCGAGCCCGTGCTGGTGGTGCCGGCCTGGATCGAGAAGTACTACATCCTCGATCTGAGTCCCGCGAACTCCCTCGTGCGCTACCTGCTGGCGCAGGGGTTCACCGTATTCATGATCTCGTGGCGGAATCCCGGGCCGCAGGATCGCGACACCACGTTCGACGACTACCGCACGCTGGGGGTGATGGCCGCGCTCGATGCGGTCGGCGCGATCGTCCCCGACGCGCAGGTGCACGCGTGCGGCTACTGCATCGGTGGCACGTTGCTCGCGATCGCCGCGGCGACGATGGCCCGCGACGGCGACGACCGCTTCGCGACGACGTCGTTCTTCGCCGCGCAGACGGACTTCACGGAGGCCGGCGAGCTGATGCTGTTCATCGACGAAAGCCAGCTGTCGTTCCTGGAAGACGTGATGTGGGAACAGGGCTTCCTCGACAGCCGGCAGATGGCGGGCGCCTTCCAGTTGCTGCGCTCGAGCGATCTCGTGTGGTCGCGCGTGATGCACGATTACCTGCTGGGCGAGCGCGCGCCGGTGACGGACCTCATGGCGTGGAACGCCGATGCGACGCGGATGCCGTTCCGCATGCACGCCGAATACCTGCGCAAGCTGTTCCTCCGCAACGAGCTGGCGGAGGGCCGGTTCGCCGTGGCGGGCCGCCCGATCGCGATGAAGGACCTGCGCAAGCCGCTCTTCGCCGTGGGCACCGAGCGCGACCACGTGGCGCCGTGGCCGTCGGTGTACAAGTACCACCTGCTCGCCGATGCGGACGTGACGTTCGTGCTGACGAGCGGCGGTCACAACGCCGGCATCGTATCGGAGCCCGGGCACAAGGGCCGGCACTACCGGATCGCGACCAAGACGCGCGATGCAACGTACGTCGACCCGGAAGTGTGGCGCGCCGACGTCCCTGTGCACGCGGGCTCGTGGTGGCCGGAGTGGACGCGCTGGCTCGCCGCCCACTCGGGTGCGCCGGTTGCGGTGCCCGCGATGGGCGCGCGCGCGGCGGGCTATCCGCCGATCGCGGACGCGCCTGGCACCTACGTCCTCGAAACCTAGGCGCCGTTGCCCGCTGCGGGCAGGGCGAACAGCCGATTGCCGGCGATCGCGACGATGCGATCGCCGCGCGCTGTCTCGGCGCGCGCGAGTCCCGTGAAGCTGCCGAAGGCGGGCAGGATCGCGCGTCGGCGCCCCAATACGAAGCAGGGCAGGCGCGCCGTATCCGACGGCGTGCGCCCGTGCAGGACCACGCCCGGATGCACGTGGCCGCACAACGCGTACCCGGTCGGCGGCGTGACCGGGTGATGACAGGCGAGGAACGGCGCGTACGGATGCGGGTCCGGCACCACGTCGATGTCCCACGCTGCGGGCGGGTCGCCGGCGCGGTCGTCGTGATTGCCGCGCACGAGCGTCAGTGCAACCTGCGCGTGCTGCGCGCGCCACGCGCGGAAGGCTTCGTCGAGCGCCGCCCCGCGACCGGCCGCCGCGTGCAGGAAATCGCCGAGGATCACGAGGCGGGCGGCCTGCGTGCGCGCGAGCAGCGACGACAGGCGCGCCAGGTCCGCCTGCGTGCCGCCACGTGGCATCGGAATGCCGCCGGCGCGGAAGGCGGTTGCCTTGCCGAGGTGCACGTCCGCGACGAAGAGCATCGCGCACGCGGGCCAGAACAGGGCACGCTCGGCGAAGAGTTCGACGCGTTCGCCGGCGACGGTGGTCGCGAGAGGCGCGGCGAGCGGCGGCTCGCGGGACGGGGCGGCGGCAGGGGGCATCGGCGGGCGATTGCGGATTGTGACGGTGCGCGCACGGCGCGCGTTGCGCTCATGCGATGGCGCGCGTACGCGAAGGGCCAATGTTAGCGCGTCCCATTGCGATCTGCGCGGGCGCAAGGCACACTCGGTACTGCGGTTTGCGACCGCCCGTGCGCGCCGTCCCGACGATTGCAACAAGCGGCGCGCACCGCCGTGGATCCACCGCCTACGCATGCCCCGTTTCGCTGCGAATCTGTCGTTCCTGTTCGACGAGGTGCCGTTCCTCGATCGCTTCGGCGAGGCGGCGCACGCCGGTTTCCGCGCGGTCGAGTTCGCGTTCGGCTACGACTACCAGGTGCGCGACATCGTTGCGCGCGTGAAGGAGCACAAGCTCGAGGTCGTGCTGATCAATTCGCCGCCGGGCAACTACGATGCCGGCGATCGCGGTCTCGCGTCGCTGCCCGGGCGCGAGCACGAGTTCGCGGCGAGCGTCGTGACGGCCCTCCGGTATGCGCAGGCGCTCGACTGCCCGCGCCTGCACGTGATGGCCGGCGTGCTGCCCGAGGGCGCCGACGCCGAGGAGCGCACGCGGCGCATGCGCACGTTCAAGCGCAATCTGCGCTTCGCCTGCCAGGAAGCGGCCGAGCAGAAAGTCACGGTGCTGGTCGAGCCCATCAACCCGCGCGACATTCCGCGCTACCTGCTCAACACGCAGGCGGAGGCGCACGCGATTCGCGAGGAACTCGGCATGGCGAATCTGCGGGTCCAGATGGACCTCTATCACGCGCAGGTGGTGGAAGGCGACCTCGCGACCAAGATCCGCCGCTGGTTGCCGCACATCGGGCACATCCAGATTGCCGGTGTTCCGGATCGCAACGAGCCCGACAACGGCGAGGTCAACTACTCGTATCTCTTCAAGCTGCTCGACGAGCTCAAGTATCCGGGCTGGATCGGCTGCGAGTACCGTCCCGCGCGGTCGACCGTCGGTGGCCTCGACTGGCTCTACAAGCTCATCGACCGGCGGCCCAGCGCGACGGCGGACTGACGTCGCCCTGCACCCGGCACGCCGGCGCCTGGGCGTCGGTGCCATTGGGTTCGAATTGCAATCGGGTCGGGCTCGACCGGATCGTCCCCGGGCGCCGCGCGCTGTTGCGCGCCGTGCGCCGCCGCGAAATGGCAAAGGCCGGGGAGGGTGGCGCGGTGCTGTCGCATCGGCGCGCGCGACGACCTGCGCCGCGCATCGCCGGCCGAGCGCCCACGCGGCGCGGGGACGCGGGCAGGCTAGAGCGCGACCGACATGCCGCCGTCCATCACCAGCAACTGGCCGGTCATGTAGTCGGCCGCGGCGGACGCGAGGAACACGGCGAGGCCGGCGATCTCCGGCGGCTCGCCCCAGCGTCCCGCGGGCGTGCGCTTGCACACCCACGCGTTGAATTCCTCGTTGTCGATGAGCGCGCGGTTCATTTCCGTCGCGAAGTATCCCGGCGCGATCGCCGTTGACCTGGATGCCGTGCGGCGCGAGTTCGACGGCCATGCCCCGCGTGAGTTGCCGCACGCCGCCCTTGGCGGCGGTATAGGGGACGACGGTCGGTCGCGCAAGCTCGCTCATCAGCGACGCGATGTGGATGATCTTGCCGCGCTTCTTCGCGATCATCCCGGGCAGCACCGCCTGCGACACGACGAACGGCGCGGTCAGGTTGGTCGCGATGATGTCGTCCCAGTCCTTCTGCGTGAACTCGACGAACGGCGCGCGGCGCTGGATGCCGGCGTTGTTCACCAGGATGTCGATCGTGCCGTGCTTCGCGGCTGCGGCGGCGACACCGGCCGCGACGGCGTCGCGGTCCGTCACGTCGAACGCGGCGGTGTCGGCCTTGAGGCCCATGCCGGCGAGTTTCGCGGCCGCCTCGGCCAGCGCTTCGGGCTTGCGGCCATTGAGGAGCACCGTGGCGCCGGCCTGCGCCATGCCCTGGGCGATCGCAAAGCCCAGGCCGCGGTAGGCACCGGTGACGAGCGCGACGCGCCCGGAAAGATCGAAGGGGGAAGCGGGCATGCGGGCTCCTGTCGTTGGCCGTCGCGGATTCGTGCCGGAGGCGTCATCTTAGCCGACCGGTCGCCGCGACGGACCGCGCACGAGGATGGGCGGGTTCGGTACGACATGGACGCCACCGTCGCATTGTCGTCGCTGTCGGCAAATTCGCGATTCGTGGGCGCTGCAGCGTGTCCCATGCGGGCCCCCTTGCTATGCTTCCGGGTTGCAGGCTGCGGTGCCCGCGGATCGTACCGCGGCGGCCGAGGCATCCGCGGTTGGGACAGCGAATATCGAAGATGGCGACTATCAAGAGCAAACTCGACGTCCGGGCGCAGGAGTTCCGGTCCAATGCCGCAGTGCTGCACGGGCTCGTCGCGGACCTGCGCGAGAAGACCGCGCACGCGGCGCGCGGCGGCAGCGAAGAGGCGCGCAGGAAGCACCTCGGTCGCGGCAAGCTGCTGCCGCGCGATCGCATCAACGCGCTGGTCGACCCGGGCGCCGCGATCCTCGAGCTGTCGCCGCTGGCCGCGTACGGCATGTACGGCGGCGAGGTGCCTTGCGCGTCGATCATCACGTGCATCGGCCGCGTCGCGGGGCGGGAGTGCCTGATCGTCGCCAACGACGCGACGGTCAAGGGCGGCACCTATTACCCGCTGACGGTGAAGAAGCACGTGCGCGCGCAGGAAATCGCGCGCGAGAACCGGCTGCCCTGCATCTACCTCGTCGACTCGGGGGGTGCGTTCCTGCCCGAGCAGGACGCCGTGTTCCCGGACCGCGACCACTTCGGCCGCATCTTCTACAACCAGGCCACGATGTCCGCGCTGGGAATCCCGCAGATCGCGGTGGTGATGGGTTCGTGCACGGCCGGCGGCGCGTACGTGCCCGCGATGTCGGACGAGGCGATCATCGTCCGCAACCAGGGCACGATCTTTCTCGGCGGGCCGCCGCTGGTCAAGGCAGCGACCGGCGAGGAAGTGACGGCGGAGGAACTGGGCGGCGGCGACGTGCACACGCGCATCTCCGGCGTGGCCGACCACCTGGCGGAGAGTGACGCGCATGCGCTGCAGATCGCGCGCCGCGTCGTCGCGAACCTGAACAGCGTCAAGTCGGTCACGCTGGACATCGTCCCGCCCGTGGCGCCGCTCTACGATGCGGAGGAGCTCTACGGCGTCATTCCGGGCGACACGCGCAAGCCCTACGACGTGCGCGAGGTGATCGCGCGCATCGTCGACGGCTCGGCCTTCGACGAGTTCAAGCAGCGCTACGGCCCGACGCTGGTGACCGGCTTCGCGCGCCTCCATGGCTACCTGGTCGGCATCGTCGCCAACAACGGCATCCTGTTCTCGGAGTCCGCGCAGAAGGGCGCGCACTTCATCGAGCTGTGCGCGCAGCGCGGCATCCCGCTGCTGTTCCTGCAGAACATCACCGGCTTCATGGTCGGGCGCAAGTACGAGCACGAGGGCATCGCGCGGCACGGCGCGAAGCTGGTGACGGCCGTGTCGTGCGCCAAGGTGCCCAAGTTCACGGTGATCATCGGCGGCAGCTTCGGCGCCGGCAATTACGGCATGTGCGGCCGCGCCTTCGGACCGCGCTTCCTGTGGATGTGGCCCAATGCGCGCATCTCGGTGATGGGCGGCGAGCAGGCCGCGTCGGTGCTGGCGACCGTGCGCCGCGACGGCATGACGGCCGCCGGCAAGACGTGGACGAAGGAGGACGAGGACAAGTTCAAGGACCCGATCCGCGCGCAGTACGAGACGCAGGGCCATCCGTACTACGCGACGGCACGGCTGTGGGACGACGGCGTCATCGACCCCGCGCAGACGCGGCGCGTGCTGGGCCTGGCACTCTCGGCGTCGCTCAACGCGCCCATCGAGAAGACCACGTTCGGCGTGTTCCGGATGTGATGGCGTGAACGCGTCGAGCCGGCCCCTCACCCCAACCCTCTCCCCGCAAGCGGGGAGAGGGAGCAGTGCGGGGGTGCGCGTGCATTCGGCAACACGTCCGCCATGCAACTCCCTCTCCCCGCAAGCGGGGATAAGGCGCAGTGCGGGGGTGCGCGTGCATTCGGCAACACGTCCGCCAGGCACCTCCCTCTCCCCGGTACGGGGAGAGGGTTGGGGTGAGGGGCCGCGATCCAAGGCTGGAGATTCGACCGCATGATGTTCCGCAAGATCCTGATCGCCAACCGTGGCGAAATCGCGTGCCGCGTCATCAAGACGGCGCGCCGCCTCAACGTGCGCACGGTCGCCGTGTTCTCCGAGGCCGACGCGAACGCACGCCACACGCGCCTCGCCGACGAGGCGGTGCTGATCGGCCCGCCCCCGGCGCGCGAGAGCTACCTCGACATCGCGCGCATCATCGACGCCGCGCGGAAGACGGGTGCGGAGGCGATCCACCCCGGCTACGGTTTCCTGTCCGAGAACGAGGCGTTCGCGCAGGCGTGCGCGGATGCGGGCATCGTGTTCATCGGGCCGCCGATCGCCGCGATCCGCGCGATGGGCAGCAAGAGCGCCGCCAAGTCGCTGATGGAGAAGGCGCCGGTGCCGCTGGTGCCGGGGTATCACGGCGTTCGGCAGGAGTCGGACTTCCTGCGCCGGGAGGCCGATGGCATCGGCTACCCGGTGCTGCTGAAGCCGTCCGCGGGCGGCGGCGGCAAGGGGATGCGCATCGTCGCGAAGTCGTCCGAGTTCGCCGACGCGCTGGCCTCGTGCAAGCGGGAGGCGACGGCGAGCTTCGGCGACGACCATGTGCTGATCGAACGCTACGTCACCCGGCCGCGGCATATCGAGATCCAGGTGTTCGCCGACCGCCACGATCACTGCGTCTTCCTGTTCGAGCGCGACTGCTCGGTGCAGCGGCGCCACCAGAAGGTGCTCGAGGAGGCACCGGCCCCCGGCATGACCGAGACGCGCCGGCGCGAGATGGGCGAGGCCGCAGTCGCCGCCGCGCGCGCGGTGCATTACGAAGGCGCCGGCACGGTGGAGTTCATCGCCGACCAGGACGGCCGCTTCTACTTCATGGAGATGAACACGCGGCTGCAGGTCGAGCATCCGGTCACCGAGATGATCACCGGACAGGACCTCGTCGAGTGGCAGCTGCGCGTCGCGGCCGGCGAGCCGCTGCCGGTCACGCAGGAGCAGCTCGTGATCCGCGGACACTCGCTGGAGGCGCGCATCTACGCGGAGGACCCGGACCGCGGCTTCCTGCCGTCGACCGGACGGCTCGTGCACCTCGCGCCCGCCGGCGGAGTCGCTGCACGTGCGCGTCGACACGGGCGTCGAGCAGGGCGACGAGATCACGCCGTACTACGATCCGATGATCGCGAAGCTGATCGTCTGGGACCAGACGCGCGAACTGGCACTCGCGCGGATGCTGGAAGCGCTGGCGCAGTACCGGATCGTGGGTGTCTCCAACAACGTCGAGTTCCTGGCGCGGCTGGTGGCGAGCCCGGCCTTCGCGCGCGCGGACCTCGACACGGGCCTGATCGAGCGCGAGCGCGACCTCCTGTTCCCGCAGGCGGCGGATGCGCCGGACGACGCGTATTTCATCGCCGCCCTGGCAACGCTGCTGCGCGAGGAGGCACTGGCGCGCGACACGATGGACGCCGGCGGAGACCGCTACTCGCCTTGGCGACAGCAGGATGGCTGGCGACTCAACGCCAATGCCGAGCGCAAGCTCGTGTTCCGCTTCGGGGAGACCGAGCGAACGGTGGTCGTCGGCTATACGCCCGGCGGCTTCCAGCTCGGCCTCGACGGGACGAGCGTGCCCGCGCGCGGCGAGCTGGGCCACAACGGCACGCTGCGCGTCGAGCTTGCGGGCGTGCGCATCGACACGAGCGTGGTCGTCGCCGGCGAGAAGCGGCACGTGTTCCTCAACGGCCGCAGCTTCCAGCTGGCGCGCGTCGATCCGCTGCACTACGGCAGCGAGGGGCAGGGCGCCGAGGGCGGACTCGCCGCGCCGATGCCGGGCAAGATCATCGCGTGGCTCGCGCAGCCGGGGACCGACGTCGCGAAGGGCGACCCGCTGCTGATCCTCGAGGCGATGAAGATGGAGCACACGATCACCGCGCCGACCGCCGGCCGGGTCGTGGGGTTCCGCTTCGCCGTCGGCGAGCAGGTGAACGAGGGCGTCGAGCTCGTCGAGTTCGAGAAATCGACCGCGGCGGCCACCTAGAAGACGGGAGCGACCATGGCTACGTTGCCCGCGCACGTGAAGATCGTCGAGGTGGGACCGCGCGACGGCCTGCAGAACGAGAAGCAGACGATCGCCACGGCGATCAAGGTCGAGCTCATCGACCGGCTCACGGCCGCCGGACTGCCCGCCGTCGAGGCCACCGCGTTCGTGTCGCCCAAGTGGGTGCCGCAGATGGCGGACAACGCGGAGGTGATGGCGCGAATCCACCGGAAGCCCGGCGTCGCGTACCCGGTGCTCGTGCCGAACATGCAGGGCTTCGAGGCGGCCGCGGCCGCGGGCGCCGAGGAGATCGCCGTCTTCGGCGCGGCGTCCGAATCCTTCTCGCGCAAGAACATCAACAGCTCGATCGCGGAAAGTCTCGACCGCTTCGCACCGGTCGTCGCCGCGGCGCGCGCGCGCGGCATTCGCGTGCGCGGCTACATCTCGTGCGTGCTGGGCTGTCCGTACGAAGGCGACATCGCGCCGGAGGCGGTCGCGCGCGTCGCGCAGGCGCTCTCCGCGATGGGCTGCTACGAAGTGTCGCTCGGCGACACCATCGGCGTGGGGACGCCGGGCCGGACGCTCGCGATGCTCGACGCGGTCGCGCGCGTGGTGCCGATCGGCCAGCTTGCCGGGCATTTCCACGACACGTACGGACAGGCGCTCGCGAACATCTACGCGGCGCTCGAACGCGGCGTCGCCGTGTTCGACAGTTCCGTCGCGGGCCTGGGCGGGTGTCCCTACGCCAAGGGCGCGACGGGCAATGTCGCGACCGAGGACGTCGTGTACCTGCTGCACGGCGTCGGTTGCACGACCGGGGTGGACCTCGACATGCTGATCGACGCCGGCGAGTTCATCTGCGCGGCGCTCGACCGGCCGACGAATTCGAAGGTCGGACGCGCGCTCCTCGCGAAGCGCGCGGCATAGTCGGCAGGGCGGGCTGCAGAAGAGACAGGCGACGTCGGCATCGATGACGCATGGCGCGCGTCCCTACGGGCGCGCGCCCTGGGAAGGACGGTCTCCCGCGCCACCTTCCGCGCCCTGCAGCGCCGCGTGCTCGAGTTCCGCCACCATCCGCGCGACGCGCGACTCGAGCGCTTCGGTGGAGAGGCTTTCACGGAACATCTCGACCAGCAGCGGAAACGCAAATGGCGTGGGACGCACGGGCCGGGTCAGCAGCGCGCGGCTGCCGCGCAGGCGTGCCAGCGCCGCCGCGAGCCGCGGCGCCTCCAGCCGGTGCTCGAGCACCTCGCGCACGGCTTGCTGCAGCAGCGGATTGTCGCGGTCGTACTCGGCGAACACGTTGTAGATGAGGGCGCTCGACGCCTGCAACTGCCGCTGCGGATGCGGCTGGCCGGGAAAGCCCTGGAAGATGAGGCCGGCGACGCGCGCGATCTCGCGGAAGTGGCGTCGCCCCAGTTCGGTCGCGTTGAGCCCGGCGAGGATGTCGCGTTCCACGTCGGGCGCGGCGAGCAGTCGCCCGAGGTCGCCGATCGACAGCGGCACCGGTTGCGGCGACACGAGGCCGAAGCCGTAGTCGTTGGCGGTGATGCTGAACGTGGCGGGTGTTCGCGCACCGAGGCGGTACGAGAACAGCGTGGCCAGTCCGAAGTGCGCGAGGCGTCCTTCGAACGGATAGAAGAAGAGTCCGTGGCCGTCGCGGGTCGCGATCGCCTCGACCAGCCACTCGCGATCGCCGGGCAGCGCCGACCAGCGCGCCTGCAGTTCCAGCAGCGGCCGCACGCACTGCAGCTCGGGCGAATCGTAGCCGCCGCGCTGCGCCGCCGCGATCAGCGCGCGCGTGGCATCGGCGAGTTCGCTCGACAGCGCCATCTTGCTGCCCATCCAGCGCGGCACGCGCGCGGACGTCGTCTTGGCGGGCCGCACCCACGCGGTCAGCTCGCGCACGCGGATGAACTCGAGCACGCGGCCCGGCAAACGCGAAGCAGTCGCCCGGCCGCAGCGCGGCCGCGAAACTCTCCTCGACCTGGCCGAGCCTCGTGCCGTTGCGGAACGCGACGGTGATCGATGTCTCGCTGACGATCGTACCGATGCCCATCCGGTGCCGGCGCGCGATCTGGCGGTCCGGCACGTGCGCGATGCCGTCGTCGCCGATCACGACGCGCCGGTATTCCGGATACGCGTTGAGGCTCGCGCCGCCGTGCACGACGAAGTCGAGCGCCCATTGCCACTCCGGGTCGGCCAGCGTCGCGAACGCATGGGTGTCGCGGACCTCCGCGCGCAGGTCGTCGGGACGGAAGCCGCCGCCCAGCGCGCACGTGACGAGATGCTGCACGAGCACGTCGGTCGCGTTGACAACGGGCACGCGCGGCTCGATGCGGCGCGCCGCCGCGGCGGTGCGTGCGGCCGCGGCCTCCACCAGTTCCAGCGCCTGCACCGGCACGACCGTCACGCGCGAGACTTCGCCCGGCCGGTGTCCGCTGCGGCCGGCGCGCTGCAGCAGGCGACCCACGCCCTTCGGGCTGCCGATCTGCAGCACCTGGTCGACGGGCGCGAAGTCGACGCCGAGGTCCAGGCTCGACGTGCAGACGACCGCGCGCAGCCGTCCTTCGCGCAAGCCCCCCTCGACCCAGTCGCGCACGTCGCGTTCGAGCGAGCCGTGGTGAAGCGCGAGCGTGCCGGCCCAGTCGGGCCGTGCTTCCAGCAGTGCCTGGTACCACATCTCGGTGGCGGAACGGACATTGGTGAACACGAGCGTGGACCGCGCGCCCTCGATGGCGCGAATCACCTCGGGCAGCATCCTGAGGCCGATGTGTCCGGCCCATGGAAAGCGGTCGATCGTCGCCGGCAGCGCACTGACGATCTCGATCGTCTTCGCGTCGAGCCCCTTGACGATGCGCGTGCGGCCCGGTCTTGCGCGCGCGCGCGACACGCCGACGAGGCACGTCAGCGCCTGGTCCAGGTTGGCGAGCGTCGCGGAGAGCCCCCAGACCGACAGGCCGGGATTGAGGGTGCGCAGGCGCGCGAGCGCCAGTTCCGCCTGCACGCCGCGCTTCGACGACATGAGTTCGTGCCACTCGTCGCAGACGACGGCGGTCACGTGCGCGAAGCGCTCGCGCCAGTCCGCGCGCGAGAGCATCAGCGTCAGGCTCTCCGGCGTGGTCACCAGCGCGGTCGGCAGTCGTGTCGCCTGCTTCGCGCGCGCCGACGACGACGTGTCGCCCGTGCGCACGGCGATCGTCCAGTGCGGGTTCAGCGCGCGCGCCGCCTTCGCGAGCGCGAGTCCCGTGTCGCTCGCCAGCGCACGCAGCGGCGTCAGCCACAGCAGCGTGAGCGGCGGCGGGTTGAGGTCGCGTTCCACGCGGCCCCAGCGCGATGGGGCCGAGCGCCGCGGCGTACGTCTTGCCCATGCCGGTCGGCGCGTGCACGAGGCCGCTCTCGCCGGCGGCGTAGGCCGACCACACTTCGCGCTGGAACGCGAACGCGGTGTACCCCTGCGCGGCGAACCAGCCATCGATGGCGGCGAACGGATCGGCGACGGCGGGCGCGCGTACGGCAAGCATGGCGCCATTGTACGGGCGGGCCGGGACACGCTTCCTCTCACCCCGACCCTCTCCCCGCAAGCGGGGAGAGGGAGCGGATGGCGCGCAGCGGGGTCGGGCGCGGGTGAGGGAAACGCGGCAGCGAACGCCGACGCGATGAAGCGTCCCGTGCGTCAGGCCGTGATGCGCACCACCTTCGGCTTCGCCGCCGTCTCCGGCGACCGGAACGCGGCGAGCAGCACACCCTCGCGCGCCTTGGCGGTCCTGAGGTGCGCTTCCTTCACGTGGCCGTAGCCGCGGATGTGCTCGGGGACCGACGCCAGTTCGACCGCGGTCGCGTGATTGCGCGCGGCGAGCTTCGCGACGATCTCGTCGACGACCCCTTCGTACTCCCCGATCAGTGCGCGCTCCATCTTCCGCTCGGCACTCCGGCCGAACATGTCGAGCGCGGTGCCGCGGTACTTGCGCATCTTCGCCAGCACGCCGAATGCCCGCATCATCCAGGGACCGTACGTCGACTTGCGCGGCACGCCGGTCCGCGGATCGGCCTTGCTGAGCATCGGCGGCGCGAGGTTGAACGTGAGCTTGTAGTCGCCTTCGAATTGCTCGGCGATCCGCTGCGTGAAGTCCGACTCGGCGTAGAGCCGCGCCACTTCGTACTCGTCCTTGATCGCGAGCAGCTTGAAGTAATAGCGCGCGACGGCCTCGGTCAGCTCGGTGATCCCCGGCATCACGCGGGCCTCCGCTGCGCCGACCTTCGCGACCAGCGCCGCGTACCGCTGCGCGTACGCGGCATCCTGGTAGTCGGTCAGGAACTTCACGCGGCGCTCGATCATCTCGTCGAGCGAACCGGAGAGCCGCTGCGAGTCGGGCTTCTTCCCGGGGATCGCGGCGGCGGCGACCTTCGCCGGGTCGATGGCGGCAAGCCTGCCCCACTGGAAGCTCTTCGTGTTCGACTCGATCGCGGTGCCATTCAATTCGATGGCCTTCATGATCGCCGCTTCGGAAAGCGGGATGAGGCCGCGCTGGAATGCGTAGCCGACCATGAACAGGTTGGTCGCGATCGAGTCCCCCATGAGACCGGTCGCGAGCTTCGTCGCGTCGAGGAATTCCGCGTCGCCGGCGCCGACGGCGTCCTTGATCTCCTGTTCCATCGAGCCCAACGGAAAGCGCAGGTCGGGGTCGCGCGTGAACTGCGCGGGCATCACCAGCGCCGTGTTCACGAGCGCACGGGTGACCCCTTTCTGCATCTTGGCCAGCGCTTCGTAGCCGACGCCGGTCAGGATGTCGCAGGCCAGCACGAGCGTGGCCTCGCCGGCGGCGATGCGCGTCGCGTAGAGCTGTTCCGGCGCGTCGGCGATGCGCACGTGCGAGACGACGGCGCCGTTCTTCTGCGCGAGGCCGGTCATGTCGAGCACCGAGCAGCCCTTGTCCTCGAGGTGCGCGGCCATGCCGAGCAGCGCGCCGATCGTGACCACGCCGGTGCCGCCGATGCCGGTGACGAGGATGCTGTACGGCTCCGCCGCGCTCGGGACGGCCGGCGCGGGCAGCGTCGAGAAGTCGAGCGGCCTCGGCCTTCTTCGGCTTGCGCAACGTGCCGCCCTCGACCGTCACGAACGACGGGCAGAACCCCTTCACGCAGGAGAAGTCCTTGTTGCACGACGACTGGTCGATCGCGCGCTTGCGGCCGAACTCGGTCTCGAGCGGCGCGACGGATACGCAGTTCGACTGCACGCCGCAATCGCCGCAGCCTTCGCAGACGAGTTCGTTGATCACGACGCGCTTGGCCGGGTCCGGGTACTTGCCGCGCTTGCGCCGCCGTCTCTTCTCCGCTGCGCAGGTCTGGTCGTAGAGCAGCACGGTGACGCCCTGGATCTCGCGCAGCTCGCGCTGCACGGCGTCGAGTTCGTCGCGGTGGTGGATGCGGATGTCGGAGGAGAAATACTGCGGCGGGTACTTGTCGGGCTCGTCGCTGACGACGATGATCCGCTTCACGCCTTCGGCCGCAACCTGCTTCGCGATGTCCGCCGGCGTCAGCGGACCGTCGAACGGCTGGCCGCCGGTCATCGCGACCGCGTCGTTGTAGAGGATCTTGTACGTGAGGTTCACGTTGGCGGCGATGGCGGCGCGGATCGCCAGGATCCCGCTGTGGTAGTACGTGCCGTCGCCCAGGTTCGCGAAGATGTGGCGCTCGTCGGTGAACGGCGCCTGGCCGATCCACGTGACGCCTTCGCCGCCCATGTGCGTGAACTCGGACGTGTTGCGGTCCATCCAGATCGCCATCACGTGGCAGCCGATGCCCGCCGTGGCGCGGCTGCCGTCGGGCAGGCGCGTCGACGTGTTGTGCGGGCAGCCCGAGCAGAAGTACGGCTGCCGCACGAGTTCGATCCTGGGCTTGGCGAGCGCGGCTTCCTTCGCGTTGATCCAGTCCACGCGCGCGCGAATCTCGTCCAAGCGCCGCGGGTTGAGGTGCAACCGCTCGATGCGCTTCGCGATCACGCGCGCGATCATCGCGGGGGTCAGTTCGCCCGCCGCGGGCAGCAGCCAGTCGCCGTGCGGGCGCACCCACTCGCCTTTCTCGTCGAACTTGCCGACCACGCGCGGGCGCACGTCGTCGCGCCAGTTGTAGAGCTGCTCCTTCAGCTGGTACTCGACCACCTGCCGCTTCTCCTCGACGACGAGGATTTCCTCGAGGCCCTCGGCGAACTGGCGCACACCCTCGGGCTCGAGCGGCCACGGCATCGCGATCTTGTAGACGCGCAGGCCCATTTCGACGGCATCCTGCTCCGTGATGCCGAGATCCTCCAGCGCCTGCCGGACGTCCTGGTAGCTCTTGCCGGACGTCGCGATGCCGAGTTTCGCGGGCTTGCCGGAATCGGGCGAGCCGATGACGATCTTGTTCAGCTGGTTCACGCGGCAGTAATGCAACGCCGCGTAGATCTTGTAGTCCTGCATCCGCGCCTCGGTGGCGAGGAACGCGTCGGGCCAGCGGATCGACACGCCGTCGGGCGGCAGCGGAAAGTCGTCGGGCACGATGATCTGCGTGCGCGACGGATCGACGTACACCGACGAACTGCTCTCGACCGTGTCCGCGACGCACTTGAAGCCGACCCAGCAGCCGGAATAGCGCGACATCGCCCAGCCGTGCAGGCCGAGGTCGAGGATCTCCTGCACGGACGACGGGTAGAGCACCGGCATCATCGCGGCGGAGAACATGTGATCGGACTGGTGCGGCACCGTCGACGACTTGGCCGCGTGATCGTCGCCCGCGAGCACCAGCACGCCGCCGTGCTTCGACGTGCCGGCCATGTTGGCGTGCTTGAACACGTCGCCGCAGCGGTCGACCCCGGGGCCCTTGCCGTACCACATCGCGAAGACGCCATCGACCTTGGCGTCCTTGTGGAGATTCAACTGCTGGGTGCCCCAGATCGACGTGGCCGCGAGGTCCTCGTTCAAGCCCGGCTGGAACTTCACGTTCGCGCGGTCGAGGAACTTCTTCGCCTTCCACAGCGACTGGTCGAGCGCACCGAGCGGCGAGCCGCGGTAGCCCGATACGAATCCGCCGGTGTTGAGCCCCGCGAGCGCGTCGCGCTGGCGTTGCAGGATCAGCAGGCGCACGAACGCCTGCGCGCCGGTCAGGTAGACGCGACCGGAGTCGAGCTCGTATTTGTCGTCGAGCGCGACTTCACGCAGGGCGGGGAGGGCAGCAGGCATCGTCGGTGACTCCGCAAAAAATCGTGTTTTTTGGGACGCGCGCGAACCGGTCAGGTTCCGCTACGCGCGCAGCGCGGGGATTGTGTCCCCGGTGCGCGAAGGCGCGCATTCTACGCGCAGCCACCGGCAGGGGCAACGAAACGGCCGGGGCCGACCGCAGGGCGCCGGTTCAAGCGCGGCAATCCTTGGGCAGGAATCGGGTCGGGATGTCGACCGGCACGCATAGCCACTGCCAGCGGTCCTGCGCATTGCGGCTGGGCGCCAGCAGGATCGTGCGACCGGCCAGTTCCGGCACGTCCGATCCCAGACCGACCCGCACGCGACCCGTGATCGGGTCGACTTCCAGTTCGGCGATCAGCGCGGCGCCCGGCTGCGCGCGGACGACCGCATGGTCGGACTGGCGCGGGACCAGGCGCGCGTACGTCCACGAGGATTCGATCTCGCGTTCGAGGATGCGCATCGCCTGCAGCGTCTGCGCGAGCTGCGCACGCACGCCGATCTCCTTGTACGCCGCATGGAGGTGCGGCAGTACGAGCGTGGCGACGACGACGAAGGCACCGCCGCCCAGCAGCACGCCGGCGGTGGTCGACGTCGGACGCAACTCGGACATCCGCTGCATCGCGTCGCTCGCGCTCCTGGCACCGCGTTCGGCACCCCGCACGACGTCGCGCACGTGCGCGTACAGCAGGGAATCGGCGGACAGCGCGGCAAGCATGCCGGGCAGTATCCACACGACGAGGAGGGCGGCGAGGATCCACTTCGCGTCCGCGTGCTCGAAGTGCGGTGTCAACGCGACGAACGCGAGCGCGCCCGCCAGCGGCAGCAGCGCGAAGACGGTGCCGGTCAGCCAGAGCTTGCGGTAGAACGCCCACACCGTCGGGAACAGCAGGGACGACCAGTTCCACCCGGGTGCGCCATGGCCGCTGCGCTCGAACGCGAGGAAACGAGCGCACGTACCGGTCCGCGGAAGGGCCGACCGCGATCCGGAACAGCAGCGCGAGCGCGGGGCGCACGACGCGATCGGGTTCGGCCCCGGGCGCGGTGTCGGGCAGGCGGATGGACGCTGCGACCAGCGAGTCGCCGGTATCGCAGGTCGGGTTGTGCGCGGCAGGCAGGTCGCGGGCGGTCGGCGGGTTCCTTCGTGCGGGTCGTGCCATCCGTTCGCCTCCTGTCGAGCCGCCGCGCTGCGGTTGACCCGGGTTCCAATGTGATGCGCATCGCGGCGCGGCCCCATTCTAGCAACGATCGTCCTCCGCTCGCGGCGAAGCACCCCGGGCGCGCGCCCGCGGTTGGCATGAACGGATAGAATCTTGCCTTACTTCGCCGCCATCAAGGACGTCCGCCGTGCTGCAAGCCATCGAGATCGAGACCGCCCCGAATCCCACCGCCACGGTCATCTGGCTGCACGGTCTGGGCGACGACGGGAACGGTTGGTCGCAGGTGGTGCCCTCGCTCGGGCTGCCGTCGCGGATGGCGGTGCGCTTCCTGTTCCCGCATGCGCCGACGATGCCCGTGTCGATCAACAACGGATACGTGATGCGCGCGTGGTACGACATCCGTGAAGCGAATCTCAATGAGCGGGCGGACCTGCCCGGCGTGCGCCGCTCGCAGGCGGCGGTGGCGGCGCTCATCGACCATGAACGCGCGCGCGGCATCGAGGATGGTCGCATCGTGCTGGCGGGGTTCTCGCAGGGCGGGGCGATCGCGCTGTACGGCGGGTTGCGCCACCCGCGGCGACTGGCCGGGATCGTCGCGCTGTCGACGTACCTGATCGACGGTCCGGGGCTCGCCGCCGAGGCGGCGCCCGCCAACCGCGACGTGCCGATCTTCATGGGCCACGGGACGTTCGATCCCGTCGTGCGCATCGCGTGGGCCGAGCAATCGCGCAAGGTGCTGGTCGATGCCGGTTGGCACGTCGAGTGGCACGCCTATCCGATGGAGCACTCGGCCGTGCTCGAGGAGATCGTCGCCGTCAGCGCGTTCCTCCAGCGGGTGCTCGCGCGCTGAAACCGGGGAACTCGCCGGCGTCCGCCGCGACCCTTCCGCGGGTGCCCGCGCGCGGCCGCGCTATTCCTCTCCGGCGTCCTCGTCCGCCTTCGCCGGCACCGCCGCGCCTGCACGCGAAACGATGCCGCGGCGCGCCAGCGCGTCGCGCAGCAGGAATTCGACTTGCGCGTTCGCGCTGCGCAGGTCCGTCTGCGCGAGACGCTCGATGTCGGCCCACAAGGCCGGATCGACCCGCAACAGGAAGGATTTCTTGGCGGCCACGCGAGGCAACGAGAGGCGGGCGTCCTAGCCCGGCTTCCTGAAACGCAACGTGATCCGCACCACCCACAGGAGCGTCAGCGCCAGGAACGTCCCGAGCAGCACGAAGAAGGCCGGTTCGGGCAGCCGCGGCGGCTGCGTTGCATGCGCCTGCACGACGAACAGGTGCACGCCGGTCAGGAACATCGTCAGCACGATGCCCAGCCAGCACGCGCTGTTGGCGAGCCAGGCGAGCGTTTCCGCGCGCCGCACCGGCGCGAGCCAGTAGTCGCGGGCCCCGGCCTTGATCCGCGACAGCGCAACGCCGGGAATGAAGCCCGTCGTCGCGACGACGAAGACCGGCAGCAGCGTGGTCAGCGCGAGCATCAACATGAGGTACGCGTCGCGGGGCATGTAGCCGTTCGCGGCGCCGCCCGGACCGAAGTGCGACGCGACCCGCTCGGGAAGCCCGGCCGTCGTCGCGAACACGACGACCGGGGCGACCACGAGGACCAGCACGAACAGCATCCGCGCTACGATGGCCATGGCGATCTCCTGCCCGTCCGGCGGGTCAGTTGTAGAGCGTTCCGGTGTTGATGACGGGCTGTACCTCGCCTTCGGCGCACAGCACCGTCATCAGGTTCGACACCATCGCCGCCTTGCGCTCGTCGTCCAGGTCCACGACCTTCTTCACCGACAGTTCGTGCAGCGCCATCTCGACCATCGAGACCGCGCCATGGACGATCTTCGCGCGCGCCGCGATGATCGCCTCGGCCTGCTGCCGGCGCAGCATCACCTGCGCGATCTCGGGGGCGTAGGCCAGGTGCGTGAGCCGCGCTTCCTCGACGACGACGCCGGCCTGGTCGAGCCGCGCCTGCAGCTCGCGCTCCAGCGCCTTCGCGACGATGTCGGCCGATTCGAGCAGCGTCGGCTCGTGCGTCGGCGCCGGCGGACTCCTCGGCGTCGTAGGCAAAGGACGACGCCAGATGCCGAACGGCCGCCTCGCTCTGGACCTTGACGAAGTTCTCGTAGTCGTCGACGTCGAACGCGGCCTTCGCGGTGTCGTCCACGTGCCAGACCACGACGGCGGCGATCTCGATCGGGTTGCCGCGCTTGTCGTTGACCTTGAGCCGGTCGCCGTTCAGGTTGCGCGCCCGCAGCGAGAGCTTCTTGCGCGTATAGAACGGGTTGGTCGCGCGCAGGCCCGGGACGCGGCTGGTGCCGCGGTAGGCGCCGAAGAGCTGGATGATGGCCGCCTCGTTCGGCTGCAGCGTGTACAGGCCCGCGAACGTCATGACGCCGAGGATGAGCAACGCGATGCCGGCCGCGAACGAGCCCCACTGCAGGCCGCCCAGCGAGATGCCGCGATACAGCAGCCATGCGCCGGCGGCCAGGAACAGGAATCCCACGAGCAGGGCCACGAACCCGTTGAACGTACCGATCGGCGTTTCGTCGTGGGCGGGCCCCTGGATCATGCGTGCCATCGTCGTCTCCGTCGTTGTGCGCGCTCGCACCGCCCTGGCCGTTCGCGCGTTATCAAAATGATATCACTTCGATAGCGGTGGCTGTCAACGACCTTTCGTCAGCGGCACACAATCTCAGCCGGAGAATAACTTATAATTTTAAACAATCATATACATCATGTTTGCAATGTAATAGGTGAGAAAGTACCGCCATGGCGACGAGGCCATGGCGACGAACGTTCCCCCGGGAAATGCACCGGCGCTACGCCTTCGGCTCGAACTCGAGCGCGGCGGAGTTCATGCAGTAACGCAGGCCGGTCGGGTCCGGGCCATCCGGAAACACGTGGCCCAGATGGGCGTCGCAGCCGGCGCACACCACCTCGGTCCGGCGCATCCAGAACGAGCTGTCCTCCACTTCGCGCACGTTTTCGCGGGCGACCGGCTGCCAGAACGACGGCCAGCCGGTACCGGACTCGAACTTGGCATCGGCGTCGAAGAGCGGCGTGCCGCAGCACACGCAGCGGTATGTCCCCTTGCGCTGGTTATCCCAGTGCTCGCCGGAGAACGCCCGCTCCGTGCCTTTCCTGCGCGTGACCCGGAACTGCTCGCTCGTGAGTCGCGCTTTCCACTCGGCCTCGCTCCTGTGCACTTTCTCGACCATTCCGAATCCCTTCCATGCCCTGGGGAAACCCGGGCTGCCGCGCGACGGGGACGGTGGCGCCCGTACGCTATAGTGTCGGCTTTGCCGCTGCCGCCCCTGCGGCCGCCGCGAACCTTCTCCCGGCCTGTCCTTGGAAGCAACGGCTCCCGAATCGTTCCGTCGCGATGTCCGCGTGATGAGCCTCATCGGCATCGCGCACTCGATGTCGCACTTCTTCCAGCTCGCGCTGCCGCCGCTCTTCCCGATGCTGCGCGCCGAGTTCGACGTGTCGTGGACGATGCTGGGGCTGCTGGTGGGGCTCTTCTATGGCGCCAGCGCCATCGTGCAGTTCGGCGCGGGGTTCGCCGTCGACCGCTTCGGCGCGCGCCCGGTTCTGCTGGGCGGCATGGCGCTGCTCGCGGGCGGCACGCTGCTCGCGGCGCTGGCGCCCAACGTCTACGTCCTGTTTCCCATCGTGATGCTGATGGGCGCGGGCAACGGCGTGTTCCATCCGGCCGACTTTGCCGTGCTCAACGCGAGCGTTGCGCCGCGCCGGCTGGGGTACGCCTATTCGATGCACGGCGTCGGCGGCAACCTGGGCTACGCGGCGGCCCCCATCGTCGGGTTCGCGCTCGCCACCGCATTCGACTGGCGGATCGCGCTGGCGGGCATGGGGTGCGTCGGTCTCGTCGTGCTCGCGGTGCTCGCCTCGCAGCGTGCGTTCCTGCAGTCGCATCGCGCGGCGGATGCGCATTCGCACACGCTGCGCGGCAGCATGGGGCTCTTCCTGCAACCGGCGATCGCGCTGTGCTTCGCTTACTTCGTCGTGCAGACGACTGCATCGGTGGGCCTGCAGACGTTCCTGCCGTCGGCGCTCAACGCGGGCCTGGCCGCGCCGCTGCTGCTGGCGACCTCCGCCGTGACGGCGTACCTGCTGGGCGGCACCGGCGGCATCATCGCCGGCGGTTTCCTCGCGGCGCGGACGGCGCGTCACGATCTCGTCGCGGCCGGGGGACTCCTGGCGGCGGCCGCTCTGCTCACGCTCGTGGGCACCGGCGCCGTGTCGCTGCTGGCCATCGTGCCGCTGTTCGCGCTCGCGGGATTCGCACTCGGCATCACCGGCCCGTCGCGCGACCTCATCGTGCGCAACGCGACGCCCAAGGGCGCGGCGGGGCGCGTGTACGGATTCGTGTATTCGGGGCTCGACCTGGGCGCGATGATGGGCCCGATCGCGTTCGGGCTGATGCTCGACCACGGGCTCGGCCGCGAGATGTTCTTCGCGATCGCGGCGCTGCTCGTCCTCGCGGTCGGGACGGTGGTCAGGGTCCGGCGCGCGAGCGGGCTCGCCGCGGGGCCGGCGTAACGCAGGTCCCAATGGAGGCAAGGCGATGGATCTCGGAATAGCGGGGCGCCGCGCGCTCGTATGCGCGGCGAGCAAAGGACTGGGCCGCGGCTGCGCGGAGGCGCTGGCGCACGAAGGCGTCGACGTGACGATCCTCGCGCGCACGGCCGCCGACGTCGAGCGCACGGCCGCGGAGATCGGGACTGCCACCGGGCGCCCCGTCCGCTGGCTCGCGTGCGACATCACCACGCCCGAGGGCCGCGCGGCGGCATTGG
This sequence comes from uncultured beta proteobacterium, assembly GCA_963733435.1. Classification (GTDB taxonomy): domain Bacteria; phylum Pseudomonadota; class Gammaproteobacteria; order Burkholderiales; family Casimicrobiaceae; genus VBCG01. Next base: position 450,127 of record CAVTDH010000005.1, read on the forward strand.
CCGCATGCCCGGACCCGGACATCCTGATCACCAATGCCGGCGGTCCGCCGCCGGGCGACTTTCGCGACTGGAACCGCGACGCCTGGCTCAAGGCCATCGACGCCAACATGCTGACGCCGATCGAACTCATCCGCGCCACGGTCGACCGGATGATCGAACGCCGCTTCGGCCGCATCCTCAACATCACGTCGTCGGCGGTGAAGGCGCCGATCGACGTGCTTGGCCTGTCCAATGGCGCCCGCAGCGGACTCACCGGCTTCGTCGCGGGCGTCGCGCGCAAGGTCGCGCGCCACGGCGTGACGATCAACAACGTGCTGCCCGGCTTCTTCGACACCGATCGCCTGCGCACGACGATGCAGGGGCGCGCGACCGCGGCCGGCAAGGACCTCGCTTCGGTGATGGCGACCGCCGCGGACGCCGTGCCGACCGGGCGCTTCGGCACCGCCGCCGAGTTCGGCGCGGTCTGCGCATTCCTGTGCAGCACCCACGCCGGCTACATCGTCGGGCAGAACATCCTGCTCGACGGCGGCAACTATCCCGGCACGTTCTAGTGGCTTGCAGCGCAGGAACCGGCATGCCACGTTCGTTGCACCGCCGATTCCTCCGGTGCATGCATCCTGAATACCGCGCACCCATCATCGGACCGGCATGATCGACCTCTACTACTGGACCACGCCCAACGGCCACAAGGTCACGATCTTCCTCGAGGAGACGGGACTGCCCTACACGATCAAGCCGGTCAACATCAGCCGCGGCGAACAGTTCGATCCCGAGTTCCTCGCGCATCGCGCCGAACAACCGCATCCCCGCGATCGTCGACCATGCGCCGCCCGACGGCGGCGCGCCGCTGTCGCTGTTCGAGTCGGGTGCGATCCTGCTCTACCTCGCGGGCAAGACCGGGCGCTTCTACCCGGCCGACCTGCGCGGCCGCTGCGAGGCAGCGCAGTGGCTCTTCTGGCAGATGGGCGGCCTGGGGCCGATGGCCGGGCAGAACCATCACTTCGCGCTCTATGCGACCGAGAAGATTCCGTATGCGATCGACCGCTACGTCAAGGAAACCGGGCGGCTCTATCGCGTGCTCGACCGGCGCCTGGCCGACCGCGAGTACGTCGCCGGCGAATACGGCATCGCCGACATGGCGTGCTATCCGTGGATCCGCCCCGAGCGGCAGGGGCAGGACATCGACGACTTTCCGAACTTGAAGCGCTGGGTGGCCGCGATCAAGGCGCGCCCGGCGGTAGAGCGCGCGTACGCGCTCGCGAAGACGATCAACGAGAAGCCGTCGGTAGCGGACGACGAGGCGCGGCGCGTGCTGTTCGGGCAGGACCAGAACACGCTGCCCCCGGTGGCGAAGCGATAGCCATCCATCGGCGCACGTCATGGGTCGAGCGCGGGCCAGCCGTCCTTGGCGACGCGCGCAACGACCCGGAACCTGCCGTTGCCGCAGCGGCTCGATCACCGCGATCTCGCCTTCGGCAAGGTAGGGCGGGCCGGCCACGGCGCGGAACGGATTGCCGTGGCTCGAGATCGCGAGGTTGGTGCCGCGGGCGACCGGCGTCGACAGCAGGCGCAGCAGTTCCGCATAGCGCTCGGTCGATTCCGTCTGCGCCGGACCGCCGCGCACGGCGGACGATACCGTCGCCTTGCCGAACACGAGCCGCGCCGTTTCCTGCGTGCGGCAATACGGACTTGCCAGCACTTCGCCGACCGGAATGCCGCAGTTCGCGCAGCGCCGCCCCGATCGCGCGCGCCTCGGCGCGACCCTGGTCGGTGAGGTTGCGCTGGCGTGCGCAATCCTCGAAGGTCGTCATCGCCTCGTCGCTCTGCCCGAAGTCGGTCGGACGTATGGCGCAGGTAGAGGACGTAGCCGCCGCCGCGCAGGGCCGTCAGGAGCGCGCTGCCTTCCAGGGCCGGCGTGGCGACCGCCGCCGATTGGGCCAGTGCGGGTGAAAGCGGCGCCGCCAGCACGAGGCCGGCCAGCAGCAGCGCGAACGACCACCGGTGTCGAAGGGGATTCATCGACCGCTTGGAACCGTGGATGCCGCTGCCGGTTCCCGGCGCGCGCGCAGTGTCGAGGCCGCTAGCCGCGCGCGAGCGGAACGACGGCCGCCGTCGACCCGATGCCGCCGTTGGCAGCCACCGCGTCGGCGGCGGCTTCCAGCGAGCGGGTCGACGTCGAACGCGATGTCGCCGTCCGGCTCCGGGTGGCCGGTCGCGCGCACCGCGGCGAAGTCGTGCAACGAGCGGTCGAGGAGGTGCGACGGCTCCACCTTGCGCATCGCGTTGAAGATCGAGTCGACGCGGCCGGGAAACTTGCGCTCCCACTCGGCAAGCATCAGGCCGATCTGCCGCCGCTGCAGGTTCTCCTGCGAACCGCACAGCGTGCACGGAATGAGCGGAAACGCCATCGCCGCCGCATAGGCGGCGAGGTCGCGCTCGCGCACGTACGCGAGCGGACGGATCACCACGTGCTTGCCGTTGTCGGACACGAGCTTCGGCGGCATCGTCTTCAGCTTGCCGCCGAAGAAGAGGTTGAGGAAGAACGTCGCCATCAGGTCGTCGCGATGGTGACCGAGCGCGATCTTGGTCGCGCCGAGTTCGCCCGCGACGCGATACAGGACGCCGCGGCGCAGGCGCGAGCACAGCGAGCACATCGTCGCGCCTTCCGGGATCAGGCGCTTGACGACGCTGTAGGTGTCCTGCTCGGCGATGAGGAACGGGACGCCGCGCGCCTCGAGGTAGCGGGGCAGCACGTCGGCCGGGAAGCCCGGCTGCTTCTGGTCCAGGTTGACGGCGACGATCTCGAAGCGGCACCGGCGCGCGCTTCTGCAGCGCCAGCAGGATATCGAGCAGGCCGTAGCTGTCCTTGCCGCCGGACAGGCACACCATCACGCGGTCGCCGGCCTCGATCATCGCGTAGTCGGCGATCGCCTCGCCGGCGAGCCGCTGCAGGCGCTTCGTCAGCTTGTTGGCTTCGAACGCGGCGCGCCGCGGGTCGCGCGGGCGCGCGGGCGCGCCGCTGCCGGCCGCGGGGGCGGGCGAGCCGTCGGTCGCGGGGTGCGGACTGTCTCCATCGCCCCGAGTTTAGCCTATGCGCGGGCGCGACTCCCCGGGGGTGCCTCCGGGTTCGCCGGTCGTCCGGGCGCCCGGGCCGCTCAGAGCACCCAGAGCAGACACCAGCAGGCGAAGCCGAACACGAAGGCGCACAGGGCCATCGGCAGCGTCGAACCGCGCGAGAAGTGCCGCCGACGCTCCTCGGGCGGCAGGGCCAGATGGATCCTCGGCGCCGTGCGCGGCTGCAGCGTGCCCGGGCGCTGGAACGCGACGAGTTCGAGTTCGGCCAGGCGCACGAGTTCGTGCTCGAGCTTCGGCGGCGAGACGCGGTGGCGCGCGGCGAGCGTGGCGAACGGCCGTGGCGGCGCCAACTGCTTCAGCAGCCGCCGCTGCGCGACAGACAGGCCGCTGCGCGGCAGCGTGATTTCGCGGTCGCCCGCTTCGGTCCTGCCCCATACGGTGTCGGGTTCGTAGAGCATGGCTCGGGTCGTCGTCGGTGGCTGTCGTCGTGCGATGTCCGCGCACCCGCCGCCGCTGTCGCAACCGATGGTCCGTGCGAGAATCATCGCGGCAGGTGCTCTGGCCGTAGCGTACGCAACACACATGCCAGTCCCCGAGCCATTCGTCAGCCGGTCCTGCGGCCGGAGGCACCACAGTGCGTCGCCTACGGCACGTACAGAACAGCCAGGAGTGCGGGTTCATGCCAGGCAGAGTCACCAGCGAATTCGATTCGGGCGCCATCGTCGTCGTTGCGGACGGGGATCCCGGCAACCTCCAACTGCGACTGCGTCCGGATTCGCATGCGGACTTCCGCCAGTGGTTCCACTTTCGACTGCAGGGCGCGCGTGACGCACCGACGCGAATCCGAATCCTCGACGCAGGGTCTGCCACCTACCCGCACGGCTGGCAGGACTACCGCGCGGTGGCGTCCTACGATCGGCGCGACTGGTTCCGGGTGCCGACGACGTACGACGGCGCCACGCTGACGATCGCGCACACGCCCGCCCGCGACAGCATCTACTACGCGTACTTCGAGCCCTATTCGTGGGAGCGCCACCTCGACCTGCTTGGCCGGGTGGACGCGTCCGCCGTTGGCCCGGGTGTCCGACCTGGGCGCCACCGTCGAGGGACGCGACCTCAACCTCGTCACGGTCGGCACGCCCGCGCCCGGCCGCAAGGCGCTCTGGATCATCGCGCGCCAGCATCCGGGCGAGACGATGGCCGAGTGGTTCGTGGAGGGGATGCTCGAACGCGCACTCGATCCCGCCGACCCGATCGCCAGGCGCCTGCTGCAGGCCGCGGTGCTCTACGTGGTGCCCAACATGAACCCGGACGGCAGCGTGCGCGGCAACCTCCGCACGAACGCCGCCGGCGCCAACCTCAACCGCGAGTGGATGACGCCGACGCAGGAGCGCAGCCCCGAGGTCCTCCATGTCCGCGCCGCGATGCAGGCCACCGGCGTCGACGCTTTCCTCGACGTGCACGGCGACGAAGGGCTGCCGTACGTGTTCACCGACGGCAACGAGCGGCTGCCGACCTATACGCCGCGGATGGCCGCGCTGGAGGGCGGGTTCGCGCAGGCGCTCGTCGCGGCGAACCCGGATTTCCAGACCACCCATGGCTATCCGGCCAACAAGGACACCAAGGTCAACCTCACCGTCGCGTCGAAGTGGGTCGGGCACACGTATGGCGGCCTTGGCCTGACGCTCGAGATGCCGTTCAAGGACAACGCGGACCTGCCCGATCCCGACCGCGGCTGGAGCGGCGCGCGCTCGCGGCGGCTGGGTGCGGACACGCTGACCGCGCTGCACGCGATGTTGCCGTCGCTTTAACTTCTTCCGGGCCGCAACGTAAACTGCGAGGCTCGACCAACGCGATTGGGGGAGATGGCGTGCAGACGATTCTGGTGGCCAATCCTAAGGGAGGCAGCGGCAAGACGACGCTCGCGACCAACATCGCGGGCTGGCTGGCCGGCAAGCGGCAGCGCGTCGCGCTGCTCGACGCCGATCCGCAGCAGTCGTCGACGCAATGGCTGTCGCGAAGGCCGAGCCTCTTCCCGCCGATCGCCGGGTTCACCGGCGAAGCGGCGCGCAAGGAGATCAAGGAGGTCGGCTCCGAGTGGCTCGTCGTCGACAGCCCGGCGGGCCTCCACGGCGACCCGCTGCGCGACGCGGTGAAGCGCGCCGACGCGATGGTGGTGCCGGTATCGCCGTCCGCGTTCGACATGGCCGCCACCGCGCACTTCCTCGCCACCGTGCGCGACATCAAGGCCGTGCGCGAACGCGGCGTGCCGATCGCGCTCGTCGCGATGCGCGTCGACGCGCGCACGCGTTCCGCCGGCGAACTCGACGAGTTCCTCGGCCAGTTCGACCTGCCGCTGGTCACGCACCTGCGCGACACGCAGGTGTACGTCTACTGCGCGCGCGACGGCTACTCGGTGTTCGACCTGCCGCGCTCGCGCGGCGAGCAGGACCAGGAGCAGTGGAAGCCGCTGACCAGGTGGATCGCCCGGTGTGCCGCGCCGCGGCACACCTAGTTTTTGAAGTGAGGGGTCGCGAGGCCTGACGGCCGCGACCCCTGGAAAAATCCTGGCCGCCGAGTGGCTGACGAAAAGCTGATCAGGGGCAAATCGCCGGCGGAGCCGGACGATTTGCTCCAAGTTGGCTGGGAAAATCGCCGGTGATGCCGGCGATTTTCGATCGATGCCGATGCATCGAAGTCCAAAACGAAACGCCGGCAACGCCGGCGTTTCGTTTTCATCCTACCTGGAGCAAATCGTCCGGCTCTGCCGGCGATTTGCCTCTGATCAGCTTTTCGTCGGCCACTCAGCGGCCAGGATTTTTCCAGGGGTCGCGGCCGTCAGGCCTCGCGACCCCTCTGATCCAAAACTACTACCATTACTTCTTCGCCGCGTCCTTCGCGGCGTCGACGGCCTTGGCGGCGGCATCCTTCGTCGCGTCGGCGGCGCCCTTGGCGGCGTCGGTCGTCGCAGTGGCGGCGTCCTTCGCGGCTTCGGTCGTCTTCGCGGCGGCATCGGTCGCGGCGGTCTTCGCGGCTTCGGCGGCCTTGGCGGCGGCGTCCTTCGCGGCGACGGCGGCTTGCTCCGCGGACTTCTTCGCGGCTTCGGCTTGTTCCTTGGCCTTGTCGCCGCACGCGCTCAGCGTGAGGGCAAGCGTGAGCGCGGCAAAGCCGGCAACGATCTTGGTCTTCATCATGGTCTCCCGGGTTCTCTTGGATGGAAGGCGGGCACCACGCCCGTCAACCTGCAATTATAGCCTGAAATTGTACGATTGTGCAGCGCGGGAGGCGCGTCGCGGGGTGTCCGCGCAGGTCAGGGAAAGCTCCGCGCGAGCCGCGCCCGGCGGCGCTCGAGCACCGCCAACAGCACGCCGCTGCCCAGGATGATCGCCATGCCCACGGCCGACCCGCCGTCGGGCAACTGTCCGAACACGAAATAGCCGGCGGCGACCGCCCACAGCATCTGCATGTAGCCGAATGGCGCCAGCAGCGAAGCGTTCGCGATCCGGAACGCGTGGATCAGGAGCGCGTGGCCGACGGCCGCGAGGAGGCCCAGCAGGATCAGGAGCAGCGCCGCGCGCGTCGTGAGCGCCGCGCCGTCGAAGCCCCATGGCAACGCCAGCGTCAGCACGATGGCACCGACGAGCGCGCTGTAGAACAGCGTCGTGTGCGCGCTGTCGTGCGGCAGCTTGCGCGTGAGGATCTGGTAGAACGCGTTGCTCAACGCGGTGATCACGAGCAGCACGACGGCCGGATGCAGCGCGGCCGATCCGGGACGCAGCAGCACCAGGATGCCGATGAACCCGGTGATCGCCGCGATCACGTGCGCGCGCGTGGGACGCTCGCGCAGCATCGGCAGCGACAGCAGCACGACGAAGATCGGCGCCATGTAGATGAACGCCGATGCCTCGGCCAATGGCAGGTAGCGCAGCGCCCCGTAGAAGGAGCCGGTGGCGATGAGCAGGCAGCACGAGCGGATGAGCTGCATCCGCGGGTGCCGCGTGCGCCAGAAGCCCGGGCCGGAGCGATGCCAGACGTACGGCGTCACCACCACCATCTGGCCGATGTAGCGCGCCCAGACCACCAGGAACAGCGAGTGGTCGCGGACGAGGTACTTGGCCGTCGTGTCGAGGCCGGTCAGCAGCAGCCCGGCGAGCAGGAACGACGGCAGCGCCAGCGCGAGCGGATGCCGCGCGGCGGCGGTCATCGCGTCCGCCGCTGCGCGGAACGCACGCGCACGTGCGTTCCGCGAAGGGTTACCAAGTGCAGGTCACGCGGCGACCAGTTCCCGCAGCACGAACGGCAGGATGCCGCCGTTGTTGTAGTAGTCGATCTCGATCGGCGTGTCGATCCGGCACAGCACCGCCACCTCCGACGTCGTGCCGTCCTTGCGGTGGATCACGAGCGTCAGGTCCTGCTGCGGCCGGATGTCCTTCGGCACGACGAGGTCGAAGGTCTCCTCGCCGGTGATCCTGAGCGACTGCGCGGAGTCGGTGCCCTTGAACTGCAGCGGCAGCACGCCCATGCCGACGAGGTTCGAGCGGTGGATGCGCTCGAAGCTCCGCGCAACGACCGCCTTCACGCCGAGGAGCTGCGTGCCCTTGGCCGCCCAGTCGCGCGACGACCCGGTACCGTATTCCTCGCCGCCGAACACGATCGTCGGCGTGCCCTGCGCGATGTAGCGCATCGCGGCGTCGTAGATGAACATCTTCTCCTGCGACGGCTGGAACAGCGTGACGCCGCCTTCCTCGCGCGTGCCGTCCGGACGGGCCGGGATCAACAGGTTGCGGATGCGCACGTTCGCGAACGTGCCGCGCATCATCACCTCGTGATTGCCGCGGCGCGAGCCGTAGCTGTTGAACTCCGCCTTCGGCACGCCGTGCTCGATCAGCCACTTGCCGGCGGGCGAATTCTCCTTGATCGAGCCTGCGGGCGAGATGTGGTCGGTCGTGACCGAGTCGCCGAAGATGCCGAGCACGCGCGCGCCCTTGATGTCGGTGGTCGCGGCCGGCTTCATCGCGAATCCGTCGAAGAACGGGGGTTTCGCGATGTACGTGGACGTCGGCCAGTCGTAGACCTGGCCCTTGGCGCCCGCGATCGCGCCCCACATCGGGTTGGCGTTCGCGAGGTCGCCGTACAGGCGGCGATAGATTTCCGGGTCGCGCGCGTACTGCGAGACGGCCGCGATCTCGTGCGACGTGGGCCAGACGTCCTTCAGGAACACCGGCTGCCCGTCGTTGCCGAGGCCGAGCGGCTCGGTGGTCAGGTCGCGCAGCACGGTGCCGGCGATCGCATAGGCCACGACGAGCGGCGGCGACGCCAGGAAATTCGCCTTGAGGTTGGGGTGGATGCGCGCCTCGAAGTTGCGATTGCCGGAAAGCACCGCGGCGCAGATGAGGTCGTTGGTGACGATCGCATCGTTGATTTCGGGTGCCAGGTCGCCGGCGTTGCCGATGCACGTCGTGCAGCCGTAGGCGGCGACGGTGAATCCCAGCTGCTCGAGATAGGGCAGCAGTCCGGCCTTGGTCAGGTAGTCGGTGACGGTGCGCGAGCCCGGGGCGAGCGACGTCTTGATGTGCGAGCGCACGGTGAGGCCGCGCTCGACGGCCTTCTTCGCGAGCAGGCCCGCGGCCAGCAGCACGCCGGGGTTCGACGTGTTCGTGCACGACGTGATCGCGGCGATCAGCACGTCGCCGTGCCCGATCGACACGTGCTTGCCGTCGGGCTCGGTGAACACGTCGGGCGTGGGCCGGTTGTCGACCATCTCGACCACGTCGCGCGGCGCGGCGCCGTTGGCGAGCTGCATCGACGCATCGCTGATCGCGCCGGTGCGCGACGCGACGATCGGCGTGACGACCCGGTGCGCAAGATCGGCCGCCGGCTTCGCGAAGCCGTTGTCGGCGATCGCCTTGCTGAAGAGTTCGGTGAACTTCGCCTTGAGGTTCGCGAGGTCGATGCGATCCTGCGGCCGCTTCGGGCCCGCCAGCGACGGCTTGATCGTCGAGAGGTCGAGCTTGACGACCTTCGTGTAGTCGATGTCGCCGGCGCGCGGGATGCCGAACATCTGCTGCGCCTTGAAGTACGAGGCGAACGCGTCGATCTCGTCGGCCGTGCGGCCGGTGTTGGCGAGGTACTCGACCGTCGCGTCGTCGACGGGGAAGAAGCCCATCGTCGCGCCGTACTCGGGCGCCATGTTGCCGATCGTCGCGCGGTCGGGCACCGACAGCGAGGCGGTGCCTTCGCCGAAGAACTCGACGAACTTGCCGACGACCTTTTCGCGGCGCAGCATCTCGGTGATCGTCAGCACGAGGTCGGTCGCCATGATCCCCTCGTTCAGCTTGCCGGTGAGTTCCACGCCGACGACGTCGGGCGTCAGGAAGTACACGGGCTGGCCCAGCATGCCGGCTTCGGCCTCGATGCCGCCGACGCCCCATGCGACGACGCCGACGCCGTTGATCATCGTCGTGTGGCTGTCGGTGCCGACCAGCGAATCGGGGTAGTAGATCGGAAACTGAGCACCTTCCTTCTTGTGCACGCCGCGCGCCAGGTACTCGAGGTTCACCTGGTGCACGATGCCGATGCCCGGCGGCACGACGCCGAACGTGTCGAACGCCTGCATGCCCCACTTCATGAACTCGTAGCGCTCGTTGTTGCGCTGCGAACTCGAGCTTCATGTTGAGGTCGAGCGCGCTCTTCGTGCCGTAGTGGTCGATCATCACCGAGTGGTCGACGACGAGGTCGACGGGCACCAGCGGCTCGATGATCTTCGGGTTCTTCCCGATGTCGCGCGCGACATTGCGCATCGCGGCCAGGTCGGCCAGCAGCGGCACGCCGGTGAAGTCCTGCAGCACGATGCGCGCGACGACGAACGGGATCTCGTCGGTGCGCGCGCCCGTCGGCTTCCAGTTCGCGAGCTGCTTCACGTGCTCCTCGGTGACCTTCTTGCCGTCGCAGTTGCGCAGCACCGATTCCAGCACGATGCGGATCGACACCGGCAGCCGCGACACGCTGGCCGACGCCGGCGCGTTCCAGCGCGGGCAGCGAGTAGAACTTCCCGGTGGTGCCGTTGGCGAGTTTGAATTCCTGGAACGTGTGGTGGAGGTCGTGGCTCATTGCGATACCTTTGGCGGACGAGCGGGTTGGCTGGACGGAGCGGGCACACGGCCGGTGCCGATCCCCTTGATGTTCATCTTCTGGCCGCCGGGCGCGATGAAATCGCCCGGCACGAGGCCGTCGCGGCACGGGCCGACGTACTTGCCCTCGAGCACGGTCTGCGCCTCCTTCATCCCCATGAACGGCGGATCGTAGGTGGCGTTGATTTCGGTCTTGTACGCCGTGTCGCCGGTGAGCGTCATCACGGTGCGCGCGACGATCTTCGATTCGCCGATCCTGCATTCGGACTGGCCCAGGAACCGGTTGCCGTCGCGGCGCATGTCGTTCTTCGTGCACATCTCGCGGCTCATCCCGGCGCCCATGCTGGTCATTTCCTTCTGGATCGCGTCGTCGGTGCACATCGTCGACTTCGTGGGCGGCGGTTGGTGCCCGCCTTGGCGGTGCTCATCGTGAGCTCCCATTGCCCCGACTTGAGCTTGGGAAACTCGAGGATGGCGGCGGCCGCGGTCGCGGTGACCGCGAGTGACGCCAGGCCTGCGGCGGCGAGGAAAACGCGCATGGAAGGGCTCCGATCGGCAGACGTGCGTGGGTTGCGGGGTGTGGCGCCAGGTGCGCCGATGGGTGGGCACGTGACGGAGTGCAGGACGGGGATCATGGGACGACCTTCATGCTGCGCACGCCGGCGCATTGGGCAATGAGGCCCTCGGGACGGCCCGGCGGCGGGCGGAATGGATTGCCTTCGTGCTGCGCACTCCGGCATTCGCCCTTGGGACGGCCCGGCGGGCGGAAAGGATTGCCTTCGTGCTGCGCACTCCGGCATTCGCCCTTGGGACGGCCCGGCGGGCTCATGGCGCGGGACCTTCCGGCGCGAAGTACGCGGCGGCGCGCGGGGGCAGCGCGACCCCGGCGGCGTGCGCGCGCTGCAGCAGCGTCCACGCCTGGCGGTACGACGCACGGTCGTGCAGTTCGCCGGCGATGCGCAAGGGCGCCCACTGGGCGTCCTGCGCGGCCGCAATGATCGCGGCCGCGAGCTCCACCTCCGAATGCCCCGGCCGCATCGCGTCGACGATCGGGTCGATCTGGGACGGGTGGATGCTCCACATCCGCAGGAAGCCGAACTCGTCGCGCGCGCGCCGCGCATCGGCATGGACGCGGTGCGAATCGTCGAGCGCGCGCGTGACGTTGTGGACCGGCATCACGCCGTGCGCGAGCGCGGCGGCGGCGATTTCGCACTTCGCCCGCCGTACCAGCGGATGATCGAACTGCCCGGGTGACACCATGGCCTCGGACGGGATGGCGCCGTAGTGCGCGCTGACGAAGTCCATGAGCCCGAAATCGAGGGAGACGATCCCCGGCAGCGCGGCGATCGCCCACGCGTCGTGCAGCGCGCCGGCCGTCTCGATCAGCACCGACGCCGGGATGCTGCGGGTCAGCCCCAGCTGCGCGACGCGGTCCGCGACGTGCGCCAGGAACCGTTCGACGTCGGCGACGCTCTCGGCTTTGGGCAGCGTCAGGAATGCGATGCGGTCGCCGGCACCGTCGAGCAGCACGTCCACCTCGGCCTGCCACGCGGGATGGTGGACATCGTGCACGCGGGCGCCGACACGGGCGAAGCGGTTGTCGGGGCCGCCGATGAGGCTCGCCATCGTCACCGCGTGCGCGCGCTCCGCGCCCAGCGCGGCGCCGTCCTCGCAGTCGCACGCGATGTCGAACACGGGACCGCGTTCGGCCTGCAGGGAGAGCGCCTTGCGGACGAACTTCTCGCTGCCCGCGTAGTGCACGCACGGCGGCAGCGCGGGCAGCGCGCGCGTGCCGCCGTACAGCGCGGACTGCGGGGACAGAGTCTGGGCAGCGGTCATCCGTGGGGAAACCCTGTCACAAGGAGACGCCGAGACACCGGGCACGGCGATCGAAGTTCGCGACGTCTCTGCGCCTCATTGTGGAAAGCGCTTATCCGAGCAGCGACGCCACGCCCGCCCGCTCTTCCTCGAGTTCGGCCAGCGTCGCGTTCATCCGTTCGCGCGAGAAGTCGTCGATCGGCAGGTCGCGGACCAGCGTGTACTCGCCGTCGGCGGTCGTGACCGGCATGCCGTACATCGTGCCCTGCGGAATGCCGTAGCTGCCGTCCGACGGAATGCCCATCGTCACCCACTTGCCATGGGTGCCCAGCACCCAGTCGCGCACATGGTCGATCGCCGCGTTGGCGGCGGAGGCGGCGGACGACAATCCGCGCGCCGCGATGATCTCGGCGCCGCGCTTGCCGACCTTGGGCAGGAACGTGTCGCGATACCACGTCTCGTCGTTGATGAGGCTCTTGAGCGACTCGCCGTTGCTGGTCGCGAAGCGGTAGTCCGCGTACATCGTCGGCGAGTGGTTGCCCCAGACGACCATCTTCTCGATGCCGCCGACCGGCCGGCCGGCCTTGCCGGCGAGCTGCGACAGCGCTCGGTTGTGGTCGAGCCGCATCATGGCCGTGAAGTTCTTCGGCGGCAGCGACGGCGCGGATTTCATCGCGATGTAGGCATTGGTGTTGGCCGGATTGCCGACCACGAGCACCTTGATGTTGCGCGCCGCGACGGCGTCGAGCGCCTTGCCCTGCTCGATGAAGATCTTGGCGTTCTCCATCAGCAGGTCCTTGCGTTCCATGCCCGGACCGCGCGGCTTGGCACCGACCAGCAGCGCGACGCCCGCGTCCTTGAACGCGACCTTGGGATCCGCCGTGCCGACCATGCCGGCGAGGAGGGGAAACGCGCAGTCCTCGAGCTCCATCATCACGCCGGAGAGCGCCGCCTGCGCCTTGTCCATGGGCAATTCCAGCAACTGGAGGATCACCGGCTGGTCGCGGCCGAGCATTTCGCCGGAGGCGATCCGGAAGAGGAGGGCGTAGCCGATCTGGCCGGCGGCGCCCGTGACGGCGACGCGGACGGGTTGTTTCATGAGCGGACTCCTGGTGAAAGAGTGGACGACAACCGCGGCGGGACGCGCCCTGATGCGGTGCAGCAACCCGCGATGGTACCGGACGGGTTGTCCGAGGGAAGGCGTGCTCGACTGCGATGCGCAATGATAAGGGTGCGGCCCCGGAGGTGTCAACGAACTCTTATATCTTATATAAGATATAAGACAAGAGATAGACAAGGGTCCCCGCGCATGCGGATAATGGGCGCCTGCGCCGACTGCGGGCGCGCCCTCCCTGCCGCCCGGAACCGCCCGTTGAGCCTCCCGCCCGCCACGCCGTCGTTCGCCCCTTTGTATCTGCAGATCAAGGGCTTGCTCGAAAAGAGCCTCGAGGCGCGGGAGTGGCGCCCGGGCGAGGCGATTCCCTCCGAGATCGATCTCGCCAACCGCTACGGGGTGTCGCAGGGCACCGTGCGCAAGGCCATCGACGCGCTCGCCGGGGACAACCTCGTCGTGCGCCGGCAGGGCAAGGGCACGTTCGTCGCGACCCACACCGAGGAGCGCTCGTCGCTGCCCCGGTTCCTGCGCATCCGCAGCAACGAGGGCGGCGACGTGGCACCCGTCAGCCGCCTGCTCGACGTCCGCCGCGCCAAGGCCGGCGTCGAGGTCGCGAAGCTGCTGGCGGTGAAGCCCGGCGAGCCGGTCTTCGTGATGCGGCGCGTGCTCGACTACCTGGGCGAGCCGGTGGTGCTGGACGAGATCACGCTCCCCGCGGCACTGTTCCGCGGCCTCACCAAGGCGCGCTACGACGCCTACCGGGGATCGATGTACAGCTTTTTCGAAAGTCAGTTCGGCGTGCGCATGCTGAAGGCGCAGGAGAAGATCCGGGCGGTGCCTGCGGACGCCGCGACGGCCGCGATCCTGCGCACCGATGTCGGCGCGCCGCTGCTGTCCGTCGACCGCGTCACGCTCACTTACGGCGACCGGCCGGTGGAGGTGCGTCGCGGCCTGTGCGTGACGCGCGCGTACCACTATCTCAACGAACTGCTGTGAACGCCGTTCGCCGCGTGCCGGCGACCCATGGAACCGGCGCGCGCTGTCAACGCCGTTCTGGCGCGGGGTGCGTCGGTATGGCTATAATTGTGCACTGCGCACAAACGCAATCCGTGCGGGCGCGCGCCACCCCATCCCGTCGGATCCGCTGCTAGGACAACCCCTTAAATGCCTGCGATGGAACGCCCCGCTGCGAAGCCGCGCCCGGTTTATCTCGACCTCACGGCGATCCGGTTGCCGTTGCCCGCATTCGTGTCGATCCTGCACCGGGCCACCGGCGCCGCGCTGTTCCTCTTCGGCATCCCCTTCGTGCTGTGGGTCGTCCAGCGCGCGCTGGCCTCGCCCGATGCGTGGGCCGCGACCCGCGCGACGCTCGCGCTGCCGTTCTCCAAGCTGGTGCTGGTCGGCCTCGCGTGGGGTTACTTCTATCACTTCCTGGCCGGGCTGCGGCACCTCGCGATGGACCTGCACATCGGCGGCGAACTGCCGGCCGCACGACGTTCCGGGGCGATCGTCCTGGTGCTGTCGCTCCTGGTCGCACTGGCCTTCGCGGTGGTCCTGTGGTGACCCCGAACCGCATCGTCGTCGGCGCGCACTACGGTTGGCGCGACTGGCTCGTCCAGCGCATCACCGCCGTCGTGATGGCGCTCTACACGCTGCTCGTCCTCGTGCTGCTGCTGGCGCACGGCGGGCTCGACTACGCCGCGTGGAAGGCGACGTTCGGCAACGAGCTGTTCCGCCTCGTGACGTTCGTGTTCATGGTCTCGCTGCTCTGGCATGCGTGGGTGGGCGTGCGCAACATCGCGATGGATTATCTGAAGCCGGTCGCCGTGCGCCTCACCGTGCAGGTCGCCGTGATCGTGCTGCTGGTCGGGTACGCCGGCTGGACCATTCAAGTTCTCTGGGGCAGCCACTGATGACGCCGGCTTCGAATCCGCTTCCCGTCCGCAAATTCGACGCGATCATCGTCGGCGCCGGCGGCGCCGGCATGCGGGCGTCGCTGCAGCTGGCCGAGGCCGGACTGTCCGTCGCCGTGCTGTCCAAGGTGTTCCCGACCCGCTCGCACACGGTCGCCGCGCAGGGCGGCATCGGCGCGTCGCTCGGCAACATGTCGGAGGACAACTGGCTCTGGCACATGTACGACACGATCAAGGGCTCCGACTGGCTGGGCGACCAGGATGCGATCGAGTACATGTGCAAGATGGCGCCGCAGGTCGTCTACGAGCTCGAGCATTTCGGCATGCCGTTCGACCGCAACGAGGACGGCACGATCTACCAGCGCCCGTTCGGCGGACATTCGGCGAATTTCGGCGACAAGCCCGTGCAGCGCGCGTGCGCGGCAGCGGACCGCACGGGTCACGCGATGCTGCACACGCTCTACCAGCGCAACGTGCGCGCGCACACGCAGTTCTTCGTCGAATGGATGGCGCTCGACCTCATCCGCAACGCGGACGGCGACGTCGTCGGCGTCGTCGCGTATGAGATGGAGACGGGCGACGTGATGATCCTGCAGGCGAAGGTCACGGTGCTCGCCACCGGCGGCGCCGGAAGGATCTTCGCCGCGTCGACCAACGCGTTCATCAATACCGGCGACGGCCTCGGCATGGCCGCGCGCGCGGGAATCCCGCTCGAGGACATGGAGTTCTGGCAGTTCCATCCGACCGGCGTGGCCGGGGCCGGGGTGCTGATCACCGAAGGCGTGCGCGGCGAGGGCGGCATCCTGCTCAACGCCAACGGCGAGCGCTTCATGGAGCGCTACGCGCCCAACCTCAAGGACCTGGCGTCGCGCGACGTCGTGTCGCGGTCGATGGACCAGGAGATCAAGGAAGGGCGCGGCGCCGGACCCGACAAGGACCACGTGCTGCTGAAGCTCGACCACCTCGGTCCCGAGGTGATCATGAAGCGGCTGCCTTCGATCCGCGAGATCGCGATCAAGTTCGCCAACGTCGACTGCATCAAGGAACCCATTCCGGTGGTGCCGACGATCCATTACCAGATGGGCGGCGTGCCGACCAACGTGCACGGCCAGGTCGTGGCGCCGTCATCGTCGTCGCCCGACGGCAATCCGAACGCCATCGTCAACGGACTCTACGCGGTGGGCGAGTGCGCGTGCGTCTCCGTGCACGGCGCCAACCGGCTGGGCACCAACAGCCTGCTCGACCTGCTCGTGTTCGGACGCGCCGCCGGCAACCACATCGTGGACCAGAACTACCGCGCGCAGGGCCATCGGGCACTGCCGCGCGACGCCGGCGACGCCTCGCGCGCGCGCCTCGCGCGCCTGGACGGCGCGACCTCCGGCGAGTCGGTGCCCGAGGTCGCGCAGGCGATCCGCAAGTCGATGCAGGCGCACTGCGGCGTGTTCCGCAATCAGCAGCTGCTCTCCGAAGGTGTCCGGCAGATCATGGAACTCGAGGCGCGCGTCGCGCGCACGGCGATCAAGGACCACAGCAACGTGTTCAACACGGCGCGGGTCGAGGCGCTCGAGCTCGACAACCTGATCGAGACGGCGAAGGCGACGATCGTGTCCGCCGAGGCGCGTCAGGAGTCGCGCGGCGCGCAGGCGCGCAGCGACTACCCCAACCGCGACGACGCGAACTGGTTGAAGCACACGCTGTGGTATCGCGACGGAAACCGGCTCGCCTACAAGCCGGTCAACCTGAAGCCGCTGTCGGTCGAGGCGTTCCCGCCGAAGGCGCGGACGTACTGAGGGAGACTCGCGAATGCTCAAGACGACAAATCCAGAATCGGGCCGGCTGCGCCGGCCCGGCTCGTCGAGAAGTTTTCCACGATGAAATTCCGCGTTTACCGCTACGACCCCGAGAAGGACGCCAAGCCCTATACGCAGGACTACGACGTCGCGCTCGAGCCCACCGATCGCATGCTGCTCGATGCGCTGATGCGCCTGAAGGCCGTCGACGACACGCTGTCGTTCCGGCGGAGCTGTCGCGAAGGGGTCTGCGGTTCCGACGCGATGAACATCAACGGCAAGAACGGCCTCGCGTGCATCACGAACCTCAAGGAGGTGAAGGAGCCGGTGGAGCTGCGGCCGCTGCCCGGCCTGCCCGTGATCCGCGACCTCATCGTGGACATGAGCCAGTTCTTCAAGCAGTACCACTCGATCAAGCCCTATCTCGTCAACGAGTCGCCGCGGCCGGAGAAGGAGCGCCTGCAGGCGCCCGACGATCGCGAGGAGCTCGACGGGCTGTACGAATGCATCCTCTGCGCCTGCTGCTCGACGGCCTGTCCGTCGTTCTGGTGGAACCCGGACAAGTTCGTGGGCCCGGCCGGTCTGCTGGCCGCCTACCGCTTCATCGCGGACACGCGCGACCAGGACACCGAGGGACGCATCGACAACCTCGAGGATCCGTATCGCCTCTTCCGCTGCCACACGATCATGAACTGCGTCGACGTATGTCCGAAGGGCCTCAACCCGACCAAGGCCATCGGCAAGATCAAGGACATCATGGTCAAGCGGGCGGTCTAGTCGCGGAAGGAAGATTCCGCATGCTCCAAAGGGACGTCCGGTGGTGGCTGGCGTCGATGAGCAGCCGCTGCGCCTCGTCCCCTCCCGGTGAAAGTCATAATGGTGGATCAGGAAAGGCTGAACAGGATCACCTGGCGCTGCCGCCGCGGCATGCTGGAAAACGACATCGTGCTGACGCGATTCCTCGCGGCGCGCGGGGCGGCGCTGAGCGAGGACGAGGTTGCGATGCTCGACCGGCTGCTCGATCTCACCGACAACGACCTCTGGGACCTCATCGCCGGCCGTGCCGAGCCGCGCGATCCGGCGGTTACGCCATTGCTGGCGCAGCTGCGCTCGATGTAAGGGCCATGTCAGATTCGGCCCGTACGTTATCCAACCCGACCGGCATTCGCGCCGTCCGGGACCTTCCGTTCGCTCACGCCCCTGGAGCCCTGTCATGACCGACCGCACCGCAACGATCAACTTCTCGGACGGTTCCGCCCCGGTGAACTATCCGATCCTGCCGGGCACGATCGGACCGGATGTGATCGACATCCGCACGCTGTACGGCAAGACGGGCAAGTTCACCTACGACCCGGGCTTCCTCTCGACCGCGTCGTGCCGGTCCGCGATCACCTACATCGACGGCGACAAGGGCGAGCTGCTCTATCGCGGCTATCCGATCGAGGAGCTCGCGACGCGCTGCGACTTCCTCGAGACGTGCTACCTGCTGCTGTACGGCGAGCTGCCGAACGTGCAGCAGAAGTCGGACTTCACCGCGATGGTCACGCGGCACACCATGGTCAACGAGCAGATGCAGTTCTTCCTGCGCGGCTTCCGGCGCGACGCGCACCCGATGGCCGTCATGACGGGCCTGGTCGGCGCGATGAGCGCGTTCTACCCGGACTCGATCAACCTGCAGGACGCCCACCAGCGCGACATTTCCGCGATCCGCCTGATCGCGAAGATGCCCACGCTGGTCGCGATGGCCTACAAGTACTCGGTGGGCCAGCCGTTCATGTATCCGCGCAACGACAACACGTACGCCGGCAACTTCATGCGCATGATGTTCGCCACGCCGTGCGAGGACTACAAGCCCAACGAGGTGCTGGTGCGCGCGATGGACCGGATCTTCATCCTGCACGCCGACCACGAGCAGAACGCCTCGACGTCGACGGTCCGGATGTGCGCGTCGTCCGGCACCAACCCGTTCGCGGCGATCGCGGCAGGCGTGGCCTGCCTGTGGGGCCCGGCCCACGGCGGCGCCAACGAGGCGTGCCTCAACATGCTCTACGACATCCAGGCGCAGGGCGGCGTGGCGAAGATCGGCGACTTCATCGCGAAGGTGAAGGACAAGAACTCGCAGGTGAAGCTGATGGGCTTCGGCCACCGCGTGTACAAGAACTACGACCCGCGCGCCAAGCTCATGCGCGAGACCTGCCACGAGGTGCTCGCCGAGATGGGCCTCAACGACGACCCGCTGTTCAAGCTCGCGATGTCGCTCGAGAAGATCGCGCTCGAGGACGACTATTTCGTGTCGCGCAAGCTGTACCCGAACGTCGACTACTATTCGGGCATCGTGCAGAAGGCGATCGGCGTCCCGGTGCAGCTCTTCACCGCGATCTTCGCGCTGGCGCGCACGGTGGGCTGGATCGCGCAGCTGAACGAGATGGTTTCCGACCCGGAATACAAGATCGGCCGTCCGCGCCAGTTGTACACCGGCGCGGCGAAGCGCACCGTGGTGCCGCTCGCGCAGCGTGGCTGACGCGGCGCATCGACGATCCGGGCGGCCGCGGGCCGCCCGGTTGTTTCTGGGGCCCGACGCCCCGACCTTCGCAGTGCCGGATTCCGGCGGAAAACAGGTGATCGCATGGGCGTCATGAAGGAATTCGGGGCCACCAGCACGCTGTTCGGCGCCAATGCGCCGTTCATCGAGGAGCTCTACGAGAAATACCTCGCGGATCCGGGCAGCGTTCCGGCCGAGTGGCGCGGCTACTTCGACGAGTTGCGCGGCGACGCCGCCGACGTGCCGCACGCGCCCGTCGTCGCGTCCTTCGTCGAGCTCGCGAAGAACCGCCGCGTCGCGGGTGCGATGGTCGACGCGGCCACGATGCACAAGCAGGTCCTGGTGCTGCGGCTCATCAGCAAGTACCGGACGCTCGGCATGTTCAACGCCGACCTCGATCCGCTGAAGCAGCACCCGGTGGACTACGTCGCGGACCTCGACCTCAACGCGTACGGCTTCACCGACGCGGACATGGACGCGGAGTTCGACGTCGGATCCTACCGGGGTGGCCCGGCGCGGATGCGCCTGCGCGACCTCGTCGTCTCGCTGCAGCAGACGTACACGCGCACGCTCGGCGCCGAGTACATGTACATCACGGATACGGCGACGAGGCGTTTCTTCCAGGAGCGCCTGGAGCCGATCCGTTCGCAGGCCACGTACTCGGCGGAGCAACGCCGGCACATCCTCGAGCGCCTGACCGCCGCCGAGACGCTCGAGCGCTACCTGCACACCAAGTACGTCGGGCAGAAGCGATTTTCGGGGGAGGGCGGCGACACGATGATCCCGATGCTCGACCTGCTCGTTGCCAAGGCGGGCACGGCGGGCGTGGGCGAGATCGTGCTGGGCATGGCGCACCGCGGCCGGCTCAACGTGCTCGTGAACATCCTGGGCAAGATGCCGGCGAACCTGTTCTCCGAATTCGAGGGCAAGGCGGCGCAAGCCCTGCCGGCCGGCGACGTCAAGTATCACCAGGGCTTCTCGTCGGACGTGTCCACGCCCGGCGGACCTGTCCACCTGACGCTCGCGTTCAACCCGTCGCACCTCGAGATCGTGAACCCGGTCGTCGAGGGTTCGCGTGCGCGCGCGCCAGCACCGCCGCGGCGACACGACCGGCGACCAGGTGCTGCCGATCCTGATCCACGGCGATGCCGCGATCGCCGGGCAGGGCGTCAACCAGGAAGTCCTGAACATGGCGCAGACCCGTGGCTACTACACGGGCGGCACCATCCACATCGTCGTCAACAACCAGATCGGCTTCACGACGTCGGACCCGCGCGATGCGCGCGGCACGACGTTCTGCACGGACATCGCCAAGATGGTCGACGCGCCGATCCTGCATGTGAACGGCGACGACCCGGAGACGGCGCTGCTCGCCATCGAGATCGCGTTCGAGTACCGGCAGCGCTTCCACCGCGACGTGTTCATCGATCTCGTCTGCTTCCGGCGGCTCGGCCACAACGAAGCCGACGAGCCGATGGTCACGCAGCCGCTCATGTACCGGCGCGTCGCGCAGCACCCGGGCACGCGCAAGCTGTATGCCGACCGGCTGGTCGCGGCCGGCGTCATCTCGCCGGAGGATGCCGACGCGATGGTCGGCACCTACCGCGCCGCGATGGATCGCGGCCAGCACACGAACAAGACGATCCTCTCGAACTACAAGCCGCCGTTCACGATCGACTGGACGCCCTATGTCGGCGGGCACTGGACCGACCGCGTCGACACCACGGTGCCGCGGGCGACGCTCGCGCTGCTCGCGCAGAAGGTCACGACGTTTCCCGAAGGCTTCAAGGTGCATCCGCGCGTCGAGAAGGTCATCGCCGACCGGCGCGCGATGGGCGAGGGCAAGCAGTCGCTCGACTGGGGCATGGGCGAGACGCTGGGGTACGCGTCGCTGCTCAACGACGGCTACGGTGTCCGCCTGTCCGGCGAGGACATCGGTCGCGGCACGTTCTCGCACCGGCACGCGGTGCTGCACGACCAGAATCGCGAACGCTGGGACACCGGCACGTACGTCCCGCTGCAGCACCTCAAGGACGGGCAGCCGACGTGCGAGATCATCGACTCGGTGCTCACCGAACAGGCGGTGGTCGGCTTCGAATACGGCTACTCGACGTCCGATCCCGGACGGCTCGTGGTCTGGGAAGCGCAGTTCGGCGATTTCGTCAACGGTGCCCAGGTCGTGATCGACCAGTTCATCAGCGCGGGCGAAGTGAAGTGGGGTCGCATCTGCGGCCTGGTGATGCTGCTGCCGCACGGCTACGAGGGGCAGGGTCCCGAGCATTCGTCGGCGCGTCCGGAGCGCTTCCTGCAACTGTGCGCGCAGCACAACATGCAGGTGTGCGTGCCCTCGACGCCGGCGCAGGTGTTCCACATGCTGCGCCGGCAGATGATGCGCCGGTACCGCAAGCCGCTGATCGTCATGACGCCCAAGAGCCTGCTCCGGCACAAGGAGGCGGTGTCGACGCTCGACGAGCTTTCCGGCGGCGGCTTCTTCCCGGTGATCGGCGAGACGGAGAAGATCGCGCCGAAGAAGGTCACGCGCGTGCTCGCGTGCTCCGGCAAGGTGTACTACGAGCTGCTGGCGCATCGCCGCGAGCACAAGCTCGACCACATCGCGATCGTGCGGCTGGAACAGCATTATCCGTTTCCGCACGAGGAGTTCGCGCAGGAGATCGCGAAGTTCCCCAACGCGAAGGAAGTGGTGTGGGTGCAGGAAGAGCCGCAGAACCAGGGCGCCTGGTACCGGCTGCGCGCCTACCTGCGCGGCGACATCCTGCCGCAGCAGGTGCTCGCCTACGCCGGTCGCGCGATCTCCGCATCCCCGGCGGTGGGCTACGCCGCGAAGCACAACGCCGAACAGAAGCAGTTGATCGAGGACGCGTTCGCCGACAAGCTCCAGTCGGGCGAAATGGTCGTCGCCCATTGAATCGAAGGTCAAGATCATGCGTATCGAAGTGAAAGTGCCGCAGTTGCCGGAGTCCGTCGCCGAGGCCACGCTCGTGAGCTGGCACAAGAAGCCCGGCGACGCCGTGGCCCGCGACGAGAACCTGATCGACGTCGAGACCGACAAGGTGGTGCTCGAGCTGCCGGCGCCGGGCGCGGGCGTGCTGGTCGAACTCGTGCGGCCGAACGGATCGACCGTCACGTCGAACGAGGTGATCGCGATCATCGACACCGAGGGCAAGGGCGCTGCGGCGGCGCCGGCCGCCGCCTCCGCGCAGGCGAAGGCGCCGGCAGCCACGCGCCGCCGCGGCGGCATCCGCGTCGGTCGCCGCACTTCCGGCTGCCCGCAAGATGCTGGCCGACACCGGTACCGATGCGGCGGACGTCACCGGCACGGGTCGCGGCGGTCGCGTGACCAAGGGCGACGTGATCGCGGCGGTCGAGGCCAGGGCGGCACCGGCCGCGGCGCCCGCGGCGGCGCCGGTCGCCAAGGCTCCGCCGGCGCCGGCCGTGCCGTTGCCGGCCGCGCTCGGCAACCGCCCCGAGCAGCGCGTGCCGATGTCGCGGCTCCGCGCGCGCGTCGCCGAGCGGCTCGTGCAGTCGCAGGCGACGGCGGCGATCCTGACGACGTTCAACGAAGTGAACATGCAGCCGGTCATCGACCTGCGCAACCGCTACAAGGATCGATTCGAGAAGGAACACGGCGTGAAGCTCGGCTTCATGAGCTTCTTCGTCAAGGCGGCCGTGCACGCGCTGCAGAAAATATCCGCTGGTCAACGCGTCGATCGACGGCAGCGACATCGTCTATCACGGCTACTACGACATCGGCATCGCGGTGGGCAGCCCGCGCGGCCTCGTCGTGCCGATCCTGCGCGACGCCGACCAGATGTCCATCGCCGACATCGAGAAGCAGATCGCCGAATACGGCAAGCGCGCGCAGGACGGCAAGCTGACGGTCGAGGAACTGACCGGCGGCACGTACACGATCAGCAACGGCGGCGTGTTCGGCTCGATGCTGTCCACGCCCATCATCAATCCGCCGCAGTCGGCGATCCTCGGCGTGCATGCGACGAAGGACCGCGCGGTGGTCGAGAACGGGCAGGTCGTCGTGCGGCCGATGAACTACCTGGCGCAGTCGTACGATCACCGGATCATCGACGGCCGCGAGGCGGTGCTGTCGCTGGTCGCGATCAAGGAAGCGCTGGAGGATCCGGCGCGGCTGCTGCTGGATTTGTAGCAGCGTCGCGCGGATGCGCACTGAACGGTCGACCGACTGCAGATGCGCGCGCAACGACGCGTGGGCACGTCGACCGGCGCCGACAGGCGTCGCGTCCAACGTGGTCGCGCGTCGGACCGCCATCGCGCGCATGACACAGTTGGTGCCAACGAAGGGTAATCGAACGCATGTCCGAACAATATGATGTCGTCGTGATCGGCGGCGGCCCCGGCGGCTACATCGCCGCCATCCGCGCCGCGCAACTCGGCTTCTCCACCGCCTGCATCGACGACTGGTCGCGCAAGGACGGGCGTCCGGCGCCCGGGGGCACGTGCACCAACGTCGGCTGCATTCCGTCCAAGGCATTGCTGCAGTCGTCCGAGAATTTCGAGCACGCGGGCCACGGCTTCGCCGAGCACGGCATCGCGCTGTCGAACCTGTCGATGGACGTCGCCAAGATGCTCGCGCGCAAGGACCGCGTCGTGGCGCAGAACAACGACGGCATCCTGTACCTGTTCAAGAAGAACAAGGTCGCGTTCTTCCACGGCATCGGCTCGTTCGCCGGCAGGGACGGCGAGCGCTGGCGCATCGACGTGGCCGGCGCCAAGCCCGCGACGCTCGCGGCAACGCACGTGATCGTCGCGACCGGTTCGAAGCCCCGGCCGCTGCCGGGGGTGGCGATCGACAACGTCCGCGTGCTGGACAACGAGGGCGCGCTCGCGATTCCCGCGGTGCCGAAACGGCTGGGCGTCGTCGGTGCCGGCGTGATCGGACTCGAGATGGGCAGCGTATGGCGGCGTCTCGGTGCGGAAGTCACCGTGCTGGAAGCGCTGCCGGCGTTCCTCGGCGTCGTCGACACTGCGGTCGCCAAGGAGGCGCAGAAGCTCTTCGCGCGGCAGGGCCTCGCGATCCATACCGGCATCGGGATCACGTCGGTCACCGTCGGCAAGAAGGAGGTGACGGTCGCGTACACGGACGCCGAGGGCAAGTCGGTGGAGGCGACGTTCGATCACCTGATCGTGTCCATCGGCCGGCTGCCGTTCACCGGCGGCCTCAACGCCGGCGCGGTCGGGCTTGCGCTCGACGAGCGCGGGTTCGTCGTCGTCGACGGCGACTGCCGGACCAACCTCGGGAACGTCTGGGCGATCGGCGACGTCGTGCGCGGGCCGATGCTCGCGCACAAGGCGGAAGAGGAGGGCGTCGCGGTGGCCGAGCGCATCGCCGGCCAGCACCCGCACGTCGACTTCAACACCGTGCCATGGGTGATCTACACGGCGCCGGAAATCGCGTGGGTCGGCCAGACCGAGCAGCAGTTGAAGGCGGCCGGGGTCGACTACCGGGCCGGGAGCTTCCCGTTCACCGCCAACGGGCGCGCGCGTGCAATGGGCGACACGACGGGCTTCGTCAAGCTCCTGGCCGACCGCAAGACCGACCGCATCCTGGGCATGCACGTGATCGGGCCGATGGCCTCGGAGCTGATCGCCGAGGGCGTGGTGGCCATGGAGTTCGGCGCATCCAGCGAGGACCTGGCGCGCATCTGCCATGCGCACCCTTCTTTGTCCGAGGTCACAAAGGAAGCCGCGCTGGCGGTAGACGGGCGCACGCTGAACCTCTAGGATTGTCATGCGGCCGGCACCACGTCGATGTCGGCCCGGGACAGGACACCGCAGGAGGAGGCGGGTAGTGGCAGCGGCAAGCGTGGCAATCGCGGCCATCGGGCGGACGGCGGGATACGCCGCCGCGCGCAGGGTATGACGGGGGCGGCGACCCCGGGACAAACGGTGCGCCGTTCCGGCGCGCTCTTCGATTACCTCGAACCAGAACTCAAGCGCCGTGGCGCGACGCTCGACGTCGCGCAGGCGGCGGCGCTGGATCGCCTGCAGCAGCTCTCCGACGAACTCGCCGCATTCCGGACCGCCCGCCGGTCGACGCTGAAGCGCCTGCTATCCCCGCCCGCGGTCCCGCGGGGCCTCTACCTCTGGGGCGGCGTGGGCCGCGGCAAGAGCTTCCTGATGGACAGCTTCTTCGCGGCGGTGCCATTGAAGCGCAAGTCGCGCGTCCACTTCCACGCGTTCATGCGCGACGTGCACGAGGAACTGAAGACGCTCAAGGCCGAGGTCGATCCGCTCGCGACGGTCGCGGCCCGCATCGCCCGCAGGAGCCGCCTCATCTGCTTCGACGAATTCCACGTGTCGGACATCGCGGACGCGATGATCCTCGGGCGCCTGCTGACCGCGCTCTTCGCCGCCGGCGTCGTGTTCGTGATGACGTCGAACTATCCGCCCGACCGCCTGTATCCGAACGGGCTGCAGCGCCAGAACTTCGTGCCGACGATCCGCCTGCTCGAGCGGTGGCTCGACGTCGTCGAGGTCGACGGCGGCATCGACTACCGGCTGCGCGTGCTGGAACACCTCGATCTCTTCCTCGTGCCCAACGGGGCGCACGCGGACGCCGCGATGAACCGCGCGTTCGAGGCGATGCGCAACGGCCCCGACGCGTCGCCGCGGCTCGCCATCGAGGGCCGCACGCTCGTCGCCCGGCGCTGCGCGGGCAGCGCCGTGTGGTTCGACTTCGCGGCGCTGTGCGACGGGCCGCGCTCGCAGCGCGATTACCTCGAACTGGCGCAGCGCTACGCCGTGCTGTTCCTGTCCGACATCCCGGTGCTCGGTCCCGGGCAGGGCGACCTCGCGCGACGCTTCACCTGGCTCATCGACATCCTCTACGAGCAACGCGTGAAGCTCGTCGCGTCGGCTGCGGCGCCGGCCGACGCGCTGTACCTGGCCGGGCCGAATGCGCAGGAATTTCCGCGCACGGTCAGCCGCCTGACCGAGATGCGCACCCACGAGTACATGGCGCTGCCGCACGCCGCCGGCACCGCGAACATTCCCATTCCCGCCTGACATCCCATCCGCAACCCGAAGGAGAATCGCATGCCCAAGTTCAAGGCCTACCGCACGTTCGAGGAGAACGGCGTCGTGGCGAGCCGGTTCGTCGAGATGACGACCGACGAACTCGATCCCGGCGAGGTGGTCATCAAGACCAAGTACTCGACGATCAACTACAAGGACGCGCTGTCGTACAACGGCACCGGCAGGATCATGCGCAAGTTCCCGTGCAACGCCGGCGTCGACATGGCGGGCACGGTGGAGTCGTCGGCGGACAAGCGGTTCAAGTCGGGCGACAAGGTCATCGTCACCGGCTACGACATGGGCGTGAGCCACGATGGCGGCTACGCGGAGCACGTGCGGGTGCCCGCCGACTGGATCGTCCGGCGGCCCGAGAGCATGACGGCGTTCGACGCGATGACGCTCGGCACCGCGGGCTTCACTGCGGGGCTCGCGATCATGCAGATGCAGCACAACGGACTGGTGCCGGAGAGCGGGCCGGTCGCGGTGACCGGGGCCACCGGCGGTGTGGGATCGGTGGCGGTCGAGATCCTCGCGAAGCTCGGCTATCACGTCGTCGCGATCACCGGCAAGGGCGAGGAGGCGGAGTACCTGAAGGGCATCGGCGCACGCGAGGTGCTGCTGCGGCAATCGCTCGACCTCGCCAAGGTCCGACCGCTGGACCGGGCGACGTACGCGGGCGCGATCGACAATCTGGGCGGCGACATCCTCGCCTGGCTGCTGTCGATGCAGAAGATCGGCGGCGTCGTCGCGTCGGTCGGACTCGCCGCCGGCTTCAAGCTCGATACGACGGTGATGCCGTTCATCCTGCGCGGCGTCCACCTGCTGGGGGTCGACAGCGTCAACTGCCCGATGGGCATGCGGCAGCGGATCTGGAACAGGCTTGCCGTCGAATGGCGGCCGGACCGCGTGCACGATTCCGTGCGGACGATCGACTTCGACGAGTTGCCGACGCACTTCGACGCGTACGTGAAGGGGCTGGTGCGCGGCCGCACCGTGGTGCGGATCGCCCCCGACCCGCACGGCGGATAGGCGCGCGACAGACGGCCCGTCCGGCACGGCGTCCCTTGCGCCTGCGCAAGGTTCGCGTAAGCGGTCGCGCCTAGGATTCCGGTGTGCACCGGCCGGCGTCCTGCGGGCGCGGCGTGCGTGTTTTCTGCGCGCAGAACAAGACAACGCAACGGAGGAGGTCCAAAGAGCATGTCCGCATATTCCGAGTACCACCGGCGCTCGCTCGCCGATCGCGATGCATTCTGGCGCGAGAAGGCCGCGCTGATCGACTGGCAGACGCCATTCTCGTCGGTGCTCGACTATTCGCGCCCGCCGTTCGCGAAGTGGTTCGTCGGCGGGAAGACGAACCTCTGCCACAACGCGGTGGACCGCCATCTCGCGACGCGGGGGGACCAGGCGGCGATCGTGTACCTGTCCACCGAGACCGGGCAGGAATCGCGCTACACGTACCGCGAGCTGGCGGCGGAGGTGAACCGCTTCGCGGCGATCCTCGCAGGCGCTGGGCGTCGGTCGCGGCGACCGCGTGCTCGTCTACATGCCGATGATCCCGGAGGCGGTGTTCGCGATGCTCGCGTGCGCGCGCATCGGCGCGATCCATTCGGTGGTGTTCGGCGGCTTCGCCGCGGCGAGCCTTGCCACCCGCATCGACGATGCGAAGCCGAAGGTGATGGTGACGTCCGACGCCGGCATGCGCGGCGGCAAGGCGGTGCCTTACAAGCACCTGGTGGACGAGGCGTGCCGGCTCGCGCAGGAGCCGCCCGCGAAGGTGCTGATCGTCGATCGCGGCCTCGACCCGGCGATGACGCGCGTGGCCGGGCGCGACGTCGACTACGCGGCGGAGCGGGCGACCCGCATGGACGCGCAGGTGCCGGTCGCGTGGCTGGAGTCGAGCGAGCCGTCGTACATCCTGTACACGTCGGGCACGACGGGCAAGCCGAAGGGCGTGCAGCGCGACACCGGCGGGTACGCGGTCGCGCTGGCCATGTCGATGCGCGACATCTTCTGCGTCGCGCCCGGCGAGACGATGTTCACGACCAGCGACATCGGCTGGGTGGTCGGCCACTCGTACATCATCTACGGGCCGCTCATCAACGGCTCGACGACGATCATGTACGAGGGCCTGCCGATCCGCCCGGACCCGGCGATCTGGTGGAAGATCGTCGCGGACCACAAGGTCAAGACGATGTTCAGCTCGCCCACCGCGATCCGCGTGCTGAAGAAGCAGGATCCGGCGTTCATGAGGAAATACGACCACTCGACGCTCAAGTACCTGTTCCTCGCCGGCGAGCCGCTCGACGAACCGACCGCGCGCTGGGTGTCCGATTCGCTGGGCGGCGTCGCGATCATCGACAACTACTGGCAGACCGAGTCCGGCTGGCCGATCCTGTCGGCGCACCTGGGCGTCGAGGACACGCCGCGCAAGTTCGGCAGTCCGTCGTTCCCCGCCGCGGGCTACGACGTGCGGTTGCTGCACGAGAGCACCGGGGAGGAGGTGGGCGCCAACGAGAAGGGCGTGCTGACGATCACGCCGCCGTTGCCGCCGGGCTGCATGACCACGGTATGGGGCGACGACAAGCGCTTCGTCAGCACGTACTTCGGCACGTTCACGGACCGGCTCGTCTACTCGACGTTCGACTGGGCGACGCGCGACGCTGACGGCTATTACTTCGTGCTCGGCCGGACCGACGACGTGATCAACGTCGCCGGCCATCGCCTGGGCACGCGGGAGATCGAGGAAGCGGTGCAGGCACACTCGGGAATTGCCGAAGTGGCCGTCGTCGGCGTCGCGGACGCGCTGAAGGGGCAGGTGCCGGTCGCCTTTGCCGTCGTGAAGGACCCGGCGCGGGTCGCCACGCCCGAGGGCGTCGCGGCGATGCGCAAGGAGGTCATGGACACGGTGGATCGCGAACTCGGCGCCATCGCGCGGCCGGGCGCCGTCTACTTCGTCGCGATGCTGCCCAAGACGCGCTCGGGCAAGCTGCTGCGCCGGTCGCTGCAGGCGCTGGCGGAAGGCCGCGATCCGGGGGATCTCACGACGATCGAGGACCCGGGCGCGCTCGAGCAGATCCGCAACGCACTCGCCGGCAGGACCTGAGCCGGCCAATGAGGGTCGGACTCGAATTGAGGTAACACTTCAATTCGAGTCCGACCCTCATTGTCTTTGGCGCCCCGCCGCGGTGGGCGGAACCGCGAGCGAAAGCGCAAAGACCGGTCACGCGGCGCGGATAGGCGATAATTGCAGGCTTTCACAGCCCACCCGCCCTCGATGCCCGCGTCGCACCCGTTCCCCACGCCACCTTTGCCGCGCACGTCCCGTTGTCGGTCGTCACCCGCGGTACGACGGTCGAGAGCGTGCATGCGGGCTCGGTCGCGGTCGTCGATGCCGCCGGCCGCCTCCTGTTCGCGGCCGGCGATCCGGCATCGCTCACGTTCGCGCGCAGCGCGCTGAAGCCGCTGCAGGCACTGCCGTTCGCCGCGGCCGGCGGCATCGAACGCTTCGGCTACACGTCGCCCGAGGTCGCCTTGCTGTGCGCGAGCCACAGCGGCGAGCCGAGGCATGTGGAGGCGGCGGCGCGCATGCTCGCGAAGGCCGGCAACACGGCCGACGAACTCCAGTGCGGCACGCACGCCCCCGGCTACTACGAAGTCAACGGGCAGGTGCCGCCGCCGCCGCCGTACTCGCCGCTTGCGCACAACTGCTCGGGCAAGCACAGCGGCATGCTCGCGCACTGCACCGCCTGCGGCTACGAAAAGCGCGACTACCTCGACTTCGCCCATCCGCTGCAGCGCGAGATCCGGCGCGCGGTCGCGCACTTCACGGCGGTCCCGGAAGCGGCCCTGGTCGCGGGCATCGACGGGTGCTCGGCGCCGAACTACGCGGTGCCGCTGCACAACCTGGCACTCGCGTTCGCGCGGCTCGCGACGGCGGACGTGGATCCCGCCTACGGCGCCGCGCCCCGCACGCTCGCGGACGCGATGACCGCGCATCCCGAGATGGTCTCGGGGGAGGGTCGCAGCGATCTCGCGTTGATGACGGCCGGGCGCGGCGACTGGGTCACCAAGGTCGGCGCCGAAGGCGTGCAGGCCATCGGCGTGCGCAGCCGCGGCCTGGGCATCGCGCTCAAGGTGGCGGACGGCAATCGCCGCGGCCTGCATCCGGCCACCGTCGCGACGCTCGAGCAACTCGGGCTGCTGGATGGGCCCGCCCGTGCGGCGCTCGCGGAACTCGGGCAGCCCGCCGTGCGCAACTACCGGGGCATCGTGACCGGCGAGGTGCGATCCGTGGTTGTCCTGGACAAATGCGACCGACGGCTGTCCATGCCGCCATTCGCATCGACCCAATGAACTTAAGGCACGTGAAACAGTCTGTTACGACAAGCGCGAGCTGCGGCCCCGACCCGTTGGAAGGGTCCGGGTTGGACCTGGAGCTGCCGGCTGCCGCACCTGCCGTTCGGCGGGATAACAACGAAATGAATCAGGGAATACCCGCGAATGGGTGATCGCGAAGTCGATCAGCAGCTCGTGGAGCGGGCACAGCGCGGCGACAAGCGCGCGTTCGAGCTGCTGGTCATGAAGTACCAGCGCAAGCTGGGGCGGCTGTTGTCGCGGCTGGTCCGCGACCCGGCGGAGGTGGAGGACGTTTCGCAGGAAGCCTTCATCAAGGCCTATCGCGCGCTCCCGAGCTTCCGCGGCGACAGTGCGTTCTACACGTGGCTGTATCGCATCGCGATCAACACGGCGAAGAACTACCTGGTCGCGATGGGGCGCCGCGCGCCGACGACGACCTCCTTCGACAACGAGGAGGCGGAAGGTTTCGAGGAAGCAGAGCAGTTGCGGGACAGTGCGACACCGGAGGACGAGCTGATCGGCAAGCAGATCGCGGCCACGGTCAATCGCGCGATGGATGCCTTGCCCGAAGATCTTCGCACCGCCATAACTTTGCGCGAGATCGAAGGTCTCAGTTACGAGGAAATTGCCGCAGTGATGAATTGTCCGATCGGCACCGTGCGCTCCCGGATCTTCCGCGCGCGGGAAGCGATCGCCGCCGAACTGCGGCCGCAGCTCGGCACCGACGAGAACCGGAGATGGTGATGAACGAGAATATTTCGCGACTGATGGACGGTGAACTCGATGACGTCGAATTCGAGCGCTGCCTGGCCGCGATGAAGTCCGACGAGGCGCTGGAGACGTGGGCGTGCTACCACGCGATCGGCGACCACCTGCGCGGTACAGCCGGTGTGGCCAGCGGCTTCGGGAGCCGCTTCCGGGAGGCGCTGGCGGCGGAGCCGACCGTGCTCGCGCCGCAGCGCTCGTCGCGCAGCGCGCAGCCCGCGACATTCGCGTGGGCCGTCGCCGCCACGCTGGCGGCCGTGACGGTCGTCGGCTGGACCGCGTTCTCGATGGTCGACGTGCCGCCCACGGCCGTGGCCAAGGCACGCGAGGCCGCGACCGTTCGCGCGGCGCAGGTGACGCCGGCTTCGCAACTGCCGGCGGACTACCTGATCGCGCACCAGGAATACTCGCCGGCGACGGCGATGCAGGTCGGCGGACCGTACCTGCGCGCGGTCGCGGCCGCGGGTCCCGATTCCCGTCCCTAGAAGACTGCGAACGATCCGATGATGCAAGTGTGGTCCTTTGCGCCGCGCGTTCTCCAGCGCGCGGCTTCCGCCTGCCTGTTCGTTGCGGTCCTGGCCGCGGCGCCGGCCGCGCTGGCCGAGGACGCCGGCCAGTGGCTCGCCCGGGTGGCGCAGGCTGCGCGCACGCTCAACTACACCGGCACGGTCGTGTACCAGAACGGCCCGCGCGTCGACACGTTCCGCCTCGCGCACCTGAACGAGGGCGGCCAGGAGTGGGAGAAGCTCCTGAGCCTCGATGGTCCCGCGCGCGAGATCGTCCGCACGGGCGGCGAAGTCCGCTTCTACTTTCCCGACGCGAAGATCGTCCGCATCGAGCCGCGCACGTTCCGCAACGTGTTCCCGTCGCTGTCGGCGGAGCAGATCCGCAATCTCTCGCAGTACTACGAATTCCGCATCGTCGGCGGCGAGCGCATCGCCGGCCATACGGCGGACGTCGTGAGCTTCGAGCCGAAGGACGGCCTGCGCTACGGCCACAAGTTCTGGTCGGACGCCACCACGGGACTGCTGCTCAAGGCGCGCCTCGTCAACGAGCGCGGCGAAGTGGTCGAGCAGTTCGCGTTCTCCGACGTGACCGTCAACGCGAAGATCGACAAGGAAAGCGTCAAGCCGTCCTGGACCTCGGTGCCGTCGGACTGGAAGGTCAAGCAGGGCGGCGGGGGAGAGGTCGTCCTCAACGATACCGGATGGGCCGTGGGCAAGGTGCCCGCCGGCTTCGCGAAGATCATGGAAGGTTTCCGCACGCTGCCCGGCAAGCGCGAACCGGTCGCCCACATCGTCTACTCCGACGGACTGGTCGCGGTCAGCGTGTTCGTCGAGCCGCTGACCGTCACGCAGACGCAGATCGGCCTGACGCAGGCCGGCGGCATCAACGTATTCAGCACACGCAACGATGCCTACCTCGTGACCGTGCTCGGCGAGGCGCCGCCGACGACCGTGCGCCAGATCGCCCAGTCCGTCAGCCGGCGCTAGCCGGTCGACGGTCGTATCGCTTCGCGACCACTCCACCATTCGTACGAGGAACTCCATGTTCATGCACTCCGCTGTCCGTCCCGGCGTCGTTGCCGGTGCGCTCGCCTTCGCCCTCTCGCTGGGGCTCGCCCCCGCCGCGTCGGGCCAGGTCCGCGCGGGCTTGCCGGATTTCACCGACCTCTACGAGAAGAACGGCCCGACGGTCGTGTCGATCGACGTCACGCAGAAGGCGCGCCGAGGGCGCGGCGGCATGCCGGAACTCTCCGAGGACGATCCGTTCTATGAATTCTTCCGCCGCTTCGGCCAGGTGCCGCCGCGGCGCGGACAGGAACGCGAGCCGGAGGCCCAGGCCGTCGGCTCCGGCTTCATCATCGGCAGCGACGGATCGGTCATCACCAACGCCCACGTCGTCGACGGCGCGGACGAGGTGACGGTGCGGCTCTCCGACAAGCGCGAGTTCAAGGCCAAGGTCGTCGGCACCGACAAGCGCACGGACATCGCGCTGCTCAAGATCGAGGTGAAGGACCTGCCGAAGGTCGTGATCGGCGATCCGGACAAGCTCAAGGTGGGTGAGTGGGTCGTCGCGATCGGCAAGCCGTTCGGCCTCGAGAACACGATGACCGCGGGCATCGTCAGCGCGAAGGGGCGCGACCTGCCGCAGGAAAACCTGGTCCCGTTCATCCAGACCGACGTCGCGATCAACCCGGGCAACTCGGGCGGGCCGCTCTTCAACATGAAGGGCGAGGTCGTCGGCATCAACTCGCTCATCTATTCGCGCACGGGGGGCTACATGGGCCTCGCGTTCGCCATTCCGATCGACGTCGCAATGAACACCGTCGCGCAGCTGAAGGAAAAGGGCCGCGTGACGCGCGGCCGCATCGGCGTGCAGATCCAGCAGGTCAGCAAGGAGGAGGCCGAGGCGTTCGGGCTCGGTGCGCCGCGCGGCGCGCTGGTCAACGGCGTCGAGAAGGACGGGCCCGCGGCGAAGGCCGGCATCGAGGTCGGCGACATCATCATCAAGGCGGACGGCAAGGACGTGAAGTCCTCGCAGGAGTTGCCGCGGATCATCTCGGCGGTGAAGCCGGGCAGCAAGATCGCGATCAGCGTCTGGCGCAAGAACACGCAGAAGGACCTGTCGGTCACCGTTGCCGAGATGAAGGACGACGCCGCCACGCAACCGCGACGCGGATCCCCGGCGCCCAAGGAAAAGGCGAAGCCCAACAAGATGGGCCTCGTGCTGTCCGACCTCACCGACGAGCAGAAGAAGGAAGCCGACGTGAAGGCCGGCGTCGCGGTCGACGACGTCGCGCCGACCGTGCGCGGCAACGTGCAGCCGGGCGACGTGATCATCGCGATCGTGCGCGGCGGCCAGTCGACCGAGGCGAAGAGCGCCGCGCAGGTGAACGATGCGCTCGCGAAGGTCGACAAGGGGGCGTCGGTGACGCTGCAGCTGAAGCGCGGCGAGCAGCAGTTCTTCTCGACGTTGCGCGCGCTCAACGGCGAGTAGCTGCACGTCGCGAAATCGTGCGGGTAAGGCGTCCGCACGATTCCGCGCCGAATCGGTCAGCACGAAAACCTTCGGACGGCCGGGCGGTTTCCGTGCGGCAACGGCACGAAGCGCGCCGATCATGAGCGCGCTGCGCGCGCAGTTCGGTAGCGCGCGCTTGCACGCTGACAGCCTCGTCGAAACTTGGCGGGATGCGGACGCCGTTCGATGCCCACCATTGTTCCCGCCGCTTGCATGACTTCCCCCTCTCTCGCCTCCGGCGGGAGAGGGCTGGGGTGAGGGTGGGTAGACTTCGCGGATGACCACGCCCCTTCTCACGCTCCTCTCCCGCTCCTACTGCCACCTCTGCGACGAGATGCACGACGCGCTCGCGTCCATCGCGCAGCGCCACGGCGCGACCGTCCACGTCATCGACGTCGACGCGGTTCCGGAACTCGAGGCGGCCTTCGGCGAGCGGGTGCCGGTGCTGCTGCTCGGCACGCCCGCCGACGGTGCGGAGCTGTGCCATTACCGCCTCGACGCGGCGGCCGTCGAGGCGGCGTTGGTGCGATTCGCGCGTCGGGATGGAATCTGTTAAAATTCAACGTTTTCCGTAGCCTTCCTATCGCGTTCTGGCGCTTGCCGCCCGGCGTCCCCGGAGGGCCCCCAGGACGGCACTCGCGGGTGTCGTCTGACGTTTCCGCGACCGCTTTTTTCGCCAGGCATTCTTTTGCGCCATATCCGCAATTTCTCGATCATCGCCCACATCGACCACGGGAAGTCGACGCTCGCCGACCGGTTCATCCAGCGCTGCGGCGGGTTGTCCGAGCGCGAGATGAGCGAGCAGGTGCTCGACTCGATGGACCTGGAGCGCGAGCGCGGCATCACGATCAAGGCGCAGACGGCCGCGCTGTCCTACAAGGCGCGCGACGGCCTCACGTACTCGCTCAACCTGATCGACACGCCGGGCCACGTCGACTTCGCCTACGAGGTTTCGCGTTCGCTGGCGGCCTGCGAAGGCGCGCTGCTGGTCGTCGACGCGTCGCAGGGCGTCGAGGCGCAGACCGTCGCCAACTGCTATACGGCGATCGAGCAGGGCGTCGAAGTGATTCCCGTCCTCAACAAGGTCGACCTGCCGTCGGCGGATCCCGAGCGCGTGATCGACGAGATCGAGGACATCATCGGCATCGACGCGACGGACGCCGTGCGCGCGAGTGCCAAGAACGGCATCGGCATCGACGACATCCTCGAGGCGGTCATCGCCAAGGTTCCGCCGCCCTCCGGCGACGCCGGCAAGCCGCTGTCCGCGCTCATCATCGACTCGTGGTTCGACAACTACGTCGGCGTCGTGATGCTGGTGCGGGTGTTCGATGGCACGCTCAAACCCAGGGACAAGATCCTGCTGATGGCGCAGGGGTCCACGTTCAACTGCGAGCAGGTCGGCGTGTTCACGCCGAAGTCGGTGGCGCGCGACGAGCTCTCGGCCGGCGACGTGGGCTTCATCATCGCGGGCATCAAGGAAATCGACGCCGCGAAGGTCGGCGACACCGTCACGCTGGCCAACCGGCCCGCGGCGGCCGCGTTGCCCGGTTTCAAGGACGTGAAACCGCAGGTGTTCGCGGGGCTCTACCCCGTCGAGTCGAACCAGTACGAGGCGCTGCGCGACGCGCTCAACAAGCTGAAGCTCAACGACGCGTCGCTGCACTACGAGCCGGAGGTGTCGCAGGCGCTGGGCTTCGGCTTCCGCTGCGGCTTCCTCGGCCTGCTGCACATGGACATCGTGCAGGAGCGGCTCGAGCGCGAGTACGACATGGACCTGATCACGACGGCGCCGACCGTCATCTATCAGGTGCTGATGCGCGACGGTACCGTGCTCGAGATCGAGAACCCGTCGAAGCTGCCGGACTTGTCCCGGGTCGAGGAGATCCGCGAGCCGATCATCACGGCGACGATCCTGATGCCGCAGGAGTACGTCGGTCCCGTGATCACGCTGTGCACGGAAAAGCGCGGCGCGCAGAAGAACATGCAGTACCTGGGCCGGCAGGTGATGCTGACCTACGAGCTGCCGATGGCCGAGGTCGTGATGGATTTCTTCGACAAGCTGAAGTCGGTGTCGCGCGGGTACGCGTCGCTCGACTACGAGTTCCGCGAGTTCCGCGCGGCCGACGTCGTCAAGCTCGACATCCTGATCAACGGCGAGCGTGTCGACGCGCTGTCGGTGATGGTGCATCGCTCGGTGTCGATGTACCGCGGCCGCGAGGTTGCGGCCAAGATGCGCTCGCTGATCCCGCGCCAGATGTTCGACGTCGCGGTGCAGGCATCGATCGGCGCGAACATCATCGCGCGCGAGACGATCAAGGCGATGCGCAAGAACGTGCTCGCCAAATGCTACGGCGGCGACATCTCGCGCAAGAAGAAGCTCCTCGAGAAGCAGAAGGCCGGCAAGAAGCGCATGAAGTCCGTCGGCAGCGTCGAAATCCCGCAGGAGGCCTTCCTGGCGATCCTGCAGGTAGGCGACAAGTAGACGAGCCGCGACGGGCAGGGGCCGAACGGCGGCCGCGTTCCCGCACGCGCGTGGCACAATCCGCCCCGACCGCAACGATTGACCTACAACGATGAACTTCGCGCTGATCCTTTTCCTGCTCACGCTCGCGACCGGCGTGCTTTGGTTCGTCGACCGCGTGTACTTCGCCAGGCGCCGGGCGCCCGACTCGCCGGAACCGGCGTGGGTCGAGTACGCGGCGAGTTTCTTCCCGGTCCTGCTGGTGGTCTTCCTGCTGCGCTCGTTCATCGCCGAGCCGTTCAAGATTCCGTCGTCCTCGATGCGCCCCACGCTCGAGGTCGGCGACTTCATCCTCGTCAACAAGTTCGTGTACGGCCTGCGCCTGCCGATCGTCGAGGCGAAGGTGGTGCCGATGTCCGAACCGGCGCGCGGCGACGTGGTCGTCTTCCGCTACCCGGTCAACCCCAGCCAGGACTTCATCAAGCGGGTCGTCGGCGTCGGCGGCGACGTCGTGAGCTACCGGGACAAGCAGCTGACCGTCAACGGCAAGCCGCTGCCGCAGGTCCGGGACGGCACGTACAGCTACCTCGAGAACCTCCGCTTCGAGACGCTGGAGAAGTTCGACGAGACCGCCAGCAACGACGCGACGACCCATACGTACACGATCGGCACGAATCCGCAGGCGGCGCCGGTGTACCCGCAGAACGTCCGACCGTTCCCGGGGCGCGAGAATTGCGACTACAATGACCGCGGTTTCACGTGCAAGGTCCCGGCCGGCCACTATTTCATGATGGGCGACAACCGCGACAACAGCGACGACAGCCGCTATTGGGGTTTCGTACCGGACGATCACATTCGCGGCAAGGCGTTCTTCATCTGGTTCAACTGGGATGACATTTCGAGCCTGGCATTCAAGCGTATCGGTAGCGGCATCCGCTAGCGACGAGGCCAACTGACATGACGACGATGAACAAGACCCCAATGCGCGGCGCGCAGCGCGGACTGTCGATGATGGGATTCCTGTTCGTGGCGGCCGTGCTGCTGGTCGTTGCGATGCTGGCGTTCCGCATGATCCCGTCCTACATCGAGTACTACACGGTCCAGAAGGCGCTGGAAGGCGCGCTCGCGGACTCCAACGACCTGTCTCCGGCGACGATCCGCCGCGCCGTGGAGCGCCGGCTCAACGCGGACTATGCCGAGGCGGTTTCGGCGCGGGACGTCGAGGTGACGCGCGAAGGCAACAAGATCACCGCGTCGGCCAGCTGGGAGAAGCGACTGCCGATCGTCAGCAACGTGAGCGTCCTGCTCGAGTTCGACGCGTCCGCATCGCGGTAGCGGTCGCAAGCCGGATGTCCGAAACGCTCCGTGCGCAGCTGGGATACACCTTCGCGCAGCCCGACCTGCTCCGGCACGCGCTGACCCACCGCAGCCACGGCAGCTCGCACAACGAGCGCCTCGAGTTCGTCGGCGACGCGGTGCTGAACTGCGTGATCGGGCGCTTCCTGTACGACCGGTTTCCCGCGCTTCCCGAAGGCGATCTCTCGCGCGTGCGCGCGGCGCTCGTCAACCAGGACATGCTCGCACGCGTCGCGCGGCGTCTGGGACTCGGTTCGCAGATCCTGCTGGGCGAGGGCGAACTGCGCAGCGGCGGCGCGGAGCGGCCGTCGATCCTCGCCGACGCACTGGAAGCGCTGTTCGGCGCCGTCTTCGTCGACGGCGGGTTCGAGGCGGCGCGCCTGGTGGTCGGCACGTGCTACGGCGACGTGCTCGCCGACCTCGATCCGGCGCTGCTCGGCAAGGACCCCAAGACGCGCCTGCAGGAGTGGCTGCAGGCGCGCCGGATGGCGGTGCCCGAGTACGTGGTCACCGCGACGTCCGGCGAGGCGCACGCGCAGCATTTCGACGTCGAATGCCGGATCGCCGATCTCTCGCTCGCGATCCCGGGCGCCGGCGGCAGCCGCCGCGCGGCGGAACAGGCGGCCGCCGAAGCCGCCGGGGCGCTCCTTGCAACGCGGTATCCGGGAACCGTTCGTGGCTCCCGCTGAAACCGTGCCGGCCGGATTCCGGTGCGGCCACGTT
Organism: uncultured beta proteobacterium; assembly: GCA_963733435.1. GTDB lineage: Bacteria > Pseudomonadota > Gammaproteobacteria > Burkholderiales > Casimicrobiaceae > VBCG01. Next base: position 489,259 of record CAVTDH010000005.1, read on the forward strand.
GCGATCGTCGGCCGCCCGAGCGTGGGGAAGTCGACGCTGATGAACGCGCTCGTCGGCGAGAAGATCAGCATCACCTCGAAGAAGCCGCAGACCACGCGGCACCGGATCGTGGGCATCGCGACGGCCACCGACGCGCAACTCGTGTTCGTCGACACGCCCGGATTCCAGACGCGCCATCGATCGCGCCTCAACGACCATCTGAACAAGGCAGTCCGCGAGACGCTCTCCGACGTCGACGTCGTGGTGCTCGTCGTCGACGCCACGCGCATCACCGAAGCGGACCGCGCGGTCGCGAAGCTGCTGCCGTCGCACACGCCGGTGATCGCCGCCGTGAACAAGATCGACCTCGTCGGCGACAAGTCCGCGCTGCTGCCCCGTCTGGCCGAGGTTGCCGCGCTGTTCGCGTTCACCGCGATCGTGCCGGTATCCGCCGATCGCGGCACGCAGTTGACGCAGTTGCGCGACGAGATCGCCCTCCGGCTGCCCGAGTCGCCGCCGTTGTACCCGGCCGACGACCTGACGGATCGCGACGAGCGCTTCCTCGCCGCCGAGTTCATCCGCGAGAAGATCTTTCGCCTGCTGGGCGACGAGATTCCCTATGCGACGACCGTCGGCATCGAGCAGTTCGAGATGGACGGCGCGCTGCGGCGCATTCACGCGACGGTGTACGTCGACAAGACGAGCCAGCGCGCGATCCTGCTGGGCGAGGGCGGCGCCCGCATGAAGGCCATCGCATCGCAGGCGCGCGCGGACATGGAGCGTCTGTTCGGCGGCAAGGTCTACCTCGAGGTGTGGGTGCGCGTGAAGCGGGGGTGGGCCGACACCGACGCGTCGCTCGCGCGCTTCGGTTACTGACGGCCGCGATGGCAACCCGCCAACCGGCGCAGCGGCGCGACGACGAGCCGGCCTTCGTGCTGCATGCCTACCCGTACCGCGAGACGAGCCTCATCGTCGAGGCGTTCACCGCCAATCACGGCCGGGTCGCAATGGTTGCGCGCGGCGCCAAGCGTCCCCGCTCCGAGACGCGGGGCCTGCTGCAGGCATTCCAGCCGCTCACGCTGTCGTGGGCGGGGACCGGCGAGTTGAAGACGCTGATGAAGGCCGAGTGGCGGGGCGGCATGCCGCTGCCGTGCGGGTCCGCGCTGCTCGCCGGCTTCTACGTGAACGAACTGCTGCTGAAGCTGCTGGCGCGCGAGGATCCGCACCCGACGCTCTTCGCCGAGTACGCGGCTGCGCTCGCCGCGCTGACGGAGCGACCCGGTGCGTCGGAACAGGCGGTGGTGCTGCGGCGGTTCGAGATGCGCCTGCTGGCCGAGATGGGCTACGCGCTGGCGCTCACGCACGACGTGCAATCGGGCGAGCCCGTCGTTCCGGACGGCAGGTACCATTACCAGTTCGAGCGCGGCCCGCAGCGGGTCGCCGCCACGTTGGTGGCGCGCGAGCCGGACGCGCGCGGGCCCATCGTGCGCGGCGCGACGCTGGTCGCGCTGACGACGCAGGTCTTTCCTGATGCGGAGACCGCGGCGGAGGCGAAGCGGCTGATGCGCGAGGTGCTCGACCACTATCTCGAGGAAAAGCGCATCTTCAGCCGCCGCATCGTGCGCGACCTGTTCGCGCTGGACGAGGAAGGATCCGCCCCTTGATCGAACTCGGTGTCAACATCGACCACGTCGCCACGCTGCGCCAGGCCCGCCGCACGTATGAGCCCGACCCGGTGTGGGCGGCCGTCGAGGCGCATCTCGGTGGCGCGGACGGCATCACCGTGCACCTGCGCGAGGACCGGCGGCACATCCAGGACGAGGACGTGCGTCGCCTGCGCGAGCTCGTCCACATCAAGCTCAACCTCGAGATGGCGGCCACGGCCGAGATGACCGGCATCGCGTGCGCATTGCGTCCGGAGATGGCGATGCTGGTGCCGGAAGGCCGGCACGAGATCACGACCGAAGGCGGACTCGATGTCGCCGGGCAGGAGGCGACGCTTGCCGGTGTCGTCGCGCGGCTGGCGGATGCCGGGATCATGACGTCGGTGTTCATCGATGCGGAGCTGGCGCAGGTCGAGGCGGCGGCGCGGATCGGTGCGCGCGTGTGCGAAGTCCATACGGGCCCGTATGCGCACGCGTTCCATGCCAAGGGCCGCGATCCGCAGAGTCCCGCCGTGGTGACGGAGCTCGAGCGCATCCGCGTCGCGGGCGCGGCGATCCGCGCGCTCGGCATGCGTTTCAACGCGGGCCACGCGCTCAATTATTTCAACGTGCAGCCGGTCGCGATGCTGCCGGGCGTGCGGGAACTGCACATCGGGCACGCGATCGTGTCCCGCGCCGTGTTCGTGGGGCTGCGCGAGGCGGTGCGGGAGATGAAGACGCTGCTGCGCGAGGCGGCCGCCAGCGGCACGCCGAAGGATGGCGCATGAGCCCGAAGGGCCGCCCCGAGGGCGAATACCGGAGTGCGCAGCACGAAGGTAATCCCATGAGCATCGCGAATCTGCCGCACGGACCTGTGGTGCTGGGCGTCGAAGGATTGACGCTGACGGCCGCGGACCGGGAGCGTCTGCTGCATCCGCTCGTCGGCGGCGTCATCCTGTTTTCGCGCAACTTCTCCGACGGTGCGCAACTGGCCTCCCTTGCCGCCGAGATCCACGGGCTGCGCTCGCCGCCGCTCCTGGTGTGCGTCGATCACGAGGGCGGCAGGGTACAACGCTTCCGCACAGGCTTCACCGCGATTGCGCCGATGCGCGCGCTGGGCGAGTTGTGGGACCGCGACGTCGCGGCCGCGGCTGCGGAGGCCCACCGGCTCGGCGAGACCATCGCGCGCGAGTTGCGCGCGCATGGCGTCGACTTCAGCTTCACGCCGGTCCTCGACCTCGATTTCGGGGCGAGCTCCGTCATCGGCGACCGCGCGTTCCACGGCAATCCGAACGCGGTCGCGCACCTGGCCGTGTGCCTGCGCCGGGGGCTCAACGCCGGCGGGTGCGCGGCGGTGGGCAAGCACTTTCCGGGGCACGGCTTCGTCGCCGCCGATTCGCATCTCGAGGTGCCCGTGGACGAGCGTCCGCTCGCCGAGCTGCTGGCGAACGATCTCGTTCCGTTCGCGGTGCTCGCGCGGGAGGGTCTCGAGGCAGTAATGCCCGCGCACGTCGTCTACCCGGCCATCGACGCGCTGCCCGCCGGCTACTCGCCGGTGTGGATCGAGGAGATCCTCCGCGGGCGCCTTGGCTTCGACGGCGTCGTCTTTTCCGACGACCTCGGCATGGCGGGTGCGCTCACGGCGGGCGACATCGTCGCGCGGGCGGATGCGGCGGTCGCCGCCGGCTGCGACATGGTGCTGACGTGCAACGAGTTCGCCGATGCCGACGATCTGCTGTCGCGGTGGCGGCCGGCGCCGCAGCCGGAGCTTGCCCGGCGCGCCGCGCGGATGATGGGGCGCTGACGCGCCCCGACCGGCGCTCGCCTGGCGTCCTGCCGGGCCTAGGGAACCTCTGCGAAAGTCCCGCCGTCGATGACGCGCACGCAGCCAGCCGCACGACACTCGTTTCTTCGCCCGCTCTTTTGGCGGTCGTCGCCGGGCCGCCCCAAGGCGGCCGCCTGATCTCGCAGTTGCAGTGCCGGCTGCAAAAGGCGCAACGCCGGCTTCACGTCATCCACGGACCCGACGGACGCCTTTTGCAGACGTTCCCTAGATCGGCGCGCACATCGCCACGGCCGCCGGGCCGTAGCCTTCGGCGACGTACCCGCGCCCCTGCATCTGCGCCTTCACGCTCGGATCCGTCGTGTAGCGGTGGTTGGAGTCGGCGCGGCCATTCCACAGGCGATAGACCGCCGTCGTGCCGACCGGGCACGCGCCGGAGACGGTGTTGGGCAGCTCGATGTAGAACGCGTTCGGCGTCTCCTGGATGTAGCCGCTGTAGTTCGGATCGACGCCGATGCGGCTGAAGATCGCGTCGCACTCCGCGGCTGACGCGGAGAGGAAGTGCGAGTCGCCATGCTGCGGCGGAATGTAGTAGCGGCATACCGGGCCGGCGAACGGGGTCGCGGTCGGAAAGACGTAGAACGCGCCGCCCGTGCGTACCCAGCCGGTGATGCGACCGCTGTCGAGCGCATCGAGGTCGGGCTGCAGGTTGGAGATGAAGTAGTGGTCGAGCCGCGCGCTGTAGTACTCGACCGCGGTCACCGCGAGCGCCGGCAGGTTCGCGACGGCACCTGCGAAGTTGCGCGGCTCGTTCGTCGCGACATAGCCCGCGGTCGTCGATGGCGTGAAGAGTGCCAGCGTCCCGTCGATCGGCAGCGCGGCGTAGCTCACCGCATCGACGTCGGCATAGTTCACGAGGCCCGCGTCCGTCGGCAGGAACCGGTTCGGCAGTACATAGTCCGGCCGGACGGTCGCGAACTCCGCGATGCCGGCGGCATCCACGTAGCCTTGCGTCGCGATCAGCACGTAGCGGCCCGCCGTGTTCGTGTTCGGCAGGTTCGACGGGAAGACGAAAGTCTTGGCGATGCCGGCGTGCGTGGCCGTCAGCGTGTGGCCGGCCAGCAGGTCCTGGCCATTGAGGCCCGCGTTTTCGTGCAGCAGCACGAACTGGATCGTGCCGTCGGCGTTCGAATAGAACTGCGCGATCTCGTACGTGTGGTAGCTCGCGGCGGCTGTGGCGGAAAAAGCCAGCAGCGCGTGGGCGGCTGCCAGCAACAGGAGGTTCTTGAGGGCTCGCATGGGGATTTGGGCTCGCTTCTGGGGTCGAAAGGAAGGGTCGGGTGTACGCCGGCCCCGCGAGGGGCCGGCCTTGTTCCTGGTGCGCCCGGAAGGCATGATCAATCCGGCTTGCCCTTTTGTCCGCCACGCTTGTCGTCGGCCTTGTCGTTGCCCTTGTCGTCCACCTTGTCGTCGCGGCGGGATTCCGACGGCGTCGTGGCCCTGGGCGGGGCACCGCGTGCCGGCGGTGCGGCGATGGGGGGTGCCGCAGCCGGTGCAGCGGCGGGCGTGGGCGCCGCCGCCTTGGGCTCGGCGGCGCGCGCCTGGGGTGGCGACGGCGGAACGGGCGGGCGAGACTCGGAAGCCTTCGGCTGCGCCGGCGCGGGTACCGGTGCCGTACGCGGTTCCGGCGTTGCGTCACGGGGCGGCGCGCCACGCGCACGATCCCCCTGGGGGGCGGGGCGTGGTTCCGGCGGACGCGCGACGGGTGCCGGCGCCGCCGCGGGCGGCGCGTTGGAACGCGCCGCATCGTCCTGCGCGGGGCGGACGTCGCGTGTTCTCGCCGGAGGCGGCACCTGGGGATCCGTCCGCGGGGACGCCTGCGGCGTGGCGCGCGGATCCGGTCGTGCGGGAGCGGGCTGCACCTGAGGTTGTGTCTGCGGTTGCGCCTGGGCGCGTCCCCTGTCGGCAGAATCGTCGCGTGCGGGTGGCCTGACGGTCGGCGGGGCGGCGGTCACCGGTGCCGCAGGCGACGCCGGACGTGCATCGGCGCCACGCGGCATGACGGGCTGTGCTGCGTTCGCCGGCGCGCCACGCTGCGCTGGCGCGATGCCCGGCGCCTGCTGCGCCGCGGACGGCGGCGGACTGTCGTTGCGGCGACCTCGGTCATCGGCGCTCGCCGGACCGCCGCGCACCTCCGGTACACGCGGGGTCATAGCCGACGGGGGTGCGGCGGGCGCATTGCCCGGGCCGGCACGCTGCGCGCCTTCATTCGGCCGTGGCGCATCCGCGGGTATCGCACGTGTCCGCGACGAGTCCTTCACCGCGGGCGGCGCGGCGGCGGCAGGAGGCACGCCGGAGTTCACGACGCGCACGTTGCGGTCCATGGCCGCGCCGGCACTGGCCGGCCGCTCCGCGCGAATCTCCGCGCGGTCCTGCGGCTTGCCCGGGTCCTTGTCGAGCGCCTGCATCCGCTGCGCGATCGGTACCGGCGGCGGCGGCGGTGCCGCGCGCGCGACGACCACCTGCTGTTCGCGGACCCGCGGCGGGACCGATTGCGTCACGGCCGCGCCGCCGATGAACGCGGCGCGTGTGGGTGCAACCTGCGCCACGTTGCGCACCTGCGCGCGATCGACCTGCGCCGGCGACATTGCCACCGCCGCGCGCGCCACCGGCAGCGACTGCGCGAATGCCGCGGGCGGAACCGCGGTGACCGCGTTGCGCGCGCGCAGGTTCGCGTAGTCGACCTCGCGGCCGGCCGACACGTTGTTTGCCGTGAAGTTGGAGACGTACGTGTTGTTGATCACCGTCGTGTTGATGACCGTGTTGCTCACGTTCACCTGCCGGTAGTAGTCGCGGCTCACGTTGTAGGCGGGGCGGTACACCTCGCGCGGGGCGAGCGGGAACCAGCCGATGGCGGGTCCCGCCGACACCGACAGGCTGAAATTGGCGCCGCCGACGAACGCGACCAGCGCGGGCGCATAGACGGGACGAACATTCATGGGACCGGGCACCCAGCCCCAGCGGTTCTCGACGTAGGCCCAGCGTCCGTAGTGGAACGGCGCGAATCCCCAGGGCGCATCGTCGACCCACGTCCAGCCCCACGGATCGATCCACGACCAGTGACCCTGGCGGTACGGTGCCCAATCGTTCGCGACCTGCCGTGGGAACCACACGTTGCCGTAGGTGCCGGCGGGACGCCACGTGCCGTAGCGATCGAGATCTTCGTACCCCACCACTTCCTGCGACACGTAGCGCGCCGACGCGGACTGGTTGAAGCGCGCGTCGCGTTCGACCACGAAGCGGTCGAACGGGTCGCCGCCGCCCGTTGGCACGAACTCGCTGTCGCGCAGGTCGGTGCCGTAGAAGCGGTAGCCCTGGCCCGGCGCGACCGCGTACGACGCGCCTTCGCCGTAGACCGCAGCGCTGCCATTGCGCACGGCGACGATCGTCGTGCGGTCCTGCGGATCGACCGAAATCCGGTACCGGCCGGCCCGCGTGACCTGGAAGGCAAGGTTGGGTGTGTCGATCTCGACGATGCTGCCGGGCGCCATCCGGCGCACGCGCAGTTCGACCGTGCCCTGCTGGAGCTGGAACTGCGTGGTCGCGTCGTCGATGTTGGTGACGATGACGCTGGTCGCGGCGCCCAGCCAGAGCGCGCCGTTGTCGAGGGTCAGCTCGACCCGCGCACCGTCATCCGACCATAGGCGGTCGCCGGTGGCCACGGGACGATTCAGCACGGCCGCGCCCCATTGATCGTCGCCTGCCGGAGAGAACGTCGCAGTGCCCGCGTAGTACGACAGGCGTGCGATCCGCGACGGCGGATCGGCCCATGCGAGCGTGGTGGCGCCCGACGTTGCGATGGCGAGCGCGAGTGCGGCTGCGACGCGCGACCACGAACCGGGAATGCTGCTGGACGAGTTCATCGAATGCCTTCCGTTGAAGCGAGCGGTGTGCCGGTGTGGTGCCGGGGGTCGCGCGAGGACAGGTGCGCGACGGCCTCGCCCGATCGGCGATGGCCCCCACAGGTACGATGGTCCGAATCTACGCACCGAGAGGCGCGGCCGCTGTCGGCGCGACACGCTTTCGGCAGGGGTGTTCGTCCGACACGCGACCGGCGTCGCAGCCCCCCGTTGGCGGGCAGGCGCGGGAACCGCCTTGACGACGATGATGCGGCAGCGGCGAGGATGCCGCCGCAGGGGGGAGCGCGCCGGAGTCCGCGCGGCTACCGGAGGCGCGGTGACCGTTGTCCGCTAGCGTGCGTGCGGCGAATGCCCGCCAAGACGCTGCGTGAGCTCTTCCGCGGTGTGCGCGACCAGCGGCCCCAGCTGCTTGATGCGCTCGTCGGGCAGGCGCGACGAGGGTCCCGCAACCGAGATCGCACCGAGCACCTCGGCGTGCTCGTCATAGATCGGCGCGGCGACACAGCGCGTCGCCAGCGCGTGCTCCTCGTCGTCGAACGACCAGCCGCGCTGGCGGATCACGCGGATGCTCGCCCACATGCGTTCGGGCGACGTGATCGTGTTCGCGGTGATGCGCGGCAGTCCCTTGACCTTGAGGATCGCGTCGATCTGCTCGTCGGGCAGCGCGGCGAAGATCGCCTTGCCGACACCCGACGCGTGCAGCGGGACGCGGCTGCCGAGCTTGACGATCGTGCGCATCGTCTCGCGGCATTGCACCTGGTCGATGAACACCGCCTCGGTGCCGTCGACGATGCCGAGGTTGGCCGTTTCGCCGGACTGCTCCATCAACCGCCGCATGTACGGGTGGCTCTGCGCGACGAAGTCGCGGTTGGCGAGGAAGCTCGATCCCACGGTGAACGCCTGCAGGCCGATGTACCAGCGGCCCAGCTCGCCGCCCTGGTAGACGTAGCCCATCTTCTCGAGCGTGGCGAGCAGCCGATGCGCGGTCGACGGCGCGAGCGTGACGCGCTGTGCGAGATCGGTGAGCGTCAATCCGCCTTCCGCACGGGCGAGCGCCTCCAGCAGCGACAGGCCGCGCGTGAGGCTTTGCACCTGGACGGTGACCGCGCCGGGCTGGGCGGGCGTGCGGCCGCGGCGCGGCGGCGGATTGGCGAGGCGATTGGGCATGAGCGGCGAACCGAAGGCAGGGGGGTCAGCGTAACTGCAAGTGCGGGGTCACCGCAAACGCGACGCCGGCGATCTCGACCTCGTAGCGCGCCGCGAGGATCGCGGCATCGGTCAGCGCCGCGACGTCGGGGAGGGCGCGCGCATAGCCCTGCGCCACCGCCCGGCCGTGCGTGCGACTGTAGCCGGCGGACGTCAGTTCGCCGACGTTGCGGCCGTCCATCAGGATCGGCTCGCCGCCCCACGGGAACGCGGACGGGTCATCGAACGTGAACTGCACCAGGCGCTTCCTCACGCCCGCCTGCTGCTGGCGCGCGAGTGCATCGCGGCCGAGGAACGGCGCGGGCTTGTCCATCTTCACCGCGTAGCCCAGTCCGGCCTCCCACGGGGTCTCGTCGGGCGACAGTTCGGCACCCCACGCGCGGCGTCCCGCCTCGATGCGCAGCGCATCGATCGTGTAGTAGCCGGCGTCGCGCAGCCCGAACGCGCCCCCGGCCCCGACCAGCGCGTCGTAGAGCGTCACGCACTGGTCCGTGGGGACCACGAGTTCGTAGCCCGGTCCACCGACGTAGCTCATCCGCGCGGCGCGGCAGCGCGCGTAGCCCACGTCGATCTCGGCCGTCGTTCCGAACGGGAGGCCGCGCTTCGTCAGGTCGTCCGGCGACAGCGTGCGCAGCAGCGCCTCGGACTTCGGGCCCATCAGCGAGATGACGGAGTACGCGGAGGTCACGTCGACCAGCGCCGCGAACTCGTCGGCGCCGATGTGGCGCTCGATCCAGCTCGCGTCGCGCGTCGTCTGGCCCGAGCCGGTCAGGATGAAGAACGCGTCGTGCGCGAGGCGCGTGATCGTGAGATCGCTTTCGAAGCCGCCGCGCGGATTGAGCATCGCCGTATAGACGATGCGGCCCACCGGCACGTCGATCGCGTTGGCGCAAAGGCGGTCGAGGACCGCCAGCGCGTCGCGTCCCTTGAGGATGAACTTGCCGAACGACGTCTGGTCGAACACGACGACGTCCTCGCGGCACGCGCGCTGCTCGTCCAGCACGTACGGAAGCCAGTCCGGCGTCCCCAGCGTATAGGGCGGCGTCGGCGCACCGGCCGGCAGGAAGTAGTTGGCGCGTTCCCAGTTGAGTCGGGTGCCGAACACCGCGCCCTTGCCGCGCAGGCGGTCGTACAGCGGCGAGCGCCGCAGCGGACGGACCGTGACCAGTTCCTCGCGCGGCCAGCGCATCGCGTAGTGGAGACCGAGCGATCTCCACCGTGCGGTCGGCCAGATGGCGGCGATTCGCGTGCAGGGGAGCGAAGCGGCGGATGTCGACGTCCCACACGTCGATGGGTGCCTCGCCGCCCGACGATCCACTCGGCGATCAGGCGGCCGGCGCCGCCGGAGTTCGCGATGCCTGCCGAGTTGAACCCGGCGCAGACGAAGTAGCCGGCGACCTCCGGCGCTTCGCCCAGGATGAAGTTGCCGTCGAGCGTGAAGCTCTCCGGGCCGTTCAGCAGCATCTTGATCTGCGCGGTCTCGAGGCACGGTGCCCGGTGGATCGCGTTGGTCATCAGCACTTCGAACTGGTCCCAGTCCTCGGGCAGCAGCTGGAACTCGAAGCCGTCCGGGATGGGCGACACGTTCCACGGCTTCGCCGCCGGCTCGAAGCCACCCATCACGAGGCCGCCCACTTCCTCCTTGAAGTAGATGAACCCGTCCGGATCGCGGATGACGGGAAGGTCCGGGGTCACGCCCGGGATCGGGCGCGGTGACGACGTAGAAGTGCTCGGCCGAATACAGCGGCACGTTGACGCCGGTGCGGCGGCCGAACTCGCGCGCCCACTGGCCGCCGCAGTTGAGCGAGCGTCTCGCAGGCGATCTCGCCGTGGCCGTCGGCGCCGCGCCAGCGCACGCCGGCGATCCGTCCGTTGCGCAGCGACACGCCGTCGACCTTGATGCCCTCGACGATGCGCGCGCCGCGCTTGCGCGCGCCCTTCGCGAGCGACTGCGTGAGGTCGGTGGGATTGGCCTTGCCGTCGCCCGGAATCCAGACCGCGCCCGCGAGGTCGTCGGTGCGCAGGATCGGCGCGAACCGCTGCACGTCGGCCGGCGACGACGAAGTCGAACTCGATGCCGAAGCTCTTCGCGCGCGCCATCTGGCGCTTCATCAGCGTCGAGCCGGTCGGGCGTGCCGGCGACGTTCAGGCTGCCGCACTGCTTCCAGCCGGTGGCGAGCCCGGTCTCCGCCTCGAGCGACGCGTAGAGCTCGATGCCGTAGCGGCTCATGCGCGTCGCATTGCGCGTCGCGCGCGTCTGCCCGACGAGGCCCGCCGCGTGCCACGTCGTACCGCAGGTGAGCTTGCCCTGCTCGAGCAGCACCACGTCCTCGACGCCGAGCTGGGTCAGGTGATAGGCGGTCGACACGCCGGCGATGCCGCCGCCGACGATGACGACCTGCGCGTGGGTGGGCGGTAGCGCTGCCATCGTTTCGATCTCCTCAGAGTTTGCAGCGCGGCCACGCCGGCGACCACGCTCGCCGCGCCGACGAGCCGCGCCAGGCCGAAGCCTTCCTTCAGCAGCACCGCGCCGATCAGCGCGGCGAACAGCACCGACGTTTCGCGCAGCGCGGCGACGGCCGCGATCGGCGCGCGCGTCATCGCCCACAGCACGATCGCGTAGGCGGCGACGCTGCAGCAGCCGCCCAGCAGTGCCGCGTCGCCAGCTGCGCGCGGATGTAGTCGGTGGCGCGCGGTCCGCGGTGCGCGCGGATCCAGCGCGAGGAACGGGATGCCTTCGATGAACGTCAGCCACAGCACGTACGCCAGCGCGTTGCCGGACGCGCGCGCGCCGGCGCCGTCCACCAGCGTGTAGACGGCGATGATCGCGGCATTGGCGAGCGCCCAGTAGACCGCGGCCGCGCGGATGGTGACGGCGCTGCGCGAACGCGATGGCGACGATGCCGGCGCAGATCAGCGCGATGCCGAGCGATCACCTGGGCGCGCGGCAGCTCGCGCAGGAACAGCGATGCCGAGCAGCGTGACGAGCAGCGGCGCGGTGCCGCGCATCAGCGGGTACGCGAACGACAGGTCGCCGGTGCGATAGGCCTGCGCCAGCGTCACGTAGTAGGCGAAGTGAATGACGATCGACGCGAGCGCGAACGGCCAGGCGGGCATGAGCGGGGAGCGGCACGAACGGCAGCGCGACCAGCGCGCACAGCGTCGAGCCGGCGACGACAGTCGCCGTGTCGAGCAGCGGGTCGCCGCCGCGCGCCGACTTGAGCAGCGCGTTCCACGCGGCGTGCAGCAGTCCCGCGCCAAGCACGGCCAGCGTGACGCCGAGGGAAAGGTCCAATTCGGGCTACGCGACGAAGCGTGCGAAGACGTCCCGGACGCGCCGCGTCGGGCGGCGTCGGATCCGGCGCGACACGGCGCGCGCGCTCGGACCGGACCGCGGCCCAGCGGCTCATGCGGTGCGCGGCTTGCGCTTCTGCCAGCTGCCCTTGGCGGCGGCGGGTCGCGCGACGGGATCGTCGTCCGGCGGCAGGCGGGCGCCGGGGCTCCTTCAGGCGGGTCCGGGCGAGCACGCCGGCCTGCTCGAGGATCGGGTACGCGATCGAGCAGATGTGCGAGTTGATGCGCTTGCAGGTCGGAGATGAGGTCGAGGTGCAGCGACGACGTCTCGATGCTCTCGAGCGTGTTGCCGGCGAGCCGGCTCGAGGTGCGAGTCCGCGTAGGCGCGCTCGAGGTCGCGGAACAGCACCTTCTGCGCGAGGAGCTCGCTGCGCGCTCTTCAGGTCGCCGTTGCAGGAACACGCTCATGCCGAGCCGGAGGTTGCCGACCAGCCGCGCGTGCAGGTCGCAGATCTCCGTCCATGCCCGGCCTCGGAGAAGTTGCGCCCCTTGTCGATCTTCTTGTCCTCGATGTCGGTCGAGGATGCGCTCGATGATGTCGCCGACCTGCTCCAGGTTGATCGTGAACGACACGATGTCCGCCCAGCGCCGGCTCTCCCGCTCCGTCCAGCGCTTCGCGCGAGATCTGCGTCAGGTAGAGCTTGACCGCCGTGTAGAGGTCGTCGACGACGTCGTCCATCTTGCGCAGGCGCTCGGCGAGCTCGCGGTCGTTGGTCTTGAGCACCGTCAGCATGCCGGTCAGCATCTCCTCGATGACGTCGCCGATGCGCAGCGCCTCGCGCGCGGCGTTGGAGATGGCGAGCGCCGGCGTGTCGAGCGCGGACGGGTCGAGGTGGCGCGGCTTGGCCGGGTCGTCTGGCGGGCGGCGGCCGGCAGCAGGCGCTCGGCGACGCGCGCGATCGGCTCGGTCAGAAGCATGAACAGCAGCGCGAGCGCGACGTTGAAGACGAGGTGGAACAGCACGACCTCGCTGCGCCGGCGTCGAGCCCCAGCCCGTCGATCCGAGCGCCGTCGACGTGGCCGAGGAGCGGGATCGCCAGCGACGCAGCCGATCAGCTTGAACAGGAAGTTGCCGAGCGTCACCCGGCGCGCCTCGGGCGGCGAGCGCAGCGTCGACAGCATGCCGAGCAGCCCGCTGCCGAGGTTGGCGCCGAGCACCAGGCCCAGCGCGACCGGCAGCGCCGATGCATCGACAGCGACGCCAGCGTGGCGATCAGCAGCACGACGGCGAGGCTCGAATAGCAGAGGATCGTGAACAGCGCGGCGACCAGCATGTCGAGCAGCACGTCGCCGGTCAGCGAGGCGAAGATCACCTTGACGCCGGCCGCCTGCGACGATCGGCTTCGCGGCGAGCGAGATCCACTGCAGCGCGAAGATGATGAGGCCGAGGCCGATCAGGATGCGGCCGAAGCGGCCGACGTGGTGGCCTGCCGGCGCGAGGAAGAGCACGACGCCGACGAAGATCAGGAGCGGCGCGAGCCACGACAGGTCGAACGACAGGATCACCGTGACGAGCGAGGTGCCGACGTCGGCGCCGAGCATCACCGCGAGCGCCGGGCGCCGTGCCGATCAGGCCCTGGCCCGCGAACGCGGCGACGATCAGCGCGGTCGCGGTGCTGCTCTGGATCAGCGCCGGTGACGCCGAGTCCCGCGAAGAACGCGGCGAAGCGGCTGGTTGACGCTGCTGGCGCAGCAGCGCGGCGCAAGGTCCGCGCCGTAGAGGCGCAGGATGCCGGTGCGCACGATGTGCGTGCCCCAGACGAGCAGCGAGACGCCGGCCAGCAGGTTGAGCAGCGTCTGCATCCGTCAGGCGTCCGGCGTCCGCTCGACCGCGGCGAGCGCCGCGTCGAGGATCGTCGAACGCGCGCGTCGAGGTCGGCGTCGGCGATGACGAGCGGCGGCGACAGCGTCAGCACGTTGCCCTGGCCGACCTTGAACGACGAGTCCGCGCGCGAGGCACTGGTACATCACGCGCTCGGCCTCGCGCCGCGCCGGCGCGCCGTCGGCGCGTGACGAGCTCGAGCCCGAGCAGCAGGCCGATGCCGCGCACGTCGGCGACCAGCGGATGGCGCGCGCGCGCATGCGCGCGCATCCGCGCGAGCGCGCGCGCGCCCAGCGCGCCGCGACGCGTTCGAGCAGACGCTCGTCGCTCGATCACCTCGAGCGTCGCGAGCGCCGCGGCGCAGCCGACCGAGCTCTTCTCGTGCGTGTAGTGGCCGAGCGCGCGGTCGGCGGCGACGTCGAGGTCGCGCCGCGCGATGAGCGCGGCCATCGGAAAGACGGCGCCGCCCAGTCCCTTGCCGAGCACCACCATGTCGGGAACGATGCCGTAGTGCTCGAACGCGAACATCCTGCCGGTGCGGCCCGAGCGCCGATCGGCACCTCGTCGAGGATCAGCAGCGCGCCGTGGCGGTCGCAGGCGTCGCGCAGCGATGCGGTAGTAGGCGGGCGGCGGGATCTGCACGTCGGTGCAGCGCACCGTCTCGACGATCACCGCGGCGACGTCCTCCTCCTTGCCGAGCACGTAGTCGATGTACTCGGCGCAGCGCGCGTCGCAGGTGCCGCCGCAGCCGAACCGGCAGTCGCGCGGATCGCACGGCGGCACGTGCTCGGTGCCGGGCAGCAGCGGGCCCATGCGCCTGCGGAACACCGCCTCGCCGCCGATCGAGATCGCGTCGAGCGACGCGCCGTGGAAGCGTCCCACATCGAGATCGTCTTGTGGCGGCCGGTGGCGACGCGCGCGAGCTTCAGCGCCATGCCGATCGCGAGCGTGCCGCCGGGCGCGAACAGCACCTTGCCGAGCGGATCGGGCGCGAGCGCGGCCGAGCGCTCGGCGAGCTCGACGGCCGCGGCGTTGGTGAAGCGGCGCGGCGAGAACGGCAGCGTGTCGAGCTGCCGCTTCACCGCCGCGATCGACGTGCGGATGGCGGTAGCCGACCTGGTGCACGTTGTTGCCGTGGAAGTCCATGAAGCGCCGGCCCGTCGACGTCGGTGAGCCAGATGCCGTCGCGCCTCGACCAGCGCGTCGAAGCAGGGCGTGGACAGCGACTGGTGCAGGAAACGCCGCGGCGTCGCGCGTCGAGCAGCGCGCGCGTCGCGGGGCCGCACGTGCGCCGCCTCCCACGCGCGGCGCAGCGGCGAGAGGTTGACGTCGCCCTCGGCGGCGAGATCGGCGTCCAGGGTCGTGGGCGTCGTTCATCGCGCGGCAGGCGACACTCGGCGTCACCATGGCAGCGAATAGGTCTTGGTGTTGGTGAAGCTCTTCATCGCTTCCTGCACGCCTTCCTTGTAGCCCAGGCCCGAGTCCTTGATGCCGCCGAACGGCGTCAGCTCGAGCCGGTAGCCCGGGCACTTCGCGGACGTTGACGGTGCCGACGTGGAGCTCGGAGACGAACCGCGTGATGTAGTCGAGCCGGTTCGTGCACACCGCCGACGACAGGCCGTAGGCGGTGCCGTTGGCGATGCGCGATCGCGTCGTCGATGTCGCGGAAGCGGATCACCGGCGACACCGGCCCGAACGTCTCGGTGCTGAACCACCGTCCATCTCCGGCGTCACGTGATCGAGCAGGGTGGGCGCGTAGAGCGCGCCCGCGCGCACGTTGCCGGCGAGCAGACGCGCGCCGTGCGCGATGGCGTCGTTGCACCCGCTGCTCGAACGATTTCGCGGCGGCTTCGTCGATCACGGTGCCCATGTCGAGCGCGGGATCGATCGGATCGCCGTAGGTCCACGCCTGCGTCCTCGCCAGCAGCCGTTCGACGAACGCGTCGGCGACCCGCTCGTGCACGAGGATGCGCTTGACCGCCGTGCAGCGCTGGCCCGAATTCTTGTACGACCCTGCGGCGGCGAGCGCGGCCGCCTCGTCGAGGTCCGCGTCCTCCATCACGATGATCGGGTCGTTGCCGCCCAGTTCCAGCACCTGCCGCTTGTAGACGGCCTTGGCGGCGATGTACTTGCCGATCGGCACGCCGCCGGTGAACGTGACGAGGTCCACGTCCGCGTTGGTCAGCATCTCGTCGGCGATCTCGCGCGGATCGCCGGTCACGACCGAGAGCATCGGCGGGGGCAGGCCGGCCTCGTAGAGCAGCTCGGCCAGCAGGAGCGCCGTCAGCGGCGTCTTCTCGGTGGGCTTCAACACCATCCGGTTGTTGGTCGCGATGGCCGGCGCGATCTTGTGCGCGACCTGGTTCAACGGGTGGTTGAACGGCGTGATCGCCGAGATGACGCCCAGCAGCGGGTCGCGCATCGTGTAGACCTTGCGCGACTTGCCGTGCGGCGTTAGGTCGCACGAGAAGACCTGCCCGTCGTCGGAGAGCGCCGCGTTGCCCGCGAACGTGAAGACGTCGCACGCCCGGCCGACCTCGTAGAGCGTGTCCTTCTTGCACAGGCCCGACTCCGCCGTGATGAGGTCGGAGATCGCGTCGGCCCGGGCGCGGATCAGCGCGGCCGTGCGCTGCAGCAGGTCCGCGCGCTCGAAGCGCGTGAGCCTGGCGCGGTAGCCGCGCGCCACCGCGAAGGCGCGGCGTACGTCGTCGACGGTCGCCTTCGGGACGCTGCCGACGAGCGCGCCGCTGTACGGATTGCGGACCTCGATGATCCGGTCACCGCCCACGGCGTCGCCGGCGATGCGCATCTTCGCGGCGATCGGCGTGCCGCGCTTCACGCCGGGGAGCTGGTCGAGGATCGTCATGGCCGGCGAGCTATTGCAGGTGGTTCAACGCGAGGTCGAACGCGTCGAAATTGCGCCAGCGCCGCGCGGGCAGGTTCAACGCGGGCCGGTTGGCGATGAGCGGCACCCGCTGTTCGGAAATGCCGCCGTGCGAACGCAGCGGCACGTCGAGCCCCGACAGGTCGTGCCGGTCCGGCGACGTGCCGAGCACCGTCAGACGCTCGGACACGACCACGAGGTCGCCGACGCGGTCGGGCGGCAGTTCGAACGTCGCGCACGCTTCGTCGCGCGTCATCACGCGTTCGATGCCGGGCAGCGCGGCGAGGCGCTTC
Source organism: uncultured beta proteobacterium (assembly GCA_963733435.1). GTDB lineage: Bacteria > Pseudomonadota > Gammaproteobacteria > Burkholderiales > Casimicrobiaceae > VBCG01. The sequence goes on from CAVTDH010000005.1 coordinate 506,143, forward strand.
GCCGCATCCGCACGCCGCGCGGCGTCGGCGATGTAGATCGTCGCGTACGAGCCGAGCGCACCGTGGTGGACGACGTACGGGTCGGTGATCGGCAGGATGACGCGGGCGGCTTCGGCGCCGTACCAGCCGTCGAGCGTCTGCTGCAGGAACACGATATTGGGCCGGCCGAGCGCGTCGGTCTTGGCGTTCATCCCGTGGTCGGCCGTGAGCACGACGGTCGCGCCGAGCGCATCCATCTCGCCGAGATAGCGGTCGAGCATCGCCGTGAAGTCGTTGGCGGCCGGCGTGCCGGGCGCCGCCTTGTGCTGCACGTAGTCGGTGGTCGACAGGTACATGACGTCCGGCCGGTCGCGCTTCAGCAGCGCGACGCCCGCGGCGAACACGAACTCCGACAGCGCGGCGCTGTACACGGAAGGGACCGGCATGCCGACGAGACCGAGCACGTCCGCGATGCCGTTGCCGGCGAGCGTCACCTGGTCGGACTTCTCCGACGAGAAGCAGATGCCCGTCAGCTGGTGCCCGAGCAGCGAGCGCAGCTTGTCCTTGGCGGTCACGACCGCGACCCGGGCACCGGCGTCGGCGAGCGCCGCCAGGATCGTGCCTGCGCGCAGGTACTTGGCGTCGTTCATCATGACCTCGGCGCGCGCATCCGGGTCCCAGAAGAAGTTGCCGCAGATGCCGTGCACCGACGGCGGCGCGCCCGTGACGATCGACAGGTTGTTGGGATTGGTGAACGACGGCACGACGCAGTCGGCGGTGATGCACGTTCCGCGCTGCGCGAGCGAGGCCAGGAACGGCGCGCGGCCGGCCGCGATCGCCTGGTTGATGTAGTCGGGTTCGCAGCCGTCGACGCAGACGACGACCAGCGGCCGGTCGGGCCAGCGGTACGTGCGGCCGTTGACGGTGACGCTGCGAGGGGAGGCGGGATTCATCGTTTTCTCCGGAGCCGGGGGGCGGTGGCCGCGACGGCGCCGTCGCGCACCTGATGCATGCGTTCGCGACTGCGCATCGCATGGTCGTAGAGCGCAGCGCCCGCCGCTGCCGCCTGGCCGGCGGCGATCTTGTCGAGGATGTCGTGATGCTCGCGCACCGACAGGGGCAGCGTGCCTTCGCGGGCGAGCGTCGCCCGCCGGTACAGGTGCAGTTCGTTCACCAGGCGCCGGTACGTGGCGAGGAGCTTGCCGTTGCCCGCGAGCGCGACGAGCGCCTCGTGGAAGGCCAGGTTTGCCTTGTGATACGCATCGAGGTCGTTGCGGGCGACCGCGCGATCCATCCGGTCGACCCGTGCGCGCAGCGCCTTCAGGTCGACCGTCGCCCCCATCTGCGCGACCCTGCGTCCGGCGAATTCCTCGAGCACCGCGCGCATTTCGTAGATCTCGTCGGCCTCCTCGACCGCGATCTGCCGCACGAACACGCCCCGGTTCTTCTCCAGCCGGACGAGGCCCGACTCCTCGAGGGCGCGGAACGCCTCGCGCACGGGACCGCGCGATACACCCAGGAGTTCGGCGATCGACGCCTCGTTGAGCTTGCCGCCCGCGGCGAAATCGCCCGCGAGGATGCGCTGCTCGAGTTCGCGTTGCACCAGCGTGGGGAGAGAGTTCGACTGAACGACCGCGATGGTGCTGTCCGGCGCCCGCGATCGGGACGGCCTGCGCAGCGTTGGTGCCGGCGCGCGGGCGGGCGACCGGGCGGCGTCGTTGCCTGTCTTCAACATGTTGCGATTAGACGGGGCGGCGTGTAGATTGTCAACAATCTGCAATCCAAAGCTGCTAGCCTGATGATCGCAACCGGGCAGGCCGATGGCGCGATCGCAGGGCGTGCGCCGCCGTCCGGCTGGACGCGACGGGAAAGCGTTGCATGGTCGCAGGGCGCGCGCGTAGGATCGCCGTTTGCGCCTTGCGACGTTTGCAGGATCGACAGCCGTACTTAACCAAAGACGAGGGAGCACGAACGATGAGAGTCGCCCTGATTGCCCGCTGGATGACCGTCGCAGTCGCAGCGCTCGCCGCCGCGGGCATCGCCTCCGCGCAGAAAGCCCAGCTCACCGTGTATACGGCGCTGGAAACGGACCAGTTGAAGGCCTACACGGAGGGCTTCAACAAGGTCCATCCCGACATCGAACTCACGTGGGTGCGCGATTCGACCGGCATCATCACCGCCAAGATCCTGGCGGAGAAGGCGGCGCCGAAGGGCGACGTGATCATGGGTGTCGCCGCGACGTCCATGGCGATCTTCGCGGAGGAAGGGTTGTTGCTTCCGTTCGCACCGGCCGGACTCGCCCGCATTCCGGCGCAATACCGCGATCCGGCCAACCCGCCTCGCTGGGTGGGGATGGACGTGTGGGGCGCGACGATCTGCTTCAACACGGTCGAGGCCGCCAAGAGGAACATCCCGAAGCCCGAGACGTGGAAGGACCTGACCAAGCCGGTGTACAAGGGCCAGATCGTGATGCCGCACCCGGCGTCCTCGGGCACGGGCTTCTTCGACGTCACGGCCTGGCTGCAGATCTACGGCGAGGCCGAAGGCTGGAAGTACATGGACGGATTGCACGAGAACATCGCGCAGTACATGCACTCGGGTTCGCGCCCGTGCGCGGCCGCCGCGGCCGGCGAGTACGTCGTCGGCATCTCGTTCGAGTATCGCGCCAACCGCGAGAAGGCCCGCGGTGCCCCGATCGAGCTCGTCTTCCCGAGCGAAGGGCTGGGCTGGGACCTCGAGGCCATCGGGATCGTGAAGACGACGACCAAGCTCGATGCCGCGAAGAAGCTCGATCGACTGGTCGATCTCGGACGCGGCCATGGCGCTCTACGCCGCGAATTTCGCCATCGTGGCCGTGCCGTCGCTCTCGAAGCCGCTGCCGAATCGTGCCGGCGGACTATGCGAAGCCGTCTGGTGAAGAACGACTTCGCGTGGGCCGCGAAGAACCGCGACAAGATCCTCGCCGAGTGGAGCAAGCGGTACGAGTCGAAGGCGGCGCCCAAGTAGTTGTTATCCGTCGGGCGGGCCGGCGGCCGTCGGCGCCAATCCTGCGATGGTGACGGCTCGCCCGGCGGATAACTCGCCCAATTCGAGCGTCGGAAATGCCCGACGCTCAATTGGGCGGGTCCGCGGTGTCCACGCGCTGCGCCGTGAATCCGCTTGGCGTCTTGCCTTTGTGAGCGCTCCAACCGACTGGATGGCCCTTGTCCCCTGATCACGCCGTCGACGCGCTCAAGATCGAGAGCGTACACAAGGCATTCGGCACGTTCGTCGCGCTGCAGTCCATCGACCTGACGATCACGCCGGGCGAGATGGTGTGCTTCGTCGGTCCTTCCGGCTGCGGCAAGACGACATTGCTGCGCATCATCGCCGGCCTCGAGCGGCAAACCAGCGGCCGCGTCATTCAGAACGGGCGCGACGTGTCCCACGCGCCGCCCGCTGCGCGCGACTACGGCATCGTGTTCCAGTCCTACGCGCTGTTTCCGAACCTGACGATCGCCGACAACATCGCGTACGGTCTCGTCAACCGGCGCAGGGGACGCGCGGAGATCACCGCCCGCGTGGCGAGCTCGCTGGCGCTGGTCGGCTTGCACGATCGGGGCGCAAGTATCCGGGGCAGCTCTCCGGCGGCCAGCAGCAGCGCATCGCGCTCGCGCGGGCGCTGGCGACTTCGCCGTCGCTCCTGCTGCTGGACGAGCCCCTGTCCGCGCTCGACGCGAAGGTGCGCGAGCGGCTGCGCGGCGAAATCCGTGCGCTGCAGCGACGGCTCAAGGTCACCACGATCATGGTCACCCACGACCAGGAAGAGGCGCTGTCGATGTCCGACCGCGTCGTCGTGATGCGCAACGGGCGCGATCGAGCAGGTCGGCTCCCCGCAGGATGTCTACGAGCGACCGGCCACGCCTTTCGTCGCAGACTTCCTGGGCAAGGTCAATGTGCTGAAAGGCGTCAGCGCCGGTCCGGGCCGCTACCGCGTCGGGCAGACCGAACTCGAACTGCCCGTGAACGGCTTTGCCGCCGGGGATCCGGTCCGGATCTACCTGCGGCCGGAGGACCGGCATATCGAGGGCGACCTCGCCCACTTTCCCAATCGACTGTGCGGCCGCGTCGAGCACATCGAGTACCTCGGCACGGTCTGCCTGGCCGAGGTCCAGTGCGATCCGCTCGGACAGTCGATGCTGGTGTCGATGTCGCTCAACCAGCTGCACGATCTCGACATCCGGGAGGGGGGCGACCTCACGTTCGCGCTGCGCACCGACCGCGTCCGCGTATTCGGCGATACGAACGCCGCATGACAGGGCTGGCAACGCCGCTGCCGGCGCCGCGCGTCCGGCTTTCCCGCCGGATCCTGGGCGAGAGCCTGCGACGCACGGTGGCCTGTGGCTGGTGCTCGCGGGATTGTTCGTGTTCCTCACGCTGCCGCTCGCGACGCTCCTACTGCGCAGCTTCGAGGACAAGTCGGGCACGTTCGTCAGGGCTCGCGAATTTCGTGCAGTACGTGCAGTCGCCGGCGCTCGCACGCTCGACCATGAACACGCTGACGTTCGCGTGCCTCACGACGCTCATCACGATTCCGCTGGCCTTTGCCTTTGCCTACGCGATCCAGCGGACGCGCATTCCCGTGAAGGGGCTCTGGCGCAGCATCGCGCTGATCCCGATCCTGGCGCCGTCGCTGATGGCCGCGCTGTCGTTCATCTACCTGTTCGGCAACCAGGGCGTGTTCAAGGTCGTGCTCGGATGGTTCGGCATCGGGACGATCTACGGCTTGCCACGGCATGGTGCTGGCGATGAGCTTTGCCTCCTTTCCGCATGCGGTGATGATCCTGCTCGCGGCCATGGCGCTCTCGGACGCCCGGCTGTACGAAGCCGCCGAGTCGATGGGCACGCGCACGCTGCGCCGGTTTCTCACGATCACGTTGCCGGGCGCCAAGTACGGCCTCATCTCGGCCGCGATGGTCGTGTTCACGATGGCGGTGTCCGAGTTCGGCGTACCCAAGGTCATCGGGGGCAACTATCCGGTCCTGGCAATCGACATCTACAAGCAGGTGATCGGGCAGCAGAACTTCCAGATGGGGGCCGTGGTCGGCCTGGTACTGCTGCTGCCGGCCGTCATCGCCTTTGCCGTCGACCAACAGGTGCGCCGCCGGCAACAGGCGCTGATGAGCGCGCGCAGCGTGCCGTACGTGCCGCGGCGCTCGCCGCGGCGCGACCGACTAGCGCTGGCGTTCGTGGTGCTGGTGTCGGCAGCGATGATCATGGTGATGGGCATGGCCGTGTTCGGCTCGTTCGTCAAGCTGTGGCCCTACAACCTGTCGCTGACGCTCGCGCACTACACGTACGGCTTCGAGGAGGCCAACGTGGAGCATGCCTACCGGAACAGCCTGGTTCTCGCGGCCTGGTGCGCCGCGCTCGGCGCGGCGACGACGTTCGCGGGCGCGTACTGGGTCGAGAAGACCCGGGGCGCCGAGTTCGTCAAGCCGCTGATCCGCTTCCAGGCAATGCTGCCGATGGCCGTGCCCGGCATGGTGCTGGGCATCGGCTACATCCTGTTCTTCAATGCGCCCGCCAATCCGCTGCAACTTTCTGTACGGCACGATGACGATTCTCGTCGTGTGGACGATCATCCATTTCTACTCGTCGAGCCACCTGACGGCCGTGACCGCGTTGAAGCAGCTGGACGCGGAGTTCGAGTCCGTCTCGGCGTCGCTCAAGGTCCCGTTCTACAAGACGTTCTGGCGGGTGACCGTCCCGGTGTGCCTGCCGACCATCCTCGACGTCGGACGCTACTACTTCGTCAACGCGATGACGACCATCTCGGCGGTGGTCTTCCTCTATTCGCCGAAGACGCAGCTCGCCGCGATTTCGATCCTCCAACTCGACGAGGCCGGCGCCATCGGGTCGGCGGCCGCGATGGCCACGCTGATCGTCGCGACGTCGGCGAGTCGTCACGATGCGTGACGCTCGCCGCCGAGGCGCTGCTTCTTGCGCGCACGCAGCGCTGGCGCTCGACCATGATCGCGTGACGTCCCGCGCACAACTCGAAATGCAACGAAGCAACCATGAGCAACCACGACCGCGATCCCATCCTGCTGACGCCGGGTCCGTTGACGACCACGCTCGCGACCAAGTCCGCGATGCTGCGCGACTGGGGTTCGTGGGACACCGCGTTCAACACGGTCACCGCCCGCGTGCGCGCCAAGCTCACCGACATCATCCACGCCGCCGACACGCACGTCTGCGTGCCGATGCAGGGCAGCGGCACGTTCTCGGTCGAGGCGGCCGTCAACACGCTGGTGCCGCGCGACGGCCACGTGCTGGTGCTGATCAATGGCGCGTACGGCAAGCGACTGGCGAAGCTCACGGCGATGATGGGCCGCCGCACGTCGGTGTTCGAGACGGCCGACGACGTGCCGACCACGGCGGAGGACGTCGAGCGGCTGCTGGCCGGCGATGCGTCGATCACGCACGTGGGGCTCATCCACTGCGAGACCTCGACCGGCATCGAGAATCCGCTGCAGGCGATCGCGGCGGTCGTCGCGAAGCGCGGCAGGAGTCTCATCGTCGATGCGATGAGCTCGTTCGGTGCGCTGCCGATCGACGCGCGCACGACGCCGTTCGACGCGCTGATCGCGGCGTCGGGCAAGTGCGTCGAGGGTCCGCCTGGCATGGGCTTCGTGTTCGCGCGCCGAAGCGTGCTGGAGCGCTGCGCGGGAAACTCGACGTCGCTGGCGCTCGACCTGCACGACCAATGGACGTACATGGAGAAGACGACGCAGTGGCGATTCACGCCGCCGACGCACATCGTCGTCGCGCTCGACGCCGCGCTCGACCAGTATGCCGCCGAAGGCGGGCAGCCGGCGCGACTCGCGCGCTACCGCGCCAACTGCGAAGCGCTGGTGGGCGGCATGCGCGAGATGGGCTTTCGCGCGTTCCTGCCGGAAGCCATCCAGGCGCCGATCATCGTCACCTTCCATGCGCCCGCCGATCCGAAGTACGCGTTCCGCGACTTCTACGATCGCGTCCGCGACCGCGGCTTCGTCCTCTATCCGGGGAAGCTCACGCAGGTGGAGACGTTCCGCGTCGGTTGCATCGGCGCAATCGGTCCCGCCGAGATGCGGCATGCGGTCAACGCGGTGCGCGATACGCTGGCGGAGATGGGGATCCGCACGGTCACCGCCGGCAGCCCGGCACGCGCGGCGGCCTGACCCGTCGTCGGGCGCGGGGGTGGCGATGCAAGGGGTTCGTGCCTGGCGCTAGGCCGTCGCCGCGGCCAGTGCTGCCACGCGCATCCGCCACGCGGCAGCGTCGTCCTGCGCGCGGTGTCGGACCAGCGCGTCGAGCGCGACCAGACTCGCGTCGGCGGTCATCACATCCTGGCCTTCCTCGTTGCCGAGAATCACGGCGATCGCGGGGAGCGTTTCGCGCCGATGTTCCACGGCCTCGCCGTCCTGGTTGTCCGGTACGAAGTCCTCTGGCAGCCACAGATCGTGCGTGAAGATCGTTTCCCATTGGAGCCCGTCGGGCTGATCGCGGCGAACGTGCAGGCGCCCGGACGGGCGCGCGTGCGCGGCGATCGTCGCGACGATTCCGGCTTCCTCCCACGCCTCCTTCACCACGGTGCCCGCGACAGTGGCGCCCGCGCCGATGCCGCCGCCGACCAGATTGTCGAGGAGGCCCGGGTCGATCGCCTTCGTCGCGCTGCGGCGCGCGAGCCACATCGCGCAGCCTTCGCTCCGATCCACGAGACCGTTCACGTGCGCGGCCCAGGTCCGCAGGCCGAAGTAGCGCGCCGCGGCGCGCTCGACCATGAACCACGCGGGCGCGCCGAGGTCGGGCGCGGCCGCGTAGCGCTCGTCGCGCCACGCGGTGAGTGCGCCTTCGCTCGCGAGCCGCGTGGCGACGTGCGCCATCGCGGCGGTGCGCGCGGCGGGTGTCCGCAGCGCAGGCACGAAGGCAATGCCCGCGCGGTCGACGGCGAAGACATCCGGGAAGCCGGTCACCCGCGGAAGGCGATCCTCCCGTACCCAACCCGCGACCATCCCGTCCACGCGCAGCGGCGCGTAGATGCGCACCGGCGGGGCGAGCGCGCGGGTCAGCCGCGCCAGCGCCCGGGTGAGCGCCGCCTGGGTCGGCATCGATTCCACGTTATGTCGAGTCCGTTCCGGAGTCCTGCCGCGAAGCGGTTGCTGTAGATTGACGACGATGCCCGACATCCTCGCACTGTTCGATCTCGACCGCACGCTCGTCCCGCACGACACGGACGAGCAGTGGACGGAATTCCTGCTGGAGCACGGAAAGCTCGAGCGTGGCGTGTTCGAGGCGGCGAACCGCGACCTTGTCGCACGGTACGGTCGCGGCGAAGCGGGGCGCCTCGAGTTCACCGAGTTCTACCTTTCCACGCTCGTGCCGTTCACGATGGACGAGCTCGCCGTGCTGCACGCGCAGTTCATGCGCGAGCGCGTGCTGCCGGCCATTCCCGTGGCCGCGCGCAATCTCATCGCCAAGCACCGTCGGCTCAATCATCTGGTCGTGCTCACGACGGCGACCAGCCGGTTCCTGACGGCGCCGGTTGCGCGTGAACTCGGCTTCGAGTTCTGCATTGCGACCGAGCCCGAGGTGCGCGACGGCCGATACACGGGCCGCGTGTCCGGCACGCCCAACATGCGCGAAGGCAAGGTCGAACGACTGCTGGAGTGGCTGGCCGACCGCGACAGGAAGCTCTCCGACTTCCGCGAGAGCTGGTTCTACAGCGATTCGCGCAACGACTTGCCGCTGCTGTCGCACGTCACGCATCCGGTCGCGGTCAACGCCGATCCGGTCCTCGCCGCGCACGCGCGTCACCAGGGGTGGCCGCAGATCACCATCGGCTGATCGGTCTTCCTGCTGCTGCGGCGCGGCGGGCGTCGCGCTTCGATGGCGCCGCCCGCGGTCCCGATCGTCGCGTCGCGCTGCGCGATGGCCCGAGGCGCGCCGCGCGGTAGAATTGCAGCATTGGCCACGCGCGTTCGCACGACAGCCCGGCGCCGCGTCCGCGCGCCGGCGCGATCCGAGTTAGCCTCCTCCACTTCGAATCCCGATCCCATGACCGCCACGATCATCGACGGCAAGGCCGTCGCGCAACGCGTCACCGACGAAGTCCGCACCGCGGTCGCCGCGCATGTGGCCGCCGGACATCCCGCCCCCGGACTTGCGGTCGTGCTCGTCGGCGAGAACGCCGCGTCGCAGGTCTACGTTCGCAACAAGCGGCGCACCACGGAGGCCGTCGGCATGCGCTCGTACGCGCACGACCTGCCCGCGACGGCGAGCGAGGCGGACGTGCTGGCGCTGGTCGACCGGCTCAATGCGGATCCGGACGTCAATGGCATCCTCGTGCAGTTGCCGTTGCCGAAGCAGATCGATCCGGAGCGCGTGATCGAGCGCATCGACCCGAAGAAGGACGTCGACGGTTTTCATCCGTACAACGTCGGTCGGCTCGTGCTCAAGATGCCGACGTTGCGGCCCTGCACGCCGTTCGGCTGCATGCGGTTGCTCGCCGAAACCGGCGTGGACCTGGTCGGACAGCACGCGGTGGTGATCGGCCAGTCCAACATCGTCGGACGCCCGATGGCACTCGAACTCCTGATGGCGCGCTGCACGGTGACCATCTGCCATTCCGCCACCCGCGACCTGCCCGGGCTGGTGCGGCAGGCGGACATCGTCGTCGCGGGCGTGGGCCGGGCGAACTTCGTCCCCGGCGCGTGGCTCAAGCCGGGCGCGATCGTCATCGACGTCGGCATCAACCGTCTGCCGGACGGCAAGCTGTGCGGCGACGTCGAATTCGCCACCGCCTCCGAGGTCGCCGGCTGGATCACGCCGGTGCCCGGAGGCGTGGGCCCGATGACGATCGCGACGCTGCTCGCCAACACGCTGCGCGCGGCGCAGTGGCAGCTCGCGGGCCGCTGAAGTCGGCTCGCCGACAATGCAATGGGGTCAAAACAATGAGGGTCAGACTCGAATTGAAGTAGTTTCTCAATTCGAGTCTGACCCTCATGTTTTTTCAATTCGAGCTGACCCTCATTGCCTTTCCTTCCGGTTCCGCACCTCGCGGTGTCATGCCCCGCGCAGATGCCACGCCTTCGGTCGCGTGAACGTCTGGATGCCGTACGTCGATAGCGTGAGACCGATGCCCGAGTGCTTGACGCCCGACCAGGGCAGGCGCGGGCTCACGCGGTCGCAGCAGTTCCAGTAGACGCTCCCCGCGGCGACCTGCCCGAGGATCTTCTTCGCGCGCTTTTCGTCGCGCGTGTAGACGCCAGCCGTCAGGCCGTACTCCGTGTCGTTCATCAGCGCGACAGCGGCTGCGTCGTCGGCGACGGCCATGATGCCGATGATCGGGCCGAACGATTCATCGCGCATCAGCTGCATCGTGTGGTCGACGTTCGTGAACACGGTCGGCGCGAACCAGTTCCCTTTGTCCTTGACCGGCGCCCCGCCCGCGAGAAGCTTCGCGCCTTTCCTCTTCGCGTCGGCGACCTGCTTCTGCAGCACGGCGAGTTGCGGACGGCGCGTGATCGCGCCGATGTAGGTGGCCTCGTCGAGCGGATCGCCCATCCGGAAGCCCTTCACCTCGGCCACGAACGCGGCGACGAATGCCTCGTGGATCGATTCGTGCACGTAGACGCGCTCGACCGAGCAACACGATTGCCCTGTGTTGTAGAACGCGCCATCCGCCACCGCGGCGGCGGCCGCGGCGACGTCGACGTCGTCGCACACGTAGATCGGATCCTTGCCACCCAGCTCGAGCTGGGTCTTGATCATCCGCCGGCCGGTGCTCGCGGCGATCTTCGCACCGGTGGCATAGGACCCGGTGAAGAACACGCCGTCGACCGGCTGGCGCAGGATCGCAGCACCGGTCTTGCCGTCGCCGACCAGCGTGATGAACACGTCCTCCGGAATGCCCGCGGCATGGAGCATGTCGGCAATGTGCAACCCCGTCAGCGTCGCGAACTCCGACGGCTTGTACAGGATCGCGTTGCCGGCGGCCAGCGCCGGCACGAACACGTTCCCGCCGACGAAGTACGGGTAGTTCCACGCGGAGATGTTGGCGATGACGCCGAGCGGATCGTGCGCGATCCGCTCCTCCAGCGACCCCGACGGGTCGGAGAACACCCGCTCGTCGCGCAGCGACTTCTCCGCGTTCTCGACGAAGAAGTCGATCCGGCCGGCCAGGCCGTTCAGCTCGTTGCGCGACTGCCGGATCGGCTTGCCGACCTCCAGCGACAGCGTGCGGGCCAGCTCCGGCTGGCGGTCGCCGAGGATCTCCCGGAAGCGGCGCAACGCGGCCAGGCGCTTCCGGATCGGCGTCGCGGCCCACGCCGGCTGCGCGGCGCGGGCACGGTCGTACTTGGCACGTACGGCGCGTGCGCTGTCGGTGGCGACGTCCGCCAGCACGGCGCCGGTCGCGGGATTGGTGATCTTCATCGTGAACTTTCGTCAGATTGCATAGGCGGCGGAGCGATGGCGGGCCGCGGTCGCCAGGAAATCGTCGAGCAGCGGCGTGTCGTCGATGAAGGTCGGATCGCCGGGCGGATGGAACTCCGGATGCCACTGGACGCCGAACAGATAGGACGCGCCGGTCCAGCGGATCGCCTCGACGACACGGTCCGGTTCGGACCACGCTTCGACGACGAGGTCGCGTCCGAGCGACTTCACCGCCTGGTGATGCACCGAGTTCGTCCTGACCAGCCGGGTGCCCGGGTACAGGCGGGCGAGGCCGCTATCCGGCACGAGCGACGTGGCATGGCAGTTCTTCTCGTAGAGCGCCTGCATCCGGTGCCGGAGCGCGCCCGGCAGCTGCGTCGGGATGTCCTGGTACAGCGTGCCGCCCTGCGCGACGTTGATCACCTGCGCGCCCCGGCAGAGCCCCAACACCGGCTTGCCGATCGCGACGAACGCGCGCAGCAGCGCGATCTCGTAGTCGTCGCGGACGCGGTCGCCGTTCCACGCGGGCGACAGCGGCGTCTCGCCGTAGGTCGCCGGGCACACGTCCGAGCCGCCCATCAGCACCAGTGCGTCGAGTTCGCGCGCATAGTCGTCGACGCCGACCCGGCTGCCGGCGCGGCGCGTATCGCCGTCGGGCGACGGAACCATGAGCGCCAGCACGTCGCGCTGCATCAGCCAGTGCGGGACGTTCTGCTCGACGTACTGGAGCGTCATGCCCTGGAAGATCGCGCGCGGTTGATCGCCATGCAGGAACGACGCGGAGATGCCGATCTTCAGCATGGGAGTCGCAGCAGCGGGCGTCAGTACGCGTTGGCGAAGAGCTTCTCGAAGTCCGCCGCCGTGCACTTCCGCGGGTTGGTCTGGTGGCAGATGTCGGCCGTCGCGATCTCGACCAGCCGCGGGATGTCGGACCGGCTCAGGCGCCGCGGCACGCAATAGTCCGAGAGCTTCGCGGGGATCTCCAGCCGGGTCTTGAGATCGGCCAGCCACGCGATGAACGCACGGCCGCGCGCTTCCGCCGATCCGGTGTCGCCGCCCGGGGCCCGTGCCACGTGCGCGAGCTCGGCCATCTTATCCGTGGCGGCCGGCAGGTTGAAGCGCATCACGTGGTCGATCATGATGCCGTTGGCGAGCCCGTGGTGCATGTCGAGCACCGTCGACAGCGCATGCGCGCACGAATGCACGGCGCCCAGGTCCTTCTGGAACGCGATTGCGCCCATCATCGAGCTCATCAGCATGTCGGAGCGCGCCGCGAGGTCATGGCCGTTGCGCACGGCGAGCGGCAGCGCGCGCGCGGCGATGCGCACGCCTTCGAGCGCGATGCCGTCGCACAGCGGGTGATAGGCGGGCGACAGGTACGACTCGACGTTGTGCGTGAGCGCGTCCATGCCGGTCGCGGCGGTGATGAGCGTCGGCAGGTCGAGCGTGAGCTCGGGGTCCGCGAACACGGCGCGGGCCAGCAGCAAGGGCGAGAAGATGATCTTCTTCACGTGCGTGACGTCGTCCGAGATCACCGAGGAACGTCCGACTTCCGAGCCCGTGCCGGCGGTCGTCGGCAGCGCGACGAAATGCGGAATCGGCGCTTCGATCGCCCGCACCTGCGGGTGATCCCACGCGTATTCGAGGATGTCGCCCGGATGCGCGGCCATCAGCGCGACGGCCTTCGCGACGTCGAGCGCGGCACCGCCGCCCAAGCCGATCACCGCGTCGGCCCGATGGGCGCGGAACGCGGCCGCGCCGTCCATCACCTGCTGGCGGACCGGGTTGCCGGACACGTCCGAGAAGACGCCGGTGTCGAGCCCCGGCAACTCGTCCACGAAAGCCTTGAGCAGCGGCAGTGCCGCGATGCCGCGGTCCGTGACGATCAGCGGCCGCCGCAGGCCCTGGCCCTTCAGGTGCTCCGCGACGAGCCTGCGCGCGCCGGCGCCGAAGTGGATGGCGGTCGGGAAGCTGAAACGTTCGATGCTCATGGCAATCCGTCGAAGTAGATGCGTTGCAGGGTTCAGATGATCTCGAAGTAGCGCTTCAGTTCCCAGTCCGTGACCGCGTCGAGCCATTGTCGCCATTCCCAATCGCGCGTGGCGGCGAAGTGGTCGACGAAATCGTCGCCCAGCCAGTCGCGCGCGATGTCGGACTGCGCGAACGTGCGGGTGGTCTCGATCAGCGTCCGCGGCGCGCGCGGCACGTCCTCGCCGCCCTGGTTGGTGCCGGTGATGGGCTTCGCGGTCAGCTTCATCCCCGTCTCGACGCCGTGCATGCCGGCCGCGACGACGGCGGCCATCGCCAGGTACGGGTTGACGTCGGCGCCCGGACAGCGCGTCTCGAGCCGCGTCGACTTGGGGGATCCGGCGATCACGCGGAAGCTCGCCGTCCGGTTGTCCACGCCCCACGTGGGCTTCACCGGCGCCCAGAAGCCGTCGACCAGCCGCTTGTAGCTGTTGATCGTGGGCCAGAACATCGGCGCGAACTGCATCAGCGCGGCGACCTGTCCGGCGAGATAGCTCTCGAAGAGCTTGCTCATCCCGTGCGTGCCCTTGGGATCGTAGAACCGGTTGGTCTTGCCGTCCGACAGCGACTGGTGGATGTGGCCCGAGCAGCCCGGGTACTGCGCGCTCCATTTCGCCATGAAGCTCGGCATGATGTCGAAGCGCGATCCGATGTCCTTGGCGCCGCTCTTGAACAGGATCGCGCGGTCGGCGGCCTCCAGCGCCGTGGAGAAGAGGATCGCAACCTCGTAGACGCCGGGGCCGGTTTCCGTGTGCAGGCCCTCGATCGGCACGCCGAACGCGCCCATCTCGTTGAACAGCGCGGCGAAGTAGGGCTGGGCCGCGTTGGCGCGCATCAGCGAATAGCCGAACATGCCGGGCGTGATCGGCTCGGGGCCGACGCCCTTCTTCTCCGCCCAGGTCTGCGGCGTCTCGGCGAAGTTGAAGAACTCGAATTCCATCCCGCACATCGGCTCGAAGCCCAGCTTCTCGGCGCGGCTCAGCACGCGCTTCAGGATCTGCCGCGGGCACAGCGGATGCGGGATCTCCTTGCCGTTCGCGGTCGCGACGAACTCGCCCAGGAAGAACGGCACGCCATCGTCCCAGGGGACCGTGCGGTACGTCGACAGGTCGAGGCGCGCCAGCGCGTCCGGGTATCCCTTGTGCCACCCGGTCATCTTCGTGTTGTCGTAGCAGACGTCCTGCGAGTCCCAGCCGAACACGACGTCGCAGAAGCCGAAGCCGCCGTCGACCGCGGACATGAACTTGTCCTTGTGGATGTACTTGCCGCGCAGGATGCCGTCGATGTCCGACACCGCGACCTTCACCCGGTTGCCCGGCGCCTTGCGCACGGCCTCGATCACCTTGGCTTGGGACATGGTGGACATCGGCGTCTTCCTTCGGTTGGCCACGGCGTGCGGGACAGGGCCCCGATTCTAGCGCAGCGTCCGGCCCCGATGGCATCATGGTGCATGCCGACCCCGCACGCGCCGCCGCAGTTCTCGCCCGCGGGCGCGCTCGTCGCGCTGCACGCGAGCGTGCTGCTGTTCGGACTCGCCGGTCTCTTCGGCAAGTGGATCGCGTGGGATCCGGTCGCGATCGTGCTGGGCCGGACCACGGTGGCTGCGGTGGTGCTGGCATTCGTCGTGCAGCATCGACGGGGCGCGCTGCGCCGGCCGAGCCTGCGGGTGCTGCCCAACGGCATGATCCTCGCGATCCACTGGATCGCCTTCTTTGCGGCGATCCAGGAAGCGACGGTCGCAATCGGACTCTTGGGCTACGCGAGCTTTCCGATGTTCGTGCCGTTTCTCGAGCGCGCGCTGCTGGGGATCCGGATCCGGCGGCGCGACCTCGCGATGGTCGCGCTCGTCGTGACGGGTTTGCTGCTTCTCGTCCCGCATTTCACGTGGGCCAGCCACACGGTCCGCGGCCTCGCGTGGGGCGTGCTCTCGGGTTTCATGTTCGCCCTCATCACCGTACGCGCGCGCAAGCTGAGCCCCGGCAGCTGGTCGAGCGAGATGGCGCTGTGGCAGAACGCGGTCGCGGCGCTGTGCGTGGCGCCCTTCGTGCTGGCGCAGGGCGGCCTCGGCGGACCGGTCGAGGTCCGATCGCTGCTGCTGGTCGTCGTGCTGGGCGTCGCATGCACGGCGCTCGCGCATACGCTCTACATCGCAAGCCTCGCGCGCATCCCGGCGTCGACGGCCGCGGTCGTCGCCGCGCTGGAGCCGGTCTATGGAATCGCGTTGGCGTGGCTGCTTCTGAACGAGGTGCCCGACGGACGCACGTTCGCGGGCGCGGCACTGCTCGTGGTGGCGGCCGCGCTGGCCACGCGAGGCGCGCGGGCCATGCCGGCGGCCTGACGCGCATGGCGACCCTGGTGCCGATCCGATCGCTGCGCGCGTTGGCGCGCGCGGCGCGGTGGGCATTCGACGCTGTCGCGGCGGGGACGGCGGCAGACGCTGTCGTCGCATCCGCGGTCGCCCTCCGGGGGGCGACCCCGGTATCATGGCCCATGGCGATGCTCGCGCCGGACCGCACGCGCGACGCGCCTGTGGACCGCGCAGTGGCATCGCGCGCGCTCCGAGGGCTGGCCGACGACGCGAACGAACCCCGAGGACCCCCAACGTTGATTCTCGTACTGATGGGCGTATGCGGCAGCGGCAAGACGACGGTCGGCGAGGCGCTGGCGGCTGCGCTCGGCTGGCCGTTCTACGACGCCGACGATTTCCACCCCGAGGCGAACGTCGCCAAGATGGCGTCCGGGCAGCCGCTGACCGACGAGGACCGCTGGCCCTGGCTCGACCGCATCGCCGACGAGATGCGCGGCGTGCTGGCGCGCGGTGGTCACGCGGTGCTGGCGTGCTCGGCGCTCAAGGAGGCGTACCGGTCGCGGCTGCAGCGTGCCGGCGACGTGCGCATCGTCTATCTCGCCGGAGACGCCGCGACGATCGCCGCGCGGCTCGCGGCGCGCGAGCACCAGTACATGCCGCCGACGTTGCTGCCCTCGCAGCTGGCCACGCTGCAGGAACCCACGGATGCGCTGCGCGTGGACATTCGCGAGCCGGTGGCGGCGCAGGTGGATCGGATTCGCACGTCGTTCGGGCTGAACGCCGCGGCGGGCGGCGCATGAAGGCTCCGCGCCGACCCCGCACGCTGGCCGGGCACCTGGGCCGTACGCCGAGCCGCTGGCTCGGGGCGGTGAACACGCCGGTGTTTCGCGCATCGACCATTCTCTTTCCCACGGTGGCCGACCTCGCGCGCCGCCGCGCACCGGCGAATACGATGGGCTGAGCTACGGCCTGCACGGGCTGCCGACCGTCACGGACCTCCAGTCGGCGATCGCCGAACTGGAAGGCGGCCATGCGGCGCTTGCGGTGGCGTCCGGTCTGACGGCGACCACGCTGCCGTTGCTGGCGCTGCTCAAGCCGGGCGATCACCTGCTGGTGACGGACTCGGTGTACGGGCCGACACGCCGTTTCTGCGACGTGCATCTGCGGCGATTCGGCGTCGACGTCACCTACTACGATCCGCTGATCGGCGCCGGCATCGCCGCGCTGGTCCGGCCGGCGACGAAGGTGGTGTTCGTCGAGTCGCCGGGATCGCTGACCTTCGACGTGCAGGACGTGCCGGCCATCGCGGCGGTGGCCCATGCGCACGGCGCGAAGGTCGTGCTCGACAACACGTGGGCGACGCCGCTCTTCTTCCGCGCGTTCGACCATGGCGTCGACGTGTCGGTGCACGCGGCGACGAAGTACATCGGCGGCCATTCGGACCTGCTGCTGGGGCTCATCGTCGCCAATGCATCGACGTTCCCGGCGCTGCACCGGCTGTGGACCGACATGGGCGTGACGGCCTCGAGCGACGACTGCTTCCTGGGCCTGCGCGGTTTGCGCACGCTGCCGGTCCGCCTCGCGCAGCAGCAGGCGAGCGGCTTCCGGATCGCCGAATGGCTGCGCGCGCGACCGGAGGTCAAGGAGGTGCTGCATCCGGGATTGCCGGGCGCGCGCGGTCACGAGCTATGGAAGCGGGACTTCACCGGCGCATCGTCGCTGTTCGGCATCGTGCTGCACCCGGTGGCGGAAGCGCGGATCGTCGCGATGCTCGACGGCATGGAACTCTTCGGCATGGGCTGGAGCTGGGGCGGGTACGAGAGCCTCATGATTCCGACGTTGCCGGAACGCACGCGCACGGCGACCCCCTGGAACCCGGGCGGGCCGTGCCTGCGCCTGGCCATCGGCCTCGAGGACCCCGACGACCTGATCGCGGATCTCGACGCGGGCTTCGCCAGGTTGCGCGGCTGAGCGCGTCATGACGTGTTCGGGAGGCCGGCGATGGGGCACCGCCTGCGCCCTCGCGCACGCACGACGGGCGCCGACATTCGTGCCTCGTCGCGGTAGAGCGCAGCGATGACCCTCCAGGGTGTGCTCGGGGCACTGCTGACGGCGCTGCTGTTCAGCGCGCCTGCGACCGCGGCCGACTTCGGGAGCAAGGGCGGCCCGGACCCGGCGAACCTCGACGCGATCGCGGACGAACTGCGCCAGGATGCCTACGACCTGGAACTGCTCATCAGTTACGGCACCTCCAAGGGCGGGTCGGCGGGGCATCTGGCGCTGGCGATCAACGAACCGGGTCGAGACCAGGCGCCCGGCGACGAGATCGTCTACTCGGCCAATTTCTACGCCGACCGGAAGCCGGAGCACGAGGCGCACTTCCTGACCGACGATCTCATGGTCCGCGTCCCGAAACGGGAATACCTGTTTCGGACGACCTCGTCGCTGGGCGACAAGGCGTCGTTCGGCCTCGACTTCGGCGAGGTCTACAAGCGTTCCGTGATCGGCGTGCGCGTCTACGGCGTTCCCGAACGGGAACGAAAGGCGCTGGCCGCATTCTTCGCGCGCATCAACGACGACTACCACCGCCGTGCGCGCAACACCGAGTACCACGACGGGGAGATCAGGTACGACTACCTGTACCTCAACTGCGCCAAGACCATCGGCACGGCGTTCAGGTTTGGCGCCGGGTACCAGGACCTCGACGTCGAGAGCGCGCGCCTGTTCTCGCGGCGGAAACTGGTGGCCGCCGCCAACGCCAACATTCCGACGGAGATGGCGATGAAACTCCTCGCGGCGTGGAACGCCCGCGGGTACCGCATGGACGTCGTGCTCTACCGGAAGTTCGACGGCTCGAACTACGTGGACCCGCACGACGACGAGAAAGTCGCGTTCCGCGACCTGCCCAACCGGTTTCCGTCGGTTCTGTCCCGCGACTTCCGCAAGGAGCAGGGACGCTACGAGGATTTCGACAACCTGTTCGCGATGTACACGCTCTACAACATGAGCAGGTTCAGCGTGCGCGTGAACGGGCAGACCCGATTGCTCGAAATCGACCAGCGCAGGACGCCCATGGCCTATCCGGAAGCGGTCGCGATCGCAACGCAGAGCGCCCGATCCGACAGCGACGGCTTCCGTCGGCGGGAGCCGTTCACTCGCCGCGGGCGCGACATCGAGGAGGGCACGGGCAGCGCGCCGACGGCCGATCCGGCGGCGCCGCCGGGCGCGCGCGAGCCCCGGTAGCCTCGCCGTCGTTCGTCCCGTCAAACCCACCGCACGCCCGGTGCAGCAGAAGGCGCGGCGCGCAATCCTCACGTCGATCCGCGGACCGGACGGTCGCCTGTTGCGGACGTTCCCTGATTGACGCGACGGCGGGTCGCGCGCCAGCGCGCCGGCGTGGTGCCGCTCCAGCGCCGGAAGGCGCGCGTGAAGGCGCTGGCGTCGGCATAGTCGAGCATCGTGGCGATCTCGCTCACGTCCATCGCCGAGCTCTCGAGCATCTGCCGGGCGATCTCGAAGCGGCTCTCATCCACGAGTTGCTGGAACCCGGTACCGAAGGCCGTCAGGCGGCGGTTCAGCGTGCGCGTGTGCATGGAAAAGAGCGCGGCGATGTGCGAGGACCGCGCGTGACCCGTCAGCAGCGCCGTGCGCAACACCGCCCGCACCTGCGCGGGGAAGTCGCCCTCGTGGCGAGGGTCGAGCGCGTCGATCTCCTTCTGCAGCACGCGGCGCAGGTCGGGGTCGATTTCCGGCAGGCGATGCTGCAGCCAATGCGCGGAGAACACGAGGGAATTCTGCTCGGCATTGAAGCGCAGCGGCGCCCGGAAGAACCGGCGATAAGGCCTGATCTCCGCCGGCCGGTCGTGGGCCAGCCGGACTTCGATCGGCTTCCATGCGGCGCCGCACAACGCGTGCATGATGTTGCACAGCGTCGCGAGCGCGCCATCCGCGACCTGCTCGGTGGCCGCTGCGTGCGGGTGATAGTTCTCGAAACCAAGCATGACCGCACCCTCGTCGACCGCCAGCGTGGGGATCGCGCCCTGGACATGCAGGTGCGCATGGCGCACCAGGCTGCGCAATGCCGATTCCACGTCGGACGAGGATTTCACGAGCAGGCCCAGGAGGCCCAGGTGGTGCAGTCCGCCGTGCTGCCCCACCAGCAACCCGAGATGCCGGCAGCCGGTCCGGGCCGCGCAGTGCGCCAACAGCCGATTGCGCGCCGCGTAGGGAACCAGGTTGCCGGGATCGTCGAACAGCGTCGGCGCGAAGCCCGCCTCGGCCAGCAGTTCGGCAGGGTCCGCGCCAAGGCTGCGGAGCACCGCCGGCAGCGCCATAATGCCGCCGATGCGAACCGTGGACTCCGGGCGCGGGAGCGTGACCTGTTCCCGCGCCGTACCGTCCCTCATTCGTTTGGTTGATTTCACACAAGCAGTCCAGGCGAGGGCGTCCGATAATGTTCAGCACTTGTCCGAAATTGTCCAGCGGTGGGATCGCCCGTGCCGATAATGGCGACAACCGGGCACGCGCCGGAGTTCGCACGACCGCGTGCGGATGGCGATTTGCTCCCGCGTAGAATGCCGGATTCACGAACGGTGCACGCCATCGCCATTCCGCGCGGCCGAACCTTGCCGCCCGGGTCATCGAGCGGATGCCAACACGTGCCTCAATGGGTGCCATGAACAGACTCCGCACTTTCCTGACTTTCGCGACCGCCGTGGGCGGTCTCACGTCATCGCCGGGCGCGCATGCATCGTTCCTGCCGCCCGAGATGATGGACAGCGCGGCGATGTACCTCGCGTGGTTCGTCATCATCTTCGTCCCGATCGGCGGCATCGTGCTGTTCTGGCTGGTGCACATCCTGCCGGAGAAGATCGCGCACAAGCGCCACCATCCGCAGCGGGACGCCATCCAGATGCTGTGTCTCTTGTCGCTGGTGTTCGGCGGCCTGCTGTGGCCGATCGCCTGGCTCTGGGCGTACGTGAAGCCGGTCACCTACAAGATGGCCTACGGCACGGAGAAGCACGACGACTACTTCCACGAGATGAGTGCGAAGGCGCAGGCGGGCGAACTGCTCGAGCACGAGATCGCGCACCTGCGCGACGAACTCGACGCGATGGACGCCAAGGGCGGGCTGAGCGCGGAACTCAAGCGGCTGCGCGGCGACCTCGCGGCGGTGCAGGCAGCACGGGTCCCGCCGGCCGCCGCGGGCGCGACGGGAGGAGCCGCCTGATGGAAGCCCTCCTGCTCGGCATCTACGCGTTCTTCGTCTGGCTCATCTTCATCAAGTTCAAGTGGCTGCCGTGGAACACCACGTCGCAGGTCACGGTCGTGATCATCCCGGTCGTCGCGCTGACCGCGCTGGTCCTCACGCTGAACGTGGTCGCGCCGTCGACGTCCGACGTGCGCGTCTTCAAGTACGTCGTGCAGGTGATCCCGCAGGTGCGGGGGCGCGTGACCGAAGTGCCCGTCGAGCCCAACCGCCGCGGTGAAGAAGGGCGAGCTGCTGTTCCGGATCGACCCGACGCAGTACCAGAACGAATTGAGCGTCGCCAAGGCGAAACTCGCCGCCGACGAGGCGAAGCTCGCGCAGGCGAGCGCCGGGGTCGTGGACGCCTCGGCCGGTGCGCGGCAGTTGCAGGAGCAGTTGAAGTCGGCGAGCGGACAGGTCGCCGCACTGCAACCGAAGCTGGAACTCGCGCGGCTGCGGGTCCGGCAGAACCGGGAGCTGGTCGCGACGGGCGCCGGCGACCGGTTTGCGCTGGAGCAGGCGGAAGCCAACGTGACCGAACTGGAAGGGCAGATCGCCACGGCCGTCGCGAACGAGGCACAGGTCACGCAGAAACTGTCGGGCCAGGTCAACGGCGAGCAGGCATCCGTCGCGGCGGCGCGCGCGCAGGTCGCGACCGCGAAGGCGCAGGTGGACTTGAGCCGCGCCGACCTCGCCAACGCGCAGTGGAACCTCGACCAGACGGCGGTCTTCGCGCCGGCCAACGGCTACGCGATCAACGTCCAGCTGCGGCCGGGATCCTTCGTGACCGCGTTTCCGGTCGCGCCGGCGATGAGCTTCGTCGAGGAGGAGTACCAGGTGATCGCGCTCTACGCGCAGAACGAGCTGCAGCTGGTCGAGCCCGGCAATCCCGCGGAGTTCACGCTGAAGACCAACCCCGGGCGCGTGATCAAGGCCAAGGTGGACTCGATCGTGTGGGCGCAGGGCCAGGGCCAGGTACCGCAGTCGGGGGTCGTGCCGCAGACGGGCATCTATCCGGAGGCGCCGGGCCGGTTCCCGGTCAAGTTCGAGGTCGCGGAGCGCGACCGCGAGCTGTTCCTGCCCGCGGGCGCGGGCGGTTCCGGCGCGATCTACACCGAGCATGCGCAAGCGATCCACATCCTGCGCATGGTGATCCTGCGCATCGGCACCATCACCGACAACCTCGTGCTGAAACTGCATTGATGCGCGCAACGTCCAACGGCTTGCGTATCGTCGCGGCGGCCCTTGCAGTCACACTCGGCGGCTGCGCGCTCAATCCGCCGCCGACGGTCGCGGAGCTGCAGCAGCAAGCATTGCCGCACACGAGCGTGCCGGCCGCGTGGACGGCCGCGCGGGCGGCGCGGCGGCGCCGGTCACGAGCCGCTGGCTCGCGTCGTTCAACGATCCCGCGCTGACCGCGCTGGTGGTCGAAGCGCTGGCCTACAACGCCGACCTGCAGGTGGCGGTGGCGCGGGTGGAGCAGGCCGCCGGCTACGTGAAGGTGGCCAGCGGCGCGCTCTGGCCCGCGGTGGGCGTGGCGGCCATGGGAGGCGGCAAGTCGGGCGGCAGCGGCGGCCTCGACGGTGTCTGGCTGAACGCATCGCTGGAACTCGACGTCTGGGGCCGCCTGCGCTACGGGCAGGCGGCGGCGGAGGCGCAGTCCGCGGCGTTCGCGGCCGACTACATGTACGCGCGCCAGTCGCTGGCGGCGACGGTGGCGAAGAGCTGGTTCGTCGCGATCGAGGCGGGCCTGCAACGCGCGATCGTGCTGGAAGCGCTGCGCTCGACGGAGTCGCTGCTGGGCGTCGCGCAGGACCGGTTTCGTGTCGGCAACGGCAACGAACAGGCGGTGGCGGAAGCGCGTGCGAACGTCGGGACCTACCGCGACCGCCTGCGGCAGGTCGAACTGGCGCGCGAGCAGGCGCTGCGCTCGCTCGAGTTGCTCGTCGGCCGCTATCCGGCCGCGGAGGTCGCCGTCGCTGCCGGCCTGACGCCGATGCCGCCGCCGGTGCCGGTCGGCATGCCTTCGCAGCTGCTCGAACGCCGGCCCGACGTGATCGCCGCCGAGCGTCGCGTCGCCGCGGCGTTCGATCGCGTGGGCGAGGCCCGTGCCGCGCAGCTGCCGCGCATCAGCCTGACCGCGGGCGGCAGCAGCGTGTCGAGCGACCTCATCGTGCTGAAGGACTCGAGCAGCCCGATCTGGAGCCTGGGCGCCAACCTGCTCGCGCCGATCTATCAGGGAGGCGCGCTGCGCGCGCAGGTCGAGATCCGCTCCGCCGAACAGAAGCAGGCGGTCGCGGAGTACGCGCGGGCCGGACAGCGCGCGTTCGGCGAGGTCGAGAATGCGCTCTCGGCCGAGAACGCATTGCGCGACCGCGAGGCGATCCTCGGGGCGACGATCCGCGACAGCGAGCGCGCGCTCGAACTGTCCCGAATTCAGTATCGCGTAGGCACGGTCGACCTGCGCGCGGTGGAGCAGAATCAGCTGGCGCTGTATTCGGCGCGGATGGCGCTACTGCGGGTGCAGACGGAGCGGCTGGCGCAGCGCGTGAATCTGTATCTGGCACTGGGCGGTGGCTTCGACCAGCTGGAACTCGAGCCTTTCGCGGTCCGGTGATGGCACCACGGGCAACGCAGCTTCACGGAATCGTCCGGTGGCGCTGACCGCCGCGCGGTTCCCGGCAGCAAATCAAAGGAGAGCACGATGAAGAACAAATCCGCCAATTCCAAGGATGCCACCGACGCGAAGGCGAAGAAGGGCAAAGGCCATGCGGCGACGTCCGGCAAACCCCTGTCCTCCAAGGACTACGACCGCGAACTCAAGAAGCTGCACGTCGAGCTGGTCAAGCTGCAGCAATGGGTGGTGGCCAAGGGTCTCAAGGTCTGCATCCTCTTCGAAGGACGCGACGGCGCCGGCAAGGGGGGGACGATCAAGGCGATCACGGAGCGCGTGAGCCCGCGCGTGTTTCGTGTGATCGCGCTTCCCGCGCCGACCGAGCGCGAGAAGTCGCAGATGTACGCGCAGCGCTACCTGCCGTACCTGCCGGCGGCCGGCGAGGTCGTGATCTTCGACCGCAGCTGGTACAACCGCGCGGGCGTCGAGCGCGTGATGGGCTTCTGCACGGACGAGCAGGCGCAGCAGTTCCTGAAGATGGTGCCGCTGTTCGAGCAGCTGATGGTCAAGTCCGGCATCATCCTGCTCAAGTACTGGCTGGAAGTGAGCCCCGAGGAACAGACGCGGCGTCTCGCTGCGCGTATCGACGACGGCCGCAAGACGTGGAAGCTGTCGCCGATGGACGTCAAGTCCTACGACCGCTGGGACGACTACACGAAGGCGCGCGACGAGATGTTCGCGGCGACCGACGCGCCGTGGGCGCCGTGGCTGGTCGCGCGCTCGGAGGACAAGAAGCGCGTGCGCCTGAACGTGATCAGCGATTTCCTGAAGCCGCGTGCCCTACAAGGAGATCAAGACGGAGAAGGTCAAGCTGCCGAAGCGCAGGATCGGCAAGTACAAGGCGGTCGACTATCCGTTCAAGTTCGTGGCGGAACGCTTCTGAGCGAAGCGCTTCCGGCGCGGTCCCGGCCCGGACCTGCATCGCCGGGTGGGACAGGTGCGGCGGCCGGCGTGGGGTGGCGATGAACGAACCGATGCGAGAGTAGCGGCGAAGCGCGAGCCCGTCCTGAGTCTCGTGGACCGGGTGTCGGAGATGCTCTTCGGCCTGTTCATGGCGCTCACGTTCGTGGGTGCCATGTCCGTCGCGGATTCCGGCGACGCGCAGGTCCGCACGATGTTCATCGCGGCACTGGGCTGCAACCTGGCCTGGGGACTCGTCGATGCGGTGATGTATCTGGTGCGCACCGTCACCGATCGTGGCCGCTGGCTCACGCTGGTCCGCGGCGTGCGCAGCGCCACGAACGCAGAGGCGGCGCACAGGCTGATCGAAGGTGCGCTGCCGGAGGGGATGGCGGGGCTCGTCGCGGGGACGGAGATCGAGGCGATGCGCAAGCGGATCGTCGCGCTGACCGGCCTCCCGTCGCGACCGAAGCTCAAGTGGGACGACTTGCTCGCGGCGCTGGCGATATTCCTGATTGTCGTCGTGTCGACGTTTCCCGTCGTGCTGCCGTTCGTGCTGTTCGACGACGTCCGGGTAGCGAAACACGTATCGCACGCCATCGCGCTCACGATGCTGTTCTTCGGGGGGCTGGCCCTCGGGCGCTACGCGGGCTACGGCAGCTGGCGCGTCGGACTCATGATGGCGGGACTCGGCACGGCGCTCGTGGCCGCGATCAACGCGCTCGGCGGATGAAGACCGTCCTGCGCGCCCTGGTCGCGTGCGCTGCAATCGCGGCCACGGCGGTGCATGCGGGCGAGGACGAGCGCGGCGGGGTCGCCGCGGCACCTGCCGCGAGTCCCGCGTGGGAATTCGCGCTCACCGCGTATCCCACCGTCGTGCGCGGCGGCGAGAACTACACGTCGGCCATCGCGATCGCCGACCGCGGCGCGCTGCACCTCGAGGCCCGCTACAACTACGAGTCGATCGGTGCGCGCTCGGCGTTCATTGGCTGGACGTTCTCCGGCGGCGAGGCCGTGACCTGGGAAGTGACGCCGCTCCTGGGCGGTGCCTGGGGAACGACCCAGGCGTTCGTGCCCGGAC
Source organism: uncultured beta proteobacterium (assembly GCA_963733435.1). Lineage (GTDB taxonomy): Bacteria > Pseudomonadota > Gammaproteobacteria > Burkholderiales > Casimicrobiaceae > VBCG01. The sequence goes on from CAVTDH010000005.1 coordinate 531,821, forward strand.
TCGAGGCGAGCGTCGCGTGGGGGCCGGTCGATTTCTACGTCGAAGCCGAATACGTGCGCGACAGCAAGGCGCGATCCGACAGCTACACCTATGCGTGGAGCGAACTGGGATTGCGTCCGGTCGAGTGGCTGCGCGTCGGGATCGCCGGGCAGCGCACGCGCGAGTACGGTGCCGACCGCGAGTTCCAGCGCGGACCCTTCGCGCAGGTGACCTTGGGGCCCGTGACGATCGGCGGCTACTGGTTCAACCCGGGGTCGAACGAACAGGTGTTCGTCGGCATGATCGGCGCGGCGTTCTGACCCCGCATTTCATCTGCATCATCACCGGGAACTTCCAAGATGAATCAACTTCCGTTGCCCGCGCGTGCGGCCGAGCCCGGTCCTCCGGCCCTGCGCCTCGACATCGTCGCCGGCCTCACCGCGGCGGCCGTGGTTCTGCCGAAGGCGATGGCCTACGCGACGGTCGCCGGATTGCCGGTCGCGGTGGGTCTGTACACCGCGTTCATCCCGATGGCGATCTACGCGCTGCTGGGCACGTCGCGGGTGTTGAGCGTCAGCTCCACGACCACGCTGGCGATCCTCGCCGGAACGGAACTCGGGCTGGTGGTGCCGGATGGCGACCCTATGAAGCTCGTCACCGCCACGGCAACGCTGACGCTGCTGGTCGGTGCGATGCTCATGCTCGCGAGGCTCCTGAAGCTGGGCTTCGTCGCGAACTTCATATCGACCCCGGTCCTGACGGGATTCAAGGCGGGGATCGGCCTCGTGATCGTGCTGGACCAGGTGCCGAAACTCATCGGCATCCACATCACCAAGCAGGGGTTCTTCGCCGACGTCGTGAGCGTCGTCGCGCACGTGCCCGAAACTTCGCTGATCACGCTGGCGGTGGCGGTGGCGACGTTCGTGGTGTTGATCGGCATGGAGCGGCTGTGGCCGCATTCCCCGGCACCGCTGGTCGCCGTCGGGGGCGGGATCGCCGCCACGTGGTTCCTCGGCCTGCAGGCACTGGGCGTCTCGACGGTCGGGCACATTCCGCAGGGTTTCCCATCGCTCACGCTGCCTGATCTCGCGCTGATCCAGCAGCTGGTGCCGGGCGCACTGGGTATCGCGCTGATGAGTTTCACCGAAACGATCGCCGCGGGTCGCGCGTTCATCCGCCCCGGAGATCCGCGCATCGACGCGAACCGCGAGCTGGTCGCCACCGGCGCCGCCAACCTGGGGGGCGCGCTGTTCGGTGCGATGCCGGCGGGTGGCGGGACGTCGCAGACCGCCGTGGTGCGCGCTGCGGGAGGACGATCGCAGAAGGCGTCGCTGGTGACCGCGGGCACCGCGGTGGCCACGATGCTGCTGCTGGCGCCGCTGCTGGGCATGATGCCGAACGCGACGCTGGCGGCGGTCGTCATCGTCTACTCGGTGGGGCTGATCCAGCCGGCCGAGTTCCGCGCGATCCGCCGTGGTGCGCACGATGGAGTTCCGCTGGGCGCTGATCGCCTGTGTCGGCGTGCTGGTCTTCGGCACGTTGAAGGGCATCGTCGTGGCGATCATCGTGTCGATGATCGGCCTGGCGAGCCAGACCGCGCACCCGCGCGTGTCCGTCATCGGCCGCAAGCGCGGCGCCGATGTGCTGCGGCCGCGCTCGCCCGAACATCCGGACGACGAGACGTTCGAGGGCCTGCTGATCGTGCGGCCCGAGGGACGGCTCTACTTCGCCAACGCGCAGGACGTGACGGAACAGATCGCGGCGCTGGTCGAGCAGCACCAGCCGCGCGTGCTGGCGATCGACATGAGCCGCGTGCCCGACATCGAATACTCGGCGCTGCAGGCGCTGATCGAAGGCGAGAAAGGCGAGACCGAGCGTGGCATCGTCGTGTGGCTGGCGGGGCTGAACCCGGCCGTCCTCGAGGCCGTGCGGCATGCGGGCCTCGACCAGCGATTGGGGCGCGACCGCCTGCTGTTCAACGCGCGGGAGGCGATCGAACGCTACCAGGCCCTGCCGCCGCGAGGCGGTGACGGCCGGTCGCCTGCGGCTTCGTGATGCGCAGAGGCGGCACAGGGCTCGGGAGCGTCCGGAACCCGGACGAAGCAGAAGGCACCGCTGGCCGTACGCTCCGTACGCGCAAGCCTGCCGGGCGCTACGGAAGGTCTGCGAAAGCCTTAGCCTTCGAACGCCGTTTGCGGACGTTTCCTAGCCGTCGCGCAGGTGCAGGCGGCAGATGCGCAGCGTGTGGTCGTCGGGGTCGGGCGAACACGTGAAACCGAGGCGGGTGGCGAGCTTCAGCATCGGCCGGTTGCCGGCCAGCACGATGCCCTCCATTTCCTGCAACCCGCGCCGCTTCGCCGCACCGATGAGCGCGGTCATGAGCGTCCCGCCGAGGCGCGCGCCGCCGTACGCCGCAGCGACGCTGATCGCGAATTCGCAACGTGATGCATCGCTGCCGATCACGAAGATCGCGCTCCCCGCGATGTCGAATCCGTCGGCCGCCGGGACTGTTGCCACGATGCCGTAGCCTTCGGCCGGAAACGAGGCGAGGACCGCCCGCAGCCGCGCGACATTCGGTTCGCGGACGGCCCGCATGAAGCGCATGTAGCGCGCATCGGCGCTCATCCGGTCGAACGCCTGCAGCAGTTCGGCCTCGTCCGCGCTGCGCATGGGCCGGAGGTGCACGGTACGCCCGTCGCGCAGCGGGACGTCGAACTCGGCGAAGTCGTCTTCCATCCTCGGTCCTTCCGGCACTGACACGCAAGTGTTGCACATTGCCGACGTCGCGCCGACTGCGGCCGCCCTCGGCGATCGCGGCCGAACTCGCCGCGGCGCCGGACGGACTGGAAACGCGCCGCGTCATGTCCGGGCATACCTGCGGATGGGGCCGGGCTCGCGCCGAAGGGAGAAGGGGCCGGACTTGACGTGGCGCAAGACCGGTTGGGACCGTTACGCTCAAGCTGAAATCCTCCCAGTGCGACGGAGTTCCAGTGCGTCCGATTCGGACAGGGCCGCGCCGGAGGGCAGGCCTCTTCGCCTGCGCGCTCAAGGGCGTGCTCGTGGGTGCGCTCGCATGGTCCGCGTGTCCGGTCGCAGCGCAGGACATCGAGCCGCGCGCCTATTCCAATGCGCCGATCGGCGTCAATTTCCTGATCGCGGGCTACGCGTACACGCGCGGCGGGCTGTCGTTCGATCCGGCCCTTCCGATCGCCGACGCGAACCTCAATTCCTCCACCGTCGTGCTGGCGTACGCGACGGTGTTCGATGCCTGGGGCAAGTCGGCGAAGTTCGACGCGATCGTCCCGTATAGTTGGCTGTCCGGTACGGCGAACTACCGGGGCGAACCGGTGGAGCGCATCGTCAACGGCTTCGGGAATTCGGCGTTCCGTGTTTCGGTCAATCTCTATGGTGCACCGGCGCTCACGCTCTCCGAGTTCGCCGGCTGGGAGCAGGATCTCATCGTCGGCGTGAGCCTGCGCGTGTTGCCGCCGTGGAGCCAGTACGACGACACCCGGCTCATCAATGTCGGCAACAACCGCTGGACCTTCAAGCCGGAGCTTGGGGTCTCGAAGGCGGTGGGCCCCTGGACGCTCGAACTGCAGGCCGCGGCCGCGTTCTTCACCGACAACAACGACTTCTACGGCGGCAACCAGCGTTCCCAGGAACCGCTGTATTCGCTGCAGGCGCACCTGATCTACGGTTTCCGCTCCGGTATCTGGGGCTCGGTCGATGCCACGTATTTCGCGGGTGGCCGCTCGACGATCAATGGCGTGCTGAACAGCGATCTCCAGCAGAACTGGCGGATCGGGGCGACGCTGGCATTTCCGGTCGATCGGGCCAATTCGATCAAGTTCTACGCAAGCAGCGGCGTATCGGCCCGCACCGACAACAACTACGACCTGATCGGCGTGGCGTGGCAATATCGTTGGGGCGGCGGACTGTGAGGCGATCGGCGCGTGACCCCTGGCCGGGTACGATGCGGTACCCTCATGCGGTACCCTCCATTCGTCGTCGTGTTGATCTCCCGCAAGCGGCAGGGTCCCGATTGTCCGATAAGGCTCGATTTGTGTCCGAAACTGTCCATCGCGCGGGCCTCCGGCAACGATAATCATGGCGTGCGGGCGGGAGGCGCACTCGTGCGGTCGATTGCGCCGCGCGAGCCGTACGACCCAAGGAGTGATCGATGATGAAGCCACGAGAAATTTGCGTCCTCATGCTGGGCATGGCACTGGCCGGAACGGTCGGCGCGCAGCAGTTCGTCTATCCCGCCAAGGGGCAGTCCCCGCAACAGCAGAAGAGCGACGAGGCGGCCTGCTACCAGTGGGCCGTCCAGCAGTCCGGGTTCGATCCCGCGAAGCCACCGCCGCCGCAGGCCGCCGCGGCGCCGCCGACGACGGCGACGGGTACGACGCCGGGCGCGGGCGTACGCGGTGCCGCGCGGGGTGCGGTGGTCGGCGAGATCGTCGGCGGCGACGCGGGCGCCGGTGCGGCGGCCGGTGCGGCCGCGGCGCGCGGCCAGAGTCGGCGGCAGAATGCCGCCGCGGCGGGACAGGCGCAGCAGCAACAGCAGGCCGGCACGCAGCAGCAGCAGGCGGCATTCGGCAAGGCGCGCGCCGCCTGCCTCGAAGGCCGCGGCTACACCGTCAAGTGAACCCGCGAAGCTTCGCCTGAAGTGTTATCGATGGCCACGATGCAACACGTTCGCTCAAGCCCTGGAGTACGCATGCACAACCGCCTCAACCTCGTTTCGTTCGCCGACGACCGCCGCTCGGTGCCCTGGCTGGAACTGCTGGTCGCCGTCCTGCTGTTCGTCTTCGCTATGAGTGCCGTCGCGCAGGCGCCGGCGGCCGCGGGCGGGACCGCGTCCGCGCCTTCCGCCGAGGAACTCGGCAAGCTCGTGGGCCCGATCGCGCTCTATCCGGACGATCTGGTGGCGATCATCCTGCCGGCCTCGACCAACCCGCTGCAGCTCGTGCAGGCGGACCGGTTTCTCGACAAGCGCAAGGCCGACCCGAAGCTCCCCGTCGACGACCGCTGGGACGATGCCGTCAAGTCGCTGCTGAACTATCCGGACGTCGTGAAGACGATGAGCGCCGATCTCGACTGGACCAGCGCGCTGGGCGAGGCGGTGGTCGCCGATCAGGGCGCCGTGCTGGAGGCGATCCAGAGCTTCCGCCGCAAGGCGCAGGCCGCGGGCAATCTCAAGTCGGACGGCAAGCAGGTCGTGGCGGCCGCGCAGGAAATCATCACGATCGTCCCGGCCGATCCGCAGGTGATCTACGTGCCGCAGTACAACCCGGCGACCGTCGTGGTGTACGGCGCGCCCGCCTGGGGCTATTACCCCACCGCGTATCCGTCGTACTACTACCCGTATGCGCCGGGCGCCGCGCTCGCCGCAGGCGTGATCTGGGGCGCCGCCATCGGGGCGGCCTGGAACGGCGGACACTACGCCACGCACTACGGCGGCGACGCCAATATCAACATCAATCGCAACACCAACATCAATACCGGCAACATCAATCGTGGCGGCAATGCGAGCACGCTGCCCGCGGGCGGCGGCACCGCATGGAAGTCCAACAAGCAGCCGGGCCAGGTCAGCAACTCCGTCGGCAAGGCGGCGCCATCGACACGCGTTGGGGATGCGCGCGCGGGGGGAGGCGGCGCCGGAACAGCGGGCGGCGGCGCGGCGCGTGCGTCGACGCAACCCGCCGGTGGCGGCGGGGCGCGCGCGTCCGCGCAACCGGGTGGCGGCGCGGGCACCGGCGCCGCGGCGCGCGGCGGCGCGGAGTCGTTCAGTGCATCGCCGCGCGACAACTATGGCGGCGGCGGCCGCAGCAGCGGGGGCGGCGGCGACGCCTTCGGTGGCTACGGTTCAGGTCGCCAGACCCAGATGGACAGTTCCCGCGGTGCATCGAGCCGCGGTTCGATGTCGAGCGCCGGTGCTTCGCGCTCGATGCCGAGCGGCGGCGGTGGCGGCGCGCGCGGGGGTGGGGGTGGCGGACGCGGAGGTGGCCGTCGCTGACGGCCGGAGCGTCGTCATGCACCCACTCACATCAATTTCGAGCAAGGCATCCGCCATGAACATCGTCCGCCCCTGGTCACTCCTGCGCCGGCTTGCGCTTGCGCTGCTCGTCGCCGTTCCGCTCGCCGCGGTCGCCGCGCCGCAGGAAACGTTCGCCACGCCGGACGCGGCGGTCGACGCGCTGATGGCCGCGCTGAAGGCCGACAGCGATTCGGCCATGATCGGAATCTTCGGCGAAGATCACAAGAGTCTCGTCATCAACGCCGATCGCGCGGCGGCCAGCGCCACCCGGGCGAAGATCCTCGCCGCGATGCAGACGATGCGGGTGCTGCAGGCGCCGAGCCCGGACCGCCGCGTCCTCGTGATCGGCGACGAGGCGTGGCCGGTGCCCATTCCGCTCGTGCGCGCGGGCGACCGCTGGCGTTTCGCCACCGAGGAAGGCGAGGACGAGATCGTCAATCGCCGCATCGGCGCCAACGAACGCAACGCCATCTACGTGCTGCGCGCGTACCTCGATGCGCAGCGCGAGTATGCGGCGCGCGATCGCGACGGCGACGGCGTGCTCCAGTACGCGCAGAAGCTGGCCAGCGCGCCGGGCAAGCAGGACGGGCTGTATTGGCCCGCAGACACCGCGAAGGGCGAGGAGGCGAGCCCGTTCGGGCCGCTGATCGCCGAAAGCTCGGCCTACTTCAAGGGACACTCGGCGGGCGACGCGTACCGCGGATACCACTTCCGGATCCTGACGCGCCAGGGCAAGGACGCCCCGGGCGGTGCCTACAACTACGTGATCAACGGCCGCATGCTCGCCGGCTTTGCGATGGTCGCCTACCCGGCCGACTACGGCGGAAGCGGCGTGATGACGTTCATCGTGAGCCAGAACGGCAAGGTGTACCAGAAGGATCTCGGCAAGGAATCCACCGCGATCGGCGCGAAGATGTCGGCGTTCGACCCTGGCGCCGGATGGAGCGAAGTACCCCGTTGACGACCTGGGGCGACTGAATGTCTCGCTGGCGCTCGAATTCCTTGCCTGGCCGCGTGTCGATCGTGCTGCCCGGCGGTTGTGCGAGCCGCCGGATCAATCCGGGGATCACGCAGGTAGACCGGAGTGGCGGTTGCCGCTGCGACGTCCGTCAGGCGCGCGCCAGGGACAGCGCAAGGAAGGCCATGGTCGTCGTCGCCGTTTCCGGCGGCGGAATCCGGCAGCGGCCCTTTCGCAAGGGGTCCTCGAATTCCTCGGGTGAACGAAGATCGTCGACGCCGTGCAAGGAGTCCCAGCACATGAAAATCATCATCGTCGGCGGCGTGGCCGGCGGCGCGTCGTGCGCGGCGCGCCTGCGCAGGCTGGACGAGAAGGCCGAGATCATCATGGTGGAACGCGGACCGTACGTCTCGTACGCCAACTGCGGGCTTCCGTATCACATCTCGGGCGTGATCGCGAAGGAGTCGAGCCTCATGGTCGCGAGCACGCAACTCTTCCGCAGACAGTTCGCGATCGACGCGCGGACGAACTGCGAGGCGATCTCCATCTCGCCGAAGCAGAAGACCGTGGAGTTGCGCAATGTCACGACCGGCGAGGTGACGACCGAGTCCTACGACAAACTGGTGCTCTCGCCCGGGGCGCCTTCGGTCCGTCCGCCCCTTCCCGGCATCGACCTGCCCGGAATCTTTCAGGTGAGGACCGTGCCGGACGTGCGGACGATCCGCGCATGGATCGAGCGCGGGACGGAGTTCCTGGAGGGGATGTACAACTACTCCGGGATGCAATTCGTGAAGCCGATGAGGCATGCCGTGGTGATCGGTGGTGGCTTCATCGGACTGGAGACCGCGGAGAACCTCGTCCATGCCGGGTTCGACGTAACGCTCGTCGAGATGCTCGACCAGGTACTGGCCCCCCTCGACCGCGAGTTCGCCAGCCTCGTCCAGGAACACCTGAAGAGGCATGGCCTCCATCTGGCGCTCGGTGACGGCGTGGCCGCGTTCCGGCAACTGGATGGCGGCGCGCTCGAGGTGCAGACAAAGTCCGGCAAGGCGTATCCGGCCGACCTCGTGATCCTGGCGCTCGGCGTGCGGCCCGACACGACGCTGGCCACGGCGGCGGGGCTCGCCATCGGCGAACGCGGCGGCATTCGCGTCGACGACCGGATGCGCACGAGCGACCCGGACATCTTCGCCGTCGGCGATGCGATCGAGGTCAGGGACTTTGTCACCGGCCAGTGGAGCCTCATCGCGCTGGCCGGGCCGGCGAACCGGCAAGGCCGGATCGCGGCCGACGTGATCGCGGGTCGCGATTCGCGTTACCGCGGCACCCAGGGTACCTCGATCATCGGATTGTTCGGGGGCGCGGCCGCGTGGACCGGCGCGAGCGAAAAGTCGCTGCAGAAGCTCGGCGACGAGGACTTCGAGAAAATCTATCTGTTCCCGAACTCGCACGCCGGTTACTACCCGGGCGCCAAGGCGCTCGCGTTGAAGTTCATCTTCCGCAAGTCCGATGGTCGCGTGCTCGGAGCACAGGCGCTGGGTCAGGACGGACCGGCGGTGGACAAGCGGATCAGCGCAGTGGCCGTGGCCATCCAGATGGGCGCGACCCTCCACGACCTCGAGGAAGCCGAACTCTGCTACGCGCCCCAGTTCGGCAGCGCGAAGGATGCAGTCAACTTTGCCGGAATGGTCGCCGCCGACGTCCTGCACGGGGACATGCCGCTCGCCCACTGGGACGATGCCGAAGGCGCATTCCTGCTCGACGTGCGGGAGCCGCTGGAACTGGTTGTGGAGAGCGTGCCGGGCGCCGTCGCCATCCCGCTGGGTCAGCTCCGCGCGCGGATGGGCGAACTCCCCCGCGACCGCGAGATCCTCGTCATCTGCCGCTCCGCCCAGCGCGCGTACTATGCGACGCGTATCCTGCTGCAGAACGGGTACAAGGCGCGAACCCTCTCCGGCGGCATGCTTGCCCGCGCGATGCAATCGCTGGCGTAGGAATGCACAATGAGTTCCGGCCATACTGCGACGCGCCGCTCGAATCGGCACTGCACGGTTCGTGCCTTGCCGTGGTTCGATCGGCGGTCCGCGAGCGGCGTCGTCCACGCCGACGACTGGAGGGCGCGGATGAGCCAGAAGTGATCGTCGACGACAGGATCATGCGCCAGACCCGCGTCTCGACCTGCAGGCATGCGCAATGGCAGGTCCGCCGGGCGCTTGTATCCGTAGCGACAAGCCAATTGCGTGATGGGTCGAAACAAGGGGCCATGCCATGACCTGGCTGCAGCGATATCGCATCAACAGCTTCTTCCGGAACTCCGTCTGGCTTCCGCCGTTGCTCGGCATGGTGGCCGCGCTGCTGCTGCATCCGCAGATGCGGCATCTCGACGCATTGCTCGGATGGAAGGCCGTCATCAGCGTCGACGGCGCGCGCGCCGTGCTGGGCGCGCTGGCATCCTCGATGCTGACGTTCATCGTCTTCGTGTTTTCGATCCTGCTGGTGGCCGTCCAGCTGGCGAGCGCGCAGCTGACGCCGCGGATCATCGCCGGCGTCTATCGCAACCCCGTCCTCAAGTTCTCGCTGACGCTCTTCGTCTTCGCGTTCACGTACACGCTCGCGTCGCTGGCGCGCATCGAGGATACCGTGCCCCAGGTCTCCGTGTGGCTGGGCGTCTACAGCAGCATCGCGTGCATCGGCGTGTTCCTGTACATGATCGACAACGTGGGCAAGGGGCTCCGGCCGGTCAGCGTCCTGACCAGCATCGGCACCCGGGGGCAGGCCGTGATCGAGGCGGTGTACCCGCGGCCGGTCGCGGGCGCGGTGGACACGCCGACGAACGTTCCGCTGGCGCGCGAAGGCGAGCCGTCGCGCATCGTCGAAGCGAGGCGCACCGGCGTCGTGCTCGCGTTCGACGTGGCCGGGCTCGTGGAACTCGCGCGGCGCAACGACTGCCTGATCGAACTCGTCCCGCAGGTGGGCGATTTCGTGACCACCGGCGATCCGCTGTTCCGGGTGTACCGCGGCGGCGAGGCGATCACCGACGACCAGCTGGACCATTCCATCGCCACCGGGCCGGAGCGCACGATGGAGCAGGATCCGGAATTCGCGTTCCGCATCGTCGTCGACATCGCCGCCAAGGCGCTTTCGCCGGCGATCAACGACCCGACCACCGGCGTGCTGGCCCTCGACCAGATCCACCGCCTGCTGCGCAAGGTCGCAGCGCGCCAGCTGGACACCGGCCGCGTCGTCGATTCGACCGGAAAGTTGCGGCTTGCCTTCCGCACGCCGGATTGGGAGGATTTCGTCAGCCTGGCCGTCACCGAGATCCGGCAGTTCGGCCGGGACAGCATCCAGATCACCCGCCGCATGCGCGCGCTGCTGGAGAACCTGATCGCCGTGGTGCCGCCGCAGCGGGTCGCGCCGCTGCGCGCGGAGTTGGATCTCTTGAGCCGCGGCGTGGAGCGCGACTTTCGTGATCCCGAGGACCGGATTCGTGCCGCAACCGGCGATTCGCTGGGCGTCGGCGGAACGTCGTAGGCGCATGCGGTGCGAAACGCGATCCGTTTGACTTCACGCAGCGACCGGTTTCCCGTTGTCTCGTAGAGTCCGACGAGGGTCCGAATATGTCCAGCGCCCCTCGCGGCGTGGGTCGACAATGGAGCAGGCGCGGGCGGATGTCAGGCACACGCCTGCAACCAGCAAAGAGGCTTCATCCATGGACGTCACCAGGCAAGCTGCAAGAAGCTTCGATATCGCCACCAGGGTCGCGCAGCTCTACCAGAAGCGCACGAAGCTCGCGCAGGAGCACTTTCGCGAAAGGCTCACCAAAGCCTACGCCGAATGCGCGACGGATCTCGCGGCGCGACCCATGTCGCCCGCGGACGCGTGGTCGCACTGGCTCGGCTACGCCACCGACTTCGCGCAGCGCTCGATCCTGTTCTGGGATACGTTGCGCGAGCGCGGCAACAACTTCGTCGAGCACAACCGCGAAGGGCTGACGCCGGTCCTGCACTTCGACTACGAGACGGTCGTCGACGGACGCACGCTCGGCAAGCCGGTCAACTATGCGCTGGTGCGCATCGTCCCGCCGGAGGGCGTGACGGTCGATCCGAAGCGGCGGCCGTACGTGATCATCGACCCGCGCGCCGGCCATGGTCCGGGCATCGGCGGGTTCAAGGACGACTCGCAGGTCGGCGTCGCGCTGCGCGCGGGGCATCCGGTCTACTTCGTGATCTTCTTCCGCGACCCCGAGCCGGGCCAGACGCTGCTCGACGTCTGCGACGCCGAGCAGCAGTTCGTGAAGAGGGTGCGCGCGCTGCACCCGGCGAGCCCGAAGCCGGTGATCGTGGGCAATTGCCAGGGCGGCTGGGCGGCGATGATGCTGGCCGCCTCCGATCCGGACGACACGGGCCCGATCGTCATCAACGGCGCGCCGATGTCGTACTGGGGCGGGGCGTTTGCCGAGGGCGCCGGTGACAATCCGATGCGCTATGCCGGCGGCATGCTGGGCGGCACGTGGCTGTCATCGTTCTCCGCCGACATGGGCGACGGCATATTCGATGGCGCCTATCTGGTCGAGAACTTCGAGAATCTCAATCCGGCCAACACGTTCTGGGACAAGTACTACAACCTGTTCTCGAATGTCGACACCGAGCCCGCCCGCTTCCTCGAGTTCGAACGCTGGTGGGGCGGCTTCTACCTGATGAACCGCGAGGAGATCGAGTGGATCACCCGCAACCTGTTCGTCGGCAACAAGCTGTGGTCCGGCACGCCGGGGACGGGCGGCAAGTCGTTCGACCTGCGCGACATCAAGCAGCCGATCGTGCTGTTCGCGTCGATGGGCGACAACATCACGCCGCCGCAACAGGCGTTCAACTGGGTTGCCGACGTCTATGGAACGACCGACGAGATCAAGGCGCGCGGGCAGGTGATCGTGGGGCTCCTGCACCGGAACATCGGCCACCTCGGCATCTTCGTCTCCGGCAAGGTGGCGAAGAAGGAGCATGCACAGATCGTCGAAGTGCTGAAGTCGATCGAGTCATTGCCGCCGGGGCTCTACGGGATGCAGATCAACGAGGTCAAGGGGCGCGACGGCCAGGTCGAGTACGAGGTCGAATTCCACGAGCGTCGACTCGAGGACATCGGGAAGCAGCTGAACCGCCTGGAGCGCGCCGACGAGAAGCCGTTCGAAGCCGTCGCCGCCCTCTCGGAATTCAACCAGCGTGCGTACGAGCTCTTCGCGCAGCCGTTCGTCCAGGCGATGAGCAACGAGGCCAGCGCGAAGGTGTCGCGGCAGTTCCATCCGCTGCGCTTCCAGCGCTGGGCGTTCTCGGACCTGAACCCCTGGCTTGCGTGGCTCGGGCCTGCGGCGCAGACGGTCAAGGCCCAACGCCAGCCGGCCGCCGCCGACAATCCGAACAGCCAGCTCGAGAAGCTGATGTCCGAGGGGGTGAGCGCGTCGCTTGACTACTATCGCGAGATGCGTGACGCGACCAGCGAGGCGGCGTTCTTTGAAACCTACGGCAACGTGTTCTCGCTCCATCTCGCCGACAAGCAGTCGGCCAGGGCGCACTCCGCGGAAGGCATGATCGAGCCGCGCGAGCTGCCGTTCGTCAAGGAAGCGCTGGCATCGATCGCGAAAGGCGGCTTTGCGGAGGCGCTGGCGCGCGTCGGGTCACTGCTCGCGCGGCGCGGTGCGCCGCTGCCGCTGGCGCGGCTTGCGGTGAAGCAGGAACTCGCCGCCGAATATCACGACCTCCTGCCTGACCTCGCGCCCGACGAATGGCGACGCATCCGCGGCGAGCAGGACATCATCGTCCGCTACGAGCCCGAGAAGGCGATCGCGGCGTTGCCCATGCTGCTTGCGAAGGCCGGCGATCGCGAGCGGCTGGTGACGCTGGTCCGGCGACTGCTCGCGGACGAGCGCATGCGGCGGTTCGAGCCCACGACCGAGCAGCTCGCGATGATCGAGAACATCGGCGAAGCCCTGGACGTTGTACCGGTCCGCGGCGCCCGTGCACCGACCCGCAGGTCGACGCCCAAGCCGGCGGTGAAGACGCGCAAGGGCAAGTGACGCGCCGGGGCGCCCCAGGAGAAACGCGCATGGCAGGCAAGCACGCCAAGTACCAGAGACTCATCGACGTCTGCAAGACGCTCGCTCCCACGCCGACGGCGGTTGCGCATCCCTGCGACGAGAGCTCGCTGCGCGGCGCCGTCGACGCCGCGAAGCTCGGCCTGATTGCGCCGATACTGGTGGGGCCGAAGGCGCGCATCGAAGCGTTGGCCAGTCAATTCGGCATCGACATCGCGGGGTTGCCGATCGTCGATACGCCGCACAGCCAGGCATCAGCCGACCGGGCGGTGGAACTGGTGCGCGAAGGCAAGGCCGAGGCGCTGATGAAGGGCAGCCTGCACACCGACGAACTGATGGCCGCGGTGGTACGGCGCGACACCGGCCTGCGGACGGCGCGCCGGGTCAGCCACTGCTTCGTCATGGACGTGCCGAGCTACGCGGAAACGCTGATCGTCACCGACGCCGCGGTCAACATCGCGCCGACGATGGAGGACAAGGTCCACATCATCCAGAACGCGATCGACCTCGCGCACGCACTGCGCTTTCCGGAAGTCCGCGTCGCGATACTCTCCGCGATGGAGACGATCAATCCCAAGATACCTTCGACGATCGAGGCGGGGGCGCTGTGCAAGATGGCCGACCGCGGCCAGATCACCGGCGCGCTGCTCGACGGTCCGCTGGCGCTCGACAACGCGATCAGCCTGGAATCGGTCGCGATCAAGAAGATCGATTCGGCCGTGGCCGGCCGCGCCAACGTGCTGGTGGTGCCCGACCTCGAGGCCGGCAACATGCTCGCGAAGAGCCTGTCGTTCATGGCCGGCGCGGATGCCGCAGGCATCGTGCTCGGCGCGAAGGTGCCGATCATTCTCACGAGCCGCGCGGATTCCGTGATGACGCGGTTGGCCTCCTGCGCGGTGGCCGCGCTGGTGGCGCACTGGCGGCGCGAGAGTGCGGGAAAGGCGGTGGTGTGAGATGGCCGACGCCGTCGTGGTCCTCAACGCGGGCTCGTCGAGCCTCAAGTTCTCGGTGTTCGTGGGGCGTAGCGACGAATTCGACCTGATCGTGCGCGGGCAGGCCGAGGGCCTGTATACGGCGCCTCGCTTCGTCGCCAAGAACGGCGCGGGCAGGGTGCTGGCCGAGAAGTACTGGGGCGAAGGCGGCACGCTCGGCCACGACGGTGCGCTCGATCACCTCGTGGGATTCCTGCGCACCGAATACGCGGAACACCGGCTGGCGGGTGTCGGCCACCGCGTCGTGCACGGCGGGGCGGACTTCACGCACCCGGTGCGCATCGATGCGGGCGTATTGGCCGGTCTCGAGAAGTACATCCCGCTGGCGCCGCTGCACCAGCCGCACAACCTGGCGCCCATCCGGGCGCTCCTCGCGCGCCAGCCGCAGTTGCCGCAGGTCGCGTGCTTCGATACGGCGTTCCACGGCAGCGCGCCGCCCGTCGCGCAGGCGTTTGCGCTGCCGCGTTCGATCACGGACCGTGGCGTGCGACGCTACGGCTTCCATGGACTCTCGTACGAGTACATCGCGAGCGTGCTGCCGCAGCACGACCCGCGCGCGGCGCAGGGCAGGACGGTGGTGCTGCACCTCGGCAACGGCGCGTCCATGTGCGCGCTCGCGCGCGGCCGCAGCATCGCCAGCACGATGGGCTTCACGGCGGCGGACGGATTGCCGATGGGCACGCGCTGCGGCAACCTCGATCCGGGCGTCATCCTGTACCTGATGGACGAGCTCAAGATGGACGCGCGTGCCGTCGAGAGGATGATCTACCAGGAATCGGGCCTGCTCGGCATGTCCGGGATCTCGAGCGACATGCGGACGCTGGAGGCGAGCGATGCGGCGGAGGCGAAGGCTGCGATCGACGTCTTCGTCTACCGTGTCGGGCGCGAGCTCGGATCGCTGGCGTGGGCGCTGGGCGGTCTCGACGCGATCGTGTTCACGGCCGGCATCGGCGAGAACAGCCGCGCCTTGCGCGAACGCGTATGCCGCGAGTCGGCATGGCTGGGTGTCGAACTCGACGCTGCGGCCAACGAATGCAACGCGGCGCGCATCAGCACGGCGGACAGCCGCGTTGCCGCATGGGTGATTCCGACCAACGAGGAACTGATGATTGCGCGCCACACGCGGGCATTGCTGGCGCGCGCATGACGGCGGGCCTGCCAGGGTGACACAATCCGGCAGCGGATCCGCTGGCGTCGACCGGCGTGGCGATTGATGGGAGCGTGACGATGAAACTCTGGATTGCAAACATCGAGCCCGGCACGACCGACGAGGAAATCGTCGCGTTCGCGAAGAAATACGGGCCAAGCCTCGAATGCGTGAAGATTCAACGCGTGGAGGGTGACGGCTCGCGGCCCGCCGCCGTCCTCGAGTTCACCGGCACGAGCGTGGCGCTGGGCAACCTGAACCTGCGCATCAACGGCATGTACTGGAAGGGCCGCCCGTTGACGTGTTCGCTGTCGATGTCGACCTGACGCATCGGGTGCACGCATGAGCGCGCCGCGGCGTTGCGGCGGCGCGCCCGTCGCACTTGTGCGCCCGGGTGCGCAGCGCCGATCCCGCCGCGGTGCGCGTCAGGCAGTACGCGGCCCCGAGGGAGCCGGCACTTCGTCGCCCAGGTACACCGCCTGTACGCGCGGGTTGGCGCGCACGGCAGCGGGCGCGCCTTCCGCGATGATCCTTCCCCGATCGAGCACGATCACGCGGTCCGCGAAGCCGAACACGACGTCCATGTCGTGTTCGGTGAAGAGCACGGCGATCCCGTCGTGCCGGGCCAGGTCCGCTGCGACCTTCATGAGCCGGCCGCGCGACCCCTTGGCCATCCCGGCCGTGGGTTCGTCCATCAGCAGGAGCTTCGGCGCCGCCGCCAGCGCGAGTGCGAGTTCGACGCGCTTCGCGTTGCCATAGGCGAGCGTCGCGCAATGCGCGTCCGCGAGATCGGCGCACCCGACGCGCGCCAGCAGCGCATCGATGTCTCCGACCGCCGCGTGCGATGCGAGCCGCGCAAGGTCGCCCGTGGCGCGCGCCTGTGCGAGCAGCGCGACGCGGACGTTCTCGCGCACGGTCATCGACGCGAATGTCGCGGCGACCTGGAACGTGCGCCCCACGCCCCTGCGCGCGATCAGGTGCGGCGCAGATGCCTTCGATGGGCACGCCGTCGAGCCGCACGCTGCCGGCATCGGGCGCGAGCTGGCCGTTCACGAGGTTGAAGCACGTGGTCTTGCCGGCGCCGTTGGGACCGATCAGCGCAACGAGTTCGCCGGCCGCGACGGCGAACGACACGTCGTCGACCGCGCGGACGCCGCCGAAGATCTTCGTGAGGCCCGATACGTCGAGGACGGGGACGCTCACCCGGCTACCCCCGTCGCCGCAGCAGGCGCGCCGCGGCGCCGCCGATCCCGCCGGGGAACACCAGCACGATCAGCAGGATCAGGGCGCCCAGCAGCGCGCGCCAGTAGTCGGTCGTGCGCGCGAGCAGGTCGGAGAGCCACGTGAATGCGGCCGCGCCCAGCAGCGGTCCGAAGAGCGCGTTGATGCCGCCCAGCAGCACGATCACCAGCGCATCGACGGAGCGCGGGATCGCGAGCGACTCCGGGCGAAATGCTGCCCTTGGAGAACGCGAACAGGCCGCCGGCCACGCCGGCGAACGCGCCGGCGAGCGCGAAGGCCTGCCACTGCGTGCGCTGCACGTCGATGCCCAGCGCGGCGGCGCGCAGCGCCGAATCGCGCACGCCGCGCAGCGCGAAGCCGAACGGCGAGCGTCCGATGCGCACGAGCGCCGCATAGCCCGCGAGCACGACGACCAGCGTGAAGAAGTAGTAGCGCGTGCGGTCGGTCAGCCACTCGCTCGGCCAGATGCCGACGAGGCCGTTGGAACCGCCGGTGACGCTGTCCCACTGGAACACGATCGACCAGATGATCTGCGCGAAGGCGAGCGTCAGCATCGCGAGATAGACGCCGGACAGGCGCACGCAGAACCAGCCGAACACGACGGCGGCGAACCCGGCGCCGACCGGCGCGAGCGCGAACGCCGCCGGCATCGGCCAGCCGGCCTTCACGGCGACCGCCGCGCAGTACGCGCCGACGCCGAAGTACGCGGCGTGCCCGAACGACGTCATGCCGCCGACGCCCAGCAGGAACTGCAGGCTCGCCGCGAACAGCGCGGCGATCAGGATGTCGGTGGCCAGCACGACCGTGTAGTCGTCGCGCAGCCACGGCACGGCGACGAGCAGCGCGATGACCGCCGCCGCGGCGAACGCGTCGCGGCGGCCGGGTCCGGCGACGTGCTCGCGCTGCTCGGGCAGCGTCGTGGTCGGCGGCGCCGCCTGGCGGCTTGCCCAGCAGCCCCTGCGGCTTGCAGCGCGAGCACGACCGCCATCACGATGAACTCGGCCACCAGCGTGAGCTTGGGAAACGCGAACGTGATGCCGAAGACTTCGACGTTGCCCAGGCCGATGCACAGCGCCTTGGTGAGGCCGATGATCAGCGCCGCGAGAAACGCGCCCGGGATGGAGCCCAGCCCGCCGACGACGGTGACGACGAACGCGTCGGCGATGATCGCGAGATCCATGCCGAGGTTCGCGGGCTCGCGCGGCAGCTGCAATGCGCCGGCCAGGCCCGCGAGGAACGCGCCGAGCGCGAACACCGCGGTGAAGAGCCTGGCCTGGTCGACGCCCAGGGCGCCGGTCAGCACGCGGTCCTCGGACGCCGCGCGGATCAGCATGCCGAAGCGCGTCCGCGTCACGAGCCAGGTCAGCGCGAGCAGCATCACCGGGCCGACGGCGATCAGGAACAGGTCGTACTCGGGAATCGCGCGGTCGAAGAGCGTGACCGCGCCGGCCAGCCCCGGCGCGCGCGGCCCCAGCAGGTCCTCGGCGCCCCAGGTGGCCAGCACCGCGTCGCGCACGATCAGCACGACGGCGAACGTCGCCGTGAGTTGCAGGAGCTCGGGCGCACTGTAGAGGCGCTTCAGCAGCAGCGCCTCGAGCAGCGCGCCGATCGCCGCGACCGCCAGCGCGGCGCCGACCATCGCGAGCCAGAACGACGCGCCGCCGCGGCCGAGCCACGTTCCCAGCACCTCGGTCAGCGCATACGCGCAGTACGCGCCCAGCATGTAGAGCGACCCATGCGCGAAATTGACGATGCGCGTCACGCCGAAGATCAGCGTCAGGCCGGCCGCGACCAGGAACAGCGCCGACGCGGACGACAGGCCGTTCAGCGTCTGCAGCAGGATCGAGGCGAGCCGTCATGCCGGCTCGGCGCGGGCCGGGAAGGTCAGGCCCGGAGGATGCATGCGCGCGATTTTGCCATGGAAACCGTTCCCGGCCGGCGGCGGCCCGACGTCATTCCGGCCTGGCGCCGGAACGCTCGACCAGGACAGCGCCCGCCGCCTGCCTACTGCTGCGGACGCAGCGAACGCACGACGGAATCCGCGGGCTGGTAATCCTTGCCGTCGGCGTAGCGCCAATCGACCATCACGCCCTTGCCGTCCTTGACCGCGGTGCGGCCCACGTACGCGCCCATCGTCGATTGGTGGTCGATCGGGCGGAACGTCACGCTGCCGAACGGCGAGCCGAACGTGAGGCCGGACAGCGCCGTCGACGATCTTCTCCGGGTCGGTCGAATTGGCCTTCCTGATGGCGGCGGCCGCCGCCAGCACGGTGCTGTAGCCGACGACCGAGCCGAGCCGCGGATAGTCGTTGAAGCGCGCCTGGTACGCGTTGCGAAAGCGCACGTGCTCGGGCGTCTCGATCGCGTACCACGGGTAGCCGGTCACGTACCAGCCGACGGGCGCCTCGTCCTTGAGCGGATCGAGATACTCCGGCTCGCCGCCCAGCAGATTGAACACGGGTCGGTCCTTGAACAGGCCGCGCAGCTGGCCCTCGCGCACGAAGCGCGCGAGGTCGGGGCCGAACAGCGACGAGAAGATCGCGTCGGGCTGCGCGTCCAGCAGCGCCTGCACGACGGGACCCGGGTCGATCTTGCCCAGCGGGACCGCGATCTCGATGAACTCCAGCCCGCCGCTTTGCAGCACATTCAACTGCTTCTTGAATGCCGCCGTCGCGGATTGCCCGTACTCGTAGTTCGGGTAGACGATCGCCCAGCGCTTCTTGCCGAGCTTGGCCGCTTCCGGGACCAGCATCGCCGTCTGCATGAACGTGGATGCGCGCAGCCGGTACGTGTACTTGTTGCCGCTCTCCCAGACGATCTTGTCGGTCAGCGGCTCCGCCGCGAGGAACGGCACCTTGCGCTGCTTGGCGAAGTCCGCGACGGCGAGACCCACGTTCGAGGGGAAGGTGCCCATCAGCATGACGGCCTTCTCGCGGCTCAACAGCTCCTCGGCGACGCGCACGGCGTCGCCCGGCGTGCCGTTGTCGTCGCGCGAGACGATCTCGAGCTTGCGCCCGAGCACGCCGCCGGCCGCGTTGATCTCGTCGAGTGCCAGCTCCATGCCGCGTCTTGTACGGTTCGAGAAACGCCGGGAAGACCTTGTAGCTGTTGAGCTCGCCGAGCTTGATCGTCTGCGCGCCCGCCGGCAGGGCGGCGCCGAGCGCGACGATCGTCGTTAGCAACAGGGTGCGCAACCAGGTCATGCGTTTCTCCAGGCACTTGGCCGCCGCACCGTCTCCGAGGGAGGGGGCGAGCGGCAGGGATCCCGTATTATGGCGCACGCCATTGGCATCGACCGAAGCCGCGCTGTCGCATCCGGAAGTCGGGGCGCGACGGGGTACAGCGCCGTTGGGCGCTTGCGCCGTGACCGCGGTGCTTCCCGCTGCGGCCGTCCCGCCGGCCCCCGACGCCGCACCCGATTGTCCGCGGTCGAGCGTCCGACCATTCCCGACCGGGTAAAATCGAAGGCTTTGCCGCCCATGCGCACTCCTCGCGCGCCCGCCATGCCTGCTTCGCTTGCACTGCCCCATGGCCTCCGGTTTCCCGACCTGCATTCGGAGGCGGGGCTCGGTCGCATCGACGCGCTGTTCTGCGCGCATCTGGCCGACGCCGATGCGGCGCTCGCGCGAACGCCTGCATGCGGCGCGTGCCGAGCCCGACGCGCTGGCTGCGAAGGCGGAAGCCGACCTGCTGCTCGCCCTGGCACCCCACGTCGAGGACTTCCTGGGCACGTTGTTCGGCATCGTGCCCGAGGTGCGCGCGCTCGAAGCGCGCCATCACGAGCTGGCGCCGCTCTTCGCCGTCAAGCGGCAGTTCGTCCAGCGCAAGGCGATGAACGCGTACAAGGCCGACGTCGCGGCCGCGTTCGACGGCGACGCGCTGCGCGCCGAACTCGAGCGCGCGATGGGCGCGCCGTTCGCGGAGCTCGCGTTCGCGAACGCCGTCACCGGCGTGGCTCGCACGACGAGGCCGGCACACGCGGCCGACATCGACGTCGCGCTGCGCTACGCCGCGTGGGCGGCGCACACGCCCGACGGCCGCGCGCAGCATCGCGGCGGCGTGCTGTTCCGCGCGCCGCGCAAGCTCGACTTCATGAAGCTGGTGCCGCTCGAAGTCGACACGCGCGGCGCGGCGCCCGCGTGGAAGCTGCCGTCCGACCACGCGCTGCGCCGCCGCGAGGGCTTCGCGCTGACCGACGCCGGCACCGACCTGGTCGGCGGCCTCGACCAGGCGCATTACTGCATCTGGTGCCACGAGCAGGGCAAGGACTCGTGCGCGCGCGGCCTGCCGGAGAAGAAGCCGACGGCCGAGCTGCCGTTCAAGAAGTCGCCGTTCGGCGTGACGCTCGCCGGATGTCCGCTCGAGGAGCGCATTTCCGAGTTCCACAAGCTGCGCGCGGACGGGCTGCCGCTCGGCGCGCTCGCGATGATCTGCATCGACAACCCGATGGTCGCCGCCACGGGCCACCGGATCTGCAACGACTGCATGAAGTCCTGCATCTACCAGAAGCAGGATCCGGTCGACATCCCGCAGTCGGAGACGCGGCTCCTCAAGGATGTGCTGGCGCTGCCCTGGGGCTTCGAGATCTACTCGCTGCTGACGCGCTGGAATCCGCTCAACCTGCGCCGCCCGCTGCCGCGCGCGCGCAGCGGCACGCCGCGTGCTGGTGGTCGGCATGGGGCCGGCCGGCTTCACGCTCGCGCACCATCTCGTCAACGACGGGCACACGGTGGTCGGCATCGACGGCCTCAAGATCGAGCCGCTCGACCCGACGCTGTCCGGCATCACGATCGGCGGCGAGCGCGTGCCGTTCGCGCCGGTGCGCGACGTCGCCGTCGCTGATGGAGCCGCTCGACGACCGGCTGATGGCGGGCTTCGGCGGCGTGGCCGAATACGGCATCACCGTCCGCTGGGACAAGAATTTCCTCAAGATGATCCGGCTGCTGCTGGAACGCCGCGACCGGTTCGCGCTGTACGGCGGCGTTCGCTTCGGCGGCGCGCTCGACGATGCCGGCGCCTTCGCGCTCGGCTTCGACCACATCGCGCTCGCGATGGGCGCGGGCAAGCCGACGGTGCTCGACCTGCCCAACGGACTCGCCAACGGCGTGCGCACGGCGTCGGACTTCCTGATGGCGTTGCAGCTCACCGGCGCGGCGAAGCGCGATTCCATCGCCAACATGCAGGTCAGGCTGCCGGTGGTCGTCATCGGCGGCGGCCTCACGGCCATCGACACGGCCACCGAGGCGCTCGCGTACTACCCGGTGCAGGTGGAGAAGTTCCTCGCGCGCTACGAGGCGCTGGTGGCCGAGAAGGGCGTCGCGCGAGGTCGAGCGCGCCTGGCGTCCGGCGGAAGCCGTCGTCGCGCAGGAGATGCTGGCGCACGGCCGCGCACTGCGCGCGGAGCGCGCGGCGGCGGCGGGCGAGGGCCGGCCCGCGCGCGTGGCGGAACTGCTGCACGCGTGGGGCGGCGCGACGATCGCGTATCGCCGACGGCTCGTCGACAGCCCGTCCTACACGTTGAACCACGAGGAAGTGGAAAAGGCGCTGGAGGAGGGCATCCGCTTCGCCGAAGGCGTGACGCCGCTCGCGATCGACGTCGACGAGCACGGCGCCGCGAACGGCCTGCAGGTGTCGCTGCAGCAGACGGACGGCGACGGCGTCTGGCACGAGACGGAGCGCACGCGGATGCCCGCGCGCACGATCCTGATCGCGGCCGGCACCAGCCCCAACACGGTGCTCGCGCGCGAGGACGCTTCGCGCTTCGTGCTCGACGGCAAGTACTTCCGCGTGCTCGACGAGGACGGTCAGCCGGCGCCGGTCGTGCGCGGGCTCGCGAAGCCGGCGGCACCGGCAGTGCTCACCGATGTGCGCCCGGACGGACGCGCGACGAGTTTCTTCGGCGATCTGCATCCGTCGTTCTTCGGCAATGTCGTGAAGGCGATGGCGAGCGCGAAGCAGGGCTATCCGATCGTGTCGCGGATGCTCGCGAAAGTCGCGCCGGCGAATACGGCCACCGATGCGGCGTTCTTCGCCGTGCTGGACGGCCAGCTGCGCGCGACCGTCGAGCGCGTCGAGCGACTCACGCCGAACATCGTCGAGGTCGTCGTGCACGCGCCGGCCGCTGCGGCGCGCTTCGAGCCCGGGCAGTTCTATCGATTGCAGAACTACGAGGCGCTGACGGCCTCTCGCGGCGGTACGCGGCTCGTGATGGAAGGGCTCGCGCTGACCGGCGCCTGGGTCGACCGCGAGCGCGGCCTCGTGTCGACGATCGTGCTGGAAATGGGCGGCTCGTCCGACCTCTGCGCCCAGTTGCAGCCGGGCGAGCCGGTCGTGCTGATGGGCCCGACCGGCAGTCCCACCGAGATCGCCGCGGGCGAGACCGTCGTGCTCGTCGGCGGCGGACTCGGCAACGCGGTGCTGTTCTCGATCGGGCAGGCGTTCCGGCGCGCGGGCTCGCGCGTCCTCTACTTCGCCGGCTACAAGAAAATGATCGACCGCTACAAGGTGGCCGACATCGAGGCGGCGGCCGACGTCGTCGTCTGGTGCAGCGACGAAGGGCCCGGCTTCACGCCCACGCGGCCGCAGGACCGCGCGTTCGTCGGCAATATCGTGGCGGCCATGGCGGCGTACGCCGCAGGCGACCTTGGCCCGCAGGACATCCCCTTCGCGGACGGCGACCGGATCATCGCGATCGGCTCGGACCGCATGATGGCCGCCGTCGCGCGTGCGCGGCACGGCGTGCTCGCCCCCTACATCAAGGCCACGCAGCAGGCGATCGGCTCCATCAATTCGCCGATGCAATGCATGATGAAGGAGATCTGCGCGCAGTGCCTGCAGCCGCATCGCGATCCGGTCACCGGCAAGGTGACCTACGTGTTCTCCTGCTTCAACCAGGACCAGCCGCTCGACAGCGTCGACTTCGCGGGTCTCGACCTGCGCCTCGCGCAGAACGCGGTGCAGGAGAAGCTGACCGCGCAGTGGATCGCGCATACGCTGCGGGTGCCTGCGGACACAACATAGGGAACGTCCGCAAAAGGCGTCCGTCTGTCCTGGGGATGACGTGAGGCCGGCGTCGCGCCTTTTGCGGCCGGCACGGCAAATGCGAAGTCAGGTGGCCGCCTTGGGGCGGCCCGGCGGCGGCCACCCAAAAACGCCACGCAAGAACGAGTGTCGTGTGGCGGGCTGCCTCAGTTGTCCGACGTGTCGTCCGCAGTCGAGGCTTTCGCAGGGCGTCCCTTCCGGCCGACCTCGCGCCTGCCTTACAATTGCACGATGACCCGACTCTCCTGCGCCGAAATCCTCGAAGGCCGTGCCAGTCCGGACGCGCCCGTCACTGTCATGGGCTGGGTGCGCACGCGCCGCGATTCGAAGGCGGGCTTCTCGTTCATCCACGTGAGCGACGGTTCGGGCTTCCATCCCGTCCAGGTCGTGGCGCCGCAGGCGCTCGCCAACTACACGAGCGAAGTGATGCACCTGACCGCGGGGTGCGCGGTCGAGGCGACCGGCAGGATCGTGCCTTCGCCCGCGAAGGGGCAGCCGTTCGAGCTGCAGGCCGACTCGATCCGGGTGATCGGCTGGGTCGACGATCCCGACACCTATCCGATCCAGCCGAAGCCGCACACGCTCGAGTTCCTGCGCGAGGTCGCCCACCTGCGCCCGCGCACCAACGTCATCGGCGCGCTGACGCGCGTGCGCCACACGATCGCGAAGTCGATCCACGGCTTCTTCGACCAGCACGGCTTCTGCTGGGTCAACACGCCGATCATCACGGCGTCGGATGCCGAAGGCGCCGGCGAGCTGTTCCGCGTGTCCACGCTCGACCTCGCCAACCTGCCGCGCACGCCGGAAGGCAAGGTCGACTTCGCGCAGGATTTCTTCGGGCGCGAGGC
Source organism: uncultured beta proteobacterium (assembly GCA_963733435.1). GTDB lineage: Bacteria > Pseudomonadota > Gammaproteobacteria > Burkholderiales > Casimicrobiaceae > VBCG01. The sequence continues at coordinate 556,159 of CAVTDH010000005.1, forward strand.
GTTCCTGACCGTGTCCGGCCAGCTCAACGTCGAGGCCTACTGCCTCGCGCTGTCCAAGGTCTACACGTTCGGGCCGACGTTCCGCGCCGAGAACTCGAACACGAGCCGCCACCTGGCCGAGTTCTGGATGATCGAGCCGGAGATCGCGTTCGCCGCATCTCGCCGACAACGCGGACCTGGCCGAAGCGCTCCTCAAGCACGTCTTCGCGACCGTGCTCGCCGAGCGCGGCGACGACATGGCGTTCTTCGAGGAGCGCGTCGAGAAGGGCGTGATCGCCAAGCTCACCGGGCATCGTCGAACTCGGAGTTCGCGCGCATGGACTACACCGAGGCGATCGCGATCCTCGAGCGGGCGAAGCAGAAGTTCGAGTTCCCGGTGTCGTGGGGCATCGACCTGCAGACGGAGCACGAGCGCTACCTGACCGAGAAGCACGTCGGCCGCCCGGTCATCGTCACCAACTACCCGAAGGAGATCAAGGCGTTCTACATGCGCGTCAACGACGACGGCCGCACCGTCGCCGCGATGGACGTGCTGGCGCCCGGCATCGGCGAGATCATCGGCGGCAGCCAGCGCGAGGAACGGCTCGACGTGCTCGACGCGCGCATGGTGGAGACGGGCCTCGACCCCGCGCACTACGGCTGGTATCGCGACCTGCGCCGCTACGGCACCGTGCCGCACGCCGGCTTCGGCCTCGGCTTCGAGCGCACGGTCGTCTACGTGACCGGGCTCGCCAACGTGCGCGACGTCATTCCGTTCCCGCGCACCCCGGGCAACGCGAAGTACTGAGTCGCGCGCGTCCCTGGCAGCCCTTGCCGCTGCGTGGCCACTCCAGGAGCCCCCGATGTCGCTCAACCTGTTTCGCCGCCTGATGCCGCCCGAGGAGAGCTTCACGGCGCTCTTCTGCGAGCAGGCGCAGCGCATCCTGGAAGCCGCGCAGGAATTGCGCCATGATGATCGTCAGCGACATCGACGCCGATGCAGCACGTCGCGGCGATCCGCACGATCGAGATGGCGGCCGACGAGGTCGCGAGGAAGATCTTCATCGCGCGCCAATCGCGACGTTCAACGCGCCGATCGACCGCGAGGACATCCTGGCGCTCGCGCACCTCCTCGACGACGCCGTCGACCTGATCGAGGACACGGCGAAGGGCATCCAGCGCTACGAGGTGCGCGACTTCCCGCCGGAGATGTGGCAGATGGCCGACGCGATCGTCGAAAGTGCCGAGCTCCTGCGCAAGGTGATGCCGTTCCTCGACTCGGTCGCGAAGGACCACGGGCGATCTTCGCGCTGTGCGAGGAGATCGGCACTGATCGAGGGCCGCGCCGACGAGTCGTTCGACCACGCGCTGACGCGCTGCGCGCCGCAGCTGCGGGCCGGCACGATCGACACGATCGGCTACATCGACCGCAAGGAACTCTACGAGCTGATCGAGAACGTCGTCGACAAGTGCGACGACATCGCGAACGCCGTGCAGACCATCACCGCGAAGCACGTCTGAGCGCCGGCGGCGACCCGCCGGCCCGCACGGCTCGCATGGACGCCACCGCGCTCGGCCTGCCCATCCTGATCGGCGCTGATCGGCGTCGCGCTGCTGTTCGATTTCCTGAACGGCCTGCACGACGCCGCCAACTCGATCGCCACCGTCGTCGCGACGCGCGTGCTGCGCCCGCAGCACCGCGGTGATCTGGGCGGCGTTCTTCAACTTCATCGCGTTCGCGGTGTTCGGGCTGCACGTGGCGCAGACGGTGGGCACGGGCATCGTCAGCGCGGGCGTCGTCGACGGCGCCGTCATCTTCGGCGCGCTGACCGGCGCGATCGTCTGGAACGTCGTCACCTGGTGGCTGGGCATTCCGTCGAGCAGCAGCCATGCGCTGATCGGCGGCCTCGCCGGCGCCGGCATCGCCGAAGGCCGGCTTCGCCGCGGTCGTGTTCAGCGGCCTCGGCCATCACGGCGCTCGGCATCGTGCTGTCGCCGCTGCTCGGCTTCGTGCTCGCGCAGCTCCTCGTCGTGATCGTGCAGCTGGGCGAACCGGCGCGTCGACGCCGTTCGCCGTCGACCGCCGCTTCCGCATCCTGCAGCTGCTGTCGGCGTCGATGTACTCGCTCGGCCACGGCGGCAACGACGCGCAGAAGACGATGGGCATCATCGCCGTGCTGCTCTTCTCGCAGGGCATGCTCGGCGGCGACGTTCCACGTGCCGTTCTGGGTGGTGCTCAGCTGCCAGGCCGCCATGGCGCCTCGGCACGCTGATCGGCGGCTGGCGCATCGTGCACACGATGGGCTCGCGGATCACGCACCTGAAGCCGATCCAGGGCTTCTGCGCGGAAACCGGCGGCGCGATCACGCTGTTCCTGGCGACCGGCACTGGGCGTGCCGGTGTCGACCACGCACACGATCACCGGCGCGATCGTCGGCGTCGGCGCCGCGCGCCGCGCGGCCGCCGTGCGCTGGACGGTCGCGCAGCGGATCGTGATCGCGTGGGTCATCACGATGCCGGCCGCCGCGCTGGTGGGCGCGGGCGCGTACTTCGCGGTGCGGATGTTCTGACGGGGGACGCGCGCGGCGGTGCGGAATCGGCCCGAACGAGCCTTCAACGCGGGAGGGCCCGCGGGGCGGCTCGCTGGAATTGGTGCCGGTGAAGAGAGTCGAACTCCCGACCTTCGCATTACGAATGCGCTGCTCTACCAACTGAGCTACACCGGCGTTGGCACGCCAGCCGCGCCTCCACGACCACCGGAGGGCAGGGGCAACCAAGCCCCAAATTATAACCTGAAGCGTCGAGCCCCGCCAAGCCTCGAGGGTGCGGCTGCCCGGACGACCTCGTCACGGGCGCCTGCAAGCGAGGCGCGGCGGCCGGTTTCAGGACGCCGGCGCGTGCATCGGGGGCGGGGCCGTCGGCGTGAGGTGGAACAGCGTGTCCGCCCGTTCCACATGATCTGCAGGCCGAGCACGAGCAGCGTGCCTTGCAGGAAGTCGCCCGCGTACTCCATTACCGGGCGGCCGGCGCCGGCGCATCCGCCGCGCGCCGCTCGGGGAGCCCGGCACCGCCGTGCCCCACGGCGTTTCGGCCGCGAGCGTCCGGATTCCGTTCCACGTGATCTCGACGCCGATGCACAGCACGATGAACGCGGACAGCCGCAGCACGACCATCAGCCGCGAATGGCCGAGCCACTTCGCGACGCGGGGCGCATAGCGGTACGCGAGCCAGACGCACAGGCAGATGACGAGCGTGCCGACCGTCGCCGCGATCAAGCCGACGATCATGCGCTCGACGTTGTGCGCGTGATTGGCGCCGATCGTGATCGCCACCGAGATGGCGCCGGGATCGACCGTCAGCGGCAGCGTCAGCGGATAGAACGCACGCATGATCGCCGCGTCCGGCGGCACCGCCTGCGCGGCGGCCGCCTGTCCGCCGTCCTCGCTGTTGAGCATGTTCCAGCCGAGCGCGCACAGCACCGCGCCGCCCGCGACCTGCACCACCGGCACGGACAGGCCGAAGATCTTCAGCACGAAGGCGCCGAAGACGAGCGAGCCCATCAGCAGGATGAACGTGTTGATCGCGATCTTCACCGCGAGCAGCTGGCGGGTCGGGACGTCGGTGCCCCGCGTCATCGCGAGGAACATCGGGGCGCTGCCGACGGGATTGACGATCGGCAGCAGGCCGCCGATGACCAGCAGCAGGATGCCCAGGAAGAGGCGGATGTCGTCGGATAGGGCCATGAAAAGGAGCGCGCGTTGCGCGGCCGGAATTCGCATCGACGCGCGTCCCGGGCGGATCCGCGCGCTACACTAGCACACCCGTTCGCGCGTCTCGCGCACCCCGACATGGGGTGCCGCTGCGGCCTTTCGTTCGAGTGCCTTCGTCCCGAGTCCGTCGCCCCGACCTGCGCCAACCGTGCCCGCCACCCGCCCCCTCTTCGGCTTCCACGCCGTCACTGCGCGCCTGCGCCAGCGGCCCGACGCCGTGCATGCCGTCTATGTGCTGGCCGGACGGCAGGACGCGCGGATGCGCGATATCGCCCTGCGCGCGGCGAGCGCCTCCGTCGCGGTCCACCTGGTCGACGGGTCGCGCCTGGACGCGCTGGCCGGCCACGGTCGGCATCAGGGCGTGGTCGCGATGGTCGACGACGCGCTGCCGCACGTGACGCTCGACGATGTGCTCGACGCCCCCGCCGAGCCGCCGCTCCTGCTGGTGCTCGACGGCGTCACCGACCCGCACAACCTGGGCGCGTGCCTGCGCAGCGCGGACGCGTTCGGCGCGCTGGCGGTCATCGTGCCGAAGGACCGTGCGGTGGGCGTGAACGCCACGGTGGCCAAGGCCGCGTGCGGCGCGGCCGACACGGTCCCGGTGATCGCGGTCACCAATCTCGCGCGCGCCTTGCGCGAAATGAAGGAGCGCGGCGTCTGGCTGCTGGGCGCGGACGCGGGCGGCGAGAGCCTGTTCGACGCCGACGTCGCGGGTCCCGTCGCCTGGGTGCTGGGCGCCGAAGGGGCCGGTCTGCGCCGGCTGACGCGCGAGTCGTGCGACCGGATCGTCGGGATCCCGATCACGGGATCGGTCGAGAGCCTCAACGTGTCGGTGGCGGCGGGCATCTGCCTGTACGCGACCCGCGCGGCACGCTCGCGCGGCGGGCGCTAGCAACGTCCGCAAACGGCGTCCGTTGGGCCTGTGGCTGACGTGATGCCGGCGTCGCGCCTTTCGCTCACCGGCACGGCGACTCCAAGTCAGGTGGCCGCCTTGGGGGCGCTAAGTTTGCAACTAAGGCGACGGCCACCAAGAACTGCCGGGAAGACCGAGTGTCGTGCGGCTGACTGCGTGCGAGTCGTTCGAAGGAGGGCTTTCGAAGTCAGGCGGACGGGCGCGCGGCCGCGACATCCTGCCGCGGCGGCCCCGGCGCACGCGGGTTCGCACGGCTTTTGTGCTTAAATGACGCGGCCTGCCGCAACCCGTCCATGCTGCGTTTCCTGCTCACCCGCCTGTCGCTCGTCATTCCCACGTTCCTCGGGATGACGCTGCTCGCGTTCTTCCTGATCCGCCTCGTGCCCGGCGACCCGATCGAGACGATGGCGGGCGAACGCGGCATCGACCCGGTGCGGCACGCGGCGCTGCTCAAGGAGTACGGCCTCGACCGGCCGGTGCATCGTGCAGTACGGCATCTACATCGGCCGCGTGCTCCACGGCGACCTGGGCAAGTCGATGATCACGCAGGAGCCGGTGCTGCGCGAATTCGCGGCGCTGTTTCCGGCGACGATCGAACTCGCGCTGTGCGCGATCCTGTTCGCGCTCGTGCTCGGCATCCCGGCGGGCATCATCGCCGCCGTGCGCCGCAATTCCGTGTTCGACCACGGCGTGATGGGCATATCGCTGACCGGCTACTCGATGCCCATCTTCTGGTGGGGCCTGCTGCTGATCCTGCTCTTCTCCGTGCAGCTGGGCTGGACACCCGTGTCCGGCCGCATCGCCGTCCAGTATTACTTCGAGCCCGTCACCGGCTTCCTGACCATCGACTCGCTGCTGTCCGGCGAGAAGGGTGCGTTCCGGTCCGCCGTCTCCCACCTCATCCTGCCCACGATCGTGCTCGGCACGCAGCCGCTCGCGATCATCGCGCGGATGACGCGCTCCGCGATGCTCGAGGTGCTGGGCGAGGACTACATCCGGACGGCGCGCGCCAAGGGACTGTCGATGCTGCGCGTCGTCACCGTGCACGCGCTGCGCAACGCGCTGATCCCGGTGATCACGGTGATCGGTCTGCAGGTGGGCGTGCTGTTCACCGGCGCGATCCTGACCGAGACGATCTTCTCGTGGCCGGGCGTGGGCAAGTGGTTGATCGAGGCGATCAACCGCCGCGACTATCCGGTGCTGCAGGGCGGCATCCTGCTGCTCGGACTCATCGTGATGTCGGTGAACCTGCTCGTGGACGTCACGTACGGGATCATCAATCCCCGCATCCGGAGGTCGACTTGACGACCGCGGTGGCGTACGAGCCAGGCGCTGGCGCGCCGCGCGGGCCGCTGCGCGAGTTCTGGGGCTACTTCAGCGCCAATCACGGCGCGGTCGCGGGGCTCGTGTTCGTCGTCGTGGTGCTGCTGGTCGCCGCCTTCGCGAACGTGATCGCGCCGTATCCGCCGGACCTCACGAACAACGCGGTGTTCCTGAAGCCGCCGGCGTGGCAGGCCGGCGGTTCGTGGGCCTATCCGCTCGGCACGGACGCGATCGGCCGCGACATGCTGTCGCGGCTTATTTACGGTGCGCGGCTGTCGCTGCTGATCGGCATGGCGGTCGTCGCGCTGGCGATCGTCGTCGGCATCGCGCTCGGCCTCGTCGCCGGCTACTTCCGCGGCGTGACCGAGATCGCGATCATGCGGCTGATGGACGTGATCCTGACGCTGCCGTCGCTGCTGCTGGCGATCGTCATCGTGGCGATCCTCGGCCCGGGCCTCATGAACGCGATGCTCGCCGTCGCGGTGGTCGTGCTGCCGCACTACGTGCGGATCACGCGCGCGGCCGTCATCACCGAGATGTCGAAGGACTACGTGACGGCGGCGCGCGCGAGCGGCGCGAGGAAGGTTCCGGCTCATGCTGAGCGAAGTGCTGCCCAACTGCGCGGCGCCGCTGATCGTGCAGGCGTCGCTCGGCGTGTCGACCGCGATCCTCGACGCGGCGGCGCTCGGGTTCCTCGGCCTGGGCGCGCAGCCGCCCGCGTCGGAATGGGGCACGATGCTCGGGGACGCGCGCGAGTTCGTGCTGCGCGCATGGTGGGTCGTCACGTTCCCGGGGCTCGCGATCCTGGTCACCGTGCTCGCGTTCAACCTGCTGGGCGACGGTCTGCGCGACGCGTTCGACCCGAAGCTGAAGCGATGAGACATCCGATTCCACGCTCGTGGCCCGCCCCCGAGGCGCGTCGGTCGTCCGGGCCGGCGCGAAGGGACTGACGATGGCGCTGCTAGAAATCGAAGACCTGTTCGTCGAGTTCCCCACGCAGGGCGGCGTGCTGCGCGCCGTGGAAGGCGTGAGCCTGTCGCTCGCCGAAGGCGACGTGCTGGGCATCGTCGGCGAGTCGGGTTCCGGCAAGAGCATCACGATGCTGGCACTGATGGGCCTGGTCCCGTTCCCCGGGCGCGTGCGCGCGAAACGGCTCGAGTTCGACGGTCACGATCTCCTGAACCTCCCCGACCGCCAGCGCAGGCGCGTGATCGGGAAGGACATCGCGATGATCTTCCAGGAGCCGACGACCAGCCTCAATCCGTGCTTCACGATCGGCTTCCAGCTGATCGAGACGCTGCGCCTGCACCTCGAACTCGACCGCCGGGCCGCGCGTTCGCGGGCGGTCGAACTGCTGGAGGCGGTCGGCATCCCTGCTGCGGCGAGCCGCCTCGACGACTTTCCGCACCAGCTGTCGGGGGGCATGAACCAGCGCGTGATGATCGCCATGGCGATCTCCTGCAACCCGCGGCTCCTGATCGCCGACGAGCCCACGACGGCGCTCGACGTGACGATCCAGGCGCAGATACTCGACCTGCTGCGCGACCTGCAGAGGGAACGCGCCATGGCGCTGGTGCTCGTCACGCACAACATGGGCGTGGTGGCGGAGATGGCGCGCCGGGTTGCGGTCATGTACGCGGGGCAGGCGATGGAGGAGCGCGGTGCGGACACGCTGTTCGCGGCCCCCGAGCATCCCTACACGGCCGCGCTGCTCGCCGCGATGCCCGAACGGCACCTCGGAGGAACGCGGCTGGCGACGATCCCGGGGGTGGTGCCCGGCTTGTCCGACCGTCCGACCGGATGCCTGTTCTCGCCGCGGTGCGCCGACGCGACCCGCGCGTGCGGCACGCGACCGGCGCTGCGCGGATCGGGCGACGGGGTGGTGCGCTGCCATTACCCGATCGGCGAGGACGCACGCGAGTCGCGCATCGCCGCCGACGGTGGACGCATGGCCTCGCGCGTGGAGATCGCATGAACGCGGTCGTTGCGCCGAACACCGGCCGCGCATCCGCGGCGCAGGCCGCGCAACCCGTGGTGTCCGCACGCGACGTCCGCCGCATCTACGACGTGCGGCGCGGCGCGTTTCGCGAACCCGCGCGGCTGACCGCCGTCGGCGGGGTGACGTTCGACGTCGCGGCGGGCCGGACGCTCGCGGTGGTCGGCGAGTCGGGCTGCGGCAAGTCGACGCTCGCGCGGATGGTCGCTCTGATCGAGAAGCCGTCCGCGGGCGAACTTTCGCTCGGCGGCATCGACGTCGTGCACGCTTCGGGCAAGGCCGAGCACGCGTTGCGCAAGACGGTGCAGATGGTGTTCCAGAATCCGTACGGATCGCTCAATCCGCGCAAGAAGATCGGCGCGATCCTCGAGGCGCCGCTCGCGATCAACACGGCGCTCACGCCGCCGGAGCGGGCGGAGCGTGCGCGGGCGATGCTGGCCAAGGTGGGCTTGAGGCCCGAACAGTACGAGCGGTATCCGCACATGTTCTCGGGCGGCCAGCGCCAGCGCATCGCGATCGCCCGTGCGCTGATGCTGGGACCCGCGCTGGTCGTCGCCGACGAGCCGGTCTCGGCGCTCGACGTCTCGGTGCAGGCACAGGTGCTGAACCTGCTGGCCGACCTGCAGGCGGAACTCGGGGTGGCGTACCTGTTCATTTCGCACGATCTGGCGGTGGTCCGCTACATCGCGCACGACGTGCTCGTGATGTACCTGGGGCTCGCGATGGAGCAGGGCCCGAAGGAGCGGATCTTCGCGCAGCCGCTGCATCCGTACACGCGGGCGCTGCTCGCGTCGACTCCGGCGCTGGCGGGCGTCCGGAAGGAGCGTATCGTATTGTCCGGGGAGCTGCCGTCGCCGCTGTCCCCGCCGGTCGGATGCGTGTTTTCCACGCGCTGTCCGCATGCCGTCGACCGATGTCACGCCGAGCGACCGCAGCTGCGGCCGCTCGAAGGACGCGAGGTGGCCTGCCACTTCGCCGAGAAATTCCTGGACTCCGCCGTCACGGGCGAGGCCGGTGCCTCGCTGCATTGAATGCAGCCACTTTTGAAGGGAGACTGACATGACCCATCGCAACTCGACCCCCGGACGCCCGCGCGCGCTCCGGTTCGCCGTCCTCGCCGCCCTTGCGGTCCCGCTCGTGCTTTCGGCAGCGGCCGTGTCGGCCAAGACGCTCGTGTTCTGCTCCGAAGGCAGCCCGGAGAACTTCTACCCGGGCGTCAACACCACCGGCACGTCGTTCGACGCGAACAGCCAGATCTACAGCCGCGTCGTCGACTTCGACCGCGGCACCACCAGGGTCGTGCCGGGGCTCGCCGAGTCCTGGGAGATCTCGCCGGACGGCACCGTCTACACGTTCAAGCTCCGCAAGGGCGTCAAGTGGCACAACCAGCGCGCCTGGAAGCCGACGCGCGACTTCAACGCCGACGACATGATCTTCATGCTCGAACGGCAGGGCAGGGAAGACAACCCGTACTTCAAGGTCACGAGCTCCAACCATTCGTACTACAACGACATGGGCATGGCCAAGCTCATCAAGTCGATCCAGAAGGTCGACGACTACACGGTCCGGATCACGCTCAACAAGCCCGAGGCGCCGTTCCTGTCGAACCTCGCGATGGAGTACGCGGGCGTGCAGTCGAAGGAGTACGCCGACGCGATGCTGAAGGCCGGCACGCCCGAGAAGATCGACCAGGAGCCGATCGGCACCGGTCCGTTCTTCCTCGTCAACTACCAGAAGGACGCCGTGATCCGCTACAAGGCGTTCCCGCAGTTCTGGGGCGGCAAGGCGAAGATCGACGACCTCGTGTTCGCGATCACGCCGGACGCGTCCGTGCGCTGGGCCAAGCTGCAGAAGGGCGAATGCCACGTGATGCCGTACCCGAACCCCGCCGACCTCGACGCGATCCGCAAGGACCCGAACGTGGTCGTGCTGGAGCAGCCCGGCCTCAACGTCGGCTACCTCGCGTACAACACGACGAAGAAGCCGTTCGACGACGTGCGCGTACGCCGTGCGATCAACATGGCGATCAACAAGAAGGCGATCATCGACGGCGTCTACCTGACGACCGGGGTCGCCGCCAAGAACCCGATCCCGCCGACGCAGTGGTCGTACAACGACGCGATCAAGGACGACCCGTACGATCCGGCCGCGGCGAAGAAGCTGCTGGCGGAGGCGGGCTATCCGAACGGCTTCACGACGGACCTGTGGGCGATGCCGGTGCAGCGTCCGTACAACCCGAACGCGAAGCGCATCGCCGAGCTGATGCAGGCCGACCTCGACAAGATCGGCGTCAAGGCGGAGATCAAGAGCTTCGAGTGGGGCGAGTACCGCAAGCGCATGCAGGCGGGCGAGCACCAGATGGGCATGCTCGGCTGGACCGGCGACAACGGCGACCCGGACAACTTCCTCGCCAACCTGCTGGGCTGCGATTCGGCGAAGACCAACGGCAGCAACGTCGCGAAGTTCTGCTACCAGCCGTACGAGGACCTGATCCAGAAGGCGAAGACGACGTCGGGCCAGGCGGCGCGGCAGCCGCTGTACGAGCGCGCGCAGGTGATCTTCAAGGAGCAGGCGCCGTGGTTCACGATCGCGCACGCCGTGCAGTTGAAGCCGGTGCGCAAGGAAGTGATCGACTACAAGCTCTCACCCTTCGGACGCCACACGTTCTACGGCGTCGACATCAAGGAATAGCGCCGCCGTCGCGTCGCGCTCGCGAACCCCGCGCGCCCGGAAGGGCCGCGGGGTTTTTGCTGGTGGGCCCCCCGCGATCTCGCCGACGAGCAGGTGGTGGGCGGCGCCGACCGGGTGAGCGCCCCCCGAATAGTCGGCAGAGCACCGGAAACGTGCATCGCAGCCGCGTTGACGGCCCAGAGGCGATTGGGCATGATCGCCCCGCAGCATGCGCTGCCGCCCTCGCGGGCATTCCCTCCCTTCGTGCTCGCCTTCATCATTCGTCGCATCCTCCAGTCCGCCCTCGTCATGGCGGTGGTGGCGTTCATCGCGTTCGGCCTCTTCAACTTCACCGGCGACCCGGTGTCGTTCATGGTCGGCCAGGACGCGACGATGGAGGAGCGGCAGAAGCTGCGCGCGGACCTGGGGCTGGACCAGCCGTTCTACGTGCAGTTCGCGCGCTTCCTCGGCAATGCGGTGCAGGGGGAATTCGGCCTGTCGCTGCGGCAGGCGCGGCCGGTGTCGCTGCTGCTGAAGGAACGCCTGCCCGCGACGATCGAATTGGCGGGGGCCGCCGCGCTGCTCGCGGTGCTGGTCGGCATTCCGCTCGGCGTCTACACGGCGCTTCGCCGCAACAGCTGGTTCTCGCACGTGCTGCTGGCCACGTCGCTGCTGGGGGTCAGCCTGCCGACATTCCTGATCGGCATCCTGCTGATCCTCGTGTTCGCCGTGCAACTGGGCTGGCTGCCGTCGTTCGGGCGCGGGGACACCGTCGCGTTCGGCTGGTGGACGACGGGGCTGCTGACGAAGAGCGGTCTCAAGGCGCTGATCCTGCCGACCATCACGCTGTCGCTCATCCAGATGACGCTGATCATGCGCCTCGTCCGTTCGGAGATGCTCGAGGTGCTGCGCACCGATTACATCAAGTTCGCGCGCGCGCGCGGACTCACCGACCGCTCGATCCATTTCGGCCATGCGCTCAAGAACACGCTCGTGCCGGTGATCACGATCGTCGGCCTGCAGCTGGGCGCGATCATCGCGTTCGCGATCGTCACCGAGACCGTGTTCCAGTGGCCCGGGATGGGCCTGCTCTTCATCCAGTCGGTGTATTTCGCCGACATCCCGGTGATGGCGGCCTACCTGTGCTTCATCGCGCTCGTGTTCGTGCTCATCAACCTGATCGTCGATCTGCTGTACTACGCGGTCGACCCGCGCCTGCGCATCGAGCGCATGGCGTTATCCTAGAGAACCTCTGATGGAGTCGAGGCGGCGCAGCCGGCCCGAACATGAAATTCATTTTGAAACCCGACCAATACATCGCGCGCTGGCAGGACGAACACACGGCCATCCGGCGCGACCTGCACGCGCATCCGGAACTGGGCTTCGAGGAGCACCGCACCGCGCGCGTCGTGCAGGAGCGCCTGTCGGCGCTTCGCATCGAGCACCACACGGGGATCGGCAAGACCGGCATCGTCGCGGTGATCAAGGGCGCGCAGGATACGGCCGGCCGTTCGGTGGGCCTGCGCGCGGACATGGACGCGCTGCCGATGCAGGAGGAGAACGACTTCGCGCACAAGTCGCGCTACGACGGCCGCATGCACGGCTGCGGCCACGACGGCCACACGACGATGCTGCTGGCCGCGGCGCGCTACCTTGCCGAGACCAGGCGCTTCGACGGGACGGCGTACCTCATCTTCCAGCCCGGCGAGGAAGGGTACGCCGGTGCGAAGGCCATGATCGAGGACGGGTTGTTCGAGCGGTTCCCGGCCGAGCAGGTTTACGCGCTGCACAATTGGCCCGGGCTGCCGCCCGGACGCATCGGCATCACGCCGGGGCCGGCGATGGCCGCCGCCGACCGGATCGAGATCACGATCGACGGCAAGGGCGGCCACGGCGCGCATCCGCACGCGGCGATCGATCCGGTCCTCGTGGCGGGTCACATCATCACCGCCGCGCAGTCGATCGTCAGCCGCAACGTGAGCCCCATCGACACCGCCGTCGTGAGCCTGTGCGCGATGCATGCCGGACATCCCGGCGCAATGAGCGTGATCCCGTCCCACGCCAAGCTCGTCGGCACGGTCCGCACGTTTCGACCCGCCACGCAGGACATGATCGAGACGCGGCTCGCCGAACTGGTGGGCTCGATCGCGGCGGCGTTCGGCGCGCGCGCGACACTGCACTACGAGCGCGTGTATCCGGCGACGATCAACCACGACCGCGAGGCGATGTTCGCCGCCGACGTCGCCGAGTCGCTGGTGGGCCGCGAGAATGTCGTGCGCGATCTCGATCCGTCGATGGGTGCGGAGGACTTCTCGTTCATGCTGCAGGCGAGGCCGGGCGCCTTCGCGCGGCTGGGGCAGGGCGGGGCCGAGGGCGGCTGCTTCCTGCACAACAGCACGTACGACTTCAACGATGCCGTCATCCCGCTGGGCGCGGGCTACCTCGCGGCGCTGGCCGAGGCGGCGATGCCGCTGCCGGCCACGAAGGCCTAGACGGTGTGCCGCTGATGCCCGCGTTCGATCCGATCCGCCACTTCTCGGCCACGTACGGGCAGGCCCGCGACAGGTTCCACGCGGCCGCTGCGGCACGCGACCTTCCCGTCGTGCGGCACGTGCATCCGACGGCCTGGGGCGCCGAGGGCGAGGAGTTGTCGATCGACGTCGCGGTGCTGGGCCGCACCGACGCGCGTGACGTGCTCTTCCTTACGTCGGGCACGCACGGCGTCGAAGGATTCTGCGGCTCGGGCTGCCAGGTGGCGCTGCTGTCCGACGCTGCCTTCGCCGCCGACGTCGCCGCGGCCGGGGTCCGGGTGGTGCTGCTGCACGCGCTCAACCCGTACGGGTTCTCGCACCTGCGCCGTACCAACGAGGACAACGTCGACCTCAACCGCAACTTCCGCGAATTCGAGCCGCCGCCGGCGCCTCACCGCGCCTATGCCGACGTGCATGCGTTCATCGTGCCGTCGACGTGGCCGCCGACCGCGGATAACGAGGCGCGCCTTGCCGCCTATGCGCAGACGCACGGGCCGATGGCGCTGCAGACGGCCGTCAGCGGCGGGCAGTGCGAGTTTCCCGATGGGCTCTTCTACGGCGGCGTGCGTCCGGCGTGGAGCAACGACGTGCTGCGCAACGTGCTGCGCGAGCAGGGGCGCACGGCCACCGCGCTCGCGTGGATCGATTTCCACACGGGATTGGGTCCGCGCGGTCACGGCGAGAAGATCCTCGCCGGACGCCCGGTCGCGGCCGAGGTCGCGCGCGCGAAGTCGTGGTGGGGCGACGACGTGACGTCGTTCCACGACGGTACGTCGACCTCGGCGCCGCTGACCGGCGTCAATTACAACGCGATGTACGACGAGTGTCCGCATGTCGCCTATGCCGGCATTGCGCTCGAGTACGGCACCGTGCCGTTCGCGGACGTCCTCGGCGCGCTGCGCGGCGACCAGTGGCTCGCCAATCACCCGGAGGCGCCCGCAGCCGCGCGCGGGCCGATCAAACGCGCGATTCGCGACGCGTTCTACCAGGACGCCGACGACTGGAAAACGACCGTATATGCGCAGGCGCTCGCGGCCGCGCGTGCGGCGCTGCGGGGATTGCGCGCCGGGCGCGACGCGGGCGGAGGCCGCGCGTGACCGCCACCTCCCGTACCGCCGTCGCGCCGGTATCGCTGCGCGCACGCGTGGCGTCGGCGTGGGATGGCGATGTCGCCTGGAGCTTCCGCCATTCGCCGGTCGCCATCGTGTCGCTGGTGGTGTTCGCGGTCTGCGTGATCGCCGCGGTGTTCGCGAACTGGATCGCCCCGCACAATCCCTTCGACCTGCGCACGCTCAACCTGTCGGATGCGAGCCTGCCGCCGTCGTGGGTGGCGGGCGGCAACCCGGCGTTCCCGCTGGGCACCGATGGCCAGGGACGCGACGTGCTGTCCGCCATCATGTACGGCGCGCGGATTTCGCTGATGGTCGGTCTTGCCTCCGTCGCGTTTTCGCTGATCCTCGGCGTGACGGTCGGCATCCTCGCGGGCTACGTCGGCGGCAAGGTCGACGCGTTCATCATGCGCGTCGCCGACGTGCAGCTGTCGTTTCCGGCGATCCTCATCGCGTTGCTGATCGACGGCGTCGCGCGGGTCGCACTGCCCCGCGGCGCGCACGACCAGGTTGCGCTGTTCGTGCTGGTCTTGGCGATCGGCCTGTCGAACTGGGTGCAGTACGCGCGCACGGTGCGCGGCTCGACGATGGTCGAGAAGAACAAGGAATACGTGCAGGCGGCGCGCGTGATCGGGGTCACGCCGCTGGCCATCATGGCGCGCCACCTGCTGCCGAATGTCACGGGTCCCGTGCTCGTGCTGGCGACGATCAACATCGCGACGGCGATCCTGACCGAGGCGACGCTTTCGTTCCTGGGGGTGGGCGTGCCGCCGACCGAGCCGTCGCTCGGCACGCTGATCCGGATCGGCAACGAATTTTTGTTCTCGGGCGAGTGGTGGATTACCATCTTCCCGGGGGTCGCGCTGGTGATCATGGTACTTTCGATCAACCTGCTGGGCGACTGGCTGCGCGACGCGCTGAACCCGCGGCTGCGCTAGCGACGACGGACGCGGGCGGAATGCGGGCCGTCGTCGCAACGGGGCGGCGGCGGGTGCGGGGACGCGCGAACTCTCCCCGGGATGGGCGGATCCCTTGCTCCGCCGGCTAGTGACAGGAGTGCAAAATGCGAAGGCTTTCGTGGTTGTTGCTGCCCGTGATGGTCGCCCCGGTGTTCCTCACCGGGTGCCAGACATGGGGGCCGACCTGGAGCGAACTCACCGGTCAGCGCTACAACGTGACGATCCCGAACCGGCGGCCCGCGATCATCGATCGCGTCGACGACCAGGGCGCGTTCACCGACCCGAACCTGATCCGTGTCGTGCCCGGCGAGCGCCGCCTGGTCGTCCAGGGTCCGGCGCCCGGCTGGGCCGGCGGCCCGCCGCTGCACGTGATGATGCTGAACGTCGAACCGTGCAAGCGCTACTACATCAACGCGCAGTTCGAGAACACGATCACGCAGGCGTGGACGCCCGTCGTCGATTTCGTCGAGAACATCGCCGGCTGCCAGTTGCCCGCGGCGAAATAGCGCACGCATGCCCGAGGCGGTCCCGCCCGTCCTGTCCGTCGCCGGCCTGCGCGTCGAGTTCCCGACCCGGCGCGGGACGCTGGTCGCCGTCCACGACGTCTCGTTCGCGATCGCGCCCGGCGAAGTGCTGGGCGTCGTCGGCGAATCCGGCGCGGGCAAGTCGCTCACCGGTGCGGCGATCATCGGCCTCATCGACCCGCCGGGCCGGATCGCCGGCGGCGAGATCCGGCTCGCCGGACGGCGCATCGACAACCTGCCCTACGAGGCGATGCGCGCCGTCCGCGGCCGGGAGATCGGTGCGGTCTTCCAGGATCCTCTGACGTCGCTCAATCCGCTGTACACCGTGGGCCGGCAGCTGGTCGAGACGATCCGCACGCACATGCCGCTGAACGAGGCGGACGCGACCCGCCGCGCCATCGCGTTGCTGGAGGAGGTCGGCATCCCGGCCGCCGCAC
Source organism: uncultured beta proteobacterium (assembly GCA_963733435.1). GTDB lineage: Bacteria > Pseudomonadota > Gammaproteobacteria > Burkholderiales > Casimicrobiaceae > VBCG01. The sequence continues at coordinate 572,370 of CAVTDH010000005.1, forward strand.
GGCGCATCGACCACTACCCCCACCAGTTCTCGGGCGGGATGCGGCAGCGCGTGGTCATCGCACTCGCGCTGTGCGCCAACCCCAAGCTGATCGTCGCCGACGAGCCGACGACCGCGCTCGACGTTTCGATCCAGGCGCAGATCATCCAGCTCCTGCGCCGCCTGTGCCGGGATCACGGGACCGCCGTGATGCTCGTCACGCACGACATGGGCGTGATTGCCGAGACCGCCGACCGCGTGGCCGTGATGTACGCGGGCCGCATCGTCGAGATCGGTCCGGTCGCCGACGTGATCCACCGGCCGCAGCATCCGTACACGGTCGGCCTCATGGGTTCGATCCCGTCGATCGTCGACGAACGCGAGCGCCTCACGCAGATCGACGGCGCGATGCCGCGGCTCACCGCCATTCCTTCCGGCTGCGCGTTCCATCCCCGCTGCCCGCAGGCCTTCGACCGCTGTCGCCGCGAGCGCCCCGCGTTGCTGCCGGCCGGGGGCACGCAGGCCGCCTGCTGGCTGCGCGTGGACGATGCCGCGGTCGCGGCGCCGGCCACGCTGTCATGATCAGGTACTCCTTGGCGGGCGCCAGCGACGCCGGGCGCTGGAGGCCGCGACGCCGGTCGCGTTCCGGTGCGAACCGCGATGGCTGAGCCGCTGCTGCGTCTCACGGACGTCGCGCGGTATTTCGACGTCTCGCCACCCTGGCTCGACCGCGTGCTCGCGCGCAAGGGGCGGGTGACGCTCAAGGCCGTCGATGGCATCGACCTCGCGATCGACAAGGGGGAGACGCTCGGCCTCGTCGGCGAGTCGGGGTGCGGCAAGTCCACGGTCGCGCGGCTGATCGTCGGGCTCTACGCGCCCACACGCGGGACCATCGTCTACGAGGGCACACCGATCGCCGGCGCCGGGGTGACCCGCGACGCTTCCGCGCTGCGCCTGGCCCGGCGCGGCATGCAGATGATCTTCCAGGACCCGTACGCGAGCCTCAATCCCCGGTGGCGCGTCGCCGACATCGTGGCCGAGCCGATCCGAAGCCTCGCGCCGGATACGTCGCGCGAGGAACTCGCGCGGCGCGTGGACGCGCTGCTGGAACAGGTCGGGCTCGCGCCCGCCGACGGCGTCAAGTACCCGCATCAGTTCTCCGGTGGCCAGCGGCAACGGATCTCGATCGCGCGCGCGCTGTCCACCAACCCCTCGTTCCTCGTCTGCGACGAGCCGACGTCCGCGCTCGACGTGTCGGTGCAGGCGCAGGTGCTGAACCTGATGCGCGACCTGCAGCGCCGCCTCTCGCTCACCTACCTGTTCATTTCGCACAATCTCGCGGTCGTCCACCACATCGCCGACCGCGTCGGTGTCATGTACCTGGGGCGCATCGTCGAGATCGCGCCGACCCGTGACCTCTTCACGCAGCCGCTGCATCCGTACACGCGGATGCTGCTGGACGCGGTGCCCGACCTCGAGATGTCCGGCGTCGCGCGCACCGCGGTGGCCGGGGAAGTGCCGAATCCGCTCGACCCGCCCGGCGGCTGCACGTTCCATCCGCGGTGTCCGCTGGCGAACGACCGGTGCCGACGCGAGAGCCCGGTGCTGCGGCCGGCGCCGGCGCGCGGTGGACAGGTCGCCTGTCATGCCGTGGAAGAGGGCCGGATGCCCGCGCGCACGATCGCCGTCGCGGCTCGCTAAGCGCGTTTGCGAGGGTAGCCCGCCCCTTCCAGGGTCGCCCGGCATGCCGGCGCGGAGCCGGTTTCCGCTATAATCGTGCGCTTTGATCAACACGATCTTCCTGCCCGCGCGCTAGTCGCGCGCGCCACGAGAAAACCGGCCGGCGCCCGCGAGGGCGGCCGGCGCCGTACCGTACCTTTCCTTCGCGAAGTCCACCCTTGCGCCTCACCCAGATCAAGCTCGCCGGCTTCAAGTCGTTCGCCGATCCGACGACCATCGCCACACCCGGGCAACTGGTGGGCATCGTCGGGCCCAATGGTTGCGGCAAGTCCAACGTGATCGACGCGGTCCGCTGGGTGCTGGGCGAATCGAAGGCGTCCGCATTGCGCGGCGAGTCGATGCAGGACGTGATCTTCAACGGCGCCGGAGAACGCAAGCCCGTCGGACGCGCATCGGTCGAGCTGCACTTCGACAACAGCCTGGGCCGCATCGGCGGCCAGTGGGGCCAGTACGCGGAACTGTCGATCAAGCGCGTGCTGACGCGCGACGGCGACTCGTCGTACTACATCAACAATATCCCGGTCCGCCGGCGCGACATCCACGACCTCTTCCTGGGCACCGGCCTCGGGCCCCGCGCGTACGCGATCATCGAGCAGGGCATGATCTCGCGCGTGATCGAGGCGAAGCCCGAGGAGCTGCGGGTGTTCCTCGAGGAGGCCGCGGGCGTCTCGAAGTACAAGGAGCGCCGCAAGGAGACCGAGGGAAGGCTCTCCGACACGCGCGAGAACCTGGCGCGCGTCGAGGACATCCGCAACGAACTCGGCAACCAGCTGGCCCGCCTCGAGCAGCAGGCGCAGGTGGCCACCCAGTACCGCGAACTCGAGGCGCGCCTGAAGCAGTCGCAGCACCTCATGTGGTTCGCGAAACAGCAGGATGCGGTGCGCGGACGCGAACGCTGCGCGAGCGAGATCGCCGCGCTGACCGTCGCCCTCGAAGGCATCCAGGCCGAGATGCGCGCCGCCGAGGCGCGCCTGGAAGCGCTGCGCAGCGATCACTATGCCGCCGGCGATGCGCTGCACGAGAAGCAGGGCGCGTTCTACGAGGCGAATGCCGAGGTTTCGCGGCTCGAGCAGAAGTTGTCGTTCGCGCGCGAGTCCGAGACGCGGATCACGCAGCAGGTCGCGCAGCTGACCGAAGCGCTCGGCGCGCTCGCCGGACAGGAAGCCGCGCTCACGGAAGACCGCGTGGCGGCGGACGACGCGCTGGAAGCGTCGCTCACCGCGCGCGAGGAAGCGGCGGGCGCCGAGCAGGCGGCCATGCAGGCGCTGCCGGCGCTCGAGGCGGCGGTGGCCGAGGGCAGCGTCGCGCTCAACGAATTGCAGCAGCAGATCGCGCAGACGGAGCAGGGCGTGCGCGTGGCCGAGGCGCGCCGCGACAGTGCCGCGCAGGCGCAGGCGAAGCTCGCCGACCGGCGCGGCCGCCTCGATCAGGAATTGGCGTCGATTGCCGTGCCGGCGACCGACCCGGTGCGCGAAGTCGAGGAACAGCTCGCGCAGGAAGCCGCCGACCTCGCGGGCAAGCAGCAGTCGCTCGCGGCGCTGCAGGCGAGCCTCGAATCGCTGCAGGCGCGCCAGCGGGCGACCGCCGACGCCTGGGAACGCGCCAGCCGGCAACTCGCGGATCTCGAAGCGCGCCAGCAGGCGTTGTCGGCGCTGCAGTCCAAGATCGGCCACGGAACGGACATCGACGGCTGGCTCGCCGACCGTGGGCTCGCGCAGGCGCGGCGACTGTGGCAGCTCGTCGATATCGAGCCGGGCTGGGAGAACGCGCTGGAAGCGGTGCTGCGCGAACGCCTGTCCGCGCTCGAAATCGCGCGCCTCGAGGACGTCGCCGCGTGGGTTGCCGATGGCACCGCGCCGCCCCGCCGGGTGGCCGCCTACACGTTGGCGACGGTCCGGCACGCCCCCGAAGGCAGCCACGATGCACTGATCGCGAAAGTTCGCCTGAAGCAGGGCGATGCGGGGCGCGTCATCGCCGACGGCCTGCATGGCGTGCGCTGCCGGCCGGACCTGGCGACGGCGCTGGCCGACCGCGACGCGCTCGGCGTCGGCGAGGCGTTTGCCACCCCGTCGGGCCACCTCGTCACCGCGCAGGGCGTCGCGTTCTTCGCGCCCGACAACGAACTGCACGGCGTGCTCGCGCGCCAGCGCGAACTCGAGGAACTCGAGGGCGCCATCGGCACCGCGCGGGACGTCGCCGCGGCCGCGCGCGAGGAACGCGACGCGGTCGACGCCGAGCTCACGTCGACCCGCCAGACGCACCATGCCGAAGGTCTGGCGGTGACGTCGCAGCAGCGGCGCGTGCACGGGCTCGAGCTCGAACTCGTGCAGCTGAAGCAGGCGGCCGAGGCGGCGCAGAAGCGGCGCGCGCAGATCGCGCAGGAACTCTCCGAGGTCGACACGCAGGTGCGCGACGGCGAGGCGTTGCGCGAGCAGATCAATGCGGAAATCGCCGACCTGCAGTCGCGGCTGCACGACGAGCTCGCGCAGCGCGAGACCGCGCGGCATGCGCGCAACGAGGCCGAGGTCGGCCTGGCGCGCGGCCGCGAACAGCTGCGCGTGGCGGAGCGTACCGCGCAGGAGGCGAACTTCGCGGAGCGGCGCTGCCGTGACCGCATCGCGGAAATCGAGCGCCGCCGCGAAGGGATCGGCCTCCAGCGCGCGCAGCAGGTCGGGCTGCTCGAACAGCTGACGAGCGAGCGCGCGGCGATCGACTGGACGCCGGTGGAGGTTGCGCTCAACGAGCAGCTCACCGCGCGTGGCGAAGCGGAGCAGGTGCTCGCCGCGGCGCGCGACCGGCTGGAAACGCTGGGTGCCGCACTGCGCGCCGGCGAGGAGGCACGGATGAGCGCCGAGCAAAGGCAGGAACCCGCGCGCGCGAAGATTCTCGAGATGCAGTTGAAGGAGCAGGCCGCAGCGCTTGCCGAGCAGCAATTCACCGAGCAACTCGCCGAGGCGCAGGCGGACCTGGCGCTGCTGCCCGATGCACTCAAGGCATGGGGCAGCGCACGCACGCTGCCGGGCGAGATCGAGCGCGTGAACGCAGCGATCGCCGAGCTGGGCGCGGTCAACCTGGCGGCGCTCGACGAGCTGACGCAGTCGCGCGAACGCAAGGATTACCTCGACCGGCAGGCGGCCGACCTCACCGAGGCGATGACCACGCTCGAGACCGCCATTCGCCAGATCGACCGCGAATCGCGCGAGCTGCTGCAGCAGACTTTCGATGTCGTCAGCGCCAATTTCGCGAAGCTCTTCCCGGCGCTCTTCGGCGGCGGGCAGGCGCGCCTCGTGCTGACCGGCGAGGAGATCCTCGACTCCGGCGTGCAGGTGATCGCGCAGCCGCCGGGCAAGCGCAACACGTCGATCCACCTGCTGTCGGGCGGCGAGAAGGCGCTGACCGCGATTTCGCTGGTGTTCGCGCTGTTCCAGATCAACCCGGCGCCGTTCTGCCTGCTGGACGAGGTCGATGCGCCCCTCGACGACCCGAACACGGACCGATTCTGCGCGATGGTGAAGCAGATGGCAGCGGACACGCAGTTCCTGTTCATCTCGCACAACAAGATCACGATGGAAATGGCGAACCAGCTCGTCGGCATCACGATGCCCGAGCCCGGCGCGTCGCGGATGGTGGCGGTGGACATCGCGGAAGCGCTGTCGCTGGCCGAGGGCGCGTGAGGCTTGCGCGCTGAGCGAGCCGGTCCCCGGGGACGCTTCGGCACGCCGGCGCTGCAGCCGGCGCGGTCCGTACGGCGGGCGCCCGATTTCTTCGCGCTATACTCGGACCTTGATCATGGCCCCGGGGTTTGACACGTGTCGATGTCGATGAGTCCGCTGCAACTGGGCCTCATCGTCGGCGGCGTACTTCTGGTCGTCGGCGTCATCATTTACAACTGGTGGCAGGAACGCCGCGTCCGGCAGCGCATCGCGCAGACGTTCCGCAAGCCCGAGCCGGCCGCTGCGCCGCCCGCGCCGACGGCCGGTGCCGCCTCGTCGGGTGCTGCCCGGCGGGTCGAGCCGACGCTGCGTGCCGACGCTCCACCAGCGCCGCCTGCCGAGGATGCCGTCGCCGCCGTCCGGATCCCCGATCCCCAGTCGTCCGAATCGGAGTGGGAAGCGCCCGTCGACGTGATCGCGCATGCGCCGGACCCGGTCCCGGCGGTCATGGATACCCCGCCGGCGCGCGGCATGAACCGCAGCAGCGAGACCGCCGCCGGCGTGCTGCGCGAGCCCGACCCCGAGATCGAATGCATCATCACGCTGCAGCCCGCGAAGCCCGTGGGCGCGGGCGGGCTCGCCGCCGGCCTGCATGCGCGGCTGGGCAAGCGGCTGCGCTGGTTCGGGCGCATGGTGCCCGACGGCCCGTGGCAGCCGCTCGCGTCCGATACCCGCGGCGAGTTCGTCGAAGTCGCCGCGTGCCTGCTGCTGGCCGACCGCAACGGCGCCGCCAGTCGCGCGCAGCTCGACACCTTCGTCCGCGTGATCGGCGAACTGGCGCCGCTCTTGCCCGCCGCGATGTCGGTGCCCGACGCCGGTGCCGAGACCGAACGCGCCGAGGCGCTCGACCGGTTGTGCGCCGATGTCGACGTGCAGATCGGTCTGACGGTGCAGAAGCCGGACACGGGCAGCATCCCGGGGACGAAGCTGCGCGGGGTGGCGGAGGCCGCCGGCTTCAAGCTGGCAAGCGGCGGCCGGTTCGAGTGGCTGAACGAGGAAACCGGCGCCATCGGGTACACGCTGCAGAACCTCCGAAACGAGCCGTTCACCGTCGACACGCTGCGCCTGTCCGCGACCAACGGCGTCGTGTTCGTGCTCGACGTGCCGCGGGTCAGCGAGCCGGCGCGCGTGTTCGACCAGATGAAGCTCTCGGCCAAGCGCATGGCCCAGTCGCTGGCCGCCGAACTCGTCGACGACAACCGTCGCGTGCTGGACGACGCGGCGCTGACGGCGATCCGCAAGCAGGTGGACGCGGCCGCCGATGCGCTGCGCGAGTGCGGGATCGAACCGGGAAGCCCGCGGGCGCTCGCGCTGTTCGGCGCCTGATGCGCATTGCGCTCCACGTCCGCGGCCTTGGCCGCCGCACCGCCCGCACTGCTGCGATCGCGAGCGTCATGCCGAGCGCCGGTCCGCGCGCATGCGTTGGCGGGGCCAGATCGGCGCGCATCCTGCTGCCGCCCCGGCCATGACCGCGACTGACGCCGCGCCTGCGGCGGTGGTCCGGCGCGCCGCGGCACTCCGTACGGAGATCGCCGAGCACAACCGCCGCTACTACGAAGAGGACGCCCCGACCGTCAGCGACGCCGAGTACGACGCGCTGTTCCGGGAACTCGAGGCGATCGAGGACGCGCATCCGGCGCTGCGCGTGCTGGACTCGCCGACGCAGCGCGTCGGCGGCGGCCGCCAGGCGCAGTTCGCACCGGTGCGGCACCGGATTCCCATGTTGTCGATCCGGACCGAGACGGACACGCAGGCCAGCGCGGCCGCCCTGTTCGACGCACGGATACGGCGCGAACTCGAGCTCGCGCCGGACGCGCCGCCGGTCGCCTACATGGCGGAGCTCAAGTTCGACGGCCTCGCGATCAGCCTGCGCTACGAGCACGGCGCGCTGGCGGTGGCCGCCACGCGCGGCGACGGTGAAACCGGCGAGGATGTGACGGCCAACATCCGGACGGTCGCCGGGATTCCGCAGCGGTTGTCCGGCCGCGCGCCGCCGGTGTTCGAGGTCCGCGGCGAGGTCTACATGACGCGCGCCGACTTTGCCGCGCTCAACGAACGCCAGCAGGCGGCGGGGCAGCGGCTCTTCGTCAATCCGCGCAATACGGCCGCGGGCGCCGTGCGGCAGCTGGATCCCGCGGTGACGGCGCAGCGACCGCTGCATTTCTTCGCCTACGGCATCGGCGAGACCGAAGGATGGACGGTGCCCGACACGCAGGGCGCGCTGTTCGACGCTCTCGCGGCGTTCGGGTTGCCGGTCAACGGCGACCGCCGGTGCGCGCATGGCGCCGACGAGCTGGCGGCGTTCTACGACGACGTCCGCGCGCGGCGGGACTCGCTTCCGTTCGAGATCGACGGCGTCGTGTACAAGGTCGACTCGCTGGCGTTGCAGCGGCAGTTGGGCTTTCGCACGCGCGAGCCGCGCTGGGCGGTCGCGCACAAGTTCCCGCCCGAGGAAATGGCGACGGAGCTGCTCGCGATCGACGTGCAGGTGGGGCGCACCGGCGCGATCACGCCGGTGGCGCGGCTGCGCCCCGTGTTCGTCGGCGGCACGACGGTGACCAACGTCACGCTGCACAACGAGGACGAGATTCGCCGCCGCGACCTCAAGATCGGCGACACGGTGATCGTGCGCCGCGCGGGCGACGTCATCCCGCAGGTGGTCCGCATGCTGCCGGAACTCCGGCCGCCGGATGCGCGCGAATTCGTGATGCCCACCGAGTGTCCCGAATGCGGGTCCGCCGTCGTGCGCCTGCCGGGTGAAGTCGTGGCGCGCTGCAGCGGCGGCCTCGTGTGTCCGGCGCAGCGCCGGCAGGCGCTGCTGCACTTCGCCGGCCGTCGCGCGATGGACATCGAGGGCCTGGGCGACAAGCTGGTCGACCAGCTCGTGGGCGCCGGCATCGTGCACACGCCGGCCGATCTCTACCGGCTCGATCCGCCCCGGCTCGCCGCGCTGGAACGCATGGCCGACAGGAGCGCGGCCAACGTCGTCGCGGCGATCGAAGCGAGCAAGTCCACGACGCTCGCGCGCTTCATCTTCGCGCTGGGCATTCGCCATGTCGGCGAGGCGACCGCGCGCGACCTGGCGCTGCACTTCGGCAACCTCGAGTCGCTGCTGCGCGCGGACGAGGCGGCGCTGCTGGACGTGAACGACGTCGGGCCGGTGGTCGCCGCGTCGATCGCCCGGTTCTTCGCCGAGCCGCACAACCGGGAAGGAGTCGAAGCGCTGCGCGCCGCGGGCGTACACTGGCCGGACGGTCCGCCGCGCACCACCACCGACGGGGCGCTCGCGGGACTCACGTTCGTGCTGACCGGCACGCTGCCCTCGCTGTCGCGCGACGAGGCGAAGGCGCTGATCGAAGCCGCCGGCGGCAAGGTGTCCGGCAGCGTGTCGAAGAAGACGAGCTACGTGGTGGCCGGCGCGGACGCCGGCACCAAGCTCGCGAAGGCGGAGGAACTCGCCGTCGCGGTGCTCGACGAGGCCGGACTGCGCACGCTGCTCGACCAACCGAATACTCCCATCGAGAATCCATGAAGCCCATCACCAAAGCCGTGTTCCCGGTCGCCGGTCTCGGCAGCCGCTTCCTGCCCGTCACGAAGGCGAGTCCCAAGGAAATGCTGCCGGTGGTCGACAAGCCGCTGATCCAGTACGCGGTCGAGGAGGCCGCGGCGGCCGGCATCACCGACATGATCTTCATCACGGGCCGGAACAAGCGCGCGATCGAGGATCACTTCGACAAGGCGTACGAACTGGAGACCGAGCTCGCGCTGCGCAACAAGGCCGCGTTGCTGGAAGCGGTGCAGGCGGCCACCCCCCCCGGCATCAACTGCATCTACATCCGCCAGTCCGAGGCGCTGGGCCTGGGGCATGCGGTGCTGTGCGCGGCGCCGGTGGTCGGCGACGAGCCGTTCGCGGTGATCCTGGCCGACGACCTGATCGACGCCGCGGTGCCGGTGATGCGGCAGATGGTCGACGTCGCGACGCGCGAGGAGGCGTCCGCGATCGGCGTGATGGAAGTGCCCGCGGATGACGTCGGCAGCTGGGGCATCGTGGAAACCGAATCGCCGTTTCCCGGGGACGAGCGGATCGCCGCGATCACGCGGATCGTCGAGAAACCGGCACCGGGCACGACGCCGTCGACCCTCGCGGTGGTCGGCCGCTATGTGCTGACGCCGCGGGTCTTCCACCACCTGCGGACGATGCCGCCGGGGGCGGGGGGCGAGATCCAGTTGACCGACGGCATCGCGCGCCTCCTCGCCGAGGAGCGCGTCCTCGCGTACCGCTTCGACGGTCGCCGCTACGACTGCGGACGCAAGATCGGCTACCTGGAGGCGACGGTCGACTACGGGCTCAAGCATCCGGAAACCGGCGCGGCGTTCGCGCGGTTCCTGGCCGAGCGCGCCCGGTGATGCGATCCGGCGCATGACGCTCAACGAGCTTCGTTACCTCGTCGCGGTCGCGCAGGAGCGCAACTTCGGCCGTGCCGCGCAGAAGTGCTTCGTCAGCCAGCCCGCGCTCTCGGTCGCGATCCAGAAGCTCGAGGAGGAGCTGGGTACGCAGGTGTTCGAGCGCGGCAAGAACGAGGTGACCGTGACGCCGGTCGGCGAGCGCATCGTCGAGCAGGCGCAACGGGTGCTCGAGGAATCCTCGCGCATCCGGGAGATCGCGCAGTCCGGGCGCAACCAGCTCACCGGTACGCTCAAGCTCGGGGTCATCTACACGGTCGCGCCCTACCTGCTGCCGGACCTCATTCCCGCGCTGCACGTGCTCGCGCCGCAGATGCCGCTCGACCTCGAGGAGAACCTGACGGAGAACCTGGAGACCGCGCTCAAGTCCGGCCGCATCGACGCCGCGATCGTCGCGCTGCCGTTCGCGCCGCCGGGTGTCGTCACGGAGTTCCTGTACGAGGAGCCGTTCCAGGTCGTCGTGCCGTCGACGCACAAGTGGGCGAAGCGCAAGTCCGTGGAGCCGTCCGAGCTCACGGCGGAGAACACGATCCTGCTCAACGTCGGCCACTGCTTTCGCGACCAGGTGCTCGAGTCCTGCCCCGAGCTCAACCGCTCCGATGCGCACATGCCGCGCACCAATTCGCTCGAGACCGTGCGCAACATGGTGGCCTCCGGCCTCGGGATCTCGGTGCTGCCGCGCGACGCGCTGACGCCCAAGTACCACAGCCAGCTGGTCGTGCCGGTGCCGTTCACCAAGCCGGCGCCTTCGCGCCGCGTGGCGCTTGCCTACCGGCGCAGCTTCCCGCGGCCGGCGGCGATCGCGGCGCTGCGCGACTCGGTCGCCGCGTGCCGGGGCGCGAAGCGGGAACCGGCGCCGCGGGCATAGGGGACCCGGGTCCCCCGGGGTTGCCGCGTCCCGCCTTCGCGTCGCGGAAGACGTGCCGCGCATGCGGTGGGTGCGTAGCGCTTGCGGGACGACGCGGTGCCGGCGGCTTCCCAACTATACTGGCCGGGCGGGCCGCGGGGTCCTGTGGCCGCGGTTCCGCCGAGGCGCGGATTCCTTCCAGCCATGCACCAGGAGCAAGCGATGATTCCGGATCTCAAGGACAAGGTCGTGCTGATTACCGGCGCGTCGACCGGCATCGGTGCCGCCGCCGCGCGCGCGTTCGCGCAGGCCGGCTGTGCCGTCGCCGTTCACTACAACGCAAGCCGCGAACAGGCGCAACAGGTCGCCGCCGACGTGAAGGCGGCGGGCGCGCGCGTCGCCCTGGTCGGTGGCGACGTGATGGTCGAAGCCGACGTGAAGCGGATCGTCGCGGAAACGCTGGCGGCCTTCGGCCGCATCGACGTCCTGATCAACAACGCCGGCGGGATGCTCGGGCGCGTGAAGATCGAGGACTACACGGTCGAGCATATCAACCGGGTGCTGGCGCTCAACTGCACGCAGGTCGCGCTGTTCATGCGCGAGGTCATCCCCGGCATGCGTCGCCAGAAGTCCGGCAACGTGATCAACGTCACGTCGATCGCCGCGCGCAACGGCGGCGGCGGCGGCGCGATCCTGTACGCGGGTTCCAAGGGGTTCGTTTCCACCGTCACGCACGGCTGGGCGAAGGAGGTGGCCGGCGACAACATCCGCGTGAACGCGGTGTCGCCCGGCGTCATCACGACGCCGTTCCACGAGCGCTACTCGACGCAGGCGCAGCTCGACGCGATGCAGGCGACCGTGCCGATGAACCGCCTGGGCACCGCCGACGAATGCGCCGGGACGTTCCTGTACCTCGCGTCCGATGCGATGTCCGGCTACGTGACGGGGCAGGTGGTCGAGGTCAACGGCGGGCAGTACATGCCTTAGGGAACGTCCGCAAAAGGCGTTCGTGGGGTCCTTGGATGACGTGAAGCCGGCGTTGCGCCTTTTGCGGCCGGAACTTCAACGGCGAAGTCAGGCGGCCGCCTTGGGGCGGCCCGGCGCCGGCCGCCGGAAGAGGCCACGCAAAAACGAGCGTTGTGCGGGCGGCGTGGAGCGTGGCGGCGTCGCGGGCCGGCGACAGTCGCTCTTTGTTGCGTGGCGGTCATCGTCGTGGGTCGGAGACAGTCGCCAGCACGATGCTCGTTGTTGCGTAGCAGTTGTCAGCGGCCGGCGCCGGGCCGCCCCAAGGCGGCCGCCTGATCATGATTTTCCGGCCACGAAAGGCGCGACTCCGCCGCTACGAATGCCACCGCACGCACGGACGCCTTTCGGGGACGAGCGGAAAAAAGAGGGGTTACACTTGCGTGTAACCCCTTGGTTCAGTGTGGTGGGCATTGCTGGGTTCGAACCAGCGACCCCTCCCGTGTGAGGGGAGTGCTCTACCGCTGAGCTAAACGCCCCGCGAACCCAGACAGGAGCACCGATTTAACCATAGGGGTGGAACAGGGGTCAAACCGGATATCGAGGCGCCCGCCATTCCGTCCAGGACAACGCCGCACCAGATTGGGGCTGCACCGATCTGAAACGGTGAGCCGCCGCCCCGCCCGCATCGCCGAAGTTGAACCATGCTGTTGCTTTCAAAGGTATTTCCGGGGCTGGCCCGGACGTTGCTAACCAAACCCCGGACCACCAAGATCAATCAATATGCCTGTCCGCCCCTACGATGAAATGACCGCCGACGACGGCGGAATCCGCCCGCATTACCGGGCATTCGCGGACTGGCTCGAGCGGACCGACGCATCCCGCATCGCGCAAAAACGGGAAGAGGCCGAGCGCGCGTTCCACCGGGTCGGCATCACGTTCGCCGTCTACGGGGAGGATGCCGGCACCGAGCGCCTGATCCCGTTCGACATCGTGCCGCGCATCATTCCGGCGGACGAGTGGAGCATCCTCGAGCAAGGTCTGAAGCAGCGCGTGCGCGCGCTCAACCTCTTCCTGCACGACGTCTACCACGACCAGAAGATCCTGAAGGCCGGCGCCATTCCCGCCGAGCGCGTGCTCGGCAATTCGCAGTACCGGCGCGAGATGGCCGGCATGGACGTTCCGGGCGGCATCTACGCGCACATCGCGGGCGTCGACATCGTCCGCGCCGGCACGGGCGAGTACTACGTGCTGGAGGACAACCTGCGGGTGCCTTCCGGCGTGTCGTACATGCTCGAGAACCGCAAGATGATGATGCGGCTCTTCCCCGAGCTCTTCGCCACGCGTTCGATCCGGCCGGTCCAGCACTACCCGGACATGCTGCTCGAGAACCTCCGCGCCGTCGGTCCGAAGGCCCAGGACAATCCGACCGTCGCCGTGATGACGCCGGGCGCGTACAACTCCGCCTACTTCGAGCACGCGTTCCTCGCGCAGCAGATGGGCGTGGAACTGGTCGAAGGGCAGGATCTCTTCGTCCAGAACGACACCGTGTTCATGCGCACGACGCGCGGCCCGCGGCGCGTCCACGTGATCTACCGGCGGGTGGACGACGACTTCCTCGATCCGCTGGCGTTCCGCAAGGACTCGATGATCGGTGTCCCGGGCCTGTTCGCCGCGTACCGCGCCGGCCGCATCACGCTCGCGAACGCGCATCGGCACCGGGGTGGCCGACGACAAGTCGATCTATCCGTACGTCCCGGACATGATCAAGTTCTACCTGGCCGAGGATCCGATCCTCAACAACGTGCCGACGTACATGCTCTACCGGCCGCAGGAACGCGACTACGCGCTCGAGCATATCGGCGAGCTGGTCATCAAGGAGGTGCACGGTGCGGGCGGCTACGGGATGCTGGTCGGCCCGGCGTCGACGGCCGAGGAGCGCGACGCGTTCCGCGCCCGGATCCTCGCCACGCCCGGCCGCTACATCGCGCAGCCCACGCTCGCGCTTTCGACGTGCCCGACGTTCGTCGGCTCGGGCGTGGCTCCGCGGCATATCGACCTTCGTCCGTACGTGCTGTCCGGCTCGGACATCGACCTCGTGCCCGGCGGCCTGACCCGCGTGGCGCTGCGCGAGGGCTCGCTGGTCGTGAACTCGTCGCAGGGCGGCGGTACCAAGGACACGTGGGTTCTGGCATGAGGAATACCTGACCATGGCCGCCATGCTTTCCCGCACCGCGAACGAGCTGTACTGGATGGCCCGCCACATCGAGCGCGCCGAGAACACCGCACGCCTGCTCGACGTCACGTATCGGACGTCGCTCCTGCCCTACGAACCGCAGGAGCCGGGGCTCGCGTGGGCGGAGCCGTGGTCCGTGCCCCTGATCTCGACCGGGGGCGCCACCGACTTCTACAAGAGCTTCCCGGCATTGAGCGCGGAGAACGTGCTGCGCTTCATGATCCTGGACGCCGCCAATCCGTCGTCGATCTACTGCTGCCTGCGCGCGGCACGCGAGTCGGCGCGCAGCGTCCGCGGCGCAATCACGTCGGAAATGTACGAGGACCTGAACGGCGCGTGGATCGAGATGCGCGACTACGACTACAAGCGCGTGCAGGCGATCGGCGTGTCGGAGTTCCTGGACTGGGTGAAGATGCGCTCGCATCTCTTCCGGGGCGTCACGTTCGGCACGATGCTGCGCGACGAGGCCTACCACTTCATCCGGCTCGGCACGCACATCGAGCGCGCCGACAACACCGCGCGCATCCTCGACACCAAGTACCACATCCTGCTGCCGTCGGCGGCGGATGTCGGCGGCGCCGTCGACTACTACCAGTGGGCTTCGCTGCTGCAGTCGCTGTCGGGCTTCGAGTCGTACCGCAAGATCTACAGCGACGTGATCTCGCCCCGGCGCGTCGCGGAACTCCTCGTGCTTCGCGACGACATGCCGCGGTCGCTGCACAGCTGCCTCAACTTCATCAACGACACGCTGGAACTCATCTGCGACGACCGCAGCCAGGAGCTGCGGCGGCAGGCCGGCGAACTCCACGCGCGGCTGCACTTCGGCCGCACGGACGAGATCATCCGCTATGGGCTGCACGAGTACCTGATGGACTTCCTGAAACGCGTGTCGGTGCTGGCCGACGAGATCAGCGAACGCTTCCTTCTTCCGTCGTACTGATCGCGGCGTGGGGCGATTGGGTAGAATGGTCGATTTTGCGTATCCGCCCGAGCGCGCGGGTGCGCGCGGAATGCCATGACCTACTGTGTCGCCATGTCCCTGGACGCCGGGCTGATCTTCGCGTCCGACTCCCGCACCAACGCCGGCGTCGACCATATCGCCCGGTTCTCGAAGATGAAGGTGTTCGCCGCCGAGGGGCAGCGCGTGATCGTCACGCTGTCGTCGGGCAACCTGTCCATCACGCAGAACGCGCTCAACATCCTGACCCAGAAGGCGCGCGACGGCGACAACGAGATGAACATCTGGAACGCGACGTCGATGTTCGACGTGGCGCGGATCCTGGGCGACTCGCTGCGCGAGGTGAAGACGCGCGACGGCCCCTATCTGGTACAGAACAACATCGACGCGTCGGCGAATTTCCTGATCGGCGGCCAGATCGCCGGCGAGCCGCCGCGGCTGTTCAACGTCTACGGCGAAGGCAATTTCATCGAGGCGACGCCCGACACCTGCTATTTCCAGATCGGCGAGACCAAGTACGGCAAGCCGATCATCGACCGCGTGATCAAGCGCACGACCACGCTGCTCGACGCGACCAAGTGCACGATCGTGTCGTTCGACTCGACGATGCGCTCGAACATTTCCGTCGGCCTGCCCATCGATCTCCTCGTCTACGAAACCGACTCGCTGCGGATCAAGCTGTCGCGGCGCATCGAGGACACCGACCCGTACTTCCAGATGGTCCACACCCAGTGGGGGGAGGGCCTGCGCCGCGTGTTCCAGCAGCTGCCCGATCCCGACTGGACGTAAAGGGCAACTCCCACCGATGGCCATCCGCGTAGCGCTTTCGCACCGCACGACCTACCGCTTCGATCGCCACGTCAGCCTGGGGCCGCACGAGATCAGGCTGCGCCCCGCGCCGCATTGCCGCACCCCGGTACTGGGCTATTCGCTCAACGTTTCGCCCGAGCCGCACTTCCTCAACTGGCAGCAGGACCCGTACGGCAACTGGGTCGCGCGGCTCGTGTTCCCGGAACGGGCGGACAAGCTCGAGATCGAGGTCGATCTCGTCGCCGACCTCACCGTCATCAATCCGTTCGACTTCTTCGTGGAGCCCTACGCGGAGAAGTACCCGTTCACGTACGCGCCCGCGCTCGCGAAGGAACTGATCCCGTTCCTCGAGACGGCGCCGCTGGGGCCCCGGCTCTCGGCGTGGCTCGACGACTTCCGCAGGACGATCCTCCCCGACGAGAACCCGGTGCTGCTGCTGGTGCGCCTGAACCAGCTGCTGCAGTCGCAGATCCGCTACCTCGTGCGGATGGAGCCGGGCGTGCAGCCGCCGGAGCTGACGCTCGAGAACCGCAGCGGCTCGTGCCGCGACACGGGCTGGCTTCTCGTGCAGATCATGCGGCACCTGGGACTGGCATCGCGCTTCGCGTCGGGCTACCTGATCCAGCTCGTCGCCGACGTGAAGGCGCTCGACGGACCGTCGGGAACCGACCACGATTTCACCGACCTGCATGCATGGGCCGAGGCGTTCATCCCGGGGGCCGGCTGGATCGGGCTCGATCCGACGTCGGGACTGCTGGCGGGCGAGGGCCACCTGCCGCTGGCGTGCACGGCGGACCCCGGCAACGCGGCGCCGGTGATCGGCTACACGGACGTGTGCAACGTCGAGTTCGAGTTCGCGATGAAGGTCACGCGCGTGCACGAGGACCCGCGCGTGACGCGCCCGTACTCGGATGCGCAGTGGACGGCGATCGACGCGCTGGGCGAGCAGGTCGACCGCGACCTCGTCGCGCACGACGTTCGCCTGACGCAGGGCGGCGAGCCGACGTTCGTGTCGATCGACGACATGGAAGGCCCGGAGTGGAACTACACGGCGCTGTCGCCCGCGAAGCGCGTGCTCTCCGAGAAGCTGCTGCATCGGCTGCGCGCGAAGTTCGCCCCGGGCGGCTTCGTGCACTACGGGCAGGGCAAGTGGTATCCGGGCGAGCCGCTGCCGCGCTGGGCGCTGGGCGTGTTCTGGCGCGTCGACGGCGAGCCGCTGTGGCGCAGCGACGCGCTCATCGGCGACACCACCAAGCCGGGCAAGTCCACGTTCGCGGATGCGCAGGCGTTCGCGGCGCGCCTCGTGGCGTCGCTCGGGCTGCCGGCCTCGCTGCTGATCACCGCCTACGAGGACGCGCCCAAGCTCGTCGTCGCGGAGGCGGCGCTGCCCGCCAACGTCGATCCGCTCCAGGCGGACATGACCAAGCCCGACGAACGGGCACGCATCGCGCGCCTCCTGTCGGCGGGACTCAACAACGCGACGGGCATCGTGCTGCCGTTGCGCGCGGTTCCGTCGGCCGAGCGTGACGTCGCGTGGATGTCGAGCCCGTGGCCGCTGCGCCGCGAGCGGCTGTATGCGGTCCCCGGCGACTCGCCGCTCGGCCTGCGCCTGCCGCTGGGTTCGCTGCCCGACGTGCTGCCGGCGGACCAGGAGGCGGAGTTCGCAATCGATCCTTTTTCGCCGCGCGATCCGCTGCCCCCGCGCGCGGACTTGAAGGCCGGCGCGGCCAAGGTGCGCGCCGGCACGCCGCGCGAGGTCGTGAAGACCGCGCTGACGCTGCAGGTGCGCGACGGCCATCTGACGGTGTTCATGCCACCCTGCGAACGGCTCGAAGCCTATGTCGCGCTGCTGGCCGCCGTCGAGGACACCGCGCAGCACACGGGCACCCCCGTCGTCATCGAAGGGTATACGCCGCCGCGCGATCCCCGGGTCAAGCTGCTGATGGTGACGCCGGACCCGGGCGTCATCGAGGTCAACATCCATCCGGCGTCGTCGTGGCGCGAACTGATGGCGACGACCGAGACGCTGTACGAGGAGGCGCGGCAGACGCGCCTGGGCACCGAGAAATTCATGCTCGACGGCCGGCATACCGGCACCGGCGGCGGCAACCACGTGACGCTCGGCGGCGCCACGCCCGCCGACAGCCCGCTGCTGCGCCGTCCGGACCTGCTGCAGAGCCTCATCACGTACTGGCAGAACCACCCGGCGCTGTCGTACCTCTTCTCGGGCATGTTCATCGGTCCCACGAGCCAGGCGCCGCGCGTGGACGAGGCGCGCGACGACAAGCTCTACGAACTGTCGATCGCGTTCCAGCAGATGTCCGCCAAGCAGGCACCGGGCAGCGAGTCGCTGCAGCCGTGGCTCGTCGACCGGCTGCTGCGCCACCTGCTGACCGACCTCACCGGCAACACGCATCGCGCGGAATTCTCGATCGACAAGCTGTATTCGCCGGACGGGTCGACCGGGCGTCTCGGGCTCCTCGAGTTCCGTGCCTTCGAGATGCCGCCGCACTACCGGATGAGCGCGCTGCAGATGGTGCTGCTGCGCGCGCTGGTCGCGCGGTTCTGGCGGGAGCCGTACGCGGGCGAACTGGTCGCCTGGGGCACCGCGCTGCACGACCGGTGGCTGCTGCCGCACTTCGTCGCGACGGACATCCGCGACGTGGCGCTGGACCTGCAGCGCGCCGGCTATCCGTTCGAGCCCGCGTGGTTCGACCCGTTCGTCGAGTTCCGCTTTCCGCGCTACGGCACCGCGACCTACGCGGGCGTCACGCTCGAACTGCGGCAGGCGATCGAGCCGTGGCACGTGCTGGGCGAGGAGATGGGCGCCGGCGGCATGGCACGCTACGTCGATTCGTCGGTCGAGCGCATGCAGGTCAAGGTCACGGGCATGACGGACGGGCGCCACGTCGTGACGTGCAACGGACGCATGCTGCCGCTCACGTCGACCGGCGTGCCGGGCGAGTTCGTCGCGGGCGTGCGCTACCGCGCATGGAGTCCTCCGTCCGCGCTGCATCCGACGATCGGCGTGCAGGCGCCGCTGACGTTCGACCTGGTCGACACCTGGGCGCGGCGCGCGCTCGGCGGCTGCACGTACCACGTCGTCCATCCGGGCGGACGCAATTACGCGACGTTCCCGGTCAACGCGAACGAAGCGGAGGCGCGGCGCGTGGCGCGCTTCTGGGCGCACGGGCATACGCCCGGACCCATGACGGTCCACCCCGAGCCGCCCAATCCGGCCACCCCGGCGACGCTCGACCTGCGCTGGCAACCGCGCCGCTGACCGCGATGTGCGGGCGCCGGAAGGCGCCCGCCAAGATGGAGTCCTGCATGGCTGTGACAACGACGAATGTCCTTCGCCGCGGCGTGCTGCGCGCGGTCGCCTGCGCGCTGCTCGCAGCCGCCCTCCCGGCACCCGCCGCCCCGCCCGCGGCATCGCCGCCGGAGACCAAGCGCCCGCGCATCGGCCTCGCGCTGTCCGGCGGTGGCGCGCGCGGGCTTGCGCACGTCGGCGTGCTGAAGGTGCTGGAGGAGTTGCGCGTGCCGATCAGCTGCGTCACGGGCACCAGCATGGGCGCGATCGTCGGCGGGACGTTCGCCGCGGGGACGCCGCCCGCGCGCCTCGAGGAACTGGTGCTCGACGCGAACTGGGCGGAAATCTTCCGCGACGATCCGCCGCGCGCCGAAATCTCGATCCGGCGCAAGGCCGACGACTACAAGACGCTGATCGCGCCGGAGTTCGGCCTCAAGAACGGCGGCCTTGCGCTGCCCAAGGGCGTGATCGCCGGGGTGTCGATCGAGGCGTATTTCCGCATCCTCGCGCAGCCCGCGATGGGGGTGTCCAACTTCGAGGACCTGCCGATCCCGTTCGAGGCGATGGCCACCGACATCGAGACCGGCGACTCGATCGTGCTGAACCGGGGCAGCCTCGCGCAGGCCATGCGCGCCAGCATGTCGGTGCCCGGCGCGATCGCGCCGGTGGAGATCGACGGCCGCCTGCTGGTCGACGGCGGCATCGCCAACAACCTGCCGATCGACCAGGCGCGCCAGCTGTGCGCCGACGTCATCATCGCCGTCAACATCTCGACGCCGCCGCTCAAGCGCGAGGACCTGACGTCGGCGCTGACGGTGGCCTCCCAGCTCATCAACTTCCTCGGCAAGCAGACGGTCGACCAGCAGCTGAAGAGCCTGGGGCCCCGCGACGTGCTGATCGAGCCCGACCTCGGCAACATCTCGGCCGGCAGCTTCCTCCGCGCGGCGGACGCGATCAGGGTGGGCGAGGAGGCGACGCGCAAGCTCGCCGAGTCGCTGTCGCGGTACAGCCTGCCGCCCGATGAATTCGCGGCGCTGCGCGCCCATCAGGTGGCGCGCCGCAACGAACTCGGCACCGTCGCGGAGATCCGCTTCGAAGGTCTCGAGCGCACCAACGCCGAAGTGCTGCGCGGCCTGGTCCAATCCCGGCCCGGGGAGCCGCTGACCGAGGAGACGATCAGCACGGACCTGCGCCGCATCTACGGCCGCGGCGACTTCGAGAGCGTGAGCTACCGCATCGAGGGCGATGCGAACGGACCCCGGGCGATGGTGATCACGCCGCGCGAGAAGCTCTGGGGACCGGATTACATGCGTTTCGGCATCGGACTCTCCAGCGACTTCCAGGGCGACAATGCGTTCAACCTGCTGGCCCAGTATCGCAGGACCTGGATCAACCGGCTTGGGCGCGGAGTGGATGACGGAGGCGCAGGTCGGCCAGGACACCCACCTGTACAGCGAGTTCTACCAGCCGCTGCACGCGCCAGGCGTGTGGTTCTCGTCGTTCTACGGCAGCGTGGGCCAGACGACGCGCGGCGTGTTCCAGGGCGACAACAAGGTCGCCGACTACCTGGTCGGCAGTGCGCGCGCCGGCGTGGACGTCGGCGCGACGCTCGGCACGGCAGGCAACGTGCGGCTGGGGGCGCGCTGGACGCAGGTCAACGCGCGCGTCGAGACCGGCGACCCGGTGCTGCCTGCGGTGCGGGAACTGACATCGGGCTTCCGGCTGGCGTTCGTGCTCGACCAGATCGATCACGCGTGGTTCGCGCAGTCCGGCGTCCGGGCCGGGGCCTCCTACTACGGCGCGACGACGGCGCTGGGTTCGGCGCTCGACTACCAGAAGCTCGCCGCGGACGCGACCTACGTGCACTCGTGGGGATCGAACACGCTCAACGTGCATGCCGAAGGCGGCACGGACTTCGACTCTGGGATGCCGGCCTACGAGTCGTTCACGCTCGGCGGACCGCTGCGGCTGTCGGCGTTCCGGATGAACCAGTTCGCCGGCCACGAATTCGCGTTCGCGCGCGCCATGTTCTACCGGCGCGTCTTCGCGCTGCCCGACCTCCTGGGCACCGGCGTCTACGTCGGCGCCTCGGCCGAGATCGGCAGGATCCGCGATCGCTACCAGCAGCAGCTGCAGCAATTGCAGGGTACGCTCTACTCGGCGTCGGTGTTCCTGGGCGCCGATACGTTCGCGGGCCCGGCGTACATCGGCGCGGGTGTGGGCAATGGCGGCGCGGTCAGCGCGTTCCTGCTGCTCGGGGCGCCCTGATGCGCACGGCCGCCACGCAGGTGTCGGTCGTGCGCACCCTGCGTGCGCGCTATTTGGCCGCGACGCCCTTGGCGCGCTCGGACTGTTTCTTGAAGAGTTCGAGCACGTCGGTGAGGTGCTTGGGATCCTGCGAACCGCTCGGCCGCTTGGGATCGGCCACGGACATCACCGGCACGCTGCTGACGCCGTTCGGTTCGCAGCCGACGACGGCGCCCGTGCCCGACTTGGTGCCGGCGTCGGACGACTCGAGGTAGATGCTGCACTTGGCCATCTTGCCCTTCTGGTGCCACGAGTACGCGACCTCGTCGTCCTTGCGGTAGGCGGGCTCCAGCGCCTTCATCATCGCGAAGAAACGCTGCAGCGCGACGGCGTTGTAGTCGGGATTGTCGGGCCAGATGCGGGTGGCGAGCAGGACCTCGTTCCTGGCGCCGTCGCGCAGGTAGACCGTGACGCTCACCGAGGGATCCTTGTCCGTCGGCAGGCGGGCCGGGGCCGCCGGCTTCTTCTGCGCGAGCGCCGTCGGAACCGCCAGGACGAGCATGAGCAGCGCCAGCATGATCTTGGAACGCAACATCGAATTCTCCCTGTGAACGTGAAGCGGCGCGGACGCAAGACGGTGGGTCCGCGGTCCCGGCGACGGCGCAACGAACGCGCAATATAGAGGCAACCGTTCGGATCGGGCAACCAGGGGCCTGCGGCGGCGCGAGCGCGGGGGCGCTCGCGCGTCCGGTAGAATCGGTCGTTTCCGACTCGACGTTGCCGGCTCGTCGTTGCCCATGGGCAATCCCGTGATCCAAGTTCGCACCCGCTTCGCACCCAGCCCCACGGGCTATCTTCACCTGGGCGGCGCCCGCACCGCGCTGTTCGCGTGGGCGTTCGCCCGCCACCACGCCGGCACGTTCATCCTGCGCATCGAGGACACCGACCTCGAGCGCTCGACGCCCGCCGCCGTGCAGGCGATCCTCGACGGCATGGCGTGGCTCGGCCTCGACTACGACGAAGGGCCGTTCTACCAGATGCAGCGGATGGACCGCTATCGCGAGGTGCTGGCCGACATGCTCGCGCGCGGGCTGGCGTACCGCGACTACATGACGAGCGTCGAACTGGACACGCTGCGCGCGGAGCAGATGGCGCGCGGCGAAAAGCCGCGCTACGACGGCCGCTGGCGGCCGGAGAACGCAGCCGGCAAGTCGCCGCCGCCGCACGTCAAGCCCGTGATCCGTTTCCGCAATCCGGACGAGGGCACCGTAGCGTGGGACGACGGCGTCAAGGGCCGCATCGAATTCGCGAACAGCGAGCTGGACGACCTCGTGATCGCGCGCGGCGACGGGACGCCGACGTACAACTTCTGTGTCGTCGTCGACGACTGGGACATGCGGATCACGCACGTGATCCGCGGCGACGACCACGTCAACAACACGCCGCGGCAGATCAATATCTTCCGCGCGCTGGGGGTCGCGCCGCCCGCGTACGCGCACGTGCCGACCGTGCTCGGCGAGGATGGCGCCAAGCTCTCGAAGCGCCACGGCGCCGTCAGCGTGATGGACTACGAGGCGGCCGGATACCTGCCCGAGGCGATGATCAATTTCCTCGCGCGCATCGGCTGGGCGCATCGCGACGACGAGGTCTTCACGCGCGCGGAACTGGTGGAATGGTTCGACCTGCCGGCCATCAGCGCGGCGCCGTCCCGCTTCAACGCCGGCAAGCTCAACTGGTTGAACCAGGAGCACATGAAGCGCATGCCGGATGCCGAACTCGGGCAACGCCTCGTGCCGTACCTCGAGCGCGCGGGCCTCGCCCCGGCGGGCGGTCCGGACCCCGGAACGGTCGCCGCGCTGCTGCGCGACCGCGCGGACACGCTGGTCGCGATGGCCGATGCGGCGAACTACTTCTATGCGGTGCCCGCCGTCCCCGGCGCGAAGGTGGCCGAACTCGTGACCGACGCGAACCGGGCGGCGCTGGCCGACCTGTACGCCGCATTCGCGACGCTCGACTGGACGCGCGAGTCGCTGCTGGCCGCGGTGAAGGACGCCGCGGCCCGGCACGGCCTCAAGCCGCCGCAGATCATGATGCCGCTGCGCATGCTGGTCGCCGGCACGACGTCCACGCCGGCGATCGACGCGGTGCTGGCGCTGCTTGGCCGGGACGCGGTGCGGCGGCGAATGGCGGCCGCGCTCCGCCTCGCCTGAGAGGTACGGCAGCGTCCTGCGGCCCCGGTCGGCCGTCCCGCGCCGTTTTGCCCAAATCGGGGTCATCGGGTAAAATGGGAATTTCCGGGACGAAAGAAATCATGACCAAGTTCGTCTTCGTGACCGGCGGTGTGGTCTCCTCGCTGGGCAAGGGCATCGCGGCCGCGTCGCTTGCCAATATCCTCGGCACCCGCGGCATCCGCGTCACCAATCTCAAGCTCGACCCGTACATCAACGTCGACCCCGGCACGATGTCGCCGTTCCAGCACGGCGAAGTGTTCGTCACCGACGACGGCGCCGAGACCGACCTCGACCTCGGTCACTACGAGCGCTTCACCGACGTGCGGATGGGCAAGCGCAACAACTTCACGACCGGCCAGATCTACGAATCGGTGATCCGCAAGGAACGCCGCGGCGATTACCTGGGCGGCACCGTGCAGGTGATCCCGCACATCACCGACGAGATCAAGAGCTGGATCCTGTCCGGTGCCGGCAGCGAGAAGAACGAGGCGGAAGTCGCGATCGTCGAAGTCGGCGGCACGGTCGGCGACATCGAGTCGCTGCCGTTCCTCGAGGCGATCCGGCAGCTGGGCATCAACCTCGGCCGCGAGAACGTCTGCTACGTCCACCTGACGCTGGTGCCGTACATCCCGTCGGCCGGTGAAATGAAGACCAAGCCGACGCAGCACTCCGTGAAGGAACTGCGCGAGATCGGCATCCAGCCCGACGTCGTGCTGTGCCGCGCCGATCGTCCGCTGCCCGACAACGATCGCAAGAAGATCGCGCTGTTCACCAACGTCCCCGAGGAAGCCGTCATCCCGGCGCTCGACGCGGACTCGATCTACAAGATTCCCGGCATGCTGCATGCCGAGGGGCTCGACGTCATCGTGTGCAAGAAGCTGCAGTTGAACCCGCCCCCCGCGGATCTGTCCGCATGGAACAAGCTGGTCGACGCGCTGGAGCATCCGGAGCACGACGTGCACATCGCGATGGTCGGCAAGTACGTCGACCTCACGGAATCGTACAAGTCGCTGTCGGAGGCGCTGACCCACGCGGGCATTCACACGCGCTCGAAGGTCAACATCCACTACGTCGACTCCGAGGTGCTGGAGACCGAAGGCGTGGAGTCGCTGCGCGGCATGGACGCGATCCTCGTGCCCGGCGGCTTCGGCAAGCGCGGCGTCGAGGGCAAGATCAAGGCGGTGCGTCTCGCGCGCGAGCAGGGCATCCCGTACCTGGGCATCTGCCTCGGCATGCAGGTCGCGGTCATCGAGTGCGCGCGGCACATGGCGGGCCTCGCCGACGCGAACAGCACCGAGTTCGATCCGGCGACGCCGCATCCGGTCGTCGCGCTGATCACCGAGTGGCAGAACCGCGACGGCTCGATCGAGAAGCGCAGCCAGAATTCCGACCTGGGCGGCACGATGCGCCTGGGCGCGCAGCCCTGCGATGTCGTCCCGGGCTCGCTTGCGCACCGGATCTACGGCACGACCACGGTGGCGGAGCGGCATCGCCATCGCTACGAGGTCAACAACCACTACCTGTCCCGGATCGAGGCCGCCGGCCTGGCCGTCGGCGCGCGCGCGAAGAGCGAGACCGCCGGCGACTTGGTCGAGATGGTCGAGCTGCCCGGACATCCGTGGTTCTTCGGTTGCCAGTTCCACCCCGAGTTCACGTCGAATCCCCGCCGCGGCCATCCGCTCTTCGTGAGCTTCGTGAAGGCGGCGCTCGCCCATCAGCAGGCGACGCGCGGCGGTGCCGCGCATGCGGTCGCCGAGCTTGTCGCGTCGATCTGACCGCCGCGATGAACCTCTGCGGCTTCGACGTGGGCCTGGAGCGGCCGCTGTTCCTGATCGCGGGCCCCTGCGTCATCGAGTCGCGCCAGTTGCAGATGGACGTCGCCGGCGAGCTGAAGGCGATCTGCGCGTCGCTTTCGATCCCGTTCATCTTCAAGTCGTCCTACGACAAGGCCAATCGCAGCTCGCACGGGTCCTTCCGCGGGCCCGGGATGGCGGCCGGGCTGCAGATCCTCGCCGACGTGCGCGCGCACGTCGATGTGCCCGTGCTGACCGACGTGCATACGGTGAGCGAGATCGCGGAAGTCGCGGCCGTCGTCGACGTGCTGCAGACGCCCGCGTTCCTGTGCCGGCAGACCGACTTCATCCAGGCGGTGGCGTCGGCCGGCAAGCCCGTGAACATCAAGAAGGGGCAGTTTCTCGCGCCCGAGGACATGCGGCAGGTGGTCGCGAAGGCGAAGGATGCGAGCGGCGCCGACAACATCATGGTCTGCGAGCGCGGCGCCTCGTTCGGCTACCACAACCTCGTGTCGGACATGCGCTCGCTGGCGATCATGCGCGATACCGGCTGCCCGGTGGTGATGGACGCGACGCATTCGGTGCAATTGCCGGGCGGGACAGGGCACGTCGTCCGGCGGCCAGCGCGAATTCGTGCCGGTGCTGGCGCGCGCGGCGGTCGCCGCCGGCGTGGCCGGACTCTTCATGGAAACGCACCCGCAGCCCGAAAAGGCGCTGTCCGACGGTCCCAACGCATGGCCGCTCGCGCTGATGCGCGAACTCCTCGAAACGCTGGTCGAGCTCGATGCCGCGGTCAAGCGCCGCGGCTTTCCCGAGCGCAAACTCATGGCCGCACGCGCGTGACCATGATCCGCCCCTTGCCTACGGAGCCTCCATGTTCGTTCACCTCGTTCTGATCCGCTTCAAGCCCGGCGTCACGCGCGCCGACCCGCGCGTGCCGGCATGGGAAGCGAAGTTCAAGGCGCTGAAGAACGCCTGCCCGGGCATCGTGCGCTTCGAGTACGGACACAATTTCACGGATCGTCCCGTCGCCTACGACATCGGCATCAACATGGCCTTCGATACGCGCGAGAATCTCGTGGCGTACGGCCCGCATCCGGCGCACCAGGAAGTGGTCGTCGCGCTGCGCGAGATCGCCGAGTGGGTGATCTGCGACTACGAAGTCCCCGGCTGATGCCGGTGTCCACCGCGCCTGCAATGGCGCGCACCCGCCGCGCGCAAGCTACCGCCGCCTCCGATCCCTGATTCCTGACCTCTGATCCCTGACCCCATGAGCGCCATCGTCGACGTCATCGCCCGCGAAATCCTCGATTCCCGCGGCAATCCCACCATCGAAGCGGACGTCGTCCTCGAGTCCGGCGTGTCCGGCCGCGCGGCGGTCCCCTCCGGTGCTTCCACCGGCTCCAAGGAGGCCATCGAACTGCGCGACGGCGACGCCGCGCGCTATCTCGGCAAGGGCGTCATGAAGGCCGTCGAGAACGTGAACACCGAGATCTGCGAGGCGATCCTCGGGCTCGACGCCACCGAGCAGAGCTTCATCGACCGCACGCTGATCGAGCTCGACGG
Organism: uncultured beta proteobacterium; assembly: GCA_963733435.1. GTDB lineage: Bacteria > Pseudomonadota > Gammaproteobacteria > Burkholderiales > Casimicrobiaceae > VBCG01. The sequence goes on from CAVTDH010000005.1 coordinate 599,229, forward strand.
CACCGAGAACAAGGGGCGTCTGGGCGCCAACGCGATCCTCGCGGTGTCCTGCGCGGTGGCCAAGGCGGGCGCCGAGGAATCGTCGCTGCCGCTCTACCGCTACCTGGGCGGCGCGGGCCAGATGCAGCTGCCCGTGCCGATGATGAACGTGATCAACGGCGGCGCGCACGCGAACAACGCGATCGACATCCAGGAATTCATGCTGGTGCCGCTCGGCGCCCCGAGCTTCCGCGAGGCGCTGCGGTACGGCGCGGAGGTGTTCCATACGCTCAAGAAGATGATCGACGCGCGCGGCATGCCGACGACCGTCGGCGACGAAGGCGGCTTCGCGCCGAACCTGCCGTCGAACGAGGCGGCGCTGCAGCTCCTGGTCGAGGCGATCGACAAGGCGGGCTATACGCCGGGCAAGGACATCGCGCTCGCGTGCGACTGCGCGGCGACCGAGTTCCGCAAGGACGGCAGGTACGTGCTGTCGGCGGACAACAGCGCGCTCACGTCCGAGGAATTCGCCGACGTGCTGGCGACGTGGTGCGACAAGTACCCGATCATCAGCATCGAGGATGGGATGGCCGAGGACGACTGGGCGGGCTGGAAGTACCTGACCGATCGCCTGGGCAAGAACATCCAGCTGGTCGGCGACGACATCTTCGTCACCAACACGAAGATCCTGAAGCAGGGGATCGCCCGGGGCGTCGCGAACTCGATTCTCGTCAAGATCAACCAGATCGGCACGCTGTCGGAGACGTTCGCCGCCATCACGATGGCAACGCGCGCGCGGTATACGTCGGTGATCTCGCACCGCTCGGGGGAGACCGAGGACAGCATCATCGCGGACATCGCGGTCGGCACCAACGCGGGCCAGATCAAGACCGGCTCGCTGTCGCGCTCGGACCGCATCGCGAAGTACAACCAGTTGCTGCGCATCGAGGAAGACCTGGGCGACGCCGCCAGCTACCCCGGCCGCGATGCGTTCTTCAACATCGCCTGAGCTCGTTGTTGCGTGCGCTGGCTCGCGTTCCTCTTCGCCGCCCTGATCCTCGCCCTGCAGTACCCGATGTGGCTGGGGAAGGGCGGATGGCTGCAGGTTCGGGAGACCGATCGCCAGCTCGCGGCGCAGCGCGAGGCGAATGCGAAGCTCAAGACGCGCAACGAGGCGCTCGACGCCGACGTTCGTGATTTGAAAACCGGCTCCGAGGCCATCGAGGAGCGCGCGCGGGCCGAACTCGGCATGATCCGCTCCGACGAGGTGTTCTTCCAGCTGCAGCCGGGGCAGGGCCCGGGCGGCCCGGCGCCACCCGCGGCGCCGGTGCTGGTCGCGCCGGGGTCGAAGGCCCCGCCGGCGCATCCGAAGGCCGCAGCGCCCGCGACGTCCGCGCCGAAGTCCGATCCCGAAGCCGTAGCCGAAGCCCGCGCCAGCTCCCAGGACCGCCGTTCCATGCACCACGTGTCGTCGCGGCAGAATCCGCGTGTCAAGGAGGCCGCCCGCCTCATCGCGTCGTCGCGCGACCGGCGCAAGGCCGGCAAGTGCGTGCTCGAGGGCGAGCACCTGGTCGCCGTGTACCTCGAGCGGATGGGCCGGCCCGAAGCGCTGCTGGTCGTCGACTCGATGCTGGCCGAGCCGCGCATCGCCGCGCTGGTTGCGCGCATGCCCGAGAGCGACGTGGTCGCGCTGCCGGCCGCATTGTTCGCGGAGGTCAGCACGCTGCCCGTCGCGGTCGGCGTGCTCGCCATCGTGCCCACACCCGCGCCGGCGTTGCCGCCGGCCGCGCGCTTTCACCTGCTGGTCGACGACCTGCAGGATCCCGGCAACGTCGGCACGATGCTGCGGACCGCGGCGGCGGCGGGCGTGGACCAGGTGCTGCTGTCGCCGCAGTGCGCGTTCGCGTGGTCGCCCAAGGCGTTGCGCGCCGCGCAGGGCGCGCACTTCCTGACCACGGTGGTCGAGGACGTCGACCTGCCGGCCTGGGCAACGTCGTTCCGGGCGGGCGGTGGCCTGGTCGCGGCCGCGGTGCCGCGCGACGGCGTGCCGCTCTTCGCCGCTTCGCTGCGCGGCCCGCTGGCGGTGGCGATCGGCAACGAAGGTTCGGGCGTATCGCCGGAACTGCTGGCGGCGTCCGGACTGCGCGTCACGATTCCGATGCCGGGCGGCATGGAATCGCTGAACGCGGCGGCGGCCACCGCCGTCGTGCTGTTCGAGGCGGTGCGCCAGCGTCTGGGGGCGGGAGCGTCCGGTCAGTAGAGGACGGCCGAGAAATACCCGGTGTCGACGCAACCCGCAGTGAGGCCCGCGATCCACTGGCCTTCGATACCCTGCGCCGTTGCCGTGATCTGCGAGACGCGCGCCACCGTGTTGATGCCCGACGAGCAGGTGTAGGTCGCGTTCGGCACGCGGAACTGCTGGCCGTCCTGGATGTAGGTCCCGGTCATCGTGCAGGCGTCGCTTCCGATGTTGAAGCTCAACTGCATCTGCGCGCCTGCGGCGATGGACGTCTGCGCGACCTCGACCACCGAGTAGGCGCGGTTCACCGCGTTGAACGTCGTATTGTTGCAGTCGTAGATCTCGTTGTAGATGCCGCCGAAGTACTTGCCGCCGACCGGGATGGCGGTCAGCGTGAGGCGCGAGATCTGCTTCGAGACGTTCACGCTGTTGACGTTGTACGTGAGCAGGCCGTTGTGCGCGGTCTCCGGCACGAAGGTGACGGTGCCCACCCGCACGGTCGACGTCTGGCTCGGGCTGTAGGACGTGCCGAAGTACGAACCCGTCGTCCGGTACAGCGGACCCGACCACACGCCATCCGCGTTCACCGTCATTTCGCCGGTGTACCAGTCGGGCTGCAGGTCCGGGCCATGCACGAAGAACGTCGCGAAGATGAACGTGTTCGACTGCACGAAGTTCACGCCCCAGCCGACTTCGGGCGTCGCCCACCAGATGTCGGTCCAGTTCACCGCGGCGGCGGGACGGACGAGGGCCAGGCTCACGAGCAGGGCGGCGCCCAGCGTGCGGAGTACGGACACGAGGTGCGACATGGCGTTCATGGGCGGCATCCGAAAGGGTCGGGGTAACGGGGTGACCAGAGTGTCATTCTAGCAAGCCTCCGCCTGACGGTGCTCGACGAGCAACCGGCAGACGCGTGATCGGCGCTGTGTCGTGCCCGCGCATGCGGGAACCCTGCGACTTCCCCCGTTCGACGCGGGGTCCCCGCTTTCGCCGGGACGCCGGCAAGTTTGCCGAGGTTGCCGCTGTTCTCTGCGACGATCAGTCACGAAGGGGCGGCCAGCGCTGGGCACCGCGATGCGTGCAGGCGCGCGCGCCCGCCGCGAGCGCCTTGTCCAGCGCAACGTCGGCCGGGGTGCCGCAGGCGAACGCCGCTGCGAGCGCCCCCGCGAACGCGTCGCCGGCGCCGGTCGCGTCGACCACGCTCACCATCGGCGGCGCGAACGGGCGCACGCGACCGCGGTTTCCATCAGTGCCCCCTGCGCGCCCAGCGTGAGCACGACGCGCACCGCGTGGCGTTCGCGCATCGCGCGCACGAATTCCGCGGGATCCGCGGGCACGTTCCAGGCGGCGGCGTAGGCGGCGGCCTCGGTCTCGTTGACGAGCAGCAGGTCCACATCGCGCAGCAGCGAGGCAGGCAACGGCAGCGCGGGGGCCGCGTTCAGCAGCACGAACGCGCCACGCGCGTGCGCGCGCGCGGCCAGGGCCGCCACCTCCACCACGGGAACTTCCAGTTGCAGGAGCAGCGTCGTGTCCCGGTCGAGCGCGCGATCCGGGACCTGCGCGGCCTGCGCATGCGCATTGGCGCCCGGCACGACGGTGATCGCATTCTCGCCCGCGCCATCGACGTCGATCATGGCCAATCCGGTGGCCCCTGCCACCGCGGCCACGCCCGCCAGGTCGACCGCCGCCGCCCGCAGGTGGACGAGCGCGTCGGCGGCGAACGCGTCCGTGCCCACCGCACCGAAGAGCGCAACGGCGGCACCGGCCGTGCGCGCCGCGAGCGCCTGGTTGGCGCCCTTGCCGCCGGGGAGCACGTCCAGCGCGGTCGCGGCGATCGTCTCGCCGGGCGCCGGGATGCGCGGCACCCGCGCGACCAGGTCGAGGTTGATCGAGCCGAAGACGACGACCATCGCGCAGACGGGGCCGGGCGGCGTCAGGGCCGCACGACGCCCTTCACCAGCAGCAGGTTGCCGTAGCGCCGCAACTCGCCCGTGCGCACGACGGCGAACGCGTGGCGGGCGCGCTCGTAGAACGCATGCCGTTCGATCGTGCCGATCTCGAGATCGGCCTGCCCGCGGTCGCTGAACACGGCGGCGAATGCGGCGACGGCCGGCGGCACGGCCGTCGGGTCGTCGACCGGCTGCATCGTGAAGGCGGCGGGCGTCACGGTCGTGTCGAGCGGAAACACCGAGAGGATCGCCGCGAGCGCCTGCGGGCCGTCGGCGCCCGCAAGGGCGACCACGCGCCGGCCGACGCTCGCCGCGGGGAAATTGGCGTCGACGATGGCGATCTCGTCGCCGTGCCCCATCGAAGCGAGAACGTGCAGCAGGTCCGGCGTGAGCAGCGGATCGATCCCGATCAGCATGGCGTCGTCCTTGGCGGGCGTGACGGAGGAACGGTGGGGGCTGCGGTGCGCCGGTTCATTGCTGCGCTGCGTCTGCGCCTGCGCCGCGCCGGGCGACAGTCCGGCGGCGGCCAACGCGTCCCGCAGCGCCCGGCGCTGCGCGTCGTCGAGCGCCACGAGCGGCGCGCGCACCGGTACCCAGCCGGGATCGCGCAACTGGTCCGCCACGAGGCTCTTGAAGCTGACGAGAAACGGATGCCGCCCGGTGACGGCGATGAAGGCGGCGATGCGCGCCTCGTCCTCCGGCGTCACGCCCGGGTCGAGCAGCGCGCGCACGAGGCCGGCATGCACGTTGGCCACGCCGCAGATCGTGCCCGCACCGCCGGCACGCATCAGGCGCGGCAGGTGCGGTTCGTGGCCGATGACCACCGCGAGTTCCGGCGCGCGTTCGAGCAGCGCCGCCGTGTGCGCCCAGTTGCCTTCGCTGTCCTTGATGCCCGCGACGACGCCGGGAAAGGCGGTGGCGAGCCGCACGACGAAGTCGACCGACAGCGGCACGGCGGACACCTGCGGCAGGTGATAGAGCATGAGCTTCAGGCGCGGATCGCCGACGCGCTCGATCAGCGTCGCGTACCACGCGAAGAGCCCGTCGTCGGTCACGCCCTTCCAGAAGAACGGAGGCAGCACCAGCGCCGCGACGCAGCCGGTCGCAACCGCATGCTTCGTCAGCGCGACCGTCTCCGGCAGCGCCGTGCAGCCGGTCGCCGCGACGATGCGCGCGGCCGGGATGCCGGCACCGAGCAGGGCGTCGAGACCGTTCCGGCGCTCGTCGCACGAAAACGACTGGCCTTCGCCCGTGGTGCCGAACGGCGCTATGCCGTCCACGCCCTGCGCGAACAGTGCACGCACGTGCGCGGCGAAGCGGCGGTCGTCGATCGCGCCGTCGGGCGTCACCGGCGTGAGCGTCGCGCACCACAGGCCGTGGATGAGGGGAGGGGTGGCACGCGCCATGGCAGTCCTCGGGGTCAAAGGCCCAGCGCGCGGCTGCGCGCGTGGTTGATGTGGGCGTCGATCGCCGCGACCGCACGCAGCGGATCGCGGGTGCGCAACGCCGCCAGGAGCGCGAGATGCTCGTCCATCGCGGGCGCGAGCGAGTCGGCGGTGAGCGTCACGCGGTCGAGGCGGATCAGCCGGATGCGCAGGCTGTTCACGCGGTAGATCGCCGAGACGATCTCGTTGCCCAGCGTGTCGATCATCAGGTCGTGCAGGCCCCAGTCGACGGCCTGCGCCCGGTCGAGCAGCGCCGGCGTCGCGCCCTGTGCCGCCTGGGCGACGATCGCGCGGTGGTCGGCCTCCAGCGTGGCGAGCTGCGCGTCGGTGGCGGCGACCGCGAAGTGCGCGGCCGCCTCGCGCTCGAGGATGAGGCGAAGCTGGAACGCGTTGCGGACGAGCTTCACGTCGACGTTCGCGATCTGCAGTCCGCGCTGCGGAATCGTCACCAGCAGGCCCTCGGCCTCGAGGCGCGGGATCACCTCGCGGATCGCGCCCAGCGGCAGGCCGGTGAGCGCCGCGAGTTCGCGCTGCGACACGAACTGGCCTGGACGGATGCGCGCGGCCAGCAGCTGCTGCTCGAAGCGGTCGTACGCCTGCCAGCGCAGTTGCCGCGGCGGCGCGGCGCGCGGTCGCGTGGCGGCCCTAGCCATAGACGAGCCGCGGCAGGTACAGCACGACGGCCGGAACGTACGTGACGATCACCTGCACGATGATGAGCGGCGGAATGAACGGCAGGATCGCGCGTGCGAGCGCCGCGAACGGAATCTCCGCCACCTTGGCCACCGTGAACAACGCGACGCCGAACGGCGGGGTCAGGATGCCGATCATCAGGTTCATCACGACGATCACGCCGAAGTGCACGGGATCGATGCCGACGGCCGCGGTCACCGGCAGCAGCACCGGCACCATCAGGATCAGGATCGCCATGCCTTCCATGAAGCAGCCGAGCACGAGCAGCATGACGTTGATGATCGTCAGCAGCACCCACGGCTCGCGCGAGAAGCCCAGGAAGAGCGTGGCGATCTGCTGCGGCACCTGCTCGCGCGCGAGCACCCAGCCGAAGAGGCTCGCGCACGCGACGATGAACCCGACCACCGCCGAGATGTTGACCGCATCGCGGAAGATCGCCGGCAGGTCGGCGAACGAGATCGTCCGGTAGATCACGAGGCCCAGCAGCAGCGAGTACAGCGCGGCGACGGCAGCGGCCTCGGTCGGGGTGAACACGCCGCCGAAGATGCCGCCCATGATGATGACGGGTGCCAGCAGCGGGAGCACGGCGCGCTGGAAGGCCATGCGCATCGCGTGCAGCGATGCGCGCGGGTGCCGCGGAAAATTGCGCCGGCGCGCCCACACGTAGACATAGATCATCAGCACGATCGCGGTCAGCAGGCCCGGCACGATGCCCGCGAGGAACAGCGCGCCCACGGACGTGCTGGCGATGACGCCGTAGATGACCATCGGAATCGACGGCGGCACCAGCGGGCCGATGATGCACGACGCGCAGGTGAGGGCGCCCGCGAACTCCTCGGGGTAGCCGTCCTCCTTCATCGCGCGGATCTCGAGCACGCCCAGGCCTCCCGCATCCGCGATCGCGGAGCCCGACATGCCGGAGAAGATGAGGCTGCCGATCACGTTCACGTGGCCCAGGCCGCCGGTGAAGTGGCCCACCAGCGCCCTCGCGAACGCATAGATGCGGTCGGACACGCCGCTTGCGTTCATCAGCAGTCCCGCGAGGATGAACAGCGGCACCGCGAGCAGCGGGAACGAGTCGATGCCGCCGATCAGGCGCTGCGGCGCGGTGGCGAGCGAGCCGCCCTCGAACAGCAGCCACGCGACGCCCATGATGCCGAGCGAGAAGGCGACGGGAGTGTTGGCGACGAGGAGGGCGAGCCAGCCGCCGAAGTAGCCGAACATCGGGCTTCCGCTAGATGATGACGCGCTGCGCGTCGGTCGGCGCGGCACGCCAGTCGCGGAAGCGCGCGATGTCGGCGCGCATCAGCAGCACGGTGCGCAGGATCATCGCGAGCGACGTCACCGGCACGATCACGTACACCCACGCGTAGGACACCTGGGTGACCGACAGCGGGATGTCGACGTTGCGCAGCGTCGCCTTGGCGCCCCACCAGACCATCACCGCGAGGAACGCGAGGATCAGCACGTCGACGCCGAGCGACACTGCAAGACGCACGCCCGGCGGCAGCCGCTCGACGAAGAACGCGATGCTGACGTGGCTGCGCGAGGAAATCCCGGCGCTGGTGCCCAGGAACACCACGTAGACGTAGAGGTAGCGCGCCGCCTCCTCGGTCCACTCGCTCGGCGCATTGAGCACGTACCGGGTGAACACCTGCCAGCCCATCGCGAGCAGCAGCACGGCGAGCAGCGCCGCCGCGAGGTTGTCCTCGAGGCCGGCGAGCCACCGGCGCAGCGTCGCGCGGGTGGTCACGGTCGCGGGCTTTGCCATGCGCGCGCCACCCTCACCCCAGCCCTCTCCCGCCGGGGGCGGGAGAGGGAGCGGGCAGGGTCACGGCTCCCACCAATACACGCACTGTCCGCGACGCCGAGCCACTCCCTCATCCATACGCCGATGCACTCCCTCGCCCCGCGGAGCGGGGAGAGGGTTGGGGTGAGGGGCGTGGCCCTGGACACGGACAATCCAATCAGAGCTTCTGCATCATCTCGAACGTGCCCTTGCCCCAGTCGTTCTCGTACTTGGGGTACACGGCCGTCATCGCCTGCCGGAACGACGCGAGATCGGGCCGCACGATCTCCATGCCCTTGGCCTTGAATTCGTCGAGCAGACGGCCCTCGGCCTCGCGCGTGAGGCCGTCGTTGACCTTGCCGCCTTCGGCGAACGCGTCGATCACCGCCGCACGATCGGCGTCGGACAGGCCCGTCCAGTACCTGGTGCTCACCATGACGAGCTGCGGCACGATGATGTGCGACGTGAGGTTGAGGTACCGCTGCACCTCGTAGAACTTGTTGTTGTTGATCGTCGGCAGCGGATTCTCCTGCCCGTCCACGACGCCGGTCTGCAGCGCGAGGTAGACCTCGGACAGCGTCATCGGCGTCGGCGCGGCATTGAGCGCGCGGATCATGTCGAGGAACAACGGCGCCTCGGGCACGCGGATCTTGAGCCCGCGCGCATCGGCGGCCGTGTTGAGCGCGCGGGGCTTGGTCGTGAAGTGGCGCACGCCGTAGTACCAGACGCCGATCATCGTCATGTTGCGGCTCTGCGCAAGTTGTGCGAACTGCGCCTTCGCCCAGTCGGTCTGCAGCATCCTGCGCAGGTGGTCGAAGTCGCGCGCGAGGAAGGGAGCTTCGAAGATCGACAGCGGGCGCTGCAGCGTCGCGAGGGCGCCCGGGCCTTCGATGATGAAGTCGAGGTTCGCGTCGATGACCTGCGTCATCATCTCGCGCGCGCTGCCCAGCTGGCTCGACGGGAAGAGGTCGATCTGCACGCGGCCGGCGGTCTTCGCGGCGGCGACTTCCGCCGCCTTGGCCAGGCCCTTGGCGATCGGCGAGTCGGCCGGGTGCTGGTGGCCGAACCGCACCTTGCGCGCCTGCGCACGCACTGCGGCGGGGAGGGCGGCCGCGAGCGCGGCGGTGGACAGCAGCACGAGCGATTGCCGGCGGGACGGGTTCATCAGCGAGCCTCCAGGAAGCGCCGTCGGAATGCGGCGCGGATTGTTGTGGGCAGTGCGACGGACGGTGCGGCGAACGTTGCAGCGACAGGCGTTGCGGCGCATGGGGTCGGGCACAGGCAACGGCGAAGCGGCGCCATTGCGGCGGCGACGTGCGGTCGCGTACCATGGCGAGGGAGTCTAGCACTAACATGTCAGTGTGCAAACAACACCGCGCCCCCGAACCTCCGCGCCCCGAAGCGCCTTGCGCGCGGCCGGCGCCCCGGTCATGGCGCTGACGGCAGAATTCGCGCAGCGGCTGCGTGCAGGACCGCTCGGACTGGGCGGCGCGCCGCTCGGCAACCTGTATGCGCCCGTGCCGGACGCCGATGCGATCGCGCTCGTTGCGGGCGCGCTGGAAGCCGGCGTCGTCTACTTCGACACGGCGCCGCACTACGGCAACGGCCTGTCGGAACGCCGCTTCGGCGCCGCGCTGCGCAACGTGCCGCGCGAGCGTTTCGTGCTGTCGACGAAGGTCGGGCGGCTGCTCGTGGCGACCCCGGACGCGCCCTCCGACCAGCACGGCTACGTGGAGGTCCCGCGTTTCGTGCAGCGATACGACTATTCGGCCGCCGGCATCGCGCGCTCGCTCGACGACAGCCGGGCGCGCCTCGGGATCGCGCGCATCGACCTGGTCTACGTGCACGATCTCGACCGTGCGACGCACGGCGCCGCGTTCGACGCGCACTTCGCGGCGCTGGTCGAAAGCGGCCTGCCCGCGCTGGCGGCGATGAAGGCGGACGGCGCGATCGCCGGCTATGGGATCGGCGTCAACGGCGTCGACATCTGCCTCGCCACGCTGCGCGCCGCCGACCTCGACGTGATCCTGCTCGCCGGTCGCTACACGCTCGCGGACACGTCGGCGCTGTCGGAACTGCTGCCGCTGTGCGTGCGGCGTGGCGTATCGATCGTCGCGGGCGGCCCGTTCAACTCGGGGATCCTCGCGACCGGCGCGCGGCCCGCCGACGGCGCGCGGCCCCGCTTCGACTACGCGCCGGCCGGCGATGCGGTGCTGGCGCGCGTCGCGGCGATCGAGCAGGTATGCGCCGACCACGACGTGCCGCTCCCGGCCGCGGCGCTCCAGTTTCCGGCCGCGCATCCGGCCGTCGCCGTGGTGCTGGCCGGTGCACGCAGCTTGGCCGAACTCGCGACCAACCTCGCGCACCTGCGCCATCCCATACCCGCTGCACTGTGGCGCGACTTGCGCGAGCGCGGACTGCTCGACCCATGCGCGCCGGTTCCCTCGCGCACCCACTGACATGCCCGGACTCGTCGACACGCATCATCACGTGTGGAAACTCGCGCGCGGCGATTACGCGTGGCTCACGCCCGCGCTCGAACCGCTGTACCGCGACTTTTCGCTGGCCGACGCGAAGGCGATGCGCGAGCAGGCGGGCGTGACGGCGGTGGTGCTGGTGCAGGCCGCGCCGACGGTCGCCGAGACGCAGTATCTGCTCGACGTCGCCGCGCGCAGCGACGGGCTTGCGCGCGGCGTCGTCGGCTGGGTCGACCTGGCGTCGGGCGGGGCGATCCCGACGCTGACGCGCCTCGCGCGCAATCCGCTGCTGAAGTCCGTGCGGCCGATGCTGCAGGACCTGCCGGACCCCGAGTGGCTGCTGCGCGACGACGTCGGCCGCGCGCTCGCGGCACTGCCGCGCCTGGGCCTGCGCTTCGACGCGCTGGTGCGGCCGGCGCAGCTGCCCGCGCTGATCGCGATGGTCGCGCGCAATCCGGATCTCGCCGTCGTCGTCGACCACGCCGGCAAGCCGGACATCGCGAACGGCATGTGGGAACCCTGGGCGCAGGCGATGCGCAGGCTCGCGGAGCATCCCCGCGTGCGCTGCAAGGTGTCCGGGCTCGTGACCGAGGCCGGCACGGGCTGGACGATCGACCGCCTGCGCCGCTACGTCGACTTCCTCGCCGAGACGTTCGGCCCGCAGCGCCTCATGTGGGGCAGCGACTGGCCGGTGGTCAACCTCGCGGGGACGTACCAGAGCTGGTATGCCGCGACCGTCGCGCTCACCGCCGGATGGACGGCGGAGGATCGCGGCGCCCTCCTGTCGGGTACCGCTCGGCGCTTCTACGGTTTGTAGCGCCCACCGCGCCGGTCGTGTCGCGTAGGCATCGTCCTACACGCGGCGGATACGCTGCGACCGCTCGCATCCGCCGACCACGTCGCGCGGCCCGGGAAATCCGTCCGCTCCGCTGCCGGTGTAGGAGGACGCGCCGTCCAGACTGCGTCATTGGCCGACGTCGCCCTTCGCGGACGTCAGGTGCGGGGGAACCGCGCGTCGGGGTGTCCCACAGCGCAGCGCCACCGGTCCCACCCGGCTTTGGGCGATGCCGCGACATACGCGCCGACGGGTGCTCGCCATGATCGGACCATCACCACAGCCCTTCGTCGCATGGGCAGCGCCCCGCGGTTGGACCGCTGCCGACGCGACCCCGAACAGGTCATGGCCGATGCATGGAATCGTCGTCTGTTCTCGTTGGCGCGCTTTGCCGCCGTCGTTGTATACGGCAGCGTCGCGCTGAACGTGCCTGCGTTCGCGCAGGCGCCCGGGTCGTCGGCGCGACCCGACCACGCGCTCGTCGCGGCGCCGATGCTGCTTCCGGCAGGCGCCGCGGTCTCGCCGAAATTCCAGTACCTCTTCGCGCAGAACGCCAGGTGGCGCGGTCCGCTGCGGTGGAAGTACAACCACGCGAACGCGCCGCAGGCGCTGGCCGGCGACCCGGCGGCCATCGTCGCGCAACTGCAGAAGTCGCTCGACAAGTGGTCGTCGCAGTGCGCGGTCTCGTACGTGTACGAGGGCGAGACGACGAACGCCCCGACGCCGGTCGCGACCGGCACCGGCGGCCCGGTGGCCGACGGCGTGACCGTCGTGGGCTGGGGTGCGCTCGAACCGACGCTCGGCGGGTTCGCGTACGCGTGGTACACGCAGGACGGCGCCGACCGCGTGATCATCGAAGCCGACGTGATGCTCAACCGCGACAACGTCACGACGCTGGCCGAAGTGGACCGTCTCGTCACGCACGAGTGGGGTCACGCGCTGGGTCTCGACCATTCCAACACCGAGTCGGCGATCATGGCGGGTCCGCCGTCCACGCACTACAACGCCCTGGTGACACCGCAGGCGGACGACGTGCGCGGTTGCCGGTGCACGTACGGGCTGCCGGCCGGCGCGAGCGCGCCGCTGGTCTGCTCGCTGCCGCCGAAGGTGGAGTTCGGCGACGCGGCGGTGGGCGCGCCGGCGCCGACGCAACGCGTGACATTCACCAACAGCGGCAATGCGCCGCTGTCGATCCAGTCGTCCGCCATCACCAGCGCGCAATTCCGCCATGTGGGCGGCTGCACGCCAGGCACGGTGGTCGTCCCGGGCGGGAGTTGCACGCTCGAAGTGGCGGCCACGCCCCCGGCGCCGGGCCCGCTTGCCGCGCAGCTCGCGCTCTTCACCAACGACGGCTACTACGAGCTGCAGCTTGCGGTGACCGGGACCGCGCCGTCGTCGTCGGCGCAGACGCAGCCCTCGTCGAGCGTCGAGGTCATCGAGTACTACAACGCGACGCTCGACCACTACTTCATCACCTGGATCGCCGCGGAGATCGCGAATCTCGACGCCGGCGTCACGCCGTCGCGCTGGACGCGCACCGGCAAGACGTTCAAGGCGTACACGACCGCGCAGCCGGGCACGAGCCAGATCTGCCGCTTCTACATCCCGCCGGACAACGGCAACTCGCACTTCTTCGGCCGCAGCGCCGCCGAGTGCGCAGCGTCGCAGTCGGCGAATCCGGAGTTCGTGCTCGAAGCGGCCGACTACATGCACATGGCAATCCCGTCGGCAGGTTCCTGTGCGGCGGGCACCCGACCCGTCTACCGGCTGTTCTCGAACCGGGCCGACGTGAATCATCGCTACACCACCGTGCGTGCGGTGCGCGACCAGATGGTGGCCGCGGGCTGGATCGCCGAGGGCGACGGCGCCGATCTCGTCGCGATGTGCTCGCCGGACGATTGACGCGGGCAACGCGCCCCGGGCGATCCTGCGGGCCCGCTAGGGAACGTCTGCGAAAGTCCCTCCGATCACGACGCGCACGCAGCCAGTCGCACGACACTCGTCTTTTCGTACGTTCTTTTGGCGGCCGCCGCCTCAGTTGCCAACTTAGCGCCCAAGGCGGCCGCCTGATCTCGCAGTTGCAGTGCCGGTGAGCAAAAGGCGCAACGCCGACTTCACGTCATCCACGGACCTGAGGACGCCTTTTGCAGACGTTCCCTAAAAGATGTGCCGCTCGAGCTTGCCGCGATGCAGGATCGTCGTCGCGATTTCCTCGATCGACTTGGTCGTCGTGTCGAGGGTCGGAATGCGCTCGCGCGTCAGCATCGCCTCGGCTTCGCGCACTTCGAAGCGGCAGTTGTCGAGCGACGCGTACTTGCTCGCCGGACGCCGTTCCTCGCGGATCTCGCGCAGTCGCTCCGGCTGGATCGTGAGCCCGAAGAGCTTGTCGCGATACGGCACCAGCGAGGCCGGCAGCCGGCGATCGGTGAAGTCGTCCGGCGTGAGCGGAAAGTTCGCGGCGCGGATGCCGAACTGCAGGGCGAGGTAGAGCGACGTCGGCGTCTTGCCGCAGCGCGATACGCCGACCAGGATGACCTGCGCCTTGCCGAGGTCGCGCGTGGTCGCGCCGTCGTCGTGCGACTGGGTGAAGTTGATCGCCTCCATCCGCGCGAAGTACTCGTGGCTGTTGGCAATGCCGTGCGACCGGCCCGCCGTGTGCGAGCTCTTGGCGCCCAGTTCCGCCTCGAGCGGCTGGATGAACACCTGGAAGAAGTCGAGCGTCAGCGCGTTCGCCTCGTTGCGGATCCGCTTGCTCATCGCCTCGTCCACGACCGAGCTGATCACGATCGGCCGCAGTTCCTCGGTGGACGCCGTGTCGTTGATCTGGCGGATCACGTCGGCGATGCGGTCGTCCGAGTCGACGAAGGGAATCGTCACGCGCCGGAACGCGATTTCCTCGAACTGGGTGAGCAGGCTGTTGCCGAGCATCTCGGCGGTGATGCCGGTGCGGTCGGACACGAAGAAGACGGTGCGGCGATGGGGCAAGGGAAGTTCCTCCGCGCGGGTTTACCAGCGGGTCCAGACGGGGGTCACGCCGTATGGCAGCGGCGGCATGGTCCCCAGGTCCATGTAGCTTTCACCGGGCCCGTGATAGTCCGAGCCCGTGGAGGCGAGCAGTCCGAACGCGCGCGCATAGGTCGCGTATTCGGTGAACTGGTCCGCCGTGTGCGACGACGATACGACCTCGATGCCGTCGCCGCCCGCGTCGCAGAACTGCGTCAGCAACCGGCGCATGCCGGTGGCCGTGACGTTGTAGCGGCCCGGATGCGCGATGACGGCGAGGCCGCCCGCCGCATGGATCCACGCGACGGCCTGCGGCAGCGTCGCCCACGCATGCTCGACGTAGCCGGGTTTACCCTTGGTGAGGTAGCGCTTGAACACATCCTTGGTTTCGCGGGCATGGCCCGCTTCGACCAGGTAGCGCGCGAAATGCGAACGCGAGATGAGGCGGTCGCTGGTGACGAAGCGGCGGGCGCCGTCGTAGGCGCCGGGGATGCCGGCCCGGGCCAGCGATTCGCCCATGCTGCGCGCACGCGCGTCGCGCCCGCTGCGGATGGAGGCCAATCCTTCGTCGAGCACGCGATTGCCGGCGTCGATCATGAGACCGAGCACGTGGATCGTGTGCGTTTCCCAGCTGACGGAAAGCTCCGCGCCGGGCACGAACGCGATACCGGCGGCGCGCGCCGCCTCCGCCGCTTCGGCCAGCCCGCCGGTGTCGTCGTGATCGGTCAGCGCCAGCGTGTCGACGCCGCGGGCCGCGGCGCGTGCGACGACCGCGGCCGGCGCGAGCAAGCCGTCCGAGTACGTGGAGTGGGCGTGGAGATCGTAGCGAAGCATCGGCGTGCAGGAGCGCCTCCGCGACTGCAGCGCACCGCTGCCGCGCGTGGAACGACCCCGGGCGATGCTAACAGACACCGACACGGGCGAGACCGGTGCGCGCGTCGTAGCGCAGGCCCATTCGCACACTTTGTCGCCACACCGCGCAGGCCGTTGTCGCCGATCCCGCCGCGGGCGTCGCGCCGTCCGCAACGAAGACGCTGCGCAGCATTGCTGGCGTGTACAATTTGTGTCGAGACAGCCCGGAAGTGCGCTCCGGACCGAATTGCGACGGATTTCGGACCCAACTTCCCGCCGTTCGTCCGGTTCGGCTTGCGTTGGCGGGCAAATCGGTCAAAAATATGCCATTGGTATAGGTAGTGCCGCGCCCGCGCTGCGGGCAGCCCGACGCTCTTACTCAAAGGCCCGTCCACCGTGAAGATTCTCGATCGAGTGCTCAACCCGCGCGAAATCCGGCGGCGGCTTGGCATGAACCAGGAACAGTTCTGGACGCAGATCGGCGTCACGCAAAGCGGCGGTTCGCGCTACGAGAGCGGACGGGATATGCCCCGCCCGGTCAAGGAGTTGCTGCGCCTGGTTCATGTGGAGCAACTCGACCTTTCGCAGGTCAAGCGGGTCGATTTCGAGATCATCAGCTACCTGAAGGAATCGCATCCCGACCTGTACCGGACGCTGCGGCGAGCCGTGAAGAGCCGCCATCGTCCGGGGCCGGACACCGGCGTCAGCCTGTCCGCCGACGGGGAACCGGGCGCGCCCGTGTTCGACGATGACGAACTGACGACGACGCAACCGATCGAGACGCCTCGCTAGCCTGAACGAGGGGTCCTGCAGCGACGGCCGCCGCGAGCGGCCGTTTTTTCTGGTTTGCGGCCGTTGGCGCGAGTCGGCCGCATGCGTGTTCTCGCAGTGCACCACGGCGCAGGCCGGGATGGGTTGGCGGGGTAGAATGAGGTGGAATCGCAGCGGAATGCCGCAGCGCCGCATAACCTCTTCCGGCCCCTTCGACCATGACCTCAGACAATGCTCGGGTGATCTCCTTCGACCGGCTGCGGATGGCCGCCATCGACCAGGTCGGCGGCAAGAATGCGTCGCTCGGCGAGATGATCAGCCAGTTGTCCGACGCCGGTATTCGAGTGCCCGGCGGCTTCGCGACCACGGCGACCGCATTCCGCGAGTTCCTGGTGCACGAGAATCTCAAGGACCGGATCGCGGCGAAGCTTGCCGCACTCGACGTCGACGATGTCACCGCGCTGGCCGTGGCCGGCACCGAGATTCGCGGCTGGCTGACGGCGGCGCCGCTGCCGCCCGCGCTCGAAGCGGACATTCGCACCGCGTATGCGGCGCTGGCTGGCGAGGGCGGCGACGCATCGTTCGCGGTCCGCTCGTCGGCGACCGCCGAGGACCTGCCGGACGCGTCGTTCGCGGGTCAGCAGGAAACATTCCTCAATATCAAAGGTATAGATAACATTATTCAAGCGATACGCGAGGTATTCGCATCGCTCTACAACGATCGCGCCATTGCCTACCGCGTGCACAAGGGCTTCGCCGACACCGAGATCGCGCTGTCCGCGGGCGTGCAGCGCATGGTACGCAGCGACCGTGGCGCGTCCGGCGTGATGTTCACGCTCGACACCGAGTCGGGTTTCGACAAGGTGGTGTTCATCACGTCGGCGTACGGCCTGGGCGAGACGGTCGTGCAGGGCGCGGTGAATCCCGACGAGTTCTACGTCTACAAGCGCAACGTCGACGAAGGACGCCCGGCCATCCTGCGCAAGACCGTCGGCGGCAAGGCGCTCAAGATGGTGTTCGCCGACGCGCAGGTGGCCGGCAAGTCGACGGTGAACGTCGAGGTCCCGGCCGCGGAACGGATTCGCTTCTCGATCACCGACGACGAGGCCGAGGCGCTGGCGCGGATGGCGATCACGATCGAGCGCCACTACGGCCGGCCGATGGACATCGAATGGGGCCGCGACGGCAACGACGGTCTCCTCTACATCCTGCAGGCGCGCCCGGAAACGGTGAAGTCGCAGGAGGACAATCCGGACCGCCTGCGCCGCTACAAGCTGCCCAACCCCTCCGCGGTCCTGGCGTCCGGACGCGCGATCGGCCAGAAGATCGGGCAGGGGCGCGTGCGGCTCATTCGATCCGCCTCCGAAATGGCGCGGGTCGAGGCCGGCGACGTGCTGGTCACCGAGATGACCGACCCCGACTGGGAGCCCGTGATGAAACGGGCCGCGGCGATCGTGACCAACCGCGGCGGGCGCACCTGCCACGCCGCGATCATCGCGCGCGAACTGGGCATTCCGGCCGTGGTCGGCTGCGGCGACGCGACCCGCGTGCTGGCCGAAGGCGACGCGGTGACGGTGTCGTGCGCGGAAGGCGATACCGGCCACGTCTACGAGGGCATCCTCGAGGTCGAGATCGTCGACATCGCGCTCGACCGGATGCCGCCGTCGCCGACCAAGGTGATGATGAACGTGGGCAATCCCGAACTCGCGTTCGAGTTCCAGCGGCTGCCCAACGAAGGCGTGGGCCTCGCGCGCCTCGAATTCATCATCAACCGCAACGTCGGCATCCATCCCAAGGCGCTGCTGGAACTCGACCGCCAGCCGAGCGAGCTGAAGCGCGAGATCCAGACGCGGATCGCCGGCTATCCGAGCCCCACGGAATTCTACGTGCGCAAGATCGCCGAGGGCGTGGCGACGATCGCCGCGGCGTTCCATCCGAAGAAGGTCATCGTGCGGCTGTCCGACTTCAAGTCGAACGAATATTCGAACCTCGTCGGCGGGGACCGCTACGAGCCGCACGAGGAAAACCCGATGCTCGGCTTCCGCGGCGCGTCGCGGTACATCGCGCCCGAGTTCTACGACTGCTTCGCGCTCGAATGCGAGGCGATGAAGCGCGTCCGCGACGTGATGGGGTTCACCAACGTCGAGCTGATGATCCCGTTCGTGCGCACGCTGACCGAGGCCGGGAAGGTGATCGAGCTGCTGGCGCGCAATGGGCTGAAGCGCGGCGAGAACGGCCTGCGCGTGATCATGATGTGCGAGCTGCCGTCGAATGCGATCCTCGCCGAGCGCTTCCTCGAGTACTTCGACGGGTTCTCGATCGGCTCCAACGACATGACGCAGCTCACGCTCGGCGTGGACCGCGACTCCGGCGGCCCGATCGCGACGACGTTCGACGAACGCGATGACGCGGTGAAGGCGATGCTCGCGATGGCGATCGCCGCCTGCCAGAAGCACGGCAAGTACGTCGGCATCTGCGGGCAGGGGCCGTCGGACCACCCGGATCTCGCCGCGTGGCTGGTCGACCGCGGCATCGAGAGCATGTCGCTCAACCCGGATACCGTCGTCGAGACGTGGCTCGCGCTGGCCCAGCACGTGAAGAAGTAGGCGCCGCCTAAGCACGCCGCCGGCAATAGGCCGCATGGCCGCGGCCGGATGGCCGATCGCGCAACGCGCCGGCATCGGGTGGAATGCGCGACATGCGCCTGCCGCCCTCCGTCAGCATCGACCTCGGCCCATCGCCCACCGTCGCCGTGTTCATCGGCGTGGCGGCCGTGGCCACGCTGGGCGTGATCCTCGCGCTGCCGCTCGCCGGCTGGCAGCAGGGCGCCGGCGTGGTGGCGGTCCTCGCCTGGGCGGTGCGCACGTTTCGCGAGGTCGCGTTGCGGCAGGGCCTGCGCGCCGTCACGTCGTTGCGCCTGGCCGCCGACCGGCTGCTGGTCGTTCATACGGCCGATGGCCGCCTGACGGTGGGTCACGTACGGCGCGCGACCTATGTCGGCGCCGCGCTGACCACCGTCGTGTGGCGGCCCGATGGCGCGCGCTTTTCGCGCTCGATCCTGATCCTGCCCGACATGCTGCCGCCGGAGGATTTCCGTCGGCTGCGCGTGCTGCTGCGCTACGCGCGCAGCGAGGTCGCCGACGGCGCGCCGGCCAGCACGGCCTGAGCGTCGATCAGCATCCCGCTGTCGGCCTTCGACTGCCCCGCGATCAGATGCAGGTACAGCGGCACCAGCGCTTCCGGCGGCGGCAGCACGGACTTGTCCTCGCCCGGATGCGTCTGGCCCCGCAGCGGCGAGCGGATCGGGCCCGGGATCACCGCGTTGATGCGCAGGTGCGCGCGGTTTTCCCACTCGTCGGCCAGCTCGCGCGCGAGGGTGGCCACCCCCGCCTTGGTCACCGCGTAACCGCCCCAGTAGGCGCGCGGCTGCTCGCCGCGGTTGTCGAGCGTGAAGATCACGCTGGCGTCGGGCGCGGCGTCGAGCAGCGGCATCAGTGCGCGCGTGAGACCCATCGGCGCGGCCACGTTCACGCGCAGCAGCGACAGCCAGCTGTCGAACGACTGGTGCTCGATGGGGCCGAGCGAACCGAGCAGGGCGGCCGTGTGCACGATCGCGTCGAGGCGCCCCAATTGCCCCTGCAGCGCGCTCGCGACATTGCCGAAGTCGTCGGCCACCGCCTTCGCGAGATCGAGCGGCAGGATCACCGGTTCCGGGTGGCCGGCCTGGACGATCTCGTCGTAGAGCGCTTCCAGCTTGCGCACGACGCGCGCGTGGAGGATCACGGTCGCGCCCTCCGCCGCGCACGCACGCGCGAGCGGCGCGCCGAGTCCACCGGTGGCGCCCGTGATCAGCACGACGCGGTCGCGCAGGGAGGTGGGAACGGCGGGCAACGCGACGGTGAGGGACATGGCGGGGCGGGAGAGGGACCGTCGCACGCGGGAGCGCGCTGGAACGGCTGCTGATCGATGATAGCCGATCGGACCCGCGCGACCGCGCCGCAGCGACTCGACAGCAAGCCCCCAAGTTTGCCTCACGGGCCCGGTGCCGCTATAATTTCGAATTCGCCGTGGGGGTATAGCTCAGCTGGGAGAGCGCTTGCATGGCATGCAAGAGGTCAGCGGTTCGATCCCGCTTACCTCCACCACTCGAATGCAGTTGCAGTAGTAGCAAATGCGCGGCCGCCCGCATCAAAGGCGGCAGGACGAAGCAGCACCGTCCCCATCGTCTAGAGGCCTAGGACACTACCCTTTCACGGTAGGTACGGGGGTTCGAATCCCCCTGGGGACGCCAGTTTTGCGCTTGTAACAAGACCGCGCGGCGTGGTGTCTAGAATGTGTCTGCAAAGCCACGCGGCGACGCCGCTACTTGGTGAGCGCCCCAATCGCCCGCACGATCATGCGCACCCTGCGCGGCTCGGCAATCGCCGCCCTCGTCCGGCGGACTCGCCATCGTCAGCAGCTTATCCGCCTCGCGCTCCCACATCGGCGCCACTGCGGGCTCTTACAAGCCCGGTCTAGGTACGCATCCCCCTTGTAGCGCATAGCCTTTTCGGTCTGGCTCCTGGGGTCAGCCATGTTTCGCGCGCTCCTGTATCCGCCGAGTGTCCGCGACCATCTCCGGCCAGCGTTCGGCGCCTGTGCGTTGATCTTGTTGCTCTGGCATCGGCTTGTAGCATTCGCATCGCTTGAGTGTGTCCGTCGCCGGATCGTAACTCCTCGACGCGTTGTCGGGCCGCTCGCGGCGCCACGCGACGCTGGCGTAAGATCTTTGGAGCACCGGCGAAATCATGGCAGGGCGAATGAACACATTGTTGCGGTTGGGCCTGATCGCGGCATTGTGCGCACTCCTGGCGGGGTGCGGGGCTTTCATGGCCGGGGTTCTCTTGAGCGCGGAGGCGCAGTTCAAGCGGAAGCAGGAGAAGGCGTGTCTGGCTTTGGCGGGCATGAACCTCGTGGTCAGCGAGTCATCCGACTTGAAGATCCCGGCCGACGAGGGACAGGTCAGCACGTTCGAGCCCGCGACGTGGCACGCGGAAGGCGCACTTCTAGCCTCGGGGTCGTTAGAAGCCGCGCTTCTTGCCGAACTTGGCACGAAGAACCTAACCGCGCCAATCGCCGGAACGCTTGTGATCTCCGAACGATTTATCCTTCTTGTCCCACCCCAGGGCACAACGGGCGTTCGCATTCCGTTCACCGCAATCTGGTACACGGACAAGCGATTCAACCTGATGGGCGAGCCACGGGCCGTGGTCATCGAAACCTGTGGTGGACGTCTGGACATATTCACTCTTGTGCAGAAAGACGACTCACGAAAGCCGGACCCTCACGCAAATGCGCAGGCACTCGATCAAATCAACACCCGCATAGAAGCTGATCCTGTCCGCAAGGAACTATGGCAAGAGTTCCAGCTCCCATGGCAGTTCTTCCAGCGCCACTAGCGCCCGGAAGCCTAGCGCATCCTCCATCGCCAGTCTCCCGCAACCGCAGCGCGGCTTCGCGGAAGGCGTCGATGCGCTTGCGGCCAGGACGCTTGCCGGCCAGCAGCGCTCGGTGAAATGGGGGATGTCGTACTTCGGCATCGGCGACGGCTGGTGCTTCTGTTGCGGCGGATTCGCAGACCACGTCAAGCTGATGTTCGTGAACGTTGCAGCGCTCCTGCCAGCACCGCCGGTGACACCGGTCGCAATGGGCAAATCGAATCGGGGCGTGGAGCTCAACTCCGTGGACGACCTCGACGATCACCCAATCGCGGCATGG
Organism: uncultured beta proteobacterium; assembly: GCA_963733435.1. Taxonomy (GTDB): domain Bacteria; phylum Pseudomonadota; class Gammaproteobacteria; order Burkholderiales; family Casimicrobiaceae; genus VBCG01. Next base: position 621,018 of record CAVTDH010000005.1, read on the forward strand.
ATGATTCAGGTTGCGGCCGTGCCAGGTGTCGGAGGCAAGAAGCGGTAGGCCCGAAGATGGATGTCGATCGCCGGGCTGCGGCCGGTATGGAGGACACATCGACCGGGGTCGCAGTGCCGCTCGCGCGGTAGCGGCACCTGCGATGCTCAACTACAGTTGCCCTTGAACCAGGAGATGTCCGACTTGATCGACTCCGAGCCAGGCACCCTGGCACCCTGACAACCTTCGGCGCCGCCGCCGAGGCGGCCTCGTAGTCGGCGATGAGAGGGTGGCGTGGCGATGCCGCCGCCGATACCCGCCAAATCAGCATGGGGGGCGCACTGCGACGGCGAGGATCCGGCGCCCGGCATGCCGTGGTAAGTTCGGTCGCGACGGCTGCCCGCCGATCCGCTTCCCCGGTCTTTCGCCGCGCGACCACTCGCCTGGTCGCCCCCATGCCTGCCCCCCGCAACCGTCCCGTTACCTTTTTACCGCACATGACCAACGTCCCGGAATTCCCGCCCGATCATCCGCAGGAAGCACGACTCTGGCACGACGAAGGCTGGACCGCGCGGGTGGTCAAGAACGAGGACGACGACGGCTGGGCGGTCGAAATGACGAAGGACGGCGAGCGGGAGCCTGCGCTGGTGGGCCCCTGGACCATGGGCCGCGACAAGAAGAACCCGAAGCCACTCGACGCTACGGCGTTCAGCACGCTGGTCAAGACCGCGCACGAGGTTCGCCGCCGCCATGAGCAGCATTTGCACGCGCAGCTGCACAAGAAGGTCGTCGTCAGCAGCGCGGAGGGCGCGATCGTCGTGACGCTGGATATCGTCGTCGAGGACGAGTCGCCTTCCGCACTGTTGGCCGCACGCCCGGCGCTCGCGCCCGACGCGGCGCCGCTGGCGGAAGTTCGTGTGGAACCGTCGTTCAAGCTGACCGTCGCCAGCGCGCGCGCGTGGATCGACGACGGCTATCGCCGGCCGGGATGACTTCTTCCTGGCATCGGCTGCGCACTTCCGTGGTCGACCAACGCCGGCCATTCATGGGCCCGGAAGTCTCGCTTCGGGAATGACCGGAGTGATGGCGTGGCGAGTCCGGATCGCGTTCCGCGTTCGTCGTCGACCGGCATGTGCAGCCCTAGTAATCCACGGCGTCCCGGATGATCGGGCAGGTCATGCAATGTCCGCCGCCGCGCCCGCGACCCAGTTCGGCGCCGACGATCGTGATGACCTCGATGCCTGCCTTGCGCAGCAGCGTGTTCGTGTAGGTGTTGCGGTCGTAGGCGTAGACCACACCCGGCGACGCGCAGACCAGGTTGGCGCCGCTGTCCCACTGCGTGCGCTCGCGCTGGTAGTCGCTGCCGCCGGCTTCGACAACCCGCAGCTTCTTCAGTCCCAGCGCCTGCGCCACGACATCGACGAACGGCTTCTTCTCGCTGTGGAATTCCACGCCGCTCGGGTGACTGCTGGGGCGGTAGGAGAACGTCGTGGTCCTGGCCAGGAAGTCGGGGGCCAGCAGCACGCAGTCGCGGTCGGCAAAGGTGAACACGGTATCCAGATGCATGGCCGCGCGAATCCTGGGCATCGCGGCCACGATGACCCGCTCCGCCGCCCCCTTCCTGAACAATGTCGCCGCGAGTTGACTGATGGCCTGGCGCGATGTGCGCTCGCTCATGCCGATGAGGACGTTGCCGCGGCCGATGGGCATGACATCACCGCCTTCAAGCGTGGCCAGGCCGTGGTCCTCGGTCGGGTCGCCCCACCAGACGTTCACGTTGCCGGCGAAATCCGGATGGAACCGGTAGATCGCCGTGGTGAGGATCGTTTCCTCGCGGCGCGCCGGCCAGTACAGCGGATTGAGGGTCACGCCGCCGTAGATCCAGCAGGTGGTGTCGCGCGTGTACAGCGTGTTCGGCAGCGGGGGCAGCAGGTATTCGGTGACGCCGGCGGCTTCCTTGACAACCTTGAGCGCCCGCCCGCCGTGCGCCTCCGGAAATTCGTGGGTCGACAGGCCGCCGATCAGTGTTTCCGCAAGCTTGCGATGGTCGAGGCCCTCGAGATAGCTTCGCAGCTCGGCGATGAAGCCCAAGCCCACCTGGTTGGGCACGACGTGGTGGTCGAGGATCCACTTCCTGCCCTCGGGCACCGCCACGGTCTCGGCCAGCAGGTTGTGCATCTCCACCACGTCGATGCCGCGGTCGCGCATCTTGTTGACGAAGTCGAAGTGGTCGCGCTTGGCGTTGTCCACCCACAGCACGTCGTCGAACAGCAACTGGTCGCAGTTGGACGGCGTGAGGCGCAGGTGCGCCAATCCGGGCGCGCACACCATCACCTTGCGCAGCTGCCCGACCTCCGAATGCACGCCGAATTCGACGTCCTTCTTCGTGTCCTTCCTGCCGTCTTTCGCCATGGTCTTCCTGACCGCCTTTGGCTTCGCCACGATGAGCTCCGGTTGCGATGAACGCGCGATGCTCGTAAATCCCGCAGCGCCAGCACAGGCGTTCGATGCGGGGGCTGGCCGCCCTTGGCGGCCGCCGTGGGCCAATCGCGCAGGTGACCCGGCGGTGGCAGCGGCGAGCTGCGTCACTTAACGGGCGTCGATGCGCCGCAGTGCCCGCGGGTTGGTCGTCCGGAAGGTGAGTTCGATACGCAATCGCTCGATGGGGGCGCCGCGGGCGCCGGGCTTGCGTTTGACCACATAGCCGTCGGCTGTTTCGACGAGCGCGGTTCCACTCGCTTCGGCGAGCGTGATCCATCCGCCGCGGGCGTCGCGCCGGCCCTGGATACGCACCCGGAGCAATCCGGTGCCCGGTACGCCGAGCACAAACGTCTCGGCAAGGCGCGCGGCCTCCGGCAGGCCGGGCGGGGACAGCAGCACGACGCGGCGATTGGCATCGGGCTGCACGCGCGCTTCGCCGTCGCCCGGGGTCAACGTGCCGCGTTCGGCGGTCCAGCCATCACCTTTGGGCGGAGGCGGCGTGCCGAAGGTCCACGCCAACGCAGTGGACGGCGCGCCGGCAGGTGAAGGCGCGGTTGCCGGCGGCACCTTGTCCGGCGCGGAATTCTGCGCCAGGAATGTGTGGGCAACGGGCACTTCCCCAGAGACAGGCGTCGCGCCGCACGTTCCTGCCAACAAGGAAGCGACGATGGCGAACCATGCGACATGCACGCCGGGCGCGGAAGGCAATCGGTCAAGGGACATGATCATGTCCGGCATTGTAGCGGTATGCCGGTTGCCGCTCGCCACCGGCGCGGCATTTGCGTCCCGCACCGGACCTCCCATTGCACCCGGGCGCCCCGGACATGGCCGGCGCCGCCGCCGCTGGCCGCGCCGGTCCACGCATGGTCACGGGAGATTGCGCCAAGCCCGCCCCGGAGGCGGCGCCCATGCACGGCTCAACTGCTGACCGTGCGCCCGTCCACATCCACCTGGACGCTGGTTCGGTCGAGCGCGCTGCTCACGGCCTGCGCGTACGACTTCCCCCAGTCCGAATCCCGCTCGAATTTCTTCTCTCCCGCGGCGTCCGCGATCCCAAGGATCTTGTCCAGCAAGAGCACCTTGCCCGTAGGTCGCATGGGCTCGCAGCCAAACTCGGTGTAAGTGCGATCCAGCCACTCGCGCGCCCGTGCCTGGTCCGTCGCGTCGGCGGCGAAGGGAATGGTGAATTCGATCGTCACATCGGAACTGAAGCGAATGCTGACTAGGGCGTTCATGGATTTCCTAAGGAGGCGTTGACGATGCACCTTGGGCCGCTGCCGGTCGATGATCGCGCGAACGATGGGATGCATCGCGTGGCGCGATGATCCGTGCTTCACCGGCGACGGCACGATGAAGGAACCACCGTCCAGGGCAACCCTGCCAGGGTCAAGGGTACCGCAAGGTACCTCGCGCTTGATATCGACCATGGACCGGAACTTGCGGCGCAGACTGAAAATCCCCTGTGCGGCCATGCATGAGGATCCCTCCGCAGAACGCCGGCCTCGTGCGCGAAGCGGGACCGCGAGCACGCTGGCCCGGTTTCAAGGGTACGCTGCGCGAAATCCGGCAGGAGCGATACTTGGTGTTGGTGGGCGAGGTCGCCCCCGGCGTATTCGACATCGCCGCACGACTTTCACGGGGTGCGGGCAGGGAGGACCAGCGCATGCAGTTCCATCGAGACGGATATCGCCCCGGCGACCCCGACATCCTGCCCGCGGAGCCCGGCGCCGAGGCGCGCGGCGCGGCGCTTCCGGACGAAGTCGACGTGCTGATCGTCGGCAGCGGGCCCGCCGGCACGCTGCTCGCCGCGCAGCTCTCGACGTTCCCGCAAATACGCACGCGCCTGGTCGAGCGGCGCGCCGGCCCTCTCGAGCTCGGCCGTGCCGACGGCATTGCCTGCCGCACCGTCGAGATGTTCGAGGCCTTTGGCCTCGGTACGCGTCTGATCCGCGAGGCCTATTGGGTGAACGAGACGGTGTTCTGGCGCCCGTCGGCGCACGATCGCTCGAACATCGTGCGCACCGGGCGCATCCAGGATACCGAGGACGGCCTGTCCGAATTCCCGCACGTCATCGTCAACCAGGCGCGCCTGCAGGAGTTCCTGCTCGAGTACATGAAGAAGTCGCCCTCGCGGCTCGAACCCGATTACGGTGTCGAGTTCGTCGGGTTGGACGTCGAGTCCGAGGGCGACTTTCCCGTCGTCGTCACGTTGCGGCGCGGCGGCGATGGCGCCGAGAAGGTCGTTCGCGCGCGCTACGTCGTGGGCTGCGACGGCGCGCACAGCCGGGTGCGTGAGTCGATCGGCGCCGCGCCGCACGGCGACTTCGCCAACCACCTCTGGGGCGTGATGGACGTGCTCGCGGTCACCGACTTCCCGGACATCCGCATCAAGTCCGTGATCCAGTCGGCGGATCACGGCAACATCCTCATCATCCCCCGCGAAGGCGGCTACCTGGTGCGTCTGTACGTCGATCTCGGCGACGTGGAGCCCGGCGATCGCTCCAGCGCGCGCAGCATCACCGCCGACGAGGCGATCGCCGCGGCGCGGCGCGTGCTGCACCCTTACACGCTCGACGTGCGTGACATCGCGTGGTTCTCGGTGTACGAGGTGGGCCAGCGCGTCACCGACCGCTTCGACGACGTGCCGCAGCCGCAGACGCGCACGCGGTTGCCGCGCGTGTTCATCGCCGGCGACGCCTGCCACACGCACAGCGCCAAGGCAGGCCAGGGCATGAACGTGTCGATGCAGGACGCCTTCAACCTTGGCTGGAAGCTCATCGCCGTGCTCGAGGGACGCGCAGGCCCCGAGCTGCTGCGAACCTATTCGATCGAGCGGCGCGCCATCGCCCAGGAACTGATCGACTTCGACAAGCGTTGGTCGACGACGATGTCGTCCTCGCCGAAGGATCCCGCGCATCCCGAGCGCGGCGGCATCGATCCCGCCGAGTTGCAGGCGCAGTTCATGCAATCGGGGCGCTACACCGCCGGCGTGGCCGCGCGCTACCTGCCCAGTACCGTGCTGACCGCAGCGGGCACGCACCAGCATCTCGCCAACGGGTTCACGATCGGCATGCGCTTCCATTCGGCGCCGGTGATCCGGGTCGCGGACGCCAAGCCCGTGCAACTCGGCCACGTTGCGCGCGCCGACGCCGCGTGGCGGCTGTACGCGTTCGGCGACGGCGATACGCGGCGGCTCGACGCGTTGATGGCGTTCCTGCACGATGCCGCCGATTCGCCGGTGCGGCGCTTTACGCCGGCGGGCGCCGACATCGACAGTGTCATCGACGTGCGGGGCATTTTTCAGCAGGGACACCGCGCGCTCGAGGTCGATGCGCTTCCGCGCATGCTGCTGCCGCGCAAAGGCCGGTTCGGGCTCATCGACTACGAAAAGGCGTACGCGCCCGATCTGAAGAACGGGCCCGACATCTTCGACCTGCGCGGCATCGACCGCGCCGGCGGCGCGATGGTGATCGTGCGCCCCGACCAGTACGTCGCGCACGTGCTGCCGCTCCACGCGCACGGCGAATTGAGCGGGTTCTTCGCGCAGTTCCTGCGGCCCCGCCACTAGCGTGGCGTCCGCAAACGGTTGCGGACGTTCGCTAGGGATGCGCGTGATCGTGCGGCGTCTGCGGGTGCGCGCTGTCGCCCAATTCGGTGTGGGAGTGGACATGCGCCGCAGGGGCAGAATCGTGCGCATGCCCCGCATCGACTTGTCCATGCGCACCGTCATGCTGATGCTCGTGCGCATGCGGATGTTCGTGCGCGTGAACGTGCGGATGGCTGTGCACCACGTCGCCGTGCGCATGCTCGTGGTCGTGCACGTGCTCGTGCGCATGGATGTGTTCATGGCGGTGCGGCTCGACCGACTTGTAGACGGTTGACATCGGATACACCTCCACGCGATGGGTCGTTGCCGGACTAGGGGTGCACGACCGGGATGAACGCCGGTCCCGCCATTGCGACGGTCGGGCCCGCGCCCTTGCGCCGACCGAATCTATCGCCGGCGGTAGTCGAAGTCAACGCGGCGGAGGCGTGGCAGGCGGCTTGCGCGATCTCCCGCGCCGGGGACGTATCATCCCCGATGGCCGGCTCGCGAACGCGGACAGCAACGTCACCCTCGATGCCGCCGGAGCGCCCGTGCCGACCCATGGACGCCGGACTGGGCCGCCAGAACGCCACGCGGTCTGCCCGAGATCAAGGGCGTGCGTAAGATGTTTTGACAAGAGCCCTCTTACCGGGCTACGTTCCCCGCATCCCACCGGCAGCACGCGATGCGCCGGTTGCCACACCACTCACGGAGCCGCCCGATGCACATGGCCGATGCACTCCTTTCTCCCGCGGTCGGCGGGACGATGTGGGGCGTCACGGCAATCACCGTCGCCTATTGCGCCCGCCGCCTCAAGGACGACCCGGACGAACGCCGCGTGCCCCTGATGGGCGTGCTCGGCGCGTTCCTGTTCGCGGCCCAGATGATCAACTTCAGCATCCCGGGCACGGGGTCGAGCGGACATCTGGGGGGCGGGCTTCTGCTCGCGATCCTGCTGGGACCGCACGCGGCTTTCCTCGTGATGGCCTCGGTGCTCATCGTCCAGGCGATGCTGTTCGCCGACGGCGGACTGCTGGCGCTCGGCTGCAACATCTTCAACCTCGGGTTCTTTCCCGCCTTCATCGGCTATCCGGTGTATCGCCGCCTGGCAGGCGTGGACCCGGGCCCGGCGCGGATCACCGCGGCGGCCGTCGTGGCCGCGATCCTGTCGCTGCAATTGGGCGCGCTGGCCGTCGTGCTCGAAACCGTCGCCTCCGGCATCTCGGCGTTGCCGTTCGGCACCTTCGTGCTGTTCATGCTGCCGATCCACCTGGCGATCGGCGTGGTCGAGGGCGTGGTAACGGCGGCCGTCGTGTCCTTTGTCCGCGCGACGCGCCCGGAGGTGCTCCCGACCACCGCACCCTCGGGCCGTTCCGTGACCGGCGTCGCGCTGGCGTTCTTCGCCGCCGCATTGGCCGTGGGCGGCGTGGGGGCGTGGTACGCCTCGGAGAATCCCGACGGGCTGGAGTGGAGCGTGGCGCAGGTCACCGGCGGATCCGAACCCGACGCTGCGCATGGCGCCCTCCATGCGACGATGGCACGCATCCAGAAGCAGGTTGCGCTGCTTCCGGATTACAACTTTCGCCGAGCCGAAGATGCGAACGGCAAGGCGGGTGACGCCGGTCGTGCGGAGAATCCGGGCACGAACCGACTGGGCACGTCCGTCGCGGGGGTCGTGGGCGGCGTCGTCACGCTGTTCGTCGCCGTGCTGATCGGCTTAGGCGTCGGGCGCCGCGCCGGACGTGTCGAGCGCACGTCGTAGCGCTGCTTCGGCGCACTTTCTTCAAGCCAGACCGCCGCGTGTCCGGACCGTCCGTCTTCGCCGCTCTGGTCGAGTTCCGCCAGCTCGACCAGCTGGCCACGCGACCGTCGCCGATGCATCGGCTCGACGCCCGTGCCAAGGTCGTCGTCACGCTGGGCTTCATCGTCTGCGTGATGTCGTTCGACCGCTACGCCGTTGCGCAGCTGCTCCCATTTTTCGCCTTCCCGATTCTCGTCGCCGCGTGGGCGGGGCTTCCCGCGCAACTCGTGTTGCGCAAGATCGCGATCGTGATTCCGGTCGCGCTGCTGATCGCACTGCCCAATCCGTTCTTCGACCGTGACGTCCTGTTCCACGTCGGTGGCGTCGGCATCTCGGGTGGCTGGCTTTCGCTCGTGTCGATCCTGTTGCGGGCGCTGCTTGCGGCGGCAGCGGCGCTGGTGCTGGTGGCCGTGACCGGCTTCCCGGCGATCTGCGGTGCGTTCGAACGCCTCGGCATGCCGAGGACGCTCGCCGTCCAGCTCCTGTTCCTGTACCGGTATCTGGCCGTGCTGGGCGAGGAAGCGCTGCGCATGACGACGGCCCGCGAGCTGCGCGGTGGCGGTCGCCCGCTTTCGATCCGCCTGTACGGCGTGCTGATCGGGCGCCTTCTGATGCGGACGTGGGACCGGGCCGAGCGCATCTATCTCGCCATGTGCGCGCGCGGATTCGTCGGCGACTTCAACCGCGGATCAGCGCTCGACGTTCGGTCGGCGCGATTGGTTCTACGTGGTCGGGTGGTGCTGCGTGTTCCTGCTTCTGCGTACCCAGGACGTGGCGAACCTGGTCGGCCGGGCGGTCCTTGGGCCGTCGCCGTGAGCCATCATCTGGTCGAAGCGCGCGGGCTCACGCATGTCTACGAAGACGGAACCGTGGCGCTCGACCAGGTCTCCTTCCGGATCACGCACGGCGAGTCGGTCGCGATCATCGGCGCCAACGGCGCGGGCAAGTCGACCCTGCTGCTGCACCTCAACGGGCACCTTCACCCCACGCGCGGCGACGTGCGTATCGGCGATACGCCCTTGACCCGGGAGACCCTGCCGGCCATCCGGCGCACGGTCGGGCTCGTGTTCCAGGACCCCGACGACCAGCTGTTCATGCCCACGGTCTTCGACGACGTGGCGTTCGGGCCGCGCAACCAGGGCCTGCCGGACGCTGAAGTCGACCGGCGCGTTCAGGACGCGCTGGAGCGGGTCGGGGTGTGGGCGGTGCGGTCGAAGCCTCCCTACCGGCTCTCGGGCGGCGAGAAGAAGCGGGTCGCCATCGCGGGTGTCCTCGCGATGGCACCCGACATCCTGGTGATGGACGAACCGACGAGCGGCCTCGATCCGCACGGCCGCCGGCAACTCATCGCGCTCCTCGCCGAGTTCAAGCACACGCGCATCTTCACGAGTCACGATCTCGACATGGTGCTGGAGCTGTGTCCGCGCACCATCGTCCTGCACGCCGGGGCGGTGATGGCGGACGGCGCCACCCGCGAGATCTTCGCGGACGACGAACTGCTGTACCGCTGCATGCTGGAACGCCCGCTCGGGATGCAGGCGTGCCCCGTCTGCGGCACGGGCGGACGGTAGCGAGCGAACGCGATGCCGGCGCCCGCGCGCAGCGGCGAACCCTCTGCACGAACCTGGCCGAGCCGCGGGTCCGCGTCCGCACGGCCGACCCGCGCGCTCGATCCGCCGGGTGCCAGGAGTCGGGCGTGACGGGATGCTGCCTGATCAGGGGCGCGGGGGACATCGGGACCGCCATCGCCGTAACCCTGCACCGGGCCGGCTACCCGGTGCTCGTGCACGACCTGCCGTTTCCCCACGACGCCCGGCGGGGCGCGGCGTTCGTCGATGCATTCTTCGATGGCGAAGCGGCGATCGACGGCGTCGTCGCGCGCCTGTGCCGCAACGACGGCGAAATCACCGCGGTGCTGGCCGCCCGCGCAGCGGTTGCGGTCTCCTGCGGCGAGTGGGACGCCGTGCTTGCCGCAGTGCGGCCGCGCGTGCTGGTGGATGCCAGGATGCGCAAGCGGACGCAGCCCGAGCCGCAGCGCGGCCTGGCGGCGCTGACGATCGGTCTCGGCCCGAACTTCGTCGCCGGCGAGACCACCGACGTCGTGATCGAGACCGCATGGGGCGATTCGCTCGGCGCGCTCATCACGTCGGGCCCGTCGCTGCCGTTGTCCGGGGAGCCGCGGCAGGTGGGGGGCGCCGGGCGTGAACGGTATGTGTATGCCCCCACGGACGGCGTATTCGTGACCGGCAAGAACATCGGTGACGCGGTGTCGGCAGGCACGGCGGTCGCGCGCATGGGGGGCACGATCCTCCACGCGCCGATCGCCGGACGGCTGCGCGGGCTCACGCGATCGGGCGTGACCGTGCACGTCGGCACGAAGGTGATCGAAGTCGTTCCCGAATCCGCCGCGTTCCTGGTTCATGGAATCGGCTTGCGACCGCGGAAAATCGCCGAGGCGGTGCTGGCCGTCGTGCGGCAGTCGGCTTGACGAAGCGCGTGTTCCGTTGCTGCCCGCAGAGGTGACCGCAGGCGCCGGAACGCGCGGAGGGCGCGATCGTGGATCCATGTCCCGCCGGGCGCACGCGACCCCTGCAGCGGCCATTCATGGGCCTCTGGCACTATGGTAATTTTCGGGCTGGCATCAATCGCAATGTAACTTCCCTGGGTCATTTCATGCCGCGGATCGTCGGACCGATATTCAAATGGGCGTTGGGGCTTGCCGTCGTCATCGGTCTCGCGTCGCTCGGGATCCGCGCGTACGGCGCGCTCAGCGGACCGGCGCTGCAGCCATGGCACACCTTCGTTCCCCGCGAGCTGACCGTGGACCAGATGGACACGGCCGACTGGGCCCGCTATGTGGCCCAGGAGGACGCGATCATGACCAGCGTTCGCGCCGAAGTGAGCCAGAAGCTCGCTCCCGACCAACGGGTGCCGATCAATCGCTATTTCGACGCGAGTCCCGTCTATCCGGCCCGGTTCGCGCACGACTGGAACCGCTCGTACATCATGGAGCCGGCCGGACCGCCGGTGGGTGTGGTCGTGCTGCTCCACGGCCTGACGGATTCGCCGTACAGCCTGCGGCATATCGCCAGCCGCTATCGGGATCGGGGCTTCGTCGCGATCGGCATGCGCATGCCTGCGCACGGCACGGTGCCGGCCGCATTGACCGATGTCCGCTGGGAGGACTGGATGGCGGCGACGCGCCTCGCGGTGCGCGAGGCGCGCCGGAGAGTGCCCGCCCCGGCACCGCTCCACCTGGTCGGCTTTTCGAACGGCGGGGCACTGGCGATGAAATACTCGCTGGACGCATTGGACGACCCGAAACTCGCGCGCGCCGATCGGGTGGTGCTGTTCACGCCGATGATCGGGATCACCCGCTTCGCGCGCTTCGCCGGCCTCGCGGCGCTGCCGGCGATACTGCCGCCCTTCGCCAACGCCGCATGGTTGAGCGTCGTGCCGGAATTCAATCCATTCAAGTACAACTCCTTCCCGGTCAACGGCGCACGGCAGTCCTTCCGGCTGACCGACGCATTGCAGGCGCAGATCCAGCGCATGGCCAACCGATCCGGCCTCGCGGGATTGCCTCCCGTCATCACGTTCCAGTCGGTCATCGACTTCACCGTCAGCACGCCGGCGATCCTGACGGGACTGTATGCGTACCTGCCGGACAACGGGAGCGAGATCGTGTTGTTCGACGTGAACCGTACGCTCAAGTTCGCGCCGCTGCTGCGTCCGTCCGCCTACGTCGCGGCCGAGCGGCTCACGCCCACGACGCCGCAGGCGTTCCGCTTCACGGTCATCGCCAATGCCAGCGATTCCAGCGAGGCCACGGCCGAGCGCAGCATCGCGCCGGGCCAGTTGAACGTGGTAACCCGCCCGCTGACGCAGACGTATCCGCACGGTATCTTTTCGCTTTCGCACCTGGCCATTCCCATCCCGATGGACGATCCCCTGTACGGCATGGAGCCCGACCCGAAGACCAAGGACGACTACGGGTACAACCTCGGTGCGATGGAAGCACGCGGCGAGCGGGGCGCGCTGATCGTCGATCAGGATTTCCTCACGCGGCTGCCGTCCAATCCGTTCTTCCCTTATCTGCTCGAGCGGGTCGAAGAGGGCATCAGCCGGCCTTCGGGCCCGTCGGGGCAGAACATTGCGGTGACCGCGCCCGCCGGATTGCCGGTGCGCATCGAGGCGGTGCTGTCGACGTTGCTGCCGGACGATGCGGAACGGCAGTCGTTCGCCGGTCCCTGACGGCGGATTCGGCCTCGCGTTCCTGACCGCACCGGGGCCGTTCCCGCCTGCCGCGTGCTCGCGTGACGGCCGTCAATCTGAAAGGCGTGCTCGGCCTCACGCGGGCGCTGGTCGTTCGCAGGGACCATCGCCATCGAGGCTGCGATGCAGAATCTGGCGGGACATGCGCTGATCGCGGCGATCGGACACGCCTCGGTTTCGCGCTCGAACTCGAGGTGAGCGGCCGGGCGCAGCATCGGTGACTATCGTCATGGCAACGCGGGATTGCCGGTGCTAGCTTGATCCCTGTTGCTTCGAAAGCGGATGCAGCGTGCGGCGCGAAGGCACCGCAACGGTCGGCCGCGGGCGTGCGGGTCGCCGCGCGGGCGCGTTCCGCCTCGCGTCCCGCGCGTGAATCCGGAGGAGAAATGCGCGGCCTCGTCGTTGTTCTCTCGTGCCTGCTGCTGCAGGGCGCCATCCCGGCCCATGCGCAGGTCGCCGGCGGTTCCGCGTCGGGAGCGTTCACCGCCGGCGCCGAAGCGCTGTTCTGGTGGTACCGCGACGCTCCGGCGCCGCCCCCGCTGATCACCGACGGTATCCTCGGGCTCGCGAACACGCAGACCTACCTTGGCGGACAGAGCCTCGACACCGGCATGAACCCCGGCGTTCGCGTCACGCTCGGCTACGCGCCGGCCGACGGGTTCGGATCCGAGGGCAGCGTGTTCTACGTGCCGTCCCGCTCGACGAGCCGCAGCGTGAGTTCGTCCGGCCGGATCGGATCGACCAATCTCGTCCTTCCCTACATCGACGCCGTGACATTGGCGGAGACCGGTGCCGAGATCTCCTACGCGCCGATGTACAGCGGCAGTGCAAGCGAGGAGTACACGAACAGTTTTCTCGGTGCGGAGTTCGACGTCGCATGGACGATGCAGTCGTCCGCGGCGCGGCGATTGGACGTGATCGGCGGCTTGCGCTACCTGCGGCTGCGCGAAACGTACACGTTCACGACCAGCAGTCCGTACATTGCGCCGTATCCGGTGGATATCTGGAACACGACGGACCGGTTCGAGACGACGAACGACTTCTACGGCGTGCAGGCGGGCCTGCGCGCGCGCTTCGACGAAGGGCCGTGGTTCGGCGCCGGCACCGCCAAGGTCGCGCTGGGGGGCATGGTGCAGGCGGTGGATGTCAGCGGGTCGCTGGCCACCAACGACTACACGGGCTACGGGCCGGTGCAGACGTTCAACGGCGGATACTTCGCGCTTCCGACCAACATCGGCAACCACTCGCGCACCCGGTTCGCGGTGGTTCCCGAGGTGAACCTGAACGTGGGCTTTCGCATCACGCCCGCCACCTCGCTGTTCGTCGGCTACTCGTTCATCTATGCGAGCAACGTGGTGCGCCCCGGCAACCAGATCAACCGGACGCTCAACACCACGCAGAGCACATCGTGGACCGAGGATCCCGCGTTCAAGCCCACGGGACCCGCGCAACCATCGTTCGACTTCAACGACTCATCGTTCTGGGCCCAGGGCATCCGCCTGGGCGTGGCGATCCGCTTCTGACGCAGAGGAAAACCGCGGCCACGCGCGAAGCCACCGCGCGCGCCGCGACCGACCCGACATTCGACGAGGTATGCGATGAAACCATCGATGATGCGTGCCGCAGCCGTCGCGGCGGTGGCGTTGGCCTGCCTGGTCGGCGGCGCCGCGCTCCATGCCGGAAGCGCTGCCGCGCAGTCGACGATCCCGGCCGACCTGACGAAGCTGCGGCCGATCCAGGGGATCGCGTACGACCCGAAGCCGTCGGACTTCTACCAGGACGTCTACTACGACTCCGACTTCTTCAATGGCGACTTCAAGGGCATCTGGGGCGACGACGGACAGCCTGGTGCGCGCCACGACCTGTCGACGCTCGCGCGCGACCGGATCAATTTCCTGCACCTCTACAACTGGAATCCCCAGCGCACGGACCACACATCGTTTCTCGATGCCGCCGCGGGCAACCGGATGAAGGTGATGATCCCGATCTCGAACTTCACGGCGCAGACCATCACCGGCACGACCGGGTGCGCGACGTGCGGCAAGGGTTACCAGGCGGCGTTCGAACTCGTCCGCCAGATCTTCAACCAGGTCTACACCGGCACGACGCCTCATCCCGCGGCTGCGATGTGGGCGATCTACAACGAGTACGACCTCAACCGGATCAATCCGGTCGACGTGGCCTTCGTCGTGCAGGCGCTCGTGACGCTCGAGGACCAGGCGGGCATCCCGGCGGCGAACCGGCTTCCGATCACGAGTCCCGTCTCCGACGCGACGTTCGCGCGCGACCAGCGCCAGGCGCTGTCGCGCGAGCAGGCGCAGGCGTTCGAGCGCGCCACCCTGCAATGGCTGCAGACCAATCCGGGCAGGAACGTGAGCACGTCACCGTCCGAGCTCCCGGGTGCGGTGCTCGCGATCCTCGCGATGTCCAACGCGATGGCCGACAGCCAGACGCGCACGAGCTACAAGTCGAAGTTCGACGACCGGCCCGTGGCGGTGTCGCCGGTTCCCGCCGACCTGTGGCGGACGCGCTTCATCGCCTCGTCGAATCCGTTCCGCGCGGCGGCGGCGCTGCACGACTACCTCGTGGACCCCGCGCAGTTCCAGTCGGCGTTTCCCGGCACGACGGCCTGGAACGCGCTGCCGCCCCTGTTCTTCGGCGAGATGGGCTACTCGCAGGCGGATGCCGCAGGGAAATCTGGAGACGCAGGCCACGTGGGTGCGCGAGCAGATCGAGACGACCCACAAGCTCGCCGTCGAAGCGGGCACGACGCAGGGCTATTTCCTCGGCAGCTGCTTCTTCCAGCACACGCGGGTCGATCCGTCGAAGTTCGAGGGATTCGACACGACCGGCCAGTTCACGACGCACACGAGTCCGAAGGGCAGCTACCGCGTCGACGACGCTCACGCCATTGCCGGTGTGGGAGAGCGTGAGGAAGGGGTACGCGTCGGCGTCGGTCGGGGTGGCGCCGCTGAACGTGGTGGTGACGTTTCGCAACCGCTGCACCGACCAGGCCGTGACCGTCTACCGTACGAGCAAGACCGGCAGCAGCTGCGATCCCGTATCCACGAGCGCCGCGTACGTGCTGTCGACGAGCGAGCCCAATGCGTTCTCGGCCAGCATCAACGGGCAGCCGTCCTGCGCCGACGGCACGCGCGTGGAGTTCACGTACGGCGCCAACGGCGACGTCTCCTACGACATATCGACCAACGGCTCGTGGGAGGCGCGGCCGGTGACGTTCTTCAACGTGCCGGTGCGCATCCTGGCGTTGCAGAACACCTCGCCGACGTGCGCGCTGGCGCAGTGGAACGGCCTGCTGGACGCCAACAGCCTGCGCGGGGTTTCCACGCAGCATCTGCGCGAATGCCCAGTGCCCGACCGCCTACCAGGATCCGGTCTCCGGTCCACGCGCTCGCGCCGGGCACCGTGCCATGCCCCTGACGTCGGACTTGCGCGAGGGCAGTTCATCGCGACTGCACCGGTCCGCGCAGCGCACTTTGCTGAAGCGGGTCGCGGAGCCCGCGCAATGATCAGTCCGGCAGCCGGACGATCCACGCTTCCGTGTTTCCCTGCGGATTCGTTCCGGAACCGGCGATCGTCAGCGCATCTGCCGAAATGGCGTTGGCGCGCGTGAGATTCCAGCCCGGGATCGACGTCTGGTAGTCGGCCGCCAGCGCGGTCTCCAGCGAGCGCAGGCCGTGCTCGGCATCCCAGATGATGGCGACGTCGCCGTTGGCCGTCGGACCCCATCCGACGATCGTGCGCCCGTTGCCGGAAATCGACGTGGCGACGCTTCCCGCAACGCCCGCCGGCGGATTGCCGAGTTCGATCATCCCGGTTTGCGGCGTCCAGCGAAACGCGCGGGCTCTTCCGGAAGCCGTCCGTCGATACGCCGGCGATGACCGATCCGTCCTGCGACACGGCCGTGGCCGTGGCCGATACGTCGCCAGGCAGCTTGCCGATCAGCGTGGGGCTGCCATCCGCGGCCCAGCGCACGGCCCCGGTCAGCACCGGATGGCCGGCACCGACGATCACCGCGCCGTCCAGCGAGATGGCGGCGGCGGTGCTCTGCTGGTTGCTTCCTCCGCCGAAGCGCGCCAGCGGAATCGCCCCCGAGGCGGCCGTCCAGCGAAACGCCGTCGTGTTGATCTGCAGGCACGTGCCTGCCACCGTCGCGCCGTCGCCCGCAACGCCCGCGGCTGCGCACAGATACGCGCCCGGAAGCGGTGGGAGACGTTGCGAACCGGCGGCGGGCGTCCAGCGGAAAGCCGCGGAAGGGGTCGGCGGATCCGCATCGTTCGCGTCGGCTGTGCCGACGGTGACGTCGCCGTTGCCGGATTGCGCCGTTGCCGTGCTGGCGACGCCGCCGGGCAGGAAGCCCAGCCCGAGGATGCCCTGCCGGGCGTCCCAGCGAAAGGCCTGGCGATTGCCAGCAGCGGCGGTGGCGGTACCGGCGACGACGCTTCCGTCGGACGAAATGGCCGTGGCCTCGCTCGCCGCATATCCCGGCAGGAAACCAAGGCTGCGGAACGTCGCCGACGGCCCCGGCGCCGTACCGCTGCCACCGTCGCCGCCAAGGCAAGCCGCCAGCAGCAGGGGGACACCGATCGCCGTCACCAGAATCCGGAGCGGACGAGTCCGCGCACTCCAACGCACGTTCATGATGCTTCAGTATCGCGCGCCGCCCGTTGCGCGAATACGGCCTGCGATCAAGGACCGGCGCGGCAGGGGCCCGCGCGATGGCGGCGTTTGCCGTTCGCGGCGTCGGCGTGTCTGTCCGGCGGCCGATGCGGGTCAGTCAATCGTCCACGGCAAATGCGTCGTGGCCGCAGGTCCGGGGGCGACGCGGCAGAGCATTCAACGCGGTGCCCCGCACACCTCGAGCACGCAGCCGCGCAGCCAGCGATGCGCGAGATCGGCGTGCAGCCGCGGGTGCCAGAGCAACGAAAGGGTGACCTCGGGTACGGCGACGGGCAGGGCAAAGGTATGCATTCCCGTGCGCAGGCTCGCCGTATGTCGCTCGGGAACGCTCGCGATCAGGTCGCAGGCCCGGGCCAGCGCCAGCGCGGTCGCGAAGCCGTCGACGATCGCGACGATCCTTCGTTCCAGGCCGAGCCCGTTCAGCACGTCGTCGATCGGTCCCTCGTCGCGTCCCTGCCGCGATATGCCGATGTGCCGGCCGTGCGCAAAACGGGAGGGCGTGATCTCGCCCTCGCACAGCGCGTGCCCCAGGCGCACGACCCCGACGAAGCGGTCGCGGAACAAGGTCTGTACGCGCAACTCCGGTCCCGACGTCTTGCCGACGACGCCGGTTTCCAGGTCGACGATTCCGTCGCGAAGCGGCGCACTGTCCTTGTTCGACTTCTGCACGAACCGCAGCCGCACGCCGGGCGCCTCCGCGGCGACGCGGGCGATGAGGTCCGGCCCGAAGGTCTCGGCAAAACCCTCGCGGGTCCGCAGCGTGAACGTCCGGACCAGCTGGCCCAGGTCGAGCTTCGCGGCCGGACGCAGCACGGCTTCGCCGTCCTGCACGAGTTGACCGACCCGTTCGCGCAGTTCCAGCGCTCGCGGCGTGGGGACGAGACCGCGTCCCGCCCGGACCAGCAGGGGATCGCCCGTCGTCTCGCGCAATCGCGCCAGCGTCCGGCTCATCGCGGACGGACTGAGTCGCAACCTGCGGGCCGCGCGGCGCCACGCTGCCTTCCGCGAGCAGCACGTCGAGCGCCACCAGCAGGTTGAGGTCGGGGGTCGACACGGGTCGACGATAGCGCAGTTTGATTCTGATGTGGCGTTGAACGCAGCAATAAAGTGCAAATGGTGCGCCTTCCGCCATGTCATACGACGGACTACGCTGCAGGCATCGCCCGCAAGTGGAGTCCACGTTGAAGACATTGCCTGCAGGACGCATCGAACCCGGCGCCGGAGGCGCCGAACGGCCGGTGTCGGTTCGGGGGTCGCTCGCCAGCCTGTCGCTGTCGATGCTGCTGGCATCGCTGGGCACCAGCATTGCCAATGTCGCATTGCCGACGCTGGCGCAGGCGTTCGACGCGTCGTTCCAGGAAGTCCAGTGGGTGGTCCTCGCCTATCTGCTCGCCGTCACCACCGTGATCGTCAGTGTCGGACGGCTCGGCGACGTCGCCGGCCGCCGCCGACTGCTGCTGGCCGGAATTGCGCTGTTCACCACGGCTTCGGTGCTGTGCGGCGTCGCACCTGCGCTTCCGTGGTTGATTGCCGCGCGGGGCGTGCAGGGCCTCGGCGCCGCCATCATGATGGCCCTCACGATGGCCTTCGTCGGCGAGACGGTTCCGAAGGAGCGGACCGGCAGTGCGATGGGCCTGCTCGGAACGATGTCCGCGATCGGCACCGCGCTCGGTCCCTCCCTCGGGGGCCTCCTGATCGCCGGACCGGGCTGGCAGGCGCTGTTCCTCGTCAACGTACCGCTCGGTATCCTCACCCTCGTCCTGGCCCATCGATACCTGCCGGTGGATCGGCCCAGGGCGAAGACGGGCCAGGCCGGCTTCGACGCCCTGGGCACGCTGCTGCTGGCGTCGACGCTTGCGGCCTACGCACTCGCGGTGACGATCGGTCGTGGCAGCTTCGGTCCGGCCAACGCCGTGCTGCTGTCGGCGGCGTTCGTCGGAGGCGGACTCTTCGTGCTCGCCGAATCGAAGGTCGCGTCGCCGCTTGCTTCCTCTGGCGCTGTTGCGCATGCCGACGCTCCGTGCGGGCCTGGCGACGAGCGTGCTCGTGTCGACGGTGATCATGGCGACGATGGTGGTCGGGCCGTTCCATCTTTCGCGTGCGCTGGGGCTCGACGCGGCATGGGTCGGACTGGCGCTGTCGGTCGGCCCGGTGGTGGTGGCGTTGACGGCGGTTCCCGCCGGGCGGATCGCGGATCGATTCGGTGCGCAACGCACGACCACCGGCGGACTCGTCGCCATGGCGGCGGGTTGCGGGCTGCTTGCGCTGTTGCCGGCGCCGCAGGGCATCGCCGGATACGTCGTGCCCATCGTCGTGGTCACGGCGGGCTATGCGCTGTTCCAGACGGCCAACAACACGGCCGTGATGGCGGAGGTCGGTGCGGGAGAGCGGGGCGTCATCTCCGGGATGCTCAACCTGTCGCGCAACCTGGGGCTCATCACCGGGGCATCGGTCTTGGGCGCCGTGTTCGCCTGCGCATCGGCGACGACCGATATCGGCGCAGCGAGTCCGGAGGCCGTTGCCACCGGCATGCGCATCACGTTCGCGGTCGCCGCCGTTCTGATCGTTGTCGCGCTCCTCATCGCGGCGGGGGCCCACCGTCGCGCATCGCGCGAGCGCGCAGTGGTTGCGCAAGCGCGGGCGTGAGCGGCAACCTTCGTGGCAGGGGCCCGATCCCGGCGGCGCCGTTCAGTCGTGCGGGTCCGCGAATTTGCGCGCCAGCCGTTCGTTGAACTGCTCGAACCGGATGACGGCCCGCGCATGCGTGCCGGCGCCGATCTCCTCGGCGCCATCCACGGCCCAGACCCGAAACTCGATGTGACGACCGGACGTGGCCGTGACCTCGGCAAACGCCGTGATGCTGCGGCCGACCGGGGTGGCCGCCAGGTGGCGCACGTTCACGCTCGTGCCCACGGCGCTCTCGCCGGGCTCGAAGTACGGCTTCATCGCATTCAGCGCCGCGTTCTCCATCGCCATGATCATGACGGGCGTTGCCAGCACTGCGGGAAGCGTCGCATCCTTGAACCGGTTGGCGAGATGCTGAGGTGCCACGACCAGCGTGAACGAACCCCGGGCTCCTGCGGGAATGGCGCGCATCGGTTTTTCCTCTGACGGCAGGGCTCGTTCGCTTGAATTCTGCCGGCGGCTTCCCAGTTCCAACGGAGCGACAGGCGAACATCGCTCGCTCGATGTCCCGCACCGGCGGCACCGCGGGCTCCCGCATCGTAACGCCGCCGGGGATGTGCCATCGCCGTCTGCTGGGACCGACGCAGCGTCGCAACGCATACCGGCGGTCCTACGAGCATCCGCTGCGGCCCGCGCCCTCGTCGAGGCGCGGGAACACCGCGCCCATCGTTCCGCGGCACGCGACCAGCGCGATGCCCCGGTGCGTTGCGCGCCGGTAGTCGGGCAGCACGTGCGTGGCGCCCGGAGGCAGACTGTCGGAGCGCCGGCCGCGCGCCTTGGGCGGGCAATCGTAGGGGCCGTCGCGTCCGCCCTTGTAGCAGAGCGTGACTTCGACCGGAAACGCGCACGTGTTGGCAATCGTCGCTTCGCCCGCGGCGGCGCCCTTCGTTTCGGCGAAGCGAACGCAGGCATCGGCGCGCCGCGGGTCCGCGTCGGCATCCTTCGCGGCAGCGGACGGCGGCGCTGCCGTGGGGATGGGGGTCGTGGCCGACGGTGCGGATTTCCCGGGAGGCGGCGAACCTGTGTTCGCCGACGGGGCCGGGGCCTCCGGGCGAGGGACGGTGCCCGGCGCCGCAGGCAACGCAGGTGCGGCGGCCACCGCCACCGCGGTCGACGCCGGCGCGGAGGGAGCGCCGGGCACCCCAAGGCGCGCGCTGCGCTCCGCCAGCGTGAGTGCGCGACCCGCATCGCAGCCGGCACCCCAGACGGCGGCGATCGGTTCGCCGTCCTCGATCGCCTGATAGGCGCCCTTGGCGCCGTACTCGCGATAGGTGCGCGTATCGCAGCGGATTTCCGCGGCGTAGGGCCGCTCCTGGCCTAAGTCGACGGCGCGCGCGTACATGCGCGCGACAAAACTGCGGTTGTCGATGGCACGCTCGAGCGTCTCGGCGTTCCAGTACCAGTACACGACGCGGCCGCCCGTGACGATGCGACTGCCGATGTAGCGATAGCCGGGCGGCACGGCCAGCGCCGCCGTCGCAATGGCCAGCACTCCGAGCGCGAGCAGGTACCGCCATGCGGGCAGGCAACGATGCATGGCGCGAGGATACCGCCCGGGCCGCATCCGCGTGGAGCGGTCTTCTCCTACAGATTCCAAGAGGCATGTCCGACGTCACGCCGCGCCGGCGGCCGATTTCGCCGCGAGGGGTGGGAGGCGATCATGGGTCTCGCGCGCAAGGCCGCCCGGCGACACACGGCGGTTCGGCCCTCGCGGACGGTCCTGCGCGACCCCATCCAATCATGAAGGAATCACGATGAACATTCGCACCCGCATGCAACTGTTGGCATTGGTCGCGGCCGGTTCCGCCCTGCTCGTCGCCGGCTGCAACGAACAACCGAAGAGCGCCGATACGATGGGCCAGAAGATCGACCGCGCGGCCGACAAGGTGGCCACGGCAACCGACAATGCGGCCACCAAGACGGCGAACGCCGTCGACGACGCGACGATCACCACCAAGGTCAAGGCTGCGGTGCTGGCCGAGGAAGGCTTGAAGACGCTCGAGATCCGCGTGGACACCAAGGACGGCGTGGTCACGCTCGAAGGCACCGTCGCCTCGCCCGACCTGAAGCAGCGCGCGATGACCATCGCGCAGCGTGTCGAGGGCGTGCGTGCGGTCACCGACCAGCTCGTGGTCAAGGCGTCGTAGCGGCACCCTCCGCGTGCTGCGGCGCCGCGGCAAGCGGCAGCGTTCGCTTGCTCCAGCGCTTCAGCAGGAGCCGCGCGACGTCGATGTCGAAACACGGGCGCGGCGGTGCCGACAGCAGCCGGTCGAGTTCGCCGTCGTCGCTTGCCGTACCGAGCCAGCACCAGTCGCGGAGTACATGCACGTCGGTACGCTCGCGCGGCGCCGAGTGCTCGCGGACCACGCCGGGTCCGGCCACGGGCCATGGCGGAATCGCGAACGGTGCCAGCGCGGCGTGCAGCCGCGCGTCGTGCACCGCGCCGTCCTCCGCGCCGACGCAGGCCCCCGCGCAGCGCTTCAACTGGCGCTGGAAGCAGGGCCCGTCGACGCGCTGTTCCAGGCCGAGCCGCGTCCAGCACAACGCGTGTTCCGCGGCGAGAGTGCGCAATGCCTCGCGTGCGCTGCGGCGCGACGCGAATGGGCCGAATGCGCCCGCGAGTTCCGCGGGCTCGATCATGCTCGCGGTCACATAGCGCGGCGGGCCCTCGGCCAGCACGAGCACGCCGGCCTCTTCCTTGCGCCGCAGCGCACGGTTGTGGGCGGGCAGCAGCGACTTGACGAGCGTGGCCTCGCGCAGCAGCGCGCCCAACTCGCCTGCCGTCTCGACGCATTCGATCCGGCGGATTTCCTGCGACAGGCGCAGATCGGTTTCCGACTGCCAATCGCCCGCGAAATGCGCACCGACCCGCTCGCGGATGTTCACGCTCTTGCCGATGTAGATCGGCAGCGGATTCTCCCCGTAGAAGAGGTAGACGCCGGGCGCCTCGGGCAACGCGCTCAGGGACTCCGGCGGCAGCTGCGGCGGCAGGCTGGGAATGCGAAGGATACGGCGCGCAGCGGTCGCGATGACCTCCGCCGGAAACGTCCGGTACAGCATCTCGACGAAGGCCCAGATCGCGCGCGCGTCGCCCAGTGCGCGGTGGCGCTCGCCGGCGTGCAGGCCGTGGCGCGCGACGATCGCATCGAGTCCGTGCCCGGAGGCTTGCGGAAAGAGCCGTCGCGACAGGCGCACCGTGCACAGCGGCCGCACGCTGAAGGGGCGCCCCGCGCGCGCGTACGCTTGCTTCAGGAACCCGTGATCGAACCGCGCGTTGTGTGCGACGAACACGCAGTCGGCGATCTGCTCGTCGATGACCGTGGCCACGTCCGCGAACGCCGGCGCACCGGCGACCATCGCGTCGGTGATGCCGGTGAGCGCCTGGATCACGGCGGGAATGGGCACCTGCGGGTTCACCAGCGTGCTCCACTCGCGCACGCGCGGCGCGCCTCCGGCGGCGTCCGCGTCCACCCGCACGATGCCGACCTCGGTGATGCGGTCGAAGGCGGCGCTCATCCCCGTGGTCTCGAGGTCGACGAACGCGAGGGAAGGGGCGAAGAGATTCATGCGCGGCAGGGGGTTGACGGGGCGAACGTTCGTTCGTATTCTATGCCAATGTCGAACGATCGTTCCTACCTCACGATGCTGCAGGACTACTACGCCCGGCATCGCGCGCTGCCATCGTACGCGTCCATCGGCAGCCTGCTGGGGCTCAAGTCCAAGTCCTCGGTGGCCGCCATGGTCGCGCGGCTCAAGCTCGCCGGGTTCCTCGAGTCGACGCCCGACCGGCGGCTGGCACCCACGCGGCGGTTCTTCGCGCGGCCGCTGGCGGATTCGCCGGTACGCGCGGGCCTGCCCGAGGCCGTCGACGACGCCGACGCCGACGCGCTGACCATCGACGACTACCTGATCGAGCGGCCATCCTCGACGGTCCTCATTCGCGTGAAGGGCGATTCGATGATCGACGCCGGCATTTTCGAGGGCGACCTCGTCGTCGTCGAAAAGCGCCCGTCGGCACAGCGCGGCGACATCGTCGTCGCGATCGTCGACAACCAGTTCACGCTGAAGCGCCTCGAACTCGAGGCCGGCAAGTTCGTGCTGCACGCCGAGAACAAGGCCTATCCGGTGATCCGTCCCGAAGGCACGCTCGAGATCTTCGGCGTGATGGTCGGGCTCGTGCGGAAGCTGTAGGTTCCGGCGGCACGTCGTCGGCCGACCGTCAGGCCGGTGGCCGCTCATCGTCCCCAGGGAACGCCCGCAAAAGGCGTCCGTCGGGCCCGAGGGTGACAGCTTCCTGGCAGCACCCCGCGGGCAGCGCAATGGCGGCGCGTGCAGTCCCTCACTGGAATCCGCTGAGCCCGCGCGCGGTCACGTCGCGAACGGGGGCACGCAGACCGGAGCGGATCGCCTACCCCGCCACGCGGTTGCGGCCTTGGTCCTTGGCGCGGTAGAGATTGCGGTCCGCCATCGCGAGCATCCGGTCGAACGACGGCGCCGAGGTGTCGGCGGTGACGCCGATCGAGACGGTGAGCTTCAATCCCGGCTGCAGGCCGTCCCAGTCGTGATTGGCGATCGCCTCGCGCAGCTTCTCGCACACGCGCAGCGCGGCGGCGCCGTCGGTCTCGGGCAGCACGATCACGAACTCCTCGCCGCCGAAGCGGGCGACGAGGTCGGTCTGGCGCACCTGCGCGACCAGGAGCCTCGCGGTCGCGCGCAGGGCGGCGTCGCCGACGGCGTGCGAAAACCGGTCGTTCACCGACTTGAAGTGGTCGAGGTCGGCGATCGCGACGGCGAGCGGTCGATTGTGGCGCAGCGCCAGCGCGAACTCGTCGGCCAGCCGCTGGTCGAGACGCCGGCGGTTGGGGATGCCGGTGAGCGCGTCCTCGTAGGTCTGCCGCTCGAGCTGGTCGAGCAGCATCGTCTTCTGCAGGTTCGCCTCGGTCAGCGACACGTTGAGCGCGTCGAGCTCCGCGTTGGCGCGCGTGAGCGCCTCCTGCCGCGCGCGTTCGAGTTCCGTCTCCCGCCGCGCCGCCGCCAGCTGCAACTGGATCTGCAGCGCGCGCAGCTTGTCCTGTGCGGCCTCGGACTGGACTTCGCGCTCGAGCGCGTGAAAGCGCTTGAAGTGGACGAGCGCCGCCGTGGTGTCGCCGATGGACTCGTGCAGTGCCGCGAGCGCTTCGTGGCACTCGTACTGCGTGGGCTTGAGTCCGTGCCGTGTGCAGACGTCCAGCGCATCGTCCAGGAACCGGCGCGCCTCGTCGGTGCGCCCCTGCGCCATGCACAGCCTGCCCAGCACCAGATTCGCGTGCGCGACGCCGTACCGGTAGCCGGTCGCCTCCGACATCTCGAGCGCGAGGCGCATCGTGCGCTCGGCACCCGCATCGTCGCCCAGATGCTGCAGTACGAGTCCCAGATTGTTGAGCGTCGCCGACTGCTGCAGCGGCAGGCCGAGGTCCGTGAATTGCCTCAACGCATCCTCGAGCACCGTGCGCGCCTCGGCGTGCTGCCCCACCTTCATCAGGTTGAGGCCGATGTTGTTGAGCGTCTTCGCGCGTTCCAGCGCGTCCTCGGCGCGCGTGCACAACGCGAGGCTCCGGCGGTAGTAGTCGAGCGCGGTCGCGGGATCGCCGGAGCGCGAATAGACGATGCCGATCGTGCGCAGCGTCGCGGCCTTGTTGGTCTCGTCGCCCAGCCGCTCGTCGATCGCGAGCGCGCGGAACTGGTAGTCGAGTGCGCGCGAGAACTCGCCCAGCGCATCATGTACGAAGCTCGTCGCGCGCAGCGTCTTCGCGACCGCCCGGTCGTCGCCGGCGGCCTCAAAGGCGGCCAGCGCATCCGCGTACGCGGCAAGGGCCTCCGCATGGTCGAGCAGCAGGTCGGCGCTGCGGCCGGCGAGATACCGCGCGTCCGCCCGGGCACGCGCGTTGCCGAGCGACGCGGCGTTCGCGTCGGCCTCCTGCGCATACGCAAGCGCCTGGCGCGCGTCGATGCCCGACACGTTCTCCGCCAGCGCGAGCAGCAGCGGCAGCCGCGCCTCGGCCGTCCGCGCGGCGGCCAGTTCCGCGGTCAGGCGTTCGACCGGCGCGGCGACCGACGCGGCGTCAGGCACGCGCGACCTCCACCAGGCAATCGTAGAACGTCGCGGCGCGTCCCATGTCGGTCAGCGCCTGCGACGTGACCGCATTCGCATTGCGCCCGTCGGGTGAGAGCTTCTGCCACCAGATCGACGGCGCGACCGCGACGCCGGGACGGGCGCGATCGGTCACGCGCGCGGTCGCCTCGAAGCTGCCGCGATCGTTGAAGATGCGCACCGGATCGCCGTCGGCAATGCCGCGCGGCGCGGCGTCGGCCGCGTTGAGGTCGAGCCACGGCGTGCGTTCCTCGGCGACGAACGCCGGCAGGTTGGCAAACGACGTGTTGAGGAAATTGCGTGCGGGCGGCGAGATGAACGCGAGCGGGAACCGCCGCGCGAGTTCGGGGTTCGACGCCGCGGCTTCGCGCGGCGGCACGTAGTCCGGCAGCGGATCGAGTCCCAGCGCGGCCTGCGTCGCACTCGCGAACTCGCACTTGCCCGAGCGCGTGGGAAAGTTGCCCGCCGCGAACGGCGCGTAGCGCGACGGGCACGTTGAGCCGCTGCCACCCCGCCGCGACCAGGCGGTCGAAATCGAGGTCGCGCGCGGCGGCCTGGTCGCGCCTGAACGCGTGCCGTGCGATCGTTTCGTCGGATTCCGCGAAGCATGGCTCGGTGAAGCCCATGCGCGCGGCCAGCCGGCGGAACACCTCGGTGTTGGGCAGTGCCTCGCCGAGCGGCGCGATCGCCGGGCTGTTGGCGAGCGCGTACAGATGGCCGTACGACGTGTGCAGGTCGAACTGCTCCAGCTGCGTGGTCGCCGGGAGGAGGATGTCCGCGAAGTCGGCCGTGTCGGTCGGAAGATCTCGTGCACGACGCAGAAGAGGTCCTCGCGTGCGAAGCCTTCGCGCACGCGGCTCGAGTGCGGCGCCACCGCGACGGGATTGGAGTTGTAGACGTAGAGGGCCCGGATGGGCGGATCGCGCGCGTCCAGCAGCGCGTCGCCGATCGCGCTCATGTTGATCGTGCGCGGCGTCCCGCGGATCAGGTCCGGGCGTTCCAGCGCCGCGTGATCGACGGGGTAGGTACCCGAAGACGACAGCAGCGCGCCGCCCGCGGGGTCGCGCCAGGCGCCGACCAGCGCGGGCAGGCAGGCGATCGCGCGCACCGCATTGCCGCCGCCGTGCACGCGCTGCATGCCGTAGTTCGATGCGGATCGCGGCGGGCTTGACCGTGCCGTACTCGCGCGCGAGCGCAATCACTTCGTCGGCGCGGATTCCGCACGTCGCGGCGACCCGCTCGGGCGTCCAGGCGGCGGCGCGCTGCGCGAGTTCGGCGAAGCCCTGCGTGTAGCGGTCGATGTAGTCGCGGTCGAGCAGGTTCTCACCGATCAGCACGTGCATGAGCCCGAACGCCAGCGCACCGTCGGTGCCGGGCAGCAGTGCGACATGCTGGTGGCACTTGGCCGCCGTGGCGCTGCGGTACGGGTCGATCGCGACGAGCCGCGCGCCGCGCCGCTTCGCTTCCTGCGCGCGCGCCCAGAAGTGCACGTTGGACGCGATCGGATTGCTGCCCCAGATCAGGATCAGCCGGCTGTTCTCGAACTGCTCGAAGTCCATGCCGAGGGTAGCGCCGATGGTCGCGGTCCAGCCGGCCTTGCCGGCGGACGCACAGATCGTGCGGTCGAGCAGCGACGCGCCCAGCCGATGGAAGAAGCGGCGGTCCATCGAGCCGTATTGCAGCAGGCCCATCGTGCCGGCGTAGCTGTACGGCAGGATGGCCTGCGGGCCGTCGGGCGACGCGGCGATGTCCGCGAACCGGTCGGCGATGGTCGCGAGCGCCTCGTCCCACGAGATGCGCGCGAAGCGGCCTTCGCCCTTGCGACCGACGCGGCGCATCGGATGCAGCACGCGCTGGTCCGAGTACGTGCGGTCGAGGTAGCGGGCCACCTTCGTGCACAGCACGCCGGCCGTGGCCGGATGGTCGGGCGCACCGCGGACGGCGATCGCGCGGCCGTTCTCGACGGTGGTCAGCAGCGCGCAGGTGTCGGGGCAGTCGTGCGGGCACGCGCCGCGCACGACATGCCGTCCGGACGCCGCCGGCGGCTCAACGGGCATGACGCCACACGGGGGTGCGCCGCGCCGGCCAGTGAATCGGTCGATCATCACGCGGATTCTACTGGAGTGGCCGGAGGCCGGCGCCTCGACCGTATGCTGTGGCCGTGACCGCGCAATCGCCCTTGCCCACCGTCGCGTTTCCCGACGGAACGCGCGTGCCCGCGCTCGGCGTCGGCACGTGGCGGATGGGCGAGCGGACGGGTGAAGCGAAGCGCGAGATCGCCGCGCTCGCGGCCGCGCTCGACGCCGGCCTCACGCTCGTCGACACGGCGGAGATGTACGGCGACGGTGGCGCGGAGAGGATCGTCGCGCGTGCGATCGCGCAACGGCGCGACGACGCATTCGTCGTGAGCAAGGTGTACCCGCACAACGCGAGCGCGAGCGGCACGCGCGCCGCGTGCGAACGCAGCCTCGCGCGCCTCGCGACCGAGCGCATCGACCTCTACCTGCTGCATTGGCGCGGAAGCCATCCGCTCGCCGAAACCGTCGCCGCGTTCGAACGCCTGCGCGCTGCCGGGAAGATCGTGCGCTGGGGCGTCTCGAATTTCGACGTGTCCGACATGCAGGAATTGCTCGCCGTTCCGGGCGGCGAACATTGCGCGTGCAATCAGGTGCTGTACAACCTGTCCGACCGCGGCATCGAGTGGAAACTGCGCGCGCTATGCCAAGCGGCATGGCATGCCCGTGATGGCGTACTCGCCATTCGCGCAAGGCGCGTTGCTCGACGACCGAAAATTGGCAACTCTTGCCGCGCCGTTCAACGTCACTCCGGCGCAACTGGCGCTCGCCTGGCTGCTCACGCAACCCGGCGTCATCGCGATTCCGAAGTCATCCTCCGCGGCGCGCATCGCGCAGTTTCGCGCGGCGGCCGGGCTGCGGCTCGCGCCCGGCACGCTCGCCGCCATCGACGCCGCCTATCCACCGCCGTCGCGCGCGCGGCCCCTGCGCATGCTCTAGCCGCGCGCGGCGACGCCGTCGATGGCGGAGCGAACGCGGACGCCGACGCCCGGCTGCGGTGAATCAGGTTTGTTGGCCACAACTTCGCGTTAACTTGCTTGTATTCATGCAGTTGCATGCCGCTCATCCCGGCTGGCACGCTTGCTGCTAGATGTTGGTCACCAAGGCTGGTCCTCCGCCCCACCGCAGACAGGAGACGCTCTCGTGACCTACACGCACTACGATTACCTCGACCTCGCGCCCGGCGCGAGCACCGCGCGGATCGAGACGGCGTATGCCGCGGTGTTGGAGCGCTTTCAGTACGGCGCAACCGACGCGGGGCAGGATCTGTCCGGACTCGTGCGGATGATCCATGCCGCCTACGAAGTGCTGTCCGATCCCGATCGCCGCCGCTGCTACGACGCGCAACTGGCATGCGAGGCGAACGAGGCGGACGAAGAACTCAAGTCGACGCTCGACGCGCAACCCTGTCCCGGCGAACGGTACGTGCAGGACGTGCCCGCCTCGCTGCGTACGGCGTTCTCCGCGATCGCCGCCTGAACGTGGCTGCGATGAGCGCACTTGCAAGGCTTACGGCCGCCGGGAAAGTGTTCCATTTCCAGACTGCAAACAGCGATGCGGTCGGCGGCCGTATTCACCATGCATAGCCGCGCGCCCGCGCGGAACCGTCGCCGCATCGCGGTGGCTGCGGCCGCGCGCCGTCCGCTGGTCACGGCGGGCCCGCGATGGCGC
Source organism: uncultured beta proteobacterium (assembly GCA_963733435.1). Lineage (GTDB taxonomy): Bacteria > Pseudomonadota > Gammaproteobacteria > Burkholderiales > Casimicrobiaceae > VBCG01. The sequence goes on from CAVTDH010000005.1 coordinate 650,402, forward strand.
GGGCCGCAACGGCATGCGCACGCAGCGCACCGGCATGCGCATGCTGCGCAACGCGCGGCGCGCGCGCGCGACCCCGGATCGTCCTTCCCGCCGACTTCGTTCCGCTCGTCGTCCACTAGGGAACGTCCGCAAAAGGCGTCCGTGGGCTGGGTGCCGTGATGCGCGCGTCAGACGCCGGCGTCATCCGCGCTGTCAGCTGGCAGCCGGGCGGCGGCCCGGCGCCGTGCGCACCGACGATCACGCCGAAGAAACGAGTGTCGTGCACGCGCGTCCATGGCCGTCGTGTCGATGCTCCCGCAGCTGCGCGAGCGATGCCCAGACGCGATCGCTGCGTGCTCGTTCCGCATTTTTCATCTTCTGCGTGCCGCTCGTTCGCGCTGGCAAGCAATTTGCATAGTTGAACGCATACGAATCTGGACCTTGGAGAACTCTCGTGGATCGATGCCTCGCCTGCCAATACTACGATCGGCAATCCGGTAAGCAGACCGACTCGCGCGGCATCCAGTGGGGACAATGCCGGCGGTCGGCACCCGCGCTGCATCCGATCAACCAGAAGACGTACATGATCGAAGGCGTGTGGCCGCACGTCCGCGACGACGACTGGTGCGGCGAGTGGAAAGTGACGATCCGGCGCGCGGATTCGCGCTCGCCCGACTCGCTCAGCAGCGGGCCGCTGCTGCCCGTCGGCAACGCGCTTCCCTTCGGTTCGCGTCCCGCCGCGGCTGTCCGCCGCATCCGCGAATGCGTCCGGCTCCGCCGGGTTCGGCGCCGTGCCGATCGGCGGACCCTTCGTGTCGTCGGGACGCGGCGACTAGCAACGTCCGCGCGGCGCGCTGACGCATCGCCGAGTCCGCTCCGCCGCGACCGCGCGGCGTACGCCGGACCGCGCGCAGCGCAGGTCCGCGGAAATGCTAGAGTGGTGATCACATCCTGGCGGTGCGCTTCGCGCCGCTCCGCCGCGCTACCGCCATGTCCTCCATCGACCTCGCCGCGGCACTCGCCGCCGGCGTCACTTTCGTCACCCCGAACAACCGCCTCGCGCGTGCGCTCGTCGCACGTCACGATGCGCGGATGCGCGCGCACGGACTCGCCGTGTGGCCGGCCGCCCGGGCGTTGCCGTGGCGCGCGTGGGAGCGCGCGCTGTGGCTCGAGGCGCTTGCGGCGAACGCACTGCCTGCGAACCGCGACCGCTGATCGCGGACACCGTCGCCGACTTTCTGTGGGATCGCGTCGTCGCCCGCGACAGCGATCTCCTCGACCCGCAGGGCGCCGCACAGCGCGCGCACGAGGCATGGACGCTCTTCCATGCGTGGCGCACGCCAGGCGAAGGGTGGGGCGCCTGGGCGCGCGCGGGCATCGCCGACGACGCCGCTGCGTTTGCCGCGCTGGGCGGACCGCTACGCGGCGCAGGTCAACGAACAGGGCGCGGTCGATGCGGCCGTGGCGGCGGACGTGCTCGCGCAGGTGGCCGGTGCGGTCCCCGCGTGGCGCGATGCGCAGGTGGTCCTCGCGGGCTTTCTCGATCACGCGCCGCAGCAGGCGCGGCTCGTTGCCGCGCTGCAGGCCGCCGGCATGCGGGTCGACCGCATCGAGCTGCCGCAGCCGCGCGCCAGCACGCTGCGCCGCGTGGTCGCGGCGACGCCGCGCGCGGAGATCGAGGCCGCACTGTGCGACGCGCGCACCCGTGCGCTCGCGGATCCGCAGGCGCGCATCGGCATCGTGGTCGGCGACCTCGACGACCGCCGGCCCGACGTGATGGCCGCGGCGGAGGACATCCTGTGTCCCGAACTCGCGGCGCAGCCGGGTGCCGGCGGCGCGCGCCCGTACTCGGTATCGCTCGGCACGCGACTTCGCCGACGTGCCGATCGTCGCGACGGCGATGGCGCTGCTCGCGTGGTCCGGGCGCGGCGCTGCCGCTGGACGACGCGGCGACCGTCCTGCGTTCGCCGTATCTTCCGGAGGCCGACCCGCAGTGGACGCGGCGCGCGGGCATCGAATTCGCATGGCGGCGGCAAGGTGTGCGCGACGTGACGTTCGGGGCCGCGACTGCCGCGTTGTCGACGGCCGGGCGCGACGCCATGGCGGCGCGATGGCGCGACACGGCGCCCCCCGCGAACATGCGGCAATCGCCGGTCGCGTGGACGCACGCGTGGCGCGCGTGGCTCGACGCGCTCGGCTGGCCCGGCGACCGTCCGCTCGACAGCGCGCAGTGGCAGGCGCGCGAGCGCCTGTTCGAGGCGTTCGGCGCGTTCGCGGGACTGTCCGGCGTCGCCCGCACGCTCGCGCGCGACGAGGCGCTGCAGGCGTTGCGCGCGGCGGTCGCGCGCATCGTCTTCCAGCCGGAAACGCCGGCGGCGCGCATCGAGATCCTCGGCACGCTCGAAGCGTCGGGCCTCGAGTTCGACGCGCTGTGGGTGGCCGGCATGACGGCGGAGCGCTGGCCTGCCCGCGCTGCGCCCAATCCGTTGCTGCCGCTCGCGTGGCAGCGACAGCGCGGCGTGCCGCGCGCCGACGCCGCGCACGCGCTCGCGTTCGCGCGCGCGGCGACCGCGGCCTTCGCGTGCGCGGCCGACACGGTGACCGTGAGCCACGCGGCGATGGTCGACGGCGCCGAGGCCATGGGGTCGTCGCTGTTCGCGCCATGGCCGCTCGCCACCGCGACGGGGGTCACCGGTTCGGGACGCGTCGCGGCGATCGCCGGGACCGCCTGCGTACTCGAAGCGATCGACGACCACGCCGGGCCGGCGCTGGCCGAGGGCAGCGCGGTTCGCGGCGGCGTCGACATCGTGGAAAGCCAGAGCACGTGCGCGTTCCAGGCGTTCGGACGCCATCGCCTGGGTGCGCGCGATCCCTCGGCGCCGGTGTCGGGCCTGGGCGCCGACGAGCGCGGCACGCTGCTGCATCGCGCGCTGAAGGCGTTCTGGGAAGACGTGGGCGACCATGCGGCGCTGGTCGAACTGGACGAAGCCGCGCTCGCCGCGCGGATCGCGCGCGCCGTGGCGATCGCGCGCGGCGCCGTCGATCCCGCGCGCTGGCGCGCGTTGCCGCCGCCGGTGGCGGCCGCGGAGAGCCTGCGCCTCGAGGCGACGCTGGCCGGCTGGCTCGGGACCGTCGAGCGCGAACGTCCGCCGTTCGCCGCGACGACGCTCGAAGCGCCGACGCGACTTGCACTGGGCGGACTCGCGCTCGAGTTCCGCGTCGATCGCGTCGACGCTGCTGGACGACGGAGGCCTTGCGATCATCGACTACAAGTCGGGACGCGCGCCGGGGCCGGCGCGCTGGTTCGCGGCAGCGCCCGTCCGGAACGCAGCTGGGCCAGTACGTTCTGGCGTGGCGCGATCATGCGCCGGACATCCCGGTGCGTGCGGTGGCGTACGCGCAACTGAAGGCGGGGGACGTGACGGTGACGGGCCTCGCGGCCGATGCCGAGGCATGGCCGCGACTGCGCACGCCCGACGCCGTGCGCGGCGTCGCCATCGCCGACTGGGCGGGCGCGGAAGCCCACTGGCGCGACGCCTATGGCGCACTGGCGCATGACTTTCGCACGGGCGGCGCGGCCGTGCTGCCGCGCGATGCGCAGGCGTGCCGCTATTGCGGGCTGCAGCCCATGTGCCGCGTGCACGCGCTCGACGCCGTCGTGCCCGATCCGGCGGAGGACGAACGCGACGAGGACCGCGATGGACACTGACGCGGACCTGGAACGCGCGGATGCGGTGGCGCGCGCTCGCGCGCTCGACGGTCGGGCACTCGTTTCTCGTGCAGGCACCGGCCGGTTCGGGCAAGACGGGCCTGTTGATCCAGCGGGTGCTGGCGCTGCTCGCGATCGTCGAGCGTCCCGAGCAGGTGCTGGCGATGACGTTCACGCGCAAGGCGGCGGCGGAGATGCGCGAGCGCGTGCTGCGCGCGTTGCGCGACGCAGCTGCGGAGGCGCCCGAGCGCGATCGCGCCGCACGATGCGGTCACGCGCGCGCTCGCACTGGCGGCGTTGCAGCAGGATCGCCGCCGCGACTGGCAATTGCTGGCCAATCCGACCAGGCTCAACGTGCTGACGATCGACGCGCTCGCCGCCGCGTTCGCGCGACAGGCGCCGATCACGACGGGGTTGGGCGCGCTGCCGGCGTTCGTCGACGACGCCACCGTCCACTACCGCGAGGCGGTGCGCAACGCGCTCGCCGCGGCCGCGGCCGACGATCCGCACTGGCGCGCGTTCCTGCTGCACGTCGACAACGACGCGGAGACCGCGGTCGAGTTGCTGGCCGGCATGCTGGCGCGGCGCGACCAGTGGCAGGGCCTGCCGCTCGGCGCGGCGGGTCCGGAATTGCGGGCGATCCTCGAACGCGCGCTGCGCGCGGAGACGCAGGCCGCGCTCGCGGCGCTCGCGCGCCTGTTCCCGCCCGCGCTCGCGCGCGAACTGGCGCAGTTGCAGCGGACATGCCGCCGCATATTTCGCGGGCGAGGGCGCCGACGAGTCCCGCGCCGAGTTCCTCGCGGGATTGTCCGATTGCGGCGGACTGCCGCCGGCCGAATGCGCGGCGCTGGAGCTGTGGACGGCGCTCGCCGACTGGCTGCTGGTCAAGGACGACGCGCGATTCCGCGCGGCGTGGAACAAGACCAACGGGTTCCCCGGCAAGGGCAAGGGCAGCGGGGCGGAGGAACGGGAGCGCATCGGGCTCGCGATCCGTGCCTGGTGCGAGACCGCGGGCGCCATCCCGGGCCTGGCCGCCGCGCTGCATGCGGTGCGCACGCTCCCGCCCCCGTGCTACGGCGAGGCCGCGTGGGCGTTCGTGGCGGCGACGCTCGCGCTGCTGCCCGCACTGGCGACGCAACTGCAGCTCGTGTTTGCGCGCACGGGCGAGACGGACTTCTCGGAGGCGACGCTGCGCGCGCTCGCGGCGCTGGGCCGCGCGGACGACCCGAGCGATCTGCTGCTGGCGGCGGACCTGCGCATCGCGCACATCCTCGTCGACGAGTTCCAGGACACGTCGTGGTCGCAGCTCGATCTGGTCGGCCGCCTCACGGCGGGATGGGAGCCGGGCGACGGGCGCACGCTGTTCGCGGTCGGCGATCCGATGCAGTCGATCTACCGCTTCCGGCAGGCCGAGGTGCGGATCTTCCTCGACGCCTGGGCCGAAGGCACGATCAACCACGTGCCGGTCGAGACGCTCTCGCTGTCGCGCAATTTCCGATCGCAACGGCCCGTGGTCGCGTGGATCAACGCCGTGTTTCCGCACGTGCTCGCGCCGGCGGCGGACACCGCGCGCGGCGACGTCGCGTACGCGCCGGTGCTCGCGACCCGCGACGACCCCGCGGCGCCGGTGCCCACGGTCGATCTCGTGATCGGTCCCGCCGACGAGGCGCAGGCCGTCGTGCGGCACGTGCGCGACGCGCTTGCGGAGGGCAGCGACGAGATCGCGATCCTCGTCCGCGCGCGCACGCATCTCGCCGCGATCCTGCCGGCGCTGCGTGCGGCCGGGATCGCGTACGCGGCGGTCGATCTCGAGTCGCTCGGCGAACGGCTTGCCACGCGCGACCTCATGACGCTGACGCGCGCGCTCACGCAGCCGCACGACCGCATCGCGGCGCTGGGCGTGCTGCGCGCGCCCTGGTGTGCGTTGACGCTCGCCGACCTCGTCGCCGTCTGCGCGAGCGACAGGCTGGCGACGGCGCAGCCGCTGCTGCCGGCGCTTGCGGATCCGGAGGTCGCCGCGCGCCTGAGCGAGGATGGTCGCGCGCGCGTTGCGCGCCTGCACGTCGCGCTGGCGCCGGCCTGGACGGCCCGGGGCCGCGCGTCGCTCGCGGCCCGGGTGCGCGCCGCGTGGCTCGCGCTGGCCGGTCCCGCGTGCGTCGACGACGCGCTCGACCTCGACGGCGCCGAACGCTACTTCGCGCTGCTCGCGCGCGACGAGCGTGGCGGCGACCTCGACGACTGGCCGGGCTTCGCCGAGCGCGCCGGCAAGCTCTTCGCGGAGAGGGCCGGGGAGGTCGCGCCCGCCGTGCAGGTGATGACGCTGCATCGCGCGAAGGGACTCGAGTTCGATACGGTGATCCTGCCGGGCCTCGCCCGCGGAACGCGCCGCAGCGACGACCCGCCGCTGCGCTGGTCGTTGCGCCGCGAACACGAAGCGGAGTAGAAATGCGCACGAAGGCGCGCACGAAGATGGGCACGAAAATGAGCGCACGCTGCTGCTCGCGCCGTTGCGCGCGCGCGCGGGCGTACGCAGCGCGGCCGATCCCGTCTACGCGTACCTCAAGGTGCAGGACGACGCCGAGGATACGGCCGAGGCGGGGCGGCTCCTGTATGTGGGCTGTACGCGCGCCAAACGCCGTCTGCACCTCGTGGCGGCCCCGGGCGTGAGGATGGCCACGGCCAAGGCGCCCCGGTGCTGGGCACCGGCGGCGAAGCGCTCGTTGCTCGCGCGCATGTGGCCGGGCGTGGCGGCCAGCGCCCGTCCGGCCGAGCCGCCGGCCGCGCCCGCCGACGCCGCGGATGCGGTCGCGGCCGTCGCGCCGCCGCCGCTACTGCGCCTCCCGCTCGAATGGACGGCGCCGCCATTGCCGGCGGCGCTGCCCGGTGTCGCGACGATGCCCACGGTCGCGCCCGACGCGCTGCCCTACGATTGGGCGCAGGCCACGGCGGCGGCGATCGGCACCGTGGCGCACCGGTTGCTCGCGCAGGTTGGCCGCGAAGGCATCGGCGCATGGGACGACGCGCGCGCGACGGCGCAGTCGACGCGGGTCGCGGCGGAACTGGCCCAGGAGGGTGTGGCCGCCGCCGAACGCGACGCGGCGACCGCGCAGGTGCTCGCGGTGCTCCGCGACACGCTGGCCGATCCGCGCGGCCGATGGCTCTTCGCCGATGCGCACGCGGACGCGCAGACGGAATGGGCGCTCTCGGGCATGGACGCCGGCACCATCGTGCACTTGTCCCTCGACCGCACGTTCGTCGCCGACGGCGTGCGGTGGATCGTCGATTACAAGACGGGCCGGCACGAAGGCGGCGAACCGGAGGCCTTCCTCGACCGCGAGCGCCTGCGCTACGAGCGGCAGCTCGAACGCTACGCGGCGTTCGTGCACGCGCTGGACCCGCGACCGATCCGCCTCGCGCTCTATTTCCCGCTGGTGCGGGAGGGTTGGCGCGAGTGGGCCTTCGCGGCCCCGTCCGGCGACGCACGAGCCGGTGTGCAGGGCGGGCCTGAAGGGCCGGCCTGAAATGCGATAGAATTCAAGTCCTTGGACTAACTATTTCCGCGCGCGGGCCGAAAGGCGGGCACCGCGCCGCGTCAATTCATCGTGCGGATTCATCGCGGACTTCCCTCCCGCGCCCACGGCCCCGTTGCGCTGACGATCGGCAATTTCGACGGCGTGCATCGCGGCCACCAGGCGATGCTGGCGCGGCTCATCGAGGCCGCCGAAGACCTGCGCCTGCCGCCGGCCGTGCTGACGTTCGACCCGCATCCGCGCGAATTCTTCGCGCGCGAGAGGCGCGCCGCCGCGCCTCATGCGGCTGCGCCAGAAGCTCGACGTGTTCCGCGTGTTCGGGGTCGCGACGACGTTCGTCGCCCGCTTCGACGCGCGGCTCGCGGCGCTCACGCCGGAGCAGTTCATCGACGACGTGCTGGTCGCGCGGCTCGACGCGCGCTGGGTGCTGGTCGGCGACGACTTCCGCTTCGGCAAGGGGCGCGCCGGCGACTTGAGCGTGCTGCGCGCCCATGCGCGTACGTTCAGCGTCGAGGCGATGCACACGGTCGCCATCGACGACGGAGCGCGCATCGTCCACCGCGGTGTGCGCAGCGCGCTCGCCGCCGGCGACCTGGCGCGCGCGACCGCGCTGCTCGGGCGTCCGTATTCGCTGACCGGCCGCGTCGCGCACGGCGACAAGCGCGGGCGCGAGCTGGGTTTCCCGACCGCCAACATCGCGCTGCGGCAGCGGCCGGCGCTGTCCGGCATCTTCGCGGTGCGCGTGCACGGGCTCGACGGTGGCCCGCGCGCGGCGGTGGCAAGCCTCGGCATCCGACCCACGGTGAAGACCGACGGCGCGCCGGTGCTCGAGGTGTACATCTTCGACTTCGCCGAGTCGATCTACGGCCGGCGGATCAAGGTAGAGTTCCTGCATAAATTGCGCGACGAGGCGAAGTACGACGACCTCGACGCGCTCACGCAACAGATTCGCGCCGACGTGGCGCACGCCCGCGACTATTTCGCGACCGCGCGTCCCTAGCAACGCGCAACGAAAGCGAAGACGATGCCCGACGCAGCAAAGCCCGATTACAAGACGACGCTCAACCTGACCGACACGCCGTTCCCGATGCGCGGGGACCTGGCGCGCCGCGAGCCGGGCTGGGTCCGCGAATGGCAGGACCAGAAGGTGTACGAGGCGATCCGCAAGGCGGCCGCCGGACGACCGCGCTTCATCCTGCACGACGGGCCGCCGTACGCGAACGGCGACATCCACATCGGGCACGCGGTCAACAAGGTACTGAAGGACATCATCGTCAAGAGCAAGGGCTTCGCCGGCTTCGACGCGCCGTACGTGCCCGGCTGGGACTGCCACGGCATGCCGATCGAAGTGCAGATCGAGAAGACGCACGGCAAGAACCTGCCGCCGGCCGAGACGCAGCGCCTGGCGCGCGCGTACGCCACGGCGCAGATCGACACGCAGCGCGAGCAGTTCAAGCGGCTGGGCGTGCTGGGCGACTGGGACAATCCGTACACGACGATGGCCTACAAGAACGAGGCCGACGAGATCCGCACGCTGGGCAGGATCCTCGAGAAGGGCTACATCTACCGCGGACTGAAGCCCGTCAACTGGTGCTTCGACTGCCAGAGCGCGCTTGCGGAAGCCGAGGTCGAGTACGAGGACCGCGTCGACATCGCGATCGACGTCGCGTTCGCGCTCGATCCGCAGGATCGCGCGCAGCTCGCCGCCGCGTTCGGCCTGCCGGCGCTTCCGGACGGCGATGCGTTCGCCGTGATCTGGACCACGACGCCGTGGACGATCCCGGCCAACCAGGCGCTGAACGCGCACCCGGACTTCACGTACGCGCTGGTGGCGACGCCGCGCGGGCACCTCGTGCTCGCGCAGGACCTGGTCGAGTCGTGCCTCAAGCGCTTCGCGCTCGAAGGTCACGTCGTCGCGACGGCGCCGGGCGCGGCGCTCGAGAACATCCGCTTCCGCCATCCGTTCTACGACCGCGCGTCGCCCGTGTACCTCGGCACGTACGTGACGCTGGAACAGGGCACGGGCCTCGTGCACTCGTCGCCCGCGTACGGCATCGAGGACTTCCTGTCGTGCCGCGCGTACGGCATGAAGGACGACGACATGCAGAATCCCGTGCAGGGCGACGGCCGGTACGCGGAGAGCCTGCCGTTCTTCGGCGGGCTGTCGATCTGGAAGGCGAATCCGCTGATCGTCGACAAGCTGCGCGAAGTCGGCGCGCTGCTGCACAGCGCGAAGTTCACGCACAGCTACATGCATTGCTGGCGGCACAAGTCGCCGATCATCTACCGCGCGACGACGCAGTGGTTCGCGGGGATGGACGACACGCCGGGCTTCAACGGTCGCAAGCCCGCGGAGTCGCTGCGCGAGACCGCGCTGCGCGGCATCGACGCGACGACGTTCTATCCCGCGTGGGGCAAGGCGCGGCTGCACGGCATGATCGCGCACCGTCCGGACTGGACGCTGTCGCGGCAACGGCAGTGGGGCGTGCCGCTGCCGTTCTTCGTCGACCGCGAGACCGACGCGCTGCACCCGGACACGATGGCGCTCCTGGAACTGGCGGCGTCGCGCGTCGAGCACGGCGGCATCGAGTCGTGGGGCGAGGCGACCTACGAGGACTTCGGCGTCGACCCGAAGAAGTACCGCAAGCTCACCGACACGCTCGACGTCTGGTTCGACTCCGGCGCGACGTTCGAGACGGTGCTGGGCGGCCCGCAGGGTCGCGTCACGCGCATGGGCTCGCACTCGCAGCAGACGGGCTTCCCGGCGGACCTGTACCTCGAGGGCTCGGACCAGCACCGCGGCTGGTTCCATTCGTCGTTGCTCGAATCGTGCATGGTCAACGGCGTGCCGCCGTACAAGGCGCTGCTGACGCACGGCTTCGCCGTCGACGGCGAAGGCAAGAAGATGTCGAAGTCGAAGGGCAACGTCGTGTCGCCGCAGAAGGTCTGCGACTCGCTGGGCGCCGAGATCCTGCGGCTGTGGGTGGCCGCGACCGACTACTCGGGCGAGCTGTCGATCTCCGACGAGATCCTGAAACGCGTCGTCGAGGGCTATCGCCGCATCCGCAACACGCTGCGCTTCCTGCTCGCCAACACGTCCGACTTCGACGCGCAGCGCGATGCGGTGCCGGTCGCCGAACTGTTCGAGGTCGACCGCTATGCGCTGGCACGCGCGCAGATGATGGCGATGGAAGCCGTCGCGGACTTCGAGCGCTACGAGTTCCACCTCGTCGTGCAGCGGCTGCAGACGTACTGCTCGGAGGACCTGGGCGGGTTCTACCTCGACGTGCTGAAGGATCGCCTGTACACGACCGCGGCGGACAGCCGGGCGCGCCGCTCGGCGCAGACGGCGCTGGCGCTGATCCGCGACATGCTGTTGAAGCTGATGGCGCCGATCCTGTCGTTCACGGCCGAGGAGGCGTGGCGCGTGCTGCATCCCGCCGATCCGACGATCTTCGCGCATGTCTGGAAGGACACGCTGCCGCAGGTGCCGGACGCGCCGGCGCTGATCGCGAAATGGGAGGCCATCCTGCGCGTCCGCGCGGCGGTGATGAAGGAACTCGAGGCCGTGCGCCAGGCCGGCACCATCGGCTCGTCGCTGCAGGCGGACGTGGCCATCGTCGCGCCCGAGCCCGAGCTACACGGCGCTCGCGTCGCTCGGCGACGACCTGCGCTTCGTCACGATCACGTCGGCCGCAACGCTCGCACCGGGCGCCGAGCTCGCGATCACCGTGCGCGCAAGTCCGTACACCAAGTGCGAGCGCTGCTGGCACTGGCGCGCCGACGTCGGGGACGCACCCCGCGCATCCCGCACTGTGCGGCCGCTGCGTGGCCAACCTCTACGGCGCCGGCGAAGCGCGGGCGCACGCATGAGCGCTTCGTACCGGTCCGGGCGCGCCTTGACGCTCCCCACGCGGCCATGACGACACCCGCCGACCTCGCGTCCCCTGCGCGCGGCCCCGGGCTGGCAGCGCTGGCTCGTGCTGTCGGCGGTCGTGATCGTGCTCGACCTGGCGACCAAGGCGTGGGTGACCGCGCTCTTCCGCGAAGGCGAGGCGCTGCCGGTGACGTCGTTCTTCAGCCTCGTGCTCGCGTACAACACGGGCGCGGCGTTCAGCTTCCTGGCCGGCGCTGGCGGCTGGCAGCGCTGGTTCTTCGCGGCGATCGCCGTCGTCGCCTGCGCGTTCATGGTGTACCTGCTGCGCCGCGGCGGCAGCCGGTTCTTCTGCACCGGCCTCGCACTCATCATCGGCGGCGCGCTCGGCAACCTGTGGGACCGCCTGACGCTGGGCCGTGTCACCGACTTCCTGCTGTTCCACTACCAGGGATGGTCGTGGCCCGCGTTCAACGTCGCCGACAGCGCGATCAGCGTCGGCGCCGCGTTGCTGATCCTCGACAGCTTTCGCCCGCGGCCGCACGATCGCCGCGCCGGCCGGGAACGAACCATGACCGCCCATGAACATCATCCTCGCCAACCCGCGCGGCTTCTGCGCCGGCGTCGATCGCGCGATCGCGATCGTCGAGCAGGCGCTCGCGCAGTTCGGCGCGCCGATCTACGTCCGGCACGAGGTCGTCCACAACAAGTTCGTCGTCGACGACCTGCGCGCGAAGGGCGCCGTGTTCGTCGAGGACCTCGACGAGGTGCCGCCGGGCGCGACGGTGGTGTTCTCCGCGCACGGCGTGGCGAAGGCCGTGCGCGCCGAAGCGGAGGCGCGCGGACTCGGTCGTGTTCGACGCCACGTGCCCGCTGGTGACGAAGGTGCACATCGAGGTCGCGAAGATGCGCGAGCAGGGACGCGACATCGTGATGATCGGCCACGCCGGCCATCCGGAGGTCGAGGGCACGATGGGACAGGTCGACGTCCGGCATCCATCTCGTCGACTCCGTCGACGACGTCGCGCGCCTGGCGGTGCGCGATCCCGGACAGCTCGCCTACGTCACGCAGACCACGCTGTCCGTGGACGACGCCGCGACGATCGTCGATGCGCTGAAGGCGCGCTTTCCCGCGATCGTGGGACCGAAGCGCGACGACATCTGCTACGCGACGCAGAACCGGCAGGATGCCGTGAAGGCGCTGGTGCCGCAGGTGGACGCGGTGATCGTCGTCGGCAGCCCCAACAGTTCCAACTCGAATCGCCTGCGCGAAGTCGCCTCGGTGCGCGGCGTGCCCGCGTGGATGATCGACCGCGCCGAGGAACTGCGGCCGGAATGGATCGCCGGCAAGCGGCGCATCGGCGTGACCGCCGGTGCGTCCGCGCCCGAGGTCCTGGTCCGGCAGGTGGTCGCGCGCCTGAAGGAACTGGGCGCGCTCGGCGTCACCGAACTCACGGGCGTCGTGGAAGGGGTGACGTTTCCGATGCCGAAGGGGCTCACCGGCGCCGGCGTCGCGAAGGCACCCGAGGTCGGCCCTTCGGCCTGAAGCAAGATGCGGCGCCCGCTGCGGAGCGCACCACGCCGCGCGCAACGCGCGTTCAGGCGTGCGCGCGGTCCTCGGCCCGAAACCACGCCAGCGTGGCCGCGAAGGTGATCACCGCCAGCGCCGCGGCCATGCCCGCCACCAATCCATAGCGGCCCGGTTCGGTCAGCGCGCGCACCAGCGCTTCGGCGAGATACCACGGCACGATCAGCGCGAGCCATTGCCGGGGCCGGCGCGCGCCGCGCGCGACGCCGGGCAACAGCACCGCGAGCGGCAGCGCCTTCACCGCGAGCCAGCGGCCGCCGGGCAGCGGCGCCAGCACCAGTTCCCAGAGCACTTCGAGCAGCATGAGGGCGACCATGCCGGCGATCGTGACCCGCGCCGCGACCGCGACGGCCGCGGGAGGTGGGGACGCCTGCACGCGCTGCGGCTAGCCGACCGCGACGAACTCGTAGAGCTCGTAGCCGGGGCCCTGCTCGACGAGCTTGGTCAGCACCGCGTAGCCCGTCTCGCTCTGGCGCTTCAGCGCGACCGCCTGTTCCAGCTGGAACGCACCGGCCGGCACCAGCACCTGCGGCGGGCGCGGCGTCGGGGCCTGCCGGTGTGTCGGCCGGCAGCACGACGACCGGATGCAGCGACCCGGGCTGCGCGCCCTCGGCGGCGGCCGCCGCGGCTTCCGGATTGTCGGACAGCAATTCGCAGCCGAACTCGAGGCCGCTGCCCTTGAACGTGTTGCGAAACCAGCGCACGAGCGCGACCTGCAGGCTGTTGCGTCCCTCGATGCGCAGCGCGACGAGATCGCCGATGCGCAGCGCCGTCGGCGCGGAGTCGGTCTGGCGCAGCGCGTATCCGGCCGGCGTGTGATTGATCACCTGGCAGTTGGCCATCGGCGGCAGGCCATTGGGCCGCGGCGACACGCCCGCGTGCACGCCGCGGCTGTACTGCCAGACGCCCGCGAGCCCCGAGCACGTGACGACGCGCGCGCGCGACGGCAGGCGGTTGAACTGGCGCGCCGGCGGAATGGCCCACTGCCGCAGCAGCCGCTTCAGCAGCGAGAGGTACTGGTGGCGCGCCGCGGCGTCGCGGCCGGCGCCCGCGGGCATTTCGCCGCCGGCTTCCAGCGCACGGATCTGCTCCTGGATCTGGAATGCCAGGTCGAACGTGAGCAGGAACAGCTTGCTGCCCTCGATCGAGCCGCCCTTGTTCGCCGAAAACGGCGGGAAATCGTGCCCGACGGGCACGATCGCGACGGCCTTGGCCATCCGGTGCACCGGGACGACGTCGGTGAGCTTCGCCCAGTGGGCGTACTCCTGCACGTAACGCAGCACGACGGGGAGCTGGCCCGGCAGGAAGCCGTAGGGATTGGCGAGCGCCAGCAGCAGCGACTGGATCGTGAGCCGCTCGGGTGTGGCCTCCGGCTGGTCCGGCGCGACCGGAATGAGGTGGATGTTGCGATCGCGGGCGAACGCGTAGATCGCGTGCGCGTCGTGCCACGTGCGACCCGGCACGGGGGCGTAGGACAGGTAGCTGTTGACCAGAACGCGCGCCGTGCACTGGAGGCAGCGATGCACGAGGGCCACCATGAGCCGTTGGCCGCCCAGCGCGATGCGCTTGCCCGCCTCGCTGGCGAGCAGGTGCTTGTACGCGGTCGCAAGTTCGTTCGCGAGGGTCAGCGCCGCCTTCGCCGCCTCCAGCGCCGGCCCGGACAGCGGATGCGACGCGCGCGCGAATTCCTTCTCCAGCCCGGGCCACAGCAGCGCGGCGGTGTCCCAGTACTGTTCGGCCAGTTCCAGCCGCTTCGAGTCGCTCATGGCGACGCGGTTGGTCGCGGCGAGTGCGTCGCCGATCAGGCGCGCGGCGCCGACGGGGTCGCGGCGCGCGGTTTCCTCGAGCCACGGGCGCACCTTCGCGATGCGGATTTCCGGCGGATTGGCCGGATGGGCGTCGAGCGGCGGGAGCGAAAGGGCTAGGGCCATGGGGCGACGCGCGGCATCGGGCTTGCGCGCGCTGCGGGGATTGTAAGCGATCGGCGGCGCGGGAAGCGGCCGGCATGGCGCCTGCGCCGCGCCGTCAGTCGGTTCGGCGCAGAAACGCCACGACGGGATCGTACTGGTCCGCCGCGAGGAGCGTCGGCGCGTGGCCGATGCCGGGGAACTCCACGATGGCGGGCTTCGGGCCGCGTGCGGCCATCTCCTGCACCGTCGCCGGCGACAGCAGGTCCGACCGGGCGCCGCGCAGCACGAGCGTCGGACAGCGGATCGCATCCCAGACCGGCCACAGGTCGGGCGGCGCCGCGGTCGAGCGAAACGGCACGGCGATCTTCGGATCGTAGGTGAGACCCCAGCGTCCATCGTCGCGCTGCGCGACGGTCGTGCGCGTCAGGTGTTCCCACTGCGCATCGGTCAGCGGGCCGAACGGCGCCGACACGGCCCGGATGTACGCCGTGGCCTCCGCGAACGACGCGAACGCCGGGTCGAGTCCCAGGTAGTCGCGGATGCGCGCGAGCGCCGACGCCTCGATCGTCGGGCCGGCGTCGTTGACGACGAGCCGGGCGAGCGGCGAGCCGCGCTGCGCCGCCATCACGATGCCAAGGAGCGCGCCGAGCGACGTGCCCACCCAGCTCACCGCGGTGGCGCCGCTGCGCGCGATCAGCGCGGTCAGCGTGGTCAGGTAGGTTGGAAACGCGTAGTCGCTGGGATCGTCGAGCCATGCGCTCCGGCCACGCCCGGGCAGGTCGACCGCGAGCACGCGGTGGGTGGGCGCCAGCGCCTCGCCCAGCACGTCGAAGTCCCGACCGTTGCGGGACAGCCCATGCACGCACACGACCACGCGATCGTTCGCCGGATCGCCCCATTCGTAGTAGGCGACGCGGTGGAACCCGTGGGGCGACAGGCTCGTCAGGTGGCGAAGCGCCGGGGCGGTGCGGGTCAGCAACGGAGTCTCGCAGGTCGGGATGACGGTCGCCGATTGTGCCACGTCAGGCGCGCCTGGCGGATGCGGCCGGGGTCGTGCCAGACTGCACGTTCCGCGCACTTCCTGCCAGGGCTGCCATGCCTCGTCGCTTCCTCCGTGTCGCCGCGCTCGTACTGCCTGCGCTGCTCGTCATCGGCTGCGCGCCGGACGCGTACAACAACCGTGCCGCCACCGGCTTCAACGGCTTCGTCAACCAGGTGTCGCGTGCGTGCGCGCCGCTGCAGCTCGGCCGCTACCAGCTTGCCGATCCGCTGATGGGCGGCGCAGGCGGCAACTCGTACGACTATTGGCTCGACCAGACGTCGCGGCTCTACGCGCGCACGATCTCGCCGGCGCAGTACAGCGAGAGCCTCACCGCGTTCTTCGGCGCCGGCAACGACGGCACCATCGGGTGCATCGTCGGCAACCTGCCGCCGGCGCCGCGCTAGACGCCGCCGGCGGGGCGCCGCGCCGCGTCCGCGACCTGCGCCCGGCGCGCGCGCCGATTCGCCCCGACGGTCAGGGCGGTGCGCGCAGCGTGCGGTCGAGCATCATCAGCATCGCCGCCGTCGCACCCCAGATGTTGCGTTCGCCGTAGGGAATGGCCCAGTAGTCGCGCCGCACGTCCCCCAGCATCCGGAAGTGGCGCTGCTGGTTCGCGGGATCGAGCACGAACGCGAGCGGCACTTCGAACACCTCGGCGACCTCGACCGGATCGGGCTGTCAGCACGAATGGCGGCTCGACCCAGCCGACCACCGGCGTCACGCGGAATCCGGTGACGGTCTCGTAGTGCGGGAGTTCCCCGAGCACGGCCACCCGCGACTCGGTCAGGCCCACTTCCTCGCGCGTCTCGCGCAGCGCCGCGTGCGCGTGCGATTCGTCGTCCGCCTCGACGCGCCCGCCCGGAAAACTGATCTGCCCCGGATGGTCGGGGAGGTCGGCGCTGCGTTGCGTGAGCAGCAGCGTGAGACCGCCCCGGCGATTGACCAGGGGAACCAGTACCGCGGCGGGCGTGACGCGGCCTTCGCGTCCGGGAAGCCTGAAGCCGTCGCTCGTCCCGTGGCCTCCACGGGTGCCGGGCGCGCGAGCCGGTGCGCGATCCAGTCGCGCTGGTCGCGGGGGGGCAGGGTGAAGAGCGGGAGCGGCATCGAGTCCGGCAGGGCGACGCAAACACGTCGTGGGATTCTCGATTGTAACGCCGCCGTTGCGCGGTGCCGTGCGCGCAACGCGCGCGGCGATCCGGTCCGCAAGCAGGGCGTCCGCGCCCGTTGCCAGTGGCGGCGGCGCGCTGCGGCGACTATGATCGCGCGTTCATGCCGTGCGCGCCGCGCGACGCCGTCGTGCGCACGAACAGCGTTTTCCGGAGGGCCCATGGAAATGCGCGCGCTGTGGTGGTTGCTCCTGATCGTGGCCGTGGTGGCCGGCGGGGCCGCCTACGCGGTACGCCGGCGCCGCGCGCTCGCGTTGGCGCGTGACCGGGCCCGGCGCGCGGTGGTCGGTCCCACGCCGGAGGAAGAGGCCTACCTCGACTCGTCGCACATCGTGGGTCCGGAGCCGGGCGCGGACGCCGCGCGCCATGGCGGCGCCTCGCGGCCCCGCAACGACGGTCGTTGACGCACTCCGCGGACTTCAACCCGGCGCAGGTGGAGTACCGACGACGCGATCGAGCGCCTCGTCCTTGTACGACACGGGATCCTCGCGCGGTTCGATGTGCGTGATCGCGGCGGTGCCGGGCACCGCGAGCGCGATCTCGTGCTCGAGCGCCTCCACGAGGTCATGGCCGCGCTGGACCGTCCAGTCGCCGGGCACGAGCACGTGCATCGACACGAACGAGCGGCCGGCCGCGGCGCGCGTGCGGATCGCGTGGAACTCGACCTCCGGCCCGCGGTAGCGCGCGAGCACCGCTTCGATCCGCGCGACGCTTTCCGGCGCAAGTGCCTGGTCCATGAGGCCGAACGCCGACCGGCGCAGCAGCGACACGCCGGTGACCACGATATTGACGGCGACCGCCAGCGCGATCACCGGGTCGAGCCAGACCCACCCGGTCACGGCGACGGCGAACACGGCAATCACGACGCCGACCGATGTCCAGACATCGGTCATCAGGTGATGCGCATCGGCCTCGAGCGCGATCGAGTTGTGCTGCTCCGCGGCACCCTTCAACTTGCGCGCGACGACGAAGTTCACGAGGGTTGCCGCGATCGACACGGCGAGGCCGACGCCGACCTGCTCGATCGGCTGCGGGTGGAGCAGTCGCTGGATCGCGGTCCAGGCGATCGCCAGCGCCGCGATCAGGATGAGGCCGCCTTCGAAGGCGCTCGCGAAGTACTCGGCCTTCGAGTAGCCGTAGGCATAACGCTGGTCCGGCGGCCGGGCCGACAGGTAGAGGAGCCACAGCGTCGCGATGGCCGCCACCAGATTGACGATCGACTCGAGCGCATCGGACAGAAGGCCCACCGACCCGGTGACGTACCAGGCGATCGTCTTCAGTGCGATCGTGACGATGGCCGCCGCGATCGACAGCAGCGCAAAACGGGTGAGGTGGGTGCGGTCCATGGGCAGCAGTCGCGCGCGCGTGCCGGCCATGGATCCGATGCGCCGGCGAGCGGGCAGTTTAGCGTGAGCGTCCCGGGCGCCGGCATGACCGCGCGCAAACACCGTGCGCGCGGCCCCGGGGGATGCTTGGGCGGGTCACGGATGGCCGGTAAGATGGACGGGGTGGCGGTTGCCGCTTCGAGAGGGTTGCGATGTCGTTCGAAACCTGGCTCGCGTTTGCCGCGGCCTCCGCGGTGCTGCTGGTGATCCCCGGACCGACGATCCTGACGGTCATCGGCTATTCGCTCACGCACGGCCGCCGCGCGAACGTGCCGCTGGTCGCGGCCGTCGCCCTGGGCGACTCCACGGCGCTCGTGCTGTCGCTCGTGGGCCTGGGCGCGCTGCTCGCGACGTCGGCGCTCCTGTTCACCGCGGTGAAGTGGGCGGGTGGCCTCTATCTCATTTATCTCGGGGTCAGGATGTGGCGCTCCGGCGTCGCGATGCCGGACGCGACCCTGCCCGTGCCGCTCGCGTCGACGCGACGCCTGTTCCTCAACACGTACGCGGTCACCGCGCTCAATCCGAAGGGCATCATTTTCTTCGTCGCGTTCCTGCCGCAGTTCCTGCGTGCGGATCATCCGCTGCCGCCCCAGCTGTGGCTCCTGGCGATCACGTTCGTCACGCTCGCGACGATCAACGCGGCGCTCTATGCGACTTTCGCCGCCACCGCGCGGCGCATGCTCGCCTCGCCGTCGGCGCAGCGCAGGTTCAACCGGTGCGGCGGTACGTTGCTCGCGGGTGCCGGCGTGTGGGCACTGTTCGCGCGCCGCGGCGGCGCATCGGGCTGATGCCAACGCACACCTTGCGCGCGCCGCCGCCGGGCACGTCATCTCCGCCTGCCATCGCGGCAGCCGCATTCGGTTCCGCTGGAGCGGCTGCTCGCGGACCTCGCTGCGAATCGCGCCGGCCTGTCGGGCGACGAGGCGCGCCGGCGGCTCGCCCGATACGGCCCCAACGAATTGACCGCGCCGCATCGCGTCGCCTGGTGGTCGGTGCTCGTGGCGCAGCTGCGCAGCGTGCTGGTTTTGATCCTGATCGTCGCGATCGTGCTGTCCGCGATCCTGGGTCATGCGGTCGAGGCCGTCGCCATCGCCGTCATCGTGACGCTGGCCGTGCTGCTGGGGTTCGTGCAGGAGTTTCGCGCGGAGCGGTCGATGGAAGCGCTGCGCTCGCTGACCGCACCCGAGGCGCGGGTGCTGCGCGACGGGCGCGAGACCGCGATTCCGGCGCGCGATCTCGTGCCGGGGGACGTGCTGGTGCTGCGCGCGGGCGACCGCGTCGCCGGCGACGCGCGGCTCCTGTCCGCGGCGGCGCTCGCCGCGCAGGAGGGCGTACTGACCGGCGAGTCGCTCGCGGCGAACAAGGCGGCGGCCGAACTTCCCGATCCGTCGCTGCCGATCGGCGATCGCACGAACATGGTGTTCGCGGGCACGCCGATCACGCTCGGTCGCGCGACCGCGCTCGTCGTCGCAACCGGCATGCGCACCGAGTTCGGTCGCATCGCGCGGCTGCTCGAGACCGTCGAGTCGGGCCAGACGCCGCTGCAGCGCAACTTGGACCGCCTGGGTTCGATACTCCTGCGCGCATCGCTCGTGATCGTCGTCGTCATCGTCGCGGCCGGGCTCGTGCGCGGCCTGCCGTTCGTCGAGATGCTGGTGTTCGGCATCGCACTGGCGGTCGCCGTGGTGCCGGAAGCGCTGCCGGCGGTCGTGACGATCTCGCTGGCGCTCGGCGTGCAGCGGCTGGTCCGGCGCCGTGTGCTGGTGCGGCGGCTGGCGGCCGTCGAGACGCTTGGCAGCACGTCGGTCATCTGCTCCGACAAGACCGGCACGCTGACCCGCGACGAGATGACCGCCCGCAGGTTCTTCGTGGACGGCCATTTCGTCGACGTGAGCGGCGCCGGGTACGATCCCGAGGGCGAGTTCACGCGCGACGGCGCACCGACACCGCGCTCCGCCGTGCTGGACGAACTGCTGCAGGTGGCGGTGCTCGCCTCCGACGCGCGCCTGGTTCGCGACGCCGCGCAGAATACGTGGCACGTGCAGGGCGACCCGACCGAAGGCGCGCTGGTCGTCGCCGCGGCCAAGGCCGGCTGGCACAAGCACGAGCTTGACGCGCAGTTCGCGCGCGTCCACGAGATTCCGTTCGCGGCCGAGACGCGGCGGATGACGACGCTGCACGCGACGCCGGCGGGCGTCGTCGCCCATGCGAAGGGCGCACCCGAGGTCCTGCTCGCCGACTGCGCGCACCAGCGTACCGCCGATGGCGTGCGGCCGCTCGACGACGCCGGCCGGCGCGCGATCATCGCCGCCGCGCACGCCATGGCCGGGCACGCGCTGCGCGTGCTCGCGGTCGCGACACGCTCCGACGCAACGCCCGCGAACGCGCAGCACGACCTGACGTTCGTCGGGCTCGTGGGCATGCTCGATCCGCCGCGGGCGGAGGCGCGCGCGGCGGTCGCCACGTGCCGGCACGCCGGCATCGCGGTCGTCATGATCACCGGCGACCATCCCCTCACCGCGCAGGCGATCGCGCGCGAACTCGGCATCCTGACCACCGGCCGCGTGGTGACGGGGACCGAACTCGACGCGATGGACGACGCCAGCCTCGCGCGCGGTGTCGCCGACATCGACGTCTATGCGCGGGTCTCGCCCGCCCACAAGCTGCGCGTGGTCACCGCGCTGCAGGGACAGGGCCAGGTCGTCGCGATGACCGGCGACGGCGTCAACGACGCGCCGGCGCTCAAGAAGGCCGACATCGGCGTCGCGATGGGCATCGGCGGCACCGACGTCGCGCGGGAGGCGGCCGCGATGACGCTGACCGACGACAACTTCGCGTCGATCGTCGCGGCGATCGAGGAGGGCCGCGGCATCTTCGGGAACATCCGCAAGTACCTCATGTTCCTGCTCTCGTCGAACATCGGCGAGATCGGGCTCATGGCCGTGGCTACGCTCGCCGGCCTGCCGCTGCCGCTGACCGCCGTGCAGATCCTCTACGTGAACCTGGCCACCGATGGCCTGCCCGCGCTGGCGCTCGCCGTGGATCCGGCCGAGGACGACCTGATGCGCCGCAAGCCGCGCGACCCTCGGGTGGGTGTATTCACGCGACCGGTCGTCGCGCTGATGCTGGTGGGCGGCGCGTGGGTGGCGGCGGTCACGCTGGCGCTGTTCACCTGGGCGCTGCAGTCGGGGCGCAGCGCGGCCGAAGCGATGACGATGACCTTCGTGTGCCTCGTGCTGCTGCAGCTCGTCAACGCGTACAACTTCCGCTCCGACCGGCATTCGATCGTGCGGCGTCCGTTCGCCAATCGCTGGCTCAACCTGGCCGTCGCGTGGGAACTGGCGCTGCTCGCGGTCGTCGTCTACCTGCCGGTGCTGCGCGCGCCGTTCGGCACGTACCCGCTGACGCTCGTCGACTGGGCGATCGTGGGCGCCGCAGCGCTCACGATCGTGCCGGCGGTCGAGATCGGCAAGGTCTTCGTGCGGCGCGGCGCGTTCGGCGCCGTCGACTAGATTCCGTACGGTCGCGCCGGAATGCCTGGCGCGCGCGAACTGTCCACGCGGTACGGCGCAACGGGATCGCGCAGCGAGCCATCGATTGCAGTACAGTTGCGCGTCGCCCTGCGTCAACATGCCGCAGCGCAGCATGAAGACCTCGGTGCCGATTGACCGATAACGCCGGTCCGCGCCGGCCCTCACGAAATTTCCAGGAAACCCATCGGACGCTCCATGGCCAAACTCAACATCAACGGCAAGGTGCGCGAGGTCACCGTCGAGTCGGATACGCCGCTCCTGTGGGTGATGCGCGAGCAGGTCGGACTGACCGGCACCAAGTTCGGCTGCGGCGTCGCGCAGTGCGGCGCGTGCTCGGTGCACTTGAACGGCGACGTGGTCCGCTCGTGCTCGCTGCCGGTCGGCGCGCTCAAAGCCGACCGACCGGATCGTGACGATCGAAGGCCTGTCGCCCGACCAGTTCGCACGCCGGTGCAGAAAGCGTGGCTCGCGCTCGACGTCCCGCAGTGCGGCTACTGCCAGTCCGGGCAGATCATGGCCGCGCGGCGCTGCTCGCGAAGAATCCGAATCCGAGCGACGCCGAGATCGACGCGGCGATGACCAACATCTGCCGCTGCGGCACGTACCAGCGCATCCGCGCGGCGGTGCACACTGGCCGCCGCGCGCCGGCGGCCGCGCCGAAGGCGCGCCGACGAATCCGCCGCCAGATCCCGCTGACCGAGGACATCGACCATGACGCATCGACGAAACCTCGCGATCACGGGCACGAACCTCGTCGCGCCGCAGGTTCATCGTGACGTTCCGCCGCCGCGGGCGGCGGACTGGCGCTCGGCCTGCCGCTGCCGTTCGGCGGCGCGCACCGCGCCGCACAGCGCGCCGCACGGCACCCGCCGAGATCAACGCCTGGGTCGTCGTCGAAGCCCGACGACACGTGCGTGATCCGCATCGCCCGCTCGGAGATGGGGCAGGGCACGCTGACCGGCCTCGCGCAGCTCGTCGCCGAGGAACTCGAGTGCGACTGGACGAAGGTCGCGACCGAGTTGCCGACGCCGGGCGAGAACCTCGCGCAGCAAGCGCGTGTGGGGCGAGATGGGCACCGGCGGCAGCCGCGGCATCCGCACCTCCGAGGACTACGTCCGGCGCGGCGGCGCGGCCGCGCGGATGATGCTGTTGCAGGCTGCGGCCGACGAGTGGAAAGTGCCGGTCGCCGAGCTGACGGTCGCGAACGGCGTCATCACGCACGCGAAGTCGGAACCGCACGACGACGCTACGGCAAGGTCGCGCGCGGCAGCGGCGAAGCTGGCGCCGCCGGATCCGAAGAGCATCAAGCTGAAGGACCCGCGCGAGTGGAAGATCGCCGGCAAGCCGATGAAGCGACTCGACACGGCGCCGAGAAGCTGAACGGCAGCCTCGTCTACGCGATCGACGTCAAGCTGCCCGGGATGCTGTGCGCGGCGATCAAGGACTGCCCGGTGTTCGGCGGCAAGCTCGTGAGCTTCGACGAGACGAAGATCGCCGGCATGCCCGGGCGTCAAGCGCGTCGTGCAGGTGAACGACCGACGGTCGCCGTCGTCGCCGACACGTGGTGGCGCGCGAAGAAGGCGCTCGAGGCGCTGCCGATCGTCTGGGACGAAGGTCCGCAACGCGACGCGGACGCAGCGCGGACCATCGCCGCGCATCTGAAGGAAGGCCTCAACGCCGCCAGCGCGTACGCGCATGCGCAACGAAGGCGACACGCCGAAGGCGATCGCCGACGCGGCGAAGAAGGTCGAGGCCGTCTACAGCACGCCGTTCCTCGCGCACGCGACGATGGAGCCGATGAACTGCACGGTCCGGCTCACGGCGGACCGCGCCGAGGCGTGGGTGGCGACGCAGAACGGCGAGGCCGCGCTCGCCGCGCTGTCCGAGGCAGTCCGGCCTGCCGCTCGAGCAGTGCGAGGTCTACAAGCACACACTGGGCGGCGGCTTCGGCCGGCGCGGCGGCGCGCAGGACTACGTGCGGCAGGCCGTGGCAGATCGCGAAGGAGTTGCCCGGGCGTTCCGGTCAAGCTGATCTGGAGCCGCGAAGAGGACATGACGCACGATTTCTACCGGCCGATCTCGCAGTGCCGGATGGCGCCGGGCATCGACGCCGCAGGGCAACCTCGTCGCGCTGCACTTGCGCGTGTCGGCCAGTCGATCAACGCGTTCAACAACCCGGCGGCCGCGCAGGACGGCAAGGACGACCGGCAGCTGCAGGGCTACTACGAGAAGCCCGGCGACGCGCAGATGGGATACACGGTGCCGAACCTGCTCGATCGAGTACGCGATGCGCAACACGCACGTGCCGGTGGGCCCGTGGCGCGGCGTCAACACGAACCAGAACGGCGTGTACCTGGAGTGCTTCATCGACGAGGCCGCGAAGGCCGCGAAGCAAGGACCCGCTCGAGTTCCGCCGCGCGCTGATGGGCAAGCATCCCGAAGCACCTCGCGGTGCTGAACGCCGCGGCGGAGAAGGCCGACTGGGGCACGCCGCTGCCGCCAGGCGTCCATCGCGGCATCGCGCAGTTCATGGGCTACGGCAGCTATTCGGCGGCGGTGGCCGAGGTGTCGGTCAGCGCCGACGGCAAGGTCAAGGTGCACCGCATGGTGCTCGCGCTCGAACTGCGGCCACGCGGTGAACCCGGACCAGATCGCCGCGCAGGTCGAGGGCTCGGTCGCCTACGGCCTCTCCGCCGCGTTCTACGGCGAACTGCACGGTCGACAACGGGCGCATCGTCGAGACCAACTTCGACACCTACCCGATCCTGCGGCTCGCGGAGATGCCGAAGGTCGAGACGGTGATCGTGCCGACGTACGACTTCTGGGGCGGCGTCGGCGAGCCGACGATCTGCGTCGTGGCGCCGGCGGTGCTCAACGCGATCGTCGCGGCGACGGGCAAGCCGATGCGTACGCTGCCGCTGCGCAGATCCGGTAGATGGCGCTGGTCGAAGGCATGACGTCGGGCGAGCACCACGCCGCGCACACGGGCTGCGCGACCGCGTCGCACGCGGTTCGCTCGGGGTGGCGATCGCCATAGCTGCTCGCGGAGTGCGCGTCAGGCTCGGCACGGCGGCCCGCTGGCCGCCGTTGCGGTCGACGGTGACGGCATCGCGCGAGCCGCTGGCGGCAGCGCCCGGCGACGCTGACGCGAGGCAGCGCGCTGCTCGGTCGCGCGCGAGCGCGGCGAATTGCGTGCTGTGCCACGCGGTGCCGGACGCCGAGGTCCGCTTTCCCGGGCAACGTCGGCCCGTCGCTCGCCGGCGTGGCCACGCGCCTCACCCCCGCGCAATTGCGGCTGCGCGTCGCCGACAACATGCGCGTGAATCCCGACACGGTGATGCCGAGCTACTACCGCGTCGACGGTCTCGATCGCGTCGCCGCCGAGCACTATCGCGGCAAGCCGATCCTGTCGCGCGCGGAAGTCGAGGACGTCGTCGCCTATCTGGTCACGCTGCGATGAGCGGATATCCGCTGCTGTGCAACGGATCCGCGCACTGCGGCGCGCGTCGTGCTCCAGACGGCCGGAGGTTGCTGCAACGCGCAGGTGCGCTGCTCGCCATCGCGTGCGCGCCGCTGTCCTTGTCCGCGCGCCGCTGCCGGACGATACCCGCGCTGGCCGCCTATCTCGCGGGACGCGTGCCGCGCGAAGGACGGGTGCGCCTCGAGCTGCCGGCGCTGGCCGACAACGGCTTCGCCGGTGCCGATGCGCATCGTCGTTCCCGGTCCGTTCGCGCCAGGTCCTACCGTGCGCGCGCTGCGCGTGTTTGCCGAGACGAATCCGGTGCCGGACCTGGCCGTGTTCGAGTTTCCTCTCGCCGTCGAACGGGTCGAGGTGGACGCGCGCATTCGCCTCGCCGGAACGCAGCAGATCGTCGTCGTCGCCGAGTTGTCCGATGGCGCGCTGTACGCGACCGCGGCCGAGGTGGTCGTCACGCTCGCCGGCTGCATGGACGGACCTAGTGGTCCGCAACGCCCGATTCGCGCCCGTCCGGCGAGCGCTCCGCACCGATTGCGGCGTTGGCAAGTTCGCGCGGGGACCGACCCTCGCTTCGCTTCGGCGCCTTGCACCCGGTGCACACCGCCGCGCCATGCCACGTCGTCCGGGCCCGAACCGGGTGTTACGTGCCGCCGATGACCATCCGCGTCAACATCGCAGCCGCGTACTGCGCGGGGAACCGTTCGAGGTACGGGTCCAGGTCCGGCATCCGATGGAGACGGGCTATCGCACCGACGACATCGGGCCAGGCGATTGCGCGCAACGTGCATCCGCGACGTTTACGCTGCGTCTACGACGGCGAACCAGTGTTCATCGCGCAGATGAGTTCGGGCTTCGCCGCCAATCCATACCTGCGTTTCTTCGTCACCGCGCGCGCGTCGGGCGAACTGGTGTTCGATGGGTCGACGATGCGCGGCAGCGCGAGAGCGAACGTGTCGCGCTGACGGTGACCTGATGCCGCGCACTTGCGGGCGCGCGTCTCGCGATCGGCGCTCGTCGTCGCGTGTTGCGCGGCCGGCGCTGCGCGCGGGAGCAGCGCAGACGCTTCCGCTCTCCAATGGCGCTGCGCTCCGGAATCACGTTCGCGGGCCGGACGTGCGCGCGATGCAGGCGCGACGACGCTGGCAAATCCCGGCGATTCTGTGGGTCGCAGCGCAGCGAGACTGTGGCGACCGCGCCTGACGCCGGGCAAGAGCTGCGCGTCGTGCCACGGCGCGCGCGTCGCTCGATGCACGGCGTCGCCGCGCGCTATCCGACGCTCGACGCTGGATGCGGGCGCGGTGCTCGACCTCGAGGCGCGCAGCGCAGGCGTGCTGGCGGCGCTGATCGCGCTCGCCGGGTGCGCGTTCCCGGTCCTGCCAGATCGCGACGTTGCCGCGGAACTGCCCGAAGGGCTCGCGAGCGCCACCGACCTGCGCGGCGCCTACCGCGCCACGTTGTGCGCGCGCCCCGGCATGGCCGGCGACACGTGCACGCGGCGGCTCTACCGCTTTGCGGGCGAGGTGCCTGCGCCCGCGGCGGCGCCCGCCGCGGCGGATCGCTACCGGATCCTCCTCGTGCCCGGCTTTCTCGCCGCGTGCTATCCGGGCATCCACTCGTTCGCGGATGTCGCGGCGGCCGCGCGCGGCGCGGGATTCGCCGTCGACATCATGGAGGTCGGCGCGCGCGACGGCATCAGCCAGAATGCGCTGCGGCTCGCCGCGCAGATCGACCGGTTGCCGCCGGACGGACGATCGCTCGTGCTGGTCGGACATTCAAAAGGGATCGCCGACGCGCTCGCGCTGATGGTTGCGCGGCCCGATCTCGCCGCGCGCACGGTGGCCGTCATTGGCATTGCCGGCGCGTTTCGCGGGAGTCCGCTCGCGGATTCGCTGGCGTTCGCATACCGGGCGTTCTACGGTCTTCTGCCGCCTTCCGGATGCGCGACCAGCGAGGGCGATCCTGTCGGCGAGCTCACGCCCGCGCGCCGCGCCGCGTGGTGGGACGCGCACGGCGCGGCCATCGGCGTTCCGCTGTATGCGCTGGTGACGGTGCCGCAGGCCGGAGCGGCTCTCGGCGGTGCTCGTGCTGCCGCACGCGTTGCTCGCATCGCGGTCGCGCTACAACGACGGCATGCTGCTCGCGCGCGACCAGGTGCCGCCGGGCGGACGGCTGCTCGGCGTGGTCGATGCGGATCACCTGACGGCGGCCATTCCGTATCCTGGCGGATTGCCGTGGGCGCTGTGGTTCTCCGACGCGCCTTTCCCGCGCGCCGACGTGATTCTCGCGGCGGTCGACGTCGCGCTCGCCAACGCAACGCCCAAGTGAAGGGATCGCCATGACGTCCGCGCTCGCGATCCGCACGATGGACCGCGCCGATCTCGATGTCGCCATCGACTGGGCCGCGACCGAAGGCTGGAATCCCGGGCTGCATGACGCCGCGAGCTTTCATGCCGCGGACCCGGGCGGGTTCCTGGTCGGCGAGATCGATGGCGCGCCGGTCGCGACGATCTCCGCCGTCCGGTACGGCGCGACGTTCGGCTTCGTCGGCTTGTACATCGTGCGGGCGGACCTGCGCGGGCGCGGTCACGGCATCGCACTGTGGAATGCCGGGCTCGCGCATCTCGCCGGCCGCAACGTCGGACTCGACGGCGTCGTTGCGCAGCAGGCCAACTATCGGAAGTCGGGTTTCGCGCTCGCCTGCCGGAACGTCCGCTACGAAGGCACGGTGACCTCCACCGGAACGCTCGATGCACGCATCGTGCCGCTGTCGGCGTGCGCGGTGGCGGACATCGTCGCGTACGACCGCGGCTGCTTTCCGGAAGAGCGGAGCGCGTTCGTGCGCGCGTGGATCGCGCAACCCGAGGGCCGTACGCTGGCGACGATGGGGCAGGGCCGCGTGACCGGCTACGGCGTCGTGCGGCCGTGCCGCACCGGGTACAAGATCGGCCCGCTGTTCGCGGACGACGCGAGCGTCGCGGATGCGCTGTTCGTCGCGCTGCAGGCACGGCTTCCGGCCGGCGCGCCGATCTTCCTCGACGTGCCGGAGACGAATCCGGCCGGTGTCGCGCTGGCGGAGCGGCACGGGATGCGCGTGTCCTTCGAGACCGCGCGGATGTACACCGGACCCGCACCGGCGTTGCCGCTGCGGCGCATCTTCGGCATCACGACGTTCGAGCTGGGGTAAGCAACGTCCGCAAAAGGCGTCCGTGAGGGCGGTGGATGACGCGGAGCCGACGTTGCGCCTTTTGCGGCCGGCACTGCAACTTCATAGTCAGGCGGCCGCCTTGGGGCGGCCCGGCGACGGCCGCCGGAAAACCCGACGAAGAAACGAGTGTCGTGCGGCGGGCTGCGAGTGCGTCGTTCGGCGGTGTTCCGCACCCATCCTGGCACGGCTCAGGCGGCCGCGTGCTGCGCGCGCGCGTGTTCCGCATGCAGCGATCCGGTCGCCGCCGCGCGCTCGGCCACGTCGCGCAGCAATGCGAAGCCCTCCGGCCATGCGCCGAGCCCGGAGTCGGCGTTGATGTGCCCGATGGCGCCGGCGCTCACGAACCGGCTTCCCCATTGCGCGGCGAGCGCGCCCGCCTTCACGAACTTGAGCCACGGGTCGTTGGTGCTCGCGACGAGCGTCGACGGCACCGGCAGCGCGCCCGCGACGAGATCGTTCGCGATGTCGAGGTGCGCGGGGTCGGCGGGCGCGACGAAGAGCGCACCTGCAATCGCGGCGTGGCAGATGCCGGACGGCACGCACGGTCGCGAGGCAACCGAAGCTGTGCGCGACGACGATCGGCGGCTCCGGGGCGGCGGCAATGGCGGCGGCGACCACGTCGGTCCACTGCGCGAGGTCCGGCACAGCGAAGTTCGGCTGCACGACCCGGATCAGCTGCGGGTGGCGTGCCTCCCACAGCGTCTGCCAATGCGCAGGACCGCTGTCGTTGAGGCCGGGGACCACCAGCACGGGCGTGCGCCACGCGAACGGATACAACGGATGCCGGCGCGCGTAGGCGGGGCGTCGCTGGCGCGAGCGGCGTGCTCGCGGCGGCTTGGGCTCCATGCCGTCGATTGAAGCAGGATGGGGTGTCATTTCTCGCTAAGTTATATTTGAATATCGTAAATGTACTTATGGCTATATATGGGTCCCAGGAAAAGCCGCGCGATGCGGCTTTGACGGGACGTGAGACTTGGCCTCGTCAGTCAACCCGCGGCCTCAAGTGGCCCGAGGGTGCGCTCCATGTCGCACGCCGTGCCATCGGCCGCGCGCGTGCCGCGCGCGAAGAACTGCGGCCCGAGCAGGATCAGCGCGGCCCGGTGGTGCGCGCATCGGCCAGCGCCGGCAGCGCCGCGAGCGTCGTGTAGCGGATGCGCTGGTCCGGCAGCGATGCGCTTTCGACGATCGCCACCGGCAGCGTCGGCGGCTTGCCCGCGGCGAGCAGCGTCGCGGCGATCGCGGCGGCTTCGCCCACGCCCATGTAGATGGCGCCCGCATCGGACGCGCGAGGCCGTTCGCCCATTCGCTCGGCGCCTCGTCGTCGCCCACGCGCGGCGTGGCGAACGTCACGCTGCGCGCGATGCCGCGCTGCGTCAGCGACGTCTCGAGTTCCGCCGCCGCGGCGAGCGCCGCCGTGATGCCCGGCACGACCTCGCAGCGGATGCCGGCGGCTTCGAGCGCGGCGATCTCCTCCTGCGCGCGGCCGAACAGCATCGGGTCGCCGCCTTTGAGGCGCACGACGACCGCGTGCTGCCGCGCCGCGTCGACCAGCCGCTTGTTGATGAACCGCTGCGCGGTCGAGTGGCTGGCCGCAGCGCTTGCCGACGGCGATCTTCTCGGCGCGCGGCGCCAGCGCGACCGTGTCCGGATGCACGAGCGCGTCGTGGAACACGATGTCGGCCGCCGCGAGCAGCCGCGCCGCGCGCAGCGT
The DNA here is from genome assembly GCA_963733435.1 of uncultured beta proteobacterium. Lineage (GTDB taxonomy): Bacteria > Pseudomonadota > Gammaproteobacteria > Burkholderiales > Casimicrobiaceae > VBCG01. The sequence continues at coordinate 680,512 of CAVTDH010000005.1, forward strand.
GAGGAGGTCGGGCGCGCCCGGGCCCGGCGCCGACCAGGTAGACGGTGCCGGTCGCGCGGCGCTCATCGGATCATGCCCCGCGGCGACCGTGGCGTTGGTCGCCTCGTCGATCAGGATGAAGCTGCCGGTCGCGTGGTTGTCGCACGTAGCGGTCGGCGACGATCGGCTGCGCGAGCGCCAGCCGGACGCCCGGCCGATGTCGTTCATCGCGAGCGCGTCGCGGCGCCGGCTCCTGCCTGCTGCGTCGACACGTTCCACAGGTGGTCGATGCGCGTCGATCGCGCGCGCGCACGTCGCGCGTCGTGTGGCGCAGCAGGTAGGTGCGGCGCGCGGTCGAGCGGCGCGCTCGTCGAACCAGCACAGCGTCGCGTCGAGCGCGCGCGCCGGCGCCGGCGCGTCGTGCCGCGCACCAGCATGTCGCCGCGCGAAACGTCGATCTCGTCGTCGAGCGTCGAGCGTCGACGGCGTCGTGCAGTCGCGCGCGCGGCAGCTGCCGCGCGCGTCGCAGCGTGCGGATCTCGCGCGACCTGCGTAGTCCGGCCCGACGGCAGCACGGTCACCGCGTCGCCGACGGCGATCGAGCCCGCCTCGACGCGGCCGAGGTAGCCGCGTCGCGCCGTCGCCGTCGGGCCGCGCCACGCACTGCACCGGAAAGCGGAACGGCGCGCGTGCGCGCGTGCGCGAGCGCATCGGCGCGGTCTCCAGGATCTGCAGCAGCGTCGGGCCGTCGTACCAGTCGAGGTGCGTCGCCGCGCTCGACGACCATGTCGCCGTCGAGCGCGGACAGCGGCACGAAGCGCAATCGCGTCGTCGATGCCGGTGCGCGCGCGCGAACGCGCGGAAGTCCGCGACGATCGCGCGCGAAGGCGTCCTCGCGGTAGCCGACGAGGTCCATCTTGTTGACCGCGACCACGAGGTGCGGGATGCCGAGCAGATGCGCGAGCGTCGCGTGGCGGCGCGTCTGCGGCACGACGCCCTGGCGCGCGTCGACCAGCAGGATCGCGAGCTCCGCGGTGCGAGGCGGCCGTCACCATGTTGCGCGTGTACTGCTCGTGGCCCGGCGCGTCGGCGATGATGAACTTGCGCAGCGCGCGTGGCGAAGTAGCGGTACGCGACGTCGATCGTGATGCCCTGCTCGCGCTCGGCCGTGAGGCCGTCGGTCAGCAGCGACAGGTCGAGCGGCGCTGCCGCGCTGCTGCGGACGTGCGCTCGACGGCCGCGAGCTGGTCGGCGAGGATCGCCTTGGTGTCGTACAGCAGGCGGCCGATCAGCGTGCTCTTGCCGTCGTCGACGCTGCCGGCGGTGAGGAAGCGCAGCACGCCGTGCTCGAGCACGTCGGGATGCTCGACGTCGCCGGATCATCAGAAGTACCCCTCCTTCTTGCGCAGTTCCATCGACGCGTCGTTGGTCTGGTCGTCGAGGCGCGTCGCGCCGCGCTCGGTGATCGTGGTGGCCGCGGTCTCGGCGATGATCGCCTCGACGGTCGCCGCGCTCCGACGCGACCGGCGCGGTGCAGGTGATGTCGCCGACGGTGCGAAAGCGCACCGACAGCGTGCTCGACCGTCTCGCCCTCGCGCGGCGGCGTCAGGTCGGTGACCGGCACCAGCGCGCCGCCGCGGCGCACGACCGGCCGCGTGTGCGCGAAGTAGATCGACGGCACGTCGAGCCGCTCGCGCGCGATGTACTGCCAGACGTCGAGCTCGGTCCAGTTGCAGATCGGGAACACGCGCACGTGCTCGCCCTTGTGCGACGCGGGCGTTGTAGAGGTTCCACAGCTCGGGCCGCTGGTTCTTCGGGTCCCACTGGCCGAACGCGTCGCGGAACGAGAAGATGCGCTCCTTGGCGCGCGCCTTCTCCTCGTCGCGGCGCGCGCCGCCGATGCAGGCGTCGAAGCCGAACTCGGCGATCGCGTCGAGCAGCGTCACCGACTGGTGCGGCGTTGCGGCTCTCGTCGGCGCGCTGCAGCACGACGCGGCCGCGCGCGATCGAGTCCTCGACCGAGCGCACGATCAGGCGCTCGCCCAGCTCGGCGGCGCGCGCGTCGCGGAACGCGATCACTTCGGGAAAGTTGTGCCCGGTGTCGACGTGCAGCAGCGGGAACGGGAAGCGGCCCGGGCGGAACGCCTTCTCGGCCAGGCGCAGCAGCACGAGCGAGTCCTTGCCGCCGGAGAACAGCAGCGCGGGATTGCGCGCACTCGGCCGGCGACCTCGCGCAGGATGTGGATCGCTTCGGACTCGAGCCAGTCGAGGTGGTCGGCGTCGGCGCGGCGCGAGGTCCGCGCTCGGCGCGATCGTGCGGCGGTGCTCGCATGCGGTGCGCGACTTCGAGCGCGGCGTCGTCATGACGTCGTCGACTCGGTCGCGGTCCGGCGCGACGCATCGGCCGGCCGGCCGCGCGATGCAGGCCGCATTCCTTGTGCTCCGGGCTGCTCCCACCACCAGCGGCCGGCGCGCACGTCCTCGCCGGGCGCGACGGCGCGCGTGCACGGCGCGCAGCCGATGCTGCGGGTAGCCGTGGTCGTGCAGCGCGTTGTACGGCACGTTGCGCGCGCGCAGGTACGCCCAGACGTCGTCCTCGCTCCAGTCGGCGAGCGGGTTGAACTTCGGCAGGCCGTGCACGGCGTCGAATTCCTGCGTGCGGCAGGTCGCGGCGCGTCACCGACTGCTCGCGGCGCAGGCCGGTGATCCACGCGCCCTTGCCGGCCAGCGCGCGGCGCAGCGGCTCGATCTTGCGGATCGCGCAGCAGCGCTTGCGCAGGTCGACGCTGTCGTAGAACGCGTTGACGCCGTTCGTCGCGCACGAACGCCTCGACGCGCGCCGGCGTCCGGGGAATAGCACGTCGATCGGCGAGGCCGTAGCGCTCGCGCGCGCGGTCGATCAGCGCGTGCGTCTCCTCGGGCAGGCGGCCCGGTGTCGAGCGTGAAGACGTCGATCGCGCAGCGCGTGCCGCGCGATGAGGTCGATCAGCACCATGTCCTCGGCGCCGAAGCTGCGACGCGAAGCACGGCCGGCGCGTGCGTGCGCGCGATGCGACGCAGCAGCTCGCCGCGGCCGCGTCGATGCGTTGCGCGAGCGCTCATGGCCGGCGCTCGCGTCGCCGGCGGCCGGCGCGCCGGCGCGCCGCCGGAACCACGGCGTGCGCTGCCGCGGTGGCCTGGTAGCCGTCCGCGAAGTCGCGCAAGCCCGCCAGCGCGTCGCCGGCGTCCTTGTCGTCGCGGATCGCGAACGCGTCGAAGCCGCACCTGGCGCAGGTAGAAGAGCTGGTCGCGCAGGACGTCGCCGATCGCGCGCAGCTCGCCCGGTAGCCGTAGCGCTCGCGCAGCAGGCGCGCCATCGAGTAGCCGCGGCCGTCGGTGAACTGCGGGAAAGTCGACGGCGATCACGCGGCAGCGTTGCGAGGTCGGCGGCGAGCGCCGCCGGGTCGTCGTGCGGCGCCAGCCACACGCCCACGCCGCCGGCGCGCGGCGAGCGACGTCGCGCTCGCGCCTGCCACAGCGCCAGCGGCACGAGCACGGGCACGCCGCGCGGCAGGTCGGCGCAGCGTCCTGCGCCTCGCGCAGCGACGACGTACGCGTCGGCGCGCGAGCGCGCCGTCCTTAATGAGCTGGGGCATAGACGCGCTCCTTGAACGGTTCGATGCCGACGCGGCGCACGGTGTCGACGAAGCGCTCGTCCTCGTGCCGGATGTCGACGTACGTCTCGATCAGGCGCGCGACACGACGTCGGGCATCTCGTCCGCCGCGAACGACGGTCCGATCACCTTGCCGATCGCCGCGTGCGTCGCCCTGCGTGCCGCCGATCGTCACCTGGTACCACTCGGCTCCGTTCTTGTCGACGCCGAGGATGCCGATGTGGCCGACGTGGTGATGGCCGCAGGCGTTCATGCAGCCGGAGATGTTGAGGTCGAGCTCGCCGATGTCGTGCAGGTAGTCGAGGTCGTCGAAGCGGCGCTGGATGGCCTCCGCGATCGGGATCGACTTGGCGTTGGCGAGCGAGCAGAAGTCGCCGCCGGGGCAGCAGACGATGTTGGTGAGCAGGCCGATGTTCGGCGTCGCGAGGCCCAGGCGCCTTGAGCTCGCGCCAGAGCGCGTCGAGGTCGCGCTGCCTCACGTCGGCGAAGATCAGGTTCTGCTCGTGCGACACGCGCAGCTCGCCGAAGCTGTAGCGGTCGGCGAGGTCCGCGATCGCGTCCATCTGGTCGGACGTCACGTCGCCCGGCGGCACCCCGGTCTTCTTGAGCGACAGCGTGACGACCGCGTAGCCCGGCACCTTGTGCGGATGCACGTTGCGCGCGACCCAGTTGCGCGAACGGCGCGGTTGTCGACGACGGCCGAGCGGAACGCCACGTCGTCGCCCGGCAGCTTCTCGTAGGCGGGCGGGACGAAGAACGCCTCGATCCGCGCGAATTCATCGTCCGGCACCGTGGCCGGGCCGCCGCGCAGGTGCGCCCATTCGGCCTCGACCTCGCGCGCGAACACCGTCGGGCGTGCGCTCCTTCACCAGGATCTTGATCCGCGCCTTGTACTTGTTGTCGCGGCGACCGAAGCGGTTGTAGACGCGCAGGATCGCGTCCAGGTAGTTGAGGATCTCCGCGCGCGGCAGGAAGTCGCGGATCACGTGCCCGACGATCGGCGTGCGGCCGAGGCCGCCGCCGACGACGACGCGGAAGCCCACGTCCCCGGCCGCGTCGCAGCACGAGCTGCAGCCCGATGTCGTGGACGAGGATCGCGGCACGGTCCTGGGTCGCGCCGGTGATCGCGATCTTGAACTTGCGCGGCAGGTACGCGAACTCCGGATGCAACGTCGACCATTGCCGGATCAGCTCGGCATAGGGGCGCGGATCGACGATCTCGTCGCCGGCGACGCCGGCGAAGTGGTCGGTCGTGATGTTGCGCACGCAGTTGCCCGACTGGTCTGGATCGCGTGCATCTCGACGCGCGCCAGCTCCGCGAGGATGTCGGGCACCTCTTCGAGCTGCGGCCAGTTGAACTGGATGTTCTGGCGCGTCGTGAAGTGGCCGTAGCCGCGGTCGTAGGTGCGGCGCGATGTGCGCCAGGACGCGCAACTGCCGCGACGACAGCATGGCCGTAGGGAATCGCCACGCGCAGCATCGGCGCGTGCTTCTGGATGTACAGGCCGTTCTGCAGGCGCAGCGGCCGGAACTCGTCCTCGGTCAGCGCGCCCGCGAGGTAGCGGCGCGTCTGGTCGCGGAACTGCGCGACGCGTTCGTCGACGATGCGCTGGTCGAAGGCGTCGTATCGGTACATGGGCGAGAAGGGCTCCGTGGCGGTCACGAAGCGTACGGTTCGAAGCAAATAAACAAAAGGAATCGATCGCTATTCTGTTATCGCCAGATGGAATATAAACGGATAGGGGCTGCGGACGGCGCCGGAGGCGCGCTCCGTATACTGCAGTGATGAGCGGCCTCATCCTGTTCGGCCACGGTGCCCGCGACCCCCGCTGGGCGGAGCCCTTCCTGCGCCTCCAGGCGTTGGTGGAGGCGGGGCGGCCGGACCTGCGCGTGCGGCTCGCCTTTCTCGAGTTCATGACCCCCGGCCTTGCGGCTGCGGCGGAAGCGCTGGTGGCCGAAGGTTGCCGCACGGTTCGGATCGTTCCGGTGTTCCTGGGGCAGGGGGGGCATGTGCGGGCCGATGTCCCGCCGCTCGTGCTGGCGCTCGCGGCGCGGCATCCCGCGGTGTCGTTCGACCTTCGACCCGCGATCGGCGAGGACGAGGCCGTGCTGGCCGCGATCGCATCCGTCTGCACGCGCGATCTCGCGGACCCGATCCGCAACGAGTGAGGGTTCGATGGACTTCGAGTTGAAGGACTGGATCGGCAGGACGGAGTCGGTGTCCGACGTCGTGACGGCCACGCCCTGCGCCGCGTTCTCCGCCACGCTCGACCGCGACGGCGAACGACCCGCGGCCGGGACGCCGTTGCCTCCGCTCTGGCACTGGCTCTACTTCCTGCCGCTGCACCGGCAATCCGACCTCGGCGCCGACGGCCACGCGAAGCGCGGCGGCTTCCTGCCGCCGGTGCCGCTGCCGCGGCGCATGTGGGCGGGCAGCCAGTTCGAGTTCCGCGCAGCCGCTGCGCGTCGGCGACGCGGTCACGCGGGTGTCGACGATCGCCGACGTGACGGAAAAGCGCGGGCGCACCGGCCCGCTGGTGTTCGTGAAGGTCCGCCACGACATGCGCCGCGATGGCGACGCCGACGCCGCGCTCACCGAGTTCCACGACATCGTCTATCGCGAAGCGCCGAGTCCGGACGACGTCGCGCCGCCGCCCAGGGCCGCGCCGCGCGCAGCGCCTGGGAGCGCGAATGGGTGCCGGACGACGTGCTGCTGTTCCGCTACTCGGCGCTCACGTTCAACGGCCATCGCATCCACTACGACCGCCGCTACGTCACCGAGGTCGAGGGCTATCCCGGGCTCGTCGTGCACGGTCCGCTGCTCGCCACGCTGCTGCTCGACCTGTTGCGCCGCGAAATGCCCGACGCGGAGGTCGCGCACTACGAGTTCCGCGCGATGCGCCCGGTGTTCGACCTCAATCCCTTCTACGTGTGCGGCGAACCGCAGGACGACGGCAAGACGGTGAAGCTGTGGGTGCGCGACCACGAGGGCTGGCTCACGATGGACGCGACGGCCGTCCTGCGCTGACGCGCCTGCGATGCGACCGCTCGCCGGCATCACCGTCGTCACGCTCGAGCACGCGATCGCCGCGCCGTTCGCGACGCGGCAGCTGGCCGACCTGGGCGCGCGCGTGATCAAGGTCGAGCGGCCGGGCGTGGGCGACTTCGCCCGCGGCTACGACGAGCGCGTGCGCGGGCTCGCGTCGCACTTCGTCTGGACCAACCGCTCGAAGGAGAGCCTGACGCTCGACGTGAAGCACCCGGAAGCGCAGGCGATCCTGAAGCGGCTGATCCGCGAGGAGGCGGACGTCGTCGTGCAGAATCTGGCGCCCGGCGCCGCGGCGCGCCTGGGACTTTCCTACGGCGTGCTGGCGGCGGACAGGCCCGGCATCATCGTCTGCGACATCTCGGGCTACGGCGACGACGGTCCGTACCGCGACAAGAAGGCCTACGACCTGCTGATCCAGAGCGAATCGGGCCTCGTGTCGATCACCGGCACCGAACGCGACCCCTCCAAGGCCGGCATCTCGATCGCCGACATCGCCGCCGGCATGTACGCGTACTCCAGCATCCTGGCCGCCTGCTGCACCGGCAGCAGACGGGGCGCGGGCAGCACATCGACGATCTCGATGCTGGAAGCGCTGGTCGAGTGGATGAGCTACCCGCTCTACTACGCGTTCGACGGCGCGGCACCGCCGCCGCGCACGGGGGCGAGCCACTCGACGATCTATCCGTACGGGCCGTTTCCCGCGGGGACGGGGCCACGCGTGATGCTCGGCCTGCAGAACGAGCGCGAGTGGGCGGCGTTCTGCGACCAGGGTCCTGCGGCAACCCGCGCTGGCGCAGGATGCGCGCTTTGCCACCAATTCGAAGCGCAGCGCCGCGCGCGACGGAACTGCGCGCGCTGATCGTCGCCGCGTTCGCGCCGCTGACCGCCGCAGAGGTCGTCGCGCGGCTCGAGGACGCGCAGATCGCCAATGCGCGGGTGAACACGATGCACGACGTCTGGAACCACCCGCAACTCGAGGCGCGCGACCGCTGGCGCGAGGTCGGGACGCCCGCCGGGGCCGATCCCGGCGCTGCTGCCGCCCGGGTCGTGGGAGGAGGGCGCGCCGCGCATGGACGCCGTGCCGGCGCTGGGCGCGCACACCGACGCCATCCTCGGTGCGCTGGGCTACACCGCCGAACGCATCGCCGCGCTGCGCGCCGAGCGCGCGGTCTAGTCCCGGAACCCCGCTCTCCCGCCTTCCGCCTTCGATTCGCAACGACAAAGGAACATCCCGTGGCCGCCACGATCATCGACTCCACGATCTTCCGCAACATCTTCAGTACGCAGGCCATGCGCGACGTGTGGTCGGACGAGAATCGCACGACCAAGTACGTCGACATCGAGCGCGCGCTGGCCCGGGTGCAGGGCCGGCTCGGCATCATTCCGCAGGAGGCGGCCGACGAAATCGTCCGCAATTGCGAGTTCGCGAAGATCGACATGGACAAGCTCCGCACGCAGACGGAGCGCATCGGCTATCCGATCCTGGGCGTCGTGTCGCAGCTCAATGCGCTGTGCCGCGACCGGCTGGGCGAGTACTGCCACTGGGGCGCGACGACGCAGGACATCACGGACACCGCAACGGTGCTGCTGATCCGCGAGGGCCTGGCCCTCGTCGACGCCGACCTGGCCGCCATCTCGGCCGCGCTCGCCGCACTTGCGCGCAAGTACCGCGACACGCCGGTGGTCGGGCGCAGCAACCTGCAGCAGGCGATCCCCGTGACGTTCGGCTACAAGATGGCGACGATCCTCGCCGCCATCGAGCGGCACCGCGAGCGGCTCGACGCAGTTGCGGCCGCGCGTGCTGGTCGGCGAATTCGGCGGCGCCTGCGGCACGCTGGCGTCGCTCGAGCAAGGGTGCGATGGAGACGCAGGCGGGCCTGATGGCCGAACTGGGCCTGCGAGCAGCCCGTCATCGCGTGGCACACGGTGCGCGACAACATCGCCGAGGTCGGCTGCTTCCTGGGACTCGTGGGCGGCACGCTGGGCAAGATCGCGATGGACGTGAAGCTCATGATGCAGACCGAGGTGGCCGAGGTGTACGAGCCGTTCGCGCACGGCCGCGGGTCGAGCAGCACGATGCCGCAGAAGCGCAATCCGATCTCGTCGCTGCTACATCCACGCGACGGTCTCGGTCGTGCGCCAGCATGCGGCGGCGTTGATGGACGCGATGATCGCCGACCACGAGCGCTCCACCGGCCCGTGGGAGATCGAATGGATCGCGCTGCCCGAGGCGTTCTGCCTGATGGCCGGCGCGCTGCAGCAGACCCGCGTCATCCTCGAAGGACTCGAGGTCGACCCGGCGCGGATGCGCGCGAACATCGACCTCACGAACGGCCTCGTGATGTCGGAAGCCGTGATGATGGGGCTGGGACCGCATATCGGCCGCGAGTACGCGCACGACCTCGTGTACGACCTCTGCCGGGAATCGCTGCGCGCGAACCGGCCGCTGCTCGACCTCCTCGCCGAACATCCGCAGATCAACGTCCATCTCGACCGCGCCGCGCTCGCGCGGCTCGTCGATCCCGCCAATTATCTCGGGCAGGCAGGATTGATGGTGGACCGCGCGCTGGCCGATCGCGAGCGGCGACATTCCGGCTGACGAAACGCGCCCGCGCCGGGCCCGGTCACGCCGGACAGGACGTCCGCGATCCTTCCGACCGCAAAAGACGCGACGCCGGTCTCACGTCAGCCACGGGCCCGACGGACGCCTTTTGCGGACGTTCGCTACGGCTCGCCGTCCGCGAGCGTCGCCGCACGCACGGATGCGAGGAATGCCTCCGCGGCGGGACCGAGTTCGCGTCCGACCGGGTACACGAACGACAGCGACCGCGCGCGCGGGATGCCGGCCACGTCGAGCGCGACCAGGCCGTCGGCCGTGCGCCCGGCGCGCAGGGCAGCAACGCGACGCCGAGTCCGGCGCGCACCGCATCGTGGAGCGCCAGGTCGTCCGTCATCTCGATCCGGAACCGCGGCGCGAGTCCGCGGCTCGCGAATGCGGCTTCGACGAGCGACCGCGCGCCGGAGCCCGACTCGCGCACGATGAAGCGGCCGTCGACCAGTTCCTCCAGCGCCACGGACGGCCGCCCGGCCAGCGGATCGTCGGCGCGCGCCAGCACGGCCACCGGCTGCACGCCGATCATCTGGCGCACGAGTTCGCGGTCGTCCGGCGGGTCCGCGAATACGTACAGGTCGTCCTCGTTCGCCGCGAGGCGGTCGCCGAGCGCACGCCGGTTGTGGAACGACAGCACGACGTCGAGCCCCGGATGCCGAGCGGCGAAGTTCGCCACGTGGACGGGCATCGCGCCGCGCGCGACCGTACCCGCCGCGATCCGCAGCGTCCCGGCCGCGAGTCCGCGCAAGCCGGTCAGCGCGTCGTCGAGCCCGCGCAGCGCCGCCAGGACCTGCCGCGCATGCTCGTGCACGCAGCGTCCCGCTTCGGTCAGGAAGATCTGCCGCCCGATCTGCTCGTAGAGCGGCAGGCCGATCGTTTCGGTCAGCTTGTGCATCTGGGCGGTGACCGTCGGCTGCGCCATGTGCAGTTCCTCGGCCGCGCGCGTGAAGCTGCGGTGGCGGGCACTGGCATCGAACACGGCAAGCTGCGGCAACATGCCGTGGCGAACGTAACGACGTATGCGCGATAGCGGCATGGGGCACCCGAGTCGTCGCCGCGCGGCGTGCGCACCCCACGTGCGAGCGCTCGCGCGAAACCGGTGATGCGTCGCATCGGAGGCGACCCTCGCCGGACGGCGAAGGTCTCGCTTGCACGCTCCCCGGGTTGCGGAGGTGCCGGCGCGGCCGGGGCAAGCCCGTATTGACGACCGTGCCGCTGCGGCCCGTCCGGGACCGCGCAAGCTACTCCCCTTCGGTGGGGAACGCCGGGACGTGAACGCCCGGCGCAGCTCCTGTGTAGCACGTACGGTCCGCACCGCTCAATACGTGAAGCCCCTACGCGGATGTCAGTCGATTCGCGATGGATCCAGGATGGCTTCGATCCGCAAGTTCGAATGGAAGGCGTCGGCGACGCGCCGGACAATGCGCAGAGGCAATCAAGCCGAGGGCATCCATGGACATCCTCTCGTCGCAATTCCTCACTGCGCTGCTGGCGATCATCGTGATCGACCTGGTGCTGGCCGGCGACAATGCGATCGTGATCGCGCTCGCCGCGCGCAACGTGCCGAAGCACCTGCAGAGGCGGACCATCCTCTGGGGCACGGTCGGCGCGATCGTCGTGCGGACGTCGCTGACGCTGGTCGTCGTCTGGTTGCTCCAGGTGCCGGGGCTGCTGTTCGCCGGCGGCGCGCTGCTGATCTGGATCGCGTACAAGCTGCTGATGCCGGAGGAGGGCGAGGCGGCGGCCGGGCATGTCGCCGCCGCCAGCACGTTCTGGGGCGCGCTGCGCACCGTCGTCATCGCCGACACGATCATGGGCCTCGACAACGTGCTCGCGGTCGCGGGCGCCGCGCACGGCAACTTCGTGCTGGTCGTGCTGGGTCTTCTCGTCAGCATCCCGATCGTCATCTGGGGCAGCACGATGATCCTGAAGGTCGTCGAGAAGTACCCGGCGTTCGTCTACGTCGGCGCCGGCCGTGCTCGCGTGGACCGCGGTCAAGATGATGACGTCGGAACCCTGGCTCGCCGGCTTCTTTGCCGAGCATCGCTACGTGGGTCCGCTGCTCTACGTGCTGGTGCCGGCCGTGCTCTTCGCCGGATTCTTCCGCAACCACCGCTCGCTCGAGTCGCGCATCACCGCGCGCGTCGCGCGCTTCCCGCAGACACCTGTCGTCGCCTCCCCCGAGAGCCCCGGAGAAACCCCCATGCTGAAAATCCTCGTCCCCGTCGATGGTTCGCGCAACGCCGAGCACGCCGTTCGCCATGTCGTGCGCGAGTTCCGCAAGAATCCGGCCTTCGAAGTGCACCTGCTCAACGTCCAGGCGCCGTTCTCGCGGCACGTCGCGCAGTTCGTCGCGAAGAAGGAGCGCGACGGATACCACCGCGACCAGTCCGAAGCGGCGCTCGCGCCGCTGCGCGGTCTGCTCGAGGCCGCGCGCGTTCCGTTCGCCGAGCACATCAAGGTCGGACGCAAGGCGGAGACGATCGCCGAGGAGGCGCGGCGCCTGAAGTGCGACCACATCGTGCTCGCGACCGCGCGCAAGAACTCGCTGACCCGCATGCTCGAGTCGTCCGTCACGAACAAGGTGCTGGACCTCACCTCGGTGCCGGTCGAGGTCGTGGTCGGCGACTCCGTCTCGAAGCTCGAGCGCTACGGAATTCCGGCGGGCATCACGGCGGGGCTCGGCGCGCTCGCGCTGCTCGCGATCGACTGACGTTCGACGGCGGCGGGGTGCCGCGGCGCCGGGCGTGACCCCCGGGCGCATGGCGCAAAAAAACGCCCCGCCGGAGGGCGGGGCGCGGAGGAGGACGCGAGCGTACTTCGCGTCAGAGCTTGTTTTCGTGACAGAGGTTGCAACGCACCGGCGTGCCTGCCTGCAGCGTGATCGTCCGGCTGCCGTCGTCGTCGCTGCGCAGCGTCCTGGTCGCGGCAACGCGGGAAAGCACGGTGCCTTCGCCGCGCATGCCATGGCACGTGCGGCACGAGTCCTTGTTCTTCTCGGCCAGTTCCTTGTGTCCCTGCGTCCAGCGGCTGTCGTTGACCGGGTGCATGCCGTGCGGCCCGCCGAGCGTGAGCCCGAGCGACCCGGCGGCATGACATACGGTGCACTCGATCAGCGTGCCCGCATGACCCTGCAGCTGCAGGGCCGCGATGTTGTCGTTGGCAGCGGGATTCGGGTTCGGCCATTCGGCGTGCGTCCCGCCGTGGCAGCCCTGGCACAGCACGCCGCCGTGCCCCTTCGACAGCCGGTACAGCTTCTGGTTTTCCGCGAAGCGGGACGAGGCCGCGTCGATCGGCACCACCGAGGCCGCGGCCGCGCTGGTCTTCGTGAACGCCATCAGGTTGCGGATGCCGTCAGGCGCCACGATGTGGTCGGCGCGGTTCATCGTCGTCACGCTCTTCGCGTCGCCGACGTGGCATGACTGGCATTTGGGCTCCATCGCCCAGGGCACGCGGCGGGCCAGGTCGAGGCCGGCGCCGGTCGGCAGACCCGCGCTGAAGTCGTTGCCGACCTGCTTCATGTCGCCGTGGCAGTCCTGGCACACGACGCCGCCGGCGCCCATCGTGCCGCGCAGGCACTTCGCCAGCTTGCCCGGATGGCATTGGTAGCACGTCTGGTCGAGCAACTCGGTCTGCAGCGCGAGCGTGCGTCCCGGCGTCTTCGGCAACGGCATGGCCGGGAACAGATCCGTGTACTGGCCGTGCGTGAAATGCATCGCGCGCGACATCGAGATGTGGCGCTTCTGTTGACGGCCATTGACGCCGGCGGCGGGTTCGTCGATCGGCCCGACCTGCGCCAGGTCGAGCGCGGGCGAGTAGTGGCACTGCGCGCACTGGATCGCACGGCGCTTGTCGAGGCACGCGCCTTCGGCACCGGACAGGCAGGGCGTGGACGCGCCGGTCGCGCTCGACGTGTACTTGCTGCCCCACTTCGCATCATGGAGCCGCAGGATGTTGATCTTCGCCGCATTGTTCACGCGGTCGGGGCCCGGCGCGTTCTGTTCCGTGGCGATCGGCCACGGCGTGCCGTTCGCGTATTTGGTCACCTTGGCGAAGACCGCGGCGACGCCGTCGATGCCATTGTGGCAATTGCGGCAATCGGCTTCCGATGCGACCGGCAACACGATGTCGAGGCTGGCCTTGACGTTGGCTGCCTTGGTCGGATCGGCGCCTTTCGCGACCGCCTGAACGCGCATCAGCGGATAGGGATTGGAGCGGCCGGCGTCGTCGACCGGCAGGATCGGAATGCCGTCCGCCGCGAACCAGTTCGCACCCAGCACCGTGGTCCCGAACGGGAATCCCGCGAAGAACGGGACATTGGCGTCGAACCGCGCGAACTTCTGCGGAACATTGCCGGGGCTGGGCATCTTCTGCTGGGTTGCCGCGAGCGCCGGCAGCTTGGCGGGATCGGGGACCGGCAAGCCGGTCTCGGCCGGGATCGGCGCAAAGAGATCGAGCACGGCATTCGGATAGAGCGGGCGATAGGCGAGTCCTCCCAGGGTGCCCGTCGAGCCGCCGGGCAGCGGCGCCGGCGCCCAGAAATTGCTCTTCGTGCCCGACGGCGCGAGGTTGCTCGTCGTGTTGATCGAGCCGGCGCCAGCCGGGTCGATCGTGCTGGACGTCGCCCGATAGGAGACGTCCGCATCCGCGTCGAACAGAAGCTTCGGCTTGGCGGTTGCGGTTCCGGTCTGGATCACCTGCGCATGAACGACATTGAACGGCGGCAGGATGCTGAAGATCTGGTAGTCGAGATCCGCGCAATGCATGCCGAGGTCGTTGGAGGCGAGCACGCGCCACGGGAGCGTCGATGCACCCGGCGGTGGCGGTGGCGAGGTGGTGCCGGTGACCCGGACGGAAATCCTCGCCGACTTCTCGCTGTCGCGGACCGTGATGGTCGTCGAGCCGGCCGCGACGCCGGTGATCGTGATGAGGTTGCTCGCGTACGCCGCGGTGGCGATGGTGGCGGCGCCCGACGTGACGCTGACCTTGCCTTTCGCGTTCGATACCGTGACCGTTGCCTGCGCGCCCGCCGAAAGCGAAACGGTGCTTGCGGAAACCTTGAGGTCGTCGGCGCTGACCGAGGGACTCACGACGAGTGCGCACCACAGCGCCGCCAGCATCAATCCGGACATTCGTCGCATCGCAGTCTCCTGTTGTTGGCTTTGATCGCGCCGGACGCACGGGACATGTCGCGCGCTTCCGCCACGGGACGCCTGCCGGAAGGATGACGGCGTCGTTCGTCGCGAGCGTACGCGCCAATCCTGAACAGACGCTGAATGCCGTCGTTGCCGGCGCGCGCAGGCGCAAAGGCAGGGACGGCTGCGCATGTACGCGCGCCGAAAGCTGCCATTGACCTTGGTCAATGGGCGCGCACGCGAGGTCCGTACGCTGGCCGGATGCGATTGCTGCTGATCGAGGACGATACGACGCTGGGTTCGGCGATTCGGGACTTCCTGAAGCGCGAGGGCTATGCGGTGGACTGGGTGACGCGGATCGGCGCCGCGCGCGCCTGCCTGCCCGGCGATTACGCGATCGTGGTGCTCGACCTGGGCCTCCCGGATGGCGATGGACTGTCGCTGCTTCCGCTCCAGGCCGGATCCACCGGCACGGCCGCGGTGCTCATCCTGACCGCGCGCGACCGTCTCTCCGACCGGGTTCGCGGTCTGGATCGCGGCGCCGACGACTACCTCGTCAAGCCCTTCGATCTGCCCGAACTCGCGGCGCGACTGCGCGCACTGAGCCGCCGGCGGGCGGGCCAGCATTCGACCCTGATCGCGCTCGGCGCGCTGACCATCGATCAGGTCGCACGCGAAGTACGGCTCAACGGTGAACTCGTCGACGTGACCGCGCTGGAGTTCGCGCTGCTCACGGAGTTCGCGAACCATCCGCGCCACGTGCTCACGCGCGAGCAGCTTGCGAATGCCATCTACTCGCTCGAGGACGACACCGAGAGCAACGTGGTCGAGGTGTACGTCTCGCGGCTGCGTCGCAAGCTCGGGCGGGAGGCCATTCGCACGGTACGCGGCATTGGCTACCAATGGGGCGCGGCCGGCGCGCCGGACGACCAGGCGCCGGCATGAGCGCGAAAGGGCAGCCCCGAGCGCCTCATTGCCCAATGCGCCGAAGTGCGCAGCACGAAGGTCGTCCGGTGAGCAGGTCCGCGTCCGGATCGTTCACGCACGCACTGACCCGCAGCCTGCTCGTCGGGCTGACGGTCCTCTGGCTTGCCGGTGTCGTCGGCAGCGGCTTCGTGCTGTCCCGCCTGATCGACGAGAAATCCGACGACGAACTGCAGGAGAGTGCTGCCCTCCTGGTATCGCTCGTGCGCTCCACCGACGACCTCCTGCTCACGGCGGCTGTGCTGGGCGACCGGCACGAGGTCGGGGAGTCGGCGAATGTGCACGAACGCTTCGTCTACCAGATTCGCGACGCGTCGGGACGAACGCTGTTGCGTTCGCACAATGCGCCGCCACAACTCGAGGACATTCCGTTGCGCGAAGGGCTGGTCGACGTCGGCGACTGGCGCGTCGCCACGATCTTCGATCCCAGGGGCCATCACTACGTCCAGCTGGCCGATCCGCTGGTCGAGCGGCGCGAGGCGCTGCAGAAATCCCTGCTGTGGCTGACCGGACCGCTCGCGCTTCTGCTCGCGTTCGCGGCATTCATCGTGTTTCGCGCGTCGCGTTCGCTTGCCCGGCACGTCCAGCGCACGGCCAACGCCGTGGCGGGCCAGGATCCGCAGGCACTCGGCCTGCTTCCGCTCGACGGCGTCGTCACCGAGATGAAGCCGGCGGTCGTGGCGACCAACCGCTTGCTGACGCGACTGTCCGATGCGCTCGAGGCGGAACGCAGCTTCACCTACAACAGCGCCCACGAGCTGCGCACGCCGATCGCGGCAGCGCTGGCGCAGGCGCAGTTGCTGCGCGCGATGGCCGAGGGCGGACCGCTGGAAGCGCAGTCCGAAACCGTCGTCGTCGCGCTGGCGCGCCTGGGACGACTGGGCGAACGGCTGCTGGCGCTGGCGCGGGCCGAGGGGGCGCAGCCGCTCGCCGAGGAGTGGATCGACCTGGCACGGGTCGTCGTCCTCACCCGCGACGAGTTTCGCGTCGATTCGCGCCTCGGCCTGCGCAACCTGGCCTGCGACGCGCGTCCCGTCCGCGTTCGCGGCGACCTCGACGCCATCGGACTCGCGCTGCGCAACCTCGTCGAGAACGCACTCGTCCACGGGACCGGCGGCACCTTCATCCGGATCGGCTGCGGGCAGTCGCACGAGTCCGACATCCTGTTCGTCACCGACGACGGACCGGGTGTGCCGGCCGGCGAAATCGCGCAACTCGCCAAGCGCTTCGCGCGCAGCAGCAATGCCGTCGGCGAAAGTTCCGGGCTCGGGCTTTCGATCGTGGACACGCTCGCCCGGCGCATGGGCGCACGGATGGTGCTGGCCAGCCCGCCGCGCGGGGCGGAACGCGGCTTCGAAGCGCGGATCGTCTGGGCGCGCCAACCCGGTGCACGCAGATAGACGCGAGCGCAAGGTGCGGCGGGCGCAGCAGGCGCGCCGTCCGCGCAGCGAAACCCGGAGACGAACGGATGGCCCCGGCCCCGGCCAACACGGTGCCGGATGCACCGACGCGGGACACTTCGCCGCAACGATCCGGGACCCTGCCTGCGAGGACACCGGAGGGCAGGGGACACGGTGCCGCCAAGGGCGTTGTGGTACGGTGGCCCGTCGTGCCCGTTGACCATGTCCCCTTGAATTCCCTGCATCCCAAGAAGCTCCTGCTCACGAAGTGGACCGCCGTGCAACCGGTCGCGCGCGAGAAGCACTTCATCGTCTGCAAGGTGATTGCGCCCGACGTTCCGGAAGCCGGCATCCAGTGGGTCGACCTCGAGGCCGTACACTCCGGCCGCGTGACGCGGATCGCATGGCGGGAACTGCGCGATTCGTCGTGCTGGCGCCAGGGGTGGGTCTGACGTGACCCAACCGCGCGCGTCGATGCGCTCGCTTCCGGAGAACTACGCGGCGCTCGTGATCGGCGCAAGCGGCGCCATCGGCGCGGCCTTCGCCGCGCACCTGCGCGCCGACCCGCGGTGCGGGATCGTCCACGCGCTGCATCGGCACTCCGCGGTCCCCATCGATTACGCACGCGAGGACAGCATCGAGGCGGCGGCTGCGCCGTTCCGCGCCGCGTCGCCGCTCCACTTGATCGTCGTCGCCACCGGGCGCCTGCATGCGCCCGAGGCGATGCCCGAGAAGCGCCTGGCGGATCTCCGGTACGCGTCGCTGGACACGATGTTCCGGGTCAACGCGCTCGGGCCCGCGCTGGTGCTGCGCCACTTCGCCCCGCTGCTCGATCCCCGGCGCAGCCTGCTGGCCGTCCTGTCCGCGAAGGTCGGCAGCATTGGGGACAACCGGCTGGGCGGCTGGTATGGCTACCGTGCCTCGAAGGCCGCGCTCAACATGTTCGTGAAGACCGCGGCGATCGAGTTGCGCCGGACGCATCCCGGGGCCGTGCTGGCCGCGCTGCACCCCGGTACGGTGGCGTCGGTCCTGTCGCGCCCGTTCCGCGGCGACGCGATCGGACGCACGCCGGACGAAGCCACCGCGGACATGCTGGCGGTGCTCGACGGGCTCGGACCGGAAGACACCGGCGCCTTCGTGGCCTACGATGGACAGCGGCTGCCGTGGTGACGGCGGCCGCAGCGATTCCCGACAGGACCCCATGCCCGACCCGAACCAGATCGAGATCCCGCGCTCGTTCATCGAACTCTTCATCCCACCGGGCGCGCGCAGGCCCAACGCCACGCGCGAGCACATCGCGCAACGCTACGACATGTGCGAGGACATGGCGCAGATGCTGACCGAGCCCGCGCATGCCCGCCTGCTCGAGTTGGGCATCGCGGAGTCCGATGTGCTCGCGCGGATGTACGCCGGCCTCGTCACCGGCGCGGTGGTCGACGACGCCGAGGCCCGCTGGGTCGTGCGCCGGCTGGCGGAACTGCTGGGATGGGAGCCCCTCGTGTTGCCGGCCCAGGCGGCGGTGCGCTGACGTCCCATGGCGGCGGGCGAGGGCGCTAAACCGACACCACGAAGAAATTCGCACCCGCACATGCCAACCCCCCCTGCACCTTGCCCCACCGCCGCCTGTCCCTGCGGCAGCGGTCGCGCCCAGCGCCTCTGCTGCGGGCGCCATCACGCCGGAGAGGCGGCACCGGACGCCGAAGCGCTCATGCGATCGCGCTACTGCGCCTACGTGTTCGGGCACGAGGACTATCTGCTCTCCACCTGGCACGCGACGACACGTCCGCCGCGGCTCGATCTCGACGTCGAGCCGATGCCGCGGTGGCTGGGTCTCGACGTGAAGCGCCATGTCGCGACCGACGATGACCACGCGCTGGTCGAATTCGTCGCACGCTACCGGATCGAAGGTCGGGCGGTGCGGCTGCACGAGACGAGCCGCTTCGTGCGCGAGAACGGACGCTGGTATTACGTCGACGGCGAATTTCCCGAGAGCGAGCGAACCGGCGATCAGGCGTGAGCGGGAAGGGGCCGGCGGCCGGGCCGCTCCCCATCGTCCACCGCGACGAATGGCTGGTGGCCATTCGCAAGCCGGCGGGCCTGCTCGTCCATCGCACGGCGCTCGATCGCCACGAGACGCGCTTCGCCGTGCAGCTGCTGCGCGACCAGATCGGTCAGCGCGTGTTTCCCGCCCATCGTCTCGACCGCGGCACGTCGGGCGTGCTGCTGTTCGCGCTCGACCGCGAGGGAGCGAAGGCGCTGGGTGCGCAGTTCGCGGCAAGGCAGGTGGCCAAGCGCTACGTCGCGGTCGTGCGCGGCCATCCTGCCGAGTCCGGAACGATCGATCATCCGCTCCCCCGCGCGAGCGACGACGACGACTTCCGGCCCGCGCGCCATGATGCTGCGGCAATCGCGCCGGCCGCGCTCACGCACTACCGGCGACTCGCCGTTGCCGAACTTCCACACTCGGTCGACCGCTATGCGACCAGCCGCTACGCGCTGGTCGAACTCCATCCTGTCACCGGGCGGCGCCACCAGATTCGCCGGCATCTCAAGCACATCGCGCACCCGGTCATCGGCGACGCGACCTATGGCAAAGGACGTCACAACCGGCTGTTCGCCGAGCTCTTCGGCAACGCGCGGATGCTGCTCGCCTGCGTGGAGCTGCGGCTGCGGCATCCGAGGCGCGACGAACCGCTGGTGCTGAGTGCGGGCGCCGGCGACGACTTCGATCGGGTCGCACGTGCGCTGGGCTGGGGACCCGCGCTGGACGCGATTGCGTCGCCTGCCGACCGCGCACCGACGTTCCCGCCCGCGTAGCCGCCCTAGCAAGCTCTGCGCAAGCCCGGCCTTCGGACGACTCGCATGCAGTGCCCGCCACAAGCGGCGCGACGCCGGTTTCACGTCATCCACGCACACCTTTGCAAACGTTCCCTGGTGGCGGCCACCTGTGCCATATACCCGGCGCGCGCCGGTGCGCGGCTACGGCTTGAATTCGATGCTGCGGAACGCCTGCTCGGATACGGGGCGGCCCTTGCAGGCGACGCCTCCCGTCTCGACGCCGCCGTCGTCGCTCAGGATCTGCACGACGCCGGTTCGCGGCCACGCAAAGAGGGCCTCGGGGCGCAGCGTGCCGAGCGCGATATCCGAAATGCGCCGGGGCGCGTCGACGACGTGGCCACTCCAGCGAAACAGCGCGAAGTCGCCCCGGTCGGCGGTGGGTCCTGCCACCACCAGGTAGTCGCTGCCGATTCGCTCGAGCGAACGCACGCCGCGACCGCCCAGCTCCAGTGCGATCGGCGGACCGAAGGTAGCCGCCGCGCCCTTCACCACGTCCTGCGGGTTCCGCAGCGCGACCACCAGCGCCTTGCCGTCGCGCACGGGATTGCGGAAGCCGATCAGCAACTGGGCGTCGGCGGTTTCCGCCAGTCCTTCGATGTTCAGCCCGCCGGGCGCCTCGGGGGCCAGTCGAGCCGCGTCGGCCAGCCGCCACGCTTTCAGCGATTCGGCGTCGATCAGGCCTTGCAGCAGGTGCGTGTGCGCAGTGGCGACGGGCTTCAATGTCGGCGGCGACGTCGCGTCATCGACTTCGGTCACGAACAGGCGATAGCGGTCCGGACGCACTTTCCCGCTGGAATTGCGACCGTGCGAACTGATCCAGTAGATGCGCTGGCCGACCCTCGCCGCGCCTTCGAGGTCCGACTCCCTGTCCGTTCCCAGGAAGGGCGAAAGCGGCAAGGTCGTCACCGGCAGGGACTGGCCACGCGCGAAGATGCGCAACGCGTTGTCCTCGTCGCTCGCGACGACGAAATGGCGCTCGTCCAGCGCGACCGCGGCCGATGCATCGCACATCCCGCGGTACAGCGTGACCTCCTGCGCGCGAACGCCGGCGTCGGTCCATGCGGCAGCGCCCAGGACGGCCAACGCGCCGAGCACGCGGAGCAGGGCCCGCCCGCTGTTCGCGACGTCCCGGTGCCGTTGGGGTCGATCGTTCATCTTCGAGTGCGATGGGGCAAGGCGGGCGCAGCGCAAGGCCATGGCAGGGGTTCCGTCCCGGGACCCCGCGCACTCCACCGCCGGCGTGCTCCGCATGCTTCGATTGTGCCTCAGGACAGCGGGGTGTTGAAGCGCAGTGAAGTTTGCCGTCGGCTTGTGACAAGTCAATGTTTTCGCGCGTGCTTGCCTTGCACCACACCATCGTTTGCCGTTGAATGACTGCAGCGTCGGCGCTGTCGTCAATGCCGTCACTCGGCCCGCGTGTCTACGCTGTCAACAATGAACCGTATCCGCCAACGCTGTACCGCGCTCGTCCTGCTCCTGTTGCTCGTGGGCGAGATGGGCTTCGCGCAGGCGCTCACGCCCGGCGCCACGGGCTGCTGCGGACATTGCGCCGGTATGGAAAGCGATGCGACCGTCGCGATCGTCATGTGCGAGGAAGGCGGCGACGCCCTCGCGATCGGCGACGTGCGTTCGACGGGCGCTCCTCCGGCAACGGCGCAGCATCCACACGGCACCGCGCCGTGCACGAGCTGCGGATTGCATTGCGGCATGTCGATGTCACCCTTCGTGTTCTTCGTCGCCGTCTCGGCCGTTCGCAGCGAGGCCGCGCCCGCGGTCTCCGCCGAAGGTGACGTGAGGCTGCCCGCATCGCCGCCCAGCCGTCTCGAACGACCACCGCGCTTCTTCTCCCTCGCGTCGTAACGGCACGCCGCGCGCCCGGCTTCGTGTCGTCCGGCGTCGCGCCGGCGCCGGCCCCACGTCGGCGCGCGCCACGCGCAGTGCCCCGAATTCGCATTGATCAACGGAGAGATCGCTTGTCCACCCTACATCACCTGGCCATGGCGCTTGCCTTGGCCGCAGCAACGTCCGCCCCCGGCATCGCCTCGGCGGCGACGACGAGCCTGCCGGCCCCTGCCGCATCCGCCCCGGCCACGAAAATCACCATCGAGGCCTTCGTGCGCGAAGGCTGTCCCCATTGCGCGAAGGCAGAAGCGTTTCTCGCGGAGCTCGGTCGCGAGCGGCCCGACGTCACGATCGTGATCCGCGAAGTGCGCCAGGATCCGAAGGCCATGGAACGCCTGCAGGAGATCGCGAAAGAGAAGGGCGTGGGCATTCCCCGCGTGCCCGCGATCCTCGTCGGCGACCAGCTCATCATGGGCTACTCCGAGGAAGCCTCCACGGACAAGATGATCCGCAGCGCGCTGCGCGGCCAGCTCGCTGCCGCCGACACTTCCAACATCGCCGGCACCTGCGCCGCCGACGGGAACGAGAACGCGGTCGCGTGCGTCGCCGATCCCTCGGCCAACGTCGAGGAAGCCTACTCCGTGACGATGTTCGGCCGCACCATCACGCTCGACGACGTGGGCCTGCCTGCGTTCACGATCGCGATGGGCCTGCTCGACGGCTTCAATCCGTGCTCGATGTGGGTGCTGATCCTGATGATCTCGCTGCTCGCGCCGCTCAACGACCGCAAGCGGATGCTGGCCGTCGCCGGCACCTTCGTGCTGATCGAAGGGATCGCGTACTTCCTGTTCATGAGCGCATGGCTCAACCTCTTCCTGCTGGTCGGTCTCTCGCGCATCTCGCAGCTCGTGGTTGCCGGCATCGCGATCATCGCCGGCCTCATCAACCTCAAGGACTTCGTCGCGTTCGGCCGAGGCATCTCGCTGTCGATCCCGGAAAAGTCCAAGCCCGGCATCTACAAGCGCATGCGCGCCGTGGTGCACGCGAAGAGCCTGCCAGCCGCGATCATCGGCGTGATCATCCTCGCGATCCTGATCCAGGTGGTCGAGTTCATGTGCACGTCGGGATTCCCCGCGCTCTTCACGCGCATCCTCACGCTGCGCGTGCTGGACGAGGGGACCTACTACGGCTACCTGCTGCTCTACATCGCGGCGTACATGCTCGACGACATCATCATTCTCGGCATTGGCGTCTACACGCTGTCGCGCCACCGCCTGCAGGAAAAGGAGGGCCGCTGGCTCAAGCTCGTCAGCGGCATCGTGATGGTCGGTCTGGGCATCTACCTCATCGTCGCGGAGTAGACCAAGCCGGAACGCCGGGCGGGCCAGGCGCAGCGACGCGGACGCATGGCCGATCCAGCCGGTCGTCAGCGTACGCGGACCGCGGCTTCGTCGGCGCGCGGACCGGTTGCGCGATCGCGTTGCGCGCGCCACGC
Organism: uncultured beta proteobacterium; assembly: GCA_963733435.1. Taxonomy (GTDB): domain Bacteria; phylum Pseudomonadota; class Gammaproteobacteria; order Burkholderiales; family Casimicrobiaceae; genus VBCG01. The sequence goes on from CAVTDH010000005.1 coordinate 703,498, forward strand.
CCGGGGGCTCGCACCGGCCCAGCCGCGAAACGCCCGCGAGAAGACTGCCGCATCGGCATAGCGCAATGCCGACGCGATCTCCGACAACGGAAGATCGGTGTTCTCGAGCAACTGCTTGGCAAGCTCGAAGCGCGTTTGACCGACGAGATCCTGCAGGCGGGCGCCCTCGGCCGTCAGCCGCTTGCGCAGCGTCCGCTCGTGCATGCCGAACAGGAGGGCCACGTTCCCGGCCGACGCCGTGCCGCTCAGCACCATCTGGTGCAGCGCGCCCTGCACCACGTCGACGAAACCCATCGTGCTGCTGGCGCCGATCTGGTTGATCGCCTGCATGACCAGATCCCGCAGCCTCGGGTCCGCGCCCGCGATGGCGTGATCGAGCCACGATGCGTCGAACACGATGCCCGACACTTCGGCGTCGAAACGGACATGCGGCCCGAAGACGCGCCGATACGCACGCCATTCCTTCGGGCGCGCATGGGAAAACTGGACGCGCAGCGGGCGCCAGCCGGTCCCGCAGATCTCCTTCAGCGCCCGGTACCCGATGGCAATCGCGGCGTCGTAGAGGTGGCCGGCACCGGAGGTCGCGTGCCGGAAGATCGAGTAGCCCAGCAGCACGTGCGCAGCATCGAGGCTGATAAGGATGGGCACGGCCCCGCGATCGTGCAGGTACAGGTGCAGCAGCAGTGCCCGCAGCGCCTCGCCCACGGTGGCCGAGTTGCGCATCAGGTAGCCGATGGCGCCGAGCCCGTTCAGTTGGAAACGCTCGCCGACGAGGAGGCCGAAGTGCCCGCAACCCGTTGCCGTCGCGCAATCGGCCAGCAGGCGTCCCAGCACTTCGAAGGCGATCCGGTTCTCGGGATTGTCGAACGTGGCCAGTGCGACGCCGGTCCGCGCGAACGGGACATTCGGTGCGACCCCGAGTTCGCGCAGGACCTCGGGAACCGCAGCCACAGGACCGATCCTGACTTCGCCCGCCGCCGTGGCGGAGAGGTGGCGGCGCAAGAAGGGCTTCGGGACGGCGGCACGTCGCGACGGGCAGCGCGGATGCCCGGCATTCCCGGCACGGGCACGGTCGTCGATGGGGGGCGCTGCTCTGGACATCCGGCAACCTCCTGGCGTCCGAACGGAACACAGTACGTCATGCCGTTCGGGGCGGTCATCGTAGGCGGGCGACGCTGGACGGGTCAACCGCAGGGCCGGAAATGCAAAGTCCACTGCGGGAAGGTCTGGTACGCTCACCCGCCCCATTTTTCCCCCAACACCGCACGAAGCCACACGGCAACAGGAGACCGGAGCATGACGAGACGCGCACTGCTGGGCGCGATACTCGCCGTCGCATTCGCGACGGCGGCTGCCGCACAGACGTTCAAGATGACGACGCCGTTCGCGCCGGGCGTCGCCGTACCCGACCGGATCGAGTCCTCGATCGGGACGCTGAACCTCAATTACGGCTATCCGACCGCCGATACGGTCGACAAGATCTACGACAACCTGGACCGTTCGCGGGCGCTGCAGGCATACCTGCTCGCGATTCCCATCGTCAACCAGGCGGGCATGCGCGATTCCATCCGCAAGTTCGGGCCCGACAACCAGACCGACGTGATCTGGGAGGACCTGGTCGATCCGCGCACCGTCGAGCTCACGGCGAACGACAACACGATCTACAACTTCGTCTGGGTCGACACCAGCAAGGGACCGCTGGTGGCCGAGATTCCGCCCAAGGTGCTGGGGCTGGTCAACGACTTCTGGTACAAGTGGGTGGCCGACGTCGGCATCACCGGCGTCGACCGGGGGGAGGGCGGTAAGTACCTCCTGCTGCCGCCCGGGTACAAGGGCGACGTCCCGCCGGGGTATCACGTGGTCCGGCCGAGCACCTTCGGCAACTGGCTCGTGTTCCGTGCCTTCCTCGTGGACGGGTCGACGAAGCCCGGCGTGGAGTCGGTGAAGAAGAACCTGCGGATCTATCGCCTGGCCGACGCCGTGAACCCGCCGCCGATGAAGTTCGTCAACGCCTCGGGCGTTCCCGCGAACTTCGTAGCCCCTGGCGACTACTCGTTCTGGACCCTCTTGAACCAGGTCATCCAGGAGGAGCCGCCCGAGGGATCCGATCCCACCACGCTCGGCCTCTTCGCATCGATCGGCATCGCGAAGGGCCAGCCCTTCAATCCGGACGAGCGGATGAAGAAGATCCTCACCGATGCCGCGAACATCGGCGCCGTGACCGCGCGGTCCATCGCCTTCAAGATCCGCTCGAAGGAGGCGTACTTCTATCCGGATAGCGCCTGGCGCCTGCCGTTCTTCGGGGGCTACCGGTTCGAGGTTTCACCCGGGGTCGGCAACCTGGACGGTGCAGCTTTCTACTATTACTTCGCCACCGGCGTCACGCCGGCGATGGAAGAGAAGATGGTGGGCCGCGGATCGCAGTACCCCTGGTCGGTCCAGGACGCCAAGGGCAATCCGTTCGACGGCGGCAAGACCTATCGGCTGCGCCTGCCGCCGAACGTTCCGGTGAAGGACTTCTGGTCGGTCATCGTCTACGACAACCAGACCCGCTCGATGGTCCAGACCGACCAGAAGGCCCCGAGCGTCAGCAGCCAGGACAAGGGCGTCCGGCGCAACGCGGACGGCTCGGTGGACGTCTTCTTCGGACCCAAGGCCCCTGCGGGCATGGAGAACAACTGGGTGCAGACGATTCCGGGCAAGGGCTGGTTCATGATCCTTCGCCTGTACGGTCCGCTGGAGCCGTGGTTCAACAAGACGTGGCGACCGGGCGAGATCGAGCTGCAACCTTGATCGGCGGTACGCTGGCCGCGAAGACGGGCGCCTCGGCGCCCGTCTTTCTCTTTTGGGCGCGAATCATGCGTGCCAAGGCGAAACCTCGCGGTCGGCGCAACCGGACGCTGCGGCACGCAACGGCAAGATCAGGTTCGGTGGGTGGCCGCCCGCATGAGCGGACGGCGACCGGCCGAGCGTCCCGTTGCCGTATAGCGGGGCGAAAGCGTGCCGCTCCGTTAGAGCAATCGGCGGCGGTGGCCCGGCGATTGGGTGTCCTGCAACAATTGATTTGGATTTATCCGTCGTTCTGCGGCAGGGCCCCGAACAAATCGGAGAGGGCTTGGAAATCTGACAGTGGCGACCCGACACCAGAAAAGACTAAGCAATCAAGTCCGAAAAATGGCGCCAGCAAACCGTCCCTTCCGGCCCCAAGGAGACGGTCGAGTGGTCCCCCTCATAGAAACGTAGCCACACCGCCTGCGGCTATTGGGGTTTTGGTTGCGCGTGATGGGACACGATCAGCCAGCGGCCGTCAGGCTGTTTCTAGTAGATATTCGTCACCAGGTAATCGTTCTTGATTGTTCTGCCGTCCTTCATCGTGTTCTCCCCGCTTTCCAGGCCCACCTCCCAAGCGAGATTTCCATTGATGTGAATACGTTGATCCAGCAACAAGCCTTGCCTCCTCGAGAAGCGCTTGTTGTTGTCTATCCAGTATTCCTTTTGCGCATCCCAACCGACAATGATCGCTTTACTGCGCGGGCCGACAAATGTGACGTAGACCGCGAGCGCCGGCTTTCGAGAAACCTGCGTGGCTGGTTTGGGTCGGGGGCGAGCTTAGAACTGCGCGCGCCCAGCAACGAAACGCAGCTTCCGACTGCGGCCAGCTGGCTCCTCAGGCGGTAGGGAACTACGTGACCAAGATCCAACCAGCCTTTGATCCAAGGCTCTACGCCTGCCGAAAGCTGAGCGATCTGCTGAAGACGTATCCCGACAGGTCTGAGACTTCTGAACGAGGCTCGCCTGGATCTCCAGCCAAGAGGGTCTACGCCCGCGTTATACCCGCGAAGGTTCGCGAAAGGCCTCCCGAGTGATCTCTCGCGATACCGGGGCCCGGGTCGTCGGCGCCAAACCGTTTGGAAGAGGCGCCATTGGCCCAGCGCCGGCCGCGCACGCCGGGAGTTCGAAGGCTGGTTGACCTTCCGGCGGTGGGCCAACCGAACATCCTTCAGGCCGCACGGCCCATTGCGGTCCTTGCCAACTTAATTGCTGAGCGCCTGGAGGCGGGTGTGGGTCTTTCAGACTTATTGCTGGATTTCGGAATTAATTGTTCGGGGACATGGGGAGTTTCGTGCAGGCTTGGAAACCAATTGTCGTATTTGACATAATACAAATTATGCGACACTTTGGAAACGGATCACCTCGCCAGGGTCACGGGCATAACCAGAGACAATTAAGACTGTCGGAGAAAAACAGCCCTTTCGGGAATCCCTTCGCTCGTTCGCCGAGTTGCAGCGCCGATCCGTCCGACACGGCCTAAGGCACGATAGGTAGTTTCGTAGCCATTTCCGAAGCATACGGCGCATTCCTCAGGTCCCTTCGAGCAACGCTACTGGCGCCGCGCCAGCGATACCCGTTCGAACGCCGGCCCGCCAAGCTGTGGGTGATGCTCGCCTGCGGTGCAGCTGCCGCGCTCGGCCATCTCGCGGCGACAACCTTTGGTGGCGCCAGCGCAGCGCGCCCGGCCGCGTTGGCCATGCGTGGATGCCGCGCCATCGATTCGCCGCACCCCCTGGCGACTCTTGCAGGCGACTTCGGTCGACTCACTCCGTATCGCTTTCACGCGCCCTGAGCGCGCAGCCTTCTGAAGATCAGCCGGTCGGCGCGGATGGCCCGATGCCGCCCGAGGTCTGCAGCGCCTGATAGCGCTCGATGGCCGCGCGCGCGTTGAACAGCATGCGATCGCGACCCAGTCGTTGCTCCAGCCCAGAGTGGCGAACAACCTCAAGGACGCCTGGGTTAAGTCCGACCAGCCATACGATGACGCCGCGCCCGGTCACACGCTTTTCGCCCTCCATCAGCGCCTGCAACGCAGAATATTCGATGTCAGGCACCCGGCTCATGTCCACCGCAAGCACCCGCGGCTTGTTTTGCTCGATCAGCGCATCTACCTGCTGTGTCACGTTCTGCGCATTGACGAAGTAAAGCCGTCCTTCGGGTCGCACGATCAGCAGACCCTCAAACGTCTCGTCGTCAGGATGCTCCGGCGACAGCGGTCGCAGCACGTCGGCGCCCCGCTTGCGGCCGATGACGGACACGCGTGGATGGGCGGTCTGCGCGGCCAGCCCGATCATCGACATGATGATCGCCACAACGATGCCCTTCAGTGTGCCGAACACCAGTACGCCGACGCATGCGATCAGCGCCCAACGAAATTCCATCGAGCGCACACCGCGAATGGCGCGGAACTCCGCCGGCTGGATCAGCCCGATGGAATAATAGATGACGACGGCGGCAAGCGTGGCATAGGGCATCAGCCCCAGCACAGGCGCCAGCAGCAGCATCGTCGCCAACGCAGCGCCGGCGGTGACGAGCGATGCCGTCTGCGATCGACCGCCCACGGCGCGCACCACCGCCGTCTGCGACGTGCCACCGCCCGCGGGCATGGCGCCGAACAGCGCGCCTCCCAGATTGGCCGCTCCAGTGGCGACTAGCTCGCGGTTCGCGTCAATCGGAGGTTCGCCGGGTCGGGAAAAGGCGCGCCCCGCGGCAATCGTTTCGGTGAAGCTCATCAGCGCGATTCCGAGCGCTCCCGGCGCCAGTTGCGCGACGAGCGCCACGTCCGGCAACGTGAGCGAGGGGAATCCCTGCGGAATCAATCCTACCGTCGCCACGCCGTCGGCATGCAGGCCGAAGAACCACGATGCGGCGATGCTGCCACCGACGACCACCAGCGGCGCCGGCGAATGCGGCCACAGGCGCTCCATCGCGATCAACACCAGGAACGTCGCCGCCGCCGCCGCCAGCGTGATCAGCGAAGTTTCCGGAACCTGTTGCGCGACGCTCAGCAGATCGGAAAAGAAGCCGTGTTTCGTGATGTGGACCCCAAGGAGCTTCGGTGCCTGGTCCAGCACGATCACGAGGCCGATTCCCGCCTTGAAGCCGGTAAGCACCGGTGCCGAGATGAAATTCGCCACGAATCCCAGCTTCAGGAGCCTCGCCGCGAGAAGCATCACGCCGACCAGCGCGGCCAGCGTGGCGGTCGCCACGACAAGCTTGGCGGCATCGCCATCCGGCACGACAAGTCCCAACTGCGTGGCAGTCAGGATCGCGAGCGTTGCCGTGGAACTGACGCTGAGGACGCGCGACGATCCGAGCAATGCGTAGATTGCCATTGGGATGAAGGCCGTATAAAGACCCACGGCGACAGGCAGGCCGGCGACCGTCGCGTAGGCCATGGCCTTCGGCAACACCACCGCCGCCGCCGTTAGTCCGGCGACGATGTCGAAGCGCAGCGCGGGAGCGTCCTGAGCGTCGGCTCGATGGGGTATCGGTGATTGCGTCATAGACTTGGTTCCCGGTAGTTCAGCGGCTTGACCGAAGGGGCCATACCGCTGCGATAGAAGCACTATTCGCGGTGGCCATACTCAAAAGGTCGCGCCGAGCATGCCGACGAAAATCTGCTCGTTCGACCCCGGGTTGAACCAGTAGCCGCCCACCGCAACGGGTCCCCAGGTCAATTGCGCGAACGGCCCACGCTGGAACTCGCGGATGTCGCCATACAACCGAGTACGCTGGCCGGCAATCCCGATGCGCAACCAGTCGACAGCGCGAAATCCCAGTTCGCTCCACGCGTAGACGTAGCTATTGGTATCTGCGCTACTGCTCCGCACATACTCGGCCTCGATGTAGATGTCGAGCTTCTTCCAGGCTATCGTCGCCTCAAGCCCCGGCACGAAAGCCTGCGTCGTTCCCCAGGCGCCACCGATCAGCGGTGTCAGCTCCCAGGTGATCGTCTCACTGCCGGAAAAATTCCATCGCCGACGTATAGTTGTCGCCGCCACGAACGACCGTGGGATAGGCGGTGAGCGCGAACTCCCACTTGTCCTCGGGAGCCACGGCGGCGACCCCGGCGACATCAACTTCACCGGCGAGCGCTGTCGTCGCCACGACGGCCGCCACGGCGGCGAACGTGCCTAGTCTGACCTTCACCCGCCGAGCGCTCTGATCGCGGCCACGAGCACCGTGCCGAGCCCCGCCATCAGCAGTCCTGCCCGCCAACTGCCGTAGCCGGCAAAGCGGCCGAGCGCGAGCCCCCCGAAGAACAGCATCGCCAACGCGATCACCCGCGACAGGTTCTTGGCCAGGGCGACATTCTCGATCAGCATGAAGGGCAGCACGACCGGAAAGGTCGAGGCGGTGACAATCAGGAACACGGCTAAGGCCGCCAGCAAGTCGTCCCGCTGCAACTTCGGCCGCGACGGCACATTCGGCTGTGCGACGATTCGTCCGCGGATCGCCTCGATTTCCACCGGGGACACAAGGCCCGCAACGGTCTGCGAAAGCGAGTCCTCGATGAGTTTGCGCCCGGTTTCTGCACTCGCGGCCGCACGAACGGAGCGCGCGAGGGTGAGGGATCGGCCGCGATCGGTGATCGTGCGTACGAGATACATGACCGCGTCGGCCAGTCCCCAAGCGAGGTTGCAGCCGAGCGCAGCGACCAGCATTCTGCGAATCTCCACATCCCCTGCCTCTGCTACGGACACCGCGCCGACGAAGGTAAGCGCCATGAACAGCCCGAAGAGCAACTCCGAAACGCGATCGACCGGGCTCAGAACGGGCGCGCGTGCAGTGTTGGACTTGCCATCCGGTTCGGTCATTGCCTACCTCCGATGGCCGCCGCTCCCAACCGAAGCGGCAACCGCAACCGATCCGACTTCACCCACGCGGCCACGCGTCGTTCAAAAGCGCTCGGGCACGAACTTGAACGGAATGTCGGCAGCCTTGTAGCGGCCGACCTTTCGCTCCGGAAGCTTGACCTTTGATGCCGGGATTGCCTTGTAGGGAACCCGCTTCAGCAGGTGGCTGATCACGTTGAGGCGTACGCGGTTCTTGTCCTCGGAGCGCGCAACGAACCACGGAGCCCACGGAGTATCGGTGGCGGCGAACATCTCGTCGCGCGCCTTCGTGTAGTCATCCCAGCGATCATAGGACTTGAGGTCCATCGGGGAGAGCTTCCACGTTTTGCGGCCGTCGCCGATGCGCCCCTTCAGGCGGCGCGTCTGCTCCTCCGGGCTCACTTCCAGCCAGTACTTGAGCAGGATGATCCCGGACTTGATCATCAACTGCTCGAACAGCGGAATGACCTGCAGGAAACCTCTTGCATGCTCCTCAGTGCAAAACCCCATCACGCGTTCGACGCCGGCGCGGTTGTACCAGCTGCGGTCCCAGATAACGACCTCGCCCGCCGCCGGCAGATGCGGCAGGTAGCGCTGCCCATACATCTGGGTCTTCTCGCGCTCGGTCGGTGCGGGCAGCGCGATCACGCGAAATACCCGTGGACTCACGCGCTCGGTGATGGCTTTGATCGTGCCGCCTTTGCCGGCGCCGTCGCGGCCCTCGAAGACGATGCAGACCTTGAGACCCTTGTGCACGATCCATTGCTGCAGCTTTACCAACTCGACGTGGAGCTTCTTGAGTTCGCGCTGGTAGTCCTTGTTCGACAGCGTCTTGCCTGGAGGCGCAGCTTTGGCCCCTGCCGCTGCGGCCTTGGCGGCGTTGTCTTTCCCCGGTTTGCCCTTGGGCGCGTCCTTGGCCTTCACGCTCTTCTTCCCCATGATCATCTCCATCAGTTGGATGTTTCGGATCGCCCCGCCTGCAGCAAAAATGGCGCGTTCACCGGGCAGTCAGAGCGCAACGACCGCTGGCAGCGATCTATTGCACGGACATCTCATCATCGCGTCTGTACGACTCCCGACGCAAAGGCCAGGGCGGCGGCCGCCGTGAAGACATTGGCGTGGGCATCTTCCGTCTGGGCGTCGGCCATCGCGAGGGAACTCAGTTCGTTCGCCACGTCCGTATACGTCCCCACACCACCATTGAAGGCACCCAGGGCCGCTTCGTACGCCGTCTGCGCCGCCTCGCGCAATGCCACTGGCCGCCGAATAGGCGGCCAGACTGGTCTTCAGGTCGTTGTACGCGCTGACCACCTGCAAGGTGGCGGCATCGCGTACCTGCGCCAGGCTGTCGCGCGCCGCCGCGACCTCGGATTGCGCCGAGGCGACACGGGAGTCGCGCCCTCCTCCATCGTACAAAGGGACGCTCAATGTCAGCAGAATGTTGCCGCCGGGTTTGTTCACAGTGGACCAGGGGCCGCCATCGGTACTGAAGCCGCCGATGTTCTGGTAAATCTGGGCGCTGAGCCCTATCTTCGGGTAGTAGTCCGCGCGTCGGCTCTTCAGGGCGCCCTCGGCAGCCTCGATCTTGCCAATCGCGGCGATCACATCGGGACGATGCGCTAGCGCGTCGCGCAGCACCGTATCCATGTCTTCCGGCGGTTCCGCAGGCAACGGCTGCTGCGAACTGTCGACGATGTCGATGCGCGCATCGGCCGCGACGCCCAGTGACGCGATGAGGTTCGCGTAAGCGGTGCGTTCGTCGCCAGTGGCTTTGGTCAGGTAGTACCGGGCCTGCGCGGTCTGCCGCTGTGCCTGGGCCGGCACCACCACGGTGGCCAGACCGCGCTCCCTGCGCGACACCGCGGCGTCCTGCACGGTTTCGGCTGCCGTCACCGCCCGCCGGGCAGAACTCAGCCGGCCCCGCGCGGCACCGAGTGAAAAATAGGCGCGACTCACCGTGTAGACGAGCTTCTGATGAACCCCGGTGAACGCGACGTTCGCGACAAAAGAATTGGCCCGAGCCGCCTGGTCCTGGCCCTCGCGCCGCCCGAAGTCGAACAGCAACCACTTCAGCGCGAGCACCGGGAAGATTTCGCGCGAGTCCGAGATGAAATACCCTGCGGGTACGACGGTGTCCGGCATCGGCAACGGGGTCCGCTGGTATCCGCCGATCACATCGATCGAAACCTGTGGCGCGTACTCGCTTTCGTCCAGCCCAACGGCGAGCGCGGCCCGTCGTGCCTGTTCCCAGGCAATGCGCGTCTCAGGGTTGTTGCGCTGCGCAATATCGATCAACTCGGCAAGGCTGTAACGTCGATTCTGTTCGATCGGTACACCACTGCCTTGTCCGAAGACCCCATCGCGTTTGGCCGACGGCCCCGCACGATCCGCCATGCCGGAGATCGACGGAATGACCCACGGTTTGTCCGGCGATTCGGGTGCGAGCTGCAGGACATCGGCCGCCCACGCGACTGGCGACAGCAGCATGAGCCACGCAGCGGCGCGGCAAACATGCCTGGCGAAACTAGGCGGGAATGGTCGCGACATGCTCGATTTCTCGTTGCAGAAGGACCCTGGCCTCCACGGCTGCTCGAAGGTGCGCCCGATCCACGCCCGGTTGGACGGCTCGCGCCGTCCCGAAACTGTCCTCTCCGGGCGCTGCGGGCGCCGAACGGGCGACGGCAAAGCGCTCCGCGGTCTCGGCGAACCAGGCTGATGTCGCCGCGTCCTGCTCTCGGCCACCCTCGCCAATGTTTTCGTCGTGGGATTGGCCGACGACGACGAACACCGCCGTGGCGAGGCGCTCCAGGTGAGCGATTGCCGTTTGCTCGAAAGTCTTGCGCAGCGCGCCTCCCTGCAACAGATTCCTTTCGAATGCGGCGACCGACGTGAAATGCCTTGCCTCGGTAAGCCTTTGCACCGCGGCGAGACGGACATCGGCTGGGGGATGAGCCGCATCCCGCATCAGATTTCCAAGCGCACGCAGTGCCTGCGCGATGGCGGCCCGCGCGCGGTCAAGGGCGCTAGTCGGCCAGACGACACTGAAGACGAGCGACATCAACAAGTTGCCGAGGAGAACCCCGACGACGCGATCCCACAACACCGTAAGGCTGGTGTTGGGGCCATAGCCTTGCAACACGCCGAGGAGAAAGGCGAGCGCCATCTGCATGCCCATATAGGAGAGGCGGTCACTGCTGGTCGCGACCCAGGCAAATATGGCCGACGCCACCGCGATCAGCAGGCAGAGCTGGCCGATGTCCGTCATGTGCGGAAGCAGGTACACAATGCAAAGACCGGCGGCGAGCCCGCCGATCAAGGCTCCAGAGATCCGCAGCCACATCTTCTGGATTGTCTCGCCCATGCTTCCCAATGCAACGACAAAACAGGTAGGGACGGCTGTCGAAATGCCTGGCCAATCGAGTACGCTGTAGATGAAATAAGCAGACATCACCGCAATCGTCGTCTTCAGCGCAAAGCGTACGTGCTCCGGATTGGTCCAGGCATCAGGCACGAACAAACTCTTCGGCGACCGCACAGGCGGCGACTCACTGGCGGTACGACGACGCGCGATGTCATTGCGCAATACGACCCAGCGCGCCGTCGATCGCCACGACGATCGGCAAGGTCTCCGCTGTCAGGCCGTCCAGCAACGCGGGGGGTACGACTCGTCGTTCGGGGGCGCGGGCATCTCCCGACGCCAATGCGTTGCGGCATTCCACGCTCGCTTCGACGAGCCGCATCCGGATTTCGCGCGGGAGGTCGCCAGGCATCGCACCGAGCAGCGTCAGCAATTCGACGAGTGTCTCGATCAAGCGATGGTCGACTTCCGCATACTCGCGCAACTGGCGGTCGGCGATCTGCGCGTCCTTCCGCAGGGCGACAAGTCCCAATGCGTCCGCTTGCTGTCGGGCTATGCCCGGGGACTGGCGTTCGTCCAGCGTTGCTGTAACGGCATCGAGCAAACGCAAGGCCGTCCGCAGAGCCAGTTTGGCCGGGTCCTCACCGAACACAAGATTGACCAGGGTGGAGAGCACGGCGGGAATCATCACGACAACCCACAGCCAAAGCACAAGCCTCGTCAGCATCTCCGGGGAGGGAACGGTATCGACGAGGGTTTGCGTCAGCACCATGACGAAGCCCACGAGATAGCCGAGCGGCCCGAGTGTGGAGGTGCGCGCGAGAAACATGCCGAGAAAGGTGATTGCCGCCATCAAGGGCAGACGAAGCGCGGGATCGCCTGCATCGATGGTCAAGAGCGCAAGCGACAGCGCCACCGCGAGGGTGGCGCCAATGGCTACGCTGACTGCAGTGATCACTGTTGCGACGGACTCCCCTCGACTGATCACGAAAACCAGATAGACCACGTACGCCGCCAGCGGGATTTGAAAGACCATTGCAATGCCCACGGCGATGGTGCAGCTCCCCGCGATGCGCGCTACCGCCGCTGCTCTGCCCGGCCGCGGCGCCAGCTCGTCGCGGAGCCAGGCGAACAGTTCCGCTCCGCGCGTCGCGGATTCATTGCCTTGCGTCATGCTCCACCCGAACCGACGCCGTGGCCCCGATCCGCATATCTTGCGGCGGGTGCATCCAGCAGACGAATCCACACTGGAAAGCGTTGCGCGACGACGACCCAATTGAGCGTGCGCCCGACCACAGGCAATCCCGGGCCGCCAGATCCATCCCCGGTCTGGGGCTGCACGCCACTATTCAAGCTCACGACCTGACCCCGGATCGGCCGGGCCTCATTGGCCATCAGCCAAACGGTCGCAGGATCGCCCACAGCGATGCTGCCGATCTCCGTTTCGCGGAAATCGGCAATCGCATACCAATCGGCGTCCTTGATCAGCGTGAACAGCGGATGCCCCGCGACGGCATAGGTCCCCTCCGCGATCTGGAGGCCGACGACGGTTCCATCGAAGGGGGCGCGCAGCACCGCCTGGCCCAAATCGCGTGCGGCAATGGCCTCGGCGGCTTCGGCGCCGGCAAGCTGCGCGACTAGATTGGCGGTACCGCCCACGGCTTCACGCGCCTGGGTGGCCTGCTGCGTGGCCACGGTGAGCGCCACCGCCGCATTTCGCTCGTTGGTCCGTGCCTCGTCAACTTGCTGCTGGGTCACGTAGCCCTTCGCGAGCAGCGGCTCGAGGCGGCGCAGGTTCTCCTGCGCCAACGCGAGCTGCGCCTTGGCGTGATTGATCTGGGTCGCCGCCGCATCCGCGCCGGTCATCTGGGAAGTTACCTGTCGCGATGTCAGGCCAATCTGCGCCTTCAATGCCTGAACCTGCGCCTGCGCCTGACGCTGCCTCAGCTCGAACGGTTGCGGATCAATCTCTACCAGTGGTTGGCCTTTGGTCACCCGCTGATTGCTCGCGACATGAAGCTTGACGATGCGCCCGCTGACCTCGGGGGCCATCGCGGCGCTGTACGCGAACAGGTGGGCAGCATTCGTCTGGGGTCGGCGGCTCAATGCCGTATAGCGTCGCGAATCCGAGAACGATTGCAGCAGCCACTGCAATCAACGCGATGAGGCGACCCCGCCAGGTAACACTGGATTTCATCGACTTGCTCCGCCTAGGCCAGCCATAGGAGCCACGCGGCAAAGGAAAATGCGATTGTGGCCAACAGGTAAACCACGATCGGAGCCGGCAATTCCTTCTCCATTCCCAGCTTCACGAGAATCCAGCGAATGACAAGGGCCAAGCCCATGCCAATCAATACGCAGATCATCCAAGACGGAAAATACGAGCCCAGGATGTTCGTCGACGGCGCCGCACTGCACCCCGTCAAGGGCAGCAGCGCAGCGACAACGAATACGCCTCGCTTGATCAAAGAGGTCCGCATTTTGAATTCGAAGGTTGATCGACTGGACCAGCGTGGATTCCTCGTTTTCTGAAGCACGCAATCCAAACCCACACAGAAATTCCCTTGCCAACCGGGAGCGAGTTAGCAGCTGCCGTGCGCAGCGAGGGCGCGCGGCTTGTTGTTGTGTTCGGGGCCAGCGCCAAAGACGCCTATTGTCGGAAATTGGCGACGAGGTGCTAGACAATCGGGGACACACTATTGATAATTTGGGACAATGACGCCGTTTCTTCTTGAAATAGATCAAACATGCGACATCTAGGTACTGACCCGGCCGCGGATAGTCAGCATCCGTCGCAAGGACGCAACGGTGCGCATTGGCGGCACGCTGGACATTCCGGAAGTCCTTCGGAGCATGGGCTTTGATCCCGCGGAAGTGCTGGCCGAGGCGGGATTCGACCTCAAGCTCTTCGACAATCCCGAAACCCTGGTTCCCTTCGCAGCGCGGAATCGCCTGATGGCGCATTGCGCGGCTCGCACCAACTGCCCTCACTTCGGACTGCTGGTCGGTCAACGAGGCGGCCTGCACTCCATGGGGCTCGTGGGTTTGCTGGCGAAGTACTCGCCGGACGCAGGAGCAGCATTGCGCAACATCGTGCGCTACGTCCACTTGCATGTTCGCGGTGCCGTGGCGGACCTGACGGTGGACGGCGAGTTGGCAACGCTTCGCTACGAAATCTACCAGCCGCATGTCGAGGCCACCGACCAGATTGGGGACGCCGCAGTCGCGGTCATGTTCAACATCATGCGAGCGTTGTGCGGCCCCGATTGGAAGCCCATTGAGGTCCGGTTCGCCCATCGCAAACCGAAGGATGTCGGGCCGTTCCGCCGGTTCTTTCGGGCGACACTTGTCTTTGACGCCGCAGAAAACGCCATGGTGTTCTCCACCGCTTGGTTGAATCGTCGTTTGACTGCGATCGAGCCGGAATTGCAGCGCCTGCTGCAGAAGCACATCGACGCACTGGAGGTTCGCCACGGCGACGATTTCCCGGAGCAGCTGCGCAGTGTGCTGCGTACGGCGCTCGTCACCGGTCACGGTGCGGTCGATCAGGTTGCCGAAGTATTCTCGATGCACCGCCGCACGTTGTCCCGTCGCCTAAATGGCTTCGGCACGAGCTTCCAGGCGCTCGCGGACGAGTGCCGTTTTGAGATTGCCCGGCAAATGCTTGACGACTCGGCAATGGCGGTGAGCGAAATCGCTGCGTTACTCGACTATGCCGACGCAAGCGCCTTTACGCGGGCATTCCGCCGTTGGAGCGGCACGACGCCGGCGCAATGGCGAAATGCGAGGAAGGACGCTACTTAGTTTTGACGGAACGCGTGGCGGAAGATTCCCGTCTTGGGGCGGGAACGGCTCGGCGTTGACCTAGCGCATATGCGCCCCGGCGCCTCGGCGGTAGCCTAAAATGTCGTATCGTTGTAGGTCTTCGCCTGTCGACAAATGCGTCCGCAAAGCCTTACATCTCTGATCGTCCTCGCCGCGCTAATGATGCTCGGCGGTTGCGCCACGCGCCCGATCAACCCCCCAATCGAGCAGGTCGATCTAAGCAAAGGCTATCGCTTCGACACCCGCTGGGCGCACCGTAGTAACTATGACGCCGAAAACCTGGTTGTCCTTGCCTTTTCGGGAGGGGGCACCCGCGCGGCCGCATTCTCCTACGGGGTTCTGGAAACTCTCCGGGACATGGAGGTCATCGGACCCAAGGGCAGGAAGTTCCGCATGCTCGACGAAGTGGACCTCGTCACCGGAGTGTCGGGCGGCAGCTTCACGGCACTGGCCTACGGCCTGTACGGGGACAAGCTGTTCGACCTCTACGAGACCAGTTTCCTGAAACGCGACGTGCAGGGCGACGCTGATCGCCCGCGCCCTCAATCCAGGAAACTGGGGCGCCCTGTCGTCCGAGACCTGGGGCCGCTCGGAACTGGCGGCGCAGTTTTACGACGAGATACTGTTCCATGGCGCCACCTTCGCTGATCTGGATCGCGGCACCGGACCCCAGATTCTCGCGAGCGCCACCGACATCTCGACCGGCGCCCGACTGGGCTTCACGCAATACGCCTTCGACTACCTCTGCTCGGACATGAACGCCGTACCGCTCTCCCGCGCGGCGGCGGCATCGTCTGCCGTGCCCTTCGTGCTCTCGCCGGTGACGCTCAACAACTATGGCGGCCGCTGCAAGTTCGCTTCGCCGAAGTGGATCGAAGCATTTGATAATCCCGAGACTGCGCCGCGGCCGGCCGCGCGTGCCCTAAGGACACGCCAGGACCTGAAGGCATTCCAGGATGGCGAACATCGGCCTTACATCCATCTCGTGGATGGCGGCCTCGCCGACAACCTTGGCATGCGTGCCGTGCTGGAGGTACTGGAGGCTGCCGAGGCCCTGAATATCCTGGGGCAGCCGACACCGCTCGACCATGTGCGCAGGATCATCGTCTTCGTCGTCAACTCGCGATCGTCGCCGAAGTCCAGTTGGGACGAGGTCGAGCGCGCGCCCGGCAACGTGGAGCTCTTGATCAAGGCGACCGGCGTGCCGATCGACCACTATTCCTACGAGGCCGTCGAACAGTTGAAGGACACGACGGCCCGATGGCAGAGCATGCGGCGTATTCGGGAATCGGCGACATTGCCCGGGAATCGCGATCCCGAACTCGCAACGCTTGCCCGGGCGCCGGACATCGAACTTCACGTCATCGACGTGTCCTTCCCGGCGCTCAAGGACACGGCTGAACTGGAATACCTGAATAATTTGCCGACATCGTTCGTCCTGCCACCTGAGGCGGTCGATCGCCTCCGCACCGCGGCGAGGACGATCATCATTTCTTCGCCCGAGTTAAGTCGGCTGCTGGAGGACGCGGGCGCAAAGGTCACCATGGAGCCGGCGACGGCTAGACATAAGGCTGCTCCATGAGTTCCCTCCTCATCGCCGTCTTGGTATTCGTATTCGTCTTCGGCGGGGCGCTTGCGGGTCTAGCCATACGCGTCCCGGCGAAGTCACCAGGACACCGAAACGAAGGACGTGGTCAAACTCGTGATGGGGCTGGTCGCAACGATCGCCGCCCTGGTCCTGAGTCTGTTGATAGCATCCGCGCACAGTTCGTACGACAGGCAGGCGAGCGAAGTGCAGGAACTCGGCGCGCAACTCGTTCAGCTCGATCAGGTGTTCGCCCATTACGGCCCGGAGGCGAATGACAGTCGCGCGCAGTTGCGTCGCATGGTCAAGGTGGAAGTCGAGCGACTTTGGCCGGACGCGGGCGCCCCACGCACAGCCATGCACAACCCGCAAAAATACGTACCGGCGGAAGACCTGTTCGACACCGTCAACCGCCTGACACCCAATTCCGAAGCCCAGCGATCTGCACAGGCGCGTGCTCTGCAACTCATGACGATCATGGGAACTACCATCCGCCTGCTGCACCAACAGGCCGGAGGCTCCCTGTCGTGGCCCTTCTTCATCGTGTTGGTATTCTGGCTTGTTATCCTTTTTGCCGGCTTCGGTCTCTATGCACGCCGCAACGCGACTGCCACCACGGCGTTGTTCCTTGGTGCCATGACCGTCGCGGGTGCGATTTTTCTGATCCTGGAAATGAATCGGCCGTACAGCGGCGTGATGGAAATCTACAGCGCGCCAATCAGGGACGCGCTGCCGGGGATCGGCCAGTAGCGGGTCTCGGCGGTCACAACGCCGACCAACGGCTCTAAATCGTCGCCCTTCAGGTTTCGCATCCCCAAAGCTGCCGTTCGCCAACTACCGGAACCGACCGAGGCTGTGTGAAAACTCTTTGATGCGTCCGTGGTCAGAGTCGGCAGGTCGACCTGCCGGAGTTGCGGATGAGCCGATTCATCGAGGGGGAACAGCGGACGCAGAGCGTACTGTTTCCGGAGCAGCTTGAGGACTGGATTACGGAAGACAATCCGGTCCGTGCGGTCGACGCCTTCGTCGACGAGCTTGATCTGAGGGAACTGGGCTTTGCGGGCGCGCAGCCCGCGGCTACGGGCCGGCCGGCGTACCACCCGGCGACGCTGCTGAAGATCTACCTCTACGGGTACCTCAACCGCATCCAGTCGAGCCGGCGCCTGGAGCGGGAGGCCCAGCGCAACGTCGAGTTGGTCTGGCTCACGGGCCGGCTGATGCCGGACTTCAAGACGATTGCCGACTTTCGCAAGGACAACGGCGAGGCGATCCGCCGGGTCTGCCGGGAGTTCGTCGAGCTGAGCCGTCAGGTGGGATTGTTCACGGACGGCGTAGTGGCCATCGACGGCAGCAAGTTCAAGGCGGTCAACAATCGGGACAAGAACTTCACGCCGCACAAGCTGCAAGCGCGAATGAAGCAGCTCGAGGAAAGCATCGCGCGCTACCTGGATGATCTCGATCGCGCGGATCGCGAGCCGGCCGCCGTGCCACCGGCCCGGGTGTCGCAGCTGAAGGAGAAGATCGTCGCGGTCAAGGCACAGGTCCGCAAGCTGCACCAGATCGAGCGGCAGCTGCTGCAGACGCCGGATCAGCAGGTCTCGCTGACCGATCCCGATGCTCGGTCGATGGCAACCAGTGGTCGCGGGACCGGCATCGTCGGTTACAACGTGCAGACGGTGGTGGACACCGAGCACCACATGATCGTCGCCCATGAGGTCACCAACGTCGGCCACGACCGCACGCAGCTGACCACCATGGCAACGGCGGCGCGCGACGCGATCGGGCACCAGGAGATGACGGCGCTGGCGGACCGTGGCTATTTCAAGGGCGAGGAAATTCTGCAGTGCGAACAGGCCGGTATCAGGCCGCTGGTGCCGAAACCGCTCACCTCGGGCAGCAAAGCGGACGGTCGGTTCGACAAGCGCGACTTCGTCTATGACCCGAAGCGCGACGAATACCGATGCCCCGCGGGAGAGCGGGCAATCTGGCGGATGACAACGATCGAGAAAGGTCAGACACTCCACCGCTATTGGCCGTCGGCCTGCCCGCGCTGCCCGATCAAGTCGCAATGCACGCCCAGCCCTTACCGCCGAGTCACGCGCTGGGAGCATGAGCAGGTGTTGGACGACATGCAGCGGCGCCTGGATCGCACGCCGGAGGCATCACGCATACGCCGACAGACCGTAGAACACCCCTTCGGGACGCTGAAGGCGTGGATGGGCTCGACCCACTTCCTGACCAAGACCCTGCCACGGGTCCGAACGGAAATGAGCCTGCATGTCTTGGCCTACAACCTGAAGCGGATGCTGCAGATCTTCGGCACGCAGATGCTGGTTGCCTTCATCAAGGCATAGGTCACCGCGGCAAACTGCCACCCGCTCCATTCTGCAATCCGTGTGCTGTGGCATCGCAACTGACTGCCACGTGACCTCGCGCCGCCACCTTCCGGCCGCGTTTCCACACAACCTCGACCCAAAGCAGACATGGTCGCGCTCAAAGGAATCCCGCTAGACCGCGCTTCGGCGGTGCACTGCCGCCGAAAGAAGACTCGGCCGAACTGTGACGCCAGTGCGTTTGTGCGCTACGGACCCGCCGGCGGGCGTCGAAACTCTGGCAGTCAATCGTCACCCGACGCGCGGAGGGTACCCGACCGCTCGGCGCAATTCGTCTAGCTCGTCCGTAAGCCTGGAGCTGCCCGACGCGGTAAGTCGCGCGGCAATGTGCTCTGCCTCGTTCAGGGCCGATCGCGCTGCGTCGCGGTCGCCGATCGCCAGCGCGGAGGCTCCCTTCACGCACAGCAGACCGGCGAGCTCTAGCGGATTGTCAATCTCGCGCAGCAACGACTCGCCGTCGACGAGCAGTGCCAGCGCTTCCGCGGGACGCTGCTGCAAGTTGCGCATCCTGGCGAGCACGGAGATGGTCTTGCCTTCGTAGGCGCGATTGCCGGTTTCACGGTGGCGCTTGAGCGCCTGCTCGAGGAAATCGCTGGCCTCGTCGAATCGTCCCTCCGCAAGCTCTAGCGCCCCAAGATTGACGAGCACCACGCCTTCGTGGATCAGGTTCTTCACCTCCCGGGAAATCGCCAGTGCCTGCGTCAGGCAGTCGCGGGCCTCGGCCCAGCGCTCGTGCTCCTTGTGCAGCAAGCCGATATTGCCCAGCGCGTAGGCTTCCACGACCCGGCTGCCGACCTGGCGGTGAAGTGCTAGCGCGCGTTCGTGGTAGCGCTGCGACTCGGCGGACAGTCCCATGTCGCCCAATGCATTGGCCATGTTTCCGACGGCCACACCCTCGGAACGCAGATCGCCCTCCTCGCGATGAATGGCGAGCGCTGCCTCGTAGTGTTCGAGCGACTCCTGGAACCGCCCCTGGTGCCGGCTCAGGATGCCGAGGCTCGCGTGCACCAATCCGACGCCATGCCGATTGCCATCCTCGGTGCAGATCGCGAGCGCCGCCTCGTGGCTCTCGCGCGACGCGTCGGGTATACCGAGCTGGTCGCATACGTTGCCTAGCTGTAGCAAGGTCATCCCTTCGCCGTACCGGTTGCCCACCTCGCGGTGAATTGCTAGCGCGACTTCCAGCTGCTGCCGAGCCTCGTGCAGCAACCCCTGTTCGCGATCCACGCCCGCGAGCTGTGCGCGCACCTGGCCTTCGCGCCGGCGGTCGCCGCACGTAAGCGCGCGCACCAGTGCGCGCTCGAGCAGCGCGCGCGATTCGACGAGGCGGCCCATCCGGTACCAAGTGTGAGCCTGGCTCGTGGCGGCGTCGATCGCAAGCGGATCGGGCAGGTCGCGCATCGCGAGCACGCCGTCGCCGAGCGCTGCGCCGGCATTGAACGGCCCGCGCAGCGCCAGCACCTCCTGCGCCGCGCGCAAGGTCGCCACGGCCACTTCCGCGTCCCCGCGCGCCAAGGCGCGCCGGCAGGCACTGACGAGATTGTCGAGCTCGAGTGTCAGCACCTGCCGCCGCTTCGCGCCGCCGTGCGTGAATAGCACGTCGAGCGCCTCTTCAGTGCCAAATCCGGTGAAGAACCGGCCATGGCGTTGTTGCGCTTGTGCCGTGGACTGGGGACCGGCGGCATCAAGCTTCTGCGCGGCGTATTCGTGGATGCTCAAGTACATGCCGAAGTACGGCTCGACAAGCTCCAGACGTGCGGACGCCTTGGGCAGCCACGCGCGGAGCAGGCTCTTGTCCACCAGCGCCTGGATGGTGTCCACGATCGAGAGTGCGTCACGCAGCCCGCGCAGGTCCAGCACCGCTTCCGCAGCCTCGAGCGTGAATCCTCCCTCGAACACCGAGCACTGCGCCAGGACCGCCTGTTCGGACGCCGTGAGCAGCTGCCAACTCCAGTCGATCGCCGCCCGGAGCGTGGATTGCCGCGCCGCTGCGGCATGGCCCCCCGCCAGCAACGCAAAGCGATCGCGCAGTCGCGACACGATCTGCGCCGGCGACAGCACGCGCACCCGCGCGGCCGCCAGCTCGATAGCCAATGGCAGGCCGTCGAGGAGCTTGACCACCTCGGCCACGTGCGCGCGGTTGCCGGCGTCGAGCGCAAACGCCGGGCGGTGCATGCGTGCGCGGGCGACGAACAGGTCGATCGCCTCGGAGTCAGGGAGCAAAGGCTCGATGGGAAACACGGACTCGCCGTCGAGGTGCAGGCGCTCGCGGCTCGTGACCACGAAGCTCGCCTCGCTTGCGCGGTCGAGCCAGCGTCCGAGCGATTCGGCGGCGTGCGCCACCACCTGTTCGAAGTTGTCCAGGATGACGAGGCAGCGGCCGCGCGCGGCGATCGCGTGGCCGAGTTGCACGGTCGGGTCCCCTTTGCCGATGGGCACACCCAGCGCGAGCGCCACGGCGAAATAGATGCCATCCGCGCTGCGCGCCTCGCTCAGGTCGCAGAAGCACACGCCGCCGGGCCACTCTCCGAGCCAGCTCAGCGCGTAGCGGCGAACGAGGCGCGTTTTGCCGGTGCCTCCAGGACCGAGCACGGTCACGAACCGGACGCCGGATTCCAGCGCGTTCGCCAGGAGGCGCAATTCGGTGCTGCGGCCAATGAAGGCATCCCGCTCCGGAGCCAGGTTGTGGGGCACGGCGCGCAGCGGTTGCCAAAACTCGTCCACGCGCACGACGCGGTAGGCCTTCTCGGTGTCGGCCGGGGGCTCGAAGTCATGCCCCTCGCGGGCCAGTCCGAAGACTTCGACCGGAGCTTCGACGCCTTTGAGGCGGTAGTGGCCGCAGACCAGCAATGCGCTGCCCGGAGGCAGCGCGTCTCGCACCGCCGCAGCCGCATGGGCGGTGAGCAACGTCTGGCCGCCGCGGGCGAGCGACATGATGCGCGCGGCCAAGGGCTTGGCGACACCTTCGACTTCGATCGGCTTGGCCCCGCGGGCAACGTCGTCGGGTGGGTTCTGGCGCAGCGTGACCGCGCCTTCATGGATCCCCACGCGCGCCGCGAGCCCCATCGTGCGCAAAAAGTCGTGATACGAAACGGCAAAGCGGGCAGCTTCGCCGGCGTGCTCGAACACCGCGAAGAATCCGTCGGTGCGATCGATCTCCATCCCGCCGTGAAGCGTGAGCAGCTGCCGAGCGCGACGGTCATGATCGGCCCACAGCGACGACGCCCGCTCGTCGCCCGCGGCCTCGACCCAAGCCGTGCTGTCGACCACGTCGGTGAAAAGCAGCGCGCGCGCGATCATCGCCGAATCCGATGATGATGTGATCTCAGTGGCGTTTGCGAGGCGCACACGGTTTGCATCTCCAAGCGCACTTTGCCACACGAACAGGCGATACGCGACTAGCACTGGTAAACGGCCGTGTATCGGAAAGTTCCGTTGCGGCACTGACCGACAGCTCGTGGCCGGTCTGCAACCGTCAAACTGTGTCCGCGAGCTACCTGATCGTGGACAAGCGCAAAACGACCCACAGCAGCCGGTCGGTCTTCTCCAGGGCAGACGTTCAACGAAGCAGGTCAAAGCGGCTGCTCGCCGCGGTCGCCCGCGAACCCTACAAGGGCAGGCAACCGGTCTTCACTGGATCACTTCGTCCGCGCGCAGCATCAGGGAATGCGGGATCGTGATGCCAAGTGCATTTGCGGTCTTCATGCTGACCACCAACTCAAATTTTGTCGGCTGCACGACGGGAAAGTCGCCGGCCGCTGCGACTTTGAGGATCTTGTCGACTTGCGCTGCCAGGCGCGGCCAGTGTTGATTCGGATTCGGGCCGTAGGACAAGAAGCCACCCGACCTTGCAAGGTTTCGCCATGTACCAACCGCTGGCACACGAATTTTGATCGCGCCCGCGGCGATGCGCTCCTCGTGCGGGCCCATCCACGCGAGATTTGTAAACATTATGGCGTCGACGCCCGCGCCCGTACGGCCGCGAAAAACGGTTCCAAGCCTTCCGGCCCGTGAACCGGGATCGCCACGACTCCCAGGCCAAGGACCGGAGCGGCACGCACAATTCTAGGATTCGGCTCTCGCACTGGGTAGAGCACGCGGGATGCTCCGGGCAGCGCCTCTTTGAGAACTTGCAATTGCTTCTCGCCGTATGCTCCGAACGTGAACCCGTTAGGTTCGCTCCCGGCCTGCCCAAACTGGTGGCGAACCCCCGTTCCACCGGATCGGCACTGATAGCAAACACCTGCCAATGCCGACGATACTACGCCTCCACGGCACGGAATGTATTGCGGCCGGCGAATGGCCGGTTCTGGCCGGAAGTTGCCGGTCGACATTTAGGTTCAAGCTGCCTGACTGCAGAGGTTCACATTCTCCGTTCTACATTTGCCGGGAGGTTCTGGCCCGCTTGGCTGGGTTCCCCGGCATCAAGACGCTGGAAGGATTCGACTTCGGCTTTGCCGCCGGCGTCCCCAAGGCGCAGATCTTGGAGATGGCCTCGCTCAGCTTCATCGAACGCGCCCACAACATCGTGCCGTTGGGACCCAGCGGAGTCGGCAAGACGCATCTGACCATCGCCCTGGGCCATCGCGCGGCCATGGCGGGCATCAAAACGCGCTTCATCACCGCCGCCGACCTGATGCTGCAGTTGGCCACCGTCGCGCGTCAGGATCGCCTGAAGCACTACATGAATCACGCCATCTTCGGCCCGCGGCTGCTGATCATCGACGAGCTCGGCTATCTGCCCTTCGGGCGCACCGCGACGATGCCACGCTTACCGCCGCGCTGCTCGACCGCCTGTTGCAACACGCGCACATCGTACAAATCCACGGCGACAGCTACCACCTCAAAGACAAACGCAAGGCCGGTGCCGTGAAACCAAGGGAGACCACCAAACCCAGCCCCTCATAGCGATTAACCAGACACTGGGGGTGGGTCAATTTCGGATTGCCGTATCGAACTTAGGTGGGTCAGTTTCGGATTGCCGTTGACAACGTCGCTGGCCGTTGACCGGCGGACTGTATTCGAGATCACATCGAACACCCGCTCCGTCGAATGTTTCCCAGATCTGGCGTAGCGTCGCCCCAACATAGTATTCGCGGAACTCGTTTCTTGTCTTGAGGCTGACAATCGACCCGGAGCTCATGGCCGCGATGCCGCCCTCTTGAGGTTGATCTCAAGCAGCCGGCGCAGGATCTCGTCGTCGGTCATCTCGGGCTTGTAGTCGTCCCAGCCGTACGCCTTCGCGACGGCGGCATCGAGGTCGTAGTGAACGTTCGCGAGCCACGACGGCATCGCGTTATAGAGGTTGGTCAGCGTGCGCTTCGCGAGTTCCGCCGCGTGCGTCGGCTTCGGCACGATCCGGTCGGGGTAACCGGGAACGACTTCGGGCACGCGGTCGACCCAATCCGGCGGGTTGAGCCAGGCCTCCCGCAGTGTGTTGAGCTCGGCGGTCGCCGCTGCGATCGCAGCCGCGTCGGGATTGGTGTAGGCCGCCGGTTGCAGGTTCGGCGTGAGACCATCCGGGAACGGGAACGCCTCGAACGTCGTCGTTGGGGTGTAGCGCGGTCGATCCTCGAGGCTGGTTCCAAGAGCCAACGACCAGAGGGAGTGAAAGCGTGGATGGAGAACGCCAAGAATCACGTCGTCAACCCGTGCAATTGCTACGATCTGGCAATCGGGCAATACGCTGGCGTCTAGCCAAGCAAAGACGCGGTGTTTGGCAACACTAGGTGTTCCGATGTAGCGAGGCAACCCAGCCAACGCTGACCGCATGCCGCTGCGGGTCTCCCCATGCCGCCACCAATACTTGTGTTGCCCTTCTCGGCGAACCTCATCACGCATCGGTTTGACGTTCGCAACCACATGTTCAAAAGGCTTTTCGTACAGAGCGGCGGCAGCGCTGGACATGTTCACGCCAAAATCCACCATCCGCTCGATCCGTTCGAGGTCCGCGAGCCACTTTCGGCCGGCGGGTGCCCTGCCGCCGCTTTCCGTCTAAGAGGTTAAGTGCGCCATACCAGGGGCACATGTGGGAGCGCATGCGCCGATAAACGAGTCGCGGCAACAGGTACGCCCGCGGCACGACGACAGCCCGCAGCGGCAGCACGACGCCGCTAGCGCGCCCATTCACCGGGGCGACGCCGCGGCCGGCGGAAGCAACCGCACGACCGCAAGCCGACCGTCGGTGCGCCAGCGGTCGCCGCCCCCGTTGCGACCCTCGAGCTCGGTATGGAATCCCGTGATCCACTCGATGCCACCCGCCCAGTTCGCGCCGACGATCTGCTGCGCAAGACGATCGCGCTCGGCGTCCACGTCCTCGCCGATGTGATGCGTCACCTGGCCGGTGGTATAGCTTAAGCCCGCGCGCTCGTCGTAGGTGACGGCCCCGAACCACGCTGGCAAGCCGTCGCGTTCTTTGCTCCAGCGCCAGAACCGGACGTGGTGGCGATGCTTGGGACCGCCCGGCACCGGCTGCTCGAAGGCCAGGTCCTGCACGCGTCCGAACAGGAACAGCGGGCTGACGGGCGCCGAGTCGTCGGGACGCCGCAACGCTGTGTCCACCGCGATGCGGACGCTCGACTCGAACGTGACCGGATCGGCGGGGAACCAGCCTGCGGCGAGCATCGCCTTCACGACATCGTGCTCGCTGCCCTCCAATGCGATGTTGACCGGATCGCCGGGATGCCCGTCGGACGTGTGCGTGACGCGTTCTACGTCCGGCAGGGGCTTCGCGTGCTCGAAGAAGTACGACCACAGCCGGGGCGCGAGCAGATAAGCCACGATGGCCCATAGGACCAGCGCAACCGAGATCCATCGCCAACGCGACCGGCGCTTGCCTGCGGCGCCCTGCACGCCGGCGACCCAACGCTCCGGCTTGTCCACCGACGATCAGCGCCGGCCGCGGCCGCCACCGCCGCGAAAGCCGCCGCCCCCCATGCCGCCGCCACCGCGGTCGAATCCGCCATGCGATTCCGGCTCGCTGCCGCTGCCGCGGAAGCCGCCGCCATAGCTGCGCTCGCCACCTCCCCAAGACGACGCTGCGGAGCGTTGTTCGCCCATGTCGCGCGCGCGCTCCTCCGACTCCATCGACCGCGCGCCCTCGCCGCTCGCGCTGCTCCAGCCGCCGCTGCTGTTGTGTTGCTCCCAGCCGCTGCCCGTGTTCTTGTAGACGTTGCCGTTGACGTCGGCGTAGTGGTCGTTGCCCACGGTTGCGGCGCGCACGTCGTTGCCGCCGGGGCCGCTGACGTTCGCGCGGGCGACGTTGGTCGACTGCCCCGTGTACGCATTGCCGACGGTACCTCGCGCGCCCGATGCCGAGACCCCGGTGGTCGGGTTGTATGTCGCACCACGCGTCCCGCTCGCGTAGTTGCCGGTGTAGACATTGCCGACCGTGCCGCGCTGGCCCGCCGAGATCTGCCCCGTCTGCGAGTTGTACGAGTGCCCGGTCTGTCCCGACCAGGCGTTGCCGGTCCAGGCGTTGTAGCCGGCGGACGAACGCGTCACGGCGGTGGTGTTGCCCCACTGGTGATACGTGTTGCCCGAGCTCGCCGCCCACGCGCCGGGACCCCAGGCACCGTAGGCCCCCGCCGCGCCCCAGGCCGCGCCTGCATACGCACCCCAATACGGCGCGGCGCCCCAGCCCCACGCACCCGCACCCCACGCCGCACCATAGGCCCAGCCCATGCCGAAACCGTAGCCCCAACCCGTCCAGGGCGTCCAGGCGATGCCCGCCGCGTACCCGTACGTCACCGGTGTTCCGTACCAGACGTTCGTGCCGATGTACGGCGCGTACGTGTAGCCGGTGCCGTAGACGACGGTCCCGTCGGCGGCGTAGGTTCCCATGTATCCCGGCAGATAGCCGACGGTCACCGTCGTCGGCGTCGAGTCGTAGATCCTCACATAGGTCGCGTAGTAGATCGGCGAACTCGGCGGGATCGCATAGATCTCGGCCGGCACCGAGGTGGCCACGGACCACGGGCCCTGCAATGCAGGCGCGGTGAACCACACGGCCTTTTGGAGCGCGAACCACGCGCCGCCCGGGGCCTGGATCAGCGGCACCGACGAATTGACGACGTACTTGAGTTGCGTGCCGTCGATCGGCTTGATGTCGGGCGCGCCCGGCAATTGCGGCGAGTACGTCGCCTTCGCGCGGTCGACCTGCGCGGTCTGCGGGATCTGCGTGGCGATCAGCGCTTCCTTCGCCTGCGCCGTGCCGGGGATCGACGCCTTCACGTTCTCCTTCGGGCTGTCATCGGGGATCTTCGCGAACGCGGGTGGAAGATCCTTCGCCGCGACGTAGGTCCACGGGCCGCTGAGCCCCTTCGAAGCGAACCAGCGCCCGCTCACAAGCACGTAGTTCTGCGAGGTCTCCATGTCCGTGAAGACGTTGGCGTCGGTGTTCTTGACGTAGAGCAGCGATCCCGTGCCGTCGAGGCCGACCCAGTCGGGCGCACCGTCGGTGACGATCAACTCGGTGGGTTTGGTCACGACGATCACGCCGGGAACGCCGGACGCGAGCGAAGGCTTCTTGCCCGTCTTCTCGTCGGCCGGCCCTTCCATCAGGTCGACCGTGCCGCTCTTGCCGAGGTCGGCCGCGGCCTTCGCGATGCCCGGCGGAACGGTCGCGGCGACCTTCCACGGCCCGGCGAGGCCCGGTGCGCTGAGGAAGCCGTCGAACAGATGGAAGTAGATCGTGTTGCCGTCGCGCACCAGCAGCGGACGCGTGTTGAGGACGCGTTGGTACGAGGTTCCCGCCACGCCACGCCACGCCGGGTCGCCGTCGATGGTGACCAGCACCGCGGGTGTGGGCGAAAAGACGAACTGCGGCACGGGATTCTGCACGCGCACTGCCCTCGCCTGGTTCTGCGCATCGAGCACCGACATCGCCGCTTCGACGCGATCGAGCGAGATCGTCAACGGCCCCTTGGTCAACAGCGACTGGAACGCCTGCTGGTAGCTCGCCGCCCAGTTCGGCGCCGACGGAAACGCCGCGCTCTGCACGGCGAGATCGCCGAAGTAGACGGTCCGCGCCAGCTTGTCGACTTTCGTCTTCGCGGTGACCTTGAGCACGCCGAACACCGGCGTCCCGTCGCCGGGCGGCTTGACCGACACCGCGGCGTGCACCGCCATGTCGAAGCTGTCCCAGCTGTCGAGCTGCGGCTGGTAGATCGTGTAGGTCGCGCCGTCGAGCTGCGCGGTCTTCGGCCAGCGATCGCCGGTCGCGGGTTCTGTGGCGGCTTGACCCGCGGCGGGTGCCGCCGGCGCCTGCGCATAGGCGCCGCCGAGGACAGCCGCGAGCGCGACAGTGCAGGCAAGCAGGACGGCTTTCTTCATGTTCATCGGCTTTCCCTGCTCATGAAAAAGGTCGGGCGTTCGATCGCCCGGAATCTCAGCGCGCGGCCACGCCACCGGCCGCGGGAGAGGCGAGCTTCTCCGCGGTCGTCACCCAGCCGCCACCCATCGCCTTGTAGATGCTCACGAGGGACACGCAGAGCTGCGCTCGCGCGGCCGCCCAGTCGAGCTCGGCGGGGAAGAGCTGCTCCTCGGCCTGCAGCACCGTCGAGTACGGCGTGCGGCCGCCGTCGAACAGCGCCTGCGCAAGCCGCGAATATCCGCGCAGCGCGTCGACGAGCTTCGCCTGCTCGACGACCTGCTCGGCGAGCGTCGCGCGCGCGATCGAGCGCGTTGTCGACGTCGGCGAACGCGTTCTGGATGGCGAGCTGGTAGGCGAGCAGCGCGGCCTTCTGCGCGGCCTCGGCCTGCGCGACCTGCCCGGCGATCAACCCGCCGGTGAAGATCGGCCCGGCGAGCGCCGCCCCGAAGTTCCACACGCGCGCCGGCCCCTTGAACAGGTTCGACAGATCGGTGCTCGCGGTGCCGAGCGCGCCGGTCAGCGAGATCGTCGGGAAATACTGCGCCTTTGCAGCGCCGATCAGCGCGTTGGCGGCAATGAGCTGCTGCTCCGCCTGCACCAGGTCCGGGCGGCGCTCGAGCAGCTCCGAGGGAACGCCCGCCGGAATCGCGGGCAGCGTGAGCGCGAAGATCGCCTTGCCGCGCGGAATCGGCGCGGGATTCCTGCCGAGCAGGATCGACAGCGCGTCCTCGAGCACCGCGATGTCGCGGCGGATGCGCGGAATTTGCGCCGCCGCTGTCTGGTAACGCGCCTTCGCCTGCTCGACGTTCATGTCGGATACCCGCCCGTACTTGAGCTTGAGCTCCATCAGCCGCAGCGCTTCGGCGTAGGCGTCGCGGGTGCGCAGCGCGATCGCGAGCTGCTCGTCCAGCCCGCGCAACTGCAGATACGAGCTCGCGACCGTGGCCACCAGCGACAGGATCACCCCGCGCCGCGCCTCGTCGGTCGCGAGCACGTTCGCCTGCGCCGCTTCGGTCTGGCGGCGCACGCGCCCCCACAGGTCGATCTCCCAGCTCGCGCCGGCCAGCGCCTGGTAGAAGTTGGTTGGATTGGAAAGGCCCGAGGGCAGCGCGGTCGTCGCATTCTCCGAGAATCGGGCGCGTCCCGCCGCGCCCTGGTAGCCGAGCTGCGGGTAGAGCGGCGAGCGCGTGCTCTGGAGCACGCCGGCCGCCTGCTCGACGTTGGCCGCGGCGATCTGCACGCTCTTGTTGTTCGCGAGCGCATCGACGATCAGGCCGTCGAGCACGGGGTCGTCGAAGCGCTTCCACCATTCGACATCCGCGACGACGGTCGCCTCCTTCGGCTCGAATCGATAGGCCGGAGGTTTCGCCACTTCCGGCTGCCGGTAATCGGGGCCGACCATGCAGCCGGCCACGCAGGAGCAGAGCGCAAAGGCGAGCAGGCGAGTGTGCATCTTTAGTCTCCCTTGCTCGGTGCGTCGACCGGGGCCGTCGCACGGTTTTCGCCCGTCGAGCCATTGCCGCCACTCGCCGCGGCCTCGTCCTTGTTCCCGAAGAAGCGCGCGCTGAGTGTCTCGAGCATCCAGTAGAACATCGGGATGAAAAAGATCGCGATCGCGGTGGCTACCAGCGTGCCGCCGATCACGCCGGTGCCGATCGAATGGCGGCTGTTGGCCGAAGCGCCCGTGGCGATTGCCAGCGGCACGGTCCCCAGCACGAACGCGAACGACGTCATCACGATCGGTCGCAGGCGCAGCCGCGCGGCCTCTACCGCCGCGTCGAAGAACGACTTGCCTTCCTTGCGATTGAGCTCGACCGCGAACTCGACGATCAGGATCGCGTTCTTGGCGGCGAGGCCGATCAGCGTCAGCAGCCCGATCTGGAAATAGAGGTCGTTGGGAATCCCGCGCAGCGCGATCGCCGCGAGCGCGCCGAGGATCGCGAACGGAACCGCCATCATGACGCCGACGGGGAGCGACCAGCTCTCGTACTGCGCGGCGAGGATCATGAACACGAACAGCAGGCCGAAGACGAAGGCGATCGCGGAGGTCGACCCGGAGGAAACCTCCTCCCGCGCCTCGCCCGCCCACTCGTAACCGTAGCCCGACGGCATCGATGCCTCCGCGATCTCGCGGATGACTGCGAGCGCCGCGCCCGAGCTCACGCCGGGCGCCGGCGCGCCGTTGATCGCGATGGCCGGATAGTTGTTGAACCGCGTCACCAGATCCGGCCCGGTGACGTAGCGAGTGCTGACCAGCGCCGAAAGCGGAACCATCTCGCCGTCGCGGTTCTTGACGTAGAAGCGGCCGATGTCCTCGGGCGTCAACCGATACTTCGGCTCGGCCTGCAGCACCACCTGGTACAGGCGGGAATCCTTCGGGAACTGGCTCACGTAGAGAGAGCCGAACATCGTCTGCAGCGTGCTGTACGCATCCTGGACGGCCACGCCGAGCACTTCCGCCTTCTCGCGATCCACGTCGGCCAGCATCTGCTGGCCGGTGGTGTGGATCGTGGTGTTGACTCCGGCGAGCTCGGGCCGGGCCTTGGCCTTGGCGATGATCTCGTCGACGACGTGCGAGAGCTGCTGGTAGTTCCCGGAGCCCTTCTGCTCGATCCACATCTGGAAGCCCGCGGTGATGCCCAGCCCGGGAATCGCCGGCGGATTGACGGGCACCACGAGGCCGCCGCGAATCGCCTGGAACTCGCGCTGCGTCGCCGCGATCACCGCGTCGGCGGACAGGTCGGGCGTCTTGCGCTGCTCGTAATCCTTGAGCGAGACGAACAGCACGCCGAAGTTGGTCTTGTTCTGCGAGTCGATCAGGCTGTAGCCGTCGACCTGCGACACGTTGGCGACCGCCGGATGCTTGCCGACGATCGCCGCCGCCTGGGCGCCGACGTCGTGCGTGCGGTCGAGGCTCGCGGAGTCGGGCAGGAAATAGGCGACGAACAGGTAGCCCTGGTCCTCCTGCGGCACGAAGGCCGTCGGCAGCGTCCGGAACAGGACCACGCAGCCGGCGACGACGACGGCGAACGCCGCGAGGCTCACCAGGAAGTTGCGGGTGACCCACTTCACGCCGCTCACGTATCGCTCGGTGAGGCGGTCGAACGCGTCGTCGAACCACTTGGCGAAGCCCTTCTTCTCTCCGTGCTTCGCCTTGATCAATATCGCCGCGAGGGCCGGCGAGAGCGTGAGCGCGACGATGCCCGAGAACACGACCGAGATCGCGATGGTGACGGCGAACTGCTTGTACAGCGCGCCGGTGATGCCGCCGAGGAACGCCACCGGGATGAACACGGCGTTCAACACCAGCACGACGGCGATCACCGGGCCGGAGACCTCGTCCATCGCGCGCTTGGCGGCGTCCTTCGGGGACAGGCCGAACTGCACCATGTTGCGCTCGGTGTTCTCCACCACCACGATCGCGTCGTCGACGACCAGCCCGATCGCGAGGATCATGCCGAACAGCGTCAGCATATTGATAGAGAAGCCGAAGACCAGCATGCCGACCAGCGCCCCGAGGATCGACACCGGCACCGCCAGTGTCGGGATGATGGTGAGCCGCAGGCTGTGCAGGAAGAGGAAGACGACCAGCACCACCAGCACCACCGCCTCGAAGAAGGTCTTCACCACCTCGTCGATCGACGCCTGCACGAACAGCGTGGTGTCGAGCGCCACGTCGTACTTCAGGCCGTCGGGGAACTCCTTCGCCAGCTCCGCCAGCGTCGAGCGCACCTGCTTCGCGACCTGGATCGCGTTGGCGCCGGGCTGCTGGTAGATGGCGATCAGCGTCGCCGGCTTGCCCTGGTAGGACGTGCCGAGCGCGTAGCTCTGCGCGCCGAGGTCGGCGTAGCCCACGTCCTTGACCTTCACCAGTGCGGCGTCCGCAGTCTGGCTGCGCAGGATCATGTTGTCGAACTGCGCCGGCTCGGTGATGGTGCTGGTGGTGACCGGGAACGTCTGCTTGACCGGATACGGCGTGGGCTGGTCGCCGATGCGGCCGACCGCGAACTGCTGGTTCTGGTTCTTGATCGCGTTGGCGATGTCGGTCGTCGAAACCTTGAGCTGCGCCATGCGGTCGGGCTTGAGCCAGATGCGCATCGCGTACTCGGGCACGCCGAAGATCGACGCCTGGTTCGCGCCCGGGATCCGGTTGATCGTGGAGAGGATCTGCGTATTCGTGTAGTTGGAGATGAAGTTCGGGTCGTAGCGGCCGTCGGGCGAATAGAACGCGAGCACCATCAGGAAGGTGTTCGTCTTCTGCTGGACGTCGACACCCTGCGCCTGCACCGATTGGGGAAGCTGCGCCATCGCCTGGCTCACCCGGTTCTGCACGTCGACCTGCGCGAGCGCGGGATCGGTATCGATCGTGAAGTAGACGGTCAGCGAGTAGTTGCCGGTCGACGAGCTGGTCGACGACATGTAGATCATGTTGTTCGCGCCGTTGACCTGCTGCTCGATCGGCGCGCCGACGTTCTGCGCGACAAGCTGCGCATTGGCGCCGGGATAGGTCGCCGACACCTGGATCTGGATCGGCGTCACCTGCGGGTACTGCGCGATCGGCAGCTTCACCATCGCGACCAGGCCCACCACCGAGATGACGAGCGCGATGACCGCCGAGAAGATCGGGCGGTCGATGAAGAAGTGGGAGAGCATCGGTCGGGCCCCCCGCGCTATTTCTTCGCGGCGGGCGCGGGCGCCGCTGCCTTGGTCGCGGCCCCGTCCGCCTTGGCCGACGCGTCGACGACCTTCACCGCAGCGCCCGGGGATAGGCGAGCCACGCCGTCCGTCACCACCACGTCTCCCGTCTGCAACCCCGCGGTGATGAACCAGTCGTCGCCGTACCACTGCCCCACCTGGACGCCGCGGATCTGCGCCTTGCCCTCCTTGTCGACCACCATCACGAAGTGCCCCTTCGCGCCCTGCAGCACCGCCTGCTGCGGTACGAGGATCGCGTTGGTGCGCACGGCACCCAGGACTCGGACCCGGACGAACTGTCCCGGCCGCAGCGCGCCTTCGGGATTCGGCAGCGTCGCCCGCAGCAGGAAGGTCCCCGTCTGCGTGTTGTAGTCGGCATTGGCAAAGGTGATCCGGCCCTTGCGCGGATACACGCTGCCGTCGGCGAGCACGACCTCGACCTCGTAACTCTCCTTGGGCGGCAGCCGCAGACGGCCCTTCTGCTGCTCGCTGCGGATGCCGAGCAGATCGTTCTCCGAGAGCGTGAAGTTCACCCAGACCGGATCGACCTGCTCGACGTAGGTGAGCAGGCTGTTCGCCCCGCTGACGTAGGCGCCGTCCTGCACCCGCGCGAAGCTCGACAGGCCCGACACCGGCGCCGTGATCGTCGTGTACGAGAGGTTGAGCCGCGCGGTTTCCACGTTCGCCCTGGCCGTCTGGACGGCGGCCGCGGCGGCCTGCTGCCCGCCGGTCGCATCGTCGAGGTCCTTCTGCGACAGCGCCTTCAGCGCGGCCAGCGGCTTCACCTGCGCGAGGTTGTCGTTGGCCGTCTGCAGGCGCGCTTCCTGTTCGGCCAGCGCGCCCTTGGCCGCGTCGAGTTGCGCCTGGAGGGGCCTGGGGTCCTGCCGGAACATCACCTCACCGGCCTTGACCATCGAGCCTTCGCTGTAGACGCGCTTGTCGAGAAAGCCGTCGACGCGGGCGCGGATCTGCACCTGGTGGGAGCTCTGCGTCTGTCCCACATATTCGTAGCTGACCGGCGTGTCGCGCGGCGCGACCGTCGTCACCGTCACCTCGATCGGCGGCCGGGCCTCGGCTTTCTGCTCGGGCTTGCCGCAGGCGGCCAGCAGGGTCGCTGCAGCCAGCGTCATCAGTAACCAGCGCATACGGGTGCACCTCCTTCGTTGCATGAGACCTTCTCCGCGATCGCGTCGACGCCGGTCCGACTCATTTGGGGGCTGCGGTCGCGGCGCCGGGTTCGGGCAGCGGCCAGGCCTTGGAGAGCAGCCATGCCACCGCGATCCCCACGACGCACCCGAGCAGCACTTCGCCCACCCGGCGCAGCCCGTGCTCGATTCCGGTCAGCTTGTCGTGATGCTGCAGGCTCCCGGCGATGACGATGGCCGCGGTGATCGGGGCCTGCCGCCACATGGTCGGGATGCGCACGACATAGGAGGAGAGCAGGACCGTCACCGCCATCGCAAAGGGCAGCTTCCATTCCGTGTGGCCCACGGCGAGGATGAACAACCCGACGCCGCAGCCCAGCAGCGTGTTGATGATGCGGCCACGAAACGTCAGCATGGCCTGCTTCACCTGCGGGTCGCTGGTGGCGACCATCGAAGAGATGGCCCAGATGGGGTTCGCATCTCCAATTTCCTTGACAACGATCCAAAGCACGGTCGTCGCGACGAAGATGCTCACGGCATAGTGGATGCCGCGCATGTCGTCCTGCAGAAGGCGCTCGAAGCGGTTCACGACTCGCCCGCCTGCCCGCTCGGGGCTCGTCGATGCTTCGACGCCTTGCGGGCTTCCCGCCGCCGGTGGAGCAGCGACAGCTGCCGACTCTGAAAGTCCTGGGCCAACGTGAACAGGACGCCGGTCGACCAGGCGAACGTCATCAATCCGGCAATCGGCAGCATGCCATCGAGCAACCGCCAGCGCAGGGGCAGATTGAAGCTGCTCCCCACCGTCGTGTATTGCATCAGCGCGAAGTAGTACGAAGTGCTGGGACTGGGCATCGCGTTCTGCCAGACGAAGAACGCGGCCCACACCAGCAACTCGACGAGATGGATGAGGACGATCATCCAGCTCGCCAGGATGAGCACCGCGACGCCCCGTGAGAACGAGGGCGAGCCCTTGGCCTCCTGCTCGAGCGCGTGGTTCGTGAACAGCGTAGCCAGCATCCCGCAGCCGTGAATCGCCATGGTGACCGCGACCAGGGTTATGCCCCAGAGGACTTCCTCGATCGACGTTGCATAGCTCATGGGCGGCTGATCGGCGACTCACGACGTGAGCGGCGGCATCGTCACTCGTGCGCCTGAGGCGGATTGCCTTTGAGGCGGTAGACCATCCCGGTCTTCGTTGCTCCGAGATAGATCCAGGCAGCGCCGATCTGCTGGAGCCGGACGAAGAACTTGGCGCAGCGCTCGCGCGCCTTGTCGTGGACGTCCTGGCGTCGCTTGAACTTCGCCTGGAAAGCGAATTCGCCGACCAGCGGCAGATGCTCGCCTCGTGTGCGCCAGAGCGCGACGTTGGCATCGGCCACAACTCCCTTGCCGAAGTCGAGCGTGCCGAGGTCCTGCAGCACCTCCTCGACGACGGATTGATTGACGAGCGACACCCGGCCGGTCTTCGTTTCCTTGAGCGTCTTCAATGCCGGGAATATCTCCGCCAGCGTCTCCATCGCCATGCGATCGCCATTCGGGGCGTGGCTCAGCGGGAATTGCACGTTGTGGGAGAAGAGCAGGCGATAGCCGCCGAGCCGCTCCTTCAAGGGCAGCGCTTCGGCCTTGAACTTGATCCGGTAGTCCCCGGGAAGATTGGGCCGCACGTCCACCTCCGCGGCCTGCTGCTGGTCCGGGTGGCGGAACTTGAAGACGATCTCCGGCTCCTCCGCCGGAAATCCGTCTTCGAATCGCACCCGACGACGGAGGATGAAGGCGTTGTTGTAGAGCCGAAAGTCCTCGGTATCGAGGAACATCACCTCGCGAATTGCCGGCCGGGAGCCATTGGCCGAAGAGGTGTCGAACCCTACGCCGCACTCCTTGGCCGCCTGCGCCACCAGCTTGCCGTATTTCCTGAACCCCTTTGGCGACGTGAATTCGTCGGTCTTGAGGATCAGCTTGCACTCCAGGTACTGCACGTCGTCGAGGGGACTCCCGTCGACGTACTGGCCCGGCTTGAGAGCGCTGACGCGGGTCGTCCGCGGATCCTGCATCTTCAGCTCGTTCATGGGTTGCCTTTCAGTCCGCCGGACGCTTTGTCGCGGAGCACGCGGTTGACGATCCCGCGAGAGACCAGGTACGGGACGACGGCCAGGATCAGGCCGACCATCAGCGCTTCGGACGGGTAGATCCACCGCTCGACAACGAGCTGGTAGACGATGTCGATGATCACGGCCGCGACGAAGACCTTGCCGACGTGCTTCCACGCTTCCTGCAGCCGCTCGCGACGATGGATGGGATCGCGGATGACCGCCCAGAAGAACAGTGGCCTGCCTTCCAGCGCATCCTGGCGGCCTGCGCGGACAGCGAAGAATGCGGCGACGATTGGCTGCACGACCACACGAAACCCGAGCGGCGCGTGGACGCCGCCTGTCATGTCGTGCCAGACGCGTCCGAATACGGTGAGGAGCTCATTCATTGGGCGAGGCCGCGCATTGCCGGCAGCGGTGCATCGGGTGCTACCACCCGAGGTGCCGCTGGCGCCGGTTGCTACAGGATGCTGGTGGAATTCGTGCGCACGGCCGAGGCCTTCGGCAGCCGCCCGTCGGTCTGGTAGGTCAGGAACCCTTTGTAGCCTTCCGGCCGGTTCGGCGGCAGGCCGAGGTTGAACAGCGTCTCTTCCACCGTCTCGTACCAGACGCCGATCTTCATGATCTTCCGCGCCTCGTCGCCGTTGGCGACCTTGCGGCCGAACTGCTCGCTCTGCTTCACCGCCCACTCCACCTGCTTCACCGTCGGCCAGCGCTGTTTGTGCATGTCCCAGATGTTGTCTTCGATACCGACGCGTACGTGAACGCCGAGAAGCGTCGCCAGGCTCTGGATCGCGATGTTGCCGCGCATGCTGCTCCAGAACGTCACGCTCGACGCGCCGTGCGGCGTGCGACGGAGCATCTCCATCCAGTCGAACGGATTGCGTCCCATCGAACCGCCGCCATAGCCGCAGAGCGCCAGATTCAGCGGCCCCTTGTAGACGCCGGCGCGGAGCAGCCGCTCGATGATCTCGAGCTGATGGACGTGGCCCGGGACGAAGTAGGGCTGGATCTTGTTCTTGCTCAGAGCCGCTTGAGGTGCTCGACGTAGAACTTCGACGTCGAATCCACGACCATGTCGGCCCAGGCGGCGGCGACCTTCGGGTCGGCGAGGTGCGTCCCGTCCGCATCGCCCGGGATGAACGCTTGGGTCACGTCCCAGAGCGTCGTGCCCGTCGTGATCGTGACGCAGTCCGGCTTCGGGTCCAGCTCCGTCAGCATGTGCCGGGTGTCGTAGTCGAGCCACTTGGCCGTGGCGTCCGCCGTGTGCGGCGCGAAAGAGATCGACCCACCGACCTGCAGGATCATCTTCGGCACCGCGTTGCGCAGCATGCCGATGAATTCGTTGTACTGGTCGAAGTTGCTCGAGCCCTGGCCCGTCTTGGGATCGCGGACGTGGACGTGCAGCATCGTTGCACCGGCGTTGTAGCAGTCGACCGCCGCCTGCACCTGGTCCTTGAAGCTGACGGGAAGGTCCTCCACGTCACCCGGAAGCCACTCGGGGCCGTACGGCGCCGCGGTGATGATGGTCGGCTGCATGTTCTCCGGAAACAGGGAATCGTCGGTGAAGTACATCAGAGTCTCCTTACGTGGGGTTAGACGCCAACGTTCGCGGACCGGTCGCTTGCATCGCTTGATGCGTGAATGCCCCTGTGGAAACGGCCATGACGGCCAACTTGCGCTTCGCGCTCATCGTCCTGGTCGGACCGCGAGGTCGCCGATGGATCGCTCCATGGGCGGGGACGCGTAGCGACGGCCGGCCAGGATCGCGTCCACCGCCGGCAACAGATCGGTCGCGATCGCCCGCTTCACCACCACCCCGTCGGCGCCTGCCGCAAACGCCGTCGCAGCGATCGTCGGTTCGTCGTGCACGCTGAGCAACAGCACCTTGGTCGCGGGCGCGCGCTCTCGCAGCGTCTTGAGGAGCGAAGGAAGATCGCCGTCGGCAAGCGCCAGGTCGACGACGATGACCATCGGTTGAATTCGTGCGGCGCCTTCCGCCAGCGAAGCCACGTCCGCGACCATGAACACCGCGCTGAACGTCGTCTCCAGCAATCCCCGCACGCCGTCGCTCAGGGTGTGATGCCGCTCGCCCAGAAGTACACACGTCATGCGGTTCGCTTTGAAGGCGTTGTCTTCGATCAGGTGATCCGATGATGGACAAGCCGCCGCCTATCGTCAGCTCGGGTGTTTGCGAGCGGCGACTGGAAACTACCGCAGCGAAGACTGGGAAATTTACGAGCGGCGACCGCGGAGAAACGCGGTCGCGGCGCCGCTACTGGCGGCTTGGGGGGACTAGACGATGCCCTGCTTGATCGCGAACTGGATGAGCTCCGCGCTGTTCTTCAGCCCGAGCGTCTCCATGGTCTTGTACTTGTGGAATTCGACGGTGCGGGACGAGATGTCGAGGGCCTTGGCGATCTCTTTCGCCGAACGGCCGTCCGCGAGCAAGCGCAGGATCTCGCGCTGGCGATCCGACAGCGTGACGCGCCGCTCGTCGTTGACTCGCGACCGTCCCTTCCTCGCATGGAACAGCTCGCCGGCAAGCGCGGGACTGACGAACGTGCCGCCTTCCAGCGCGACGCGCACCGCCTGCACCAGCTCTTCCGGGGCCGCATGCTTGAGGACATAACCCGCCGCGCCCGCCTCCAGCGCCTGGGTGGCGTACTCGGTCTCGCGGTGCATGGTCAGGAAGACCACCGGGATGTCCAGCCCTTCCTTCCGCAGCTGTTCGAGCGCCTCGATGCCGTTCTGCAACGGCATGTTGATGTCGGCGACGATGAGGTCCGGCACCAATGTGCGCGCCGCCTCGACCATCTTGCGCCCGTCCTCGACGACGCCGATCAGCTCGAACTGGTCGGCGAGGATGCTCTTGAGACCCTCGGCGACGATCCTGTGGTCGTCGGCGAGCAATATGCGCGCACGCGTCACGCGGCCTCCCGCAACGGCACCCATGCGACGACCGACGTACCGTGTTCCGGCCGGCTGACGATGTCGAGCTTGCCGCCAACCAGGTGAACCCTTTCGCGCATGCTGACGAGGCCGAGGCTCGCCGGCTTGCCGGCGCTCGATTCGCCCAGGCCCTGCCCGTCGTCGTGCACGGTCAGCGTGATGCCTCCATCCTTCGCCTGCAGAAAGACTTCGACGTTGCTGGCGCGGGCATGGCGCACGACGTTGCGCAGCGCCTCCTGCGCTACACGGAAGAGGCAAATCCCTGCGTTCGAAGGGACCTTCGCGGGTACGTCGCGGGCGTCGAAGTCCACGCATATGGGCTCCTGCCGGGCGACGCGATTGCACTCGACCCGCAACGCCGCGACCAGTCCCAGGTCATCGATTACCGAAGGATGCAGGCGATACGACAGCGCGTGCACGTCCTCGCTCAGGCCGACGAGGCGCTCGCGGATCGTCTCCAGCGCGTTGTCGCGACTGCCGTCGCCTTCGCCTTGCATCTTGGCGGCATCGATGGCGAGTGCCGCCAGCCGCTGGGTCACGTCGTCGTGCATCTCGCGCGCGAGCCGGCGCCGCTCGTCCTCCTGTGCCGTCAGGATGCGTCCACCGAGGTGCCGCGCCTCCTGCTCGGCCCGGCGCCGCCTGGAGCGCTGGATGAGCAATCCCGCGATCAGCGCTGACTGGAGCAGAACCACTGCGCCCGTCAAGACGATCTCGGTCCGATGCTGGTCCCAGAGCGACGGAGGCTTGAACCGGATTTCGCTGCCGGGGGGAAGGCGCGCCGGGTCGATATTCCATCGCTCGAGTTCGCGCCAGTCGTACACGGCCGGCTCCACTCCAACGATGTCCACCTGCGGTTGCGGCGGGGCGGACATGCCCAGCGCGCGCAGCGCCGCGTTGGCCAGATGCTCGCCCCGCACCCGTTGTGCCGAATAGGGCCCGCCGACGATACCCTTCCCGAGCTCGCTCTCGTAGAGGCCGAAGATCGGCGCGTTCGTCGCGGCACGAAGGCTCGCCAGCGCATCAAGGCGCTCATGCGGAACCCCTGCGGCGTCGACAATGAGGAGTGCATTGAGCACGGCCGAGTTCGGTGGCAACTTCGCGAGACGCTCCTGCATCTGCGCGAGCGAGAGGTCGTTCAGCCACTCGAATTTCACGCGGCTCATGAACGGCGCGAGTTCGCGCTTGAGCTCGCCGAGCCAGACACGTTCGAGCTCCGACGCGCCGATGACGACCGCGATGGTTTGGGTTTCGGGCAGGAGCTGCAGGATGTTGTCGATCAGCCCCGGGAGATCGACTCTCCCCCCCACCACCGCATCCGTCGGCGACAGCGTCACCTGCTGCACGAAGCGCTGGTCCAGCGCCCCCATGATCCACGGCGTGCCCGGGAAGAGCTCGGGGCGGTGCCGGGCATACATGCGCGCTGCCGGCGGGCCGATCGTGACCACGACATCGGGCGGCCCATCGTCGAAGCGCACCCGCAGGAGGTCGAGCAACGCGCGTTCGTCCTTGTCGCTGGACGCGCGCCGGAAATCGAGGTTGGCCTCGACAAAGGTGATGGGTTCGCTGGCACGGCGCGCAAGGTCGGTCCGAAAGGCCGACGTGATCGCGTCATACGGCGCGAAATCGCGACCGTAGGAATGGAGGATGAGCACCCGCTTGGGAGCGGCGGCCTCGGCCCCGAGCGCGAAGACGAGAGCCAATAGCGCCCAGGCCCAAGCCGAACGCACCCGCGGGCAACGAGGCGAGGCCGGCATAGAAGCGAATGATGCGATGCCGGCGCCGTTACGGCAACTGGCTGGAAGAGTCTGCTGGACTTGCTCCGGTCGTGGCTGCGCAGACGCTGCCGGCGCACCGTCATGCACTGGCCTCGCCAGGCAGCCATGCAGTCCGCAAGTGAGGGAGACCGAGATCTGGACGACAGGTCGCATCATGCGTACGCCTTGCTTGGTTGGGATTGGTGGACCTGGCGGAGAGCAAGCCCCAAGCGCGCGAGCACATTCTGGGCAGCGTGCCCCTGGCGTCGGGCGAACTGCGCGTGGAGACATCCTGCCTGATCGAGGTCGCGGGATGGGCACTGCAGGACGGGGCTTCGGTGATCGCGGCACAACTGCCGGGGGCTGTCCGGTCCGCACTCAACCCGCAGAGGTTGGCCGTGGAACCTATGGTGCATTTCTTCCACGCGCAAACGCTGGCGAAGGTCAAAGCAGCTCTGGATGAAACGACGTTCGAGGCCTCTTGGAAGGAAGGCAGCCTCTGGTCAGTCGCGGAAGCAGTCAGACGTGCGTTGGCGGAGGAAGCCTGACAAGCCTGCAGGAGCAGGTCGACGCCGTGAATGGCCGCTTCTCGGCGACAACTTGAACGTCGGAAGCTGGCCGATAGTGTCTCACTCAATTTCGAACCCTTGGCTCGAGAACTTCAATGTCCGGCCATTCTCCATGACAACCCGCACTATCTGATCGGGGGCACCAGCTGGGATCGCCGCGATCTCGAGGGTCACCGTGACCGTTGAGTCGGCGCGGTTCCCTGCAACTGCGGTTTGTCGTGCGTTTGAACATTGAATTGTGCGACCCGCACGGCGACTGCAATTGCGCCTGCAAGTGTACTGTCGCGCCCACCCAAGTAGGCGGCGGGGTCCTCGCTTCGCTCGCCATGAATGGCAAGAACGAAATGAGCCGTCGCAATCTCAATGGCGCCGCCGTGCGGTGCGATCACGGCTATTGTGCTTTCAGTCCTACGCCAACGGATGCTGTACGCGTCCGGCGGCTGGTTCAGCACCAACTCTGCAAACCTTGCGCATTTATCAGCAACAGCATCTTTACATACGATTGTCAGCTTCGAGTTTTAGACCTGCTATTCATCGACGTTTGTCGGTCGGCCGAGATCGACCCGAAGCATAAGTTCACCTGTATGATCGGCGCGCTGCAGAGCGGCCACTCAACAGCCCCGTTCCGCGTTTGGTCCTGCTGGGCACGGTCAAGGGTGGCATAGGCCGGGCAATCCCGAGCAGTCCATTACCTTCGGTGCACCAATTCCTGAGCGCCCATGGTTAACGTTCGGTTGGGCAAAAGGAGCGGGCTGTCAGTTGACGTCACCTCTACAAGCACCCGGCAAGCAGCAACAGCGTCGAACTCAAAGGAAGCGCTCATGAAACTCTCCCTCTCCATACCCACCTTCGCGCTGGCCACCGCTTGCCTGCTGCCAGGCTGCAGCAAATCGCCGGAGCCCACACCACCGCAGGCAGCGCAACAGCAGGTCGATGCCGCCGACACCATCTACACGGGTGGTGAGATCGTCACTGTCAACGACAAGCAACCGAGCGCGGAGGCGTTGGCGATCAAGGGCGGCAAGATCGTGGCCGTCGGTTCACGCTCCGGTGTCGAGACCGCCCACAAGGGCGCAAACACCAAGGTCGTGGACCTCGGTGGCA
Source organism: uncultured beta proteobacterium (assembly GCA_963733435.1). GTDB lineage: Bacteria > Pseudomonadota > Gammaproteobacteria > Burkholderiales > Casimicrobiaceae > VBCG01. Next base: position 746,008 of record CAVTDH010000005.1, read on the forward strand.
AGGCGCTGTTGCCCGGATTTCTCGACGCGCACAGCCACTACATCAGTTCGCTGACCGTCGCCAACCAGGTCAACCTCTATGCACCGCCGGCCGGGCCGGGCAAGGATCCCGCCAGCATCGTCGCCGAACTCGTCAAGTACCGGGATGCGAACAAGATTCCGAAGGGCGAAGTCATCCAGGCCTACGGCTACGACGAGAATGTCATGCCAAACGGGCGCCTGCTCAACCGCGACGATCTCGACAAGGCATTCCCCGACAATCCGGTGCTGGTCGGGCACGTATCCATGCACGGCGCGGTTCTGAACTCGGCGGCGTTGAAGAAGTGGGGCATATCGGCCAAGACCAAGACGCCGCCGGGTGGCGTCATCGTCCGCAAGCCGGGCACGCAGGAGCCCTACGGCCTGATCATGGAGACAGCCTACCTGCCGATCTTCGCGTCGCTGCCGCAGCCGACGAAGGAGCAGGAAGTCGCGTGGTCCAAGGCCGGGCAGATGCTGTATGCGCAGCACGGCATCACCACCGCGCACGAGGGCGCCACCCATCTGGGTGACCTGGAGGTGATGAAGCGCGCCGCCGATGGTGGTGCCACGCTCATTGACGTGGTCGCCTACCCGTTCATCACCGACCTCGAGGCCGTGCTGAAGAAGTACCCGAAGGAGACCTGGGGCAAGTACGAGAATCGTCTGAAGATCGGCGGCGTGAAGATAACGATCGACGGATCGCCGCAGGGCAAGACCGCCTTCTTCACCACGCCGTACCTGACCGGTGGCCCCGGCGGTGAGAAGAAGTGGTCCGGCGAGTTGACCTTCCCGGAAGACGTCATCGACAAGGCCGTGAATGCCGTCTACGACATGGGGGTGCCGCTGAACCTGCACGCCAACGGCGACGGAGCTATCGACGCCTTCCTGCGCGCGCACGAGAAGGCTGCGGCGGGCGACCTCGGCAAGGAGCGCAACGTCACGATGATCCACTCGCAATTCGTGCGCAAGGATCAGCTCGACAAGTTTGTGACGTACAAAATCCGACCGTCGCTCTACACGTTGCACACCTACTACTTCGCGGAGGCGCACATCGCCAACCGCGGCCGCGAGCAGGCGATGTACATCAGCCCGATGCGTGACGCCATCGACAAGGGCCTGAAGCCGACCAATCACACCGACTTCGTCGTCGCGCCGCTCGACCAGATGTTTATGATGTGGTCCGCCGTCAACCGCGTGTCGCGCGGCGGGGAGGTGATCGGCGCGGACCAGCGTGTGACGCCGCTAGAGGCGCTGAAGGCGATGACGATCAATGTGGCGCAGCAATACGGCGAGCAGTCGTCCAAGGGCTCGCTGGAAGTGGGCAAGTTGGCGGACCTGGTCGTGCTCGATCAAAACCCCTTGAAGGTCGAACCGATGAAGATCAAGGACGTCAAGGTGGCGGAGACTATCAAGGACGGCAAGTCCATCTACAAGCGCAACGAGTGATTTGCATGCAGGCCCGCTCGTAGCGGCGCAACGCTTCAGCATCGGCCAGCCCCGCGGCCGACCACGAACCGCGAATCCAGCCATGACCGCTTTCAGGCGGCTCGATAGCGGACCCTCGTTGCCGACCGTTCTTGGCCGGAGGACTAAACCGCTCGCGCGGTAGGAGGCGAGCGGTTTAGTCCAATGGCCGGTTCGAGCCTGTCGATTTCATGCTGCCATGTCGGGTTAAGGCAATACAGCGGCCGTTCCGCCTGAGCAGCACTACACACGGTCCTGTCATACAGTAACCCGGCACTCCCACGCCGCCCTGCCTACCACGAGGCCGCCGGAATATCCAAATCGCGGCAGTTACCGCAAGTCAACCGACGCCAGCGCTCTTGGTTTCCGCTGCGGTGTAGGAGCGCCCTTGAGCGTGTCGACACTTTTCCGGATTCGCGTCCGCGAAAAATGACTGACTTCGCGGACAAGAACGTCAAGTTCGACATTTCTCGCTAAGTTTCGACAAGAAATCTAGCTGCTTCGATTCAATCACTAAGCTGGATAGCGGTCGACAAATCTCATTCCCAGATACCAACACGATCCTTAAGCCATTCTCGACATTCCTGCGCGCCTGACTGCCCGCCGTTCGAATGTACCGGCGCGGCACCTTCAGGAATGTCCTGGCAACGTCGCGCACCGGGCTGTTCGCCCCCATTCGGGTTCCGGAGGACGGTTCCCCCGAGGCTACGGCGCAGTCGGCGCCCGGGCCCGCCTGTACGGCGAGCTACGGGCTGTCCGCGATGCCCCGACGCTCGCGCATCGCGCGCCCCACACGCGCTAACTCGTCCGCGCCCAGGAGCCGCGACGCCAGCGGCAACAGTTCGCGCTCCTCGCGTTCGATGTGACGGTCGTAGTGTGCGACCAGCGCGTCCACTTCGTCCGCCACGAGCAGCACCGATTCGCCGCCGGCGACTCGTTCCAGGACGGCGCGCACGCGACGCCAGGTCGCATCCAATGCACGGTGGTCCGCGAGCAGCGCAGCGACGAGTTCGCGAACGGACACCGCATCCGGGCCGGGCGCCGCCGCGATGAGCGCGGGGAACAGGTCGACCTCTTCGTCCGCGTGATGGTCTTTGGCCGACGTGTCGAAATAGCGCAGGATGTTGGTCGCCGCCGTTCGCGCCTCCCGGTCCGCTCCATTCGCCACGAGGTGCGGCACCAGCCGCTTGAGTGTCGCGCACTGTCGTTCGACGCGGTGGTGGCACGCCGAGAGCATCTCGAGCGGCACTTCCGTCCCGGCAGCCGGCGCCGAAAATCCCGGAATGCTCGTCGTCATGTCATCGGTCTCCGAATTCAGTTCTTCACGAAATCGATGACGATCTCGCCTGGTTCGCGCTTGAGGTACCGGACGGTGACCGCTTCCGCGTAGCGAGCCGCAAGCTGGTCCAGCAGCGGCAGCGGGTCGTGGTCGTTCACGAAACGCATGGTCTCGCCCTGCTTCAGCGCGTCGAGCGCGCCGAAGATGGCGGCATGGCGGAAGCGCTTGGCAACGCCGCGGGCATCGAACGGATAGATCGCGTCGGGGGACAGGTGAACGTGGACGGATTGGGACATGGCGCTTACTCCTGGGAAGGTTGAAGGATCGGAAACGGATTCACGCGGCGGTTGGCGCCGTCAGCGTTGCAGCTGGTCCAGCTTGTGCGCGACCTTCGCCCACTCGTCGGCGTCGGGCAGCGCGGATTTCATCACGACGATCGGCTGCCAGATCTTGGCCAGTTCGGCATTGAGTCCGGTGAACGCACGCTGATCCGTCGGCACGTCGTCTTCGGCGAAAATCGCCTCGACGGGACATTCCGGAACGCAGAGCGTGCAGTCGATGCACTCGTCCGGGTCGATCACGAGGAAGTTCGGTCCCTCGCGAAACGCATCCGTCGGACAAACGTCGACGCAGTCCGTGTGCTTGCAGCGGATGCAGGATTCGGTGACCACGAACGTCATGTCGGGATTCCCGGCCACGTGCGCGCCAAGGCGACGCGCGCTCGAGTTCCGGCGCCCTCCGTTCGCGAGCGTGGCTCGTGCCCCTCGCGGCGAGCAGCGTCGATCCTCCGCGGGGCGGCGCAGATCGGTGCGGATCGGGTTGGGGGCAAGGCGATCATTGGGTCGGTGACCGGCAGCATTTCACCCATCGGCAACACCGGGCGAAAGCTGTATTATCAATACAGCTTAATCGTACGCCAACCCGAACCACAAAGCAATATTTTCGATACACCTTTCATTCCGCCCATGCGCCTCACCGTCTATTCCGATTACACGCTGCGCGTGCTCATGTTCCTGGCGCTCGAACCGGATCGCCTCGCAACGATTCCCGCGATCGCGAACGCCTACGGAATCTCCGAGAACCACCTGATGAAGGTCGTCCACCACCTCGCGCGCGCGGGCATCGTCGAGACGGTCCGGGGGAACGGCGGCGGTCTTCGGCTGGCCCGCGAGCCCGCGGACATCCGGCTGGGCGAGATCGTCCGCGCCAGCGAAGGCGACGCACCCATCGTCCCCTGCCTGTCGGACGAACCGCGAACGTGCCGCATCGCATCGTGCTGCCTGTTGAAAGGCATTCTGGTCGATGCGTTCGATGCGCTCTACGACTCGCTGGACCAGCACACGCTCGCCGACCTGGTCGCGCGGCCGCGCGCACTCAAGGGGATGCTGCTGCCGCCCTGAATAGCGGCGAAGCCACGTGTCGCGCGACACGGCTGGCAGCGTGCAGCGCCGGCGACGCTTGTTCGCTCGGCACCGGAAATTACCCTCGACGTTGGGCAACCCCCCGCTTTCAGCGACAATGGGTGCCTCGGCAGTGAAACAACGGCAGAAGCTCCCCCATGATCACCAAGCACCTGTTTCGTTCCCCGCAACACCGACACGCCGACCCCGCGCAACGCGTGCAAGGTGTCGCCGCACTGCCATCGGACTCGCCCGAATTGGCCGGTCTCCTGACGACCGATCCGGCGCCCGAGGTTCGCGCGGCGGTGGCCGCGCGTTGCGTGGATGTCGACGCGCTTGCCGCGGCATGGAGCACGGACTCGGATCCGGGCGTGCGCGCCGTCCTCGCAGCGACATTGAGCCGCGTGCTGGCGGAGACCGATCGCGGCGAGACCGCCGCCGCATTGCTCGTGTCCGACGATTGCACCGATGCGATCCGCGCCGACGTCGCACGGCTCGCCCCCGACGCGGATCGCCGCCGCATCGCGGTCGCAGCCCTTCGCGATGAGGACACGCTGATTGGCGTCGCACTCGCCGCCGAGCATGCGGAAACGCGGATGGCGGCCGCCGAACGCGTTCACTCGCCGGAGGGGCTGCGCCGGGTCGCCGATGCCGCGCGGAACAAGGACCATGGCGTGGCCCGGCTCGCGCGCAGGCGGATCGAGGCGATCGCGGATCGTGCGGGCCAGGAGGCCGAGGCGGATGTGATCCTGGCGCAGCTGGAGGCACTGGCGAGCGCGCCCGGTTCGATTCTAACGGCCCTGGTCGAACTCAATCGCCGCTGGCAGGCGCTGGATCTTCGCGACGACGCGGCCCGCATTGCGCGCGCGGACGTCGCCCGGCAGGCCCTGCAGGCGCGTTTCGACCGCGAGAACGACGAACAGCGCACGCGCGCGCGATTCGATCACCGACTGAACGAGTGGCTCGGCATGCGGGAGCCGCCCGCGACGCAGGATGCGCTTGCCGCGCAGCGCTCCGAGCTGGGCGCGCTGCGCGAAGAGGCGGAACGGCTCGCGGATCGCGCGGCGCTTGCGAAACTGGACGCCGCCAGCCGGCGGATCGAGCAGTGGGCGGAGGAACTGCAGGCATTGGCCGACGCCGAGACGCTTGTCACCGAAGCCGAACAGCTTGCGGCCGGCACGACCATCGACGACGCGAAGCTGCCGGATCGCTGGGCAGCGCTTCCTCGTACCATTCGCACGCCCGCCCTCACCCGCCGCTTCGAGGCCGCGCTGGTCGTGATCGAACAGCGCCGGCTGGCGCAGGTTCAAGCCGCGGAGCACGAATCGAAGGCCGCGCGACAGCATGTGCACAGCCTGCTGCATATCGCCGAGCAGGCACTCGTCGCCGGCGAACTGCAGGCGGCGCGCGCCGCGGCGGACGAGATCCGAACCCGCAAGCCCGACGCCGGGCTGCTGCCGAAGCCCACCAACCAGCGCCTCTCCCGGCTCATCGGGCAGCTGGCGGAACTCGAGCGGTGGGAGTCGTTCGGGCAGCAGCATGCGCGCATTCAATTGTGCGAGCGCGCCGAGGTACTGGCGACCGCGACGCTCGATGCGCCGCGGCTCGCGGCCGATGTCCAGAAGCTGCGCGACGAGTGGAAAGCGCTCGACCAGCAGCACGCGGGCGTCCCCAAGGCGCTGTGGGAACGGTTCGACCGTGCCTGCGAGAAGGCCTATGCGCCGGCGGCGCGGCACTTCGCGGAAGCGGCGGCGCAGAAGCGCGCCGCGCGCAAGCGGCGCGACGAGTTCATCGCGGCCGCCGCCGCGCACGCGGCGACATTGCTCGCCGAGCCGCGCGATTGGCGCGCCATCGAGCACTGGCTGCGCGAAACGGATCGCACCTGGCGCGAAGGCGATCTCGGCAGCGTCGATCCGAAGTCCTGGAAGGCATTCGACGCCCGCCTGAAGGCCGCGGTGGCGCCACTGCGCGACGCGCTCGGGACCGCGCGCATCGAGGTCAAGGCCGGACGCCAGGCGTTGATCGACGAGGCCACCGCGCTCGCAGCCAAGGCCATGGACCGCGACGTGCCGTCGCAGGTCAAGGCGCTCCAGACGCGATGGCAGGCGGAGGCGAAGGCGTTCGGGCTGGCGCAGCGCGACGAGCGGGCGCTCTGGGAGCAGTTTCGCGCGGCGTGCAATGCGGTCTTCGATGCCCGCCAGGCGAAGCGCAAGGAGGTCGATGGCCTCAAGCATGAACACCAGCGCGCACTGGAGGCGATCTGCACCGAACTCGAGCAACTTGCGGCGGCCACCGACAAGGCCGAGAACGAAGTCCGCCGGGGCATGAGCGACCTCGAGGCGCAATGGCGCAAGCGCAGCGGCGGATTCGACCCGGCGCTGCGCGGCGTCGAGTCCCGGTTCAGGACCGCCAAGGCGGCGGTCGAGGCGTCGTTGTCCGCGCGTGCCCGCTCCCGCGCGGCTGCCGTATGGCAGACGCTGGCGGCCAAGGAGCGCCTGTGCGAGGAACTCGACACGCGCGTGCGCAGCGGGAACGCAGCCGAGCACGCACCCGGGGAGTCGACTCGGGTCGCACCCGAGGACTCGACTGAGAACCCGACCGAGATCGCCACTCGGGTCGCAACCGAGGACGCAACTGAGGACGCAACCGCGGCGGCGACCCGCGAGCGCTGGGACGCCTTGCCTGCGCTGCCGCCCGCATGGGAGAAGCCACTGCTCGCCCGCCGCGACGCTGCGCTTAAGGCGCTTGCCGACGATACGGCAACGGCCGCCTACGCGTCGCGCATCGCCGGCGGAAGCGAAGCGCGACGCGAGATCCTGCTCGAACTGGAAATGACCCTGGGACTCGAATCGCCCGCGGAATTGCAGGCGCAGCGTCTTGCGTTGCAGGTGAAGATGCTAAAGCAGCGGTTCCAGAATGCGGCCACCCCCGGGGCCGGCCCCGCCGACCTGCGTCTGCTCGCGTGGTGCGCCGAACCCGGCGTGGCGGACGCACGCGACCGGGAACGTTGCGAGCGCGTGTTCGCGGCCATCGCCAAGGCGCGCTGAGCGGCGCCCTGGCGCGCTCGAGGGCCCGCGCCATGACGTCACGCGCGGACGCGCGCGCGTGGTCCTGTTTCCGCGCCGCCGCCTGACTCGCCGCCCGTGCCCCGAACGATGTCGTCGCGCGGCGGGAACCAGCGCAGCGACAGCCCCATCGCAACGAGCAGGAAGGCCATCGCCAGCGCCACGAACGCGAAGGTGATCTCCACGTCCTTTCGCTCGACGATCAGGCGGGCCGTGAGGTCCCGATACGCCTTCGCCAGGTCTTCCGCCGTGCCGGCGTGGAAATACGTGCCCCGCGTGATGTCGGCGATCGCCCGGAGCGTCTCCTCGTCCAGCTGGACGAAGATCGACATGCCCTGCACCTCGACGGTGGCGCCCTCCTTCGTGCCGAAGCCGATCGTGGAAACGCGCACGCCGTGGCTGGCGGCCACCATCGCGGCATCGATGGGATTGGGTCCCATCGTGCTCTTGCCGTCGCTCATCAGGATGATGGCGCCGGACGTGTAGGTGCCCGGCACGCCGGTCGCGGGCGTCTTCGCCTTCGCCTTGCCCGGCGGTTCGAGTCGCGCCGTTCGCCGATCGAGCCCCGGACCACCGCCCAGGTTTCTCGCCTGCAGCTCCTGCCCGGCTTCGGGCAGCAGCGACGCCAGCGCGGCGTAGAGTGCACTGCCGGTGGCCGTCCCCCGCTGCAGGCTGAAACGATCGATGGCGGCAACCAGGTCGCCGCGATTGTCCGTCGGCGGCTGCACCTCGAAGGCACTGCCGCCGAAGGCGATCAAGCCGATGCGAACGTCGGCGGGGCACTCTTCGACAAACGCCCGGGCGGCGGCCTGCGCCGCGGTCAGCCGACTGGGATTCACGTCCCGGGCATCCATGCTGAGCGAGACGTCCACGGCCAGGACGATCGTCTGGCGCATCGAGGCCAACGGAAGGTTCGCGCTGGGCCGGCCAAGTCCAACGACGATGGCCATGAGGCTGCACAGGAGCAGCAGCGCCGGGACGTGCCGGCGCCAGCGGGGCCCGCGGCCCTGCGCCTGGCGGATCAGGTGGAGGTCGGGAAAATGCACGACCGAGCGCTGGCGTCGCCGCAGCAGCAGCACATAGGCGCCGACCAGCAGGGGCCCGAGGACCAGAAGCCATAGCATGCCGGGTGCCGCGAATGTCACGGATGTTCGTCCTCGATGCGTCGACGTGCGCTGGCGGTCGATCGCGGTTCCCCAGCAACCATGGGACGCGACCGCCATGATAATGACATGCCCGCGCAGGCACGGTTCCCGAACGGCGGCCGCCATCGCCCGCCGGCTCCGGCACTCGCCGATCGGTCCATGCGCATCGACGGCTGCGCTCCGGCCGACGCGCGGTTCGTTGCCCGCAACGGCAACGTGCCGGGGCCGGACCGGAACGACGCCGAACCGGGCCGAGCCCGCAAGCCGGGGCGGCACCTTGATTCTGCTAACCTCGTACCCACGTTCCCCCGACCGACCCTGCGCAGGAGAACGCCGATGACCACGTATCGCAAGACCCCCGAAGCCATCGCACGCCTCACGCGGGAGCAGTACCGCGTGACGCAGCAAAGCGGCACCGAGGCGCCCGGCAGCGGCGCGCTTCTCGACAACCACGAGCCCGGCATCTACGTGGACATCGTGTCGGGCGAGCCGTTGTTCGCCTCGTCGGCCAAGTTCGAATCGGGCTGCGGCTGGCCGAGCTTCACGCGACCGATCTCGGCCAAGGCGGTGAACGAGCTGAAGGATGCCTCGCACGGGATGATCCGCACCGAAGTGCGGTCGGCCGCCGGCGACAGCCACCTGGGCCACGTGTTCGAGGACGGTCCGCGCGACCAGGGCGGACTGCGCTATTGCATCAACTCGGCGTCGCTGCGCTTCGTGCATCGCGACGACATGGCTCGCCGAAGGCTACGGCGACTACCTCGACCAGGTGGAGGAAGTTCGATGACACAGGAACGTGCGATCCTTGCCGGCGGCTGCTTCTGGGGCATGCAGGACCTCATCCGCAAGCGCGACGGCGTCATTTCCACCCGCGTGGGCTATTCCGGCGGCGACGTGGCGAACGCGACGTATCGCCACCACGGAACCCACGCCGAAGCCATCGAGATCGTCTTCGACCCGGAGCGGTTCAGCTTATCGGGAGCTGCTGGAGTTCTTCTTCCAGATTCACGATCCGACGACGCGCAACCGCCAGGGCAACGACACGGGCACCAGCTACCGTTCGGCCATCTTCACCACCAGCGACGAGCAGCGGCGGGTTGCCGAGGACACGATCGCCGATGTCAACGCGTCGGGCCTGTGGCCGGGGCGCGTGGTCACGGAAGTCGCACCGGCGGGTCCCTTCTGGGAAGCCGAGCCGGAGCACCAGGATTACCTGGAGCGCATCCCGAACGGATACACGTGCCACTTCGTGCGGCCGGGCTGGAAGCTGCCGGTCCGCACGAAGGCATGATCACCGTCCATCACCTCGAGAACTCCCGTTCGCAGCGCGTGCTGTGGCTGCTCGAAGAGCTCGGCGTCGAGTACGAGGTCAAGCGCTACGAGCGGGACCAGAAGACCATGCTCGCGCCCGCATCGCTGCGGGCCGTGCATCCGCTCGGCAAGTCGCCGGTGATCACCGAGAACGGCGTCACCATCGCCGAATCGGGCGCGATCATCGAGTACCTGATCGAGCGCCACGGTGACGGCCGGCTGATCCCGCCGGCGGGCACGCCGGAACGCCTGCGCTACACCTACTGGCTGCATTTCGCCGAGGGCTCGGCGATGTCGCCGCTGCTGCTCTCGCTCATCTTCGGCCGCTTGCCGACGCAACCCATGCCGTTCTTCGTGCGCCCGATCGTGCGCAGGATCTCCGCCAAGGTCATGGAGAGCTTCGTCGCGCCGCAGCTCAAGGCGCACCGGAAGTTCATGGAAGACGAACTCGGGAAAAGTGCCTGGTTCGCGGGCAGCGCGTTCACGGCCGCCGACATCCAGATGAGTTTCGTGGTCGAGGCATCGGCCGCGCGCGGCGGACTGGATCGCAAGCACCCCAAGCTCAAGGCATGGCTCGATCGCATCCACGCCCGCCCTGCCTGGCGGCGCGCGCTGGAAACGGGCGGCCCCTACGAACTGCTGCACTAGCGCGCGACGCGGCGCAGGCGCCGCGCCCCGCCCTTGACTTCCGGCAAGCGACGAACCGCCGCGCGTGCGCGACGCGGCAGCACGGCGTCAAGACTTGTAGCGCGCGTTGGGGGCGGGTAGAGTCCGGCCCGTTCGCGTCACCGTTCACGCCATGCTGCCCCCGATCGAATCCCGCATCGCCACCGAACTCTGCGTACGCCCTCCGCAGGTCATCGCCGCCGTCCGCCTGCTGGACGAGGGTGCGACCGTACCGTTCATCGCCCGCTACCGGAAGGAAGCCACGGGCGAGCTCGACGACATCGCGTTGCGCGCGCTGGCCGAGCGCCTGACCTACCTGCGCGAACTCGAGGACCGCCGTGCCGCGGTGCTCGCCAGCATCGACGAGCAAGGCAAGCTCACGCCGCCCCTTCGGTCCGAGGTCGAATCGGCGGAGACCAAGCAACGCCTCGAGGATCTGTACCTGCCGTACAAGCCGAAGCGTCGCACCAAGGCACAGATCGCGCGCGAGGCGGGCCTCGCGCCGCTCGCCGACGCGCTGTTCGCCGAACCCACGCTCGTGCCCGAGGTCGAGGCCGCGCGCTACGTGCGCAGCGACGAGACGCCGCCGGAGCGGCACGTGCCGGATGTGAAGTCCGCGCTGGATGGCGCGCGCCAGATCCTGGTGGAGCGGTTTGCCGAGGACGCCGCCCTCATCGACCGGATCCGGACCCACCTCGTCGATCATGCGCTGGTGACGTCGAGAGTGATCGAGGGCAAGGAAACCGAAGGGGCCAAGTTCCGCGACTGGTTCGAGTTCCGCGAGCCGTGGCACACGGTCCCGTCGCACCGTGCGCTGGCCATGTTTCGCGGCCGCAACGAAGGCGTCCTGCGCCTCGAACTCAAGACCGCGCCGGAGCTCGAGAGCCCACCCCGCCCCTCCCCTTGCGCGGCGATGGTCGCCAGCCACCTCGGTCTCGCGGACCGCGGCCGTGCCGGCGACCGCTGGCTGCTCGAGTCGGCGCGCTGGGCCTGGATGGTCAAGCTGTCGCTGCACGTCGAGATCGACCTGATGAGCCGATTGCGCGAGCGCGCCGAGGACGAGGCAATCCGCGTTTTCGCCCGCAACCTGCACGACCTCCTCCTCGCGGCACCCGCCGGGCCGCGCGTGACGCTCGGCCTCGACCCGGGCCTGCGCACCGGCGTGAAGGTGGCCGTCGTGGACCGCACCGGCAAGCTCGTGGAGACGGCGACGATCCATCCGCACGAGCCGCGCCGCGATTGGGAGGGTTCGCTCGCGGTGCTTCGCCAGCTGGCGCACAAGCACGGCGCCGAGCTCGTTGCCATCGGCAACGGCACCGCGAGCCGCGAGACGGACAAGCTCGCCGGCGAACTCATGCGCCGCCACCCGGAATTGAAACTCGCGCGGATCGTCGTGTCGGAAGCCGGGGCCTCCGTGTATTCCGCCTCCGCACTCGCGTCCAGCGAACTGCCCGACGTCGACGTCAGCCTGCGCGGCGCGGCCTCGATCGCCCGCCGCCTGCAGGATCCCCTGGCCGAGCTCGTCAAGATCGATCCGAAGAGCATCGGCGTCGGTCAATACCAGCACGACGTGAACCAGATCAAGCTCGGGCGCTCGCTCGACGCGGTGGTCGAGGACTGCGTGAACACGGTGGGCGTCGACGTGAACACCGCATCGGCGGCGCTGCTGACGCACGTGTCCGGCCTCAACCCCGCGCTGGCCGAGAACATCGTCGGCTACCGCGACGCGAATGGGCCGTTCGCCAGCCGCAGGCAGTTGCGCGAGGTGCCGCGGCTTGGCGACAAGACCTTCGAACTGGCCGCCGGATTCCTGCGCATCCGTGAGGGCGAGAACCCGTTGGACGCGTCGGGCGTGCATCCGGAGTCCTATCCCGTCGTCGAACGCATCCTCGCGGACCTGGGCAAGGGGCTCTCCGACGTCATCGGCGACAGCGCGCTGCTGCGCTCGCTCGAGGCCGAGAAGTACGCGAGCGAGAGCATCGGCCTGCCGACGATCAAGGACATCCTGGCCGAGCTCGAGAAGCCCGGTCGCGACCCGCGCCCGGCGTTCAAGACCGCCTCCTTCGCGGAGGGCGTGGAGGAGTTGCGGCACCTGACGCCCGGCATGCGGCTCGAGGGGGTGGTCACCAACGTCACCAACTTCGGCGCGTTCGTCGACATCGGCGTGCACCAGGACGGGCTCGTCCACATCTCGGCGCTGTCGAACAGGTTCGTCAAGGACCCGCACAGCGTCGTGAAGGCCGGCGACGTGGTCGTCGTCAAGGTGCTCGAAGTCGACATCGCGCGGAAGCGCATCGCGCTCACGATGCGCCTGACCGACGAGGTGGTGGCGAAGTCCGACGCGAGCGCTGCCAATCCGCCTCGCGGCAAGCGAGCGCCTGCCGCGAGGCCCGAACCCGCGCCGCCGGCGAATGCCATGGCGGCGGCCTTCGCCAGGATCAAGGGCAGCTAGCGAACGTCCGCAAGAGGCGTCCGTCCAGCGCCTGGATGACGCGAAGCCGGGGTCGCGCCACTTGCGGCCGGCACTGCAATTCTCGAGGTCAGGCGGCTGCCCACTGTCGCCCCCGCCGTCGCGGCGACGACGATCGAGCGTGGCTCCCGTACGATGGAGACAGCGTCCGCCGTCTTCACCGCCAGAGATCCGGACGGCGCCCCGCCCACGGGTTGGCCGATTCAAGCGCTGCGGCGGCGCTGAAGAGGTCTTGCTCGCAATAGGCGCGCGCCACGATCTGCAAGCCGACCGGAAGTCCGGCGGCCGTGAAGCCCGCGGGAATGGAGGCCGCCGGCTGGCCGGTCAGGTTGAACGGATACGTGTAGCAGACCCACGTGACGATGTTGCGCTCGGTCATGCCCGGTGGCATCGCGACGCCCGCCCTGACGCCGGCCACGGGAAGCGTCGGCGACAGCAGCAGATCGAACTTGCCGAAGAACTGCCGCATGCGTTCGCGCAAGGCATAGCGTCCGAACACGGCGCGCTGATAGCGCTCGATCGGCATCGCCAGCGCACGCTCGACGACGATCGCGACGTCCTCGTCCAGTTGACGCGCGTCGGCGCGCAGCGCGGGTCCCAGCCGGTGGCCGATGCCCGCATAGAATTCGGCGGTCCACAGCTCCGCCGGGTCGTCGCCGAAGGGAGCGGCGACCTCCTCGACGATGCAGCCCGTGTCCGCGAGGCTCCGCACGGCGGCTTCCGTGATGGCCAGTACCTCCGGGTCCACGGGCGCGTAGCCATACGTGGGCGACCACGCGACACGCAGTCCGCGCACATCGCGCTCGCACGCTTGCAGGAAATCCGGCGTCGGTTGCGGCACGGAGGCCGGATCGCGAGCGTCGTAGCCGGCGAGCGTCTGCAGCAGCAACGCCACGTCCCGCACCGAACGGCCGAGCGGGCCCACGTGCGCGAGGGTCGGGGTTGCCGCCGTGGGATACACCGGCACGCGCCCGAATTGCGCCTTCACGCCGAAGAGTCCGCACAGCGCCGCCGGAATGCGGATCGAGCCGCCACCGTCGGTTCCGACCGCCACCGGCGTCACCCCTGCCGCCACGCTCGCCGCCGCCCCCGCGCTCGAGCCTCCCGCCGTCATCGCGGGATTCCACGGATTGCGCGTGCTGCCGGTGAGCGGCGAGTCACCGACCGCCTTGCAGCCGTACTCGCTCGTCGTGGTCTTGCCGATGATGATCGCGCCCGCATCGCGCAGGCGCTCCACCGCTGCGGCATCGGCCGCGGCAACGTTGTCCGACATCGTGCGCGAGCCGAACGTGAACGGCAGCCCGCCGACCGCGACCAGGTCCTTCACGGAGAGCGGCAGGCCATGCAGCGGACCGAGCGTTTCACCACGCCCGCGCCGGACATCCGCCCGCTCCGCCTCGCGGATGGCGTCATCGGCACATACGGTGACGAACGCGTTCAGCGCGGGTTCCACCGCGGCGAGACGCGCGAGTGCCGCGGCGACCTCCTCCTTCGCCGACGTCGCGCCGGAGGCGATGCGGTTCACGAGCTCGATGGCGGTCGGCGCGTCGTACGGGGTCGACATGCGGAGGTCCTTCTGCGGGATGGATCCCCCATTGTAGGCACCGTGTCCCCCGGGATCGGATCCGCGACCGCAGGGGCAGCCGGCCGGCGCCGGCACGCCTCGAACCGGCCGGCCGAGCGGGGAATTTCGTTCCCCGCGACTCTATTGTGCACCGCAATGTTGCATTGCCCCGACTCGGGGCGTAGACTCGCCCGACGCTGCAAATGGTCTAACCAATTGGGTTTCCTGCTGCGGCGCCGGGCTACAAATTGGTCTAATCTAAGGAGGAATCGCGATGAAGCTGGGAACCAAGCTGGCGAGCGCCTTGCTGGCGTCGACGCTCTTGTTCGCGCAACAGGCGGCCGCTCAGGTGTCGCTCACGCTGTCCACGCCCGACCCGGACAGTTCCGAGATCACGCTGGCCGCGAAGAAATTCGCGGAACTGGTGTCGGCGAAGACGAACGGTCAGGTCGAGGTGAAGGTGTTCCCGAACGGGCAGCTCTATGGCGGCGACCCGTCGGCGGCGGTCCGCCAGCTCGCCGGCGGCTCGCTCGACATGCTGCTGCTGTCGACCTCGCTCTACGCGAACTTCAACCCGAAGTTCACGGCGATCTCGATCCCCTACCTCTTCGACAACACCGAGCAGCTGCGTACCTACCTCAACGGGCCGCTCGGCAAGGAACTGATCGGCGACCTCGACAAGATCAACATCAAGGGCATCAACATGTGGCCCCGGCCGTTCCGGCAGATGACGAACTCGCGCCGCGCGATCACGTCTCCCAAGGACCTCGCCGGCCTCAAGTTCCGTGTCCCGAACAATCCGCTGTGGGTCGAGTTCTTCGGCAAGATGGGCGCCTCCCCCACGCCCATGGCGTTCGCCGAGGTCTACAACGCGCTGCAGCTCAAGGTGGTCGACGGGCAGGAAAATCCGATCAACATCCCGGTGACGGCCAAGTTCTTCGAGGTCCAGAAGTACGCGTCGCTGACCAATCACATGGCCGACGGCTGGGTGCTCGGGATCAACCCGGCCAAGTACAACGCGCTGTCCGATGCGCAGAAGCAGGCGATCCAGGCCGCCGCCGTCGAGGCCGAGGCATGGAAGGTGGCCAACGATGCCGCCGACGAAGGCAAGTCGGTCGAGTTCCTGAAATCCAAGGGCATGGAGGTCAACGCGCTCACGCCCGACCAGCAGAAGCAGTTCGTCGCGGTCGCCAAGGAGCTGTTCCCGAAGTTCGCCACGCTGGTGAAAGACCAGGCGTTCTTCGACAAGACGCTCACCGCGGTCGGCAAGAAGTAGTTCCATGTCCACGAACGAGGCCGATGTCGTCACCCCTGAGGTGATGAACGACGC
Organism: uncultured beta proteobacterium; assembly: GCA_963733435.1. Lineage (GTDB taxonomy): Bacteria > Pseudomonadota > Gammaproteobacteria > Burkholderiales > Casimicrobiaceae > VBCG01. Next base: position 761,722 of record CAVTDH010000005.1, read on the forward strand.
GCCCGCTGCCGGCTGGCCGACCCGTCTGATCGACGCGGCGGCCGGCCTGGCGACCGCCGGAATCGTGGTCGTCGTGCTCATCCAGGTCGTCGGGCGGATCATGGGATCGCCCGTGTCCTGGTCGGAAGAGCTGACGCGCGCCATGTTCATCTGGATGGTGTTCCTGGGCATGGCGTCGTCGATGCGCTCGGCCGACGCCGCACGCATCACGATCCTGCTCGAGAGCGTGCCGTGGCTGCGGTCGCTCGCCGCGCCTCTCTACATGGCGGGCTGCCTCGCCTTCTTCGCGCTCATGGGGTGGACCGGCGTCCGGATGGTCCACACGCAGTTCGTCATGAACGAGACGATCGCCACGCTCGCCATGCCGAGCTGGATCATCGGCACCGTCATGCCGGTGTCGGCGCTCATCGCCGCGCTGGCCACCCTCGCCTCGCTGCGCGACCACCGCGACGTGATCGCCGCGCGCAGGGGTGTGTCGTCATGAGCCTCTTCCTCCTGATCGTCTTCGGCGTCCTCGGCGCGCTGGGCATACCGCTCGCGGTCTCGCTCGGGCTCGCGAGCGTCGCCGCGATCTTCGTCTACACGAACACGCCGCTGACGCTGCTCTCCGAGAGCATGTTCTCGGCGATGAACTCGTTCCTGCTGGTCGCCGTGCCGCTCTTCATCCTGGTGGGCCAGCTGATGGAACGCGGCCGCGTCGCCGACCGCATCTTCGACTTCGCCCAATCGACGGTCGGCTGGCTGCCGGGCGGCATGGGCCACGTCAACGTGGTGTCGTCCGTCATCTTCGGCGGCATCTCCGGATCGTCGGTCGCCGACATCGCGTCGCTCGGCGCCGTCGAGATCAAGGCGATGGAACGGCACGGCTTCGACCGGGGCTACGCCGCGGGCATGACGCTCGCGACCTCCACGCTGTCCTCGATCATCCCGCCGTCGATCCTGATGGTGATCGGCGGCTCGATCGCGAACCAGTCGATCGGCCTGCTGCTGATCGCCGGGCTGGTGCCGGGTCTCTTCATCGCGTTCTCGCTGATGGTCTACAACCACATCTACAGCGTGCGCCGTGGCGTGGCCAAGCCGACGCCCTTCAGCATGCGGGAAGTGCTGCGCACGGGGTTCCGGGCGATCCTGCCGATGCTGACCCCGGTCATCCTGATGGTCGGCATCCTCGACGGCTACTTCACGCCCACCGAGGCCGCCGCCATCGCCGTGCTCTACACGTTCGCGATCGCGTTCTTCGCGCTGCGCACGCTGACCGTGCGCGACCTGCCCAAGCTCTTCGTCGACACGGCGCGCACGAGCGGCAACATCCTGTTCATCGCCGCCACCGCGAAGCTGGGCGCCTGGGTGTTCGCCTACGACGGCCTGCCGGTGAAGGTGGCCGAGGCGCTGGGCCACGTCACCACGAGCCCTACCGTGGTGATGGTTATGGTGTTCTGCTTCCTCGTGGTGGTCGGCATGTTCATGGACGCGATCGCGGCAATGTTCATCCTCATCCCCGTCCTGCTGCAGCCGGCCGTTTCGCTCGGCGTCGATCCGATCCACTTCGTGGTCATCACGGTGATCACGCTCACCCTCGGACTCGTCACGCCTCCGGTGGGCGTGTGCCTGTACGCCGTGGCCCGCGTCACCAACATGTCCATCGAACAGGTCGTCAAGGGGTCCCTGGGCCCGCTCGCCATCCTGACGCTGTCCATTTTCGCGATGGTGCTCTTCCCGGTCCTGGTGATCGGTCCGCTCAAGCTTTTCGGCATGTATTAATTCAAAGGAGATCCCCCATGTTCCTCGGCAAACACATCCGGATGAAGCGCCTGCTGGGCCCCTCGGGGCGGCTGCTCGCGATCACGATGGACCACCCCATCACCCGCGGCAACCTGCCCGGCCTCATCGACATCCGCGGCACCATGAAGAAGGTCGTCGCCGGCCGTCCCGATGCGATCACGATGCAGAAGGGCATTGCCGAACGCGTCTTCCCGCCGTACGCCGGCGACGTCGCGCTCATCATGAAGGCGACGGCCTACCAGGTCGAATACCACCCGACCTACGACACGCCGCTGGCGGACGTCGAGGAAGCCGTACGCTTGGGCGCCGACGCGATTTCCGTCGGCTGCATCGTCGGCGGGCCGGACCAGGCGCAGCAGCTCACGCACCTCGCGCACATCGCCAAGGATGCGGCCTCCGCCGGCATGCCGCTGGTCGCGCACATCTACCCCAAGGGCGCGATGATCAAGAACCAGCACGACGCCAAGAACGTCGCGTACGCGGTCCGGTGCGGCGCGGAGATCGGCGTCGACATCATCAAGACCCTGTGGACCGGTTCGCCGGAATCCTTCCGTTCGGTCGTCGAGGCGTGCCCTTCGATGGTCGCGCTGGCCGGCGGCGAGATGGGGGAGACCCTGCGCGACTACCTGTCGATGACGCGCGTCGCGCTCGACGTGGGCCTGGGCGGCGTGACCTACGGCCGCTTCGTGTGGCAGCATCCGCATCCCGCCGCCGTGATCCGCGCGCTCCACGCGCTCATCCACGACGACGCGAGCGTGGACGCGGCACTTGCCGTGTATGCGAAGTACGAGGCGGAAGAGAAGGCCGGAGGCGCGCAATGAAGGCAGCGGTCCTGCGTGGTCCCAACGATCTGGCGCTGACCACCATCGCGACGCCGCAGGCGGGGCCGGGCGACCTCGTGCTGCGGGTGCGCGCCGCCACCGTGTGCGGCACCGATCTGCGCATCCTCACGGGCAAGAAGACGAAGGGCGTGCGCTTTCCGTCGGTGATCGGCCACGAGTTTGCGGGCGTCGTCGTCGAAGCCGGCGCCGGCGTCACGCAATGGAAGGTCGGCGATCGCGTGTGCGTCGACCCGGTCGTGCCGTGCCGCAAGTGCGCGTACTGCAAGGCCGGCCGCGAGAACGTCTGCCAGAACCGGCAGGCGATCGGGTACGAGTTCGACGGGGCGTTCGCGGAATTCGTGCGCGTTCCGGCCATTGCGCTGGAAGCCGGCAATGTCTTCCGCGTGCCCGACGGCATGGACTTCGAGGCGGCCGCGCTGGCCGAACCGCTGGCCTGCTGCATCAACGGCCAGAACAACGCCGGCATCGAGCTGGGCGACACCGTGCTGGTGCTGGGCGCGGGTCCGATCGGCTTGATGCACGCCGCGCTGGCGAAGAGTTCCGGCGCGCGCCAGGTCATCGTCAGCGAGCCCAGCGCGGCCCGGCGGCAGGCGGCACTCGAGCGCGGGGTCGATGCGGTGTGCGACCCATCCACCGAGTCCCTGGGCGACGCGGTACGCGCGCGGACCGATGGCCTCGGGGCCGACGTGGCGATCCTCGCGATCGGGGTGCCGGCGCTCGTGAACGAAGCCTTCGCGGCGGTGCGCAAGGGCGGGCGCGTGAACCTGTTCGCCGGGTTCTCGGTCGGGGCGACGGCGAGCATCGACGTGAATCTCATCCACTACAACGAGATCGTCGTCACCGGCGCCAGTGCGCTCACGCGGCGCGGCTACGAGGTCGCCCTGAACCTGCTCGCCAGCGGCCGCATCGAGGCGAAGTCGCTCGTCACCCACCGCTTCGGGATCGACGAGGCGCTGGGGGCGTTCGCCGAGGCCGGCAGCGGCCGCGCGCTGAAGGTGGCCTTGCTCAATGACTGAGCTCACCCTCCTGGGCGTCGATGCGGGCACCAGCGCCATCAAGGTGTGCGCCATCACGCGCGACGGCCGGGTCGTCGCCAAGGCACAGCGCGCCGTCCCCGTGGTCACGGCGATGCCGCTGTGGGCGGAGATCGATCTCGAGCGCTATTGGGGACTCGTATGCGAGGCGCTGCGCGAGGTGACCGAGCGCGTGGGCAACGTGGCGGGCATCGGCCTCTCGACGACCTGCCCGACGACGATCGTCCTCGATGCCGACGACCGGCCGCTGCGCGGCGGAATCGTCTATCTGGATGGGCGTGCCGATGCGCTGCTGCGCGAAGTTGCCGGGCCGGACGCGACGTCCTACCAAGCGCGGACCGGCAATCGGGCGAGCAGTTCCACCTGCTGGGCGGCCAACCTCACGTGGCTCCAGCGCAACGAGCCCGCCCTGTGGCAGAAGGTCCGCCGGGTCGCGATGCTCAACACGTTCCTGGGCCTCCGCCTGACCGGCCGGGCCGGTATCGATCCCTCGCAGGCGTCGTACTCCGGGCTCATGGACGTGCGCGCCCGCGACGCCGCCTGGTCGTCCTCGCTGTTCGACCTGTGGCAGGTCGAACGCGCGCTGGTTCCCGACATCGTGCCGAGCCATGTCGCACTGGGCGGGATCACGCGGGAAGCGTCTGCGGCCACCGGGCTCGCCGTCGGCACGCCGCTCGCACTGGGCGCCGCCGATACGGCAGCGGCCGCCTTCGCCGTGGGCATGAAGCGGGCCGGCGATGCGTTCGAGTCGGTCGGCACGTCGGGCGTCATCACGTTCTGCCTGGACGAGCCGTCGTTCGACGTGAGTTTCCTCAACCGGCACCATGTTCTGCCCGGCCGCTGGCTCGCCCATGGCGCCATGTCGACGCTGGGCGGGGCGTTCGGCTGGCTGCAGGGCAAGGTGTGGCCCGACGTGCGGTCGTTTGCCGAGTTCGAACAGCTGGCGATGTCGTCCATTCCCGGCGCCAACGGGCTCATCTTCCTGCCCTACCTTGCCGGCGAACGCAGTCCCATCTGGGATGCCGAGGCGAGCGCAGCCTGGATCGGGCTGCGCCTGCACCACACGCGCGCGGACATGGTGCGTGCGGTGTTCGAGGGCGGCGCGCTCGCGCTGCGGCAAATCCTCGAGATCGCGGAGCGCCAGTGGGCCGGACGCCCCACCGAACTGGTGGGCGTCGGCGGCGGCGCACGCAGCCGGTTCTGGGCGCAGATCAAGGCCGACGTGCTCGGCCTCACCTATCACATGGCGACGCTGACGGATGCGAGCGCCATCGGCGCGGCGATGCTCGGCGGCGTCGCGGCGGGCACCTACGACGGACTGGAGGATGGCACGCTTCCCACCATTCGCTGCGACGAGCAGAAGGTGCGCCTGGGTCCCGCGGAGCGGCGCGCCGTCTACGATCGACACTTCGAGGTCTACCGCAGCCTCTATCCGGTCCTGCGCGACGCCATGCACCGTCTCGACGGCGCTCCGGCCGATCACCCGGCGGACGCGCGTCCGAACGCCGCGAGCTAGCTATCGCCCCCCCATCCTCAGCCTCCAGTGTCCGATTCGACCGACGACATCCTTGCGCAGCTGATCGAGATCGCGGTTCGCACCCGGCCCGACGGTTCCGGGACGATCCGGCTGCCCACCGAACGGGAACTGGCCGAGCGCCTCGCGGTGCGGCGGCCGACGCTGCGCGATCGGCTGACGGTGCTGGAGACGCTCGGGTTCATCCATCGCCAGCAAGGAAGCGGTACGTACCTGTCGCTTCCCAACTCGCGCTTCCTGCAGTTCTACTTCGAGATCAGCCTGCGCCTCGGATTCGTCTCGATGGACCAGATCCAGGGCGCACTGGAGCTGATCGGCGCGCAGATGGCCGTGGCGGCCGCGATCCACGCCAACGAGGACAACTTTGCCGCGCTCGATCGCGTGCTGGTCCGCCTCAAGGGCGCGGCGGAACTCGAGGCCTTCGTCGAGGCGCAGTTCGAGCTGCATGCCGAACTCGCCCGCGCGAGCCAGAACCCGGTGCTGGTCATCATCATCGACGCGCTGGCCAGCGTGATCCGGCACATGCTGTCGGGACGCGTGACGATGCTGGCGATGGTCCAGGGCGCGTTCTCGCGCAACGTCGATGCCTACTCCGACCTCGTGCAGGCCATAAAGGACCGCGAACCGGAGCTCGCGCACGCGGCGCTGCAGGAGTGCTACGCGCTCTGGCGGCGCGAAGCGTCGAAGATCTCCATGCTCTACGTGTCCGAATAGTCGCCCTGCCCCGCCCTCCTCGCCCATCCTCCCCACCACGCCCCCACGACCATGCACACGATCGTCTTTCTGGACCGGGCCACCATCGCGCCGCACATCCGCCTGCGGCGCCCCGACTTCGATCACGCGCTGATCGAGCACGCCCACACGGGCCCGGCGCAGGTGGTCGAGCGCCTCGCCGGCGCCGCGATCGCCATCGTCAACAAGGTTCGCCTGACCGCCGAGGTCCTCGCCCGGCTGCCGGACCTGCGGCTCATCGCGGTCGCCGCGACCGGCACCGACTGCGTCGACAAGTCGTACTGCCAGGCGCACGGCATCGCGGTGGCGAACATCCGCGGCTATGCGGTGACCACCGTGCCCGAGCATGTCTTCGCGCTGATGCTGGCGCTGCGCCGGAACATCGTCGCGTATCGCGACGACGTCATCGCCGGACGGTGGCAGGCGGCCGGCGAGTTCTGCTTCTTCGACCACCCGATCCGCGATCTCGCCGGGGCACGCCTCGGCATCATCGGCGAGGGGATCCTGGGGCAGCGCGTGGCCGAACTCGCCCGGGCGTTCGGCATGACGCCGATGTTTGCCGCGCACAAGGGCGTGCAGGGCTTGGGCCCCCTCTACACGCCGTGGCAGGCGGTGCTGGAGGAAAGCGACGTCATCACGCTCCACGCCCCGCTCACCCCGCATACGCGCGGAATGATCGCGATGGCGGAATTCCGGGCGATGAAGCGGCGCCCGCTCGTCATCAACACCGCACGCGGCGGCCTCGTCGACGAAGAGGATCTCGTGCGCGCGCTCGACGAGCGGCTCATTTCCGGTGCCGCGTTCGACGTGGCGCGCGAGGAGCCGCCCCCGCTCGACCATCCGCTGATGCGCATCGCGAACCGCCCCAACGTCATCGTGACGCCGCATGTCGCCTGGGCGTCGGACGAAGCGCAGCAGGCGCTCGCCGATCAGCTGATCGACAACATCGACAATTTCATCGCGGGTCGTCCCACCCACCTCGTCGAAGGCGCGTTCTGACGGCGGCAATGCCGCCTCGCCAGCGCGAAATGCCGGGTCCGGCGGAATTCGATCGCGTCGATCCCGTGGACCGCGCACGTGTTCGGGCGCGACGCGACGCCTCGTACAGACTTCGTCTATAGTCCGGGCTCGCCCGCGCGCCCTCCCGCCCGAGGGCGGCCCTGCCTCCGACGGAAGTTCATTGATGGCCCATCGCACCAACCCCGCCGATACGCGGGTCACGACGCTCGACAACGGCGTGCGTGTCGCCGTCGCGCAACTGCCGCATGTCCACACCGCCGCGGTGAGCGTCTTCGTGCGCAGCGGCAGCGAGCACGAGAGCGCACGCAACAGCGGAATCAGCCACTTCATCGAGCACATGGCGTTCAAGGGCACGCGCTCGCGCAACTGCCAGCAGATCAACCTCGACGCCGAGCGGCTTGGCGCCGAGGTCAACGCGCACACCGACCAGAGTCACACCGCATTTCACATGCGCGGCCTCGCCCGGGATGCCGGCGCGCTCGTGCGGATGCTGGGCGACATCGTGCGGGACAGCACCTTTCCGGACGACGAGATCGAACGGGAGCGCGAGGTCATCCTGCAGGAGTACGCCGAGGACGAGGACGACCCGATGTCGATCGCGTTCGAGCTCTTCGACAAGGCGTGCTACGGCGAGCACGCGCTGGCGCGCCCGGTCATCGGCAGCCGCGCCAACCTCCGGCGCTTCACCCGCGCCGAACTGGCGGCATTCGTGCAGCAGCACTACACGGCCACCAACATCGTCGTCGGCGTTGCCGGCAACGTGAATGCCGACGACGTCGTGGCCGAGGCCGTTGCGGCGTTCGGCGACATGCCGCGTGGCCGCGACAACGTGGTCACGGCCCCCGACTACCTCGGTGGGAGCCGCACCCGGCGGATGGCGGGGTGCAGCCAGGTCCACGCCGTGCTCGGCTTCCCGCTTCCCGGGCTGCTGGGCGAGTACCAGCGCGGCGTCGTGGCCGCGGCGCTCTTCGGCGAAGGCATGAGTTCACCGCTCCTCGATCAGATCCGCGAGCGGCGCGGACTCGTCTACCACGCGGATTGCACGGCGGACGTGATGGACGTGTGCGGCCGGCTTGTCATCGAGGCATCGACGACGCCCGAGCATCTCGACGAGTATCTCCGCGAAGTCACGCGGCTGCTGCGCGAACATGCGCAGGCGATCGACCCCGTCCACCTCGCGCGCGCGCGCAACCAGATCGTCGTGCGCAGCCTCGGTGCGCAGGAAGTTCCGGTGCAACGCATCGAGGCCGCGGCGCTCGACCTCTTCACGTTCGGCCGCGTGCGCGAGCGCGAGGAACTGATGGCGGGCTACGCGGCGGTCACGCCGGCGCAGGTGCGCGAAACCTTCGTGCAGATGCTGGGCGCAGGCCCCGCCGTGGCGGTCGCGGGCAAGATCGAACGTGGTGCGAAGGAGCTCGTCGCACTGCGCGTGGGCGCATCCGCGCGCTGACCGCGTGGGATGCCGCAGCGCTGTCCCATGGCGGGACTGCCGCCTGCGGGTGGCGCCCCGCCTGGCGCGTCAGTCAGCGGGCTGCCTCATTGTGCATGGGTCCGCGGCCGGCCTCACCTGGGAAACGATTGGACTCATCGGCGCCGCGGAGCGATTCGAAGCGTGAGCCTTTTGCACCCAGCCTGGGTGGCCCCACGACACGATCGCCAAGGTCGTGCAGGTAGCGCTGGAAGTCGGGCGATTCGAGCACGATGCGTCCGGCGGCCGTGCGCAGCCGGTCGACCGCTTCGGGAGGCAGCACGAACGACGTCGGCTGGTCGTTGAGATACGCGCGTTCCGTCGCGTCCTTGAGCTGCGCGAACGACACGTTGATCACGTACACCTCGAGATTCGGGACCCGCGTCACCTCGACGAGCGCCGGGTTGCCGTTGTCGACGATGGCGCCCGAATCGCGAATGCTCCGCAGCATCTTCCAGCGCGCCGCCGTGTCGCGCAGCAGCTCCACCGCTTCGTAGGAGTAGTGGTCGATGGGCACGCCCGTCGCCTGCAGCAGGACCTGCAGCGACCCCGGGGCGCCCCGTTGCTGATCCCAGTCGAGTGGCGGCGTGGACAAGGAGTTGACGACGAACACGGCGAGCCTGCGCGCGTGGTCCAGCGGGGTGGCCAACCCCTCCAGGCGCAACGCTTCGAGCTCCTCCAGGATGGCGAGGATCTCCCGCAATCCGAGATTGTCCGAGACGCCACCGTCGACGAGATGAAGGAAGGGTCGCTTCGCGCCGTCCTCGTAGTACTGCAGCTCCTTCAACGCCTGCAGGTGCGTGCGGCGGGCCGGGTCATCGCGACCGGAGTCGTGACGCGCGCGAGGGCCGCGGGCGCCCTGTAGTCGCAGGAGCCCGCATAGTTGTCGATCGTCACCGGGGACAGCACGACCGGGACCCCCGACGATGCCGCCGCGGCACGCGACAGCTGGACGGCCCCCAGGTCCGAACACAGGACGTCGAACAATTTCTGCGTGAAGTAGAAGCGCGACCCGGAGCTCAGGTCGGTCGCCGACGCGACGATCATGGGTCCGGCGCCACGCTGCAGGTCGGCGAACGTCGCACCATCGAACAGGATCTCGTCGTACAGATTGGCCGCGAGTTCGGAGCGACCATAAAACGGCGAGCCGAGTTTGCCCCAGTTGAACGGGCTGAACGCGCGGCGGATCAGTTCGCCCTGGACATCGCGCTTGAGGAAGCGCTGCTCGTACTCGCCGAAGAGGCGGTCCCCATAGAGCCCGTACGCGAGCGCGGTGAAGCTGCCGCCGGATACGCCGGTGATCACGTCGACAAAGTCGAGCATCCGTGCCGGCCGGCCGTCGTGTCCGATGACTTCGGTGTCTCGCAGCAGCTCGAGCACCCCGAACGAGAACGCGGCGGCACGCGTCCCGCCACCCGAGAACGCGAGGACGACGATGTCTTCCTTGTTGCGCGCATACTGGGGGCGGGTCTCATAGCGGTATCCGGCGGTCCCATCGGCGTGGGCAATCGACGGATTCGTGGGCGCGGATGCGCAGCCACCGAGCAGTACGACCAGTGCGGCGAGGAGCGCCGGCAGCAGCGTGCGCATTTCATTCATCGCGATGGACCCGGGTGCGCCTGCGCTTCTTGAGCTGCGTGTCCTGGAAGTCCTGCGCAAGCATGTACAGGATGCCGGTGGACCAGGCAACGGTGAGGAGGCCGGCCATTCCGAGCAGCGCTTCGAGCAGGTGCCAATGCTGCGGCAGGTAGTCGGCCTGCAACGTCGTGTAGTTCAGCAACGCGTTGTACATCGCGGTGCTGTGGTTGGGCTGCGCGCCCTGCAGCAGGAAGAACGACGCCCACACCGCGACCTCCACGATGTTGGTGGCGACGATCAGCAGGCTCGCGAGGATGACGAGGCTCAAGCCTCCCAGGAACGACTCCACGGGTGCGAAGCGTTCCTTGACCTCATCGACGACTCTCAGGATGGTGAACATGCCGGTGCCGTGGATGGCCATCGTGATCGCCACCAGGAGGGCGCCCCACAAGGCCTCGTCGAGCGAGATTACGTATGTCGACACGCCGCGAACGATCGCATCTATGCGGGATCGGGTATGTGCACCAGGAACTCCGGCACGTCCGGCAGCCCGTCGATGAAGGTCCCCTTCTTCTTCCCCTTCGGGGAGAAGCGCCGCACCCGCTGCTTCCATCGCTCGGCGACGTAGAGGTCGCCGTCCGGACCGATGGCGAACCCGGACGGCGCCTTGAGCTTCCCGTCGATCACGACGCGCGGCTTGACGACGCCGCTCGGTGCGACTTCGGGGATGTCGTAGGCAAGGATGCTGCCGGTGCCGGCGGCGCCGATGTAGAGCGTCTGCCCGTGCAGCACGAGGTGAACCGGCTTCGCCTGCTTCTTGCCGCGTATGCGCGCCACCAGCCGTCCCGACGGGAGCGCGAAGATCTTGACGCCGTCGCTCGCCTCGTCCGCGACGTAGAGATGCTTGCGGTGCACGATGATCCCGCGCACCGAATGCCGGGGTCGGCCGTGCTCGTCGAGCACCACCTTGAGTCCCAGCGGCGCTGGAACGTCTGCAGGAACATGGTCGCCAACTTCGGGGAGCCGGCCCTGGCTGGAGGCGACCAGCGTCCCGGGAAAGAAATTGCCGTCGGGAAAACTCTGGCGCAGATGCTTCGCGATCGGCACCGGCCTGCGTGTCCCGGGCACGATCGCCACGACCGTGTTGGTGTCCTGGCACGAGACGTAGAGTCGGCCGTCGTCGCCCAGCTCCACGTCGAACGGGTGCACCATCGCTGCAACATGCTCGGTGGTCACGACGACGTCGGCGAAGTGGAACATGTCGCCGTTGCGGCGATAGCGCGCGACATGGCTGTCCCGGCGCCAGGCGTTCGCGATGTAGAGGTCGTCGCCCACGAGGGCGAAGCCACGGGCGATGTGCAGCGGATGCCCATCCGGCGCCGGGTCGAGGAGCAGCGGATGCTTCCTGCGCGGCGTGCCGTCGTCCTCGAAGACGCCGATGTTCTCGATGCCGGTCCTGCCCTCACCGCGGTAACTGATCCACCACACCGTCTACTCCTTCCGCTGCGCCGGCCGGCACTCGATGCGTCCGACTTTCCAATCGCCTCCGTGTCCTGGCGCGGTCACGGTGTGTCGCTCCTTTCTCCGCCCTGCTTCGCCTCCCGGGCAGGACACCGGACATCGTAGTCGGTCTGCATCCGCTTGAGCTTCAGAATGCCGAACAGCACGGTGCAGCCCATGCCCACGACCAGCAGTCCCGTCAACACTCTCTCCGTGGCGTACGCGCCTTCTCGGTTGGCAATGTACCCGGCGACGATCAAGCCGAGGATCGCCATGTTGATCGCCCAGTTCACCGGCCTGGCCACCACGAAGTGCAGCGTACCGAACCCGATGAGCTGGTACACCATGAAAGGCAGTATGGCCATCATGGGCAGCAGCTCGGACGCGCCGAGCGAGACGTTCACGGCGGCGGGCGCCCGTGCGTGCAGCAACGTGCTGCTCGCGAGCTCATGAAACAGCGGCGGTACGGCACAAAGGAACGGTACGACGGCCAGCAATTCGAGTACCAGCGCCCCGCACCAGACGCCGACCCGCGAAGACTGATCGGCACCCCTGCCGTCGGACTGGGTGGCGATGAACAGGCCGCCGACGATGGCCGCGGCGCTCGAGAGCATCAGCAGCTCCACCGTGATGCCGAAGCTTGTCGGCTCGCCTGCCTTGAGCAGCAGCAGGGCAAGGAATCCCGGCGTGTAGAACATCACCCGGACCAGTCGCGCCCAGACGCGCGCGTCGCGTTCGGGGGGCAGTATCGGCAGCGGCCGGCCATCGGTGCCGATGGTGGATCTCTCCTTGCTCATGGCGTTCTCCGCTAGCCTTTGCGCAAGATGGCGAACCGGCGCGCGAAGTCGGCCGACCACTTGTCGAATGCCGCCTTCGCGTACTGCCATTGCGTGAACGAATCGAGATAGCCGTTGACCCAGGCTTCGGCCGCCTTGCCGGCGCCCGAGTTCAGGTCAGCCGCATACTTGAGTCCGATTTCCGTATCGGCACATTCGGCGATCACCCTGCCGGATCCGCCGTCGCGAAATTGCACCTCCATCCCGGTTTGCCCGAGATACGGTGTCGAGCCGACGGGCCGGCCGGTCGCCGCACCCGAGCCGATCTCCGCGGCGAAACCGTACGGCACCGCCGTGCCCGCGAGGCTCGCAACCTGGTTGGTGGGGGCGAGGTCGGTCAGCGCAATGCGCACCCTCAATACGCCCGGACCCGCGGCGTTCACGACCTGCGCCTCCGGCTGCATCGCCTTGACCAGGTCGTTGTGGAAATAGTCGATCAGCATCTTGAGGTCGCTCGGATCGACCGGCTGCAACGATCCGGGCTTCAGGTACACCTGGATGCGTTCGAACATCACCTTGTCGAACTGCTTCCAGTTGGCGCCGTCATCGCGCCAGCACAGGACGCCGCCACCGCCAGGCGTCGGCTGCAAGCGCGTGTAGTCGGTGAGGAACCCGACACGGCGAACGTTGGCGGCGGTCGCCTCGGAGGCCACGATGCCCGATCCGCCCGCGCCACCGGCGGCGCTGCCGCCCGCGGGCGGCGTCGCGCATCCGGACAGCAGGATGGCGAGCGCCGTAGCACTGGCAGCCAACGCAATCGCGGCCCTTCGTTTGAGCAATTTCATGTCGTCTCGATCATTGTTGTGGACGTACCCGAGGATCCGGATGGCGTTCGGCCGCTCGCCCCGCGTTGCGCGTCGAGTATGGGCGTGGACATCGTCCCACCCGGAGCAACGCGGTGCATGCGTCACGGCGCGGCCACGACGCGGTAGTAGACGCCGTTGGCGCCGTATGCCGGCTGGAACCACGTGTTTCCGTTGAGATAGTAGGTTGCACCGTTCTTGTCGATCGTCATGGAGCCCGCGGGCAACGTCGCGTAGCTCATGCCGGTGACGTAACTGCCGCTCGCAGGAAGCGCCACCGCGGCGCTGGTGGCGCCCGCAACGACGCCCGCGTTGTACGCGGCGCCGGTGGCCGCCGCCGTGGTCGCGCTGCCCGCCGCGACGCCGGCGCTGTACGCGCTCGACGTGGCCGCGGCGGTGTTTGCGGAGGCTACGGCCGCGCCGGCCGCCATGCCGACGATCGCGCCTGCCGCCGCTGCGCACCCATAGCAACCGCTCGAGTAGTAGGGAACGGCAACGGGCGGGTGATACACCGGGTACGTCGGATAGGCAGGATAGCCGGGCGGATGGTAGGCCGTCGCACCCGACGGGTACGTATGGTAGGCGCCGCTGCCATAGCGTCCGTACGTGCTGCCGCCGTACATGTTGGTGTGCTCGGTGCCGCCTCCGTACGCATGCGCGGTGCCGCCGCCGTACACGTTGGAGTGGCTCGTCCCCTCACCCGCCGTGTGGCTCGAACTGCCGCCCCATCGGTTGTCGTGACTGGTCGATCCATAGCTGTGGCTCGTGCTTCCGCCAAAGCGATTGGCGCTGGCCCAGCCCAGCGCCTGGCTGGTCCACGCTGCGCTCGTGAGCAGGAGAACGATGGCGATCGGTCTGGCGTTCATTCGCGAGTCCCTTTCATTTCGCGGTGGCCGGGGCCTTCGCCGGCGGGGCGACGCGCGTGCCGAGCGGCTTGACCTTGGGCGGCAATGCCGGCGCAGTGAACGCCATCCGGCCGGCCCCTTGCGCTTTCGCCGACGTGAACACGTCCGGCGCAAGCACCGGGTCGAGTTGCCAGTTCGTGAGTTCCATTTCGTGCCGCAGACCCAGCGGATCGGCGCGGTACATCGCGCGAATCCGTCGCGGCAGCTTGTCGTCGGCGCCGATCCAGATCTGCAGGAACACGTCGTCGTTGGCCCACGCGACCATGTCGGTCTTCGTGCCGCCGATCACCGTCGACGGACCGACATAGAAGGCGAGCTTCGCACCGTCGGTCAGCGCCGCATACGGGTCCGCCACGATCAGATCCGTGAACGGATAGTAGATCGCCGCCGTGTCGTACGCCGACTTCAGCGCCGCGTCGATCGTGGGCGGCGCCGCCGCCACCGCCGCCAGGTTCTCGGCGGGCGCGTAGGCAATCATCGACTTGCCGTCGTAGTAGAACTCGGACGCGGGCCCATCACCCGGCAGCAGGATCCGCAGCTTGTCCGGCCGCTGCAGCGTCACGTCGTAGCGCGACGAGTAGACGATCGGCGGCCCGAGCTTGCTGGGGTACTCGTACCCGACGGTCGCGGTGAACGACATCGACTTTGCCGCTGCAAGTTTGGTGCTCGTCGCCTTGAGCAGTTCCATCGCCCGCGGCTCGAGCACCATCTTGAAGTCCGTGGCCGCCGCTGGCTTCGCTGGCCTCGTCGCCTTCGCGCGGGGCGCTTCGTTGGCGGCCGTCGGTGCCGTCTGGGCCGCGACATTCGCGGCCGCGAAGAAGCAGACGACCAGCAGCCACGCTCGGCGACCCCGGAACCGCCCTTGGCCCTCGTTCACCATGATGCGTCTCCCGCTCGCTGCACCATCAAGGAATCATCCCGCACTCGAACATCTTGTTGGCAATGGGCGCGGCGACCTGGTTGATGAACGCGGTGCGCATCTGCGGATCGCTCTTCAGGAGACTGATGACGCGCTGCTCTTCCATCGTCTTTGGCTCGCCCTTCTGCTGCCACAGCTGTTCGCAGGAGGCGCTCTGGTATTTCTGGATGACCTTGCCGGCCACCATGTCCAGGATGGGGTACTGCGCGTAAGCGATGCCTGCCGCGAAGCTCGCGGTGACAGCAATCGACAGCCAGATTCGTTTGGTCATTTTTGTCTCCGTTGGAATGCGTCAACGTCCGGTCAGTCGCCGGCCATTCGTTCATCTTCGTGCCTGGTCGCCGCTTGCCAGCGCCCGGGCGAGCAGCGCGGTCAGAATCAGGTGCAGGATGACCGCCGGCCACAGGAGCGGGCCGGCCAGCCCACCCGCCGAGGCCGGCATACCCCAGGTACAGCGTGATGGCCGCGCTGTAGATCAGCATGCCGAGCAGCGGCGAGCCCGGCCAGCACGCGACGGCCAGCGCGACCAGCGCGATGCCTGCCACCCGCGCCACGACCACCGCCACGCCGGCCAGTTCCGCGCCGAGCAGCCATTGCCCCACCAGCGACGGCGCCAGCAGCAACGCGAACCCGGTCGCAGCCTCGCCGACCGCGGCCAGCGCAAGCACATTCTTCATCACGCCCACTCCCGTTGTTGCGCGGTCCGGTTCTCCGGACCGCACCTGTATGGCTAGTTGCGGGCGTTGGCGACCGTCCCTTGCGAAGGCGCACGCTCTTCCGCCGAGACCGGGTGGGCACCCAGGTCGAACTTGACCTTGTTGATCGTGCCGGTGAACGTGAACGGGCTGTCGTAGCGATACTCGAGCAGCGCGACGCCGGTGCGCGTGTCCTGGCCGATGTCGAAGGTCTCGTCCTCGGCGAAGGTGATCGGGGTCGAGTTCTCCATCGACTTCCTCGCCACCTCCTTGCCGTCCACGCTGAGCACACCGGTCCCGCCCTTGCCCAGCCCCGGCGCCGCGGACTTGAAGTCGAAGACGATCGTGTGCTTGCCGGGCGCGAGTTCGGGCCCTTCCCAGATCGTGCGCTTGAGGTCCAGCAGGTTGTAGAGGAACACCACCTTGCCGCGGCCGAATCCGAGCTCGCCCTTGCTCAGGAACAGCCCGTAGCCGCCGAAGCGTCCGCCCTGCGTGACGATCATGCCTTCGGCGCCTCCCGCGGGGATCGTGACCTCGGCGGTGATGGTGTAGGACCGGTTCAGAATATGCGGAGCCGTGCTGCCCGGCACGTTGGCCAGAGGACCCGCGTACGTGAAGGACGTCCGCCCCGCCGTCAGGCTCGGCTTGGGCGCGTTCCAGCGTGCGAGCGTCGTGTTGTCGAGCGGCAGCACGTTGTACTTCGCGGCCTCGAGGTAGAAGAGATTCTGCAGCTGTCCCAACTTGTCCGGCATCCTGGCGGCCAGGTCGTTGTTCTGGGTGGGATCCTCCATGACGTTGTAGAGCTCCCACTTGTACCCGGTGATCACGTCCGGCGGCGGCTTCGTGCTCAACTCCCACGGCAGCGTCACCGGCGTGGTGGCCGCGACCCAGCCGTCGTGATAGATCGAGCGGTTGCCCAGCATCTCGAAGTACTGCGTCGTATGCCGGGTGGGTGCGTTGGCGTTGGCCTTGTCCCAGGTGTAGGCCATGCTCACGCCTTCGATCGGCAGCTGCTTGACGCCGTCGATCATGTCCGGCGCGGGGATGCCGGTCGCTTCGAGGATCGTCGGCACGATGTCGATGACATGGTGGAACTGGCGCCGGATGCCACCCGGGTCGCCGATGTGGCCGGGCCACGAGACCACCATGCCCTGCGCCGTCCCGCCGAAGTGCGACGGCACCTGCTTCATCCACTTGAACGGCGTGGCGAACGCCCAGGCCCAAGCCGCCGAGTAGTGCGGGAACGTGCGGTCGGAACCCCAGAACTCGTACCAGAGGAACTGGTCCTTCACGGGCACCTCGATGCCATTGAAGGTGGTGAACTCGTTCGGCGTGCCGTTGATCATCCCTTCGGCGCTGGGCCCGTTGTCCCCGCTCACGTAGACGATCAGCGTGTTGTCGAGCTGGCCCATGTCCTCGACCGCCTTGATCACACGGCCGATCTCGTTGTCGGCGTAGGCCTGATAGGCCGCATAGACATCCGCCTGCTTGATGAAGAGCTTCTTTTCGATCTCACCAAGGGAACTCCAGCGCGGGAGCTTCGCGCCGCCGTAGATCGCCTGCCCATCCGGCCACGGCGTCAGCTGCGCGTCGGGCGGCATGATGCCCAGCCGCTTCTGGTTGGCGAAGATCGTCTCGCGCAGCTTCTCCCAGCCATCGTCAAACAGGTGCATCGCGCTGATCTTGTCGATCCACTCCTTCGTCGGATGATGGGGCGCATGCACGGCGCCGGGCACGTAGTAGACGAAGAAGGGCTTCTCCGGCGCCAGCGCCTTGAGCTGCTGCATGTACTGGATCGCCTCGTCGGCCATCGCCGTCTGCAGGTTCCAGCCCGGATTGCCCTGGAACGGGAAGATTGGCGTCGTATTGCGGAACAGGTTCGGCTGCCACTGGCTGGCGTCGCCGCCGACGAAGCCCCAGAAGTACTCGAAGCCCATGCCGTTGGGCCACTGCTCGAACGGTCCCGCCTGGCTGTTGGCGAAGAACGGCGTGTTGTGGTCCTTGCCGAACCAGGAGGTCGCGTAGCCGTTGTGCTTGAGGATGGTACCGATGGTGCCCTTCTCGATCGGGATGATCGAGTCGTAGCCGGGGAAGCCGGTGGCGATCTCGCCGACGACGCCGAAGCCCACCGAGTGGTGGTTGCGCCCGGTGATGATCGCCGCGCGCGTGGGCGAGCACAGCGACGTCGAGTGGAAGTTCGTGTAGCGCAGGCCGGCCTTCGCGAGGCGGTCCAGCGTCGGGGTCGGAATGACGCCGCCAAAGGTGCTGGGCGAGCCGAAGCCGTCGTCGTCGGTCATGATCAGCAGCACGTTGGGCGCCTTCTTCGGCGGCACCACGCGCGGCGGCCACCACGACGTCGATTCGGAGGCCCGCTCCTTGATCACGCCGCCGAACTTCGGATCGGGCGGCGGCAGCTGATTGCCGGGGATGGTCGTCGTGGCGCTGGCCGAGCCGAGCACGCCGGTCACCTGTTGCGCTGTCGCCGATCCGAGACATGAGGCCACGGCCGCGACCGACGCCAGCAGTCTTGAACGCATGGCCGACATTCATCGTTGTTCTCCCAGGATTCCTGTGCATTGCGCTGCGTACCGCTTCGACCTTCGCCTGCATGGCGCGTTTCGGGACCTGCAACGTCGCCGCAGCGGACGTCTTATTTGGGAAACATGAACTGCATCTGGGCGCGGATCTGCCAGTTGGCGCCGAAGTCGGGCTTCACCACGTTGTAGTACGCGGAGATCTGCGTGTTCACGGGCAGCTTGCCGAAGTGGAAGATCCTGCCCACGCCGCCGCCGACCGGCACTGTCCATTGCTGGCTGCTTTCCGCCTTCCAGTTGACGGTGAGGATCGGCGCGCTGGTCAGATAGAAGCCGCCCGGGAAGTTGTAGTTGACGAACGGCTGGATCAACCCGTTGTTGTAAGCGCCGCCCTGTTGACTGCTGGTCAGCGACCAGACGTTGTTGACCAGCGCGCCGTACACCCACGGGCTGCCATGGTCCAGATGCAGCACGACCACCGACGGGCCCATCCCCCAGTTCTTGTTGCCAAGCTCGGCGCTGCTGTTGGTCGGGATCTGCACGACGGGACCCGCGCCCCAGATCCAGTGGCCCGGGTTGGCGGGCGACAGGAACGCCGTGAGTACGGTGTCGCCGATGCCATCCTTGCTGTCGATGCCGGGGCCGAGCGATGGATTCCAGATCACCGGCAGGATCGTGCGCGTGATGATGTTCCAGTCGTCGTTGACCGAGATCGGGATCACCGGCTGGATGTTGAGGATGTTCTGCGTCCCCTTCTCCGGCCCGAAGTTGAGGTTCGTGTTGTTCTGGAACGGCAGGCTGATCAGGTTGCCGACCGGGTTCTGCGCGAGCTTCGCGAGCTCCTCGGCGGTCAGCTCGGCGTGCGCCGGTATTGCAGCGGTCAGCGCCAATAGCAGCGGCGCGAACGCCAGGTGCCCCCAGGCTTTATGGCGAGATTGCATGGTGATGCTCTCCGTTCGGGTCTCGCCGAAACCACTCGGATGTCCGTGCACCGCGACTACCCATTGATAGCCTCCGCGATGGCCGCCAACAACTCTTCGTCGCCTACCGGCTTGCATAGATAGGCGCTTGCGCCCAAATGAAGCGCCCGCGCACGCGACTCCGGCGAAGCCTGTCCTGTAATCACGACAACTGGAAGTGTCGAATGTCCGGCAAGGGCTCCTTGCACGTCGAATCCGCTCATCTCCGGCATGTGCAGGTCGAGCACCGCGCAATCGGGCTCATGGTGCTCGAGCGAGCGCAGGAAGTCGGCGCCGGACGCGAAAGTCTCGACTGCGAAACCCGCGGAAACGAGCAAGCGCGTCAGCGCGACGCGCACATCCGCATCGTCGTCCACCAGAGCCAACCGCGGCACTTCAGTCGCCATCGTGGATTCACGGTAACGCGCGCAGGCCAGAAGACCTACTGGACCTTGGTCCAGGTCAAGGGTGCAGTTCGCGCGGGTCCGGGAACGTCAGGTGGCCGGGGGCTGGCCGATCCCGGCGCGTTCCGCCATCTTGACCAGGTCAGCCACCGTGCGCACGCCCATCTTCCGCATCAGGTTGCCGCGATGAAACTTGATCGTCTTCTCGGCGGTCCCCAGTTCGGCGGCGACCTGCTTGTTGAGCATTCCGGCCACGACCCGTTCCAGCACCTGTCGCTCCCGCTCGGTCAGCGTGGCGAGGCAACGGGAAACGTGCTCGCGCTCCGCGCTCAACTGGCGGCGCGTTCGGTTCCTGGCCAGCGCCTCGTGAATCGCGGCGAGCAAAGCCTCGTCATCGACGGGCTTGGTCAGGAAGTCAGCCGCGCCATGTTTCATGGCTTCGACGCTCTTGGCGATGTCGCCGCGGCCGGTGAGGAAGATGATCGGCAGGGGGCTGCCCTGACGTTCGAGGGTGCGCTGCAACTCGAGCCCCCCCAACCCCGGCATTGCGAGGTCGAGCACGAGGCATCCCGGCGCATTTCGGTCGTGCTCGTCGAGAAACGCCTGCCCCGACCCGAACGTGGTCACGTCGAGCGCCGCCGATTGGAGCAGGCGCTCGAGCGCGCGCAACAGGTCGGGATCATCATCGACCACGTAAACCATGGGTGCGCGCAGGTCCATCGTCTTCAAGCCGACTTTGCCGGCAACGCGAAGTGCAGCGTGGCGCCTCGTTCGGCGTTGTTGCTCGCCCAGACCGAACCGCCGTGGGCCTCGACAATGGACCGGCAGATCGACAGCCCCAGTCCCAGGCCCTGCGCCTTTGTCGTCACGAAGGGCTCGAACACTCGGGCAAGATCGGCCGGCAATATTCCCGTGCCTCGATCCATGACCGCGACCTCCACCCTTCCTTCTGGCGTGCCGCGCGTCCGCACGAGGAGCGTGCGATCTTCCTCTTGCCCCTGCATGGCATCACAACCGTTGATGATGAAGTTCAGCAACACTTGCTGCAACTGGCTCCGGTCGCCGTCCACGCGTGGAAGTCCCGGTTCCAGGTGGGTGACGACCGTCACACCCCGGTCGATCAGATCGCTGCGCATCAAGTGCAAGGACTCCACCACGACCTCGTTGATGTCGAGCGCCTGCCGCTTTGCCGCTTCCTTGCGAAGGAGCAATCGCAGGCGCGCGATCACCGCGCCGGCGCGATGGTCGCTGCTGACGATGTCGGCGAGTATCTCCGGGATCCTGTCGATGCGCGGCGGGTCCTGCTTCAGGAAGCGCTGCGCTGCCTGCGCATTGCTGAGTATGGCCGTCAGGGGCTGATTTAGCTCATGCGCCAGCGATCCGGACAGCTCGCCCAGCATCGCGACCCGCGAAAGGTGCGCAAGCTCGTCGCGCTGGCGGCTGGTTGTCCGCTCGATGTTCCTCCGCTCCGTGATGTCGACGACCGACGCCAGCACGAATAATCCCTCATCGGTCACCATTGGACTGAGCGCCACTTCGACCGGGATCTCGCGCCCGTCTTCGCGGCACGCGAAGAGCTCACGGCCGACTCCCATCGCCCGTGCTTGTGGGTCGTCGACAAAGTTTGCCTGCCATTCGGAGCGCCGGGACCGAAGGCGCTCCGGGACCAGCATCTCCATTGGCCTGTCGACAAGGTCCGCGGGTCGGTAGCCGAATACGGCCTCTGCTTGTGCGTTCGCAAATCTGATCATGCCCTTGCCGTCCACCAGGAGAATCGCGCTCGGCACCGCTGCGACGACCGCACGGAAGCGCTGCTCGCTTGCCCGGAGCTGGACCGGCAGTTTCGCAGCCGCGATGAGGTCGCAGACGAGCTCGTAGCCCATCGCCAGAACGACCACGAAAAAGCCGGGCATGAGGATCGTGGGCGCATGTACGACGCCGGTGACGACCAGTGCGGCCATGCTTCCGCGCCATGACAATGCAAAGTGCCAGACTGCCGCCGACGAACGCTGCGCGGCGCCGCGCCACCGGTCCGCCCCTGCGCCACAAGGCGATCGAAGCATCGACGATGAAGACGACGAGCAGCAGGTTGCTGAGCTGGGGGACGACGGCCCACGGATTCGGGATGCCAATGGGGCCCACGACGACAGCGCCCCCCAGGAGCTGCAGATGATCCAGGGCGGTAATTTCCCGGAAGTTCACGTTCACCCCGGTCAGGAAGTTCAACGCGAGGGATAGCAGCCGGATCCCGATCACCGTGCCGGCGAGCCAGAGCCGGCCGGCGTTGAAGTACAGTCGCACGAAGCCCACGGTCGAGATCACGAACATCGTAAGTGGCACGTGGGACCAGCGAGCGTTGACGGCGAGGTCGGCCGGGGTCTCCGCGCGCATTCGCGCGAGCTCGTAGGCACCGTAGGCCGCGGCCGACGCCGCCAGGATGAAAAACAGCAGGTTGGCGTACTGCGAGCGTTGCTTCTGCCAGACGAACAGGTGGACGACGCCGAGCATCAGGCTCGCCGAGATCATCATGGTCCAGGTGACTTCGACCCAATTCATCGCGTCATGTTATGGAGGACGGGGTGGGCGCGCCAACGCGCTCGGCGGTGCTGCCGCCCCCCGCCATATTCGGATGGGGCAGAGCCGCAGGCGCAACGAACCATTATCGTTGATCGCAACGTACGCGGCGAAGCTGGGGCGCCTGTCGCGTCTATCGACCTGTTCGGCTCGAGCCTGCGGAGGCGGTCGACGCTTTCGCTGTCAGTCGACGCGACCAAGGGGTGCACGCCAAGTCACCGAAGTTTGACTCGCTGCGGCTTGGATGTTTGCCTGGAGATGTCAGAACGGAGGGTGACGACTGGCTACTTCTGGCCGGAAGAGCCGGTCGAAACGGCTCGGACGAACCGGCGCTATCGACCCTTTGCGGTCATCCGACCGTCGACCTGAGCGGCGGCATCGCAGCGGCAGCGGCCATTTACCCAACACCAGTGAACTGGCACTATCGGCCCACCCAGACGCAGTCCGAGGCGCCGACGGGTGGCTGCAGGTTCGCAAGGGAAGCGGTGCCCGTTCTCGTCGCGTCGTCCACGAGAATTTCCGGTCGCACTGAATCAACTGACAGTCGGATCGAAGCAGCGAAGCAGGCAAGGAACGAATGGATCGCCGAAACTTCGGGGTACGCACAGCGGCAACACTCGCGGGTATGGCCGCCACTGGGCCAGCGTGGGCGAGGCACCCAGCGCGCGGTCTGGATACGTGGCTGCGTTCTTCAAATCGCTCCCGGGAGCCACGAGTTTCCGGATCGATGTCGACCGTCACGCGTTGGCGTCCGACTCGGCGGCCACTCGGCTCTTTGTCGCCAGCGCAATCAAGACGTTCATCGTTTCCCAGTACCTCCGCGACGTCGAGTCGGGCGGTCTATCTGAGGATGAACAACTACCCGTCAATGACAGCGTTCGTACCGCCGGCAGCCCTGTCCTCGTGAATTTGACCGGCACGACGACGGCCCGCTCGATCCTGGAGGCGATGATCACGCACAGCGACAACACGGCCACCGACATCGCCTTGCTGCGTGTCGGACCGGATCGCGTTCGCTCCCTCATCGCCGCGCAGGGTCTTGCTGCAACGCTGATACCCGATTCAACACGCCGTTTCTTTTCCTACAATGTGGGCGCACCCTTTGGCGTGGACATCGGCTGGTCCGGTGTCCAGGAAGTATTGGCGTCGGGCCGCGCCCTGGGACCACCGCACCGGCCACTCAATGACCAGGAAACCTTGGCAAGCAGTGCTGATGATCTCGTGTCGTATTACAAGCAGGCGCTTGCCGGCAAGTTGTTCACCAAGCCGGCAACGCTTCCGGAGTTCAAGCGAATCCATCTCACCAACTCGTTCTTCCCCGAGGACACGGTTGGCTACGGCAAGGGCGGCAGCGGGGACTGGGTCGCTGACTCCATGGACGTGGCTGACTTTCACGCCCTCTCGTACGCTGGACAGATGGTCGTCAACGCAACACCGGTCACGTTCTGCTTTGTCGTCAACTGGATGAGCACAGACCCGAAAAGCACCAGCGACGACCTTGTGCCTGCATTTACCGACGTCGTCAAAGGGAGCATGGGAGCCATCAGGAAGCTGCTGCTCCGTTGAGATGCGTCACCCGCGACGGGCTCCTTCGTCGAAGCCCGCCTCAGTTGGCGAAGGTCTTCTTCAGAAAGCCGACCGCCGCCTGCGCGGCCTGGTCGCGCGCCCGGTTGCTGCCTTCGACGGTGGCACCGACCGCGCCGCAGTTCTTGAGCGCTGCCGTGTAGGCCTCGCCCTGCAATCGCGCGCCGCTCGTGCGGTCATACGCGTACAGCGTGTCGATGTCGATTTCCAGCGGGCACTCGGCCCGCGTTCGCGTGGCACCCCGGAGGTAGTGGCGCTTCTGGTCGTCCGCATCGAACTTGTGGTGCGCCCCTTCGATCACGACAAATTCGACCGGCGTGCCGGCCTTGCCGATCCTGTCCGCATAGTCCTGGCAGGGGCCGATCGGCGTGTAGTCGTCCGCGTCGCCGTGGATGAAGAGGATCGGCGCCTTGGTGAACACGCCGGGCTTCACCACCAGCCGGAAGATGCCGGCGCATGACCCGGCGTAGGTCGGAATGATGGCCGCGTAGCGCAACCCCTCGGGCAGCTTCTGCGAGGCGATGATCTTCTCGACGTCCGCGCGCAGCGCCGCAATGCCGCCGCGCGAGAAGCCCATGATCGCGATGCGCTTCGCGTCGATGCGCGGGTGCGTGGCAACGAGGTTCAGCGCTGCGAACGCATCGGCAACGTCCGCCGCGAACGGCACCTGCGACTGGTCCTCGGCCGTGCTCTGCACCCCGCGCGGACCGAACATGTCGAGCGTGAAGACAGCGATGCCGGCGGCGTTGAACTGCTTCGGCCAGAAGTCGAGCTCGGCACTGTAGAGGCCACCGGAACCGTGCACGAGCACGACCGCAGGCACCTTGCCGGTCCCCGGCGGCAGGAACAGGTGGCCGACGATGTTGACGGCGTCCCCGCTCGTGCTGCCCTTCATCAATTCGGGGAGCGTCTTCGGCGTCCAGCTGGCGAACGCGTACGGGCCCGACGGCGGTCCGGGGGCGAAGGTGGTCACCACCTCGGGGCCCTGGGCGTGCGCTGCCAATGCCGCAAGCGTCAGGAGCAACGCAAGCGAATTGCGGATAGTCCGGCGTTGCTTTCCCATGGCACCCTCGCGCGTGTTGGCAGTCTTACCGACACCCCATCAGCGACTACTTTGGACCGGCCATCCACATCAACGCGCATTGCGCTTCGCCGGACGCGGCAGCACCTTCCGCAGCAATCCTTCGCACGTCTCCTGCGACATGTAGCGCGGCACCGGATAATTGGTGTCCGCCTCCCAGCAGGCGGCCTTGGCCAACGCGGGGATATCGTCCTCGCGCAGCGCCTCGACCGTCGTTGGAATGCGCAGGTCCCGGTTCAGCGCGACGATCGACGCCAGGAATTTCTTCGCGAGCGCGGCGGGACGCTCGCGCGCCGTGCCCACCCCCGCGCGAACGGCCAGCAGCGCGAGCCGGCCGGTGATCGCGGGACGCAGGAACTCGAGCACGTGCGGCAGCATGATCGCGTTCGCGAGGCCGTGCGGCGTGTGATAGCGGCCGCCCAGCTGGTGCGCGATGGCGTGCACGTAGCCCACGTTGGCACGCGTGAACGCGAAGCCCGCGAACGTCGCGGCCAGCGCCATCTGCTCGCGCGCGGCCACGTTGCGGCCGGTGCGATACGCGACGCGCAGGTTCGCGTAGATCATGCCGACGGCGGCGAGCGCCATCTGGTCGGTGTGGGCGGTCGCCCATTTGCCGACGAACGCCTCGATCGCGTGCGTCAGCGCATCCATGCCGGTGGCCGCGGTCACCGCGGGCGGCAGGCCCGTCATCAGCAGCGGATCCAGCGCCGCGATCGTCGGCACCAGCCGCGTATCGGCGATGACCAGCTTGCGGTTGGACGCCGGATCGGACACCACGGCGGCCACCGTCACCTCCGATCCGGTGCCGGCGGTGGTCGGGACGGCATAGATCGGCACCGGCGCGCGCAGGCCCTTGAAGTATCCGACCAGCTTCCTCGGGTGCTTGCGGTTGGCCACGGCAAGCGCGATCGTCTTCGCGGCATCCATCGCCGATCCGCCACCGAAAGCGACCACCGCATCGCACTTGTGCTTCGTGTAGAACGCGATGCCCTCCTCGATCACCGGCAACGGCGCGTCCGCCGTCACGCGGTCGAACGTCACGAAGCGGGCGCCGCCCGCCGTCAGCGCGTCGGTGAGCCCCTTGGCCAGCCCCAGTTCCGCCACCACCGGGTCGGTCACGATCAGGAGCTTGCGGTGGCCGAAGCCGCAGAGCGTTTCGCCCAGGCGACGGCTGGCCCCCGGTCCGACCAGCAGTGTGGGCTGCGGGATCGGCAGCAGTCCCGTCACCACGCCGGCCGCGCGCATGGCCGTCGACAGCCCGACCGATCGCACGACCTCCCCCACCACACTCGGCATCTCGATCATCGCGGTACTCGCATCTCCAGTCCGGAACATCAGCTTGCACCAATCCGGCATCCCGGGCCACGGCGAAGCGCACGTTCGTTCACCAAGGTCAAACCGATTCCCCCCGGCACGGCGCGACGAGGGGGAAGCCCCCGGTCCCGGCCGCGCACGCGCTCCGCGGGACGCCGCGACGTGATGCAGATCAAACGAGCGCGGGATGCGCCGGTCTTCCGGCGCGCGACGACGGAGCCCGGCCGTACAATT
Organism: uncultured beta proteobacterium; assembly: GCA_963733435.1. Taxonomy (GTDB): domain Bacteria; phylum Pseudomonadota; class Gammaproteobacteria; order Burkholderiales; family Casimicrobiaceae; genus VBCG01. The sequence continues at coordinate 788,054 of CAVTDH010000005.1, forward strand.
TTCGACATGCGCAAAGCCAAGACCCGATCCGTCGTAGGAATCAGCCTCGGTGCCGGTGCCGAGGACTTCTCGTTCGATGCGCGGCTGCTCGGGCGGGCACTCGAGGTGCGCCGGCTCGGCACCAACGGCAACCTGGCCCGGGCGCTCAAGCTGGTCAAGCATTGGGGGAAGACCGCCGACGCGATCGGCGTGGGCGTGGTCAAGGACACCTACACGGTGGGGGCGCAGCGCTTCGTCGAAAAGGACAGCGCGAAGCTCCGCAATGCCGTCACCCGGATCCCGGTGACCACCGGCGGCCGCCTGTCCGACATCCTGCAGGAGTGGGCGCTGCGGCACGTGCAGAACAAGCTCGGCCAGTATTTCAACAACGCCAACGTGCTGTTCTTCTCCGGCCGGACCAACTACAAGCTCGCGCTGGCGATGTCGGAATACACGGCGAACCTGCAGTTCGCCGACCCGCTGCTGCAGCTTGGCGTGCCGAAGCTCCTGACGTCGCTCGACACGCTGGAGCTGTATGCCGGCGGCGCGCACTACGTGCTCGACCACACGCCCGACCAGCTGATGGCGTCGGCGCCGTTGAAGGCGTGGACCCACTACATGCTGCGCCGGGCCATGCAGGACGCGACGGTCATCGTGGCCCCCGTGCACGAGCTGGACGATTTCGACGCGGAGGAACTGGCCGGCAAGACCATCATCACGTCCACGGTCAACGACCGGCGCATCGCCCGGTTCAAGGACCGTGGCGTGCACATGGTCGTCGACGGCTCGCCGATGCTGTTCGGCCACGTGCTGGGGCCGAGCCTGCTCGACGCGATGATCCTCGCCGCCACCGACAAGGGGGTGGACGACCTGCTGGAAGACGACTACCTCGAGATCATCGCCGACCTGCAGCTCGAGCCGCGGCTCCTGTATCCGAACGGCTTCAAGCGCGTGAACCGGTTCGCGTTCGTCATCCATCCGCTGTCGCAGGAGTACTTCAAGAACATCCAGCCGATCGACCTCTTGTCGCGCGTGTCGCCGCCGGTGTTCATGGACACCGTCGAGAAGGCGATGGCCTACGCGCCGCCGTTCGTCTACTCGAAGGTGACCGGCATCAAGTCGCCCACCGGCGTGGAGACCGAAGGCTGGCTCATCTCCGTCGGCGGCACGCCGAAGGAAATCATGAGCCACAGCCCCGAGTTCACCTATCGGCGGCTGCTCGACGCCGCGCGGATGGCGAAGCGGCTCGGCGCGCAGATCATGGGCCTCGGCGCCTTCACCAAGGTGGTCGGCGACGCGGGGCTCACCGTCGCGCGGCGCGCGCCGCTGCCCATCACCACCGGCAACAGCTACAGCGCCTCCGGCGCGCTGTGGGCGGCGCACGATGCGGTGCTGCGCCTGGGACTGCTGCCGCCGACCGAAGCGCGGCGAGAAGGCCGCGCTGAAGGCCATGGTCGTGGGTGCCACCGGCGCCATCGGCTCGGTGTGCGCGCGGCTCCTCGCGATGGTGGCGCAGGAGGTCTACATGGTGTCGCCGGAGACCGCGAAGCTGCTCTCGCTCAAGGGCTCGATCCTGCGCGAGACGCCCGACGCGAAGCTGTTCCTGTCCTCGCGCGCCGACAAGGACATCGCCGACATGGACATGATCGTGACGGCCACGTCCGGGGCCGGCAAGAAGGTGCTCGACATCATGAACGTCAAGCCCGGCTGCGTGATCACCGACGTCGCGCGCCCGCTCGACCTGCCGCCCGAGGAAGTGGCGAAGCGCCCCGACGTGCTGGTGATCGAGTCCGGCGAGATCGAGCTGCCCGGCAAGGTGTCGATGAAGAACATCGGGCTGCCGAAGAACGTCGCGTACGCGTGTCTCGCCGAGACGATCGTGCTGGCGCTCGAGGGCCGTTTCGAGAACTTCACCGTCGGCCGCAACATCGAGTGGGAGAAGGTGCGCGAGATCTATCGGCTCGGCATCAAGCACGGGATGAAGCTCGCCGCGATCTCGGGCGTCAACGGTGTCTTCTCCGATGCCGACATCCGGCGCGTGCGAAGGCTGGCGCTGGCGGCGCGGGCGAAGGCGGCGGCCGCGGCGACGAAGGCTGCAGCGACGAAGATCGGCCGCAGCGGCGAACAGAGCCTCTCGCAAAGGCAAGGTGCAAGCGGCCAGCAAAGCGGCTGCCAGGAAGTCGTTGCCGGCCGTGACGAAGGCATCCGCCCCGACGCCCGCGTCCCGCGGCCGTGCCGCGGCCAAGCGCGCGCGCGCCTGAGGCGCGCCATCCTCGAGTTTCGTCGGGGGTAGACTCGCAGGATGTCGATCCTGCGCTCGCCCGCTCGAGTCCCTCGCCTGCCGGTGATGCTCCGCGTGCTCCATCGTCGCGAATTCATCACGCGCGTGTCCGTGTGGCTGCGCACCGGTTGCGCGCTTGCCTGCCTCTCGCTCGGCACGCTCGCGTTCGCCACGCCGCAGGTCACGATCACGCCGACGGCACACGACTTCGGCCTCCAGTTGGTGGACACCCGGAGCGAGCCGTTCACGGGACTCCTGACGAATACCGGCACCGGGCCCATGACGCTGGACCGGTTCACTGTCTCGAACTTCCGGCAGTCCCACGGTGGCTGGGAGCAAACGGGGACGTGCCGGAACGGCCTGGTGCTCGACGCCGGGGCAAGCTGCACATTTGTCGTGACTTTCACGCCGGGTTCCCTGGGCGATCACTTCGGCAGCTACTGCATCGTCGTTCCCGAGGCGCAATACTTCGATTGCTTTTCGGAGCTGCGCCTGCGCGGCACGGGCGTGCAGCAGGCGCCGTTCGTGTACCTCCGAACGGGGACTCCCCCCGGGACCGGACCCGGCCACCTCGAGATGGGTCGCGCCGATCTGGGCGTGGCGGGCCCTGCCCATTACGTTGAGTTGCAGAACCTCGGCCTGGCGAACCTCATCGTCACCGGTTGGGAAATCACCGGCGATAACCCGTCGGACTTCATCCTGGGGAGTCTGTGCGGTGCCGGAACCTCCCTGCCGGTGACGGCGACGTGCCAGGTCGACGTGCGCTTCCGTCCGACCGCGACCGGCAAGCGCGTCGCGTGGCTCACCGTGCACAGCAATGGCGTCGCGCCCTACCCGGCGGTTCAGCTCACGGGAACCAACACCGGTATTTACTCCAGGAGAGCCCATTGGATTTCGGGACGCCGCGCGCCGGGTCGCAGGTCTTCGGACGCCTGACGGTCGGCAACGACAGCCTTGCGGCGTTCACGGTGACCCAGGCGTTCGTCGGGGGTGTTCACTTTCGCGACTTCTCGACGACGGGATGCGTGGGTTTGACGCTGGCACCCGCGGGCACCTGCGCCCTGGAGGTTGCGTATACGCGCGCCGCTGACGCCAATCCCGCCGCCTGGATCGACGCGGTGATCCTGGTCGAGTCTGCGACCTCGTTTTTCCGTGGGTACGTGTCCGTCTTCGGACCCGCCGAGGCGCGGGACGTCTTCGTCCGGGTGATCGAGTACTACGACGCCGCGCGGGACCACTACTTCATCGCGTCGACCAACCAACTGGCGGAGGTGCGCGACCTCGACACGGGCGTACATCGGGGCTGGGCGAAGACCGGCAAGTCCTTCTACGCGTTCTCCGAGTACGGGAGTCCGGTGTGCCGGTTCTACATTCCGCCCGCGTACGGCGATTCGCACTTCTACTCGGCTGCACCGGCGGAATGCGAGGAGACCGCGCTTCACCTTCCGCAACTGGTCTACGAGTCTGCGAACGTCTTCGGTTTCCTGTTGCCCGATCGAGGATCGGGCGCGTGCCCATCGGCAACGGTCCCCGTCTATCGCCTGTGGAACAACCGGTCCGACAGCAACCACCGCTACACGACGGAAACGGCCGTCGTCGACCAGATGGTGGCCAAGGGTTGGCGCGCGGAGGGGTATGGCCCCGGGCCGTATTTTCCCGTCGCGTGCGCGCCGCCGCCGTTGCCGGTGACCCCGGCCCACTGAGCGCGGGCCGCGCCCGGTACACTCGTCGGTCCCGACGCTTCCACAATCCGCCATGTCCATTCCCGCCGACCTCGAAACGCCGCTGCTGCTGCTGGACGAGCAGCGGATGCAGCGCAACATCGACCGCATGCAGTCGCGCATGGATGCGCTCGGCGTGCGCTTTCGCCCGCACGCGAAGACCAGCAAGTGCGCGGCGGTGGTGGAACGCCAGCTCGCGGCCGGCGCTCGGGGCATCACCGTCTCCACGCTGAAGGAGGCCGAGCGATTCTTCGCGGCGGGCATCGACGACATCCTCTACGCCGTGGCCATCGTGCCGGCGAAGTTCGACCACGCGTTGCGCCTCGCGCGCCAGGGCCTGCGCCTGACGCTGCTGGTGGAGTCGGTCGCCGGCGGCGGAGCAATTGAGCGCGCACGGGCTGCACCAGCGGTCACTGCCACGACGTGCTGATCGAGATCGACACCGACGGCCATCGTTCGGGGCTCGCGCCCGCCGACCCGCGACTCGACGCGGTGGCCCACGCGCTGCGCACGCAGGGCGGCCACGGTGCACGGCTGGCCGGCGTGATGACGCACGCCGGCAGCTCGTACGCACTGCACACGCCGGAGGCGCTGGCCGCCATGGCCGAGCGCGAGCGCGCCGGGTGCGTCGACGCGGCCCGCCGCCTGCGCGCGGCCGGCCACGCGTGCGAGGTGGTCAGCGTGGGGTCCACGCCGACGGCGTTGAGCGCGCGCTCGCTGGAAGGCGTCACCGAGGTCCGCGCCGGCGTGTACGTGTTCTTCGACCTGGTCATGGCCGGGGTCGGCGTTTGCACCACCGACGACATCGCGCTGTCGGTGCTGTGCACGGTGATCGGCCACCGCCCGGACGCCGGCTGGATCATCACCGACGCCGGCTGGATGGCGATGAGCCGCGACCGCGGCACGCAGCGCCAGGCGCGCGACTGCGGCTATGGCCTCGTCTGCGACGAGGACGGCGTGCCCATTGCGCATTTGTCCTTCAACGAGGCCAACCAGGAGCACGGCGTCCTGCACTGGCACGGCGACCCGGCCGTTGCGCTGGAACAGCGCTTTCCGCTGGGTTCGCGCCTGCGCATCCTGCCCAACCATGCGTGCGCCACGGGGGCGCAGTTCGACCACTACGTCGTGCTGCCATCGTCAGGCGCATCCCCGCGGCGCTGGGAGCGCTTCAGCGGATGGTAGGCGATCCGTACCCCGTGCCGCCGCCGCGCCCTCGCCTCGACGAATGCTGCGATCGCGGTTGCGATCCGTGCGTCTTCGACGTGTACGACGATGCGCTCGATCGCTACCGCTGCGACCTCCGTGCGTGGGAGGAACGGCAGGCGCGGCACGGCAAGGTCGGGACATGATCGCCCCGCGCGCCGTCGATTGCGCCGCAGTCGCGACGCCACCGACCCGCATCGCTCGACGCGGCCCGCCTGGGCTGCGGACATGAAGCGCTACGTGAAGCGGGACTTCCCGGTCGCCGACGTGCGCCGGTTCCTCGAGCCCGGGCCTGTCGTGCTCGTGAGTTCCCGGTGGCGGGGCAAGACGAACATCATGACGGCGGGCTGGCACATGGTCATGGAGTTCGTGCCCTCGCTGGTCGGGGTCTGCATCTCCAGCGCCAATCACAGCTTCGAGATGATCCGGCGAAGTCGCGCGTGCGTGATCAACGTTCCCACCGTGGAGATGGCTGCCACCGTGGTGGCCATCGGAAACGCCTCCGGCCGCGACGTCGACAAGTTCGCCGCATACGGCCTCACGGCCGTGCCGGGCACCGCGGTCGCCGCCCCCGGCATCGACGAATGCTTCGCCAATTTCGAATGCCGGCTGGCGGACTCGCGCCTGGTCCGCAGGTACAACGTGTTCGTGTTCGAGGTGGTCCGTGCACGCGTCGCGACGTCGCCCCGATACCCGCGAACGATTCACTATCGCGGCGACGGCGTGTTCATGATCGCGGGCGAGAACACGACCAGGTATCGCAGGGGCTTCCGGCCCGGCATGCTCTGAGCGCCGGGCACGTGCCCCTCCGCGCGAACCGGTGCAGGTTCGTCGGCGTCGGGTACGCGATATCATGGCCGGGTCGATCCCCGCGCCCACCGGAGCCGCCGTGAACCTCGAGAAGGTCATTTTCGGTTTTTTCATCATCTTCGCCTGCACGCTGAATTTCGGCTTCTTCATCGGCGACCTGGAACGGGTCGAACTGCACCATCCGATGGAGCTCTTCGCGGCGGTGGTGGTCAACCTGATCGCGACGGTCCTCAAGTTCGGCGACCGCACGCAGCTCGGCGCCACCCATCTCGCGACGAGCCTCGTCGCCTCGCTCCAGCTCGTCGCGGCGTCGATCGTCTGGGTGTGGCAGCTGTACGTGGCCGGCAACCCCATGGACGGCGAGACGATCGCGGTCGTCGTGTCCCTGTCCGGCGGCGCGCTGCTCGCCAACCTCTTCTCGGTCGTGCTGCTGATCGGCGAGACGCTCCGCCAGGGCCGCTGACGCGTCCCGCGCGCGGCCGCGGTATCCGATGAACGACGTCTCGTTCCTGATCCTGCGGCGCCTGCGGGCGCCGCTCATCACGCTGATCGTCGTCTACGCGATCTCGGTGGGCGGGCTGGCGCTCGTGCCCGGCGTCGATCCGGACGGGAACGTCGCGCCGCTGTCGATCTTCCACGCGTTCTACGTGATGAGCTACACGGCGACGACGATCGGCTTCGGCGAGCTCCCGTACCCGTTCACCGACGCGCAGAGATTGTGGGTCACGTTCTCGATCTACCTGTCGGTGATCGGCTGGGCGTACACGCTGGGGTCGGTGATCTCGCTCGCCAACGACGCGACGTTCCGGACCATGCTGGCGCGCAGCGTCTACAAGCGGCGCGTGCGCGGGCTCGCGGAACCGTTCTACGTGCTGTGCGGCTATGGGCAGAGCGGCGCGCGGCTCGCGCGCGCGCTCGACCACCTCGGCAATCGCATCGTCATCATCGAGCGCGACCCGGAGCGCGCGGCGCGCACCACGATCCTGGACTTCGTGACGCCGCCGATCACGTTGACCGCCGACGCGCGGCTCGCCGACGTGCTGGAGGACAGCGGCATCCACAGCCCGTTGTGCCGGGGCTTGATCGCGCTCGCCGGCGAGGACGCCGTCAACCAGGCGATCGCGATCGGCGCTCGCGTGCTCACCCCGGCGCTGCAGATCGTCGCGCGCGCCAAGTCCGACGCGGCGCGCGTGAACCTCGAATCGTTCGGCGGCGTGCAGGTGATCAATCCGTTCGAGACGTTCGCCGCGAACGTCGGCATCGGCCTGCGCGCGCCCGCGATCCTGCAGGTCGAGGAGTGGCTCACCGCGGCGCCCGGGTCGCCGTGCCCGGAGAGCCAGCTGATTCCGCGCGGACGCTGGGTGCTGGTGGGCTACGGGCGGTTCGGCCGCGCGCTGGCCGCGATGCTCGACCGCGAGGGGATCGAATGGAAGGCGTTCGATCCGGTGAACTTCGACGACAGCGAGAAGCGCCTGCTGCACGGCGACTACACCGAGAACGTGCTGCGCGACGCCGGCATCAACGACGCCGACGTGCTGGTGGCCGGTGCCGACGTCGACGCGATCAACCTGGGCGCGACGACGCTGGCGCGGCGCGTCAAGCCCGACATCTTCGTCGTGATCCGGCAGAACCAGATGCAGGACCGCGCCCTCATCGAGGCGGCGCACGCCGACCTCGAGTTCGTCCAGTCCGACGTGATGGTGCACGAGTGCCTGCAGGTGCTGACGACCCCGATGCTCGGCCGGTTTCTCACCCGGCTGCGCGATGAAGGCGAAACCGCGGAAGTGCTTCTCGCCCGGGTCCGCGCGGAGGTCGGCGACCGCACGCCGCGGGCCTGGGAGTTCGAGTGCGACGTGCTGCAGCCCGGGATGTTCGGCGCGTTCTTCCAGCGCGCGGGGGAAGCCTTCACGATCGGACACCTCGTGGCCGACCCCACGAGCCCGAGCGAGCGACTGCGCGTGTACGCGCTGGCGCACGAACGCAACGGCCGCATGAAGTTGCTGCCGCCGGAGGACACGCCGTTGAAGCCCGGCGACCGCATCCTGTTCGTCGGCAATGACCTCAGCTACCGCCTGCAGCGGCGCTACCTCGTCGAGCCCGGCACCATCCAGTGGGTCTGCTCGGGCCAGGAGCCGCCGCAGAGTTTCATCTTCCGCTGGTGGCGGCAGCGGTCGCGCGCCACCTCCTGAAAGTACCGGTGCGTAGGGCGCGCTTCCGATGACGGGAGCGCTACCTCGGCACGCACCCGATCACGCCCAGGTCGCCGTAGCCTTCGGCAATCCAGCCCTGCGCCAGCATGGCGTCCCGCGTCGCGAGATCCGTCGTGTACCGGTGATTCGGTGCGCCGCCCTGCCCGTCGTTGTAGAGCCGGAAGAGTTGTGCCGTGCCGCTACCGCACGCGCCTGATGCGTCGGGCAGCCGGAACGCGAACACCTCCGCCTCGAATTCCCAGTCCGGGTTGGCCTTGACCGCCGTGCACTCGAGCGCCGACGGCGTATAGAAGTGCGAGCTCTTCGGCGCGAAGCTGACGCTGAAGAACCGGCACACGTTGGCGGCCCCCGCCGTGTCGAGCGGCAGCACCTTGAACGATTGGCCGGTGCGCACCCAGCCGGCAAACACGCCGGTATCGAGTTTCGCGATCTCGTCGGTATTCGCGGTGACGAAGTAGTGGTCCCAGTCCGGGTAGCGATACTCGATCGCCGGCGAATCGACGAGTCGCAGGCTCGCCGTCAGCGTCACGACGTACGCGTCGCCGCTGCCGCCCGCCGCCGCCTGCCCGCCTCCCGCCGTTTGGCGGCAGGTTGAACGAGCTCGTGCCCCCCGTGATCCACGCGTGGCCCCGTGCGTCGAGCGCGAGGCCGAAGCCCTGGTCGAGTCCGCTGCCGCCGATGTACGTGGCCTGCACCAGCGTGGCCAGCGTTGCATCGAGGCGCGCGATGAACGCGTCACCGCTGCCGCCGGGCCGCGCCTGCGCGCCGTTCGCCGTGGCCGGAAACGCGGCCGAGAGGGTGTCGCCCGCGATGAAGATGGCGCCGGTCGGGTCGACCGCCACGGCATATGCCAGGTCGTCGCCAAGTCCGCCGACGAAGGTGGACTGCAGCAACGTCGCAAGACCGGGATCGAGGCGCGTCACGAAGGCATCGTCCCCGCCGCTCTTGACCGGTTGCGCACTGCGGGCGGTCACCGGGAAATTGGTCGATGCCGTGTCGCCGGCAACGACGATCGCCGTGCCGTCGTACGCAAGCGCATAGGCGACGTCGGTGCCGGCGCCCCCCAGATACGTGGCGCGCGCCAGCGCCTGCAGGCTCGCGTCGAACTTCGCAACGAACGCGTCGCCGTTGCCGCCGGGACTCGACTGCAGGCCGCCGGCCACGCCCGGCAGGTTGGGCGAACTCGTGCTGCCGGCAACGAACACGGCACCGGTCGCGTCGCGGACGAGTGCGTAGGCGATTTCGCTGCCGGTGCCGCCGACGTAGGTCGATTGCACCCACTTGCCCAGGTCCGCCGAGAAGCGCGCGACGAAGCCATCGCCGTTGCCGCCGCGCACGGGCTGCGCACCCCCTCCGGTTGCGGGGAAATTCGTCGACGCGGTACTGCCGGCCACATACACCGCGCCGTCCGCGGTGGCCAGCACGGCAAACGCCTGGTCGAATGCGCTGCCGCCGGCATACGTGGCGCGCAGAAGCTGCGTGAGGTCGGCGGACAGGCGAGCGACGAACGCGTCCCCGCCCCCGCCCGGTGCGGACTGCGGGCCGCCCGCCGTCCCGGGAAAGTTGGTCGAGTTGGTCGAGCCCGCGATCACGATGGCGCCGGTGGCGTCGATGGCAAGCGCGAACGCGGCGTCGGACCCTGCGCCGCCGAGATAGGTCGCCTGGCGCAGCACGGTCAGGTCGGCGCTGAAGCGCGCGACGAAGGCGTCGCTGTTCGCGCTGGCCGCAGGCTGCGCGCCGCCCCGGGTGCCGGGAAAGTTGAACGAGAGCGTGCTCCCCGCCACGTAGACGTCGCCATCCGGGGCCACGGCGATCGCATTGCCGACGTCGCCGCCGCTGCCGCCGGCGTAGCTCGCCTGCAGGATCGGGTCGATCACCACCGGATGCGCCGGGTCGTGCGGAGCCCAGCGTGAAGCCGTAGCGGCGGCCTTGCAGCGCATACGCGACGGGCACGGGCCGGCGTGCGCCGTCGATGTCCTGCCACGCGACCGGCGCGCTGAAGATGACGGCCTCGCGGCCCACGTCCGCGACGAGCGTTCCGTCCGCACCTCGGCGCAGCCGATCCGCACCGCGGACACGCACGGCGATGCGGCGCACGTCCGCGCCGGGCGCGATGGTGAAGAGCTTCTCGACGGCCCGATCGTGCGCGGCGAGGTCGACGGTGATACCCGGCCATGCCTCGCCCAGCGTCAACCGGTCGAAGGCCGCGAAGTCGCGTTGCCAGCGCGCGGGATCGCGGCCTTCGAAGCGGCTTACGTGAACGCCGCTCGCCCGAGTCGCGCGCGGCACCGGGCGCGCGCCGACCAGCGACTCGACCAGCGCGACGTCGCGTCCCGGCGGCGCGGACACCCGTCCGCGTCGTGCATCGGGCGCGTCCGCGCCAGCACGACCGCGCATGCGATACACGAGCACGCCGTCGCGGGTGACGAACATCGTCCCGCCGGCAAGCGATGCGCTGAAGGCAACGCGCGGATCGTCGAGACCCGATTGCGGGATGAACGCGACCGCGTGGCCGGTTGCGGGCGGTCCGGGTGCGATGGCCGCATGGGCGCCGGCGCCCATCGCTGCGAGCAGCACCGCAGCTAATCCGCAGAAAACGCGGGAGGATAAATGCTCGGCCACGATCGAACTCCGTAGGGTCGATCGCGCGCACGCGTCGCAGTGATTGAGGATCGCCATCTGCAGGAGGAACGGTCTGACCCGACATTGGTACGCGATTAGCCCCGCCGGGTTGGTACCGTGTGCGTTACACCGCACCTCCAGCGCGCAGCGGGGAGGATACCCGAACATCAATGAGGGTCAGACTCGAATTGAGAAACTACTTTAATTCGAGTCTGACCCTCATTGAATGGGCCCACTTGGCTCAGGCGTCTGGGCAAGACGCTTCCGCGCATACGCAAGCGCAACATCGTCGCCCGGCGCCCCTTCCGGCTCCGGCACCAGCACCGGCGGCACCCATCGGTGCCGCGGCGTGCCGTCGACGTGGAACAGCGCCTCGGTCGGAAACGAGATGCGCACGCCGGTACGCGCGAGCGTGAAGCCGTCGTTGGCCCCCTGCAGGCGCGCCATCGTCGAGCCGGCCACCGTCGCGGCACGCGCCGCATCGAAGCCGATCGCCATGCCCTCGCCCATGCTGCCGGTCCAATGGCCGACGAGCACGACGACCGGCGCGCGGTACGTGAATGGTCCCGCGCGGCGCGATCTCCTCCACCCAGTTGCGCTCGACGTCGTCCTGCCCGTAGCGCGGGATGCGGTGCCGCTGGTACGGCATGCGGCGATCGACGAAGCGGCCCAGGACGCCGAGCGCGACGCCGCTGTTGCCGCCGCTCGGCGTGTCGCGCAGGTCGACGACGAGTCCGCGCGTGTCGCGCAATGCGGCCAGCGCCGCATCGAACGCGGCGACGGTCTCCTGCCGGCCCAGCGAATTGTTGAAGCGGATGACGCCGACGCCGTCGGGCAGGCGCGACCACGTGACGGGATCGGCCGGCCGGTCGACCCGGCGCTGCGCCGGCAGCGTGACCGTGCGCGTCGCGCCGTCGCGACCGCGCACGACGAATTCGCGCTTCTCGCCGAAGCGCCCGGTCACCAGCGACAGGACGGCCCATGCGCGCGCACCGGCGTCCTGCGCGTCGCCGCCGTCACCGAGCATTTGCGCGATCGCGGTCGCGCTCGCCTGACCGTCGATCCGTTCGATGCGCTCGCCGGCGACGAGGCCCGCGCGCGCGGCGTCGGTGCCCGCGCGGACGGCGACGACGCGCACGCCGTCGGCGTCCGGCACCGCCCACAGGTCCGCCGACGTGGGCACCGCCAGGGCGCGGCGTTCGCTGCCGGGGTTCATGCCGACGTGGAAGTCGCGCAACTCGGCCAGCGCGTCCTCGATCACCGCCGACCACGCGTCCGCCGTGGTCGCGGCGTCGACGCGGGCGCGGTAGCGCTCGCCGACGCTCGCCCAGCGCGCGCGGCGGCCGTCGAGGTAGACATACTGGTCGGCGACGAGGGTGGCGAGCTCGGCGAAATCGGCGCGGCGCGCGTCGAGCGTGAGATCGGCCGCGTGGGTCGACGTCGCCAGCACCAGGAGGGCGACCCACAGCGACGCGCGCACCGCTGACCGGGCTTCGACGTGCGCGCGGCCACCGTGCGCAGCTGCGCAGGCACGGCCTTCGCCCGTCATGCCATACCTCGCTTTTACATTAGATAACATCTTCAATAGTCTGTTTATATTATGATAATTATCAACGGCACGATCTCCCACACGCGGCATGACGGCGACGGAAGCGCCCCGGTCTCGCTGGAAACCCGCGCCGCATCGCACCCTCCAACGGACGCCGCCACACCGCGACGGCCCCGCGGGATCCCCCGCGCTACCGTGTCGCGAGCACGTCCGCCAGCGCCTCGAAGATCTCCTGCGCGATGTTGAGATCGCGCCGGCCGTCCACCGGTGTCGCGTTGAGTCCGACGGCGATCGCCGCGCCCGTGACGGGGTCGTACATCGCCGCCGCCTGGAAACCGAGGCCGGTGCCGGTATGGCCGATCCAGCCTTTCAGGAAACCGATCCCGAGGCCATAGCGCTCGTACTCCGGGCCATTGGTGACGACGCGGGAACGGTCCAGGCGCTCCTGTTGCAGTTCCGGCCCGATCAGGCGACCGTCGCCCAGCGCCTGCGCCCACGTCGCGAGGTCCTCGAGCACGGACACCATGCCGCCCGATCCCGCCAGCGCCGTCGGACTGATGAGTTCGAGGACCTCCGTGACGCCCGTCGTGGTGTCCACGGCATAAGGGGTGGGAGAAGGCGCCGGCAGCGGCACCGTCAGCGGATACGTGGTGCGGCCCAACCCCAGCGGCGCGAAGATGCGGGTGCGCAACATCTCCGCCAACGGCACGCCGGTCACCTTCGCCGCCACCATGCCGAGCAGCACCGTGTTGGTGTTGCAGTACTGGTATTCGGCGCGCGGGTCGAAGCGCGGCGACAGCGGGATCGCGTAATCGACGAGTTCCTGCTCGGTGAACACATGCTGGAAGTCGCTGCCGAATACGGCGAGGAACCCGGGCGACCCCGAGTAGTCGGCGATGCCGCTCTGGTTGCCGGCCAGGTCGGCCAACGTGATGTCGCGGCCGTTCGGGATGCCCGGCACCCAGCGCTCGATCCTGTCGTCGAGGGTGACGGCCTGTTCGCGCACCAGCTGCAGGAGGAGCGTCACCGTGAACGACTTGGTAATGCTCCGGATCGGGAAATGGTGGTCGATCCGCATCGGGGTGTTCGTCGCGATGTCGCCTTCGCCCAGCGCCACCGACCAGTCCGGATCGCCCGGGTACCGCACGCTCACGAGCCCGCCGGGAAACCGGTATTGCCGCAGCACGCGGTCCACCGCCGTGCGGTAGCGGGTGGCCATCGGCGTCGTGTCGTCGCCCATGCACGCACCGAGGGTGCCGGCCGCCAGCGTCGCGAGAAAGGTTCGGCGTGAGGGGTCGTGCAACGTGCGCTCCCTGCGACGGGTGGCCTAGTGTTCCCGGAGCGCGGCGAGCGCCTGGTCGACCCGGTCGACGGTGATGACGGTGATGCCGTCGATCGCGTGCCTTGGCTTGTTGGCGGTGGGGATCAGGACCGTACGGAAACCCAGCTTCGCGGCCTCCCGGATGCGCTCCTGCCCGCGCTGCACCGGGCGGATTTCCCCCGCCAGGCCGACTTCACCAAAAACAAGAGATTTCGCCGGCAAAGGTCTGTTTTTCAATGATGAATTGATTGCCACCAGCACGGCAAGATCGACGGCGGGCTCCTGGATGCGCACACCTCCGACCGCGTTCACGAACACGTCGTAGCCGCTGGTCTCGACATCGCCATGCCGGTGGAGTACCGCCAGCAGCAGCGCCAGCCGCTGGCTGTCGAGACCGACCGCCAGCCGGCGCGGCGTGCCCCCCTGCACCGGATCGACCAGCGCCTGGATCTCGACCAACAGCGGCCGGGAGCCTTCGACGGTGGCGACGATCGCCGAGCCGGCGACCGCTTCCGCATGCTGCGACAGGAACAGCGCCGAGGGATTCGATACGCCCTTCAGGCCGCGCTCGGTCATCCCGAACACGCCCAGTTCGTTCGCGGCGCCGAAACGGTTCTTGATCGCCCGCACCAGCCGGAAACTCGAGTGCGGGTCCCCTTCGAAGTACAGCACGGTGTCGACGATGTGCTCGAGCACGCGCGGGCCGGCGATCGCGCCCTCCTTCGTCACGTGGCCGACGAACACGATGACGATGCCGCGCTGCTTCGCGAGGCGCGTCAGCTGCGCCGCGCATTCGCGCACCTGCGACACGCTCCCCGGCGCCGAGGACAGCGCCTCGGTGTAGACGGTCTGCACCGAGTCGATGACGACGACTTCCGGCGCGTTCTGCGCGATCGCGCCCACGATCGCTTCGAGCTGGACCTCGGCCAGCAGGTCGACGGGCGCGTTCACGAGCCCCAGCCGCTGCGCGCGCAGCGCGACCTGCTCGACCGACTCCTCGCCGGTCACGTAGAGGGTCCGGTGGGCGGCGCCCAGCGCCGCGCACGCCTGCAGCAGCAGCGTCGACTTGCCGATGCCGGGATCGCCGCCCAGCAGCACGACACCGCCGGCGACCAGGCCGCCGCCCAACACCCGGTCGAACTCCTCGAGACCGGTGGCGATGCGTTCGTTCTCCTGCGCCTTGATCGCCGCGAGCGGCGTCACCACCGAACGCGCGCCGGCCACTGTCTCGAAGCGCTTCGCTGCAGGTGTTGCGACCGACTCCACCAGCGTGTTCCACGCCATGCAGTTCGGGCATTGCCCCTGCCACTTCGGAGCCGTGCCGCCGCACTCGGTGCAGGTGTAGATGCTCTTTGCCTTCGCCATCGCGCGCGCCGCTAGAGGCGATGGATGACGTCGAGGATCGTGCGCGCGTCGGGGAACCGGTGTTGCGCGACCAGCGCGAACACCAGCGCGAGCGCGAACACGGCGAGGAACGCGAGCCACGTGTGGGACACGACGCTCGCGATCCAGCCGCCCGCCGCGATGTGCCGCGTCGAGCGGACGAGGCCGGCGGAGAGCAACGCGGCGAATGCCGCGTCGCCCAGGATCGCCGGCGCCGCGTAGAGGATCCAGGCGAAAGCACCGAATATCGCCGCAAGCAACGCCAGCAGCGCGACGAGGACCCAGCCGCTGTCGCCCAGGTCGAGGTCGATCCCGCCGCCCCCCGACCCGGAACGGCTGCCGCTGCCGAACCACGACGATCCGGACGACGCGGGCGTCGAGGCGGCGGCCGAGGTCTCGCTCGATGCGAAGCGAGGCCGCACCGAAGTTGCCGGACGCGCCACCGCCACCGGATGCGCCACCGCCGCCGCGGAATCCGGGCAGATCGATGCCCTTGCCGCCGCCACCGCCGCCGCCCATGCTCCCCAGGTCGATTCCGTCCGCGGCGTCGCGGACCACGCTGCTGCGCTTGCCCGGCAGCAACGGCCGGTCGTACCCGGCGAGCCGCAGCCAGACCTTCACGCCCAGCAGGAATGCGCCGTAGCCCGCGAGCAGTGCAACGGCGTAGCGCAGCCACATCGCGTGCACGCCCGCCATCAGCAGCAGCTTGGTGAACGCCATGCCGACCGCGAAGCTCGCGCCGAGGATCAGCGCGACGTGCAGGCGCACGGCGAAGCGCTGCCGGATCGACTTCTGCATCGCCTCGGCGGAGACGGGCAGCGGCGGCGCCTGCACGCGCGGCGTGGCCGCCATCGTTACGGGAGTTCGTCCGGATGCACGACGGCCGTTCCCAGCTTCCCGACGACCACGCCGGCCGCCTGGTTGGCGATGCGCACCGCCACGGGCAGCGGCGCGCCCGCCGCGAGCAGTACGCCGATCGTCGCGATCACCGTGTCGCCGGCACCGGAGACGTCGTACACCTCGCGCGCCTGCGCGGGGATCGTCAGCGCACCGTCGCCGGTGTAGAGCGACATGCCCTCCTCCGACCGCGTGACGAGCAGCGCGTCGAGATCGAGTTGCTGCCGCAGCGCAAGTGCCTTGGCGGTGAGCTCCGCATCGTCCCGCCAGCGGCCCGCGACCGCGCGGAACTCCCCGCGATTGGGGGTGAGCAGCGTCGCGCCGCGGTAGCGCGCGTAGTCGTCGCCCTTCGGATCGACCAGCACGCGCTTGCCCGCCGCGCGCGCTCTCTCGATCATCGTCGCGATGTGCGCGAGGCCGCCCTTGCCGTAGTCGGACAGGATCACGACGTCGGCGTCGCGCAGCAGGCGCTCGTAATCGGCGAGCTTGGCGGACAGCACCTCGTGCGACGGGGTGGTCTCGAAGTCGATGCGCAGCAGCTGCTGCTGGCGCGCGATCACGCGCAGCTTCACCGTCGTGGCGACGGCCGGGTCGCGCAGGAACGACGTCGCGACGTTCTCGCCCGCGAGCAGCGCCTCGAGCGCGTTGCCGGGCTCGTCCTCGCCGACGACCGACAGCAGGCTCGCCTGCGCACCCAGCGCCGCCGCGTTGCGGGCGACGTTGGCAGCACCCCCGGGACGCTCCTCGGTGCGCCCGATCTTGACCACCGGGACCGGCGCCTCGGGCGAGATGCGCTCGACGTCGCCGAACCAGTACCGGTCGAGCATCACGTCGCCGACGACGAGCACGCGCGCGCCCGCCACGGCGGCGCGATAGGCGGAGAAGCGGTCGCGTTCGATGTCCACGGAACTCAGCGGCGTCCGATGCCGAAGTATTCGAGGCCCGCGGCGCGGACCTCCGCCGGATTGTAGAGATTGCGCCCGTCGAAGACGAGCGGTTGCGCGAGCCGGCGGGACAGCGCCTCGAAGTCGGGGCTGCGGAACTCCTGCCACTCGGTGACGACGACCAGCGCGTCGGCGCCGTCGCACGCGTCGAGCGGCGAGGCCGCGTAGCGCAGGTAGGGCGCGTCGGCGAACACGCGCCGCGCCTCGTCCATCGCGACGGGGTCGTACGCGACGATGCGCGCGCCGCGCTCGGCGAGCGCCGCGACGATCACGCGCGACGGCGCTTCGCGCATGTCGTCGGTGTTCGGCTTGAACGCGAGCCCCCAGAGCGCGATCGTGCGCCCGGCGAGGTCGCCTCCCAGCCGCTCGACGATGCGCTCGACCAGTACGCGCTTCTGCGCATCGTTCACCGATTCGACCGCCGCCAGCACCGCGAGCGGATATCCCGATTCGCGCGCCGTGTACTGCAGCGCCTTCACGTCCTTCGGGAAAGCAGCTGCCGCCGTAGCCCACGCCCGGGTACAGGAAGTGGTAGCCGATGCGCGGGTCCGAGCCGATGCCCTGGCGGACCATCTCGATGTCGGCGCCCAGCCGGTCGGCGAGGTTCGCGAGCTCGTTCATGAACGAGATGCGCGTCGCGAGCATCGCGTTCGCCGCGTACTTCGTGAGCTCGGCCGAGCGCAGGTCCATCGCGAGGAACCGCTCGTGGTTGCGCATGAACGGCGCATAGACCGCGCGCAGCGCCGCGAACGCGCGCTCGTCGCTGGCACCGACCACCACGCGGTCCGGCCGCATGAAGTCCTCGACGGCCGCGCCTTCCTTCAGGAATTCCGGGTTCGACGCGACGGCGAACGGGATCCTCGCCCCCCGCTTCGCCAGCTCGCCGGCGATCGCCTCCTGCACGCGATCCGCGGTGCCCACGGGGACCGTCGACTTGTCGACGACGATCTTCGTGTCCTGCATCCGCTGCCCGATGTTGCGCGCCGCCTGGATCACGTACTGCATGTCGGCGCTGCCGTCCTCGTCCGGCGGCGTGCCGACCGCGATGAACTGCAGCGCGCCGTGCGCGACCGATGCGTCGACGTCCGTCGTGAACTTCAGGCGCCCGGCCGCCGCGTTGCGGCGGACCATCGCCTCCAGGCCCGGCTCGTGGATCGGCACGCCGCCCTCGTTGAGGATCGCGATCTTGCGCGCATCGACGTCGAGGCACAGCACGTCGTTGCCGACTTCGGCGAAACACGTGCCGGTGACGAGGCCGACGTAGCCCGTGCCGATCATCGTGATCTTCATCGGGCGCCTCCGCGAACCGCGGCGATGGAGGCGTTGATCGATGCCAGCGCCGCGAGTGGATCGGCGGCCTGCGTGATCGGCCGGCCGACGACGAGATAGTCGGCGCCGTCGCGGACCGCGGCGTCCGGCGTCACGATGCGCGCCTGGTCGTCCCGCGTCGAGCCGGCCGGCCGGATGCCCGGCGTGACCAGCTTGAAGCCGGGGCCGCACTCGGCGCGCAGGCGCGCGGCTTCGTGCGCGGAGCAGACCACACCGTCGAGGCCCGAGTCGCTGGCAAGGCGCGCGAGGCGCGAAACGCCCTGCGCCGCGGTGCCGGTCACGCCGATCTCGGCGAGATCGCCGTCGGCCAGGCTCGTCAGCACGGTCACGCCGATGACCAGCGGCGGCGGTCGCGTCATTCCTGCAGCCGCCTTGGCGACCGCCTCGCGCGCCGCGCGCATCATCGCGGCGCCGCCGCTCGCATGCACGTCGAACATGTATACGCCGAGCTTCGTCGCGGCCGCGCACGCGCTCGCCACCGTGTTCGGAATGTCGTGGAACTTGAGGTCGAGGAACACGTTGAACCCGCGCTCGACCATCCAGCGCACCGGCTCCGGCCCGGCCAGCACGAAGAGCTCCTTGCCGACCTTCAGGCCGCACTGCGCGGGATCGAGCCGGTCGGCCAGCGCCAGCGCGTGCATCGGGTTGGCGAAGTCGAGCGCGACGAAGACGCGGGGGTGGGTCATGGTCATCGGTCATTCATCCTGACGTCGAGCCCTCGATTGCAACGGACTCGAGGTGCTCCCATTGCCGTTGCCGAAACAGGTGACGGCGTTCGCAAATCGCTGTCGTCCCTGCAAAGGCGGGGACTGAGTGGCGTTTGCCGTCCGCCACTGGGTCCCCGCCTTCGCGGGGACGACGGAGTATGGGTCATGCGACCCTGCAAATGGCCTGATCCGTGATCCGTGATCCGTGATCCGTGATCCGTGATCTGTGATCCGTGATCCGTGATCCCTGCACCCTGACTCTTGGCTACGCATACCCATCCGGCGTCTCCGTCCGCCTCGGCGAGTACGTCTCCCACTTGAGGCATCCGGGGCAGCGCCAGTAGTACTGCTTCGCGCGGAAGCCGCATTGGTCGCACTTGTACATGCCGAGGCGCTTGATGTGCGCGGCGACGAGGCCCTTCACCAGTTCGAGATCGTGCCGGCGGTCCGCGGGGGCCGCAAGCAGTTGCGCCTCGAGCAGGCGGTCGAGGCCCAGCAGCGTCGGGTTGCGCGCGAGTTCGTCCTTGATCAGCGATGCCGCGGCCTCGGGGCCCTCGTGCTCCAGCACCAGCGTGAACAGCGCGTTCAGCAGGTCGAGCGACGGATATTGCGCCTGGTAGCTACGCAGCACGCGGATGCCCTGCGACGCATCGGCGAGCTTCCGGTACGCGTCCGCGAAGCGGTCGGCGGCCAGCGACAGGAACGCCGGGTTCTGCGTCTCGATCTTCTGCCAGATCGCGATCGCCTCGGCGGCGCGCCCGGCCTGCGCCTGCACGTCGCCCTCCAGCAGCGTCGCGCGCGCGCAGCCGCGGTATGTCGCGAACGCGGCCTCGAGATCGCTCCCGGCCTTCGCGTAGTCGCCCTTCAGGAGCGCCGCCTGCGCGAGCTCGCAGTGGTACTGCGCGATCTCCTTGAAGTACGGCTGCTTGGCGATCTCCTCCATCCTGCGCGTGGCGGAAATCGCCTTCGCCCAGTCCTTCTCGGTCTCGTAGATCGAGATGAGATGACCCAGCGCCGGATGCTCGAACACGGTGCCGTTCAGCTTGGTGAAGAGTTCCTCCGCGCGATCGAGCAGGCCCGCGCGGTGGAAGTCCTGCGCGAGCTCGTACGTGGCCATCGTGCGCTTGTCGGCCGCGAGGTCCGCGCGGTCGAGCAGGTTCTGGTGCATGCGGATCGCGCGGTCGATCTCGCCCTGCCGGCGGAACAGCGACCCGAGCGCGAAGTGCAGGTCGATCGTCTGCGGGTCGACCTTGACGACTTCGATGAACGACTCGATGGCCTTGTCGGGCTGCTCGTTCAGCAGGAAATTGAGGCCGCGGAAATAGGACAGCGGCAACGCGCGCGATTCGCGCAGCAGGTGCTTGATGTCGATCCGCGCGGCGATCCAGCCCATTGCGAAGAACACCGCCGGGATCGGCAGCAGCCACCACAGCTCGAAATCCATGGCGCGGGGTCAGCGCTCGCCGGCCGGTCCGGCGCCGGGCGTGCGATCGTTGCGTACGAAGTCGGCGCCGGCCGGGGTGACAGTGACCTGCGTCGTCGTGTCGGCGCCGGCGCTCGCGCGCTGCGCGCGCCGCAGGCGATTGAGGTCGCGCTTCAGGCGCGACGCACGCAGCGCGCCGGCCAGCAGGCCCGCGGCCACGCCGGCCGCGAACGCGATGAACACGACGAAGACGAGCGGCGCCTGCCAGCTCGCGAGCTGGAAGAACTTCAGCGTGACAGGGTCGGCGTTCTGCAGGGAGAGAAACAGCAGCGCCAGGAACACGGCGGACCCGATGATCCAGCGGACGATCTGCATGTCGCGATTATGCCACCCGGGGTGACGCGCCGTCATGGCGCGCGATCACTTGCCACCGGCCGCACGTTCGCGCAGGTGCGGCGCGAATGAAAACGGGGTCCGCCGACCCGTCCGCGCCCCCTTCTCGGGGGACACGACCGGATCGGCGGACCCCGCCTGATACCGATGCCCCTACTGCGGCTTCTCGTTGAAATCGACGCGCTCGCGCAACTCCTTGCCGGCCTTGAAGTGCGGCACGAACTTCTGCGGCACCTGCACCTTCTCGCCGGACTTGGGATTGCGCCCCGTCCGCGGCGGCCGGTAATTGAGGCCAAAGCTGCCGAACCCGCGGATCTCGATGCGCTCGCCCTTCGCGAGGGACTCGCCCATCGCGTCGAGGATCATCTTCACCGCAAGCTCGGCGTCCTTGGCGACCAGCTGCGGAAACTGTGCCGCGAGGCGGTCGATCAGCTCCGATTTGGTCATTGCGTTTCTCTCCGCAAACGCCAGTCCCGCCGGGCCGCCCCAAGGGACTGGCCGCCCCCACGGGGGGCAGCGAGCGTAGCGAGCGTGGGGGGACGTTCCACGCACCAGTCCCGCCGGGCCGTCCCAAGGGACTGGCCGCCCCCACGGGGGGCAGCGAGCGTAGCGAGCGTGGGGGGATGTTTCACGTCAGCTGCTGGACTTGGTGTCGGACAGCTTCGCCTTGAGCAGCGCACCCAGGTTGGTCGTGCCCGTGTTGGCGCCCTGGTTGTCCGCGCTGATCCGCGACATCGCCTCGCCTTCCTCGGCATTGTCCTTCGCCTTGATCGACAGGTTGATGCTGCGGTTCTTGCGGTCGATGTTGATGATCATCGCGTTGACCGAGTCGCCTTCCTTCAGGTGCGTCCGCATGTCTTCCACGCGGTCGCGCGAGAGTTCCGACGCGCGCAGGTAGCCTTCGACGTCGCCGCCGAGACCGATCACCGCGCCCTTGCCGTCGAGCGACTTGACGGAGCCCGTCACGATGCTGCCCTTGTCGTGCATGGCGACGAAGTTGGTGAACGGGTCGCCTTCGAGCTGCTTGATGCCGAGCGAGATGCGCTCGCGCTCGACGTCGATCGCGAGCACGACCGCTTCGACTTCCTGGCCCTTCTTGTAGTCGCGCACGGCCGCCTCGCCGGTCGCCGACCACGAGAGGTCGGACAGGTGCACGAGGCCGTCGATGCCGCCCGGAAGGCCGACGAACACGCCGAAGTCGGTGATCGACTTGATCATCCCCTTCACCTTGTCGCCCTTCTTGTGGTTCATCGAGAAATCGTCCCACGGATTCGCCATGCACTGCTTCATGCCGAGCGAGATCCGGCGGCGCTCCTCGTCGATCTCGAGGATCATCACTTCGACTTCGTCGCCCAGCTGCACGACCTTGGTCGGGTGGATGTTCTTGTTCGTCCAGTCCATTTCCGAGACGTGCACCAGGCCTTCGATGCCCGACTCGATCTCGACGAACGCGCCGTAATCCGTGATGTTCGTGACCTTGCCGAAGAGGCGCGTGCCCTGCGGGTAACGCCGGCCCAGGCCCACCCACGGGTCTTCGCCCAGCTGCTTCATGCCGAGCGAGACGCGGTTCTTCTCCTGGTCGAACTTGAGGACCTTGGCCGTGACTTCGTCGCCGACCGCCAGCACTTCCGACGGATGCTTGACGCGACGCCACGCGAGGTCGGTGATGTGCAGCAGGCCGTCGATGCCGCCCAGGTCGACGAACGCGCCGTAATCCGTGATGTTCTTGACGATGCCCTTGACGACCGCGCCTTCCGACAGCGTCGACAGGAGCTTCTCGCGGACCTCGCCCTGGCTCTCCTCGAGCACGGCGCGGCGCGACACGACCACGTTGTTGCGCTTGCGGTCGAGCTTGATGACCTTGAAGTCGAGGTTCTTGTTCTCGAACGGCGAGGTGTCCTTGACCGGACGGATGTCGACGAGCGAACCCGGGAGGAACGCACGGATGCCGTTGATCATCACGGTCAGGCCGCCCTTCACCTTGCTGGTGACGAGGCCCTGCACGACGAGACCCTGCTCCATCGCGGCTTCGAGGTCGTGCCAGGCCTTCAGGCGCTTGGCCTTGTCGCGCGACAGGCGCGTCTCGCCGTAGCCGTCCTCGAGCGATTCGATGGCGACGGTGACGAAGTCGCCGGCCTTCACTTCGATTTCGCCCTTGTCGTCCTTGAATTCCTCGATCGGAATGAACGACTCGGACTTCAAGCCGGCGTTGACGACGACGACGTTGAATTCGACGCGTACAACCTCGGCGGTGATCAGTTCGCCCTGCCGCATCTCCTGGCGCGACATCGACTCCTCGAACAGCGAGGCGAAATCTTCCATCGGCGGATTGGCGGTGACGGGGGTGGTGGTGGTGGACATCGGAGTAGCCATGCGGGTTGGTTCCTTCTCTTGATTTGAACCGTCGTCCGCGAGAACCCTATTTCTCGCGGCGGCGGGCTGGTTGGAATGCCTGCGTTCGAGCGTCGCCGGCTAAAGCGCGCTCGCGCAGCCCTGCTTGGGTGTTGCGCTACGCATTGCGGTGCTGCGTTTCGAGATGCCGCTTCCGCGCGCGAACCGCATCCGACAAAGCCACCCTCGATCGCGGGTCGAAACCCGTCAGGCATCCTTCGCCGCGGCCCGGTACAACGCGAGCACGCGTGCGACGGCTTGATCGATGGTCAGGTTGGTCGTATCGAGGAGCACGGCATCGCTCGCGGCAACCAGGGGCGCGATGGCCCGGCCGGTGTCACGTGCGTCGCGCTCGCGGATATCGCGCAAAAGACCGTCTAGTGTAACGGAGATTCCTTTTGCGATCAACTGCTTATGGCGTCGCCGCGCCCGCTCCTCGGCGCTGGCGGTCACGAACACCTTGAGCCGGGCGTCCGGGAACACGACGGTCCCCATGTCGCGCCCGTCCGCGACCAGCCCCGGCAGTCTCCGGAAACCCCGCTGCCGCTCGATCAGCGCCTGCCGCACGGCACCATGAACGGCCACCTGCGACGCCGCCGCCGACACCTCCTCCGACCGGATGGCAGCGGCCACGTCCTCGCCGTCGAGCCGCAACGCGCCGTCGCCGAAGCGGACGTCGAGCGCCGCCGCGAGTCCCGCCAGCGCCGCCGCGTCGGCGCAGGACGTGCCCGTGCGCACGGCCTTGAGGGCGACCAGCCGGTACAGCGACCCGCTGTCGAGGTAGTGAAACCCCAGCGCCCGGGCCACGGCCTCGGCGATCGTCCCCTTGCCGGACGCCGCCGGCCCGTCGACCGTGATCACCATCGGCAGGTCGGCCCTCATCGTGACGATCGCGGCGAGCGCCGCGAAGTAGTCGGGAAACGTCTTGCGCACGCATGCCGGGTCGTCGATCGTGACCGGCACGCCGCCGAAGCGAACCAGCGCGAAACACATCGCCATCCGGTGGTCGTCGTAGGTGGCGATGGTCGCCGGAACCAGGCGCGCGCACGGCGTCACCGTGAGCCAGTCCGGCCCTTCGGCGACGGTGGCGCCCACCTTGCGCAACTCGGTCGCCATCGCCGCCAGGCGGTCCGTCTCCTTCACGCGCCAGCTGCCGATCCCGGTCAGCGTCGTCGGCGCGTCGGCGAAGAGCGCCGTGATCGCGAACGTCATCGCGGCGTCGGGAATCGCGACGCAGTCGATCGTCCCGCCCGCCAATGGCCGGCCCGCGCGCACCTCGATCCAGTCCGGCCCGAAGCGGACGTCGGCGCCCTGCCGCGCGAGTTCGTCGGCGAAGGCGACGTCGCCCTGGATCGAGTCCCGGCCCACCCCGGTCACGCGGACCGGGCCGCCCCCCAGGGCGCCGGCGGCCAGGAAGTACGAGGCCCCCGACGCGTCGCCTTCGACCGCGAGCTCGCCCGGGCTCTCGTAGCCCGTGCCCGCAGGCACGCGAAACGTGTCGGCGCCTTCGCGCACCACCGTCACCCCGAAGCGCCGCATCAGGTTCAACGTGATGTCCACATAGGGGCGCGAAATGAGCTCGCCCTCGACGGTCACCGTCACGTCGGTCCGCAGCAGCGGCAGCGCCTGCAGCAGGCCCGTGAGGAACTGGCTCGACACGTCGCCGCGGATGCGCACCGGCGCCGCGGCCGGGTGCCCCGGGCCGATGCGCAGCGGCGGAAATCCGGCGGCCAGTTCGTAGTCGATCTGCGCGCCCAACGGCCGCAGCGCGTCGACGAGGTCGCCGATCGGGCGCTCGCGCATGCGCGGCACGCCATCGGCCCGGTAGCGGCCGCCGGAGAACGCGAGCGCCGCGACGAGCGTGCGCATCGACAGGCCCGACAGGCCGAGGAAGAGATCCGCCGTCTTCACCGCGAACGGACCGCCGGCGCCCGGCACTTCGTAGCGCAGGTCGCCCGCAAGCCGCCAGTCGATGCCCAGCGCGCGCAGCGCTTCGAGCATCACGCGCGTGTCATCGGACTCGAGCAGGCCGGTCAGCGTCGTCGTGCCGCGCGCGAGCGCCGCCAGCAGCAGCGTCCGGTTCGAGATGCTCTTCGAACCGGGCAATGCGACGACGCCTTCCGCGTGCCCGACCGGGGCGAGCGTGAGTTGCGGCGGGAAGGTGGTTTCGGTCATGGACGGGATCGGATACGGTTCTAGTTGTCGCACCGCGGCGGGCAAAGGCAGTCCGCGCACGCATGCATCGTCAGTCTCGGCGCGCGACGTCGGACACGGCCGGATTTCATCACGCGCAATGCCGCCCGTTCGTCCGCATCGGCGTTTCGCGATGATTCCGGTGCATCAGGCGCCCGGCGCCTCGCGCGTCCGACGCGCCGTCACCCCTTGTCCTCGACCACGGGCGCCGTGCGCGCGGCCTCCCACGCGCGCCGCGCGCGGCTTGCCTCGCCGTACAACGCCGCCAGCCCGGCACCGTCACCCGCGGCGATCAGTGCGCGCGACTGCGCAAGTGCGGTTGCGTACCGGTCGATCTCGCTCCAGAATCGCGTCGCGATTGGCGAGCGCGATGTCGCGCCACATCTCCGGCGAGCCGGCGGCGATCCGCGTGAAGTCGCGGAAGCCGCTCGCCGCATGCTCGAAATACGTCGCCGCATCGGGCCGTTGCGCGAGTTCGCCCACGAGCGCGAACGCGAGCACGTGCGGCAGGTGCGACACCGCGGCGAGGATCGCGTCGTGCCGGTCGGGCGCGAGCGTGGTCACGCGCGCGCCGCATGCCGTCCACAGCGCGGCGATCCGCGCCGTGGCCTCGGGCGCGGTCTCGGCGAGCGGCGTCAGGATCACGTTGCGTTGCGCGAACAGCGTGGCGAACGCGGCGGCGGCGCCCGTGTGCTCGGTGCCCGCAATGGGATGTCCGGGGACGAAGCGCGACAGCGCCCCACCCAGCGCACCGCGCGCGGCGGCGATGACGTCCTGCTTGGTGCTGCCGGCGTCGGTGATCACGGTGTCGGGACCGACTGCGGGCGCCAGCGCGGCCAAGAGCGCCGGAAACTGCGCGACGGGTGCCGCCAGCAGCACGACGTCCGCGTCGCGTGCTTCGCGCGTCCAGTCGTCGGTCAGCACGCAACCGCGGTCGATGATGCCGAGGTCCACCGCGACGTCGAGGTTCGCGCGCGTACGGCCCACGCCGACGACGGTTCCGACCCGGCCCGCTTGCCGCAGGGCGAGCGCGCACGAGCCGCCGATGAGGCCCACCCCGACGATGACCAACTTCGGGATGAGTCCCCCCCGAAGCTCGCTGCGCTCGCCTCCCCCCGAGGGGGCGGCGCGCCCTTGGGGCGGCCCTGCGGGCGCGGTGGATGGCTCCCCCCGACGCTCGCTGCGCTCGCCTCCCCCCGCGGGGGCGGCGCGCCCTTGGGGCGGCCCTGCGGGCGCGGTGGATGGCTCCCCCCGACGCTCGCTGCGCTCGCCTCCCCCCGTGGGGGCGGCGCGCCCTTGGGGCGGCCCTGCGGGCGCTTTCATCGGCCGGCGTCGAGCGCGCGGATCTCGCGCATCGCGGCGAGGAACCGGTCGTTCTCGGCCGGCAGGCCGACGGACACGCGCAGGTACTCGGGCAGTCCGTAGTTGCCGACCGGGCGCACGATGACGCCCCGCTCCAGCAGTTGCTGGTTCACGCGCGCGCCATCGCCCACCCTGGCCAGCACGAAGTTGCCGTGCGACCGCACGTACGGGATCGACAGCGCGTCGAGTCCCGCGTAGAGCTGCGCGAGGCCCCGCGTGTTCAACGCCCGGCTCTCGTCGAGATACGCGACGTCGGCGAGCGCGGCGAGCGCGGCCGCCTGCGCCAGCGCGTTCACGTTGAACGGCTGCCGGACGCGATTCATCATGTCCGCAACACCGGCGTGCATGACGCCGTAGCCGATGCGCAGCGCCGCCAGTCCGTACGCCTTGGAGAACGAGCGCGAGACGGCGAGGTTCGGGTACTTCGCGATCCAGCCGATGCTGTCGGCGCGATCCGCCGGTGCGAGGTACTCGTTGTACGCCTCGTCCAGCACGACCAGCACGTCGGTGGGCACCGACGCGATGAACGCCTCGAGTTCGGCCGGCGGCAGCCACGTTCCCGTCGGATTGTTCGGATTGGCGACGAACACGATGCGCGTCTTCGGCGTGATCGCCGCGCGCATCGCGGGCAGGTCGTGCCCGAGGTCGCGTGCGGGCACTTCGATGCCTTCGGCGCCCCGCGCATGGGTGGCGAGCGGATATACGGCGAACGCGTGCTGCGAGAAGACCGCGGCATCGCCCTGGCGCAGGTACGCCATCGTCGCCAGTTCGAGGATGTCGTTGGAGCCGTTGCCCAGCACCAGCTGCGACTGCGCAACGGACAGGCGCGCCGCCAGCGCCGCCTTGAGGTGGTAGCCGAATCCGTCCGGGTATCGCGTGATGTCGCCTGCGGCGGCGGCGATCGCGGCCAGCACGCGCTCGCTGGGGCCCCGCGGATTCTCGTTCGACGCGAGCTTCACGATCGTCGCGGGATCGAGGTGGAGTTCGCG
Organism: uncultured beta proteobacterium; assembly: GCA_963733435.1. Lineage (GTDB taxonomy): Bacteria > Pseudomonadota > Gammaproteobacteria > Burkholderiales > Casimicrobiaceae > VBCG01. The sequence goes on from CAVTDH010000005.1 coordinate 815,761, forward strand.
CGCGACATCGTCGACGGGCTTGCCGGGCACGTAGGGTGCGATGCCCTGCACGTAATCCGGAGCGACGGGGGCGGTGCGGTTCATCGGCGTGCTCATCAGTCGAGGGCCGCCGGGTACGAACCCAGCAGCTTGAGGAACGGGGCCTTGCCCGACAACTCGGCCAGCGCGGCAGCGACGGTCGCGTCGTCGCGGTGCCCGAGGATGTCGACGAAGAACAGGTACTCCCACAGTCCGGTGCGCGCGGGCCGCGACTCGAAGCGCGACATCGACACGCCGTGGCGCGCGAGCGGCTCCAGCAGCTCATGCACGGCGCCCGGCCGGTTGGGGCACGACATCACGAGCGACGTCTCGTCGCGGCCGGACGGCGCGACCCGCTGCCGGCCGAGCACCCAGAAGCGCGTCGTGTTGTTCGGCTCGTCCTCGATGTGCGGCGCGAGCGTGGCGACGCCGTAGATGGCCCCGGCGTTCTCGCCGGCGATGGCCGCGGCGCCCGGTTCGGCGGCGGCAAGCCGGGCGGCCTCCGCGTTGCTGGCCACCGCGATGCGCGGCACCGCGGGCAGGTTCTGCGCGAGCCAGCGCACGCACTGCGCGAGCGATTGCCCATGCGAATACACCTTGGTCACCGCGGCGAGACTGCCGGCGTTCGTCAGCAGGTTCTGCTGGACGCGCAGCTTGACCTCGCCGCAGACGGTCAGGTCCGTCGTGCACATGAGATCGAGCGTGCGGCCGACCGCACCCTCGGTCGAATTCTCGACCGGCACCACCGCGTACTGCGTACCGCCGCTGTCCACCGCGCGGAAGATGTCGTCGATGGTCGGGAACGGCACCGCGTCGACCTGCGTGCCGAACTGTTTGGCCACCGCGGCATGGCTGAACGTGCCCGCCGGGCCCAAATAGGCCACGCGCAGCGTCTGCTCGAGCGCGCGGCACGCGGACATCACCTCGCGGAACACGCCGGTGATCGCGGCATTCGGCAGCGGTCCGGGATTGCGCGCGTGCAGGCGGGCCAGCACCTGCGTCTCGCGTTCCGGGCGGTAGGCGCCGGCGCCGCCCTTCAACTTGCCGATCGCCTGCGCATGCCGCGCGCGTGTCGACAGGAGGTCGAGGATCTCGCCGTCGAGCGCGTCGATCGCGGCCCGGTGCTCCGCGAGCCCGCCGTCGTCGTGGGTGGAAGCGTCGTGCGTCATCGGCGAACCGCCATGGCCGCGGAGCGTTTGCGCGGTACGCAAACCGCCCCGGTCATGACGCGCCGTCCGCATCCGGATCCGCACCGCCCTCCGGATCCACGTCGTTGCCGGCATCCGCGACCGGATTCGCGTCCGGGCCGGCACCCGCCTCCGCGCCCGCGGCGCTCGCCAATGCCGCGTCGAGCGTTTCGTCGTCGGTTTCGGCCACGCTCTCGAGGCCGGCGAGCTTCTCGCCATCGGAGAGATTGATGAGCGTCACGCCCTGCGTCGAACGGCCCATCTCGCGAATGGACGCCACCTTGGTGCGGATCAGCACGCCGCCGGTCGAGATGAGCATCACCTCGTCCTCCGGCCGCACCAGCGCGGCGGCCACGACCTGCCCGTTGCGCTCCGACTGCAGGATCGCGATCATCCCCTTCGTGCCGCGGCCGTGGCGCGTGTACTCGACGATCGGCGTACGCTTGCCGTAGCCGTTTTCGGTCGCGGTCAGCACCGACTGCGCCTCGTCCTCGGCCACGAGCATCGAGATCACCTGCTGGTGCGGCTCGAGCATCATGCCGCGCACGCCGTGCGTGTTGCGGCCGGTCGGGCGCACTTCGGATTCCGGGAACCGCACGGCCTTGCCGCCGGAGCTGAACAGCATCACGTCGTGCGTGCCGTCGGTCAGCGCCACGCCGATCAGCGCATCGCCCTCGGCCAGGTCCACGGCGATGATGCCGGCCGCGCGAGGCCGCGAGAATTCGGACAGCGGCGTCTTCTTGACCGTCCCCATCGCCGTGGCCATGAACACGAACTGGTTGTCGGTGAACTCCCGGACCGGGAGGATCGCGTTGATCTTCTCGTTGTCGGTGAGCGGCAGCAAGATTGACGATCGGCTTTCCGCGCGAACCGCGCGAGCCCTGCGGCACGTTGTAGACCTTGAGCCAATACCCGCGGCCGCGGTTGGAGAAGCACAGGATGTAGTCGTGCGTGTTCGCGATGAACATGCGGTCGACGAAGTCGTCCTCCTTGTGGGCGGTGGCCTGCTTGCCGCGGCCGCCGCGCTTCTGCGCGCGATACTCGTCGATCGGCTGCGCCTTCATGTACCCGCCGTGCGACAGCGTGACCACCATCTCCTGCGGCGTGATCAGGTCCTCCATCGAGAGGTCCACGCCGTGCGCGATGATCTCCGAGCGGCGCTTGTCGCCGAACTGGTCGCGGATCGCGGTCAGCTCGTCGCCGATGATCGTCGTGACGCGCGCCGGGTTGGCCAGGATGTGGAGCAGGTCGACGATCTGCGCCATCACGTCGCGGTACTCGCCGGTGATCTTGTCCTGCTCGAGTCCGGTCAGGCGCTGCAGCCGCAGCTCGAGGATCGCCTGCGCCTGCGCATCGGACAGCCGGTAGCCGCCCTCCGCCGCCCGCCAGCCGAAGTCGAGCGGCAGCCCGTCCGGGCGCGCGGCATCGGCCGCCGCCCGCTGCAGCATCTCCTCGACCACCGTCGACCGCCACAGCCGGCCCATCAACGCGGCCTTCGCTTCCGGCGGCGTGGGCGATGCCTTGATCAGCGCGATGATCTCGTCGACGTTGGACAGCGCGACCGCGAGACCTTCCAGGATATGGCCCCGTTCCCGCGCGCGCCGCAGCTCGAACACCGTGCGCCGCGTGACCACTTCGCGCCGGTGCACCAGGAAGTACTCGAGGAACTGCTTGAGGTTGAGGATGCGCGGCTGGCCGTCCACCAGCGCGACCATGTTCATGCCGAAGCTGTCCTGCAGCTGCGTCAGCTTGAACAGGTTGTTGAGGACGACCTCGGGAACCTCGCCGCGCTTCAGTTCGATCACGACGCGCATGCCCGTGCGGTCGGACTCGTCGCGCAGGTCGGAGATGCCCTCGAGCTTCTTCTCGCGCACCAGCTCGCCGATGCGGCCCAGCAGGTTCGCCTTGTTCACCTGGTAGGGGATCTCGTCGACGATGATCGCCTGCCGGCCCGCCTTGTCCATGTCCTCGATGTGCGTACGGGCACGGATGACCACGCGGCCCCGGCCCGTCCGGTAGCCTTCCCGGACGCCTTCGAGCCCGTAGATGATCCCGGCGGTGGGGAAATCGGGCGCCGGGACGAGTTCCATCAGCTCGTCGACCGTCAGCTCCGGATTGGCGAGCACCGCGAGGCACGCGCCGATCGTTTCGGTCAGGTTGTGCGGCGGGATGTTGGTCGCCATGCCGACGGCGATCCCGGACGACCCGTTGATCAGCAGGTTGGGCAGCCGCGACGGCAGGACCGTCGGCTCCTGCTCCTTGCCGTCGTAGTTTGGTGCAAAGTCGACCGTTTCGCGGTCGATGTCCGCCAGCATCTCGGCGGTGATCTTCTGCAGCCGGCACTCGGTGTAACGCATCGCGGCCGCGTTGTCGCCGTCGATCGACCCGAAGTTGCCCTGGCCGTCGACCAGCGGGTAGCGCAGCGAGAAGTCCTGCGCCATGCGCACCAGCGTGTCGTAAATGGCGAGGTCGCCGTGCGGGTGGTACTTGCCCATCACTTCCCCGACCACGCGGGCGCACTTCACGTACGGCCGGTTCCAGACGATGTTGGCCTCGTGCATCGCATACAGAACGCGGCGATGCACCGGTTTGAGGCCGTCCCGCACGTCCGGCAACGCGCGCCCCACGATGACGCTCATCGCGTAATCGAGGTACGAATGCCGCATTTCGGCTTCGAGGCTGACGGGAAGGGTTTCTTTGGCGAACTGCTCCATGGGCGTGCTTTTTATCCGGAAGTGTTGGGCGAAAGGGGGGACTCTGCAGGGTTGGCCGGGAAAACCGCTCCGGAGGCCGGCTTTTCCGTCGGTCGCGGTATCGCCGGACCCGTGGTCCGGGTTCGGTCAAGGCCGGCAACCGTCTGGAGGCCCTTGAATTTGTGAAATTTTATCACGGCGTTGTATTGCCGCGACAGTCGATTGCGGACCCGCCGGATGACCGGTCTTTTCTTTGCGACAAGAAAACCCGTGTGCTATATTCGTTCGGGAGATAAAGCATTTGACGCCATAGCCACGGGCTTGGCGCCCAAAACCGCAAGTTCTTAAGAATTTGTTCAAAACCAAAGCCAAAGGGGTGAAACAATGACTCGACGTCTCGTCTCCGGTGCAGTTGCCGGCCTGTTCGCCGCGGCGATCGCCGGCGGTGCGGTCGCGCAAACGAAGGGGTACGTTCCCGGCACCGCGCCGTCTCCCGGCGCGAACAGCGGATACGTGCTCAACGCCTACCCGACGCCGACTGACGGTGTCGTGAAGAGTGGCGTTTACAACAGCACCGCAGGCCTTTCCGGCAACCTCTGCTACCGCACGGGTTACTGGACGCCGGCCATGGCGACGATCCAATGCGACCCGGACCTCGTGCCGAAGCCGCCCGCGCCCGCGCGCCGGTCGTCGCGCCGCCGCCCGCTCCCGCTCCGGCACCCGAAGCCCGCCCCGGCCCCGGCCCCGGCCCCGCAAGTGCAGAAGATCACGCTCGCGTCGAAGGCGCTGTTCGACTTCGACAAGTACGCGCTGAAGCCGGAAGGCAAGGCGGCGATCGACAGCGAGATCATCGCCAAGCTCTCGCAGATCCAGAAGCTCGAACTGGTGCTGGTGACGGGCCATACCGATCGGATCGGCACGCAACAGTACAACCAGAAGCTGTCGGAGCGTCGTGCGGATGCCGTGCGCGACTACCTGGTCAGCAAGGGCGTCCCGAAGGACAAGATCGAGACGCTGGGCATGGGCAAGACGCAGCCGCTGCCGAACGTGAAGTGCGAGCAGAAGAACTTCAAGGAACTGATCGCCTGCCTCGCACCGAACCGCCGCGTGGAAGTCGAAGTCAAGGGCGAAGCGATCAAGCGCTAAGTCCCTCGCCGTACCAAAGAAGCCCCGCCCTGTGCGGGGCTTCTTTTTTGTCCTCCCGTTGCCTCCCGCCAATCGGTACGATGATCGCAATGCGAACGGTCGACCTGCGCCTCGATGCTCCCTGGATCGTCCCGGTAGAACCGGCCGGCGTGCTCACGGGGCACGCGCTGCTCGTCGACGCGGGGCGCATTGTCGGGGTCGTCCCCGCGGCGGTGGCCGACACCGACTTCGTCGCCCGCGAGACGCGCGTGCTCGGCAGCCACGTGCTGATTCCCGGCCTCGTCAACGCGCACACGCACACGGCGATGACGCTGATGCGCGGCATCGCCGACGACGTCGCGTTGAAGCCCTGGCTCGAGCAGCACATCTGGCCGCGCGAGGGCCGCTTCGTGGCGGCCGACTTCGTCTACGACGGCACGCTGCTCGGGTGCGCCGAGATGCTGCAGGGCGGCGTCACCTGCTGCAACGACATGTATTTCCATCCGGAGGCCACCGCCCGCGCGTATGACGACGCCGGGATGCGCGCGCTGGTCGGCGTGCCCGTCCTCGATTTCCCGACGCCCTACGCGGCGGACGCCGATGCGTACCTGGCGAAGGGTTTCGCCGCGCGCGACGCGTTCAAGCACGTGGCGCGACTCACGTTCGCGCTGGCGCCGCACGCGCCCTACACGGTCAGCGACGCGACGTGGCACAAGATCGTCATGTTCGCGCGGCAGCTCGACCTGCCGATCGAGACGCACCTGGCCGAGACGCGCGACGAGGTCGCCAGCGAGCGCGCGAGCACCGGCGGCACCCCGCTCGCGCGGCTCGACCGGCTGGGTGCCACGGGACCCGCCTTTGTCGCAATCCACGCGGTGCACGTCGACGCCGGCGACATCGCGCTGCTCGCGCGGCAGGGTTGCCACGTCGTGCACTGTCCGACGTCGAACCTGAAGCTCGCGAGCGGCATCGCGCCCGTCGGCGCGCTCCTGGCCGCCGGCGTGAACGTCGCGCTCGGCACCGACGGTGCCGCGTCGAACAACCGGCTCGACGTGTTCTCCGAGATGCGCCTCGCGAGCCTGCTCGCGAAGTTTGCCGGCGACGACGCGGCGGCCGTGCCCGCCGCGACGGCGCTGCGGATGGCGACGCTCAACGGCGCGCGTGCGCTGGGCTTGTCCGAGCGTATCGGTTCGCTCGAAGCCGGCAAGGAAGCGGACATCGTCGCCGTCGACCTGTCCGGCGTCGCGACGCAGCCGGTGTTCGACCCGGTGTCGCATCTCGTGTTCGCGGCCGGCCGCGAGTGCGTGACGGACGTCTGGGTGGGCGGCGTTAGAATGGTGGCAAGCCGGCAGCTGGTGTCCATCGACCAGGAGGCCGTTCTCGCGCGTACCCGCGCGTGGCAGCAGAAGCTCGCGGTGGAGCCGCGCTGACCGAACACCCGGCCAACCACGACCCCACACAGGCGAGTCCCGCGCATCCCATGTCCGCCCAAACTTCCCGCACCGAGGCCAACGTCGACCCCGTCGAACTGGCCAAGTTCTCCGACATCGCCCATCGCTGGTGGGATACCGGCAGCGAGTTCCGGCCGTTGCACGAGATGAATCCGCTGCGGTTGCGCTGGATCGACGGCGCGACCGGCGGGATCGCGGACAAGGCGGTGCTGGACGTGGGCTGCGGCGGCGGCATCCTCGCGGAATCGATGGCGGCGCAAGGCGCGCGGGTGACCGGCATCGACCTGTCCGAGAAGGCGTTGGGCGTGGCCCGCCTCCACGGCCTCGAGACCGGCATCCGCGTCGAATATCGGCTGGTGGCCGCGGAAGCGCTCGCGACGGAGTTGCCCGACCGCTTCGACGTCGTCACGTGCATGGAATTGCTCGAGCATGTGCCGGATCCCGCAGCCACGGTCGCCGCCTGCGCGACGCTGGTGCGCCCGGGCGGCACGGTCGTCTTCGCGACGATCAACCGGACCCCCACGTCGTATCTGCAGGCGGTGCTCGGCGCCGAATACGTGCTGCAGTTGCTGCCGCGCGGTACGCACGACTGGGCGAAGTTCGTCCGACCGGCGGAACTGGCCGCGTTCGGCCGGCGCGCGGGACTCGATCTCGCGGCGATGACGGGCGTCGCGTACAACCCGCTGACCCGCGCGTTCAGCCTCGCCTCCGCCACGCCGGTGAACTACATGGCGGCGTTCGGCAAGGCCACGCATGCCGGCTGACGGCGGCGCGCGGGCGCTGCCCGTTACGGCCGTCCTGTTCGACCTCGACGGCACGCTCGCGGACTCGGCCGGCGACTTGGCGCTCGCGCTCAATCGCGTCCGTGCCGATGCCGGACTGCCGCCGGTGCCCGCCGGTCCGCTGCGCGCGCATGCGTCGTCGGGCGCGCGGGGCCTGCTGCAGGCGGGCATGGACGTGACGCCCGCGCACCCGGATTACGAGTCGCTGCGCGTCGCCTTCCTCGAGCACTACCTCGCGTGCCTCGCCGACACCACGCGCCTGTTCGACGGCGTCCCCGCGCTGCTGGACGAGATCGAGGCGCGCGGCATCGCGTGGGGCATCGTGACCAACAAGCACACGCGGTTCACGCAGCCCGTCGTGGCCGCGCTGCGGCTCGCGTCGCGGGCCGGTGTCGTCGTGTCCGGGGATACGACCGCGCATGCGAAGCCGCACCCGGAGCCGCTGCTGCACGCGGCGCACGTGCTGGGCCACGCGCCGGCGCGTTGCATCTACGTGGGCGACGATCTGCGCGACGTCGAGGCGGGCCGCGCCGCCGGCATGGCGACGATCGTCGCGGGATATGGCTACCTCGGGGGCCGGTCGATTCGGCGCAGTGGCCCGCGACCGGCACGATCGCGCAGCCGCTCGATCTTCTCGCCTGGCTCCCGCCCGGAACCTGAGCGCACCTCAGCGACGCGCATCGACGCGCCCGGCTTCTCGCGAGTCTGCCGCGGCGCGATCGCGCGTCAGGCGGGACACGACCCCGCGTTGAGCAGCAGCCACTCGCGCGCGACGCCTCCGCGACTCCCCAGGATGCGCACCGCCTCGCCTCCCGCGAGCGGCTTCAGCACTGCGCGAATCACGTCGTCCGGCGCCGCGAGCGCCACGCCGTTGGCCTGCTCGAGCCGGTCGCCCTTCTTCATCGCGAGCATCGCGCCGAAGCCGGTTTCGTCGAGGACCGCGAGCGCGCCCTTCTCCGGCGCTACCAGGGCCGGCCAGCTGTCGGGCTTCGCGATGATGCCCTGGAAGAGTTCGGCGTTGAGGCGCAGCACGGCGCCCTTGTATCCGGCGGGGATCGCGCACGCCGCGCTGCGGGTACTCTTCGCGAGCGGCGTCGGCGCGGTTCCCGTCGCGGCTTTCGGTGGCGGCGCGGCGCGCAGCGCGACCCGTCGCTCGCCGCCGGCATCGCGGATGGTGACGCCGTCCGCGTGAATCGCGACCAGCGTCGCGCCCTGGGCGATTTCCTGCCCGCTCGCGACCAGCCGGGTGCCCGTCGGCAGGCGGAACAGCGCATAGCCCTTGCCGTCGCGCTCGGTGAAGAGCCCGAGCAGGCGCGTGTCCCCGGTCGCCATCGAAGCATCGGCCTTCGCGGGAGCGACGGGTGCCGCGACCCCGGGCCCGGCCAGGAGTCCGGACGCCAGGATCGTCGCGGCCGGATCGGCCGGCGTCGCGGCGGCGATGCGGACCGGGGCCGGCCCGAACGCCCGCCAGCTCCAGAACGCGACGACGACCGCGCACAGCGCGACCGCCGCCAGCGTCGCGGCCAGCGTCGCGGCCACGCGCGCAGCGGCGCGCCGTTCAGGCGACGCTCCCGGCGCGCGCAGGCCCGCCGCCGACGCAGGACCGCCGACGAGCCGCCGCGGACGCCCCGCTATAATCGATCGTCATCGTCATGGACGCTTCGTGTGAATCCCAGGCTCGCGCTGCTGCAACCGTACCCCTTCGAGAAACTGCGTGCGCTCTTCGCGGGCGTTGCGCCGCCACCGGGACGGCGGCCGATCAGCCTGGGCATCGGGGAACCGAAGCATCCGACGCCGCAGCTGATCGTCGACGCGATGATGGCGGGCGCCGGCGGACTCGCGAATTATCCCACGACGATCGGCGCCGCCGCCCTGCGCGAGGCCATCGCGGGCTGGCTCGTGCGTCGGCACGGCCTGACGGCGCTCGACGCGGGAACGCAGGTGCTGCCGGTGCTGGGGAGCCGCGAGGCGCTCTTCGCGTTCGCGCAGACGGTACTGGATGGGTCGCGCGCGGACGCCACGGTCGTCGTGCCCAATCCGTTCTACCAGATCTACGAAGGGGCGGCGCTGCTCGCGGGCGCGCGCATTCATTGCGTCAACGCCGACGCCGACGCCGGGTTCGCGCATCCGTGGGCCAACGTCCCGGATAGCGTTTGGGCGCGCACGCAGCTGCTCTACGTTTGCTCGCCCGACAATCCGACCGGCCGCGTGCTCACGCAGGACGATTGGCGGACGCTGTTCGCGCTCGCGGACCGGCATGGCTTCGCGATCGCCTCCGACGAGTGCTATTCGGAAATCTACTTCGACGAAGCGCATGCGCCGCTGGGCGGCCTCGCCGCCGCACGCGCGCTGGGTCGCGACGGCTATCCGGGCCTCGTCGTGTTCGGCAGCCTGTCGAAGCGCTCCAACGCGCCCGGCCTGCGCTCGGGCTACGTCGCGGGTGATGCGACGCTGCTGGCGGCATTTCTGCAGTACCGCACCTACCACGGCAGCGCGATGTCGGGCACCGTCGCGGCTGCGAGCATCGCGGCATGGAACGACGAAGGCCACGTGCGCGCCAATCGCGCGCGGTATGCCGCGAAGTTCGACGCGCTCCAGCCGCAGGTCGCCGCGGTGCTGCCGTGCGCGATGCCCGAGGCGGCGTTCTACCTGTGGGCGCGGACGCCGATCGACGACGCGCTGTTCGCGCGCGGACTCTACGCCGAGGAAGGCGTGACCGTGCTGCCGGGAAGCTACGTCGCCCGCGATGCGGACGGGTCCAATCCGGGCCGCAACCGCATCCGCCTGGCGCTCGTCGCCGACGAGGCGGAGTGCGCCGAGGCGGTCGCGCGGCTGGTGGCCTATACGCAGCGGCTGGCCGTCGCGCCGGCCGCGGCAGGTACGGCCTAGAAACGCCTGCCGGGGAACGTCCGCAGAGGGGTCCGACGACGGGGCTTGCGCAGCGCTTTCCTGGTCGCCCGCAACATCCCGTCGGCGTACGCACGCGCTGCCGCATGCGTTCGACATCGCCGCGCGGGTTGCGCGCCTGACCGGGCGCAGCGCCGGCGATCCGCCGCGGTGGATCCACGCTGCGATCACGCGGATCCCGACCGACGCGTGTCTTGCTCCATGCCGGGGACCCATGCACGACGGTGGTGACCGCCGCTGACGAAGCGTCGGTGAGGATGCCGCACGAAGTATAATTTCACCCTTTGCCCAGGCCCGCCATGTCCAACCTATCCGCCACGCTCGACGCCGCGTGGGAACACCGCGCCGAACTGTCGCCCGTCTCGGCGTCCGCCGAGATCCGTGACGCGGTCGCGCACGTGATCGCCGAACTCGACGCGGGTCGCCTGCGCGTCGCGGAAAAGCACGCCGGCGAATGGGTGACGCACCAGTGGATCAAGAAGGCGGTGCTGCTGTCGTTTCGCCTTGCCGACAACGCGGGCATCGGCCTGTCCGGTCCGCAGGTGCCGTTCCGCTTCTTCGACAAGGTGCCCACGAAGTTCGCCCACTACTCGGACGCCGACTTCGCGGCCGCCGGCGTGCGCGTGGTGCCGCCGGCGGTCGCGCGGCGCGGCGCGTACGTCGCGCGCAATGTCGTGCTGATGCCGTCGTACGTGAACATCGGCGCCTACGTCGATGAAGGCACGATGGTCGACACCTGGGCGACGGTCGGGTCGTGCGCGCAGATCGGCAGGAACGTGCACTTGTCGGGGGGCGTCGGGATCGGCGGCGTGCTGGAGCCGCTGCAGGCGAACCCGACGATCATCGAGGACAACTGCTTCATCGGCGCGCGCTCGGAAGTGGTCGAGGGCGTGATCGTCGAGGAGAACTCGGTGCTGGGCATGGGCGTGTTCCTGGGCCAGAGCACGAAGATCTACGACCGGGCCACCGGTTCGATCACCTACGGCCGCGTGCCGGCCGGGTCCGTCGTGGTCGCGGGCAGCCTGCCCACGGGCGACCAGGGCTGCCAGCTCTACTGCGCCGTCATCGTGAAGCAGGTGGACGCGAAGACGCGCGCGAAGACCAGCATCAACGAACTGCTGCGGGCGTAGCGCGGGAGCCCCAGGTGTCAGTCAACCTGAAAACATCCGAGGACATCGCAGGCATGCGCGTGGCCGGCCGGCTCGCCTCCGAACTGCTCGACTACCTGACCCCGCACGTGAAGACGGGCGTCACGACCGGCGAGATCAACGATCTCGCCTACCACTACATGGTCGACGTGCAGAAGACGATCCCGGCGACGCTCAACTACGCGCCCCCGGGTCACTCGCCCTACCCCGCGTCGCTGTGCACGTCGGTCAACCACGTCGTGTGCCACGGCATCCCCGGCGACAAGAAGTTGAAGGACGGCGACATCGTCAACGTCGACGTCACGGTGATCAAGGACGGCTATCACGGCGACACGAGCCGCATGTTCCACGTGGGCAAGCCCGCGATCCAGGCGAAGCGCCTGTCCGACATCACGTACGAGGCGATGTGGCGCGGCATCATGGCCATTCGTCCCGGCGCGCACCTGGGCGACATCGGCGCCACGATCCAGCGGTTCGCGGAAAGCCATGGTTACTCGATCGTGCGGGAGTTCTGCGGCCACGGCATCGGCCGCCAGTTCCACGAGGAGCCGCAGGTGCTGCATTACGGCCGCGCCGGCACCGGGCTCAAGCTGCAGCCGGGCATGATCTTCACCGTCGAACCGATGGTGAACGCCGGACGGCCCGGCATCCGGTGCCTGGCCGACGGCTGGACGATCGTCACGGCCGACCACAGCCTGTCCGCGCAGTGGGAGCATACGGTGCTGGTGACCCCCGAAGGCTATGAAGTGCTGACGGTCTCCGCGGGCACGCCGGCCCCGCCGCAGATCGAGCCGTAGCCCGAGGATGGCCTCGTCGCCGCCGGACGCGGTCGCCGCCGCACCCGCGACGTGCGGGGGCGAATCGCGAATCGCAAGCTGGCGCGCGCAACTGCGCGACGCCCGGGCGATCCTGCGCGACGACTTTTTCGCGCACCCCGACACCGGGCGCCTGCTGCGCAATCATTCGCGCCTCGTCGATCGGATGATCCGTGCGGTCTGGACCGAGTGCACGATGCCGGCCGACCTGGCGCTGCTGGCCGTGGGCGGCTACGGCCGTGCGCTGCTCTTCCCGCATTCCGACGTCGACGTGCTCGTGCTGCTGCCGGCCGAAGGCGCCCCTCCCGCCGCGGCGATCGAGCGCTTCTTCGCGACGCTGTGGGACATCGGCATCGAGCTGTCGCACGCGGTGCGCACGCTCGACGAGTGCGAGTCGGAGATGGTGGGTGACGTCACGATCCGGACGAGCCTCCTCGAGAATCGGCTGCTGTGCGGCGCGCGCGCACTGTTCCGGCGGTTCCGCCGGCGATTCGACGAACTGATGGACGTGCACGCGTTCTACGCGGCGAAGACGCTCGAACAGCAGCAGCGCCACCTCAAGTACCAGGACGCGCTGTACAACCTCGAGCCCAACGTCAAGGAGAGTCCCGGGGGCCTGCGCGACCTCAATACGGTGCTGTGGATCTCGCGTGCCGCCGGCTTCGGACGTTCGTGGGGCGAACTCGCGCGCAACGGGCTCATGACGACCGCCGAGGCGTCGGCGGCCGCCCGCCAGGAACGCCTGATCGGCGCGATGCGCGTGCGGCTGCACTACCTGCTCGGACGCCGCGAGGACCGGCTCGTCTTCGATGCGCAGAATGCGCTGGCCGCCGAACTCGGGTTCGTCGACACGCGCGCCCGCCGCGCCAGCGAACAGCTGATGCAGCGCTATTACCGCGCGGCGAAGTCCGTGAGCCAGGTCAATGCGGTGCTGCTGCACAACATGCACGCGCGCCTCTACCCGGCCGCCGTCGAGCCCGTCGCGATCGATGCGCGACTTCCGGCGCGTCGACGAACTGCTCGACATCGCCGACCCGGATCTGTTCGTGCGGCGAGCCGTCGGCGATGCTCGACGCGTTCCTGATGCTGCAGAAGCACCGCGAGCTGAAGGGGATGACCGCGCGCACGCTGCGCGCGCTGTGGCGCGACCGGGTGCTGATCGACGGCCCGTTCCGCCGGGACCCGGCCAACCGCGCGCGTTTCATCGCGATGTTCCACGCCGAACGCGGGCTGCTGCACGAACTGCGGCGCATGAATCTCTACGGCATCCTCGGGCGCTACCTGCCGCCGTTCGGACGCATCGTCGGGCAGATGCAGCACGATCTCTTCCACGTGTACACGGTGGACGAGCACATCCTGATGGTGATCCGCAACCTGCGCCGGTTCACCGAGGCCGCAGCACGCGCACGAATATCCGCTGTGCTCGCGCCTCATGGCGGACTTCGAGCGCCGGCACATCCTGTACGTCGCCGGGCTGTTCCACGACATCGCGAAGGGTCGCGGCGGCGATCACTCCGCGCTCGGCGCGCGCGACGCGCGGCGGTTCTGCCGCGACCATGGGCTGTCGCACGACGATACCGAGCTCGTCGCCTGGCTCGTCGCCAACCATCTGGTGATGTCGGCCACCGCGCAGAAGCAGGACTTGAGCAACCCCGACGTGATCGGCGCGTTCGCCGCGCGCATGGGGACCGAGCGGCGGCTGGCGGCCCTGTACCTGCTGACCGTTGCCGACATCCGCGGCACCAGCCCCAAGGTCTGGAACAACTGGAAGGGCAAGCTGCTGGAGGACCTGTATCACGCGACGCGCGCGGTCCTCACCGGCGACTCGCCCACCCGCACGATCAGCGACAGCATCGACGAACGCCGCGCGGAGGCGCAGCGGCTGCTGCGGCTGTACGCGGTGCCCGACGGCGCCGAGGCGAACCTGCTGGCGACAGGTCGACCCGACGTATTTCCAGCGCCACTCCGCGGAGGAGATCGCCTGGCATGCGCGGCACCTCGTATTGGCGCGTCGATCGTACCGAACCCGTCGTGAAGGCGCGCCTCGCGCGCGACGGCGCCGGTCTGCAGGTGCTGGTCTACCTGCCCGACCAGAAGGAGCTGTTCGCGCGCCTGTGCGGCTTCTTCGGCCGCGCCGGCCTCTCGATCCTGGACGCGAAGATCCATACGACGCGCATGGGCTACGCGCTCGACACGTTCGCGCTCAACGACCCGGCGCAGCCGGGCACGTCCTACCGCGAGACGCTGCAGCTGGTGGAGTTCGAGCTGACGCGCCTGCTCAAGGAACAGCCGCCGCTGGCGCCGCCGGCGGAGGGCCGGATTCCGCGGCAGTTGAAGCATTTCCCGTTGACGCCGGAAGTGCAGATCTTCCCCGACGACAAGGGCACGCACTACATCCTGGAAGTGGTCGCCGGCGACCGTCCGGGCCTGCTGGCGCGCATCGCCTACACGCTCGCGAAGGCGAACGTCAACGTCACGAGCGCCAAGATCAACACGCTGGGCGAGCGCGCCGAGGACGTCTTCCTCGTCGACGGCGCGCGGCTGCACGACGAGCAGGCGCTGCTGCGGCTCGAGACGGCGCTGTACGAACAGCTGCGCGTATAGCGGAACGTCCGCACAAAGGCGTCCGTGGGGCCTGTGGATGACGTGAAGCCGGCGTTGCGCCTTTTGCGGCCGGCACTGCAACTGCGAAGTCAGGCGGCCGCCTTGGGGTCGGCCCGGCGGCGACCGCCAACAACACCTACGAAGAAACGAATGTGTTGCGGCTGGCTGCGTGCGAGTCGCCTTCAGCGGGGCTTTCGCGGAATCTCCCTAGGGCGAAGCGCGCGTCCGGGCGGAGACGCACTACTCTGGGGAAGTCTTCGAGCTCCGGAAACAGGATGTCGGTGAAGCCGAACTGCCGCATGTCGCGGATGCGCATCGGGTACAGGATGCCGTCCAGGTGGTCGCACTCGTGCTGGACCACGCGCGCGTGGAAACCGTCCACGTCGCGCGCGATGCGCTGGCCCGTCGGGTCGAAACCCTCGTAGCGCAGTCGCGTGAACCGGGGCACCAGGCCGCGGAAGCCCGGCACCGAGAGGCACCCTTCCCAGCCATCCTCCTCCTCGTCCGACAGCGGCGTCAGCACCGGATTGACGAGTTCCGTGTACGGCACGGGATCGGCCTCCGGATAGCGCGGATTGCTCGCCATCCCGAAGATCACGACGCGCAGCGGCACGCCGATCTGCGGCGCGGCGAGACCGGCGCCGTCGAGTGCGGCCATCGTGTCGCGCATGTCCGCGAGCAGCGTCTCGAGTTCGGGCGTGCCGAACCGCGCCACTTCGCGCGCGCGTTCGAGCAGCCGCGGGTCGCCCATGCGCAGCACCTCGCGGATCACGATGCACGCCCCGGCGCGACTGTTGCCGTCGCGACGTGCGGCGCCACCCGCGTCGAGCAGCAGGCGAACCCGGTCCATCCCCGCCTCGAGCACGCGCACGATGCCTTCCATTGAAATCTGCGCGGCGCTGTCGCCGCGGCCGGCGGCGTGGTTGACGACCACGCAGATCGCGCAATACGGCAGTTCGAGCTCGCGCGCCAGCGCCGCCTCCGGCATCCCGGTCATGCCGACGAGCGTGACGCCGTCGCGGTCCAGCCGGTCGATCTCCGCGGCGGTTTCCAGGCGCGGTCCGTTGACGGCCCCGTAGACGCCGCCATCGTGCAGCGCGACGCCCGAGTGGGCGGCCGCGGCGAGGCAGCACTCGCGCAGCCGCGGCGTGTACGGATGCGTGAAGTCGATGTGGACGACGTTGCGGTCGCCCCCGTCGAAGTACGTCGACTCGCGACCGGACGTGTAGTCGACGAGCTGGCGCGGCAGCACGAGGTCGCCGGGTGCGCAGTCGCGCACGCCGCCGACCGACGCGACGGCGACGACGGCGGTCGCGCCGCGCTCCTTCAGCGCCCAGAGGTTCGCGCGATAGTTGACGCGGTGCGGCGGGATCGTATGGCCATGGCCGTGCCGCGCGAGGAACACCGCGTCGTGACCGCCCATCTGTCCGAACACCAGCGCCGACGACGGATCGCCGTAGGGCGTGCGAACGACTTCGCGGTGCGCGACCGACAGTGTCGAAAGCTTCGTGAGACCGCTACCACCGATGATTGCGAGCATGGAACTGGCTTGAATTCTGCTTGAGTTGGACTTGCGTAGAGAGGCCGAATGGCGGGGGTACGCGCGAATACCGCCCCGGGCGGCCATCGCCCGGCCCGGCGCCTTCCGGGTGCGGGATCGTCGGCAGCCCCGGCGCGGTGGAAAGCGCCGACAATTCATGACATTATCATGGGAACCGGCGGCGTTCCGCGAAGCGGCGGTTGCGCGCCGGATTGTACGCGGGCCGCACCGCGGACGACGCGGGCTGCGTTCACCAGAAGGGGTCCTCCATGTATCTCGACAGGTTGTTCAAGCTGATGGCCGAGAAGCAGGCCTCGGACCTCTTCATTTCCTGCGGCGCGCCGATCAACCTCAAGGTCAACGGGGTCGTGCAGCCGGTGTCGACGCAGCCGATGGACATGGACACCGTCCGGCGGATCGCCTACGAGCTCATGAACAAGGAGCAGGCGCGCGAGTTCGAGAACACGATGGAGATGAACCTGTCGCACCTCGACCGCAGCGTCGGCAACTTCCGCGTGAACATCTTTCGCCAGCGCGGCACGATTTCGCTGGTGATCCGGTACGTGCGCAGCAACGTGCCCCCGTTCGAGCAGCTGCGGCTGCCGTCCGCGCTGCTCGACATCGTCACCGAAAAGCGCGGCCTCGTGCTGATCGCCGGCGCGACGGGGTCGGGCAAGTCGACCACGCTCGCCGCGATGATCGACCACCGCAACCAGACGAAGCCCGGCCACATCCTGACGATCGAGGACCCGATCGAATACCTGTTCGAGCACAAGCAGAGCATCATCAACCAGCGCGAGATCGGCGTCGACACGACGAGTTACGGCGCCGCGCTGCAGAACGCGCTGCGCGAGGCCCCCGACCTCATCATGATCGGCGAGGTCCGCGACAAGGAGACGATGCAGTCCGCCCTGCTCCATACGCTGACCGGCCACCTGTGCCTGACGACGATCCACGCGAACAACAGCTATCACGCGCTGTCGCGGATCATCAACCTGTTCCCGTACGACGCGCGCTCCGCCGTGCTGTCCGACCTTTCGATCGGGCTGCGCGCGATCATCTGCCAGCGACTGGTGCGCAACCACGACGGCGAGATGCAGCCCGCGGTCGAGATCCTGCTCAACACGTCGCTGATCGCCGAGCTCGTCAAGAGCGGCGAGTTCGCGCAGATCAAGGAGGCGATGGAGCAGTCGCTCTACCCGGGGTCGCAGACGTTCGAGCAGGCGCTGTGCCGGATGTACCTCGACGGCATCATCACGTACGACGAAGCGATGATCGGCTCGGACTCGCCGACCAACCTCGCGTGGCTCATCAACCAGAGCAGCCCGTCCTCGCGCGTCGCCGCGATGGATTCGGACAGCAATCGGGAAGAGCGGCGCAACAACGCCGATTTCACCGGGATGACGATCAACACGGAGTTGCTCGACCGAACGCATTGAGGCGTTGGCGGGGCGCCGCTCGCCCGTCGCGCGACCGCCGGCGCAATCGGGGTCTGCAATCGCGCAAATGCGCGGCCTCGGTCGTCGGACTGCCTGACGGGTACATTTGCTACCATCGGGCCATGGACACCCGCGCCCGGCCGACGCTGGACCTCACCCGCGAACTCATCGCGCTGCGTTCGCTCACGCCCGACGACGGCGGCTGCCAGGCGCTCCTGCGCACCCGACTCGCCCCGCTCGGCTTCACGTTCGAGACGATCGCGGCGAACGGCGTCACCAACCTCTGGGCCCGCCGCGGCACCGCGCGCCCCGTCGTGTGTTTCGCCGGGCACACCGACGTCGTGCCGACCGGACCGCTGTCCGCCTGGGCATCCGATCCGTTCGTGCCCGCCGAGCGGGACGGCTACCTGTACGGGCGCGGCGCCGCCGACATGAAGGCCTCGCTGGCCGCGTTCGTCACCGCGATCGAAGGCTTCGTGGCCGCGCATCCGGACGCGGGCGGCGCGATCGCGCTGCTGCTCACGTCCGACGAGGAGGGCCCATCGGTCGACGGCACGGTCCGCGTCGTCGAACGCCTTGCGGCGCGCGGCGAGCACATCGACTTCTGCGTCGTCGGTGAACCGTCGTCGGTCGCAACACTCGGCGACACGATCAAGAACGGCCGCCGCGGATCGCTTTCCGGCACGCTGACCGTCAAGGGCGTGCAGGGACACATCGCCTATCCGGACCTCGCGCGCAATCCGATCCACACGCTTGCCCCCGTGCTGGCGGAATTGGTCGCCACGCAATGGGATGCCGGCGACGCGTACTTTCCGCCGACGCGCTGGCAGTGCTCGAACATCCACGCCGGCACCGGCGCCACCAACGTGATCCCCGGCACGCTCGAGCTCGCGTTCAATTTCCGGCACGCGCCAGGCAGCACGCGCGAGTCGCTGCAGCAGCGCTTCACGGCGATCCTCGACCGTCACGCGCTCGACTACGACCTCGCGTGGACGGGCTTCGGTCGGCCCTTCATCACGCCGCGCGGCAAGCTCGTCGACGTCGCGTCCGCCGCGATCGGCGAAGTGATGGGCATCACGCCGGAACTGTCCTGCACGGGCGGCACGTCCGATGGCCGCTTCATCGCCCAGATCTGCGACGAACTGGTCGAACTCGGCCCGGTCAACGCGACGATTCACCAGGTGAACGAGCGCGTGCGCATTGCCGACCTCGAGCCGCTCTCGGCAATCTACCGCGGCATGCTCACGCGCCTGCTCGTCGCGGGCGCCGGAACCGCGTCCGCAGAAAGGCCCGCGTGATGAGCTCGATACCGCAGAACGAACTCGACACGCTGCGCGACTGGCTGCGCTTCGCGGTGTCCCGCTTCGGGGAGGCGAAGCTCGCGTTCGGGCACGGCAGCCTCGACGCGTACGACGAGGCGGCCTACCTGCTGCTGCATGCGCTGCATCTGCCGATCGATCGACTCGAGCCGTTCCTCGACGCCCGGCTCACGCAGGCCGAGCGCACGACGCTCGCGCACCTGCTGTCGCGGCGCATCGACGACCGCGTGCCCGCCGCCTACCTGACGCACGAGGCATGGCTCGGCGAGTTCCGCTTCTACGTCGACGAGCGGGTGATCGTTCCGCGCTCGTTCATCGCCGAATTGCTGCCCGGCGCGCTCGAGCCGTTCCTCGGACCGTCGGACCGCGTGCACTCGGCGCTCGACATGTGCACGGGCTCGGGCTGTCTTGCGATCCTGCTCGCGCACGCCTATCCGGAGGCCGACGTCGACGCGGTCGACATCTCGTCGGAGGCGCTCACCGTCGCGCAGCGCAACGTCAGCGACTACGGCCTCGCCGACCGCATCAATCTCATCCGATCCGACCTCTTCGCGAACCTGCCGGAGAAGAACTACGACCTCGTCATCAGCAATCCGCCGTACGTGACGGCGACCGCGATGGCCGCACTGCCCGACGAGTACCGGCACGAGCCGCGGCTGGCGCTCGCCGGCGGCGACGACGGCCTCGACGCGGTGCGCGTGCTGATCAAGGACGCACCGCGGTTCCTGGCGCACGGCGGCGCGCTGGTCGTGGAGGTCGGCCACAACCGCGCGGCCGTCGAAGCCGCGTTTCCGCGGCTCCCCGTCGTTTGGCTGCCCGCGGCAGGCGCGGAGGACGGCGTGTTCATCGTGAAGCGCGAAGAACTCGTCGCGGGGCGCTAGGTTGGCGCGTCGGCTCCGCATCGCCCGACGTGCACCGTGCGATCGCTCGTTGGCGCGCACCACGAAGCACGCGCGCCGCACCGCATCGCCAGCGGAAGTTCTGCGAAAGCCCCACCTTCGGACGCATCGCACGCAGCCCGCCGCACGACACTCGTTACTTCGTGAGCATTGTTGGCGGCCGCTGCCGGGCCGCTCCCAAGGCGGCCGCCTGACTTCGCAGTTGCCGTGCCGGCCGCAAAAGGCGCGACGCCGACCGCACGTCATCCCCGGACCCGACGGACGCCTTTTGCGGACGTTCCCCTCATGACCGAACGCAGCGGCGGCGAGATCCTCGTCGCGAACCTCCTGGCCCAGGGCGCGGATCTCGGCTTCGGCGTACCCGGCGAGAGCTACCTTGCGGTGCTCGACGCGCTGCACGGCGTGCGCGACCGCTTCCGCTTCGTCGTCTGCCGCCAGGAAGGCGGCGTCGCCTTCATGGCCGAGGCGTACGGCAAGCTCACGGGTCGTCCGGGACTCGCGTTCGTGACGCGCGGACCGGGCGCGTCGAACGCCGCGATCGGCGTGCACACGGCCATGCAGGACTCGACGCCCATGATCCTGTTCGTCGGACAGGTCGGCGGCGACATGGTCGACCGCGAGGCGTTCCAGGAAGTCGACTATCGGCGCATGTACGGCAGCGTCGCGAAGTGGGCGGCGCAGATCGACCGCGCCGAACGCATTCCCGAATACGTCGCGCATGCCTACCGGCTCGCAATGTCGGGCCGGCCCGGACCCGTCGTGCTGGCGCTCCCGGAGGACATGCTCACGGCGCGGGCCGCCTGTGCGGACGCGCCGCGCGTCGCGGCGGTCGACCAGGCACCGTGCGCGGACGATGTCGCCGCCACGCTGGAGCTCCTGGCGTCGGCGCGCTCGCCGCTGGTGCTGGTCGGCGGCTCGCGCTGGAACGCCGCCGCATGCGCGGCGCTGCGCAGGTTCGCCGAAGCGCACGCGCTGCCGATCGCCGCGGCGTTCCGGCACCAGGACCTGTTCGACAACCGGCATCCGCTGTACGCGGGCGATGTCGGGATCGGCATCAATCCGAAGCTTGCCGCGCGGGTGCGCGACGCCGACGTGCTGCTCGTCATCGGCGAGCGGCTGGGCGAGATGACGACCGGCGGGTATGCGTTGCTGGTGCCGCCCGTGCCCCGGCAGCAGGTGATCCACGTACACGCGTCTCCCGACGAACTCGGACATGTCTACCAGCCCGCGCTGGCGATCGCCGCAACGCCGCAGGCGTTCCTCGATGCGCTCGCGGCGACGGTGGCCGAGCCCACCCCCCCGCGCGTCGCCGAGAGCGCGTCCGCGCACGCCGACTACGACGCGTGGCGGGTGCCGCGTCCCGTGCCCGGCCCCGTCGACCTGTGGTCGATCGTGCACTGGCTCGACCGCCGGTTGCCCGACGATGCGATCCTGACCAACGGCGCGGGCAACTACACCGTGTGGCTGCATCGGCTGTATCGCTATCGCGGCTGGCGCACGCAGTTGGCACCTTACTCCGGCGCGATGGGTTACGGCGTGCCCGCGGCCGTCGCGGCCAAGGCCGTGCACCCGGACCGGATCGTCGTCTCCTGGAACGGCGACGGCTGCTTCCTGATGAACGGCCAGGAACTGGCCACCGCCGTGCAGTACGGGCTGGCCGTGGTCTTCGTCGTCATCGACAACGGCATGTACGGCACCATCCGCATGCACCAGGAGCGGAACTACCCGGCGCGCGTGTCGGGGACCGACCTCGTGAATCCCGATTTCGCGGCGCTCGCGCGCGCGTACGGCGCACATGGCGAGACGGTGGCGACCACCGCCGAATTCGCGCCGGCATTCGAGCGCGCGCTGGCGGCCGGCGGCCCGGCGCTGGTCCACGTGAAGATCGACCCGCAGGCGCTCACGATGGGCGCGTCGCTCGATGCGCTGCGCGCGCAGGGCGAGCAGGCACGCGCGGCAACGGGCTGACCTTCGTCGGCCCATGGGGCGGGCCGCCCCTCGCTGCGGCCCTTTCCCCGCGCGCGGGGAGCGACGGAGGCCTGGTGCGCGAAGGCGCTACGCGGGATTGCCCGGCGCCGCGCCCGACCGCAGCGCGCGTCCGAGCACGATCCGCCACACGCCGCCCGAGATGAGGCAGATGCCCACGAGGATGCCGACGAATCCCACGGAATCCTGCGGCCAGCCCATCGCGATCAGGATCGCGATGACGATCGACAGCGCGCCGTCGAACAGCACCCAGCCCCACCCGGCCTTCGGCTTGACCTTGAACGCCAGCATCACGTTCGACAAGCCGGTCGCGAACATGAACCCGCCGATCAGCAGCGCGACCGACGCGATCGTCGCCACCGGAAAGAGCAGCATCAGCACGCCGAGCACGAGCGTGGCCAGCGCCGACGCGAGCTTCCACCCGAAGCCCTCTTCGCGCTGGTGGAACGCGTACACGACCTCGATGATGCCGGCGAACACGAAGAGCCACGCCAGCAGCAGGATTGCCGCCATTGCCGCCGGTGGCGGCACCAGGATCGCGAATGCGCCCGCGATGATCAGCAGCACGCCCCAGACCATCACCCAGCTTCCTGCCTTGCGCATGCCTTCGGGCAACGTTGCATCGGCCATCGCCGGCTCCCCTTTTGTCGTGATGCCCGATGCTAGTCCCAAGGCGGCCGCGCTGGCAATGTCCTATCATCGCTTCTTGGGCCGCCGCGCATCGAACCCGGGGCGCGCCCGGCACGGATGACCAGGGACTAAGGACGAGCGAAGGCATGGACGTCAAGGCACTGTTCGATCTGCGCGGCCGCATCGCCGTCGTGACCGGCGGCTCGCGCGGGCTCGGCCTCACGATGGCCGAGGCGCTGGGCGAGTTGGGCGCGCGCGTCGCGCTGGTCGCGCGCAAGCCCGACGAACTGGCCACCGCCACCGCGTACCTGGCCGAGCGCGACATCGCGGCGCACGCGATCGCGATCGACGTCACGCTGCCAAGCGCCGCCGCGCAGATCGTGGACGCGGTCGCCGCGCACTGGGGCCCGGTCGACATCCTCGTCAACAACGCCGGCACCTCGTGGGCCGCGCCGGCCGAGGAGTATCCGGACGACGGATGGCGCAAGGTCATGGCGCTCAACGTCGATGCGCAGTTCCGGCTCTGCCGCGAAGTCGGACGGCGCGCGATGATCCCGCGCCGGCAGGGAAAGATCGTCAACATCGCGTCGATCGCGGGCCTGGCCGGCAATCCGCCGGCGTGGGAGATCCGCTCGCTCGCGTACAACACGAGCAAAGGCGCGTTGCTGAGCCTCACCCGGGCGCTCGCCGCCGAGTGGGGTCGCCACAACATCAACGTGAACGCGATCTGCCCCGGCTTCTTCCCGACCCGCCTGGCGCAGGCGACGCTCGATCGTATCGAACGCGACGTGATCGCGCTGACGCCGCTCGCGCGACTCCCCGCCGACGACGACCTGAAGGGCGCGCTCGCGTTCCTCGCGTCGGACGCCTCCCGTCACGTCACCGGCCATGCGCTCGTCGTCGATGGCGGCTGCACGATCGTCTAGCCGGTGACGGTTCCGGCGAACGCGGGCGCGGCACTCGCAACCCCGCGGCATCCACTCGACGCCGGGCGTCTCGCGGAGTACCTGCGCGCGCACGTCGCGGACAGCGCCGGTCCGCTCGAGATCCTGCAGTTCCAGGGCGGACAGTCGAATCCGACGTACCGGATTCGCGCCGGCGAGCGGGCGCTGATCCTGCGCCGCAAGCCGCCCGGGAAGCTCCTGCCGTCGGCGCATGCGATCGAGCGCGAGTATCGCGTCATGCGCGCACTGGCGGACACCGACGTCCCGGTGCCGCGCATGCTCGCGCTGTGCGAGGACGAGACGGTGCTCGGCACCGCGTTCTACCTGATGGAGTGCATCGAGGGCCGCGTGCTGTGGGACCCGACGCTGCCGGGCCTCACGCCCCCGGCGCGCGCCGCGCACTACGACGAGCTCAATCGCGTCCTCGCGGCGCTGCATACGGTTGACTTCAACGCCGTCGGCCTCGCGGACTTCGGCCGCCACGGCCAGTACGTCGATCGGCAGATCGCGCGCTGGACGAAGACAGTACACGACGGCGGGTGTGGAGCCGATCGACGCGATGGCGCGGTTGATCGAGTGGCTGCCGCGGCACGTGCCGGCCGGCGACGAAACGACGATCGTGCACGGCGACTTCCGCATCGACAACGTGATCTTCCATCCGACGCAGCCGCGCATTCTCGCGGTGCTCGACTGGGAACTGGCGACGCTGGGCCATCCGCTGTCGGACTTCGCCTACCAGGTGATGACCTGGCGGCTCGCCGCCGACGAGTTCCGCGGCATGCGCGGGACCGATTTCGCGGCGCTGGGCATTCCATCCGAGGAGGCGTTCGTCGCCGCCTACTGCCGGCGGACCGGCCGCACGTCGGTGGCCGGCTTCGAGTTCTACCTCGTGTTCAACATGTTCCGCATCGCCGCGATCCTGCACGGCATCCTGGTGCGCGCGCTGCAGGGCAACGCCGCGAGCGACGACGCGATCGAGACGGGCCGGCGCGCGCGCCGGGTCGCGGACGTCGCCTGGGGACTGGCGCAACGCCTGGGAAGGTGAAGCGCGCGCGCGCAGCGCCGACCCCCGCCGGCGAGCGCGTCGCGAGCGCTACTCGCCCCGGGGTCGCTCCGGCGGTCGGGCCTGCGGTACCGCACCGGCGGCGGGCGCCTGACCTTCCTGCTGGTCGATGACCGCGTCCTTGATGCGCTGGCAGCGCGCAACGATGTCGACCAGCACGCTGCCCGACCAGCCGAATGTGAACAGGCCCGAGATCGCGATGATCGGCGCCAGCATCTCCCAGCCGGCCGGCAGCACGAAGGTACCGTAGCCCACGGTCGTATAGGTGTTGCCGGCGAAGAACCCTGCCGCCCGCCAGCTCGGCACGAGTCCGCTCTCGACCAGCGCCGTCGCCCACACGATGGTCTCGGTGAGGTGCAGCGCGAGCAGCAGCAGGATCGACGTCGTCATCAGCACGTCGGCGCGCCAGGCTTTCGGGCGCAGCATGATGATGCGCGAACGGTGCGCGACGTGGCCCGTGACCGCACGCACGCCCGTTGCATGGATCACGATGATCAGCATCAGCATCGCGCCGCCGAACGCGACGTCGGCCGCAGGCAGCACCTGCGACAGGTGCTGCAGGAACGGCAGCTGCGCGATGTCGTGCGGCACGTTGGCGAGGTTCTGCGCGTCGTTCGTCAGTGTGCGTCCGAGCGCCGCCTCGGTGCCGCCGGGCGTCGGAGCGGCGTTCTGGGCGAGGATCAGCGGCGCTTGCATGCACTTTCCGGGGGCGGAACACGAAGACCCGCATGATCGCCCGGGCGGCGCGCGCTCGCAACGGGCACGTACCTGCGCGTGCGCTAGACTTGACGCCGGACCGATGGAGAACGCCATGGCACGTCACGCATTCGTCGCGGGAGTCGGCATGATTCCCTTCGCCAAGCCCGGCGCAAGTGCGCCTTATCCGCAGATGGGCGCCGAAGCGACGCGGGCCGCGCTCGCCGACGCCGGCATCGACTATGCGGCGGTCGAGCAGGCGTATGTCGGCTATGTGTACGGCGACTCGACCGCCGGCCAGCGCGTGCTCTACGACGTGGGCATGACCGGCATCCCGATCGTCAACGTCAACAACAACTGCGCGACGGGCTCGACCGCGCTCTTCCTCGCGCGCCAGGCCATCGCGAGCGGCGCCGCCGAGTGCGTGCTCGCGCTGGGGTTCGAAGAGATGGACGCCGGCGCGATCACGACGCGCTTCAACGACCGGTCTTCGCCCTTCGAGCGCTTCAACGAGGAAACCGACGCGCTGGTGGGCATGCCCGACCTCCCGCTCGCGCTGCGCTACTTCGGTGGTGCGGGCCTCGCGCACATGGCGAAGTACGGCACGAAGATGGAGACGTTCGCGCGCATCCGCGCCAAGGCCAGCCGCCACGCGGCGCGCAATCCGCTCGCACTGTTCCGCAAGGAGGTCACGACCGAGGACGTGATGGCCTCGCCGGTCCTGATTCCCGGCGTGATGACCCGCCTCATGGCGTGCCCGCCGACCTGCGGCGCCGCGGCGGCCGTGGTCGTCTCGGACGCGTTCGCGCGGCGGCACGGCCTCGATGCCTGCGTCCGCATCGCGGCGCAGACGATGACCACCGATGCGCCGTCGACGTTCGCCGCGCACGACATGATGCGCGTCGTCGGCTACGACATGGCCCGCGCCGCCGCGCAGGCGACCTATGAGGCCGCCGGCATCGGGCCCGAGGACGTCGACGTCGTGGAACTGCACGACTGCTTCGCGCACAACGAGCTGTTGAGCTACGAGGCGCTGGGGCTGTGCGCGGAAGGCGAGGCCGAACGTTTCGTCGAGGCCGGCGACAACACGTACGGCGGCAAGGTCGTCACCAATCCCTCGGGCGGACTGCTGTCGAAGGGGCACCCGCTCGGCGCGACCGGCCTCGCGCAGTGCTACGAACTGACGCAGCAGTTGCGCGGCCGCGCCGACGCCCGGCAGGTCGAGGGCGCGCGGGTCGCCCTCCAGCACAACCTCGGCCTGGGCGGCGCCTGCGTGACCACGCTCTATCGCGCCGGGTAGCGCGGCCGTTGTTCCAGCGCGAACGGCGCCGGATGCGCCGCGGAACTTGACGGTTCCGGACGGCCGGCAGCGCACGACCGATGACGTTGACCCGTGTCGACCTCTACAATATGAGCTTTCCGGGCACCGCATGGACCCGCATGTCCGTACGACTCGATGTCTTCCCCCGCCTTCCCTCGCCCTTGCGCACGCGCGCGGCGCGATGAGGTGCGGCCCCGTTTTCCCCTTCCCACCGGCAGGATCTCCATGAACCCATGCACACCGAAAACGTCGACCCTGAGCGGCGCCGTACATGCCGCCATCGCGGCCGCGGCGCTTTTCGCCGGTTCCGTACAGGCGGGCGGCCTGCTCCTCTACGAAGTCGGTTCCGCCGACGTCGGACTCGCGTCCGCCGGCTATACCGCGCGCGCGCAGGATGCGTCGACCGTGTTCACGAATCCGGCCGGCATGACCCGGCTCGACGGCAACCAGCTCACGCTCGGTGCGCAAGTCCTGTACGGCGACCTCGTGCTGTCGCTCGGGTCGCCGACGTCGCCGGAGCTCGGTCGCGGCGATGGCGGCAACCCCGTCGGCTGGTTTCCCGGCGGCGGCCTCTTCTATTCGTACAGCGTATCGCCGGACCTGAAGCTCGGCTTCGCGTCCACCGGCAACTTCGGCCTCGCGATGAAGTACGACGACGGCTGGGCCGGCCGCTACTACGTGCAGGAGGCCACGCTCATCGGCGCGTCGTTCCTGCCGTCGATCGCCTACCGCGTCAACGACAAGCTGTCGGTCGGCGCGAGCGTCAACGCGATGTACGGCATGTTCAAGCAGACGGTCGCCGTCAACAATCTCGTCGGGCCCGACGGCCAGCTCAAGCTCAACACGCATGCGTGGGGCTGGGGCGTGAATCTGGGACTGCTCTACGAACTCGACGCGCGCACACGGTTCGGCGTCACCTACAACTCGCAGGTGAAGCTCGACTTCAACGCGCCGACCGAATGGAGCGGCATCTCGCCCGGCCTGCGCGCGCTGCTCGCGAGTCGCGGGCTGCTACGATTCGTCGCTCGACGTCGGCATGAACGTGCCGCAGGGCGTCAACGCCAGCTTCTACACGGCGCTCGACGACCGCTGGGCGCTGCTCGGCAGCGCCGGCTGGCAGCAGTGGTCGAAGTTCGGCAAGCTGGACATCGGCGTCGCGTCCAACGATCCCGTATCGCTGACGACGAACCTCGAGTTCAAGGACACCTGGCACGCGGCACTCGGCGCGCAGTACCAGATGTCGGCGCCGTGGCTTCTCAACATGGGCGTCGCGTACGACTCCGCGTTCCAGTCGGGCACCGTGTCGCCGGCGCTGCCCGCCAACTCCGCGTGGCGCTTCGGCGTCGGCGCGCAGAAGACCGAGAGCCGGACGTTCAACTGGGGCGTGAGCGCCGAGTACGTGTACGGCGGCACGCTCGACGTCGAGCAACGCTCGAACGCGCCGGTGGCGCTCGGCGGCCGCGGCGACCTCACCGGCAGCTACAACAACACCGGCATGCTGTTCCTCGCCGCCAATTTCAACTGGAAGTTCTAGGGCGCGTCCGGCGCGCCGTTGCGAAGGCCAAGCCATCATGACCCGAAACCCTCGTCGCATACTGGCCGCCGCGGGGTTCGCCGCGCTGGCCTGCCTGTCCGTCGCCTCTGCGCAGGCGCCGCAGGCCGCCGCCGGCACCGGGGCCGCCGCCTCGCCGATCCCGGCGGATCCGTGGCCGCGCGTGGTCGACCTGACGACCGGCCAGGTGCTCGTCTACCAGCCGCAGGTCAACAAGTGGGACGACAACCAGCTCGACTTCCGCGCGGCGATGGCGTTCAAGAAGGACAACTCGAACGAGCAGACCTTCGGCGTCGTGTTCGCGACGACGCGCACGCAGGTCGACAAGGTCGCGCGTACCGTGGTGTTCGAGAACCTCGCGATCTCGAAGATCGACTTCCCGACGCTGCCGGACCGCGGCGCGTCGTTCGGACCGGAGCTGACGAAGGAGTTCGCCGCCAAGATCCGCACGATGTCGCTCGACCGGCTCCAGGCGTCGCTGGCGGCGGCCGGCATCAAGCCGCCCGCGGTCGAGGTGAACAACGCGCCGCCGCAGGTGATCGTCAGCTATTCGCCGGCGATCCTCGTGCCGATCGACGGCGCGCCGGTGCTGAAGCCGGTGGCCGAGCACGCCGCGGTTCCAGCGCGTGATCAACACGCGCGCGCTGATCCTGCAGGGCGGCCTCGAGCAGAACTTCTACATCCACGTGTACGACGGCTGGCTCACCTCCAGCGCGATCACGGGCCCCTGGACGCAGTCGTTCCTGGCAGCCGCTCGGCATGGACGACGTCGCGGCGCAGCTCGCGAAGAGCAACGCGGTCGACCTGCTCGACGGCGGCGCGAAGGCCAATCCGAAGCCGTCGCTCGCCAACGGCGTGCCGACGATCTACACGAGCCAGGTGCCCACCGAACTCATCGTGTTCCGGGCCAGGCCGACTTCGTGCCGATCGTGGGCACGCAGCTGCTGTGGGCGTCGAACACGACCAGCGACGTGCTGATCGACACCGCGAACAGCAACTACTACGCGCTGCTCGCCGGGCGCTGGTTCCGCTCGGCCGCGATCACCGGGCCGTGGACATTCGTCCCGCCGCGATGCGCTGCCGGCCGACTTCGCGCGAATTCCGGCGGCATCGCTCGCCGGCGCCGTGCTGCCGACGGTCGCGGGAACGCCGCAGGCGCAGGCGGCGGTCATCGAGAACTCGATCCCGCAGACGGCCACGGTGCCGCGCAAGGGCGGCCCGACGTTCACGCCGAGCTTCGACGGACCGCCGCAGTACGTGCCGATCCCGTACACGCCGCTGACGTACGTCGAGAATTCGCCGGAGCCCGTGATCCAGGTGGCGCCCAACGCGTACTACGCGGTCACCGCCGGCGTCTGGTTCACGGCGCCGCAGCTCACCGGACCCTGGACCGTCGCAACGGCGGTGCCGGCCGTCATCTACACGATCCCGTCGTCGTCGCCGGTGCACTACGTGACCTACGTGCGCATCTACGGCACGACGCCCGACTACGTGTACGTCGGCTATACGCCCGGGCTATCTCGGCACGGTCGTCACGTCCTACGGGACGGTCGTGTACGGCACCGGCTACACGTATTCGCCGTGGATCGGCAACGTCTGGTATCCGCCGCCCTACACGTACGCCGTCGCCGCCACGCCGGTCTACAACCCGTACGTCGGCTTCACGTTCGGCTTCGCGATGGGGCTCGCCACCGCCGCCTGGACGGAACCCTACTGGGGCGGCGCCTACTACCACCCCGGCTACTGGGGCGGCTATCCGTGCTGCGCGTCCGCGAGCGCCAACGTGTACGGCCACTGGGGCAGCACGACGTACTCGGGCACGCGCACCTGGTACGGCGGCGGCGGCGTGGCCGGCACCACGGCCAGCGGCAGCTACTACAACGCGCGCACCGGCACGTCGGGCACGTACGACGCCGGGCGCCAGTACAACGCGTACACCGGCAACGCGTCGCGCGGGTACGACCGCACCGCGAACACGGCGGCCGGCGGCTCCGCCAACGTCGCGCGCGGCGGCAACTACAACACGTACACGGGCCAGCGCTCGACCGGGTCGAGCGTGTCCGCGACGGGCGCGGGCGGCAGCACGTACCAGCGCTCGGGCGCAACGACCGCGGGTCCCGAGGGCTATGCGCACGCAGGCGAGGGCTCGACCTACAACGCGAAGACCGGGAACACCAACAACTGGGGTACCGCCAGCGTCGGCAACAACCACTACGCCGACGTGAACGGGAACGTCTACAAGAACACCGGCGATGGGTGGCAGCAGCATTCGTCGAGCGGCTGGTCGGGCGCGAGCGGCGACACGTCGTGGGCCAACCGCGAGTCGCAGGCGCGAGCCGGCGGCGACGGCGGCTGGGGCGGCGACCGCTCCTTCGGCGGCAGCGCGGCGGCGGCTGGGGCGGTGACCGCTCCTTCGGCGGCGGCGGTGGCGGCGGCTGGGGCGGTGAGCCGTTCCTTCGGCGGCGGCGGTGGCGGCGGCTGGGGCGGACGCTTCGGCGGTGGTGGCGGATTCGGCGGGGGCGGCTTCCGCGGCGGCGGTCGGCGCTGAACGTGGCAGGTCGAAGACGCCACGCACGCCACCGATCCGCCCCCTCTCCCCGCTTGCGGGGAGAGGGTTGGGGTGAGGGGCCGGACCGCGACGCGTTGCGCTATCGCCGCCACCGCCGCACGAGGTCGGCGACGTGCGCGACCAGCGCCGCGGCCAGCCAGAGCGCGATCGTCCCCCACGGCTGCAGCGGTGAGCGCCGCGCGCAGCGCGAGGAGCAGGAACGCGCCCGCGAGCAGGCTGACCACGAGGTCGAGCGGCGCGATCCCCGCGCCGCTGCGCCGTCGCCACGCGACCAGCGCGACGGCCTCGACCACCATCAACCCGAGGATCAGGTCGACGATCCGGCCGTTGCCGAACAGCGCCTCCAAGCGGCCGCGCCCTACGCCGGCGCCGGGCGCGCGGTGCCCGCCGCCAGCGCGCGGCGCCGCGTGTCCATCAGCTTGAGAATCAGCGGAGTCAGGATGATCTGCATCGCGAGTTCCATCTTGCCGCCCGGGACCACGATGATGTTGGGGCGCGACATGAACGCATCATGCAGCATCGACAGCAGGTACGGGAAGTCGATGCCCTTCGGATTCCGGAACCGGATCACGACGAAGCTCTCGTCCGCGGTGGGAATGTAGCGCGCGATGAACGGGTTCGAGGTGTCGACCGTCGGCACCCGCTGGAAGTTGATGTGCGTCTGCGCGAACTGCGGACAGATGTAGTTCACGTAGTCGGGCATCCGGCGCAGGATCGTGTCGACGACGGCCTCCTGCGAGTACCCGCGCAGCGACTTGTCCCGGTGGAGCTTCTGGATCCACTCGAGGTTGATGATCGGCACGACGCCGATGACCAGGTCCGCGTGCCGCGGGACGTTGACGTCGCCGGTCACGATGCCGCCGTGCAGGCCCTCGTAGAACAGCAGGTCGGTGTCGGGCGGCACGTCCTCCCACGGCGTGAACGTGCCGGGCGGCTGGCCGTACGGCGCCGCTTCGCGGTCGTCGTGGAGGTAGCGGCGCATGCGGCCGCGCCCCGTCTCCCCGTACGCGCGAAAGAGCTCCTCCAGTTCCGCGAAGAGATTGGCCTCCGGTCCGAAGTGGCTGAAGTGCTTGTTCCCCTGCGCCGCGGCCTCGGCCATCTTCGCCTTCATCTCGGTACGGTCGAAGCGGTGGAACGAATCCCCCTCCACGATGGCCGCGCGGATGTGTTCGCGCGTGAAGATCCACTGGAACGTGCGCGTGACGGACGTGGTGCCGGCGCCGGACGAACCGGCGACGCTGATGATCGGGTGCAGCGCGGACATCTCCCCTCCTTCCGGCGCGCGACCCGGCGGGTCACTCCGCCTCGTTATGCGTGAACAGCGACCGTTCGTTGAACAGCGGCGACGAGAACGGCCGGTCGAGCCCGTCCGCGTGCTCGCCATGGTAGCGCGCGATGCATTCGACTTCCTCGCGCGAGCCCAGGATCACGGGCACGCGCTGGTGCAGCGACTCCGGCACGACGTCGAGAATCCGCGTGCGCCCGGTCGACGCCGCGCCGCCGGCCTGCTCGACGATCATCGCCATCGGATTGGCCTCGTACAGCAGGCGCAGCCGTCCCGCGCGCTGCGGGTCCTTGGTGTCCTTCGGGTACATGAAGAGTCCGCCGCGCACGAGGATCCGGTGCACCTCGGCCACCAGCGACGCGATCCAGCGCATGTTGAAGTCCTTGCCGCGCGGGCCGCCCTTGCCCGCCAGGCACTCGGCGACGTAGCGCTTGATCGGCGGCTCCCAGAAACGGCTGTTGGACGCGTTGATCGCGAACTCGCTGGTCTGCGCCCGGGATGCGCATGTCGCGATGCGTCAGGATGAACTCGCCCATGCCGCGGTCGAGCGTGAACCCGTGGACGCCGCGGCCGAGCGTGAGCACCAGCATCGTGGTCGGACCGTAGATCGCGTAGCCGGCGCACAACTGCTCGGTCCCCGGCTGCAGGAAGTCGGCGGCGACCGGATCGTGCCCACCCGTCGACGCACGCAACACCGAGAAGATGCTCCCGACCGACACGTTGACGTCGACGTTGCTGGAGCCGTCGAGCGGATCGAACACGAGCAGGTATTTGCCCCGCGGATACTCCGGCGGGATCGTGTACGGCTCGTCCATCTCCTCGGACACCATCGCGGCGAGGTGCCCGCCGTACTCGCTGGTGCGCAGGAAGATGTCGTTGGCCATCACGTCCAGGCGCGCCTGCGCTTCGCCCTGCACGTTGACCGTCCCGGTCGATCCGAGCACGCCGCCCAGTGCGCCCCGGCCGATCAGGAAGCTGATCCGCTTGCACGCGAGCCGGACGTAGTTGAGCAGCGCCGTGAAGTCCCCGGTCGCGTGCGCGAACCGGCGCTGCTCCTCGATGATGAATTCGGTCAGCGTCTTCTCGCGGTCGCTCATCGAAGGCCCTCCTGTGCCGGTGCGGCAGCGGACCCCGCGGCGAACACGCGGCTCTGGCGCACGTCGTCGGCTTCGAGCGTCATCAGCATGTCGCGATCGACCCGTTGCGCGCGCGCCGCGAAGAGCCGCGTCGCCTGGCGCAGCCGCATGCGGTCGAGCGCGTTGCGGATCGACCGCGCGTTCGCGAAGTTGGGCTGCGCGCGGCGCAGCGCGATGTATTCGGCGAACAGCGGCACGCGCGGGCGCGCTGAAGCGATACTGCATGCCGGCGAGCATCCGCTCGGCGATTTCGAGGAGTTCCGCCTCGCCGTAGTCCGGAAAGTCGATGTGGTGCGCGATGCGCGACGAGAAGCCCGGGTTCGACCGGAAGAACGTGTCCATGCGGTCCTTGTAGCCGGCGAAGATCACGACCAGGTCGTCGCGCTGGTTCTCCATCACCTGCAGCAGGATCTCGATCGCCTCCTGCCCGTAGTCGCGCTCGTTCTCCGGCCGGTACAGGTAGTACGCCTCGTCGATGAACAGCACGCCGCCCATCGCCTTCTTCAGCACCTCGCGCGTCTTGGGCGCCGTGTGGCCGATGTACTGCCCGACCAGGTCGTCGCGCGTGACGGCGACGAGATGCCCGCGCCGCACGTAGCCCAGCCGATGCAGGATCTCCGCCATGCGCTGTGCGACCGTGGTCTTGCCGGTCCCGGGATTGCCGGTGAACGACATGTGCAGCGAGGGGGCGGCGCCTTTGAGCTCAAGCTGCGCACGCGCTCGCTCGACCAGCAGCAGCGCCGCGATGTCGCCGATGCGCGCCTTGACTGGCGTCGAGACCCACCAGATCGCGGTCGAGCTGCTGCAGGACACCGCCGACGTCCGCGTCGGCGAAGATCGACGACAAGTCGACGGTGTCCTGCGCCTGTCCGGCCGCCGGAACCGACGCCGCGATCGGAGCGGCCGGCGCAGCGCCTTCCGCAGCCGGACCGGCCGCGCCGGGCGGGCCCGCGGCGGCAGCGCCCGCCATCATGGGTACCGCTCGCCCTCGGGCGCGCGCGTCGCGTAGCTTTCGATCGTGTAGCGGACGGCGCGTCCGTCCACTTCCTGCCGCTGCAGCCTGAAGCCGGGCTCGAGACGCGGGACGGTTCACGATGAACGACATGCGGGGCGTCTCCCAGCCCCGGGTCGCGTCGAAGGCCGTCACCCGCACGTAGTGGTTGGGAAACGTCTTCCGGCACGCGTCGATCTCGCCCAGGATGCCGGCCGGGTCCTTCAGGTCGAACAGCGGTATGCCGTACATCTCCCAGTACGTGTTGCGGGGATGCGGATCGTCCGTGTACTCGACGTTGACCGCATAGTTCTGCGACAGCGCGTAGCGGATCTGCGCGAGGATCTGCGCGTCGGTGAGATCGGGCAGGAACGAGAACTGTCCCTGCGTGATGCGGTTGTTCGACGTGGTCATGTGCGGTCTCCGGGACGGTCAGGCGCTGGCGGTGGCGGTCGGCACGTAGTCGGCGGTGTCGGTCGACGCGTAGTCGAACGTGACGTCGCCCCACGTCTCGATCGCCGCCTTCAGCGGCGTGCACCAGCGCGCCGCCTCGGCGAGGATCTGCGGCCCCTCGCGGTAGTAGTCGCGGCCTTCGTTGCGCGCCAGGATCATCGCCTCCAGCGCGACGCGGTTGGCCGTGGCGCCCGCCTGGATGCCCATCGGGTGGCCGATCGTGCCGCCGCCGAACTGCAGCACGACGTCCTCGCCCAGGTAGTGGATCAGCTGGTGCATCTGCCCGGCGTGGATGCCGCCGGAGGCCACCGGCATCACCTTGTTGAGCGACGCCCAGTCCTGGTCGAAGAAGAGGCCGTGCTCGAGCGACGTCTCCGTGCGCGACTCGCGCAGCGTGTCGTAGAAGCCCTTGATCATCAGCGGGTCGCCCTCGAGCTTGCCGACCACCGTGCCCGCGTGGATGTGGTCGACCCCGGCCATGCGCATCCACTTGCAGATGACGCGGAAGTTCATGCCGTGGTTCTTCTGCCGCGAGTACGTCGAGTTCCCGGCACGGTGCAGGTGCAGGATCACGTCGTTCTTCCGCGCCCACTTCGCCATCGACTGGATCGCCGTGTAGCCGATCACGAGGTCGATCATCACGATGCAGCTGCCGAGCGACTTCGCGAACTCGGCGCGCTCGTACATGTCCTCCATCGTGCCGGCCGTCACGTTGAGGTAGTGGCCCTTCACCTCGCCCGTCGCGGCGGACGCGCGGTTGACCGCCTCCATGCAGTACAGGAAACGGTCGCGCCAGTGCATGAACGGCTGGCTGTTGATGTTCTCGTCGTCCTTGACGAAGTCGAGGCCGCCCTTCAGCGCCTCGTAGACGACGCGGCCATAGTTGCGGCCGGAGAGTCCCAGCTTCGGCTTGGTCGTGGCGCCAAGCAACGGGCGGCCGAACTTGTCGAGGCGCTCGCGCTCGACGACGATGCCCGTCGCCGGCCCCTGGAACGTCTTGAGGTAGGCGACGGGGATGCGCATGTCCTCGAGGCGCAGCGCCTTCACCGCCTTGAAGCCGAACACGTTGCCGATGATCGACGCGGTCAGGTTGGCGATGGAGCCCGGTTCGAACAGGTCGAGGTCGTAGGCGATGTACGCGAAGTACTGCTGCTCGGTCTTCGTGCCGGGTCCGGTGTTGGGCACGGGGTCGACGCGGTAGGCCTTCGCCCGGTAGAGCTCGCAGGCGGTCAGCCGGTCGGTCCAGACGACCGTCCACGTCGCGGTGGAGGACTCGCCCGCGATCGCCGCGGCCGCCTCGATCGCGTCGACGCCCTCCTGCGGCGTCACGCGGAACAGCGCGACGACGTCGGTGTCCTTCGGCACGTAGTCGGCATCCCAGTACCCCATCTTGGCGTACGGCATGACGCCCGACTTGTAGCGGTCGGCCATGTTTCCCACGGGTATCCTCCTCGATGCGGGTGCATCGTTGTTGTGCGGTCGAATGTAGACCCGTTCCATCATCAGCAAAAGTCACATATTCTTATCGTATATCATCATCTGACACTTATGTACGGGAGCCGCCATGCCGATGCGCCACGCGACGCTGCGCCAGCTGCAGGTATTCGAGGCCGCCGCGCGCCACCTGTCCTACTCGCGCGCCGCCGCCGAGCTGCACCTCACGCAGCCGGGCGTGTCGATGCAGATGAAGGAGCTGGAGGACCACGCGGGCCTGCCGCTGTTCGACCGGATCGGACGGCGGATGCACCTGACCGAGGCCGGCGCGCTGCTGCTGCGCCACGCACGCGATCTGCAGCGCACGCTGGTGGATGCCGAGGACGGGCTCGACGCGCTGCGCGGCCTGCGCACCGGACGCGTGAACCTCGGCGTGACCAGTACCGCCAAGTACTTCGCGCCGCAGCTCCTCGCGCGCTTTCGCGATCGCCATCCGGCGCTCGCGTTCCGGCTCGCCGTGAGCAACCGCGAGGCGGTCGTCGACGCGCTCGCCACCAACACCGTCGACCTGGCGATCATGGGCCGCCCGCCGGGCGCGCTCGAGACGCAGTCCGCACCCTTCGCGCCCCATCCGTTCGTGATCATCGCCGCGCCCGACCATGCGCTCGCGCGGCGGCGGCGCCTTCCGATCGCGACGCTCGCCGGCGAATCGTTCCTCGTCCGCGAGCCGGGCTCGGGCACACGCACGGCGATGCAGGCCTATTTCGACGAGCAGCGCGTGACGCCGCGCGTCGGCATGGAGATGGCCAGCAACGAAACGATCAAGCAGGCGGTGATGGCGGGCATGGGCATCGCGTTCATCTCGCGCCACACGATCGGCCTCGAACTCGCGACGCGGCGGCTCGCGTTGCTCGACGTGCGCGGGCTGCCGGTGATGCGCGAGTGGTTCGTCGTCCACCTTGCCGCCAAGCGGCTGTCGCCCACGGCGCAGGCGTTCCGCGACTTCGTGCTGCGCCAGGGCCGCATGCTGCTGGCGAAGAACTGAAGGGGTGACAACCCCCACGCTCGCTTCGCTCGCTGCCCCCGGAGGGGGCAGGTCCGTCCCTCGGGACGGCCCGTCGGGACGGACGACGACCCCCACGCTCGCTTCGCTCGCTGCCCCCGGAGGGGACAGGTCCGTCCCCCGGGACGAACGACGGCGGTCACGCGCCGGCGAAGGGCGCGTTCAGACTGCACGACCGCGAAGTTGAGCGCCGCCGCGAACGTCACCCACGCCAGGTACGGCACCAGCAGCCAGCGCGGCTCGGCGGCGCGTACCGGCGCAGCACGACGATCAGCACGAAGATCGACAGCCAGAGGAAGCCGACCTCGACGAGCGCGTAGTCCGGCCGCTGCAGCCGGAAGAACAGTCCGCTCCAGAGGATGTTGAGGTTGATGTTGACGACGAAGAGCGCGAGCAGCCATACGCGGTCGCGGGCGGTGGGCGCGCTTCGCCAGCCGATGACGCCGGCCATGGCCGCCAAGGCGAAGATCAGCGTCCACGCGGGACCGAACAGCCAGTCGGGCGGCTTCCACGCGGGCTCGCGCAGGCTGTAGTACCACGGGCCGAGGTCCGTCATCCAGCGCGCCGAGCGCGCCGACGACGGTCGCCGCGACGGCGGCCGCCGCGACGGCGCTGTCCACAGCGACGCCGCGCCGCGTCACGGACGCACGAGTCCGGCAGGTGCGCGAGGTCCTTGAAGAAGATCCGCACGTGCGCCATCGGCTTCGCGCGCACCAGCTTCTTGTGCATGTACGCCTGCCACGTCAGCTGCTGCACGTCGGGATCGCGGCAGATGCTGACGAAGCGCTCGCGGCGCTGGTCGCTCGCGTACCAGAAGCGCTGCATGATGCCGAGGATCCAGAACACCCGGCCGTGCGCGCGCATGAAGCGCTTGCGCGCGCGCGGCCAGCGCGCGCGCGTCGCCGGTCGCGAGGAACGCGTCGACCGCGTCGGCGGCGAGCCGGCCGCCCGTCATCGCGTAGTAGATGCCTTCGCCGGACGCCGGCGCGACGACGCCGGCGGCGTCGCCCGCGAGCACGACGTCGCGGCCGTTGTCCCAGCGGCGCAGCGGCTTCAGCGGGATCGGCGCGCCTTCGCGGCGGATCGTCTCGCTGGCCGGCGAGCCCGGCGGCTGCGCGCAGCGCGCCGCACGGCGTCGCGCAGCGAGAAGCCCTTGTGCGCGGTGCCGGTGCCGACGCTCGTCGTGTCGCCGTGCGGGAAGACCCAGCCGTAGAAGTCCGGCGACAGCGGGCCCTGGTAGTAGACGTCGCAGCGCGCGCCGTCGAAGCGACTGTCCGCGGCGGCGCGTCGCCCGTGCGGCGACTCGCACGATCTCGTGGTACGCGAACACGTAGCGGATGCGCGTCCGCGCCGGGCATCGCCTGCTGCGCGACCTGCGACGCGCGCGCCGTCGGCGCCGATGACGACGCGCGCGCGCACGGTGCGCAGCGGCGCCTCGCCTCGCGTCCGCGGCCGCCGATAGTGGACGACGGCCACGCCGTCCGCGTCGCGCGTGATCCGCTCGAACGTGCCGGTGCGCGCGCGTCGCGCCGGCCTGCCGCGGCCCGCTCGCGCAGCCACTCGTCGAACACGCTCGCGATCGACCATGCCGACGAAGCCGCCGTCGATCGGCATGTCCACCTCGGCCCGCTGTCGGCGACACCATGCGCGCGGACGTGACGCGCGCGACCAGCAGGTGGTCGGGAATCGTCGAATTCCTCGATCAGGCGCGGCGGGATCGGCGCCGCCGCAGGGCTTGATGCGGCCGGCGCGGTCGAGCAGCAGCACGCGCCGTCCGCGCGCGCGCGAGATCGGTGGCCGCCGTCGCGCCCGGACGGACCGCCGCCCACCACCACGACGTCGAAGGTCTTGCATGCGCATCTCATCGTCCCTCCAGTTGCGAACGCGCCGCGCCGCGACCGACGTAGTCGCCCGCGGCCGCGTGCGCAGCGCGCGATCGCGCCGCGCGGCGAGCCGTGCCGCCACCAGGAACAGCACCGCCTCGGCCGCGAACACCGAACGCGTAGGCGGGCCCGGGCGAGCCGAGCAAGTGCGCGCGCAGCGTCGCACGCGAGCGTGCCCGACGAAGCCGCCGGCGCCGAAGGCGATCGCCTGCGCGGCGCCCCACAGGCCCATGCGCACGCCCTCGCGCGCGCCGCGGCCGGCCGTGGCCAGCCCCATCATCGAGCCGATCGCCGCGACCGCGAACGCGCCGTTGGCCGCGCCGAGCAGCGCGACGTTCGCGCGCAGCGGCCACGCGCCCGCGACGAATGCCCGCGGTCGCAAGCCCGCGCGAGCGCGACGGCCGACGCGATGCAGCCGCCGATCGTCCAGGCGCGCAGCGAGCCCAGGCGCCCGCGCACGCGCGGCACGCCGGCCAGCGCGACGAGCATCATGCCGACCAGCACGCCGCCGTGCTGCACGCCCGACAGCTACGTCGACTCGCCGGGCGTGAAGCCGAAGACCGTGCCGGCGAACGGCTCGAGGATCAGGTCCTGCGCGCTGTACGCGAGCATCGACACGAAGACGAAGATCGTGAAGCGGCGCGCCTGCGGGCTCGGCCCACACCTGCGCGCAGCGCCGCGCGGAACGGCGGTCGTCGCGCGGCGCCTGCCGCGCGCCGGCGCGTCGCGACGGCGCGCGCCCTCGACGCCGCACGACCGCGAGCAGCGTGACGCACGACGGCGGCGACCGACACGCCGGCCGTCACCGCGCACCAGGCGCGTCGAGCGAGAACGGATCGAGCAGCCTGCCCGGCGACGGTCGGCGGTGACCGCGAAGCCCAGCGATCATCATCATCCAGACGATCGTCGCCGCCGGCGCGCGCCGGTCGGGCGTCGACGCGCTTCGCGAGCAGCACGAGCAGCGACGTGCCCGCGGCGCCGACGCCCAGGCCGATCAGCGCGAACGCGAGCGACGGCGAGCGCGATGCCCGCGCGCCGGCGCCGTGGCCATCCATCGCGGTCGCCACGGCCGCGCGCGATGCCGCCGAGCCGCGAGCACGACCATGCCGCCGACGATCCACGGCGTGCGCCGGCCGCCGACGTCGGAGCCGTGGCCCAGGCGCGGCCGCAGCATCTGCACGCGCGTAGTGCAGCGCGACCAGCGCGCCGGGCAGCATCGCCGGCAGCGCGAGTTCGACGACCATCACGCGGTTGAGCGTCGACGTCGTGAGCACGACGATCGCGCCGAGCGCGGTCTGCACGAGGCCGAGGCGGACGATGCCGAGCCAGCCGAGCGGCGCCGGCGACTGCATGCGCGACCTGCCATGCCAGCACGGCCGCGCGCAGCGCGAACGCGCTGCGACCAGCATGCCGGTCACGTAGAGACGGCACGCCGAAGCCGCTGTACCAGAGCGCGCGCTCGCGCGGCGTCGCGCGAGGAAGCGCCGCATCAGCACGAGCTGCACGCGCGAGCAGCACGCGCGATCGCGGCCGCGTGCACGGGCCGGCCCCACGCGAGCGAGCAGCGCCGACGACGACGACCTGCGGCACCGCCATCACGACGCAGGCGACCCGCGCGGCGCCGTCCGACGCCGAGCCGCACCGGCAGCGAGCCGATGCCCATCTGCCGGTCGCCCTCGATCGACTTGAAGTCGTTGAGCGTCATGATGCCGTGCGCGCCGAGGCTGTAGAGCGCGGCGAGCAGGAACGTGCGCGCGTCGGGCATGGCGCCGCCGGCCATCACCGCCGCGCCGGTGACCCAGGCCAGGCCCTCGTAGCAGAGCGCCGCACGCGCAGCGTTGCCCCACCAGCCGTTGCGCTTCAGGCGCACCGGCGGCGCGCTGTAGGCCCACGCGAGCACCAGGCCGAGCGCGGCCGCGCCGAAGCCCCACGGGCCCGAGCAGCGTCGCGACCGCGAGCGACAGCAGCGTCCAGACGATCGCGATGTAGAGGCCCCAGCGGCCCGGCATGCGGCCCGACGGAATCGGGCGCTGCGGCTCGTTGATCGCGTCGACGTGGCGGTCGAACCAGTCGTTGACGGCCTGGCTCGTCGCGCAGACCAGCGGACCGGCGAGCAGCACGCCGACGACGATCAGCGAGCCAGCGCCGGCGAACGGCACGCCCGACGCGACGACGCCGCAGCCGAACGCCCACATCGGCGGAAACCAGGTGATCGGCTTCAGGAGCTCCGCGACCGCCGACGGCGCGGGCCAGCCCGTCGTGCGCGGGCGACAACGCGAGGGGCGACGCCGACGGGTCGCATGCGCGTCCGCCCGTCCGGCATCGACGCCTACTCGTCGGCGTCGGCGAGATCGCCGAGGCCGTAGCGGCGCAGCTTCACGTAGAGGCTCTGGCGGCTCAGGCCCAGCATCTCGGCGGCGGACGCGCGGTTGTCGCGCGTCAGTTCGAGCGCGGCTTCGATGCAGAGGCGCTCGATCAGGTCGGTCGCTTCGCGCACGAGTTCCTTGAGCGGCACGCGGCCGACCAGTTCCGTGAGCTGTTCGACCGAGCGCGGCAGTCGCGCGCCCGGCCGCGCGCGTCGCCCGGCAGGCGCCGGCCGACGTCGCGGATCGTGAAGCCGAGGCACGGCGCTTCGCCGTCCGGCACGGAGACCGCCGAGATCTCCACTTCCGCCGTGGTGCCCTGCTCGCCGCGCAGCGTGGTCGCGAACAGGCGCACGGCGCCGTGCTGGCGCAGGTTGGCGATCAGCACGTTGAGGTCGACGCCGGGCCGGCCGAGCCAGCGCTCGAGCGACTCGCCGCGCGCCTGCTCCTCGGTCGCGAGCTGCGCCAGCTCGACGAACGCGCGTTCGCGGCGAGCACGCGTCCGTCCGGTTCGGTGACGACGAACGCGTCGGGCGCCGCATCGGCCGCATTGCCCAGCAACGCCGCGTGCGCGCCGTGGCGGGCGCCGCGCGTGCGCCCGTGCCCGGCAGCGGCGACAGGCGCACCAGGAACAGCGACGCATTCTCCTGGCGGAACAGCGACGCCGACACGAGGAACTCGCGCTTCGCCGCTCGGCGAGCGCGCGCGCGCACGTCGTCGGCGCGCCCGGCCACGCGCACGCCGGCGAGCAGCGCATCGAGCGCACGCGCGCTGTCCGGCGTCGAACCCGTCGAGGAACGACTGCGCCCGACGATGCGGCGCGCGGC
This sequence comes from uncultured beta proteobacterium, assembly GCA_963733435.1. Taxonomy (GTDB): domain Bacteria; phylum Pseudomonadota; class Gammaproteobacteria; order Burkholderiales; family Casimicrobiaceae; genus VBCG01. Next base: position 857,884 of record CAVTDH010000005.1, read on the forward strand.
GTCGCCCAGCAGCGCGTTCGCGGCGGGATTGGCTTCGACCACCTTCTGCGTGGCCGCGTCGACGATCAGCACGGCCTCGGAGGCCATCTGGAACAGCAGCCGGTAGCGCGTCTCGACGTGGCGCAGGCGCCAGTAGTCGCGCTCCATCGACTGCTGCGCCTCGACCAGCCGCTGCTGCAGCGCGGCGATCGAGCGCAGGTCGCGGCCCATCGCGACGACGCGGCCCTCGGCGCCGACCTGCACGGCCGAGTAGACGACCGGGACGTCGGCGCCGCGCGCCGACGGATGGTTGACCTGGCGCCAGCGCGGCGGCGCCTTGGCGGCCGCATCGCGCAGCAGCGCCTCGATCTTGGGGCGGCTTTCGACGGTGACGGTGTCGCTCCAGCGGCTGGCCGAGCCACGCGCCGTAGTCCTCGCGCGACAGTTCGTCGCTGCCGAAGGCGACGTCGCGGATGACGCCCTCGCGGTCGAGGACCAGCGCCACGTCGGACGCGGCGGCGATGACGGTCGCCGCCGCCTCCGCATCGAGGCTGCCGAGCGACGTGCCCGGGGCCGCGAACCGCTTCACCAGATCGTCACCAGCTTTGAACATTGCGTCATCGCATGCACCCGGAAGTCACCGAAGCGTCAATCATGGCTTCCGGACGGCGCGAGCATCCGCTCGGCCGCCGCCAGCGCCGCACGCGCACCGGACGCGGTGCCGTCGGCGCCGACGTCACGGGCGTTCTGCGGGCGGGCGGACGAACAGCGGTCCTCCGACCAGCACGCGCACATCGCGATTGCGCGATGCGCGCGCAGCGCGCGGATGTTGGTGGCCAGGAGGTCGAGGCGACCGTCGCAGCCCAGCGACAGGCCGACGATGTCGAATCGCTCGTCCCGGACCAGCCTGAAGATGTCCCCGTCGCGTACGGCGGTGCCCCCCCAGACGTCCCAGCCCGCGCGCGCGAAGAAATCCGCGACGATCGAAGAGGCCGAACGTATGCTGCTCGCCGGGCGCAGGCGCGAGCAGCAGGCGGCGGCCATGCCATCCACATTCTAGCTCACTGCGAAATTCGGGACTGAGCTCGCGCAGCACCTGCTGGATCCGCCCGATCCCCAGCGTGACCGCCGTGAAGTCGCAGAGGTCCGCCTCCCACATCGTGCCGAGCGCAGCGCGCCGACGGGCTCGAGCAGTTCGAGGTAGATCGCCTCGAGCGTGACGCCCTGCCCGCGCAGCCGCTCGACGCAGGCCATGCGCGTCGAACGCCGTGCCGTCGAGCGCGATCTGCGCGAAGCCGGCCACGTCCTCGTGCGTGACGGTCGGCACCAGGTGCAGCACCGTCGGCTCGCGCACCGCGCGGTGCGACGCCGACCAGGCGCGGCACGATCTCGTCGCGAACCGCGTCGGCCAGTCCCTCGAGCAGCGGTTCCGGAGCCCGGCGCGGGCGGTGCCTGCCGACCGCGGGCGGGTCGCCGTCGGCTGTCGCTGCGCTCGCCCTTCTCGTCGGTCGGAAACTGCGGCGCGCTCTTCTGGGCCTGTCGATCCATCCATCCCCCTTTGCCGGGTCTGCCGCCCCGGCCGCCACGTGCCCGAGGTCATCGGTGCCTCGGGATCTGTACCGCGATCTTGCACCTCGTTCATGTGTAATTCCACCTGTACAAACCCGACGGTCACGTTTTTTTTCGCATTCCAATCCGATCCGAGACTTCTGTCAAGCGTTGTTTACGTCAAGACCTGTTGACACATCGTTCCGGTTAGGGAAGGATTGCGATCCAAGCCGAGTGACAACGGCGGGCAACCCGCCCTGGCAGCACGGAGGAACGGCGCAGTGCACCCGAATCGTCCTGACCCGACCCAGCGCCGTCCCGCTCTACACCGCGGCGGAGCGCCAACGGCGCGACGCGACGCCGTGGACGCTGGTGCAGGGCATCCTGGCGCCGATCCAGTTCGTCGTCTTCGCTCGTGCAGCCTCGTGCTGGTGCTGCGCTACCTGCCGACCGGCGAGGGTCTCGCGGCCGCCAACGCCTCCGTCGTCGTCAAGACGCTCGTGCTCTACACGATCATGGTCACCGGCTCGATCTGGGAGAAGGAGGTCTTCGGGCAGTACCTGTTCGCCCGGCCCTTCTTCTGGGAAGACGTGGTGAGCATGGTCGTGCTGGCGCTGCACACGGCCTATCTCGTCGCGCTGCTCGACCGGCTGCCTCGACCCGCGCGGCGCTGATGCTCCTCGCGCTCGCCGCCTACGCGACCTACGTCGTCAACGCCGCGCAGTTCGTGCTGAAGCTGCGCGCGGCGCGCGCAAGGACGCCGCGCCGCGCGGCGCCGCGCCGCTGCTGGCGGTGCCGGAATGATCGCGATCACGCCCGTGCCACGCCACGCCGCGCGACGGCTGCGCCGACGCGCCGGTGCTGCGCGAGCGCGGCCAGCGCGAGGTGTTCTGCGGGCTGACCGGCATCGTCTGGCTGCATCGCAAGATCCAGGACGCGTTCTTCCTCGTCGTCGGCTCGCGCACCTGCGCGCACCTCATCCAGTCGGCGGCCGGCGTGATGATCTTCGCCGAGCCGCGCTTCGCCACCGCGATCATCGACGAGCGCGATCTCGCCGGCCTCGCCGACGCCAACGACGAACTCGACCGCGTCGTCGCGCGCCTGCTCGAGCGCCGGCCCGACATCAAGCTGCTGTTCCTCGTCGGCTCGTGCCCGTCGGAAGTGATCAAGCTCGACCTGTCGCGCGCCGCCGCGCGGCTTTCGCGCACGTTCGCGCCGCGCGTGCGCGTGCTCAACTATTCGGGCAGCGGCATCGAGACGACGTTCACGCAGGGCGAGGACGCGTGCCTCGCGTCGCTGGTGCCCGAGCTGCCCGCCGCGGCGCCCGACGCGCCGGCATCGCTGCTCGTCGTCGGCACGCTCGCCGACGTCGTCGAGGACCAGTGGCGGCGCCTGTTCGCCGAACTGCGGCATCGCGCCCGTCGCGTTCCTGCCGCCGCGCCGCGCGGACGCGCTGCCGGCCGTCGGGCCGCACACGCGCTTCCTGCTCGCGCAGCCGTTCCTCGCCGACACCGCGCGCGCGCTCGAGGAGCGCGGCGCGCGCCGCATTCGCCGCGCCGTTTCCGCTCGGCGTCGAAGGCACCACCGCGTGGCTGCGCGCGGCCGCCGACGCGTTCGGCGTCGCGCCGACGCGCTTCGACATGGTCACCGGCGCCGCGCGCCGAACGCGCGCCGCCGCGCGCTCGCGCGCTACCGCGCCGAACTCGCCGGCAAGCGCGTGTTCTTCTTCCCCGACTCGCAGCTCGAGATCCCGCTCGCGCGCTTCGTCGCGCGCGAACTCGGCATGGAGCTGATCGAAGTCGGCACGCCGTACCTGCATCGCCAGCATCTCGCCGAGGAACTCGCGCTGCTGCCCGCGGGCACCGCGCTGAGCGAAGGCCAGGACGTCGAGCGCCAGCTCGACCGCTGCCGCGCGCGCGCCCCGACCTCGTCGTGTGCGGCCTCGGACTCGCCAATCCGCTCGAGGCCGAAGGCATGACGACCAAGTGGTCGATCGAACTCGTGTTCACGCCGATCCAGGGCTACGAGCAGGCGGCGACCTCGCCGAACTCTTCGCCCGGCCGCTCGTCGCGGCGCGCGCAAGCTGGTGGCCTGACCATGCAGCTGACCGTCTGGACCTACGAAGGCCCGCCGCACGTCGGCGCGATGCGCATCGCGACCGCGATGACGCGGCGTGCACTACGTGCTGCACGCGCCGCAGGGCGACACCTACGCCGACCTGCTGTTCACGATGATCGAGCGGCGCGACCAGCGCCCGCCGGTCACGTACACGACGTTCCAGGCGCGCGACCTCGGCGGCGACACGGCCGAGCTCTTCAAGAACGCCGCGCGCGAGGCGTTCGAGCGCTTCACGCCCGCAGGCGATGCTCGTCGGCGCGTCGTGCACGGCCGAGCTGATCCAGGACGACCCGGGCGGCCTCGCGCGCGCGCTCGCGCTGCCGATTCCCGTCGTGCCGCTCGAGCTGCCCGTCGTACCAGCGCAAGGAGAACTGGGGCGCGGCGGAGACGTTCTATCAGCTCGTGCGCGCGCTCGCGGGACCGTCGGCGCCGCCGCCGGGCACGCGCGCGCGCCGCGCGGCCGCAGGGCGCCGTCCGTCGCTGCAACCTGCTGGGCCCGACCGCGCTCGGCTTCCGCCATCGCGACGACGTCGCGCGAAATCACGACGCTGCTCGACGCGCTCGGCATCGACGTCAACGTCGTCGCGCCGCTGGGCGCGTCGCCGGCCGACCTCGCGCGCCTGCCGCGAGGCCGACTTCAACGTCGTGCTCTATCCGGAGATCGCGGGCACCGCGGCGCAGTGGCTGGCGCGCACGTTCGGGCAGCCGTTCACGCAAGACGGTGCCGATCGGCGTCGGCGCCACGCGCGACTTCATCGCGCGAGGTCGCCGCGCTCGCCGGCGTCGACCCGGCGCCGGTGCTCGCGGGCGCGCCGTCGCGGCTGCCGTGGTACTCGCGCTCGGTCGACTCGACCTACCTCACCGGCAAGCGCGTGTTCGTGTTCGGCGACGCGACGCACGCGGTCGCCGCGGCGCGCGATCGCGGCGCGCGAACTGGCTTCACCGTCGTCGGCCTCGGCACCTACAGCCGCGAGTTCGCGCGCGAGGTCCGCGAGGCGCGCGAAGCTCTACGGCGTCGAGCCGCTGATCACCGACGACTATCTCGAGGTCGAGGCGCGGATCGCCGAACTGCAGCCCGAGCTGGTGCTCGGCACGCAGATGGAGCGCCACATCGCCAAGCGGCTCGGGCATCCCGTGCGCGGTGATCTCGGCGCCGGTGCACGTGCAGGACTTCCCCGCGCGCTACTCGCCGCAGATGGGCTTCGAAGGCGCCAACGTGCTGTTCGACACGTGGGTCCATCCGCTGATGATGGGGCTCGAGGAGCACCTGCTCACGATGTTCCGCGACGACTTCGAGTTCCACGACGATGCCGCGCCGTCGCATCTGGGCGGCGCCGCGACGGCGCGCAGCGACGCGGCGACGGTGCGCGACCGCGCCGGCCGTCGTGCCGGTCGCGGTCGCTCCCGTCACCGCCGGCGTGACCGCGTCGCCCGTCGCCTGGGCGCCCGACGCCGAGCGCGAGCTCGCGAAGATCCCGTTCTTCGTCCGCGGCAAGGCGAGGCGCAACACCGAGCGCTTCGCGCAGGAACGCGGCGTCGCCACCATCACCGATCGAGACCCTCTACGATGCCAAAGCGCACTTCGGCCGCTGAAGCGATCCCCGTGCGGGTCGTGATCGTGACGATGGACAGCCACCTCGCGGGCGCCGCCGACCGCGCGCGCGTCGAGCTCGCGCGCAAGCTGCCCGGGCTCACGCTGACCGTGCACGCGGCGGCCGAATGGGGCCACGAGGCCGGATCGCTGGACCGCTGCCTCGCCGACATCGCGAGCGGCGACATCGTGATCGCGACGATGCTGTTCATGGAGGACCACTTCCAGCCGGTGCTGGCCGCGCTCGCGGCGCGGCGCGACCACTGCGACGCGATGGTCTGCGCGATGTCGGCCGCGAGGTGATGCGGCTGACGCGCATGGGCAAGTTCACGATGGACGGTTCCGGCGGCGGCGCGCTCGCGTTCCTCAAGAAGCTGCGCGCCGAAGCAGGACGCGAAGACGACCGCGGGCGCCGCGCAGATGACGATGCTGCGGCGGATTCCGCAGATCCTGCGCTTCATCCCCGGCACCGCGCAGGACGTGCGCGCGTACTTCCTGACGCTGCAGTACTGGCTCGCCGGCTCGGAGGCCAACGTCGCGAACATGGTCGAGTTCCTGGTCGACCGCTACGCCGACGGCCCGCGCGCGGCGCTGCGCGGCACGCTGAAGGCGTCGCTCGCCGGTCGAGTATCCGGAAGTCGGCGTCTATCACCCGCGCATCCCGGGACGCATCGCCGGCCGCGCGGACGCGCTGCCGCGCGACGGCGGCCGCGGGCACGGTCGGCCTGCTGCTGATGCGCTCGTACCTGCTCGCCGGCAACTCCGCCCACTACGACGGCGTCATCGCGGCGCTCGAGGCGCGCGGCCTCAACGTCGTTCCCGCCTTCGCGACCGGACTCGACGCGCGCCCCGCGATCGCGAAGTTCTTCGTGCGCGACGGGCGTCCGGTCGATCGATGCGCTCGTCTCGCTCACCGGCTTCTCGCTGGTCGGCGGCCCCGCCTACAACGACGCGAAGGCCGCGGCCGACATGCTCGGGCGAACTCGACGTGCCGTACCTCGCGCGACCCCGGTCGAGTTCCAGACGCTCGAGCAGTGGGGCGCGTCGGACCGCGGCCTGCTGCCGGTCGAGGCCACGATGATGGTCGCGATTCCGGAACTCGACGGCGCCACCGGACCCATCGTGTTCGGCGGCCGCACCGACAGTTCCGGCACGGCCTGCACCGGCTGTCCGCGCCGCTGCAACTTCGCCGCCAAGGGGGGCGACCGCGACATGCACGTCTGCGGCGAGCGCGCGGAGATGCTGGCCGCGCGCGTCGCCCGGCTCGTCGCGCTGCGCCGCTCGGAACGGGCGCAGCGCAAGGTCGCGATCGTGCTGTTCAACTTTCCGCCCAACGGCGGCAATACGGGCACCGCCGCGTACCTCGCGTGTTCGCGTCGCTGTACCGGACGCTGCACGCGCTGCGCGCCGGCGGCTACGACGTCGAGGTGCCGGCCACGGTCGACGCACCTGCGCGAGCGCATCGTCAGCGGCAATGCCGCGACGTTCGGCGCGCCCGCCAACGTGCACGCGCGCATTCCGGTCGACGATCACGTGCGCCGCGAGCCGCATCTGGCCGAGATCGAGGCGCAGTGGGGTCCGGCGCCCGGCCGGCAGCAGAGCGACGGCGCGTCGCTGTTCGTGCTCGGCGCGCAGTTCGGCAACGTGTTCGTCGGCGTGCAGCCGAGCCTCGGCTACGAAGGCGACCCGATGCGCCTGCTGTTCGAGAAGGGCTTCGCGCCGACGCACGCGTTCTCGGCGTTCTACCGCTACCTGCGCGAGGACTTCGGCGCGCACGCGGTGCTGCACTTCGGCACCCACGGCGCGCTCGAGTTCATGCCGGGCAAGCAGGCCGGTCTGTCCGCGACCGCTGGCCCGACCGCCTGATCGGCGACCTGCCGAACATCTATCTGTACGCCGCCAACAATCCGTCGGAAGGCCTCATCGCCAAGCGCCGCGCGGCGGCGACGCTGGTCAGCTACCTGACGCCGCCGATCGCGCACGCCGGCCTCTATCGCGGCCTGGTCGATCTCAAGGAGTCGCTCGACCGCTGGCGCGGCCTGGCGCCGGACGACGCGCGCGCTGCGCGCGTCGCTCGCCGAACTGATCCAGGCGCAGGCGGCCACGCTGGATCTCGCGCGCGCCGAACCGGCCTGGGGCGCGGACGCCGACGCCGAGGTCGCGCGGCTCGTGACGCGCGCTGCTGGAACTCGAGTACACGCTGATCCCGCACGGCCTGCACGTCGTCGGCAAGCCGCCGACCGCCGACGAGCGCGTCGACCTGCTGGTCGCGATGGCGGAAGCCGCGGGCGACGCCGCCCCGTCGCGCGCGGCGATCGCGGCGCTCGTCGCCGGCGAGGCCCCGGCGGCCGTGCTCGCCCGCCATCGAATCGCCGCCGACAGCCCGACCGGCGCGAAGCTCGTCGAACTCGCGGCGAGCGACGCCCTGCTCGCCCGCGACGCACGAATTGCCCGCGCTGCTGCACGCGCTCGACGGCCGCTTCATCGCGCCGGCGCCGGGCGGCGACCTGCTGCGCACGCCGGCGATCCTGCCGACCGGCCGCAACCTGCACGGCTTCGATCCGTTCCGGATCCCGAGCGCGTTCGCCGTCGCGGACGGCGCGCAGCAGGCGGAGCGGCTGCTCGCGCGCCACGTGGCGGACGGCAAGCCGTTCCCCGAGTCGATCGCGATCGTGCTGTGGGGCACCGACAACCTGAAGACCGAGGGCGGCCCGATCGCGCAGGCGCTGGCGCTGATGGGCGCCGCGCCGCGCTTCGACAGCTACGGCCGCCTCGCCGGCGCGACGCTGATTCCGCTCGCCGAACTCGGCCGGCCGCGCGTCGACGTCGTGATGACGCTGTCCGGCATCTTCCGCGACCTGCTGCCGCTGCAGATCAAGCTGCTGGCCGAGGCCGCGTTCCTCGCGGCGTCCGCCGACGAGCCCGCCGAGCGGAACTTCGTCCGCAAGCACGCGCTCGCCTACCAGGCCGAGCACGGCTGCGACCTCGAGACCGCCGCGCTGCGCGTGTTCGGCAATGCCGACGGCGCCTACGGCTCCAACGTCAACCACCTGATCGAGAACAGCGGCTGGGACGACGAGGACGAACTCGCCGAGACCTACACGCGGCGCAAGGGCTTCGCCTACGGCGTGGCGGGCAAGCCCGTCGCGCAGCGGCAAGCTGCTGCAAAGCGTGCTCGCGCGGCGTCGAGCTCGCCTACCAGAACCTCGACTCGGTCGAGCTCGGCGTCACGACGGTCGACCACTACTTCGACACGCTGGGCGGCATCAGCCGCGCGGTGCGCCGCGCGCGCAACGGCGACGACGCCGCGGTCTACATCGGCGACCAGACGCGCGGCGACGGCACGGTGCGCACGCTCGCCGAGCAGGTCGCGCTCGAGACGCGCACGCGCATGCTCAATCCGAAGTGGTACGAGGGCATGCTCGCAGCACGGCTACGAGGGCGTGCGGCAGATCGAGGCGCACATCACGCAACACGATGGGCTGGTCGGCCACCACGGGCCAGGTCGCGCCGTGGGTCTACCAGCAGCTGACCGAGACCTTCGTGCTCGACCCCGCGATGCGCGAGCGCCTGGCGGCACTCAATCCGACCGCATCGGCGAAGGTCGCCAACCGCCTGCTCGAGGCGCACGAGCGCAACTACTGGACGCCCGACGCCGCGATGCTCGAAGCACTGCGCCGGGCCGGCGAGGAGCTCGAAGACCGGCTCGAAGGCGTCGTCGACGGGAGGCTTGCCGCATGAACAGCAGAACCACGGGAACCGCGCGATGACCGTCGCCACCGTTCCGCTGTCGGAAATGAAGATCGCGCGCAAGCGCCCCGATGGCGAGGGCAGCGTGCAGGTCCACCTCGACCCGAGCCATGAAGATCGGCACCGCCAAGGTGTTCGCCGTCTACGGCAAGGGCGGCATCGGCAAGAGCACGACGTCGTCGAACCTGTCGGTCGCGTTCTCCAAGCTCGGCAAGCGCGTGCTGCAGATCGGCTGCGACCCCAAGCACGACTCGACGTTCACGCTGACCAAGCGCCTGGTGCCGACGGTGATCGACGTGCTCGAGACGGTCGACTTCCACGCCGAGGAACTGCGCGTCGAGGACTTCGTCTACGAGGGCTACAACGGCGTGATGTGCGTCGAGGCCGGCGGCCCGCCCGCGGGCACCGGCTGCGGCGGCTACGTCGTCGGCCAGACGGTGAAGCTGCTGAAGGAGCACCACCTGCTCGAGGACACCGACGTCGTGATCTTCGACGTGCTCGGCGACGTGGTGTGCGGCGGCTTCGCCGCGCCGCTGCAGCACGCCGACCGCGCGCTGATCGTCACCGCCAACGACTTCGACTCGATCTTCGCGATGAACCGCATCGTCGCGGCGATCCAGGCCAAGTCGAAGAACTACAACGTGCGGCTCGGCGGCGTGATCGCCAACCGCAGCGCCGAGACCGACCAGATCGAGAAGTTCAACGACCGCGTCGGCCTGAAGACGATGGCGCACTTCCCCGATCTCGACGTGATCCGCCGGAGCCGGCTCAAGAAGTCGACGCTGTTCGAGATGGAGGACGCGCCGGAACTCGAGGCCGTGCAAGCAGGAGTACCTGCGCCTCGCGGCGAGCGCTCTGGGCCGGCACCGAGCCGCTGGCCGCCGCGCCGCTGAAGGACCGCGAGATCTTCGACCTGCTGGGATTCGACTGATGCCCACCGCCTCCTACCTGCAGCGCCGCGGCCAGCTCGAGACCTACTTCGACCGCACGGCCGTCGACGCCTGGACGCGGCTGACCTCCGACGCGCCGGTCGGCCGCATCCGCGCCACCGTGCGCGCCGGCCGCGACCGGATGCGCGCGCACGCTGCTCGACTGGCTGCCGGCCGACCTCGCCGGCCGCCGCGTGCTCGACGCCGGCTGCGGCACCGGCGCGCTCGCGGTCGAGGCGGCGCGGCGCGGCGCGCGACGTCGTGGCGATCGACCTGTCGCCGACGCTGGTCGGGCTCGCGCGCGAGCGCGCGCCGCAGCGACCTCGGCGCGGATCGCGTCGACTTCCACGTCGGCGACATGCTCGACCCGGCGCTCGGCGACTTCGACCACGTCGTCGCGATGGATTCGCTGATCCACTACCAGGCCGCCGACGTCGTGCGCGTGCTCGCGGGCTTCGCGGCGCGCACGCGCGCGTCGCTCGTGTTCACCTTCGCGCCGCGCACGCCGCTGCTCGCCGTGATGCACGCGGTCGGCCGCCTGTTCCCGCGCGGCGACCGCGCGCCGGCGATCGAGCCGGTCGCCGAGGCCGACGCTGCGGCGGCTGCATCGCCGCGGACCCGACGCTGGCCGCGTTCGCACCGGGCCGCACGCGAGCGGATCGCGTGCGGCTTCTACACCTCGCAGGCGCTGGAGCTCGTGCGCCGATGAACCGCGTGAACGCAGCGCTGGCGCGCGGCTGGACCCGCCTCGGGCCGCGCTTCCTGCCGTTCGCCGACGCCGCCACGCCGGAGCTGCCGCTGCCGCGGCTGCTGCGGCTGTCGCTGTTCCAGGTCTCGGTCGGCATGGCGCTCGTGCTGCTGATCGGCACGCTGAACCGCGTGATGATCGTCGAGCTGGGCGTGCCGGCCTGGCTCGTCGCGCTGATGGTCTCGCTGCCGCTGGTGTTCGCGCCGTTCCGCGCGCTGATCGGCTTCCGCTCCGACACGCACCGCTCGGTGCTCGGCTGGCGGCGCGTGCCGTACATCTGGTTCGGCACGCTGCTGCAGTTCGGCGGCCTCGCGATCATGCCGTTCGCGCTGATCGTCCTGTCGGGCGACACGCACGGCCCGGTCGTGATCGGCCAGATCGGCGCCGCGCTCGCGTTCCTGCTGGTCGGCGCCGGCCTGCACACCACGCAGACCGCCGGCCTGGCGCTCGCCACCGATCTCGCGCCGGAGGCCGCGCGACCGCGCGTCGTGGCGCTGCTGTACGTGATGCTGCTGGTCGGCATGGTCGGCAGCGGCCTCCTCTTCGGCGCGCTGCTCGCCAATTTCAGCCAGGTCCGCCTGATCCAGGTGATCCAGGGCGCGGCGCTGCTGACGATGGTGCTCAACATCGTCGCGCTGTGGAAGCAGGAGGCGCGCGATCCCGCGCGGACCGACCCCGAACGGGCACGTCCCGACTTTCCGCGCGTCGTGGCGCGCGCTTCGCGGCGAGCCGCAGCGCCGTGCGGCTGCTCGTCGCCGTCGGCCTCGGCACGGCGGCGTTCAGCATGCAGGACATCCTGCTCGAGCCCTACGGCGGCCAGATCCTGCATGCTCGGCGTCGGCGCCACGACGACGCTGACCGCGCTGCTGGCGTGCGGCGCGCTCGTCGGCCTTCACGCTCGCCGCGCACTTGCTGAGCGACGGCGCCGACCCGCATCGGCTCGCCGGCTACGGCGCGCTCGCCGGCATCTTCGCCTTCGCGGCCGTGATCTTCGCCGCCCCGCTCGAATCGGCGTTCCTGTTCCGCATCGGCACGGTCCTGATCGGCTTCGGCGGCGGCCTGTTCGCGGTCGGCACGCTGACGGCGGCGATGGCGCTCGACCGGACGGCGGGCAACGGCCTGGCGCTCGGCGCCTGGGGCGCGGTGCAGGCGACCGCGGCCGGCCTCGCGATCGCGCTGGGCGGCGCCCTGCGCGACGTCGTCGCCGCGCTCGCGGCGCAGGGCACGCTCGGGCCGGCCCTGACCGGACCCGGCGCCGGCTACAGCTTCGTCTACCACATCGAGATCGCGCTGCTGTTCGCCACGCTCGTCGCGATCGGCCCGCTCGTCCGCAACCGTTCCGCGCCGGCCGCGCGGCCCACCACCAGTTTCGGCCTGGCCGAATTTCCAGGCTAGCCCGTCCCGTCCCACGGAGGTCATCATGCCCACAGGCGCCATCACGCAGTACATCGACGTCGCGCAGCTCGCGCTGTACGCGTTCTGGATCTTCTTCGCGCGGCTCATCTTCTACCTGCGCCGCGAGGACAAGCGCGAGGGCTATCCGCTCGAGTCCGACCGCTCCGGCTCGCATCAGCGTGCAGGGCTGGCCGGCGATGCCGGCCGAACGCACGCGGATCCTGTCGCGTGGCATGACGAGCGGCGGCGGCGCCGACACCCGGCCCGTCGCGGCCGAGCCGATCGGACCGTGGCTCGGCGCGCCGCTCGAGCCGACCGGCGACCCGATGCGCGACGGCGTCGGCCCGGGCGCCTACGCGAACCGCGCCGACACGCCCGACCTGACGGTCGACGGCGCGCCGAAGATCGTGCCGCTGCGCGTCGCGCCCGCCTTCGACGTCGATCGACGCGGACCCGGATCCGCGCGGACACGCGGTCGTCGGCGCCGACGGCGTCGTGGGCGGCGTGGTGCGCGACCTGTGGGTCGACCGCTCGGAGGCCATCTTCCGCTACCTCGAGGTCGAGGTGGCGGCGCCCCAGGGCGTTCGCCACGTGCTGCTGCCGGTCAACTTCACCCGGATCAACGGCCGCGGCGGAAGTCGTCGTGAAGGCGATCCTCGGCGCGCCAGTTCGCGGGCGTGCCGGCGCTCGCGCAGCCCGACCTCGTGACGCTGCGCGAGGAGGACCGGATCACCGCCTACTACGGCGGCGGCACGCTCTACGCCGAACCGTCCCGCAGCGAACCCCTGTTCTGATCGCGACCATGGCCGACCACATCACGGGACTGGCCGAGCCGCTGCCCGATGGCGAACGGCTGCTGTGGCAAGGCGCGCCGCGCTGGCAGAGCCTGTTCGTGCACGCGTTTCACGCGCGCAAGCTCGTCGTCTACTTCGGTGCGATCCTGCTGCTGCGCGCCGCCTTCGCGGTCGCCGATGGCGCATCGCTCGGCAGCGCGCTGGTGTCCGCCGCATGGCTGCTGCCGCTGGTCGGCGTGGCGCTCGGCGTGATCGCGCTGCTCGCGTGGCTGTCGCGCGCGCACGGCGATCTACACGATCACCGACCGCCGGGTCGTCATGCGCATCGGCATCGTGCTGTCGGTGACGCTCAACGTGCCGTTCCGTCTCGTCGAGGCGCGCCAGCGTGCGCGCCTACGCCGACGGCACCGGCGACCTGCCGTTCGCGTCATGGCGGCGACACGTACATCGCGTGGCTGCACCTGTGGCCGCATGTGCGGCCGTGGCGGGTCGCGCGGCCCGCAGCCGATGCTGCGCTGCGATCGCCGAAGCGCCCGCGCGTCGCCGAGCTGCTGTCGCCGCGCGCTGGCCGACCACGCCGGCACGCGTTGCGCGGACCGTCGTCGACGCGAATCCGCACGGCCGCGGACAGGACACGCGCACGCCGTCCGGCCTGCCCGTGCTCAGCGAACTGACGGAGACCGACGATGGCCGAATTCACGCGATGGCCCGTTCCCGCGCGCACCGCTGCTGCGGTGCTGCGGCGCTCCTGGTGTGTCGCGCTGCTCGCCGTCGCGCTGGTGCGCGTCACCGGCGTGGGAGCGTCGCATGTCCCGGACGCCGCGACGATGGAAGTGCGCGAGTTCCGCTTCGCCGACCGGCAGGATGGCGGCATCGACGTCGTGGACCCGCGCAGCGGCACCGCGGGTCGACGACGGTCGCACCCGGCACCAACGGCTTCCTGCGCGGCACGCTGCGCGGCCTCGCGCGCGAGCGCAAGCGCTCGGGCATCGGCCGCCGAGCCGCCGTTCCGGCTCATCGGCCGGGCCGACGGCCGCCTGACGCTCGAGGATCCCGCCACCGGTCGCCGCGTCGATCTCGAGTCGTTCGGGCCGACGAACGCGGCGGTGTTCGCGCAACTGCTGGCACTGCCAGGTCGTCGCCGCGATGAGCGGCCTGCTGCGGCGCACCGTCGACGTGCGCGTGCACGATCGACGTCGCGCATACGGCGGAAGCGCTGCACGCGCACGTCGAACTCGACGGGACTCGACGTCGAACCCGGCGACCGCGTGCTGATCCACGACGCACCCGCGGGCGTTCGCGTTCGGCGAGCGCTCGGTCGCGACGCGCGTGGCAACGGTCCGGCGCGCGCGGGCTGCCTCGCGCGCTGGTGGACGCGCACGCGCAGCTGGTTCGAGTTGACCGAACTCTACGAAGTCAGTTTCTCGCCGGCGCCACTCGACGCGCGGGCCTCTGGGAGGAAGCCATGACGACCACGGAACGCGAGATGGCGCCGAACGAAGCGACGCAGCAAGGCGCTCGAGGACACGCTGCTGACGCCGCGCTTCTACACGACCGACTTCGCGGCGCTCGACCGCATCGACATCGCGCCGGTGCGCACGCAGTGGGACGCGCTGATGGAGGAGTTCGAGCGCGACGCGAATCGCGGCCACTTCGAGCGCCCGGCCGACATGGACGGCGACTATTCGCAGCTGCCCGAAGGGCTGTACCGCGAGTTCTCGGACTTCCTGATCAGCTCGGTCACCGCCGAGTTCTCCGGCTGCGTGCTCTACTGCCGAGATCAAGAAGCGCGTGCAGCAACCCGGACATGCGCGAGCTCTTCGGCTACATGACGCGCGACGAGGCGCGCCACGCCGGCTTCATCAACCAGTGGCTGAAGGACTTCGGCATCGGCGTCGACCTGGGCTTCCTGACGCGCGCGAAGAAGTACACGTACTTCCGGCCCAAGTTCATCTTCTACGCGACCTACCTGTCCGAGAAGATCGGCTACGCGCGCTACATCACGATCTACCGCCAGATCGAGCGCCATCCGGAGCTGCGCTTCCACCCGATCTTCCAGTGGTTCGAGAAGTGGTGCAACGACGAGTTCCGCCACGGCGAGGCGTTCGCGCTGCTGATGCGCGCCAATCCGAAGCTGCTGACCGGCGTCAACAAGCTGTGGATCCGCTTCTTCGTGCTCGCGGTGTTCGCGACGATGTACGTGCGCGACCACGCGCGGCCCGGAGTTCCACAAGGCGCTGGGCTTCGATCCGACCGAGTACGACTTCGAGGTGTTCCGCATCACGTCGGAGATCTCGCGGCAGGTGTTCCCGCTGACGCTCGACCTCGACGATCCGCGCTTCCGCGCCGGCCTCGAGCGGCTGCGCCGGATCGGCGACGCGAGCGCCGCCGCGAAGGCGCGCGGCGGCATGGTGGGCGGCGTCAAGCGCGCCGGGCTGGCGCGTGGCCGGCCGGCGTCACGTTCGCGCGCCTGTACGTGCTGCCGGCGAAGCGCCAACGCGCTGCCGCAGGACGTGCGGCTCGCGCCGACCTGGTAGCGCGCGCGCTGCATGTCCGCGATACGTCGCCGCCCGTCCTCTACACGCTGTTCGTGTGGTGGTTCAGCACGGGCGTGATCCTGTACCTCGACGGGCTGCCGCGCCGCACGTTCCGCTGGACACGATGGCCGGCGCGACGGTGGTGCTGGTCGGCCGCGCTCTACGGGCTCGCCGCGACGCGCGGCGACACGACCGTCGCCGGCGCCTACCTGGCGTTCACCTGCGCGGTCGGCGTCTGGGGCTGGCAGGAGGTCGCGCTTCCTGCTGGGCTACGTGACCGGGCCGCGCGCGCGCGCCCTGCCCGCCCGGCAGCAGCGAGGCGCAGCGCTTCGTGCATGCGCGCTGCAGGCGATCCTGCTACCACGAGTTCGCGCTCATCGTGCTCGGCGTGCTGGTGCTCGCGATGACGTGGAGCGCGCCGAACCCGGTCGGCGTCTGGACCTTCGTCGATGCTCTGGGCGATGCGCCAGAGCGCCAAGCTCAACCTGTTCCTCGGCGTGCGCAACCTGAGCGACGAGCTCCTGCCGCCGCACCTGCGCTACCTCGCAGACGTACTTCGCGCGGCGGCCGATGAACCTGCTGTTTCCCGTTCTCGGTGACCGTCGCGACCGTCGTCGCGGTCGTCATCTGGGAGCAGGCGCTGGCGCCGCGGACGCACGGGACTTCGACGCCGCGGCCGGCACGTTCGCCGGCACGCTGCTCGTCCTGGCCATGCTCGAGCACTGGTTCCTGGTGCTGCCGCTGCCCGCGAACGCACTGTGGACGTGGGCCTTCGCGTGCCGCTGGTCAGCCGTCGACGCAGTCTCGCGCCGGCCGCCCTGGACGCCGTCAGGCCGGCAGGATCGACAGCCGACGCGTCGCGGCCCTCGCGCGACAGCGGCGAGCCGCTGGCCGAGCCGCCAGCGGACAGGCCGAGACGCGAGCCGCCGATCAGCTCTGGCGACGCTCGCGCATGCGCAGGACGATGCCGCGTGCTCACCGGCTCGAGCGGCTGCCGGCGGCCATCGCAGGCCACCCTGCACGCAGGTCGCGCTCGCACAGTAGAGGTCGGCGTCGCGGCGATCTCGGCATCGCGGCTGGCGCCGACACGTGGTTCCGGCGCGATTCGCGAGCGCGCGTGCTGCGCGGCGCCGGCGGCGACGCGCATCGCTTCCGCGCGCGCAACCGCGCGCATGTCAGCGGATGACCACGACCGCACGCTGCAGTGCGCGTGCTCGATCAGCGCCGGCGACGTGGCGCCGCGCCACCATCGCGCCGCCCACCCATCGAGGTGCCTGTGACCGACGACGATCAGGTCCGCGCCGATGTTGCGCGCATGTTGCGTGATCTCGCGGACCGAGTCCCCGACCCGCAGTTCGCCGCGGGGTGCGTGGCCGGACTCCGCGAGCCGCCGCAGGCCATCGTCGAGGATCGTTCGGTACGTTGCCTGCATCTGCGCATCGGCGGCGGCGTCGTAGCCGCCGCCCTCGACGGCCAGGTGCATCGCCAGTGACGGCATGACGGCGACCAGATGCAGCTCCGCGTCGCTCCACTGTGCGATGTCCCGACAGTCGAGCAGCGCCTTCTGCCCGGACTCGGAACCGTCGTACGCCAGCACTATGCGCTTGTACATCGCGGCCTCCTGCGGGTCATCCGGCACGTGCCCGGTCGGGCAGGCTACGCACGGCAATGTACTCCGTGCGGGATGCTCGAGGCAACGACGTCCGAAACGGCAAGGGCCGCGCATCGCGCGGCCCTCGCCCTGTACCGCGGGACTCCGGCTACTGCAGGCTGACCTCGACGCGGCGCGCCTCCGGATTGTCCTGCCCGGCGCCACCCTGCGTCGCGACGGGCTTCATCAGCACGATCCGCTGCTCGCCCACGCCGACGAGGCGCAGCTGGTCGCGCACGGCGAACGCGCGCTGCTTCGCGAGTTCCTCGTTCTGCGCCTGGCTTCCCTGCGCATCGTGGTAGCCGGAAATGACGATCTTCTTCTCCGGCGCCGCCTTCGCCAGCGTGTCGAGCGCGGACTGCGCGTTCGCCGGCAGGTCCGACTTGCCCGTCGCGAAGTAGAACTTGACGAGGTCGATCGTGACGATCGCAACCGCCACCGTCGGGTCCGCGGGCGGCGCGGCCGCCGCCGCGGGCGCCTTCGTGCGCAGCAGCTCCGGATAGTCCTTCACCATCGGCGCGCCGTACAGCGGCTTGTACACGCCCTGGTGGCAGGTCGCGCAGTTGGCCTTCGGCGCGTCGCCCTCGGGCCCAGCCGCGCCGCCGGATAGGTGCCCTTCAGCGGGTCGAGGTAGTTCTCGTTGATGTCGCGCACCATGCGGATGCCGTGCCACGCGGTGGCGCGCTGCGGCGTGCTGCCGTCCCACGACGCGAACGAGCGCGTGTTGTGGCAGAACGTGCAGTTGACGCCCAGCGCCTCGCGACATGTGCATCATCAGCGAATAGGTCCACTCGGTCTGCTTGATCGACTGCCGGTTGCCCTGCGGGCAGCGCCGTCGTCGACACCACGCGGATCTGGTTGCGCTGGTCGAGGAACGGCGTGAACGGATCGAAGGGCAGCGACGTCAGGCCCGACCTGCGGCGCGGGCATGTTCTGGCCGGCGCGGTTGCCCGCCACGCCCGTCGCCGTCACCGGGCCCGGATCGGTGAACCAGATGTCTGCCGGCACCGGCTGGCCGCGGTGGCAGGTGTAGCAGGTGACGCCGGTGTCGGCGACGTGCTGCTTCCAGTCCGCGTTGATGTGGCGCGTCATCTGCAGCATCCGCCGCGCGACGACCTTCGTGTACAGCGTATCGGACGCGAGGTCGCTCGTCGGCGTGGCAGTAGGCGCAGCCCTGCTGCGGCGACGACCCACTCGGTCATCGCGACCATCAGGCGCGTGAACTCGCCGACGCGACAGGTCGTCCAGCACCTGCACGTTCTTGAAGACCGCGCTCGCCGGCGGCCCGCCGGGCGCCGCGGCGGGCACGCGGCGCGGGCACCACGTTGCGCGCCGCCTGCGTCGCCAGTGTGCGCGGGTTGTAGACCTCGACCATGCCCACGCCGCGATAGCCGCGCTGCACGGTGTCGACCGGCGGACGCTCGCAGCCGGCGGTCAGCGCGACGACCGCGAGCGACGAACAGCGCGGGACGCAACGACGCACGGGCGCGTTCATTGCGACGCTCCCGGCAGCAGCGGCCGGATCGAGCACCGGCGGGAACACGTGCGGATAGGACGGCGCGACGCCGTGCTTGACCGCCCACAGGTACCAGTTGTCGACGACGGTGCCGGTGAGCAGGATGCCGATGCCGCCGGTGAGCGGGCACAGCACGGCGAACCACCAGCGCCCAGCGATGGATCGATTCCATCGTCGCGTTGAAGCCCATCGTCCAGCGCCAGAACAGCGCGGCGCGCTCGGACGCCGTGCCGCGGTCGACGATCTGCTCGATCTCGCGCTCGCCGCCGAAGCGGCTGACCGCCAGGATCGTCGCGCCGTGCATCGCGAACAGCAGCGTCGCGCCGTAGAGGAAGGCGATCGACAGCATGTGGAACGGGTTGTAGAACAGGTTGCCGTAGCGGATCGAGAACGCCGCGGTCCAGTCGAGGTGCGGGAAGATGCCGAACGGCACCGCCTCGCCCCAGCTGCCCATCAGCATCGGCCGGATGAAGCCCAGCACGAGGTAGAGCCAGATCGCGGCGGCGAACGCCCACGCGACATGCGTGCCCAGGCCAAGCGCGCGCGCGCGCCGGTACATGCGCACCCACCACAGCAGGATCGACGTCGTGAGGAAGAAGCCGGCCATCAGCCACCAGCCGCCCTCGTTCAGCGGCGGGATGTGGAGGCCGTATGGCGGGCGGCGGCGGCTCGAGCGCGAGCCACGGCAGCTGGCGGACGAACTGGATCGGGTCCCAGTTCACCGACGCCCACATGTTGAGCCCGATGATCTCGATCGCGATGAAGCCGCAGAGCAGCGACGCGAGCCCGGTCCAGCCGAGGTAGATCGGCCCGATCTGCGCGTCGCCGAATCTGCCCGAACCAGGTAGGACGAAGAACGGCTTGCCCATGGCGCGGATCAGCTGCCGCGCGGCAGCGGCACGCCCGTCGTAGGCGGCGTCCTGCGACCTGCACGCGCGTGAAGATGTTCTGATATTCGGCCATGGCGGTTCCCTCGCGGTTAGCGCCAGATCGGCAGGTTGAGCCACCAGCTCCACCACTCCGGCCAGCCGCGCGTCCAGAACGGGCCGCTGATGACGATGCAGACCGCGCTCCAGAAGCCGGCGGACAGCGCGAGGAACAGCCCGAGGCGGTGGATGCCGAGCGTGCCGATCGAGTAGCCGACGTGTCGCGGAAGAACGTGTTCTCGTGCTCCGCGGTCTTGACCGCCTCGCCCTTCTCCGGATTGGTCGCCGACAGGATCAGCGAGCCGTGCAGCGACAGCGCCAGCGTCGTCGTGAAGAAGAAGCTGACCGCGAGCATGTGCGCCGGGTTGTAGTGGAAGTGCAGGTACTGGTAGCCGGTGTTCGACACCCAGTCGAGGTGGCTCATGATGCCGTACGGGAAGCCGTGTCCCCATGCGCCCAGCAGCACCGGGCGGATCACGACCAGCGTGACGTAGGCGAAGATCGCGACGCCGAACGCGAACGGCACGTGATAGCCCGATGCCGAGCTTGCGGCAGATCTCGACCTCGCGCAGCGCCCACGACACGAACGCGCCGATCGCGCAGATCGTGATGATCTGCCAGAGGCCGCCTTCCTTCAGCGGCGCGAACGCCAGCCCGTACTTCAGGTCGGGCGGCGCGATGTTGATCTGCCAGAGGTTCCACGTCGGGCCCTGCGCCGCGCCCCAGACGATCAGCAGCGTGCCGACCAGCGAGAAGAAGATCGTCGTGACGCCGAAGAAGCCGACGTAGAACGGCCCGACCCAGAAGTCGAACAGGTCGCCGCCGAGCAGCGTGCCGCCGCGGACCCGGTACTTTCTTTCAAAACTCAGCATCGCCATCGTCAGACTCCCTCGAGTCGGAATGCGCCGCGCGGCGATCCGGACGTGCCTGCAGCGAACCGCGGCGGACGAACCGGCCGGCTTGACGCCGGCCTCGCGTCCGCCGTCCGCGGTGGTGCGCCGCTACTTCTGCGCGGCGGCGGCCGCGGCCGGCACGGGCGACATCTGCGCACGCCGCGACCCTCGCCTTCGGACCTTCGAGCCAGTTGAACCGGTCGGTGCTGAGCAGGATGAAGTGAATCACCAGCGCCAGCGCGAACAGGAAGATGAACAGCGCGACCAGCGTTCTGCGCGGATCGAAAAGAAGCCAAATCCGCCACATGTTCTCTCCTCCTATCCCAGGAACGGCAGGATGCCGGCCGCAGCGACCTGCACGCTGTCGACCAACGACGAGTAGCCCTTCGCACCGGGGAGCCACGGGCCGCCACTGCCACACCAGGAAGTGCGCGACGATCGCGATCACCGTGAAGATGATGAAACTGGTCACGAAGATGCCGTGGAACTCCTTCGCTTCGCCTTCCGTCAAGCCCGACAGCGAGCCTTGTCTTATCAGCCATAGGTGCAACCTCCGCTATGGCCTTTCGGCCGTTACCGCGCCACTCCCGCGCGGCATGGGATCGTCGCGGCGAACTGCCGCCGCGACGCACGCTGCCGTCCGCGCGCAGCGTCGCGGCCGAATTCGCGACAGATGGAGCCGCGGCTCATGCCGGCACCCCGTCTGATCGATGCGCGACTGCGCGCGCTCGCCACGCGCGCTCGGCGGTGACCTCGGTCTTCGCCGGCGCGCGCGCGCGTCGCGCTCGGCGCGGTCGCGCAGCCGCTTGGCGGCGGAGATGCGGACGAGCACCGGCTGCGCGTCGAGCGATCGCGTCGAGCGCCGCCTTCGCGTCGTCGTCCCACGGCAGCTCGGCGTGCAGCCGCGACGGCGTCGCCTCGACCCTGTCGAGCTCGGTGCCGAGCGGCAGGATGTGGAACAGCGCGTCGAACAGCGCGTTGCAGACTTCCTGCACGACGTAGGTCGCGCCGGCGTAGCCCATGAACGGCGTGCCGGTGTGGCGGCGGATGATCGCGCCGGGGAACGACGCCGGGATGTAGGTCGCGCGCGCGCCGCACTCGGCCAGGTACATGCGCTCGTTGTAGCTGCCGAACATCACGAGCGGCGGCTTCTCGCGCATCGAGCTTGCGCACCGCCTCGTTGTCGGTCTTGACGCCGGGCTTGCGCGACACCGCGAAGCTGCACGGCAGGCCCATCTCGTCCTCGAGGAAGTGGCGCAGGCCGCGCGCGTAGGTCTCGTTGGCGACGATGGCGAAGCTCGCGGTGCCGAAGAAGTCCTGCGTCACCGAGCGCCACAGATCCCAGATCGGCTTGATCGTCGTGTGCTTCTCGCGCTCGATGAAGGGCTCGGGATCGAGGCCGAGCAGTTCGCCCGAGCGTGCGCAGGAACTTCGTCGTGCTGTGCAGGCCGATCGGCGCCTGCAGGTAGGGCCGGTCGAGCGCCTCGCACAGCATGCGGCCGAACTCGCGGTACATGCAGACGTTGACGTCGGCGTCGGCCAGGCTGCGCACGTCGGCGAGGTGGCTGCCGAGCGGGAACACCATGTTGACCTCGGCACCGATGCCTTCGACCAGGCGCCGGATCTCGGCAGGTCGGACGGCATGTTGAACGTGCCGTAGCTCGGGCCGATGATGTTGACGCGCGGCTTCGCGCCTTCCGGCGCGCGGCGAGCGCGCGGGCGTGGGGCCGCTCTTGCTGCCGTACTCGGTCCACAGCCAGTACATCGCGCGATTGGCGCACTGCCACTGGTCCTCGTCGATCGTGCGCGGCAGGAAGCGCTGGATGTTCGTGCCTTCCGGCGTCACGCCGCCGCCGATCATCTCGGCGATCGAGCCGGTGACGACGACGGCCGGCAGGTCGGGATCGAGCGTCTGCGTGCGCGCGCTTCATCGCGCCCTCGGTGCCCTTCGCGGCCCAGGTTCTCCTCCGACGAGGCCGGTGACGACGATCGGCAGCTCGTGCGGCGGCAGCGCGTCGGTGTAGTGCAGCACCGACGTCACCGGCAGGTTCTCGCAGCCGACCGGGCCGTCGATGACGACCTGCAGGCCCTTGATCGCCGTGAAGACGTAGACGGCGCCCCAGTAGCCGCCCGCGCGATCGTGGTCGAGGACCAGCATGCTCGCACGATCGCCGCCACTCCGTCGGTGCGCGTGCGCGCGCGGCGCTCAGCTCATCTCCTCGGCCTTGCGCTTCTTCACCATCTTGACGATCTGGCGCTTGTACTGCTCGCGGAACTCGGGCCGGTCGCGCGGCGTCGTCCTCCCAGACGCCGGCGGCATGGCCCGTCGCCGACACCGGCGAAGAACTCCTTCATCGCGGCGAAGCGCGGCTTGTTCGCAAGCGCGGCGTTGACGACCTGCGCGAGCGAGCCCGCGCCGGCCGGCCCCATCAGCGGCCGCGCCGAGATGAGGTTGGTGAAGTAGAGCGCCGGGATCGTGCGCTTCCTTCGCCTTCTGCACGACCGGCGTCGTGCCGATGGCGAGGTCCGGCTGCGAACTCGCGCATCGCCGCCAGGTCCTGCTCGAGCGACGCGCGGATACTGGACGTGCACGCCCTTCGCCTCGAGCCACTCGCGGTCGTTGGCGCTCCACGGCGTGCGCGGGCAGGCGGTGCCGACGTAGCGGACGTCGGCGCCGCTCTCGACCAGCAGGCGCGCGACGAGCAGCTCCGAGCCCTCGTAGCCGGACAGCGTGATGCGGCCCTTGATCGGCATCTTCGCGAGCGCGCCGCGGATCGCCGGCAGCACGCGGTTCTTCGCGGCGTCGATCCGTTCCTGCGCGACGTTGGCCGCGCACGCCGATCGCCTGCAGCCAGGCCTCGGTGCCGTCGTCGCCGACCGGCGCGGAGCCGACGATCGGGCGGCCCGCCGCGGCGAACTCGCGCACGCTGGCCGTGTAGAACGGATGGATCGCCGCGACGGCGGCGCAGTCGAGCGCCGCGTAGAGCTCGCGCCATTCGCGCGTCGGCACCACCGGGCCGGCGGCCAGGCCCATCGGCTCCAGCATCATGCCGATGCCGACCGGATCGGCCGGGAACATTTCGCCGAGCAGCGTGATCGTCGGCTTGGCGCGAACGTCCGCCGCGCGGCGCCGCCACCGGGCCCTGCTCGGCCTCGGTGCGCGCGTAGCTGCAGCATCGCGCCGGCGAGCACGTCCTTCGCCTCCGCATGCGTCGGCACGCCGAAGCCCGGCACGTCGATGCCGATGATGCGCACGCCGTTGATCTCCTTCGGCAGCAGCTGCAGCGGCACGCCGCACGCCGTCGGCACGCACAGGTTGGTGACGACGATCGCGTCGTAGTTCGCGGGGTCGGCGAGCTTGTACACCGCCTCGCGGATGTCCTCGAACAGCTTGCCGGTGACGAGCGTCTCGGAGTTGAACGGCACGTAGCCGACCGTGCGGCGCGCGCCGTAGAAATGCGACGTGAACGTCAGGCCGTACACGCAGCAGGCCGAGCCCGACAGCACGGTCGCGGTGCGCCGCATGCGCAGGCCGACGCGCAGGGAGCCGAACGCCGGGCACATCGATTGCGGCTGGTCGTGCGGGCCCTTCGGGTAGTCGCGCGCGTAGCGGTCGAGCGTCTCGCTCTTGCCGGCCGCGTTCGCCGCCGCGCGCATCGCGTCCTTGCCCGCATGGCAGCCGAGGCCGTCGGCCGCGTCAGCGGCCGGATTCGCGGCGCGGTCTCGGGACGGCGCATCGGCGGCAGCGTGGCAGGTCGCGACTGGCGCGCGCTCAGACGGTGTCGTAGACCACTTCGAGCGACGGCTTCGCGATCGTCGCTCCTGCCGCACATGTCGAACTGCGTCGCGGGCTCGAGCACGACGTCGCGGCCGACCGCGTCGCCGGAGAACAGGCCGAGCAGCTCGTCCTGCGTCAGCGGCGTCGGCCGCACCGGCGGCGCGTCGGCGACGTTCTGCGCGAGCGTCTCGAACAGCGGACGCCCACTCGCGTGCCGGGACGGCCGATGATCTCGTAGTTCGCGCTCTTGCGGCGGATGTCGTCGTGCGCGGGGATCGCGGCCAGCACCGGGATGCCGGCGCGCGTCGGCGAACGCCGCGGCCTCGCCGGTGCCGTCGTCCTTGTTGATGACCATGCCGGCGACGCCGACGTTGCCGCCGAGCTTGCGGAAGTACTCGACCGCCGAGCAGACGTTGTTCGCGACGTAGAGCGACTGCAGGTCGTTGCTGCCGACGACGATCACCTTCTGGCACATGTCGCGCGCGATCGGCAGGCCGAAGCCGCCGCAGACCACGTCGCCCAGGAAGTCGAGCAGCACGTAGTCGAAGCCCCACTCGTGGAAGCCGAGCTTCTCGAGCAGCTCGAAGCCGTGGATGATGCCGCGTCCGCCGCAGCCGCGGCCGACTTCGGGACCGCCCAGCTCCATCGCGAACACGCCGTCGCGCTTGAAGCAGACGTCGCCGATCTGCACCGCTTCGCCGGCGAGCTTCTTCTTCGACGACGTCTCGATGATCGTCGGGCAGGCGCGGCCGCCGAACAGCAGCGACGTCGTGTCGCTCTTGGGATCGCAGCCGATCAGCAGCACCTTCTTGCCCTGCTGCGCCATCATGTAGGACAGGTTGGCGAGCGTGAAGCTCTTGCCGATGCCGCCCTTGCCGTAGATCGCGATGATCTGCGTTGTCCTTGGTCACCGGCGCCGGTCGCGACCGGATCGGGCTCGATGCGCGGCCTCGGCGCGCAGCTGCTGCTTCATCGCGAACTGCACGACGCGGGCGCCGTGCGGTGCCGCAGGCTTCGACTCACTCATGCGCACGCTCTCCAGTCGAGGACCATCTTCAGGCACGCCGGGATCGCCGAACGCCGTGCGGTAGGCGGCGGGCGCGGCCTGCGGCGTCCTGCCGATGCGTGATGAGGCCGTCGAGCGACAGCCGCCCCGATTCGGCCAGCGCGCTTGACGGCGACGAGGTCGCGCCTCCTGCCACTCCGCGGCGATGCGGATGCGCGCTTCGCGCATGAACGCCGGCGGGAACGCGAACGACGAGCGGCTCGCTGTAGAAGCCGGCGAGCACGATTTCGCCGCCGGGCGCCAGCCGCGCGATCAGCGTGTCGAGCAGCGACGCGTCGCCGCTGACGTCGTAGATCGCGCGGTAGTCGCGGCGCGCGTCGGCGGCCGGGTCGAGCGACCTGGTAGCCGACGCGCGCCGTCGTGCGCGGTCCGGGTTGCGCTCCCAGACGATCGGGCGCTCGCCGCCGCGAGCAGCGCGAGGCGCGCCAGCAGCCGGCCGAGCACGCCGTGGCCGACGATGAGGTCGGGCGCGCGCGGCCGTCCCGAGCGTGCGATCGCGTGATACGCGGTGGCGGCGAGCGCGAGCAGCACGCCCTCGCTCGCCGAGCGCTTCCGCGATGGGCACGACGCGGCGCCGGGAACGACGACGCGCTGGCCGCGCCGCCGAAGAGTCCGCGCACCTCGCCGAAGCAGCGCGCGCCGGGCACGAACACGCGGTCGCCGACTGCGGCACGGGCCTTCGGCCCCGCCGCTGCGGACGCGCCCGACGGACTCGTAGCCGGGCACCAGCGGATAGCCCATGCCGGGGAACGGCGGCATCCTGCCGGTCCAGAGCAGGCGCTCGGTGCCGGTGCTGATGCCGCTCCACTCGATGTCGACGACGACGTCCTCGTCGCCCGGCGGCGATAGATCGAGGCGGCTCAAGCACCAGCGTTTCCGGCTCCTCCAGTACCACCGCAAGGGTGTCCATCCGCCGTGCCTCCTTGGCTGCTGCCTTGATCGCCGCGCCGACGATCGCCGGTCGGGTTGAGCGTCGACTTGACGACCGTTGTGTCAGTCTAGCGTTACTTAATTACATGTCAAGTTGTATTAACACTTTTTCGTGTAAATGTTGGTTGTCAAACTGGCCCCGGCGCGCGACGACCAGTCCCGTCTGCAGCGGCATCCGGGTCGGCACCGCCGCGGCCGTCGCGAAGCCGGCCTGCGTGGCCAGCGTCGCCGACTTCGCCCGCCGTGCGCGGCCGGCCCTGCCCATCGCCAGCAGGTAGAAGCCGAAATAGGCGTCGCCCATCGGCTCCGCGCCGGCGGCACCCGCGCATCGGCTCGGCGATCAGCAGCGTGCCGCCCGGCGGCAGCGCCGCGTGCGCGGCGCGCAGCAGCACGCAGCGCCGCCGCGTCGTCGTGGTCGTGCAGCACGCGCACGAGCGTGACGACGTCCGCGCCGGCCGGCAGCGCGTCGGTCGAGAAAGTCGCCGCCGCGCACGTCGACCCGATGCGCCGAGGCCCTCGGCCGCGAGCCGCGCGCGCGCGCGCGTCGGCCACCGGCGGCAGGTCGAACAGCGATGAAGTGCGAGGCTCGGGCACGCGCTGCGCGACGGCGGCCAGGAACGTGCCCTCGCCGCCGCCGACGTCGAGCAGGCGGCGATGCCGACGGAAGTCGTAGGCGTCCAGGACGTCCGCGGCGACCAGCGACTGCGACGCGGACATCAGCGCCGAGTAGGCGGCGACGCGCGCGTCGGCCAGCGCCGCGCGGCGGACCCGCCGCGCGCATACGGCCCAGTAACGCGCGAGCGCGTCGGCGCCGCGCGTCGCCGCGCAGCAGCGCGACCGGGTCGCGCAGGTCGGCGTAGAGCAGCGCGTGATGCTCGACCATCGCGGCGATGCGCCGGATTGCCGGCGATCGCCGCGCCCAGGTCGCCCAGCCCGAAGCGCCCGTCGCGCGGCGCGCGACGAGTCGCAGCGCGACCGCCGCATCGAGCAGCCGCAGCGCGGCCGGTTCCGGCGACGTGCAGTCCGGCGCGCGCAGCGACCGGCAGCGTCTGCGGCCGCGCGGCGAGCAGGTCGAACAGACCGCAGCCGCACGCAGGCGTAGCAGCACCTGCGAATAGACGAATCCGGCGCACAGGTCGAACAGCGTCGCGCGCGCGGCGCCGCGCGATCCGGCGGGTCAGCGGAAAGCCGCCGCCCAGTCGCGGAACCGCGGGCTGCGCAACAGCCGGTCGCGCGCAGCGCCGCCCAGCGTTCGCGCGGGCGCACCGTTCGACGGCGCCGGCGCAGGATGGCGGAGATCGTGCGCACCCGCGCCGTCAGGCCGCGCGGCGCGCGAGTTCGTCGGGCACGAGCCGCGCGGTCTCGATGCGCATCGCGCGCGCAGCTCGGCCGCGCCCGGGCACGCCGGGATCGACGTCGATCGCGCCGTCGACCAGCGACTCGAGCCGCGCGCAGCGCGCCGGCGACGCCCAGTTCGCCGGCCGCGCTCGGCCGGCCCAGCGCCGCGTCGCGGCCGATCGGCTTGCCGAGCTTCTCGGCATCGCAGGCGACGTCGCGCAGGTCGTCGGCGACCTGGTAGGCCTCGCCGAGGCGCTCGCCGAGCGTGCGCCACGGCGCGGGATCGGCACCCGGCCGCCGCCGCGCCCGCCATCGTGGCGGCCGCGAACAGCGCGCCGGTCTTGGCGCGCTGGTAGTCGGCGAGCGCGACCCGCGGCTCGCACTCCCACGCCTGGCCGGCGACGATGCCGGTGGGCATGCCGACGCCGCGGCTGACGATGAGCGAGCAGCGGCGCCAGCCGCGTCGGCGCGGCATGCCCGCGCGCGCGCCAGCGTCTCGAAGGCGAGGACGATCAGCGCGTCGCCGGCCAGCACGGCGAGGCGTTCGCCGAACGCGCGATGGACCGACGGCTTGCCGCGGCGCATCGTCGGCATCGTCGAAGCAGGGCAGGTCGTCGTGGACGAGCGAGGCGCAGTGCAGCAGCTCGATCGCGGCGGCCGCGGCGTCGCCGACGGTCGGGTCGTCGTCGCCGCAGGCCGCGGCGACGGCGAGGCACAGGCGCGGCCGGATCCGCGCGCCGCCGGGAAAGACCGCGTAGCGCATCGCCGCCGCCAGGCGCGGCGGCGCGCCCGGCTGCGTCCCACGCGGCCAGCGCGCGCGTGCCAGCGCCTGCTCGATCCGGGTCGGCGGCATCCATCGGCCGCCTCCCGGCGACGTGCTCGACATGTAACTGTCAACACTACGACTTGTCATGTAATGTAGACATATGTCAGTGTCACGTCAACCAGGCCATCTGCAACGCCTGCGGTCGACCGATGCGCCGCGCACCGCGTCGTCGTCGATCGGCGCCGGGATCGGCGGCCTCGCGGCCGCCGTCGACCTGGCGGCGCGCGGGCATCGACGTCACCGTCGTCGAGCGCGCGCGCGGCGCCCGGCGGCAAGATGCGCGAGGTCGCGGTCGGCGGCGCGCGCGATCGACGCCGGCCCGACCGTGTTCACCATGCGCTGGGTGTTCGAGGAGCTGTTCGCCGACGCCGGCACGTCGCCTCGACGACCACGTGACGCTGCGCCCGCTGCCGATCCTGGCGCGCCACGCCTGGGACGACGGACGCGCGGCTCGACCTGTTCGCCGACGTCGCGCGCGTCGGCGCGACGCGATCGGCGACTTCGCCGGCGCCGCCGAGGCGCGCCGCTTCCGCGCGTTCTGCGCCGGCGCGCGCGCGCATCTACGCGACGCTGGAGCGCCCGTTCATGCGCGCGCCGCGCGCCGAGCCCGCTGTCGCTGGTCGCGCCGCGCGGGCTCGCGCGGCCTGCGCCGCGCTGCTGGCGCATCGCGCCGTTCGCGACGCTGTGGCGCGCGCTCGGCGAGTACTTC
Source organism: uncultured beta proteobacterium (assembly GCA_963733435.1). GTDB lineage: Bacteria > Pseudomonadota > Gammaproteobacteria > Burkholderiales > Casimicrobiaceae > VBCG01. Next base: position 886,906 of record CAVTDH010000005.1, read on the forward strand.
ACGCGATCCGCGGCTGCGCCAGCTCTTCGGCCGCTACGCCACCTATTGCGGCTCGTCGCCCTTCGCTCGCGCCGGCCACGCTGATGCTGGTCGCGCATGTCGAGCAGGACGGCGTGTGGTTGGTCGAGGGCGGCATGCACCGGCTCGCCGAGGCGCTCGCAGCGCGTCGCGCGTGCGACGCGGCGCGACGCTTCCGCTACGACGCGCGACGTGCGCGAGATCCTCGTCGACGGCGGCCGCGTCGGCGGGCGTGCGGCTCGCCGACGGCGAGCGCATCGCGCGCCGACGCGGTCGTCGTCAACGCCGACGTCGCGGCGCTGGCCGGCGGGCTGCTTCGGCGCCGCGGCCGCGCGGCCGCGGCGCCGCCGTGCCGCGCGCGGCGCGCTCGCTGTCGGCCGTGACCTGGTGCGCTGCGTGCGCGGACGCGACGGCTTTCCGCTCGTCCGCCACAACGTGTTCTTCTCGCGCGACTACGCGGCCGAGTTCGACGACATTCTTCCGCGCGCGGCGCGCTGCCGGCGGCGCCGACCGTCTACGTCTGCGCGCAGGATCGCGGCGACGCCGACGACGCCACGCGCGGCGACGCCGAGCGCCTGCTCTGCCTCGTCAATGCGCCCGCCGACCGGCGACCGGCGCGCGCTTCGACTGCAGCAGGAGATCGAGCAATGCGAGGAGCGGACGCTTTCGCGCTGCTGGCGGCGCTGCGGCCTGACGATGCGAGCGCAGCGCGGCGCGCGACGGTGCGTGACGACGCCCGCGGACTTCGAGCGGCTGTTCCCGGCGACGGGCGGCGCGCTGTACGGCCGGGCCATCGCACGGCTGGCGGGCGTCGTTCGCGCGGCCGGGCGCGCGCACGCGGATGCCGGGCCTCTACCTGGCGGGCGGCAGCGCGCATCCGGGGCCGGGCGTGCCGATGGCGGCGCTGTCGGGCCGGCTGGCGGCGGCGAGCGCTCGCTGGCGGACCTCGCTTCGACGCGCCGGTCGCGCCCGGCGGCTACGCCTGGTGGTACGTCGACGCGCTGTCAGCGACGACGGCCGCCACGGCGCTGACGATCATCGCCTTCGTCGGCAGCGTGTTCTCGCCCTACTACGCCGCGTGCGCGCCGGCGCGGCGGCGGCCGATCCGCATGCACCACTGCGCGCTCAACGTCGCGCTGTACGGCGCGCGGCGGCAAGCGCTGGGCGATGACCGAGCGCGGCGCGGCGCGGCCTCGCGCGCGACCGCACGACGCTCGCGATCGGCCCGAGCGCGCTGCGCTGGGACGGCGACGCGCTGACGATCGACATCGACGAGGTCACCGTGCCGTGGCCGTCGCGCATGCGCGGCACGGTGCGCGCTGCACGCCGACCGCGCTGCCGCGCGCACGTCGTGGCGCTCGACGGCGCCGGCGCGCACCGCTGGCGGCCGATCGCGCCGCGCGCGCGCGTCGAGGTGGCGCTCGACGCACCCGCGCTGCGCTGGGCGGGCCACGGCTACCTCGACACGCAACGCGGGCGACGAGCCGCTCGAGGACGCCTTCACGCGACTGGCACTGGTCGCGCGCGCCGCTGCCGCGACGGCACCGCCGTGCTCTACGACGTCGCGGCGCCGCGACGGCGGCCGCACGTCGCTGGCGCTGCGCTGCGACGCACGACGGCGACGTGCAGCGCGATTCGCGCCGCCGCCGCCGGCGCGCGCTGCCGCCGACCGCGCTGGCGCATCGCGCGCGGCGACGCGCGCGCGACGGCGGCGCCGCGCCGCGTCGTGCAGCGCACGCTGGAGGACACGCCGTTCTACGCGCGCTCGCTGGTGCGCACGCGCGCTGCTGGGGCGAGCCGTGATCGCCGTGCACGAGAGCCTGTCGCTCGACCGCTTCCGCACGCCGCTGGGTGCAGGCGCTGCTGCCGTTCCGGATGCCGCGGCGCGCGCGCGCCGTCGGGCGGACTGACGTCACCGCTCCGCGCTGCGGTCGGCGAGTCGCGCGTCGGGAAGGATCAGTCCGGTGGGCCGCGTCGGGACGTGCGCCGGGCGCGTCCGCCCGGAGCCCGCGCGGCGGCCTTCGCGCGCTCGCAGCGTCGCGCCGCTGCGAGCGGCGCACCGACACGAGCTGCCAGATCGCGAAACCCAGCACGCCGCCCGCCACCAGCAACAACTCGATGAGGCCGAGCAGCGTTGCTGTCCACTGCGGCGCGGGCTAGCCTTGCGACGACGCGCGCGCCGCCTGCTCGCGGCGCTCGAGCCGTTCGAAGAGCTCGAGGCTCCACGTCACGCGCGCCGAGACGTTCCACCACGCGATGGCGACGTCGCGCACCTGCGGGTTCGCCGCGGCGCACGGCGCGCGCCGCCGCGTCGACCAGGAAGCGCGTCGCGGCCAGCGGCGGCGCGTCGGCGCCCCACGCGCGTGCAGCGACGACGTGAGCCAGCGCGCGGCCAGCAGCGCGCACCTTGCGCGCGCCGGCGGACGACGGCGCGCCGCGACACCGCATCGCAGCCGCGCCGGCTGCACCTCGCGGCCGATCTCCGCGTAGAGGCAGCGCGCGCAGCTGATCGCCGGGCCGGCAGCTCGCGCGGCAGCGCCGCGATGCCGCCGGCCGCCCGCGCGTAGAGGACGTCGGCCGCGGCCGAGCAGCCGCTCGACCACGCGCGGCGAGCGCCGGCGTCGTGCACCGGTGCGCGCCAGCCACGCGTCCGGGATCGATGCCGGCCTCGCGCAGCCAGCCGCGCGGCAGGTAGAGGCGGCCCGCGCGCGCGTCCTCGCCGACGTCGCGCGCGATGTTGGTGAGCTGCATCGCGACGCCGAGGTCGCAGGCGCGCGCCAGCGCGTCGCGCGCCGCGCGCGCCCATCAGCAGCGCCATCATCGCGCCCGACCGTGCCGGCGACGCGCGCCGCGTAGGCCTCGCAGCGTCGGCGCAGGTCGTCGTAGCGCCGGCCGCTCGACGTCCCAGGCGAAGCCCTCGAGCAGCGCCTCGGGCAGCGCGCGCGGAATGCGCGTAGCGCGCGACCACGTCGGCGAACGCGCGGTCGACGGCGATCGGCAGCGGCGTGCCCGCGTAGATCGCGTCGAGGCGCTCGCGCAGCGTCGCGAGCGCGGCGGCGGGATCGCCGCCCGCGTCGTCGACCGCGTCGTCGGCGACGCGGCAGAACGCGTAGAGCGCGCACGCCGGCGTCGCGCACGCGGCGCGGCAGCAGGAACGACGCCGCGTGGAAGGTGCGCGAGCCCGTCGCGCAGCAGCGCGCGGCAGCGCCGCGAAGTCCGCGGGCGTCGCGCGGTGCGTGCGCGGGCAGTCAGGCGCAGTGCGGCGGCATCGGGGACCGACCGTGTCGAGCACGCGGGCCGACGAGAGCACGCCGGGCAGGCCGGCGCCCGGATGCGTGCCGGCGCCGACGAGGTAGAGGCCGCTCGACGTCCTCGCTGCGGTTGTGCGGCCGGAACCAGGCGCTCTGCGTGAGCACCGGCTCCAGGCCGAAGGCCGCGCCGCGGAACGACGAGCAGCCGGTCCTGGAAGTCCTGCGGCGTGAGCATCGCGCGAGGTGACGATCTCGCGCGTCGAGGCCCGGCAGCAGCGTCGCCGACAGGTGCGCGCGCGATCGCTGGCGCGATAGGGCTCGGCCTGCGTCGCGCCAGTCGGTGCCGCTGCCGCAGGTGCGGCACCGGCGACAGCACGTAGAACGCGTCGCAGCCCGGCGGCGCGAGCGACGGATCGGTCGCCGTCGGCCGGTGCAGGTAGAGGCTGAAGTCGTCGGCCAGCACCTTGCGCTCGAAGATGTCCGTCGAGCAGCTCGCGGTAGCGCGGCCCGAGCAGGATCGTGTGGTGCGCGACGTCGGGGTACTGGCGCCGCGTGCCGAAGTACCAGACGAACAGGCTCATCGAGTAGCGCGCGCGCTCGATCCTGCGGTCGGTCCAGCGGCGGCGCGCGTGCGGCGGGCAGCAGGTGCCGGTAGGTCCAGGCCGAGTCGGCGTTGGAGACGACGACGTCGGCGGCGAGCGTCTCGCCGCGACGCGAGCCGCACGCCGGTCGCCGCGCCGTCGCGCGACGGTGATCTCCGCGACCTCGGCGTTGCAGCGGACCGCGCCGCCCTGCCCCTCGATCAGGCCCGACCAGGCCGCTGCACCAGCGTGCCGGTGCCGCCCATCGCGAAGTGCACGCCCCAGCGGCGCTCGAGGAACGCGATCAGCGTGTAGATCGGAGGTCGTCGCGAACGGATTGCCGCCGACCAGCAGCGGATGGAAGCTCAGCACCACGCGCAGGCGCGCGTCGCGCACGTGCTTCGCGACCAGGCCGTAGACGCGTGCGGTAGCCCTCGAGGCGCACGCAGGTCGGGCAGCGACGCGCAGCCATGTCGGTCCACGAGTCGAACGGCGACGTGGCCGAGCTGCTCGAAGCCGACCCGGTAGATCGCCTCGCTCGCGCGCATGAAGCGCTCGTAGCCGTCGACGTCGCCGGGCGCGAAGCGCGCGACCTCGCGCGCGCATCGCGGCGGCGTCGCCGCGTGTAGTCGAACGTCGCGCCGTCGTCGAAGCGGATCCGGTAGAACGGCGTCACCGGCCGCAGGTCGACGTCGTCGGCGAAGCGGCTTGCCCGCACAGCTGCCACAGTTCCTCGAACAGGAACGGCGCGGTGACGATCGTCGGGCCGGCGTCGAACGTGAAGCCGTCCTGCCGGTACACGTAGGCGCGGCCGCCGGGCGCGTCGAGCTTCTCGAGCACCGTGACGCGGTAGCCGCGCGCGCCCAGCCGGACGGCGGCGGCGAGCCCGCCGAAGCCGCTGCCGATGACGACCGCGTGCGGTCGCCCATCGTGCCGCGAGGCTCCAGGGGGCGGCGCGACGGTCGGAACTCGGGTGGCGATTGCCATGGCGCAGCCAGTATAGAAGTGTCATGATGCATTGACAAACACTAAATTGACACTCGGCCGGAATGGTGCGCTGCAGTGAGGTTCGTTGCTTGCACTTCGCCCGTTGGACACGCCACGCATCACGCGTCGACATCTTGACTTTGCAGGGTGACGAGCGAACCATGGCGGGCTCTCCCCAGGTTGCACCACGATCGCTCACGCCGGACAGATCGCGAGATTCCCATGCAACAACGCAAAGACGCGCCCGCATTCGGAGAGGCCGATCTTTCCAACTGCGATCGCGAACTGATCCAGCATCCGGGTTCGGTGCAGCCGCACGGCGCGCTGCTGGTGCTCGAGACCGCGTCCCCGCAGATCCTGCAGGCCAGCGAGAACGCTCGCGCGCTGCTCGGCATCGACGCGTCCGAGCTGCTGGGCCGGTCGATCGAGGTGCTGGGCGGCGACCTGCCGGCGCAGGTGTGGACGCGCGTGCTGTCCGGGGTCTCGACGACGCCGCGACCGTTGCGCGGCTATACGGAAACGCAACGGCGTCCGGCGCGGCTTCGAGGCGCTGATCCACCGCAACGACGCCGACGCGGTCCTCCTCGAACTCGAGCCGGTGGACCTCGTCGAAGCGGCCGACCTCGCGCGCGATCTCCCGCTGCGCCTGCCCGGGCGCGGTCGCGCGCCTGGGTGCCGCGCGCACGATCGAAGCCCTCGCCGGCGAAGCGGTCGCGATCTACCGCGAACTGTGCGGGCTACGACCGCGTGATGTTCTACCGCTTCGACCCCGACGGCCACGGCGAGGTCGCGGCCGAGGCGAAGGAGGAACGGCTCGAGCCGTATCTCGGCCTCCACTACCCGGAATCGGACATTCCGCAACGCGCGCGCGAACTCTACCTGCGCAACCGCGTGCGCGTGCTGGTCGACGTGAACTACGAGCCGGTGCCGCTGGTGCCGCGGCTCTTCCCGCCCACCGGCGAAGAGCTCGACATGTCGATGAGCTGGCTGCGCAGCATGTCGCCGCTGCACCTGCAGTACCTCAAGAACATGGGCGTTACCGCGACGCTCGTCGTGTCGCTCGTGCGCGAAGGCAAGCTGTGGGGCCTCATCGCGTGCCACCACTACTCGCCGAAGCGGCTGCCCTACGCGATGCGCGCGGCGTGCGACCTCGTCGCCGAAGTGCTGTCGACGCGCATCGCCGTCCTCGAGAATTTCTCGCAGGTGCGCACGACCGCGCTGATCCGCCGGATGGAGGGGCGCCTCATCGAGGCGACGTGGACGCTGGGCGCCTGGCAGCGTGCGCTGCAGGACGAGCAGCGCGACCTGATGCGGATGGTGGGCGCGACCGGCGCCGTGCTGGTCTACGACGACGAACTGGTGACCATGGGCGACGTGCCGTCGACCGACGAACTGCGCTCGTTGACCGATTGGGTCGCCCGGCAGAAGCCCGAATCGGGGGTGTTCGCCACCGCCTCGCTCGCACGCGATCGCCCGGAGTTCGAAGCCGCTCGCGCCCACTGCCTGCGGCGTGCTCGCGGTCGAATTGTCGCGGCCCGACGGCGAGTACCTGTTGTGGCTGCGCGGCGAGCAGGAGCGCGAGGTCCGCTGGGCGGGCAATCCGCACAAGCCGGTGATTCCCGGCAACGATCCGCGCGATCTCTCGCCGCGCCGGTCGTTCGCCGTGTGGACCGAGCGCGTCCGCGGCACCGCGCGCGCCTGGTCGCCCGCCGATCTCAACGCGGCGCGCGCGATCGGCGCCGCGCTGCGCGACGTGGCGCTGCAGGTCCGCTCGATGAGCTATCTCATCACGGAGGACCGGCTCGCGCGGCTGCGGCGCGCGCTGCAGGCGTCCGCCGACGGCGTGCTGATCGCCGATGGCGCGGGCCGCATCCGCTTCGTCAGCGAGGCGTTCTCGCGTTTCTTCCGGCGCCCGCATGTGCATCTCGCGGACATGGACGACCTGCCGCGCCTCTTCCACGACCAGGTCGCGGCCCGCGGCATGGTGCGCGCGGTGATGGACGAGGAACGCAGCTGGCGCGGCGACCTGCGTGCTCGACGCGGGTGGCGGCTCGCTGGTGCCGCTTGCGATCCGCGCCGACGTGATTCCGCGTCTCGACGGCTTCGGCGCGCTCGGCCGCATCGTGCTCGTCACGAACATGACCGAGGGCCGCGAGGCCGAGGCCGCGCGCGACCGGGTGCACCGCGCGATCCGGGATGCGCAGCGGCCGCTGCGGGAACCCGAAATCCAGTTCTCCGACAGCACCGACTTCCGCGAACTGCTCGAGGCGGTGCTCGAGCACGGCTGCCTCGCGGTCATGGAGGTGGCCGAGGATGCCGACAGCGCGACAGTCGTGCCGACGATGAGCGACCTCGAGGCGTCGATGAAGCGCCTGTCCGAGCTCACGCGGCAGATGAGCGCGTATGCGGCCGGGGTCGAAACCGAGGGATAGGGAACGTCCGCAAAAGGCGTCCGTCGGGCCCCTGGATGACGTGACGCCGGCGTCGCGCCTTTTGCTCACCGGCACCTCAACTGCGAAGTCGGGTGGCCGCCTTGGAGCGCCAATTTGGCAACCAAGGCGGCGGCCCCCGCTAAAGCCCACGAAGCAACGAGTGTCGTGCGACTGGCTGCGTGCGAGTCGTCCGAGGGCCGGGCATTCACGGAGCCTCCCTATTCCGCGGCCAGTTCCTCGAACAACCGCACGTGGCGATCGAACGCGTCCTGCGCTTCGCGCACGACGGCGTCGGCGTCCGACGCGGACAGCGGCAACGCATCGAACCCCGCGCGCAGCGCTTCCTTGAGCGCCGCGACGGACTCGTCGTCGCCGAAGTCGTAGAAGGCCGTTCCCGCGCCGCCGGCGAGCTGCAGCATGCGCGCGACGACCCCGCGCAGCACCTGGCCACCGCTCAGGTCGCCGAGGTAGCGGACGTACGCGTGCGCTGCCAGCAGCACCGGCCGCTCGCGGCCCAGGACGTCGAGCCTGGCGACGTAGTCGCGCGTGGCGCCGGCCAGGGGGGGTGTCGGCACGCGCGCGATCACCGCGAGGTCGCGTGCCAGCGCATCGGTCCGGTACAGCGCCGGCAGGCGAATCGGCGCGATGGCGGGATCGTCCGCGTGCGCATCGATCCCGTCCTCCAGCGCCGCATAGAGCGCATGCAGGTTGGCGAGCAGCGCGCAGTACGCGCGCGCGTCGATCCGCCCGGCGAGCAGCTGCGGCATCAGCCCGCTGCGCTCCGCGGTGCGATGCTGGACGCGCGTGGCCTCGCGCAATCGCGCCGACAAACCGCTCGCTGGACGCCGTTCGTGATGCGCGCTCCGGCTCATGGGACAACTCGGCCCTTGGGACGGCCCGGCGGGCTCACGGGACGACCTTCGTGCTTCGCACTCCGGTGTTCGCCCTTGGGACGGCCCGGCGGGCTCATGCGGAAACCGCGCCGCCGCGCGGAGCTGCGGTGACCGCGCCGACGGCGGCCGAGATCGCGGCCGCACCGGCATGCGGCAGCGGCAGGTAGTGCGCGTCCATCGCCGCAGCGAGCGCGCGCGCCTCGGTCTGCGGTTTCGGCGACGTGTCGACCAGCACCATCGTCACGCCCGCGAACCGCGCGCGGCCGGCGGCCGCCAGCGCGTCGGCCTGCGCGCGCTCCCGCCCGCCCATGCCGTCGCGCCCGACGTTGGCGCGTCCGTCGGTGAGCACGACGACGACCGGCGTCTCGCCGCGCCGCTGCGCCAGTTCCGCGACCGCCACGGCGGCATCGATGCCGGCGGCGAGCGGCGTGCCGCCACCGCCGGGCAACGCCGCCAGGCTGCGCTTCGCGCGCGCGAGCGAGCGCGTCGGCGGCAGCAGCAGTTCGGCGCCGCGTCCGCGAAACGCGACGAGCGCCACCTGGTCGCGCCGCACGTAGCATTGCGCGAGCAGCAGCTCGACCGCGCCTTTCGCCTCGGCCAGCCGGTGCAGCGCGGACGACCCGGACGCATCGACGGCGAAGATCGTCGTCGTCGGCGCGCGATGGCGGAACCGCTTGATGCGGAAGTCCTCGCGCCGCACGAGCACATGGGGCGCCGCGGCGGAGGGCACCGCGCGCACGCGCCCGCCAGGGCGCGCTCCGTACCGTCGGGCCCCGTGCCGACGGGCCCGGCAGCGGCGTCATCCTCGCGCCGGCGCAATCGCTGCCACGGCGCCGCCGCACGCAACGTCGCCAGCACATCGAGCCGCGCACCGCCGCGCAATTCGCCGCGCCGGCTGCCCATCGGTCGTCCGCGCGCGACCGTATCGCGCGACGCACCTGCCCGTCCGGCGGTCGTCGCGCGGCGCCGCTGCGCGGCGGGATCGCGGAGCTGCGCGAGCAGCGCGGCCGGCATCGCGGCCGCGACCGCGTCGAGCACGCGGTCCTCGAGCGGACGCGCCTCCTCGGGCGTGGCCGGCGTGTCATCCGCGCCGTCGGCTGCCGGCGGTTGCGGCGCCTCCGGCGGCGCCTGCTCGTCGTCCGGTTCGGCCGCGGGCATCCGCGTGGCGCGGGGCAACAGCACGAGCGTGACCGCGAGCGCGATGTCATCCTCGTCGACGTCGTCGCGCGCGCCCAGGGCCGCGAGCGCGCGCGCCGCACGCAGCGCGAACCACGGCGCGCGCAGCGAGTCGACGCCGAGTGCCGCGGCCGCGCCGCACATCGCTTCGACCAGCGCGGCCGCACAGGTCACGTCGGACAAGCGCATCCGCGCTTCCGCGATCGCGCCCGGCGACGGTACGGGCAGGTCGATGTCGCCCGCCCGCAGCGCGGACAGGTCGACCTGCAGTCCGAGGCGATCGCACAGCGCCGCAGGCACGCGCTCGTCGTCCCCCGCGCTCTCGTCGAAGCGCGAGCGCGCCGAAGCGCGCCGGCATGCGCGCCGCGAAGCCGTCGCGCTCCAGAGCAACCTCGCCGGCATCGAGCGTCGCGGCGATCCGTGCGGCCGTGCCGGCCGCGAGCCGTTCGGCCATCGGCAGCACGATCACGCCACCGTGCGCGTCCGCCAGCACGCCGCGCTGCGCGACGGGACGTCCGGCGGACAGCGTGGCGGCGAGGTCGAGGCCGCCCAGCAGCCGGTCGTCGGCGATGCCGAGCGGCACCCGTCGCCAGGGCGTGTCGTCCGGCAACTGCCGCGCGCAGCGCGTCGAGCCAGCGATCGCGGGCCGGCCCCGCCGGCGCGCGCACCAGGACGCCGGCGAGTCCGGTCGGGTCGATCGCGAACAGCGTCGCGGCCAGCAGCGCGTCCGGCGCCGAGTCGGAAACGAGATCGGAACGGAGCCGGCACCGAATTCGGAACGAGTCGGACCCGAAGCCGGCACCGCGATCGGGCTCACGCCGCGAAGACCGCCGCGACCGCGCGATCGACGCGCGTCGTCGAACCCGAATCGTCGAGCGGATTGCGCCGCAGGCGGTGCCGCAGCGCCGGGGCCGCGACGCGGCGCAGATGCGCATCGCCGACGACCGGCGTCGCCGTCGAGGCTCGCGAGCGCGCGCGCGGCGCGCATCAGCGTCAGTTCGCCGCGCAGGCCGTCGGTGCCGAGGCTCATGCACAGTTGCGCGGCGCGCTCGAGCGCGGCGTCGGGCACCTGCACCTGCGCCAGTCGCCCGCGCGCGCCTTCGATGCGCCGGCGCACCTTGTTCTCGTCCTTCTTCCAGCGCGCGGCGAACGCCGCCGGATCGCGCTCGAACGCGTCGCGCCGCCGCATCACCTCGACGCGCGTGCGCGATGTCGGTCGGCGTCTTCACTTCGACCGACAGGCCGAACCGGTCGAGCAGCTGCGGGCGCAATTCGCCCTCCTCCGGGTTGCCGCTGCCGACCAGCACGAAGCGCGCCGGATGGCGCACGCTCAGGCCCTCGCGCTCGACGACGTTCTCGCCGGACGCCGCAACGTCGAGCAGCACGTCGACCAGATGGTCCTCGAGCAGGTTCACCTCGTCGATGTACAGAAAGCCGCGATGCGCGCGCGCGAGCAGGCCCGGCTCGAACGCCTTCACGCCGTGCGCGAGCGCGCGTTCGAGATCGAGCGCGCCGACGACGCGGTCCTCGGTCGCGCCGAGCGGCAGGTCGACCACGGGCACGGGCGCCGCCTGGCTCCTGAGCGCGACCCACGCGCTTCGCGTGCACGGCATTCCGCGCACAGCGCCGCGCCGGCGTGCGGATCGCAGCCATAGCGGCAACCGACGACGACGCGCATCGGCGGCAGCAGCGCGGCCAGCGCGCGCACCGCGGTGGACTTGCCGGTGCCGCGATCGCCGAACACGAGCACGCCGCCGACCGACGGATCGACGGCCGCGATCAGCAGCGCCAGCTTCATCTCGTCCTGGCCGACGATGGCGGTGAAGGGAAACGGTTGCGACATGGCGATTCGGTCGGTGGGTGAAGGGGGCGCGGCCGGCAGGCAACCGGCCGCGATGATCATAACCGACGCGTCCCGGCGGGACCCCCGGGTTCAGTCATGCCGCAGGCGCCGGCGCACGCGGCGCAGCGCGAGCGCGATCAGCGCGGCGACGACCGGAATCGCGATGCCCATCGCGATCTCGGGATCGACCGCGACGCCGCCCGCCTTCAACGCCTTCGCCGCGTATCCGACGAGGCCGACGACGTAGTACGTGATGGCGGCGATCGACAGGCCTTCGACGGTCTGCTGCAGCCGCAGCTGCAGTTTCGCGCGGCGGTCCATCGAGCCCAGCAGCGCCTGGTTCTGCTTCTCGCGCGCGATCTCGACGCGCGTCGACAGGAGGCCGCTCGCCTGCGCGACGCGCTCGGACACCGCGCGCAGCCGGTTGCGCGACGGACTCGCACGTCGCCATCGCCGGCGACAGCCGGCGCGACATGAATTCGTCGATCGTCTGCATGCCCGGCAGCCGCCGCTCGCGCAGCTCCCCGATCCGCGCGCGGACGAGGTCGTGGTACGCGCGGCTCGCGCCGAACCGGAACTGCGTCTCCACCAGCGCGCGCTCGACATCGGCGGCGAGCTGCGTCAATTGCGCGAGCAGCGTCTCGTCCGCGCCATCGTCGCGCGCAATCTCGCCGATCAGCGTGGCCAGCGCGCGCTCGGCGTCGGCCACGCGCCTGCCCTGCGCGCGCGCGATGGGCAGCGCGAGGAGCGCCAGCATCCGGTACGCCTCGATCTCGAACAGCCGCTGCAGCATGCGGCCGGACTGCCGCGGCGTCAGGCTGCGATCGACGACGACGAAGCGCGTGCAACCGTCGGGATGGATGCGGAAGTCGGTGAACGCGAGGCCCGCGCCGTCGCCGATCTCGCCGCCCACGACCACGTTGCCGGCGAAGTACGCGGCCAGCCACGGGGCATCGGGTACGCCGTCCGGACCCCGCACGAGCTTCGCGTGCACGGCGACGATGGTCCGGCCGGGCACGTGCGCAAGCCAGTCGTCGGGCAGCAGGCACTCCGGTGGCTCGCTGAAGGGTTGCGGGCTCGTGCCCGGCACGAACAGCGTGTAGCCGGAGAACTCGGTGTGGCGCTCCCACTTGAGGCGCACCGGTCCGACCTGCTCGCTGAAGTGCGTGGCGTCCGGGTCCGGGCGGCGCGACGCCGTACCGGAGACACAGGGCCGCCAGGTGGTCGCGCTCGCGCCCGCGGTCGGCCGCATCGACGATGACGGCGACGTACGTCGCGCGCTCGGGCGTGACGAGCGTCGCGTAGGGCCGCGCGTGCACTTCCTCCGCCAGCGGCAGGCGGTCGGCATGGTCGGCGGGCAGTCGTGACATGGCGGGCGGATCATACCCCTCCGGGGTGTCGCCATGGCACTGGACGGCGTCACGCCGGCATATCCTTCTGGCATACTCGCGCTGCCGCCGGCTCCCGGCCGCCATTGCCGACCGCCATGACCGAGACCGCACCGATGGACCGCCTGGGACGCTATCAGATCCGCGAGATCATCGGCGAAGGCGCGATGGCGTGCGTGTACAGGGCGTTCGACCCCGAGATCAACCGCGCGCTCGCGATCAAGCTCCTGAAGGCGCAGCTGCGCCTCGACGGCGAGTACCGCAACCGCTTCCTGCGCGAGGCCAAGGGCGCCGGCGTGCTCTCGCACCCGAACATCGTGACGGTGTTCGACGTCGGCGAGGACCAGGGCCATCCGTACATCGCGATGGAGCTGGTCGAGGGCCAGACGCTCGGCCGAGGAGTTGAAGTGCCCGGAAGCCGCTGTCGACGCGGGACATCGTCGAGATCGGCATCCAGCTGACGCGCGCGCTCGATTACGCGCACAAGAAGGGCATCATCCATCGCGACGTCAAGCCGGGCAACATCATGCGGCTGACCGACACCAACACGATCAAGGTCGCCGACTTCGGCATCTGCCGCATCGACGGCAACGACGCCGGCGACGCAACGCAGCAGACGCAGGTCGGCAACGTGCTCGGCACGCCGCACTACATGTCGCCGGAGCAGGTGATCGGCGAGAAGGTCGACTCGCGCTCGGACCTCTTCTCCGCCGGCGTCGTGCTCTACCAGCTGCTCACCGGCCACGTGCCGTTCGAGGGCGACACGCTGATCAGCGTCGCCTACAAGATCACCAAGACCGACCCGCCGTCGCTCGACAAGGTGCGGCCGGAACTGCCGCTGTCGCTGCGGCGGATCGTCGAACGCGCGCTCAAGAAGCAGCCCGAGAAGCGGTTCCAGAGCGGCGAGGAGTTCGCGCAGGCGCTGATCGGCGTTGCCCGCGAGCTCGACGACGAGGGCCAGAAGAAGGGCCGCACGCGCGGCGTCCCGCTCGGCGATCCGGTGGGCGCTGACGATGGCGGCCGTGGTCGCGATCACGATGACGCTGACCGCGACGGTCCTCTACAAGCAGCAGTACGGCGCGATGATGGACCAGGTGAAGGACTACGGCGGCTCGCTCGCGAAGTTCACGGCGACGCAGAACGCCGTGCCGCTGCTGTCCGAGGACTGGGCCGCGATGGACGTCTTCGTGCAGGAGACGCTGGGGCGCCAGGACTTCGGCTACATGAGCGTCGTCGACCACCAGGGGATCGTGCGCGCGAGCAACGTCGCCGCGGAAGTCAACAACAAGTACGTGCCGCCGGCAGGCGACGACGGTGTCGTCGCACGATCCCGGCGTCACCGTGCAGAGCCACCGGATGAACGACGGCCGCGACGTGCTCGACTTCGCCGCGCCGGTCCTGTTCCAGGGCAAGACGATCGGCAACGTGCACCTCGGCATCTACGAGGCGCCGCTCACCGCGGTCGCGAACCTGATGCTCGTGCTGCTCGCGATCCTCACGGTGGTGACCGTGGCCGCCGTCGCGGGCGGCACCTACCTGCTCGCGCAGCGGCTCGCCGCGCCGATCCGCGTGCTGCGCAATTCGCTGCAGGAACTCGCGAACGGACGCTACGACTATCGGATCGCGGACACGCGCAAGGACGAATTCGGCGAACTCTACGCCGAGTTCGACAAGACCGCGGCGGCCCTCGAGAAGCGCCACGAAGGCCTGGACCAACCGACGATCCTGCGGGCCGATGCACCGCCTGTGCGGCAATAGCGGCCGCCGCGTCGCGGCCGCGCTCGCGGCCGCGCTGCTGATCGGCGGCTGCGCGACGCCGCCGCCGGCACCGGATGCGCCGGCACCGCCGCCGGCCCCGGTGTCCGATCCGGGCCCCGTGCTCGCGCGCGACAACGACTTCGCCGTCGTCGTCGTGCGCGCCGGCGACACCTACGCGTCGCTGTCGGAGCGCTACCTGGGCGATCCGGCGCTCGGTTGGCGGATCTCGCAGTTCAACGGCGCGCTGCCGTTGCGCGCCGGCCAGACCGTCGTCGTGCCGCTGACCGAGCGCAATCCGATCGGCGTCTTCGCAACCGGCTACCAGACGATCCCGATCCTCTGCTACCACCGGTTCGGTACCCGCAATACCAAGCTCAACGTCACGCCGGCCGCGTTCGACGCGCAGATGGACTACCTGGCGAAGAACGGCTACACGGTCATCACGATGAAACGGCTCGCACGCTTCCTCGAGGGGAAGGAGGCGTTGCCGGCGAAGTCCGTCGCGATCACGATCGACGACGGCTACCGCTCGACCTTCGAGATCGCGTTCCCGATCCTCAAGAAGCACGGCTTCCCGGCGACGGTCTTCCTGTACACGGATTTCGTCGGCGCCTCCGATGCGATGACGTGGCCGCAGATGAAGGAGATGATGGGCTCGGGGCTGGTCGAGATCCAGCCGCATTCGAAATCGCACGCCAACCTCGCGCTCCGCCTGCCCGGCGAAACCGAGGCGAAGTACCGGGAGCGCATCCGCCGCGAGGTCGACGGGCCCGTGATGGCGCTGCGCGACCGGCTGGCCGCGTCCAGCTTCACGTATGCGTATCCGTACGGCGACGTCAACGAGTATGTGGTGGACCTGCTGCAGGCGCAGCGCGTGAACCTCGGCGTCACCGTGACGCCCGGCGGCAATGCGTTCTATGCCTATCCGTACATGCTGAGGCGCAGCATGGTCTTCGGCAACGAGGACCTCGAGACGTTTCGCGGCAAGCTCGTGACGTTCGTGCGCATGGCCGGCAGGTGAGCCCCCTTGACGGCGATTCCCGCCAAGGCGTTGCCAGCGATGCGTCTTTGCGTGCGCGCGCTTCCCGCCGCCGCGCTCGCCGCCATCACCCTCGCGGGATGCGCGGAAGCACCGCCGCAGCCGTCGCTTGCCGCGCCCGCGCTCCCGGCGGCGCCGCGCATGTCCTCCACCGCCGGCCCGACTGCCGACGCGATCGCGCGGCATCGCAAGCTCGCGGAATCGGCGCGGCAATCCGGGGACCTCGCCACCGCCGCGGCCAACTGGCAGGTCCTGACGCTGCTCGCGCCGGACGATCCGGCGTATGGGCGCGAACTCGCGGCGACGCGCGCGGCGATTGCGACCCAGGCGAAGGCGGAGGTACAGGCCGGCAACGCGGCGCTCGCGGCGAACGACCTCGAACGCGCCAACCAGGCGATGTTGCGGGCATTGGCGCTGGACCCCGCGCAGCCCGACGCGGCACGGGTGCTGCGCGAAATCGACCGGCGCCGCCTCGCACGCATCCAGGCCGAACGGGCGGCGAAGGTGATGAGCCTGCAGGACCAGGTCGCCATGCGCGCCACGCAGCGAGCGCAAGGCGCAGGCGACATGGGAGATGGATTCGACGTCGACCAGGCGATCGAGATGTTCCGTGCCGGCGACTCGACGGGCGGCCTGCGCGATCTCAAGGCCTACGTCGACGCCAATCCGGGCAATCGCGCCGTGCGGCAGCGCATCGCGACGGTCGTCGCCGACCGCGCCCGCGAACTCGAGAACTCGGGGCAGCGCGAGCAGGCGTTGAACCTGTACGAGCAGGCCAGCACGTTGCGCGGCGACGCGGGCGGAGCGTGGTCCGCGCGGCTGCCGGCACTGCGCCGCGAACTGTCGCTCGAGTACTTCGAGAAGGGCATGCGCGCGTTCCGGACCGACCTGGGACAGGCGGTGACGTTCTTCCAGGCCAGCGTGCGCTACGATCCCGCGAACGCGCAGGCGGCCGCCAAACTCAAGGAAGCGCAGGCCGCGCGCGCCAAGCTCGACAAGATCAAATAGTCTGCCGTTCGCCCGCCGCGCCGGGAGACGCCGCGCAAACACAAAACAATGAGGGTCAGACTCGAATTGAGAAACTACTTCAATTCGAGTCTGACCCTCATTGTTTGCTGCGCGAGGAACGGCCCCTATCCGGTGTCCGGACGGGAGCGATCCTCAGTTAATGCCGGGCGCGACGCTACTTCGGCGCGCCGAACTTCTCGCTCATCTTCTTGCGCAGGTCGATCGCGCGTTCGCGCTCGAGTTTCGCCTTCTGGTTGCCCGGCTCGAGCGCCAGCACACGGTCCCACTTGCTGATCGATTCGTCGAGGTTCTGCCGCTGGAACGCCTGCGTCGCCTCGCGCTCGTACCGGCGGGCCAGCGACTGCCTTGCGGCGTCGCGCTGCTGCGCGGCGTCGCGGTTGCCCGGGTCGCGCAGCGCGGCTTCGCGAAAGGCGTCATACGCGCCTTCGAGGTTGCCGGCCTTCTGCAGGTCGGCGCCCTGCTGCATCAGCGCCATCGACGCGTTGCGCGGCGTCGCCGTCTCGATGGCTGCCGCCTTCGCGGCCTCGTCGGCGGCCTCGGGGCGCGGCGTCGCCGGCGCGGGCGCCGTCGCCGCAGCCGGGACCGGAATCGGACCCTTGCCCGGCACCTTGATCACCTGCCCCGCCGCGAGCTTGCTTGGATTCGCGATGTCGTTGTAGCGGGCGAGGATGTGGAACTTGAACCGGTCGCCCAGGTACGTCTGCGCGATCTTCGACAGCGAGTCGTCGCGCTGGACCGTGTAGCGGAACGAGACGTTGCCAAGTTCCTTCTGCGGATCCGCGCGTGTCTGGTCGAGCATCTTCTTCGCGAGTTCGTTCGCGGGATCGAGCGTCTGCGCCTGCTCGAGCATCCGCTGCGCCGCGGCGACCTCGCCGTTCTGCAACTGCGCGATCGCGTCGATCGTGAGTTTCTGCGCCTGTTGCTTCGCCTGGGCGGGGGTGAGCTCCGGCTGCGGCGGCGGCGCGGGCTTCACCGGCTCGGGGGCCACGACCACGGGTGCGGGCGCGGGAGCAGGCGCAGGCGCGGGCTTCGGCGGCTCGGCCGCGCAGCCGGCCATGATCGCTGCAACCGCCACCCAGCAGGCGGTACGGCGGATGGAACTCGTTTGCGAGGAAATGGCTGGCATGTCGGACGTAGCGGACTTGACGAACACCGGAATTCCTTATCGTACCCAAGAGCGGCGCGGCACGGAATGCGAATAATGCACCCCGAGCTTGCCGGCAATCAAATTTTCACGGACCGATCGCGACGGCGCCCCCGCGTGCAGGTACCACCCGGGACGCCATGCACCCACCGTCAACCGCCATCGGCATCGCTTCATTCCAGCCGGACCGCGACAATCGCGCCCCGGAAACGGTCATTGCGGTGCCGGCGGCGCATTTTCGGTGCACCAGACCGCCACTGCCGAGAAATTGTCCTGGCCTTCGCGGCCCGCGACGTGCTGTTCCATCGCCCGGAGCCACTCGGGGGGCGACGCCGCGGTGGCGAGGGTCCGGACCATCGCGGCCTCGTCGATGTACTCCCAGAACCCATCCGTGCACAGCAGGAACACGTCGCCGGCGGCAATCGCGAAGGGCGTCGCCGAGATGGTCGCCACGAAGTCCTCGTCGTGACCCAGCGCCGCGAAGAGCCGGCTGCGCTGCGCCGAGTCGCGCAGCGCCGCCTGCGCGAGGTAACCGGCGTCGACCATCTTCTGCACGACGCTGTGGTCCTTGGTCTGCGCGATCACGCCGCCCGCGCGGAAGCAGTAGAGGCGCGTGTCGCCGACATGGCCCCAGACCGCCGCACGCCGGACCGTGTCGATCGCGAGCACCGTGGCCGTCGCGCGCATCGCGGCCGAACGCGCCTGCACGCCCTGCTGCGCGACGATCGCGTCGTGGGCCGACCGCAAGGCGGACTCGATCGCGGGACCGGAGCAATCGGGCGAATCCTGGAACGACGACAGGATCATCCGCACGGCGAGCTTCGACGCGATGTCACCGCCGCCGTGCCCGCCCGCACCGTCGCTGACGACGCAGAAACAGCCGCCGTCGCCGGTCCAGAAGCCGCACGCGTCCTCGTTGCGCTCGCGTCCGCCGGGATTGGACAACACGGAAACTTCAAGCTGCATCGGCGGCCTGCGACAGGTTCAGGAGGGTTCGCGCACGCCGCCAGGCGGCCGCGCCTTCGCTTCGTACGCGCGCAGGAACTCCTCGCCGAACAGGAAGTGGAAGTCCGTCGCCGATTCGCGCGAGATCTCGCCGTACAGTTCCTCGTAGAAGCTCCACAGTTTCGCCTTGTGGTTCATCGGCAGCAGCGAACCGCCACTGTCGCGCTCGGCGAGCCGCGCCTCGAGCTTGGCGGGATCGAAGCGGCCGAGCACCGCGGCGAGCGCGGCGCGCATGCCGGCGACGAAGCCTTCCTGGTGGGTGCGCAGGCTCTCGCGCGCGTCGGAGAGGCTCCGCAGCGGCGGCATGAACCCCTGCCCGCGCGGCAGCAGCAGATGCGACAGCGCGGCCTCGAGCCCGGGCGAGAACTTGAGCGGGTTGTTGTCGCTCGCCATGACGATCGTCGCGTCCGCGCGCACTTCGGCCTTCGCATGCGCACGCGCCGCGAGCAGGTCGAGCAGACCCTGCATCGTCTCGCGCATGACGGCGCCCAGGTCTTCCATGACCTTCGGCGTGAGCCCGCCGGGAATGTCGATGTCGCGCACGCCCGCCCCGCGCAGCAGCGCGGCCAGCAGCGGATCGGGTCCGGCCGCTATGGACGCCTGCGCCACGGCCGCCGGCGCGGCGGCGGTGTCCGGCGCCGGGGCCGGCACGGATGCGGGCGCGGGGGCTTGCGGTGCGCGTGCCGACGGGGCGGCGGTGGTGGCCGGCGCCGGCACGATCACCGTCGCAATGCGATCCTGCGGCACGGCCGCGCCATCCTCGGACCACGACAGCAGCGTGCCCTCGCGCAGGATCGTCGTCGTGTCGTCGGACGAAACATCGCGGTCCTGCAGCATGGGGGCATCGACGCGCAGCGCGTAGCCCCCGATGCGCAGCCTGTCGCCGGACGCCAGCGGATGATCGCGGCCCCGGCCCAGCGGCGCGTCGTTCACGCGCACCGGTACGGTACTGCCCTGGTCGCGCAGATGGTACCGGCCGTCCCGGAACTCGACGATCGCGTGCGTGCGCGAAATGATGCGCTCCGGATCCGGCAGCAGCAGCGTGCTTTCGGGAGAACGGCCGATCGTGCCGCCGGCCGCCCCGAACTCGGCGCGGAGCGGCGACTCGAGCGGAACGTCGTTGTAGGTGAGGACCTGGATGATCAGCATCGCGGGCGTGGCGGACGAAGGGAGGCGTGGCGGTGCGTTGGAGGGGGTCGGGCCGGCCTGACGGCCGCTGCGCCGTGCGGGCGAAGAATGCGTGGCCGGTGCGATATCGTCAAGAGCCCCGGGCCGCGGACGTTACTGGCAGAATGCGGCAACGCCAGGAAAGGTCATCAGGGAATCCACGATGAGTGAACATGGAGCGCACGCCGCGGCGGACGCACCGCGCGGCTTCGCGGAGTTCGCGCGCGAGGCCGGGGCCGGCGTCTCCGCCGCCTTCGTGCTCGTCGCGATGATGTTGCCGCTGGGCCTCATCGCGTTCGCGCCGCTCGGGGAGTACGCGGTCGAGGCCGGGCTGCGCGCCGCGCTGGCCGCGGCGATCTTCGGCAATCTCACGGCGCTGGTGCTGGGCGGCGCCTTGCTGCCCAACGAAGTGCCGCGCGCGTCGTCGGTCTTCCTGTTCGCCGCCTTCATCCTGCGCATCGCGAGCGACGGCACGCTGCGCGCGTCGCCGACGGGCGGCGTCGTCGAGATCCTGTACCTCGCGGCGCTGTGCCTCGCGCTGACCGGCGCGATCCAGATCGCCTTCGGCGTGCTGCGCCTGGGCAACATCGCGCGCTTCGTGCCCTACCCGGTGGTCGCCGGGCTCATGACGGGTCTCGCGGTGTCGCTGGTGATCTACGAGTTGCCCGAGGTGCTGGGCACGCACGGCGGGGGCGGCGGGCACGGCGCGGCCGACGGCGAAGACGCCCATGGGGGCATCAACGGCTGGACGCTGCTGGTGGGACTCGCGACCATCGTCGTGTTCGTCGTCGTGCGCAAGCGCTGGCCGGCGTTGCCGTCGAAGCTCATCGGCCTCGCCGCCGGCACGGCGATCGCCGCGCTGATCACCGTGCTCGTCCACGGCGACGTGGGGCCGCGCGTACCCTTCCTCGGTCGCATACCGCTGCCCGACGCGCTGCTGCCCATGCTGTCGTCCGACGGTATCGCGCTTGCGCTGCACTACGGCTACGACCTCCTCATCACGGCGCTTGCGATCGCCGTCGTCGGTTCGCTCGACAGCCTGCTGGCCGCGGTGGGCGAATCCGACGGGCCGCTCGACACCGCGCACCACCCGAACCGGCTGCTCGTGGCGCTGGGCTGCGGCAACCTCGTGTCGTCGGTCTTCGGCGGGGTGCCGGTCGCCTATTCCTCGCACCACGCGCTGCAGGCGCACCACGGCGGCGGCCGCAAGTGGGTGTCGCCGTTCGCGACGACGGCCACGCTCGTGCTGCTCCTGCTCTACGGCGCGCCGCTGCTGCAGTTGATCCCGGTTGCCGCACTGTCGGCGATGATGCTGGTGATCGCGGTCGGTCTCATCGACCGCTGGGCCGGGTCGACGATCGATCGCGTGCGGCGCGGGCAATACGACAGCGAACTCATCGTCAACATCGCGCTCGTCGTGCTGGTCGCCGGCGTCACGATCGTGTTCGGGCTCGTCGCCGCCGTCATCACGGGACTCATCCTGTCGATGGGACTCTTCCTCGCCGTGATGAACCGATCGCTGATCCGCTCGGTGCGCACGGGCGCGTCGCGCGGCTCGCGGCGCGTCTATCCGCCGGAGCAGGCGAGCTTCCTGCGCGTCGAAGGACACCGCATCAAGCTCATCGAGCTCGATGGCGCGATCTTCTTCGGCACCGCCGATCGCCTGGCGTTCGAGGCGATGCGCGCCGCCGAAGGCGCGCAGTACCTGATCCTCGACCTGCGTCGCGTGACGATGGTCGACGCCTCGGGTGCGCTGATGCTGCAGAAGCTCACGCGCCTGCTGCGCGAACAGGGGGTCACGCTGCTGCTCGCGCACCTGAGCGCGACGAGCAGGCTGGGCCGCGCGATCCAGGGCGCGGGCGTGTTCACGCAGCGCCACCATACCGACTGGTTCGACGACGCGGATCGCGCGCTGGAGTGGGCGGAGCGCCGGCTGCTCGAGGCATCCGACACGCTCGGCAACGACCGGGAACTGGCGATCGGCGAGTTCGCGCTGCTCGAAGGCCTGACGCCGGACGAGCTCCAGTTCATGAAGCCGTATCTCGACCGGCAGCTGTTCCCCGCGCGTGCGGCGCTGTATCACGAGGGCCAGCTGGGGGACCGGCTGTACCTGCTCGCGCGCGGTGCCGTCAGCATCGTCAGCGAGGATCCGGAAGCCAAGGGCAAGCACCGGCGGGTGGTGACGCTCGCGCCCGGCGTCATCTTCGGCGAGTCCGCGATGATCGAGGGCGGCACCCGCTCGGTCACCGCGATCGCCGAGGGCGAAGTGGTGACCTACAGCCTGTCGCGCAGCAATCTCGACGCGATCAACGCGCGCAACCCGGACCTCTACCGGCGGATCGTGCTCAACATGCTCGCGCACATGTCGGGACTGCTGCGGATGACCACGGCGATCCTGCGCGACACGAGCGAATCGGTCGAATGAGCGACGTGCGCCGCCAGTGCGACGCGCCGTGTCACGCCTTGGACGTCGGTGCGGCGGCGCCCTGTCCGGTCGAATACGCGCGGCGAAACTCGCGCTCGAACACCGACCAGAAGTCGTCCTGCGCGTCCTTCGCGATGTCCTCGTAGAGTTCCCCGAGCAGGTCCCACTGCCGCGCCTTGCGGTTGGCGGGGATGAACCGGTCGAACGCGCCGCCCTTGCCCTCGAGCTTCCGGTCGAATTCCTCGGGCGCGAAACGCTGCAGCAGGCTCTGCAGCGCGGCTTCGATGCCGGCCGCGAGACCGCGGTCGTGCGCGCGCAGGTCGTCGTACGCGTCGGTGACCGCGCGCACGGGGCTCATGAGGTCGAGGCGCTCGGGCGCCAGCAGATGGCGCAGCGCGACGTCGACGTCCCACGCCGCCTTCAGTGGATTCACCGCGCGCGGCCCGATGATCGTCATCTCCGCGTGGATGCTGCTCTTCGCCTGCGCACGCAGGCGCAGCATGTCGACCGTGCAGGCCGTCATCTCGCGCAGGAGCGCGCCCAGGTGCTCCATGCTCTTCTCGTCGAGTTCCTGCGGCAGGTTCTCGCTCGCGATGCCCAGTCCCTTGAGCAGCGCCTGCTGCAGCGCCCTCGCGCGCTCGGTGTCGGCGGCCGCCCCGGCGCCGGTCGCCGCGGTTTCGGTTCGAGGGGTGTCGGTCATGGCGTTGGCGATCAACGGAGGTTCGGGTGCCGCCGCGGGCGGCCGCGACGATGGGACCCGAGTCTACTTGAAGTGCCCGGAGGACGGAATTCGTTCGCGGTGCCGACACGGCACTCGCTCGCCCTCCCCGGCGCGAACCGACGTGGGACCGCCAGCGCAGCGTCATGCACCACGCACCGTTCCGGCGCATCGGCCCGCCGGCGGCGGCGTCCGCAACAGCGCGCATTAATCCGACGCAAGGCATGCGGCGACGGCCAATGGCACTATATGCGGATGCGCTCCGCCGCCTGGCGTACACGCGCGACTTGCGACCCCGCCCCTTCAGGAAACACCATGACCCAGTCCGCCGCCCCCTCGTCGATTCCTTGCACGCTCGTTCCGGGCGACGGCATCGGTCCGGAAATCACGGATGCCGTCGTCGCGATCCTCGCGGCGGCGGGTGCGCCGTTCGTCTGGGACCTCCAGCAAGGCGGCATGGCGGCGATCGCCGCCTGCGGCGATCCGCTGCCGCCCGCGCTGCTCGACAGCATCCGGCGCACGCGGCTCGCGCTCAAGGGCCCGCTCACCACGCCGGTCGGCGGCGGCTTCCGCTCGGTGAACGTTCGCCTGCGCGAGGAGTTCAAGCTCTACGCGAACGTGCGGCCGGGGCGCACGCTCATTCCGGGCGGCCGCTACGACGACATCGACATCGTGCTCGTGCGCGAGAACCTCGAGGGTCTCTATGTCGGCTTCGAGCACTACATCCCGATCGACGGCGACCCGCAGGCCGCGGCGATCTCGTCGGGCGTGAACACGCGCGCCGGTTCGCGCCGCATCGCCGAGTTCGCATTCGACTACGCGGTGAAGAACGCCCGGAAGAAGGTCACGATCGTGCACAAGGCGAACGTGCTGAAGGCGCTGACGGGCATCTTCCTCGAGGCGGCGAGGGACGTCGCCAAGCGCTACGAAGGACGCGTCGCCGTCGACGATCGCATCGTCGACGCCTGCGCGATGCAGCTCGTGCTCGATCCGTGGCAGTTCGACGTCATCGTGACGACCAACCTGTTCGGCGACATCCTGTCGGACGAGATCGCGGGCCTGGTGGGCGGGCTCGGCATGGCGCCGGGGGCGAACATCGGCGAGGACGCGGCGATCTTCGAGGCCGTGCACGGATCGGCCCCCGACATCGCGGGCAAGGGCATCGCCAATCCGCTGGCGCTGCTGCTGGCCGCCGCGATGATGCTCGACCACGTGGGCCACGTCGACACCGCGCGGCGCATCCGCAGCGCGATCGACGCCACGCTGCGCGAGGACAACGTGCGCACCGGCGACCTGAAGGGCAAGGCGACGACGAAGGAAATCACCGCCGCGCTCATCCGTCGCCTGGCCTGACGCCGCGCGGCCCGAACGCGCCCGGATTTTCGGTCGCCGCTCGCCGACGCGACGTTGCGCGGCACACCGGCGTTCCGGCGGCGGGCACCGGCCGCATCCTTCGCGGCGTTGGACAAACCGGCGCGGGCTCAAGATAATGCGTGGCACGCGCACCGGATTGCATCGAGGCGCGCGAGAACAACGAGGCCGGTGCGTGACATCGGCCAGCATTGCGCACGGCAGCGCGCTCGCCCAAGGGGGATCGCGACCGCCTCGCGGCAGGGGGGAACTGAATCTGGCATCCGCCCGGCCCAAGCGGCCGGCGGCCGGCCATGTCCTTCCGCAGCGCGTGGCGGTGCCGGCACCGACTGACTCCTGACCTAACGACTGCGGCCCGCCATCATGTCCTTTTCCGATCCGACCTTCTGGGTCGCCCTGCTCCAGATCATCGGCGTCAATATCGTCCTGTCGGGCGACAACGCCGTCGTGATCGCGCTCGCCGCACGTTCGCTGCCCGCCAAGCAGCAGAAGCAGGCGGTGCTGTGGGGCAGCGGTGCCGCGGTGGCGATGCGGATCGTGCTCACGATCGTGGCGGTCGAGCTGCTGCGGCTGCCCTACCTCAAGCTCGTCGGCGCCGCGCTGCTCCTCTACATCGGCATCCAGCTGCTGCTGCCGGAGGAGGAGGAAGGGGACGGTCACAAGTCCGAGAATTCCGGGCTGGGCGCCGCGATCAGGACGATCCTCATCGCCGACCTCGTGATGAGCCTCGACAACGTGATCGCAGTCGCGGCCGCCGCGAAGGGCAGCATCACGCTGCTGGTGCTGGGCCTCGCTCATCAGCATCCCGCTCGTGATCTTCGGCAGCACGCTGCTGATGAAGTTCATGGAGCGGTGGCCCGTGATCATCACGATCGGGGGTGCGCTGCTCGGGTGGGTGGCGGGCGAAATGGCGGTATCCGACCCGGCGGTCAAGGACTGGATCGACGCGAATGCCGCATGGCTCCACTACGCGTTGCCGGTGGGCGGTGCCGTCGCCGTGGTCGCCATCGGCAAGTGGCTCGCCTCTCGCTCGGCGGAGGCCGCCGTGACGCAACCCGGGGTGGACCTGGCCCTGGCGGAGGATCAGCACCCGCAGGCGCCGGCCAGTCCCGCCGAACTGCGCTTTCTGGTCGCCGCCGACGACAGTGCAGCGTCGCTGCATGCGGTGACGCGTTTCATCGAGCAGATGCCCCGATATCGCGCTCCGATCTCGATCGACCTGCTCAACGTGCAGGCGCCGGTCAGCCGCGACGTCAGTTCGTTCGTCGACGAGGACGCGCTCAAGGGACTGCATCACGAGCAGGGCATGCAGCAACTCCGGGCGGCGCGTGAGCTGTTCGAAGGCGCGAAGGTGCCGTGCAAGGTGCACATAGGCGTCGGCGACTTCGCACACGTCGTCGCGCACTACGCGAACACGCTGCAGTGTGCGGAGGTCGTCCTGACCGAGACCGCGCGCAGCGAAGGCGACCGGCTGGGCGAGGTCGTCGCCGCCCTCGCCCCGCACGTCACGGTGCCGATCACCGTCGCGCGCTGACCGGCGGGTCGAGTCCATCGAACTGCACCGGCGCGGCACGCCGCGCAAACTCGTCGCCGCGTCGGCGGCGACGAAGTCCGTCAAACCATCAGCTTCTTCAGCGTGTCGGGGTTCTTGACGACGGCCTTCTGGCGCCCCGGCGGCGCGCCGTAGAGCGCGGACGGCGGATTGGTCTCGAGGCGCGCGAGGACCGCGGCATCGGCGCAACGCGCGTCGAACGTCACCGCGACCTCGTCGCCGGTCACCGCC
Source organism: uncultured beta proteobacterium (assembly GCA_963733435.1). Lineage (GTDB taxonomy): Bacteria > Pseudomonadota > Gammaproteobacteria > Burkholderiales > Casimicrobiaceae > VBCG01. The sequence goes on from CAVTDH010000005.1 coordinate 912,914, forward strand.
CCGACCGAGAAGCACGCCTGGCCGAGCTTGGCGTTGAGCGGCTTCAGCACGCCCTTCGCCACCAGTTCCGCCACGCTGCCGGCGCCGGCCAGTTGCAGCTCGTAGACGCGCGGCCGGACGGCCGCCCCGACCGTGATCACGGCCGGAAGTCCGGTGAATTCCCGCTTGAGCACGTCGTCGGTCACTGTCCCGGGCAGGCCGTCCACCTTCACCGTCGTACGCCGTCCCGTCACGTAGACGTGCTCCAGGAAGAAGTCGCGCGAAAACTCGGCGGCGATCCGGCTGCCGATGGCCTTCAGCGCCTCGTCCTCGGTCGCCCAGCTGCCCTCGCCCGCCGGCAATTTCGTGTTGTAGTAGATTTCCTCGCCGGTGGCCCGGTCGATGCACTTGATCGTCCACGCGTTCAGCGCGTACTTGGTGACGGTGAGGCCCGACGCCGGCAGCTTCATCGACAGGCGCTTGATCTTCGCCTCGCCTTCGACGATGAAGTCGGGCCCGGTGCGTCCGTCGGTGCGCGTGTCGCCGTCGGACCACGTGCGGAAGCCGAACGACTTGATGCGCTCCTTCAGCAGGTTCTCCGCGACCGGCGAGACCTGCGCGGGCGCATCGGGCTTGTCGGCATCGCGCGTCATGATGCGCACGGCGACGCGCGGATCCCCGCTCGCCCGGATGAAGTCGATGCGCTCGTTGCGCGACATCTCGTTCAGCGACTTCTGCACCGCCTTCACGTTGACGACCGCCTCGGTGGTCAGCGAGACGAGCCCGTCCTTGCCCGTCTCGGGCGCACTCTCGCGCACCACGGTCGTCACGAAGTCGCCCGGCTTCGAAAGCAATCGCGCCCGGAGGATGTCGTAATTCTTCGCGACGGAACCGGACTCGACGAGGAGACCCACGGCCTTCTCCACGAGCTGGCTGCGCGAGTCGGCACGCAGGTCGCTCTGCATCAGGGCCTGGTCGGACTGGTACTGGGCGGCGCTGGGGTCGACCAGGCCGACCGCGGAGATCACGAGCGTACCGGGGTCCGCTTTCGGAGTTGCCGGCGGCGCAACAGGTGTCGCCGGAGCGACGGCACCGGCGCGGGCGCGGGAGACGCCGGTGCCGCCGTGGTCGTTGCCGCGGAGGTACCGCTGACCGCCGCGGGCGCCGCGGCCACCGCGGTCGGCTTGTCCGGGCCCGCGCGCTGCGTGATCAGCCAGCCCGCGACGCCGATCGCGACCACCGCGCCGATGCCCACGGCGATCTTGCCCGCGCTTTGCGATTTCGGCGGCGCGGCGGTCACCGGCGCGGCGGCGCCCGGCGCACCGGACGCCAATGCGCGCGGCGTGCTCGGCGCCGCGGTCGCGCCCCCGCCGGCAATGGCGGTGGCCGCGGCCGGCATGCGCGTCGTCTCGCCGCTCGAATCGCGTTCGGACTGCGCCGCCGCGGTCAGCGCGGCGGCAAATTCCTCGGCCGATGCGAAGCGCTCGTCGGGCTTCTTCGCGAGCGCGCGCCGAACGACGGCGTCCATCGCACCCGGGATCTGCACGTTGAAGCGCGACGGCGGCAGCGGGTCCTCTTCGAGCACCTTGCGCATCGTGATCGTCGCGTTGCCGACGAAGGGACGCTCGCCGGTCAGGAACTGGTAGAGGATGACGCCGACCGAGAAGAGATCCGACCTGCCGTCGACCGGCAGCCCCAGGATCTGTTCCGGCGACATGTACGCGGGCGTGCCGAGCACCGTGCCGACCTGCGTCAGGTCCGACGACTCGACGTGCGCGATGCCGAAGTCGGCGACCTTCGCGGTGCCGTCCTCGGCCAGGAAGATGTTGGACGGCTTGATGTCGCGGTGCACGACGCCCAGCCGGTGCGAATACCCCAGAGCCGCCAGCACCTGCGACAGGATGCGCACGACGTCGGGCATCCGGAACCGCTCGCTCTTCTCGAAGTAGTCCTTGAGCTCGCGGCCCTTCACGAGTTCCATCGCGATGAACCAGACGCCGGCATCCTCGCCGAAGTCGTAGATCGACACGATGTTGGGATGCGTGAGCCGGCCCGCCGCCTGCGCCTCGCGGTGGAACCGCGCAAGGATCTCCTTCGCGTGCGCCCCCGCCAGCGCATCCGGCAGGATCGTCTTCAGCGCCACCACCCGCGCGATCAGCGGGTCGAACGCCTCGTACACGACGCCCATCGCACCGTGACCCAGCTCGCGCCGGATCTCGTACTTGCCGAGTTTCTTGAGGTCAGCCATTCATCGCTTCCGGGAACGCACTGCATGAGCGCTCACCACGGAGGACCTGGGAGAGCACCGGGGAAACGGAAAAGTCCGCACGACGAATCGGCACCAAGGGCGGCTTGGCAAGAGTCGGGCTCCTGCGACACGGTCAAGCGAAAACAGCTTTTGGAACAGACCGCCGACCAACCCTGCCGTCCACCGCAGGCAGTCAGCCGCGCATGCGCGCGCTACCGAGCGAGCCGCGCGAGCGGCGACGAACGGCGCGCCTCGTGCCGTTACCGCGTCGCAAGGCGCCCGGCCGCCCGAAGCTTTTCGACCTGACTCCTTCGGGCAGCAAAACGGGAGCGCGAGCGCGCAGCGTTTTGCCGACGTTACTTGTACTTGCTGTCGATCTCCCACACCGACTTCTGCACGAGTCGCTGCACCATCGTGTCGAGGCCCGCGCCGCCCTGCTGCGACTTGTTGATGCCGAGCGCACCGCCGGACGTCGCGCCGACCTCCATCTTCTCCTCGGTGTAGCCCTGCGCCAGCTGCTCGGTCGTCTCGGCGTTGATGATCTTGTAGCGCATGCCGATCACCCAGACGCTGGTCGCCTCGCCGCTGTGCACGGAGCCGATCGCCGTGCCCCCGACGGCGCCTGCGCGCGCACCGCCGAGCGAGCCGGAGAACGCGCCCAGGAGGCCCGCCATCTGGCCCAGCGTGCGTCCGTCGAAGCTCTCCTGCGCGGAGGCGACCTGCTCGGTCTTCAGGATGTCGAACTTGACGATGTACTTGGTGCTCTTCAGCTTGCCCATGCCGAGGTACTTGCGCGCGGCCTGCGGGTCGCCCAGGTTGTAGGCCAGCTCGAACTCCTTCAGCACCGGGCCGAGGTTCGAGCGCTCCAGCACCTGGAAGTTGGCGTTCGAGAGCTCGAGTTCGCCGAAGTCCGCGATGTTGTTGGCGGTGAACTTCTGCAGGAATGTCGCATTGCTGCTCTTGATCTCGCCGGGAATGACGACGAGCATCGGACCCTTCTTGTTCTTGTTCTGGTAGTCGACCGCCTGGTAGACGGTCTTGTCGGCCGTCTGGTTGGCCTGCTGCGATGTCGTGCCGCCCGCGGTCGGCGACGCACTTTCGAAGCGGGGCTGCGCGACGGCCAGCGACGCGCAGGCGACGAGCGCCAGGGCCAGCGTCGAAGGCAGCGGACGGAATCCTCGGGAAGTACGCATGCGTGTCTCCTACAGTCGGTGACGGTCAGGTTGTGGCGGACATCACTTCTTGGCCTTGGGCGCCGGCATTCCCAGCCCGGCGTTCCGGCAATAGTCGCCATACAGCCTCGCGACCACTTCGTCGGCCTGCTCGTTGACGAGCGTCAGCGCCATCTGCCCGACATTGGCGCCCGCGTACGACGCGGCGTTGGCGCCCACGTCGGAAATGATCCGCCCGTTGCTGCCGGTCAGCGTGAAACCCATGCCGACCGTGACCTGGTTGACCGCGATGATCGGGTTCATCGTGGCCTCGGACGTGATGAGGCCGCGCAGCACGAAGCTCGCACCCAGGCGCTTGGCGGCGGACAGCGCCAGGTCGGGATTGTTCTTGAAGTACGCGTCGATCTCGGCCTGCGCGATCTGCGCCCGGATCTCCTCGGGCGTGTACGTGCGCAGGCCCAGCGAGCGCAGGCGGCCGTTGATCGCCTGGAAATGCGGACCGTAGTTCTGCTGCTGCGCGTTCACGTACCCGTTGGCCTGCTGCTCGCCGATCACCACCATGATCTTCTTGCCCTTGAGGTCGGCGCGGCATGGCGTCGAAAGTTCGTAGGCGATCCGGTCTTCTTTGGCGGCTTGCGCGGCGCGCTCGGAATCGTCCGGCTGCGAGAACTTGAACCCCTGCGGCTGCGCGAAGGCCGTGGCGCAGGGCAAGAGCAGCAGGAGCAGACAGGGCGTGATGCGCATTTGCATGAACTCTCGGCGGAAAGTCGCGGACGGCGGGTTCCGTGCGCGGCAAAGCAGCGAGATTATGCCACCCGCCAACCTTCTTCCACCGGAAAAATCCGCAAGGCGCGCCCGGCCGACGACCGGTGCTGCCCCCGGGGAACGTCCGCAACCGGCGTTCGTCGGGGCTGCGTGCATGTCGTCCGAAGGCGGGGCTTTCGCAGCGCTTCCATGGCGGCGAATGGGCGCTTGGCCGCGGCTGCCCGCGCTGCGGCGGCAGGACCGCAGGCTCCGCCCTCAGGTGCCGACGGGCCCCGCGAGCCCGAACGCCTGCGCGAGCAATTCGTAGGAACGGTGCCGCGGGGCGGCGGCGAACGTCCACGTGACCACGACGAGTTCGTCGAGCGCGAGCTGCGCTGAGAGCTCCGCCAGGCGCGTGGCGACCTCATCGGCGGTGCCGACCAGCGCACGCCGACGGAGCGAATCGACGATCGCGCGCTCGCCCGCGTCGTACCGATGCGCGGCCGCCACCTCCGGCGGGAGCAGCGGATTGCGCAGGCCCCGCTCGAAGCCAACGCGCCAGTGCGCGCGCGTGTGGAGCTGGTGCGCCGCCTCCTCCGCCGTGTCGGCGGCCAGCGCCCACACGCAGATCGTCGCCTGCGGCACCGGATGCCGCGCGCTCGGCCGGTAGTTGTCCCGATAGAGCCGCAGCGCTTCCTCGACTCCGCGGCCGTCGCTGAAGAAATACGCGAACGCATAGGGCAGGCCGAAATGCGCGGCCAGCCGTGCGCCGTAGTCGGAACTGCCGAGAATCCACAGCGTCGGGCGCGTTGGCCCCGTCGGATGCGCGTGGATCGCGCGGAATGGATGGTCGGCGGGCAACGGCGCATCGCCCAGCCAGGCGTCGAGGTCGTTCACCTGTTGCGGGAACTCGTCCGCGGCGTTCGCGTGCGGATTGAGTGCGAACGCCGTCAGCCGGTCCGAACCGGGCGCGCGCCCGACGCCGAGATCGATTCGTCCGGGCGCGATCGCCTCGAGGACGCGGAACTGCTCGGCGACGTGCAGCGCCGAGTAGTGCGGCAGCATCACGCCCGCGCTCCCGACCCGGATGCGGTTCGTCGTGGCCGCGATCGCCGCCATCAGCACTTCGGGCGCCGTGCCGACGATGCTCGCGCTGTTGTGATGCTCTGACACCCAGTAGCGGTGATATCCCAGCGCGTCGCAGTGCCGTGCGAGCGCGAGCGTGTCGCGAATCGCCTCGTCCTGCCCCCGCCCTTCGGCGGCGGTCGATTGGTCCAGCACCGACAGCTTCAGCGCGCTCATGCAGTGCCTTCTGAAACGGGTTGCCCGACAGCCAGGGGCGGCTTCGAGCTCGCACTGGCCTCGATGGAAGACCACCACCGCCCCCTTTTACACCAGATCACGGACCCGTCGCGGCAATCGGGAGCGTGCGACTCGCCGTGCCGATGCAATCGCCCGCACCCGGACGAAAGGCACGGCTTCGCGCGCGCCGTTCCCGCACGGTGGTTGCCAGCGGGTTCGCCCCCGCCTGCAGTATCACGCGTCATCGAGCGTGAGACCGTTCGGCTTGCGGCGCTCGATCGCCCACTTGAGCAGCGCCGCGACGCGAAAGGCGCCGTGCGCGAACTTGCCGTAGGGCATCGTCAGGAACAGCGCCGCGACGAAGCCCAGGTGCACGGCAAGCAGCACGGCCATCGCCGCCGTCTCGCGCCACGCGAGAAGCGCCAGGCCGGAAACGCTCACCAGGAACAGGAGCACGATGAGGCCGCGATCCATCCCCTTCTGCGCGGCCACACCCTGCAGGGGCGCCCGCCGCAGATTGAGCGCGAAGAGCCCCGCGGCACCCAGCGCGAGCGCCACTCCCCCGACGGTTCCCAGCACGACCGGCAAGCTCGGCAGCGGATACGGCGCCTTCAGCCCGAGCGCGTAGTGGTAGAACGTGGCCGTGGCGGTCGCCGCGAAGCACAGCATGAATCCGTAGAACGTCGCGTGATGGAACCGGCGCCGCCACAGCGTGAACGCGTCGTCGCGCTCGTTGCACCCTTCGCCGTGGCCGCCGCCCAGGTACGTAGTCGAAGCGCGTTGCCGACCGCATCGCCTGCGGCCGCCGGCGACACGTCGGGCTCGGCAATGTCGCGCCAGAACCCGCGCACGCCGAGCGCCAGCGCGATGCAGGCATAGCCGAAGACCGGCGCGAACAGCGCGACCATCAGGTTGTGCGGCAGCACCGCGTAGAAGTCTCCTCCGCCCGGCGCCGGCCACAACGTGCCGTTGCGCGCAAAGGCCAGCAGCACGAACAGCGCGAGGCCGAGCGCGATCGCAACCGCAACCACGGCGCCGTTGCGCCGGTACAGCGCGCCAAACGCGCGCGGCCACGCGAAGTCCGTGTAGGTGGCCACCCGCACCTGCGCCATCGCACGCGGTACGTTCACGGCGAACTCGTGCGGCGGCGCGTACTGGCAAGCATGCAGGCACGCGCCGCAGTTGTGGCACAGGTTCGCGAGGTAGTGGAGGTCGGCCCGAGGGAACGCGAGCCTGCGCGTCATCGCGGGAAACACCGCGCAGAACCCTTCGCAGTAGCGGCAGGCGTTGCAGATCTGCAGCACGCGCGCCACCTCCCGCAGGGCGGCCGTCGCCGCCGCCGGACCGGCGGCAGGCGGCGCGCCGCCTGCGCCCAGCGCCTGCGCTTCACGGACCAGTGCCTCAAGCGGCATGCCGCCCCCCTGCCACGCCCGCCGCCACGGCGGCCGAGGCACCCGCGATCCGCCCGAACACCGTGCCGATCGTCATGCCGACCCCGGCCGTGTACCCCTTGCCCAGCACGTTGCCGGCCATGACCTCGCCGGCGGCGAAGAGATTCGCCGCCGGGCATCCCGCGAAATGCACGGCCGCATCCGAGTTCACTTTCGTGCCGAGATAGGTGAACGTGATGCCCGGCTTCAGCGCATAGCCGTAGTACGGCGGCGTGTCGAGCGGCCGCGCCCAGTGCGTCTTGGCGGGCAGGAGGCCTTCGGTGCGGCAGTCGTCGAGGATCGCGTGGTCGAACGTGCCTTCCCGGCACGCGGCATTGAAGCGAGCGACCGTTGCCAGAGTGGCCGCCTCCGGCAGGTCCAGCGCGCGCGCCAGATCGGCGACGGAGCCCGCCTGCACGCCGGGGAACACGGGGGGCATGAACCGGCCCACGGCCTTCGCGTCGATGATCGAGAACCCGACCTGCGCGGGCTGCTGCGCGACGAGGCGCCCCCAGATCGCGTAGCGCTTGGGCCAGAAGTCCTCGCCTTCGTCGTAGAAGCGCTGCCCGTCGCGATTCACCATGATGCCCAGCGATACGCAGTCCACGCGCGTGCAGATGCCGCCATCGTAGAGCGGCGCGCGCGCGTCGATCGCCACGCAGTGGCTCTGCGTCGGATCGCCGACCATGTCGGCGCCCTGCGTCATCAGGTCGCGCAGCACCACCCCCAGGTTATAGCGCGTGCCGCGGATCGCGAAGTTGTCCGCGGGCCACTCGCCGCGTTCGTTGCGCCCCCACGCCTCGCGCAGCCACGCGCGGTCGGACTCGAAGCCGCCGCTCGCCACGACGCACGCGCGGGCCGGGATGCGCTCGTCGCCGACGAATGCCGCGACGAAGCGGCCGTCGACGATCTCGAGCCGCGTGACCGGCGCGTCGTAGCGCACTGCGACGCCCTGTGTCTCGGCGCTGCGGTAGTACGCGTTGACCAGCGCCTTGCCGCCGCCCATGAAGAACGCATTGGTGCGGCTCAGGTGCAGCGTGCCCGAAAGCGACGGCTGGAAGTGAACGCCGTGCCTGCGCATCCAGTGCCGGCAGCGGGCGGACTCGCGAATCGCGAGCCGCGCGAGCGACTCGTCGGTCTGCCCGCCCGTGACCTTGCGCAGGTCCTGCCAGAACTCCTCTTCCGGATACGCGCCGGTGAGCACGTCCTCGGGCGCGTCGTGCATGCAGCGCAGGTTGCGCGTGTGGACCGAATTGCCGCCACGCCACTCGCGGGGCGCCGATTCGAGCAGCAGGACGGACGCGCCGTGTTCGCGCGCGGTGAGCGCCGCGCACAGCGCGGCGTTGCCGCCGCCGATCACGAGCACGTCGGTCATCGCACTTCCCGGTCCATCGCCTCGCCCCGCCCACCCCGAAGGCAATCAGCGTATGCGGATGATTACCCACGGTCAACGCGACATGCGCAGCGCGCCGGCGGCATGCCGCGCCCGCCCCTGGCACCCGTCGCACCCGGGGCAGACCGCGTTCGCGACGCGCGGTCAGTCAGTCAGTCGGGCCGAGGCGGTATCCGCAGCGTCGGGGCCGCCGCCCCACGCGCCAGGATCGCGCGACGCACGAACCCCACATGCTCGCGCAGCGTGTACGCCTCGCTCGCGAAGCTGACCGGAATGCGGATGCCGGCGACCGCCCGTTCGATCCGGTCGAGGTGCGCAAGCCAGCGCTGCAGCGGCAGTTCCGCACCCTCGAACGAGGCGACCTCGCGTTCCAGCAGCACGAGTTCGCCGTACCAGCGGTAGACGCGCGAGCGCACCCGCCAGCGGACGATCTGCGGGAAGAAGTTGATCAGCGGCACCAGCACCACCAGCAGCGGCAGCAGCAGGATCAGCGTGCGATCCAGCACCGTCGCGACCCAGAACGGGAACGTCCGGTACAGGAAGCTCGTGCCGAAACGCGTGTGCCGCGACGCATCGGGCGACACCGGGATGTCGACCTGCTGCGTGTTGGGAAACTCCCCCGCCGTCTCGAAGTAGCCCTGGTCGTCGTGGACGTCGCGCACCGCCTCGAGCAGCAGGTTCGCGAGCGCCGGATGCAGTCCGTCGCGGGCGACGAGCATCGCCTCCGTCGCGATCAGCTCGACCTCGGCCGGCGGGATATCGCGCGTCAGGTCCACCGTACCGGCCGGCAGCGTCAGGCGCGTTATATGAGGAAACCGCCGCACGTAGGCCGCCGCACGCGACAGGCTCATGAGCTTCACGTTGGGGTCGTGCAGCGCGCGCTGGACCGTGTCCATCGTGCCGCCGCCCACCAGCAGCGCGACGTCGGCACCGCCGGACTGCAGCAGCCGGAGCGAATCGTCGGATCCGGCTTCGACGAACGTGGTGTTCGCGGGCATGATCCCGTTTGCCGCGAGCAGCGGCAGCACGAACGCGCGGCTGCCGCTGCCGGGAAGTCCGACCGCGACCCGCAGACCGGCGAACTCGTTGATCTGGGTGAAGCGGGCGTTGGCGTGCACGAAGATCCACAGCGGCTCGTAATAGAGGCTCGCGAGCATCGACATGCCCGCGGACGCGCCCGACGCCACGCCCCCCTGCACGAACGCGAGGTCGACGCCCGACGCCGGATCGCGCAGCAGATCGTAGTTCTCGCCCGCGCCGCGGGTCGTCCGGATCTCGAGCGTCACGCCGTCGCGCGCCAGCGCGTCGCGGTACTTCTGCGCATAGTGATGATAGAGCCCGGTCGGCGCGCCCGAGGCCAGCACGATCCGGCGCGGCGGGATCGGCTGCAGCATCTGGAACGACACCCACAGGCACGCCGCGACGACAGCGGCAAACAGCAGCGCCGTACGCAGGAGGTCGCGGCGCGAGAGAAGCGCGTATTGGTCGAGGGCCATGGCAGGCCCGCATGATGGGGGGGGCCGCCGCATGCGTCAATCGTGCGCGGCCCCGGCCCGGTTCCGGTGCGCCGGACGGCGCACGTCCGGAGCGCATCGATCCGGATCTCACGCGGCGCCGGGTACCTCGAAGCGCTCCAGGTACTCCGGCGTGGTCACGCCGGGCCACCCCAGCTCGCTCTCGATGCGCGCGCACAGCGCAAGGGCTGCCTCCGGCTCGCCGTGCGTGACGAACGTGCGCGCCGGCGGCACGGCGAATCCACGCAGCCAGTCGATGATCTCGTCGGCGTCCGCGTGCGCCGACAGTCCGGGCAGCATGGCGACCTCGGCCCGGATCGGCACCCACTGTCCCAGCATCCTGACCTGCGGTTCACCCGCGACGATTCGCGCGCCGCGGGTGCCGACGGCCTGGTAGCCGGAGAAGAGGATCGTGTTCCGGTGGTCGCCCGCGAGCGCACGCAGGTGATGCAGCACCCGGCCGCCGGTGGCCATGCCGCTGGCCGAGATGATCAGCGCCGGCATGGCCTGCGCGTCGAGCGCACGCGATTCGTCGGGCGTCGTCACGATGCGCGCCGCCGCGCACATCGCGGCGCATGCATCGGCGGACAGCCGATGCTGCGCATGGAAGCGCCGGTAGAGCGCCGTCACGTCGGTCGCCATCGGACTGTCGAGGTAGACCGGGAGATTCGCCGGAATGCGCCCCTCGCGCTTGATCCGCTCGACGCAGTGCAGGATCGACTGCGCGCGCCCGACCGCGAACGACGGCACGATCACCTTGCCGCCGCGCGCGATGGTCCGGGTGACGACGTCGGCGAGCGCCAGCGCCGGGTCGGCGGCGGTGTGCTTGCGGTTGCCGTACGTGGACTCGACCACCAGCACGTCGGCGCGCGCGATTCGCGCGGGGGCATTCATGATCGGGTCGTTCGGCCGGCCCAGGTCGCCCGAGAACACGACCGTCGTCCGCGCACTGGACAGCGCGACGCACGCCGCGCCGAGGATGTGCCCCGCCGGCGTGAATCGCGCGTCGAGGCCCGGGGCCACCGCGACGTCCTCGGTCGAACGCACCGGTTCGAACTGCCGCAACGCGTGCAGCGCCTGTTCGCACGTGTACAGCGGCAGTGCCGGCGCATGCTTCGCATACCCATGGCGATTCGCGAACGCGGCCTCCTCCTCCTGCAGGCGTCCGCTGTCCGGCAGCAGGATTTTCGCGAGTTCGTAGGTGGCCTCGGTGCATCGGATCGGACCACGGAAGCCGTTGGCCACCAGCAACGGCAGGTAGCCGGAGTGATCGAGGTGCGCGTGCGTGAGGAGCACCGCCGCGAGCGACGCCGGAGGCACCGGCAGCGCGGACCAGTTGCGAAGGCGCAGCATCTTGGGTCCCTGGAACAGCCCGCAGTCGACGAGGACGCGCGCCGGTCCGTCGTCCACCAGGAACTTGGCTCCGGTGACCGTGCGGGTTGCGCCCAGGAACGTGATCTGCATCGCGGCGACCTCATCGGGCGGGGAACGCGAATGCCGCCCCCGCAGAGACTATGGTGAGCGCATCCCGCGTGCGTTCGTTTGCGCGTCGTCAAGCCCTCGCCCGGGCGTTGGGGGGACCATGAAGATGATCGGGTGGCGTCGGTGCCCGCGATCCTCGCGGCTCGGGCGCCAAACGTAGCGCGGGGAGACAGCATGAGATCGTACGCCGCGTGGCTGATGCTCGCATTCTCCGGCGTGACGCTGGCCGCCGCGCCGGCCATTGCGCCCAAGCTCGAACACTATCGATGCACGATCTGCCACGCCGAGCGCGAGACGCTCGCCGGGCCCGCGTGGGCGGACGTCGCGCAGCGCTATCGGGGCGAGAAGCATGCGCCGGAGGTCGTCGCCGCGCGGATCCGCGGCGGCATGCACGGCGGCGGGCTCTGGCACATGCCGCCGCATCCGGAAGTGTCGCAGGCCGACGCCGACGCGATGGCGCGCTACATCCTTGCGGTTCCCGAGTAGCCCGGTGGCACCCGTCGTCGCCTCCGGCCACCCACACCGGGATTGACGCGCGTCAACGCGGTCGCCGGTGCGCGGTCTATGGTGAGTAATGCACGCGCGCCGCGCGGAGGGCGAGAGGCGTGTCGCGCAACGAGCGAGGAGCCGCCATGAACATCCGTGATTTCTGCATCCACGAAGTTGCCTGCGTCCCGCGCACCGCCACCGTGGCCGAGGCGGCGGCGCTGATGCGCGAGTTCCACGTCGGCGACCTCGTCATCATCGTCGCCGACGAGGCGGGCGGCAGGAAGCCCGTGGGCATCGTGACGGACCGGGACATCGTCGTGGAGGTCGTCGCGGCCGGCGTGGCGCCGGAGCGCATCGCCGTGGCGGATCTGCTGCAGCGTCCGCTGATCACGATCCGCGACGACAAGTCGTTCGCCGACGTCGCGCGCCTCATGTCGACGCATGGCGTGCGCCGGATTCCCGTGGTCGACGAGCACGGCGACCTGGTCGGTATCGTGTCGCACGACGACGTGCTGCGCCAGCTCGCGAGCCCGCTCGCCGCGCTGGCCGAGTTGCCGCGCCGCGGCCGCCACCAGGAAATGCGCGCACGACCGTAGCGCCGGCGCGTGCACTCCCGGCGGGGCGCCGCCAGTCCAGCGCAACTAGTTGCTGGTTTCCACGAGGTGCTTCAGGGCGGCCGGATCGAGCAGCTTGATCACGCGGCCCTGGACCTGGATCACGCCCTCGCGATGCAACCGCGACAGCAGGCGGCTCACCGTTTCGAGCTTCAGGCCCAGGTAGCTGCCGATCTCGTCGCGGGTCATCCGCAGGACGTACTCGGACGAGGAGTAGCCGCGCGCGTGATAGCGCTTCGCGAGGTCGATCAGGAATACGGCGAGCCGCTGGTCGGCGCGCAGCGTGCCCAGCATCAGCATGACGCCGCGTTCGCGGGCGATCTCCTCGGCCAGCATTCGATGCATGTTCCGCAGAATCTGCGGACTCGCGAGTTCCAGCTCCTCGATGCGCGAGAACGGCAGCACGCACACTTCCGAGTCCTCGAGCGCCAGCGCCTGGCATTCGTGGTGGCCGCCGCCGATACCGTCGGTGCCGATCACGTCGCCGGCCATGTGGAAGCCCGACACCTGGTCGCGGCCGTCCTGGGCGAGCAGGACCGTCTTGAAGGAGCCGAACCGGATCGTGTAGAGCGTCGTGAACTTCTCGCCCGGACGGAACAGCGTGTCGCCCTTGCGCAGGCGCAGGCGCTTGGCCACCAGCCCGTCGATCGCGCGTTGGTGCTCCTGCTCGTAGCCGGCGGGAACGCACGACGCGAGCAGATTGCAGGTCGTGCAGCTGGCGCGAGGCGCGCTGACGTCGCGCAGTACCTGCCGCGGCGAGCCCGAGCGGGTTTCGGACACGGACGGTACATTCTTGAAGTTCGCGACAGCTTCCATGGGGGGCTCCTTGGGCATCATGCAGCGCCGTGGTCTAGTGCGGCGCCGACTCGAGTCCGGTGATCACTCCGCTGATCCGGCCGAATTCCGAGAATTTGTCGAGAAAGTATTGCGCACCGGCGGCGAGGCATGCGCGGCGGTACGGCGGCGAGGCGTGATTGGTGAGGACGATGAACGCGATTTCGGGTGCCTGCGGGCACACGGCGCGGAGCACGTCGAGCGCGGTGCCGCCCTCGAGCTGGTAGTCGAGCAGCACGTAGTCCGGGTGCCGCGCCAGGATGCCCGCGATCGCGTCGTCCGGCGTCCCGGCCTGGCCAACCACGTCGGCATTGCCGATTTCGGACAGGAGTTCCACGAGGCGGGAGCGCATCGACGGGGAGTCGTCGACGATGTAGACGTTACGGTGACCGGAAGCCATGACCCGAGTATCGGCGTGCGCCGGGGCGCTGCCCATCGGGGCCGGCTGATCGGCCCCATCGGGGTTGTCCGATTGGCGGGGTGGTCCCCCGCCGGGGAGGGGGTAGGAATCGCCCTACCCCCCGCGGTGCCTGGACCAACGCCGGCGACCGCGACGCCCGGCCCTTCAAACCACCGGATCGGCCGGTACGCGACGCGCTGCGGCCGACCCCGGGCAACCGCCCGGGCGCAGGCGGGAGCGTGCGAACGAAAGGCATCGCGCCAGGTCGCCGGACCGGGACGGGAAGCAGGCGGCTCGCGCTCGACGCCATGCTTGGTTACCATGCCGACGCGACGACTCTCCGGTGGTCGCCCAATGCACCGTCCACTTTCGGGCACCCATGAGCATACTTGGACGAACGCTGCGCGACCTGCTGCGTCCGGCGCGCGACGAGACATCCGTCGCCGCGGAAGATCGTGTCAACCCGCTGGTCCGATACCTGGAGAGCAATCCGGACGGGCGTCTGGTCCACAAGTGGCGGCACTATTTCGACATCTATCACCGGCACTTGGCACGCTTCCGGGGGCAAGCGATAACGGTCGTCGAAATCGGCGTGTTCAACGGCGGCTCGCTGCACATGTGGCGCGACTATTTTGGACGCCGGGCGACCATCGTCGGGGTCGACTGCACGCCGGAGTGCGAGCAGTTCGCGGAGCCGGGCATCGAGATCGTGATCGGCGACCAGGGGGACCGCGCATTCCTCAGATCATTGGCCGCGCGGTACGGAGAGATTTCGATCCTGCTCGACGATGGTGGACACCAGATGCCTCAGCAGATCGCCACGTTCGAGGAACTCTACCCTCGGCTGCGCCCGGATGGCGTTTACCTGTGCGAGGACACCCACTCGTCCTACCTGCGGGAATATGGCGGTGGATATCGCAGGCCCGACACCTTCATGGAATCGGTCAAGCCTCTCGTCGACCGGCTCAATGCGTACTACAGCCAGGACCCGTCCCGGTTCGCACCCGACGAATTCACCCGCACCACGGACTCGATGCACTTCTACGACAGCGTCCTGGTCATCGAGAAAGGGGCGCATCCCCCTCCCCAGGACATGAAGTATGGCCGGAAGGCGCTGTTCCACTATGGAGCGCCGTCCCTCGCGGTCAGGAACGACGAAATGCCCTAACCCGGCGAGTGCGGGTCGTCGGACAGCCGGTGCTTCAGCGCGTAGTGGATGAGCTCGGTCTGGTTGGACACGCCGAGCTTTTCCATGAGTCGCGCCTTGTGCGTGCTCACGGTCTTGGCCGACAGGTTCAGGTCGCCCGCGATCTGCGTGACACCGGCGCCCGCGACCAGCATCCGGAAGACCTGGAACTCGCGGTCGGACAGCGCCGTATGGGGCAGCGTTTCCGCATGGGGCATCGCGGACAGTGCGAGCTGCTCGGCCACCTCCGCGCTGATGAACGCGCCGCCATTGGCCACCTTGCGGATGGCCGCGACCAGCAGCGTGGCGGCGCTCTCCTTGGTCAGGTAGCCGGACGCGCCCGCGCGGATCGCGCGCACCGCGTACTGGTGCTCCTCGTGCATGCTGAGCACGAGGATGCGCAGCCGCGGCTTCTCGGCCTTCACCAGCTTGATGAGTTCCATGCCGCTGCGCCCGGGCATCGACATGTCGAGCAGCAGCACGTCGAAGTCGACGGCGCGCACCGTTTGCATCACCTCGTGCCCGTCGCTCGCTTCGCCGACGACCTCGAGATCCTCGGCGGACTGCAGCAGCTGCTTCAGGCCTTCGCGCAGGATCGTGTGATCGTCGGCGATCACGACGCGGATCAAGTCTCGTCCTCCGCGGACTGCAGCGGCAGGCGCACCTCGATCGTGGTGCCCGATCCCGGCGTTGCGTGGATGCGTGCCTCGCCGCGCAGCAACGCCGCGCGCTCCCGCAACCCGACGAGGCCGAACGAGCCCGACTTGCGCGGCGCCTGCGCGACGAAGCCCACGCCGTCGTCGTGGATGCGCACGACCAGCGTGCCCGCGTCTTCCGCGATCGTCACCTCGGCGCGTTTCGCCTTCGCGTGCTTCGCGATGTTGGTCAGCGATTCCTGCACGATCCGGAACACGGCCGTCGCCTGCAGGCCTCCCAGCACCATCTCCGGATCCTCGATCGACAGCTCGCAGGGCACGCCGGTGCGCTGCGTGAAATTCTCGACGAGCCACTCGATCGCGGGCACGATGCCCAGGTCGTCGAGCATCAGCGGCCGCAGGTCGGCGGCGATCCGCCGGGTCGCGGCCACCGTCGTCTTGAGCAACCGTTCCATCCGTTCCAGCCGCGTGACGAACTCCGGCTGGTCGGGTGCCACCCGCGCCTTCGCCCAGGCGACGTCCATCTGCAGCATCGTCAGCGCCTGCCCCAGTTCGTCGTGCAGTTCGCGCGCGATGCGGCTCTTCTCCTGCTCGCGCGCGATGTGCGCGGTCGAGCTCAGCTCCTGCAGTTCCTCCTTCGAGAGCCGCAGCTCCTCGTGCGCCTTCACGCGCTCGGAGACGTCGCGCAGGATCACCGTGTAGATGCGCGATCGCCGATCGACGAGCTGCGAGATCGACGCGTCGATCGGGAATTCCTCGCCGTCACGGCGCAGGCCGATCACCACCCGTGCGCGCCCATGCGGCGCGACGACGGATCCGGACTCCCCGAACGCACGCACGTGGCTCGCAGTGCGCGCCGCGGAAGCGCTCGGGAATGAACGCATCGAGCGGCATGCCCGACCGCCTCGGTCTGTCGCGACAGCCGAACATCGCCTCGGCGGCCGCATTGAACAGCACGACCTTCTGCGCCTCGTCGACGGTGATGATCGCGTCCATCGCGGAGTCGAGGATGCCGCGCAGCCGCGCTTCGCTGCGCTGCATCCGTTCCTCCGCACGGACGCGTTCGGACACGTCGCGCAGGATGACGGTGAAGCGCATGCGCCCGTCCTGCGCATGCTGCGAGATCGACGCTTCGATCGGAAACTCCGCGCCGTCGGCGCGCAGCGCGGTCAGCACCGCGTGCGCGCCCATGCGGCGGGAGGTCACGCCGGTGGCGGCGAATCGATCGATGTGCGCCCGGTGACCGGCGCGCAGGCGCTCCGGGATCAGCATCTCGAGCGGTTGCCCGATGACCGCAAGGCGCGACCGGCGGAACACGGCTTCGGCCGCCGCGTTGAACGTGACGATGCGCTGCCGTTCGTCGACGGTGATGATCGGGTCCATCGCGGACTCGACCAGTTCGTTGACGTGAGCATTGGCGCTACGCAGTTCCCGGTCGACGACGATCCGGCGCTGGTCCTGCCGGTACAGCAGCAGCAGCGCCAAACCGCCGGCGAGCACCCCCGCCAGGGCGGCGGCGGCGAGCAGTTCGCTGCGCACCGTCGGCGCCTGGATCGCAGCCAGCGCCAGAACAGCCGCGAGCGCCGGCAGCGCCATGACGGCCACGAGCGTGACCGCGATCCGACCGGACATGGCGGCCGGCACCCGCGCGACACCGCGGGAGCGGCGGAACATCCTGGGGGTTGTACGGGACCGCAGAGGCATCTTGGCGTGAATGTACCGCGGTGGAGAGTCGTTGCACGACGAAGATCCGCACCGTGCAGAGTCGTCGGAGACCGCGAAGGCACACTCGTGCGGTCGGCTGCACGCGGTGCGTCGTCGGCTTGCGCGTGGCCACCTCCCCAGTGCTCCACGCCATTGCTGTTATCCGCTGCGCTGCCTGCGTCGCGACTCCCGGGCAGGGGAGCGCGCGTCGAGGGCGATTATAGTCACCCTCCCCCGGGCCGTGCGAATTTGTTGGGCGCGCCGCAGGCCATGACGCGTCTTGGAACATGGCGCGATGTCATCGCATAACCCCATTCGCAAAGTGCCGTCCGTAACCCCTATCGACGATAGGGTTTGCGCCAAGCAACGCGCTGGCTGCCACGCGCCGACGCGATATCGGTCGCGCGACACCCGTCTATTTCGGCAGCGTCGAGAGCGCCCGCACCGCGCCCAGCACTTTCTCGACGTGCTTGACGGGATTGAGGCTCATGTACTGGAAGGCGATCCTGCCGTCCGGTGCGATGACGAAAGACACGCGATTCGCATACTCGGGGCGCGTGCGCATCACGGCGTCGTACGACTTCATCACCGCCTGCGTGCCATCGGACGCAACGGGAAAACGGCTCTGGCAAGCCTGTACCGAAAACTTGGCCAGTGTGTCGATATCGTCGGCCGAGACGCCCACGACCGTGGCCCCCAACGCTTCGAATCGCGGCATGGCCTCCGCGAATTCGTGCGCCTCGACGGAACAGCCTTCGGAATACGCCGCCGGGAAGAAATAGAGCACGACGGGCCCCCTGGCCAGCGCCTCGGCCAGCGAATACCGGTAGACCGCGCCGCCCCGTGCCGCGGGAACGGTGAAGTCCGGCGCCCGCTCGCCGATGTCGAGCGCCGCGTGCGCCACGGGCGCCAGCGTAAGGACCACCAGCGACAACGCGACCAAGCGCTTCATGACACACCCCACGGCGAACCTCCCGATCACTCCGGCCACGCGTGCAGGCGTTGCCACCTGCAGGACAGGCGCGTGCACCATCGCAACGATAGTCGGGCGCACCGCGGCCACCTTACGCCGATTCGACGAAGGCGGCGGCGTTTTCGCGCATGGACTCGTCGTCTTCTGGCTGGCTGCGCTGGCCGGGTGCGGGACGCTTGCGCCGCGCGGCGACGTGGCAGCGACGACCGCGCTGCCGCCCGCGCCGGAAAGCCCGCTCGTCCGGCTGGCGATGGCCTCCCGGCCGGCGCCCGAACTCTCCGGCTTCCGGCTGCTGCCGCTCGGTGCGTACTCGCTCGATGCCCGCGTCGAACTCGCGCGCCGGGCCACGCGCTCGCTCGACCTCCAGTACTACCAGATCCACCACGACCGCACGGGTCACCTGCTGCTGCGCCAGCTGCGCGATGCGGCGCGGCGGGGCGTGCGCGTGCGCCTGCTGGTCGACGACCTCTACACGACGGGTGGCGACCCGCTGTTCGTCGGCCTCGACGCCTTTCCCAACGTCGAGGTGCGGCTGTTCAATCCGTTCTGCTGCGGACGCGACGGCCTCGTGTCGAAATACGCCGCGTCGCTGCAGGACTTCGGGCGCCTCAACCACCGGATGCACAACAAGCTGTTCATCGCGGACAGCGCCATCGTCGTTGCCGGCGGCCGCAACATCGCCGACGAGTACTTCATGCGCAGCATGACCGACAACTTCGTCGACCTCGACGCGCTCGTCGTCGGCGCCGTCGTGCCGCAGCTGGTCGACATCTTCGACACGTACTGGAACAGCCCGCACGTCTATCCGGTGCGGCAGGTCGTCCGCACCGATGCGAGCCCGGACGCACTCCGGCGCGAGTTCGACCGCCTGGTCGACGAAGGCGAGCAGATGATGGCGGTGCCGCTGGTCCCTGCCGACATCCTGGGCTACGGTCCGATCGGCGAGGACCTGGACGACCAGCGGCTGGGGCTCCTGTGGGGCAAGGCGACCGCGTTCGCCGACTCCCCGGACAAGGTCCGCGCGATGACCGACGAGGAGGCGCGCAGCATGAGCGTCACGATGAACGTGATGGACCTCGTGCAGTCCGCGCGCAGCGAAGTCGTGCTGTCGTCGCCCTACTTCGTGCCCGGAGCGATGGGCGTGCAGGCGTTTGCCGACCTGCGCCGGCGCTCGGTCAAGGTGACGGTACTCACCAATTCGCTGGCCGCGAACGACGAGCCCCTCGTGCACACCGGCTACGCGCGCTATCGCGTCGCCCTGCTGCGCACGGGCGTGGACCTCTACGAACTCAGCCCGACGCGCATCCAGCGCAACCGGCGCCTGGGTCTTCCCGGGGCGTCGCTCGGACGCCTGCACGCGAAGCTCGCGGTCGTCGACAAGTCGGTGGTGTTCATCGGCTCGATGAACCTCGATCCGCGCTCGGCGAACAAGAACACCGAACTCGGGATCATCGTCGAGAGCCCGGAGATCGCCAAGGAGGTGTTGCGCGTCATCCACATCAGCAAGCTGCAGAGCGCCTATCGCCTGCAGTTCGGCCCCGGTGGCGAGAACATCGAATGGCTGACGATGGACGACGACGGCGAGGTCGTGCTGACGACCGAACCCGACACGACGCTCTTCCTGCGCCTGCAAAACGCCGTGCTGGCACCGTTCGTCCCGGAACAGCAGCTGTAGCGCCGCGAGGAGGAAGGGTCAGCGTCGCGTTGGTCGCGCAGTCATCGCGGTCGAAGCAGGCGGGATTCGGCCAAGGCGACGCTGACCCTCACTTCTCGCGCCGTGTCCGTTTCAACCCGCCGCGAACGCGGCAGCGAGCCGATCGCGCCATGCACCCTTCATCGCGACGTCGGCGAAGCTCGCGTCGAAGCTGTTGCGGGCGAGCGCATAGGCGTCGGCGGCGGTCAGCGGCAGCGCTGCGAACGCCTCCGCGAAATTGCGGTTCACATACCCGCCGAAGTACGCCGGGTCGTCCGAGTTGACGGTCGCGCAGATGCCGCGGTCGAGCAGCCCCTTGAGCGGGTGCGCGGCGAGCTCTGCGTAAACGCGCAGCTTCACGTTCGACAGCGGACATACGGTCAGCGGGATCCGGTCGCGGGCCAGCCGCGCGACGAGCGCGGGGTCCTCCGTACACCGCACGCCGTGGTCGATCCGTTCGACGCGCAGAAGGTCGAGCGCGGTCTCGATGTAGGCCGGCGGCCCCTCCTCGCCCGCGTGCGCGACGAGATGGAAGCCGAGTGCGCGGCACCGCGCGAACACCCGCGCGAACTTCTCCGGCGGATTCCCGCGCTCGCCACTGTCGAGGCCCACGCCGATGATGCGGTCGCGAAACGGGAGCGCCTGCTCCAGCGTCGCGAACGCGGCGTCTTCGGGGAGGTGCCGCAGGAAGCACATGATCAGCGCGGCGTCGATGCCGTATTCGGCCTTCGCCTGCGCGCAGGCGCGCGCCAACCCGTCGATGACGGTGGCGAACGCGATACCGCGATCGGTATGGGTCTGCGGGTCGAAGAAGATCTCCGCATGGACGACGCCGTCCACGGCAGCGCGCGCGAAGTACGCCATCGCCAGGTCGAAGAAGTCGTCCTCGCGGACCAGCACGCCGGCGCCCGCGTAGTAGATGTCGAGGAAGCTCTGCAGGTCGGTGAACGCGTAGGCGGCGTGCAATGCCTCGACGTTCGCGTACGGCAATGCCACGCCGTTGCGCTGCGCGAGCCGGAAGATGAGCTCCGGCTCGAGCGTGCCCTCGATGTGGACGTGCAACTCGGCCTTGGGCATCGCCCGCAGCAGCGCCGGCAGCCGGTCGCGCGGGATCGCGGCGATATCCATCGCAGTCCGCCGCGTCAGCCCGGCGGATCCTGCGGCGGCACGGCCTCCGCGGCCGAAGCGGACGGCGGCGCGGCCTGCGCGTGATCCCCGCCCGCCGCGAACATCAGCGCATTCAGGCGCCGGACGAAGGCGGCGGGATCGGGCAATTGGCCGCCTTCGGCGAGCAGCGCCTCGTCGAACAGCAGCTGCGCCCAGTCGCCCAGGCGTTCGGCGGGCTCGGCTTCGATGCGGCGAACCAGGGCGTGATGCGGATTGATCTCGAGCACCGGCACCACGGTGGGCGCCTTCTGTCCCGCCGAGCGCAACAGCCGTTCGAGATTGCCGGACACTTCGCCCTCGCCGACGACGAGGCATGCGGGCGAATCGGTCAGCCGGTGGGTCACGCGCACTTCCTTCACGCGTTCGCCCAGCGCCTGCGCGAGCCGTTCGAGGAAGGGCTTCAACGCCGTCGCCTCGCGCTCCGCCGCAGCCTTTTCGTCGGCGTCCGCGAGTTCGTCGAGGTCGAGCGCACCCTTGGCGACCGAGCGCAGCGGCTTGCCGTCGAACTCCGTCAGCGACGACGCGACCCACTCGTCGATCCGGTCGGACAGCAGCAGGACCTCGATGCCCTTCTTGCGGAAGATCTCGAGGTGCGGGCTGCGGCTGGCCGCGGCGAACGTATCGCCGGTCACGTAGTAGATCGCCTGCTGGCCATCCTTCATGCGCGCGACGTACGTGGCAAGCGCCACGTCCTGCGCGTCGCCTTCGCCTGCGGTCGACGCGAACCGCGCCAGCTTCGCGAGCTTCTCCAGATTCGCGTGGTCGTCGACGAACCCTTCCTTCAGCACGTTGCCGAACGTGCGCCAGAAAATCGCGTACTTCTCCGCATCGTTGGTCGCCAGGTCCTCGAGCAGGTCGAGCACGCGCCGCACACAGCCGCTGCGGATCGCGTCGACGTCCTTCGACGCCTGCAGGATCTCGCGCGAGACGTTGAGCGGCAGGTCATTCGAGTCGACGACACCGCGAACGAAGCGCAGGTACGCCGGCAGCAGCTCGTCCGCGTCGTCCATGATGAACACGCGCCGCACGTACAGCCGCACGCCGTGCCGGTGCTCGCGGTCCCACAGGTCGAACGGCGCGACTGCGGGAATGTAGAGCAGCAGCGTGTACTCGGTGCGCCCTTCGATGCGCGCATGCACGTGCGCGAGCGGCGCCTGCCCGTCGTGCGCGACGTGGCGGTAGAACTCCTCGTACTGCTCCGGCGTGATCTCCGCCTTGGGCCGCGCCCAGAGCGCGGACGCCTGGTTGACGGTCTCGTCCTCGTCGGTGTCGCGGAACGCCTTCGCCTCCTCGTCCCACGTTTCCTTCCGCATGACGATCGGCAGCGCAATGTGGTCGGAGTAGCGGCGGATGATCGCGGCCAGGCGCCAGCGCGACAGCAGCTCGTCCTGTCCCTCGCGCAGGTGCAGCGTCACCTCGGTGCCGCGCTGCGGCCGGTCGACGCGCTCGATCGTGTACTCGCCCTCGCCGTTGGACTCCCAGCGCACGCCGTCGTCGGCCGGCAGCCCCGCCCGCCGCGTGACCAGCGTCACGCGGTCGGCGACGATGAACGACGAGTAGAAGCCGACGCCGAACTGGCCGATGAGGCGCGCATCCTTCGCCTGGTCGCCCGACAGCGAAGCGAAGAACTCGCGGGTGCCGGACTTGGCGATGGTGCCGATGTTGGCGATCACCTCGTCGCGCGACATGCCGATGCCGTTGTCGCGCACGGTCACCGTGCGCGCCGCCTTGTCGTAGGCGACGACGATCTTGAGGTCGGGGTCGTTCTCGTAATAGTCCGGATGCGCGAGCGCCTCGAAGCGGAGCTTGTCCGCCGCGTCGGACGCGTTGGAGATGAGTTCGCGCAGGAAAATCTCCGGATGGCTGTACAGCGAGTGGATCATGAGGTGCAGGAGTTCCTTCACCTGCGCCTCGAATCCCCGCTTCTCCGGCGCCGCGCCGGCGGCGTGGGTCGTGGTGGCTTCGGTCATGGCTGTCCTCGGGTGGGCGGTCGCACGCTCGTTGGGTGCACGCCGTCGTTCGTTGTTCGGTGGCCGGGACGTTCGCCGCACTTCGGGAAGCACCCCTGCCGGGCAGCGCGCAGGCGCGCGCCGCCCATCGCTGCTGCCGTCATCATAATTGATGTCGCAGGCGGGACGATTCAAGGGCCCGCATGCCCGGCAGGCCCGGAAGCGCTGCCGCCCCACCCGGGTCGCGCCGGTTCCGGCCGCAGCGTGGGTAAGGTCGTCGTTTCGCGCAACGATCCGGACCCCCGCGGGGGCGGGTATCATCGCCATCCGACCCCAATGCACCGAGGGCACGTCATGAGCCACTGGCACGAAGACAACGCACGCTCGATCGGCCGCACGCCGCTCGTGCGCCTCAACCGCGTGACCGGCGGCGCCAATGCCACGGTGCTGGCGAAGATCGAGGGGCGCAACCCCGCGTACTCGGTGAAGTGCCGGATCGGTGCCGCGATGATCTGGGACGCCCAGAAGCGCGGCGTACTGGGTCCCGGCAAGGAGCTCGTCGAGCCCACCAGCGGCAACACCGGCATCGCGCTCGCGTTCGTCGCGGCGGCGCAGGGCATTCCGGTCACGCTGACGATGCCCGAGACGATGAGCATCGAACGGCGAAAGCTTTTGCTCGCCTACGGCGCGAAGCTGGTGCTGACCGAAGGTCCCAAGGGCATGAACGGCGCGATCGCGAAGGCGAAGGAGATCGTCGCGTCGGACCCGGCGAAGTACGTGCTGCTGCAGCAGTTCGAGAATCCGGCCAATCCCGCGATCCACGAGCAGACGACCGGCCCCGAGATCTTCGAGGACACCGACGGCAACGTGGACATCTTCGTCGCGGGCGTGGGTACCGGCGGCACGATCACCGGCGTCGCGCGGTACTTCAAGAAGACCCGCGACCGCGCGCTCTACACGGTGGCGGTCGAGCCGGCCGCGAGCCCGGTGCTGACGCAAACGCGCGCCGGCCAACCGCTGCAGCCCTCGCCCCACCGGATCCAGGGCATCGGCGCGGGTTTCGTGCCCGCGATCCTCGACCTGTCGCTGGTCGACGAGATCGCGACGGTGACCAACGAGGAGGCGATCGAGTACGGGCGCCGTCTCGCGCGCGAGGAAGGCATCCTTGCGGGAATCTCCTGCGGCGCCGCAACGGCGGTCGCCGTGCGCGTCGCGCAGCGACCGGAAAACGCCGGCAAGACGATCGTCGTCGTGCTGCCCGACTCCGGCGAGCGTTACCTCAGTTCCGTGCTGTTCGAAGGACTCTACGACGCGGCGGGGCTTCCCGCATGAACGCGCGCGCACCCCGCCCCGCCCCGGCCACGTCCGCCTACGACCTCGAGCGCGTCGTTGCCGAGCTCCGGGCGGCGCGCCACCGCTGGCGCGAGAGCCAGCGGCGCGACCCGGACACGGGCGGTCCCGACCTGCCGTCGCCGGAGGCGCTGAAGCGCATCATCGGCGCGCTGCGCGGCGCGCTCTTTCCGATGCGCCTCGGACCGCCGACGCTGCGGCAGGAGACCGAGGACTACTACGTCGGCCACACGCTCGACGTCGCGCTGTGCGCGCTCAACACGCAGGTGCGGCTCGAACTGCGCCACATCGCGCGCAACACGCCGGCCGATCCGGCTGCCGTCGACACCCGCGCGGCGGAGATCGTGCGCGCGTTCGCGCTCGCGCTGCCCGCGATCCGCTCGCTCCTCGACACCGATGTGCTGGCCGCGTACCAGGGCGACCCGGCCGCGCACAGCGTCGACGAGGTGCTGCTGTGCTACCCCGGCGTGCACGCGATCATCCATCACCGCCTCGCGCATGCGCTGTGGTCGCTCGGCGCGCCGCTGCTCGCGCGGATGGTCACGGAACTCGCGCATACCGAGACGGGCATCGACATCCACCCGGGTGCGCAGATCGGCGCCGGCTTCTTCATCGACCACGGCACCGGCGTCGTGATCGGCGAGACGGCGGTGATCGGCGAGAACGTGCGGCTCTACCAGACCGTCACGCTGGGCGCCAAGCACTTCCCCGCCGACGAGACGGGCGCGCTGAAGAAGGGCCTGCCGCGCCATCCGATCCTCGAGGACGATGTCGTCGTCTACGCCGGCGCGACGATCCTCGGCCGGGTGACGATCGGCGCACGGTCGACGATCGGCGGCAACGTGTGGCTCACCCGCAGCGTCCCGCCGGACAGCCACATCACGCAGGCGACGCTGCAGGACCAGCGGCCGGCGGACGGCGACCCGCCCGCCGCCTGACGCGCGGGTTCCCGCGACTTCCGGCCGCCGAGGTGCGTGCCGGGACTCCGGCGGCCACGCCACGCGACCAACGAACGGAAGCCAACGACATGAGCGATCTCTTCGACAATCCGATGGGCCTCGCGGGCTTCGAGTTCGTGGAGTTCGCCTCGCCCACGCCGGGCATCGTCGAGCCCGTGTTCGAGCAGACTGGGCTTCACGCAGGTCGCGTGGCACCGCTCGAAGGACGTCGTGCTCTACCGGCAGGGCGACATCAACTTCGTCGTCAATCGCGAGCCCGGGAGCCTCGCCGCCTATTTCGCGGCCGAACACGGGCCTTCCGCGTGCGGCATGGCGTTTCGCGTGAAGGATGCGCACAAGGCCTACACGCGCGCGCTGGCGCTGGGCGCGCAGCCGATGGACACGTCGCCGGGGCCGATGGAACTGCGCCTGCCCGCGATCAAGGGCATCGGCGGCGCACCGCTGTACCTCATCGATCGCTTCGGCGACGGCGAGTCGATCTACGACATCGACTTCCGCTTCGTCGAAGGCGTCGACCGCCATCCGAAGGGGCACGGCCTCACGCTCATCGACCACCTGACGCACAACGTGTACCGCGGCCGGATGGGCTACTGGGCGCAGTTCTACGAGCGCATCTTCAACTTCCGCGAGATCCGCTACTTCGACATCAAGGGCGAGTACACGGGCCTCACGTCGAAGGCGATGACGGCACCCGACGGCAGGATCCGCATCCCGCTCAACGAGGAGGCGTCGAAGTCGACGGGCCAGATCGAGGAATTCCTGATGAAGTACAACGGCGAGGGCATCCAGCACATCGCGCTCCTCACCGACGATCTGCATGCGCACGATCGACAGCCTGCGCGCGGCCGGCGTGCCGCTGATGACGGCGCCGCCCGCGACGTACTACGAGATGCTCGCCGAGCGCCTGCCCGGCCATGGCGAGGATGTCGGCGCGCTGCAGATGCGCGGCATCCTGCTCGACGGCACCACCGAGGGCGGCAAAGAGCGGCTGCTGCTGCAGATCTTCTCGCAGTCGCTGCTGGGACCGGTATTCTTCGAGTTCATCCAGCGCAAGGGCGACGACGGCTTCGGCGAAGGCAATTTCAAGGCACTGTTCGAATCGATGGAGCGCGACCAGCTGCGCCGCGGCGTCATCGAGGCAGCGTAGGGACGCTCCCCGGTCCCGTTCCCCGTCCAGTCCGACGCGCACGCCGCAGCACAACCGCACCGACCATGACCCTCGACGACACGCACGATCCCGCGCTGACCAGCTGGGTGGCCTCCGCCAACGACCCGGCCACCGATTTCCCGCTGCAGAACCTGCCGTTCGGCCGCTTTCGCGTCCCGGGCGACGCGGAGTTCCGCCTGGGCGTCGCGATCGGCGACCGCATTGTCGACCTGGCGCGCGCGGGGCTCGTCGCCACCCACGACATGAATGCGTTCATGGCGGGCGGCGCGCCGGCGCGGATCGCCGTTCGCCGCGCGCTCTCGACCGGGTTGCGCACGGGCAGCGCGCAGGAGTCCGCCCTGGCGCAGTGCCTCGTCCCGCAATCGTCGGCGGAGATGGGCATCCCGTGCCGGATCGGCGACTACACGGACTTCTACACGAGCATCCATCACGCGACGTCCGTCGGCCGGCAATTCCGTCCCGACAATCCGCTGCTTCCCAACTACAAGTGGGTGCCGATCGGCTATCACGGGCGCGCGTCGTCGATCGTCCCGAGCGGGCATCCGATCCGCCGGCCGGTGGGCCAGGCCAAACACCCGGACGATGCCGCGCCCCACGTCGGCGCGTCGAAGCGACTCGACTACGAACTGGAGCTCGGCATCTTCATCGCGCGGCCCAATGCGCTGGGCGAGCCGGTGTCGCTGGCGGACGCCGAGGCGCATGTGTTCGGCTTCACGCTCTTCAACGACTGGACCGCGCGCGACATCCAGGCGTGGGAATACCAGCCGCTCGGGCCCTTCCTGTCGAAGAACTTCGCGTCGACCGTGTCGCCGTGGATGGTCACGCTCGAGGCGCTCGCGCCCTTCCGCGTGCCGTTCGCGCGCGCCGCCGACGAGCCGCAACCCCTGCCCTACCTCGACTCCGCCGGCAACCGCGCCGAAGGCGCGTTCGACATCGCGCTCGAGGTGTGGCTTGCGACCCCGGCCATGCGCGCGGCGGGACTGCCGCCGCAGCGGCTCATGCGGTCGAATTTCCGCGACAGCTACTGGACGCTCGCGCAACTGGTCGCGCATCACACGGTCAACGGCTGCAACCTGCAATCCGGCGACCTGTTCGGGTCCGGCACGCAATCGGGCGCGGACGCGGGACAAGGCGGCTCGCTGCTCGAGTTGTCGAACGGCGGCCGATCGCCGCTGCGGCTCGCGAACGGCGAGTCGCGCAGCTTTCTCGAGGATGGCGACACGGTGATCCTGCGCGGTCATTGCGAGCGCGAAGGGTACCGGCGCCTGGGCTTCGGCGACTGCGCGGGCACGATCGTTCCGGCGCGCACGTAGCGCGACGTCTCGCATGAGCCGGTGCCGCCGCGACAGGCGACGCCGGCCGACCACCCGCCGGCGTGAACCTCGCGCGCGATGGGCTTGTTCATCACGACTCCGAACGAGGACCGCTCCCATGACCTCCGAAACCGCCCTCATCACCGGCGCCAGCGGCAACCTCGGCCGCGCGGTGGCCGACGCGCTCACCCGGCGCGGCGCAAACCTCGTGCTGCTCGACCGTCGCCGTGATCGACTCGAAGCGACCTTCGGCGCGGAAACCCGTGAGCGCATGTTCGCGATCGTCGACCTGCTCGATGCCGCGGCCGTGGACGCCGCTGTGGCGGCCGCGGCGGCACGCTTCGGTCGTATCGACACGCTGTGCAACATCGCCGGCGCGTTTCGGATGGGCAGCCCCGTCCATGCGACCTCGGATGCCGACTGGAATTTCCTGTTCGACGTCAACGCGCGCACGCTGCTCCACGTGGCGCGCGCGGTGGTCCCGCGCATGCTCGCATCCGGGCGCGGCCGCATCGTCAACGTCGGGGCGTTCGCTGCGCAGAAGGGCGCGGCCGACATGGGTGCCTACATCGCAGCCAAGAGCGCGGTCATCCGCCTGACCGAGTCGATGGCGGCGGAACTGCGCGATAGGAACATCAACGTGAACTGCGTGCTCCCGACGATCATCGACACGCCCGAGAATCGCGCGGCGATGCCGGATGCGGATCCCGCGCGCTGGGTGGCGCCGGCCGACCTGGCCAACGTCATCGCGTTCCTCGCGTCGGATGCCGCGCGCGCGGTTCACGGCGCGGCGGTGCCGGTCACCGGCTTGAGCTGACGCGTCGCGAACGTCGCGACGGCGGCGGCTCGGCCGCGACTGCATTGCGCGACGGGTGACGGACCGTCAGCGACCCGCGCGGCGCCCGAGCCGCCTGGCGTTCGCAACGGCCCGTGCGTGCACCGGTGCGACGCCGTGCGCGAGGATGCCCAGCATGGCGCCCTGCCATTGCGCCCACTGCGGTGCCAACGCGGCGCCGCCGGAGAACCACGGCGCCGGTCCGGCGCGCATGAACGACGTCGCGAGCTGCTGCTGCGCGACCCACGCCTGCGCCGCCATCGCGAACAGGGCTTCCTGCGCGGCCATGAACTTCTCGGCCCCCATCTGCTGCCACTCGCGCAGGTCGCCCGGCGACGGATTGGCACCCGCCGCCGCCATCCGCGACAGCCGGTGGAACATCACCTGGGGAACGGCGAACGCAAGGCCGATGGCCTGGCTTGCGAGACGTTGGGATTGGCGGTTCGTGTCGAGCGACATTCGAGGTCCTTGGACGGATGCAGGTTGGTCGCAGGGACGGGTCGCCGGGCCCGGGAATCCGGGCCACGACGACCAGGGCGACGGCGGGCGGGGTCGCACAACCTAACACGCCCCGGCTTGCCGCGCCTCTTGCTGGCGCAGGGTTGGACGTGGGGGAGACGAACGGTCGTCGCAATCCCGGCTTGCGCGAAGCGCAGGCGCGACGGCATCGCCGTGTCCGTCCCGCTCGGCCGGACGACCCTGGTGCATGCGCAGCCCTCCGGCGCATCCGGGCCATGCGGCCCTGCGACGGCCCCTTGCGGCTCACGTGTTCGGCAGGCCGCCGCGGCTGGTCATGCCGATCGTCGCGAAGAACTCGCGGCGCGTCGCCGCGTTCGAGCGGAACGCGCCCAGCATCCGGCTGGTCACGAGCGACACGCCGGGCTTGTGCACGCCGCGCGTCGTCATGCACTGGTGCGCGGCCTCGATGACCACCGCCACGCCCTTCGGCTGCAGCACGTTCTGCAGCGAGTCGGCGATCTGCACGGTCATCTTCTCCTGGATCTGCAGGCGCCGCGCGTAGATGTCGACCAGGCGCGCGAGCTTCGAGATGCCGACCACGCGCCGGTCCGGCAGGTAGCCGATATGCGCCTTGCCGATCACCGGCACCATGTGGTGCTCGCAGTGGCTCTCGAAGCGGATGTCGGTCATCACGACCATCTCGTCGTAGCCCTCGACCTCGGAGAACGTGCGCGCGAGGATGGCGTTGGGGTCCTGCGCATAGCCCGAAAAGAACTCGCGGTACGAGCGGACGACACGCATCGGCGTGTCGAGGAGGCCCTCGCGCGTCGGGATCGTCGCCGGCCCAGCGGATCAGCGTGCGGACGGCATCGGCCGCTTCCTGCTCGGTCGGCGGTTGTGCTCGTGACGACTTCTTGCGTGCGTTGGCCATGGCGATCCATTTTCCTGTAAAGCCCGGCGCGCGCACAGGGCGTGCGTTGCCGGTGTTTCGTCAGCAATGAGAAACAATGAGGGTCAGACTCGAATCAAGGTGTTACTTTAATTCGAGTCTGACCCTCATTGTTTTTCGTCCGTTCGCTTCCGGCGCGTGCGCGCGCACCAGCGACGCCATCGCGGCCGCGTCGGGCGACGCGTGCGCGGCGAGGCCTGCAGCCACGCCCTCGCGGTCGGCGGCCGGGCGATTCTGGCTCACCTTCCATTTGCCGACGAGGCGGGTCAGCGGGATCTCGATCCCGACGATCGCGCGGAGCAGGTTGTCCACGTAGTCGGCGGGCGCGTCCGTCACGTGCCAGGGCGCCGGCTGCGGCCGCTCGTGCGTGTCGGTCAGCCGGCTGACGAGGGCATGCAGCCACGCGCGATCCTCGATCGCGCGCGGCACGCCGTGCGCATGGACGACCGCGTAGTTCCACGTCGGGACCACCTTGCCGTGCGCGCGCTTGCTCGCGTACCAGGAGGGCGTGATGTACGTCTGCGGCCCCTGGAACACGACGACCGACTCGACGTCCGGCGCGAATTCGCGCCAGACGGGATTGGCGCGGGCGACGTGACCGACGAGCGTGCCGTGCTCGCCGCGCGCCGGATCGAGCAGGAACGGCACGTGGTCGACGGCGAGTCGCCCCGCCTGCAGCGTCACCCATGCACCGAGCGGATGCGCGGCGACGAGCGCGCGCAGGACCGCCGGGTCGGTCTCCTCGAAATGCGCGGGCATGTACATGGCTGGACTTTCGGGAAGGGTGATCGCGGTCGCACCGGCACCGTTCGAAGCGCGCTCAGTCGATGCGCTCGAGTTCCGTCTTGTAGTACTCGCGGCGCTTCGCGTAGGCCAGGGCCGCGTGGCGCAGCATCTCGAGGTCGGCGTCGGTGAGCGCGCGGACGACCTTCGCGGGCGCGCCCAGGATCAGCGAGCGCTCGGGAAACACCTTGCCCTCGGTCACGATGGCGCCCGCGCCGACGAGCGACTGCGCGCCGATCACGGCGTGATTGAGCACGATCGCCTGGATGCCGATCAGCGCGCCGTCGCCGATCGTGCACCCGTGCAGCATCACCTGGTGGCCGACCGTCACGTCGCGCCCGATCTTCATCGGCACGCCCGGATCGACGTGCAGCACCGCGCCGTCCTGCACGTTGCTGCCTTCGCCGATCTCGATCGCCTCCGAGTCCGCGCGGATCACCGCCTGCGGCCATACGCTCGTGCGCTCGCCGAGGATCACGCGTCCGATCAGCGTCGCGTCTTCGGCGACATAGGCGGACTCGGGAACCTCGGGGGCGTTGCCGCGAAATCGATAACGGGCCATGCGGGGGTTCTCCGTGACGCCGGCGCGTCGAGCGCGGCCGGCAAAGTGAGGATCGTCGCATTTGCGCTCGCGCCGGTCCACCGTCGCGCCGTGCCGCGCGGCGCACGAAGGAACTAGGCGCGCGCCGGCACGGCCTCCGCACCGTCGGCGGCGCTCGCCTCGGCCAGCGTCTTCAGTGCGTCGGCGTCGAGCACGAGGTGCAATGCGCCGACCAGCGCATCCAGCTGCGCCAGCGTCGTTGCGCTGGCGATCGGCGCGGTGACGCCCGGTTGCGCCATCAGCCATGCAAGCGCGACCTGCGCCGGCGTCGCGTGGTACCGGTCCGCGACCCGGTCGAGCGCGGCGAGGATGCGCAACCCGCGCGCATTGAGGAACTTGTGCATGCCGCCGCCGCGCGGGCTCTGCGCGAAGTCGCCTTCGGTGCGGTACTTGCCGGTGAGAAACCCCGACGCGAGCGCGAAATACGGGATCACACCGAGCCCCTCGCGCACGCACAGGTCCTGCAGCGGTCCTTCGAACGACGCGCGCTCGTAGAGGTTGTAGTGCGGCTGCAGCGTCATGTAGCGCGGAAGGCCGGCGCGGTCGCTCGTCGCGAGCGCCTCGCCCAGTCGTTGCGCCGTGAGGTTCGACGCGCCGACCGCGCGGACCTTGCCGGCGCGAATCAGCCGGTCGTACGCCTCGAGCGTTTCGTCGAAGGGCGTGTCCGGGTCGTCCCAGTGCGACTGGTAGAGGTCGAGCGCGTCGACCTGCAGGCGTCGCAATGAATCCTCGGCCGCCTTCAGGATGTAGTCGCGCCGCAGGCACTTGTGGCCCAGCCCCATGTCGGACCCGACCTTGGTCGCGATGACGACGTCGTCGTGCCGGCCGCGGCGCGCGATCCAGCGCCCGATGATCGTCTCCGATTCGCCGCCCGCGTGACCGGGCGCCCAGCGCGAATACGAGTCGGCGGTGTCGATCAGGTTGCCGCCCGCGGCGACGAACGCATCGAGCAGCGCGAACGACGCGGGCTCGTCGACGGTCCAGCCGAAGATGTTGCCGCCGAAGGCGAGCGGCGTGACGGAAAAGCCGGTGCGGCCGAGGGCGCGTCTTGGCATGGCAGTACATCCGACGTTGACGATGGACCGCCAAGTGTATGCGATGGCCCCCCGGGTCGCGACTTCGCGTGATGGACATCCGCGAACGAGCGTCCGGGCTGGCGCACGACGGGCGCCGATCGCTTGCCGATGTATCCTGCGGAAGCGTCCCCACGGGCGCATCCTGCGGCCGGGATCGTGCCGGGCTGCGTTGGGCCGGCGTGCGTCGCCCGCGCGTCAATCCCCGGTGCCGCGCGCCTGCGTCCACACGGCACGCAGCTTCGCCGCGATGTCGATGCGCGCACCCGTGGGCTTCGGCGTGCCGGCAACCTGCGGCTGCGCCTTCGGCGGCGGCCAGCTCTGCTCGTCGAACGCCGCGCAGACGGCGCGCGTGAGGAAGCGGCTGCGCGACGCGTAGACGTGGCGGTCGCCGCTGCCCGTCTGCCGATGCACGTAGAAGCGCTGTGGCAGCAACAGGCTCAGGTGATCCTTCGCGCGCGTCATCGCGACGTAGAGGAGCCGCCGCTCCTCCTCGATTTCCGGTGCGCTGCCCACCGCGAGGTCGGACGGGATGCAGCCGTCCACGCATTGCAGCACCTGGACCGCCTTCCACTCCTGCCCCTTGGCCGAGTGGATCGTCGACAGCGTCAGGTAGTCCTCGTCGAGCATCGGTGCATCGGCCTCGGCGCTGGTGGCCGAAGGCGGATCGAGCGTCAGCTCGGTCAGGAAACGCTCGCGCGTCGGATACGTGTCGGCGATGCGCCGCAGCTGGATCAGGTCCTGGGCGCGCATCCGCGCATCGTCGTGAAGGCGCTCGAGTTGGGGCTCGTACCAGGCGAGCAGCGTATCGAGTTCCGCGGGCCATTCGCTCGCCGGCGCATGCAGCGCCTCGTACACGCGCACGAGCGCCACCCAGTCGGCCGCCGCCGCGGGAGGCGGTTGCAGGCCGCGCAGCGTCGCGACCGGATCGGCGGCGCCCTCGAGCGCATCGAGCCAGCGCGCCGCGGTGGCGGGCCCCACGCCGGGCAGCAGGCGCAGCGCGCGGAACCCGGCCAGGCGTCCGCGCGGATTCTCGATCCAGCGCAGCAGCGCCAGCACGTCCTTCACATGCGCGGCGTCGAGGAACTTGAGCCCGCCGAACTTCACGAACGGGATGTTGCGCCGCGCGAGTTCCAGTTCCAGCATCGCGCTGTGGGAGGACGAGCGGAACAGCACGGCCTGGCTTTTCAGCGACAGGCCGTTCTCGCGCTGCGCGAGCACCTCGAGCGCCGCGCACTCGGCCTGCGCCGCTTCGTCGCGCACGGTGACGAGCCGCGGCCGCGCGCCGCCGACGCGCTGCGTGAAGAGCTCCTTCGTGAAGCGCTCGGCCGCCAGCGCGATCACCGCGTTCGACGCGGCCAGGATCGGTGCGCTGGACCGGTAGTTCTGCGCGAGCGTGACCACCGTCGCCGGCGGCGTGTATTGCCCCGGGAAGTCGAGGATGTTGCGGACCGTCGCGGCGCGAAAGCTGTAGATCGCCTGCGCGTCGTCGCCGACCACCGTCACGCCGCGCCCGTCGGGTTTGAGCCGCTGGAGGATCGCCGCCTGCAGGCGGTTGGTGTCCTGGTATTCGTCCACGAGCACGTGGTCGAAGCGCGCGCCGACTTCGGCGGCGAGTTCGGGCTCGCCCATCAGCGCCGACCAGTACAGCAGCAGGTCGTCGAAGTCGAGGATCTGCTGCGCCTGCTTGGCGGCGACGTAGTCCGCGAAGAGTCCCGCGAGCGCCGTCTCCCAACCCGCGCACCACGGAAAGACGTCGCGCAGCACGTCGTGCAGCGGCGCCTCGGAATTCACCGTGCGCGAATAGATCGCCACGCAGGTCGCGGCGCCCGGAAAGCGCTTGCCGGTGGTCTCCACGCGCAGCGCGTGGCGCGCGAGCGCCATCAGGTCCTCGGCGTCGCCGCGGTCGTGGATCGTGAAGTTGGGGGCCAGGCCGATGCGGTCCGCGTACTCGCGCAGGATGCGCGCGCCGACGCCGTGGAACGTGCCGGCCCACGGCAGCGACGGCGGACGGTCGATGCCGTTGCGCGCGAGCATCGCGTGCAGCGCCTCGCCGGCGCGGCGCTCGAGTTCCTGCGCGGCGCGCCGGCTGAACGTCAGCAGCAGCAGGCGCTGCGGATCGGCGCCGTGGCGGACCAGATGCGCGACGCGGTGCGCGAGCGTGCTGGTCTTGCCGGAGCCGGCTCCCGCGATCACCAGCAACGGCGCCGCGATACCCGCGTCGCCGTGCACGACCGCCGCGCGCTGGCCCTCGTTGAGCGTTTCGAGACCGGAAGCGATCATCGGCGACCCGCGCACGTGGGTGCCGGGCGGAAGGGGCAATCCACGCAGCGGGGAGCGGGCATTGTCGGCAATCTCGCGGCCAGGGACGGGTTCGGGGGATGCGGGCAGCGGCGAAGCGGCGCGTTGGGCAAGACGCGGCGCCGGTCACCGTCTTGCGCCATTCATTGCAATAGAACGTTCGTTCGATGGCCGACTATAGCATCCCGAGGGGCCGAACGTCTTCCCTCCACCGCGGGCGCGGCCGGGCTCGGGCCCTGCCGGATTCTCAGGCCGCCGGAAAGCGAACCCGTCCCGGGCGTCGTGACCCGCCCGCTCAAGGCGCCTCTCAGCACGACGCGCGCGCAGCCGGTCGCAGGGGCACGCTTCGTGTCCGCCGTCAGTTGGCCGGCAGGCGGCGCAGCAACGCGTCGATGATGTCGGCGCCGTCCGGCGACTTGAGCCGGTGCTTGCGCAGCGAATCCGCGAGCTCCGGCGTCGCGATCGCACGGAAGTCGGACCGGATCAGCACGCCCGCGATCGCGCGCTGCACGTCGGCGGAACGCGCGCGCGGGTAGAGCCCCACGAGCGACTCGAGGCTCTCGCGGTCGTCGAGGTGCAGCGGCGCCAGCGCGTTCAGCGCGCGCACCTGCGCGTGCGTGCCGTCCATCCGGCCGACGCGCGCGGTGACGGCGCGGGACTCCTCGATCGCCAGCAGCGGCCGATGGTGCAGGTACACCTGCGCCAGCGCCACGTCGTCGTCGCGGGCGCTGGTCAGCGCCGCCAGCACGTTCGCGTGCGCGTCGGCTCGCCCCAGGCACGCAAGCATGGCCGACTGCGGTGTCCGGTCGGCCGCATTGGCGTCGAACATCGCGGCGCGCATCTGCGCCGACAGCGCCGGGTCGGCACCCAGCGTGCATGCGAGATCGACGTGGGCCACGCCGATGTCGTCGCGGGTGAGCGCCTCGCGGAACATCCGGACGAGTTCGCCGACGCGGTCCGCGTCCGACAGCCAGCCCAGCGAACGCGCGAGCGCCAGCATCCGGACCCGGACCCCCGGATCGTCCGCATCGCGCGCGAACGCCAGGAAACGCGCGCGCGCCGTCGTCGTCGGCGGCGATGCGCGCGCGGGACGCGGCGGCGGCCGTGTCCGTCGGCGCACCGTCGATCGTCGCCGACGTAGCGCTCGATGTGGTCGAGCAGGAAGCGCACCTCGGCCATCTCGCGGCCCAGGAGTTCATGCAGGAAGTCGAGCCGCGCCGCCGCCGAAGGGCGCGGATCCCGGAAGCGGCAGACGTCGTCGCGAAAGCCCGCACGCGGATCGCCGGCGGACAGGCCGGCCACCGCCGTCATGTTGCTGGCCGCGAACTGCGCGAGGAGGCGCGCGCTGGCCCGGCCGCTGCCGATCTCGGCCGCACCCGTCGACTGGAAATAGCGTTCGAGCAGCGGCCCTGCGCTGCGTCCAAGCGGCGCCTTCGACGGAAAGCCGTAGAGCACCGGCACGTCCTTGAACACGTGCCGCATCCGGTCGCGATTGCTCTCGCCATGGCGGTCGGCGAGCATCTGCGCGACACGCGCCGCGTCGTCGGCCGAGTGGCCGGCGCGCAGCAGGCTGCGCGTGATCTCCGCCGATGCGCTGCGCATGGCTTCCGCGTTCAGCGTGTTGCAGCCGAAGAGATAGACCTCCTGCAGCTGCGCGAACAGGCCCGGGCACGTGTCGCCGCAGGCGGCGCGCTCGAGTTCCTCGACCGGCAGGAATTCGCGCGCGTCGAGCCGGTCCGTGTAGAACTCGGTGCCGCCGTCGAAGTGACCGGATATGAGCAGCACGTCGCACGACACGCCGGAGCGGCACGCAGAACCGAACCAATCGGGGCGGCCCGCGCTCCACCAGCTCGACGAAGTCGTAGTCGGCGGCGGGCAGATGGCGGCGGAACGTCTCGCGCTCGTCGGGCGAATTGACGGTGATCGTGCACACCGTCTTGCGCGTGGCCGCTGCGTCCTGCGCGAACAGCGCGAGCGCGCACACCAACACCAGGCAAATCCGGTTCCGGTCCAGCATGAAGGCAATTCCCGCGGCACGAACGAGGCGCGACAGTATTGCACTGCGACAGCGATTGCGCCAACGTAAAAGCGCAGTGGCGGAATTGCACGATCGTGCAATTCCGCGCAGCTGTGCTCTCGCGCCTGCGCGCCGCCGCTTCCGCCGCGTCAGTTCGCCCGCAGCCGACGCAGAAGGATATCGATCATGTCCTCGACCGCCGGTTTCGCGCAGCCGATGCTCGCGCAGCGTGCGGACCAGCTCGGGCGACGCGATCGTCTGGTACTCGGCGCGCAGCAGCACGCCCGCGATGGCCGTCTGGACCGACGACGAGGCCGCCACCGGATACAGGACGGCGAGTTCCGCGAGGCTCTGCGGGTCGCTCAGCCGATGGTCGCCCAGCGACTGCAACGCGCGCGCTTGCGCCACCGGATCCGTCATCCGGGCGATCTCGGCGGTCAGCGCGCGCAGTCCGAGCACGTCGTCGAGCGGACGATGGCGCAGGTACACCTGTGCGATGCGCACGATCTCGGTGTCGTGGCTCGTCAGTGCGCGGACGACCGCGCACGCGCGCGCGGGATCGCCCAGGCACGCGCGCACCGCGTCGCGCGTCACGCCGCGCCATGGGGGTATCGGCGGCACCGACCCCGACGTCGGCATGCACGCCATCGAAACGGCCGTCGGCGTTCTGCGTGCAGGCGAGGTCGACGTCGGCCACGGTCGCGGCACCGGAGACGATGCGTACGTCGAAGCGTCCGCACGACATCGGTGCGGTACTTGCTCGTCCGACAGCCAGTCGAATTGGCGCGCGACACCCAGCAGGCGCACACGCACGGCCGGATCCGCGACATCGCGGACGAAATCGAGATAGCGCGCGCGTGCGACGCCGTCCGCGGCAATCGCGGCGAGCGCCTCCGCGACCGCGGGGTCGGTGCGCGCGCCTGCGCCGACCGTCGCGACCAGCGCTTCGAGCCGGTCGAGGAACATCCCGACCTCGCCCGCCGGCCGTTCGAGCAGTGCGTGCACGAAGCGCAGCTTCGCCGCATGGCGCGACGCGGTCGTCCGCGAACTGGCAAACGTCGCGCCGGTGCGACGCAAGCGGGTCCCGGTCCGTGATGCCCGACGTCGCGACCATCGCGTGCGCCGAGAATTGCGCGAGCAGACGTCCACTCGCACGTCCGGTGCCCACTTCTGCCGCCCCCGCCGACTGGAGATGGCGGCGCAGCAGCCCGCCCGCAATGGGACCGAGCGGCGCCACCGACGAAAATCCGTACAGCACTGGAACGTCCTTGAATATGATCCGCATCCGATCGCGGCTGCTGTCGCCGTGACGGGTGGAGAGCGTGCGCCCGATACGCTCGGCTTCGACCCGCGAAGCACCGGCGCGCACGAGGCTGCGCGCGACATCGTCGGAGGCGTGGCGCAGCGCTTCGCCGTTCAGCGTGTTGCAGCCGAACAGGTAGACCTCCTTGAGCTGCGAGAAGACGCCGGGGCAGCCGTCGCCGCACGCCGCCCGCTCGAGTTCCGCCACCGGCAGGAATTCGCGCGCCTCGGTGCGATCCGAAAAGAATTCATTGCCGCCGTCGTAGTGACCGGAGATCACCAGCACGTCGCAACGCACGTCCTGGCGGCACGCGGACGCGAGCCAGTCCGCCCGGCCATGTTCGACCAGTTCCACGAATTCGAAGCGGTCTTCCGGCAGGTGCCGGCGCAACGCCTCCTTTTCGTCGGCGGAGTTGACGGTGATCGTGCAGACGGTCTTGCGCGCGACCGTCGCCCCGGCGCCGGGGAGGCCCGAACCACCCACGGCGGCTGAAGCCAGGGCCGCGCCCAGCGCGGTGACGGCGATGGCGCGAACGAGGGTGCGGCGATACGGCATGGGAGCCATTCGGAGGATCGGAGTGCGGTATCTCCATTCAATCCTCCGCCGGCGCGCGCGTATGTCCGGCGAACACGCGTTCGCACGCAGTCCGGCCCGACATCGCGCGTAGGAGAAGTGCCAGGCCCGCGCCTAGAAGATGACGACCGACCGGATCGACTCCCCGCGTTCCATGAGGTCGAAGCCCTCGTTGATCCGTTCGAGCGGAAGCCGATGCGTGATCAGGTCGTCGATGTTGATCTTGCCGTCCATGTACCAGTCGACGATTCGCGGCACGTCGGTGCGCCCGCGCGCGCCGCCGAACGCGGAGCCCCGCCACGAACGTCCGGTGACGAGCTGGAACGGGCGCGTGCTGATCTCCTGTCCCGCCGCCGCGACGCCGATGATGATGCTCTGGCCCCACCCCTTGTGGCAGCACTCGAGCGCCTGCCGCATCGTCGTCGTGTTGCCGATGCATTCGAAGCTGTAGTCGGCGCCGCCGCCGGTGATGTCGACGATCGCGTCGACGACGCTCGCGACGTCTTTCGGATTGATGAAGTGCGTCATGCCGAACTTGCGTGCCATCGCTTCGCGCGCGGGGTTCAAGTCGACGCCGATGATCCGGTCGGCGCCGACCATCCGCGCGCCCTGGATCACGTTGAGGCCGATGCCGCCCAAGCCGAAGACCGCGACGTTGGCGCCCGCCTCGACCTTGGCGGTGAAGATCACCGCGCCGATGCCGGTGGTCACGCCGCAGCCGATGTAGCAGACCTTGTCGAAAGGCGCATCGGCGCGAATCTTCGCGAGCGCGATCTCGGGCACCACCACATGGTTGGCGAACGTGCTGGTCCCCATGTAGTGCAGGATCGGTTCGCCGCGCAGCGAAAAGCGCGACGTGCCGTCGGGCATCAGGCCGCGGCCCTGCGTGCTCCGGATCTGCTGGCACAGGTTGGTCTTGCGCGACAGGCAGAACTTGCACTGCCGGCATTCCGGCGTGTACAGCGGGATCACGTGGTCGCCCACCTTCAGCGACGTGACGCCCTTGCCCGTCTCCAGCACGACGCCGGCCCCCTCGTGCCCCAGGATGGCCGGAAACAATCCTTCCGGGTCGGCGCCGGACAGCGTGTAGTGGTCGGTGTGGCAGATGCCGGTTGCCTTGATCTCGACCAGCACCTCGCCCTCGCGCGGGCCCGCCAGGTCGACTTCCTCGATCGTCAGGGGCGCCCCCGCCTTCCAGGCCACCGCTGCGCGTGTCTTCATGGTCCGTTCTCCGCTGTCGTTGCTGTGGGGGCCGCCGTGCGAACCGCGGCGCAGGTCATGGTCGAAGGAGCACGCGGACATTCGCGCGCGCCTCACCGCATTATGAACGTGCGACGGCCCACGACCTGCAGCCGCGTACCGCACGGCGGCGGTACACGGCATCCGCGTGCTAGATTCGCCTCGATGCGCTGCACCCTTTCCGCGCGACCGCACGTTGCCCGCGTCCCCCCATCGCTCGCTTCGCCGCCCCTCGCCGCGCCGTTGCCGATCGCACCGTGAGCACGCCTTCCGGCAGCGCCACCGGACCGCACGCGCCGTTCTCGCGCAGCTTTCGCCGCTACCTGTGGACCCGTCTGCTGGGGACGGCGGCCAACCAGATGCTGATGGTCGCGCTCGCGTGGCAGATGTACGACCTGACCGGCCGCGCCTGGGATCTCGGCATGGTCGGGCTCCTGCAGTTCGTGCCCGCGTTGCTGCTGACGCTTCCCGCCGGGCAGCTCGTCGACCGCGTCGACCGGCGCCGGGTGCTCGCGGCAGCGCTGCTGCTGCAGGCCGTCGTGGCGCTGATCCTGGCGTGGGGCAGTCCGCGCGGCTACGTCGGGCGCGACGTCATCCTGGCGATGTGCGTGATCCTCGGCACGGCGCGCGCGCTGCAGATGCCCGCGCAGCAGGCGATCGTGCCCGTGCTCGTGACGGCGGCACAGTTGCCGCGCGCGTTCGCGCTCGCGTCGACGCTGCTCAAGTTCGCCGTCATCGGCGGGCCCGTGCTCGGCGGGTTCATCTACGCGATCGGGCCCGCCGCGACCTACGGCACGTGCTTCGTCTTGCTGCTGGTCGCGACCGCGCTGGTCGGTACGATCAGGCGCATCCCGACCGCCGCCGCGACCGAGCCCGTCTCGCTCACGACGGTGTTCGCCGGCGTCGCGTTCATCCTGCGCCGGAAGCAGGTGCTGGGCGCGATCTCGCTCGATCTCTTCGCCGTCCTGCTGGGCGGCGCGACGGCGCTGCTGCC
The DNA here is from genome assembly GCA_963733435.1 of uncultured beta proteobacterium. Classification (GTDB taxonomy): domain Bacteria; phylum Pseudomonadota; class Gammaproteobacteria; order Burkholderiales; family Casimicrobiaceae; genus VBCG01. The sequence goes on from CAVTDH010000005.1 coordinate 953,760, forward strand.
CATGTACGCACGCGACATCCTCGCCACCGGCGCGTGGGGCCTGGGCTTCCTGCGCGCCGCACCCGCGGCCGGCGCGCTGGTCGTGGGACTCGTGCTCGCCCGCTGGCCGCTGCAACCGCCACGTCGGGCGCCGCATGTTCGCGAGCGTCGCCCTCTACGGCGTCGCGATCCTGGTCTTCGGACTGTCGCGCGACCTCGCGCTGTCGATGATCGCGCTCGCGGTGAGCGGCGGCGCCGACATGGTGAGCGTCGTCATCCGCCAGACGCTGGTCCAGCTCGACACGCCCGACGACATGCGCGGCCGCGTCAGCGCCGTCAACAGCATGTTCATCGGTGCGAGCAATGAACTGGGCGAGTTCCGCGCAGGCACCGTCGCCGAGTGGCTGGGGCCGATCGGCGCCGTGGTCATGGGCGGGATCGGCACGCTGCTGATCGCCGGGCTGTGGATCCGCGCGTTCCCGGCGCTGGCGCGGCGCGACCGGCTGGTGCCGGGCGGCTGAAGCTTTCGCGGCGGCGGTTCACCCCGCGGCCGCGATTCGCCTATGCTGTCGTCGCCGCCCCGGCCGAGGCCAACCGCATTCGCCCCACTTTCGTCGCCTGACGCGCAACCATGACCCCCGTGACCATCCGCCCCGCGGCCACGCTGCTGCTCATCCGCGACACCCCTCATGGACCGGAGGTGTTCATGCAGCGCCGCGCGCCGGCGGCCGCCTTCCTGGGCGGCGCGTACGTCTTCCCGGGCGGGACGCTCGAAGCCGCGGATGCCGATCCGCGCATCGCACAGCGGATCGTCGGCCTCACCGCCGCGCAGGCCAACGAACGCCTCGCGCTCGCCGACGGAGCGCTGTCGTTCTGGGTCGCCGCCGTGCGCGAGTGCTTCGAGGAAGCCGGCATCGTGCTGGCCCGCGATGCCGAGGATGCGCCGATCGCGCCGGCGCACCTCGCGCGCGTGACCGCCGATCGTGCGGCGGTCAATCGCGGCGAACTCACGTTCGCCGAGCTGATCGCGCGCCACGAGCTCCTGCTCCCCGCGCACGAGATCCTCTACCACGATCACTGGATCACGCCGGGCGGGCGCCCGCGACGGTTCGACACGCGGTTCTTCCTGGCCGGCGCGCCGCCCGGACAGGACGGTTCGAACGACGACGACGAGACCGTGCACAGTCTCTGGCTGCGGCCGGCGATCGCCCTCAAGCGCGCGGAACGCAACGAACTCCGGATCGCGAACGTGACCTGCGCCGTGCTGCAGGAACTCGCCGCCTTCGCCACCGTGGACGAAGCGCTGGCGCGGACCCGCGCCAAGGGACCGATCGCCGCCACCCGCCCGGTACTCGCGCAGCGCGCGGACGGCGAAGCCATCTTCCGCCACCACGACGTGCCGTACGCCGAAGTACGCTGGAGCGATCCCGACGAGACGGGGCAGACGAACTGCGAACTCGTGCCGGGCCTTCCCAAGGCGCTCGACCGCTTCGTGACGCGCGTCGTCGCGCCCAATCCCGGCGCGATGACCGGGCCGGGCACCAACACGTACCTCGTCGGGACCGACGAGCTCGCGGTGATCGATCCCGGCCCGGCCATGGCGTCGCATGTGGAGGCAATCGCGGCATGCGGCGCCGGACGCATCCGGTGGATCCTGTGCACGCACACCCATCGCGATCATTCGCCCGCGGCGGCGGCGCTGCAGGCCGCAACCGGTGCCCGCATCATCGGCCTGCCCGCCCCTGCCGCCGGAACGCACGATCAGGATTTCGCGCCCGAACGGCAACCTGCCCACGACGAGTTGCTGCGCATCGCCGGCGTGACGCTGCGGGTGCTGCACACGCCGGGCCATGCGTCGAACCACCTGTGCTTTCTGCTCGAGGAGACCGGGATGCTGTTCGCCGGCGACCACGTGATGCAGGGGTCCACCGTGATCATCAACCCGCCCGACGGCGACATGCGCGCGTACCTCGCGTCGCTCGACGCGCTGCTGGCCCGGGACATCGCGATCATCGCGCCAGGACACGGCTACCTCATCGGCTCGCCCCATGACGAGATCCGGCGCATCGTCGCGCATCGGCTGCGCCGGGAGGCGCGCGTGCTGGCCGCGCTCGCGCAGCATCGCAGTGCGACCGCGGCGGACCTGGTTCCCGACGTCTATGCGGACACGCCGGTACGCATGCATCCGGCGGCGGAACGCTCGCTGCTCGCCCATCTTGGCGAAGCTCGTCGCCGAGGGGCAGGTCGACGCAGTCCGATGGACGCTACGCGCTCGCCCGCGTTAGCCGCGCCTGGCTGCCGCGCCGGTCGCGGGAGCGCCTCGCGAGTTGGAGGCTGGCGACGTTGGGGCGCGTGGTTCTCCGGCAGTCGCATTCGGGGCAACGACGCCTGGATGCGGCGGACCGATTACAGGTACGCTTGGCATTCGCCCACCTCCGATCCGAGCGCCGATGAATGCCTCGTCACCACCCCCCTTTTCCGATCCCGCGGGTAACTGGAACCGTCGCTTCGGCGATGACGGTTACCTCTTCGGGACGCAACCCAATGCCTGGCTGCGCGAACACGCGGCATGCTGGCAGCCCGGCCAGCGCGTGCTGTGCGTGGCCGATGGCGAAGGCCGCAACAGCGTCTGGCTCGCCGGCCGCGGCCTCGCCGTCGAGGCCTTCGACATCGCGGACGTCGGTGTCGCGAAAGCGCGTCGGCTGGCAGCGGCGCAGGGCGTCACGGTCGACTACTCGATCAGCGACTGCGATGCGTTCGCGTGGTCGCCGGACACCTACGATGGTGTCGCCGCGATTTTCGTGCAGTTCGCCGACCCGGCCATGCGCGAGCGCCTCTTTGCCAACATCACGCGCAGCCTGCGCCCGGGCGGCACGCTGATACTGCAGGGCTATACGCCGAAGCAACTCGACTACAAGACCGGCGGCCCGCCGCACGTCGAGCATCTCTACACCGCGGCGCTGCTGCGGCAGGCGTTCGCCGATCTCGACTTCGTCGAACTGCGCGAATACGAGGCCGAACTGGCCGAAGGCACCGGACATCGCGGCCGCTCCGCGCTGATCGGACTCGTTGCGCGGCGTCCGCTGCGATAGCGGCACGGGCCAGTGCCGCACCTGCAACCGGCAACAGCCCACCGAGGCCCACCGAGGCCGATTCAGGCCGCCAGCACCGGATAGTCCGTATAACCCGCAGCCCCCGGCGTGTAGAACGTGCTCGCATCGGGGACGTTCAGCGGCGCACCGGCCTGCCACCGTGCGATCAGGTCGGGATTGGCGAGAAAGGGTCGACCGAAGGCCACCAGGTCGCACGCCGGCCGCCAGGTCATGTTCGGCACGGACGGCGTCGTAGCCGCCGGACAGGATCAGCGTGCGCCTGAAGGCGCTGCGAAAGGTTGCCTTGATGGAGTCGGGAACACTCGGCGTCCCCATCGACGAGTGGTCGACGAGATGGACGTACGCGATCCCGGTCGCGTCGAGCGCCCCGGCGAGCCAGCCGTAGTCGGCTTCCATCGCGGCGTAGGCGGGCATGTCGTTGAACGCACCGAACGGGGACAGCCGCATGCCGACGCGGTCCTTGCCCACCGCCGCGATGGTTGCACGCACGATCTCCAGCACGAACCGGGCGCGGTCTCGGGGCGTCGCCGTAGTCATCCTGCGCAGGTTCGACGTGGCCGGTCGCCTGGCGCCACGCGCGAAGCCGTGGACGTGCGGCCACCGAGCGGGCGCGTAACCGAGGCGCCGTCGCAGTCGGATCGGGCGAACCGGCGCGGTAGCGCAGTGGCCCGTGGCGTGCCGCGTGAAGCGCGAGAGGAAGCGGATCGGTGACCGCCGATGGCATGCGGCGATCTCGCGGATGCACTGCGTCACATGCGCCACCGTCCGGCCGGCGGCCGGGATCGGCGCGTACCACCGTAGGGACGGCACGTCCGTGACAAAAGGCCGTCCGTCGGGTCTGGTGAGGATGACAGGTTGGGAAGGTTGCCAGGCCCGGCCGGTGAGCGGCGCCATCACGAAGCGGTTCTGGAGTGCGGCGGCCGCAGCGTGGTGGGCGAGAAATCAGCGCGGCCCCCTACGTGCGACGGCTAGAGGCGGCGACGCGCCGAGGAAGAGCGTACGGACAAGGCAGGCGTGTCGTGCGGCCGGCTGCGGTGCGAGGCCGTCGACGCGCGCGGAGGACCGCTGTCGCGGACGCGTCGTCTCCGTAGCGGCGCGCGAGCAGCATCCCGAGCAGCACGCCCGTCCCCGCGGCAATTCCGATCGCCGCGAACGGATGCTCGTGGACAGCCCGCGTCGCGGTGCGCACGCCCCGCCTGGCACGGTAGGTCGCGGTCGCTTCGAGGTCCTCGAGTTCCGCCTTCACGTGGCGGATACGGTCCGCGAACTGGTCGCGGGCCCCGTCGAACTTCTCGCTGCCTTCGCGTTGCACCCGGTTCAGCATGCGCTCCGCTTCGCCGGCAAGGGCTCCGAGCTGGGTGGCGAGACGATGCTGGGTGTTCCCGGCGGCGACGTCGTTGGGATGGGATTGCATGGTCAGACTCCTCTTGTGTGGCTGCGGCGTCCGAATCCCATGCTGGGCGCCGGACGACTTGGGGTCGTGCATGCCGGACGGGCGTTCACGATCCGGTACATGACCCAAGCTCATCGTATCGGCTGCCGCGCGCTTCGACTGTGCGGTAGGTAACGTATGAAGCGCGCGAGCCGCCTCGCTCCCTCCGTCCGGCCCGATGCGTCGGTCACCTGCCCTCGCCCCGGTCGCCCGCCGGGCGAGCCATTCCGGCGTTCGATCGTGGCCCGGTAGCCTTCGGGACTCTGCGGCTTGACGAAGATGGCGACGACCGCGGGGTGCTTCGTGCGTACCCGCGTCTCCAGCTCCACGACCCGCGCTTCGATCTGCGCCGTCCGCAGCTCGTCGGCGAACTCGAGGCTGGTCGCGACGACGATCTGGTTGGGCGCAAGATGCACCGTCAGCACGCCGTTCGCATGCGCCACGCCATCGATGCCTTCCGCGATCCCGACGATCGAGTCGACGATGGCCTGGTCGGCGCGCTCGCCGATGAGCAGGCTCTTGGTCTCGCGGGCCAGGAGCACCGCCGTGCCGGCCAGCACCAGGCCGATGCAGATCGACGCCATGCCATCGAGGACCGGGCGTTCGAGCGCGATCGAGAGGTAGACGCCAACGAACGCGATGCCCAATCCGACCATTGCCGCGCTGTCCTCGAACAGGACGATGAATGCCGGCGCGTCCTTGCTGCGGTGGATGGCCGGCATGACCTCGGACAACCGCCGTTCGCCCTTGAACGCGCGCAGCGTCAGCCACCACGACGTGCCGTCGATGATGGCCGACAACGCCAGCACCAGGTAGATGGCGCCCGCATTCCCGATCGGCTCGGGATGCGCGATGTGGGTGATGCCTTCATGCAGCGATACAACGGCGCCGAGCGCAAAGACGAGCAAGGCGACCGCGAAGCTCCAGAAGTACACTTCGCGACCGGAGCCCAGCGGGTGGTCCGCGTCGGGACGCGCGGCTCCACGATGCAGGCCGTAGAGCAGCAGCAGCTCATTGCCCATGTCGGCGGTCGAATGCACGCCCTCGCTGAACATCGCGGAGCTCCCGGTCCACTCGGCGACCCCGAACTTGCTCGCGGCGATCAGGCAATTGGCGCAGAGCGCGATGTAGATCAGCGTGCGCGATGAAAGCGGCATGGCGCTTCGTTTGGGACACCTCGCCACTAGTCGCACACCCGGAGCGGCCGGCGCGCCTCGCCGGGATCGCGGGTCGTGGCGACCCCATGTCCGCAGTTGCGCGTGCTTTCCGGGTGTCGCGCTGATACCATTTTGGAATCTTCGCGCGGGCCACGGTCGCGATCTGTGCGTTAGCGAACTGAACCCATCGGCGCGAAGCGGTATTTTGGTCTGGACGGCCGGCGCGACAGGCGCCGGAGTGCTGCACCTTCACGAGGGGAGCCATGATGGCCACGCGCCGCACCACGATGAGAAGCAAGACCGGAACCAAGCTCTATGCCGTTCGCGACGAAACCGGGCAGTTCAAGGACATCCAGACCTACAAGCGCGCCCACACGGCCGACATGCGCCACAAGTCGAAAGCCGAGAAGGAAGCTGCGCAGGGACCCATCGAGAAGCAGGTGCGCAAGGCGGCCACGGGGGCCGTCAAGTCCGTCAAGCGTTCCGTCCGGGGCGCCGTGGCTGCGGTGGAAAGAGCGGCCAAACGCGCCGTGAAGCAGGTGGCGGAAGCGATGCCCAAGCGCAAGACCACCAAGACCGCGAAGAAGGCGGCCGCCAAGAAGGCGACCAAACCTGCGGCGAAGAAGACGGCAAAGCCTGCGGCAAAGAAAGCTGCCAAGCGCGGGGCGAAGAAGACGGCCAGGCCCGCGGTGAAGAAAGCGGCAAAGTCCGGGGCGAAGAGGACGGCCAAGCACGGGTAGCACGCCGTCATGGCCGCCGGTGGCGCGCGTTGCAGCGCAGGCGCGCCCCCGGCAACGCCGTGCCTGGCCTGCTACTTCCCGAGTTGCGCGAGCGCCGCATCCATCGGCGCGCGGCTGATCACCACGAACCCGTCGAACGGGTCGTTCATTTCCTGGATCAGGAAGATGGCGGCCGAAAGCGACAGCGCGCCCAAGAGCAGCGTGCAGAGCACCACCAGGTTGCGCGGCGCGAATAGCCCGAAGCCCGCGAACATCACGCAAAGCCACGCCACCAGCACCATGAGGAACGGCGCCGGGATCGCGTTATCCTGATGCTCGATGGCCAGCACCCGCGACTGCGCGACCGCTTCCGTGAATTCGATTGCGCGCGCACGCAATGCGCGCTGGTCGTCCGTCGCGGGGGTCAGCGAGCGCAGCTTCCGCGCGAAGCTCTCGGACGTGGCCGCCGCCTGCGGCGACGTGAGCGCCCCGCCCCGGGCCCGCCCCTGCGGGAAGTACTGCTCCACGCGTGCCGCGAAGTCGCCGCGCAACTGTTCGCGGACGTCGCGTGCCTCCGGCCCGTACTGCGCCAGCGTGCGATCGAGGAGCACGATCGTCGCGGCAGACTGCCGGAATCCCTCGTTGGTGGCGTCGAAGCCACCCTTGGCCGACGCGATCATCAGGCTCAGCACCAGTGCCGAGAGCGTCGCCACCAGGCCGGTCACCACGCGCACCACATCCTTCGAAGCGTCGTTCAGGTGGTGCTCGGGCAGAAACCGGCGCAGCGCCATGCCGGACAGGCCCGCGCCGAACACGCACACGCAGACCATTCCCGCGATCGCGATCGGACTCACGGCCGTACCGGTCCGCTTGCCTGCGCAGGGTCCCGGCGGGCACACTGCCCGCCGGGCAGATCATGCGTTACGTGGCGCGTCATGACATCGGTTCCTTGCTGAAGGGGCCCGTGGCCCGAGACGATGATCGTACCTCCTCGCCGGACGCAAGCCTTCGAATCCGCTTCACATGGGTCGCGATCCCGCGCACTGCGCCACTTGCGTTGTACGCTGCCTCGTGCGTCCCCAAGGAACCTCTCCCATGATCCTCCGCATCGTGCTCTATGTGATCGCCGCCGTGCTGCTGGGCGCGCACTTCTATCGGGCCGGCGACTTCGCGCTGGTGGGTGCATGCGTGGTCGCACCGCTCCTGTTCTTCCTGAGGAGGCGCGGGAGCCTGATCGCGCTGCAGGTGCTTGCCTACGGCGCCGCTGCGACATGGCTTGGGGTCGCGTGGCGCCTCGTCGAACTGCGCCAGCAGATGGGCCGGCCGTGGCTGGTGGCGGTATTGATCCTGGGTGCGGTCGCCTTGCTTTCGCTGGCCGCGGGCCTGCTGCTCAACTCTCGTTCCATCGCGACGCGCTATCCGGCATAGCCGTACGCGGACCGGGCCGAAGCCAGGCCAACGGGCCGGCAATGGCATTTCGGGCACCTCGCAACAGCATGGGCTCGGCGGAGGATCCGCGCTGGCCAGGTTCCGTGGCCCGATGTGGCAAACTTGACGATGGCCACCCCAATGACCGTCCCGGTGTCGAGCGCGCAGTTCGCCTTCGACAACTCGTTCGCGCGTGAACTCGAGGGGTCGTACGTCCCCTGGCGACCCGCCCTTGCGCCCTCGCCGCGCATGCTCTACCTCAACGAATCGCTGGCGACCGAGCTTCGTCTCGACGTCGCGTCGCTCGACGAATCCGCGCTGGCGGCAACGTTCACCGGCAATGCCCTGCCCGAAGGTGCGCAACCGCTGGCGCAGGCCTACGCCGGCCACCAGTTCGGCCATTTTTCGCCGCAACTGGGCGACGGCCGCGCATTGCTTCTGGGCGAGGTGATCGACCGCAAGGGCGATCGCCGCGACATCGCCTTCAAGGGTTCCGGTCGCACGCCGTTCGCCCGCGGGGGCGACGGCAAGGCCGCCGTCGGTCCCATGCTGCGCGAGGTGCTGATCGGCGAGGCGATGCACGCGCTCGGCATCCCCACGACGCGCGCCCTCGCCGTCGCGGCCACCGGCGAGCGGGTGCTGCGCGACAACCTCCTGCCCGGCGCGGTGCTCACCCGCGTGGCCGCGAGCCACCTGCGGGTCGGGACCTTCGAGTTCCATGCCTCGCGCGGCGACCTCCCGCGCCTGCGCAAGCTGGCCGAGTACGCGATCGCGCGGCACGATCCCGAACTGGCGAGCGCGGCTCAACCATTCCTCGCACTGCTGCGCAGCGTGGCCGAGCGGCAGGCGGCCTTGGTCGCACAGTGGATGAACGTGGGCTTCATCCACGGCGTGATGAACACGGACAACATGGCGATCTCGGGCGAGACGATCGACTACGGTCCCTGCGCGTTCATGGAGGCCTACGACCCGGCCACGGTGTTCAGCTCGATCGACCACCACGGACGCTACGCGTACGACCAGCAGCCGGCCATCGCGGCGTGGAACCTGGCACGTCTCGCGGAAACGCTCGTTCCGCTGATGCCCGAGGATGCCGACCGGGCCGTGGCAATGGCCACCGAGGTCATCGCCGCCTTCCCGGCGCAGTACCGGCGGCATCTGCTGCACGGACAACGCGCGAAGCTCGGGCTGCGCCGCCACGAACCAGCGGACGACATGGCCGACGCCGCGCTGGCCGCGGACTGGCTGACGCTGCTGCATGACCATCAGGTGGATTTCACGCTCGGGTGGCGCCGTCTTGCCGATGCCGCTGCCGGCGACGACGCGCCGCTGCGGACGCTCTTCGCCGAACCGCGTGCGCCCGATGCATGGCTCGCGCGCTGGCGGGCGCGCTGCGCCGGAGAAGATGCGGGCAGCGCACACGAGCCGGCCATTGCCGGCCGCGCGCGCGCCGACGCGATGCGCAGTGTCAATCCGTACGTGATCGCGCGCAACCATCGCGTGGAAGAGGCGCTGGCCGCCGCGTCCGACCATGGCGACCTGGCGCCGTTCGAACGCTTGCTCGACGCGCTCGGGCGGCCGTACGACGAGTCCGGGGATCTGGCCCACTTCGCACGACCTGCGCCTGCGGCAGTGACCGCGCGCTATCGGACGTTCTGCGGGACCTGATCCGGCAAATCGGCTGTTCAGGGCCCGGCCGCGCAATGGCGCGGTGAGGCCCGCCGCTGCCTATTTGCCGTTGTCGTGGTTCGGCCCGCCGCCTTTGCCGTTACCAGGACCGTTGCCACCATTTCCCTTGCCGTTCCCCTGCCCGTGACTCTTCCGGTAGTCCGGTACGTAGACCCGGTTGTACCAGTTGTCCGACACGAAATAGACAGGCTGCCCGCAGGCGTTGTACTTGCCGCAATGCTTGCGCCAGTTCTTGGCCTGACCGGGCGGAACGCGCAGGTAGACCGGCGGCCGCGACATGCCCATCGGCACGGCCTCGATCACGACCGGCTGCGAGTAGATCAATTGCGGCGGCGGGTAGTTGCCGATGTCGAGGTGGCCGTAGTAGCCGGGTTGTCCGACGGTGATCGAGACGGCGACATTGTCGGCGAACACGGGGGTGGCGAGCGCCGCCACGAGCAATGCAATGGAAGTTCGTATCGTTCGTATCATTGGCGGGTCTCCTGTGGTTGCCGTCGGATGTCGCGGATCATGCTGCGATGACACGCCGGCCAATCCCACGACAGCCTGACCCCGTGGACGAATGAAGTCTGTGCGGCAGCGCTCGTTAGTCGCCGGGCCGCATGGCACTGCGCCGTCTCGGACCCGGCGCTGCGATGCGCCCGGCCCCCAGGCGTCCGGACTCTGACGCAGGTCATCCGTCGGCGATCATGCGTGCGCCTCGTAGTCGGCCATCGGCCGAACCCGGTCCACAATGAGGGACCCAAGGAGCACACCGTGTCGATCCATGACCAGTACCAGCAGAAGCGCACCACGGCCGACGAAGCGGTGCATCGCGTCCAGGACGGCGACGCCATCGTCGTTCCGACAGGCGTGGGCGAACCGCCGGATCTGCTGACCGCGCTGTCGACGCACCGGCGGGATTTCCGCGACGTGTCGGTGGCGCAGATCCTGCCATTGCGCAAGTTCGGCTACTTCGACGCCGCGACCTCGGAGCACGTTCGCCACGCCGCCTACTTCTACAGCGGCGCGTCGCGTCCCGGCGGCCATGCCGGCTGGATCGACTTCGTTCCCGGGAATTTCTCGGAACTGCCGGCGATGATCGACCGCGGCCAGATTCCCGCCGACGTGGTGTTCACCCTCGCCTCGCCGATGGACGCGCACGGCTACTTCGCGCTGAGCCTCGGCGCCGACTACACGATGGCGGCTGTGCGCCGCGCGCGCGCGATCGTGCTGGAGGTCAACCCCAACGTGCCGTTCGCCTACGGCAACTGCCATCTGCACATCTCGCAGGTGACGGCGCTGGTCGAGAGCGAAGCGCCGATCTTCGAAGTCGGGCTGCCGGCCATCGGCCCGGTGCAGGAGGCCATCGGCAAGTTCGTCGCGGAGCACATCGCCGACGGCGCGACGCTGCAGATCGGGTACGGCGGAATTCCGGATGCGGTGGTGATGCAGCTCACGCACAAGCACGATCTCGGCATCCACACCGAGATGATCGGCGACGGCATCATGTCGCTGGTCGAGAACGGCAACGTGACCAACCGCCGCAAGAACTTCATGCCGAACCGGATGGTGGCCACGTTCGCGCTCGGTTCGAAGAAGCTCTACCGGTTCATGGACCGGAACCTGATGCTCGAAATCCACCCGGTCGAGTTCACCAACGATCCCTATCTGGCGGGACGCAACGACAACCTGGTCGCGATCAACGCCACGATGCAGACGGACTTCCTCGGCCAGTGCGGATCGGAGAGCCTGGGCCACCTGCCCTACTCCGGCACCGGCGGCCAGACGGACTTCGTGCGCGCCGCGAACCGCTCGGTCAACGGCAAGGCGTTCATCGTGCTGCCATCGACCGCGAAGGGCGACACCATCTCGCGCATCGTGCCGATGCTGACGCCGGGCACCCATGTCACCACGAGCAAGAACGACGTGAACTACGTGGTCACCGAGTACGGCGTCGCGCAGTTGCGCGGCAAGACGGCACGGCAGCGCGCAAGGAGCCTCATTGCCATCGCGCACCCGCACTTCCGTGCCGAATTGAGCGAAGCCGCCCGGCGAATGAACCTGTTCTGAGGAACCCGGCGAAGCCCGGGCGAACGCCGCCCGTGGCGGCTATCTTGCCGAGACGTCGAGCCGCCACGCGCCGCCGCCCCCGGTGCCGACGAGCAATTGCCCGGGCGCCGCCGGGTCGAGCGCCAAGGCAACGACGTCCGGATGCGGCGGCGCTCCGCCGATGAGTTTCCAGGTCCGGCCCGCGTCCGTGCTGCGATGGATTCCCTTGTTCCACACGGCCGCGTACAGCGTTCCGGGCCGCGCGGGATCGGCGAGCAGCGCCTGCACGTTGACCGCGCCCATGCCGGCGCGACTTTGCGTCCACGTGGCGCCGCCGTCGCCGCTGCGCCACACGCCCTCGCCTTCGGTCCCCAGCCACAGCGTCGATCCGCCGGCGTCGAACGCGACCGTCTGCACGCGCGCCAGCGGCAGCCCGGTCCCGCTTTTCCGGAACGTCGCGCCGCCATCGGTGCTCTTCCAGAAGTGCCGGTGCACGCTGGCGAACAGGGACGCCGGCGTCGACGGCACCGCGGCCAGCGCGAACAGTCCGTTGATGGAGCCGCTCGACTCGAGATCGGCGTCGGACTTCTTCCACGTGACGCCGCCATCGCCGCTTGCGTACACCCAGTGCGCGTCGCGCGCATGGAGGATGGCCGGATTCGCCGGATCCACGGCGAGTCCGATGATTCGCGTGTCGCGCGGGAGCCCCGATTGCTGCCGGGTCCACTGCTCGCCACCGTCGATGCTGCGGAAGACACCGTCGCCCGTGCATGCATGGAGATGACGCGAGACGGGATGCAGCACGACGCAATTGACGGCGCGGTTCGTCATCCCCTTGCTCTTCAGTGCCCAGCTGCCGCCGCCGTCGGTCGTGCGCCATACGCCGTTGCTGGTGGCGATCCAGCCCGACTTCGGTGCGGCGGGATCGCCCGCGATGCCGCTGATGTCGCCCGCGAACAAGCCGCTGCCGGGTCCGGTCCAGCGCTTGCCGCCATCCTCGGAACGCAGCACGCCGTCGCGCGTCGTCCCAGCGATGACGATCGAGGGGCGCGCTCGGTCGAGCACCAGCGCGCGCACGCTTGCGTATTCGAGGTCCGGCATCGTGTCGGACCAGGTCCGGCCGCCATCGTGGCTTCGCATCAGCGCATTGGGCAATCCGGCCCAGACGATGGCGGGATTGGACGGGTCGATCGCCAGTGCGAGCACGCGCGCATTCCTGATCGGACCCGCGCCGGAAGCAAGCCACGTCGCGCCGCCATCGGTCGACTTGAATACGCCGGCGTTGATCGTGCCGGCATAGATCGTGTCGGGTGTCGCCGGGTCCACGGCCAGCGAAAGCACGATTTCCTTGCGCAGCGCGTCGCCGGTCGCGGTCCATGTCCTGCCCGCATCGGTGCTCTTGAAAACGCCCTCCCCGCTGGCGCCCGCGTAGAGCGTGCCCGAGCGTTGCGGGTCGAGCGCCAGCGCGTTCAGGCGAAAATTGTTGGGCAGCCCCGCCGTGCTCTGCGCCCACGAATTGCCGCCGTCCGCGCTGCGCCAGACGCCCGCGTTGAAGCCCGTATCCGTGGCCGCGTAGACGACCTTCGCGTTCGCGGGATCGATCGCGAGCGCGTTGATCGTCGCGTGCCGATCCGGGAGATCCCTGCCGCCGAACAGCACGCGCGTCCACGACGCGCCGCCATCGGTGCTGCGCCACACGCCATCGCTGTACGTTCCCGCGAAGATCGTGCGCGGCGCCGCTGCGTCGATGGCAAGCGCGTTGACGGTCTGTCCGCGGATCTGCGGCGCCACCGCCACCCACGAGGCGCCCGCATCGTTCGACCGGAACACGCCACCCGCGTAGGTTCCCGCGAACAGCGTCCCATCCGTGGGGGCCTGCGCGAGCGAGCGCACCGAACCGCCCGACGGACCGTAGGGCGTCCAATCGCCGGCCACGGCCGGCATCGGCAACGCGAAAACGGCGCTCGCGAGAACAGCGGCGCCGGCCATGCGGGCCGTCGTCACGACGACAGCGCGTTGCGGTTCCTGGGCGATGGCCGCTCTCCTTGCCGGACGGTCCCGCACCGACGGGACGGATGCTGGTCGCAATGGTCTCGCAGGACGCCGGGCTACCGCGCCAGCTTCAATTCCTTCAGCAGCGGCGCGTCGAACTCGATGTCGACCTGCGGTCCGCCCGCCGCGGTGGCATCGAAGAGAAGCTTCCCCGCCAGACGCGCCGGCGTGTCCGCCGTCAGCGTGAGCACCGCCGGTTGCGCGGTCCCCGAGTACTGGACCCGCTGGTCGTTCAACACCACCCAGTAATTCAGGCGCGGGCCCGCATCGAGGTCGACGGTCATGCCGTTTCCGAGATCGGTATCCGTGCAGCTCATCGTCTTGCACGCCGCGATCTTCGCTTCGAGATCGGTCGCCGACAGGATCAGATGGCGGATGACCTTGTTGTCGACGGCGTCCGGCCCCTTGACCAGGTACGCGAACTTCGGCGCGATGGTTATCGCGCCGCCCTTCGCCTTGTACGTCAACGAGCCTTTGGCGGTGCCGCCCGCCGCATCGGCGGTACAGGCGAGTGCCAGAGCGGCCATTGCGGCGAACCCTGCGATGGCGTTGCGAGTTGCATGCGCTTGCCTCATCGACTTGCTCCCCTGGTCGAGTTCATTGTGGATCGTGTTGCACGGCGCCTTGAACCGACCCGACCTGGGGTCGACGAGGTACGCTTCCACGTCCCCTTGGTTCGTGGGCATCGAAGCGGAGCGGGAATTCTACGGGCGCCCACTTGCGGTTGAACAGCGCGGCGCAGGTCGGCCGATCGGGACAGTGGCGATTGCGCACTCGGCTACCCGCTCCGGCCGGTGGCAGGGCGCGCCGTGCTCGCGATGCACGCGTTGCGGACCGCTTGAGGTATGGTGTTTGCTGGATATCGGACTGCTGCCCGCCCTGACCCCGCCTACTGGATCGGTTGATGTTCTATCGCGTTGTTCTGCAAGGCCGCGCCGCCGGCGACCACGACCTGGCCCAGGTCAAGCGGGACTTCTCCCGTGTCACCGGCCTGCCGGAAAACGTCACCGAGCGCCTGTTCGCGCAGGCGCCGCAGCCACTGAAGGAGCGTGCGGAACTGGCCGACGCGGAACGGATCGCCGCCACCCTGCGAGCGATCGGCGCCGCGGTCACCGTCGAGCGCGACCTGCTCGCGTCGCTGGAGGCCGTGGATGGCGGCGTCCAGGAAATCCTGGCGCCCGATCATCGCGGCCCGCCCACCATTGCGCCGGGTTCCGAGCCGACCCAACCCGTCGCGCCGCCGACGGCCGCACAGCGAATGCGCAGGCGCCTTCGCGCCTACCTGCCCTACATCGTGGGCGTGCCGCTGGCGGCCGTCCTCGTGGTCGTACTGGCGCCGTACGCGCTGGAGGCGTACGAGGCGCTGGTACCCGCCCCGAGTGCGGCCCCGGAGCCGGTCCGGCCGCGCCCCGTGGAAGCGCCGGCGCAACCCGCGCCCTTGAACGCGCGATTCCTGCACGGTCCCTGGCGCTGCACCGACCAGCAGACGGGATTGTCGGTGTACTGGACGTTCGCCGCGGACGGGTCGCTCACGTTCCACGGCGACACCTACAAGGAGGGCGCGGAGCGTGTCGGCGATCCGGACATCCCCAGCGGGTGGAAGCTGGTCGACGGCAGGCTTGCCTTCACGTTCGCGCAGAAGTCCCCGGTGACCTACACGGTGAACGATCTGAATCTCTCGCGGCTCCACTATTCGGACGACCGCGACCTCGACATCCAGTGCCGTCGGCCGTAACGGGCGCGAACCGGGTCTGACCCGAAGGTGCTGCCGGCGCCGTTGGCGTCATCCGCTGCCGGCGTCGCATCCGCCGTGACCGGCGGCTCCGTGCCATGCGACGCGAGAGCGTCGAAGCGGCTGTACCGGTCCCCGTGCCGATGGCGACCGCGTGGGGGCCGGACGATGTAAAGCTGTGCAAAGCCGGTGCGCGCCATGGGGGGCGCGACGCGGGGGTTGGCTATCATCGGTGGCCCGCCCATGAACACGCCCGCCAACCCCGCCAAAGTGCTGCTCGTCGACGACGACGTCGAGTTGCTCGACATGCTGAAGGCCTACATGGAACGCGAGGGCTTCGCGGTCACGGTCGCCAACGAGTCCGAGGCGGGCATCGGTGCCGCGCTTTCGGGCGAGTTCGAGCTCGTGGTGCTCGACGTGATGATGCCGCGCACGAGCGGAATCGAAGCGCTCGGCCGCATTCGCGCGCAGAGCCGCGTGCCCATCCTGATGCTGACGGCCAAAGGCGACGACGCCGACCGCATCGTCGGGCTGGAGTTGGGCGCCGACGACTACGTGCCCAAGCCGTGCACGCCCCGCGAACTCGTCGCGCGCGTGCGCGCGATCCTGCGCCGCACGCATGCCCGCGACGACGACGCCCCGAGGGTGATCGCGTCCGGACCGTTGCGGCTCATGCCGCAGCAACGGCGCGCGGAGTGGGCAGGCCAACCCCTCGATCTCACGAGCACCGAGTTCAATCTGCTCGAGGCGCTCGCGCGCAACGCCGGGCGACCGGTGACGAAGGATGCCCTGTCGGAACTGGCGCTGGGCCGCCCGCTGGCGCGCTTCGATCGCAGCATCGACGTCCACGTGAGCAGCATCCGGCGCAAGCTCGGCACGCTCCCGGATGGCCGGTCGTGGATCCAGACGGTCGTGCGCCAGGGCTATCAACTGATCAAGGAATAGCGATGGGTCGCCTGTTCTGGAAGTTCTTCGCGATCTTCCTGCTCGCGCAGGTGGTGATGATGGCCGGTGTCTCCACCGCGATCTGGCTGCGCCATCGCGACGCGGCCGGACCGCCGGAGTTCGCCCCGCGGTCCGCACCCGGCGCCGCCGCCCGACTTCGGGCGCGGGCGCGATGGTCCGCCGGATCGGGTGCCGGGCCCGCCGCCGCCGGGAGTCGGCGCCGGCCCGGCCCGGTCGGTGTTTCCGTTGGAGCCGCTCGCGGGCGGACTGCTCGCGAGCCTCGGGGTCGCCGCGCTCCTCGCGTGGTACGTGGCGAAGCCGATCCGCAGCCTGCGCGAGGCGTTCGACGCCGCGGCGAACGGACATCTGGACGCCCGCGTCGGCGAGAAGATGGGGCGACGGCGCGACGAGCTCGCCGATCTCGCGCGCGCGTTCGACCAGACCGCCGCCCGCCTCAAGGTGCTCGTCGACGGACAGCGACGCCTGCTGCACGACGTGTCGCACGAGCTGCGCTCGCCACTGGCCCGCATGCAGGCCGCCGTCGGACTCGCCCGCCAGCAACCGGAGCATCTCGACGCGTCGATGGACCGCATCGAGCGGGAGGCGGCGCGCATGGATCGGCTGGTGGACGAGTTGCTCGTGCTTTCGCGCGTCGAGACCGGCATGAGCGCCGCGCGCGGCGAGCGCATCGAGCTTGCGGAACTGGTGAACGAAGTCGTGGCGGATGCGCGGTTCGAGCAGAGTTCGGACGCGGTCCACGTCGACTTCGAAACCGATGTCGTCGTTCCCGCCGACGTCGGCGTCACGGGCAACGCCGAGATGCTGCATCGCGCCGTCGAGAATGTCGTGCGCAATGCCGTGCGGCACTCCCGCCCGGGCGGACACGTCCGCATCGCGGGGCGTCACGACGCGACGCACAGGCGGATCGAGCTGACGATCGCGGACGAGGGCCCGGGCGTGCCGGACGCCGAGCTGGAATCGATCTTCGAGCCCTTCGTGCGCGGCGCGACCGCCAGCGGAACGCACGGGCATGGACTCGGACTCGCGATCGCGCGGCGGATCGTCGAAGCGCATGGCGGCGTCATCGGCGCCGCCAACGGCGCCCGCGGCGGGCTGGTCGTCACGCTGCGCCTGCCCGCCTGACGCTCCCCTTGAGCCGGTCCGGACGGCCCGGACGGCCCGGGCGGATCGTCGCGTCGCCCGCGCAGCGACCGCAGTCCGCGGCGACCGCCGGGGCCCGGCCCCTGCGCCGTCCGCGCGCGCCTTCGTCGCAGGGCCACCGCTTCTTTACGTGCATTTACGTCGCGTTAACCGCGCTTAACGCCCGCGCGCCCGACACTTTCCCTCGTGGTGCCCCGCATCCGGCACTCGTTCCCACACCCGAGGAGGAACCATCCATGAAGACCACGCGCAACGTCGTCACCCGACTGTTCATCCTGCTGTTCGCCACCTCCGCCGCGACGATGGCCGTCGCGCAGGGACCGCGCGGCCCGGGCGGGCCCGGTGGACCCGGAGGTCCGGGGCCCGGCGGCGCGCCGCTCGCGCTGCTGCTGCTGGACACGCAGGTTGCCGGCACCCTCGCGCTGAACGCTGCGCAGCAGGCGCTCTGGACGGCGCTGCAGACCACGGAGCAGACCGCGCGCGCGCAACGCGACACCGCGCATTCGACGCTGCAGGCGCTCGTCGCAACCCAGTTTGCCAGCGGTGTACCCGATCTCCCGGCCATCGAACAGGCGATGATTGCGCAACAACAGGCGATGGCAACGACGGGCGTCACGCTGGGCAACCAGGCGATCGCGCTGTACACGCAGCTCGATACCGGCCAGCAGGCCATCGTCGTGACGGCTGCGCTGGCGCGCTACCAATCGCTCGCGCGGTAGCGCATGCGCCCGTCAGACTCCCGGAGATCCCCTATGACGCTCACGAACTACGCCATCGAATCCGTGCGGCTCGAACTGACGCCCGTCCGCGAATGGTCGATCGCGACCTTCCCCCTCGCAGCGCGGCCACCCTCGCCCGCGCCACGCCCGGAGGCGGCCGGACCCGCAGCGATCCCGGCCATCGCACGCCGGGAGCGCCGCGCGACGACGGCGAGCGGGTCCGCCATCCGCTTCGCAGGCTGGACACTCGACCTGATCGAGCGCCGCCTGGTTGCGCCTTCCGGCGGGACCGAGCGGTTACCGGGCCTGGAGTTCGCCTTGCTGAAGGCGTTCCTCGTGCGCGCGCGGCAACCGCTGTCCCGGATGGATCTCGCGGGCCTGCTCACGCGGGATCGGGACACGCGATTGTCCGGCCGCTCGGTGGATTCCTACGTCAGCCGCCTGCGGCGGCGCCTCGATCGCGGCGGCGCCACGCTGCTCATCACGACCGTATGGGGTACCGGATATCGATTCGAGGCCGATGTCGTCTGGGTGTGATCGGCCCGCGCGCGAAGCGATCGTTCCGCACGTCGTTGCTCGCAGGCACCGGGGCTTCGCCTTCGCGCGCCGGCGCCGGCCGCCCCTTCCCGCATTGCGTCGCGACACTGCACCGTCGCCGGAAACGGAATAGAGTGAAATCCTGACCGACTCCGATTGACGAACCATGAAGGCCCATCTCGCCGACCCCGAGCACAATCCCTCTTTCACGCGCGGCGTCTTCCTCGGCGAAATTCGCGAGGATCTCGTCTTTCCGTTCCCGGAACTGTCCGCCTCCGACGCGGAGGACCTTGCCGCCATCACGGATTCCTTCCGTGCGTGGGCGTCCGCCACCGTCGACACCGCCCGTCTCGACCGCGAGGGCCGGTTCGGGGACGACATTCGTGCCGGCATGGCCGAACTGGGCATGATGGGACTCAACATCCCCGGGGAATACGGGGGCTTCGACGCTTCGGCCTTGCTGTTCAGCCGCGTCTTCGGCGAAGTCGCGACCGTCGATGCCTCGCTCGCGGTCTACTTCGGCGCGCACCAGTCCATCGGTTGCAAGGGCATCACGCTCTTCGGCACCGAGGAGCAGAAGCGCCGCTGGCTCACCCCTTGCGCCACGGGCGAACGCGTGGCCGCGTTCTGTCTTACCGAATCCGGCTCGGGCTCCGATGCCCAGGCCATGCGCACGACGGCTGTTCCCAGTGCCGACGGCTCGCACTACACGCTGAACGGCGAGAAGATCTGGATCTCCAACGCCGGCTATGCGGGCGTCTTCACCGTGTTCGCCAAGGTCCCCATCGAAGTGGACGGCAAGCCGAAGCAGCGCGTGACGGCCTTCATCGTGGATGCGCAAGCGCCCGGCATCACGCTTGGCCAGATCGAGCAGAAGATGGGCATCAAGGCAAGCGATACGCGTTCCGTCTCGTTCGCGAATGTGCGCATCCCGGCCGCGGATCGCCTGGGTGCCGTCGGCGACGGCTTCAGGATCGCGCTCGAGATCCTGAATTCCGGAAGGTTGGGGTTGGCCGCCGGTTCGTCCCGCGGCGCCCGCCGGATATTCGAGTACGCGCTCGCCTATGCGAAGGAGCGCCGGCAGTTCGGGCGTCCGATCGGCTCCTTCGAGATGATCCAGCGCAAGTTCGCGGTGGCCGCGGCCGACTGCTACGCGGCGGACGCCGGCTGGATGACCTGCGCCGCGATGGTGGACCGCGGCGGCATCGACTTCTCGCTGGAGACGGCGGCATGCAAGGTGTTCGCCTCCGAGCTCGCCTTTCGCGCGTCGTGCGACGCGCAGCAGATCGCCGGCGGCAACGGCTACTCCCGGGACTACCCCTACGAGCAGGCCGTTCGCGACAGCCGGGTCATGCTGATCTTCGAGGGCACGAACGAGATCCTGCGCGCGCTGATCGCGCTGTCGGGCCTGCAGCAGCCGGGCGAGCAGTTGAAGGCACTGGGCGCGGCCTTCCGCGATCCGCTGCGCTCGCTCGCGGCCATCGGCTCGTACCTGGGCGGGCGCGTGAAACGCGAATTGGGAAAGCCGGAATTCACGCGCGTCCACGACGCGTTGAAGGACGAGGCCGTGACGGTGTCCCGGGCGATTCATGACCTGGCGCGCGCGGTCGAGAAGTTGCTCATCGCGCACGGCAAGGGCGTGATCGAGCAGCAGTTCCACCAGGAACGCCTCGCCAATGCGGCCATCGATATCTTTCTCTCGACCGCCACCCTGTCGCGTGCCACGTGGGCCATCGACAGGATGGGCGGCGTGGACCAGGCCGTGGCCGACCTCGACAACGCGCGCATCTTCATCGCGACGGCGATGCGCCGGACCCGGCGCGCGCTGCGCGCGCTCGAGTACAACCAGGACGCACGGCTCAAGGCACTCGCGGAACGGGCGCTCGACACCGGATCGCTGACCGTCGCCACGCCGACGGACGCATGAGACCCGGCGACGCACGCGCGCACGCCGGCGCCATCGACCACGCGCGGCCATGGGCGCGCGTCATCCTCCACCCGAATTCGAAAGGCAGTTCATGACCCGCATCATTCTCGACGAAGCCCGGATTCATCCGGCCATCCGGGCGACCATCGCCAACGACCATGCGGACACCGTCCGCGAAGTGGAGGCCGCGATCGCCGGTCACGACGTGGTGGTCATCGGCATGAAGCAGAACCCGTTTCCCAGGAAGGCGCGCAGGCTGCTCGCGGCGGCGGGACTGTCCCACCGGTATCTGGAGTACGGCAGTTACTTCGGGGGTTGGCGACGGCGCACCGCGCTGAAGATGTGGAGCGGCTGGCCGACCTTTCCCATGGTGTTCGTGAAGGGCGTGCTGGTCGGCGGCGCGAGCGACCTCGAGCGGCTGCTCGCCAGTGGCGAGCTTCCGTCGCTGGCGGGCACGAACACGGGTGCCGCGTCGACGCGCTCGTGATCGCCATGGCGCCGATGCGTCCCCACGGCGACTTCGCTCCGGCACCGTGACGCTATCGTCGCCGAGGGCGAGTACGCGGCTGCGGCAACGGCTGCGCATGGTCGGCGCCTGCGTCGCAATCCTGGCCGCCGCGTCCGGCTGCACGTGGCAGCAGGCATATTCGTCAGCCCAGGGATGGCAACGCAATGCCTGCAACAGGTTCTTCGACCAGACCGAGCGCGATCGATGCCTCGGCAATGCCGAGATGTCCTACGACGAATACCGGCGCCGGAGCGAGGCGGCGAAGCAGGACTAGGACTGCCGGAGGCCATCGCACCGCGGGAATGGCGACGAGAACTGCGCAGATGAGCGGGCACGGCGCCCGTCGCGCTAGCTGCCGTCCACGAGCCGGTAGCCCACGGCCGTTTCGGTCAGCAGGTACTTCGGTTGCGCCGGATCGTCCTCGAGCTTCCGCCGCAAGTGGCTCATGTGGATGCGCACGTAGTGATCGCGATCGCCGTAGGCGGCACCCCATACGTGCTGCAGGATCTGCCGGTGCGTCAGCACCTTGCCGGCATTGCTGGCGAGATACCGGAGCAGTCGGTACTCGGTCGGGCTGAGATGGGTCTCGACCCCGCCTTTGCGCACGACACGCGCCTCGGGATCGATTTCGACATCGCCGAAGCGGAGCAGCTCCTCGTGCGCCGACGACCGCGCGGTGCGGCGAACGTTCGCCCGCACCCGCGCCAGCAACTCGGCCACGCCGAACGGCTTGGTGAGGTAATCGTCGGCACCGGCGTCGAGCGCCCCCACCTTGTCCTTCTCGTCGGCACGTGCCGAGAGGACCACGACCGGCACCTGCGACCACGTGCGCAAGTCGCGCAGGAACAAGACTCCGTCGCCGTCCGGCAGCCCCAGGTCGAGGACGACGAGTTCGGGCGCATGCGATCCGGCTTCGATGAGTCCCTGCCGCATGGTCGCCGCCTCCACCACCTTCCATCCCGCCTCTTCGAGCGCCATCCGCACGAAGCGGCGAATCGGCGCCTCGTCCTCGATGATCAACGCGGTGGGCAATGCAATGCTCATGTCCGGTGCGGACTCTCGTTGCGTTCCAGTTCCAGTTCGGCCTCGTCCGGCACGGCGGGCGGCTGCCCCAAGGGCAGCGTGAACACGAAGGCTGCGCCGCCCTCGGGCGCGGCCATCGCGTGGATGCGGCCACCATGCGCCTCGACGATGGCACGGGCGATGGCGAGACCCAGGCCGACACCGGGGGTCGTGGACTCCGGCGCGACCCCGCGCGTGAACTTATCGAAGATCGCCGCCTCCTGCCCCTTCGGAACCCCGGGGCCGCGGTCGGTCACGGCAACCCGCAGTGCGTCCCCTTCGACGCCCGCGGTGATGGACACCGGCGTGCCCGCGGGCGTGTACTTGCCGGCGTTCTCCAGCAGGTTGAACAGGACGCGTTCCAGCAGGACCGCGTCGATCTCGACCAGCGGCGCGTCCTTCGCGACGGACACCTCGACGCACCGCGTGCCCAGCGCGCTGCGGGCGGCGCCGATCGCGCTGCCGATGACCTCCTCGATGGGGTGCCAGCTGCGGCGCAGCTTCGTGTCGCCCGTCTCGATCCTGGCCATGTCGAGCAGGTTGGCCACCAGCGAGGAGAGCCGGCGGGACTCCGCGACGAGCGTCTGCACGCTCTCCTGCTGGCTCGCGCTCAACGGAGGCTGGCTGCCGGCAAGCTCCTGTGCGACGCCCACCAGCGACGTCAGCGGCGTGCGCAGGTCGTGCGAAAGTGCTGCGAGCAGCGAATTGCGCAGGCGCTCCGACTCCATCCGCAGCAGCGCCTGCTGCGCCACTTCGACGTAGTGCACGCGCTCCAGCGCAATCGCGGTGAGGAACGCGAATGTCTCGAGCTGGCGCCGCTGCTCCGGAATCATCAGGAAGCGCGCATCCTGCGGATGCAGTACCAGCACGCCGCGCGTGCGCATCGGCGCGATGAGCGGCAGGTAGAGGCAGCGGCTGCCGGCCAGCGTGTCGGTGCCGAGCCCCGCGGGCTTCGCGTTGTCCAGCACCCAGCGTGCGGTGCCCACGTCCGCGCCGTCGACGCGCGGCAGATCCGCGGTCCGGAGCTCGTCACTGGCGGCGAGCGCAAGGATGGCCGCCCGGCCGCGCAGCTGGCCCTCGATGAAGTGGGTGGCGACTTCGACCACGCGCTCCGTGTCGAGGAGCCCCGAGAGGTCCCGCGCGAACTCGAAGACCGAACGCGCACGCTCTTCCCGGTAGGTCGCCACCTTCGCCTGGAAGCGCAGTCCCGCGGTGAGATTGCCGATCACCAGCGCGACGACCAGCATCACCACGAAGGTCACCAGGTACTGCACGTCCGTCACCGCGAACGAGAAGCGCGGCGGAACGAAGAAGAAGTCGTACACGGCCACGCTGAGGAACGCGGACGCGACGGCGGGTCCGCGTCCGAGCCGCACGGCCACCAGCACCACGGCCAGCAGGAACAGCATGACGATGTTGGCGAGATCGAAGTAGGGCAGCAGCACGGTGGCCGTGCCGGCGACCGTGGCGACCGCGGCCACCGCGAGTCCGTACGCGCGCCACCGTTCGCGCCCGCGCTCGCCGCCCACGCCGGGCGTGCGCACCGGAATCGGCGTTTCGTCGCGGGTCGCGGTCGCGCCGCGGCCGATCGCGATGACGTCGAGGTCCGGGGCCAGCGCGCCGACCCGGGAGTACAGCGCGGGCGACCACCATCGGTTGCGCGGCGAGCGCGACCGGCCCAGCACGATCCTGGAGCAGTTGTGGGTGCGCGCGTAATCGACGAGCACCTGCGCCGTGCTCACGCCGGAGAGCACCGCCGTGCGCGCCCCCAGATCCTGCGCCAGCTTGAGCGTGCGCAGGATGCGCTCGCGTACCGCGGCGTCGAGGCGCTGCAGGCGCGGCGTCTCCACGTAGACCGCCATCCAGTCGATGCCGAGTTGCGCCGCCAGTCGCGCGGCGTTGCGCACGATACCTTCTCCGACCGACCGCGGTCCGACCGCGCACAGCAGCGACGCCTCGGTCTTCCATACCGGAGTGATCGCACGCTTGACCCGGTACGCCTGGACGTCCTCCTCCACCCGGTCCGCGGTCCGGCGCAGTGCGAGCTCGCGCAGCGCCATCAGGTTGCCCTTGCGGAAGAAGTTATGCGCTGCGCGCTCGACCTGCTCCGGCAGGTACACCTTGCCGGCGGCAAGCCGGTTCAGCAATTCGTCCGCCGGCAGGTCGACGACGATCACCTCGTGCGCGGCATCGAAAAACGTATCCGGCACCGTTTCCCAGACCCTGATGCCGGTGATGCTGCCGACGACGTCGTTGAGGCTTTCGAGATGCTGCACGTTGAGCGTCGTGTAGACGTCGATGCCGTGCGCGAGCAGCTCCTCGACGTCCTGCCAGCGCTTGCCGTGACGCGATCCTTCGGGATTCGAGTGCGCCAGCTCGTCGACCAGCAACAGCGCGGGCGCGCGCTCCAGCGCGGCGTCGAGTGCGAATTCCTCGACGGCGCGGCCGTTGATCGCGACGGTGCGCGGTGGCAACACCTCGATACCCTCGAGGAGCGCCTCGGTCTCGCGGCGGCCGTGCGTGACCACGACACCCGCGACGACGTCGGCACCGGAACGGCGCAGCGCCTGGGCCGCCGTGAGCATCGCATAGGTCTTGCCCACGCCCGCGGACGCGCCGAAGTAGATGCGCAGGCGCCCGCGCTCAGCGGCCGCCTGCTCGGCAGTCATGTCGGCGAGGAGCCGATCGGGGTCGGGGCGGTCGTCGTTCACGGTTCCGGTGGCAGCGCGATTCGGCGAAGCGTCGAGCGCGGCATTACCCCTTGCCAGCCGTTCGGGCCAGGTCGCGATTGAGAAGCAGCACGTTGACGCGCGGCTCGCCCAGGAAGCCGAACGTCGGCGCCTCGACATTGCGTTCCACGATGGCGCGCACGTCCTCGGGCTTCATGTTACGCGCCTTGGCCACGCGATTCACCTGGAACTGCGCCGCGGCCACGCTGACGTGCGGGTCGAGGCCGCTGGCGGAGGCGGTCACGAGGTCCGCCGGCACCGGCGACGTGGCGGTCGGATCGGCATCGCGCAGCGCCTTGACGCGCGCGGCGACGGCCTCCGCCAGCGCGGGATTGCGTGCGCCGGCGTTCGATCCCGACGATGCGTTGGCGTTGTAGGGGTACGGGCCCGTCGCCGACGGCCGGCCCCAGAAGTTCTTGGGGTCGCTCACCGGCTGGCCGATCAACTGCGATCCCACGGCCTTGCCGTCATCGACGATGAGGCTGCCGTTGGCGCGCGCGGGAAACACGCCCTGCGCGATGCCGGTCACCAGCAGCGGATAGAGTACCCCTGTCAGCACGGTCAGCACGACGAACATGCGCAGCGAAGGAACGAGGATGGCATTCATGGATGGCTCCGAAGATCAGGCAAGACCGGTCGCGGACAGCATGAGGTCGATGAGCTTGATGCCGACGAACGGCAACGCGACGCCGCCCACGCCGTAGACCAGCATGTTCCGGCGCAGCGCCTTCGCCGCCCCTTCCGCACGATAGCGAACGCCCTTCAGCGCCAGCGGGATGAGCGCCGGAATCACCAGCGCGTTGAAGATCACCGCCGACAGGATCGCGCTGGCCGGCGTGGCGAGCTGCATCACGTTGAGCGCACCGAGCGCGGGGTAGGTGCTGGCGAACGCCGCCGGGATGATGGCGAAGTACTTGGCGACGTCGTTGGCGATCGAGAACGTGGTGAGCGAGCCGCGCGTCATCAAGAGCTGCTTCCCGATCTCGACGATCTCGATCAGCTTGGTCGGGTTGGAGTCGAGATCGACCATGTTGCCGGCTTCCTTGGCCGCCTGCGTGCCGCTGTTCATCACCACCGCCACGTCGGCCTGCGCGAGCGCGGGCGCGTCGTTGGTGCCGTCGCCGGTCATCGCGACGAGCTTGCCTTCGGCCTGGATGTCGCGGATCAGCTTGAGCTTGGTCTCCGGCGTGGCTTCCGCGAGGAAGTCGTCGACGCCGGCCTCCGCCGCGATGGAGGCCGCCGTCAGCCGGTTGTCGCCGGTGATCATCACCGTGCGGATGCCCATGCGCCGCAACTCGGCGAAGCGCTCCTTGATCTGCGCCTTGACGATGTCCTTCAGCTCGATCACGCCCAGCACGTGGCGGCCCTCCGCCACGACGAGCGGCGTCGCGCCGCGTCGGGCGACCTCTTCCACGCGGACGACGACTTCGTTGTCCAGCGAGCCGCCCTGCGCGGCGACCCAGTCGCGGATCGCGTCGAGCGCACCCTTGCGCAGCTCGCGCCCCTGGAACGTGGCCCCGCTCATGCGCGTCTGCGCGGAGAACGGCACGATGGCGAACGCACCCGGTTCGAGCTTCGGGGGCGCCAGTCCGGACGCGCGCTTCACCAGCGTGACGATGCTCCTGCCCTCGGGCGTCTCGTCGCCGAGCGAGGCCAGCATCGCCGCTTCCGCGAGGCGCTGCGGCGTGACGGCGGCGATCGCGTACAGCGCGGCGGCCTGGCGGTTGCCGTGCGTGATGGTGCCCGTCTTGTCCAGCAGCAGCACGTCGCAGTCGCCCGCGGCTTCCACCGCGCGACCCGACGTGGCGATCACGTTGGCGTGCATCATGCGACCCATCCCGGCCACGCCGATCGCCGACAGCAACCCGCCGATCGTGGTGGGAATGAGGCACACCAGCAGCGCGACGAGCACGGTGATCGACACCGGCGTCCCCGCCTTCGCGGCTTCGACGCTGTACAGCGAGAACGGCAGCAGGGTGACTGTGGCCAGCAGGAACACCAGCGTCATCGCCACCAGCAGGATGGTCAACGCGATCTCGTTCGGCGTGCGTTGCCGCTTGGCACCTTCGACCATGCCGATCATGCGGTCGAGGAACGCCTCGCCCGGATTCACCGAAA
Organism: uncultured beta proteobacterium; assembly: GCA_963733435.1. Classification (GTDB taxonomy): domain Bacteria; phylum Pseudomonadota; class Gammaproteobacteria; order Burkholderiales; family Casimicrobiaceae; genus VBCG01. Next base: position 980,798 of record CAVTDH010000005.1, read on the forward strand.
TGCGAACGATGATCCAGTCGGACAGCACGCGCGTGCCGCCGGTCACGGTGTCGAAGTCGCTGCCCGCCGCGCGGATGACCGGTGCGCTTTCGCCCGTGATGGCGCTCTCGTCGATGGAGGCCACCCCGTCGACCACTTCGCCGTCGCCGGGCACGATGTCGCCCTGCTCGACGAGCACGATGTCGCCCCGGCGCAAGTCCGCCGACGGCACCGCCGTCTGCGGCGCGTCGCGGCTGATCCGCGCGAGCTTGCGCGCCATCGTGTCGCGGCGGGCGCTTTTCAGCGTCGCGGCCTGCGCGCGGCTGCGGCCTTCGGCGATGGCTTCCGCGAAGTTCGCGAACAGCAGCGTCGCCCACAGCCACAGCGTCACCGCCAGGATGAAGCCCGCGGGCGCTTCGCCCTGCCCCAGCAGCGCCTGGAGCCACAGCAACGTGGTGAGGATGCTGCCGATGTAGACGACGAACATCACCGGATTGCGCCACTGGTAGCGCGGCGTCAGCCGCCGGAAGCTGTCGAGCAGCGCCGCGCGCAGGAGTTGAGGCTCGGCGAACCAGGCAAGCGTGCCGCGGCGTTCGGTCAGGGTAGTCATTGCAGGGTCCTTTCGATGCGCCATCACTTGGCCGCGAACAGCAGCAGGTGCTCGGCCACCGGCCCGAGCGCCAACGCCGGCACGAAGGTCAGCGCACCCACGGTGATGACCGTGCCGATCAGCACGGTGACGAACAGCGGCGTGTGGGTCGGCAGCGTGCCTTCGCTGACCGGTACCGTATTGGCTGCGGCAAGTGCGCCCGCGAGTGCCAGGACCGGAATCGCCAGCCAGTACCGCGCGAACAGCATGCACAGGCCGAGCGCCGTGTTGTAGAAGGGCGTGTTGGCCGACAGTCCCGCGAACGCGCTGCCGTTGTTGTTGGCCGCCGACGAGAACGCGTAGAGGATCTCGGAGAATCCCTGCGCGCCGGGGTTCGCGACGCCCGCCCGGCCAGCCTCCACCAGCACCGCGACTGCGGTGCCGCCCAGCACCAGCAGCGGCGGAATCAGGATCGCGATGGAGGCCATCTTGATCTCGAACGCGCCGAGCTTCTTGCCCAGATATTCCGGCGTACGGCCGATCATGAGGCCCGCGATGAACACCGCGATGATCGCGAACACCACCATTCCGTAGAGACCGGAGCCGACGCCGCCGAAGATCACTTCGCCCAGCTGCATGAGTGCCAGCGGCACCAGACCGGTGAGCGGCATCAGCGAATCGTGCATCGCGTTCACGCTGCCGTTGGATGCGGCAGTCGTCACCGTTGCCCAGATGATCGAATTGACGACGCCGAAGCGGACTTCCTTGCCTTCGAGGTTGGCGCCGGGCGAACCGGGCGCGCCGCTCGTATCGACGCCGGCCTGCGCCAGCACCGGGTTCGGACTCCGTCTCGGTCACGTAGGCGCTCGCCATCAGCGCGCTCATCACGATCAGCATCGCGGCCAGCAGCGCCCACCCCTGCCGCGTGTCGCCGATCATCCGGCCGAACGTGTAGCAGAGCGCGGCCGGGATCAACAGGATGGCGAGCATCTGGAGGAAGTTCGATAGCGGCGTCGGGTTCTCGAGCGGGTGCGCCGAGTTGACGTTGAAAAAGCCGCCCCCGTTGGTACCGAGCTGCTTGATGGCGACCTGCGAGGCGGCCGGCCCCAGCGCAATCGTCTGCTCGGTGGTCGTGACCTTCTCCATCACCGGGTTGCCGGCGGCGTCCTTGATCGGTACCCCGTCCGGGCCGTTCTTCGGCTGCTCGTAGTCGAGCGGCTGCACGACGAGCTGCACGGTGGCCGCGCCGTTGAACGTCTGCACGACGCCCTGGCTCACCAGCACGACGGCCAGCAGCAGCGAGAGCGGCAGCAGGATGTAGAGCGTCGAGCGGACGAGGTCGGTCCAGAAGTTGCCGATGCCGGTCGCCTGTTTGCGCGCGAAGCCGCGGATGAGCGCAACCAGCACCGCCATGCCGGTGGCCGCGGAGACGAAGTTCTGCACGGTGAGACCCAGCATCTGCGTGAGATAGCTGAGCGTCGCCTCCCCGGAGTAGCCCTGCCAGTTCGTATTCGAGATGAAGCTGGTCGCCGTGTTGAATGCGGAGTCCGGCGCGACGGCCCCCATCGCCTGCGGATTGAGCGGCAGCCACACCTGCAGACGCTGCAGCCCGTACACCGCCAGGCCGCCCACCAGGTTGAACGCGAGCAGCGCGAACGCGTACTCGGTCCAGCGCATGTCGCGCGCCGGATCGACGCCGGCCAGCCGGTAGATGCCGTGCTCGACGGGTCCGAGGACTCGCGTGCGCAATCCCGGCAGGCCTTCGTAAACGTTGGCCATGTAGGCGCCCAGCGGCTTCGCGAGCGCGACGAGCACGACCAGATAGAACGCAATCTGCAGCCATCCGGGCGCGTTCATGAGAAGAGCTCCGGTTTGAACAGCGCGACGACCAGGTAGACGAAGAGGCCAAGCGCCGCAATGCCTGCGATCCAGTAAATCAGGTTCATCGTTGGTCCCCTTTGCCAAGCCGTTCGCAGAATCGAATGAGACCGATGGAAAGCACGAAGAAGCCGACCAGGAGGCCGACGAAGATGACATCGAACATTGGGAATCTCCGCAGGGCGCGGGACGCGCGGTCCCGATGCGTTGAAGGTAGCGCCGATGGGATATCGGCGGCGTCTCGTCGCGCGCGCGCCGTGTATAGATTTCGTAAAGATGTGCCGGCGGGTCTCGTGGCGCGTCCGGATGACGCGCGAACACGCGCTTCGATTCGCAGCGGGCGCCCCGTTCGGAGCGCTGCACGCGCTACCCGCGGCCCGGTTCGCCCAGGCGTTGCGTGGTCGTCGCAAGGCGATGCACGGGCACGGTCGGATCGTCCGCCGAGGGGACTATGAGCACCGGTTGGCGTGGCCGACCATCGACGCCCGTGCCATCGATTCGAGGCGCTGCGCCCTCGCGGTCCGCCCGGAACCACCGGCGGGTCTCGCGGTCGCCTCGCGGCCAGGAGCCGCATCGTGATGGCCCGGTGCACGGGCGCCCGCGTCGCGACGATTGGAATCCGCGATTGCCGCCCCCCGCCTCTTCGCGCAGGAGGTTGCAGCAGGCGCGGCCCGACGCGCGGCCTACCTTGTCGCCTGCTGCCGCATCGGGGTCGTCGTCACGGCAAAAGGCGCGCCTGCGCTTGCGGTGACCGGTTCCCATCGGCGTTGCCGTTCGAGGCCCGCACTACCGGGTCGCGCTCGCGCGGTGCCACCGGTTCCTCTTCGACAGTATCGCGGGCGATGGTTCGCACGGCCGCAGCCGCGACACGGGATGGCGACTAGCGCCGGTCGGACCGTGCCCCCTTCCAACCGGTCATCCCTGCCAGCGCGTCCCACAATTGCGCCCGCTCCTGCGGCGAAGGATCGGTACCGGGAAAGACATGCGTCGTGTGCGGTTCGCGGTCGAGCCAGAATGCGCCGCTGACTTTGGCCGCTTCCGGCGCCGCCGCGAGCCAGGTGACGGTGTCCGCCCCCTGTTCCGCGGTCCGCAGGAAGCGCCGGGTGATCGTGTGGAATCCCGGGAGCGATTCCGCGACACCGGGCGTGTCCGCCCACCCCGGATGCATCGAATGGACCACCACGCCGCTGTTCTTCAGTTGTTCCGCCCACAACTGCGTCAGGACGACCAGCGCGCGCTTGGTGCGGGCATACGCCCGGCTGCCGTCGTAGGTGCCCCTTTCGTACTGCAGGTCATCCAGCGCGAGGCCCGTGGCGTACATACCGCCGGAGGACACATTGATGATTCGCGACGGTACCGAGTCCCGCAGACGCGGCAGCAACAACTGGGTCAGCAGGTAGGGCGCGAGCAGGTTCGTCGCCAGCGTGGTCTCGTGGCCCTCGGCGGTCGTCGTGCGCTGGTTGAGGAGCACGCCGGCATTGTTCACGAGGACGTGGATCCGGGGCTCCTGGAGCAATTGTTGCGCGAGTTTCCTGACATCGGCCAGCAGGCTGAGATCGGCCAGCGCGACCGCAACGTTGTCGTTACCCGTGGCGGCAACGATCTCCTGTCGGGTGGCTTCGGCCTTTTCGGGATTGCGGCCCACCAGAATCACGCGCGCACCGAGTCCGGCCAGTTGCGTAGCGGCCGCCCGTCCGAGGCCCGACGTGGCGCCCGTGACCACGACGGTGCGCCCGCGCAGCGACACGGAGAGCGGCTTCCAGTTCCGCTTGTGCCAGCGGTACCCCACGTTGGTGAAGCCGACCAGGCCGGGCACGATCAGGCGGTCCTGGAGGTCGGTCAGCAGGCTGCGTTCCGGTGGCGCTGGTTCGTCGCTCAGTGCGGCTTGAAGGCCCCGGACGGCGTTCCTGCCGACGCGCCCGAGCGCCCCCTTCAGCAACGGTTCGACCACGCTGAACGCCCCGAGCATGGAGATGTCCGCCGTGTAGGTGATGCGCGTGCCGCCCGGGGTTGCCGCGAACGCGATGTCATCCAACGCATGGATGGAGTCACCCTTCCCCTCCAGCAGCACGCGTCTCGGCGGCGCGTACTCGCGGACGACGTACGTCATGGGTATCGAGCGCGGCCCGAACTTCACCACGAGGTCGAACGCCGTGCCGACGGCGATGGGGCCGGGCGTGGTCTTGCGGGAAGCGACGACGCCGGGATCCCATTGCGCCGCATTGCCGAAATTGCTGGCGTAGGCGAAGACGTCGTCGATCGGTCGCGGGACCTCGATGGTTTCCTGGAGACGAATCATGGCCGGATCATGACCGGCTGGCTAGCGTGCGGCCGATGGCAAGACATTGGTCTGGCCCATGATCGACGCCCGCGCCATCAATTCGTGCAGCAGCGCCAGGGAGGCCGTCCCGGAGACGCCATAGGGATCGAGGGTGGCGCTCTCCGAATACTTGAGGAGCAATGAAGGGTTCACGTTCTCCAGGTTCACGAGGCCCATCGACCAACTGGCAAATTGCCTCTCGCTGATCTCTTCGTAGGAAAGGATGACCACGTCGCGGTGGCGGGGATCGGCGGCAATCTGGTTGTACAGCGCATTGACCTGCATGCGTCCGCCCTCGAGACACTGCAGGAAAATGCGGGGCGCTCGAGCAAAGGACACCGGTGATGCCGCTCTCGGGGTTATTGGCCTTGGACTGCGACAGGATCTTCAGCAGTTCCTCCTGCGAGACCTGGTCGACCGCCCTGCTTGCATACAACAAACGTACCAGCATGAAGTGCTCCGCTCGTTAAGGTGATATTCAACTGCTCTTCTTGCTCAGCAGCGAGAGAAACTCGCGGCGCAGGTCGGGGTCCTTGAGGAACGAGCCGCGCATCACGCTGTTGGTCATGCGGGAGTCCGCATCCTTGACACCGCGCCAGTGCATGCAGAAGTGGTCGGCCTCGATCACGATCGCCAGTCCATCCGGCTTCACCTTGTGCTCGAGGATGTTGGCCAGTTGCATGACCGCCTCCTCCTGGATCTGCGGCCGGCTCATCACCCAGTCGCAGATGCGCGCGTACTTGGACAGCCCGATCAGGTTGGAATGCTCGTTGGGCATGATGCCGATCCACACCTTGCCCAGTATCGGGCATAGATGGTGCGAACAGGCACTGCGCGCGGTGATCGGGCCGACGATCAGCAGTTCATTGAGTTGTTCGATGTTCGGAAACTCGGTCACCGTGGGCATGGCGTGATAGCGGCCCTTGAACACCTCGGTCAGGAACATCTTGGCCACGCGCCGGGCGGTTCCCTGCGTGTTGTGGTCACCTTCGGTGTCGATGACCAGGCTCTTGAGCACTTCGGCCATTTTCGCTTCGACCTCGCTCCGGAGCGCGTCCACTTCACCCTCCATCACGTAGGCGGAAATGTTGTCGTTGGCGTGATAGCGCTGGTTGGCGCGCAGCAGGCGGGCGCGAATGCGCTCCGACACGGGCAGGTCACGGTCTTCCTCGTTGCCAGGCAACAAGGCGGGGGAACGGGTGGACATGGATTCCTTGATCATTCAGACACATTGAGGGGTTCGGGACACGGGCGCCGGGCTTTGCACGGCAGGTCGATGCGCAAAGCGCTCGGTGATCCTGGCCGCGCGGTACGAGAAGATTTGCTGGACCTGCGACTCCACTTTCCAACCCGCGAGCAGCGACCCCAGCCAACCCAAAGGCACCCGGTAGCGGACCACGTCGCGCATCAGCGTTCCATTCGCCAAGGGAATGAACTCGTGGGTGTGCCGCCAGTACGCGTACGGTCCCTTGACCTGCGTGTCGACGAAGCGGCGAGCCGGTTCCCAGTCTTCGATCCGGCTTTGCCAACCCATCGGAATCCCGTTGAGCTTCAGCCGATAGTCGATCAGCGTGCCTTCGCCGATCTCGCGCGTCGACTTCTGCAGGACCTTGAACTTCAGGAAGGGCGGCGTGAGTTCTTCCAGATTTCGTTCGTCGCAGAAGTAGGGCCAGATCTCCTCCGGCGCATGCGGCACCCACTGCTCGGACACCAGTTCCCGCGTCGCCCCCTGCAGCGGCGTGAGGAGATCGGCGAAGGCCTCGTCGAGGCTCTCGAACCGGTAGTCGAACCCGGAGGCCTGCGTTCGACGCGGCTCGATCTTCGCGCTCTCCAGCACGATTCCACCCATTTCGCCGTAGAGCGCCTTGATCGCACACGACGGTGCCGGCGCGTTCTCGAAGACCCGCAGTGACTGGCACAAGGACTTCGTGAATGCGCGATTGGTCACCGCGTGCGGCGCGACCCCTTCCAGGATGCCCTTCGCCTGCGAGTCCACGGCATGCATGAACAATCGGACAATGTCGTCGATGTGAATCCAGCTCATCCACTGCTTGCCGTCGCCGAGCCTTCCGGCGACGGACGCGCGGAACAGCGGCAGCATTTTCGCGAGCGCACCCCCTTGGCGGGCGAGGACGATGCCCGTCCTCACGATCGCCACGCGCACCTCGGGGCGACCCTCCATGAGAGGACGAAGTTCCGCTTCCCACGCGGCGACCACGTCGGCGAGAAAGCCGGTTCCCTTCGCACTGTTCGCGTTGATCGTTGCGTCTCCACGGTCGCCGTAGAAGCCGATGGCCGATCCGTGCACGAAGGCCTTCAGGGGCGGGCGGTGCGTCGCCACCGCCTGCACCAGCTGCCGCGTGCCCAATACGCGCGTGTCGCGAACGAGATCCTTTTGCTCGCTCGACCACCGCTTTTCGGCCACGGGCTCGCCCGCCAGATGCACGATCGCTTCGACGCCGATCAATGCTTCGGCCGGCACCGCGCGCCGGTGATCCCATTCGAAGCACGTCGCCGGGTACGGCAACCGATGGCGGGCGCTCTGCGCATCACGCACCAGGCAGATCAGCGTGTCACCGCGAGCCGCCAATGATTTGCCCAGTTCCTTGCCGATCAGCCCGGTCGCACCCGTCATCAATACGCGCATGGTGTCCCCTGCCTGGTGGGTCGAGTGGTCATCGTGGTCCTTGGTCAGAGCTTGGAGGTGGGTGCAATGGGGCCGCGAACGCCGCCATGCGCGAACGTCGCGATGTAGTTCACCGACGTGTCGCGCACCCACGAAGCGCGATCCAGCAACGGGAGGTAGCGCATGCCCCGGATTGCGGCCATGGCGAACCCCGCCCGGTTGGCGGCGGATGCCAGTTCGGCGGGACGCACGAACCGGCGCCAGTCGTGCGTCCCGATCGGGAGGACGCGGAACACGTACTCGGCGCCGATGATCGCGAAGGCGAAGCTCTTCCACGTACGATCGATGGTCGACGCGACGAGCAGACCGCCGGGTGCGACATACCGCCCCGCGGCAGTCACGAACGCTTCGACATCGGCGACGTGCTCGACCACTTCGAGCAGCAGCACCACGTCGAAGCGCTCGTCGGGCCGCAGTGCCGCCGCAGGATCGCCGACCCGGTAGTCGATCGCGATGCCCTGGCTCGCGGCATGGCTGCGCGCCGCGGCAACGTTGTTCGTGGCGGCGTCGATTCCGGTGACGTGCGCACCCCGTCGCGCCAGCGGCTCGCACAGCAGGCCGGCGCCGCAGCCGACGTCCAGGATGCGCAGTGGTGCGAGTTCCGCCGGTGCGACGCCGATGAAGTGCGTCGCCATCGCGTCACAGAGGTACTCGAGCCGCAGCTCGTTGACGATGTGCAAGGGACGCATCGGCCCGGCGCGATTCCACCAGGTTGCACTCAGACGGTTGAACCGATCGATTTCCGAGGCGACGATCGTCATCGCGCTTGTTCCTGTACCGGACTATCGCCAGCGACGCCCGGCGCCTGCGACCCCGCTTCCCGTGAAGCAGGATCGGCGCGTCCAATGGCGGCGCCAGCGCGTGGGGCCTCGGGACGTGGATCGGCGCGACGCCACCAGGGGCGGACGTACAGGAAGACCGCGTAGCCCGCATCGAGCAGCGCGAGCACCGGTCGCGACGACGCGAGCCGCGCGAGCCACGCGAAGGCCGGCAGGCGACGCCAGATCGCAGCAAACGCCGCCGCACCCGACGTAAGGGTGCCGTCGCCTTCGCGAACGTGGAACCGGCGGAGGACTGTGGACCGATCCAGGCCTGGACCCAGCGCCGCCTCGTCGCAGTTCGAAGCATCGACCCAGGCAATCGCCTCCGACCCGCGTTGCCGCCGATAGTGCGCGATCTCCCTGCTGCATACCGGGCATGTACCGTCGAAGTAGACGGTGCAGGTTGGGGACGGTGACACGGGTTCAAGGTGCAAGGCGCACCTCACAGGCGTGTTCCACCCTGCACGATTCCTTCTCGGACGGCCCGGTCTGCAGGCGGCTCGGCGACAACGCCGCATTCGGCGTCGTGCGCCAGTTCGGCCGGATGGGCGGCGGCCGCATTGCCTTCGGCGCAGTTCGCGGCGTCGTGGCCACTGGTTCACGGCCAGGACCGGGTCGCTAAGCATGACGGTGGTCGTTGGAGGTTGAGGCAAGGTCGTATTTGTCCTGGACAATACATGGTTATGCACCGTCTTTGTCAATGCTTCGTTGACCGCTTATCCCAGTACTCCGTACCCTCTTTTGCCTTGTTCCAATCGGTTCATTGTGAAACAATCCACTGGACAACCCAATTCCGAACCGTCATCGAGAAGGGGGAACTCCTGGCGATGAACGAGCCGATCATGGACCCCTTCGAACCCACCTATCGCAGCGGCATCGCGGCACGTCTCGCGGGAATTCCGGTGGAAACGCTGCGCGTATGGGAGCGCCGGTACCAGATCGTCGGCCCGCGCGTCGATTCACGCGGCCACCGCCTCTACTCCGCCGAAGACGTGAGCCGCCTCGCCTTGATCCGACAGCTGGTGGATCTCGGGAGCCCCATCGGCTCGGTGGCGGGCCTGCCGCTGGCATCGCTGCGCGACATGCGATCCGCGGCCGCCGCGGCGTCGCAAGGCGCGTCGGTCGGGCCAGCCGGGTCATCGCGGCCCGTTCGCGTGGCGCTGGTTGGCGAGGCGCTGACCGAGCGGATCGCCCACGATGGCGCGCTGCACTCGGCCCTGGAAATCGTCGCGACCTGCGCCGGGCCGGCGGGCGCGGTGGAGGCGCTACGCGGGGTGGCGGCGGACGTGCTTGCGATCGAACTGCCCGTGCTGCAACCGGAAGCGGCCGCGACGCTGGACGCCTTGGTCGAGGCCGTGGGCGCTCGGCACGCGGTCGTCGCGTACCGGTTCGCCCCGACCGCGGTGGTGGGCGCGCTGCGCGACCGGGGCCACACCGTCGTCCGGGCACCGCTCGATGTCGACGAACTCGCGCGAATCTGCCGCGACGCGATCGCGCCGCACGCCGTCCGCGCGCCAACCGGAGCGCCACCGTTGCCGCTCGACCCGGTCCCGGCGCCACGCTTCGACGACCCGTCGCTGGCCCGCCTCGCCCGCGGCCTGACCACCCTGTACTGCGAGTGCCCGCGCCATCTGGTCGACCTGCTGCAGAGCCTCGGAACCTTCGAACGCTACAGCGCCGAATGCGCGAACCGCAGCCCGGCAGACGCGGTGCTGCATCGGTATCTCCAGCGGGTCGCCGGTTCCGCGCGGGTGCTCTTCGAGGACGCGCTCGTCCGCGTCGCCCGAGCCGAGGGACTCGCGCTGCCGGGCGACCCCGGCCACGCGGGTCTCGACGTTTGATCACTTCATCGAGGTCCGGGCAATCACGTTCGCGACGATTGCTCGTGCTCGCTACCAGAGGGGCCGTTGTCGCCGGAACCGATTTGCAACCGGTCGAACGATGCGCGCGAACACGTACGCGCGACGATCCCGACGAAGGGTGCCTTGAACATGCGCCTAGCCCGACGCCGACCATGACGATGGAATTCAAAGGCAACAAGTCGTACCTGCCCGGCAAGCCTTGCGCCGCGTGCGGGCGACTCATGACATGGCGACGGTCGTGGGCGAAGAACTGGGAGAGCGTCAAATTCTGCTCGGAGCCATGTCGCCGGGCAGGCGTCAGGCGCAGCGTCCGACGCGACCCATGAAACACTGCCGCCACCTCGTCTTCGTGCTGGGCGACCAACTCGACGAACAATCGCCTGCACTGGCCGATTTCGACTGCGGTACGGACGTCGTGTTGATGGCGGAAGTCCGGGACGAGTCGACGCACGTGTGGTCCTCCAAGCCGCGCACCGCGTTCTTCTTCGCGGCGATGCGCCACTTCGCCGCCACGCTGGAAGGGCGCGGCATCCGCTTCGACTACCGCCGGATCGGCACGCATGCGTTCGATTCGCTGGTGGCGGTGCTGGCCGACGCACTGAAGAAGTACCGCCCGGAAAAGATCGTGATCACGGAGCCGGGGGACTGGCGCGTGGAACAGGCGCTGATGGCCTTCGCGAAGACAGCGCAAGTCGAGCTGGTGTTGCGCGAAGACACGCATTTCCTGTGTTCGCGCCACGCGTTTGCCGACTGGGCGAAGGGCTCCCGGCAGCTGCGCCTGGAATACTTCTATCGCATGATGCGCAAGCGATACGCGATCATGATGGACGGCGGCGAACCTGTGGGCGGACGCTGGAATTTCGATGCCGAGAATCGCGGTGCCTTTCCGAAGGCCGGCCCGAAGGATGTGCCGGCGACGCCGTGGACGCGACCGGACACCCTCACCCGGGACGCCATCGCCGACGTGGAAGCCCACTTTCCCGGGCATCCCGGCACGCTGGAAGACTTCGGGTGGCCGGTCACGCGGCGTGACGCGTTGCGCGCATTGAAGGCGTTCGTCGACGAGCGCCTGCCGACGTTCGGCCGGTACCAGGATGCGATGTGGACGGACGAACCATTTTTGCATCACTCGTGCCTTTCCGCGGCGATGAACGTGAAGCTCATCAACCCGCGCGAAGTGATCGCCGCCGCGGTCGCAGCACTCGAACAGGGCCGCGCGCCGATCGAAGCCGTGGAAGGCTTCGTGCGCCAGGTGCTGGGCTGGCGCGAGTTCATGCGCGGCATCTACTGGCTGGACATGCCCGGCATGCGCGAAGCGAACCATTTCGGGCACGCCCGGAAACTGCCTGCGTGGTACTGGACGGGCAACACGCAGATGAACTGCATGCGACATGCGGTCGGTCAAACCCTCAAACACGGGTACGCCCACCACATTCAGCGCCTCATGGTGACCGGCATCTTCGGCCTGCTCGCGGAGACCGCGCCCAAGGAAGTCGAGGATTGGTACCTGGCGGTCTACGTCGACGCGGTCGAGTGGGTCGAATTGCCGAATGTGGCGGGCATGGCGCTGTACGCCAACGCCGGCCGCTTCACGTCCAAGCCCTACATCGCGAGCGGCCAATACATCAAGCGCATGTCGAACTACTGCGCGGGATGCCGCTACCGGCCCGAGGTGAAGACCGGCCCCCGTGCCTGTCCCGTCACCACGCTCTATTGGTACTTTCTCGACCAGCACGAGAAATTGCTCGCGGGCAATCCGCGGACCTCGTTGATGGCGAGGAACATCACCGGATTGTCCGCGCCGGATCGCGCCGCGCTGCGCGAACAGGCGGCGGTGACCTTGCGCAACCTGGACACACTCTGATGACCTGTGCTGCGCGAGGATCGGCACCAGGCGGCCCGCGCGGATGTGCGCGGATTTACTTGATTGCCGGCATGCCCGCACGCGCCTGGACGCCATGGCCTCGCTCCTCCGAGGCTACGGATTCGCCAACGGGCACTGTCCTCCCCCGCGGGTCAGCACCCAGCCCCCCCCCACTTGTGGGTCCGTTCAAACGAGCCTAGTCTAGGCGGCCCGCGTCCGATTCCCGGGTCGGTTTCCTGCCCGGGAAGCGGATTGCGAGAAGCTGAAGGCCGGTCCGCCTGCAACGGGTAGCGTACGCGAATCGAAGCGTGCGGCGCCTGGATCCGAAGCGCGCACACAGTTGCGTGCCGCAGCCTGCGCACCGAGCCACGTCCTGCTCCGCTATGACCCACTCATAGAAAGGGCAACGATGAAGCGCTTCCCATTGCACATCGGCAGTCGCGCGATCGCGTCGGTCATTGTCTTGTTGCTGGCGGTGGCCGGGTTGCCGACGGTACTTGCCCAGCCGGTACTCTACGGTGGGCTCGGCGGCCACGGGGTTACGAGCGGACCGCAAGCGTCGACCAATGACGGCGCGCTGGTCATCGTGAGCCAGACGGATGGGAGCACCACCGTCGTCGGACATCCCGCCGGGATCGCTCGAATCTCGGGCATCGCCTTCGGATTGGATGGCGTGTTGTACGGCGCCACGCAGGTCGGGGGCGGATTTCCGCCACCGCCGGGTCCCACTGCGCCAAGCCAATTGATCCGCCTCAATCCGGACACCGGAGAACTGCTCTCGAGCGTGACGATCAAGGATCCGGCGATGGGACTCAGCATCGCAGACCTTGCGGTTCATCCAGCAACGGGGGTTCTGTACGGCGTACGCAGCTCGCATGACGGGGGCGGCGGCCAAGGCAAGCTGTACACCATCAATACGACGACCGGGGCGGCCACGCTGATCGGCGATACCCTCAAGAACTTCGCCAGCATCGCCTTCGCGCCCGATGGGACGTTGTACATGAGCGCGGCCGATCTGGGTGCCGGTCCGATCAACCCGAGGTTGATGACGCTCAACGCCGCCAGCGGCGCAATGCTGACGAGCATCGCGACGGCCAACTTCTATTCATCGCTTGCCGTGCGTCCGACCGACGGCGTCATGTTCGGGGGGACCGGCGACGAGCAGACCGTGTACAGGATCAACCCGACGACCGGCGCCGCGACGGCGATCGGCGTGACCGGCCGCAATCTGGTCGGCGGATTGGCCTTCCGTTCGGCGGCGGTATCCGTTGTGGCCGCCATCGAATTCCACCACGCCGAGTGGGATCACTACTTTGTCACTACGATCCCGGATGAGATCACCAAGCTCGACAATGGAACTTTCGTCGGCTGGGCGCGGACGGGTCAATCATTCAACGTCTACCCTTTAGGCGCAGCCGATGCCATTGCGCCGTCCGCCGGATCGAACGCCTTCGACGTCTGTCGCTTCTTCAGCACGACTTTCGCACCGAGAAGCTCGCACTTCTACACACCGTTCGCGATCGAGTGCGCGTCGGTCAAGCAGAATCCGGACTGGCAGTTCGAGGGCCTCGTGTTCTCGGTGGGCCTGCCGGACGCCGCCGCCAACTGCGCGGCAGGAACGCAACCCCTCTATCGCCTGTACAACAACGGTCAGGGCGCCGCGCCCAACCATCGCTATACGACAAGCCTGGCGATCCGCACGACCATGCTGGGTCAGGGCTGGATCCCGGAAGGTTCGGGCGATCTCGGCGTCATCGCCTGCGTACCGGTCTAGCGTCGAGTGGCGCGCCTGCCGTGAGACCGGGCACCCCCGACCCACGTCGCACCGTGGCGCCGGCAGAGCGCTCGCGTCGCGATTTTCTTGGACTGGGCTGGACGATCACGGCCGGAATGATCGTTCCGGTTGGCCTCGCCGGCTGCGGCGGCGGCGGCAGCGGCGAGCAGGCCCAGGTTTCGCTTCCCGGCGAAACCTTCGTCGAGCCGACGGTGCTGGAATCGGTGAACGGCGAGCTCGAGGTCACGTTGCAGCTTGCCTATGTGTCGAGGGCGCTCAACGGGAAGCCGGTGACGCTGCGCGCGATCAATGGCAGCATTCCGGCACCCACGCTGCGCATCAGGACCGGGGACACGCTGCGCGTTGAGGTTGCCAACCGGTTGCCGCCCAATCCCCCCAGCAGCGAGCCCGTCGCGCATCTGCGCTATCCCAACAGCACGAATCTCCACACGCATGGCCTGCATGTTTCGCCCGGCCTCGTGGCGCCTGGCGTGTATGGCGACTACGTCATGGACGACCCGCAGCTCGGCATCCAGCCGGGCCAGACTCGCCGGCACGAGTACCGGATACGCCCCGACCATCCGCCCGGCGCGTACTGGTATCACCCGCACCTGCACGGAGCAACGTCGCTCCAGGTGGGCAGCGGAATGGCAGGCGCGCTGCTGATCAAGGGCGAAGTCGACGACGTGCCGGAAATTGCGGCGGCCAGGGAACGCGTGTTCATCTTCCAGGCGCCGATTACCGATGCCGCGGGAAAGCTCGAATCGTTCACGCAGGTTGCCGACAGTCCGGCCAGCGAGGTGCCGTTTCTGATCAACGGCGTGCGCAGGCCGCGCCTCGTGTTGCGCAGCAACGAAGTCCAGAACTGGCACTTCATCAATGCCGCGATATTCAATTTTGCCAACCTGAGCCTCGACGGCCATGCGCTGAATGTCTATGGCCAGGACGGCAATCCGCGCAAGGGTCTGCTGCCCGTACCTCCGGACGGACCCGATGGCGTCGTGCTCGCACCCGGCAATCGGGCGAGCGTCCTCGTACGCGCAGGCGCGCCCGGCACCTACTTCCTGCGCACGCTGCAATTCCAGATGGGCTCGCGGCTCGCCATTCTCGCGGAAGACATCGTTGCCGAAATCGTGGTGGTCGAACCGGCGCTCCCGATGTCGCTTCCCAACGGGCCGCTTCCGGTTCCGGCGAGCCTCGCCACCATCTCCGACGAGGAGTTGGCGGCGGCCGGCGGCATGAAGCGGACCATCGTGATGCGCACCGTCTTCAATCAGCCGGACGAACCCATCACGAATCCGCCGGCCAATGCGATCGTGCATCCGGCCGGCGAGCTCGAAGACTGGGTGTTTCAAACCGGCAAGACGACCTTGGCCAACAAGGTGTTCGCCCTCGGCAGCGCAAGCGGACAGGCGTCGACCGACGCGGCGTTGCCGGTCGAGTACATTCCTTTCCAGTCCGCCCGCGCGCAGAAGCAGACGGTTGCGCTGGGGAGCGTCGAAGAGTGGACGATCCTCAACATGAATGCCATCCGGCACCCATTCCACATCCACGTCAATCCGTTCCAGGTCACGAAGGTCAACGGCGTTCCGATCGAGCCGTATTGGGCCGACACGATCGCGTTGCCCCCGGAAGGGACGCCCGCCAATCCGACTTCGGTGACGTTCCGCACGCGATTTCATGACTTCCGGGGAGCTACCTTGATGCACTGCCATATGCTCGCCCACGAAGACATGGGGATGATGCAGACGATCGAGATCGTCTGAACTGCGTTTGGCTGGTGCACCTCTGAGCAGGCGCGCGGATTCTGGCATCGAGTCCGTGCGGGTCCCGCAGATTGGCGCGAAGCGGCGTTGACCGCAGGAATTCGACACGCGCCTGGGTTACCCAACGAACGAGACGCGGCCCCCGACCGCGCAGGAACCGCCCTTCCCCGCGTGCTCTTGCGGGGAGCAGCAACGTCAGTGCCAAGGCCTTCGACTATGTTCGCTGTCGCACGGACCCCGCTGTGGCGCGCGCCATAAGCTGCGGAAAAGAGGGCACAAAGTGATTCGCACACCCAGGCAAAACCGTCTGCTCGCAGCACTTCCGGCAGAAACCTATGAGCGCCTGGCGCCCCATCTGGAACTCGTGGCGCTGCCGCGTGGCACGGCGATCTACGAACCCGGCATGGCACCGGAATACGCGTGCTTCCCCACCTCCTGCATCGTGTCCGTCCTCAGCCCGATGGAGGATGGGGCGGCGCCGGAGGTGGCGGTCATTGGCAATGACGGCCTGGTAGGCATCGCGCTGCTCATGGGAGGTGCAGCCACCACCAACACCCGGGCAGTCGTGCAAAGTGCCGGGCATGGCTATCGAATCAGAGCGCACGTACTGCAAGCCGCCGCGGAAGATGACATGCCACTGCGCCACCTGATGCTGCGTTATGCGCAGTCCTTGATGACGCAGATGTCACAGTCCGCCGCCTGCAATCGATTACGCCACCTGCCGCCTCGTTCACGACCGAGCGAACTCGCTCATGGCGCCGCTACTGCGATTCACCCGACAACACGGCGACTCACTATTCCGTCGTCTTGCCGTCGAAGTGTTCGTTGTCCGCCTCCGCGTCGTCGCGGGTATGGTGGACGACGCCGTCCCGATGATTCGGCGGCGCATAGAGCGTGTAGAGCTTCAGCGGAACACTGCCGGTGTTGATGATGTTGTGATTCGTCCCGGCCGGGACGAGCACCGCGAAGCCCGCGCTGATCGCCGTGCGAACGCCATCGAGAACCGCCTCGCCCGTCCCTTCCTCCACGCGAAAGAACTGGTCGAGCTTGTGGACTTCCGCGCCGATCTCCTCCTTGGGTTTCAGCGCCATGACGACGAGCTGGCAGTTCTTCGCCGTGTAGAGCACCCGGCGAAAGTCCGTCATTCTTGACGGCGATGCTCTCGATGTCCTGCACGAACCCCTTCATGACGACACTCCTTTCGTTCGTTCGCCGCGCGACTCCCGTTCCACTGCCCATTTCGGCAGCCTCGCTCTCCTCTCAATAGTCCTATGCGTGTTCTTTCGCGAGCTTGTAGAACAGCGTACCGTCGTAGAACGACTTCATTCTGGCGACGCTCAAGGCGGGCACCGTCTTGCCGCGCTCGACGGCCTTCGTGTCCGCTGCCAGAGCGAGCAACACCTGCCACTCAACCATCGACACCAACGAACCGAGGAGCGTCTCGCGGTTCGCGATGATCATTTTGGTGAGTTCGGTCGCGGTGAATGCCTTGTCGCCATTCTGGTCGACCGTGGAGCAGGCGCCGAACACCTTCTCGAAGCGCCTGGCGTTGAACCGGCCCCGTTTGTCCAGGATGCCGGTGTCGCTGTCGTGCTTGCCCTTCTGAATGTTCTCGATGTCGATGCTCAGCGCCAGCAACGAGCCTCGCGTCTGGACGCTCAAGGGCGCAACGATGGCGAGCGCGGCGACCTCTGCCACTCCAAACCGGAGGCCAAGGGCCTTGAGCCCACGCGCGCACTCCGCAACGTCGATGGCTCGGTCGCCGTTGTCATCGAAGAAGGACGCGTGCCGCTGCAGCGTGGTGTCGCCTGGCAGGCTGCGCGCTTTCAACGTGCGAGGCAACGCGCGGGACACCTGACCTTCCGATTTGCGACGGGAAAGCGACGGATTGGGAGTCTTACGGATGGCTGTGGAAACGCTCATGGTGGTTCGAGTCCGAGTAGGGGGAGAGGCGCCGTTTGGTTGCATCCGGAGACCGCAAACATGAGCACAAGAACAGAACCGGCGGCAGGCGTTACTCACAGTTCCAAATTTGCCCGGAACCTGCGCTCAATCAAGCTCGAGCAGGATCTCGTTACGTCGCCAGAACCATGGCTTCCAAGGAGGGTCGTACCGCGCCCAGACCGCCGCGCCATGCCACTTGAGGCCGGCATTTGCCAGGGCATCCTGCAACTTCTTCAGGTGCTCCTCGTAGTTGCTCTGCGACCAGGTCCCGGAGTAGCTGATGACGGCAAGGGTCCTGGCGGGGATGGCCCGCAATTTCACTCGAGGGTCGGTAGGCTCGGGAAGGGTTTCCAGCGTCCATTCCCGGGGCATTGCAAACTGAACCTCGTAACCATCGGAGGTCGCGCTCTGCGCCACTGGCGCCGTCATCGCAATCTTCGTCGGTGTCTGCGCCACGGGAGCGGTCATCTCGATTTTGCGTGCCCCTTTGTTCTGTCCGAAAATGTAACCTGCCAGGATGCGAAAGCCCTGGTTTCCGGCCTCCTCCGCTGTGGCGTTGACTACCGTTTCCGCCACGACGTAGGGCTCATAGAGACGCACCTCGAACGCGTCGTCCGTGCGGACGACGGTGTATCCGGGCTCGTCTACGGCCATTGCGGGACTCCAGACGGAGAGCAAGAGGCAGGCAGCCAGATACTGCAATCGAGTCATCGTGGTACCTGGGACAATTGGCGCGCAAGCCCGATCATGTCGACTCGTCAACCATCCGGATGGTCTTTTCCTCAACCTCCTTGGCCACTTGTGCAAGCGCCGCGTCCTGCGATAGGGCCGAAAGCATCTGCACCGGCTTGATGAGTCCGATCTTCGTTTTGCCCTTCTCGGTGTAGACCGAGATACGACATGGCAACACCATGTTCAGGCGCATGTCGGCGGACAGTACTCTTGCCGCCTGCGCGGGATTGCAGACTTCAAAAACCTTGCACTCTTCTTCAAAGGCAATGCCTTTGCCGCGCAACGTGGATCCCAAGTCGTGTACGTGCAATACGCCGAAGCCATTTCGCACGACAGCCGAAGCAAGGTCGGTGGACGCCTGGTTGAACGATTTGGATGTTTCGACTATGTAATACATGGAATTTACTTCGCTACCTTGACTCAACCGTAGGTCGATTCAAATTGCGATAAGAGGCTCTCGGGCGTGATCGTGATCCGAGAGGCTGCACCCGACACTTGCAATCGGGGGAGAACGAAATGACGGGTACATTCGAAGAATACACAATCGACGGACATCTCTCCGTGCGGCACCGAACACAGCCATAGAATTGATGGTCGGCATCGGATTGACAAACGTATGGGGGTCGCAAAGGGCTTGTGACGATAAACGAACCGGCACCAACGATGTGCGATGGACGCCACTTCAGTTACCCAGGTCCAGGGATGGATCGCGGTTCGACTTGCGCGACCTAACGCATCAAGCTTGCCCGCGGGCCGCGCCGACACGCGCGACGATAGACGCGACTGCCACGGCCGAAGACTTATGGGCGATGGTGTTTGCGGCGTGCCATTGTGTGAAGCACCCGCCACGCGAATTTGTCGAGCGTTTCAGCGGACGGCCTCCAGTGAGGCCATAATCCCCTTTCCCCTTCGGGTATTTAGCTATGTCGCACCGTGTATTTGTAGCGATCCGGATTCTCGCTCTCGCAGTTTCATTCGCGTCCACCACTACGGCAGACGCATCCATTGCCGTGGACCCCGAATGCCCTGCGTTCAATGATGGCATTGTGATTACGGCGACGGGCCCATCGGTCATGGGCGTGCCGCTGTCGCTGGTTTTGAACGGCGCAACAATCAAGCTTGTCGCACAGGAGTTCTACTCAGGATTTGCGCTGCCTCCCGCCACCCGAGTCGTAGGCACTTTGCCGCCGCTGGCCCCCGGTAAGTACCGGATCGAGTTCTACACCCGCATGCAACCCGGTGGCCAAATCGGCGGAGATCCGTCGACACTGCTGCATGAGCTATTCAACGAGGCCAAGAATTTCGAGGTCTTCCAACTGCCCCCAACATGCAGTCCGACCACCATTGAGGCAGTGAGCGGCGAGCTCATCAGCGCTGGGGTCGGCGAACCCTACCCGGTGGCGTTGCGCATGAAGGTCACGGACGCGCACGCCAATCCAATTCCAAACTTCGCCCTGCGAGTGTATCGATGGGGCTCTTCGTCCGAACCGACGTATGGCGTTCCATTCCCCGATTTCGCACAACCTCCAACCGAGCTCATTACGGGCGCGGACGGCATCGCCACCTTCAGTGGAACCGCAAGTCAAACACCCGGCACATTTCTTTATACGGCGTCCCTTTCCAGCATCAGTCGCCCGACGTCCGTGGCATACGCCACGTTCTACAACCGTCCAGCGGAAACCTTGTTGCCGACCGTCGCTGTAGTTGAATTCGTGCGCAGGTTGCCAAACGGAATGCAGCACTTTTTCATGACGGGAAGCACGGCCGAGGTCGCCCAACTCGACCGTTCGAACGACTGGAAGCGAACGGGGGAGGTATTCATGGCGTTCGCGCGCGACTCCGGCCATGCGGGTGCCTCGCCTGTTTGCCGGTTTTACGGGCTTCCGTCAGCGGGTCTCGACTCCCACTTCTTCTCGGCCTCTGCGGACGAGTGCAGCGCCGTGGCGCAGCGATTTGGCAATGCGTGGCAACTTGAAACGTCGGACGCGTTCGAGGTGTATCTGCCGGACCGCAGTACTGGTGCGTGTCCCGCGCAGACGCGCAAGCTGCATCGGGCCTACAACAACCAGCCGGATGCCAACCACCGCTTTGCGTTGACCCACGATATCGCGCTTTTCAACGCGCACCCGTTCAGTGGTCCCTACTGGTCGCTCGAGGGCTACGGCCTGGACGCGGTGGTGATGTGTCTTCCGCAATAGGAAGACAAGGGATCAGATACGAGTTGCTCCGCAATCGCGATGTCGCGCCGGCTAGGATTCTCGCGGCCGGCGCGACGCGTTTTCCGACCCGTGGAATGGCGGGCTGGTGGCACCTGGGGGGCCAGAATGAGCCGCTGCGCGTCTCTGTGCCCCGAGGATGATGGGGTGTTGTAGCCGAAGCATTCAACGCGCTTACTCTGCGTCAGGTAGCGGCGCCTGTGGCGTCCGTCTGACATGCGGAGCGAACGGGCGCGGGTGCGTGCTGAATGAAGATGCCCGACGGTGAACCGGCTTGACCGCGTTTCGGTCCGGCCAGCAAAGGCTTGGTCGCCCGGCCCGCATTAGCCCTGCATTAGCCCACCCCAAAAACAAAGGCCTACATCGCTGTAAGCCTTTTGAGCGGTCTGAGAGATAGGTAACAGAACGTACCGGACACATGGGTAACACTTTCCCGGGAAACCGGGGAGGTGTCTATGCCGTGGAAGGAGTGTTCGGTGATGGATGAGCGCCTGCGGTTCGTGGCTAGGCTGCTGGACGGGGAATCGATGTCGGAGGTCTGCCGGGAATTTGGCATTTCCCGCAAGACCGGCTACAAGATCTTCACCCGCTATAAAGATCAAGGCCTTGAAGCGCTGACTGATCGGTCGCGGCGTCCGGTACGGTACGCCAACCAGCTGCCGCCCCAGATCGAGCGGCAAATCGTCACCCTCAAGCAGGAGAAGCCCCACTGGGGTGCGCGCAAGATTCGCGAGCTCCTGGTGCGCCGCTTAGCCGGTGATGTCCGGATCCCGGCCAAGAGCACCATTCACGCCGTGCTGCACCGGCATGGGCTGGTCAAAGGCCTCCCCCGACCGCGTTCCCGCGCCACCGGCACGCCGCTGTCGCCCGGCCTCGCTGTCAACGAGTTGTGGTGCGCCGACTTCAAGGGTCAGTTCAAGCTTGGCAACGGGGAGTACTGTTATCCGCTTACCGTCACCGATCACGCGTCGCGTTATCTGCTGCTCTGCGAGGCCCTGGATTCAGTGCGTGAGGACACTGCCATCACCGCCTTCCAGCAGTTGTTCCTCGAGCGTGGCCTGCCCGGGGCTATTCGCTCCGACAACGGCGTGCCCTTCGCCAGCCCTAATGCCCTGTTCAACCTCTCCAAGCTATCCGTGTGGTGGCTGCGCCTGGGCATCGCCATCGAGCGCATCAAGCCCGGGCATCCGCAGCAGAACGGCCGCCACGAGCGCATGCACCTGACCTTGAAGCAGGAGGCCACCCGGCCGCCAGGCATGAACAGCCTGCAGCAGCAGGCTCGCTTCGATGCGTTCGTGGCCGAGTTCAACGACGAGCGGCCGCACGAGGCATTGGGCATGCAAACGCCCAGCGAACGCTACTCGCCCTCAGCGCGACCGTATGTTGGCCTGCCTGACCTGACCTACCCGCTGCACGATCGCGATGCGCTAGTCACTGCTTGCGGGCGCATCTGCATGCATCGCAAGAAGATCAGCATCTCGTACACGCTGGCCGGCCAGCGCGTCGGCATCAAGGAAGTCGATGACGGCATCTGGATCGTAAGCTTCATGCATTACGATCTCGGCTACATCGACCTGGAGCAGAAGACCCTGCAACCCCTCGACAACCCGTTCGGCGCGAGGTTGTTACCTATGTCTTAGGTACGGACTGTTACCGATGTCTCCGGTCCGTACATTTGTTTTACTGGCGCGCCCGGCAGGATTCGAACCCACGACCCCCTGGTTCGTAGGAAAGTACGATTGCCCCAATGAGCATCATTTGGAATCGTATGGTATTGTTTTCATTGATACGCGGCTCGCAGATTGTCGCAGGACGGCGCAGGTCATCGCACCGAATCGCCTGCGCCGGGGTCCCCTGGCGGGTCCCCTACCGCGGAATCGGCCGCGCCCCCTTGGTTCGACTAAGGTACCCGAGCATGCCGGAAAAAATCCTGGAAGCCCTCACCGTCCGGCGGTTGCGTCTCACCGAAGGCAAGAAGGAGCAAATGCACGGCGACGGCGCCAACCTCTTCCTCCGGCTGCGCCCGCAGTCTCGTGACTGGTTGTTCGTCTGGAAGGCCAACGGCAAGAAACACAAGCTCATGCTGGGGTCCGCCAACGATCTTTCTCTGGCCGAGGCGCGCGAGAAGGCCCGGGAGGCGCGTACCCATATTGCGGACGGCCGCCACCCGCGTGTGGAGCGTGAGAAGCGGCGCGCCGAGCAGTTCGCATTGGACCAAGCCAACGGCGCCCTCCCCCAATCTGTGAACGAAGTCTTCGAAGCCTGGTTCGCAAAGGAAATCGAGAAACAAGTACGAAGACGACGGCCACGAAGTACGGCGACGCTATGTGAAGGATGTAGCCCCGCACATCGGCAAGCGTACGCCGTCTATGGTTGCCGAGTCGGACATTGTCGCAGTGATGGATGCAGTGGCTAGCCGCGGTTCCAAGCGCATGGCGGGTTTGCTGCTGGCCGACCTGCGGCAGATGTTCAAGTACGCAGTACGACGAAAGATTGCGACCGCCAATCCCACGGACGAACTCGCCAAGAAAGACTGGAGCGGCGAGTCCGTCGAGCGCAAGCGCAAACTTTCTGAAAAGGAGATTCTTCTGCTTCGCAAGCAGTTACCGGACGCAAAGCTCATCCCCGAGACTGAATGCGCGATCTGGATTCTGCTCGGTACCCTGTGTCGTATCGGGGAGCTTTCGCAATCACGCTGGGATCAGGTTGTCGGTGATGAGCTAATGCTTCCGATGGAGCTGACAAAGACAAAAGAGCCGCATACCGTAGTGTTGTCCCCGTTCGTCCGCAAGCAACTCAAGCGCTTGAAGTCGCTGAACCCAAAGTCCGAATGGCTGTTTCCGGCGAAACACAATGGCGGTGCTGTCGATAAGAAATCGATCACGAAACAGATCACCCATCGGCAACGTGGCAAGCCGGTCAAAGGTCGCTCGCCCGCCGTGACTAGCTTGAAACTGCCCGGCGGCCACTGGCACATCCACGATCTTCGCCGCACGGGCTGCTACGCTGATGCAAAACTGCGGCGTTCCGCCGCATGTAATCGAAGCAGTGCTCAATCATACCGAGCCCAATCGGATGAAGCGCATTTACCAACAGCACAAGTACGAGAACGAAATGCGCGAAGCGTGGCTTCTTCTTGGTGCCTACCTTGACAAGCTAATGAAGAAAAAGCTGCCCAAAGATCTCTGACCCGACCTGACAAGCCCTCCACCTTCGACGCCAAATATCCGATCCGGTTCGACGCCCCCGACGCAGTCAAACGGTATGGGTAACGCGATCAGCGCGCCATCGGAGGCGACGCGAACTTGAGCATCGACAAACACCGAAGCAGGAATTCGCCGGCACGCTGCATGCTCGTATGACTGGGTTCGGATAGGGTGAACCGCAGGACCTTCGACCGCTCTTGGCCGCCCAGAGACCGTCGCCATTCATGTCTCGCGCCCCCAAAGCTGTCCTTCGTAAACAACGGGAAGCTGACCCGAAGCTGATGTCCGCGCCCGACTAGGATCGACCGCCCCTTGGCCTGGCGTCGCGCAGTTCCTTAGCCTTCTCTTCGGTAGTCATGGATCGGTCCTCATCTGTTGAGGCGATCAGGATCGCCGGACGACCCTCACCTACAACACGACAGGAACCCGACAGCACGGCGTCATACCCGCCTCCCCCGGTCCGGCACGTGAGAAGGTACGGACGCCGATCAGCCTGGGCGTGGGATCGCGTAACGGCTTTCGCGCCGCATGAACGCCTCCTTCCCGCCCTCCAAGATGCGGCAAGCCCGGTCCCTTACGCTTGCGTCTTTTGGGACATCGTTCTCCAGGGCACCCATCTGGTAGGAGATGTAGGGCAGCCCGGTCTCTCTGCGGGTACACGTTGCAATGACAAGCTGTTCCGAGTCCGCGTTCACGACAAGGTTTGGGTTGTGCGTGATCAATATCACCTGCCGACGAGCCTTCGCGTTCCTAAAGTACGTCGTGAGGAGCTGGTAAATCGACTCGTTGTCCAGGTTTTCGTCTGGCTGGTCCACGACAAGGGGCCGCGTATCGGCGGTATCCATTCCGAGATACAGGATCAGTAGAACGATCCCCTTCGTGCCGGGTGAGAGCTTCTCCAGCTCGACGCCATTGAACTTGAGTCCGTAATTGAGGCGGACATGGTCTACCTCGTAAAGCCACTCAAGAACGTCCTGAATGGTGATCTCCGACCGCATATATTCGCGCGGGTGAATCCTTAGAAACTGCTCAGCGAACGCAGTAAACGCCTCCTTAACCGCCTCCGGTGCTCCACGTACCCACCCCGGCACGAGAATCTCCTTTGCGGCCTTCGCGAGGTCTTGCATCTTGCCAAAGGGATTGTCCTTTCGTTGATCAAAGAGGCGACTCCCTCGTTCGAGCCACTCATCAACATTCACTTCCCATCGGATTGAAAACTCAAGCTCCTGCGCTTGCCCCGATCCTGCCGCGTCGGTGAGCTTCTGCTTTACGGGTAGATAGAGTTCCTCAAGCGCCTTTCGCTCAAGCCCAAGGTTCTCGAAGTAATCGGCATACGCTTTCAGCCGACTTTGGCGCGCGGTCTTGAGCTTCGCTAGCTCCGGACCTTCGATCTGGGCGATCTCACCCTCAATTCTTTTGACTTCGGCACTGATTGCGGCAAGACGCGTCTGGATGGTCTTGATCTTCTCTTGCCTCGTCTTATCAGCCGACTCCTTTTCCGCCAACACTTTGATTGCTCGCTCAAGCGCGCGAATGGTCCCATCGGCAGGGCCTTCCTCGGCCCCCTCTTTCGTCGAAATTGCAGCGGTGAGGGCGGCGGTTCGTTTCGTCAGGGGGGGCTCAGTATCCCGGCGAACATCGGCTTGAACGCGGCTCTATCCGACTCCGGAATCCCCACGTCGACAAGCACAGCCCCGATGTCCGCGTAGAAGCGGGACATCTGCGATGAAAACGCCGTCAGCTTGGACCTGATGTCCGTAATCTTCTGCAGCTTTTGCTTCAGCGCAGCAACCTCTTGCTGTGCCGTCGTGAGTGCATCCCGCTTCTTCTGTAGCTCTTCTTGCACTTTCTTCTCAGCATCTGATGCCGGCTTGGGGATCTGTTTCGCGAGCCCCTTTGCTTCCTCGTTCAGGCTCTTGATGCGGGCTTTCTTCTCCGGAAGCTTTGCGTGATTGGCCCGCAAGGCGCATTCCTCCCGGATTAACTCGGTCATCTCGCCGCGCAACCGGTCGCGCTCCGTCCTGATACCTTCCGTTCGAAGCGCGCGCAATTCCTCGAAGTTCGACGCATTCAGCGTCTCCGTTGGATCGGTATAGGCAAAGATGACATTCTCGATCTCGCGAATTAGCTCCGCGCCAATGTGATCATCGGCGCAAAGGCGCTCAACGAATTTCTGTGACAGGTATCGAACGCGCTGCTCTTCGGATTGAGCGTCTCCAAGCCGCTGCTCGGTCACCTCTCCGTCAGCCCAATTCAATTGGACGGATAGACTCTGCAAGTGGCTGCCAGCCCTTCGAATAAAGCTTCCAGACTCCGTTGTGTTCCAGCTGCCGGCTGCATACGCGATCAGCTCCGCAAGGGCCGACTTGCCCGATCCTTTCTGACCGATGATCGAGACCAGTCCTGCGTTCAGGGGGATGTCCACTTCGTCAAACCAGCCATCTGCGTGAGAAAGCTTTACCGAACGGATCACGCGCGCCTCATCGTGATAGACGGGCGGTGTTGGTCCGACATAGACGCGGCTCGGTTCATACACGAGCTGCTTCAGGCCCTCAAACGTCGGATCGGCTTTGATCCAGCAGAACTTCTCATCTTCCGGCACACAGATTGCGTCGATGGTGTGCGCATCCGATCCATGGATGCACGGCTTAAGGACACCAAACTCATTGACGAAGGCTTCCGGAGTCATATCCCCTCGGCGCCCCAAGCACCATTCGATGGTGCCCGTCTGACCACAAAATAAGCCGTGCGCACTCTGGAGGAGATTCTTTCGCGCCAGGTAGTCTTGACCACCCCACGCTATCTGATCCCAGTTCTCCGAAGCCAAAAACAAAAGGTACCGTCCGGTGAAGCAGTCCTTTTGCAGCACTCTCCGCGCTTCCTGCAAGTCAAACGTGATTACCTTGCAACCTGCAACAAAATCCGAATCCTGTGCGAAAGTGGGCTGGTACTTCTTCACCAGGACCCCAGCCTCCTCTACAGCGGCTCTCGTGAGGTTGCGTTTTCCCCGATCACTTTCGGTGCTTCCTTCTATTTCAAACTGAAGCGCCTGGAGAAATTGCTGTTCAATGACATCAGGCGACAATTCGTCACTGAACAGAACGTGAAAATTCAGGCGTCTTAACTGACTTCCATCGCTGCGCTTCGGCACGAACGTGCCCAGTCGCAACTCGATGTTCGGAAGGACGAGATCGAAGTTGCGCAGCATTCCATCTCGCCGCAGATCAAGAATTTTCCGATAGCCATCGATGAAGAAGTAATCGGTGACGCCGAGAACAGACACGTCGCTAACGGATTCAAGCGCAGGGATGTATCGGTCCCATCCGCCAAAGTCATTCTCAAAGGACTCAGGCGTGTGAACATGCAAGTCCCATCGGCGCCAGACTGATCCACCAGGAAACGATCGCGCGCTCATGCTACAGCCGCCACGTCGCGGATTTCCAAGGAGTCGTTCTTCCCGTTGTCTGAAATCGTGCGAGCGAGCATGGCTTTGAAAGTCGCATCTGCCTTGAAGCATTCGGCCAAGAATTTGTTTATCTCGTCAGCAAGCGTTGGCACGTCGGTCCCCAAATCGTTCTCTGAACGTCACACATATAGTCCCTCATTTCGCTCTGGGTAGCTCTCGTACACGTGCTCGAAGACCGCAGAGCACTTCTGGCGGTACATCTCCGGCGTAGGCCCGCGGCAAACCCGAGTCGAGCGCGTCTTCAATAGCCAACTTCAGGGTGGAACGCGCTGCAGACTTTTGCCGCCAGTTGAGTACCAAAAGGTCCTTAAGCCGCGCCAACAGTTCCCGAGCAACCTTCTTGACCTCCGCGCGCTCTTCCGTGGTCAGCTCAGGCGCCGGCCGCGTCAGGATGTCGAAGATGACCAGCTCCTCCTCCTGTGATGTTTTCACGGACGTGGCGCTCCTGCTCATCGTCGAGGCTGTTGGAAAGCTCTAACAGTTCGTCGAACAGTTGCTCGATGTTGCGGCTGCCGGAGTTGTAGCTATCGATCCTAGCGGCCTCGAGTTGCACTTCTGTAGCGCGCATTTGTTCAACAATCATCAGCGTTGCTGTCAACAGATCTTCAGCCCTGACGCCTTCCGCCAGGCTGTTGACGTAGCCACCCCAAGTTGGCAATCCCGCTCGAGCTGATACTCCGGCGCCCGCAAAGAGAACCGGATTGGGAGATTCGGCGATGAAATTGTCTATCTCGTCAGCAAGCGTTGGCACGTCGGTCCCCAAATCGTTCTCTGAACGTCACACATATAGTCCCCCCATTTCGCTCCGGGTAGCTCTCGTAGACGTGCTCGAAGACCGCGGAGCACTTCTGGCGGTAGAGCTCCGGCGTGTAGGCCCGCGGCAGGCCCGAGTCGAGCGTGTCCTCGATGGCCAGCTTCAACGCGGAGCGCGCCGCGGCCTTCTGCCGCCAGTTGAGCACCAGCAGCTCCTTGAGTCGCGCCAGCAGGTCCCGCGCCACCTTCTTGACCTCGGCGCGCTCGTCCGTGGTCAGCTCGGGCGCGGGCCGGGTGAGGATGTCGAAGATGACCAGCTCCTCCTCGCGTCAGGTTCTCGCGCACGTGGCGCTCCTGCTCCTCATCGAGGCTGTTGGAGAGCTTGAGCAGTTCCTCGAACAGCTGCTCGATGTTGCGGCTGCCGGCGTTGTAGCTCTCGATCAGCGCCTCGAACTTCTCCGCGAAGTCCGCGCGGGTGCGGTTCAGGCGCACCAGCTTCTCGAGCTTGGCGCGGATCGCGGCCTTGAGCGCCTCGAGGTCCGTGTTCTTGTGCTTCGACTCCTTGAAGCGCTGCGCAAGCGCCTCGAAGTTGATCTTGGAGAGGTCGATCGCCGGCGGGCCTGCCTTCGCGGATCGTGAGGCCGGTGATGGACTCGTCCAGCAGCCCGGTGATCTGCCTCAGGATGGTCGAGATGTCCGGCGGGTTCGGGCTGAGCTTCGCCCGGATGGCGGCAGCCAGCGTCGCGATGCCGATCACCCGCTCGGCGAACTCAAGCGCGGCCGGATCGGGCTTGACGGCGCGGTAGAGGGTGCCGACCAGCTGCTCGTGGCCGAAGAAATCGCGCCGCAACGGTTCCGGCGCGATCAGCGCGTCGATGGCGTCCTCCACCGCCGCCAGCCGCTCCAGTGCCGCCGAGCGGCAGCGCCTCGAGCGCGACGAGATCCACGCCGTGGCTCGCGCAGAACGCCGTGGCGGCGTGCGACGGCCTCGCGCAGCTCCGCGACCAGCTGCTCCTTGTCCTTGACCGGACTCGCGCCGCCCTTGCCCGCGCCGTAGATGGCCAGCGCCTTCTCCAGCGAGGCGAACACGTTGGCGTAGTCCACGATCACGCCGCTGTGCTTGCCGGGGAAGACCCGGTTGGCGCGGGCGATGGTCTGCATCAGCGTGTGGTTGCGCATCGGCTTGTCGAGATAGACCGTCGAGCAGCTCGGCGCGTCGAAGCCGGTGAGCCACATGGCGCAGACGAAGACCAGGCGCAGCGGGTCGTCCGGGTCCTTGAACTTCTCGTCGAGGCCGGCTGCGACTCGTTCATCCGCCGGCGGTGCGGCTCGATGTCGAGCCCGAGCTTCTTCATCTGCTCGATCTCGTTCTGCCCCGGCGAGACGATGACCGCCATGTCGGTCGTCGTCAGCACCTCGAGCCGAGCTTCAGCTCGCATGCGTGCATCGCGCCGCGCCTGCTCCGGCGTCGCCGGCCGCGGCTGGTAGCCAGTTCGCCAAGCTCCTTCTGCACCCGCGTCGGTTTCGGCCGCCCAGTGCGTCCGGACCTTGTCGTACATCCTCAGCGCGGTCGCCTTGTCGATGGACACGACCATCGCCTTGCCCACGAAGCCGCGGCCCAGGAAGTGCTGGACGATGTCCTGCGCCACCGTCTCCAGCCGGTCGTCGCGGGTGATCAGGTGGTACTGGCGCCCCAGCACCTTCTCGAGCTTCGCCTCCTGCTCGTCGTCGAGGCCGGCGTCCTCGATCAGGCGATAGATGTCGTCGTTCAGGTCGGGGTTGACCAGCTGCAGCTCCGGCGTGCGGTTCTCGTAGAACAGCGGCACCGTCGCCCCGTCCTCCACCGACTGCTGGAAGTCGTAGATCGACACGTAGTCGCCGAAGACCTCCCGCGTGCGCTCCTCGCCGGCGATCAGCGGCGTGCCGGTGAAGGCCAGGAAGGTCGCCTTCGGCATCGCCGCGCGCATGTTCAGCGCCAGCGTGTCGTACTGGCTGCGGTGCGCCTCGTCGGTCAGCACGATGACGTCGGCGCGGTCGGTGCAGCACCTCCGGCGTCTGGAACTTGTGGATCAGCGTGAAGACGTAGCGGTGATTGCCCGCGCAGCAGCTCGCGCAGGTGCGCGCCGCTCGTCGGCGTGGCACTGGTCGCCCTCGGTCTCGACACGGCGCCCACGGCCTTGAAGGTCTTGGCGATCTGGTCGTCCAGCTCGACGCGGTCGGTGACCACCACGAAGGTCCAGTTGCCCGGCGAGCTTGCGCAGCACCTTCTGCGCGAAGAAGACCATCGAGAAGCTCTTGCCGCTGCCCTGGGTCTGCCAGAAGACGCCGCCGCGCCCGTGGCCCAGCTTGCGCGCCTCCAGCATCGAAGCGATGGCGTTGTTCACGCCGAGGAACTGGTGGTTCTGGCCGAGCATCTTGACCAGCCCGGCCTTGTGCTCGGAGAAGAGGGTGAAGTTCTCGACCAGGTCGAGCAGCCGGGCGCGGTCGCAGGTGCCGCGCAGCATCACCTCCAGCGACACGCGGCGCGGCTCGTCCTCGCGCTCGATGCGCTTCCACTCGAAGAAGCGCTCCCAGTCGGCGGTGAGCGAGCCGACTCGGCTGTCCGTGCCGTTGCAGGCGATGAGCAGCGCGTTGAACCAGAAGAGCTGCGGGATCTGCGTGCTTGTAGTGCGTGAGGTTCTCGTCGAAGGCCGCGCGCGCCGGCACGCCCGGCTTCTTCAGCTCGATCACCACCCAGCGGCAGGCCGTTGACGAAGCCGACCAGGTCGGGCCGGCAGGTGTAGAGGCTGCCGACAACGCTGAACTGGCTGACCAGCAGGAAGTCGTTCTGCTCCGGCTGCTCCCAGTCGATGACGCGCAGGCGCTCGGTCTTCTGGCCGCCGTGCTCGCGGTCGGGCACCGAGACCGGGATGCCGTCCTTGAGCAGCCGGTAGACCTCGCGGTTGGCCGCCTCCAGGCTCATCGCCGAGCGGTCGCGAGTCAGCTCGTCGATGGCGGTGTCGATCGCCTCGGGCGGCAGCGCGGGGTTGAACTTGCCCAGCGCGGCGCGCAGGCGATCCACCAGCACCACCTCGCCCTTGGTTTCGCGGCCGAGCGTGCCGCCGGGGCCGAAGGTCTCCTCCATCGCCGACACCGTCTGCCAGCCGAGCGCCGCGAACAGCCCGATGGCGGGCTGCTCGACGAGCTGGTCTTCGGTGTAGGCGTGGGGCATCATAGCTCAGGCGCCTCGACCTCGAGCTGGCCCGACAGCAGACGCGGCAGCAGCAGGTCGCGGGTGCGGCGGAGGTTCTGGATTTGGTCGTGAGCGCGATGCTGCAAGCATTGCTCGCGATCGGCTTGCATGCGAACCTGTCGATCCGCGAGCGGCTGCGGTAGGCAACTGCATCGTCGAAAGTACTTGACTATCCGAGCGCTGAGTGCTCGCAGCGTTGCGCCTCTGGCTATCGCTTGCAATGTGCGTCCGCTTCTGCATCGAACGGTCAGCAGAAAGGAGCGCTGGCAATTCGAGCGTTCGCCGCGCAGCACGATGAACAGAGCTGGTCGACGCACGCATTGCCGTCGATCAGATGACTGCAACTTGCACGTACAGCGTCACCGCACGTGATCCAGCAGTCGTGCATCGCGAACAGTGACGTGTCACGTCGGCGACTTGAAGCCCGCGCTTCGCTGTTGCCGCTCAGTCGATGCCAGTGTCGCTCGCATCGTTGACACGGCATGCCTCGTCGCCGACTTGCAGCTGCGTCTTGCGAGCGTAGTCCTCGACTGAACTGGCGAGCGTCCTGCAACGCGCTGCACCTCCCACCCCTTGCGGAATCTCGCCGAGCGGCGAGGCGACGCGGGGATGGTCTTCGTGGCCGGGGAAGCGGAAGTGGACGAACCACTCGCGGTAGAGGGCGCGGGCCATCGCCTCCAGAATCTTGATGCGCCGCTGGCTGTTCTCGATCAGCTCGTCGTAGGCCGACAGGATGCCCGCGATCCGCCGCTGCACCGGCAGCGGGGGAACGCGAACTTGCAGTCCTGTCGAGCACTGATTCGGTGATGGTGCCGTTGCACGCGCCGCCCGACGGCGATTCAATCGTGCCGCAACGATGTCAGAGCTGGAGCGAAGTAGAAGGAAGTCGGTCGTATCCGTTGACGTCTGGCGATGCAAGCCGTGTATTGCGATCAGGCAGAACGCTGCTGTCGATCGACCAGTAACGCGCCGATGTTGCCATACGTGCCATACGCGGCGCATCGATGTCGCCGACACTTCGGCCTGTCGCGGATCTTCGAGATGCCAGATTCGTCGACTCGTCCATGACGGAATTCGCCAGTTCGACGGAACACGGCCAGATGTCATGACCGATCGTCGGGTAGCCGCTGCACTGCGTATTGCAGTCGGCGACGTCGTCGAACCATCGTCAACTTCGCACAATCTCTGCGATTTGCGCACACCGTCTGCGCACTCATCCGTCACGCCTCCAGAATCTCCGCCACATTGCGCGGCGATGGTCTGCTTCGAGCTCGCGCGCCTGGGCGTTCAGGGTTTCGAGTTCCTCGTTCAGCGTTTCGAGCTGCTCCTTGAAGTCCTCGTCGCTCACGGCTTCGCCCGGCGCGACGCCGACGTAGCGGCCGGGGTTGAGCGACCAGCCCTGCGCTTCGATTTCCTCGAGCGTGGCGGCCGGCACAGGCCGGGCACGTCGGCGTAGTTCGGCTTCTTGCCGAAGACCTCCTCGAGCTTGGCCTCGGCTTCGTCGCCGCCGAGGGTGAAGTCGAGCGCTTCGCCGCGATAGAGGCGGACGAGGTTGGCGAGGAAGCCGATCTGCGCGGGCGTCCAGTCGCGGTGCGCGCGGTCCACCTGCCGGTAGATGTGGCGGGCGTCGATGAAGAGCACGGTGTCGGCGCGCGGCGTCTTCGCCTTGCCCTTGTCGAGGAACCACAGCGTGCAGGGCAGCGTGACCGTGTAGAACATGTTGGGGCCGACGGCGACCATCACGTCCACGGCGCGGCTCTCGATGAGCTTCTGCCGGATCTCCTGCTCGGAGGAGCGGGCGTCGGAGGCCGAGTTGGCCATGACGAAGCCGGCGCGGCCCTTGGCGTTCAGCGCGGAGTAGAAGAGCTGAATCCAGAGGTAGTTGGCGTTGTCGGTGCGCGGCAGGCCGAAGGGGAAGCGGCGGCCGGGGCCGACCATGTCCTTGAGCCGCTCCTTGTCCACCGCGTTGACGTTGAACGGCGGATTGGCGAGGACGAAGTCGAACTGGCCGGTGGCGTTGTGCGGGTCGTCGTAGTAGCTGTTGACGTTGCCGCCGTGGCGGATGTCGCCCTCCAGGCCGTGCACGGCGAGGTTCAGGCGGCACAGGCGGCCGGTCTCGTCGGTCTTCTCGACGCCGCAGATGGCGAGCTCGGCGGCGGGGTTCTTCTGGTGCTCGGCGACGAAGCGCGCCGACTGCACGAACATGCCGCCGGAGCCGCAGGCGGGGTCGAGGATGCGGCCGTGGAAGGGCTCGATGATCTCGGCGAGCAGCCTGACGATGCTCGCCGGCGTGTAGAACTCGCCGCCCTTCTGGCCCTCGGTGCGGGCGAACTCGCCGAGGAAGTACTCGTAGATGCGGCCGAAGGCGTCGAAGTCCACGCTGGCCGGGATCTCGGAGACCTTCTTGAGCAGCTCCTTGAGCAGCGTGCCGGTGAAGAGGTTGTAGGTCTTGGGCAGCACGCCGGCGAGCTGCGGGTTGTGCTTCTCGATGTCGCGCATGGCCGCGTTGACCTTGGCGCCGACGTCGGCGGCCTCGGGCAGGGTCAGCAGGTAGTCGAAGCGCGCCTCGGGCGCGCAGGTAGAGGACGCCCTCGGCGTGGTAGGCGGCGGGTTCATCGACCCGGCTGCCGCGCCGGGACGAGGCGCCGGCCTTCTCCAGCTTGGCGCGCTGGGCGGCGAAGCGCACCTCGGCAAAGCGCAGGAAGATCAGGCCGAGGATGGGGCCGGAGTATTCCTGGGCCTTCAGGCCGGAGTTGGCGCGGAACTGGTCGGCGGCGTCCCAGAGGCGCTTCTCGAGCGCGACGGTGGCGGTGTCTTTTTCGGGGGGCGCGATCCAGCGCAAGAAGGGTCTCCTAGATAGCGTTGCACACGGTCGAATAGGCCGGCCCGTTGGCAAGGGCTCGTGAAGCTGCGCCGTGGCTGGCTTGCTAACGCTCGTCCGTGGAGGCCACACGGAACGCCTGTGGACTCAACCACCGCGGGTACCCTTCCGCATGCGCTTCGCCACAGCTACCGGCTTCTTTGCCCCCACTCCCGATTCTGGGCGCGACGGTTCCCGGAATGAACTCAACCAGTTGCTCGATCTTGCAGTCGAAGAACTCGCACAGCGCGTTGAGATGCTGGGTCAATGTCCCGTAGCCGCGGTGATTGATCATCTTCGAGAGCGTGACCCGACTGATTCCGGTCGACCCTGCCAATTCGGTCAGGGTGACGCGCCTACCCGTGCGGAACTGATGGTCTGCCAGCAGCTCCTGTATCCGAAATCGCAACATTTGACCTAGAAGCGTATCACCAGTGGGTGGGAATGTTGCAATTGGCCGCGTATGAGATAAACTAGACTTACGGTCGTAGGTATAGACGCGTAGTCGGCGCCTCCCAGGAATGACCGGCTAACCACAGACAGGAGTCCATCAATGAGCATGTCCAGCCATACCACCTTCACTACTGCGGCCGAGTCCATCGCGCCTCCGGGTGCGTTCTCCGCGAGCCTGCCGCTCGGTGCCGCCATCCGCGACGTGTTCCGCTGCGGCGACGTGTACGGCTTCACCGCCCGCAACGGAGCGCCCGCCGCACGCCTCGAACTGTTCGACCGGAATCACGCCGTGACCGGCGCCGCGCTCTGGAGCGAGGTCGCCCACCTTCCTGTTCCCGGCTCCACGGTCGAGATCGAGGGCGTCCTCATCGCCACCTCGTCGGGAAGGCCCGCGATCTGGGTCAAACGGTGCGATCCAGTACAGGTTCTGGACCACGCGGTCTGCGTCTTCGAGAAGGTGCCCGCTGCCTGGGTGTGCAATCCGGCCGTCCTCGACCACGCCGTCGTCTTGTGGAAGGTGCTGTCCCGTCCCTACCGCAGGGCGCTCAATGCAGTCTTTCGGAGCCCTGAGCTTCTCC
Organism: uncultured beta proteobacterium; assembly: GCA_963733435.1. Taxonomy (GTDB): domain Bacteria; phylum Pseudomonadota; class Gammaproteobacteria; order Burkholderiales; family Casimicrobiaceae; genus VBCG01. Next base: position 1,015,777 of record CAVTDH010000005.1, read on the forward strand.
GCGCTTTCCTCATCGCGCCCGGCTCGCTTCGCCACCACCACAATTACCGTGGCGGATGCCTCGAACACTCCGTGACGACTGCCCAGTGGGGACTCGATCAGGCTCGTCAGGACAGCACCTTGTCCGCCGACATGGTCGTGTTCTGTCTCCTGGTCCATGACGTGGGCAAGTCCCTGGAGTATCTCCAGAGCAATCGCGGCAACTGGCAAATGAGCCAACGCGGTCGGCTGATCGGGCACAAGATCACGACGGTCACGCTTGTCGCCGAGGCGATGGGCTACTGCCCCGACCTCTCGGCGCACGAGCAGACGCACGTGGAACACGTTCTTTCGTCCAGCTACGCGCCGCAGTGGGCGGGCTTTCGCCGCCCTCAGACGAAGGAAGCTCGGGTGGTCGCCGCGCTGGACGCGCTGAGCGCGGCCGTCGCTTTCAACGGGTAGCCGAACCGCAGTACACTTTCTTCATCTCTATACGCGCGGGTGTTTTTTCCGCGCGCCGGCCAGCGCAGGCCGACTCTCGCAACGGGGACAAACTGCGTGATCGCGAGGGCGATCTAACTCGCCCGGCCGAAGAGCGGCGCGACCGGACTCAACCGGACTCAGGACACGGAGCAGGCGGACGCGGAAACTCCGCGCCGGCTGGCGTTCGCCTGCTCTCTACTTGTTTCCCGGCGCGAAGAGGAGACCAATCGTGTCGACCCCACCTGCAACCGAACAGCAGACGGACCTGATTGCGGCCACGGAGCGGGCGGCTCGCGCTGAAGGGGAACTGGCCGCTGTCCGTACGCCGCGCGATTCCGTGACGCCATCACCGCAACACAAGATTGCTGCGTCGGCCAGAAGCAAGCCCAAGGTCGCTGGATTCAAGGCTGCCACATCGTAATGGCGTTCGACCGAGTGTCGAGTCGAGCGCCACAACTTCATCGACAAGGAGTGCATTTGCCAATGACCGATCCGGACAAGGATTGCAACACTTCTCCGCGGGAGGTCCGCGACTGGGTCGCCGCATTTGAGCGGGACGAGCCGCTTTACGGGCAGTTCCCACTCACCCTACCGAACGGAAGATCGATTCCCGCACTGCACGTCGCCTGTTCAGAGTGCAACTGCAGGATCTCGGGCGACCGCGTTCGTGGCCGCGTGGTGCAATCCTTACCCAGCGTAACTACGGTTACAGCCAATGCCATGTGCACTCGATGTGACCGAATTACCCACGTCCATTGCCGTTTCCGCTCGGATGAACAGACCGCTGTTCTGGAGTGGTTGGCCAACGGCCGCTGGCAGGCCCGGCCGATGCAGCCGGGGTCGGTCCGCGTGCGCATCGTCGACGCGTTCCGGCGTCTACTGACCCGGCTATCCTCGAGGTCGCCCTAGGCGCCGGCGGTGTGGTCGACGCTTGAAACCGAGGCGGTCGGCACCGGGTTGGCTCATCGGTCGGAGTCGATCTTCGTGCAAGACCGCCATGCGGTCGAGCTGCCATTCGCGCTTTGACGGCGCCGCGCCCATCCTCACATCTATCCACGGGACAGGCCGCCGTTGCGCGGTCCAAAATTGCTGCGTTGCAGCGCGGGCGAATCCGGTCACCAATGACGCCATGAAGCGCGCGCATTGACCCCCTCGGACGCGCGTTCCAGAACGTTTTATCCACGCGATTCCGATGCCGAATTGGTCACCGTTACCGCGAATGCCTGCGCTGTTCGGTGGCACGTTTACACCCTCCCACGCGAATGCCCGCGAAGGGCATCAACGCGCGCCGACCGCTGCCAACAGCGGAACGAAGCCGCCCGAGACGGACCATCCAGACGCACGGCTGCAATCGCCGCCAGGGGCCGCCGGAGTTGCGATTCGGACCCCCCCTGCGGCGCAATAGTGTTTAGGAGCAACCGCCCCCCCTACACGGCCGCTAATGCCCATCCGATGGGCGTGATCTGGTCGCCATCAGCGCTTGCAATTCCAGCCCTCCGCCGACGCCAACGCTCGTTGTCGTGCGGCCACGCGAGTGCCATCGCCGCGCCGAGATCGACCCCAGATGTCGTCGATCTCGCTCGAACGGCGCCTGCTTTCTGCACCCGGTGGCTGCACATGATGCAGCATGTGCATATGTGCACGATGCATTATGTGCATCATGCACACTGTGCATCGTGCATCATGCACAGCTACCGGGTGCAGTTTCTACCGCACCGCAACATCGTCCCACGTTCGCAATTTGTGCCGCGACCCGGCCGCGCTTTCGGGCACCGTGGCGGCAGCACGGTGCCCGCCTGATTCCGCGCCGTCGCCGTCCGCCGGCCGTTCTTCGCCCATAGGTTCGAGCATCCCGACAATCCGGTTGACGGGCGCGCACGGGTTAGCGCGGTGATGAGCAGCGTCGGGGGGGTGGAGCAACGCTCGGCGAGTCTCGACCTCGGACGATGCTCAGACCGGTCGCGACGCGGGCGGTGCGGCCGATGGCGTGAACGCGTCGAAGAAGCAAAGGTCCTCGCCCAAGCCATGTTCGATGAACGCCGGCACCGCCGCCTCGACCATCTTCACCGAACCGCACACGTAGACCTCGAAGCCGCTCATGTCGGGGAAATCCGCGAGCATCGCTTCGTGGACCAGGCCGCACCGGCCACGTCCAGGCGTCGGCCGGCTCGGCGTGCGACAGCACCGGCACGAAATGGAAGTTGTCGTGCTCGCGCTGCCATCGTTCGGCGAGGTCGGCCATGTAGAGGTCGTGGCGCCGGCGCACGCCCCAGTACAGCCACATCGGCCGACGCAGCCCACGGTGGAACGCGTCCTCGACGATGCTCTTCACCGGCGCGAAGCCGGTCGCGCCGGCCACGAACAGGATCGGCCGCTCGCTTTCGCGCAGTGCAAAGCCGCCCAGCGGGCCCTCGAAGTGCAGCGTATCGCCGACCTTCATCTCGGTAAACACATGTCCTGTGAAGCGGCCGCCCGGAATGCGCCGAACATGCAACTCGATGCGCTCGTTGTCGTGTGGCGCGTTCGCGAACGAGTATGCGCGCCGTTGACCATCGGCGAGCACGATGTTGATGTACTGGCCAGCGGCGAAGGTGATGCGCTCGCCGCCGGGCAGCGATACCGTAAGCCGGATCAGGTCCTCGGCGAGCCGTTCGAGGGCGTCGATGCGGCCGACATGGGCGTTGATCGCCGCTGGCGCAGCACCTGTCGCGCGCACCACCTCGATCTCGAGGTCCGACAGTGGCGTCGCGCAGCACATCAGGGCCTCGCCCCGTGCACGCAGCGCGTCCGGCAACGCGCTGCGCTGATACACGCCATGGTCGACGCTTCCGTGCAGTACCGTGCACCGGCAGACTCCACAGCCACCGTTGCGGCACTCGTAGGGCAATGCCAGACCTTGGCGCAGGCCGGCGTCGAGCAGCGTCTCGCCAGCGCGCACCGTCACCGGTTGCGCAATGTCGGACACCGTCATGCGGAATTCGCCCGCCTTGCCCCGCTTGAAGCTCGGCGGCAGCCACGGCATCGCCATGAGCCACCGCGGTGGCCGCACCCAGCAAGGCCCAGACCTGCCCCAGCGGCCACAGGTAGAGGAGCGGGAAGATTGCAAGGTAGTACCAGTCGAGTTGCAGGTTGACCGGGGAGACGCCGAGGCTGGCCGCGCCACCCTGGCTCAGCGCCGGCTTGACCAGTGACAGCGCTACCAGCGTCAGCACCACGCTCACCATGAGCGGTCGCGGCGGGCTGGTCCTTGCCTTCGGCACGCGTTGCACATGTATCCACATCAGAAGCAGCACGACCAGCGGTATGCCGATGTGCATGAAAGACAGCAACGAGAAGAATCGGTCGTTGACGCTGTACGGGTAGATGAAGTTGCGAATCAGCGTGCCACCGAAGCCAGGCAGCCAGTCGAGCCACTCGAAGGACGCGACGATGACGAACTGCGCCAACTGGTCCCACGGCAGCATGTAGCCGTTGACGCCGGACACGTAAACGCCCCAGATCAGGGCCACGCCACTGACCCACGAGAACCAGCGGAAGCCGCGCATGCGATCGAACGCAAAGTGGCGCAGCATGTGCAGCAGCATCGTCAGCACCATCGCATCGGAGGCGTACCGATGCACGCTGCGCATGATGCCGCCGGCGTACCACTGGCGGTGCGTCAGCGACGTCGACCGAAGCGTAAGCACCGGCGACGCCGGTCTCGAAGAACGCATAGAGGTACAGTCCGCTGCCGGCGACCAGCCAGAACAGCATGAAGGTGATCGCGCCGAGGTGGTAGAGCGGATTGAGCCGGTCGCCGAAGGCGGTGTTGAACAGCGCCTCCACGCGCATGAAGACCCACCGCAGCAGGAACTGCAGGCGACTGATCATTCACGGCCCTGGCGTGCGGCGCCGACCATCAGGACGACGAACAGCAGTCCCCCGGCGATCGCCACCAGGCCGCCGAGCCCCATCAAGCCCATGCCCGCGATTTCACCGCCGCTGCGCAGCACCTGCTCGGCTCCCGCCACCTTGCGCTGCACGCCATAGCCGCCGGACCAGACGAGTCCCGTGATGTGCATCAGCTGGCCCGTCCCGTACAGAGCCGGCTGCAGCGCCGCCAGCCGGCTGTTCGGTGCCGCATAGCCGAGTTGTGGCAGCAAGTGGTAGGCCAGGCCCATCAGCGCCAGGGTGACGCCGACGATGCAGCCGTGGTAGTGCGCCGGGATGCGCACGTCGGCGCCGTTGATGAAGACGCCGATGAGCCCACCCGACACGAACAGCACCATCGACCAGACCACCGCTGCGCGCAACGGGCCGTTGTCCGCGGCGGTGCGCCGCAGCGGCGGCAGCGCCAGCAGCACGGCGAGCGCGATGGGCGCAATCGCAACGCCGCCACCCAGTCGCATTGCCCAGGTCAGCAGGTTGCGATGCTCGACCGAGGTGACGGGATGCGCCAGGTAGGCGTACGGCGTCACGAACACGCTGACCAACGCCAGCGCGAACATCAGCAACGTGACTCGCGGGCTCAGGCGCAGGCGCGCGCCGCAGGCGTGGGCCAGCCAGAGCCACGCAACGAGCATCAACAGTGTCCAGGTGAATTGCAGGGCGTGTCCACCGCCCCAGAACAACACCTCGTAGTACATCTTCCCCACCAGCGTCGTCGGCACCGCGACGTACGACCAGCCGAATGCCAGCAGCGCCACCGCCGCGGAAACGGCGGAGGCGGTGAGCCCGAAGCGCAGCACCCCCTCGCCGTCGAACGAGAGCCCGAGTTTGGGTGCCACGAGAAGGCTGCGCAGCACGAGCACGGTCGCGCCCGCTGCGAAGGCCAGCAGTCCAGCCATGAACAGCGGCCGCTCGAGCACCGGAATGTAGTTGGCCATGATCGGCTCGCCCTGCCCGACGAACGCCGACAGCGACATCAACGTTGCGCCGATCCCGCAGAGACCCAATGCCGCCCAGCCCCAGGCCAGTCCGCGCGGCGATCCGTTGAGGCTCCACAGCAGGCCGGCGAACGCGACGAACCAGACCAGCACCGACAGGTCGACGTGCACGACCAGTGCCACGCGAAAGAAGTCGACCCCCGGCAACCATTCGTTGATCATCGGCGTGCGGGACAGCACCAGCAGCAGCGAAAACAGCCCGGAGCCAATGAGCGCGAGCAAGCCGAGCCACAGCCAGCCACGCGCCAGCTGGCGCTGCGCGCCGGCTGGTACCGCGAGCGAATAGCGATTGCCGTCCGAGCGCGCCGGCGGCAACGCGCTGACAGCACGGCCGGACCGAGGGATCGTCGGGCGTCTCGATGTCGGCGTCCGCCGGCACGCCACGGAGGCGAAGCGCGCCCCAATGAGGGCGGCGAAGCAGGGAGCGTGTCGGTCGTTCATTGCAGTGTGATCCCGCCTTTGCCCGGGTCGAAGTCGATCACCAGGATCTGCGCCGGCTTGAGCGTGACCGTCGCCTCGCGCACGAAATCGAAGCCTGGGCTGCGCACGTCGTCCTTGAGTCGGACCACCAGGCGATGCGCGCCCGCCGCGACCTGCATCCGGTGGTAGAACGCCGACGCTCCGTCGCGCGACAACCCCGACGGCGCTGCGACGTGGCGCAGTGCAGTGACGCCGTCCAGGTCGAGTTCGACCGCGATCGGCGAGCGCTCGCGCGGACAGATCTGGGCGCGCGCATGTTGGGCGGCAGTTTGGCCAACTCCTCCGGCGTGGCGCTGCGGCAGTCCGACACCGGCTTTCCCTGGTGGCTGAAGCTCAGCTTGATCAGCGCTTGATCCGGTGGCAGGTGACGGTACGTGGGCCAGCTGGAGAACACGCCGATGAGCAGCGCGAAAAGACCATACAGCAGCACCCGGCCAATCCAGGCAAGCGGTATCGCTTTCGAAGATGTCAGCCACGCGTCGGCGCCGCGTCGGCGGACGTTGGCCCTGCCGCAGCGGTGAGCCGCTGACGGAGGGATTGCAGCGCCTGGCGCACGGCAGGCTCGTCGCCGGCGCCGGCCCATGCCAACGCGAGTCGCTCGCGTGGCACCGAGGCGCGCAGGTGCGGCTCGCGGGTTCCCTGCAGCCGCTCGGCGGTCCATCGCTGACCGAGGCGGTATTCGCAACTGCCTTCGGCGCAGGCGGTGACCAGGACGCCCGCGGCGCCATCGCGCAACGCGTACTCGACGAACGACGGCGGCAATTGCGCGGCACACATCAGGCTGAAGGCAGCCACATCGGGGCCGGCCAGCCGCCGGACATCGACGCCGTGGTCGCAGCCGAACACGGCGATCTTGCACGGTTGATTGCCGAGCGCGGCCAGGCCTTTCACGAGTCGGCGGCGCAGCATGCCGATCGGCGCCGACGGCATGTCGATGCCGGTCACGAGCTCAGCAGTCACTTCGAAACGGCGACGATGACGGGCAGGCGCCGACACAGATGCCGCAACTTGCGCACAGGTCGGCGTCCACCTTTGCCAGCTCGCGCATGCCTCGCGATCGGGTGCGGCACCATGGTCACGGCGGCGTAGGGACAGTCGTCGAAACAGCGGCGGCAGCCATTGCAGTTCTCCGCGTCGACCACGGCGATCGGCGCTGGCGCGGGCTGCGGCATGACGGGGAGCGCGAACAGCACCAGCAGCGCGCCCGCCAACGCAAACCAGACGAATGCGGGCGACGTGGAGTAAGTCAGCGGATGCACGAACAGCAGCAGCCAGTCGTACGCCAAAGCCGTGGGCGCCACGACAAGATTGGCCGGCCCCTGACTCGCCACCGGCGCCGCCAGCGCCAACGCCAGCAGGGTGACCGCCGTGCCAATGGCCAGCCGCCGCGGCGGGAACACCGTCGCGCGCGCGACGCGCTGAACGTGAAACCACAAGGCGAATACCAGCAGCAGCGGCACGCCGATGTGCACGAACACGAACAGCGAGAACAGCCGGTCGCTCACCGCGTCCGCACCGAGGAAATTGCGCGTCAACGGCGACCCGAACAGCGGCAACCAGTCCAGCCATTCCGCGGTGGCCAGCGCGGAGAATTGGCCGAGCTGGTCCCAGTTGAGCCAGAAGCCGCCGATCGCATTCACGTATGACAGCAGCAGCAACGGGATGCCGGTCAGCCAGGAGAACCGGCGAAAGCCGCTGTAGCGACCGTACAGCCCCTCGCGCAGCAAGTGGGCGAGCGTCACGACGATGAGTCCGTCCGCCGCGTAGCGATGCAGGCTGCGCAATATGCCGCCCGGTTGCCACGGTTCGCGCGATAGCTGGTCGATCGATCGATAGGCACCCTCGGCCGAGGTGTCGAGCACCACATACAGGTAGATGCCACTGACGGCCAGCAGCCAGAACAGCATGAAGCCCAGCGCGCCGAGGTGGCGCAACGGGTTCAGGCCGGAACCGAACGCGGAGTCGAATACCCGCTCGAGCCGGCGGAAGCCAGCCAGCGCGTGAAGGCGGATGGCGCGCAGCGGGTGCATGGCACCTCAGTGCTGCGTTTCGGCCAGCGGGGCGGCGACCGGCCGGGCGAGTCGACGCATCCGCCGCCGGGTGCGCCATTCGAGAAGGAAGAAGCAGGCCATCGCCACCGCGAACGTCACGCCACCGGCGATCTCGAGGATCAGCCCATAGTCGTAGCGATACTCGCCGGTCTTCGGGTCGTACACCGTGCACAGAATGCGCACGCGCTGGACCATTTCCGCCAGCGACGTGCCCGGGTTGCAGGGGTGCGTCGTTCAGCAATCGGCGGAGCGGCTCGCCAAGCTGGTCGCGCGACAGGCGCTCGCCGTAGACCTGCGCGTGGATGCGACCCTGGGCATCGAGCACCGACACCGTCAGGACATGGTCGATTCCGGCGGGCGTCGCGACATACCGAAAGCCGAAGTCGCTCAACAGCGCCTCGACGGCGCCCGGCGCCGGACTGAGGAAGTCCCAGTTCGATGCCGCGATGCCCATCTGCGCGGCAAATGCCCGCATCGCGGTCGGCGAATCGAAGGGTTGATTGAAGCCGACGCTGACGACGTTGAACCTGTCGGCGCCGAACACCTGCGGCCAACTGCTCCACCGCCACGGCGAGCGATTGGGTCGTGGTGGGGCAGACCTTGAAGCAGCCGGTGTAGATGAAGCTCACCAACAACGGCTTGCCACGATAGTCGGTCAACCGCACCGGCCGCTCCCGGCGATCCAGCAGCAGATGTTCACCCACGGCACGACCGACCGCGGCCTCGCTGGCGCGCAGCGCGGTCGCGGGGTCGAGCGCGGTCGCGTTGGCCGCTTCATCCTGTGCAGTCGCGGGGGGCGCCACGAGCATGGCGTACACCAGCGCCACCAGACTCCAAAGGCTCATCGCAACAGGCCGTCGATCGTGGCGGCGGCGAGTACCAGACTCAGTTGCACGAGCGATGCGAAGAACGCCGCCATGGCGGTCTTGCGGCTCGGCGCACGCGACAGCCTCCAGGCCTTGTGAATGAAGTGCGCGCCACCCAACGCCGCCCCGACCAGGTAGATCGGCCCGGCGCCGAAGAACGCGGGCAGCAGCGATGCAGCGACCAGCGCCACCGTGTTGCCCAGCACGATGTGCGCCGCGCGTTGTGGGCCGACCACCACCGGCAGCATCGGCACGCCGGCGGCCGCATAGTCGGCCTGATTGGCAATCGCGAGGCTCCAGAAGTGGGGCGGCGTCCACAGAAACAGCACCAGAGCCAATAGCAGCGGCAGCGGACCGATCTGCGGATCGACCGCGGCCGCGCCCGCCAGCACGGCAAAGCTGCCGGCGAGGCCGCCGACCACGATGTTGAGCCAGCTGCGCCGCTTCAACCACAACGTGTACACGACGCCGTAGAAGAATGCGCCGAGAAACGTGTACAGCGCAGCCGCCGCGTTCAACCCGACCCACGCCGACCCTACCGCGGCAGCCAGCAACAGCGCAATCAGCACCAGCCAAGCGCGCGAGTGTGGCAGCGCGCCGGTGACGAAGGCGCGACCGCGCGTGCGCGCCATGAGCCGGTCGGTGTCGACTTCGACGTACTGGTTGAACGCGCCCGCGGCCGCTGCCGACGCCAGCACCGACAGCGCCAGCACGATCACCTGCGCGACGCCGAGTGCCGGGCCCGGCGCGACGGCAAGTCCGACCAGCGCGGTGATCATGATCATCACGCCGATGCGCAGCTTGAACAGCCCCAGGACCGTGCGGGCGAGGCCGCCAGCCGCTCGGGGTGCGGAGGGTGCCGCTGCCGCGATCGGGTGACTCCCAGCTGTCGGGCGCGGTCACCGCCAGCGTGGCTCGCCTTGAGTCATCTGCGCGCCCGCTGGCGGGCAAATCTGCGCGTGCTCACGTCAGCTCAGGCCCCAGACCTGGGACAGATACTTCCAGTTGATGAAGTAGTACAGCACGAAAGCCGCGAGGAACACCATGGCCAGCGCGAAGGTACCGGGTGCCGCGAAGCCGATCGAGCCGTAGCCTTGCACGGCCGCCGTCGGCGCGGTAGGCGGGATCGGCGTGAACATCTTGCTTTGCGCACCGGTGTCCAGACGCTTGCCCCACAGCAGCGATCCGACGGTGACGTAGATGTAGATCGCCCCGCCGACAATGGCCGCGATGCCGGCGATGCCGACCAGCCCCATCATCAGGTAGGCCGCGCCCGGCCACTCGTAGGCCAGCGGCGCGCCGCTGAAGGCCATGTCCCAGTGGCGACGCGAGACGCCCAGCGTGCCGGCCCCCATCATCACCAGGCAGAAGAAGTACATCGACAGGCCGAAGAGATAGGGCTGCCACTTCGCCAGGCCCGGGGCGATCATCTCGCGCCTGAACAGCACCGGAATCAGGAAGTAGGTCAACGCCATGAACGACAGCGTCGTGCCTATCACGACCGTGGCGTGGAAATGCCCCGGCACGTAGATCGTGTTGTGGATGATCATGTTCAGCTGCTCGGTGCCCATCATCACGCCGGAGATGCCGCCGAGAAAGCCGAAGCCGATGATGGAGATGAACACCCCCGAGAACACCGGGTTGCCCCACGGCGCCTTGCGCAGCCATTCGAACAGGCCCTTGTTGAACCCCTTCTTGCGCTGTGCCACTTCCATCGCGCCGGGAATCGTCAGGCCGTGGATCATCGAGGCCAATACCGCGAAGTACATGAAGTAGCTGGTGTTGACGACCTTCCAGTTGGTCGAAAGTCCCGGATCGGCCAGCAGGTGATGCGCGCTCGCAAGCTGCAGGAACAGGATGTAGAGCAGGAACGCGCCGCGGCTCACGCGTTCGGACATCGGCTTGGCGCCGAACGCGATGGCCGCCACGGCGTACCAGATGGAAATATGCGCCGCGACGTTGATCTGCTGCGACGAGTGGCCGAAAGCCCACCAGATCGTGCGGTAGACCAGCGGATCGACCGCCTTGACCACGCCCACCGACAACAGGAACGTGGGGATCAGGATGATTGCACCCGACGCGATCGTGAACACCGCGATGATGCAGGCCGTCGTGGCGCCGAACGTCACCAGCGGCACCGAGCCGGTGTAGGTCTTGTCGCGTTTGGCGATGACCAGCGTGCCCAGGAACACGAAGCAGCCGATCAGCGCACCCACCGCGAACAGGATCAGCCCGAGATAGAACGACGGCGCGGCCATCATCGGCACGTACGATGTCATCATCACGCTGGAGCTGCCCTGGTAGACGGCCACATTGTTCATGACCGCGCCGATCACCATCAGCGCGAAGGCAGCCCACGCCACCTTGGGAGTCGCAAGTCGGCACCGCAGCAGCGTCGATGAGCAGAAGTAGAGGACTGCGATCTCGAAGAATATGATCCAGAAGATCAGCATGTCGATGCCGTGCGCCGTGAGCACCTGATAGAAGGTGTCGGCCTCGAGCCAGTGGATCGCCGGCCAGCGGGTCAACACGATCCCGACCGCCAGGATGCCGCCGATAAGCAGGAACACCACGCCCGCGACCGCGTTGACGATCATCAGCTTCTCGGCCTGCGCCTCGAACTGCAGGCCCGAACGGGGGCAGGTGCGATACGTCGTAGTACCGGACATGGTGGCCTCCGCCTTACTTGACATAGATGCGGCCGACCATCGTGTGATGGTTGATGCCGCAATATTCGTTGCACACCACCGAGTAGGTCCCGGCACGGTTGGGCGTAACGGTCACCACGTGCTCGTATCCCGGAACGATCTGGATGTTGATGTTCGCGGGCTGAAGTGAGAACCCGTGGTTGTAATCCATCGACGTGAGGTGCAGCCGATAGGTCTTGTCCTTCTCGAGCTCGAGGATCGGCCAGAAGCTCCACAGCCGCGCGATCATGTAGACATCGCTACCCGGAGGGGGCGCGACGACGGGCGTCTTGCTGTCCGTCTCGGTGCGAACGGTGTACTTGTCGACGACGGCCTGGGCCTTGGCGGTGAACTGCTCCGGTGTGGTCCGGTACGTCTCGGTCGAGAGATTCTGCTTCCCCCAGACGTGCCAGCCGACCATCATCGCGAACATGATCAGGCACCAGATCAGCGCGATCACGATCCACGCGCCTTCGACGCGGTCCAGCGGGTGCTTCCACCAAAGTCGCTCTGCCGGGGGCAGGATGGCGCTCATGTTCCTGGTCCTCGTCCGGTTACGGTGCCAGCGGCACGGTGAGGATGTCGATCACGCCCCACAGCGTGTAGACGATCATCGGAATCAGCACGCCCAGGAACAGGAGAAGAAATGGGTTGTCGAGGAGCTGCTGCATCATTGGCACCTTCTCCTCGGCTTGCGTCATGTCGCTCATGGCATCTCCGTTGGACAGTGGATCGGACCTCGCGAGAGTCTGTGACGAGCGCGAAACGATTTACTTGAACTAGGATAAGAAAACGCGATCTCGCGAGTGCACGGATTCGTGCGCGACTGCTACGCTCCGCGCCCGAGCCCGCTAATCCAGACCCCGAAATGACTCTCTCGCAGCGACGCCATGCGTGGCTGCGCCGCCTAGCGTTGGTCGCTGCGGCGCTCGTACTCGCTATCACGTCCCTCAGCGCATTTATCCGTCTGTCGAATGCCGGCCTTGGCTGCAGCGAATGGCCGCAGTGCTACGGCAGTCGGTTGCGTGCAGTGCAACAAAATCGTGAGCCCGCTGTCGCAGACAGCGACGCCGTCACCGTCGCGCGATTGGCACACCGGTTGATCGCCGTGTTGGCGTTGCTGGCTATAACCACAATCGTCATGGTGTGTTTTGGCAACCGGCCATGGCTACTACGCGAAGGCGCGCTGGCGCTCGCGATGCTGACGCTGGCGATAGGCTTGGCTGTCCTCGGGCGGTGGACCGCAGGTGCGCGGACACCCGCAGTGGCGATCGGGAATCTGTTGGGCGGCCTGCTAATGCTGGCCCTCAGCTGGCGGCTGGTGGCCCGGGTTACCGAGCCTGGATGGCCGATGCTGCGGATCTGGGCGTGGGTGGGCGTAGCGGTGTTGCTCGCCCAAGTGGCGCTCGGCGCACTGGTGAGCGCGTCCTATGCCGGCCTGAGCTGCGCCGCTCCCGGCGATTGTTTGCGCGCGGCCGAGGCTGCTGGCTGGCCTTGGGAAATGCTGAACCCCTGGCGCGAGCCGGTGTTCGGCGCAACGCCAATGCCGCTCAACCCGAGCGGGGCGCTCGCGCAGGTCGTGCATCGCGGCGGAGCGCTGCTGGCACTGCTGGTACTGATACCGCTCGGTACGGCAGCGCTACGTGGCCAGAGGCGGCGCGACGGCGCCGCACTGCTGGTGCTGCTGGTGCTTCAGCTCGGTTTGGGATGGCTGATGGTGGCGACGGTGCTGCCGCTTCCACTGGCGCTGGCTCACAACGTCGTTGCAGGGCTGCTGCTGGCAACCGTGGTGCGCCTAGCCTGAGTCGAGACGATCCTCGGCGCTTCTATCCCGGTACAATTGGACCGCCCAACTACAGTCGAGGCGGTTATGGAGGGACGCGCGTTCGATGTACCGAAATACCTCGCGTTGCTGCCGCTTTTCAACGCTTTGAGCCCCGATGAACTGCGTGACGTGGCTGCAGGTTCGACGTTGCGGCGGCTCGACGCGCGGGGAGATTGTGTTTCGGGCAGGCGACCCTTGCAACGAGTTCTTTGTCATCGTCACGGGCCAGGTCAAGCTGTTCATGCTGGCGCCCAGCGGACAGGAGAAGGTCGTCGAGGTGATGGGCGCCGGTCAGAGTTTCGGCGAGGCGATCATGTTCACCGATCGGCCCTACTTCCTGAACTCGCAGGCACTCACCGATAGCCTGCTGCTGAGCGTTTCCAAGCAGGCCGTCATTGCCGAAATCGTGCGCGACCACCGCTTCGCGCTGCGAATGCTTGGCGGCATGTCCCGCAAGATGCACGGGCTGGTGCGCGATGTCGAGACGTACGCGCTGCACTCGGGACGGCAACGCGTCATCCGCTATCTGCTACGCGATCAGGTCCTCGACAACCGCGACGCCGCCGAGTTGCGTACCGTATCGCTGCCAGCCAGCAAGGCCACGATCTCGTCCCGGCTTTCGCTGACCCCCGAGTATTTCTCGCGAGTGCTGCACGAACTCGAGACGCAGGGGCTGATCGAGATCGATGGGCGCGACATCCGCATCCTCGACGCAAAGCGGCTGGCAGACCAGGAAGCACAGGCGCAGGGAAGCGCATTCAACGCGGGCCTCGCGGCAGGCGCGGGCCTGGATGCCGAGAAGACTCTTGCTCACAAGATTTCGATCGTGCCAGCGCAAAATGCAATCAAGACTCGTGATTCGAACGGTGAAGGGTTATGCGCGGCCACGGACGAGAAGACGCGATGATAGGCGGCATGCTTCGTGCACCGTCCATAGCTCACCCACATGCCCCTCAGCTTTGCCGCGATCAAGCACATCCACATGGGCGCCGCGGCGCTGTCCATTTCACTGTTCATCCTGCGCGGCGGCTGGATGGTTTGGTCGCCGCAAAGGCTCCGGCAGCCCTGGGTAAAGGTTTTCCCGCACGTAGTCGACACGGTATTGCTCGCCGCGGCGCTGTGGCTGGCCTGGCAACTCGGCGCCGCGGCAATGCGCGGCTGGCTCGTGGCCAAGATTGTCGGGCTCCTCGTCTATATCGTATTGGGTACGATTGCGTTGAAGCGCGGCAGGACAAGGCGCACGCGCGTTGCAGCGTTCATTGCTGCGATCGCGACATTTGGCTATATCGTGATGGTCGCGGTGACAAAATCGCCGCTCGGGGTATTCGCACCGATCTGATCCGCGAAGCGGCAGCCGACATGGACGCATGAATCCGCACCGACCACGAAGGGCCAGCAGGATCAGCGATCGATTCGCCATGATCATGACCCTGTCCCTTAGACCAACCGTCGTGCCGTGGCGTGAGAAGGATGCGTGGATCGATACGATGACCAGACTGCGAGCCGCACGACGGCAATGGGAACCGGCCTGAACCGGCGCGATTGACCGAGGTATTTTCCGATGAAAAAAACGCTTCGCATCGCGCACGTCGCAAGGCAATGGCTCACCGCCCTCGTGGTCTTCAGCTTTTCGCTCTGTCCTTCCGCCCATGCGGCGGGGCCGAAGTACGCGAAACCTGCTGGGCAGCCAGTTACCGTCACGCCGGAAATGGTCGGTGCCGGCATTGTGTCGAGCGGTGCAGTGTTGCCCTCGATCCCGCCGGTCACCGGCTCGCGCGAGAATCCGGTGACCGCGTGGGCCGGCCCGCTACCGTACCCGATCGTGATCGCCGACCGCCGCAACAATCGCCTCATCGAGATCGCGCCCGACAAGCGCATCGTCTGGGAATTTCCATCCCCCAATCTCAAGATATACCGCGGCAACGACGACGTGTTCTTCTCGCCCGACGGCCGTCGGCTGATGGTCAACGAGGAGGACAATTACGACATCCACATCGTCGACTACGAGACGCGCTCGCTCACGTGGACCTTCGGCGCATCGGACACCAAGGGCAACAAGCCCGGCTATTTCAACTATCCGGACGACGCGCACCTGCTGGCCGACGGCAAGGTGGTGACGGCCGACATCCGAAATTGCCGGATTCAGTTCATCGACCCGGAGACCTCGACGGTCATCGGCCAGTGGGGCAAAGAGGGCATATGCAAGCACGACCCGCCGCGTTCGTTTGCGTATCCGAACGGGTCGACGCCGCTCGCCAACGGTGACATCCTCGTCACCGAGATCACCGACGCCTGGATCACCCGGATCACGCGCGACGGCAAGGTCGTCTGGAGCGTGCGGGCGCCCGGCATCCGCTATCCGTCCGACGCATTCCCGACGCGCGACGAGCAGATCATCGTCGCCGACTTCTCGAAACCAGGCCGCATCGTCATCTTCGATCCGAAGACGCGGAAGATCACGTGGGAATACTTCGTGCGTGAAGGCGAGTCGATGCTCGACCATCCATCCCTCGCGCTTGAGCTTCAGAACGGCAACGTAATTGCGAACGACGACGCGCGACATCGCGTCATCGTCATCGACCGCGTCACCAAGGCAATCGTCTGGCAGTATGGCGTCACTGATACGCCGGGCCACGCGCCCGGTCTCCTGTTCTTTCCGGACGGGATGGACATCGACGTGTTCCGCGACTGGAAGGGGCAGCTCCCAAGGTCCTGAGAGCAAATTACCACGCGCAAGCGCTTTGTGGCCGGCGTCCAGCGTATTCTGACTCGACCCTCGGGCGACTGGCCGTGCGCCCACTCGAGATGCGGGTCCTACTCACTCGTAGATTATGCACGCCTTGTCGTCACTGACCAACGACCCGCCATTGCGTCCCTCAAAGCGAATGCTTGACCATCATCAGCCTGATCTTCTCGATCGCACGGGACGGTGCCAGACCTTTGGGGCAAACCTCGGTGCAGTTCATGATCGTGCGACAACGGAATAGCCGAAAAGGATCGTTCAAGTCATCCAGACGTTCCTCGGTGGCCCGATCCCGGCTGTCAATAATAAATCGATATGCCTGCAACAGGCCGGCCGGCCCGACGAACTTGTCGGGGTTCCACCAAAACGAAGGGCACTGGGTGGTGCAGCACGCACACAGAATGCACTCGTACAGACCGTCCAGCTGGTTACGGTCTGCCGGCGATTGCAGACGTTCCTTTTCCGGCACCGGTTCGTCATTGATCAAGTAGGGCTTGATCGAGTGATACTGCTTGAAGAACTGGGTCATGTCGACCACCAGGTCCCGAATGACCGGGAAGCTCGGCAGGGGGCGCAACTCTACGGGCTCCTTCAATTCCCGGACTGGCGTGATACACGCCAATCCATTGCGGCCATTGATATTTATCGCGTCGGAGCCGCATACCCCTTCGCGGCAGGACTTTCTGATGGTAAGAGAATCATCCTGAACCTTGATGCGCAGAATTACGTCAAGAAGCATCCGATCCGTTGGCTCGAGAACGATCTCGAACGCCTGCATATACGGTTTCTCGTCCTGTTCCGGGTTGTAGCGGAAAATCGAAAACTTCATCAGTGCCTCCTGCCGAGTTGCCTTGAACTCGCGCTTCCGTTAGCCGTGCGGCAGCCACAGAATTCGCAGAACCCATACCCCAGTCGCCGTAAGGGCAAGAGCTAGCGACGCGAGTAGGCAAACACGAACGGCAATCGGTTGAACGTAATCCATGATCACATCGCGAACACCCACCCAGGCATGCGCAAGCAAGGCAGCGAAGAAGACGGCGGTGATGATGCTGACAAATGCGCTTGTCATCCAGCCATGCCACGCCGTGTAGGAATGCGGAGGGTCGACAATGAAATGGGCGAAGACAAATGCCATATAAAAGAGCATGAATATGGCGCTTGCCCGCTGCACCAACCATGCGCGCAGTCCGGTGACAGTCTTCCTCATAGCATTAGTCCAGCTACGAACAACGCCGCCGCCACGCCGCCCACGTTGACGAACCAGGCGCTGCGACGCGCCGCCGGAAGCTGCGAACCGATGTCCACGTCGCTCAGCAGATGCCGGATTCCGGCCAACAGATGGTGCGCCAGCACCCAAGCCAACACGATCAGCGCGCCCTTGACCGGTGCCTTGCCGAGCATCGCGCTTACCTGTGTATAGCCAAGTGGACCTTGAAGCGATACGTCAAGAACATAAATGCCGAATGGAATGCTGAACGCCAATAGCATGCCCGTGATCCGATGCGCAATGGAGGTCAATGCACCCACCGGCATCTGAATCTGCAAAAGATTGAAGAATACCGGCCTTTGCTGTCTAGACTGTGCCATCGCCCAACTCCGTATAGTTGAACAAGCCAGCGTTACCGCGATTGGTCCGGCATCGATGTTTCGGTGCATCTCGGGGTGACAGCTGAACGGAAGTCTCGAAAACCATCGTGAGAGTTGCCTCCGGTTGCGATACCGTCGCCGGCTGGTCCCGCGGGCGACTAGGATCGAAATGCGCGGACGCGGCGCAACAGATCCAAGGCAAGTCCAGTAAATGCCGCCGTCCACGCGGCAAGTCCGATGTAGAGAAAGACCGGTGGCAGGAACTTGAGGAAATCGAATCCCATCGCCGCGATCATCTCGTGGGTGCTGGCAGCATACATTCCCAGGGGAAACACCGCGCCCCAGTAAAGCGGATCGTATTTCATCGGGAAGCGCCGATACAGGTGACGCCACACCGCGAGAACCACCAGCATGGGTATCCACCAGGTGCCGGTCGCCCAGTAGAAGACCGTAAAGCCTTTGATAAAGGGCTGCAGCGAGAGCAGAAACGGCGCGTCGGAGGCGTTGAGAATGAGCAGTGACCCCGCCAACGTCGAGATCGCCATTGCACCCATGTTGATCCAGTACGGTGGGGACAGATCGCCGGGGGAAAACGGGAAGAAGGTGTAGCGGTAGAAGATCAGGGACATCATCCAGATGTAAAGCATTCCACCCCACAACCACATTGAGAGCGCGAGGAAGTTCATCTCCAGTTTCCCGGGCTGACCGATGTGGGTCGCGAGCAACGCACTGAGAACCGCGATTGATTGTGTCGCCACGACCGCGAGCAGCCAGGCACCGCTGATCCCCTGATCGAGGGTTGGTTTGTGCTCCTTGATGGTGAAGCCCGCAAATATCGTGTATGTCAGCAAGATCCAGAGCAAGAGCGCGATGACCCAGAGGACCGTGCCTGCGCGATAGTCAGCCGCGAGCAACACGAACTGGCTCCCGAGGACGCTCGTGCCGGCCACGGTCGTGAAGAACCCAGGCCCGCGCAGATGATCGATCATGTCGCCGAAGAACCGGTGCGGGTAGCGGGCCATGCGCAAAACAGTCAGCAGCCACAGGACGGCGTAGACGACAATATTGAGTTGAAACAGTGCTTGCGCTATGCCTGGCATGGCCAGCAGGTGAGCCGCGAGCGAGACGATGCCCGTTGCCATGACCATGCCGAAATACGCGGGCGACAGGCCAGACAACTCGGCGACCATGCGCACCCCGGGTGGCTCACGTCGAGCCGGTGTATCGCATTCGTCGCGGGTCGTCCTCATGGTGTGTAGATGGGCATCAGCGAAGGGCAGGTCACGTATGGCTTTCGACGTGAGCCGGGACCAATGACATGATCACTCAGCCATTCAATCTTTTCAGCGCCGTCCCTTTGTGGATCGCGATGTGATCGGTCTTGTCACTCTTGATTTCATATTGTGGTGCGTCCTCGCTCGCGTGATGGGTATAACCCTTGTAATCAACGTCTTTTTGTGTGCACCTTGATGACTGTGCCGCGGACGTGCCCGGCCTCGGAGTTCCAGGTCACATGATCGCCAATTTTGAATTCCTTTGCCATGACTGTGCGCCTCCACTTTCCGTTTCCTTCTCGACGCCTCCCGGACTTCGAGACCTACCTTGTTTCCGCTCTTGCGCTCCGTATCGGCTATAGTCGAAATTCGTCAGCAACGAGAAGTGCCCCGTGGCCCAATCGAACCATCCGACAATGGAATCCTTGCTGGCCGCAGTGCGCAACTGCCGCGCATGCGCCGCGCATCTGCCCCTCGGCCCGCGACCTGTTTTGCAGGCCGCGGAAACGTCCCGCATCCTTATCGTAGGGCAGGCCCCCGGCATGCGCGTACACACTACCGGCATTCCCTGGGACGATGCGAGCGGCGAGCGCCTGCGCGGGTGGATGGGGGTGGGCAAAGACATTTTTTACGATGAATCGCGCATTGCGATCATTCCGATGGGGTATTGCTATCCCGGGCGAGGCAGCAGCGGTGACCTGCCCCCGCGTCGTGAATGCGCGGAGCTGTGGCTCACCCAATTGCTGGCCAAGCTTCCGCAGATTGAAATGACGTTGCTGATCGGGCAGCATGCGCAGCGCCACTTTCTGGGCAGCCGCCGCAAATCGTCATTGGCTGAAACGACCAAAGCATGGCGCGAGTATGCTCCGCAATACATCGCGCTGCCCCATCCGTCGCCGCGTAATGCGCCATGGTTGCAACGCAATTCCGGGTTTGAACAGGAGCTTTTGCCAGAATTGCGAATGCGGCTCGGAGCACTTCTCGCACCCTGACGGAGTCTGTGCGTTACCGTTTCGTCACCAAGGGTAGTTCGTGCTCGCGAGCGGCGGCCGCGCCCGTCCGCGATGGAGCCGGCCAGTCCGGGGGCATCCGCTCTTCTTGTTGGCGCGGCCAAGTGGAGCGTTTGGATGCCGCATCAGTATTTCCCGAGGTAGTTGAGATCGAGCGCGTCCCGCACCAACTCCATCGTTTCCCGGGCGATCGTGCGAGCGCGTTTCGTGCCCTGTTCGAGCGCTTCGCGCACCTGCGACATATTCGATTCGTATTTCACCCTGCGTTCGCGCATGGGCTCGAGCAGTTCATACAGGGCCGCTGTCAACCGATCCTTCAACTCCTTATTGCTCACGCCCCTGCGCTCGTAGCGCTCTTTCAGGTCCCGCACTTGCGCAGCGTCGTGGTCGAACGCTTCCAGGTATAAGAAGATGGGGTTCTCTTCCACCCTGCCCGGCTCCTTCGCGCCGCGAGGAGGGCCGCCATACATGCGACGCACCTTTCCCGCCACGGTTTCGGCGCTGTCCCGGAGGTCGATTGTGTTGCCGCGTGACTTGCTCATCTTGGCATTGCCATCTACGCCCACCAAACGCGGGACGCGCCCCACGAGGGCGTCCGGCTCAGGAAAAATCGGCTTGAACTCGCGATTGAATCGTCGCGCGACCTCCCGCGTCAGTTCGATGTGTGGCAGCTGGTCCTCGCCCACCGGCACGAGATGGGCACGGGTCATGAGGATGTTCGCGACTTGCATCACGGGGTAGATGTAGAACGCCACCGGAATCGACTTACCCTTTGTCGTCGCGTCGCCGGGATGTTCAATCGCGTCCATCTCCGCCTTGAGCGTGGGGTTGCGTTCGAGCATCCCGACGGGCATGAACCAAGCAAGCCATGTCATCAGCTCCGCGTGCTCCGGTACCATGCTTTCGATGACGAAGCTGCTGCCTTCGGGATCAAGTCCAACCGCCAGCCAGTCGAGCGCCACTTCCCAGATGGCGTTCCGCACGCGTGGAAGATCGCCGGCGTAATCCGAGACCTGGTAGTCGGCGATCAGGAAGTAGCACTCGTATTCGCGTTGCAGCTTGACCCAGTTATCCAGTGCTCCCGCATAGTGCCCGAGGTGCAATGGACCGGTCGGCCGTACCCCGGTAAGAATGCGCTTCTTTTCGCTCACTGCGGACCCGCGGCGTCGTGCGACCGCCTACCCACCCGATGACCCGTTGCGCTTTGATGCGCATGCCACCCACAGGACACAATGCAGCGCATCAGTCCTTCCGCGGTAAGCATTCAAGTCAATCCTCCTGCGCTGCCCACTCTGCATAACAGTCCAGACCGCAGAAGTAGATGACATAATCCACGGCCTCAAAGCTCTTCGCCTCGGATATAGGTACCACCTCTCCGCATTGGAAGCACGGAACAGGTTTGCGATCTGGGTCCTGGCTCACATGTGAGATGACGCTCCCTTCAGTCACGTTCGCGCACATTGCTATACGTCTCCGATTCCTCGGCGCTCGCGCATGGCGCGGCCGACACGAGCGAGATCATCATCGCTCAACAGCCGCGCTGCCATCGGCAACAGTTCCTCTTCCTCGCGCTCAATATGGCGTTCGTAGAGTACGACCAATGCTTCAACATCATCTGATGCGAGTGACGCGGATTCGCCGGCAACAATGCGTTCGAGCACATCGCGTAGTCGCCGCCAACTCGCCTCCAGTGCGCGGTGATCGGCAGTCAGCCCTTCGATCATTTCACGCAGGCAAACCGCGTCCGAGCCGGCCATCGATTCGATCAACGCAGGAAATAGATCCTCTTCCTCATCGGCATGATGGTGTCTGGCCGAGGTGTCGAAGTAGCGCATCAAGTTGGTCGCAGCGTTGCGGGCCTCCTCGTTGGCGCCGTGTTCAGCCAGGTGCGGTACCAGACGCCTCAACGTCGCACACTGGCTCTCGACGCGGCCGTGGCAAGCGGAAAGCATCTCCAGAGGAGCCTCTGTTCCGGCAGCCGGCGCCGAAGTGCCCGGCAATATTTTGCTCACGGTACCAGTCTCCCGGTCAATCTCGACGACGGTGGGCCCGCGTCTGAATGGCGCCCCCGCTCAAACGCAGCGGGCGGCGCAATCCCGGCCTACGGCAACCCCCGCCATCATCGCGTCGGTGCCCGCTCGGCAAGTCGTGGCTGCTTGCCGCCCTCCTCTCCAGAAGTGAAGATAGCGGCGAAGTTCGTGGCGAAACTGACCAAGTTTTTCGAGATCGGCTTTTGACATGCGGCGGTCGGGCACTTCCTGCACGCGGCCTTTCATGAACACTTTATATCATACTTTGATATATAATTGCATGAGTGCATTCGAGCGAAGCGCGGTTTGTCCGAATCCCGGACGCTACCGTCGAGCCGGACGGAGCGTGCGGTGATCTGCAATTGGGATTCGCTTGTGCCCGACATCCTGACACCGTCAGGAAGAATCACACCGTCGTGAAACTCAACATCCTCTCCGATCTGCATCTGAGCCGCGGTACCCTAACGCTGCCCGAGAATGATGCCGATGTGGCAATCCTGGCGGGCGACATCGCTCGCCAGCGGGAGGGGGCCGCGTGGGCATCAGGTTTTGCCAAGCCGGTGCTTTATGTTCCCGGAAATCACGAATTCTACGGCGGCAGCATTGTAGGTAGTGTCGACGCGCTCAGGCTGCAATGTGCCGGAACCAATGTCCGCGTACTTGACAACGACGAAGTCATCATCAAGGGCGTGCGCTTTCTCGGAACTACGCTATGGACGGATTTCATGCTGTTCGGAGAGGGTGAGCAACAGGTAGCGGCGATACGGGAAGCGCAGCGCTTCATGTACGATTTCAGCAGAATCCACATCGGCGACACGCCGGAGACGCTGTTTACACCTGCTGATTCAGCGGCACTATTCAATATCCATGCTGGATGGCTCGAGCGCAAGCTGTCCGAACCGTTCGCCGGGTCAACGGTGGTAGTCACCCATCACGCGCCATCGCGCAAGAGCATCCATCCCAGATTTGCCAATTCGCTCCTGAATGCATGCTTTGTCTCCGATGCCGAGCGCCTGATCGATGGCCGCCGCGCGCGACTATGGATACACGGACATACCCATGACAGCTTCGACTACTTCGTGAATGGAACACGGGTAGTGTGCAATCCACGCGGCTATGCGAAGAATGGAGCGGATGAGAATCCACTGTTTGATGCGAATTTCCTGGTAGAACTCAATTAGCGCACATGCACTATCCCGGACCTTGCCGCGCGTTTCTTGGATCGGTGCCACGCTCCTCTTGCGATCGCCATTCCCGCCTTCGCGGAGAGGTCGCCGTTCGGCGACGGCTTGCCCATCGATTTGCAACAGCCGAGAAAGATAGGGCTTAGCCGCTCTTCCCGCAATGAATCAAGGCCACTCAACGTGATCGTCACCACATTGACTGAAATGTTTGGACTCCGGCATCCGATCGTACTCGGGCCAATGGGTGGCGTATCGGGCGGGCACTTGGCGGCAGCCGTTTCCAACGCCGGCGGGTTGGGGTTGGTTGGCGGTGGTTACGGGGACCCTGCCTGGCTGTGCACGGAATTATCCTGCGTGAAGGACGCGACCGCGCAGCCTTGGGGCGTCGGATTGATCACCTGGTCCACGAATAGCAGCGTGGTTGATCTGGTGCTGGGCTACCAACCGCACGCGGTCATGCTGTCGTTCGGCGATCCAAGACCTTTCGCTTCCGCCATCAAGTCGGCAGGGTGCAAACTGATTTGCCAAGTGCAAGACCTTGCAGAAACGCGGCTGGCCCAAGAAGCTGGAGCCGACATTATCGTGGCCCAAGGCACGGAAGCCGGAGGCCATGGGGTGGTCGCGCCACGCTGCCGTTGGTGCCGGCTGTGGTGGATGCGGTGGCAACGACACCGGTGGTGGCGGCCGGCGGCATTGCCGACGGCCGTGGCTTGGCGGCCGCGCTGATGTTGGGCGCCCACGGGGCTCTAATCGGTACGCGCTTTTACGCGAGCGCCGAGGCACTGGGGCCGGAGGCGGCGAAACAACGCATTGTTGCTGCGCGCGGCAACGAGACGGCACGTACCAACGTGTTCGACGTGGTCCGCGGCTACGCCTGGCCCGAGGCATACCCTGGGCGCGCCCTTCGCAATCGCTTCATGGAGCGTTGGCACGGTCGTGAGAGTGTTCTGGAGGCTGCCCTTGAAAGCGAACGCCCTGCGTATCAAACCGCGGCCGGCGCGGGTGATTACGATACGGCAGTGGTCTGGGCCGGTGAAGTGGTCGACCTGATCAAGAATGTCGAGAGCGCGGCCAAGCTCGTCGCGCAGATCGGCGCCGAGGCCGAACAGCAGTTGCGTATCGGTGCCAAGCTCGCACGGTAGGGATTGGAACCTGAGAGTGGCGCCGCATCACTTGGACAGTGGACACCGCTAATCAAGACACGATTGAACTGCAAGGAGAATTTGCCATGGAACACGACACCTACCCCGACGTTACGAAAGAACTGGCAGCAAAGCGGCGCGAGCTTGCGCCGGAAATCTACGCCGCTTTCCGGGCTTTCGGCCAGCGCGTCTTTGCCGATGGTGCGCTACCGTCGAAAACCAAGGAACTGATTGCAATCGCGGTGGCGCATGTCACTCAGTGCCCCTATTGCATCCGTGGCCACACCACGCTCGCCATGCAGAAGGGCGCGACCGAACAGGAAATCATGGAAGCCATATGGGTTGCCGCCGAAATGCGGGCCGGCGCTTCGTATGCGCATTCCATCCTCGCCATCGACACGATGAATCACGCGGAAGCGAAATCGGGTGTCTGAAGCGACGAAGCCTCACAATCGCGCGGACAGGTCCAGACCTGCCTTGCCTGGCAGGCGACCTCATTCGATCGGCCCACTCCTGCCGTCGGAGCGATTCCGTCACACCACTCTGTCATCGGTTGTGACGTTTGGTTGCTCCGTCTGCTCCGGACAAGGCGCCACCCGAATGTCGGGTTTCGGCGTGCCGTCGACCAACAGCGACGCAGTCAGCGTCGGAACCCTCGACCTGAGCTTGCGCCGCGGCAGCGCGGGGCGCGCCCTGCTCGGCGGAAGCAATGGACGGCAAGACCTACAAGGATTTGAGATACGCGACCAGATCCGTCATGTCGGCATTGCTTAGGCCGAGCGCCTTCCTCGTGTCATAGATCTGAATCACTGCCTCGCGCGCTGGCGCACTACCGTTGTGAAAATATGAGGCATGCTTCAACTAACCTGGTCTGACTCTTTCGTGTCCGAAGGCGGATAGACGAGTTTCGTGCCATCCACCCGTGCAAATGAGGTCAGGGCGTGCGCCTGGCGGCGCGTCTCGCTGACAATTTCCTCCACGCGGATTCCGTGCACCATCAAGGCATCGGCAATCAACGAGCGATGACACCGCCACGGCACAGCCTCTGCACACATTAGCGTGACTCGCTGCTCCCTTGCTTGTGCCATGAGGCTCGCCAGGTTCTCCGCAAATTCGACGGTCTGCATGTAATCGGCATAACCGCGGAACGAAGCATTTCGCCAACCCATATTTGGTGATTGCGGGCTGGCGCGGCGGAAACCGCCCAGGCCCGCAGCGTGGGCATAGCTGATTCCTGCGGGCAAAAGGGCGTCGGGGAACGTGTCGCGGTTGAATTGTGGGTTCTTCCGCGAGCGCGGCACCGTACGCACGTCAACAAGACGGGTCGCCGAGTGGGCCTTGAGCAGAGCGATAAACTCCTCAAGGGATCGCGTGGAGTGTCCAATCGTAAGAACAAGAGGTTGCGTGCTTTGCGTCACAGTTGTTTCTTGAGGACTAGACGGATACGCGAAGGGCCGCTGCGGGCTAAACTCGGTCAGACCAGGGGAAGTGCGATTTGACCGTCCCTGTCGGATCAAGCCTGGGTAATG
Source organism: uncultured beta proteobacterium (assembly GCA_963733435.1). Lineage (GTDB taxonomy): Bacteria > Pseudomonadota > Gammaproteobacteria > Burkholderiales > Casimicrobiaceae > VBCG01. Next base: position 1,041,571 of record CAVTDH010000005.1, read on the forward strand.
ACGGGCGCAATGACGCGGATCTATTCGCGCTCCGAAACACTGTGCCCTTTGTCGGTGCGCACGAGGCGTCCATCTTTCGCGTACGTAGCCCACTCTCGTTTGAGTAGCTCGAGAAGTACATCGCGCGGCAGATCCGGGGCGGCACCCATAAGGCAACTCATGCTCGTGGGAATGACTCTTAACCACGCGACCATTTCACTTCGTCGGATCTCTCGCATCAGAGAACGCCCTATTGTTCGGGCCGTGGTGAGGTTGAGGAGCAGCCCGGTTCGTACAATTGACGATTTTGCAACCTGGAACCGACTCGAGCGCAGCATGCTGCGCCATCACTGACTCGTTGGCGGAATGCCGCAGACCTCACCTTGCCGGCCTCTCCACGACGATAGTCACGAGTATTGACGCGTCTTCGGTTGCGCGCAGCGAGTGAGGCACCTTGCTCCCAAGGTACATGAGATCGCCGGCATGCATCGTCTTGGAGCTTCCATGTGCCGTAACTTCAATCACGCCTTCGAGACATTGCATCGTAATCGGACCGTCTACCGCATGGTCATGCAACTCCTTGCCAGCCGGCATGACAAGTCGCATGACCTTGAGCTGCTCGTCGCGCAACAGCGTCGTGGACTGGGAGTCGTCGAGTGGAGCGCCCAACGGCCGAAGGTCGATGAGTTCGCCGGACGAAGCATGTTTGGTAGCCATACTGACTCCTCGGAGGACGTGAAACTATCCGGGCTTGCCGTCGAGCCGTGGCCGCGACAACACCGGCCAATAGCGGACTGCGTAAAGCGCAAACGCGGTGGACCAGCAAATGCCCGAGGCGACGACCGTCACCAGGTAAGCGCCGGGCAACAACATGCCGCCGAAGACGCGTATCGCGGCGGCGACTACAACGAGGACGTAGCAGGTAACTTCGAATGGGTCCGCCACCAGCGGGCGCCCAGTGTGGCCGCGCGCCGTACGCGTCATCATGCCGATGGTCATGCCGCCGATCGCCCCGACCGTCAGCGCATGCACCGCGAGCAGTTCGCCTACGAAGCCAAGCGCGGCGAATCCGCGTAGTACGAGGTAGATGACAATCCAGCCGTAGGCCACGTGCAGGACCCAGACAATCGGCGCCCCGAACGTCCGCCACGGCTGCCAGAGGTAGAGCCGTGCAGCGTGGGCCACGGCAACGAGCAACGCGGCCACGGCAATGACTGCCGGGGTAGCCTGCAGCAGGTCGGCCGCAAGCAGGACGAGCACACCGCCCAGCGCGAGTTTTTCGACTAATGGGTGACGCGTGGCTTTCACACCCGGTACGCCATTGTTGGTGAACATCGGAATCACCCGCCCGCCCATCACGGCCATGATGAACAGGACGACATCGAGTCCAACCTGCAGGCTCGCCCGCTCCGGCCACGGGAGCATGCCCAGATGTGCAAGATGAAATGCAAGCACGGCGAGGCCAAGCAGCAACAGGAGCGCGATGAAAAAGTAGTTCCGCCGGTTCCGGCTCTGCACAATGGGGATGCCTATCCCGATGGCGACAGCGACCGGAAACGCCGCGTTGACGACCGCCGCGGCCGTCGCGAATGGGGTCATGACCAGCACGCGGCCGGCCACCCAGAGCGCTGCAAGCGCCATCAGCGGCACGCCTGAGGGCGTCGGCTTCCCGGTCCAGGTGCGAACGGCCGTGAGGAGGAACCCAGCAACTACCGCCAGCGTGTAGCCGTACAGCATTTCGTGGGCGTGCCACGACGGGGTACGAACATACATGGCGGGGAGATGGCCCGTGTATTGGCAGATCCAGAGCAGGATCGACAACGCGGCAAAGCTGCTGGCGAGCAGGTAGAACGGTCGAAAGCCCAAGTTCCAGAGCGCGAACCCGGCGGAAGCGGCGCTCTGCTGCGGTTGGGGGTCCTCAATCTTCAGCATCTGCCGCCCTCGCGAGACTCCATGTCGGTGCGATGTCGATCTGTATTGCCAAGCGTAGTACGGCTCGCCGGCGCAGGTTCGAACGCTCTGCTGCCGTCAGCGCAGCCGCGTCCACAACCATGGAAGCGCTCAGGTCGCACTGCCGATGGCCGCAAGCGTCGAGCGCGCCTGTTCCTGCATCGCGCGGTAGGTGGATTCCCATCCATCCTTGTGCGGGTTGGTGCACGCGAGTCGGCGGGTGAGCGCCTCCAGAGCACTCGCCCGCCGGCGCGCGACTTCCAGCCGAGCCAATGCTTCTTCGTGTTCAAATGCATAGACGAACTCGACCTTGCGGTCCTGGCAGACCCCGATACACGTCTGGGGGGCCTCGATCTTTCCGCAGCCAATGCATTGCCAGGCTTTCACGTAGTCGTTCATTGCATCTCCACCACAGTTGCCGAACCCCCTCTGGGCACGTCATTCAAACAAGATGGGCCGACCGTTCCGGTCGAAAGGAATGAACGATCCGTGCGACCCGCCTTTGATGGCCTCGACCATGCTTCGCAGCGGAGCTTCGGCGCCTTCACTGGTCGGAGCACGGCCACCCTGCCCGGCAAGGCTCGCGACGAAGACGATCGTCCACTCGGGCCCCAGCGAGCGCGACTCTTCGACGAGTTCCGAAAACGTACCCAGCTCGTCCGGGGTCTTGTCCACACACATCAGCGGTATCAGCGCACCACCGGCCCCGGCGTCAAAACGCCTGCGTTGTTCGGGCGTGCTATCCTCGGGCAACTCGGCGCCCGCGAATACGAACAGCAAGCGCTGCGGTTCGGGCTGCTGGCGAGCTGCACGTAGCAGGTCATCGAAGGTGGAGATGTTCACGTCGGGCATGGGTGCGCCGCAGTCATTCCTTCAGTTCTTCACGAAGTCGATCACGATCGCGCCCGGATCGCGTTGGACGTACCGAATAGTGACTGCTTCACCGTATCGCGTCACGAGCTGGTCGAGCAACGGCAGCGGATCGTGATCGTTGACGAAGCGCATGGTCTCGCCGTGATTCAAGGCGTCGAGTGCCCCGAAAATGGCGGCATGCCGGAAGCGCTTGGCCACACCGCGAGCGTCGAATGGATAGATCGCATCGGGTGAAAGGTGAATATGCGCGGGTTGGGACATGGCTCTAACTCCTGTCGTGGTTGAAGGATAGTGACTGCGTGTTTAGGGGGGACTGGCGGAACCGAGTGTCCCCTCAGCGTTTCAACTGGTCCAGCTTGTTCTTGACCTGCGCCCACTCGTCGGCATCGGGTAGTGCAGGCTTCATTTCAATGATCGGCTTCCAAACTTTCGCCAGCTCGGCATTGAGTGCGGTGAAGGCGCGCTGATCGGGTGGAACGTCATCCTCGGCAAAGATTGCCTCGACCGGGCACTCCGGGACGCACAGCGTGCAATCGATACACTCGTCCGGGTCGATCACGAGGAAGTTGGGACCTTCGCGAAAGGCATCCGTCGGACAAACGTCCACGCAATCCGTGTGCTTGCAACGGATGCATGACTCGGTCACCACAAAGGTCATGACGGCGTTGCCTGCCAGTAGTTTTCGAATGCGAGCTGCCCCGGCGTGGCGCGCCGATTGACGTGGAAGTCCCGCGCAGTGAGTTGCCGGCGCAGCGCGTGCCCCAAGTCGGGATTGCCGCACACCATGATCCTGGACCGCCGCGAATCGAGGCTTATCCCTGTCGCAGACTCGAGGCGACCGCCCTCGATAAGCTGCGGAATTCGCGCATTCAACGCCCCAGGGCAGGATTCGCGGGTGACAACGGGCACGTACTTCAATCGCTCCGGTTCGATTGCTGTCGATTCCCCATGCGGAATGGCCGAGATCTCATCGCGGTAAGCGAGTTCATCGGCATGGCGGACACTGTGCACGACGACGACCGTCCGGAAGGCGGCCCAGGTCGCCGGATCGCGCAGGATCGAGACGAAGGGGCCGAGTCCGGTGCCGCTCGCCAGGAGCCAGAGATCCTCGCCCGGCGCGAAATGGTCGATCGTGAGAAAGCCGTAGCTGGACTTGTCCACACGCACTGGCGCGCCCGCGCAGATTCCCGCCAAGAGAGCGGAGAATTGCCCGTCGGGGACCAGTGTGGCGACGAACTCGAGATACGGGTCGTAGGCCGCGGACACGACCGAAAACGGCCGCCAGACCAGATTGCCGTCCGCACCACCGAGGCCAACCCTCGTGTAGTGCCCGGGCGTGAACCGGAAGCCAGGGGCTCGGCTTGTTTGAAATGACACCAACTTCGGCGTCCAGTGACGCACTGCAATGACGTTCTCGATCGTGAAGCGAGTGGCGGCGGCCGGTGGCGGCTTCGCCAATCCGACGGGGACGCCCGATTCCAGCATCGTCTCGATGATTGGGCTCCCTGGATGGACGCCGGGATTACCCGCGAATGAGCGGTCGTTTCCTGCACCGCCAATAGCACTCCCGCCGGGCGGCGTGGCGGACATCGGGCTGGGTCTAGAGGGCAGCATGGCGTCTATTCGGCATGTCGGCGGCTAAAGCCGCAGCGATTCGGCACCCATTGCAATAAAGCTGTATTATTCATACTGCTTTATCGTACGCCGACCCAATCCTAAAAGCAATATCTTCTATACCGCTTTAAGAGCCGATGCGCCTCACCGTCTTTTCCGACTACACGCTGCGTGTGCTGATGTACCTGGCGCTCGACCGAACACGGCTGGCGACGATCCCTGAAATCGCAATCGCCTACGGCATTTCCGAAAACCACCTGATGAAGGTCGTCCACCAGCTGGCGCGCGCCGGTATCATTGAATCCGTACGGGGTAAAGGCGGCGGAATTCGCCTGGCGCGAGCCCCTGGGGAAATTCACCTCGGGGAAATCGTGCGGGCAAGTGAAGGCGACGCGCCGATCGTCGAGTGCCTATCGGGGGACCCACAGGCATGCCGAATCACGTCCTCCTGCAGGTTGAAGGGCATCTTGGTCAATGCCTTCGAAGCGCTCTACGATTCGCTGGACGAGCACACACTCGCCGACCTGGTCGAGAGGCCGCGCGCCCTCAGGGCAGGTGCTGATTCGCAGCTGATCGGCAAAGCGCGACGGTGGCTTGGCACACCCGCGGACCATCGACTTGACGGCCACGGCCTTATCCGCTCAGCACTATCCGGTTTCGAGCCGACCGCGCGCGCGCTCAGACGGGAATGATCAGCACCAGCAAAAGTGCCCATGCCATTAGCCCCACGGCAACGATGCCATGGGTGACGGAGGCCACCACTACGTCCTCGTTTTCTCGGCACAGAGACCGCACGCCGTGGTACGTGATGCCTATCGATGCCGCGAGCGCCATCATCGACACGCCTACAGCCAGCGACAGGCTGGGAATGACCAGGGTGACCGAGGATAGCCACAACGGGATCGGAGACAACATTGCCAGCATGTACGCGTCCCGGTACTCGCAACGCACGCGGTTGGCGGCGGCGATCGCTTTGATGACCCAACCCATCCCTGCCACGGTCACCCAATTCGCCAGGAGGAACGCGACGGCGATGGGCAGCCACGCCTTCCCGCCAAAGCCAACCGCGAACGAATCGCCGTGATACGTTCCGGCGTAATACACCATTGCCGGCGGCAGGAGCGACAAGGGAAGCACGACTCGCAGAAACAGCCGTGCAAGAGGCGGCGGTATCCTCTTGAGTTCGTCCCAGCCGCCGCGGTCCGCGAGGGCGAGCCTCAGCACCGATTGAAGGGTCATCACCATATCTCCTCTGTAGCGTGACACCCCACCCGAGCCACCTCGGCGCGGATGCTTTTATGTCACGTTGTGATACATTATCAACATCGGAACCCCCGAATGTCAAGACCTGTGCGCCACCTCGTCAAAGCCGACTTCGAGCGTCTGGCTCACTTTCGCTACGGTCTGCGTCGATTTCTGCGCACTAGCGAAGATCTGTGCAGAGAGCACGGCTTAACACCGCTTCAATATCAGGCCATTCTGCAGATCGCCGGCCATCCGGGACGCGACTCGATAACGATCGGCGAACTCGCGGAACGTCTACAGGCCCAGCCGCACGGGGCGGTCTCGCTGGTGACGCGCTGCGAGGCGATCGGACTCGTTCAGCGTCGCGTCGGCCGGACGGACCGGCGACAGGTAGAAGTCCATCTCACCGCGAAAGGAAAAGCTGCCGTCCAGGCGCTCGCGCTGTTACATCAGCCCGAACTACGCATGCTGAAGGAGGAATTCTCGCTGCCCGGCTGGGACGGGACCGAGGACTAGTTCCTGGTTCGTCGTGCCGGGTGATCGTTTCACGAACTAGCGGCGAGGCCGAGCCGCTGCCTTGGAGCGCGCACCTGCACATCGGGTAGATCGCGCTTTAGGACCAGGGCGAATTGGCAAGGAGTGCGGCGTGGGAATGTCTGAAGAATGCAAACAGTGGAGGAAGGAATGCCGTGCTGAGCTTCTATCGCGTCGCCGTGCAATCACCGACGCGGAACGAAGTCAATGGAATGCGTCCATCACACGACAATTGATCGCAGGGTTCCCTTTCCTGAGGTCGATGACACTCGGATTCTATTGGCCAATTCAGTGCGAGTTCGACCCGAGATTCGCAACTCACTACTTTCGAAGACACGGTGCGACCGCGGCCCTTCCTGTTGTGGTGCAGAAAGGCGCTCCACTTCAGTTCCGCGAATGGTATCCCGGTGCCATCGTCGTGAAAGGCGTCTTTGATCTGCCGATGCCTAGCGAAACCCCGGTGGTTCGGCCCAAGGCTTTATTCATACCACCCGTTGGTTTTGACGCACAAGGCTATCGGCTTGGCTATGGCGGGGGCTACTTCGACCGAACGCTGGCGGCCCTGACGCCACATCCGCTCAAGATTGGCGTAGCCTTCGACCTTTCTCGAATTCCAACGATTCGTCCCCAGCCCCACGACGTACCGATGGACTTCATCGTGACCGAGTCGGGCATTTACCAGGTGGTGAGCAATAGACTTCTACAAGTCAGCCCTCGCCATGCAGAGGATAGTGCATCCACAGTCCTATCGGAACGAGCGGCAGCGCCTCAGGCAGCGCGTCCCTCACCCGCTTCCTCGTAGGTCCGACCGTCTCGAATGTGATAGATCCGTTTGAACGTCGGGATGATCTTTTCGTCGTGGGTGACGACAATGATGGCCGTCTGGAACCGTTGCGCCATCTCGTTCAGGATGCGGATCACGGTCATCGCCCGCTCGCTGTCAAGTGGTGCCGTCGGTTCGTCGGCGAGAATGATCGGCGCTTGATTGACCAGTGCCCGCGCAATCGAGACACGCTGCTGTTCGCCGCCTGAAAGCTGCGCCACCTGCGCTTCCGCGCGATGGCCGACATCCAGCGCCACCAACATCGCCCGCGCCTGGTCGCGTGCCTTGCCGTTGGACATGCCAGCGAGCATCGGCAGCAGCGCGACGTTGTCGGTGACATCGAGGAACGGAATGAGGTAGGGTGCCTGAAACACGAAGCCGATGCGGTCACGCCGCAATGCCCGCAAGTCGGTGACCCTCCAGCCGTTGTCATAGATCGTCTCGCCGGCCAGCGCCATCCGGCCCGCCGTGGGTTCGATCACGGCGCCGAGGCACTTCAGCAGTGTGCTCTTGCCGGAGCCGCTGGGGCCGATCAGCCCCACGACCTCGCCCGGCCGGATGACCATGTCCACACCCTTCAGCGCGTCGACCGCCGCGTCGCCCTCGCCGTAGCGCTTGGTGAGTCCGCTGATTTCGATCGCCGGTTGCATCTAGCCCCCGATCGCCGCCGCCGGATCGACGCGCAACGCCGCGCGGATCGCAACGACGCTGGCCAGCGCACAGATCACCATGACGAGCAGCGCGCCGCGGACGGCGTCCCCGGGTAGCAGCAGCACGTATTTTGGAAAGATCGGCGCCCACAGCCCTGCTGCGGCCCTGCCGACGATGAAGCCAATCGCGCCGAGGCCGAGCGCCTGCTGCAGGATCATCCCGGCGATGGTGCGGTTGCGGGCGCCGATCAGCTTCAGCACCGCGATCTCGCGGACCTTGTTCAGTGTCATCGTGTAGATGATGAAGGCGACGATGGCGGCACTGACCACCGAGAGGATGACGAGAAACATGAAGATCTGCTTCGCCGACGTGGCGATCAGCTTGGCGACTAGGATCTCGTCCATGTCGGAGCGCGTATACGCCTCCAGATGTTTCCAGCGCCGAATCTGGCCTGCGACCACCGTTTCATCGGCGGACGGGGCGAGCCGCAACAACACGACGTTCACGTTGTGGCTGTTGGCCTGGCTCGCCTGTACCGCTTCGAGCAACCCCGGTACGCCTGGGCGATTGAACGCCGGATTGGCAGCGGTGCGCGCACGCTCGTTGACGAGGGCATCGTTGTCCTTCAGGAACTGCACCTCCTGTGCATCCTTCAGCGGGACGAAAATCATCGGATCGCCGCCCGACGACACCATGCGCCGCGTCAGGCCGACGACCGTGTACTCGTGGCGCCGGATGCGGATGCGCTCGTTCAGTCCGAGTCCGGTCCGCACATCGGCGATCGCCTCGTAATGCGACCGCGTGATGGGACGGCCGGCCACGAGATACCCGGGCTCGCCCGGATGTCCTGGTTCAAAGCCGACCAGCATCACGCGCACGTCGCCGCCAGCGTGCTGGACCTGCATGGTCAGGTAGGTCACGTTTCCGGCAGCCGCGACACCAGGGATGCCGAGCAGACTCCGATAGGCGTCGTCGCGCACGCTCGATGGCTCGGCGTACGGTCCCAACGTGTCACGTTGCACGACCCACAAATCGGCGCCGCCGATGGCGAGCAGCGCCTGCCCGTCGTCGACCAGCCCGCGATAAATGCCAGCCATCGACAGCGTGACACCGATAAGCAGGCCGAGCCCGACGCCGGTGAAGACGAACTTGCCCCAGCCGTGCAGGATGTCGCGCGCGGCGAGATTGATCATGGTCCGGAACGAACGATGGCGGTGACAACCTTCACCTTTGCGTCCGGCTTCAATGCCTGCTCGCTGTGCACGACGACCTCGTCGCCGTCATCGAGGCCATCGAGGATCTGGCTGCGCCCCTCCAGCGTCGTGATACCGACCTTCACCTGCCGGAACGCGACGCGCCCCTCGTTGACCCGCCACACGCCGTCCTGCCGATCGACGCGCTTCACAGCGGCCGCAGGCACCGAGCGGACGTTGGCGAGTTCCGCGACGCGGATCGTGACTTCGACCAGGTCGCCGACGGAGATGGCTTCCGGCCGGGCGGCGAAACCGACGTTGACGATCCGTTCCTCCGTGACGGCATCACTCACGAGGTCGACGCGCTGCACCTCCCCGCGGTAGGCGCGTTTCGCGTCGGAGCGCAGCACGATCTCGGCCGGCTGGCCCACGCGAACTCCTCCGGATTGCGCCTGGTCGATCCGCGCCCTGACCCACAGGGTCGCCGGGTCGATGACCTGCACGACTGCCTGGCCGGCGACGACCGTCGTCCCAGGTTCGACCAACCGCGCACTGACTACCCCATCGACCGGGCTCACGAGCCGCGCCTGCGTACGCAGCTTGCCGATGCCAGCGACATCGGCCTGCGCCCGTTCGTGGTCGCGCCGTGCCGCCGTGACCTGAGCCATCGCCGCGTCGACGCCGGCCTTCGCGGCATTGGCTTCGTGCGCCTTGGCATCAGTGGCTTCCTGGCTGACGAACCCTTGGGCGCGCAGTTCTACGTAACGTCGTGCGCCCGACACCGCCACCTGGGCGCGACTCTGGGCCTCGGCCAGTTGGGCTTCCGCCGCGCGGATCGTGCTCGCCGCTCGTTCCGCCGCCAACTCGCCGCTGGTGACTCGGTCGGTGAGGTCCACCGGATCGAGTTCCGCGACGAGTTGCCCTGCCTTGACCGTATCGCCCTGATCGACCAGCACACGCAGGACGCGACTGGCGACCGTGGGCCCGAGCGCATACCCGCGGCGCGCCTCGACCGTGCCGATGCCAAAGGTGCTCGCGACCAACGGACCTTGTTCCACCTTCGCCACCGTTACCTTTGCCGGGGCAAGGGGTCCCTGAGTCATCACCAGCCAGCCAAGGAGGACCGCGCCTCCGATACCAACGGCAATAAACATCGCCTTGCGACCAAGCTTCAGGTTCAAGGCTGTCTCCGCCCGCGATAGCCGTCGAGAAGGAGTGCGAACAGCTTGCGCGACCGCTTCACCATTCCCGCCTCGTCACCGGCGAGCGATGCCTCGATGACGAGCCCCTGCACCGCCCCGATGAACGACACCGGCGCCAGCGTCGCATCGAGGTCACGCGGAAGCTCACCGGCGGCCTTCGCTTGCGTGAAGAGCAGCGTGAGCCGTTGGCGATACGAGTTGATCATCGCACGCACCTCAGCGCGTACCGGCGAGTCGCCCGGGTACTGCATCTCGTGGAACATGACGCGCGGTACGCCGGGGTTCTCCGCAATGAACGTCACATGGGCAAGGAACGCCCGCTCGATCTTTGCCAGCGGCGAGTCCGCCTTCTCCATCGCCGCCGCGATCGCCGCGCCGAGCGATTCGCGCACCCATGCGAAAACCGCGAGCCAGATCGCCTGCTTGTCGGGAAAGTGCCGGAACACGGCGCCCTGCGTGAGGCCCATCCGGTCGGCGATCGCCTGCGTTGTGATCGCGTCGGGGCCGCGCTCGCGGGCCAGCGCGAGGACCGTGGCGACGATCTCCCGCTGCCGCTGGTCTGTGGTCAGGCGGTGGCGTGGCGCAGCGGGAGCTAGGGTCGGAGCAGGCATGGAATCGAGGTGGTTGCTTGAAAGTAAGTAATCAGATACTATCTTACTGAAGCAGCCATCGTTTGGCAAGCCTTACATCCAACGGAGCACGAGACCATGCCCTTCCCGGAGTTCTTCGACGCCGCACCGCGGATTACCGTCCGCGACCCGCTGGCCCGTTTTCTGGGCGCAGCCGACGACGGTGTCATCGACTATGGCTACGCCGACGTGGTGAAGCTTGCCGGGCACTCCTGCCCGACCGTCGCCTCGGCCTACCTGATGACCCGCGCCGCATTGGGTTCGCTCTATCCGGACGCGCTCCCCGAGCGCGGTGGCATTCGGGTCGAATTGCGCGACGATCGGCTGGAGGGTGCGACCGGGGTGGTCGCCAACGTTGCGAGCTTTCTGACCGGCGCGACCCATGACACCGGGTTCAAGGGCATCGGTGGACACTTCGACCGGCGCAACCTGTTGTTCTTCGGCGTTGACATCCCGGGGCAGCTCCGTTTCACGCGCACTGATACCGGCGCTGCCGTCACGGTGTCCGCTCGGCTCGACCGCGTGCCCGCCGACCCACGCATGATCCACCTCCTGCAGCGTTGCCTCGCAGGTGCGGCCACGGCCGACGAGGCGACACGTTTCCAATCGCTCTGGCAAGGCAGGGTCAGTTCCCTGCTCGTTGAGCACGCCGACGATCCGGACATCATCGTCGTTCAACACTGAGGTGATCCCTGGAAGACATGCCACAGGCCGCACCTCGCCACCACCCACCAAGGAAAAACGATTATGAATCTTCGCACCGGTATTCTTACAGCCTCGATCGTCGCACTTTTTGCATGGACCGCTCCCGCATCGGCGCACTGCGACACGCTGGACGGGCCGGTAGTCTCCGCCGCACGCAAGGCGCTGGACACGGGTGACATCAACCTCGTGCTCGCGTGGACGCAAAAGAGCGACGACAAGGAAATCCGCAATGCCTTCGACAAGGCGCGCGTCGTGCGCAAGGCAGGAGGTCAGGCCAAAGAACTCGCCGATGCGTATTTCTTCGAAACACTGGTACGCGTGCACCGTGCGGGCGAAGGCGCATCCTATACCGGCTTGAAGCCGGCGGGCGAGATCGAGCCCGCCATCGCTGCAGCGGACCTCGCGATCACAACCGGCAAGCTGGAGCCCGTCGCCGACATGATCACCAAGCGTACGAACTCAGGACTGCATCAGCAGTTCGAGCGCGTAATGGCGACCCGATCCTACGACTCGAAGGATGTCGACGCGGCGCGCGCGCACGTCGGCGCGTACGTGCAGTACGTGCATTACGTCGAGGGACTCTACAACGCAGCGGGTGCTACGGCAGCGGAGCACGCACACGCCCCGGCCGACGCACATGCGCATACCGATTGAGGAGACGAGCATGAAGCTGACTATCCCCGCACCGTTCCAGACCGAGCGTCACGCGCTGCATGCGCGCCTCGCTGCCCCCTCGGGCGGCGCGGCGACACGTTTCCAATCGCTATGGCAAGGCCGGGATGTCATTCGCAATTGGCTATCTTCGCGGCGAGTGCAAGTGCTCCTCGCCATCACTTTGCTTGGTGTAGAGCGTATTTCCGCCCAGGTGTTTGGCGTCAACCTGCTGCCTGGTCTCGGAACAGAAACCGGGGTGCTGCTGCTTTGGGGCATCGGCCACTGCGATACGTTGGACGGACCACTCGTGGCGCTCGCGAGGAAGGCGCTCGAGGATAAGAACGTCAACCTGGTGCTTCCTTGGGTGCGCCCCGAAGACGATCCTGAAATCCGGCATGCCTTCGATCACGCACAGGCTGTTCGCGATCTCAGTCCGGAAGCCCGCTCGCTGGCCGATCAGCACTTTTTGGAGACGCTCGTGCGCATCCATCGAGCCGGCGAAGGCGCGCCGTTTACTGGGTTAAAGCCAGCAGGTCTTGACCTTGGACCCGCCGTCCCGGCCGCGGATCGCGCGCTGAAGACCGGCTCTGCCGACGCGCTGGTCAAGCTGCTGGTCGACGCGGTGAGTGCCGGCGTGCGTGCGCGTTTTCACACAGCGGCGGAGAGGCAGCGCTTCGATCCAAACGACGTGGCCGCCGGTCGCAGCTATGTCGAAGCCTATGTGCCGTACGTTCACTATGTCGAACGGCTCTGGGAAGTCGCGACCGGGCCAGTCCATGGCCATCCCGACGGAGCATGAAGCGCAGGCGCATCAGAGCGAACACGTGGCGCAACATCACTAAGCCCGGCCTGGCCTGCCGCGCGCCGCATCGGCTCCGAGTGCGCGCGTTGTACCAATTACTAAGTGGCATCCGCTTCGTTGCGAGCTTTCAGGTGGACCTGTTCAGGTGGAGCCGGCCCGAGCCCGATCCTTCACGGGTCACCTATGAATAGTGTGATGACTCGCAATTGGACGCCGGTACAACAGCACAACAGAAGGACGTGACGCTCAAACGAGCAAGAGTTTGCGCGCCCCAACATCGGTGCTGCCGACACGTTTTCGCTCTTCGGCGGGAGACAGTTTCTTGATCGCCACCTCCAGCAAGGCGGTATACGTGGGAAACGCTGACGCCGAGAAGGCGCGCAACTTCTTGAACGGAAATGCCGAAGACTTCGAGTGCCGCATTCATGGGATCTCCTTGAGATAAGAAAGGCGGACCGCATGAACTCAGCCTCGTATGGACGGCTGTTCGCACCCCGGGATGAGGCCACCGTCGGTTCCCAACGGTCACGTCGATGTTGCCATGCAATTTGGATTGATGCTTTCGCGCCGGCGCTTGCTCACGTGCGCCCCCAGACCGGACGGTCTGGCACGCCACCCACTGGGCCGGCAGACTGCAAGCACCGTCACGAGGGTCCCCGACGGGGTCCCCGGAAACCGAATCCAAGAAAAAGGAGTTAGGCCGTTGACCTAACTCCTTGATACCACTGGCGCGCCCGGCAGGATTCGAACCCACGACCCCCTGGTTCGTAGCCAGGTACTCTATCCAACTGAGCTACGGGCGCGAAGCGTCGGATTATAGCAGGTCAGCCGTCGGTCTTGCCAGTCTGCCGAGGCTCTGCCGGCGCGTTCGGGTGTTCGGACCCGTCGGAGGTCGTGTGGCCCCGGCGGCGCCAGAGCAGCGCTCCCTTCAATCCCCACGCGATGCCCAGCCACGCGGCGAACACCGCGATGGGCCAGGCGAGAACCTTCGGGAACCAGGCCGCTACCGCGGCCAACGCCAGCATCACGACGGCCATCGTCGACAGCAGCCCGACCTCGGTGGGTCCCAGCGTGCGGCGGTTGGTCAGCGCGGCGCCGAGCGCGCTGCCCACGCTCACCGCGCCCGCAGCCGCGCGGCCGGCGCTCCCGGATACGGCACGGCGCACGCGGCCCGTGGGGTCCGCCGCCTCGGGGAGCGGCACCTCGCTGCGGCGCACCCGGTTACGGCGGGTCAGCACCACTTCCGTCGCGCGGCTCAGGTCTTCCTCGTACTGGGCCGACATCGTGCGTGCGAAGGCTTCGTCCTCGACGGCGACGTCGAGTTCGTAATTCGACATCCAGCTCGCGATGTTGAGGTTGGTCGAGCCGATGCGCGACCACGCGCCGTCGGCCACCGCGGTCTTCGCGTGCAGCATCGTGCCGTTCCACTCGAACACGCGCACCCCCGCATCGAGCAGCGCGCGATAGCCGGCGCGCGACAACGGCGACACCGCCGGGATATCGCTCGCGCCGGGAACGAGCAGGCGCACGTCCACGCCGTCGCGCGCGGCGGCGCGCAGAGCCTGCGTGTACGCCGCGGTTGCGACGAAGTACGCATCGGTGATCCACAGTGTCTTGCGCGCGGTCGACGCGACCAGCAGGTCCGTCCGGTACGTGCCCGCCCCGCCCGGCACACCGGCGATCACGCGTATCCGCATGCGACCGCCAGGAACGGCGGCGTCGGCGTGATCGAACAGCAAGGGCGGACCCTCGCAGGCCGTCCACACCTGCACGAATGCCGTCTCGAGGTCCGCGACCGCATCGCCGCGGATCGCGACACCGGTATCGCGCCAGGGCTCGAGCCGCTTGGCGCGATTGCCGAGCCACTGCGCGCTGATGCACAGGCCGCTGACGAATCCGATCTCCCCGTCGACCACGATCAGCTTGCGATGATCGCGGGTGAGCCACGCGAGCGGGCTGTCGAAGCTCGGCGGATTGAAGCAGCGCACGTCGGCGCCGGCCGCCTCGAGTTTCGCCCATGGTCCGTTCCACTTCGTGGATCCGAGCCAGTCGTAGACGACGCACACGCGCACGCCGGCGCGGGCCCTCCCCGCGAGCGCATCCATGAACTCGCGGCCGATCTCGTCGTCCGCGATGATGTAGCTCTCGAACAGGATGTAGTGCCGCGCCGCATGGATGGCGGCGAGCCACTCGGGAAAATTCTCCCGCGCGTCGAGCAGCAGCCGGACGTCATTGTGAACGGTGAGCGCGGCGCCGGCCGCACGCTCGAACGCGCGGTCGAAGCGGTCCGCGGCGACGAGTGCCGTGGTGGCATCGGGCGCAGGCGCGAGGGCGCCGGAAGGGCTGGACTCCATGACGGGGCCCATTATCACCGGTCGCCGCCGCGTGCGCGCGCCGCCCGGTCGTGCACGTATGTGCGCCTCCGGTTCCCGTCCAGCCGCGTGCCCTTGCCTGAAGCCGCGCGCGACACGAACGCTCAGCGCGGACCCGCGGTGCCGGCAGGCAGTCGAATCCGCAGCGGCGACGCCTTCACCGGTGTGGGGGGCGGCGCGGGCGGACGATAGAACGCGTGGAACTGCTGCACGAGCTTCACGTACTCCTGCGTCTCGGGATACGGCGGAATCTGCCGGTCATAGCGCAGCACGGTGTTTTCGCCCGAGTTGTAGGCGGCGAGCGCCAACGGAATGCTGCCCGCGAACATCGCGAGCAGGTCGCGCAGGTAACGCGTGCCGATCTGCAGGTTGATCGCGGGATCGAAGAGCTTCTGCGTCACCGTGCGCTTGCGATCGTCGGTGATGCCGTAGCGCGCCGCGGTCTCGGGAATCACCTGCATCAGCCCGAGCGCGCCCTTCGGCGAGACCGCCTCCGGATCGAATGCGGACTCCGCCGCGACGATCGCCTTGACCAACGCGCCGTCGACGTCGTTCTGCTTCGCGTAGCGCGCGATCAGCGGCTCGTAGCGCAGCACGTTCGGATGGTTGGCCACGCGCTGGTAGATGGCCGTGCGCCTTAGCGCGTCGTCGGGCGCTTCGGGCCCGGTCGGCGCGGGCGCTACATCGGCACTGGTGCGGCCGCGGAAGAAGAGCTGGTAGCGCGCATCGAGCGGCTCGGTTGCGACGTGCGGCCTTGCCTTGCTCGTCGACATAGCCCCAGACGTCCGCGCGCGCAATCGGTGTCGACGCGAACAGAAGTGCGCACGGCGCACACGCGCACGGATGCCCGCGCCAGGCAGGCAACGGAGATCGACGGATAGCAGGTTGGACGCGCAGTGCGCATCCGTGCATGGTAGCAAGCGATGGCCCCCCGCCTGGCTTGCTGTGCTGCTGTGTGGTGGAACGGGTCGGACGCGGGGGGCAATTCAGAATGTACTGCGAAATCCATGCACGGCCTTGCACGTGCGTGCAACGGATTACGCGGTGGCGACGACCTGTCGCGTTCAGTGAAATCGGGGACGGCGCTACGCGCCGCGCCACACCGAAAGGCCCCACGGCGTGATCTTCACCGGAAGGTGATAGTGATCGCGAAGGTCGAGCACGGTGAAGCGCAGTGGAACCAGTTCCTGGAACGCCGGCTTTTCCACGATCTGCCCCACGTAGCGGAAGTACGCGCCGGCATGCAGCAGCACTTCGTGCGTGCCGGTGGCAATGCCCTCCCCCGCATTCATCGGATGCTCGAACACGCCGTTGTCGCCGACCACGCCGGTGCCGACGACCCGCCGCGTATCGCCGTCCAGCGCGTGAACCTCGATGAACATGCCGGCCGCCGGCCGACCGCGTGCGACATCGACGACATGAATGGAGATGCCCGGCATGGCCGTACCCTCCGTTGCCTGCGCTCGGTTGACCCGGCGATCAGTTCAGTTTCGCGCCGGACGCCTTGACCGCCGGCGCCCACTCGGTCACCTGCTTCTGCACGAACACCGTGAATTCCTCCGGCGACATCTTGCGCACGGCGATGCCGAGTTCGTCGAAGTTCTTGAGCAGCTTCGGGTCGTCGAGGGCCGCCATCGTGGCCTTGTGCAACGGCGTCGACGACGGGCTTCGGCACGCCCGCCGGCCCCGAGATGCCGAAGAAATTCTCGGCGACGAGCTTAGGATACCCGAGCTCGACCACCGTCGGAACTTCGGGCGCCATCGACGCGCGCCTGGTGCTGGTCACGGCGAGCAGCCGCAGCTTGCCGGACTTCTGGAACTGCACGTTCTGCGGCAGCGTATCGATGGCGAACAGGATCGTGCCGCCCAGCAGGTCGTTGTGCATCGGCGAGGAGCCCTTGTACCCGACGTGGGTCAGCTTGATGCCGGCCTCCTTCGCGAAGAGTTCACCGACGATGTGTCCGATCGAACCGACACCGCCGCTGCCGTAGGGAATGGGATCCTTCTGCTGCTTCGCCCAGGCGATGAACTCCGGGATGGTCTTCGCCGGCACCGAGGGATGCACGACAAACACGTTGGGCACCGAACCGACGTACGCGATGTGCGTGAAGCTCTTGATCGGATCGTAGGGCTGCGGCTCCAGCATGAACGGCGACAGGCTGATGGGTGCCGTGTTCGACATCATCAGCGTGTACCCGTCCGGCGCCGCACGCGCGACCTCGGCCGCGCCGATGGTGGCGCCTGCGCCGGGCTTGTTGTCGACGACGATCGGTTGCCCGAGTTTCTCCGTCAGCAACGGGCCCAACTGGCGCGCCACGACGTCGCTCGACCCCCCGGGTGGAAAGGTCACGACCATCTTGATGGCCTTGGTGGGATACGACTGGGCCACGGCCGCGCCGGTGATGGTCAACGCAAGGGCGGCGACGCAGGACAGGGCGAGGAAGCGATGACGCATTGGGAGTCTCCCGTTGTTCGAATTTTCGATGGAGCCGCGTCACGCACTTCCGTGACACAACGCTCCGATGCAGACTCGCAACGCAACATCGGTGCCAATCCGGCGGCGCGCGCCGCAACCATGCGCGCCCATCTGCCAACGCGTGAAAACCAACCGGGTGTGTTCGCTCAGTGCGCGTGCGCATGGCCCGCAATTGCGCCAAATCCGTGCATCGCGAACCACTGCGGTGCACGCGCGCTCACTTCGTGAAGCGCGCACGCGCACGAATCCTGACCTTGCTCAAGACATCGCCCGTGAGGTCCGACGCGAGCGCCCGCAGCCCGTAAAATTCGGGCATGGGCTGCGTGCGGTGTGCGCGCGCGGACGCGACGACTTCGGGAAGTGCCAGATGACGACGGTTCGACTCCATATCGACGGCCAGGGCGCGGGTTGGGCGATGGTGCGGTGTGACCGCTGCCAGGAAATGCAGCGGTATCCGGTCGCCACGGCGGCGCGGGGTCCGGTGACGTGCGAGTGCGGGCATGTGCTGGACGTGCGCGAGAACGTCGACGCGGAAGTCCAGGTGCGCACGCACAAGGACCTGAATTCGGAAAGCGCCAGCGCCGACTAGGGCTCGCTTGCCGTCGCGGGGCACGACGCGTCCCGCGCAACGCATCGCAATGCGCACGGCGGCATTCCGCCGGCTTTGGTCCCGCGGCGGGTTTCCGTCTGTCCCACAGCGCTATCGGACGCGACCTGTCCGCCGGTGACCGCTGCTTCCCGTAACTTCGCTGCCTTGGCCACGCGCTGCCGCGTGGCGACACTGCAACGGAGTCCGCAATGTTCATCGTCCTCTGGGTCGTCATGGGTGGCATCCTCGGCACCTGCGCCGCATACATGCTGATCGCCGGCCTGCAGCTCGCGCGCAAAGCCGATGTGTCGAATGCGTCCTGGCACCATGCGCTGTACGGTGATGACCTGCCGTCGCAGGTGACGCAACGAACCATGTAAGCGCAACGCCCACTGTGCCCTGAACGCTTCGTCGTTCGGGGGTACCCGCCCCCGATCGACACCCCGCGGGGACCGCCGCACCACGACGTCGCGCCTTGCGGAACGGCGTTCGGCCCGCACGCTTCACCTGTGATCGACACCAGGCCGCGTCGGCGCGCTGCCCGGGCTTGGGCCGTCTGCTGCACTGACCGGCGCCACGGGATGGAATCCCGCCATGCATTCCGAGGCGCAACAGGCGACGCTCGCCGACTTCCCACGAACACCGTCTGGCGCCTTACCGCGCGACCATGCGAACGCGTTGCCCTCCCGAGGGCACGGCGCGTCACGCGTCTTTCCGACCCATGACATTGACATAATTTGCAAGTCGCGTAGGGTGGGCGACCTTGGCGTGCTTCTTGCGCCTACGGCCTACACCGCAGCCTCCAAGGCAGCTCGAACTCGCAGTCAGGTCATTGATTCAATGCGTATTTCATCGACCAAGCGCGGACGATGCGTCGGCTCGCATCCGGTTTTCGCGCTCCGCCGCACTGCCGAACCGACCTTCAGGGTCATGCGGCTGTTCGCGTTGCGGCGCAGGTCGGACCGTGGCGGCAGGCAATTCGCGCGTACCGACCGCGTCCTCACATGCACAATCGCCCGCCGCCCGCGGCGCGGTCTGCCGAATCCCTGAAAGCGACCCGACCATGAACGCTCCCTGCCTCCTGCCCGACCGCCGGTCCGCCCTGCTCCCGCGTCTGCTGGGCGCGCTGGCCATCGTGCTGGCGGCCGCCACGCCACTGGCCCTGGCCCACGAGGGCGTTGCGCATGTCGCTCCGGCCGCGGCGTCCGTCCCCGCGCGCGAACTGCAGGGCAAGCTCGTGGCCATCACCGTGACCAACCGCATGAGCGGGCAAATGCAGCGCGTCGCGGCGCTCGACGTCGCCGGTGGCCACCGTTACCTGTTGCGCAACGCCACGTCGCTGCAGGAAGGCGCGACGGTTGTCCGTCACCGGCCGCGCGCAGGGACAGCTGCTCGTCGCAGACGCCGTGCGCACGCTGGCCACCGCACCGTCCGCGGCGCCCAAGACGACCGTGCAGCGCGCGACGCTCGAAGGCACGCTGCGGATGTTCCACGTCGACTACACCGATGGGCGGCCTGCCGAGTTCGGTTACTCGCTGGTGCCGGACTTCGGGACAGCCGAACATCGTCGACCTCGGCACGATGCTGCCGATGCTGCAGAACGGCATGCGCGCATCGATCTCCGGACCGGTCGACGCACGAGGGCTACATCGCCGTCGATACGATCGACCTGCTCGCGCCCTCGACGCTAACGCCGCCGCGCGAGCGCGTGACGCGGCGGGAGCGCCGGTGGCGGTGACGACGAGCTACCTCACGATGCCGCTCAACTACCCGACCAACGCCGCCGCGCCGTGGACGTACAACGCGGATCCTTTCACCGATCGCGTCGATCACGTCGTCGGTCTACGGGCGGCACCGGTGACAGAGCATCGCCGAGCCTACTACAAGGAAGTGTCGTTCGACGCGCAATTGATCACGGGGGTCGTTGCCAATGCGGGCGGCGCGTGGCTCAAGGCCACCGTGGCAAGACCCACCGCGTGCAGTACCGAGCAGCGAATTGAACGCGGTGCTGACTCGATCGAGTCGCAGGCCGACGCTGCCGCGACCGCGGCAGGCTTCAATCCGGCCAGCTACATCGGAGCGCTGTACGTGATCAATTCGCTGCCCTGCGGCTGGGCGGGACTGGGCTATATCGGGTGGGAACGCGCCTACGCGAAGGGCACCGCAGCGCTCGGGTCGTCGGCCATGAGTTCGGCCACAACTTCGGGCTCTATCACGCGGGCAGCCTCGATTGCGGCGCCAACATGATCGCGACGCTCGGGCTGCAACGGTCACCGAGTACGGCGACCCGTTCGTCATCATGGGCAACCAGCGCTCGATGCACCTGAACGCGTTCCAGAAGGAACTGCTGGGCTACATCCCGGGCGCGTCGGTGCCACGCATTCGTCCGGCAGCACGAGCTACACGATCAATCCGATCGAGCTGCCCGGCCAGTCGAAGTACGCGGTGGTTATTCCGACGCTCAGCGCGAACCGCACGTACTGGCTCGAGTTCCGCCAGCCGATCGGCTTCGACAGCGGCATGTCGGCCTTTCCCAACAATGGGGCGCAGGTGCGCGTCGCGCGCCCGTTCGAGTTCAACAACTGTTCGGGCTGCACGGGTCTGTACGATGACACGCAGTTCCTCGACATGACACCGGGCACGGCCTCGTTCACCGACGGCACGCTGCTGGCCGGTACGTCGTTCTCCGATCCGACCTACAACGTGCTGATCTCCGTGACCTCGGCCACCGCCACGGAGCTCACGGTCCAGGTCACCACGGGAGGCAGCGTCACCACGACGACGACGTCGCTCGCCGGCTCGCCCAATCCGTCGACGTTCGGGCAGACCGTCACGTTCACGGCGACGGTCATCGGCTCGGCGCCGACCGGCGGCGTGGCGTTCCTGGAGTCGGGAACGCCGCTCACGGGATGTTCGTCCGTCGCGCTGACCGGAAGCGGCGATACGCGCACGGCGCAGTGCACGTCCAGCACGCTCGCAACGGGCGTGCACAGCATCGTGGCCACGTACGGCGGCAACGTGACGAACAGTGCGTCGACCAGCGTCGCGTTGTCGCAGACCGTGCGCGCCGTCACCACCACGACGCTTGCGAGTTCCCTCAATCCCAGCGTCGCCGGCAACAGCGTCACGCTCACCGCCAGCGTCACCGGCGCCGCGCCGACGGGCACCGTCGCGTTCACGAGCGATGCGGTCGCCATCGCCGGTTGCACTGCGGTAGCACTCGCCGGCTCGGGCAACACGCGCACCGCCGCATGCACGACGTCGGCGCTGGCGCAGGGCACGCGCGCGATCGTCGCGAACTATGGCGGCAACTCCGCGAACGGCACCTCGTCGGGCAACCTGTCGCAGGTCGTCAACGCCGCGCCGCCGACGCCGACCACCACGACGCTCGCGTCCGGCACCAATCCGTCGCTCGTCGGTGCCGCGGTCACGTTCACCGCCAGCGTCACCGGCAGCGCGCCCACGGGCAACGTCGGATTCACGGCCGACGGCGTTGCGATCGGCGGCTGCTCCGCCATCGCGCTGTCCGGCTCCGGCAACACGCGCACGGCCGCGTGCACGACGTCCGCCCTGGCGCAGGGCACGCGCGCGATCGTCGCGAGCTACGGCGGCAACGGTTCCAATGCGGCGTCGACGAGCGCGTCGCTTTCGCAGGTCGTCAACGCCGCGCCGCCGGCGCCGACCACCACGACGCTCGCGTCGGGCGCCAATCCGTCGCTGGTCGGTGCCGCGGTCACGTTCACCGCCAGCGTCACCGGCAGCGCGCCCACCGGCAACGTGGCATTCACGGCCGACGGCGTCGCGATCGGCGGCTGCACCGCCATCGCGCTGGCCGGGTCGGGCAATACGCGCACCGCCG
The DNA here is from genome assembly GCA_963733435.1 of uncultured beta proteobacterium. Taxonomy (GTDB): domain Bacteria; phylum Pseudomonadota; class Gammaproteobacteria; order Burkholderiales; family Casimicrobiaceae; genus VBCG01. The sequence continues at coordinate 1,063,721 of CAVTDH010000005.1, forward strand.
CGTGCACGACCTCCGCGCTGGCGGAAGGCTCGCGCGCGATCGTCGCGAGCTATGGCGGCAATGCGGGCAACAGCGGATCGACCAGCACGACGCTGAACCAGATCGTCAACCCCGCGACCGCCCCGGCGACGCGGACGACCGTGACGAGTGCGCTCAATCCGGTCCCGGTCGGCACGCCCCCGCAATGGACCGCGACGATCGCCAGTGTTCCGCCGGTCGATGGCGGCACCGTATCGTTCACCGGCAACGGCACGCCCATCGCAGGATGCCAGGGACTGCCACTGAGCACGGTTGGCAGCTGCACGCAGCGCCACCTGCAGCGCCGTGGGCCTTGCCGCGGGTGCCTACAGCGTCGTCGCGAGTTACAGCGGCCACGCTTCCGGCCAGCCATCGACAAGTCCCGTGTTCTCGCAGGTCGTCTCGCACCTGCAGATCGGCAACACGGTGCAGTTCGCCGCCGCGTCGCACGTGGTGAACGAAACCGCGGGCACCGTCGCCGATCGGGGTCACCCGCATCGGCGACGTTTCGCTCGCCGCCAGCGTGACTTACTCGATGTCCGTCGGCACCGCCACCGGCGCCGACTTCTCGTCGTCGGCCGGCACGCTGGCGTGGGGCCCGGGGGACTCGACGCCGCGCGCCATCGTGGTTCCCATTGCGAACGACGGTATCGCGGAACCGAACGAGACGTTCACGCTGAACCTGTCGGGACCCGTCGGCGCCTCGCTCGGCGCCGTGGCCACCACGACGGTCACCATCGCCGACGACGAATCGGCGCTCGCGGACATGCCGGGGCTCGCGAGCGTCGTGCAGAACCCGTACGGCACGCTGACCGTGCAAGGCGGCACGCTCAACGGCGCGTCGATCAGCACGCTCTCGAAATCCGCGGTGATCCAGTTGGGCAACGTCGCCGGCGCGGCCGGATCGTTCGCGAAGATCGACTTCGCGAACCTCGACCTCGGCGCAGGCAACACGCTCGTGGTTCGCGCCGGCGCACCGGGCCAATCCGTTTACCTCGTCAACGCGGGCGCCGCCGCCGCGTCGATCGCGGGCATGCTGGAAGCGCAGGCGGGTGCAGGCGCGCCGCCCCCGGTTCTCTACGTGCAAAGCCCGGCCGGCCTGACGATCGTCGCGGGCGGCAGCGTGGTCGCGCCCGCGGGACTCACGCTCGATACGCTGGACGGCACGCCGGCCAGTGGGCAACCCATCGTCAATCACGGCATCGCGGATGGCGGCAGCAGCCTGCAACTGTTCGCCGCACGCGTGGGCGGCGGCGGCATGTTCAAGGGCAACGACGTGCTGCTCTCCACCTTCGGCAACGCCAACAATCCCGTCAATGGCGCGCACTTCCTCGCCAACGGCCTCCACTTCCATCCCGGCAGCGGCAGCGATCTCGCGCTGACGCTGTCCGCGTATGGCGGCGCGCCGCAGTTCCTCAACCTGATGCTTCACGGCAACGCGACCGTCGCCATGCCATCCGCGTGGCCGGTCGGCTCGCCGCTGCCGCCGAACAATCGCCCGGTCATGCCCGGCGAGGTTCGCGCCGCGGGCGTGCCCGACCCTGCCTACGGCGGCGGCAGCATGATCGTGCAGGCCACCGGCACGCTCGCGCTCGCGGGCGGCACCCGTGGTGACTTCGTGTTCCCGGGCGGCATCGTGCTGAAATCCGGTGGCGAGCTCGACGTGAAGGGCACGTCGGTCGACAACGCATGGACCACCAGCGGCGCGTCGTTCCAGGGTGTGTTCATGGAAGCGCCCAGCATCACCGACACCGGTCCGACGGCACGCATCGATGTCCGCACCAACAATCTCAATTGGGCGAACGTGATGCCGCGGCCCCTCGTACCGGTCCGCACGTGGACGCTGCAACGGCTGCCCGACGGCACCGCGCAGCTGCAGGCCGCCGATGGCGTCGCGCCGCACCTCAACTTCTATTCGATCTCCAGCGAAGCCGGGGCAGCGGGCACGTGCTACGTGTGCCTCGTGAACCCGCAGGTCGTCGACATGACGATCGTGCCCTGACGAGCGATGGACGGAGCAGGCAGATCCCGACATGCCATCGATGACGATCCCGCTCAAACTGCTCCTGCTGATCGCCGCCGCGACGACGCATGCGGCAGGCGCCTCTGACTGGAAATACGAGAAGTTCGTGGACAAGGCCGGCGGCGGCAACACGGTGACGGCCACCGCGACGAGCACGAACGTGCTGCGGTTTCCGGAGCCCTACGCCGGCGGGGCAACCGGCGTCCTCGTCGTGCAGCAATTGCCGAACGGTGCCAGGGAGGCGGCGCTGGAAGTCTCGACGGGCAGGTTTCTTTGCCCCGAATCGGGATGCCGGGTGTCGGTCACCTTCGACGCCGGCGAAAAGCTGTCGTTCGAAGGCCGTCCGCCCCGTTCGGGTCGGCCGGACACGGTGGTCTTCAAGGACTACGCGTTCGTGGTCGGCCGCATGCGCAAGGCGAAGCGATTGGCGGTCGAAGCGCCTTTCGAAGAGGTGGGATTTCGCACGCTCGTGTTCGACGTCTCCACACTCCAATGGCCGGACGAGATAGTCGACAAGGCGGTCGCCGCATCGGAGGCCATTGTCGAGAACCCGAACGGGGACGGCTTCGTCATCCAGACGAGGGCCTACTCGGAACGCGAATCCGCGCGCGACTTCGCCGGGAAGCTCACGCTGTCCGGATACCGCGCGCACGTGGTGTCGCGGCCCGCGCCGAAAGGTGCGGAGTGGATCGTGCGCGTCGGCGCGTTTCCGACGCGCGACCTCGCGAACGCCGAACGCGCGAAGCTCATGCGGGATGGGTATGCGGGGTTTGTCGTAGCGGCGCGATTGATCCCTAGCGCGTCGGACGGATGCGACGTGTCGGCTGCGGGTCCCCGCCGCACGCAGTTGTTGCCCATGTTCTGGTTACGAAATGTCACCCGAGACTCAGGGCCGGAACGTTCTCGGAATTTGGCGGAGGCGCAGTCCTTCATATAGACATAAAAATCCATTGTTTATAAAGGCTTCCCCACAAAGGACCGGAAACATACCGCCCAACGTACGGCGGCCGTAAAGTCACTCTCTTGTCCTGCCACTCAACGGCGGACGTTGTCTCACAGCCCACTTCCGACATTTGGCGTTGCGCTCTAACGCTAGCGAGGCGACGATTGCGACGTCAACTCTCCGGAAGGGAGCAAAGACAGTTGCGAGCGCGTCCATCAACCGGGTTGCCGATCAGAACTTCCAGTTGAAGTTGGCAGCGAAGAAGACAAAGCTGACGCTGTTGTACGAACCGACCACGTCGCCGCGCCCGCCCAGCGCAACGGGTACGCTGCCGGTGACGTTCGCGTTCAGGGTTCCCCCAAACAAGTATTCGATACTCCAGCCCCAGTTGAACGTCTTCGACTCTTCCTTCTGGCCGCCAATGCCGAAACGCCACGCGGCGTTGACCGGCAGGGCCAACGCCACGCTGTTGCTGTCCTGGAATCCCGAGTCGTACGCGATGCCGCCATTGAGCAGGTACGTCTCGGACAGCCTGTACTGCGCCCCGCCGGCAACGTGCCATGTGTCCTTGAAATTGAGGCTGGTGGTCAGCCCGACGGGATTGTTCGAGTCGACGCCGACATCCACCTGCCCGAACTTCGACCACTGCTGCCAGCCGGCGCTGCCCAGAATGGCCCAGCGCGGATCGATCTCGCGATAAAAGCTTGCGTTCACGCCCTGCGGGACCGTTATCCCGAGATCGACGTTGGCGTCAAGTAGTCCGCGCGACGCGAGCAGCGTCCGGAAACCGGGCTCAAGGCCGTTCCATTGCGTCTGCGCGCCGAAATTCAGGTTGACCGGCGACGTGTACGTGACGCCGAAGCGCGTGGCGCGGTCCAATTCGTAGAGCAGCCCCAGGTTGGCGCCGATCCCCCATGCATTGTCGTCCAGCGTGAGGCTGCCGTCCGTACCGATGAAGTTGTTCACGGCCACCACGTTCTTGAGCTTGCCGTACATCGCGTTGAGGCTTGCGCCAAGCGAGAGATTCTCGTTGACCCGCCAGGCGGCCGAGGGAAGGATCGACACGCCGAGCAGCGTTCCCTCACGCGCCCTGTACCGCCCCACCCAGTCCGCGTCGTACTTGACCACCGAGCCGAAGTTGCCGGTGATCGCGACGCCCACTTTGAGATCCGGCGACATGCTATGCGAATAGAACATGCCGCCGCCCGGGAACCAGCCGATCGGGTTGCCGCCGGCATCGTCGCCGAGCGCCGGCGTGGTTCCCTGTGCGATCGCGAAGCCCACGTCGGCGTGGAAGATCTGGGTGCCAAGTGTGAACTGGTCGCCGGTCAGGCGCGTCATGCCCGCGGGATTGGTGAACACCGTCGAGGCGTCCTGCGCGCGCGCCGAGTACCCTGCCGACGCCAGGCCCACGTCCGCCGTGCCGACCTCGTAGAGCGTGATGCCGCCCGCCGCGGCAATGTTCGGTACCAGCGCCCCGACGCCTAACGCGACAGCTGTGATCGAGCATGTGAACGGACTATGTTTCATGATGTCGAAGGTCCTCGCAGGGTGAGCGGAGCGCGGCTATGCGGAAGAGCGGGAAGGGAACGCGCTACAGTGCACTCGTCGGGAACCATAGGCGTGTGGATAACTGCCGCTCGCTTCTCCATCTTCGGCCAGATCGCTCTCGAGGAAATAGTTGACGAAGGTTCGAATCACGGCAATGGCGGCAAGACGACCAATCTCATCCCAGCTTGGCGAGAAGGCGGATTCGACAATATCGGCAGCAAGCTGGAAGGTGAGCCCGCCAACCAGCCAGCGGGCATACTGAATGTATGCCGCGTGGAAGTGTTTGCCGGCCGGGGACGGCGTAAAGCATCGCGAGTACGCTCCGGAAAAATGCCTGTGCCGTTCCGAATGCAACGACCAGAAGTGCCATGACATGAATGATCAGGACCATGTTCATGGCCACGACAGTGAGCGTCTCCTTCATCCGAATCTCCCGAATCCATTCTGCGTATTCACTTCTTGCGCCAGCTCCCACGTCGGGCTCAGGTACATGTTTCTCACGTAGCGTCACGCGGTTCGATCCGCGTCCTTCTCTGCGAGGACGCGTCTACCACGATCTGGTCGTACCACCAGAGCCCTTCGAAGATGCGCCGCGCAGCGTCGCGCTGAGTCATGTCCGGCGCGATCTCTGTGATGGTGCGCCTGCCATCGATCCGGTCGAAGAGATGCTTCTGCCGCGCATCGATAGGCAAGTAGATGTCTGTGTACGTGTGGCGCTTGTTGAGCACGACGGCCGCAGCGCCGGGTGGCACTTTTTCCTGCACCACGATCGTGTCCGGTAGGCGCACAGGCACGTAATCTGGCCAGGCTTCACCTTGGAAGCTGACCGAGTGCTGCCGTGGTCGCTCGCGGCGATGGACGACGGCGCTATGCCGAACCATCGTCCCCCGAAACAGTTCCACCGCGGCGTACTGCTCCGCCAGGGGCAGCCGCGTCAGCAGCGGCTGATGAGGGGATGACGCCAGGGCGCCGCATTGCGGCAAGTAGGGCGCCTGTCGCACCCACCGACCGAATTCCAGGCCGGCCGCCGCAATGAAATCGAGGAACTGCGGCACCGAATAGGCACGATCCTGCGGGTGCAGCAGCGCGTCGGCCAGACCGGCTTCGTCACTGAAATCGGGCGCGCTCCGCAGCAGCGGCACCAGCGGGTGATCCGCCGGCAGCGCGCGCAGGCTGGCGGCGAGTGCGCGGATCTCCGCCCCCGAGGTGCCGATGCCGAGCCGACGGCAATAGTCCTGCAGCAGGTACACCCCGGCGCGGCCATAGGGCGCGTAGACCATCAGGTGCATGGCGCCATCGGGCACCAGCACGTCGTGCAAGGCACGCAGACCCCGGTCGGGGTCGGGCAGGTGATGCAGCACACCCGTGCAGATCACGTGCTCGAACGTGCGCTCCAGTTCGGTGGCGCGCTCCAGCGGCAGTTGCCGGAGTTCGAGGTTCTCGATGCGGTGCTTGCGCTTGAGCGCCTGCGATTCCTCGATGCTGGTGGCGCTGACATCGATGCCGAACACCTGCGCCCGGGGCCAGCGCATTGCGACCTTGGCGGCCTGCGAGGTACCGCAACCGGCCACCAGGATGCTGCGGTCGTCCCGGTACGGCTGCTCGGGCCAGAACAGGCATGCGTCCGCGCGCCGACGCTCGTCGCTCCATGACCGCCGATAGCGGTCCAGATTGCCGAGCGGAGGGGGATACGGATGGCGCTCATAGAAGGCACTCACCGTCCGCGCCATCGCGGAGGCGTCCACCGCCAGTGCTTCGGGTCCCGGCATCAGCTTCGCATCGCAGGAGGGCGACCCAGGCGACGAGGCAATCGCCGCCTGGGTCTGTTCAGTGGGTGCGCCCGACGTGCGGTCCGGGCGCGTTCCCATCGCATCGGTAGGTGGGCCGTGACCGGTCAACGATTGCGCCCGCTGCCGGCCTCCTCCAGGTCACGCAGTACCGCATCCAGATTGAACGAGGCCGGCTTCTGGCGTGGCGGGAACTTCACGAACGCCTTGATCTGCTGGGCCACCACGTCCTGCATCATGTAGATGATGTAGAGGTGCGAGATGTACCAGTCGAAGTACGTGTTGGAGTTCTCGTCGGCGCGCTCGAACGGATCGCGGCGCAGGTGGAAGATCTTCGGCGCACGCAGCTTGACGAACGGCTCCAGCCAGCACGCCAGTGCCTTGGCCCGCTGCTCCATCAACACCACTTTCCAGTCCTGCATGCGGATCGCCAGGATGTCGCCGTCGTCGCCGATGTAGAAGAACGACTGCCGCGGGCTCTCTTTCACCTCTCCTTTCAGGTACGGCAGCATGTTGAAGCCGTCGAGGTGGACCTTGAAGTTCTTCTTGCCGGCCTTGTGGCCCTTCAGGAGTTTCTCCTTGACGTCCGGCTCGCCGGCCGCGGCGAGGAAGGTCGCCAGCCAATCCTGGTGCGTGACGATACCGTTGAGCACCGTGCCCGCCTTGAACTTGCCCGGCCAGCGCACGAAGCACGGCACCCGCCAGCCGCCTTCCCAGTTGGTGTTCTTCTCGGAGCGGAACGGCGTGATGCCGGCGTCCGGCCAGCTGTTGTAGTGCACGCCGTTGTCGGTCGAGTACATCACGATCGTGTCGTCGGCGATGCCGAGCTCGTCCAGCTTATCCAACATCACGCCGATGTTCTCATCGTGCGCGACCATCACGTCGTTATAGTCGCCCTGGCCGCTCTTGCCCTTGTGCTTGTCTGCCGGGTGAGTGCGGAAGTGCATGGCCGTGGTGTTGTACCAAAGGAAGAACGGCGTCTTCGCCTTGTGTGCGTCGTCTATGAAGCGCAGCGCGTGCGCGGTGACCTCCTCGTCGATGGTCTCCATGCGCTTCTTGGTCAGCGGCCCGGTGTCGGTGATCTTCTGCCCGCCCTTGCCGTCTGCCTTGCAATGCAGCACCCCGCGCGGCCCGAACTTCTTCCTGAATGCCGGGTCCTTCGGGTATTCGGGATCCTCCGGCTCTTCCTCGGCATTGAGGTGGTACAGATTGCCGAAGAACTCGTCGAAGCCGTGCATAGTGGGCAGATGCTCGTCGCGGTCGCCGAAGTGGTTCTTGCCGAACTGGCCGGTGGTGTAGCCCAGCGGCTTCAGCAGATCGGCAATCGTCGGGTCTTCCGCCTGCAGTCCGTTGGGGGCGCCGGGCATGCCCACCTTGGTCAGCCCGGTGCGGATCGGGTTCTGGCCGGTGATGAACGCGGCGCGGCCCGCGGTGCAGCTCTGCTGGGCGTAGTAGTCGGTGAAGGCCACGCCTTCATTGCCTACGCGGTCGATGTTGGGCGTGCGGTAGCCCATCTGCCCGCGGCTGTTGTAGCTGATGTTCCACCAGCCCACGTCGTCGCCCCAGAGAATCAGGATGTTGGGTTTTTTCGCGGCCATGGTCTCTCCCTCTTTGAGTGCCTGCATAAATACCGGAACGACGCTATGCCCTCCGGTTCCGATGAAAGTTTCCTGTTACGGCGGCGCTGCGGGGGCGAGCCCGCCCGAAGGCGCGCGCGGCGGGTTGTCGCCGTGACAAAAGTGGAACTTCCTGCCGCTGCCACATGGGCAAGGTCGGTAACTTCCTGCCTTGGCATCCTGCTCGTCGACCCAGGCCATCACGTCGGCAGGCGCGCGGCTCTGGCGCAGCAGTTGCACCATCACGTTGAAGGTCGGGCCGGCATGCGTGAAGAAGCGCTCGAGGCCCGCGCACAGGTAGTTCTGGCCCGGTTCCCCGTCGCGCGACAGCGCGAACCGGTCCTTGGGACAACCGCCGTTGCACCAGTTGAGGACCTTGCAACTCCGGCACTGGGCGGTGAGCGTGTCGCGCTTGTCCTGGCCGAACTTGCGTTGCTCGGGCGATGCCACCAGCGCGAGCATGTGCGTCTCGTGGATGTTGCCGAGCTTGAATCCGGGCTCGACGAAGTGATCGCAGGAATACAGATCGCCGTTGTGTTCCAGCGCCGGGCCATAGCCGCAGGTGGGCGCATGGATGCACAGCAGGTGGCGGCCGAAGAACGCCTCCAGCGTGACGTCGAAGATCTGCACGAACACCCGACCCACGTCGTGGCGTACCCACTCCTCGAAGATGTCGATAAGGAAGCAGCCATACTGCTCGGCCCCCACCGTGCGCTCGGTGACCAGGTTGCCGGTCTGGGTGTAGAGGACGCGCTTCCTGCCCGCCTGCTCGCTCCAGCCCTTGTTGGCGATCTGGATCGTCTGTTCGGTGGCGCGCTCGATGATCGGGATGAACTGCACCCACTTCGCGTGCAGCTCGTCGCGGAAGAAGCGATAGACCGCGCGGCCATGGTGCTGGTTGGCGGCGTTGACCGTGCACAGGATGTTGAACTCGACGTCGTGCTTGCGCAGGAATCGCCAGCCGCGCATCACGAGATCGAAGGTGCCCTGCCCGCGGCGGTCGACGCGGTAGGTGTCGTGCAGTTCGCGGGGGCCGTCGACACTGAGGCCCACGAGGAAGTCGTGCTGCTTGAAGAACACGCACCAGTCGTCGTCTAGCAACAGGCCGTTGGTCTGGAAGGTGTGCTGCACGACCTGCTCGGGTCGGCGGTACTTTTCCACCAGTTCCACTGCGCGGCGGAAGAAGTCGAGTTTCATCAGCGTGGGCTCGCCGCCCTGCCATGCCACCGTCACCTGTGGTGCGCGGTGCGACTCGAGCAACTGGCGGATGTAGGCTTCGAGCGTTTCCGCCGACATGCGACTCTTGTCGTTCGGGTAGAGCGCCTCCTTGGACAGGAAGAAGCAGTACGTGCAATCGATGTTGCAGGTCGACCCGCTCGGCTTGGCCAGCAGGTGGAAACCGGGCGGGCCGTCCGCAGGCAGTGGCGGAGACATCACGCCGGGATTGGTGATGGTGGACAAGGTCGGATTCCGTTGTGGGGCCGTGTGCGGGGTCTCGGTGCCGGCGCAAGCCTCGTTACACCAGGCGCAACAGCACGGCGACGAAGGCAAACACGCCGACGAGGATGATCACGAACGCAACGGCAAGGAGCGGTGTGTCCTTGCCCTTCCGGGCCATGCCCGCGACGGCCGCGAAACCTCCGCTCCACAGGTAACGCAGCGTCCATCGGTACTCCACCACCGAAAACACCGCCGCCAATACACCGCCGAAAATGAGGGCAAGGCCCAGATACCATGCGGCGTCGGGAAACTGGACGCTGGAGAATTCGGGCGAGTGTTGAAACTGGTAGAAGATCTGGAATATGCCGAAGCCGAAGCCGATCAGCGAAACGGACGTGCGCAGGTACGCCATCATCGTGCGCTCGACGGCCAGCCGGGTACGCACCCAGGCGAAGTGGCTCTCGGCGCTCACATGAACCTCGAACCGGTTGACGTGTTCGCCGTGCGGATCGTCACTCATCGAGTTCGCACCCTCACGGTGACCGGCGCTGCCCGGTCGTGCCATGCACGAACCGCTGCGTGTTGACCCGGCAAGGATGGAGTGGAGCGCTACGCATGGCGCGCACCTGTGCCGGTGGCGGACCGGGCAAGCCAGGCGTTGGCCGCGGCCACCGCCTGGTTGAGCGCGGCACCGAGTTGCGGCGTGGCCACGAACACGTTTTCCTCGCCAAGGATCTTGAGAATGCCGGTCTTGGCGAGCTGATCGCGAACGACCGGATCGACGCCCACCAGCATCAGCTTGCTCTGCCGCGCCTTCAAGGCGTCGCTGTACCGCTGCAATACGGTGACGAAGGTGCTCCCCACTTCGCTCTTGCCGCGCAGGTTGATGGCGACCACGGCATGCGTTGCATTGCCCACCTGCGGGAGCAGTTCTTCCATGCTCTTGGCCGCGGCGAAGAACAGGCTGCCGTAAACGTGCAGCAGCGTGAACTGGTGGCTCGGCACGTGTGCCGGCGGTGCCTGTTCCAACGGAAAGCCTTCGGGTTGCAGCACCCATTGGGTCACGACGACCTTGTTCGATTGCCGGAACACATGCAGGACGATGCTGAGCGCCATGCCGAACAGCACGGCGAACTGCAATGGCACGACCAACGTCGCGACGAAGGTGACGACCATGACCACCTTGGAGATGCGGCCGGTCTTCCAGGCGATCACCGCCTGCGGAACGCGCAGACCCTGGAAGCCCGCCACGATCAGCAATGCGGCGAGCGCGGGCATGGGCACCAGCTCGACCAGCGGTGCCGCCAGCAGCACGATGGCGGCCACGAACAATCCGACGAAGATGTTGGCCCAGCGCGACTTGCCGCCGGCGCTCATGATCAGCGCCGTTCCCGAGACCGAGCCTCCGGCCGGGATGCCGCCGGCGAGGCTGGTGGCGATGTTGGCGGCGCCCTGGCCGAAGAAGTCGCGCGACACGTCCGGATAACGTCCGTCGGGGTTCGGCGTGCCTTGGCTCACCCCCGCCCCCTGGACGAGGCCGATGATGGCCACGGAAAAGGCGGGCACCAGCAGCGTCAGGAACAGCGACAGCTGTGGCAGAGCGAACTCGGGCAGCGAACGTGGAATGGAAGCGACGTCACCGACCGTCGGCACGGCCGCGAAGGATGACGCCGAAGGCAGCGCAGGGAGGGACAGCACGACCAGCAGGAGGGTGGCCGCGGCGATCGCGATGATGAAGGCGAAGCGCTGCAAGGACTTCATCCACAGCATCAGCACGATCAGTCCCAGCGTGACCGCGCCGATGGTGCTCACCCACAGGTCGATCTGATTGATGCGCAGCAGCAGATCCAGTGCCCGACCGACCGGGTTCGCGAACGTGCTCCGGTAGCCGGTCAGGTCGGCCAGCTGGCCCAGGATGATCAGCACCGCCACGCCGTTGAGGAAGCCGGTCATCACCGCGTTGGAGACGAACCGCACCAGGAAGCCAAGCCTGAACAGTCCTGCGAGCAGCTGGATCGCACCGACCAGCAGCACCAGCATGATCAAGGCTTCCAGCTTCTGATCCGCAGGAAACTCCACCAGCACCACGCCGGCCGCCACCGACAGTGCGGCGGTGCTGGACACGTTCATGAAGACCGAGCTGTTGAAGATGGCGCCGACGGGTACCGCAACCATCAGCGTGAAGATGCCCAGCACCGGATTGACCGTGGCCAACAGTGCATGCCCCATCGCCTGGGGAACATTCACGACCGCGAAGGTGAGCGCGGCGACCAGGTCGGTGCCCAGCAGACTGCGCTCGGGCTTCAGGCGGCGGAGTGCGGTCCGCAACTGTTTCATGCCCGAGGGCCCGAGCAATGACCGTCGAATGGAAGCGGACTCAACGGATCCCACCCGCAGACCCGCGGCTGAACCACTGGCGCGCGAACCGTGCGACCAGCCCGCGCAGGACCACGTAGGGCAGGAAGGCGAGCAGCAGCGCGATGATCACTGCTTCAGCCGGATGGAATGTGTCGAACACGATGTACTGGTAAATCCCATCCATCACCAGCCCCAGCAGCATGATGCGCGCAGTCGCGATCACGGCCTCCTGCAGGCGACCCGCACGTTTCGCGGGGTCCGTGAGCACCGTCGCCAGGAAAGGAGTTCGCCCGGAACGCGCATCCTTGACGCCATCGAGGTACGCCGCAATGGTCGCCATGACGGGCTGCAGGATGAAACGAAAAGTCATCGGCCCACTGGCACGATCGAACAGGTTCTGCCAGATGCGCGCACGAACATCCCCCGAGAAGCCATACCACGCCAGTCCGACGACGACAAAGACGACCATCAGCACGACAACCAATCGCGCCACGAAGAGCTTGGGTTTGGATACCTCCGCGGCCATCGCCCAAGCACCCATTCACGTCCGAGGCGCCGCAGTCGATCGACTGGCGGACCGAAATCTCCGCTGCGCATCGCGCACCTGTTCGCGCGCTCCGCTTCTCCGTGCTATCGCCGCGTCTAGCGCCGAGGTGTGCTTCATGCGAATCATTGTGGAAGGCAAAGGATGATCAGCCGGCGCGAGTCGAGGACAACAGACAATTCTCTTTTAGTCTCGTCTTCCGCCATCCGGAACTATCCTTTGGTACAAGTCGCCGCATTGGGTCGGCTACATCAGACGCGGGGCCGCGTGCCGCAACGCGAACGCGATGGCAGCCAGCAGCGCTTCGCTGGAGATGGGCTTGTGCAAGATCTGAAGGCCGCCGGCGTCCAACGCATTCCGGGCGATTGCGACGTCTTCGCTTGCCGTGATGAACACCAGCGGTAGCTCGAGCCCGTCGCTGCGCAGGCGCAGCCGCACCTCAAGCCCGGTCAACCCCGGCATGTGCACATCGAGCAGGACGCAGTCGGGGACGCGCTTCGCCAAGGCGGCCAGGAACTCCTCGCCGGACGCATAAGCCAGGACTTCGAAGCCCGCCAGGCGCAACACACGCCCGAGCGCCACGCGCACCGGCGCCTCGTCGTCCACCACAGCTATGCAGGTCAGCGTCACCCCGCACCGAACGTAACGCGTCTCGACGAATGCCGGAACTGTGCTTTGGCATAGTCCGACGGCAGCCGATGCGCGCGGGCCGCTATCGGGGCGTCTGATCGCCCGAAGTGTCGGCCGGCGTGGCGGCAGGCGAAAGCGCCAACCGGGCGACCAGGTGCATCAGCTCGGCCACCGTGCGCGCCTGCATGTGCTCCATGATCCGGGCGCGATGAAACTTGACTGTGGGTTCGACGATGCCGAGGTCGGCTGCAATCTGCTTGTTGAGCTTTCCCGCGATCAGCCCCGCCAATACTTCCCGTTCGCGTTGGGTCAGCCTTGCGTGGCGTTGCCGCAAGGCCACGCTCTCGGCGTGTGCCTCACGCGCCAGCACGTCCTGCGCCATGCCGGACCGCACCGCGGCGAGCAGCGTGTCCGCGGCGACCGGCTTGGTCAGGAAATCCACCGCGCCGGCTCTCACGGCGCGGACGGACATCGGAATGTCACCGTGGCCTGTCAGGAACACGATGGGCAATGCGGGGCCCCCTTCGGCCAGGCGGCGTTGCAATGCAAGGCCGTCGAGTCCGGGCAGGTTGACGTCGAGGACCAGACAACCCGGCGCCGCGGCGTCGTGCTGCGCCAGGAATGCCTCTGCCGATTCGAAGGTGACAACGGCAAAGCCGTTCGCGCGCAACAGGCGCGTCAGCGCCTTCAACACCTGCGGGTCGTCGTCGACCAGGAAGACTGACGGCACGGCCGTGGCCCCGGTCATGGCGTCGTCGACGCGGGCAGCACCACACGAAACTCCGCGCCTCCTGCAGGCGCGTTCGTGGCCTCCAGGCTGCCGCGATGCGCCAGCGTGATGGATCGGCATACGGCCAGGCCGATGCCCATCCCGTCGGCCTTGGTGCTCCAGAAGGGCTCGAAAACCTTGTCGATGGCATCGGCAGCAATGCCGGGACCCCGGTCGACGACGTAGAGGTGGACGGATTCGCCATGCAACTCGGTGCCCACCGTCATCGTCCGTTCGAGCAGGTGGATGTCGTCCATGGCATCGGCGGCATTCACGAAAAGGTTGATGAGCAACTGCTGCAATTGCACGCGATCGCCGGCGATGGGAGGCAGGTCGGGGGCGAGACGCCTGACCAGCGTGACGTGGCGCGTGAGCAGGTTGCTGCGCATCAGTTCGAGCGTGTCGCGCACCAGTTCGTTGACGTCCAGAGTGACGAATGAAGGTTCACCCCGTTTGAACAGTGCGCCGAGTCGACGGATGACGGCTGCGGCGCGATGGTCCTCGGCCACGATGTCCTTGCAGATTTCGCGCAGCTCGGGCAGGTCGACGGGTTCGCGGTCAAGCATCGTTTGCGCCGCCTCGGCATTGCCCAGGATAGACATCAAAGGCTGATTCAACTGATGCGCGATCGAAGCCGAGAGCTGCCCCAGAAGCGCAACACGCGCCAGGTGACGCAGCCGGGTGTGGTCTTCCTCGGCCTGCATTTCGGCACGCTTGCGTGACGTGATGTCGATGGTCACGCCGAGCAAGCGCCGGTCCGGCACGCTGTCCATCCTCCCCCGCGCCGCCTGCCAGCGAAGTTCGCCGTCATCTCCCGCAATTCGGAATTCCACGTCCAGTTCGGCCTGGGACGTTAGGGCTTCGTGGATGCTTCGCTCCACCTGATCCCGGTCCTGCGGATGGATCACCGCCAGCGTCTGCCGGAAATCAGCGAGATCAACTGCCCGCCCGTCAGCACGCCGCGCTGACGGCGGAACCGTCGGCACTGGCCCGGCACTTGCGTCCAGCGTCCACATCGACAGATTGGCCGCGCGGGCTGCCAGGTTCATCCGCTGTTCGCTTTCGGCAAGGGCCGTGGCCGTGCGCTGCCGTCGTCGTCGCTCGAACAGCAGCGCGGCGATGAGTCCCGCCTGCAGCAACAGCACCGCGGCAGTGCCGATCACCCAATGCCGGTACGTTTCCCAGAACGTGGGATCCTGGAAATGCACGATCGCATCGGCCGGTACCGCGTCCGGCGCAATGCCCCAGCGCCGTACCTGTCGCCAGTCGACCTGGAGCGGCCGTGGCGTGGTCGCCGGCAGCGTCAGCGAGGCTGGCGCAGCGCCGGCAAGCAATTGCAGGGCCGTCTCGGCGCCGGCGCGCCCGACCGCGGTGTAGCTCGCCATTTCGCCGCCGACGACGCCCACGCCGAGGAAGGTCGAGAACGGCCCGTACACGGGAGCCGCCGAGACCTCGGCGATGAGCCGGGCGGCTTCGCGAGGTACGAACTGGCGCCCGGCACCGTCGCGGAAGAAGCCGGGGGTGAAAACGATCGAGTCCGCGGGCAATTGACGCAACCGTCGCTGCAGTTCCTCGAGCGGCAATCCGGCCAGGATCTCGACCTTGATCCGGCCCGCGAGGGCCGAGCTCTGCGAGCGCAGGAGTGCTTCCCATTCGCGATCCCACGTGCTGCTGCCCGTCACGCCGACAACTTGGCGCGCGCCCGGCTGCATCAGAAGCGCCTGCTCGACACTACCGACGAAGTCGTTCTCGAGCGGGGTACCTATCACATCTGGCGGCACGGGCGCGATTTCCCGCAGGTACGGCGACGGGACCGCGATGTGCACGATCGGCGCCTTGGGAAAGAGCTGCTGTCGGTTCCGCAGCGCGAACCCCAGTGCGACTTCGGCGCCGACGATGATCACATCCGGAGGGCGCGCTGCATACTTTCCGCGCAGATAGGCGACGATGGTCCGCTCGTACGACTCTCCGCTGAACGTGTCCACTTCGAGGAATTCGGTGAAGTGATCGACGAGCAGATCAGGGCGCGCCGCAAACGCCTTCGCCAGCGCGCGGTCGACCTCGATGTTCGCGGGGAGCAGGCGGCCGTTCGAGTAAATGACCAGGACGTTGCGAGCATTTTCCGCCTGGACCGTGGGGATTACCGCCACCAGCCAGAAGGCGATCAGGGCCCCTGGAAGCGAAGCGAAAAAGCCCTTCCCCCTCGCGCGGAAGAGCACCCGGTTCACGATGGACTTGCCATTGCAAACGTTCGCTCGCTTGGATCGGGTCCTATCCGATCGCTGTGAGCGAAGGCCGCATTATGTGTGCGAGAGTTTTCGCTTGTCGGGCGCACGGCAGGGAAAGTTCCGCGATGAAGAGGGCCAGGAATCCAAAACTCCGAGCAACAATATCGACTTAGCGCGCGGCCGGCGGGGTATTGTACGGATAGAACTAGAATTCAAACCAAGCGACGGATCATCTGCATAAGACATTTCCAGTACTTTGCGCCAGATCAAACCCGCGCCAGCATGCGGTGACCAAGCGGGTGGACAACGATGTCTTGATCGATGGCAAATACCGCTGGAATCAGAATCGCGCCAGTGTCGGACGGCAGTCAATTCTGCTGAATTCCTGCAAGCGACCTAATTCGTCTGTTGCGGACACGAGTGTCTGCTTTACGGAATTAAAAACCGGCGGCGCTGACTGTCCGGACTTGGCCGAGTCCTGCCTTTGGACGGGACTATTTGGTGAGTTTGGCTAACGCCTCGTCAAAGCCCGCGAAGCCGAACCTGCGCAGCCGCCACAGAAAATGGAGATCCGCGCGGGCACCCAGCTCGCCCGCAAGGTCCATCTGCCGATTGAACGTTGTCCAGCGCATCCGCTTCGGCTTGCGAACGAAGTCGGTATCGTCGGCTCCCAGGCGCCCGTAAATGGCATCAGCGCGTCGCTGGAAACGATATGCAGGCGTGAGCCCCTGCGATGTTTCGTCATGGCGCCCTTACGGCCCTATAGGAGCCGCGCCAACCGGGTAGGGTCCCCGGCGTTCGTCCCGTCGGACTAGGCGCGGCAAAGTCACACTACCTACTACCGAATCGCTACTACCTTAGGCTGATTCCCCACCTCCAGCCGCGCCAACTCATCGGCGTACCAGTTGGCCAACTTGCGCCGCTCTATCTCGTACTGTGCCGCGTTATAGGCGGCTCGGGTGGAATCGCTTTCCTTGTGGGCGAGTGCGGCCTCGATCACGTCTGGTCGATGTAGACCGGATTCGTTGGCCATCGTAGAGAACATGCTTTTCGAAACCATGGCCCGGGTGTTTATCCTTGAATCCGACGGCCGAAAGGACGTACAGCACGGCATTCTCGCTTGGCGGTTTGTCGGTGCGCGTCGGGTGCGGGAATGACCACGGAAGCTCGCGGGTGTACGGCTTTAGCTGCCGCAGCAATGCCACAACGGCCGGCGCGAGGTAGACGCGGTGCGGACGGCGCCCCTTCATCCGCTCGGCCGGAACCTCCCAGATACCCGCATCCAGGTCGAATTCGCTCCATCGTGCTCCCCGGGCCTCGCCCGTGCGACAGGCAGTAAGGCAAACGAACCACACCAGCGCGCGAGTAAAGGGCGATCCGACATAGGCTCTCATCGCGCGGAGCAAATGCGGGATTTCCTTGGTTGGGACGCTAGCAAAGTGCTCCTCCGGGTTCGCGGCCTTGGCCACTTTGAACCGCTTGGAAAGCTCTCGCTTGGCGAGCGCGACCGGATTGGCCCTGAAACCGAAATAGTGGCCGCCATGCTCGAATACGGCGTCCATACGCTGCCTGACGCGGCGGGCAGTCTCGACCTTTCCCTCCGCGAGCATCCCGCCGATCAGGTCCAGGATGTGCGCGGGCTCGATAGCCTCAGGATGCTTGCTGCCAAGGGTCGGATAGACGTGGTCGGCCAGGGATTGTTCGCACTGGTGGGTATGGCCCGCTGACCAAGGGGCGCGGTTCGCCGCGATCCACTTCTCGGCGATATGCTTGAACGTAACCGCCCCACGCTCGGCAGCGAGGCGGGCGCGGGCCTTCTCGGCGATCCGTTCAACGCGCGCCGCTTTGGCCGCCTCTAGTTCGGCACGTTGCGAATCCGCCTTGAGCTTTGCCGCCTTGACCGGGTCAAGCCCCGCGCTTCGATTGGTCGAAAGCTCGTCGCGCTTAGCGCGGGCGGCCTTCGGACCAAGGGCGGGCTTACGGTCGCCATACTCCCCAATGATCAAAGCGTGCGACTTGCCGTCCTTCTTTTAGCGGTACTCCCACGACTTGCGACCGCTAGGGTAGATGACCAGAAAGAGATTCGGCGAGTCCTTGAGGCGAAAGATGGCCTCCTTTGGCCCGGTGTTTGCGCACTCCGGGCTACTCAGCATCTCTGCCCCCTAGTTGGGCCCCGAACATACGGCCAACCGCAAGCCGTTAGCGGAACCAGCCGGAATGCAACAGCCAACAGAAACAGCCGAATTTCCCTCTAGAGGGCTCGGCTTCTACTCTTAGCGTGGGGTCCTACTGGCAGCCTGCGGAATCGAGTGGAACGATTCGGCAAACAGTATGTGGCGGAGACGCAGGGATTCGAACCCTGGATACAGGTTTTGGCCCGTATGCTCCCTTAGCAGGGGAGTGCCTTCGACCACTCGGCCACGTCTCCGGATCAGCCGCCCATTATACGGGCGGCCGCGCGGCCCGTCCATCTCGACCACGCGAAACTGCCGGGAAAACAGGCCCTTAGGCCGGTTCCTTCTCGAGCTCGAACGCCTTGTGGAGGACGCGGACCGCGAGCTCCAGGTATTTCTCGTCGATGACCACCGAGATCTTGATCTCGGACGTCGAGATCATCTGGATGTTGATGCCCTCGTCGGCCAGCGTCTTGAACATCTTCGCCGCGATGCCGACGTGCGAGCGCATGCCGATGCCGACGACGGACACCTTGCAGATCCGCGTGTCGCCGATGATCTCGCGCGCCGCGAAGCCCGTGCCGCGCTCGCGCTCGAGCACGTCGAGCGTCTTCTGGTACTCGGTGCGGTTGACGGTGAACGAGAAGTCCGTGTGGCCCGACGCGCCGATGTTCTGCACGATCATGTCGACGTCGAGGTTGGCGGCCGCCACGGGGCCGAGGATCGCATAGGCGATGCCCGGCTTGTCCGGCACGCCCATGACGGAAATCTTGGCTTCGTCGCGATTGAACGCGATGCCGGAGATGATCGCCTGTTCCACGTTGTGTTCTTCCTCGAATGTGATGAGCGTGCCGGGCGCCGACGACTCGGGATCGTCGAACGACGACAGGACGCGCAGCTTGACCTTGTACTTGCCCGCGAACTCGACCGAGCGGATCTGCAGCACCTTCGATCCCAGGCTCGCCATCTCGAGCATTTCCTCGAACGTCACGCGATCGAGCCGGCGCGCCTCGGGGACGATGCGCGGGTCGGTCGTGTACACGCCGTCGACGTCGGTGTAGATCTGGCACTCGTCCGCGGTCAGCGCGGCGGCGAGCGCCACGCCGGACGTGTCGGAGCCGCCGCGGCCCAGCGTCGTGATGTTGCCTTCGGCGTCGATGCCCTGGAAGCCCGCGACGATGACGATGGTGCCGGCGTCGAGGTCGCGGCGCATCGCGGCCTGGTCGATCTCGAGGATGCGCGCCTTGGTGAACGCGCTGTCGGTCAGCACCCGCACCTGCGGGCCGGTGTAGCTCTTGGCCTTCAGGCCCATGTCCATCAGCGCGATCGCGAGCAGGCCGATCGTCACCTGCTCGCCGGTGGCGGCAACGACGTCGAGCTCGCGCGGATCCGGATTCGCGGACAGTTCCTTCGCGAGGCCCAGCAGGCGGTTGGTCTCGCCGGACATCGCGGACACCACGACCACCATCTGGTGACCCAGCCTGTGGTAGTGGGCGACGCGCTTCGCGACGTTGCGGATGCGATCGGGCGAACCGACCGAGGTGCCGCCGTACTTCTGGACGATGAGTGCCATTGCGGTTACGGGGAATTGCGGGCCAGCGGGCCCGGGACGGGCGTCAGGAGAATGCGCGGAACACGAGGGTCGCGTTGGTTCCACCGAAGCCGAAGGAATTGGACAACGCGCCGCGGATGCGCATCTTGCGCGCGATCAAGGGGACGAAGTCGAGGTCGCACTGCGGGTCGACGTCATGCAGGTTGGCCGTCGGCGGCGCGATCTGGTCGCGGATCGCCAGCACGGTGAACACGGCCTCGATGCCGCCGGCGGCACCCAGCAGGTGCCCGGTCATCGACTTGGTCGACGACACGGCGAGCTTCGCCGCGTGGTCGCCGAACGCGCGCTTGACCGCCGTGCATCTCGGCGACGTCGCCCAGCGGCGTCGACGTGCCGTGCGCGTTGATGTAATCGATGTCCGTCGGCAGCATCCCGGCATTCTTCAGCGCGTTGACCATGCTGCGCCGCGCGCCATCGCCATCGTCGGGCGGGGCCGTGATGTGGTGCGCATCCGCGCTCATCCCGTAGCCGGTGAGCTCGCAATGGATGCGCGCGCCGCGGGCCTTCGCGTGCTCCAGTTCCTCGAGCACCAGCACGCCGGCGCCCTCGCCCAGCACAAAGCCGTCGCGACCGACGTCCCACGGGCGGCTGGCGGTGGCCGGGTCGTCGTTGCGCGTCGACAGCGCACGCGACGCGCAGAATCCGCCGATGCCGAGCGGCGACACGGTGGACTCGGAACCGCCGGCCACCATGATGTCGGCGTCGCCGTATTCGATGAGCCGCGCGGCCTCGCCGATGCTGTGGTTGGCGGTCGAGCACGCGCTGACGGTGCCCAGGTTCGGGCCCTTGAAGCCGTAGTGGATCGACGCCAGTCCGGCGATCATGTTGATGATCGATCCGGGAACGAAGAACGGCGAGATCTTGCGCAGTCCGCCGGCGAGGTAATGCGGAGTGCGTCTCCTCGATCATCGGCAGACCGCCAATCCCCGAGCCGATGCACACGCCGACACGTTCCTTGTCGCCGGTGTAGCCGTCGAGGCCCGCGTCCGTGATGGATTCCATCGCCGCGACGAGGCCGTAGTGGATGAACGTGTCGTACCGGCGGGCCTCCTTGCCCGACAGGTACTTGGTGACGTCGAAGTCCTTGACCTCGCCCGCGATCCGCGACGGGAACGTCGAGGCGTCGAAGCGCGTGATGGGGCCGATCCCGGAACGACCCGCGACGATGTTCGCCCAGGCATCCGCCACGCCGATACCTACGGGCGCGATGATGCCAAGACCGGTGACGACGACACGGCGGCGGGACATGGAGGCTCTTCGGCGAACCTGGCGAGAATTACGGAATTGAGCGTCGGGGGACAGCGTGTTCGCGTCGTCCCCCCGCTCGACTTCGGCCAAACACAGGCGGGGACCCGGCAGCGATGACCGCAGGCTCTGGCCCACCCGCCTGCGCGGGAACGACTGGGATCTGCAACCGCAGTCCGCCGTCCCCTGCGGAAACTACTTCTTCAGGTGCGAACCGACGTAGTCGATCGCCTGCTGCACGGTCGTGATCTTCTCGGCCTCTTCGTCCGGAATTTCGGTCTCGAACTCCTCCTCGAGCGCCATCACGAGCTCGACCGTGTCGAGCGAATCGGCGCCGAGATCGTCCACGAAGGACGACTCGTTCTTGATTTCGGCTTCGTTGACGCCCAGTTGCTCGGCGACGATCTTCTTGACGCGCTGTTCCGTGTTATCCATTGCTCTCCTCCCCATTGGCGGGGCCCGTTCGAAACAAACCCACGAATTCTACCAGATCGCCTGTCCGGCCGTCCGACCCTTGCAGGTCGCGTCCGGACGGGCGCGCCCGGAAATCCCTGCGAAGCCCACTATTGGACGACCCGCCCACAGTCAGCCGCACAACACTCGTCGTTTCGTATGCCTTGTTGGCGGCCGCTGCCGGGCCGCCCCAAGGCGGCCGCCTGACTTCGCGGTTGAAGGTCCGGCCGCAAAAGGCGCGACGCCGGCCTACCGTAATCCACCGATCCTTCGGACGCCTTTTGCGGACGATGCCTATGCCATGTACATGCCGCCGTTGACGTGCAGCGTGACGCCCGTCACGTAGGCGGCGCCGGGACTCGCGAGATAGGCGACGGCGTGCGCGACGTCCTCGGGTGTGCCCAGGCGCTGGAGCGGAATCCGCGCCAGCATGACGTCGCGGGCGGCGTCCGGCAAGCCGCGGGTCATGTCCGTGTCGATGAACCCGGGCGACACGCAGTTGACGGTGATATTGCGGCTGCCCACCTCCTGCGCGAGCGACTTGGTGAATCCGATCAGCGCCGCCTTGGCGGCCGCGTAATTCGCCTGCCCCGGATTGCCACTGGTGCCCACGACGCTGCCGATCTGGATGATGCGGCCGTCGCGCGCCTTCATCATTCCGCGCAGCACGGCCTTGGCGAGCCGGAACGCCGGCCGGAGGTTGGTGGCGATCACCGAATCCCACTCGTCGTCCTTCATCCGCAGCAGCAGGTTGTCGCGCGTGATGCCCGCGTTGTTGACGAGGATGGCGACCGGACCGTACTTCGCGTCGATCGCCGCCATCACCGCGTCGCACCCGGCGGCGTCGGTCACGTCGAGCTTCATGCCGGTCCCGGGGTTGCCGACGTCGGCCAGCAGCGCGGCGATCTTCGCGGCACCCTCGTCGGTGGTCGCGGTGCCGATCACCGTCGCGCCGTCGGACGAAAGGCGCAGCGCGATCGCGAGGCCGATGCCGCGCGTCGCCCCGGTCACCAGCGCGATCCGGCCCGCCAGCGCTTTTTCACTCATGCGAAATGCCTCCGCGACTCACGATGCCGCCAGTTCGGCCAGGGCCGCGCCCAGCGCGTCGCTGTCGGTCAGCGCATACGCGGTCAGGTTGGGATCGATGCGTTTCGTGAGGCCCGCCAGCACTTTCCCCGGGCCGCACTCGGCAATGTGGGTGACGCCGCGCGCCGCCATCGCGCGCACGGTCGCGGTCCAGTGCACGGGGCTCGCCGCCTGCCGCGCGAGCGCGTCGCGAATCGCGTCGTGGTCGCGGTGCAGGCCGACGTCGACGTTGTGCAGGACGGGGATCACCGGCGTGGCGATGGCGACCTGCGCCAGGCGCAGGGCGAGCTTGTCGGCGGCGGGCCGCATGAGCGAACAGTGGAAGGGTGCGGACACCGGCAGCAGCACGCCGCGCTTGGCCCCCATCTGCTTCGCGAGGCCGATCGCGCGCTCCACCGCCTCGCGATGACCCGCGATGACGACCTGTCCGGGTGCGTTGAAGTTCACGGCCTCGACCACCTGCCCTTCGGCGGCCTCGGCGCACGCGGACAGCACGGCACCGTCGTCGCCGCCCATGATCGCGGCCATCGCGCCCTCGCCCTTGCGCACGGCGTCCTGCATCGCCTGCGCGCGGAAGCGAACCAGCGGCAGCGCGTCCGCGAACGTCAGCGCTCCCGCCGCGACCAGCGCCGTGTATTCGCCGAGACTGTGGCCGGCGACGACGGACGGCGGGCGACCGCCCGCCGCGAGCCAGGCGCGCCAGACGGCGACCCCCGCAGTCAGCATCACCGGCTGCGTGTTGGTCGTGAGGCTCAACGCCTCCTGCGGACCTTCGGCAACGAGCGCCCAGAGGTCCTCGCCCAGCACGTCGGACGCCTCGGCGAACGTCTCGCGCACCACCGGGTGCGCCGGAAAGCCATCCATCATCCCCACGGCCTGCGACCCCTGGCCGGGAAACACCACTGCAAGATTCATGTCACCACCTCAGGAAAACGGATCCCCACGTGAAGCCTCCGCCCACGCCCAGCAGCATCACATGCTGTCCGGACCGGATGCGGCCGTCGCGCACCGCGATATCGAGCGCCATCGGGATCGACGCCGCCGACGTGTTGCCGTGGATGTCGACGGTGATGATCAGGCGCTCGTGCGCCAGGTGCAACTTCTTCATCGTCGCATCCATGATGCGGATGTTGGCCTGGTGCGGGATCACCCAGTCGATCGCGTCGGCCGTCATGCCGGTGGCGGCAAGCGCCTCCTGCGCGACGTCGGCCAGCACCTTCACCGCGAACTTGAACACGGCGGTGCCATCCATGTGCAGGAACGGCGTACCGGTGACGACGCCGTTGCTCACCTGGCCGGGCACGCACAGGATCGAACGGTGGCTGCCGTCCGCGTGCAGGTGCGACGTCAGGATGCCCGGCACGTCCGACGGCACCAGGACCACCGCGCCGGCACCATCGCCGAACAGCACGCAGGTACCGCGGTCGTTCCAGTCGAGGATGCGCGAGTAGATCTCGGCGCCGACGACCAGCGCGTTACGCGCGGCGCCGCTGCCCACCATCCGGTCGGCCAACGCCAGCGCGTAGACGAAACCCGAGCACACCGCCGCGACGTCGAGCGCCGCGCCGCCGTGGCATCCCAGCTTGTCCTGCAGGATGCACGCCGTCGACGGGAAGATCATGTCGGGCGTGGCGGTGGCGACGATGATGAGGTCGATGTCGGCCGGCGTCATGCCCGCCGCTTCGATCGCCGCCCGCGAGGCGTGCAGCGCCAGGTCCGACGTCATCTCGTCGGCGGCCGCGATGTGCCGCTGCCGGATGCCGGTGCGCGTGCGGATCCATTCGTCGCTGGTCGCGACCCGCAGCGCGAGTTCGTCGTTGGTGAGGATCTTCTCCGGCAGGTAGCGGCCGGTGCCCGCGATGCGGCTAGCCCGCATGGGGCACCGGGGCCGGCGCGGCGGCTGCCGGAAGCGCGGGCATCGTCGCGACTTCGCGCGCGATCTTGTCGAGCACGCCGTTGCTCACTTCCGCGTGCGCCTTCTCGAGTGCGTGCCGAAAACCCAGGACGTCCGCGCCGCCGTGGCTCTTCACGACGACGCCCTTCAATCCGACCAGCGTCGCGCCGTTGTACCGGCGCGGATCGACGCGCTGCTTGAACGCCTTCAACGCGGGATACGCGGCGAACGCCGCGATCTTGCGCATCGGGTTGCGCGTCGAGTTCGGCACGCAGGAAGTCGTACAGCATCACCACGAGGCCCTCGGACACCTTCAGCGCGACGTTGCCGACGAAGCCGTCGCAGACGACGACGTCGGTGGTGCCCGAGTAGATGTCGTTGCCCTCGATGTTGCCGTAGAAGTTGAGCGACGATGCGCGCAGCAGCTCGCCCGCCTGCTTGACCACGTCGTTGCCCTTGATCTCCTCCTCGCCGATGTTGAGGAGGCCCACCGTCGGGCGTTCGATCCCTTCGACGGCGGTGGCGAGCGCGCTGCCCATCACGGCGAACTGCACGAGCTGTTCCGGCGTGCAGTTGACGTTGGCGCCGAGGTCGAGCGCCGTGGTGACGCCTTTGCGCGTGGGCAGCTGCGACGCGATCGCCGGCCGGTCGATGCCCGGCAGCGTCTTCAGCACGAAGCGCGCGATGGCCATCAGCGCGCCCGTATTGCCGGCGGACACGCACGCCTGCGCGGTGCCGTCCTTGACGAGATTGATCGCGACCCGCAGCGACGAGTCCTTCTTCTTCCGCAGCGCGTCGGCCGGCGGCTCGTCCATCGCGACCACTTCCGAGCACGCCTGGATGCGCACGCGGTCCTTCGCCGGCGAACGCGATTTCGCGAGCGCCTGGGCGAGCGGCGCCTCGAGCCCGACCAGGATCACCAGCGCATCGGGCGTCGCCTCGAGGAACGCGAGGGAAGCCGGAATCGTGACCGGGGGACCGTGGTCTCCCCCCATCGCGTCAACGGCGACGGTGACGGTCATGTGGTCGGGTCATCAAGGGAAATCGTGCAGTCGCTGGGAAGAGTGGGCGCGGCGCGGACGTCCGACGAGCCGAACGCGCGAACTGCGACGCAGGCCGGAGTTTACCCGCCCGCGCGACATTCCCGAAATCACCCGCAAGGGGACAGTCGCCTCCGCCGGATACGCGGACCCCGCGACGGAGGACGTCACGCACCGGAGGCCATGGAGCCCGAAGGCCGGCAGCCGAACGATGCGCGCAACCGCCTCGAAATGCGCGCTTCATGTCGCATCTGCGCGAAACGCTACGGGCAACGAATTGCGGGCGAGGCGATGCCCCGCCCTGACCGTGTCCTTACTCGTCGGCCTTGGTCTTCACGACCTTCTTGCCGCGGTAGTAACCGTTCGGGCTGATGTGGTGACGCAGGTGCGTCTCGCCGCTGACGGGCTCGACCGCGAGGGCCGGGGCCGTGAGGAAATCGTGCGCGCGATGCATGCCGCGCTTCGACGGCGACTTCTTGTTCTGCTGGACTGCCATGGATTTCTCCTGTTGGATTCCGGGAATTGCGTGTTCTGTTGCGTCTTGATTGCGTGCTGATTGCGTCCTGATTGCGTTCTGCGATCCGCCTGCCGTTTCACCCACCGGCGCCGCCGCTAGGGCGCCGCCTCGCATGTGCCTTCGTCGTGCATCGGGGCGAACGGCAGCGTCAGCAGCAGTTCCTCCTCGACCAGCACCACGGGTTCGAGCGGCTTGTCCGCCACCAGCACCTCGTCGTCGCTGTCGGCGTCGAGCGCATCGGCTTCGGCTTCGCTCTTCGCGAGGACCGTCACCGTCCGCTGCGCCACCGGATACTCGAACGTCGCGAGGCACCGCTGGCATTCGAGCTGCACGTTGCCGTCGATCGAGATCGCCAACGCGGGCCGCCCGACGCGATCCGTCGTGCCTTCGATGCGCCAGGCGACCACTGCCGCGCCATCGGTCACGCGATCGTAGAGTCGGTCGGACGCCTCGACGTCGAGCTTTCCTTCGATCACGCCGTGCTCGCGGACCAGCCGCCAGGCGTCGAACGTATGCGGCGTGTGCTTCATCATCTTTCCACTGCGCGCGCCGTGCGTGAACCGCAGCGTGCCGAAACGCGTTGTGCCGACCTGTCGCCCGATGGGCGTGCCCCCGGCGTTGCGAGCCACCGTTGGCGCGTCGCCACGCGGCACGTGGCGGGGCAGCGCTCCTGCCACCTGCGGCGTGCACCTCCTCAGGGGAAGGCGCGTAGGGCGCGTCGCCAAAACAAGCGATAATAGCCGATCCACGCAGGACTGTCAAAGAAAGGCCAGTAAAAACAATGGGGAACCCTCGCCCGCGTCTGGTGCTGGGCTCGACGTCCCGGTACCGCCGCGCGCTGCTCGAACGGCTGGGCTACCCGTTCGAAGTCGCCGCACCCGACGTCGACGAGACGCCTCTTGCCGGTGAGCGTCCGGGCGCGACAGCGCTGCGCCTGTCCGAAGCCAAGGCCCGCGCCGTCGCCGTCCGCTTTCCGGACGCGCTGGTGATCGGCTCGGACCAGGTCGCGGACTGCAACGGGACGGCGATCAGCAAGCCCGGCGACCGCGAGCGCGCGTTCGCGCAACTGCGGGCGCTGTCCGGCCGCACCATTGTCTTCCATACCGGCGTAGCGCTGGTCGATGCGGCCACCGGCCTTTGCCGCAGCGAACTCGTCGATGTCTCCAGCACGTTTCGCCCTCTGGCCGACGCCGAGATCGCGGCCTACCTGGACCGGGAGCAGCCCTACGACTGCGCCGGGTCGGTCAAGTCGGAAGGACTCGGCATCCTGCTCTTCGAGCGCATCGCGAGCGACGACCCAACCGCGCTGATCGGATTGCCGCTCATTGCGGTGGGACGCCTGTTGCGGGCCGCGGGCGTCGACCTCCTGACGCAGGCACCGACCGGCGCGCGCTGACATGGCCGGCGTGCTCTACCTGGTCCCGAATCTGCTGGGCGTCGCGCCGCCAGAGGACGTGCTGCCTGCGCGCACGATCGCCATCGCGCGCACCCTCACCCACTGGGTGGTCGAGTCGGCGAAGCCCGCACGCGCGTTCCTCAAGACCCTGGCGCTCGCGCAGCCGATCGCGTCGCTCGACCTGCACGAAATGCCGCGCGATCCCGACGCGGCCGCGCTCGCCGCCCTGCTCGCCCCCGCACGCGCGGGCGCCGACGTGGGGCTCCTGTCGGACGCCGGCTGCCCGGGGATCGCGGATCCAGGTGCGGCATTGGTCGCGGCCGCGCACTCCGCAGGCGTCCGGGTTGTCCCCCTCGTCGGTCCGTCCTCGGTGCTGCTCGCATTGATGGCGTCGGGGATGAACGGCCAGTCGTTCGCGTTCCACGGCTACCTGCCGGTCCCGGCCCTCGAACGCGCCGCCGCGCTGAAGCGCCTGGAGGACGAGTCGCGCATGCGCCGCCGCGCGCAGCTCTTCATCGAGACGCCCTATCGCAACGAGGCGATGCTGAAGTCGATCGGCGACGCGCTGCTGCCGACCACGCGCGTGGTCGTGGCGGTCGACCTCACACTGCCGACCGAAACGATCGAGCGGCGGTCCGCGGCGCAGTGGCGCGGCACGGACACCGCACGTTTCGCGAAACGCCCGGCGCTGTTCATACTGGAGGCGTAGGGAACGTCCGCAAAAGGCGTCCGTCGGGGCTGTGGATGACGCGAAGCCGGTGTCGCGCCTTTTGCGGCCGGCACTGCAACTGCGAAGTCAGGCGGCCGCCTTGGGGCGGCCCGGCGGCGGCCGCCAGCAAATGCCAGGAAGAAACGAGCGTCGTCCGGCGGATTGCGTGCGCGTCGTCCGACGGCGGGACACCGCAGACCTTCCCATGCGGGCCGGGTTTCGCGTAAGCGATACCGCGTTACCGTA
This sequence comes from uncultured beta proteobacterium, assembly GCA_963733435.1. Classification (GTDB taxonomy): domain Bacteria; phylum Pseudomonadota; class Gammaproteobacteria; order Burkholderiales; family Casimicrobiaceae; genus VBCG01. The sequence goes on from CAVTDH010000005.1 coordinate 1,092,000, forward strand.
TGGAGGCGTCCGGCGAATCGCCGATGTAGCTCTTGAGCATCCGGTTCTCGAAACTCTGGTCCTCGTAGACCGCCTTCGCGACGTCGTGGAACGACACGACCCCCTGCAGCGTCGCGCCGTCCATCACGGGCACGTAGCGCGCGTGTCGTTCGAGCATGCGCCCGCGCAGTTCCATCACGTCGAGATCGGGCGTGGCCATGAGCGGCTCGCGCTCGCAGATTTCCGCGACGTGCAGCGCACCGAGCGTACCGTTGCCTTTCGCGAGCGCGGCCAGCACTTCGCGGAAACTGAGCATGCCCGTGAGCCGGCCGTGGTCCATCACGACGAGCGAGCCGATGTCATGGTCGGCCATCGCCTTCACCGCTTCGATGACCGAGCCTCCGGACGCGATGGTGAACAGCGTCTTGCCCTTGATGCGGAGAATCTCGCTGACCAGCATGTCGCCTCCTTCGCGAGGCGCGGCCGCGGCGCGGCACGCCGTCTCGCGAGGTTACTCTCGCGCAACGGCACAGCGCAATGTCGCAAGCGCGCTATTTGTAGAGCACCGAGGGCAGCCAGAGACCGATGCCGGGGAAGATGTAGAGCAGCGCGATCGCGATCACCTGGATGCCCATGAACGGCAGCATGCCAGCGAATATCTGATTGAGCGTCACATGGGGCGGCGACACGCCCTTCAGGTAGAACGCCGCCATCGCGACCGGCGGCGACAGGAACGCCGTCTGCAGGTTGAGCGCGACGAGCAGTCCGAAGAACAGCGGATCGATGTTGAAGTGCGGCAGCAGCGGAATGAAGATGGGCATGAAGATCACGATGATCTCCGTCCACTCCAGCGGCCAGCCCAGCAGGAAGATGATGACCTGCGACAGGATCATGAACTGCACCGGCGTCATGTCGAGCGACAGCACCCAGCGCTCGACGACGCCCTGGCCGCCCAGCAACGCGAACGCCGCCGAGAAGATCGACGAGCCGACGAACAGCCAGCACACCATCGCGGATGTCTTCGCGGTCAGGAACACCGATTCCCGGACGGTCGGCAGCAGCTTGACCTGGAACGTCGCGGCCAGGCACCAGACGGCGGCGGCGATGATCGACACCCATCCGATCCATACCGGCGGCCCCGCTTCGAGGACCTCGAACTGCAGCAGGAGGAACCAGACGATGGACAGGCCGATCAGCACCCACAGCGGAATCCAGGTCATCGCGACGCGTGCGCGACGTTCGGGGGGCTGCTGCAGCAGCGCGTAGACGGCGGCCAGGATGAATCCGCCGAACGAGCCGACGGCGGCCGCCTCCGTCGGCGTCGCCAGGCCGAAGACGATCGTGCCGAGCACGGCGAGGATCATCACCGCCAGCGGGAAGAACGACGCCAGCAGCATCTTGAAGATCTCGAGGCGCACGAACGTGAAGACCGCGTAGAAGAACACCAGCGCGACGGTACCCACGCCGAGCACGTACCAGAACGCGGTCGGCGCGGGCAGGCGCTGCCAATCGACCGGGGCCTTGGCGGCCGCTGCCACCGGCGTCTCGGCGGCCGGTGCGACCGGCTTGGCGGCTGCGGCGGGGGCTTGCTTGGCGTCCTCGGACGGTGGCTCGGCCAAGCCCGTGTCCTCGCCAGGCTCCGCCAGCCCACCGCTTTCCGTCGGCTCGACAAGGCCGGTCGCGGCGTCCCCCATCTGCTCCAGCTGCGACGTGTCGGTCACGATGTTGGGCTTGGTCAGCGCGTGCCACGTGAGGCCCATCAGCAGTGCGAAGACGATGGCCGGCAGCAGGGACAGGACCAGCTCGCGCACGAGGCGCGCGGTCGGCACGCCCACATTGACGCGGCCCTTCAGCGCGGCGACGAGGCCCGGCAGCACGTGCGCGCTCAAGTCGGCGGAGATGCGCGAAAGATGCGCCGGCAGGTCGACCTTGCGCTCGCTCTCGGCCAGCGGCGGCATCAGGGCCGGCTTCAGCTTCGCAACGATCATCACGAAGACGATATAGAGTCCGGCCAGCATGATGCCGGGGAAGAACGCGCCGGCGTACAGCTTGACGACGGATACGCCGGCCGTAGCACCGTAGACGATCAGCATGACCGACGGCGGGATCAGGATGCCGAGGCACCCGCCTGCCGTGATCACGCCGGCCGAGATCTTGATGTTGTAGCCGGCGCGCAGCATGGCCGGCAGCGCGAGCAGGCCCATCAGCGTGACCACGGCGCCCACGATGCCGGTCGCGGTCGCGAACACCGCGCACGTGATGAGCGTGGCCACGGCCAGCGAACCCGGGATGCGCGTGAGCGCCAGGTGCAGGCTGCGGAACAGCTTCTCGATCAGGTTCGCACGCTCGACCAGGTAGCCCATGAACACGAACAGCGGGATCGAGATCAGCACGTCGTTCGACATGACCGAATACGCGCGCTGCACCATGAGATCGAGCGTCTGCGTCATCGCGAGATCCGGATTCGCGCTCCGGTAGGCGAGCCACGCGAAGATCACGCCCATGCCCATCAGCGTGAACGCCGTGGGGAACCCGAGCATGATCGCGATGACGATCAGCGCGAGCATCAGCAGCCCCAGGTGCCCGTTCGTCATCTCGGACGGCGCCGGCAGCAGCCAGAACACCGCGACCACGACCATGGCCATGATCGTCAGGCCGAACCAGACTTCCTTCCTCATCGCGCGACTCCGATCGTCGTCGTCGCGCGCAGGCAGGCGCCGGTCATTTGCGCGCCTCGCCGGCCACGACGTAGGCGTCGAGCTTGGCGATGTCCTCGTCCTTCACGTGCACCATTGCCTTCAGCTTGTCGACGTCGACCTCTTCGACGTCCTCTTCCCGCGACGGCCAGGCGCCCTGCTTCAAGCAGATCACGCAGCGGGCGATCTCGACCAGGCCCTGCAGCAGCAGGAATGCACCCGCGACCGGGATCACGGTCTTGAACGGGTAGATCGGCGGCCCGTCGGCCGTGATGTTCGAATGCTCGTTGATCGCCCACGACTCCCCCGCGTACCGGTAGCCGGCCCACACGAGCGCGACGACGCCGGGGATGAAGAAGACGAAGTAGAGCGTCAGGTCGAGCGCGGCCTGCAGCCGCGGCGGGAAGAACCCGTAGAGCACGTCGCCGCGGACGTGGCCGTTCTTGGACAGCGTGTACGCGCCCGCCATCATGAAGAGCGTGCCGTACATCATGATCATCACGTCGAACGCCCACGCGTGGGGATTCGACATCACGTAGCGCGAGTACACCTCCCACGAGATCAGCAGCGTCAGCGAGACGATCAGCCATGCGAACGTCTGGCCGACGAACGTGGAGAGCTTGTCGATGGAAAGCAGGAGCTTCTGCATGAATCGTTACTCCGGGGCGCTGCGCCTCGCGAGGCATCGCCGAATGTCGCCGCCCCTGCGAGTGAACGGACGCCGTCCGGGGAACCCGGATGGCGTCCGCTGTGGACGAGCCGATCGTCAGGACTTCTTCGGCGCCGCCTTCGCCCCGAAGTAATGGTTGTACGCCATCCGGCGGTTGACGTTGGTGTCGAGGTCCCACTTCACCGCGCGTTCGGCGAACGCCTTCTGCGACGCTTCGATCTCCTTGAAGATCGCGTTGTCGCCGGACTTCTTGGCGGCCGCCGCGTCGTACGCGGTCAGCTGCGTCTGCAGGACCGCGTCCGGCGTCTTGTAGAACTTGACCTTGTCGGTGGTCTGCAGCGTGATGTAGTCCTTCGAGTAGCGGTCGATCGCCTTCCAGGCCATGTCCGCCGACGCAGCCTCGACCGCGTTGGCGATGATCGCCCGCATCTTCTCCGGCAGCGCATCGTACTTCGTCTTGTTGAACATGATCTCGAACTGCTCGGCGTTCTGGTGGAAGCTCTGCAGCATGCACACCTTCGAGACGTCGGCGAATCCCAGCAGCCGGTCGGACGATGCGTTGTTGAACTCGGCGGCGTCGAGCAGGCCGCGGTCCATCGCCGGCACGATCTCGCCGCCGGGCAGCGCGTTGACCGCCGCGCCCAGGCCGGTGAACACGTCGATGGAAATGCCGACCGTGCGGAACTTGAGACCCTTGAAGTCCTCGTTCTTGGTGATCGGCTTCTTGAACCAGCCGAGCGGCTGGGTCGGCATCGGTCCGTACGGGAACGACACGACGTTGGCGCCGATGGAACCGTACAGCTTGGTCAGCAGTTCCTTGCCGCCGCCATACTTGTGCCACGACAGCAGCATGTTGGCGTCCATGCCGAACGCCGGGCCGGAGCCCCACAACGCCAGCGCGTTCTGCTTGCCGTAGTGGTAGACAAGCACGCCATGGCCGCCGTCCAGCGTGCCCTTGGACACCGCGTCGAGCAGGCCAAAGGCCGGCACGACGGCACCGGCAGGCAGCACCTCGATCTTCAGGTCGCCGCCCGTCATGTCGTTGACCTTCTTCGCGTAGTCGAGCGCGAACTCGTGGAAGATGTCCTTCGACGGCCACGTGGACTGCCAGCGCATGGAGATCGGGCCCTGCGCCTTGACGATCGTCGGGAAGCCGAGCGTGGCGGCGCCGGCGGCGACGCCGGTGGCAGCAGTCAGGAACTTGCGGCGGGTGGGCGCAACGGCCGGTGCGGAAACCGCGTCAGACTTGATTTTGCGTGTCATGCATCCTCCAAGGACTGCGCCTCGCCAGAAGGGCGGGCGCCGGAATCGGGAGTCGCGGTCTCGCGCCGCTTCGTCCGTCGGGTGAATGAAATCGTTGCGGGCTCACGTCCCGCCGTGCAGCAGGTCCAGCAGCGAAAACGTTTCATTATAGCCACGCCTTTGCGCCGGTCATTGTGCAGCGCGGGATGACGGGTGGGCACAGGTTCGACGATTCGTACGCGAACACGGGCGCGCGACCGCGATTCCCGGCGGTGCCGTGAACGGCGGCGCACCACGCGCTACACGCCCAGCGGCCTCCGCTCGCGCAGCGCCTGCGCCAGGGTTCCGGCGTCGACGTATTCGAGTTCGCCGCCGACCGGCACGCCCGCGCGCGAGTCGGCTCACCGTGAGCCCGCGCGCCACCATGAGCTCGCCGATGTAGTGCGCGGTCGCCTCGCCCTCGTTGGTGAAGTTGGTCGCGAGGATCACCTCGCGCACGACGCCGTCGGCGGCGCGCTTCAGGAGCCGGTCCAGGCGAATTTCCTTCGGGCCGACGCCGTCGAGCGGCGACAGCCGACCCATCAGCACGAAGTAGAGCCCGGTGTACGCCTGCGTGTGCTCGACCATCAGCAGGTCGGCGGGGGTCTCGACGACGCAGAGCTGCGCGGGGTCGCGTCGCGGCGAGCGGCACAGCGCGCAGATCGTGTCCTCGGTGAACGTGTTGCAGCGTTCGCAGTGCCGGATCACGTCGGACGCATGGGCGAGCGCGCGCGCCAGCGTCCGCGCGCCGTCGCGATCGTGCTGCATGAGGTGGAGCGCCATGCGCTGCGCGGCCTTGGGGCCCACGCCCGGCAGGCAGCGCAGCGCGCGCGTGAGCCCGTCGAGACTCGACAGCGGCTCCTGCGGCGCGACGGCACGCTCGCTCATCGTTGCACGGCGCGGTTCAAGGTCGGGGCCGCGGTTGCGTTCAGAACGGCATCTTGAAGCCCGGCGGCAGCGGCAGACCCGCGGTCAGGCCGGCCATCCTTTCCTGCGTGGTCGCTTCGGCACGGCGCACGGCGTCGTTCATCGCGGCGGCCACCAGGTCCTCCAGCATTTCGCGGTCGTCCGCGAGCAGCGACGGGTCGATCGACACCCGCTTGACGTCGTGGCGGCACGTCATCGTGACCTTGACGAGGCCGGCGCCCGCCTGCCCTTCCACTTCGAGCAGCGCGAGTTCCTCCTGCGCCTTCTTCATGTTGTCCTGCATGGCCTGCGCCTGCTTCATGAGCCCGGCAAGCTGGTTCTTCATCATGATGTCGTCACCGATTGCGTGGAAGGAATGGGTCAAGGTCGGAGCCGCAGGTGCCTGCGGTCCCGGATTCAAGGATTGCGGCCGGACCTCACTTCGCCGACGCGTCCCGCGCGATCGGCGTCACGGTCTCGGTCTTCACCTGGCCGTCGAATTTCGTGAGCAGTTCGCGCACGAAGGGCTCCTCGCGGAACGCGGCCTCGCCCTTCGCCCGCGCCTCGGCGCGCTCGCGCCGCTCCGTCGCCGCCAGCGACGACTCGGCCGGCGCGCCCACCTCGAACGCGAGCAGCAGCTTGCGCCCGGTGGCCTGTTCGAGCACGGCTTTCAGCTTGTCGGCGTAGGCCTTGTCCGCGAGGTGCTTGTGCGCGACCGGCAACGCCAGCGTCACGATGTGGCCGGCCACGGCCTTCAACTCGGTCTGCGCGGCGAGCTGCGCCGCCATGCCGGAGAGCTTCAAGCCCGCCACGAATGCGGGCCACGCACCGGCATCGACCGGCAGCGCGACGATCTCGCGCGATGCGGTCGGCGCGGCGGGATCGGCCGCTGCCGGGGCAACGGACACCGGACGCGCGGCTGCGGCGGCGCCCTCGGTCGACCCGGCGGCACGCAGCGGCATGGCCGAACGCGGCGTCATCGGCGCGCCGAGCGATGCCCCCGTGCCGGCGGCGGTGCCCTCCCCCTCCCGCGCGTTCGATCGCGGTTCCGCGGAGGCCGGCCGCTCGCGGCGCGGCGCCGGCGAATCCCCCGCGGCGGACTCCGGTGCGAACGCGAGCATCCGCAGCAGCGTCATCGCGAGTCCCGTCGCCTCGTCGGGCGCGACGGACAGGTCCGCGCGTCCCTGCGCGGCGATCTGGTACATGAGCTGGACGGCATCCGGCGCGAAGCGCGCGGCGAACCCGCGCACGCGTTCCGCGTCGTCGAACGCGGCGGCGGCGGTCGGTACCACCTGCGCGACGGCCACGCGGTGAAACAGCGACGCGAGTTCCTCGAGTGCCAGCGCCGACGCGAGTCCGCGCGCCGCGAGCATGTCGCTCTCGGCGAGAAGCGCCTGGCCGTTGCCGTCCGCCAGCGCGTCGGCCATCCGGTGGATGTACTCGCGGTCGACGGTGCCCAGCATCGTGCGCACGACGTCTTCGGCCACCGCGCCGCCGCCGAAGGCGATCGCCTGGTCGAGCAGCGACAGCCCGTCGCGCAGCGACCCCTGCGCGGAACGCGCGATGAGCGCCACGGCGCCGCCTTCGAACGGAGATCTCCTCGGCGGCGAGGATGTGCTCGATGCGCGCGCCGATCAGCGCGGGCGTCAGGGGCTTCAGGTTGAACTGCAGGCAGCGCGACAGCACGGTGACCGGGATCTTCTGCGGGTCCGTCGTCGCGAGCACGAAGCGCACGTGTTCCGGGGGCTCCTCCAGCGTCTTCAGCATCGAGTTGAACGCGGCCTTCGACAGCATGTGCACTTCGTCGATCAGGTAGACCTTGTAGCGGCCGACCGTCGGCGCGTAGCGCGCGTTGTCGAGGATCTCGCGCATGTTGTCGATGCCGGTGTTGGACGCGGCGTCGAGTTCGAGCAGGTCGACGAAGCGTCCGGCGTCGATGTCCTTGCACGCGGCGCAGATGCCGCACGGCGTGGCGGTCACGCCGGTCAGGCAGTTGAGGCTCTTGGCGAGGATCCGCGCGATCGTCGTCTTGCCGACGCCGCGGGTGCCGGTCAGCAGGTACGCGTGGTGGATGCGGCCGCGCGACAACGAGTTCGCGAGCGCCGTGACGACGTGTTCCTGCCCGGACAGTTCCGCGAAGGACATCGGCCGCCACTTGCGGGCCAGGACCTGGTAGCTCATCGCCGGATTATCGCGCGTTTCGCCGGCTTGCCGACGCGCACGCGCGCGGTGGTTGCGGTGCACGAGGGGCCGTCCGCGCCGCCCTCGCCCGACGGGATCGGGCATGCGCTGCGGGCCGGGGCATCGCGCCGGGCTCGTCGCGGCAAGTCCTTCGGCGGCCCCCCTCGTCGGGGACGCGGGCCGCGCCGCACGGCCCCTTGCGCCCGGGCCGGCGGGAACCGCATCGCCCCGAACGTTCGCGGCGACGCAGCGCAATAGGTGGCGAGCCGTGATCCCGGCACTTGCATGACATCGCTGTGGCTGCTTCCTTCCGGACCTGACCAGGTTCACGAGCATGCAATGCGGGGCGACCCGCCGTTGTTCGGTCGCACCAGTGCGAGCCCGCATTATACCGGCGAATGCCCGCCCGGGCCGTGGCCGTCGGCAGGAACGTGCGTGGCTATAATCGCCCACGGCGCCGTTGCGCCGTTGTCCCTGCCGCTGTAACTGTCATCGCCATCGCCGTGCCGTCACCGTTGCGCGACCCGTGCCCCTTCCTTCCGCCGCCATCGCAACAAGGCTTCCCCGGCGCCTGCTGTGGTGCGCGGCTGCGTGCGTGCTGGCGGCCGCCGCCGGGTGCGAGCGCCAGGCCCCGCCGGTCTCGCAGGACGATGGCCGGCTCGTCGTCGCGGTCAGGCCCGGACCGACCTCGTGGTTTCCGGGGCCCGATGGCGTCCCCACGGGCTTCGACCATGACCTCCTCACGCGCTTCGCGGACGAGCGCAAGCTGACGCTGACCGTGATCGAGGTGGACAGCGCCGAGGCGCTGCTCGCGAAGGTGGCCGCCGGCGAGGCGCACGTGGGCGTGGGCGGCCTCTACCCGCCGCCGCCGTCGACGCGCAAGGCCGACGATGCGCGTCCCGACCCGCGCCCCGTGCTGTGGACCAACGGCTACTACGCGGTGGAGCCGGTGCTGATCTTCGGCACCGGCACGTTCAAGCCGAAGTCCTGGAGCGACCTTAAGGGTGCGGAGGTCGGCTACGTGGACGCGACGGGCATCGATGCGCAGCTGCGATCGGTGCGGGCCGCGCATCCGGAAGTGGTCTGGAAGCCGCAGTCGCTCGCATCCGCGGATGCGCTGATCGCGCAGGTGGACGCGGGCGACCTGGATTATGCCGTCGTGTCGACGATCGATGCGGCGACCGCGCGGAACATCTTCCTCGACTTCGATGTGGCATTCACGGTGGGACCGAAGCGCGACCTCGCGTGGGCGGTGGCGCCGGCGCGCCGGTCGCTGCGCGACGAGATCGACCGCTTCTTCACCAGGGCGCGCAAGGAAGGGCTGCTCGCGCGCTACGCCGACCGCTATTTCAGCCACGCGGCGCAGGTGGAGCGCATCGACGCGGGCGTGTTCCAGGACCGGCTGCGCGCCGTGCTGCCGTCCTATCGCCGGATGTTCGAGGACGCGCAGATCGAGACGGGCGTCGAGTGGCGCCTGCTCGCGGCGCTGGCCTACCAGGAATCGCAATGGGATCCCTTCGCCACCAGCGACACGGGCGTTCGCGGCTTCATGCAGATCACCGAGGACACCGCGCGCAAGCTCGGCGTCGCGGACCGCCTCGACCCGCGCGCGAGCACGCTGGGCGCGGCACGGTACATCGCGCTGCTCAAGAACAAGCTGCCTGCCCGCATCAGCCGAGCCCGACCGCACGTGGCTGGCGCTCGCCGCCTTCAACATCGGACCGGGCCACCTCGAGGACGCGCGCATCCTCGCGCAGCGGCAGAAGCTCAATCCGGACCTGTGGGCGGACGTGAAGAAGGTGCTGCCGCTGCTCGCCTTGCCGGAGCACTACAGCACGCTCAAGAACGGCTACGGGCGCGGCGGCATGCCGGTCGTGTTCGTCGATCGCGTGCGCGCGTACTACGACATCGTCGCGCGGGCCGAGAAGCCGCTGCAGCCGCGCCTGCACGCGATGCCGCCGCTGGCGACCCCATGACCGCACGCAAGGGGTGCACATGGGGTCGCGCGTAGAATCGCGGTCTATGCGCCTGTCGTCCTTCCTGTTCGCCGCCCTCTTCGCATCTCCCATGTTCGCGTTCGCGGCCTCCCCCGTCGCGATGGAGGAATTGACGTCGCCCGAACTCGCGGCGCGGATCAGGGCCGGCACGACGACGGTGATCATTCCGATCGGCGGGACCGAGCAGAACGGCCCGCACATGATGCTCGGCAAGCACAATGTGCGGGTCAAGGCACTGTCCGAGAAGATCGCCGTCGTGCTCGGCAACGCGGTCGTCGCGCCGGTCGTCGCCTACGTGCCCGAGGGCTCGCTCGCGCCGCCGACCGGTCACATGAAGTATCCCGGGTCCATCACCGTGCCGCCGGACGTCTACCGCAAGGTGATCGAATCGGCGGCGCGGAGCCTGAAGCTCGCGGGCTTTCGCGACATCGTGATCCTCGGCGACTCGGGCGACTACCAGCGCGACAACGCGACGGTGGCCGGAGCGCTCAATCGCGAGTGGGCGTCGACGCCGGTGCGCGTGCATGCGATCGCCGAGTACTACCGCGGTGCGACTGCGGGCTTTGCGCAGACGCTCAGGGCCCGCGGCTTCCCGGACGCGGACATCGGACCCCACGCCGGCCTTGCGGACACGTCGCTGATGCTCGCGGTGGATCCGCGCCTGGTCCACACCGATCGCATGACGCCCGCGCCGGGAACGACGGGTTTGCCCGGCGTCTCCGGGGATCCGCGCAAGGCGACCGCCGCACTCGGCAACCTCGCCGTCGACGCGATCGTCGCGCAGAGCGTCGCGGCGATTCGCGCGGCCACCCTCCGTCATTGAGCGGCACCTCATTCGCCGCAACCCGTGCCGCATACCTGCCTGCAGTCCTTGCCCACCGTAGAAACCCAGGAGCGCTTGTGAAGTCCGATCGTCGAATCCGCACTGCCGTGACCGCTACCGCGTTCGCCACCGCAATATCCACCGCGCTTGCCGCCGCAATTTCCATCGGGCGCCGCGCTTCCCGCCGCCGCGCAGGGTCCCGCGAAGGCGCCCCCCGCCACCGCCGCGCCTGCCGTCGTCACCGTGCCGGGGATGCCGCCCGTCGCCAATGCGGCGAACCTCTACAGCGAGACGACCGCGGACAAGATGAGCCCCGCCGTCGCCGGCGACCTGCAGCGCGTGTACGTGCCGCATATCCAGTCCAACGACGTCTACGTGATCGATCCCGCGACGTTCACCGTCGTCGACAAGTTCAAGGTCGGCCTCAATCCGCAGCACGTCGTGCCCTCGTGGGACCTGCGCACGCTGTGGGTCGCCAACAACGCCGAGAACACGACCAAGGGCAGCCTCACGCCGGTGGACCCGAAGACGGGCAAGCCGGGCAAGGCGATTCCGGTCGACGATCCGTACAACATGTATTTCTCGCCCGACGGCAAGTCGGCGATCGTCGTCGCGGAAGCGATGAAGCGGCTCGACTTCCGCGACCCGAAGACGATGGCGCTGCAGTACTCGATCGACGTCCCGAAGTGCGCGGGCATCAACCACGCGGACTTCTCGATCGACGGCCGCTACGCGATCTTCACGTGCGAGTTCACGGGCACCGTCGCGAAGATCGACCTGGTCGAGCGCAAGGTGCTGGGGTACACGCAGGTGATCCAGCCGGGCCGGCCGACCAAGGTCGTCAAGGGTCCGGACGGCAAGGACGAGATCATCTGCACGACGTGGAAAGGGATGCCGCAGGACATCCGCGCCTCGCCCGATGGCAAGCGCTTCTACGTCGCGGACATGATGGCCGACGGCGTGCACATCGTGGACCTCGAGACGTTCCGGCAGGTCGGGTTCATCGAGACCGGCAAGGGCACGCACGGGCTCTACCCGAGCCGCGACGGGAAGAAGCTCTACGTCGCCAATCGCGGGTCGAACAAGATCCACGGCCCGGTCAAGGGCAAGGGCAGCGTGTCGGTGCTCGACTTCGCGACCGAGAAGGTCGACGTGAACTGGCCGATCCCCGGCGGCGGCAGCCCCGACATGGGCAACGTCAGCGCCGACGGCAAGTGGCTCTGGCTCTCGGGCCGCTACGACCACGTCGTCTACGCGTTCGACACGACGACGGGCGCGGTGAAGACGATTCCGGTGGGCAAGGAGCCGCACGGACTGACCGTGTGGCCGCAGCCGGGGCGCTATTCGCTCGGGCACACGGGCAACCTGCGCTAGGGCTGCGGCCGCCGCCTCCCCTCACCCCGGCCCTCTCCCCGCAAGCGGGGAGAGGGAGTGAATGGGGGGTGCGGCAGCGCAATGGGTCGCATCGCCATCGTGGTGCCGTCCGCGCCGCGCTGACCTGCCCCCTCGCCCCGCGCAGCGGGGAGAGGGCTGGGGTGAGGGGCTGCGCGTCGCGGCCACAACGTGCGGCGATTCGCCACGTCGCTGCAACGTAGCGAACCTCCCTCGCCCCGCGCAGCGGGGAGAGGGCCGGGGTGAGGGGTCGACGCGTCGTCGAACCGCGTGCTACTTCGCGACGATCTTCGCCAAACCGCCCATGTAGGGCCGCAGCACTTCCGGCACGACGATCGAGCCGTCTTCCTGCTGGTAGTTTTCCATCACGGCGACCAGCGTGCGGCCGACCGCAAGCCCCGAGCCGTTCAGCGTGTGCACGAACTCCGTCTTGCCCTGCGCACCGCGGAAACGCGTCTGCATCCGGCGCGCCTGGAACGCCTCGCAGTTCGACAGCGAGCTGATCTCGCGGTACGCGCTCTGGCCCGGCAGCCACACCTCGAGGTCGTACGTCTTCGCCGACGCGAAGCCGATGTCGCCGGTGCACAGCGCCATCACGCGGTACGGCAGCCCCAGCCGCTGCAGGATCGTCTCGGCGTGCCCGGTCATCTGCTCGAGCGTTTCGTACGACGTGTCCGGATGCACGATCTGCACCATCTCGACCTTGTCGAACTGGTGCTGCCGGATCATGCCGCGCGTGTCCTTGCCGTAGCTGCCGGCCTCGGAGCGGAAGCATGGCGTGTGCGCGGTCAGGCGGATCGGCAACGCAGCGGGATCGAGGATGTCCCCGCGCACCGAATTGGTCAGCGTGATCTCGGACGTCGAGATGAGGTAGAGCTGCTCGCCGTCGCCTTCGACGCCGCCCTTCTTCACCGCGAACATGTCGGCTTCGAACTTCGGCAGCTGCGTGGTCCCGACCAGCGTCTCGGCGTTGACGATGTACGGCGTGTAGCACTCGGTGTAGCCGTGCTCGTTCGTGTGCGTGTCGAGCATGAACTGCGCGAGCGCGCGATGCAGCCGCGCCAGGTCGCCGCGCAGGAACGAGAAGCGCGACCCGGACGTCTTGGCGGCCGTCGCGAAATCGAGGAGCGCGAGCGCCTCGCCGATGTCGGTGTGGTCCTTCGGCGCGAACGTGAACTCGGGCGGCGTGCCCCAGCGTCGCACTTCGACGTTATCGTCGGCCGACGCGCCTTCCGGCGTCGACACGTGCGTCAGGTTGGGCAGGTTGAGCAGGAAGTCGCGCAGCGCGCGCTGCACGCCGTCGAGCTCGGCTTCCAGCCGCTTGACCTCGTCGCCCAGCCCCGCCACTTCCGCGAGCAGCGGCGCCGCATCTTCGCCCTTGCCCTTCGCGATGCCGATCTGCTTCGACGTCGCGTTGCGCCGCGACTGCAGGTCCTGCGTGCGCACCTGGATGTCCTTGCGCTGCGCCTCGAGCGACTCGAAGCGCGCGCCGTCGAGCGTGAGGCCGCGCTTGGCCAGACCCGCCGCGACGGCGGGGAGATCGGTGCGGAATAGATTGATATCGAGCATTGCTCAATTCTATCAGAGGCTTGCGAGTCGCCGGCCGGGAACGGGCGGCGGGGACCCCCGGATGTGACCCACCGCGCGCAGCGCGGATTGCCGCGGATCGAACGTGCGTGGATCGACGGCCCGCCGGACCTGGCGCATCGCGCGCGCCCGATTGGCCGTGCCGCAGGCGAGGTTCAGGGCGCCGGCAGCGCCGTCCAGCTCGCGTCGGGGTCGAAGCGCTTCATCGCGCCCGCGATCGCGGCCGACGTCGGGCCGAGGTCTTTCTGGTACACGACGCCATCGTGATTGACGAGGAACGTCATCACGCCGGTATCGCCGTAGCGCACCGGCCATGCGACCAGCGCGAAGCCATTGGCGAGCTGGCCATGGGAGAGATAGCTGCGCGCGCCGCCGTTCGCGTGCGGACCCTGCGCGTCGAGGATCCGGAACCGGTAGCCGAAGTAGCCGTCCTTGAGGCCGCGCGTCTCGAACAGCGGACCGGCCGGACTTGGCGGTTCGCCGTCGGCCGTGGGCCAGTAGAGGCCATCGTGCTGGCCGGGGCTGCTCACGAACCGGCGCGCGTATTCGAGGATACGGTCGCCGTCGCGATCCTGCGTCGCGTACTCGCGCTGCGCGTCGAAGTACGCGTACATCGCATTGATCACCGCGAGTTCGTTGCGCCCGATCCGGCGGATGCGGAGCTCTTCCTCGCCGGCACGCACGTCGAACACCCAGCCCTCGCCCCGGCGCACGATCGGAACCGGGAGGGCCCAGCCATTCTGCAGCACGAGCCGCGCGCTCGCGCCGCTCGACTCGATGCGATGACCCTGCGCCCATGCGGCCAGGAAATTCGTGCGGTCGTCCTCGGCAATCGCGTCGAGCGGCATCAGCCGGCGGTACTCCGGGCCGAGCACCGCGCGGACCTCGGCATCGTCGTGCCGCGCGAGGCCGTCCACCAGCGCGTCCACCGCGCGCTCGGGCGTCGGAAAGACCTGCTGGGCGTGCGCAGGCGCCGTCGCCAGCGCAGCGGTCAGCAGCAGCGCCGACCCTGCACGCAGGAACGCGGCGCGCAGCCATGCGGGCGGCATCGTGATTCGCATGTTCATCGCCGCCGCGCCGCGGCGGCGGCGGCGGCGTTCGATCCGCCGCGTTGTCCGGCGTTGGCTCCGGAGGGTCGCTGCACGTTGGCGCTCGACGCGCGTTGCTGCATCGCCTGCCGGCTCGCGTTGCCGCGGTCGACCTGCTGGCGCGTCTGCGCCGCATTGCCCGCATTGCGCAGCGCGTTGTCGCGGTTGATGTTGGCGCTGCTGGCCTGGCGATTCTGGAGTTGCGAACGGTCGACGGTGGCGGCACGGTTCTGCAACTGCTCACGCTGGGCGTTCGTGAGTTGCGAGCGATCGAAGTTCTGCAGCTGCGACCGGTCGACGTTGCCGGCGCGATTCTGCACCTGCGACCGGTCGACATTGCCGGCGCGATTCTGCAGCTGCGACCGATCGACGTTGCCGGCGCGATTCTGCACCTGCGACCGGTCGACGTGCCGGCACGATTCTGCAGCGAGTCCCGCGCCACGCCGGCGGCACGATCGCGCGCGCTGTCCGTACCGCCCGGACGTTGCGGCAGCTGGCTGCGGTCGATGTCGCGCAGCGCGCCGCGATCGAGATTGCCGGACCCCACGCGATTGGCCAGCTCCTCGCGCGCACGGTCGCGCTGCACGTCCCGGCCGCGGTAGTCGTCGCGCGCGCGGGCATCGCCGACGCGCTGCTGCAGGCGATCGCGCGTCGCGGCATCCCGGTACGGCACGCCATGGCGATTGCGGACGTCGTGACGCCAGCTCACGTCGCGGTCGCGCGAATCGATCCGCCGATTGACGTTGATGTTGTTCCACTGGTTCACGTTGATGTTGACGTCGCGCCGGCGCCAGTCGACGCCGCCCCACAACGCGTTCGACACGCCGATGCCCACGCCCCACCAGATCCCGGCACTGACGGCGGAGTTCCAGCCCCAGCCCCAGCGCGGCCCGGGCGGGAAGAAGAACGGCGGAAACGCCGGGATGCCACCACGGCCCGAACGCCCAGACCGGGTTGTAGATGGGCACGAACACGACCTGCGGGTTGGCCGGGACGATGGTGATGATCTGCGTGGGTGGCGGCGGCGCGTTCACCACGATGACCTGCGGCGGCGGCGGCGCGGGCTCGACGGCGACGACCTGCTGCGCGTTGCTGGCGAGGTTGCCCGCCGCCTTCGCCTTCTGCCGGAGGAACTGGACGGAATCCATCACCTCGCCGGGCTGCGCGAGGAACGCATCGCCCAGGTCGCGCACCCACGCGGGCTTCTCGCCCAGCATTGCGAGCACCTGCGGAAACGCGACCAGCGACTGCACGCTCGGGTCCCACGGCTGGTCCTGTACGGCCTTCACCGCGGCGTCACCCTCGAGATGGCGGTGCGCGAACGCCCAATCGACGGCAAGGGCGACATCCGACGGATAGGTGGACGCCATCAGCACCTGCGACAGCAGCGCATCGGGGAAGAGCGCGATGGGCGCGAGCATCTGGTCGAGTTCCGCGGCCGTGAACGCGGGCGGCTCGGCGGCACGCACCGGCGCCGTCGCGAGCACGCAAGCGAGCACGACGACCACTGCGTAGCGCAACGCGCGGCAGAGACGGGTGCAGAAGGAGGAAATGCGAATCAGGCTGGACAAGGCACGCTCACCATAGCCCGGGGCCGACCCCGCCACAAGTAAGCGATGGTGTACCCGCGCGCGTCTGCGCGGCGGGTACCTGGGGACCGTCCGCAAAGGACGTCCGACGGCGGGGCTCTGCGCAGCGGTTCCCTACGGCTCGGAGTCACGGTCGCGGTCGCGTGTGCGCAACGCGTCGAGCTTCTCGCGAATCCGTCCCTCGAGTCCGCGCTCGGTCGGCGTGTAGAAGCGCTGCGGCGCCATGTCGTCCGGCAGATAGGTCTCGCCCGCCGCGTAGGCGCCCGCCTCGTCGTGCGCGTAACGGTAGCCCTTGCCGTAGCCCAGGTTCTTCATGAGCTTGGTCGGCGCGTTGCGCAGCCGCAGCGGCACCGGACGCGAGCCGTCCTCGGCGATGAACGCCTTGGCCGCGTTGTACGCCACGTAGGCGGCATTCGACTTCGGCGCGACCGCCAGGTACAGCACGCATTCGGCGAGCGCCAGTTCGCCCTCCGGCGAACCCAGGCGCTCGTAGGTCTCCGCCGCATCGAGCGCCATGCGCAGCGCGCGCGGGTCGGCGAGCCCGATGTCCTCGCTCGCCATCCGGATCAGGCGCCGCGCCGACATACAGCGGGTCGGCGCCGCCATCGAGCATCCGGCACATCCAGTACAGCGCCGCGTCCGGATCCGAGCCGCGCACCGACTTGTGCAGAGCGGAGATCTGGTCGTAGAACGCCTCGCCGCCCTTGTCGAAACGGCGCAGGCTCCGCGCGATCGTCGTCTCGACGAACGCCAGGTCGACCGTGTCGCGCTTCGCTTCGACCGCCGCCACCGCAAGCTGCTCGACCAGGTTCACCAGACGGCGGCCGTCGCCGTCCGCATAGGCGACGAGCGCGTCGCGCGCCGGCGTCTCGAGCGTCAATCCGGGGGCCGCGAGGTCGAGCGCCCGGCCCACCAGCGTGGCGAGGTCATCCGCCGACAGCGGCTCCAGCACGTAGACGGCCGCGCGCGACAGCAACGCGCCGATCACCTCGAACGACGGGTTCTCGGTGGTCGCGCCGATGAACGTGACGGTGCCCCGCTCCACGTACGGCAGGAAGGCGTCCTGTTGCGCCTTGTTGAAGCGGTGCACTTCGTCGACGAACAGGATGGTCGCGCGCCCGGACTGCGCAAGCGACGCGTCGGCGCGCGCGACGGCGTCCCGGATGTCCTTCACGCCCGACAGCACGGCGGACAGCGCGATGAACTCGGCGTTGAACGCGTCGGCCATGAGCCGCGCGAGCGTGGTCTTGCCCACGCCCGGCGGTCCCCACAGGATCATCGAGTGCAGCTTGCCCGATGCGAACGCGACGGCCAGCGGCTTGCCCGGGGCGAGCAGGTGCCGCTGCCCGACGACGTCGGCGATGCCGCGCGGGCGCAGGCGCTCGGCCAGCGGCACGCCGGCATGCGCGGGTTCGGCGGAGGAGAAGAGATCGGTCATGAGGGCGTGCCGCGCGGAACTCCGGGTGGACGCGGCGCGCAAGGCCTGCCGCATTCGATCGGAGCCGGAATGCCCCGATTGTACGTCGCCCCCGCGCCCGGCAAGACATGCGCGGCGAGGCGAACGTCGCCCGCGCGACGATGTCGTACTATCGCAGCCGCGATGCCGTTGATCGCGATCGCGAGGTATTTCGACGGAGACGAGGACAGCGATGCGCACGAACCCCGTGAAGGAATCCCTGGCCGCCGGCGGCCGCGCCAGCGGTGCGATGGTGTTCGAGTTCTTCTCGCCCGGGTTGCCGCAGATCTGCCGCAACGCCGGCGCGGAATTCGTCCTGTACGACATGGAACACACGGGCCTGTCGTTCGAGACGCTGAAGATGCAGGTCGCGCTGTGCCGTGGCCTCGATGTGGTGCCGATGGTCCGCGTGCCGCGCGGCGACTACCCCTTCATCGCCCGCGCGCTCGACGTCGGCGCGCTGGGCGTCATGATCCCGATGGTCGGTTCGGCCGCCGAGGCGGCGGACATCGTCGCGTGCACGCGCTACCCGCCGCTGGGCCGGCGCGGTGCCGCGTTCGGCTTCGCGCACGACGACTACGAGGCCGGCGACGTCGCGGCGAAGATCGCGGCGATCCACGCGCGTACGCTGGTGATCGCGCAGATCGAGACGACCGCGGGACTGGCCGAGGTCGAGGCGATCGCCGCCGTTCCGGGCATCGATGCGCTGTGGGTCGGTCACTTCGACCTGACCAACTTCATGGGCATACCGGGACAGTTCCAGCATCCCGATTACCTGGCCGCGATCGCGCGGATCGTCGCCGCGTGCGAGGCACACGGCAAGACGCGCCGCGTTCCTGGCCACCGACGACGACTGGGCACGCGCGTACAGGGCCCACGGCTTCCGGCTGATGGCGTACGGGCTCGACCAGGCCATGCTCGGCAACGCGCTTCGCCACGGCCTCGCCGTGCTGCGCGGCCAGGGGAGAACGACCGATGGCGACGAATGAACCGCTGCGCGTGGGCATCACGCGCGATGTCCTCGACACCCGCGGCGAGCCCGCGTTCGGGCATGCGGCCCTCAAGATCCTCGACGACGCGCCCGGCATCGACTGGGAGTACCTGCCGACGGTGGTGACCGAGATCACGGCCGACCACGCGGCGCGCTACGACGCCCTGTACGTGAACATGGCGCGCACGCCCGCGTCCGCCGTCGCACGCGCCGATTGCCGCCTGCGCGTCGTCGCGCGCCATGGCGTCGGGTACGACTCGGTGGACGTGCCGGCAATGACGCGCGCCGGCATCGTCGTGACCAACACGCCGATGCCGATGCCACGTCCGGTCGCGACCATCGCGCTGACGTTCATCCTGGCGCTCGCCGGCAAGCTGATGCAGAAGGACAGGCTCACGCGCACCGGCCGCTGGGACGAGCGCATGGACCACATGGGCATCGGTCTCACCGGCAAGACGCTGGGCGTCGTGGGCGCCGGACGGATCGGCAAGGAATTGCTGCGGATGGCGCGTACGTTCGACTTCGAACTGCTCGCGGCGGATCCGTACGTGAACGCGGTCGAGCTGGGCTACCTCGGCGCGCGCAAGGTCCCGCTGGCCGCGCTGCTGCACGAGGCGGACTTCGTCGTGGCGATCCCGCTGCTCAACGACGAGACGCGCCATCTGATCGGCGCGGGGGAGTTCGCGCAGATGAAGAGGAGCGCCTTCTTCATCAACGTGTCGCGCGGTCCGGTGGTCGACGAGCCGGCACTGATTGCGGCGCTGCAGGCGGGACAGATCGCCGGCGCGGCGCTCGACGTGTTCGAGCAGGAGCCGGTGGACCCCGCCAATCCGCTGCTCGCGATGGACAACGTGATCGTGACCCCGCACGCGCTGTGCTGGACCGACGAGTGCTTCCACAACATGGCGATCACAGGCCTCGCGAGCATCGTCGATGCGTTGTCCGGACGCTGTCCGGAGTTCGTCGTGAACCGCGAGGTGCTCGACCATCCGCGCGTGCGCGCCGCGCTGGCCGGAGCGGCGCGATGAGCGCCCGCGTTGCGTTCGTCGTGCTGGGTTCGCTGATCGTCGCGGCCACGGCCAGTCCGGCGATGGGATTCGACCTGCAGGGGCATCGCGGCGCGCGGGGTCTCGCGCCCGAGAACACGATGGCGGCATTCCAGCGGGCGCTGGCGATCGGCGTGACCACGATCGAGACCGACCTGGCCGTCACCAGGGACGGGGTGCTCGTGCTGTCGCACGATCCGTCGCTCAACCCGGACCTGACGCGCGGTCCCGGCGGCGCGTGGCTCGCGGCCAAGGGGCCTGCGATCAACACGCTGACGCTGGCGGAGCTGGCCCGGTACGACGTCGGCCGGATCAATCCCGCGAGCGCGTACGCGAAGCAGTTCCCCGAGCAGCAGGCGGCGGACGGCCAGCAGATCCCCACGCTGGCCGATCTCTTCGGACTGGGCAGCGGCAAGGCGGTCCGGTACAACCTCGAGACCAAGCTGACGCCCACGAGCGGCGCCGAAACGCCGGATCCCGCGACGTTCGCGCAACTCGCGGTCGGCATGATCCGCAACACCGGCATGACCGAGCGGGTCACCGTGCAGTCGTTCGACTGGCGCACGCTGGTGGCGGTGAAGAAGCTCGCGCCGGACATCGCGACTGCGTGCCTGACGATCGAGACGCCGAACAACGACACCGTGCAGCGCGCGGGCGCCGCCGGCGTCGCCCTGGCACGCGGGCCTGCGCCTCGCGGATCACGGCAACTCGCTGCCCCGTCTCGTGAAGGCCGCGGGCTGCGGCACGTGGTCGATGTTCTGGCGCAACCTGACGCCCGAACTCGTGGCCGAAGCGCACGCCGCCGGCTTGCAGGTGTTGCCGTGGACGGTCAACGAACCCGCGGACATGACGCGCCTCGTCGGGTGGGGCGTGGACGGCATCATCACCGACTATCCCGACCGCCTGCGCAAGGTGATGGCTGCGAAGGGGATGGCGCTGCCGCCGGGAGAAGGCGAGTAGCGACGCGGAGGGCGCGGCGGTTTGCCGAGCGCCGTATCGACAATCACGGAAGGGCCGCGCCAAACGCCGTCGTCCCCGCGCAGGCGAAGGACCCAGCGTCGTACGAGCAAAGTCACTGGGTTCCCGCTTTCGCGGGAACGACTGGCGTTTTGCCGTCGCTGTCGCTCAGTCCGGCGACGGGTCCCGCTCCAACCCCATGGCTACTTGTCGCCGACCACGTCGGCGCCCTTGGGCGGCACGAACTGGAACTGCGTGGGCGCGAGCTTCGGATTGCGTTCGAAACTCGTGAAGCGCACGACCGACGTCTGCCCGAACGCGTCGACGAGTTCCAGGGAGTTGAGCCCCTTCTGATCGAAGCCGAGCCGGATTTCGGAGAACGTCGTCTCCTTCGACAGCGGCGTGGCCGACAGCCACTCGAGGCCGCCCGCGGCGGGCAGGTCGCGCCACGTGAACGCACGTTCCACGTCCTGGTTGCCCGACAGCAGCGCTGCCGGCGTTGCGCCGAGCGCATCGCCGATGCGCCGGACGATCACCTGGTTCAGGTCCTCGTCGTAGACCCAGACGCGCTGGCCGTCGCCGACCAGCAGCTGCTTGTAGGGCTTGGCGACCGTCCAGCGGAACTTGCCCGGCCGTTCCAGCAGGAATTCGCCGTTGGCGGTCTGCAGCACCTGCCCTTTGGCGTCGGAGACCGTCTGCGTGAACTGCGCGCGCGCCGTCTGCGTGTCGCGGACGAACGCGCGTAGCCGGTCGAGCGTCGCGGCATGGGCGGCAGGAAGGTACAACGAGCTGGTCAGGCAGACGGCGGTCACGAAGAGTCGCAGAGACACGGAGGTTCCAATCGTTGCAGTGATTCGATCACAGCGGTTCGCTCGATCGGCTTCGATGACAGCGTTCGAATTGCGTGGCCGCAGGCGACGCGACGCGCACGCGTCTCCCGGACGACACGAGCACGATGCGCGACGCGAGCGACGTTCCCGGCGGCTCGCGGTACCTTTGCGCAACGAGCCCTACTTCAACGCCCCGAACTCGGTCCCCGGGATATGCGCGAGGCAGTTGCCCACCGCGTCGAGGATCAGGTACGTGTGCTGCAAGCCGCCCTTCTCCTTGCGGCCGGCGACATCGCGGTACTGATGCACGTAGACCCGCCACGAGTCGTATTCGTTCTCGACGTCGTAGGTGCAGCCCGACACGAACGCCGACGGGCCGCAGAAGTCCTTCGGCAGCATCGTACGCGTACGCGCGATGGCCTCGGCCTCGTTGACCCGGGGAGCGGTCGCCGGGCGGTCGCGCGGGCAGAACTGCGGACCGTCCAGATAGAGGTCGACCGGGCCGGCGAGCGCCGCCAGGGACGCGCAGGCCGCACCCGCGGCGAGCAGCGCCGCCGCGTGCCGGGAAGACCAGCACCTCATGCGTCGGACTTGCCGGCCGGCACCAGCACGTCGCGGTTGCCGTTGGTCTGCATCGGCGAGACGAGGCCGGACGTCTCCATCTGCTCGATGAGCCGCGCCGCGCGGTTGTAGCCGATGCGCAGGTGGCGCTGCACGAGCGAGATCGACGGCCGCCGCGTCTTCAGCACCAGCGCGACGGCCTGGTCGTACATCGGGTCGGCTTCCGCGTCGCCGCCCTCGACGGTGACGCCATCCTCGCCGTCGCCACCCGCCACGCCGCCCGCCAGCAGGCCCTCGATGTACTGCGGCGCGCCCTGCGCCTTCAGGTGCTCGACGACGCGATGGACCTCGTTGTCGGACACGAACGCGCCGTGCACGCGCAGCGGATAGCCGGTGCCCGGCGGCATGTACAGCATGTCGCCCTGCCCCAGCAGCGCCTCGGCGCCCATCTGGTCGAGGATGGTCCGCGAGTCGATCTTGCTCGCCACCTGGAACGCGATCCGCGACGGGATGTTGGCCTTGATGAGGCCGGTGATCACGTCGACCGACGGCCGCTGCGTGGCGAGGATCAGGTGGATGCCCGCGGCGCGCGCCTTCTGCGCGATCCGCGCGATCAGCTCTTCGATCTTCTTGCCGGTGACCATCATCAGGTCGGCCAGTTCGTCGACGACGACGACGATCATCGGCATTTCCTCGAGCGGTTCCGGCTGGTCGGGCGTGAGCGTCAGCGGATTCGCGATCGGCTTGCCGGCCTTCTTCGCCTCGGCGATCTTCGCGTTGTAGCCGGCCAGGTTGCGCACGCACAGCTGCGACATCAGCTTGTAGCGGCGCTCCATCTCGCCGACGCACCAGTTGAGCGCGTTGGGGGCCAGCTTCATGTCGGTGACGACGGGGGCCAGCAGATGCGGGATGCCCTCGTACATCGACAGTTCCAGCATCTTGGGGTCGATCAGGATCAGCCGGACCTGCTTCGGCTCCGCCTTGTAGAGCAGCGACAGGATCATCGCGTTGACGGCGACCGACTTGCCGGAGCCCGTCGTGCCGGCGACCAGCAGGTGCGGCATCCTCGCCAGGTCGGTGACGATGGGCTTGCCGGCGATGTCCTTGCCCAGCGCCAGCGTCAGCGCGCCGGGCGTGTCGTTGTACGTCGCCGACGACAGGATCTCGACCAGCTTCACCATCTGCCGGCGCGGATTGGGCAGTTCGAGGCCCATGCACGACTTGCCGGGGATCGTCTCGACGAGGCGGATCGACACCACCGACAGCGCGCGCGCGAGGTCCTTGATCAGGTTGACGATCTGCGCGCCCTTCACGCCGACCGCGGGCTCGATCTCGTAGCGCGTGATCACCGGGCCCGGATACGCGGCCAGCACCTTGGCGGCGACGCCGAAGTCGGCGAGCTTGCGCTCGATGAGCCGCGACGTGTATTCGAGCGTCTCGTGATTGACGGACTCCTGCGCCGGCGGCGCCTCCTCCAGCAGCGCGAGCGGCGGCAGCTTCGAGTCGGGCATGTCGGTGAAGAGCGGCCGCTGCTGTTCCTTGATCACGCGCTCGGACTTCGGCACGTGGACGACCGGCGGCACGACGACGACCGGCTCGCGCTCCTCCTCGACCTCGCGCAGCTGCTCGACGACGTGCTCGCGCTCCGCGCGTGGCCTGCTCGCCGATCCGCCGGTCCTCCGCTTCCTCGCGCCGCCGCCGGAACGCGGCGATCAGCGCCTCGATGCCGGCGCCGATGCGCTCCATCACGCGCAGCCACGAGATGCCGAACAGCAGCGACAGGCCGACCGCGAGCAGCGCCAGCAGCAGCAGCGTCGCGCCGTTGAAGCCCAGCGCGCGGGCCGCGCCCTGCCCGATGGCGTCGCCGAACACGCCGCCGGGCGAGGTCGGCAGCGACAGCCCGAGCTGCCACAGGCGGATCGATTCGAGCGCCGCGCTCGAGAACAGCACCAGCGCGAAGCCGATGAGGCCCAACAGCAGCGGATGGTCGCGCGCCTCGTCGGGTCGCACGATGCGCCGGTAGCCGGCGACGACCAGCACGACGCCGCCGATCACCCACCACCACGCGGACAGGCCGAACAGGTAGAGCAGCAGGTCGGCGAACCACGCGCCGACGGGACCGCCGAGATTGGCGGTGGCGGTCGCCGGTGCCGGACGTCGACCAGCGCGGCGTCGGTCTTGGAATACGTGCCGAGGATCAGCGCGAGGAACAGGAGCAGCGCGACGACCAGGAGCCACCACGACTCGCGGACCAGTCGCGCGAACCGCGGCGACAGGCCGCTTTCGGTGACCTCGGGCTTGCGGAGGTTCGCCGTGTTTTTATTGAAAAACATTGAGTTGCCGCGTTGACTTCATCAAACGCATTATACGCCGCAGCAAGCGTTCGAAAAGGGGGAGCGAGGGGTCCGCCGTGGCCGGGGCGCATCCCGCGCCCGGCATTTGAACCCGGAGGCCGCGACCCCAGATGGGCTAAACTCGATCAATTTCGCCCCACGGGAACACCATGTCCGCCAAGCACGCCCGATTGATCATCCTGGGCTCCGGCCCGGCCGGCTACACCGCCGCAGTATACGCGGCACGCGCGAATCTCTCGCCCGTCGCTCATCACCGGTTTGGCCCAGGGCGGCCAGCTGATGACGACGACCGACGTCGACAACTGGCCGGCCGACGCGGACGGCGTCCAGGGCCCCGACCTGATGGCGCGGTTCCAGAAGCATGCCGAGCGGTTCGCGACCGAAATCGTGTTCGACCACATCCACACGGTCGACCTCGACCACCGGCCGTTCCGGCTCACCGGCGACTCCGGCGAATACACGTGCGACGCGCTGATCATCGCCACCGGGGCGTCGGCGCGCTACCTGGGCCTGCCTTCGGAAGAGGCGTTCATGGGCAAGGGCGTGTCGGCGTGCGCGACCTGCGACGGCTTCTTCTACAAGGGCCAGGAGGTGGTCGTCATCGGCGGCGGCAACACGGCGGTCGAGGAGGCGCTGTACCTGTCCAACATCGCGAAGAAGGTCACGGTCGTGCACCGCCGCGACAAGTTCCGCGCCGAGGCCATCCTGATCGACCGCCTGATGGCCAAGACCCGCGGCGACGGCAACATGCGCGTGCTCTGGGACCACACGCTCGACGAGGTGCTGGGCGACGCGTCCGGCGTCACCGGCGCGCGGTTGAAGTCGACGAAGTCGGGCGCGACGCAGGACCTGACCGTGCACGGCGTGTTCGTCGCGATCGGCCACACGCCCAACACGCAGATCTTCGAAGGCAAGCTCGCGATGGCAGGCGGCTACATCAAGGTCAAGGGCGGCTCGGACGGCAACGCGACGGCGACGTCCGTCCCCGGTGTGTTCGCCGCCGGCGACGTGGCCGACCACGTGTACCGGCAGGCCGTCACGTCCGCCGGCACCGGCTGCATGGCGGCGCTCGACGCCGAGGCGTTCCTCGAAGGGCACTGACCCACTGCAGCACCGACCGGGTGACCGGATGCGCGCGGGGACGGACTGCCGGCTCCCGCGCTGCATCATGCGCGATGGCCAAACTCTCCGACCTGAAGAGCCTCATGAGCGCCGCGCAGGCAAAGCCGGCGCCGTCGGGCGCGCCGGCCGGCGGTTCCGCCCCGAAGGGCTCCCCCACCGGACCGGCCGCGCGCGCGCCGGTCGCCGCAACCGAATCGCCCCGCGCCGCTGCCCAGCGCGCGGACCCCGACTGGCCGCCGCCGGCACGCGCCGCACATGTCGCGCCGTCGCGCCGCAGCATCGCCGCGACCAAGCACGCGGACGGCGACATCGATCTCGCACGCGCATTCGCCGACGTCGCGCCGCTGCCGCCGCCCAATCGCGCCGCCATCGCGCGTGTGCGGCCATCCCCCGTCCCGCACCACACGCTCGCCGACGAGCGCGACGTGCTGGAGGCGTCGAAGTACGGCGACAACCCGGCGCCGCAATCGTGGGACACGGGACAGGAGTACGAGCACGAGCAGACGTTCGTGCGCAAGGGTCTCGGCACCGACCTCGCCGGCAAGCTGCGTCGCGGGCACTGGTCGGTGCAGGGCGAACTCGACCTGCACGGCCTCACCGTCGACGCCGCGCACGACGCACTGTCGGACTTCATCGTCGACGCGCGCAACCGCCGCTACCGCTGCGTGCGCGTGATCCACGGCAAGGGACTGTCGTCGCCCGGCAAGGAACCCGTGCTGAAGGGCAAGGTGCGGCGCTGGCTTGCGCACTGGGACGAGGTGCTCGCCTACGCCGAGGCGCCGCAGCACGCGGGCGGCGGGGGCGCGGTATGGTCGCTGTTGAAAGGCAGTTAGAAGGTGTGAGGCCGATCGTTTGAAGGGTGTGCAGGCCTAACGGCGCACACCCTTGGAAAAATCTCTACCCGCCGGTGGATGACGACAAGCTGATCAGGGGAAAATCGCGGGCGGAGCCCGACGATTTTCCCGGCTTGGGTCGACAGGGAAGCGCTGCGCAAACTCCGCCGTCGTCGACTCGCACGCAGCCAGCCGCACGACACTCGTTGTTGCGTAGCTTTTGCTAGTGGCCGCCGCCGGGCCGCCCCAAGGCGGCCACCTGACTTCGCAGTTGACCTTCCGGCCGCAAAAGGCGCAACGCCGCCCTCACGTCATCCACAGAAAGCGCGGACGCCTTTTGCGGACGTGCACTGCCGCCCCAAGGCGGCCACCTGACTTCGCAGTTGAACTGCCGGCCGCATAAGGCGCAACGCCGCCCTCGCGGCATCCACAGAAAGCGCGGACGCCTTTTGCGGACGTGCCTAGCCGCCCCAAGGCGGCCACCTGACTTCGCAGTTGAACTGCCGGCCGCGGCGAACGCCCCCCAGCTTCGCGATGATCGACTTGGCGATGAAGCCGATCATGCCGAACGACAGCACGAAGAACAGCACGAACGTGCCGAACCTCCCCGCCTTCGACTGGCGGGCGAGGCTCCACACGATGAACAGCATGTACGCGATGAACGCGCCGATGCCGAACGTCACGCCGAATTCGGCGATCTGCGCCTCGGTGAATCCCAGGATCGAGTGTTCGGCGCCCACGCGGGTCAGGTGCGCGGAGGCACGCCGTCGGTGACCACGAGGTCGCGGTACGCGTGCCACGTGGCATGGCCGATGACCGGCACCGCGAACGCGAAGCCGGCCATCAGCGTCAGCATCGAGATCGCGATCGCCGCCATGATGATGCCGGCCCACAGCGCCATCGCGACCGGGTTCTCGCCCACCGCGCGCACACTGGTCAGGACGGCCGCACGCAGCGGGATCCGGCGATCGAGCAGCAGCGGCACCGACACCGCCGTCGCCGCGAAGACGATCGCCGCACCCAGCGCGCCGGCGCCCACCCAGAGCGGGAACACCCACCAGCGCGACATCACGACGAAATGGCGCAGGAAGTCGTCGAGGCTTGCGACCGGCGCGTCGACGAAATTCCACACGAGCACGACCGACAGCGCCACCCACAACGTGGCCGCGATCGCGAGCCAGAGGCCGAGCCACACGAGCGCGCGCGTACCCCGCCGCCACGCGCCGATCACGTGGGCAAGCAGCGGACGTTCGCGCTGTTCGAGCCGGCGCGACAGTTCGTAGAGCCCCGTCGCGAGGATGGGTCCGATCAGCACGAAGCCCGAGAACGCGCCGGGCAGGATCGGCCACGCGTGCAGCGCGACGGTGAGGATCGTCAGCCCGCCGATCATCACGATGAGCCCGTGCAGCAGACTCGGCCCGAACGCGCGGCCGAAGTCCTTCCAGCCCAGCGCGATCCACGTGAACGGCCGCGTGACGTCGACGCGGCGCACGGGCAGCGGATCGCGGTCGGTCGGCGGCGGCGACATGGCCATCCTATTTCGACGCCGCGCCGGGCGTCACCCCGGCGCTGCCGGAGGGCGCGCGCGCCGGCGAGCGCTCGACCTGCGGATCGGACCACGAGCCGGTGACGCGGTAGTCGTAGCTGAAGAGCTGCCCGAGCGGATTGTCGAGCAGCTTCTGCGCGAGCAGCGTGCCGGCGCCGACCGCCGCGCCCACGAGCGGATTCGCGATGAACAGCACCGCGGCGCCCGCCGAGAACGTCGACGAAAGGGCGGGACGCACGCGCACGTCGAGGTTCTGCGTCTCGTTGCCGAGGTCGATCTCGCCGCTGATCGTGACGGAGGCCGCGGGACCTTCGAGGCGCAGGTCGGTCGTGCGCATCAGTCCGCGGTCGACGCCGAAGGTGCCCGCGATGTCGTCGAACGCGAAGCCTTCGCTGAACACGTCGCGGAAGTCGAGGGTGACCCGGCGCGGCAGTTCCTGCAGCGAGAGGATGCCGAGCAGCTTGCCGATGCCCGGGTCGATCTTCGTGAATTGTCCCGGTCCGGTCTTCATCCTGAAGTTGCCGGACAGCGTCGGGTAGTCGAAGTCGTTCGGCGCGCCGGCCCACGCGAGCGATCCCGTGATGTTCGTCGGCGCGTTGCGCACGGCCACCGGATAGCCGAAGCGCTCGAGGAACGCCCCGGCGTCCTCGGTCGTCACCACCACGTCGATCTCGGTCGTGGGCTTTTCGCGCGCGACGCGCCACCAGCCGCTCGCGTCGATGCGGCCGGCCGGGTTGACCAGCGCCAGCCTGGTGATCCGCCAATCGGGGCCGACCGGCTGCGCGGTGAGTTCGAGCTTCCCGAGGTCGTGGTTTCGCGTGACGAACGAATCGGCGACGATGTCGAGTTCCGGCCACGTGTTCTTCGCCCGTTCCGCGGGCTCGATCTCGGAGTGCACCGGCGTGATCTCGTCCGGTCCCGGCGGGACGAACCGGGTGAAGCGCGCCATCACGCGGCCGTTGGGCATGGCCGTGGTCGGGCCGCGCCACACGGCATTGCCGTCGACCTCGCGGCCGTTCAGGCGCAGGCGCCAATCGCCGTCGGCGCGCGACGCCGTGACCTTGAGGTCGTGCAGCACGCGCCCGAACACGTCGACGCGGCTGGCCGTCAGGTCCACGCCGTTGAGTTCGTAGGCGCCCGCCGGCCGGGCGCCGGCCGGGGGCGCCGGCATGCGCGCGGATTCGCGCCGATAGAACGCGAGCCACTCGTCGAGGTCGAGGTCGGCGATCTGGCCGCGGACCCAGGTGCCGGGCCGGTCGGCCGCGCCGCCGCGCGCGACGGCGGGGCCCAGCAGCAGCAGCGCCCGGTCGATCGTCGACGCCTCGCGGCCCACCGTACGGTGCGCGACCAGGCGCAGGTCGTCGCGGTAGTCGAACGTCAGCACGTCCTCGTTCGGCTTGCCGGGAACTTCGCGACGCTCGACCCGAAACGTCGCCGCTTCGGCCGCGGTCTTGCCCACCGGCGCGGGCGCCTCGATGCTCACGCCCTTCAGGTTCGACTCGATCGTCCACGCGGTGGACGCCGTGGTGGCGACGGCATTCATCTGCCAATCGGCCGTGCCCGTCACGCGGGACAGGAGCGGCGAATCGAACTCGGTGCGCAACGCCGCGACGGTCGACGTGCCGCTGGCAGCCATGCGCACGCGGCCGTCGCCGCTCGACACCGCGATCCGGACCGGCCCGCCGAAGACTTCGCCCGCGAGGTCGCGCGACTGCATGGACGCCTGCGTGAACTGCAGGTGACCGTTGACCTGCGCCAGCGGCGGGACGCCCGGAAAGCGCAGCTGGTTCCCGATGAACTGGTAGTCCCCGGCCACGACGACATCGTCCCCCTTGCCGAGCGGCAGCGTGAACCGGAGCGCGAGCTTGCCGTTGCCGGTCGTCTGCGCGCCGTCGGCGAAGTGGCCGGTCCAGGCCGCGACCGGGCTCTGGGTGACGAAGCGCAGGAACTCCGACGTCGCGCCCGCCACCTGGCCCTCGACCGTCAGCAACGGGTGCGGCACGCCCAGGTTCGCAATGTCGGCACGCACGTTGGTGGCTTCCGCGTCGAATGCGCGCGCCCGCGTCGCGCGCACGCTCATCCCCGCCCCCTCGAAGCGCACGTCGCCGTCGATCGCGGACAGCGCGGGCCAGCCCGGCGCGTAGTCGAGCGCGACGTCCGCCACGCGGAACGTGACGAGGAACTGGCCCTTCTTCGAGTCGGCGAACGGAAAGCTGCGCGAGGTCGCCCGCCACGGCGATCTTCACGTCGGACGCGGTGCCGCGGCGAATGGCCGAGCGCAGCCAGTCGCGGACGTTCGGATCGAGCGTGAGCGGCAGGTAGCGGTAGAGGTTCTGCGCGTCGGCGCGCGCGATCTGCGCCTTGAGGTCGAGCACGCCGGGGCCGTCGTCGCGCGCGTGCCAGCTGCCGCTCGCGGTCCCGGACGTCTGCGCGGTCGCGAACCGGATGTCGTCGAACGACAGGCGCAGTCCCTTCGGCCGCGCGCGTCCAGCCGACGCGGCCGGACGCCGAGTCGAAGATCACGGCGTCCGCGAAACACGCGCGGCAGCGTCACGCGGATGTCCTTGCCCTCGAGCTTCAGGTCGCCGCGCGTCTCGTCGAACGTGAAGCTGCCGGAGACGCCCGCCGCGCCGGGCATCGCGTCGCTCGCGGCGATGCCGAAGCGCGCGAACGAACCGGTTCCCGAGAACCTGGTCGGCGCGTCCGGCGGCCCGCGCCAGCGAGAACTTGCCGTCGGACACGCTGCCGCGCAGCGCGAATGTCGCGAGATCGCGCCGCCATTGCTCGGGAAACGGCAGCCTCGCGGCGAGTTCGGCGAGCGGCGCGACCTCCAGGCGATCGAACGACGCGCGGCCGCCGCTGATCGTCCCGTCGGGCGCGTCGTCGAGCGCGAGCGTGAACGCGACGGGGGCGAGCGCCTCGCCCTTCATCGTCCTGAACGTGAGTCCGCGCGCGGCGAACTCGCGGTGGCCCGGTTGCGCCTTCCACGTGACGCGCCCGCCCAGGTGCTCGAGGTCGAGCTCCGGCGTGTCGCGCGCAAGCTTGACGCGCACGTCGGTCAGTTCGACGTCAGCGACCACGTCGGTTGCCTTGCCGCCGGCGAAGTCGAACCAGACCCGCAGCGCGCCCTTCCCGCCTTCCGTCGGCCGCAGCAGCGGAATCCATTCGCGCCACTGCGCGACGTCGGCGAAGTCGAGTCGGACGTAGAACCGGCCCTTCGCTTCGCGCCAGTCGCGCAGCGAGGATGCGGACACCTCGCCGCGGAAGTCGAGCGGCGACGCCATCGCGGCCGGCGGCTCGCCGACCAGGCCGAACCGGTGGCCGGCGAGCGTGCGTTCCATCCGGAACATCACGTGGTCGAGCACGAGCTGGGGCGCGTTGCGCAACTCGTCGTTCCACGTGAGCAGCGCGTCATGGACGACGATCCGGCGCTGACGCAGCAGCCAGTCGGTGAACACGGGGTCGTCGGTCTGGGCGTCCGGGTCGATCTCGATCCCGGCGATGTGCAGGCGGCCCGACTTGTCGCGCCGCACCGAAAGTTCGGGTCGTTCGATCGTGAGTTCCGTGAGGCGCAGGTCCAGCACGAGCACCGATGTCCAGGACACGGCCGCATCCACCTGCGGCAACAGCAGCACCGGCGGGCCTGCCGGGTTCGACCGGTCGCGGATCGCCACCCCGGTGATCGACAGCTTCGGGTTCCAGCCGTCCCAGCCGCCCGTGATGCCGTCGATCGTGACGGGCTGCCCGAGCTGGGTACCGAGGCGCTGCGCGATCGTCCCGCGATATTCCTCCAGCGCGGGGAAGACCAGGAAGCGAACGGCCAGCAATGCCGCACAGGACAGCGCGACCATCGCGATGATCGCCGTGCCGGAGAAGCGTAGGACGCGAATTGCGAGCGATGGGGCCAAGGATTGGAGAGTGGCGTCTGCCCGGAAGGCATAATGGGCGGCCCGACTTCGATTGTAGCCGAACGTTTCGCGGCCGCCCGTACGGCGGCCGGCCGCAACGGCCACCTTCGCCGCGAATCCGCCCGCAACCGTCGCCCACCCGCCCCATGGACCTTACCCGAGCGCTGGCGTTCAGCCGCTATGCCCAGCGGGCGCTTGCCGCCCAACCCGGCCTGGCCGCGGTCGTCGACGCGGCGGCGGCCGGCCCCTTCGACTGGTCCGCACCCGACGCCCGCTTCGATGGCGCAACGGACGCCGGCGCCCTCGCCCGCGGCCTGCGTGGCCTGCGCCGCCGCGTATTCCTGCACACGATGGTGCGCGATCTCACCGGGCGCGCGCCGCTGACCGAGGTCTGCGCGGCGCAGACGCGGCTGGCCGACGTCGCGCTCTCGGCCGCGACGGCGCTCCACGCGGCCGAACTGTCCGCGGTCCACGGCGCGCCCATCGGCGCCGAGACCGGCACCCCGCAGGCGCTGATCGTCGTCGGGATGGGCAAGTTGGGCGGCGGCGAACTCAACGTGTCGTCCGACATCGACCTCGTGTTCGTCTACGCCGAGGAAGGCGAGACGGCGGGACCGCGGTCGATTTCCAACCGCGAGTACTTCGACCGTCTGGGGCGCCGCGTGATCGCGACGCTCAACGACGTGACCGAGGACGGCTTCGTGTTCCGCGTCGACATGCGCCTGCGTCCGTATGGCGACAGCGGCCCGCTGACGACGTCGTTCGCGAGCCTCGAGAACTACCTCGTCACCCAGGGCCGCGCGTGGGAGCGCTACGCGTGGCTCAAGGCGCGCCCGATCACCGGCGACCGCCATGCGGACCTGGTCGACTTGATCGTCCCGTTCGTCTACCGGAAATACCTCGACTACGACGCGTACGAGGGGCTGCGCGACGTCCACCGGCAGATCCGCGACCAGGGCGCGCGCCGCGATTACGCGGAGAACGTGAAGCTCGGCGACGGCGGCATCCGCGAGATCGAGTTCATCGCGCAGGCGTTGCAGATCGTCCGCGGCGGGCGGGAGGCCGACCTGCGCGTGCGCGGCACGCTGCCGGCGCTCGCCGCACTCGGCGCACGGGGACTGCTGCCCCCGTCGTCGGTCGCCGCACTCCGCGACGCCTACCTGTTCCTGCGCGCCGTCGAGCATCGGCTCCAGTATCGCGACGACTGCCAGACGCACCAGCTGCCGCAGGACGACGCGGAGCGCATCCTGCTCGCGGATGCGATGGACGCCGCGCCCGCCGCATTCGAACGCACGCTCGGGCGCCACCGCGCGACGGTCTCGGTCACGTTCGCGCAGACGCTGGGCGACGACGGCACCAAGGCCGGCGCGACCGATGTCATGTACACGACGCTGTGGGACGAACCGGAAGCGGCCGCGTCGCTGCACGAGGGCCTGCGCGCTGCCGGCTTCACGGCGCCGGACACGCTCGCGGCGTCGCTCGCCCGCGTGCGCGCGTCGTCGCGCTACCTGCAACTGCCGGCCACGTCGCGCACGCGTTTCGACGCGCTCGTACCGCAGCTCCTGTCCGTCGCGTCCGCGCACCCGGGCTTGGCCGGCGCGCAGACGGTGTTCGAGCGGCTGCTGGCGCTGCTCGAGGCGATCGCGCGCCGCAGCGCCTATCTCGCGCTCGTGATCGAGCACCCGCCGCTGCTGCCGCGGCTCGCCAACCTGATGGGCGCGTCCGCGTGGGCGGCCGACTACCTGACGCGGCATCCGCTGCTGCTGGACGAGTTGCTCGACGCGCGCACGCTGTTCGCGGCGCCCGACTGGGACGCGTGGCGGGGCGAGCTCGCGCGCGTGCTGGGCGAACGCCCGGACGACGCCGAGCACCAGATGGATTCGCTGCGCCACTTCCAGCATGCGCAGGCGTTCCGCCTCCTCGTCCAGGACCTGGGCGGCCAGCTCACCGTCGAGCATCTCGCCGACCACCTTTCCGCGCTGGCCGACGTCGTGCTCGACGGCGCGCTCCGCGCGTGCTGGACGCACATGATGGGCGTCGACGCGACGCCGTCCCGCTTCGCGATCATCGGGTACGGAAAGCTCGGCGGCAAGGAACTGGGATACGCGTCGGACCTCGACCTCGTGTTCCTGTTCGACGCGGATCCGGCGGATCCGGACGCCGACATGCAGGAAGTGCGCGCCACGCGCCTGGGACAGCGGCTCAACACGTGGCTCACGGCAACGACGCCCGCCGGCCAGCTCTACGAGACCGACCTGCGGCTGCGGCCGGACGGCGCGAAGGGGCTCCTCGTATCGAGCCTGCGCTCGTTCCGGAAGTACCAGCGCGAGCACGCATGGACCTGGGAGCATCAGGCGCTGACGCGCGCGCGCTTCGTCGCGGGCGATGCCGCGGTCGGCGCGGCGTTCGAGGCGGAGCGCGACACGATCCTGCGCAGTCCGCGCGACGCCGGCGAAGCTCGCGACGGACGTCGTGGCGATGCGCCGGAAGATGCACGCCGGCCACCCCAACCACACGCCGCAGTTCGACCTGAAGCACGACGCGGGCGGCATGGTCGACATCGAGTTCATCGTGCAGTACCTGGTGCTCGCGCACGCGCACCGGCATCCGGTCCTCACCCGCAACGCGGGCAACATCGCGCTGCTGCGCATCGCCGCGGAACTCGACCTCGTCCCCGCCGAACTCGCGCTTGCGGTCGCCGACGCCTATCGCGAATACCGCCGGCTCCAGCACCAGGTGCGGCTGACGCTCAGCGCCCACGCGCGCGTCGAGCCCTTGCCACAGGCCGCGCGCCGCGCGGCGGTCGGCGCACTGTGGACGCTGGTGTTCGGGCAACCCTGGCGCGACGACGTCCCCGACGGCGCGGCCGCGGGTTCGGCGGGCGGCTCCGGCAGGCCGAGTGAAATCGGCTAAAATCGATCTTCTTCGAATACCGCAAGGAGCAACCCGCCATGTCGATGGCCGACCGCGACGGATGGATCTGGTACGACGGCAAGATGGTGCCGTGGCGCGACGCGACCACGCACGTGCTCACGCATACGCTGCACTACGGCATGGGCGTGTTCGAGGGCGTACGCTGCTACAAGACCGTCGACGGACCCGCGATCTTCCGGCTGCGCGACCACACGGACCGGCTGTTCCGCTCCGCGCACATCTACGGGATGAAGATCCCGTTCACGAAGGACGAGATCACCGCGGCGCAGTTGGCCTGCGTGCGCGAGAACAAGCTCGAGTCGTGCTACCTGCGCCCGATCGCGTTCTACGGTTCGCACGCGATGGGCGTGGCGGCCAAGTCGAATCCCGTGCGCGTGGCGATCGCCGCGTGGCCATGGGGCGCGTACCTGGGCGCCGAGGCGATCGAAAAGGGCATCCGCGTCAAGACCTCGTCGTTCACGCACCACCATCCGAACGTCACGATGGGCAACGCGAAGGGCGTCGGCAACTACTCGGTCTCGATCCTCGCGAACCAGGAAGCGCTGCACGACGGGTACGAGGAGGCGATGCTGATGGACCCGCAGGGCTTCGTTTGCCAGGGGTCCGGCGAGAACGTCTTCATCGTGCGCGACGGCGCGCTGCACACGCCGGACCTGTCCGGCGGTGCGTTGAACGGCATCACGCGCGACACGATCATCACGTTCGCCAACGAACAGGGCATCAAGGTCCTCGAGCGCCGCATCACCCGCGACGAGGTGTACATCGCGGACGAGGCGTTCTTCACCGGCACCGCGGCCGAGGTGACGCCGATCCGCGAACTCGACAACCGGGTGATCGGCAGCGGCGCGCGCGGGCCGGTCACGGCGAAGCTGCAGGCGCTGTTCTTCGAGGCGGTCAGCGGCCGCGACCCGGCCAAGAAGGCCTGGCTCACCAAGGTCTGACGATGAGCGAGCCCAACGCGACCGCGCCGGTCGTGGTCAAGCCGGCCGACCTGCCGGTGTTCTGTCCGAATCCGAGCATGCCGCTGTGGTCGTCGCATCCGCGCGTGTTCCTCGACATCGCCGACGCCGGCGAAGCGATGTGCCCGTACTGCGGCACGCGCTACGTGCTCGCCGGCGGACCGTTGCCGGGCAGCCACTGACCGCACGCCGCCCCGCCCAGGGTGAGCGGCGTCCGGACCGGCCGCTCGGCCGCGGGTTTCGGCCGCATGTTCAAGTACGGCCGCCGGCGCCTTTGCGGGTATGCTGCGGTGCCCGGGCGGATCGTGCGCCAGCGCGCGCCGCGCCGTCCGGCGCCGAACACGCCGCCTCCGCCCATCCCGCCCCCGAACGTCGACAGATCCCCACCATGGCCGGCGAACGCATCCTGATCGTCTCCCCCTCGTGGGTCGGGGATGCGATCCTGTCCGAGCCGCTGGTCGCGCTGCTGCGCGAACCCTACGAGGACCCGATCGTCGACGTGCTGGTCCACTCATGGTGCGCCCCGGTCTACGCACGGATGCGGGGCATCCGC
This sequence comes from uncultured beta proteobacterium, assembly GCA_963733435.1. Lineage (GTDB taxonomy): Bacteria > Pseudomonadota > Gammaproteobacteria > Burkholderiales > Casimicrobiaceae > VBCG01. Next base: position 1,128,239 of record CAVTDH010000005.1, read on the forward strand.
CGGATCATCGAAAGCCCGTTCGGGCACGGCAAGCTCGACCTCGCCGGCCGGCGCCGGTTCGCGCTGGGGCTGCGCAACGAAGGCTATTCGCACGCGTTCGTGCTGCCCAATTCCTGGAAGTCCGCGCTGGTGCCGTACTTCGCGCGCATTCCGAAGCGCGTGGGCTACGTCGGCGAGGCGCGCTACGGCCTGCTGACCGACGCGCGCGGGCTCGACCGCAAGGCCAAGCCGCGGCTGGTCGAGCGCTTCGCGGCGCTGGCCGTGCCCAAGGGCGGGCTGGTGCCGATGGCACCCTCCCCGGTCCTGGTGCCGGACACCGTCAACCGCGCGAATGCGATGCGCGCGCTGCACCTGAAAGCCGACCGCCCGGTGGTCATCCTGTGCCCGGGCGCCGAATTCGGCGCGGCCAAGCGCTGGCCGCCCAACCAGTTCGCCGAACTGGCCGCGATGTTCCTGGCCGACGGGCTGCAGGTGTGGGTCGTCGGCTCGCCCAACGACAAGATCGCCACCGACGCCGTGCTCAATTCGCTCGGCGAGAACGCCCATCGCGTCCGCGACTTGAGCGCCCGCACCGATCTCGGCACCGCGATCGACCTGCTGTCGGCGGCCTCGCTCGTCGTCAGCAACGACTCGGGGCTCATGCACGCCGCCGCGGCGGTGGGCGTTCCGCTGGTCGCGCTGTTCGGCTCGTCGTCGCCGACGTACACGCCGCCGTTGTCGCCGCTGGCGCAGATCGCGCGCATCGACATCGCATGCAGTCCCTGCTTCAAGCGCGAGTGCCCGCTCGGCCACTTCAAGTGCATGCGCGAGCTGAAGCCGCCGATCGTCTACAATCTCGCTCGCGCGGCGCTACCGGCGCACATACCGCTGGACCCGCGCCGCTCCTGACCCCCGCCATGGCCAAGGCCCGCACCCAGCCCATCTACACGTCGCCGCAGGACGCGTCGCTCGCGTTCTACCAGGCGTTCGAGGCGCAGGACCTCGACGCCATGATGGCCACCTGGGCCGACGACGAGGACATCGTCTGCGTGCATCCCGGCGGCGCGCGCGTGGTCGGCTACGACGCCGTCCGGACCGCGTGGGAGCAGGTATTCAGCGGCGAGACCAAGCTCAACTTCCGGCTGGAGCACGTCGTGATGATCGAGACCGTCGGTCTCGCGATGCAGTCCGCGATCGAGCACATCTACACCGCCGAAGGCACCGCGCGCGGCGCCGCGGCCGCCACCAACATCTTCATGCGCACGCCGTCCGGCTGGCGAATGGTGTGCCACCACGCGTCGCCGGTCACGGCGGTCGTCATGCCGGCGCCCACCGGACCGCTACACTAGGACGAATTCAAAACGCTGCGCGTTTTGAATTCGAAGTGGGTCAGCGCGAAACGCTTGGGGCGGCCCGGCGCCTTTCGCGCGGCAAAGGCAGGAGGCGCGCCGTTCATGAGCGCGCTGCGCGCGCGGTTCGGTAGCGCGCCGCATGCGCGCTGAAAGCCCCTGCGCGCAATTTCTTCATGCGCGCACCGGCAAATGGCGGTTCGCATGACTCCCCGTGCATCGCAGGCAGTCAGCGCGCATACGCGCGCTACTGAGCCGGGAGCGAAGCGACCTGCGATCGGCGCGCTTCGTGCATTTTCCGCACGGAAAGCGCCCGGCCGCCCGTAGCTTTCCGTGCTGACTGCTTCGGGACGAATTCATGGGGCGCGAAGCGACCTATGAATTCGTCCCGCCGACTGTCAGTCCGTCGATCCGCAGCGTCGGCTGGCCCACGCCGACCGGCACGCTCTGCCCGTCCTTGCCGCAGGTGCCGACGCCCGTGTCGAGCGCGAGGTCGTTGCCGATCATCGCGACGCGCGTCAGCGCGTCGGGACCGTTGCCGATCAGCGTCGCGCCCTTGACCGGGTACGCGAGCTTGCCGTCCTCGATCATCCACGCCTCGGCGGCGGAGAACACGAACTTGCCGCTGGTGATGTCGACCTGCCCGCCGCCGAAGTTGGCGGCGTAGAGGCCGGTCTTGACCGACGCGATGATCTCGGCCGGATCGTGGTCGCCCGCGAGCATGATCGTGTTGGTCATCCGCGGCATCGGCATGCTGCGCGAACGATTCGCGGCGGCCGTTGCCGGTCGCGCGCGACGTTCATCAGGCCGGCGTTCAGCCGGTCCTGCATGTAGCCCTTGCAGGATGCCGTCCTCGATCAGCACCGTGCGCTGCGTCGCGTTGCCCTCGTCGTCGATGTTGAGCGAGCCGCGGCGGTCGGCGAGCGTGCCGTCGTCGACGACGGTGACGCCCTTCGCGGCGACGCGCTTGCCGACGCGGCCCGAGAACGCGCTGGTGCCCTTGCGGTTGAAGTCGCCTTCGAGGCCGTGGCCGATCGCCTCGTGCAGCAGGATGCCCGGCCAGCCGTTGCCCAGCACGACGGTCATGTTGCCGGCCGGCGCGTCGCGCGCGGCCAGGTTGAGCAGCGCCTGGCCGACGGCCTCGCTTGGCGTAGCTCGTCGAGCACCGTCGTCGGTGAAGTACGCGTAGTCGAAGCGCCCGCCGCCGCCGCCGTAGCCCTGCTCGCGCCGGCCGTTCTCCTCGACGATCACGGTGATCGACACGCGCACGAGCGGCCGCACGTCGGCGCGCGACCAGGCCGTCGCTGCGCGCGATCAGGATCGTCTCGTGCTCGCCGGCGAGCGACGCCATCACGTGCGTGACGCGCGGATCGCGCGCGCGCGCGAGCGCTTCGAGGCGCTCGAGCAGCGCGACCTTCTGCGGCGTCATCGAGGCTCGCCACCGGGTCCGCCTGCGCGTACAGCGTGCGCGCGTTCGCCGCGCTGGCCGAGCGGCGCCACCGCCGACTGGCCCTGGCGCCCGATCGCGCGCACCGCGTGCGCGGCCTCGTTCAGCGCCGCCAGCGAGATGTCGTCGGAGTACGCGTACGCCTGCTTGTCGCCGCTCACCGCACGCACGCCCACGCCACGGTCGATGCTGAACGAGCCCGACTTCACGATGCCTTCCTCGAGGCTCCAGCCCTCGAACCGCGCATGCTGGAAGTAGAGGTCGGCGAAGTCGACGTCGTGCATGTGGATGTCGGCGAGCACGCGCGACAGGACCGCCTGGTCGAGGCCCGAGGGCGCCAGCAACAGGTGCTCGGCCTCCGCCAGCAGGCTCGAGGCAACGGGGGGAACGGACAGGTCGGTCAACGGAAAACCTTTCGATTGAACGTGGTCTCGTGGGACGGCCACGGTACCCAGTCATTCTGGGGCCGAACGGCCCTCGTTTCAATCGCGGTGGCCGGACACCGCGGCGGACTGCCCCAGGTAGGTGGCGGCCACCTGCGGATTCGCCGCCAGCGATCGGCTGTCGCCTTCGAGCACCAGGTCGCCCGTTTCGAGGACGTAGCCGTAGTCCGCGATCGCGAGTGCGGCGCGCGCGTTCTGCTCGACCAGCAGGATCGACACGCCGCTCTCCTTCAGCGCGACGATGATCGAGAAGATGTCGCGCACGACGAGCGGCGCGAGACCCAGCGACGGTTCGTCGAGCATCAGGAGCCGCGGCCGCGCCATCAATGCACGCCCGAGCGCCAGCATCTGCCGCTCGCCGCCGGACAGCGTGCCGGCTTCCTGTCCGTTGCGCTCGTGCAGGCGCGGGAAACGCCGGTAGACGTCCGCCAGCGCCGCCGCGACGTCGCGCTCGCCCCGGCGCACGCGCGCGAACGCGCCGAGTTCGAGGTTCTCGCGCACCTTCATCGACCCGAAGAGTTCGCGCTTCTCCGGCACCAGCACGAGGCCGGCGGCGACGCGCTGCTCGACCGTCAGCGCGCCGACCGAATCACCCCCATACGCGGATTTCGCCCTGCGCCGGCAGCATCCCCATGATCGCGGCGAGCAACGTCGTCTTGCCCGCGCCGTTGGGGCCGATGACCGTGACGATGCTGCCTTCGGCCACCTGGAGCGACACGCGATGCACGGCCTCCACCTTGCCGTAGGCGACGGACAGGTCGCGGACTTCGAGGAGCGTCGTCATCGGATCGCCCTCACTCGACCGCGCCGCCCAGGTACGCCTCGCGCACCGCCGGGTGGCTCTGGATTTCCGCCGGCAGTCCTTCCGCGAGCTTCTCGCCGAAGTTCATCACGACGAGCCGGTCGGTGAGGCCCATGACGAAGTCCATGTCGTGCTCGACCAGCAGGATCGTCATGCCGTCCTTGCGCAGCGCGCGCAGCAGCGCCGCGAGTTCCTGCTTCTCGAGGTAGCGCAGGCCGGCGGCGGGCTCGTCGAGCAGCAGCAGCGCCGGATCGGCGGCGAGCGCGCGCGCGATCTCGACGATCCGCTGCTTGCCGAGCGGCAGGCTGCCCGCGGCGTCGAACTGGTGTGCCGACAGGCCCACGCGGGCGATCGCGCGCGCGGCCTCCGCCATCGTGCGCGCCTCCTCGGCGCGATCGAGCTTGAGCGACGCGCGCACGACGCCCGAGGTGCCGCGCAGGTACGCGCCGAGCGCCACGTTGTCGAGCACGGTCATCTGCGGAATCAGCTTCACGTGCTGGAAGGTGCGGCCGAGCCCGCGCCGCGCGATCTCGTAGGGCGGCCGGCTGCCGATCGACTCGCCGCGCAGCAACACCTCGCCGGCAGTCAGCGGCAGCGCGCCCGAGATGAGCGCGAACGTCGTGCTCTTGCCGGCGCCGTTGGGGCCGATGAGGCCCAGGATTTCGCCGGGCCGGATGTCGAACGACAGATCGTTCACGGCGACGAGGCCGCCGAACTGCTTGCGCGCACCGCGCACGGCGAGCAGCGGACCGGCAAGCGGTGGACGGTCGCGCGCGGGCAGCGACGCGGCATCGGGCAGCGCGCGCGATGCACGCGCCGGCATGAAGCGCGCGAACCATTGCCAGAGACCGTCGCGGGCGAACTGCAGCAGCAGCACCATCAGGATGCCGAATACGACGAGTTCGAAGTTGCCGGTGCGGCCCAGGAGGCCCGGCAGGATGTCCTGCAGCACCTGCTTCAACAGCGTGATCACCGTCGCGCCCAGCACCGCCCCCCAGACGCTGCCCGCGCCGCCGACGACCGCCATGAACAGGTACTCGATGCCCTGATTGATGCCGAACGGCGTCGGGTTCACGAAGCGCTGCAGGTGCGCGTACAGCCAGCCCGACACGCAGGCGAGCAGCGCGGCGTAGACGAACACGACGATCTTCAGGCGGGCGGCATTGACGCCGAACGCCTCGGCCATCTCGAGCCCGCCCTTCAGCGCGCGGATCGCGCGTCCCGGCCGGGAGTCGAGCAGGTTATGCGTCGACCAGAGCGCCGCGAGCGCGATCGACCAGATCAGCAGGAAGTACCGCCGTTCGTCCTTCAGTTCGAAGCCGGCGACGGTCAGCGGCGGGATGCCCGTGAGTCCCGTATGCCCGCCCAGCGCCTCGAGGTTGCCGAACACGTAGTACAGGCTGATGCCCCACGCGATCGTCGCGAGCGGCAGGTAGTGGCCCTTCATCCGCAGCGTGATGAAGCCCAGGAACAGCGCGAGCAACGCGGTGGCCGCCAGCCCGACGGCGAGCGTGAACCACGGCGATGTGCCGAACCGCGTCGTCAGGTACGCCGTCGCGTACGCGCCGATGCCGACGAACGCCGCCTGTCCGAACGAGGTCTGGCCGGCGACGCCGGTCAGCAGCACCAGGCCCAGCGCGACGATGCTGTAGAGGCCGATGTAGTTGCCGAGCGTCACCCAGAACTGCGGCGCCGCGAACGGGACGGCCGCGAGCAGCACCGCGAACAGCGTGAGGCCGATGCGCGCCGGCGTGGCCACTATTCCTCGTCCTCGTGGTGGTGCGTGGTGAGGCTGCGCCACAGCAGGACCGGGATGATCAGCGTGAACACGATCACCTCCTTGAACGCGCTCGCCCAGAACGACGAGAACGATTCGATGAGCCCCACGAGCAGCGCGCCCGCCGCCGCGATCGGATAGCTCGCCAGGCCGCCGATGATCGCGCCGACGAAACCCTTCAGGCTCACGAGGAAGCCGGAGTCGTAGTAGACCGTGGTGATCGGGCCGATCAGCACGCCGCAGAACGCGCACAGCAGCGCACCGAGCGCGAACGTCAGCGCGCCCGCGAATTCGGGCGAGATGCCGCACAGGCGCGCGCCGGTGCGATTGACCGCCGTTGCGCGCAGCGCCTTGCCGTACAGCGTGCGCCCGAAGAAGAGGCCCAGCGCGCCGATCAGCGCGACGCTGGTGCCGATGACCAGCAGGCTCTGCACGCTGATCGTGACGCCGCCCACGACGAACGATGCGGTCGAGAACGCCGGCGTGCGCGAACCCTCGGCGCCGAAGAACCACAATCCGAAACCCAGCATCGCGAAGTGCACGGCGACCGACACGATCAGCAGCACGAGTACGCTCGCCTCGGCGAGCGGCTGGTACGCGACGCGGTAGAGCAGCGGCCCGAGCGCCGTGACGGCCGCCAGCGTCAGCAGCACCTGCACGGGCAGCGGCAGCGTCATCGGCGCGAGCCACCAGATCAGCGCGGCGATCGCGCAGGGCACGCCCGACCACAGCGCGAGCCGGCGCGGCAGGCGCGCGGACTCGCTGCGGCGGACGGCCTGCCACGCTTCCATGACGCCGGCCACGAGCGCCATGCCCACCAGCAACCCGACGATCCCCGGCGCCTTGCCGAGTTGCAGCGCCGCGAGCGTCAGCGTCCCCCACGCGACGAATTCGCCCGAAGGCACCCACACGATCCGCGTGACGGTGAACACCAGCACGAGCGCCAGCGCCAACAACGCATAGATCGCGCCGTTGGTGATGCCGTCCTGCGTCAGCAGCGTCGCGATTCCGAAGTCCAAGGACCGTGTTCCTTCGTGCGTATCGAAGCGTATTCAGCGCGCGCGAACGGCGCCCGTCAATGGCAAGCGCCGACAGGGTGCATCAAGGCGTTGCGCCGACACAATGCCGCAAACAAAAAGCCGCCGGGGTCGCCGGCGGCTCATGCGCGAAGGGCGGGCGCGAACGTCCCGCGTCCACCTCCGCCGTCACTTCAGCAGCACCCAGTTGCCGTTGTCCACCTTCACCATCACGCGGGCCCGGTTGTCGAGGCCGTTGTGGTCGTTGGCATTCATCACGAACACGCCATGGACGCCGACGACGTTGGACGTCTCCAGCGCGTCGCGCAGCGCCGTGCGGAATGCAGGCGTGCCGGGCTTGCCCTTCTTGAGGGCCTCGGGCGCCGCCTGCGCGAGCAGCAGGTACGCATCCCACAGATGGCCGCCGAACGTCGTGCGCGTACCGAACTTGGCCTCGTACTGCTTCACGTACTCGGCGGCGGTCTTCTTGACCGCATTCGAGTCCGGGAGTTGTTCGTAGACCAGCATCGGGCCGACCGGCAGCAGCGTGCCGTTGCCGTCCTTGCCGACGACGCGCAGGAAATCCGGATTGCCCACGCCGTGCGTCTGGTAGATCTTCCCCTTGTAGCCGCGCGCGACGAGTTCCTTCTGCGGCGTGGCGCCGGGCGTGCCGGCGGCACCGATCAGGATCGCATCGGGGTTGGCCGAAATGAGCTTCAGCACCTGCCCCGTCACCGACGGATCGTTGCGGTTGAACTTCTCCTCGGCGACGATCCTGATGCCGGCCGTCTGCGCGGACCGCTTCATCTCCGCCAGCCAGCCGTCGCCGTACGCGTCGGCGAAGCCGATGTAGCCCATCGTCTTGACGCCGTTCGCCTTCATGCTGATCGCGACCGCATCGGCCATCAGCGCGTCGTTCTGCGGCGTCTTGAACACCCAACGGGTCTTGGGATCGGTCGGATTGATGATCGCGGCCGACGCGGCGAGCGAGATCATCGGCGTGCCGCTGTCGGCGGCCACTTCGCGCATCGCGAGCGAGTTGGGCGTGGTCGACGAGCCGATGATCACGTCGACCTTGTCCTCGGTCACGAGCTTGCGGGCGTTGGTCACGGCCTTGGTCGTGTCGGACGCGTCGTCGAGCAGCACCCACTTGACCTTCTCGCCGCCGATCGACGTCGGCAGCAGGTCGATCGTGTTCTTCTGCGGAATGCCGAGCGACGCGGCCGGCCCGGTCGCCGAGACGGTGATGCCGACGGTGATGTCGGCCAGCGCGGGCGCCGCGAATGCGATCGCGATCGCCGCGCCGAGCGCGGTGATGGACTTCGGGAATTTCATGCCACTCCTCCTGGGGATCCCGGTGCGGATGTCCGCTTCCGGGGATTGCTGCGCGCCGCGTTCGCCTCTTGCCGGGCGTCGTGGAGGCACGTCGGAGGTCGATTCTGTCAAAGGCGCCGCGGCGGGTCAATCGAAGCCTGCCGGCGCGACGTCCGCCGCGCCATGGCTATTTCGCGCAGAACGCGACGCCCTCGCCCACCCACCCCGACGCAATCATCGCCGCGTACGTCGCGCCGTCCGTCGTGAACCGGTGGTTGACGCCCGCCAGCACCCGCGGATTGCTGTAGAGCCGGTAGACGGGCCGTGTGGTCGCCGTGCATGCGTCCGTGCTCGCCGGCCGCACGCGAAACCCGATGCCCTCGAACGTCCAGCGCGGATTCGCCTTCAGCGCCGTGCACTCGGGCGCGTCGCCGGTGTAGAAGTGGGTGTCCAGTCCCGACCCGTCCGCGCCGAAGAAGCGGCACACGTCGACGACGCTGTTCTCGAGCGGGATTGCCACGGCGAAGCCGTACCCCGTGCGCAGCCAGGCGCCGTTGAATGCGCCGGCGTCGAGAAACGCCGCCTCCGCCGGGAAGGCGGTCAGGAAGTAGTGCCCGTTGCCGGCATTGAAGTACTCGATTGCCACGGGGACCGTGCGCATCGGGGGCCAGCCGATGCACGTCGCCGGTGCGCAGGTCCGTCCAGTACAACTCGCCCCGGGCGTCCTCGCCGATGGCCGTGATCTGGTGACCGGTCTCCAGCAGCAGGTCGCTCCGCCACGCGCCGTTCGCGTCGCGCGCGGCCGACCACAATCGTCCGGAGCAGAAGTCGCCGTAGACGTAACGACCGTAGAGCACCGGCAGGTCGCGCCCGCGATAGACGACGCCCCCGGTGACCGAACAGCCTTCGCCGTGGTCGTACGTCAGGATCGGCGGTGCGTAGGTGCTCGATGGACACCGCACGCCGGCATCGAGCCCCGTGCAGCGCGTGCCTTCGACGACGCGCCAGCCGAAATTCGTGCCCGAGCCCTGGTTGAACGGCAGGAAGTCGATCTCCTCCTGCGCGTCCTGTCCGACGTCGCCGATGTACAGATCGCCGGTGGCACGGTCAAAGCTGAACTTCCACGGGTTGCGCACGCCGGTCGCCCAGATTTCGGGCCGACCGTGCCCCGTGACCGCGTACATGTTGCCCGGCGGGCGATCGCGTAGGGCGATCCCCGTGTCCACGTCGATCCGCAGGATCTTGCCCAGCAGGTCCTGCGGGTTCTGCGCGCGGTTGCCGGGATCGTTGCCGCTGCCGCCGTCGCCCATGCCGATGTAGAGGTAGCCGTCCGACCCGAAGCGCAGCGCGCCGCCGTTGTGGTTTTCGTACGGCTGCGCGATCACGAGGAGTTCGCGTCGCGACCCCGGGTCGGCGCGGTCCGGATCGCCCTCGCTTACGGTGAACGACGCGATCACGGTCGCGCCGTCGCCGGCGCGCGTGTAGTCGACGAAGAACCGCCCGTTGGCCGCGAACTGCGGATGCAGCGCGAGGCCCAGCAGCCCGCGCTCGCCGCCGGACGCGACCAGCGGCGCCAGGTCGAGGAACGGCACGGGCAGCAGCGCACCGTCGCGGGCGATGCGGATGCGTCCGCCCTGCTCGACGATGAAGAGATCGCGCGGCCGCGACGCCGTGGCGGCGAAGTCGACCGGCGCGCTCATTCCGGCGAGGACGCGCTCGGTGCGCACCGGCAGCGCGGCCGACGCCGCGCCCGCCGCAACGGCAAACGCGATCGCAGAAAGGAAGAGCCGGGCGCAGCGGAACTGGCGGATCGGCATCGGGGAACTCTCCGTCGGACCTCGTCGCCGCGACGCCGAAGCCATGGTGCGCGGCCATCGGCGGCGCTGCGAACTGCGTTCCCCGGTTCGCACGCGGCGCCTTCCCGGCCGCCGCGAACGTCGCGCTACTTCTTCTGCAACAGGTCGCGGATCTCGCGCAGCAGCACGACGTCCTCGGGCGGGCCGGCCGGCGGCGGCGGCGCCGTATCGAGCTTCGCCTTGGCCTTGGCAAACTGCTTGACCATCCAGAAGATCACGAACGCGAGGATCACGAAGTTGATGACGATCGTGATGAAGTTGCCGTACGCGATCAGCGGCACGCCCGCCTTGGTCAGTCGCCTCGTAGGTCATCGGCCCGGCATACCCGGACGGCGGGTTGCCGAGCAGGATGAAGTAGTTGGTGAAGTCGAGGCCGCCGATCACCCGGCCGATGATCGGCATGATGATGTCCTTGACCAGCGAATCGACGATCTTGCCGAACGCGCCGCCGATGATCACGGCCACCGCGAGGTCGATCACGTTGCCCTTGACCGCGAAATCGCGAAAATCCTTCAGCATCGACATGGCGTTGCTCCTTCGTTGCCTCGTCGGGTCCGGTCGCTCGCCTCGCATCCCGGCGCGCCCGGCCCGCGCACGATCAGACGGCGGCCTCGCCGGACTCGCCGGTGCGGATGCGGATCACCTGCTCGACGGCCGTCACGAAGATCTTGCCGTCGCCGATCTTGCCGGTGCGCGCGGCCTTGACGATCGCCTCGATCGCGCGCTCGACCAGGTCGTCGGCCAGCACGACCTCGACCTTCACCTTGGGCAGGAAATCGACGACGTACTCGGCGCCGCGATAGAGCTCGGTGTGGCCTTTCTGGCGGCCGAAGCCCTTGACCTCGGTCACGGTGAGTCCGGTGACGCCGAGTTCGGACAGCGCTTCGCGCACTTCGTCGAGCTTGAACGGCTTGACGATCGCTTCGATCTTCTTCATGACGCGACTCCCGGATACGCGAGCGGTCGTAGCGCCGACCGCAAAGCTTACACGACGCGCCGCCGCCGCGTCCTAGCGCGCGGCCTGCGGCGGCAGACCGTGGTCCCAGTCGTTCCACGCCGACGTGATCGGATAGCGCCAGTCCTTGCCGAAGCCGCGCGGCGTGATCCGGATGCCGACGGCGGACTGCCGCCGCTTGTACTCGGAGAGCTTGATCAGCCGCACGACCTTGGCGACCGCGTCGCGCGGAAAGCCCGCGGCGACGATCTCGCTCCGGGCTCCGGTCGTGCTCGACATAGGCCTCGAGGATGCCGTCGAGCACGTCGTACGGCGGCAGCGAATCCTGGTCGGTCTGGTCCGGCCGCAGTTCCGCCGACGGCGGGCGCGTGATGATCCGCTCCGGAATCACCGCGGCCCAGCCTGTTGCGGTAGTGGCACAGCCGGTAGACCAGCGTCTTCGGGATGTCCTTCAGCACCGCGAAGCCGCCGGCCATGTCGCCGTAGAGCGTCGCGTAGCCGACCGCCATCTCCGACTTGTTGCCGGTGGTCAGCACGATCGAGCCGAACTTGTTCGACAGCGCCATCAGCAGCGTGCCGCGGATGCGCGCCTGGATGTTCTCCTCCGTCGCGTCGGCCGGCAGCCCCTTGAACTCCGGCGCCAGCGTGCCGAGGAACGCGGCGAAGACCGGCGTCGATCGGCATCTCGTCGTAGCGCACGCCGACGATGCGCCGCCATCTCGCGCGCGTCGTCGAGGCTGATCGCCGCGTTGTAGGGCGACGGCAGCATCACCGCGCGCACGCGGTCCGGCGCCGAGCGCGTCGACGGCGACCGCCAGCGTCAGCGCCGAATCGACGCCGCCGGAGAGCCCCAGCAGCACGCCGGGAAAGCGGTTCTTGCCGACGTAGTCGCGCACGCCCATCACCAGCGCCGCGTAGACGTGCGGCTCCAGCGCCGGATCGAGCGCGCCGCGCACGGGCCGCGGCACCGCGCCGTCGAACTCGACGATCGCGACCGTCTCGTGCCACGCCGGCAGCTGCTGCGTCGACGCGTGCCGCCGGCGTCCATGACGAACGACGCGCCGTCGAACACCAGTTCGTCCTGGCCGCCGACGCGATTGACGTAGACGACCGGCAGCCCGGTCTCGCGCGCGCGCGCCGCCACCTGCGCGCGCCGCAGCGCCTGCTGGCGCGTGTGGTACGGCGACCCGTTGGGCACCAGCAGCACCTGCGCGCCGGCGGACTTCGCGCGCGCGGCGGGCTCGGCGAACCAGATGTCCTCGCAGATGACGACGCCGAAGCGGACGCCGTCGACGTCGAACACGCACGGCGCGTCGCCGGGCGCGAAGTAGCGGTCCTCGTCGAAGACCGTGTAGTTGGGCAGGCACTGCTTGCGATAGACCTGCGCGACGCGGCCGTCGCGCAGCACGGCCATCGCGTTGTGGCAGCGCGATCCGGCGCGCTCGGGAAAGCCCACGAGCAGCGTGCTGTCGCGTCACCGCCGCGGCGAGCGCGGCCAGCTCGCGCGCGCAGGCGTCGATGAACGCGGGCCGCAGCACCAGGTCCTCGGGCGGATAGCCGCACAGCGACAGTTCGGGCGTCACGACGAGCGATGCGCGCCGGCGCGCTCGGCCTCGGCCGCCGCGTCGAGGATGCGCGCGCGCATTGGCCGGCAAGATCGCCGACCCGCTGGTTGAGCTGCGCGATCGCGATCTTCATCGATCGATTCTAGCATCGGGCGACGCACGCCATCGCCTGCGCCGCGCGCGTCGCGAGTTCGCGCCGGCCTGTCGTTTGAGCGGCGGCGCAATCACGCCAGAATCGGGGGCCCCATGCGTTCCCCTGTCCCCTTCGTCCCGCCGCCGCTGCCGGTGGTCGCGTCGCCGTTGATCCGCGACGACGTGCCGCTGCGCGACGATCGCGCCGGCCGCGTGGGACGCGCTCCCCGGCGGGCAGCCGTTCCTCGCCGCACGCATTCCTCGCGCGCTGCACGACACCGGCTGCGCGTCGCCGCGCACCGGGTGGACCGCCGCACTACCTGACGGCGTGGCGCGACGGCGCGCTGGTCGGCGCGCTGCCGCTCTACGCGAAGGCGCACAGCTACGGCGAGTACGTGTTCGACTGGGGCTGGGCGGAGGCCTATCGCCGGTACGGCCGCCGCTACTACCCGAAGCTCGCTCGCCGCGGTGCCGTTCACGCCGGTGCCGGGCCCGCGCGCTGCTCGCGGCGATCCGGCGGACGTGCGCCGCGCGCTGCTCGAGCGCGCGCTGGCGCCTGGTGCACGACGGCGACTTCTCGTCGCTGCACGTGCTGTTCCCGACCGACGACGAGATGGCCATCGGCGAGTCGCTCGGCATGCTCCCGCGCCAGAGCGTGCAGTTCCACTGGGACAATCCGGGCTACCGCGACTTCGCCGACTTCCTGGCGGCGTTCTCGCACGACAAGCGCAAGAAGGTGAAGCAGGAGCGGCGGCGGCTCGCCGAGGCCGGCGTCACGTTCGAGCGCAAGCGCGGCGCCGACATCACGGCCGCGGACTGGGCGTTCTTCTTCCGCTGCTACGAGCACACGTACCGCGCGCATCAGTCGACGCCCTACCTGACGCGCGCGTTCTTCGACGCGCATCGGCGCCGCGATGGCCGGACAACGTGCTGCTGGTGGTCGGCTCGCGCGACGGCCGGCCGCTGTGCGCGGCGCTCGACATCTTCGACGAGGGCACGCTGTGGGGGCGCTACTGGGGCACGCTCGAGTACGTGCCCGGCCTGCACTTCGAGGCCTGCTACTACCAGGCGATCGAATTCTGCATCGAGCACGGCATCCGCGCTTCGAAGGCGGCGCGCAGGGCTTGCACAAGCTCGCGCGCGGACTGCTGCCGGTCGCCACGCATTCGCTGCACGCGGTCGGCGACCCGGCCTTCGCCGCGGCCATCGCGGACTTCTGCGCCCGCGAACGCGTCGACGTCGGCGCGTCGCTGGACGAACTCGAGTCGTCGACGCCCTTTCGCGCGGCCGGTGCGGACAGCGCGGCGGGCAGCCCGAAATCCTGATCTTCAGCACCGACCACTTCGTGCTGCCGCTGCCCGCAGGGCATCGGTTCCCGATGCGCAAGTACGCGGCCTTGCGCGAACGCGTGGCCGCGGCGGTCCCGGATCTGCTGCGCGTGCCGGAGGCCGCCACCGACGCCGATCTCATGCGCGCGCACGACCCGGCCTACGTCGCGGCCGTGTGCGCAGGCACGCTCGACCCGGCCGCGATGCGGCGCATCGGCTTTCCATGGTCGCCCGCGATGGTCGAGCGTTCGCGCCGCTCCGCGGGCGCGACGATCGCGGCGTGCCGCGCGGCGCTCGCGCACGGCTGCGGCATCAATCTCGCCGGCGGCACCCATCACGCGCACCGCGCTTTCGGCGAGGGGTTCTGCGTCTTCAACGATGCCGCCGTGGCCGCGCGCGCCATGCAGGCCGAAGGTCGGCGCGACGGGTGCTGGTGGTCGACCTCGACGTGCATCAGGGCGACGGCACCGCGGCGATCATGGCCGGCGACCCCTGCGTGTTCACGTTCTCCATGCACGGTCGCGGCAATTTTCCGTTCCGCAAGACATGCTCGGACCTCGACGTCGAACTGGCCGACGGCACCGGGGATGCAGCCTACCTCGCGGCGCTCGACGTCGCGCTGCCGCGTGCCCTCGCCGGTGCCCGGCCCGACCTCGCCATCTACCTCGCCGGCGCCGATCCCTTCGAGGGCGATCGGCTGGGCAAGCTCGCGCTCACCAAGCCCGGGCTCGCCGCACGCGACCGCCGCGTGCTGGAGACGCTGCGCGGACTGCGGATCCCGACGGCCATCGCGATGGCGGGCGGCTACGCCGACGACATCGACGACATCGTCGACATCCATTTCGCCACGATCACGATCGCGCTGGCGCTGTGGCGCCAAGGAACGGATGGCAGCGCGCCCGCCGCGACGAAGCCGCGCGTGCGGCCGCGCATCACGCCGTGATCCGGCGCCGCGGTCCGGCGGCGCGGGGCCGCGCATGGCGGCAGGCGCGACGTCGCGCGTGCTAGACTTTTTGCGTCGCCAATCCTCGATCGCACCCCCTCATGGCATCGCCCCTGCTGCTCGAACGCGCCGGCACCGTCGCGACGCTCACGCTGAACCGTCCCGCCGCGCTCAACGCACTCGACACCTCGCTGATGGACGCGCTGATCGACGCGACGGCCGAGGTCGCGGCCGACGATACGCTGCACGTCGTCGTGATCCGTGGTGCCGGCCACCACTTCATGGCCGGCGGCGACCTCAAGACGTTCTCCGCCGAGCTTGCGAAACCCGCGGCCGAACGCGGCTTCCGCACGATGCTCGAGCGGCTGCACTCGGCGATCGAGGCGCTGCACCGGATGCCGCATCCCGTCGTCGGACGCGTCCACGGCGCGGTCGCGGGCTTCGGCCTGTCGCTGATGAACGCATGCGACCTGGTCGTCGCCGCCGAGGACACCTACTTCGCGTCCGCGTATCGCAACATCGGCCTCACGCCGGACGGCGGCGGCTCGTACGCGCTGCCGCGCCTGGTCGGCACGCGCCGGGCGATGGAGATCCTGCTGCTGGGCGAGCGCTTCGATGCGAAGCAGGCGCTGGCGTGGGGGCTCGTCAACCGCGTCGTGCCCGAGGCAGAACTCGACGCGACGGTGGCGGGCATCGTCGCGGCGCTGGCCGACGGCCCGGTGCTCGCGCTGCGCAACGCGAAGCGCCTGGTCCGCGAGTCGCTGGGACGCACGCTGTCGGAGCAGCTCGACGCGGAGGCGACGAGCTTCGCCGCCTGCGCCGGCAACGCGGACTTCGCCGAGGGCCTCGCCGCCTTTTTCGAGAAGCGGCCGGCGCGCTTCGGCAACGCCGGCGGCAAGGCGGCCACGCCATGACGTCGCTTGCCGGCAAGACGCTGTTCGTGAGCGGCGGGTCGCGCGGCATCGGCCTCGCGATCGCGCTGCGCGCCGCGCGCGACGGCGCCAACGTCGCGATCGCCGCCAAGACCGACGCGCCGCATCCGAAGCTGCCCGGCACGATCCACACCGCGGCCGCCGCGATCGAGGCAGCGGGCGGACGCGCGCTCGCGCTCACGTGCGACATCCGCGACGAAGCGGCGATCGCCACGGCCGTCGCCGCGACCGTCGGACGCTTCGGCGGCATCGACATCCTCGTGAACAACGCGAGCGCCATCAGCCTCACCGGCACGCTGGCGACGCCGATGAAGCGCTTCGACCTGATGTTCGGCGTCAACGTGCGCGGCACCTACGCGTGCTCGCAGGCGTGCCTGCCGCACCTGCTCCAGGCGGCGGCCTCCGGGCGCAATCCGCACATCCTGACGCTGTCGCCGCCGCTCAACCTCGACCCGAAGTGGTTCGCGCCGCACGTCGCCTACACGATGGCCAAGTACGGCATGAGCCTTGCCGTGCTGGGCATGGCGGAGGAGTTCCGCGCGGAAGGCATCGCCGTCAACGCGCTGTGGCCGCGGACGGTGATCGCGACGGCGGCCGTCGCGATGATCCCCGGCGCGTCGGACCAGCTGGCGCACATGCGCCGGCCCGAGATCGTCGCCGACGCGGCGCACGCGATCCTCGTCCGCGATGCGCGCACGACCACCGGCCACTTCTTCCTCGACGAAGAGGTGCTGCGCGAAGCGGGCGTCACCGACTTCGCGCCGTACGCGATGGCGCCGGGCACGACGCTGCTGCCGGACCTCTTCCTGTAGCGCGCACCGGTACGGGCACGCCGCCATGAGCCCGCCGGACCGGCCGAAGGGCGAATCCGGGCGTGCCCAGCACGCAGGTGCCCGGTGAGCGCGCGCCGCCGCACGTGGCTGTTCGTGCCGGGTGCCGACGCGCGCGCGCACGACGCGGCGGCCCGCTCGGGTGCCGACGTGCTGATCCAGGAACTCGAGGACTTCACGCCGCCCGCGCTGCGTGCGCGGGCGCGTGCACTGGCGCCTGCGCTGTACGCCCGCTGGCGCGCGGCCGGGCGTGCAGGTCGCGGTGCGCATCAATCCGCTTTCCACGTGCGGCCGCGACGATCTCGCCGCGGTGGTGGCGGCGCGGCCCGACATCGTGATGATGTCGAAGGTGGCGACACCCGAGGAGGTCGCCGCCCTTGCCGCCGCGACGCCGGACAGGGATGGAGTTGGTCCCCAACATCGAGACCGCCGCGGGCCTCGTGCGCACGCTGGAGATCGTCCGCGCGAATCCGCGCGTGACCGCCGCGCTGCTGGCGAGCGAGGACATGGTGGCCGACTTGGGCACCACCCGCACGCGGACCGGGGAAGAACTCGCGTATGCGCGCGCGCGGTTTCTCGTCGAATGCCGGGCGGCGGGCGTGGAAGCGATCGACTGCCCCTACACGTTCAGCGACGTGCGTGGCGCCGCGGCCGAGGCGCGGCACGCGAGGAAGCTGGGTTATCGCGCGAAGAGCCTCGTCGTGCCGGCGCACGCGAAGGCGATCAATCGCGCATTCACGCCGCAGCCCGCCGAGATCGCGCGCGCGCGGCGCATCGTCGCGGCGTTCGAGCGGGCCCGCGCCGCGGGGCGCGAGCGCGCGACGGTCGATGGCGCGCTGATCGAGGTGCCCATCTACGCGGCGGCGCAGCCGGCTGCTCGCCGACGTGGACGCCGGTGACGTCGCGTCGACGCCAGGCAGCCAAGGAAGCTCTGCGAAAGTCGCCACCGTCGGACGACTCGCACGCAGCCGGCCGCACGACACTCGTACGTTCGTGGCCTTTTCTGGTGGCCGCGCCGTCGCCGGGCCGCCCCAAGGCGGCCACCTAATTTCGCGGTTGAACTGCCGGCGCGCAAAAGGCGCGACGCCGGCATCACGTCATCCGCGGACCGACGGACGCCTTTTGCGGACGTTCCGCTACCGGAACGACGCGAACAGGTCGCCCGCCGGCCACGCCGGCAACTGCTCGACGAAGTCGACGACCTTCGGCTTGATCAGCGCGAGACCGCCCGGTGCGTCCGCATCGGCCCGCGTGCTGCTGTTGAACAGGAACACGAGGTTGACGCCGCCGGGACGATGCAGCACGTACGTCTCGATGCCGGCCAGACCGCCGTCCTTGCCCCAGGCGTAGCGCCTGCGCGAAGGATCGGCCGGATCGGGGAATGCCTGCACGAGGTCCCAGCCCAATCCCATGTGGTGCATGTTGTTCGCGGGCGTGATCCCCGGTGCCGGCTGGAGCATCGCGTCCAGCATCGCCGGCGAGAGGAACGGCGTGCCGGTGCGCGTGCCGTCGATCGCCGTCATGACGCGCGCCATGTCGACGCAATGCGCCTGCCAGCCGCCCGACGCCATCACCATCCGCGAATTGCCGCCGGCCACGGGCGCGTCGTTGCCCGCGACGTAGCGTTTCGCTTCCCCCGGCAGGTACCGCGGCGGCACGTCGTCCAGGCGAACGCCGGTCGCGCCCAGCGCGGGCAGCGTGCGCTGGCGGATGTACTCGGGATAGGGCGTGCGCGTGACGGCGCCGATCACGCTGCCCAGCAGCACGAAACCGAAGTTCGAGTACACCTGCCGCGTACCGGGTGCGAAGTCGAGCGGCACGCCCTTCATGTAGCGGATCATCTCGAGCGGCCCCGGGGGCTGCGCGAGGTCGAGCGCGCGCGCGATGCGCGGCCCCCACGCCGACGGGTCGCCGCTGGCCTTGCGGTCCCAGCCGCCCGTGTGGTGCAGGCACATCTCGACCGTGATCCCGGACAGTCGCGGGTCCTCGCGCATGCCGGGTGGCGGCGGTTCGCGGAAGTAGTCGAATACGCGATCGGACAGCCTGAGCTGCCCGGTGTCCACGAGCTTCAGGATCGTCTGTGCGGTGAACACCTTGCTGACGCTCGCGAGCGCGACGAACGTCTCGGGGCGCATCGGCACGCGCGCCGCCACGTCGGCGAAGCCGTATCCGCGCGCAACCTTGAGCGCGCCGCCTTGCGTGATCGCAATGGCCGCGCCGGGGATCGCATGCGCTTCCATCACCGGCACGACGATGCCGTCGAGCGCTTCGAGCCCGGGCAGCACGCGACCGTTGACCGGAAGCGAATCGCCCCCTGCCGGGCGAGATCCAGGGTTCGCCGCGCTGCCGCCGGCGTCGCGATTCTGGCGCTGGCCGAGCACGGGCCCGGCCAGCGCCCCCACGCTCGCGCCCGCAAGCAGCGTCAACGCGCTGCGGCGAGAACAATGCATCGAACGTCCCCTCCCGTCGATCCGCAGCCCATCGGCACCGCGCGTGGCAACGCCGGTGCGAACCGTCAATCCTCTTCGCTGCGCGGCTTGGCCGGACCGGCAGGGCCGACGTTGCCGTCCGCCTCGCGCGGTGCCTTGGCGCGCTCCGCCTTCGGTGCGACGTTCCCGAAGTTGTCGTCGCGCGGCGGACGTTGCGCACCTTCGCCGCGCGGCGCCACGTTGCCGAAGTTGTCGTCGCGCGGCGGCGCATTGCCACCCTTCACGCGCGGTGCCACGTTGCCGAAGTTGTCGTCGCGCGGCGGCCGCGGTACACCCGCGCCGCGCGGCGCCACGTTGCCGAAGTTGTCGTCGCGCGGCGGCGCGTTGCCGCCCTTGACGCGCGGTGCGACGTTGCCGAAGTTGTCGTCGCGCGGCGGCCGCGGCGCACCCGCGCCGCGCGGCGCGACATTGCCGAAGTTGTCGTCGCGCGGAACGCCCTGCCCTTTGCCCGGACCGCGTTGCGGACCCTGTCGCCGCGGGCCGCCGGGACCCTGCGGTTGACCCTGCCCCGCGCCCTGCGGTCCCCGCCCGCGGTTTTGCGGGCCGGCGCCCGGACGGCCGCGCGGGCCGCCCCGGTTGCCGCGGGGACCGAAGCCGCCGCCCTCACCGCGCGGTGCACCACCGGCGGCGCCATGGGGACGCGACACGAACGGCGACGCGTTGGCGTTGCTCATTGGCTGGATCTCGTCGAAATCGACGCGCGGACCGCGCGGACGCGGTGCGCCGCCCTGGCCCCCGTAGCCGCCGCCCTGCCCGCCATGGCCGCCGCGACGCGGCCCCTTGTTGCCTTGCGGCCGCAACCCGATCGCGTTCGCATTCGACAGCGGTTGCGTCGTTTCGAAGTCGGGACGCGGCGCCTGCTGCCTTGGCGCGCCGGCGTTCGGATTGCCGCCGCGCGGGCCGCCCTTGCCGTGGCGATTGCCCGGCTTGCCCTGCTTGCCCTGAGGGCGCGGGCCGTTGTTCGGCCGGCCATGCGGGCCATGCCCCCCACGAGGGTTGCCCTCGGTCTGCGACGGCCGATTCGCGTCGCCTGGCACGGGTGGGTCGCCGGCAACGGGTCCCGCCTGCGCGCCCTCGCCCTGCGCGGGACGATTGCCGTCACGCGGACCATGGCGATTGCCCTCGCCTTGTCCTGGTCCCTGCCCGGGGCGCGGTCCGCCCTGCTGGCCGGGCCTGCGGCCTTGCTGTTGCGGGTTCTGCGGGCGCTCGCCCTTCGCGCGCGCGGTGCCCTTGAGGCCCGCCGCTTCCATCACGACGTTCACGTCCGGCGCCTCGAGCTCGAGAAGGTCGCCGCGCTTCAGGAGCGACGGCATCGCGAGCGTGCCGTAGCGCGTGCGGATGAGGCGCGACACGGCGAGGCCCAGCGCCTCGAACAGGCGCCGCACTTCGCGGTTGCGGCCTTCCTTCAGCACGACGTGGTACCAGTGGTTGGCACCCTCCTCCTCGCCGCCGCCGTCCTCGACGCCCTCGCACTTCGCGACGCCGTCGTCGAGCGTGACGCCGTCGAGCAGCGACTGGCGCTGCTCGTCGCTCATCCGGCCCATCACGCGCACCGCGTACTCGCGCTCGACCTCGTAGCGCGGATGCATGAGGCGGTTCGCGAGTTCGCCGGAGTTGGTGAACAGCAGCAGGCCCTCGGTGTTGAAGTCGAGGCGCCCGACGTTGATCCACTTGCCGTTGCCGATGTTCGGAAGCTTGGAGAACACGGTCGGCCGGCCTTCCGGATCGTCGCGCGTGACGATCTCGCCGGTCGGCTTGTGGTACATGAGCACGCGCGGGCGCGGCTCGGTGAAGCGCACCTTCACGAGCTCGCCGTTGATGCGCACCTCGTCGCCGGGACCGACCTTCTGCCCGACTTCCGCGGGCGCGCGGTTCACCGTGATCCGGCCGGCGACGATCATCTCCTCCATGGCGCGGCGCGAGCCGAAGCCGCACGAGGCCAGCACCTTGTGCAACCGCTGCGGCTCGCTGAAGACCTCGTCAGTGGAGCGTTTGATTCGCGTCGGCGGAAGGCTCTCGCGGATCGCGGTCAGCGCCAGGTTCGGCTGCTGCATCGCGTCCGAGGAGCGGACTCGCAAGGGCGAGTTCCGCCTCGGCGGCCTTGGTGGGGGCATCAGGCATCTCCAGAAGGTGGGAGGAATCGAGCTCGGCCAGCGGCGGGAGTTCCGCGAGCGAGCGCAGGCCGAGGTCGTCCAGGAACGTGCGGGTGGTCGCGTAGAGCGCCGGGCGTCCCGGCGTCTCGCGGTGACCGACGGCCTCGACCCATTGCCGGTCCTCGAGCGTCTTGACGACGTTGGTCGAGACGGCGACGCCGCGAATCGCCTCGATGTCGCCGCGGGTCACGGGTTGCTGGTAGGCGATGATCGCCAGCGTTTCCATCACCGCGCGCGAATACCGCGGCGGCCTTTCCGGCGACAGCCGGGAAAGGTAGGTCTGCACGGCCGGCACGCCCTGGAAGCGCCAGCCGCTCGCCACCTGCACCAGCTCGACCTTGCGGCCGCTCCAGTCCTCGGCGAGCGCCTCGAGCAGCTTGCGCACGGTGTCGTGCGGCAGCGGCGGATCGAACAGCTTCGCGAGCTGCGCCACCGGCACGGGCTCACCGGCGACCAGCAGTGCCGCTTCGAGAATGCGCTTGATCTCGGCCAGATCGCCGGACGCCTCGTCCTCGGCGGCGGACGTCGGCTGCTCGGACGGTGCCGTCTGCACCGGATGCGGCAGGTGCGTCGGGCGCCGCCATCGTGTCGACCGCAGATCCCGCGCCGTCCTGCGCAGGCGCGGGGTCGGCGACGGACGCGGGCTCGCTCGCGGGATCGGCCACGGGGAGCGTCTTCGCCGCGCCTGCGGATTCGGGGTCGTTGTCGATGTCGTCGTTCATGTTCGTGCGTGGGTTCTAGTCGTCCGAGGCGAGCGCGAAGTCGGGCGCGCCGGAAAGCGTCACATGGATGGGCGCGTACGGCTGCGGTCTGCGCGATGCGGACCAGCTGCTCGCGCGCCAGTTCGAGCAGCGCCAGGAAGGTCACGACGAGGTGCGCGATATCCGCGTGCTCGGCGAAGAGCGACGTGAACTCGACATAGGCGCCCGCGCCTTCGAGCGACTTCAGCACGCGGCTCATCTCGCTGCGCACCGAAAGCTGCTCGCGCGTGACGAGGTGATGCCGGTTGACGCGGGCGCGCTGCACGAGTCCCGCCCACGCCGCCTTCAGGTCCTCCGGCCGGACGTCGGGGAGCCGTTCGGCGGCGTCGTGGTCGAAGTACACGCGCACGAGCGCGAAGTCGCGGTCGGCGAGCGGATGCGCGTCGATCGCGCGCGCCGCCTCCTTCATCCGCTCGTACTCGAGCAGCCGGCGCACGAGCTCGGCGCGCGGATCCTGCGGCTCCTCGCCCGGCTGTGCCGGCGGCTTCGGAAGCAGCAGCCGCGACTTGATCTCGATGAGCACCGCAGCCATCAGCAGGTACTCGGCCGCGAGCTCGAGGTGCGTGCGCCGCATCATCTCGACGTAGCCCAGGTACTGCTTGGTGAGCTCGGCCATCGGGATGTCGAGCACGTTGATGTTCTGCCGGCGGATCAGGTAGAGCAGCAGGTCGAGCGGGCCCTCGAACGACTCGAGGAACACCTCGAGCGCCTCGGGCGGAATGTAGAGGTCGTGCGGCAGGTCGTTGTACGCCTCGCCGTAGACGCGCGCGAGCGGCTTCGCGTCCGGCGACGGGTGCTCGAGGTCGATCGAGGCTTCAGTCATACGACACGCCCATCGCGCTGCGCACGTCGCGCATCGTCTCGCCGGCGAGCTTGCGCGCGCGCTCGCACCCGTCCGCGACGATGTTGCGCACGAGCGAGGGATCGTCGATGTACTTCTGCGCGCGCTCGTGCAGCGGCGCCTGCTCGCGGATGATCGCGTCGATCACCGGCTGCTTGCATTCGAGGCAGCCGATGCCCGCCGTCGTGCAGCCCTTGACGACCCATTCGCGCGTCGCGTCGTTCGAGTAGATCCGGTGCAGCGGCCACACCGGGCAGTTCTCCGGATTGCCGGGGTCGGTCCGGCGCACGCGGGCCGGGTCCGTCTGCATCGTGCGGACCTTCTTCGTGACGTCGGCGGGGTCCTCGCGCATGAGAATCGCGTTGCCGTAGGACTTCGACATCTTCTGGCCGTCGAGCCCGGGCACCTTCGCGTTCTCGGTCAGGAGGGCCTCGGGTTCGGGCAGGATCATCCGGCGCGAGCCTTCGAGGTAGCCGAAGAGCCGCTCGCGGTCGCCCATCGCCAGGTTCTGCGTTTCGTTGAGGAGTTCGCGCGCGGCTTCCAGCGCCGCCTCGTCGCCCTTCTCCTGGAACGCGTTGCGCAGCTCGTCGTAGCGGCGCGCCTTCTTGCTGCCGAGCTTCTTGATCGCCGCCTTGGCCTTTTCCTCGAAGCCCGGCTCGCGGCCATAGATGTGGTTGAAGCGGCGTGCGAGCTCGCGCACCAGCTCGACGTGCGACACCTGGTCCTCGCCCACGGGCACCATGTTCGCGCGGTAGATCAGGATGTCGGCGCCCTGCATCACCGGGTAGCCCAGGAAGCCGTAGGTCGTGAGGTCGCGGTCGGAGAGCTTCTGCTGCTGGTCCTTGTACGTGGGCACGCGCTCGAGCCAGCCCACCGGCGTCATCATGCCGAGCAGCAGCGCGAGTTCCGCGTGCTCCATCACCTGCGACTGGATGAACAGCGTCGCGCGCGTCGGGTCGAGCCCGGCGGCCAGCCAGTCGATCATCATCTCCCACACCATCGCCGCGACGTTCTCGGGCGATTCGTAGTGCGTGGTCAGCGCGTGCCAGTCGGCCGCGAAGAACAGGCACTCGTACTCTTCCTGCAGGCGCACCCAGTTCTTGAGGGCGCCATGGTAATGGCCGATGTGCATGCGGCCCGTCGGGCGCATGCCCGACAACACGCGGTCAGCGAACATGAATTGTTTTCGTTTTCGAAAGGCGCGCGGCCCGCGAAACGCGGGCGCTTCGTCAAGCGCCGGTCAGTGCAAAGATCAGGAACGCGAATACTCGGTAAATCGGACCCAGGACCGTCCACAACGCACCCGGGATCGCGATCAGCGCGATGATCACGAAGAACCCGTAGGGTTCGAGCCGCGCCAGCCACATCGCCGCGCGGTGCGGCAACAGTCCCACCGCGATGCGCCCGCCGTCGAGCGGCGGAATCGGCAGCAGGTTCAACGCCAGCAGCGCCAGGTTGATCCGCACGCCCGCATCGGCCATCACGTACGCGCCGTCGCTCGGCCACGCGCCCGAAGGCCCCGTGGCCCCGAGCAGCAACGCCCATCCGAGCGCCATCACGAAATTCGCCAGCGGACCCGCGCCCGCCACCCAGATCATGTCCCGCTTCGGATGGCGCAGGTTGCCGAAATTGACCGGCACCGGCTTCGCCCAACCAAACAGGAACGGCGCCTTCAGCAGGAACAGGACCGCCGGCACCACGACCGTGCCGATCAGGTCGATGTGCTTGATCGGGTTCAGCGTGACGCGGCCCAGCATCCAGGCCGTCTGGTCGCCGAAGATGCGGGCGACATAGCCATGCGCGGCTTCGTGCAGGGTGATCGCCAAGACCACGGGCACAGCCCAAAGCAGAGCGGTCTCGAGCGAAAACTCCATTGGCGACGCATTCTACCTCAAAGCGGGGGCCGGCTCGTCGCCGCCGGCTTCCCGCAGGTTTCGCACGCGGCGAAGCACTGCGGACGTCCCGCCGTCGGACGGGTTACACGCAGCCCGCCGCATGACGCTCGTATCTTCCCGGCCCTTTTCGGTGGCCGTCGCCGGGCCGCCCCAAGGCGGCCACCTGACTCGCAGTTGAGTTCCCGGCCGCAAAAGGCGCGACGCCGCCGTCGCGCCTTCCCCAGGTCCCACGGACGCCTTTTGCGGACGACCGAGTCCCGGCTGCGACGCACCTCCGTCATCCCCGGCCCACGGACGCCTTTGCGGACGTTCCTACAGTCCGAGCCGCGCGGGATCGCCGGCACCCAGCCGCACGATCTCGCCGGGCTCGTTCACCAGGTCGACGACGGTGGTCGGCACCGTCGCGCAGGGTCCGGCGTCGATCACGAGGTCGACGCGCTGCTGCAGCTGCTCGCGGATCTCCTCCGGATCGTTGAGCGGCGCGCTCGCGCCCGCGAGGATCAGCGTCGTCGACAGGATCGGCTCGCCCAGTTCCGCCAGCAGCGCAGTCACCACCGGATGGTCCGGGACGCGCAGCCCGACGGTATTGCGCTTCGGGTGCTGCAGCCGCCGCGGGACTTCGCGCGTGGCCGGCAGCACGAACGTGAACGCGCCCGGGATGCCCTGCCGCACGATGCGGAACTGCCAGTTCGACAGGCGCGCGTAGTGGCCCGCCGCGGCCAGGTCGGGGCAGACGAGCGTCAGGAAGTGCGCGTCGCCCAGGCCCCGGATGTCGCGCAGGCGCTTGGCGGCGACCGTGTCGCCGACGCGGCACCCGAGTGCGTAGCTCGAGTCCGTCGGATAGGCGATGACGCCGCCGTCGCGCAGGATCGCCGCCGCCTGGCGGATGAGCCGGGGCTGCGGATTCTGCGGGTGGACGACGAAGTGCTGGGCCATTGCAGCGGGACGGTTCTGGGGAACACGGCTAACAGGATATATAATACCGCGAAATTGTGACCCTTTGGTTATAACGCCGTGAACCTCCAGCAGCTGAAATACGTGTGCGCGGTCGTCGACCACGGTCTCAACGTGACCGACGCGGCCGAGGCGCTGTTCACGTCGCAGCCCGGCATCAGCAAGCAGATCCGGCAGTTCGAGGACGAACTGGGGCTCACCGTGTTCGTGCGCCAGGGCAAGCGGCTGTCCGCGCTTACACCTGCGGGCGAAATCGTCATCGCCACCGCCCGCCGCGCGCTGCGCGAGATCGCGAACCTGAAGCGCGTGGCGGACGAATTCCGCGGCGAGGACGCCGGCACGCTGTCGATCGCGACGACGCACACGCAGGCGCGCTACGTGCTGCCGAAGGTGCTGCGCGAGTTCGCGAACCGCTACCCGAAGGTCAAGGTGGTGCTGCACCAGGGCAACCCGGTCCAGGTGGCCGAGCAGACCGCGCGCGGCGAGGTCGACATCGGCATCGCAACCGAATCGCTGTCCGACTTCCCGGAACTGGCGACGTTGCCCTGCTACGAGTGGAACCGCGTCGTGCTGGTGCCGAAGCGCCATCCGCTCGCGAAGACCAGGCCGCTGACGCTGGAGGCGCTGGCGAAGTTCCCGATCGTCACCTACGACTTCAGCTTCACCGGCCGTTCCGCGATCAACGCCGCGTTCGCCGCGAAGGGCCTGACGCCCAACGTCGTGCTGACCGCGCTCGACTCCGACGTCATCAAGACCTATGTCGAACTCGGCATGGGCGTGGGCATCATCGCGCAGATGGCGTTCGACCCTGCGCGCGACACCGCGTTCGAGAAGATCGACGCCGACCACCTGTTCGCGCCGTCGACCACGCGCCTGGGACTTCGCCACGGCGTGTTCGTTCGCGGCTACGTCTACGCGTTCATCGCGCTGTTCGCGCCCCGCTACGACCGCGCGACCGTCGACGCGGCGCTCGAGGGCCGCGCGCCGCAATGACGGCCGCGCCGGAAGCGCCGCCGCGACCGCACCGCCGTTCCTGGGGCTTCGCCGCGCTGCTCGCGTCGCTCGCGATGCTGGGACCGTTCGCGGTCGACATGTACCTGCCCGCGTTCCCGGCGATGGGCGCCGAGTTCGGCGCCGCGCCGCTCGCGCTGCAGCAGTCGCTGTCCATCTACATGTTCGCGTACGCGTTCATGATGCTCTGGCACGGCGCGCTGTCCGACGCGCTCGGCCGCCGGCCGATCGTGCTGGCCGGCCTTGCGCTCTTCGCGTTCGGCACGCTGGGCTGCGCGATCGCCGGCAACATCCAGTCGCTGTGGCTGTTCCGCGCGCTGCAGGGGCTCTCCGCCGGCACCGGGCTCGTCGTCGGCCGCGCGATCATCCGCGACCGCTTCGCCGGCCCCGAGGCGCAGAAGATGATGTCGCAGATGACGATGGTGTTCGGCCTGGGTCCCGCGCTCGCGCCGATCATCGGCGGCGCGCTGCTGAACCTGCTCGGCTGGCGGTCGATCTTCTGGGCGATGCTCGCATGGGCCGTGCTGATGCTCGTGCTGTGCGCGCGCACGCTGCCGGAGACGCTGCCGGTGGCACAGCGCCATCCGCTGCGCCCGCGCGCGCTGTTCCACAACTACCGCACCGTGGTGTCGCAGCCGCGGTTCTACCTGCTGGCGCTCGTGCCCGCGCTCAACTTCTGCGCGTTCTTCCTGTACATCGCCGCGGCACCGGCGTTCCTGGTCGGCCTGCTGGGGATTTCCACGTGGGGCTTCGCGTGGCTGTTCGTACCGATGATCGCGGGCATCATGATCGGCGCGTACGTGTCGGGGAGAATCGCCGGGCGCGTTTCGCCCAAGCGCACGGTGCGCGCGGGGTTCGTGATCATCGCGTTGGGCGCGGTCCTCAACATCGCGATCTCCACGTTCCTGCCGCCGTTCGTCGCATGGAACGTGTTCCCGATCATGGTCTACACGGTCGGCTCTTCCATCATCATGCCGAGCGTCACGCTGCTGCTGCTCGACCTCTTCCCGACGATGCGCGGCATGACGTCGTCGCTGCAGGGCTTCGTACAATTCGCGCTGGGCGGCGTGATCGCGGGTACGATTGCGCCGCTGCTCGCCGTATCGCTGCCGGTGATGGCCTGGGGCATGGCCGCGTTCGCCGCCGCCAGTTTCGCCCTGTGGCTCATCTACCAGAACCGCGCCCGCACGACATTGAAGGAATGGCTACCATGATGCGCAAGCTGTCGTCCCTGCTGTCCCTCCTGGCCGGCTCGCTCGCCGCCGCTTCGTTCGCGCTCGCGGCCGGCGCGGCGGAGTTGCCCACTGACCACGCTGACGATCGGCACGCACAAGGTCACCGCGGAAGTCGCGACGACGCCGGAGCAGCGTGCGCTGGGGCTCATGAACCGCTTCAGCCTCAAGCCCGACCACGGCATGCTGTTCGTCTTCGAGCAGCCGGAACCGCTGGGTTTCTGGATGAAGAACACGTTCATTCCGCTGTCCATCGCGTTCATCGCCGCCGACGGCCGCATCGTGAACATCGAGGACATGAAGCCGCAGACCGAGGACTCCCACTACTCCAAGGGGCCGGCGCTCTATGCGCTCGAGATGCGCAAGGGGTGGTTCGCCGAGCGCGGCATCGGACCGGGTGCGACGGTCTCGGGGATCCCGGCGCGCAAGCCCGTCCGATAACGCCGGCGCGGCGAAGGGCGAAACCTCGCGTGCGTTCTCTCGCCGCGGAATGAACGCCTTGATCCGACGGCAATAACTTCCGGCTCGCCGATCCATCCGGATGTCATAACGCGCAACGCGCGACGCGTGTCGTGGTTGCGCGGGCACCGACCGCCCGTCGGCGCGTTGTGCGCTACATTTTGTCGATGCCGATAATGGCGGCGTTTTCCTGCCCGGAGACCGTCGCGATGATCCGCCCTGACCACGCCGCGCTCATCCAGCGCACCACGGCGCCGCCGCCGCGTCCCGCCCCGCGCAAGGTGTGCGCGCGCTGCTGCTGCCCGAGGCGATCGCCGATTCGATCGACCGTGCGGCGCAGGCACTGTCGCCCGGTCCGGCGATCCGGGCGCTCCTTCACCACTACCCGTTCGACAGCCTCTCGTACTTCACGACGCGCAGCGCCGGCGGCGTCGTGCAGGGCGATCTCGTCTGGACGACGCTGCCGTCGCGCTTCGTCGGGCGCTACCGACGCGAGTCGTACGCCGCCGTCGATCCGCGCCTCGTGCGCACCAGCGCCAGCATCGGACCGATGCTCTGGGATGCGAGCGAACTGGCGGATGGCGCGCCGCGCGAGCGCTTCTTCGTCGATGCCGCCGAAGCGGGGGTACGCAGCGGCGTCGCGATCGCCCTCACCGACGGCGCGCGGAACCAGGTGACGGTGACGTTCGACAGCGCCGAGAGCCCCGTCGGCGCGGCACGACGCCATCGGCTGATGGCGGCCGCCGGCGAACTCATGCTGATCGCGATCGCGTTGCACGAATCGGTGCTCAAGTGGCGCATCGCCGGGGCGGCCGGACGGCCCCGCTGGCGCTGGCGCCGGCGTTGACGTTGCGCGAACGCGATTGCCTCGAACTGGCCGCGCGCGGCCTCACCAGCGCCGACATCGGCGGCAAGCTGTGCGTCGCGGAACGCACGGTCAACTTCCACTTCTCCAACATCAAGAACAAGCTCGGCGCGATGAACCGCCCCGAAGCGATCGCGCGCGGGATCGCGATGGGGATCGTGACATGTGGGTGAAATCGAATCGCTGCGCGATTCGATTTCAAGGCCGACAGCACGAACAGTTTCGGGCGGCCGGGCGCTGTTCGTGCGACAAAGGCACGAAGCGTGCCGTTCATAAGCCGCTTCGCGGCCGTTCGGTAGCGCGCGCATGCGCGCTGACTGCCTGCGATGCGCGGTTCGTCGTGCCGGCATCCGAACGCGAGTGCGGCGCGCCGCGATTCGAAGTCAGCCGTTCACCGCCAACCACTGCGCGAGTTCGTCGACGGAGTGCAAGGTCGCGAGCGGCGCCAGCCGATTCAGGCCCTCGACTGCCATGCGCGCCATAGGCGACCGCCACGGCCGCGGCGCCCGCGTTGCGCGCCAGTTCGAGGTCGTGCGTCGTGTCGCCGATCATCAGCGTGTGCCCGGGCGCGACATCGAGGCGGTCCATCAGGTGCAGCAGCATGTCCGGATCGGGCTTGGGCCGCCCCTCGTCGGCGCAGCGCGTCGCGTGGAAGCGCCGTCCGAGCCCGTTCTGCTTCAGCACGCGGTCGAGTCCCGCGCGCGACTTGCCGGTCGCGACCGCCAGCAGGTATCCCGCGTCCGCCAGCGCCTCGAGCAGCCGGTAGGCGCCGGCGAAGAGCGGGATGTTGTCCTCGCGACCGAGGTAGTGCTTGCGATAGTGCGCGGACATCTCGCCGTAGCGATGCACGGGCAGTCCCGGCGCGACACGGCGCAGCGCGTCGTGCAAGCCCAACCCGATCACGAAGCGCGCAGTCTCCGCGTCGGGCACGGGCTCGCCCAGATCGCGGCACGCGTCGCGAATCGCGTCGGCGATGATCGCGGTCGAGTCGGACAGCGTGCCGTCCCAGTCGAACACGATGAGGCGGAACTGCCGGTCGGCCGCGTCACGCATGCGGGGTCCGCTGCGCCGCTGGTCCGAGCGACGCGACGAACGCCGCGAGTTCGCGCGGCAGCGGCGCCTCGAACGTCGCGGTCTGCCCGGTCACCGGGTGCGCGAACGTGAGCTGCCGCGCGTGCAGGAACATCCGCTTCAGTCCCTCCTTCGCGAGCGCCTTGTTCCACGCGAAGTCGCCGTACTTGTCGTCCCCCGCGAGCGGGAAATCGAGGTGCGCGAGATGCACGCGGATCTGGTGCGTACGGCCGGTCAGGAGTTCCGCCTCGAGCAGCGCCAGCGGCGGATCGTGGTCGGGCCACGTCGACACGCGACGGAAGATCGTCTCCGCGTCCTGCCCCGTGTCGTCGTCCACGCGCACGCGCCGCTCCCCGTCCCTGGTCGAGAACTTGTGCAGCGCGAGCCGCACCCGGCGCTTCTCGTCGCGCCAGCGTCCGCGCACCAGCACGAGGTAGCGCTTGTCGACGTCGCCGTCGCGCAACTGCGCGTGCAGCGCCACCAGCGCCGCCCGCTTCTTGGCCAGCAGCATCGTGCCGGACGTGTCCCGGTCGAGGCGATGCACGAGTTCCAGGAACTTCGCGTCGGGACGGGCCGCGCGCATCTGCTCGATCAGGCCGAACGCGATGCCGCTGCCGCCGTGGACGGCGAGTCCGGCCGGTTTGTCGACGACAATGAGCGCGTCGTCCTCGTACAGGATGGGCACCGCGACCTTGGTCCGCGCCTGCGCGGCGGCGACCGCGGAGCGCACCGGCGCGGGTGCTGCGGTGCGCACCGGCGGCACACGGACGATGTCGCCCAGCACGAGTCGCGCGTCCGGGCCGACCCGTCCCTTGTTCACGCGCACCTCGCCGCTCCGGAGGATGCGGTAGATGTGGCTCTTCGGGACGCCCTTCAGGATGCGGGTGAGGAAGTTGTCCACCCGCTGCCCCGCCGTGTCGTCGCCGACGGTGAGCCAGCTCACGGATTCCTTGCTTAACTCGTTCATTTTGTTATTATTGTGCCCGAACCGCGCAGTGGCAGCTCAAGTTCGCGCCAAACGGCCACCATGCCGACGGCGCCGGCCGGACGATCACCCTCCTACGGCCTTGTATTGGTTGCGCATTGTGCGGTCCTGCCGGGTCCAGCTCCAAGCTGGGAACCGAAAGGAAAAATCCGGCTTCAGTCGCTCGCCGGGCGGGGATCGACCCCGCGAAAGTAGTGACGGCAAGGAAAAAGCGCAGTCTCCGCACCCGGCAGCGGCCGGTTCGAAGCGGCGCATTGCGCGGCGCAATCAGCGAGATTCTCAGTACCCGGCCGCCTCTCCGCGGCGCCAGCCAGACGCTGGACCGCGGGCCGCAGCCGGTAGCTTTTACCGCTTGTTCGCACCACGAAGATCACGCAACACGACGAGAGCCGAACCTCCCCGCCTTGGCGGGGTATGAACCGAATGCCGACCGCACCCATGCCCTCGCGCACCGCTCCCGCCCGCCGGCGCCACCACGCGCCGTTGCCCACGTCTTCGTCCGCGACCGCCGCCCTTTAGCGCAACAAGACCGCCGCTGGCATCGCGGCGCGTCCTGCTTCACCTCCGCCTGCCGCGGCGCACTGCGCCGGGGATCGTACATGAAACGCATGCTGTTCAATGCCACCCAGGCGGAGGAACTCCGGGTGGCGATCGTCGACGGTCAGAAGCTCGTCGACCTCGACATCGAATCCGCAGCCAAGGAACAACGCAAGAGCAACATCTACAAGGCGGTCATCACGCGCGTCGAGCCGTCGCTCGAGGCCTGCTTCGTCGACTACGGCACGGACCGCCACGGCTTCCTCCCGTTCAAGGAAATCTCGCGCGACTACTTCCGCGATCGCGACGTCGATCCGGCGAAGACGCGCATCCAGGATCAGCTCAAGGAAGGCAAGGAGCTGATCGTCCAGGTCGACAAGGACGAGCGCGGCAACAAGGGCGCTGCGCTCACGACCTACATCTCGCTCGCCGGGCGCTATCTCGTCCTGATGCCGAACAACCCGCGTGGCGGCGGCGTGTCGCGCCGCGTCGAGGGTGAGGAACGCAACGAGCTGCGCGACGCGATCAACGGCCTCGACGTGCCGCAGGGCATGAGCGTCATCGCCCGCACGGCCGGCATCGGCCGCACGACCGAAGAACTGCAGTGGGACCTGAACTACCTGATGCAGCTGTGGAACGCGGTCGAGGACGCCGCGAAGATGCAGCCCGGCGCCTACCTGATCTACCAGGAGTCGAGCCTCGTCATCCGCGCGATCCGCGACTACTTCCACCCGGACATCGGCGAACTGCTGATCGACACGGAAGCGATCTTCGAGCAGGCGCAGCAGTTCATGGCGCACGTGATGCCGGCGAACGTGAACCGGGTCAAGCTCTACAAGGACGACGTCCCGCTCTTCTCGCGGTTCCAGATCGAGCACCAGATCGAGACCGCCTATGCGCGGCAGGTGCCGCTGCCCTCGGGCGGCGCCATCGTGATCGACCACACCGAAGCGCTGGTGTCCGTCGACGTCAACTCGGCGCGTGCGACCAAGGGCGCCGACATCGAGACCACCGCGTTCAACACGAACGCGGAAGCGGCGGACGAGATCGCGCGCCAGCTGCGGCTGCGCGACCTGGGCGGGCTCATCGTGATCGACTTCATCGACATGGAGAGCACGAAGAACCAGCGCGAGGTCGAGACCCGCCTGCGCGACGCGTTGAAGTACGACCGCGCCCGCGTGCAACTGGGCAAGATCTCCCGCTTCGGCCTCATGGAACTGTCGCGCCAGCGGCTGCGTCCGGCGCTGGCCGAAGCCGCGCACATCCCGTGCCCGCGCTGCCACGGCATCGGGCACATCCGCGGCACCGAGTCGACCGCGCTGCACATCCTCCGGATCATTCAGGAGGAAGCGATGAAGGACAACACCGCGCAGGTCGTCGCCCAGGTGCCGGTCGACGTCGGCACGTTCCTGCTGAACGAGAAGCGCACCGACGTGCTGACGATCGAGACGCGCTTCAAGGTGAACGTGCTGCTGGTGCCGAACATCCATCTCGAGACGCCGAACTACACGGTCGAGCGCCTGCGTCACGACGATCTCAACCAGTCCGAGCCGCTGCCGCCGTCGTTCGAGATGGTGCAGCAGCCCGAGCAGGTCGACCCCGCGAAGCAGATGAAGGAAGACGCCGCCGCGCCGCGCCAGGAGGCGATGGTCAAGGGCATCACGCCGTCGCAACCCGCGCCGGTGCATGTCGAGAAGCCGGCGCCGGCGCCCGCACCGGCGCCTGCCGCAACGGCTCCGGCCGAAGGTTCATGGCTCGGCAAGGTGCTGGGCTGGTTCCGCACCAAGCCGGCGATCCCGGCGCCGACGACGACGAGCGCGGCGCGCGAGGAGCGATCGCAGGATCGCAATCGCGACGGCCGGCGTGACGGCCGGCGCGGAGATGAGCGCGAACGCAATCGCGGCGACGGACGTCGCGGCGGTGGTGGCAGCGGGCGGCGGCGAACGTCGCGACGAAGCGCGCGACGGCAAGCGCGGTGAGCGCGGCAATGAGCGCGGCGGCGAGCGCCGTGACAGTCGCGGCGAGAGTCGCGCGGACAACCGCAGCGAGGCGCGTGGCGCCGAGGGTGGCCGCGGTCAGGGCCAGCCGCGCAGCGGTCCGCCGCAGGGCGGCCAGCCGCGCCGCGAGGAACGCCGCGACGGGAATCGTGAAGGCAGTCGTGACGGCAACCGCGGTGCGCAGCCGCCGCCGCGAGCCGCGCGAGCCGCGTGAACCCCGCGAGGCGCAGCGGCCGCGGGAACCGAAGGAACGCGACCATGCGCCCGTCGTCGAAGCCGGCGCGCTCGAGACCGGCGCCGTCGAGCCGATGCTGGAAAATGGGGTACCGATGCAGCCGGCCGCCGGTGCGGACGCGCGCGAAGGCGGCAGCCGCCGCCGGCGCGGACGTCGCGGTCGCGGCGGTGATCGGGCCGACCGACCGGGCGAAGGCGAAGCGCAGGACAGCAATGGCGACGTCGCGCCGAACGTCGTCGACGCCGTCGGCATGGGGGCCGATGCGGCGCCCGCCGAGGGCCCGGTGCGCGAAGCGCGTCCGCCGAAGCCTCCGCGCGAACCGCGTGCGCCGCGCGAACAGCGCGAACCCCGCGAACCGCGCGAACGCCGCGAGACGGCTGCCGCTCCCGAGCAGAATGCGCTCGCGATCGACCAACCGATGCAGAACGTGCTGCCCATCGAGACCGCCCAGCCGCGCGCTGAACCGGTCGCGGATTTCGTCGCGCCGCAACCGGCCCCCGCGCACGTGGCCCTCGAGCCCGCGCCCGTTGCGATGACCCAGGCGCCGGCGCGCGAAGTGCATGCAGAACCGGCGCGCAAGGTGGCGCCCGCGATCGACATTCCGCCGATCGCGCTGACGTTGCCGCCGGATTCGGGACTGGTGCTCGTCGAGACCAGCCACGCGGCGCCGCCTCCGATGGAGCCCGAGGCGCCGCGGCCGAAGCGCCAGCGTCCGCCGAAGTTGGAGATCGCCGCCGAGCCGCTCGAGTTCGTCGAGACGCGCAAGGAGCCGCCCTCGCCTGCAGCCTGACCTCCGCGTTTGAGCAGGGGGATCGAGGGGATGGGCGTTCGCGTCCATCCCCTTTCGTTTTTCCACTCGTTGGTTGTCTCCCTGGTCCGGTTCCCGACCCGATCCTGCGAGGTGCTCCCATGAAGCAACTGCTGATCGTCTGGCACTCGCAGTTCGGCGGCACCGCGCAGATGGCCGCGGCCGCGCGCGACGGCGCGGCGACGATCGAGGACGTCGCGGTCGTGTACCGCGCCGCCGCGGTCGCGGGCGTCGACGACCTGCTGCGCTGCGACGCACTGCTCGTCGCCACGTCCGAGAACTTCGGATCGCTCGCCGGCATGACCAAGGATTTCTTCGAGCGCGTCTACTACCCGTGCGAACACCGCGTGATGGGCAAGCCGTACACGGTGCTCGTCTGCGCGGGCACCGACGGGACTGGCGCGCTGTTCCAGACGGACCGCATCGCCACGGGGCTCAAGCTGCGCCGCGTGCTGCCCGGACTCGTCCACACGAGCGGCGTCACGGCGCAGCCGCACGTCGTTCCCCCCGACGTGCTCGCTCGCTGCTTCGAGGTGGGCGCGACGCTGGCCGCTGGCCTCTCCGCCGGCATCTACTGATCTCGATCGCGATCGTGCGCGTCCGGCACTGCGCCGGGCTTTACTTTCGTAATGCGAATGGTTATCATTCGCAAATGAACGAAACGTTGCCGATCACCAGCCCCCACCCCTGCGGCCGAGACCGCAGGCGCGCCGGCCGAGCGCAGGATCGCGAGCCGCGACCTCTTCGGGGACGCGCGCGAAATCGTCATCGAGCACGCGGGCCGCATCTACCGGATGCGCATCACGCAGAACGGCAAGCTGATCCTCACCGCATGAGACCGCCGGGCCATCCCAAGGGCGAATTCCGGCGTGCGCCGCACGCAGGTTGTCCAGTGAACGCGCGCATTCCCGCGCGGCCGTCCCATCGGCGGGGCCGGATCCGGTTGGAGACGGCCCGTGGTGCGGACGCAGGCAGTCGCCGACTGACCCCGGCACAACCGACCGACCACCACCCCGCCAGCCACGCCGCGTGCGAGCCAGCCAGGGATCACCCAGGACCTGACCCGTGTACGCGACCACCCCTCCTGCCGACCTGTCCGCGCGCCGCGCCGGTCTCCTCGTGACCGTGGTGCTGCACGCGGCATTGTTCGCCGCGCTGCTGCATTACTGGCCCGAGCGCCATCGGCTGCTGGCCAAGGTGCCCCGCGTGCTGACGTTCATCGTGACACCCGAGGCGGCGCCGCCGACGACGCCGCCGCGTCCGTTGCCGATGGCACCCGCGCTCCGCCCGCGGGCGGCAGTCACCGCGAACCGTGGAGCCGCCGCCATCGATCGCGACGGCGGACCCGGCGCCGGCCGCGATCTCGCTTCCCGCCGGGAACGCGGTGCGAGCCTGCCCCTCCGGCAACCGATGCGCCGCCCGCGACGATCGCGTCCAGTGCGCCGGCGCCGGCGTCGGCGATCACGCCGCCCAGCTTCAACGCCGCGTACCTCGACAATCCCGCGCCGTCCTATCCGCCGATCGCGCGCCGCAACGGCGAACAGGGTCGCGTGCTGCTGCGCGTGCACGTGACGCCGGCAGGAACGCCGGATGCCGTCGAAGTGCGCACGAGCAGCGGCTCGCTGCGGCTCGACAACGCGGCACTCGAGGCCGTGCGCCGGTGGCGCTTCGTCCCGGCGCGGCAAGGCGAGGCGACCGTCGCCGCGTGGGTGCTCGTGCCGATCAGTTTCACGCTCTCGAGCTAGACGCGGCGCACACGTTTGCGCACCGCTCGCGGCCGGACTGCGAAAGCACCTGCCGGGCCGTTGCGATATTGCCGGCGCATTGCAGCGCCTGCGCCGTGGTTCCTGAATGTTCGAGCCAGCCATACGACGCCGCGCGCGTCGAGCCAGCGATCCCTTTCGTGCCACGCTATCTGGAGTGATCGCATGCCCATCCCGTTTCGTCGCCGCCCGCTCGCGGGCTCCGTTGCCGCCGTGCATCCCGCGCAGCCCGCGCTCGACGCGCTGCCGGTCGAGTCCATCGTCGCCACGCCGCCACGCCTGCGGCGCCTGCTGCCGCTCGGCGCGATGGTCGCGGGCCTCGCGTTCACGCCGGATGGGGTCCTCGCACAGGCCGTGCCCGAGCCCGAGAAGGAAAGGCCCGGCACGCCGGAAGTGACGCTGCCGACGGTGCCCGTGCGCGACGTACGCGAGAAGAACACCGGCTACCAGGCGACGACGACGACCGTGGGCCGTGTCCCGCAACAGCCGCGCGACATTCCGCAGTCGCTGTCGATCATCACCGAGCAGCTGATGCAGGACCGCAACGCGACCACGGTCGCGGAGGCGCTGCGCAATGTGCCGGGCGTCACGTTCAACGCCGGCGAAGGCGGCCGCAACGGCGACAACATCACGATCCGCGGCTTCTCGTCCGTGGGCGACCTCTACCTCGACACCATCCGCGACGTCGCGCAGTACCAGCGCGACACGTTCAACTTGAGCGAGATCGACGTGCTGCGCGGCTCGGCGTCGATGCTGTTCGGCCGCGGCTCGACCGGCGGCGTCGTCAACCAGGTCAGCAAGGTGCCGTACCTCATGAACCAGAGCCAGGCATCGCTGACCGTCGGCAGCTTCGACTACGTGCGCGCGACGGTCGACGTCAACGCCATCGTCGGCGAGGACGCGGCGCTGCGGATCAATGCGATGGGCACCGACACCGACAGCTTCCGCGACGGGCCGCAGTACAGCCGGTGGGGCGTGGCGCCGTCGTTCACGTGGGGGCTCGGCACGCGCGACGAGGTCAACGTCGCGTTCTTCTACCTCGACGAGAACAACATCCCCGACTACGGCGTGCCGTACTACCAGGGCCGGCCGCTGCCGGTGCCGGTGACGAGTTCGTACTACGGCCTCACCAACGCCGACTACGAGAAGTACAGGACCGCGATCGGGACGGTCACCTACGTGCATCGCTTCAGCCCGGACATCGGAGTTGAAGAACATCCTGCGCTACGGCAACTACGAGCGCGACCTGTGGCCGACGGCGCCGCGGCTTTCCGGCAATCCCGATCCGCTGCTTCCGACGTCCGTGATCACGCGCAGCCGCCCGGGGCGCCAGGGGCGAGGACCAGGACTGGACCAACCAGACCGACTACACGATCAAGTTCGCGACCGGCGCGGTCAGGCACTTCGTGCTGGTCGGCATGGAACTGGCGACCGAGGACTCGTGGACGCAGCGCTGGGGCCAGGCGCCCGGCGTGACGGTGCCCTCGACCACGGTGGAGAACCCGAACGACAGCCCGCCGCTGCCGGCGAATTTCTTCGTGCACAACGTCACCGGCGAGACGAGGTTCAAGTCGAAGACCGTCGGCGTCTACGCGCAGGACTTCCTCGAACTGACGCCCATGTGGAAGCTGCTCGCCGGCGTGCGCTACGACTACTTCGACTCCGACTACGAGCGCATCGGCCCGCTCACCGACTACGGTCGCACCGACCGCGTGTGGAGCTTCCGCACCGGGCTCCTGTTCCAGCCGTCGGACGAGCAGTCGTACTACGTCTCGTACGGCAGCTCGTTCAATCCGTCGGGCGAGCTGTACGCGCTCGATCCGCGCGGCGCGAACACGCCGCCGGAGAAGAACTACAACTACGAACTGGGCGCCAAGTGGGATCTCGCCAACGGCGACCTGTCGCTGCAGGCGGTGCTCTACCGGTCCGAGAAGACCAACGAGCGCAACACCGATCCGCTCGTGACCGACGTCTTCCTGCTGTCCGGCCGGCGCCACACCGACGGCATCGAGCTCGAGGCCGCGGGCCGCATCACGCCGGCGTGGGAAGTATTCGGCGGCGTGTCGTTCATGCGCGCGACGATCGACGAGTCGCTCAATCCGAACGAAGTCGGCAAGACGCCGATCAACACGCCGCCGTACACGGCGAGCCTGTGGACGACGTACCGGTTCCTGCCTGCCTTTCGCGCGGGGCTCGGCTGGGAGGCGGTCGGCAAGCGCTACACGTCGCTCGCGAACACCACCCAGCTGCCGGCCTACGTCAAGTGGGACGCGATGATCGCGTACGAGCGCCAGAACTACGCGGTGCGGCTCAACCTCTTCAACCTGTTCGACGAAACCTACTACACGGGGCTCTACACCGGGCACGCGCTGCCCGGGCGTCACCCGCTCCGCGCAGGTCACGTTCGAAATCAAGTTCTAGGAGTTCCGATGCTGGTCCATGTCCGCAACGTGCTGTCGCGCCGAGGATGTCGCGCGCTGCCGCGCGCTGCTCGATGCTGCGCAATGGTCGGACGGCCGCATCACGGCCGGTTCGCAGTCCGCGCAGGTCAAGCGCAACCTGCAACTCCCCGATTCCGCACCCGCGAGCGTTGCCGCGCGCGCGATCGTGCTGGCGAACCTCGACCGGCATCCGCTCTTCTTCGCCGCCGCGCTGCCCAAGCGGATCTTCCCGCCGCTGTTCAACCGCTACGCGGGCGATGCGAATGCGTTCGGCAACCACATCGACAACGCGGTGCGCACCGTCCACGCGACCGGGCAGCGCGTGCGCACGGACCTGTCCGCGACGCTGTTCCTCGCGGACCCGGCGGAGTACGACGGCGGCGAGCTGGTGATCGAGGATACGTTCGGGCCGCGCAGCGTGAAGCTGCCCGCCGGCGACCTCGTGCTGTATCCGGCGACGAGCGTGCATCGCGTCGAGCCGGTGACGCGCGGCGCGCGCGTCGCGTCGTTCTTCTGGATCGAGAGCATGGTGCGCGACGACGGCGAGCGCCGGCTGCTGCACGACCTCGACATGGCGATCCTGGGCTTGCGCGAGGCGTACGGGGAGATCCCGGCGGCGGTGGCGCTGACCGGGACGTATCACAACCTGCTGCGGCGGTGGGCGGAGGTGTAGCGAGGTGCGTTTGCCCCTCACCCCAACCCTCTCCCCTGCGGGGAGAGGGAGAGCACAGCGGAAGCATCGGTGCGACGCACCGATCGCACCGTACGCGTCGGCAGTTGCGACATCACCGACCGACGCCGCGCTCGAATCCTCCCTCTCCCCGCAGGGGAGAGGGTTGGGGTGAGGGGGCGCGCGCAACGAGCACGACGCTCGCGCCGGCGCGATGCGCTACTCCATGTGCCAGCCGTGGCTCAGGATCAGCGACTGCCCGGTCAGCGCGTTGGTGGGGAAGCCCGCGAACAGCACGGCGACTTCGGCGACGTCGTCGAGCGTCGTGAACTCGCCGTCGACCGTGTCCTTCAGCATCACCTTCCGGATCACGTCCTCTTCGGAGATTCCGAGGCTGGCCGCCTGCTCCGGAATCTGCTTCTCGACGAGCGGCGTGCGCACGAAGGCGGGGCAGATCACGTTGGCGCGCACGCCATGCGGCGCGCCCTCCTTCGCGATCGCGCGCGCCAGGCCCATCAGCGCGTGCTTGGCGGTCACGTACGGCGCCTTCAGCACCGACGCGAGCTTCGAATGCACGGACCCCATGTAGATGATGCTGCCGCCGCGGCCGGACTTGTACATGTGCGGAAGGCATGCCCGGGTGGTGAGGAACGCGCCGTCGACGTGGATCGCCATCATCAGCTTCCACTCGGCGTACGTGAATTCTTCCAGCGGGTGGACGATCTGGATGCCGGCGTTGCTGACGAGGATGTCGATGCCGCCGAACGCCGCGACCGTCGCCGCCACGCCCGCCTCCACCTGCGCCTCGCTCGTGACGTCCATCGCGACGCCGATCGCCTTGCCGCCGGCCGCGACGATCTCGCGCCGCCAC
The DNA here is from genome assembly GCA_963733435.1 of uncultured beta proteobacterium. GTDB lineage: Bacteria > Pseudomonadota > Gammaproteobacteria > Burkholderiales > Casimicrobiaceae > VBCG01. The sequence goes on from CAVTDH010000005.1 coordinate 1,168,945, forward strand.
GGCAGCGGCCGCCTGCGGGTTGAGATCGCTCACCGCCACGCGTGCGCCTTCCTGCGCATAGCGAACCGCGATGGCCTTGCCCAGGCCGCTGGCGGCGCCGGTCACCAGCGCGACCTTGTCGTTGAGCTTCATGCTTCGTGTCTCCCGGAAAGGTTGGAATTGCTTCGATGCGGCGCGGCGCCGCGCGGCCGGACCGCGGCGGGCCGACGGCATCGCGCGCCGGCGAAGCCTCAGGGCTCGAACGTCAGCGCGACGCCGAAGAGCTGCTGCTTCAGCGCATGCAGCCGGTCGCGCAGTTCCGCGGCCTTCTCGAACTCGAGGTTCTTCGCCGCGTCGAACATCTGTTTCTCGAGTTGCTTCAGCTCGCGTTCCAGGTCCTTCTCGGGCATCGCCTCGTACTTGGCCTTCGCCTGCGCGGCGCGCTGCTCGCGCTTCGCCTCGTCCGGATCGTAGGCGCCCTCGATGATGTCCTTGATCCGCTTCTGCACGCCCACCGGCGTGATGCCCATCTTCTCGTTCCACGCGAGCTGCCGGTTGCGCCGCCGGTCGGTCTCGCCGATCGCCTTCTTCATCGAGTCGGTGATCCGGTCGGCGTAGAGGATCGCCATGCCGTTGATGTGGCGCGCCGCGCGGCCGATGGTCTGGATCAGCGAACGCTCCGCGCGCAGGAAGCCCTCCTTGTCCGCGTCGAGGATCGCGACCAGCGACACTTCGGGAATGTCGAGGCCCTCGCGCAGCAGGTTGATGCCGACCAGCACGTCGAACTGGCCCAGGCGCAGGTCGCGGATGATCTCGACGCGCTCGACCGTGTCGATGTCCGAGTGCAGGTAGCGGACCTTGACGCCGTTCTCGGCGATGTAGTCGGTCAGGTCCTCGGCCATCCGCTTGGTGAGCGTGGTCACCAGCGTGCGCTCGTTGCGCTCGACGCGCAGGCGGATCTCCATGAGCAGGTCGTCGACCTGCGTGGCGGCCGGACGGATCGACAGCGTCGGGTCGACGAGGCCGGTCGGGCGCACGAGCTGCTCGACCACCTGCCCCGCATGCGTTTCCTCGTACGCCGCCGGCGTGGCCGACACGAAGATCGTCTGCGGCATCATCTTCTCGAACTCGTCGAAGCGCAGCGGCCGGTTGTCGAGCGCCGACGGCAGCCGGAAGCCGTAGTTGACGAGGTTCTCCTTGCGCGCGCGGTCGCCCTTGAACATGCCCCCGACCTGCGGGATCGTCACGTGCGATTCGTCGACGAACATCAGCGACCGCGACGGCAGGTAGTCGATCAGCGTCGGCGGCGGCTCGCCGGCCTTGCGTCCGGACAGGTAGCGCGAATAGTTCTCGATGCCCTTGCAGTAGCCGATCTCGGCCATCATCTCGAGGTCGAAGCGCGTCCGCTGCTCGATGCGCTGCGCCTCGATCAGCTTCATCTGCCCGACGAAGAACTCCTTCTGCGCGTGCAGTTCGACCTTGATCTGGTCCATGGCCGACAGCACCTTCTGCCGGCCCGTCACGTAGTGCGACGACGGGAACACGGTGAAGCGCGCGAGCTTCTGCTTCAGGTGGCCGGTCAGCGGATCGAAGAGCTGCAGCGACTCGACCTCGTCGTCGAACAGCGAAAGGCGGATCGCGTTCTCGGCGTTCTCCGCCGGAAAGATGTCGAGCACGTCGCCCCGCACGCGGAACACGCCGCGCTTGAACTCGACGTCGTTGCGCGTGTACTGCATCTCGGTCAGCCGCTTGATCGCGTCGCGCTGCGACAGCCGGTCGCCCTGCTTCAGATGCAGGATCATGCTGTGGTACTCGGACGGGTCGCCGATGCCGTAGATCGCGGAGACCGTCGCGACGATCACGCAGTCCGGCCGCTCGAGGATCGCCTTGGTCGCCGACAGGCGCATCTGCTCGATGTGCTCGTTGATCGAGCTGTCCTTCTCGATGTAGAGGTCGCGCGACGGGACGTACGCCTCGGGCTGGTAGTAGTCGTAGTACGAGACGAAGTACTCGACCGCGTTGTTCGGGAAGAACTCGCGGAATTCGGAGTAGAGCTGCGCGGCGAGCGTCTTGTTCGGCGCGATGACGATCGCCGGACGGCCGGTGCGCGCGATGACATTGGCCATCGTGAACGTCTTGCCCGAGCCGGTGACACCCAGCAGCGTCTGGTACGCGAGCCCATCGGACAGGCCCTCGACCAGCTTGGCGATCGCCTCGGGCTGGTCGCCGGCCGGCTGGAACGGCATGTGCAACTCGTAGGGACTGCCGGGATACGTGATGGCCATGGCCGTTATGCGCTCGCGAAGGTCAACCGTCGATTGTACTGCCGTGCGGCGAACACCGCGAGATACTCTCCCGCGCGGTTCCTGCGCGGCCGAACGCCCGGCGAACCGAGCGCCGTCGCAGCGATGAGGGGCGGACTCGCATTCCCGGACGCGAGACAATGAGGGTCAGACTCGAATTGATGCAACACCTTGATTCGAGTCTGGCCCTCATTGCTTCTCAAGCGCAGGCTCGGAGGATGCAGACGCCGTCGGTCCCGCGCCCTCGCCGAACTGCAGCGCGGCGAGCCGCGCGTAGAGCGGATTCGACGCCGTCAGCTCGTCGTGCGTTCCCGTCGCGATGATCCGCCCGCGCTCCATGACCGCGATGCGGTCGGCGTGGCGAATCGTGGCCAGACGATGCGCGATGATGATCACGGTGCGGCCCGTCATCAGCCGCTCGAGCGCCATCTGCACCATCCGCTCGCTTTCCGCGTCGAGCGCGCTCGTCGCCTCGTCGAGCAGCAGGATGGGCCGATCGGCGAGGATCGCACGGGCGATGGCCAGCCGCTGTCGCTGGCCGCCCGACAGCCGCACGCCGCGCTCCCCGAGGTAGCTTCCGAACTTCTCCGGCAGCCGGTCGATGAACTCGGTGGCGAACGCGGCCTCGCAGGCGGCGACCACCTCCGCGTCGGTCGCGCCGGGCCGGCCGTAGCGGACGTTGTCGAGCACGCTGGCGGCGAAGATCACCGGCTCCTGCGGCACGACGGCGAGTCGCGTGCGCAGCGCGACCGGGTCCGCGTCGACGAGGTTCACGCCGTCGATCGTCACGCGGCCCGCCTGCGGGTCGTAGAAGCGCAGCAGCAGCTGGAACACGGTGGTCTTGCCCGCGCCCGACGGTCCCACGAGCGCGACCTTCTCGCCCGCCGCAACGGCGAGCGTGAAGCCGTCCAGCGCCGCAGTGTCAGGACGCGACGGATAGCGGAAAGTGACGTCGTCGAAAGCCACGGTGCCGCGCGCGGGCAACGGCAGCGCGACCGGATGCGCCGGCGGTCGGATGGTCGGCTCGATCGCGAGCAGCTCGAACAGGCGCTCCGTCGCGCCCGCCGCACGCTGCAGGTCGCCGATCGTTTCGCTGATGGTGCCGGCGGCGCTCGCGACGATCACCGCATAGAACACGAATGCCGACAGCTGGCCCGCGCTGATGCGCCCCGCGACGACATCGTGCCCGCCGATCCACAGGATCACGCCGACCGCGCCGAACACCAGCACGATCACGGCGGCGACCAGCAGCGCCCGCTGGTGGATCCGCTGCAGTGCCGTGCCGAACGCATCCTCGACGCGCGCGCCGAACTGCCGGCGGTCCTCGGCCTCGTGCCCGTACGCCTGGACCGTGCGAATCTCGTGCAGCGCCTCGTCGACGTACGCGCTGACGTCGCCCACGCGGTCCTGGCTCGCGCGCGCGAGGCGCCGCACGCGGCGGCCGAAGAAGATGATCGGCACCAGCACCAGCGGCACGCCCACCAGCACCAGCAGCGTCAACTTGCCGCTGGTCAGCGCCAGCATCACGAGGCCGCCGATCATCAGCAGCACGTTGCGGATGGCCATCGACGCGCTGGAGCCGATCACCGTTTCGAGCATCGTCGTGTCGTTGGTCAGGCGCGAGATCACCTCGCCGGTGCGCATCACCTCGAAGTAGCCCGGCGGCAGCGACATCAGGTGATCGAAGACGGCGCGTCGCAGGTCGGCGGTGACGCGCTCGCCCAGCCACGACACGAAGTAGAACCGGGCGTAGGTGGCGACCGCCATCACGAGCACGACCCCCAGCGTGAACAGCAGCGTGCGATCGAGCTCCGCACCGCTGCCCGCCGCAAAGCCGCGGTCGATGACGAATTTCAGGCCCTGCCCGATGGTGAGCACGGACGCCGCGGCCAGCAGCAGCGCGATGGCGGCGAACGCCACCTGCCGCCGGTACGGCCGCACGAAGCGGCCGACGCGCGCGAGCGTCTTCAGCGCCGTCATCGGCGGCAGCTTCGGTGCGTCGATCGAGATGGGTGCGTAGGCTCGGGCCATGGAGGGTCGGGAGGGGCGCGCGGTTGGCGATGTCACCGGGCCCGCGCGCAGCGCGCGTTAATATCGGCCCGCCGACGCCTGCCTGGCGCCGGCCGGACGTCGACTATACCGACAACCTCGAGGGAGAACACGATGCCATTGGCCCTGCCCGCCCTGATCACGCTGCTCGCCGTCCTCTGGTACGTCGTTACCGGAGTGCAGGTGGGGCGTACGCGCGTCAAATACAAGGTGTTCGCGCCCGCGATGCAGGGCGACCCCGCCTTCGAGCGCGCGTTTCGCGTGCAGATGAACGAGCTGGAGCAGTTCGTCGCGTTCCTGCCCGCGATGTGGATCTTCGCGTGGTTCGGCAATCCGCGCTTCGCCGCGCTGGCCGGCGCGATCTGGCTCGTGGGCCGCGTCGTGTACGCGCTGGGCTACTGGGCCGAGGCGAAGAAGCGCCACACGGGGTTCATGATCTCGACCTTCGCGCTGTCGATCACCTGGGTGGCCGCGCTCGCAGGCGTCGTGAAGGTGCTGGGTTTCGCGGCGTAGGGGGAACGTCCGCAAAAGGCGTCCGCGAGGCCGGTGGATGACGTGCCGCCGGCGTCGCGCCTTTTGCGGCCGGGACTTCAAATGCGATGTCAGGTGGCCGCCTTGGGGCGGCCCGGCGCCGGCCACAACAAAGGCTACGAAAAGACGAGAGTCGTGCGGCTGACTGCGCGCGAGTCGTACTAGGGCGGGGCTTGGCGGGCGATTCGCTGACGCGGACGGCCGGAATCGGGCGCGGCGCGGCTCCTGTAAAATGGTTCGCTTGCCCGCCATCCCCCACCGTCCACGCCCATGAACGCACCCCTGTCCGCCTCGCTGCTGTCCACCGTCGAGCTCGCGCCGCGCGACCCCATCCTGGGCGTCACCGACGCATTCAACGCCGACAAGAATCCGCAGAAGGTGAACCTGGGCGTCGGCGTCTACTACGACGACAACGGCAAGCTGCCGGTCCTCGACTGCGTGCGCGCCGCCGAGCAGTCGCTCGCGGCGAAGAGCGCCCCGCGCGGCTACCTGCCCATCGACGGGATGCCCGTCTACGATCGCGCCGTGCAGCGGCTCTTGTTCGGTGCGGACAGCGAGATCGTCGCGTCCGGGCGCGGCGTCACCGTGCAGGCGCTGGGTGGCACCGGGGGCCTCAAGGTCGGCGCCGACTTCCTGCGCCGGTTCGCGCCCACCGCGCAGGTCTGGATCAGCGACCCGTCGTGGGAGAACCACCGCGCGCTGTTCGAAGGCGCGGGCTTCACCGTCAACCAGTACGCGTACTACGACCCGGCCACGCGCGCGCTCGACTTTCCCGGGATGATCGATTCGCTGGAGCGGATTCCGCAGGGCGGCATCGTCGTGCTCCACGCGTGCTGCCACAATCCGACGGGGGCCGATCCGGACGCCGCGCAATGGGACCGCATCGTCGCCGTCGTGCGCGCGCGCGGACTCACGCCGTTCCTCGACCTCGCGTACCAGGGCTTCGCCGACGGCATCGACGCGGACGGCGCGGTCGTGCGCAAGTTCGCGGCCACGCCGGGCCCGATCTTCGTGTCGAGTTCGTTCTCCAAGTCCTTCTCGCTGTACGGCGAGCGCGTCGGTGCGCTGTCGGTCGTCGGCGCGGACCGCGACGAAGCAGCACGCGTGCTGTCGCAGGTGAAGCGCCTCGTGCGCGCGAACTACTCGAACCCGCCGACGCACGGCAGCGCGATCGTCGCGCACGTCCTCGAAACGCCGGAGCTGCGGTCGCTGTGGGACGCGGAACTCGCGATGATGCGCGACCGGATCAAGCTCATGCGCGCCGAGCTGGTCGAGCGCCTGCACGAGCGGCTGCCGGGTCGGGACTTCCGCTACATGCTCGCGCAGCGCGGGATGTTCTCGTATTCCGGATTGTCCAGGGATCAGGTGACGCGGCTGCGCGAGGAGTTCTCGATCTACGCGGTGGACACCGGGCGGATCTGCGTGGCGGCGCTGAATTCGCACAACGTCGATGGGGTGGCCGCCGCCATTGCCAAGGTCTGGCCCTGACGACCGGGCGCACGCCGGCAGCCGGATTTTGACGACCCGGATTTTTCCGCTATAATCCGGGGCTGTTCTACGCGGGAATAGCTCAGTTGGTAGAGCGCAACCTTGCCAAGGTTGAGGTCGGGAGTTCGAGACTCCTTTCCCGCTCCAGTTTTCGAAGGGAGAGCTCTTTGAACCGGGCTCTCCCTTTTGGTTTGCGCGCCCCGTCGCAACGGCGGAGCACGAAGTCAGCGGGCCAGCGGCGCGTTAGCAAAGCGGTTATGCAGCGGATTGCAAATCCGTCCAGGGCGGTTCGACTCCGCCACGCGCCTCCATCGATCGACCTGCAGGGACCCTGCCTTCGCGCGCGCGCCGGAGCCGCCAGCGCGCGATGATCGACCGGCATCGCGTCCGTCGTGCGCAACGGCTCGAACCGGCGTTGCTGCGCGATCGATCGGCCATCGCGGCCGAACGCGACTTGACCCCCGGCAACGCGCCCACCAGAATCGGGAATGACCACCAACGCCAGTCTGCGCGACGGCTTCGAATCGTCGGTCGCCACCGTCGCGTTCGTCGACCTGGCCGGGTTCAGCGCAATCGCGGATGTCTACGGCGATGCATCGGCAATTGCGATCCTCGGCTACTTCGAGGAACTGGTGCAGGACGCGTTCGAAGGGCTCGGGCAACCCATCAAGTGGATCGGGGACGAAGCGATGTTCGGGTTTCCCGACCCGGCCACCGCACTGAAGGTGCTGGGACGCCTGCTGCCGGCGTGCCGGGCCGAGCCGCGCATTCCGCTGACCAGGACCGCGCTCAACCACGGCCCGGTGCTCCGCCGGGCGAATGATCTCTTCGGTTCGACCGTCAACGTCGCGGCGCGCGTCGCGGCGTTGGCGTCTCCCGGACAAATGCTGGCCACGCTGCCCGTTGCCGATATTGCGGCGGCTTCGGGCATTGTCGTGCGCGACATCGGGAAAGTGACACTACGATCGATTGCCGATCCCATGCCGCTCTATGCCATCGAGATGGCAGGAGACCTCGAACCGGACTGGATCGATCCGGTGTGCAAGATGCACGCGCCGTATTCCGCGTACCGCAAGACCGCGCCGACCGGACCGTGGTTCTGTTCCGAACGTTGCGCCGAGGCGTACCGACGCTCGCCTGCGACCTACGGAGGTCGACCGAAGGCGGTTTGACGCAGTGGTGCAATCGCTTGGCGCGACCGTTGCAACGTGGTCTAATGCCATCCATATGGATTCCAAATGGATGGTATATAGATGGTCAGCACGAGTCTGGACGTACGACCGAAGATCGGCGAAACCGAGAAACTGACGATCAACCTCGGGGTCGTCGACCTGGGACAGATCGATCTCCTGGTCCAGGAGGGTTTCTATTCCAACCGCTCCGACCTGATCCGAACGGCGATCCGCAATCAGCTATCGGCCCACGGCGACGAGGTCAAGCGAACGGTCGCTCGCCGCACGCTCGTGCTTGGACTGCAGCACTTCAGCCGCGCGGACCTGGAAAGGGCATTGGCCGCCGGCCAAATGCTGCAAATCCAGGTGCTGGGCCTCGCGCGGATCGCCAACGATGTCTCGCCCGAACTCGCCCGCGCCACCATTCAATCGGTCGAGGTTCTCGGCGCGTTTCACGCCAGCACGGGGGTGCGCAGTGCCCTCGCCGACCGCATTCGCTGACGCATTTCTCCCCGGGACATTCGAACTTGAAACTCCAGAAGGCATTGCGCGCACCATCGTTCCAGGACTTCACCACGCAGGATCCAGGGCACTCGCCGCACCGGTTCGATGCCGGAGGAATCACCGAAACGATTCAGCGTGCGCTTGCCGCCGCCGGCTTGAACACGCACTCCGGTCCGATGAAGGGCGTCACCGACACGATTCAAGAGGCGCTGTCGGCCGCAGGATTGACCCGGCGCTCGGTCGCGGCAGGTGCGCGCGCCGCGACCATCGATGGCGTTTCCCGCGAGGTCGACGCGCCGTGCAGCGGCGACGACGACGCTCACTGGCAACCCGCCCCACACGTCGACGCCCCCCTCCCCGGCGCCTTCCTTGATCGAACATTCAGCAACCATGCCGGAACACGCACCTACAAGCTCTACGTTCCCGCGCGCTATTCGGTGGAGTCGGGCGAACCGGTGCCATTGCTCGTGATGCTTCACGGTTGCACGCAATCCCCGGACGACTTCGCGACGGGTACGCGAATGAATGCGTTGGCAGACCGACACGGCTTCCTGGTGATCTATCCCGCCCAGACCGCCCATGCGAACGGATCAAGGTGCTGGAACTGGTTCCGGCCCGAGGATCAGAACCGGGATTGCGGGGAGCCGTCGCTCATCGCCGGCATCACCCGGGAGGTTGCGTCGGCCTATCGCGTCGATGCGCGGCGAATCTTCGTTGCAGGCATGTCCGCGGGCGCCGCCATGGCGGTGATCCTGGGTGCCATGTACCCGGAGCTGTACGTCGCGGTCGGCGCCCACTCCGGCTTGCCTTACGGGGCCGCCCGCGACATGCCGTCGGCGTTCGCAGCCATGCAGGGAGGGACTGCGCACGCGGGTCGATTCAAGCCGCCGCCAGCCACGGCGGTCAATCGCATCGAGGTGCCGAACGGAATTCCCACCATCGTCTTCCATGGCGACCAGGATCGAACGGTGAACGTGCGCAACGGCGACGCCATCGCCTTGCAGGTCACCGGTGCGGGCACTGAACAGCCGCCGTTGCGCGCCATCGTCCAGACCGGAACGGCACCGGGCGGGCGCAGTTACCGCCGCACGGACTACGTGGACCACGCCAACCAGCCCGTGGTCGAGCATTGGCGGGTGCACGGGGCGGGACACGCCTGGTCGGGCGGCAGTCCCCACGGTTCCTTCACCGACCCGAAGGGTCCCGATGCCTCGGTGGAAATGATTCGCTTCTTCCTTGCGCAACGGCGTGCCGGGACTTCGTGACGGAGACTACGAAATCCCCCGGTCGACGGAAGCGGTCATGCTCTCCCATGACGACGCATTCGCGTTCGCTTCCGACCCCCGCCTCCAGCGATTGCCCCGTGCGTCATCGCTAGACCCGCAGCAGGAACGCCATGGGTCGTCGTCACCACCATCACGTCTACGTCGTCGAACTCTCGGACGGGGTGCTCGGCGAGCGCCGGTTCGTCAAGGCCAACCCGGGCTACCGGCCGGGCAAGCCCTGCGTCTACGTCGGCATGACCGGCCTCGACCCGGATGTGCGCTTCGACAAGCACAAGGCCGGGCTGCAGGCGAACCGCTACGTGCTGCGTTTCGGGCTGCGGCTGTTGCCCGAGCTCTACGCGCTCTACAACCCGATGCCGTACGAGGCCGCGCGCGCCATGGAAGTGGAGCTCGCGATCGACCTGCGCGAATCCGGGTACGGCGTCTGGCAGGCCTGACGCCGCCGGCCCGCGGATCGCGTATTGCGGATCGACGATCGCCGATGGACGATCGGAACCGCCGGCGACGGTCCCCGGCGTGCGCCTACGGGCAGCGCTTCAGCACGGCCTCGCGCGCGAACGGGAAGCGCGCGCCCAGCTTCTTGTCGTTCGACATGTCGACGGACACCACCGGAGTCTTCTTGCGCCCGTCGAGCGTGAGCATCCACGGGCTGTCGCCCATCGCGTCGGTGGAGAGCAGCGTCATGTTCGTGACGTCGCGCCCCATGCAGCTCACGCAGGTCTCGAGCTTCCTGAACTCCGCGCGCTGCGCGCCGTTCTCGAACGTCACGACCCGCGGCCCGATCGTCACCTTGAGCGGCGAGGCGCAGGTCGCCGCCGCCGGCACCCAGGTGCCGCGAAAGGCCGGAAGGACATCCTCGTCCAGCGCGTGCGCCGGGAGCGCAACGAGCGTGCCCGCCATGGCCAGGAAACCTGCCGTTGAGCGCTTGCATCCGTCTCTCCCTGCTCGACCGGAATCCGGGCATTCTACGCAGTTCCGGGACGCGGGCGCGCGAAGCCACGTCGCGGCGCCGGGATGCGGCGGCGCCCCGGCGAGGTCGGCCCGGACGACCGGTCCCAACCGTTGCACGCCACCTGGCGTCACCCGCCGGCGTTCGGGCGCGACGCGAGCCACGCCAGCGCGAGCGTCCGGTCGTTGAAGACGCGGCGCTGCAACCCGGCGTTCGCCGCGCCGAGGTCGTGGCGCACAAGGTCGTCCGGCGTCACCGTCGCATCCGGGCGCACGACGGCGACCCACATGAGCGCGGCCACACCGATGTCGCGCTCGCCCACCGGCGCGCGGAAGATGTCGAGCGTGGCCTGGGTTGCCGCCGTCCGGCTGTGATCGACGAGCACGCGCCGGGTCCGATGGCGGGCGGCCTCGGCCATGCCCGCCGCCACCATCATGCACAGCGACTCGAGCGTCAGCGTGCCCGACGTCGTGACGGCCAGGACACCGGGCTCCTGCAGGTACTCGATCGTCCATTCCATCGTCGCTCCTCGCAGTGGCGGCGCGCGCATCCGGCTAACTCGACATATAGGTCCACGGCCGGGCGCACGCCTTGCCGAAGATCAAGTCCGAACGGAACGCGCAGCGGATCCACGCGGGCGGAGCGGCAGGGATGCGATCCGTGACCCCGACGCCGTGCTGCCATGCCGGCGGCGGCAAAGACATCCGGCCTGTCGCACCTCGCCGGCGATCCGGGTACGCTATCCTTCGACGCTGCCACCGCGCCCGTCCCGTCACCGCACCGAAGGGGTCTCCCGCATGACTCGACCGCTCGCCCGTGTCCTGGCCGCACTTGCCCTCGCCGCGCATGCGTCGGCCGGCTTCGCGCAGGAACGCATCGTGTTCGCCACCGACTGGCTCGCACAGGCAGAGCACGGCGGCTTCTACCAGGCGCTGGCCGAGGGCACGTACCGGAAGTACGGTCTCGACGTCACGATCAGGATGGGCGGGCCGCAGGTCAACGGCCTGCAACTCCTAGCCGCCAATCAACTCGACGTCGCGATGGCGGACGGACTGCAGGTGCTCTCCGCGGTCGAGCAGGACGTGCCGCTGACGACGATCGCCGCGACGTTCCAGAAGAACCCGACGGTGATCATTGCCCATCCGGGTGTGGCGAACATCGAGGATCTCAAGGCCAGGCCGATCGCGATCGCCGCGGCCGCCAACACGACGTTCTGGCCGTGGCTGAAGCAGAAGTACGGCTTCACGGACGACCAGAAGCGTCCGTACGGCTTCTCCGTGCAGCCGTTCCTCGCGGACCCCGGGCTGTCGCAGCAGGGCTTCGCGACGTCCGAACCCTTCTCGATCGAGAAGGCCGGCGTCAAGCCGGTGGTGTTCCTGCTGGCGGACCGCGGCTACCCGCCCTACTCCGAGGTCCTCGCCGTCCGGCGCGACGTGCTCGCGCGCCGGAGCGACGCATTGACGAAGTTCGTGCGCGCGACGGCCGAAGGCTGGAAAAGCTATCTCGCGAATCCGGCGCCGGGCAATGCGCTGATCCGCAAGGACAACCCACAGATGAGCGATGAGCTGCTGGCGTTCGGCGTGCGCAAGATGCGCGAGAACGCGATCGTCGACGGCGGCGACGCGAAGTCGGCGGGCCTCATGACGATGACCGACGCGCGCTGGAACGCGACCGTGGAGTTCCTGCGCAGCGCCGGCCTCGCCAAGGCCGGCACCGACTACTCGAAGGCGTGGACGCTCGACGTGGTGAAGAACGTCCGCGTGCTGCCGTAGCCGCGCCGGTCGCGGGCGGCGCGTGACGCCGGCCCCGCCGGTCGTCGCCGTCGCAGCCGCGACGAAGACCTACGCGAGCGGCACGCGCGCGCTGGCGCCGGTCGACCTCACCGTCGCGCCCGGCGAATTCGTCACGCTGCTGGGTCCCTCCGGTTGCGGGAAGACGACGCTGCTGCGCATGGCGGCGGGGCTGCTCGCGCCGACCACGGGAACGGTGCGTTGGTGGGGCGACGCGAGCGTCCCGGCAGACGACCCCGCACGCCGTCTCGCGATGGTGTTCCAGTCGCCCACGCTGATGCCGTGGGCGCGCGTGCTCGCCAACGTGCGGCTGCCGCTCGACCTGGCCCGCGTGCCCCGCGCGGTCGGCAATGCGCGGGCGCGCGAGGCGCTCGCCGGCGTGGGCCTGGCGGACACCGGCGACCGGTACCCGCGCGAGCTCTCGGGCGGCATGCAGATGCGCGCGTCGATCGCGCGCGCGCTCGCCACCGCGCCGACGCTGCTGCTGATGGACGAGCCGTTCGGCGCGCTCGACGAGTTCACCCGGCACCGGCTCGACACCGACCTCGCGGCGCTGTGGCGCTCGCGCGGCCTCACCGTGATGTTCGTCACCCACAGCATCCAGGAAGCGGTGTACCTGTCGACGCGCGTGGTGGTGATGGCGGCGCGGCCCGGCCGCGTGGTTGCCGACGTGGCCATTCCCGAGCCGCATCCCCGCACGCCGGCCTATCGCGGCAGCGCGGCGTTCGCGGCGCTGTGCGCGGAACTGTCGGACATCGTCGCGCGCGCATCGGCGGGTGCGGCGACCGCAGCGGCGCCAAGGGTGACGACCGGAGCGGCCTCATGAGTCCGCTCGCGTTGCGCGTCGGCGCGCCCGTCGCCGTCGCCGCGCTGCTGCTCGCGCTGTGGCAGGCGCTGGTGACGTGGTACGAGGTGCCGGCCTACCTCGTGCCGTCGCCGGCGCGGATCGCGCGGGCATTGTGGGAGGACCGCAGCCTGCTCGTCGCATCGCTCGGCGTCACGGTCGGCATCGCGCTCACCGCGCTGGCGGTCGCGATCGTCGCCGGCGTCGCGATCGCGCTGCTGTTCGCGCAAAGCCGGCTGGTCGAGGCCAGCTTCTTCCCGTACGCGATCCTGCTGCAGGTGACGCCGATCGTGGCGATCGCACCGCTCATCATCATCTGGGTGAAGGACACGCGGCTGGCACTCGTGCTGTGCGCGGTGGTGGTGGCGATCTTCCCGATCATCTCCAACACGACGCTCGGGTTGCGCAGCGTCGACCCGGGCCTCGCGGACCTCTTCCGGATGAGCCGCGCCACGCGCTGGCAGACGCTGCTGCGGCTGCGGATCCCGGGCGCGCTGCCCTACTTCTTCGCCGGGCTGCGCATCGCGAGCGGGCTCGCGCTGATCGGCGCGGTGGTCGCGGAGTTCGTCGCCGGGACCGGAGGCCAGGGCGCGGGACTCGCCTACCAGATCCTGATGGCCGGCATCCAGCTCAACGTGCCGCGGCTCTTCGCGGCGCTGGTGCTGATCACGCTCGCCGGCGTTGCGCTGTATCTCGCGGTGAGCGCCCTGTCGCACGTGGCGCTCGCGCGGTGGCACGAGAGCGAACTCGTGGCCGAGGACTGAACAGCGCGGTCGGACTGCGCCATCGGCGCAGTGCGGCATGAGCGCGCGATGCACGCTTCGCCGGCGCACCGCACGCGCGACGCGGCCGCCGACGACAACGCCGCGGGCGCTCGACCTGGCCGCCCGTCGCGCGCGCGGCGCGTCGCGCTACATCCGCGGTTCGCCGCGCGAATTCACGGTGATCGTCGGACCCGGCGGCGCGCTCAGCTGCGCGCGGAACTCGCGGCCCCGGAACGCGTACGTGACGTCCCAGTAGGCGGGCCGGCCGCTGCCGGGCACCGCCGCGCACTTCTGCACGTTCTGCGTGTACGACGGACCGCTGCCGACATTCGCGCCGACCGCGGCGCCGCCCACGGCGCCGAGCGCCGTCGCGACGTCCTGTCCGCGTCCGCCGCCGATCTGGTGCCCCAGCACGCCGCCCAGGATGCCGCCGACGATCGCGCCGGGAATGTTGGCGCCGCCTGCCCCCTGCACCTGCTGCTGCTCGACCCAGCAGCGCTGCTCCGGGGGCCCGACGACCGCGCGCACGGCGACGACGTCGGCCTGGAAGAGACGTTCGCCGTGGCGCGGGTAGTAGCTGTAGGCGGGAACCGGCGGCGGCGGTGGCGCGACCGGCACCTGGGTATTCCGCGACGCACGGCGGACCGACGAGACGCTGTTGTTGAGGCCCATGGCGGCGAGCGTCGGATACTGGCCCGGCGCAAGCATCACGCAGCGGCCGCGGAAATTCGAGTCCTCGCACACTTCCCAGCGGCCGCGATCGACGATCACCGACGACGCGCGGTCGTTGAAGCCCTGCTGCGCGAGGTTCTGCGCCGTGTTGTTGACGACGAACGACTGTCCGCGAAACCCCTCGCCGGAAAAGAACGTGACCTGGGCCGATGCCGCCTGCGCGACGAGCAGCGCCGCGACACCCGCGACGAGGCCCACCGTGAGACGTGCTGCGAATTTCTGCGATTGCATGAGCCGATCTCCGAATGTGATCATCGATGTTCCACAACGCGCCACGCGGGTGCGGCGTTTACGGGGTCGGGATCGCCTGCCGGGCAATATGTAAGCGCAGGCGGACGCGCAGGGACCGGGCGCGCAGGCGCACGCGCGCGCCACATGTAACGGGCGACACATGTGCTTACGAACGTTGCGCGGCCGGGAACGCACAGGCGGCGACCCTGGGGCACAGCCGGCACTTCGCCGCGACGATATCGCGTCAACGAAGCGGCACCGCGGGTCCCGTTTCCGTGCACTCGGGATACGCGTTGCCGCGCACCGTCAGGCGCGCCTTGCCGCCGTCCCAGGCCAGCGATGTCGACGGGTCGCTCATGCCTTCGAACCGCATGCCCGCGCCGGACGCAGGCACCGGGCGCATCCGGAACCGCTCGGTACGCACCAGCAACTGCGTGAACGACTCCGTGTGGTCGAGCGTGACCTCCTGCCCGCCGCAGCGCCACGTCGTCGCGAAGGCCCCCGCCGCCTGCGCGGATGCCATCCAGACGATGCCGGTGTCGACCATGGATGCCTTCGCGTCGATCGGCACGGGCGGCGAGGACCACGCCTCGCGCCCGTCCGCATAGACGACGCCACGCAGGCGATACGCGGCATCGTCGCGCAGGCGTTCGCGCGGCACGCTGACGACGAACGGGATCGGCACCTGCCGGCCGTTGAGGTCGACGCGCTGCGCGGCGAGCACGGGACCGTCGCCCTCCTTCACGTCGACGACCGCATAGGCGGTGGACGGCAATGCGATCCGCGCGCGATAGGAGAGCGCCCCCTGGACCGTCAGCATGCGTTTCGCATCGGCTGCGTCCCCTCCCGCGCGCGACGGCGCATCCGAGGCGCACGCGCCGAGCAGCAGCGCGAGCACCGCAGCGGTCATGGATGAAGCACAGGTTCGGAGCATCGAGGCAAGCATCGTCGACAGCGCGCGCGACAGCCGCGCGGGTGTACAGCATACCTCGCGTGACGCCGCGGCGCGGCTTGCGCTCGCGCATGGGCCACCCGCTTCGTCGCCACGCGGCGGCCCGACGCAAAGCGAA
Organism: uncultured beta proteobacterium; assembly: GCA_963733435.1. Classification (GTDB taxonomy): domain Bacteria; phylum Pseudomonadota; class Gammaproteobacteria; order Burkholderiales; family Casimicrobiaceae; genus VBCG01. The sequence continues at coordinate 1,184,637 of CAVTDH010000005.1, forward strand.
TGCCGGCGCCGACGCTGGTCGCCCGCAGGCGACGCTCCGCCGGTCGCGCACGCGCCCGGATGCGTTCGCGCACGCGCGAATCTAGGCAAGCGCCAGCAGCACGGTCAGCAGGATGACCGCGACGAACAGCGGCCAGCCAATGGGCTCGCACGAGCCGGCGCGGCCGTTGGCGCGTTGGCCGGGCGGCGGCGTCGCGGTCGCGTCGTGTCGCACCGGATGCCTGGCCTCGTTCATGCGGACGCGCCCGGCAGCCGCCCCACGCCCGCGATGAACCGCGGGATCGTCGTCGTCGTCGCGGCGCGCGGAGTCATCGCCTCGATCATCTGGAAGCGGCCGCGTGCAGCAACGACTCGGCGAGGTTCATGGGCGATACGATCGGCGCGCGGACGCCAGGCGGAACCGCATGTCGCCGCACAGCAGACAGTCTGCGGCCGTCGCGCGCGGGCGGGCTTGCCGCGGATCAAGCTCGCCGCACGCCGACGGCGCATCAGGTCAGCAGCGCGCTGCCCTCGGCGGCAAGCCGTTCCAGCAGCTCGGACCCCAGCGTGGAGCGGCCGGGAGGCGCGAGATGCGCCGCGGCGACCAGCGCCTGCGCGACGACGTCCGCCGAGACCGGGCGGTGCCGAACCGGCAGCAGCGCCGCCAGCGGGCGCAGCACGGCCAGCGCCGCGCGCTCGCCCAGGCGAAAATCGGCGCGCTCGCCGACGAGCAGCGAGGGCCGCAGCACCACCAGCGTCTCGAACGGGAGCCGCGCCAGCTCGACCTCCAGTTCGCCCTTCACGCGACTGTAGAACACGCGCGAATGCGGATCGGCGCCCATCGCCGAGACCAGGAAGCAGCGGGTGGCGCCGGCCGCGATCGCCATGTTGCCGAGCGCGAGCGGATACCGGAGGTCCACTTCGCGAAATGCCTCCTGCGACCCGGCCTGGCGGATCGTCGTGCCGAGGCAGCAGAAGTAGTCGTCGACCGCGGGCAGCGCGAAGTCCGCGAGCTGCGCGAAGTCGATCACCGCCTCGACGAGCTTCGGGTGCGGAATGGCCAGCGGCCGCCGGGACAGCGCAACGACGGAGGTATAGTCGGTGTCGTCGAGCAGGCGCTGCAGCAGCTGCCGGCCGACGAGCCCGGTGGCGCCGGCGACAAGGGCATGGCGACTCATTGCGCCATTATCCGCTGCTGTGTAACGTCGTGTCCTTCCGATCTGCAACCGGCATTGCCGCGCCCATGACGCCCCCCGCCACCGACGCCATGGACCACGGTCCCTGGAACCCGGGCATCGCGTCGGAAATTCCGGCCACCCTGCTCCCGCTGGCCACGCTGTTTCGTCCCGAGCACGTGCGCAACTCGCTCGCGGACGCGCAGGAACTCGCGGACCTGACCGGACTCCCGTTGCCCGACCTGGTCGCGTTCCGGCCCGAGCGCCTCGCGCTGCACGAACTGCTCGTACGCGTCACCGCGAACGTGTCGGTACCCGACGGTGAGCGCATCGAGGACCTGGGCATCAGCGTGCGCGCGATCACGGTGGCGTTGCTCGAGCGGCACGTCGCGCCGCGCATGCCGCAACTCATCGCCGCCTTCGAGCGCGCGCGCACGGAGGCCGCCGCCGTGGTCGAGCGCGAGCTCGCGCCGTTGTACGCGGCGCCGGCCGCGACGTTGGCGCGCGCACGTCCCGGGTGGCTCGCGCGGCTCGTCGGCACGACCGCGCCCGTGGCAACGCCCGCACCCGCGCAGGCGTCGCCGGAGCAGGCGATCGCGCGCTGGGAAGCCCGGGCGCGCACCACGGACAACCGGACCGAGCGTGCCGCGCTGCGTGCGCTCGCCCGCACGCTGGCCGCGCTGCTGGTCAAGCATGGCGCGCTGTGGGGAGACCGCGCGGTGATCGCGCGACTCGCGACCGACCTCGCCGCCAACGACATCGGCAGCGAGGCCATCGGCGCCGCGATCGAGCCGCTGGTCGCGCAGGGCGCGGCGGCCGAAGGCTACGCGCTGCTGCCCCGCCAGGACGCACTGGTGGTGATGAACACCAAGGGACCGTCGGCCGCGGGCAAGAGCACGATGCGGCCGCTGCAGAAGCGGCTGGCCGGACGCATCGGCGTGCAATGGAGCGACTTCGCGCTCATCAGCCCCGACATCTGGCGCAAGCAACTGCTCGACTACGCGAGCCTCGGGCCGGCGTTCAAGTATGCGCGGCGCGTTCACCGGCGAGGAACTGCGCATCGTCGACCAGAAGCTCGACCGCTACATGGCGCGCAAGGCGCAGCGCGGGCAGATGTCCCACCTGCTGATCGACCGGTTCCGCTTCGACAGCTTCGCGCCGGACTCCGACGAGGCCGGCAGCAACCTGCTGACGCGCTTCGGCCAGATCGTCTACCTGTTCTTCCTGATCACGCCGCCCGCCGCGCTCGTCGCGCGCGCGTGGTATCGCGGGGTCGACGTCGGCCGCTACAAGGCGATCGACGACACGCTCGCGCACGCGGTCGAGGCCTACTCGGGCATGCCGCGGCTCTTCTTCACGTGGGTTGCGCGCGCCGACAAGCGCGTGCACTTCGAGATCCTCGACAATACGGTGACGCGCGGCGCGCCGCCGCGCACCGCGGCGTTCGGCTGGAACGACTCGCTGACCGTGCTCGACGTCGGCCGCCTGCTCGACATCGAGCGCTTCCGGAAGGTGAACATCGACGCGCGCTCGCCGGACGAGCTCTACGCCGACCCGCGCGTGCTCGCGCCCGCCGCGAACGCGACGTTCCTCGCGAACTGCATCGCGCGCTTTGCCGTCGTGAACTTCGCCGACCAGGCGACGGGACGCATCTACCTGCGCGTCGAGCGTGGGTCGCCGGTGTGGATGGATGCGGATGCCTTCGCACGGGCCGTCCGGGACGAGGACACGCGCGAGGGACTCGCAGCCGCCGTACCCGCGGCGTTCGTCGCGGACGTCGCACTGCCCGCGGGCGGCGAGTGCATTCCCGCGGACGAGCACGTGCATACCGTCGGCGACTGGGGGCCCTCGGCCGCGAAGACGGGCGCGTCGTAGCGCTGCGCTGCCGAAGGTGCAGCGCGGCCGGTGCGGCAGCAAGGGGCCGCTACAATAGCCGCGCGACACCCCTGCCCGGGTGGCGGAACGGTATACGCACGAGACTTAAAATCTTGCGGCCTCGCGGCCATGCGGGTTCGACTCCCGCCCCGGGCACCAGGACGCCTTTCGCGTTGTCCGTCCGCGTATCCGCGCGCGATCCGCCGGGGCTCGCGTACGGGGACCGCCCTCGCGGCGATCCCCGGCGACTGCAACGAACTACCGCTTCATGCCCGGCACGAGCTTCGCGAAGTCGCCCATCACGCGCTGCATCGATTCGAACGCGGTCCCGCCCGACGAGATCACGCCCTGCATCGCCTGGATGACGTTCTGCGCGGGCCGCAGGTCCGGCATCATCGCCATCGCGGCGCGGGCTTCCTTGACGCCCGGCACGCCGGCCATCTGGCCCTCCATCATCGAGAACAGGCGCTTCTGCATCTCGACGATCATCTCGAACATCTGGCCCCAGTAGTGCATCGCCTGCTCGACCGCCTCCTGCGACGCGGACTGGCTCGCCGCCATCATCTCGTTCGGGCTCGCCGCCTCGGCCGCGCGGCGCGCGGCCTTGCGTCCCATCGCGCGCGCCTGCTCCTCGCCTTCGAACTGCAGGCGGCGCAGCCTGGTCGTGTTCTCGATCGCCGCGTTGATCACGTCGAGCGCGAGCTTGGCGTTGGCCTTGTAGAGGTCCATCGCCTGTTCGGGCGTCATGAGCTTGGCCATCTTCGACAGGTCGCCCATCCCCATTCCCATTTTCGCCAGCGCCTGCGGATCGAAGCCCGCGAACGCCGCCGCCCGGGGTGCTGACCTGGGTGCCGACTTCGGTTCCGACTTCGGTTCCGGCTTCGGGGCGGCACGCTTCGCGGCGGTCTTCTTCGCCGGCTTCTTCGCAGCCTTCGCGGCCGGCCTGGCGGATGCGGTCGTGGTCTTCTTCGCCATCATGTGCTCCTCGGGTGGGAAAAGGCGTACCGCCTTCAATCAGACTCCCAATCGCGTCCCGACGTCAAGGCCGCGCGCACGTGCCGCAACCCGCGAGGCGCGACGGACCCCGTGCTAGCATTTCGTGCCGCCGCGGGCGTTGCCGGCGGCATGCGTCCCTCGCTGGCGCCCCGCCGCGGCGCGCGACACCGCCCGGCACGCCGCCGCGGCATCGTCCCTGCCTCGCTCACCCTATCCCTCCACGTCACGGAGTACGCAATGGCCTCGCTTCGCGAACAGTTCGGACGCCCGTTGCGACTCGGCGTCGTCGGCGGCGGTCCCGATTCATGGATCGGCCGCATGCATCGCGGCGCGGCCGAGTTCGACGGCTACTGGCGCTGCACCGCAGGCGTGTTCTCGAGCGATCCGCAGCGCTCGCGCGCCGCGGGCGCCGCCATCGGGGTCGCGGCCGACCGCAGCTACGGCACCGTCGCCGACATGCTGGCGCAGGAGCGCGCGCGGCCCGACGGCATCGAGGCGCTGGCGATCATGACGCCGAACGACACGCACTACGCGTACGCGGTCGCGGCGCTCGACGCGGGGCTCGACGTGGTGGCCGACAAGCCGGTCACGCACGACTTCGCGCAGGCGACCGACCTGGTCGCGCGCACCCGCGCCGGGGGTCGCCTGTTCGCGATCGCGCACGGCTACTCGGCCTATCCGATGACGCGGTACGCGCGGCACCTCGTGCGCGAAGGCGCGCTCGGGGCCATCCGCCTGATCCAGGTCGAATACATCCAGAGCGGCATGGCGACGAAACTGGAGGACGCGCCGCAGAACAACCGGCTGCGCTGGATACTCGATCCCCAGCGCAGCGGCCAGGCGCTGGTGATGAGCGCCATCGGCTGCCACGCGCAGCATCTCGCCTGCTTCGTGGGTGGCGCGAACATCGCGCGCGTGGTGGCCGATGCGGGTGCGCTGCTGCCGGGCCGGCAGGTCGTCGACTACGTGTCGGCGCTGGTCGAATTCGAAGGCGGTGCTCGCGGCACGTTCACCGTTACCCAGGCCGCGGCCGGCGGCGAGAACGACATTCGCCTGCGCATCTACGGCGACCGGGGTCTCCTCGACTGGTCCCATCGCGATTGCTCGTATCTGCGGCACGCGCCGCAGGGCGAGGCCGCGCGCCTGATCACGCGCGGCGACCCGTTCCTGCCGCCGGAGATCGTGGCGCTCGGCCGCACGCCGCGCGGCCACCCGGAGGGGTTGCGCGAGGCGTTCGCGAACATCTACGGCGAAGTCGCACAGACGCGCATGGCACAGGCGCTGGGACAGCCGGTGCCCGCGCTGCCCTACCCGCGCATCGAGGAAGGCGCGCACACGATGGCGTTCATCGAGGCGTGCCTCGCGTCGCAGGAGAGCGGACGCTGGGAACCGGTCGCGAAGTTGCCCGCCTGATACCACGCGGGCACGGCCCCGCCCTGCCCGCCGGAATGGCCGGTCCGGTGTCGTTTGCGCATGCGTCGCCACTGCGCCTGCGCCTCTGCTTCCGAGCCCGTTGATCCACATCAACGCCATGGGCAGGGGTGCATGGCAGCATTTGCGCAACATCCGGGCCAGCCCATGCATCCCCATCGGCGTGGCGCGGAGTGTCCTTCCTCACCGCGCAACGCATGGCACCCCAATGAGCAGCGTACGATCCATCACGAGAACGTGCGGCGCCCTGCTGTTCGCCGCGCTCGCCGTCACGGCCTTCGCCGCGACGCCGGCAGCGACCCCGGCGCCGAACGACACCTGCATGATGTGCCACGCCGACCGTGATGCGAAATCCGGCGCCGGCAAGTCCATCGCCGTCGACGCCGATCGCTTCAAGGCGTCGGTGCACGGCGAGCTGGGACTGAAGTGCACCGACTGCCACGCCGACGTCTCGGCGCAGAAGATCCCGCACGCGGACAAGCTGAAGCCCGTCAACTGCGGCACCTGCCACGAGAAAGCCGTCGCCGAGTACCAGGGCACGGTCCACGGCACGGCGCGCAAGGGCGGCAGCACGGTCGCCGCGAACTGCACCGACTGTCACGGCACGCACGACATCCTGCGGACGAAGGATGCGGCCTCGCCGACCAATCACGCGAACGTCGAGAAGACCTGCTCGAAATGTCACGGCAGCGACGCGATCGCCGCCTCGAGCAAGCTCCCCGGCGGCAACGTCGGCAGCAAGTTCCACGACAGCATCCACGGCAAGGCGCTCAAGGGCGCCGCGCAGGCCTCGGCGCCGACGTGCACGAACTGCCACGGCGCGCACAGCATCTTCGCGAAGGGTGAAGCGAAGAGTTCCACCAGCCGCGCGAACATCCCGGCGACCTGCGGCACCTGCCACAAGCCCGAAAGCGCCGCGTTCCTCGCGGGTTCGCACGGCCGGCTGCGGCAGGACGGCAACATGGCGGCGCCCGGCTGCACGGACTGCCATTCGGCGCACGGGATCCAGCTCCACGACTCGGACAAGTTCCAGGTCGACGTGATCAAGGAATGCGGCACGTGTCACGCCGAGTACCTCAAGACGTACCGCGACACGTTCCACGGCCAGGTGACCGCGCTGGGCTATGCCCGGATGGCGACCTGCGCGTCGTGCCACGGCGCGCACGACGTGCGGCCGGCCTCGGATCCGCTGTCGAAGGTATCCGCGCAGAATCGCCTGACGACGTGCCAGCAATGCCACGCGGGGGCCTCGGCCGGCTTCGCGAGCTTCGATCCGCACGCGAACCGCCACGACAAGGCGCGCAATCCGCTCTACTACTACGCCGCGATGTTCATGGAACTGCTGCTGTTCGGCGTGTTCTCGTTCTTCGGCATCCACACGATGTTCTGGTTCTACCGCGAGCTCCGCGTGAAGCTCGGCGGCGGCAAGCGCAACGGCGGGGAGAAGCACTGATGGCAACGGCGACGGTCACCACCGCAACCCCGATGGCGGGCAGCAAGCCGCAGCGCTACTTCCGGCGGTTCTCGCCGTCGGAGCGCGTGCTGCACGCGTTCATGATGCTGAGCTTCGTCGGCCTGGCGCTGTCCGGCCTCCCGCTCATCTTCGCCGACCGGCCCTGGGCGCAGGGACTCGCCCGGATGCTCGGCGGGTTCCAGGGCGCGGGCCTCATCCACCGGATCTGCGCGTTCGTGATGATCGCCGTGTTCGCGACGCACGTGATCACCGTGTTCGTGCGCGCGTTCCGCACGGGCCGCGTGATGGCGATGCTGTGGGGACCCGACTCGATGGTGCCGCAGCCGCAGGACGCCTTCGACGTCTACCACAACTTCAAGTGGTTCATCGGCCGCGGGCCGCAGCCGCAGTTCGGCCGCTGGACGTACTGGGAGAAGTTCGACTACTGGGCGGTGTTCTGGGGCATGTTCATCATCGGCGGCTCCGGCCTGCTGCTGTGGTTCCCCGTGTTCTTCGCGAAGCTGCTGCCGGGCTGGATGTTCAACATCGCCTCGCTGGTGCACGGCGAGGAAGCGCTCCTGGCCGTCGGCTTCATCTTCACGTTCCACTTCTTCAACGGCCACCTGCGCCCGCAGAAATTCCCGATGGACACCGTCGTGTTCACCGGCCGGATCTCCGAACACGAGCTGAAGGAAGAGCGGCTCGTGCAGTGGCAGCGCATGGAGCGCGACGGTACGCTGGCCGCGTACGAGACGACGCCGCCGTCGATCGAGTCGAAGTGGTTCGGCTGGACCGTCGGCACGCTGGCGCTCGTGCTCGGCATCATCACGATTGTCCTGATCATTGCGAGCGTGTTGTAGCTATACTTGCGCGGTACGGGTCCGCCGAAGACCCGTCTCGCGCGAGATCAAGGCAGTGGGCCCGTGCGCGGGCCCTTTGTCGTATGCGTGGACCTGACTACGGCCGGACCGCACCCATGCGGCACCGGACGTCCGGATAGACCTGGGGAGTACGGATGAAGATCAGTTTAGGCAGCAGAACGCTCATGCTCGGCGCGGCGACGACCCTCATCGTCGGCGGCATCGCGGCGGCGCTCCTCGGCGCGGGCGGCATCGTCGCGTGGGAATACAGCAACAGCAACGCGTTCTGCACGAACAACTGCCACGCCGTGCACCCCGAAGAGCCACGCGCCCACGCGGTGTCGTCCCATGCGCGCGTGCAGTGCGTCGAATGCCACATGGGCCGGCTGCCCACGCTGCAGCTGATGGCGCTCAAGGCCACGCACTACCACGAGCTCCTCGGCATGATCACCGGCTACGAGCGCCCGCTGGCCGCCACCACGCTGCGCCCGGCCCGCGATTCGTGCGAAGGCTGCCACTGGCCCGCCGTGAACCACGACGACAAGGTGCGCACGAAGGTCAGCTTCGAGCCGGACGTCAAGAACACCGAGGTCCGCACCAAGCTCATCGTCCACACCGGTGGCGGCGAGGCGCGCGAGAACGGCACGCGCGGCATCCACTGGCACGTCGACCAGAACGTCGAGTACGTGACCGACGATGTCCAGAAGCGCACGATTCCCTGGGTGCGCATCACCGGCAAGGACGGCAAGACGACCACCTACTTCGACGCCTCGAGCAAGGTCGGCCGGGCCGAGATGGACCAGAAGACCAAGCGGCGCATGGACTGCACCGATTGCCACAACGCGACCGGCCATCCGTTCCGGAATCCCGCGGATCGCGTGGACGAAGCGATGCTCTCCGGCAAGATCGACGTCGCGATCCCGTCGATCAAGGCACGCTCGAACGCGATCATCGAGAAAGCGGCGTCGCTGCACGGTCCGATGGCCGAGCAGATCCCGACGTTCAAGAAGATCATCGCCGACGCCGCGCCGAAGGGCGACCTCAAACCCGAGCAGAAGAAGGCGGAAGAGCAGTTCGCGCAGACGATGCTCGAGATCCTGGAGTTGTCCGAGTTCGAGGCGAAGGACCTGACGTGGAAGTCGTTCCCGGATCACGCCGGGCACAAGAACTTCCCCGGGTGCTTCCGCTGCCACGACGGCAAGCATCTGAACGAAAAGGGCGAGGCGATCCGGCTGCAGTGCACGCTGTGCCACGACATCCCGCAGGTCTCCGTGGGCGGAACGCTGAAGACCGTGGCCTCCACGACGGCGCCCGGCCTGTCGCCGCCGGAGAGCCACAGCGCGCCCAACTGGATGCACGACCACCGGTCGTCGCTCGATCAGAGCTGCGCGATGTGCCACGGCCCTATCAAGTTCGGAACGGAAGGCGGCAATTTCTGCGCGAATCCGGCATGCCACGGCCGCAAGTGGCCGGAGGTGAGCCTGGACGCGAAGCGCTCGTAGGGAACGTCCGCAAAAGGCGTCCGTCGCTCCCGTGGATGACGTGACGCCGGCGTCGCGCCTTTTGCGGCCGGCACTGCAACTGCGATGTCAGGCGGCCGCCTTGGGGCGGCCCGGCGGCGGCCGCCAGGAAGAGCCAGGAAGAAAACGAGCGTCGTGCGGCTGGCGGCGGGCGAGTCGTCCGACCGCGGGGCCCTCGCAGCGCTTCCCTCGCGCCAAGGGGCGCCCGCGATGGGCGGTGTCCCTCGGTGGGGCAATGCCTTGTCGGTTGGGGTGTGGATGCCGCCGGTGCTACGTACCCGCCTTCGCGAAAACGACGGGCGGATTGGCGATCGGCTGAAGCTAACGGCGATCGGAGCGCGTCGGCGCTGGCCGCCCGCCCCGTCAGACGCGCGTCGCGTGCTTGGCGAGCTTGCGCTGCAGCGTGCGCCGGTGCAGCGACAGCGCCCGTGCGGTGGCGGAGATGTTGCCTTCGTTCTGCAGCAGCACGCGGTGGATGTGCTCCCATGCCACGCGGCTGGGCGACATCGGCTTGGTGCTGACCGGCACGTCGTCGTCCGGGTCGTCGTGGTGGAACGCCGCGATCACGTCGTCGACCTCGGCAGGCTTGGTCAGGTAGTCGATCGCGCCCAGCTTCATCGCCTCGACGGCCGTCGAGATGCTGCCGTGGCCGGTCAGCATCACCGCGCGCAGCTCCGGGTGCGCGTGGCGCAGTTCGGAGAGGACCTTGAGTCCGGACCGGTCGGGCAGGCGCAGGTCGACGACCGCATAGGCCGGGCGCCGGTCGCGGGCGACGGCGATCGCGGCGGCGCCGTCGTGCGCGACGGCCACCGCGAAACCGCGCCGCGCGAAGCCGCGTTCCAGCGCAATGCACTGGGTCTCATCCTCATCCACGACCAGCACGGTCCGCGGGTGTCGTTCGCCATCCATCATGGGTGTCCGGTGGAGTGATGCCGTGCGCCGGCACCGTGCGTGCGCGCACGCGTGGATGGCGTCCCCGTTCGCATTCGAAGAAGGTCGATATCGCACGTTGCGTCGATCACCGGCCGATGATGAACCGTTGCCTGCCGGAGGGTGTTGAGCAGGATCAGAGTCGCGGGTTGACAGAACACCACGTGCGCTGCGCGCGACACGGCGCCGACCGAACGCATCGCGCCGGCGAGGTCCGGGCCCCCGGATCGCGCCGCGATCCTCGACCCCGGCGCAGGCCGCGATCGGTCGATCGCGGCGAAGGGGCCACCGCGCTCGGGCAGTTCGTCCGCCGGCATCGCCCGCCCATCGCCGCACGGCGACCCCGGCGCAGGCACCGGGGTACAATCGCCCCCGCGATCGCGGCCGCACCGGCGGCCAGGGGGCGATTCGCGCCAGCAGGGCGGAGCCACGAGTGACGCAAGGCCTTCAAACGAATCTGCGCGATCCTGTTCGTCCTGAGCGGACTGGTGGACGATCCAGCGCCACGCGGCGCATCGCCGCTCCTATTTCATCACGTCACCGGCACGCCGAGCGCATCCAGTGCTTCGACACCCGATGTCACGATTGCCGGCGTGGCGCTGCAATGGTCTAGCTCAAGTCGACCACGTCCGCGGCCGACGGCACCATGTACATCAACGGTCCGTTATCGGAAGCTCGAGCAACTTTGCGCCGGGGAGCGTCTCCGGTTCGCTACGGCCGTTGACTGGACGCCAACCTGATCTACCCGGCGACGCCGTTTCCGTACACGCTCAAGTTCGACATCGTGCCGCAGGATTCGAACACCGACGGCGTGAGCGTGTCGTTCACGTGCAACGCCGGCAACAACTCTTTCCAACTTCGTCGTCACGACGATTGCCGGCGCGATCGCGCCCGCCTTCACCGCAAACCCCAATCCGGTCGTCTTTCCCGACGACGGCCTTCGGCGCTACGTCGCGCCGCACAGAGCGTGACGCTCACGAACTCCGGCAACGCCGCGCGCCAGCACCCTCGCGGTCGACGAGCGGTTCCCCTTCCGAATTCGCGATCGTCAGCAACGACTGCCCGGCCAACCTCGCGGTCGGCGCGTTCTGCACGCTCGGCGTCACGTTCCATCCGGCCACCGGCGGCACGCGCCAGAGCACGCTCAACATCACGACGGCCGACGGCGTGTCGGCGGCCATCCCCGTGCGCGGCGTGGCCAGCGGCGGCCAGGCGGTGCTCACGATCCCGCGGCACGCTCGCCTTCGGCAACCAGAACGTGGGCACGACCAGCGCGCCCTCGGGCGTCACCGTGACCAACACGGGCTCGGCGATCGCGACGTTCGCGTCGATCACCAGCAGCAACGCGGCGGAGTTTCCGGTCACGACCACCTGCACGGGACTCGCCCAGGCCGAGAGCTGCACGATCACCGCGACGTTCAGGCCCTCCGCCGCCGGTGCGCGCAGTGCGACGATCACCGTGACCAGCAACGCGACCGGCAGCCCGCAGACGATCGCCGTGACCGGCACGGGCGTCGCGGTCGCGACGCCCGGTGCGCTCACGGTCCCCGCGACCGTCGCGATGGGTACGCAGCTGGTGGGCAGCGCCGGGGCCCCGGTCGCCGTGGTCCTGACGAACACCGGCAGCACGCCGGTGACGGTGTCGAATGTCGCCAACACCAACGCGGCGGAATTCGCCGTCGCGTCCGCATGCACGACGGTGGCGCCGGGCGCGACGTGCACGCTGACGCTGACGTTCACGCCGGCCGCCGTGGGCGCGCGCACCGCGACGCTGACCGTGACCAGCAACGGCATCGGCAGCCCGCAGGCGATCGCCGTCAGCGGCACCGGGAGCGCAACGCCGGCCCCGGGCCAGCTCGCGCTGTCCGGAGGCCCCAACTTCGGCGCGGTCCAGGTCGGTACGTCCAGCGCGCCGATCGCCGTCACGGCCACCAACGTCGGCGGCGGCGCCGTCGCGGTGTCGAGCGTGGCCAGCGGCAACCCCACCGAGTTCGCGATCGCGGCGTCGTCGTGCGGCAGCGTGGCCGCCGGCGCGAGCTGCGAGTTCAGCGTGGTCTTCACGCCGTCCGCCGTGGGCGAGCGCGGCGCCACGATCACGATCACCAGCAACGGCGCGGGCAGCCCGCAGGCGGTCGCCGCGACCGGCCGCGGCGTCGCGACCCCACCGCCGCCGCCCGCGACGGCCGAGCTGATCGAGTATCACCACGCCGAGTGGGACCACTACTTCATCACGAGCATTCCGGACGAGATCACGAAACTCGACAGCGGCGTATTCGCCGGCTGGGCGCGCACCGGCTACAAGTTCAAGTCGTACGCGCTCGGCACCGCGGGCAGCGCCACCGTGTGCCGGTTCTTCAGCACGTCGTTCGCACCGCGCAGCTCGCACTTCTACACGCCGTTCGCGGGCGAGTGCGCGATCGTGAAGACGAACCCGGACTGGTCGTTCGAAGGCGACGTGTTCGGCATCCCGGTGCCGAGCCTGGCCGGCGTCTGCGCCTCGGGCACGGTGCCCGTCTATCGCCTCTACAACAACGGCCAGGGCGCCGCGCCCAACCACCGCTACACGACGGAACTCGCGGTGCGGCAGCAGATGATCCTGCAGGGCTGGGTGCCCGAAGGCTACGGGGACCTGGGCGTCATCATGTGCGCGCCGGTCTGACGCCGGCGCCCCCCGGCCGCGGGCCGGCCGCAAGGCCGCGTCCGCACGAAAAGAACGAGCCGGCGATTGCCGGCTCGTTCGCTTTCAGCGATGCGGATTCAGGCGATGCAGCGGGTTATTGCGCGAGCACCCACTTGACGAGCGACTTCAGGTCGTCGCCCTTGGCCTTGACCTCGGGGTGACCCTTCGCGGTCGACAGCTTGGTCTCGATCGTGGCCGCGGCGTCCGCCTTGCCCTTGTACTTCGCGGCGACTTCCTTGAACGACGGACCCATCTTCTTGGTGTCGACGGCGTGGCAGTTGAGACAGCCGCTGCTCTTGGCCAGCGCTTCCTGCGCGCTCGCCGTGCCGGCGGCCGCGATTCCGACGGCCGCAATGGCCGCAATGACGATCAACTTCATGGGTATGGCTCCTAGTGTTGAGCGCGGCCGCCGCAACCGGCTCTCCTCGGAGCCCGTCAGACGACGCATGCTGGCAGGCATGCTACTCCATCGCGCCGCCCGCCGTCGACGCCCCCCCGCCTGCAAGGGGCGCCGGCGGCGGGAATGTTGCAATTACATCGCGAGGATGTACTTGACCAGCGTGGTCGTGTCGGCTTCCGACGACTTCACCGCCGGATGGCCCTTGCCCGCCATCAGGTTGGCGACGATCGTCTTCTGGGCGTCCGCCTTGCCCTTGTACTTGGCCGCGATGTCCTTGTAGGACGGACCCATCTTCTTCGTGTCCTTGGCGTGGCACGTCGCGCAGCCGCTGCTCTTGGCGAGATCCTCCGACGCGCTCGCGATGCCCGCCGCGCCGAGGCCGAGCGTTACCACTGCCGCAATCAGGATTGACTTCATGTTCTCTTTGCTCCGTTGAGTAGGTGCCCGGATCGCCGGGCGTTGCAAACCGCAGCCGTGCATTCCCGCCACGTGCTGCCACTCTAACGCGCGGCGACGCCGTGCGTTGACCGAATGGCCCTGAAGCCGCAGGGGTGCGACACCTTGTCGCACCGGTTCATGGGGCCGCGGCGACCGCGGCCGCCTGCGCCGCCATGTCTGCGGCGCGATGCCGGGCAAGGTAGATCGGCGTCCGCGAGCGCGGCACACGGCGCACGAAGTGGTCGCGCGCGATGTGATAGCTCGGGTCGAAGCCGAAGAAGTTGCGGCGCATGTGCGCGAGTTCGTCGGCACGGTAATCCGCCAGCGGCCGCCGCGCCTCGTCGGCGGCGCGCCGCGCGCGCTTGCCCGCGATCTCGTCCCCGAAGCCCGGCGCGTCGGCGAAGGCGCGGGCCTCGCGGAGTACCGCGGCGAGGAATTCGCCCGGCCGTCCCGGAAGATGCACGTCCGCCAGGCCCTGCGCGACCGCCTGCGCGGCGGTGATCGGCAGCCGGCCCTGCGTGAGCTCGCGCGCCCGCGCGTCCCCCACGCGGCGCGGCAGCAGGTACGTCCAGTATTCGGAGCCGTACAGGTTGCCCATGCCCTTGTAGTGCGGATTGAGGATCGCGCCGTCGCGCGCGTAGACGCGGTCCGCGGCAAGCGCCAGGAACACGCCCCCCGCGCCGGCGTTGCCCTGGAGGGCGGCGATCGTCATCTTCGCGTCGGTGGTCACGATTTCGCGCACGAGGTCGTTCATCGCGTTGATGTTGCGCCACGACTCTTCGGCGGGATGCGCGGCGGCCTCGATCATGTGCAGGTGGATGCCGTTCGACCAGAAATCGGGGCCACCCGCGAGCACCAGCACGCGCGTCGGCCGCGCGCGCGCGGCGACGTACGCGGCGCGCAGCGCATCGCACTGCGCGGTGGCCATCGCGCCGTTGTGAAACGGAAAATGCAGCACGCCGACCGGGCCGTCCTCCACGTATTCGATCGGCCGCCACGTCGGCGCCGCAACCTTGGCATCGGGTGCCAGCGGGGCGTCCGGCACGTCGCGCAGCAGGTCGCCCAGTACCATTGCGGCCGGCAGCTTCAACCGCGGCTCGTCGCCGGTCGCGCGCTGCATCCGCGTGATCCAGACCGCGCCGTCGCGGGTGACGCGCAACACGGCGCCATCGCGGCGGGCGACGATGCTGCCCGGCGCCGCGCCCGCGCGCAGGTCCGCGAGCCCGCCTTCCGGGTGCGCGTCGAACAGATGCACGGGCATGCCGAGCGCGTCGTCGCGGACGCCCGGCATTCCGTCGGCCGCGCGGATCTTGCGCAGCACCGCGGCCGTCGGATCGGCGGCCCAGTCGATCGCGCGGTCCGCCTGCTTCATCGCCGGACGCTCGCGACCGCGTGCGGTGGTCCGCAGCGCCGGGAGCGGCGTCGGCCGCTCGCCGCGCGCGATCCGTTCGAGCGCGACGCCAAGCGCCGCCACCGCCGCCTCGGTCACCTCGTTCCGGTACAGGCTGCCCTTCGTCGCGTCGCGCATCGCGAAATCCACGCTCGCCCAGACGTCGCCGCCGTCCATCTGCGCATTGGCCTCGAGTACCGTGACGCCCCACTGCGTCTCGCCCTCGACGATCGCCCAGTCGAGCGCCGAGGGTCCCTGGTCGCCGACGATGCCCGGATGCACGACGAGGCAGCGCACGCGACCCCAGACGGACTCGGGGATCCGGCGCTTGAGGAAAGGCGCGATCACGAGATCGGGCCGCCAGAGCGCGACGGCCTCCTCCGTCACGCTGTCCGCGATGTCGAACTCGACCGACACGTCGTGACCGCGCGCGTTCAGCTCGACGAACACGCGCTGCGTCAGGCTGTTGAACGAGTGCGCGAGAAGCAGGATGCGCATCAGCAGATTCGGGGCAGCTGCTCGCCCGTGAGCCAGTCGACGACGCGGCGCCCGCCGAAGCTCGTGTCCATCTGGACGAAGTGATGCGGATCGGCGACCACCTCGCCGATGATCGCGGCTTCCCGCCCCAGCGGATGCGCGCGCATCGCGGCGAGCAGCCGCGGCGCGTCGTCCGGCGCGCATATCGCCACCAGCTTGCCTTCGTTCGCCACGTACAGCGGATCGAGGCCCAGGAACTCGCACGCGGCGCGTACCTGCGGATTGAACGGGATGCGCTCCTCCGCGATGAGCATGCCCGCGCCGGACTGGCGCGCGAGCTCGTTGCACGTCGTGGCGAGGCCGCCGCGCGTCGGATCGCGCAGGCAGTGGATGTCGGGCACGGCGGCCACCATCGCCGCGACGAGCGTGTGCAGCGCGGCGGTGTCGGACAGGATCGTCGTCTCGAACTCGAGGTTCTCGCGCAGCGACATGATCGCCACGCCGTGGTCGCCCATCGAGCCGCTGACGAGGATGCGATCGCCGGGCCGCGCGCGATCGCCGCGGATGTCGACCCCGGCCGGGACGACGCCCACGCCGGTGGTCGTGATGAACACGCCGTCGCCCTTGCCCTGCTCGACCACCTTCGTGTCGCCGGTGACGACGGGCACGCCGGCCTCCTTCGCCGCCGCGGCCATCGACGCGACGATCCGCTGCAGATCCGCGAGCGGAAAGCCTTCTTCGAGGATGAACCCGGCGGCGAGATACAGCGGCTTCGCCCCCGCCATCGCGACGTCGTTGACGGTGCCGTGCACCGACAGGCAGCCGATGTCCCCACCCGGGAAGAACAGCGGCGACACGACGTGGCAATCGGTCGCCATCACCATGCGCCCGCCGCCGACCGCGAACGCCGCCTGGTCGTTGGCCTGGCGCAGCCACTCGTTGTCGAACGCGCGCAGGAACAGCTCGTCGATGAGCTGCGCCATCGCCCGCCCGCCCCCGCCGTGCGTCATGTCGACGCGGCCGTGCCTGAAGTCGATCGGCTTCACGTAACCGTCGCGCATGACGATCCTCAGTCCCCGGCCGCGACGGCCGCCGGCGTCGCCGCGGCGCGCGCGGCGACGACCGCCGCGTCCTTGAAGCGCCCGTACGTGTAGTGCGCCGCGCACGCGCCTTCGGTGGACACCATGCACGACCCCAGCGGATGCTCGGGCGTGCAGGCGGTGCCGAATACCTTGCACTGCGCGGGCGTCTTCACGCCGCGCAGGATGGCGCCGCATTCGCACGCCTTGTGGTCCGGGACCGAGCGATACGCGATGCCGTAGCGCGCCTCCGCATCGAACGCCGCGTACTTCTCGCGAATGCGCAGCGCGCTGTACGGGACCTCGCCCAGCCCGCGCCATTCGAACGACCGGCGCAGCTCGAACACGTCCGCGACCATGCCCTGCGCCTTCAGGTTGCCATCGCGCGTGACGGCGCGCGTGAACTCGTTCTCGACCTCGGCGCGGCCCTCGTTCAACTGGCGCACCAGCATCAGGATCGCCTGCATCACGTCGAGCGGCTCGAACCCGGCGATGACCACGGGACGCTGGTACTCCTCGGCGAAGTACTCGTACGGGCGGCTGCCGATCACCGTCGACACGTGCGCGGGACCGATGAACCCGTCGAGCGGCACCGTGCCCAACTCGCGCACCTCCTTCGATTCGAGGATGCTCGTGATCGCGGCGGGCGTCAGCACGTGGTTGCAGAAGACGCTGAAGTTCG
Organism: uncultured beta proteobacterium; assembly: GCA_963733435.1. Classification (GTDB taxonomy): domain Bacteria; phylum Pseudomonadota; class Gammaproteobacteria; order Burkholderiales; family Casimicrobiaceae; genus VBCG01. The sequence continues at coordinate 1,202,001 of CAVTDH010000005.1, forward strand.
CGAGCCCGAGCTCCGCGGCCTGCCGGATCGCCACGGCCGTCGGCGGCGTGGTCGTTTCGAAGCCGATCGCGAAGAACACGACGTCGCGATCCGGGTTCTCCTGCGCGATGCGCACGGCGTCGGCGCTCGAATACACCATCCGGATGTCGCCGCCGCGCGCCTTCGCCTGCAGCAGCGACAGGCCCTTCGACGCCGGCACGCGCATCGTGTCCGCATACGTGCACAGGATGAGACCGGGCCGCTGCGCCAGCTCGATCGCGCTGTCGATGCGGCCGATGGGCAATACGCACACCGGGCAGCCGGGACCGTGGATCATGCGAATGGACGCGGGCAGCAGGTCGGACAGGCCGTACCGGGATATCGCGTGCGTGTGGCCGCCGCAGAACTCCATCAGGTTGTAGCGGCGGCCGTCCTGCGCCTCCGCCGCGATCGCGCCCGCCAGCGCGCGTGCACGCTCGCCGTCGCGGAACTCGTCGATGTACTTCATGCCGAAGCCTGCATCGGAATTCCGGCGGCGGCGAACGTCGCGAGCGTGCGCGCCGCCTCCGCGGGATCGAGCTTGGTCAGCGCATAGCCGACGTGCACGATGACGTAGTCGTCGACCGCGACATCCTCGACGAGCGCGAGCGAGATTCGCTTGCGCACGCCGCCGACGTCGATCAACGCCGCATCGGGTTCGAGCAGCGCGACGACGCGCGCGGGGATCGCGAGACACATGTTCAGCAACTCCTGTCGAGAAACCTGCGGCCGACCCACGCCTGCCCGAGCGCCAGGCCGCCGTCGTTCGGGGGCGCGGCCTGCGCCTGCAGCAGCGCGATGCCGCGATGCGCGAGCGCGCTCGCGAGGCCCGCGGCGAGGATCGCATTGAGGAAGCACCCGCCGCCGCCGGCGACGACCGCGATGCGCTCGCGCGCGGCGGCCTGCGCGATCCATTCGGCCAGCGCGGCGATGAGCGTGGCGTGGAAGAACGCGGCGCCGTAACCCGGGTCGCGCGCGCCGGCCAGCCGGTGCACGAGCGGCGTGAGATCGAGTTCGAGGTCGTCGGATATCGAGAACAGCGAGAGGTCGGCCGGGACCGGGCCGTGCCGCTGCGCGAGTCCCTCGAGGTGCATCGCCGCCTGTCCTTCGAACGCCATCCGCCGCGAGACCTCGAGCAGCCCGGCCGCCGCGTCGAACCAGCGGCCCATGCTGGTGGTCGTCGGCGTGCGCACGCCCTGGGCCAGCATCGCCTGCACGGTGCGCGCGGCCGGCTCGTCCGCGAAGCGCTGCGCGACCTCGTCGCCGCGGCCCGCGAGGGCGAGTGCGGCCGCCGCCATCCGCCACGGCTCGCGCGCCGCCCGATCGCCGCCCGGCAATCCCAGTGCGCGCAGGTGCCCGAGCCGCCGGCAGTCCGCGCCGTCGACCCGCAGCAGTTCCCCGCCCCACGCGGCGCCGTCGCTGCCGAGTCCGACCCCGTCGAGCGCAATCCCGAGTACCGGACCCGCAGGCGCATGCTCGGCCACGACCGCCGCGATGTGCGCGTGGTGATGCTGCACGGCGTGCAGCGGCACCTGCCAGCGGTCGCGCAACAGCGCCGCGTGGCGCGTGCTGTGGAAGTCCGGATGCAGGTCGTGGACGACCAGCGCCGGCGTCACGGCGAGGATGCCGGTCAGGTGCTCGATCGCGCGTTCGAACGCGACGCAGGTCGGCGCGTTGTCGAGATCGCCCAGGTGCTGCGACAGGAACGCCTCGTCGCCGCGCGTCACGCACACGGCGTTCTTGAAGAAGCCGCCAACGGCGACCACCGACGGGCCTGCGCTCGGCAGGCGGATCGCGCGCGGCGTGTAGCCACGCGCGCGCCGCACGAACTGGAAGCCGCGGGACGCGGCGCCCGGCACCGCGCGCACGACGCTGTCGTCGCAGCCGACGACGATGTCGCGGTCGTGCATGAGGAAGCCGTCCGCGATGCCGGCCAGGCGGATGCGCGCCTCGTCGTTGCCCGTGACCAGCGGCTCGCCGCCCGGATTGGCGCTGGTCATCACCAGCAGCAGCGGGTGCGGCTGCTGCAGCCACTGCGCGTCGTCGGGACGGCCGGCGGCCTCGTGGAACAGCAGGTAATGCAGCGGCGCGTACGGCAGCATGACGCCGAGCCAGGCGAGCCCGGGGGCCACGCCCGGAAGCGCCGCGTCGACATGCGAGCGCTTGCGCAGCAGCACGATCGGGCGTTCGACCGACGACAGCGTCGCGTCCTCCGCCTCGGAGATGAGCGTCAACGCATGGGCGGAGGCGATGTTCGCCACCATCAGCGCGAAGGGCTTCTCCTCGCGCGCCTTGCGCTCGCGCAGGCGGGCGACGGCGTCCGCGTTGCGCGCGTCGCAGGCGAGATGGAAGCCGCCCAGGCCCTTGATCGCGACGATCTCGCCGCGCGAGAGTCGCGCCACGGTCTCCGCGACCGGATCCGCGGCAACGGTCTGCCCGTCCGCGGTGACGAACGTCAGCCGGGGACCGCACACCGGGCATGCGTTCGGCTCGGCATGGAAGCGCCGGTCGCGCGGCGACTCGTATTCGGCGAGGCAGGCCGGACATTGCGCGAACGCGGCCATGCTCGTGCAGGCGCGATCGTAGGGCAGCGAGCGCGTGATCGTGTAGCGCGGGCCGCAGTGCGTGCAGTTGATGAACGCATAGCGGTAGCGGCGATCCGCGGGGGTCAGGAGCTCGGCCAGGCAGTCGGCGCAGACCGCGCTGTCGGCGCCGATCGCGGTCGTCGCCCGCCCGCCGGCGCTCGCCAGGATCACGAAGCCGATGCTGTCGTCGACCGGCATGCAGTCCTGCGCGGTCACCCGGTCGACGCGCGCAAGCACGGGCGCCTCGTCGCGTACGCGCCGTGCCATCCGCTCGATGCGTTCGGGATGGCCCTGGACCTCGATCGTGACGCCCGCCGCGTCGTTGCGCACCCAACCCGCAAGCGCCAGGTCGTGCGCGAGCCGGTAGACGAACGGCCGGAAGCCCACGCCCTGCACGACGCCCCGCACTTCGAGACGGCGGCGGACGATGGCGGGTTCGAGCAGGCGAGGCACGGCGGACATCCGTTCGCGTCAGGCGCGCGCGCCTGCGGCCAGCTGCGCCTCGAGGTCGGCGACGCGCCGGCGCAGCGACGCGACGTCATCGTCACGCGCGGCACACGCCTTCGCGCGCCCCTGCTCGATGAACGCGAGCCAGTCGGCGAAGCCTTCGCCGGTCGTCGCCGAAACGACGAGCGCGGGCAGCCCGGGCCGGATGCGCCGCGCGTTGGCGATCGCGGCGTCGACGTCGAACTGCACGTACGGCAACAGGTCGCACTTGTTGATGACCATGAGGTCGGCGGCGTGGAACATGTCCGGATACTTGAGCGGCTTGTCGGCGCCTTCGGTCACCGACAGGATCACGACCTTGTGCGCTTCGCCCAAGTCGAATGCGGCCGGGCACACGAGATTGCCGACGTTCTCGATCAGCACGACGCTCGCGGCGACGGGCGCCAGCGTTTCCAGCGCGCGCTCGACCATCCCGGCGTCGAGGTGGCAGCCCTTCCCCGTGTTGACCTGCACGGCGTTCGCGCCGGCGGCACGGATGCGGTCGGCGTCGAGCGACGTCTGCTGGTCGCCTTCGACGACCGCGATGGGCAGGCGACCACGCAGCGCCTCGATCGTGCGCACCAGCAGCGTGGTCTTGCCCGAGCCCGGACTCGAGACGAGGTTGAGCGCGAAGATACCGCGCTCGGCGAACAGCGCACGGTTGCGCGCGGCGACGGCGTCGTTGCGCGACAGGATGTCGCGCTCGATCGCGACGATGCGGTCGGTCGGCGTGGCGGCGTCGTGCACGGCACCGAGCGGCGCGTGCGCCGCCGCAGCGGCATGGTCGTGCTGCGCGGCATCCATGCGGCGCAGCGGCGGTCGCGACGCCGGGTCCGCCAGCCGGAAGCCGCCCTTGCTCATTGCCGCGGGAACGCCATCGATCCGGGTCTCGCCATGGCCGCAGCCGCAGGTCGTGCACATGTCAAATCTCCTGTCTCGATTCAATCCGATACGGCAGCTTCGGTACTGGTGATGCCGATCTCGCGGACCCGCATTTCCTCGCCGGCGACGACCTGCAACTGGTGACTGCCGCAGCTCGGGCACGGGTCTCCCAGGCGTGCGATCTCGACCCGCGCCCCGCACGGCATGCACCACGCGGCGCCCGGGGTGGTGGCGATCTCCAGCACCGCGCCTTCCGCGAGCGAGCCGCGCGTGACCGCGTCGAAGCAGAAGCGCAGGGCGTCCGGCTCGACGTGCGCGAGCGCGCCGATCTCGAGCCACACCGTGTGTACGCGCGTGGCGCCATTGCGCTGTCGCCGCATCGGTCACCAGCGCAAGGATGCCTTCGGCCAGCGCGACCTCATGCATGGGCGATCTCCACGCGGCAGGCCACGCACGGGTCGAGCGTATGTGCGGCGAGCTTCGCCAGGCGCAGCGCCTCCGCCTCCCCCGCTGCCGGGAGGTCCGTCAGGCTGCGAACCAGCGCGCCGTCGGGATGGAAATTCCACTCGGTCGGCGCGACGATCTGGTACTCGACCACGCACTCCTCGTGCAGGCGTACGCGATGCAGCAGCAGGCCGCGCGCGGTCTGCACGGCGCCGAGCCCGTCGCCGGGTCGCAGCGGAATGCTCTGCGCCCGGGCCGGATCGCGGGAGGAGCGCGTGCCCGCGAGTTCGCCGAGCAGTTCGGCGATCTCGGCCATCCGCGCCACGGCGCGCGTCAGCGCGACGTGTCCATACGTGCGGTCGACGGCTGCGACGAGCGGGTGCTCGTGCATGCGCGACAGCGCGCTCGTCTCGACCGCCTGCCCGGCCCACGTGGGCGCGTGCGCGAACTGGGGATCCGCGCACAGGTCGGGCGCCACGACCCGCAGCAGCTGCTCGCGGCGCGGCTCGGGCATCAGCAGGCTCTGCGCGTGCGGCGCGGTCGCGGCGCCGGACAGCATATGCGCGAGCAGCCGCGCCGGCGTCGTCGCGCCGCGGTCCGCCCACGCCTGCAGCGCGGCAACGTCGGCGAGCGCGAGCCACGCGTTCGCGTCGATGCCGAAGAGCGCCTTGGTCGACAGCTCCGACAACCGCGCGGCCAGCGCACGCATTGCGTCGCGGTCGCCCAGCAGGTCGCTGCCGTCGGATTTTCGCGTCGACGTCGCGATGAGGTAGCGCGCCGCGGTCACCGGCGTCACCTGCGGGTCGCTGCCCATCGCATTCGGCCAGCCGATGAGCAGGTGCCAGAAGCCTTCCTGCAGCGCTTCGACGACGATGCCCGTATTCCGCTCGGGCACGTCGGCGGCGAAGCCCGCGGCCCCGGCGGCGGCCATCGCGCACGCGGCGGCGGCGCCCTGCGCGCCTCCACAGATGCTGTAGAGCAGCGGAATCGTCGCGGCGGCGTCCACCGCCGTCTTGCCGGTCAGGATGCGCGACGCCACGAGCGGCCGCGTCGACTTCACGGCGACGTTGCGCACGCGCGCGCCGTCCCAGTCGAGGCAGACGAGCAGTTCGCCCTCAAGCGTCACGATCGGCGTCCAGGAAACGTCCGCGCAGGAAGTTGCGCTTGGACAAGGGGGCGGCGAGCGCCTCCTCGGCGGCGGCCAGCGGCCGTGCATGCGTCGACCCGGTCGCGATCGCGGGCATTGGGTCTGCAGCGGTCGGCGGGCGCTTCGGGCGCTTCCGCGTTGTCGCCGTCGAACAGCGCCTCGCGCGCCAGTTCCGCCACCAGCCGGGCCGTCGCGTGATCCTCGAACTCCAGCACGGGCGAAAACAGCGAGCACGCGAGGAAATCGCCGACGTCGTCGTCGCGGGCGCCGATGAATTCGTACTGCCCCGCGGGAAACGTGAACATCCGCTTGGCGCCGGCGGCCACCGCGGGCCACTGCGCACGGTCGCCGGGCGCCAGCACGAGGTTCATGAACCATGGCGTCACCAGGACGCCCAGCCAATGCCCGTTCCAGAGCGCAAACCCCACCGCCTCGACCTCGAGCGCGGGATTCACGAAGGCGAGGCCCGTCATCCGCAAGGCGGCGCGCCGATACGATGCGACCAGCGCGACGGACGGGTCCCCGCCCGCCGCGGCGTCAGGCGGGCACTCGGGCCCGGGTACCGGCGCAGGTCCCGACATCGCGTCAGCGGACATCGTCGAGCACCAGGAACTGGTCCTGCGTGGCCGCGCAGTTCGGGCACGACCAGTGCGGCGGCAACTCGGCGAACGCGGTGCCGGGCGGCACGTGCCAGACCGGGTCGCCCTGTTCCGGGTCGTAGACGTACCAGCAGATCTTGCACTCGAGCCTGCCGCCCACCGCCCGGTCCGGACGCTCGCTCATCGCGTTCACGCCTCGACCGCTTCCGCGCACGAGTCGCTCATCCAGTCGACGAGTTCCGCGAGCCGTTCGCGACTGTCCTCGAGATCCTCCGGGGCCGCCAGCGCGACCACGGGCACCTCGACGATCTCGATGGTGTTGAGGATCAGCGTATTCATGCTGTTGAAGTACTGGACGCGCCAGACATCGCGCAGCGCCGTCGACGTGATGTGGCAGTTGCCGAAGCCGCGCGAAATCATCGCCACGGAACCGACGGGCAGCGCCTCTTCGAGCACCTTGTGGTCGTCGGGCGTCAGCGGAAACAGCGTGAGGTTGATCACGTGCGCGGGCGCACCGGGCACGCGCGCGGCGATCTGGCTGCCGATCTCGGTGAGCAGCGCCGGCGAGTTCATCGCGCCTGCGGGCAGGTTCACGAGCGGGGGATTCGCGGAGGCGGCCGCACGCGCCGCGTCGACCACCACGGCCGGAAGCGCGCCGGCTTCGAGCCGGTCGACGATGATCTCGCCGTGCGCATCCAGCTCGCAGACGCGCCACAGGCCCGTGAACACGCTTTCCTGGATGCGGAAGTGGCGCTCGCCATTGATGCGGATCGCGACTTCGCCCTCGCCCAGCATCTCGTTCGTGATCTTGAGCACCGGCGGCGTGATGCCCATGAGTTCGAGCACGGGGCCGTATTGCGCCGCGGCGGGATCCCATCCCTTGAGCCCGGCCAGGAACGCGGCGAGGACGTCGCGCGCGCCGCGCAAGGCCGCGGGATCGGCGCGCTCGGGGACGAGCGGCATCTGAAACGTGTTCATCCCGCGCGGCATCGCGAGGTACTGCAGCTCGTCGTCGTCGGCGGGTTGCGAACCTTCGCCGATCGCGCGTACCGGAAGCGGAAAGTCTTTCATCGTGGTCCCCAGAATGGTCGTTGTTCAAGCATGGCAACCGCCCGCGCCTTCGCCGGGGCCGTGCACGGCGATGCCGACCGTCGGCGGCCGTACCGGCTCGGCGGCCAGCAGCCGTGTCACTTCCTGCACGTATTCGTCCCAGTCGCGCAACCCGTCGACTGCGCCGACGTAGCGGCCGTCCGCGAGCAGCACGAAGGCCGGCCACTTGCGGAACCCGTAGCGGACCGCGAGCTTGCGCGCGGTCGCGCCGAGCGCCACCGCGACGTGGAAGCGCCCGGGAAACGCGCGGACCAGTTCAGGCACGATCACCGCGAGGTCGAGCGTCTCGCGAAAGCGGATCGGATCCTCGAGAAACAGCACCAGCGTACGGCCGGGCTGCTCGATCCACGGCGCCGGGTCGCCGTCGCCGATGCGCGCGAAGCCGTGCGCGTCGAAGAGGCGCGCGATCAGCGGGTACGACAACGGGTCCGCGTCGGCGACGACGGGCATCGGCAGCGTCATTTCGAATCTCCGCGAAGGTGTTCGGGAAGTTGGGGCGTACGCCCGGCCAGGTCCGGGAAGGCGGCGTCGACATCGGTGTCGCCATCGAGCAGCGCGGCCAGCGCGCCGAGCGCGGCGGTCATCCGGCCCGCTTCGACCGGATCGAGGACGCGAATCGCCGCCCCGCGGTGCGCGAGCACCCAGGTGCCGGGGGCGAGTTCGGGGAGGAGCGTGGTGTCGAGCGTGCGGCGCTCGCCGCCGCTCTCGCACACCGCGTCGGACGCGCGGGCCGTGACGACCCGCATGGGGAAGCCGATGCACATCGTCAGCCCTCCACCGGGCGGCCCAGCGCCAGGATCCGCTCGTCGCCGGAGCGGCACGCCACCGCCTCCGAGGGCCGCTCGGATTCATAGGACTGCAGCGCCAGCGCAGTGGCGTTGAGCGGCTCGTGCACGTCCCCGGCCCGCCGCGGGACGCCCGGGAAGCCCCAGGCCGCCAGCTGCGCCGCCGCGTGCGCCACGGCCTCGGGAATGCGTTCGCGCACCGGTTCGCGCAGGCTGCCGCCGAAGTCCGCGATGTCGACCGGCTGCACGCCGATCGCGACGATCGTCTCGGGCGCCCGGCCGTTGAGCTGCGCGAGCGCCAGCACGTCGTTGAAGCCCAACTGGTGCGGGGAGAGCTTGGTGCGGCCCCAGGCCGGCACCTCGTCGTCGCGCAGCACGCGCAGCGTGCCGGGGGGCAGCGCGAAGTCGATCGCGTCGAACACCAGCACGCGCCGGGCCGTCGCCACGTCCTCGTAGAGGTTGAGGCCAAGGGTGCCGCCATCCTTGAGCACCACACCTTCGGGAAACGCGTAGGCGTCGTGCAGCGCCTCGACGGCGCGCACGCCGAAACCCTCGTCGGCCCACAGCAGGTTGCCGATGCCGAGCACGACGACTTCCAAGCGGTCTTCCAAGGGATTCTCCTGTTACTGCGCCAGTTACAGGAGAAGACTATCTTCGCTGCGCCGTTGCGTATTGTGCTAGGTCAAGGGCGCGCTGCGCGTATGCGGGCGGCGCCGTGAACGGCCGTGCGCGGAGGCGTCGCGATGTCGCGCGCTGCGCGGACGTCTAGCGCCGTCGCGCGGCCTGCATCTCGCGCAGCGCGATGTGCATGTCCCAGGCCACCTGCAGGTGCATCCAGAACATCGCATCGTTGCCGAAGAAGAGCGCCAACCGCACCGCGGTGTCCGGCGTGATGGCGCGCCGGCCGTTGACGAGTTCGTTCACGCGCCGGCGCGAAATGGAAAGTGCGCGCGCGAGCTCGGTCTGGTTGATCGACAGCGGCTTCAGGTACCGCGACTCGAGGAACTCGCCGGGACGCGGCGGGCGGCGCGAGGACATGCCGAGGGCGCTGCCGCGGCGGGGCACCGCCGGCGCACGCGGAACGCGCACGCCGGGACCGGCCGCCGGTGTCGTCGATGACACGCGGGCGTTCACGCCTTGGGTTCTCCCTTCCACATCCTGATGCCGTTGACCATCGTGCTCACGACCGACTGGCCGCTCATGATGTCCTCGCGGATCGCCATGTACATGTGGATCACCGCGAACAGCACGAGGTACCACATCGCGAGGTGGTGCAGCGTGCGCACCTGCTGCGGATCCCCGAACAGCACGAACACCCAGCCCATCAGGTTCATCGGCAGCGTGCCCCAGCCCCATGCCTCGGCGTAGAGCGCGAAACCGGTGATGATGATGAAGATCGAGCCGAGCGTGTACATCGCGAACATCGCGAGCTGCGCCAGCGGATTGTGGCCGACCCACAGCGCCGATTCCTTCTTCAGGAACAGGTAGTACAGCATCTGGTCGAACAACCCCTTCCACCAGCTGCCGTTCCACACCGGCGGGATGAAGATCGCCCGCGCCGAGTGGTTGCCCACGATCGCCCAGTAGACCCGGACCAGGAACGCCACCGCGAAGATCATCCCCGCGATGAAGTGGATCATCCGGATGTAGCCGAACATGTAGTGGAACGTCGCCTCCCCGCCGATCGACGGCGGCGGACTGCCGATCAGGTAGCCGGTGACGGCGAGGACGATGAACGCGACCATCATCACCCAGTGCCAGAGGCGCACCGGCGCCTCGTACACGTAGACGGGCACGAGCGGACCGGCCAGCACTTCGCCGGATACGGGATTGACTCTCATCGCACGCTCCTCGTCAGCTCACCTTGACCGATACCAGCTCCTCGCCTTCCGGCGACATCACGTGCGTGGCGCACGCGAGGCAGGGATCGAAGCTGTGGATGGTCCGCAGGATCTCGAGCGGCTGCGTCGGATTGACCATCGGCGTGTTCATCAGCGCGGCTTCGTAGGCGCCGATCTGGCCCTTCTGGTCCCGCGGCCCGGCGTTCCACGTCGTCGGCACCACGCACTGGTAGAGATCGATCTTCGTGTCCTTGATCTTCACCCAGTGCGCCAGCGCACCCCGCGGCGCCTCGACCGGCGCCACGCCCTTGGCTTCCTTCGGCCACGACGACGGCTCCCACTTCTCGATGTTGGCAGTCGCGAAATCGCCCGACTTGAGGTTGGTGATGAGCTGGTCGTAGAAGTACTTCATCTTGTGCGCCGCCCACGAGCACTCGAGCCCGCGCGCCGCCGTGCGGCCCAGCGTGCTGAACAGCGCGGTGACCGGCACGTCGAGCGTCTTCAGCACGAAGTCCACCTGCTCGACGATCTCCTTGTGGCCGCGCGCATAGCCGACGATGTAGCGGGCCAGCGGGCCGACCTCGACCGCGTTGCCCTTCCAGCGCGGCGACTTGACCCACGAGTACTTGGCACTCTCGTCGAAGTTCTCGACGTTGGTCCGCGTGCCCTTGGTGCCGGGGCCGAGCACGAAGTTCGGGTCCGTCACGCCGTCGAACGGGTGCAGCCCCTTCGTTTCGTCGCCCTGCTTGTACCACGAGTGCGTGACCCATTCCTGGATCTGGTCCGGCGCCTTCAGGTCGACGTCCATGACCTTCTTCAGGTCGCCGCCCAGGATGACGCCCGACGGCATCAGCAGGCTCTTCGCGCTGTAGTCGTTCGGGATGTCCGGGAAGTCGCCGTAGGCCATCACGTTCTGGCTCGACAGCCCGCCGCCGATCTTCGACCAGTCCTTGTAGAACGACGCGATCGCCAGCAGGTCCGGGATGTACACCTGGTCGACGAAGTCGATCGTCTTGTTGACGATGTCGCTGACCATGTTGAGCTGCGTCATGTTGATCGCGCCCACCGCCCCGGTGTTGTCGAGGTTGATCGAGCACGGCACGCCGCCGACCAGCCAGTTCGGGTGCGGGTTCTTGCCGCCGAAGATCGTCTGGATCTTGACGATCTCCTTCTGGAAGTCGAGCGCCTCGAGGTAGTGCGTGACCGCCATCAGGTTCGCTTCCGGCGGCAGCTTGTACGCCGCGCTGCCCCAGTAGCCGTTGGCGAAGATGCCGAGCTGGCCGCTCTCGACGAACCGCTTCAGCCGGTTCTGCACGTCGCGGAAGTAGCCGGGCGACGAGTTCGGCCACGGCGACAGGCTCTGCTGCAGCTCGGACGTCTTCTTCGGGTCGGCCTTGAGCGCGGACACCACGTCGACCCAGTCGAGCGCGTGCAGGTGGTAGAAGTGGACCAGGTGGTCCTGCGCGTAGAGCGTCGCGTGCATCAGGTTGCGGATCGTGTTCGCGTTCTTCGGGATCTTGATCCCGAGCGCATCCTCCACCGAGCGAACCGACGCCAGCGCGTGCACGCCCGTGCACACGCCGCAGATGCGTTCGACGAACGCCCACGCGTCGCGCGGGTCGCGGCCCTTCAGGATGACCTCGAGTCCGCGCCACATGGTGCCCGTGGACACGGCGTTGCGGATCACGTTGTCCTTGTCGACATTGACCTCGATCCGCAGGTGACCCTCGATGCGGGTGATCGGGTCAACGACGATGCGCTTGCCGGAGTTGTCCAGCTTGAAACCTTGGGTCTCGATGATTGACATGATTTATTTCTCCACCTCGGAGACCTTGTCGTTGCGCGTCTTGCTCCGCGCCTGCTTGATCGCACTGACCGCCGCATGCGCCGCGATGGCGGCACCCGCAACACCGACTGCCACCAGACCGATCTGGTCGGCCGTGCCTTCGATGCCCGAGATGCCGGGAGCACGGATCGTCGTCAGGTGGTCGTAGAAGGAACCCTTGTCCCAGAAATCGTCCTCGGAACAGCCGATGCACCCGTGGCCGGACTGGATCGGGAACGACGTGCCTTCGTTCCAGCGGATCGTCGAGCACGCGTTGTACGTGACCGGACCCTTGCAGCCGACCTTGTACAGGCAGTAGCCCATCCGCGCGCCCGCGTCGTCGAAGTTCTCGACGAACTGGCCGGCGTCGAAGTGCGGACGGCGATAGCACTTGTCGTGGATGCGCTGGCTGTAGAACATCTTGGGCCGCCCCTGCGCGTCCAGGTCGGGCAGCCGGTCGTACGTCAGCATGTACGTGACGACGCCCGTCATCACCTCGGCGATCGGCGGGCAGCCCGGCACCTTGATGATCGGCTTGTCGGTGATGACCTTGTGCACCGGCGTGGCCTGCGTCGGGTTCGGCTTCGCCGCCTGCACGCAGCCCCACGACGCGCACGAGCCCCACGAGATGATCGCCTTCGCATCCTTCGCGACGTGGCGCAGCTTCTCGACGAACGGCTTGCCGCCGGGGATGCAGTAGATGCCGTCGTCGGCCGAGCGGCGGATTGCCCTCGACGGCCAGGATGTAGTTCCCCTTGTACTTCTTGATCGTTTCCTCGAGCGCCGCTTCGGCCTGGTAGCCGGCGGCCGCCATCAGCGTGTCGTCGTAGTCGAGCGAGATCATCGACAGGATGACGTCCTTCGCCAGCGGATGCGAGGAGCGGATGAAGGACTCGCTGCAGCACGTGCACTCGAGTCCGTGCAGCCAGATCACCGGCGTGCGCGGCTTCGTCTGCATCGCCTTCGCGATGTCCTGCGCGCCCGCGTCACCCAGACCCAGCGAGGCCGCGGTCAGGCTGCAGAACTTGAGAAAACTCCGCCGCGAGATACCTTGTCGGCGCATCAGGTCGTAATAGGTTTCGATCATCGCTTCCTCCGGCCGTGCCCGCGCGTGCACCGGCACGACAGGCGTTGGTCTGGTGTCCGCGCACGCTGCGCGATGCAGGCATTTAGAGCGCTTTCGAGACCGCGCTGCTTGATGAAGGTCAATGTCCGCGCGTCCCCCGGGACGCCAATCGCGCGCCGCATGACCGCATGCAAGAAACCGGAAATGCTGTAACGACTCGCGTTACACCACTGGCGAGGCCTCCGGTGCCCGGCCGACCCCGGCGCGCACGATGGCGCGGCGCGGCGGCAGGTCTCAGCGCCGTCGCGCGATCGCCCGCGCGTCCGCCAGGAAGCTCTGCGCAAGCCGGGCCTTCGGCACGACGCGTTCGCGCACGACATCGTTTCAAGTCAGCCAGCGCCGCTGAGCCGCAGGGCGGCCGCCTGACTTCAGCGTGCCGTGCGGTGAGCGACGGCCGCCGCCAAGCCTCGCGTCACCACGGCCGTGGACGCCTGCTTGCGGACGTTCCCTAACGCGCGCACCGCTGACTTGCGTCAACGAGCGCCGGGCACGCCGCGCGCACGATGCAGAGGATGACGCGGACCATGCCGCGTCGACGGCGTGGACCATGCCGCGCCGTGGGTTCTCGGATGGGAATTCGGGGGTGCCCCGTGTCGCGGTTGTCGCGGACGAAGGATGCGCTGCCGCCCGATCAAGCGGTCGAGTCCGCGATCGCACGCGTGCTCGCCGCGGAAGACGCGGCCCGCGCCGCGGTGCTGGCAGCGGAACGCCAGGCGCTCGTCGATGCGGAAGCCGCGCGTGCCGCCGTGCGGGCCCTCGTGCAGCGCACCGATGCGAGGATCGCCGGCGTGCGCGCCGCCTTCGAGCGCTCCGTTGCCGCCCGGGTTGCCGCCGCCGCCGCCGAAGGGCAGGCGCTCGCGGAACATCACGCATTGACGCCGTCCGAACTGGCTGCGCTCGAGCGCGCGCTGGCCACGCTGGCCGCGGAACTCGTCGCGGGGCCGAGATGATCGCCGCCGGCAGCGTCGAGTACGCGTTCACGCGGATGTGGTCGCGGCAAGGCGCGCGCGCCGGCGAGGCGCTGTGGCGCCGGATCGAGCCCGTCCGCGACTTCGCGGCCTTCCTGGCGCTCGTGCGCGCGTCGCCGCTGGCCGTCTGGGTGGTCGGCGTCGGCGCCGACGCGGCACCGCACGCGATCGAGTCCGCCGCGCGCCGGCACCTGCGGGCGCTCGTCGCCGATGTCGCGCGCTGGATGCCCGACGAGTGGACCGGCGCCGTCGCGTGGTGCGCGCACCTGATCGACCTGCCCGTGCTGCTGCATCTCGCCGCCGCGGATGCGGAACCGGCGTGGCTGCGCGACGAGCCCGTGCTCGGGTCGGCCACCGCCGCGCACCGCGCCGTCGCGGGCGATGACCTGGCCGCGCTGCGCGAAGCGGCCCCGGGGGGCGCGACGCATCTCATCCGGGCCTGGCGGTCCGGGTGGGACGCGCGGCTCCCCTGCCCGGTCGCGGCATCGCCGGTCCTGACGCAGCTCGCGGCGACGATAGAAGCGCACGAGCGCGCCTTCGCGACCGCCCATCCCGCCGACGGCGGCCGGCTGCGGCGCGAACTCGACGCAAGACTCACGGCGCTGTTCCGGCGCGCGGGAATCGACCCGGCAGCCGCGTTCGTCTTCATCGCATTGGCGGCGCTCGAGTACGAGCGCATTCGCGGCGAGCTCCTGCGCCGCCGCACGCTTCCCGCGCAACCGCTGGCCGCATGATCCGTCCGCAACCCGCCCGCTGGTTCGAGATCCTCGCCGCGCGCGACGACGCGGCGCTGGCGATCGAGGCGCTGGCGCGCACCGGCGCGGTCGAGCTCGAATCCGCGCCGTGCAGCGCGCTTCCGGACGAACTCGCCGACCTGCGCCCGCGGCTGTCCGAGTTCGGCGAACTCGCGCTGCGCTACCAGGCGTACTGGCCGATCGCGGGTCTGGTCGCCTCGAAGTTTCCCGAACCCCCCGCGCGCACGCTCGAGCGCTGCCTCGTGCAGTTGCGCGCATGGTCGCAGGACGCCGAGCCGCTGATCCGGCAATTGCAGGACGCGGCCGCCGAACGCACCGCGCTCGAACGCTGGCGCCGCGTGTTCCGGGCGCTGGCCGCGAGTTCGATCGACCTCCCGCGCCTGGCATCGACGGGGCCGCTGGTGCGCGTGCGGCTCTTCGTCTTCGCGCCGGACGCCGATCCCGCGATCCCCGAGCGGCTGCTGCTGCGCCGGTTCGTCGCCGAGGGCGAGCTGCACGCGCTGGCCGTCGGAACCGCCGACGAACTGCAGCAGCTGGCGCAAGCCGCGGTCGCCAGCAAGGGGCACGTCTACGACATGCCGACGTGGCTCGTGGCGGACATGACGCGCAACGACGAGCACATCGCGGCGCGCCTGGCCGAACTCGCGCGCGCCGACGCGCAGGCGACCGCGCGGCTCGCCGAACTCAACGACCGGCATGGACTGCGCGAGTCGCTCGCCAACGCATGGCGCCTGCAGTGGCTGCTGCAGAACGTGCGCTCGCTCGACGCGGGCGCGCTGTTCTGCCGGATCACCGGCTGGACCAGCGATGTCGCCGACCGGGTCCTGGCGCACGCGATCGAGCGCTCCGGCGCGCGCGCGATCGTCCACTATCCGCCGGTGCCCGCGGGTGCGCGGCCGCCGCTGCTGCTCGCGAACCCGCCGTGGGCGCGGCCGTTCGAGGTCTTCTGCCGCGCGCTCGGAATGCCGTCGCGCGACGAGGCGGACCCCAGCGTGCTGCTCGCCGTCGCGGTCCCGCTGATGTTCGGCTACATGTTCGGCGACGTCGGCCAGGGACTCGTCATCGCGATCGCCGGCTTCAGCTTGCGCAAGCGCTGGCCGCTCGCGCGCCTGTTCATCGCGGGCGGCATCGCGGCGGCATTCTTCGGGCTGCTGTTCGGCAGCGTGTTCAGCCTGCATCTCATGCATCCGCTGTGGATCGCGCCGCTGTCCGACCCGCTCACGGTGCTGCTGGTGCCGCTGGTGGGCGGCGGCGTGCTGATGACGATCGGCCTGGCACTGCGCGCGATCGAGGCGCACTGGCGCGGCGACTTCGCCGTGTGGCTCGTCACCGATGCGGGTCTGATCGCCGTCTATCTGGGCCTCCTTACGTGCCTCTTCTGGCCCCCCGGCTTCGTCGTCGCGGCACTGGGGGCACTCGTCTTCTGCGGCGGCCATGCGTGGCACGCGCGGCGCGCGCTGGCCGGGCTGACGGCGCTCGGCGAGCTCGCCGAGCGCACGCTGCAGATCCTCATCAACACGCTTTCGTTCGCGCGCGTCGGCGCGTTCGCGCTCGCTCACGCCGGCCTGTCGTCGGCGATCGTGGCGCTGATGGGCGCGACCGACAGTGCGATCGCCGGCATGGTCATTCTCGTCGTCGGCAACATCGTCGTGATCGTGCTCGAGGGCCTCGTCGTGTCGATCCAGACGACGCGCCTCGTGCTGTTCGAGTTCTTCACCCGCTTCCTCGTCGCCGAGGGCCGGGTGTTCCGCCCGTTGCCCTCACCGCCTTCCCTTTCGCAGGAGACCTCACGATGAAGCCCACGTTCCGGTTCATGGCCGCGCTGGTCGCGGTGGCGCTGGTGCTCGCTGCCGCAGCGACGGCACTGCTGGTCGCCGTGCCGCCCGCGCTCGCGGCACCGGCCGCCTTCGGCGGCCTGGGCGCGGAAGCCTGGAGCTACGGGCTGGTCGCCGCCGCGTTGTCCACGGCCCTCGCCGCGCTCGGTGCCGGCTTCGCCGTCGCCAAGGTCGGTACCGCGGCGATCGGCGCGCTGGCCGAGAAGCCCGAACTCTTCGGCCGCCTGCTGATCTTCGTCGGACTCGCCGAAGGCATCGCGATCTACGGCCTCATCGTGTCGATCCTGATCCTCAACCGGCTCGCCTGATGAGCGCGATGGGCCGCCCCGAGCGCGAATGCCGGAGTGCGCAGCACGAAGGCCGTCCAGCGAGCGCGATGGGCCGGCCCGAGCGCCAGAGTGCTCGATGCGCCAGCGTGCGCAGCACGCAGGTAGTCCAGTGAGCGCACCGGCTTTCATCGGCGACGAAGTCACGGCGGCGGGGTACCGGCTCGCCGGCGCCAAGGTGCACTCGCCGCCGCCCGGCGCGGAAACCGCCGCGCTCGCCGACGCGCGTGCGACGGCGCCGCTCGTGCTCATCACCGCCGCCTTCGCCGCGCGCGTCGACGCGCCGGCACTGCGCGCCGCGCTGGCGGCGCTGGCACCCGTCGTCGTCATCGTCGCCGATGCGCATGGCGACGTCGCGCCGCCCGATCTCGCGGCGCGGCTGCGCGGTCAACTGGGGCTCGAGGCATGACGCTGGAAGCGCGCACCGCGGATCTGCTGGCCCTGGTCGAGGCGGACCGGCAGGCCCGCTGCGACGCGATCGCCCGCGAGACCGGCCGGCGTAACGGCGCGCTGCTCGCGCAGGCGCACGCCGATGCGCGGCTGCGGATGCGCGAGGCGTTCGCCGAGGAAAGGCAGCGGGCCGCGAGCGAGATCGCCGCCGCGGAGGCCGACCTCGCGACGCGCCGCCGACGGCATGCGCAGCAGCGCGCGTCCGCGTTGCTGGCATTGGGGCTCGCGCGGCTGCCCGACGCGCTCGCGCGCCATTGGCACGACGACGCGCTGCGCGGCGCGTGGATCGACGCCGTCGTCGCGGGCGCGCTCGCCGCCTTGCCGCGCGACGCATGGCGCATCGCGCATCCCCCCGGATGGGACCGCGGCGAACAGCAGGCGTTGTCCGCCCGGCTCGAGCCCGTGCTGGCGTCGGCGCCCTCGTTCGTCGGCGATCCGGGCATCGCCGCGGGGCTGCGCATCGCCGCCGCGGGCAACGTGATCGACGGCTCGCTCGCCGGCATCCTGTCCGACCGCGGTGCGCTCGGCTCGCGCCTGCTGGGCCTCCTGGAGGCCGGCGCATGAGCGCGAAGGACCGCCCCAAGGGCGAAACCAACGTGAGCCGCAGGAAGGTCTGCCCATGAGTCGCGCCCTCGTGCATTGGATCAGCGGCCCCGTGCTGCGCGCGAAGGCCGACGGCCCGTTCGCGATGCGCGAGGCGGTGCGCGTCGGCCCGCAGGCGCTGCTGGGCGAAGTGGTCCGCCTGCAGGACGACGAGATCGTCGTGCAGGTGTACGAAGACACGACGGGCCTGCGCCCGGGCACCGAAGTCGTCGGCGACGGCTCGCCGCTGGCGATCGGCCTGGGACCGGGCCTCCTCGGCAACATCTTCGACGGCCTGCTGCGTCCGCTGTCGGGCACCGGCAGCACGCACGTCGCGCCGGGCCTGCGCGCCGCGGCGCCGACCGCGTTCGCGTTCGAGCCGCGCGTGCGCGCGGGCGACGTCCTCGGCGGCGGCGCGATCTTCGGCGAAGTCACCGGTGCGTCCGGCCGCATGCAGCGCTGCCTCGTGCCGCCCGACGCCGCGGGCACCGTCGTGCGCATCGCGGCCGCGGGCACGTATCTCGACAGCGAGCCGCTGTGCGCGCTGGGCGACGGCGAAGGCGCGCCCGCGCGCCACGCAATCGCGATGGGCCATGCCTGGCCCGTGCGCGTGCCGCGCCCCGTGCGCGCGCGATTGCCCACGCTTGCGCCGCTGGTCACCGGCCAGCGCATCCTCGACAGCCTCTTCCCCGTCGCGAAGGGCGGCAAGGCGGCGATTCCCGGCGGGTTCGGCACGGGCAAGACGGTGCTGCTCGAGGCGCTCGCCAAGGGCTGCGACGCGGACGTGATCGTGTACCTGGGCTGCGGCGAGCGCGGCAACGAACTCGCCGGCGTGCTGGAGGAGTTCCCGACGCTGACCGATCCCGTCACCGGACGGCCGCTGATGGAGCGCACGGTGATCATCGCCAACACGTCGAACATGCCGGTGGCGGCGCGCGAGGCGTCGATCTACAGCGCGGTGACCGTGGCCGAGTACTTCCGCGACCAGGGCTTGGCCGTCGCGCTGATGGCGGACTCGACGAGCCGCTGGGCCGAAGCGCTGCGCGAAGTGTCCGGACGCTTCGGCGAACTGCCGGGCGAAGGCGGCTATCCCGCCTACCTGTCGTCGCGGCTCGCGGACTTCTACGAACGCGCGGCGCTGGTCGAGACGCTCGGCGCCGGCGCGGGCTCGGTCACCGTGATCGGCGCGATCAGTCCGCCGTCGGGCGACCTGTCGGAGCCCGTGACGAGCCACACCAAGCGCTACGTGAAGGCGTACTGGGCGCTCGACGTGAAGCGCGCGCAGGCGCGCTTCTATCCGGCCGTGCATCCGCTGCTGTCGTACGCGGAGGACGCGCAGGCATTCGCGCCATGGTGGGCCGCGCACGGCAACGTGCACTGGTGGCGATTGCGGCGCCGGTTCCTGACGCTGCTCGACGAGCAGGCGCGGCTCGAGCGCATGGCGCGCATCATCGGCCGCGACGCGCTGCCGCACAGGCAGCAGGTGACGCTGCTGTGCGCGGAGATCGTCAACGACGCGTTCCTGCGCCAGTCGGCGTTCTCCGACACGGACCGTGTCTGTTCGCCGGCGCGGCAGGCGGCGATGATGCAACTGCTCGACAAGTTCATCGACCACGCCGACGCGGCGGTGGCCGCCGGCATATCCGCGGACCAGCTGAAGGCGCTGCCGTCGCTGCGACCGCTGCAGCGGATGGCCGAGGACATCGGCGACGCCGACGTCGCGCGACTGGCCGACCTCGAGGCCGCGCTCGACCGCGAGTTCGCCGCGCTGCTGCACGCACAGGAGACGCAGCATGCGACTGACGGTTGAAGGCGCGGCCGCGCGCCTCGAAGGTCCGATGCTGTTCCTGCGCCGCACGGTCGACGTGGGGCTGCACGACGCGGTCGAGATCACGGGCCGCGACGGGCGCCCGCGGCTCGGCCGCATCGCGGCGATCGACGACGCGTTCATGACGATCGAGGTGCTCGAGTCGACGTCGGGCCTGGCGCTCGCGGACACCGTCGTGCGCTTCCGCGGCGAGCCGTTGACGTTCGGACTGTCGCCGTCGATCCTGGGCCGCGTGTTCAACGGCGTGGGCCAGGTGATCGACGGCGGACCGCCGATCGCCGTGCGCGAGACGCACCGGATCGAGGGACTCCCGATCAATCCCTACGCGCGCGAGGGCCCGCGCGACTTCATCGAGACCGGCGTCACCGCGCTCGACCTCATGAACAGCCTCGTGCGCGGCCAGAAGCTGCCGATCTTCTCGGGCGGCGGCCTGCCGCACGACCGGCTCGCGATGGAGATCGCTCGCCACGCGCGACTGCGCCAGGGCGGCGACGGCGGCGACGGTGGAGGCAACTTCGCGATCGTGTTCGCGGGCATCGGCGTGCCCTACGACAGCGCGGAGTTCTTCCGCAAGAGCCTCGAGCAAACCGGTGCGCTCGAGCGCACGGCGCTCTTCCTAAACCTCGCGAGCGACTCGTCCACGCAGCGGCTGCTGACACCGCGTTTCGCGCTGACCGCGGCCGAGTATCTCGCGTTCGTCGAGGGCAAGCACGTGCTGGCGATCCTCACCGACATGACCAACTACGCGGAGGCGCTGCGCGAGGTGAGTTCGTCGAAGGGCGAGATCCCGAGCCGCAAGGGATTCCCCGGCTACCTTTACTCGGACCTGGCGAGCCTCTTCGAGCGCGCCGGCTGCATCCGCGGCTCCAAGGGCACGCTGACGCAGCTGTCGATCGTCACGATGCCGGCCGACGACATCGGCCACCCGATCCCCGACCTCACCGGCTACATCACGGAAGGCCAGATCGTGCTGTCGCGCGACCTCGACCGGCGCGCCGTCTATCCGCCGATCGACGTGCTGCCGTCGCTGTCGCGGCTCATGAAGGACGGCACCGGCGGCAAGTACACGCATCCGGACCATCCGGCGCTGTCGAGCCAGCTCTACGCCGCGTATGCGCGTGCGGTGCAGGCCCGCGTGCTCGCGAGCGTCGTCGGCGAGGAAGGCCTGGCCGACACGGACCGGCAGTACCTCACCTTCGGCGCGGCCTTCGAGGACCGGCTCATCCGGCAGGACGGACCGCGCACGCTCGAGCAGAGCATGGCGGAGGGCTGGCTGCTGCTCGCGGGACTGCCCGTCGGCGAACTGACGCGGCTCTCGGATGCGCAAATCGCCGCGCACGGACTCGTCCATGGCTGAGGTCAGCCCCACCCGCGCCGTCGCGCTCGAATTGAAGGACGAGCGGCGCGCGATGCGCGACGGCTACGTGTTCCTCGACGAGAAGTGCCTGCTGCTGGCCGGCGCGATCCTGCGCGAGCTTGCACACTACGCCAGGCTCACCCAGGCGCTCGCCGCCGCACAGACGGCGGCGAACGCAGCCCTGGGCGCCGCGATCGGCCGGCATGGGCTCGAAGGCCTCCTCGTCTATCCGGCGCCCGACCAGGCGAGTGCCACGCTCGCACGGAGCGCGCGTTCGATCATGGGGGTGCGGCTGCAGGACGTGACGTGGGGAGGCACGCCTGCCGCCGCGCCGCGCGCCGTCAATGCATCCCCGGAAGCCGAAGCCTGCCGGCAGGCGTTCCTTGTCGTGGTGACCGCCGCCGCCGCGGCCGGTGCCGTCGCGGGCAACCTCGAACGGCTGTCGCAGGAGTACCGCCGCTCGGTGCGCCGCGCGCGTGCGCTGCAGGACGTGCTGCTGCCCGAACTCGACCGCACGCTCTACGGCGTCGAGACGCGGCTCGAGGAACTCGAGCAGGAAGATGCAATCACGATGCGACGGCGCGCCTGACGAACGCGTGCGCTCATCCGCGGGCACCTGCACGCATTCGCGACTTCACGCATTCGCGACTTGCGCACATTTGCGCGCATTCGGGTAAACCATGGGCGAATTGCGCGATCGCCCGATCGTTGCGATGATGTTCGTCGATCCTTCGCCGGAGTGACCGATGCCGATTCGCCTGCGCCCGCTGCTCGCCCTGCCGCTCGCCCTCCTGTTCGCGCAGGCGGCATCGGCCCAGATGGACGTCACGCAGCGCGCCACCGTCGTGCGTGCCGGGCCCGACCACGTGTTTCCGCAGGTGACCCGCCTGCCGACGAACTCGAACGTGCATCTGTTCGGCTGCACGCAGAATCGCCAGTGGTGCGACATCCAGTCCGGCCGCACACGGGGCTGGGTGCGGGCCACCGACCTGCGCCAGTCGACGCGGGTACGTCATCCGCAGACCGTCGCGTTCTCCGTCGCCGAATACTGGGACGCGAACTACCGGACGCGCGCGTGGTTTTCGAGCCGCGACAACTGGCTGGGTTGGGGCACGCCCGGCTTCACGCCGCCGTCGTCACGCTCGTCGAACCCTCCGCCGCCGCCGAAGCTGCCGGCGGCCGAACCGGCTCCGGCGAAGTCCTAGCGCCGGCGCCGTACGGGAGACCCGGCAGGCACGCCACGCGCAATGCGCGCTGCGTGCCTGCGTCAGTGCATCACTGCACCCGGCTGCCCCGGATGTTGCCCGCGACGCCGCCGGCGACACCACCGATCGCCGCGCCCGTCCACGCATTGCCGCCGGAAATGGCCGCGATGCCCGCGCCCGCACCGGCGCCGATCGCGGCACCGCTCATCGTTCCCTGCTGCTGCGGTGTCATGTTCGTGCAGCCGATCACCGCCGCCACGGCCGCCATGGCCGCCATCCATCCAAGTCGCTTCATCGTTCGTCTCCGCTATTTGTTCTTGGCGAGGCCGGGCACGACCATCTCGAACCAGATCGTCTCGATGACCGGCCGGGAGAGCTTGTCCGGGTTCTTCGCGTAATAGCCGTCGAGGCCTTCGCGCACGCTGTCGAGCGTCTGGCCCTTCAAGCCCCGGGTGAGGCGCGGCACGAGGCTCTGGCCATCCGCCGGCGGATTGGTGCCCTCGTACGCCGCCTCGACCTGGATCGCGTTCGCGATCCCGATCAGGTACGCCTTCTTCGCCACTTCGGGCGACGCGGTCCAGTGCACCCCCGTCACGACGGGAATTTCCTGCGCGCTTGCGCTGGTGCACGCCAGGCCTGCCGCGACGGTGATCGCGAACAGCATGGTCTGCAACGGTCGTTTGATTGCCAAGATGATCTCCTCGATGAAATGGGAAGTACGCAACGTCCGGGTCCAGGCACAACCATCGCCCGAGTCCGCCGGACAAGTGCGCGGGACCCTCCCGTCACACCCATCGGCGCCGGCGCGAGGCCGGACGGTCCCGACCAATGCCGCGTGCCGCATGCCGCCTCGGCGGCGACGTGCGGCCCCACGGACAACCGCTACACCGTATACCGTCAACGCGGATTGCGATATGCCACTATGGTTTACGCATCGCGTCCGGCTGTGGCGCCGATGCCCACCGGCGCACGGACGTAGCGCACGCGGCGCCGGCCGATCGCTGGCGTCGACCTCGCTATCGGTCGACAATGCGGATGGCGGTGTTCGGGTGCACGCGCGGCTGGCGCGGGTGCGATGTCGCGGCCGGGCGCAGCCGCGGCGGGACCCATTCGCGCCAACCCGCAGGACGGGTGCCGCGCTGACCGCCGGACGTGGCGCGCCATCGGCGCGCCACGACATCGAGGACCGGCTCAGGACACCGCGACGCTCTGCGGCCAGGTCACGATCGCCGTCGGGCGCGCGACCTCGAATCCGCGGCCCGCGGGGACCATGCACGTTTCCGGATCCGCGGTCTCGACGTCGAGTTGCTGCCCGAGGCGAACCAGTTCGGCGAGCGAGCGCGTCTCCAGCTTGCGCATGAGACGCGACCGGTGCACCTTCACCGTGGCCTCCTGGCTCCCCAGCACGCTCGCGATCTGCTTGTTGCGCTTTCCCGCGAGTACCAGCGTCAGCACTTCGCGTTCGCGCGGCGTCAGCCGCGCATAACGGTCCCGCGCCACCGCACTGCTGCGCGCGCGCGCCATGCCAGCCCTCGCTCCGCGCAAGCGCAAGCGCGATGGCCGGCAGCAACTCGCATCTGGCTCACGGGTTTGGTCAGGAAATCGATGGCGCCCTGCTTCATCGCGCGGACGCTCATGGCGATGCTGCCGTGGCCGCTGATGAAGATGACCGGGACGTCGTGGCGCTGGCGCTGGATCTGCGCATGCACGTCGAAGCCGTCGAGACCCGGCAGGTGCGCGTCGAGCACGACGCAGCAGGGCCCGTCGAACTGCGCGCAGGCAAGAAACGTCTCGCCCGACCCGAAGGCCGCGACGTCGAAGCCCAATTCCGACAGGAGTCGCGTCAGGCCACGGCGCACGGAAGGGTCGTCGTCCACCACGTAAACGATGCGCGCGGGAGACCATGTCAGGCGCCGCCCGGCTTGCGCGCCTTGCGGCGGCACAACCGTCCGGGAGCCGCGCGTCCGGACCGCGTTGTCAAGGACGATTGGGTTGTCAGGTTGCGCGATCGCGGGTCCCCGCGGCGAAGAGACTCGGTACTCGCGTTCGGCATGAGACAGACCCCGTTCTTCGTGGAAGTGGATTCGGTGCCGCAGCGCAATGTTGCGCTGTGCACGCGAAGCGATTTTAGGCAGTTCGACCCTCCGCCGATACTAAGCATTTGTGCAGTACGGTATAACGAAACGTTATCACCATGACGCAGCGCCGGAACGCCCGAGGGGTTCGACAAAGGCCGCCGCGGAGGGTTGGACAAATGCCGCCGTGGACGCGGCGCGGGCGCGGTTGCGTCCGCCCGCTCACGGACGCGCGACGCGGATCGCCGTCAGTGCGGAAGCGGTTGATCCACCACCGGAAAGCCCACGACGAACAAAGCGCCCCGGCCGCGATGATTCGCCGCCCAGAGACGCCCCGCGTGGGCATCGACGATCCCGCTGGCGATCGCGAGTCCGTGGCCGACGCTTCGGCCCCCGCTGCCACCCGGCACTGGGGAGTTGCGGCCGCGATCGAGGATGCCGGGGTCGACGCCGGGACCGGAATCCTCGACCGCGACGGCGGCGAAACTGGCGCCGGAACACAACGCGCGCACGACGACGCGCCGGTGGACCCGGGCATTCGGGCGAACCGCGTCGAAGGCATTGGCGACGAGATTCAGCAGCACCTGTTGCAGCTGGACCCGGTCGCCGTTCACGACGATGCGCGTCGGCGAACGGACGAACTCGAGCGTCACGCCGCGCAACAGCGCCTCGCTGTGCATCAGGCTCGCGATGTCGTCGAGCACGCTGTTGAGGTCCAGCGCGGTCATCTCGGCCGCGGCCAGGCGGACCTGGTCGCGCACGCAGCGGATGATGTCCCCCGCGCGCTGGTCGTCCGCGACGATGTCGTCCAGGATCTCGGCGATCTCGGTCAGCGGCGGCCGGCGCCGTTCGAGCTTCAGCCGCGCGGCCTCCGCGTTGTTGAGGATCGCGTTGAGCGGCTGGTTGAGCTCGTACGCGAGCGATGCGGCGAGCTGGTTCAACGTCGTCACGCGTGCGGCGTGCTCGAACTTCTCGCGCTGCCGCCGCGCATCCTCCTCGACGTGCTGCCAGCGCGAAATGTCGACGGCCACGACGCGCATGCCCACCGGCGTGCCATCGCCGTTGTCGAGCACGGCGCAGTGCGCCTCCATCCACAGCACGCGGCCCTCGCGGTGCAGCCAGCGGAAGCCCAGCGTGGCGATGCCCCCGCCGCGCATGACCTCGCGCGCCGCCTGGCGGACCCGCTCGCGGTCTTCCGGATGGGTGATTTCGAGCCAGAACTCCGGCGTCTCGCGCCAGCGGGAAAGCGGATGGCCGAGCAGCGTCTCCGCCTGCCGGCTCACGAGATGCGCGACCAGCGCACCGTCGGACCCGCGCGGCTGTGCCTCCCACACGACCCCCGGCACCTGCGCGATCAATTCCTCGAGATGCCGCCGTTCGCGTGCGACGAGTTGCGCGTCGTCCACGCGTCCGGCGACGGCGCCGCTGGCCGGAGGCGAACCGGGGTCGTGGCTGGGCATGGGTGCGACTCGCGGGTCCGGGTCGAATGGGTTCCGCGGCCCGGCCCTACAGCCCGTCGCTCAGCGCAATGCCGGCACCGACGGTCGTCTGCTTCCAGTTGTAGTCGATGAGGCTCTCGCCGTAGCCCGAGAAGACCTGCACGTACGCGCGCAGGGGTCCGAGGAAGGGCGGCGACGTCCAGCCGAACTGCACCGCGCCCTTGCCGGTGCTCACGTTGCCGCGCAGCGGTGCCCGCGAAGCTGTTGCCGCGCCACCGGTAGAGGGCCGAGAGCTCGCCATGGCCCAGGTAGTCCGTGATGTCGGGGTTGTCGTCCGTGTCGTCGCCCTCCGGCAGCCGGTACCAGAGCTTCGCGCCCAGCACCAGGTTCTCGCGCTCCGCGCCGAATTCGACGAACAGGCGGTCCCAGCTGCGCGACAGCGCGTCGGAGCGTCCGTTCGACTGGTGGTTGTAGCCGGCATTGAGCAGCCCCCAGCGGAAGCCTCCCGGCAGCGCCACGTCCGGTCGGTAGCTGACGAAGAGTCTCCGGCATGTAGTTGGTTTCGCGGAACGGCCGCGACACGTCGCCGTTGTAGAGCTGCCACTGGCTCTGCTGCGTGTACGCCGCCCACACGCCCCACTGGCGATCCTCGGTCGTCCACAGGCGGCCCTTGAAGCTGAACTGGAACTTCGCCTCGGTAGGGTTCAGGTCTTCCTGCGGAATGCCGGCCGCGTCGAAGATCGGCGTGAACGGCGCGTTGTTGACGTCGTTCGTGTAGCGGCCGATGAGCAGGTAGTTGGCGAGGTAGAAGCGGATGTCGTACGGAGGCGACGACGCGTTCGAAGTCCCATGCCTCGTCGAGCATCGACGACGTCGCGGCGCGCGCGAGGGACCCCTGCTCCGTGCGGATCGCGTCGGGCTCGGACACCGTGGCCTGCGCCGGCGCGGCCGGCTTCGTCGACGGGGCGGGCGCGTCGGCACGGCGGCCGGTCGCGCGGTCGTAGCAGGCGAGCCGGTCGGCGGCGACGGCGATCGTGTGGCAGTCGGCGGGCGCATGCACGAGCGACTGTCCCGTCGCGGTGATCCAACCGCATGCCATGCATGCGAA
The DNA here is from genome assembly GCA_963733435.1 of uncultured beta proteobacterium. Lineage (GTDB taxonomy): Bacteria > Pseudomonadota > Gammaproteobacteria > Burkholderiales > Casimicrobiaceae > VBCG01. The sequence continues at coordinate 1,228,777 of CAVTDH010000005.1, forward strand.
CGTCCACGCCATTGCGAATGCCGCGAACGCGCACGTTCCTCTCCCTGTCATTGATCCGGATGCGGCGGGCAACGTCGACGGAGCGCAGCGGCGCTGGTCGCCGCACCTTGCGCACCACCTTGGCCGACGCACCCGCGGGTGCGTGATTCGTCGCACACGTGCGGCGGCCCACCGGCGATTGCGCAGACTGCCACATTCGAACCCGATTGTGAGTACCGACAAGGTTTAGTACACCTTTGGTTTACTGGACGTTGCCGCAGCCTGCGGATACGCTCCACCGACGTCTTCGCGAACACCCAATTTCCAGGGCGCAACCCATGCGTGAAACCCGACGGCGCCCGGAATGCGTGCCTTCCGTCGTATGCGAGCGCGACGTACCGCGCCCTCTCCGAATCGCACCGCGCGACCGCAACGGCGGTCAGGTTCCACGGCACGCGTGCCGCGCGAACCGCGTCGCCGTCGCACGCGGTGCTCGTGCGCCTGCGCGCGCCTGCGCCGGACCGACCCACACCTTCCCGGTGCGCGCGTGCAGCGCCGACCGGGGCGACCGCAGGCACGACTTCATCGCCACTCGATGCAGCGTCCACGCATGATGACCGAGACACCCATGGAATCCAGCAAGCGCTTGGTGGCAGAACCCCGAGATCAGGACGTCCCCGCGGCCCCGGGACGCGAGCGCCCCGCGCCGGGCCGCGCGCGGCCGCGCCATGCCGCGGCGACGACGGCACTGCTGGCGGCCGCTGCGCTGGGACTGCTGTCGGCGTGCAATCGCGCGGCCGAGCCGCCCGCGCCCGAAGTGCGTCCGGTCCGGGCGATCACCATCGAAAAGCGCGCGGCCGGCGAAACGATCGCGCTGACCGGCAGCATCCAGGCGCAGACCGAGATCAACCTGTCGTTCCGGATCGACGGCCGGATGCTCGAGCGGCTGGTCGAACGTCGGCGACACGGTGCGGCCGGGCCAGCTGATCGCGCGGCTCGATTCGCAGAACGAGGAATCGGCGCTGCTGGCCGCACGCGCGCAACTCACCGCCGCGCGCGCGCAGTTGAGCGAGGCGCGCAACAATTTCACGCGCTTCCGCGACCTGGTCGCCGAGAACGCCGTGTCGCGCGCGTCGTTCGAACAGGCCGAGTCGGCGCTGAAGGGCGCGGAGTCGCAGGTCGAGACCGCGCAGTCGCAGGTCACGCTCGGCGAGAACCGGCTCTCGCTATACGCGGCTCGTCTCGGACGTGGCCGGCGTGGTGACGGCGACGGGCGCCGAGCCCGGCGAAGTGGTCGGGGCCGGGCGCATGATCGTCGCAGGTCGCGCGCGAAGGCGGCCGCGACGCCGCCTTCGACGTGCCCGCGCGGATCAAGGATGCCGCACCCGCGAATGCCCAGATCACCGTCGTGCTGACCTCCGACCCGAACGTCACCGCCACCGGCGTGGTGCGCGAGGTCGCGCCGCGCGCCGACCCGGTCACGGGCACGTTCCGGGTCAAGGTGCGGCTCGTCAATCCGCCCGCGGCGATGCGCCTCGGCACCACGGTGACCGGCCGCATGAAGCTCGCATCGGCGCCGGCCATCGAGATTCCGCCCTCCGCGGTGAGCCGCACGGATCGGCAGACCGCGGTCTGGGTGGTCGATCCGAAGACGGGAACCGTCAGCTCGCGCGCGATCGAGATCCGCTCGTCGGATCCGGCGCGCGTCGAGGTCGCCTCGGGCCTCAATCCCGGCGACGTCGTCGTCACCGCGGGCATCCAGGCGCTGCGTCCGGGCCAGAAGGTCCGCCTGCTCGAAGCGAACCGCAAGTGATCGGCCCCAATCTCTCGGAGTGGGGGCTGAAGCGGCCCTCGCTGGTCGTCTTCATGATGTTCGTCGCGGTCGTCGCGGGCACGCTGTCGTTCATGCGCCTGGGTCGCGGCGAGGACCCCGCGATCACCATCCGGACGATGATCGTCGCCGCCGCCTGGCCGGGCGCGACGGTCGAGGAAACGTTGAAGCAGGTCACCGAGCGGCTGGAACGCACGCTGCAGGAGACGCGGCACCTCGACCACGTGCGCAGCTACACGACGGCCGGCATGACGACGATCTTCGTCGACGTGAAGCAGTCGGCGCCGCCGGCGGAGATCGCCGACGTCTGGTACCAGGTGCGCAAGAACATCGGCGACATCCGCGGCACGCTGCCGCAGGGCGTGGTCGGGCCGTTCTTCAACGACGACTTCGGCGACACCTTCGGCATCATCTACGCGTTCACCGCCGACGGCTTCACGTTCCGCGAACTGCGCGACTACGTCGAGGCGGCGCGCTCGCGACTGCTGCAGGTGCCCGACGTCTCGAAGATCGAGGTGCTGGGCGCGCAGGACGAGCAGGTCTTCATCGAGTTCTCGACCGAACGGCTCGCGGGCCTGCGGCTCGACGTGCCGACGATCCTCGCCACGCTGCAGGCGCAGAACCTGGTGCGCCCGGCCGGCGTGATCCAGACCGAGGACGAGCGGGTGTTCCTGCGCGTCACCGGCGCGTTCGAGAACGAGCGCGACATCGAGAACGTGAACTTCGTGACCGGCGACCGCATCTTCCGGCTGGGCGACATCGCGACGGTCCGCCGCGGCTTCGTCGATCCGCCGCAGCCGATGTTCCGCGTGAACGGCAAGCCGGCGATCGGCCTCGCCATCGCGATGCGCGACGCCGGCGACATCCTGGCGCTCGGCAAGAACGTGCGCCGCGAGATGGACGACATTCGCGCGAACCTCCCCGTCGGCATCGAGCCGGTCCTCGTCGCCGACCAGGCGGTGTCGGTCGACATCGCGATCGGCGACTTCATGACGTCGCTGTGGCAGGCGATCCTGATCATCCTCGTCTGCAGCTTCGTGAGCCTCGGCGTGCGGCCGGGTGCCGTCGTCGCGCTGGCGATCCCGCTGACGCTGGCGATCGTGTTCGCGGTGATGGACATCACCAACACCGACCTGCACCGCATCTCGCTCGGCGCGCTGATCATCGCGCTGACGCTGCTCGTCGACGACGCGATGACCACCGTCGACGCGATGATCCGGCGGCTGGGCGCCGGCGACTCGAAGGACGAGGCGGCGACGTTCGCGTACCGCACGCTGGCGGCGCCGATGCTGATCGGCACGCTGGTCACGATCTCGAGCTTCGTGCCGATCGGGTTCGCGCAGAGCTCCGCAGGCGAGTACACGTTCTCGATCTTCTCGGTCGTCGCGATGTCGCTGCTCGTCTCCTGGCTCGTCGCCGTGCTGTTCGCGCCGCTGGTGGGCAAGGCGATCCTCAAGGCACCCAAGGCGGGCGCCGAGGAGAAGCCGAGCAAGCTCCTCGCCGGCTACAGCGCGTTCCTGCGCGGCGCGATCCGCGCGCGCTGGATCACCATCGGGCTCACGCTGGTCGCGTTCGCCGTGGCCATCGTGCTGTCGCAGTACGTGCCGCGGCAGTTCTTCCCGGCGTCCGATCGTCCGGAGCTGACCGTCGACCTGACGCTGCGGCAGAACGCATCGATCTACGCGACCGAGGCACAGGCGAAGCGCTTCGAGCTGCTGTTGAAGGACGACCCCGACGTCGACCACTTCAGCACGTATGTCGGCCGCGGCGCGATCCGCTTCATCCTCACGCTCAACGTCCAGCTCGCCAATCCGTTCTTCGCGCAGTTCGTGATCGTCGCCAAGGACCTGGCGGCGCGCGAACGGCTGCAGACGCGGCTCGAGCAGGCGCTGGCCGAGCAGTTCCCCGACGTCGTGGCGCGCGTGTCGCCGCTCGAACTGGGCCCGCCGGTGGGGTGGCCGCTGCAGTACCGCGTGATCGGCCCCGACAAGGACGAGGTGCGCCGCCTGTCGCTGGAGTTCGCGCAGCTCCTGGGCACGGACCCGCGCACGCGCCACGTGCATTTCGACTGGATGGAGCCGGCGCGGCAGGTGCGCGTCAGCGTCGACCAGGACGAGGCGCGCCGGCTCGGCGTGAGCTCGCGCACGCTCGCGTCGGTGCTCAACGCCACCGTCACCGGTTCGACCGTCACGCAGCTGCGCGACGACATCTATCTCGTCAACGTGGTCGCCCGCGCCACCGCCGACGAGCGCGTGTCGTTCGAGGCGCTGTCCGCGCTGCAGGTGCCCACGCCGAGCGGGCGCATGGTCCCGCTGCGGCAGTTCGCGTCGTTCACCGAGGAGCAGGAGTTCCCGCTCGTGTGGCGCCGCGACCGCGTGCCCACCCTCACGGTGCGCGCCGACGTGATCGCGGGCGTCCTCCCCGACACCGTCGTCGCCGCGCTCGCGCCGAAGGTCGCGGAGTTCACCGCGAAGCTGCCCCGGCCGTACAAGCTCGAGACGGGCGGGCTCTACGAGGAAAGCCAGACGTCGAGCGCCTCGGTGTTCGCGGTCGTCCCGATCATGATCCTGCTGATGCTGGCGTCGATGATGCTGCTGCTGGTGAGCTTCCGGCGCCTCGCGATGGTCGTCGCCCTGCTCCCGCTCGGCCTCATCGGCGTCGTTCTCGCGCTGCTCGCGTTCAACCGGCCGCTGGGCTTCGTCGCGATCCTCGGCATCCTCGCGCTGATCGGCATGATCGCGAAGAACGCGGTGATCCTCATCGTGCAGATCGAGACCGACCGCGCCGAAGGCAAGAACGTGCCCGACGCGGTGATGGCGGCCGCGACGTCGCGCCTGCGGCCGATGATCCTGACCGCGATCTCCACGGTGCTGGGCCTCATCCCCATCGCGCCGACGGTGTTCTGGGGCCCGATGGCGTTCGCGATCATGGGCGGCCTGCTGGTCGCGACGCTGCTGACGCTGATCCTGCTGCCGGTGCTGTACGTGACGGTCTTCGCCAAGGATGACGCGAAATCCACCGATGTCGCGTCCGCGCCGGGCTGACCCGCCCGCACCCTCCATGACCACCGTTCCGCGCGCCCCGGCACCGGCCACTCAACGCCCGCCGCGGGCGCCGCGGGGCGCGCGTCGGACCACGTGCTGGAGCTGCGCGTCGCGGAGATGCGGCAGCTCTTCAACGCGATGGATCCGGCGCCGTTTCGCGAGCGGAACCTCGACCCGAACGCCGAGGAGTACATCGTCGACTGGGGCAGCGAGGTGCGCGGCGACGCCCCGCTCGCACTCGTCGTCCACCTGAGCCAGCAGGCGGTGCGCGCGGATGACGCCGCCGTGCTGCAGCATGCCGTGCACGATCACTTCGCGCTGCGCGCCACCGGGTCGCGCGTGCGGCTGCAGCGGCTGTTTCGCGTCGGCCGCGTCAGCCTGGTGATCGGCATCCTGTTCGTGACCGCGGCCAACGTGCTGGGCGATGTCGTCGTCGGCGTCGTCGGACGCTACGACTTCGGCAAGGTACTGCAGGAAAGCGTCGCGATCGGCAGCTGGGTGGCGCTGTGGCGGCCGCTCGAGATCTTCCTGTACGACTGGTGGCCTCTGCGCAACGAGGCCCGCCTCTACGACCGGCTGGCCGCGATGGAAGTGCGCGTCATTGCCGCCGCCGCCCCCGGAGACGCGCCTTGATGCGCGCGGCCGTCGCCGCGGTGGCTCGGGTTCTTCGTGGTCTGGCTCGTGCTCACCGGCGCGGCACCGGGTGCGCTTCCCTACGGCGTCGTCGCGACGACCCTGGCCACCTGGGCGAGCATGGCGCTGGTGCCGGCCGGCGCCTACCGCATTCGCTGGGGTGCGCTGTTGCTGTATCTGCCGCACTTCCTGTGGCAGTCCGTGGTCGCCGGCATCGATGTCGCGCAGCGCGCCTTCGACTCCGAGCCTGCGGTTGCGGCCGGGGTTCGTCACCTATCCGATCCGGTTCCGCAGCGCCTCCGCGCGCAACGCATTCAGTGCCGTGACCGGACTGCTGCCCGGGACCGTCCCCTGCGCCGACGACCACGGTGGCCTCGTCTATCACTGCCTCGACATCGGCCAACCGGTGCTGGACCAGCTCGCCGCGGAAGAGACGCGCCTCGGGGCCATCATCGACGAGGCGGGCCATGCCTGATTTCCTGCTGCTCGCGGCCGGCGTCGTGCTCGCCACCGTGGCCGTAGGGCTGGTGCGCGTGCTGCGGGGGCCGGCCGACGTCGATCGCATGATGGCGGCCCAACTGCTGGGTACCGGCGGCATCGCCGTACTGTTGCTCGTGGGCGCGGCCGTGGACCTGCCGGCGGCCATCGACGTGGCGTTGACGATGGCCCTGCTCGCGGCGTTTGCGTCGATCGCGTTCGTGAAGAAAGGCGCCGCGGGAACGGCGTCCGACAACGTCGGCGCCGGGGACCCGTCATGAGCCGGCCGGGCCTTGCCACGGGTCTCGTTGTCCAACGCGCCGGAGTGCGCGGCACGAGGGTCGGCCCATGACCCTGGCGCTGCAGGTGTTCACGTACGTCTTCGTGCTGGCCGGATGCTTCTTCTTCCTGGCCGGAACGGTGGGCCTGCTGCGCTTCCCCGATACGCTGACACGGCTGCATGCGCTGACCAAGGCCGACAACCTGGGGCTGGGCCTCATCGTGATCGGACTGCTGCCGCATTCAGGCAGCCCCTCGGCCGGCATCAAACTGATCGGGGCCTGGGTGCTGGTCCTGTTCGCCGGCGCGATGGTGTCGCAGCTGGTCGGACGCGCCGCGCGGCGGGAGGCGCAGGAGCGATGACGGTGCTGCCCGCGCTCGATTTCGGTCTGGCGCTGCTCATGCTGGCCGTCGCCGGCGGCGTCGTCGCGATCCGCAGCACGTTTGCGGCGATCGTCAGCTTCGTGGCGTACGGCATCATCCTTGCGCTGGTGTGGGTGCGCCTGCACGCGCTGGACATTGCGTTGACCGAGGTCGCGCTGGGCAGCGGGCTGACCGGCGTGCTGCTGTTGGGCGCCGCCGCGCGCCTGCGCGCAACCGAGGCTGCCGAGGACGCGCATGTGCCGCGGGCATGGTTGCGCGTGTGCGCGGCGGTGCTGTCCACCGCGGTGGCGGCGGGACTGGCCGTGGTCGTGCTGCTGCTGCCAGAGCCGGCACCCACGCTGGCGCCGCTGGCCGCCGCCAATCTTCCGGCGACCGGACTGGGCAATCCCGTCACCGGCGTGCTGATGGCGTTCCGCGCGACCGACACGCTGCTCGAGGTCGTGGTGCTGCTGCTGGCACTCGTCGGCGCATGGTCGCTCGCCCCAGATCGCCATTGGGGCGGCTGGCCGGGACTGCGCCACCACGCCGACCCCGATGGCGTGCTCGTGTACGCCGCGCGCCGACTGCCGCCCTTCGGCATCATGGTGGGTCTGTATCTCTTCTATGCGGGTTCCAACGGTCCCGGCGGCGAATTCCAGGCCGCCACCGTCCTCGCCGCGATGGGACTGCTGGTGATGATGGCGGGCGTGCGGCAGGCCCCGCCGATCCGCAGCCGCGGACTGCGCATCGCGCTGGTCGTCGGCCCGGTCGTGTTTCTCGCGATCGGCGTCGCGGGCATGTTCACCGCCGGCGCTTTCCTCGCGTATCCGGACGGCTGGGCGAAGACGCTGATCCTGACCATCGAAGTCGTGCTGACGCTGTCCATCGCCGCCGCGCTGGCGATGCTGATGGCCGGCGCGCCGGAACGGTCCGGGAACGGATGATGGAAACGACGATTTTCGGCGTATGCGGCGCGGTGCTCGTCGGGCTTGGCCTGTACGGGGTGATCGTCAGTCCCCAGCCGCTGCGCAAGATCCTGGCGTTCAACGTGCTGGGCAGCGGGGTGTTCGTGCTGTTCGGCGTCGTCGCGCGGCGCGGTGCCGCCGTCGGCTTCGGCGGCGACCCGGTGCCGCAGGCGCTGGTGATCACCGGCCTGGTCGTCGCCTTTGCCGCCACCGCGGTGACGGTGGCCTTGCTGCTGCGCCTGCATGCGGTGGCGGGCAGCGCGAGCCTCCTCACGAGTGTGCAGGCGCCCGACGCCGTGCCGCGGGACGATCCGTGCTGAAGCCGCTGTTGAGCGCCAGCCGCTACATGGTCCTGGGCGCCGTCCTGGGCGGACTCGCTTCCGCGATGGCGCTGTTCGCCTATGGCCTCGTCGATACCGTCGTGGTGATCGGCAGGACACTGGCGGCGGGCGACGTGTCGACCAAGGGCGCGAAGGAGTTGATGTTCTATTTCATCGAGATCTTCGACCTGTTCCTGCTCGGCACGGTGATGCTGATCATGGCGATGAGCCTCTACGAACTGTTCATCGACAGCGAGCTCAACCTGGCGTCGAGGCTGCAGATCCACACGTTCGACGACCTGAAGACCAGCCTGGTTTCGGTCGTGATCGCGGTCATGGCGGTGACGTTCCTGGGCCATGTGATGTCCTGGAACGGCGAGTCCGACCTGATGGGCATCGGCGCGGCGGTGGCGTTGGTGATCGTGGCGCTGAATTTCTACCTGTGGATCGTGAAGGGGGGAAGAAGTAACCCGGCGCAGGTGGTGTGCGCCCCCCGCGACCGCAGCCCGCACAGGCTTCGGCACTCGGTGGAGACCGCCGTCGCGCATGTGCACATTCACCAGACCGGTGTCCACGAGGACACCCGTGACCATCGAGGAGTTCCAATCCATGTTGCATGTCGACATCCCATCCCGTACCGATATTGCGCATCTGAACGCAGTCCGGGCAGTGTGCTGCGTCTCGATCTACCTGCAGACGTCTCCCGTCACGCAGCATGCCCAGCAGGACCGGATCGAGTTCAAGAACCTCGGGCGCACCGCGCTCGACCAGTTGCGCGCCAATGACACCGAAAAATCCGCGGTCGCCGCCATCGCCGAAGCCATCGACGACCTCGTCGACGACGACGAATTCTGGCGCTTCCAGGCCAACAGCCTGGCGGTATTGATCACGCCGGACGCGACCCGCACATACCGCCTGCCCAACCGCCTGACGAACATGGTCGAGGTCTCGGACCGCTTTCACGTGAAGCCGCTGCTGCGCGCGATGACGGTGCCGCAAAGCGCATTCGTCCTGGCGCTGGCGCAGAACTCGGTGCGCGTCGTTGAAGTTTCCGCCGACCTGCCCGCGTACACCGTCAAGGTCGACGGCATGCCCAGCGATGTCGCAAGCGCCGTGGGCAAGGCGTCGATCGGCGATCGCTCGCAGAGCGGACGCATTCACGGCAGCGAGGGGCAGAAGGTGCGGTTGCGCCAGTACGCACGGAAGGTCGACGGCGCGCTGCGCGATCTGCTGGGCGGTCGCGAGGTCCCGCTGATCCTCGCCTCGGTGGCACCGCTCGACGCGATCTTCCGTTCGGTCAATACGTACCCGCACCTCGTGCCCGAAGGCATCGTCGGCAATCCGGAAACGCAGAGCGACGCGGAACTCGCGGTGGCGTCGCGCGCGATCCTCGATCGCCTGTTCCAGCTCGAGCTTCTGCAACTGCGCACGCTGTTCCGGACGCGCGAGGCGCAGGGACGCACGACGACGGACCTGGCCCAGGCGGCACGCGCGGCCACCTTCGGCGCCGTGGCGGTCCTGCTGGTCGATATCGACGAAGTCCTCCCCGGCCGGGTCGACGATGAAGGGCGGGTCGAACTCGGCACGGGTCCGAGCGCCGCGACCTACGGCGTGGTCGACGAGATCGCGAGTCGCGCACTGCTCGCGGGAGCGCGCGTGCTCGGCGTGCGGCGCACGGATATCCCGGGAGGTGGCAGCCTCGCCGCCATCCTGCGCTATCCGGCGTGAGCCAAGTTCTGGCACCGGAACCGGGGGCCCTGCCGTGATTGTCGCGACGATACCGGGCCCGGGGACCTGCAGTGCTTGAGGCATTGGCCGCAGCGGATGCGGTCACCTCCGGCGGCACGCTGCTGGTCCTCGCGCTGATCGTGCCGGCCGCGGGCATCATGGCCGCGTTCCTGGCCGGAGGGCGCCACGTCGAGCGCATCGTGCTGGCGATCGCTCCCGTCGGCATCGCCATCGCGGCAGCGAGCGCATGGTCGTTCCACCGGAGCGGCGCGGCGATCGTCTATCACCTGGGGGGCTTCGCCCCGCCGCTGGGCGTGGCGCTGCGCGCGGACGGCCTGTCCGTGGTGATGATGCTGGTCACGGCGCTGGTCGTCACCGCGATCGCGATCTTCGCGCGATCCGACTTCCGCACGCCCGCGGGCGTGTCCGAGGCCCGCACGCCCTACGTCTTCTGGATCATGCTGCTCGCCATCTGGTGCGCGCTCAACGCCGTGTTCGTCGCGGCGGACCTCTTCACGCTCTACGTGGCGCTGGAACTGCTCACCTTTGCCGCGGTTCCGCTGGTGAGCCTCGACGGGCGCGCCGAGACGCTGCAGTCCGCGTTGCGCTACATGCTCTTCGCGCTCCTCGGTTCGGTGCTCTACCTGCTCGGCGCCGTGCTGATCTTCGGCACCTACGGCACGCTCGACATCGCGCAGTTGGGACGCATCGCGGGTCCGCAGTCAGCGACGATCGCCGCATGCGCGCTGATGACGGTGGGCCTGCTCGCCAAGACCGCGCTGTTTCCGCTGCACCTGTGGCTGCCTCCGGCGCATGCCGGCGCCCCGCCCGCGGCCAGCGCCGTACTGTCGGCGCTGGTGGTGAAGGGCTCGTTCTTCATCGTCATCCGCCTCTGGTTCGACGCGATGCCCGCGATCCCGGGCATCGCCGCCGCCCAGATCGTCGCGACGATGGGGGCGGCGGCCATCCTGTTCGGCAGCGTCATCGCGCTGCGCCAGGAACGGCTGAAGCTGCTGATCGCCTACTCGACGCTGGCGCAGATTGGGTACCTGTTCCTGATGTTTCCGCTCGCGTTCGATCCCGCCGCGGGCGGACTGGTGCATGGGGATGCGCTGACCGGCGGCCTCCTGCAGGCGATCTCGCACGCCACGGCCAAGGCCGCCATGTTCATGGCTGCCGGACTGATCTACACGACGCTGGGCCACGATCGCATCGGGGAAATGGCGGGCGTCGCCCGCGTGGTTCCGTTGAGCGTGCTGGCCTTTGCCGTCGGCGGCGTCGCGCTGATGGGGATCGTGCCGAGCGGTGCCTACCTCGCGAAGAAGCTCCTGCTGGCGGCGGCGGACGGCAGCGGCCAGTGGTGGTGGTCGTGGGTCCTGCAGGCAGGCGGCTTCCTCACGGCGAGCTACGTGGTGCTGGTGATCGCACAGGCACTGGGCAAGCCGACGACACCGGTGGTGCCGCGGGCGCGCGTCGCGCGGTCGCAGGAGTTGGCCGCGCTGGCGCTGGCCGTGTGCTCGGTGCTGCTCTCCCTCGCCGCCCTGGGACCCCTGCCGGGCAATCTCATCTCCAATCCGCTCGCGCCGGCAGAACTCCTGTCGTCGGCACTGATCGTCGGCGGCGGTGCGCTGCTCGCGCTCGGCATGTGCCGGGACTTGCCGCGGTCGGCGTTCCTCGCGGCGATCGCCGGCGCTGCCCCTCCGATTCGGCGCGTGATGATCGGCGCCGGGGAGGTTTTCGTGCGCATCGATCATGGGCTCCGGCAGTGGCCCGTGGCGGGTCTGTCGCTGCTGACGCTGACGCTGCTCCTCGGCATGGCGATGTTCGCCGGCCGCTAGGAAACGTCCGCAACAGGCGTCCGTCGGGCTCGTGGATGACGCGAAGCTTCGCGTCGCGCCTATTGCTCACCGGCACTGCAACTCGCGAAGTCAGGCGGCCTTCGCGCGCTCGATCAGGAACTGCGCGAGCAGAGGCACCGGTCGGCCGGTCGCGCCCTTCGCATCGCCACCCACGGACGAGGTGCCCGCGATGTCGAGGTGCGCCCACTTGTACTTCTTCGCGAACTTCGACAGGAACAGCGCCGCCGTTATGCTCCCAGCCGGGCGCGCCGCCAAGGTTGCTCATGTCGGCGAAGTTGGACTTGAGCTGCGACATGTACTCCTCCCAGAGCGGCATCTGCCATGCGCGGTCACCCGCATCGATGCCGCACTGCAGGAGCTCCGCGGCCAGTGCTTCGTCGTTGGCGAAGAGCCCGCTGGCGTGCGCCCCCAGCGCGACGACGCAGGCGCCGGTGAGCGTCGCGACGTCGATCACGCAGGCGGGGTCGAAGCGCTCGGCGTAGGTGAGCGCGTCGTTGAGGATGAGGCGTCCCTCGGCGTCGGTGTTGAGGATCTCGACCGTGATGCCGGACATCGAAGTGACGACGTCGCCGGGGCGGCTCGCGTTGCCGCCGGGCATGTTCTCGACCGCCGGCACGAGTCCGACGACGTTGAGCGGGAGCTTCAGCCGCGCGAGCGTCTTGAACAGGCCGATCACGCTGCCCGCGCCGCACATGTCGTACTTCATCTCGTCCAGCAACGCGCCGGGCTTCAGCGAAACGCCGCCGGTGTCGAACGTGACGCCCTTGCCCACCAGCACCACGGGCTTGTCGTTCTTCGCACCGCCGTTGTACTTCATGATGATGAACTTGCACGGCGAGTACGACGCGCGTCCGACCGACAGCAGCGAACCCATGCCGAGCTTTTCCATGTCGGCGCGCTCGAGCACTTCGACCTTGAACTTGAATTCCTTGCCCAGCGCCTGCGCGGTCTTCGCGAGGTAGCCCGGGTTGCAGACGTTGCCGCCCAGGTTGCCCAGGTCCTTGGTCAGCGCCATGCCTTCGGCGATCGCCACGCCGTTCTTCGCGGCGGCTTCGAGCGACTTGTCGACCTTGCCGGAGACGAGCAGCGCGATCTTCTTCACGCCGCGAACCTTGGTACTCTTCTTCTGGCGCGGCACGTCGTACTTGTAGGCGCCGTCGGCGAGCAGGCGCGCGGCGAGCTGCACGCGCGAAGCGAGCGAACGGCCGGGCATGTCGCCGTCGGCCATGCAGACGACGGCATCGGCCGCGTTGGACGCGGCGAGCACCCGCGACCCGCTGACCAGCGCGGCGCGCACGGACGCATCGCCGAAGTCCTCGCGCTTGCCCAGGCTGACCAGCAGCACGCGTTCGGCCGCCACGCCCGGCAGGTCCTGCAGCATCAGCGTCGCGCCCGCTGCGTCTTCGAGGTCGCCGCGCTTCAGCTTGGCGGCGATCTTGCCGCCGGCCGCGGCGTCGAGCGCCTTCGCGGCGCCGGTCAGCGCGCCGTCGGCGAACACGCCAATGGCGACGATGCCGGTCTTGACGGTGGCCGGCGAACCGGAGATGACGGAAATATCCATGGCATTGACCTCGAATGGGAGATGACAGCGATCAGGGTGGTGAGGCGCCGGTTCGCGCGAACCGGCGCCCTCGTGGAATCAGAACTTCCAGATCAGCGGCACGAAGAAGACCGCCATGATGAAGAACCAGATCATGCAGCGGCAGGCCGAGCTTCCAGTAGTCGCCGAACTTGTAGCCCGCCGGCCCCATGACCATCAGGTTGACCGGCGTGGCCACCGGCGTGAGGAACGAGGCGGCCGCCGCGACGCAGACGCTCATCAGCACCGGCCGCGGCGAGATGCCGATCTCGACGGCCGCCGCGACGGCGATCGGGATGATGATCAGCGCGGTCGCCGTGTTGCTGATGAGCTGGCCCAGGATGGCGGTGAGCAGGAAGAGCCCGGCCAGCAGCGCGTACGGACCGGCGTCGCCCACCACGCTGACGAGCCTGTCGGCCATCATCTGCGCCGCCCCGGTTTCCGCCATCGCCGTGGACAGCGGCGTCATCGCGCCGACCAGGATCACCGTCGTCCAGTTGATCGACCGGTAGGCCTGGTCCACCGACATCACGCGCAGCAGCACCATCAGGAACGCCGCGACCAGGCCCGCGATCACGGCGCGGCACGATGCCCGTGGCCAGCGCGAGCACCATCGCGACGAGGATGCCGATCGCCGTCTTCGCGCCGTGCCCCATCGGCACCGCCTGCCGGCGCACGAGGTCGGGCGAGTTGACGACCAGCACCTGCGGGTCGGCGAGGCGCTTGTCGAGCGCCGACCACGTGCCCTGCAGCAGCATCGTGTCGCCGAGCTCCGAGCACCGCGTCTCGCCGACGTGCGAGGTCCTCGCCGCGGCGCTGCACGGCCAGGATGATGAGGTCGCCGCTCTCGGTGACCATGCCCGGGAACACCTTCTGGCCGACCATCGCCGAGCGCGGCGGGATCACCACTTCGGCGAGCCCGGACGTCCGGTTGAACAGGATGTCGGTGGCGTCGCCTTCCGCGTCGCCCTGCGCCAGCGCGAGATGCTTGTCGGTCGCGAGGACGGCCGCGGCGTCGGCGTCGCCGCGGACGAGCAGCGTGTCGCCTTCGGCCAGCGCGGCCCGCGCGTCAGCGGGCGGCCGGTGGCGCCGGCCTGGAGCCCGATCAGGCTCAGGCCCGGGATAGGCCGTCGAGATCGATGGCGTCGCGGCATCGCGCCGATGAAGGGCGACGTGGCGCGCACGCGCATCTGGAACACGCCGCTGACCAGCCGGTACTGCTCGACCAGCGTGCGCGCGTGCTTGCTCAGGTCGGTGGGCATCGACTCGCCGGCCGCTGTTCGGCAGCAGGTGCTCGCCGAGCACGACCAGGATCACGATCGTGCCGACCAGCAGCGGCACGCCGACGATCGAGAACTCGAAGAAGCCGAAGCCGCCCGTGCCGGCATCCTGCGCGGCCTCGGAGACCAGCACGTTCACCGGCGATCCGGTCAGCGCGAGGATCGAGCCGGCATGCGCCGAGAACACCATCGGCATCAGCAGCTGCGACGGCGCGCGCTTCAGCCGCACCGCCATCACGACGACCACCGGCAGCAGCGCGGCCACGGCGCCGTTGAGGCTGATGAGCGCGGTGAGCAGCGAGCACAGCAGCATGATGAGGACCAGCTGCCGGACGCGGCTCTCGCCCGACTTGGCGATCAGCAGCTGCCCCGCCCACGCCGTCACGCCGGTGATCTCGAGCCCCGCGCTGACCACGAACAGCGACGCGATGAAGATCGTCGAGGCGTCGCCGAGCCCGCCCAGCGCCTGCCCGAGGTTCAGGATGCCGGTGAAGTACAGCGCCAGCGCGGTGCCCAGCGCCACCAGCACGACGGGGATCTTCTCCGTCACGAACAGCACGATGACGACGGCGAGGATCGTCGAACAGGATCGTGATGTCGCTCAAGGTGGGCACCTATTCTGGGCAGTGATGCATGCGGCGCACGCATCGGGCACGGGCGCGCGGGCCGGCATGCATGGTATCAACTTGCAGTCGGCGTCAGCGCGCGGGCGGCGCGAAGTTGGCGGCGAGCTCGGCCAGCATTCGCGCGCCCACGCCCGTCGCGCCCTTGGACCGCCACGACTCGTCGGCGTCGACCTTCATCGGTCCGCAGATGTCGAGGTGCGCCCACGGGATGCCGTTCACGAACTCCTCGAGGTAGAGCGCCGCGGTGATGGCCCCCGGCGCCGGGTCGCCCATGTTCTCCATGTCCGCGACGACCGAGTCGAGCTGCTTCGCGGTAGCGCCGGTCGAGCGGGAGCTGCCACACCGACTCGTCGGCGAGCAGCGCCGCCTCCTTCACCTGCTCGACGAAGCCCTGGTGGTTGCCGAAGACGCCGGTGATCTGGTCGCCCAGCGCGATCAGGCAGGCGCCGGTGAGCGTCCCGATGTTGACGATGGCGTCGGGCTTCTCCTCGGCGGCGAGGGCGAGGCCATCGGCGAGGATCAGGCGGCCTTCGGCGTCGGTGTTGTTGATCTCGACGGTCTTGCCGTTGCGCTGCGTCAGCACGTCGCCCATCTTCATCGCGGAGCCCGACGGCATGTTGTCGGTGCACATGAGGTACGCGGTGACCTTCGCCTGGCACCCCAGGCCCGGCAGCGCGGACATCGCGGCCAGCACGGCGCCCGCGCCCGGACATGTCCATCTTCATCAGCGCATGCATCGCGTCGCGGGGCTTGATGTTGATGCCGCCGGAGTCGTACGTGAGGCCCTTGCCGACCAGGATCAGGTGGCCGGCAGCGCTCGGCGGCCTTGGCCGCCTTGCCCTCGCCCTTCGGCTGGTAGACGAGCTTCACCATGCGCGGCGGCTCCGACGCTCCCGGCGTTCACGCCGAGCAGGCCGCCCAGGCCCAGCTTCTCGATGTCCTTCTTCTCGAACACTTCGACCGCGAGCCCGCTCCGCTTCGCGACGGCGCTTGGCAACGTCGGCCAGGCGTTCGGCGGTCAGGTGCTTGGGCGGCGCGTTCGCGAGGTCGCGCGCGAGCAGCGCGGCGGTGGCGAGCACGCGGCCGCGTTCCGCGCCGCGCGTCGCGGCCGCCGTGTGCGCGGAGCCGCGTCACGAGCGTCAGCGGCGTCCAGCGCAATCCCGGTGCCCGGTTCTTCAGCGGGTCGTAGCGATACCGCGCGAGCACGATGCCCTCGACGACCGCCTGCGCCGCCGTGGCGGCCTCCACGCCGCTCGCGTCCGGCGAGCGACGTCGCGAGCCGCGTGGCCTTGCCGGCCGCGCGCGCGAAGGCCGCGGCGGCGTCGCGCAGCGAGGCGGCGTCCTGCGCGCCCGCGTCGCCGACGCCGACCGCGACCACCAGCGTGGCCGTCGGCCTTCGGCAGCGTGAGTGTCTGGCCCAGCCGGCCGTCGAAGCCGGCGACCGCCAGCGCGGCCCGGTCGAGCCCGACGCCACGCGGAACCGGGCCCGTCGCTGCCGACCGGGATGCCGATGGCGCCCGCGTCCGCCGGTGCCGCCTTGGCGATGTCGATGCGCAGTTTCGCGGATTGCTTGACCGACGGGACCGGATCGAATCCGGCGACCGCTTGCGTAACTTTCTTCATCGCGGGTGTCCTCTCAATGGAATCGCTGTTCTTGGTGTACGCTCCGGGCGGTTCCCGATCCACGGGCGTTGCGCATCGGTCGCGGCGGCGGACCGTCGATCCGGTCGGCGTCCCTGCCAGCTGACAACACGGGATGTTCGCCTGATTGAAGCCTCGAGCCAAGTACACCTTGTGTGTATTGCGACCCGGGGGGCAAGGCAACAAGATGACGCGCTGTCCCGGGTTGAGAGCCGTATGTGCGGCGTTCCGAACCGCCTGCACGCGCGGCGCGGTACGCGCACAGCCCAGCCGCAGCCAGCCTGCGCGCGAGGATGCAATACCGCCACCGCCGGTTCCGAGGCAAGTGAAAGGACAAAGTCACATGGCTACCGCTTCCGCTACGACCGCTCACCAGAAGACGTTCATGGAGAAGGCGCTCGACATCGTCGAGATGGTGGGCAATCGCGTCCCGCATCCGGCGGTGATCTTCGTGATCCTGATCGGCATCGTGATCGTGCTCTCGCAGATCCTCTACATGATGGGCGCGAGCGTCTCCTACGAGGTGATCAACCCGGAGACGCACAAGCTGGAGAAGGTGACGACGGTCGCGCGCAGCCTGCTGACCGGCGACGGCATCCGGTTCATGTTCACCGGCGTCGTGCAGAACTTCATGAACTTCCAGGCGGTGGGCGTCATCATCGTCGCGATGGTCGGCGTCGGCGTGGCCGAGTCGTCGGGCCTCGTCAGCGCGCTGATCCGCAAGCTCGTGATCATCTCCCCGCCGTGGGCGCTGACGTACATCCTGGTGGTCGTCGGCATCCTGTCCAGCATCGCGGCCGACGCCGGCTACCTGGTGCTGATCCCGCTGGCCGCCGCCGCCTTCCTCAGCGTCGGGCGCCATCCGCTGGCCGGCCTGGGCGCCGCCTTCGCCGCCGTCGCGTCGGTGTTCCTCGTCAACATCTTCATCGTGCCGATCGACGGCATCCTGGTCGGCATCACCAACGACGCGATCCACATCGTCGACCCCAACAAGAACATCGACCTCACGTCCAACTTCTGGTTCTCCATGCGCGTCGATGGTCGTGATGACCGTCGTCGTCGCGCTCATCACCGACAAGATCGTCGAGCCGCGGCTGGGCAAGTACACCGGCGACTACGAGGAGCCTTCCACCGGCATGTCCGACGCCGATTCGCGGGGCCTGAAGTTCGCGTTCTGGGGACTCATCGCGGTCCTCGTCTTCATCGGCCTGCTGGTCGGGCCGTCGGGCGCGCCGCTGCGCAACCCGGAGACGGGCGCCATCATCGGCGACTCGCCGTTCATGAACAGCCTGATCGTCACCATCACGCTCACGTTCTTCGCCACGGGCCTCGCCTTCGGCATCGGCGCCGGCACCATCAAGAACACCAACGACATCGTCAACGCGATGATCAAGGCCATCCCGAGCCTGGCGGGCCTCATCTTCCTGCTGCTGATCATCAGCCAGTTCCTCGCCTACTTCAACTACACGAACATGTCGACGCTGGCGGCGCTGTCGCTGGCGGAGATCCTGCAGCGCGCCAACCTCGACGCGCTGTGGCTGCTGCTCGGGTTCGTCGTGGTCGTGTTCATCCTCGACCTCATCATCACCGGCGCCGTGCCGAAGTGGGCGCTGTTCGCGCCCGTGTTCGTGCCGCTGCTGATGCGGCTCAACGTGCCGCCGGATGCGGTGCTGGCCGCCTATCGCGTCGGCGATTCGCCGATCAACGCGATCACGCCGCTCAACGCCTACTTCGCGATGATCGTCATGTTCTGCCAGCGCTACGTGAAGGAGGCCGGCGTCGGCACCGTGGTGGCGCTGATGCTGCCGTACGTGGTGATCATCTGCGGCGTGTGGCTGGTGCTGCTCGCGGTCTGGCAGCTGATCCGGCCTGCCCTGGGGCTTCGGCTAGGCCAAGGCGCCCGCGCCGGCCGGACAAGAGCCGTGACGGCGGAACCGCCCGCGTCGGCGCCGGCGCCGGCGCCTCCGGGCCGGCGCCCGACGCGAGCGAACTGCTCGAGTTCATGTACCGGCTCGGGCAGGCGCACCTGGCCTGCGGCGAGCAGACGGCGCAGGTGGAACTGCTGCTGCGGCGGATGGCGTCGGCGTACGGCATGCGGCGGTCCCGCGTCGTCGTGTTCCCGACGGCGGTCTTCATCACGCTGCGCGACGCGACCGGCGAGCGCGTCACGCTCGCGGAAGGTCCCACCAACACGCTGCGCCTCGACCAGATCGCCGACGTCTATGCGCTGGGCGACGAGGCGGAGCGCGGAGAGGTCGCGCCGGCCGCCGGCCTCGAGCGAATCACCGAGATCCTGAAGAAGAAGCCGCGCTTCGGCGCGTGGGGAATGCTCGTCGGAGACGCGGTGCTTGCCGTGGGCCTTGCGATGATTCTCACGTCCTCGCTGCGCAATCTCGCCGCGGCCGGCCTCCTGGGCCTGATCGTCGGCGGCATCAAGCTCCTCAACGCGCATCGCCCGGTGCTGGCGGTCCCGACGTCGGTGCTCGCCGCCGCCATCGTGTCGTCGCTGGCGTTCTTCGCCGTGAATCACGGGCTCGACATCGACCCGGCGCTGCTCCTCATCCCGCCGCTGGTGACGTTCCTGCCCGGCGCGATGCTGACGCTCGGCATGGTGGAGCTGGCGTACGGCGACATGGTCAGCGGGTCGAGCCGCCTCATCACCGGCCTCGTGCAGCTCGTGCTGCTCGCGTTCGGACTTGCGGCCGGCGCGACGCTGGCCGGCTACACGCCGTACGACCTGCTCGCCGCCGATCCCGGCCGAAAGCAAGCTCGACTGGGTGCCGTGGGCGGGCGTCGTCGTGTTCGGCGTCGGCGTGTACCTGCACTTCTCCGCGCCGAGCAAGGCGTTCTGGTGGATGCTGCTGGTGCTGTTCGCAGCGTTCGTCGCGCAGCGCGTGGCAACGCCGCTGGTGGGCAGCGGGATCAGCGGGTTCTTCGGCACGCTGGTCGCCACACCGCTCGGCTACCTGATCCAGCTGAAGTTCAAGGGGCCGCCGTCGATGGTCACCTTCCTGCCCAGCTTCTGGCTGGTGGTCCCCGGCTCGCTGGGCCTCATCAGCGTCACCCGGATGCTCTCCGACCACGTCGCGGGCATCGAAGGCATCATCGCCGCGATCTTCGCCGTCACGTCGATCGCGCTCGGCACGCTGGTCGGCGCGTCGATCTACAAGGGCCTCACCGAGCACTTCGGCTGGTGGCAGCTGCAGATCGGCCGCGTCGGCTCGTACGTCCGCCGCAGCGGACGGCGCTGACCCGTGCGCCCGAATCCCATCCACTTGCCCATGACCGCTCCCTATCCCACCGACATCTTCACCGAACCCGACGACGTCGACTTCGACACGCTGCGCAACCTGGGGCCGCTCGCCCCGCTCGCAGGCATCTGGGAAGGCGCGATCGGCCGCGACGTGCATGCCAATGCCGAAGGTTCGAAGGAGGAAGGCTTCCTCGAACGCTACGAACTGCAGCCGATCGATCCGCAGTTGAACGGCCCGCAGCTCCTGTACGGCCTTCGCTACTGGACCCACGTATTGCGGCCGAACCGCGCGGCGACGTTCCACGACCAGGTCGGTTACTGGCTGTGGGAACCGGCCACCGGCATGGTCATCCAGACCCACACGATTCCGCGCGGCCAGACGGCCATGGCGATCGGCTACGCGGCCCCGGACGCCCGCGCGTTCGAACTCCTGTGCGTATTCGGTTCCCCCACCAACGGCACATGCTCCAATCCGTTTCTCGACCACGCGAAGCGGACCGTCGAGTTCCGGATCAAGGTCGACCTCCACGACGACGGAACGTGGTCGTACGAGCAGGACACCGTGCTGCAGATCCGCGGCCGCGACGAGCTCTTTCACCATACGGACCGCAACACGCTGCGCAAGGTCGCCGAGCCCACGCCCAACCGGCTGATGCGCTGAGAGGGAACGGCGGCGCGCGCGGCGGCGGGGCGCCGCTGCGCCCACGACCCGCGCGACGTCACGCAAGCGCATCGGCAACGAGGGCCGGCCAGGAGGCCGGTCACCGCCGCCCGTTCGCGCCGGGCGCCGAACTCGCGCCGGAATCGCCGTAGTCAAGCCAATCGCGCGGGCGGACCGCCGATTGTGCGAGGATGCCGGAGGATTCCCCTTCCGGCGAGATCACGTGCCCCCCACCGACGATCCCCGGCCAGCACCGGGTGACGTTCCTGCGCCTGCCCAGGGCGCCCGATCGCCGCCGACCCGGGGCGCGGCGCTCCATGCCTTCGTCGCCCAGGCGCCCGATGGCCGAGAATGCGCTCATCGAACGCCTGCCCCGCCATCTCAAGATGGGCGAGTTGCGGGTGTTCGTGGCCGTGCTGGAGCACCGGAGTTTCCGGAAGGCCGCGGCGGCGGTCCACCTGACGCAGCCCGCGGTGACCAAGGCGATCGCGGGACTCGAGGACATGCTCGGCGTCAAGCTGTTCGATCGCACGGCGGGCGGGGTCGAACCGACGATCTACGCCACGACGTTCGCGCCGCACGCGGTCGCCATCTTCGGCGAATTGCGCAGCGCAGCCCGGGACATGTCGCTGGTGTCGCGGGGTGCGAAGGGCACGCTGCGCATCGGCACCGTCCCCATGCCGGCCCTGGGATTCCTGCCCGTCGCGATCAAGCGGCTGGTGGATGCGCATCCGAACGTCTTCGTATCGGTGGTCGAAGCACGGGAAACGGAACTCGCCGATCGCCTGCGCAAGCGCGACATCGAAATCGCCGTCCTGCGCACGGCGCTGTTCATTCCCGGCGACGACCTCGAGATGACGCCGCTGTTCGACGAGCGGTTGTGCGTGCTGGCCGCCCGCGACCACCCGCTCGCGAAGCGCAAGCGGCTGACGTGGACCGAACTCATGAGCCACCCGTGGGTGCTGCCGTCGCAGGACTCCTACTTTTTCGATCATGTCCGACGCACGCTCACCAAGCTCGATCTGGACGTGCCCCGGAATGCGGTGGAGTCCGTATCGATTCACGTCCAGTACGCGATGGTCGTGCACGGCGGAATGCTGTCCTTCGGAATGCGCTCGCGCCCGATGCACTCGCCCGAGAAGGACCTGCTGGTGCAGCTGCCCGTCGACCTGCCCGCGATCACCGGCGCCATCGGTACCGTGAGGCTCTCCGCGCGGGAGACGAGCCCGCTGGCGCAGTTGCTCGTCGAGGAGATTCGGGGGTTGGCGGGGTAGGTTGGCCCCCCCCGACGCGCGCTGCGCGCGCCTCCCCCTAAAGGAACGTCCGCAAAAGGCGTCCGTGGGGCCGGTGGATGACATGAAGCCGGCGTCGCGCCTTTTGCGGCCGGCAATGCAACTGCGATGTCAGGCGGCCGCCTTGGGGCGGCCCGGCGGCGGCCGCCATAAAAACCACGAAGAAACGAGCGTCGTGCGGCGGGCTGCGTGCGAGTCGTCCGAAGGCCGGGTTTTCGCAGAGCTTCCCTAGGGGACACACGCCTCGGCCTCGGCCTCGTCCAGAGGTCCGCGGGGCGTATGCAAGAGATCGGCGCGGTGCGTCCTCTGCACCCCCTCTCCCCGCTTGCGGGGAGAGGGTTGGGGTGAGGGGCGCATGACCGGGCCGCAATCTCGGGTCGGCCCGGCGCTTGCGTGTAGCCTCGGTCGCGCGGCGCCCTCAGGCTTTTTCGTACGCGGCGACGGCCTGCTCGAGCGAATTGAAGACCCGGTACTTGTCCATCGCGTCGGCGAAGCCGCGTTCGCGCGCCCAGTCGGTCCACTCCGAATCGCGCGCGGCCAGGCCCACCACCACGCCCCGCGCGCGCAGCCGGTCGAACACTTCGCGGATCGCGTAGATGCCGGTGGTGTCGACCATGTTCACCGGCAGCATGTCGAGGATGAACCAGCGCAGGTCCGGCGCCTGCGTCCTGAATCGCGTTGTCGACTTCGCGCTTGAAGTAGTCGGCGCTGAAGAAGACGAGCGGGCCGTTGAACCGGAACAGCAGCAATCCCGCGGGCGTCCGTGCCTGCGGCTTGCGCTCGAGCGAGTGGAATCCGGATTCGCCGTCCTGCGTCCCCAGGATCTCCACCTTGGGCCGCGATGCCAGTTGCACGAAGCGCAGCAGCGCCAGGGCGACCGCGAGCAGGATCGCATTGATCGCACCGACCAGCACCACGCCAACGGTCACGACGACGGACAGCCACGCCTCGGTGCGGTCGATCCGGTAGATCATCTTCAACTTGGCGACGTCGAGCAGCGACAGCCCCGCGGTGACCAGCACCGCGGCCAGCACCACGGTCGGCACGAACTGCAGCGGCGCGGTGAGGAACAGCGCGACCACGGCCACCGCCAGTGCCGAGACGAGGCCGGTAACCTGCGTGCGTCCACCCGCCGCGTCCGCCACCGCGGTACGCGAATTGGTGCCGCTGACGACAAAGCTCTGCGCGGCGGCGGCCGCGATGTTGACGGCGCCCAACGCGGCCATCTCGCGGTCCGCATCGACCGTGTAGCCGTTCTTCGCAGCGAAGCTGCGTGCCGCGATCATCATGTTGGAGAAACTCATCAGCGCGAGGCCCGCGGCCTCCGCGACGAGTGTGGGCAGCATCTCCATCGGCACGGCCGGCCATAGGAGCGCCGGCATTCCCGCCGGGACCGCGCCGATGGTCGCCACCCCGTGCGTGTCGAGCGCGAGCACGTGGACGGCGATCCCTGCCAGCAGCATCGCGACGAGCGGCGCGGGAACCCGCGGCAGCACGCTTGGGTGCCAGCACCAGCACGAGCATGCTCGCCGCGCCCACCAGCAGCGTGGGCACGTGCGTCGCGGGCAGCCGCGTGACGAATTCGAGCGCGCGCGCGGGCAGGCCCGCGGCATCGAGCGACAGCCCGAACAGGCGGCTCGACTGCGTGACGAGGATGCTGATCGCCACGCCGTTCATGAAGCCGACGAGAATCGGCTTCGACAGGAAGTCGGCGACCGCGCCCAGGCGCAGGAAGCTCGCGCCGATGCACAGCAGTCCCACGCACACGCACAGCACCATCGAGATGGAGAGATAGAGCGTCACGTCCCCGCCGGCCAGCGGCGCGACGGCCGCCGCCACCATCGCGGCAGTGGCGGCGCTCGGTCCCACCATCAGCTGCCGCGACGTTCCGAAGAGCGCGTACGCGACGAGCGGCAGCGTGCTCGCATAGAGCCCCACTTCCGGGCTCAGGCCGGCGAGCTGCGCATTGGCGATCGATCCCGGAATGGCGACCGCGGCCACCGCGAGTCCGGCCACCAGGTCATGCGGGAGGTCCCCGCGCCGATAGTGCAGCAGCGTCGCCAAGCCCGGGGCGATCTTCGCGAGCGTGGTCACCGGCGATTCCCGGCGCGGCGGTCAGCGCTCGCGCGCGCCGCCGCGAGGACGGCGCGCCGCTGCGTGTCGCGTGACCGTGCGCCCGGCCCGGTCACGCGAGCATCGTGTCGAAGTCGAAGGTGGTCCGCTTGCCCACAGTCCTTGCCATGCGCGTCCAGGAACGCCTGCGTCGCGCGCCGACCTTCGTCGCGCAGCATCGTGAGGAACTCCCACTCGGCGATCAGCTTCGACGTGTGGCCCAGCTTCACCATGAGCTCGGACGTGATCCGGTGCATCCGCATCGTGGCCCAGCGCTCCTTCTCGCCGCCGACGCCCGCGGCGCCGCTCCGGAGCATCGCGATGATGCGCAGTTCCTTCTGCAACGGCATGTTGAACGAGATCTCGTTCAGCCGGTTGAGGATCTGCGATGCGGAACGCGGCGTGCCGGGGCGCTCGACGGGGTTGATCTGCACGAGGATCGTATCGTGCGAGTCGCACTCCTGCACCAGCGGCTGGATCGAAGGATTGCCCGCGTAGCCGCCGTCCCAGTACGCCTCGCCGTCGATCTCCACCGCCTGGAAGAGCGTGGGGAGGCAGCCCGACGCCAGCAGCACGTCCGGCGTGACCTCGGCATTGCGGAAGATGCGGCCGCGTCCCGTGCGCACGTTGGTCGCGGTGATGAAGAGCTTGATCGGCGCGGTCGCGAGCCGGGTGAAGTCGACGCTGTCCGCGAGGATCCGCGTCAGCGGATTCGAGGCAAACGGAATGTCGTAGGGCGAGACCAGGCGGGACGCCATGTCGAACGCGGCGAACATCGGCGAGTGGTCGAGCGTCCAGGTACCGGTGAGGATCTCGAGCGGACCGCGGCGCAGCGGGCTCATCCTCGCGGCGTCCGACACGCGCTTCCAAAAGGACTCGAGCGCCGTGCGGGCGCCGGCGTTGCCGCCCGCGGTAAATCCGTCGACCATCACCACCGCGTTCATCGCACCCGCCGACGTGCCGGAGATGCCGTCGAAGTCGAGCCACGTCTCCTCGAGCAGGCGATCGAGCACACCCCACGTGAACGCACCGTGGGCACCCCCGCCCTGCAGCGCGAGATCGACCGCGACCCGGTCGCGTCCGGCGCGCGGCGGCGCCTTCGCGCTCCTCGCCCCCGGTGCAGGTCGCGTGGCGCGCGCACTTGCGGCCGCCTTCGTGGTGCGCGCAGTTCGGCGTGGACTTCGCGGCGGGACGTTTGCTCAAGCCGTGCTCCTGGAGGCGACCTCGTCGACACGGACGGCCGACTTAAGGTCGAGAGAGCGTGCGCGAAACCGCCAAAGTCAACGCGATGGAGACCCGGGCGCGGCGGCGCCGCGACGGGATCGCGTATTCGCTACTTTAACCGCAGGCGTACCGCAGCGACAATGCGCAACGCCTCCGGTGCGGCGGCCTACACCTTGGTTTACCCGGAACGCGACGGCAAAGTGCGAAAATGCGCGGGGAGCCGTCGGGCGCTGCGCGGACGGATTCGCGCCCGGGGCGCCGCCAGCGCGTAACGGCAGTGTGCCGGCCGCAACGATTGCGCCACCCGGCACGGGTGCCATGGAGAAAGTGAAATGGGGAATCGGACGCTGGTGGCGCTTCTCGCCCTCTCGCTCGGCGGCTGCACGGTCGGGCCGGACTATGCGCGGCCGGCCGTCGATTCGCCTGCGGCGTGGCGCATCGACTACCCCAAGGCCGCCGAGGTGGCCAACACGAAGTGGTGGGAGCAGTTCGGCGACCCGGTGCTGGACGGCCTGATCGAGACCGCGCTGCGCGAGAATCGCGACGTGCGCATCGCGGCGGCGCGCGTCGACGCGTTCGCCGGTGCGCTGACCGCCACGCGCTCGCAGCTCTATCCGCAACTGGGCTACGGCGCGAACGCGACCCGCGCCCGCGCGAGCCGCGTGGGGCAGCCGCCCATCCCGGACGCCGTCGACAATCACTTCTCGCTGTACGAGGCGAATCTCGGGGCGTCGTGGCAGCTCGACCTCTTCGGCCGCGTGCGGCGCTTGAGCGAAGCCGCGCAGGCGCAGGTCTACGCGAGCGAGCAGGCGCAGCGCGGCGTCGTGCTGACGGTGGTGACGAATGTCGCGTCGAGCTACATCGTGCTGCGTGCGTTCGACCGCCAGCTCGAGATCGCGACCGCGACCGCGCGCAACTTCGGCGAAACCGCGCGCATCTTCGACCTTCGCTTCAAGGCGGGCATCGTGTCGCAGACCGAGGTCACGCAGATCCGGTCGCAGTACCAGCAGGCGCTCGCGGCGATTCCCGCGCTGCGGCAGGCGATCGCTGCGCAGGAAAACCTGATCTCGATCCTGCTCGGCAAGAACTCCGGGCCGATCCCGCGCGGCAAGACGATCGACCAGCTCGTCCCGCCGCTCATTCCCGCCGACCTGCCGTCCACGCTGCTGCAGCGCCGTCCGGACATCCTGCAGGCCGAACAGAACCTCGTCGCCGCCAACGCCAACATCGGCGCGACGCGCGCGCTCTACTACCCCTCGATATCGCTGACCGGCGCGCTCGGATCGGCCAGCACGGCATTCGGCAACTTCCTCACCGGACCCGCCACGGCCTGGCTCGCGGCGGCCAGCCTGGCCGGTCCGATCTTCACGTTCGGGGCCATCGAGGGCCAGGTGCGGACCGCCGAGGCGCAGGAACGGGTCGCCGTCCTCGTCTACCAGCAGACAATCCTCAACGCGTTTCGCGAGACCAACGACGCGCTCGTCGGCTCGCAGGAGAAGATCGACGAGTCGGCACGCCAGGTCGAGCGCGTGGTCGCGCTGCGCGAGTTCGCGCGGCTATCGAAACTCAAGTTCGACAAGGGCGTGTCGGGCTACCTCGAGGTGCTGATCGCAGACAACGAACTCTTCGCGGCGGAGTTGGCGGCGGTGCGCCTGCTCGCGGACCGGTACACGCAGATCGTGGGCGTGTACCAGGCGATGGGCGGCGGCTGGGTGGACATCGCAACGTCGATCGCGCCGCAACCGCAGGGCATGGCGGCAGCATCGACGGCGAAGTGAACCGTCGCGCGGCAACGGCCGCGGGCGTCGCGTGAACCTGCGCGGCGAGAACTCCTCGCGGGCCGGCTGCCGCAAGCGGTCCGGCCGGCGCGGTGCGGATCCTGCGGCACCGCGCGCCTCGATCGGCGTCGATCGCCGCGGGTGCCCCCAGCCCTTGCGGCAACGCGCCCGGCAGCGCCCATGAACCGCCACGGAATTCCATGACCTACCCCTGCCTTCGTTCCCGGACCCTTGCGCTTCTCGCGCGGATGCTCGTCGTATCCGTGGCGCTGCTGGCCGCCGGGTGCGGCACGCTGCTGCGCAATCCGGTGCCCGCATCGCTGATCACGCAGGCGGCGATACCGAACATGCCGGACGTGCGGGCATTCGCAGGCGCCAACAACCAGGCGCTCGAGCGCGACTTCATCCTCTCGTTCCAGCAGGAATCGCGGCGAGACTTTCCGCCCGATGCGAACGGCGTCGTCAATTATGCGCAGCTCGCGCTGTCGGGCGGCGGCGCCAATGGCGCGTTCGGCGCCGGCTTCCTCAACGGCTGGACGAGCACCGGCACGCGACCCGTGTTCAAGTCGGTCACCGGGGTATCCACCGGCGCGCTGATGGCACCGTTTGCGTTCCTGGGCCCGTCCTACGACGACGCGTTGCGCGAGTTCTACACGACGACGTCGTCGCAGGACATCTTCATCATCGGCTCGCTGTTCAACCTCGCGGGCCGCGTACTCTCGGGCGAAGCGCTCGCCGACGTGAGCCCGCTGGTGACGCTGATCGAGCGACACGTCGACGCCGAACTCATGCAGCGCGTCGCCGAGGCGCATGCGCAGGGACGTCGGCTCTACATCAGCACCATCGATCTGGACGCCACGCGCTTCGTCGTGTGGAACATGGGTGTCATCGCGTCGTCCCCTGACCCCGGCGCGCTCGCGCTGTTCCGGCAGGTGATGCTCGCGTCCGCCTCGATCCCGATCGTCTTTCCGCCGGTGTACTTCGAGGTGGAGGCCGACGGGCAGCGCTACGACGAGATGCACGTCGATGGCGGCGTGGGGGCGCGCGTCTTCCATTCGGGCGGGCTGTTCCGCCCGTCGATCCTGCGCGAGCGCGGCGGACAAGGCAGCCTGCGGGGCCGCGAAGACATCTTCGTCATCCACAACGGACAGCTCTTCTCGAGTCCACGGCCCACGCGCCGGACGATCCTCGGCATCGCGATCCGCGTGCTCGACGCGTCGAGCCACGCCGCGGTGCACGGCGACCTGTGGCGCATCCACGCGGTCGCGTCGTACCAGCGGGCGGGCTTCCACTGGGTGACGATTCCCAACGGAACCGAGATCGAGGGCGAGGAAACCTTCGACCCGGTCCAGATGCGCGCACTCTACGACATCGGATACCAGGCCGCCCGGGCCGGGCCGGTCTGGGAGACGCGTCCGCCCGGCTTCCAGACGGATCCGGCGCCCTGATCACGGCGGGGGTGATGCGCCCTCGCCCACCAACGTCGATGCGGGAATCGTTCCCGCAGGCTGCAGTTCACAAGGAGTAGTGCGAATGAGCAATTTCTGGGATCTCATGCTGCTGATCGTGTCCGGTTTCGTGTTCTTCGCGTACCTCATCGTCATGTTCCAGGTCGTCGTCGACATCTTCCGCGACTCGACGATGGGTGGCGGCTCGCGCGTGCTGTGGATCATCGGCCTCATCGTGGTGCCGTTCCTGACCGCGCTTGTGTACATCCTGACGCGCGGACGCGGCATGACCGAGCGCCAGCGCGCGGCGATCGAGCGCACCAATTCCGACGCCGAGGCCTACATCCGGCAGGTGGCCGGCAAGTCGCCGGCAAGCCAGATCGCGGAGGCCAAGGCGCTGCTCGACGCCGGCACCATCAACCAGGACGAGTACGCGAAGCTCAAGGCCAAGGCGCTCGCCTGACGCATCGCCATGGCGCTCCGCTCCGAACCGCCGGGTGCGCCCCGCCGCGACGATGTCGGGCGGCGGCGTCGCCGGCGGTCGCCGACCACCATGCGCACGCGAACCTGGAGGCGGCCGTCTACGGCTGCGTGCTCGCGGTCATCGTCGGATGGGTGCTCTACACCGGCCGGGGCATCTTCGTGCCGATCGTGCTCGCGACGCTGGTCGTCTACGTGATCGTCGGGCTCACGCGCCTCTGCGCGAACATTCCGTGGCTTGGGCCCAGGCTGCCGCTGCGGATCCGTTACGCGCTGTCGGTGCTGCTCGCCGGGTCCGCCCTCGCGGTCGTCGGGTGGGTGACGTTCGTCAACGTCGACCGGGTCGTCGGGCGATTGCCGCAGTACCAGGCGTCGCTGCTGGCCACGATCCAGCAGTTCGCGGTGCGTCTGGGTGTGGAGAACGAACCGACGTGGGCAACGCTGCGGGAGGTCTTTTTCGCGCAGGTCGGCGTGCAGGCGCTGCTGGGCACGACCGTCAACGCCGCGGCGACCATCCTCGCCGGCGGCATCGTCGTGTTCCTGTACGTCGCGTTCCTGCTGGTCGAGCAGGCGTCGGCGCCGGCGAAGCTCGACCTGATCGCCTCCGACCCGCGAACCGCCGCGCGGGTGCGCCAC
This sequence comes from uncultured beta proteobacterium, assembly GCA_963733435.1. Lineage (GTDB taxonomy): Bacteria > Pseudomonadota > Gammaproteobacteria > Burkholderiales > Casimicrobiaceae > VBCG01. The sequence continues at coordinate 1,258,265 of CAVTDH010000005.1, forward strand.
GTCGTCGCGAACATCAACGGACGCGTCGGCGCCTACCTTGCGCTGAAGTCGTTCATCGGCGTGTTGCTGGGTGCGGTCTGCTGGGGTGTGATGGCGTGGTTCGGACTCGAGCTGGCCGTGTTCTGGGCGATCGTCATCGGGCTGCTCAACTACGTCCCCTACATCGGCTCCTTTCTGGGCGTCCTCTTTCCGGTGGCGCTCGCCGTCGCCCAGTTCGGCGACTTCGGGACCGTGCTGTCCCTGCTGCTCGCGCTGACGGCAGTCCAGTTCGTCATCGGCAATTTCCTCGATCCGTACCTGATGGGGAACTCGCTCAACCTGAGCCCGTTCGCCATTCTCGTGAGCCTGGCGGTGTGGTCCGCGCTGTGGGGGATCCCGGGCGCGTTCCTCGCCGTGCCGATCACCGCGGTCATGGCCATCGTGTTCTCGGAGTTCGACGGCACGCGCCCGATCGCGGTGATGCTGTCGCGCACCGGGCGGCTGACCTAGTGGCCCGTAGCGGAGGAATCGGCAGTGCCAGGCGCGGATAGCCGCGCCGCACCGCATTCGGTCAGTACCGATTCCTCCGTTACCGGCCGCCCGCGCGCCCGCTGCTCGGGACCGCGCACCGGGCCGACCTTCATCCCGGCCGGCAGGCGGCGTTCCTCGCCAGTCACTCGCGCCGCGACGCAGCGGGCGCGGAGTGTGCTTCAATGACGCCGGAAACCCACCATGGAAGTCCACAAGACCGCACTCGTCGGCCATTCCGCCGACCGCATGTTCGACCTCATCGAGGCCGCCGAGCACTACCCGGCATTCCTGCCGTGGTGCAGCGAGGCGACGATCCTCGAGCGCACCGACGACATCGTCTCGGCGCGGATCGTCATCAACTATCACGGCGTCAAGTTCGACTTCGTCACGCGCAACCCCAAGCGACGTCCGGAGTGGATGGCCGTTGATCTCGAACAAGGCCCGTTCCGGCGATTCGCAGGAGAGTGGCACCTGCGGCCGCTGTCCGACGCAGGATGCAAGATCGAATTCCTGCTGAAGTACGAGTTCGCGAATGCACTGATGGCGCGGGTGGCGGGTCCGGTCTTCGAGCGGATCGCCGACACGCTGGTCGATGCGTTCGTGACGCGCGCCGCGGAAATGCAACGGATCGCACCTGCGGCGCCGCCGGCTCCTCCGCAGGTCCCGGCGGCCACCCTGGACGCGGTCGAGCCGGGAGCCGTTCCGCCGGCGGTCGCCGCGGCAGCACCGGAACCGGCGGCGCATCCGGCGATGGCCACGCAACCGGCAACGAACACGCAACCTGCGACGACTGCGCAACCGCAATCCCCGGAAGTGCCGGCCGACCCTGCCAGTCCGCGCCGACCCGGGCCCTTGAACCCGCCGTATCGAGCAACGCCCCAGGACCATGACCGCCACCGACAAGATCGCCGCACTGCGCGCCTCCAAGATCGGCGCCGAACTCACCCCCGAGCAGTTGGAGCGGGTGGGGAGCGCCGTCAAGTTCCGCGACCTCGCCGACGGCGAGGTCCTCGTGCAGGAGGGCACGTCCGACAACCACCTCTACGTGATCGTCACCGGCACGCTGCGGGTGGTTCGCAATGCGGGCGGCGCGGAGGAACTGTCGCTGTTCGTCCTGACCGAAGGCGACCTGGTCGGCGAGCTCTCGTTCATCGACGACACGGAGCACTATGCGTCGCTCGTCGCGCGCGGCCCCACGCGCGTGCTCGGCCTCGAACGCGAGGCGCTCGAGGCGATGCTGAAGACCGACGCGGACGCCGTCTACCGCGTGATGCGCGGCATCATCCGCACCGTGCACCAGATCCAGCGCCGGCTCTCGATGCAGCAGGTCGAACTGACCAACTACATCTACAAGCAGCATGGGCGATACTGACGAAGAAATTTCGCTGCGCGAAATTTTTCCGATTAGGTTCGAAAGCGAAATCAGCGCGGAACGCTTGGGGCGGCCCGGCGCTTTTCCGCGCCGAAAAGGCCACGCAAATACCAGTACTTCGTCCACACAATCGCGCCCGACGCGCGACACGTTCTGCGTCGCCGCCGTCCCCTTCGTCGCTCATGGTTCGCCCTTGGTGGCGGGCGAAATTCGTGGCGTGGCGTTGACGATATCGGATTCATGACAACGCGGGCTACGATTCGCATGGGCCTCCTGACCACCGACGCGTCGGACCGCGCGCGTCTGGCAGCCGTGCTCGCGGCGGGCGATGCGACGCTCGCGGTGGCGTTCTGCGCGCAGTGGTGCTCGACGTGCCGCGAGTTCCGGCCGGCGCTCGCGCGGCTTGCGGCGGCGCGGCCGGACGTATTCGTACTGTGGCTCGACGTCGAGGACGACGCCGACTTGCTGGACGATCTGGAGCTCGACACGTTTCCGACGCTCGCCATTTACGCCGGTGCCACGCTGCGGCACTACGGCCCCGTGCTGCCACAGGCATCGCTGGTGGAGCGGCTGCTGTCCGATCGCGGCGCGCTGCGCACACCGGCGGATATCCCCACCCCAATCGCGGACTTGCTCGTCAATATCGCGCGCGTTTGATCCGCCGCGGTGACGGGGCGCCGGCGCTTGACGCAGGTCATGGCCGCGCCCGCACGCCTACGGCAAATTGGGGTCATGACCGATGTGAAGCCCGTTGTCGTTGCCCCCCCCACGCGCCACGTGCACGATCGCGCGCGCCATCCGCGCCTTGCGCGCGAACTGGCGACGGTCGAGGCGATGATGAAGATCTATTGCCACGACCTGCATGGCGAGGACGGCGGACTGTGCGAAGGGTGCGGCGCGCTCATGGCCTACGCGACGCGACGTCTCGACCGCTGCGTGTTCGGCGACGAGAAGCCGACCTGCGCCAATTGCAAGGTCCACTGCTACAGCGCGGCCATGCGCGAGCAGGTGCGCGTCGTGATGCGCTATGCCGGACCGCGGATGCTGCGCCGGCATCCGCTGCTGGCCATCGCGCATCTCATCGACGGGCGCCGGGAAGCCCCGGACCTGCCGCAGCCCAACCGCCCCGCGAAGAACCCCGCGGCCCCCGCCGACGGCGATCCCGCGACACGCTGACGCCGCCGGCGACGCGGGTGCGCTGGCACCCGCGCCCGCCTGCTCAATGAGGGTCAGACTCGAATTGAAGTAGTTTCTCGATTCGAGTCTGACCCTCATTGATTTTCGCTGCAAAAACAAAGGCCCCGCTTTTGGCGGGGCCTTTGCCCGAGCGCGACGTCCGAGAATTACTTCGTCGTCTCACCCTTGGCTTGCACTTCGACGCGGCGATTCGGTTGCAGGCATTCGATCAGCGCCTTCAGGTTCTTCTGATCGCACTGCACGACCGGCTGCTTCTCGCCCAGGCCGATGGTCTCGATCTTCGCCTTGTCCACGCCCTTGCTGACCAGGTAGTCGCGCACGGAATCCGCACGACGCTCCGACAGCTTCTGGTTGTAGGCCTCGGTTCCGATGCGATCGGTGTGACCGGTCACCAGCACCACTTCGAGCTTCTGCATCTGCGCCAGCTTGGCCACGACCATGCTGTCGATCGCCGCCTTGCCTTCGGGCTTCAGAACCGCCTTGTCGAAGTCGAACAGCGCCTTCGAGTCGAGCGTGATCTTCTGCACCTGCGGCGCGGGTGCGGGCTGCGGGCGGCGGGGCCGGACGCGGCGGCGGCGGCGGCGGCGCAACGACCGGTGCGGGCGGCGGGCTGTCCACCTTCATCTGCGCGATCGGCAGCGGCGGCGCGTCGAACTTGTACGTCACGAACAGGTAGAAGATGTTCGAGTGACCGTCGGTGAACGCGTCGTAGCCGTTGCCGTAGCTCAGCGCCGTGTTGCTCGCCGGGGTCGGGACGATGGCGCCGCTGACGACCGAGACGGCCGGCAGCGCGTACGTGTACCCGTTGGTCGCGATGTCGTCGTGGCTGTACTTCATGTACGAGTAGCCACCCGTGAACGACCAGTTCTTGCTGTACGCGTACGTGCCCTTCAGGTTGAAGAACTGCTGCTTGCTGTTGTCGAGATTGCCGATGTTGAGCGGGTTCGTCGGCAGCGGCAGGTTGTTCTCCACGCCGAATGTCGCGTCACCCTCGTTCGACACGTACAGGTAGGACGCGGTCAGCTTCAGCGTGTCCTTCGCCTGCCAGTCGCCGCCGACGCCGATCATCCACGTCTGGTCCTTCGTCTCCGAAGTCCAGTTGTACGACTGCGGGACGCCGGCCACGATGCCCGGTGCCGTGAAGGGGCTGTAGCAGTTCAGGTTGTTGGTCGTGCACCATCCGGGCGGCGAGTTGTTCGGTGCGGTGCCCGAGCCGCTCGACACGCTGCCGATGTAGCGGTGGTTCGACGGGTACTTCGTCTGCTCCCAGCCGCCGAAGGCGTTCAGGCTGACCTTTTCGGCGGCAGCCCACGTGCCGCTCAGGAAATAACCCTGGCGGTCGTTGCTGGTGCGGCCCAACGTGACTTCGTCGTAGTCCGTCTTGCCCCAGACCCCTTCGAAGGACAGGCCCACGCTGGCGATCGGGTTCCAGTCGAGGTTCAGCTTCAGCAGGTTCGTCGTGCTGCTCTGGAGGTCGAACGCGCTCGTGTATCGCAGCAAATACTGCGAATCGTTCGCGTTGAGCCCGGCGTCGCTCAGGTTCGAGTCGGAATCCCGCTTGACGTACTGGTACTTCAGGCGGGCGGCCAGCGAGTCGAGCATCGTGTTCTTGTACTCGACCCACAGCTTGTTCGCATGCGACTTGTCGTAGTCGAAGCGGTCCTGGTCCAGGTTGGTGTAGTCATACCCGAAGCCCAGCCGGTTGCCACGCGCGAACTTCCACCACACGTCGAAGCCGACGTTGTTCTTCGTGTAGTTGTAGAGCTCGTTGTCGCAGTTGCCCACCGTCGTGGTCGGAATGCCGCTGGCCGGCGTGTAGTTGCCGCAGCCCAGGCCGCTCGCGAGCGGCGTGGTCGGCGAGTTGCCGTACTCGACCAGGTCGGAGTTGTTCTGCAGCTTCGTCCAGTAGTAGTAGACGCGGGACTCGACGGTCGAGGCCGGCTGCGCCGTCCATGCGAGCGCGAACGACTGGTTGACGTTCTCGCCCTTGTAGCTGCCCTCGCTGGCCAGCGTCGGAGCGTACGCCGGGCCCGTGTTCAGCGCGTACGGCGAGAGGTTCGAGTCGCTGGTCGTCTTCGCCCACGTGTAGCGGGCGGACACCACGGACTTCCACGGCAGGTCGCGGTAGTTGCCGGTCAGCGTGAACTTGTTGAACTCGTTGCTCGGCGCGAGCGCGGTCGAGTCGAACTGGTTCCCGCCGAAGTACGGGTTCGTCCACAGCAGTTGCGAATTCGCGTTGTCGAACTTGCTGTAGTCCCAGCGCGCGGCGAACGTCGCCTTGCCCGTCTGGTACCCGCCTTCCACGCCCCAGTTGCTGGTCGTGTACTCGGTCGGGATCGCGAGGTCGACGTAGCCGTTGCCCGGACTCGTGCCGTTGGCAGCCGAACCGGGCTTGGTCCCGCTGAACGTCACCTGGTTGCCGTCGAGGCGGAAGTACCACGGACTGTTCTTCTGCCACTCGGCGTAGCCGCCGGCGTCGCGCCGGTCGTAGCCCAGCGTGTACTGGTTCCAGCCGGGCGGGCGGATAGGCGCTCGCCGCCGGAACGGAGGACAGCGGGAACGACGCGACCAGGCGGTTGCCGCCGCTGCCGGCATACGGCGTGTAGGCGGCCGACGAGAACGTATGCGGGATGTCGTTGAGGTACGCGCCCGCCTTGAACACGTCGTACATCCCGCCGCGCAGGAACATGTACTGGTCGGTGCGGCCGAAGTTCTCGCCGTACCCCTGGAACCACGTCGTGCTGTTGCGGCCCTGCACGCCCACGTTGGACAGCGCCCCGTTGCCCAGGTCCTGGTACATGTTGAGCTGCGCGGTGTCCTGGGCGCTCGTGTTGTTGTAGATCCCCCCGAGGGTCGCCGTGCCCTGCACGCGCATCGGATCGTCCGCACTCTGCGCGAAGGCCGGTCCCGCCACGAAAAGGCTGGCGATGAGGGTGGAAAGAAGCTTTTTGCTCATGATGGTCTCCCCTGCCTTATCGCGTGAAGTACTTGCCGCGGTTGCCCGGCGCATTGCTGCCGTGGACCGCGCTGTGGCAGTTCATGCAGGAGCGCGACACGAGCCGGTTGTTCACGCTCGGGTTCGGCTGGCCTGTCCGGTTCGGCCCGCAGACCGTGACGCCGCCCGACACCGTGTTGTCGCCCGGCTGGCAGTTGTACGCACCGGCCGCACCGTAGATCGTGCCCGGATGGCGCGACCAGTCGTGGCAGTCCTGGCACAGGTTGGGCGCGGATTCGTTCAGCAGCTTCGCGTGGACCGAGCCGTGCGGGTTGTGGCAGGTCACGCAGTTTTCCTCGACCGGCGGGTGGTTGAACACGTACGGACCGCGCTTGTCGGCATGGCACGAGTAGCACTGGTCGTTGATCGTCGGCTGCTTGACCATCGCGGGCGTCAGCGCGCCGTGCGGGTTGTGGCAGTCGCTGCACTTCACCTTGCCTTCGGCAATCGGGTGATGCGACGGCTTGAGCGTGGCGGCGCGGATCGGCTGGTGGCAGCCGGCGCACATGTCGGCCTGGTTCGGCAGGAACGTCGTGACGAACTTGTTGATGGGCACCGCGAGTTTCTTGCCGTGGATGCTGTGGCAATTGGTGCACGTCACTTCGTTCAGCTGATGCTTGCCGGACGTCCAGAACGCGAGGTTCCGGTTGCCGGAGTGGCAGGTCATGCAGACCGCGGTCCGCGCGTCGGCGGTGCCGCCCTTGCCGAACACGTTGGCGGGCTTCTTCGCCGGATCCTTGACGTGATCGGCCGCGTTGCCGTGGCAGGCCTGGCACATGCCGCCGTCGGCATCGCTCTTCGCGCCGTGGGGCGAGAGGTCGATGGAGGTCCATTGGGCCTCGTGACAGTTTGCGCACACGGGCGCCATCTGCGGCGTCCCCGACTTCGTCTGCGCCTGGGCCGGCAGCGCCAGCAGTGCCGCTGCGGCTGCCACGACGCCGGTCAACGCGATGAGTGACTTGAATCGCATGGAATGTCCCTTTCCCTCTACCCTGTTGTCGGACCCGCGCGGCGTGCGACTTGCAGTTCGCGTGGTCTTCTTTGCTTCCCCGGCGGGTGCCGCTGGCGGTCGGTTCGATGCTTTCCGAATCGTCCGCCGGCGTCGTGCCGGCGTGCTTCCGTTTCGACGTCGTTGTTATGCCGTTCCGCAGTGCGGCGGGTCAACTTTTGGACGTGTGGCATTTCGCCACAGTGTTGCAAAATGTCCTCCCTGCCCCCACTGCGCATGCCTGCTTCACCAACCCTTTTTACGCGTGCGGGTATGGGCAATGGTTGATTCGGATCAAGTCGCGGCCCGCGTGGGTGCATGGCGGCGGGAACTGTTGTAAAGCATCCACGGTCGACGCGGCGCACGCCGAAAGCGTGCGGCGGGCGTCGCCACGGACCGCTCGTTACGCGACTCGGTTACATCTTTTGCGGCGAATTTTCGGGTTCCGCGGCAAATCGCCGCAAAACCGCATGCTTCGGGTGCGGCCGACGCCCGGCGGACGGGCTCGCCCGAAGCGTCAGGCGCGTCCCGGCGCGGGCCGGGCGCAGGATTCGACCAGGTAGAGCAGCGACTCGTACGGCACGCCGGAATGCTCGGACAGCCCGATCTCGCAGGTGCGGCTGGTCGAGTAGCCGCAGCCACAACCGGCCGGCAGCGCGGACCGCAACCCGCGCAGCGCGTGGGCATTGAGTTCCGGCCGCACGAAGCCGCGGTCGCCGGCGAAGCCGCAGCACAGCACGTCGTCGACGGTGACCACGTCGTCCGCGCAGCGCTCGGCCACCGCGACGAATTTCTCGACCAGCCCCATCTTGCGCAGGCTGCACACCGGGTGGATGGCGACCGGCCCCGCCACCGGCACCATGGTCACGCGGGGCAGCACGGTGTCGTGGACGAATTCGACCGCATCCAGCACCGGGAGGCGGTCGCCCAGGAACCGCCGCATCCGGTACGCGCACGGGCTCGTGTCGAACACGATGGGCCGGCGCCCGCCGTCGCTGGCGGCGCGCAAGGCCGCTTCCAGCTCGGCCGACTTGCGGTCCGCCGCGGCCGTCAGTCCCTTGCTCTCGAACGGCTGGCCGCAGCAGAGTTCCGCCAGCGCCTCCGGATACACGACCGAGAAACCCGCCTTCTCGAACAGCCGTTGCGCGGTGACGGGCAGCGACGCGGGCACGGCGTGCCCCCGCTGCGCGCCCATGTTGCGCGCGGCGCAGCTGGGGAAATAGACGATCGCATCCGCATCCGGCTCGGGCGCAGGTGCCGCCGGCGGCCGGAACCGGACCGGGCGGGGCAACGCCGGCGACCAGTGCGGCAGCGCGCCGCCGGAGTAGCCGCCGCGCGCCGGCGAGCGTCCACTGCATCGCGTGCGTCCCGGCGAGGCCGTGCAGCGCGTCCGCGGTCGCGAGGCCCGCGCGCACGCCGGCCGTCGTCAGCGCGAAATGACCCGCGACGCCGTCGGCCACGCGCCGGGCGATCGGTCCCGCGCGCCGTCCGCGCAGCGCCTTGATCAGGAGGCCCGTCTCGATCCCGACCGGGCACGCGGTCGCGCACAGGCCGCAGGCCGCGCACGTCTCGAGCCCGGCGTAGTCGTACGCCTCGCGCAGCGCGGGCGCGGCGTCCCCCGCCGCGGCCAGCCGGGCGATCTCGCGCCAGCCGACGATCCGCTGCCGCGGCGACAGCGTGAGCCCGCGCGACGGGCATTTGGGCTCGCAGAAGCCGCATTCGATGCAGCGATCCACGATGGGGTCGCAGGCCGGCAGCGGCTTCAAGTGGCGCACGTGCGCGTGCGGATCGTCCGCCAGCACGACGCCCGGATTGAGCAGGCCATCCGGATCGAACAGCGCCTTGATCTCGCGCATGAGCGCATAGGCCGCCGCACCCCACTCCAGTTCGACGAAAGGCGCCATGTTGCGGCCGGTGCCGTGCTCGGCCTTGAGCGACCCGTCGTACTTCTCGACGACCAGCGGGCACAGCGCGGCCATGAACGCGCGGTAGCGCTCGACTTCGGCGGGCGTGTTGAAGTCCTGCGTGAACACGAAGTGCAGGTTGCCCGCCAGCGCGTGGCCGAAGATGATCGCCTCGGCGTACCCATGCTCCGCGAGCAGCCGCTGCAGGTCGCGCGTCGCCTCCGCGAGGCGGTCGACGGGAAACGCAACGTCTTCGATGATCACCGTGGTGCCGACCGGACGCATGGCGCCCACCGACGGGAACATGCCCTTGCGCACGTTCCAGAGCCGCGCGCACTCCTGCGCGTCGCTCGAGAAGCGCACGGGCGCGCAGGTGGCCACGCCCACGAGCGCCGCCTCCACCGCGGCGACCTGCGCCGCCAGTGCGCCGGCGTCGCCGGCGCGCGTCTCGACCAGCAGCGCCGCCCCGTCGGGGCCCACGCGCGCGATGCCTTCGGGCAGGCCCGGCTTGCCTTCGACCGAGCGCAGCGCGGCGCGATCGGCCAGCTCGACCGCCGCGACCGGCGCGTGCGCGAGCCGCGTGACGGCGCGTGCAGGCGACGGCAAGGTCGTCGAACAGGATCAGCGCGCTCGCCTTGTGCGCATGCTCGGGCACCGTCCGGTACGTGATCTCGCTGATGAAGCCGAGCGTGCCTTCCGAGCCGATCATGAGGTGCGCGAGGATGTCGAGCGGGTCGGTGAAGTCGACCAGCGCGTTGAGGCTGTAGCCCGTCGTGTTCTTGATCCGGAACTTGTGCCGGATGCGCGCGGCGAGCGCCGCATCGGCGCGCGTCGCCCGCGCCAGCGCATCGAGCCGCCCCAGGAATTCGGTGTGCGTCGCGCGGAACGCCGCGCGGCTGCCCGCGTCGCGCGTGTCCACGACGGCGCCGTCGGCGAGCACGACGCGCATGCCGGCCAGCGTCTGGTAGCTGTTCTGCGCGACGCCGCAGCACATGCCGCTCGCATTGTTCGCGGCGATGCCGCCGATCTTCGCGGTGTCGATCGACGCCGGGTCGGGGCCGATCTTGCGCGCGTACGGCAGCAGGCGCCGATTGGCCAGCGCGCCGATGACGCCGGGCTGCAGCGCGATCGTCGCGCCGTCGGCGCTCGGATGGCAAAGCCGCCAGCCGTCGCCCAGCACCACCAGCACCGAGTCGCTGATCGCCTGGCCCGACAGGCTCGTGCCGGCCGCGCGGAAGGTCAGCGGCACGCGCGCGTCGCGGCACAAGCCCAGCACGCGCACGAGTTCCGTCTCGTCCTCGACCACGACGACGAGCTGCGGAACGAGCCGGTAGAAACTCGCGTCGCTGCCCCACGTGAGGCAGCGCAGCGGATCGTCGATCACGCGCGCCGCCGGCAACTGCGCGAGCAGCTCGCGGCGCAGCGTGGCATAGGGCGCAGGCAGCGCCCGGGGATCGTCGCGCATCGCGTGGGTTGCGGGTCAGGGCGCGGCAGCGCCGCGCTTGCGTTTGGGGCCGCGTTCGCGGTTGTCGCCGCTCTTGCGGTTGTCGCCGCGCTTGCGGTTGGGGCACGTCGCGCACGACAGCGATTCGCCGGACGCGGACTTCGCCGCCGGCCCGCCGCACGATCCGCGCAGGCACGGGCGGCGAAACATCACGCCCACCGCCATTGCCAGCACGCCGGCGCCGATGACCGCGAGTGCCAGCACGAAGACGGGCAGCAGCGTCATCCGGCGTTCCTCGCCCTCAGCCCGCGACCGAATGGCCGCCCAGCGCCGCGAACGCGGGCGTGGCGAGGTCGCGGTAGCCGCCGCCGCGGCTGGCGCACGATGAAGAGCGCGGCGAGGTTGCGCTCGACGGCGAGCGCGTACCCGCGCTCCGGTCCCATCACGATCAGCGCGGTGGCCATCGCGTCGGCGAACGCGCAATCGGCGGCGACCACGGAGGTCGACGCGAGGCCGTGGGCGATGGGCTGCGCCGTGGCCGGGTCGATCTCGTGGCAGTAGCGCGTGCCGTCGGCCTCGAAGAAGATCCGGTAGTCGCCCGACGTGGCCAGGGAAAGTCCCGACAGCGGCACGACGCGATGCACGCGCTGCGGCACCGCGTCGGGGCGTTCGATGGCGATCTGCCACGGATGCCCGCCCGTATTGCGGCCGCGCGTGCGCACTTCCCCGCCCGCCTCCACCATGTAGTCGACGATGCCCTGCGCTTCGAGGGCCGCCGCCGCGCGGTCGACGCCGTAGCCCTTCGCGATGCCGGACAGGTCCGCCCGCACGTCGGCGCGCGCCTTGACCACCGTGCGCCGCTCGGGATCGAGCGCCAGCTGCCGCCAGCCGACGCGGGACCCCAGCGTGCGCAACATTGCGCCGTCCACGACGCGCTGCCCCCTGGCCGGGCCGAAGCCCCACGCGTCGACCACCGGCGCGATCGTGATGTCGAACGCCCCGCCCGTCATCGCGCTGACGTCGCGCGCGCGCTCGAACACGGCGTACGTGTCCGCCGATAGCGCGAACGGCGCAGGACCCGCATGCCGGTTGAAGCGCGACAGCTCGCTCGCCTCGTCGTAGGTGGACATGCGCGCGACGACGTCGGCGAACGCGGTCTCCACGGCGGCCTGCGCGGCGGCGACCGCCGCCGCGGAGCGGGGCGGGCCGGCGAGCTTCACCGTGTACGTCGTGCCCATCGTCGCTCCGAAGAAGCGCTCGCCGATCCTGGCGTCGCGCAGCACGGGAACCGGGTCGCCGCACGCGGCGACGAGCGCGGCCGCGGACAGGCCCTGCAGCACCTGCCGACGGCGGGGAGACAGCAATGTATCCATCAGGCAACTCCGGGCGGTATGCATCGACATGAAGGGGACGCGGGGCATCATGCGGTCGCCCCGGGGACGGCTTCGCGCACCGCCGCCTCGAACCTTCCCTCGCCGCGGCGGATCATCTGGAACATGAGGTCGCGCATCGACACCAGCCCGAACACGCGCGGGCCTTCGATCACGAGGAGGTGCCGGAAGCCCAGCACGTGCATCAGCGCCAGCGCCGCCTCCACCGTGGTGCCCGGCGACACGAAGCGCACGTCGCGCGTCATCACCAGCGACAGCGGCGTCGTCCCCGGGTCGCGGCCGGCGTCGACGACGCGCACCAGCAGGTCGCGCTCGGAGAAGATGCCCGCCACCAGCCGGTCCTCCGTCATCACGAGCACGGCGCCGACCTCGCGCTCGGCCATCACGGCGACCGCCTCCCGCACGCTGGCCTCCGCCGGCACCGAGATGAGTTCGTCGCTGCGCCGGTGTCCGACGACGTCCGCAACCGTCTGTTCCGCCATATCGTCCTCCTAGCCGAAATCGTCGAGCATGATGTTCTCGCGGTCGACCCCCAGCGCGGTCAGCATGTCGATCACCGCCTGGTTCATGACGGCCGGGCCGCACATGTAGTACTCGACATCCTCGGGTGCCGGATGCGCGGCGAGATAGTGGTCGCGCAGGACCTTGTTGCGCACGAGGCCCACGGGCCCCGTCCAGTTGTCCTCCGGCAGCGGCTCCGACAGCACGAGGTGCCACCGGAAATTCGGATGCTCGCGCGCGAGCCGGTCGAACTCCTCGACGTAGAACGCCTCGCGCAGGTTGCGCGCCGAATACCAGAACGTGATCTTGCGCCGCGTGTGCAGCCGCAGCAACTGGTCGAAGATGTGCGCGCGCAGCGGCGCCATGCCGGCGCCGGCGCCGACGAAGCACATCTCCCGGTCGGTGTCGCGCGCGAAGAACTCGCCGAAGGGGCCCGACACGGTCACCGAATCGCCCGGCTTGAGGCTGAACAGCCACGAACTCATCTTGCCGGGTGGAATGTCCTCGCGATACTCCGGCGCGAACGCGACGCGGATCGTGAAGAGCAGGATGCCCTTCTCGAGCGGGTAGTTCGCCATCGAGTATGCGCGCTCGACGGGCTCGGTCACCACGGACCGGAAGCGCCAGAGGTCGAACCGGTCCCACTCGTCGCGGTATTCCGGATCGATGTCGAAGTCGCGGAACGAGAGCGCATGCGGCGGGCACTCGATCTGCACGTAGCCGCCGGCGCGGAACGGCACGTCCTCGCCTTCCGGCAGCGCCAGCTTCAGTTCCTTGATGAACGTCGCGACGTTGCGGTTCGAGATCACCTTGCACTGCCACTTGCGCACCGAGAACACCTCGGGCGCGATCTCGATCTTCATGTCGCGCTTGACCTTGACCTGGCAGGCGAGCCGGCAGCCGCGCTTCGCCTCGCCGCGCGAGATGTAGCCGGTCTCCGTCGGCAGCAGGTCGCCGCCGCCTTCGCGCACGACCACTTCGCAGACGCCGCAGGAGCCCTTGCCGCCGCACGCGGACGGAATGAAGATCCTGTGCGCGGCGAGCGTGCCCAGCAGCGTGCCCCCGACCGGCACCCGCAGCGCCTTGCCCGGATCCTCGTTGATGAGCACGGTCACCTCGCCGCTCGCGACCAGCATCCGCTTGGCCACGAGCAGCAGCGCGACCACCAGCAGGATCACGCTGGTGAACATGGCCACGCCGAGGACGATTTCGCTCATCAGCCGCGGCCGGTCAGAGCTGGATGCCCGAGAACATCATGAACGCGAGCGACATGAGTCCCGCGGACACGAACGTGATGCCGAGGCCCTTCAGGCCATCCGGCACGTTGGAATAGCGCATCTTCTCGCGCACCGCCGCCATCGCGACGATGGCGATCGCGAAGCCCAGCCCGGAGCCGCCGGCGAACACGACGCTCTCGCCGAACGTGTAGTCGCGCTCCTGCATGAAGAGCGACCCGGCGAGGATCACGCAGTTGACCGCGATGAGCGGCAGGAACACGCCGAGCGTCGTGTAGAGCGCCGGCGCGAACCGCTCGACCAGCATCTCCACCACCTGGGTCGCCGCGGCGATCGTGCTGATGAACACGATGAACGCGAGGAACGTGAGGTCGATGCCCTTGAACGACGGCGAGATCCACGCCAGCGCGTCCTCCGCGAGCAGGTAGCGCAGGATCAGGTTGTTGAGCGGCACCGTCAGCACCTGCACGAACACCACCGCGACGCCCAGCCCAAGCGCCGTCTCGACCTTCTTCGAGCAGGCGAGGAACGAGCACATGCCGAGGAAGAACGCGAGCGCCATGTTCTCGAGGAACACGGCACGGATGAAGAGATTGGCGTAGTGCTCCATCGCGCGGGTCCTAGTCCTTTTCCTGCAGCTCGGGTTTCAGCGTGCGCAGGAGCCAGATCAGCAGCGCGACGATGAACAGCGCCGAGGGCGCGAGCAGCATGAGCCCGTTCGGAACATACCAGCCGCCGTCGTTGACGAGCGGCAGGATCGTGACGCCCAGCACCTTGCCGGCGCCGGCGAGCTCGCGGACGAACGCGACGATGACGAGCACCAGCGCGTAGCCCAGTCCGTTGCCGATGCCGTCCAGGAACGACGGCCACGGCGGGTTCTGCATCGCGTAGCCCTCGGCACGGCCCATCACGATGCAGTTGGTGATGATGAGCCCCACGAACACCGACAGCTCGAGCGACAGCTCGTACAGGTACGCCTTCAGGAACTGGTCGACCACGATGACCAGCGACGCGATGATCGCGAGCTGCACGATGATCCGGATGCTGTTGGGCGTGTAGTTGCGCACGAGGCTGACCGCGAGGTTCGCGAGCGCGGTGACGAGGATCACGCCGACGCCCATCACGACCGCCTTGTCCATCCGCGTGGTCACCGCCAGCGCCGAGCAGATGCCGAGCACCTGCACGGCGATCGGGTTGTTGCCGATGATCGGCGCCGCCAGCACCTTGCGTGCCTGCGGCCCGAACAGCGTCGTGAGCGCGCTCATCCGTTGCCTTTCTCGCGGAACTGCTGCAGGTAGCGGCCGTAGCCATCGGGCGAGAGCCAGAACCCGACCAGCCGCGACACCGCGTTGCTGGTGATCGTGGCCCCGGAGATCGCATCCACGTGGTAGCGGTCCTGCTCGGGCGGTCCGGCGTTGCCCTTGATCACGCTGATCTTCGGCACCCAGTTCTCGTCGTACGCGTGGCGGCCCACCCACAGCCCCTGCCACTTCGGGTTGGCGATCTCGCCGCCCAGCCCCGGCGTCTCCTTCTGGTCGTAGAACGTGAGGCCGCGGATCGTCCGGCCGTCGCGGTCGACGGCAAGGAGTCCGTACAGCGTGCCCCACATGCCGATGCCCTCGATGGGCAGCACGACCTGCCGGACCGTTTTGTCGTCGGTGCCGTCGCGCACGAGGAATACGCCGCCGTACGTCGGCAGCCGCGCGACCTTGGCGTCATTGGGCGGCGCCTCGCGCGACATCGCCGGATCGTTGCGCGCACGGCGCTGGTTGTACGTGCGCGGGTCGATCCTGCCGCCCTCCTCGTACCGGCCGCTCGCGATCTCGACGACGCGCGTCTCGATGTGACGGTCGAAGACCTGCTGCAGTTCGTGGTCCGACAGCGCGTCGTCGGGCTTCACCAGGCCCGCCGCCAGCAGCACGTTCTTCTGCCGGAACGCGAGCGCGTTGTCCTCCTGCCGCGAGCGCAGGCCGACCGCCGACGCGGCGACGACCAGCGCGCAGACGACGCAGACCACGGTCGCGAAGCCGATCGTGTAGGCGGTGGAGTCGGTTCTAGGCACCGCGGCGCATCCTGCGCTTCACGTTCGCGCGCACGAGGGGGTAGTCGATCAGCGGCGCGACGACGTTCATGAACAGGATCACGAGCATCATCGACTCCGGATACGCCGGAT
The DNA here is from genome assembly GCA_963733435.1 of uncultured beta proteobacterium. Lineage (GTDB taxonomy): Bacteria > Pseudomonadota > Gammaproteobacteria > Burkholderiales > Casimicrobiaceae > VBCG01. The sequence continues at coordinate 1,273,975 of CAVTDH010000005.1, forward strand.
TCACCGTGCGGATCAGCACCACCAGCGCGCCGATCAAGAGCCCGTAGATCCATTTGCCGGTATCGGTGAACGGCGACGTCACCGGATCGGTCGCCATGAACACCGTGCCGAACGCCCAGCCGCCCAGCACCATGTGCCACCAGAACGGCACGCCGAAGTATGGGTTCGTGGTCGAGCCGATCAGGTTGAGGAACATCGCCATCGCGATCGTGCCGAGCGTGACGCCAGCCATCGTCCGCCACGAGCCGATGCCGGTGGCGATGAGGATCACGGCTCCGATCGCGCAGGCGAGCGCCGAGGTTTCGCCCATCGAGCCCGGCTCCAGGCCCACGAACGCGGTCCACCACGAGAAGTCCTGGCTCGCGAACGGCTCCGTCAGTTGCCGTACCTTGGCGAGGATCGTGGCCCCCGAGAAACCGTCGACCGCATGCGCGGGATCGACGGCCGTCCAGACGCGGTCGCCGGTGATGTCGCCAGGGTAGGCGAAGAACAGGAACGCGCGCGCGGCCAGCGCCGGGTTGACGAAATTCATCCCGGTGCCGCCGAACACTTCCTTCGCCAGCACGACGCCGAAGCTGATGCCGATGGCCGCCTGCCACAGCGGCGTGGACGGCGGGAGGATCAGCGGGAACAGGAGGCCGGTGACGAAGAAGCCCTCGTTCACCTCGACGCGGCGGACCACCGCGAACAGCACTTCCCACGACCCGCCGACGACCATCGTGACGACGTACAGCGGCAGGAAGTACAGCGCGCCGTGCAGCGTGCACGCGACGAGGCTCGCGGGTGAATAGCCGACGCCCAGCATCCGGATCACGTCGTGCCGCCAGCCCGTCGAGCGTCGCGACCTGCGCGGGATCGAGCGCCAGGTTCGCCTGCAGTCCGGTGTTGTACATCGCCATGAACACGCACGGCAGCGCGGCGATGACCACCAGCATCATCATCCGCTTCAAGTCGAGCGCGTCGCGCACGTGCGCGCCGCCCGCCGTGACGGAGGCCGGCGCGTAGAAGAACGTGTCGGCCGCCTCCCAGAGCGGGTACAGCCGCTCGAGCCGCCCACCCTTCTCGAAGTGGTGGCCGACCCGGTCCAGCATGGCGCGGAACGCGCGCATCAGCGGGCGTCCACTAGTGGGACTCCTTCTCGATGCGCTCGAGCGCGCTGCGCAGCAGAGGACCGTACTCGACCTTGCCCGGGCACACGAACGTGCACAACGCGAGGTCCTCCTCGTCGAGTTCCAGCGCGCCCAGCGCTTCTGCGCGCTCGTCGTCGCCCACCAGCAGCGCACGCAGCAGGAACGTCGGCAGCACGTCGAGCGGCATCACGCGCTCGTACGCGCCCACCGGCACCATCGCGCGCACGCCGCCGTTGGTCGTGGTGGTCAGCGCCAGGCCGCGCCGCTTGGCGAACGCGCCCAGCACGACCCCGAAGAGCGAGAATTTCTCGCGCCCCGGCATGATCCAGCCCAGGAACTCGCGCTCCGCGGGTTCGGGGACGACGCTCACCTGCGTGTGATGGCGGCCGAGATAGCCGTGCACGTCGCCCGCTGCCGCACGCCCGTCGAGCACGGAGCCCGAGATCACGCGCTGCCGCCCCTCCAGGAGCTCGCCGTCGGTGACGTCCGCGAGCGCGGCGCCCAGCCGCGTGCGCAGGTGCCGGGGATTGCGTGCGCCCGGGCCGGCGATCGTGATCGTGCGTGCGACGTCGATTTCGCCGGTGGCGAGCAGATGGCCGATCGCGGCGACGTCCTGGCAGCCGATGTGCCAGACGATGCGATCCGCGGCCGCGGGCATGAGCGTGCCGATGTGGACGCCGGGCGTCCCGGCCGGATGCGGTCCGGCGAATTGCTCGACGATCACCCGCTCGACATCCGGAACCGCGAGCGTTGCGTCGTGGCCCTTGCACACGTACGTCGGTCCCGCAGTCAGCCGGGCGAGCGCGGCGACCCCGACCGCGAAGTCGTCTTCGCGGCCGGCCAGCGCCAGCGCGATGGACGGCGCATGCGGCCGCGTGTCGATGGCGGTGACGAAGATCGCCGCAGGTTCGGTGGCCGGCGACGGAACCTTCGAGTACGGCCGCGTGCGCAGCGCCGCCCACAGGCCGGACTCCTGCAGCAGCGCGCGCACGGCTGCGGCGTCCAGCGAGTCCGGCGGTGCGCCGGTGAACGACGGCAGCGGCACCTGCGCATGGGGACCCTCGGCGCCATCCACGCCGATGACGATCGACTGCAGCGCGCGGCGCTCGCCGCGGTTCACCGCGAGCACGGTACCCGCGGCGGGCGAGGTCAGCCGCACGCCGGGGGCCTGCTTGTGCTCGACGAGAGGCGTGCCGCGCAGCACCGGGTCGCCTACGGCGACCAGCACCGACGGCTTCAGGCCCACGTAGTCGGCGGCCACCAGCGCAACCGTCCGCGGCGGACGTGCGTCGGCGACGTTCGCCGCCGGCGCGCCCGCCAGCGGGATGTCGAGGCCTCTTGCGATTCGGTGCACGGACAATTCGACTCGCTTTCCAGTGGGGCCTGCGCGGCCCTTGCATGACCGTGGCCGCGACCTCGGGATCGGCGCGTCCGCAAGGCGGTTTCGAGAGTCCCGCCGCAGCTTAGCCGCCCCTCGGTGCGGCAATGTTGATCAAGGGCAAATCCGCCACCCGTGCCGGATCCACCCGCGGACGGTCACACCGCGGCGCCCGCCGGCACCGGCACCATCGCCTCGGCGACGAGTTCGGCGATGTCCCGGGTTTCGATCGCATCGGCCTTCCCGAGCGCCGAGATGCCATCCGCCATCATGACCGCGCAGTACGGGCAGGCGGTCGCGATCGTCTTCGGCGCCGACGGCAACGCCTGCTCGACGCGCGCGACGTTGATCCGCGTGCCGATCTTCTCCTCCAGCCACATCCGGCCGCCGCCGGCGCCGCAGCACATCGCCTTCTCGCGATGCAGCGGGAATTCGAGCGGCGTGTCGCGCGAGAGCGCACGCAGGATCGCGCGCGGCGCGTCGTATTCGCCGTTGTGCCGGCCGAGGTAGCACGGCTCGTGGTAGATCGCGCGCTCCAGCGTGGGCCGCAGCGCGATGCGCCCTTCCGCCAGCAGGCGCGCGATGAGCTGCGTGTGGTGCACGACCTCCCAGTGGCCGCCGAACGCCGGGTACTCGTTGCGCAGCGAATTGAACGCGTGCGGGTCGCAGCTCACGATCCGTGCGACGCCCAGTCCGTTCAGCGTCTCGACCAGCGTGCCGGCCAGCGCCTGGAACACCACTTCGTTGCCCAGGCGCCGCACGCACTCGCCGGTGGATGTCTCGGCCGCGCCGAGAATCGCGAACTTCACGCCCGCAGCCCGCATGATCGCGACCATCGCGCGCGCGATCCGCTGTCCGCGCGGATCGAACGACGACGCCGAGCCCACGTAGAACAGGTAGTCGACGGCGGCGGCCTCCTCCGGCGTCGTCGCCACCGGCACCTCGAGCCCGCGCGCCCAGTCGGCGCGCGTGTCGGCGGGGAAGCCCCACGGATTGCCCTGCACTTCGTAGGCCGCGAACACCGCCTTCAGCTCCTGCGGGAAGGCGCCGTCCATCAGCACCCGGTGCTGGCGCATCCGGAAGAACCGCGGCAGGTGCTCGAGTTCGATCGGGCACGCGGCCTCGCAGTAGCCGCAGGTCGTGCAGGCCCACAGCGTGTCCTCGCCGATCACGTCCGGCACGAGCGCCGGCAACACGGCCGCCGCGACGTCCGCGGCTTCGCCCGCCGGCGGCGTCGCGCCTTGCGTCGCCGCGGAAGCCGGAGCGGCGCCATCCGCGAGGAGCGCCGTGCGCTGCGCGAGCAGGTGATGCTTGAGACTGTCGTGCACCCATTTCTGCGACAGCGGCTTGTCCGTGAGGAACGTCGGGCACGCGTCCTTGCAGCGGCCGCACTCGGTGCACGTGAAGACATCGAGCCCCTCCTTCCACGTGAGGTCCGCCGCCGTGCCTACGCCCAGACGGATCGTCGCGGGATCCGCATCGTCGGCGAACACGCGCTCGAGGTCGATGCCCGGGACCGCGTTGGCCGGCCGGCCGCGACGGAAGTAGAGGGTGGGCAGCGCGGTGACGATGTGGAAGTGCTCGCCGGCCGGCAGCAGCACGAGGAACGCGAACACGACGAAGAGCTGCAGCCAGTAGGTGCCGACGTAGCCCGCCTGCAGCGCGGCCGGCGACCAATCCGCGAACAGGCCGGCGATCGCGCGCCCCGCGAACGCGAAGTCGCGCTCGTGCGCGATGCCGGGGTTCGTGGCCGCCAGCAGCACGAACCGGAAACCGTCGAACGCGAGGTCGGTGACGATGATCGCCGTGATCAGCGCCAGCACCAGCAGCGCCTCGCGGTTCGGCTCGAGCCGCCGCGGCCGGTTCACGTAGCGCCGCCACCAGGCGTACGCGAGCGCGGCGAGGACCATGATCTCGATCACGTCCTTGAACGCCGCGAACGGCCCGCCGAACCCATCCGGATAGGTGAACGGCTCGTAGTAGCCGATCGCGATCAGCTGGACCTTGCGCACCAGGAGGCCCATGAACCCGAGGAAGATCGCCGCGTGCATGAGTCCGGGCTTCCAGTCGCGCGCGATCATCCGCCGCTGCAGGAAGCCGTTGACCAGCACCGCCTGCAGCCGCGCGAGCGGCCGATCGAAGCGGTCCTCCGGCGCCAATGCGGCGACCAGCGAAAGCTTCCGCCACGCGAGCGCCGTGAAGCCCGCGAACGCGATGAGCATCAGCAGCGTGATGCCGGCGGGACTCATCGTGCGCGCGCCGCGTCAGCGCCCCGCCACCCGGCCGGGAACGACGAGCGCGAAAGCCGTCATGCGTAGTCGACGTAATCGGGCTCGTACATCGCCGCGCGCACGTGCGCGAGGAGGTCCGCAGGCTCCGGCACGGCGGCCAGGCCGCGCTGGTAGGCCACCTGCGCGACCGCGACGGCGATGTGCGCCGACACGTCGCGGATCGCGGACAGCGGCGGATAGAGGCTCCCTTGGGCCAGGTCCTCGGCCGTCACCTGCTCCGCGAGCGTCCGCGCGGCGACCAGGAACATCTCGTCGGTGATGCGCCGGGCACGGCAGACGATCGCCCCCAGCCCCAGGCCCGGGAAGATGTACGAGTTGTTGCCTTGCCGCGGCACGTAGCGGTAGCCGCCCTGCATCACTTCGGGGAACGGGCTGCCCGACGCGAACAGCGCGCGCCCGCCGGTCGCCGCATACGCCTCTTCGGCCGTGCATTCCGACTTCGACGTCGGATTCGACAGCGAGAAGACGATCGGGCGCTCGTTGCACTGCGCCATCGCCTCCAGCACGTCGCGCGTGAACGCGCCGCCGACCGCCGCGACGCCGATGATCGCCGTCGGCCGCAGCGTCCTCACCGCCGTCAGCAGGTCGCCGATGGGCGCATGGTCGTGCGCGTAGCGCTGCTTGTGGTGGACCAGGTCCTTGCGGCTCGCGACGACCAGCCCCTTCGAATCGACGAGCCAGCAGCGCCCGCGCGCCGCCTCGAGCGGCAGCCCCTCGGCGACCATCGCGGCCACGGCGAGGTCCGCGATGCCGGTCGCGGCTTCGCCCGCGCCCTGGAACAGCAAGGTCTGCCCGGTCAGCGTCCCGCCGGTCACGCGCAGCGCGCTCAAGAGTCCCGCGAGCGCCACCGACGCGGTGCCCTGGATGTCGTCGTTGAACGTCGGGATGCGGTCGCGATAGCGGTCCAGCAGCCGGAATGCGTTGCGATTGGCGAAATCCTCGAACTGCACGACGACGCCGGGAAACACCTCCTGCGCGGCCGCGATGAATTCCTCGACCAGCGCGTCGTACGCCGCGTCGTCCACGCGCGGCTGGGCGAGCCCGAGGTACAGCGGATCGTTCCGGAGGGCTTCGTTGTTGGTGCCCACGTCGAGGAGCACCGGCAGGCACTGCGACGGCGGCACGCCGGCGCACGCCGTGTACAGCGCGAGCTTGCCGACGGGGATGCCCATCCCGCTGGCGCCCAGGTCGCCCAGGCCGAGAATGCGTTCGCCGTCGGTCACGACGATGATCGCGACGTCGCGATGCGGCCAGTTGCGCAGGATCGACGCGACCCGGCCGCGGTCGTTGGCGCTGATGAAGAGCCCGCGCGGGCGCTGGAAGATGTGGCCGAACTGCTGGCACGCCAGGCCGACGGTGGGCGTGTAGATGATCGGCATCATCTCGTCCGGGTGGTCGACGACCAGCCGGAAGAACAGCGTCTCGTTGCGGTCGTGCAGCGCGGCGAGGTTGATGAAGCGCTCGAGGTCGTTGGGCTTGCGCCGGAAGTTCTCGAGCACGCGCGCGAGCTGCGACGCCTGCGTGGACACGTGCGGCGGCAGGAGCCCGGTCAGGCCCAACGCGTCGCGCTCCTTCGCGCTGAACGCGGTGCCCTTGTTGAGCGTCGGGTCCTGCAGCAGCGCGACGCCGCGCGGAATGGACGCCGGCCGGCCGGCGGACGTCGCCTGTCCATCGTTTGCCATCTCTTCTCCTCCTTCTGCAATGCCGGTCCGGAAGACCGTCCGCGCTTCGGAATGAACGCTAGATCGTCTCCGGCACCATCTTGATGGCTCCGCACGGGCACTCGGACACGCAGATGCCGCAGCCCTTGCAGTAGTCGTAGTTGAACTCGAAGCGCTTGCCCGGCCCCAGCTTGATCACCGCGTTGTCGGGGCAGACGCCGTAGCAGTTGTCGCACTCGAAGCAGTTGCCGCAGGACAGGCAGCGCCGCGCCTCGAAGAGCGCGTTGGTCTCGTCGAGTCCGCTCACCACCTCCTCGAACGTCGACTTGCGGCGCACGAGGTCGAGCACGGGCCGCACCGTCTTCGGCGCATCCGTGTAGTACCACGGGTTCAGGTTCTCGAACGCGGCCACCTCGTGCTTCGGCGGCGCGAAGTGCACGGCGCCCGCGAGCCACGCATGGATGTGCCGCGCCGCCTTCTTGCCGTGGCCGACCGCGACCGTGACCGTGCGCTCGGAGGGCACCATGTCGCCGCCGGCGAAGAGCCCCGGATAGCCCGTCATCATGTTGGGGCCCACCTGCACGACGCCATCCTTGATCACGAGGTCGGGCACGTTCTCGAGCAGCGACAGGTCGACGTCCTGGCCGAGCGCCAGCACCAGCGAATCCGCCTCCAGCGTCTCGTACTCGCCGGTCGGCTGCGGAAAGCCCTTGTCGTCCAGCGCCATCTTCTCGACCGTCAGCGTGCCCTCGTCGGCCATGCTCTTGATCGTCGACAGCCACTTGATCAGCACGCCTTCCTGCAGCGCTTCCTCGACCTCGAAGTCGTGCGCCGGCATCTTCTCGCGCGTACGCCGGTAGACGATGATGGCCTCGGTCGCACCGAGGCGCTTGGCCGTGCGCGCGACGTCGAGCGCCGTGTTGCCGCCGCCGTACACGACGACGCGCCGGCCGAGCATCGGCTTCTCGTCGCCTTCCATCCCGCGCAGCACGGACACCGCATCCAGCATGCGGGCCGCCTCGCCCGCCGGGATGTACGCACGCTTGGCGATGTGCGCGCCGACCGCGAGGAACGCGGCGGCGCAGCCCTCCTCGCGCATCGTCGCGGCGATGTCGGTGACCTTGCGGTTGAGTTCGAGCTCGATGCCCAGGTCGAGGATGCGCTGCACCTCGCCGTCGAGCACGTCCCGGGGCAGCCGGTACTTGGGGATGCCGAAGCGCATCATCCCGCCGGTCAGCGGACCCGCCTCGACGATCTTCACCGCATGGCCCAGCCGGCGCAGGTGATAGGCGGCGGACAGTCCCGAAGGCCCCGCACCGACGACCAGCACGCGCTTGCCGGAGTCCTTCGCCGGGCGCTTGAACTTCCAGCCGCGCTTCAACGCCTCGTCGCCCAGGAACCGTTCGACGGAGTTGATGCCGACCGCCGAGTCGATCTGGCCCCGGTTGCACGCGCCTTCGCACGGGTGGTAGCAGACCCGGCCCATCACCGCGGGCATCGGGTTGTCCTCGACCAGCGCATGCCAGGCGGCCTCGTAGTCGCCGGACTCCGCGTGATAGAGCCAGTTCTGGATGTTCTCGCCGGCCGGGCACGCGTGGTTGCACGGCGGCAGGCGGTCGAGGTACACGGGCTTGCTGGTCCGCCACGAGCCCGTCTTGTTGGCGAGGCTCGTCCCGACGTCCAGCGTGATCGCGAATGGCTTAACCACGGGCGTCCTCCTCCGCGAGCAATCCGAACTCGGCGATGTTGCGGTCGGCCATCGCCTGCACCTGCACGAGCCGGTCGCGGCCTTCCGCGGACGCGAAGAGATGCGCGAAGCGCTTCTGCAGCTTGAGGTACTCGTCGACGGCCACCTTGCGCCGGATCTGCGTGCGCGTCGTCACGTGGCCGTCGCGCGCCTCGAACAGCGGGAACAGCCCGGACTCGACCGCGAGCCGCGCGAGCTTGATCGTGTCCGCGGGTGCGGAACCCCAGCCCAGCGGGCACGGAACGTGGATGTGGATGTAGCGCGCGCCGTGGATCTCCATCGCCGTCGTGACCTTCTGCTCGAGGTCGCGCAGGTTGGCCACGCTCGCGGTCGCCACGTAGGGAATGCGGTGCGCCATCGCGATCAGCGGCACGTTCTTGCCGGTGCCGAAGACATTGCCCGGATGCGGACCCGCCGCCGGCGTGGTCGCCGTGCGCGCGCCCGGCGGCGTCGCGCTCGAGCGCTGCACGCCGGTGTTCATGTACGCCTCGTTGTCGTAGCAGATGTAGAGCACGTCGTCGTTGCGCTCGAACATGCCGGACAGGCAGCCGAAGCCGATGTCGGTCGTGCCGCCGTCGCCACCCTGCGCGACGACCCGCACCTTGTCGCGGCCGCGCACGCGCATCGCCGCAGCCACGCCGGACGCGACCGCGGCAGCGTTGCCGAAGAGCGAATGGATCCACGGAATCTGCCAGGACGTCTCCGGGTAGGGCGTCGAGAACACCTCGAGGCAACCGGTGGCGTTGACGGCGATGAGCTGGCTGTCGGTCGCCTGCATCGCGGCGTCGATCGCATAGCGCGCACCGAGCGCCTCGCCGCAGCCCTGGCACGCGCGGTGTCCGGAGTTGAGCGAGTTGGTGCGGCGCATGTCGGCCTGCACCGAACGCACGTTTTCGGGGAGCAGTCGGTTGCCCACGGTGAACGTGCCCGTCTGGTAGAACTTGACGGGTTGACGTTGCGTCGGGCGGTCGGTCGGCGGATGGGACGTGGTCACGGTGGTCGGCGGTTGCGAGTGATGGGGGGAAAGGTCGGCGTGGGGCGGCGCGGCTTCAGCCGATGCCCGAGGCCACGGTGCCGAGCCGGCGCAGGATTGCCTCGGCCGTGGGGCCGGAGCGGCGGTGCTGCGTCTCGCGCTCGAGTTCGTTGGCGACGATGTCGGCGTTGAGGTCGAGGAACGTCACCTGCTCGAGTTCGTCGGCGGCGGCGTCCACGAAGAGCTGGCGCAGCGACGTGCGCGTGATCGCGCGTCCGCCCAGGCCGGCGATGACGGTGTATCCCTTGAGGTCGATGCCCGAGAGCGACTTGCGCACGCCGTCGGACACGATGCCGCCCAGGCCCACCGCCAGGCACTTCTCGAGCACGACGACGCGTTGCGCACGCTCGAGGACCTCGCGCAGCGCGGCCAGCGGGAACGGCCGGAACGAGCAGATCGACACGCAGCCGATCGCGATGCCATCATCGCGCATCTCGTCGACGACTTCCTTGACCGTGCCGATCACCGAACCCAGCGCGACGACGATCGTCTCGGCGTCGGCGGTGCGGTAGGGCCGCACCAGTCCGCCGGCGGAGCGCCCGAACTGCGCGGCGAAGTCGGAGGCGAGCTGCGGGATCAGCGACAGCGCACGCAGCTGCTTGTGGTGCGCGAGGTAGCGGACTTCGGTGAACGCCTCGGGTCCCACCATCGCGCCGATCGTCACGGGTTCCGCGGGGTCGAGCAGCTGGCGCGGCTCGAACGGCGGCAGGAACGCGTCGACGTCGGCCTGCGACGGCATGTCGACCCGGTCGTACGCGTGCGTGAGGATGAAGCCGTCCATGCACACCATGACGGGGCAGGACAGCTCCTCCGCGAGCTTGAACGCCTGGATGTGCAGGTCGAGCGCTTCCTGGTTGGTCTCGGCGAAGAGCTGGATCCAGCCCGCGTCGCGCATCGACATGCTGTCCGAGTGGTCGTTCCAGATGTTGATCGGCGCGCCGATCGCGCGGTTGCCGATGGTCATCACGATCGGCAGTCCCAACCCGGCGGCGTTGTAGACGGCCTCGGCCATGAAGAGCAGGCCCTGGCTCGACGTCGCCGTGTAGGACCGCGCACCGGCCGCCGAGGCGCCGATGGCCACCGACAGCGCGGCGAACTCGGACTCGACGTTGATGAACTCGCAGTTCTCGAGTTCCTCGGCCTTCACCATCTCGCCCAGGCCTTCGACGATGTGCGTCTGCGGCGTGATCGGGTAGGCGCAGATCACCTGCGGGCGGCACAGCGCGATCGCCTCGGCCACCGCGCGCGAACCTTCCATCTGCCTAAGCATCGACCATCTCCTTGGCCTTGTCGACGAGCGCGAACGCTTCCTCGGCGGCCGCGATGTTGGACTCCGCGACCGCGCGCGGGAATTTCTCGCGGATCGCCGCCGCGACGGACGCGAGCTTGATCTGCCCGCTGATCGCCGCGAACCCGCCCAGCAGCGCCGCGTTGGGCAGCGGCCGGCGCACGTGCTTCAGCGCGAGTTCGGTCGCGGGGACCGTGCACATGCGCCGCTGCCACGCGCCGCGCATGAGCTCGGACAGCCCCAGCTCGACGAAGCTGCGCGTCGAGTTGATGAGGACGTAGCCGCCCACGGCGAGTCCGCTGAAGAGGTCGACCTGATGCAGGAGCGTCGGATCCTGGATGATCAGCGCATCGGGGGCCAGCACCGGCTCGCGCAGCCGGATCTCGCGGTCGTCGATGCGGCAGAACGCCATGACGGGGGCACCCATCCGCTCGGAACCGAAGCTCGGAAATGCCTGTGCGTAGCGGCCCTCGAGGAACGCGGCGACCGACAGCATCTCGGCGCCGGACACCACACCCTGACCGCCGCGGCCGTGGATTCGAATCTGGAACATCGCGTCGTGCACTCCTGATGGGCGATTTGCCTTGCCTTCGCTCGCCCGTGTACCCGGGGAATCGCAAGGTGGCGCCTATCGTGCTCCTGCTGTCGAATTGCCCGTTGATGCAGGTCAATGGCCGCGCGGGCGCGCCGCATTAGCTTGGTGACCATCCGCCGAGCCCCGGCAACGGCACGCACGAAAAGGTGCATGCCGCGCGGGCGCCATCGCGTCCGGCCGGATCGGAGCACAGGAGGATTGAGCGTGGGCACGAGCGAAAACATCATCGGTACGGCAGGACTGGCGGAGGCGACGCGCAAGAGCCGCCTGCCCGCGCGGCTCGACTTCGCGCAGAGCGCAACGGGCCTGCTGCTCGGGCTCTTCATGTGGGGCCACATGTTCTTCGTGTCGACGATCCTGCTCGGCAACGACGCGATGTGGAGCGTCACCAAGTTCTTCGAGGGCTACTTCTTCTTCGGCCGCGCCTATCCGATCCTGGTGTCGTGCGTCGTCGCCGTCGTCATCTCGCTCTTCGTCGCCCATGCGCTGCTTGCGGTCCGCAAGTTCCCGATCAGCTACCGGCAGTACCGCACGTACCGCGCGCACATGAACGGCATGCGGCACGAGGACACCACGCTCTGGTACTGGCAGGTCGTGACCGGCTTCGCACTGTTCTTCCTGGCCTCGGTGCACCTGTACATCATGCTGACGCAGCCCGAGCGCATCGGTCCCTACGGTTCGGCCGACCGCGTGTGGACCGACCTCATGTGGCCGCTCTACCTCGTGCTGCTGTTCGCCGTCGAGATCCACGGCGGGATCGGGCTCTACCGGCTGTGCATCAAGTGGGGCTGGTTCCTGGGCGCGACGCCCGACGCGACGCGACGCAAGCTCAAGGTCCTGAAATGGGCGCTCACCGTGTTCTTCCTGGCGTTGGGCCTGGCCACGCTGGCCGCGTACATGAAGATCGGCATCGCGCATGCCCCGAACTACGGCCAGCCGTATACGCCGGCGTGGGTAACCCCGGCCGGCACGGCCCACTGAAAGCGAGACGATGAAGGTCATCTACACGGACGTACTGGTCATCGGCGGCGGTCTCGCCGGCCTCCGGCTCGCGATCGGCGCCAAGCGCCGCGGCCACGACGCGATCATCCTGTCGCTGGTGCCCCCCAAGCGTTCGCACTCGGCGGCCGCGCAGGGCGGCATGCAGGCGTCGCTCGCCAACGTGACCCGTGGCCAGGGCGACAACGAGGACGTGCACTTCGAGGACACGGTGCGCGGCAGCGACTGGGGCGCCGACCAGCGGGTGGTGCGCATGTTCGTCAACACGGCGCCCAAGGCCGTGCGCGAACTCGCCGCGTGGGGCGTCCCGTGGAGCCGCGTGTCGCGCGGCGACCGCGAAGTGATCATCAACGGCCAGAAGGCCACGCTCACGGAACGCGACGAGGCGCATGGTCTCGTCGCGCAGCGCGATTTCGGCGGCACGAAGAAGTGGCGCACGTGCTACGTGTCCGACGGCACCGGCCACGCGATGCTGTTCGCGGTCAGCGACCGCGCGATCGCCGAGTCGATTCCCGTGCACGAGCGAATGGAGGCGATCGCGCTGATTCACGAGGGCAACCGCTGCTACGGCGCGGTCGTGCGCGACCTGGCCACCGGCGAACTGCTCGCGTACGTCGCGAAGGCCACGGCGATTGCGACCGGCGGCGCCGGCCGCCTCTATCGCGTCACGACCAACGCGGTGATCTGCGAGGGGATCGGCACCGCCATCGCGCTGGAGACGGGCAAGGTTGCGCTCGGCAACATGGAAGCGGTGCAGTTTCATCCGACCGGCATCTTCCCGGCGGGCATCCTCGTGACCGAAGGCTGCCGCGGCGACGGCGGGCTCCTGAAGGACGTCGACGGCCACCGGTTCATGCCCGACTACGAGCCCGAGAAGAAGGAGCTTGCGTCGCGCGACGTCGTGTCGCGGCGGATGGAGACGCACATCCGCAAGGGCAAGGGCGCCAAGTCGCGCTTCGGCGACCACCTGTGGCTCGACATCACGCTGCTGGGGCGCCCGCACATCGAAAAGAATCTGCGCGAGGTCAAGGAGATCTGCGAGTCCTTCCTGGGCATCGACCCGGCCGAGAAGCTGATCGCCGTGCGTCCCGCGCAGCACTACACGATGGGTGGCATCCGGACCGACGCGACCGGGCAGAGCCCGACGCTCCGTGGATTGTTCGCCGCCGGCGAGGCCGCCTGCTGGGACATGCACGGCTTCAACCGGCTGGGTGGCAATTCGGTGGCCGAGACGGTGGTCGCGGGCATGATCGTCGGCGAGTTCATCGCCGACTTCTGCGACAGCCGCGAGAACGACGTGAACATCCCGACGGGCGTCATCCGCGACTTCGTGGAACGCGAGCAGGCTGCGCTCGACGCGATCGCGAACGGACGCGGCACCGAGGACCCGTCCACGCTCAAGGCGGCGATGCAGGACCTGATGACGGACAAGGTCGGCATCTTCCGCACCGGCGCCGACCTGGCCGCCGCCGTGAGCGGATTGCAGTCGCTGCTGGAGCGCAGCCGCAGCGTCGGCCTGCGCAGCCGCGCGCCCGGACCCAATCCCGAGCTCGTCACCGCGTACCGTACCCAGAAGATGCTGAAGCTCGCGCTGTGCGTCGCGTACGGCGCGGCGCAGCGTACCGAGAGCCGCGGCGCGCACTTCCGCGAGGACTTCCCGCGCCGCGACGACGCCCAGTGGCTGAAGCGCACGCTGGCGACGTGGCCCGGTGCCGACCGACCTGCTGCCTACGCTGGCGTACGAGCCGCTCGACGTGGGCGCGATGGAACTGCCGCCGGGATGGCGCGGCTACGGCGCCAAGGATTACGTCGACCATCCGGACACCCCGGCGCGCACGGCCGAAGTCGCCGCGCTGCGCGAGAAGCTGGCACCGGAAGGGCGCTTCGCGGTCCAGCAGGCGCTGATGCCCTACGACTCCCTGCTGCCCGAGAGCCTGCGCGGCCGCAACGAACGCATCGACGAGCCGCTCGGCAACCGCACCAAGGAGAACGCCGCATGACCGCCCCCGCAAGCACCGCCACGGTCGACGAGGTCGTGGACCGCAAGCTCACGATCCGGATCCTGCGCTACAACCCGCAGGACCCCGCGAGCACGCCGCACCTGCAGTCGTACGAGCTCGCGGACGCGGCCGGCATGACGCTGTTCATCGCGCTTTCCGAGCTGCGCGAGAAGCAGGATCCGTCGCTGCAGTTCGACTTCGTGTGCCGCGCCGGCATCTGCGGCAGCTGCGCGATGCTGGTCGACGGACGGCCGGCGCTGGCTTGCCGCACGCTGACCAAGAACCTGCCGGCCGAGTTCACGCTGGCGCCCCTGCCCGTGTTCGAGCTGATCGGCGACCTGTCGGTCAACACCGGCAAGTGGATGCGCGGAATGAGCGAGCGGCTGGAGGCCTGGGTGCACACGCAGGAAACCAACCCCGACCTCACCCGCCTCGAAGCACGGATGGAGCCGGAGCTGGCCGAGAAGATCTACGAGCTCGACCGCTGCATCGAGTGCGGCTGCTGCGTGGCCGGATGCGGCACCGCACGGATGCGCGAGGCATTCGTCGGCGCGGTGGGCCTCAACAAGGTGGCGCGCTTCCGCATCGACCCCCGCGACACGCGCGACGACGAGGACTTCTACGAGCTCATCGGCGACGACAACGGCATCTTCGGCTGCATGTCGCTGCTGGGCTGCCACGACGTGTGCCCGAAGCAGCTGCCGTTCTCGACGCAGCTCGCGTTCCTGCGGCGGAAGATGGTGACGATCGGATTCAAGTAGCGGTTGCAGGCGCCGGGCACCTGCCCCCGGCGACGCGAAGACCTGCGGTTCAAACAATGAGGGAAGGACCTGCTCGACTTCCCTCCAGCTGCGCGCTCCAGTGTTCGCCCTTCGGACGGCCCGGCGGGCGAACGGCCCTTGCCCGGCGGTCACGCCGGTGCCGGGCGTACGGCCTTTCCATGCCGTTCGTCGCCTCGGACCTTGGTGATGTGGACCAAGGCGCAATTCTTGCTACCCAGCCACTATCGGCGAACTCAGGTTTGCGAGTCCCGTGCCGAAGTTTGCACGGAAATGGGTCGCGAGTCGTTGCCGGCAGCCGGGCGCCGGTGCCGCGGCCGGGGATCGACCGAACGCTGAATCGAGGAGAGAACCATGCTGATTTCCTTCTGGTGGGTTGTCGTTGCGTTCATTCTTGGCGGTACCGGCGGCGTGTTCGCCCTGGCCGTCTTTGCGGGCTCCGAGCAGCGCGATAGCGGAAGTCCGGCGCAATACCCCGACGTCAGTCCCACGCGCTGACGCACCCCGCGCGCCCGCGAACGCGAGCGCCGGATTTGGCGGACCGTGACGGGCAGCGGCCACGGGTACCCACCGCGCCTCAGGCGGAGGGTCGGTTCCACGTTGGCCCTGGACTCGTCGTAGCCCGAGAGAAAGTGCGCGCGGTCGTGCGGTGACGCGAAGCGCCGGGCGGGCGCGATCCGTGGCGCCACGCCGCCCGCAGTCGCCATGCCGTGCATCGCGCCTCCGAGCAGCGCAGCCTGCGCAGCGGCGAGTTCGAGCCAGGCCGGCGCCGTCGCTCGCGTCAGTCGACGGGGATTCGTTCCCGGTTCTGCGCGAGCCACGCGTCGAACGACTGCAGCGCGGGGTTGAGCGCGCGCGAGCGCGCGACGTCGCGCAGCGTGTTCAGCGGGCCCTCGAAGTCGTGGTAGAACTGGAACATGTTGCCCAGGTCGTCGGCGCCCGGGAACCCGAAGCTGCGATAGACCGCCGGGCTCACCGCGTTGTGCCGCACTTCGCGGCCCAGCGCGCGGGTCAGCGCGGCCGCCATCTGCGCGCCGGTCAATTGCTCGCCGGCGGCGCCGACGGACTTGCCGACATACGCGTCGCCGGCCTTGAAGATCCCGTAGGCGACGCGGCCGATGTCCTCGGCCGCGATGCCGGCCATCTTCGCGTCGCCGGTCGGCAGCGTGAACTGCAGCACGCCGTCCGGCCCCTTCGTGGGATGCGCGCCGAAGTGGATGAGGTTGTCCCAGTAGTACGACGCGTAGAGGAATGTCGTGCGCAGGCCCGCATCGATGAAGAAGCGATCCGACTCGCCCTTCGCGTCGAAGTGGGGCACCTTGTAGTGGCCCTGCAGCGTCGGCATGCGGTCGTCCGTCAGCGGCACGAACCGCCGCGTGTCCTCGAGCGTCGACCACACGACGTGGTGGACGCCCGCGGCCTTCGCGGCGTTCGCCATGTTGCGCGCCTCCGCCTTCTCCTTGTCCGGCGAGAAGTGCGCCCAGAAGAACGTGACGAAGTACGCGCCGTAAGCACCGGCCAATGCGCGCTCCAGCGACTTCTCGTCGTCGATGTCCGCGGCGACCACTTCCGCGCCCAGCGCCGCGAGTTCGCGCGCCTTGACCGAATCGACGTCGCGCGTCAGCGCGCGCACGGCGAAGCCGCCGGCCGGATCCGCGAGGATCGCCCGCACCAGTCCCCCACCCTGCGCGCCGGTGGCGCCCGTTACCGCGATCACTTTCCTGTCCGCCATGACGTCTGCCCCTCTTCGGTTGCGCGACGCGCGCCTGCCGGCGCGCGCAAAGTCGCGATCATAGAACAAGCCGGCGGGCGGCAGGCGGCTCCCCCTTGACCACCCGCGGTTTGCGATAATGCGCCGCACCGGCCGGCGTGCGCAGGGCGGCCACGCCCGCCGCCGGTCTACGGAGCACCGATGAAATACAAGGACTACTACGCGATCCTGGGCGTCGCGCGCGACGCGTCGGCGGACGACATCAAGTCGGCCTATCGCCGGCTTGCGCGCAAGTACCATCCCGACGTGTCGAAGGAAGCCGACGCCGAGGCCAAGTTCAAGGAAATGGGCGAGGCCTACGAGACGCTCAAGGACCCGGAGAAGCGCGCGGCCTACGACCAGCTCGGCCGCCAGACACCCGGACAGGACTTCCGGCCCCCGCCCGACTGGAACGAGCACTTCGCGCAGGGCCAGGGCGGGTTCGACGACATCGACCTGTCGGACCTCTTCGCGGGGCTCGCCGGCCGGCAGGCCCGGGGCCCGGGGGGCGCCGGCGGCGCCCCGGGTGGCCGCCGCGCGGACCGCCCGCGTCCGGGCAGCGACTACGAAGCGGTCGTGCGGCTCGCGTTCGAGCAGGCGTTCCACGGCGCGGAAATCGACCTCGAACTGTCGGCGCTCGAGTGGGACCCCGACGGCGGCATGCGCCGCGTGCCCCATCGCGTGAAGACGCGCATCCCCAAAGGCGTCACCGACGGCGAGAAGCTGCGCGTGCCCGGCAAGGGCGGACGCGGCGCGAACGGCGGCCCCGACGGCGATCTCTACCTCGACATCGAGGTCGAGGCGCATCCGCTCTACCGGGTGTCCGGGCAGGACCTCTACGTCGACCTCCCGCTGGCGCCGTGGGAAGCGGTACTCGGGACGCAGGTGAACCTGCCGACGCCGGGTGGCGCGGTCGCGCTCAAGGTACCGGCGGGGACCCGCGCCGGGCAGCAGATGCGGCTCGGCGGACGCGGCATGACGCGCGGCACCGCGGCCGGCCATCTCTTCGCCGTCGTGCGCATCGAAGTGCCGACGGTCGTGGACGACGCGCAGCGCGCGCTGTACGCGCAGCTCGCGGAGACCTCCAACTTCTCGCCGCGCGCCCACTTCGACCGCGAGGTCCGCCAATGAACACCACCAGCAGCGATGCGGTGCGGCTCGACGCCGTCACCCGGATCACGTGGGTCGAGCTCGTGAACGCGTCGGGACTCCCCGAGGCCGAGGTACGCGAACTCGTCTCGTACGGTGTGCTCACCCCCTGCGACCCGACGGCGCCCGCATGGACGTTCGAGTCGCGGTGCCTCGTCCTCGTGCGTACGGCGTCGCGCCTGCGCCGCGAGTACGAGCTCGATCCGCACGGCGTGAGCGTCGTGCTGGGCTACGTCGAGCGCATCGAGCGGCTCGAGTCCGAACTGCGCGCGCTGCGCGCGCAACGCGGCTGATCCGGAAAGCCCACGTGCGCCGCATGCGCGAGCGCACCGCCTGCCCGCCCGCTCGCCGGTCCGCGCTCGGACTGACCGCCGTGGAGTTCGCGACGCTCGCGCGGCTGCCCACGCCCTCGGATATCCAGGCGTTCGTCAGCGCACTGCCCGCCAACCACGAGCCGGACGGCGAGACCGTGCGCTCGGTCCGCGGCGTCCTCGCGACCGGCCGGGCGCACTGCATCGAGGCGGCGTTCGTCGCCGCGTGCGCGCTGTGGATCCAGGGCCACCGGCCGCTCCTGCTGCACCTCGACTGCGCCGACAGCGACTACCCGCACGTCGTCGCGCTGTTCCGGCGCGGTCGCGCGTGGGGTGCCATTTCCAAGAGCAACGGCGCGTGGCTGCGCTTCCGCGATCCGGTGTACCGGACGCTGCGCGAACTCGCGATGTCGTACTTCCACGAGTACTTCGACACGCGCGGACAGCGCACGCTGCGCAGCTATTCGCGGGCGTTCGACCTCACGCGCCTCGATCCGTCGCGCTGGGTTGCCCGCGACGGCGACTGCTGGGACGTGCACGACCGACTCGCCGCGCTGCGCCACTACCCTCTCGTGTCGCAGGCGCAGGCGCGCGCGCTGTCGCGTCGCGACGCCTTCGAGCGGGCGGCGGCCACCCATGTCCAGTACCCGCGTCCGCCGCGGCGGACGCGCCGCTGACCGTCGCCCGCGAGCGCATTCCTTGCCGAGGGTCAAGGCGTCCGTGGTTCCCCCGGACTAGCGTTGACCTCTCCATCCCAGCCGTCGCAGGCGCGCAATGCGCGACGGTCTCGGCGCCAAGCGCCGGCGTGCGTCGGCGACGAAGCGCAAGGGTCATGCCCCGGGGCTGCGGACGCCTCGACGGAACGCGCGACGAAAGGCGACAGGCATGCCAGGGACACGGACTCGGTTGCTCGTCTGGTGCGCGGCTGCGCTGCTCGGCGCGTGTGCGTTCGACGTCATCCACGTCGAGCAGCGCCCGGCCCGGCTCGAAGCAGCGCGCGCCGACGGCCAGCCCTTCGAACTGGCGGCGGACGTGCGCGTCGACATCGGCTTCGGCTACTACCGGGTCCTGAAGCAAGGGACGAAGTGGCGACCGGTGGGACGAGTGACGCAGGGCGACGTCTACACGTCGAGCGATCAGGTCCTCACCGTGGAAGCGTCCAACATCCAGGAAGCCTACCTCGTGCTCGAGTCGCGCACGCTGGTGGGGTTCTACATGCCGGTCGAGCGCTCCTTCTCGCCGCTGGGCCACCGCGTGGAACTGCCCATGAAGGCGCGGCCGCAATGACCATCGAAAGGGGGACGCAAATGTACACCCGCTGGGCGAGGCCGCTGTTCGTGGCGGCGCTGTGCGTTGGTTTGGGTGCCTGCGCGACATCGGGACCCAAGTACTCGGAAACCCGGCCGTTTGCGGCAACCGCGGCCGCCGGCGACGGGCGCATCTTCTTCTACCGGACGGCCGTTCTGGGAATGGCGGTTCAGCCCGACGTCAGGATCAACGGCGAGGTCGTCGGCACCGCAACGCCCAACGGCTATTTCTACGTCGACCGCAAGCCGGGGAACTACGAGGTGACGACGACGACCGAGGTCGAGCGCAAGCTTTCGCTGACGCTCGACAAGGACCAGACGCGTTATGTTCGCCTCGGCATTTCCATGGGCTTCTTCGTCGGGCATGTCTTTCCCGAACTGGTGGACAGCGAGGTCGGCCTGAAGGAACTCCAGGACTGCCGATACACGGGGAAATAGCCCGGATGCCGGGAGGATCGGGCGCACGGCCCGGTCCGCGGGCAGCCGCTACATCACGCGGCCGAACCAGAGCATCGACAGCCCCGCCGCCATGATCGCGACCACGGCCGCCACGGCCGCGAACAGCGCGGTCACTTCCGTCTGCCGCTGCTCGAACACGAGCTTCGACGACAGCGACTCGTAGACCTTCTTCAGGTCGGTCGCGGTGCCGGCGTAGAAGTACTCGCCCTGCGTCACGTTGGCGATCTGTTTCAGCGTGCCTTCGTCCAGCCGCACGCGCATCGACCAGCCCTCCGCGCCGATCATCTCGCCTTTTTCGGTGCCGATGCCGACGGTGAACACGCGCACGCCGCGTTCCGCGGCCATCCGCGCCGCCTCGATCGGATCGGGGCCGGTGGTCGTCTGCCCGTCGGTGAGCAGGATGATCGCGGCCGACGCGAACGAGCCCGGCGGCACCGGCTTGAACGCCGCCTTCTCGTTGTCGCGCCCCGCACGGTCGATGGGCTTGGACTTGCTCTCCCCGCCGCGCGGATTCCATTGCCGCAGGTCGAACTCGGCATCCGGGAAGATCGTCTTCAGCGAGACGAGGATGCCGCTGCCGACGGCGGTACCGCGCTGCAGCTGGAAGCGGTCGATCGCGGCGAGGATGTCCTCGCGCGTGCGCGTGGGCGGCTGCACGACGGCCGCGGTTCCCGCGAACGACACGACGCCGACCTTCGTGTGCGCGGGCTGGTCGTTGACGAACGCGCGCGCGGCGTTCTGCGCGGCGACGAGGCGATTGGGCTCGACGTCGGCGGCGCGCATGCTCCCCGACACGTCCATCGCGAGGATGATCGTCTCGTGCTGCGACGGCAGCGTGACGACCGCCTGCGGCCGCGCGATCGCGACGATCATCAGCGTCAGCGCGACGAGGAACAGCACCGGCGGCATGTGCCTGCGCCAGCGCGAGGCCCGCACCCTGCGCGTCCTTCACCATCGCGAGGCTCGCGTAGCGGACTGCGATCTTCTTCCGCCGTTTCAGCAGCAGCCAGTACGCGAGCACCAGCAGCGGCACCGCCAGCAGCAGCCACAGCAGGTCGGGCCACAGGAACGTCAGCGGGAATTCGCGCGGAAGCATGAGGCGATCAGGCCCGGCCGAGGTGCGCGGGCAGCGGCGCGCCGCCCGTCGCAAGCTGGCTGCGGCGCTTGCGCAGGTCCGCGAAGCGCAGGATCGCGTCGACCAGGTCGTCGTCGGTCGCGAGCTCCAGCGCATCGACGCCCGCCTGCGTGGAACGCGGTGCGCAGTTCCTCCTCGCGCCTGACCGCGAGTTCGGCGAAGCGCTTGCGGAAGCCGCGGTCGTGCGTGTCGACGAACACCTGCTCGCCGGTCTCGGAATCCTGGATCATCAGCAGGCCCAGGTCGGGCAGCTCCATCTCCAGCGGGTCGTACAGCCGCACGGCGATGACCTCGTGGCGCATGGCGAGGTTCGCCAACGTCTCGCCCCAGCCCGGGCGGCTGATGAAGTCGGACACGACGAACACGAGCGAGCGCCGCCTGATGATGCCGTGCGCCGCCTGCAGCAGCACGTCGAGGTCGGTGGCGGTCGCGGCCGGCATCTCGGGCCGCTCGATCATCCGGTGCAGCATCTGCAGCACGTGGCGGCGGCCGCTGCGGGGCGGGATCACCGTGTCGACGTCGGCGCCGTAGAGGATCGCGCCCACGCGGTTGCCGTGCCGCGTGAGGATGCGCGCAAGCACCGTGACGAACTCCGTCGACACCGCGCGCTTCTTGACCTTCTCGGAGCCGAAGTCGACCGACGGGCTCATGTCGAGCAGGAACCACGCGGCGACCTCGCGCTCCTCGTTGAACTCGCGCACGTACGGGGTCTGCAGCCGCGCGGTCACGTTCCAGTCGATGTGCCGCACGTCGTCCTGGTACTGGTACTCGCGCAGGTCCGCGAGGTCGAGCCCATAGCCGCGGAACAGCGTGCGGTAGTCGCCGTGCAGCAGCCCGTCCAGACGGCGCATCACCGTCCACTCGAGCCGCTTCAGGATCGCGTCAGGCGCTGGCGACGCGGACATGCGTTTCGAGCGGCTTGTCCGGCGCACGGACGTGCTGCATCACCTTGCGGATCAGCATGTCGGGCGTCTGGCCGTCGGCGAGCGCCTCGTACGACAGCACGAGGCGATGGCGCATCACGTCGGGCACGATGTCGGTCACGTCCTCGGGCAGCACGTACGTGCGGCCGCGCAGCATCGCGAGCGCCTTCGCACCCTCGATCGTGTGGATCGTCGCGCGGGGGCTCGCGCCGAACGTCAGGTACTTCGCGAAGTCCTTGATGCCGAACCGGTCCGGGTCGCGCGTGGCGGCGACGAGCTTGACCGCGTACGTGATGAGGTTGGGGTCGACGTAGACGCTGCGGCATTCCTTCTGCAGCGCCGCGAGCTGGTCCGTCGTCGCCACCGGTACCACGTCGATCGGCTCGCCGGTCACGCGCTGCACGATGACGAACTCCTCCTCCTCGTTCGGGTAACCGACCAGCACCTTCATCATGAAGCGGTCGACCTGCGCCTCCGGCAGCGGATAGGTGCCTTCGGTCTCGATCGGATTCTGCGTGGCCATCACGAGGAACGGCGTCGGCACGAAGTGCGTCTCGCCGGCGATCGTGACCTGGTATTCCTGCATCACCTCGAGGAGCGCGCTCTGCACCTTGGCCGGCGCGCGGTTGATCTCGTCGGCGAGCAGCAGGTGCGTGAACACCGGCCCCAGCGACGTCGCGAAGTCGCCGGTCTTCTGGTTGTAGATGCGCGTGCCGACCAGGTCCGCCGGCACGAGGTCCGGCGTGAACTGGATGCGCTTGAACGTGCCGCGCACCGTGCGCGCGAGCGTCTTCACCGTCAGCGTCTTCGCGAGCCCCGGCACGCCCTCGACCAGCAGGTGGCCCTGCGCCAGGATCGCGACCAGCACGCGCTCGAGGAAGTGGTCCTGGCCGACGACGACCTTCTTGACCTCGTAGAGGATGCGTTCCATCAGCGTGGCGACGTCGCCCGCGCCCGTTTCCCGGTTGTCCATGCGTTCCTGTATCGGCGATTGATGCGTCAGAAGGGCGACATGCCCACGGCGGCCGCGGCGTTCTCGATCGGCACCGCGAAGCCGATGCCGATGAACACGCGTTGGCTGGTGGGATTGAGGATGCCGGTGACGATGCCCACGACCTCGCCGTCGGCGGTGACGAGCGGCCCGCCCGAATTGCCCGGGTTGGCGGCCGCGTCGAACTGGATCAGGTTGGTGAGGATGCGCTTGCCTTCCGGCGAGTGGTACTCGCGCTTCAGGCCCGACACGACCCCCGCCGAGGCGGAGGGTCCGATGCCGAACGGAAAGCCGACCGCGAGCACCTGGTCGCCCACCTGCAGATCGGCGGTCGAGCGCAGCGTCGCCGCGACGAGGTCGTCCGGCACCGCCTTCGCCTGCAACACCGCGAGGTCGTGCTCGGGCCGCACGCCGATGACCGTCGCTTCCGCTTCCATGCCGTCGTAGAAGCGCACCTTGATGCGCTGCGCGCCGATGACGACGTGCAGGTTGGTGAGGATCACGCCCTTGTCGACGATGACCACGCCGGTGCCGATGCCGGTGCCGCCGTGGGGCTTGGCCTTGCCGCCGCGGCCGAGGTCGTTGGGCGAATCGCGGCCCTTGCCGGCCTCGCCGGGCTTGTCCTTGCCGGCGTCGCCGCGGGCGATGCGCTCGCTTTCCTTCGGCGCGTCCTTCGCGACGCCCTTGGCGGGCTCCTTGCCGTTCCCGGCACTGCGGCCCTTCCCGGGGTCCTTGTTCCCGCCCTTGTCGCCGCCCTTGTCCCCGCTCTTGTCCTTATCCTTGCCGGTACCGGGCGTGTCGTCGTCATCGTCGTCGTCCGCGCCGTAGCCCATCACGCGGACCACCGACGGCTGGATCATCGCGAACGCCTTTGCGGAAAAGGCGGGCAGCGCGTTGTTCTCGAGCGTGTTGAGGACCGCCGCGTCGATGTCCTTCTGCGTGAGTTCGTACGCTCCCGGACGGGTCTTGGCGTAGGTGACGACCAGCGCGACGGCGAAGAGCGCACCGGCGACGACGAGCAACGGTCGCTCGTACCGGCCGTAGAACCGGCGCAGGCGGCCCGGGCGCGACCTTGGGCGCGGCCGGGTCGGCGGCGACCGTGCTGTCCGCGACGTCGGCGCCTCCTGCGGCGGCGGCCGTGGCGTCGCGGGTCGCGCGCGACCGGTCGGTCCTGCTGTACAGCGCCACTTTTTTCATCGCCGAACCGATCCGCGGAGAAGTTCACCGGCAAGCCGTCGACCAACGTTATCACGCAGCGACGGCTTCGTACATTGAGCAGTGCGCGCCGCCCGCCCGACCTGACACAGGCAACGGCGGACCGCGACAAGTTCCCGCGGCAGGTCGCAGCGTGCTACGCAGCGTCGCGCGCCCGGTTGCGCGGATGCTGCGCCGCGCCGCGTTCGTTGCCGCGCCGGTAGTTGCCCGTCACTCGCGCCATCAGCTGCTGCGCTGCCGCCGGGGACGCGCGCTGCGCCGCGCCGACGAAGTCGCGCGCGGCCGCGCCGCGCAGCACCGTGACCACGCGGCCGGCGCGGGCAATCGCGACCGCGCCCTGCCTGACCGGTCGCCACGAGAATCCCAGGTCGGCGTCGGCGTCGCCAGGTGCGGGCGGCGCGGAACTCACAGCGCGATCCCCGGACCCAGCACGCCGATAAACAGGACCACCATCGCGCTGCCGGCCGCGATCCACCCCGCGTGCCGGGAGATCGTCACAGGCGGTTCGGCGGAGACCGCGAACGCCGGCGACTTGAGGAAGTTCATGCACCAAAGCAGCCCCGAGGTGCCGCCCAGCGACGCGGCGGCGGCGGAGATCAGCAGCAGCAGCGGGCCCAGCGGGTTGAGGACGCCCGACACGCAATACAGCGCGCCGCCGGTGAAGTACGCGGTCCAGGCGAGGCGGCGCGCCCGCTGCGCGCGGTCCGCCGCGTGGGCGCCGACGAGCGCGGCAGCCGCGCGGGCGCATTCGCGGGCCACCCAGTAATAGCTCGCCCCGCCGACCAGCGC
This sequence comes from uncultured beta proteobacterium, assembly GCA_963733435.1. Classification (GTDB taxonomy): domain Bacteria; phylum Pseudomonadota; class Gammaproteobacteria; order Burkholderiales; family Casimicrobiaceae; genus VBCG01. Next base: position 1,298,905 of record CAVTDH010000005.1, read on the forward strand.
GAGGCCGATGCGAAACGCCCACGCGGGCGTCCATCCAGCCACGACCTCCGCCCAGTCGCCGACGTTGCCCACGCCCGAGAAGAGCAGGTAGCCGCTTGCCTGCAGCAGGTTCACGAATGCGAACAGCCACAGGAATACGCGCACGTGCGGCCCGCGGGCTCGCGCAAGCGCCCACCAGGCAACGGCGCCGGCCGCGGCATTCGCGAGCGACCCACCGGCGGCGACCAGGCGCCGCGCGCCGTCCGGTACGCCTTCATAGCTGCCCGAGAAGTGGATCGAGCTCATGCCTTCCGGACGGCAGCCCACGAGCGCGCACGCGACGCCGTGGCCGAGGCCTTCATGCAGCAGGTTGGCGGCGCCGTAGGCGACCACCGCGATCGCGATCAGCGTCGGCGCATCCGGGCGCCACTCGGCGGACACGAGGTCCGCGCCGGGCGGCGCCGAATCACCGGCCACGGCCAGGCCCGTCATCAACGCACCGGGCCGCAACCCGCCGGCTTGTGGATGCGCAGCGTGCTCGCCGGATTCCGCGCGAGCCTGCCCTCGGGTCGCCGCGGACGCGCGACCAGTTCGCCGCCGCAATTGGGGCACACGCCGCCCATCCGGTCGGCGCATTCCGCGCAGAACGTGCATTCGAACGAACAGATGCGCGCGTCCGTCGCGTGGGCAGGCAGGTCGCGGTCGCAGCACTCGCAGCCGGGGCGCAGTTCGAGCATCGGGCAGGACTCCATGCCGGGCCACTCGCCGGGGTTCGGCGCGCGGCCGTGCATTGTGCAAGCCGGCATCCTACCCGCTCCAGGGACGGCCGGCCGGACGCCGTGCGAGCCGGACCGTGGCGGCCGGCCATACCCGCATTCCTGGTCGCACGTCGCCCCGCCAAGCGGCGCCGAGGCGGCAGCGCCGCGCGTCGCTGCGCCCATGCCGGGATGCGACGCAGCGCTGTCCCGGCCGCCACCGCGAGCGAGAACTTCGGCGCATGGCATGAAGTGATCCAGATCAACGGGCTGGAATGGGGGCGCGGCATACTCGCGCAAAGGCTCGCCCGATGAGGCCGCCGGTCGCGCCTGGCGCGTGGCCACACCGTCCCGGCGACCTGCTTCGCCTCCGCGAGGTTTCCCCGATGTCGTGGTTCGAACGTCCCCTGATCGCGGTGCTCCGGCACGAGTATGGTGCCGCGATGCGCTTCACGCAGGACGAGGCCACCGCCGTGATGCCGGCCGCCCCCGCGGCGCCGTGCCAGCTCTACGTGCACGTGCCGTTCTGCGAGGTGCTGTGCCCGTTCTGCTCGTTCCACCGGGTCCGCTACAACGAGTCGAAGACGCGACGCTATTTCGATGCGCTGCGGCGCGAGATCCGGCTCTACCACGATCTGGGCTTTCGCTTCTCCGACGTCTACGTCGGCGGCGGCACGCCCACCGTCAATCCGGACGAGCTGGTCGAGACGCTGGACACGCTGCGCTCGCTGTGGCCGGTGCGGTCGATCTCGATCGAGACGAACCCGAACCACCTGCAGCCCCCGACGCTGCGACGGTTCCGCGACGCCGGCGTCACGCGCCTGTCCGTGGGCGTGCAGAGTTTCGACGACGGCCTGCTCGCCGCGATGGAGCGGCTCGACAAGTACGGCAATGCCGCGCAGATCCGGGAGCGGCTCGCGGGCGCGCAGGGCATCTTCCCGACGCTCAATGTCGACATGATCTTCAACCTGCCCGGCCAGACGCTCGCGATGCTCGAGGCCGATCTCGACGTGCTGACCGCGCTCGACGTCGACCAGGTGTCGTTCTATCCGCTGATGACCGCGACGACCGCGCGGCATCGCATGCAGAAGAGCATGGGGCTCGCGCCGATCCGCGGCTGCGGCACCCGATGTACGACCGCATCCTCGCGCGCCTCCTGCCCGCGTACCGCGCGTCGTCGGCCTGGTGCTTCTCGCGCGGCGCCGGCATGTTCGACGAGTACATCATCGACCAGGAGGACTACGTGGGTGTGGGCAGCGGCGCGTTCAGCTACGTGGGCGGCGCGATGTACTCGACCACGTTCTCGCTCAACCACTACTGCCGCCGCGTCGAGGAAGGGCGAAGCGGCATCACGCAGCACCGGACGCTCGGTCGGCGCGAGCGGATGCGCTACGACTTCCTCGTGCGCCTGTTCGGCGGCGAGCTGCGCCTCGACTACCTGCGCGATCGCTACGGGCGCGCGTTCGCGCTGCAGCTGGCGCCCGAGCTGGCGGCGATGCGGCTCATCGGGGCCACGCGCCTCGAGGACGGCGCGATCCGCCTGACGCGGCGCGGCATGTACTGCTGGGTGCTGATGATGGCGGAGTTCTTCAACGCCGTGAACGACGTGCGCGAGCAGATGCGCGAGCACGTTCGCGTCGAGATCGACGCGTGGAACGCCGGGCCCGAGGCCGGCGGATCCGGTCCGGCGCAGGCTCAGCGCCTGGGCGAAGCCCCGGTCCCGGCGAACTCGATGCGCGTGGTGCGCGCGTCGAGCAGCGGGCCGAGCTCGTATACGTTGCGATAGCCGTACGTGTAGAGCGCGACGTACGTCGGAGGTTGAGCGCGCGGCACTCGTCGGGAAGGCGCCGCGCGTTGGTGAAGTTGTTGTTGCAGTAGACGAGGATCCGCGCCGCCGTCGGGCAGCGTGCGCGCGAGGCTCGAGGACCTCGGGAAAGCACGGCGACGGCGCCGCGGATGTGCAGCTCGCGTTCGCTCGCTCGCGGGTCGCGGATCGCGGCCCGGCTGACCTGCGTTCAGATACCTCGGCCCGTTCAACGCCGCAGGGGAACCCGGCGGTGGCCGCCGACAGGTAGCCCGCCGTCGACGACTGGAATCGCGGCAGGCGCACGCTCCGTTCCTTCGTCGTCTTGGCGGTCACCGTGGGCCGCCGAAGGCGACCGCGGCCGCCATCGTCGCAGTTGCAGGCGCCGGCTACAAAAGGTGCATCGCCGACTCCTCGCGTCCACGGAGCGGACGGATCGCCTTTTGCAGACGCGCTAGGCCATATGGATCGTTGACCGGCCGTTCGATTCGCGCTTGACGCGTGCCGACCGCCGTCTATAATGACGGTACCGCATATCCATACGGTTACCACCCGATGGCGCTCCCGCCCCGCCTTGCCCGTTCCACCGCCCGCGCGACGTCCGACAACCTGGAGCCGCCGCGCCTCACCGCCCGGCAGCAGCAGATCCTCGACTGGATCCGCGGCCACATGGAGGCCACCGGCATGCCGCCCACGCGCGCGGAAATCGCGACGGGCCTGGGCTTCTCCACCGCCAGTTCCGCCGAGGACCACCTGCAGGCGCTGGCGAAGAAGGGCGCGCTCGAACTCACTCCCGGCGCCGCACGCGGATTGCGCCTGCGCGACCTGCCCGGCGTGCCGATCCAGGGCTCGCTGCCGCTCGTCGGCCGCGTCGCGGCGGGCAGCCCCATCCTCGCCGCCGAGCACATCGAGGCGCAGTACCGGATCGACGCGGCGCTCTTCACGCCGCACGCCGACTACCTGCTGCGCGTGAAGGGCACCAGCATGCAGGACGCCGGCATCCTCGACGGCGATCTTCTCGTCGTGCACAAGACGGACGACGCGCGCAGCGGCCAGATCGTCGTCGCGCGACTGGGCGAGGAAGTGACCGTCAAACGCCTGAAACGGCGCGGGCGTGAAATCACGCTGCTGGCCGAGAACACCGCGTTCGCGCCGATCGTCGTCGATCCGAAGAAGACGTCGTTCGCGATCGAAGGCGTGGCCGTGGGCCTGATCCGGCCGAGCCGCGCGCTGTAGCAGCACGCCGTAGTCGCACGCTGTATTCGTTTCACCCGCAGGCGGCGCGCGCACCAGGCGCTGCCGCGCAGCCGTCCCCACTCTCCTGACGGAGCCAGCGATGCCGAAGACCGTCCGCCGCGACAGCACCGCCCTCGAAGACCTGCCGAATGTCGGCCCGGCGATGGCCGCCGACCTGCGGCGCCTGCGCATCCGCACGCCGCGGGAGCTGCGCGGCGGCGATCCGCTTGCGCTCTACGAGAAGCTCAATCGCGTCACCGGCATGCGCCACGACCCGTGCGTGCTCGACACGTTCATCGCGATCGTCCGCTACGTGGACGGCGGGCCTGCGCGACCGTGGTGGCACTACACCGCGCAGCGCAAGCGGATGCTCGCAAAGCAGCCTGCGCAGGTTGCGGCCGGCACGCGCGGACGCGCGTCCGGGACCGGCCCGCGGCGAACCGCCGCGGCCGCGCAAGCGAAGACCCCGCCGCCCCGCAGTTCGAGCACGGGGCCGGACCCCACGACGACGAAGTAAGCGGGCGCGTCGACCCGTCAGCGCACCGTCCGGCACGAAAGAAACGCCTCTCACCGAATCCTGCCTGAGTTGCCGGACTGCCGCGGCCTCGCGGTCGCGTCAGTCCGGACCTTTTTCCCGGCAGGCCTGTCGTTCCCTCCCAAGGAGATTCCCCGATGGCCGTAGCGCCCATTCCCGCCGGATACCATTCCGTGACGCCCTACCTCATCGTCGGCGACGCCGCCAAAGCCATCGCGTTCTACGCGCAGGCGTTCGGCGCGACGGAACTCTTCCGGCTGCCCGGCCCCGACGGCAAGATCATGCACGCCGAGATCAAGATCGGCGATTCGCCGGTGATGCTCGCCGACGAGATGGAGGGCTTCCGCGGTCCGCATGCGCTCGGCGGCACGCCGGTGAGCCTCATGATCTACGTGCCCGACGTCGACCGCACGTTCGCGCAGGCGGTGGCCGCGGGCGCCAGGAAGTGCGCGCGGTCGCCGACCAGTTCTACGGCGACCGCCTGGGCACGCTCACCGATCCGTACGGCCACGTGTGGTCGCTCGCCACGCACGTCGAGGACGTGCCCCCCGACGAGATCGACCGCCGCTTCAGGCAGATGACGCACGGCGGCTGACCGATGGCCGCGGCCTGAACGACCGGCAGCGAAACAAACGGCCTCATGACAGCCCCCTCCTCCGCGCTGGCGACGCTGCTCGCGCATCCGGCCATCTGGCGCGGCGACGACTGCGCGCCGGAGCCCGCGACCGTGGCGTCCGGCTATCCGGCGCTCGATGCCGCGCTGCCGGGCCGCGGCTGGCCGCAGGGTGCGTTGACCGAAGTGCTGGTCGAGCGCGAAGGCATCGGGGAACTGCGGCTGACGCTGCCCGCGCTCGCGCGGCTGCAGGCGGACGGCCGCGAGGTCGTGTGGATCATGCCGCCGTACCGTCCGTATGCGCCGGCGCTCGCGGCCGCGGGCCTCGATCTCGCGCGCCTCGTCATCGTGCGCTGCCACGCGCCCAAGGACGCGCTGTGGGCGTTCGAGCAGGCGCTGCACGCGCCCGAGTGCGGCGCGGCGTTCGCGTGGCTGCCCACGCACGACGAGCGCGCGCTGCGCCGGCTGCAGGTCGCGGCGCGCGAGGGCCGCACGTGGGGCGTGCTGTGGCGCAGGCCGGGGCAGCGCGGCAGCGCGGCGGCGGCGCCGCTGCGCCTTTCGCTCGCCCGCGTCGAAGGCCGCCTCGCCGTGCGTGTATTGAAGCGCCGCGGCGCGATGCTCGCGCAGCCGGTGCTGATCGACATCGACCGCGGCGACAGTCCGCGCGCTCCCCGGAGAGGCCGCGGTCGGCCCGCGCGAAGCCGCCCGCACCGCCTCCCGCCGCGGGCACGCAATGAACACGGCGCGCCTGTGGATCGGCCGTCCGCGCCGCGACGCACCGCAACGCGTGCCCGCCGCGCGCAGCGCTCACGCTGCGCCTCCCCCTTCACGAAGGACGTTCGCCATGACCACCCTCGCCCGGCACTTCCGCCAGATGGCCGCCAACAACGCATGGGCGAACCACCGCCTGCTGGCCGCGTGCGCGCAACTGTCGCAGCAGGATTTCGTCGCGCCGCGCACGGGCTTCTTTCCCTCGCTCGAGGCCACGCTCAACCACAACCTGACCGTCGACTGGTATTACGTCGACGCGTTCGAGCGCGCGCTCGCGGGCGCGCCCGCCAATGCCGACGCGCGGCGCTTCTTCGAACCCGAGGCGCCGTTCGCGACGTGCGCGGAACTCGCGGCCGCGCAGCACGCGGTCGACCGCCGGCTCATGGCCGCGTGCGAACGCCTGACCGACGCGCACGCCGACCTGCCCGTCGCCATTCCGCGCCGCGACCGCATCCATCACGAAACCGCCGCGCGCCTGCTCGCGCATCTGTTCCAGCACCAGATCCACCATCGCGGCCAGGCGCACGCGATGCTCGCCGGCACCTCCGTCAAGCCGCCGCAGCTGGACGAATTCTTCTGCGCGGGCGACGCCCCGCTGCGCGCGACGGAGCTCGCGCAGCTCGGCCTGTCCGAAGAGGCGGTCTTCCCGCAATGAGGGTCAGACTCGAATTAAAGTAGAACTTCAATTCGAGTCTGACCCTCATTGATGCAGCGCCAACCCCGATGCTCTGGACCTGCCTCATCTTCCCGTCGCTGCCGCTCGACGTGTTCGCGCGCGCGCACGCCGATGCCGCGCGGCCGTTCGCCGTGGGCAGCGGCGGGCATTACCCGCGCGTCGTCGCGGCCAACGCCTCCGCGCACGCGGCGGGCATCCGCGCCGGGCAGGCGATCTCGGGCGCGCTCGCGCTGGCGCCGGACCTCGTGCTGCGCGACCGCGATCCGGACGCCGAACGCGCGGCGCTCGCGCGGCTCGCGACCTGGGCGCTGACGTTCACGCCCGCCGCGTGCCTCGCGCCGCCCGATGCCGTGCTCGCGGAAATCGGCGGCAGCCTGCGCCTTTTCGGCGGGCTGCCGCGCCTGGCCGCGCACCTCACCGAAGGCACGTACGCGCAGGGCTACGCGACGCGCGTGGGCATCGCGCCCACGCCGGGCGCCGCGCTGCTCTTCGCGCGCGCCGGGCGCACGCAGCCCGCCACCGACGTGCGCGCGCTGCCGCGCCTCCTGGCACCGATCCCGCTCGCGCTCGTCGACATGGACGATGCGGCGCGCGCAACGCTGCGCGAAGCCGGCATCACGACATTCGGCGACGCGTCGGCGCTGCCGCGTGACGGCCTCGCGCGCCGCTTCGGCGCGGCGCTGGTCGCGACTCTCGACCGCGCGCTCGGTACCGTGCCCGATCCGCGGGCGCCGTTCGTGCCGCCGCCGCGCTTCGCGAGCCGGCTCGAACTGCCCGCCCCCGTGCACGACGCCGAAGCGCTGGGCTTCGGCGTGCAGCGGCTCGTGCAGGAATGCGCGACGTGGCTCACCGCACGCGGACTGGGCGTCACGCGGCTCACGCTGACGCTCGCGCACGAGCGCCATGTGCGGCAGCGCGGCACCCCCGCGACCGTCGTGCCGTTCGCGCTCGGCACGCCGGCACGCCTGCCCGCGCATCTGCTGGGCGTGCTGCGCGAACGGCTGGCGCGCGTCGCGCTGCCCGCGCCCGTCGAAGCGATCGCGCTCGCGACCGACGAGACGGCGCCGTTGTCCGGCCGCAACTTGAGCCTCATGCCCGGCGACGCCGGCGATGCCGTCGAGGTGCCGTTGCTCGACCGGCTGCGCGCGCGGTTGGGCGACGACGCGCTGGTCCGTCTCGCACCGAATGCCGAGCACCGGCCGGAACTCGCGATGCGCGACCGTGTCGCCGGCAGCTCGCTCGAACGAGCGAACGAGCGCACCACTGCGGCCCGCATGCGTCGCGCCGTGGCGCCGCGCGCCCGCGCGCCGAAGCGTGGCCCGGCCACGCACGCCGGCGCCACGCTGTATGCGCCTGCACCCGGGACAGCGCCCCTCGCGTCGCACCCGGGCCCCACGGCGGCGCCCGACGCACCCCGCCCCATCTGGCTGCTGCCCGAACCGCAGCCGCTCGCCCACCTCGTCGAAACGCAACCGTGGGTGCTGCGCGACGGGCCCGAGCGCATCGAGTCGGGCTGGTGGGACGGCCACGACATCCGCCGCGACTACTACATCGCGACGACGCCGTCCGGCGAGACCGCGTGGATCTACCGCGACCACCGCTACGGCATCGACGATGGCGAGTGGTTCCTGCACGGGCTGTTCGCCTGAGGGTGTGCTAGCGTTCCGCCCATGCGTTTCCCGATGCCCGACCTGCTCGCGACGAAGAACGGCCGGCTCGCCGCCTTCTTCCTGCTCTACGTCACCGAAGGCATCCCGCTCGGCTTCACGGCGACGGCGATGGCCACGCAGATGCGCCGGCAGGGATTGGGGCCGGTCGCGATCGGCGCGTTCGTCGGCTCGCTGTACCTGCCGTGGGCGTTCAAGTGGATGGCGGGTCCGTTCGTCGACACGTTCTCGTCGGACCGCTACGGCCGCCGCCGGCTGTGGATCCTCGGCACGCAGCTCGGCATGGCCGGCACGCTGCTGCTGGCGCTGCCGCTCAACTTCGCCACGCAGATCGGCGTGTTGACGATGGTCATCCTGCTGCACAACGCGTTCGCCGCGACGCAGGACGTCGCGATCGACGCGCTCGCGGTGGACGTGCTGCCCGAGCACGAGCGCGGCGTGGCCAACGGCTTCATGTTCGCGGGCGCATCGGTCGGCCAGACGATCGGCGGCGCCGGCGTGCTGTTCCTGGCCGCGGTCGTGCCGTTCACGGCCACCTACTTGTTCGTCGTCGCGTCGATCCTGCTCGTGACGGTGTTCGTCGTGCTGCCGCTGCGCGAGCCGCCGGGACCGCCGCGCGTGCCGTCGGACCGCGGGCCGCTCGCGACCGTCGGCCGCGACCTCGCGGTGTTCGTGCGCGACGCGTGGCGCGCGTTCACCGGCTCGCGGCCGGCGCTCGTCGGCGTCATCGTCTCGCTGCTGCCGTTCGGCGCCTACGCGCTGTCGCTCGCGCTGCAGTCGAACCTCGCGGTCGAGCTGGGACTCTCCGACCACCAGGTCGCCGCGCTCAACGTATGGTCGACGGTGATCTTCGCGCTGGCGTGCGTCGCGGGCGGTTGGCTGTCCGACCGCTACGGCCGCCGCCGGATGCTGGCGCTCTTCGTGTTCCTGACCGTCGTGCCCACGCTGTGGCTCGCGTGGACGATGCAGCAGGACGGATGGATCCTGCCGGTCGAGCCGAACGCGGCCGGACGTCCGCAGCCCACCGATGCGCTCGTGTACACGTTCTGGGCCGCCGTGCTCGCGTTCAACGTGTTCCAGGGCCTCTACTACGGCGTGCGCTCCGCGCTGTTCATGGACGTGACCACGCCCGCGGTCGCCGCGACGCAGTTCACCGCGTACATGGCGATGTCGAACCTCGTCATCTCGTACACGTCGTGGTGGCAGGGGCTGTCGATCGTCCGCTGGGGCTACCCGGTCACGCTCGCGATCGACGCCGCCGTCGGCCTCGTGAGCCTCTTCCTGCTGCCGCTGATGAAGCCGACGCGCAAGGTGCCGCCGGAAGCGCCGCCCGCCTGACCGCAACGGCCACCGCCGACCTGCTGCCGCACGCGCCGAATCGCGAACACACGCGCGCCGCCGGCGTCCATACCCGCAAATTCCCGCACAACACCGGTGCGGTTGCCCGGAACCCGCACCGAACTGGATCGCCGGAACGCCCGGCCTGTCGCGAGAATCGTGCTGCGACGCTGGACAAACGCCGTTTCGGCGCATGGCATACGCATTGCTAACGATGGTGGGTCGGACGCGCATCGCGCGCCTCGAATCCCTCGTCCCCCATCGGAGCAGCGCATGTCCTATCTCGACGACCCGTTCGATCCCGCCACCGCGCCCGGCTGCGCCTGCGGGCGCCACGCGTCGCCCGCGGCCCACGACGCCGCGCTGCGGGAACACACGCGCACCGATGGCGAAGCACTGTCCGCGCGCGTCGTCGAGGCCGCGGTGATGAAGTCGCTGTTTCCGAGCGACGAACTGCGCCGCCGCTTCCTGCGCGCCGTGGGTGCGACCACCGCCGCCGCGGCCGTCGCCGAATTCCTGCCGCTCGGCGCGTTGACCGCGATGGCGCAGGAGCGCAGGCCGCTGGAGAAGAAGGACCTCAAGATCGGCTTCATCCCGATCACGTGCGCGACGCCGCTGATCATGGCCGACCCGCTCAACTTCTACAAGAACGAGGGCCTCGACGTCACGCTGGTGAAGACCGCGGGCTGGGCGCTGATCCGCGACAAGATGCTGAACAAGGAGTACGACGCGTCGCACATGCTGGCGCCGATGCCGATCGCGATCGCGATGGGCATCGGTTCCGTCGCCGAGCCGATGAACGTCGCGACGATCCAGAACATCAACGGCCAGGCGATCACGCTGCATCTGAAGCACAAGGACAAGCGCGACCCGAAGCAGTGGAAGGGCATGACGTTCGCGGTGCCGTTCGAGTTCTCGATGCACAACTTCCTGCTGCGCTACTACGTCGCGGAAGCGGGGCTCGACCCGGACCGGGACATCCAGATCCGCGTGACGCCGCCGCCCGAGATGGTCGCGAACCTGCGCGCGGGCAACCTCGACGGCTTCCTCGGGCCCGACCCGTTCAACCAGCGCGCCGTCTACGACGAGGTCGGCTTCATCCACATCCTGTCGAAGGAACTGTGGGACGGCCACCCGTGCTGCGCGTTCGGCGTGCGCTCCGAGTGGGTGAAGCAGAACCCGAACACGTTCGCCGCGCTCTACCGCGCGATCGTCGGCGCAACGGCGATGGCGCACGACCCGAAGAACAGGCAGGTGATCGCCAAGGTCATCGCGCCCGCGTCGTACCTCAACCAGCCGGTGCCGGTGCTGGAGCAGGTGCTGACCGGCAAGTACGCGGACGGCCTGGGCAACGTGAAGAACGAACCCAACCGCATCGACTTCGACCCGTTCCCGTGGGCGTCGATGTCGGTGTGGATGCTGACCCAGATGCGCCGCTGGGGCTACCTGAAGCAGGACATCGACTACAAGGCGGTGGCGGAGAAGATCTTCCTCGTGACCGATGCGCGCAAGCGCATGACCGAGATGGGACTGGCACCGCCCAAGGAGTCGTACAAGACGTTCAAGGTGATGGGCCGCGAGTTCGACGCCGCCAAGGCCGACGCCTACGCGAAGAGCTTCAAGATCAGCAAGCTCGCATGACGAAGTCGTTGCCGGTCCGCGCCGCGCTGCTCACCGCGCTGCTGCTGGGGGCATTCCTGCTGGTCTGGTACCTGGCCACGCTGCCGGTCGCGTCCACCGTGACCGGCAGCGACGAGTACGCGGCGCTGATGGGCAAGTCGGCGCAGAAGACGAGCGGGCTGCCGACGCTCGCGCAGATGGGCGAGGTGGCGTGGAAGCACCTGACCAATCCGTTCTACGACAATGGCCCCAACGACAAGGGCATCGGCATCCAGCTCGCATACTCGCTCGCGCGCGTGCTCGGAGGCTTCGCGCTCGCCGCGCTGGTCGCGATCCCGCTGGGCTTCGTCATCGGCATGTCGCCGCTGCTGCACCGCGCGCTCGATCCGTTCATCCAGGTGCTGAAGCCCATCTCGCCGCTCGCGTGGATGCCCCTCGCGCTGTACACGATCAAGGACTCGGTGACGTCGTCCATCTTCGTCATCTTCATCTGCTCGGTCTGGCCGATGCTCATCAACACGGCGTTCGGCGTCGCGTCGGTGCGCCGCGAGTGGCTCAACGTCGCGCGCACGCTCGAGGTGACGCCGCTGCGGCGCGCGTTCCGCGTGATCCTGCCGGCGGCGGCGCCGACGATCATGACCGGCATGCGGATCTCGATGGGCATCGCGTGGCTGGTGATCGTCGCGGCCGAGATGCTCGTCGGCGGGCTCGGCATCGGCTACTTCGTCTGGAACGAGTGGAACAACCTGAGCCTCGCGAACGTGATCTTCGCGATCCTCGTGATCGGCGTCGTGGGCATGCTGCTCGACCTCGCGTTCGCGCGCCTGCAGAAGTTCGTGACGTACCAGGACTGACGATGGCCGCCTATCTGGCCGTCGACGGTCTCGCGAAGGCCTACCCCGACGCCCGCGGGCGCGTCGGCGCGCCGGTGTTCGAGCACGTCGGGTTCGGCATCGAGCGCGGCGAGTTCGTCTGCATCATCGGCCACTCCGGCTGCGGCAAGACGACGATCCTCAATGTGCTCGCGGGCCTGGAGCAGCCGACGGCGGGCACGGTGTTCATGGACGGCCGCGAGGTCGCGGGGCCGAGCCTCGAGCGCGGCGTCGTGTTCCAGGGCCACGCGCTGATGCCCTGGCTCACCGTGGCCGAGAACATCGGGTTCGCCGTGCGCTCGCGCTGGCCCGACAAGGACCGTGCGGACGTCGCGGTGCACGTGCAGCGATGGATCGACCTCGTGGGTCTCACGGGGGCCGAGGACAGGAAGCCGGCGGCGCTGTCCGGCGGGATGAAGCAGCGCGTCGGCATCGCCCGCGCGTTCTCGATCGAACCCAAGATGCTGCTGCTCGACGAGCCGTTCGGCGCGCTCGACGCGCTGACCCGCGGCACCATCCAGGACGAGCTGCTGCGCATCGTGCAGGCGACGCACCAGACGGTGTTCATGATCACGCACGACGTCGACGAGGCGATCCTGCTCGCGGACCGCGTGCTGCTGATGTCCAACGGACCGCGCGCGCGCATCGCCGAGATCGTCGTCAATACGCTGCCGCGCGACCGCACGCGCCAGACGCTCCACCACGATCCGCAGTTCTATCGCATTCGCAACCACCTCGTGGACTTTCTCGTCACGCGCGCGCGGCTGCTGCAGTCCGACGGCTCGCCACGTCCGCCTGTCCTCGTCACCCCCGGTCTCGGGGACGACGCGGAGAGCGAGGCCGCGGCGCTCGCGGCGACCGCGCGCGCGCTCGCCTGAATTCCCGACCCACCGCCCAAGGAGGCACCATGGATCGCAACGACGTCACCGAAGCCATCGTCATCGCCCGCCGGAAGAAGGGCCTCACGTGGGCCGCCATCGCGAAGAAGGTCGGCCAGAGCAAGGAATGGACGACGGCCGGGTGCCTGGGCCAGATGACGTTCACCAAGCCGCAGGCCGAGACGCTGGGCAAGCTGCTCGGACTCGACCAGGAGGCGGTGCGGATCCTGCAGGAGGTTCCCTACAAGGGATCGCTGCCGACGGCCGTACCGACGGATCCGCTGATCTACCGCTTCTACGAACTCGTCAACGTCTATGGGACGACGTTCAAGGCGCTGATCCACGAGGAGTTCGGCGACGGCATCATGAGCGCGATCGACTTCAGGATGGACCTGACGCGGGAGCCGGACCCGAAGGGGGACCGGGTGAGCATCGTGATGAGCGGGAAGTTCCTGCCCTACAAGACGTACTGACGGTTCGGTGGCCTCGTTGGATCGATTGAGTACGCGGATGAACGCGGCGCCTCTCGGCGCCGCGTTCATCCGCGTGCGCCGACCTCACGACGAACACGAGGTCGTAACTGCAGCGAATCAATCCAGCACAATCCTGGCTGTGCGGATCACCTCCGCCCACCGCTTCTCCTCGCCCGCGATGTACGTCCGGAACTCCGCCGGCGGCAGATAGGCGGGCTCGGTCCCCTGCCCCGACAGCCGCGCCTTCAGGTCCGGCGACGCCAGCGCCTTCGCGATCTCCTGGCTCAGCCGGTCGATCACCGCCTGCGGCGTGCCGGTCGGCGCCAGCACGCCCTGCCAGCCGTAGATCACGAAGTCGGGCATGCCGGACTCCCTGGCGGTCGGCACGTCCGGCAAGGCCGGCGAACGAACATCTCCCGTGACCACCAGCGCGCGGGCGCGGCCGTCCTTGATGAACGGCTGCACGACGTTGCCGCCGTCGATCATCAACTGGATGCGCCCGCCGACCAGGTCGGCCAGCGCGGGCGCGCTGCCCTTGTACGGCACGTGCTGGATCTGCGTGTTCGTCTGCAGCTTGAGCAGTTCGCCCGCCAGGTGATTGATGTTGCCGTTGCCGCCGGAGCCGAAGTTGAGTTCGCCCGGCTTCGCGCGCATGAGTGCCACGAACTGCGCCATGTCCTTCGCCGGCAGCGCCGCGGGCACGACGGCGACGAGCGGCGTCACGACGACCCGCGCGACGGGTGCGAAGTCCTTCGCCGGGTCGAACGGCAGCTTCGGGTACAACGCGGGGTTCGCGGTGAGCATGCCGAGGTTGCCCATCAGCAGCGTGTAGCCGTCCGGCTTCGCGCGCGCCACGTACTCCATCGCGACATTGCCGGCCGCGCCCGCCTTGTTCTCGACCACCACGCGCTGGCCGAGCGTCTCGGACAGCTTGTCGGCCAGCTGCCGCGCGACGATGTCCACGCCACCGCCGGGCGGAAAGCCGACGACGAGCTGGATCGGCCGGTCGGGAAACGCCTGCGCGGACGCCGCCTGGACGACGGCGAACGCGCTGGCGGCGAACAGCATCTGCAGTGACTTCATCGGGACCTCCTCGGTGGTTGGGCAGGCGCGTTCGCCGCGGCGATCCCGCGGACCACGCGCTTCAATGAAACGGAAATGTCGGACAGCCGCGCATCGCGCTCGAGGCTGTCGACGATGTGGTCGCGCAGCGCCTGCGCGGCGGCGGCGAAGTCGCCGCCGGCGAAGCTGGCGCAGCACCTTCGCGTGCTCGGCGGCGACGCGCGCCTGGTTCGGAATGCCGCGACCCAGGAAGATGCGCGAGAACTGCGGCGCCGCGTACAGGCGCGCGTGCAGGTCCGCCAGCAGCGGATTGCGCGCGAGCGCGATCAGGCGCGCGTGAAACGCCCAGTTGAGCTCCGAGAACTGCCGGATCCCTTCGTGGTCGGTCCCGAAGGCGGTCGTGCGCAGGCGCTCGTTGCTGCGCCTGCGCCTCGTCGAGCACGCGCGCGTCGAGCGGCCCCAGGATGCACAGCAGCGCATTCGGCTCGACGACGACGCGCGCGACGGCCCAGTCGACGTAGTCCTGCGCCGCCGGCAGCGCGGGGACGCTGTAGCCGATGTTGGCGACGAAGCGCAGCTGGCCTTCGGCGGCCAGCTGCGCGAACGCCTCGCGCACGGGTGTCGCGCTGACACCGAACCGCTTGGCCACCTCGGCGATGTTCACCGGCGCACCGGCCGGGATTTCGCCGGACGCGATGCGCGCGCGCATTGCGTCGTGCACCTGCGCGACCAGGCCGCGCGCCCGGACGACCGTCATGCCGCAGCCTGCGCGCGCATGAGTCCGTAGCGCGCGTAGAGTTCCGCCGGCGCGTCGTTGCGCGCGAGCAGCGCCGCGATGGCCGCGCGCATCCGCTGCTCCTGCTGGGGCTCGTCGACCGGTGCGCGCTGCGCCGGATCCGCCATCAGGTCGAACAGCGCGGTGCGCGCGTCGAGCAGCGGATAGCGGCGCGTCATGTTGGCCTTCGCATCGGGACGCACCGGCAGCCGCCACACCGGATAGCCCTGCGTGAACGGCAGGCAGCGCACGACCTCCCCATCGGCGAACTCGCTCGCCTCGAAGAACGTCCGCATGTGCGCGGGCATCAGCGTGTACTGGTAGAGGTCCGCGTCGAACGGTTCGCGCGGATAGAGGAAGTAGACGTAGCGCCCGTCGGTGAAGTTGATGGCCGCGCCGAACTGCCCGAAGATGCAGCCCGCGTCGGAGCGCACGGGGTCGTCGCGGCGAGCAGCGGCAGCACGCTGCGTCCGGTGACTTCCGGCGGGATCGCCTGGCCGAAGAGCTCGAGCAGCGTGGGCATCAGGTCGGCGGTCTGCGTCAGCCGTCGCGGCGCGGCGCGGCGCGATGCCGGCACTGCGCGGCGGCGCGACCAGCAGCGGGATGTGCGCGACCTCGTTGTAGAACGGCGGCCGGTTCTTGCCGAGGAACTCACGCTCGCCCAGCAGCAGCCCGTGGTCGGTCGACAGGACGAGCCACGTGTCCGCCCACAGGTCGTGCCGGTCGAACGTGTCGAGCAGCGTGCCGAGGTAGTGGTCGCAGGCACCGACCAGCGCGTGGTAGTTGCCGCGGAGCTTGCGCAGCAGCGCCGGGTCGACGTCCACGCGCCCGTAGCTCGGCCAGTCGAAGATCTTGCCGCCGAGCGCGTCCGGATGGTCGCGCAGGAAGCGCTCCGGCGCGAAGAACGGCTCGTGCGGATCGAAGCATTCGAGGTGCAGCAGCCAGTGGTCGGCCGCATGCTGCGCGTCCAGGAATTCGTTGCCGGCGGCGAAACACTGCGCCAGCGGGTGCTCGCCGCGCGACTCCAGAAACTCGCGGTTCACGTAGTACGGCAGCTTCGAGTTGATGTCCGGGGAGAAGTCGTGCTGCCGTTCGTCGAAGCGCTGCGCGTGCCGCGTCGCGTCGACGCCAAGCGTCGGCCGCCACTTGTCCTTCTCCTGGCCGCGGATGAATTCCCACGAATTGAAGCGGCCATGGAAGCCCGCGCCGCCGTCCTCGAAGTAGTGATAGTGGTCGGTGATGAGATGCGTGTAGACGCCGTTGCTGCGCAGGATGTCCGCCAGCGAGTGGTCGAACGGCTCCAGCGGCCCCCACCCGCGGTGCAGGAAGTTGAGGCGTCCGGTCTGGATGTCCCGCCGCGCCGGCATGCACGGCATGCTGCCGACGAAGTGGCGGTCGAACGTCACGCCGCGCGCCGCGAGGCGCTCGAAGTTCGGCGTGCGCGGCGCCCCCGGCTCGTAGCACGACAGCGCGTGCCGGTTGAGCGAGTCGAACAGCAGGAAGACGACTTTCATGGGCGAGACCCTTCGCTGCCCGTTGCATCCCAACCGCGCGTGGCGCGCCTCTGGGCAACGGGCAATAATCTATCATATACGATCAAGATTGGGAGTGTGCAAGCCATTGGCCCCGCGCAACATCGCGGGCGCAAGACGCCCGCACCGAGCGCCGTCGTTTCGCCGGCAAACGCGAACGGCCGCACGGCTTGCCTCGATTGAGGATGACGGGTCGGTACTTCGCACTTCGCACGCCGCTCGCGGCCATCGCAGGCAGTCAGCCCGCATGCGCGCGCGACCGAACCGCGCGCGCCAGCGCGCTCATGAACCGCGCGCTTCCTGCCTTTTCCGCACGAAAATCGCCCGGCCGCCCGAAGATTTTCGTGCTGACTGCAGTCCCGATTGAGATCGAAGTCGCGCAACGCGCGACTTCGATCTCAATCGGTCGCTATATCCCCGCCCACCACTGGTACCCCTGGTCCTCCCAGTAGCCGCCCTTCCCGCCCGCGATGTGCGCGAAGCTCGACACCAGCTCGATCGACGTGATGAACTTCGCGTGCTTGTAGCCCAACTGCCGCTCGACGCGCAGGCGGACCGGCGCCCCGTTGGGGACCGGCAGCGCGGCGTCGTTCATGTCGTAGGCGAGGATCGTCTGCGGGTGGAACGCGTCGTCCAGGTCGACGCTTTCATAGTAGAGGTCGCTGCCGTCCCCCGCCATCGGGTCGGCGCAGTAGAACATCACGTAGCGCGCCTCCGCCTTCGGTTGCACGAGGTCGAGCAGCGCGGCAAGCCGCGCGCCCTTCCACTTGGCGATCGCGCTCCAGCCCTCGACGCAATCATGCCGCGTGATCTGCGTGCGCGCCGGCAGCGCGCGCAGTTCCGGCAGCGTGAACGAACGCGGCGCCGCGACCAGCCCGCCGACCTGCAGCCGGTAGTCGGCGAAGCCGTTCGCCACCCACGCGTTGTACGCATCGCTGTCCGGTTCCGCGGTGCCATTGCTGCGGAAGGTCGGCGAGCGGTCGGACTCGGGGAATTCCTGCGCCAGGGACTTCCGCGCGACGAGCTTGGCCGCGGCTTCGTTGAGCGGCTGCACCGATTCGAGGATCTGCGGAAACCACGCCGTGCGCGAGAGGTTGTCGCATCCAGCGAGCGCGAGCGCGGACGCCGAGACGGCGGCGGACTGGAGAAACGCGCGGCGCGGCAGGCGCCGTCGCAGCTTGAACGGCCTATTCATGGGGCGTCTCCGCGGACACGCGATAGCGGCCGGTGATCATCGACCGCAGGTTGTTCCAGAGGCCCGTGACGATCACCTGGAACACGTGAATCGCGACGAACGCGACCAGCGTCCAGGCGACGATGAAGTGGATCGAGCGCGCCGACTGCCGCCCGCCCACGATATCCGACCCACCCGGCGAACAGCGAATTGAGCCACGGCGACAATGCGAAGCCCATCAGGATCGCGAGCGGCAGCAGCACGAAGATCACGACGAGGTAGGCGATCTTCTGGAGCACGTTGTACCGCCTGGCCGCCTCGCCCTCCGGATGCCGGAATCGCAGGTGGTCGCGGATCGACGCGCCGATCCCCGCGAGATCCTGCGCGGTGGGCGCAAGGTCGCGCGCGAGGTGGCGGCTCGCGACCGCGTACGCGACATACGCAAGGCCGTTGAGCAGGAACAACCAGGCGAAGAAGAAGTGCCACGACCGCGCCATCGACAGCCATTGCACGCCCGGCAGCATCAGCCAGTGCGGAAACGTGGACGGGACCAGCGAACCGTCGGCTGCGCGCGTGACGCCCAGCCAGCCCGTCGTATCGAACTCCGCTCCGGCGATCCGCGTGACGCCGGACAGCGCGCCGTTGCCGTCGGATCTCGCGCCGATCTCGAGCACCGGCGGACGTCCGTTGTACGACGACTTGCCGAAGTTGAGCGCCGGATACGCGTTGAAGATCTGCAGGCCGCTCATGAAGAGCGCGCACAGCGCGATCACGTTGATCCAGTGCATGACGCGCACCGGCAGCGTGTGCCGGTAATACAGGTGGCCGCCCCGGGTTCCCGGAACGCTTGCCGCGTCGCTCATGTGCCCCTCCTTCCGCGCCGGTTCCCGACGCCCGCTCCGGCGTGCGCGACGACCCTGCCATTCCACCCTCGCGGGCGGCCGCGCGGCGCAACGGTGCGCCGTCGCGGGTCGCGGCAGCGCCGGATCCGGCTCGCCCCGGTTCGCCCCGGTTCGCCCGGTTCGCCCCGGTTCGCCCCGGTTCGCCATAGTCGCACAGCCGCAGCGGGTCCTTACGCAGCGCCGATGGGGTGCGCCGTACAATGCGGGCATGTCCACACACGCTCCCTACGCATCGCTGACGCCGGACCGGATCCTCGATGCGCTCGACAGCGTGGACCTGCGCGGCGACGGGCGGCTGCTCGCGCTCAACAGCTACGAGAACCGCGTCTATCTCGTGTACGTCGAGGACGCGCCGGCGGTCGTCGTCAAGTTCTACCGGCCGGCGCGCTGGACGGACGCGCAGATCCTGGAGGAGCACGCGTTCGTCGCCGAACTTGCGGCGCGCGAAATTCCCGCGGTCGCGCCGCTGGAACGCGACGGCGCGACGCTGCACACGTTCGCGGGGTTCCGCTTCGCCGTCTATCCGCGCCACGGTGGCCGGATGCCGGAACTCGACGACCCGGCCACGCTGGAGTGGCTCGGCCGCTTCGTCGGGCGCATTCATGCGGTGGGCGCGCTCGCGCCGTTCGCGGTGCGTCCGGCGCTGGACATCGCGACGTTCGGCGAAGAGCCGCGCGCGTTCCTGCTCGCGCACGACTTCGTGCCGCCCGACCTGCTCGAGGCGTACACGACGGTGTCCGCGATGGCGCTGGACGGCGTGCGGCGCTGCTACGAACGCGCGGGCGATGTCGCCGTGCTGCGCCTGCACGGCGACTGCCACGCGAGCAACGTGCTGTGGACGACCGATGGCCCGCATTTCGTCGACTTCGACGACGCGCGCACCGGCCCGGCGGTGCAGGACCTCTGGATGCTGCTGTCGGGCGACCGCGCGGACATGACACGGCAACTGTCCGACGTGCTCGCAGGTTATGAGGACTTCGCGGATTTCGACCGGCGCGAACTGCATCTGGTCGAGGCGCTGCGCACGCTGCGCCTCGTGCACTACGCCGCGTGGATCGCGCGGCGATGGGACGATCCCGCCTTTCCGGTCGCGTTTCCGTGGTTCAACACGCAGCGCTATTGGCAGGACCGCATTCTCGAACTGCGCGAGCAGATCGCCGCGATGGACGAGCCGCCGCTGCACGTGTAGGAAGCGTCCGCAAAAGGCGTCCGTGTGGCCCGTGGATGAAGTATCGTCGGCGTCGCGCCTTTTGCGGCCGGCACTTCTACTGCGATGTCAGGTGGCCGCCTTGGGAGCGGCCCGGCGGTGTCCACCAAAATGGCCAACGAAAGAACGAGCGTCGTGCGACCGACTGCCTCAGTCGTCCAAAGAGTCGTCCCAAAAGTGGACCGAAGGCTGGCCTACGCAGAGTTCCCTGGGCGCGCGGCGAGTTACCCGGGATCGAGCGTGAACATCTCCTGCGGCCGTGCCACGCCCTTCAGCGCGTAGCGGCCGAGGCTCACCAGCCGCGACCGCGCGTCACCCGCGGCTTCGGCAAACGCCCACGACACGACCACCGACTGGTCGAGCGAGCCGCACAGCGACTCGATGCGCGCCGCCTCGTTGACGGCCGGCCCCAGCACGGTGAAGTCGAGCCGGCGCGGACTGCCCACGTTGCCGTAGAGCAGGTCGCCGACGTGCAGCGCGAGATGCGCGTCGACCACCGGCAGGTCCGCCTGCTTCCGCCGCGCGCTCAGCGCACCCATGCGTGCGCGGCAGTCGACGGCGGCGTCGAGCGCGCGCGCGCACGCCGGCGTCGCGCCCTCCTCCGGAAAGATCGCGAGGATGCCGTCGCCGATGAACTTCAGCACGTGACCGCCGTGCGCCTCGATCGCCTCGACCTGCGCCTCCGCGTACTCGTTGAGAAGCGCGAGCATGCCCGCGGGTCCGACCGCCTCCGAGATGCGAGTGAAGCCCACGAGGTCGCTGAACCAGACGACCGCCCGCAGCGGTTCCGCCTGGCCGCGCACGATGTTGCCGGCGAGCACACGTTCGGCGGCGTCGCTGCCCAGGTACGTCGTCATCAGCGTGCGCGCGGTCCGGCGGGTCGTGCGCAGCGTGAACGCGAGCGCCAGGGTCGGCAGCATCGCGGCGACCAGGTCGACCTGCGCATCGGTGAATCCTCCCGGCGCATCGGTCGCCCACGACGAGATCATCCCTTCGATTTCCCGCTGCCATCCGTCCGGGCCTGCGCGCGTGAGGAATGCGATGTAGTCGGTGGCGCCCCGCGCCGCGAGTTCGTCGACGACCGGAAACTCGTCCCGCGGATGTGGCGCTCCGATGCGCCGGCGTAGGAACTCCGCGCCGTCCTCGATCATCCGGAAGAACGGGCTGCGCGCCCAGTCCTCGTTCACGGTCGGGTCCGCCTCCCGCGCGAACGTCTCCTCGATCCCGCCCGCGCCTCGCGCCCAGCGCAGGCCGCGGCTGTCGAAGACCGGGTCGAGCAGGTTGCCGGCGATCGCCCCGCGCATGATCCGCACGCCCGCCGCGTTGAGCCGCTCGCACAGACCCGCCAGCAGGTCGGTTTCGGCCATGCCGTCGAGCGCGCTCCGCGCGATCCATGCGCCCAATCCGGTGCTTGCGGCTTCCGCCATGCGACCCCGCGTCTGAACGTGAAATGGAGTTCGATGAAAATAGCACAGCGCCGCGGCTTCCATGCAGCGGGCGCGCGGACGTTGCCCTCCCACCCGCGGCGCCACCCGGCAACGCTGCCGGACCGCGCTTCCGCCACCCGTGGCTGCCGGCCGGGCTGCGTCACGTTGAGCTCGCGCGCCGACGCATGGGATGCCAGAATCGCCGCCAACATTGATCCAGAACGTCCGGGAGCGCGAATGCGAACGCAGGAGTTCGAAGGCGGCTCGGAAGCGCCGCGCATGCGTCCCCGGCGGGCGGTCGCCGCCGTCGCCGCGCTGCTGCTGGTCGCGCTGGCCGCCGGCGAGACAGCCCAGGGACTTGCGCGGTCCGACGACGGGCGCCTGTGGCGCGTCTCCCGCGCCGGCGTACCCGACAGCTTCGTGCTCGGCACGATCCACGTGGCCGACGCGCGCGTGTCGCCGGTGACGCCGCCCATCGCGGAGGCGCTCGCCGGCTCGCGCACGCTGGCGATGGAGATCCTGCCCGTCGAAGTCAATGCGACCGCCGTGGAGGATCTCGAGACGTTGCCTGACGGCGGACGGCTCGACCGGCTGCTCGGCGCCACCGCCTATGCGCAGGTGCTGCGCACGTTGCAGGCGCAGGGGATCGACGAGCGGGCGATCGAGGGCATGAAACCCTGGGCGGCGCTGCTGCGCGTCACGCGGATCGCCCCGCAGGGCGAATTGCGCAGCCTCGACGAGAACGTGTTCGTGGCCGCGCGGGCGCGGCGCATGCGCATCGCGTCGCTGGAATCGATCGAGGAGCAGGTGCTCTCGTTCGACGGCGTACCGCTCGAGTCGCAGGTCGCGCTGCTGGTCCACGCGCTCGCCCACCCCGATGCGCTCGCGGCGCTGACGGAGCCGACGATCGCCACGTGGCTGCGCGGCGACTTGGCGACACTGGCGCGCCTGCCGGCTCGGGCGGGCGATGCGTTTCCGGAAATGCGGCCCCACTACGAGCGGCTGGCGCGGCACGTCGTCCACGACCGGACCGTCCTGCTGCACCATCGCCTCTTCCTGCCGCTGCGCGAGGGGCGCGTGTTCGTGGCGATCGGCGCGGCGCACCTCTCGGGCAACGACGGGTTGCTCGCGATGCTCCGGCGCGACGGCTACCGCCTGACGCGGATCTGGTGACGCGGCGGCCTCAGCGCCGCCCGAGCGCCGCGACGTCGCGCCAGCGCAGTGCAAGTCCGACGGCCGCCAGCGCGGTGAAGCCCGCGCCGGCATAGAACGTGAACGCGGGACCGTACTGGTCCCACAGCCAGCCCGCGAGCGCACTCGCGACCAGCAGCGCGATGCCGCACGCGAAGTTGAAGACGCCGAACGCGGTGCCGCGGAAGTCGGCGGGCGCCGCACCCGCCACCAGCGCGGCGAGCAGGCCCTGCGTCAGGCCCATGTGCAGCCCCCAGAGCGCGGCGCCGGCCAGCACGCCCGCCGCACCCTGCGCGTGCGCCAGGACCACGTCCGCCGCCAGCAGCGCGGCGAGCCCGCCGCCCAGGAGCCATGGGCCGCGGCCATGGTCCGCGGCCACGCCCGCCGGATAAGCCGCGAGCGCGTAGACGATCGACATCACGACCATCACGACCGGCGCATGCGCGACGGTCAGGCCCAGGTTCTGCGCGCGCAGCACGAGGAACGCCTCGGAGAAGCGCGCGAGCGTCAGCACCACCGCGATCGCCGCGACGAACCAGAAAGCCGCCGGGAGCACCTTCGCGTCGGCCCAATGCCACGGTGGCTTCGCCGAGCGCTCGCCGCCCTTGTGCGCCGGCTCCTCGACGCCGACCGCGATCAGCACGACGCACAGCAGCGCCGGCACCACGGCGACCCAGAAGGCGGCGATGAAGTCGCTCGCGAAGTACGCCATCGCGGCGAGCGCGAGCACCGGGCCGCCGATACCGCCCACGGTGTCGAGCGCCTGCCGCAACCCGAAGCTCCGGCCGCGAATCGCCGCCGGCGTGATGTCGGCGATCAGCGCGTCGCGCGGTGCGCCGCGGATGCCCTTGCCGACGCGGTCGGAGAAACGCGCCGCGACGATCCAGCCGAGCGTGGGCGCCAGCGGAAACACGAACTTCGACAGCGCGCCGAGGCCATAGCCCAGCAGCACCAGCGGCTTGCGCTTGCGAAACGCGTCCGAGATCACGCCGGAGAAGAGCTTGACGATGAGGGCGGTCGCTTCCGCGAGTCCTTCGATCACGCCGATCACGAACGTGGAGGCGCCCATGACGGTGGCCATGTACAGCGGCAACAGCGCATGGACCAGTTCCGACGAGAGGTCCATGCACAGGCTGACGATGCCCAGCACCCACACGCCGCGCGGGATGGCGGGCCGTCCGCCCGGGACGCGCGTCATCGGGGCGCGCCCCCGCCGGCGCCGTGCACCGCGCCGCGCGCACGACCGCCCCTTCGAATCGCGTCCGCGCTAGCTCCCGAGATCGAACGCGTTGGTGAGGTCGCCTGCGTTCGGGCGCACGCCCGGCAGCGGCTCGAGGTCGAAGCGTCGGGTGATGAACTTGATGATCGACGTCGTATCGTAGGGCGTGTGGTCGACGTAGCCCTTCTTCGCGAGTGGCGACACGATGATCGCGGGAACGCGCGTGCCCGGTCCCCAGCGGTCGCCCGAAGGCGGCGGCGCGTGATCCCAGAAGCCGCCGTTCTCGTCGTACGTGATGATGATCGCCGTCGACGGCCACAGCGCGCTCGCCTTGATCTTCGCGACGAGTTCGGCGATGTGCAGGTCGCCGGACATCACGTCCGTGTAGCTCGGGTGCTCGTTCAGCGTGCCCTGCGGCTTGTAGAACGCGACCTGCGGCAGATCGCCCCGCTCGATCCCGGCGACCAGGTCCCTGTAATCCTTCAGATGGCGCGCGCGGTCGGGCGTCCCCGGCGCGAAGCGCGCGAAATAATTGAAGGGCTGGTGGTGCGCCTGGAAATTGACCGCGCCGTTCGCGCGCACGTAGATGGCCTTGCGCGCGACGTCGGGCGGCTGCGTGCCGTCGCGCACCGCCTCGTCCCACCCGCCGGCGTACCACACCCACGACACGTTCTTGGCGCTCAACGTGTCGCCGACGGTCCGCAGCGACTGCGGCGAGAGCACGTGCTTCGCCGGATCGGTGCGCGCGAGGTCGCCGCCCTTCGCCGGCGGAACGCCGGAAGGCTGGTACGGCGGCTGCGTCGTGTTGACCGAATAGCCGTCGGGAGTCACCTCGCCGTCGAACACGACGAGATCACCGTCGCGCGCCGCCGCCGGAGACTCCGGCTTGCGCTTGATCCACCCGCGCTCGTCGACCTGCGCGCGCAGGTTCGCGGGTGCGGTCTCGTCGCGCGGCGTGCACGCGCACACCAGCCACAGGTGGTTCAGGTACGAGCCGCCGAACGCGCCCATGTAGAAGTTGTCGGCGAGCGTGTAGTCCTTCGCCCACTGCCACAGCGGCAGCTTGCTGCCGTCGTAATGGGCCATCACGAACCCGCCGGCGTCGGACACGGCGGCGAAGCGGTCGTTGCGCCCGCCGTTGATCTGCTCGATGTTCTGGTAGTACTTGTGCACGGCGCTGCGCACCTGCTGCGTCAGCGGCAGGTCGTAGGGTTCCGCATCGAGCCGGAACGGCTTGTTCGCGACGCGGTGCGGGAACGCGGGGTCGGGGGCCTTGCCCTTCCACGCGGGAGGCAGCACCGCCATCGGCGTGCCGTCGCGGTCGACCTGCGTCATCTGCGCAGCCGTCGCGTTGGCGAGACCGTTGGCACCGGGGAAGAGGCCGTAGAGATGATCGAAGCTGCGGTTCTCCGCATAGATCACGACGATGTGCTCGATCCGGTCGAGCCCCGCCTTCGGCGCGGGCGGCGGTGCCGCGCATCCGGCCACGAACAGCGCGAGCGCGAGTGCCGGCGCCGCGCGCATCCGAAATGGGCTCCCGGTGGTGCGGACGCGTTCGATCATGCGAATTCCCCTTTGCCCGCGACCGGCACGGGCGGTTGCCAGAGTTCGACCTTGTTGCCTTCCGGATCGACGAACCAGCCGAAGTCGCCGTATTCCGACCGCTCGACGTCGGGCATCGTGTGACCACCGGCTGCACGCACCTGGGCCAGTGCGCCGTCCAGGTCGTCGACCATCAGGTTGATCATGAAGTCGCGGTTCGACGGCTCGAAATACTTCGTCGACGCCGCAAACGGACTCCACAGGTGATAGGCACCGCGCGGTACGGTCGCCGGCGCCAGCATGCAGCCGTGGTCCTCCATCGCCATCCCGAGCGCCTGCGCGTACCAGGCGCGCAGCTTCGCGGGGTCCGCCGACTTGAAGAAGATGCCGCCCAGGCCCACGACCTTGGCCATCCCGCCCTCCGCTGGTTCAGCGCAGCGTCACGTCCGCGCGCACGGTGCCCGCGCGCTCGTGGCGCGCCGTCAGCTTCACCACGTCGCCGGTGCGGCCGCGCACGATCCACTCGACCTTGGCGCGATCGTCGGTGACGTGGTAGTCCGGCCAGAACGAAATGCCCGTGTGCTTGTACGCGCGGCCCTCGAGCTGGCCCAGCTCGACGCGTTGCTTGCCCTGTACGAGCGTCGCACCGTCCGGCAGATCGATCTCCGTGATCAAGGGGCGCACCACCTTCCGGTCGAGCGCGCGCTTGGACACGTACGACGGCAGGTAGCCGGTGTTCTGCACGACGAACAGCACGCGCCAGTTGCCGCCGCCGGCATCGGTGGCCGACGCGTGCACGAGTTCGAGTTTCGGTGACAGCAGCGCCTGCCAGACGATCCAGGCGGGGAAGCGCGCGACCTCGCGCTCGAGCACCGCCGGCGGTGGGTTGGAGAACGCGTGGAAACGGTTCCAGCCGCCGATCTCGATGCGTCCCAATTGCGGATGGTCGAACGGGCGCCACGGCACGTGCGCCATGCCGCCGAGCGCGGTGTCGCTCCACTTCAGGATCTTCAAGTCGTCGGCGGGCGGATGGTCGCGGAACCAGTCGATGAACTTGTAGTCGGTGATGCCCGCCTCGCGCATCGGCGACCAGATCTCCACCACCCAGCAGTACGCGCCCTGGTGCTCGTAGATCCAGTCGAACGTGCCGCCGATCACCATCTTCGGGTGGTAGCGGAACTCCTCGTACACGGAGATGTTGGGGTAGCCCGTGAGCTCGGTGCCACGGCGTCCGGTCTCCTGGTACACCCACAGGTCCTCCGCATGCATCTCGGTATCGGGCAGGTGCTCGAACGGCCGCAGCAGCACGCCGCTCCACGTGTGGAACGTGGTGCCGCCCGTGATGTTCGGGTGGTGCACGATGAAGTCGACGACGGCGCGCACCTCCGGTTCGGACGTCGGATAGGGACCCGCGCCCTGCTGCTCGAACTCCTGCCGCCACGACGCCGGGAAGTTTCGGTTGAGGTCCAATCCCTGCACGCGCCGCTTCACGTGCAGCGTGAAGCCGTCGTAGTTGTCGATCGTGCCCTCGGGCATGATTCGATAGTACGTGCCGCCGGTCTCGATGGGATCACGGCGGATCATGAGCCGCGGCTCGTCCGGATGCGCCTTCCACACGCCGTTCGGGTCCGGGATGCGCATCTGCAGGATGAGGCCGTCGCCGTCGATGTCCTCGACCATCAGGCCGTCGAGGTCCTCGTCCCCGTGCGGGTAGGGCCGTGTGCTCGACCGGACCCACTTCGGGTGGTCGGCCAGCGCCCATTCGGCGCCGTCCGGATTGATGCGCGGGCAGATGTAGAACGCGCGGCTGTCGAGCGCGCGCGTGATGTCGGCATCCTTGCCGTATTGCGTGACCAGCGTGTGCAGCAGGTACAGGTTGGCCGCCGACGCGGCCACTTCCGTGGCGTGGATGTTGCCGTCGACCCAGAACGCGGGCTTCTCCGCGGCGGGTCCGGTCGCGGCGTTGGTGACCGTGGCGACCCAGATGTCGCGGCCCTCGTGGCTGCGGCCCATCGACTCGACCGTCACGAACTGCGGATGCTCGCGCGCGAACGCGTGCAGCAGGTCGGTCAGCTCGGCGTAGCGGTAGAAGCGGTCGAAGGCAATGGCGGGCATGGCGCGCGGGGCAGCGAACGAAGCCACGCATCTTAGCCGCTTTCGGTTTGGGGGTCAGACCCGGGAGGCTCGGCGTCGCCCCGATACCGTATGAATAAACGGTATAATGGCCCGACGATGCTGCCGCCGTACGCCGAGCTCCACTGCCTGTCCAATTTCTCGTTCCTGCGCGGCGCGTCGCACCCGGAGGAGCTGGTCGAGCGCGCACGGGCACAGGGCTATGCGGCGCTCGCGCTGACGGACGAGTGCTCGCTCGCCGGCATCGTGCGCGCGCACCTGGCCGCGAAGGATGCCGGGCTCCCGCTCGTCATCGGCAGCGAGTTCACGCTGGTCGATGGACTGAAGCTCGTGCTGTACGCGACCGACCGCGCGACGTACGGCGACCTCTGCCAGCTCATCACGCGCGGACGGCGGCAGGCGTTGAAGGGCCGCTATGCACTCACCCGCGACGACGTCGCGGAACTCGCGCCGCGCTGCCTCGCGCTGTGGGTGCCGGGGGATGGCGCTCCCGAGCCCGCCCGTTGGGTCGCCGACGTGTTTCCCGGACGCGCCTGGGTCGCGGTCCAGCGCTTCGCCCGCTCCGGCGACCGAACGCGCCTCGAAGCGCTGCATGCGCTCGCGCGCGCGACCGGGCTGCCGCTCGTCGCAGCGGGCGACGTCCACATGCACGTGCGCGCGCGCCGCGCGCTGCAGGACACGCTGACCGCCATCCGCCTGCGCACGCCGCTCGCCGAATGCGGCTACGCGCTGTTCCCGAACGGCGAGCGCCACCTGCGCTCGCGCGCGCGCCTGGCCACGCTGTATCCGCGCGCGCTGACCGACGCGACGCTCGACGTCGTCGCGCGGTGCGCGTTCTCGCTCGACGAGCTGCGCTACGAGTATCCGGAGGAGCTGGTGCCGGCGGGGCAAACGCCGGCGGGGCATTTGCGGGCGCTGGTGGAAGCGGGATTGGTTCGGCGGTATGGCGAGGCGGATGAGCGGCAATCGGAAGCCGCGAATGAGGGGCGATCGGAGGGCTCGAGTGCAGCGCACCCACCGAACGCGGAGGTCCCCCCCGACGTCCGCGCGCTGATCGAGCACGAGCTCGAACTGATCGCGGAACTGAAATACGAGCCCTATTTCCTCACCGTCCACGACATCGTCGACTTCGCGCGGCGCAGCGGCATCCTGTGCCAGGGACGCGGGTCGGCCGCCAACTCCGCGGTCTGCTACGCGCTCGGCATCACCGAGGTCGATCCCGCGCGGATGAGCATGCTGTTCGAGCGCTTCATCAGCCGCGAGCGCAACGAGCCGCCCGACATCGACGTCGACTTCGAGCACCAGCGGCGCGAGGAGGTCATGCAGTACGTCTACGGCAAGTACGGGCGCGACCGCGCGGCGCTCGCCGCGACGCTCATCACGTACCGGCCGAAGAGTGCCGTGCGCGACGTCGGACGTGCACTCGGGCTCGACCTGGCGCAGGTCGACCGCCTGGCCGGCATGTTCGCGTGGTGGGACGGGCGCCGCATCGATCCCGAGCGCATCCGCGAAGCCGGCTTCGCGCCCGACAACCCGCTGATCGAGCGGCTCGTGATGCTCACCGGCGACCTGATGGGCTTCCCGCGCCACCTGTCGCAGCACGTCGGCGGCTTCGTGATCGCGCGCGGCCTGCTCGAACGCATGGTACCCGTCGAGAACGCGGCGATGGCCGACCGCACGGTCATCCAGTGGGACAAGGACGACCTCGACGCGATGGGCCTGCTCAAGGTCGACTGCCTGGCGCTCGGCATGCTGTCCGCGATCCGCCGCGCGCTCGACCTGATCTCGCGCTTCCGCGGCATCACGCTGCGGATGCAGGACATCCCGGCCGAGGACCCCGCCGTGTACGCGATGTGCCAGCGCGCCGACACCGTCGGCGTGTTCCAGATCGAGTCGCGCGCGCAGCAGTCGATGCTGCCGCGCTTGAAACCCGCGTGCTTCTACGACCTCGTCATCGAGGTCGCGATCGTGCGGCCCGGCCCCATCCAGGGCGGCATGGTGCATCCGTACCTCAAGCGCCGGCAGGGGTTGGAGCCCGTCACGTATCCGAACGCCGCCGTGAAGAGCGTGCTCGAGCGCACGCTCGGCGTGCCGATCTTCCAGGAGCAGGTGATGCA
This sequence comes from uncultured beta proteobacterium, assembly GCA_963733435.1. Classification (GTDB taxonomy): domain Bacteria; phylum Pseudomonadota; class Gammaproteobacteria; order Burkholderiales; family Casimicrobiaceae; genus VBCG01. Next base: position 1,328,403 of record CAVTDH010000005.1, read on the forward strand.
GCTCGCGATCGTCGCCGCGGGTTTCTCGCCCGGCGAGGCCGACCAGCTGCGCCGCTCGATGGCGGCGTGGCGAAGGAAAGGCGGCCTCGAGAAGTTCGAGCAGCGCCTGGTCGACGGCATGGGCGCGCGCGGGCTCTCCGAAGCGTTCGCCCGCCAGATCTACCAGCAGATCCTGGGCTTCGGCGAGTACGGTTTCCCGGAGTCGCATTCCGCGTCGTTCTCGCTGCTCGTCTACGTGTCGGCGTGGTTGAAGCTGCACGAACCCGCGGCATTCTGCGCGGCGCTGCTCAATTCGCTGCCGATGGGCTTCTACGCACCGGCGCAGCTCGTGGCCGATGCGCGGCGGCACGACGTCGAAGTCCGCAACGTCGACGTCACGATCAGCGAATGGGATTGCACGCTGGAGGTTTCGGGGGAGGCATCGCCCCCCTCACCCCAACCCTCTCCCCTGCGGGGAGAGGGAGCGTCATGCCGCGCCGTCGCGCGCATCGGTCGGCAGCGCCTCCCTTGGCAGCGCCTCCCTTGGCAGCGCCCCCTGGCGCCTCCCTTGGCAGCGCCTCCCTTGGCAGCGCCTCCCTTGGCAGCGAGCGCTCCCTTGGCAGCGCCTCGGCAGCTTGCCGGCGCCTCCCCGAGCACGCTCCCTCTCCCCGCAGGGGAGAGGGTTGGGGTGAGGGGCGGCATGCGGGCCCACGTGATGAGCAAAATGAGGAGAGAAACGAAGGACGCGATGACAAAACGCAACGCGACAACCCCGCTCTCCGCCTCGGCCTGCGCATGGTCGCCGGGCTCAAGGAGGCAAGCGTCGCGCGCATCGTCGCCGCGCGCACGACGCAGCCGTTCGCGCACGTCGCCGACCTCGCGCACCGCGCGCGGCTCGACCGCCGCGACCTGACCGCGCTGGCGGCGGCCGGCGCGCTGGCGGCGCTCGCGGGACACCGGCATGCCGCCGTATGGGAAGTGGCCGGGGTCGAGAAACTGCCGCCCATCCTCGCCGGCACCGGCGCCACGTTCGCCGAGAGCGCACCGGCGCTCGCGGCACCCGCGGAAGGACAGGACATCGCCGCCGACTACCGGTCGTTGGGGCTCACGCTCGGCCGGCACCCGCTCGCGCTGCTGCGCGGGCAGCTCGCGGCGCGACGGCTCATCACGTCCGCGCAGATCGCGCAGACCCCGCACGGTCGCATCGCGCGCGTGGCCGGTCTCGTCATCGGCCGCCAGCGTCCGGACACCGCGAGCGGCGTCGTGTTCGTGACGCTGGAGGATGAAACCGGCGCGACCAACGTCATCGTCTGGCGCGACCTCTCCGACCGCCAGCGCCGCGAACTGCTCGGTGCGCGGCTCATGGCGGTCTACGGCCGCGTCGAGCGCGAGGGCGACGTCGTGCACCTCATCGCCGGGCGGCTGGCCGACCTCACACCCCTGCTGGGTTCGTTGCCGACACGGTCGCGGGATTTTCACTGACCGCGGGCAGCCCCCGCCGATGCTCCATTGGCCCTGCCGCCCGGCGCGGCGCACACGGATCGACGGGCATGACCGATGCGACGGGCGCACTTGCCCGCGCCGCCACATTCGCCTAGCCTGTCGGCACTCTCCGGACGGCTCGCCGTCCGCGAGCGGCGGGAGTGCCCATGGACCGGGAAGCGAAGACCGCGAGGACCCAGGCGGCGGCCAAGCCGGACAGGACACGCCGGCCGCGCAAGGCGGCGGCCGCGGACCTCCCCACCACCGGGCAGCGCCTCGCCGACGCCTTGGCCCAGCAGGCGGCCACCGCCGAAATCCTGCGCGTGATCAGCCGGTCGCTGACGGACGTCCAGCCGGTGTTCGACGCGATCGCCGCCGCGGCGCTCGACCTCTGCCGCGCAGGGTCGGCCGTGGTCGCCACCTACGACGGCGAACTGATGCGGATCGGCGCGCTGGCCAGCCGCACGCCCGAGGGCGCGGATGCGATCCGAGCGATTTTTCCCCGGCCGGCGAGCCGCGACAACGGCATCACGCGCGCAGTGCAGAGCCGCGCCACGGTGATGATTCCCGACGTGCGCGAAGACCCCGAATACGCGACCGCCGCGCCGGCCATCGCGTCCGGGTTCCGCAGCGTACTCGCGGTCCCGCTGCTGCGCGACGGTGTCCCGATCGGCGCGATCAGCCTCGGCCGGAGCGAGCCGGGTCCGTTCCCCGACGGCCAGATCACGCTGCTCGCGACCTTCGCCGACCAGGCGGTCATCGCCATCGAGAACGCGCGCCTCTACAACGCGCTGGAGGCGCGCAACCGCGACCTCGGCGAAGCGCTGGAGCAGCAGACGGCGACCAACGACGTGCTGCGGGCGATCAGCCGCTCGACATTCGACCTGTCGCTCGTGCTGCAGACGCTCGTCGAATCGGCGGCGCGCCTGTGCGAGGCCGACTCGGGCACGATCACGCGGCAGAAGAACGGCAGGTTCTACCGTGCCGAAGTCTACGGGTTCTCGCGCGAGTTCGCCGACTACGTGAAGGACATCCCCGTGGAGCCGGAACGCGGGACCGCGACCGGGCGCACGCTCCTCGAAGGCCGCACCGTCCACATCCCCGACGTGCACGCCGATCCGGATTACACGTTCACCGAAGCGCAGCGGCTCGGCGAATTCCGGTCCATCGTCAGCGTGCCGATGATGCGCGAGGGCGTCCCGATCGGCGTGCTGGCGCTCACGCGATCCGTGATGCGGCCGTTCAGCGAGCGACAGATCGAGCTCCTCTCCTCATTCGCCGACCAGGCGGTGATCGCGATCGAGAACGTGCGGCTGTTCGGGGAGTTGCAGGCGCGGACGGCCGCTCTGACGCGGTCGGTGGGCGAGCTGCGCGCATTGGGTGAGGTCGGGCAGGCGGTGAGCTCGACGCTCGACCTCGAAACGGTTCTCTCGACCATCGTGTCGCGCGCAACGCAGCTGACGGGCATGGACGGCGGCTCCATCTACGAATACGACGAGGCGCGCGAGGAATTCTACCTGCACACGGCGGACCGGCTGCCGGACGAACTGGTCGCGGCGCTCCGCGCGACGCCGATGCGCAGGGGCGAGGGCGCGCTCGGGCGGATGGCGGTCTCCGGCGAGCCGGTGGCGATCGCCGACATCCGCGACGAGACCGTATACCAGAGCCGGGTCCGCAAGTTGCTCGTGCGCATGGGGTTCCGGTCGCTGCTCGCGGTGCCGCTCGTGCGCGACAGCCACATCCTGGGCGGGATCGCGGTGAACCGGAAGGCCCCCGGCGCGTTTGCGCCCGAGGTGATCGCGCTGCTGCAGACGTTCGCCGCCCAGTCGGCGCTGGCCATCCAGAACGCGCGGCTGTTCCGCGAGATCGAGCAGAAGAGCCGCGAACTCGAAACCGCAAGCCGGCACAAGAGCGAGTTCCTCGCGAACATGTCGCACGAACTGCGCACGCCGCTCAACGCGATCATCGGCTTCTCGGAGGTGCTGGCCGAGCGCCTGTTCGGCGACATCAACGACAAGCAGGCCGAATACCTGGACGACATCGTCGTGTCGGGCCGGCACCTGCTCGCCCTCATCAACGACATCCTCGACCTGTCGAAGATCGAGGCCGGGCGCATGGAGCTCGACCTGTCGGAGTTCGAGCTCGCGACGACCATCGGCAATACGCTGAGCCTGGTCCGCGAGCGCGCGGAGCGCCGCGCCATCCGGCTCGCCAGCACCGTCGATCCGCGCATCGGCATCGTGCGGGCGGACGAGCGCAAGGTGCGTCAGGTGCTGCTCAACCTCCTCTCCAACGCGATCAAGTTCACGCCGGAGGGCGGCATGGTCGCCGTGCGTGCGTCGCTGCCCGGCGATTGGGTCGAGATCGCCGTCACCGACACCGGCGTGGGCATCGCCCCCGACGATCAGGCGCTGGTGTTCGAGGAATTCCGGCAGGTGGGCACGGCGGCGAAGAAGGTCGAGGGCACCGGGCTGGGGCTCGCGATTTCGCGCAAGTTCGTCGAACTGCACGGCGGACGCATTCGCGTGGAAAGCGAACCGGGCCAGGGATCGACGTTCGCGTTCACGCTGCCGCGGCACGCCGCAGTCTAGAAGCCGGACGCCGCCAGGCGCACTTCATCGCGGCCGGCGCGGGCCAGGCACCCGCAGGAGGCACCAACGACGCAGACCTGGCGCGAACCGGGAGCCACCGGGCTACGCGCCGACCGCCGCGGCGCTACGGTTCCTCCGTCTCCCACGGCACGTTGTCGTTGACGCCACCCACGATCTCATGGCGCGCCATCCGGTGCTTCCACACCTCGAGCAGCGCGAAGCCGAGCGCCAGGAGCAGCGGGCCCAGCACGATGCCGGTCGCGCCGAACGCGAACAGCCCGCCGACCGCCGCGATGAACACGGGAATCGTGTGCATGTGCAGCCGGTTGCGCAGGAGGATAGGCAGCAGCAGGTTGTCGATGAGGCCGATGACGAGCCCGCCCCACAGCGCGAGGATCAGCGCCTTCTCCCAATGCCCGTCGAGCAGCAGCAACGCGGCGGCCGGCACCCAGACGATCCCGGCACCCAGCATCGGCAGCACGGCGAGCACCGCCATGATGGCGCCCCACATGAGCGGCGCGGGCAGCCCCAGCCACCAGAACATGAGTCCGCCCAGCGTGCCCTGCACGAGCGCGACCACGAGCGTGCCGTAGACGACCGCGCTGATCATCTCGCGCAGCTTGCGCACGACCTCGGCCGCCTCGACCGGCGCGAGCGGCATCAGGCCTTCGACGGTCGCGAGGATCCGCCACTTGTCGCGCAGGAAGAAGAACAGCAGGAAGAACGTCACGAGCAGCGTGACCAGGGCCTCGATGCTGCTCACGAGCGCCCCCTGCACGCCCTTCGACACCCCGCCCGTCGCCGGTGCCGGCTGCGTGACGGCGTCGAGCTGCTGGTCGATCCACGTACGGACCGGGGTGAGCCATTCGATCTGGTCGAGCGCGCGCTTCCAGCGCTCCCCGTCCACCAACCGGTGCATCGCATCGGCGCTGGCGATCGCCTCGTACGCGACTTCGCGGACCAGGTATGCGGCCGGCAGCGCGATCACCACGGTGACGATCACGAGCGCGAGTGTAGCCGCCACGCCCGGCCAGCGGACCCGCTTGCCCAGCCACTCGTGCAACGGATGCGCGATCACCGCGAGGACCACCGCCCAGGTCAACGCGGGAATGAACGGCTCGACCATGCGCCAGCACAGCCACGCGGTGAGCGCGCTGACCGCGACGAGCACGACCACCAGGATCCGTTCGCGCGTCAGCCAGTCCTCCCGTTGCCGCCCCCTCATCGCTGCTCCTGTCCCTTGGGTGTCGGACAGCACGCTATGTCGGATTCGCGCGCCGCGCAAGGGGCAGGTCCGCGCGCGCATCAGTTCGTGACAGCGGACGCGGCGGCGGCTAGCATCGTGGCTGCCGTTTCGGGTCAGAAGCCGCTTGCCTGCCGTCCACGCCCCTTCGTCATCGTCGCCCATCGTCCGGTTCCTGCCCTGGCTCGCGGGGTACGGCCGCCGCGACGTGCGCGACGATGCGCTCGCCGGCAGCACGCTCGCCGCCTATGCGATTCCGAGTTCCATCGCGTATGCGCAGCTCGCGGGCATGCCGGTGCAGACCGGTCTCTACTGCTACCTGTTCGCGGGACTCGCCTACGCGCTCTTCGGAACATCGCGGCAACTCGCCGTCGGTCCCACGTCGTCGCTCGCGCTGACGCTCGCCGCGGCGCTGGGCACGCTGGCCGGCGCGGACCCGCAGCGTTACGCGATGCTCGCGGCGGCGACGGCGTTCTTCGTCGGGATGACCGCGCTGTTCGCCTACGTGATGCGCTGGGGCGGCATCGTCCACTTCATCTCGGAGACCGTGCTGACCGGCTTCAAGATCGGCGCGGGCATCGTGATCGCCGTGAGCCAGCTGCCGCTGCTGCTGGGGCTGGCTCCGCAGCACGGCGACCTCCTGCGCACGCTCTTCCACCTGATGCGCAATCTCCATGCAACGCACCTGCCCACGCTCGCGCTGGGACTCGCGGCGTTCGTGGTGCTGCAGGTCGGGCACGCGCTGCGGCCACGCTGGCCGATCCCGCTCATCGTCGTCGCGCTCGGATTGGCGCTGATGGAACTGCCGGGGATCGGCGCGCTCTCGATCGCCACCGTTGGCGCGATCCCGCCCGGGATCCCGTGGCCGTCGCCCCCGTCGATCGACTGGCAGGAGCTCGACACGCTGCTGCCGCTGTCGCTGGCCTGCTTCCTCATCGCGTACAACGAGGCGATCGCCGCGGCGCGCGTGCTGGCGCTCCGGCACGACTACGCGATCGACCCGAACCGCGAGCTGCTTGGGGCTCGCGTCGGCCAACGTCGCGATCGCCATGGGCCACGGCTTCCCGTCGGGCGGCGGCCTTTCGCAATCGCTCGTCAACGACGAGGCGCGCGCGCGCACGCCGATCTCGATCGTCGTCTGCTCCGCGTGGATGGCGGTCGTGCTGCTGTTCCTGACCGGACTCTTCGAGCGCCTGCCGCAGCCGCTGCTCGCGGCGCTGGTGCTGGCGTCGGTGCAGGGCATGTTCCGCATCGACGAACTGCGCCAGTTGCGCCGCGTCAGCACGCCGGAGTTCGCCATCGCGATGGTGACGATCCTCGCGGTCCTGGCGGCGGGCATCCTGAAGGGCGTGCTGGTCGCCTGCGTGTTCTCGCTCGCGATGCTGATCCGGCGGCTCGCGCTCCCGGAGTGCGTGCAGCTCGGGCGCATTCCCGAGACCGACCACTTCGCGTCGCTCGTCCGCCATCCCGCGGCGCAGACGGTGCCCGGCATCGTCGTGTTCCGTCCCAACGCGGCGCTGCTGTACTTCAACGCCGAAACCGTGCGCGAGCACATGCTCTCGCTGCTGGAACGGCCCGAGACGCCGGTGCGCCGGATCATCATCGACCTGTCGTTCACGACCGACCTCGACCTGTCGACGGTGCGGATGCTCACGGACTTCGCGCGGCGCGCGCACGAGCACGGCGTGGCGGTGCTGCTCGCCGACGCCCACTACCGGGTGCGCTCGATCCTGTCGCGCGAGAAGCTGGGACCGCTGCTGGGCGACATGACGCGCGCCTACTCCATCGCCGAGCTGGTCGACGGCCTGCAGTACGACGTGCCCGCGCGCGCCGAGGCGAACAGCGGCCCCCTGTAAGATGGACCGGTGCCGCGCGACTCACGCGTGGAACCCTCTGCCGCACCTGTCGCGGCCGCCCGCCTACACCGCAACGGGACGCAACCAGACGTGGCAACCGAATTCGATATCGTCGTGATCGGCGGCGGCTCCGGCGGCCTCGTCGTCGCCGCCGGCGCCGCCACGCTGGGCGCGAAGGTCGCGCTCGTCGAGAAGCATCGGCTGGGCGGCGATTGCCTCTGGTACGGCTGCGTGCCGTCCAAGTCGCTGCTGAAGTCGGCGCGCATCGCGCACCAGATGCGCCACGCCGACCGCTGGGCGCTGCCGCCGGTCGACCCGCAGGTCGACCTGGCGCGCGTGATGACGCGCGTGCGCGCGGTGATCGGCGAGATCGAACCCAACGACAGCCCGGAGCGCTTCCGCGGCCTGGGCGTGGACGTCATCTTCGGCGACGGTCGCTTCACCGGACCCGCTGCGTTCGAGGTTGCGGGCCGCCGCCTCACCGCGAAGACGTTCGTGATCGCGACGGGCTCGCGCCCGGCGGTGCCGCCGATACCGGGCGTCGCGGACGTGCCGTATCTCACCAACGAAACGGTGTTCGACCTGCGCGAGCCGGTGCCGTCGCTGCTCGTCGTCGGCGGGGGCCCCATCGGCTGCGAGATGGCGCAGGCGTTCCGGCGCCTGGGCAGCGACGTGACGGTGATCGACATGGGTCCGCACCTGCTGCCCCGCGAGGACACCGACCTGTCGGACGTCGTCCTGGCCTCGCTGGCCGCCGAGGGCGTGCGCTTTCACTTCGAGACGTCGATCGCGAACGTCGCGCGGGCGCGCCGGCGCGATCACGTTGTCGCTGCGCCGGAAGGACGGGACCGCGCGGAACGGCGTCGAGCACACGCTGACCGGCAGCCACCTGCTGCTGGCCGCCGGCCGCCGGGTGAACACCGAGGGCCTCGGCCTCGACGCCGCCGGCGTGCGGATGGAGGGCGGCCGCATCGTCGTGGACGCGCACCTGCGCACGACGAATCCGCACCTCTACGTCGTCGGCGACGTCGCGGGCGGCGCGCAGTTCACGCATCTCGCCGAGCATCACGCGGGCGTCGTGCTGCGCCATGCGCTGTTCAGGCTGTGGTGGGCGAAGCCGTCGCCGATCGTGCCGTGGTGCACGTACACCGACCCGGAACTCGCGCGCGTCGGACTGTCCGAAGCGCGAAGCGCGCGAGCGCAATGTCGCGCATCGCGTCCATCGCTTTGCGTTCCGCGACATCGACCGCGCGCAGGCCGAGGGCGAGACGGACGGCTTTGCGAAGATCGTGACCGCACCGGACGGGCGCCTGCTGGGCGCCGCGATCGTCGGGCCGCATGCGGGCGAACTCATCGCCGAATATGGACTTGCCGTGGCGAAGGGCATGGCCGCGAAGGATGTTTCCGGCGTCATCCACACGTATCCGACGCTCGCCTCGATCAGCCGCCGCGTCGCCGACCAGCGGATGAAGGAAGGCCTGACGCCGACCGCCAAAGCGTGGCTGCGGCGCCTCTTCCGCCTGCGTGGCACCTGACGTGGCCGGCGAACCCGCTCCACAGCGATCGACGGCGTTCCCGTGGCTCAAGGTCGCGCTGCTCGCCGTGTTCGTCGGCGGCGTCATCGCGTTCTTCGCGCTGGGCGGACAGCACTACCTGACGCTCGAGACGATCAAGGCGAATCGCGATGCGCTGCTCCGGTTCACGCAGGCGAACTTCGCACTGGCGCTGCTGGCCGGCTTTCTCGTGTACGCCGGCGCCGTCGCGTTCAGCCTTCCCGGGGCGCTGATCCTGTCGCTCGCGACGGGATTCGTGTTCGGCCGGTGGGTCGGCACCGCGCTCGTCGTGGTTGCCGCCACCGTCGGCGCGACGATCGTGTTCCTCGCGGCGCGCTACATCTTCGCCGACGCGGCGCGCCGGCGGCTGGGCGCGCTCGGCGAGAAGATCAACGCGGGCTTCACCGAGAACGCGTTCAACTACATGCTGTTCCTGCGCCTCGTCCCGGTGTTTCCGTTCTTCCTCGTCAATCTTGCGCCGGCGTTCACGTCGATCCCGCTGCGCACCTTCGTGCTCGCGACGATCGTCGGCATCGTCCCGGGGACCTTCGTGTTCGTGAACCTGGGCGAGACCCTCGGCCGGATCGACTCGCTGCAGGGACTCGTGTCGTGGTCCACGCTCGGCGCGTTCGCGCTGCTGGGCGCGTTCGCGCTGGTACCCATCCTGCTGCGGAAGTGGAGGTCCGCGCGCCCGCCCGGGCGTGAGCGTACCCTCGCCCTTCGGGTCCGCCACCCGGACGCGCAGCGGCGGTGACGGGTGCCCGTTTGCTATGCTTGCCTTGCCGCGCGCGACCCGTGCCGGTTTGCGCGCGGCGTTCGCCCCGATCGGCGTCACTGCCGGCCAGCCTGCCCGACCCGAATGCGTGCCCGCGACCTCCCGATGCGCCTGTCGATCGTCATCCCCACCCTCGAGGAGTCCGCGGCGATCACGACGACGCTCTCCGCGCTGCAGCCGCTGCGCGAGCGCGGCCACGAGGTGATCGTCGTCGACGGCGGCAGCCGGGACGCGACGCTGCTCATCGCACGTCTGCTCGCCGATCGCGCGTTCGTCGCCGCGCCCGGGCGGTCGGCGCAGATGAACGCCGGCGCGGCGAAGGCCAGGGGCGACACGCTGCTGTTCCTGCATGCGGACACGCTGCTGCCGGCGCAGGCGGACGCGGCGATCGCCGACGCGCTGGCGCACGGCCGCCGCTGGGGGCGCTTCGACGTGACCATCCGCGGCCGCCCGCGGGTGCTGAAGCTCGTCGGCGCGATGATGAACCTGCGCTCGCGACTCACCGGCATCGCCACCGGCGACCAGGCGATCTTCGTCGAGCGCGCGCTGTTCGACGCGGTCGGCGGCTTCGCCGCCATCCCGCTCATGGAGGACGTTGCGCTGTCCACGACGCTGAAGCGCACGGCCGGCCGCCCCGCGAGCCTCGCGCTGCGCGTCGAGACCTCGGGCCGTCGCTGGGAGACCCGCGGTCCCTGGCGCACGATCTTCACGATGTGGCGACTGCGTCTCGCCTATGCGCTCGGTGCGGATCCGCATCGGCTCGCGCGCGACTATCGATGACGGCCCCGACGCGCGTCGCGCCGGCGCTGCTCGTGTTCGCGAAGGAGCCGACCGCGGGCACGGTCAAGACACGCCTCGCCGCCGCGATCGGCGCGCAGGAGGCGGCGGACCTCTATCGCGAACTCGTCGCCGTCACCCTCGCGCACGCGGTCGCGGCGCGCGCCGACGCGACCGTCGCGGACATCGAGCTCTGGTGCGCGCCGGATCCGGATTCCGCGTACTTTCGCGAACTCGCCGCCGCGGCGAACGCGACGCGCCACCGACAGCCGGACGGCGACCTCGGCGCGCGCATGGCCGCCGCGCTCGCCGACGCGCTGTCGCGGCATGCGCAGGTGCTGCTGGTCGGCACCGACTGCCCGCTGCTCGACGCGGCGCGGCTCGCGGACGCGGCACGGTCGCTCGCCGGCCACGATGCGGTGCTGGTGCCGGCGGAAGACGGCGGCTACGTGCTCGTCGGCGCGAAGCGCCCACTGCCGTTCGCGGACGTCCGCTGGAGCACGCCGCATGCGCTGGCCGATACCGTGGCCGGCTTCGCGCGTGCCGGCGTTCGCCACGCGCTTGGTGCCCCACTGTGGGACGTGGACGAACCGGCGGATCTCGCGCGCTGGAATGCGTCGCGACGGCGCGCGGCGGCGACCTCGGCATGACGCCCACGGTCCAGGTCGTGCATCCGAAGAAGTGCGAGCGGCGCGGCCAGGACATCCGCCGCCACCTCGCGTTCGAGCGGAGCGCCGCCATGCGCAACTTCGCCGCCACCGATGCGCAGCGCGCTCGCCGCTAGCCTCATCGTTGCGGCGCTTGCGGCCGTTGCGCAGGTGCCGTCGGTGGCGCCGCTGGTGGTGGGCGCCTTCTCGCGCGGCACGCCCGGCGGACCGCTGCCGGAGGGCTTCGTTCCGCTGACGTTTCCCGCGGTCACTGCGCATACGACGTACGCGCTGGTGCGCGATGCGGACGGCACGGTGGTGCTCGAAGCGCGCGCCGCAGGCTCGGCGTCGGGCCTCGTGCGCAAACTCGACCTGCCCGCGGACGCGCGCCCGATGCTCGACTGGCGCTGGAAGGCCGAGCGCCTGATCGCGCGCGGCGACGTCACGCGCAAGGACGGCGACGACTATCCGGTGCGCATCTACGTGAGTTTCCGCTATTCGCCGGAGCGGCTGTCGCTCGCGGAGCGCGTTCGCTACACGGCGGCCCGCGTGTTCTACGGCGAGTATCCGCCGCACGCAGGCCTCAACTACATCTGGGATGCGAAGGCGCCGGCGGGGACGGTCGTGCCCAATCCGTTCACCGACCGCGTGCGGATGTTCGTCGTCGAAAGCGGTGGCGCGAACCTGAACACCTGGCGGGACTATCGCCGCGACATCGTCGCGGACTACCGGCGCGCGTTCGGCGAGGACCCGCCGCCGATCTCGGGCATCGCGGTGATGACGGACGCGGACAACACCGGCGAGACGGTGACCGCGTGGTACGGCGACATCACGCTGTCGCCGCGCTAGGGAAGTTCTGCGCCAGCCCCGCCCTCGTAGGACTCGCACGCAGTCGGCCGCACGACACTCGTTGTTGCGTGGCCTCTATTCGCGGCCGCCGCCGGGCCGCCCCAAGGCGGCCGCCTGATTTCGCCGTTGAGGTGCCGGTGAGCAAAAGGCGCGACGCCGGCTTCACGTCGTCCAAGGCCCCCACGGACCGCCTTTTGCGGACGTTCCCAGGGCAGCGTCGTGCCCACGGTCCACATCATCCCGGCCGTGCCGAACATGATCATTTCGCCGCAGAGCCGCTTGTAGCAGTAGCCGACGCCGGGCACGATGCCGGGCGACCAGCCGTTGTGGTTGAACGGCACCTTGTCCTGGAACTCGTCCACGTAACCGTGCAGGATGCCCGCCGCGACCTTGATGTAGAACTCCGGCACCGACTCGCTGGGCCGCCACAGCAACCCGGCGAACAGGAACTGCGACGGCTGCCCGAACGAGTTGTCGAAGAACGACAGCCCGGCGAACGGCTGTCCCGCGAGCCAGCGGTTGGGGAAACGATACTCGCCGTAGATGAGGTTCTGCGTGTTGTCGTGGTCCGGATCCGAATTGAAGTGAACCGTGGCCACGCTGGTCTGGAAGTACCAGCGGTCGGTCTTCCAGTGCTCCGGCGCGTTCCACCACGCCGACAACGGCGACTCGGCGGAGGCCTCGGACTTGACCGGCACGTCGGCCGGTTGCGCTTGCGCATGGACCCCATCCGCGAGCGCAAGGGACGCGCCCGCGACCGCGAGCACTGCGCCGATGCGCAGCGCATGGACCGCGGCTCCGGGCGACCCGTGGACGCGGCGAAGAAACGCACGAAGGCGACGCAACAACGGCCGCGAGGTGCGGCAGGGACGATCGAACATGGCACCCCGGGGTGGCAAAAAACGTCCGCCACCTTAGCATGGCCACCGCCGCTGCGTCCGCGTTCGCTAACCTGGGCGGCGCGCGCGGCCGCCGGTTGCCGACCCGGTCAGGCGCCGGTCGCGACCGCGCAGGCGGGCGCCCCCTCGATGCGCGCCTTCGCGACGGCTACCGTCGCGACGTCGGGCAGCGCCACGCCGTTCTTCACCGCCGTGATCTCGGCGAGGATCGAAATCGCGATCTCGGGCGGGGTCCGGCTGCCGATGTAGAGTCCGATCGGGCCATGCAGCCGCGCGATCTCGGCGTCCGTCACGTCGAACTCGCGCAGCCGCAGCCGGCGCTTTTCGTTGTTCGCGCGCGACCCCAGCGCGCCCACGTAGAACGCGGGCGACTTCAACGCCTCCATGAGCGCCATGTCGTCGAGCTTCGGGTCGTGCGTGAGCGCCACGACCGCGCAGCGATGGTCGAGGCGCATCGCGCGCACGGTGTCGTCGGGCATCGTCCGCACGACGGTGACGCCCGCGATGTCCCACGTCTCCGTGTATTCCTCGCGCGGATCGCAGACCGTCACGTGGTAATCGAGCCCGACGGCGATCTGCGCCAGGTACTTGGACAACTGCGACGCACCGATCACCAGCATCCGGAAACGCGGACCGTGGATCGTCGTCAGCGTCGCACCGTCGAACGCGAGGCCATCCGCGGCCTCCGCCGGGTGGAGCGTCGCCTCGCCGGTCAGCAGGTCGAGCCGCCGCGCGACGAGGTGGCCCGCTTCGATTTCGCGCAACAGCGCGCGCATGCCGGACTCGCGCTGCAGCGGCTCCAGCACCAGCTGGAGGGTGCCGCCGCAAGGCAGGCCGAACCGGCGCGCCTCGTCGGCGGATACGCCGTAGGTGACGGCCTCGACGCGCGTCTGCGTCATGCCCAGGCGCCGCGTGCGGTCGACGATGTCGTCCTCGATGCAGCCGCCCGAGACCGAGCCGACGACGAGCCCGTCGTCGCGCACGGCGAGCATCGCGCCCTCGGGCCGGGGCGAACTGCCCCAGGTCCGCACGACGGTGACGAGGAGCACCCGGCGCCCGGCGTCGAGCCAGTCGGCGCTGCGCTTGAGGACTTCGTGGTCGACGCTGTCCATGGACGGCCTCCGTGCGATCGAGACGTGGGCGGCCGTCCATTTTACGCCGATGCGCACGACCGGCGAATCGCTTGACCCGGCGCGCCGCTTCAAGTCTACTCGGCGCGTCCCGTGACGCCTGTCAAAGCGAGCCTGTGCCCAACTTCTTCCGAGTCGTTCTGCCCCTCGCGCTGATCGCGGGATTCGTGCTGCTGGCAAGCGCCGCGCTCGACCGGCCCGGCTACTACTACGACGAGGTGATCTTCGTCCCGGTCGCGCTGCGCGCGCTCGGCCAGTGCGACGTCGACGCGGCGGTGACGATCCAGGCGGGCTGCCTGCCGCTCATGCAGACGCTGGGCTACGTCGGTACCGTCAAGGCCTGGCTGCATGCGCCGCTGTTCGCGATCTTCGGCACCAACGTGTGGACCGTGCGGTTCCCGTCGATCCTGATCGCCGCCGCCGCCCTGTTCGTGCTGTTCCAGTTCGCGCGGCGCGAACTCGGCACCGCGTGGGCGCTGCTGCTCCTGGTGCTGCTCGCGACCGACCCCGTGCTGGTCAGCCACGCGCGCCTGGACTGGGGCCCCCAGATGATCGCGACGCTCATGCGGGTGCTGGCACTCGCCGCGCTGTGGCGCTGGCTGCAGACCGGTGCGACGCACTGGCTCGCCACGCTCTGCGTCGCGCTGCTGGTCGGGTTCTTCGACAAGCTCAACTTCGCGTGGGTGATCGTCGCGCTGGCGGGCGCCGCGGTGCTGGTCGCGCCCCGGACGGTGCTGGCGCGCCTGCGTGGCGGCCGGCCGTGGCAGCCGCTGCTGCTCGTCGCGACGGGCACCGTCCTGCTGTGGGGTCTCGTGACGCTGGTGCGCCGCGCGGCGAAGCTCGACATCGCGGGGGACGCCGACACGCTGACGCTGACCGCGCAATTCCTCAAGGTCTGGCACCTGTACGCCGCGACGTTCAGCGGCACCTCGGTCATCAACTGGGTGTTCGGCACGGAGGCCGTCGTGACCACGGCCTTCAACTGGCTCGTGCTCGCGCAGCTCGCCGCCGCGTTCCTGCTGCTCGCGGCGTGGCGTCCCTGGACGCCGGCGCGCCAGATGCTGGCGTTCCTCACCGCGTTCATCGTGCTGCTGTTCATGGCGATCGTCGCCACCCGGCAGGTGAACGGCACGCACCATCTCGTCATGCTGTGGCCCCTGCCGACGCTCCACCTCGTCACGCTGCTCGCGATCCTGTCGCAGCACGTCGAGGCGCCGGCACCCGGCACGTGGCGCGCGACGCGCATCGTCTTCGCGACGGCGGGGGCGGTGGTGTGCGGCACGCTATTGGCCTGGAACATCGGCTGGGATCACCGCAATCTCGACACCTGGAACAACGACCGCGACTACCAGCCGGCGTTCGATTCGGGCATCGCGCGCGTGGCGAAGCGGCTCGACGCGCTCGGCGTCGAGCGCGTGATCTCCGTGGACTGGGGCCTGCACCAGCAGCTGGTCACGCTCGCGGACCGCAAGCGCGCCGGCGAATTCCGCGAGTGGACGTGGCGCCTGGTCGACGCGCCGGACCTGGAACGCGACGACCTGCGCAACGCCGTGGCCGAGCACGTCACCGGACGCCGCGTCGCGTTCGTCGTGCACGGGGCGAAATACGAGGTGTTCCGTGGCGCCCGCGACCGGCTCGATGCGCTGCTCGCGCGCGACATTCCGTGCGCGAAGAGCGAGGAGACCGTCACCAATGCGGCCGGCCGCCCGCTCTACACGATCATCGTCGCCGACTACAAGACCTGCGGCGCGACGGGCGCGCCCGCCGCTGCCGCCCGTCCCCGCTCCGCCGGCGCGCTAGCCAGAGAGATCCCCGCGCAACCCCGCCTGCGGACGACACGCCCGCAGCCAGCCGCACAACGCTCGTTTCTTCCTGGCCTTTACTGGTGGCCGCCGCCGGGCCGCCCCAAGGCGGCCAACTGACTTCGCCGTTGCAGTGCCCGGCCGCAAAAGGCGCGACGCCGCCTTCACGTCAGCCACCGGCCCCACGGACGCCTTTTGCGGACGTTCAGCGCCCGCCGCGCATCGCGAGGTAGGTGATGATCGCGGCGATGATCGCGAGCGACAGCCAGCGGATGTAGCGGCGCGAGTCGGGTGCACGCCCCGCCGCCACGGGCACCATCGGCGCCTCGGCCACGGCCGCCGGCGACGGCGCGACGTGGTGGGAGAATCGCGCGAAGAAATCGTCGGCCATCTTCGCCGCCGCGCCGTCGATGAGACGCGAACCGATCTGCGCGAGCTTGCCGCCGACCTGCGCGTGCACGACGTAGGTGAGCAGCGTCTGGCCGCCTTCCGCCGGCGCGAGCGAGACACCCGCCTCGCCGTTGGCGAAGCCGGCGGCACCCCCCTGCCCCTCGAACTTGAGCGTGTAGCTCGTCGGCGGCACCACGTCCGTCATCCGCATCGTGCCGGAGAACCGCGCCGACACCGGCCCCACCTTCGCCGCCATCACCGCGCGCCACTCGTCGTCGCCAACGCGCTCGAGCGTCTCGCAGCCCGGCAGGCACGCCTTCAGCGCTTCGGGATCGTTCAGCGCGGCCCAGACGGCCGCCGGCGGCGCGGGCACCACCCGGCTGTTGGTCATGTCCATAGAGACGTCTTCCTTCCGCGATCAGCGCGGCCAATGCCGCCATTCAAGCACACCGCGCCGGTCGACCGGTCAGATCACGAACGCCTCGAGCGTCTCCGGCGCGAAGAGCTCCTCCGGCTCCAGCAGGCGCTTCGCCAGGCCCTGCTCGTGCGAATAGCGCAGGAACGTGCGCAGCGTGTCGCGATTGCGCGCAAAGCCGTAGGGCCAGAAGTCCTCGCCCATCAACGCGACCGCCTCCTCGACATGCGCGGTGAGCCACGGCAGCATCGCCTTCAGCGCCGCCGACTCGCGCAGGTCCGCGTACGTGCGCCGCTGCGCCTCGACGAACGCCTTGTACAGCGATTGCGCAACCCAGCGGTTCGCCTCATAGACGTCGCGCCGGATCACGATCGCATGCATGATCGGGAAGATCCCCGTGTCGCGGAAGTACGTGCGCTCGACCTCGGGGTAATTCTCGAAGAGCCGCCGGACGCGCCCGTCGCCGGCGCGGAACGACGAGGGCGCGCGCGCCGTGTACAGCGCGTCGATCTGCCCGTCGTGCAGCATCCGCGACAGCGTCTGCGTCGGGCCGATGCGCTCGACGCGGATGTTCGCCGGCAGGTCGAGCGAAAGCTTCTCCGAACGGCCGGGTTCCTCCTCGCCGCCCGTCACGTACGTGACGCCGTCGACCGGCACGCCGTAGCGGTCGGACAGGATGCCGCGGATCCACACCGGCGCCGTCATCTGGTACTCCGGATTGCCGACGCGCTTGCCGATGAGGTCGGCCGGCGTCCGGATGCCCGCGTTAGCGTTGACGTAGATCGACGAGTGACGGAAGAACCGCGACGGGAACACCGGGATCGCGATGAATTGGCGCGGTTCCCGGAACAGCGAAACGGTATAGGACGACAGCGACATCTCCGCCACGTCGAACTCGCGGTAGCGGAGCATCCGGAAGAACGTCTCCTCGACCGGCATCTCGAGGAAGTTGAGGTCGATGCCGTCGGGCCACGACCGAGCCGTCGGCCAGCGCGCGCGTGCGGTCGTAGTTCCAGCAGCCGAACGACAGCTTGAGGCGGGACATGCAAGGGCTCCAGGCAGGGCGCGCCGGATGCGGGCGCGCCGGCATCACTCGGGCTTCAGGTTCGCGGCGGCGATCGCCTTCGCGAAGCGCTCGTTCTCGTTGGCGATCGCCTTCGCGTAGTCGTCGGGCCCCGCGCCGACCGGCTCGATGCCCGCGGCCGTGAACGCCTGGATCGCGTCGGGCTGCTTCACCACGGCGGCGACCTCGGCCGCGATGCGCTGCACGATCGCCGGCGGCGTCCCGACCGGCGCGAGGATCCCGATGATGGGCGCGAAGTCGAAGCCCGGCAGGAACTCGGCGATCGCGGGGACGTCGGGCGCCTGCGTCGAGCGCTGCGCGCCGTTGGTCGCGATGAGCTTGACGCGGCCGTCCTTCACGAAGCCGACGAGCGACGGATAGGCGGAGAACAGCATCTCGACCTGCCCGCCCACGAGGGCCGGCACCGACTGCCCGGTGCCCTTGTACGGGATGTGCTTGATGTCGAGCGAGAGGCCCGCCTTCAGCGATTCCATCGTCAGGTGATGCGTGCTGCCGATGCCCGACGAGCCGTAGTTGAGCGTCGCCCGGCCGCGCCTTCACGTAGGCGATCCACTCCGGCATCGTGGCCACCGGCATCTTCGGGTTCACCGCGAGGAACAGCGGCGCACGCGCGATCAGCGCGACCGGCACGAAATCCTTCTTCGGATCGTAGGTGAGCTTCGAGTAGAGCAGCGGATTGACGGAGAACATCGAGCCGTCGGTCACGAGGAACGTGTAGCCGTCGGGGGCGCTGCCGGTCACCACGCCGGCCGCGACGCCGCCGTTGGCGCCCGGGCGATTGTCGATGATCACCGATTGGCCGAAGCGATCGGACAGTCGCTGCGCGACGATGCGCGCGACGGTGTCCGGCAACCCGCCGGCCGCGTACGGAACGACGAACTTGATCGGCTTGCTCGGGATACCCTGCGGTCGGCGCGGGCGCGGCGGCCGGGGTCTGGGCCAGCGCCGGAACGGCCAGCAGTGCGAAGACGGCGGACAGGACGGCGGAACGGGCGCTGCGAATCATCGGTGTCTCCTGGCGAGTCCTGCGCAAACGCCGCGCGACCCGCCGACGGCGGCTGCGCGACCTCTCGTGCTGCAAACGGTGCGGCCTGCGACGTACGTCAAGCGGGCGCCGGGACGCTCGCGGGCGCGGCTTGCTGCGGTGCGACTTCACCGAGTCCGCGCCAATCGGTGCCTTTGGCCACGATGCCCTCGAACGCGCGCAGGTGCGTGCGCGGGACCTGGACGCCGAGCGCGTCGCCGCCGTCACGGAAGCGCCGGACGGCGTCGAGCATGATACGGCGAAACTCGACGATCGCTAAGTCCGACGCGCCCAGGCGATCATGCGTGCGATCGGCGATCGGGCCCATCGTCTCCCACATCGCAATGTCCTGGTTGGGGATGCCGTCGATCCCCGTGAAGTTGCCGAGGCTCATCGCCTGCCGGTCCTGCAGATAGCGGTTGGCGAGCGTGCGCGTGCGGCGCCAGTCGCGGTCGATGTCGATGCCGAGCTGCGCGCCGCAGAACTTGCGCCACGCCTCCTGCTCCGACGCCCGGCGGGCCGGACTCGTTCCAGGCGATGAAGTGGAACATCGTGTGCGTGTCGTCGATCGGCACGTTGATGTTGGCGACGTTGTAGAGGTTGTTGGGCGGGATCAGCACGACGATCGGCGCGACGAACACCGAGATGCGCACGTAGTCGTTCGCACGCGGCGTTGGTGATGGGACGGCGCACCGCCGCGTACTTGAAGCCGTAGCCGGTGCGGCTCGACCGACGAGCCGCGGTGCCTTGTCGGTCGACGGGCGCAGCCACACGGACGACGGTCGCCTTCGCGCTGTCCACGCGTGCCGGCGTCATGTCGGTCGAGTGCAGCGACGAACTGTGCGCCGAGTCGATCGCGCCTTCGAGCACCTGCGCCCAGTTGCAGTCGATCACGAGCTTCACGATCGACAGCTTCGCGTCGGGACCCGGCGCGTACGGCGGCGGCTCGAATGCGGGCATCGTCTCCGCCGGTCCCATGTACACCCAGACGAAGCCGCCCCATTCGTGCACCGGATAGGCGCGATGCCTGACCTTCTGCGCGAGGCAGCTGCCGGCGGCCTCCGACGGCATCTCGAGCACGTTGCCCGCGACGTCCATCTTCCACCCGTGGTACAGGCAGCGCAGCCCGCCAGTCCTCGTTGCGGCCGAACACCAGCGACGCGCGCCGATGCGGGCAGTAGCGGTCCATCACACCGACGCGGCCGTCGGTGTCGCGGAACGCGACCAGGTCCTCGCCCAGCAGGCGCACGGGCACCGGGTCGCCGTCCGGCGCCGGGACCTCCTCGAGGAGGCATGCGGGCAGCCAGTGCCGGCGCATCATCTGGCCCATGGGCGCGTCGCCCTCGACCCGGCACAGCAGGTCGTTCTCTGCAGCGGTGAGCATCGTGCGGATCCTCGCGAAGGCCGGCGCGGCGTGGTGCGGCATTGCGCGCCGATTCTTAGTCTTCTAAGATGACCTTAGCGGGTTTTCCGTTGGCTGTAAAGAACGGGAACCGCGGTCACGGTGAGCGCGGCGCGTCCTCGCGCGCAACACCATGACCGAGTGTCCTCCTCGGCGCATCCGCGTCCTTTTGTGATTGCTCCTGCACCGCAAAGCCTGATGAGCGACCTCGCACCCGTTGCCGGACCCGACCTCGAGTTCACCGACCTCGACGTGACCGCCGTCGCGCCGCTCGCGACCGGCATCGTCGGGTTCGAATTGCGCGCGGCCGGACGCGGGCCCCTGCCGGAGTTCGCCCCTGGCGCGCACATCCCGGTGCGCACGCCGGCGGGTGCGGTCCGCCGCTATTCGCTGTGCAACGCGCCGCACGAGATGGACCGGTACGAGATCGCGGTCAAGCGCGACGCCGCCGGCCGCGGCGGTTCCATCAGCATGACCGACGACCTGCGCGTCGGGGCGCGCCTGCCCGTCGCGGCGCCGCGCAACGAGTTCGCGCTGCACCCGCGCGCGAAGCGCTACCTGTTCATCGCCGGCGGCATCGGGATCACGCCGATCATGGGGATGATGCGGCACCTCGCCGCGACGGACGGGCCGCCGTTCGCGCTGCACTATTGCACGCGCAACCCTGCGCATACGGCGTTCGCCGCGGCGCTCGCGGAACCCGCCTTCGCGGACCGCGTCGCGCTGCACCACGACGACGCAGACACCGCGCGCGCGTTCGACTTCTGGCCGCTGCTGGAGCGGCCGGTGCCCGGCACGCACGTCTACTGCTGCGGCCCGCGCGCGCTGATGGACGCCGTGCGCGACATGTCGGGACACTGGCCGGGCGGCAGCGTCCATTTCGAGAGCTTCGGCGTCGACAGCGCGCTGCGCCGCAGCGACCGGCCCTTCGCCGTGACGCTCGCGCGGTCCGGCACGCGCGTCGACGTCGCCGCCGGGCAGTCGCTCCTCGAAGCGCTGCGCGCGCACGGCGTGGCGGTGCGCAGTTCGTGCGAGGCCGGCAGCTGCGGCTCCTGCCGGACCACGCTCCTGGCAGGCGAGGCCGAGCACCGCGACTTCGTGCTCGGCGAGGACGAGCAGGCCACGCAGATCATGGTCTGCGTGTCGCGCGCGCGCGGCGACGAACTCGTGCTCGACCTGTGACGCCGGCGCTCCCGGCCACCCGATGCCCGCCATGACCGCTCCTCCGCTGCGCATCGGCGTCGCCGGCCTCGGGCGCGCGTTCACGTTCATGCTGCCGACGTTCACGGGCGACGCACGGGTGCGCCTCGTCGCCGCCGCCGACCCGCTGCCCGGACCGCGGGCGCGGTTCGCCGCGGACTTCGGCGGCCGCGCGCACGCGAGTGTCGAAGCGCTGTGCGCCGATCCCGGTGTCGACGTCGTCTACGTCGCGACGCCCCACGGCGACCATGCTGCGCACGCGTGCATGGCGCTCGCGCACGGCAAGCACGTGCTGGTGGAGAAGCCGATGGCCGTCGACCCTGGCCGACTGCACGGCGATGATCGACGCCGCGGAGCGCGCGCGGCGCCACCTGATCGTCGGGCACAGCCACAGCTTCGACGCGCCCGTGGCGCGCGCGCGGGCGATCGTCGCGAGCGGCGAACTCGGGGCACCGCGGATGATCCACGCGCTCTACGCGACCGACTTCATGTACCGCGCCCGGCGGCCGGAGGAACTGCGGACCGCGGAAGGCGGCGGCGCGATCTTCAACCAGGCCGCGCACCAGTTCGACATCGTGCGGCTGCTGGGCGGCGGCCGCGTGCGCGCCGTTCGCGCGGCCACCGGCAACTGGGACGCGGCGCGGCCGACGGAGGGCGCGTACAGCGCGCTGCTGACGTTCGCCGACGGCGCGTTCGCAACCTGCGTGTACTCGGGTTACGGCCACTTCGACGGCGACGAATTGATGGACGGCATCGGCGAGATGGGCGAGCGCAAGCCCCCGGACGCGTACGGTTCCGCGCGCCGGCGGTTGGGATCCGCCGCCGACGCCGCGGCCGAAGCCGCGCTCAAGGCCGCGCGCAATTATGGCGGCGCCGCGTACGTGCCCGCAGGTCCCGCCGCGCCGATCGCGCATCAGCACTTCGGGCACGTGCTCGTCTGCTGCGAGCACGGCGACGTGCGGCCCTCGCCCACCGGCGTGCACGTGTACGGCGACGCCGCGCAGCGCTTCGAGCCGCTCCCGCCCCCCACGGTGCCGCGGCGCGAAGTGATCGACGAACTGTGGCACGCGGTGGTCGACGGCCGGCCCCCGGTGCACGACGGACGCTGGGCGCGCGCGACGCTCGAGGTGTGCATCGCGGTGCTCGCCTCCGCCCGCGACGGGCGCGACGTCGAACTCGCGCACCAGGTGCCGGTGCGCGATTGAGCGCAGCCCGACCCGTACCCGCCCGCGCCCGTGTCCACGCGGCCGGGCCGCGCACCGCGCCCGGGCCTGCGGCCGTCAGCCCCGCGACGCGCGAGATCCTGCGGCACTGGCAGCAGGCGGTTCCGCACGACCGCCTCGCGCATCTGGTCCGCGATGCCGCGCGGGCGTTCCAGCGCGCACTGCAGATGCGCCTGGCCGCGCACGACGTGACGTTCTCGCAGTGGACGTTCCTGCGCGTGCTCTGGGAGGAGGATGGGCTCACGCAGAAGGCGCTGTCCGTGCGCGCGGGCGTGATGGAGCCCACGACGTTCGTCGCGGTCGCGGGCCTCGAGCGTCGCGGCCTCGTCGTTCGCCGCCACCGCACCGGCAATCGCAAGAACCTGTACGTGCACCTGACGCCGGCCGGCCGCGCGCTGCGCCGGACGCTGGTGCCGCTGGCCGAGGCGGTCAACGGCGTCGCGGTCGCAGGTCTCGTGCCCGCGCAGGTCGAGGCCACCCGCGCGCTGCTGCTCGCGATCCTCGCGAACCTCGCACGCGACGAAGCCCGGCGCGGCACCGCGCCGCGCCGTGCCCCCTGCCGCGAGATCGTCACCTGCGGCGACATCGTCTCCTGCCGCCAAATCGTCACCTGCCGCCAAATCGTCACGCGCCGTGAAGTCGTCATCCCGCCCCCGACTCGCGTAAGCTGCCGCCATGCCTTCCGAAACTGCCGCCCAGAAAGCGCTCGCGGTGATTCGCGCGAGCGGCCACGTGATCGTCGACGCCGACCTGCCGGTGGCCGGCCTGCTGCAACTCGCGACGGCGGCCGCACAGTGGGGAGCGTCGCTGACGGTCCGCCATGCCTACCTGTGCGACGAGGACGACCTCGCGGCGATCGCCGCCGCCGGCCGCGGCCACGTGACGTTCGACCTGGCCGAGTAGCACGCGTCCCTGCCATGCGCACGCTGCGCGTCGTGAAGGCGGCGAGTGGTTCTCGATGTGGCAGTCGTCGGTCTGGAACGGCCAGTCGAAGGCGGTGATGTTCGTCACCTGCGCGGCGCTGGCGCTGGTCGTGCTGCTGCTGCCCGAGGAGTCCGCCTGACGGCGCGGGCACGCCGCGTGTCCAGCGCAGCCGACAGATCGGTCAGCGCGGCGACGTTGTGCACCGGCAGGAAGTCGTCGACGTACGGCAGCATCGCGCGGATGCCGGCCGGACGCGCCTCGAAGCCCGCATAGCGCAGCAGCGGGTTGAGCCAGATGAGGCGCGCGCAGGATTTCGCGAGCCGCTCGACCTCGAACGCGAGCCCCGCGCCGGCCTCCGCATCGAGCCCGTCGCTGATGAGCAGCACGACCGCGTTCTGGCCCAGCAGTCGCCGCGACCAGCGGCGGTTGAATTCCGCGAGGCTCGCGCCGATGCGCGTGCCGCCCGCCCAGTCGTCGACCGAGGCGGCGACGCGCGCGAGCGCGACGTCGACATCGCGGTGCGCGAGGTGCCGCGTGATGTTCGTGAGCCGCGTGCCGAACACCAGCGTGCGCACGCGATGGCCATCGTTGGTGATCGCGTGCACGAAGTGCAGCAGCATCCGCGCGTAGCGGTCCATCGAGCCCGAGATGTCGCACAGCACGACCAGCGGCGGCGGCCGGCGCACGCGCGCACGGTAGGCGAGCGGTGCGACCGCGCCCGCCGCGCCCGTCATCCGGCGCAGCGTCGCGCGCAGGTCCACGCGCGTGCCGGACGGCGCCGCGCGCGTGCGCCGCTGCGGGCGCTCCGGCAGCGGGAGATGGAGCCGCGCGAGCATGCGCTTCACCTGCGCCAGTTCGTCGGCGGTCATCGTCGCGAAGTCCTTGGTCTGCAGCACCTCGCGCGCGGAAAACGTGTACGCGGCGTCGAGCTCGATCTCGTCCGGTTCGTCGTCCTCGGGCGCAGGCGGCTTCGGCGGCGCCATCGCCTGCGCGAGGCGCGCGGGCAGGTCGGGCGGCGCCTGGTCCTCGCCCGTGCGGCCCCACACGCGGGGCAGCATCGCCGCCACCATCTTCTCCAGGAGCTTCGGGTTGCGCCAGAAGAGGTCGAACGCCTGCTCGAAGAGCGGCAGGTGCTCGTGCCGCGAGACCAGCACGGCGGCGAGCGCCTCGCGGAAGTCGGTGCGGTTGGCCACGCCGACCGCCTCGACCGCGGCGATGGCGTCGATGACCTTCGCCGGGCCCACGGGCAGTCCGACCGCGCGCAGCACGCGCACGAAGTGCAGCACGTTCTCCGCGAGCATGCCGCGCGGCAGCAGGAACGCGCCCGCGCCGGGTGCCGCGGGCGTCACAACCGGATGCCCTCGGCCTGCACGTCCGCGACGATCTTCGCCGCCACCTCCGGGGACAGCGCGGCCACGTCGTCCTGGTACTTGAGCAGCACGCCCAGCGTGTCGCCGACCGTCTGCGGATCGAGCGCGACGCGGTCGAGCGCGATCAGCGCCTCGGCCCAGTCGAGCGTCTCCGCCACGCCCGGGGACTTGAAGAGGTCCATCGTGCGCAGCCGCTGCGTGAACGCGACGATCTCGCGCGCGAGGCGCTCGGGCGCCTGCGGGCACTTGCAGCGCAGGATCGCGAGTTCGCGCAGCGCGTCCGGATAGTCGACCCAGTGATAGAGGCAGCGGCGCTTGATCGCATCGTGGATCTCGCGCGTGCGGTTCGACGTGATCACGACGACGGGCGGTTCCGCCGCACGGATCACGCCCAGCTCCGGGATCGACACCTGGAAGTCGGACAGCACCTCGAGCAGGTACGCCTCGAACGGCTCGTCGGTGCGGTCGAGTTCGTCGATCAGCAGCACCGGCGCAATGCCGTCGTCCGGGTCGATCGCCTGCAGCAGCGGACGCTTCAGCAGGAACGCGCGCGTGAAGATGTCGTGCGACAGGCGCTCGCGCTCGACGCCACCCGCCGCTTCCGCCAGCCGGATCTCGATCATCTGGCGCGGGTAGTTCCACTCGTACACCGCCGCCGCCGTGTCGAGGCCCTCGTAGCATTGCAGCCGGACCAGCGGCCGGCCGAGACCCGCGGCCAGCACCTTCGCGATCTCGGTCTTGCCCACGCCCGCCTCGCCCTCGAGGAACAGCGGCCGGCGGAGCTTGAGGGCGAGAAAGACCGCGGTCGCGAGCCGCCGCTCCGCGACGTAGTCGTTCGCGGTGAGCAGGTCCACCGTCGCGTCGACGGTGGCCGGAAACGGCACGGCATGCTGGGCAGGGGTCATCGCTCGGGCGTCAATGGGAAGATCGGGTGGCCGGATCGTGCAGCGGATAGCATAGCAAGGGTGCGGCGCGTCTCGCCGGGGTTCTACCGCGGTCTTCCCGGGTCTTGCGGGGTCCCCGGCGGCGCCGCGTGCCGCCCCGGCGACGGCCGTGGCCCCGACGGTGGTCCGGGCCGGGATCCGACCTTGGTCCGTGGTCGCCGACGCTCGCGCTTGCTACGCTCTCCCCGTGTGCCCATGCCATGACCGCCTTTCGCCAACTGAGTCTGTCGCGCCAGTTCCTGGTCGCGAGTTTTCCCATCCTGCTGCTCGGGATGCTCGCGATCGGGCTCATGGTCGCGCGCGAGATCGAGCGCGGCGTGGTGAACCGCCTGGGCGCCGTCACGAGCCTGTACGTCGACAGCCTCGTCGCGCCGCACCTGCAATACCTGCTCGACGAGGATCCGCTCGACGAGCCGCACCGCGCGGCGCTCGACGCGCTGCTGACCGACACCGCGCTGGGCAAGAAGATCGTCGCCTTCAACATCTGGCGGCCGGACGGGCGGATCGCCTACAGCACCGACCCCGACGTTGAACGGGCGCACGTTCTCGACCGGCGAGGGCTTCGCGAGCGCGATGCGCGGCGACGTGTACTCGAAGCTCATCGAACGGTCGGCGCAGGAGCACGGATTCGTCGACCGCGACTGGCCGCCGCAGCTCATCGAGACCTACGCTCCCGTGCACCTCACGCCGCTGGGCAGCGTCGTGGGCGTCGCGGAGCTCTACCAGACCACCGGCGAACTGGCGCGCGAGACGGCGGCGGCGCAACGGCGCGCCTGGCTCGTCGTGGCGGCCGTCACGTCGCTCATGTACCTGCTGCTGTTCGGCCTCGTGCGCCGGGGCAGCGAGACCATCGTCGGCCAGCGGCGCGAACTCGACCAGCGCGTGGCTGAATTGTCCAATCTGCTCGAACGCAACGTGCAGCTCGACGCCCGCGTCCGCGGCGGCCGCGGCGCGCACGACGTCGCTCAACGAGCGCTTCCTGCGCCGCATCTCGACGGACCTGCACGATGGTCCGGGACAGGACCTGGGCTTCGCGCTGATGCGACTCGACGCGATCGCCGAGCGCGCGCGAAACGCGCCGGCGGATCTCGCGACCCCCGGCGCGCTGCAGGCCGACTTCGCGGCGGTCCGCACCGGACTCGACTCCGCGCTCGCCGACCTGCGCTCGATCTCGGCCGGACTGCAGCTGCCGGACATCGAGCGGCTGTCCGCGCGGGAAGTGGTGGAACGCGCGATCCGCGACTACGAACGCAAGACCGGCGCGAAGGTCGCGTTCACCGTGCACGGCGATGCGGGCGATGCGATGCTGCCGGTCAAGATCACGCTGTACCGCCTGCTGCAGGAGTCGCTCGCCAACGGCTTCCGCCACGCGAACGGCGCGGACCAGCGCGTCGTGCTCGTGCTGGACGAGCGCGGACTGTCGGTCGACGTGAGCGACGGCGGTCCCGGCTTCGATCCGCAGCGTGCCTTCGACGCGGGCCGCGTCGGACTCGCGGGCATGCGCGAGCGCGTGCGCTCGCTCGGCGGTTCGTTCGCGCTGCGCTCCGAAGGCGCCGGCGGCACGGTCATCCGCGTTACGCTGCCGCACACGGTGCCCGAGGCCGACGATGAGTGACGCGATCGGTGTCCTCGTCGTCGACGACCACCCGCTCTTCCGGCAGGGCGTCGTGCACTCGCTGTCCGCCGCGCCCGGCATCAAAGTAGTCGGCGAGGCAGCCTCCGGCGAGGAGGCACTCGTCCTCGCGCAGGAACTCCTGCCCGACGTGATGCTGCTCGACATCAGCATGCCGGGCTGGGACGGACTCGTGACTGCCGAGCGCGTCGCCACCGCGTGCCCGGCGACGGCCATCGTGATCCTGACAGTGTCGGAAGAGCAGGACCGGCTGCTGGCGGCCTTCAAGGCGGGTGCGCGCGCGTACGTGCTGAAAGGCGTTTCCGCCACGGAGCTGGTGCGCGTCGTGCGCGCCGCGGCGGACGGCGACGCCTACGTGTCGCCGTCGCTCGCGTCGGAAATGCTGGTGTCGCTGACCCGCGAGCGCGCGCCCGACCCGCTGCAGGAACTCACGGCACGCGAGCGCGAGATCCTCGAACTCATCGGCACCGGCCTCACCAACCGGGAAATCGGCGCACGCCTGGCGCTCACCGAAAAGACGATCAAGCACTACGTGACCAACATCCTGCAGAAACTGCAGGTGCGAAGCCGCGTCGAGGCGGCGCTCCTGGCCTCGCGCCTCACGCGCGCCGCCACCTAGTGATCCCCCGCGCCCTTTGCCGCCCTCGAGGAAAACCGCCGTGAAGATCGACGACTCAGCTTGTCTGCAACCCTCCGCCGCGCAGGATTGCGAACCGGATGCGCTGCCGGCGAGCCTCGCCGCCGGGCTCGACCTGACCCCGCGCGAGCGAGCGCTCTACCTGCGCTACGTGCGCGCGCTCGCGCTGCTGTGCGAATGCGCGCCGTACGTGGACGAGCCCGACTACGCGGACCTGATCGACGAGGTGCTGGAAGACGCGACGCGCCACTATCCGCTGACGTGGCGACGCACTGGCGAGCGCTGCGAGATCGCGCCCAGAGTGTCCGGCGCGCAATAGCCGGACTGCGCGGGCGGAGTCCGCCCCGCCCATCGTCCTGCCGCCGGCCAAGGGCACTGACGCGCTCGCGACCGCGCGGCGACGCCCATGCCGCGCGGGCGCGTGCATGGGCGCGTGGTCGTCGAATCGCGCGAGCGTCAGTCCCGCGGCGGGCAGCTCACCAGCGACCAGGATTCACCGCGACGGCCGTCCCCCTCGGGGTCCCGCGCCTCGCTCGCGCGTACGGTACGAGGCGCCTCGTCGTGCGCGCCGTCGCGCGTGCGCGCGTCGCCGCTGGCGCCGAAGTCGGCCAGAGCGGTTGCATCGCATTCGCTGACGTGAGCCACAACGCCTCCTGCTTTGGAGAATTCCCTGGGACCGCGTTCCCGCTGCACCGGGACTGCGACCGGCATGGCCCGTCGCTGCCCGCCTTCGAGGTGCGGCGAGATGCCGCAGGGACCTCGAGTGACGCCATTCTCGTCATCTTTACGTTGCGAATAAATAGTAGAAATGCGAAATTACTATTCACCGGAGGTGAATAATGGATCGCTTTCTCGCCATGACCATCTTTACCCGGGTGGTCGAGAAGAAGAGCTTCGTGCGCGCGGCCGAGAGCCTCGACCTGTCGCCGGCGGCGGTGACCGGCCACGTCAAGGCGCTGGAGCGCCGGCTCAACAGCAAGCTGCTGCAGCGAACGACGCGCCGCCTCGCGTTGACCGAGGAAGGCGCCGTCTACTTCGAACAGTGCCGGCGCATCCTCGCCCAGGTGGACGAGGCCGACGCGATGCTGGCGTCGCAGCGGCTCTCGCCGAAGGGCACGCTGCGCGTGATGACGCCGTCGCTGCTCGCCACGCTGGTCATCATTCCGCGCCTGCCGGAATTCCTCGATCGCTATCCGGACCTGCGCGTCGAACTCCAGATCGCCGCGCAGGCGCCCGACTTCGTCGCGCAGAACATCGACGTCGCGCTGCAGCTCTCGATGCAGCCGGACCCGCGCGTCGTGTTCCGGCCCTTCGGGCTCTGCGCGGTGCGCACCGTCGCGACCGCGCGTTACCTCGAGCGCCACGGGCACCCGCGCACGCCGGAGGACCTGGCGGGACACCATCTGATCGGCGTCCGGCCGGCACCGGGCAACCTGCTGTCGCTGATGCGCTTCGAGCGCGATGGCCGGATGTTCGCGTACGACGCGCGCTGCCGTTTCGTCGCGGACGCCGGCGACGCGCAGCGCGCGGCCGGCCTCGCCCACCTCGGCATCTTCCAGGGTTACCAGTACACGGTCGCCGACCTCGTCGCGAGCGGCGAACTGGTGCCCGTGCTGGAGGACTGGATGTGGACGGGCCCGCCGCTCGCCGCGACCTACCTGCCCAACCTGTTCGTGCCGCCCAAGGTGCAGGTGTTCCTCGAGTTCGCGCGCGCATTGCTCGCGGACAAGATCGCGCCGTACCGCGAGGACTGGGTGCGGTAGTCGGGCGGCACGTCGCCGACGCGCCCGATGCACGCTTCGAGCGCGCGACCGACCGGGGGTGGCGGACGGGCGCGCCCGCAGCCGGTGCTACCATGCCTTCGCACGATCGCCAGCGCCCGGAAATGCGAATCCCCGCACCCGGACCGCACGCGTCGGCAGCGCGGCGCATCAGGCTCACCGCACCAACCTACGCCGCCGCCAGGAGCAGGAAGTCCGCATGTCCGAGCCCGCCGCCACCGGTACGACCGACGACGTCCGCGTTCCGATCGGCGACGACTTCCCGGAGATCCGCGAGAGCGTCCGCCGGATCTGCGCGGACTATCCCGGCGCGTACTGGCGCGATCTCGAAACGCGTGCCGCGTATCCCGATGCGTTCGTGCGGGCGCTGACCGAGGCCGGCTACCTCGCGGCGCTGATTCCCGACGAGTACGGCGGCGCCGGCCTGCCGCTGCGCGCCGCCGCCGTGATCCTCGAGGCCATCCACGCGGCGGGCTGCAACGCCGGGGCCTGCCACGCGCAGATGTACATCATGGGCACGCTGCTGCGGCACGGCAGCGACGCGCAGAAGGCGCGCTACCTGCCCGGCATCGCGAGCGGCGCGCTGCGGCTGCAGGCGTTCGCCGTGACCGAGCCGACATCGGGCACCGACACCACGCAGTTGAAGACGCGCGCGGTTCGCGACGGCGACGACTACGTGCTGCACGGGCAGAAGGTGTGGACGTCGCGGGCGCTCCACTCCGACCTCATGCTCGTGCTCGCGCGCACGACGCCGCTCGACCAGGTGCGCAAGAAGACCGACGGCCTGTCGGTGTTCCTGCTCGACATCCGCGAGTGCCTGGGGCCACGGGCTCGCGATCACGCCGCTGCCGGCGATGATCAACCACCACGCGACGGAAGTGTTCTTCGACGGCGCGCGCGTGCCGGCCGCGAACCTGATCGGCGAGGAAGGCAAGGGCTTCCGCTACATCCTCGACGGCATGAACGCGGAGCGGATCCTCGTCGCGGCCGAGTCGATCGGCGACGCGCGCTGGTTCACGCGCACGGCGGTGGCCTACGCGTCGCAGCGCGTCGTGTTCGACCGGCCGATCGGGCAGAACCAGGGCATCGCGTTCCCGATCGCGCGCGCGCACGCGGAAACCGAAGCCGCCGACCTCGTGCTGCGCCGCGCGGCCGCGCTCTTCGCCGCCGGCCTGCCGTGCGGCAACGACGCCAACATCGGCAAGATGCTCGCGTCCGAGGCCGCGTGGCATGCCGCCGAGGCCTGCCTGCAGACGCACGGCGGATTCGGCTTCGCGCGCGAGTACGACGTCGAGCGCAAGTGGCGCGAGACGCGCCTCATGCAGATCGCGCCCATCTCGACCAATCTCGTCCTCGCCTACATCGGCGAGCACATCCTGGGAATGCCGCGCTCGTATTGAGCGCACGCGCGTTGGGGTCCCGGAATCGGGGCCAGGGCCATGACTCCGGCCACGGATCGCAAGTCCGGGAATGGGCGGAACCGAATCATCGCCCGGCTCCCGGGGCGAATTGCGTCAGGCCGCCCGCCGCTTGCCGCGCGCAGGAGGCGGTTCCAGCGTCCAGTCCGGATGCACGAATCGCTCCTGCAGGAACTGCGCGAACGCGCGCACCTTGGCGGACAGGTGCCGGCGGCTCGGGTACACGACGTGGATGCCCGAGGCCGGCGGCGCGTACGCGCGCAGGAGCGGCCGCAACCGGCCCGCTCGGAGGTGCGCCCCCACGATGAAATCGGGTTCGAACGCGATGCCCACGCCCTCGACCGCGAGCGCCGCGGCGAAGCTGCCGTTGTTCGAGTGCGCGGGACCGGCGACCCGGACGCGCAGTTCGGTGCCGTCCTTGTCGGCGAACACCCATACGTCGCGCTGCGGCGCATACGCATAGAGCAGGCACGCGTGGTCCGCGAGGTCGGCGGGGACCTTCGGCTCGCCGTGCCGCGCGAGGTACGCGGGTGACGCGCAGCAGACGAGCTGCGTCGCGCCGACCCGGCGCCCGACGAGGTTCTGCCCGCGGATCGCGCCGATGCGCACGGCCGCGTCGAATCCCTCCTCGACCAGGTCGACCGTGCGGTCCGACAGGTCGACGTCGAAGCGCATCTCCGGATAGCGCGCGATGAACTCGGCCAACGGCGCCCGCGAGATAGTGCGTGCCGAACGTGATCGCGCAGGAAACGCGCAGCGTGCCGCGCGGAACGACGGTACCCGCGCCCGCCGACTGCTCGGCCTCCTCGAGGTCGGCCAGCAGCTGCACGCACCGTTCGTGAAAGGCGCGCCCGGTCTCGGTGAGCGAGAGCCTGCGCGTCGTGCGGTTGAGCAGGCGCGCATCGAGGTGCGCCTCGAGATCGGTCACGTGCCGCGAAACCGACGAGACCGACACGTCGAGCCGTTCGCGCGGCGCGCGCGAAGCTGCCCGTCTCGACGACCTTCGCGAAGGCCGCAATGGCATTGAAGCGGTCCATGCGTGAACTCTCCCGTGGCGACCGATCATTATTGCTCAATTTGCAACAATATTTCAACCATGGCGGTCTTTATCGCGAAAGCAACAACGGGCATCCTTCGCTCCGTCGTAACCACTCTTCACGAATCCAAAGGAGCAACGCCATGAACGACACACGCATGACCGACACCGCCGCGCTGCTGCTGCGCCTCGCGCTGGGCACGATGTTCATCGCCCACGCGCTGCTCAAGTATTTCGTCTTCACGCTGCCGGGTACCGCGCAGTTCTTCGCGTCGATGGGCCTTCCCGGCGCGCTGGGTTACGTCGTGTTCGCGCTCGAGCTCGTCGGCGGCGTGCTGCTGCTCGTCGGCTTCAGGACGCGCGCCGTCGCGCTCGCGCTGGTGCCGGTGCTGCTCGGCGCCACGTGGGCGCATGCCGGCAACGGCTGGCTGTTCACGTCGCCCAACGGCGGCTGGGAATATCCGGCGTTCTGGACCGTGACGCTCGTCGTGCAGGCGCTGCTGGGCGACGGCGCGTTCGCGCTGCGCCCGGCGAGCACCGCGCCGCGGATGCAGCGCGCGTAACCGCGGCGATCGACGCGTCGGCTTGTCCCCCGTTCCCGCGCTTGCGGGAACATCCCCATCACGAATGACGACCAAGGAACGACCCCCATGAAGCTCTACTACTCCACCGGCGCCTGCTCGCTCGCCCCGCATATCGCGCTGTCCGAATCCGGCCTGCCGTACACGACCGCCCGGGTCGACCTGCGCAAGCACGTTCTCGAGGACGGCACCGACTATTACACGGTCAACCCGAAGGGCTACGTGCCGCTGCTGGAACTCGACGACGGCACGCGCCTGTCCGAAGTCGCGGTGATCCTGCAGTACATCGCCGACCGGAAGCCGGGCACGCTGGCGCCCGCGTTCGGCGGCCTCGATCGCTACCGCCTCATGGAGTGGCTCAACTTCATCGCGACCGAGCTGCACAAGCAATTCGGCCCGCTGTGGCACCCGACCACGCCCGAGGCGACGAAGGAAGCGCAGAAGACCAGGCTCGCGTCGCGCTTCGACCTGCTGGCGCAGACGCTCGCACACCAGCCGTACCTCACGGGCTCGACGTTCACGATCGCGGATGCGTATCTCTTCACGATCCTCAACTGGGCGCCGATGCTCAAGGTCGACCTGGCGCCGTGGCCTGCGCTGCAGCAGTTCCAGGCGCGCGTCGCCGCGCGCCCCGCCGTGCATCGCGCACTGCGTCGCCGAGGGACTGGCCCCCGCCGCAGCGGCGGCGTAGTTCGCCACCGGATCGCGGTCCGCGCGGCGCGCCTCGCGCCCGCCGCGCGGACCGTGACACCCCGATGCAGCCACTGCCCACCCTCTTCCTGTCGCACGGCTCGCCCCTGCATGCGATCGCACCCGGCGCCGCCGGACGCGCATGGGCGGCGCTGGGACGTTCGTTGCCGCGACCGGCGGCCGTGCTGATGGTCTCCGCGCACTGGGAGACCTCGGTGCCGATGGTCACCGGCAATCCGAAGCCGGACACGGTCCACGACTTCGGCGGCTTTCCGCCCGAGCTCTACACGCTGCGATACCCGGCGCCGGGCGCGCCGGCGCTCGCGACGCGCGCGGTCGCGGTGTTGCGCGACGCCGGCATCACGGCCGGGGTCGACGGCTGCCGCGGGCTCGATCACGGCGCGTGGGTGCCGCTGCTGCACATGTACCCGGCGCACGACGTGCCGGTGCTGCAGGTCTCCGTTCAGCCGGAATTGGGCACCGCGGGCCACGTGGAACTGGGGCGTGCGCTGGCGCCGCTCGCGCACGAGGGCGTGCTGATCGTCGGGTCCGGCCATACGACGCACAACCTGCGCGACTGGATGGCGGGCACGGCGCCGGCACGAGCCGCTGCCGTACGCGCAGGCGTTCGCGGACTGGATCCACGCGCGCGTCGTCGCGCACGACGTGGCGGCATTGGTCGACTACCGCGCCCGCGCGCCGGAGGCCGCCGCGCGCGCATCCGACGGAGGAACACCTGCTGCCGCTGCACGTCGTCGTCGGCGCCGCCGGCCCGAAGGCGCGTGTCGAGCGGTTCGTCACGGGGTTCGAGGCAGGCGCGCTCGCGCTCGATTCCTGGCTGTTCCATCCGGCGTGACACCCCGCCAACACGCGCGTTGCCGCGTCCGGGTCGCGTAGAAGCCGTCCGCGCGTCCGGCACGCCCCCATGGGGTCGTATCGTCCGCCCTTGCCGCGTGGCCCGCGACGACCGCGCCGCGCCGCCCGGCGTTGCCACGGGTTGCGTTACATCGCGGCCGCATGCGTAACCAATACAACACACATCGACACGTCATGATAAATTGACATTCGTCAATTGTTGCTGCGGCCCACTTCACTAGGGTGGCGATACCCGGCCCCGACGAGGAAAACATCGATGCGCATCCTGCTGCTGCACCCGAACTACCACTCCGGCGGCGCCGAAATCGCCGGCAACTGGCCGCCCGCATGGGTCGCCTACCTGACCGGCTACCTGAAGGCGGCAGGCTACCTCGACGTGGTGTTCGTCGATGCGATGACCAACCATCTGTCCGACGACGAGGTGCGTGCGCGCATCGCGCAAATCGCGCCCGACATCGTCGGCTGCACGGCGATCACGCCGGCCATCTACAAGGCGCAGCAACTCCTCAAGGTGGCGAAGGACCTCAATCCGAACATCGTCACCGTGCTGGGCGGCATCCACGGCACGTTCATGTACCCGCAGGTGCTCGCCGAAGCGCCGTGGATCGACGCCGTCGTGCGCGGCGAAGGCGAACAGGTGTTCCTGAATCTCGTGCGCGCCGTCGACGACGGCACGTGGGCGACGGGACGCGAAGAGGTCAAGGGCATCGCGTACTTCGCCGACGGCAAGGTGGTGGCCACGCCGGCCGAGCCGCCGATCGCCGACCTGGACCGGATCTCGCCCGACTGGGGCATCCTCGAGTGGGACAAGTACATCTACATCCCGATGGGCCGGCGCGTCGCGATCCCCAACTTCGCGCGCGGCTGCCCGTTCACGTGCAGCTTCTGCAGCCAGTGGAAGTTCTGGCGCGACTATCGCGTGCGCGACCCGATCAAGGTCGTCGACGAGATCGAGGCGCTGGTGCGCGATCACCAGGTCGGCTTCTTCATCCTCGCCGACGAGGAGCCGACGATCCACCGCAGGAAGTTCATCGCGTTCTGCGAGGAGCTCATCAGGCGCGACCTGCCGGTGCTGTGGGGCATCAACACGCGCGTGACCGACATCCTGCGCGACGAGAAGCTGCTGCCGATGTTCCGCAAGGCGGGGCTCGTGCACGTGAGCCTGGGCACCGAAGCCGCCGCGCAGTTGAAGCTCGACCGCTTCAACAAGGAAACGACGATCGAGCAGAACAAGAAGGCGATCCGCCTGCTGCGCGAGGCCGGCATCGTGTCCGAGGCGCAGTTCATCGTCGGCCTCGAGAACGAGACGGCGGAGACGCTGGAAGAGACGTACCGGATGGCGCGCGACTGGAATCCGGACATGGCCAACTGGGCGATGTACACGCCGTGGCCGTTCTCCGACCTCTTCCAGGAGCTGGGCGACAAGGTCGAGGTGTTCGACTTCGAGAAGTACAACTTCGTCACGCCGATCATGAAGCCCGACGCGATGGACCGCGCCGAACTGCTGGACCGCGTGATGCACAACTACCGCCGCTTCTTCTTCAACAAGGCGTTCTTCCAGTATCCGTGGACGCGCGACAAGGGGCGTCGCAAGTACCTGCTCGGCTGCCTCAAGGCGTTCGCGAAGAGCGGCTTCCAGCGCACGTTCTACGACCTGGGCCGCGTCGGCTACTGGGGACCGCAGTCGAAGAAGAACGTCGACTTCGGCTTCGATGCGGCACGGCGCACGGCGCCGGGCCCGGCGTCCGTGGCGACCGACGCGAGCTGGGTGACGATGCACGGCCCCAAGATCGAGTACAAGCGCCGCAAGGGCGAGGAAAACGCCGCGATCGCGCTGGCGTGCGGCGGCGGCACGGAGCAACTGGCGGAGAACGCGCCCGCAGCGCGTACGGCGGCGATGCCGGCCGCGGCGCACCTGGCCGGCGCGGCACGCCCGGGCGGCGAGTAGCCGCACGGCACGCCTCGCGTCGCGCGCGATCGGTGCGCGCGTCGGCGGGGTTCAGCGCAGCTTGAATTCGAGCTTGTCGCCGCCGGCTTCGAGAATGTCGCCGTTGCGCAGTTCGCGCGTCTCGGTGCCGATCGACTGGCCGTTCACGCGCGCCGATTCGTCGCCGGCTACGTGCGTGACGGAGTAGCCGCGCGGTCGGCGCGTGACCACCACCACCTCCCGCCTGGGGGAGCCGAACGTCGCGACGACGCGGTCGAGCTCCTGCGTCTGTCCGCGGCGAGGGCCCTCGAGCCACGTCACGTGCGCGTTCGGCATGCGCGCGCGCGCGGCGCGTGCCGACGGCACGTACAGCAGCGTCTCGTCCACCGCGACGCCATCGGCGCGCTCCGTTTCCGCCTCCGACATGAGCCCGGGGATGAGCATCGTGCGGTCGAGGTCGATGTCCGACGATGCCTTGCTGTCGAGGTAGCGCAGGTGGAACGCGCCCAGTTCGATCACGTCGCCGTGCTGCAGCACGCGCCGCTGCGCCGGGACGCCGTTGACGTTGGTGCCCGCCGCGCTCCCCAGGTCCTCGAGGATGTAGTCGTTGCCGATGACGGTGATCGCCGCGTGCGCGCCGGCCACGGCCGGGTCGTCGACGACGACCGTGTTGGTCGCGTCGCGGCCGATCGTGACGCGTTCGTCGTCGAGGAAGCGCTGGTCGACGATGGTGCCGCCGGTGCTGAGGACGAGCTTCGCCATGGGCTAGCGCTCCAGCCAGCGGGTGAGCCACGCGAGGAAGCGCGCGAACCCGCCGCGGCGCGCGGATGCCTGCACCCTCTCGGGCACGCGCGCCAGGATCACCGACACGTTGTCGAAGCCGCCGTTGTCCTTGGCCGCCTGCACCAGATGATGCGCGGCCAACGGCAGGTTCGCCGCCAGCGACGCGACGATGAGCTCGATGTCGGGGTCGGGCACGAGGTCGTTGAGACCGTCCGAGCACAGCAGATAGATGTCGCCCGGCTGCACGTCGTCGTGCGCCACGTGCGCGGACACCGTGTCGGCGATGCCGAGCGCGCGCGTCACCAGGCTGCGGTTGTGCGATCGGCTCGCCTCCTCGGCCGAGATCACGCCCAGCTCGACCTGGTCGCGCACCAGCGAGTCGTCGCGGGTCAGCAGCCGCAGATGGCCGGCGCGCACGCGATAGATCCGGGAATCGCCGACGTGGGCGAGCGTCACGCGTCCCGCGCGAAACACGGCCAGAACGAGCGTCGTCCCCATGCCGGAGCACTTCGGGTCGGCACGGCCGGCCGCGCGGATCGCGGCGTTGGCTTGGTTTATGCTTTCCGAGACGACGTGGGGCTCGAGCGGCGCCGACGATTCGGCGCCGAGTGCGGCCAGGGCGGCCGTGAGCGCCGTGCGGAGCGACTCGGTGGCCATGCGGCTCGCGACTTCGCCGGCCCGATGCCCCCCCATTCCGTCGGCCAATGCGAGAATCCCGGTTGCGACGTCCACCGCGAGGCTGTCCTCGTTGTACTGGCGCACGTTGCCGACGTCCGACAGGGCCGCCACTTCAATGAATTCGTCCGCCATGCTTCAATGGGTCCGCAACGGGAATCGAACTTCGGCGAACGGCCCTCGTGCGGAAGGCCGGTCCGGGGACGCGAGTATTACATGGCAACGGGCATTTTCATGACTGTCGAGCGCCGCGCCGCTGGCGTGACCGGACGCAACCGCGGGGACGTTCCCGCGGCCGGCGCGCGCGCGGCCGCCTTGACTGAGGCGGCGCCGTGACGCTGCCCGCGCTCAAGCCGGACGCGTCGCTCGGCCGCTACCAGATCGTCGCCGAAATCGCGCAGGGCGCGATGGGTGTGGTGTACAGGGCTCGCGATCCGCTGATCGACCGCGTGGTCGCGATCAAGACGGTGGGCCTGGGGCTTTCCAACGCCGAAACCGAAGCCTACGAACGGCGCTTTTTCCGGGAAGCCAAGTCCGCTGGCCGCCTCAATCACCCCAACATCGTCACGATCTACGACGTCGGCAAGAGCGGCGACATCGCGTACATCGCGATGGAGTTCTGCGACGGCAAGTCGCTGCGCGACATCCTCGACTCGGGCGTCGTGCTGCCGCCGGAACGGGTGGCCGACATCGGCGCGCAGATCGCGGAGGGGCTCGCGTATGCGCACCGTCACCAGGTCGTGCACCGCGACGTGAAGCCCGCGAACATCATGGTGCTCGACAACGGACGCGTGAAGATCACCGACTTCGGCATCGCGCTCCTGCCCACCGGCACCCGGACGCTCGCCGGCACCACGTTCGGGTCGCCCCGCTATACGTCGCCCGAGCAGATCGTCGGGCGGGTGGTCGATGGCCGGTCCGACATCTTCTCGCTCGGCGCGGTCGTGTACGAAATGCTGACGGGTCTCACCGCGTTCACCGGGGGCGACCTCAACAGCATCCTCACGCAGGTGCTGAACGATCCCACGCCCGCGCCCAGCAGCCACAATCGCAGCCTGCCGCGCGCGTTCGATCACATCGTCGGCAAGGCGCTCGCGAAGGATCCGGCGGACCGCTATCAGGACGCGCAGCAGATGGCGGACGACCTGCGCAACTATTCGTCGCTCGAACTCTCGACGCCGGGCCCGGCGCCGTTGCCCCCGCTCGAGCATCCGACGGTGATCGGCGTCGCACCGCCCACGCTGGCCGGCAACGACGAGCCGATGCCGCCGCCTCTGTTCGACGTTCCCGCGGGCGCACTGCTGCGGCCGCGTTGGTGGGAACGGCGGCCGTTGCTCGCAGTCGGGCTTCCCGTGGCCATCCTGGCGGTCGCCGCGCTCATCTGGGCGCTCGTTCCGCAGCAGCGCGCGCCGGCGCGGCCGCCGCCGGCGGCGATTGTCGCGGGCGGCGACATCGCGCGCCCCGACCCGGGCACGACGAGCGCGCCGGCATCGCCGGTGGCGACGGACCCGGCGCACGCCGAGCGTGCCGCACCGCCGCCTGCCGCAACGCCCGCCGCGCCGGTGATTGCGCCGCAAGCGCCCGTCCCTGCGTCCAATCCAACCGCCTCCGGCGCCCCGCAGGCGTCGGGCACGGGCGGCAGCGGCGCGGCGACGCCGGCGGCGGTGACCTCCGGCGGCGCAACCCCCGTGACGCCCGCGTCGTCGTCGCCCGCGGAGGCGCAAGCGACCATGGCCAAACCCGCCGTCCCCGCGGCGAAGCCCGCCGGCCGCGTGACGTTTGCGGTGACGCCCTGGGGCGAGATTCATGTCGACGGCCGCCTGCGCGGTGTCGCGCCGCCGCTGCAGGAGCTGCGCGTCGCGCCCGGCAAGCACGTGATCGAGATCCGCAATCCGACGTTTCCCGCGCATCGTGAGACGATCGAGGTTCCGCCCGACGGTGTCGTGCGCATCCGGCACAAGTTCCCATGACCCGCATCCCCCTTCGCCTCCTTCGCGTGCTCGGCGCACTGCTCGTCGCAACCGCCTTCGCCGGCTGCGCGACGCCGCCCGGTGGAGATCCTTCCGCGGCACCGGCGGCGACGGCGGAGACCGCGGCGCCACCGCCGCCGCCGGCCCCACCGCCGCCGCCTCCGCCACCACCGCCGCCCACCGCGGAACAGGAACTCGATCTTGGCGTGAAGGCCTACGAGGACGGCGACTACAAGGCCGCGGCGGCGCAGATCCAGACAGCGCTCGACCACGGGCTCGCCAGCGCGGCCGATCGCGCGCGCGCGCACAAGTACCAGGCCTTCATCGTATGCGTGACGGGACGCGAGAAGGCGTGCCGCGACGAGTTCCGGATGGCGCTGGAAGCGGACCCCGATTTCGTGCTGGCGCCGGCGGAGGCGACGCATCCGGTGTGGTCGCGCGTGTTGCGCAGCGTGAAGACCGAACTCGCGCGCGCCAAGGCCACAAAGCCGGCAGCCAACACTGCGAAGCCGCCCGCGGGCGCGGCGAAGCCGGCCGCCGCGGGAAGCGCCCCGCCGGCTGCAGGCGCGCAAAAACCGGCCGCCAGTGTCCAGAAGCCCGGCGCCGCCGCGCCCAAATCCGCCACGGATGCGGCGAAGCCCGCGGCCGACGCGGCTGCTCCCGCCACCGGCCCCAGGAAGCCCGCGACGAATTAGCGCGCGCCGCGTGCGGCAGTCCCGCCCGCGGTGCGCCGGCCCACCATGTCCAAGTCTTCGCTGGTCTCCGATGCGCGCGGCGCGAGCCGTGTCGTGATCGACCTCACGCTGCTCGTCACCGACCTGGTCGAGACGATGCACCACAACATCGCACGCACGCCCGGCATCGTCGCGCCGGCGACGTACGACCGCACGCGCGGCATCACCGGCTTCGTGTACCGCAGTGTGCGCGGCGTCACCCGACTCGTCGGCGCGGGCATCGACACGGCGCTCGCGCCGCTCGCTCCGCTGGTCGGCCCGCAGGCGTCCTGGCCGGGCCGGATGCCGTTTGTCGCCGCACTGAACGGCGTGCTGGGCGATTATCTCCACGCGAGCGGCAACCCGCTCGCGATCCCGATGCAACTCTGCGTATCCGGTACGCCGGTCGAGTTGACACGTGCGGCACTGGCGCAGGCGGTTCCCGCACCGCGCGGGCGCGTCGTGGTCATGGCGCATGGCCTGTGCATGAGCGACCTGCAGTGGGCGCGCGACGGGCACGATCACGGTCGCGCGCTCGCACACGCGCTGGATGCGAGTGTCCTCTACCTCCGCTACAACAGCGGCCGCCACGTGTCCGAGAACGGCGAGGACGCGGCCACGCTGTTCGAGGCACTGGCGGCGAACTGGCCGGTGCCGCTGACGCAATTCGTGTTCGTCGGGCACAGCATGGGCGGGCTCGTGCTGCGCAGCGCGTGCGCAACCGCGCAGCGCGCCGGGCACGCGTGGCCGCGGGTGCCGCATGCGCTGGTGTTCCTCGGCACGCCGCACCACGGCGCGCCGCTGGAACGCGGCGGGCACGGCGTGGACCTGCTGCTGGCAGCCAGTCCCTACACCGCCGCGTTCACGCGGCTGTCGCGGATGCGCAGTGCCGGCATCACCGACCTGCGCCACGGCTCGGTGCGCGCGGAGGACTGGCACGCGCGCAATCGCTTCGCGCACGGTGCGGATGACCGGACACCGGAGCCGCTGCCCGAAGGCGTGCGCTGCTTCGCGATCGCGGGCAGCCTGGCCAAGGGAATGCCGCGCGGCAACCGCCCGCCCCGCGGCGACGGACTCGTTCCCGTCGCGAGCGCGCTCGGCCGCCACGCCGATCCGCGCCGGCAACTCGCGTTCGCGCCGGACCACGTGCACATCGCGTTCGGCACGGGCCACCTCGACCTGCTCGGCAGTCGCGCCGTGGCGGCGCGCATGGGCGCGTGGTTGCAGGAGAAGGCGTAGACGGCGTTCGGGGACGCGCGCCGCGCCGCTGCGCGCTTGCTACGCGGCGTAGCGCAGCACGGCGAAGAAGTGGCAACCGGTGCCCGCGACGACGAACCCGTGCCAGACCGTATGCGCGTACCGCAAGCGCGAGTCCAGCATGAAGAACACGACGCCCGCCGTATACGCAATGCCGCCCGCCACCAGCAGCGCCACGCCGGCCGGAGGGACGTGCTCGACCAGCGGCACCGCGGCACCCAGCACCAGCCAGCCCATCAGCAGGTAGAGCCCGGTCGACAGCCACGGGTGCGACAGCCGGTCGAACGCCTTCAGCGTGACGCCGACGATCGCCAGCGACCATACGATGCCGAACAACGTCCAGCCCCACGGCCCACCAAGCGCGCCCAGTGCGAACGGCGTGTAGCTGCCCGCGATGAAGATGTAGATGGCGCCGTGGTCGAGCTTCATGAACACGCGCTTGGCCCGGCCCTGCGGCAGCGCGTGATAGAGCGTCGACGTCAGGTACAGCAACACCATCGTGCCGGCGAAGACGCTGGCCCCCACGATGTTCACCGCGCTCTGCCGCGTCGCGGCGACAATGAGGAACGGCGTCGCAACGAGCGCCGCCAGCAGCGCGGCACCGTGGCTCACGCTGTTCGCGATCTCCTCGCCTGGCGTCTGCGGACGATCGACCATGACGACATTGTCTCACGGCGCGCGGGCGCTTCAGGATCCGCACCGTCGTTCGTCCGGTCCGCAGTTACGATTGCAGATGCGATGCCGCTGTCTGGTGAGGATGCGAAGATGAACGTCGCCCGTTGGTGGATGCCGATTCTGGCGGTGCTGATCGCGGTCCTGTCCGGATCGCCGCTCGCGGCATCCTCCGCCGGCGCACGCGAGGGAAGTGCAATGGACGAGGAAGTCTGGGCGCTCGAGAGCGCGTACTTCAGCGCGCTGTATCGCGCCGACTACGATGGCGTGCTTGCGCTCGTCGACCCGCGATTCCTGGGCTGGCCGGGCGGCACGCCGCACGCCATGGATCGCGACGAAAGCAGCCGTTTCATGAAGGAACTCGTGCCTGCGCCCACGCGGTGCACGCTGCGCATCGAACGCGGTGGCCTCCGGCTCGCCGCCGCGGTCGCGCTGACCCAGTACGTGCTTCACGTCGAATGCCCGGCGGACCGCCCGGGTGCGGAAGCGCTGCGGAAGTCGTCGCGCATCACGCACACGTGGATACGCCAGGACGGCGCGTGGCGGCTGCTCGGCGGCATGAGCGCCGACCTGTAGCGACGCCCCTCGCCGCCGACGCGGGGCCGGTCGCCGATGCGGGCGGGCCGGCTCGCCGTCCGGCGGTTTCGACTACTATGCGAACGTACGCCCTCGCCACGCCGCCGCACGCGGGCTGCGCCACCGCAACTCGAACCCACCCACATCCCGAGGACCT
The DNA here is from genome assembly GCA_963733435.1 of uncultured beta proteobacterium. Taxonomy (GTDB): domain Bacteria; phylum Pseudomonadota; class Gammaproteobacteria; order Burkholderiales; family Casimicrobiaceae; genus VBCG01. Next base: position 1,371,344 of record CAVTDH010000005.1, read on the forward strand.
GCGCGCATGCAGACCGAGAAGATCACCGTTCGCGCCACGCAGAGCGGGCAGACGATGGACGTCGTCGTGTACAGCAAGCGCGCCGACCGGATCACCGTCGTGCTGGGCGAAGGCGAGCACAGCGTCCGCTGCGATCTGCTGCCGACACGCAATACGCTTGCCTACGCCGGCTCGGTGATGGGCCGCGAGCTCGTGTACGAGCGCAGTCGTGCGCAGGTGACCGCCGACATCGCGCGGGACAATCCCGGCATGCGCGCGCCGCACCGGCGATGACCGCAGCGCGAGCGCGCACGCACGCCGCTGCCTGGAACGATTCCGGTACGTGACGGCCGGCGTCCTGTTCGCGCTGGCGGCGGGCCTCATGTGGGGGCTCGTGTTCGTCGCGCCGCTCCTGCTGCCCGACTATCCGGCGGCGCTGCTGTCGGTCGGCCGCTACTTGGCGTTCGGCCTCATCGCGCTGCCGCTCGCGTGGTTCGATCGCGCGCGCATCCGCGAACTCGCGCGCGCCGACTGGATCGAGGCGACTGAAACTCGCGGCGATCGGCAACCTGCTCTATTACCTGCTGCTGGCGGCGGCGATCCAGCGCGCCGGCGGACCCGTGCCGACGATGATCATCGGCACGCTGCCGGTGGTCATCGCGCTGGTGTCGAACCGGCGCGACGCGCGACGCGACGGACGCCTGCCGTGGCTGCGCCTCCTGCCGTCGCTCGCGCTGATCGCCACCGGCATCGCGCTCGTCAACCATGCGGAACTCGCCGAACTGCGCGCGCGCTCCGATGTGGACATGTCGCGTCACGCGCAGGGCGCGCTGCTCGCGGTGGGCGCCGTCGCGTGCTGGACCTGGTATCCGATCCGCAACGCCGACTGGCTGCGCACGCACGCGCAGCGCAGTCCGCGCGCCTGGGCGACCGCGCAGGGCGTGGCGACGCTGCCGCTCGCGGCCGCGGGGCTGGCCGTACTGCTGCTCGTGCACGGGTCCGGCGACGATGCCTTCGCGCTGCCGTTCGGACCCGATCCGGTCCGTTTCGTCGCGCTGATGCTCGCGATCGGACTCTTCGCGTCGTGGCTCGGCACGCTGTGCTGGAACGAGGCGAGCCAGCGCCTGCCCACCGCGCTGGCGGGTCAGCTGATCGTGTTCGAGACGCTGGCGGCGTTGGCGTACGCCTTCGCGCTGCGGGGCCGCTGGCCGTCCGGCCTGACGCAGCTCGGCATCGCGCTGCTCGTGGTCGGCGTGCTGTGGGCGCTGCGTGCACGGTCCGCGCCGATCGCGGTCGAGCCGCACTGAGGCACGAGGCGATCGCGACACGCGCGCTGTTGCTTCCGACGTGCGATCCTGCGCGCGCTCGACCGGGCACTTGCTTGCGCGGTGTGATGTCGTCGCGCACGCTGCGGTTTACACTGCGTTACCGGTGGACCGGTCCGGTCGCCGCGGTCACGCCGCGACGCGGGATTGCGCAATGATGCGCGCGGCGGACACGATGACGCAGACGGAGGCCACCGCAGCAACGCACGGAAACCATGCACGCCTTCGCCGAATCTCGCCGCTGCCACCGTCCTCGCCCGATGCGACCGTTCGCATCCGGGGTCGGGGTCCGCGCCATGGCGTGCCCGAGGTGCGCGTGCGGTTCAGCGCGGCGCGTCCGCCAGCGCGTCGCGCGCGGACGGCGCGCGGCCCAGCAGCGCGGCCACGGCTTCGCGCAGTCGCGCGCGGATCGACTGTTGCGCGGCCTCGTCGGTCGCCCCGCACAGCAGCGTGCACCATCGATCGGTCGGCGCCTCGAAGTCGCAGTGGCTCGCCGGCGCGATCCGGTAGGTCGCGACCAGGTCCGGCAGTACGCCACCCCACGGTTCGGCGATGCCGTAGGCATTGCAGAACGACGACGGGCCGCGCAGGAGCACCGCCTTCGTGCGCAGCACTCGCGCCGCCTCGAGGCCGACCCCACCCGGACGGTCGAACGCGTCGAGCCCGACATAGCCGACCACACCCGGTGCGTCCGCCGCGAGCAGCGCGGACAAGCCGCCGGCCGAGAAGCCCGCGAGCACGATCCGCGGCGGGGCCGGACCGAGCGTGCCGGTGCGCACGCGCGCGACGAGTTCGCGCAGCGCGCGTCCGTTTTCGCGCGAGTCGATCCGCGAGGGAAGGTCCGGCACGACCACGAAGTAACCATCGGCCGCGAGCATCTGCGCATGGCCCGCCATGTTTTCGCGCGAACGCAGGAAGCCGTGGACGAGCACCACCGTACCGCGCGCGCTTGCGGTCGGCGCATGGATATCGGCGCTTACCGCCCGACCCGAGAGCGTGATCTCGACGGTCATCGGCGCGGCGGTGGCCGCAGCCACCGCCGCCGCGAACCACGCGATGCCTGCCAGCCGTAACGCCATGCGCGCCATGCCCGCCATGCTAGCCCGCCTCGTCGCCGTGCCCGAGAGGCCCCGCGCTCGACACGAACGCGACCGTTGTCGTGGATCAAGCACGGTCGTCGCGCAGGGCGGGACATGAGCCCGCCGGGCCGCCCCAAGGGCGAATGCCGGAGTGCGCAGCACGAAGGCGATCCATGAGCCCGCCGGGCCGCCCCAAGGGCGAATGCCGGAGTGCGCAGCACGAAGGCGATCCCATTCCGCCCGCCGGGCCGCCCCAAGGGCGAATGCCGGAGTGCGCAGCACGAAGGCGATCCATTCCGCCCGCCGGGCCGTCCCAAGGGCGAATGCCGGAGTGCGCAGCACGAAGGCAGTTCGGTTACCGCGTCGCCACGCGTTCCCGCCGACTGGCCGCTGCGCGAGGCGAGCCGCACGCTGCGCGTAGGCGAACTCGACTGGCACGTGCAGGTGACGGGCCGGGGACCGACCGTGGTGCTGCTGCACGGCACCGGTTCGTCCGCGCACACGTGGGCCGACGTGCTGCCCGCGCTCGCGCCGCACACGACCGTCGTGGCGCCGGACCTGCCCGGCCACGGCTTCACCCATGGGGCGACGCGTTCGACGTTGACGCTGCCCCGGATCGCCGCCGACCTCGACGCGCTGCTGGCGGCGCTGGCGCTGCCGCGAGCGGCGCTGGTCGTCGGGCATTCCGCCGGCGCCGCGCTCGGGGTTCGCTGGGCGCTCGCGAGCCCGGCCGCGCCGCAGGCATTGCTGGGTTTCAATCCCTCGCTGGTGCCGCCGCCGCCGCTCTACATGAAGTTGTTCGCACCCCTGGTGACGCCGGTCGCGACGTCGAACGTGGTCACGTCGCTGGTGGCAGCCCTCGGCGCGCGCACGCGGCTGGTGGGTGGCCTGCTCGACTCGACACGCTCGACGATTCCCGCCGCGCAGCGCGCGCGCTACGCGCGCCTGTTCGCGGATCCCGCGCACGTGCGTGGAACCATGGGCTTCATGGCCGGAGCGGACCTGCCGGCCATGTTGCAGGATGCGCCGCGCCTCGCGATCCCGGTCACGTTCGTGCTTGGCGCCACCGACCCCTGGGTGCCCGAGCAGCCGCTGCGCCGCGTGATCGCGCGCGCATTCCCGAACGCCACCGTCGAGCGTTGGGACGGCGGGCACCTGCTGCACGAAGCGGAACCCGCGCGCGCGGCCGCGCTGATCCTCGCCACGCTCGGGCGCGCACGCGCGCAGCGGCGTAGCCGCACCGCGATCCCTAGCGCGTTGCGGCCGCGCTCGCCGCGATGCGCGGCGCGAACGCGCCGCCTGCGGACTCCGGCCGCGCATGCGGCGCAATCCTGCCGAAGCGCTTCCATTACACTCTCGCGCATGGCACTCAAGTCCACGATCTACAAGGCGGAGCTGTCGGTGGCCGACATCGACCGCGGGTACTACCACGATCATCTGCTGACGATCGCGCAGCACCCGTCCGAGACGCCGGAGCGCGTGATGGTGCGGCTGCTCGCATTCGCGCTGCACGCCGACCAGAACCTGACGTTCGGACGCGGCTTGAGCACCGAGGACGAGCCCGACCTGTGGCAGCGCGACCTGACCGGCGTCATCGACCGCTGGATCGAAGTCGGCCTGCCCGACGAGCGCGAGGTGCGCAAGGCCTGCGGCCGGGCGCGCGAGGTCGAGGTGCTGACCTACGGCGGACGCGCGGTCGACCTGTGGTGGAACGCGTCGCGCGACAAGCTCGAACGGCAGGAACGGCTGACGGTGCGCGACGTACCGGTCGACGCGAGCAAGGCGCTCGCGACGCTGGCCGCGCGCAACATGAAGCTGCAGGTGACGATCCAGGAAGGCCACGTGCTCGTCGCCGACGGCGCGATGTCGCTGTCCGTCGAGCTGCGCACGCTGAAGCCCGCGCCCGTGTAGCCGCCGCGCGCGTGGCCGCGGCGCCGGCCAGCGAAAGCGGGCGGGGTCACCCCCGCCCGCGAATCACCCTCGGCGCAACTGCGCTAGCCCGCGGCGGTCACCGCCCGCGAAGCCATCACGCCGATGAGATGCGCCCGGTACTCCGGCGATCCGTGCAGGTCGCGGTTGAGGCCTGCCGCGCTCATCTTCACGGCCTTCGCCGCATCCGCGGTGAAGCTCTTCGCGAGCGCGTCCTCGAGCGGCTTGGCGCGAAACACGCTCGCCGCGGCGCCGGTCACCGCGACCCGCACCCCGCCAGAGGTCTGCGCGACGAACACGCCGACCAGCGCGAAGCGCGACGCAGGCTGCACGAACTTCATGTACGCGGCCTTCTTCGGGATGGGGAAGCTCACCGACGTGATGAGCTCGCCCTCCTGCAGCGCGGTCTCGTACATGCCCTTGAAGAAATCGTCGGCGGCGATCTTGCGCTGGTTCGTGTGCACGGTCGCGTTCAGCGCCAGCACCGCCGCCGGGTAGCAGGCGGCCGGATCGTTGTTGGCGAGCGCGCCGCCCAGCGTGCCCATGTTGCGGACCTGCCGGTCGCCGATGCCCTTCGGCCAGTGCCGCGAGCGCGGGGATCGCGGCCTTCACCTCCTGCGACGCGGCCACGTCCGCATGGCGCGTCATCGCGCCGATCACGACGTGGTCGCCGTCCTTGCAGATGCCCTTCAGCTCGGGAATGCCGGAAAGGTCCACGAGCGTGCCGGGCTGCGACAGCCGCATCTTGAGCGTGGCCACGAGGCTCTGCCCGCCCGCGAGCGGCCGACCTCCGGTCTGCGCGAGCAGCGCCGCGGCGTTGGCGACGGAATCGGCTTTCTTCAGTTCGAAGCTGTACATGTCGTCTTCTCCGATCAGGCGCGCGCGGCCTGGATGGCCTGCCACACGCGGTGCGGCGATGCGGGCATGTCCACGCGCGTGACGCCGACGGCGAGGAGCGCGTCGTGCACGGCGTTCATCAGCGCGGCGGGCGCGGCGATGGCGCCCGCCTCGCCGCAGCCCTTGGCCCCCAGCGGGTTGTGCGTGCAGGGCGTGACCTTGGTCGCGACGGTGAACGACGGCATGTCGTCGGCCCGCGGCATCGCATAGTCCATGTAGCTGCCGGTCAGGAGCTGCCCGCTCTGCGCGTCGTAGATGCCGTGCTCGAGCAACGCCTGCCCGATGCCCTGCGCGATGCCGCCGTGCACCTGTCCCTCGACGATCATCGGGTTGATGATGTTGCCGAAGTCGTCGCACGCGCAGAAACGCTCGATGCGGACCACGCCCGTTTCCGGATCGATCTCGACCTCGCAGATGTGCGTGCCCGCCGGGTACGTGAAGTTGGTCGGGTCGTAGAACGCGGTCTCGTCGAGTCCCGGCTCCAGCTTGTCGAGCGGATAGTTGTGCGGCACGTACGCGGCGAGCGCCACTTCGGCGAACGCCTTGCTGCGGTCGGTACCCGCGACGGTGAACTTGCCGTCGGCGAACTCGATGTCGGCCTCCGCCGCTTCGAGGAGATGCGCGGCGATCTTCTTGCCCTTCGCCACCACCTTGTCCAGCGCCTTCACGATGGCGGTGCCGCCCACCGACAGCGAACGCGAGCCGTAGGTGCCCATGCCGAACGGAATGCGGCCGGTGTCGCCGTGGACGACCTCGACGTTGCCCATGTCGATGCCCAGGCGCGCGGCGACGATCTGCGCGAACGTCGTCTCGTGGCCCTGGCCGTGGCTGTGCGAACCCGTGAACACGGTGACGCCGCCCGTCGGGTTGACGCGCACCTCGCCCGCCTCGAACAGGCCCGCGCGCGCGCCCAGCGCACCGGCGATGTTCGACGGCGCGAGGCCGCACGCCTCGATGTACGACGAGTAGCCCAGGCCGCGCAGCCTGCCGCGCCTGGCGGAGTCGGCCTTGCGCGCCGGGAAGCCCGCGACGTCGGCGATCTTCATCGCCTCGTCGAGCGTCTGGTCGTAGTTGCCGATGTCGTACGTGAGCGCCACGGGCGTCGCGTACGGAAACGTGCGGATGAAGTTGCGCCGCCGGAGGTCGTCCTGCGGCAGCTTCATGTCGACGGCCGCCTGATGCACCAGCCGCTCGACGACGAACGTCGCCTCCGGCCGGCCCGCGCCGCGGTACGCGTCGACCGGCGCCGTGTTGGTGAACGACGCGGTCACCTCGCAGTAGATCGCGGGCGTCGTGTACTGGCCCGCGAGCAGCGTCGCGTAGAGGATCGTCGGGATGCACGATGCGAACGTCGACAGGTACGCGCCCATGTTCGCGGTGGTCAGCACGCGCATCGCGAGGAACTTGCCGTCCTGGTCGAGCGCGAGTTCCGCGTGCGTGACATGGTCGCGGCCATGCGCATCGGACACGAACGACTCGGAGCGGTCGGCCGTCCACTTGATCGGGCGGTTCACGCGCTTCGACGCCCATACCATCGCCGTTTCCTCGGCGTACAGGTAGATCTTCGACCCGAAGCCGCCGCCGACGTCGGGCGCGATCACGCGCACCTTCGTCTCCGGCAGACCCAGCACGAACGCCGTCATCAGCAGCCGCTCGACGTGCGGGTTCTGGCTCGCGACGTAGAGCGTGTAGAGGTCGTCGGCGCGGTTGTACTGCGCCACCGCCGCGCGCGGCTCGATCGCGTTGGGGATGAGCCGGTTGTTGACGATGTCGAGCTTCGTCACGTGCGCGGCCTTCGCGAACGCGGCGTCGACGGCCGCCTTGTCGCCCAGCGCCCACAGGTAGCACTTGTTGCCGGGCGCCTGGTCGTGGATCTGCGGCGCGCCGGGCTTCAACGCGTCCACGCAGTTGACGACCGCGGGCAGCACCTCGTAGTCGACGTCGATCAGCTCCGCGGCGTCCTTCGCCAGGTGCGCGGACTCGGCGATCACGAGCGCGAGCTGGTCGCCGACGTAGCGGACCTTGCCCTGCGCGAGCACCGGATGCGGCGGCTCGTTCATCGGCTTGCCATCGGTGCCGGTGATGAGCCAGCCGCACGGCAGGCCGTTGACGCCGGTCAGGTCGTCGCCGGTGTAGATCGCCACGACGCCGGGCGCCGCCTTCGCCTTCGTCGTGTCGATCCTGCGGATCTTCGCGTGCGCGTGCGGCGAGCGCAGGAAATACGCGAACGTCTGGTTGGGATACGTGACGTCGTCCGTGTACTGGCCGGCACCCGTGAGGAAGCGCGCGTCTTCCTTGCGGCGAACCGACTTGCCGATGAGACCCGTGTCGCTGGCGCCCATGGCGGCCTCCCTACTTGGTCATCGCGGCAGCACCCTGCTGCACCGCTTTGACGATGTTGTGGTATCCGGTGCAACGACAGATGTTGCCTTCGAGTTCCTCGCGGATCGTCTGCTCGTCCGCGTTGGGATGCCGCGCGACGAGGTCGATCGCACTCATCACCATGCCGGGCGTGCAGAAACCGCACTGCAGGCCGTGGCAGTCCTTGAAGGCCGCCTGCATCGGGTGCAGCGTGCCGTCCTCGGCCGCGAGTCCTTCGATCGTGACGACCTGCGCGCCGTTGGCCTGCGCGGCCAGCATGTTGCAGGCCTTGACGGCGCGGCCGTCGAGGTGCACGGTGCACGCGCCGCACTGGCCGGTGTCGCAGCCGACGTGCGTGCCGGTCAGCGTCAGGTGATTGCGCAGGAATTCGACGAGCAGCGTGCGCGCGTCGACGGTGGCGCTCACCGCCTTGCCGTTGACGGTCAGCGAAAGTTGCACGGACACGGGTTCTCTCCTTCAAGGCGGGCGCCGGCGCGGGCACCCTTGTTATGGACACTGGAACTGCGCGCCTCACCGCAATCGCCTGCGCGATCGGGCCTGCACAGCGGACGGCTAGGATACTGCGCTCCCCTGTCCGCAGCAATGCGACGCCGAACGTTCGGCGCGTTGCGCGGCGCAACATGACCGGACTCAGAATGATGCCGCGAAGCTCGCACCGACGAACCAGTTGCGGCCGGGCGCGGGCTCGAAATAGCGGCCGTTGGTGTCGCCGACGATCACCGAGCCGATGTAGCCCACGTCGGCGATGTTGTTCACGCGCACGTACTCGGACCAGCGGACGTTGCCGATCTCCTGCGCGAATCCGATCCGGGCGTTGCCGATCGTGTACGCGGGCGCATAGGCGGTGTTGCGGTCGTTCGCGTACACGCGCCCGACATACTGGACTTCCGCCGCGGCGCTGAAGCCGTGGAACCCGCCGGGCGTCCACTGGATCACACCGTAGGCCTGTTGCGCCGGAACGCCGGGCAGCCGCGCGCCGGCGGGCACCACGACCGGCGGCGCGCCCGACGCGTAGCTCTGCGCGAAGTCCGCGGCGAGATAGGAATAGTTGACGTGCGCAGCGACGCCGGCGCCAAGGTCGCCGTCCCACGCCGCCTCGAAGCCGCGCCGGCGCGTATCGCTGGCATTGCGATACGTCGTGCGGCCTCCCGTCGCGGCGTCCACGACGATCTCCTGCTGCGTGTCGGCCTTGAACACCGCGAGATTCAGGCGTTGCCGCGGCGTGGGCCGCCACTTCAGGCCGAGTTCCACGGACTGCGACGTCGCCGGATCGAGGTCGAGGTTGAGTCCGGCGCCCGCCGGACGGTACGCGAGTTCGGCGAACGTCGGCGTCTCGAAGCCCTGGCCGTAGCTCGCGTAGACATTGAGCGTGTCGGTCGCGTGCCAGACCACGGCGGCGATGGGGCTCGTGTTCGTGTAGGTGCGGCTGCCGCTGTCGTCGGGATTGACGGCGGTCACGTAGCGATCGACCGATTCGTAGCGGACTTCGCTCGTGCGCAGGCCGAGCGTGACCGACCACGCGGGCAGCACGCTCCATTCGAGTTCGGCGTACGCGTCGACACTGCCAACGGTGTCGTTCTCGTCGCGGCGCAGCGCGCCCTGCGCGCCATTGTCGTTGACGAAGCCCTGCCGCCGCTCGCGCAGGCCGTCCGCATCCGCGCCGAGCGACAGCGTCAGCGGGCCGCCGGCGAGTTCGCCGCGAACGATCAGCCGCGCGCCGACGCCACCGTAGTCGCGGTCGAGGTTCACGACCCCGCCCGAGGACGTGGGCGCGGCGCCGGACAACGCCAGGTACTGTCCGATCTGCCGCGTGCCGCCATAGCCCGTCACGCGCAGCGTCGCGGCGGTCCCGAGCGTCCTGTTCGACCGCGATACCGCCCTGCATCTGGTTGACCGTCTTGCGCGTGTCGAAGAAGCGCGTCGCGGGATCGGCAGCCCTCGGATCGGCGTCGACCTGCGCCTGCGTGAGGCCCAGCGGATCCTGCGCGTCGGGCTGGTGCTGCGAACTGCCGATGACCGTCACCCGCGTTCCGGCGGCCGGCGCGAACACCAGTTTCGCGTTCGCCAGTTCGCGCGTCGCGGCCGAGTGCGCGCGATAGCCGTCGGTCTCGAAGCGGCTCACGGCCGCGACGTAGCCGACCCCGCCCGCGGTGCCGCTCGCCTTCAGGCCCGCGTTGTACGTCGCGTAGCTGCCGACCGAGAGCGCGAAATCGACCACCGGCGTCGCGGACGGGTCTTCCGTGAACACGGAGATCACGCCCCCCGACGCGTTGCCGTACAGCGTCGAGAACGGCCCGCGCAGCACCTCGATGCTGCGCGCCGACAGCAGGCTGAAGCTACCGGTCTGGCCCTGACCGTCGGGCATCGTCGCGGGGATGAAGTCCTGGTAGAGCCGGACGCCGCGCACGCCGAACGTCGCGCGCGCGCCGAATCCGCGCGCGCTGATCTGCAGGTCCTGCGCGTAGTTGCCGCGATTGGCGGCGAAGATGCCGGGCACGCGCACCAGCGGCTCGGACAGGTTGATCGCCGGCTGGCCGTCGCGGATCGTCGCGCCGTCGATCACGTCCACGGAAGCGGGTACCGCGAAGCTGCGCTCGGCGCGCCGGGTCGCGGTGACGACGATCGGATCGAGTGCGGCGGCCTCCGGCAATGTCGCGTCCGGGGCATCCTGCGCCGCCGCGGCGGACGCGAGAACGATCGCGATCGCGGCCGCCGACACCGCGCGTTCAGGGCGGCCTGCGGCCGGTCGGGTCGACGGCGGATGCGGTGGGCGGCGCAATGGCAATTCGTGACGGGGATCGACCGGCGCGTGCGCTGCGCCGAACTTGCGGTTCGAGTGTAACAATGATCGTGGCACGCCCGCGGCGGTGCGGTGTTCGCGCGCTGCCGCCCGATCCTGCACTTTCCGGGTGGACGGGATGGGCCACCGAAGCCGGGGCTCGACCGCATCGCCGGCAATGGCTAAGCTTGGGGAGGCGCCCCGGTGCCGGTGCCATCCCATGCGAACAACCTCTCCCCACGGCGCGCCCGCGCGTTGGACCTCCGCGCGCCGGATGTCCAAAGCCCGATGAGCAAGCGCCCGACGCGACTCCTGCTGGTCGGCGGCGGCCACACTCACATCGAAGTGCTGCGCAGGTTCGCGCTCGCCCCCGACCCGGACGTCGCGTTGACGCTGGTCTCGCCGGACGCCGCCACGCCGTATTCCGGCATGCTGCCGGGCCTCATCGCCGGGCACTACACGCACGACGAGGCGCACGTCGCGCTGGCGCCGCTCGCGCACTGGGCGGCGGCGCAGCTCGTCGTCGATCGCGTCGTCGCGCTCGACACCTACACGAAGACGGTGACCCTCGGCTCGGGCAGGAAGGCCGCATTCGACGTGGTCTCGATCGACATCGGGTCCGCACCGGACACCCGGGTGCCGGGTGCGCTCCAGCATGCGATCCCGATCAAGCCGGTCGGCGCGTTCCTCGAGGCGTGGGCCAGGCTGCAGGCCGATGCCGCGGCCGGCAGCGTGCGCACGGTCGGCGTCGTCGGCGGCGGCGCGGCCGGCGTCGAAGTGCTGCTCGCGATGCAATGGCATCTGACGGCGACGCTCCGCGCGAGCGCGCCCCGGTTCACGCTGGTCGCCGACCAGCCGGCGGTGCTGCATGGGCAACTACCGGCGCTGCGCGAGCGCTTCGGCCGGCTGCTCGTGGAACGGGGCGTCGTTCTCCATCTCGGACGCCGCGCCGTCGCCGTGGAGCCCGGGATGATCGTCGTGGAACAGGGTCGCCGCATCGCCGCGGATCGCATCGTGTGGACAACCTCCGCCTCCGCGCAGCGCTGGCCGCAGGCCGCCGGGCTCGACTGCGACGCGGACGGCTTCATCGCCATCGACGACAGGCTGCGCTCGACGTCGCACAAGTTCGTCTTCGCCGCCGGCGATTGCGCGACGCAGGACGGCCATCCTCGTCCGAAGTCGGGCGTGTTCGCCGTGCGGCAGGGTCCCCCGCTGGCGCTCAACCTGCGCCGCGCGGCGCACGGTGCCGAACTCGCCACCTACGTCCCGCAGCGCCTTGCGCTCATGCTGATCAGCACGGGGAACCGGCACGCGCTGGCCGCGCGCGGTCCGTTCCACGCCGAAGGCGACTGGGTTTGGCGCTGGAAGGACCGGATCGACCGCCGGTTCATGGCAAAGTATGTCCCTCCCGTCGCGCGCTCCGCGATGTCGCCCTCCCCGCCCCAGGACCACTAGACCATGCAATTTGCCCGCAACCCGACGCCCGGCCGGATGGCCGCGCTCCTCGCACTCGCGTGTTCCTTGGGCGGCGCGTTCGCGCACGCGCAGCCGAAGTCCGAGATCGTCCTCACGCCGGTGAAGTTGACCGCGCATGGCTGGATGTTCCAGGGCGAAGCGGGCATGGCCAGCGCGCAGAACAAGGGCTTCATGTCCAACGCGGGCTTCGTCGTGACCGGCGACGGCGTCGTGGTGTTCGATGCGCTCGGCACTCCCGCGCTGGGACAGGCGATGATCACGGCCATCCGCAAGGTGACGTCGGAGCGCATCCGGCGCGTGATCGTCAGCCACTACCATGCCGACCACATCTACGGACTGCAGGCGTTCAAGGCGGCGGGTGCCGAGATCTGGGCCTACCGCAAGGCGCAGCAATACCTGACGTCGGGCCAGGCGACCGAGCGGCTGGCGCAGCGGCGCACCGACCTCTTCCCATGGGTCGACGAGAAGACCGTCGTCGTGGCGCCGGACCTCTGGCTCGACGGCGACACGACGTTCCGGATGGGCAGCCTCACGTTCAACGTGCTGTACTCGGAGGGAGCGCATTCGCCCGAGGACATCATGATGTACGTCGTCGAGGACCGGCTGCTGTACGCGGGAGACCTGCTGTTCGCGGGCCGCGTGCCGTTCGTCGGCAATGCGGACAGCGCCGGCTGGCTGAAGGCGATGGACAAGATGATCGCGCTGCAGCCCGCCGTCGTCGTCCCGGGGCACGGTCCGCCTTCGCGCGACGTGGCGCGCGACCTCGTGCTGACCCGCGACTATCTCCTGTACCTGCGCGAGGCGATGGGCCGCGCCGTGAAGGACCTCGAACCGTTCGACGAGGTCTATGCGAAGACCGACTGGACGAAATATCGCAGCCTGCCCGCGTTCGAGCAGGCCAATCGCACCAACGCCTACGGCACCTACCTGCTGATGGAGCAGGAATTGCTCAAGGGAACGAAGCAGTGACCAACGACCCGGTGCTGGCGGTCGCGGTGCGCGCGGCGCGCACGGCTGCGAGCATCCTCACCGACGCCGCGCGCGACTTGAAGCGCCTGCCGACGTTTTCAAAGGAGCACGGCGACATCGTGTCCGGCGCCGACATGGAGGCCGAGGACGCGATCGTCGCGACGCTGCGCGCGGCCTTCCCGGCGCACGCGATCCTGGGCGAGGAATCCGGACACATCGAAGGCGCGCGCGAGGGCGCCGGGTACAAGTGGATCGTCGATCCCCTCGACGGCACCGTCAATTTCATCCACGGTTTCCCGTACTACGCGGTGTCCGTGGCGCTCGCGTACGGAACGGAGATCACGCACGCGGTGGTGCTCGACCCGGTCCACGACGAACTCTTCACGGCGGTCAAGGGCAAGGGCGCGTTCTGCAACGGCACGCAGATCAACGTGTCGGCCTGCCTCAACCTCGCCGACGCGCTGGTCGGCACCGTGTTCCCGACCCGCGAGAACCCGAAGCTCGCGGCGTACCTGCCCACGTTCAATGCGCTGGTCACGCAGTGCTCGGGCATCCGCCGCGCCGGCGCCTGCGCGCTCGACCTCGCGCACCTCGCCGCCGGGCGTCTGGATGGTTTCTGGGTGACGAGCCTCAAATCGTGGGATGTCGCGGCCGGCGCGCTGCTGGTCAAGGAGGCCGGCGGCCGCGTCGGCGACTTCGCCGGCGGCACGCAGTTCCTGCGCACGAACGAGGTGCTCGCCGCCGCCCCCGGCGTCTTCAACCCACTGCGCGAGGCGATCGTCACGGCGCTCACCAACGCCCGCCAGACCGAGTAGAGGCCAGCGGGGGCAGCGCCGCAGCGACAATGAGGGTCAGACTCGAATTAAAGTTAGAACTTCAATTCGAGTCTGACCCTCGTTGGTCGTCAGCGGCCCGCCAAAGACTCGAGTTGGTCGGCGAGCGCCTGCGGGATCGTCACGCCGTCCCGCGCGGTTCTCGCCGCGATGTCGTCGCGACGCGCGCCCGGCAAGCGGACGCCCTCATCCGCGAGCATCGCGGCCACCAGTGTCTCGACGCGCTCGAGATAGGCTTCGCGCCCCGCCAGCGCGCCCGGATCGACGACGAGGAAGGCCTGACCGATGTGCGGCTGGTTGCCCGCGTCGACGAAGAAGCTGTCCGCCTCGAACCCCATCGCCGCCCCCGTCAGCGCGCACGCGAGCAGTTCGACCATCAGCGCGAGCATCGCGCCCTTGGCCCCCCCCATCGGCAGCATCGAGCCTTCCATGCCGGCCTTGGGGTCGGTCGTCGGATTCCCGTCCTGGTCGAGCGCCCAACCGAGCGGGATCGAACGGCCTTCCTTCGCGGCAACCATCAGCTTGCCGCGGGCGACCTCCGACAGCGAAAGGTCGATCGTGATCGGCGCGCCCTGCCGCCGCGGGAACACGGCGGCGATCGGATTGGTGCCGAAGATCGGGCGCTTGCCGCCGGCCGCGGGCATCGCCGCCGGCGAATTGCCGAATGCGATGCCGACCATGCCGGCTTCCGCCACGGGTGTCAGGTGGTAGGCCGCGACGCCGAAGTGATGGCTGTTCGTGACACCCACGAACGCGACGCCGAATTCGCGCGCCCGCGCAATGGCTTCCGCAACCGCGACCGCGCAGGCCGGGAATGCCAGTCCCGCATGCGCGTCGACCAGCGCAGCGCCGCCGCGGGATGCGCGCACCGTCGGCACGGCCATCCCGACCGCCCGGCCGTTGCGCAGGTGCGTCGCGTACTGCGGAACGCGCGCCATGCCATGCGACGGCATGCCGAGGGCCTCGGCCGCCACCAGCGCGCGCGCGGTGGCATCGGCCATCGCCGGGCTCGCGCCCGCAGTGGAGAGTGCCTTGGTCGCGAGCGCCGCGAGTTCGGCCAGCGTGAACGTGGGCATCGGTCTTCCGTCAGGACTTCGTGAGCGCCGCGGCGACCTTCTCCGCGATCAGGGTCGATACACGCGTGTTCGACTCGCGCGACAAGCCCGCGATGTGCGGCGTGAGGACGAGATTGGGACAGCCGGCGAGCGGCGACCCGGCCGGCAGCGGCTCGCGTTCGAACACGTCGAGCGCCGCGCCACCGAGCCGCCCGGCCCGCAGCGCCGCCGCGACCGCCGCCTCGTCGACGATGCCGCCGCGCGCGGTGTTGACGAGGATCGCATCGGGCTTCATCGTCGCGAGCCGCGCGGCGTCGATGAGCCCGCGCGTGTCCGGCGCCAGCGGAACGTGCAGCGACACGACGTCGGCCTGCGCCAGCACCTCGGCCAGAGATCGCCGTTCGGTACGGTGTTCGCGCCAGAGTGGCGATTCCGCCGGCAATTGCGAGTCATGCGCGATCACGCGCATGCCGAGCGCTTGCCCCAGGTTCGCCGTCAACCGCCCGATGCCGCCGAAGCCGACGAACCCGAGCGTGGTGCCCGCGATCTCGCGTCCGTTCGACAGCGGACCGCGCGGCCATTGGCCGTCGCCGACCGCAGCGCTTGCCTGGTAGGCGCCGCGCAGCAGCAGCATCGCCGTGCCGATCACGTACTCGGCCACCGCGAGCGCGTTCGCGCCCGTCGCAGGAATCACGTCGATGGCGCGCGCCACGCAGGCGGTGACGTCGATGTTGTCGAGGCCGACGCCCAGGCGCCCCACCACCTTGAGCGCCGGCGCCGCGGCCAGCAGCACCTCGTCGACCTGCGTGCGGTTGCGCACGATCAGCGCGGTCGCGTCGGCGACCAGCGTCTCGAGCTCGCTGCGCCGGTCCACCAGGTCGCGGTCGTAGAGGACCGAGAAGCGGGCCGCGAGCGTCGCGACGGCCGCGTCGTCCATGAATTCGGAAATGATGATGCGCATCGGATGATCCCAGGCCGCTGAAGCGGTCAGGTTGCGAAGAGTTGTCCGGGGTCCGCGAACGCCTTGAACTCCAGCGCGTTGCCGAACGGGTCGAGGAAGAACATCGTCGCCTGCTCGCCCGGCAGTCCCTGAAAGCGGATGTGCGGTTCGATGACGAACTCGACCTTGGCGTCGGTGAAGCGCGCCGCCAGCGCTTCCCACGCGGGCAGCGACAGCACGACCCCGAAGTGCCGCACCGGCACGTCGTGCCCGTCGACCAGGCTCGTCGCGTCGGACATCTGCGCGGCCGCCACCTTGTGCGCGACGATCTGGTGCCCGAAGAAGTCGAAGTCCACCCAGTCCGGCGAACTGCGCCCTTCGGCGCAGCCTAAGAACCTGCCGTAGAACTCGCGCGCCGCGGCGAGATCGGTCACCGGGAACGCGAGATGAAAGCGCGGGTAATCCGCGGTAGGCACGTGCTGCGTCATGTCTGCATTCCCCAGCGGCGCACCGTCCGCAGTTCGATGGTGCGGAAGACGACGTTCTCGACGAGCAAACCGATGAGGATCACCGTGAGCAGCCCGGCGAACACGTTCGGGATGTCGAGCTGGTTCTTGTTCTCGTAGATGAACCAGCCGAGGCCGCCGGACCCGGATGACACGCCGAACACCAGCTCGGCCGCGATGAGCGTGCGCCACGCGAACGCCCAGCCGATCTTGAGGCCCGTGAGAATGCTCGGAAACGCCGCCGGAATCAGGATCTGCATCACATAGCGCAGGCCGCGCCAGGCCCACGTTGCGTCCGACCATCCGCAGCGTCGGCGACACCGCGCGGAAACCGGAGTGCGTGTTGAGCGCGACGGCCCACAGCACCGAGTGCACCAGCACGAACACGATGCTGCCGGTGCCCAGGCCGAACCAGATCAGCGCCAGCGGCAGCAGCGCGATCGCCGGCAGCGGATTGAACATCGACGTCAGCAATTCGAGCAGGTCGTTGCCGAAACGCGTCGTGATCGCCAGCATCGTGAGCACGGCCGCGCACGCGATGCCCACCGTGTAACCCGTCAGCAGCACGCGCATCGACGTGAGCGCCTTCTTCGGCAGCTCGCCGCTGCCGATGGCGTCGCCGAACGCCGTCAGCGTCGACGTGAACGTCGGCACCAGCAGCGGATTGTTGAGCCACCGCGCATAGACCTCCCACAGCACGGCGAGGACGATCAGGATCGCGCCCTTGCGCACGCCGTCCACGTTGACGATGCGCTCCCACGTGGACAGCGGCTTTTCGACGATGCCGAACGCCGCCGACGGGATCGGCTCGCGCAGGACTTCGGGGCGGTCGGCGGGTGCGTCACGCATGGTCGGTCGTCTCCTCGATGGCATCCGCGAACAGCATGTCGTGGATGCGGCGCTCCAGCGCGTCGTGCAGTTCGGCGGGGGCTTCGCGCGGCAGGCTGTTGAGTTCCGCCTTGACCTGCCCCGGATGCGGCGACAGCAGCAGGATGCGGCTGCCCACGCGAATCGCCTCCGGAATGGAGTGCGTGACGAACAGCACGGTGAAGTGCGTGTCCTCCCAGAGCATCAGGAGCTCATCCTGCATCTTGCGGCGCGTCAACGCGTCGAGCGCGGCGAACGGCTCGTCCATCAGCAGGATCGCGGGCTCCATCGCCATCGCGCGCGCGATCGCCACGCGCTGCTTCATCCCGCCCGAGAGCGTGTGCGGCAGCCGGTCGGCGAACTTCGCGAGATTCACCCGCGCGATCGAGTCGTTGGCCTTTTCCTGCGCCGCCGCGCCGCTCAACTTGCCGCTTGCGAGCAGCGGGAACAGCACGTTCTCGCGCACCGTCTTCCACGGGAGCAGCTGGTCGAACTCCTGGAACACCATCATCCGGTCGGGGCCGGGCTTGCTCACGACCTCGCCCTTCAGCCGGATCTCGCCTTCGACCGGCGCGAGATAGCCGCCCACCGCCTTCAGCAGCGTGGACTTGCCGCAACCCGAAGGCCCCAGCAGGATGAACCGGTCGCCGGGATGCACCGAGAAATCGACCCGATAGGTGGCGGTGACCAGGTGATCGCGCGTCTTGTACTGCAGCGTGACGCCCCGGACCTCCAGCAGCGGCGCGCCCGTCACGTCTGCCACGGCAGGCGATCGAGGTCGACGTTGCCGCCCGTAAGGATGACGCCGACGCGCTTGCCGCGCACGTCCAGCGCTCCGTCCATGATGGCCGCGAGCGGCACCGCGGACGACGGTTCGATGACGATCTTCATGCGCTCCCACGTGAAGCGCATTGCCGCGACGATCGCCTTCTCGCTGCACGTGCCGATTGCCGTCACGTTCGCGCGCAGCGCGCGCAGCGTGCGTGCGGACAGCGCGCCGCGCAGGCCGTCCGCGATGGTCTCCGGGTGGGGCATCGACTGCAGCAGTCCGGACGCGAAGCTGCGCGCCGCGTCGTCGGCGCCGACGGGCTCCGCGCCATAGACGGTGATGTTCGGGCCGAGGCCCTTGGCCGCGATGGCCGTGCCCGACAGCAGTCCGCCGCCGCCCACGGGCACCACGACGACGTCGAGGTCCGGCACGGTGTCGAGCAGTTCCAGCGTGGCCGTGCCCTGACCCGCGATCACCGCCACGTCGTCATAGGGATGAACGAGCGTCGCACCGGTCGTGCGCTCGAGTTCGGCGCACAGTGCCTCGCGCGCAGCGAGCGTCGGTGCGCAGAAGTGCACGTGCGCGCCGAAGCCGCGCACGTTGGCCACCTTGATCTTCGGTGCGTTCTCCGGCATCACCACGTGCGCCGGAATGCCGCGCCGCTGCGCGGCATACGCAAGCGCCGCGCCGTGGTTGCCCGACGAGTGCGTGACCACGCCGCGCACCGCCACGTCCGCCGGCAGCGAGAACACCGCGTTGCACGCGCCGCGCGCCTTGAAGGCGCCGACCTTCTGCAGGTTCTCGCACTTCCAGTACACCCGCGCGCCCGTGGCCTCGTCGAGCGACCGGGAGGTCAGCACCGGCGTCCGGTGCACGAAGGGCGCGATCCGCGCGTGCGCCGCACGGATCGCTGCGAGGTCGGGAAGGTCGAGCCCGGGCGATGGATCGACGTCCGCCATCAGCTGCCCGGAAGGTTGTGGACGTTCGGGAAGAACAGGTCCTTCCACGAGTCCGGCTTCACCTTGATCGCGCCGGTCTTGGTCATGAAATCGGCGTACTTCATGATGCTCTGCGGCGTCTGCGTGTAGACGATGTTGGGATCCTCCAGCATCTTCTGGATGTCGGCGACCGTGTCCTTGTCCTTCGACAGGCGCAGGTAAGTCTCCGCCGCCGCCTTCTTGTCGCGGTTGATGATGGCCGTGGCCTCTTCCATCGCCTTCACGAACGCGTCGTAGAGCTTCGGATTGTCGTTCCGGAACTTGCTCGACGTCCACACGACGTTGAACGTCGCCGGGCCGCCCAGCACTTCGTAGGAATTCACCACCGTGTGGATGCCGGGCTTCTCCAGCTGCTGATACTGGAACGGCGGCGAGCTGAAGTGCGCATTGATCTCGCTCGCGCCGGACAGCAGCGCCGCCTGCGCATCCGGATGCGACATCGACACCGTGAGCGGATCGAGCTTGTTCTGCTGGCCCGGACCGAACGCCTTCTCGGCCGCCATCTGCAGCGTCACCGCCTGGATCGACACCTTGACCGCCGGCAGTGCGATCTTGTCCTTGTCCGTGAAGTCCTTCAGCGTCTTCACGTTCGGATTGCGCGTGTTGAGGTAGAGCGGCATCGAGTTGATGGCGCCCACGGCCTTAACGTCGAGGTTGCCCTTCGTGCGCGCCCACAGCGTCAGGAGCGGGCCCACGCCGCCGGAGGCGAACTGCAGGCTGCCCGAGAGCAGAGCGTCGTTCATCACGTTGCCGCCCGCGAACTTCGCCCAGCCGACCTTCACATCGAGGCCCGCCGCTTTCGCGTGCTTCTCGATGAGCTTCTGGTCTTCCATGATCATCAGCGGCAGGTAGCTGATGCCGTACTGCTGTGCGACGTTGATCTCGGAGAGTTCGGCGCGCGCGGGCGCGCTGGCAACGAGCAGGGCAAGGGCCGCCGCGGCGGCGATGCGAACGAGCGAACGTTTCATGGATCCTCCTGGACAAGGCAATCCCGCCATTGTCGCGTCGATCGCGACCCGGTGGCCTGCCCTTTTGGTTCCAAGTATAGAACCCGCGGCCCCGACTGCGGGACCGCGGGACCGGTCAGGCGCTTTCGTACAGTCGCGTCAGCACGAACTCGCGGTGGCCGAGCGCCTCGGCCGCGGTCAGCCGGCCGTTCGCGGTGCGAAACATCATGTCGAGCAGCTTGTCGCCGGCCTGGCTCATCGTGATCTCGCGCTGCAGCAGGCCCGAGGTATCCACGTCCACGTGCTCGCTCATCGTGCGGACCGTACGGGGATTCGCGCAGATCTTGATCACCGGGAGGATCGGGTTGCCGATCACGTTGCCCTGGCCCGTGGGAAAGAAGTGCACGACGTAGCCGGACGCCGCGCACAGCGTGACCATCTCGGCCGCGGCCGACGACGAGTCCATGAACCACAGTCCCGGCCCCGACGGAATCTCCGCCTTGTCGAGCACGCCGTCGACGATGCACTTCCTGCCGATCTTCTGGATGTTGCCGAGCGCCTTCTCCTCGATCGTCGTCAGGCCGCCCGCGATGTTGCCCTTGGTCGGCTGCGAGTCGGAGAGGTCGCTCGTCTTGTGGCGGTTGATGACGTCCTGGTAGCGGTCGAACATGCGCATGAAGTCGGCGCGCACCTTGTCGTCGCGGCAGCGCGCCGCGACGATCTGCTCGCCGCCGGTGAGCTCGGTCGTCTCGCCGAACACCAGCGTGCAACCCGCCTCGTAGAGCTTGTCGAACGCGTCGCCCACGGTCGGGTTGGCGCCGCAGCCTGACGTGGTGTCGGACTCGCCGCACTTGGTGGAGACCCACAGGTCCTTCAAGTCGCACTCGACGCGCTGCAGCTCGCTCGCCGCCTGCAGGAACTCCTTGGCGGCCTTCGACGCACGCATGATCGTGTCGTGGTCGCCGTGCAGCTCGATGCCGAAGCCGACGACGGGCTTGCCGGTGGCGGCGATGCCGTCGACGACGCGTTTCGTCCACTGCTCCTCGATGCCGATCACGACGACCGCGGCGACGTTGGGATTGGCACCGGTGCCGATCAGCGTCTGGAAGTGCAGGTCGAGGTCGGCGCCGAACTGCAGCCGGCCGTACGGATGCGGAATCGCGAGCGTGCCCTTGATGTTGTTGGCGACCGCTTCGCATGCCGCGTTCGCCAGGTCGTCGACCGGCAGGATGATCACGTGATTGCGCACGCCGACGCGGCCGTTCTCGCGGCGGTAACCCCAGAATGTCTTGTTCATCGTGGATTCCAGCTAGGTGTCAATTGAAGTGGATCGGCGCGAGGCGAGTCGCGTCACGCGATCGAAGCGATGACGCATTGAAAGTCACGCATCTGCGAGCGGCAGCGACGCGGGGCCGTGAGCGGTTGAGCGTAGAGCGAGCGCAGCGACGCTCGACGCTCCAACAGCTTGCGGGCCCGCGCCACCGGAATCGCCGCATGGCGAACGAAGCCATCAATGCCTCTCACCACCGCTTCGTCTTGATATTGTGGACGTGGGCATGCTGCCCCTGTGCAATCGGCTGCACGACTTTGCCGATGTCGATGCCGTACTTGATGACGGTGTCGCCCACCGCCATGGACTTCAGCGCCACCTTGTGGCCGAGCGGGATGTCCTGCACGCAGGACAGCGAAATGGTGCGGTCCTCGTCGAGGATGAGTCCGGTGAGCGTCATGCCCGCCTTCACCCCTTCGACGACCACCACCGCGACCGAGTCGGCCGGGTCGTGCAATACGCAGTGAATCATGGGTAGTGCTCCGTGGAAGAGACGGCGCGCGGCGGCGCGCACCGCGCAGCGATGGGATGGAACGAGTGGCGGCGTGGCGAAGCCGGGCCTCGTCCGCACGCGAATGCCCTTGAATCCTAGTCGCCACTCGGAACCAAGTCAACTAGATCATCTATATCATTTGCATCACTTTCGCCCAACCACTACACTGAAAGCCATGTCCGCAGTGCATCACTCGCCCGTCCGCTCCCCCGTGCCGCCCGGCCTCACGCGATGAACGACGCCACCTCGCCCGGCGTGCCGCTCGGGACGCCGCTGTACAAGGAGATCAAGCGCAAGATGATGGAGGCGCTGACCGGCGGCGAGTGGCGCCCCGGCGAGGCCATCCCGGCGGAGCGCCGCCTGTCCGAACGCTACGGCATCAGCATCGGCACCGTACGCAAGGCCATCGACGAACTCGTCGCCGAGAACATCCTGATCCGGCAGCAGGGCCGCGGCACGTTCGTCGCGAGCCACACGCGCGACCGTCTGCTCTTCTACTTCTTCCACGTGGTGCCGGAGTCCGGCGAGAAGCTCTACCCGGAAGTCCAGCTGCTGTCGTTCGCGAAGGCCCGGGCGGACCGCGTCATCGCGGAGAAATTGCTCGTGGCGATCGGCGATCCGGTCATCCGCGTCCGCAACCGGCTGCGCCTGGGCGGCGAACCGATCATCGTCGACGACATCACGCTTCCGGTCGCCCGCTTCGCCGGACTCACGGAGGCGCAGTTTCGCGACCGCGCGTCGACGATCTACAACCTCTACCAGGAGGCCTTCGGCATCTCGGTGATTCGCTCCAGCGAACGCCTGCGCGCCACGCTCGCCGACGGGGAGTCGGCGGCGCTCCTGGGCGTTGCGCGCGGCGCTCCGCTGCTGCAGATTCGCCGTGTCGCGCACACGTACAACGACGTGCCCGTCGAGTACCGGGTCTCGCTGGTGAACACCGCGCGGCACGAATACTGGGCGGAGATCGGGCGCGCCGGGTAGGCGCAATCGCGCAACGCCATTGGAGCGCACGGCGGCCGCGGACGGCTATGATCCATCGTTGCCGTCCGCCTTCGTCGTCACGCCCGAGACCGTTGCCGCCATGCGCCGTGAACGCCGCCCGCACTTCACCCGACTCATCGCCCTGGCACTCCTGTGGGCGGTACCGCTGCTCGCGGTCGCGGCACCGGGCGACACGCGCGACATCGTCGTGCGCGCGAACAAGGCCGGCGACTCGATCGTCGTGGAGGTCGACTGTCCCGTCGCCGCACCCCGCGCGGTGATCTGGGACGTGCTGACCGACTACGACAACATGGCGAAGTTCGTGTCGAACCTCGACCAGAGCGAGGTTCGCGCCCGGATGGGCAACCGTCTGCAGGTGTTCCAGAAGGGCAAGGCGTCGCGCGGCCCGATTTCCATTGCCTTCGAAAATGTCCGCGAGATCGAGCTCGTCCCGCAGACCACGATCGAATCGAAGATGGTCTCCGGCGACATCATGCCCGCCGCCTTCACCACCCGCATCGAGGTCGCCGGATCCACGTTGCACATCGTTCACACCGGCAGCTACACGCCCAGCGTGTGGGTACCGCCGGTGATCGGCACCGCACTGATCGAGGCGGAGACGCGGAAGCAGTACGGAGAAATCCGGGATGAGATCTTGCGGCGCGCAACGGCCACGAAGTGACCTGCCGTTCCGCCATCGCCGATGGTTCGGCGTTCCGGCGACCACCCCGGACGTCGAAGTTGCCGCCGGGAAGTCGATGGGTCGTCCCTTGAACCTCTACATGCTCTCCATCCGCCACAGCCCGTCGCTCCCGCGAATCAGGTAGATGTGGAACGCGCGGTCGCCCTCCGGGGTCGGCCGCAGCAGCGTCAGTTCCGCCCAATCCCCGGTGACCACGCCGTCGATCGGCGTCCCCAGCTGCGCCGCGACGCCGGGCAGCGATCCCCCGAGTACCGCGAAGACTTCGGCGTAGCGACTGCGGGCATCCCCCGCGAACAGGTCGAGGGCGCCCGTGGCGTTGTTCGCCGCCAACCGTTCAGTGACGCCGCGGTAGACCCCGATCACTTTCGCGGCGAGCTCCGCCGGTGCAGTGGCCTTGACGCGCAACCTGGTACGGAACAGTTCCGAGCCGCCCGCACCGAAGACCGTGACGCGGACGGTGTAGATGCCCGGGGTCGCGTAGTGGAGACTCACCCGGCCCACCCCGTCCGGAAGCGTGGCCAGCGTCGCATCCGCCGAACCGTCGTCCTGCATGTCGACTTCGATCCGCTGGAACGCGAGATTGGCAGGGTTGCCGATCGTCAATGTCGGCGCGAAGGGCACCAACCCTTCGTACTCGTCCAGCCACACTCGGAACGAGGATGTCGCCGTGCTCGTCACGGAGATCGTCTTCGTCACGGGTTCGGCGTCCTGCGCATTGAGTACGAGGGTCAGCGAGTTCGCGCCCGGCTTCAGCGTCACGTTGTTCGCGTAGAAACGGCCATTGCGGTCGTGCGGTGCATGACGACCGTTGACGATGACGGCGGCGTTGGCGGGTGCCTGCACCGTGCCTTCGAACGAGATCGTGTCGCTCGCGATGCTGCTGCCGTCGATCCCGGCATCCGGCGCTATCGCGCCGCCGGCGACGACGGACACGGAGACGGGAGCCGCGGATACCGTCGTGCCCGCTCCATTGCTGGCGCGCGCGCTCACCGTATGGACACCGATCGTGGCCCCGGTCCACAGGTGGATGTACGGCGCGGTCGTGGCACTCCCGAGCAGTACGCCGTCCGCGTAGAAATCGACCTGTGCAACGGCACCGGTCCCCGCGGCCGCGCTGGCCATGATGCGGACGTCGCCGGGGGAGTAGTGCACCTGACCCGCGTACGGCTCGACGATGGCCACGGCCAGGTTCGCGACCGCGATCGGGACCGGCAACGTCGACCTGCCGGTACCGTCGGACGCATACGCGCGTGCCTCGACGGCATGGGGGCCGACGGTCGCCCCGTCCCAATGGAAGAGCGCGTTCGCGATGATGGGGGCGCCCGGCGGTGCGACGCTGCCGATCACGTTGCCGTCGACCAGGAAGTCGATTCGCGCGACACCCGCGCGCAGTCCCGCACGCGCGCGCAGTGCGATCCGTTCGCCTGGCGCATAGTTCGCACCGGCGGCGGGTGCGACGAACTCCACGAATTCGTCCTTGCGCACGGATAGGGACCTCGGTGCGGACGCGGTTGCCTTGGCCGTTCCGTCGAAGCGGGCGGACGCGACCAACGAATACTGGCCTGCGGCCACGTTCGTCCACGTCGCGCCGAACGGACGCGCGGACGACGACGCGACCACTTGCGTACCGGCGAGGTAATCGACCCGCGCAATGCGCAACGCGGGATCGACGAACGTCACCGACAGCGGCACCGTCGCCGGCGCAAGATAGACCTGGTCGTCGGCGGGTGACGCGAACTCCAGGGTCGGCGGGGTCGCCGTGCCGGTCCCGGCGACATTGACCAGCACCGGCGCGGACCACGTGTCCGGCGCGAACGCCTGCGCGGCAAACACCCGCAATGCGTGCACGCCTTCGAACAGGCCCGTCGTCAACGTCCAGGGCGGCGAGGTCTTCCTGCCGATGGAATACTGGCCGTCGTAGAACTCCACCATCTCGACGTCCCCATCCGGCGCCACGATGTCCGCCGCGATCGTTACGGGGGTTCCGGCGTTGACGGTACTGTTGGCGACCGGACTCGTGATCACGACGAACGGCGCTCGACTTGCCAGCGGGACATACCCGAACACCGGCAACGACACCGCCTCGGCGTTGCCGTCGTCGCGCGCGGTCGCCGTGATGACGTGATGGCCCGATTCCACCGGCAACGTCGCCGTGTACGGCGCCGCATCGTCCGCCGCGATCTGGCGGCCGTTGTCGAGGAACGTCACGCGCCCCACGGTGCCGTCCGCGTCCGTTGCCGTCGCCGCCACCGGGATCGCCGAGACGCCGAACAGGGGCTCGAAGAACTGGCCGTTCGCCGGCGCCGTCACCGTCACGACGGGCGGAATGTTCGGCGAGCGCACCAGGATCGGAAGCGGGGCCGAGTCGACCGTGGTGCCATCCGCCTCCGTCACGCGCGCCACGACGGTCTTCGTGCCCGCCGGGACATCGCGCCAGGTCAACATGTACTCGCCCGTCGACGGGTCGAGGATTGCGGTGCCGATGGGCGACGCATCGGCCAGGAATTCGACCTTGCCGATCGGCCCCGCTCCGACGGGCTGATTCACGGCGGCGCTCAGGACCACCGTTGCCGGCGGGATGAAACCTACCCCGCCCCAAAGCGGCTCCCGCGGCAGGGTGATCGCAACGCTGCGCCACACCCGGTCGACCACGGTGATCGATGCGATGTCCGACCTCGAGATACCACCGGCGTCGTCGGTGGCCTCCGCCCAGACCTCGTAGTTCGCCAGCCAGATACCGCCGCTCCATGTGCCCGTATGCGGCACCGCCGGCCACGCTGCGGTGTACGGCGCACGCTTCACGGTGGCCAGGAGCGTCGGCGATCCATCCTCGGGCAGCGGATTGGGCTGCATGTAGAAGCGCACTTCGGCAATCTGGCCATCGCCGTCGGCTGCCGTCGCGGTGAGCGCAATGTCGGGCGGCACCAGTGACACGTACACCTGCTCGTCGACCGGCGCGACCAGCGCGACCCGCGGCGGCGTGTTCTCGGCCACGGTGATCGGCACGGGCGCGGACGTGGTGGTCGCCCCTTTGCTGTCGGTGGCCACCGCCGTCAGCACGTAGCTGCCGCTGCCGAGGCGAAGCGGCGCGCCATAGGGGGCCGACGTGTCGGTCGCAAGCAGCGCCGTCGACGCACCGTCGTTCGCATGGAAGGCGACCCTGGCAATCGTGCCGTCCGGGTCGGACGCCGTGGCCGAGACCGTCGCGGGCACGCCGGCCACGAGCGTCGCACCGCTCGCCGGCGACGTGATCGCGACGGTCGGCAACTGGTTGGCGACGATGTTGACTGTGACGACGGCGGACGTCGTCGCCGCCCCCAGATTGTCGGTGGCGCGCACCGTGATCGCGTGCGCCCCGATCGGCGCGTTGTTCCAGACGAAGCTGTACGGCGCGGCGGTATCGGTGGCGAGCAATGCGCCATTGCGCAGGAATTCCACCCTCGCGATCGTGCCGTCGGCGTCCGTCGCGCTCGCCTGCAGCGTGACATTGACCGGCGCCACGAAACTCGAATTGTTGGCGGGCGCGGTCACGCTCGCGGTCGGCGGCTTGTTGACCCTCACGGTGATCGCCGCGGACGTCCCCACCGCACCCTTGTCGTCCGTCGCCCTCGCGGTGAGGCTGTAGGTCCCGCCGGGAACATTGGTCCAGGTGAACGCGTACGGCGCAGCCGTGTCGGTGCCGATCTTCGTGGCGCCCTGGTGGAAGTCGACCGCGCCGATCGTGCCATCGCTGTCCGTCGCCGTGGCCGCAATGGCAATCGTGGCCGGCGCGGTGTAGGTCGCATTGGTCGCGGGTGCGGTGATCCGCACGGCGGGGACCACGTTGGCCTTCACCTGGATCGTGACCGCGGTCGAGGTTGCGGTGGCGCCCGCGTTGTCGTAGGCGCGAACGGTGAGGACGTACGTTCCCACCGGTACGCCCGACCACGCGTAGCCATAGGGCGCACTCGTATCCGTCGCCAGCAGCACGCCATTGCG
This sequence comes from uncultured beta proteobacterium, assembly GCA_963733435.1. Taxonomy (GTDB): domain Bacteria; phylum Pseudomonadota; class Gammaproteobacteria; order Burkholderiales; family Casimicrobiaceae; genus VBCG01. Next base: position 1,398,559 of record CAVTDH010000005.1, read on the forward strand.
CAGGAACTCGACCTTGGCGATCGTCCCGTCGGCGTCCGATGCGGTGGCGTTGATCGTCACCGCGGCGGGCGCGACGAACACCGCATTGTTCGCGGGCGCCGTGATCGATGCCACGGGCAGCGCGTTCGCCTTGGGACGAACCGTGGGCTCGCGGTCGATCGGGAGATCGATGACGACCGGCTCCGACTGGATCCCGTAGGCATCGGTGACGGCCGCGATCAGTGCATGGGCGTCCCCGAACCGCGCGGGCATCTCGAGCAGGGTCGCGGTGCCCGCGCCGTGGTCGGTGACGAAGTGCGCGGACACATCGATGCCGTCGATCGTCGCCTGCAGCGCAAAGGCCCCGACATAGCGCGCGGTGTCCGCACACGGTGCCGCTGCGCAGCGCGCGCCGAAGGCGAGGCGCAACGTGCCGCCGCCGGCGCGCGTATCGCGCCACAACACGGGACCGATCGCGAACGGGGGCACCGCCACCATGACCGCCGGGGCGCCCGTCGTGACCCGGAACCACTGCGCCGCGGCCGGGTTCAGCGCCGCGAGCCCGGCGACATCGCCCAACCACGCCAGGGGCGTGGCCGGATCGCGCGCGAGCGATCGCGGGTCGCGAAAGTCGGCAGGCAATCGCTGCACGCGCGACGCGATGCCGTCGCGGCCGATCGTCTGCACACCGTCGTCGTACAGCACCCACAGTGCGCCGGTGACCGGGTCGATCCCGATCGCAATGGCGGGAACCGGAAGCACGACGCGATGCCGCACCGCCATCCCGCCCAGGACATCCACCAGGGTCGCCTCGAGCCCGGCGACGTACCAGAGGTAACCGCCCGGCCGGTCCGCGACCAGCGCGGCCCGCCCGCGCGTACGGTCCACGTCGACGACGAGACTGCGCACGGGTTGGCCATCGATCCGGTACTGCACGACGGCGCCCCCGGCCGCGACCCACATCGCATCGGGACCGCCGACCGCGACACTTTCGATGGCCTCCTCGTGCGACCACTCGACCACGGCGACGCCGTCCGCGGCGTGCAGCCGCAGGCGTTCGCCGGCAGCGACCCATACGCCACCGTTGTGCGGATCGCCGGCGATGACCGCCTCGGCCGACGACGCCGCCAACGGGACGTCGACCGCGACCGCGACGTCCGCGGTGACGCGCACGAGCCGGTCGCCGCGCACGATCCACGCGCCGCCATGGCCATCCGGCGCGATCGCGCGCACCGCCGCATCCGCTTTCCAGTCGGTCAGGGCCCCCGTTTCCGTCTGCAAGCGAGAGACCGTCGTGCCGTCGGTGAACCAGACGGGTCCGGCCTGCGGAGGCGCCGCGACGCCGAGCAGGACGAGCACCGCGGACAACGACCGCCATGCCCGGCCGCTCACTGGCACACCCCCGCCTGGTCGACCGCCACGAAGCGAAGGATGGACGCGTATCCGGTGAAAGGACCTGCGCCCGAGTAGACGGCGCGCACGCGCCTGACGCCGACGGCAAGCGTGGCCGTCAGGCGCGCCGCGCCGTCGACGACCGGCGCTCTCCCGACGCTCACGCCATCGACCAGGAAGTCGACGCTGCCGGCGTCGTAGGCTGCGGCCACCCGCGCGTCCAGCACGACGGGCTGCCCCGCGCAGATGCCTTCCGCCGACAGCGCGAGTTCGACCGGCGCGAAATTCGGGCTCAACGTGCGCACGACGGCAGCGTTATCGAGCGTGACGAGGTTGCCCCAGCGGTCGCGCGCGATGCCCTCCACCCCGAAGCCCGCGAACGTCGATGCATAAGCAGTGCCGACGCCATTCGCGTTGACGACCATCAGGAAGCTCGCACTGCCGGGTATCGGCTCCATGCCATTGGGCGTCGACCCGAAATTGCGCATCGACGGGCTGGTGAGGCCCGCCACCACGGCGTTTCCGTAGGCGTCGGGGAGCACCCGCAGTGGCGCGAGATCGCCGGTCGCCACGCAGCGGTCGAGCGTGTCGCCTGTCGCCGGCACGTAGCCCGAATAGACGAGCCGCGTGCCGTCCGCCGGGAATTTCGCGACGAAGCCGAACTCGGGTGTCGCATTGAGACACGCGCGAACGGCACCGGGCGTCGCCCCCCACGCCGCCCGCAAGCGGGAACTGCTTCGAGGCGGTCTTGCCTGCGACATAGACCCCGCCACCGGCGTCGAGCGCGATGCTCGTCCCGCGGTCGTGGTCCTCGCCGCCCAGGCGCGCGGCCCAGGTCAGCGCCCCGTTCGGCGCGACCTTGGCGACGAACGCATGCGACGCCGACTGGAAACTGCCGCCCTCGGCGATATGGGCGATGTTGGCCACGGGCGCGGCGTTCACCGCGCCGGCCGTCGCCGCCAGTCCGGGCTCGGCCTGGCCCGTGACGAACACGTTGCCCGCGTCGTCGACGGCGAGGGCGAATCCGCCCGGGTCGTAGTTGCCCTCGATGCCCGCGCCACCGCAGCGATGTCCGCCGATACCCGAGACACCGAGGTACGTGGCGTACAGCACCGTCTGACCGGTGACGTCGAGCTTGGCGACGAAGGGCGCGATGCATCCCGCGGCGACGCTCTCCGTTGGAAACGTCGCGCCGGCGCTCGTCGCGAGACCGTCCAACGCGCTTCCCGTCAGGTACAGATTGCCGCCGCCATCGCGGGCAATGGCCCCGACGCGTCGAATGGCGGGATCGAGCGCCGCGGACAGGCGCTCGACGTCGCCCTTGCTGCTCACCCGATAGACATGCTTCTTCGCGGGCTGGCGCCGGAACGGTCCGCCGGTCGCCGGATACGCCAGTGCGCTGTCGTACGCGACGAGATAGGTATTCCCGGCAGGGTCCGCGACCAGGCCGGTGACGCCGTCGCGGACGAACGCCGTCATCCACGAGGATTGCGCGGACGGCGCACCGACGGCCGCAACGAACGCGGGCGTGGTCGCGAGCCGGTCGATGCGCGCGACGAAACGCTGGCCGAAGCCGGCATTGGTGACCCGCGCCGAATCCACGCCCGGCAGCGCGGTGGTCAGGATGATGCCCGACACATAGGCGTTGCCCTGCGCGTCGAGCGCGAGGTCGGTGCCTTTCGCCTGCAGGAAGCCGCCGACCGGCTTGGTCGCCGCAATCAGGAAGGCGGGTTCGGCGGCCGCGGCGGCCATCGCAACGGCCGCGCCGCCGGCTGCGACCAGCGGCCGCCACGCAGCGCTTGCACAACGGGTCTTCACCTTGGCCACGCCGGTCCCTCCCCGACGCGCACCGCTGCCTACGCCCGAGACCGGGGCGCGTGCCGCAGCGCGCGGTTCGATTCGCGCTCGCGCCGCCCTTCAAGGCAGGCGCGAGCCGGTCGAATTCCAGCGGGAAAAATTAACCGGGCGAGTACCGGAAGACACCTGTCGGAACTGACAGGTTTTGGCCGATCGGCAACCCTGTTTCGGCCTAGAACGAAAGATGCATTTGCGCGACCGGCGCGAACGTGCGTCGATGAATCGCGCAAGGACCGTGGCGCTCGAGCGCGGCCAGGTGATCGGGCGTGCCGTAGCCCTTGTTCTGCTTGAAGCCGTACTGCGGGTACAAGGCGTCGAGTTCGACCAGCAGCAGGTCGCGCGCGGTCTTGGCGAGGATCGACGCGGCGGAAATCGCCGCGACGTCGCGGTCGCCCTTCACGATCGCACGCACCGCGCACGCGAGGCGCGGGCAGTGGTTGCCGTCGATCAGCGCCTCGGCGGGCGCGACGCTCAAGGCCTCCACGGCGCGGCGCATCGCGAGCAGCGTCGCCTGCAGGATGTTGAGCGCGTCGATCTCGGCAACGTCCGCCGAGGCCACCGCCCACGCGATCGCGCGCTCGCGGATCTCGGCCGCGAGTTCCGTGCGCCGCTGCGCCTTCAGTATTTTCGAATCCTTGAGACCACGGATCGGACGCGTCGGGATCGAGGATCACGGCCGCCGCGTAGACCGGCCCCGCGAGGGGTCCCCGCCCCGCTTCGTCGACGCCGGCGATCAGCACACGACGCCCGCCTGCGCGAGTTCGTCCGCGACGGCCGCGGCGGCGAGCGCCCCGGTGTCGGCGTGGAGTTCGGCCGCGAACCCGGCGAACAGCGCCTCCAGCCGGCGGCGCGTGACGGTGTCGTCGAACAGATTGAGCGCGGCCTGCGCGAGGTTGCGCGCCGTCGCATGCTCCTGCAGGAATTCGGGCACGACGAAGCGGCCGGCCAGCACGTTGGGCAGGCCCACGTACGGCAGCAGGAACTTGCGCCGCACCAGGTAGGCGGTAAGCCGCGAGACGCGATAGAAGATCACGTGCGGGCAGCGCGCCAGCGCGGCTTCGAGCGTCGCGGTACCGGACGCGACGATGCCGACGTCGGCCGCGCGCAGCGCGTCCTCGGCGTGGCCGTAGAGCAGCGTGATCGGCAGCTGCGCATGGCCGGTCTTGTGCATCGTCGTCTCGAACATGTCGCGCGTCGCGCGGGTGACGAACGGCACCAGGAAGCGCGCGTCCTCGCGCGCTTCGTGGAGGCGCGCCGCGGTTTCCAGCACCAGTTCGGCGTGATTCTCGATCTCGGAGCGCCGGCTGCCGGGCAGCAGCGCGAATACCGGCGTGGCGAAGCCGATCTTCAGCAGGTCGCGCGTCTCGCGCCGCGTCGCGTGCGACGCCGCGTCCTGCGCCATCGGATGACCCACGTACGTGACCGGAATGCCGACCTCCTCGTACAGCGGCGGCTCGAACGGGAACAGCGCCAGCATGCGATCGACACTCTTGCCGATCGTGCGCAGCCGCTCGCGGCGCCAGGCCCAGACGGACGGACTCACGAGGTGGACGGTGCGCATGCCGGCATTGCGGAGCTTCCGTTCGAGTCCCAGGTTGAAGTCGGGCGCATCGACGCCGACGAAGAGCGGCACGCCCTCGGCGACCAGGCGCCGCCGCAGTTCGCCGCGCAGGCGGAACAATTCCGGCAGGTGCGCGAACACCTCGACGAAACCGCGCAGCGAGAGCTTTTCCATCGGGTACCAGGCTTCGCAGCCCGCCGCCTCCATCCGCGGCCCCGCGACACCGACGAAGCGCACCGCGGGATGCCGCGCGCGCACCGCATGGATCAGCGTCGCGGCCAGCGCGTCGCCGGAAACCTCCCCCGCGACGATGCCGACGGTGACGGGCTTGCCTGCGGCATCGCGCATGCCTTCGGCCCCGCTACCGCACGATGCCGCGGCCGGGCACCGCGAGGAACTGCGCGAGCGGCAGCAGCGCGGGTATGGTCGCGGCGTCGGCGTCGAGCTTCGCGCGCGCCTCCTCCAGCGTCAGGTTCTCGCGGTAGATCGTCTTGTACGCGCGCCGGATGTGCAGGATGTCCTCGGCCGTGAAGCCGCGCCGGCGCAGGCCTTCGTTGTTCGTGCCGTGCGGCTTCGCGGGATAGCCCTGCACCGTCACGTACGGTGGTACGTCCTGCAGCACGACGGCCGCGGCGGCGAGCATCGAGTGCGCGCCGATCCGGCAGAACTGGTGGACGCCGGAGAACGCGCCGAGCACCGCATAGTCGTGGATCTGCACGTGCCCGGCGATCTGCGCGTTGTTCGAGAACGTCGTGTGGTTGCCGACGACGCAGTCGTGCGCGACGTGCGTGTACGCGAGAAAGAGATTGCCATTGCCGATCCTCGTGTCGCCACGGTCCTGCATCGTGCCGGCGTTCACCGTCACGTACTCGCGGAACGTGTTGTCGTCGCCGATCGTCGTTGTCGTGGGCTCGCCGCCGTACTTGCGATCCTGCGCGACGGCGCCGAGCGCCGCGAACGGAAACACGCGGTTGCGCGCGCCCAGCGTCGTCCGCGCGCTGATGACGACGTGCGATTCGAGCACCGTCCCGGCGCCGATGACGACGTCGCCGGCGACGATCGAGTACGGCCCGATCTCGACGTCCGCCGCGATCCGCGCCGTGGGGTCGACGATGGCCGTCGGGTGGATATTGGCCATGCGCACTCCCTACTCGCCGGCGGCGTCGGGCGCCAGCACGATCTCGGCCTCGGTGGCCGTCTCGTCGCCCACGCTCGCGCGAACGATGAACTTGCCCTCGCCCGCCATCCGCGTGTCGAGCGTCACCACGTCGCCGGGGATCACCTGCCGCTTGAACCGGACACGGTCGAGTGCGACGACGTTGCCGGGCACGGGCGCGCCGGAACTGCATGCGAGCAGCGTGGACAACTGGATCAGCGCCTCCAGCACCAGCACGCCCGGCATCACCGGGTAGTCCGGAAAGTGGCCCTGGAAGAACGATTCGTTCGCCGTGACCATGCGGACGCCGCGCGCGGAGTCGCCGGGCTTGCATTCGACCAGCCGGTCGACCAGCAGTTGCTGGCAGCGGCGCGGCAGTTCGGGCAACAGCGCTTCGAGTTCGGTCAGCGTCACCGGGAATCCCCTTCGTGTTCGGACTGTGCGCGCAGCGCGCGTTCGAGCGTCGCGACGCGATCCACCAGTGTACGCATCCGGCGCACTTCCGACGCCACGTGCATCCAGTCCCGGTGCGTGAGCAGCGGAAACGAGCCGTTGTACATGCCGGGCGCCTTGATGGTGGAGATCACGGTCGTCCCGCCCGCGACGATCGTGTGGTCGGGAATCGTCAGGTGGCCGCCGATCATCGCGGCCCCGCCGATCTGCACGTTGCGACCGATGCGCGTGCTGCCGGCGATGCCCACGCAGCCGGCGATGGCCGTGTGCGCGCCGATCCGGCAGTTGTGGCCCACCTGGATCTGGTTGTCGAGCTTGACGTCGTCCTCGAGCACCGTGTCGTCGATGGCGCCGCGGTCGATCGTCGTGTTCGCGCCGATGTCGCAGTCCGCGCCGATCACCACGCGCCCGACCTGCGGGATCTTGACCCAGCGCCCGGCCTCCTGCGCCATGCCGAACCCTTCCGAGCCGACGACGGCGCCGGCGTGGAGGACCGTACGCGGGCCCACCACGCAACGCGCATAGACGACCGCGCGCGGATGCAGGTGGACCGCGTCGCCGAGCGAGACATCCTCGCCGACGAACGCACCCGCGCCGATCACGGCGTCGGCGCCGATCCGCGCGCGCGCGCCGATCACCGCGAACGGTCCGACGGCGGCGGTCGGCGCGACCACCGCCGTGGGGTCGACGCGCGCCGCCGCATCGATGCCCGCGGCGGGCGCAGGGGCCGGATGCAGGAGTGCGGCGACCTTCGCGTACGTCGCGTACGGATTGGCGTGCAGCAGTTTGGGCGTGGGGGACGCGGCGGCATCCGCCGGCGTCACGATGACGGCGCCCGCGCGGGTGCCCGCAAGCAACGACCGGTACCGCGTCCCGGACAGGAACGCGATCGCGTCGGGCAGGGCGTTCTCGAGCGTGCCGACGCGCTCGATGCGCACGCTGCCGTCGCCGTGGAGTTCGGCGCCGACGCGCTGCGCCAGTTCGGCTAACGTGAATCCTGGGGCGGCCATGGACGGGATCGGGAGTCGCGCCAGTGCCGGAATGCGGAAAGCCCGTGCGGTCCGCGTACGGGCCTACTTGTCGGCGAGCGCCTTGATGACTTTTTCGGTGATGTCGATCTTCGGACTCGCGTAGACGACCGGGTCCTGCAGGATCAGGTCGAACTTCTCGTCGACCGCGAGCTGCTGGATCACCTTGTTCGCGCGTTCCTGCAATGCGGCGAGCTCCTCGTTGCGGCGCAGGTTGAGGTCCTCGCGCGCCTCGCGCTGCATGCGCTGCAGGTCGCGCGACTGGTTGGCGAGGTCGCGTTCCTTGTTGCGCCGCTCGGACTCGGCCATCGTCGGCCCGTCGCGGTCGAGCGCCGTCTGCAGGTCGCGGACCTGCTTCACGAGTTTCTGGATCTCGGCGTCGCGCGCGGCGAATTCCTTCTCGAGCTTCTGCTGCGCGCGCTTGGCGGGTGCCGCCTCGCGGAACAGCCGCTCGGTATTCACGAAGCCGATCTTGTAGTCGGCGGCCTGCGCCCATCCGGCTGCGGCCAGCAGCGCGACGGCGGCGATCGTGGTGGCGATGCGCTTCAAGGTGCTCTCCCGCTCCTTCCGTGCCGGCGCCGCATTCATCAGAACACGGTCCCGACCTGAAACTGGAATTTCTGGATCTTGTCGGCCGGGATGTCGTTCAGCGGAATCGCATAGCTGAACTTGAGCGGTCCGATCGGCGAGTTCCAGGCCAGGCCCACGCCGGCGGAGTACCGGAAGTTCTCGAACTCGGGCTGGAAGCCGTTCACGTAGATCTGGCCAAGATCGAAGAACCCGGAGATGCGCACCGACCGCTCGCCCTTGAGGATCGGGTAGAACAGCTCGGCGTTGCCGACGAGCTTGCGCTTGCCGCCCAGCGTGTTGCCGTAGATGTCGCGGGGACCGAGCGAACCGGCCTGATAGCCGCGGACCGACCCGACGCCACCCGCGTAGAACGCCTTGAAGAAGGGCAGCGGCTTGTCGTTGTAGCCATCACCGTATCCCAGGTCCGCGCGCAGCATCAGCACGAAGTCGCCGTAGACGGGCCAGAACGACTGGTTGACGTATTGCAGCTTGTAGTAGGCCAGATCGCCGATCGGCAGTCCGACCTCGATCAGCGCGGACTGCAGCCGACCGAACGAAGGATAAAGGATGTCGTTGCGGGTGTCACGCGACCAGCCCGCGGAGACGATGTAGCTGTTGGTCGAGTAGCCGAAGTCCTGCACGTACTGGTAGTAGACCGGCGGGCTGTTGTCGAACAGCGTGAGCTGCGTGTGCTCGATCCGGAAACCGTAGTTGATCGTGTCGATTTCCGACACCGGCACGCCGAAGCCGATCGCGGCGCCCAGCGTGGACGACGCGTACTGCGACACCGTGTAGCCGGTCGGGTCGATGTTCTTGTCGTAGAGCTCGAGCGTGCGCGAGATGCCGTCGACGGTCCAGTACGGCTCGGTGTAGACGAGCGAGATCGTGCGGTTGATCTGGCTCGTGTTGACCGACAGCGACAGCGCGTTGCCGGAGCCGAAGATGTTCTGCTGCGAGACCGACGCGCTGAACACGAGGCCGTCCGTGCTCGAGTAGCCCACGCCCGCGAGCAGGTTGCCGGTGTTCTTCTCGGCCACCGTCAACTCGATGTCGACCTGGTCGGTGGTGCCCGGGACCGGCGGGGTCTCGACGTTGACGCTGCCTTCCTCGAAGTAGCCCAGCCGCCGCACGCGGACCTTCGAACGCTCGATGCGGGTGCCGTCGTACCAGGCGCTCTCGAGCTGGCGCAGCTCGCGCCGGATGACCTCGTCGCGCGTCTTCGGGTTGCCGCTGATGTTGATCTTGCGCACGTACGCGCGCCGCCCGGCGTCCACGAAGAACGTGAACGCGACGGTGTTCGCGTTCTTGTCGAGTTCGGGCACCGCGTTGATGTTGGCGAACGCATAGCCGTCGACGCCCAGGCGCTCGGACAGCGCCTTCACCGATTGCTGCATCTTCGAGCGCGAGAACGTATCGCCCGGGCGGATCGCGAGCAGCGACCGCAGTTCGGCCTCGGACACCACCATTTCGCCGGCGATCCCGATGGTGGACACCTTGTACTGCGGACCCTCGGTGATGTTGATCGTCAGGTACACCTCGTCCTTGTCGGGCGAGATCGAGACCTGCGTCGAGTCGATCGTGAACTCGAGGTAGCCGCGGTTCTGGTAGAAGCTGCGCAGCGCTTCCAGGTCGGCGGCGAGCTTCTGCTTCGAGTACTGGTCGTCCTTCGTGTACCAGGACAACCAGTTGGGCGTGGCGAGCTGCATCTCGGAGCGCAGCTGGCGCTCGGTGAACGCCTTGGTCCCGACGATGTTGATCTTCGCGATGGCGGCGGTGTCGCCCTCGACGATCGTGAAGTTGATCGCGACGCGGTTGCGCTCCTGGGGCGTCACCGTCGTCTGCACCGTCGCCGCGTACTTGCCGCGCGTGATGTACTGGCGCTTCAACTCCTGCTCGGCGCGTTCCAGCGCGGAGCGGTCGAAGATGCGCGCCTCGGCGATGCCGACTTCCTTCAGCGCCTTCTTGACCGTCTCGGTGTCGAATTCCTTGTTGCCGACGAACGTGAGCGAGCTGATCGTCGGGCGCTCCTGCACGCTGACCACCAGCACGTCGCCCTGGGCCTCGATGCGCACGTCGCGGAAGAACCCTGTCGCATACAGCGCCTTGACCGCCAGCCCGACCTTCTCGTCGTCGACGCGCTCGCCGACCTTGATCGGCAGGTACGAGAAGATGGTGCCGGCCTCGGTGCGCTGCACGCCCTCGACGCGGATGTCCTTGACGGTGAACGGATCGAACGCCCACACCGCCGACGCCTGGACGGCCGCGCACACCGCCGCGACCAGCGCAGGCAGCATTCGCCGGCGCCAGGGCGCGCGTTCGCAGGAGGGTCGCTGACGCACCGGGGACTCCGGCGCTCGGCGTTCAGAACAGGCGGGAAACGTCATTGAACAGAGCTAGAGCCATCAACACGGCGAGCATCGCCATGCCGATGCGCTGACCGACCTCGAACGCACGGTCGGATACGGGGCTTCCCTTGAAGATTTCGGCGAAATAATACAGCAAATGACCCCCATCCAACAGCGGAACCGGCAGCAGGTTGAGCACACCGAGACTGATGCTGATGAGCGCAAGGTACCCGACGAACACCAGTGTACCCGCCTGCGCGGACTGTCCCGCGAAATCCGCCATCGTGATCGGTCCGCTGATGTTCTTGAGCGACGCTTCCCCGGTGAAGATGCGTCCCAGCATCTTGAGCGTGAACACCGACAGTTCCCACGTCTTGCGCGTGCCCTGCCACAACGCGTCGAGCGGGCCGTAGCGGATCGTGATGCCGAGCCGCTCGGCGGCCACCGGGTCCACCTTGAGCTTCAGCCCGGCGATGCCGATCACGCGCCCGTTCTGCTCGAGCGGCTCCGGCGTGACGGTGACGTCCTCCGCCGCGCCGCTTCGTTCGACGCGGAACACGATCGGGGCGCCCGGCTTCGCGTTGGTCACCGCCGCGACGTCGGAAGGCGAGCGCACGGGCATCCGGTCGATCGCGACGATGCGGTCGCCCGACTTCAAGCCGGCGCGCTCGGCCGGCTTGCCGGCCACCAGGTCGGCGATGAGCGGCGCACCCAGATCCACGCGCAGCCCGAGCGCGGCCAGCGAGTTGCCCTCCCAGTCCGCCTGCTTCAGGCCATCGATCGCGAGCGAGCGCACCACGGGCGGGTCGCCGGCGCGCGGCCCGCCGCGCTCGATCGCGAGCGCCACCGTGTCGCGGCCCTGCGCCTTGGTCATGCGCCAGCGCAGGTCCTGCCAGCTCCGGATCGGCTCGCCGTCGACCGCCACGACGAGGTCGCCGTTCTCGATGCCCGCGGCCGCGGCCGCCGTGCCCGGCAGCGGCTCCGCGAGGAGCGCGCGCTGGCCCGGGATGCCCGCCATGTACGTGCCGGCGAAGAGCACGATCGCGAGCAGCAGGTTGGCCACCGGTCCGGCCGCGGCGATCGCAATGCGCTTGTAGACGCTCTGGCGGTTGAATGCGCGCTTCGCGTCGGCTTCCGAGAGATCCCCCTCGCGCTCGTCGGCCATCTTCACGTAGCCGCCCAGCGGAATGGCGGAAAGCGCCCACTCGGTGCCGTCCCGCCCGAACCTGCGCGACGCGATCACGCGCCCGAACCCAACCGAGAAGCGCAGGATCTTGACCCCGCACAGGCGGGCGACCACATAGTGGCCGAGCTCGTGGAACACGACGAGCACGCCGAGCGTCACCAGGAAGCCCAGTACCTTGTAGGCAAATTCGATCATGCTGTCACTGTACCTGCAAAACCGCGGGCTGCGATCCAGTCCTCCGCCAGGCGGCGCGCCTGCCCGTCGGCGCGGAACGCGTCGTCGAACGTGGCGAGCGGTCCGGTGTCGGCGCGCGCCAGCGTTTCGGCACAGGCCGCGGCGATGTCCATGTAGCCGATCCGGCCGGCCAGGAACGCGGCCACGGCCACTTCGTTCGCGGCGTTCAGCACGGCGGGCGCGGTGCCGCCGGCGGCGAGCGCCGCGAACGCAAGCGGCAGGCAGGGGAACCGTTCGTGGTCGGGCGCCTCGAACGCGAGGCCTGCGATCCGCGTGAGGTCGAGCGGTGCCACCCCCGCCGTCACGCGCTCCGGAAACGCGAGCGCATGCGCGATCGGCGTGCGCATGTCCGGGTTGCCGAGCTGGGCGAGCACCGAGCCGTCGACGTACTCGACCAGCGAGTGGATGACGCTCTGCGGATGGATGATCACTTCGATGGCTTCCGGCGCGACGCCGAACAGCCAGCGTGCCTCGATGACCTCGAGGCCCTTGTTCATCATCGTCGCCGAGTCGACGGAGATCTTGCGGCCCATCGACCAGTTCGGGTGCGCGCACGCCTCGTCTGGCGTCACGTGCGCGAGTTCGCTCACGGGGCGGGTGCGGAAGGGCCCCCCCGATGCGGTGAGCAGGATGCGCCGCACGCCCGCGGCGCCCGGGTCGCGCGCGTAGTGCGCCGGCAGGCCCTGGAAGATCGCGTTGTGCTCGCTGTCGATCGGCAGCAGCGTCGCGCCGCCCGCCTCGACCGCCGCCATGAAGAGCGCGCCGCCCATCACGATCGCTTCCTTGTTCGCGAGCAGGATGCGCTTGCCCGCGCGCGCGGCCGCGAGCGTCGACGGAAGACCGGCCGCGCCCACGATCGCCGCGAGCACGGTATCCGCCTCCGGCAGCGCCGCGACCTCGCACAGCCCTTCGGGCCCGGCCAGCACGCGCGTCACGAGACCCTCGGCGGCGAGCGCACGCGCGAGCGTGCGCGCGGCGGTCCGGTCCGACATCGCCGCATACGGGGGCCGGAAGCGCCGGCACAGGTCGACCATCTTGGCGGCGTTCGAATGGGCGGCGAGCGCCGCGACCGCGAAGCGGTCCGGATGCCGCGCGATCACGTCCAGCGTGGAATCGCCGATCGATCCGGTCGCGCCCAGCACGGCGATGCGTCTCATCGCGTCACCGACCGACGCGTACCCGCGAATCCGATGCCGCGGCTCATGCCGGCCGCGCCAGGAAGGCGTGCGCGGCGAGCGCCGCGAGCGGCATCGCGGCCAGCAGCGCATCGGTGCGGTCGAGGATGCCTCCGTGCCCGGGGAGAATCGTCCCGCTGTCCTTCACGCCGGCGTGGCGCTTCAACAGCGACTCGAAGAGATCGCCGACGACCGATACCGACGCGAGCAGCAGCGCGAACGCGACCCATGCGGCGATCGCGAGCCCCGTGACCGGCATGCGGAATCCGGCAGCGTCGGCGAACGGCACCAGCGCCAGCGCGTACAGCGCCACGGCGACCCACGCGCCATAGACGCCCTCCCAGCTCTTGCCCGGGCTCACGAGCGGCGCCAGCTTGCGGCGGCCGAACGCGCGTCCGGAGAAATAGGCCGCCGTGTCCGCGATCCAGACGACGGCCATCGCGGCGAGCACGAGCCACGGCGAGCGCGCCTGCAGTTCGACCAGCGCGACCCACGCGCCGAGCAGCACGATCCAGCCCAGCACCAGCATCGGCAGTCGCCTCTGCGTGGGCCACCGCCGCACCACCCACGGCAGCGCGAGCAGCAGCCAGAACAGCGCAGCGAGTCCGCACACGCCGACGACCACCGCGTCCGGCCAGCCGCGCACGAAACCGGCGACCGGCGAGAAGAGCAGCACGAGACCGATGAGCGCCGCGCCGCCGACGACCACCGCCCATTGTGGCGTCGCGAAACCGGTGAGGCGTCCCCACTCGCCGGCGGCGACCGCGATGACCACGAGCAGCAGTACGGCCCACGCGATCGGCGGGAGCAGGAACAGCGCGGCCATCACGCCGGGGACCAGCACCAGCGCCGTGAGGATGCGCGTCTTCAGCATCGCGCGCTCACTGGACGACCTTCGTGCTGCGCACTCCGGTATTCGCCCTTGGGACGGCCCGGCGTGCTCATGCACCCTGCGCCGCCTGCACCTGTTCGCTCGTCCGGCCGAAGCGGCGTTCGCGGCTCCGGAACGACGCGATCGCGGTGTCGAGCGCCGTGGCATCGAAGTCGGGCCAGAGGAGATCGGTGAAGTACAACTCCGTGTACGCGAGCTGCCACAGCAGGAAGTTCGAGATCCGCTGCTCGCCTCCGGTGCGGATGAAGAGGTCGGGCTCGGGCGCGTAGCTCATCGCGAGATAGGGTTCCAGCGCTTCGGGCACGAGCGGCGGCCCGGCGGCGGCTTCCGGATGCGCGGCGAAATAGCGTTGCGCGGCCTGCGCGATGTCGCGCCGCCCGCCGTAGTTGGCGGCGATGGTGAGCGTGAGCTTGGTATTGCGCGCAGTCAGCGCTTCGCCGGCGGCAATGAGTTCGCAGATGCGCGACGGAAACGGCGACATGTCGCCCACCGCCCTGAACCGGATGCCGTTCTCGTGGAGCTTCGCCACCTCCTGCTCGAGCGCGCGCAGGAAGAGCTCCATGAGGATCGAGACTTCGTCCGCGGGCCGACGCCAGTTTTCGCTCGAGAACGCGAAGAGCGTCAGGAATTCGATGCCGCGATCGATCGCCGCGCGCACCGTCACGCGGACCGCTTCGACACCCTTGCGATGACCGGCGACGCGCGGCAGCAGGCGCTGCTTGGCCCAGCGGCCGTTGCCGTCCATGATGATCGCGACGTGCCGGGGCACGGCGCGGTTCTCGGGCACTTCGAGCGTCGAACTCTTGAACACGGCGTTGTTCGGTCGGCACGGCGTGACGGCGCCTCGCGCGCCGCCCTCGCCGTCAGATCGCCATCAGGTCCGTTTCCTTCGCCTGCACGATCTTGTCGATGTCGGCGATGAAACGATCGGTCAGCTTCTGCAGGTCGACGAGCGCGTGCCGCTCGTCGTCCTCGGAACACTGCTTGTCCTTGAGGAGCTTCTTCAGGTGCTCGTTGGCGTCGCGCCGGATGTTGCGTACGGCCACGCGCGCGGCTTCGGCATCCTTGTGCACGACCTTCGTGAGTTCCTTGCGGCGCTCCTCGGTGAGCGCCGGCATCGGGATGCGGATCAGGTCGCCGCTGGTCGCCGGGTTGAGCCCGAGGTCCGAATCGCGGATCGCCTTCTCGACCACCGAGATCATCTTCTTCTCCCACGGCTGCACGCCGATCGTGCGCGCATCGGCGAGCGTGACGCTCGCGACCTGCGCGAGCGGCATCGGCGTGCCGTAGTAGTCCACCTGGATGTGGTCGAGCAGCCCGGTATGGGCGCGTCCGGTCCGGACCTTGGCGAGGTCGTGCTTCAGTGCCTCGAGCGACTTCGCCATCTTCTGTTCGGCGGTCTTCTTGACGTCGTTGATCATGCGTAGGCTCCCCTTCTCAAGCGATCAGCAGTGTACGAGCGTGCCTTCGTCGCCGCCCATGACGACGCGCTTCAGAGCGCCCGGCACGAAAATCGAGAAAACCTTGAGCAGCATGTCCTGGTCGCGGCACAGTGCGAGCGCCGTCGCGTCCATCACCTTCAGGTTGCGGACGATGGCCTCGTCGAACGTCAGCGTCATGTACCGGCGCGCGGTCGCGTCCTTCATCGGATCCGCCGTGTACACGCCGTCGACCTTGGTCGCCTTCAGCACGATGTCCACGCCCATCTCGCGGCCGCGCAGCGCCGCGGCGGTGTCGGTGGTGAAGAACGGGTTGCCGGTGCCGGCCGCGAAGATGACGACCTTGCCTTCCTCGAGGTGGCGCAGTGCGCGTCCCCGGATGTACGGCTCGGCGACCTGGTCGATCCGCAGCGCGGACTGCACGCGCGACTCGACGCCGGCCCGGCGCAGCGCGTCCTGCAGCGCCAGCGCGTTCATCAGCGTCGCCAGCATGCCCATGTAGTCGGCCGTCGCGCGATCCATGCCGGCCGCGCCGGGCGCGACGCCGCGGAAGATGTTGCCGCCGCCGATGACGATCGCGATCTGCACGCCCGCATGCAGTACGTCGGCGATCTCCGCCACGATGCGGTCGATGGTCTCGCGTTCGATGCCGTAGGTGTCGCTGCCCATGAGCGCCTCGCCCGAGAGCTTGAGCAGCACGCGCCGGTAGGCCGGCGCGCCATCGCCCGCAGTCTTGGCGGCGGGCGCGATGGATGCGGGGGCGGCGGACGGATTCATGCGGATTCCTCGGTTGGCGCCTCAAATGGTGCCTCATCTGGCACCCTCTTCGGCGCCAAGGTGGGCGCCGCGAGCGACGCCACGGCCCCCAACAGCGACGGAATCGGCGCGAGGCGCCCGCACACTTGCTGCGGGCCACTCCCGCGCGCCGGTGGCGCCGCCCGTGCGCGGACCGCTGGCGGCGGCCCGCAGGACGAAACGACCGGTGTCAGGCTTTCGCCATCGCCGCGACTTCCGCCGCGAAGTCGTCCTTCTTCTTCTCGATGCCTTCGCCGACGACGTAGAGCGTGAACGACGTCACCGACGCGCCCTTCGCCTTCAGGTGCTTTTCGACCGTGTCGTCGGGATTCTTCACGAACGGCTGTCCAAGCAGCGTGACTTCGGCCAGGAACTTGTTGACGCGGCCTTCGACCATCTTGGCCACGATCTCGGCCGGCTTGCCGCTCTCCGCGGCCTGCGCCGTGTAGATCGCGCGTTCCTTCTCGATCAGGTCGGCCGCGACGTCGTTGCGCGAGACCGCGACCGGACGGATTGCGCCCGGCGCCGCGCCCGCCGCGACGTGCATCGCGACGTCCTTGCCGACGCTGCGCATCCCCGCCCGAATAGTCGACGGTGACGCCGATGCGGCCACCGCCGTGCAGGTACTGCGCGAGCTGCCCCGTCGACTCGAAACGCTCGAAGCGACGCAGCGAGATGTTCTCGCCCAGCTTCTGCACCAGCGCCTGGCGGACCGATTCGATGGTCCCGCCATCGAGCGGCAGCGCGGAGAGCGCGGCCACATCGGCGGGCTTGCGCTCGACGATGACCTGCGCGACCTTGCGCGCGAACGAGATGAAGTCCTCGTTGCGCGACACGAAGTCCGTCTCGCAGTTGACTTCGACCATCGCGCCGGACTTGCCGTCCGCCGTCAGGTACGCACCGACCACGCCTTCGGCCGCGACGCGTCCCGCGGCCTTCGACGCCTTCGCGCCGCTCTTGATGCGCAGCAGTTCCTCGGCCTTCGCGAGGTCGCCTTCGGCTTCCGTCAGCGCCTTCTTGCATTCCATCATGCCCAGCCCCGTACGCTGGCGCAGTTCCATCACCGTGCTCGCGGAGATATCCGCCATCTTGCAGCTCCGTATTCGTTGTCCGCCCAAGGACCTCGTGGGTCCCTCGCGGCGATCGTGCGGCGGTCTCCCGCCGCACCTGTTCACTACCCGGCGATCCTGGCCGGCGGGCCTCGAGGCACGCCGGCACGCGACGGCGATCAGACCGACGCTTCTTCCTTCACTTCGACGAACTCGTCGCCCGAAGCGACGATTTCCTGGATCACCGTGCTCTTGCCTTCGAGCACCGAGTCGGCGACGCCGCGGGCGTACAGGCGGATCGCCCGGCTCGAGTCGTCGTTGCCCGGAATCACGTAGGCGATGCCATCCGGCGAGTGGTTCGTGTCGACGACGCCGATGATCGGGATGCCGAGCTTCTTCGCCTCGGTGACGGCGATCTTGTGATAGCCGACGTCGACGACGAACATCGCGTCCGGCAGCGCGTTCATGTCCTTGATGCCGCCCAGGCTCTTCACCAGCTTGTCGAGCTCGCGCTTGTGCGAGAGGGCCTCGCGCTTGGTCATGCGCTCGAACGTGCCGTCGGTCAGCATGAGCTCGAGATCCTTGAGGCGCTTGATCGACGCCTTGACGGTCTTGAAGTTGGTCAGCATGCCGCCGAGCCAGCGATGGTCGACGAAGGGCATGCCGGCGCGCTGCGCCTCTTCCGCGACGATCTCGCGCGCCTGGCGCTTGGTGCCGACGAAGAGGATCGTGCCGCGGTTGCTCGCCAGTTGCCGCACGTACTTCATGGCATCCTGGTACATCTGCATCGTCTTCTCGAGGTTGACGATGTGAATCTTGTTGCGCTGGCCGAAGATGTAATCCGCCATCTTCGGGTTCCAGTAGCGGGTCTGGTGACCGAAGTGGACCCCGGCTTCCAGCATCTGACGCATCGTGACCGACATTGTTTCGATTCCTCTCAAGGGTTGAGCCTCCACCTGCGGATGTGATCCGGCGTCTGGCCCTGCGGGCCCGCGCCGGACACCCTTTTAAGACCGCGAGGTGTGCGGATTGCCTTGGCCGACCGTCCACCCCGGATCGGGGCATGGCGGCGCTTTCCGCCTCCCCACCCTCGGAATTTCCGGGATCGGCAGGCGCGGACAAGGCTAACTTGTTATTCTAGCACGCTTTCGGTGCCTCCCGCCACGGCAGAAGGCGCCGGGCGCCCCGGGTTGCGCAACCCCCCGGCCGTACCCATCTTCGCTTCCATGACCCTCGCCTCGCCCACCCCGCCCTCCACCGCCGGCGCCGCCGCCCGCCCGGGCGAGGCGATCGTCTACGCCCGCGAAACCGGGCTCGGCGTCGTGACCTTCGAAGGACCGGACGCGGCGACCTTCCTGCACGGCCAGCTTTCGAGCGACGTGACCGGCATGCCGGTAGGGGATGCCGCCTGGACGAGCTACAACTCGCCCAAGGGCCGGATGCTGGCAACGCTGCTGCTGTGGCGGGCCGGACCGGCGTCGTTCCGCGCCTATCCCGCGGCGGACCTCACGGCGGCGTTCGCGAAGCGCATCGCGATGTTCGTGCTGCGCGCAAAGGTGAAGGTCGCGGACCTCTCCGGCGAGCGGTCGTTGTTCGGCGTCGCCGGACCGGGCGCGGCGGAG
Source organism: uncultured beta proteobacterium (assembly GCA_963733435.1). GTDB lineage: Bacteria > Pseudomonadota > Gammaproteobacteria > Burkholderiales > Casimicrobiaceae > VBCG01. Next base: position 1,417,292 of record CAVTDH010000005.1, read on the forward strand.
GCCGTGCGCGCCGTGCTGGGCGCCGCCGCACCCGCCGCGGGTCAGGGAAGCGTTGCCGGCGCCGCGTCCGTCGTCGCCACGCCGGACGGACGCCTCGTCGTCGACGCTGCCACCGCGCAGGCCGACGCGCTGGCGCAGCAACTCTCGGCGCACGCGCAGGCCGTCGCGTCGGAGCACTGGGATTGGCTCGGCATCCGCGCGGGCGTGCCGGTGATCACCCGCGCGACGCAGGAACACTTCGTCCCGCAGAACGCCAACTGGGACCTGGTCGGCGGCGTCAATTTTCACAAGGGTTGCTATCCCGGCCAGGAAATCGTCGCGCGGATGCAATACCTCGGCCGGCTCAAGGAACGGCTGTTCGCGTTCCATGCGGACGGATCGCCGCCCGCACCGGGCACGCCGCTCTACAGCGCGGCGTTCGAAGGACAGGCATGCGGCACCGTCGTGAACGCGGCGCCCGCGCCGGAGGGCGGCAGCGATCTCCTCGCGGTGCTGCAATGGAGCGCGTCGTCGTTGCCCGTCCATCTGGCGGCGGCCGACGGTCCGCTGCTCGCGCCGCGAGCGCTGCCGTATGCGGTGCCGGAGCCGGTGGCCGCGGAGCGTCCGAAGCTCCAGTGACCGGTACCGGAGGCATCGGCAGTTCGTGGCTTGCCAAATTCGGCAACCGAGTGGCAACTGAGTGGCAACCGAGTGGCAACAAGGACTAGCAACCGAGGCGCCAACGGCCGCGCTCCCGCGATGACCCCCAACGTCCACTACTACATCTGGTACCGCGTCACCGGCGATCCCGGCGGTGCGCGCGCGGCCGTCGACGCGCTGCTGCACGATGTCTTCCGTCACGCCGGGGTCAGCGGCCGGGTGCTCGTGCGGCGCGACGATCCGCGAACGTGGATGGAGATCTACGAGCACGTCGCCGACGTGCTGCTGTTCGAGCGCGAACTCGCGGCCGCGGTGCGCCGCCACGACGTCGTCCGCTGGATCGAAGGCGGCGCGCGGCACACCGAGCCCTTCGTCGCCTCCGCCTGAGAGCCTCATCGTGTGCCTTGCCGTCCTCGCGCTGGCCGTTCATCCGGATTTCCCGGTCGTCATCGCCGCGAACCGCGACGAATTCCACGCACGGCCGGCGGAGCCCGCCACCTGGGGTGCGGCCCCGCCCTTCTCCGGCATCCTGGCCGGGCGCGACCTCGAGGCCGGCGGCACCTGGCTCGGCGTGCGGCGCGACGGCCGCTGGGCGCTGCTGACCAACGTGCGCGAAGGCGGACGCAACGATCCGGCCGCGCGCTCGCGCGGTGATCTCGTGCCGGCCGTGCTCAACGGGCGGCCGGACCCGGCGCGTGCGCTGGCGGATCTCGTGCCGGCACGGCAGCGCTACAACGGATTCAACCTGCTGGCCGGCACCGGCGCCGTTGCCCACTGGATGAGCAACCGCGGCCACGGCCCGGCGCCGATCGCGCCCGGGGTCCACGGATTGTCGAATGCGTTCCTCGATACGCCGTGGCCGAAGCTCGCGCGGACCACCGATGCCGTGCGCGCCTGGGTCGCGCGCGGCGCATCGGACACGGACGCGTTGTTCGCGATGCTCGCGGACCGGGCGCAGGCACCCGACGACGCGCTGCCCGACACCGGGGTCCCGCGGGATCGGGAACGCGTGCTGTCGTCGCCGTTCATCGTCGGGGACGACTACGGCACGCGTTGCTCCACGGTGCTGACGATCGACCGCGCGGGCATGGCCCGATTCCGCGAGCGCACGTTCGACATCGCCGGTACGACGGTGGTGGAAACCGTCGAGGAATTCCGCGTCGCCTGATCAGGTGAGCGTGCGCGCCATCGCGTGGTGCGCAATGCCGGCTTCGACGAACGGCGCGCCCACCGGCGCGAAACCGTGGCGCGCATAGAACGGCATCGCCTGTGTCTGCGCATTGAGGACCACGCGCGCGTGACCGCGCTCGCGCGCCAGCGCGACGAGCCGATCGAGCAGCGCCCCGCCCACGCCGCGGCCGCGCCACGATGCCAGCACCGCCATGCGTCCGATGTGGCCGTCGCGCAGCAGGCGGCCGCAGCCGATCGCGTTCCCCGCGCTCGTCCTCGGCAAGCGCGTGCAACGACGCGCGTCCTCGTCGTCCCATTCGAGGTCCTCGGGAATGTTCTGCTCGACGACGAACACGGCAACGCGCACGGCGCGCAGCTGCGCGATGCCCTGCGCCCAGTCGACGATGCGGATCGAGAACGACCGGTTCACGTCAGCGGCCATAGTCGGAGAAGGCGAGCGTGGCCATGCCGTCGCGCTGCGCGAGCGCGCATTGCCCGCCGACGGGCAGCGTCAGCTTGTCGGGCACGTGGCCGAACGGCAGGCCCGTGAGGATCGGCACGGCGCACGCGCCGCGCAGCTGCGCGACGACCGCGTCGAGATCGTAGCCGCCGTCGTTCCCCGACAGCGCGTACTCGGTGAAGCGGCCCAGCAGGATCGCGCGCTGGCGGCCCAGGATGCCGGCATGCAGCAGCTGGTAGAGCATCCGCTCGATCCGGTACGGCGTCTCGCCGACGTCCTCGAGGAACAGGATGCCGCCGGCGATCGCGGGCATGTACGGCGTGCCTGCCAGGTGCGCGACCATCGCGAGGTTGCCGCCCCACAGCGTGCCGGCGCATTGCACGTCCGGCCCGTCCAGTGCGCACGTCACTTCGTAGCGCGACTGGTCGAGCAAGCCGAAGCAATGGTCGAACGTGAATGCCGACGGTTCCGCCGCGCCGAAGTCGCCGGTGACGACCGGACCGGCGAACGTCACCATCCCGGTCGCCGCGAGTGCCCCCAGCTGGAACGCGGTGAAGTCGCTGTAGCCCAGCCACGACTTGCGGGCGGCGGCCAGTGCGGGGAAGTCGAGGTGCGGCAGCAGGCGCGTCCAGCCATAGCCGCCGCGCAGCGTGATCGCGAGATCCACGCGCGGATCGTCGGCCATCCGCAGCACCGCGGCGAGGCGCTCGGCGTCGGGCGCGGCGAAGCGCTGCCAGCGGGTGCGGCACGTCGGGTCGACGACCACCTGCTCCCACATCGCCGTGAGGCGCCCGACCGCGCGGTCCACCGCCGCGGGCTCGAGCGCGAAGCCCGAGGGCGCGTACAGGCCCACGCCGTGCGGGCGGCGCGGCCCGGCGACGCTCATGCCGTGCCCGCCCCGCCGCGGCGCACGGCGAAGAATTCCGAAAGAAGACCGCCGCACTCCGCGGCGCGCACGCCGCCGGTGGCCTGCGCGTGGTGGTTCAACCGGCCTTCCGCGAAGAGGTCGAGCACCGAGCCGCAGACCCCCGACTTCGGGTCGTGCGCGCCGAACACGACGCGCGCGATGCGCGCATGGAAGATCGCGCCCGCGCACATCGCGCAGGGCTCGAGCGTCACGTACAGCGACGCGCCGGGCAGCCGGTAGTTGCGGACCGCGCGCGCCGCATCGCGCAGCGCCGCGATCTCCGCATGCGCGGTCGGATCGTCGCCGGCGATCGGCGCGTTGCCGCCGCGCCCGATCACGACACCGTCGCGCACGACGACCGCACCGACGGGCACTTCGCCGCGCGCGCCGGCCGCGCGAGCGAGCGCCAGCGCCTCGCCCATGAAAGCGTGATCAGAGTCCGGATCTGGCATCTTCGAGATGGAACTCGGTGCAGGATGCGATGGATGAGCGGCGTGAACAGCACGCCGCTCGCGCCCAGCAGGATGACCGCGCAGAAGAGCGCGTAGCCGCTGTCGAAGAGCTTGCCCGCCGTCGTGTTGATGTCCTTCACCGGACCCATGCCCGCCAGCAGCATTGCCGACTGGTGAAACGCGTCGAGCCACGCGAAGTCGTCGACCAGGTGATAGCCAAACGTGCCGGCCACCAGTGTGCCCGACAGCATTGCCAGCGCCAGCAGCGTCGAGCGCATGACGCGCGGCAGGAAGATCTCCCGCGGCGCGAGTTTCGCCGGGACCGGCACCAGCGTCGTCATGGTCCGCCCGCGCCGATGACGGCGTCGGCCTCGATCTCGACCAGCATCTCCGGCGTGATGAGCTTCGCCACCTCGACCATCGTCGTCGCCGGACGGATCGCGCCGAACGCCTCGCCATGCGCGCGACCGACCGCCTCCCATTGCGCGATGTCGGTCACGAAGATGCGCGTGCGCACGACGTCCTCGAGCCGCGCGCCGGCGCGCTCGAGCGCCGCGCGCAGGTTCGCGATGATCTGGCGCGTCTGCGCGCCCGCGTCGCCCGTACCGACGATCGCGCCATTCGCGTCCGTCGCCGTCGTGCCCGCCACGTACACGTGCTCGCCCACGCGCACCGCGCGCGAGTAGCCGACGATGGGCTCCCATGCGGTGCCGGTGGCAAAGTTCTGTCGCTTCATTCCGTCCTCTCCCGTCGCAGGACCCGCATCGCGGCGGCAGGTCGCGCGCGTGCCGACGCCCATCCCGCGAATCCGGACACCCGACGGCACGCATCCAACACAATATCAAATGGGAGGACGCCATGCGGATCGTCGTCGCGATGCTGGCCGGCCTGTGGCTCTGCGTGGGTCACGGCGCGGCGCCGCCGGCCCCGGCGTTCACGCTCGTCGATCTCACCGGCGAGTACACGGCATTCTTCGACCGCACCCGGGACACCCCGCCCGCCGCGCGCGTGGATGCGTTCAAGGTCGCGTTCGCCGCGGTCTTGCCCGCCTTCTACAGCGTCGACCGATGGCGGACGTTCGCCACCGCCGACCGGTTCGACGCGCAGATCGCGCGCTCGTTCGAGGCGTTTCCCGAATTGCGCGCGCGCTACGTGCGCACCGCGGAGTCGTTTCAGGCGATGCTGGCGCCGGCGCGCGACGACTTCGCGCGCCACTTCCCGGACCTGGCGCCCATCGGCGACGTCTACCTGCTGCACAGCCTGGGCGAGATGGACGGCGGCACGCGCACGATCGGCGGCCGGCGCTACCTGGTGTTCGGGGCCGACGTGATGGCGCGGCTCTACGCGCCGGGCGAGGCGCGGCCCTTCTTCCAGCACGAGCTCTTCCACGTCTACCACGACCAGTTCTTCGCGGGCTGCGGCAGCATCGGTTGCGCGCTGTGGCGGGAAGGGCTCGCCGTCCACGTGAGCGAGGCACTCAATCCGGGCGCCACGGACGCCGAACTCGGACTGACGATGCCGCGGCCGATCCGCGCGGAGGTGGAGGCGAACCTGCCGGCGGCCGTCTGCGCGGTCCGCGCGCGGCTCCGATCCGAACGCCGCGAAGACTACGCGCCGCTCTTCACCGGAGGCGCGCAACTCGACGGCCTGCCGCCGCGCTTCGCGTACTACGTGGGCTACCTCGTGGCACGCCATGCCGCGCGCACGCGCTCGCTGCAGGAACTGGCGCGCCTGCCGCCATCCGACGCGATTCCGCTCGTCGAGACGACGCTGGCGGGGCTTGCCGACTGTGCGACCCGCGGCTGACGGCGCGGGTCCCTGCGGCAAGGCAATGCTGCGCTTCGCCGGTCGTTCGGTTCACGCGCCCGCCGGGCGCCGAACCCACGCCGCCTTGCGCGCCTCCCGCCTTTGCGCCTCGTCGGCCCGCGCGGTGCGGACCAGCGCGGCGAGATCGTGGCCCGCGGTGGCGGCCACGACCGCCGCGATGTCGGCCCGCGCTTCGCCGCGCCGGTATGCCCGCCCGAAACCGTCGCGGGCGAGCACGCCGGTATCGACGAGCCAGCGGCGCAGTTCGACTTGATCGACGGCGAGCATGGCGCCGGCGCCCGCCAGGAACTCGCGCAGCACGTCGTTGACCCCGGCCTCGGTGTACGACCGGTCGGACGCGAACGCGTGCGCGGCGATCGCCATCATCAGGGCGAAGTCGGCCGGCGCCTGTCCGTACATGACGCCGAGCGACAGGCGCTCGCGCGGTGCCAGTGTCTTCAGGCGTACGAGGGGATCGTGGTCGGGGTCGGCGGTGGCGCTCATCGTCGATTTCCTCGCCGGGCGACGTCGCTTCCGGCGCGGATGTTGCGGATGCGGTGCATGCCGCGGTCAGTCGACCCGCACCCGCGCCGCCAGTTCCCGCGGCCCCAGCAACGCCGCAGGCGTCTTCGGCGGCGACACGTCGGCGCGCCGCAGGCTCACTTCGATCGGCGGGTCACGTTCCTGGATCACCACCGGCACGACGACGTCGACGCTCCCCGCGGCAGGATACTTGAACGCGATGAATATCGGGATCGCACGCGCGTGCCCGAGCCTCGCGTCGTCGAGGCACGGGGACACCGCATGCGGCGAAACGGTCTTGGCACCTGCGCGCAGGGCCGCCCTGGCGCACTCGACGCGTACGGGCAGGTAGGGCAGGCGCGCCTCCTGCAGCGGTACCGCCTCGGTACGACCATCAGGACGATCGACGATCCTGACCCCGGTCGGCGCGATGCGCAACAACAGCAAGCGTTCGCCGCGATGAACGACCGCCTCCGCCTTGAGCGAAAGCCCGCTTCGCGCGAAGCCGCCGCCGACGTCGTCGACGGGGAGGTCCTTCGCGTACCCGGTCGCGGCGACGCTGGCCGCGAACAACGCCGCGAGCAACGCCGCGAGCAATCTAGCGGGCGGAATACAGTCCACGCAGAAAGCCTCCGAAGTTCGTGGCCAGCGTCGTGAGCGGACCCGCGTAGACGGGGGTGAGCGATACGCCGACGGTCATCGTTCCGGGAACGTGGCGCTCGATGCCCGTGAACGACCGGACGCCGGTGTCGTAGGGCACCATCAAGTCGCCGCGCAGCGGTAAGCCGTGCAGGGGGCCGTCCTGCGCCACCGCGATGGCATCCTCGGGCAGCGGGATGGCGACCACGAATCCGGTTTGATCTTCGTCCACGGAAAACGGATAGGCAGGCAGGTATCCGGGGAACTTGAGGAGCGCGCCGCCGGGCCGGACGTAGCGGGGTCCGCCGTTGCCGGCGTCGCTCGACTTCTGGATCCGGAAGCGGATCGCAGCGCCATCGGGCGGCTCCGCCTTGATCCCCATTCCGGCGCTGGCGTAGCTCGCCGTGTACCCGACGAGCCGTTCGGAGCAGCCGGCGAGCGTGATGGCGGCGACGACTGCGCAAACGAAGGCGAGGCCGCGGCGCACCGCCGCGCGCTTGACCGTCCCGTTTGCCGCAGGATCCGCCTGGATGCGCGCGCGGGGCACGGACACCCTACTCCCACTCGATCGTCGCCGGCGGCTTGCTCGAGATGTCGTAGACGACGCGGTTGAACCCGCGCACTTCGTTCGTGATCCGGTTGCGAGATGCGCGCGAGCAGGTCGTGCGGCAGCGGCGCCCAGTGCGCGGTCATGAAGTCGGTCGTCTGCACGGCGCGCAGCGCGACCGCGTTCTCGTACGTGCGGCCGTCGCCCATCACGCCGACCGAGCGCACCGGCAGGAACACCGCGAACGCCTGCGCCGTCTTGTCGTACCACGGACTGCCGTCGGCGTCGTGCGCCATCCGCAGCTCCTCGATGAAGATCGCGTCGGCGCGGCGCAGCAGGTCGGCGCGCTCGCGCGTGACCTCGCCCAGGATGCGCACGCCCAGTCCCGGGCCCGGGAACGGATGGCGGAACACCATGTCGCGCGGCAGGCCGAGCTCCAGCGCCCAGCTCGCGCACCTCGTCCTTGAAGAGTTCGCGCAGCGGCTCGAGCAGCTTCAGATGCAGCGACTCCGGCAGGCCGCCGACGTTGTGGTGCGACTTGATCGTGTGCGCCTTCTTGGTCTTGGCGCCGGCGGACTCGATGACGTCCGGATAGATCGTGCCCTGCGCCAGCCACTTCGCGTTGGCGAGCTTCGCGGACTCGCGCTGGAACACCTCGACGAACAGCCGCCCGATGATCTTGCGCTTCTCCTCCGGATCCGCGACGCCCGCGAGCGCGCGCCAGGAACTCGCCGCTGGCGTCGACGTGGATGACCCTGACGCCCAGGTTCTGCGCGAACGTGTGCATCACCTGCTCGGCCTCGTTCAGCCGCAGCAGGCCGTGGTCGACGAACACGCAGGTGAGGCGGTCGCCGATCGCGCGGTGGATCAGCGCCGCCGCCACCGACGAATCGACGCCGCCGGACAGCCCCAGCAGCACCTCCTCGTCGCCCACCTGCGCGCGCACGGCGGCGACCGCCTCGGGCAGGTAGTCGTGCATGTTCCAGTCGCGGCCGCAGCCGCAGATGTCGTGCGCGAAGCGCGCGAGCAGCGTCGCGCCCTGCTTCGTGTGCGTGACTTCCGGATGGAACTGCACGGCGTAGAAGTGCCGCGACTCGTCGGCCATCGCGGCGATCGCGCAGGTCGCCGACGAGCCGATGAGCCGGAAGCCCTCGCGGCAGCGCGGTGACCTTGTCGCCGTGGCTCATCCAGACGTCGAGCAGGCCGTGGCCTTCGGCGTTCGCGCGGTCCTGGATCTCGCGGAAGAACGCCGAGTGCCCGCGCGCGCGCACTTCGGCGTAGCCGAACTCGCGCGCGTGGCCCGCCTCGACGGTGCCGCCCAGCTGCACGGCCATCGTCTGCATGCCGTAGCAGATGCCGAGCACCGGCACGCCCTGCGTCCAGACGGCGGCGGGCGCGCGCGGCGAATCGTCCTCGGTCACGCTGCTCGGGGCCGCCGGAGAGCACGATGCCCTTCGGCGCGAACGACGCGGACGAACGCGTCGTCGACGTCGAACGGATGGATCTCGCAGTAGACGTTGGACTCGCGCAGGCGGCGCGCGATGAGCTGCGTGTACTGCGCGCCGAAGTCGAGGATCAGGATGCGGGAATGGGAGGGAGCGGCCATGGTCGCTGTGCGTAACCGCTGCGGCAAGGGATGGCAAAAGGACAAGGCCGGCGTCGTGGCCGGCCCGGGACGTGCGTGCGGGCTCACTGCACCCGGTAGTTGGGTGCCTCCTTCACGATCTGCACGTCGTGCACGTGCGACTCGCGGATGCCGGCCGACGTGATCTCGACGAACTCGGCGCGCGTCGACAGCTCGTCGATCGTCGCGCAGCCGCAGTAGCCCATCGCGGCGCGCAGGCCGCCCATCAGCTGGTGGATCACCGACGGCAGCACGCCCTTGTACGGCACGCGTCCCTCGATGCCTTCCGGCACGAGCTTCTCCGCGGCGCCCTCGCCTTCGGCGTCCTGGAAGTAGCGGTCCGAGCTGCCGTCCTGCATCGCGCCGAGCGAACCCATGCCGCGATAGCTCTTGTACGAGCGGCCCTGGTAGAGCTCGATGTCGCCGGGCGCCTCTTCGGTGCCGGCGAACAGGCTGCCCAGCATCACGCACGACGCGCCGGCGGCGATCGCCTTCGCGATGTCGCCCGAGTAGCGGATGCCGCCGTCGGCGATCACCGGGATGCCCGCCTTGGCCACGCCTTCGATCGCGAACTGGATCGCGGTGATCTGCGGCACGCCGACGCCCGCGACGATGCGCGTCGTGCAGATCGAACCCGGGGCCGATGCCGACCTTGACGCGCGTCCGCGCCGTGGTCGGCGAGCGCCTTGCGCGCCCGCGGCCGTCGCGACGTTGCCGCCGATCACCTGCACGTTCGGATGCCGCTTCTTGACCGACTGCACGCGGTCGAGCACGCCCTGCGAGTGGCCGTGCGACGTGTCGACGACGATGCACGTCGACGCCGGCCGCGACCAGCGCTTCGACGCGCTCGTCGGTGTCGCCGCCCGTGCCCACCGCCGCGCCGACGCGCAGGCGGCCGAGATCGTCCTTGCACGCCAGCGGATGCTCGGTGGACTTGAGGATGTCCTTGACCGTGATGAGGCCGCGCAGCTCCATGTCGCCGTTGACGACCAGCACGCGCTCGAGGCGGTGCTGGTGCATCAGCGCCTTGGCGGTCTCGAGGTCCGTGCCTTCGGGCACCGTCACGAGGCGGTCGCCCTTGGTCATGATGTTCGACGACCGGCTGGTCGAGGTTCGTCTCGAAGCGCAGGTCGCGGTTGGTCACGATGCCGACCACGCGCTTGCCCTCGACGACCGGCAGCCCGGAGAACCGGTACTGCTGCTTCAGCGCGACGCACCTCGCGCACCGACATCGTCGGCGGAATCGTCAGCGGATCCTTGACGACGCCGCTCTCGAAGCGCTTGACCTTGGCGACCTCGGCCGCCTGCTTGGCCGGCGTCATGTTCTTGTGGATGATGCCGAGCCCGCCCTCCTGCGCGATGGCGATCGCGAGCCGCGCCTCGGTCACCGTGTCCATCGCCGCGGACACGAGCGGGATGTTGAGCGCGATCGAACGCGTGAGGCGGGTCTTGAGCGAAACGTCGCGGGGAACTACGAGGGAATGCGCGGGGACGAGCAGGACGTCGTCGAAGGTCAGCGCTTTCCGGACGACACGCATTGAAATTTCTCCTATGCGCAAAAATCGATTATACCCGCGTCGCCGCACGTCGCCCAAACCGGCGACGCCCAGGCGCGACGGCTCGCACGCGCGCGCCGGACTCGCCGCGGACCCTCGCCATGGATTCAAGGGTTGATTGACGACGCCGCCGCGCTGGAGTAAGTTGCCGAGTCCCGAACGAGTCTCGACTCGCGCCGCCCGCTCCCGCGCGGCGCCCACGCTTCGCCACGGCACCATGGCCCCATTGCGTACGCATTCGCCGCACTCCGTCGCCCCGCGCTCGCGGCGCTCGTCGCGCTGTGCGTCGGCGGCCTGCGCTGCTGTCCGGCGTTGCCGGCGCCACGACGTACAAGTGGGTCGACGCCAACGGCCGCGTCGTCTATTCGGACCAGCCGCCCCCCGGCAACGTGAAGACCGAGATCGTCCCGGCGCGCCGCCGCCGTCGAACCCCAACGCGGTCAAGGAACTGCACGCGAAGGAGGCCGAGCTCAAGAAGCGGCAGATCGACGCCGCCGACAACGCCAAGAAGGCCGAGACGCAGCGCGCGGAGGCCGTCGAAGCGCAACGAGCAGTGCACGCGCGCGCAGAGCAGATCAAGCAGCTCTCCGCCGAGCAGATCGGCCTCGTCCGCTACAACGAGAAGGGCGAGGTCGTCTACGTCGACGACGCGTCACGCGCCGCAAGGAGCGCGAAGCAGCTCGAGCGTCTGGATCAAGACGAACTGCGTGGCGCCGTGAACAAATCGCTTCGCGATTTGGTCACGAGGCAGTCAGCGGGAAAGCTTCGGGCGGCCGGGCGCTTTTCCCGTAGCAAAGGCACGAAGCGCGCCGCTCATGAGCGCGCTGCGCGCGCAGTTCGGTAGCGCGCGTGTGCGCGCTGACAGCCTGCGACGCACCTCACGCGGGGCGAAGGCCGAAACCCCAACCAATAGTGTGCATTGCGCCGATGGTCGCAGGGGCATTCACTGCGCATGCGCGCGCTACCGAACGGCCGCGAAGCGGCTTATGATCCGCGCGCTTCGTGCCTTTGCTACGGGGAAAGCGCTCGGCCGCCCGAGCTTTCCCCGGTGATCGATCAGTGATCAAAACGCGAAGCGTTTTGATCACTTCTTCTCCAGGTTCGCCTGGTTGATCTTGACGTCGGCCTTGGCGCGCAGGCTCGCGATGTACGCGTTCAGGAGTCTCGCGGCCCAGCTGCTCGCCCAGGCGCGCCGACGCCATGTCGACGCGCTGCTTGTCGGTGTCGGTCGGCGTGAACACCTTCGTCGACCGCGCACGATCGAGAAGCCGCCGCGCTCGTTGGTGCCGCCGACGTACGCCGGCAGCTTGTCCGGGTTGGCCTGGAACACGCGCTTGAGCACGTCCGGCGGCAGGCCCGGCTGGAACTCGCCGCGGCCGACAGTCACCGGCTTGCCGAACGTGAGCGCCGACGTCCTTGGCGCTCTTGCCTGCCTCGAGCAGCTGCGAGCTTCGCCTGTCCCGCCTTCTGCGCGAGCTCGCTCGCCGCGCGCCGCACGAGCTGGATGCGGATCTCGTCCTTGACCTCGGCGAACGGCCGCGGCGCCGCGGGCTTGTACTCGACGATGCGGCCGGCGATCAGCGTGTTGGGCGCGACCTCGATCGCCTCCGTGTTGCGCTTGCTCTGCAGTCGACTCCGGCGAGAACAGCGCCTGCACGAACTTCGGGTTGCCCAAGCCCCAGCGCCTGCGCCTGCGAGCGCGTGATCCAGCCCGATGGTCTCGACCTTGAGGTCGAGCGCCTTGCCCACGCCGGCCAGGCTGTCCGCCTGCTCGTAGACGAGGTTCTGGAACTGGTCGGCGGACGCGGCGAACTTCTGTGCCGCCTTCTGCTTCTTCAGTTCCGCCTCGATCTGCGCCTTCACTTCGTCGAACGGCTGCGTGCGCGCCGCGCGCACGCCGTTGACCTTGATGACGTGCCAGCCGAAGTCCGACTGCACCGGCGGCAGCAGGTCGCCGGCCTTCGCCGCGAACGCGGCGTCCTCGAACGGCTTCACCATCGTGCCGCGGCCGAAGTTGCCGAGGTCGCCGCCCTGTTCGGCCGAACCCGGGTCCTTCGAGAATTCCTTCGCGAGGTCGCGCGAACTTCGCGGGATTGGCCTTCGCCTTCGCGTACACGTCGTCGGCGAGCTTCTTCGCGGCGGCCTTCTCGGCGTCGCTGGCGTCGGGCTTCACCGGAATCAGGATGTGCGCGGCCGAGCGCTCCTCCTCGCGCCGTGTACTGCTGCGCGTTCGCCTCGTACTGCTTCTTCACTTCCGCCGGGTCGACGGTCGCCTGCGCGACGAGCGCCTCGGCGGTCAGCAGCACGTATTCGATGCGCGCCTGCTCGGGCGTCTGGAAGGCCGTCGGGTTCTTGTCGTAGAACTCCTTCAGCTGCGCGTCGTCGACCTTCACGTCCTTGAGGAACGGGTCGAGGTCGACCGCGGCCACCTCGACTTCGCGCTTCTGCTCGAGCAGGCCCAGGTAGCTTGCAGCGTCGACGGCCGCGCGACGATGTTCGCGGACGCGATCGGCTCCTGCACCGCGCCGACCAGGATGTCCTGGCGCAACCGCTGCTCGAACATCAGCGGCGTCATGTTCTGCGTCGTCAGCAGCTGCCGGTAGCGGTCCGGCGAGAACTTGCCGTCCTCCTGGAACGCCGGGATGCGCGGCGATGAACTGCTGCAGCTGCGCGTCGGACACGCGGAACTTCTCGACGCGCGCCTTGCCCGTCAGCAGGCGCTGGTTGATCAGCATCTCGAGGAGCGCGAAGCGCACCTCCGGCGATTCGAACATCGCCGGGTCGAAGTTCTTGCCCATCTGCCGGCGCATCTGGTCGCCCTGCTCGCGCAGCGATTCCGCGAACTCCGCCTGCGTGATGTTCTCCTTGCCCACCGTCGCCACCGCCGCGTCCGACGCGCCGCCGCGGAAGTAGTAGTCGACGCCGAAGAAGGCGAACGGAATCATCAGCAGGAACAGGATGACCTGCGCGACGCGCTTGTGCTTCTGTACCAGATCGAACATGGAAAGCCTTTGGCGATCAAAAAAGGGCGAACGGCGTTCGCCCTGAAAACCCGTCCCGCGAGGGAATGTCACCTATGTCACCTGAAGCGACTTGACGTAACCGCTTGAATTCTTGAAATTATAGCATTTCGCGGGGGGCGGTCCATGGGTTGTCCGACGCCCGCTCGGAATTCTGCCTTGCGCAAATTGCCTGCGGCCAGTCGCAAGACGCCGCTCCCGAGCGTGCAGCCGCCAGTCTCAGCCAATCACGGACGCCTCATGACAATGCGCCGACCCCTCATCGCACAATCGCTTGCTTCGCGTCTCCTGACCGCCGCCTTGCCGCTCCTGATGGGCGCCGCAGCCAGCGCGCACGCCGAACCGCTTCGCCTTGTCCAGTGGGATCACCAATGCGGGCACCTTCATTGCGATCCTGGACAGCAAGCCGCTTCACCGTCAGATGGATGATGCGTCGGCATACCTTTGGGCGTTCCACGCGCAGTACGGCAAGTCGCCGATCCGTCGCGGACGACGCGGATCGCAAATCGACCGCCCGAACTACGGCGCACTCACCTTTGTCTCAGGAGGAGCCGAGGGTGGCTACTGCGCCGGCTCCTCGGGCGTTGCCCTGGACCCGTCCGGCAAGTTCGCCTACATGAGCGGCGGGTTCGGATTGCCGGGACGGCTGTGCGGATTCGCGATCGACCCGGTGACCCAGGCGCTGACGCCGATCACGCCACCCGGTGCCACACCCGTTGCCGCGCCGAGCAATCCCCGCGCGGTTGCGATCGAACCCTCGGGGCAGTTCATGTATGTCGCGGGCGACGTGACCGGCAGCGTGTCGGGCTTTGCGATCGATCGGGTGACGGGCGTGCCCACGCCGTTGCCGAATTCACCGTGCGCGACGGGTGGCTCGCTGCCGTCAGCGGTCGTGATCGATCGCAGCGGGCGCTACATGTATGTCGGCCAAAGCGTCGGCAGTTTCGATGGATCGATCGCCGTCCTGGCGATCGATGCGGCAACCGGCGCGCTCTCGCACATCGCCGGATCGCCGTTTCCCAACGTTGCCAATGGCGGACGTATTGCCGCGCTGGCGCTCTCGCCGGATGGGCGATATCTGTTCGCCGGTGGTTCAGCACTCGCCACCTACTCGGTGAATCCTTCCACGGGCGCGCCAACACGCATTGCCTCGCGCGCCGGTTACTTCTACGGCCTGGCGGTGGACGCGACCGGTCGATTCCTCTTCGGCGTCGACGACACCGACGGTCTTCTGCATGGATACGCCATCGCCGCCGGCGGCGCGTTGTCGCCGGCGGGCGCGCCGCAGCGGATCGGTTCGGTGACTCGCGCCGTCACGGCCATCACGAGTGTCGCCGACCTCGTCTATGTCGGAAATCCCTCGACCGGCGCACTCTACGGCTTCCGCATCGATCCGACGACCGGCGCGCTCACGCCGGTGGCGGGGTCACCGGTTGCGTCGGAACCGACACCGAGCGTGCTGACCGCCAGTGCATTCCTGCCCACTTCGATCGAGGTCGATGCGGGCGAGAATGTCGTGGCGTCGGCAGGCGCGTATGGCGGACGGCCGCCCTATACGTGGTCCATAGCGAGTGGCGCCTTGCCGCCGGGAATGGCCCTCAACGCCAGCACGGGCATATTTTCGGGTGCTCCAAAATCACCTGGCGCCTACTCGTTCACGGTGCAGGTTGCGGACAGCCTGGGTGCCACCGCATCCGGCGCGAAATCGATCACCGTCACCGGCAGCGCCGTGCCCACGCCCGTCACCGTCGTCGAGTTCTACAACGCATCGCTCGACCACTACTTCATCACCTACGTCGCCGACGAGATCGCGAAGCTCGACAACGGCACGTTCAAGGGCTGGGCCCGCACCGGCTTGTCGTTCAACGCCTGGGCCGCGGCGCAGGGCGGCACGTCGGCGGTCTGCCGCATCTACATCCCGCCGGGCAAGGGCGACGGCCACTTCTTCGGCCGCGACGCGAACGAGTGCGACGGCACGATGACCAAGAACCCGACGTTCATCCTCGAGTCGAGCACGTTCCTCTACCTGTATCCGCCGTCGCTCGGCAACTGCGCCGCGGGCCAGGTGCCGGTCTATCGCGTGTTCAGCAATCGCGCCGACGCCAACCATCGCTACACGACGTCGCGCACGGTGCGCGACCAGATGGTGGCCAAGGGGTGGCTCGCGGAAGGCGACGGCGCGGACACTGTCGTGATGTGCGCGCCCGGGTAGTGGGAGGCAGTACGGGACAGGCCACCTTGCCCGCAATCCCGCGCGCATTGGCCGTCGCCATTCGGCAAGGCGTCGCAGCCCGTGAATATGTTCCAGCAGATCGTGCCTCTACAACCGAAGGGACGAGAATGACGTTTCGCCTGGCAATCCGCATGCGACATGCAATGTCGACAATCTCCACAATGGCATTGCTGTACGCCGCGCTGGTCGCGTCCGGCGCCGGCGCCGCAACCGACAGCGACGTGACGTCCGCCCGGCTCACAAGCCAGTTCTACTGGGACGTGGCCGTGGGCACCGATGTGGACTCGGGTATGACTCCCTCGACCAAAGGCACCATCGGTTTCGCGGTCCGACTGCACCGGGTCGCGCAACCTGTTGGTACGCATGCGGAGTCGATACGGAAGTCCATCGCGGACTACGGCGCGCTGACGCCCATCGCGGGTACGCTGGGATCCGACTATTGCCTCGGCTCCTCGGGCGCCGCAGTCGACCCTTCCGGCATGTTCGTATACATGAGCGGCGGCATCGGGTCGCCGGGCCGCCTCTGCGGATTCGTGATCGACGCGGCGACCGGCGCGTGGTCGCCCGTGCCACCGGGCGGCGTCCCCGTGCCCACCGGCACGCTGCCAGGCGCGGTGGCCATCGACCCGTCGGGGCGCTTCGTCTATGTGCCGGGCAACGGCAGCAATGGTACCGTCACCGGCTATGCGATCGGTCGCGTGACCGGCACGTTGACACCGTTGCCGGGCTCCCCCTATGCGGCCGGCGGCGCATTTCCGGGTCCTGCCGTCATCGATCGCGCCGGACGCTTCCTGTACGTGGGCCTCGGCCCGGACAGCTTCAATGGCGCGATTGCCGTCTTCGCGATCGATGCAGCGACGGGCGCGCTGACGCCCGTGCCTGGCTCGCCATTTCCGCACGCCGAGAATGGCGGCCGCATCGCCGCGCTCGCACTCACTCCCGACGGCCGCTATCTCTACACAGGCGGCAGCGGAATCGGCACGTACTCGGTCAATCCCGCGACGGGCGTGCCGACACGCGTTGTCGTCGATTTCAATGGCAGCTTCTTCGGGTTGACCGTGGATCCGACAGGGCGCTTCCTCTATGGGCCCGACTATTTTGCCAGCGTCGTCCGCGGATTTACCGTCGGCCCCAACGGCGCGCTGACGCCCGCGGGTACGCCGCAGGCCATCGGAGCGGTGTCACGCGCAATCAGGAGCGTCGCGGACCTCGTTTACGTCGGTTCGTCCGGGACCGACAAGCTCTATGGTTTTCGCATCAATCCTTCCACGGGCGCGCTGACGTCCGTCGCGGGGTCGCCGTTCAATGCGCCCAAGCTTCCAAACGCGCTGGGCGCGTTCGGCAACCTGCCGCCATCCATCGAGGTGGACGCCGGCGACAACGTGGTCGTGGAAATCGCCGCCTTTGGCGGGCGCCCGCCGTATACGTGGTCGATCAGCAGCGGCGCCCTGCCGCCTGGTTTGGCGCTGAACGCGGCCACCGGCGTCGTCTCCGGGACCGCGACGACCCCCGGCTCCTTTTCGTTCATGGTCGGACTGTCCGACAGCATTGGCGGGACCGACACGGTCACTCGCTCCATCGCGGTCACTGGTGCTGCGGTCGCCGCCCCCATCAACGTCGTCGAGTTCTACAACGCCGCGCTGGACCACTACTTCATCACCTACGCCGCCGACGAGATCGCCAAGCTCGACAACGGTACCTTCAAGGGCTGGGCGCGCACCGGGCTGTCGTTCAGTGCCTACGCAACGGCGGCAAGCAGCACGTCGGCGGTCTGTCGCATCTACATCCCGCCCGGCAAGGGCGACGGCCACTTCTTCGGCCGCGACGCCAACGAGTGCGACGGCACGATGACCAAGAACCCGACGTTCATCCTCGAGTCGAGCACGTTCCTCTACCTGTATCCGCCGTCGCTCGGCAATTGCGCGCGCAGGCCAGGTGCCGGTCTACCGCGTGTTCAGCAACCGCGCCGACGCCAACCATCGCTACACGACGTCGCGCACGGTGCGCGACCAGATGGTGGCCAAGGGGTGGCTGGCGGAAGGCGACGGCGCGGACACCGTCGTGATGTGCGCGCCAAGTTGAGCACATCCCGCGCGGTCTCGCGCAGGCAACAAAAAAGGCGAACTCGCGTTCGCCTTTTCTTGCAACGGTGCTGCATTGCTGCTCGATGATCGTTGGCGGAGTGGACGGGACTCGAACCCGCGACCCCCGGCGTGACAGGCCGGTATTCTAACCAACTGAACTACCACTCCGTGCTGCAAGCCTGACTGCGACCGCGGCAATCTGCGCTCCGGTCCACGACCCGGCCCGCACGAATCTGGTGGGTGCTGAGAGGCTCGAACTCCCGACATTCGCCTTGTAAGGGCGACGCTCTACCAGCTGAGCTAAGCACCCGTTGCAAGGCGCGCATCCGGCCTCGATGCCTACAGGTTCCCCGCGGCTGCCGCAGGATCCGCTTCAAGGCCCGGCCCCGTCCGCATCGCTGACGCGCGAACTGCCGGTGCGCCACCCGCGAAGCTCGCTAGTTTAGCGCATCTTTCAGCGCTTTTCCAGCGCGGAACTTCGGCACCTTCGCGGCGCGGATCTTGATGGCGTCGCCGGTGCGCGGATTGCGGCCGGCGCGCGCGGTGCGCTTGCCGACGTAGAACGACCCGAAGCCCACCAGCGTGACCATCGAGCCCTTCTTCAGCGACCCGCGGATGGCGTCCACCGTCGCGTCGAGTGCGCGGCCCGCGGCGGCCTTGGAGATGTCGGCGTGCTTCGCGATGGCGTCGATCAATTCGGACTTGTTCACAAGCGTTCCCTTATGACTGAGGAGTGCGGAGGGAGAGCAACCGGGCATTCTGGGGACGCACGGAATCGCGCGTCGGGTAATCGTTTATAACGCCCGCAAATTCGCAGTGTCAAGACGATGCGCGCAAGCATCGTTCGTCAACCGCAAAGATCGCCGCGCCGCGTTCGCGTTGCGCGCGAAGTTGCGCGCGCACATGATTGAAGCGATGCGATTGATGCTGCGCAGCGTGCAGGTCGCCGCGATGGCGCAAATGCAACACCGGCGCGGGAGCATCGAACCGCTCCGCGCGCCGGTGGTGGGTGCGATCGCGACGTCAGTGCTTCAGTACGGGCGCCTTGTCATCCGTGGCGGGCGCCGGCGGCACGGACGGCGTCTCCGTCGTCGGCTTGTCCTCCGCGAGCGGCGTCGGATGGCGTTCGAGCGCCTGCTCCAGCACCTGCTCGATCCAGCGCACCGGATGGATGTCGAGGCGGTTCTTGATCTCGTCCGGGATCTCGGCCAGGTCCTTCACGTTCTCTTCCGGGATCAGCACCGTCTTGATGCCGCCGCGGCCGGCCGCCAGCAGCTTCTCCTTCAGGCCGCCGATCGGCAGCACTTCGCCGCGCAGCGTGATCTCGCCGGTCATCGCGACGTCGCAGCGCACCGGAATGCCGGTCAGGATCGACACGATGGCCGTCACGATCGCGCCGCCCGCGGACGGGCCGTCCTTCGGCGTCGCGCCTTCCGGCAGGTGGATGTGCAGGTCGGTCTTCGTGTAGAAGTCCGACGCGATGCCGAGCTGCTTCGAGCGATTGCGCACGACCGACAGCGCCGCGGCGATCGACTCGTTCATCACGTCGCCCAGCTTGCCCGTGGACGTGGTCTTGCCCTTGCCGGGCAGCGCGACGGCCTCGATCGTCAGCAGGTCGCCGCCGACCTCGGTCCACGCGAGTCCGGTGACCTGGCCCACCTGGTTCTGCTTCTCGGCGATGCCGTACGTGAAGCGGCGCACGCCCAGGTACTTGTCGAGGTTCTTCGAGTTGATCTCGACCGGGCTCTTCGCCTTGCGCGCCTTGCCTTCGGACTCCTTCAGCAGCAGCGCCTTCACCACCTTGCGGCAGATCTTGCTGATGTCGCGCTCGAGGCTGCGCACGCCGGCCTCGCGCGTGTAGTAGCGCACGATGTCGCGCAGCGCGCTGTCGGATACGTGCAGCTCGTCGGCCTTGATGCCGTTGTTCTTCATCTGCTTCGGCAGCAGGTACTGCTTCGCGATCGCGATCTTCTCGTCCTCGGTGTAGCCGGACAGGCGGATCACTTCCATCCGGTCGAGCAGCGGCGCCGGGATGTTCATCGTGTTGGCCGTCGCGACGAACATCACGTCGGACAGGTCGTACTCGACCTCGACGTAGTGGTCGACGAACGTGTCGTTCTGCTCCGGATCGAGCACCTCGAGCAGCGCCGACGACGGGTCGCCGCGGAAGTCCTGGCCCATCTTGTCGACTTCGTCGAGCAGGAACAGCGGATTGCGCACGCCGACCTTCGTCATGTTCTGCAGGATCTTGCCGGGCATCGAGCCGATGTACGTGCGGCGGTGGCCGCGGATCTCGGCCTCGTCGCGCACGCCGCCCAGCGACATCCGGACGAACTTGCGGCCGGTGGCCTTGGCGATCGACTGGCCGAGCGACGTCTTGCCCACGCCGGGCGGGCCGACGAGGCACAGGATCGGCGCCTTCAGCCGGTCGACGCGCTGCTGCACCGCGAGGTACTCGACGATGCGTTCCTTGACCTTCTCGAGGCCGTAGTGGTCGGCGTCGAGGATGCTTGCACGGCGTTCGCCAGGTCCTTGCTGATCTTGCTCTTCTTGCGCCACGGCAGCGACGTCAGCGTGTCGATGTAGTTGCGCACGACGGTGGCCTCGGCGGACATCGGCGACATCATCTTGAGCTTCTTCAGCTCGGTCATCGCCTTGGCCTCGGCTTCCTTCGACATCCGGGCGGCCTTGATCTTCTTTTCCATTTCCTCGAGGTCGGCGTTCTCGTCGCCCTCGCCCAGTTCCTTCTGGATCGCCTTGACCTGCTCGTTCAGGTAGTACTCGCGCTGGCTCTTCTCCATCTGGCGCTTCACGCGGCCGCGGATGCGCTTCTCGACCTGCAGGATGTCGACCTCGCCCTCGAGGACGCCGAGCAGGTGCTCGAGGCGCTTGCCGACCTCGCTCATCTCGAGGATCTGCTGCTTCTGCTCGAGCTTGAGCGGCAGGTGCGCGGCGATGGCGTCGGCCAGGCGGCCGCCGTCGTCGATGCCGGACATCGAGGTCAGGATCTCGGGCGGGATCTTCTTGTTGAGCTTCACGTACTGGTCGAACTGCGCGAGCAGCGCCCGGCGCATCGCCTCGACCTCGTTCGCGCTGCCGGTATCGGCGGGCAGCGGCACCGCCTGCGCGACGAGGTACTCGCCGCCGCGGTCGACCACGCTCGCGATGCGGGCGCGCTGCGTGCCCTCGACCAGCACCTTCACGGTGCCGTCGGGGAGCTTCAGCATCTGCAGCACCGTCGCGATGCTGCCGATCTCGTAGAGATCCTCGGCACCCGGGTCGTCCTTGGCCGCCTGCTTCTGCGCGACCAGCAGGATGTGCTTGCCTGCGTCCATCGCCATGTCGAGCGCCTTGATCGACTTCGGACGGCCGACGAACAGCGGAATGACCATGTGCGGGAAGACGACGACGTCGCGCAACGGCAGCAGCGGCACCGCGGCTAGGTCGGACGGAAGATTCGTGTCTTGGGACATGGCGTCTTTCGGGGAGGAATGGGGAGCCCAGGGAAAATGGGGTCGCCGGGGCGGCCTGTCAAGCCGTCCCTCGGTCTCAACCTTCAGTTTTCCTTTGGAAACAGGAAATTACGAGTGCGCGGCCGCCATCTTGGGCGGGTCGGCGAACATCAGGAGGGGCTTGCCGTCGTTGGCGATCGTCGACTCGTCGACGACGACGCGCGCGAGATTCGACAGCGACGGCAGGTCGTACATCACGTCGAGCAGCACCTGCTCGAGGATGGAGCGCAGGCCGCGGGCGCCGGTCTTGCGGGCCAGCGCCTTGCGGGCGATCGCCCGCAGCGCGGGTTCGCGGATCTCGAGCTCGACGCCCTCCATCCGGAACATCTTCTGGTACTGCTTGAGCAGCGCGTTCTTCGGCTCGACCAGGATCTGGATCAGCGCGGCCTCGTCCAGCTCGTCGAGCGTCGCCGCCACCGGCAGCCGGCCCACGAACTCGGGAATGAGTCCGAACTTGATGAGGTCCTCGGGCTCCGTGTTGCGCAGGAGCAGCGTGATGTTCTTGCGGTCCTCGGGGCTCGCGACTTCCGCGCCGAAGCCGATGCCCGTCTTGGCCGTGCGCTGGCGGATGATCTTTTCCAGGCCGTCGAACGCACCGCCGCAGATGAACAGGATGTTCGTCGTGTCGACCTGCACGAACTCCTGGTTCGGGTGCTTGCGGCCGCCCTGCGGCGGCACCGACGCGATCGTGCCTTCGATCAGCTTCAGCAGCGCCTGCTGCACGCCTTCGCCGGAGACGTCGCGCGTGATCGACGGGTTGTCGCTCTTGCGCGAGATCTTGTCGATCTCGTCGATGTAGACGATGCCGCGCTGCGCCTTCTCGATGTCGTAGTCGCACTTCTGCAGCAGCTTCTGGATGATGTTCTCGACGTCCTCGCCGACGTAGCCCGCCTCGGTGAGGGTCGTCGCATCGGCGATCACGAACGGCACGTCGAGGAGCCGCGCGAGCGTCTGCGCGAGCAGCGTCTTGCCGGACCCCGTGGGGCCGATCAGCAGGATGTTGCTCTTCGCGAGCTCGACCTCGTCGTCCTTGTTGCTGACTTCGAGGCGCTTGTAGTGGTTGTAGACGGCGACCGACAGGATCTTCTTCGCCGGCTCCTGCCCGATCACGTACTGGTCGAGCGACTGGCGGATCTCGTGCGGCGTCGGCAGCTTGTTGCGATCCGTGCGGGCAGCCTCCGACCCGGCACCCTCCTCGCGGATGATGTCGTTGCACAGCTCGATGCACTCGTCGCAGATGAAGACCGACGGGCCCGCGATGAGCTTGCGCACCTCGTGCTGGCTCTTGCCGCAGAAGGAGCAGTACAGCAGCTTATCGCCGGAAGATTTTTCGGGCATTCAACGACCTGTGAGTGAAACCTGTCGGGAAATCTCGGACAACTCTACGCGCCCGAGACCCGTTTCTGCAAGACCTTGTCGATGATGCCATATTCCTGGGCTTCTTCCGCCCAAAGGAAGCGATCGCGGTCATGGTCGAGTTCGACCTGTTCCACGGACCGGCCGGTGAATCCGGCCATCAGCGACACGAACCGGCGTTTCAGGTCGATCGCGTACTGGGCGTGGCGCTCGATGTCCGACACCTGCCCCTGGAAGCCGCCCGACGGCTGGTGGATCATCACCGTCGAGTTGGGCAGCGCGAACCGCTTGCCCTTGGCGCCCGCCGCCAGCAGGAAGGCGCCCATGCTGGCCGCCATGCCCACGCAGAGCGTCGACACGTCCGGCTTGATGAACTGCATCGTGTCGTAGATCGCCATGCCGGCCGACACGCCCCCGCCCGGGGAGTTGATGTAGAAGTGGATGTCCTTGTCCGGGTTCTCGGACTCGAGGAACAGCATCTGCGCGACGATCAGGTTGGCGGTCGAGTCGTTGACCGGTCCGACCAGGAACACGACGCGTTCCTTGAGCAGGCGCGAATAGATGTCGTAGGCGCGTTCGCCGCGTCCACTCTGCTCGATCACCATCGGCACGAGGCCGAGCGCCGTGGTTTCGGTCATCGCTGCTTGCGGGTTCGGGGTAAGGGTCACGTTCGTCTGTCCTGGGATCGCCGATATTGCGGCAGGGTTACCGGATGCGTTGTGGGATACAGATAGCGGTGGCGGTTGCCTGGAGCACGACCGAAGACCAGATGGGTCCGACCCGACCCTGTGACAAGGCCGGAAGCCGAGAAAGACCCCACCCTTAGCGCCGCAGGAATCGTGCCGGAGACCGCCGCCACCGTCGCATTATGCGGCAATCGCGACGGGCGCCATGATCGACGCCGCGATTCACGCCTTCGAACGGGCCGATCGGCGGGCGCGCACCCGCGGCAGCGAGTGCGCGACCGCGCGCGGCATCAGGTGCGCGCCGGTCCCATCAGCGCCTCGAACGTCGCCGGGACGTCCTTGACGGTCGCCTTGGCGAGCACCCACTCGACCACGTTGTGCTCGACCGCCAGCGCCTCGAATTCGGCGAGGCGCTCGGGCTTCTCGTAGTGCCAGCGGACGACCGCGTCCGGCTGCTCGTACGTCTGCGCGATTTCCTGCACCATCGCCTTGACCTGCTCGGGCTTGGCGAAGAGCTTCTCGTCGCGGACGAGTTCGCCCAGGATGAGGCCGAGCGCCACGCGATCCTCGGCCTGCTGGCGGAAGAGGTCGGGCGTGAGCTTGATGTCCTCGGGCTTCATTCCCTGTTGCTGCAGGTTCTGCGCCATGCGGCGCAGCAGCTGCACGGATTCGCTCTCGACGAGCGACTTCGGCAGCGTGATCTCGGTCTTCTCGCGCAGGCCGCGCAGTGCCTGGTCCTTCAGCACCGTTTCGAGCTTGCGCTTCAGTTCGAGCTTCAGGTTCGACTCGACCTCGGCGCGCAGGTCGTCGACCGACCCCGACTTCATGCCGAACGCCTTCGCGAATTCCGCGTCGAGCGGCGGGATTTCCGGACGCGCCACGTCCTTGACCGTCAGCGAGAATTCCGCCGTCTTGCCGGCCACGTCCTTGCCGTGATAGTCGGCAGGGAACGTCAGCGGAAAGGTCTTCGTCTCGCCGGCCTTCATGCCGACGAGCGCGGCCTCGAACTCGGGCAGCATGCGGCCCTCGCCCAGCGTGATCGCGAAGTCCTTCGCCTGGCCACCGGCGAACTCGACGCCGTCGATGGTGCCCGAGAAGTCCACCTGCACGCGATCGTCGGTCGTCGCGGCGTCGGTCACGGGCTTGAAGACCGCACGCTGGCGGCGCAGCACACCGATCGTGCGATCGACGTCGGCGGGCGTGACCTCGACTTGCGGCCGCTCGATCTGGCAGCTCGCGATGTCGCCAACCTTGATCTCGGGATAGACCTCGAACACGGCGGCGAACTCGAGCGTGCCGTCGGCCGGCGAGGCATCGTTCTTGGGCTCGATCCGGGGCGTGCCGGCGACGCGCAGATTCTTCTCGCGCACCGCTTCGTCGAAACTGGATTGCACGGCGTCGGTGATGACGTCCGAGCGGACCTGCGGGCCGTACTGCTGCTCGACCATCTTGATCGGCACCTTGCCGGGACGGAATCCCGGCAGCTTCACGGTCTTCGCGAGCCGCGCCAGGCGCTTGCCGATCTCGCCTTCGATGTCCGTTAGCGGTACCGCGACGCTCAGGCGGCGCTCCAGCTGACCCAGGGTTTCCAACGTGCTTTGCATGTTCTTGTCGATCCTTGCTGCCTGAAGGTGGATGTGGTGCGAAAGGGGGGACTCGAACCCCCACGGGCTTCCCCGCCAGCTCCTAAGGCTGGTGCGTCTACCAATTCCGCCACTTTCGCTGCACGCGAAGTCCGGACCGGCGAGAAGCCGCTTGCGCCGAACGGGTTACTATAGCAGAAAACCCCTGCCCGGCGCTGCGCCCGCCCGCGCGCAACCCCCGGTGCGCGCTCGATAGCTTGTCCTTTTCCCGCCGTTCGCCCCAAATCAAGTGTCCGTCGGTCATTACGAAAATTTTCCCGTCGCGTCGCGCCTGGTTCCGGCGCGCCTGCGGCCGGCGGTCGTGGCCGTCTATCGTTTCGCACGCGCCGCGGACGACCTGGCCGACGAAGGCGACGCACGACCGGAGGCGCGCCTGGCGGCGCTCGCCGCCTACGACGCCGCGCTCGACGCCATCGCGGCCGGCGATACGCCCGCCACGCCGCCGTTTCCGGCGCTGGCGGCCGCGATCCGCGAGCACGCGCTTCCGCTGCCGCCGTTCCACGACCTCCTGTCCGCGTTTGCCCAGGATGTCACCGTCACCCGCTACGCCGATTACGCGGCGCTCGCCGATTACTGCCGGCGCTCCGCCAATCCGGTCGGCCGCATCGTCCTCGCGCTCTACGGCGCCGTCACCGAGGAAAACCTCGCGGCGAGCGATGCGATCTGCACCGGCCTGCAGCTCACCAATTTCTGGCAGGACGTCGCGATCGACTGGGCCAAGGGCCGCGTCTACATCCCGCTCGAGGATCTCGCGCGCTTCGGCATCGCGGAAGCCGACATCGGCGCCCGCCGCGCCGACGCGAAGTGGCGCGCGCTCTGCGCGTTCGAGACCGCCCGCGCGCGCCGCCTGCTCCAGTCCGGGCGGCCGCTGACGCGGCGGCTGCCCTGGCGGCTGGCACTCGAATTGTCGGCGGTGATCGAAGGCGGCCTGCGCATCCTGGCGCGGATCGACGCGGTCGGCGGCGACGTGTTCACGCAGCGCCCGGTGCTGCGCACGCGCGACTGGTGCGCCGTCGCGTACCATGCAGTCGTTCCTTCCCGAAGCGCGGCGGCATGACACCCGACGAGTATTGCCAGAAGAAGGCCGCGCAGAGCGGCTCGAGTTTCTACTACAGCTTCATGTTCCTGCCGCCGCCGCGGCGCCGCGCGATCACCGCCCTCTACGCGTTCTGCCGCGAGGTCGACGATGTCGTCGACGAGGTGTCGGACCCCGCGGTGGCGCGCACCAAGCTCGCGTGGTGGCGCCAGGAGATCGCGCGCGCCTTCGACGGCACGCCCGCGCATCCGGTCGCCCAGGCGCTCGCCCCCATCGTGCGCGAGTTCGCGCTGCCCGCCGAGCATTTCCAGACGGTCATCGACGGCATGGCGATGGACCTGGAGCAGGTGCGCTACGTGGACTTCGCCGCGCTCGAACTCTACTGCCACCGCGTCGCGGGTGTCGTGGGCCTGCTGTCCGCGGAGATCTTCGGCTACACCGATCCGCGTACCCGCGGCTACGCGCGCGACCTGGGCGTCGCGTTCCAGCTGACCAACATCTGCCGCGACGTCGGCGAGGATGCCCGGCTCGGACGCATCTACCTGCCGCAGGAGGACCTCGCGCGCTTCGGCGTCGCGCCGTCCGCGCTGCTGCGCGCCGAGTATTCCGATCCCGTGCGCGCGCTGCTCGCATTCGAGGTGGCGCGCGCGCAGGATTGGTATGCACGCGCGCTGGCGCAGCTGCCCCTGGTCGACCGCCGGGCCCAGCGCACCGGCCTCATCATGGCCGCGATCTACCGCACGCTGCTCGACGAGATCGCGCGTGACGGGT
Source organism: uncultured beta proteobacterium (assembly GCA_963733435.1). Taxonomy (GTDB): domain Bacteria; phylum Pseudomonadota; class Gammaproteobacteria; order Burkholderiales; family Casimicrobiaceae; genus VBCG01. The sequence goes on from CAVTDH010000005.1 coordinate 1,443,955, forward strand.
ACCGGGTGCTCGACCGCCGCACGTCGCTGACGCCGCTGCGCAAGCTGTGGATCGCGTGGAAGACCTCGCGCGGCGGATGAGGTGGCGCTCGGATGAAGCCGCGCACGCATCGGATCGCCGCCGTCCGCAAATCAACGCGCAGGCACGCGGCAGCGGCCAGGCCCCGCGCCTCGTTGCGCCGGATTCCTGCATGAACGAATGCACGCGCCGCCCGTGACGCCCGCGCCCGTGGCGATCGTCGGCGGCGGCTGGGCGGGCATGGCCGCCGCGGTCACGCTGGCGGACGCCGGCGTCCCCGTGACGGTGTTCGAGACCGCGCCCGTCGTCGGCGGACGCGCACGCCGCGTGATGCGCGACGGCCTGCCGCTCGACAACGGCCAGCACCTGCTGCTCGGCGCCTATGCGCGAACACTCGCGCTGATCGCGCGCGTGCACGGCGGCAACACCGCGCTGCCCTATGTCCGAGGCCCGCTTGCGCTGCGCGCGTTCGGCACCGTTGCGGACGACGCACTGACGCTCGACGCCGGCCGGCTGCCGGGACGCCTGGGCCTCCTGTGGGGCCTGCTCTGCGCCCGCGGGCTCACGCTGGCGGAGCGCATCGCGAACCTCCGGTGGTTCCGCGACCTCGAGCGCACGGGCTTCGCACGCCCTCCGCGCGAGACGGTTGCACGCATGCTCGAACCGCTGCCGCCGCGGGTCGCGCAGCGGCTGTGGGAGCCGCTGTGCATCGCCGCGCTCAACACGCCGGCCGCAACGGCGTCGGCGCAGGTGTTCGCGAATGTGCTGCGGGCGACGTTCGCAGGTGTGCCGCGCGCGAGCGACTGCGTCGTGCCGGCGACGGACCTGTCGTCCCTCTTTCCCGAGGCCGCGGCGGCGTACGTCGCCACGCGCGGTGGCGCAGTGCGGACAGGCGCGCGCGCGCAGGTCGTCGCCGCGTCGCGCGGTGGCGTCACGCTCGCGATCGACGGGAGGGCGGAGCCGGCGGCGGCCGCCATCGTGGCCGTGGGTCCGCACCAATTGCGGCAGGCGTTCGCGCAGGAAGCGCTGGCCGCGCATCCACCGCTGCCCGAAGCGATCGCCGTGCTCGATGCGCTGGCGTTCGAGCCGATCGTGACGGCCTGGCTGGGCTACGCGGCGCGCACGGCGCGCCGCGGCGCGATGTGGCGGCTCGACGACGCGCCGGGTCAGTGGGCTTTCGACCGGCCGGACATCCTGGCGCGCGCCGAGGCGGCCGATCGCCCGGCGCTCGCGCAATTGCTGTCCGTGGTCGTCAGCGCGCACGGCCCCCACGACGCGCTGTCCAACGACGCGCTGGCCCGGGCGATCGACGCGCAGTTGCGCCGCCTCGACCCCCGGTTGCGGCCTTGCGCATGGTCGCAGGTGGTCGCCGAAAAGCGGGCAACGTACGCGTGCACGCCGGGTCGCGCGCGCCTCGCCGGCCCGCGGCTGGCGCCTGGCATCTACATCGCCGGCGACTACCTCGACGACGAATATCCGGCCACACTGGAAGCCGCCGTCCGCCGCGGGGAAGCCGCCGCGGAAGCGCTTCTGGCCGACCGCCGCACGCCGCCGGCCGCGAACGCCGATCGCCCATCCGTCAGTCATTCGTAAGTCCGGTTCCGCGAAGATCCGAACGTCCCGCGAACGTTCGCGGATCATCGAGGACACCCGCAAAATGAACTGGTTACGTCACGTGGTCCTGGCCACGCTTCTCGCGCTCGCGCTTCCCGTCGCCGCCGCATCGCGCATCAACGTCAGCGACCACTGGTGGGCCGAGGGCGAGTCGGGCTGGGGCCTGAGCATCACGCAGCAGGAGGACATCGCGTTCGTCGCGCTGTATGTCTACGGCAACGACCGGCAGCCGACGTGGTACACGGCGACCGGCGTCCGCTACGGATTCGACATGCAGGGCAACCCCGGCTTCAAGGGTGCGCTGTACCGGACCACCGGCCCGTATCACGCCGGCGCGTTCGACCCGGCGCAGGTGCAGGCCACCCCGGTGGGCGAACTCATCTTCGAGGCGACCGGCCCGAGTTCGGCGATCTTGAAGTACGACGTCGGCGGCGTGACCGTGCAGAAGACGATGACGCGCTTCACGTTCCGGACCCGCGACTGGACGGGCCTCTACCGCGGCGTGCAGCGCGCGAACTACCGCGACTGCACCGGCGGGTTCACGCCGGCGTTCACCTACGACGACGGGCTCATCGACGTCGAGCAGAGCGGAAGCGCGTTTCGCATGTGGTTCGACGGCAAGAAGGCCGCCTGCATGTACACGGGCACGTATGAGCAGCATGGACGCCTGGGCCGCGTGACCGGCAACTACGTCTGCGCCGACGGGCCGAGCGGGACCTTCACGCTGTCCAACCTCGAGACAAACGAGAATGCGTTCGCCGCGCAGATCGAGGCCTCGCATCCGTCGTGCGGCCAGATGTCCAACGACGTGGCAGGCCTGCTGCTCGACTGACCGCTTCAGGCGGGCGGCGGATCGCGGTAGCATTGCGCGGTTGCCCTCCGCAAAGGTCAGCATGCCCGCCACCCGTCTTCGAATCGCGCTTGCGACTGTCGCGCTGTGCTGGTGCGTCGCCAATGCCACCGCGCAGCAGGTGGAGGTCCTTTGGCTTGGACATTCCGCATTCCGGCTCACGAGCACTTCGGGCAAAGTGATCGTCACCGATCCGTTCCTCAAGAAGAACCCGCGGACGCCGCCGAAGTACAAGGACCTCGCCGCGGTCGGGAAGGTGGACCTGATCCTCATCACGCACGGCCACCCCGACCATGTCGGGGACATGGTCGAACTCGCGACGCTGACCGGCGCGACGGTGATCGCCAACTACGAACTCGTCAACAATCTCGTCGCCGTCGGCGCGCTCGACCCGACGAAGACGATCCCGCTCAACAAAGGGGGCATGGTTGCCCCGCTCGGTCCGGGGATCAAGGTCCACATGGTGAAGGCCGAGCACTCGTCGTCGCTCGACATGTCGGTCGTGAAGCCCGACACGGCCGGACCCCGGTACCTCGAGGCCGGCGTGGCGGTCGGGTTCGTGATCGAGTTCGAAAACGGCTTCAAGGTCTATCACACGGGCGACACCGACGCCTTCGGCGACATGGCGCTGATCGGGCGCTTCTACAAGCCCGACCTCGCGCTGGTCTGCATCGGCGGGCACTTCACGATGGATCCCGAGCGCGCGGCGTACGCGATGCGGGAGTTCGTCAGGCCGAAGCACGTGATCCCGATGCACTATGGAACGTTCCCGGCCATCAACCGGACACCCGCGGAGTTCAAGGCGGCGCTGGGCAACGCGCCGATCAGGATGCTCGACCTCAAGCCGGGAGAGGCCGCCCGATTCTGAGCGCGCGCCGCTAGTCCGGGATGCCAGCCTTGGCGAGTCCGGAGGCGAACCGCTGCGCATCTTCCGCCTTCGCGAACGGATACCAGTAGGTGATGCCGCGGATCGACAGCGGGTCATGGCTCGTCACGCGTCCGCGCCGGTCACGCTCGCGAATCTCGTGCGTGAGCCGGTCCGCGTCGGCGCTGCGCCCCTGCAGACCGTAGACCGCGAGCAACAGCCGCTGCGACCAGTAGTCATCGCGGTTGAGTTCGAGCGCGCGCTCCAGGGAAGCAGCCGACTCGTCCAACCGCTTCTGTCCGAACAGCGCCAGGCCGCGCTGGTAGGCATAGCTCGACGGAAAATGCGGGTTGAGGCGCATGCCCTTCTCGACTGCCTCGAGCGCTTCGGCAGGGCGACCCGAAAGGCTCAGCGCGCTTGCCAGCGCCACGTAGCCGTCCGCGTCGTTGGGGTCCGCCGCGATGGCCTTCTGCGCCTCGGCCAGCGCCTGGTCGTGTTGCCCGGCGTGCAGGAGCATTGCACTCGCCACTTCGTGCGCAAGCGGCGTCGGATCGCGCATCGCCTTGGCCAGATACTGCTCGGCGTCGTACTGGGTGTGCCGGGAAAGCCCCAGCGAAGGACCCCAGTAGCGCGTGTAGCTCTCCCAATGGACCGCCGCGAGCGCCGCCCATGCCCGCCCATAGTCGGGGTCGAGCTCGGACGCCCGCTTGAAGTCCTCCAGCGCCAGCCGGAACTCGTCCGGTGTCTGCCGCAGGTAATGTTCCCAGCCTTTGAGCAGCATGTCGTAGGCCAGCGCATTCCCGGTACCACGCTTGGCCACCCGCGCGCGGTCGTCCTTGGTGAGATCGACGGATAGCGCCTTCGCGACATTGCGGGCGATGGCGTCCTGCAGCGCGAAGATCTTCCCGAACTCGCCGTCCGAGCGTTCCGCCCATAGATGGGCGCCGGTCTGCGCGTCGATCAACTGCGCATTGATGCGCACACTGTCGCCGATCCTGCGCACGCTTCCTTCGAGGATGTAGCGCGCCCCGAGCGCGCGGCCGATCTCGCGCACGTCCTGCGCCTTGCCCTTGTACTGGAACGTCGAATTGCGCGCGATCACGGTCAGGCCGCCGACCTTCGACAGGTCGGTGATGAGATCCTCGGTGATGCCGTCCGCGAAGTACGCCTGTGCCGGATCGCCGCTCAGGTTGTCGAACGGGAGCACCGCGATCGCGAGCCTGCCCGGCTGCGCCGAGACCGCGGGCGTGGCCCCGGCAACCGCGGGCGCCGCGGGCGCGTCCACGGTGCGCAGCGCGAAGACGCCCCAGGCGGCCACGCCGAGCGCCGCGAGGCCCGCGAGGCCATACCAGGCAAGCCGCGCAGGCCGGTGCGGGGACTTCCCGGCCGCCGGGGACCGCGCCGCCAGATCGAATTCCGGGCACAGCACGGCGAACGCCCGCACCGGGTCCGCGATGTTCTTCACCGCCTGTGCGCCGAGTTCCACGAAGTTCGCCGAGACTCGATTCTTGACGGCGCCACGCACCGCCTCGGAGACCACGATGCCGCCGGGCACCGCCAGCGCCTGCAGTCGTGCCGCGATGTTGACGCCGTCGCCGTAGACGCTGCCCTCCGACTTCTCGATGACGTCACCGAGATGCACGCCGACGCGAAACCGCATGCGGCGCGCCTCCGCGACCTCGCGCCCGGAGGCTGCGAGCGAGCGCTGGATGGCAAGTGCGGCCACGACGGCACCGGCCGCCGTCTCGAAGATCGCCAGTACCGAGTCGCCGGCCATGTCGATGACACGGCCGCCATTGGATTCGATGCCGGCGCGGAAGACCGCGCGCGCGGCGTCAAGGGCCGCGACGGTGGCGCGTTCGTCCGCCTCCATGAGCCGCGAATACCCGGCCGCGTCCGCGGCGAGAATTGCCGCCAGCCGCTGTCGCTGGCCGTTGTCGTTCATCGACGCCATCCCCCGTGCGCCTCACCGCGTCGGATGTTACTGCAATCGGCCACACGCGGCAGTGAACACCGGCTAGACGGGGGCGTCCCACCCCCAGAACGCGTCGCGCTCCTCGAGCAGGAAGCGCGCGAGGACACCCTTGTGCACCTCCGACGCGCCGTCGACCAAGCGCGCCTGGCGCGCGTACCGGTAGATCCATTCGAGCACGGTGTCCTTCGAGTAGCCGCGCGCGCCGTTCAGCTGGATGCCGGTGTCGACCGCCTGCTGCAGCGCGTCGGCGACCACCACCTTCGCCATCGAGATTTCCTTGCGCGCGAAGTCGCCCGCGTCGAGCTTGGCCGCGGCGCGCATCGTGAGCAGCCGCCCGATCTCGATCCGCATCGCCGCCTCGCCCAGCATCCCCTGCACGCTGTCGAGCGCCGACAGCGGCCGGCCGTGGCTCTGCCGCTCCGTCACGTAGTCGAGTCCGATCGCGAGCGACCGCCGCGCGAGACCCAGCCAGCGCATGCAGTGCGTGAGCCGCGCGGTGCCCAGCCGGATCTGCGTGACCTTGAGCCCGTCGCCGACGTTCATCAGGCGCGCGCTGTCCGGAATGCGCAGGCCGTCGAACTCGAGCTCGCAGTGGCCGCCGTGTTCCTCGGGGCCCATGATCGGAATCCGCCGCACGATCCGCCATCCGGGCTGGTCGCGGTCGAACAGGAACGCCGAGAGACCGCGCCGCGGATCGTCGCCGGTCTTCGCGACCAGGATGAACACCTGCGCCGACTCCGCGCCGGTGATGAACCACTTGCGCCCGTGCACGACCCAGTCGTCACCGTCGCGGACGGCGGTGGTCAGCATCATCGCGGGGTCCGAGCCGCTGCCCGGGTGCGGTTCGGTCATCACGAACGCGGAACGCACCCGCCCCGCGACGATCGGCGCCAGCCAGCGCGCCTTCTGCGCGTCGGTGGCGACCTTGCCCAGCACCGTCATGTTGCCGTCGTCGGGCGCCGCCGCGTTGAAGCACGCGGGTCCGAAGATCGACAGGTTCATTTCCTCGTACAGCGCCGCGCGCGCGACCACGTTCAGGCCCAGCCCGCCCAATGCCTTCGGCACCTGCGGCGCCCAGAGACCCGCGGCCTTCACCTCCGCACGCACGCGATCGAGCACGTCGGTGCGGATGTTCTCGTGCTCGTCGTAGTTCGCGCGATCGGCTTCGAGCGGGATAATCCGGTCGCGGACGAACGCGGCGACGCGAAGGCGCAGCGCCTCGACGTCGGCGGGCAGCTTGAATTCCATGGACGTCTCCTGGAAATGGAGGGGTCGAAAGCCTGTGCGAATGTCAGACGCAGCGTGTCAGGGCGAAGCGGTGGTGCACGCGACGCGCATGCCGCTGACCGTCGTCCCCGCGAAGGCGGGGACCCAGTGTCGTCGTGACAGCCACAATGCCTGCCGGGCAGCCGACGCTGGGTCCCCGCCTTCGCGGGGACGACGATGGAGTGCAGTTCATGCAGCACGGAATCGACATCATGAACCGGAACCGCTAGAGCCACGCGAGCGAGTGCCCGCCGTCGACGGTGATCGTCGTGCCGGTCATGTACCGCCCGGCATCGGAGGCGAGCAGCAGCAGCGCGCCGTCGAGGTCGTCCGGCATGCCGAAGCGGCGCAGCGCGACGCGCTTGACCAGCGACTCGCCGGCGGGCGAATGCAGGAAGTCGCGGTTGAGTTCGGTCTCGATGTAGCCGGGGGCCAGCGCATTGACGCGGATGCGGTGGCGCGCCCACTCGAGCGCCAGCGCCTCGGTGAGGCGCAGCAACCCCGCCTTGGCCGCGATGTAGGCGGGCAGCTGCGGCGCCACGCGGTTGCCCAGGATCGACGCGATGTTGACGATCGCGCCGCCCTGCCCCGCGTCGATCATCGGCTGCGCGACGGCGCGCGCGACGCGAAAGGCGCCGGACAGATTGGTGTCGACGACGCTCGTCCAGTCGTCCTCGGTGGTCGCGACCGCGGGCCGCGTGACCGCCACGCCCGCATTGTTGATCAGCACGTCGACGCGCGCTGCGCGCGCGAGCGCTTCGGCGACCGCGCGCGGCGGGCTGCCGGGGTCGCGCACGTCGAGGGCCACCGCGTGCGCGGTCGCCCCGGACGCCTGCAGTTCGGCCGCCAGCGCCGAGAGCGCGTCGACGCGCCTTGCCGCCAGGACCACGGTCGCGCCATGCCGCGCAAGCAGCCGGGCGAAGTGGCGCCCCAGGCCGCTCGATGCGCCGGTCACGAGCGCGACGCGGCCGGCCATGAGGTCGGGGGCGAACATGCCCGCCGTGCCCGTCATGGCTCGATCTCGCGCGCGTGCTGGCGCAGCACGAATTTCTGGATCTTGCCGGTCGCGGTCTTCGGCAGCGGTCCGAACACGACGGTCCTCGGCGCCTTGAAGTGCGCGATCCGCGCGCGGCACCACGCGACGATTTCCGCCGCGTCGATGGGCGGCGCACCCTCCTTCAGCGTGACGAACGCGCACGGCGTCTCGCCCCACGTCGCGTCGGGCCGCGCGACGACGGCCGCCTCCATCACCGACGGATGGCGGTAGAGGCACTCCTCGACTTCGAGCGAACTCACGTTCTCGCCGCCCGTGATGATGATGTCCTTGCTGCGGTCCTTGATCTCGATGTAGTTGTCGGCATGCCAGACGGCGAGGTCCCCCGAGTGGTACCAGTCGTGCGCGAACGCGGCGGTCGTCGCAGCGGGATTGCCGAGGTAGCCCTTCATGATCGTATTGCCGCGCAGCATCACCTCGCCCAGCGTGCGACCGTCGCGCGGCACCGGCGCGCCGGTGTCGGGATTGCCCACCTGGAATTGCGCGAGCGTGGGCATGGGCACGCCCTGCCGCGCCATCTTCTGCGCGCGTTCGGTCAGCGACAGCGCCGCCCAGTCGTCCTGCGGCGCGCACAGCGTGGCCGGGCCATAGGACTCCGTGAGCCCGTAGAGGTGCGTGACGCGAAAGCCCATCGCCTCCATCGCCTCGATGACGGCGGACGGCGGCGCCGCGCCGCCGGTGGCAACGTCGACGATGTGGTCGAAGCGCTGCTTCACGTCCTCCGGCGCGTGGATCAGCAGCGTGAGCACGATCGGCGCGCCGCACAGGTGAGTGACGCGGTGCTCGCGGATCGCGGGAAAGATGCGCGCGGGGTCGACGCGGCGCAGGCACACGTGCGTGCCCGCCGCGGCGGTCACCGCCCACGTGTACGTCCAGCCGCAGCAGTGGAACATCGGCAGCGTCCACAGGTACACGCTGTCCGGCGCCAGGCGGAACGCGAGCGCGTTGCCGAGCGCGTTCAGGTACGCGCCGCGATGGTGGTAGACCACGCCCTTCGGATCGCCGGTGGTGCCGGACGTGTAGAGCAGTGCCAGCGCATTCCATTCGTCGCGCGGCCCGGGCCACACGAACGCCGGATCGCCGCCTGCGAGCAGATCCTCGTACCGGACCGACGACAGGCGCTCCCCGGCAGGCCCTTCGCTGTCGTCGATGTCGATGACGACCGGCGGTCGCGCGACCTGCGCGAGCGCCGCCTTCACGACCGGGCGCAAACTCCGCGTCGGTGAGCAGTATCTTTGCGTTGCCGTGCGCGAGGCAGAACGCGATCGTCGCGGGATCGAGGCGGACGTTGAGCGGATTGAGCACGGCACCCAGCGCGGGCACCGCGTAGTGCGCCTCGAGCAGCGCCGGCACGTTCGGCGCCATCACCGCGACCGTGTCGCCGTGCGCGATGCCATGCGCGGCCAGCGCCGACGCGAGACGGCGGCAGCGCGCCTCGAACTCGCGGTACGTGTAGGCCAGGCGGCCGTGCCGGACGGCGACCTTGTCGGGGTACACGAGCGCGCTGCGCTCGAGGAATCCCACCGGCGACAGCGGGACGTGGTTCGCGCCGTTGCGGTCGAGCCCGTGCGCGAAGCGCGAGTCGTCGGTGTCGGTCATCGCACTGCCTGCCCCGCCGGGGTTCTCGTCGATCCTCAGGCCGCGCCGCGCACGCGGGCGCCGCCGGTCCGGTTGCGCAGGAGCCGCTGCTGCTCGCGGCTCCACTCGCGCTCCTTGATCGTGTCGCGCTTGTCGTGCTGCTTCTTGCCCTTGGCGAGCCCGATCTCGAGCTTGATGCGTCCGGCCTTGTAATGGAGGTCCAGCGGCGCAAGCGTGTACCCTGCCCGTTCGACCTTGCCGACCAGCCGGTTGATCTCCTCGCGGTGCATCAGCAGCTTGCGCGTGCGCGTCGGGTCGGCGTGCACATGGGTCGACGCGGTGGTCAGCGGCGTGATGTGCGCGCCGAGCAGCACGATCTCGCCTTTGCGCACGACGACATACGCTTCCTTGAGATGGGCGCGCCCGGCCCGGATGGCCTTGACTTCCCAGCCTTCCAGTGCAAGTCCGGCTTCCAGGCGTTCCTCGATAAAATAGTCGTGGAATGCCTTCCGGTTTTCGACGATGCTCATGACGGACCCGCTGGTCGCGCGCCGGTGGACACGCTGCCCACCATTCTAACAACCCCCACCGACCGTCCATGCATCGCTCGCAGAAGTCCGTCCTCGTGCCCTACAGCGACCGGCAGATGTACGAGCTGGTCGACGGCATTGCCGCGTATCCGCAGTTCCTGCCCTGGTGCAGCGGCAGCGAGGTGCTGGAGACCCGCGACGACGGCAAGACCGCGCGGCTCGACATCAACTACCACGGCGTGCGCGCGCATTTCACGACCGACAACGTCAACGTGCCGCCGGAGTCGATCGTCGTGACGCTGCGCGACGGGCCGTTCCGGCACCTGCACGGGGAATGGAAGTTCCGCGCGCTGGCGGATGACGCCTGCAAGATCGAGTTCGCCATCGCCTACGAATTCAAGACCCACGTGCTGGAAACGCTCGTCGGACCCGTGTTCAACCACATCGCCAACACGTTCATCGACGCGTTCGTGCGCCGGGCCGAGGCCGTGTACGCCAAGGCGGCGAAGTGACGCTGGCGGTGATGGTGGCCTACGCTGCGCCCGGCGTCGCCGAGGTGGTCCGGGTAACGGTTCCGGAAGGGGCGAAGGTCGCCGATGCGGTCGCGGCGAGCGGACTCGTCGCCCGGCTGCAGCTCGTGGAAGGCGGCCTCGTCTACGCCATTTACGGTCAGCGGGCGGACCGGGACACCCCGTTGATGCCGGGCGACCGCGTCGAATTGACGCGCCCGCTGATCGTGGATCCCAAGGTCGCGCGTCGCGCCCGGGCCGCCCGCACCCGCGCAGCGAAGGCGGGGTCACGCAAATAATCCCGCTGAAACAATCGTTTGGAGAGGCACGCCGCAACGCGAGTGCAGGCGCCGGGACTGTCTCAAGCGGGCGACAAGCACGATTCGCCCCAGTTCCGCAAGCGTTGCGGTGCCGTGGAACTTACGCGACACTCCGCCGATGCCGCGCGACCGCCCCTTCGTTTCCTCCCGTCTGTGGGGCACGCTCGCCGTCGCTGTCGCGGCCGTGATTTCGCCGCTCGCCCACGGCCAGGACGCGTCGCGTTCGTTCGCCTCGGCCGCGGCCAGCACCGCCGGCAAGCTGTGGAACGATGCGCAGGACGTCGCCGGCTACGCGCTCGGATTGCTCGGCGTCGACTACAAGTTCGGCGGGAACTCTCCGGAAACCGGGCTCGACTGCAGCGGACTCGTCCGCTACGTGTTCCAGGAAGTGACGGGCGTCACGCTGCCGCGCACGTCGAAGGAATTGAGCGGCATCGGCGCCAAGATCGCCGTCGACGACCTGAAACCGGGCGACCTCGTGTTCTTCAACACGCGCCGGTTCCCGAATTCGCACGTCGGCATCTACCTGGGCGACAACAATTTCATCCACGCGCCTTCGCGCGGGCGCGAAGTCGAGATCGCCCAGCTGTCGAAGTCGTACTGGCAGAAGCACTTCAACGGCGCCCGCCGGCTGGTGGGCGTGCTGCCGTCCCTGGTGCCGAACCTGATCGCGCCCGCCTACGCCGGGGATGCGCTGCCGGCGCCGGCCACGCTGCTGTTGCCGGGCATTCCGCGCCGTTCCGGCCGGCGTCGCGCCGGCCAGCGCCAGGCACCGCAGGCGACAACACCGAAGCGATGCCCTGACGCGCCCGCGACCGCGCATTTCGTCCGCCCGACCTCCAGCGCGACGACTCGCACGAAGTCAGCCGCAAGACGCTCGTTGTTTCGTAGCCCTTGTTTGCGGCCGCCGCCGGGCCGCCCCTAGGCGGCCGCCTGACTAAGCAGTTGCATTTCCGGCCGCAAAAGGCGCGACGCCGGCTTGACGTCATCCACGGGCCCCACGGACGCCTTTTGCGGACGTTGGGTTACTCCTTCGCGCCGGCTTTCTCGAGCTGCGCCGTCAGTTCCTTCTCGTTGCCCCGTTTCGCCCACGCGAGCGCCGTCGCGCCGTTCTGGTTGCGCGCATTGACGTCGGCGCCCTTCGCCAGCAACAGCCTGGCCGTCGCGGGCTTGCCTTCGCGCACCGCCATCATCAGCGCCGTCGTGCCGTTCGGCGACGGTGCGTTGACGTTCGCGCCTTCCGCGAGCAGGTAGGCGACGACCGCGTCGTGTCCGCCCGTCGCCGCGTAGATGAGCGGCGTCCAGCCGGGGCCGTCCAGAGCCGCGCCGCGCGCGCGCAGCGCCTTCACGACGTCGAGGTGCCCGTTGAGCGCCGCCGCCATGATCGCGGTGTCGCCCACCGTGCTCTTGGCGTTGACGTTGGCCTTGCCGGCCAGCAGCGCGTCGACCGTCCCCTTGAAGCCGAAGCGCGCCGCGACGACGAGCGCGGGTTCCCCGTCCGGCGTGACGGTGTTCGCATCGACGCCCTTCGCGAGGAGCTCCTTCACCTGCGCGCACGCGGTCGTTGGTGATCGCGAACACGAAGTCCTCGTAGGCGTCGGCCAGTGCGGGCGCGGCCACGCCCAGCGCGAGCAGCAAAGCGACGAGGCCGCGGACGGCGGCGGTGCGGAAGCAGTCAGGCAGGCGCATGAGTTTCGGATTCCAGTTTGAACAGGCGAAAGAAATTGGCGGAGGTCGCCGCGGCGACGTCCGCGACGGGAATGCCGCGCAGGCGCGCGACTTCTTCGCCGACGTGGCGGACCCACGCCGGCTGGTTGCGCTTGCCGCGGAACGGGACGGGCGCCAGGTACGGGCTGTCGGTCTCGATCAGCATCCGGTCCATCGGCACGCGCCGCGCGACGTCCTGGATCGCGAGCGCCTTCTTGAACGTCACGATGCCCGAGAAGGAGATGTGGAAGCCCAGGTCGAGCGCGCCCTGCGCGACGTCCCAGGACTCGGTGAAGCAGTGCATGACGCCGCCCGCCTCGTCGGCGCCGCTCCTCGCGCATGATCGCGAGCGTGTCGGCCGCGGCGGCGCGGGTGTGGATGACGAGCGGCTTGGCCGTTTCGCGCGCCGCGCGGATGTGCCGGCGAAACCGCTCGCGCTGCCATTCGAGGTCGCCGGTCAGCCGGTAGTAGTCGAGGCCGGTCTCCCCGATCGCGACCACCTTGGGCGTGGCGGCCTTCGCGACGAGATCGGCCACCGTGGGCTCGGGCGTGTCGACGTAGTCCGGATGCACGCCGACGGTCGCGTACAGGTTGGCGTGCGCCTGCGCGAGCGCGACGACGTTGGGCCAGGCCGGCAGGTCGACGCCGATGCACAGCGCGTGCGTGACCGCGTTCGCGCGCATCGCGTCGAGCAGCTGCGGCAGTTCGTCCGCGAACTCCGGAAAATCGAGATGGCAGTGGGAATCGACGAACACGGGAGTCGGCAATCGGAGGGATCGGTCGGGACACGTCGCGGAACACGCGGGATCACCGTGCGTGTCGGCCACCGGAGACCGCACGCGCTCGGACAACACGGCGCGGGCCGGGTTCCCGCGGAACTACATCGTATGCGTCGGCCGGGTGGACGCGAGCGTCTCGCCCAGGATCTTCTCGATCGTCGCGCGGGCGCCGGAGCCCGTCTCGTCCTGCGTGAACTGCACGCCGATGCCCTGCGTCCGGTTGCCCTGCACGCCCTCGGGCGTCAGCCAGACGACCTTGCCCTGCACGGCGAGGCGGTTGGGATCGTCCATCAGCGAGAGCAGCATGAACACTTCCTCACCCAGCGCGTACTGCCGCGACGTGGGGATGAAGATGCCGCCGCCCTTCAGGAACGGCATGTAGGCGGCATAGAGTGCCGCCTTCTCGCGGATGTTGAGCGACAGCACGCCGGGGCGCGCGCCGCCGGGCGTCGGAGTTGCGGGAGGTGGCTTGCGGTCGACCATCGTCAGCGAAAGAGATCCCGGTAGCCAATCAGCATCGTCTCGGCCACGAGACGCGGCTGCAGCGGGTGCGCGACGAGCGCGCGTTGCCGCAGCAGCAGTCCGATGATAGCGAAAGAGCCGCACGGGCGCCACCGCCGCCGCGAGCGTCGCCAACGCCTGCGCATAGTCGGGATTGCGCGCCGGCGCGGACCCCGCGGCCACACGCGCGAGGTCCGACGTCCAGGACCCCAGCCAGTCGAGCGCCAGCGCGAGCCGCTCGCGGCGATCCTCGCGTGCGCCCGTTTCGAGCCGCGCCGCCAGCGCCACCGGCGACAGCGACTTCGGCTTCGCGAGCGCCGACAGCCACAGCGCGCGCTCCTGCTGCCACGCCGGGTCGGCGAGCGCGCGCGCGGAAAGCGGTGCGCCGCCGGCCTGCGCCAGCGCGACGTCGGGGTTCGCGACGCCCGGCTGCCTCGAGCCACGCGACGGCCGTGGCAGTGGTCGGGTTGCGGTGCGGGGAACCGTCGGCAGCGGCTGCGCAGCGTCGCGGGCACGCGGCCCGCCTGATGCGCGACGAGGATCAGGAACGTCGCGGGCGGCGGCTCCTCGAGCGTCTTCAGCAATGCATTGGCCGCGTTGGGATTCATCGCCTCGGCCGGCGCGATCACCGCCACCTTGGCGCGACCGCGATGGCCGGTCAACTGCGCCCAGTCGATCAACGCCCGGATGCGGTCGACCTTGATCTCGGTGACGGCCCTGGTTTCGCCGTCGTCCGTCTCGAAGAGTTCGAGCAGCTGCAGGTCCGGGTGCTGGCCCGCGGCGACGAAGCCGCAGCTAGCACAGGTGCCGCATGCGAGGCCGTCCGCGCGCGGGGACTCGCACAACAGCCCGCGCGCGAGGTTGAGCGCGAGCGTGCGCTTCCCCATGCCGCGCGGTCCGGCCAGGAGCAGCGCGTGCGGCCACGTGGCGCGCGCCGCCAGCGCCCCGCGGGCCGCGTCCTGCTGCCACGGCAGCAACTCGGGCCAGGGTGCGGCGGCGGCAACGTCGTCGGCGCTCATCCGGAGAGCGACGCGATGATCTGCGCGAGTTCCGCCCGCACCGCTTCGAGCGGACGCGTCGAATCGACGACGCGGATGCGGTGCGGCTCCGCGGCCGCGCGCTCGAGGTACGCCTCGCGCACGCGCGCGAAGAATTCGCCGCGCTCGGTCTCGAACTTGTCGAGCGTGCGACCGGCCGCGGCGGCCTTGTCGAGGCGCGCGCGCGACACGTCGAGCGGCACGTCGAACAGGATCGTCAGGTCCGGGTTGCAGTCGCCGTGGACGAACTGTGCGAGCTGCGCGATCCACGGCCGCGCGACGCCGTGCCCGCCGCCCTGGTACGCGTACGTCGCGTCGGTGAAGCGGTCGCAGACGACCCAGTCACCGCGCGCAAGCGCGGGCGCGATCACCTGCGCGACGTGCTCGCGCCGCGCCGCGAACATGAGCAGCGCTTCGGTCTCGTGCGTCATCGGCACGTGCAGCAGCAACTCGCGCAGCTGTTCCGCGAGCGGCGTGCCGCCGGGCTCGCGGGTGACGACCGCCGCGTGCCCGGCCGCGCGCACGGCATCCGCGAGCCAGCCGGCGTGCGTGCTCTTGCCGGCGCCGTCGACGCCTTCGAGGGTGATGAAGCGACCGCGTGCAGTCATGAAATCGGTACCTTGCGTGGATCCGTGGCCGGCCACCCGCTGCGGAGCGACCGGACGTCGTGGCGGATTTGCATACGGCGCGCACCTGCCACCGGCCGTCGCCCCCGCGAGGGCGCAGACCCAGCATCTGTCACCCTTCGGCGGACATGGCGGGATCGACGACACTTTTGTCCCCGCCTTCGCGGGGACGACGACCGGGCGTAGATCATGCAGGATGGAAACATCGTCCCGAATCCCTGCCGCTAGCGCCCCCCTTTCTGGAATCTTGACACGGCGCGGTTGTGCTCGGCCAACGTCGTGGAAAACTTCGACGTGCCGTCGCCGCGCGCGACGAAGTAGAGGTACTCCGAGACCGGCGGATGCAGCACGGCGTCGAGCGCCGCCTGCGACGGGAGCGCGATCGGCGTCGGCGGCAGGCCGTCGCGCGTGTACGTGTTGTAGGGCGTGTCGGACTCGAGGTCCCGCCGGCGCAGGTCGCCGTCGAACCGGGCGCCCAGGCCGTAGATGACGGTCGGGTCCGTCTGCAGGCGCATGCCCTTCTTCAGCCGGTTGATGAAGACCGATGCGATCAGCGGGCGGTCCGCGGCGCGGCCGGTTTCCTTTTCCACGATCGACGCCAGGATCAGCGCTTCGTACGGCGTCCTGAGCGGCAGGTCGTTCGCGCGATGCGCCCAGCCTTCGGCGAGCCGGGCGTCGAGCGCCCGCCGCGCGCGGTTCAGCACGGCGACGTCCGTGCTGCCGGCCGCGAAAAAATAGGTGTCGGGAAAGAACCGACCCTCCGGGCTCGTCCCGTCCAGCGCGAGCTTGCCCATCAGGTCGGCATCCGGCAGGTCGAGCACCGTGTTGCGGATGCCCGGGTTGTCGCGCAGCACGCGCTTCAAGTCCGCGAACGTCGACCCCTCCACGACGACGAGCGACGTCTGCGTCACGTCACCCTGCGTCAGCTTGTCGAGCAGCCGCGGCAGCGTGATTCCGGCCTCGATCTCGTAGCTGCCGGCCTTGATCGCGCGGTCGGTGCCGCGGTAGCGCGCCAGCGCGGACAGCGCCCAGGGCTGCGCCAGCGCGCCGGACGCGCCGAGCTCGCGCGCCACGGCGCGACAGCGAACTGCCCGGGCGCACCTCGAACGCGAACGGCGTCTCGGGCAGCGGCAGCGGCGTGTTGTACGCGCGCCATGCGAGCCCTGCGGCGACGGCGCCGGCCGCAAGCAGCAACAGCGCGAAGTAGCGTACGAAGCGACCAAACATGGGCAATGGGCCGACGGGAATGGGCGATGGCGGCGGATGGAGGCGGGTGACGGTGATCCGCAGCGGCAATGGCGGCAACTGCAGCGTCCGGGAGCGGCAACCGCAGCACCCTCCGGCGTGCGGGCGACGCACACCGGCACCCGCGGATCGGCGCATTATAATCGTGCGATGCCCCCGACCTGCGCACCACCGCCGCCAACGCATCGCCGCCATCCCGCCAGCGCGGGCTTCACGCTGATCGAGATCATGGTCGTCATCGTGATCCTCGGCATCCTCGCCGCGCTGATCGTGCCGAAGGTCCTCGAACGTCCCGACGAAGCCCGCGCGATCGCCGCGAAGAGCGACATCGCCGCCGTCATGCAGGCGTTGAAGCTCTACCGCCTGGACAACCAGCGCTATCCCACCGGCGAGCAGGGGCTGAACGCGCTGCTCGTGAAACCCGAGCAACCGCCGCTGCCGCCCAACTGGAAGCCGGGCGGTTACCTTGAAAAGCTGCCGAAGGACCCCTGGGGGCGGCCGTACGTCTACCTCAATCCGGGCGTGCGCGGCGAGATCGAGGTCTTCAGCTTCGGCGCCGACGGACAGCAGGGCGGCACGGGCATCGACGCCGATATCGGCTCATGGGATCTGTAACGAACGTCCGCAAAAGCCGTCCGTCGGGCCCGTGGACGACGTGAGGCCGGCGTCGCGGCTTTTGCGGCCGGCACGTCAACTGCAAAGTCAGGTGGCCGCCTTGGGGCGGCCCGGCGGCGGCCACCAAAAAAGCTTACGAAAGAACGAGCGTCGTGCGGCTGGCTGCGGGCACGTCGTTCGAAGGAGTGGCTTTCGCGGAGCTGATCTGGCGGCCGATCCCGCTGCGCATGCATCGCGGATTTCGCGCCCGGCGGGATTCACGCTGGTCGAGATCCTCGTCGTCATCGTGGTCCTGGCGATCGCCGCGGGCATCGCCGTCGTGGCGTGGGACGGCGGCGATCGCGATCGCGCGACGCGCGAGGCGCGCCGCTTCGCCACCGCGCTCGAGCACGCGGCGCTGCGCGCGCAGATGCGCGCGGAAACGCTGGGCGCGTCCGCCGAAGGCAATGGGTGGCGCTTCTGGCGGCGCGACCCCGACCGCGGACAGTGGCAGCCGATCGACGACGACGAGGTGCTCGCCGCACACACACTGCCCGCGACGATGACCATCGCGCCGCTGAGCTACGCCGGCGCGCCGCTGGACGGCAACGCGATCGTCCCGTTCCGCCCGACCGGCCGCAACGAGCCGTACGAATTCGTGCTGGAGGCGCAGGATGCGCGGGTGATGCTCGCCGCCGATCCGCTCAACCGGCTCGCGCTCACCGCGTCCCCCGTGCGCGCGCAGTGAACCACCGCCGCGGCTTCACGCTGGTCGAGATCCTGGTCGCGCTCGCGATCGTCGCGATCGCGTTGACCGCCGGCATGCGCGCGCTCGCGCAGGCGACCGAGACGGCGTCCGCATTGAAGGCACGTACGCTGGCACTCTGGGTCGCGCAGAACCGGCTGGCGGCGGCGCAGGTGGCCACGCCGTGGCCCGCGCTCGGCACCAGCGCCGGCGAGGCGACGCAGGCGGGCGCGACGTTCGCGTGGCAGGCGCGTGTGACGGCTACGCCGAATCCGGCGTTCCGCATGGTCGAGGTCACCGTGTCCGAACCGCAGGTCCCCGAGTACGTGCTCGCGCGGCTGGTCGGATTCCTCGGCAATCCGGAGCCGCGCTGATGGGACGCCGGCGCGCGCGCGGCTTCACGCTCATCGAAGCGCTGCTGGCGCTCGCGATCTTCGGCATGATCGCGGTCCTTGCGTACCGCGCGACGGCGGCGCTCACCGACGGCGAGGCGCGCCTCGCGGCGGAAGCGCAGCGCTGGCGCTCGCTGGAGGCGCTGTTCATGCGCTTCGAAGCGGACATCCGGCAGGCGGTCGGCCGCAGCGTGCGCGTCGGCGCCGGGCGCGAATCGGCATGGGTCGCCTCGCGCGCAGCCGGCAGCAGCGAACTCGTGTTCACGCGATCCGGCGCCGAATTCTCCGCCGAGCCCGCCGCCGCCGGGCAGCGCGTCGGCTACCGGCTGCGCGAAGGCGTCGTCGAACTGGCGTACTGGCCGCAGCTCGATCATGCGGCGAACGCGCGACCCGCGATCTATCCGCTCGTCGGCGACATCGCCGCGTTCGAGCTCGACTACCTCGCGCGCGACGGCACGTGGCACGCGAACTGGCCGCTGCTGGGCGAGGACGACGTGCCGCGCGGCGTGCGCCTGACGCTGACGCTCGCCGACGGCGCGCGCATCGACCGCTGGTTCGCACTGCGATGACGCGTCCGGACATCCGACCCGGACCGCGCTGCCGGGCACGCGGTGCCGCGCTGATCATGGCGATGCTGGTCGCGGCACTCGCGGCGACGGTGGCCGTCGCGCTCGCGACCGAGCAGCAGCGCTGGTTCGCGGACGTCGGCAATCGCCGCGACCAGGTGCAGGCGCAATCGCTGGCGCTCGCGGGCGTCCAGTGGGCCCGGCAGATCCTGCAGGACGACGCGCGCGCCGGCTCGCTCGACCATCTGGCCGAAATCTGGGCGTTCCCGCTGCCGGCCACGCCCATCGCCAACGGCTCGATCGAAGGACGCATCGAGGACGCGCAGGGCCGCCTCAATCTCAACAACCTGGCACTCGACAACGCGCAGGGCGTGGCCGAGCGCGCGCGCTTCCTGCAACTCTTCGCGGCGAAGGGGATCGACCCGGCGCTCGTCGCCGCGGTCGCCGACTGGGTCGACGCGGACCTCGCGCCGCGGGCGGGCGGCGCCGAGGACGAGTACTACGGCCAGCGTTCGGCGTCGGCGCTGACCGCGAACGCGCCGCTCGTGCGCGCCGCGGAACTCGCGTCGATCCGCGGCGGTTCCGCGAAGGTGTGGGCGGCGCTCGCCGCGGATGTCACCGCGCTTCCGGTGGGCACGCTCCTCAACATCAACACCGCGCCCGCCGACGTCGTCGCCGCGGCGATCCCGGCGCTCACCGGCGACCGGCTGGCCGAGTTCCTGGGCGAGCGCGCGCGCAAGCCGTTCACGACGATGGCGGAGGTTCGATCGCGATTGCCACGCGACGTCGCGTTGCCACCCGGCGCGGAGTTCGCGTTCGCGAGCCGCTATTTCGTCGTCAGCGTCCGCTCGCGGCAAGGCGACGCCGTGGCGCAGGCACGGGCGCTGCTGAAGCGGGACGGACGCGAATGGCCGGGCGTGGTCTGGCAAACGCTCGAGTGACGGTACGCCCGGGTACACTGTGCCGCTCGAATGCCCCCGACTCCGGAACCGATGTCCGTCCTGCGCGTAGTGCTCGCCGCCGTGCCCTCCCCGTCGCGTGCGTCGCCGTGGGCGCTGTTCGACGCTGCCGGGCGCTGCTTGAAGAGCGGCAGCGATGCGGCGGACGCCTGGCCCGACGCGGAACGCCGCGAGGCGGTCGTGGCCGCGACCGCGGTGCGCGTCGCGTCGGTCGCGCTGCCGCCGATGCCGGCCGACCGGATCGCCACCGCGGTCGCGTTCGCGCTGGAGGATCAGCTCGCAGGCCCGGCCGGCGAACACCATCTGGCCGCGTCGACGCGCCGACGCGACGGCACCGTCGAGGTCGCCGTCGCGCAGCGCGCGCTGGTCGCGGGGCTCGCGCGCGACTTCACGCGCGTGGTCGCCGAACCCGCGCTGGCGCCGATTCCTCCCGCCGGAACGTGGCGCTGGCACGCGAGCGCCCTGGCCGACGGCTTCGTGCGCAAATCCGACGGCGCGGCGTTCGCGGTCAGCGCGCCGATGGCTGGCGCACCGCTGCCCCCGGAACTCGCGCTCGCGCTGCGGACGGCGCCCAAGATCGCCGGTGCCGCTCCGCGCGTCGACGTGGCGTTCGCGTGCACCGACGCGCAACTCGGCGCATGGTCGCGCGAGGCGGGCACGCCGTTCACGCGTGGCGCCGCGTGGCGCTGGGACATGGATGCGGCGGCGATCGCGAACGCGCCGGACCTGCTGCAGGGCGAGTTCACCCGGGGCCCGCGCATCGCGGCCGCGCGGCCGGCGGTCGCGTTCCAGTGGGCGATCGCGCTCGCGGCCGCCGCGCTGGTGCTGCACGTCGGCGCGACCATCGTCACATGGTCGTGGTTGCGCTACGACGCGTGGCAGACCCAGCGGGCGATCATCGCGACCGCACGCGACGCCGGTGCCGGCGACCATGACGACGCACCGGCGGCGGCCGCCGCGCTCGCGCGCCGCGCCGCCGACGCGCGGCACGCGGCCGGGCGCACGGCACCGTCCGACGCGCTGCCGTTGCTCGCGCGCGCAGCCCCGGTGCTGGGTGCGCTGCCGGCCGGTACGGTCAAGTCGGCCACCTACACCACCGGCACGTGGACGATCGAACTCGCGAAGCTCGACCCCGACGCGCAGACGGCACTCGACCGCGGGCTCGCCGACGCCGGACTCGCTTCGCTGCAGGCCACGACCGCGGCGGGCACGCGCGTGCGCGTGACGCCGGCACCCGGCACGGAGCGCCCATGAAGGCGCTCACGCTGCACGCGTTCTCGCCCGCGCTCGGCGGCCTCTGGGATCGCGCGTCGACGCGCGAGCGGACGCTGGTGCTGGTGGCGACGGCGTTCGTCGTCGCCGCCGCGCTCTGGACATGGGTGTGGCTGCCGATGCGCTCCGATAGCGTGCGGCTCGAGCGCGACGGCCCGCGCGACCGGCTGCTCCTCGCAGCCGCGCGCGCGCAGGCGGCCGATCTCGTCGCGACGCAGCGCGCGAACGCCGGCGGGCCCGCCGGTGATCCGCGCGCCGCGGTGGAGCGCGTGTTGGCCGAGCGCGGCCTGCGCGGCGCCGCGGGCACGCTCGACGTGCAGGACGGCCGCGTGCGCCTGGGCTTTCCCGCCGTGCGCTTCGACGCCCTCGTCGGATTCCTCGACGCGCTCGCGACGCGCGAGGGACTGCGCGCCGTCGACGCGACGCTCACCGCGCGCGTCGAACCCGGCACCGTGCGCGCCGATCTCACGCTCGCGCGCTAGCGACGATGAGGACGTTCGCCTCAGGCGCTGTCGCGATCGTGGTGCTGCTGCTGGCCGCGGCGGCGTTCGCGCCGGCATCGCTCCTCGACCATCGCGTGGCGGCGGCGTCCGGTGGCACGCTGCGCCTGTCCGATGCGACGGGCACCGTCTGGGACGGCACAGGCGCATTGGGCGACGCCGCGGGCACCTGGCGCATGCCCGTCGCGTGGAAAGTCGCGTGGCCGTCGCTCCTGCGCGGTACCGCGGACATCGCGCTGCTGCCGCCGCCGGGTACCACGCATCCGCGCGGAACGGTGACGGTCTCGCGCTCGTCGGTCGCGCTGCGCGACGTCACGCTGGAACTGCCGGTGCGCGCGCTCGCGAGCGCCTTGCCGCTGCGCGCGCCGGTGACGCTCGGCGGCGTCGTGACGGTGATCGCGCCGGACTTCGCGTGGAACGGCGCACAGGGTCGCGGCGCGGCCAACGTGCGTTGGCGCGACGCCCGCCTGGCCGCCGCGGGTACCGTCGCCGCGCTCGGCATCGTCGACGTCGCGCTCGATGCGGACGAACAGCGACTCGCTGGCCGCGTGACCAACAGCGGGGGCGACGTGCGTATCGAAGGCACCGCCACGCTGGCCGGAGCCTCGCTCGCGATCGACGCCGTCGTCACGCCGCAGCCGGGGGCGCCCGAAGCGATCACGCGTGCGCTTGCGGTTGCGGGCACGCCTGACGCGAACGGCGCGGTGCGCATCACGTGGCGCGGCGCCGCGCGCTGAACCCGCGCCCACCCGGCGAACCGGCGTCGACGCCGGCGCCAGGCGGGAGCGCCGCGGAACGCCAGGAGGCCGGCGCGCGCGTTCCCGCGGTCGACGCGCTGCGCGGCCTTGCCGTGCTTGCGATGATCGCGTTCCACTTCTGCTTCGACCTCGCCTACTTCCGTTTCGCCGGATGGGACTTCTATCGCGACCCGTTCTGGCTGCACGCGCGCACCGCGATCCTCTCGTCGTTCCTGCTGCTGGCCGGCGCGAGCCTCGTGCTCGCGCAGCGCACGCAGCAGGGACGCGACCGCTTCCGGCGGCACGTGCTGCAGGTGGCCGCGTGCGCGCTGCTGGTGAGCGTCGGCAGTTACCTGGTCTTTCCGCGCAGCTACATCTGGTTCGGCGTGCTCCACGCGATCGCGGTGTCGCTCTTGCTGATCCGGCCGCTCGCCGCGCGGCCGGCCATCGCACTTGCGCTGGGCATCGCCGTGATCGCCGCGGGCGTCGTGTACACCGACCCCGTGTTCGCGAGCCGGTACTGGGGATGGCTCGGCTTCGCGCCGGGCAAGCCGATCACCGAGGACTACGTGCCGCTCTTCCCCTGGACCGGCGTCATGCTGCTCGGCATCCCGCTCGGCCATGCGCTGGTGCGCAACCGGTTCCGGGCGATCGCCCCGCTCGCGCGCCTGCCCCGTCCCGTCCTGTGGCTGGGGCGGCACAGCCTGCTCGTGTACCTCGTGCACCAGCCGCTGCTCTTCGGCGTGCTGCTGCTCGTCGCGCGGCGATAGAACGTGCGCGCGTGGCGGCCGCTCGCGCCGACGCGGCTGACGCTGCGGCGCGAGGCGCGCACGGCCACGAGCGCAACGCACCGATGATCCCCGTCCGCTGATCGATGCGCCGCTTCGCCGACCTCTACCTCGCGCTCGACGCGAGCACCAGGACCTCCGCGAAAGTCTCGGCACTCGTCGCCTACTTCCGCGACGTCGCGCCGGAAGACGCCGCGTGGGCCACCTACTTTCTCGCCGGTCGCAAACTGAAGCGGGCCGTCGGCAGCGCCGACCTGCGCGCGGCCGCGCTGCGCGCATCGGGATTGCCGGAGTGGCTGTTCGCCGCCTGCTATGACGCCGTGGGCGACCTGGCCGAGACGATTGCGCTGGTGTTGCCGACGCCCGCCGGCGGCGACACCCGCACGCTTGCGCAGTGGGTGACCGGCGAACTCGCGCCGCTGGCCGGATTGCCTTCCGCGGACGTGCAGGCGCGGCTCGTCGCCGCATGGGCGTGCCTCGACCGCGACGCGCGCTTCGTCTTCACGAAGCTCGTCACCGGCGCATTTCGCGTCGGCGCGGCGAAGCAGCTCGTGTATCGCGCACTGGCAGAGGTCGCCGGAGTTCCCGTGTCCGCCGTCGCGCAACGGCTGGTGGGCGATTGGGCGCCGTCCGCAAGCTTCTTCGCGCAGGTGCGCGGCGAGGATGCCGACGCGACGGCAATCCTCGCGCACCGTCCCTACCCGTTCTTTCTCGCCCATCCGCTCGAGCGCGACCCGGCCACGCTCGGCCCCCGTTCCCATTGGCAGGCGGAGTGGAAGTGGGACGGCATCCGCGCGCAATTGCTGGTGCGCGCCGAACGCGCGACGCTCTGGTCGCGCGGCGAGGAACTCGTGAGCGACGGGTTTCCCGAGATCGTCGACGCCGCGCGCGCGCTGCCTGCCGGCGTTGCGATCGACGGCGAACTCATGGCCTGGGCCGAGGACGCCGACGAACCGATGCCGTTCGCCGAACTGCAGCGCAGGCTCAACCGGAAGGCGCCGGGCCCCAAGCTGCGGCGCGACATCCCGGCCACGCTCGTCGCGTACGATCTCCTCGAGTACGACGGCGTCGACATCCGCGCGCAGCCGCTGGCGCAGCGGCGCGCGCAGCTCTCGGCGCTGCTCCCGCGCCCGCCGCAGCTGCGCCTGTCGCCGGTCATCGACGCGCCGGACTGGGACACGCTCGCCGCGCTGCGCGAGCAGTCGCGCGCCCGTCGCGCCGAGGGCCTGATGCTGAAACAGGCACAGTCCGTCTACGGCGTCGGACGCACGCGCGGCGCGTGGTGGAAGTGGAAGATCGATCCGTACACGGTCGACGCCGTCATGGTGTACGCGCAGGCGGGCCACGGCCGTCGCGCGTCGCTGCACACCGACTACACGTTCGCCGTGTGGGACGGCGCCGAACTGGTGCCGTTCGCGAAGGCCTACTCGGGCCTCGACGACGCGGAGATTCGCGCGGTGGACGCGTGGGTGCGCGCGCACACGATCGAACGCTTCGGCCCCGTGCGCCGTGTCGTTCCGGAGCTCGTGTTCGAGTTGGCGTTCGAAGGCCTGCAGGCATCGCCGCGCCACAAGAGCGGCATCGCCGTACGGTTTCCCCGCATCGCGCGCTGGCGCCGCGACAAGCCTGCCGCCGAGGCCGACACGATCGCGACGTTGCGCGGGCTCGCGGCTCGTGGCGCAACGCCCACGAGTGCGGGTACCAGGACCTGATGCCGGCAATCGCAAGGACGGAGGGCGGTTTTGTATCATGGGAACGCAACGTCGACGTCGCCGATGCCATGATGTCGGGGGTAGCGGCCTGGCGATCGCCGCAGCAGCGACCTCGTCGACAGTTGTCGCAACGTCGTTCCTCGCCGCGCTCGGGCAGGCGCGCGAGATCGCCATCGGCACAGTGACAGACAGCACCATGCTCAACATTCCGCATTGCCCGGGCCGAATCCGGTGACCGTCGACGCGCTGCTGCCCTGGCTGGCGCTCTCCCCTTTCGCAGGCGCCGCGCTGCTCGCCGGCGTCGAGAACCACGAGCGGCGAACGGCGGCCTGGCTGGCGGGCGCGGTGACGCTGCTGGCGTTCGCGCTGGTGGTCGCCACGGCACCGGCCGTGTTCGGCGGCGAGGTGCTGCGCTGGTCCGTCGACTGGCTGCCGGCCCTGGGCCTCAAGTTCGGGTTTCGCATGGACGGCCTCGCGTGGCTGTTCGCGCTGCTGATCGCCGCCATCGGCGCGCTGGTCGTGCTGTACGCGGGCTACTACCTCGCCGACGACGATCCGCCGGCCCGCTTCTTCCTGTTCCTGATGCTGTTCATGGGCGCCATGCTGGGCGTCGTGATGGCCGACAGCCTGATCCTGCTGGTCGTGTTCTGGGAGCTGACGAGTCTGTCGTCGTTCCTGCTGATCGGCTACTGGCGCCATCGGGCCGACGCGCGCGAAGGTGCGCGCATGGCGCTCGCCGTGACCGGTGCGGGCGGGTTGTGCCTGCTGGCCGGCGTGCTGGTGATCGGCCACATCGTCGGCACCACCGAACTCGACACCGTGCTCAGGTCGGGCGACGTGCTGCGTGCGCATCCGCTGTACGTGCCGGCGCTGGTGCTGGTGCTGTTGGGCTGCTTCACCAAGAGCGCGCAGTTCCCGTTCCACTTCTGGCTGCCCCACGCGATGGCCGCGCCCACGCCGGTGTCGGCGTACCTGCACTCGGCCACGATGGTGAAGGCCGGTGTGTTCCTGCTGGCGCGGCTGTACCCTGCGCTGGGAGGAACCGACCCGTGGTTCTGGATCGTGTCGCTGACCGGCCTCGCGACGCTGCTGATCGGCGCGTACCTCGCGCTGTTCCAGCACGACCTCAAGGGTCTGCTGGCCTATTCCACCATCAGCCACCTCGGCCTGATCACGCTGCTGTTCGGGCTGGACGAGCCGCTGGGCGTGGTGGCGGGGGTGTTCCACATTCTCAACCACGCGACGTTCAAGGCCTCGCTGTTCATGGCCGCCGGCATCATCGACCACGAGACCGGCTCGCGCGACATGCGCAGGCTCAACGGCTTGTGGAAGTACATGCCCTGGACCGGCGCGCTCGCGATGGTCGCCGCGGGCGCGATGGCCGGCGTGCCGCTGCTCAACGGCTTCCTGAGCAAGGAGATGTTCTTCGGCGTGGCAATCGCCAAGCCCAGCGCCACCGCGATGGAGTGGCTGCTGCCGGCCGGGGCGGTCGTCGCGGCCGGTTTCGGCGTCGCGTACAGCCTGCGGTTCATCCACGACGTGTTCTTCAACGGCGAACCGCGAGATCTGCCGAAGACGCCCCACGAGCCGCCGCGCTTCATGCGCGTGCCGGTCGAGATCCTGGTCGTCGTGTGCCTGGTGGTCGGGCTGCTGCCCGCGCTGTCGATCGGGCCGCTCCTGGCCATCGGCGCCAAGGCCGCGCTGTTCGGCGGGTTCGAAGGCGCGTTGCCGGAGTACAGGCTGGCGATCTGGCACGGCCTGAACCTGGCGCTGGGCATGAGCATGTTGGCATCGGCAGGTGGGTTGACGCTGTATTTCGTACTGCAGCGTCGCGTCAACCTGCACCGGCTGGCACGGGCGCCGGCCACGCCGAAGAGGAGCGGGCGCGATCTGTTCGCGCTGGCGCTTCGGCGCGGCAGGATGCTGGCGCTGCGCTTGACGCAGGAGCTGGAGAACGACCGGTTGCAGCGCTATCTGTTGGTGCTGCTGGTGTTCGCCGTGACGGCGGGGACGCTGCCTTTCCTGCGGGATGGCGCACCGATCGTCGGCTGACCGCGCCGGAAGGCCCGGCCGTGAGCTTCGGCTTCGCCGTCGTCTGGGTCGTCGGCCTTGCCGCGACGTTGGCCACGTTGCGATTCCACGAGCGCCGGCTGCTGGCCCTGGTGCTGCTGGGCGCCGTGGGGCTGATGGTGAGTCTTGCGTTCGCGTTCTTCTCGGCGCCCGACTTGGCGCTCACGCAGTTGCTCGTGGAAGTGGCCACGACCATCCTGATGATGCTGGCGCTGCACTGGCTGCCCGCCGAGTCGGACCCCGCCACGCGCGGCAGCGCGCTGCGACGCGGCCGCGATGGGCTCGTCGCGCTGGCCGCGGGCGGCGGTGTCGCGGCGCTGGTGTGGGCGGTACTGGCGCGGCCCTTCGATCCGATCTCACCCTACTTCCTGGCGACCACCCAGGCGCTGGGGGGCGGCACCAACGCGGTGAACGTGATCCTGGTCGACTATCGCGCCTTCGACACGCTGGGCGAGATCACCGTGCTGGGCGTGGCCGCGCTGGTCGTGCACGCGCTGCTCGCGGGCTTTCGCCCGGGCCACGTGCCCGCTTCGCCACTCCGGCGGAGCGACAGCCACCCGCTGATGCTGGCGCTCGTCGTTCCCCTGCTGCTGCCGCTGGCTGCGATGGTGTCCGTGTTCCTGTTCCTCCGCGGACACAACCTGCCGGGCGGCGGCTTCATCGCGGGTCTGGTGCTGGCGATCGCGCTGGTGATGCAGTTCGTCGCCAACGGCCAGCGTTTCGTATCCGGGCGCGTGAACACGCAGTACCAGACCTGGGTCGGTGCCGGGTTGGCGATCGCGGGCGCGACCGGTATCGGCAGCTGGTTCTTCGGCGCGCCTTTCCTGACCAGTACCTACGACTATCCGCTGTGGCCGCTGGTCGGCGCCGTGCCGCTGGCCAGTGCGGCGCTCTTCGACCTCGGCGTGTTCCTCACCGTGGTCGGCGCGACGATGATGGCGCTGGTGGCGATGTCGCGACTGACGTTCGCCGGCGCCGGGGAGAACCCGCCGTGATGGCGGCGATGATCGCCGTCGCGCTGGGCACGCTCACCGCCTGCGGCGTGTACCTGATGCTGCGCGCGCGCACGTTCGACCTGATCCTCGGCCTGACGCTGTTGAGCTATGCGGTCAACCTGTTCATCTTCTTCATGGGACGCATCGGGATCGATGCGGCCCCCATCGTCGACGGCCAGCGTGCCGCCACGCTGGCCAACTACGCCGACCCGCTGCCGCAAGCGCTGGTCCTCACCGCCATCGTGATCGGCTTCGCGATGACGGCCGTGATGCTGGTGATCGCGCTGCGCACACGGGCGTACACCGGCTCGGACCACGTGGACGGCGTCGAGCCTGCGGCAGACGAGGCGCCGAAGTGACTGCGCCACGAAACGGTGCTCGCACGGCGCCAATCCCTCCCGGGAGCCGCTCGCGGTGCCCGGGGCGCGGGCAGCGGCCATGACGCACTGGATCGTCGTGCCGGTCGTGTTGCCGCTGATGTGCGGCGCGCTGCTGCTGCTGCTCGCCGGCCGCGCGCCCGTGCTCGCGGCGCGCGTCGGCGTCGTCGCCACCGCGGCCCTGCTGGCGGTGACGATCATGCTCCTGCTGCAGGCGAGCGGCGGCGACGTCGAGGCGTACTTGCTCGGCAACTGGAAGGCGCCGTTCGGCATCGTGCTCGTGCTGGACCGGCTGTCGGCGCTGATGCTGGCGCTCACCGCCGGGGTGGCGCTGGTGGCGCTGCTCTACGCGCGTGGCGGCGACGACCGCCGCGGTCCGCATTTCCACGCGCTGTTCCAGTTCCAGCTGATGGGCCTCAATGGCGCCTTCCTGACGGGCGACCTCTTCAACCTGTTCGTATTCTTCGAAGTGCTGCTGATCGCCTCCTATGGTCTGTTGCTGCACGGCGCGGGCGTGGCGCGGCTCAGGGCATCGTTGCACTACGTGACGTTCAACCTCGCGAGCGCGGCGCTGTTCCTGATCGCGGTGAGCCTGCTGTACGGCCTGACCGGCACGCTGAACATGGCCGACATGGCGCAACGCATGGCGCATCTCCCGGAAGATCGAACGGTGCTGGTGCAATCCGCGGCGCTGCTGCTGCTCGTGGTGTTCTTCGTCAAGGCCGCGCTGTTGCCGCTGTATTTCTGGCTGCCGGCAACCTACGGCGCCGCCTGTGCCCCGGTGGCGGCACTGTTCGCCATCATGACCAAGGTGGGCGTGTACAGCGTGCTGCGCGTCACCACGCTGATCTTCGGCGAGGCCGGTGGACCCGCGGCCAGGGTGGCGTGGCCGTGGCTGCCGGCACTGGCGCTGGCCACGATCGCGCGTGGCCGCGATCGGCGTGCTGGCGGCGCGGCAACTGCGCCCGCAGATCGGCTACCTCGTGATCGGCTCGGCCGGAACGCTGCTGCTGGCCGTGGGCCTTGCGCAGCCGGACACCGTCGCGGCCGGCCTGTTCTACCTCGTCAACAGCACGCTGGCGGCGGCGAGCCTGTTCCTGCTGGCCGACCGGATCGCCTTCGCGCGCGGAGCGAACGGCGACACCTTGCGCCCCGCCGCATTCGACGCGTCCCGCAATCGCCTGGGCGTGCTGTTTTTCGCCGGCGCCGTGGCGATGGCCGGCATGCCTCCGCTGGCAGGCTTCCTGGGCAAGGCGATGCTGCTGCAATCCGTGGTGACGACGGCCTGGGGTACCTGGGTCGTGGCGATCGTGCTCGCCAGCAGCCTGCTGGTGATGGTGGCCTTGGCGCGCAGCGGCTCGGTGCTGTTCTGGAGTCCGGCACCGGTCGCGGACGCGCCGCAACCGTTTACTGCATCCGACGCGCTGCCGCCCCGCGGCAGCCACCGCTTCGCGCTCGGCACGCTGCTGCTGGCCGTGCTCGCGTGCAGCGCGGCGGCGGGACCTATATCCCGCTACACCGACGCCGCGTCGGCGCAACTGTTCGAACGCGGCGCCTACCTCCGCGCGGTGCTGGAGGCCGAGCCGGTTCCGGCCGCCATCGACGTGCGCCGCGAGATGCGCGAGCGTGACGCGCGCACCCGTGCCGGCGGCGAGGCCGGGAGCCCGGAGCGCACACCATGAAGCGCGTGTTGCCCTCGCCGGTGTTGAGCGCCGTGCTGTTCCTCGTCTGGCCGCTGCTGAACCAGTCGTGGTCGGCCGGCCAGCTGGCGCTGGGCGCCGTGCTGGCCCTCGGCATCCCGTGGTTCAGCGAACGGCTGCGCCCGGACAAGTCGCTGCTTCGGTCCCCGGCGACGATCGTCCGGCTGGCCCTCGTCGTGCTGTGGGACATCGTGGTCGCCAACGTCGAGGTCGCCCGGCGCATCCTCGGCCCCGAGGCGGCGATCCGGTCGCGCTTCGTCTGGCTGCCGCTGACCATCACGGACCCGCACGGCATCGTCGCGCTGGCCGGCATCATCACGATGACGCCCGGCACGCTGTCGTCCGAGCTGACGGAAGATCGGCATCACCTGCTCGATCCACGTGCTCGACGTGGACGACGAAGCCGCGCTGATCGCCGGCATCAAGGCGCGCTACGAGGCGCCGTTGCTGCGCATATTCGAAGGAGATGACCGTTGAGCCTTCTGTTCGCCGTGCTGCCGGCGGCGATTGCCGCGTTCGCCGTCGCGTTGGCACTGAATGCGTGGCGGCTGCTCCGCGGCCCGTCGCTCCCCGACCGCATCCTGGCGCTCGACACGATGTACATCAACACGCTCGCGCTGCTGGTGCTGCTGGGCATCCAGCGCGGCAGCCAGCTGTACTTCGAAGGCGCGCTGGTCATATCGATGCTGGGTTTCGTCGGCACCGTCGTGCTGTCGAAGTACCTGCTGCGCGGCGACATCGTGGAGTAATGACATGAACGCATTGCCGCTCTGGCTCGACGTACTCGTCGCCGCACTGGTGCTGACCGGCGCGGCCTTTGCGCTGGTCGGATCCTGGGGCCTCGCCAAGTTCTCCGACTTCCTGAAGCGACTGCACGGACCGACCAAGGCCACGACGCTCGGGGTGGGCTGCGTGCTGCTGGCATCGTCGCTTTGGTTCAGCGTCACGCGCGGCACCGCCAGCCTGCACGAACTGCTGATCACGCTGTTCCTGTTCATGACCGCGCCGGTGTCGGCGCACCTGCTGATCAAGGCGGCGCTGAAGCTGGACCGGACACTGCGGCCCCGGGCGCCGCGGTCTGGCGATGGCGCGACACCAGGCTGAAGACGCCAACGGTCGTCGAGGAACGCGCAGCCCGCCGGCTCGATGCCGTGCCGGCAACGGAGGGTACGGACCAACCTGGAGGCAAGGTGGCATGGCCGCACTACCCGGCCGCGAACGGGAATACCACCTTCCAGTCATCCTTCGCCGAATGCGGCAATGGGCCGGCGGCCGATATGGTGGTGGATGGCGACGGGCTTGTCGGCCTTGTCGCCGACGAAGGTCAATTCCGGCAGGCGCAATAGGATCGGCTTGCCGTCGCGGATTGCAAACCTGGTCTTGATGCTGCTGCCGATGACCTGCTCCGGCGGGATTCCATAGACGCGCTCCGCCCACAGGCGCATGAACTCGATGCCGCCGGCGGAGACGATGAAGTTCCTGAACCCGTTGGCGCGCAGATGCGCGAGCAATTCGAGCATCGGCGGGTAGGTCATGTCGGTGAAGAGCCGGTCGGTCGCCGGATGCTTTGCAGTGGCGATCCAATCCTCCACGATCTTCCCGAACTCCACGGTGGTCATGCCCGCGTGGGTGGACATGACGATTTCGAGAAGCGCGTGGTCACCGCCGGCGAGCGCTGCCTTGCAGTCTCCCTGGAGCAGCGAGGCGAATGGTTCCTTGGCCTTCCACTCGGGGTGCTGCGACGCGAGGGCTTTCACGCGGTCGAGTGCGAAGTACAGCTGCACGGGCGCCGGCTGCTCGCACTAGAGTGTCCCGTCGTTGTCGAAGGTGGCGATTCGCTCGGGGACAGGGACAAAGGACGGCGACCCTTCCTTCGTCACCGTCTCGACGAAGTTGACGATCCCCCGCTTCGCAGGTCCGTCGTTCCAGGAGGGTAGAGGGTCGACGGCGACGGTCGCATCCGCGAAGTTCGGTGGCCCGCGCATCGCTTCGGCACGCGATTTGTTCATCGGCGGCGACCTCCCATGGGCGCCCGGTTGGACATGCGCACCGGTTTGGCAACCTGCGCCGAATGGCCCGCCGAAGCGAGTCCCACGTCCGCCGTGCCGACCTCGTGCAGGCTGACTCCACCGCCGACCCCCAGGTTCGATGCCAACCCGCCGATGCCAGGCGCGAGCGCCAGGACTGGGTGTTTGAGTCGAATCGGGCCCATGCGATCAGTGGACTTCGCAGGTGAACCGCACGCGGCGGCGAGTGAAGCGCGCAGTGGCAGGACGCGCTATGGCGACCCGTTGGCCACCATCAGCTTGCTCGTCTCGGCCTCGCGCCTTTCGACCTCGGCCAGATCGCGTTCGAGGAAGAAATTGACGAAGGTCCGGATCACCGCGATGGCGGCAAGGCGTCCGATTTCATCCCAGCTCGGCGAAAAGGCCGACTCGACGATGTCGGCGGCAAGCTGAAAGGTGAGCCCGCCAACCAGCCAGCGCGCGTACTGGATGTAGGCGGCATGAAAGTGTCTGCCGGTCGTCGACGGGTTCAGCATCGCGCGAAAGCTGCGGACGAAGGCCTGCACGGTACCGAAGGCGACGACCAGCAGCGCCATGACGTGAATGATCATGACCATGTTCATGGCGATGACGGCAAGCGTTTCCTTCATCTGATTCTCCTGGATCGATGGTGCGAATGGATTTCGCGCAGTGGCCTGCCGGTCAGGCGATGGCGCCAGGCTTTGCTCACGGATGCGTCGCGCCGTGGCGTCCGGGTTCGATCATTCCTGATGCGTCGAACACGATCTGGTCGTACCACCAGAGCCCTTCGAACAGCACCCGCGCAGCGTCGCGCTGCGCCATCTGCGGGGCGATTTCGGCAATGGTGCGCTTGCCATCGATCGCGTCGAACAGCTTCTTCTGCCGCGGGTCGATGGGCAGGTAGATGTCGGGGTACGCGTGCCTCCTGTTGAGCACCACGGCCGCGGCGCCCGGCGGCAACTTGTCCTGCACCACGACCGTGTCCGGAAGGCGCACCGGTACGTAGCCCAGCCATGCGTCGCCCTCGAAGCCGGGCGGGCGATGACGCGACCGGTCGCGGCGATACACGACGGCGCTATGCCGAACCATGGTCCCGCGAAACAGTTCCACCGCGGCGTACTGCTCCGCCACCGGCAGCCGCATCAGCAAGGGCTGGTGGGGCGAGGACGCCAGGGCGCCGCACTGCGGCAGGTAGGCCGCTTGCCGGACCCACCGTCCGAATTCCAGGCCGGCAGCGGCAATCAATTCGAGGAACTGCGGCACCGAATAGGCACGATCCTGCGGGTGCAGCAGCGCGTCGGCCAGACCGGCTTCGTCGCTGAAGTCAGGCGCACTGCGCAAAAGCGGCACCAGCGGGTGATCCGGCGGCAGCGCACGCAGGCTGGCGGCGAGTGCGCGGATCTCCGCCCCCGAGGTACCGATGCCGAGCCGACGGCAATAGTCCTGCAGCAGGTACACCCCGGCACGGCCATAGGGCGCATAGACCATCAGGTGCATCGCGCCATCGGGCGCGAGCACGCCGTGCAGGGCCCGCAGACCCCGGTCGGGGTCGGGCAGGTGATGCAGCACACCCGTGCAGATCACGTGCTCGAACGTGCGCTCCAGTTCGGTGGCGCGCTCCAGCGGCAGTTGCCGGAGTTCGAGGTTCTCGATGCGGTACTTGCGCCTGAGCGCCTGCGTTTCCTCGATGCTGGTGGCGCTGACATCGATGCCGAACACCTGCGCCCGGGGCCAGCGCAATGCGACCTTGGCGGCCTGCGAGGTACCGCAACCGGCCACCAGGATGCTGCGGTCGTCGCGGTACGGCTGCGCGGGCCAGTACAGGCACGCATCGGCCCGCCGGCGTTCGTCGCTCCACGACCGCCGATAGCGGTCGAGATCGCCCACCGGGGGCGGATACGGATGGCGCTCATAGAAGGCACTCACCGCCTGCGCAACCTCGGAAGCGTCTGCCGCCATTGCTTCGCGTCCCGACATGAACTTCGCACCGGAAGAACTCGACCCAGGCAGCGAAACCATCACTGCCCGGGTCTGATGAAGAGGTGCGCCCGACGTTCGGTCCGGGCGCATTCCCATCGGATCAACCGATGGGATGGGGCAGGTCAACGATTGCGACCACCACCCGCTTCCTCCAGGTCACGCATCACGGCATCCAGATTGAAGGACGCCGGCTTCTGCCGGGGCGGGAACTTCACGAAGTCCTCGATCTGCTTGCCCACCACGGACTGCATCGCATAGATGACATAGGCGTGCGAGATGTACCAGTCCCAATAGGAGTTCGAGTTATCGTCGGCGCGCTCGAACGGATCACGGCGCAGGTTGAAGAGCTTCGGCGCGCGCAGCTTCACGAACGGCTCCAGCCAGCACTTCAACTGCTGGGCCCGCTGCTCCATCAGCACGACCTTCCAGTCCTGCATGCGGATCGCCAGGACCTCGCCGTCGTCGCTGATATAGAAGAAGGCGTTGCGGGGGCTCTCCTTCACCTCGCCCTTCAGGTAGGGCAGCATGTTGAAGCCGTCGAGGTGGACCTTGAAGGTCTTCTTGCCGGCCTTGTAGCCCTTGAGCAGCTTCTCCTTGACCTCCGGCTCACCGGCGGCGGCCAGGAATGTGGCCAGCCAATCCTGGTGCGTGACGATGCCGTTGAGCACCGTGCCCGCCTTGAACTGGCCGGGCCAGCGCACGAAGCACGGCACCCGCCAGCCGCCTTCCCAGTTGGTGTTCTTTTCGGCGCGGAACGGTGTGATGCCGGCATCGGGCCAGCTGTTGTAGTGGACGCCATTGTCCGTCGAGTACATCACGATGGTGTCGTCGGCGATGCCCAGCTCGTCGAGCTTGTTCAGCATCACGCCGATGTTCTCGTCGTGCGCGACCATCACGTCGTTGTAGTCGCCCTGGCCCCCGCTCTTGCCCTTGTGCTTGTCCGCGCAATGGGTGCGGAAGTGCATCGCCGTCGTGTTGTACCAGAGGAAGAACGGCGTCTTTGCCTTGTGCGCATCGTCGATGAAGCGCAGCGCATGCTTGGTCACCTCGTCGTCGATGGTCTCCATGCGCTTCTTGGTCAGCGGCCCGGTGTTCTTGATCGTCTGCCCGCCCTTGCCGTCGGACTTGCAATGCAGTACGCCGCGCGGTCCGAATTTCTTCTTGAACGCCGGGTCCGTCGGGTAGTCCGGGTCCTCGGGCTCTTCCTCCGCGTTGAGGTGGTAGAGGTTGCCGAAGAACTCGTCGAAGCCGTGCATCGTGGGCAGATGCTCGTCCCGGTCGCCGAAGTGGTTCTTGCCGAACTGACCGGTGACATAGCCCAGGGGCTTGAGCAACTCGGCAATGGTCGGGTCTTCCGCCGGCATGCCGTTGGGAGCGCCGGGCATGCCCACCTTCGTGAGCCCGGTGCGGATCGGGTTCTGGCCGGTGATGAACGCGGCGCGGCCCGCGGTGCAGCTCTGCTGGGCGTAGTAGTCGGTGAACGCCACGCCCTCGTTGCCCACGCGGTCGATGTTGGGCGTGCGATAGCCCATCTGGCCGCGGCTGTTGTAGCTGATGTTCCACCAGCCCACGTCATCGCCCCAGAGGATCAGGATGTTCGGCTTTTTCGTTGCCATGGTCTCTTCCTTTTCTAGTGCCTGCACAAATGCCGGATCGACGCGAAGCCATCCGGTTCCAAAGAAGTCGTCCGCGTCAGGGCGGCGCTGCGGGCTCGAGTCCGCTGAAGGGCGAAGCTGGCGCGTTGTCGCCGTGACAGAAGTGGAATTTCCTGCCGCTGCCACAGGGGCACGGTCGATAGCGTCCCCCCTTGGCATCCTGCTCGTCGACCCACGCCATCACGTCGGCCGGCGCGCGGCTCTGGCGCAGCAATTGCACCATCACGTTGAAGGTCGGTCCGGCATGCGTGAAGAAGCGCTCGAGGCCCGCGCACAGGTAGTTCTGGCCCGGTTCCCCGTCGCGCGACAGCGCGAACCGGTCCTTGGGACAACCGCCATTGCACCAGTTGAGGACCTTGCAACTCCGGCACTGGGCGGTGAGCGTGTCGCGCTTGTCCTGGCCGAACTTGCGTTGCTCGGGCGACGCCACCAGCGCGAGCATGTGCGTGTCGTGGATGTTGCCGAGCTTGAATCCGGGCTCGACGAAGTGATCGCAGGAATACAGGTCGCCGTTGTGTTCCAGCGCCGGACCGTAGCCGCAGGTGGGCGCATGGATGCACAGCAGGTGGCGACCGAAGAACGCCTCCAGCGTGACGTCGAAGATCTGCACGAACACCCGACCCACGTCGTGGCGCACCCACTCCTCGAAGATGTCGATCAGGAAGCGGCCATACTGCTCGGCCCCCACCGTGCGCTCGGTGACCAGGTTGCCGGTCTGGGTGTAGAGGACGCGCTTCCTGCCCGCCTGCTCGCTCCAGCCCTTGTTGGCGATCTGGATCGTCTGTTCGGTGGCGCGCTCGATGATCGGGATGAACTGCACCCACTTCGCGTGCAACTCGTCGCGGAAGAAGCGATAGACCGCGCGGCCATGGTGCTGGTTGGCGGCGTTGACCGTGCAGAGGATGTTGAA
Organism: uncultured beta proteobacterium; assembly: GCA_963733435.1. GTDB lineage: Bacteria > Pseudomonadota > Gammaproteobacteria > Burkholderiales > Casimicrobiaceae > VBCG01. The sequence continues at coordinate 1,480,408 of CAVTDH010000005.1, forward strand.
CTCGACGTCGTGCTTGCGCAGGAAGCGCCAGCCGCGCATCACGAGATCGAAGGTGCCCTGCCCGCGGCGGTCGACGCGGTAGGTGTCGTGCAGTTCGCGGGGGCCGTCGACGCTGAGGCCCACGAGGAATTCGTGCTGCTTGAAGAACACGCACCAGTCGTCGTCGAGCAGCAGGCCGTTGGTCTGGAAGGTGTGCTGCACGACCTGCTCGGGGCGGCGGTACTTCTCCACCAATTCCACTGCGCGGCGGAAGAAGTCGAGCTTCATCAGCGTCGGCTCGCCGCCCTGCCATGCCACCGTCACCTGCGGGGCGCGGTGCGACTCGAGCAACTGGCGGATGTAGGCTTCGAGCGTTTCCGCCGACATGCGACTCTTGTCGTTCGGGTAGAGCGCCTCCTTGGACAGGAAGAAGCAGTACGTGCAATCGATGTTGCAGGTCGACCCGCTCGGCTTGGCCAGCAGGTGGAAACCCGGCGGGCCGTTCGCGGGCAGGGGCGGGGACATCACGCCGGGATTCGCTGCGCTGGACAAGGTCGGGTTCCGTTGGGATGGGAGAGTCGGTTCGGGTTGGAGCCGGCGATGAATCCGCTACCGCAGACGCAACAGGACGGCAAGGAACGCGAACACGCCGACCAGCACGATCACGAACGAAACGACATAGAGCGGGGTGTTCCTGCCCTTCCTGGTCAGGCCCGCGACGGCCGCGAAGCCGTCGCTCCACAGGTAACGCAGCGTCCACCGATACTCCAGGGCGGAAAAGACCGCCACGAATACGCCCGCGAAGATCAGCGCAAGTCCCAAGTACCACGCGGCATTCGGAAACTGGACGCTGTCGAATTCGGGCGAGTGCTGAACCTGGTAGAAGATCTGGAAAATCCCGAAGCCGAAGCCGATCAGCGCAACGGACGTGCGCATGTACGCCATCATCGTGCGCTCGACGGCCAGCCGGGTGCGGACCCAGGCGAAGTGGCTCTCGGCGGTCACGTGGACCTCGAACCGGGGGGAATGCTCGCTGCCTTGTCCGTCACTCATCGTCTGCGCACCCTGCCGGTCGCCGGCGCCGCCCGGTCGCGCCCTGCATGCGCCGCTGCGGCGGCACCCGGAAACAACGGCGTTGATCACTGCGCATCGCCTGCCCCCGGACCCTTGGCGGGCTTGCCGAGCCAGGCGTTGGCCGCCGCCACCGCCTGGTTGAGAGAAGCGCCGAGCTGCGGCGTGGCCACGAAGACGTTCTCCTCGCCGAGCACCTTGAGAATGCCGGTCTTGGCGAGCTGATCGCGAACGTCCGGATCGACACCGACCAGCATCAGCTTGCTCTGGTGTTCCTGCAGCGCCTCGCTGTAGCGCTGCAATACGGTCACGAACGTGCTCCCGACCTCGCTCTTGCCGCGCAGGTTGATCGCGACCACGGCATGCGTGGCATTGCCGACTTTCGGGAGCAGCTCTTCCATGCTCTTGGCCGCCGCGAAGAACAGGCTGCCATAGACGTGCAGGAGCGTGAACTGGTGGCTGGGCAGGTTTGCCGGCGGCGGCTGTTCCAGCGGAAAGCCTTCGGGTTGCAGCACCCATTGGGTGACGACGACCTTGTTCGACTGACGAAAGACGTGCAGCACGATGCTGAGCGCCATGCCGAACAGCACGGCAAACTGCAACGGCACCACCAGCGTGGCGACAAAGGTGACGAGCATGACCACCTTGGAGATCCTGCCGGTCTTCCACGCGATCACCGCCTGCGGCACGCGCAGGCCCTGGAAGCCCGCCACGATCAGCAACGCGGCGAGCGCGGGCATGGGCACGAGCTCGACCAGCGGCGCGGCCAGCAGCACGATGGCCGCGACGAACAGCCCGACGAAGATATTGCACCAGCGCGACTTGCCGCCGGCGCTCATGATCAGCGCCGTGCCCGAGACCGATCCTCCGGCCGGAATGCCACCGGCGAGACTGGTGGCGATGTTGGCGGCGCCCTGACCGAAAAAGTCGCGCGACACGTCCGGATACCGTCCGTCGGGGTTCGGCGTGCCCTGGCTGACCCCCGCACCCTGGACCAGTCCGATGATGGCCACGGAAAACGCAGGCACCAGCAGCGTCAGGAACAGCGACAGCTGCGGAATGGCGAACTGGGGCAGCGAACGCGGAATGGAAGCGATGTCACCGACCGTCGGAACCCCGGCGAAGGAGGCCGCGGAGGGCAGCGCGGGAATGGTCAGCACGGCCAGCAGGATGGTGGCCGCGGCAATGGCGATGATGAAGGCGAAACGCTGCAGGCGACTTCACCCACAGCATCAGCACGATGAGGCCCAGCGTGACGGCGCCGATGGTGCTCACCCACAGATCGATCTGGTTGATCCGCAGCAGCAGGTCCAGCGCCCGGCCGACCGGGTTCGAGAAGGTGCTCCGATAACCCGTCAGGTCGGCCAACTGGCCCAGGATGATGAGCACCGCCACGCCGTTGAGGAAGCCGGTCATCACCGCGTTGGAGACGAACCGCACCAGGAAGCCCAGCCTGAACAGTCCCGCCAGCAGCTGGATCACGCCGACCAGCATCACCAGCATGACCAGCGCTTCCACCTTCTGGTCGGCAGGAAACTCCGCCAGCACGACACCGGCGGCCACCGACAGCGCGGCGGTGCTGGAGACGTTCATGAAGACCGAGCTGTTGAAGATGGCGCCGACGGGCACAGCGACCATCAGCGTGAAAATGCCCAGCACCGGATTGACCGCGGCCAGCAGCGCATGACCCATCGCCTGCGGAACGTTGACCACCGCGAACGTGAGCGCGGCGACCAGGTCGGACGCCAGCAGGCTGCGGTCGGGCTTCAGGCGCCGCATTGCGACCCGCAACCGTTCCATGCGCGCAGGCTCGTTCATCGGATCGTCGGATCGCAATGGATCACCGGATCCCACCCGCGGATTCGCGGCTGATCCACCGGCGCGCGACCCGTGCAAACAGCCCGCGCAGCACCATGTAGGGCAGGAAGGCGAGCAGCAGCGCGATGATCACCGCCTCCGCCGGATGGAAGGTATCGAATACGATGAACTGATAGATCCCGTCCATGACAGACCCAGCAGAATGATGCGCGCGGTGGCGATCACCGCCTCCTGCAGGCGACCCGCCCGCTTCGCGGGGTCGGTCAGCACCGTGATGAAGAAGGGAGCGCGTCCGGCACGCGCGTCCTTGACGCCATCGAAGTACGCCGCGATCGTCGCCATGATGGGCTGCAGGAAGAAGCGGAACGTCATCGGGCCGCTCGGTCGATCGAGCAGGTTTTGCCAGATGCGCGCGCGAACCTCCGTTGAGAAGCCGTACCACGCCAACCCGGAGACCACGAGGACGACCATCAGCACGACGACCAATCGCGCCAGGAAGACCTTGGTTTTGGATACTTCCGCTGCCATCGCTTGATTTCCCGTGCCCGCCCACGCGTCGTGGCCTGATCGTCTGCCGACAGCAATATCCGTTGCGGTCCACGCAACCGGTCGGGAAGTCCTTCATGGTCGGGCCGCGCGGGCATTGCCCGGTGCAACGCGATCCCTTCCGCCGGGCGTCGATCGACGACTGTAACTATTGCGGTTGTAACCTCGTTTGCCGTGGTCCGGAACTAGCTTTTGGTATAGATCGCGCGGCCCGCCTACGACAGACGCGGGGCCACGTCCTGCAACGCGAACGCGATGGCGGCCAGCAGCTCTTGTTGGGGAATGGGCTTGCGCAACACCTGAAGGCCGCCTGCATCCAGGGCGCTCCGGGCGATTGCAGGGTCTTCGCTCGCCGTGATGAACACGACCGGTAGCCTGACCCCGTCGGCGCTCAGGCGCCGCCTGCACCTCGAGCCCGGTCATCCCCGGCATGTGCACATCGAGCAACACACAGTCCGGGACGCGGTGTGGCCACTGCGGCAAGGAATTCCTCGCCGGACGCATAGGCCACGACCTCGAAGCCCGCCAGCCGCAACAGACCGACCGAGTGCTACGCGCACCGGCGCCTCGTCGTCCACCACCGCAATGCAGGTCAGCGTCACCTTGCGGGTACCGTAGCGCGTCGCGGCCGATGCCGGAACTGACCTTTGGCATAGTACGACGACAGCCGGTGCGCGCGGTGCGCTATCGCGGCGCCGGATCGCCCGAAGTGTCGGCCGGCTTGGCGGTGGGCGAGAGCGCCAACCGGGCGACCTGGTGCATCAGTTCGGCGACCGTGCGTGCCTGCATGCGCTCCATGATGCGGGCGCGATGGAATTTGACGGTGGGTTCGACGATGCCCAGGTCGGCTGCGATCTGCTTGTTGAGCTTGCCCGCGACCAGGCCGGCCAGCACTTCGCGCTCGCGTGGCGTCAGGCTTGCATGGCGTTGCCGCAAGCGCCGCGGTCTCGGCCATGCGCCTGGCGTGCCAGCGCGTCCTGGGCCACACCGGACCGCACCGCGGCGAGCAGCGTCTCGGCGGCGACCGGCTTGGTCAGGAAATCCACCGCGCCGGCCTTCATCGCCTGCACGGACATCGGAATGTCGCCGTGGCCGGTCAGGAAGACGATCGGCAATGCGGGGCCGCCTTCGGCCAGGCGGCGCTGCAAGGCAAGCCCGTCGAGTCCGGGCAGGCTGACGTCGAGCACCAGACAGCCCGGCGCCGCCGCGTCGTGCTTCGCCAGGAACGCCTCGGCCGATTCGAAGGTCGCCGTGGCAAAGCCGTTCGCGCGCAGCAGGCGCGCCAGCGCCTTCAACACCTGCGGGTCGTCGTCGACGAGAAAGACCGTCGGCAGTGTCGCGCGTCCGGTCATGGCGTCGTCGACGCGGGCAGCACCACACGAAACTCGCGCCCCTCCTGCGGGCGCGTTCGTCGCGACGAGGCTGCCGCGATGCGCCAGCGCGATGGAGCGACAGACCGCCAGGCCCGATGCCCATGCCCATCGGCCTTGGTGCTCCAGAACGGTTCGAACACCTTGTCGATGGCGTCTGCGGGAATGCCGGGGCCGCGATCGGCAACGCAGAGGTGGACGGCGTCGCCTGCGCATCGGTGCCGACCGTCAGCACCCGCTCGGGCTTCGCGACGTCGCTCCATCGCGTCGGCGGCATTCACGATGAGGTTGATAAGCAATCTGCTGCAGCTGCACCCGGTCGCCCGGCGATCGGCGGCAGGTCCGGGGCGAGATGCTTGACCAGCGCGACGTGGCGCGTGAGCAGACTGCTGCGCATCAGTTCGAGCGTGTCGCGCACCAGTTCGTTGACGTCCAGCGTGACGAATGACGGTTCGCCCCGCTTGAACAGCGCGCCGAGCCGACGTATGACGGCGGCGGCGCGGTGGTCCTCGGCCACGATGTCGTTGCAGATCTCGCGCAGCTCGGGCAGGTCGACCGGTTCGCGGTCAAGCATCGTCTGCGCCGCCTCGGCATTGCCCAGGATCGCCGTCAGCGGCTGGTTCAACTGGTGCGCGATCGACGCCGAAAGCTGCCCGAGCAGCGCAACCCGCGTCAGGTGGCGCAGCCGGGCGTGGTCCTCCTCGGCCTGCATTTCGCTTTGCTTGCGCGCCGTGATGTCGATCGCCACGCCGAGCAGTCGCTGGCCATGCACGCGGTCGATCCGCCCGCGTGCGGCCTGCCAGCGCAGTTGGCCGTCCGGTCCCGCGATCCGGAACTCGACGTCCAGTTCGGCCCCGGACGTCAGGGCTCGCTGGATGCTTCGCTCGACATGGTCGCGGTCCTGCGGGTGGATCCGCGAACCAACGTCTGCCTGAAATCCGCGAGAACGTTGCGTCCGGCGTCAGGACGCTTCGACGACGGCTCGGCGCGCGCGCGGGCCCGCTGCCCCGGCGTCCAGCGTCCACATCGCCAGGTTGGCCGCGCGGGCCGCGAGGCTCATGCGCTGCTCGCTTTCGGCCAGGGCGGTGGCCGTGCGCCGACGGCGTCGTCGTTCGAACAGCAACCCGGCGATGAGTCCGGCCTGCAGCAGCATGACCGCGCCGGCCACGATCACCCACCGCCGGTAGGCCTCCCAGAACGTGGGCTCCCGGAAATGCACGATCGCAGTCGGCCGGCACCGCCTCCGGCGCGATGCCCCAGCGCCGCACCTGTCGCCAGTCGACCTGGAGCGGCGTCGGCATCGCCGCCGGCACCTGTCAGCGAGGCCGGCGCAGCGCCCGCAAGCAATTGCATGGCGGTTTCGCCGCCGACGCGCCCGATGGCGCTGAAGCCCGCCATGTTGCCGCCCACGATGCCGATGCCGATGAAGGTCGAGAACGGCCCGTAGACGGGCGCCGCGGACGCGGTGGCGATGAGCCGAGCGGCCTCGCGCGGCACGAACAGGCGCCCGGTGCCGTCGCGGAAGAAGCCCGGGCGTGAAGACGATCGAATTCGCCGGCAACTGACGCAGACGTTGCTGCAGTTCGTCGATCGGCAATCCGGCCAGGATCTCGACCGTCAGCCGGCCCGCCAGGACGGAACTCTGCGAACGCAGGAGTCGCTTCCCATTCACGATCCCACGCGCTGGCGCCGGTCACGACGACCAGATGGCGCGTCCCGGGCCGCATGCGGAAGCGCCTGCTCGACAGTGCCGACGAAGTCGTAATCGAGCGGGGTGCCGATCACATCCGGCGGCAACGGCGGAATCTTTCGCAGGTACGTCGACGGAACGGCGATGTGCACGATCGGAGCCCGCGGGAAAAGTTGCTGTCGGTGTCCGCAGCGCGAAGTCCAGTGCCCCTTCGGCCCCGACGATGATCACATCCGGCGGGTGCGCTGCATACTTTCCGCGCAGATAGGCGACGACGGTCCGCTCGTAGGCCTCGCCGCTGAACTTGTCGGATTCGAGGAATTCGGTGGAATGATCGACGGGCAGATCGGGACGAGCCGCAAACACCTCCGCCAACGCCGCGGTCGCACCTCGATGTTCGCCGGCAGAAGGCGGCCGTTCGAGTAGAGCACCAGGACGTTGCGGGCGGCCTCGGCCTGGACGGCCGGGGACATCGCGAGCAGCCAGACCGCGATCAGGGCCAACGGAACCGAAGCGAACCCGCGCTTCCACCTCGCGCCGGATCGCACCCGGAATCGGTTCACGGTCGATCCGTCATGATGGAAATTCGGAATTGCATCCAAACTCGCCTATCGAACTCATGGTGGGGAGAAAGGTCGGCAATGACAACGGTCAGGATCCATCGCGCAGTCGATCATGGCCTCGACCCAGCTGGCATCCAGGACCCGGTCTGCGCCTCGGGGAGGGGGTCCTGCCCTCATTGGATAAAGCGGTCCTGCGGATGCGCCTGCTGGCGGCATTCTCCCAGCATTTCGTCACGGCGGAACAGGGCCGTTGAAACACGGGGGCCCTTGCGCTAGAATTCGCCTTCTTTGCAGGCGCGTAGCTCAGCTGGTTAGAGCACCACCTTGACATAGTGGTATCTCGCTCAGAATCGCGACTGATAAATCATCAAGTTACATATTATTATCAATGCATTAAGATCACGCATAGCCCGTTTACTGCCTGACAGAATCGGACAAGACCGTGAAAGCTATTGTGCCGATGCATTGGTTTTATGTTTGACGCATCGAGCACAACCACGTACATTACGCAAAACTTTTTCCGGGCCATTCCGCTAATTTATTGGCAAAGAATGCCCTCGATAGGGGTGTGACGTGGTCATCAAGAAGCCGCTCGACAAGATTGTCCTGAGCGACATTCTCGTCAAAGACATCGAATTCTCGGACGAGGAGCCTGTTCGATCAGAACAATTGCTCGAATTCGTGCGCGTCGCCAGCCTCCAATGCGTCAACGCGCTGCTGCGCATTCGTCCGATCGTTGTCTCCCCTCTTCCCAGGGGTAAGTGGAAGATTCTTGCGGGCCACAGCAGCTTCCTGGTCGCGAAGGCATTCGCGCAGCTGAGCGACACGGTCACGGTCCTCGCGGTCCCCGACGAGGGCGACGCCGCGAAGATGATTCCAATTGTCGACACCCTCTTCTCGCACATGCTGAATTCGACAGCGCCAGTGGAAGAGGTGTGGGACAGGTGCGCCAGGGACCCCCTATTTGTTGCGCTTGGTAGGGACCTCAACCATCCAAGAGTTCGCGGCATGCTGGCCTCCAAGAAAGTGCCGCGGAAGTACGGCCGGGCTAAGGCGCAAGGCGTTACGACCGCCGAGCAACCGACCGGGGCGGCGGACATCGATTCAATAGCCGTAACGCAATCAAGCAACGGACCGGACATGGGTCCGCCGCGGAATGCGGCTTGACGGTCCCCGTAGGCGAGGCGGTCACACGTAGGCAGGTAGCTCCGTCCCGAGTCCACGGACACCACGTCGGACCAACATGCCCAGACGCCGGATGCCGCGGCCGATCAATCCACTCATCCGGCGAGGACTCGGTGATCAAGATCCTCGGCCGATGGCAGCAAGTGCAAGCTGGAATCCGACCACCCAAGGGCAGTCACGGGACGCTCCCACCTGCGTCGCGGCCCCGACGCGGGTCTGGCGTAGTACCCCATTTTTCTTACTAGCAAGCCTCCGCGAAACGCAGGCTGAACATGTCCAAAGCGAGCGAGCGCGCAGGCGGAGACGCGACTGGCGATGGCAAGAACTTCGAAAGCCGCGCCGACCACAAGCGGTACCTACAGGCACTGTTCGCAAACGTCCCGGAGTTCAGCCGCCTTCACGCCAAGGTCGCGCCTTGGCTACAAGTTCCACCGTCCTTTGCTGCCCTACCCGACATCCTGCGGACGCTACGCGAATTCAGGTCGGACCTAGGCCGGGCCGGCCCGGCACTCATCGTCGGGTACGCGGACATCGAGAAGTGGGTCGCGCTGTTCGACGCCTCGGACCGAGGAGCGCCGTTCTGGAGTCTGAAGACCGTCGCGCGCTATGGCACATGGAAGTCCGACGAAGGGCGAGACGAGAAAGACGCTCAGCCTGCGCGGTTTCCGCTTTTCGCCGGAATCCACGGGTCCAACCCGGTGTGGTGCGCCTTATTCTTCATGTCATCGACGTCGTCCCAGTCTGCACGTGACTGGCGCACGCTCGCCGACGCGTATCGGTCGCTGCAACTATGGTACCTGGCGGCATTCATTCGGCTGCAACGAGCAGGCCTTTCGCAGGAACGTGTCATTGCAACACGCCTGGAGGAAGCCGGCCGAACCTTGCGCGTGATTTTTCGACCGGAGTTCAAGAAGGAGTTGAGCTATTTCGCCGCCGTCGCACCAAAGGACATCCTCACCGCGTACGAATTCCTGTGTCGGCGCAAGCAAGAGATGGCAGACAGCAGCGGTCGCGATTTGGGAACTCTTGCCGATCCGCGCAACGAGAAAGCCGTCGCGAACAGCATCGGTCATGGATACGGCGCGCTCGCCGACCTGATCAATCAGGCTTGGCGCTTGGGCCATCGCTCGGTCTTCAGCAGCAGGCAGACATCTGGACGCGCCACCACTCATCGGATACGGCTCGAATACGACCTGATCTACCCCGACTATCGTCATTATGCATACATAGTCACCCAAGAGGCCCGGGAGCCGGAAGAAGACTTTCCACGTGCCAGTTTGGACTGCCGCGGGCCGGGTGCCGACCTCGCTTCCGTACTCGAGCAATCGGGTATCTGCCCTCACGAGTTTGACCATGAAGTGGCGGCCCGGGTGAGGATGGAAGACTTGGACCCTCGGGTCAAGGAAAGGCGCAAGGAGTTGCCGCCGTTAGCGTCTTTGTACGGCGCGGCGAGCGCCCGGGCACGCGCCATGGCGATGGAGGATCAGCGTTTCACGACGCGTCTCGACCGAATCACCGAAGTCGACCTTGGATCGCTGATGACGGCACTTGAACGCGCTCTGCCCGCGCTATCCACTTCCAACGACGTCACTTCCCATTCGACGGGCGACGATCCCGGCGCCATCGTCCTGGAAACGGTATTGCTTCTCGCCGTTTCCCTAGTGACAGGCACGGCACCGGACGAGGTTTGTCGCCTGAGCACAGCGACGGATTCGAAGGGCCTGCCAAGAGATCACACCCTTGCCGTAAACGCCACGCCAGGCAAGCCGCTTTGGCTCCGCCAATACGTTCCACCTGATCGAGCGCCTTACGCACCCAAGCCCGGCGACCGGCCGGTCGCGACGCTACCCCATGCGACCTTCGAAGACGTCTGGAGCGTCGGCCAGCACCTCGGACGGCCGACGCGTGGAATCTGGTTCGACCGGGAACCGCAGGTGTATCGCGACACATTCCAGCTCCACATCGCGAGCCGCCTAAAGGAGAGCGCAGTTCCGCCGCGATGGCGGCGCTACGGCGCCATTGGAGAGGCTGTGCCGAGTTGGTTCGACGGCATCGAGGAGGGAGAGCACCTCGCGGTCGCGACACTCTTCGGTCGCGACGAGCGTCTCGCGGCTACCCACAGGTACTACACCCTTCATTCACGAGAAAGTCTCGCGCGGCTATACCGGACGCGAATGAACGATCTCTGGGACCGTGTCTTGACAAGTGGCTTCCGCCCAAGCGGACGGCTATTCTTCCTCAACGACGCGACTGTCCAGGTCACGTCATGGGTGGGCGATGATCGCGCCTTTGGGATAGATACGATGCGACTCATCGCCCAAGCACTAGCGAAGCGAGTGACGGAGGTAGAAGGGGCCCGTAAGGTCGACATCTATGCACTTCACAACGCGCGTGCCGCGCAACTCGCGTTTGTTCTCGCAGTCGTCACGGGGTGCCGCGCGGTCCGTACGCCGATTCCGGACCTGCGCCTGATCGATTCGGAAAGCGGGTTCATGTGCCTTCATGAGAAGGACCAAGAGGACGGAGCACACGCCCGGATCGTCTGGCTACCGCTCCGGGTACGCAACATGATCGCCGACTTCCTTGACGGTCTGAGAGTGCACTGGGTCCTCCTTCCAGCCGCATTGAAGACGGTCGTGCGCATTCCCGTCACCAAGGCACGTGACCGCGGTCGCTTCGATGGCAGAGCCTTTGATTTGTCGCTTCTCCGCACGATCTGGTTCTGGCGGGCCGGAACGGAAAAAATGCGATACCCGGTCGAGTGGACCGGGGCCGAACTCCAACAGGAAATCGAGGCTGTGGCCCCTGGTAAGTGGCAGATCGAGAACGCGGGGCGACACTTCCTACGTACCCTTCTAACCTATAGAGGCTGCTCTGCCACGACTATCAACGCCCACTTCGGCCACGCCAGCCGGGCAGAGCACCCCTATGCACGCGAATCGACATTTGACCCTTACCGATACCGTGAGGAGATCAGCAAACACCTTGAGCCTCTACTAGACAAGCTCGGCTATGGATCGGACGTCTCAGTCTGACCCAACGACGGTCGATCCGGAGTCAGAGGACCCGATCTGGATTGGATGGGGTCACCTGATGGCCCCGATTGATGACCTCGCCCAAGTCGACCCTCTTGGTGCACTCGACCTTGATCAAGTGGATGGGCCCGGCCTCGCGTTGCTAGAGCGCCTTCGCTACTATGTGCCGGAAGTACTTTCGGTGCGAGCAGTCGGCGTCCGAGTCCATCAGCAAACCTTTACCGAAGCCCTGGAGGCTGCGGCTGACACGGTCGATTTCGACCAGGGATTTCGTGTTCAGCGTCGCATCCTCGAAGTCATCGATGCCGGTAACAAGGCAGGTCGTTTTGACATCGAGATTCCCTGGATTCCTGCCCCGCTCCCGCCGCCTCCGCCATCGCCGTTCCTGCATACCAACTTTGAGCGACTACACGAACAGGGACCGTTGCTGGCGGCCTACTGCAAATCGCTACGGTCCTCCCTGAAGTTGACGCCAGCGGGTTGGTGGGGCCGTGTCTTCTTCTCCGCCACTTACTTCGGCGGCCTACTTCGCCCCGACTCCCTATTAGCGATTCCGGCTGCGCTTGGCGATGAGCACGATGCCGACATTCGGTGGCTTGATCTCAAGACGGAATCGGGGTCTGTCGCGCGCGCTGCTTCTACTCAGGCGGTCGGTACAGACGGTCAGGGATCCAGCCAAGCCACGGCGACGCTTGAAGCAAGTCCGCAAGCTGAAGTGGCTTCGCCGGCATGGGGCGCCTCGACCGACCCTTCAGGCGTCGACCACGACGCCAGGACCAACCCTTCGGAACACGCTCCCGCTGCGGTCGTCGATGATGTCGGCGACCTAGGTGAGTTTATGTTGCAGAGGTGGTTACCCGATCCGTTAACGCGGCTGTTGCTGGTACGGGGGCTGAAGGAAGTACTGCCCCCGGCTGACTTCGCACCACGCGACAATCGTAGGCGAGTGATGGGCAGTCTCCGGGCTTATGCGAAAGCAGCCGGGTTTGCCAACCTGGTGCCGCCGAATTTCGGTGCGATCGCCCTCGGGGCCAAGACCCGGATGCACCTGCATCTCCCCGCATACTTGGTCGAGTATCTCGCTGGCAGGCAGCGCAGCGCGTCCTTGTCGCCGGCGGCGTGGACCCGCTTGCTGGTGCCTCCGAAGCAGGCCGTCGATACTCTGGCGGAGCTACCTATCGCGCCCGAGCCCAGCACACCCGACGAGTCCGATGCCGTTGACACCAAGGAGATCGCAGAACCGGACGACGAGGTCGAATGGGCCAAGCATCTACGCGAACTCGGCCGGATTATCCGGCGGGGAGGACCGGGGTTGCGCATGAAGGTTCGCACGTGGCGCGTATCCAACAAGGCGGTACTGCTTCCGAGCATCGCTCTATTGGCGGAGTGGATCGATGAGTGGCTCCTAGGACGCCCGAAGGGCCATTCACCCGCCAGCCCCAAGTCCATCTACGAACACCTGAATAGAGCCGGCAAACGATTGGTAGGGCTTCTCGGCGATCAGAACCCGACTATAGATTTCGACGAAGACGGGTACATCGAACTCTACGAGTCGGCGCTGGAGAACACACCGCCTTCACGAATGCGTCGTACCGCATCGAGCCTGCGGCAATTCCACGAATTCCTCCAGGCGCGCCACGATGCGCCGGACATCGATTCCTCGACGATCCTCATTGCGCGTGGCAGATATGTGCCCCGCGTTGACGCGAATCTTGTCTGCATCGACACCTTCTATCTGGCGATGCGAAAGCTCGAGGAACTTGTCAATGCGCGCGGACGCGATAGCACGGCGACGGAACATGGCCTCCCCCCGAGCGTTTCGGCCGTCGCCGACATGCTCCGGCAGATCGCCTCGCTTGGGTTCTTTGGCGGACTGCGACGCAGCGAGGCCATCGGCCTCACTCTGGGGGACCTCCGCGGGACCGATCACCTCGTATTGACCGTGTCGCCAAATGGCTTGCGGGGGCTCAAGACACGCAACTCTTGCCGAATCGTTCCAGTTAGCGCGCTTTTTCCTGCCGATGAATGCGCGAGATTGATCGCTTGGCGGGACAAGCGCCTCGTTGAAACCAAGGGTGACCTCTCGGCGCCTCTGTTTCCTATCTTCTGGCACGGAAACTCCGTCCGGACTGGCGACTGGCGACTGGAGTTCATCACGAATGCACTCAAGCTCGCGGCAAATGACCCGACGCTGCGCTTCCACCATCTACGCCACAGTTTTGCTTCCTGGACTGCGCTCCGGCTTTGGATTGGGGAACAGTCCGGCCGAGAGGAAGCCATTCCGGACTGGCTGCTTCCGACCGAAGCCAGTCGCGAGCGGTGGAGAGCTTCCGCGGAGATGCGCCGCAGGCTACTTGGAACCGCTCCCACCAACCGACGCGCCCTGATGCAGATAAGCCGATTGCTTGGCCACTCGAGCGTTGAGATAACGCTCGGCAGCTACGTCCACGTCATGGATCTGCTCGCCGGTTTGACAATCGCGCGTCTGGCTCCCCGCCTGGATATACCCACTTTGCAGGCGCTGTCCGGTCTTGGGTCGACGGCGATGAATAGTGCACTGTCCAGCCCGCAGCTTCCGAACAACAGCATCATGGTTGGCGACAAAGTCGCTCCGGATCAGCACATGTTGGCTGAGCCGGGGGCAGTTATCGCTGCTGTTCTCGCCCACGTTCTGCGCGGGCGGAAGTCCCAGATTCCCGTCGTGCTCACTCCACGTCCGGATCTTGCGCCGACGTCACCGTCGGTCCCGCCAACCAAGCCGCTGCCCCTCCTGCTCTATGTCGAGCGAGCACTCCGCCAAGTCGAAGCATCGGAAGCGAACCTATCGCAAGTCGCCGCGACGACGGGCCTCTCCGAAACTGATCTGCATCGCTGGTGGGAAAGCCTAAATCAGGTCAGAGCGGCTGCAAACATCCCTGCTCGTACGGCTGGGAAGTCCAGCACGGACATCCTGGAGCCACCTCAAACGCGAGGTCAACTCGCACTTGCGACCAAGACTCTACAAGCGATCGAACGCATTGAGAGTGCCGGTGACGGGCATGGATGCAAGCCGCCGTTAGCAAAGGTCCGGATTCGTGCCGTCTTGAACGACTTTCTCAAGCGATGGGAACCCGGAACACCGCTAACCGTGCAGATGCGCGACGTAGCTGCTGCAAAGCGCTGGATCTGGTTTCTGAAGACGGCGGAACTCGCGCTCAGCGTGCGCGGGAAACTCACACCAGCCCGCGGCAATGCCGTTCCGTCTCCCGCCCGACAGCTAAAGCATTGGACAAGTGCTCTCGGAAAATCGGTCGCATGGGCCCCCCTCGGAACCAGACGCATCCTCGCATCCAAACGCTTGGCCAAGGCATCGGATCGAGGGACCGCGGGTAGTCGCGGTGCGGTCACGCTCCGTGTAGATCGTTGCGACATGGCCCTTGGCAAACGTACCGCGTTGTCAGGAAACGACCTTGTTGGTGTACGGTTTGCGCTGGCGATGAAGTTGATAACCGAACCTGAGCTTCTACGCATAGCGCAAGGAAACAATTCCAACTGCGAGGGGGTACGGCCCGAACCTCGGGGCAGTGGGTTAGCTGGGACGTGAAGATCGGTCAATTGTGATGAAGCGCCGACGTCAAAGCTGCCAACTGTTCTGAGTTCGACTCGAGCCGACGTGCGCTCGGATTATTAGACGCACCATAAGCAGCGCGGACCCAGACAATTCGGGGCCGCCGCCATTCCGGTACATCGCGCGCGGCAGGGCGGAAGATCCAGTAAACAGGTAGCGCATCCTGTTGCATAGCCACTGTGGGAAGAGGCTCACGCGTAGTCGCCATCCATTGAACTTTCAGTTCCCGCGCCCACACCAAGCATTCTTCTGCAGATTGCGCGGCATGCGCGCCAATTGCGCGTGCCGTCGCCGACGACCATCCGAATTCACGGGCATGCGAACCGAGAAGAAAGTTTCCGACCTCGACCTCATGGAGCGCGAGACCAAGGACTACGTCGTGAAACCGCGTTGTGGCCAGCGGCAGAAGCGTCGGCGCTTCATGAATGGAACCAGCCTCGTGGAGGATGCGAAGCGCCTCTCGGCCATTCAATGCGGTGGGTCCCAAATCCTCAACCCGATCAAAGCGTTTGAAAAGGCCGCTGACGAGTTGGATCATCGCGCAATCCAAGACCTCCCACGGCGCGGTCGCTGTCGCAAGGACGGCTTCTCGGAGAGCCCAGTAGCGTGACGAGTATGGCTTCGCCAAATCTGTGCGCAGCAAGTCAATCGATTTTGGTTTCATACAATTTCTTCAACATTCTTCAAATCTTAAGCGCGTCGCCGGGCGATATGCGCTGCCCGGATCGCGATCCCAGGTTCCTTGGAGTCCAGTGCCTCACTCAAGACCTTGAGCGCCTTACGCTGGACAATCTGCTCGAGAGTCTGGATGTCATCAAGGTCCTTTCGCAGCTTGACTTCCGCGAGCTGGCGTTCGACTTCCAGCGCCTGCGCGAACGCCTCGTCTTTCTTCCATGCACAAATGGTCTGCTCAGAAACACCAGCGATGTTCGCCGTTGCTGAGGCGGACCGTCCTCGCGCAAGGTGAATGACAGCGATGCTTTGTTCGGGCTTAAGTTGTTGAGCTTTGTCGTTATTCATTTGCGCCACCCCGTCAGTTGTTCTGAAGGCCGTGCAGAGCACTGCCTCCACGGTAGCAGAAAATGGACAAAACGTACATTTTTTCTCTTCTTTTCAAATACTTACAAAATGTGAATAGTCCTCCGCTATATGTAATGGCGCGACGCAGCGAGATAAAATCAATGCACACCCAGGAGGCGGAACGAACCTCGGCGTTCGCATCATCGGTCCGCGAACGCGCGAAACGGTGGGTGTCCCAGTCGTGATGGAGGCCGGCCCGTGAACTGGGCACGATTGGCGGCCAGCAGGTCGCGCAACCGTACTCTGTCACCGGGGCGAGCGACGTTCTCGCGGTTGCACAACAGCAGCGGACCCGCGCCCTTAGCTAGCTAACCGGCGGGCCGCGCCGACGACGACAAGAAGCGAGCCTCGTGCCGGCCCGTCCGGTCGAGCGCAGCGTTAGGCCTCGCGGATTCACAAGGTAAGTGCAACAGCTCTTGAAATTGGGTGGGGAGCGGTGACAACGACTGCCTCCTCATCCGGCCAGGAACTGGGTTGCAACCATGCTTACGTATCACCAGTTCACCCAAGAAGAACGATACAGGATCGCGGCGCTGCGGATGTGCCGATGCTCGCGCGCCGAGGTCGCCCGGCAGTTGCAGCGCCACCCCAGCACCATTGGTCGGGAGTTGCGACGCAATCGCACTACCCACGATGCCGAATACCGGGCGGAGAAAGCGCACAGCTAAGCCACCGCACGACGGCGGCGCAGTCGTCGTCACGCCCATTTCAGCGCTGCCGACATGGCCCAGGTTGCCCGGCAGGTGAGCCGTCGGTACAGCCCGGAGCAGATCGTGGGAGCGTGGAAATCGAGCAGCGGGTTGCGCATCAGCCACGAGACGATCTACCGTCAGATCCGTTGGGACTTCCAGAAAACCTGTGGTTCGAAAAACCAGCTCAGGTCAACCCCCGCCCAGATTGCCACTACCCGCAACAGTAGGACAATGGCAGCCACGCTGCCCGAATTAGAATCGGAGACTCTGTGCAAAAGGGAGTGATCGTCGCGCTGGGTTCAGCCGTGCTCTTCGGCATGAGCACGCCGCTGGCCAAGATTCTCGTTGGCAGCGTACCGCCGCTCATCTTGGCCGGGCTGCTTTATGCCGGGTCGGGCATCGGACTGGCGCTTATCCTAGTGGGCCGCCGCCTGTTGGGACCGCGAGAGTCTTCGATAAGCCTACCGCAGCGTGGCGAGTGGTTCTGGCTGGCGGGTGCCATCTTCTTTGGTGGTGTGGGAGGTCCGGTGGCATTGATGTATGGCCTAGTGAGGAGTGCGGCGTCGACCGCATCGCTGTTGCTGAATCTGGAAGCCGTATTGACGGCATTGCTGGCGTGGTTTCTGTTCCGTGAAAGTTTCGACCGTCGCATCATGCTCGGAATGCTCGCCATCGTGGCTGGTGGCGTTATGCTCGTGTGGGCTCCAAGCGCACAGGGCGAGGCTTCGTTTGGTTGGGTGTTCATCGCCGCCGCATGCCTATGCTGGGCCATCGACAATAACCTGACCCGGAAGGTATCCACGAGCGACGCGATGCTGATTGCCGGCCTGAAAGGACTGGTTGCGGGCGCTGTCAATCTTGGGCTCGCCGTGTTGGTTGGGCAAACACTGCCGCCGATTGGCGTACTAAGTCTCGCGATGGCGGTCGGATTCCTCGGCTACGGAGTCAGCCTTGTTCTATTCGTACTCGCGCTGCGCCATCTCGGCACTGCACGCGCCGGCGCATACTTCTCGGTCGCTCCCTTCTTCGGAGCCGCACTAGCGGTGCTGATTCAAGGCGATGCCATTACGTGGCAGCTCATCGCTGCGGGAATGCTCATGGCGGGCGGCGTCTGGCTGCACCTCAGCGAACATCACGGGCATCTGCATACACACGAGCAGCAGGAACATACACACTCCCATTCCCACGACGCGCACCACCAGCATTCCCATCTGACCACATGGGACGGCAGCGAACCGCACAGTCACCCGCACGTTCACATGCCGCTGGTACACGTACACGCCCACTATCCCGACGTGCATCATCGGCACCCACACTAGCGGGCATCATTAACCGAGGACTCCAGTTCCAATCCGTACGAAATTGGGAGGCAAGTCACGCCCGCCCTATTTCCCGACGGGGCCACGCACCTCGAATTGCACTGTGATCTTGTGCTTGTCGGAGAACTCTAGTGTGATGGGAACTCGATCGCCCACGACAAGCGTGCGAGTCGGGAACGTCAGCATGAGGTGGTTTCCGCCTGGCGCAAAGGCGAGAGCTCCGCTGGCAGGCACTTCAATGCGCACGATGGGAAGCATCCTACTCAGTCCCTTTTCCCCGACAGTCATGTGCATCATCACCTTCCCGAATGCGCTCGAGCTTGCCCCCACGAGCGCGACTGATTGACCTGCGCCATTGCGAACAGTGAAGTACCCGCCTGCAGGTGCGCCCGCAGGCACAAGCCGGATCCATGCGTCCGACACTTCTAGCTCGGCCGCCCACGCCCAAGAAGCGAGCGCTGCGAAAACGAGAAACAACGCGCCACGCTGATTGTTAGCACTCATTTACGCTCTCCTAGTGATCCAACGATCGCCGCACCCAACAGATTCGAGTTCGTGGCACGCCTATATATTGCAATCACTCTCGCTTGGTGTCACACCACGAAATAGCAAAGTCAGGACGTAGGCCCAAAGGACTTCGTCTAGCAATTGGCCAATCCGGCGCATCAGCGCGCTCACGTGATACTCGGCGTCCGTTGTGTGTATGGCACGACTGCCACAATTCCATTTCGCCCGCCACGCGCGCACTGATCGTCCAAACGTTCGCGCGCTCTCGCCTCACGACAAGCGCAGTCCGTTGTCTTTGGATTCCTTCGTTCTTGTAAGAGGTGTAGGACAATGGATCGTCGCAAATACGTCCGGACGTTTCGTATAGATCCCGAAAACTGTCAACATGGCGAGACGCGTCCATGCGATTCGTGGGTTAGGCCGCCTAGCGTGCGCCGCCTCGTCTTGTAGCGCCACGGCTTCAAGTGGGCATGCTTCCACATCGTGTACGTTGGTTTCGCATGAGTTGCTTCGCTCGCTTGTTAGGATCTTGCTACTCCGAGCCTAGGGGGCGCGTTGCGGCGTCAAAGCCCCTTGGGGACCGAGGCTTTCGCCTTGGGACTCCCCTAGCTTCTTTACGAGCGGGATGATCTTGGTGCGCAGCGACTCCGCCGTTATCGGGCCGATCTGCTTGTAGCGAATCACCCCATTGCCGTCGATGACGAACGTTTCTGGAACTCCGTAGACTCCGTAGTCAATGCCGACGCGGCCGTCGCGATCTGCCACGGATACGAAATACGGGTCCCCCAATTTGGCGAGCCATGCTTTGGCTTCAGCCGGCTTGTCTTTATAGTTCAAACCAACAATTGGAACGACATTCTGGCGGGCAAGGTCAACGAGCAGCGGGTGTTCAATCTGACAGGCGGTGCACCATGACGCCCACACATTGAGCAGCCATACCTTCCCCTTCATGTCGGCTACGCCGAGCGTGCCCTCCTCCTGGAGTTTGGGCAACACAAACGCTGGCGCAGGCTTGCCCACCAACGGCGATGGAATCTCACGTGGGTCTCTGCCCAATCCAGTGTAGAGAAAGCATACGATCACGACAAAAACGGCAAGCGGCACTCCAAATTTGAGTACTCTTATCATCACCCTATCCCAGCAATTGAGAGAAAACGCGCGCGCGCACGCCAGCGCCCGCACCGAACGGAACGAATGGCCGCGGTCGTCCCTGCTTGTCCAGGACGCCCTGCCCCGCCGAATGGTCCATGCTGTAGCTACCATCTGGACTCAAGCTCTTGGCAAAATGGACCTTGAACAATTTAGCGATCGGACTGAACTCCACCTATTTGCCCCGATGCTTCTGGAAATCCCGGAGTGCGCATTGCGTCAATACCTCTGGCGCATTTCGCTCCGGATTGACGGTAATGAAGAGGACCCGAACACATTAATGGCAATCGGCCAACCTTCCCGCAGTTCAAATGGCAGTTCCTGGAATGCCGAGTTGCAGCCACCGTGATCCAGCAACCCACTACCTGCCACTCAACGCATCAACTGATTTACGCCGCAATGCGAGCGGGACAACGATTTGTCACTTTGCCTCGTAGGCAGTGACCAACAGCAATAACTCATCCCCGCGGCTTCCAACGAGCACAACATACGCATCCAACATGCCTCCAAATTGCCGTTCAGTGACGAAGGGAACGACCAGTCGACGCTGCAATGGAAACCAGATCGACCTGTCTCTGTGCAGAACCTCAATCTCGTGTGTGTACTCGTTCAAAAATTCGGACAAGTATGCGTATCGGAAATTCAACGCACGCAGAACTGCGATTGCGTCCGGCATCAACTCGCGGATCTGACCCGTGGCTCGAATTCGAAGTCGATATCGCAATTGCGGTTTGATCAAGTGGGCCTCGGCAACCGCCAGATCGTCCGGATCCACCTGCAATCGGTAAGCCGCCATCATTTCGTCAAGATTCGATAGCTGGTAAGCGTCTCGGTTCACTTGAGCCCCTGCCGGCATGCAAAAGATCAAGAGTGAAAATAGAAAGGCCGCGCCAAGCCAAGTCGATGCAGCGCCCTTTACAAGATCTAGTGTGTTCGCCGGTCGACAATTCGGATTGGTGTTCATAGCGCCACGTTTTGGTCGGATTTGTCATCCTCCGGATGCAGACGGTCGCCAACGCGCTCGATTTGTACCGTCGAGTTAGCAATTCCAAACGTTCCGCCAGCGACCGCGGTCGCTGCGGCCATGATCGAACTGCCATCACTGCGCGAGCGGTCGACCACCAAATGCGCGCTGAGTACATACTTGCCTGTCGTCAACGCCCAAACATGCAGACTGTGGATGTCCACTACCCCCGGGATAGCGCGGATGGCCGCATTCAGGCGTTCCATGTCAACACCATGAGGCACGCCCTGGAGAAGTATGTTCATGCTTTCCTTCAGGAGTAGCCAGGTGCGCGGTAGCACCCAGAGGCCGATTGCCGCTGCAACCAACGAATCGACCCATTCCCATCCGGCCACCTTGATGACAACGGCAGCGACGATGACTCCGAGCGAACCCAGCATGTCGCTCCACACTTCGAGATACGCCCCCTTGAGGTTGAGACTGCTGTCCTTGCTACCGCTCAAGAGGCGCATGCTTACCAAGTTCACGGCCAATCCGATCACCGCCACCACAAGCATGCCCGTTGACTGGATATTTGGCGGATTACTCAACCTCAAATACGCTTCGTAAAGTATGTATACGCCGACACCAAACAGAAGCAGAGCATTGAAGGCGGCGGCCAGGATCTCGAAACGATAGTAGCCATAGGTTCTCTGCAGATCCGCGGGTCGCCGAGCGATGCGAATCGCTGCCAGAGCAACTGCCAACGCTGCCACGTCCGTCAGCATATGGGCGGCATCCGAGATCAACGCGAGGCTCTGAGTGAGAATTCCCCCTACCACCTCGGCAACGAGGAACGAAAAGGTGAGAGCCAAGGCCAGCCATAGCCTGCGCTCGTTCTGTGTGCCAGGTATTCCATGAGTGTGACCTGCACTCATGGATGGCATTCCGATTCTTTCGCCTTGGCCACACTGATCACCTCGGTTTCGGCCCTTACGAGTGCGCCTCTCACTCGACGTTGAACTTTGCTGGCGAAGTCGAACATGTCGAGTCCTCTCTTTTGCGACACCTCGAAACGTACATTGACCTGAACCTGGGAGACAACTTTAAGCAAGGTGCCACTCGGCTCGGAAAGGCGAGTAGACGCGATGTCGCGTATATGAGCGCAGAAACTGGGTAACGCGGTCCGCCTACGAGGTGCTAGATTGAACATGTCGAGACAAAGCTATCGACGCCACTACTGGATCATTGCGATCATCGATACGACGTTTGCACTTCTTCTGCAACGAGCAGCTGGAGTTCCTGCAAGCCAAAACTTGGAAGCGCGCGTCCATTGACGAAGAACTCCGGTGTCTTTGTTACTTTCAGCATCTTTGCGTCTTTGATTTCCTGTTCTATACGCTGCGCAATTTCCGGAGCGTTCATGTCGACCTTCATCTGGTCCACATTTAATCCAAGACCCTCGATGACTTTCCAGACAAACTCCGGCTGCGCGGTGTGATTCCGTGCCCAGTAGGACTGATTGGCTAACAGCGCCTCCAACGCCTGCCAGAATTTTCCCTGTTTGCGGGCTGCCTCCAGGACTTTCACTACATAGTCCGAACCGTTGTGGAATGGCAGAAGGCGAAGAGTAAGTCGGACCTGGTTTGGATTGGCCGCCATGATCTTCTTCACCTCGGGATAGAAGCTGGCGCATGTTTCGCATGCGGGGTCGAGAAATTCGACGATATGAACCTTCGCCGCAGCGTTGCCAAGCGTGGGTGAATAGAACTGAACCAAGCCGGCCTGCTTACGCTCGACGCCCATAGCTGATGGTGGCACCTTCCCTGTGGAGTACATGAGTATTCCAGCGACAGAAGCAATTCCAATCACACCGGCGAGCGCGCCGAGAAGCCACTTTCGGTTCATTTGATACTCCTGGAACGCACCGCAATCAGCACGGTGCGCATAGTGGAATTAGCGGCAAAGTAAGGCGTCGCAATCGACACAGTGACCCAGTCACTGCGGGCTGGCCGAGCCGCAGAGCACGCGTTGGCGCATTGCGTGAAATGGAGTTGAGAGTTCTGCAATCGACCACCTCACGCTGCTCAAGGTCACTTTGGAGGAACGCGTGACGTGTGCCCCGTGACCTTGATGGCAATAACCACATCGGTGACGTAGACCCAGCCCGCTTCGTCCTGACCTGTCCGCGCGGCGCTACCAATTAATTTCGCAAGCAATTCGGCTTGGCCGTCCTCGCAGAGCAATTCAAGCTTGGCTTCGTTGATGACGGCTTGTCCCAAATTGACTGAGTAGTGTTGCTCGTGCGCATTGAGCGCACCCAGCAGGCTTTGCGTGCGCCCAACATTCAAGTTGCGGCATCGATGCGGATTGGCCGGGTCGAGATAACCGCCTTCGGTCAATGCGGTGATCACACCAGCTATGCGGTTGTTGTGGATGAACGCTTTGATCTCTTTCATGACGACTGCCCCCCTTCGGTTACGACAGCCTCTTCCAATTCGACAACGGGCACCCGGCGCTTCGCCCGCGCTTCCCGTCTTTCTTCCACCCATTCATAGATCAGCGGCAACAGGAGCAGCGTCAGCACCGTCGATGTGAACAGGCCGCCGACGACAACCGTCGCCAGCGGTCGTTGCGTCTCGGCACCCACTCCGCTTGAGATCAGCATCGGAACCAGTCCGAGGATCGCCACCGACGCCGTCATAAGCACAGGACGCAGGCGCAAGGCCGCGCCTTCGCGCACGGCCTCCCGAACCGTTCGTCCCTGGCTGCGCAGATCGTTGAGGAACGTGAGCAGCACAATGCCATTCAGCATCGCCACGCCGAACACCGCGATGAATCCGATCGCTGAAGGTACCGACACATACTGGCCTGTGATTGCCAGCCCGAAAACGCCACCGATGATCGCGAATGGCACATTTGCAATGATCATGGCGGCATACCGGATCGAGTTGAACGCCGTGTAGAGCAGGATGAAGATCAAGCCGATGGTGAGCGGTACGATCACCGCCAGGCGGGTCAGGGCGCGCTGCTGGTTCTCGAAAGCGCCCCCCCACTCGATCCAGTACCCCGGCGGAATCTTCACTGCGTCGCGGATCTTCGCTTCCGCTTCCTTGACGAAGCCATCCACGTCCCGGCCCTGCACGTCCATCTGGATCACCGCATATCGCTGGAGCTGTTCGCGGCGGACGAATGAGTAGCCTTCCTCGGTCTCAATCGTGGCTACACGCGACAGCGGTACCAACGCGCCTGACTGGGTGCGGATCGGGATGTCCGAAATCGCCTGTTCGCTGTCGCGAAAGCCTTTGTCCAGGCGCACCTGGATGTCGAAGCGCTTCACGCCGTCGATCAGGGTCGACACGCTGGCGCCCCCGATCCCCGCCTGGACCACCTCCAGAATCTCGTCCGCGTTGATGCCGTAGCGGGCCGACTCCTCCCGGTTGACGCGAACCACCAGTTGGGGCTTGCCCTTGTTGGCTTCCAATGCGAGATCAGAAGCGCCCGGGACCTTGGCGAGCACCCCCTTCATTTCATTGGCAAGTCGGTCGAGCGTCGCCAGATCCTCACCATAGACCTTGAGCGCCAGCGTCGCCCGCACACCGGAAATTAGCTCCTCCACACGCATCTGGATGGGCTGCGTGGCCCCGAAGACTACCGTGGGAATGACTTGTTCCATCGCCTCCTGCATTTCATGGGCGAGTTCCGGCATGCTCATCTTCATTGGCCACTCGGACTCGGGCGTCACATCGATGAGCACCTCCATGTAATTCACATCCGCCGTTTCGCCCTTCTCCGCGCGCCCGATGGTGGCCAGCGTCGACTTTACCTGCGGGAATTGCTGCTTCAGTGCCACGTCGAAGCGGCGCGACACGTCGATGCTTTCCTCCAGGGAGGTCGACGGGATTCCGGTGATGCGGAACATGATCGTCCCCTCTTGCAGCGTCGGCATGAACTCCTTGCCCAGAAACGGAAAGACGCCAATGGCCGCAATGAGGAGGAGCAGCGCCGCACCGACGACCTTGCGCTTGTTGTCGAGTGTCCAGTCCAGCAGTGGCAGGTAAACCCGCTTGGCGGCGCGAACGACGAACGTGTCCTTTTCCTCCTTGGCCTTCAGGATGAGGGCGGACAGCACCGGAACCAGCGTCATAGTCAGGATCAGTGATCCCACCATTGCGAATGTGATGGTCAACGCCATGGGCTTGAAGAGCTTGCCTTCCAGCCCGGTCAGCGAGAACAAGGGGAGGAAGACCACGATGATGATCAGGATCGCGAACGCGATCGGGTTCATCACTTCCTTGGCGGCCGTGAGGATTACCAGGGTTCGATTCACCGGCTTGCCGGCGTGATGCGAGAGCAGTCGAAACCCGTTTTCCACCATCACCACCGCGCCATCCACCATCATGCCGATGCCGATGGCCAGGCCCGCCAGCGACATCAGGTTGGCTGACATGCCGAAATACTGCATCAGCATGAACGCAATAAGCATGGCCAATGGCAGTGTGACGACGACCACGATGGCCGAGCGGATCTCCCCAAGAAACAGGAAAAGCACGATCGCCACCAGGATCGAGCCCTCGATCAACGCGCGTTCGGCCGTGCTGAGCGCCTTATCGACGAGCTCCGTGCGGTCGTATACCGGATTGATCGTCACGCCCTTGGGCATGGCCTGCTGCGCGGTCTTGAGCTTCGCCTTCACCGAATCGACGACGTTCTTGGCGTTCTCGTTGATGCGCGAAAGCACGATACCCAACGCCACTTCCTTGCCGTCCTTCGTCACCGCGCCGAAACGCAGGCTCGGGGCCTCCTTGATCTCGGCCACGTCACGCACATAGATCGGCGAACCTTCGCGCTGCGTGATCACAATGCTGCCGATGTCCTGTGTCCCGCTGACCAGGCCGAGCCCGCGCACCAGGAACTGCTCCTGCCCGAGGTTCACATACTGGCCGCCCACCTGCCGGTTATTGGCGGTGATGGCCTCCATGACGGATTTCAACGTCAGCCCGTACTTGATCAGCTTCTGCGGCTGAATCAGCACCTGGAACTGCTTTTCATCCCCTCCCCACGAGGTAACGTCGTCCACGCCAGCCGCCGTCCGCAGCAGCAGCCGGACATTCCAGTCCTGCAGCGTGCGCAGATCC
The DNA here is from genome assembly GCA_963733435.1 of uncultured beta proteobacterium. Lineage (GTDB taxonomy): Bacteria > Pseudomonadota > Gammaproteobacteria > Burkholderiales > Casimicrobiaceae > VBCG01. The sequence goes on from CAVTDH010000005.1 coordinate 1,506,100, forward strand.
ATGGTGGACATCTTCTTGTCTGTGGATTCCACCGTGTACCAGAACACCTGACCCAGGCCCGAGCTGTTCGGACCCATTGCAGGCTCGCCGTAACCTGGCGGCATCCGGTCCTTGGCCTCGATCAACTTCTCGCCCACCAGCCGGCGCGCGAAGTAGATGTCGACGTTGTCCTTGAAATAGACGCTGACATAGGAGAGCCCGAACAACGACACCGAGCGGATCTCCTCCACGCCAGGCAGCCCAGCCATGGCCGTTTCCACAGGAAACGTGAGCAGCTTCTCGACATCCTCCGCAGCGAGACCCGGAGACTCGGTATAGACGTTCACCTGAACGGGCGTCACATCCGGGAACGCATCAACCGGCACCGTTCGGAATGCCTGCACCCCGAACACGACGACGAGCAGGAATCCCACCAGCACCAGTACCTTGTACCGCAGGGACACATCGACGATGGCATTGAGCATGGCGGGCCTTAGTGGCTGTCGCCAATTTGCGACTTGAGCATCTTGGCCTTCAGTACGTAGGCACCGCGGGTGACAACCTGCTCACCCTCCTTAATGCCACTCTTCAGCAGCACGCGATTGCCAGCCTTGGGGCCTGTCTCGATGGGACGTGCCTCGAAGGCATCGCCTTCGACGACAAAGACGGTTGGCTGGCCGTTCAGCATCAACACAGCCTCCTGCGGGATCGCCAGCGCTTTCGCGGACGTGCCGGTGTCGATGGATGCGGTCGCGAACATTTCCGGCTTTAAGCGGCCATCTACATTCGGGACCTCCACACGCGCCACGACGGCGCGCGTTTCCTTGTCGACCGTATTGCTGATGTAGGTGAGCTTGCCGCGAAATTCCTCTCCCGGATACGCGCTGACCGTGACGATGGCGGGCGCGCCCACGCGCACGCGGGACAGGTCCTTCTCGAACAGGTTGGCCTCGATCCAGAGATTGGACAAGTCGGCAACAGTGAAGAGACTCTTGTCCGGCTGTGCCAGCTCTCCGAGTACCGCGTTCTTCTCGATTACGGTGCCTGCAAAGGGTGCCCGCAGCGGAAACTCGGAGGGTGCGCCTTGCTCGCCCTCGGAATGTCCCGAGTCCAGAAGTCGCAAGCGGTCCAGCGCGGCGCGTTGTGATGCCTTGGCTTTCTCGAATTCGCTCCGGGTGCGCAGAAATTCCTTGTCGGGAATGATGTCGTCGGCCTTGAGCTTCTGCGCACGCTCGTAGTCCGCGGTGGCGAGTGCGAGCTGGCTGCGGGCCTGCTGGTAGACCGAGTGGGCTTCACCCAGCTCAAGGCTGTCGAGTTGCGCCATGGATTGGCCGCCTCGCACCTTGTCTCCCAGATTGGCCATCACCTTGACCAGGCGCGCGGACACGCGGGGCGCGACATGAGCGATCCGGTCCTGATTCGCCTTGATGGTTGCCGTCAGCGTCACCTGATCAGCGACCGGCTGAGCAACTAGTTCTTCGACCTTGAGTCCCGCGGTTTCCTTCTCCTGCGCCGACAACTTCAGGTGACCCTCTTCCTTGCCATGCTCGTCCTTGGCACCGGCGCTGGCGCCTTCCGCTTCGGTCCCCTTCGCTGCTGCCGATTCGGATTTGGCGGCGGGCGTGTCCGACTTGCTGCATCCGGCCAGCGCCATTCCGCCGGCAATGACAACCACCATACTGATTCCTAAGAAAGCTGACGACTTCATGGCACGCACTCCGGGTTCGGATGAGGATGGGACTTGCCTGGGCGCCGAGATCATTGGGGCCTCGCTGGGCTCTGCCAGCCCGCGGCCGCCTCCAGCGCAATCGTCGCCAGTCGCAGCTCGCTGCGCGCGTCAAGCACGTCGCGGCGACCGTCGACAAGCTGTCGGTTGACCGTCAGGAGCTGCAGAAGTCCGATTTCCCCGGCTGAGTACGCCTTCGTGGACAAGCGTTGGTTTTCATCCAGGCGGGCGACGGCCGATTCCTCCAAACGGCTCACGCGCTGGCGGAGGCTCGCGACCTTCGCCCATAACGACCGCACCAGCGCCGGAACGTCACGAGAGGCTGCCTGCCGATCGATCTGGGTTTGCGTGAGTTCCGCCGTGGCTTTGCCGATGCCCGTTGCGTTGCGACGAAACAGCGGTAGGGGCACAGACACGGTGAAGACCACCAGGTTCTCTCGCGCCGACGAAGGGCCTTCACGCCCGGCGCCGATGCCCAAAGTAACGTCCGGGTAGACCGACGCGCGCTCCACGTCCAGGCGACTGCGGGCCGCACTTTCGCGCAGGTCCAACGCCCGCATCTGCGGTCGCTCCGCCGCGCTCGCAAGCAATTGCTCCAGCGTGTAGGTGGCCGCCGCGGGCATCAGGTCGCCCACGGCTTCGGGAAGGCTGTCGGGCGGAAACTGCAGCGCAATCGCCAGATCGGTCCGAGCGTCGATCAGTTGCTCACGCAGCGACGCTATCTGATTGCTCACGCGCGCGGCCTCCACGGCAGCGAGGTTTCCGTCGAGCCGGCTGTCCTCACCGGCCGCAACGCGTTTGGTGACGGTCGAGGCTGCGCTGGACACCAGGCGCAGCGCATCGTCCTCGGTTGCGATGCGCGCCTGCAGACTGAGGACCCGAACGAAACGCTGTTCGACTTCGGCGCGCACCTGTCGCCGCGTCTCATCCAGCGTGGACTCCAACGCAGCCAATTCCTTGGTCGCGGCCTCCCGCCGATGGCCTTGCTGCCCACCGATTTCAAATGCCTGCTCTACCCCTACCGCCCACTCACGATAGGTTTCGCCGTTGGTCCCCGGCTGGGGCACGTCGCGGCTGACCGTTTCGCCGCGAATCGCCGGGTTGTTCCACAACAACGCTCGCGCGTCGGTGAGTTGACCCTCCGCCGCGTTGAGATTGGCTTTGGCCGATTGAATCGCCGTACTTGCGTCCTCGGCGCGACGCCATGCCTGCTCCAAGGTGACAGGGCGGAGCGACATGGTCGCGCCCGACCCGGCCTGCGCGGCGACCGGAGCCCGATTGAAGACTTCTGAAGAGGGCAGTTGTGCCACTGCCTGTTGCGCAACGAGCGCGCAAGCGCCCAACGCCAATACCGACCCACGCATCGAATTCTCCTGGATGAAACGGAAGGAATTCGGCGGATCGTCTTGGCGTACTAGGGGAGTATGACCGCGAAGAGGGACCCGCCGGCTATGCGGCGGGGACCCATTTGGGGCGCTCTGGGCCGTCGGCGGGATGGTAGGCGTGGACGGGTTCTACGAGCCCACCGGGTGCGCGACATTCCGTGACAAAGATCCCAACGGCCGTCCCGAACTCCGCTTGCAGCGACACCATGTGGCACGCCGAACAAGCGTCGCTCGCGGCACTGTCGTTTGAGTCATCACTCGGGTCATGCGCCGCCACGGAAACCGCGCACACGCCACAGTGCGCGATGCCCGGCGGGAGGTCGCGTTGACAGCCGTGCGCCACGCCCGTCCAGAACACCTGCAGGATCAGGGCCACTACCAGGACGAGGTGGGTCAATTTCGGCACGGGCGGAGTATATCGCATCGCAACAATCGCGCGGCTTCGACAGTCGTTGCGAGCGCCGAGGTCGCTATCGCCATCAAACGGGACGGGTTTCATCAAGCGAACGAAGCAGTCGCATGCCGTTGAATACCACCAGTAGCGTGGCGCCGAGATCGGCGAACACCGCCATCCACAACGTCGCCATGCCCAGCAGCGCGAGGGCGAAGAATACGGCCTTGATCCCGAGCGCCAATGCGATGTTCTGCAGAAGTATCGCGCGCGTCCTGCGGCTCAAGCGAATGAAGTCGGCAAGCCGCCGAAGGTCGTCATCCATCAATGCGACATCGGCGGTCTCGAGCGCTGTATCCGTTCCCGCCGCACCCATCGCGAAGCCGACCGTTGCGCGCGCCAGCGCCGGCGCGTCGTTGATGCCGTCGCCGACCATCCCCACCGCGCCGTGCTTCTCGATCATCGCGTCGATGGCCGCGAGCTTGCCATCGGGCAACAGGTCGCCACGCGCGTCACTGATGCCGGCGAGACCAGCAATGGCCGAGGCAGTGTGGGCGTTGTCGCCCGTCAGCATTACGACATGCACACCCAGGGATTTCAGGTCGGTGATGGCCGCCACCGACGTGTCGCGGATCGTATCCGCCACCGCGATCACCAGTTGCGCAGCGCGAGGCGTACACAGCACCACGGCCGTCTTGCCCTCCTTCTCGAAGCGCGTGAGGATCGCCTCCAGCGACGGACTGCAGATGCCGAGTTCCTCTACCATCCGGTGATTGCCGAGGTAGGCGGCCTCGTCGCCCAGGAGGCCCTTGATGCCACGTCCGGTGAGCGACTCGACCGCCTCTACCTCCAGCAGGGGGTCGCTCGGATGGTTCGTGCGCCAATGAGCGGACACGGCCGACGAGACAGGATGATCGGATCGTGCTGCGAGGCTGGCCGCGCGTCGCAACAACACCACTGAATCGTCGTCGACGATGGCCACTTGGTCAGTGAGCGTGGGCCGACCGACCGTGATGGTGCCGGTCTTGTCGAGCGCCAGTGCGCGTAACTTGTGCCCCTGCTCGAGGTAGAGGCCCCCCTTGACCAGGATGCCGTGTTTCGCGGCCGCCGCGAGGCCACTGACGATGGTCACGGGCGTGGAGATCACCAATGCGCATGGGCAAGCGATCACCAGCAAGACCAGCGCCTTGTACAGCCATGGTTGGAACGGTGCTCCCATCAGCAACGGAGGAACGATGGCCACGAGTACTGCGAACGCCACCACGGCAGGAATGTAGAAGCGGGCAAACTGGTCGACGAATCGCTGGGTGGGCGCGCGCTGGCCCTGCGCTTCCTGTACCGACTTGATGATGCGCGACAGCGTCGAGTGTCCCTGGTCGGAGGTCACGCGGAAGTCGAAACCGCCGCGCTCGTTGATGGTCCCGGCAAATACCACATCGCCTGGCACCTTGACGACCGGGATGCTCTCGCCGGTGATCGGCGCCTGGTTGATCGTCGAATTGCCTTCCACGATCACTCCGTCAAGCGGAATGCGCTCGCCCGGCTTCACCCGGACGAGGGCGTCGATGACAACGTCCTTCGCGGCCAATTCCTGCCACGTTCCGTTGGCCATTTGCGTCGTTGCTAGTTCCGGGGCCATCGCCATCAGACCCTTGATGGCATTGCGCGCGCGATCAAGCGATAGCGATTCGATCATCTCCGCTAGTGCGAACAGAAAGATGACGACGGCTGCCTCGGGCCATTGGCCAATCGCAATCGCGCCGATCACCGCCAAGGACATCAGGAAATTCATGTTGAGCGAGAGATTGCGCAAGGCAATCCAGCCCTTCTTCAGCGTGTCCAGGCCCCCGGTGACGATCGCGAACGACGCCAAGGCGATTACCGGCCAGGACTGTTCCTGCCCCGTGGTCCACGCGACGGCTTCCGCGGTGATGGCGGCGACGCCCGAGATCCCCAGCAGGAGCCACCGGCGCCGTGGGATGGAGAAATCGCCGGCGTGCTCGAGCGCGTCGACCGCACCGGAGCTTCCGGACCCGAGAGAGTCGCTGCGGACCGCCGGTTCCATGTCCAGCGATTTCAGGATGGCGACCAAGGGCGCAATCGACGGCAGCCGATGCGCCACCGTCAGCTCGCGCTGGATCAGGTTGAACGACAGCGCTTCCACGCCGGGCATGCCGTCGAGCCGGCCGCGAATGAGCCGTTCCTCGGTGGGGCAGTCCATCTTCTGGATCAGGAAGACCGCCCGAGCGGTGCCCTCGACCGCCTCCGACGCTGCGACTACCGTCGGCGGCGATCCTGCGTCAACGGGATCGCAGCACCGATCCCCATTGTGGCCATGTTCGTGGTGGCCGGCGTGCTGGTGATCTGAGGCAGTTTCCAGGTCATGCCCATGCGCGCCGCGGTGGACGTGGGCGTCCGCCCCAACCAGGGCATCGGCATGCTGGCCATGATCGCAGCAGTCCGCGGCGGGTTTGACGGGCAAGGGTCTCGACATGCGTTCATTGGAAACCCTGAAGTTGCTAGAGTGTCAACAGACACCGCGAATGCGAGCGACTGGCGCGAAGGTGGGACCTCTTTACCGCGGTTAAGGCCCCGCGAAGGGCTGGCTCTCGCCATCGTCCGGCAGGAACGTCGACAACACGGCTTCAAGCCGTACCGGCAATCCCGCGGGCACGGTAGTGGCGATGTTCTGACCGGACGGCCCAGAAGGGCGAATGATGCCCTCCTCGACGCGGTCGAGCAGGTAGGGAAAGAAGGGATTGGATGGTAGCCGGGTCAGGAAGTCCTGGTCGACGATCAACGCGCCCCGCTCGCCGCGAGCGTCCATCGCGCCAAGGTTGTACCCATAGTCGTCCCTCGTTCTCGGGTCAGGCTCCATGCCATACAAGGGGTCATTCATAGGGATGGGGATCGCCAGGTGCGAAAGCGAGAATATCCCGCGCGGATAGGGGAGCGTGAGCGGGCGGCTCTTTGCATTCAATTGACCCGGCGCGATGCTGCGTTCCACCGTTGCTTGGCTGGCATCGTTGGCGTTGGCAATGACAGTGAAACGGTATGCCTGCGGCACGGTGGGCGTGAGGCGCTCCGCCGCGACGTACGCGGACTGCCGCAGCAATGGCGCGAACTTGAGCGTGCGATTTACATCGAACAGCACGATCTCGCTCCCGTTGTCCGGCAGGAACGCATACAGTCCGGTCAGGATGGCCGGCGTGCTCACGGTAAAGTCGATGACGGACTGAAACGTGATGACCGGAGGCAATCCTTTGAGCCCGGGCTTGTTTGCCACTCGTTGAATCTGCGCCTGCAGCGCGTCGGTCAGCCGGAACGACTGCCGCGCACCATTGACCGGAAAGGAGTTGTATTTGAACGGATTGAATTCCGGCACTACGCTGAGCCAGGCTGCATTCGCGAATGGCGGCAACACCGCGGGCAGCGCCGCCAACCCGGCAAAACGCGCAAAGCGCGTGATGCCGATCATGGGCGTAAACAGGACCACCCGGTCGGCGCGCGCCAGCTGCGGGTCTTCCAGCGCATCAAGTGAGTATTTCATCGCCAACGCCCCGCCGTTCGAGAATCCGACGAGGTGCAGCGGCGCCGGGGACGGCACCCGTCGGCGCGCCTCGCGCACGGCCAAGCGAGTCGCGGCCAACCACGCTTCCCAACGCACATCCGTCAATGCCGCGGGCACCGTGCCATGCGCAGGCATGCGCATGCCGATCGCAACGAAGCCGCGCTCGCGATAGTGATTCGCGACATGCCGGAGGCTGTACGGTGAATCGGTGAGGCCGTGGAGCAGGACCACCACCCCCACCGGTTGCCCGGCTGGTTCCATCACATACGACCGATTCCAGTCGTGCGCAAAGTGCGACGGATAGACGGGACTGCCCTCGAAGTAGCGGTTGATCGGCACGCGGTCGCTGGGCGCGAGCTTTTGGCTCACTTCGGCGCGAACGCTCGCCATGATTTCGCCTTCCTTCACGAGATACCGGTTCCAGTCGGACTTGTCGATTTCTTCAGCGCTCAACTCGTGCGGAACAAAGGTGTGCCACGGCTGCAACGGTGGCCCACCGAGCGACCCATAGGATCGCCACGCCAACGACGCGACCCCGATTACCGCGATCAACACCAACGCCCACTTGAGAAGCCGTCCGATGATCCGTGGCATGTTCGTGACCCGAAGAATCGTTTCGAGACTATTGGGAACCCTGAAGTTACTATAGTGTCACATGGACTATGTGTTCACGGCGCGGGAGCAATCATGGCACCTGAGATGAAGATTGGAGACCTGGCCAAGGCAGCCCGCTGCAAGGTCGAAACAGTCCGCTACTACGAACGCGAGGGACTGTTGTCCGCCCCAGTTCGAAGTGCCGGCAACTACCGACTCTATGGACCGCAGCACGTCGAAGCCCTGCGGTTTCTTCGCCATTGCCGATCCCTCGACATGACGCACGAGGAGATCCGGACGTTGCTTGCGTTTCGCAATGCCCCTGATCAGAACTGCGGCGCGGTCAATTCACTTCTGGACGAACATATTGGCCACGTCGCGCAGCGAATTCGCGAGTTGCGGGCGCTTGAAGTCGAACTGAAGTCGCTACGCGGTCAATGCCTGGCCGTGCAGGCGGCTCGGGACTGCGGAATCATGCAATCGCTCGCCCGGGATTCCGGTGAGTCGCCAAAGGCAACGGGCGGCCACCGACGCATGCATCGGACACACGGGTAACACAACCGGGCGTTACGTTGTTCGACCACGCCGGAGCGACCGCTTTCAGGCATCGGGTCAAGGTGCCGCTTGTAGAAGAATAGTGCCTTCGGCGGTCGCCAGACGAACGACCCGCAACTGCCTTCAGCGGACTGCAATCGTCAACCGACCAGTGCGGCGTCCTTGCCGGACTTGCCGATGCCGCCCGCGAATCGGCCAGGACCGGCAAGGAGAGGGGTAACTGCGGTCGGTGCACGAACACTGAGCGGACTCGTCCGAAGGGAACCGCCCGATCCCGATCTGATGTCCGTCAAGGCAACGCGCCCCAATGTCCCGTATAAATCGGGGCGTACCATGAAACGTACCCTACGCCTCTGGACTGCGGCCGTGCTTGCGGTCGTGCTGTCCTTGCCAGCCGCGCCGGCGTTCGCCGTCGCGAGCCAAGGCGAGGGGCATGACTGCTGCGTAGTACTCCCGGCGCACGCTGCCTCCGGCAGTGCGGGCGACTGCTCGGGCGATGCGGCTGCCCACCACACAACGCCCGTTTGCGGCGACGCCGGCAAGGGCGGAGGTCCTGGGCAGTCCTCGAGTTGCTGCGTCCACTGCGCGGTCGCGGCGGTACACGCGGCGTACGCGTACGGCTCTTTGCCTGCCGGCTCCCCGGTCGACGCATTGGCGTACGTGCTGCCCTTCCAGGTAGCGCCGTTTCTCCCCGCCGCGAGGGTCGACCGGCTCGAGCGCCCCCCCAAAGCTTTCTCCTTCTAGACGTACCGCCCTTGCGGTCGCCGATACGGGCCATGCCCGTACCCGACACGCGCCGTGCGGCCACTGGTCGCGCGTACCTATACGCTCAATGAAGGAGTCGTGTCATGTCTCGCCGTCATTTCCTCGCCGTGCTTTCGTCCCTTTCGGTGGCCTCCATTGCCGCCGCCCAATCCACGCCCGATACAAGCGCCGCATCGTCGGCGCCCATTGCGTCCGCCAAATCGCCGAAAGTTGGTTGCCTCGGCGACGCCGCAGCCGATCACCCGAAGTCAGTGTTTCAAGTCAGCAAGGCGGACGACGTGGAGCTGGTGCTCCGCGTCGTCGGCAATTACCTCATCGCCGAGCCAACAGTGGAAGTGCACGTCGTGGGGTACTCGACGGGAATTGACTTCATGCTGAAGAACGCCGCCGACGAGACGACCAAGAAATATGCGGTGCAAATGCGCCGCCTCGCGGATCGCGGCGTCACGTTCAAGTGCTGCAACAACACGCTGAAGGGCCGCAACCTGACGGCGGAAGCCGTCGACCCGCTCGCCACCATCGTGCCGAGCGCGGTCATCGAGATCCTGCGCCTGCAGACGCACGAGAAGTTTGCCTACTTCCACGCCTGATCCGTCCACCATGGCATCCCCCGCTCGCGCAGCGGGGATGCCACAACAGGAAACCACTCATGGGCAAAAAGAGAACCCGCAACCGCACCCAGCCTGCCGTGCCCCCGCCAATCGCGGCCTCACCGCGGACGGGGCGCTACATAGCAGCTGGCGTGCTCGTCGTCGTCGTCGTGCTCGCCGCGCTGGTTTGGTGGATCGCAAGTCCGAAGAACGCCCAACGGTCGGAGGTCGATCTCGCCGCTGCGCTGAACCGACCGCACGCTGCGACAATGGGCAACGCCGGCGCGCCGGTGCAGATCGTCGAGTTCCTCGATCCCGCGTGCGAGACCTGCGCGCAGTTCTTCCCGCTGGTGAAGGGCGTGATGCGCGATCACCCCGGCAACATCCGACTGTCCGTGCGTCTCGTGCCGTTCCACAAGGGGTCGGATGTGGCCGTCAGGGCACTCGAGGCCGCCAAGCTCCAAGGCAAGTTCTGGGACGTGCTCGAGCGGCTCTTCGCGACCCAGCGTCAGTGGATCAACGGCCACACGGTGGACCCGGAGCGGGTCATGGCGATGGTGCGCTCGTTGAACCTCGACTTCGCGAAGCTCGAGGCGGACATGCAGTCGCCTGCGGTGCTCCAAAACGTCGCCACCGACATGCAGGACGCCAAGACGCTGAAGGTCAAGGCGACACCGGAGTACTTCGTCAACGGTCGCGGCCTTCCAGAATTCGGCTACGAGCAGTTGGTCGCGCTTGTTAACGACGAACTCAAACGTGCGAAACGGTAGGCTCTAAACGCACGCGGGGCGTTATGTCGGCGGACAATGCGTAATCCGCGGTTACAGAAGTCGATCGTCGCCGGCATGATCCACTCTGATCAGGGCACCCAATACGGTAGCGACGCGTGGAGGCGCTTCTGCCAGTCGAACCGCTTCGGCCAAGCATGATTCGCAAGGGCAATTGCTGGGACAATGCCGTCGCGGAATCCTTCTTTGGTAGCTTGAAGAAGGAGCGCATCAAGAAGCATATCTACAAGACACGCGCGCTCGCGACCCAAGACATTTCCGACTACATCGAGACGTTCTACAATCGAACACGGCGGCATACGCATGTTGGTGGAATCAGCCCAGAGGAATTCGAGGCCACCTTTGCATCGCGCCGGAAGAGTGTCCACTGAATCCTGGGAACTCCATCATTCTTCCAGAAAACCTATGGTCCGAAAACCAGCTCGGGTCAGGTGCGCTGGCACAGCAGTCGCAGGCGGGCGACGCCTCTGAGGTCGCCCTTGATCGAAACGTCTTGCTGAATAACTGCGAATGGCCAGAGGATTGATATGGCGTAAGCCTCCGGCAGGGCAAAGTTGCCCGATCCCGCCAGCCTTCGGAACGTCGCGGCGAGGGAGTTCCCAGCCCCCGGAGTACATGGTTCGGCCACCCGTCCCCCGCTAGCAAACGGTCACGAGGCCTGTCGGCAGCTAGCGGGGTTTACGAAGAGCGGACATCGAGCACGGCCATCATGCCGGCATCTTCGTGGGGCAGGATATGGCAATGGAACATCCTCTTCCCCGGCATGTCCTGCCGGGCTTTGATTGACACCGTTTCGCCTGGCGGTACGTTCACTGTGTCGAGCCACGCGCTATAGCGCGCCGGCGTCTCAATTCCCCTCACGGTCCGACTAATTACCTGGAACTGCGTCCCATGAATATGCATGGGGTGGTCCATCGGTGTGACGTTGGTGAAATTCCACCGCTCGACCCGGCCCACGATCGAGGTCAGGTCCACCCGATTCATGTCGAACGTCTTGCCATTAATCAGGAACGTACTGGCCATCATGCCCATGCCGGCTGTCGAAAGAAGGACGTTCTGTTCCATCATCGTGATCCCGATGTCCTCGACTTCGCGCAGCCTTTCCGGGAGTTGCACCGGTTGGAGCGGCTCGTCCCCCGTGGTTTGAACCGTCATCAGCGCGCGTGTCGAACCTGGCATCATCCCGCCCCCGTAACCAAGGTCGCGCAAGGCGAACTCACGTTTCATCCCCGCGTCGACAGCCACGACGACCTCGACCCGCTGCCCGGGCGCCAACAGCCAATCCGCGATTCCCGTCAATGGTTCGCCCAGCAAGCCACCGTCGGTGCCCACCACCGCAAACGTATGCGCATCCAACGACAGCCGAAGGAATCTCGCTGCCGTCGCGTTCAGGAGTCGCCATCGCTCGGTAGTCCCCGGCGCGACGGTAAGCACGGGGAGGTACTGCCCGTTGACAAGTAGCTGCCCGGAGCCTGTGGACATTGAAGACATGCCGCTTGCCGGAGCTGGCTCCGCAACCTGACCGTATGCGTCTAAGGTGAGCTCGGTGATCATCAACACGCGGTCCGCTATCGGAAGCTGCGCCAGCGGGTCGTCTGGATCGACGATGATGAGCGGCGCGGCCAATCCATGGCCCACCTGCAGCGTGGTGGTCCGGTGGGCGTGTGGGTGATACCAATAGGTTCCGGCGCCTCCTTGCGCCGCTTGAAAAGCGTAAATGCGCTCGCCTCCGGCGGCCACCGGATCCATGGGGCTTCCATCCTGGTCCGGAGGAACCGCCAAGCCATGCCAGTGGACGGTGGAGTCAATGTCCAATCGATTCTTAAACAGGAGCGACGCCGCCTGGCCTTCAACGAGACGGATGATGGGACCGGGGTACTCGTTGTTGAAGCACCACAGCTCCGTTTGAACGCCTGGAACGAGCGACGCCAGCAGCGGCGCCGCAACTACGCTCGCGCTCAGCGTGGGACGCCGCGACGAGAGCGTCGTTAGACTTCGAAGGCGCAGCCCCGGAGTGAGCGCGGGGGGCAAAGGGGCCATGCGACCAGGCATGGGATAAGTGCCCATTCCACGCGCGGGTCGGGATTGCGCGCGAGCGGCAGCCGCGACGCTCATCATTGCCAAGGAACCGAGAAAATCGCGTCGACGCATGATGAAAGTCCTGAAAGGGCATCAAGCTATATTCGCCCCTGAAAGAAGGCCTCGCCATGACGATCGTCACGGGGCATGCAAATAGCCTACGAGCGGACGTTGAGCTAAGGCATGCCGCTGGCTGGTCGCGGCCGAGGCTGTGTGAAAACGCTGGTGGTGGTCGCGGGGTGGGGTTGATGGCTTTTGCGTTGCGATAGCGTGAGGGTTGATCCCGGGCCCGAGCCCCGAGGAACCGCAAATATGCGTTCTCAGGCGCCCAAGAGTTTCATCGCTTTCATCGTCTTGGCCATCCCGAGCAGGTTGATGACGCGCTTGAGGTTGTAGGCGAGGACCTGCAAGCTCATCTCGGTGCTCACATGCTGCAGTCGGCGCGTAAGGAAGTGCGTCGATCCCATCCACTGTTTCAGCGTTCCGAATACATGCTCAATGGTTCGTCGGCGTAGTGTCATCGCCTGCGGTTTACGATCCAGCCGACGCTGCATCAACTCCAAGACGGCTTCGTGTTCCCAGCGGGTGATGCGGCGATAGTCGCTCGGAGTGCAGTCCGATTTTTGCGGGCACCTGGGACATGCCGAGGTCCAGTATCGGTGAAGCGTCAGACCTTTTTCCACCGTTGTCATTCTGTACTTGGCTAACTGGCCGGCCGGACACTGATACACGTCATCCTTCGCGATATAGATGAAGTCGGCCTTGCTGAAGCGGCCTTCCGCCTTAGCACCAGAGGTCATCGGCTTAGGAACGAGCGGGGTCATGCCGGCTTCCATGCACGCTTTGATTTCTGGACCGTTGAAGTAGCCCCGGTCCGCCAAGACCTGAAGACGCTGCTTGTCCATCGCTTCCTGCGCCGCGTTCGCCATCTTGCTGAGCTGCGATCGGTCGCTGCCGACGTTGGTGACCTCATGCGCCACGATCAGGTGGTGCTTGGCATCGACCACGGCCTGGACGTTGTAACCAACCATCCCGGTGCCCTTCGCCTGCGAGATCATCGACCGCGCATCCGGATCGGTCAGCGATAGCTGCTCCTCGGGCTTCCGCTTCAGCTCCTCGCGGATCGCATCCATTCGCCGCATCTGCTCGCGCAGCGTCTGGATCTTCTCCCGCAACCGCTCGGTCTTGGCCTCGACCTCGGCTGGCTGGGTCCGGTCGGCCGTTTCCAACGCCGCCAGGTAACGCTCGATGCTCTGCTCGATCTGCTGCTGGCGCTTGTCGACCTTCCCCGGAGTGAAGTTGCGATCGCGGCTGTTGACCGCCTTGAACTTGCTGCTGTCGACGGCCACCATCGCCTGGGTAAACAGCCTCAACTCCCGGCACAGCAGAACGAAGCGGCGGCAGACATTGCGGATGCCCGTACCGTTGTCCCGTCGGAAGTCGGCAATGGTCTTGAAGTCGGGCGCCAGCCGGCCGGTCAGCCACATCAGCTCGACGTTGCGCTGGGCCTCGCGCTCCAGCCGCCGGCTGGACGGCATGCGGTTCAGGTAGCCGTAGATGTAGAGCTTCAGCAACACCGCCGGGTGGTATGACGGCCGACCCGTCGCCGCCGGCTCCGCGCCCTCGAAGCCCAGTTCGGCCAGATCGAGCTCATCGACAAAGGCATCGACCGCGCGAACTGGATTGTCGTCGGCAATCCAGTCGTCTAGCCGCTCTGGAAACAGCACGGACTGCGACCGCGCTTCCCCCTCAATGAATCGCGTCATCGTCGACTCCAGTGACAAACGCTGCCGACTGTGACAACAACTGCCTCAAAGAGTTTTCACACACCCTCGGCCATCACCGGAAGTACGCCAGCCAGAATTCTCACGTCGGGAACGGCCGGTCTCTGGTGCACAGCGGACCTACGACGACGCCGTACACGCTGCGACCAATCCTCCGAAGCGGACCAGCAACGGTCTTGGCCGCCGGCAGCCGCCGAATGGCGGCGCGAACGTCCGCTGCTTGAAGAACCGAACTAGCGGTTTCGACTGCCGGTTCAACCGGTCGATGCAACACTCTTGATTCTTACCGACAGGGGTTTGAAGTCTAAGAGTTTCCCGTGGCGTGACCTAGCAACGAGCCGAGGATGCGTAAGCACGAGTGAGAACGGCCGGGGGAACAACATTGCTTGCGGGAAGTACTGAATTGACAAGCACTTGGAGCTGAGCCTGCTAAGCCAGGCATGTGTTGCGCTGACCCATTGAATACACCACCCTTAGCTGCCGTTCGGTACCAGAATTTCGTGGGCTCAAAGCCGACGGCGCTTCTGATGGCGGGCTCGACTCTTCAGTTCTACTACGTCTTGGCGGCCCGCCAGCAGTAAGCTGCCTTGCGCGGGTGCGACGAATCCTGTGGAAAGGTGAGCGCGTCAATGGCGTCCGCATCGGCAACTCGACGACGAAGCGCAGACATCGCTGTTCCGATGGCGCTTTCACATCCGTGGACTTTCGGAGCTATCCAGGGCTGCGCTGGCGCTACTGCGGAGAGCGCCCACAACGGCGAGCAACGCCGAGACGATCCGCTGCCGCCGCAGATCTAGCCTGCCCAGTAGTTCGTAGGACTTCTTTGCCGACGACGGCAAGTGCGCGAATGCTGGACGTTCCGCCTCCCAGATGTGTTGCGCGGCCCAGCCAGTGCATCCAACCGCGATGATCTTCAGGTTCAGTGACCTCGCAATTTCGTACTCTTCGTCGACGCCGTCCGCGAGCACGACATTGCCATTGGTGTCACGCTTGTTTCCGAACAAAAAGATGGCTATGCCGCATTTGGCGATCATCGCCTCGCGGTGCGCTCGGTACAGGGTCTTGCCTCCATCGCCGATCGGGAAGGGCATCGCTTCGAGCTGGGTATCGCGGTAGCGTTTCGGGTTCCCCAGGATGACCTGCATCGCCCCGGAAATAACAGAAGGTCCAACGCCGAGTCCGAAACCTGTGACGATGCCCAGTGATCCCTTCACCAGTCCGCCGCTGATGGCCTCGATCAGCATTCCGGCCTCGTCGGGTTGGAACGGATCGAAGTCATGCGCACTGCCCGCGATGAATACCCGGCGCTGCCGGTAGCGGGTCTCGATGAGACGCAGGATCCGGGTAAGGTCACTGTAGTCGTCTATCAGGATCGCCTGAATCCCGATGCGGCTGAGATCGCGAATGAAATAGTCCTGCTGCAGCTTGCGATACTGAAACCCGGCGAGCTTCTCCCGCGCCCGGCGCGATTCGCGCTTCAGGATGCAATAGTGCTGCTTGGTCTTCCTGTGTAACACGACCCGCACACGGCTCATCACATAGTCGATGTTCGGATCGGTGAAGCTAAAGCCGAGGAACAAAAACGTCTTCGTCGTGAGATCGCCTGCGAGTGCAGTGACGAATGGTTCGCGGTCGCGGAAGTAACCTTCGTAGTCATCTTTCGTAAGTACGGCATGTTCAGGGTCAGACACGTCGCCGTGCATCTTGAAGAGTGTTGCGCTGCGTCCGCGCACGTTCGTCTTCAGTTGGTCGACAGCGAACTTCACGTCGACGATCTTGCCGGCGGCATCCAGCGCCGTCTCGATCAGCCGGTCGTAGTTAGTCGTCCAATAGGTCGCAATCGGCAGCCGCGCCAGAATCTCGTGGTTGTGGTTGACGGTGTGACCGACGCTGAATTCGTCGATGAGCTTCTGGTTGATGCGGCTTCGCGTGCCGCGCGCATTGAGGTGGTATTGAGCGACTGCGACCAGATTCGACTCGCGGTCTACATCGAGGCCCAGCTCGGCCGCGATTTCCCTCAGCAGTTCCGACCAATTGACGTGGCCGCTTGCCACAGATAGGCCTGCACCCGCGAATATGGCGGCCGTCCCGTCCGCTATGTCATCGACGAACGCGTTGACGAAGCCATCCGTCTCGGGCGGCAGGTGGCGCTTCGTCGCCATGCGCTATTTGCCCGCGTCCTTGTAGGCCTTTTCGATCCACTTTTCCAGGTTCTCGTATCCCTTGTGCTTATTCCAGCGATAAAACGCATACCCGTCAGGCATCTCAGCACAGCACGTCGAATCCGGCCTGTCGAAGTCGGCGACCTTGCTGATATCGATACCGAGCAAGCCGTTGCCACGCCTTATACTCTCTTCGATCTCGTACTTCACCCACTTGCTTTTGTTGGTCCTCGCACCCACCAGTACCGCCGTCACCGAGGTGCCCTGCAGCTGGCCATCGATCCACGCCTTGATGGCGGCTTCGCCTTGTCGTTCGACCTTCTCGAAATCGGCCTTGTCGATAAAGCCCCTCTTTTCTTCGCCGCGAATCACATCGCTGTTTCGAACGATCATCGCGCGTGACACGTCGTCGTATTTGAAGCTGAAAAAGACTTTGCGAGCCATGTTCCCTCCATTTTGGAAGCTGAGCATGACAGAACCTCCGCCTCCCGTCATTTTGCTTAGCAATAACGTTGCGGCACGAGCAAAGAGCATAGCTCGAATGTCATCCTCAAAAGCTGACGCTCGCAAGCGACCGCTCCTGGATGCGAGCCGAGATTTCTCCAGGTCGCCGATAGCCGACCTTGGAGTTGTCAGCCTCGGACGCGAACGGCAGGTAACGCGCGCCGTTGCGAACTCACACTACCG
>CAVTDH010000006.1:0-266973 GCA_963733435.1 uncultured beta proteobacterium
GAACCGGATGGCCGGGCGTCAGCAGCTTCGAGATCTCCGTGATGATCTCGTTGGCAGGCTGAATATTCGGAGGCGACGCGGGACTCAGCGATATCGTGACCACGAGAGAAATTCCCGTCGTCCGATCGTAGGCGGTCGTCGTGTACATGCCCCAGTACGCGGCTCGTTGCACGATCCAGGGCGGGTAGACGAGCGTCCCCAGCCCGAAGTAACCCTGCGCTGTGTTGCCGCCGAATCCGACGTTGACCGGCGCCACGATCTCGTCGCGCATGGCGGGCGAGAGCAGCGACCCGGTGCCGAACGCGCGGGTCCACGTGCCCAGGTCGCAGATGTTCGACGTCAATGCCGCCCAGGAGACGAACGAGGGACTCCAGTAGGTCGAGTCCTGGAAGTCTCCTCCTGCAACGTATGCAACACCGGCAGCTGCGGCGACGCGTCGAGCTGGAATCGCGTGTTCCGCAGGGCAAGGGGATCGAGTATCAACTCCTGCAGCAGGACGGCGTATTGCTTGCCGCTGACTTTCTCCAGCACCGCACCCAGCATGACGAAGTCGGTATGGGAATAGTTCCAACCCTGCCCCGGATCGAATTTCTGCGGCGTCTGGTAGGGAAGAACGCTGCGCACGATGAGATCGTCCGCGGTCCAGACCCGGAGCGGGTTCGCCACGAGCTCGTCGATGAAAGTCGCCGAGTTGATGTAGTCACCGAAGCCGGTACTCGACGCGGCCAGCATGCGCACCGTCGCGAGGTCCGCCTTGGGATAGTCCGGATACCACTTCGAAACACGATCGGTCAGCGCAATCCGGGCGGGATCCTGCTCGACCATGCGCAGCAGGACTGTCGACAGCGCCTGCCACCCGACGCCCCCCACCCGAAAGTGCATGTCGGTGGTGGCCGGTATGCCGTTCATAGAGGTGCCGAGCGCGGTCCGGTACAGCGGCTCGCCATTCTGCTCCGCACTGAAGATGATCGCGTTGAGGTGGTGCTTCGCCTTGATGCTGTCGAGGGTGGACGCGATCGCCGCGGACGTGGCGGCTGAGGTGTCCGACACCGGCGCGCAGTCCGCGACGACCGCGTCGCGGGTGCACGCCTGCAACGCGCAGCAGCAGGCGGCCAACAGCATCCGCGACGCGAGCGTCGAGCTTGAGGCCGGCCTCGTTGTCCCGTCAGGGCCGTGGGGTGAATCGGCGATCATCGCGGGCGTCATCATGCGTTCAACGTAACAGGCCGCGCCTGCGGGCGATAGTCGATCGGGCTCGACGTGGCGCTTGCCGGCCGGTTGCATTTTCCTGCGAGCCGGAACGCGCTGCTCCGCGCCTACCGCGGCGCGCACATCACGACGCGATCCGGGCCGTCGCCCTCCGCGAGCCAGCCCTTGGCCACCATCTGATCGCGCGTCGCGCGGTCGGTCGTGTAGCGGTGATTGGCGTCCGCGCGGTTGCTGAAGACGCGATAGACGGGCGCCGCGTCGCCGGGACACGTGCCCGCGGTCGGCAGCGTCGCGTGGAAGAACGCCGCGTCTTCCAGCACGAAGTCCGGATACTTCGCGGCCGTGGCGGCGCATTCCACGGCCCCGCGTCCGAAGTAGTGCGAGTCGCCGAGGCCGGGCGGAATGTACAGGCGACACACGGGCGACGTGCTCGCGCCCGCGGCCGCGTAGACCGCGAAGGCCTGGCCGGTGCGCGTCCAGCGCGTGGGCGTCCGTCCGGCATCGAGATTGGCCTGCTCCGCGGCCAGCCGCGTGATGAAATAGTGATCGAGCGCGGCGTTGTAGTACTCGATGACGGAAACCTTCGCCGGAGGCGGCGTGGATGTCATCCCGCCCAGGCGAAACTGCAGCGGCACCAGCCGCGCCTGCTTCGCTTCGTCGACCGTCTTCCAGTCGTCCTTGAGAATCCCGCCGGTATCGCCGGAATTGGGATTCCACGACCAATACGTCCAGTGCACGCCCTCCACCCCCGTGCCGAGGTAGCTCGCGAGCGCGGTCAGCCATTGCTGGTCCGACGTCGTGGCGAGCTTGGTGCCGAATTCGCCCACCAGCACCGGCGCCGTTCCGGTGCGATGCAGGTAGCCCCACGTCGTGTCCCACAGCGCCGGCAGGTTGGCCGGGTAGTCCGGCGCCGAGAACCACGGTTGCGCATGCACGCTCGCCGGATAGTCGTGGATCGAATACACGAGCCGGTTGGCGACGTCGAGCCGCACGGGCGCGACGCCCGCGCCGGCGAGGTTGCCGCCCCACCAGTAGTTCTGGCCGGCGTAGCTCTCCACGCCTTCGACGACGATCAGCCAGTCCGGATTGACCGCGAGGATCGCATTGCCGGCACGCTCGGCGGCCAGCCGCCAATCGCGCGCGAGGTCGCCGCAACCCCAGCACGCGGCGCCGTGCGGCTCGTTGTGCAGGTCTGCGCCGATCACCGTCGTGTTGCCCTTGTAGCGCGAAGCGAGCATCGTCCAGTCGCGGATCCAGCGCGCTTCGTCGTAGGCCGCGGTGTACCAGAGTTCCGACTGGCCGGCGGCGTCCGGGCGATGCCGGTCGAGCAGGATGCGCAGGCCGATCTCGCCCGCGTAGGCGACGACCTTGTCCATGATCTGCAATCCATTCAGGCCGGCGAGATCGGAATTCTGCGAGAAGTCGATGCCGTTGGGCGTGCTGCCGGCGTCGAAGAGCTGGTTGCTGTAGGGCAGGCGAATCGTGTTGTAGCCCTCCGCCTTGATCTGGTCGAGCATCGAGCGGTAGCCGCGCGCCCACAGCCCGTGCGGCGCGAAGTTGCTCGTCTCCAGTCCGAACCAGTTGATGCCCGCGATGCGCAGCGGCTGGTTGGCGCTGTCCTCGATCCGGTGGCCGTTGGTGTGCCAGTAGCCTTCGCCGACGGCGGCCGCGGCGAACGTCGTCAGGGCGATGAAGGCCGCCAGTGCGCCGGCCACCCGCGAGATCGTGGCGCGAGCGAGGCGGCTTGCAGGTGTCGTGGGCATGAAGGGCGCTCCTGCAGCAAGTTCGGTTGGATTGTGCAGCGTGTCAGGTTCGCGCAGCCATGTCGCGCCGCACGCGCGCGCCGGCACCCGCATGCTTTCGCTGCAACCGGGTTCGATGGTCGTGGCGCCGAACCGCCGGCGCAGCTGCATTGCCCGTGCCCGCCACAGGCCTCGACGCAGAGGATACCGTGCTCCGCACGACGAGCGTCCGGATCGTGCGCCCGCCAGGGATGCGCCGGTTCCCGCGCACGGTGAGGCAGCCGGTACTGGTGTTCGGCCCAGGCCTTCCGTTCCTAGGCCTCGACGATCGCCTCGATGCGCTGTTCCCTGATCGCCCGCATGAACGCGCGATAGTCCTTGCCGTTCTGGTCGGCGTACTCGACCGCGAACTCGCCGATCGCATCGTCGAAGGTCTGCCCCGACCCCATGTACCCGGAGATCATCGCGGCGTCGCCGGATCGGGCGTGCGCGCGAGCCAGCGCATGCGCGCACATGCGGGCGTAGTTCCGCAGCATCCTGGTGTCGGCGCCCTCGATGACCGCGGACATCTTCATGTCGCGGAGCTGGCGGACGTAGACGTCGCGGCCATTCAGTAAGCGGGTCCAGCCGAGGAACACGTCGGTCGCCGCCTGCATGATGCGCTGGCCGACCACGACGCGCTGGCCGTGATTGGGATAGACGCTCCTGCCCGCGTAGGGCTCGAGCACCGAGGCGCGCGCCTCCTTCACCTGCAGGAAGAGCGGATCGTCGTCGGCGGCCATGAACAGGCAGACGGTGCACGACGTGCCCACGCTGCCTACGCCCACGACCTTGAACGCGAGATCGAAGAAGTGATAGCGGTCGAACAGCGTCCTGGTGTGCTCGGGCAGGCTCTCCCGGTATCCCGCGATGACAGCGGCGTAGCCCGCCGCGAGCCCGGGCGCCGCGGCTTCCGTCGGATGAAAGATCAGCGGCGGATCGTCCTTGATCCGCGGCCGGGGGCCCTCCATCGCGACGAGCTTGGGAAACAGGTAGTCGGGCACCGTCTTGCGCTTCGCCTCCTCCACCCGCGCGGCCATCAGCTTGCGCGCTGCGTGCACGGTCGCCGGATCGCCCGCCCGATCCTCGTACTTCTGCATGTCGATCTTGTCGTACCAGACGTCGAGTGCCCGCATCGAGGCATAGTCGGCCATCCGCTCGCGGTACTCGCGGACGACGTCGATGGCCACGCGCCCCGCGTCGCTGTCGGGAAGCTTCAGGAACTGCGCGGCGATCACCACGCTCGCCGCGAGCCGCTTCAGGTCCCACTCGAACGGGGCCGGCAGCGTCTCGTCGAGGTCGTTGACGTCGAAGACCACGTTGCGCTCCGGTGTCGCGAAGCCGCCGAAGTTCATCAGGTGCGCGTCGCCGCAGGCCTGCACGCGCAAGCCGCTGGTCGGCGTCGTCGCGAGGTCGGCGGCCATCAGCGCGGCCGAGCCGCGATAGAACGCGAATGGCGACGCCGCCATGCGGCCGAAACGGATCGGGATCAGCTCCTCCAGGCGGCCGGCATTGGAATCGCACAGGAGCGCGACGGGATCGCGCCGGCCCTCCTTCGCCTTCCAGCCCGCCTGCGACGCGCGCGGCACCTGGTCGCGCAACGCCTTACCGTTCGCGCGGCGTTCGCCCGCGGACAGATACGGAGCGTCGGCTGTCGGTGCGTCACCCGGGCGCTTGCGTCGAGTTGCCTCGGCCATGGTCATTTCCTGCGCAGTTACTCGCTCTTCAGCCGCTTCGATCCTTCGATGAGCGGGTGCCACGCGTAGACGAGCGAGAGCATGAAGCCGTCCATCTTGAGGTCGCCGGGACCGTTGTCGTTCACGGTCGACTTGTAGCCGAACGTGAGACCGAGGTTGCTGTTGACCTGGTAGCCCAGCGTGAACCCGATGCCCAGGTTGTTGAGCTTCTCGCCCGCGACGCCGTTGATGCTCGCCTGGCCGCCGCTGTACCAGGCGAGGTCGAGCGACCCCCAAAGCTGCTCGGTGAAGTCGCGGGTCAGGTGCGCGTCCAGCTGGAACAACGGATCGGTCTTCAGCGTCTGCCCGAGATAGTCGTTGTTGTTGCCGAACAGCCACACGGCAGGCAGGAACTCGAGGGTCGTGCGCCGGCCCGGCACCCAATCGCCCAACTGCCAGACGACGGGCATGCCCACGCGGCCGTACCAGCGGTTCTGTCCGAGGTTCAGCGGCTGGCTGCTGTCGTACTCGCCGATCGGCAATGCCAGGTCGGCGAGCAGGTCGACCGAGAAGCCCGGCTCGTAGCGCAATGCGTCGGGGATGTTCTTCTGTGCCTTGGGGCCGAGGATGTTGATGTTGAACTCGAGCATCGGGTCGCCGAACCCGCTGGCGGCCTGGTTGATGGTCCTGCCGGCCACGGTCACCTCGCCGGAGACGCGGCCCATCGGCAGCAGGATCGCCGCCATCGCCGAGCGATCGAACAGGGAGAACGTCTGCGCGTAGCCCGCGATCGCCATCGTCGCGTCGAAGTTCGCGCCGGGCGTCACCGTATGCGCCGGATCGAACGGATTGGTGTTGCCGCTGATCGAGTTGACGATGACCGGCACGGCGCTTCCGCCGGACAGCGCCTTCCAATAGAAGCGTGCCGGAACCTGTGCCCAGGCCTGCGACCCTGCGATCGAACCCACGGCAAGGATTGCCAAAGCCAACCATCGCACGCGGGCCATCGGCTTCGCATTTCGTACGTGAATGTTCATGTTTCGTCGTCCCTGTGGATGAAGTCGCGGATCGGTGACGCGTCAAGGCTTCGGATCGGCCAGCAAATCGGTGGGCGGCACGAACTGCCGCTTGTAGATGAGCGGCGGATAGCCGGGGTCATCCGGCGTGCGGGGCGGAAGTTGGTCTTCCAGCGTCTCGAACGTGGAGCGGTTGGGCAGGATCACGTTGTTCGTCCGGACGTAGCTGTCCCAGAGCGCGAGCATCGACTTGAGCTTGTCGGGGCGTTCCCGGGCGAGGTCGCGGCGCTCGCCGGGGTCATCCGCGAGGTTGAACAGCTGCCAGTCGCCCGTGCCGAAGGGCTTCCATTCCCAGCGGATCTTCCATTCGCCCTGGCGCACCGCGCGGTTGCCGAAGATCTCCCAGCCGAGGTAGTCCTCGCCGGTCCGCGGCGACTCCGCCTGGCCCGCCAGCACGCGGGCCCACGACTTGCCCAGCAGCGGGGGAAGGTCGCGCCCGTCGTGGGTTTTCGGATAGGTGGCGCCGGCGACCTCGAGCAGCGTCGGCATGATGTCGGCCACGTGCATGAGGCCCGGGTTGATGCTGCCCTTCTGCCGCTTGACGTTCGGTCCGCTGACGATGAGCGCGTTGCGAATCCCGCCTTCGCCGACCCAGCCCTTGTACTGGCTGAACGGCGTCATCGACACCTGCGCCCACATCGGGCCGTACCCGACGTAGGAGCCGGGGTCGCCCCACGCATTGGGATGCGTCTGCGACCAGTTGATCGCCGCGAACAGGAAGTCGCGCGAGCCGGGCGAGCCGGCGATCATCTTGAAGAGATCGGTCCCCTCGGCGCCGTTGTCGCCGAACACGATGAAGATCGTGTTCTCGTACTCGCCGATCGCCTTCAGGTGGTCGACGAGGCGCCCGATGTGGAAGTCGAGGTTCTCCACCATGCCCGCGTAGAGCTCCATCTTCTTGCCGAGGAGCGCCCGGCTCGCCGGCGCCAGCACGATCGGATCGGGCACGAACCACATCCGCTCGCCGAGCTGCGTGCCGGCGGGCATGATGCCGAGTTCGATCTGGCGTTTGAGCCGTTCCTGCCGGACCGCGTCCCATCCCTTGTCGTACTCGCCGACGTGCCGCGAGCGCCACGCCTTGGGCAGGTGGTACGGGTCGTGCGGCGCCTGGTGGGACACATAGGCGAAGAAGGGCTTGCCGTCGCCCCGGTTG
The DNA here is from genome assembly GCA_963733435.1 of uncultured beta proteobacterium. Taxonomy (GTDB): domain Bacteria; phylum Pseudomonadota; class Gammaproteobacteria; order Burkholderiales; family Casimicrobiaceae; genus VBCG01. The sequence continues at coordinate 6,896 of CAVTDH010000006.1, forward strand.
GCATCGATGTAGCCGATCAGCTTGTCGGTGTAGGTCTTGGTCGCGTAGTAGTCGTCGGGCAGCTTCGTGAGATAGCGCCCGTCCTCGGTGAAGACCGACTGCGGCGACGCGCCGGTGAAGTTCGTCATGTCCCAGTAACTGCCCGCGCCGTCGAGCAGCGAGAAGTCGCGCTCGAATCCGCGCGCGCTGGGGATCTGGTCGGGTGCCTTGCCCAGATGCCACTTGCCGACCATGTAGGTGTGGTAGCCGGCACCCTTGAGGAGCTGCGGCAGCGTGACGACGCGATCGTTGAGGTAGCCTTCGTACCCGACTGCGCCGCGCTGGTTGGGCGCGGTCCACTCGTCCATGTTGCCCAGGCCGTTGAGATGCGTGTCGACGCCGGACAGGAGCATGGCCCGCGTGGGCGAGCAGCTGGCGTGCGTGTAGAAATTCGTGAAGCGCACGCCCTCGTTCGCCAGCGAGTCGAGGGTCGGGGTCCTGATCTCGCTGCCGAACGCGCCCATGTCGGCGTATCCGAGGTCGTCGCCGAGGATGACGACGATGTTCGGCCGGCGCGGCGCATCGGCGGCGCCGGCGGTCGGTGGCAGGCCGACCGACGCGACGAAGCCGGCGATCCCCAGCGCCACGAGCAGGGGTCGCGACCGGTTCGGCTTCATCATGTCGCCCCGCAGCGGGCGTTGCAGCTCGGTGTCCATTGCCAACTCCTTGGTGTGCCCCATCATCAGAACTCGACCTCGATCCCTCGCGACTTCGCCAGTTCGTACATCGAGTCGAAGGTCCGCGCCGTTTCCCATGGCGTGCGCGCGAACTCGTCGCGCAGTTCCCGATAGGCGCTCTCGACGTTGGCGATGAGACGCGCCGGACTTCGCCACTCGCGATAGGGCCCGAGGTCGATCCGCTTGGCAGCGTCCAGCGCGCTGCGCCCCTGTTCGAAGTGCCGCCTGCACTCGTCGCGCACGTACTCGAGGTACGCCTTCAGGTCCATCGCACCTTCGATCCCGCACAGCGGCCCGTGCCCCGGCACGATGACTTCCGGATCGAGCCAGACCACGAGATCGAGGGCCCGCAGCCAATTGGCGCAGCTGCCGCACCAGCCCATGGGCGTGCACTGGCGGAAGACCACGTCGCCCGCGAACACCACGCCCTCCGCGGGGACCTGCACGATCGTGTCGCCGACCCAGTGGCACGGCCCGACGTGCATCAGGTGAACCTCCAGGCCGTCGAGATCCAGCACGAGCCGCTCGTCGAAGAGCGTGGCCGGCGACGTCGGGTCGATCCCGGCGAACTGGTAGTCCTCGCCGAGCTGCCTGCCGGCGGCCAACGCGCCCGGGTGGGTTGCCTTTCGCTTCGTGCCCGAAAGCAGGCCACCGGTGCCGTCGACCAGCGCCTGGTACTCCGTCGGGTCGGCCAGCTGCGTCATGCGCTCGGGCACCGTTCGATGCGCGATGATTTCGGCGTCCGCAAGAATCTGGTTGCCCCACACATGGTCGCCGCTCTCGTTGGTATTGATCACGCGCCGCGGCGGGCCTTGTCCGATGCTGCCGAACAACTCGACCATCCGGCGCGCATGCCACAGGTCGGACTGCGTGTCGATGACGAGGCCGCCCCCTTGTTTGACGAAACCCGAGTTCGAATCGCACAGCCGGCCCCGCTCGTTCAGGACCGCAAAGCAGTGCTCGCTTACCTGTTGCAGCTTCATGAGCGCACAAGGACCGGGATGACGGGCGGGTACTCCGACGCGCGGCCGCAGGCCGGTTGCGTCCTCAGGGAAGAACCCGGGAACGGCGCGTGGAGCCTTAGGCCGTGCCGGGTACATCCGCTGCTACACTTTCGCGGCCCGGCGCCATGGCGTCTATCGGATTTCCGCAGAAATTGAAGTGAACTACCCTTCGCCTACCGCTGCGCAGCCGGCGGTCACGGTCGTGGAGATCAGCGACCCGACAGCCGCCAACGCCGGCATCGAGCTCATCGACCAGGATGCGGTGCAGCTGCAGCCGATGCCGCTCCGGGCACGTCGAGTGATCGTTCGTCTCGGCGCGTCGACGGTCGTGTTCCATTCGGTCAATCGCCGCGTGCGGACGCGCACGAGCGTTCACGAGGGTTTGCTCGCCTACGTGACCTTCGGTCCCCGTTCGACCGGGTCGGTGAACGGATTGCCGGTGCGCGCAGGCCTGATGCTGGCGGCCGAGTCCGCTGCGGAAGCCAGGTTCGTCGTCGAAGCCAACTGGGAGAGCATCACGTTTCTGCTTTCTCCCGACGAGATCCGCGGACATCTTGCGGCCCGCCAGCGCGAGCGCGAATTTCGTCTCCCGCAGGGCGTGGAGGCATTGCAGGTCGATGCGGCGAGCGTGGCGAGACTGCACGCCTGGGGCAGGCGGCTGGTGAATACCGCGCAACGCCAGCCGCTGCTGTTCGGCGAGCGCAACGCCGAGCACCTGACCGCCCACGTCGAACTCGTGGAAATTCTGCTGGCGACGATCGGCGCGGCGCGCGACTTGGAGCCATCGCGCGTCGATCGGACCCGGCAGTCGCAAAGCCTCATCGTGAAGCGCGCGGAAGACTTCGCGCTGGCGCAGACCCAGGATCATCTCTACGTGAGCGACCTTTGCCGAGTCACCGGCGTGAGCGAGCGCACGCTCGAATACGCATTCAGGGACGTGCTTGGCATGACGCCGGTGACCTACCTGATCCGCGTCCGGCTGCATCGCGTCACGCCGGGCACTGCTTGCGGCCCATCAGGGATCGACCACGGTTTCAGCCGAGGCGCTCAACTGGGGTTTCTGGCATTTCGGCGAGTTCTCGCGGGCCTACAAGGAGTGCTTCGGCGAACTGCCGTCCGACACGCTGCGACGAACGCCAGGAGCGCAGTCGAAACAAGCCGGATCGGCATAGCGGCGCCGACGGCGCGCGGGCGTCGTCAATTCAACACCTGCGCGAAGGCGCCGCAACGGACCCGCCTATACTTCACGGAAACGGGCGCGAGGCCCGGAGGACCCAGGGCATGTTGCTGAAGACCATCCACAAGTCGGCGAAGCTCGCCAACGTCTGCTACGACATCCGCGGCCCGGTGCTGGCGCGCGCGAAGCTGATGGAGGAGGAGGGCCACCGCATCATCAAGCTCAACATCGGCAACCTGGCGCCGTTCGGCTTCGACACGCCGGACGAGGTCCGGCACGACGTCATCGTCAACCTGCCGCAGGCGTCCGGCTACTCGGACTCGAAGGGCCTGTTCGCGGCGCGCAAGGCGATCATGCACTACACGCAGCAGAAGAACATCGCCGGCGTGGAACTCGACGACATCTTCGTCGGCAACGGCGCGTCCGAGCTGATCGTCATGGCGATGCAGGGACTCCTCAACGACGGCGACGAGGTGCTGGTGCCGGCCCCGGACTACCCGCTGTGGACCGCGGCGGTGAGCCTCGCGGGCGGCCGGGCGCGCCACTACATCTGCGACGAGGGCGCGGGGTGGCTGCCCGACCTCGCCGACATCGCGGGCAAGATCTCCGAGCGCACGCGCGCGATCGTGATCATCAATCCCAACAACCCGACGGGCGCGCTGTATCCGCCGGACCTGCTGCGGGAAATCGTCGAACTCGCGCGCCGCCACCAGTTGATCGTCTTCGCCGACGAAATCTACGACAAGATGCTCTACGACGGCGCCACGCACACGTCGATCGCGGCGCTCGCGGACGACGTGCTGTTCGTGACCCTCAACGGCCTCTCGAAGAACTACCGGGCATGCGGCTATCGCAGCGGGTGGATGGTGCTGTCGGGCGACCAGCGCCACGCGCAGGATTACATCGAGGGCCTCAACATCCTGGCCTCGATGCGCCTGTGCGCGAACGTGCCCGGCCAGTTCGCGATCCAGACGGCGCTGGGGGGTTACCAGAGCATCAACGACCTCGTGGCGCCTGGCGGCAGGCTCGCCCGCCAGCGCGACCTCGCGTACGACCTCGTCACGTCGATTCCCGGCGTGACCTGCGTCAAGCCCAAGGCCGCGCTGTACCTGTTTCCGAAGCTGGACCCGACCCGCTATCCCATCGACGACGACGAGAGGTTCGTGCTCGACCTGCTCGAGGACCAGCACGTGCTGGTCGTGCAGGGCACCGGCTTCAACTGGCCCGCGCCGGATCACTTCCGCGTCGTGTTCCTGCCGAACAGCGACGATCTCGCCGACGCGTTCGGCCGCATCGCCCGTTTCCTCGACGGCTACTCGCGCCGCATCGCTCAATGATGAAGCGTGCGGACGCCAACGTCGGCGGATAGTCGTCCGGCGCGTTGCCGTTCCCATGGTTCGCCGCACTGAAGGCCGCAGAACATCCCATGACCGACACTCTCCCGCGCCCGCCCCTGCCCGATCGCCTGTCCGTGGACCCGCACAGCCCCCACCACGTAGCGGCCGCGTTCGAGCACGAAATCGGCATCCGCCTGAACGACAAGGAACGCAAGGACGTGGAGGAGTACTGCATCAGCGAAGGGTGGGTCAAGGTGCCCGCCGGCAAGACGGTCGACCGCAAGGGCCGTCCGCTGCTGATCAAGCTCACGGGCAAGGTGGAGGCGTTCTACCGGTAGAGCGCGGGCGCCTGGCCAGCGGGTCGCCAGGTGCGAAGGTCGGCCCGCTCGACGCAACTCCCCGGCCCGCCTGCGCCCTGGCCTCGTGCGTCAACCCAGTTTCGCGGCAAAGCCGCGCTGCACGCCCGGGCGAGACATCATCGCGTCGTACCAGCGCCGGACATGCGGAAACTCCGCGAGGTCGACCTTGTGCCGCGGATGCCGCCACGCCCACCCCAGGATGGCGAAGTCCGCGATCGACGGCGTGTCGGCGAAGTACTCGTGCGCCTCCAGCCTGCGATTCATCACGCCGTACAGTCGTCGCGTTTCCTTCGAGAAGCGCTCGAGACCGTAGCGGCGGTCCTCGTCGTTCTCGACCGCCAGGAAGTGGTGGACCTGTCCCGGAATCGGCCCGAACCCGCCGTGCTGGAACATGAGCCACTCCAGCACGGGAATGCGCGCCTCCAGGTCGCGCGGCCAGAAGGTCCCGGTCTTCTCGCCGAGATAGATGAGGATCGCGCCGGACTCGAAGACGCTGACCGGCGTCCCGTTGGGTCCGTCCGTGTCGACGATCGCGGGGATCTTGCCATTGGGGCTGATCTTCAGGAACGCGGGTTCGGCTTGCTGGCCCTTCCGGATGTCGACGATCCTGACGGTGTAGGGAAGCGCCATCTCCTCCAGCGCCACGCTGATCTTGCGGCCGTTGGGCGTGTCGAAGGCGTGCAGTTCAATAGGCATCGGGGATTCCCTTCGCGTCGCGATTGCCGGACCGGCACGCGACCGCTGGCGATGGTACCGCGAGGCCTGACCCGGCCGTGCGAGCGATCCCTGCGGCTGCAGATGCCGCAATCGGTCGCGCCCGGACCGATCGCGCGTGGGTCGCGTCGTTCAGCCGGAAAGCACCGCGCGGATTGGTGCTGTTTCCGCCCCAAGTCAGTGCATTTCGGCAGCCGTGTGCCGGTATGTCGCAGCCGCTCCAGGGGCATGTTTGTTGCTCTTCCTTCATGCGACCGCATTCCCATCGCGCCCCCAGACGAAGTCCGCGCGGCTTGCGACGGCCTGCCGGGCGCATTGCCTTGAACCTGCCGGGACCTGAACCCCGCCTCCAGCGCACCCGACCCGAGTATCCCGATGCCCCGTTTCTTCGCCCGGTTGCTGGCTCGCCTGAGCGTCGGCCGCAAGCTGCTGCTGATCTATCTGCTCGACCTTTCGGCGGTGATCTTCATCTCCGGGATCCTGATCAACGAGAAGTTCATCGCGATCGACTTTGCGCGCAAGGAACTCCTCGGCAACGCGTACATCTCGGTCGTGCGCGATGCGTTGTTGGATGTCGCGCGCCCGATCGGGAGCGACGGACGCCCCGATTACGCGCGGCAGATCGCGGCGCTCGCATCCGCCCAGGCGGAATTCGGTCCGGGGATGCAGACGGACGAAATGCACGCGGCATTTGCGGCCTCGATCGCCCGGCTGGCGCAGGCGACCGCCCAGTTGCCGGCGTCGGCGGCCGAACGCCCGGCGCTGGTCGCGCGCTCGCTCGACCACGGGCGGTCCCTGGTGACGCGTCTGGGCAACCAGTCGAACCTGATCCTCGACCCCGACCTCGACAGCTACTACACGATGTCGCTGCTCGTGCTGCGCTTTCCGGACCTGCTCGAAGTGGTGACGGGAATCGCGGAGAAGCTGCGGCAGCAGTCGCTGACCGGCCTGCCGATGACCGGCGAGTCCCGCACGCAGTACTTCATCCTCGAAGGGCGGCTCGACGCCATTGCCAAGGGCATCGAAGCGGACTACGGCGAGGCGTTCGCCGCGGCGTCGTCCCCGGCGCTCCAGACCGCGCTCGAACCCTCGCGCCGTGAAATCGCCGCGGGTGTCGAGATGTTTCGCGGCGCCTCGCGCAGGTTCGTCGATGGCGAGCCGTCGCCCGCGCGATGGACGGCCGTCGAGGACGGCCAGCGCGCAACGCTGGCGGCGCTGCAGTCGGGCTGGGGCGCCGCCACGGTCGAGATGGACGTGCTGCTGCACGCGCGCATCCACGGCTTCTTCATGCGGATGTGGCTGCACCTGGGCACCGCGCTCCTGCTGCTGGGGCTCCTGCTCACCGCCGTGTTCTTCGTCGCACGCCAGATCGCGCGCCCGTTGCGCCACCTGGCGGACGTGGCGGACACGGTCAGCCGCACCGGCGACTACTCGCCGCGCGCGCGCTGGTCGAGCCAGGACGAGATCGGACGGCTGGTGCTGGCGTTCAACGAGATGCTGGACCGGCTCGACCGCACGCGGCTGGTCGAGCAGGAACTCGCGGCCAGCGCCCGCGCGGCGCTCGCGCAGCAGGAACTGGTCGACGCGATTCCGATTCCGCTGGTCGTGACATCGATCCCGAGGCACGACGTGCTGCACGCGAACCAGCCGGCACAATCGTGGCTCGCCGGCGGCAACGCGGACCCGTGGATCAGGGGCCTCGAGTCGAGCGTGCGCTCGCGGCTGTTCCAGCAACTGGCCGACCGCGGCGTGGTCGATGAATTCGAAGTGAAGTGGCGCGGCGCCACCGAGACGTCGTGGGCGGTGCTGTCGGCGCGACGGCTGAACTATCTGGGACAGGACGCGGTGCTCACGGCGTTCGCGCCGATCAACCACTTGAAGCAGATGGAGCAGCGGCTCGAACTCTGGGCGAAGGTGTTCGAAGCATCCTCCGAGAGCATCATGATCATGGACGGCGCGCAGCACCTGTTGTCGGTGAACCGCGCATTCCGCCGCAGCACCGGCTACGAGTTTCACGAGGTCGTGGGCGAGAAGCCCCTGTTCCTGCAGTTCGACCGCGCGGGTCCGGGCAGCATCGACAAGCTGTGGGGAATCGTCGACGCGCGCGGGTCGTGGCAGGGCGAGATCTGGGTGCGGCGCCGAACCGGCGACGTGTTCCCGGCGTGGCTCGCGCTGTCCGCCGTGCACGACACGCAAGGGGTGGTTTCCCACTACATCGGCATCTCGATCGACATCACCGACCGCAAGCGCAGCGAGGAACGCATCCATCATCTCGCGCATCACGATGTGCTGACCGACCTGCCCAACCGGTCGCTGTGCGTGGAACGCCTGCGGATGGCGATGCAGCAGGCGCAGCGCACCGGTGAAAAGGTCGGCGTGCTGTTCATCGACCTCGACCGGTTCAAGAACGTCAACGACTCGCTGGGCCACCACATCGGCGACGCGCTGCTGCGCTCGGTCGCCCTGCGTCTCAACGACGCGGTGCGCGCCGGCGACACCGTGAGCCGCCTGGGCGGCGACGAGTTCGTCGTGGTGCTGAGCGGGGTCAGGAGCGACGAGGAAATTCCGCGGCTGATCGAACACCGCCTGGTGCCGCTGATGCGCATGCCGCATCGCATCGCCGGCGACGAGCTGCACGTCTCCTGCAGCATCGGAATCGCCGTGTATCCGGACGACGGCTCGGACCTGGACGAGCTGATGCGGCATGCGGACGTCGCGATGTACGAGGCCAAGGCGAGTGGCCGCGACACGGTCGCGTACTTCACCGAGGATCTCAACCTGCGCGCGCAGGAACGCCTGGCGGTCGAGAACAGCCTGCGCCACGCGATCGAGCGCGGCGAGCTGTCGCTGCACTACCAGCCGCGCATGGACGCCATCACCGGCGGCCTCCGCGGCGTCGAGGCGCTGCTGCGCTGGGACCATCCGGAACTGGGCTCGGTGTCGCCGCGGCGGTTCATCCCGATCGCGGAGGAGTGCGGGCTCATCGGGCCGATCGGCGCGTGGGTGATCGAGGAAGCCTGCCGCCAGCTCGCGCAATGGAACGCTGCCGGAATCGCGGGCTTGCAGGCGCGCCTGACCATGTCGATCAACCTGTCGGTGCTGCAGCTGCGCGATCCGCATCTCAAGTCCTCGATCGGCGCCAGCCTCGAGCGCCACGGCGTGTCCGCCGGCGACGTCGAGTTCGAGCTGACCGAGTCGATCCTGATGGAGAGCGTGGAGTCGACGCTGAACCAGCTGCAGGCGCTGAAGGATCTCGGCGTCACATTGTCGATCGACGACTTCGGCACCGGCTACTCGAGCCTCACCTACCTCTCCCGCTTCCCGATCGACAAGCTCAAGATCGACCGTTCGTTCGTGAACGACATGCTCGACGATCCGTCCGATCTGGCGATCATCATGGCGATCATCGGCCTGGGCCAGACGCTGCACCTGCAGCTGGTCGCCGAGGGCGTCGAATTGCCGGAGCAGGCGAGCGCGCTGCGCGCCGCCGCGTGCGACGAACTGCAGGGATTCCTGTTCGCGCCGCCGATGCCCGCCGCGGAGGCGACGGCGTGGATCATCCGGACGTGCGGTCGGCACGGCGACGCGGAGCGCCCGGCGCTGCTCGCGGCGGGAGGCGTGACGTTGTAAACGCCGGTCCCTGTCGGACGCCGTTTGCAGACGTGCGTCAAAAGCCGTGCACGGCGGGGCCCGCAGCCTTGCCCTGGAGCGCGGCGATCCATCTTCTTGCCAGCCGCTGCGACGGCAATTCCACCCAGCGGTGCGATGCGGTACTGATCGCGACGACGAACGCGAACGTAAGTGCCAGCGCGGCCGTGTAGCCGACGTGGGAATAGAGAAACGACAGCGCGAGCAGGCCCATGCTGCCGTGGTTGAGGTACAGCGAGTAGCTGATCCGCGCGAAGAAGCCGCTCACGTGCCCGACCTTGAGCCATGGATTCACGAGCAGGAGACCGACGAACCCCAGCCACGCGAACGCGTAGGAGACGCCGTAGTCGGAGAACGCGAACGGCGGTTGCAGCACGGTGACGCGCACGCCGTAGAGGAACAGCCCCCAGAACGCGAGCGTCCCCGCGCCGAAGAACAGGTTGCCGATGCGCCCGGCCCAGCGCAGGTAGAGAAGGCTGCCCAGGAACAGGAACGTGGCGTACACGCTGCACGCGGACACCAGGAACACGACCGCATGCGAGTGGGCGATCGCATTGACCTGGAGCAGCGCGAGCCCGGCGAACGCCACCGTGACCGCCGTCCGCGGGCGCGCCTTGAAGACGGGCAGCAGCGTCGCGACGATCGCGTAGAACATCACTTCGACGGCCAGCGTCCACGCGACGCCGTTGACCTCCGGCGTGCCGAACCAGTAATTGGCGAGCGATGCGGACATCAGGATGTTCTTCCACGCGTCCGGCGCCGCCAGCAGGTGCTCGAGCGAGAGGTTGCGCATGTCGTTGGTCATGCCGAGCAGCGGGCTCAGCGGATAGACGACGACGATGAGCAGCAGCGAAAACCACAACGGCGGATAGATGCGCAGCGCGCGCTTCAGCACGAACTCGGTGCGCGTCTCCCGCTGCGCGACCATCACGATCACGAAGCCGCTGACGAGGAAGAACATGGCGACCGCGACGGCGCCGCCGTGCATCATCAGGTGGAGCGGTTCGAAGATCCAGCGGTCCGCCAGCGTCGCCGGCGTCCACGTAAGATAGTGCTTCGACAGCCACATGCCGACGAGATGATCGTAGACGACGAGCAGCGCCGCGAATGCACGGATCAGGCTCAGGTTCGCGAGCGTGTCGGTCGGGCCGCCGCGGGTGGCAGGAGTGCGCTCGGTCACGAAGGGCTGGGGTCGATCGGACAGAGTGGATGGGCAGGCGCGAACCGTTCCCCGGGGCCGCCCGGGCGGGCCCACGAAGGACGGCGCGGACGCGGGTTGCGGCCGGACCCGGTGCGCCCGAGGTGCCCGTACGGCACGGATCGGAGGGCGCGATCGTTTCCGCCGCGGGCACGGAAGGTCGCATCGTACCCGGGTTTTCGCGGTGGAAGTTTGCCCGGAAGCTCGTCCCCGGATTGTTCCGTGGATTTTCCCCGAGCGCTTTCGCCATCCCGCGGCGCATCGCCGCGATGGGCGCTGCGCATCGCATCGGTCCTGCTGGTCCCGGCGATGCTGGCAATGAACCCCGCGGCGTCCGCGCAGCCGAGGCCCGACGAGCCGCTCGCGACGGTCCGCAGCTGGAACGTCGCGGACCTCGGGCCCGAGGGCGCGCGCCCGGACGCGGACTATCGCCTGCCGCTCGAACTGGCCATGGTCGCCGGCACCCGGTGGTCGCCCGAGGTCATTCTCGACGCCGCCAGGGGCGCGGCGGCGATCCTCGCGCAGTGCGGGATCGCCGTGGGCCCGGTCCGTCTGCAGGAGTTCGCGGGGCCCGCACGCTATCGCTACCTGGCCACGCGGGACTCGCGCGAGTTCGCGCAGCGCGCCGGATTGCGCAGGCCCGCCGTCTTCTTCGTCGACGACACGCGCCAGGATCCGGCGTTCGATGCCGAGGCCGTCGGCCGCGGCAACGCGAAGTCGCGCCCCGAGATGGCGGACACCGTGTGGATCACGGCTGCCGCGCGCGACCTGCCCATCGTGCTGGCGCACGAGCTCGTGCACGTGCTCGCCGATTCCGGCGAGCACTCGGACGCGACGGACAATCTCATGCGCGACGAGACGGCACCGGGCAGGACGCGCCTGACGCCGGCGCAGTGCGATCGCATCGTCGCCGTGGGACGGGCCAACGGGCTCGTCGTGCCGGCAGGCAGGCGCTGACCGGGGCGATGCGCGGCGCGGGGCGTTCCCGGACGCCCCCGCGCCGGCGACCCGTGCGGGTACCACCCTGATCGCGAATGCCCGCCGGCGCAGCCCGCGACGCGCGTCTGCAAGCGGCCCGGCCGCCGTGGCGATGGCGCGAGGGCTCGCAGCGCAGTCAATCCGTCCCGTTCTCCACCGGCAACGCGTCGGCGCGCCAACGGAGCATCCCGCCGGCCAGGTTCGCCACTCTCTCGAAGCCGGCTTTTTGCAGCAGCACCGTGGCCTGCGCCGAACGGGCGCCCGAGCGGCACACGGCCACCACCGGATGCTCGCGGTCGAGTTCGCCGGCGCGCGCGGCGAGCTGCGACAGCGGCAGCAGGCGCGCGCCGCGGATGTGACCCAGCGCGTCGGTGAACTCGGCCGGCTCGCGCACGTCGACGATCGCGATGTCGCCGGCGCGCTCGCCCGCGACGCGTTCGGCAAGCGCGTGCGGCTGGATCTCCCAGATGCCGCCGAATGTGCAGGTGAGCGGCGCCCAATCGGAATCCTCGTGCCGCAGGACTCGCCCTCCGGCCGGCCGCAGCGCAGGTTGGCGGGGACCGCGATATCCATGAGCTTCGGATGCGGCAGGCCGAGGTTGTTCATGTAGCCGGCGAAGTCGGCTTCGTTGACGTCGCCGCCCAGGCGCGGATTGAACTGCTGCTCCTCCGCGACGCTGGTGACGGTGAGGCCGCGGTAATCGTGCGCCGGATAGAGCAGGCACGACGGGGGAAGCGACAGGATCTGGTCGTGCACGGAGCGGTACAGGCGGGCGGGACTGCCCTGCTGGAAGTCGGTGCGGCCGCAGCCGCGGATCAGCAGGCTGTCACCGGTGAACGCCATGCTGCGGTCGTCGAGCACGTAGGTCAGGCAGCCGTTCGTGTGTCCGGGCGTCGTGCGCACGTCGAGGTAGCGCGTGCCGAACGCGACGCGGTCGCCGTGCCGCAGCAGGCGATCCGCGTTGCTCGCACCCGACGCCTCGGCCACCAGGATGTCGCTGCCGCAACGCTTCCTTGAGCAGCCACGCGCCGGTCACGTGGTCGGCGTGCACGTGGGTGTCGAGCGTCGCGACCAGGCGCACGCCGAGTTCGCGCACCAGTGCGACGTCGCGCCGCTCGTGCTCGAACACGGGATCGATGAGCACCGCCTCCCGGGTCGCCGGGTCGCCCAGCAGGTACGTGTACGTCGACGAGGCGGGATCGAAGAGCTGGCGGAAGATCAGCAGGGGACGTTCTCCTGAAAGCGTGGCGGGGGTTCGGAGGTACGCGCACGGTGCAGGCGGCGAGGTGCGCTCGGCGGCTCCCGCTGCGCTGGCCGGCCGGGCCGGCGCCGACGGTCGCATACGGCGGCGCGCTCATTCGGACCCGCCGCCCGGCGCGGCGAAGTCACGGCCTCGGCCGTGGCGGTGCCGTTCGTGCGGCCGGGGTAGCTCAACCACGTCATCGCGACGTTGAGTTCCCGGATCACGTTCCGCGCCTCGATCGTCGTTCCGTCGTCGAGCTCCATCGTGCTCCGTCGTGTGCGCGTCCGCGACCAGCGTCAGGTCGTAGCCGCGGTCCAGCGCGCCGTACGCGGTGGCCCGGATGCACCAGTTGGTCGCCGCCCCGGCCAGCACGATATGGGTCGCGCCGAGCCCGGGCGAGTTCGGCTTCGAGCGTCGTCTCCTCGAACGACGAGTTGAATCGCTTGTGGATCAGCGGCTCGCCCGCCGCCGGCACCAGTTCCGGCACCCATTGCCACTCCGGGCTCCCGTGCGCGCAGCTCGCTCGTCGGCGTGCTGCACCCAGATCACGGGCACGCCCTGCGGCGCGCGCCCGCTCGACGGCGCGCGCGACGTTCGCCGATGATCCGCGGCGCATCCCACGCATCCTTCATCACGCCGACCTGCACGTCGACGACCAGCAGGACGCCCTTGCTGCCTTCGCGCACCGTTGCCATTGCGATTGTCTCCGGAGTCACGACCCGTTGCCGGCCATCCGGGAAGCGGCGCACGCTTCCGCGGTTCGAATGCGCCCTGGCGGCGCTCGAACATGCGATCGTAAACGATCCTCCCGGCCACGCGCGTGAACGCGAATCGTACGGCCCGCCGGTGGGGCCGCACGCGGAGCCTCTGGATACCATGCAGGGGGCACCCGCCGCACCGGCAGGCGACGTCCGGCGCCGGCGACCGCGTGCGCCGCGCCGCCTACCCCTTCACCGCGCCCGCCGTGATGGCGTTCACCAGATGCCGCTCGAGGAACGAATACAGGACCATCACCGGCAGCGCGGCGATGACCGAGGCGGCCATCAGCTCGTTCCACTGCACGCGATACTCGCCGACCATGTTGGCGATGCCGACGGAGAGTACGAACATCGAGGAGTCGGTGGTCAGCACCAGCGCCCAGACATAGGAGTTCCAGGCAATGAGAAAGGTGAAGAGCGCGACGGCGACGAGTCCCGGCCGCGCCAGCGGCAGGATCACCCGGAAGAACGCCTGCAGGTAGCGACGCCCCGTCCATCATCGCCGCCTCGTCGATGTCGCGCGGGATGGAGCGGAAGAAGCCGATCAGCATCCACACCGAGAACGGCAGCGCGAAGGACGAGTAGGCGAGGATCAGCGCGAAGTAGGTGTTGAGCAGCCCGACGTCGGACATGAGCTGGAAGTACGGGATGATCAGCAGCGTCTCCGGCAGCATCTTGGTGAACAGCAGGAACACGATGAAGGGCGTGGCGCCCTGCGGAAAGAAGCGCGTGAACCCGTAGGCGGCAAGGGCGGCCAGCGTGACCGACAGCGCGGTCGTGCCGAGCGCCACGACGAGGCTGTTGACGAAGTAGCGCGCGACCGGCCGCTGCGTGAGCACCGTCGCGTACGCGTCGAACGACCATTGCGACGACACGAACGTCGGCGGCGACACGAAGATCTCGGTCGCCGGCTTGAGCGACGTGTTGACCATCCAGTAGAACGGGAAGATCACGACGACGAGCGCGACGACCACGATCGTCCAGCGCGCCCAATGGGCACGGTGCGCGCCGGGGGTCATCGGGAGCCGCCTTCGTTCCGGCCGCGTGAACCGGATGTGGAAGATGGAGAACGCGAGCACGATCAGCAGCAGCAGCACGCCGATCGCGGCGGCCTCGCCGAACCGGTTGCCGCGGAACGCGGTGTTGAACAGCAGCACCGGCAGCACCTCGGTGGCGCCGGCCGGGCCGCCCGCGGTCATCACGCCGATGATGTCGTAGTGGCGGACCGTGTTGATGATGTCGAGCGTGGACGCGACGACCAGCAGGTAGCGCAGGTTGGGCAGCGTGACGAAGCGGAAGCGCTGCCAGCCGCTCGCGCCGTCCATCGCGGCGGCTTCGTACTGCTCGCGCGGGATCGTCTGCAGCCCGGCCAGCATCAGCAGCATCACGAACGGCACGCCGCGCCAGACGTCGACGGCCACCACCGACGCGAACGCGGGCGAGCGGCTCGCCCAGCCACGCCAGGGGCGCGCGCAGGAGGCCCGCGGCCTGCAGCAGGTAGTTGACGACGCCGAACTGCGGTTCCAGCAGCCACAGCCAGATCGTCGCGCCGACCGCCGGCGCCACCATCCACGGCGTCAGGAACGCGATCCGCAGCGCGGTCTTCGCGAAGCGCAGTTCGTTGAGCAGCAGGGCCAGCCCCAGGCCAAGCGCGACGTGCAGCGCGACGCACGCCACCGTGAATTCGAGCGAGACCCCGAGCGAGTGCCAGAAGGCGTCGTCGGTGAGAACCTTCCGGTAGTTCGCGAGCCCGACGAACGTCGCGTTGAGCCCGCGCACGCGCTGCAGGCTCGTCCAGAACGCGTGCGCGAGGGGGAAGACGATGACCGCGCACAGGAACAGGAACACCGGCGCGACGAACGCATAGCCAGTGCGCCGGCGGCGCCGCCACGGCGTCGTGGGGCGCCCCGGGGTTGCCATCGCGGTGTTCCGCCTCCCGCTCAGATGTCGCGCAGCTTCTTGGTCACGCGCACGTCGAGATCCTTGAAGATCTCGTCGGTCTTGTCCGGCGCCAGGATGCGCCTTCTGCACGGCGTCGACGATGTCGTTGGCGGCGATTTCCGCCCACACGGGCGACGGCAGCGGGTAGCTGCGCGCATTGGTGCCGATCTGCACGAACTGCTCGAGGATGCGGGTCGGCCTTGATCGCCGGATCGTCGGCCAGGTCGTTGCGCATCGGCATCCAGTTGGCCACCTTCGCGCGCTCGATCGACCACTTGCGGTTCGCGTCGAACTTGATGAACTTCCACGCGACATCGGGCTGCGGGCAGCTGGCCGAGATCGACGACGCGGTGACGGTCGCGAGCGTCGGCGCGTTGGCGATGTTCGCGGGGCCGGGCGCCACGAACACCTTGCCCTTCATCGCCGGGTTGTCGCCGTTGACCTTGGCGATCGCCCAGTACGCGTTGCGCATCGTCGCGATCTTGCCCTGCGCGAAGAGATTGGTCTGCTCGAGGTAGTTGGTGGTGGTCGGCGCGGGGGCGGCGACCTTGTGCACCGTGTAGAGGCCCAGGTAGAACTTGATCGCCTCGAGGCTCTTCGCGTTCTTCGCGAACGTGGCCTCGGTCATGTCGGCGTTGAACGCCTCGCCGCCGTTCGACCAGATCCACATGAGCAGCACGCGCGTCGTCGTGTCGGTCTTGCCGCCCAGCACGGCGGTGGCCCACGTGGTCGTTGCCGGTGAGCTTCTTCGCCCACGCGAGGTAGTCGTTCCACGTACGCGGCGGCTTGGCCGGGTCGAGGCCGGCCTTCGTGACGAGGTCGCGGTTGTAGATCTCGGCGTACGTGCCGCCCCAGATCGGCAGGCCGTAGAGCTGGCCCTTCCACTTCGACGCGCTCAGGATGTCGTTGCTCCACGCGCGGCGGAAATCCTCGGGCTCGGCGCGCGAAGTACTTGTCGAGCGGCAGCAGGTAGCCGTTGTACGCGGCGGTGGTGAGGTCCACCGACACGATGCACGGCGCCTTCTTCGCCTGCGCGGCGGCGACGAACTTGGTCCAGTGGTCCTTGCGCGCGACGAGCACCGGCTCGATCTTGACGCCGGGATTGGCGGCCTCGAACTCGGCGATGGTCGGCCTTCCAGACCGGCTCGTACTGGGCTTCGGTCAGGTTGGCGGTCTGCCACTGCAGGACGACCGGCTGCTGTGCGGCGGCAATGCCGACCGTCAGGCTCAGGGCGACGGCCGCGCCCAGCTGGGTGATGCGGCGGGTGACGGAACGCATGGATCTCCTCCTAGCGGTAGAGCGAACCCGGCCGCTCGGTGCGCGGTTGCGGGCGAAACGTCATTTCCTGCAGCACCTCGAGGTTCGGCTCGATGCCCAGCCCCGGCCCCTCCGGCAGCAGGAAATGGCCTTGTTCGAAGCGGATCGGCACGGTGGACGCGCGATCGCGGAACGCGCGCTGCGGCTCCATCTGCTCGAGGATGAAGAAGTTGGGGATCGCGCACGACAGGTGAATCGCCGCGGCCGTGCAGATGGGGCCGCCGGGGTTGTGCGGCGCGACCGGAATCGAGTACATGTCGGCCAGCGCGGCGATCTTGCGGATCTCGGAGAAGCCGCCCGCGTGCATGAGGTCGGGCTGGATGATCCGGCAGCCGCCCTGGTCGAGGATCTCGCGGTACTCGTAGCGCGACAGGAGCCGCTCGCCGGTGGCGATCGGCACATGCAGCGACGCGCTGCAGCTGCGCCATCGCCTTCGCGTTCTCGAACGGGATCGGCTCCTCGAACCAGCCGGGGCGCATCGGGCGCAGCGCATCGTCGAGCAGCACCGCCGTGCGCGGCGACAGGAACTCGCTGCACTCGATGAAGATCTCGCCGTCGGGCCCCAGCCCTTCGCGCGCGGCCTCCATCAGCGCCGCGGCGTGGCGGATCTCGCGGGCCTCGTTGTCGAGGAGCCCGTCGTGCGTGAACGGCCGGCACTTGAACGCGCTGAATCCGCGCCGCACCGCCTCGCGCGCGCCCTCGAACGCCTCCTCCGGCGTACGCGCCCCCTGCAGCCAGTGGCTCGCGTAGCCGCGCACCGACGTGCGGAACGCGCCGCCCAGCAGGCGGGCGACGGGCACGCCCAGGCGCTTGCCTTCGAGGTCCCACAGCGCGATGTCGAGCGCGGACAGCGCGGTCTGGAACACCGCGCCACCGCGCCACCGCCAGGCGTGGTACAGCCGGTGCCAGTGCCGCTCCGGGCCCGCGGGATCCTGCCCGACCAGGTGCGGCGCGTACTCGTGGATGGCGGTCTCGACCGACTCGATCGCGCCGTGCAGCGACGCCTCGCCCCATCCGACCAGGCCCTCGTCGGTCGAGATGCGCACGAACAGCCAATTGCACCAGTCGACCCAGTACTTGAACGTATCGATGCGGGTGATTTTCATTGCGGCAGGGGTGCGGCCCGGAGGGCGGTCGGTGCGTCGGACGCGCGCGCGGCGCGTGGTGCGTGTCGGTGCCTCGTGGTACGCTCGAATTGAAACGTTTCAAAAATGCTACGATACGCGCGTTGGCAGGGCTGCGCAACCGCGCCGCGTCCTCCGCCAGGCCGCACCGTCGAGCCCGCGACCGAAGGCGCCGCGTTGGCGCCCGCGCGGCAGCGGCAAGCGCCTCCACGCGAATGTGAAGCGACAAGGACGGATGTGACGCAGCGACCGACGATCCTCGACGTGGCCAAGCGTGCCGGTGTCTCCGTCGGTACGGTCTCCAACGTGCTCAACGACCGCGGCAACGTGAGCCCGGCGCGCCGCGCGCGCGTGGCGCAGGCGATGGCCGCGCTGGGCTATGTCCCCAACCGCGTCGCGCAGACGCTGCGCGGCGGGGACTCGCACGTGATCGGGTTGTGCACGCCCATCACGGCGAGCGCGTACTTCGCGGCGCTGCTCGAGATGTTCGAGGACCTGGCCGCGCGGCAGGGGTACGAGATCATGCAGGTGCTGAGTCACGGCGACCCGGCGCTGGAGTTGCGGCGCGTGCGCGCGCTCATCGGCCGCAACGTCGACGGACTGATCCTCATCCCCACGCATGCGTCGCAGCCCACGCTCGACCTGCTGGCCGAGCGGCACGTGCCCACGGTGGTCGTGGATCGCGTCGCACCCGACCGCCGCTTCGACTACGTGGCGATCGACGACCGCAAGGCGATGCGCGAGGCCACCCGGCACCTGGTGGACCTGGGCCACCGGCGCGTGCTCTACATCGTGCGCGACCCGCGGATCGCGACGACCCGCCTGCGCATCCAGGGCTACCGGCAGGCGGCGGACGCCGCGCGCCCGAAGGTCGTCGCGGACGTGCTGCAGCGCGACCCGGACGAGACCGCCTTCGCGCGCCAGGTGGCCGCCGTGCTGGCGGCCCCGCGCCCGCCGACGGCGCTCATCGCGAGCAACAGCGCGATCGCGCTGTCGCTGGTGCGCGTCCTGCAGGCGCTGCGCGTCCGCTGGCCGGAGGATGTCGCGTTGCTCGCGTTCGACGAGCCGGTGTGGGCGCCGATCGTGACGCCGCCGCTGGCCGTGGTCCGCCACCCGACACCCGCGATCGCCGCCGCGGCGTGGGAGCGCCTGCTGCTGCGCGTGCGCAACCCCGACACGCCGCCGAAGCGGATCACGCTGCAGGCGCATCTGGTTCCGGCGGCGTCGCTGGCACCGCCGCGCGGATAGCGGCGCCGGTCCCGCCCCGCGCGGCGCCATGCCGGCCCGGCGTCCGCCGCCAGTCGCCACGGAGGGTTGACCAAACGGTCAACCGCCAGGGGCAAATGTCAGTTTCTCCACCCGGGCCATGCTGGTAGCTTGAGCGTCGGAGGGGTGCGTCGATCGCGGTCGCGCACGCGGGGCGAACGGCGTTGACGACGAACGGTTCGCGCCGTCGCCGCATATCGATAGCGCGTTTCGTGCGTTGACGGTACCGCGGGCACGGCACACCATGGTCCGACCGGCAGCAACGGGTGGACGCGCGTTGGCGCAACCGGGAATTCACGCAGTCACAACAACGTTCGACAGCGAATGCCGCGCAACGCCGACGTTGGCGGCACGACGGAGGCAAGACATGACACAGGCACACCAAGCGGCACGCGGTCTGGTGCAACGCACGCTCGCGGCAGCGATGTGCGCCGGACTCGCGCTTCTGCCGGCGGCCGCCAGCGCTGCCTTTCCGGAAAAGCCGATCAAGATCTACGCGACGGCGGCGCCCGGCGCTGCGACCGACATCACGGCGCGCCTCATCGCCGAGCACATGTCGAAGACGCTGAAGCAGCCGGTCGTCGTCGAGAACCAGGGTGGCGGTGGCGGCACCATCGCGCTCCAGACGGTCGCGCGCGCGCCGGCGGATGGCTACACGCTGGCCTACACCGCCACGGCCTTCGTCGCGTCGCCATTCCTGTACAAGAAGCTTCCGTACGACCCGCAGACCGCGTTCGCGCCGATCTCCCAGGTGGTGACGTTCTACAACATCCTCGTCACCTATCCTGGCTTGCCGGCGAAGACGCTGCCCGAGTTCATCAGCTATGCGAAGTCGAACCCCGTTTCGCTGGGCGGCGGCAACCTGGGCGGCCAGTCGTGGGTCATGCTGGTGAAGCTGAACGACATGGCGGGCACCAGGATCCAGTACGTGCCGTACAAGGGTACGGGCCCCGCGCTGGCCGACGTGATGGGCGGGCACATCAGCAGTGTGCTGTCCGACCCGGCGTCGATGAAGGGCATGATCAGCGAAGGCAAGGTACGGGCGATCGCGGTGACCACGCCCAAGCGCGTGGCGGCCTTCCCCGACGTGCCCGCGTTCGCGGAGGCGGTCCCCGGATACGAGCAGGAGGGCTGGCTCGGCCTGCTCGCGCCGGCCGGCACGCCGAAGGACGTCGTGGCCCGGCTGCAGAAGGCGGTGGCCGAGGCGCTCGCCGATCCGGTGGTGAAGCAGAAGATGATCGAAGGCGATTTCGGCATCGTCGGCAGCACGCCCGACGAGTTCGCGGCGTTCCTCAAGAAGGAGTTCGCGGCGTACGGCAAGATCATCCAGGGCGCGGGCGTCACGCTCGACGACCCGATTCCGACGGCGCCGAAGTAACACGGGTTGTGCCGGCCGCCGCGGCGCCGTGCGCTCGCGGCGGCGCCGCGGACGGTGCGTCCTTTGCCGACCCGTCGCGCGCGCACGCCGCGCGTCGTCGGTGTCCAACGGACAGGCAGCGGACGCGGTCAGGCCAGCGGACCCGGCCGCTTCAGGTACGTTTCCCTGATCGCGTCGGCGGCCCAGCACGCGAGCGCGCCGACGGTCGCCGTCGGATTGTTGGCGCCGTTCTGCGGAAAGGCGCTGGCGCCGATCACGAACACGTTCGGCACATCCCATGACTGCAGGTAGCGGTTGACCGCGCTGGTCGCGGGATCGTCGCCCATCGCGACGCCGCCGGTGTTGTGCGTGCTCTGGTACGGAACGATGCTGTACCGGCCGCTCACCGGATGGACGCCCATGTGCGTGGGCCCGAGCACCCGCCCGATCTCCGCCGCCCGCGCCGTGGTGAAGCGCGACATCCGCTGCTCCTGCGCATGCCAGTCGAAGGTCAGGCGCACCAGCGGCAGGCCGCAGGCGTCGCGATAGGTCGGGTCGAGGTCGAGGTAGTTCGTCCGGTAGCTCTGGCACCCACCCTGCGCCACGATCTGGAACGTCCGGTCGTACCACTGCGCGACCGCCTGCTTCCAGCCCGACCCCCACGTCGGGGTGCCGTCCGGCACCGGATGAGAGCGGATGGGCGCTGCCCCCATGCTCACCGCGGAGAGATACGCGCCGCCGATGAAGCCCAGGCCCGCATGGTCGAAGTTGTCGCCGTTGAATTCGTCGATGGCCATGCCGATGCCGCCGCCACCCATGAACCGGTTGAATACCTTGTCGGCGAAGAACATCGGGACATGCCCGTTGGCCTGGTACGCGTAGTTCCGGCCCACGACCCCGCGCCCGCTGACCGGGTCGTACGGCGTGCCGATGCCGGAGAGCAGCAGGAGCCGCGCGTTGTTGAACACGTAGGAGGTCAGGATCACGAGGTCGGCGGGCTGCTCGATCTCGCGGCCCTGCGCGTCGATGTACGTGACGCCGACGGCGCGCTTGCGATCGGAGTCGAGGTTCACGCGGATCACGTTCGCGTGCGTGCGCAGCTCGAAATTGTCGTGCCGCAGGAGCGCCGGGACGACGGTGGTCAGCGGCGTGGCCTTCGCGTCCATCGCGCAGCCGTGGCGGGCGCAGAATCCGCCGCGTGTGCATTCGCCGAGTGCCAGCTTGTACGGATTCACATAGGGCCGCGTCATCGCGGCGGTCGGCTGCGGGAACGGCGTGTAGCCGAGCGACGACGCAGCCTGCGCAAACAGCGATCC
Organism: uncultured beta proteobacterium; assembly: GCA_963733435.1. Taxonomy (GTDB): domain Bacteria; phylum Pseudomonadota; class Gammaproteobacteria; order Burkholderiales; family Casimicrobiaceae; genus VBCG01. Next base: position 28,350 of record CAVTDH010000006.1, read on the forward strand.
GGCGTACGTCGGCGCGGTGGGCGGATTCGGGAACTCGCGCGAGCGCGGACCTTCGAACGGATTGCCGCCGGGCTGGAGCACGCCCTCCAGGTTGCCCGCCTTGCCGCCGATGCCGTAGAGCTGCTCGAACTGGTCGTAGTAAGGTTCGAGCTCGTCGTAGGTGATGCCCCAGTCCTGGCTCGTGCAGTCGGGGTCGAGATGCGCGTTGCCGTAGCGCGCGAGCGTACGGCTCTTCGTCTCGAAGTCCCACGGCGCGAACCGCCACGCGACGCCGCCCCAGCGGACGGCGGCGCCGCCGACGCACTCGCCCAGCATGAACGACCCCATCTCGCGCATCGGCAGCGCGGTCTCGGCCATCGTGTTGCGGAACGTCAGCGTCTCGCGCGACAGGTCCTGCATGAGGTCCGTGTGCTTGCCGTACTTGAGCTCGTCGTGCGCCTCGGGCACGCGGAACTCCTGCGCCGGCTCGACCATGCGCCCGCGCTCCAGCCCGACCACGCGCAACTGCGACTGCGCGAGCTCCTTTGCGATGAGCGTGCCGGCCACTCCCATGCCGACGACGACGACGTCGACAGCTGGGAGGCGGGTGGTGCCCCGTCGCGGCGTGATCATGGATTGCCTCCGCGCTGCGCGCTCCGGCATTCGTCCTCGGGACGGCCCTTCGGACTCATGGCCCCGGCTTCGGGTCGAGCGGCGTGTGCTCGGGATATCCCTGCGCGTCGGTGCGCACGCGCTTGCGCACGACGTCGAGGATGCTCACCGGCGCCACGCGATACGGCGTGTTGAACTTGTCCATGTGCTGCGCGTAGTCGGCGGCGGCGACGCCGGGAAAGCCGATGAGCCGCCAGCCGATCTTGTCCCGGTTGCCTCCGTGGATCGGATCGGCGAAGAAGCCCTCCTGCGTGTTCTGCCACAGGAGCGCGAAGAACGTGCGCGCCGGCGCGCACGCGAGCGCAATGCGGTCGTCCTCCAGATCGTGCAGCACCTCGTCCTGGCGCGGACCGTCGAGCTGGCTGAACGGGCGCCCGTCGCGTGCGCTGCAGTGGGCGTCGATCTCCCGCAACGCGGCGCGGTAGAGCTGCTGCGGCGACAGCGGCAACTGGTAGCCCTGCTGCGGCGTCCCCGCCTGCCACGGCCCCATCCGGTAGTTGCGTCCGTGCACGCCCCATGCGCTCGCGAGCTGTCCGTCGATGAAGCAGGTGACGTCCGCCTGCAGCGCGCCCGGTCCCAGCGCATCCGCGGGAATGAGGCGCGCCATCGCCGCGTCGAGGAAGAGCACCTCGGCCGGGGTCAGGAACGCGAACGCGTAATCGCGGGTCATCGCAGCGGATCGACCCTCGTGCGTCACCAGGCGATCGTCGTGGCCGCCGCGCGCTTGCCGTAGGCGCTCGCGTACGCGGCATCGACGACCTGCATCGAGCGGTGCAGGTCGGCGATTCCGGGCAGCCCGGGAAAACCCGTGCGGAAGCCGGCGATGGCGGCGCGGATGAACACGCCGGTCAGCGGGCCGGAGTCGACGTTCTCCTTCGTCACCGTGGTCTCGCCGGTGATCGCGGTCAACGCCAGTTCCCCGCTGCGGTCCACCGCGAGGAATCCGTCGCTGCCGCGCGCCGAGTAGGCGAGATAGCGCACGTCCGGCGAGGCGGGAAAGATGTAGCCGCATTCGATGACCGCCGACACGCCGTCGTCCGTCGTGAGCAGTGCCGTCATCCGGTCCTCGACGTCGTACGCGCCCGACAGCCGGTACTGCGCCTGCGCCTGGACGGTCAGCGACTTCGCCTTGGTCGCGGCCAGGAACAGGTCGATGTAGTGGACGGCCAGGTTGATGAAGCTGCCGCCGCCGGCGTGGATGCGTTCGAGCGCCCACGGGACTTTGCTTGACGTAGCGTTCGGGCGGACCCGACTGGAACAGGAAGGTCACGTAGTCGAGCGTACCCACGCGCTGCAGGTGCTTCCACACGTTGCCCGCGCGCTGTATGAACGCGACGGCGATCGGCACCTTTCCCGCTTCGGCCGCATCGCGGATCGCCCCCACTTCCTGCGCCGACATGCCGCCCGGCTTCTCGAGGACGATCGGGATCTGGCGCTCGATGAAGGCGAGGCATACCTCCTTCATCTGGTCATGCTGCGCGAGCACGACGACGCCGTCGAGCTCGAGCTTCTCGTCGAGCAGGTCGCGCCAGTCGAGGTGGCCTGTGTCGCCGTAGAACTCGCGCACCTCCTCGATCTTGTGCGGGGCCGGATCCGAATAGGCGACGACCTGCGCGTCGCGCGCGAGGATCTCGCGATAGAACTTGTGATGCCAGTGGCTCGTACCCACCACCGCGACGCGCGGTCGGCTCGTGTCCGTCATTCGGTTCTCCTCGATGATGCGCAGGGGGCGTGCGGCCGGTGGCCGGTCCGCCGGCTTCAGTGCGCGAGCCGCAGTTGCCGCGCGATGGCCGCGTCGGCGCGCAGCAGGTCGACCAGCGTCGCGCAGTTGGCGACGACCGATGCGGCACGCTCGGCGGGGTCGCTGCGCGATGCCGGCCAGTTGGTCTTGATCGCGATGAACTCGCAGGCATGCAGGTGCTCGAGCACCCGGGCAGCGCGCGCAGTCGTCATGCCCGACGCCACTTCGGCATAGGCCGGGTCGAGCGTGTCCGCGAACGGCAGGTGCGAGTCGAGCCATGCGTCGCCGAAGACGTTGTCCGTGGCGGCGGTGCCCGAGAACGTGAACGCACGCAGCAGCCCGGACGCGGCGCCCGCCGCGACATGCTCCTGCACGCGGTCGGCGTCGCGCAGTTCGATCATCGAACGTCCCCAGTTGAGACCGAGTCCGATCGGCGACCCGGCGAGGCTCGCGAGGATGCGGATCTCGTCGGCCAGCGGCAGGAAGCCCTTCGCGGGCTTCTGCCCGGCGACGAACGCGTCGCAGTGCTCGACGATCACGGCAGCGCCGTTCCAGTCGATGCCGGCGGCCTCGTCGAGCGAGCGGCGGAACGCGCCCGCGTCGGGCATCAGCACGCGTTGGTCGAAGCCGGGCGCCGAGTGGATCTCCACGGCGGTCACGACCCGCCGTCCCACGCGGTCGTTCATTGCGCGGATCGCGGTGGCGATCTCCCGCAACATGCCGATCGCGGCGGCGCGGCCCGCATCGTCCGGGGACGCGAGGCCGAAATTCGGATTGCCCACCGACGCGCGATACACCGCCGGGATGTCGTTGAGCGTGATCGACCAGGCGGCGGGCAGGCGCGCCAGCACGGGCTCGAGCAGGGCGGGCGTCTGCACGCCGCCCCACGCGAACTCGAGGCCGTCGGCCTGCGGCACCTGCAGCAGCCGGTCGTAGTAGATCGCGGCGCTGGCGGCGTCCGACGGCGCCGCCGTGTAGCCGGCGATGATGAGTTTCATGCGGTCTCCATCCAGGGTCGCCGTCGGCTGCGCGTCTTCGCACGGCGCCAACGGGCGCCACGGTGACCGCCTGCCAAGCTACCAGTCACCCGCGCCGCGGGAAATGGACATTTGGCCGTCGCGGTTGACCGTTTGGTCAAGCGTGACCGGCGAGCTCCATGCTGGTCTCGCGCGTGAGTTCGATCAGCTGGCGCACCTGGGCGCCGGGCGCCAGGTTGCGGCGCGTGATGACGCCGACCGGCGCTTCGAAATTCGGCGACTCGAGACGCAGGCGCGCGAGCGCCCCGGAACGCAGGTCCGCGCTCACCGCGCGCTCCGATGCGATCCACACGGCGTCGGACGCGAGCGTGTAGGTGCGGCCGAACTGAAGGTCGAGCACCTCCACCTGCGCGGCCTTCGGGCGCACACCCTTGGCCAGGAAGAACTGGTGGATCTCCTCCCAGAACGGCGATTCGCGCGGCGGCATCACGATCGGGAATGCGCCGATCCGCGCGGGCGGCACCTTCGCGAGCTTCGCCAGCGGATGTTCCTTGCGCACGACGAAGATGTGGCGGTCGACGTAGAGCTGCTCGAACGTGAGGCCCGCCATCTCCCGGCGGGGCGGACAGCGCCCGAGGACCAGTTCCACGTGACCGGTGCGCAGGCGCTCGAGCAGCAGGGCGCCGGAACCCGACGTGATCTCGACCAGGCAGTCGCGGTTCGTGTCGAGGAAGCGCCGCACGACCTCCGGCAGGAACGCCGCGGACACGACGGTCATCGCCGCGATCTTGATCACCGCCGTGGGCTCGCTGCGCTCGCCGCTGACCAGCGCGACGCCGGTCTGCAGCGCGTCGAGCGCGCTGTGCGCGTAGTTCGTGAACTGGCGGCCGGCCTCGGTGAGCGTCATCCCCTTGCGCGAGCGTTCGAACAGACGCACGCCGAGTTGCTCCTCCAGCTCGCGCAGCGTCTTCGACACGGCCGATTCGGTCACGCAGAGCGCATCGGCGGCCGCGCGCACGCTACCCGTGCGCGCCACGTCGAGCGCGCAGCTCAAGTGCCGGAGCTTGAGGTGCTTCAGCGTGTCGATGGCCGCGTCGGCGGCGTTGGTGCGTTTGGGCTTCATCGGCGAGTGCAGCGAAGGAAAGCGGGCGGCGTTGCCGGCGCGGCGGGTGGCGGAACGCCCCTGCGCGGGCCGGACCGCCATTTTGCGCCCATTGCGCGACGGCGGTGGCCGGCGTGCGCGCGCAGAGGGCGGCGTCGGCGTCGTTCGTCGGTTGGCGTGACGCGACGGCGATCGGCGGCGTCCCGCTTCCCCTCGCGCGGCCGCCACCGCTTTCCGTCGGACGTGCGCGCCGATCCCGGCGTCGTTCCGGAATGTACGGTAGCGAACACGACGCCCGATGGAGCCTCCGTGCGATAAGGAACATAATGTTCGAGTGCGCGATCTCACCACTCTTTCCGACTTCATCAACGGCAATCTCGATCCGATCCTGCGCGAATGGGAACTGTTCGCCGTTACGCTGCGCCCGGCGGCGGAGTCGATGTCCACGCTCGCGCTGCGCGACCACGCGCGCCAGATCCTGCAGGCGATCGCGCGCGACATGGAAGCGGCGCAGACCGACGCGCAGGCCGAGGACAAGTCGAAGGGCTGGGCGCCGCTGCTCGGCGGCAAGGAGACCGCCGCGGCGACGCACGGCGCGCTGCGCCATCTGGTCGGCTTCGACCTGCGGCAGCTGACTGCGGAATACCGCGCGCTGCGCGCGACCGTGCTGAGGCTGTGGCGCGAGGACGTCGCGATGCGGGAGGAGCGGGTCTTCACCGAGATGACGCGGTTCAACGAGTCGGTGGACCAGGCCCTTGCCGAATCGGTGGCGCGCTATTCGGACGAGGTCGAGCGCTCCCGCGACACGTTCCTGGCGATCCTCGGCCACGACCTGCGCAGCCCGCTCTCCGCCGTGGCGATGTCGGCCACCTACCTCGCGGGCGCGGGCAAGGTGGGCGCGGCCGAACTGCCCGCGGTGCTGCGCATCGGCAAGAGCGCGCGGACGATGAGCCTCATGATCACCGACCTGCTGGAGTTCACGCGCGCGCAGCTGGGCAACGGCATTCCGGTGACCCCGATCGCCTGCGATCTGGGGCTCATCTGCGAGGCGGCGCACGACGAGATCCAGGCGGCTCATGCCGAATGCGTGTTCGACCTCGAGATGTTCGGCGACCTGCGGTGCCAGGTCGACCGGCCGCGGCTTCTGCAGGTCCTGTCGAACCTCCTCAACAACGCTGTCGAGCACGGCGGCGGCGGCCAGCCGATCGACCTCGTGGCGCGGGGCGAGGCGTCCCAGGTGGTGATCCAGGTGATCAACCGCGGCCCGCCGATCCCGCCGGATGCGCTGCAGGTGATCTTCAATCCGCTGGTGCAGTTGCCAGGCAGCGACACCGATGCGCCCGGCCCGCGCCCGACGAGCCTCGGCCTGGGGCTTTTCATCGCGCGCGAGATCGTCGTCGCGCACGGCGGCACGCTGAACGCCGAATCGACGAAACGGGAAGGCACGGTCTTCACCGCGGTGCTGCCCCGCGTGTATCGCGGCCGGGCGAATGCCGCGCCGGTCGGTTCCGCACCCTGACGCGCGGCGGCCGGGGCGGACGCTGCGAAGTCGCGCCAGCGGGTCGGCACGGGACGCGGTGCCCATGACCCGCAGCGCTCTTCCGGGGGTGAGCGGCGACGCGGCGCCGCCTGGCCGGACGCCTGGTTCAGCGCGTGGGTGTCGCGATGGCGCCGGCTTCGATCACGGCGGCGCTGGCCGCATCCGCGACGGCGACCGGCCGGGGCTTCACGCTGACGCCGTACAGCACGACATCCGCGTAGGCGCGCGCGATGTCGCGCGCGCGCTGCGGGCCGTCCGGCCGATACCAGCGCGCGAGCCAGTACACGGACGCGAGCACGGCGCGCACGACGGAATTGAGATGGTCGGAGTGGAACACGCCGGCGTTCACGCCGTCGCGGATGATGCCCTTGATCGTGTTCTCGTAGTTGACGCGCCACTCGACGGCCTCGTCGCGCAGCTTCGGCTCCGTCAGGTTCGAGAAGCGCGTGACCAGCACCTGGAACCGGTGCTGGTGCTGCTCGAAGAAGTCGGCCTGCGCCTCGAGGAACGCGATGAGCCTGCGCCTCCGGCGTCGCGGCGCGCGCGCGATCGCCTGCCCGATGTGCGCGTTGAGGTCGCGGATCGTCGTCACGACGATCGTGCCGAGGATCTCTTCCTTGCGCGAGAAGTAGTGGTAGAGCGTCGCCTTCGACAGTCCGACGGCGGCGGCGATGTCGGTCAGCGACACGGCGTCGAAGCCGCGCTCGGCGAACATCGCGGCGGCGACGTCGAGGATCTCCTCCTTGCGCGGCGTCCGGTGCTCGGTGATGCGCGCGCGCCGCTGGCGGGCCGCGGGGGCGGCCATCAGCGCGGCCGACCTCGCCGCGTTCCGGCGCGCGATCGCTGCGGCGCGGCGATGCTCGCGTCGCGCGTCGTGCCGCGCACGTCATGCTTGCCGCGCCGCTGGCGCGTCGGCGCGGCCGCGCTGCCCTTGACGAGGCGCAGCGGCGTGTAGACGAGCACGATCTCGCCGCGCTGGTTCACGACTTCGTTGCGCGTGCGCACGAGGCCGCGGTTGCCGCGTCGACGCAGGCCGGCTCTCGATGACCTCGCCGCGCACGTGGATCGTGTCGCCGACGACGGTCGGCTTGCGTCACGTCGAGCTCGGTGTGCAGGAACGCGAGCCCGGTGAACTGCATGCTCGGCGTGAGCAGGCCTTCGGCGAACGTGTAGACGAGCGCGCCGGGCACGATGCGGCCGGACAGCGCGCGACCGGCGGTGTCGTGCGTGTTCACGAACACTTCCTCGGTGAACCAGATGAGGTTGATGAACGTGACGAGGTCGGTCTCGGTGAGCGTGCGGCCCATCGTGCGGAAGCGGAACCCGACCGGCAGCTGGTCGTAGTAGAAGCCGTGCCCGAGCAGCACGCCCTCGTCTCCGGTGGCGGTGCCGGCGCGGCATCGCGCGGCGTGGTGGCGGTCATCTTCAGCGTCCTTTCCAGACGGGCGGTGCGTTTCTCGGCGAACGCGCGCGGACCTTCGCGCGCATCCTCGCTCGCGTAGACGGCCTTGTGCAGTTCCTTCGACGCCGCGAGGCCCGGCTCGGAGCCGAGCGCGGTGCCCATGCGCAGGCCCTGCTTCGCGGCGCGCACCGACAGCGGCGCGTTGCGGACGATCGCCTGCGCCAGCGCGCGCGCGCGCGCGCGCACGTCGTCGGGCGTGGGCTCGACGTAGTTGACGAAGCCCACCTCGATGCAGGCGCTCGACCGGCAGCATCTCGCCGGTCAGCAGCATTTCGAGCAGCACCGCCTGCGGCAGCATCCACAGCATCGGGACCGCCCACGGCGTGCCGCGGCCCACGCGCACTTCGGTGATGCCGGCGCGCGTGCCGGCCAGGCCGACGCGCAGGTCGGCGTTGGCGGCGAGCACCATGCCGGCCGCGGTGAAGTGGCCGTTCAGCGCGGCGATGACGGGCTTGTCGATCGCGCGCATGCGCTCGTAGAACGGGTCGCGCAGCACGTCGAGGATGTCCACGCCGCGCGCCTGCTGGATCGCCGTCGTCTCCGCCAGGTCCATGCCGGCGCAGAACACGCCGCAGTCGGCGGCGGTGACGATCGCGACGCTGGATCGCGGGATCGCGCGTCGATCGTCTCCCACAGTTCGTACAGGCGCGTCGCCCATCGCGATCGACAGCGCGTTGCGGCGCGCGGGCCGGTTGAGCGTGACGGTGGCGATCGCCGTCGTCGACGTCGAATTTCAGGTCGTCCATGGCGAAGTCCCGGGGAAGGTCGCGTCAGGCCGGCAGCGGCAGCCGCAGGATCGCGTTGCCGAGCGCCTTCGCGGTCTGGTCGAAGCGCAGCGTGCGCGTCGCGCCGCCGCCCAGGCCGTGCACGAGCAGCACGAGGCAGCCGTCGATGTTGGGCATCGGGTAGACCTCGATCGGGACCCTTGACCCAGTCGCCGAAGAGCGCGGCGATCGCTGGCGGGCGTCAGCGCGGCGAGCATCGTCGCGTAGTCCTCGGGCCGCCGCGCGAGCACGCCGATCGAGACGTTGTCGCCCTTGTCGCCGGAGCGGACGTCGGCGATGTCGGCGAGGAGTCGCGGCGATGGCGATGGCGGGCTCTGCTTCCTCATGGTGGGCTCATGTCGACGATCGACTTCGGTCGACGGGCGGCACGAGTTCGCGCGGCACGAACGTCGGCCACAGCGACACGACGGGCCGCGACTTGATCGGCACGCCGAACGACGTGCCGCCCGGCCCCATGATCCACAGCTGCGAGCACGCGCGCCGCACCTTCTCCGCCTCGTCGCGCGAGCGCGTGTGCACGGCCACGCGCAGGCCCACCTCGTTCAGGTCGTCGACGTCGCGATCGGCGCCGCGGGCCCGTGCAGCGTGTTGACACCGACGTACGAGAACTCGATCTCGTCCGCCGCGAGGCCCATCCGCTCGAAGCGCTCGGTCAGCGTCTGCTTGCGCCTTCTCGCGCCCGCGCGAACGCGCGCGGCCACGGAAACATCAGCATGCCCTCGCCGATCCAGCCGTCGCTGTAGCCGATCAGCACCTTGAGCTCTGCGGGCTGCGGCTGGCCGCGCACGTCGCTGATGCGCACGCGGTCGTTCGCCCAGGTCGGTCAGGCGCACCGACGTGAAGTCGACGACGCCGTCGGGCACGACGTACGCGCGCGGATCGCCGATCTCGTAGACGAGGTGCTCCTTGACCGTGAACGCGTCGACGCGCCCGCCGGTGCCGGCAAGCTTGCCGAGCACGCACGTCGCCGCTGCGGTCGAAGTCGAACACCGGAAAGCCGACGCGGCCCATCGCGGGCATCTCGTCGAAGCGCGACGACATGCCGCCCGTGCAGCCGGCCGCGCACTCGGCGATGTGCGCGATGGCGATCGCCGCGGCGACGCGGTCGACGTCGGCGTACGTGAGGCCGAGCGCGTGCATGATCGGGCCGACGAACACCGCGCTGTCGGCCACGCGGCCGGTGAGCACGATGTCGGCGTCCTGCGCGAGCGCCGCGATGATGCCTTCGCTGCCGAGGTACGCGTTCGCGCAGACGATGCGGTCGCGGATGCGCGCGAGGTCGGTGTCGCCCGTCGCCATGTTCGCGAGCGGCAGGCCGTGCGTGCGACGAGTTCGTCGAGGCGCGGCAGCAGGTCGTCGCCGGCGACGACGCCGATCCGCGTGCCGGCGAGGCCCTGTTCGCGCAGCTTGGCCGCGATCGCCTGCGCGCCCGCCTGCGGGTTGACGCCGCCGCCGTTGGACACGAGCCGCGTGCCGCGCTCGCGCGCCGGCACCGCCATCGCGCTCATGAACGCGACGGCGTCCTCGACGAAGCCGGCGCCGGGATCGCGCGCGCGCTGGCGCTGCAGCAGCGCCATCGTCAGCTCGGCCAGGAAGTCGAACGACAGGTAGTCGAGCTCGCCGCGGCGCAGCAGCTCGTCGGCCGGGTCGAACGCGTCGCCCCAGAAGCCGCTGCCGCAGCCGACGCGCACGCTGGTCTTCGCGGTCATCGGGGCAGGTCCCGTCATGGCGCGCCCGGCAGGCTGTCGGCGTGCGCGGCGCCGACCGGCGTGCGGTAGAGGAAGCTGCCCTCGCCGACGCGCGAGCAGCTCGCCGGTGTCGTCGGTGATCTCGACCGTCGCGAAGTAGACGAGCCGCCCGCGCTGCGCAGCGACTCCGCGCGCGATCAGCCGGCCCTGCGCGCGCGCTGCCCAGGAAGCTCGTCGTCAGCGACAGCGTGTACGACTTCCGCGTGCGCCGCGGATGGTCGCTGTAGCAGCCGGCCAGGCCGCCCGCCGCATCGGCCAGCACCGAGTAGACGCCGCCGTGGACGACGCCGGAGCGGTTGAGGTGCTGCGGCGTGATCGTCGAGCGACGACGCACCGCGTGCTCGGGCCCCCACTCGACCAGCGTCGCGCCCAGCCAGTCGAGGAACGGGACTCGTGGTCGAGCGTCATGTCGTCCATCCCCGCGCAAGCGGGGACCGGACTTGTGCGAACGACACTGGGTCCCGCTTGCGCGGGGACGACGGAGTTTCTGTCACGCATCTCGGTGACACTCATCGGAGGCCTCCGCGCGCCGGATCATGCCGCGCGCGATGACGACCTGCTGGATCTGGCTGGTGCCCTCGTAGATGCGGAAGAGGCGCACGTCGCGGTAGAAGCGCTCGATGCCGTAGTCGGCGATGTAGCCGGCGCCGCCGAAGATCTGCACGGCGCGGTCGGCGACGCGGCCGCACATCTCGGAGGCGAAGAGCTTGCAGCACGACGCGTCGATGCCCGACGTCCTCGCCGGCGTCGCGGCGGCGCGCGGCCTCGACCACCATGCTGCGCGCGGCCAGGCACTCGGCGCGCGAGTCGGCGAGCATCGCCTGCACGAGCTGGAAGTCGGCGATGCGCTGGCCGAACTGCCTGCGCTCGAGCGCGTAGCGCAGCGCGTCGTCGAGCATGCGCTCGGCCATCGCCGTGCACAGCGCGGCGATGTGCAGCCGCCCCTTGTCCAGCACGCGCATCGCGATGCGGAAGCCTTCGCCTTCGCGCGCCGAGGAGGCTCGTCCGCCGGGCACGCGGCAGTCGGTCGAGCACGACGTCGGCGGTGTGCGCGCCGCGCTGGCCCATCTTGCGGTCGGGCGCGCCGACCGCGAGGCCCGGCGTGCCGGCCGGGACCAGGAAGGCGCTGATGCCGTCGGCGCCCGAGCCTTCGGCGCGCCGGTGCGCGCCATCACGGTGAAGAGGCCGGCCTCGGGCGCGTTGGTGATGTAGCGCTTGGTGCCGTTGAGCCGCCAGCCGTCGCCGTCGCGCGTGGCGCGCGTGCGCAGCGACGCGGCGTCCGACCCGGCGTCGGGCTCGGTCAGCGCGAACGACGCGATGACGTCGCCGGACGCGAGCTGCGGCAGCCACGCGGCCTTCTGCTCGGGCGTGCCGGCGAGCACGAGGCCCTGCGAGCCGATGCCGACGTTGGTGCCGAACACCGACCGGAACGCGGGCGACGTGCGGCCCAGTTCCAGCACGGCGAGCACTTCCTCCTCCATCGTGAGGCCGAGCCCGCCGTACTCCTCGCCGATCGACAGGCCGAAGAGACCGAGCGCGCGCATCTCGGCGACGAGCGGCTTCGGGGATCGCGTCGGCGTCGCTGACGTCGCGCTCGCGCGGCACCAGCCGCTCGGCGACGAAGCGGCGCAGCGTGTCGAGGAAGGCGGCGAAGGTTTCGGGAGTCGCGGATCATCGGGTGACCGGAGGTGGCGGCGCTGCCAAAACCAACCGATCGGTTGGGCAATGATGGCAGCGGAAAACCGGCGTCGTCAATGCGCGCGCGCGCCGGCCGCATGTGGCCAGGCGGCCAAGGAACGCCGGCCGCGGTCGCGGCCACGCGGTCATCAGGGCAATTCTCCTATGAAAATTGGCTGCGTTGCTGCGTAGCGGGCATCGGCCGGTCGAGCGGACGCGTCCGTCCCGCGCCGGCACGTGCGGTCGCCGCCGTTGACACCGAATCCGGACCGGGTAGTATGGCGATGACCGACCAATCGGTCGGGAAACGTCGGCATAGATCCCGACCCGCGTACGCGGGCACCAGGACGGAGGAGTGGCATGCGCAACCATGGAACCGGATCGGCGCGGGCGATCGACGCTCGCGCTCGTGGCGTGCATCGCGGCGGGACGGCCGCGCTCGCCGCGCCGAAAGGCACGATCGTGCTGGGATCGACGAACTCGACGTCGAGCCACTACACGGTGTCGGCGGCGATGGTGAAGGCGATCAAGGCCGGCATTCCCGCGGCCAACGTGTCGCAGATCGAGACGGGCGCGAGCGTCGACAACGTGCGCCGGCTGACGAAGAACGAGATCGACCTGGGCCTCATCGCGACGGACACCGGCATCCAGGCGATCACGGGCACCGGACCGTTCGCGGGCGGCAAGGCGGTCGACGACCTGGTCGCGCTGTACGCGTACGACGTGTCGGTGCTCAACGTCGCGGTCAGCCAGGAGTCGAAGGTCGCGTCGATCAAGGATCTCGCCGGCAAGAAGTTCAACCCCGGCATCCGCGGCAGCGGCGCCGAGCTGCTGACGCGCGAGGTGTTCAAGACGCTGGGCGTCGAGCCCGCGTGGGTGCCGGGCACGGTGAAGGACGCGTCCGAGGGCATCCAGAACCGGCAGATCGTCGGCTACTCGAAGTACGGTCCCGGCCACGGCGTCGACGCGACGCTGCGCGAGCTGATGGTGACCACGCCGATGCGGCTGCTGGGCTTCGACGCCGAGCAGCAGGCGAAGGTGACGGGCGCGGTCAAGGGCGTGAGCTTCACGCAGATCCCGAACGTGATGACGGGCCAGCCGCCGGTGACGACGCCGGCGGTGCTGATCGTCTACGGCACGCGCACGTCGGTGATGGACGACGAGACCGCGTACGCGATCGCCAAGGCGATCAACGAGAACCGCCAGTTCCTGGTCGAGGCGTGGCCGCACCTGAAGGACTTCGACTTCAAGGCGCAGGCGCTGGCCGCCGAGAAGGTGGGCGTCAAGCTGCATCCCGGGCGCGAAGAAGTACTGGGACTCGGTGAAGTGAGGTGAAGTGACCGCGGGGCGCGCGTGAGCGACGCCGCGCGCGCGGAAGGGGCGGCGGGTCCCGGGGCGGTGGCGTTCGCCTGCGCGTGCGCCGCCTACGCGCTGTTCCACCTGTACACGTCGTTCACCGGCCCGTTCGACCCGCTGGTGCAGCGCGGCGTGTTCATCGCCGGCGGCGTGTTCCTCGCGTTCTGGCTGAAGCAGCGCGAGGCGCCGGACGATCCGGCGCGCAGGCCGCGTACGTCGTGCTGGGGCTGGTCGGGCTCTACGGCGGCATCCACGTCGTCGCGAGCCAGGCGCGCTTCATGGACGTGATGAACGACATGACGACGCTCGACCTCGTCGTCGGCTTCCTGATGATGGCGGTGATCGTCATCGGCACGCAGCGGCTGCTGGGCTGGGCGCTGCCGGTGCTCGCGACGATCTCGGTGCTGTACTACGCGTTCGGCCACGGCTTGATGAGCGGGCTCTGGCAGCCGCCGCGCGCGTCGCTCGACACCGTCGTGTCCACGCTCTACGCATCGACCAGCGGCATCTTCGGCTTCATGGCCGACATCGGCACCAGCGTCATCGCCGTGTACGTGATCTTCGGCGCGCTGCTGATGGCCACCGGCGCCGGCGAAGTGTTCGTGCAGGTCGCGCAGGTGATCGCGGGGCGCGGCCACGGCGGGCCGGCGAAGGTGGCGGTCGTCACGTCGGCGCTGTTCGGCACCGTGTCGGGCTCGGCCGTCGCCAACGTGATGGCGGTCGGCTCGCTCACCATCCCGACGATGCGCCGCGCCGGGTATCCGAAGGCGCTGGCCGCGGGCGTGGAGGCGAGCGCCTCCGCCGGCGGCCAGATCATGCCGCCGATCATGGGCGCCGGCGCGTTCCTGATGGCCGAGCTGCTCAACATTCCGTACCTGACGATCGCGCAGACGGCGGCGCTGCCCGCGGTCCTGTACTTCGCGGTGATCTTCATCAGCGTCGATCTCTACGCGCGGCGCCACCGGATGGGCAAGGACACTGTCGCCGCACGCACGCGCATCGAGGCCGACAAGGCGATCCCGCTGGCGTTCGCGGTCGCGTGCCTGATCGGCATGCTCGTCGCCGGATACACGCCGACGTTCGCGGGCGCCACCGCGTGCGCCGCGCTGCTGGCCGCCACGATCGTCGCGCGCGTCGGCCCGGCGCTCGTGCGCGGCGACGCGTGCGCTGCTGCGCGCGCGCGGGCGCGAGTTCGTCGCGCACGTCGGCGCAGGGGCTCGCCGAGGGCGGCAAGGGCCTCATCATGATCGCGGTGCTGCTGGGCTGCGCGGGCATCCTCACCGCCGTGCTGAGCTCGTCGGGCCTGGGGTCGAAGGTGTCGAGCGAGCTGATCGCGATCGCCGGCGACAACCTGCTCGCCGCGCTCGTGCTGTCGGCCATCCTGTGCATCCTGCTCGGCATGGACGTGCCGACGACGGCGTCGTACGTGCTGACCGCCGCCGTGGCGGCACCGGTGCTGACCAAGCTCGGCCTGCCGCCGCTGACCGCGCATCTGTTCATCTTCTACTTCGCGATCCTGTCCGCGATCACGCCGCCCGTCTGCGCGAGCGTCTACGCGGCCGCGGCGATCGCCGGCGAGCGCTTCTGGACCGGTCGCGCGCTACGCGATGCTGATGGCCGGCGCCGTCTACGTCATTCCGTTCATGCTCGTGTACCGGCCGGGCCTGATGCTGCAGGGCGGCGCGGCGACGATCGTCTACGACCTCGCGATCACGGCGCTCGCGATGCTCTCGATGTGCGGCACGATGATCGGCTATCTCAACGGCGTGCTGAGCGCGCCACTGCGCGCCGTGCTGTTCGCGGCGGGCATCCTGTTCTTCGTCCCCGGCTACGTCACTGGACGCGACCGGCACTGGCTGCTGCTGGGGGCGGTCGTCGCGTGGCAGGGGTTCCGCGCGAAGCGCGAGCGGGTCGCGGCGCCGGTCCGCCGCCGGTGTCGCAGGGAGGCAGCGAACATGGTTGACGCACCGCTACGGCGAACTCGCGGTCGGCGAGCGCCGGCGCTCGCGCGGCCGCACGATCACCGAGACCGACGTCGTGAACTTCTGCATGCTGACGGGCAACTGGCTCGAGCTGCATTCGAACGTCGAGTACGCGAAGAAGACGCTCTACGGCCAGCGCCTCGTGCAGGGCAGCCTCGTGTTCGCGATCGTCAACGCGCTGATCGGCTTCAACCCCGAGGTGATCGAGGCGTTCTACGGCGTCGACCGGCTGCGCTTCACGAAGCCCACGTTCATCAACGACACGCTGCATGCGCGAAGCGAGATCATCGCGCTGCGCGACAAGGGCGACCGCCACGGGGTGGTGACGCTGAAGCTCGAAGGCGTCAACCAGCGCGACGAGGTGGTGCTGGCGTGCGAATTCAGCCTGCTGGTGCGGCGCGAGCGGCTGCTGGCCGGCGCAGCACGGCCTGAGCGCAACGATGCGAGAGAGCGACGATGAATTTCCTGACGCGAGGAACAGACGATGTGGAAGGAGCAGGTCGACCGGCTGATGGAGAAGGAGATCGGCCGCGAGTACATCCGCACGTGCGACATGAACCGCGAGTACCCGTACAAGGGCTACGAGGCGATCGTGAAGCAGGATTGGCTGCGCCTGCTGATCCCGGAGGACCACGGGGGACTGGGCGGCACGATCTTCGACTACGCGCTGCTGTGCGAGGGCCTCGCGCGCTACGGCTTCGACTTCGCGACCGCGTTCATGGTGTCGACGTTCACCGCGATGAACATCGTGAAGTTCGGCACCGACGCGCAGAAGGCGAAGTACCTCGAGCCGTTCATGCGCGGCGACATCCGCTTCTCGATCTCGATCTCGGAGCCGCAGGCGGGCTCCGACGCGGCGAGCACGCGCACGCGCGCGATCCCCGACGGCGACGGACTTCCTGCTGCGCGGGCAGAAGCTCTGGTGCAGCGGCGCCGCCGCGAGGAACGTCGTCATCGCGATGCTCGTGCGCAGCGACCCGGACACGAAGAAGCACCTCGGCCTGTCGGTGTTCCTCGTGCCCAACGACACGCCGGGCCTCGACATCCGCAAGCTGCCGACGATGGCGCGGCGCGCGACCGGCACCACCGAGATCTTCGTCGACGACGCGCGCGTCACGCGCGACCAGCTGCTGGGCACGCTGGGGCAGGGGTGGAGCGATCATCACCGACCACCTGGAGCTCGAGCGCATCGCGGTGTCGGCGGGCTACGTCGGCAACGCGCAGCAGGCGGTGGACGACGCGCTGCGCTACGCGCACGAGCGCATCCAGTTCGACCGCGCGATCTTCGACTTCCAGGTGATCCGGCACATGCTGGCCGACATGCAGACGAAGGTGGACGCGGCGCGGCTGCTCGTCTATCGCGCCGCCGAACTCGCGTCGCGCGGCGTGCCGTGCTCGCGCGAGGTCAGCATGGGCAAGCTCTTCGCGTCGGAGACGCTGCAGGAGGTCACGCGCTGCGGCATGCAGATCCTGGGCGGCCACAGCATGCTGCCCGAGTCCGACATGGAGCGCTATTTCCGCGAGGGCATGCAGTCGACGATCGGCGGCGGCACGTCGCAGATCCAGCGCACGATCATCGCGAAGTCGATGCGGGCGGCGTGAGGAGGCGCGCATGACGGGCATGCTGACCGGGATCCGCGTCCTCGACCTGTCGCGGGTGCTGGCCGGCCCGTGGGCGACGCAGATCTTCGCCGACTACGGCGCCGACGTCGTCAAGGTCGAGCGGCCCGGCGCCGGCGACGACACGCGCAAGTTCGGGCCGCCGTGGATCACCGACGAGACGACCGGCGAGATCGTCGACGCCGCGTACTACGCGTCGGCCAACCGCGGCAAGCGCTCGCTGACGCTCGACATCGCGACGCCGGACGGCCAGGAAATCGCGCGCAAGCTGGCCGCGCAGTCCGACATCCTGATCGAGAACTACAAGGTCGGCGCGCTCGCGAAGTACGGCCTCGACTACGCGGCGATCCAGGCGGTGAATCCGCGAATCGTCTACTGCTCGATCACCGGGTTCGGCCAGACCGGCCCCTATCGCAACCGCGCCGGCTACGACTTCCTGATCCAGGGGATGGGCGGCCTCATGAGCGTCACCGGCGAGCGCGACGACCTGCCGGGCGGCGGCCCGCAGCGCGCGGGCGTGGCGCTCGCGGACATCCTGTGCGGCATGTACGCGACGAGCGCGATCCTCGCGGCGCTCTACCGGCGCGCGCGCACGGGGCAGGGCGAGTACATCGACCTGGCGCTGCTCGACGCGCAGGTCGCCACACTCGCCAACCAGGGCATGAACTACCTGATCGGCGGCACCGCGCCGAAGCGCTTCGGCAACGGCCATCCGAACATCGTGCCGTACCAGGCGTTCGCGACCGCCGACGGCCACGTGATCCTCGCGGTCGGCAACGACGAGCAGTACGCGCGCTTCTGCGCGGTCGCCGGCCGGCCGGAACTCGCGACCGATCCGAAGTACGTGACGATCGCGCAGCGCAACGCGCATCGCGACGAGCTGATTCCCGAAGCTCGCCGCCGTGCTGCGGCAGTGGCCGTCCGCCGAGTGGATCGCGAAGCTCGAGGCGGCGAACGTGCCCTGCGGCCCGATCAACACGATCGACAAGGTGTTCGCGGATCCGCAGGTGCAGGCGCGCGGCATGCGCGTCGACCTGCCGCATCCGCGCGCGGGCACGCTGCCGTCGATCGCCAACCCGGTGCGCTTCGCCAGCGCCCCCGATCGAATACACGCACGCGCCGCCCGTGCTCGGCCAGCACACCGACGAAGTGCTGGAGGACCTGCTGGGACTCGACGCCGACGCGCGCGCGGCGCTGCGCGCGCGGGGCGTGATATGACCGGGGCCACCCGCGCATGGACGATCCTGCGGTAACCACGGCCGGCGCGCCGGCCGTCGAACGCGCCGGCACCGCGTCCTCTGTTCGCGCCGCTCACGCTGCGCGACCTGACGCTGCGCAACCGCGTCGTCGTGTCGCCGATGCAGATGTACTCGGCGCACGACGGCATCGTCGGCGACTGGCATCTCGTGCACCTCGGGCGCTTCGCGCTCGGCGGCGCGGGCCTCGTGATCGTCGAGGCGACGGCCGTGTGTCCCGAGGGCCGCAGCACGCTGCACGACAACGGACTGTGGAACGACGCGCAGGCCGACGCGTTCGCGCGGATCACCGCGTTCCTGCGCGCCAACGGCGCGGCGTCCGCGATCCAGCTGCAGCACGCCGGGCGCAAGGCGTCGTCGCAGGCGCCGTGGGACGGCTTCGGGCCGATCGGCCGAGCGCGACGCGGCGCGCGGCGAGGCGCCGTGGCAGCCGTGGGGGCCGACGCGCGCGGGCTGGAGCGACGCGCACCCGCCCACGCGACCCGATCGGCGAGGCCGAGGTCGGCTACCTGCTCGAGCGGTACACGCACGCGGCGCGCCTCGCGCTGCGCGCCGGGTTCGACGCGATCGAGATCCACGCCGCGCACGGCTACCTGCTGCATTCGTTCCTGTCGCCGCTGTCGAACACGCGCGGCGACGCGTACGGCGGCGATCGCGACGGGCGCATGCGCCTGCCGCTGCAGGTCGTCGCCGCCGTGCGCGCCGTGTGGCCCGCCGAGCGCCCGCTGTTCTTCCGCATGTCGACGGTGGACGGCGTCGGGATCGGCTGGTCGCTCGACGACTCGGTCGAGCTGGCGCGGCGTCTGCGCGCGCTCGGCGTCGACGTCGTCGACTGCTCGTCCGGCGGCATGAACCTCCCGTCCGCCGCGAGCCTCGTGGCGCGCGAGCCCGGCTTCCAGGTGCCGTTCGCGCGCGAGGTGCGCCGCGCAGTCCGGCATCGCGACGATGGCGGTCGGCCTGATCCGCACGCCGGAGCACGCCAACGCGGTGATCGCCGACGGCGCCGCGGACCTGGTCGCGCTGGGCCGCGAGCATCTGTGGAATCCGAACTGGGCGGCGCAGGCCGCGGTGCAGCTCGGCGGCGATCCGGACTGGCGAACGTGGCCCCGGCAGTTCGGCTGGTGGCTGCGCCGGCGCGACCGGCGCCGCCACGGGCGCCCGCGTAGACGCCGCGCCAATTCAATGAGGGTCGGACTCGAATTGATGTTTGACTTCAATTCGAGTCCGACCCTCATTGGGTATGCGGCGGGGCGTCGACGGCGGTTGCCGGACGGCGTCGAACCCGGCCTGGCACGAAATCGGCTACTCTTTCCCGATCGACCGGCCCGGTGGCCGGCGGACCCACGTTGCGACCATGAGCGGACCCATCACTGCCGGCTACGTCCTCGTCCAGGGCCTCCTCATGCTGTCCGCGCGCGCGCTGCAGGAGGCGCGCGCGATGAAGTGCGAGTACGGGCAGGCGCTCGCGCACCTGCGGGAGCGGCAGCAGACGATGGCGCAGGCGCGGGCGGGGCAGCGCACCGCGCGGCTCGAACGCATTGCCGCCGTCCGCGGCGAGGCGCAGCGGCAGGCGGCGCGCCTTGCGCGCCTGCGCTCGCTCGCGGGCGCGCTGTCCGGCCAGGCGACGGGCGCGATGCCGATGTCCACTGCGCTCCCGGCGGGGACTCCGGCCGCGCCCGGCACCGACGACGACGCGCAGTGGGTCGAGTACCTGAAGGCTCTGGACGCGGCGGTCCGCGCGCTCGAAGCCGCACTCGCGCAGGCGGGCGGCGAACTCGGCGAGAAGGTGCGCGCGTCGCTCGCGACGGCGTCGTCCATCCCGCTGATCGACGACGTGCTCGCCTCCTACGTGCTGCAGCGGCAGACGCGCGCCGGTCTCGATTCGCGCGATGCCGAGCATTACCGCGCAACGGCCGCCCGCGTGCTCGCACGCCTGGAACTGCCCGCAGGCGTCGCATTGCCGGACACGCTGGAGGCGCTCGCGAAGGCGATCGTGCTGGCCCCGACACCCGAGCGCGCCGAGACGCTCGCGACCGAGTTGCGGCTCGCCGTGCAGCGGCAGCGCGAGGCGCAGGACGCGCAGCGCAAGGAGGCCGAGGACGCGCGGCGCCTGCTCGAGGCGCTGCCCGATGACGCGCCGGCCGAGCTCGTGCACGCGCTGGAACTCGTCGCGGCCGGCGTCGAGCGGATGGATCCGCCGCTCTCCGACGCGGTCGAGCACGCGCTCGCGGAAGCGGCCGCCGACCGCGAGCACGCCGAGCAGGCGGCTGCCTCGCTGGTGCTGCAGGAGTCGCTGCGCGACCTGGGCTACGACGTCGACGACATCGGCGCGACACTCTTCGTCGACGGCGGCACCGTGCATTTCCGGCGCAAGGGCTGGGACAACTACTTCGTCCGGATGCGCGTCGACGCGCGCGAGCGCACGACCAACTTCAACGTGGTGCGCGCACGCGGCGATGAGGAAAACGCCGAGCGAAGGCGCCAGGACGCGCTGGCCGAGGACCGCTGGTGCGCCGAGTTCCCGCGGCTCATGCAGACGCTCGCCGCGCGCGGGCTCGAACTGGACGTGACGCGGCGTCTCGAGGCCGGCGAAGTGCCGGTGCAGGTGGTCGACGCCGCGCAGCTGCCCGCCGTCGCCGCCGAAGACGCGGCGGCGCCGCGCGCCGCGCCGCGCGCGCGCGAGAACCCGCAATGAGTCCGCAACGAGCCCGCCGGACCCTCCCGGGGGCCTCATCGCCCCACGCGCCGGCGTGCGCAGCACGAAGGTAGTTCAATGAGCACACCGGACGATGACGGTTCGCCGCGCTGGATCCGCGACCTCAAGCGGCTGCTGCCGATCCGCTCGCAGTTCGTGGTCGCCGGCAACATCCGCGACAGCTTCCTGACGCCGTTCGAGCAGGGGACGACCCTCGCGCCGCTGCTGCGCTGCCTGTGGGCGCATCTGGCGCCCCTCGACTACAAGTTCCTGCTCGTGTTCGATCCGGTCGAGGGCCTGCGCCCGTACCCGAACGAACCCGCGGTGGTCGAACTCGCGACGAAGCTCTTCGATCTGAAGCTCGCCGACGGCGTGATGCCGACGAGCCTCGAGAACCTGGTCGGCATCATGCGCCGTGTCGCGGGACAGCGCGAAGTGCGCTGCGCGCTCGTCGTCGACTTCGCGTCGCGGCTGACCCGCCAGCCCGACCATCTCGACGCGGCCGAGCATCGCTTCTTCGTCGCGGCGGAACGCATTTCGCTCACCGCGCATCCGATCGTGCCGAAGAACGCCGACATCTCGACCTCGCTGGGCAAGGCGCGCTTCAACCCGGTGCTGTGGCTCGTCAACCGCGGGCAGGACCTGCCGTCGTGGCTGGCGCTCGATTCGACGCGCGTGTCGGTGCTGACGCTCGGCCTGCCGGACTACGAGACGCGGCTCGCCGCGGCGGGTCACCTGGGCAATCTCTTCGCCGGTTACGACGAAGGCGCGCCGGAGGCGCGGACGAAGTTCGCGAAGGACTTCGCGCAGATGACCGACGGCCTGCCGCTGGTCGCGCTCGCCGACATCGCGCAGCTCGCGGACCGGCAGGGCATCGCGTTCCGCGACGTCGACGACGCGGTCCAGTGCTACAAGGTGGGCGTCACCGAGAATCCGTGGAAGAAGGACTACGTGCGCGAGCGCATCGCCGGCGCGCTGCCGTTCATCGAGGAGCGCGTGCGCGGACAGCGACCCGCCGTGACGAAGGCGATCGACATCCTGATGCGGTCGGTGATGGGGCTGACCGGCGCGCAGGCGCGCTCGAGCGGCAACCGCCCGCGCGGCGTGCTGTTCTTTGCCGGACCGACCGGCGTCGGCAAGACGGAACTCGCGAAGACGCTGACGCAGCTCATGTTCGGCGACGAGCGCGCGTACATCCGCTTCGACATGAGCGAGTTCGCCGAGGAGCACACCGGCGCGCGGCTGCTCGGCGCGCCGCCCGGCTACGTCGGCTACGACGCGGGCGGCGAGCTCACCAATGCCGTGCGCGAAAAGCCCTTCTCGGTCGTGCTGTTCGACGAGATCGAGAAGGCGCATCCGCGCATCCTCGACAAGTTCCTGCAGATCCTCGAAGACGGCCGGCTCACCGACGGCCGCGGCGAGACCGCGTATTTTTCCGAAGCGATCCTCGTGTTCACGTCGAACCTCGGCATCTTCGTCGAGGACGAGCACGGGCAGCGCGTGCAGAACGTGCAGCCCGGCGACGCGCCCGAGGTCGTCGAGACGCGCGTGCGCGGCGCGATCCAGGACTACTTCAAGTACAAGCTGTCGCGGCCCGAGATCCTGAACCGCATCGGCGACAACATCATCGTGTTCGGCTTCATCACGCCGGAGATCGGCGCGCAGATCTTCGACGGCATGCTGCGCAACGTCGTGAACCGCGTGCGCGACGAGCACAAGGTCGACCTGGTGCTCGCACCCGAGGTGCGGGATCGCCTGCGCGACCTGTGCACGAAGGACTTGAGCAACGGCGGCCGCGGCATCGGCAACCAGCTGGAGTCGCTGTTCGTCAATCCGCTCGCGCGCGCGATGTTCCGCTTCCCGCTCGCCGGCCGCACGTCGCTTGCCGTGCGCGACCTGGCCGAGGACGACAGCCGGATCATGACAGTGACGCTGGAGTGACGGGACGCGCGCCCCTCACCCCGACCCTCTCCCCGCAGGCGGGGAGAGGGAGTCGAGGGTGCGGTGGCCGCAGGCGCACGCGACGCGGCCGCACGCACGCGCGTCGGCGGAGGGCCGCCGCACGCAACTTCGATCTCGTGGATGCAGATTGCCGAACGCAAGGAAATGCGAACATGGGGCGCGGCAGCGGCGGGCGTTTCCGCGCCCGCTCCATTCGCCACGCCCTCTCCCCGCGTGCGGGGAGAGGGTTGGGGTGAGGGGCTGCGTGCAAGAATGAAACCCGCGACCCTCGAACTCAACAAGGCGCACTTTCCCGTCACGGTGCTGGGCCCCGGCCGCCGCATCGGACTGTGGGTGCAGGGCTGCTCGATCCATTGCCCGGGCTGCGTGTCGCAGGACACGTGGCCGCGGGACGCGAAGAAGGCGATCGCCGTGCGCGACCTCGTCGCCTGGTGCCGGCGCGTGGCCGCCGACGGCTTCGACGGCGTCACGATCAGCGGCGGCGAGCCGTTCGACCAGCCGGCGGGCCTCGCGGCATTGCTCGCGGCGCTGGACGCGTGGCGCACGTCCGCGCGCCTCGACTTCGACGTGCTGTGCTACAGCGGCTATCCGCAGAAGACGCTGGAGCGCAAGCACGCGGGCATCCTCGCGCGCCTCGACGCGATCGTGCCCGAACCCTACGTCGACAACCTGCCGCTGACGCGCGTCTGGCGCGGCTCGGCCAACCAGCCGCTCGTGCCGCTGTCCGAACGCGGGCGCGCGCGCTACGCCGAGCACGTCGAACGATCCGCCGAGGACGCGGGCAAGCGGATGCAGGCGTCCGTCGAAGGCGGGCGCGTGTGGATGATCGGCATTCCCGCGCGCGGCGACATGGAAGCGGTCGAGGCGCTTTGCGCGAGTCGCGGACTTGCCCTTACGCAAGTGTCGTGGCGCAGGTAGAGTCGGCGAGTGGCCCACACGTACGTCCGTCTCTGTCCCGTCTGCGAACGCGAGAATCCGCCCGAGCGCAGCCGGTGTCCGTGCGGCGCGCTGCTGGCGAACGTCGACTTCTCGCTCAAGCCCGATCCGGCGGACGTGGCGCCGGCGCCGGCGGCCCGTGCCGCGGGCGACGGTTCCGCGCTCGACCCCGCGGCCCCGACGACGGACCTGACCGCACCTGTCGCGGAGGCGCCGCTCGCGGGCGCGGAACCTTCGACCGCGCCGGACAGCCCCGTCACGGAGGCATCGCCCGCGCTCTGCCCGCATGCCGATTGCGCGCAGCCGAATCCGCCGGGACAGGTGCGGTGCGTGTACTGCAACCGGCCGATGCGGGCGACCACCGCGATCGCCGGCGCGCGACCGCTGCCCGCGGCGCTGCGCGATGCGTTTCGCGTCGTCGACGTGTTCCCGGCGGGCGGCGAGGCGGACATCCTGCTGGTGGCCGACGTGCGCTCCGGGGAGCGGCGCGTGGTCAAGTTGTATCGGCGCGGCATCGCGCCCGACTTCAAGCTCCTCGCGATCCTCGCCGGCTCGGTCGGCGATACCGTCGTGCGCGTGCTCGACCACGGCGTGTCCGACGGCGCCGCGTACGAACTGCTCGAATACGTACCCGGCGGCACGCTGCAGGCACTGCTGGCAGCCGGACCGCTGCCCAAGTCGGACCTGCGGCGCGTCGTGAAGGAAATCGCGGATGCGCTGAACGGCATCCACGCGCACCGCATCCTGCATCGCGACCTTGAAGCCCGAGAACGTGCTGATCCGTTCGAAGTCCCCGCTCGAGCTGGCGCTCACCGACTTCGGCATCGCGTCGCTGTCGAACGCGACGCAGCACTTCACGAACGTCGGCCGCACGACGCGCTACGCCGCGCCCGAGGCGCTGACGGGCGTGCTCGACGCCAAGTCGGACTGGTGGTCGCTCGGCATGATCGTGCTGGAGGCCGCGAGTGGGCGCCATCCGTTCGACGGGCTCAACGAACAGGTGATGAACCATCACCTCGCGACGCGGCCGATCGACGTGCGCGGCGTCTACGACGACGAGTTGCGCCTGCTGTGCCGCGGCCTGTTGCTGCGCGACCCCAAGCGGCGCTGGGGCGGCGAGGAAGTGGCGCGCTGGCTCGCGGGCGATGCGACACTGGCCGTGCAGGACGCGGACGTCGGTGCGGCGTCGGCCGTGCGGCCCTACCGGATCGGCAAGACGGAAGCGACGACCGGCACCGAGCTCGCGCTGGCGCTCGCGAAGCATTGGGATGCGGGCCGCCGCGACCTGGCGCGCGGCCAGGTCGCGCGCTGGGTCGAGCAGGAACTGCACGACTACAACCTCGTGCGCGTGCTGCGCGACATCCAGGAGCGCAAGGGCGCGAGCGACGACGGCCGGCTGCTGCAGTTCGTCGTCGCGGCGGCGCCGGACCTGCCGCCCGTGTGGCGCGGCGCGCCGGTGAGCGGCAATGCCGTGCTCGCCGCGGCGCGCGCGGCGGCCAGCGACGATGCGTCCGCGCAGGACTGGCTCGACTCGCTGTATCGCGACGAAGTGCTCGCGGCGTTCGCGTCCGCGGGCCACGTCGCGCTGCGCGAGATCGACCGGCGCTGGCGCGATGCGTGGGCGCGCTTCAACGAGCTGTGGACGGCGACGCAGCACGCGGAGGAGACGTGGCGCACGCAGCCGCGCGACGTCGGCGGCGGCCCCGGCAACCACGCGGTCAGCTTCGACGACCTGGCCTTCGTCGCGTCGGGCAAGTTCACGCCGCCGGTGCAGCGCACGGTGAACGGGCCGATGCTGCTCGCGTTGCTCGACGCGAACTACGTCGAAGCGTTGCGCGGCGAGGTCACGTCCGGACTGGCCAGCGTGGCCGGCTTCTGTCCGTGGTTCGACACGATGTGGGAGAACGCGCGTGCCGAGCCGGTGGCGGTCGTCGTCGCGCACCAGCTGCTGCCGCTCGCGCAGGAAGACGCCAAGCTCGAGGCGCGCCGCCAGTCCGCGTCGGCCGAGGCGCGCGTGCGGATGCTGGGCGAGGCGCGGACCGCGTTGCAGGAGCGCCTGGAGCGCGTGCTGGCGCTGTCTCCGATGGGGGAGCGCGATCTCGAGTCGGACACGGTCAGGGAATTGCTGGCGGCGCTCGAGGACTTCCAGCTGGAGTGCCAGACCGTGCTCGGCATGGGGTCGATCGACGCCGACTACGATGCGCTGCGGCGCGCGGTCGAGAAGCTCTCGATGCTCGGCATGTCCGTCCACCAGGCGCTTGCCGAATCCGAACAGGCGAGCGCGATCAACGCGATCTTCCTGACGCCTCGGCGCCTGCTGGGCGCGGGCGCCGCCATCCTGTTTGCGCTGGTGCTGCGCGTGCCTTTGCTGCTGGTCGGCGTGCTGGCGTTCGGCGCGCTCGCCGTCGGCTATCGGTGGTACATCGGCTACCGCGCGACCGAGGCGGCGCTGGTCAAGCTGCGGCAGTTCGGGCTGCACGGCCGTTCGTTCCTGCGCGCCGGCCCCGGCGCGACGGCGGATCCGCCGTAGTTCGTCGCCGATCTTCCGCGCGAATGCGCCGGAGGCCGGCGGCGCGCGCAGGTTACTTCGGCGCGATTGCGTTGGCGCAGGCGGCGACGGCTCGGCCGAATCCGTCACGACCTTCGCGCCGACGTCCTTCAGGAGCTGCTGGAAGTCGGGCGAGTCGAGCATGATCGTCGCGGCCGCGCCGCGCAGCCGGTCGACCGCCTCGTCCGGCAGCACGAACGACGTCGGCAGGTCGTTCAGGTAGGCGAACTCGGCCGCGTCCTTGAGTTGCGGGAACGACACGTCGATCGCGTAGAGCCGGGTGCTTGGCCCCTGCAGGACACTGGCGAGCGAAGGATCCTTGGCGGCGTCGAACGCGGGCGAATCGCGGATTCGCCGAACCAGGTCCCACCGCGCGATCATGTCGCGCATCAGCTCGACGGTCTCGAACGAATAGCGGTCGATCGGCACGCCGGTGGCCTTGATCAGGATTTCGAACGTGCCGGGCGCGCGCTCCGACTGGTCCCACGTGTTCTTCGGGACCGACAGCGAATTGACGACGACCACGACGATGCGCTTGACGTTGTCGAGCGGCGTCTTGATCCCGCGCATCCGCACCGCCTCGAATTCCTCCAGCGCCTCCAGCACCGCGCGCATGCCGAGATTGTCGGCGAGCCCTCCATCGACCAGGTGCAGGTACGGCCGGTCCTTGCCGTTCGCGAACGACTCCATTTCCTCCATGCGCTTCAGCGCGCGCGCGGCGGGCCGCGCCGGGTTGTTCGGATCGGAGGCGGCCGCCATCCACGCCGGAAACTTGAACCCGCAGGTGCCGCCGTAGTTGTTCAGCGTCACCGGCGACAACACGATCGGCACCGCCGACGAGGTCGCCGCCGCGCGCGACAGCGGGACGGCCATCAGGTCCGAGCAGATGACGTCGAACAGCGGCTGGACGTAGCCGAACCGCGAGCCGCTGGACAGGTCGGTGGTCATCACCATGATCAACGGGCCGCTGCCGCGCTTTAAGTCGGCGTACGTCGCGCCGTTGAACAGGATGTCGTCGTACAGCTGCGCGGCCATCTCCGAGCGGCCCCAGCTGGCGGACCACAGCGCACCCCAGTTGGAGGGGCTCAGGAACCGTGTCGTCAATTCGCCCTGCACGTTGCGCTTCAGGAAACGCTTCTCGTATTCGTCGAAGAGCTTGTCGCCGTACAGGCCGTACGCGAGCGCGGTGAAGCTGCCGCCGGACACCCCGGTGATCACGTCGATCGTGTCGAGCAGCCGCATGCGGCCCCGCGGGCTGTCGACCTCGGTCCTGCGCAGCACCTCGAGCACGCCGTATGCGAACGCGGCGGCGCGGGTGCCGCCGCCGGAGAACGTCAGGATGACGAGACTGTCCTTCCCGTTCGCGAGGTTCTGCTCCAGGCGAGGCAGGAGACGGTAGCCGCCCGTCGGGTCGGTCGACGTGACCGGCGGGTTGACGGGCCGCGTTGCGCAGCCGGCGACGAGCAGCAGCGGCGCGAGGAACGCGAGGCAGGCAATACGCGCAAGGTTCATGTCGTGGCTTCCGGGCGGTCGTCGCCCAGCAATTGGTAGAGGAGGATCGCGCCGAACGTCGCGGTGCCGATGCCGCCCAGCGTGAACCCTCCCAATTTTAGCGCAAGGTCGCCGGCGCCGATCGTGAGCGTCACCGCCACGGTCACGAGATTGCGCGCGCGCGAGAAGTCGACGCGGCTTTGCACCCAGATGCGCGCACCCGTCGCCGTGATGAGGCCGAACACGACGATCGCGAGCCCGGAGAGCACCGGCCCGGGAATCGTCATGATCAGCGCGCCGAACTTCGGCGAGAAGCCCAGCACGATGGCGGTCAGGGCGGCGACGACGAACACGAGCGTGGAGTAGATCTTCGTGACGGCCATCACGCCGATGTTCTCGGCATACGTCGTGACGCCGGTGCCGCCGCCCGCGCCCGCCACGATCGTCGCGAGGCCGTCGCCTAGGAACGCGCGCCCGAGGTAGGGGTCGAGGTTGCGGCCCGTCATCGCCGCGACGGCCTTCACGTGCCCCAGGTTCTCCGCGACGAGCACGATCGCCACCGGGGCGATCAGCAGCATCGCCTGGGCATTGAACACCGGTGCGGTGAACTTCGGCATCCCGAACCACGCGGCGGCGGCCACGCTGCCGAAGTCGATCGGCTTGCCGAGCCCCGCGCCGTTGGTGAGCGCCGCATACAGCAGGTAGCCGGCGAGGCCGCCCAGCAGGATCGGCAGGCGGCGGGCGAGGCCGCCGGCCCGCACGGCGACGAGGCCGACGGCCACGATCGTCGCCAGGCCGATCCACGTGTCGAACGTGCTGCCGGAGACGCCCTTGACCGCGATCGGCGCGAGATTGAGGCCGATCACCGCGACGATGGCGCCCGTGACCGTTGGCGGCATCAGGCGCTCGATCCACGCGTAGCCGACCGCCATCACGCCGGCGCCGATCAGCGTGTAGACGACGCCCGCCGCGATGATCCCGCCCAGCGCCACGCCGAGGTTCGCATTCGGGCCGCTGCCCCCGTAGCCCGACGCGGCGATCACCACTGCGATGAACGCGAAGCTCGAACCGAGATAGCTCGGCACGCGGCCGCCGACGGCGACGAAGAACAGCAGCGTGCCGATGCCCGAGAAGAGGATGGCGACATTCGGATCGAAGCCCATCAGCAGCGGTGCCAGCACGGTGGCGCCGAACATCGCGACGACGTGCTGGATGCCGAGCGCGAGGGTCTGCCCGGCGGGCAGGCGTTCGTCCGGCGCGATGACGCCTTCGCGGCGCAGCGTCCAGCGGGGGAAATAGGAGGAAGGCATCGGCAGGTCCGCGGGCAGGGAGATTCCGAATTGAACACGGGATTGCGTGGAAAGTCGTTGCTTGCGGTCGTGGTCTGCCTTCGCCCGACCACCGGAGGCCGGCGGCCGCGCCCCGGTCACGCCTACTCCAGGAACCTGAAAGGAACCTGAAAATCCGACAGTTATTTGACAACGTCATATCTTGACAATGTCATAATTTGAGTCGAATCTGCGCCTTTCCGGATCCTTACGGAATGCCCGTAACCAAGCACGGCGCGGGATGCTCCGCAGGGGGTCTTCGCGGGATGTCCCGCTCGCCGAGGAGGCTGCACCGATGATGACATTGAACGTGAACGGCAAGAGCTACAACGTCGACGTGGCCGCCGATACCCCGTTGCTGTGGACGCTCCGCGACGTCCTTGGCCTGACCG
Organism: uncultured beta proteobacterium; assembly: GCA_963733435.1. GTDB lineage: Bacteria > Pseudomonadota > Gammaproteobacteria > Burkholderiales > Casimicrobiaceae > VBCG01. The sequence goes on from CAVTDH010000006.1 coordinate 57,599, forward strand.
GCACCAAGTACGGTTGCGGCATCGAGATCTGCGGCGCCTGCACCGTCCTGGTCGACGGCGAGCCGAAGAAGTCCTGCGACATGGACACCTCGTCGGCGGCAGGAAAGAAAATTGTCACGATCGAGGGCTTGTCGAAGGATCGCAGCCATCCTGCGCAGAAAGCATGGATAGACAGGCAGGTGCCACAGTGCGGCTACTGCCAGTCCGGGATGATCATGTCCTGTGCCGGAGCGATGGCTGCTGGGCATCACGGCAAGGAAATATTATCGGAAATGAAGAATATCTGCGTTTGCGGCACCTATCAGCGAATCAAGGACGCGGTCAGCGGCCTCTGAACCCCACCGGAGAACCACGATGACCCATCCCGCAGAAGAGTTCCTCCGCCCCCTCGTCACGCACCAGGTCGACCGCCGGGGCTTCCTGACCTTCGCCGCGAAGGGGCTGGCGCTGGCCTTCGTGTTGCCGGCGGCCGGTCGTGTCGGTCGCGCGGAAGCGGCTCCCACGACCGGCGAACTGGCCAGCGCCTATGTGCGCATCGGCACCGACGGCAGCATCACGCTCGCGTTCGGTGGCGCCGAAATGGGTCAGGGCGCGATGTCAGGGCTGGCGCAGATACTGGCCGAGGAGTTGATGGTCGACTGGGGGCAGGTCACCGTCGTCCAATCGCTCGTCGATCCGATCGTGTCGTACCTGACCGGCGGCAGCAGCGCCGTGCGCGGGCGCTATGCGACGCTGCGCAACGCGGGCGCCGCGGCGCGGGAACTGTTGATCGCTGCCGCGATGGCAGTGCACGGCGACGTGCGCGACAACTTCAAGGCGGGCAGCGCCCAGGTGACGCACATGCCGTCCGGCGCCGTTTGGCCGTACCGCGCGCTGGCGGCGGCCGCCGCGGCGTTGCCGGTACCGGCCGACCTCCGGCTCACCGATCCGGCGCAGTTCCGGCTGATCGGCCAACGGCTTCCGCGCGTCGACATTCCGGCGAAGACGGACGGCAGCGCGAAGTACGGCATCGACGTCTGGTTTCCCGACATGGTGTTCGCAGCCATCCGGCATTGCCCGAACCTCGGCGGCACGCTGGCGGCGACGCCTGCCAAGCCTTCGGGCGCGCTTGCGCTCGTGCCGTGCAAGGCCTCCGATTCGCGCGGCGCCGTGGTCGCAGGCACCATCAACGCGTTTGCGGTCGTCGCGAGCAATACGTGGCTCGCGATGAAGCTGGCCCGTTCCGTGTCGGCGCAATGGACGCTGCCGGCCGCGACGGCAGGCGTCGACAGCGCGCAGATCCTGGCGCAGGCGAAGGCGCTTGCGCTGTCGGGTCCGGCGCTGGTGGCGGAGCCGGCGCCGCCGACGGGGCAGACCCCTGCATCGTACGCCGCCGTCATCGAACCGCAGGTGGCCGCCGCCCTCGGCACCCCGACGCTGGATGCGACCTACACGCTGCCCTACGTCGCGCACATGACCATGGAAGTGCTGAACTGCACGGTCAGCATCACCGGCGCCGGTACCGCGGCGCAGAAATGCGAGATCTGGGCGCCGACGCAGAGCGCGGGTTCCGTCGCGGGACTCGCGAGGACGCTTACCGGTTTCCTTCCCGCGCAGATCGTCGTCCACACGACGCTGCTGGGCGGTGGCCTCGGCCGCAAGTTCGAGCTCGACTTCGTGAGCCAGGCGATCCAGGTGGCGCTGGTCGTCAGGAAGCCGGTGAAGCTCACCTGGCGGCGCGAGGAGGACATGGCGAACGACCAGTACCGGCCATGTGCGGTGGTCAACGTCAAGGCGACGCTCGACAGCACGAAGCGGATCAAGGCGTGGTCGTACCGCAATGTTTCGCAGTCGATCCTGGGCCAGCGCGGCTGGCTCCCGCCCGGCGCGATCGATTCGCAGGCGGTCGAGGGATCGGTGCATCTTCCCTATGCGCTCGGCACGCACGCCGCCCTGTGGGTGCCGTTGCCGGCGGGCATTCCGGTCGGCTTCTGGCGATCGGTCGGCTCCTCGATCAACGCGTTCGCGGTCGAATGCATGATGGACGAACTCGCGATGGCGGCAGGGCTCGATCCGTTCGTGTTCCGCGACAATCTGATGACCGATGCCCGCAGCCAGGCGGTGCTTCGCGCCGCCGACGCGTTGAGCGCCTGGCGCAAGACCTTGCCTGCGGGGCGCGCGTGGGGGATGGCGTTCGCCGAGTCGTTCGGAACGAGGGTGTGCCAGGTGGTCGAGATCGCCAACCCGACGGCCGGCTCGGTCACCGTGAGCCGGGTTGCGTGCGTGATCGACTGCGGCACCGTGATCAATCCGGACTCGGTCGAGGCGCAGATGCAGGGCGGCATCCTGCACGGTCTCAACGCGGCGCTGTGGGGCCAGTCGACGTTTGCGGCGGGCAAGGCGGCCCAGACCAACTTCAACCGTTCGCGCGTGATGCGGATCAAGGAGATGCCGACGGTCACCGTGCAGATCATCAAGAGCACGGAACCGCCGGCGGGTGTCGGAGAGCCGGGCGTGCCACCGATCGCACCGGCACTCGCGAATGCCTACGCACGCCTGACCGGGCTGCGGGCCCGCTCGCTGCCGCTGTTCCCGAACGCGACGATGGGCGACTGAAAGCGGGGTGTCTGCCGGCGCCGCGACCGTGGGCCGCGGCACCGGCGCGCGTGGGTTGCGAGCGGATGCGCACGCGGCCGCCGTCGGCATAGAATGCGATCCTTCCGGCAAGCCTGCCCGCCGCGGGCGTGCGCCGGCGCGGGAGCGATCGCCATGACCACCTCACCTTCCACCTCGTTGCCCGCATCACCCTCGATCCTCGACGAACTGCGCGGCCAGTACGAGGCGTCGCGCACGTCCGACCATTCGCACGCCGACGTCGAAGGTTTCGAGCAGATCAACGCGCGCCTGCGCAAGGCGTATACGTGGCTCGACAAGGCGTTCGCGTATCTCGACGGCGTGAAGCCGCCGATCGCGCACCGGTTCGACGTCGGGCACGGCCTGGTGTTCGAGGAAACCAGGTTCGGTCGCGGCTTCGTCGGCCAGCACGAGCGCCGGATCGTGGGCTTTCCGGTGCTGGACGAGATCAACATCTACTACGAGATCGCCGCCGCGCGCGCGCTGACGATCGAGGTGGGACAAGGCGGCGTGCAGGCGGCCGAGAAGGCGCTCGACGACGCGGGCCTGCAGTACACGTGCCGGCGCGTCGAGGACGCGAGCGGCGTCGTGCGCAAGTGCATCATCACCGTGCCGCCGGCGATTCCGGCGAAGGTCTCGTTCAACGTCGACTACCAGACGGGCATCGTCACGGTGCCGCTGGTCAACGTCGATCGCTTCGACCGCGTGAGCCTCGAGTTCCACAGCCAGCACATCGACGAAGGGATCCTCGAGGATCTGCTGAAGTTCATCCTGGGCCGGGACACGACGTTCCTCCGGCGCGCACCGCTCGCGGGCATCCACGGCAGCGTGCGCGCCTGACGCCGTGGCGTGGCAGGCGATGTCTCGCGCGCCGATCGGAGCCGGACTCGAATCGACGCACATCTCGATGCGAAGCTGACCGCGATCGGGCTCCCGGCCCTGCGGTGGAGGCGCGCATCGGTAGCGCATCGGGTTGAACGTCGGTCGCGACGTGTCGCACTTCCGCCTTGCGCCGCCCGCTGCCTTGCTCGCGTCCGCGGGTGTGGCGACCGCCTTCCTCGACGTGCGGCATGGTGCGCCCTACGCCCGCGCCGAGCGCTGCGCGATCGCGCCGTCCGCCTGCGCACGGTCCGGCGGCGGTTGCGACACGTCGCGCAGGCACGCCATCTCGAGGACGCGGTTCGACGCGCCTTCGTAGAAGCCCTGCTCGCGGGCAAACCCGCGCGGGTTGTGGAACGTGCCGAACACGAGATCGAACACCGGCAGGTCCGCGTAGTTGCGCGCGTGCACGCCGCGCTCGTGATGCGCGGAATGGCTCTCCGGCCGCTGGATCACGTAGCCCAGCCAGCGCGGCGTACGCAGGTTCGCGTGCTGGAAAACGCCGCAGAACGACACGACGAGCAACGTGACGGTGGTCGCCTCCGGCGTGAGACCCACGACCAGCGTCAGGCACAGGCTGAAGAGCGCGGTCCAGCCGACCATGTCGGGGAGCGAGAACCAGAACGCACCGAACGTGTCGAGCCGCTCGGCGCTGTGGTGCATCTGGTGGAACGTGCGCCAGAGGATGTTCGACCGGTGCATCGACCGGTGCCACGCATAGGCGCCGGCTTCGTAGACGAGAAGCCCGGCGCCCGCCCCGGCCCACGTGCCGAGTCCGGTGAGGTCGACGAACCGGTACGGAACGAGGGCCGCGGTCCAGGCCAGCGGCAGGTACGAGGACAGGAAGAAATAGACGGCGAACGACAGCATGCCGCGCAGGCGCCAGCCAGGTACGACGGGCAACTTGCGCGCGGGAAACAGCGCTTCGGCCAGCGCCAGCGCGGCGAACAGGCCGAAGAATGTCAGCGAAACGGGGTCGAGCATGAGATCGAGGGGGCTTGGCACGACGAGCTCCTTGCGCTTGAATGAACGGGTCGCCAGTGTGTGGCGGCCGCGTGCGTGCGCCCCCAGCCATTTCGGCAAGCAACCGGACGGATCGGCCATGGACCGAACCAAACCCGTCGATGTCGCGATCCTCGCGTTCCCGGAGGCGACGGCCTCGGTCGTCTACGGCTTCCTCGACCTCTTCCATTCCGCGGGGCGCGACTGGGAGCGGATCGTGTCCGGCGAGCCGGGGAGCGCGGTGCTGCGCCCGCGCGTGGTCGCACAAACGCGTGCGCCCATCGACGTCGCCAACGGGGTGCGGATCGTGCCCGACGGCACGTTCGCGGACTCGCCGCTGCCGGACGTCGCGTGCGTGCCCGAGATCGCGGTGCCGCCGGGCGAACCGCTCGCCGGCCGCTTCCTGCCCGAGATCGCGTATCTGGCACGCTGCCACGGTGCAGGCGCGACGCTCGCGACGGCCTGCTCGGGCGCGATGCTGCTGGCCGAAGGCGGCTTCCTCGACGGCTGCGACGCGACCACGCACTGGGCGTACTGCGACATCATGCGCGCGCGCTATCCGGCGATCCGCGTGCACCGGCAGCGCGCGCTGGTCGTGAGCGGTGTCGGGCAATCCTTCGTGATGGCCGGCGGTGGCGCGTCGTGGCTCGACCTCGCGCTCTACCTGATCGCGCGTTTCGTGGGCGTGGACGTGGCGATGCAGACGGCGCGCATCAACCTGATCGACTGGCACCACATCGGGCAGCAGCCGTTCGCGCGTCTCGCGCGCTCGCGCCAGGTCGACGATGCCATCATCGCCCGTTGCCAGACGTGGATCGCGGACAACTACCGGACCCCGGCGCCGGTGGCCGCGATGGTCCGCCTCTCGGCGCTCCCGGAGCGTTCGTTCAAGCGGCGTTTCGCGGCAGGCCACGGGCATGGCGCCGCTCGAGTACGTGCATACGCTGCGCCTCGAGGAGGCGAAGCAGATGCTCGAGGCCACCGACGCGCCGATCGAGGCGATCGCGAACGAGGTCGGCTACGAGGATGCCGGCTTCTTCGCGCGCCTGTTCCGGCGCTCGGTCGACCTGACGCCCGGGCAGTACCGCAAGCGCTTCGGCGCGCTGAGGCGCGCGCTGCAGGCTTCGTGAAAGGAATGAGGGTCAGACTCGAATTGAAGTTCTACTGTAACTCGAGTCTGACCCTCATTGGCGTGACTCTCATTGGCGCGGCAGCGTCGAGGTGCTGCTCGAGAGCCGCTCCTGGTGCCTACAGCCAGTCCCAGCCTCGCATACCGCCGCCGTCGCGCCGGTCCCAGCCCGCTGCATGCGCTCGAGGTCCTGGTGATCGGCCGCGCTCGTGAACGCGTCCTCGCGCTTGCGGCGACCTGCGCCGCCTTGCGCGCGTAGGACTCGACCAGCGCCTGCTCGCTGCGCCGCGCATGCCAGCGGGCGGCCGCGGTCTTCGCGTCGTCTAGCGACGCGGTCACGAGCGGGTGACGCCGCGACCGGGGCGGCGAAGCGGGACTCGTGCGACGCCGCGCGACAAGGGGGGCAAGCTCAATCCGTCGACATGGGGCATGATCTTCTCCTGCAGTTCCGGCTCCATCGCGTCGCGACGGCCGGCGCCGCACTGCATCGGTGCCGTTGCGGCGATGTCGCCATGGACTGAAAAGATAGGCGCGATGCCCGCGCGCGGACCAGCGATCAATTCGTGGCATATGTTAAGATTTTCTTAACATTGACAGAGCCGCATGCGCCTGCCACCGTTAAATGCCGTGCGTGCCTTCGACGCCGTCGCGCGGCTGGGATCGGTGCGTGCGGCCGCCGAGGAACTCGCGGTGACGCCCGCGGCAGTGAGCCAGCAGCTGCGCGTGCTCGAAGCGCACCTGGGCATCGCGCTCACGCAACGGCACGGCCGCGGCCTCGTGCTCACCGACCCGGGACGCACGTGGCACGGCGAGATCGCGCGCCACCTGCGCGCGATCGCGCTCGCGGCCGAGCGCGTGCGCCCCGGCCGGCGCGTCGTGCAGGTGACGGTCGTGCAGTCGTTCGGCTCGCGCTGGCTGATGCCGCGGCTCTCGTCGTTCACCGCGCGCGCGCCGGAGATCGAGGTGCGCATCGACGCGAGTCCGGTGGTCGCCGATTTCACGCGCGACCCGTTCGACCTCGCGATCCGCGAAGGGCGCGGCGTCTATGCGGATACCGAGTCGGTGCGGCTGTTCCCGCTCGAGTTCGTCCCGGTGGCGAGCCCGGCGGTCGCGCGCCAGCTGCAACGCTGCAATGGCACGATCGACTGGTCGCGCGTGCGTCTCCTGCACGAAGTGAGCTACGACTACTGGCCCGACTGGATCGCGGCCGCGGGGGTGACCGACGTCGACGTCGCGCGCGGCCTCTTCTTCAGCCACACGATGCTGGCGCTGGACGCCGCGAGCGAAGGACAGGGCGTGGCACTCGCGCCGCTGTGCCTCGCCGACCGCGAGCTCGCGCGCGGCGTGCTGACGATCGTCGATCCGCGCCCGTTCGTGCCCGGCACGGGCATCTACCTCGCGTGGCCGCGGCGCGGCCTGCGCACGTTGTCGCCCGCGGCCGCCGCGTTTCGCGACTGGCTGATCGAGGAAGCGCAGGCCGCGGCCGGGAAGGCCGCTGCAGCCGCGACCAAGCCGGCGCGACGCGCGCGGCGCTAGTACCGCAACGGCAGGCCAATGCCGATCATTGCCGAACTGAGTAACAGCGCTCGCCAATCTCCCGTCATCCCCGCGAAAGCGGGGACCCGGCGACTTTCCGCGAACGACACCCGGTCCCCGCTATCGCGGCGACGACGCGGAGTACTTGTCAGGCGTCTCCGTAATTCTTGCTAGGACTCGCCCCAGACCTCGCGCGCGACCTCGACGATCAGCCGCAGCTTGGCCGATTGCGCCTCCATCGCGATGGCGTTCCCGTGCACGGTGCTGGAGAACCCGCATTGCGGCGACAGCGCGAGCTGCTCGAGCGGCACGTACTTCGCCGCCTCGTCGATGCGCCGCTTGAGCGCGTCCTTCGCTTCCATCGTGCCGACCTTGGTGGTGACGAGGCCCAGCACGACGATCTTGTCCCTGGGCAGGAAGCGCAGCGGCCGGAAATCGCCGCTGCGTTCGTCGTCGTACTCGAGGAAGTAGGCGTCGAGCTTCATCTCGGACAGCAGCGCCTCGGCCACGGGCTCGTACCCGCCTTCCGCCGCCCACGTGCTCTTGAAGTTGCCGCGGCACAGGTGCGTGCACAGCGTCATGCCCGCGGGCTTCTGCGCCACCACGCGGTTGATGAAGCCCGCGTAGCGGTGCGGCAGCTCGTTCGGGTCGTCGCCGCGCTGCCTTGCCGCCTCGCGCATGTTGGGGTCGCACAGGTAGGCGAGGTTGGTGTCGTCCATCTGCACGTACGTGCAGCCCGCGGCGGCGAGCGAGCGCAGCTCGGCGCCGTAGGCATCGGCGACGTCCTGGTAGAACGCCTCGAGATCGGGATAGTGCTCGCGGCTGATGCCGGCGCGCCCGCCGCGGAAGTGCAGCATCGTCGGCGACGGAATCGACACCTTCGGCGTGCGCGTGGTCTGGGTCTTGAGGTACTGGAAATCGGCGAGCTGGATGTCCTTGACGTGCCTGACCTTGTCGATCACGCGCATCACCGGCGGCGCGAGCTCCTCGCTGCCGTCGGGCTTCCTGATGGTCACCGGGATGTCCGTCTTGACGCCTCCCAGCTGCTCCAGGAAGTCGATGTGGAAGTACGTGCGGCGGAACTCGCCGTCGGTGATGGATTGCAGGCCCGCGTCCTCCTGCATCTTCACCACTTCGGTGATCGCGCGGTCCTCGACCTTGCGCAGCTCGGCCGGCGAGATCTCCTCCCGCGCGAACCGGTCCCGGGCGTCGAGCAGGTAGCGGGGGCGAAGGAAGCTGCCGACGTGGTCGGCGCGGAAGGGGGGCGTCGTGCGCTGGCTCATGGGGTTCGTCCTTGGACTCCGTGCGGAGCGCGATCGCTCGTGCGGGTCCCGGGATTTAATCAGATCGCCGCGCGGATGTCCCGTCGCGACGGCCGGCGGCGCGGTCAGGAAGGCGCGAGCGCGGGACCGGCCGACGCCTCGATCATCGCGATCGCGGCCTTCGACAGCGGCGTCGAGGGACGCAGCGCGGAGGTGACGACCGCGAGGGCGCTCTTCAGCTGCGGCTGGACGATGGTGCGCGAATGCAGGCGCCGCGCCAGCGCCGAGCCGTGCAGCGCGCGGGGCGACAGCACCGCATGGCCATACCCTTCCGCGACGAGCTCGAGGATCGCGGGCACCGCGTCGATCTCCATCGCGATCAGCGGGCGCAGGCCCAGGCTCGCGAGGCGCGTCTCCACGAGCGCGCGGATCGCGTGCGGCCGGTTGGGAATGACCAGCGGAAAGCGCGGCAGCTCGCGCAGGCGCAGCGTCAGCGGCTCGCGGCCGGCCTTGCGCGGGCCGATCAGGCACAGGGGTTCCTCGAGCAGGATCCGCGCGTCGATCGCCGGCGACGCGGTCGGGTTGTAGACGAGGCCGACGTCCACGCGGCCCACCTCGAGCCATTCCTGGATCGTCGACGACAGTCCCTCGACGATGCTGAGCGACGCGCGCGGATAGTCCTGCCGGAATGCGCGCACGAACGGCACGGTCAGGTGGCGCGCGAATGTGGGCGGCAGCCCGACCACGACCTTGCCGACCGCCGCGCCCTTGCTCTCGTCGACGTCGCGCCGGGCACGGTCCACCTGGGCCAGGATGCCGCGGGCGTGCTCGAGCAGCCGCTTGCCCGCATCCGTCGGCGTGGCGCCGCGGCCGTTGCGCAGCAGCAGTGTCTGGCGCAGCTCGATCTCCAGGCCGCGCACCTGCCGGCTGATCGCAGGCTGCGCGATGCCGAGCACGCGCGCGGCACGACTGAACCCCCCGAGGTCGACGACGTTGACGAAATACTCGAGCTGCTTGAGGTCCATCCGGTGCCCGCGGCGGTCGTTGGCCGAACCATGCCGAATCGGCATATCTGCTAGTGTACCAAGGGGGCTTTTCGACATACCGCGTCGGGTGCACACTTGGACTCCCGGGCAACGCGAGAGCGACCTCTCGCGCATGCGGCCCGGTTGCCGATGCGCGGTGGAGCCAGGATTCCCGCTGCCGCATGGAAAGGAAGACCCCAGTGATCATCGACTGCCACGGCCACTACACGACGGCGCCCAAGGCGCTCGAGGACTGGCGCAACCGCCAGGTCGCCGGACTCAAGGACCCGGCGCTTGCGCCCAAGGCGTCCGAGCTCGCGATCAGCGACGACGACCTGCGCGCGAGCATCGAGTCGAACCAGCTCGCCAAGATGAAGGAGCGCGGCAGCGATCTCACCATCTTCTCGCCGCGGGCGAGCTTCATGGCGCATCACATCGGCAATTTCGAGACCAGCGCCACGTGGGCGGCGATCTGCAACGAGCTCTGCTGGCGCGTGAGCAAGCTCTTTCCGGAACACTTCATCGGCGCGGCGATGCTGCCGCAGTCGCCGGGCGTCGATCCGGCCACCTGCATCCCCGAGCTCGAGCGTTGCGTGAAGGAGTACGGGTTCGTCGCGATCAACCTGAATCCCGATCCCTCGGGCGGGCACTGGACGTCGCCGCCGCTGTCCGACCGGCACTGGTACCCGATCTACGAGAAGATGGTCGAGTACGACATCCCGGCGATGATCCACGTCAGCACGAGCTGCAACGCGTGCTTCCACACGACCGGCGCGCACTACCTCAACGCCGACACCACGGCGTTCATGCAGTGCCTGACCGCGGACCTCTTCCGCGACTTCCCGACGCTGAAGTTCGTCATCCCGCACGGCGGCGGCGCGGTCCCGTACCACTGGGGGCGCTTCCGCGGACTCGCGCAGGAGCTCAAAAAGCCGCTGCTCCGCGATCACCTGCTCAACAACATCTTCTTCGACACCTGCGTGTACCACCAGCCGGGCATCGACCTGCTGACGAAGGTGATCCCGGTCGCCAACGTGCTGTTCGCCTCCGAAATGATCGGCGCCGTGCGCGGCATCGACCCGGAGACCGGCCACTACTACGACGACACGAAGCGCTACATCGACGCCGCGGCGCTGACCGCGGACGAGCGCCACCAGATCTACGAGGGCAACGCGCGGCGCGTCTACCCGCGGCTCGATGCCGCGCTGCGGGCCAGGGGCAGGTAGCGACCACCAGAAGCGAAGGAGCCGGCATGAGCATGAACAACCTGGGCATCGTCAAGCGCGGCATCGTGCGCGCGGACGCCGCGGCGGTCGCGAAGCTCGCGCGCTTCGGCGTCGCGACCGTGCATGAAGCGATGGGCCGCATCGGCCTCATGAGAACCTACATGCGCCCGATCTACGGCGGCGCGCACCTGTGCGGCACGGCCGTTACCGTCCTGCTGCAGCCGGGCGACAACTGGATGCTCCACGTCGCCGCCGAGCAGATCAAGGAAGGCGACGTGGTCGTCGCCGCCTGCACGACCGACTGCGACGACGGCTTCTTCGGCGACCTGCTCGCGACGAGCTTCCGCGCGCGCGGCGCGAAGGGGCTCGTCATCGACGGCGGCGTGCGCGACGTGCGCGACCTGACGGCGATGCAGTTCCCGGTGTTCTCGCGCGCGGTCGGTGCCCGGGGCACGGTCAAGGCGACGCTCGGCTCGGTGAACATCCCGGTGGTCTGCGCCGGCGCGCTGGTGAATCCCGGCGACGTGGTGCTCGCCGACGACGACGGCGTGGTCGTGGTGCCGGCCGCCATCGCGCAGGCCGCCGCCGACGCGGCGGAAGCGCGCGAGGCCAACGAAGCGGGCAAGCGGAAGCAGCTGGCCGCGGGCGTGCTCGGCCTCGACATGTACAAGATGCGCGAACCGCTCGAGAAGGCCGGCCTCAAGTACATCGACTGAAGCGGCATGGGCGGCGCCGGCAGCGCGAATGCCGCGCATGCCGGGACCGCCGCCGGCCCACGAGAACCAAGCGAGCAGACACGATGACCTTTGAGATGACGCCGGGTTGGCTCCCGTTCCATCCCGCGCCGTCGGTGCCGCGCTTCCGCGTCCCGCCGGGTGCCGTGGATGCGCATTGCCACGTGTTCGGGCCGGGCGCGCAGTTCCCTTTCGCGCCGGAGCGCAAGTACACGCCGTGCGACGCGTCGAGGGAGCAGCTCTTCGCGCTGCGCGACCGGCTGGGCTTCGCGCGCAACGTCGTCGTGCAGGCGACCTGCCATGGCACGGACAATCGCGCGCTGGTCGACGCGCTGCGCCGATCCAACGGCCGGGCGCGCGGCGTGGCCACGGTGAAGCGCGACGTCACCGACGCCGCAGTTGCGGGAAATGCACGACGCGGGCGTGCGCGGCACGCGCTTCAACTTCGTGAAGCGGCTGGTCGACTTCACGCCGAAGGACGAGCTGCTGGAGATCGCGCAGCGGATCGCGCCGCTCGGCTGGCACGTGGTCGTCTACTTCGAGGCCGCGGACCTGCCGGAGCTGTGGGAGTTCTTCACCGCGCTGCCGACCACGGTGGTCGTCGACCACATGGGCCGGCCCGACGTGACGAAGCCCGTCGACGGACCGGAGTTCGAGCTGTTCGTGAAGCTGCTGCGCGAGCATCCGAACATCTGGTCGAAGGTGAGCTGCCCGGAGCGGCTGTCGGTGTCCGGGCCGCCCGCGCTCGACGGCGAGCAGCACGCCTATCGCGACGTCGTGCCGTTCGCGCGCCGCATCGTCGAGACCTTTCCCGACCGCGTGCTGTGGGGCACCGACTGGCCGCACCCGAACATCAAGAACCACATGCCGGACGACGGCCTGCTGGTCGACTTCGTGCCGCACATCGCGACGACCCCCGAGCTGCAGCGCAAGCTGCTGGTCGACAATCCGATGCGGCTGTACTGGCCCGACGACGACTACCGATCCTGACGTATATGAGCGACGGCAATCCGATGACCAACGTCGTCCCCGCGAAGGCGGGACCCAGTGTCGTGCAAGCAAGTCGCTGGGTTCCCGCTTTCGCGGGGACGACGGAGCGCCTGGCACGCATTTCGGCAACGCTCGATGAAAGGCGCCACCATGGCTCTCGACAAACCCTACCAGGACGTTCCCGGCACGACGATCTTCGACGCGGAGCAGTCGCGCCAGGGCTATCACCTCAACCAGTTCTGCATGTCGCTGATGAAGGCGGAGAACCGCGCCGCGGTTCAAGGCCGACGAGCGCGCCTACCTCGACGAGTGGCCGATGACCGAGGACCAGCAGCAGGCGGTGCTCGCGCGCGACCTCAACCGATGCATCGCGCTGGGCGGCAACATCTACTTTCTCGCCAAGATCGGCGCGACCGACGGCATCAGGTTCCAGCACATGGCGGGCAGCATGACCGGCATGACCGAGGACGCAGTACCGCGACATGATGATCGGCGGCGGCCGCCCCATCGAGGGCAATCGCTACGTCGGCGAGAAGAAGTGATGGCCCGGATCACCGCCAGCGTCTACACGTCGCACGTGCCCGCGATCGGCGCCGCGATCGACCTCGGCAAGACCGCCGAGCCCTACTGGCAGCCGCTGTTCAAGGGCTACGAGCTCGCCAAGGCGTGGATGAAGGCCCACCGGCCGGACGTCGTCTTGCTCGTCTACAACGACCACGCGTCGGCGTTCAGCCTGGACATGATCCCGACGTTCGCGATCGGCTGCGCGGACGAGTTCGCGCCGGCCGACGAGGGCTGGGGCCCGCGGCCGGTGCCGGTGGTCAAGGGCCATCCGGAGCTCGCCTCGCACATCGCGCAGTCGGTGATCCTGGACGACTTCGACTTGACGATCGTCAACCGGATGGACGTGGACCACGGCCTCACGGTGCCGCTGTCGCTGATGTGCGGGTAGCCGGCGGCGTGGCCGTGCCCGGTGATCCCGTTCGCGGTGAACGTGGTCCAGTATCCGGTGCCGTCGGGCCGCCGCTGCTATCAGCTGGGCCACGCGATCCGCAAGGCGGTCGAGTCGTACGACGAGCCGCTCAACGTGCAGGTCTGGGGCACCGGCGGCATGAGCCACCAGCTGCAGGGGCCGCGCGCGGGGCTCATCAACCGCGAGTTCGACAACGCGTTCCTCGACCAGCTGATCGCCGACCCCGAGGCGCTGTCGCGCAAGCCGCACATCGACTACGTGCGCGAAGCGGGGTCCGAGGGCATCGAGCTCGTCATGTGGCTGATCACCCGCGGCGCGCATGGCGGACGCGCCGCCGCGCGTCGTGCACCGCTTCTACCACGTCCCGGCGTCGAACACCGCCGTCGGGCAACCTGATCCTGGAGAATCCGCCGATGAGCGAAGCGTTGCAGCGCAGCGCGATGGCAAGCGTCACATGACAAGCGATCGTCGCGCTCGCCGGCGCCGGCGCGTTCGGCACCAAGCACCTCGACGCGATCACGACTGATCGACGGCGTGGAAGTGCGTCTCGGTCGTGGGCCGCGAGCTCGCGAAGACGAAGGAGGTCGCGGCGCAAGTACGGCATCGGCCACGTCACCGACGATCTCGCCGACAGCCTCGCGCTGCCGGACGTCGACGCGGTGATCCTGTGCACGCCCACGCAGATGCACGCCGCGCAGGCGATCGCCTGCCTCGCGGCGGGCAAGCACGTGCAGGTCGAGATCCCGCTCGCCGACAGCCTCGCGGACGCCGAGGCGCGTGCTGCGGCGCAGAAGGCCGCCGGCAAGGTCGCGATGGTCGGCCACACGCGCCGCTTCAACCCGAGCCACCAGTGGGTGCACCGGAAGATCCGCGCGGGCGAGTTCAACATCCAGCAGATGGACGTGCAGACCTACTTCTTCCGCCGCACGAACATGAACGCGCTGGGCCAGCCGCGCTCGTGGACCGACCACCTGCTGTGGCACCACGCGGCGCACACGGTCGACCTGTTCGCGTACCAGACCGGCGGCGAGATCGTCGCGGCGAATGCGATGCAGGGACCGCTCCATCCCGACGCTCGGCATCGCGATGGACATGTCGATCCAGCTGAAGGCGAGCACCGGCGCGATCTGCACGCTGTCGCTCTCGTTCAACAACGACGGGCCGCTCGGCACGTTCTTCCGCTACATCGGCGACACCGGCACCTACATCGCCCGCTACGACGATCTCTTCGACGGCAAGGACGAGAAGATCGACGTGTCGAAGGTCGACGTGTCGATGAACGGCATCGAGCTGCAGGACCGCGAGTTCTTCGCCGCGATCCGCGAAGGGCGCGAGCCCAACGCGCAGCGTCGCGCAGGTGCTGCCGTGCTACCGCACGCTCGACGCAGCTCGAGCGGCAGCTCGCGGGACAGGCCGCCTGAAGAGCGCCGCCGCCCGCCGACCAGGAGGAATCACGATGACCACCGCCGCACGCGAGCCGGACATTCCGGGCACCACGCTCTTCGACGGGGCGATGGCCCGGAAGGGCTACGCGCTCAACAGGATGTGCTACTCGTTCAACACGGCCGACAACCGCGACGCGTTCGTCCGCGACGAGGCCGCCTACTGCGCGCAGTACGGGCTCACCGACGAGCAGCTCGCGCGCCGTGAAGAGCCGCAACGTGCTGCAGCTGATCGCCGCCGGCGGCAACATCTACTACCTCGCCAAGCTCGCGGGCATCCTCGAAGCTCGACGTGCAGGACATCGGCGCGCAGCAGACGGGCATGACCAAGGACGCGTTCAAGGCGATGCTGCTCGCAGCGGGGAGATGACGACATGGCAACGATCGTCGGCGCAGTCACGAGTTCGCACGTTCCGGCCATCGGCGGCGCGATCGCCAAGGGCATCGCAGCAGGATCCCGTACTGGAAGCCGTTCTTCGACGGCTATCCGCCCGCGCGCGCGTGGCTCGCGAAGGCGAAGCCCGACGTCGTCGTGGTCTTCTACAACGACCACGGGCTCAACTTCTTCCTCGACAAGCTGCCGACGTTCGCCGTCGGCGCGGCGCCGGAGTACCGCAATGCGGACGAAGGCTGGGGCATCCCGACGCTGCGGCCGTTCAAGGGCGACCCGACCTCTCGTGGCACCTGATCGAGTCGCTGGTCGCGGACGAGTTCGACATCACGATGTGCCAGGAGATGCTGGTCGACCACGCGCTGACGCTGCCGATGGCGCTGCTGTGGCCGGGCGGCGGCGACTGGCCGGTGCGCATCGTGCCGATCGCGATGAACCACGTGCAGCATCCGCTGCCGTCGCTGCGCCGCAGCCACCGGCTCGGGCAGGCGGTGGGGCGCGCGCTCGAATCGCTGGGACAGCGATGCGCGCGTGCTGGTGATGGGCACGGGCGGCCTGTCGCACCAGCTCGACGGCGAGCGCGCCGGCTTCATCAACAAGCCGTTCGACCTGATGTGCATGGACGCGATCGTCGACGATCCGGAGCGGCTCACCCGGCTGTCGACGCATGACCTCGTCCGCGAGGCGGGGGCGCAGGGCACCGAGCTCATGACGTGGATCGCCGCGCGCGGCGCGCTGCCGGGCGCGGTCACCAAGGTGCACTCGATCTACCACATCCCGATCTCGAACACCGCGGGGGCCTGATGGTGCTGGAGAACCATCCGCGGCAAGCGCCGGCGGCGCGCGCGGCGTGACCCCGCGCGGATACGCGATCCCATGAACCTGCTGCTGCTGCCCGGACTGCTCTGCGACCGCGCCGCGTGGGCGCCGGTGCTGCCGCACGTCGAGCGCGTGGCCCATTGCAGCATTCCGGACTACGCCGACGAGACGAGCCTGGGCGCCATGGCGGAGCGCGTGCTCGCGGACGCGCCGCCGACGTTCGCGGTCGCCGGCCATTCGATGGGGGGCCGCGTCGCGCTCGAGATCGTTCGCCGCGCGCCCGATCGCGTGGCGCGGCTGGCGCTGCTCGATACGGGCTGTCGCGCGCGCCCGCCGGGTGCGGCGGGCGACACCGAACGCGCCGGCCGGCTTGCGCTGCTTGCGACGGCGCGCGAGCACGGGATGCGCGCGATGGCGCGCACGTGGGTGCAGCCGATGGTGCATCCCGGAGCGGCTCGCCGACGAAGCGCTGATCGAGGCGATCGTCGCCATGTTCGCGCGCCGGACGCCGCGGCAGTTCGAAGGCCAGATCGAGGCGCTGCTCGACCGGCCCGACGCCACCGACGTGCTCGGTGCGGTCGCCTGTCCCGCGCTGGTCCTGTGCGGGCGCGAGGACGGTTGGGCCCCGCCGTCGCAGCACGAGGAGATGGCCGCGCGGGTGCCCGGCGCCCGGTTGGCGATACTCGAACGCTGCGGCCACATGGCGCCGATGGAGCGGCCCGACGCGGTCGGGGCGGCGCTGGTCGAGTGGCTCGGCCCGACACGCGTGCCGGAAGCGAAGGATGTCCAATGCGCGGGCTGACGATCGCGGCCCGATCTGTTGAGCATTATGGAAATGCGCGGCAAGTACTCCGTCGTCCCCGCGAAGGCGGGGACCCAGCGTCGTTCGCGGAAAGTCACTGGGTTCCCGCCTTCGCGGGAACGACGGGAGTTTTGCGAATGTAGTCACGCATTTCGGCAAGGATCGGTAAGTGCCGGCGGCTGCCGGACTCGCGGATCGCGGCGGGAACGCGCGGCGCGGCGACGTGCCGCGCGAGAAAATCCGGTTTGGGCACGTGCAATGGGCGCGTGCGAATCGATGACATGCTTCACCCACCAAGGAGGGCCTTATGAAGAACCGATTTATTGAGAGCCGCCGCCGCGTGCTGCAGGGCGTGGCGCTCGCGGCGACGCTCTGCGCGCTGCACGGCACCGCGCTTGCCGCCGATCCGCTCAAGATCGGCCTGATCCTGCCGCTGACCGGCCCGTTCGCGTCGACCGGCAAGCAGATCGAGGCGGCCGCGCGGCTCTACATGGCGAAGAACGGCGACACGGTCGCGGGCCGCAAGGTCGAGCTGATCGTCAAGGACGATACCGGCCTGGCACCGGAGACCACCAAGCGCATCGCGCAGGAGATGGTGGTGCAGGACAAGGTGAGCGTGCTGGCCGGCTTCGGCCTGACGCCGTTGGCACTCGCCGCGGCGCCCGTCGCGACCGAGGCGAAGGTGCCGATGGTCGTGATGGCCGCGGCAACGGGGATGATCCCGACCCGCTCGCCGTACATCGTGCGCCCGAACTTCACGCTGCCGCAGGTCACGGCGCCGATCGCCGAATGGGCGCTCAAGAACAAGATCAAGCGCGTCGTCACGATGGTGACCGACTACGGCCCGGGCCTCGATGCCGAGAAGACGTTCCAGGCGGTGTTCAAGGCCGGCGGCGGCGAGATCGTCGAGGCGATCCGCACGCCGCTGCGCAATCCCGACTACGCGCCGTTCCTGCAGCGCGCGAAGGACGCGAAGCCCGACGCGCTGTTCGTGTTCGTGCCGTCCGGCGAGGGCCTCGCCGTGATGAAGCAGTTCGACGAGCGCGGCCTGAAGCAGGCCGGCATCCGCCTGATCGGCACCGGCGACGTCACCGACGACGACCTGCTCGAGAGCATGGGCGCGCCGGCGGTCGGCGTCATCACGTCGTTCCACTACTCGGCCGCGCACGACTCGCCCGAGAACAAGGCCTACGTCGACGCCTTCATGAAGGCGAACAACGGCATGCGCCCGAACTTCCACTCGGTCGGCGGGTACGACGGCATGCATCTGATCTACGAGGCGGTGAAGAAGGCCGGCGCCAACGCCACCGGCGAGCAGCTGGTCGAGGCGATGAAGGGCATGAAGTGGACGAGTCCGCGCGGGCCGATGTCGATCGACCCGGCGACGCGCCAGCCCGTCCAGACCGTCTACCTGCGCGAAGTGAAGATGGTCAACGGCAAGCCGTGGAACATCGAGTTCGAGAAGTTCGAGAACGTCAAGGACCCGGGGAACTGACCGTTCCCCGATCCTCCGGAAACGCGCCATGCTCGGGAACTTCGCCGGTGTGCTGTTCGACGGCATCGCCTACGGCAGCCTGCTGTTCATCATCAGCATCGGGCTGTCGGTGACGATGGGGTTGATGAACTTCGTCAACCTCGCGCACGGCGCGTTCGCGATGGTCGGCGGCTACGCGTGCGTGATGCTGATGACGCGCGCGGGCTTTCCGTTCCTGGCCACGCTTCCGGTGGCGTTCCTGGCCGCCGCCGTCGTCGGCATCGTGCTGGAGCGCACGCTCTACCAGCGGCTGTACAAGGCCACGCACCTCGACCAGGTGATGTTCTCGATCGGGCTCGTGTTCATGTCGGTGGCGGCGGCGACGTACTTCTTCGGGCCGTCGCAGCAGCCGGTGCGCCTGCCCGATTTCCTGCGCGGGCAGGTGCGCGTGCTGGGGCTCGACGTGGGCGCGTACCGGCTGTTCCTGATCGGCATGGTCGCCGTCGTGACGGTCGCGCTCCACTTCATGCTGGTGCGCACGCGCTTCGGCGCGCAGGTGCGGGCGTCGGTGGACAACGCGGTTGCGTCCGCGGGCCTCGGCATCAACGTGAACCGCGTGTTCGGCGTGACGTTCGCGCTGGGCTCGGGGCTCGCGGGCCTGGGCGGCGGTCTGGGCATCGACGTGCTCGGGCTCGACCCGACGTTTCCGTTGAAGTACATGGTGTACTTCCTGCTCGTCGTCGCGATCGGCGGCGCGGGCACGATCAAGGGCGGGCTCGTCGCGGCGATGATCCTCGGCATCTGCGACGTGGCCGGCAAGTACTACGTGCCGCAGATCGGCTCGTTCATCATCTATTTCCTGATGGTCGCGCTGATGATCGCGTTCCCGGCCGGGCTGTACGGGAGGCGCGCATGAGCCCGCCGGGCCGTCCCAAGGGCGAATACCGGAGCGCGCAGCGCGAAGGTAGTCCAGCAAGCCCGCCGGGCCGTCCCAAGGGCGAATACCGGAGCGCGCAGCGCGAAGGTAGTCCAGTGAGCGCGGCGGGCGAGGCCCACCCTCATCCCCGACCCTTCTCCCGCTCGCGGGGGAAGGGAGCACGATGCGCCCCTCGCCCCGAAGGGGAGAGGGGCGGGGGGGTGAGGGGGCGGCGCTGTGTTACAGCGGCAGCCGCAGTTACGGAAGAGGTTGCCTCGTGAGTGACGCACGCGTCATGGCAGGTGCGCCGGCCGCCGCGTCCGTCCGGACCATCGTCGCGCTCCTGCCCACCGACCGCTGGCGGGCGCTCGAGATCGCGTTCTGGCTGCTGCCCGTCGCCGTCTTCTTCCTGTTTCCCAACCACCGCGTGCTCGGCAGCCAGATCCTCATCACGGGCCTCTTCGCCGTCTCGCTCGACCTGATCCTGGGTTACGCCGGGATCGTGTCGCTCGGTCACGCGGCGTTCTTCGGCATGGGCGCCTATGCGGCCGGTCTTCTCGCCGTGCACGGCTGGGGCGAGCCGATCAGCGGGCTCTTCGTCGCCGGCGCGGCCGGCGCGGTCGTCGGCTTCGCGACGAGCTTCCTCGTCGTCCGCGGTTCGGATCTCGCGCGGCTCATGGTGACGCTGGGCATCGGCCTCATGCTGTTCGAGGTGGCGAACCAGATCCCGTCGATCACCGGCGGCGCCGACGGCCTGTCCGGCGTGACGATGGGCAAGGTCCTCGGCGTCTTCGCGTTCGACATGACGGGCACCACCGCCTACGTCTACAGCCTCGTCGTGCTGTTCGTGCTGTTCGTCGTCATGCGCCGCATCGTGAACTCGCCGTTCGGGTTGAGCTTGCGCGGCGTGCGCGAGAACGTGCGCCGGATGCCCGCCATCGGCGCGCCGGTCACGCGGCGGCTGATCGCGATCTACACGGTGAGCGCCGGGGTGGCCGGCGTGGCGGGGGGGCTGCTGGCGCAGACCACGCAGTTCGTCGGCCTCGACGTGTTCGGCTTTCCGCGCTCGGCCGACCTCATGATCATGCTCGTGCTGGGCGGCGCCGGCCGCCTCTACGGCGGGCTCATCGGCGCGACGGTGTTCATGATCGCGCACCACTACCTGTCCGGCATGAATCCGGTGTACTGGCAGTTCTGGCTCGGGCTCCTGCTGGTGGTCGTCGTGATGTTCGCGCGCGGCGGCATCATGGGCGCGTTCGAGGCCGTCGCGAATCGCGTGCGCGGGACGCGGCCATGACCGCGGCGCTCTCGACCACCGGCCTGTCGAAGCATTTCGGCGCATTCCACGCGAACAGCGACATCACGCTCGCGTTCCCGCAGGGCGTGCGCCATGCGCTGATCGGACCGAACGGCGCGGGAAAGACCACGCTCATCAACCTGCTCACCGGCGTCCTGCCGGCCTCGTCCGGCGACGTGTATCTCGAGGGCGAGCGCATCACCGGGCTCGCGCAGCACGAGCGCGTGAAGCGCGGCATGACGCGCACGTTCCAGATCAACACGCTGTTCGCCGGCCTCACCGTGCTCGAGTCCGCGACCTTGGCCGTATGCGAGCGCAAGGGGCGCGCCGGCATCTGGCACCGCACGGTGGCGCGGCAGCGGGACGAGGCGGACGAGGCGCTGGCGCTGCTGGAAATGCTGGGACTCGCCGCGGAGGCGAACACGCTGACGCGCAACCTGCCGTACGGCAAGCAGCGGTTGGTCGAGATCGCGCTGGCGCTCGCGACGAAGCCGCGGATCCTGCTGCTCGACGAGCCGGCCGCCGGCATTCCGGCCGGCGAGAGCGCGGAACTGTTCGCGGTGATCGCCGCGCTGCCGAAGGACGTGACGATCCTGTTCATCGAGCACGACATGGGGCTCGTGTTCCGGTTCGCCGAGCGCATCACCGTGCTCGT
Organism: uncultured beta proteobacterium; assembly: GCA_963733435.1. Classification (GTDB taxonomy): domain Bacteria; phylum Pseudomonadota; class Gammaproteobacteria; order Burkholderiales; family Casimicrobiaceae; genus VBCG01. Next base: position 78,764 of record CAVTDH010000006.1, read on the forward strand.
GGGCGGCCGCGTGCTGACGGAGGGCACGCCGGCCGAGATCGCCGCCGATCCGCGCGTGCGCGAGGTGTACCTGGGCGAGGCGCAGCATGGCTGAGCTGCTCGCGGTCGAAGGCGTCACCGCCGGCTACGGGGACGGCATCGTGCTCGAGGATGTCTCGCTCGCGCTGGACGAAGGCGACAGCCTGGCGCTGCTCGGGCGCAACGGCATGGGCAAGACGACGCTGCTGGTCACGCTGATGGGGCTCACGCGCGTGCGCGGGGGCAGGTTGCGCTGGCGCGGCAAGGATCTCGCCGCGCTCCCCACCTATCGCCGGAGCCAGGCGGGCCTGGGCTGGGTGCCGCAGGAGCGGTTCATGTTCCCGTCGCTCACCGTCGAGGAGCACCTGACGGCCGTGGCGCGGCCCGGCCACTGGAACGTGGCGCGCGTCTACGAGGTCTTTCCGCGCCTCGCGGAGCGGCGCGGCAACTTCGGCAACCAGCTCTCGGGCGGCGAGCAGCAGATGCTCGCGATCGGCCGCGCGCTGATGGTCAACCCGAGCCTCCTGCTGCTGGACGAGCCGATGGAGGGATTGGCACCGATCATCGTGCAGGAGCTGATGAACGTGATCCGCGACCTCCTCACGCAGAGCGGCATGGCCGTGATCGTCGTCGAGCAGCACGCGAAGCTCGCGCTCTCGCTCACGCGGCAGGCGGTCGTGCTGGAGCGCGGTCGCGTCGTGCACCGGTCGGCGAGCACGGCGTTGCTGGCCGACGAGGCCACGCTGCACCGGCTGGTGTCGGTGGCGTGATCCGCGACAGGGGAGCCGAAGCGACATGAAAGCGATCGCGATCATCCAGGACGAGCACCGCGCCATCACCGCGGTGATCGAGGCGCTGCATCATCTGGTGGCGGAGATCGCCGCCGGACGGATGGCGCCCGACCACGCGGTGCTCGCCGCGCTGTTCCACTACATCGAGGCGTTCCCCGAGCGCCTGCATCATCCGAAGGAGGACGATTTCCTGTTCGCGCGGCTGCGCGTGCGCCGGCCGGAGGCCGCGCCGCTGCTCGACAGCCTGCACCGCGAGCACGCGATCGGCGGCGAGCGCTTCGTCGAGTTGAAGGCGATGTGGGAGCGCTATCGAGCCGATCCCGCGGCGTTGCCGGCGTTCGTCGAAGGTGTCGATCGCTATTCGCACTTCCACTGGCTGCACATGCGCCGTGAGGAAGAGCAGGTGCTGCCGCTGGCCGCCGAAGCGCTGCTGCCCGAAGACTGGGACGCGATCGACGCGGCGTTCGCGTCGAACGACGATCCCGTGGTCGGCGCTTCGGCGGGCAAGGCGTTCCGCGAACTCTTCCGGCGCCTCGTCGCGATCCTGCCGCCGCCGTACGGTGTCGGCCCCGAGCCGGCGGCGCCGCGCCGGGACTAGGGAACCTCTGCGAAAGTCCCGCCGTCGACGACGCGCACGCAGCCAGCCGCACGACGCTCGTTTCTTCGTACGCTCTTTTGGCGGTCGTCGCCTTAGTTGCCAACTAAGCGCCCCAAGGCGGCCGCCTGATCTCGCAGTTGCAGTGCCGGTGAGCAAAAGGCGCAACGCCGGCTTCACGTCATCCACGGACCCGACGGACGCCTATTGCAGACGTTCCCTGGCCGGGTTTCCCGCGTGGCGGCGGCCGGCCTCGGCCCCCCGCCATCGGACAATCGCCTCGTCCGGGCACCATTGAGCGGACGACCACAGGCATGCCACTCGCGGGGAGCGAATCGCACCCCCGCCTCGCGCCCTCTGGAATAATGTCCGCGCGATGGAGTCGTCCCCACGTTACCGGTTCGGCAACACGGTGATCGACGCTGCCCTGCGGCACGTCGAAGTCGACGGCCGGCCGGCGAAGCTCGGTGCGCGTGCGTTCGACCTGCTGCTGGCGCTCGTCGAGCGGCGCGATCGTGTGGTCTCGAAGAACGAATTGCTGGACATCGTCTGGCCGAAGCTCGTCGTCGAGGAGAACAACCTGCAGGTGCAGGTCGGGGCGCTGCGCAAGCTGCTCGGACCGCATGCGATCGCGACCATCCCCGGCCGCGGCTACCGGTTCGCCCAGCCGCTCGCCGAGGACCTCCCGGTCGCGTCGCCTCCCGACGCCTCGCCCGCACCCGCACCGGTGTCCGTCCGGAACGGCAACCTGCCGGCCGTGACGCCGCCGCTCTTCGGCCGCGACGCCGACCTGGTCGAGGTCGCACGCCTGGTCGACGCGCATCGCGTGGTGTCGATCGTCGGCGCCGGCGGCATCGGCAAGACGGCGTTCGCGCTCGCCGTCGCCGCGTCGCTGCGGGAGCGGTTCCCGGACGGCGTGTGGTGGATCGAACTGGCCGCGCTGACCGACGGCAGCCTGGTGCGCGGCGACGATCGCGCGCACCGTGGGCGTGGGCCTGGCCTCGGACCGCCCGGCGCCGGAAGCGCTCGCGACCGCGCTCGCGGACGCCCGGTTGCTGCTGGCGCTCGACAACTGCGAACACCTGCTCGATGCCATCGCGCCGGTCGTCGACCTGTTGGTCAACCGGGCGCCGGGCGTGCGGATTCTGGTCACCTCGCAGGAGACGTTGAAGGCCGGCTCCGAGCACAGCTACCGACTGGGCACGCTGACGGTGCCCGGGGTCGGATGCGATCATTCGCCGACGCGCAACGGTGCGGCGCGGTCGCGCTGTTCGTCGAGCGCGCTGCCGCGGCCGATCCGCGTTTCCGCCTGACGACGGACATGCTTCCCGCCGTCGCCGACGTCTGCACGCGGCTCGACGGCATCCCGCTCGCGATCGAACTGGCGGCGGCGCGCGTGCCGCTGCTCGGCGTCGACGGGCTGCGCGCGCGGCTCGACGAACGCTTCCGCTTGCTGACGGCCGGCGCGCGCACGGTGTTGCGCCGGCACCAGACGCTGCGGGCGGCGCTGGAGTGGAGCCACGGGCTGCTCGGCGAGCAGGAGCAGGTGGTCTTCCGCCGCCTGGGCGCGTGCGCGGGCGGCTTCACGCTGGAATTGGCTCAGCAGCTCGCCGCCGACGGCGCGCTCGACGAGTGGGCGGTGCTCGACGCGCTCGGTCAGCTGGTCGACAAGTCGCTCGTCATGGCCGAAGGTGCGGGCGTTCCCCGATATCGCCTGCTCGAGACGACGCGCGCGTTCGCGGTCGAGCGCCTCGCTGCTTCGGGCGAGATGCCTGCGGTCCTGCGCCGGCATGCGCAGGTGCTGTCGTCGCACTGCTGCAACGCCTCGGTGCCGGTCAACTGTCGTTCGACCGCACGAACGCGGCGAGCTTCGCCGTCGAGGTCGACAACGTGCGCGCGGCACTCGAGTGGGCGGCAGGCCCGGACGGCGACCGCGCGCTCGGCGTGCTGCTCGCCGCGGAGTCGAGCGGCGTCTGGCTGAGCAACGCGAGCCAGGCCGAGGGATTGCGGCGCGTGCACGCGTTCGAGCCGGACGTCACCGACTCGACACCGCCGGCGCTGGCCGCGCGCTACTGGCTGACCGTGGCCGTGCTCGGCGTGTTCTCGACGATCGGCGCGTTGCTTCGACGCCGCCGCCCGTGCGGCCGATCTCTACCGCGCGCAGGGCGTTCCCGAACGGCTATACGAGGCGCTGATCGTCCGCGCGGCAATCGGCGGGCGACGGCTCGACTTCGCGGCGGCCGAGCCGGCGCTGGTCGAGGCCGCACGTCTCGAGCGTCCCGAGTGGCCGCAGCCAGTGGCGGGCGCGACTCGCGTTCGCGGAGTGGATCGTGGCCCTCAATGCCGGACGCTACGCCGAGGCCCGGCAGCACGCGCAGCGGCAGGCCGATCTCAACCGTGAGGCGGGCATCGCGTTGAGCGAGCAACTGGCGCTCGGCAACGTGGCGACCTGCGACGTCTGGGGCGGCGAGCCGGCCCGGGCGATTCCCGGCGCTGCGCACGGTGATCGCCGAACTCGACCGGCTGGATTCCGGCTGGTCGGCGGGCCACATGGTCTCAACCTCGCTGAAGCGCTGCGCCAGACCGGCGAACTCGACGAGGCGCTGGTGCAGGCGCGCCGCGCGTATGCGCTGCTTCGCCGCGAGGCCGATCAGAACATCCTGCTCGACGTGCTGCCGCGCCTCGCGACCGACCGCGGGCACCACGAGGCGGCCGTCCGGTTCGTCGGCTACGCGTTGCAAGTGCGCGCGTGGACGGGAATGTCCGTCGGGGGACGTGCTGCATGGCTTGAGCAAGGCGTCCCGGACACGTTGACCGAGGACGTCCGCGTGCGCCTGCGCGCCGAGGGCGCGGCGCTCAGCGAAGATCAGGCGTTCGCGCTGGTGCTCGATGACGGGGCCTGAACACACCGCCCTCAACGTGAGCGCTTCCGGAAAGGCCCGGAGCGGGAAGGTCACTGTCGCGTAACGGACGATCCGGTCGATCGCCCTGTGGACGACGCAAGGCCAAGTGGCCGCTACATCCTGCCCGCGAACGGGTGCCGGAAGACCGAATGGATGCGGCGAAGCGATACGATCGGATCAATGGAACTGGGAAAATCTCCGGAAAGTCGTGCCCATAACTCGGCGAGCGGAGCGACGGGCGTCATGCGCTGCCTGTTCGTCCTGTTCGCGTCCCTCGCGCTGCTTGGCGCGTGCGCTTCCACGCAGCCGTTGCGCGCGCCCGAGCAACCGGCGCTGGCCGTGCTGGCGATGCCCTACGCACCGGACCTGCGCGCACTCGGAATCACGCGTCTCGTCTCCCCCGGAGGCGGCGCGCTGGTGCGTCTGGAAACCGCGTGGGGCGCGGTCTACGTGCCGTTTCCGCGCGACGTGCCGCCCGTCGCGTTCGAACTGGCCATCGACGAGGCAGGCGTGCGCGCCGCCGCCGTTTCCTTCGATGCCGAACGCGACGCGCGCGTGCTCGCGTCGCTCATGCCGGTCGTCTTTCGCGAGACGGCGAGCAACAACACGATGCAGTGGTGGCGCGCCAACCCCTGGCGATAGGCGAACGCGCCGGCAACACGACCTGTTCCGCCGAAGATCGGAACGGCACTCGCCGCGCCGCCTTGCGGCGGTCGCGGCACCGCCGTCAACGTCTTGGCGTGATCTTGCCCGCGAACGACTGGACCGCGATCCGGCCGTCGCGCACGACGAACGTGTCGGTGGCAAGCTCATACACGTTGTCGGCGGTCTCCGCGGACCACACGATGAACGCGTGGTCGCCATCGACCGACCGCCGCTGCAGGCGAAACGCGGCGCCCGGCTTGCCGAACTCCGCCAGCATCGCGACAAAGAGCGGCCGGATCGCGTCCGGGCCGCGCAGCGGCCCGTCCGGCGTGAACAGCAACGCGTCCGGCGCGTAGTCGGACAGGATGCCCTCGAGGTCGCGCTCGCCGAAGCACTTCAGGTGATGGTCCAGAACTTCCGCGGTGGCAGGCATCTCGCATCCTCCCGTATCAGCCTTTGGTCACGATGACTTCAAGGTACTCGCCGGGCACCACCAGCGAGTGCCGGCCGCCGACGTTGCGCCCGTCGAGCAGCGCTACGATGTCCGCCTCGAGCGACTTCTGGGCCGGCGCATCCAGTGCGGCGAACGCCTTGTGGACCGGGCCGTAGAAATCGCGGAACATCTGGACCCAGTGGGCGGCCGAGCGGTAGCGGAAATTGAAGTGCCTGCGCTCGGCCCGGATCTGCGCCGCCTGCGTGCCGAACAGTTCGACGATATGCGGCTCCGTTCCCCACAACGCCGGCGACTTCAACCCGGCGGGCGGCGGCAGGTAGCGACCGATGACCTTGAACAGCTGGCCGATGAAGCCCTCGGGCGTCCAGTTCGCGAGGCCGATTCGCCCGCCGGGGCGCACGACGCGCAGCATCTCGCGCGCGGGACGCGTGTGGTCGGGGGTGAACATCGCACCGAATGTCGACAACACGACGTCGAAGCTCGCGTCCGCGAACGGCAGGTCCTCCGCGTCGGCCACGCGGAACTGCACGTCGAGGCCCTCGGCGGCCGCGCGCCGTTCGCCCTTGTCGAGCAGCGCGCGCACGTAGTCGGTCGACGTGACCTGTGCGAAGCGGCGTGCCGCGGCAAGCGTGGCGTTGCCGTTGCCGGCGGCGACGTCGAGCACGCGCTCGCTGGCGCGGATGTCGGTGGCCTCGGCGAGCGACTCGCCGACGATCTGCAGCGTCGTGCCGATGACGGCGAAGTCGCCGCTGGCCCACGTGGCCTGCTGCTTCTGCTTGATGCCGGCGAAGTCGGGTTGTGGCGACGTTCCGGCCGGTGTTGCGATCTGCACTGGTGAGGACATGGGTAACTCCTTCAGGGAATGCGTTGGATGGATGCGCGGGACTCGACAGGGGGATGGCGCCGACCGGCCACCCGCGCAACGGTCGGTCGACGCGCAACGAAAGCGGTTCAGAAGCGTCCGATGGCGCTTTCCCCGATCGTCAATTCGTGGGGGCGCGCGAGTCCGATGTCGCGCAACTCGCGCGCACCGAGGCTACGCAGCACGTCGCGGTCGCGCGCAGCTTGCCGCCATGCGTTGATGGCTTCGACGAGCCATCGCGCCAGTCGGAGCAGGACCGGGCGCGTACCGTCGCGCCAGCGAGGCGGGCGCACGAGTCCGCGGGCCTGCAAGGCCGCGACCTCGCTCGAAGTTGGCATGGTCGGGTAGTTCATCGTCTGATGTCTTTCCGGTTGATGAGGATGGGTTGGCCGCGGGTTCCGCGTGAAGCTGCAGCGGATTCTTCACGGCCGCGCGGCTTGACGCTGCGCCGGGCATCCTGCAAATTTGCTCGCGCGTCCTGATCGGCGGCGGAGTCGGGCGCGAGCTTGCCCGGGCGTCCGCGCGGCTTGCCCGAGACTCCGGCGAGGGAGAGCGAAATGAGCCAAGACACGCTGTCCGACGTGCTGCGGACGGTGCGGTTGCGCGGCGCCGTCTACTTCTATGTGAGCGGCGGCCGGGAATGGGCGGCAGAGGCGCCCGCGGCGAAGGAAATCGTGGCGGTGGTGATGCCGGGCGCCGAACACATGATGCAGTACCACGTGGTCATCGACGGCGACTGCTGGGCCGGTATCGTCGGGCAGCCGCCCGCGCGCATGGGCGCCGGGGACATCGTGCTGTTTCCGCACGGCGACGCGCATGTCATGTCGAGCGCGCCCGGGATGCGCGCGGACCCGAACGTCGCGTGGTACCACGGTGCAAGGATCGACGCACTGCCGATCCGCATCGCCTACGAGGGCACCAGCGGACCGCTCCCGGCACCCCCCGGCCAGCGCGGGCTTACCAGCATCGTGTGCGGCTTCCTGAGTTGCGATGTCACGCCGTTCAATCCGCTGATCGCGACCCTGCCCCGCATGCTCCACCTGCGTGCGATCGATGGCGGCGGCTGGGTCGTGCCGTTCCTCGCGCAGGCCGTGGCCGAGTCGCATGCGAGCCGACCCGGCAGCGAGGCGATGCTCGCGCGCATGAGCGAGATGCTGTTCGTCGATGCCGTGCGCCGGTACGTGGACGCGCTGCCCGCCGATGGCACCGGCTGGCTCGCGGGCCTGCGCGACCGCTTTGTCGGACGCGCGCTGACGCTCCTGCACCAGCGGCCTGCCGACGCCTGGACGCTCGACGAGCTGGGCCGGCAGGTTGGACTGTCCCGCTCCGCGTTGCACGAGCGCTTCGTGCAGTTCGTCGGACAGCCGCCGATCCAGTACCTCGCGCAGTGGCGCATGCAGGTCGCCGCGGGCCTGCTGCGCGACTCGAACGCCACCGTGGCCGCGATCGGCCTCGAAGTCGGCTACGACTCGGAGGCAGCTTTCGCGCGCGCGTTCAAGCGTGCGACGGGCCTGCCGCCGGCCACATGGCGGCGAACGGTGGCCAGGTACCGGTGGCGCAAACCTCGTCCTGACGATCGACGGGACGTCGCCAGCGCGCGACGAACGCCACTCGCTCGGCCGGCGCGTCGATCACGTCGCCGGTCGCGCGGCACGTCGCGCGCGCATTTGCCGTCGGCGATGAAGGCGATGCCACACATCGCGTCTGCGCGCCGTCCGCCGGACCCGCGGGCGTTTCCCGCCTCTGCGCCGCTTGCCGGCCAACCCCGCCGCCGTTCGTCCGCCCTGGCCGCCATTCGTCGCGGCGCACCCGGCATCGTGCCGCCTCGGCTACCATCACGGGCTCGCGCCCCGTTCCCGTCAATGCCGCGGCCGCTTGCGCACGACGCGCGGCCGCGTCCACGCATGGACACCCACACCATGAGCCAGCAAGGCTATCTGCGTCATCCCACGATCCGCGGCAACGCGATCGTCTTCGTCTGCGACGACGACCTGTGGTCGGTCGACGCCGCGGGCGGCATCGCGCGGCGGCTGACCGCCGGACTGGGCGAGCCGTCCACGCCGGCGCTGTCGCCGGACGGCAAGCACCTCGCGTTCGTCAGCCGCGACGAGCAGCATCCGGAGGTGTACTTGATGCCGGCGGAGGGCGGCGCGGCGCGGCGCATGACGTGGCTCGGCCCCGACGTGATGGTCCGCGGCTGGACGCCCGATGGGCACATCCTGTTCGTGACGACGCATGGCCAGCCGTTCTTCCGCAACTACCGCGCGTTCACGCTCGATCCCGCGGGCGGCACGCCGCAGTTGCTCTCACTCGGCCAGGTCAATCACCTGGCCTACGGCAAGGGCAACGCGAGGGTCATTGGCCGCAACACCGCAGACCCGGCGCGCTGGAAGCGCTACCGCGGCGGCACCGCCGGGCACCTGTGGGTCGATGCCGAGGGTGGCGGTACGTTCCGCCGGATGACGCAGATCGAGGGCAACATCACGTGCCCGATGTGGGTCGGCGACCGCGTCTATTTCCTGACGGACGCCGACGGCGTGGGCAACCTGCATTCCTGCAAGCCGGACGGCAGCGATCTTGCGCGGCATACCGACCACGACGACTACTACGCGCGCCACGCGCAGACGGACGGCAGGCGCATCGTCTACCAGTGCGGCGGCGAACTCTGGATTTTCGATCCGGAGGACGGCGCGACGCGCAAGGTGCCGATCGCGGTGCCTGCGCATCGCACGCAGGCGGCGCGCAAGTTCGTCGCGGCCGCCGACAACCTGGGCGGGTTCGACGTGCATCCGGCGGGACACAGTCTCGCGCTCGACGTGCGCGGCAAGCTCGTCACGTTCGGGCTGTGGGAAGGCGCGGTGCGCCATTGCTCCGCGGCCGCCGGCGGACGCCACCGGCACGCGCAGTGGCTCGCCGACGGCACGACGCTGGTCGCGGTCGCCGACGGCTCGGGCGAGGAGCGCGTGCAGGTGTTCAAGGACGGCGTCGCGCGCGAACTGCCGTGGGACGTGGGCCGCGTGATCACGATGCTCGCGGCGCCGCGCGGCACGCAGGTCGCGATCGCCAATCATCGCAACGAAGTGCTGCTGGGCGACGTCGAGTCCGGCGTGCTGACGACGGCCGATCGCAGCGATGCGGGTCGCACCGAGGACCTCGCGTGGTCGCCCGACGGCGCGTGGCTCGCGTACACGTACTGGACCGACGCGCGCCATTGCGCGATCAAGCTGCACGACGTCGCCGGCGCCACCGGCACGCTCGTGACGCTGCCGGAATTCCGCGACTATGCGCCGGCGTTCGATCCCGAAGGCCGCTACCTCTACTTCCTGTCGGTGCGGACGTTCGATCCGGTCTACGACAGCGTGCAGTTCGAATTGTCCTTCCCGCGCGCGGCGCGGCCGTACCTGATCGCGCTCGCCGCGGGGGCGCGTCCGCCGTTCGATCCGGCGCCCAGGGGCATGAAGCCCGAGGAGCCAACGCCGCCGGCCGCGAAGCCGGCCGGTCCGGTGCGCGTCGACCTCGACGGCATCGTCCGCCGGGTGGCGGCATTTCCGGTGAACGAAGGCAAGTTCGGGCAGATCGCCGGGGTGGCGGGCAACAAGGTGATCTGGACGCTGCTGCCGATCGTCGGCGCGCACGGGCGCGGCGGACACAAGGAGGCGCCGGGCCGGCTCCAGCTCTTCGACTTCGACACGCTGCGCACGGAGACGCTGGTCGAGAAGGTCGACCGCTTCGTCGTCGCCGCCGACCGCACGACGCTCGTCATCCGCGACGGCAAGCGGCTGCGCGCGCTCGCCGCCAACCGCAAGGCGGAGCCGGAACGCGGCGCCACGCCGTCGGACGCGCCGTCGCGCAAGAGCGGATGGATCGACCTCGCGCGCGTGCGCGTCTCCATCGATCCGCCGGGCGAGTGGCGGCAGATGTTGCGCGAAGTGTGGCGCCTGCAGCGCGACAATTTCTGGACGCCCGACATGTCGGGCATCGATTGGACGGCGATCTACGACCGCTACGCGCCGCTGCTGCCGCGCGTGGCCACGCGCGCGGAACTCTCCGACCTCATCTGGGAACTGCAGGGCGAGCTCGGTACGTCGCACGCGTACGAAATGGGCGGCGATCATCGCAAGCCGCCCGCGCTGCCGCTGGGCCAGCTCGGCGCCGACCTGAAGCTCGCCGCCGACGGCACGAGCTACGAGATCGCGCGCATCGTCGCCGGCGATCCATGGGAGCCGGGCGCGGATTCGCCGCTCAATGCGATCGGCGTGCAGGCGAAGGTCGGCGAACGCATCGTCGCGGTCAACGGGCAGCCGGTGTCGCGGACGGTGCCGCCGCAGGCGCTGCTCGTGCACCAGGCCAATGCCAAGGTGGAACTCACGCTCGCGGCGGCCGACGGCACGACGCGCACGGCGCTCGTCACCACGTTGCCCGACGAGGTGCCCGCGCGCTATCGCGAATGGGTCGAGCGCAACCGCGACTGGGTGCATGCGCAGTCGAACGGCCGTATCGGCTATTTCCACCTGCCCGACATGCAATCGGCGGGCTTCGCGGAGTTCCATCGCTATTTCAGCAGCGAGTGCGACCGCGACGCGCTGATCGTCGACCTCCGCTACAACCGCGGCGGGCACGTATCGCAGTTGCTGCTCGAGAAGATCGCGCGCAAGCGCAGCGGCTATGCGCTGTCGCGCTGGCTCAAGCCGTCGCCCTATCCGGACGAGGCCGTGGTCGGGCCGGTCGTCGCGCTCACCAACGAGCACGCGGGCTCCGACGGCGACATCTTCTCGCACAACTTCAAGCTGATGGGCCTGGGCCCGCTGGTCGGCACGCGCACGTGGGGCGGCGTCGTCGGCATCTGGCCGCGCCACGCGCTCGTCGACGGCACCGAGACGACGCAGCCGGAATTCTCGTTCTGGTTCACCGACGTCGGCTTCGGCGTCGAGAACTACGGGACCGATCCGCAGATCGAGATCGACAACGCGCCGCAGGACGGGGCCAGCGGACACGACCGGCAGCTCGAAACGGCGCTCGCGACCGCGGTCGAGCTGGTCGAGAAGCAGCGTCCCGGCCTGCCCGACTTCGGCCGCCGCCCGTCGCTGGCGCGGGGGCCGTTGACGCCGCGGAAGTAGCGCGTCGCGCGCATCGGCGCTGCGCGGTGCAGAGGGCGCGCGAACCACCGGTGCGGATCGCGGCGGCGACTCGCCGCGCGCGGGTTGCGTCCGGCGGTCCGGACCTGCGCGGAAATCGGGCATCATGGCGGTGCCCCCTTTTTGTTCCGCCATGGACGAACGCACAGCACTCGCGGTGACGGCCGTACGCGCCGTCGAAACCGCCGACCGCGCCCGCACGCTCTGGACCGACGACGATCGGTCGTGGGCCAGTCGCGCCGCCGCCGAAGTGGTGGGTGCGGACGCCCCGCGCGTCGCGTTCGTCGCACGGCGCGCGCAGCTCGCGCTGGAGCGACTCGAGCAGCGCCGCCAGGACTTCGCGCGATTCGCCGCGGCGTGGCGATGGCGGCCCTGGGTCGGCACGGCGATCGTCGCGCTCGCGTTCGCATTCGGCGCGGCGGCGGATGCCGTCGGCGGTGCGCAACGGATCAACATCCTCTACTCGCCCGTGCTGCCGCTCCTCGCGTGGAATCTGGTCGTCTACGCGCTGCTCGCCGGCGGATTCGTCTTGCGCTACGGCGAGGCGAGCGCGCCCGGGCCCTTGCGCGGGTTGGTCGCCCGCCTGGCCGGCGTGGTGCGCCGCGTGCGCGGCGGACCGCGCGCGGACGACGATCCGACGCCGCGCGCGCATCGGCTCTTTGTCGCGCAGTGGTCGGCGCTCGCGACGCCGGTCTACGCGGCGCGGGCGGCGCGCATCCTGCACGTCGCCGCCGCGGCGCTCGCGCTGGGCGTGATCGCGGGGCTCTACGTGCGCGGCCTCGCGTTCGAATACCGCGCGACGTGGGAGAGCACGTTCCTCGACGCGTCCGCCGTGCGCGGCATCGTCGCCGCCGCGTACTGGGCCGGGGCGGAGGTCACGCGCATTCCCGTGCCCGACGTCGCGCAGGTCGCGGCGATCCGCGCGCCCGCGAGCGAGAATGCGGCGCTGTGGCTGCACCTGATGGCTGCGACGCTCGCGGTCGTCGTCATCGTGCCGCGCCTGCTGCTGGCGCTCGGCGCCCTCGTGCTCGAACGCCATCGCGAAGCGCACCTGCTCGACGACCTCCGCGATCCCTACTTCGCGCGGCTTCTGCGCGGCTTCCACCCGGGCACCGCCACGGTCCGGGTCGTGCCGTACAGCTATGAGGCGACCCCGGCGCTGCTCGCCGCGCTCGAAGGACTGCTCGGCCGCGCGCTCGGCGGCAACGTCGCGCTCGCGGTCGCGGCGCCCGTTGCCTACGGCGACGAAGACCGGGTCCCCGCCGACGCCGCGGCGGCCGACGGGGCACCGCTGGTCGTGCTGTTCAACGCGACGGCCACGCCCGAGCCGGAGGCGCACGGGCGCATGCTCGCCACGTTGAAGCCGCGCGCACGACCGCTGATGGCCGTGGTCGACGAGGCGGCGTTCAACACGCGCTGGCCCGACGACGTGGCGCGGCGCGACGCGCGCCGGGCGCTGTGGCGCGCGCTGGCGACCGAGCACGCGCTTGACGCCGGTGTTCGTCGATCTCGGAGCGCCCGATGCCGAGGCCGCCGAGGCGGCGCTCGAAGCGGCACTCGAAGGCGGGCACGAATGACCGCCGCGACCATCGCGCTGTCGCTGATCTCGCACACCAACGCGGGCAAGACCACGCTCGCGCGCACGCTGCTCGCGCGCGACGTCGGCGAAGTGCGCGATGCGCCGCACGTGACGACGGAGGCGACGTCGTTCCCGCTCCTGACGACGGCCGAAGGCGATGCGCTGGTGCTGTGGGACACGCCCGGCTTCGGCGACAGCGCGCGTCTCGCGCGCCGGCTTGCGCAGCAGGCGAACCCCGTCGTGTGGTTCCTCGCGCAATTGTGGGACCGCTGGCGCGACCGCCCGTTCTGGCTGACGCAGCAGGCGGTGCGCAACGTGCGCGACAGCGCGGACGTGATCCTCTACCTCGTCAACGCTGCGGAAGCGCCCGGCGACGCCGGATACCTCAAACCCGAACTCGACGTGCTCGGCTGGCTGGGCAAGCCGGTGCTGGTGCTGCTCAACCAGACCGGCCGGCCGCGCCCCGCGGCGGACGAGGCCGCCGAGGTTGCGCGCTGGCGCGAAGCGCTCGCCCCGCATCCCCACGTGCGGGACGTGCTCGCGCTCGATGCGTTCGCGCGCTGCTGGGTGCAGGAGTTCACGCTGTTCGCGGCGATCGCCCCGCTGCTCGCGCCGGAGCGCCGTGCAGGTTTCGCGCGACTGTCCGCCGCGTGGGCCGCGAGCCGCTGGGCGCAGTTCGACGACGCGATCGCGGCGCTCGCCGTGCCCGTCGCGAACGCGATCTGCGCGCGGGTCGTCGTGCCGTCGCCGCCGATGCTGCGCCGGCTCGGCAATGCGTTGGGCGTGGGCGGCGGCGACGCGGACGAGAGCGCGGGGCGCGCGTTGCGCGAACTGGCGCGGCCGCTGCAAGCCGACATCGCCGCCGCGATGACGCGCGTGATTGCGCGGTATCGAATTGTCCGGGCAGGCCGCCGACGATGTGGAGGCGCGCGTCGCGACCGACCTTGCGCGCGAAGGTCCCGTCGACGAGGGCAAGGCCGCGGCCGTCGGCGGCATCGTGTCGGGCGCGATGACGGGCCTCGCGGCGGACCTGGCGGCGGGCGGACTCACGCTTGGCGCCGGCATGCTGACGGGCGCGGTGCTGGGCGCGCTGGGCGGTGCGGGCGTCGCCCGTGCGCTCAACGTCGCGCGCGGCCAGACGGATGACGCGGTGCGCTGGGACGACGCATTCCTGGAGCGGCTCGTCGTGTCGATGCTGTTGCGCTACCTGGCGATCGCCCACTATGGACGCGGGCGCGGCGACTATCGCGACAGCGAATATCCGCCGTACTGGAGGCCGGTGGTCGAGGGTGCCGTGGCCGCGCGGCGCGCGGCGTACGTCGCCGTGTTCGCGCAGCGGGGACCGGCGTGCGATCCGGAGGCGGCCACGCTCGCGTTGCGGCCGCTGCTGGCCGAGACCGCGCGCGCGACCTTGGGCGAGCTGTACCCGGACGCGCTCGCGGCCGGCACCTGATTCGAGGGGAACGCCATGGCAGCAGCGGACGCCGGCGCGGCGCGCGCGCAGTTCCGGTTGCGCATCACGCGCGGTGACGACATCGCGGTCGGTCCGGGCAAGGTCGACCTGCTCGAGGCGATCGCGGCCACCGGATCGATCACGTCGGCGGCCAAGCAACTCGGCATGTCCTACCGTCGCGCATGGCTCCTGGTCGATACGATGAATCGATGCTTCGCGCGGCCGGTGGTCGAGGCGGAGGCGGGCGGCAAGCGCGGCGGCGGCACGGCGCTGACGCCGCTCGGCGTCGAGATCGTGCAGCGGTACCGGCGTGCCGAGGCGCTGGCGGCCAGGGCGGCCGCGAAGGAGCTGGCGGCGCTGGCGCGGATGCTGCGCGATGGAGGCTGAAGCGCGCGGCGAAGTTCGAGAGTGCATCCTTCCCGGCGACCCCTCACCCCAACCCTCTCCCCGCAAGCGGGGAGAGGGAGGAGAAATGGGGCGCCGTCTCGATCCGTGCAGTCGAGTGGTTCGGGGTCGAAGCGTCGACGCGGCCAAAGGGGCTCGTGGGGCTGAGGGGTCCGGCATGGGCGAAGCGTTCGTCCCTGCGCTCGCAAGAATGTGCGTCGGCAGCCCCAACGCCCCCTCGCCCCCGCAGGGGGAGAGGGTTGGGGTGAGGGGAGCGCCGGCCACCGTCCGGCCACGCCTCACCTCGCATGAACCGGATCAAGGGTCGGCCGGGATCGCCGGCCCGATGGGTTACGATGCGCATCCTCCGCGCCGAACCGAGTCGACCATGGAATTCGCATTCATCCTCGATCCGCTGCGCGAGCTCAAGGCCTACAAGGACTCGAGCATCGCGATGATGCGCGAGCTCGCGCGCCGCGGGCATCGCGTCTTCGCGCTCGAGCAGGCCGACCTCTTCTGGGACGCCGGCGTCACCCGCGCGCGCGTGCGCCCGCTCGAGCTCTTCGCCGACAATCATCATTGGCACACCGAGGGCGCCGAGCAAATCCGCCGGCTCACGGAGTTCGCCGCGGTGGTCATGCGCAAGGATCCGCCGTTCGACATGGAGTACGTCTATTCGACGTACCTCCTCGAATGCGCGGAGCGCGAAGGTGCGCGCGTGTTCAACCGGCCGGGCGCGGTGCGCGACAACAACGAGAAGCTCGCGATCGCGCGGTTCCCGCAGTACACGTCGCCCACGCTCGTGACGCGCGACTCGACGCTCATCGCACAGTTCATCGACGAGCACTGCGACGTCGTGATCAAGCCGCTCGACGGAATGGGCGGCGCGTCGATCTTCCGCATCGGCGAAGCGGACCCCAATCGCAACGTGATCGTCGAGACGGTCTCCCATCACGGCAGGCGGACCGTCATGGTGCAGCGCTACCTGCCCGAGATCGTCGACGGCGACAAGCGGGTGCTGGTCATCGGCGGCCAGGTGGTGCCCTTCTGCCTCGCCCGCATCCCCAAGCCCGGCGAGACGCGCGGCAACCTCGCGGCCGGCGGTCGCGGCGAGGCGCGACCGCTCTCCGCGCGCGACCGCGAGATCGCCGAGGCGCTCGCCCCCACGCTGTGGGCGGAAGGCCTGCTGGTCGTGGGCCTCGACGTGATCGGCCCCTGCCTCACCGAAGTGAACGTGACCTCGCCGACCTGCTTCGTCGAGATCGCCGAGCAATCCGGGTTCGACGTGGCGGGCCTGTTCGCGGACGTCCTGCTCGAAGCCGTGGGAAAATAGCGCCCGGCCCGACAATGAGGGTCAGACTCGAATCAAAGCTTTACTTCAATTCGAGTCTGACCCTCATTGTTTGTTGGCCGGGTCGGGCCTCAAGCGACCGGACCGGGATTTGCACTTCGCCCCGGGAACAGGGATCATCGCGCCCGCCGGGGCAGGCGCGCGGGGCCACCAGCCGCCGTTAAGTCGGAGTTAAGGCGAAGCCGCTATATCTGGCGTTTTTCTAGAACATTGCGATGACTCCGTTCCCGAATTCCCCCCTTCGTGCCGGTGTGCGCATTGCGCTTGCGGCGTGGTGCCTCGTGGCGGGCGGCGCCCTTGCGGCCACGCCGCCCGCGGCGAGCGCGTCCAGGGCGCCGGCGGGTCAGGTGGCGACCGCCGCGCCCGCGCCGAGCGCGACGGCTGCCGCCGGCACGGCGCCCGCGGCAACCGCTGCCCCCGCGGCATCGCCGACGGTGGGCGTGTGGACGCACGCGTTCGCCGCCTACGGCGAGACGCCCAAGTATCCGCGCGGCTACACGCACTTCGACTGGGTGAACCCCGAGGCGCCGAAAGGCGGCACCGTCTACCTCGGCAACCCGGACCGCCGGACCAGCTTCGACAAGTTCAATCCGTTCACGCTGAAAGGCAGCGCGCCCACGGGCTTGTCGATCCTGATGTTCGAGCCGCTCGCGGTTCGCTCGGCCGACGAGCCCGGCACGATCTACGGCCTGCTCGCGGAGGAAATGTTCGTCGCACCCGACAAGTCGTCCATCACGTTCCGCCTGCACCCGAAGGCGCGCTTCTACAACGGCGACCCGGTGACGGCGGCGGACGTCAAGTTCTCGTACGAGATGATGATCAGCAAGGGCGCGGCACCCGCGGTGCGCGCCGAGTACGAGGGCATCAAGAGCGCCACGGTGCTGGACGAGCGGACGATCCGTTTCGACCTCAAGGAAGCGACCGACGACACGATCTTCAAGACGGCCAGCCTGGCGGTGTTCAGCCCCAAGTGGATCGCGGGGCCGGACGGCAAGCCGAAGTCGCTCGACCAGGTGATCACGGAGTACCCGATCACGACCGGCCCCTACACGATCGCGAGCACGGATTCCGGCCGCGGCATCGAGTTCAAGCGCAACCCCGACTACTGGGCGCGCGACCTTCCGGTCAGCCGCGGCCAGTACAACTTCGACAAGGTCATCTACCGGCTCTACCGCGACCGCGCGGTGAGCATGGAGGCGTTCAAGGCCGGCGAATTCGACGTGATCCAGGAGTTCGTCGCGCCGCAGTACGTGCGCGGGCACGACGGCCCCAAGTGGAAGGACGGCCGGATCGTCAAGAAGGTGTTCGAGTACGGCATGGGGCAGGGCATGCAGGCGTATCTGCTCAACCTGCGCCGGCCGCAGTTCCAGGACCGCCGCGTACGCGAGGCGCTCGACTACACGTACGATTTCGAGAAGATCAACCTGTACGGGCTGCGCGTGCGGTCGTACAGCCTTTTTTCCAACTCCGACTTCGCGGCGAAGGACCTGCCGGGCCCCGGCGAACTCGCGCTCCTCGAGCCGTTCCGCAAGAGCCTGCCGGCCGAGGTGTTCGGCGCGCCGTACAAGCCGCCGCGGACCGACACCGGCCCGAACGCGCTGCGCGACAACCTGAAGAAGGCGAAGGCGCTGTTCGAGCAGGCCGGCTGGAACATCGATGCCGAAGGCGTGCTGCGCAACGCGAAGGGCGAGCCGTTCGAGTTCGAATACCTGGAGACGCAGGCCGGCTCGCAGTTCCGCAACGTGATCTGGCAGCGCAACCTCGAGAAGCTCGGCATCAGGATGAGCGTGCGCAACGTCGATTTCGCGCTGTACCGCAAGCGGCTCGAGGCGTTCGACTTCGACGTGATCACGATCCGCATGCCCGACTTCGCGCTGCCGTCGGCCGGCGACTACGAGGACATCCTGGCATCCAAGAACGCGGACACGCAGGGTGCCAGCAACTTCCGCGGCGTGAAGGACCCGGCCGTCGACGCGATGATCGAGGCGATGAAGAACGCGAAGACCTACGAGCAGCTGCGCGACGCGAGCCGGGCGCTGGACCGCATCGTCACGCACCAGCACTACCAGGTGCCGCAGCTCTACTCGCCGGGGTACTTCACGTCGTACTGGAACAAGTTCGGCCTGCCGCCGCAGCCCAAGTTCTACACGATCGACGAGTCGGCCAACTGGCCGGCCTGGGCGGTCACCGCGTGGTGGCTCAAAGACCCGGCGGCGCGCGAGGCCAGGAAGTGACGAGGACGGGACGAAACCCATGCTGAGCTATGTGCTCAAGCGGCTGCTGCTGATGATCCCGACGCTCCTCGGGGTCCTGACGATCACGTTCGTCATCATCCAGTTCGTCCCGGGCGGACCGGTCGACCAGCTCGTCGCGGAAATGCGCGCGGGCGCCACCGGCGAGGGCGCGCGCTCGGGCAGTCGCGGGCGCGACCTCGACGCGAAGCAGATCGAGGAGATCAAGAAGCTCTACGGCTTCGACAAGCCGCCGCTCACGCGCTACTTCGAGATGCTGGCGAGCTTCGCGCAGTTCGACCTCGGCAAGAGCTTCATGCACAACAAGGGCGTCTGGCAGCTCATCAAGGAGAAGCTGCCGGTGTCGATCAGCCTCGGCATGTGGACGATGCTGCTGACGTACCTGATCTCGATCCCGCTGGGGGTCGCCAAGGCGGTCCGCGAAGGATCGCGCTTCGACACGACCACCACGCTGCTCGTGCTGGTGGGCTACGCGCTGCCCGGCTTCGCGCTCGGCGTGCTGCTGATCGTGCTGTTCGCGGGCGGCACGTTCCTCGACTGGTTCCCGCTGCGCGGCCTCACGTCCGACAACTGGGACACGCTCTCGTGGCCCGCGCGCATCCGCGACTACCTGTGGCACCTGGTGCTGCCGCTCACGTGCTACGGCATCGGCAGCTTCGCGATCGTGACGATGCTGACCAAGAACACGTTCGTCGAGGAGATCCGCAAGCAGTACGTGCTGGTCGCGCGCGCCAAGGGTCTCTCCGAGCAACGCGTGCTGTACAAGCACGTGTTCCGCAACGCGCTGATCCCGATCGTCACCGGCTTCCCGGCGGCGTTCGTCACCGCGTTCTTCGCCGGCTCGATCCTGATCGAGACGCTGTTCTCGCTCGACGGGCTGGGCCTGCTGAGCTACGAGGCGATCGTCCGCCGCGACTACCCGGTCGTGCTGGGCAACCTCTACTTCTTCACGCTGATCGGCCTCGTCGTGAAGCTGATCGGCGACCTGCTGTACGTCGTCGTCGACCCGCGCGTCCAGTTCGCGGCGGTGGCCAAGTGAGCACGCTCCCCGTGGAGTCCGGCGTCGACGCGGCCGCGGCACCCGCGCGGCCGCGCGTGTCGCTGTCGCCCAACCAGCGCGCGTGGGCGCGGTTCAAGCGCAACCGGCTGGGGTACGTGTCCCTCCTCATCTTCGCGACGGTGCTGGTGCTGACGACGTTCGCGGAACTCGTCAGCAACGACCGGCCGCTCGTGGCCCGCTACGAGGGCCAGTGGTTCTTCCCCGTCGTGAGCAATCCGCCGGAGACGCGCTTCGGCGGCGACTTCAAGTCGCAGACCGACTGGCACGACCCGTTCATCCGCGAGCAGTTCGCGAAGGACGGGCAATTTCGCGCTGTTCACGCTCAACGCGTACGCCGGCAACACCGTCAACTACTTCGACCCGGTGCCCGCGCCCGCGCCGCCGTCCCGGCACAACCTGCTCGGCACCGACGAATCCGGGCGCGACATGCTGGGGCGGCTGATCTACGGCTTTCGCGTGAGCGTCTGGTTCGGCCTCGCGCTGACCGCGATCGGCGTGGCCCTCGGCATCCTGATGGGCGCGCTGCAGGGGTATTTCGGCGGCCGCGTCGACTTGGCCACGCAGCGCATCATCGAGATCTGGAACGCGATCCCCGAGCTCTACGTGCTCATCATCATCGCGTCGGTCTTCGAGCCGTCGATCCTGCTGCTGCTCGTCGTGCTCGCGATCTTCGGATGGGTCGGGCTCTCCGACTACGTGCGGGCCGAGTTCCTGCGCAACCGCAACCTCGAATTCGTGAAGGCGGCGCGCGCCATGGGCCTGTCCAACGGCCAGATCATCTGGCGCCACCTGCTGCCCAACTCGATGACGCCCGTCATCACGTTCCTGCCGTTCCGTATGAGCGGCGCCATCCTGGCGCTCGCCGCGCTCGACTTCCTGGGTCTCGGCGTCACGACGTTGCCGTCGCTCGGCGACCTGCTGCGGCAGGGCAAGGACAACCTCGACGCGTGGTGGATCTCGGTGCCGACGTTCGTCGTGCTGGTGCTGACCCTCCTGCTGCTCACGTTCATCGGCGATGCGCTGCGCGACGCCTTCGACACGAGGAAGTCGTGATGGCTGCGCCGCTGCTCTCGGTCGAGAATCTCTGCGTCAACTTCGGCGACTCGCGGGTCGTCGACCACGTGTCGTTCGAGGTGGGCGCCGGCGAGAAATTCGCGCTGGTCGGCGAGTCCGGGTCCGGCAAGTCCGTCACCGCGTTGTCGGTGCTGCGGCTGGTCGCGACCGCCACCTACGAGGGACGGATCCGGTTCCAGGGCGAGGACGTCCTCGCGAAGAGCGAGCGCGAAATGCGCGGCCTGCGCGGTCGCGACATCGCGATGATCTTCCAGGAGCCGATGACGGCGCTGAACCCGCTCTACACGGTGGGCAACCAGATCGCCGAGGTGCTCGAGCTCCACGAGGGCCTCGACCCGCGCGCGGCGCGCGCGCGGGCGATCGAGCTCCTGAAGCGCACCGGCATCCCGGATCCCGAGGCGAAGGTCGACGCATACCCGCACCGGCTGTCGGGCGGCCAGCGGCAACGCGCGATGATCGCGATGGCGCTCGCGTGCCGGCCGAAGCTCCTGATCGCCGACGAGCCGACCACGGCGCTCGACGTGACGATCCAGGCGCAGATCCTGGCGCTGCTCGACGACCTGCAGCGCGAGTACGGGATGGCGATCCTCTTCATCACGCACGACCTGAACCTCGTCCGCCGCTTCACGCATCGCGTCGGTGTGATGGAACGCGGCAAGCTCGTCGAGCAGGGCGACACGCGCGAGGTGTTCGCCCATCCGCGCCACCCGTACACGATCAAGCTGATCGCGAGCCGTCCGGAGCGCGCAGTGCAGCCGGTGCCGGCCGATGCGCCGATCCTCGCCGCCGCGCGCGGCGTGTCGGTCGACTTCGTGACGGCCCGCGGCTGGTTCGGCAAGGACACGTTCCGCGCGGTGCGCGACGCGACGCTCGAGTTGAAGCGCGGCGAGACGCTCGGCATCGTCGGCGAGTCGGGCTCGGGCAAGACGACGCTCGGCATGGCGCTGCTCGCGCTGCAGCCGGTCGCCGCCGGCGAAATCACGCTCGAAGGCACGCGCCTCGACGGCGCGGATCGCGCGACGCTGCGCGCGATGCGCCGGCGCATGCAGGTGGTGTTCCAGGACCCGTTCGCATCGCTGTCGCCGCGGATGACCATCGAGCAGATCGTCGGCGAGGGCGTGGCGCTGCACATGCCGGAGCTGTCGAAGACGCAGCGCCGCGAGCGCGTCCTCGCGATGCTCGCGGAGGTGGGCCTGTCGGAGGCCGGCGGCCTCACCGACCTGCTGGCGCGCTACCCGCACGAGTTCTCGGGCGGGCAGCGGCAGCGGATCGCGATCGCGCGCGCCGTCGTGCTGCATCCGGAGGTGCTGGTGCTCGACGAGCCGACGTCCGCGCTCGACGTGTCGGTCCAGCAGCAGGTGCTGCGGCTCCTGGGGGCGCTGCAGGCGAAGTACGGCATGAGCTACGTGTTCATCAGCCACGACCTCGCGGTGGTTCGCGCGATGTCGCATCGCGTGCTGGTGATGAAGGACGGCGTGATCGTCGAGCAGGGCGAGGCCGAGGCGCTGTTCAACGCGCCGCGCGAGGCGTATACGCAGACGCTGCTCGCCGCCGCGCAGCTCGCGTAGGCCCCGCTGCCCGGACGATTGCGCGAGAGCCCGTCGATGCGTCCCGAAACCGCGCGCAGAATCGCGTTTGCCATGCCCGAAGCGGTGATCGCGGCGGGTGTTGCCGTCGTTGCCGCGATGCTCGCGTTCTGGCTGGGCTGCAGGGTCACGACGTGCGCGGATACGGCCGGCCTGCCGTCGCTGCTGGCGGGCGCGTTCGTGGGGCTCGTCGTCGGCGCGGGTTACTGGATCATCGCGTGGCGCATGGGCGTGCGGTTCGGCCGGCGGCTCGTCGTTCGACGGCGCGGTGCTGGTGCTGGTGGTCGTGGGCTTCTTCGTGCCTGCAGGTGCAGGGGGGGCACTCGCTGCACGGCGGATTCACGCCGGGCGCGGCGATCGCACTGGACGCGCAGCATCGGCCGGCCGCCTGACTTCGAGAGTGGCAGTGCCGGCGAGCAAAAGGGCGCGACGCTGAGCTTCAAGTCATCCATGGTCCCGACGGACGCCTTTTGCGGACGTGCCCTGGTCCGCAACCGCAAGTCGTCCGCCGCGCGTTACGGTGGCGCGGGCGCGATCGGCGCGGCCCGGCCGCGATTGTTGCGCCGCGTAACAGGTCCGGCGGCGGGTTCTCCCGCTGGTAGTATCATCCGCGCATGATCGGCATCCTCATCGTCGCCCACGACTCGCTGCCCGACAGCCTGGTCAAGGCGGTCACGCACGTGCTGGGCAACCGGCCGCCGCAGTTCGAGACGCTCTCGGTCGCGGCCACCGACGATCCGTTCGACCTGCTGCCCAATGCACGCGAGCGCGTGCGCGCGCTCGACATCGGCCGCGGCGTGCTGATCTTCTCCGACATCTACGGCGCCACGCCCTGCAACCTCGCGAGCAAGCTGGCCAATCCGGGCCACGTCGAGGTGATCGCCGGGGTCAACCTGCCCATGCTGGTGCGAGCGTTCACGTACCGGGAGAAGGGCATGGACACGATGATCAAGAAGGCGATCTCGGGCGGCCGCGACGGCGTGCTGCACATCGAAGTCGACCCGGTCTATGCAACAGCGCGAGGTTGAGATCGTCAACAAGCTGGGCCTGCATGCGCGGGCCTCGGCGAAGCTGACGCAGCTGGCCGCGCGCTTCCAGAGCGACGTCCAGATGTCGCGCAACGGGCGCAAGGTGAACGCGAAGAGCATCATGGGCGTCATGATGCTCGCGGCGGGCAAGGGGTCGAAGGTCACGCTCGAGATCGAAGGGCCGGACGAAGGCGACGCGATGAATGCGATCGTGGCGCTGATCGGCGACTACTTCGGCGAAGGGCAGTAGCGGCACGTTGCCGCGTTCGCGGTGCGAACGCGCCCGCGGGACCGCGTTGCGGGAGGGGGCAGCCAACATGCGTGACATGCGCGTGCAATGCGGGCCGGGCACGATGGCGTCGCGTTCCCGCACGTCCGGGCATGACGTTATGCCGAAACGAATTCGCGATTTGCGGAACCAACGCGCAGAATCATCGACCAACACAGGACGCGGGACTCGCTCGAGGCCCGCCATCCCCGATCATTCTTGCCTGGTGGTAGCCCATGCTGACTCGTGTCGTCTCCATCATGAACCCGGCCGGATTGCACGCCCGCGCGTGCGGCAAGATCGTCAACATCGCGTCGCGCTTCCGTTCCAAGGTGTCGCTGGTGGTGCGCGGCCGCCGTGCCAGCGCACGCAACATCGCCGCAGTGATGCTGCTGACCGCCACCGTCGGGGCCACCGTACGGGTGGAGGTCGAGGGGCCGGACGAGGCGGAAGCGATGCGCGAGATCGCCGCGCTGTTCCACGACGGACTCGGGGAGCGCTCGTAGCCGCACGCGGCGCGGGGAGCGGCGCATGATGGTGAGCTTCGCCCTCAACGGCGTCGGCGTGTCGGCCGGCATCGCGATCGGTCGTGCGCAACTCGTCTCGCACGCGACGCTCGAGGTCGCCCACTACACGATCCCCACCGCGAAGGTCGACGCCGAGATCGCCCGCTTCGCCAACGCGGTCAAGGAAGTGCAACGCGAGCTGGAGGCGCTGCACCAGGCGATGACCGGCGGCGACGTGCCCGGCGAATTCGGCGCGTTCCTCGACGTGCACTGGATGATCCTCACGGACCCGACGCTGTCCGAGGCCCCGAAGAAGATCATCCTGGAGCAACGCTGCAACGCGGAGTGGGCGCTTACCACGCAGCTGCAGGTGCTGGTCGACCAGTTCGAACAGATCGAGGATCCGTACCTGCGCGAGCGCAAGGCCGACATCGTGCAGGTCGGCGAGCGCGTGTTGAAGCGCATGATGGGCAAGCCCGGCGCGCTGCCGGCGCCGGTGGCCGAGGAGCAGACGATCCTCGTCGCGCACGACCTCTCGCCCGCCGACGTCATCCAGTTCAAGCAGCATCGATACGGCGCGTTCCTGACCGACGTCGGCGGCGTCACGTCGCACACGGCGATCGTCGCGCGCAGCCTCAACGTGCCGGCGGTGGTCGCAACGCACAATGCGCGGCAGCTGATCCGCGACAGCGAGATGCTGATCGTCGACGGCGAGTCCGGCGTCGTGATCGTCAACCCGGACCGCGCGGTGCTGGCCGAGTACCGGCTGAAGCAGAGCGAGCTCGAGCTCGAGCGGCAGAAGCTCAAGCGCCTGCGCGGCAAGCCGGCGGAGACCATCGACGGCCGCCACATCGAGCTGCACGCGAACATCGAGTTGCCGGAAGACCTGGAGCAGACGCTCGAGAATGGCGCGACCGGCGTCGGGCTGTTCCGGTCGGAATTCCTGTTCCTCAATCGCGTGGGGCTGCCGACCGAGGACGAGCAGTTCGACGCGTACCGTACCGTGGCCGAGGGCATGCGCGGCATGCCCGTGACGATCCGCACGTTCGACCTCGGCGCGGACAAGCACGTCGAGGGCCTCGATGGCCTCGCGCGCGTTGCGCCCAACCCCGCGCTCGGGTTGCGCGCCGTGCGCTTCTGCCTGGCCGAGCCGAAACTCTTCCTGACCCAGCTGCGCGCGATCCTGCGCGCGTCACATTATGGAAGTGTGCGCATACTCATCCCGATGCTCGCGTCGGCCGGCGAGATCGAGCAGACACTGCAGATGATCGAACTCGCCAAGGAAAGCCTGCGCGAGCAGGGCGTGCCGTTCGATTCGCAGATCAAGATCGGCGGCATGATCGAGATTCCGGCGGCGGTCATCGCGATGGACGCGTTCGTCGCGAAGCTCGACTTCCTGTCGATCGGCACCAACGACCTGATCCAGTACACGCTTGCGGTCGACCGTGCCGACGAGGCCGTCGCGCACCTCTACGACCCGCTGCACCCGGCGGTGATTCGCCTCCTCGCGATGGCGATCACGATGGCCAACAAGGCTCATTGCCCGATCGCCGTCTGCGGCGAAATGGCCGGCGAGGTGCGCCTGACCCGGCTGCTGCTCGGCCTGGGCCTCGTCAACTTCTCGATGCACCCCGCGCACCTGCTCGAAGTGAAGCAGCGCGTGCTGACGTCGGAGGCGGGCGCCGCCAAGGCCCTGGTCGACCGGATCCGCCGCGCCGACCATCCCGACAAGATTGCCGCCCTCGTCGACAAGCTGAACGCGGTTTGAAAATGAATGAGGGCCAGACTCGAATTGAAGCAAAACTTCAATTCGAGTCTGGCCCTCATTGTTTGTTCGGCGCAGGCCCGGCGTACTCGACCCTGGTCTTCCCTGTCGCCGCAACGGAATTTCCTCGAATCGCGGTTGTTGGCATCGCAATTGCTGGGTTTTCCGTAAGCGCGGGCTTCGTGCATAATGCCAACGTCATGAAACGATTCCATTCGATGGGCATGGCGTCCCTGCGGCGGGCACTGGTACCGCTGGCGGCGCTGGCGTTCGCCTGCGCGGCCGGGCCGTTGGGCGCGACGGAAGCGGGGCAGCCCGCCCCCTCGTTCTCGCTGCCGAACGCCAAGGGCGAAGTGGTCTCCCTGGAGCGGATGCGCGGCAAGGTCGTGTACGTCGACTTCTGGGCCTCGTGGTGCGGCCCATGCCGCCGGTCGTTCCCGTGGATGAACGAAATGCATCAGAAGTACGGATCGCGCGGCCTCGTGATCGTCGGCATCAACGTCGACAAGAAGCGCGCGGATGCCGAAAAATTCCTGGCGCAGATCCCCGCGAACTTCCCGGTCGTCTTCGACGAGGCGGGCACCACGCCCACCGCGTACGGTGTCAAGGGCATGCCGAGTTCGTACCTGATCGACGCGCGCGGCAACGTGACATTCGTCGAGCGCGGGTTCCTGGACGAAAGTCGCGCCGGTCTGGAACAGCGGATCGCGGACCTCCTGGCCGCCGCGAAGTACTGACCGTATCCAACCCGCCGCGATGCGCAACGCCATACTCGCCCTCGTACTTGCCGCTGCGGCCGGCGCGCTCGCCGGCTGCGCGTCGTTCGACCCGCCGAAGCCGTGGGAGAAGGGCAACCTCGCGCGGCCGGACATGCAGTTCGACTACGACCGGCTGGACACGAAGACGCAGCAGCACATCTATACCAGCAAGGAAGCGGCCACCGGCGGCTACGGCGTGGGCGGGGGCGGCTGTGGCTGCAACTGACGGTCCCGGCCGAAAGCCACCCGCCAGGCCGCCGCGCAGCCGCGCGGACGACGTCGCCGGCGCAGCGCAAGGCCAGGTCCGGCGCGCGTCCTGCTGCACCCTCGGTCGAACGCGCGCCGCCGCGCGGAGGCGTCCGCGCCGATGCCGCGTCCATCGGCGCGCTGCTCGCCGCCGCGCTCGCGCTGCCGGGCGTCATGCCCGCCGACGTGCACGCGCAGTCGGCTCCCGACAAGGGCATTTTCGAGCTGCAGTACCTGAGCTACCGCGACTGGCAGCCGGGCCGCAACCGGATGACCGTCGACGCGCCCGCGTTCTACGCGCTGATCCCGGTGAACGACACGCTGGTGGTCGAGGGCGGATTGGTCTACGACGCGATGTCCGGCGCATCGCCGCTGTACTTCAACGTGCTGTCGGGCGCTTCCATCGGCGACTACCGCACGGCGGGCGACGTCAAGGTCACCAAATACTTCGGCGACTACGCGGTGAGCGGCGGCGCATTCGTGTCGTCCGAACAGGATTTCCTCTCGCGCGGCGGCTCGGTGCAGGTGCAGATCTTCAGCGAGGACCGCAACCGCACGTGGACGCTCGGCATGGCCGGCACCAACGACTGGATCAACGCGACCAACGGCGTCGCGCCCGAGTCGCGCCGCAATGCGCTGGAGTTCGTCGTGGGCGTGACGCAGGCGCTGTCCGCGAACTCGATCGTCCAGAGCAACCTCACGTACTACACGGGCCACGGCTACTACTCCGACCCGTACAAGCCGGTCGACACGCGGCCCACCACGCGCCAGACGTTCGCGTGGCTCACGCGCTACAACCAGTACTTCGCCGAGCCCGACGCGACGCTGAAGCTGGGCTACCGGCTGCTGTTCGACTCGTTCGGCAGCACGTCGAACATGTTCGAGGTCGCGTGGGTGCAGGCGCTGCCGTGGGGCTTCACCCTCACGCCGGGGCTTCGCTACTACACGCAGAGCGCCGCGGATTTCTACTTCAATCCGCCGTTCCTGAAGGGCTACAAGGAAGGACAGGACTACAGCGCCGACACGCGCCTCGCCGCCTTCGGCGCGCTCACGGCCGGCGTCATCATCGGCAAGGTGCTGCCCGACGGCTGGAGCATCGCGCTTCGTGCCGACATGTACCGCCAGGACCCCGACTGGCGGCTGGGCGGCGAAGGCAGTCCCGGCATCCAGACGTTTTCCGCCCGCTGGTTCCAGGTCAACCTGACCAAGGCGTTCTGACCCTCATTGTTTTGACCCCGCCGACGTCCGGGACTGCACGGCAAGCGCCGCGCCGCCTGCGCCAAACCCGCAACATCCGTCGCAGCGCGGGGACGCGGCACCGTATCCGTCGAGCCTTCCCGCCCTTCCGCAAGGCAGAATGGCGGGCGCACTTCGCCAATGCGGGCGTGGACGGACCCCGATGAAACAGTATCGCCAGACGTTTCGCGCGATGGGCGCGGAGCACGAGATCGAGCTTGCCGCCGCGGACATGGACGTCGCGCGCCGGGCCGCGGACGCGGCCATCGCGGACGTGCGCCGCATCGAGGCCAAGTACTCGCGCTACCGCGACGACAGCGTCACGTCGCGCATCAACGCCGCCGCCGGCGGTCAGCCGGTGGCGATCGACGACGAGACCGCCGCGCTGCTGCGCTACGCCGACCAGTGCCATGCGCTCTCCGGCGGTCTCTTCGACATCACGTCCGGCGTGCTGCGCAATGTCTGGGATTTCAAGCGCGATCCGCCGTCGCTGCCGTCCCCCGACGATCTTGCGAACGCGGTCGCGCGCATCGGCTGGGCCGATGTCGAATGGAACGCGAAGGAGGTGCGCCTGCCGCGCGCGGGCATGGAGATCGACTTCGGCGGCATCGGCAAGGAGTACGCCGCCGATCGCGTCGCGACACTGTTCCTCGAACGCGGCCTGCGCCATGGGCTCGTGAATCTCGGTGGCGACCTGCGCGCCATCGGCCCGCGCGCGGACGGTTCGCCGTGGCGCGTCGGCATCCGCCACCCGCGCGTACCGGACGCCGCCGTCGCGGGCTTCGATCTCGCCGCCGGCGCGCTGGCCACCAGCGGCGACTACGAGCGCTATTTCGACATCGGCGGGCGCCGCTATTGCCACATCATGAACCCGCGCACCGGCATGCCGGTGTCGCACTGGCAGTCGATCAGCGTCGTGTCGCCGCTGTGCGTGGTCGCGGGCAGCTGCGCGACGATCGCGATGCTGCTCGAAGGCGAGGGCGAGGCGTTCCTGGAGACGCAGGGTGTGCAATGGCTGGGCGTGGCGGCGGACGGCTCGCTGCAGCCCGCTCCGTGAAGATGATGCGCGCCTCGAAGCGCGACCGTGCGACGCGGCACTTGCCTCGACGCGCGACGCGAGGCAGCCGGGTGCCGATCGCCAAGGGACGAGAGTCACGATGAGCAAGGAACTCACCGAGCGCTTTGCTCCCTAGTTGTGAAGCGTCAACAGGTTGTTTTCGCCTGGCATGCGCTGCGCGCATCAATGGGCACGTCGTTCCCGCGACGGCGGGAACCCAGTGGCTTGGGTCTTTGTTTCGTCATTGAAACGCCGCTGGGTCCCCGCCTGCGCGGGGACGACGACTGAGCAAAATTGATGCTTCGCAGAAACAACGTCCTGAAACTTCACACCTAGTCCGCCGGCGCAATGTCGAGCGCGGGCCGCGCCGCCGACGAAAAGGGCACCGCGCGGGTGCCCTGATCGAAGTGCGGGAAGCGCTTCCCGCCGTGGGGCGATACGTCAGTAAGTCCGCGCCCGCGCGCGGATCGCATCGTCCTCGGGCACGCACATCGTGACACCCACGCCTTCGCCCTCGGGCACCCAGCCTTTGGTGACCATTTCGGAGACCAGCGCGAAGCTCGTCATCAGCCGGTGGTTGGGGGCCTCGCCCTGCCCGTTGTTGTACACGCGGTAGACGGGCGCGAGACCGGTGTCGCACGACCCGTCCTTCTCCGGCGTGTCGACCCAGAACACCTCGCCCTCGAAGGTCCAGTTGGGGTTGGTCTTCACCGCCGCGCACTCCGCCGCCGAGGCCGTATAGAAGTGCGAACTCTTCGGCGCGAACGCCGTGCTGAAGAACCGGCACACGGCGGAAGCGCCCGACTGCGCGGTCTTGTAGACGGGCAGCGACAGGCCGGTGCGCTTCCAGCCGGCGAACGTGCCGTTGTCGAGCTTGGTGATCTCGTCGGCGACGGTCGTGACGAAGAAGTGGTCGAACTCCGAGTGGTAGTACTCGACGGCCTGCGCGGTTTCGGCGGCGGGCGCCACGCCGAAGCGAACGGCAAGATACGCGGCGAGGTCCTGCACGTCGGCCGGCGTGAGCAGCGTCTGGAAATCGTCCATTTCCATCACGGTCTTGAACGCGAGGCTGATGACCGAAGGCTCCCCGGCACCGAGCTTGATGAGTTCCGGGCCGGGGTTGTTGCCCGGGTCGTGGCAGACCGCGCAATAGTTGACGTACAGCGCGAGCCCGCGGCCCACGTCGGCGGCGGCGGGCGCCGCGAGTACGGCGGCGAACAGGACCGCCAGCAGCGGGCGCAGCAGAGTAGCTAGAGTTTTCATTACCAAGGCTCCGGGAGGCGGGATTCGCGTGCGAACGCGAATCCTCGACGACACAACGGCGACCGGGACCATTGCGTCAGCCCCGCATCGCATCTGAACATCCGCTCGCGCTCCCTCGCGGCGGCCCTGCATTCGCGCCCTGGCGGACAGGCGCGCGGGGTGTGGAGGCTCTTCCCCGCGCGCCTGCTTGCTGCGGCACGCTGACCTTGCACTAGAGCGGCGCGCACATGATGACGCCGATCTTGCCCATGCCTTCCGGGATCCAGCCCAGCGCCAGCATCGCGTTGCGCACGGCCAGGTCGGTCGTGTAGCGATGGTTGGGCGCCGCACCCTGCCCGTCGTTGTAGACGCGGTAGACGGGCTGCGTCGAGGCCGGGCAGTTGCCGTCGAAGTCCGGCACGGCCACGTGGAACACCTCGGCCTCGAACATCCAGTTGGCGTTGGTCTTCACCACGGCGCACTCGGTCGGCACCGGCGTGTAGAAGTGCGAGCTCTTCGGGTCGAACGCCGTGCTGAAGAAGCGGCACACCGGATTCAACCCGGCGCCCGCGTTCGCATACACCTTGAACGAGCGCCCGGTGCGCGACCAGCCTCGGAACGTGCCGTTGTCGAGCTTGGTCACTTCGTCGTTGATGAACGTCATGAAGTAGTGGTCGAATTCCGCGTGATAGTACTCGACCGCGGTGGTCGGCGTTCCCGTTGGCGGCGGCGTCGTGCCGCCGGCGCCGGTGCCGCTGGCCGCGAGCGTCTGCGGGCTGCCGGCGCCGTTGCTCGTGAACGTGATCGTCGCCGCACGCGCACCCGCCGCGGCCGGGCTGAACGTCAGCGTGAACGAGCACGATGCGCCCGCCGCCACCGTCGCGCACGTGCTGTTGCCGACGGCGAACTCCGACGGTGCGCTGCTGGTGATCGCAGTCACCACCACCGCGGCGGAGCCGGCGTTGCTGACGGTGATCGTGTGCGGCGCGCTGGTACTGCCGACGTTCTCGGTCGCGAACACGTCGGCGGACGGGAACGAGAGCTGGCCCTGGCCCGGCGGCGGCGGAGCGACGCCCGTGCCGGTGAGCGCGATCGCCAGCGTGCCGCCGGCGAAGTTCACCGAGAGCGTCGCGCTGTCCGCACCCGCCGAGCCCGGCGCGTACGCGACGGCCAGTGCGCACGACGCGCCGTTCGCGAGGGTCGCGCCGCACGTGTTGCCGCTGACGATGAACTCGGTGGCGTTGCTGTTGACGAACGCCACGCCGGTGGCTGCCGCGCCGCCGGTGTTGGTGATGGTCACCGTGGTGCCGGCGCTGGTCTGCCCGATGGTCACGTTGCCGAACGCCACCGCGGCTGGCGCCGCCTGCAGGTTGGCGGTAGGCGCGGCGGTGCCGGTGCCCGACAGGTTCACGGTGGCGTTGGCTACCCCCGTCGCGCCGATCGTGAGCGACGCCGCATCCGCGCCGGCCGCACCCGGCTTGTACGCGACGCTGAACGTGCACGTGCCACCCGCGGCCAGCGACGCGCCGCATGTGTTGGCGCTCACCGGGAATTCCGCGGCGTTGGAATTGGCGACGTTGAGGCCCGTGGCTGCGGTGCCGCCCGTGTTGGTGACGGTGACCTGCTGCCCGGAACTCGTCGCGCCGACGGTGACTGAGCCGAACGACAGCGTTGCCGGGGACGCGGACAGGGCGGCGGGGGCCGCGGCCACGCCGGTGCCGGTCAGGGCAATCGGTATGTTCGCGCCGCCACCGGTGATCGTGTAGCTCGCGTTGGTGGCGCCGGCGGCCGCCGGGCTGTAGCGGAACGTCACAGTGCAGTTGGTGCCGGCGACGAGCACGGAACCGGAGCAAGTACCGCCCTTGATGAAATTCGCGGGTGCGGCCGGGTAGTTCATGTCGGACGCATCGCCACTGCCGGAATTGCTGACGGTGATCGTTTGCGCGGTGGATTGCGCGCCAACGTTGATGCTGCCGAACGGCAGTGACGTGGGCGACGCGGACACACTCGGTGTGGTCGCCGCGACACCGGTGCCTGCGAAGTTCACGACGACGTTGTTGCTGCCCGAACCCAGCGTATAGGAGCCGGACCGCGAGCCGCCCGCGCTGGGCTTGAACGCGACGGTCAGCGTGCAGGTTGCGCCCTTTGCGAGGGACGAGAGCGTCGTGCAGGAGCCGGATGCTAGAAATTCGGAAGCGTTAGTGCTGCTGCGCGTTAGCGTGGCAGCATTCGCGTCGCCAGTATTCGTAATGACTACGCTTTGTGGCGCGCTGGTAGCCAGGACATTCACGCTACCGAAGTTCGCGGATGGCGGCACCGCCGAGAACGCAGGGGCGGGGGTAGGGCAGTTTTGACTTCCAGCGCGATACCAAATGTAAAGCGCTATGTCTGCGATGTCGCTTGTGGTCAGGGCCAAGCCGTCGCGCAACCCGGACATCTCCGACTTCGTGTCAAGTGCAGTTTCGATGTTTGACGCGAACTGCCCATTCAGTATGCCGTTTGCGTCATTCTTAGGATCGCTCTTGTGGCAGCTATCCTGCGAGCAACTGATTGGAACTGCGCCTCCGCGGTGATAGATGGAGTTCCCGTTGCTGCAACTCTGCCCATACGACGATGCCGACCACACCAGCACAAACGGAGTCAACAAGGCGAGAAGCAGGCGGGCGGGTCGTTTCATTGCGGTGTCTCCGTGCGGCGGGGGCCGCCTGCATGGCGCAGGAGGCCAATTCGGGAAGGTGAGTCTACGCGAGTCTATTCCATTGTCATAGCACGTTGTCATAGAACAGCCGACGAACGGCACTTGTTCGGTCATTTGTGACAGACAGCCTATTTTGTACAGCCCCATCTCCGGCGTACCTGCGGTTTGGGCGCGGGCAGCGGCCCCGGCGTGCCGGGGCCGCGGATTGGGGCTAGAATCAGTGGTTGTCGCGCCGATTTGAACCAGCTTGCGGGCGCCCGAAACCCTTGCAAATCAGGGATTTCGCATAAATACGGCTAAAGCGGAGTGCATCGCAGGCTGCACTCACCCGACCCGCCGTCGAAGCTGGCCGGGTTTTTTGTTGCTGGGTGCCCGCCGGTCGCCCACCGGTCGCCCACCGGACGCCAATCGAGTGCCAACCGAACGCCAACGAAGCGCCACTTCAGTGCCAACCCAGTCCCAACCGAGCGCCAACCAGGGCCGACTCGAGGCCAACTGCATGGCCCCCGCCTAGGCCGAACCTCCGATGCCCTCGTTTTCCGCGACGACCGGCGGCGCCCCCGCCGCCACCCAGAATCTCCGCTCGGTCGGAGAGGTCGAGCCGCAAATCGCCCAGTTCAGCGAGCCGCTGCTGCTCGCGTGCGGGCGATGGCTGTCGCAGTACGAACTCGCCTACGAGACCTACGGCAAGCTCAACGCGGACGCGTCGAACGCCATCCTGATCTGCCATGCGCTGAACGCGTCGCACCACGTGGCCGGCACGTACGCGAACGATCCGGACAACGTCGGCTGGTGGGACAACATGATCGGGCCGGGCAAGCCCGTGGACACCCGCCGCTTCTTCGTCGTCGGCGTGAACAACCTGGGCAGCTGCTTCGGCTCCACCGGGCCGCTGTCGGTCAACCCGGACTCCGGGCGGCCGTGGGGCGGGGACTTCCCGCTCGTCACCGTCGAGGACTGGGTGGACGCGCAGGCGCGACTCGCCGACCGGCTCGGCATCGCGCAGTTCGCCGCCGTGATGGGCGGGAGCCTGGGCGGCATGCAGGCGCTGTGCTGGTCGATCCGCTATCCGCAGCGGATCCGGCACGCGCTGGTGATCGCGGCGGCGCCCAACCTCTCGGCGCAGAACATCGCGTTCAACGAGGTCGCGCGCCAGTCGATCATGACCGACCCCGATTTCCACGACGGGCAGTTCGGCGCGCACGCGACGCTGCCGCGGCGCGGCCTGCGCATCGCGCGGATGATCGGCCACATCACGTACCTGTCCGATCTGCAGATGGAGGAGAAGTTCGGGCGCCAGCTGCGCGACGGGTTGAAGTTCACGTTCGCGCCCGAGTTCCAGATCGAGTCCTACCTGCGCTACCAGGGCGACAAGTTCGCCGAATACTTCGACGCGAACACGTACCTGCGCATCACCAAGGCGCTCGACTACTTCGACCCCGCCTCGGCCACCGGCGGGCAACTCGTGAAGGCACTGGCCCCCGCGACGTGCCGGTTCCTGATCGCGTCGTTCACGACCGACTGGCGGTTCCCGCCCGCGCGTTCGCGCGAGATCGTGAAGGCGCTGGTCGATCACCGGCGCGAGGTGTCGTACGCGGAGATCGACGCGCCGCACGGACACGATGCGTTCCTGCTGGACGATCCGCAGTACCACGGGCTGGTGCGCACGTACCTCGAGAACGTGGCGTCCGACGCCGACTACTCGACGTTCCGGCTCGGCGTGCAGGTGAAGCGCGAACTCGACCAGCGCGAGCGGCAGGCGCAGCGCGCGGACTTCGCGACCATCGCGTCGTGGCTGCGGCCGGGCGCGCAGGTGCTGGATCTAGGGTGTGGCGACGGCAGCCTGCTCGCGTACCTCGCACGCGAGAAGAACGTGCGGGGCTACGGCATCGAGATCGCCGACGCGGGCGTGCTCGCGAGCGTGAAGAACGGCATCAACGTGCTGCAGAGCGACCTGGAAAGCGGGCTCGCCGGCTTCGACGATGCGTCGTTCGACTGCGTGATCCTGTCGCAGACGCTGCAGGCGATGCACCACACGGAGGCGATCGTCGCCGAGATGCTGCGCGTCGGGCGCGAGGTGATCGTCACGTTCCCGAACTTCGGGCACTGGACCCACCGCTGGCAGATCCTCAAAGGCCGGATGCCCGTCTCCGACAAGCTGCCCTACCAGTGGTACGACACGCCCAACATCCACCTGTGCACCGTCGCCGACTTCGATGCGTTCCTGCACGAGCGCAACTGCGTCGTCGAGAACCGCGTCGTCCTCTCCGGCGGCCGTCCCGTGCACTCGCTGCCCAACCTGCTGGGCGAACTCGCGATCTACCGGTTCCGCCGCGCCTGAAACAATGAGGGTCAGACTCGAATTGAAGTATTACTTTAATTCGAGTCTGACCCTCATTGCCCGAACCGCGCATCGCTGAAGGCCCGGCTTCTCTTCGCACTGCGACTTCCGGAGACCTTGCGGCAAGGTGCGATGCCGCACAGACCGCCCGCCGGCGATGGATCACTCTTGCCGTGGAGTCTTGGACGCAGCAGACAAGACCATCGGTCTGCCGATGCACCGAGTCCTCGCGCATTCCTGCGAGAGACGCCCGAAGAGTCCCTGGGACACCTGATGATTACGGTACGGCTCCATGTAGACCATGCGGGCGCAGGCTGGGCGCTGGTCCGCTGCAATGCCTGCACGAACGTCGACAAGTATCCGGCGCTCGATGCGTTCGATGCCCCCGTGCGCTGCAAGTGCGGGGAGACGATGACCGTGCGCGACGAATTGATGGCGGCCATGCGCAGTCGTCCGGACGCACGCCCTACGCGGGAACGCCTCTTCGGTCGGGTTGCGCTCGCATGACCCCGGCGCCTCGGTGCGCCCGCCAGCGCCGCATAACGGCACCCCGTCAGTCGAACATCACCGGCCCGAAACCCGCCACGCACGAAGTCAGCGCACCGACGACGAGCGACAACATCGCGGCGCTCACGACGATCGCAATCGCGAATCCGACTGCCTGGTCCTTCGGCACCCGCATCATTACCGGCAGGCCGAGGTAGAGCAGGTAGAGCCCGTAGAAGCTCGCGAAGAGCGAGAGGCCGGACAGCGTCGGCACCAGGTAGGCGACCCCGGCGAGCCATGCCGGCGTGTAGCTGTACGCGACGAGCTTCAATGCGCGCAGCGCGTCGCGCTCGCCGCCGAACTTCGGCGCGAGACTGTCGATCAGGCGCGCCAGCACGTACACGCCCGTGAGCGTCAGCCCGAACAGCACGAGCGAGGTGACGATCGCTTCGCCAAGCCCCGCGCGCACGATGCCGACGATCGGGGTGGGCGTGCCGACGAACACCTGTCCGATTGCCAGCGCGATCGCGCCGATCGCCGCCAGCGGCGCGACGTAGTTGAGGTAGATCTCGAACGGAGTTGCCGGCTCCTCGGCGATCACGGGCCATTCGGCGCGTGGCCGCAGCACGATGGCCCTGGCGCGGTTCAGAAGTCCCGCCTCGGACCGGGATCCGCGAGGCGTCGCGGATGCGGGCATCGCCGGCGCAAGGGCCGGTGCCGCAACCGGCGTGGAGAAGCCGACGCCGTGCGCGGGCTTCGCATACGAGGCGCCGACCACCGCGCCGCATTGGCCGCAGAACAGCGCATCGGGTGTCAGCGCACCATTACCGCACTTGGAGCATTTCATGGGGGCATTGTCGCTCACGAACCGCAGCGCCTCCGGCTAAGGCGGGTGGGCGACCTCCGAGCCCCACGGCGGGCAGGACCATGGCCGGGCGCCGCGCTCCGGCGCGCGGCACGAACACGTCCGCGGTCGCTACACTGTCGCCTGCGCCGAATGGGTCGGCGCTCAAAGCGGCCGGAGGCGGTGATGCGATTCGCAAGGGGAGCACTCGAGCAATGGCGCCGGAATCTGGCCGGTACGGTGGCGGCGGTCGTCGCGGCCGTGGTGCTCGCCGGCTGCGCCGGCATGCCCGCCTCCGATCCGCTGCCGTCGTGGAATCAGGGCGCGACGCGCGATGCGATCGTGAAGATCGTCGAAGACACGACGCGGCCGGGTTCGCCCGGTTTCGTGCCGCCGGCCGAGCGCATCGCGACGTTCGACAACGACGGCACGTTGTGGACCGAGCATCCGATGTACGTGGAGGTCCTGTTCACGCTCGACCGGATCCGGGCAATGGCGCCACGGAACCCGGCGTGGAAGGACACACAGCCGTTCAAGGCCGTGCTCGAGAACGATCGCGAGGCGATGGCGAAGTTCAGCGAGACCGATTTCTTCAAGCTGATCGCGGCCACGCACGCCGGCCTCACGCCGCAGGAGTTCCAGCAGGCCGCGTCCGAGTGGCTCGCGACCGCGAAGAATGCGCGATTCAACCGGCTGCACACCGAACTCGTCTACCAGCCGATGCTGGAGGTCCTCGCGTACTTCCGCGCCAACGGCTACAAGACGTTCATCGTGTCCGGCGGCACACAGGACTTCATCCGGGCGTTTGCCGAGAAGGTGTACGGCATTCCGCCCGAGCAGGTCGTGGGCACGTCGTTCGACGCCACGTATACGTTCGCGGACAACGTCGCGCTGACGAAGGCCGAGCCGAAACTCATGCTGCTCGACGACGGTCCCGGGAAGGCCGTCGGCATCGACCATTACATCGGCCGCGTGCCCATCGCCGCATTCGGCAATTCGGATGGCGACATCGCGATGCTGCAGACCACCACCCAAAGTCCGCAGAGCAAGTCCCGCCCGCGCTTCGCCGCGTTCGTCTGGCACACCGACGCCGTGCGCGAGTACGCGTACGACCGCGATACCCACGTCGGCCGGCTGAGCGAGGGCCTGGACCTCGCGCCCAAACTCGGCTGGACGCTGATCGACATGAAGAAGGACTGGAAAGTCGTCTTTCCCTACGAACGGAAGCCCTGACGCGGTGCCGGACAATGAGGGTCGGACTCGAATTGAAGTATCACTTCAATTCGAGTCCGACCCTCATTGTTTTCACGTCGGTAGAATCCCTGCATGACCGACGCCCCGCGCCCCACGGAGTCCGCACCGCCGCCGCCCGCTCCGAAGCAGGAAACCTGGCGCGAGGCGCTCTTCAACCCGCGGATGCTCATCTGCATCTTCACGGGCTTCTCGTCGGGACTGCCGCTCTACCTGCTGATCAACCTCGTGCCTGCGTGGCTGAAGTCCGAGGGCGCGGACTTGAAGCAGATCGGCCTCTTCGCGCTGATCGGCCTCCCCTACACGTGGAAGTTCCTGTGGTCGCCGCTGCTCGACCGCTACGCGCTGCCGATGCTGGGCCGCCGCCGCGGGTGGATGTTCGTCACGCACGTCGCGCTGATCGTGTCGATCGCGGCCATGGGCTTCCTGCGCCCGCAGACCGACATCTGGACGATCGCCTACGTCGCCGCCGGCGTCGCGTTCTTTTCCGCGAGCCTCGACATCGCGATCGACGCATTCCGCCGCGAGCTGCTGCCGGAGGTCGAACTGGGCCTCGGCAACTCGATCCACGTGAACGCGTACCGGATCTCGAGCCTCATCCCCGGCTCGCTGTCGCTGATCCTCGCCGACCGCATGCCGTGGCCGTCGGTGTTCGTGGTGACTGCGCTGTTCATGCTGCCCGGCCTCGCGATGACGCTGCTGGTCCGCGAGCCGTCGGCCACCGCCGCCGCGCCCAAGACGCTGCGCGATGCCGTCGTGCTGCCGTTTCGCGAGTTCATCGACCGCTCGGGCTGGCGCGACGCGCTGCTGATCCTCGCGTTCATCTTCCTCTACAAGCTGGGCGACAGCATGGCCACCGCGCTGGCCACGCCTTTCTACCTGGAGATGGGCTTCACCAAGACCGACATCGGCCTGGTCGCCAAGAACGCCGGCCTGTGGGCAAGCGTCATCGGCGGCATGCTGGGCGGCCTCTGGATGGTGAAGATCGGCATCAACAAGGGGCTGTGGCTCTTTGGCGTCGCCCAGATGGTGCCGATCCTCGGGTTTGCGTGGCTCGCCTGGCTCGGCCAGCCGAACATCCTTGCGCTTGGTGTGGTGATCGCGTTCGAGGCGCTGGGCGTGGGCCTGGGCACGGTTGCGTACGTCGCCTTCATCGCGCGCACGACCAACCCCCGCTTCACGGCGACGCAATTCGCGCTCTTCACCAGCCTGTCCGCCGTGCCGCGGACCGTCGTCAACGCATCGACCGGCTGGATCGTGGCGCAGACGGGCTGGTTCAACTTCTTCCTGATCTGCACGGTGCTCGCGCTCCCGGGAATGGCATTACTCTTGCGTGTGGCTCCATGGCACGACCGCGCCGGGGAGGGCGTCCGCCCATGAATCCGTACAAGTTCAGCGCCATCGCGCACCGGGATCACGATTACTGCAATCCGATCTCGGCGGCCAAGGTCGAGCGGCTGCTCGACCTTCTGCCGCTCGACGACACGTCCCGCGTCCTCGACCTGGGATGCGGGCGGGCGGAACTCGCGCTGCGCATCATCGAGCGCTTCGGCTCGACCGTGGTCGCCGTCGACCGCTCGTCGCTGATGCTCGACCAGGCCCGCGAGCGCGCGGAATGGACCGGCGCGCTCGGCAAGCTGCACCTGGACGACATCGACATCCGCGACTTCCGGGCGGACCCGGAAACGTTCCACCTGAGCGTCATGATGGGTGCCGGCGGCATCGCGGGCGGCATGTCCGGCATCTGCCACCAGTTGAAGGCGTGGACGCGCAGCGGCGGGTACATCCTGATCGGCGAAGGCTACTGGCGCACGCGCGCGCATCCGGACTATCTCGCCGTGCTGGGTGCCGAGCACGGCGAATTCCTCGACCACCGCGGCAACGTCCAGGCCGGCATCGACGCGGGCCTCATTCCGATGCACGCGGCCACCGCCAACGCCGACGAGTGGGACGAGTACGAGTGGAAGTACTGCCGGTCGATCGAGCGCTACGCCCGCGAGCAGCCCGAGGACCCGGACGTGCCGGTGATGCTCGAGCGCATCCGCAAGTGGCGCGACGGTTACCTGCGCTGGGGCCGCGATACACTCGGCTTCGCGGTCTACCTGTTCTACCGGCCGGGCGCGCGGATGGGCTAGCCGCCGTACGCCCGCCGTCGCGCGGGGTCCAGCGCGGTTTCGGTCAGTTTCGCGCAGTTTCGCGCAGTTTCGCGCAGTTTCGTTGCCATTGCCGCGCAGGGTGGAACACCGGAGCGCCGGCCCGAGGCGGCCTGCGCGATGCCACAGGGGGACCGTCCCGCGCCCCTTCGGGCGTTCCTGGAGCGTCATCGATGCGTGCGCACAGTCTCGGTCGGGTCGCCGGTTCGACCCTCGGTTCGTTGCTTTGGGGATGGGCCGCGGTGGCCTTCGCCGCGCTCGCGGTTCAGGTTGGCGCCGCGACGCCCGCCAACCCGACCCCGTCCGGCAAGCCCGCGACGGGCCAGCAGTTGCCGGCACCGACAGTCGCCGCTCACGGTGCCTCCGCTCGCGTTTCGCGAGCGCGTGCTGGCCAACGGCCTGCGCGTCGTCACGCTGGAGGACCACTCGAGCCCCACCGTCAGCGTGCAGGTCTGGTACGAGGTCGGCGGCAAGGACGATCCACCGGGGCGCTCCGGCTTCGCGCACCTCTTCGAGCACCTGATGTTCAAGAGCACGAAGTACCTGAAGCCCGAGCAGTTCGACCGGATGACCGAGGACGTCGGCGGCATGAACAACGCCAGTACCGGCGACGATGCCACCGAATACCACAACGTCGTGCCCTCGAATCACCTCGAGCGGTTGCTGTGGGCGGAAGCCGAGCGGCTGTCGAACCTCAACGTCGACGAGGAGAACTTCAAGTCCGAGCGTGCGGTCGTGCAGGAGGAGTATCGCGAGCGCGTGCTGGCGAGTCCCTACGGGCGCTTCTACGAATCGTTCGCACCGAGTTCGTACACGACGCATCCGTACCGGCGTGGCGTGATCGGCAACGTCGACGAGCTGAACGCCGCGTCGCTCGACGACGTCCGCGCGTTCCACCGCACCTATTACCGCCCCGACAACGCGATCCTGATCGTCGCCGGCGACTTCGATCCGGTTGCGGTCGACCATGGATCGACAAGTACTTCGCGCCGATTCCGCGCCCCGCGGCGCCGATTCCGCGGGTGACGGCGGTCGAGCCGCCGCGCGTGCGCGACGCGCACTACAAGGTGACGGGTCCCAACGTGCCGCTGCCGGCGGTCGCGATCACCTGGCTCGCGCCGTCGGCGCGCGATCCGGATGCGGCAGCCTTGCAGGTCGCGGCGGCACTGCTCGGTCACGGCGAGTCGTCGCGACTGCACCAGGCGCTCGTGTATCGCGCGCAGATCGCGCAGAGTGCGGCGTTCGGTGCCGACCTGCGGCTCGATACGGGGCTCCTCATCGCGTACGCGATCGG
This sequence comes from uncultured beta proteobacterium, assembly GCA_963733435.1. Lineage (GTDB taxonomy): Bacteria > Pseudomonadota > Gammaproteobacteria > Burkholderiales > Casimicrobiaceae > VBCG01. The sequence goes on from CAVTDH010000006.1 coordinate 120,079, forward strand.
CGCGACCGGCGCGGCGCCCACGACGCTGGTCAAGGCGCTGCGCAAGGAAGTCGACGCGCTCGCCAAGACGCCGGTATCCGCGGCCGAGCTCGCCAAGGTGAAGACACAACTGCTGACGGAGGCGCTGGTCGACCGGCAGACGCCGCACGGCAAGGGCACCGCACTCGGCGACGCGATCGTGCTGCGCGGGGACGCGAAGCGCGCGAACGACGAGCTGGCGGAGTTGCAGGCGGTCACCGCCGCCGACGTGCAGCGCGTCGTGCGCCAGTACCTGACCGGTGCGCCGCAGGTGACGATCGAATACACGCAGGCGCCGGCGGACAAGGCGCCGGCGGCGGGAGGCAAGTCGTGAGCGCCGGGACGCGACGCGTGGGCGCCGCGCGGGACAGTCGGGCACCGCTCGAATTGCGTACCCCATCGTCGACGGATGGAGCGGTGCGCGCCCGGCGTCTGCCGCAGCTCGCCAAAGGGGCACACGCACGCCCGGGCCATGAGTGGCGCACCGCTGCCGTCCTTGCGCTGGCGGCGGGTGTCGTCGCGCAGGCGGTTATCGCGCAGCCGTACGACACGCCGCCCCCGATCGGCGAGCCGCGTGCACCGGTCATCGCGGCGCCAGTGGTGCGCCTGCTGGACAACGGCCTGCGGGTCGTTGTCGCGCGGCGCCCCGGATTGCCGCTCGTCACCGTCGAACTCGTCGTGCGCTCGGGGGCGGAAGCGGACCCGGTGCCGCTCGCGGGATTGGCCGACCTCACCGGCACGCTGCTGACCAAGGGCACCGCGACGCGGACTGCGCCGCAGATCGCGCAGGCGGCCGAGGCGCTGGGCGGGCAACTCGAAAGCGGCGCCGGCTGGGACCGCTCGTACGTGTCGATGACGGTGACGCGTCCGCAACTGCCGGCGGCGCTGGCGCTGGTCGCCGATGTCGCGATCCGCCCGCGCTTCGCGCCGGCCGAATTGGAACGCGCGCGGCGGATCGCGCTCGACGGACTCAACGTCGCACTCTCGCGGCCGGGAACGCTCGCGAGCCTCGCGGCCAGTCGCGTCGCGTTCGGCGCCGGGACCTACGGGCACTCCGCTGCCGGCACGCCCGCGTCGATAGCGCGCATCAAGCGAGCCGACGTCGCGGCGCTGCATGCGGCGCGTTATCGGCCCGACAACGCGTCTCTGGTGCTGGCGGGCGACATCGCTGTCGACGATGCGCTGGCGCTCGCGCAGGCGGCGTTCGGCGCATGGGCGCGGCCGAAGTCGCCGCTCGTGCCGACCGTGGTTACGCCCGCCGCCTCCGTCGAGCGCGGGCCGGTGATCATTGCGATGAAGGACGCCGGGCAGGCCGGCGTGTCGTTCGTCGCGCCGTCGATCGCCCGCAAGGCGCCCGACTACTACGCGGGCGTGGTCGCCAACTCGCTGTTGGGCGCCGGCTATTCGTCGCGGCTCAACCTGGAAGTGCGGATCAAGCGCGGCTTGAGCTACGGCGTGGCGAGTCGTCTCGACGCGCGGCGCGACGGCGGCACGTTCAGCATCGGCGTGCAGACCAAGAATGCTTCGGCCGCGGAAGTGGTCGGTGTGGTGGCCGCCGAAATCGCGCGCGTCGCCGAGACTCCCGCGGCGGCGGACGAACTCGCCGCGCGCAAGCTCACGGTGATCGGCGCCGTCAGTCGCAGGTTCGAGACCACCGAAGGCCTGGCGGGAATGGTCGCATCGCTCGAAGCCACCGGAGTCGACGTTGCCGAAGTGACGCGCGCGATCGGCAACCTCGCCGAAGTGACGCCCGCGCAGGTGCAGGCCTTCGCGAAGGCGCAGTGGCCGGCCGGCGCGTTCCGGATCGTCGTGGCCGGCGAGGCCGCGGCGTTCGCCGAAGCGTTACGCAGCACCTACCCGGGCGTGGTCGTCATTCCTCAGGCAGCGGTCGACCTCGATCGTCCTGCTCTCGTCAAGCCCTAGACCGGTAGCAAGCGCTCACTTGCGTACGCCGGCCCGAGCGCCAAAACCGCCTGAAATAATGAGGGTCAAAACAATGAGGGTCAGACTCGAATCAAAGTAATACTTCAATTCGAGTCTGACCCTCATTGTTTGCAGGTCGTCTGGCGCTAGAGCTTCGGGATCCGCAGCGTCTTGCTGATCATCAGCGTGCCGGAGAGCACGAAGAGAAGCGACAGCGGGTGCAGGTCGGCCGGGCCGAGCGACCAGACGCCGCCGTAGATCCGGTCGCCCAGCCGGCCCTGCCATGCGGCGAACGCGAGGACGCCGGTCAGCACGACGCTGGTGGGAATCGGCGTGCCCTCGAAGTACTTGACCTTGTCCCCGCCGCCGGAGAGCTCCTCGGCCGTCACGTTGAAGCGCGCGAGACGCCCGACGCCGCAGCAGACGAAGTAGATCAGCGCGACCCAGTCCCAGCCCCCCTGCAGGCCCGCCGCGAACCCGAGCGCCGCGGGTGCGACGCCGAACGAGATCACATCGGCGAGCGAATCGAGCTCGCGTCCGAGCGCCGAATGCGTCTGGCGCCAGCGTGCGATGCGGCCGTCGAGGACGTCGAACGCGAACGCGGCCGGTGCGAGCGCCGCGGCGAAGAGGAAGTCGCTCAGCGCGTGCGTGCCGATGTAGCGCATCGCGAAGAACACGCCCGCGACGCCGCACGCGGCGTTGGCGAGCGTGAAGAAATCCGCGAGGTGGAATTCGCGGATCATCGAGAAGTGCCGGGTCGGGGTCATCGTATTCCTGTGGGCGAAGGCGTTGCGGACGGCCTGGTTCGGCGCCCTGCAGTTTAGTGCACGCGACTCGCACCGTTCATCCTGCCAGCCCAGTGCGTCAATCCATCACGCGGGCCCGGATCCTGTACCCGCGCCCCGGGCCGGGGACGCGCAAGCCTGCGTCAGCTGGCGGTCGCCGCCGGCGCTGCCACCCGCTCCAGCGCCTCGGCGATCTCGAGCCACTCGGTTTCGAGCCGCGCGAGCTGCCATGTGATCTCGCCTTGCCGCGCGACCTTGGCCTTGAGGTCGTCCTTCGCCTCGTCGGTGTAGGCGGCGTCACCTGCGAGCCACGCGTCGATCGCTTCCTTCTCGGCGGTATAGCCGCTCATCTCGCGCTCGAGCGCTGCCTGCTTCGCGAGCAGCGGGCGCTTTGCGTCGGCAAGCCGCTGCCGTTCGCGCGCTTCCTCGCGCTTTTGCGCCTTGCGGTCACCGGACGGCGCCGCGACCGCGGTCACGACGGCGGCGGGCGTCGCCGCGGGAGACGCATTGCCTGCCGCCTCCGCGCTCGCCTCCGCGCGCTCGCGCCGGCGCGCGTTGAGCACCCAGTCGCGATAGTCGTCGAGATCGCCATCGAACGGCGTGACCGCGCCGTCGGCGACCAGCCACAGCGTGTCGGTCGTGGCCCGCAGCAGGTGCCGGTCGTGCGCGATGACCACCAGCGCGCCGTCGTAGTCCTGCAGCGCCTCGGTGAGCGCCTCGCGCATCTCGATGTCGAGATGGTTGGTCGGCTCGTCGAGCAGCAGCAGGTTGGGCCTCTGGCGGACGATCAGCGCGAGCGTGAGCCGCGCCTTCTCGCCACCGGAGAAATGGCCGATGGAAGACGACGCCATGTCGCCATGGAAATCGAAGCCGCCCAGGAAGTTGCGCAGCTCCTGCTCGCGCGCGTCCGGCTCGAACTGTCGCAGATGCCAGAGCGCCGAATGCTCCTCGCGGAGCTGTTCGACCTGGTGCTGCGCGAAGTAGCCCAGCCGCAATCCCTGTGCGGCGTGGCGTTGTCCGGTGATCGGCAGGAGCGTTCCCGCGATGGCCTTGAGCAGCGTCGACTTGCCCGCGCCGTTCGGGCCCAGGAGCCCGATGCGGTCGCCGGCCAGGATGCCCCAGTTCACATAGGGCAGCACCGGCGGACGCTCCGGATAGCCCAGCGCCGCGTCCTCCAGCAGCACGAGTTGCCGTGCGGTCTTCCCCGTAGGCGCGAAGCTGAACTCGAACGGACTGTCGACGTGCGCGGCTGCGATGAGTTCCATCCGCTCCAGCGCCTTGATCCGGCTTTGCGCCTGCTTGGCTTTCGTCGCCTTCGCCCGGAAGCGGTCGATGAACGCATGCAGGTGGGCGACCTGCCGCTGCTGCTTGACGTAGCTCGCCTGCTGCAGCGCGAGCTGGCCCGCACGCTCGCGCTCGAACTGTGCGTAATTGCCCGTATACGTGACGAGCTTGCGCGCGTTGACGTGCACGATGCCGTCGACGACGGCATCGAGGAAGTCGCGGTCGTGCGTGATGAGGAGCAGCGTGCCCGGGTACTTGCCGAGCCAGTCCTCGAGCCAGAGCACCGCGTCGAGATCCAGGTGGTTGGTGGGCTCGTCGAGCAGCAGCAGGTCGGACCGGCACATCAGCGCCTGCGCGAGGTTGAGGCGCATCCGCCAGCCGCCGGAAAAATTCGATACCGGGTCGCCATGGCGGGCGGCGACGAAGCCCAGGCCGGCGAGCAACGTGGCCGCCCGCGGCCGAGCGGTATAACCGCCGACATCCTCGAAGCGGTGGTGCAGGTCGGCGAGCGCTTCACCGGAGTGCTCGGGATCGGCCTCGGCTGCGGCCAGCGCGCGTTCGATCGACCGCAACTCCTCGTCGCCGTCGAGCACATAGTCGAGCGCGCTGGTCGTGACGGGCGGCGTTTCCTGCGCGACGTGCGCAATCGTCCATGCGCCGGGAATGTCGATGGACCCGGCGTCCGGGATCAGTTCGTTGCGCAGCGCGGCGAACAGGCTCGATTTGCCCGTCCCGTTTGCCCCGACGATGCCGAGCTTGTGCCCCGGATGGACGGTGAGGTTCGCGTCCTCGAGCAGGCGCTTCACGCCGCGGGCGATCGTCAGGTTGGTGATGCGGATCACGGGGTTCCAGGTCTAAAACAATGAGGGTCGGACTCGAATTAAAGTGTTACTTGAATTCGAGTCTGACCCTCATTGTCTATCTAAGCTCGAAGTCGTAGTCGATGACCAGGGGCGCGTGGTCGGAGAAGCGCCGGTTCTTGTAGATCGAGGCGGCGGTCGCCTTCGCCGCGATGCCGGGGGTGGCGATCTGGTAGTCGAGGCGCCAGCCGACGTTCTTCGCCCACGATTCCCCGCGGTTCGACCACCACGTGTACTGCTCGGGCCGCGAATCGAGGCGGCGGAACACGTCGACGAAACCGAGTTCGTCGAACACCTGCGTGAGCCATGCGCGCTCCTCGGGCAGGAATCCGGAGTTCTTCTGGTTGCTGCGCCAGTTCTTGAGGTCGATCGGCTGGTGCGCGATGTTCCAGTCGCCGCACAGGATGATCTCGCGCCCGGACTTGCGCAGCGCCGCGAGGTGCGGGAGAAACTCGGCCAGAAACCGGAACTTCGACGCCTGCCGGTGCAGCCCGCTCGACCCCGACGGCAGGTAGACGCTGATCACCGAAAGATCGCGGAAGTCCGCGCGGAGGTACCGCCCCTCGCGGTCGAACTCCGGACTGCCGAAGCCGTTCGCGAACTGCGCGGCCGCCCGGGCGTACACGCCGACCCCCGAGTAGCCCTTCTGTTCGGCGGGGTGGAACGCGGCGTTGCACTTGCGCGGCGCGCGCAGGCAGGTCGGCACGTCGTCCTGATGCGCCTTCAATTCCTGCAGGCACACGACGTCCCACGGCTCGGCGCGCGCAAGCCAGCGCGCAAAGCCCTTGCGTTCGGCGGAGCGGATGCCGTTGAGATTGACGGAGATTACGCGCATCGAAAAGCCGGCGAGTTTACCTCAAAGCGCGCGTCCCGCCCGGGGTGTCGCCGCGGGGACGATTCAGGAGCGGACCCGCACGGCGACAGGCACCCGTGCGCGTGCCGGCGCGCTATACTCAGTGAAAATCGTAGAAAAATCATCGTGATGACCGACTTCCGCCAGGACTTCCTCGCATTCGCCTTGGCACGCGACGTGCTTCGCTTTGGTGAGTTCGTCACCAAGGCAGGGCGCACCTCTCCGTATTTTTTCAACGCGGGCCTGTTCAACGACGGCGACAGCCTGCGCCGGCTCGGACACTTCTACGCGGAGGCGCTGCGGGCATCGGGCATCGGGTTCGACCAGATTTTCGGACCGGCGTACAAGGGCATCACCTTGGCCGCCGCGACCGCCATTGCGCTTGCCGAAAAAGGTCACAATCTGCCGTTCAGTTTCAACCGCAAGGAAGCGAAGGACCACGGCGAAGGCGGCATCGTGGTCGGCGCGAAGCTGGCCGGGCGGGTCGTGATCATCGACGACGTCATCACTGCGGGAACGTCCGTGCGCGAATCGGTCGAGCTGATCCGCGCGCAGGGCGCTACCCCTGCCGGCGTGCTGATCGCGCTCGACCGGATGGAGTGCGGCCAAGGGCCGCGTTCGGCGGTGCAGGAGGTACGCGAGCAGTTCGGCATTCCCGTCGTCGCGATCGCGACGCTGGACGACCTGATGGCCTTCATCCAGGGGCGGCCCGAACTGCGGGAACACGAGCGCGCGGTGACCGCCTACCGCGCACGCTACGGCGCGGTGCCGGCCGCCGGGAACGCATGACGCGGGTCAGCGTCGAACGACTACGGAAGCGAATGACGTCGTGAAACGGGTCGCACAGCGCAAAAGAAGTTCGCCGATCGCCATGAGCGGCGAGCGTCCCGTCACGCGTGCCGCCGGTGCGAGCCTCCTTCTCGGCGCCACGCTCTGCGTGCTGGCCATCGCGCCGCCCGCCCGCGGCGCGACCTACAAATGGGTCGACGACAAGGGCGTGGTCCACTACACCGACCAGATGCCCGCCGAAGCGCTCAACAAGGGGAGCGTGGTCCTCGACAAGAACGGCATCCCCATCCGCAGGAACGATCCCGCGCTGACGCCCGAGCAGCGCCGCGCGCGCGCGGAGGAGGAGTCCCGGCAACAGCAGCTCGCCAAGGAGCGCGAACTCGTCGACCGCAAGGATCGCGCGCTGCTCTCGACCTACACGACCGAGAACGAGATCGAGCTCGCGCGCACCCGTGCGTTGTCGACGATCGACGCGCAGGTCCAGTCGTCCACCGCATACAGCGCCACGCTGGAAAAGCGCCGCGACCAGATCGAGAAACGCAAGTCGGAACTGGGTGCGAGCCCCATGCCGCCGGCGCTCGAACGCGAGTGGCAGAACATCAGCGCGGAACTCGCGAAACAGGACGAGCTGCTGGCGAGCAAGCGCAAGGAAATCGCCGTCGTGAATGCCCGCTACGACGCCGACAAGAAGCGCTGGCGCGAACTGCGCGCCGCCACCGAAGCCCAGGTCACCGGCAGGGCCGGCGTGCTGCCGACCGCCAACACGCCGACCAAGTAGCGGCAATCCCCACCCCCGGCGCGCCGGACCTCGGAGTCCACGCGCCTCCGGAGGCTTTCCGGACCCCGCAGGCGGCCGCCTGCGATAATCGGGGTTTCCCCCTCTCAGATCGCAAGTCCTCCATGGCTCAATACGTTTACACGATGAATCGCGTGGGGAAGACCGTTCCTCCCAAGCGCGTCATCCTCAAGGACATTTCGCTGTCGTTCTTCCCGGGCGCGAAGATCGGTGTGCTGGGCTTGAACGGCTCCGGCAAGTCGAGCCTGTTGCGCATCATGGCGGGCGAGGACCGCGAATTCGAAGGCGAAGCGACGCCGATGCCGGGACTTCGCGTCGGATTCCTGCCGCAGGAACCGCAGCTCGTGAACGAGCAGACGGTGCGCGAGGCCGTCGAGGAGGGCATGGGCGAAGTGCTCGCCGCCAAGGAGGGCCTCGATCGCATCTACGCCGCCTACGCGGAGCCGGACGCCGACTTCGACGCGCTCGCCACCGAGCAGGCGCGGTTCGAGGCGATCATCGCGGCGTCGGGCGCGGATTCGGACGTGCAGATGGAAATCGCCGCCGACGCGCTGCGCCTGCCCCCCTGGGACGCGATCATCGGCAAGCTCTCCGGCGGCGAGAAGCGGCGCGTGGCGCTGTGCCGGCTGCTGCTGTCGAAGCCCGACATGCTGCTGCTCGACGAGCCCACGAACCACCTCGACGCGGAGAGCGTCGACTGGCTGGAGCAGTTCCTGTCGAAGTTTCCGGGCACCGTGGTCGCGGTCACCCACGACCGGTACTTCCTCGACAACGCGGCCGAGTGGATCCTCGAACTCGATCGCGGATACGGCATTCCGTACAAGGGCAATTACAGCCTCTGGCTCGAGCAGAAGGAACAGCGTCTGCAAACCGAGTCGAAGCAGGACGCCGCGCGCATCAAGGCAATGAAGACGGAACTGGAGTGGGTGCGCCAGAACCCGAAGGGCCGGCAGGCGAAGAGCAAGGCACGGATCACGCGCTTCAACGAGCTTGCTTCCTACGAGCACCAGACGCGCAACGAGACCAACGAGATCTTCATCCCGGTGGCCGAGCGGCTGGGCGACGCGGTGATCGAGTTCGAGAACGTGACCAAGGGCTACGGCGACCGGTTGCTGATCGACAATCTCTCGTTCCGCATTCCCGCGGGCGCGATCGTCGGCGTCATCGGTCCGAACGGCGCCGGCAAGTCGACGCTGTTCAAGCTGATCGCCGGCAAGGAGCAGCCCGACTCCGGCAAGATCACGATCGGCCACACGGTGCAGATGGCGATCGTCGACCAGACGCGCGAATCGCTGCCCAACGACAAGACCGTGTGGGAGGCGATCTCCAACGGCCAGGACATCCTGACGGTCGGCAAGTTCGAGATGCCGTCGCGCGCCTATCTCGGCCGGTTCAACTTCAAGGGCGGCGACCAGCAGAAGATCGTCGGCACGCTCTCCGGCGGCGAGCGCGGGCGCCTGCATCTCGCGGCGACGCTGCTGAAGGGCGGCAACGTGCTGCTGCTCGACGAGCCCTCCAACGACCTCGACGTCGAGACGCTGCGCGCGCTGGAAGAGGCGCTGCTCGAATTCGCGGGCAGCGCGCTCGTGATCTCCCACGACCGCTGGTTCCTCGACCGCATCGCGACGCACATCCTCGCCGCGGAAGGCGACTCGCAGTGGACGTTCTACCCGGGCAACTACCACGACTACGAGGAAGACAAGAGGAAGCGCCTGGGCGAGGAAGCCGCGAAGCCCCATCGCATCCGCTACAAGGCGCTGATGTAGCGGAGTGGGTGGATTGGTCAGATGGGGTCGCACGGCCAGCGCCGCGACCCCATGGAAATTCCCGCTGCATCGTGGTGGTTCGAGAGGCGGGTCAGAGGCAAATCGCCGGCGGCGCCTGACGATTCGCTCCGGAAACGCAAGACTATGAGGGTCAGACTCGAATTGGAGTACTACTTTAGTTCGAGTCTGACCCTCATTGTCTTGACCCACGCCGACTTGCTCACCTGGACCCATACACCATGACCATCGCGCTTTGGATCCTCGCCGTCGTGCTGATCGTCGTCGGCATCGCCGGTACCGTGCTGCCGGCGTTGCCGGGCGTGATCCTGGTGTTCGCGGGTATCGTCGTCGGCGCATGGATCGACGACTTCACGCGCATCCCCGTCTGGCTCGTCGTCGTGTTCGGCGTGCTGACGGTGATCGCGTGGGCGGTCGACTACTTCGCCGCGATGGCCGGGGCGAAGAAGGCCGGCGCGAGCACGCTCGCGCTGATCGGCGCGGCGATCGGCACGATCGTCGGCATCTTCACCGGATTCGTGGGCCTGCTGTTCATGCCGCTCGTGGGCGCGGCCATCGGAGAATTCATCGCGCAGCGCGACCTGCGTCGCGCCGGCAAGGTGGGCGTGGCCACGTGGCTCGGCCTGCTGGTCGGCACCGCGGTCAAGGTTGCGATCGTGTTCGCGATGATCGGCGCGTTCGTCATCGCGCTGGTGTTCTGATCCGCGGCGACGTGCACCCTCGGCCACGTCCGGCCCCGCCGACCCGTCCCTTCGCCACGCGGCCCCGTCAGCGCGTCCGCTTCCTGGCCGCGCGCCCCGTCGCCGCCACGGGCGGATGCAGCCGCTGCCGCGATCGTTCCAGCTCGTCGTTGAGCCACGCGCGCAGCATCGCGAGCGGTGCCCAGTCGCGCAGGCTTTCCGGGTAGACCAGCTGGTACGAGTACGTCGGCTCGAACGCGATCGACAGCGGCGAGAGCTGCACGAGACGTCCGTCGGCGAGCGCATCCGCGGCGAGCAATTCGCGGCCGAGCGCCAGCCCGAGATCCTGCTCGGCCGCCTGCAGCATGAGGCCGGCGTCGTTGAATACGGCAACCGGCGTCACGTGCACGCGCACGCCGGCGGCCTTGAACCACTCGGTCCAAGTGTCCCGGTCGCCCAGCAAAGGTTCGCGCGCCAGGGTATCCGGCGTGGCACCGACGAGCCGGCGCGCGGCGGCGGGCGAACCGACCACCACCATCCGGACCGGCGTCGTGAACAGGCGCTCGGCGGCGAGCCCCGCCCATGGCCCGCTGCCGTAGCGAAGCGCGGCATGAAAGCCCTCGCGCTGCAGGTCGACCAGGTGCTGCGACGCATCGATCTCGAGCGCGATCTCCGGGTGGCGCTCGCGCCAGCGTCCGATGCGCGGCATCAGCCAGCGTTGGGCGAACGAGGGCAGCACCGACACGCGCAACCGCTGTTGCGCGCCGCCCGCGACTGCCGTCGCCGACTGCACGCCGTCGTCGAGCGTGGCGAGCGCCACCTGGACGCTGCGCAGCAGTGCCTCGCCCGCGCCATTGAGCACGATGCGCCGGCCGCGCCGGTCGAAGAGATCGAATCCCAGCTGCAACTCGAGCGTCCGGATCTGTTGGCTCACCGCGCTGTGCGTGAGGTGCAGGACGTCCGCCGCCGCGCGCAGGTTGCCGAGTTCGGCGACGGTGCGAAACGCCGGGAGTGCATTGAGCGGCAGCCGGATCGGTCGGGGCATTTTGGTAAGAATAGCTTACCGATATGGCCAGAACAAATCGATTTTCTTGCCAAGGCTGTCCTCCTATTCTTACCAGCACCCCATGACCCCGGAGCACGCCATGCAGATGCCCATCGCCCTCCATCCGATGCCCTCGGCACAGCGCTGGGCCGCGCGCGCGTGGGCGCGCCTCGCTGCCGCAGCGACCGCCTGGACAAACCCGTCGCGCCGCGTACCGATCGCGCCTGACGCGCAGCAACGCGCGCGCGCCGAGGACCAGGCGCTGGCGGGATTGAGCGAACACATGCTGAAGGACATCGGCGCGTCCTCGCGCCTCATGGCGAATGCGGCTTCGCACCCGGGCGACCGGCATGCATCGGCATTCGATCCTGGATTCCATTGATCGCCCGCGCGGCCGTCGACTCGCGCAACAGGAGCCTTCGCCATGAGCCTCTGCCTTGAACCGGCCGGCCCCGCCCGCGGGATCGTGCGGACACCGCATGTGGACGAGATCGGGTATCCAGGCGAGGGTCCCGCGCCGGAGGCCTGAAACACCGGCGGCGCGGCTCGGCGAACGTCGTCCCGTTCAGTCGCGGCAGTCGTATTCGAGACAGCGAAGGGGATCCTCGGCGTTCGGATGCCCGAAACTGATGCGTCCGTGCCCGCGCAAGACCAATTCCTCGCGCACCAGCAGCAACTCGGGATCGCCGTCGATGGTGCAATACGTGCCGTTCGAGCTTACATCGACCAGCACGAACCGGCCTCGCCGGCGTTCGATCCGCGCATGCAGCCGCGAGGCCATCCGGTTCTCGACGATGAAGTCGCTCGACGCATCGCGCCCGATGACGATGGCCGGCGAGTTCTCGTCGAGCACCCGCGTGCGTCCGCCATAACTGAGCCGCAGGTACGCGAGCCTCGCCGTGCGTGGCATCGCGAGCATCGTGAGGTCCTCCTGCGAGTCCTCCCAGAGCAGTTCGCACAGCGCCATGTCCGCCTGCTTGCCCTTGACGGTCTGGGCGTCCAGCGCCCGCGTGCGCGCGCGCAGCGCGGGTGACAGGCCATCGGCCGTCTCCGCAGAGAGCAGCGTCTGGCCGGCCTTGGCGAGTTCGGACAGGCGCGCGGCCACGTTGACCGTATCGCCGTAGGCGTCCATTTCGCCACCGACGATCGGGCCATGGTGGAAGCCGACATGAATGGCAATGGCGCCACCCTGACGGGTCCGCTGCTTCGCGATCTCGGTGTGCATCGCGATCGCCGCGCTGGCCGCGTTCGCCGGGTTCTCGAACGCCGACATGGAGCCGTCGCCGATGGTCTTGATCACCCGCCCACCCTGACTCTGGCAGGCGAGCCGGATGATCTCGAGGCAGCGGGCGATCGTCTCGAGCGCCTCGGCGTCTCCCAGCGTCTCGTAGAGACGCGTGCTCCCCGTGATGTCGGCGAACAGGATGGTCTTGTTTTGGGGGGCGGATTCCATGGGCACGTGGTTCTTTGCGTCCCGGAATATTAGTGCATGCGCGTGGCGCATGGTTTGCAAAGGCCCGCGCCGCTGAAATTTCGACCTCGGCGCCCGGCGCGCGCGATCGGTCGAACGTCCGAGCGCGGCGCGACGGCGGCAGGCGATAATGTCGCGTGTCGTCCGTGTCCGCCCGTCCCCCAGTGCCCCAGGTTCGCCGCGTATGCACGCCGCGCTGACGCCGCTATCCGCGCGCGCGCCCGACGCACTGCGCATCCTGCGGGAGACGTTCGGTTTTCCCGCCTTCCGTGGCGCGCAGGCCGAGATCGTCGACCACGTCGCCAACGGCGGCGATGCCCTGGTGCTGATGCCCACCGGCGGCGGCAAGTCGCTGTGCTACCAGATCCCGTCGCTGCTGCGCGAGGGCACCGGCGTCGTCGTGTCGCCGCTGATCGCGCTGATGCAGGACCAGGTGGCCGCGCTGAAGCAGGCTGGCGTGCGTGCGGAGTTCCTCAATTCGACGCAGGATGCCGGGCAGGCGCGTGCCGTCGAACGCGCGCTCGCGGCCGGCGAGCTCGACCTCCTGTACGTCGCGCCCGAGCGGCTCGTACACGTCGCGTTGCCTCGACCTGCTGACGCGCGCGCGCATCGCGCTCTTCGCCATCGACGAGGCGCATTGCGTGTCGCAGTGGGGCCACGACTTCCGACCGGAGTACCTCGAGCTTTCGCTGCTGCACGAGCGCTTCCCCGACATTCCGCGCGTTGCGCTGACGGCCACCGCCGATCCGCAGACACGCGCGGAGATCATCGCGCGCCTGGCACTCGACCGCGCGCGCGTGTTCGTGTCGAGCTTCGACCGCCCGAACATCCGCTATACGATCGTCGACAAGGCGGAGCCGCGCGAGCAGCTGCTGCGCTTCATCCGCGACGAGCACGCGGGCGAGGCGGGCATCGTGTACTGCCTGTCGCGGCGCAAGGTCGACGAGACCGCGGCCTTCCTGCAAACGAAGGGAATCCGCGCGCTGCCGTATCACGCCGGCATGGACAACGCGGCGCGCAGCGAGCACCAGAGCCGCTTCCAGCGCGAGGACGGCATCGTCGTCGTCGCGACGATCGCCTTCGGCATGGGCATCGACAAGCCCGACGTGCGCTTCGTCGCGCACCTCGACCTGCCCAAGAGCGTCGAGGGCTACTACCAGGAGACGGGCCGCGCCGGCCGCGACGGCGAACCGGCCGATGCGTGGATGACCTACGGCTTGGCCGACGTCGTGCAGCAGCGGCGACTGATCGAATCGTCGGAGGCGAGCGACGCGTACAAGCGCGTGTCGACCGCCAAGCTCGATGCGCTGCTCGGGTTGTGCGAGACCGCAGGCTGTCGGCGCGTGCGGCTGCTCGCGTACTTCGGCGAGGCGAGCGAGCCGTGCGGCAACTGCGACACGTGCCTCGCGCCGCCGCAGACTTGGGACGCGACCGACGCGGCGCGCAAGGCGCTGTCGGTCATCTATCGCACCGGCCAGCGTTTCGGTGCCGTGCACCTGATCGACGTGCTGCGCGGCAAGGAAGGCGAGCGCGTGACCCGTTGGGACCACGACAAGCTCGCCGTGTTCGGCGTCGGCGCCGAACTCGACGAGACGGCGTGGCGCGGCGTGTTCCGGCAACTGGTCGCGCTGGGCTTCGCACGCGTCGATCACGAATCGTTCGGCGCCCTGCAATTGACCGAATTGAGCCGGCCCGTGCTGCGTGGCGAGCAGGCAGTCGAGATGCGCCGCGTCGTCACCGGCGGACCGAAGCCTCGCCGCGCGCGCGGCGCCGCGCCGGCCGACCTGCCGCCCGCGGACGCGGGCCTGCTCGACCGGTTGAAGCAGTGGCGGCTGGCCGAAGCGCGCGCGCAGGCGGTACCCGCCTACGTGATCCTGCACGACGCGACGCTCGCGGAACTCGCGCGGCGCCGCCCGAAGGCCATTGGTGATCTCGCCGGCGTGCCCGGCATCGGCGCGCGCAAGCTCGAACGCTACGGCGACGCGCTGCTGGGCGTGATCCGGGACTGACGGCGCGCAACGCAAAACAATGAGGGTCAGACTCGAATTAAGGAATCACATTAATTCGAGTCTGGCCCTCATTGTTTTGGGGATCAGCCGAGCTTCTTCTTGAGGATTGCGTTGACCTGCGCCGGATTGGCTTTGCCCTTCGACGCGGCCATCACCTTGCCGACCAGCGAGTTGAACGCCTTTTCCTTGCCGGCCCTGTACTCGGCGACGATGGCCGGGTTGGCGGCGATCGCGTCGTCGACGATCTTGGCGATCGCGCCTTCGTCGGAGATCTGGCGCAGGCCCCGGGCATCGATGATCGCGTCGGCCGCGTCGGAGCCCTGCGCTTCGCCTGCCCACATCGCGTCGAACACGTCCTTGGCGAGCTTGCCGGAGATGGTGCCGTCCGCGATGCGCCGCAGGAGTCCCGCGAGCTGCGCCGACGATACGGGCGAGTGCGCTATGTCGAGCTCCGCCTTGTTGAGCGCGGCCGACACTTCGCCCAGCACCCAGTTGGCCGCGATCTTCGCTTCGCCGCCGGCGGCACGCGCGGCACTTTCGAAGTAGGCGGCAGCTCGCGGCTCGCAGTGAGCGTCCCGGCGTCGGTTACCGGCAGCGCGTAGTCGCGCACGAATCGCGCCTTCATCGCCTCGGGAAGCTCCGGCATTTCGGACTTGACGCGCGCGATCCAGTCCTCGCCGATCACCAGCGGCGGCAGGTCGGGATCCGGGAAGTAGCGATAGTCCTGCGCGTCTTCCTTGCTGCGCATCGAGCGCGTCTCGTGCCGATCCGGATCGTACAGGCGGGTCTCCTGCACGACGGTGCCGCCGTCCTCGATCAGATCGATCTGCCGGCGCACCTCGAACTCGATCGCCTCCTGCATGAAGCGGAAGCTGTTGAGGTTCTTGATCTCGCAGCGCGTGCCGAGCTTGTCCGCGCCCGCGGGCCGCACCGACACGTTCGCGTCGCAGCGGAAGCTGCCTTCCTGCATGTTGCCGTCGCAGATGCCGATCCAGCGCACGAGGCCGTGCAGCGCCTTCGCGTAGGCGACGGCCTCGTCGGAACTGCGCAGGTCGGGTTCCGTCACGATCTCGAGCAGCGGCGTGCCCGCGCGGTTGAGGTCGATGCCGGTCATGCCATGGAAGTCCTCGTGCAGCGACTTGCCGGCGTCCTCCTCGAGGTGCGCGCGGGTCAGCTGCACGCGGATTTCACCGCGCGTCGGGGACACGATCGCGACGCTGCCGCCGGCCACCACGGGAATCTCGTACTGCGAGATCTGGTAGCCCTTGGGCAGGTCCGGATAGAAGTAGTTCTTGCGCGCGAAGATGCTGCGCGTGTTGATCGTCGCGCCGACGGCGAGACCGAAGCGGATCGCGCGCTCGACGGCGCCGCGGTTCAACACCGGCAGCACGCCGGGCAGCGCGATGTCGACGGCGGACGCATGCGTGTTCGGCGCCGCGCCGAACGCGGTGGACGCGCCGGAGAAGATCTTCGAGACGGTCGAGAGCTGCGCGTGCGTCTCGAGGCCGATGACGACTTCCCACTTCATGGTTCGAATCTCACCAAGAGACGCGCCGACGCCGGGACGCCCGAGCGCCTTCTCTGCGCCTCGGCGTCTCCTTCCTGATCGAATTTCCGCTCGACGCGCACTGCGCGCCCGCGGCGAGCGTGGGGGCTCTCGTGGGCGCCGCCGGGCCGTCCCAAGGCGCTCACTGCGCCCCCTCGGGGGGCAGCGAGCCCGGTTCCCGGGCGAGCGTGGGGGCTCTCGTGGGCGCCGCCGGGCCGTCCCAAGGCGCTCACCGCGCCCCCTCGGGCGCGAGCCCGTGCTCGGCGAGCGTGGGGGCCCCGTGCCAGTCCGTCGCCTGCTGGTATTGGTGCGCGACGTTGAGAAGCTTCGCCTCGGCGAAGTAGTTGGCCTGGATCTGCAGGCCGATCGGCAGCCCGCGGCGGTCGAAGCCGCACGGAATCGACATTGCCGGCGCCCCGGTGAGGTTGCTGGCGATGGTGAAGATGTCGTTGAGGTACATCTGCACCGGGTCGTCCGTCTTGTCGCCGATCCTGAAGGCGGCCGAAGGCGCGGTCGGGCCCATGATGACGTCGCACTGCCCGTAGGCGCGCGCGAAGTCGTCGGCGATGAGCCGCCGCACCTGCTGTGCCTTGAGGTAGTACGCGTCGTAGTAACCGTGCGACAGCACGTAGGTTCCGACGAGGATGCGGCGCTTCACCTCGGCGCCGAACCCTTCGGCGCGCGACTTCCTGTACATGTCGTTCAAGTCGGTGTACTCGGCCGCGCGGTGACCGTAGCGCACGCCGTCGAAGCGCGACAGGTTCGACGAGGCCTCCGCGGGCGCGATCACGTAGTAGACGGGCACCGACAGCTTGACGTTGGGCAGCGTGATCGGCACCGTCGTCGCGCCGAGCTTGCGGAATTCGGCCAGCGCGCCCTCGATCGCGGCGGCGACTTCCGCGTCGATGCCGTCGCCGAAATACTCGGCCGGCATGCCGATGCGCAGGCCCGCGAGCGGCCGTGCGAGGTCGCGCGTGTAGTCCTCGGGCGGGCGCGGCAGCGACGTCGAGTCGCGCGGATCGTGCCCGGCCATCGCGTTGAGCAGCAGTCCGCAGTCCTCGGCCGTGCGCGCGAACATGCCCGGCGTGTCGAGGCTCGACGCGAACGCGATGAGGCCGTAGCGCGAGCACACGCCGTACGTGGGTTTCAGGCCGCAGATGCCCGACATCGACGCGGGCTGGCGGATCGAGCCGCCGGTGTCCGTGCCGGTGGCGGCCGGCACGAGGCGGGCGGCCACCGCGGCGGCCGAGCCGCCCGAGCTGCCGCCCGGCACGAACTCGGGGTTCCAGGGGTTGCGCACGGGGCCGAAGAACGATGTCTCGTTCGACGAGCCCATCGCGAACTCGTCCATGTTGGTCTTGCCGACGACGACGGTGCCTGCATTGCGCAGGCCGGTCACCACGTGCGCGTCGTACGGTGCGACGAAGTTCGCGAGCATCCGCGAGCTGCATGTGGTGCGCAGCCCGGCGGTCATGATCACGTCCTTGTGCGCGATGGGGACGCCCGCGAGCGGTGCGGCGCTGCCGGCAGCGAGCGCCGCGTCGGCCGCGCGGGCCTGCGCGAGTGCGCCTTCCGCGTCGACGGTGACGAACGCATTGAGCGCAGCCTGCGCGGCCTCGATCCGGCCGAGCAGCGCACCGGTGAGCTCGACACTCGAGAATTGCTTCGCGCGGAGCGCGGCGGCGAGTTGGGCGACGGTCTGGTCGATCACGTTTGCGGGTCGGAGGTGCGCAGCAAGGTGGCGCGGATGGGGGCGAAGGCAGGCGGTGCGCAACCGTCGCCGGCAGCGCAGACCGTCACTCGACGACGCGAGGCACGAGGTAGAGCCCGTCCTCGACGGCCGGCGCGACGCTCTGGAACAGCGCGTGCTGGTCGTGGTCGGACACGACGTCGGCGCGCAGCGGCAGCATCACGTCCTGTGCGTGGGCCATCGGCACGATGCCGGTGGTGTCCACGGCCTGCAGCTCGTTGATCATCGCGAAGATCGCCTCGAGCTTGTGGTGGACGTCGGCGGCGGCAGTCGCGTCGATCTCGATGCGGGCCAGGTGGGCGAGGCGATGGACGTCGGCTAGGGTCAGGGCCATGGCGGCTCGGGCGAAGGCGCGGCGGCGTTGCAAGCCCTCGCCAGCAAAAGGTTGTCGTCGGGTTTCGGACGGTTGGCGCGGCGGTTGGCCCGGAAGGGCCGAAAACCCCAAAAAACCGCGCCAAATCAGTGCGAAGGGCGAAGCTGGAATGTTATCATAATCGACAGTTTTCAGAAGTGCCGGCGCCTTGAGCCTGTCCCTGCGCGCCCGGTCACTTCGCTGCCGCCCTTTCGATTCACCCTCTTTTCGGGTTCAAGCATTCATGTTCGAGTTTTTCAAAGGTTACTTCGGCAGCGACTTAGCGATCGACTTAGGCACCGCCAACACCCTGATCTACGTCCGCGGCAAGGGCATCGTCCTGAACGAGCCCTCGGTGGTCGCGATTCGCGAGGAGGGCGGTCCCAACGGCAAGAAGGTGATCCAGGAAGTCGGCCTCGCGGCGAAGCAGATGCTCGGCCGCACCCCGGGCAACATCACGGCCATCCGGCCGATGAAGGACGGCGTCATCGCCGACTTCACGGTGACGGAGCAGATGTTGAAGCAGTTCATCAAGAAGGTCCTCGACTCGCGGCTCTTCTCGCCTTCCCCCCGCATCATCATCTGCGTGCCGTGCGGTTCGACGCAGGTCGAGCGCCGCGCGATCCGCGAGTCCGCGCTCGGCGCGGGCGCGTCCAAGGTGTATCTCATCGAGGAGCCGATGGCGGCCGCGATCGGCGCCGACCTGCCGATCTCCGACGCGACGGGCTCGATGGTCGTCGACATCGGCGGCGGCACGACGGAAGTCGGCGTGATCTCGCTGGGCGGCATGGTGTACTCGGGCAGCGTGCGCGTGGGCGGCGACAAGTTCGACGAGTCGATCGTCAACTACATCCGCCGCAACTACGGCATGCTGATCGGCGAGACGACCGCCGAAGTCATCAAGAAGACGATCGGCTCCGCGTTCCCGGGATCCGAGGTCAAGGAAATGGAAGTCAAGGGACGCAACCTCGCCGAAGGCATTCCGCGCAGCTTCACCGTGTCGTCCAACGAGATTCTCGAGGCGCTGACCGACCCGCTCAACAGCATCGTGTCCGCGGTGAAGAGCGCGCTCGAGCGCACGCCGCCGGAATTGGGCGCCGACATCGCGGAGCGCGGCATGGTCCTGACGGGCGGCGGTGCGTTGCTGCGCGACCTCGACCGGCTCCTGATGGAGGAGACCGGCCTGCCGGTGATCGTCGCCGACGACCCTCTGACGTGCGTCGTGCGCGGCTGCGGCAAGGCGCTCGAGAACATGGAAAAGCTGTCCACGATCTTCACCTCGGATTAGCAGGGGGATGGTGGGTGCGATGAAGGTGAAGTCAGAAACGACTTTCGCTTTCGCGGCAGGAGTGGAGTCCGTGACGACTTTCGCTTTCGCGGCCGCGGGGCGTCGTGCGCGACGTCGCCGCACCCGTCGTCCCTGATTCCACCGTCCCGCTTCCTCCATGCGCCACATCCGCTCCGAGCCGCCACCGTTCTTCCACCGCGGCCCATCGCCGCTGGCGCGGCTCGCGTTCTTCGGCCTCCTGTCGATCGCGCTCATGTTCGCGGACACACGCTTCCGTTATCTCGAAGGCATCCGGCAGGTGACGGCGGTGGTGCTCTATCCGCTGCAGCGGGCCGTGCAGATGCCCGGCGAGGCGCTCTCGTGGTTCGCCGATTACTTCGCGTCGAAGCGGGCGCTGGCCGAGGAGAACGCCGCGCTCCGTTCGGACCTCGTCGCGCATTCGCTGTCGACGCAGGAGTTCGCGCGGCTGCGCGACGAGAATGCCTCGCTGCGCATGCTGCTCGAGATCGAGAAGCGGTACCCCGGTTCGGCCACCGCGGTCGAGGTCCTCTACACCGGGCGCGACCCGTTCACGCAGAAGGTGTTCGTCAACCGCGGATCCGACGCCGGCATCCGCGCCGGCGAAGCGGTCATCGACGACCTGGGCGTGGTCGGCCAGGTCACGCGCGTGTTTCCGGCGATGGCCGAAGTCACGCTCGTGACCGACAAGGATCACGCGGTGCCGGTGCGCATCGAGCGCAGCGGCGTGCGCAGCGTCTTCTTCGGCGCGGGCGCGGGCCGCGCGCCGGAATTGCGCTTCATGGCGCCGACCGCCGACATCCGTCCCGGCGACAAGCTCGTGACCTCGGGCATCGACGGCACGTATCCGCCGGGCCTCGCGGTCGCGCGAGTCGAGGCGGTGGACCGCGACAGCGGGCAGGTGTTCGCCCGCATCACGGTACGGCCGCTGGCCGGCGCCGATCGCAGCACGCACCTCCTCGTGCTGGGGCAGGGGGCGGCATTGCCGGCGCGTCCGGAAGAGACCACCGAATCCGACCTCGCGAAGAAGAGCGGGCGCGGCAAGGGACGGCGGGGCTAGCCATGCGCCGCAGCGCTGCCACGCTCGCCATGTCGTCGGCCATGCCGGTCGCCGCGATCACGGTCGTCCGTGCGCCGCGGTGCCGCGCGCGAGGCGCACGCTGATGTTCTCGCGCGCCGCCGCCCTGACGCCCGCACGTCCGGAGGAAATCCTCCGGCGGGTGAACCCGTGGTTCATCCTGCTCACGTTCCTGCTGGGTTTCCTCGCCAACATCTCGCCCGCCTCCGGCATCACGCTCGCGCTGCGGCCGGACTTCCTCGCCCTCGTGATCCTCTACTGGTGCATCCAGGAGCCTCGCTACGTCGGTGTCGGCGTCGCGTGGACGCTGGGACTCGTGATGGACGTGGCGGACGCGACGGTCTTCGGCCAGCACGCGCTCGCGTACGCGGTGCTCGCCTACTCGGCGGAATTCTTCCGGCGGCGCGTGCTGCGCTTCCCGCTGTGGCAGCAGGCGCCACAGGTGGCGGTGCTGCTGCTCATGTGCGCGGCGCTGATCCTGCTCGTGCGCATCGTCGGCGGCGCGCCGATGCCCCGGTGGACGTATTTCGTGCCGCCTTTCGCGGGCGCCCTGTTGTGGCCGCTCATGTCGGTGCTGCTGCAGTGGCCGCAACGGCCCGGCCGCGGCCCGTCGGACCGCTAGCACCCCGCCCCGATGGCCAGGAGACGCCTGTTCTCGTCGCGCAGCAGCGGCTACGGTGGCAGCCCCGGCTTCGGCGCGCCCGAGATGCGCAACGCCGAGCGCGAGCTCTTCCTGTTCCGGCGTCGGCTGGTCGTCGCGGCCGTGTTCGCGCTGCTCGCCTTCTTCGGGCTCTTCGCGCGCTTCGTGTACCTGCAGGTCTTCCAGCACGAGCACTATCGCACGCTCGCCGAGTCGAATCGCGTCGCCATCGTGCCGATCGTTCCCAACCGGGGCGTGATCACCGACCGCAACGGCGTCGTGCTCGCGCAGAGCTACTCCGCGTATACGCTGGAGCTGACGCCATCGCGGATCAAGAGCCTCGACGCGACGATCGACGAACTGGCGACGATCGTCGACATCCAGCCGCGCGACCGCAAGCGCTTCCGCAAGCTGCTCGAGGAGTCGAAGAACTTCGAGAGCCTGCCGCTGCGCACGCGGCTGTCCGACGAAGAGGTCGCGCGCTTCGCCGTCAACCGCTATCGCTTTCCCGGCGTCGACATCAAGGCGCGCCTGTTCCGCCAGTACCCGTACGGCGAGGTCGCGTCGCACGTGATCGGCTACATCGGCCGCATCAACGACAGCGACCTCGAACGCATCGCGGGCTGGGAGGAGTCGGCGAACTACAAGGGGTCCGACTACATCGGCAAGGTCGGCGTCGAGCTGTCCTACGAGCGCGAGCTGCACGGCACGACGGGGGTCGAGGAGGTCGAGGTCGATGCCGGGGGCCGCGCCGTGCGCACGCTGTCGCGCTCCGCGCCGACGTCGGGCAACAACCTGCGGCTCTCGCTGGACATCAAGCTGCAGGAAGTCGCCGAGAAGGCGTTCGGCGACAAACGCGGTGCGCTGGTCGCCATCGATCCGTCGACGGGCGACATCCTTGCGTTCGTGTCGCGGCCCGGCTACGACCCGAACCTGTTCGTCGAGGGCATCGACAGCGCGAACTGGGAGGCGCTGAACGAATCGCCCGACAAGCCCCTGCTGAATCGCCCGCTGCGCGGCGCGTATCCGCCGGGTTCGACGATCAAGCCGTTCCTGGCGCTCGGCGCACTGACGTCGGGCAAGCGCACGCCGCAGTATTCCGTCAGCGATCCGGGCTTCTTCCAGCTGCCCGGCTCG
Source organism: uncultured beta proteobacterium (assembly GCA_963733435.1). Taxonomy (GTDB): domain Bacteria; phylum Pseudomonadota; class Gammaproteobacteria; order Burkholderiales; family Casimicrobiaceae; genus VBCG01. The sequence goes on from CAVTDH010000006.1 coordinate 142,185, forward strand.
TCGTATCGCTTCCGCGACGACAAGCCGGGGGGGCATGGCTCGGTCGACATGTACAAGTCGGTCGTCGTGTCGTGCGACACGTACTACTACGTGCTCGCGAGCGAGACCGACATCGACGACACCGCGCGCTTCATGACGCAGCTGGGCTTCGGCAGGAAGACCGGCGTCGACATCGAAGGCGAGCTGACCGGGGTGCTGCCGTCGCGCGAATGGAAGCGCACGCGCTTTGCGGGCGAGAAGTACCGCGAGGAACACCGCAAGTGGTACCTGGGCGACTCGATCTCGGCGGGCATCGGCCAGGGCTACAACTCGTTCACGCCGATGCAGCTCGCGCACGCGATCGCGACGGTGGCCAACGACGGCGTTGCGTTCCGTCCGCACCTCGTGAAGAACATCGTGAACCTCAAGACGGGCGAGGAGCGCTCGGTGGCGCCGGAACCGACGCACCGGATCTCGTCGAAGCCCGAGCACATCGCGCTGATCAAGAGCGCGCTGGTCGGCGTGAACAAGGAAGGCACCAGTGCCCGCGCGTTCGCGGGTGCCGAGTACACGTCCGGCGGCAAGACCGGCACCGCCCAGGTCTATTCGCTCAAGGGCGAGAAGTACGCCGCGCACAAGATCGACGAGCGGCTGCGCGACCACGCCTGGTTCATCGCGTACGCGCCGGCCGAGCAGCCGAGGATCGCGATCGCGGTGCTGGTCGAGAACGGCGGCTTCGGCGCGCAGGCCGCGGCGCCCATCGCGCGCACGGTGTTCGACTACTTCCTGCTCGGCAAGAAGGACGGCGTGCCCGCCGTCCTGGGCCCCGCGCGCGAAGGCGAGGACGAGAGCGACTGATGCCGATCCTCGAGTTCGCCGGCCGGATCTGGGAAGCGCTGACCCGTCGCGTGGACACCTTTCTCTTCACCTGTGCGCTGGCGCTGGTCGGCGTCGGACTCGTCACGCTGTTCTCGGCGGCCGACCAGAGTACCGCGCGGGTGACGAACCAGGTGCTCTCGTTCGGCTTCGCGCTCGTGCTCATGTGGATCGTCGCGAACATTCCGCCGCAGACGCTCGCGCGCACGGCGGTGCCGCTGTATGTGCTGGGCGTGGCGCTGCTCGTGGGGGTCGCGCTCTTCGGTGTCGTCGTGAACGGCTCGCGCCGCTGGCTCAACCTGGGCATCGTCCGCATCCAGCCGTCCGAGCTCATGAAGATCGCGACGCCGCTGATGCTGGCGTGGTACTTCCAGAAGTTCGAGGGCCGGATCCGCTGGAAGGACTTCGTGATCGCCGCGGTACTGATCATCGTGCCGTTCTTTCTCGTCAAGCGACAGCCCGACCTCGGCACGTCGCTGCTGATCGCCGCGTCCGGGTTCTACGTGCTGTTCCTGGCGGGACTGTCGTGGAAGGTGATCGCGGGCCTCGCGGTGGCGGGCGGTGCGGCAGGGCCGTTCCTGTGGGCCCACCTGCACGACTATCAGCGCGAGCGGATCCTCACGTTCATCGACCCCGGGCGCGATCCGCTCGGGGCCGGCTATCACTCGACGCAGGCGTCGATCGCCATCGGTTCGGGCGGCGTGATCGGGAAGGGCTGGCTCAACGGCACGCAGACGCACCTCGACTTCCTGCCGGAGCGGCACACCGACTTCATCTTCGCCGTGTTCGGCGAGGAGTTCGGGCTCATCGGCAACGCGTTGCTGCTGATCCTCTACGTGCTGCTGATCGGCCGCGCGATGGTCATCACCGCCAACGCGTCGACGCTGTTCGCGCGCCTGCTGGCCGGCGCGGTCACGCTGATGTTCGTCACGTATGCGTTCGTCAACATGGGCATGGTCAGCGGGATCCTGCCCGTCGTCGGCGTGCCGCTGCCGCTCATTTCCTACGGCGGCACGGCGCTGGTGTCGCTCTTCATCGGACTCGGCATCCTGATGAGCGTGCAGGCGCATCGGAAACTGGTTAGTACGTGACCGAAACGCAGCGTGCGCCAAAAACGCGCACGCTGCGTTTCGGTCCCGACGGCAGTCAGCACGAAAGGCTTCGGAGCGGCCGGGCGCTTTTCGTGCAGAAAAGGCACGAAGCGCGCGGTTCATGAGCGCGCTGCGCGCGCAGTTCGGTAGCGCGCGGTGTGCGAATTGAATGCCCCTGCGAGCGCCTGTGCAACGCAAGCGTCCATGCGGGCGCAGATTCCGGAATCGCATTCGAGCCTGCGCATGGCACAGCGCTGACCGCAGGCAGTCAGCCCGCATGCGCGCGCTACCGAACGGCCGCGAAGCGGCTTATGAACCGCGCGCTTCGTGCCTTTGCTGCACGGAAACCGCCCGGCCGCTCCGAAGGTTTCCGTGCTGACTGCCTTCGGGAACAAAACGCATTGCGCGAAGCGCGTATGCGTTTTGGTCCCGTCACTATCGTCCCCGCCGATCGAGTTCGGCGAGTGCGCGCGCGCGTTCGCGCGTGAGCATGTCTCCGAAGGACCGATAGCCGATGGCGCCCGGGTTCTTGGGGCCGAAGAACCAGACCGGCCACTCGCCGTCCGCGCCAGCGAGATCGGGGAAGATCAGGTAGACGTCGCCGTCCTCGATGCTGCTGGCGATCCACGCGCGCGCGAGCGCCGATCCGGGGAGCGGTCCGCCGGCCGTCGCGTCCAGAGGGATCGCGGCGTCGGGCATCGCGCGCCAGATGGCGAGGCCGGGATAGTTGTCGTCGGTCAGCGGCACCACCGCTTCCGCCGCGAGCAGCGTGACGACGTTGAGCGGTGCGACATAGAGCATGCCGTCGGTGGACGCCAGGAACGCGCGATAGGACGGCGGCAGCGGTTTGCCGATCCGCGCGGCCAGGGCATCCATGGCCGCCGCCGATGCCGGCGGATTGAGCGTCGTTCCTTTCGCCAGGGCTTCACGCTCCTCGACAATCAACCGCCGCTCCGGCAGCCGGCGCAGGCGTTCGATCACATCGCGGTCGAACTGGCGCAGCTCCTCGCCGGGATTCGAACCGGCGACCGCCGTGGCGGGCACAGATTTCGGCGCGGCCGGCGGCACCGGTGCGGGGTTGCACGCGTACACGGCGGCGGCGGCAAGCAGCGCCAGCGCGCGGCCGCACCCCGTCACGAAGCGGCGGCCGCGTCGGGGAACACCGGCGCCATGAGCCCCGCGTGCGACGGTCCGCGCGGGTTGCGACGGCCCATGTAGTCGCGCACGATTTCGAGGGCGGTCCGGTCGCACGGAGGCAGTTCGACCGGCGACACGTCGATCGGCGTCACGCGCTCGCCCCAGCGGATCACGTGCGAGCAGAACGTGAGGCCGCCGCCGAACGCCGGCGTCAGCAGCAGGCCGCCGGGCTGCACGCGACCCGCCTCGAGCGCCTCGACCAGCGCGACCGGGACGGTCGCGGCGGACATGTTCCCGTACTTGTGAACCGTCAGGAACACGCGGTCCATCCCGATGCCCGCGCGCTTCGCGACGAATTCGATGATGCGCAGGTTCGCCTGATGCGGCACGACGAGGTCGATGTCGGCCGGCGTCTTGCCCGCCCGCGCGAGCGCCTCGGCGGCCGATTCGCCCATGCCCATGACGGCGCGCTTGAAGATCTCCTGCCCGTCGAAGTCCCACAACGTGTCGCCGTACGTGATGTTCCCGCCGTACCCGTACAGGAGCCCGCTGCCGCGAACGCGCAGGATCTGTCGCGCGTCGGCGTAGCAGCCCAGTTTCTCCGCGAGCACGCCGCTCTCGTCCTCGGTCGCCTGCAGGACCACCGCGGCGCAGCCATCGCCGAACAGCACGGCCACGTTGCGGTTGTGCCAGTCCATGAACGGCGAGATCCACTCGACGCCGACGACGAGCGCGGTCTTGACCACACCGGTGCGGATCAGCGCGTTCGCGGTGGACAGCCCGTGCAGGAAGCTCGTGCATGCGGTGTTGACGTCCATCGCCGCGGCAGTGCCCGCACCCAGCTTGACGGAAAGGCCCGATGCGGAATTGGGGATGTGCTCGTCGTTCGAGCAGCTGCCGTAGACGATGAGGTCGAGGTCGGTGGCTGCGAGCCCGGCGCATGCGAGTGCGCGCGATGCCGCCACGAAGGCGAGTTCGGTGCCGCTCACGTGCGATACGCGGCGCTCGTGAATGCCGGTCCGCTGCGCGATCCACTCGTCGTTGGTGTCGAGAAAGGTGGCCAGGTCCGCGTTGCGCAGCACCGCGGGCGGCATGCACTTTCCCCAGCCGGTGATGGCGGCGTGCGTCATCGTCGATTCCCCCTTGCGTTGTCTTGTATTGGCGGTGCGTCGCGGCGCGTGCCGTCGCTGTCGTCGTCGCGACAGCGACAAGTCTAAGCGATCGGCAGATGCCCCGCGACCCGGAACCGCAGGTGCTCTGCACGACCTTCGTGCTGCGCCCTGCGGCGCTTGGGCAATGAGGCCCTTGGGACGGCCCGGCGGGTGGAAGGGAAGACCTTCGTGCTGCGCACTGCGGTGCATTGGCGGGCCCTTGGGACGGCCCGGCGGGCTCACGCGCGGCGACGCCGGTGGAACCACAGGATGCCGTACGCGACCAGATTGAGGGCGAGCGCGCCCGCGCCGAGCAGCGCCTGCAACGACGGCGTGAGGCCGGCCGGGTAGATGACGGGAACGAGGTAGTGCTCGATGAAGCCGCCCGCATAGCCGGCTTCCCCGGCGCGCGCACGCAGCGCATTCTCCAGCGGCGTCAGCGGGCAGATCGCGCCGGTGAACTCGAGGTACACGACCCATGCGACGGCCGGCACGTGCAGCCACATCCATGCGCGCCGCCGCCAGGCGAGGACCGCGCCGAACACCACGAAGAGGATGAACGCGAGATGGAACGCGACCGTGGCGTCGGCAAGCCAGCGGTACACCACGGCCGGGCGAAGACGGGGCTGGAATCAGCGCCGCTTCTTCGCCCGCGGCCGGACGGGGGCGGCCTTGGCCGACGACGTCTTCGCCGGCGCGCTCTTGCGCGACGCCTTCTTCGCGGCCGGCTTTTCCTCGGGTTCGGGCTTCTTGTAGTCGCCGATGATGCCCTTGACCGGACATGCGGCGAAGATCGGGCACTTCTTGCAGCCGACGGCTAAGGCGATTGGACAAAGGACCATGGCGGACTCCGAAAATTGGGAAAGGCAGACTGCGATCATGACCCGCTTCGGAGGGAAACGCCAGCCATCCCAACGCGCATCAGCCGGAGGAATCGCGGACGGCGCCGCTCGTGCGGTTGCGCCATTGCCGGACCAGCAGCAGCGCGCCCCAGCCGTTGGCGAGCGCGAGCAGCAGGGCGCCCGTCCAGTGCAGCAGGTGACCGACCCCGTGGGCACGGGAGAGCAGTCGAAGATCGCCCAGCATCTCCACCCAGTCGTGCCCGCCCTCCTCGCCGGTGCCACCGCCCAGGAGCACGAGTTGCGGATGCAGCGCGTCGTACGCATAGGGCGCGGCGTCGACGACGCTGACGGCGAGCCACCACAACGCGATCGACGCACCGAAGTTGTCGCCATGGCGGTGCAGTGCGACGAGCGCGACGACGGGCATGAGCCACTGGCCCAGCGTGCCGCCGGCGACGTGCAGGAAGTCGCCGAAGGGCCAGAAGACCACATGTCCGGCCTCGTGGAAGACGAGATTGATCGCGTGCATGATCGAGCCGCCGATCTCGCCCGTGCGGATGTCCATCGTCCACAGGCGCCAGCCCCATGCGACGAACGCGATCCAGAGCGCGATGCGACCGGCGACGATCCAGGTCTCAACGCGCTCCGGAACCGCGAGCAAGCGCGCCCAGCCGGGCGGTTCGTCGCCGTGCGGCTCGCGGCTTGTTCCGCGTGGGGGCTCGCCGCGCTGCGCGGCCAGGTACTTCGCGAACACGAGTCCGCAGTTCGCGCACGTGCCCGAGGTCGATTCCCTCGGGACCGGTGACCGGCATTTGGGACAAACCGGGAGCATCGCGTCAGTCGGCCGCCGCGCGTCGCCAGCCCTGCAGGACCGCGAGCGCGAACACGCCGGCGACCAGCCCCCAGAACGCCGACCCGATGCCCTGCAGCGTGACACCCGACGCCGTCACCAGGAACGTGATCAGCGCAGCCTCGCGCTCGCGGTCCTGCGCCAGCGCGGCGGCGAGACCGGTGCCGATCGTGCCGAGCAGTGCGAGTCCGGCGATCGCGAGCACGAGTTCGCGCGGAAACGCGGCGAACAGCGCGGCGACGGTCGCGCCCAGGAGTCCGATGACGAGGTAGAAGACGCCGGCGGACACGGCCGCCATGTAGCGCCGTGCGGGATCCTCGTGCGCCTCGCGGCCCATCGCGATCGCCGCGGTGATCGCCGCCAGGTTGAGCGCGTACGCGCCGAACGGTGCGAGCAGCAGCGTCGCGGCGCCGGTCCAGCCGATCAGCGGCGAGACGGGCACCGTGTAGCCGGCGGCGCGCAGCACCGCGGTTCCCGGCACGTTCTGCGACGCCATCGTGACGGCGAACAGCGGCAGCGCGATGCCGAGCGTCGCGGCAAGCGTGAAGCGCGGCATCGTGAACACCGGCTGCGCCCATTGCACGTGCACGCCGTCGAGGCGCAGCAGGCCGAATGCGGCGGCCAGCGCGATGCCCACCGCGAGCGCCGCCAGCACCGCGTACCGCGGCCGCAGCCGGCGCGCGACGACATAGACGACGAACATCGACAGCGCGAGTGCCAGCTGGCTCTGCATCGCGACGAACACGTCGAGGCCGAAACGCAACAGCACGCCCGCGAGCATCGCGGAGGCGAGCGAGAGCGGGATGCGGTTCATCGCGCGTTCGAACCAGCCAGAGAATCCCGCGACCGTGATGAGCGCGGCCGACACGATGAACGCGCCGATCGCCTCGGGCATCGCCACCCCCGCTGCGCCGGTGATCAGCATCGCGGCGCCCGGCGTGGACCACGCGGTGACCACCGGGACGCGGTAGTACAGCGAAAGCCCGATGCTGGTGACCCCCATGCCGATGCCGAGCGCCCACATCCACGACGCGACCTCCGCCGGCGTCGCGCCGAGCGCGCGCGCCGCCTCGAACACGATCACGGCGGAACTCGTGAACCCGACGAGCACGGTGACGAATCCGGCGACGACGGCCGAGAGCGACAGGTCGCGGCGCCAGCTCACTGCAGCGCCTGTTGTGGTGTCGTGGCGCCGCTCACTTCGGTGCTGCGTTGGGCGGTATTGCGCCCGCGCCCGGCCACTCGCTGTCGCCCACGCGCGACAGCTTCATTTCGAAGAACCGTACGGGCGGCTGGCCCGGCGTCACGCGGTCGCCTACTTCGTACCACGTGCCATCCTTGACCACGGCGCTGTAACGGATTGTCATCGGACCCGCCGGAATTTCCCACGCGAACCCGTCGGCCGTGCGCTGCACGGGGAAGTCGCCATGATGACCCATCGCGTACGAGCGCATCGAGCACGCCTTCGTTGCCGCGTGGCACGACAGGATCCCGAGCGCGTTGAACGAGGTGCGTCCGTCGGACTCGTAACCGCGGCCCTCGATCACCTTCAGCGTGCCGCCCAGCAGCGGTCCGATGCGCTCGGTTTGCGTGATCCGGTGGACTTCACCGGTCGGCAGCGTGGTTGCCGCGGTTCCGCGCCAGACGCCGTCCATGAACGCGAACGTTGCGAGCGCCTCGCGCTGCGCGGCCATCAGCGCAGCCGGATCGGGCCGTTCCTGCGCGGCAGCGCTCATCGCGGCGAGCGCGGCAACGACTGCGGCAAGCGCTGGGCGCAGGCAGTTGTAATTCGCGTGCATGGACATTCTCCGGCGCGGCGGGGCCGCCTTGGTGATGCGATTCGAATTTACTGGGATCGCCTTCGCGCTGCGCGCTCCGGCATTCGCGCTTGGGACGGCCCGGCGCGCTCGGTGGATCGCCTTCGCGCTGCGCGCTCCGGCATTCGCGCTTGGGACGGCCCGGCGCGCTCGACGGATCGCCTTCGCGCTGCGCGCTCCGGCATTCGCGCTTGGGACGGCCCGGCGCGCTCATTGGGCCAGCACGCCGCCGAACGCGATGCGCCCGGCGGCGGGTGGCGCGTATTCGACGTGCACGCGTTCCCGCGCGCGTCCCGTCGCGCGGGCCACGGCCGCGCACACGGCGGCGGCCTCGGTGGCCAGCGCAGCCGGTGCCGGCAGGCTGCGGCATGTGATCGTGACGAAGACGGGGGCATCGCCGTCGGGCGCGCCGCCGCTCTCCGCGTAGGCATCCGTCGCGAGCGTCCGCACGCGCACCCAGGTGGTGCCCGGCGCAGCCGCAAGGGCCGCCCCCGTCGCGTCGGCCAATGCCTGCGCGAGGGTCCCCGGGTCGGCACCGGACAGGCTTCCGACGATCTCGATGTCGACGATGGGCATGGTCCTGTGAGCGTGACGAAGGGGCCGGGCCACCCGCACCGGTCGCGGGTCGCGCACGTACGTCCGAAGAATACCGACGAGGTACCGGCGCGGGAAGGGCGCGACGCGTTCGCGGGGGCGTCGCGATGCAGCGCCGACGTGCGCCGGACCGCGGGCGACCGGTGTGTCCCGCGCCGGACCCCGGTTCGCGATCGTGCGCGCTGGACACGTCGGGTGTCCGGGCCTGCGACGCGCGCACGCTGCGCGGGCGGTGCTAAAGTAATCGGTCCCGCCGGTTACCCGCGCCGGCACGGTTACCAGGCGCGTCGCCCCCGCGAGCCCGCCCAAGGTGTGCGATGAATTTCCTGTGGCCCCAGTACCTTTGGTTGCTGCTCGTCGTGCCGGTGCTGGTCGCCGCCTACGTGGCACTTCTGCGCAGGAAGAAGGCGGCGGTCCGCTACGCCGACGTTGGCCTCGTGAAGTCGGCGATGAGCCCGACGCAGCGGTTTCGGCGCCACGTGCCGCCGCTCCTGTTCCTGTGCGCGATCGTCGCGACGCTGCTCGCCGCGGCGCGGCCGACGGCGACCATCACGCTGCCGTCCGACGCGCGGACGGTGATCCTCGCGATGGACGTGTCGCTGTCGATGCGCGCGACGGACGTCGATCCCAACCGGATCGTCGCCGCGCAGGCAGCCGCCAGGACGTTCGTGCAGGACCTGCCGCAGGACATTCGCGCCGGCATCGTCACGTTCGCGGGGACGGCGCTGGTCGTGCAGCCGCCCACGCACAATCGCGAGGACCTCGTCGCGGCGATCGACCGCTTCGAACTGCAGCGGCACACGGCGATCGGCAGCGGGATCATCGTGTCGCTCGCCACGCTGTTCCCCGACGAGAGCTTCGACCTCGAGTCGATGCTGTTCGGCAACGGCTTCACGTCGCGCGACACGTCGCGCCGCAACGGTTCGGAACGCATCGAGCCCAGGGAGAAGAAGGAACCGAAGGAGAAGAAGCCGGTGAAGACGGTGCCGCCGGGCTCGTTCACATCGGCCGCGATCATCCTGCTGACGGATGGCCGCCGCACGACAGGCCCCGACCCGCTCGACGCGGCACGCATCGCGGCCGACCACGGCGTGCGCGTGTTCACCGTCGGCTTCGGATCGGCGGCGGGCGGACCGGTCGACATCGACGGCATGTCGATCTACATGCGCTTCGACGAGGAGACGCTGAAGGGCATCGCCGGCATCACGCAGGGCGAATATTTCCACGCGACCTCCGCCGGCGAATTGAAGAAGATCTACGAGGGACTGAACGTGCGCTTCGCACTGGAGCGCAAGGAAACCGAGATCGCCGCGCTCTTCGCGGCCTGCGCCGCGATGCTGGCCATCATGTCCGCGGCGCTGTCGCTGCTCTGGTTCCACCGCATCGTCTAGGGAACGTCCGCAAAACGGCGTCCGTCGGGCCTGTGGATGACGCCAAGCCGGCGTCGCGCCTTTTGCTCACCGGCACTGCAAAGGCGAAGCCGGGCGGCCGCCTTGGGGCGCTCAGTTGGCAACTCAGGCGGAGGCCACCAGCAAAGGCTACGCAAAGACGAGTGTCGTGCGGCGGGTTGCGAGCGAGCCGTCCGAAGGCGGGGTTCTCGCAAAGCTTCCCTTGGCAAGCGAAGGTCCGCGCCGGAACTCGCCTGCGCCCTCGGCCCTCGACGATCCAGGCGGGGCGGGTGGTAACCGTTTCTGTCCTGGGGCGCACGCCGACGTTGCGACGTCCTGGGCGCGCACGAGGTTCGCGTCGGGGGTGGGCGGCGCTAGCCCTTGGACCACTTGTGCAGCATGAGGCAACCCGCGGCCGCGCCGAGCCAGCCCAGGCCGACCAGCGGCATCCCCGAGACGAACGCCCAGATGATCGTGTTCACGAGGCACAGGCCCACGGCGAACAGGGTGACGAGAATATTGGCCATGGTGGCGGGCGTTCCGCGTGGCGCTCGCGGCATCGCAGCGGCCGCGTGAGGCCGTCGGATGCTCGTTTGCCAGGATTCCTCGGAGTGGGCAGTGACCTCGTGTTCTCGTCCGTCGGGCGACGGGATGCATGCCTATATTACCTGTCGCAGGCCCGGGTCGGCATGTGCATTCCGGCAAGGAGCGGATTCGTGGCGGGCCGATACGGGCTCGCGCCCGCGGCGGCGCCGGATCAGGTCAGCGAGAACGCGTCGCGCCCCGGCGGCCACAGGGGCGTGAGCGCGTCCTCCCCTTCGCGGCGGAACGCGGCACTCATGCCAGCGTCGAGTCGCGCCCGCGCGAGGAAGGGCAGGAGGCGGGCGAACGTGACCGCCGGATCTTCCGTCACGACGAAGACATTGCGGGCGGCGGGTCCGATGGCATGGCCGTCCAGGGCCTCCGCGCCTTCGAGCATCTCGTGCAGCGCGTCCTCGAACTGGGCGACCTCGTCGACGTCCTCGATCGCCCGGTCGCGAAACTGCAGGATCAGCTGCCACGCCATGGCGGATATGCGGCGATCGTCATCCCAGTTCGATCGTGCCGTCGAACGTCGTGCGCAGCGACAGGCCCGCCACTTCCAGCGTGACCACCGCCGGGAACGACTCCGTCCCCTTGATGCGGCCGTCGGCGATCGCACTCGCAACCGCGCGTTCGATCTCGCGCTGCGAACTGATCCCGACCATCTTGAGGAATTTGCGAATGCTGAGGTTGAAGGTTTCCTCGTCCATCGTGGCACGCTCCGTGGGAGATTCGGCTTCGCGGTCGCCGCCGCGTCGCCATGCGCAACGATACCGCACCCGTGCCGGGCGCGCCGGTCACGCCGTCGGGAGAATGGTCAGCCGCGATGCCCGACGCACCGCGCGTCGAACTCCATTCGACCGGCAGCCGTACGCGGGGTCAATCCGGCGCGCGACGGAGGACGTCCCGCGGGTCATGAGTCTCGCCGGGCGGCGACGAGCCGGCGATGAACAGGCGACGAAATTGCACATCGGGCCGCGGCGGAGGCGGCGGGCGCGCACGGTTGCCCGCGGGTCATGCCGCCTTGACATTCAGCAGCACGTTCGTCGCGAACACGAAGAGCCCCGCGAGCACCACGGTTGCGGAAATGCCGACGACGGGTCCGGCACCCGCGGCGCCGCGCAGCAGGAAACCGAGCGACCCCATGAACACCGGCAGGGCAAGGTTGTGCGTCCAGAAATGGACCTGCGCCAGCTTCGTGGTGCCGGCGGCGGGATACAGGTGATAGATGATGCCGGCAAGCGCAAGCGACGCCCAGCCGAGCAGGACGAGGTGCGCGTGCACCGGTGCCAGCGTGAAGTTCTCGGTGATGCCCATGAATAGACCCAGCGACGCGCCGACCACGAGGTACACGACGGCGATCTTGAGAAAGCGAATACCCATGCGCGACTCCAGTCGTTACGAGAGGGAAGGGAACGCGAATGGCCTCGCGGCCGTCCCGGCGCCCGCCGAAACGGGCCGATTGTAAGCGCGAAGACCGCGTGCGGTATACCGGCGCGACGGCCGGTTGGAACAGCCGGCACACGATGCGGACGTCGGCGCGAACAGTCCCGCGACGCGCACCGACGCGCCCGCGCATCGGCCAGGCAGCGTGCGCCTGGGCGGGCGCAAGACCGCGTCGGTTCAATCCGCCGCGGAATCGCCCGCCGCGGTCATGCCGGCGGAGGCGTCGAACGCGTCGAGCGGCCGCCACCATGTGCACGCGGACGGGTCGGCCGGCGCGTACTCGAACCAGCAGCCGCCGCCCGGATGGGGCTGGTCGAAGCGGCGGTCGATCGGCTGTTGCGTGAGTGCGCAGTACAGGAGCGTGCCGACGGCGCCGTGCGACACGATCGCGAGCGTGCCGGCGCTGCGGTCCTCGCGCACGATCCCGGCGACCGCGGCGACGATGCGCCGCTGCGCGTCGACCGCGCGTTCCCAGCCGCGGATCGACGCGTGCGGCTGCGCGAAGAACGCGTCGGCGACCCGCTCGAATTCCGGACGCGGGAGGAAGCCCGTCGCGCTGCGGTCGATCTCGCCGAGCGCGGCGTGTTCGGTCCGGTCGAGGCCGCGGTGCGCGGCCAGTACGCGCGCGGCATCCATCGCCTTGGTCTCCGTGCTGCAATGGACGGCGCTGACCGTGGCTACCCACGGCTGCGCGAGGCCGGTACGCATGCGTGCGAGGCCGACGGTCGACAATGGCCAGCGCGTGACCGGGACGTCGGCGCTGATGACGACGTCCGGATGGGAAATGAAACAGACGCGCCGGGTCACGCGTCGTCCCGCGCCGGCCTCGCGGCGCGCGCACGCGCCGATGCGAACGGAGGCACCGGACCTACGGCGTCCAGCCTTCGATCGCCAGCACCTTCGAGCGCGCGGCGCGCTTCCGGATCGCGAGCAGCGGTGCGTACTCGGGCGACGCGTACCAGCGCTGCAGCGCGGCCATGTCGGGGAACTCGAGGATCACGGTGCGCGCGGGTGTCCAGTCGCCTTCGAGCGCGACCGTCGCGCCGCCGCGCACGAGGAACCGGCCGCCGTAGGGCGCGAGCGAGGCTTCGACGCCCTTGCGATAGTCGTCGTACGCAACGCGGTCGACGACGTCGACATCGGCGAACAGGTAGGCAGCCATCGAAACTCTCCTTTGGGGGTTGGGGGTGCCCGCATCGTTGCATCACGTCGGGCGTCGCATTCATCCGCAAGGGCCGGTGCGTGGGGCCGGCAGGGCGGTAACGTGCTGCGGCGATCAGGTTTCATCCGCGCGCGTGCTGCCGCGTATGCCGATGCAGTTGTCCCATGGATCACGCAGCTGGCACATCGCGCGGTCGTCGCCGATGCGCATCGGCCCCCGATAGCGGCGTGCGCCGACGGACGTCAGGTGCGCGAGCGCCGCGTCGAAGTCCGGGACATTCCAGTACACGACCGAGCCGAACGGGCCGGACCCGACCTTGCCGTCGGCGGGTACGAACTCCAGCGCGATGCCGCCGAGTGCGAGGTAGTCGAAGCCCGACGCGTCGTCGCGCGCCGGCACGGCCTCCGGAAAGGCGCGTCGGTACCACGCGAGCGCGCCGGCGACGTCCCCCACGTGAATCATGATCGCCGCGATCGAACCCACGTTCTCAGCGCTCGCCATGGCGATGGCGCCGGGCGGGCGGCGCGATGCGGTGGCGCAATCCCGGTCCCGGATCGCGGCGATGCGCCTGCGATGCGGCTGCAACGAATGCGGCGATGGTCACGGCGATGAGCGTCTCGTGCGGAAAGCGCGAATCTAGCGCAACCGCGGGATGCGGTCCACGTCCCCTTGCCCGGTCCAGCGCTTTCCGCCGCGCCGCGCGAGCGCGCCGTCCGCCTCAGTCGGGCGCGAAGAACCAGGCGCGAGCGATCAGTCCCGCGCTCACCTCGTAGACGGCGATGGCCTCGAACGGCGCGTCGCGCACGCCGTGGATCTTCTCGTGGTCGACGACCTTGTTGCCCATCGCGATGCGGCCGAGCAGGTCCGCGTGCAGCGCCGGCAGGTTGAAGCGCTGCGTCGCGTAGAACTCGCCGAGCGCGGCCTTGCCGGTGACCGCGGGCTCGCTCGCAGGCAGCCGGTAGAGGGTCACCGTGTCGCTGTAGGTCGCGAGGAATGCGGCCAGGTCGCGCGCGTTGTAGGCGTCGAGTTGTCGTTGCACGACGTCGGCAGGGGTCATCGCGAGGTTCCTCTCACCGGGCGTGCGCGACGATGCGTCACTGCGGCCGCGGGGTGCCGGTCATTGTGCCATCGCGAATCGCGTGGTGCGCTGGCTCAGTCGTCCGACGGCGGGGCTTTCGCAGGGCTTTCCTGGCGCACCGTGGGCGGCACCAGGTAATCGGCGATCGCCTCGAGCCGGACTTCCGGCAGGCTCTCGACGATCGCGGAGCGCATCCGCGCGCTGGCGTCCGGATCCACCGGCTGCGCGAACGCGCGCTGCCGCGCGTCCTCGCTTGGCCACTGCGCGTAGCCGTACCAAAGACCGTCGGCGCCCCGATGCAGGCGCGAGCCCCCCGAGCCGTGATCGCGGCGCAGAAGCTCGGTGATGCGCGACCACGCGGCGACGAACGACGCCTGCTGCGCGGCGTCGATGCGCCAGCGGTAGAGCACGACGAAGCCGGGACCGGGCGCGATCGGCGGCGCACCGCTGGCGCGCGCGTCCCAGTCGCTGCGCAGCAGGCCGAAGAGCGCCGAATGGGAGACCTCGCCCGCGACGATCCAGCGTTCGCGCAGGAAGCCCTCCTCGCGAAAGCGGAGGCGTTCGAGTACGCGGGCCGACGGCCTGTTGCGCGGGTCGATGTCGGCCTCGACGCGATTGAGCGCGAGCGTCTCGAAGCCGTACGCGAGCAGCGCGGTCAGCGCCTCGTGCATGTAGCCGCGGCCCCACATCGCGGGCACGAGCGAGTAGCCGATCTCGGCGCGCCGGCATTGCTCGGAAAACGCGAACAGCGTGCACGTGCCGACGAGCGCATGCGTATCCGCGGTCTCGATGCCGAAGCGCAGGTGGGTACCCGCCGGCATCGCCTCGCGGTCCTTCGCGATCATCTCGCGCGCGCTGTCGATGCTCGTCCAGGGTACGCCGGACCAGTAGCGCATGACCGCGACGTCGGAGAAGATCGCGTACAGCGCCTGCGCGTCACCGTCCGCGAGCGGGCGCAGCAGCAGGCGGGCGCGTGGACAGGCGCAGCTGGTCGAAGGCCGGCATCAGCGCACCTTCGCGCGGGCGGCACTCGAGGCGCGTGGGCCCGGGCCGCGTTCACCGGCCATGCGGCGACGACGGATAGCGATGCGCGAGCCAGAGCAGCACGAGCGACAGCACGGGCAGCAGGATGTCCATGTACAGGATCGTGCCGGCGTTGCCCGGAGCGCGATTGCCGGAACGCAGCAGATCGACGATGTGCCCGCCCGCGGCGCCCAGCAGGAAGCATGCGGGACCGACGACCGCCGCGACGCGCAGGCCGAAGCTGCCGCGGAATGCGAGGAAACCGATGGCGGCGAAGCCCAGGCTGGCGAAGCCCACCTCCGCCTGGAACGGGCTGTCGGCCCAGCCGATGAAACGCGCGGTCATTTCGCCGAAGAACACATGCAGCACGAAGTTGTACAGGTAGCCCAGCCCGACCGAGATCAGCAGGTACCACGAAAAGACCGCCTCGACGATCGTCGCGTTCGACCATGGACGCGGCGTGCGCAGGAGCGCGACCGCGGAGGCGAGGAGGCCCGCGACCAGCAGCGTCACCGTGAAATTCGACAGCAGCAGGCGGATCACGTCCGGAATCGTCATCGGGCCGGCGTCAGGAACTGCGGTTGCGCATCGGCGCGGGGCGTCGGGTCGCGTTCACCGCCGCTCGCCCTGCAGATCGACGTAGGCGTGTGCGACGAGCGCGTCGTCGCGGATGTCGAGACGGTGCATCAGTTCGCGGGCCGTCGCGATGCCCGCATCCTCGCGCTCGTCGTCGCGCAGCACCACCTCGAGTTCGACGAAATGTCCGAGGCCCTCGACGTCGTCGAGATGGATCCGCGTGTTGCCGTGCAGAAACAGCAGGCGCTGCTTGCGCACGCGGCCCTGCGTGCCGAGCGCACCGGCCAGCGTGGCGCGCAGCGCGTCGGGCTGCGTCGTGGGTACCCGCGAGTAGTGCGACGCCTTGGGCTGCGCCGTGTCGGGCCGGTCGTAGTGGATGAGTTCGCCGGCATCGGCGGAGAACATCCGCAGCTTGAGGCGGCCGGTCGCGCACGGGAAGAACGTGTCGTCCTGCACGATGCAGGTCGGCCCCTGATCGGCCAGCGCCTCGACGAGCGTCCGCAGGCGCGCCGGATCCCGGACCCGCGCCTTGATCTCGATGTTGCGTGCCATGCGGCTAGGGCGGCGGCGCGCCGTTCCGGCGCGGGCTTGGTGCCGGAGACCGCGCGCACCGGCGCCGGCCGGCCATGGCGGCCCGGCGGTCTGGCGCGGTTGCGTTCACCGCATGCGTGACGTGGCGTCGCGCCGGTGCGGACGCTACGGCTCCGTCTTCTCGACGTCGGGCGGCGGCGGCTCCGTCGTGGGTGCAGCGAGCTCGGACTGCTCCTTCTTCTTCTTGAGCTTCTCCTCCTTCTTCTGCTTTTTCGCGAGATCGCGCTGACGCTTGGCGAACGAATAGTTGGGTTTTGCCAATTGGACCGCCCTCCTCGTAGATGGGTGATGACCCGTAAGGTTAAGCCATTTCGTTCGGCCAGGCTTGCGTCGACGCAAATCGTCGCGGGAATCCACCGTTTCGCGCCGTACCGGGTACCCGGAATCACCGCGGGCACTCGGCATAGGCGCGGATCCAAGGCGGCATGTGATCCGGCGCGCTGCGGGCGGTGATGCGCGCGCTTGCGTCGAGCGGCGGGCGGTGGCGCACGGTACGCCGTCAGGCGGGATGCGGGGTCCCGACCCGGCGCCGGCGCGCAGGACACGCCCATCGCGCTCACCGAAGTGCCTTCGTGCTGCGGCACGTCGGGGCGGCCCGGGCCACTGGAGTACCTTCGCGCGCGCTCGGGCGCTCGGGGCGGCCCATCGGCGCTCATGCCGCCGCGCCGCCCGGCGGCGCAGGGAGGCGCAGGTTGCACCACATGTGCACCTTGGCCACATGGTGGTCGCCGACGGCGACCGCGAACGGCTCGACACCGAACGGCACGAAACCGCACGCTGCGTACAGCGCCTGCGCCGCAGCGTTGCCTTGCGTGACGGTGAGCTGCACCAGTCCGATCTCCGGCCGCGCGCGCGCTTCGTCCAGCACCGCATCGACCAGGCGCCGGCCAAGCCCCTGTCCGCACCGGATCAACGGGACGTACATGCCGAACAGCGTGGCCTTGTGGCGCGCCTTCTCGCGCGAATCGAACGCGAGCCCCGCCACGCCCGCCAGTTCGTCGCCCGCGACCGCGGCGACGACGAGTTCGTGCGTGGCGTCCGCCGCAAGCCGGGCCTCCCACCACGAGAGCGGCAGCCCCGTGCGTTCGCGGGCGCTCGACGTGAATGCGTCCGGATGCCGTGCATAGGCGTCGAGCATCAGTGCGCGATAGCGCGGCGCATCGGCGGGCGTCAGCCGCCGGATGGGGATCGTCATGGCGCGACGACGAACCCGAGGCTCGCATAGAGCCGGGTCGCAGGCGTATTGGCCACGGTGACGGCCAGCGCGATTTCGGTCTCGCCACGCGCCCGCAGGTCTTCCATCGCGGCGACCAGGCAGGCGCGCGCGAGGCCCGCGCGCATCGCGGGCGCGGCGGTCATCGAGAACGCGACGAACGGCCGCCCGCGCCACCGCGTGATCAGCGCCGCGGACGCGAGCTCGCCGTCGCGCGACACGACGCGGGAACTGGCCGCGAGAAATTCGCCGTAGTCGCCGGCGAACGTACGGAGGATCTCGGCGCGCGCGTCGTCCTCGGTGCCGCCTTCGTCGTCGACCGTGTCCGCGTACGCGGAACACATGAGGCGCGCGAGCGCCGGGATGTCGCGCTCGTCCGGTACGCGCATCCCCGCCGCCGGCAGCTGCGTGCGCGGCAGCAGCGGCGCGACCATGCGTTGCCGCGCAGGCACGCCGGTCATCGCGCCGCGAACCGCGCGCATCGCGCGGCCATGGTGAAGCCCCGCTGCGGGCACGGGCTAGCCATCGACTGCCGGGACCGTCTCGGTGGCGAAGTCCCCCGGCATCACCACTTCCAGCAGCTCGACGTCGGCACTGTGCCCGCACTCGCGATGGCGAATCGCCGGCGGCTGGTGCACGCAGTCGCCGGCCTCGAGGCGCACGATGCCCTGTCCCTCGTATTCGAACTCGATCCACCCCTTGAGCACGTACACGAGCTGGAATTGCGTCCGGTGCAGATGCGGCTGGCTCGAGAAGTCGGTCCCGGCCGCGGCGCGGATCACGTGCGCGACGACGCGCCCGCCGGTGGCCGCCCTGACGCCCAGGTCGCGGTACTCGAAGAACGCGCGAAGACCGCGCTCGAATACTGCGTCCTTCGCATGGGCGACGGAAAAGCCGCGCTTCGTCATGGTCGGTCCTTTCGCGGAGGCGATTCAGGCATCGGTCGGCGGCGCTCGGCGCGGGTGCCGCCCGACGAGCGCGGGCATGGCCGCGAAGAGCACGAGCAGCACGGCGTAAACGGCTCCCGAAACCGGATCCTTGGCGGCAAGGTACGCGCGCAGCGAGCCGCCTCCCAGCGCCAGCGCGAGGCCAAGTTCCGCGGCGAGCAGGAACGCCAGCGCCAGCGCTCCGGTGGCAAGCAGCGATGGGACCGCCCGCGCCAACCGGAAGCGCGCGACGACGAACCGGGCCGCCAGTACGATCACCCCCAGCATCACCGGCATTTCGAGGAGCTCGGCCACGCGCACGCCCAGTCGCGGCACCAGGAGCAGCACGCGGAATGTCCCCAGCACGAAGCCCGCACCGAACGCCAGTGCGAAATAGGCGAGCGCCGCGCTCACGATGCGCATGGTGGACATTGGCAGCGCGTGGTCGGCACGATAGGTCGCACGGTCACGCGGCGCGTTCGATGACGCGCAGCATCATCCGCGTTCGCAGTCGAAAGCCCATCCGCTGGTAGAGGCGGTGCGCGTTGTGGTTGTCCGCCATCACGTGCAGGAACGGCGTTTGCCCTCGCGCGAGCTGCAGCCGAACGAGCTTCTCGACCAGCCGGCGCGCGAGGCCGCGCCCCTGGAAACCCGGGCGCGTGCACACGCCGCTGATCTCCCGGAAGGTGCCCACGCCCATCCGTTCGCCGGCCATCGCGACGAGCTCGCCGTCGACGAAGACGCCGTAGTACTCGCCCAGTTCGATCGTGCGCTCGGCGAACGGCCCCGGCTGGGTCATTGCGACCAGCGCCTGCATCGCCGGCACGTTCTGCGTGCGCAGGCGTACCGCGTCGAATCCATCGTCGGCGCCGGGCACGGGCGCATCCCACACGAGCTGCAGGCCGGGCGCATCGGCGGTGAGCGCCCAGCCCGAGCCGATCGGTCCCGGCCACGCGATGCAGTAGAAGTGTTCGCCGGCGTCGCAGTACGGCGCGAGGGCGGCGTAGGTCCGGCCGTGCGAGAGTCGGCAAAGCCGACGATCGGCGAGAACCCGCGCGCGAAGCGGCGAATCGTCCCGGTGCCGCTCGCGAACTGCGCGTGCATGCCGGTGAGGCAGTGCCAGACGATGTTGTCCAGCGGCTCGTCGTTCATCGCCGCATTTTCGCACGGCGGGCGTGGCCGACGGCATGCGCGTCCTAGGCACACGGGAGCAGGCCACCGCCGATTAGCACCCAACCGTTTCCTGGGAAAGCTCTGCGAAAGCCCACCTCGGACGTCTCGCCCGCAGCCAGTCGCACGACTCTCGTTCTTGCGTAGCCCTTATTGGCGGTCGTCGCCGGGCCGCCCAAAGGCGGCCGCCCGACTTCGCAGTTGAACTGCCGGCCGCAAAAGGCGCGACGCCAGCCTCACGTCGTCCACAGGCCCCACGGACGCCTTTTGCGGCCGTTCCCTATGCGGTGACGCTCGATGTCGTCCGGCAGCCTTACCCACGCATGCTGGCGTTCCTCGTAGACGGAGAAGACGGGGGCCGGGAACGAGGGATCCGCGAACGCGCCGACCGGGATCGCGATCATCGCGTCGCCTTCGCCGAAGCGGTAGTAGACGGTGGACCCGCAGTCCGGGCAGAAGTGAAAGCGGACGCGCGTGCCGCTGTCGCCGGTGCGGACGTACTCGGTCGACCGGCCGGAAATCGTCACCTGGTCGGCGCTGAAGCGCGCCTGCGCGCCGAAGACGCTGCCGGTGCGCCGCTGGCACGCGAGGCAGTGGCAGACGGAAACGCGGATCGGGTCGCCCGCCACGGCGAGCGACAACTGTCCGCACGCGCATGCCGCTTCACGAATGCGCATGGACTCCCTCCGGATCCGCGTGGCGCGCAGCGCGCTCCACGGTGCGGCCGCGCCGCCTCTTCACAGCCCCAGCTCCGCGTCCGTCGCCCCGCGGCCGTATTTTTCCCGCGGCGGCCACGGCCGATCGCGCCAGTGCGGCGCAAAGACGAACGACGAGCGCGCGCGCCCGGGCAGCAGCGCACCGTTGCCGGCGCCCTGCGCGTAGTCGTAATACGACTTGATCACCTCCTCGGCGCTGACCTGCTGCGCGGCCGGATGCGCAAGGCATGCCGCGCGCCACTGCGCGACCCGTGCGTACGCATCACCTTCGGGCAGCGCGAACGCCTCGTAGTAGTCGAGAAACGCGAAGCGGACGAAGAAGGGTGCGAACACGGTCTCGGCCCAGCCGAAGCGATCGAAGAGCCAGGGTCCCGCCGGCGCGTGCTCGCGCAGGAACGCGTCGAGCCGCGCGTATTGGGCCAGCATGCCGTCGCGCAGCGCGTCGCGTCGACCGGCGTCCTGGTTCATCACGAACCGGTATCCCTGCGCGACGAAATCGCCCTCGAGCCGCACGAGCATGTTCTCCACGGCGCGCGCGTACGGATCGCGCTGCGCGACCGGGGGTTCGGGGAAAAGGTCCTCGAAGTACTGCAGGATGACGAGACTCTCCTTGAGGATTGCCCCGCTTTCGGTTTCGAGGACGGGCAGCGCGGTGGAGCCGCGGGTCTTCGCGAGCATCCAATCGGGCCGCGGCCGCGTGATGTCGACGACGTGGAAGCGGACGTCGTCGAGGCGGCCCTTCAGCGTCAGCAGGATCGCGAGCCGCTGGCTGAACGGGCAGACGGGGATGTGATAGACGGTGATGCCGGCCACGTCAGCGGCCTGCGCACCGGCGATGCGCCGCCGCGGTCCCGCGGGCCGGCGCGTGGTGGTGGGGAATCATTCGTTCGGCCCCGGCGGAATGTTCTGCGCGATGCGCCACAGCACGCCGCTGGGATCCGAGTAGCGTGAAGTCGCGCATCGCCCACGGCCGGTTCTCGGGCATGCCGACCTTCACGCCGAAGCGCGCGGCGACGTCGCTCGCGACCACGTGCGCGTGCCAGTCGTCCACGTTCTCCACCAGCAGGTGCATCATGAAGTGATCGATGTATTCCGGCACGTCGTAGGCCTGCAGCAGGAAGCTCGTCGCGCCGTACCGGACGTAGGCGATGTCGTCGTCGGCGTACGGAATCGCAAAGCCGAGCGCCGCGTAGAACGCCTTGCTCGAGGCGAAATCGCGTGCGGGAACGAACGCCTTGATCTCGACGGCATTCAGATTGAGCGAACGCGGCACGAGAGGACTCCTCGGGGCGAAGGCGCGCGGTGCGGCGCGCGGCGGTTGCGGGATCGGTCGCGCCGGCGATTCTCGCATGGCGCGCACCCGGCGCAACACCCGCGGGCGGAACTTCGGCGCGCGTCGGCGGTCACGCGCCGCGCAGTGCCGAACGGTCGGCAGCGAATCGTGGGAACGGGGAGCGGCGTGTCTTCGAGGATCATGCGCCGTCCGGTGCCGGAGGTTCGCGCGCATGGGTCGCGGCGGCGTTCGCGGTGAGGTAGGGGTTGGCCGTCCGCAGCATCAGGTCCTCGTCCTCCGCCACGCCCCAGTCGTCATACAGCGCCGCGGGCGCCGGCGAGAATCCGTTGCGCTGGAGCAGCCGGCGCGAGCGCAGGTTGGCGCGCTTGAAGACGGCGCTCAGCGTGTCCACGTGGTAGGTGTCCACGAGCTCCGCCGCCATGAGGCCGACCGCCGTGCTCGCGTGACCCTGGCCCCAATGGCGGCTGTTGAGCTCGTAGGCGATCGCCGCGCGGTGCGAGGCGAACACCGTCGCCTGCACGTACCCGATGAGGTCTCCCGACGGAATGCGGATCACCCAGTTGAGCCAGCGCTCGGTGCCGTCGCCCGACTGGCGCGTCTCCAGGCGCGCATACCGCTCGCGCAGCTGCGCGGGCGACGCCGGCGGCGCGTTCTCGAACTCGTAGATCGCCGGGTCGGAGAGTACTTCGAACATCGCGTCGGCATGCGCGGCGACCAGGGGTTCGAGCCGCAGCAACGCGCTCTCGAGAACGCGCATGTCAGCCCCTTCCCGGCCGGATGCGCGGCCCGCCGCGCATCGGTGGACATCTCACCGCGTTCACGGGGAAATCGAGACACGTGCTGACTCGGGCCATCGCCGTCCTCCTTGGTGAGTGCGTCGCCGCGCGCCGGGTCGCCGGCACGCCGCGGGAGACTGCGCAATGCTGCCGGCCTCGGGGACCGCGAAATGCACGGGAACCCCGCGACGCAGCGTACTCCGGATTTCCGCCATGCGGTCCGTTGCGAGCATCAGTGCGAGGATCAGCATGCGCGACTCCCGGTGGCGGCCAGCCGTTTGCGGAACAGCCGGTTCTCGTGTCGCTCCCCTTCGAACTCGAAGTACGTCGTGCCGATCTCGTCGTATCCGTGCCGCGCGTAGAAGCGCAGCGCCCGCGCGTTGCCGATCCACGCGGTGAGCCATAACACGGATGCATCGTTCGCGCGCGCGACGGCCTCGGCGTCCGCGAGCAGTCGCGCGCCCACCCCTTGTCCCAGGAAGTTGCGCTGGACGTACAGCCGCTCGAGTTCGGCCGCCGTGGGCTCCGGGACCTGCGGATGCGGCGTGCGTGCGCAAAGTTGCGCGAACCCGATCAGGTGTCCGC
The DNA here is from genome assembly GCA_963733435.1 of uncultured beta proteobacterium. GTDB lineage: Bacteria > Pseudomonadota > Gammaproteobacteria > Burkholderiales > Casimicrobiaceae > VBCG01. Next base: position 165,048 of record CAVTDH010000006.1, read on the forward strand.
CGGTCTCCGCCACGACGAACGTCGTGGCGGGCAGCGCGAGGCGCGCGGCGATGGCCTCCGGTGACAGGCCCCGCAACGCTTCGCGCGCAAGGCTCGGGCGGATGCCGTCCGTCGCGTAGGTGTCGAGGAACACCTGGAGGCCGAGGACGCCGATGCACAGCGCATCGTCCGGCGTGGCGGTGCGCAGCGCGAGGTGCGGCATCACGACGACGGCAGCGTGTACGCGAATTCGTAATGATGCTTGCCGTCGACGATGTCGATGCCAAGGGTTCCCGCCAGTCCCGCGAGCGCGCCCGTCCCGGAATCCGGCACGACGGTGATGGAAAGCCGCTGCATCGCGCGGTCCATCGTACCGGTGTGCTGCAGCACGAAGCTGCCGGCTCGCCCGTCGAGCGTGCCGGTCACGCGCTCGATCGCCACGTAGCCCGCGGACCCCTGCACCGGCGTGAGTGCAGTCAGCATTTCCCCTCGTCCCGTGGCGGCGAGCCCGCCCTCGTAGCGCTTCGCGAGCGACATCCGGCGCAGCGTCACGCCGGACTCCGCGTCCGGCTCGGCCTGCGGTGTCATTTCCACGGTGAACGTTCCTTTGGCGACCGCCGGCATGTTTGCCTCTCCCTGATGATTGCGACCCGACCGTGCCGCGCATGCGCGCGCTGCCGTCAATCGGACTGCCGCCGCTTCGCCCGCAGGCTCTCCTGCACCCGGAACGCGACGATGCGCTCGACCAGCGCCAGCGGAATCGGCGCGTTCGCCGGAAACTGGATCGTGCCCTTGGACGTGCGATAGCCGGCAAGTTCGTCCGCGAAGGCGATGATCGCCGCCGAACCCGGATAGAACCCGATGTGGTGGGCGAACGCCGCGAAGTGCACGAGATTGCCGGAGAGCGCGAACGTCGGAATCCGGTAGCTGATCTTCTCCGTGGCTTCGGGCGCGATCCTGCGCACGGCCTGCCGGATCGAATCGAGGCGTGCGCGAACCTCGGGCGGGAAGCCCGCGATGTATGCGTCGATCGTGGCCGGTGCGGCGGGTGCGGGTTTCATGCGATTCGGCGCAGTTTACGCGTTCGTACGGCACGCGTGGACCGGAACGCTGGCGCCGGTCGCGATGCGTTCGCCGGCGACGAGAGCGGTCCCGCGCGCTGCGCTACCCGGCACGCGGCACGTCCGCCAGTGAATGGTAGACCGCCTTGCCGTGGCGCAGCGCAAGCGCGGCCATTTCGTCCGCGCCCGCCGACGGTCCGCCGATGCGCAGGCACGCATCGCACTTCGCGATCAGGCGTCGCGCGACGGGATGGAAGATCTCGTCGAACACCGCGTCGCCCGTTCGAGTGGAGCCTGCCTGCTCGAGCAGCGGCAGCGCCAACCACTCGCCCAGTGCCGGAAGATGCCCGGCGCGGAACAGCTGCAGCGCCACCTCGGTCATCGCGGTCACGTTGCGCGCGATGAGCACCGGGTCGTCGCGCGTGCCGGAGCGATAGGGCCCGGCGACGAGGATCAGCAGCGGCTTCGCCATCGGCGCTCCCTTGCGTTCACTGCGAAAAGGCCCGGCATCCACGATGGCAGCGATGCACGTGTTCGACGTACGCGCTTGGTCCGCACCGGCATCGCTGCGAACGCGAGCGCATCCGTCGCGAAGGCTGTCCCTGGCGCGTGTCGTCGGGGACTACTTGGGTGGCGGAATGTCGTTGCACACGGCGCAGTGGCGGCCCCGGCGCGATTGGTAGAGGCGTGCCGCCGTGAAGATCGACGCGGCGAGGAGCGACCACGCCGCGCTGAATGCCAGCGCGGCCTGCGTGCCGTGTCCCTTCAGCAGCTCGACCGCCAGCAGGACCGCGAACGCGAGCAGCCACACCGTGAGGAATCGCTTGATCCAGAACGTACGGCCCATGGGACCTCCCGCTGGCAATGGAAACGAAAAGGGCGCGGCCGGCAGCGCTTGCAGGCACCCGGACGTCACCGAACGAACCTGGCGAACGCCTGTTGCGGACGTTCCCTAGCGCACTTTCGCATACACGCGCGTGTTGCGCGGATTTCCATCCGGGCCGGCGCGCTCGTTGCGAAGTGTACCCTCCAACGCGAAGTCGAGCCGCTCGCACACGTTGCAGGCGCGGACGTTTTCCTCGTCGCAGCGCACCTCCACGCGCCGCGCGCGCAGCGTCGCGAACGCGAACTCGGCGATGGCCGCCACGCCTTCGCGGACCAGGCCCCGGCCATGGTACGGCGTGCGTCCCCAGTAACCCACTTCGAACCGGGGCACGCGCCAGTCGATGCGGTGCAGCCCGCTCCCCCCGACCAGCGTGCCGGTGTCGCGCAGCAGCAGGAGCAGCGGCAGGTCACGGCGTGCGAGGAAATTGGCGTGGCCTTCGCGGCAATACTTCTCCGAGGATGCGAGCGACGGCTCCGCGATTGCCCATGGCATCGACGCAGGGAAACGACGCAGGTCGGCGATGGATTCGAGTACCGCTGCATGGAGCATGGGTCCGTCCCCCGGACGCGGCGCGCGAATCGTCAGTCGTGCCGACTCGAACGCGTCGGGGAAATCCAGCAGGAGCGGGTCGATCGGGGGCGGAGGAAGGGCCATGGGTCGGACCGTCGGGGGAGTTGGAAGGGCGCCGGCGTACGGGCTCAGGCGCACGCCGGCGTTCGCTGCGAGCTGCTCATGTCGCGATGCCGTACACCCGGCGCAGGCGCTGCGGAAACGCGAGCCTGCCGTCCGCGTCGCGGTGCGGCGCGAGGGCTGCGAGGTAGTCGTTGCGCACGAGGTCGCGATCGCTCTCGTTCAGGAAGTGCAGGTCGTACATGTCGAGGAACCAATCCCAGAGTTCGTCGGGGCTCAAGCGGTGCGCGAGCTCGAGGTCGTCGACCGCGACTCCGCTGAATGCCGGCGCCATCGCTTCGAGGATGCCTTCAAGGCTGCGCAGCCGGCGGTCGCCCAGCCGCACGTCCGCGAGATGGGGCAGGCGTGGGCGCCGCAAGAGCGCGTCGACGAAGGCGGACCGCGCGGCCGAGGGCGGCGACTGTGCGCCGATGACGGCCACGAAGGGCGATCGCGGCTTCAACACACGCCGAACTTCGTCCAGCACGCGCCCGAGGTCGTCCATCAGCATGAGCGCCATGTGGCAGACGACGCAGTCGAACGTGCCGGTGCGAAACGGAAGGGCCTGCGCCTTCGCCTCGCGCAAAGTGGCCGTCGTGCCCAGGCGGTTGCGGGCCGCCGCGAGTTCGGCGGCGCTCATGTCGATGCCGGTCAGCGCGAGGTTGCCGCGCGCGCGGGCCGCGAGCATCGCCAGCAGATAGCCGTCGCCGCAGGCGAGGTCGAGCACCGCAAGGCGTGGCGCGGCCATCGGAACGAGCTCGGCCAATGCGTCGTACGACGACGCGAACGCGCCGCTGCCGCAAGCGACGGGCAGCGCGCCGAACGCCTTCGCCGTGAGCCCGGGCCGCGCATCGTGGAAGGCGACGAGGAACGCCTCGGCGGGCGACAGGTCAGTCGCCATCGACCCGCGCACGAAGCGGCCGGGCGCAGCGCGCGGCGCGCGCGCGCGACCCGGCAACACCGTTCACCCTCCGGTCAGCGCGCGCGCCGCGATCGGACATGCTGCAACCCGACGCACAGCAGGACGACGATCAGCAGCACGCTGTACTCCGCGCCGTTGCGGCCCCGTCCCACGACGAACCATCCTTCCTGGGCATGGACCATCGCGATGCCGACGGCGTACAGGAGCGCAAACGAAAGCGTGAGCGGGGCCACCCACTTGCGCAGCGCGAGTGCCACGGTGCCCACGATCTCGAGCGCCGTGATCGCCGCTGAGAGCGCGAAACCGAACGGCAGCCCTTGTCCCGTCAGCCATTCGCCGAACGGTGCAACGCCGCCGCCGACGAAACGGACCCAGCCATGGGCGGCGATGAGCAGCGCCACCGCGACGCGCAGCACGCTCCACCCGAAGATGCCGCGAAGTTCCGCGGAGTCGAGCAGTTGCGCGATGCGGCTACTCATGCCGGAGCGGGCCCGTCGCGCGGGCGCGCCGCCTGTTGCGAGAGCCACGCCAGCGCGCCGTCCTCGGTTGCGAAGACGTCACTGGTCAAGCCGAAGTGCGATGCGACCTTGACCCCGAATCGGCGCGGATGAAGGTACTCGGTGGATACCACCACCGCGACGGTCACCTTCCCGCCGGCGGCCTGCGCCCAGTCCTCGACCATCAGGAACCGGTCGAGCAGCGTCGGAATCGCGACGTCCGTAATCCCGGTCACGTTCACCATCAGGAGCGGCACGTCATGCTCGCGACAGTAGGCGATCCCGTGCGAAACGATATCGACGACTTCGACCAGCGAATGCGGGCCCTGCGGACGCAGCATGGCGATGCCGGCATGGACCTCCGGCGAAGCGAATGCGGTCATCGGACGCGGCAGCAGGACGGTGTCGCGGCCCGTGCGGCGGCCGGGAATTGCAGAGGTTTCATCACGGGAAGTCCGCCTTGAAACGTCGTCGAAGCCCGCATGCGCGGGATCCGGCGGCCAAGGTCGAGAGCCTACTCCATGCGTTGTCGATGCTCAACGTCGCGGGCCGCGCGTCGCCATGGTGTCATCCGGCGCGTCGACAGTAACGTGGCGGCGAGGCTCGCATGCGTCGATGCGCCAGCGCGCCGGCTCGCGGCACTGGAACAACTCGACGAGCAGGTCGTCCGGCCCGGCCGTCATCACGTACCGGAAGCGCGGCTCCTCGCGTACGGCATTGCGGAAGGCGTGTCCGTTCGCCCGCATGCGTTCGACCAGCGCATCGAGATCGTCGGTCTCGATGCCGATGTGGTGCATCGCGCCACCGCGTGGCGCCCTTGGCGGTTGCTCGTACACGTGGACGAACCCGTCGCCGATCTGCAGGCGGACGGTGCGCACGCCGGCGGCCTCCTCGTCCCAGACGATCGTCGCGGCGAGCATCCGCTGGAAGAAATCGAGCGTCGCCGCAAGGTCGGACGCGAAGACGTGGACGTGATCGAGGCGGATGCGCATGACGTCGCTCATCGGCGATCGGATGGACGAGCATCCGAGGCGCCGCCGGACCGAACCGGCGTCGTGCGCGTCGACGCCACCGTTCGCCCGGTATTCTTCACACCCATCGGCGCACGCGCGACCGGTACTCGGCGTACGCGGGGCCGAACTTGCGTGCGAGCGCGCGCTCCTCCGGCGCGATCTGGAAACGGCCGATATAGGCGACGAAGATCGGCAGCCCCAGCAGCGCCCAGACCGACGACAGGAGGACGGCCCAGCCCGCCAGCACCAGCGCGATCCCCGCGTACATCGGATTGCGCGTGAAGCGGTACACGCCGGTCGTGACGAGCGAAGAGGAATTATCGGGTGTGTGCGGATTGATCGTCGTCCGCGCGCGCCGGAACACGAGCGCGCCCGCCCCGGCGAGGGCGACGCCCGCTGCCGCGAACGCGAGCGCCGCTCCCCAGCGCAGCGAGGGGGCAGCGCGAGCAGCGGCGTCACGCGTGCGATGCCCCACATGGCCACGCCGACGAGCAGCGCGACCACCGGCGGATGGAGCCTGAGTTCGAGCGTCGTCATCCGGGCGGTCGCGCGCAGCTCACCGTCGGCCGTTCCCACGGGCACCCGTCGGGCTCGTTCCAGTAGACGTTGCGGCTACGTCATCCATCTTCACCCGCCGGTCATCCGGGCCGGGCCCGGTGCTTCGGCGGGCGATTTCCGTCGCGCGGATGCGTTCGAGTCCGGCGTCGCAGCGCGCCTCGTCGACCCGGAGGCAGAAGTGCCGTCCAACTCGATCGTCATGTCTGCTGTCCGGAAGCTGCCGGATCATGAACGACGCTTCGTCGCGGTGAACAACGCGCATTCGCTCTCGTCGAGCCAGCGCATTCGCTCGCCATGCGACGCCACGTCCACGTCGACAAACCCGGCCTCTGCGAAAAGCGCCATCACTTCCGTGACCGTGTAGAGCCGCAGGTCGATGGCCTCGACTTCCATCGCGGTCACGGCGTCCCCCCGACGAAGTTCGTAGGTCGATGCGTACGCGATGACGGAGGTCGCCGCATGATAGCGCGACGTCCACTCGCGGCGGATCGTGAAGCCCTCCGGCGAGGCGACCACGCGTTCGCCGGATTGCGGACACTCGCGCAACATCGCGTCGCGATCGACCACCTCGATCGCCAGCGAGGCGCCCGGCTGCATGTGCTCGTTCAGCTTGCGCAGTCCGGTCCGGAGCACATCGGTGTCGTGGAGCAGTCCCAGGGAGCCCGCGGGCATGAACGCGTACCCGTACCGTGTCGGCAAGTCCAGCCGATCCAGGAACTGCTCGTACAGGGCCGGGGCGAAGCCGCAGTCGCGCGCCCTGGCGCGACACGCAGCGAGCATGTCCGGCGAAGCATCGACGCCATCGACGATCGCGCCGCGTTGCAGCAGCGGCACCAGGAATCGTCCCGAGCCGCACATGGCTTCGAGCGCCGGGGGCTGCGCGGCCGCGATGGCCGCCAGGTAGTACGCGACGGCATCCTCGGGCGGCGAAGGCTTGTCGAGATCGTAGAACGCCGTGCAGAGCTTGCCGTACGACTTCAATGGCGGACCCGCTTCCTAATGCCAAGGCGGTGGGACGGGGCGCGATCAGCGCGCGATTTCCCGCCTGACTTCGACGACCCTGCCGTCGCGCAACTTGAGTGTCGTGATCGTTTGCGCGTCTCCGGGCGCCGGAAAGTAGATCCAGCGCGTTTCCTTCACCTTCGCGCCTTCGCTGCTGTCGACCGATTGGCTGTCGGGCCTTCCCACCTTCATCAGCACTTCGCCTTCGCTCATCCCGTCCCGCAGGAACCGTCGCTCCCCCGCATCTGCCGCCAACGCGAACGTGGCAACCAGCGCGAGACCGAGGATCGCGGGCTTCAATATCGAGTTCATGGGCGTGTCTCCAGGCGGGCAGTGTCGAAACGGCAGAGCGAACGAAGGGTCCGTGGCGATGCAAGGCGATGTTAGCGCAAAGTCGCCGGCGCGACGCGGGCCCCGCCGGTCAAGCATCCTGCACGGAGTCGAGGCCGCGATGCATCACCACCGGCATGGCGATTTCACGGATAGCGGGCAGCGCGCCGTCCACGCATAGGCGCGCGCTGCTGCCCGAATCGTGACGAATCGTCAGCTCCCGGCCCGGCATGCCGACGATGACGGCAGCGCGAGTCGCAGCAACCCCGGCGGGCGCATCACGACGCCGCGCGGCGCGCGTCGGCGAGGATTGCGCAGCCCATCGCGATGAGTCCGAGATTACGCAACGCGCTGCCCAGAGTCTGCAGGATGTCGGGCGCGGGCAACAGGGCGAGCGCGAAATTCGCGGCGATGCCCGATCCGAACAGCACCGCGGAATATCGTGGAAGCCACCCGGCGCGCAGGATCGACCACGCGAACAATGCGCCTCCGCCCACCATGAGACCCCCGAAGAACGTGTACGCGTGCCCCAGCCGCTGCCACAGCACATCGTAGGCAGGAATGTTCTCGGCAAGCGCGTAGACGGTCGTGTACGCGAAGTATGCGAACGCCGTGCCGTAGAGCAGTGCGCCGAGCAGGCCGGCGGCGCCGGGCCGTGGCCGGTAGACCGCGTACATGCCGAGCAGCAGCCACGGCATCGGCAGGAACGCCGCGAGGTTGAGCCAGAGCTGCGTGTCGGTGAATCCGCCCTGGTGCCATTCCATCGCGTCGGTCAAGCTGTGCAGCGCAGGCGCGACGATTGCGGCCACGCCGACGACGACCTGCAGCAGCCTGCGGGTTCGCGTCATCGGCGCCGCAGCGGCGGGCCGCGGCAGCCCTCGGTCTACCCGCGGGCCGCGCGCGGTCACCTCGAGGTCTCGTCGAACGGCAACTCGAGCACCTTCTGGCTTTCCTTGACCGACAGCCGGACCACCGGGATCACGGTGTCGGGCGTGATCTCGCGCAGCGTGACGGCGGAGGAATCGCTCTGCATCGGATGCGCTAGGCGTCGTCGACGTGCAGGTGCTCGCCGGTTCGCGCGACCCGCTGCGCTAGCCACGTCTCGACCGGCCGGGCCTCGACGGTGAACGCGAAGCCATCCCGCGCGTCGGGCATCACCCGCAAGGCATCGGCGCCGCCGATCGAAAGCGAGCGCACTTCGCGTCCCGCGCCTGCCAGCACTCGCCTGGCCTGGTCGAGGTCGGTGGCGACGAGGCGAAGGGCGGCCAGCTCGCCGAACCCGTCCGGCGCCGGCGTCCAGGGCAGGCCGAGCCGCGAACGGAAGACGTCGGGCGTCATCCACTCGGCAACGTGCGCACCGATTGCAACTGCGGCGATGTCGTCGGTGCGCACGACCGCCTCGGCAGGAGCGAGGACATCTCGCCACGCGGTCGCACGCGCTTCGGGATCGGAGGTCACGAAGGTGATGCCGACGATCGCATACATGGTGTTGGGTGGAACCCGCACCTGGCGCGCGTCGCGCGTCGTCCGGGCGTGGTACGTCAATGCAAAGCAGCAGGCCCCGGGCAGGAGCGCGGCGGGAATCTCCAGGAAGCTCCATGCCGGCGGCGTGCCGGGCGCGGCGTCCCGCGGTGCCTTGGACCAGACAGGAGGCACGGTATAGCCGCGCCCGGTCCACTCGGCATGCAGCGCGCTCACGTCATCGGCAACGATACCGATCCCGAAAGGTCGGTGCGTGGATCGCAGCATCTTCTCCGTCGCATCCGCCCGATCGAACAGCGCCTCGTCCTCGACCCACGCGAATTCGAGATACTCGGGGCCGAGCAAGACGAAGCCGTTGCGCAGGCCCGGCTCGTGCCGCACCGTCCGCTCCGAGACGGCGAAACCTTGCGCTTCGTACGACTTGCGGCAGTCGTCGATGTCAGCAGCGCTGGTGTACGAGATGAAATGGTCGAAACGCAGGGATGTCATGGGTACCGCGCAGTGTTCCAGCCGATCCGCGCCCGCGTCATCGCCGCTCGAGCGCGAGGCGCACGCCGAGGCCCACGAGGATCGCGCCGGAGCACCGGTATACCCACGCGAGCACGGCCGGGCGCGCACGCAACCACGCGGACAGCGCGCCGGAGAAAAGCGCCACCGGTGCCTTGACCAGGAACGTGAGCGCGGCGAACGCGAGTCCCAGCGCGAACACCGAAAGCGTCGGATGCTGCGCCATGGGCGACACGAACTGCGGCAGGAACGCGAAATAGAACACCGCGATCTTCGGATTCGACAGGTTGGAGAACGCGCCGTCCACGAACAGCCTGGAAAGCGGACGGAATGCCTCCGGTGCGATGGCGAGCTGGCTGCGCTTCGTGCGCAGCAGGCCGATGCCCAGATACACGAGGTAAGCCGCGCCGACCAGTTTCAGCGCGAGGAACAGCCACTCGGACGTGCGCAGGATCACGCCCAGCCCCAGCGTGGCAGCACCGTGTGGCCCACGAGTCCGACGCTGACGCCGGCGGCGGTGACCACGCCCGCGCGGACGCCCTGCGCCACCGAGCGCGACATCACGAGGATCATGTCCTGCCCCGGCAACGCGATCAGCGCGAGCGACGCGACCAGGAACAGCCACCACGATGCGTCGATCATGCGGATCCGCTGCGGTCAGTACGTGTCGAGCTTGTCCAGCGTGGCGCGACACCAGCCCTGGTCGTCCGCCGACAACTCGGCAAACGCCTTCCGCGCCGTGGCGACGGCCGCCGCGTGCTTCGCACGATCGCTGAGCGCGCGCGCCGGCAGCCCGAGCGCTTCCGCCGCGAAGAACACCTCCAGCGGCAACGAGCCGTTCTCGCGCACGATGCTCTCGCAGAGGTGCGCGTGCTCCAGCGCCTGCGCCGGGTCGCCGGCGGCCAGCCAGCACACGGCGAGTCGGTATTCGGCGCGTTCGATTTCGAGCCATGTGCCAGCCCGCGCCCATTGGGTGCGCGCGACCTGCGCGGCGCGAAGCATCAGCGCGCGCTGCGCCGGCGTCAGTGGCTTCGCTTCCTGCAGCGTACCGGCAATGCCGTTGCTGTTGGCTGCCAGCGCGCGGACGCCGGGGTCGGCGTCGGGCAACTGGCCGGCCCGCGCCGAGGCCTCCTGCAGGAGTTCTGCCGAACGCGCCGAATCGGGCACGGCGAGGTTCGCCGCGGCCATCGCGGTCGCCCGGCATTGGTCGCTCGCCGACAAGGCGGCGCGCTCGTCGGCCGCCCCCGCGCACAGGCGCAGGCTGGCGCGGCAGCGCGCGAGCGCCGCGGCACCGGCGGGACCATGCACGCCGCGCGCTTCGAGCTGCGCCAGGAAGTCGAGCCCCTCCTGCCAATGTCCCAGATGCTCGCCCAGCACGTGATGCGCGAGCGCGGCGAACCGCAGCACGCCGTCGTCATCCTGCGCGAGCGGCAGGCCCTCGGGCAGGCGCGCGGCGACCACCGCGGGTTGGTCCGCGTGATCGTGCCAGGCTTGGGCGAGAAAGGTATCGAGCATGTCGGTGGCGTGAAGGCCAGTGGCCGGAAGGTTAGCGCAAGACGGCGCGAAAGGAAAAGGCGGCGTGGGTCCGTGAATGGGCCGTTTCAGTCCCCGGGAGGTGCCCAGGTGGCGGGTTGGAACTGCGCTGCCGGACCGGCCGCAAACCCCGCCTCGAGGACGAGCGGAACATGCGGCTTGCAACGCAGCGCGCGCGCCTCCTCCCGCGAAAAGTACCGCACTTCCAGCGTCTCTTCGCCGTCCGGCCGCAGCGTGCCCCCGATGAGCGTCGCGCCGAACACGGTCGAGATCCAGGCCACCTGGTCGCCGTTGGCGTAGGTGCCCGAGCAGGGCGTTCCGCCGAACACGCCCACGATGCGGGTCAGCGCCACGTGGAGCCCCGTCTCCTCCCACATCTCCCGGACCGCCGCATCCGCGGGGAGTTCGTACGGTTCGATCATCCCGCCGGGCGTCGTCCAGTCGTTGCCCTCGACATGCCGGACGAGCAGCACGCGTTGCCGGGCATCGAACGTGAGCACCGAAACGGTCGGCACCTCGAGCACCGTGGTGCCGATCTTCGCGCGCAACGCGCGGACATATTCCGACATTGGCATTCGGCGACTCTCCATTGGCCCGGTGCTGCAGGATGTCCTGCCGCACTCAATCCCGCAGGCGCAGCGTCATGAACAGGCTGTTCGGATCAGCGACGTAGTCGCCGAAGGGTCCGCAATACGTGAAGCCGAAACGCTCGTACAGGCGATGCGCAGGCCGGAACGCGTCCATCGCGCCGGTCTCGAGGCAGAGCCGCCCGTATGAACGCGACCGCGCGACGGCGATGATGTGGGTCAGCAGCGCACGCCCTGCGCCCTTGCGCCGGTGGGCATTCGGAGTGCGCATCGACTTCACTTCGCCATGCGTGGCGTCGAGTTCGCAGAGGGCGCCGCAGCCCATCAGCACCGATCCTTCCCACGCGGTCCAGAACGTGATTCCGGGCTGGCGCAGCCGCTCGAGGTCGAGCGCGTGGACGCTCTCGGGTGGCGAGAGTTCGCGCATGCTCTGCAAGTGCTCGTCCAGCAGCGCAAGAACGGCCGGGCGCGTGAGGTCGTCGACTTCGATCTTCATTGGCGCGACGTTCATGCCCGCAGCGGGTGGGCAATGACCGGAGTACGAAGGTCCCCGCTTCGCTTCACACGCCTTCGATGATGCGGATCTCGCGATCGGCGCCGTCGCCCAGCGCGTCCAGCGCAGCCTGGTACGCGGGACTGTCGTGCGCGGCCATCGCCTGCGCGACGCTGTCGAATTCGATGAGCACGGTGCGCTGCTTGAGGCCGAGTTCGTAGACCTTCGCCGGTTCGCCGCGCGCGAGGAAGCGCCCGCCGCCGGCGACCAGCGCGGGACCGGCGAGCTTGGCGTAGGCGGCGAGCTTTTCGGTGTCCTTCACAGCGCGATAGGCGCTGACCCAATAGGCCTTTGGCATGCGAGTTTCCCTTTCGTTGGCGGGTTGCACGAACGTTACAGCCTAAACGGCGAGTCGCCTAGACGGCGGGTCCGGGCATCGCGCGCGCACCTCCATCGGGCCCGGCTCCCAGCGCAGGTACCGCAGCTGTCCCGATTCGATCAGGCCGATGTATCGCTCGCGTGTGAACGTGCGGCCCGACGGCGTGAGCAGCTGATAGTCCGCCGCGTGCAGTCGTCGCAGCCGGCCGATGTCGGCCTCGAGCAGCGCCCGAATGCGCGAGGATTCCAGTTCGACGAAATGCGCTTCCCGCGACGCTGCGGCCGTCGTGCGCGGGTCGGGCTCGACGTTCATGGCCGGCTCCTGTTCGCACGATGCCGGACCGGCGCGTTCGATTGGCTGGTCCCCATCGGGGCAGCGAGCAGCGCGAGCGTGGGGGGCATTCGACCTAGTTCCAGAGTTTCTGCCGCGCGATGCCGTTGACGAACATCGCGAGCGCGAAGAGCACCCACGACAGCACGACGATCCAGCACGCGACGCCCGGCCTGCCGCCGGCCGTGGCCATGCGCCACGCCCACGCCAGGAGCGCGAACACGCCCACGGAGGCGAGCAGCGCGAGCCAGGCCGGCGTCGCGGAACTGAGCGGCTTGCCGGCGATCGTCATCAACAGGAGAAGCAGCGCCAGCGCGCCGGTGGGAACGGTGAGCATCCAGAAGACGTAGATCAAGACCAGGCCTCCAGCGAGTGGCAATTCGGGACGGGAATTCGCATTGGACTTGCCGCGGCAGCCGCATGCGTGACGAACCTTCGTGGCAGGTTGCGGACGACCGCATCAGGGCGCCTTCCGGGCCAGGAGCGCCCACAGGAAGTCCTCGCCGAACAGTCCGCTCCCGTCGCCCGGCTTCCGCATCTGCCGGATCGTGTGCACCTGCAGGCCATGCGACCAGACCTCGCGCAAGCGCGTCTGCGTGTAGCCCAGGCCACCGCCGAGCGATCGTCGCTCGTATACCTCCTGGTCGGAGTAGCCGCTGCCGCCTTCCGGCCGGAAGCAGGTCAATCCGAACCAGCCGCCGGGCTTCAATGCCGTCGTGACCCGCTCGACATACGTGCGCCGGCGGTGCGGCGGCAGGTGATGAAAGCAACCGGAGTCGTAGACCAGGTCGACACTGCCGGCCGCGCACTCCCACGCGAAGACCGACTGGCACCGCAGGCGCACATCGACGCCGGCGTCCCGGACCCGCTCACCGGCCCAATCGATCGCCGTGCGCGAGTAGTCCACGCCTTCGACGTCGAAGCCACGCCGGGCGAGAAAGATCGCGTTGCGGGCGTGGCCGCATCCCAAGTCGACCGCGCGCCCGGGCCGGATCGTCTGCGCGTCGACCCACTGGACCAGGCTTTCGTCCGGCGCCTCGACGAAGAACGGACACGGCTTCGCGCGATCCTCGTAGAACCCGTTCCACCAGTCGCCGTCCCGGCCGGCCAGCAGCGCATCCAGCATGGCCAGGACGTCGTCGCTTTCGTAGATGAACTCTGGGGTCATGGGCCGCTCGCAGCGTGGCCGCAGGCGCCGGCATCGGAGCTCATGCGGGGCCTTCGGCGAGCGGCAACACGTAGGATGCCTCTTCGGGGTCGCGGCCCGCGCGCAGTGCCTCGGGTGACACGAAGCCCGCGCGCACATAGAGCGAAACGGCCCGGTTGCTGGGCCACACCTCCAGTTCCATGAGCTTCAATTCGCGCGCCCGCAGCGTGAGCAGCGCCAGCAACTCGCCCCCCACGCCCTGGCCACGCGCATCTTCGGTGACGAACGCATGGGTGACGTAGCCCCACGCTCGCACCATCGCGCCCGGGACCGGCACGGTCTCCACCGTCTGCAGGTACATGCAGCCGATCAGTCCGGCGGCAGGACCCTGCGCGACTGCGACGTGCCAGTGCGCAACCGTCGCGGGCGCCCTCGACCAGGATACGAAGCGCTGCGTGAAGCGGTCGAGGCTCTCGCTTTGCTGCTCGTCCTGGCTTCGCGACCACCAGCGCAATCGCGCGAGTTCGCGGTCGTCGGTGGGGCGGGCGAAGCGTACGACGCGCTTCACGACTTCCGATCCGCATCGCAGCAGTTCTCGGGCGTGCCCACCCGGAGCCATCCGGCGGCCACCGCGACGGGAATGGCGAGGTACCACGCCTCGCTGCCCGTGACGTGCACACCGATCGCGGCCACGCCGGCACCGGCGCCGACGCACGCGAGGAGCAGGATGAAGCGACGCCGCAACGTCACCGGCGTCGCCCGGGGCAACGCGACAGGACCGCCGCACCGCGGACCGGAACGCAACGCGGCGAAGCGCCGCCTGCGCAAGGGCAGTAGCGCGAGCCAGGCGTGTTCACGGCGCCCCGCTACCTGTCCGGCGTGATCCGGAAGTTGGCATAGACACCTTCCGCGGAGTCGACGAACAGTCCGGCAGGACGTCGGTTGCCGCTTGCCAGCAACCGCTCGGTCACCAGCGTGGGCGTGCCGGCGCCATTGACGAACACGCGCACCTCGCGGTCGGTGACCTCGATCCGTGCGTGGAACCAGTCGTCCGGATCGGGCACCGGATCGATGGCGTGTTCGAAGCGGCCAGGTGCGGTCTTCCGCAGGTGCTCCCACGTGTTCACCGGCCAGGCGATGTACTGCACGGCGCGGCTGCGCATCGGTTCCTCCGCCTTGAAGTTGAAGGGGCGGAAATACACCGCCTCGAAGTTCTTCTCGTCGGTCACGTTGAACGCCACGCCGAGGAAGCTGCGTTGCCGCAGGTTCCTGCCCTTCAGGTCCACTTCGATCACGCCGGTGGTGAAGGTCGTGCCCGCAGGCAGCGCCAGGCCGACGATGCCGTTGGCCGAATCGCCCGCGGCCGTCAGCCGGACGGCGCGCTTGCCATCGACATCCACGCGCTCGGCCGTCGCATGCAGCACCGTCCACGCGGTGGCGTCCGCGATCGCGGCCAGGCTGGGCACCTCGGGCCGGGCCTGGCCGTGCGCGGGAGGCAGGCCAAGCAAGGCGAATGCTGCGGCAAGGAGCGTGATCTTCATCGGTGGGAAGAGGCATCTTATCGAAACGTCGGCACCAGGGCGACCGGTCCGGCGCGCAGCGCTCGCCGTCGCCGCGCAGGCCCTCGCGCAGGATTGCGACGGACGTGCGGTGGGCGATGTGCGCAACTCGCGCAGCGACGCCTACAGGGGCGGGCGCCGGGCCTGCCGGCGCACGACCCTGGCCACCACCCAGTGATGCTTGCCCAGGCGACGCGTTCGCTCGAACCCCTGGCGTTCGAACATCGCCGCGGTCGCCGTTGTGCAGGAACGAGCCCGACACCGTTCGACCGGCGGCGTCTTCCGGATAGCTCTCGACCCTGCCGCCACCGAGGTACGCGATTTCGCGCAGCGCACCTTTGAGCGCGGCGGACGCGACCCCGGTGCCACGGAACGCCTTGTCGACGAAGAAGCACGTGATCCGCCAGTCGGGCAGTTCGACGAGGCCTTCGCGATACGCGCGCTGGTGCTTGATCCGCGGCAGCTCGTCCGGGGGACCGAACTGGCACCAGCCCACGCAGTCCGCGCCGTCGTACACGAGCGCGGCGTGCGCGCGACCTTCGCGGACGCGACACGCCTTGTCGGATCGATTCTGCGCCGCGGTCCTGGGGCGTCCGACGCCTTCGGCGTGAAATGCCATGCACCAGCAGCCGCCCCAGACGCCGTTGTGCTTTGCGACCAGCCGGGCGAAGTCCGGCCAGGTGGTTGCGTCGAGCGGTTTCACGCTGAAGCGGGTCACGGTGCCTCCTTCGTTCATGCGCTTCCGGGGGGCCGCAGCGACATGCATCGCGCGCTTTGCGCCGCCCGCCCGGTGTGCGCGGGATCGCCTGCGGACTCGCGTGGCCCGACGGTGACGATCCCGGCCTCTCGCCGGCCCTGCGCATGGCAGCGTTCGCGCGACGGCCCCACCGTCTGCAGCGGTCCGTTGAAGCTCAGCTTTCCGTTCGGGTTGTCGCAGGCCGCCGTGCGTCCGCGTACGCCCTTGGCCTGCATGTAGCCATTGTTCATGAACGCGAGCGAACCGAAGACGCGTGGCGCGCGTCGACCAGGGGCCTGCGGCGATGGAGGCGCAGGTCACAGCGGCGCCGTGGCACGCGGCGCGGCGAGTTCATCCGCCGTGAGCGAATAGGCGCCTTCGTAGAGCGTCGCGACGACGTCGGACGCACCGCGCATGGCCAGCGCCTTCGCGCTGAACTCGGTTTGCGCGAGGTCGGCGAGGGCATCCCGCCGGTAGCCGGTGACCAGCAACGCCCGGTCGACGCCGGCGTCCGCACCGCGAATGCGTTGCTCCGACGTCATCGCGGGCGCGAGCGCGCCGGCGAGAAGGTGAACGCTGCCAAGTCCCGGACGCGCCGGAAGATGCGGCATGACCTCATCGCGCAACCACGCGGTGACCGCAGGGGACGAACCGGTTGCGGGCTTGAAGCGGACGAGCAGCGCGAAGTGACCCATGCCGAGCCCGCAGCTCTTCTCCACCGAGCACAGGCCGCGGCTCATCGCGCGGTAGTGGACCATCATCCGCGACGTCCAGGGCGTCGGATGGTTGAGGCGTTCGAGATACGACTGCGAATCCAGCGTCTGCAGGCGCTCGACTTCGTAGAGCACCGCATACCTTGGCGCCCCGTCGATCGCCACCCAGCGGGTTCCACGCAGGAAGCCCGGGATCGAGAGCCGCTCGGGAAGGTGCTCGTGCGTGTGCCAGTCGTCGTGTTCGGCAATGGCGGCGCTCTCGATGTCGAACGTCAGCAGCATCGCGGCGGTGCCTAGCAGGGGCATGGGCTGCCTTTCCGAAGGGGAACTGCGGAGGGCGTGTCCCCGCCTGTACGCGAAGCGGATCGCGGCTGCACCAACGGTCGCGTCACCCGGCGCGATCCGCGGGTGATGGACGCCATCCATCGTCGGCACCGTCCCGAGTTCGAACGGGTTGACCCCTTCCAGGCATCCGACGTTGTAGCCGTACTCGCCCGGATTCGAGCGCCGCTGGTGGTGCGTGTAGATCCCGCAGTGGCCGCAGAAATAGTGCTTCGCCGTGCGCGTATTGAACTGGTACAGCTTCAGCGATTCCGCGCCCTGGACGATGCGGATGCCCGCCAGCGGCACCGACGCGACGATGGCGCCCCTTCGGCGGCACAGCGAGCAGTCGCAGCGCCTCGGATCGACGATGCCCTCGGGAAGGTCCAGTTCCAGCACCACGGCTCCGCAATGACAGGAAAGCCGGTGCCTCGGTTCGATCGGCGTTGCGCCGACGAATTTGATCATGGGGTGCCCCTTGCGACGATGGGATGCGGGATTTCATCCATGCGTAGCCGCGCCCGCCGGGTCGACCGGCGACGACTCATGCGCGCAGGCGCGCCCAGGCGTCGACGAGCGGCGAACTGAGCACGACAAAGGCGCCGACGTTGACAACGACCGAGACCCAGAACCCATGGCGGAACGTGGCCTTGACCGACTTGTGGCGCAGAAACTGCTGCGCCAGCAATCCGCCGGGCCAGCCACCGAGGAGGCCGAGCGCAAGGAGGGTGCTCTCGCGCGTTCGCCACCCACCGGAGTTGGCCGCCGACTTGTCGAAAGCATACGCGGCAAAGCAGGCCGCACTGAGGAGGATGTAGGCAGCGGCCACCAGATTCGGCACTCGCCACAGGACCGCAACCAGCGCATACACGATGGCGAATGCGGGAATCGCAAGGAGGGTCGCGGCGCCCCAATCGCCACGCGATCGGGACCCGCGGCGCACGGCGACGCTCGACACCTCGACCCGTTCGACGTTCGTGGCGCGCTTCTTTCCCTCCGGGTTGCGTTCGATCTCGAACGAGACATAGTGGCCCACCTGGGGCCGGCCCCGGACGCCGCGAAAGGCCTTCGCGTGCACGAAGATCTCCTGGCCCCCGTGGGTCGGCTCGATGAACCCGAAACCACGCTCGTCGTTCCACGTCTTGAGACGGCCTTCGGAACGCATGGATGCGTTCATGCGTCCCGGCGCGCGCGTTGGTTGGTCGCGGACGTCGCAGCCCGGGACGCGAAGTCTTGCGGCGCCGCGCACGCACGACGATGTTCGGCCCCGGGGGCGAGGCTACGCAACGCTGCGGCGTCCCGACCGGGCGGCCGTGGCGATCGTCTGGCCCAGCCATGCGGCGGGCAGGTAGGCGAGCAACAGGTCCGCTGCGCTGAACCACACGGGCGCGGGAAGCATGAAGACGTTGGCGATGCCGCCCAGCAGGAACAGCGCGCCCACGACATAGGCGGGGACGGCCGACGTGCCCGGGGCAAGCAACCCGGCGACCAGCGCTCCGGCCAAGGTGCCGAGCGCATGCGCGAGGAACGGAAACAGGAAGTGCTTTGCCTCGTAGAGATGCATCGAGGCCTTCAGCCCTGCCATGGTCGTCGCGTCGGCACCGGCGGGGGCAGGGATGACCCGCGCCCCGAGCACGACGAGCCCCATGTTGATGGCGCTCCCGACGACCAGTCCCAGTATCACCGCCAGGATCAAACGAAGGATCTTGATCACATCAGGTCTCCGGGTTGCAGCACCTCACGCTGCTGCGGGCCTGCTGATCCTCACGCACGCCGCACCACACCACGCGAGGGCCACCGGTGCATGGGTCGCCGACGTCGACCCTGATCGCGTCCATCCCGCCTCCCCGCCCGCTCCGTACCACGTCGCGACCGTTAGCCCGGAATGTCCGGCTCCACCAGATGGGCCAACTGTGCCAGCGATTCCTGCCAGCCGAGGCAGCACATCTCCACCGGGATGACCTCGGGAATTCCCTCCTGCGTGATCGTGATCTCGGTCCCGCAGGAGACCTGCTTGAGCGAGACGCGAACCTCCATCTCGCCGGGCAGGTTCGGGTCGTCGAACTTGTCGGTGTACCGGATCAGCTCGTCCGGGACCAGTTCCTTGTACTCGCCGCCGAAGGCGTGCCCGCTGCCGGTCGAGAAATTGTGAAACGACATCCTGAAGGTGCCGCCGACGCGAGGTTCCAGGTGGTGCACGGTGCACGTGAAGCCATACGGCGGAATCCACTTGGCCATCGCACCCGCGTCAAGGAAGGCCCGGTAGACCTTCTGCGGCGAGGTGCGAAGCACTCGATGAAGCCGGACGGTACCTGTGGGCATGATCAATTCTCCATTCTATTCGCGGAAGACGGCACCGCTTCGCATCGCAGGCGAACGTCGGTCCCTCAGCCGTAGCAGAATACGTCGAGCTTGTTGCCATCGAGGTCGCGGAAATAGGCGGCGTAGAAACCCTCGCCGCCCTCGGCACGCAGGCCGGGCGCGCCTTCGTCGGTGCCACCGAGTTCGAGCGCTTTCCGGTGGATGCGATCGACCGTGGCGCGCGAGTCGACGGCGATGCCGGCCATCACGCCGTTACCGACGGTGGCGCGACCACCGTCGTACGGCTTCATGATGCAGAGCATCGGCTGGTCCATGGTTTCGGACCAGCCGGAGCCGCGATCGCCGAACTCCATCAGGCGCTTGACGCCCATCTCGGCCAACAGCGTGTCGTAGAACGCCTGCGCGCGAGGCAGGTCGTTGGTGCCCAGTGTGATGTAGCCGATCATGGAGATTTCCTTCGGGGTTGGGCCGGATCGATGCCGGATTTGAACACCGCCGCGCGGGCGCGTAAATGGGGTGGCCGCATGCCGATCGCCCGGACCGCGGAGGTGCGTCGCGGAATCAGCCATGTGAACCGCTTGCCGGCGAAGCGCATGGAATCATCGAATTCCCGGGCGGCATGCCAGCACTCTCGCGTGAAGTACGCGCGATGGCCTTCCTTCCGGCACTCGAGCCCGCCATCGCCTTCCACCGCAGTGGCCGCGCAGGCGTTGCAGAGGTCGAGGACGGCCGGCGGGAACGGCAGGGCTATGCGAGCACCATGATTGCGCACCCATTGCGCGTTTCGAAGCGAAAGCGCCCGTTGGCGCGCGAAATGGGCCTCGCAAGGAGGTTGGTGCTGAAGTCCGGTCCGCAACGATCGACCCTTTCCACTCGCGCAAGCCGTGCCCCATTGGCAAAGACGATCAGGCTGAACGAATCGGCGGACTCGAGGCCAAGCAGCGGATACTCCGGCCACGGCATTCCGAGTACACGCTCGGCTTCCGCGTGACTGGTATACGGGCCCAGGAGCACAACCCGATCCCACTCGAAATCCGTCAATTGCGCCAGGTCGATGGCTTGAGCCCCGCGCGACGCGGACGCCAGTTGTCTGGCCAATCCGGATGGAACCAGGTACTCGAAGCGCCACCATGCCAGGACGAGTGCGAACCCAACGGCAATCACCAGCGCCAACCGCCACGATTTCATTTGCGGCCTAACAGACTGGAATGTTTGGGCCCCCCCCCGCGAGGCCGAACGCCCGCCGGCGAAGGTCCCTATTGAACGTTCGATCGGACACAGAACGACTTCGCGCTTTCGTCCGGGAGATCCTGCATCGCTTGGGGCGTTGCTATTCCGCATGTATGGCTTCTCCGACACACGTCCACGATTCCCAGCAATTGTTTGCCCAGTCAATCGATTCGCTGTGCGAGCAGGCCGAAGACAGGATGGCGTTTCCGCCGGCCCTGACGGCCTTTATCTTGAGCTGCATCATCGCAGCCTCCTGCGGAGTCCTGCCATTCAGTTCGGAGAGGTTCGGGATCCACAGCCAAACGGTTGCCTTGCATGAGATGCCCTGAACTTGCCCGATCGACGTATAGGCAAGGCCCTTGTCCGTGCTGTAGAACCGCAGCGTCTGAAGTTGCTGCAATTCGTCCGGCGAGAGCCCTGATGCGCTTTCGATTCTTGCGCGAAACGCCGCGGAATAGGCGGCGTCCACGGTCAAGCCCGCAATTGAAGCGCATCCGCCGAGCAGCGAGCATCCGAGAATCATGGTGACCTGGGCCATGCGACCCCTGCCGGATGCGCCGGGTTTAGGTTCAGTCGCCACCGAAAACGGTCCTGCTGGACCGGCAAGGTTCCGCATGACCGCGCATCCGGTTGGGCGCGTGGTCAGGTGCCCGATTGCCAGCTTCGAACGTCGCGGCACAGGATCCAATCATGTTGGGGATCATTGCCAAGTTGAAAGACATGATGTCCGACCTTGTTGAACCCGAATTTCCGATAGAAGGCCAGTGCCCGGGGATTGTTCTCCCAGACGCCAAGCCACACCAGATCGGCGTTGCCGAGGACTGCGGCAGCGAACGCCCGGGACATGAGTGCCTGGGCGATACCTTGGCCGTGCCACGGCTGTTCGACGTAGATGCGCTGGATTTCGGCAGGCCTCGACGCCAGTACGCACGGCGGCGCGGGTCCCCAGCGGAGTTGGGCGTAACCGATCAGCTCGGTGCCGTCATCGCATACGAAAGTCTCCGTACCCGGGTTGGTGATTTCGGATGCTTGAATGGCCTCGCCGTAGGCGCTCGCACAATGGGCGTCCATGTTCTCGCGTGTATTGCAGGCGCCGAAGGCGGCACGAAAGGTGCGCTCGGCTAGGGTCGCCAATCGTGCCGCGTCTGCCGGTGCTGCTCGTCGAGTGATGGGCATGACTATGCCGGTGTGATGAAGACATTCAAGCCAAACTGCGGGTCGCACCGACGCATGCCCTCGACGGATCGTGTGCCGGCCCGTCCGGTCGGGCGCACGGTCAGGCAGCACTCGTGCGAGACGAGGCCGACCTGACGATGTGGTGCGGATCTCATGCCATGAATTTGCGTATGGAACCGCATACCGATAGCACTTGCCGATCATCCATGCGGGCGATTATGTTTCGGATGACGGTGCCCATCACCCTCTGCACGCCGGACATTCCAAGCGCGGCGGACTGCTGCACCACGAAGTTCGCTTTCGTGGCCTTCAGCGATTGCAGGAAATACTGATCCATGCCGCAATCCGTCAACTCGAGAACCAGTTCGGTGAGGCGCCCGCTATGCACGGTTGGCTTCTGCGCATTCTCGATGGCCTCGAGCACTTCAATGGTCTTCGCGCGCAGCTCGTGCGAGTGGTGGAAGCGCAGGAACGGCTTGGAACCAGTTTCGGCGGACTTCCTGGGCGCTCGTTTGGCAGCAACTGGCGCAGCGCGCTTCGGTGAAGTTGGCATGGCTCGATCCTTGTCGCGACGGGATTGTCATCGTACGCACCGCCACCGTCCTCGGATGCGAGCTTGGCGCGAGGTCGGCTTGTGCTGTATCACGAACCGCGCCGACCGGCGGGCCGTGCCGACGGTGACCAATGCGCAGTCCCGTATCGGCCCGTCCGGTGGCGCGAACGTTCGGGTCGCGCTGCAGTGCTTTCAGCGCCCTCCCTCGGTTTCGCTCACCGTGCAGCCGGAACTCGCGGTCGCTGCTGCTTTGCCGAAGTGGCGTCCCTGCGCTGCTTCGCCAGTTCTTCCTCGAAGCTTTCGCGTGCATCCTTCGCGTAAGCGCGGCAGAGTGCGGGATCCACCAGTGCATCCGCGTCGCCCTGGTTGCGCCTGGCCACACGTTCCCAGAAATCCACCATGCCCGGATGTGGGGCAAGCGCAATGTCGCAAGGCAACGCCGCGACCATTCCAAAGCTGTATTCGAAGTCCTTGACGATGTCCGGGTACTTCGGATTGCCGATCAACTTGTAGTCGGGTGCCGACAGGCTGCCGACATGGACCATATGCAGACACCGCGTGTCCTCGCATGACTTCCAGGTCCAGGTTGTGTTGCCTTTGGTGTGTCCTGGCGTCGAATGCGCGGTCAGCACCAGACCTCCCAGGCGCAGACTCTCGCCATCGGTCACCGTCCGCGTCACACGCACCGGCGAGAACCGGAACCTGTCGCCGTATTGCGGGTCGTCGCGACCGCCGCGCGCAAGCGACCGGGTGTCCGCGGCGCTTGCGATCACTTGCGCACCCGTGCGGCGCGCGAGTTGTGCAATGCCCCCGGCATGATCGCAGTGCGCGTGCGAATTGAGAATCCATTTGATGTCGCGCAGGTTGATCCCGAGACTTCGGATGTTCGCTTCGATCAGCGGTGCGTTCCCCGGTACGCCGGCGTCGATCAGGACATGGCCGGTGGGTGCCGTTATCAGGAAGACACCGAGGCCGCGCGGCCCGACATGCCAGGTATTGCCATGGATTCGAAAGGGCTTCTGCGGAGCGGTCCACGATGGATCGTTGACGCATGAGGATTCGTTCGCAGTGGCCGTCTGTCCGGCCGAGGAGGTGTGTGCCAACGCGCTTTGTACGATCAAACTGGAAACGACAATCGCTGCCATGAATAGGCGCATGTACAACATCCTTCTCCTTTGGAGCTGCGCAGGGTGGCCATCCATCCGCTGAATGTCCACGATGCGGGACAAGCGACCTGACGAAGGCACTCCGCTCGAGCGAGGGGTCAGGCCGCATCCTGCGCAATGCGAATGACGCGTTTCCCGAGATTCTCGCCGCGGTACAGGCCGGCAATCGCGTCTGGCGCTTGCTCCATGCCTTCGAGAATATCTTCGCGGTATCGAATCATTCCGGCTCTGACCCATTCGGTGAGCGAACGCAACCCCTCCGGATATCGGTCCGCGTAGTCGAATATCAGAAAACCCTGCATCCGTGCTCGCTTCACCAGAAGGTGTCGTTCGACCCTCGGACCGACAGGTGGCGGGTCCCATGTCGCGATCGATGCCGTGCCGCAGATGATCACGCGGGCGCCGACGGCCAGGTTCCTGAGGACGGCGTCGCTGATCTCGCCGGATGTGTTGTCGAAGTACACGTCGATGCCGTTCGGGCAGGCCTCGTGCAATCGCCGCATCGAGCTTTCCGGCGCGATAGTCCATGGCGACGTCGTAACCGAACTCCGTTCGACAGAGTTCGACCTTCTCGGGTCCGCCGGCGATGCCAACGGTGCGACACCCCTTGATCTTGGCGATCTGCCCAACGCACGATCCGACCGCACCGGCAGCGGTCGAAACCGCCACGGTCTCGCCTGCGGCAGGCTGCCCCAATTCCAGGAGTGCGAAGTAGGCGGTCAGTCCATTCAAGCCGAGTACGCCAAGCGCAGCCGAAATCGGCAGGTCCAACTCGTCGACTTTTCGTTGAACCCTTGCTCCATCGACGACCGCATAGTCCTGCCAGCCGAACATTCCGGTGACGATGTCTCCGACGGCAAATGCGGCGTTGCGTGACTCGACGACGCGTCCCACGGCGAAGGCGCGCATCACGCCGCCCAGTGGAACCGGATCCGAGTAGTTGCCGACGCTGCTTACCCAGCCGCGCATTGCCGGTTCGACGGACAGGAAGAGATTGCGCACCATGATCTGGCCCTCGGTCGGTTCGGCAACCGGGGCTTCGACGATCTCGAAGTGTTCCGCCTGGGGAATGCCGGTGGGCCTTGCCTTCAGCCGGACTTCGCGGTTGACAACTTTCATGGGAAGGGTGTGCTCCAGACCGGCAGCAGCCCAACCCCAGGCTCGCGCGTACGGTTGAGCGCGTGGTCGGGCCCGACCGCGTCAGACCTCGGGACCAAGCTTACTGCTGCCTCACAATATCGACCGAGATCTCCACTGCCGGAATCGTTCCGCGGTTCTCGAGCCAGTGTGTGGTGTTCCTGTCCTCGGGCCAGCCCACTCCGGGTCCATAGTCCGTGGCGACTCCATTCCGATGGTCAGTGATCGTTCCTTGCAGTATGTACACGATGCCGGGTCTGTCTTTGTGGTCGTGAATCGGCCCGAAGACGCCTCCTGGCTCGATGGTCACCATGCGCATTCGAAGTTGGCGCCCTGTCATGCCCTCGATCTCAGGGCCAAGGTCAACTGTGGAGAGCAATTTCACCGCAACACCTTTCGTTTCAGGGGCCACCTGTTCTTTGCTCATCGCGCCCTCCTCTGTGTACTTCGCGAGCCTGACGTCAAGTTCCAGCGGCCGCCGGAGCCGGTCCGCTGGAGCGAAGAGTCAGGCCCCGGTTTGGTACGGGCACAACGACGCCGTACCCTCATGGCTGAGCTCGACACCGTACTTCGGCGGTGCCTCCGAGACAACAGCTACGCCGAGCGGTTCGAGCGCCTTGATGAAGAGCGCTTTGCTCGCTGCATAGTCGCTGACCCAGAATTTCACGTGGTCAAACATGAGCTCTCTTCGGCAGTGTGTGGGCCTGCGCACGGCCTGACGAAACAAGCGGGTCGGCGCCTGCCGGTGGACGCAACCCACGCATGCGGGACGTCCGCGTCGAGCGACAGGGTGGGCGGCATGTCGTTCGATGCGTGAGCGCAGGCTGCCACGATGTGAGTTGCCTGGCGAAGTCACACCGAAGGCTCCTTGTGCGCTGCACGGGTTGCGCGGCCACGTGCGGTGTTCCACATGGCGACAAGTGATACCGCCAGCAAGAGTGGATAAATCACGAGTAAATCGACGCGGATGTTGCATTCGCCCGAGCATAGGACGCGAGCGTGAACGAGATATTCGTAGCCGCCATAGATGAGCCACAACAGCCCCGCGATCAAGGCACTCCGAGCACGTCGCCAACGCCACAGGGCGATATGGACGAGCCCTGCCACGAAGGCAATGAAAGGAAAGGCGCTGAAAGTAGCCACGATGCGGCGTGCTGCCTGACGTACAAGGCTAACCTGCGGGTTGCGCCGACGCGCGCAAGAAACGGACCGCGTGCCGGCCCGTCCGGTTGAGCGCTGGACTGGACGCCCGATCGCCGATTTCGAACGTCACGGCACAAGATCCAATCGTGTTGGGGATCATCGCCGGCAATTTAGTACCTCCTTGAGAATGGCGCAATGAATGTCGTGCTCGCCCGTGGCGCGTGGCGATGCTGGGACACGGCAGCGCCCGCGCGCAACCAATCCGATCAGGGGCGGACGGCAATGCGCGTCGGCGCGAACATGCTGCGGCCGAGCCACCGCCACAGCGTCTGACCGCGGCGGCCGGCACCGAGCACGTTCAACTGCCCGGCGTGAATCTCCTTTTCCGGATCGCTGTCGCCGGTCCAGACCTCCGTCAATGCACGCACGGTGGATTCGACGACAACCGAAACCTCATGACCCGGATCGTCGCGGCAAAGATCCGCAGTCCGGTTCTCCACCACCAGCCACCACAACCGCTCGCCGCGTGGCGCATCCGTGAACTGAAAGTGGATCACGACGCGCTGTCCCGCCGGAAACTTGTCGAGCTGCGCGAAGCGCCGGATGTCCCACATCAGGAACCCGGCGTCGAGTTGCTTCGGCTTGAGCCGGCTGCCGATCCAGCGCGCGCCCCAGTGCCCGAGGCCGACCACGATGGGCCGGAGCTCCTCGCCCGCCTGCGTGAGGTGATACTCCCAGCCGCCCTTGGCGCGGCGACGTTCGACCACGCCCAGCGCCTCGAGCTTGCGCAGCCGCTGCGTCAGCAAGGTCGCCGACATGCGCGGCACGCCGCGGTGGATTTCGTTGAAGCGGCGGCTGCCGCAAAGCAGCTCGCGCACGACGAGCGGCGTCCAGAGCTCGCCCGAGCACTTCCGCGCCGCGCGCCACCGTGCAGAACTGGCCGTAATCGATCATGCGGCGAGTCTAGACGGTCCCATGCAACAACTCCAGATTCTGGACTTGAGCTCCACGCTGGCGCTGCTAGGTTGGAGGCCGTGACGCACTTGCGTCGAACCTTGAAGGAGACATGGCGATGACGCAGACTATCGACACCCCCGTCGCATTCGACCCCGAGAAGTTCAGGCAGACGACGCGCGCCCAATGGGAGAGCGCCGCGGAGGCGTGGGATCGCTGGTCGCCGCTCCTGGCAGAATGGCTCGGTCCGGCGACCGACGCCATGCTGGACATGGCCGCCGTCGGGCCGGGCGCACGGGTCCTCGATGTGGCGGCCGGCGCCGGAGAACAGACACTCGCGGCGGCGCGTCGAGTCGGCGCGGACGGCTACGTGCTCGCGACCGATATCTCCCCTTCGATCCTGCGCTTCGCGCTCAGTGCGGCGCGCCAAGCCGGCTTGGCCAACGTCGAAACGCTCGAACTCGACGGCGAGCGGCACGACACCTTGCCCGAAGCCTCCTTCGACGCGGCCATCTCGCGCGTCGGCCTGATCTACTTTCCCGATCAGCAGCGCGCACTCGCCGGCATCCGCCGCGCGCTCAAGCCCGGAGGACGCTTTGCCGCGGTGGTCTATTCGACTCCCGAGAGGAATGCGTTCTTTTCGCTCCCGGTGGGCATCATCCGCCGGCGCGCGCAGCTGCCTCCGCCGTTGCCGGGACAGCCGGGGCCGTTTTCGCTCGGGGCGGAAGGCGTGCTGGCCAAGGCGTTGGAGCAGGCGGGCTTCCGCGACGTCGAGGTGCGCAGGGTCGAATCGCCGGTGAGGTTGCCGTCGGCTGCGGAGTGCGCGCGCTTCGAGCGCGAGTCCTTCGGCGCGCTGCATCAGATGATGGCCGCGATGAGCGAGCGCGAACGCGCCGAGACATGGAAGGAGATCGAGGCCGCACTCGGCAAGTTCGAAACCGACCAGGGCTTCGTCGGTCCGTGCGAAATGCTGGTCGGCGCCGGGACCAAGTGAATGGAGGCGACCCGCATCGCAATCGTGCAAAAGGCGCCGGCGTTTCTGGATCGCGCCGAATGCCTGCGTATCGCCGTGAGTGCCGTGGCGGAGGCCGCGGCCGGCGGTGCGCGGCTGATCGTCTTTCCCGAGGCCTTCATTCCCGGCTATCCGGCCTGGATATGGCGATTGCGTCCGGGAGGCGACATGACGCTGTCCGAGCGGCTGCACCGGGCACTTCTCGAGAATGCCATCGATCTCGCCAACGACGATCTTGAACCGCTGCGCGAAGCGGCGCGGAAGCATCGCGTCACGGTGATCTGCGGCATCAACGAACGGGACGGCGCATTCAGCCGCGGCACGCTGTACAACACGGTGGTCACATTGGGCGCCGACGGCAGCGTACTCAACCGGCATCGAAAGCTCATGCCCACCAATCCCGAGCGCATGGTGTGGGGGCAGGGGGATGCAACGGGTCTCAGATCGGTCGACAGCCCGTGCGGCCGGATCGGCGCCCTCATCTGCTGGGAAAGCTACATGCCGCTTGTGCGCTATGCGCTGTATGCGCAAGGACTGGACGTATACGTTGCGCCGACCTACGACAGCGGCGACCGTTGGATCGCGACGCTTCAGCACATTGCGCGCGAAGGCGGATGCTGGGTGGTGGGAAGCGGCGTTGCCTTTCGCGCCTCCGACATCCGCGGCGCGGCACCCGGCATGGAGCGACCTCTATCCCGATGCCGAAGAGTGGGTGAACCCCGGGGACTCGGCGGTCATTGCGCCGGGCGGCAAGATCGTGGCCGGCCCGCTGCGAAACGCGTTCGGCATTCTCTACGCCGAAATCGACGGTGAACCCATCGACAATGCGCGGCGGACACTTGACGTCACGGGGCACTACGCAAGACCGGATCTATTCTCCCTGCACGTACGCGCCGGTCCGTTGAACCCTGCGGATTTCAGCCTTCGTTGAGCCGGCGCTTGCACAGGTGCGTGTTGATGGACGCCAAGGCGTCCCACCCTTGGTGAAACCCGCCGTGCAACCCGCCTTCAGCGGTCGCACGCCTGACGTTTGAGCGGCCATGCCGGTGGCGGTCCGCTCGAGCGAAGGGACAGGCGTCGCCCCGTTCACTGCCGGGACAGGACAACATGAGTCGCCCGTGACGTGGCCTCGTACTTCGTGCACGCGTACCCCAAGGCCGGAAGATTGACTCCGTCGAAGAGTCGCTCACCAGCGCCAAGCAGGACCGGCGCGATGGCGACATGCATCTCGTCGATGAGGCGTTGGCGAAGATACTGCTGGATGACGTGGACCCCGCCACCCACGCGCACATCCTTGCCCTCGGCAGCTTGACGGGCACGTTCAAGAGCGACGGCGGCGCCTTCCGTCACGAAGTGGAAGGTCGTTCCACCCTCCATGACGAGCGGCGGGCGCGCGTAGTTCGTCAGCACGAATACGGGGACGTGATACACCGGATTCTCGCCCCACCAACCCCGCCAACTCTCGTCGGGCCAGGGTCCTCGAACGGGACCGAACATGTTCCTTCCCAGGATCCAGGCGCCAATGTTGTGGAAACCACGCGCGGCGAAATCGTCGTCGACGCCGCGTTCTCCGCCATCGCGACCGAACAGTTGCTTCTGGATCGTTCGAGTGGAGATCGCCCAGCCATGCAGTGAAGTGCCACCCACGCCGAGTGGATTGTCCAGGTCTTGGTCAGGGCCGGCGCCGAAGCCGTCCAGCGAGACGGTGAAACTCTCTACGCGAAGCTTGGACATGGGTCTCTCGCAGCTGCGGACAACAGTGAACCTCGGATTGCGACGCCTGGCGGAATGGATCCAACCGGCGGCCCGCCGTGGCGGGCGTCAGGCGCCAGCCGTCGCGCGTCCGTGCTGAATGCCGGGTCGGGTCTCATTGTGCGCGAATCATTTGAGCACGTAGCTTGCCAGCACCCCTTGGACTTCGTAGATGCTGAGCTTCTTGTTGAACTGCCGCTGAAACGGCGCCGATGCTCCGGAAACCCAGATCTTGAGTTCCGCATCCAGATCAAACGATCCCGCGGTCTCGATGCTGAAATGCGTAATGCTCCGGTACGGTATGGAATGATATTCAACCTTGCTTTCCGGTCATGCCCTGCTTGTCGACGATTACAAATCGCTTGTCGGTAAAGACAAAGTAGTCACGAATCAGCTGGTATGCGTGTTCGACTCGCTCACCCGGGGCGAGTATCTGGGAAAATTCCTGCTGAATCTTCGCCGAGTCAATTTTGGAGGCATTACCGAGCATTCCATCGAGAAGACCCATCGTGCGAATTTCCTTTCAGGTGGCGTGGAACCAACGATACGCGAAAAATAGCGCGGCAAAGAGCGTACAGCGTGCCGAAGATTTGCTTGTTGTTCCGGGCCAACCATTCCGGCAAGTAGATATCGAAGTTCGCCCGACGGTCGTCGGTGTAACGCGCAGCGATTCCCGTCAAAGGGCATCGCATTCGGTTTAGCACCAGGATTCCGACTTCGCCCGCGACGATGGCTATGAATAGCGCAGCGAGACCAAACTGCGACCTTGCGGTGAATAGTGGAATTGCCAGGATACATGTGACGAAGAATGCCCAAACAACGGTGTGGGCGACTTTTGATCACCGTCAGAGTAGTCACGACGGATCCGGATTCTCGGTGTGGGGGCGGCTGACGGTGCAGCTAACCGGCAGGCCCCACCGCCGCACGCCAGGCTGAGGCCGCGTGCCGGCCCTTCCGGTTGAGCGCAGGGCCAGGCGTCGGGCGCAAGTCGGACTCATGTCAGCGGAATGTCCCGAAACCATTGCACGAAGTCAAGCCAGGCACCCGCGTACGGAACTACAAAGAACAGCGCCAGGACCAACACGCTGCCCAGGCAGTAGTTTCGGTACCAGTTGCGCCCTTTCGCGGATGGCGGCAGTGACCTCACCAGGAGAGCCATGGCGACCGCGATAAGTGTGAACGTGATGCCCTGGTAGAGAATCTCCGAAGGCAACGGAGGCAGGTAGAAGAACATGATGCGCGCAAGCACCGGGTCAACCAACAAGAGTGCGGTAGATACCATGAAGCGCGAATGAACCGCAGTGGACCTGCGCCAACGAAAACCCAGGGTACATGCAACTGCGAACAGAAGCGCTACTGCAAGGGGGAGGTAGATATAGATCCCCTCCTTCGCGAACGTTGCCTCGGACATTCGGCTCACCCGAAAGTGAGTGAGAAGGAGGCCCGAGGCAACAAAGGCAAATGCGACGGCAAGCGATATTCGACCTGCGATGCGATGCGCTGCCCGGTAGCCGCGCAGGATGAGCAACGGCTGAGCGATCAGGACAAGAAGCCACAACGTACCGAAGAATGCGTGGGCGTGGGTATAGCGGTCGATCGCGGACCAGCTCTTTGATAAATACAGTGGCCAAAAGGCTACCGAGGCCAGCATCAGTAGCGATAGCGTCAAGAGCGCTACAGACCTGTGCATGGTAGATCGCGAGGCCTATCGTTTGAGCCAACTGGGCCGTTGCGGTATGTGGCTAAAGACCCAGCATGAAATGCCGGGTCTTTAGCCGCGCGCCGCAATGGATCCAGTTGAACGAATAACCAGGCGGCATTTTGCGAGCTGTTCAATAGAGTTGTGGTGGCTACTTTGCCCGAAGTTGCCATTCGTACCCGCGAGGACTTTTTCCGCGAAAGGGAATGTCCTTGTCATTGGCGTTGAAGGTCAGGGTAACTGCCGGATCTCGACATCCATCGAAGGTGACGGTGTCGGGGCCCACGGTCACGGGGTTCTCGCAGGTCATTTCGAATGGCGTGACCAGGCGGATCTTCGCAATCAGCGTTTCGGCCTGACGTTGAAAGATAACCTCAGTGACCCCCGCTCCTCCGGGCCCCTGCCACTCTGCTCGCCAACCGGTGGGTCGCAGTAGCGAATCCATCATCTTGTCCGTCTCTTGTGTTGGCGTGGCAGCCATGCCGACGGCCTGGAGCGAGAAACCGATAGCCCCGGCCAGGACACGCTTGAGTCCTGAAGATTTCATTCGAATTCTCATGTCAAAGATGATCTTTCTGCTGTTGCGCGCAAGGCCGGGACCATTTCTTCGGTAGTTCAGCGACTGGATCAAGCAGGTGGGGTTGATATGAGAGCAGAGGCTGAAGGTAACGCCGCCTGACGTATCAAGCCTACCGGCGGGGGGCACCGATTCCCCCGGGAAACGAGCCGCGTACCGGCCCGTCCGGTTGAGCGCAGGTTAGGCGGCATGGCGATGGAACGGTAGTTCGAATCGAAGCTATGCGACTGCACTCCGCCCGTTGCTGCCTGTCGAGCACAAAAGCAGCGGGCTTTCGATCAGAATTTCAGAAGTGGAATTGGCGCGCACATGCCTACTCCTTTTGGACCATAGCCCTCGGGCACCGATCCCGCCGCCACCATTTGCGCCCACGTGGTCGTATCGGTTGTGAACCGATGGTTGTTGTCGGTGCGTCCGTGGCTCGCCGGGTCGTTCCACAGACGGAATACGGGCGCAGTCAGGCCGGGGCACGCACCTGTCGCAGTATCCGGCAACAGCACGTACATGACCTCGGGCGATTCGTAATCGAATGACGGAAACTGTGCGTGTACGATCGCGCATTCCGCAGGCGACGCCGAATAGAAATGCGAGTTGCCACTTGCGGGCGGAATGTAGAAACGGCAAACCGGGGACGCACCGGGAGGCGCATCGGCCGCCGATTTCCAGGCGTAGAACCGCTTGCCGGTGCGCACCCAGCCCGATTGTGCACCGCTGTCCAGTGCGGTGATCTCCGCCGGGAGGATTGTCACGAAGAAGTGATTGAAGTCGGAGTGGAAATATTCGACGACCACTACAGGATCAGCGGGTGACGCGACAACGGCGCCGGCAACGTAAGTTCCCAGATAGGCTGCCAGATCCTCGAGTTCATCTTGCGGCGGTTGGGGCGCGCCGATCTTTTTCGCGGCGGCGGCGATCGCAGCCGGATTGTTCGCGCCGTTAAGTATCTTCAGTTTGTTGTTCTTCGGATTGCCGTGGCAAAGGCTGCATGGACCATGCTCCTCGGACTGGAAGAGCGCGAAACCGCGGACAGGGTCCGCGGCGAAGGCGAACCCGGCCCACCCGGCAGCGAGGATCCAAATGGCGCCTGAAACACAGTAGAAGTCAAATGGACGCATGTGACACTCCTGAAAAGCTTACGGAGCGGAATGTAGGCAACGGAGCGATAGAACCCTCCGCAATTGGAGCGGTGGCACAGTCGAATATTCTCGCCCCCGGCGATGCTAAACGATGGTACTCGCGCTCGGCAAAGTCGTCGATGGCTTGGTGATGCCCTCGGATGCCCAAGCGCCCACCACGCGGCACCCTTCCGAGCCTTGGGTTGCTTGGGACGTGCCGAAGCAAGCGCGTAGTGCTCGTGCGCTACGCAAGGCGGCTTCTGCTGATCTCAGGCGTCGTCCGCCGGCTTGCCGCCGAACGTTACAAGTCAACCGGCGGGTCGCGCCGACGTGAACAAGAAACGAGCCGCGTGCCGGCCCGTCCGGTTGAGTGCAGGGTTAGGCTGCAGCATGAGGCCGCGACAGCGCGAGTGACATATGCACCTTGCCCTTGAGGCCGGTGTCTGTGCGAATAGCCTCCGGCTGAACGCCCCAGGTGACGAACCCAACGGAGCGATAGAGCCGAAGCGCTGGCACGTTGCCTTCGGTGAGGGTGAGGTTCAAGGACTGGGTCTCGGGCCTCGAGGACGCGGCGGCAATGGCGGCCTTCATGAGTGCGAGGCCGACGCCGCTGCCACGCTGTGACGGTTGAACGTACATGCCCAGGACCAGCACAGAGTGGCGGGTCTTGGGCTTGGCCGAGTACTCAAGAGCGACAGTGCCAACCAGGTTGTTGTCTCGCCAGGCTCCGAATGAGGTGGCCAGGCCATCGGCGCTGCCGATGCGCTTGACCCACCAGGAATCGGGTTCAGCTCGGCGCTCAGCTGCGGTGGTCGTAAATGCATCCGGTGCTTGCTCGTAGGCCTCGAGCATGAGCGCGCGGTAGGCGGAGGCATTGGCAGCAGTGAGAGTGGAAATGTGCATTCGTTGTGCAGCATAACGTTCAAGCTAACCGGCAGGCCGCGCCGATGCCTGCCAAGTAGAAAACACGGGCCGGCCCGTCCGGTTGCGCGGAAGACCTCTGCGCAATTCCCCTTGGCTGCAAACCAGCGGTAAACGCCGATATTGAAGACCAGTACGCCAACGACTCGAATCCAGACCTCCTCGGTTCTCGGCATACCGAAGACCGAAAGAAGCAGGTTTGGAACCAGCGCAAGGCCCAGACCCAGGACAAGAAGGTAGATGCCGAATGCCTTGACGCTGAACGCTGCCTTTGACATGTTGTCTCCTGTGCGCTCGTTTCGGCACGTGGAATTCTTGCCCGCACTTGGCACTGAAATTCGACAATCGCCCGGGCTTCTGTTTGCGTTGCCCAACGCCTGAGTCGAGCGTTGCGCCGCGCTGGCGCCCACGGAGCTGGCGAATGCGTACCTGCGCTCCGCCCGAACGCCTGGTTGGGCCACACACCCGCACTACTCACCACCCGCGACCGAAGCGACCACTGCGGAACATCACTCCATCGCAAAGCATCCGCCGAAATGCGGCAGGAGACGTGCGGCTTGGATCGCCGTGGGCCATTACTCGATCAGCTG
Source organism: uncultured beta proteobacterium (assembly GCA_963733435.1). Lineage (GTDB taxonomy): Bacteria > Pseudomonadota > Gammaproteobacteria > Burkholderiales > Casimicrobiaceae > VBCG01. The sequence continues at coordinate 199,099 of CAVTDH010000006.1, forward strand.
ATTGGCGCGCGACCGCATTGACCGCGGTATCGCGAGTCCGAGCGCCTTCGCAGTCCTGAGATTGATGACCAACTCGAACTTCGTCGGCTGCTCGAACGGCAACTCGCCCGGCTTGGCGCCCTCCAGTATCTTCTTCACGAACACGGCGGCACGCCGCAACGATTCCTTTTCGTCCGAATCGTAGCTCAGCAGCATGCCCTCCTCGGGAAAGCCGAAGGACGGCAAGCGGTGCTTGAGAGCAAAGTCGGCGATGAGCTTCGCATTTACATCATTGACATGCGTGGCGGTTGCGTAGATCGCATCGGCGCGTGTGCGAACAATGGTGGCGAACGCCGCCTCGAACGCCTCGGGAGCATCAACACCGAGCCACAGTACCTCGAGCCGTAGCGCGCGGGCGGCGGCGTCGAGCTGACGGCGCCAATCACCGCGGTCGTTTGGCCCCTGGTCATAGGTGATGACGGCGACCTGCGAGATCGATGGCGCGGCCTCCTTCAGCAGCTGAAGCCGCTTGCCATGTAGCGCCACGTCGCTCTCACCGATACCGGTAAGGTTGTGGCCGGGCCGGCCCAAGCTGTCAATGATTCCCAGGTCGAGCACTTCATCAACCAGGCCAACGATTGCGATTCGGTCGGTGGCGCGGTGCGCCGCCCACACAGCGGGGCCGCCGACGGTGACAATCACGTCGACGCCGAGTACGACCACCTCCTGCATCAGCACAGGCAAGCGATCAATCCGACCTTCGGTCGAGCGGCGCTCCACGAGGATGTTGCGGCCATCGACCAGCCCGAGGTCGCGAAGCGCATGCACGAACACGCGCACATAGGGATCAACCGGATTCGGTCCCTTCCCCTCGGCAACGCGAAAGTTGGCAACGAAGGCGATTCGCGGAATCCGCCTGACTTGCTGGCCTGCAGCGCGGGCCCACGCCAGGACGGCGACCGTCGCGACGCTGCCAATGAAAAACCGCCGACCGGTAGTCATGTAGTTGCCCGATTCCAGCGAGGGTCAATCAACGGTGTGAGGAATGCAATCCTCTTGGACATCTTCACGGTCTCCGCGTGATGCGGGGCCCAACGGACGAAGCTAACCGACGGGCCGCGCCGACGGTGACAAGAACGCTGGTCCGAACCGGCCCGTCCGGTTAAGCGCAGGGTTGGGCCAGACTTGGTGCCTGTACCAACTGAAGCTCGTTTCCAGAGGGATCGCGCAGCGTTGCGAGCACACCACCCCAAGGCTGAACTTCAGGCTCGCTGGTGAAGATGACACCGCGGGCTCGCAGTTCGTTGTATTGATTCTGGATCGATGACACAGAGAACGACAGCCCGGTGAAGCGACCGACCAGCACTTGATCCTCCTCAGGCGCCTCCGGTCCGACGGGTTCGACTACGAGCTGCGTGCTTCCAGGCGCGAACACGCAGAAGCCAAAATCAGCGCCCCCCGCCTGCAGCGGCAAGCCAAGCAACGAGCCGTAGAAGTGCTGGGCCTGTGCGAGATCGCGGACGAAGACTCGGGCGGCGCTTAGTTCCACGGGAGGGCTCCTGAGTGTTTTGCGGTCTTGGTCGGGCGGACCGCGTACGAGGATGTTCGCGAGAGGGCTCGGTGCAGCCTAACGAAATTAGCTAACCGGTGGCAAGCTGCACGGGCGAAGCCCCGCACGCGGGACGTCCGCGTTGAGCGACAGGTTAGGCGGCACTCGGATCACCCTTCGTCTTTGTCCGTGAGGGTATCGATACGATCAACGACGCCCGACGTACGAATGACTTTGAACAGTTGCCGATTCCACTCGGCGTGGACACGCGGGTGAAGGTGGTTTTCTGCCCTGGGTGGAATCTCAACTCCAGCGGCTACTGCAGCCGCGTTGAGATCTTGCAAACGGCTGGGCCAACCCGCAGGCCAAGGATCTACAACCGCCCGAAGCATTTGGAGATCGACGTCCCGGCACTCTTCAAACAACTTTGAAGCCTCATCTCCCAAGCGAAACCACTCAGCGAACCTCTCAAGCGTCGGAATCCATGCCCAGAACTCGTCCACTTGGCCACAGAAATCCACGACGGCTGCCGCGATCTGCGCCCTCGACATCCGCGGCTCATCCGGGGTTATCAGTCGAAATGCACCGGAGATGAATTCATTGGTGGACGGATCGAGCTCTACCTCGGACGAGATTCCGTACCAAGAGCGCCCATCTTCATCTGCAAGGCCAATCCACATTAGCTCTGAACGATCCGACCACGGTGGGGCGGTCCACTCAGTGTCCACAAAAATTCGACGCTTCACGGTTCGCCTTCGTGACGCCTAACGTTTCAAGCTAAAGGGCGGGCCGCGCCGATGCTCGCCGAGTTGATGCCCCGAACCGTTCCGTCCGGTTGAGCGCAGGGTTAGGCGTCGACGTCATTTGACTGAGGAAGCGGGTGTAACCCGTTTGTCGAGGTAGGCAGCCCATGCTCGAATGCTTGCTCACTGCGGTTGAACTCCATTACCCAATTGGTTTCCCAGGTCGCACCGCTGTCGCCAGAAAACGCTTGCTCCCAGGTCGGGCGCCCTCCAGGGTTGGTTTTCCAGGTAAAGCGGACTCTGATGGACCTGCCGTCCAATCTGTCATCCGCAAAGAAAAGGCCAACGTCACCGGAGAAACCGCCAATGACCGGTACGTCGAGGTGGTGCGGAGCGCGTCCGTCAAGCCACCAGATTGCCCAAGTCTGTGCCTCCAAATTGAACGAGCGGAACGCGACTGCCCGTACGTCGCCCTCAGGAAAACAAAGAACGTTGTCCTCAACATTGCCCATCCCACCGAGAATCTTTCGCGTGGAGGACGTTCCCGCAAACTCGGTCCAATCGGTGCAGCCGCTGAGGCGCGACTTCAATCGACGGTGTTGGACCCGCCAGTCTCCGACAATGAAGTCGAAATCAGCAGGGATCTTGAATTGGATTGACGGGGGCATTCGATGTCGTTTGAAAGGGCCCTGGGAGGCGCTTTGTGAGGCCTAACCGCTACCAGCTAGCCGGCGGGCCGCGCCGACAGCGACAAGAACGCAGCCCCGAACCGGCCCGTCCGCCCGAGCGCACGGTTTGGCATCGCTCGCGCCTCGACGCGTTGTTAGACGCTTGTTTGCTCAACTCCATACCTGATTGCGGCGCTGAGTACGTCAGTGTTTATGTCCTCTAGCCTTCTGAATTTAATGCAATAGCCGGTGACATTTGCTTTGCCGAGTTCCTTTCCGTACGCTTGGGTTAAGTACTTCTTGTCTTTGATGCCAAGGATATAAATGGAGATTCCTGTCGTGTTTGCGCTCATGCCAACCTGATAGAAGTCCTTGGTTCTCCCGTCGGCATATTTGATGATCTGCAGCCCGTATCCTATGTTCGGGTTGGAGACTACCTTGCCCTCATCGTCGATGCCATCCAGGAACCACAGTTTGCACTTCGGCATTTGCGCAAGAATGACGCGGTGCAGCTCCTGCATATCGCCGCGTTTTGGTTCGGGCTGATTGGCAATGTGCTCTTCGATCTGCTTGCGCGTGTTCATATGGAAGGATCCTGCTGAAGCGTTGGCTTGCGCGACCGGACAAAACGAGGTAACCGGCGCGCCGGTCGATGGTGACAAGTACGCAGTCCTTAAAGGCGAGTCCGAGTTGAATACCGGGTTAGGCCGCACTTGCTGCAGGTAGCTCACTACGGCGACCGTTGCTGCATTTGAAGCGCCAGCATCCGCCACTGACCTTGGCGGTTGACGTACGCGGCTGTGTAGCGCAACGTGGACATTGAATCTGCCTTCCCTGGACTGGCGAAACGAATCTCGGCGGTGCCGAAGACAAGCGCAACATTTTCTTCAATGAGCACCGACCGTTCCGTGATCGTTTGGCCGATCATATTCATCTTCAACAGGTTTGCGATCAGTTCCTCTTTGCTGGTGGTTTTACCGCGGCCAGTGTTGTGCTGGAACCTGTCATCGACCAATCGCCTGAGCGCGGCCTCGTCTCGACTCACCTCTGCTGCGACATACTCATCTTCTGCAGCGAGCACGCGTTGCTCTTCGGAATGCTGAGTGGTGGGCGACGTCATGGATTGTGTGTATCCGACGAGTGGGCTCAGTGCGAGCGAGATAAGTAGCGCGATGGAGAATGCGAGTCGCATTTGTGCGGCCTAACGAAACGAGGCAAGCGGCGCGCCGGTCGCTGCTGACAAGAACGATGCCCTAAACGGCGCGTCCGAGTTGACCGCCGGGTTAGGCCCCAGATGTGTACTCATGCCCGCACGATACGACAGTGCGCGCGCCGCGACAACGGAACCTAGTACGCTTGTGACTAGGGAAGAAGCGCTGGCAAATGGGGAGGGGCCAACAGCCCAGCGCCTGGCCGATGGGAGCGAGGCCGAAGTTGCAGCGCATTGCGGCGCACCGGAGACGGGTGACCAGAGCGCTGTGCCCCGAGGTTCACGCGTATCGTGACCAAAGCACGGGAGGTGCGCGTCCAGTCCTGTGCCGAAGCGACAGCACCGGAGCCTGAGCCATGGGGCCTAACGTATCAAGCTTACCGGCGGGCCGCGCCGACGCTCGCCAAGTTGAAGACGCGTACCGGCGCGTCCGGTTGAGCGCCGGGTTAGCCACCGCATCGCAGCAAGCTGCGCGGAACGAGATCGGGCAACTTGCGAAGCAGGTCGCCGGCCGGCAATTGCAGCGATTCAAACCGAGTGTCGCGAGCAATCAGGACTGCTGCAGTGATCGGCAGAGCATCGAGGTTCTGCTGGTACTGAAGGTTCTGATCTGCGGTTACGAAGAGATCAAAGCTCGTCGACGCCAACCGAAGCAATTCACCGTTCTTTGCGCCTGACCACCCGGCTTCGACCACGGTGACCACGTCATGTCCCGGGAAGATACCGCGCAGGCGGCGTGGAAGTGACTCGTCAAGCAGGATGCGCATGTGGCGTTACAGCCTTGCGCGCTTGCTCAAGAATGGCAACGGCGACCTCACGTTTCACGCTGGGGAAGTCTTCGAGAAACCGATCGAGGGAGTCCCCGCCTTCGAGGTAGTCAAACAAATTCTTGACCGGCACTCGAGTGCCGGCGAAGACGGGAACACCGCCTTGAATCTGAGGGTCAACCGAGATGAAAGTGTCGCTCATGGCACCGCAATAATACGCCGACCGCGGCCCGCGGTGGCTAACGGACGAAGCTAACCGGCGGGGTGCGCCGACGGTGACCAGAACGCAGCCCTGTACCGGCCCGTCCGGTTGAGCGCAGGGTTAGGCGCCGTGCGGCGCTGGGCACAAGTGCTCACAAGATTGAGAAGACGCCAGCAACGGATATCAACACGAGCATCAGAACGCGGACGCGCAAGATGAGTACGTACCGTCTAACCTCAATTTCGGCAGGCTTATCGTCAAATTCGTCCAGCAGCGCATCCGAAATGGTAATCCCCAGGAACCAAGGTCCGGGCACTTCGGCCTTCGCGAGCTTCGTGGCGGGTGCTGGATGGAGCGCGGCTAGCCGAGTAACCAGTCGCGATCGGACGGACAAGTAGACAATGATGGTCACGATGCTGGCAAGGAGGCAAGCCGTGAACATGTCCGAGTCCTAGGCGCCTAACGCCTTCAGCCAACCGACGGGCCGCGCCGACGGCGACAGGAAACGAGCCGCGTACCGGCCCGTTCGGTTGAGCGCAGGGTTAGGCCCCAAGCGTGAATTCATGCGGGCACGATACGACAATGACCACGACCCGACAACTGTGCCCGATTTGCTGCTGTGGCACAGCCCATGGCAGCGAAGCCGACCAGGCAGCGCTATACAGCGCACCGACCGCGGGGCGCACGAAGCGCATGCGATCGACCTTTGCAATGCTGCATGAGGAAGCGCGCTTCGGTGCGCGCGACCGTGCCGACCAAAGCGGTACTTCCTTAGCCTGCCGTCGACGCCCAGCTCGAGCGAGGGGTCAGGCGTCGGCGCGACCTCCCTGGCCGTGGCGGTTCGGGAAGCCTTCGTAGCACCTTCGTTCTTCCGTGCCAGTGTCGCACAGGCAACGCCGCGTTCAGTTGACGCTCGCCTCTACATGAACTTCGAGCAGGCGGGCGAGCTCGGCTGGATTCGTCGCCGGCAGAAAGTGGCTGCCTCCGGCGACCGTCTCGAGACGGCCTTGCGGAATGACCTCAGCCAGGATCTCGGCGATGCGCATCATCGCCGGGTGGCCATCGCCGCCGCGCACGACGAGCGTCGGTACGGCGATCTGCTGGTATGCATACAACGGTGGTTCGAAGGGCGTTCCCGATGACCAGTCGCGAATGTTGGCGGGCGTCGTCCCAATGACGTAGTCACGCACTTTGGCAGGAAACGCTGCAAAGGTCCCGCCGCCACCGTAGAAGTCGATGACGTGGCGCGCGGCGTCGGGCCGGCCGGCTTCGAACTCTGCGAAGTAGTCACGCGTCATCGCACCGAACATCGCGTAGAGGTCGGCTTCCCCCGACGTCTTCAGGAGGCCAAGCGGGTTGGCTTCCACCAGCATGAGACTTGCCGGCTTGATCAAACCTTCGATTGCGTGTGCAAGCGCCGCAAGGCCGCCGAACGAATGGCCGACAACGTGTGCCGGCTCGCCAATCCGCTCAAGGATGCGGTCGATGACTTCCGTCTGCTGGCGCATGGTCGCGTTGCCGAGAGGACGGCGTTCCGCAGTCGCGCCGTAGCCGAGCAGGCTCGTTGTGACGATGTGGTGGCTGCGGGTGAGTCGATCGGTTACGGCCTTCCATCCCGAGCCCATCCCGAAACTTCCCGGCAGCAGCAAAAGCGCTGGTCCTTCGCCCCACTCGGAATATTCAACATCGGCCGGGAAGTCACGCATCGCGGTCAGCTCGTTAAGTCTACTAAGGCGCCCATTGGACAGTTTAGGTCTGCGTCGAGCGATACGAAAGGGCGGCCTCTGGCCCGCGAAAGCATTCTGGACTGAGGGCAGGTGGTCGTCCTCCGACGCCTAACGCACCAAGCTAACCGGCGGGCCGCGCCGACGTCGACAAGACGCAGCCGCGTACCGGCCCGGACGAAGCTAATCGGCGGGTCGCGCCGATGTCCGCCAAGTCGAAGCCGCGAACCGGCCCGTCCGGTTGAGCGCAGGGTTAGGCCCCGGTTTCATGGCATACCGCCTCAATGTTGATCGCCCGGGGGCCAATGCGAACTGGCGGCACTAGATAGTTCGCGCTGTACTGCGGGCGGTACGGGCCGGCCAATTGGGTATCCTTTGCCACCGTCACGCAGGCCATAGAAGGCGTCGACTTGGCCGCGGTGCGTCGGGCCACGACGCCAAGTGAAGCGTGAGCGCGGCTTGCGAATCTCCGTTGGAGTCGGTGATGCGAGGCACAGCGAACTGCATTGCGTTCGCTGGCTAAGTTCGACGCCGTGCGGCGGGCACTCGGTAACGCTAACGGAATCTACGCCAAGCGCGTCGATCCGCCTTGAGGATAGAATGCGTAGCTGCTCGCCACATAATCGCAAACGCGCAGAATTTAGGAAGGTCAAACGATCGGACGTCTCGAAGTGCGCGGCCGCGGGGCCTAACGGATCGAAGCTAACCGGCGGGTCGCGCCGACGCCCACGAGTAACGAGCCGCGTGCCGGCCCGTCCGGTTGAGCGCGGGGTTAGGCGGCACGGATACTTGAAACGGCCCCATTCAGTATTTTGCCGAAATGTCCCACGTTGATAACCGATGAAATGGGCAGAATCGCGGCAGCAATATATAGGACGACGATTCCCCTGTTAGTTACATCCACCTTACCATTCGCGATCATCTCGAAGAACAGCGAATCAATTACGACCCACGCAAACAACGCGATTGAGGACAGGGAGAGTCCAACAATTGCCGCCCTCGTAGTGGCACGCGACTCGTCCGATTTCCAAGCTAGAACGCCTGCGATGCAATGCGCGACCGCAGGCAAACCTGCGAACAGGGGGCCGAAAACAACCGAGGGCGTCCTCGGCATCCCACCGAGTAAGGCTAACGCCGCGACAATGAGCAACGTGCTTACGGCAAGCACGTTTAGGGAGCGGCGCATCGTGACTTGTGGCCTAACGCTACCAGCTAACCGGCGGGCCGCGCCGACGGCAACAAGAACGCAGCCCCGTACCGGCCCGTCCGGTTGAGCGCACGGTTAGGCAGCGATGGACGCCACGACTTACAGATCGTCGGGGCGAAGGCCCGTGTGCTTAGCGATGCGCGAAAGCATCTTAGGGCCGATTTCTTCGCCGTCGTGAAACGCGAAAACGAAGTCAGGCCATCCGTCCCGCGCCAGAGTCCGATGCGATCCGGATTGGCGCTTGGTGTGCCACCCGAGTTCAGCGAGGGCAGCCAGGACACGACGAGCCTTAGTCGATGGCCACTGGCTCACGCCGCGGCAACTGAGATCTTTATGGAATGTGCCCGACTCTCGCCGTGCTCGAGGCGCTCGGCAAGAACACGGAGAGCCAAGACCTCCGCCTTTGCCATGGCTTCATCAGCAGTGGCACCGTAGGCAAGCACGCCCGGCAGCTGAGGCACTTCCGCCAGCCAACGCCCATCCTCTTCACGCTCACACTCGATACTGAAGTCCACGGCCAACTCCCAGGTTCGGACTCTCGGATTCTACGCTTGGCCCCAACTCGCTGCCTAACGGTACCAGTTAACCGGCGGGCCGCGCCGACGGCGACCAGAAACGCAGCCGCGTGCCGGCCCGTCCGGTTGAGCGCAGGGTTAGGCGACGGAGCGCAACTAGCGCCACTGGACAAGCCACGAAAGGACAGTACTCCCAGGCAACCGCGATTGGGATGGTCCAGTCGCGCGCGCAAATTGAGGCTGAGCCGAACCCGTGCGCGGAGGCTGAGCGCTGAGCCAAATCTTGTGACACGAGCTGACAGAATAACGCCTAGTGCCACGGCGCCATGCTTCGATATACGTGCTTGCGAGAAAATTTTGAGCATCGTGCGCATTTGAACAGCTTCTGAGGAGGAAGCTGGTCGATTCAACAAGCCAATGATCGCGCCGACAAGGACGACGGCAACAATCACGCCGATGATCGTTGTGGGTGTCAGTTCCATGGCTTAGGAATGCCTAACGTACTAGCTAACCGGCGGGCCGCACCATCGCGCTGCGAGGCATCCGGCCGTCCGGTTGAGCGACGGGTTAGGCAGCTGTCAACGCTACGGAGACGAGTGGCGAGAATGCTCGCGGGATCGCAGTGGCCGAATATTTCGCCTGCTGAGTATGAGGGCGTTACGCTTCGTGAAAGGGACGTATCCGTACGCGCCGCGAATGCCCGAAAAGGTCAACTTCCGCCGACAGTAGCGGGTGCCCGACGTTGACAAAGGATGGCGGCGGCTCCCAAAGATCTAGGCGGGCCATCCTCATAAATTTCGAGAGTGATTCCCCGGAAGTACATCGCTGGACTCGTGACGTCGAAAGGCGTCGAGTCCGCGCCAGTGCGCTCAACGTTCGAATGAAATAGCGTCTTTGCCCGCGATCGCGCAGGTTAGTCCTCGGAGATGCTTAGAAATTCGCATTGGCTCGGTGATCGACTGGCTAGCGAAGCTAACCGGCGGGCCGCGGATGGCGACAAAACTGCAGCCTGTCGGCCCGTCAGGCAGAGCTGCTGGGTTAGAGCCACAGGGCGTGTGCATGCCACACGATAACGCCGGCGCGGGATACTGCCAAGAAGCGCAGCCGCTGGCGATTGCTGCCAGCCATGCCCGAAGGGGTGATGTGGATCTGAGCGTAGGCACGGGCATGCGTGCGAGGACGAAGCGCTAAATACAGCCGCAACAGCGCGCGCGCTGTCACTTCGATGGTACGAACCAAGATCGGCGCGCGCGATCCGCCAGGCGACGAAGGGATGCGCACCGGAGGCAACTTGCGGCCTAACGTATCAAGCTAACCGGCGGGCCGCGCCGATGCTCGCCAAGTTGAAGCCGCGTGCCGGCCCGTCCGGTTGAGCGCAGGGTTAGGCCGCGGTTTCAATTGGCACTTCCCAACCCGGAAACACCAGCACAGCTGGATGACAGCGAAGCGCACGCGCTAGCACTTTTGCACGCTCAACGCCAAGACGAACGCGATCGTTCTCGATGGCGGAAAGCGTCGCTTGGGAACGCCACTCAGCTCGGCGAGCTGATTCTGGCTCAAGCCTTGAAGCTCGCGCAGAATGCGCACCGATTCGCCAACCGAAACCTCGGCACGCTTCTTCGCGGGACGAAACTCCTTCATTTAGGGTCTCCGATAGTCATGCGCTGTGATGGACATGACTTGAAAAATCAATTCGTCAGGGAGGGCTCTGTAGATCACGCGATACTGAGCACCAAGGCGCGAAGATCGATGGCCATTCCATGCGCCGGAAAGCGCTTCGTCATGGAATCCGGCAATCTGGCGCAACCCCAGTGGACCCGAAATTGCCGCGATGTCTTTCCACTTCTCGTATCGCTTAAGTATCTCCTGAGGTACCGCGGCACATTGCTTATCTATGCGACGGTGCTCGAAGATCTGCCACATACCATATTATGTATATGGCACATATGGCATGTCAAGCGCTCGCGACGCTGACGCGGCCTAACGTATTAAGCTAACCGGCGGGCCGCGCCGACGGCGACAAGGACGCAGCCCCGTACCGGCCCGTCCGGTTGAGCGCAGGGTTAGGCCACCGGCGATGGACGCGCAAATTGCAGCCGCTAGCATTGACGCGCTAGCCACTTGCGAAGTGACCCATGCGAAGACGACGTAGCCCACTACTTAGGGCTTGAAGCGACCGGCACCACTTGCAGGAGCATATCGCGAACTGGCGGCGAGCAATGAGCCGAACCCAGAACCACAGCTCGAAGGCCGCGCCAGCGATGAACGCGGCCGCGCCCAAGCCAGAAGAAACCCAGAACATAGAGTGCCAAGGCGACCAGCAGGATTGCGCGCGGTAGCGAAATGACGCTTCATGGTGCGTCGCTCCACAGTGGCCTAACGCGTCAGCTAACCGGCGGGCCGCGCCGACGGCGGCCAAGACGAAGTCATGTGCCGGCCCGTCCGGTTGAGCGCCGGGTTAGGCCACTGCTGCCTACGAGCGAGCAGACGCAAACGCCAGCCGAACAACGAGGCCAGTTGCACAACACCCTTGAGCCATTGGTACTCCGCACCGTAGTGTGCCGCCAATATGAACGCGGTGAGAAAGGCAACAACGAGCGTCAGGAAACCCGACAATGCCGACTTGGGAAGCGTTGAGCCGATGCGACGATAAACAAGAGTTGCGGCAAATGTGGCACTCGCGAGGAATGCCGCCAGCAAGGCGTAGAAGGCAGACAATTGAAATGTCGAACTGGCATCCAGGTAGGGAGAACCACATGACCGCGAAGAAACACGTCAGCAGCTAACGCCACCCATGCAGGGACCGCGAATGCAAACGCAAGACTGATGGCATTTGCGATGTGTCCCATGGTTGTGGCCTAACGGACGAAGCTAACCGGCGGGCCGCGCCGACGCACGCGCGAAGTTGAAGCCGCGTACCGGCCCGTCCGGTTGAGCGCAGGGTTAGGCGCCACGCGCGATGGCGGCCAAGTGCTCGCGAGCGAACCCCATGGGCAGGCGCTCGCCCGACGAACGCAAGCAATGCGGTTGTGGCCAAATGTCATGACATATACCCCAGCTTTCCGACAGCACGATCCAACTCGAAACCCGAATGTGCATCGGACTGCAACCAATGATGCTTGAGATCAGCAGCCATCTTTGCACGAAGTGCGGGGTCCGAAGAATCATAGAGTGCCGCCACTTCAACCCACACCTCAGGACGAGCAACCCAAACCTGCGACGCAGTCGCTAAGCATGTCGCTACACATGCAAATGCGACGAACACGAACCTGCCCCATCGTCGACGCGAGAGCGCGACTGCAGCCCAACAGGCAAGTACAACGCTGAAAGCTCCAAGCAACAGCCCCAGCAAGTCGACGTAGAGCCCGATGCTGCCCAATTGCACTGATATGGACATGGCGCCTAACGGACGAAGCTAACCGGCGGGCCGCGCCGACGGCGACAAGAACGAAGCCGCGTACCGGCCCGTCCGGTTGAGCGCAGGGTTAGGCATGGATCGGAGCGCACCTACCGCCAACGACAGCCACCATGAGTACCGTACTCCCAAGGAGCCGCGATTGGAAGAATTTCCCGTCGCGCGCGCAAATTGAGGCGCCGTTGGACCGATGCGCGCGGGCTGCGCGCAGAGCCAAATCTTGTGGCACGAGTTACAGAATAGCGCCTTAGTACCACGGCGCCATGCTTCGATAGTGCGGTCGTTGTGCGGAGAATACTGGAGCATCGTGCGCACTTGAACGACTTTTGAGGGGGAAGCTTTGGTCGATTCAATAAGCCAATGATCGCGCCGACGACAACGACGGCAAGAATTGCACCGATGATCGTTGAGGTGGTCAGTTCCACGGCTTAGGAATGCCTAACCAGATGTCGACCGCCGAATTCGACCGAAAGCCGTCAACAACGACGGAATGAAATGCGTCGATCGTCCGAAAGTCTGATTTCGCAAATTCATCAATTCCCCAAGAATCAACGCGCCGGATCCAAATGGTGGAACCTAAACGGGGCGCATAGTGGATCAACCTCATCCGCCCCGACTTCTGGACCAAGTCCGAGCCCGCATCCGGCTCAAGCATTACAGCATCCGCACCGAGCAGGCCTACGTAGACTGGATTAAACGCTTCGTCATTCATCACGGCAAGCGCCACCCGGCGGAACTGGGCGCGACGCATGTCGAGGAGTTTCTGTCCTGGCTCGCGGTGGAGCGATCGGTGGCGTCGGCCACGCAGAACCAGGCAAAGAGCGCACTGCTGTTCCTGTATCGGGAGGTCCTGGCATTGGAGCTTCCGTGGCTGGACCACGTGGAGCACGCCAAGGACCGCGCTCGGCTGCCCGTCGTCTTGACCCAGGACGAGGTAGCGCAGGTGCTAAGGCGTTTGCGCGGTTCGCATCGGTTGTTCGGACGCCTGCTTTACGGCACCGGCATGCGGATCATGGAAGCGGCCAGGCTGCGGGTGAAGGATGTCGAGTTCGCGCGGAACGAGGTGCTGGTGCGGGACGGCAAGGGCGCTAAGGACCGCGTGACGATGTTGCCGAAGCATCTGGGCGCAACGCTGCAGTCCCATCTGGAGGAGGTTCGCGCGCTCCACGAATCCGACATTCGCGCCGGCTTCGGGCATGTCTGGTTGCCGTTCGCGCTGGCGCGAAAGTACCCGCTGGCGGCCCTGGAGTGGGGCTGGCAGTACGTCTTTCCGGCCGATCGGCGCTCGGTCGATCCGCGATCGGGTGAGATTCGCCGGCAGCATGTCAGCGATCAGTCGTTTCAGCGCGCGATGCGCCAGGCAGTCCGCGACGCGGGCATCGCCAAGCCGGCCACCCCGCACACGCTGCGGCACTCCTTTGCCACCCATCTGCTCGATGCGGGCTACGACATCCGCACCGTGCAGGAGCTGCTGGGCCACACGAACGTGAGCACCACCATGATCTACACGCACGTGCTCAATCGCGGTGGCCGGGGCGTCGTGAGCCCGCTCGACCGGCTTTGACCATTTCGGCGAGCCGCGCCTCCCACAGATTCCTCGAGCGCATCCGCCAGCGTCGACGGCACGCGCACTCCCGAAGCGCGCACGCCCCACCGGAACCGCGCGAACGGCGGTTGCGCGAGATCGTCGTAGGTGACGGGCGGCAGCGGGAACAGCGCGTCGAGCCGCAAGTGGAGGTACTGCGTGGTCGCGCCGATCGCGGCCTTCTCGGGACGCCAATGCGGGGCTGGCTGCGGCTCGGTGAGTGTGTAGCCCGCGCCGAAAATGCCCTTGGGTGGCACGCCGACGCGCACGAGGAAGGCGCGGCTGCCGACCTCGATCGCCCGCGTGCGACCGGCGCTCCAGTCGGTGTCGACGTGGCCGCGCCGGGCGACCTTGCGGATGTCCGCGGGCAACTCGGGCCATGACCACAGCGCAGGGTTCCAGGCGAACAGATAGGTGGCCATGATGTCGCGGGCGGGGCGGCGATGGTAGATTGTCCCCCCAGCATGCCTTGCTCGCCCTATCTCCGGCAATGCGCGGCGCTGGTCGCGTGCGCGGTGCTCGTCGCCGCCTGCGGCACGTCGCCTTCGCGTGCCCCGACGTCGCCGGGCAAGCCCCCATCGGCATCGCCTGCCCCGACGACACCTTCCACCAAGTACTACAAGGACGACGGCCCCGGCGACGCGCCGCCGAACCTGGACCAGATCCCGGACGCGACGCCGCGCCTGGAGCCGCTCCACCGTTTCGCCAATCGCCCCTATACGGTGCTGGGCCAGGACTTCGTGCCGGCCACCTCGCTGCGCACGTATCGCGAGCGTGGTATCGCGTCGTGGTACGGGCGCAAATTCCACGGGCAGAAGACCGCCATCGGCGAGACCTACGACATGTACGGGATGACGGCCGCGCACCCGACGCTGCCGCTGCCGTCGTACGCGCGCGTCACCAACGTGGCGACGGGCAAGAGCGTGGTCGTGCGGGTCAACGACCGCGGCCCATTCCTGCACGGCCGCCTGATCGACCTCTCCTATGCGGCGGCCCACAAGCTGGGCACGGCGGCCAAGGGCAGCGGCGAGGTGATCGTGGAGTCGATCATCCCGGGCGACGCACCCATTCTCGCGGCCGCGCCGGCGCTGCCGCCGGTGGTGACGCCCGCGCCGGGGTCCCTGCCCCCGCCGACCGCCTCGCCATCGGGCGGCCCATCGTCTTCCGGCGGTGCCCCGCCCTCCGCGGGCACGCCGGCGCCAGGGACCACTTCACCCGCGCTACCCGCCTCATCACCCGCGACGATCAGCCGCGAGACGGGTGGCGGCTACATGGTCCAGCTCGGTGCGTTCGCGAACTACGCCAACGCGCAGACGTTCGTCGCGCACGTGCAGGGCCAACTGGCGAGCGCGCAGGTGGAGCCCAAAGTGCGCGACGCGGGCGGCCTGTATCGGGTCTACGTGGGGCCGTACCCGGATCGCGACGAGGCGAAGCGGGTCGCGGACCGCATCACCACGGCCTTCGGTTTCGCCACCGCGGTCGCGCCGCACTGAGTTTCGCATTCTGCGGAACTCGAACGCCTTGGGGCGGTCAACCGAAGTTCAAGTGACGCGTTCGTTATAATCGGTGCGTCCTCGCTCCAATTTGCCGTACCGCCGTCGGCGCGCTTTGGTGCCGGTGTGCCCCAACCAACAAAGACCGGCATGCACCGTTCGCTTCGCCTCCTCGCTGTCTTCTTCTCCCTCCTGTTCCTTCCGTACGCTGCCGCACGCGCCCAGCTGACCATCGAGATCGTCGGTGGCGCGGGCACCGCCATTCCCATCGCCATCGTGCCGTTCGGCGGGGAATCGGCGTTTCCGCTGGGCGTCTCGGGCATCGTGGGGGCGGACCTCGCGCGGTCGGGCATGTTCAAGATGATTCCCGGCGATGCGGTCACGCCGCGGCCGACGCGCGCGGACGACGTGCAGCCGGACGCCTGGCGCGCGCGAGGCGCGGACGCCGTCGTCGTCGGGTCGATGCAGCCGCTGCCCGATGGCCGGGTCGAGGTGCGCTTCGCGCTGGTCGACGCGGTCAAGAAGTCGACGCTTGCGGCCATGACATACACGGTCACGCAGGCGCAGTTCCGCGCCACCGCGCACAAGATCGCCGACGTCATCTACGAAAAGCTGACCGGCGATCCGGGCGTGTTTTCCACCCGCATCGCGTACATCACGAAGGCGGGCACGCGCTACCAGCTGCTGGTCGCGGACGCCGACGGGACGGACCCGCAAACGATCGTGTCGTCCAACGAACCGCTGCTGTCGCCGCGCTGGTCGCCGGAGGGCAACCGCATCGCGTACGTGTCGTTCGAGGCGAAGAAGCCCGTCGTCTACGTGCAGAACCTCTCGACGGGCGGCCGGCAGGCGGTCGCGAACTTCCGCGGCAGCAACAGCTCGCCCGCGTGGTCGCCGGACGGCAAGCGGCTCGCCGTGACGCTCACGAAGGACGGCGGTTCGCAGCTCTACGTGATGAACGCGGACGGCAGCGACGCGAAGCGCGTGATGAGCTCCGGCGCCATCGATACCGAGGCGCACTTCACGCCCGACGGCAACGCGATCCTGTTCACGTCGGATCGCGGCGGCAGCCCGCAGATCTATCGCCTCAACCTCGGGAGCGGCGCGGTGGAGCGGCTGACGTTCGACGGCACGTACAACGTGTCGGCGCGCCCGTTCCCGGACGGCAAGGGCTTCGTGTTCGTGCGCCGCGACGGCGGTCGCTTCCAGATCGCGACGCAGGATTTCGGCACGCGGCAGGTGCAGGTGCTCACCACCGGCCCCGGCGACGAGTCGCCCAGCATCGCCCCCAACGGCAGGCTGATCCTCTACGCGAACGAGGTCGGGGGCCGTGGTACATTGGCCGCAGTCTCGAGTGACGGCCGCATCAAGCAGCGGCTGGTCGCCCCGGCCACCGATGTTCGCGAACCGGCGTGGGGTCCTTATGCGCGTTGACGGCGCCACCCCGGCCACACCCTCCCTCTCCGCAACGCACTCCTCGCGCACGCGCCAGGCTGACGTTCCCGCATCCCATTTCGCAGGAGGTCCCATGAAGAAGATCGTTCTCGCCGCGCTGGTCGTGGCATTCGTCGCCGGTTGCTCGACCAACCCGACCACGGCGCCCGTGGAGGACAAGTCGTCGGCGACCGATCCTTCGGCGTCGTCGACCGCCGGGGGCGCATCCACCAGCGGCACGTCCACCGCGGGCGTGTCGGGCAGTACCACGGGCAGCGGCGTGAACCCGCTCAAGGACCCGAGCAACGTGCTGTCGAAGCGCAGCATCTACTTCGAGTACGACAGCTTCACGGTGTCGGACCAGTACAAGGCGCTGGTCGAGGCGCACGCGAAGTACCTGGCCGCCAACCGCAATGCGCGCGTCGCGCTGCAAGGGCACGCGGACGAGCGCGGGTCGCGCGAGTACAACATCGCGCTGGGGCAAAAGCGCGCTGACGCCGTCAAGCGGATGATGACGCTGCTGGGCGTTCAGGAAACGATCGTCGAGACGGTGAGCTTCGGCGAGGAAAAGCCGAAGAACCCGGGACATGACGAGTCGTCGTGGGCGGAGAACCGCCGCGTCGACATCATCTACGCCGGCGAGTAGGGCGAAGTGGGCGTGCGCGCTGCTGCTTGCGTTGCCTTCCGCTGCTGCTTCGTTGCCTCCCGCCGCTGGCTCGTCGTCTTCCGTCACCCGGCCAATCCCGGATATCTCCCGCACCCGTTGGCATTTCCGCTCCCTCTCCCGCTTGCGGGAGAGGGTCGGGGTGAGGGTGGCGGGTGAGGTCGGGGACAGGTTCGGGGCGAGGGTGGGCATGCGTCCGACGTTGCGCGCGCTCGCCCTCGTTCTTGCGATGTTCATGGGCGCGCACGCGGCGCACGCGGCGCTGTTCGACGACGACGAAGCGCGCAAGCGCATCGCGGCGACCAACACGCGCCTCGACCAGCTGCAGAAGGACCTCGATACGCGGCTCTCGGCGCTGGAGCAGCAGGCGAAGAACCAGAGCCTCGACCTGCTGCGCGACCTCGATGCGCTGAAGGCCGACGTCGCCCGCATCCGTGGCCAGATCGAGGTGCTGACGTACGAGCTGGCCGAAGCGCAGAAGCGCCAGAAGGATCTCTACGTCGACCTCGATTCGCGGATGCGCAAGCTCGAGACCGGCGCGCCGGGTGCCGCCGTGACAACGGGCGGCCCCGATCCGGCCATCCCCGCGGCCACGCCGGGCGCGGGCACGCTGCCGCCGGGTGGCGTGGCGCCGGCCGGCAGCGCACCGCCCATCGCCGTCCCCACGACGCCTGCCACGCCGGTCGAGCAGAAGGCGTACGACGACTCGCTCGACAAGTTCAAGCGTGGCGACTATCCGGGCGCGATCACCGGTTTCCAGGCGTTCGTGAAGGCATACCCGCGCAGTTCGCTTGCGGCGTCGGCGCAGTACTGGGTCGGCAACGCGCAGTTCGCGCGCAAGGACTATCGCGGCGCCATCGCGTCGCAGCGGCAGTTGATCCAGCTGTGGGGCGACAGCCCGAAGGTCCCGGACGCGCTGCTCAACATCGCGTCCGCGCAATCCGAGTTGGGCGACAACCCCGCCGCGCGCCGCACGCTCGAGGAACTCATCGCCAAATATCCGCAGTCGGAGTCGGCTGCCAAGGCGAAACAGCGGTTGGGCATGCGCCAGTGAAATGAGGGTCAGACTCGAATCAAGATAGTTTCTCAATTCGAGTCTGACCCTCATTTCACCCCTGACTTCACCCACTCGCGCCTCGGTTCGCGCAACGGTGCGACCGGGTCGCTGATTGCGCCGGGCCGCGCATCGGCCGCCTGTTCGCGGGCGTGCGCATTGCGAGTTGTCCCGCTGCAACGCGCTGCGCCTCGTGCCACACTGCGCGCCATGCCTACGTCGTCATTCGCCGCGCGTGTCGTCGCCTGGCAGAGAAAGCACGGACGCCACGACCTGCCGTGGCAGAACACGCGCGATCCGTACCGGATCTGGCTGTCCGAGATCATGCTGCAGCAGACGCAGGTCGCGACGGTCATCCCGTACTACGAGCGCTTCCTCGCCGCGTTCCCGGACGTGGGCGCACTCGCGCGCGCGCCGGTGGACGCCGTGCTCGCGCACTGGAGTGGCCTGGGCTATTACCGGCGCGCGCACCACCTGCACGCGGCGGCCAAGGCCGTGGTCGCCGACCACGGCGGCGCGTTCCCGCGCGATGCGGCGACGATCGCCACGCTACCCGGCATCGGCCGCTCCACCGCGGCGGCGATCGCGAGCCTCGCGTTCGGCGCGCGCGAGGCGATCCTCGACGGCAACGTCAAGCGCGTGCTTGCGCGCCACCGCGGCATCGAGGGCTGGCCCGGCACGCCCAAGGTCGAGGCAGCGCTGTGGCAGGAGGCGGTCGCGTCGCTGCCCGAGCGCGACGCCGACGTCTACGCGCAGGGGCTCATGGACCTGGGTGCCACGCTGTGCACGCGCACGAGTCCACGCTGCCCGGCGTGTCCGGTGGCCGCGGATTGCGTCGCGTTGCGCACGGGGCGCGTCGACGAGTTGCCGTCGCCCCGCCCGCGCAAGGCGTTGCCGCAACGCGCGATCCGCGTGCTCGTGATCGAGCGCGGCGGCGAGATTCTCTTCGAGAAGCGCCCGGACGTGGGCATCTGGGGCGGCTTGTGGAGCCTGCCCGAGTTCGCGCTCGATGCCGATGTCGAGACGGCGATCTTCCAGCGTTTCGGCGCGCGCGTGACGCTGGCCGAACGGCTGTCGCCGATCCGGCACGGCTTCACCCACTTCAGTCTCACGCTCCATCCGCAGCGCGCGCTCGCGCAGCGCTGGCCGGCGCACGTCGCGGCGCCCGGCACGCTATGGCTCACGCCGGCCGACGCGCACGACGCGGCGTTGCCCGCACCGATCCGCACGCTGGTGCGCACGCTGGGCTGAGCCGCCAACGCCTGCGAGTGCATCGAGCGCCTCGCCACTTCCGCACGCTTGCACGCAGCCCGCCACACGACACTCGTTTTTTCGTGGAACTTGTCGGTGGTCGCCGCCTTAGTTGCCAACTGAGCGCTCCCAAGGCGGCCGCCTGACTTCGAAGTAGAAGTGCCGGCCGCAAAAGGCGCGACGCCGGCTTCACGTCATCCACCGGCTCGACGACCGCCTTTTGCGGCCGTTTCCTAGCGCGCGCCGAGGTTCGCGAGCTCCCGCAGGTCCGTCGGTATCCGGCGATCGGCATCGGGCACGTTCTCGCGGAATTCGCGCATTTCGCGCACCGCTTCGGCGGTGTTCCCGTCGTCGCGCAGCTTGCGGATGCGTGCGAGCCACGCGTCGGGATCGCGGGCCTTGGCCTTCGCGTCGGCCAGCGTCTTGGCGAGCGGCGGCGACGCGGCGGCGGACGGCTCGCGCAGTTCGTCGCGCGCGGTGGCGTTCGCGCCGGCGTACTCGCGCACCCGGCTCGCACCCGAACTCGCGGTCGGCGCGGACGTGCCGCCCGCCCCGGCCGGCGCTTGCGGCTTCGCCGCGGCAAGTGAGGATGTGGGCGGCACCGATGGCGGGGGTGCGGCCGCCGGTGCGGGCGGCACGAACGCTTGCCGCTGGGGTGACATGTCCTTGCGCTCGGAACCGCGCGCATCCGCTTCGAGCGAGCCCGCCGTTGCCGGAGCCTGCGCGCGCCGCGGGGCGTCGCTGCGCTGCTCCACAGGCGGCGAAGCTGCAGCGGGCACGCCGGTCGTAGGCGCGGAGGCAACATTCGCACGGGGCGCGGCGGGGAACGGCTCGGGCGCGGCTTCGCGTTTTGCCGCGAGCGTCGGCATGTCGCGTGCGGACATGCCGCCGTCCGTCGTAGCCTTCTGCCGCACGCCGGTGGCGGAGTCCGTCAATTTGTCGGCTGCCGCGGAAACTTCCGCGCGTTCGTCGCGCTGCAGTTGCCGCGGACCAACGGCGGGTTCCCCGTCCTTGCGCGGAAACGCCTGTGGTTCCGCGAAAGGGGTGTTGGAAGTCCGCGACGCCGACGCCGCATTGCCCGCCGGGGCGCGCGCCAACTCCGGCGTCCGCGCCGGATCCGGCGCAGGGGCCGCCGTCATCGGCGCGACCGCAGGTGCGGGGGCGGACTCGCGCGAGGAGGCACGACCGGCCGCGGCCTGAGGATCGCCGCCGTTCGCGGCGGCCGGCGCACCTGCCGTGGCCGCCGCGCCGGTATCGGGTGCCACGGCGTCCTGCTTCGCCTGCGCGGAGGGCGGTCGCGGCATTTCGCGCGGTGCCGGACTGCTCGCGATGCGCTCGTTCGGCACGACGAGGCTCTCGTCCTGCGGGGAGAGCTGCAGCACGCCGATCGCCACGACACCGATGGCCGCGGCGGCGGCGAGCGGCATCCACCAGCGTTGCGGACGCGCGCGCGGCGCTCGCCGTGTCGACCGCGGCCGGGCCGCTGCCCACCGCGCGATGCGCGGCCGCGAGGATCGCGCGATCGAGCGCGGCGGGCGGCGGTCTCGTGCGACTGCGCGCGCCATGCGCGTTCGAGTTCGGGATCGCGTTCGTCGTCCGGCCGCATGCTCATGACCATTCCTCGCGCAGCGGCCCCAGGGCCCCGCGCAGCTTGGCGACCGCATAGCGCAGCCGGCTCTTCACCGTCTCGGCGCCCACGCCGGTGAGTTCCGCGATCTCCGCGAGCGAAAGCCCGCCTTCGTACTGCAGCAGGAAGGCGTCGCGCTGGTCGGCGGGCAGCGCGCGCAGCGCGTCCGCGAGTTGCGTCTTCAGCTGGCGCGTTGCCGCGCGCTGCTCGGGCTCGTCGTGGTCCGCGCCGGGCAGCGCCTCGACCAGCGCGCGCGTGCCGCCGTGCTCGCCGTCCTCGGGCTCGTCGTCGATCGACGCGAACTTCGCCTGGCCGGTCGCGCGCCAGTGATCGACCAGCCGGTGGTGCGCGAGCGTGTACAGCCACGTCGTGAATTTCGCGGTGGGCACGTAGTTGGCGCGGGCGCGGATCGCGTTCATCCAGACATCCTGGAACAGTTCGTCGGCGATGCCGGCGTTGCGGCAGTGGCGCAGCAGGTAGCGGTAGACGCCGCCCTTGTGCCGCGCGTAGAGAATGTCGAACGACGCGGCATGGCCCGCGCCGTACGCGAGCATCAGCGCCTCGTCGGTTCGGCGGCAGTGGACGCGAAGCGGAAGCGGGCGAGGCCGGCATGACCCGGCCAGTATGCAAGCGCGCCCGGCGCGTTACAACGCCGGGCGCGTCCGACCATGCTCGAAGCGGAATCACGTCACCGGTCATCGGGATCGGGCGCGAAGCGCATCGTCGCGGGGAACGGATTCGGGCTCGCGCCGCGCGATACTGCGGCACCGGATCGGGCAGCACGCCCAGCGCGACCAGGTTCTCGCGCCGGTCGTACTGGATGGCGACCGTCTCCGCGGGCGACGACGTCGCGCGCTCGAACTGCGTCAGCGTCACGCGCGAGTCCTCGCTGCGGCCGTGACCGGTGCCGAGCTTGCCGAGCTGCTTGCGCTCGCTGCGCATGCCGCCCTGCGCGAGTCGATTCCGCGCGTTGCCGCGCGCATCGGCGCTCGCGGCCGGCGGCGGCGAGGCGGCGGCGGAGTCCTGGCGTTCGGCCTTGGCCGATGGGCGCGGGCGCTTCCGCGGCGGCGAGACGGTCCTGCAGGTCCTTCTCGCGATAGACGATGCGCTTCGGCTTCTCCTGGAACACGGCGACGCCGATGACGCCGACGTTCTGCGGCCGGCCGGTGCGCGCCGCGTACGAGTCGCCCAGGTCGGTGAAGTAGAACGCGGCGGTGCGGTCGAGGCTCTTGCGCCAGCCGGCGATCTCGACCGATCCCCACGGGTCGAGCACGTAGCCGGACTGGCCGGGCGCGGCCGTGTCGCCGGAGATCACGTTGACGCCGTCGACGGACTGGTCACCACGAGGACGCGCGCATCCGGTGCAGTTGCGGATGCGCACCGCGTACTCGTGGCCGGGCACGCCGACGATGTAGTGCCTGCCGTCCTTCTGGTGGACCGGCAATGCGGCGCCGTCGACGCGGTCGTAGACGTCGACCTGGACGAGGCTGCTCTTCACATACGGCGGCGCGTAGGCGGGGGCGGGCGGCTGCGCGGCTGCGGTTCCCGCCGCGACGGCAAGTGCCGCGAACGCCGCGGCCAGCGTGTGCCGCCAGGTCGATCGGGAATGGCTCATGGTCGAAAGTCCCTTGGAAGTTGGCGGGCCACGATGGACCGCTGCCTGCTTCAACGGCGGCGCTGCGCAAACGGGGTTGGCGGGGCTCGCAGCGCCCGGGGCGGGCGGGTCGGGGAATGCGATAATCCGCGGCCATGGACGCCGCTGCCGCCGCCAAACTGCCGATGCTCGTCGCCGGACTCGCGTTCGCGCTGGCGTTCGTCTTCGGCGCGGTGGCCAATCGCGTCAACTTCTGCACGATGGGCGCGGTCACCGACATCGTGAATTTCGGCGACTGGCGGCGCATGCGTATGTGGGTGCTCGCTATCGCCGTAGCCATTGCCGGTACGAGCGCCCTGCACCTGACCGGCACCGTCGACCTGACCAAGTCCATCTACACCGGCAGCAAGGTCGCGTGGGTGTCGGGCATCGTCGGCGGGTTCCTGTTCGGGTTCGGGATGACGCTCGCGTCCGGCTGCGGCAGCAAGACGCTGATCCGCGCCGGGGCCGGCAACCTCAAGTCCTGGATCGTGCTGGTGGTGCTGGGCATCGCCGCCTACATGACGCTGCGGGGCCTCTTCGCGGTCTGGCGCACCAACGCGCTCGACATCTGGCGGATCGACTTCGGCGCCTTCGGCGCGGCGACGTCCGACCTGCCTTCGCTCGCCGTCGCGCTGGGCCTGGGCGCCGCGGCCAAGGTATGGCTGCCGTTCGTCGCCGCCGCGGCGCTCGCGTTGTACGCATTCAAGGACCGCGACTTCCGCACGACGCCCGAACTGGTCGTCGGCGGCGTCGTCGTGGGCCTCGTGATCGTCGGCGGCTGGTACATCTCGGGGCACCTGGGCTACCTGGCCGAGGACCCGGCGACGCTCGAGGAGAAGTTCTATGGCACCAACTCCAACCGGCTCGAGTCGTACAGCTTCACGGCGCCGGTCGCGTACACGCTCGAACTGCTGATGCTGTGGAGCGACACGTCGCGCATCGTGACGTTCGGCATCGCGGGCGTGCTCGGCATGCTCGCGGGCTCGGCCGCGTATGCTCTGGCCTCGCGGACCTTCCGCTGGGAGGGCTTCGGCTCGGTGGAGGACGTCGCCAACCACATGGTCGGCGGTCTGCTGATGGGCTTCGGCGGCGTGACGGCGTTGGGCTGCACGATCGGCCAGGGCCTGACCGGGATGTCGACGCTCGCGGTCGGCTCGATCCTTGCGTTCGCGTCGATCATCGCCGGGTGCGTGGCGGCCGTCCGCTACCAGGAATGGCGACTGTCGAAGATGGCGTAGGCCGGAACCGCGCTTCGGCCGTTAAGGGTGACATGATCGTTTTCGACCTTCGCTGCGCGCACGGACACCGGTTCGAGGGCTGGTTCGCCTCGGGCGACGCGTTCGGAGAGCAGCAGGCGTCCGACCTCGTGCGCTGCCCGGTGTGCGACGACGCGCATGTCGAGCGCCTGCCCGTCCGCGCGCGTGCGCGTGAACAAGGGCGCCGCCGTCGAAGTGCCGCCCGCGCCGGCCGTCGCCGAAAGGCCCGCCGAGCATATCGCGGGCTTCCCGGCGGACCTCATCGCGAAGTTGCGCGAGGTCGTCCGCAACACCGAGGATGTCGGCGAACGCTTCCCCGAGGAAGCGCGCAACATCCACTACAACGAGGCGCCGGCGCGCGCGATTCGCGGCCAGGCCTCGCGCGAGGATGCCGACGCACTCGCCGACGAAGGCATCGAGTTCGCGGCGCTGCCGCCGATCCTCACGCGCGACCGGCACTGAACGCCGGTCCTCGGCGCCCGCCCGCGACGGGCTTCCGGACCGGTCCGGACGCGCAAGGTCGCTGCGCTATAATCGCGCCTCTTCACGGCGGGCCGTTAGCTCAGTTGGTAGAGCAGCGGACTTTTAATCCGTTGGTCACTGGTTCAAGTCCAGTACGGCCTACCATTTCCTCCAGGCTCCACCTGCACCCAGCGGTCGCAGACCAGAAGAAGATGAGCGTCAGCAGCCCGAACAGCGGCAACGAATGGCCCCCGACCAGAGCATGTAGCCGAAGAACCCCGGCATCCGTACACCGCGCGACTGCGCGACCGAGCGGACCATGAAGTTGGGTGCGTTGCCGATGCAGGTGTTGGCGCCCATGAACACCGCGCCGGCCGAAATGGCGACCAGAGTGGTGCTGAGCGAGGTCATCAACACCTTCGCATCGCCGCCCGCCAGATTGGAACCAATGAGGGTCAGACTCGAATTAAGGGAATACTTAATTCGAGTCCGACCCTCATTGGTCTTGACCCTCATTGTTTTCGCCAACTGGCCCGTGCCGGGAAGCGCACGATCGGCGTCCATGGCGCCGGGTGACACCGCGCTGAACGCGCCCCCGCTGGCTCGATCGCGATCGAAGTTCAGGCGGCCACGAGGTGCGGGGTTCGGTCGAGCAGTGCACCGATTTCCGGGAGCATTTCTTCGGTCGCGCGCCGCCCGGCTTGCACCAGATAGGGCATGGCCCCGGTGTCGAACAGGCCGACACGCCGCTCGAGCTTCGGGAAGATTTCGACCAGCCGCATGCCGTTGGCGCGGGCCGTGGCCAGCCGCGCGTGCATCAGGTTGTTGGTCATTGCCGACGTGGTCTGGGCCAGGAGGCGCGATGGAATATCGATGCGCCGCGGCATCGGCGACATGAATCCAAGCGCCAGCACGGATTGCGCATCGTCGGCCGCGCTGACCGGCAGTGGATCCGAAATGAAGCCATCGATCATGCGCCTGCCATCGATGTGCATGGGCTTGAACATGAACGGCAGCGCGATGCTGGCGCGCAATGCATCCACGATCGAACCGCGACGGATGACCACCGCGTTACCGGTGGCCGCATCGGTGGCGGTCACGCGCAGCGGCAGGCGCAGATCCTCAAGGCGCGTATCGCCGAAGGCCAGCTCCAGGCGTTCGATGATCAGCCGGTCGCAACGCAGTGCGAAGTCCGCGTCGAAGCCGCCGAGACGCGGAAACAGCATCTGCGGAATCGCCCTCCAGAGACGGCGGCGCGTCACTTCGTGCGACCACAGCGTGGTGGCAATGCGCACCGCCTCGCCCGCCTCGTGGCCGACGGCGATCAGTGCACCGAACATCGCCCCGGCGCTGCATCCCACCACAAGATCCGGGCGCAGGCCCTCGCGCCAGAGCACCTCGACCATGCCGAGGGAGGCGATGCTGCGCACTCCTCCGCTGCCGAGGACAATCGCGAAGCGGGGCGTGGCAGAAATCTGTTTCATCGAATGCTCCAAGTGAAGCTCAGGACGAGGCACCGGAGCGGCGCGATGCCAACCAGCGTGCAGGCCACGAGACTTCGCGAGGCGGCGTGGTCGCGGGCGCGGCGTGGTCCACGCGCGCTTCGACCTGCACAAGGCGCTCGTCCTTTCGATCGGGCGTGCAGCGAAACCCGCAACGCTGCATCAACGCCAGCATCGGTGCGTTGGCGCCCAGCACGCTGCCGTGCAGCCAGCGCAGGCCGCCGCGGCGAGCCGCCGCCCCGAGGGAGCGCACCGCACGTTCGGCCAGGCCGCGGCGTTGCCACGCGTCGTCGACGACGATGGCGAACTCGGCGCTGTCGCCTTCGTCGTCGACGGCATACCGGGCATCCGCCACGACCTGCTCCCGGTCGCCGTCGGCCGTCGTGATGACGAAGGCGAGGTGGCGGCGGTAGTCGACCTGGGTCATGTGTTGCAACATGGCGGCGGAGAGCCCGCTCACCGCGCCATGAAACCGGTTGTAGCGGGTTGCCTGCGACAAACGCTGGATCATGTCGCCCAGCAGGCCGTGGTCCTGTGGCAGCACCGGCCGCAAGGTCACGCGCGCACCGTTACGCAGCGTCCACGCATCGATCAGCATGGCCGGGTAGTGGCTGACCTGGTAGGAAAGAGAAGCTTCGCTGGACCTCGGACTCTGGGCGGGCGTCATCGTGGATTTCTCCTGGACTGGCGCTGGGATCTGCGTTCCGCAATTGCGAGGCGCAGTACGCTGTCTTGGTTGAAATCGAAATCGCCGGGCGAAACCCGACAGGGAACCGGAAAAAAATTTCCGTCGGTGGCTGCAGCGGGTGCGACGCGATGCACCCGGCGCCGTTCCATAAGGCTCGCTGCGCCGCCGGCGGCATCGCGCGGTTGACCCGCGCGGCCGATCCCTTAATACTCGGGTCCACGCAACGCACTGCCTGTTCCTCGACCCACAGCGACTTTGCAGGTACGCCCGATTGAATAACCTTTCCCCAGGCAGTTGTGTGCTCCCGCTGCGCCACCGATGCATCCCGAACCGGTAGTCATTTCACAGGCCCTGGTGCAGCGGGCCCAGGCGGGCGATAACGGCGCCACCGACGAGCTATTCACGTCGCTCTACAACGAGCTGCACCGGCTTGCGCGCCGGGAGGTATTTCGCGCCGGGCCCCACGGCCTGCTCAGCACCACCACGTTGCTGCACGAGGCCTATCTCGACATCTCGCGCCGGGACGCACTCGCCTTTGCCGACGCCGGCCACTTCATGGCGTATGCGGCGCGGGCGATGCGCGGGCTGGTGATCGATCGCGTGCGTGCGCGCGGCGCGCAAAAGCGTGGTGGTGGTCTCGACATCACCTCGCTCGACACCGAGGTCGCCGGATCGTGCGCCGAGCCCGACGTGCTCGAAGACATCAGCGAAGCGCTGGATGAGCTGGCGCTGCTCGAGCCCGATCTGGCCCAGATGGTGGACCTCAAGTTCTTCTGCGGTTTTTCGATGGCGGAGATCGCTGCGCTGAAGAACGTTTCCGAGCGCACCGTGCAGCGGCAGTGGGAAAAGGCCCGGCTACTTCTGTATCGCGCGTTGAATCCAGTTTGACCGCGACACCCATGCAGCCCGCGGCCGACCTGCAGCGCTGGTCCCGACTGAGCGCGCAGCTCGATGCGTTGCTGGACCTGCCCGCCGACGAGCGCACAGCGTGGCTCGACGCCCTGCGCGTCGATGACGCGACTGCAGCCGAGTCGCTGGCGCAGCTGTTGGCGCAAGCGGACTCGACCGGTGTCGGACGCTTCCTTGCCGGGCGGGCACTCGATGCCGAGCTGCCCACGCTGGCCGGCCAGCGGTTGGGGGCTTACACGCTGACGGTACCGCTGGGGCAGGGCGGTGGCGGCACCGTGTGGCGAGCGCGCCGCCACGATGGGCGCTACAGCGGCGAAGTGGCGGTGAAGTTGCTGCACCTGTCGCTGCTGGGACGCGCCGCGGCCGAACGCTTTCAGCGCGAAGGCGAGATCCTGGCCCGGCTGACGCACCCGCAGATCGCGCGGCTGATGGACGCCGGTGTCGCCATCGGCGGACAACCCTACCTGGTGCTGGAGTTGGTCGAGGGCGAACCCATCGACATCTATTGCCAGAAACGGCGCCTCGGTGTGCCCGAGCGCCTCGCGCTGTTCAACGGCGTGCTGGCCGCGGTGATGCACGCGCACCAGCACCTCGTGATCCATCGCGACATCAAGCCCGCGAATATCCTGGTCACGCCTGAAGGCGCGGTCAAGTTGCTCGACTTCGGCATCGCCAAGTTGGCCGAGCCGGACACTCATTCGGCCGACGCCACGGCGCTTACCCGCGATGCCGGGCGTGTGCTCACTCCCCGCTACGCGGCGCCCGAACAGCTGCGCGGCGACGCGGTGACCACGGCCACCGACGTCTATGGGCTGGGTCTGCTGTTGTATCAGCTGCTGGCCGAGCGGCTGCCGGAGCGGCCTGCCGTCGGCCCCGTCGACTATTCGCCGCCGCCACCCAGTCGCATCGCGGTCGAACCTGCACGGCAGCGCGCGTTGCGCGGCGACCTCGACACGATCGTGCTGCGCGCGCTCAAGCCGGCGGCGGCAGAGCGCTACCCGACCGTGAGCGCGATGCAGGACGACATCCGTCGCTACCTCGACGGCCGTGCGGTTCTGGCGCGACCGGATTCTTGGGTGTACCGCACTCGCAAGTTCGTGCTCCGGCACAAGGCCGGCACCGCCATCGTGGCCGCGGTGGCGCTGGCGCTGCTGGGTGGCGCCTATGCCCAGGTGGCGGTACTGATCGCGCTCGCCGTCGGCGCAGCCGCAGCGCTGTGGCAGGCGGCGACGGCGCGGCGGGAGGCCGCCGCCGCTCGCGCCGCGCAGGCCCGGGCCGAGGAAGTGAAGCAGTTCATCGCATCGATCTTCACCGACGCCAAGCCGCGCGATGGCGTCGGCGGCGTGGTGACCGCCGCCGACCTGTTGCTCTCCGCGACCGACCGCATCGAGGCCGAACTGGGCGCCAACCCCGCGGTTGCCGGCGAACTCGGCGTTCTCGTCGCGCAGAGCTGCAGCCAGCTGGGCGAATTGGCAATCGGTGAACGCGCGGCGCGGGCGGCGTGGCCCCGCTGCGCGCAGGCGCTCGGCCCACAGCACCCGTTCACCCTGCAGGCGCGCTATTTCATGGCCGAAGCGGCCAACAACGACGGGCGCCATGAAACCGCGCTCGAAGCCACCAGCGCGCTGGCGGCTGACCTGCGCAACGCCTTGCCGGCGCAGGCGAGCCTGCTGTTGTCGTCGCTGTGCGAGTTGTCCTTTGCCCTGGCGAAATTCGATCGCAGGCCGGAGAGCTTTGCCGCGGTGAAGGAAGCCGTGGCCGTCGGCGAGCAACACCTGGGCCCGCTGCACGAGGAAACACTCGGTGCACTGGGGCTCCTCTCCAACACGCACATGCACTTCGGCGAGCATGACCATGCGCTGGGGGTGGGTGAGATCACGGTGCAGCGCGCGCGCCAGGCGTTTGGCGCGCGGCGTCCCCATACGGGTCTGGTCAGTCCCGAACGCTGGTACGCCGCAGCATTGGTCAAGCGCGGACGGCCGGCCGATGCCGAGCCGCTGGCCCGCCAGGTGGTGGTCGATCAGCAGCTGCTCGATGGCGGCATGTCGCTGCGGGTGGTGCAGGCGATGACCGTCCACAGCCAGGCGTTGGCGGCGCTGGGTCGTACCCGCGCAGCAGTCGCGTTGTCGCGGCAGGTGGTCGACGAGCACGCGCGGCTGTTCCCGGGTGACCACCGCGACAATGCCATCTTCGCCGAACGTCTCGCCCTGCAGTTGGTGGCGACCCGGCGGGCGCACGATGTCGAAGAGTGGCTGGCGCGCGAAGCGGCAATCTGGGCGGCAATCAGGCAGGAAGGCGAACTGTCCCGGCTGCGGCGCGAGCGGGTGTTGGCGGCCGTGGCCGCCTGGCGTGGCGACGAGGCGGCCGTGCTTGCCGCACTCGATGCCGTCCGCGCCAACCAGAGTCCGTCGCTGGCGTTCGAACGCGCGAATGCGGGACGCGTATGGGCGGCCCATTGCCGCTGGCAGGCACGTCCGCGCGATGCCGCGACCGCGGCGCAGCAGGCGGTGGAGGCAATGCGCAGCGATGTCTTTTCCGATGCCGACCGCGCGGCGGCGCATACGGAGCTCGCGTTGGCATGGCTTGACGTTGGTGAACGAGTGGCGGCGTCGGCCGCCGTCCGGAAGGCGCAGGAACTCTTTGAACTGGCGCAGGTGGAGCCCTCGCTGGTGCGGGCCGACCTTGATGCGGCGCTGGGCCGGCTGCACTTGCTGGACGGTGATACGGCGGGGGCCACGAAGGCTCTGGCCCGCGCCGAACGGCACTGGCAATCAGAAAATCCGGAGAGCGTCTGGCATGCCGAGGCCGCGCATTGGCTGGCCAGGTCATTGCGCGCCGCCGGGAACAGCGCGGACGCCGATGCACGGGAGCAGCTGGGCTCGCCGTGTGCTCGAGGCGGCGCCGCTGCCGTCGATGCGTTTGCTGGTCGCGTGAGACGCCGCGTTCCGACTCTGCTGTGCGCGAGTCAATGACGAAGCAGGGCCGGCGCAGCGGATGGCGCGACGCCAAGCTTCACCTCATCCACGGGCCCGACGAATGCCTCTTGCGGACGTTCCCTAGAAGAAGATGAGCGTCAGCAGCCCGAACAGCGGCAACAGAATGGCCCCAGACCAGAGCATGTAGCCGAAGAACCCCGGCATCCGCACACCGCGCGACTGCGCGACCGAGCGGACCATGAAGTTGGGTGCGTTGCCGATGTAGGTGTTGGCGCCCATGAACACCGCGCCGGCCGAAATGGCGACCAGGGTCGTGCTGAGCGTGGTCATCAGCACCTGCGCATCCCCGCCCGCCAGATTGAAGAACACGAGGTAGGTTGGCGCGTTGTCGAGGAAGCTCGACAGCATGCCGGTCGCCCAGAAGTACATCGCGTTGTTGGGCTGCCCTGCGCTGTCGGATACGAGCGTGAGCAGGGGCGCCATCGCACCGTTGGACCCGGCCCGCAGAATGGCGATTGCCGGAATGATGGTAAGGAATATTCCTGCGAAGAGCTTCGCCACCTCGATCATCGGCCCCCATTCGAAGTGGTGCGCCTTGCGCAGCGACTGCGGCGTGAAATGCCAGGAAAGAAAGACGATGGCAAGGAGCACGAGATCACGCAGCAGGTTCTGCAGTCCGATGCTGGTTCCGAAGACGCGGAACTCGATGCCCGGCGTCCACATTCCGGACACGAGCACCGAAATCAGAATCAGGGGTCCGAAGACCAGGAAGTTCACCATGCCCTCGACCTTGATCGGATTGTCGGGCGTAGGGTCCGGCTTGATCTCTCCGGCGCGACGGTAGAACCAGGTATCGAGCAGGAAGAACACCAACAACAGGATCAGCGCGGCGGTCATGGTCGGCCAGAACATCGCCTTGGTCGTCCAGAAGAAATCGACGCCCTTGAGGAAGCCCAGGAAGAGCGGCGGATCGCCCAATGGCGTCAGCGCCCCGCCGATGTTGGCGACCAGGAAGATGAAAAAGATCACGACGTGCGTATTGTGCTTCCGGTTGTCGTTTGCCCGCAGCAGCGGCCTGATCATAAGCATCGACGCACCGGTGGTTCCCATCACGCTTGCGAAGCCGGTCCCGATCGCGAGAATCGCGGTATTCAGCGCGGGTGAACCATGCATGTTGCCCTTGATGTGAATCCCGCCGGTCACCGTGAACAGCGCCAGCAGCAGGAGCATGAACGGCAGATACTCGGCCAGAAGCGTATGCGCCACCTCGTGCGCCGTCATCGCGAAGCCGAACTGCATGGCGAACGGAACGAGAAACACCAGCGACCATAGCGCCGTGATCTTGCCGAAATGGTGATGCCACAGGTTCGGCGTGGCCAGCGGCAGGATCGCAATCGACAGGAGTACGCCGGCAAATGGGATGACCCAGGCCAGCGACAACATCGCGCCATCCAGCGCTGCGGTGTCGGTCGCACCAAACGCTGCAGTTGCGGCGCAAAGCAGAACCAACCCGCACGACCACCGGGAAATTTTGAGCATTGCGAACTCGTTCAAGGGACGACGATGACCGGGCAGCCGGCGATCCGTTCGTGGCGCCTCGCCTGCCACCCGACTAGGTCGCGATTAACCCACGTAGGGCCGGGCAGCGCAACAATGGCGTGATCGAACCCGCTTCGGCGCCCGGCCTGCGCCAGGGGTGTCGGGATGGTCCGGGCCAGCGCTCTTCGGCGAACCGGCACCCATGAACTGAAGCGAGTCCATGCGGTGGCCGATCAGGTCCGCACGGCGATCCGGTCGCGGTACGCGAGTTCGCCCGTGTCGCACGCATGCAGGCTGATCTGCGTCGCGTCGCCGTCCTTGCGCCACAGCATCCGCCACGCGGTCCGGCAGCCGGAAGCCCGGGGACCGGTTGAAGATGCGCGGCAGGCACTCGCACTTCATCCGGTAGTCGAGCGCGCCGAAGAAGTGGTCGCGCCATCCGGCATCGCGACCGCGCGCGGACAGGTCATAGGCCATCGTGTCCATCGGCACCCAGCCGCGGCCGGGCAGCGCCACCTCGACCCACCAGTGGATGGACGGGCTCTCGACGTACAGCAGGTAGCCGCTCACGATGCGTGCGGGCAGGCCGCGACTCCGGCACAGCGCGACCAGAAGCGCCGAACTCATCTGGCAGTCGAACCATCCGGTGTCGAGCGGGTGCTCGGTGGGACGCTGCGGGTCGACCTCGGCGTAGTCGACGATGCCGCACGTGAGTTCGTCGAGGACGAAGTCCCAGAACCGGCGCACGACGCGCGACGGGTCGGGCTCGGTGCCGGCCAGGCGTTGCGCGAGTTCCCGTACGGCGGGCGTCACGTTGACGAGGCCTTCGACCGGACGGGTGTAGAGCTCGCGGTCGGCAGGTGTCAGCGGCAGCGCCTGCGGATCGGGAACGCCGGGATGCGCGGTGAACGTCGCGCGCACGGTGAGCGCGAGCGTGGATCGACTCCGGAATCGCCGCGAACCGCGCGTCGATGCGACCGGTCGCATGCGTGAATTCGACATCCACACCCGGCGAGGCGCTGCATTCGAGTTCGAGGTCGCGGCACATCGCATCCTCGAGCGGCCGCGGCATCCGCAGCAACGTGCGCGAACCCGCCGGCGCGCGCGCCAGTGCGAACTCGCGCTCGAGCGTGACGTCGAACCGGCGCGGTAGCAGCGTCGCGGGCGAGGGGGGTGCCTCCGTCGGCGTCAGCGCCGGATGGAACGAGCGCACCAGTGCGCGGGAGCGCGTCACGAAGCGCTCGCGGTAGAACGCGATCGGCGCCGTCCCGGCCGAGCCATTTGCCGAAGTTCATCACTTCGGCCGGATCGAACCGGCGCGTGCCATCGGCGCCATGCGCGACGGGCAAGCCGGCAACGATCCAGCGTTCGAGGGTTGCCTGCGCGTCGGCCCGCGCGCGGTCGCCGTCGCCGCGCCGGAGCTCGGACAGCCATCCGTAAACGAGCAGGTAGTCGACGCACTGTGCTTGCGTGAACGCGCGCGCGCGTGGGTCGGTCGTGTATCCGCTTCGTTTCATGCCGGACATCCGTGCATGATAGCCTTGGCGCTCCGGGGTGCCACGCGACCGCGGTCGCCGCGCGCCTCGTTTCACGGAACCCGATCCCTTGCTGCTGACGCTCTGCCTGCCGCGCTGCAACGACCTCATGACGGCGGCCCTCGTGGAGGCACTCCACGCTGTTCCCGGAACCGCGTTGCCGACGGGGTCGAAGCTCCTCGACGTGCGCGTCGACCTGAGCGGCGTCGCCCCGCACGACTGTCCGCCGATCTCGCACTACCGCATCGTGTTGCGCGAGCCGGTGTGGCTGCGCCACCTCGCAGTGGGCGTCGGCGAACTCGTGCCGACGGATGCGCTGGTGGCGCAGTTCAGCACCGAACCGGACGAGCCGCTCGCGGGCGCGCCGACGCGCCCGGTGCGCATCACGATCGCGGGCATTCTCCCCGCCGTCGACGACTGGGGCGACCCGGCGTGACTCGCGTGCCGTTGCGCATGGGCGCGCTGAGCGCAGCCGGCTACGAGGTGCAGCGCTCGGGCATCCGCTGGCTCTACGAGGACGGCCACCAGTGCCGCCCGGGACAGGTGATCGCGTACTGCAACGTCGGTGTGCGCACGGGCAAGGGGCTGTCGCTGCGCAGCCGGCCGTTCGGCGAAGAGGAGCGCGACTTCCAGGTGGCGATCGCATCGCGCGTGCCCGGACGTCTGACGCGCGCGGCGGACACGTCGCTGGGCGGCTTCCTCGACCAATACGAGTTCCAGCATCCATGGACGCCGGAATTCGTGCTCGGCCACGTCGAATGCGCGGCCGCCGACCTGCCGCCGGACCTGAACCTCGACGGCGACACGACGCGCCTGCTGATGCTCGCCGGTCGCCGCGCGACCGACATTGCCGAGGTGCGCGCGGGCCTGCTGACGGGTTGGCACAACCGCAGCCGAGCGTGGTGGGGCGAGGGCGATGCGCCCGCCGGAACGTTGACCTGTCTGGGCGTGTGCGACCAGGTCGGCATCGTGCGCGGCGAGAGTGGCGCGTTCCTCGAAGCGTTCGAGGCGGTCGCTGGGCCGGCGCACATCGCGTATTTCCCCGACGACGCGCTCGTCCACAACGCCGTCATCGTCACCGAACAGCTGACCCGGACGCCGGAAGACGTGCAGGCAATCGCGGCGGACTTCGCGCAGACGTTCGCGGGCGGCAAGGTCGCGCCCGCGCCGCGCGACTGGATCACGGCGGGCGCCGTGATGGCGTCGCTGGTGCGCTCGCCGCTGACCGAACCGTACGACGTGCTCTCGCGCACCGGCCTGCGGCAACTCACAGGCATTCCCGACGCCGTGATGATGTCGCTGCATGCGGACGGCGTGTTCACGCTGCGCCACCGGCGGCTGGGCTACGCCCTCTATTGCCACGCCTACCGGATCCTGGAAGCGGGTCCCGCGTTCCAGATGTGGCTCCGCACGAACTTCGAGCAGGTGCGCCGCACGCCCGACGACATCCTCCGCGACTACTGCGCGCTGGTCGACGCGGTGCGCGCGCGGCGGGGCGGCGACACGCAGTTCGTCGTGCTCAACGTCATCTCGACGTCGGACAACGAGAACATCCACAGCTATGCGGGGTTCGACCGGCCGATCGGCAAGACGCTGGGCAGCGTGCGCAAGCGCGAGATGAACCTGATGCTGCACGACCTGGCCCGCGAACGGAACGTCGCGATCCTCGACGCGGACGCGGTCGCGGCCGACCTGGGCAGCCGCCGGCACACGCCCGACGGGATCCACGGCAGCGGCCTGCTGCAAGCGGAGCTGCGCCGCGAACTCCTGCGGATGCTGCGGCAGCGCGGCGTGCCCGGGTTCGCGGCTGCGGCGGCCGGTGCAGCGGTGGAACCGGCGGTCAGGTAACTTCGAACTCGACCAGCATCGGTGCGGCGGAGGACGCCGCATCGCCCAGCGGCTCGTCGGGGGCGTCGCTCAGCAGCGCCAGCGGTTGTCCGATCTTCTCCCAATCCCCGGCCGCGCAGAGGATCTGCCGCAGCACGCCCGGGCGAC
This sequence comes from uncultured beta proteobacterium, assembly GCA_963733435.1. Classification (GTDB taxonomy): domain Bacteria; phylum Pseudomonadota; class Gammaproteobacteria; order Burkholderiales; family Casimicrobiaceae; genus VBCG01. Next base: position 234,644 of record CAVTDH010000006.1, read on the forward strand.
CCGCGCGCACCTCGACCACGGCCTTGTGCGTTTCGAGCTCGACGATCAGCGCGCCTGCGGCGAACGCCGTGCCGAGGGTCCCGTGCCATTCCAGCACGCGCAACTCCTCGACGTCCTCGATGGGTCCGGGCACTGCCAGCTTGTAGATCATGCGTGTGTTCGCGGTGCGTTCGTGGAAAAAATCAGCATAGCAGCAATCGCCGGACTGCCTGCGCGACGCGTTGCGGATCCGGCACGCACGCGGCCTCGAGCACCGGATTCGACGAGACGGGCGCCGGCGCCGCGCCGACGCGCGCTGCGCGCAACGCACCGACCTCCTCGCGCACGCGAAAGATGACTTCGGCGCCCACACCGCACGTCGTCTGCCCTTCCTCCAGCGTCAGCAGCGCACCGGTGCGCGCGGCGGACGCCGCGACGGTCGCGACGTCGAGCGGACTCAACGTGCGCAGGTCGACGATCTCGCACGCGATCTTCTCGCGTGCGAGCAGGTCCGCAGCCGCATCGGCCACGCGGCACATGTACGAGTGCGTGGCGATCGTCACGTCGGCGCCGGGGCGGCGCACCACCGCCTGTCCCAGTGGAATGCACGCTTCCGCGCGCGGCACCTCGCCCGCCAGCGGAAAGAGCCGCTTGTGATCGACGAAGAGAACCGGGCCGTCGTCGCGCAGCGCCGACTTGAGCAGCCCGTAGGCATCCGCCGGCGTCGACGGCGCGACGACCTTGAGACCGGGCACCCCCATCATCCACGCCTCGATGCACTGCGAATGCGCGACACCCTGGCCCTTGGCGCCCGCGGTGGTCTTCACGACGATCGGCGCGTGCAACTGGCCGCCGGTCTTGAAGCGCAGCTTCGCCGCGTAGTTGACCAGCGGGTCGAGGCCGATCAGCAGGAAGTCCATGTACGTGATGCTGACGAGCGGCCGCAAACCGCCCGCGGCCGCGCCCACGCCCACGCCGACCATCAGGTTCTCCGCCACGGGCATGTCGCGCACGCGCGCGGCGCCGAAGCGTTCGAAGAGTCCCGTGAACTCCTTGTACGAGCCGCCGAACGCGCCGACGTCCTGGCCCAGCACGATGACCGTGTCGTCGCGGCGCATCTCCTCGTCGAGCGCGCGCGCGATCGCCTCGCGGAAGAAGAGCTTCACCGGCGGCGCCGCGGCGTCAGACGACATCGCGCAGCAGCTCCGCGGGATCCGGATACGGCGCCGCGTCGGCGAAGCGCCGCGCCGCGTCGGCGGCGTTCGCCGCGTCGAGTTCGAGTTGGGCGAACGCCTGTGCGTCGAGCATGCCGTCCGCCTGGAGCTGCGTCGCGAGGCGCCGTATCGGACAGCGCGCGCGGTCGTCGGCCAGTTCCGGTGCGGACCGCGTGTCGCGCGTCGCCGTCGAATGCGTCGCGAAGCGCGCGGACAGGCACTCGAGGAATGCGGGCCCTTCGCCCGTCCGCGCACGCTCCACGTACGCGCGCGCGGCGTCGCGCACCGCCAGCACGTCCATGCCGTCGACGGTGACGCCGGGGATTCCGAAGGGCGCCGCGAGCGCCGCGAGCCGCGCCGGTGCAAGCGCGTCGGATTGCCGCGTCGACACTGAATAGCCGTTGTTGTCGCAAACCAGCACGAGCGGCAACCGCCAGAGTGCCGCGAGATTGAGCGTCTCGTGCAGCGCGCCGGAACCGCACGCGCCGTCGCCGAACATGCACACGACCACGCCCGGATGCCGTCGCGCCTGCATCGCCAGCGCGACCCCGGCGGCGATGGTCAGGTTGCCGCCGACCACCGCGTGCGCGCCGAAGAAGCCCACCGACGGTTGCGCGAGGTGTCCGCGCCCGCCGCGCCCGGCGCACGGACCCGCCGCCTTGCCGAGCAGCTCCGCCATGACCGCGTCCGCCGCCACGCCGCGCGCCAATGCAGGGGCAATCGAGCGCCCGCTCGACAGCAGCTGGTCGTCCGAGGTCAGCGCCGCGCACACGCCGACCGCCACCGCCTCCTGGCCGGACGACAGCAGCTGGAACCCGTGGTCGGGCTTGCGCATCAGCGCGTCCTCGAACGCGCGGATCGCGAGCATCGCGCGCAGGAGTTCGATGTGGCTCACGCGGGGCGACGGGTGAGGACAAAGTGGCGGAGGCCATCCGGCGCGCGAGGAGTTGATCGATGTCGCGCAGCGCGCCCTGGAACTGCACGGCGCGCTCCTGGACGTCCCGCGGCACGATGTCATCGAGCCCCGCGTGGAAGAGGCTCGCGACGATCGTGTGCGCGGCGACTTCGGCGGCCCGCGGACCGGTGAGCCGGTAGTCCGTGCCGAGCGCGCGTGCGCCGACGTGCGTGAACGCGCGGTCGAGATCGACCACGCCGGCACCGGTGTCGTGCGACAGGTCGACGGCCAGCAGGTTGAGGCGGCGGATGCGCTCGCGCAGTTGCGGCCGCGGGTCGGGCACATCCTCCGCCGCCTCCGGGACGTGCCGGAAGAGCATGCACAGCAGGACCGGCGGCGACGGATCGCCGGGCAGCGCCGACAGCTGCGCATGCCAGCGCGCCGCGATCGCAGGCATCGCGTCGCTGTTGCCTTCGAGTTCGGGCAACAGCGACGCGACCACGAGTGCCGGACGCTCGTCGCCGGAAATCTCGGACAGCGACGCACGGAAACCGTACCTGCACGTCCCAGTCTTCGCCCGACGCGGCATGCAGGCACTCGCGCAACTGCGCGGCGACGGCGGCGAGTGCCGGACGTTCGGTGGCGGCGACGACGGCGTCGATGAGGAAGCGTGTGGTCATGGTCGGGAGGCGCCAGGGGTGGGTTGCGCGCGCGGGATCGCCGGTTCGGTCAGGTGCGCGGAGGCGGCAGTTCCGGCAACCCGCCGATCATCCTGCGCACCGCATCGTAGTCGACGCCGTTGTCGCCGCGCGCCGCGCGCGAGAGTTCAGGCAGGGAAAGGATGCGTGCTTCCTCGGGAATCCGGTGGCTCGATCCCAGCGAAATCCAGAACACGGCCAGCAGCTTCACGACGAGCTGCGGATGCGCGGCGTAGAACAACTCCTCCCAGTGCGTCTCCTGCAGCGGATCGCGCCAGCCGCGGCGGTGCGTCAGGTGGTAGTCGCACGCGCCCTCCGCGAAGGCCATCGTCGCCCCCGCCTTGTGGAGCCTCAACGAAAGCTCGCGATGCTCGTTGTTCTCGATCGCCTCGTCGAATCCGCCAACGCGCAGGAACGCCTCGCGCGGCACGGACAGGTTGGACCCGGAGGCGGCGACCCACAGCACGTCGCAGTCGGGATGGTTCCGCAGCGCGTCGATTTCGAGTTCGTCGAGCCGGCGCGGACCGCTGCCCGGGTAGATGCCGCGTTCGGCACGCCGCTCGATCGCGGCAAAGTTGCCGACGACATCGGCGCGGGGCACCGTGAGCCGCGCGCGTTCTTCCGCGGACATTCGCGCGAGTCGCGCCTCCTCGCCGGGTTGCGGCGTGCCGGTCTCGGGGTCGCGCAGGAAGCGGGTGCAGCGGAGGTGGAAGCGCTCGCCGCGGCCAACGCGCAGCGAACCCTCCGGCAGCGAACCCTCCGGCAGCGCCCCTTTCGCATGCACGCGCGCATGCCGCTCGACATATTCGGGCCCGGCCAGCGTATCGCCGTCGATGAACACGAGGACGTCGCCGCTGGCGGCGCGCGCGCCCGCGTTCGAGGCGGCCGAGCGGCCGCGCGCCTGCGCATGCGTGATCACCCGCAACGGCATCTCGCGCGCCGCCTCGGCCAGCACGGCCGGCGTATGGTCGGTCGATCCGTCGTCGACGACGATCACTTCGGGCGGCAGCGTTTGCCGCGCGAGCGACGAGAGCGCCAGCCGCAGCCGGTCGGCCTCGTCCTTGGACCGCATGACCACGCTCATTCGCATCGGTGCGTCTCCTGCTGCGCGAAGAAGTCCAGGTCTTCCAGCACGCGCAGGGTCTCCTCGGCGACGATGCGCGCGCCCTCGGCCGTGAGGTGCATCACGTCGAGTTTCGCACGGGCGGCGCCCGTGCGCGCGAGCACCGCATCGACGTCGATCACCGAGATGCCCGTGCGCTCCGACAGGTCGGCGAGGCCGACGTTGAAGCGGCGGATGCGTGTGGCCAGCGTTTCGCCCAGTCCCTGGTGGCAATGGACGGTGTCGCCCGGCACGACCGAGCTCATGTTGTAGACCAGGATCGGCGCCGCGGTGCGCTCGCGAACACGCGCGACGATCGCCTCGAAATTGCGCATCGACGCAGTGACGTCGAGGAGCCCTTCGGGCGCGAACTCCGCGCGCAGCCACGCACGGTCCGGCGCCGGCCACGACGCCAGTTCGTTCGGGTAGAACAGGTATCCGTCGCGCTCGTGGCGTGCAAGCTTGTTGGCGACGTCGGGCTGGATCGACAGCACGATGGCGTCGGCGCGGGTGTCGAAGAGCGCGGTGCTGAACTGGGCGGTCAGCGGATAGGCGCCGAGCGGCAGCGCGCGGGCCGCGACGTCGGCGGGCACCGTGCCCGTCGCGGCGAGGAGCGCGTCCGTGCGCGTCCACGTCTCGTGCATGACCTGGACGACCGCGGCAGGATGGCGCTCGCGCACGAGGGAATTGATGCCGTTCCAGTGGACCTTGCCGCCGACGCGCAGCGAGTGCAGCGTGTCCCGGACGTCGAGATTGCCCTTGGCAAAGATCCGCAATCGACCCAACCGCCGTTCCCCCGTGCATGCGCTCCGGGGCGGAACGGACGAAGGTCCCGGAGCCAGTCGAGCGCGTCGGTCCGGTCGACCGGACGAGCGAACATTCTAACCGAGCGCTCTCGGAGCCCACCTCGCCGCAGGGCGACGCGATCCCACGCGGTGGGGCGTGCGCAATCGCGGCGCAAGGATCGCGCCCGGAAGGGGCGGCCGCCGCCGGCAGGGGGCACCGCCGGGCCGATCCGCGCCGTTCCGCGAGGATGCGCTCGAACGCATTCCGGATTGCCTCGGCCGGACGCTTGTGATAATATTTTCGACCTTCCAATGCGTTTTAGGCGACGTCGTACCGGCAGGCAGTTCCAGTCGGTTTCGCGGCCCGCCAAACGCGGTGTCTTGGGCGTGGGTCGTTAGCTCAGCTGGTAGAGCAGCGGACTCTTAATCCGTTGGTCGTAGGTTCAAATCCTACACGGCCTACCATTCCCTTAAATGTACGGACCGGAGACATCGGTAACAGTCCGTACCTAAGACATAGGTAACAACCTCGCGCCGAACGGGTTGTCGAGGGGTTGCAGGGTCTTCTGCTCCAGGTCGATGTAGCCGAGATCGTAATGCATGAAGCTTACGATCCAGATGCCGTCATCGACTTCCTTGATGCCGACGCGCTGGCCGGCCAGCGTGTACGAGATGCTGATCTTCTTGCGATGCATGCAGATGCGCCCGCAAGCAGTGACTAGCGCATCGCGATCGTGCAGCGGGTAGGTCAGGTCAGGCAGGCCAACATACGGTCGCGCTGAGGGCGAGTAGCGTTCGCTGGGCGTTTGCATGCCCAATGCCTCGTGCGGCCGCTCGTCGTTGAACTCGGCCACGAACGCATCGAAGCGAGCCTGCTGCTGCAGGCTGTTCATGCCTGGCGGCCGGGTGGCCTCCTGCTTCAAGGTCAGGTGCATGCGCTCGTGGCGGCCGTTCTGCTGCGGATGCCCGGGCTTGATGCGCTCGATGGCGATGCCCAGGCGCAGCCACCACACGGATAGCTTGGAGAGGTTGAACAGGGCATTAGGGCTGGCGAAGGGCACGCCGTTGTCGGAGCGAATAGCCCCGGGCAGGCCACGCTCGAGGAACAACTGCTGGAAGGCGGTGATGGCAGTGTCCTCACGCACTGAATCCAGGGCCTCGCAGAGCAGCAGATAACGCGACGCGTGATCGGTGACGGTAAGCGGATAACGGTACTTCCCGTTGCCAAGCTTGAACTGACCCTTGAAGTCGGCGCACCACAACTCGTTGACAGCGAGGCCGGGCGACAGCGGCGTGCCGGTGGCGCGGGAACGCGGTCGGGGGAGGCCTTTGACCAGCCCATGCCGGTGCAGCACGGCGTGAATGGTGCTCTTGGCCGGGATCCGGACATCACCGGCTAAGCGGCGCACCAGGAGCTCGCGAATCTTGCGCGCACCCCAGTGGGGCTTCTCCTGCTTGAGGGTGACGATTTGCCGCTCGATCTGGGGCGGCAGCTGGTTGGCGTACCGTACCGGACGCCGCGACCGATCAGTCAGCGCTTCAAGGCCTTGATCTTTATAGCGGGTGAAGATCTTGTAGCCGGTCTTGCGGGAAATGCCAAATTCCCGGCAGACCTCCGACATCGATTCCCCGTCCAGCAGCCTAGCCACGAACCGCAGGCGCTCATCCATCACCGAACACTCCTTCCACGGCATAGACACCTCCCCGGTTTCCCGGGAAAGTGTTACCCATGTGTCCGGTACGTTCTGTTACCTATCTCTCAGACCGCTCAAAAGACGCCCGCCGGCGCACTCCCGCAAAGAGAGTGACCTCCTTCTGCCGGCGCGCGTGCTCGGCGGAGCGAGTGGCCCATCCTGAGGCGCACCGCGTACTCCCAGCCACTTGTCCAGAGGTGCGCCGAACGCAGTCGGACAGTCTTTCCAGACTCTGAAGTGGTCGCCCTACGGGCTTAGCCGCCAGCCGTAGCCTAGCCGGCCTCAAATAAGACAGGTTGCGACGCGCCGCTTGCTACGCTGTTGAAGGCCCCTTCTCGACGAGTGCGTGTCTTCGTCATGGAACTCCGGACATATTCACCGGCTGTGAGTTGACGATGCACGTCCAGCAGCCGCCTGCGGCGGCCGTGTTGGAGAGCGTCGAATACGCGTTGACGTGCGGCGCGGTGCCGTCCGACGCGAAAAAACTGGCGCTGCTGTCGGGATTGCGGACCAGCGCGAGCGTGCGAACCGGCGTGGCGGGGAGCGTGCTGAAGTTGATCCAGTTGAGATCGTTGCCATACACGCGGATCGCGCCGCTGCTGCTCGAAATGCTCGCGGACTCGAAGAAAACACCCTGAAACGACTTGCCTGACGTCGTCCAGCCTTGATTGACGAGAACGCCGTTGAGGTCCAGCGAGCCTTCGGCTTTAAGCACGATACCGCCGGGAAACACAAAGTCGTGACTCCCGCCATCGAAGAGGGCGAGGGACCCGCGGGTCTGAATGATCATGCTGCCGCCGCCGTAAACGGGGTCGGCCGACCCCGTCGGCCGCTTGCCGCCCGTGGGAACCACGGCATTGTTGACCGGCATCGTCGATCCTGCCGGCCAAGTCGACGGCATCCACACGGAGGCACCACCGTTGATCATCAGGTTGATTACCTGAGGCGTCGCTCCGTAGGCGTTCAGTGTGACTGCGATGTCTCCGGGTGTACTCGAGTACAACTGCACACCGTTGTCGAGAAAGTAAGCCCCGTTCGCCGGATTGTTCACATTGCCAACTGTATGCAGTGCGATATTGTCGCCTTGGTAGGCGCCGCTACCACCGATTCTCGCGGCGAAGAGATCGAGGCGGGTACCGCCATCGATGATGCCGTTGTTGACGAGAGGGCGGCCTGTGGTCCACCCAACGCCAAGAGTGTCCAGCGCGAGGCCGGTGGGACTTACAATGCTGCCGCCGGCATAGACTTTGAGTCCGTTCGGATCTTTGACGTAAATCGCGGGAGGCGAGGCGCCATTGCCGCCCGTCGCCGACAGCATCCCCGCAATGTTGCCGCCGGCAGCGGCGGTGTTGGCCAGGACGACGGTCTGTCCTGGGGCCCCGGAGCGGATGGCTAAGCGCACACCGGTGCCTATGTTGAGTCCGTCCACGTCGAACTCTGCGGAACTGCTGGCGGCGCCGGCAATCGGTCCCAGTTGCACGACCGTGTCGTCCGCGAAATTGGAAATCGTGTTGCCGGTGAGAGTCGCGCCGAACACCGTGATCGGTCCATAAGGATTGCGGACCACGGCCGCATCGCCTGGCGTCGCCGACCCGCTCAAAGTTGCCAGCGCGAACGAGGCCGTAACACTCTTCGCTGCGTTCATGGTCACCGTACAGGGGCCGGTGCCGGAACACGCGCCGAGCCAGCCCGCGAAGACATAGTCAGGACTTGGGACGGGAGTAAGCGTCACCGCCGTGCCGCTGGCGTAGGCCGCATTGCAATAGGAGCCGCAGTTGATGCCCAGCGGCGTACTGGTGACGCTTCCTCCTGCGCCGCCAAGTCCCAAAGTATCCACGATGCCCGGCCGCGGCAGATTGGTTCCGTCGCCGAGCTGGCCGTAGACATTGCCGCCCCAGCACTTGAGGCCGCCTGTGCGGGAGACGGCGCACGTATGCTGTGCGCTGCCGACGATGGTCTTCGTGATGCCCGGCAGGTCCGACACGTCCACCGGGAGGAGCCGATTGGACGCTGTTCCGTCTCCGATCTGGCCGTAAGCGTTGTATCCCCAACACTTCACGTGGCCCGAGGTCATCAGCGCACACGTGTGCAACTCTCCTGCCGCAATGGCGGTGACGCCCGCCGTCAATCCCGTAACGTCAAGTGGTGACGACCGAGGTGCTGTGGTGCCGTCTCCGAGTTGACCGACGTCGTTCGAGCCCCAGCACTTCACGCCGCCGGCAGCGGTCAGCGCGCACGTGTGGCGGGAACCCGCTGCAGTGGCCGTGATTCCGCCGGCGAGTCCTGGAACACTCGCTGGCGTCGCTCCGTCGTAGCGGCCCCAGCACTTGACGTCCCCGTTCGTCAGGACGGCGCAAGTGTGGAAAGCGCCTACCGAGAAGTTCCTGACGACACCGGCAATGCCCACGACATCGACAGGCGTTCTCCGAGACGTGGTGGTGGTATCGCCCAGTTGGCCGTCGGAATTGTTGCCCCAACATTTGAGGCTCTTCGAATTCGTCAGCGCGCAGGTATGAAAAAGACCTGCGGCCAGGGTCACCGTAGTTCCATTTTGCAGCCCGTTGACCCCCGCGGCGACGGGTCGATCGACGTCGGTGTTGTCGCCGAGTTGGCCGTCCCCATTGCGGCCCCAGCATACGACGCCACCGGTACCCATGATCGCGCAGGCGTGGTAATAGCCCGCCGCCAGACTCGTGACACCGTTGGTGAGGTTCTTGACATCGGCCGGCGCGGAGTGCGGTGTCGTCGTACCATCGCCGAGCTGTCCGAAGCTGTTGTAGCCCCAACATTTGACGCTACCGGCGCTCGTGAGCGCGCACGTACTGATGCCGAATGTCGCGACCTGGTGAACTCCCCAATCATCGAGGACCACGGACAGTGGGGAGGTGGCTGCCAACACCGAACCATTGGTCGCGATCCAAAGCACCGTGCCGGTCAGTGCGGCGCGAGCGCGTCCGCGCCATTGGAATTGCGTGACGCCAAAAATGAAGGAAATGATATGCCGCGAATCCATCGTGTTGTTTTGGCTTGTGAAGGTGGAATCTGCGGACGATTGGTCCAGTGCGTTCCGGCTGCAGACGCGATGTGGACTTCGAGAAGTCATAAAGCAATTAGTGCACCAGGCGTCCGGGCGCTTTCCGAAAGTGAGCCCCACCCTGGATTTGGCGTCGGGTTGTTTGCGAGTTCCGGCGCGATCTTGAGCGCTGAACGGGTGTACCTTCCCAGCGCTTGCGACCCACCGCTGGCCGGGTTGGCTAGACTCGTAATCCGCTGGTCGCAGGTTCAGATGCTACAAGGCCTTCCATTCCCTCAAATGACGCCCGCCGGCGCACTCCCGCAAAGGGAGTGACCTCCTTCTGCCGGCGCGCGCCTGTTGCCTGCACGCCTGTTGCCTGCGCGCCCCGGCGCGGCCGCGCAACGACCTTGTCCGTCGCCCGAGGGCATGACGCAGGTCTTCCGTGCGCGGCAGTCTTCGACTCCGCGCAGTCCGCACGCTAGAACGCGAGACCGCCGAACACGAACAACCGCAGCGGTGCATTGAATGGCCGCTCCATCTTCGCCGGCAGCGGCACGTCGACCAGGCACTCGGTCCCGTCGACTTTGCGCGTGTTCGCGAAGTGATCGACGATCGCCGCCATCGGCCGGTTCGCCTTGAGGAACTGCAGGCAGGCCGTCTCGTAGCCGATCTCGCGCGCGATGCGCAGCGCTTCGTGCGTGAGCTGCTGGCCGTGCCCGGCGCCGCGCAGCGATTCGACGATGCTTATGGAGAACTCGGTCACGTCGTCGGCGACGTGCGCGAGGTGCACGACCGCCAGCAGCTGCCCGTGGTCGTACAGCCATCCCAGCACCAGGTCGCGCTGCACGTCGATGGCGTCGACATAGCGGCTGATGAAGGCGTCGGACGCGAGGTTGCCGAAGCGCATGTAGCGCGCGTCGGGTTCGAGTCCGAGCATGTGGGTACGAATCTGGTCCCGATAGCTTGCGTCCAGCCGCGTCAGGTTGGCGGCTTCGTTGACGGCGAGATACTTCTGCATGACATCCCCGGCTTGCGACAGGCCCGTTCTCCTCGCCGGTCCCGCACCGCGTGCTGCGTTGCCTCCATTACTCTTCTTCGGCAGCCGCGGACATTCCATGAGCCGGGCGGCCTGTTCACACGAGCCGCACCATTCGTGTGCGGCTGCTCGCTGAATCCGTTGCAAGTCGGATGCCAAGGTACCGACGTCCTGCCGAAATTCATTGACGCAGTGCAAGAAACGCGTCGGTGGTCTTGCGCAAAGTGGGCGACCACCGCACGCCAACCTTGTCCACGTGCGCTCGATTCACGGTCTGCCCGGGGCGCGCACGCTCCTGGTTCCCGATACCTGCGCGCCGCGCCGGGCCGCGAACGGATCGCGTACCGGAGGTCGTCGCCGTCGAAGTCCGGCTCGACGCCGGGCAGCGGCCGCGAAATGCCCCCGACCCCGGTTCCCCGCACGACGGCGGCTCAACCCGTTCGTGGCAACGAGGTCAGCAGCAGCACGAGCTCCGCCTGGCGGGACGTGCCGGTCTTTTCAAGGAGTGCGCGCAGATGGCTGCGCACCGTGGGGATGCTCACCTGCAACTCGCGGGCGACCTCCTTGGGAACGAGGCCCGCGCACAGCAGCAGCGCGACCTTGCTCTCCGACGGCGTGAAGTCGAAGTACTCGCGCAGGTCCTGGCCGCTCGGCAGGAGGCCGGGTCCTCCGGGGCTGCCCACGACGATGAGCGCGAGCCGCCGCATGCCGCTCGCGAAACCGCGCACCGTGGGCAGCGGCGTCACGTAGATGCCGCGATGCGCACCGCTGTCGACTTCGAGCCGCGTCGCGGCCGGTTGGCGCCCGACGGCCCTGGCGAGCGCACCCGCGAGCGCGCTCCGTACGCGAGGGCTCTTCGCCACGAGGTGATCGTCGACGATCGACAGCTCGCCTTCCGCACTCATCGCCTGCCGGGCGCGGGCGCTGGCGAACCGGATGCGGCGATCCTCCTCGGCGACGATCACGCCGGAGGTGGTGCGATCGGCCACCTCCTTCAGCACGTCGAGGTCGAGCCAGAGCGACCGCACGAACGTGTCGAACATGCTGGTCAGCTTCACCGACTGGGACCGGACGAGTTCGAGCGCGTTCTGCGTCCTGAGCAACGGGTTGCGCTGTATCGCGTCGCGGTAGGTATCGATGCCGATCGTGCCCTGTTCGAGCAGCTCGCGCGCCTGATCCCCGCCCGGGATGTGGTCGTCGGGTGCGATGGCCAGCGTCACGCCCTGGACGAGGGCGCCGCGTACCACCGGCCGCGCGTCGTCGGTGATGAACGTGACGTCCGATATCGCAACCCTTCCCTTGGTGCCGCGCCCTTCGCATTCGGCGCAGCCGGCTTCCCTTTTGATCGCGCCGGAACGCGGTCCGGTCGGAAACAGCGACTCGATCTCCTCCGGGGACAGCGCGGCGTCGACCGCGCAGGCGTCGCACAGCGCTTCCACGAGAAACTGCGACCAGACGCAGCACACGCCGTCGGCGAAGGCGTCGTACGACACGCCCATGTCGCGCAACACGTAGCTCGCGTCGAGCCCCGCCACGAGCGTATCCAGCGCCGCGAACACCCGGCGCGTCCGGGCGGCCGCCATCGCGGACGATGCGTTCGCGCGGTTGAGCGGCGCGACGACGAGCAGCGCGTCCTCCGCCGATCCGGCGCGCAGCGCCTCGTCCCATGCCTTCGCGTTCGGCTGCACGAGCGTTTCGCTCCAGTGGGCGGGGAGCGGACGAAACGGCATGAACTCGTCGGGTTGATCGCTCAGCAGCAGGACGGGGCGACCATCGGTGGCCATGGCGTGGGCCAGCGCGATCAGGATCGTGACCTTGCCGCTGACCGACTGGCCGGTGGTGAGCACCATGCCCGGGGCCAGGTCGCGCAGCCGCTCCCCGGCGTCCTTGAGCTTGCCGTCGGAACACAGGAGCGGGAACGGAATGATCGGCATGGGTACCCCCGGATGGGTTGCGTGCGGCGAATCCCGACCGTTGCGTCGAGGGGCGTCCGTTCGCGCAGTCGCTGCGGCCGCGTGCCCGCCGCGGCGTCGCGCCCTCGCGTGCAGCGTCAGCGTGCCGCGACGTCGGGCGCAACGCAACCGGATGCTGGAGCGGACCCGCCGGGCGGAGTATTCGCACGCCCTAGAACGTAGCGTGCCCGTCCGCTTGCCGCCTCATTCATGTGAATGACGCGCCGCTTCGCCAGCGTCGCGGATGGCGGGCTCGGGCCCGCCGGCGGGTGACGAAGACGGACGTACCGGCGGTGAGGCGGCGGGCCGGCCCCCGCGCGGGTTGTCCCGTTGCGGGCGCCGTGCGACACTTCACGGTCGTCATCGTCGCCCCCGAAAGGCCACTGCCATGCGTCGTTCAAGCCTCCTCCTTCGTCTCCTCGCGGTGTCGTTCGTCGCGACCACCGCGGTCTCCGCGGCCGTTGCCCAGGACATCAAGTTCTTCCGGATCGGCACCGGCGGCACCGCGGGCACGTACTACCCGATCGGCGGCCTCCTCGCCAATGCGATTTCCAACCCGCCCGGCTCGCGCGCATGCGCCGACGGCGGCAGCTGCGGCGCGCCGGGCGTCGTCGCGACGGCCGTCGCGTCCAACGGCTCGGTGGCCAACATCAACGGCATCCAGTCGGGCCAGCTCGAATCCGGCTTCACGCAGTCCGACGTCGCGTACTGGGCCTACACGGGCACTGGCGTCTACGACGGCAAGCCGAAGGTCGGCGACCTCCGCCTCATCGCCAACCTGTACCCGGAGACGATCCACCTGGTCGCGCGCAAGGGCGCCAACATCAAGAGCGTCGCGGATCTCAAGGGCAAGAAGGTCTCCCTCGACGAGCCGGGCTCCGGCACGCTGGTCGACGCACGGATCATCCTCGCCGCGTACGGGTTGTCCGAGAAGGACGTCACCGCGGAGTACCTGAAGCCCAACCAGGCCGGCGACAAGATGCGCGACGGCGGGCTCGACGCGTTCTTCTTCGTCGGCGGCTACCCGACCAGCGCGATCTCGGAACTGGCGTCGTCGGGCAGCGGCATCGACCTGGTTCCGGTCACCGGCCCCGAGGTGGACAAGATGCTGAAGCAGTACGGCTTCTTCGCGAACGACACGATCCCGGCCAATACGTACAAGGGCGTGGGCGAGGTCAAGACCATCGCCGTGGGCGCGCAGTGGGTCACGTCGGTCAAGCAGCCGGACGCGCTGATCTACGAGATCACCAAAGCCACGTGGAACGACAATTCGCGCAAGCTGCTCGACAGCGGCCACGCGAAGGGCAAGGCGATCACCAAGGCCAGCGCCACCGCGGGCGCCGGCATCCCGTTCCATCCGGGCGCCGAGAAGTTCTACAAGGAAGTCGGTCTGCTGAAGTAGCCGACGTCGGCAAGGAAACCCACGCAGCGGGGCCGGGACGCACTTCCGGCCCCGCTTTTTGCGAAGGCTGCCGGCGAGATTCCTGCCGGCCGTTGATCAGGCACATGACATACGCGCCGTCATTCCCGCGCATGCGGGAATCCAGCGACCTTCGTCATACGCCACCGGGTCCCCGCCTTCGCGGGGACGACGGGCGTCTTGCGGGCGTTGCCATTCAATCCGGCAGTACTACGTAGGATCGCCGATGCAGCAAGTCGAAATCGAGAAGACTCGCGAGCTCGAGGAGAAATTCGACCCCGAGATGCGCTTCCGCCCCATCCGCAACCCGGCGGCGCTGCTCGTGACTGCGCTGCTGATCGTCCTGTCGTGCTTCCACTACTACACCGCCGGCTTCGGCCTGCTGCGCGAGACGACGCACCGCGGCGTGCACATGGCGTTCGTGCTCGGGCTCATCTTCCTCGTCTTTCCGCTGCGCAAGGCGATGCTCGCCAACCCGACGCAGCCCTCCGCCACGGCGCCGGGCGGGGTGCCCTGGTACGACTGGCTGCTGGCGGTGGCGATCGCGCTGTCGGTGCTGTACATCCCGTACATCTTCGACGACCTCGCGTTTCGCGTCGGCAACCCGTCGGACCTCGACGTCGCGATGGGGTCGGTGCTGGTCGTGCTGCTGCTGGAGGCCACGCGCCGCGCGATGGGCTGGCCGCTGCCGATCATTGCGCTGCTGTTCATGACCTATGCGCTCGCCGGGTCGTGGTTTCCCGGCCTGCTGCGGCATTCGGGCGCGTCGTGGCCGAGCCTCATCAACCACCTGTACCTGACGAGCCAGGGCATCTACGGCATCGCGGTCGGCGTGGTCGCCACCTACGTGTTCCACTTCGTGCTGTTCGGCGTGCTCGCCACCGCGATCGGCCTGGGGCAGCTGTTCATCGACATCGCGTCGTCGATCGCGGGACGCTATGCGGGGGGACCGGCCAAGGTCTCGGTGTTCGCGTCCGCGCTCTTCGGCATGCTGTCCGGCTCGTCGGTGGCGAACGCGGTGACGGTGGGCTCGCTGACGATTCCCGCGATGATCCGGCTGGGCTATCCGCGGCACTTCGCGGGCGGCGTCGAAGCGGCGTCGTCGACCGGCGGCCAGATCACGCCGCCGATCATGGGCGCGGCCGCGTTCCTGATGATCGAGTTCCTGAACCTGCCGTACTCGACGATCATCATCGCGGCCATCGTGCCGGCGTTCATGCACTTCTACGGCGTGTTCATGCAGGTGCACTTCGAGGCGAAGAACAAGGGGCTGCGCGGGCTCACGAAGGACGAGCTGCCGGACCTGCCGAAGACGCTGCGCGCGAACTGGCCCACGCTCATCCCGCTGGTGATGCTGATCGGCATCATCGTGCAGGGCAACACGCCCTACCTGGCCGCGTTCTCGGGCATCTCGTCGTGCATCCTCGTGGGTTTCTTCACGTCGCGGCAGAACACCAGCGCGCTGCAGTACGCGGCGCTGGTGGTGTCGCATGCGCTGCTGCTCGGGCTGATCACGCGGTGGTTCGGAGACTACGGCGTCTACGTGTTCGTGGCGATGGTCGTGGCGGTTCCGTTCGTCCATCGCGCGCTCGGCCGCGAGTCGCGGATCGGCGGCCGCGCCGTCCTCGTCGCGTTCGAGATCGGCGCCAAGTACGCGCTCGCGGTCGGCGCGGCGGCCGCGACGGTCGGCATCGTGATCGGCGTGGTCACGCTGACGGGGGTGGGCTTCAAGATGTCGTACATCGTGACGTCGGCGGCGCAGACGCTCGCGAGCGGCGTGCTCTCCGTGCTGCCCACGGGCTGGGCGGACATGAAGACGCTGACGCTCGTCGCCGCGCTGATCATGACGGGGCTCGTCTGCATCCTGATGGGCTGCGGCATTCCCACCACCGCGAACTACATCATCATGGTGACGGTCGCGGCGCCCACGCTCGTGCTGCTGGGCGTGCAGCCGATCGTCGCGCACTTCTTCGTGTTCTATTACGGCGTGCTGGCCGACATCACGCCGCCGGTGGCGCTCGCCGCCTACGCGGCTGCCGGCATGGCGGGGTCCGATCCGTTCAAGACCGGCAACACGGCGTTCCGCCTGGGGCTCGGCAAGGCGCTGGTGCCGTTCGTGTTCGTGTTCGCGCCGTCGCTGCTGATCATGGTCACCGGCTTCACGTGGGCCGAGTTCTTCACCGCGTTCATCGGCTGTGTGCTGGGCATCACGGTGCTCGCGGCGGCGCTGTCGAACTACATGTTCACGAAGATGCAGATGTGGGAGCGGCTGGTGTGCGTCGTCGCGGCGATCCTGATGATCGCGCCCGGCATCGTCAGCACGTCGATCGGCATCCTGATCGTCGTGCCGATCGTCATTCGCCAGATCGCGGCGTCACGGCGGCTGGCCGCGGCGGCGTAGCGGCGAGACTGCAAGGCGCGGTTTTCGTGGCGCCTGACCTCTCCCCGTACGTCGTTCCCGCGGAAGCGGGAACCCAGCGTCGTTGAGGGAGCGTACCCGGGCGGCGATTCAACGCCACTGGGTCCCCGCTTTCGCGGGGACGACGGTAATTGTCATGCGCCCGCATCCCGAACGCGACCTTCGCACGGCTCATGCCCGGCCAGGTCTTGCTACTCCGCGAGCGACGCCGGCGCCGCGCGGTCGCGCGCCCAGCTGCGGATGTGGTCCACCTGCTCCTTCATCGTCTTCGACAGCGGGACGATGCGCGCGGCGGTCCGCAGGAGGTCGTCGAAGGTGAGCTCGCGCTGCTCCAGCTTCGCGCGCGTGATCGCCGACACGACGCACTGCTCGATCTCCGCGCCGGTCCAGCCCTTGGTCAGCGGAATGATCCGCTTCAGGTCGAAGCCGGCCGGATCCAGGCCGCGCCGCGTCAGGTGGATCTGCAGGATCTCGAGGCGCTCGCCGTCGTGCGGCAGGTCGACGAAGAACACCTCGTCGAAGCGCCCCTTGCGGATCATCTCGGCGGGCAGGAGGTCGATGCGGTTGGCGGTGGCGGCGACGAAGAGCCCGCGGACCTTCTCCTGCATCCACGTGAGGAAGTACGCGAAGATGCGGCCCTGTTCGCCCGAGGATTCCGACGACGCGACGCCCGTCTCGATCTCGTCGAACCAGACGACGGCGGGCGCCACCGCTTCCATCGTGCGGCACGCCTGCGCGAACGCCCATTCCGGCGTGCCGTGCCGGCCCGAGAACACCTCGGCCATGTCGATGCGGTAGAGCGGCAGGTCGAAGTACGACGCGATCGTCTTGATCGACAGGCTCTTGCCGCAACCCGACACGCCCATCACCAGCACGCCCTTCGGCACCAGTTCCTGGCCGACCGCGTCGCGCGGATGGAAGAGCTCGCGGCGCTCGAGCAGCCACTTCTTCATCACTTCGAGGCCGCCGACCCGTTCCATGTCGCCGCCCTCGGCGATGTATTCGATGGTGCCGGAACGGTTCACGCGCTGCCGCTTCTCCGCGTAGAGCGCCGGGAGCAGTTCGCGGCCGAGCTTGCCCGTCTGCGCGATCGCGCGCCGGATCGCGAACTCCGCCTCGTCGAGCGAGAGCCCCTGCAGCGCCCGCGTCATGAGGTCGAGCGTGGTCTCGCGCGTGTCGACCCAGACGCCGCTGCCGGCGATGGCCGCGGCCCGCGCCTCGAGGAACGCCCGGATCTCGGCGAAGTCCGGCATCGGCAGCTCGTAGTACAGCAGGTTGTTCACGAGCTCGTCGGGAATCTCGCGGATGGACGACGTGATGACGACCATCTGGCCGCGTTCCGTGCACAGCGTGTAGAGATCGCGCAGGCGGCGGCGCACGTCGGCCGCCGTGCGCATCGGGTCGTGAAAGTCCTTGAGGTGGAAGATCGCGGGTTCGGTCCGGTTGGCGATGAAGTCGAGCGCCGCGCGCGGATCCGTGGCGTGCGGTGCCGGTGGCGTGGCGTCGCCGCCGCGCATGCCTTCGGTCAGGCTCCACGACCAGAACGGCATCGCCTTCGCGCCGATGCCCTGCGCGGCGCGGCGCAGCAGCCGCTCGATGCGGACTTCCTCGCCGGACAGGATGTAGAACAGCGGGTGGCCGGACGCGAAGAGTTCGCGCAGCCGGACTTCCGACGCGGGGACTGGGGGGGCGGGTTGAACGGGGGTCGCCATCGCGGCCTTCCTCGGGGATTCGCTGTCGATTGTGCCGCGAAGCGGCGGCGCGGTCGTTGCGGCCGGTCAACGCCGGTGGTGAACGCGGGCGGGGGCGAAGGACGGGTCGCGGATCGCTAGTCGAACGCGTTGGCGATCCACGCCCGAGCCTGCGCGCCGAACACGTTCCACGCAAGCCCGGCCAGCACCAGCGCGACGCCCGCGAACTGCACGGCCGCCAGACGCTCGCCCAGGAACAGCGCGCCGCTGACCAGTCCGGACACCGGGATCAGCAGCGCGAACGGCGCGATCACCGCGGTCGGGTAGCGATGCAGCAGCGCGTTCCAGCGCGCGAGTCCGAACAGCGTGGCGAAGTAGCTCATGAACAGCACGCACGCCCACGGCACCCACGTCATCCGCACCACGGCATCCCAGGCCGCGGGACCGCCCTCGAACGCATACGATGCAAGCGCCAAGGGCAGCGGCGCGGCGAGGCTCGACCACACGACCATCGCGAACATGTCGACACCGCCCGGGTCCGACTCGGCGCCTGTGCTCGCGGCGTGCTTGGCGATCACGTTGCCGACCGCCCACGAGAGCGCCGCCGCGACGACCAGCAGGAAGCCGGCGAACGTGGCGCTCGCCCCCATGGCGAACTTGTGCCACGCCAGCACGCCGATCCCGAGCGCGGCGATGATGGCGCCGATCAGGCTGTGCCACGACAGCCGGTCGTGCAGCCACCACGCGGCCAGCCCGATCGTGAAGAACGCCTGCGTCTGGATCACGAGCGACGAGAGTCCGGCCGGCATCCCGAGCTTCATGCCGAGGAACAGGAGCCCGAACTGGAACACGCCGATCGCGCAGCCGTAGGCGACGAGCAGCGTCCACGCAACGTTCGGCCGGCGGACGAAGAACACCGCGGGTACCGCTGCGCACAGGAAGCGCAGCGCGGCCAGCGCGAACGGCGGCACCGTATCGAGCGCCCAGCGCATCGGCACGAACGCGAAGCCCCAGATCAGGACGATCATGAGGATCAGCACGAGATCGCGAAGCGATGGGCGCGCAGGCAAGGTCGGGTGGCTTTCGCGGGTTGCGCGAGGGGCGGGGAGGCAAGCGCTGCGGGAGCGCGGGCCGGCGATTCTACGCGGTTGCGTGCGCGGTCCCCGCTTGCGGCTAACGCACCGGCGTGCGGGCCGGCGCAATGTGGGCGCGGGCCCCTGGAGGCGCGCGCGTCCGCCGTGGATCCGCGCCGTGTTCGCTATCGCTTGCTGCCCTGCAGGTTCAGCAGGTCGCGCGCGATGATCGAACGATGGATCTCGCTCGGCCCCTCGACGATCCGGTAGACGCGGACCAGCCGGTAGATGTATTCGAGCGGCAGCTCCTTGCTGACGCCCATGCCGCCGAAGAGCTGGATCGCGCGGTCGACGACGCGCCCGACCATCTCGGTGGCCATGATCTTGACCATCGAGGCCTCGCGGCGGATGTCGCCGCCGCGATCGATGCGCGACGCCAGGCGCCAGGTGAGCACGCGTACGGCTTCGATCTCCTGCCAGGTATCGGCGATCCACCACTGCACGCTCTGCCGCTCGGCCAGCGGCTTGCCGAACGTCACGCGCAGGCCCGCCTGCTCGATCATCAGGTCGAGGCAGCGCTGCGCGAGGCCCACGCAACGCGCTCCGATCTCCGCGCGGCGGATGCTCAGGCGCCGCTGCAGCGGCGCGAAGGCGCGCCCGATCTCGCCCAGCACCTGGTCGTCGGTGACCTCGACGTTGTCGAAGTGGATCTCGTACGGGTGGTATTCGCCGATCATCGGGTACGACGCGGGGATCGTGAGCCCCGGCGTGTCGCGGTCGACGAGGAACGCCGAGATGCCGAGGCGCTCGCCGGTCTCGCTTTCCGCGACGGCCATCGTGATGATGAAATCCGAGCTCTTCGCATTCGAGATGAACGTCTTGCTGCCGATGAGGCGCCAGCCGCCCGGAATCCGCACGGCGCGCATCGCGATCGCGCCCGCATCCGACCCCGCGCCCGCTTCGGTGAGCGCGAGGCACGATTTCTTCTCGCCGGCCGCATAGGGCAGCAGGTAGCGCTCGATCTGCGGCCCGCGCGCGCACTGCTGCAGGAAATGGAGGTTGGGGCTGTCCGGTCGCAGCACGAAGGGCACGATCGAGTACTTGAGTTCCTCGGTGACCACGCACTTCACCAGCGCGCCCAGGTCCTGCCCGCCGAACCGGGCGGGCACGTCGATGCCCCACAGCCCCAGCGCCTGCGCCTTGGCGTCGAGCGCCGCGGCGACGTCGGGCGGCACGATCGGCGTGTCCGCAAGGCCGCGTTCGGCTTCGCGCCGGATCACCAGTCGTTCCAGCGGCAGCAGTTCGTCCCGGACGAAGCGGCGCACGCTGTCGCGCACCTGCACGACATCCTCGGGCAGTTCGAAGTCCATCGTCAGTCCTTCACGAGCGCCGCGTCCGCCAGCCGCGCGAGTTCGTCGTTGTGCTGCCCGAGCAGCGGCGCCCCGGTACGGTAGCGCGTGGGCGTGCGCGAGCAGGCGGCGGCGACCCCGTGATAGACGCCGCGGCCCATCACCGGATGGTCGAGGTACTGCCAGAAGCCGCGCGCGGCAAGCTGCGGATCGCGATGCAGCAGGTCGTCGGGCGTGGCGACGACGGCGGCCGCGAGGTTGGCCTCGCGCAACTGCGCGACCGCTTCCTCCGCGCCGCGCTGCGCGAACCACGCCGCGACCAGTGCGTCGACGACCGGGCGCTGGTCGAAGCGCGCGGAGGGCGGAAGCAGGGCGTGCCCGAGCAATGCGGCGAGGCGCGCGAACCCCGCGTCGTCCGCGATGGACAGCGCGCACCAGCGATCCTCGCCCGCGCAGCGGAAGATGCCGTGTGGCGCGCGCCATGGCTCGATGTAGGCGGGTGGCGGCGATTCCCCGCCGGTGGCCGCCACGTCGAGCACCGCGTCCGGGCACGCGGCGAGTGTCGACTCGACCTGCGCGACCGTGATCCGCTGGCCCTGGCCCGAGCGCGCGCGCCAGGCGAGCGCCGCGAGTACCGCGAAGCACGCGTGCAGCGGGTTGGGCAGGTGGTCGGGGAAGTTGGTGCCGGTACCCACCGGCAGGCGTCCGGCGAGCGCGTGCCGGCCGTACTGCCCGACGAGCGTCGCGATGTTGATGCCGTAGCCCAGGTAGTCGCGATAGAGCCCTTCGTCGCCCGCGAACGGCATGCCGAGGTAGATGGCGCGCGGATTGATCCGCGCGACCTCGGCCCACGCCAGCCCCAATCGTTCCATGACGCCGGGCGAGAACGAGTTGGCGACAATGTCCGCCGTCGCCAGCAGTTCCCTGATCCGCGCGAGGTCCGCGGGACGCTTGAGGTCGAGCGTCACGCTCTTCTTGTTCGTGTTGCGGTTGGCGAAGTAGCCGCTCGCATCGAGCCCGCCGGCCGCGCTCATCGGTTCGGCGCGCCGCAGCTGGTCCGGCCGCGTCGCCGACTCGATCTTCCACACTTCCGCACCGAAGTCCGCCAGCAGCTTCGTGGTGAACGGACCGGCGCCGACCCACGTCAAGTCGACGACGCGAAGACCGGCGAGCGGCAGCGACGACGTGCCCGCCGCGGGCAGCGCGGGCGCCGGTGCCCGGCCGCGTTGCGCGGTGGCGCGCACGAGATCGGCATCGCCGCCGGGTGCGCCGATCCCCCGTTGCGCGCGCCATGGCGTGGCGGAAAGGCGGTACGGGGCCCCCGGCCATCCGCGTGCGTCGAAGAATCCGCGTGCGTTGAGATGCTCGTCCGCGCGCACGTCGGCCGCGCCGTTCAGCGGCGAGAGCGCGATGCGCCGGCGCTGGCCTTCGCGGAACAGCGATTGCCGGTCGCGGTTCGCCGCGAACTCGCGCCACAGTTCGTCGAACCGGGTGCGCTGCTCGAGCCGCGCCTTGAAGGCGTTGTCCTGCCAGCGCGGATCGAGCAGTTCGGTGGCGCCGGGCACGCCGGCTTCGCAGATCCACTGCGCCAGCAGGTTCCAGCCGCGGCCGACACCGGATTCCGCCGCGTAGACGAACACATGCCCATCGGCGCACGGATAGACACCGATGCCGGCCTGCTTCGCGCGCTCGCCCAGCCGCGTGCGTGTCATGCCCTTCATCGCCAGGAACTGCGGTGCCGTCTCGGTTCCGAGTGCCACGACCTCCTGCATCGACACGTCGACGAACTGGCCGCCGCCGGCGTTGCGGCGGCCGAGCATCGCGATCAGCGCGATCACCGCGGCGTACTGGGCAGCGGACGTGGTGGCGAGGCCGCAGTCGCCGACCAGAGGCCCCGTATCCTCGTAGCCGGCAAGCCAGGCCATGCCCCCGCTTGCCATCGCGATCAAGTCGCAGCCGGCAGCACCCGCCGCGGGCCCGGTCTGTCCGAACGGCGTGATGGAACACCAGACGAGTTCCGGATTCGCCGCATGCATGCGCGTCCCAGCCGAGACCGCGCGCCTGCCAGTGCGCCTGCGGGCGGTCGTCGAACACGATGTCGGCGCCGGCGCACAGGCGCGCGAGCTCCGCGCGCTCGTCCGGGCGTTCGGTGTCGAGCACGATGCTGTGCTTGCCGCAGTTGCGGTAGGCGAACCATGCACTGGCACCAGGACCCAGCGGCGGCCGTGCGCGTGCCGGGCTCCCGCCCGGCGGCTCGACCAGCACGACGGTCGCGCCGAGCTCCGCGAAGAGCTTCGCCGCATAGCCGAAGTCCGTCGTCAGGTCGACGATGCGGATGCCGCTCAATGCCTGGCCGGTCATGGTCGTCGCGCGCCCGGCGCTATCCCGCAGGCGGCCGCGCGGGCATGTGCCCCAGCAGCGTGGACACGCGCTTGCCGACGCGCAGCATCTGGTCGATGAGCGCCTGCTCGCGGCCGAGGAAGCGCGTCGACGGCCCGGTGACGGTCATGCAGTAACGGACGTCGTCCGACGAGGCATCGCGGATCGGCACCGAGATCGCCATCACGCCGTCGACGCGGTCGTCGCGCGTCAGCGCATAGCCATGGGCGCGGATGTCCTCGACCATCTGCATCAGGGCCTTGCGCGAGATGCGCTTCTTGGGGATCTGTTGCGCGACCCGGATCTTCTCGATCGCCTTGTCGTCGAGCTGCGCCAGGAACATCTTGCCGGTGGCGCCGTAGAGCAGCGGCAGGCGATCGCCGGGCAGCACGATGCTGCGCAACAACGAGCTGCTCTCGACGACGTCGAGGCAGATCCGCTCGAGGTCGCTGCGCGTGGACAGCGTCACCGTTTCGCCGGTGGATCGCGCGAGATCCTCCATGATCGGTCGCGTGATCTCGCGCACGTCGAGCGTCTCGCGCACGACGCTGCCCAGCAGCAGGAGCTTGAACGACAGCGTGTAGCGCGCGTCGGTCCGCTGCAGCAGGTAGCCCGCGTTCTGCAGCGTGGTGACGAGCCTGAACGTCGTCGACTTCGGCAGCTCGACCTTGCGGTAGATTTCCTGCAGCGTCAGTGCCGGCTTCTCCAGCGAGAAGCACTCGAGGATGGCAAGCGAGCGGAGCAACGCACGGACCATGGGTTTCCCGGGAGCGCTAGGGTTGGCGCGCCGCCTCAGGCGCGCGGATTGTCGGATCCCGCCACGGCGACGAACGCGCCGATGTCGGAGGGCGCGCCGCGCCAGCGGTGCGGCGAGGCCAGCACTTGCCACACGTCGTCGGCGCCGGCCCGCACGGGACGCAGCGTGCGTCGGCGCCGCGCGTCGTCGCCGCCGACCGCCGCGGCGACCTCGAGCACGGGTTCGGGCGCTTCGCCGGCCACGCGCAGCGTCCAGTCCGCGGCGTCGCCGGTCACCGCATACGAGGGACCCGGAATGTCCGGCCAGCCCAGCTGGGCGAGCCAGACGAGCGCATCGTGCATCGCGATGTCGATGAGTTGCCCGCGTCCGCTGCGGTCGCGCTCGACCAGCGCCGCCAGGATCGCGAATGCCGCGACGTGCGCGGCGGTCAGGTCGCCGTAGGAGAAGCCGGTCTTGAGCGGCCCGGAGTCGGTCGGGCCGTCGACCAGCGCCATCAGGCCGGCGCCCGCCTGCACGACCATGTCGAGCGCGGCGGCAGGCGTCGCCGATCGTCCGTAGCCGGAGATGCTGCAGACGATGAGGCGCGGCTGCGCGGCGACGAGCGCATCGAGGTCGATGGAGAGCCGCGCGAGCGCGCCGGGCTTCAGGTTCTGCACGAACACGTCGGCGTCGGCCAGCAGCGCGCGCAACGCCGCGGCGCCGGCCGGCGTGGCCAAATCGAGCTCGACGCTGCGCTTGCCGCAGTTGTAGTTGGCGAAGTAGTGGCTCGCGTGCGCGGCGCGCGGTTGCCAGCTGCGCGAGCGCTCGCCGCCGGGGGGTTCCACCTTGATCACGTCGGCGCCGAGGTCGGACAGGTAGCGCGTCGCCAGCGGTCCTGCGGTGAACGGGCCGAGCTCGACCACCCGCAGGCCGCGCAACGGGGTTGCCGGGGTCGCCGCGGGCGGGAGCGGCGAACGCGCGCCGGGCGCCGCGCCGATCGGCCGCGGCGCGGCGATGCGCGCCGCCTGCCGCAACGGCGTGCGCGAAAGCCACGCCAGCGGCCCCGGCGCCGCGCATGCGCTGCCGTCGTCCCGCGCGACCGTGCGCACGACCGTGGCCACGTCCGGGCCGGGCGTGGCCACGGCCGACACCGGCAGGTCGGCGGCGCGCAGCGCATGCACGACGTCGGCCACGGGTCGCACCTGCGTCCAGCGGGTCACGGCCGTGTCGACGTCCTCGATCGCGGCGAGTCGTTGCAGCGACGTCGCGAGCGCGCGGTCCTGCGCGAGGTCCGCGCGGCCGATCGCGTTGGCGAACCGGGTCCACTGGTCGTCGGACGCAATGCAGATCGTCACCCAGGCGTCGGACGTGCGGTACGAATTCCAGGGTGCGCACAGCGTGTGTCGCGACCCGTTCCGGAAGCGCCGCGCCGGATCGGCGAGCGCCTGCGGATGGAAGGTGCCGGCCAGCGCCAGCGCACTGTCGAAGAGCGCGAGGTCGAGGATGCCGCGGGTGCCGGCGCGCAGCGCGGCGAGCACCGACGTCGCCGTGTTGACGCCGGCCAGCAACTCCAGCAGCGGCGCGCGCACCGCGCACGGTGCACCGCGCGCGGGACCGGTGGTCGCCATCGCGCCGGAGCGCGCCTGCACGGCAAGCTCGCAGGCGGCGATGTCGGGCGCATCGGCACCGAACGCGGTAACGACGGCGGTCAGCGGCACGTCGAGGGCGGCGGCGATGCAGGCGGGATCGGACACCAGCGCGACGTGCGCGCCCGCGCAAAGCGCGGCCCAGGCCTCGTCCCGCCCGGTATCCCCGTCCGCGCGGAAGCGTTGCTTGCCCTCGAGCGCGACCGGATGCGCATGCCACGCGGGCGGATCGGAATGCGGCCGGCCGGCCGCGTCCTCGAGCCGCAACACCGTGGCGCCGAGTTCGCCCAGCAGGGTCCCGGCGACCGCGGCGGCCAGCCGTCCGCCGCGCTCGGCGACGACGACACCGGAGAGGGGCGCGGCGGGCTCCATCGTGGTCGGGCCGAGGTCAGGCCCGGAACGCTTCGATGCCGGTCAACTCGCGACCCTGGATCAGCGTCAGGATTTCGTTGGTCGCGTCGGGAATCGGCAGCATGCGCGCGTCGCGATAGAGCTGCTCGAGCCCGAGTTCGGTGCTGATGCCCATCGCGCCGTGGATGTGCATCGCCATCGAGATCGCCTGCTCGCAGGCGGTCGTCGCGTACCGCTTGGCCATCGCCGACGTGCCGTTGGCCCGTACGTCGCGATCCATGCAGTCGAGCGCGAAGTAGCAGAGCAGGCGGCTGGTGGTGACGGCCATCTCGATGTCGGCCAGGTTCTTCTGGATCAGCTGGTGGCCGGCGATCGGCGTGCCGAACTGGACGCGCACGCCCGCGTACTCGCGCGCGGCGTCGAGCGCGCGCTGCGCCAGGTGCACCGCGGCGAGCCCGACCAGCGGCCGGTTGCCGTTCCACGTCAGCGTCAGCGTGCGCGCGGCGTCGCCGGCGTTGCCGAGCGCGTTGGCCGCCGGCACGCGCAGGCCCTCGAGGATCGCCTCGCCGAGATGGCCCTGGCGCAGTCCGAGCGACGGGATCTCGCGCGTCTCGAAGGGCGTCTTGTCGCGCTCGACGACGACGCGCCGCAGCTTCGACAGGCCGCGCGCGTCGGTGCCCTCGGCGCACGACACGTTCATCACGTCGCAGACCGTGACGTTGGTGATCCACATCTTGCGGCCGGTGATGACGAGTTCGTCGCCGTCGGCCACGACGCGCGTCTTCACGCTGCGCGGATCGGAGCCGACGTCGGGCTCGGTGGTCCCCGTGCAGCAGATCTTGCGGCCGGCGATGAGGTCGGGCAGGAAGCGGCCACGGTTCTCGGCGGTGGTCTCGGACCAGATCCGCGCGATCGTGCATTCGTGCGCGAGCAGCGAGATCGAGATCACGGGCGGCAATTGCTCGAACATGAGTCCGTAGTCGAGCATCCTGAGGCCGCCGCCGCCGTCGGCCTCCGGGATCCGCGGCGCCGTGATGCCGAGCTTCGCGAGCGCGCGCGTAGATCGACAGCAGCGCGGGCTTCGGCAGCGGCCGGTTCGCGTCGTTCGCGGCGAGCACGGGTACGATCTCCCGCTCGACCATCGCGCGCGCGGCCTCGCGCATCATTTCCTGTTCCGGGGTCAGTGCGAAGTCCACGTCGAGCTCCTAGGGCATCGTGAAGCCGCCGTTGACGCTGAGGACCTGGCCGGTCACCCAGCCCGCGGGGGCGCTGCACAGGTAGAGGATCGCGCCGGCGATGTCGGCGGGTTGGCCGATGCGGCCGGTCGGGTACATCCTGAGCACGGACTTCACGCGGCGCGCGTACTTCTCCTCGCCCATGCTGGCGCGCAGTCCCGCCTCGCGCTCCTTGCGCAGCTCCGTGTCGGTCGCGCCGGGCGACACCACGTTGAGCGTGATGCCCGAGCCGCCGACTTCCTGCGCGACCGATTTGACCAGCGCGATGACACCGGCCTTCGCCGCCGCGTAGTAGGACAGCCGTGCCTGCCCCATGCGCGCCGAGTCGGACGCGAGGAACACCACGCGGCCGTACTGCCGCTCGACCATGCCCGGCAGCGCCGAATGCAGGACGTTCATCGCGCCGTACAGGCAGACGTTCACGATGCGCTGCCAGTCGGCCGGGGTGGATTCGAGAAACGTCTTGTCGTCGAGCACCGCCGCGCTGTTGACCAGTGCGCACAGCGGTCCCAGCGCGTCCTGCGCGCGGGCGATCATCGCCGCGCACTGCGCGATGTCGGTGATGTCGGCGCCGATCCCGATGGCCTTGCCGCCGGCGGCCGCGATGCGCGCGGCGGCAGCTTCCGCGGCCGCGCCGTTGATGTCGACCAGCGCGAGTTTCGCGCCCTCCGCGGCGAAGAGCTCCGCGGCGGCGAAGCCGATGCCCCGCGCGCCGCCGGTGACGAGAATCGTGCGATCGCGCAATCCGTAGTCCATCGGCATCCCCTTGTTCAGACCTTGGTGCGACGGACGCGGAACTTGCGGTAGTCGGGCTTGCGCTTCTCCAGGAAGGCGGTGATGCCCTCCATGTTCTCGGCGTTGCCGTAGATCGACGCGAGCAATTCGGCGGTCGGGAAGAACGAGCTGTAGAACTCCTGGTCGGAGCCCGCGTTGAGCGCGACCTTGGCGATGCGGATGCTCTGCGGACTCTTGTCGAGAATCTCCTGGCACGTGCGGTCGACGGCGGCGTCGAGCTCCTCGCCCGGCACCACCTCGTTGATGAGCCCCATGTCGAGCGCCTGCTGCGCCGTGTAGAGCCGGCAGGTGTAGAGCATCTCGCGCGCCTTGCGCTCGCCGACGTAGCGCGCCAGCAGCTGGCACGCGCCCCAGATCGGCACGCTGCCCACGCGCGGGCCGACCTGGCCGAACTTCGCGTCGTCGCTCGCGATCGTCATGTCGCAGAAGAGATTGATCTCGTTGCCGCCGCCCACGCAGAAGCCGCGCACCTTGGCGATGATCGGCTTGTCGCACATGCGCATCGCCGACGACAGCGCGAACAGCCGCCGCATGTGGACGCGGCCGACCTCGGGGACGCGCGTCTGCTGGTCGCGGACGTCGCCGCCGGAGCAGAACGCCTTGTCGCCGGCGCCGGTGAACACGACCACGCCGATCTCCGGATCGGCCGCCGCCCGCTGCGTCGCGTGCGTGAGTTCCTCGTACGTGTTCGGACGTACGGCATTGCGGACGTCCGGCCGGTTGATCGTGATGGTCGCGATGCCGCCTGCGGCGGCGTAGATGATGTCCTGGTACTCCACGTTTCCTCCTCGTGCGGGTCTCGATGGGCGGGGCGACCCGCGCGCCCTCGCGAAACTTCCGTCGTGCCGGGCGGGGTGGAATGGCCATCGTGGCGGCGTGTCCGCAACGCGATGCTACCCAACAGGACGCGTTTCATCTGATGGAACGATCGGAAAAAATTCTACTGGACAGGCCATTCCTCGTCCAGTACCGTTTCGCTTGTTTTGTGCCGATAGGCGGGCATCGTCCCACCAGGTGGAACGCAGGTATCCCGGCCGGCGGTGCGAAGCGGCGATTGCGAAACGAGGACCGGCGCGCAACGCGCGTGCGGAAAGCGATGGCGACGCGACACCGCGAGAGTGTCCGGCGCCGCACCAGGAGGAAACCAGCATGCAGATCATCCGGTATGTCGTCGCGGCGGCTGCGGGTCTCGCGGCGCTCGCCGCGGGCTCGGCGCTCGCGCAGGCGCCCAAGGTCATCCGCATCGGCGCGCCGCTCGAGGTCAGCGGCAAGTTCGTCGCCTACGGTGCGCAGGGCCAGCGCGGCCTCGAGATGGCGGTCGACGCGTTCGGCGGCTCGGTCGCGGGCTACAAGCTCGACGTCCTCGTGCGCGACATCCAGAGCACCAACCAGGGCACGGTGTCGGCGATGACCGACCTCCTCGAGAAGGAGAAGGTCGACTTCGTCGTCGGCCCGATCACGTCGGGGCTGGTGGCTGCGGCGGTGCCGGCCTGGCGGCAGCAGAAGGCGCTGTGGATCGTCCCCGGTTCGTCGGCGCCGAGCTTCGAGGAGGCCATCGCGAACGAGCCGCTCGTCTTCCACACGTATCCGTGGGCGTACCACTATCACGACGGCACGGCGAAGGCGATCGCCGGCGCGATCGGCAAGGGCAAGAAGGTCGCGATCGTCTACTCGGACGGCAGCTATGGCCGGTCGCAGCTGCAGCCGGCGAAGGATCACTACACCGAAGCGGGTTTCGAGGTCGTCGCGACGGAACTGGTGCGCGAGAACGCCACCGACATGAATCCCGTGCTGCAGAAGATCCGCCTCGCCAAACCCGACGTGCTGGTCGGCATCGTGCAGACCACCGACGGCATCGTGCTGGCCAAGCAGATCCACGTCGGCAAGCTCGGCATTCCGTATCTCGTCGGTACCGCCTATCCGCAGCTGCAGACGTGGTCGGAGGCCGTCGGCGAAGCCGGTAACGGATGGATCGGCGCCACGACGTACCTTCCCGGCATGGACGCGCCCGCCGACAAGAAGCACCCGAAGATCTTCCCGTCGATGAAGGACTGGGAGGCGACGTTCAAGAAGAAGTACAACCGCGAGCCCGAGTTCCTCGACGTCACCGTCTACACGTCGGCGGCGATGCTGTTCCTCGCCATCGAGCGCGCCGGCGGTCCGGACAAGGAAAAGGTCGCGAAGGAA
This sequence comes from uncultured beta proteobacterium, assembly GCA_963733435.1. Lineage (GTDB taxonomy): Bacteria > Pseudomonadota > Gammaproteobacteria > Burkholderiales > Casimicrobiaceae > VBCG01. Next base: position 264,296 of record CAVTDH010000006.1, read on the forward strand.
CTGCGCAACCTCGGGGTGGACACGATGCTGGGCGAGAGCAAGTTCATCCCGACCAAGGGCGGCGCGCTCAACCAGGCGTTCAACGAGATGGTGGTGTACCAGCGCGAAGGCGACAAGTTCGTCACCGTCTTCCCGAAGCGGTTCGCCAACGGCCAGCTGAAGCCGATCAAGTACTGACCCCACGGGGCGTTCGCGCGTCGCCGCGGGCGGTGCGCGACGCCGCCCGCTGCCCACGCGCGAGACGCCCCCTGGTAGGCGCCCGACGATGACACTGTTTCCGCAGTTCGTGCTGGACTCGCTGCTGCTGGGCGGACTCTATTGCCTGATGGCGGTGGGGTTGGCACTCGCCTTCGGCGTCACGCGCATCATCAATTTCGCGCACGGCGAGATGATCATGCTGGGCGCGTACGGCGCCTACATGTTCGCCACGTACGCCGGCATCGATCCGCTCCTGAGCCTGCCGCTGGTGGCGATCGCCGTGGCGCTGGTCGGCTACGTGATCTTCCGGCTGACGCTGGAGCACGCGCTCGACGCGCCCCACATCAACCAGATCCTGCTGCTGTTCGGCGTGGGCCTCATCGTCCAGAACCTCGCGGCGCTCGCGTTCACCGGCGACGAGCGCTCGGTCACCACCGCCTACTCGCTGGCCGCGGGTTCGTTCCTGGGCGTCACCGTTCCGTATGGCCGGCTGATCGCGTTCGCGGTTTCGATCACGCTGACGGTCGGGCTCCTCGTCTGGCTCCGCCGGAGCGAACTCGGCCGCGCGATCCAGGCGGTGGCGCAGCGCGCGGACGCCGCGCGCCTGGTCGGCATCAACGTGACCGCGATGTTCATGCTGTCGTTCATGGTCAGCGCCGCGCTGGGTGCGGCCACCGGTGCCGTCGTGAGCTTCCTCCTCACGATCTCGCCGTTCATGGGCTTCCACATGCTGGTCAAGGGCTTCGCGATCGTCGTGCTGGGTGGCCTGGGCAGCATCGGCGGCACGCTGATCGCCGCGTTCCTGCTGGCGTTCGCCGAGACCGGCGTCGCGTACTTCGTGCCGGAGGGCGGCGGCTGGGCGGAGGGCGTCGCGCTGGTCGTGCTGTTCATCGTCCTCATCCTGCGACCACGGGGCATCCTGGGTCATGCCGTCGATGACTAGCCACCGCGGTGCGCGCATCGCGCTGGCAGTCGCGACGTCGCTCGCCTGCCTCGCGCTGCCGTTCGTCGCGAGCGCGGTCGTCAACGACTGGATCGTGTCCGCCGCGAGCCTCATGATCCTCGCGATCAGCTGGAACCTCGCGGCCAACGCGGGCCTCATCTCGCTCGGGCATTCCGCGTTCTGGGGCCTGGGCAGCTACACGGCGATCCTCGCCGCGAACAAGCTGGGGCTGCCGATGGCGGTGTCGCTGGTGCCGGCGATGCTCGTCGGCGCGCTGGCGGGCGGCCTGCTGGCGGTGATCACGGGCCGCCTGAAGGGCATCTTCTTCGCCATCTCCACGCTGGCGCTGTCCGAGGGCCTGCGCGTGCTGGCCGTGATGCTGCCCGGCCTGACCGGTGGCGGCGAAGGCATGTACATGAATCCCAAGCTGCGGATGGGCCCCGAGTTCGTCGCGGCGCTGATGGTCGTCGGTGCGGTCGCCGCGGTCTGGCTGTCGTGGGTGCTGTCGCGGATGCCGTCGCACTACGCGTTCCGCGCGATGCGCGCGAACGAGGCCGCGGCCGAGATGCTCGGCGTGCATCCGGTGCGCTTCCGGGTGGGCGTGCTCGCGCTGTCGGGCGCGTATGGCGGCATTCGCGGGCGGCGTGCGCGTCTGGTACGGCGGCTTCATCGACCCGGGCATCGCGTTCGACCTGCACATCACGATCCTCGCGCAGATCGCGCCGATCCTGGGAGGCATCCACACGCTCGTGGGCCCGGTGATCGGCGCGCTGCTGGGCGTGCTGCTGTCGGAGGCCACGCGCATCTGGCTCGGCACCAAGGGCTTCAGCCTGCTGGTCTACGGTCTCGCGCTGGTGCTGTGCATCCTGTTCCTGCCCAACGGCGTGTGGGGCGGCATCCGCGACGGCTTTGCCCGGCGCATGCGGCGGACGCGAGGCAAGCCATGAAGCCGGCGCTGCTCGAGTTGCGCGGGCTGCACGCGGGCTACGGCGACTCCATCGTGCTCGACGGCGTCGACCTCACGGTGCGGCAGGGCGAGGTCGTCACGCTGCTGGGCGTCAACGGCGCGGGCAAGACCACGACGATGCGCGCCATCACCGGGCTGCTGCGGCCGCGGGCCGGGCAGATCCTGATCGGCGGCACCGACATCACCGAACTTCCCGCGCACCGCCGCGTGGCCGAGGGCATCTGCCTGTCCCCGGAAGGCCGGCAGGTGTTTCCCAACATGAGCGTCGAGGAGAACCTGTACCTGGGCTCCACGGACCCGCGCGTGCGCCCGCAGCGCGCGCAGTCGCTCGACCGCGTCTACACGATGTTCCCCAAGCTGCACGAGCGGCGTGCGCAGAAGGCCGGGCTGCTGTCGGGCGGCGAGCAGCAGATGCTCGCCATCGGCCGCGCGCTGATGGGGCAGCCGCGGCTGCTGCTGCTCGACGAGCCGTCGCTCGGCCTGGCGCCGCTGATCGTCGGCGTCGTGTTCGACGCGATCCGCGAGATCGCGCGCTCCGGCATCAGCATCCTCGTGGTCGAGCAGAACGCG
>CAVTDH010000007.1:0-364404 GCA_963733435.1 uncultured beta proteobacterium
GACCGTTCGTCGGCCGCGTCCGGGGGGTGCTTGACAGGCGCCCGTCCCGGGGTTGAATTGCGACTACATAACTAGTCCATTAGTCATATAAGCACACTCCGCCGACCGCAGATGCGACCGAGTTACGCCCGCAACGTCCCCCGCGCCTGGCGGCGCACGGCGCGCATGTTCGTCGCGCTGGGCGACGAGCACCGGCAGCGCATCCTGCTCATGTTCGAGCCGGGCGAGCGGCTGACGGTCGGCCAGATCGTCGCGGCGTCGACGCTGTCGCGCTCCGCCGTCGCGCACCACCTCAAGGTGCTGCGCGAGGCCGGCGTGCTGCACGCCGAGAAGGTCGGCAAGGAAGTCTGGTACCGGACCGACCCCGGCGCCGTGCGCGCGGGGCTCGAGGACGTGCTCGCCTACCTGTCCGACATGTGAGCGCGCCGATGCTGACGACGATCTTCGCCGTGTTCGCCGGTTGCCTGCTGCTCGAGCGCCTGGCGCCGGGCTGGCGCCTGCCGGTCGTGCGCACGTGGCCGCTGCGGGTCGTCGCGCTCAATGCCGTGCAGCTCGGCGTCGTCGTCGTGGCGGGCTTCACGTGGGAGCGCTGGTGCCAGGGCGCGTCGCTCTTCGGCCTGTCGGAGACGCTGCCGGCCGGCGCCGCCGGGCTCGCCGCGTACTTCGTCGCGACGTTCGTCTTCTACTGGTGGCACCGCTGGCGGCACGAAGTCGACTGGCTGTGGCGGCACTTCCACCAGATCCACCACAGCCCGCGGCGCCTCGAGGTCATCACGTCGTTCTACAAGCATCCGCTGGAGATGGTCGTGAACTCGCTCGTCGGCAGCGTGCTAGTCTATCCCGTGCTCGGATTGACTCCCGAGGCCGGCGCGGTCTACACGCTCTGCACGGCGCTGGGCGAATTCTTCTATCACACGAACTGCCGCACGCCGCATTGGGTGGGGTACGTGTTCCAGCGGCCGGAAATGCATCGCATCCATCACGAGCACGGCCAGCATCGCGACAACTACGGCGACGTCGTCCTCTGGGACATGCTGTTCGGCACGTGGCGCAACCCGCGCACGTGGGACGGCGCCTGCGGCTTCACCGCCGACCGCGAGGAACGCCTGACCGACATGCTGCGCTTCCGCGACGTCCATCGACGAGACGCGCGCGCCGTGAACCGCCGCCGCTTTCTCGGCGCCGCCGGCGCGGCCGGGCTGCTCGGCGGATGCGACTTCTCGTTCTCCGACGGCATCCTCAACGCCTGCCACGCGGTGATGCCGCAGCACCTGCGCACGCACGCGCTGGTCGCCGCGGCGTGGCACGGGCTCGACGCGCGCGACGTGTGGGACGTCCACTGCCACGTGATCGGCAACGGCGATTCGGGCAGGGGCATCTGGATCAATCCGGCGATGGAGCGCATCTGGCAGCCGCGCGCAATACGTGCAGCGCCTGTTCTACATGAACGCGGGCTGCGCGCACGACTCGCCCGGCCGCGTGGACGAGAGCGTCGTCGACCGCCTGCTCAACCAGTGCGAGGCGATGGCGCCGGGCTTCCGCACGCTGCTCCTGGCCTTCGACTGGGCGCGCGACGAGACGGGCGCGCCGGTGCGCGAGCGCTCGACGTTCCACGTGCCCGACGCGTATGCGGCCGACCTGGCGGCGCGGCATCCCGACGTGTTCGAGTGGGCGGCCTCCGTCCATCCGTACGCGCCGGACGCGCTCGACCGGCTCGATGCCGCGAAGGCGCGCGGCGCGCGCGCGGTGAAGTGGCTGCCGTCCGCGCAGGGCATCGATCCGGCGTCGGAGCGCTGCGACCGCTTCTACGAGAAGCTCAAGTACCTTGCGACTGCCGCTCATCTCGCACGCGGGCGACGAGCGCGCCGTGCGCGGATTCGGCGAGCATCTCGGCAATCCGCTTCTGCTGCGGCGGCCGCTCGACGCCGGCGTGCGCGTCGTGGTCGCGCACTGCGCGTCGCTCGGGATGGGCCGCGACCTCGACCGGCCGGACCCGCCGCTCGTCGACAACTTCGCGCTGTTCGCGCGCCTGATGGACGAGCCGCGACATCGCGCGAACCTGCGCGGCGACATCTCCGCCGTCACGCAGGGCAACCGGATGGACGTGATCGAATCGCTGCTGGCGCGGCGCGACTGGCATCCACGGCTGCTCAACGGCTCCGACTACCCATTGCCGGCCGTGCTGCCGGTGATCTCGCTGCCGGGGCTCGCGGCGCGCAGGCTGCTCGATCCCGCCGCCGTCGCGCCGCTCAGGGAACTGCGCGACCACAATGCGCTGCTGTTCGACTTCGTGCTGAAGCGCAGTCTCGCCCGCGACGGCGCCGGATTCGCGCCGTCGGTGTTCGAGACCCGCCCGTTCTTCTTCCAATCGGCCTAGGATCGCGACCGACCATGCACGAACCCAGCCAGTACGACCTGCTGCGGCAGCGCCGCTTCGCGCCCTTCTTCTGGACGCAGTTCCTGGGCGCCGGCAACGACAACATCTACAAGAACGCGCTCATCATCTTCGTCGCGTATCACGCCGCCGCGCATTCGACGTACGACGCCAACACGCTCGTGAACGTCGCGGCCGGCGTGTTCATCCTGCCGTTCGTGCTGCTGTCGGCGACGTCGGGCCAGCTCGCCGACAAGTACGAGAAGTCGCGCCTGATCCGCTACATCAAGCTGTTCGAGATCGCGATCATGGTCATCGGCACGCTGGGGTTCTGGTTCGCGGACCTGCGCCTGCTCTTCCTCGCGCTCCTGCTGATGGGCGTGCACTCGACGCTGTTCGGTCCCGTCAAGTACGCGATCCTGCCGCAGCATCTGAAGCCCGACGAGCTGATCGGCGGCAACGGGCTGGTCGAGATGGGGACGTTCGTCGCGATCCTGCTCGGCACGATCGTCGGCGGCCTCGTCGTCGCGATTCCCGGCAACGGCCCCGTGCTGGCGGGCGCCGTCGCGGTCGCCGTCGCGGTGGCGGGCTGGCTCGTGAGCCGCGGCATCCCCGACACGCCCGCGGTCGCGCCCGACCTCGCGATCAACTGGAACCCGTTCACCGAGACCGCGACGAACCTGCGCTTCGCCTACGGGAACCGCGTCGTCTGGCTGTCGATGCTCGGCATCTCCTGGTTCTGGTTCTACGGGGCCACGTTCCTCACGCAGTTCCCCAACTTCGCGAAGGACGTGCTGGGCGGCGACGAGCACGTCGTCACGCTGCTGCTCGCGCTGTTCTCGATCGGCATCGGCGCCGGCTCGCTGCTGTGCGAACGCCTGTCGGGGCGCAAGGTCGAGATCGGCCTGGTGCCGTTCGGCTCGATCGGCCTCACGGTGTTCGCCATCGACCTCTGGTTCGCGTCGCGGTCGATGCACGCCGCCGGGCTCCAGGGCGTCGGCGCGTTCCTCGCGCAGCCCGCGCACTGGCGCGTCGTCGCCGACCTGATGCTGATCGGGCTGTTCGGCGGCTTCTACATCGTGCCGCTCTACGCGCTGATCCAGCAGCGCTCCGAGGCGTCGCACCGGTCGCGGATCATCGCCGCCAACAACATCCTGAACGCGGTCTTCATGGTCGCGTCGGCGGGCCTCGCGATCGTGCTGCTGTCGGCCGGCCTGTCGATCCCGGACCTCTTCCTCGTCACCGCCGTCCTCAACGCGGTGGTCGCGCTCTTCATCTACAAGCTGGTGCCCGAGTTCCTGATGCGGTTCCTCGCGTGGCTCCTCATCCACACGATGTACCGCGTGCGCAAGGAAGGGCTCGACAACGTGCCGGAGGAGGGCGGCTGCATCGTCGTGTGCAACCACGTGAGCTACGTCGACGCCATCGTGATCGCCGCGTGCGTGCGGCGGCCGATCCGGTTCATCATGGACCACCGGATCTTCCGCGTCCCGTTGCTCAACTGGCTGTTCCGCACGATGCAGGCGATCCCCGTCGCGTCGGCGCGGGAGGACGCCGCGCTCAAGGAGGCCGCGTTCGACACCGCGGCGAAGGCGCTGCGCGCCGGCGAGGTCGTCGGCATCTTCCCCGAGGGCGCGCTGACGAGCGACGGCGAGATGCACGCGTTTCGTCCCGGCATCGAGCGGATGGTCGCCGAGACGCCCGTGCCCGTCGTGCCGATGGCGCTGTCGGGCCTCTGGGGCAGCTTCTTCTCGCGCTCCGTCGAGGGCAAGGCGATGCGCCGCCTGCGCGGCGTGTTCTCGCGCATCACGCTCGTCGTGGCGCCGCCGGTGCCGCCGCACGAGGCCACGCCGGACGCGCTGCACGCGCGGGTGCTCGCGCTGCGCGGCGACGTCCGCTGAGCGCATGCACGGCCACCGCCCACGGCCATTCGCGAAGGACGCGCCATGATCCTGCTCGGCATCTTCGTCGGCTTCCTCGTCGGTGCGCTGACGCTCGGCTGGACCGGCGGCCTGGCCGGCGCCTTCGTCGGGTTCATCGCGATGCTCGCGTGGCGCTCGCGCGCGCAGGCGAAGGCCGAGGCGCAGGCGCGCGCGGCCGGCGTTTCGCCCGCGCCGATCGTCCCGTCGTGGCCGGCGGCCGGCGCGAGCGATGTCCGCCACCGACGCGTCGACGCCGGACGTCCTGCGTCGCCTGGCGGCGATCGAGCAGCGGCTCGCGGCCATCGAGCGCGCGACGGGGCTCGCGCCGGAGGCGACCGCGCGCGCCGCCGCGGCTCCGGCGATCGAGCCGGCGCTCCCGCTGTCGCCGCCGTCCCGCGCCGGCGCCCGCGGAAGCGGCGGCCGCGGCCCCCGCCGTATCGCGCGCGCGAGGCGCCGCTCGCCGGATCGCCGCCGGCCGCGGACGCGCTGCCGGAAGGATTCGCCCGTGCGAGCGACGGCACGCTGGCACCGGTCGCTGCGGCCGGCATTGCCGCGACGTCCCCATCGTCACCCGTGCCGGAACTTCTGCCGCCACGCGCAGTGTCGGCAGGCGCCCCCAATCCGCTGTGGGCGTGGTTCACCGGCGGCAACGCGCTGACACGCATCGGCGTGATCGCGCTCTTCTTCGGCGTCGCGTTCCTGCTGAAGTACCTGGCCGAGATCGTCACGGTGCCGATCGAGCTGAAGCTCGTCGGCGTCGCGCTCGCCGGCGGCGCGCTCGTCGCGCTCGGCGCGCGGCTCGCGCGCGCGCGGCCGGGCTACGGCCTGTCGCTGCGAGGGCGCGGGCGCCGGGATCCTGTACCTGACGACGTTCGCCGCGTTTCGCCTGTACGACGTGCTGCCGGCGTTCCCGGCGTTCGTGCTGCTCGTGGCGGTCGCCGCGCTGACCGTGTGGCTCGCCGTGCGCGCGGACGCCCAGCCGCTGGCGGGCCTCGCGATCGCCGGCGGGTTCCTGGCGCCGTTCCTCGTGTCGACGGACAGCGGGTCGCCCGCGCTGCTCTTCGGCTACTTCCTCGTGCTGAACACCGCGATCTTCGCGCTGGCCTGGATGCGCGCGTGGCGCGCGCTCAACGCGCTGGGCTTCGTGTTCACGTTCGCGCTGGGCATCTTCTGGGGCGACCGCTACTACCAGCCCGCGCACTTCGCGACGGTCGAGCCGTTCCTCGTCGTGTTCTTCCTCTTCTACGTGACGATCGCGGTCCTCTACGCGAAACGCGAGTCGTTCGCGGCGAAGGCGCCGGTCGACGCGCTGCTCGTGTTCGGCGTGCCGCTCGTCGGGTTCGCGCTGCAGGCGGCGCTCGTCGGCGACACGCGCTACGGCGTCGCGTGGAGCGCCGTCGCGTTGGCGGTGTTCTACGGCGCGCTCGCCGTCGCGCTCTTCCGGCGCGCGGAGCCGGGCCTCGCGCTGCTCGCGCGCGCGTTCCTCGCGCTCGCCATCATCTTCGCGACGATCGCGGTGCCGTTCGCCGCCGACCCGCGCTGGACGTCGGCGTGGTGGGCGCTCGAGGCCGCCGGCGTCTACTGGATCGGCTGCCGGCAGCGCCAGCCGCTCGCGCGCGCGTTCGCGCTGCTGCTGCAGGCCGGCGCGGCCGCCGCGTTCGTCGTCGCCGACGTCGAGCCCGGGCCGCGCCTGTTCCTCAATGCGACGTTCCTCGGCACCACGCTGATCGCGCTGGCCGCGCTGGCCACGGCCTTCGTCGCGGACCGGCAGCGCGACGCGGTCTCGGCGCACGAGCGCGGGCTCGTCCCGGTGCTGCTGCTGTGGGGCGCGGCGTGGTGGTACTGCGGCGGCGCGCTCGAGATCGAGCGCGCGCTGCCGGACCGCGGCGAGGGCAACGCGTTCCTCGCCTACGCGACGGGCAGCGTCGCGCTGGCGCTGCTGCTGCGCCGACGGCGCTGCCTGGTCGCGGCTCGCGTGGTTCGGCGCGGCGCTGCTGCCGGCGATGGCCGTCGTCGCGGTGGTCGACTGGGACCAGATGCGCACGACGCTCTCGCCTACGGCTGGCTCGTCTGGCCGCTCGCGTGGGTCGACGCACTGGCGCGTGCTGCACGCGGCCGATGCGCTGCGCGCCGACGGCGCGCGCCGCCGACGCGGCGAGCGGCCGCGCCGCGCGCTTCCTCGCGTTCGCGCACGCGGCGTCGGCGCATCGCGCTCGTCGCGTGGCTGTCGTGGGAGGCGAGCGAGTGGGTCGGCCGCGCGTTCCCGGAGGGCACGGTGTGGATGCCGAGCGCGGCCGCGTGGCCGGCGATCGCGTACCTGCTGCTGATGGCGCGCGGCGCGAGACCTGCCGCGCTGGCCGTTGAGCGCGTACCGCGACGCCTACGCGACGAGCGCCGCGACGACGATCGCGACGCTGCTCGCCGTGTGGTTCGCGCTGGTCAACGTGATTTCGCCGGGCGGCACCGCGCCGCTGCCGTACGTGCCGCTCGCCAATCCGCTCGACCTGACGCTGGTCGCGGCGCTCGCGGCGCTGTTCGTGTGGTCGCGCGAGCGCGCCGGCGTGGCCGAGCGCGCGCTCTACGCGTGGTGGGGCGCGGCGGTGTTCCTGCTCGTCAACGCGATGGTGTTCCGCGCGATCCACCAGTGGCTCGACGTGCCGTGGCGGCTGCCGGCGCTCCTGGCGTCGAAGCCGCTGCAGGCGGCGCTGACGCTCACGTGGACGGCGACGGCGCTGCCGCTGATGCTGCTCGCGACGCGGCACGCGATCCGTCCGCTCTGGATGGTCGGCGCGGGGCTGCTCGCGGTCGTCGTCGTCAAGCTGTTCGCGCTCGACCTGTCGTCGCTGTCGGGCCTGCCGCGGGTCGTGGCGTTCCTCGGCGTGGGCGTGCTGCTGCTGGTGATCGGCTACCTCGCGCCGCTGCCGCCCGCGGAACCGGAGCAGGGCAACCGCGCCGCGCGCTGACGCGGCAAGGAAGGCATCGCGATGAACGACGCGAGACAGGCGATCGTGAACTGGGCGCTCGCAGGCGTGCTGCCACGCGACGCGCTTCCGCGCGCGATGAGGGTGGCGGGCGTCACGCCGGACGGCGCGACGTGGAGCGCATTCCTCTCGCGGCTGCTGGCGTGGCTCGGCGCCGCGTGCCTCGCCGCCGCGGCCGTGTATTTCGTCGCGGCCAACTGGCAGGCGCTCGGCCGTTACGCGAAGTTCGCGCTGGTGCAAGGCGCGCTCGTCGCGGCGCTGGCGGTCGCGTGCTGGCGCGGGCTCGACTCGCCGCCCGGGCGCGCGGCGTTGTTCGTCGCGTCCGTGCTGATGGGTGTGCTGCTGGCGCTCGTAGGGCAGGTGTACCAGACGGGCGCGGACACGTTCGAGCTGTTCGCGGCATGGGCGGTCGCGATCGCCGTCTGGGTCGCGATTTCCCGGCAGCCCGCGTTGTGGCTGCTGTGGATCGCGCTCGTCGACGTCGCGATCGTCCTCTACTTCCGGAGCGACGCCGCGCGCGCGGTCGGCGCCGCCGGCTTCCTGTTCGCGCCGCGCAGCGCGCTGTGGATCGTGTTCGCCTCCAACATCGCGGCGCTGGCGGTCTGGGAGTGGCTGGGCGCTGCGAGGGGCGGGTGGCTCGCGGTGCGCTGGGCGCCGCGCGTGCTCGCGGCGGCCGCCGGCACCGTGATCACGCTGCTCGTGGTGTACGACATTCTCGGGTTCGGGCGCGCCCCGTCCGGTTGGTCGTGGGCGCCTTACGCGCTGTTCGTCGGCGCGTTTTACTGGGCGTACCGCGTGCGCACGGTGGACCTCTTCATGCTCGCCGGGATGGTCCTGTCCGTGGTCGTCGTCGTCGCGTTCGCGCTGGGGCGGCCGGCGCTCGAGAACAGCGGTGCGGGCGCGTTCCTGCTGATCGGGCTCACGCTGATCGGATGCGCGGCGGCCGGTGGCTACTGGCTCCGTCAGGTCGGCGGACAGACGCGAGGTTCGCCATGATCGCGGCCGCCGGTGTCTGGGAACGCCTGGTCGCGGCCGGGATCGTCAGCGGGACGGCGCCGCCCGCCGAGGAGGATCCGAGTCCGTGGTACGTCACGGCGATGCTCGGCGTGGCGGCGTGGCTCTCCGCGCTGTTCCTGCTGGCGTTCGCGGGCGTCGCGCTGTCCGACCTGTTCCGCACTGCGACGTCGATGCTCGTGCTCGGCATGCTCCTGTGCGCCGCCGCGATCGCGGTGCTGCGCTTCGCCGGCAACAGCGTGTTCGCGACGCAGCTCGGCATCGCGGCGAGCCTGGCCGGGCAGGCGCTGGTCGCGTTCGGGGTGCTCGATGGAGGAGCGCGCAACGCGGTTTCGTGGGCCGTCATTGCGGTGTTCGAGGCGATCCTCGTCGGAGTCGCGCCGCAGTACGTGCATCGCGTGCTCGCGACGCTCGGGGCCGCGGTGGCGTTGCGGATGGCGCTGGGCGCCGCCGCCGTCGCCGCGCTCTTCCCGGCGGTGGTCGCCGCCGCGTTCGTCGCGGCGCAGGGCGCGACACCGCAACGCCTGCTGCGGGATTCGCTGTGGGCCCCGGTGTCGACCGGGCTCGCGCTGGCGCTGCTGCTCGTGATCCCGTTCGCGCTGTTGGACAGTCTCTTCTTCACCGTCGACCGGTCTGCGCCCTTCGCCGGCGCTGCCGCGTGGGCGGGCACCGGGGCGGTCGCGTGCGTCTTCGTCGCGTCCATCGGGCGCCTGCTGGGCGAAGCGGGCATCGGCTGGCGGTCGCGCACCGGCATGTGGGCGCTGGCCGGTCGGCATCCTGCTGTCGCTCGCGGCATGGCCGGTGCCGGGCGTCGTCGTCGCGCTGATCGTGCTGCTGGAGGCGTTCGCGGCCGGCCGGCGCGTGCTGGCGGGCCTCGCGGTCGTGGCGCTGCTCGCCGCGCTCGGGCACTACTACTACGCGCTGCAGGCCCCCCTGCTCGTCAAGGCCGCGGCGCTCGCCGCGACCGGTGCCGTGCTGCTGGGCGCCCGCTTCGCGTTGCGCTTCGCGCGCAGCGACGGACCGGAGGCCGATCGTGCGTAAGGCGCTGATGATCGCGGCTGGCGTGCTCGCGCTGGCGGCGGTGAACTGGTCGATCCACGCGCGCGAAGCGCTGCTGCGCGACGGCCGCGTCGTGCTGCTGGAGCTGGCGCCCGTGGATCCGCGTTCGCTGATGCAGGGCGACTACATGGCGTTGCGGTTCAAGGTCGCGGACGACGCATTCGGCCGCGGCGCGCGGGACGCGCGGCCCGACGGCCACGTCGTCGTGCGGCCGGGTGACGACGCCGTGGCGACGTTCGTCCGCATCGACGACGCGACGCCGCTCGCGCCGGACGAGCTCCGGCTGCGGTATCGCTGGCGCGCAGGCGAGCCCAGGTTCGCGACCAACGCGTTCTTCTTCGAGGAAGGCACGGGGAAGACCTATGCCGGCGCACGGTACGGCGAGCTCCGCGTGGCACCGGACGGCGAGTCGATCCTCACCGGGCTGCGCGACGCGGCACGGCGGCCGCTCGGCACGGCCGCCGCGCAGTGAGGAACGTCACCGCGGGAACGCGGCCGCCACGAGCGCCGGCAGCACGACGCCGGCCGGCCCGCGCAGCACGTGGCCGGCGTCCGCGGAAAGCGGCGTCTCGTTCGGATTGACCTCGACGACGAGCGCGCCCGCGCGCCGCGCGAATTCGCGGCAGCGCGGCCGCGGGATAGACCTCGGCCGACGTGCCGACGACGAGCAGCACGTCGCAACGGCGCGCGGCGTCCTCGGCGGCGGCGAGCGCGTCCGCCGGCAGCATCTCCTCGAACCAGACGACGTCCGGCCGCAGGAACGCGCCGCACGCGGGACAGCGCGGCGGCAGCGCGTCGGCGGGCTCGCTGCCACTGCGCGACGACCGTGCCCTCGTCCGCGCAGCGCACGCGCGTGATGTTGCCGTGCAGCTCGACGACGCGCCGGCTGCCCGCGCGCTGGTGCAGCCCGTCGACGTTCTGCGTCGCGAGCAGGAACGCGGGCACGCGCCGTTCGAGTTCGGCGAGCGCGAAGTGCGCGGGGTTGGGCGCGACGCGCGCGACCATGTCGCGGCGCATCGCGTACCAGTCCCACACGCGCTTCGGATTGCGCGCGAACGCCGAAGGTGTCGCGAGCTCGCGCGGATCGAACTGCGCCCACAGTCCCTGCTGCGCGTCGCGAAACGTCGGCACGCCGGACTCCGCGGACACGCCGGCGCCGGTGAGCACGGTCACCAAGCGTGCGTCGTGCAGCGCCGCGACGAGGCGTTCCGGAATGTCGGGGGTCGCGGAACTCATGCGGGCATTTTCGCACGCGCACCGCGCACCCCGGGCGCACGGGACCCGCATGCTAGACTTGATCGACACGTTCAACGTCGCGCGCGCCCATGTCCGGCAACACGTTCGGCACCCTGTTCTCCGTCACGTCGTTCGGCGAATCGCACGGCCCGGCGATCGGCTGCGTCGTCGACGGCTGCCCGCCCGGCACTGGCGCTCGCGGAAGCCGACATCCAGCACGAACTCGACCGCCGCCGTCCCGGCACGTCGCGGCACGTGACGCAGCGCCGCGAGTCCGACACGGTCGAGATCCTGTCCGGCGTGTTCGAGGGCCGCACGACGGGCACGCCGATCGCGCTCCTGATCCGCAACGAGGACCAGCGCAGCAAGGACTACGCGAACATCGCCGACACGTTCCGTCCCGGCCACGCCGACTACACGTACTGGCAGAAGTACGGCATTCGCGACTACCGCGGCGGCGGCCGGCAGTCGGCGCGCGAGACCGCCGTGCGCGTCGCGGCCGGCGCCGATCGCGAGGAAGTGGCTGCGCGAACGCTACGGCGTCGCGATCCGCGGCCACATGACGCAGATCGGGCCCAACGCCGTTCCGTTCGAGGGCTGGGAGCACGTCGACGCCAATCCGTTCTTCGTCGCGAACGCGGCAATCGTCCCCGAGCTCGAGGCGTTCATGGACCGGCTGCGCAAGTCCGGCGACTCGTGCGGCGCGCGCATCGAGGTCGTCGCGACCGGCGTGCCGGTCGGCTGGGGCGAGCCCGTCTACGGCAAGCTCGACGCCGATCTCGCGGCGGCGATGATGGGCATCAACGCCGTGAAGGGCGTGGAGATCGGCGCGGGCTTCGCGGCGGTCGCGCAGCGCGGCACCGAGCACTCGGACGAGATGGCGCCGGAAGGCTTCCTCACCAATCACGCGGGCGGCATCCTCGGCGGCATCTCGACCGGGCAGGACGTCCGTGTCGCGATCGCCGTGAAGCCGACGTCGTCGGTGCGTCTCGACCGCCACTCGATCGACAAGGCGGGGCGCCCGGTCATCGTCAACACGCACGGCCGCCACGACCCCTGCGTCGGCATCCGCGCGACGCCGATCGCCGAGGCGATGATGGCCGTGGTGCTGATGGACCACGCGCTGCGCCATCGCGCGCAGAACGCCGACGTGCGCGTCGACACGCCGCGCATCGCCGCGCAGGCGCCGGCGGACGTGATGACGAAGTACGCGCCGCCGGCGGCCATCGACGATCCGGATCCGGACGAAGCCTGATTCCCGCGGTGCCGCGCGCCGCGGCGCGATGCCGCGCCGTCCGCCGCGTGACGCCGCGGCGTTTCCGCGCAGTCCTTTGCGGCGCGACGTTACGGCTGCACGTCCTCGATCGTGGCGTCCGCGCTCCCGCGCGCGAGCCTGAGCGCCACGACGTCGCCCGCGGCGACCTGCCGCGCGTCGACGACGATCGTCCCGTCGGCGGCCGCGACGATCGCATAGCCGCGCTCGAGCACCGCCTGGGGATTGAGATGCGCGAGGCTCTGCGCCAGCGCCGTCAGGCGTTGCGTGGCGTGCGCAACGCGTTCAGGCCGGAGCCGCACCCATCGGTCGCGCAGCCGGTCGAGTCTCTGTGCGGCCGGCAGCGGCGTGCGCAGTTCGCGCAGCATCCGGCGCTGCAGCGCGGTCAGCCGCGTGTCGCGCAGCGCGGCCTCGGCGCGCGCGCGCAGCGCGAGCCGGCGCGCGAAGTCCTCGACGCGCGCGCGCTGCTCGGCCAGGCGCGCCGCCGGATGCACGAGGCGCCGCGTCGCGTGGTCGAGCCGTTGCGCCCGTGCGCCCTGCGCGTGCGCCGTCGCGCGCGCCGCGCCGCGCACCAGCGCGGCCAGACGCTGCGCGACCGCCGCGCGGTCGGGTACCGCGAGGGCCGCCGCGGCGGTGGGCGTCGGCGCGCGCGCGTCGGCGACGAAGTCGCAGATCGTGAAGTCCGTCTCGTGACCGACGCCGGAGACGACCGGCAGCGCGGACTCGTGCACGGCCGCGGCGACGACCTCCTCGTTGAACGCCCACAGGTCCTCGATCGAGCCGCCGCCGCGCGCGACGATCAGCACGTCGGCTTCCGCGCGCGCGTTGGCGACGCGGATCGCCTCGGCGATCTCGGCCGCCGCGCCGGCGCCCTGCACGGCGGTCGGGTAGAGGATCACGCGCGCGGCGGGCCAGCGGCGGCGCAGCGTGGTCAGGATGTCGCGCAGCGCGGCCGCCTGCGGCGACGTGACGATGCCGATCACGCGCGGGTACGCGGGCAGCGCGCGCTTGCGTTCGGCGGCGAACCAGCCCGCGGCCTCGAGCTTCGCCTTGAGCCGCGCGAAACGCTCGTACAGCGCGCCGACGCCCGCCTGCCGCATGTTCTCGACGTTCAGCTGGAATTCGCCGCGCGCCTCGTAGATCGACGGCGTCGCGCGCACTTCGACGGCGAGTCCGTCGCGCAGCGCGAACGCGACGTTCTGCGCGCGCTGGCGGAACATCACGCAGCGCACCTGCGCCTGCGCGTCCTTCAGGTTGAAGTAGCAGTGACCCGACGCGGCCCGCGTGAAGTTCGAGATCTCGCCGCTCACCCACATCAGGCCGAGATGGCGCTCGATCAGGAGGCGCACCGACGAGACCAGCAGCGACACCGGCAGCACCGCCTGTCCGCTGGTGCCCGCCGGACCGCCGGGGGCGCCGCCGGCGGTGTCGGCGAATTCGGAGGGGCGATCGTTGATCATGCTTCGGCGCCCTGCGGCCGAGTTCGACAGTGCAGGCGCAGCATTGGAGTTTGTCCAGGACATGACGCGGTCAGGCCTTCGTCACAGTGCGGTCATTTTTGGCGCGCGCGCGGGCCGAAACGGGTGGCCGCACGCTGAGGCAATGGAGTGCAAGCTATTGATCGAAAATATGAAAAAGGCGGCGTGAAATTGGGCATCGCAACCTTTTTCCGTGTGCCCCCGTCACTTAGCGGTCGAATTTACAAGATATGCACACTTCTATCCACAGGATTTGTGGAAAACACGCACCGGCCGCGGGCGGCGACCCTCCGGAATCCCTTGCCGGACGCGGAATTCCGAGGGGTGGCGGCGCGTTCCCCTAGGTGCGCGCCGATGACGGGGACGGCGGCGTTGGTTAGAATGCTCATTGCCCCTGCATTGTTCATGAACAAACAGCGGATGAATGCTGCAACGCAACAGCACGCTGAACCGAGAGCCGCCATGCTGAAGCCGGAGTCGCCCGTAGCGTCGTCCCATGCGGCCGCGTCGCGCGCCGCAGGGAAGGACGCGCCGGCGCCCAATTTCCTGCGCGCGATCGTCGCGGAGGACAACCGCACCGGCAAGTACGGCGGCCGCGTCGTCACGCGGTTCCCGCCGGAGCCCAACGGCTACCTGCACTACGGACACGCGAAGTCGATCATCCTCAACTTCGGGCTGGCCGCGGAGAATCGCGGCAGGTGCCACCTGCGCTACGACGACACCAATCCGCTGAAGGAGGACGTCGAGTTCGAGGATGCGATCGCGGCGTCCGTCCGCTGGCTGGGCTACGACTGGGGCGACCATCGCTATCACGCGTCCGACTACTACGACGACCTCTACCGCTTCGCCGAGTGGTTCATCGAGCACGGCCTCGCGTACGTCGACAGCCAGTCGGCCGAGGAGATGCGCGCGACGCGCGGCACGCTGACGCGAGCCCGGGCATCGACAGTCCCGTACCGGAACCGGCCGACGGCGGAGAACCTCGACCTGTTCCGCCGGATGCGCGCGGGCGAGTTCCCCGACGGCGCGCACGTGCTGCGGCTCAAGATCGACATGGGCAGCCCGAACGTGAACATGCGCGATCCGGCGATCTACCGGATCCGCCACGCGTCGCACCACCGCACCGGCGACAAGTGGTGCATCTACCCGCTCTACGACTACACGCACTGCATCTCCGACGCGCTGGAGCGGATCACGCACTCGATCTGCACGCTGGAGTTCCAGGACCACCGGCCGCTCTACGACTGGGTGATCGAGAAGCTCGCCGACGGCGGCATGCTCGAACGGCCGCTGCCGCAGCAGTACGAGTTCGCGCGGCTCAACCTCACGTACGTCGTGCTGTCGAAGCGGCGGCTGATCGAGCTCGTCGAGCAACAGGCACGTCGACGGCTGGGACGATCCGCGCATGCCCACGCTGGTCGGCGCGCGCCGCCGCGGCTTCACGCCCGAGGGATTTCGCCTGTTCGCCGAGCGCATCGGCGTGTCCAAGGCCGACTCGTGGATCGACATGAGCGTGCTCGAGGACTGCATGCGCGACGACCTCAACGCGCGCGCGCAGCGGCGCATCGCGGTGCTCGACCCGGTGAAGCTCGTCATCGACAACTATCCCGAGGGGCAGAGCGAGGAGTGCTTCGCGCCCAACCATCCGCAGCAGCCCGAGCTCGGCAAGCGCGCGCTGCCGCTGACGCGCGAACTCTGGATCGAGCGCGACGACTACACGGAAACGCCGCCGAAGGGCTACTTCCGGCTGACGCCGGGCGCCGAGGTGCGGCTGCGCTACGGCTACATCGTCAGGTGCACCGGCGCCGAGAAGGACGCCGCCGGCAACGTGACGGTCGTCCATTGCACGTACGATCCGGACACGCGCAGCGGAACGCCCGGCGCCGATGCGCGCAAGGTCAAGGGCAACATCCACTGGCTGTCGGCGGTCGCACGCGGTGCCGGCCGAAGTGCGGCTCTACGACCGGCTGTTCAGCGTGCCGTTTCCCGGCGCGCGCAATCCGTGGGGCAACCGCGGCGATGCGGCCGCGCAGGACGTGCCGCTGCCTGCGCATCACGCGGTCGTCGCGGGCGACGAGGACGACGACGTCGAAGTCGCCGAGCGCAATTACCTGCGACGACCTCAATCCCGAGTCGAAGCGCGTGATCACCGCGTACGTCGAGCCCGCACTCGCGAACGCGGCCGCCGGAGGAGCGCGTCCAGTTCGAGCGGCACGGCTATTTCGTCGCCGACCTGGCCGACCACGCGCCGGGCCGCCCGGTGTTCAACCGCGCGGTGACGCTCCGGGATTCCTGGACGAAGTCGTAGCGCGCGGCGCGCGCCACCGGAGCGTCCGGGCGAAGGCCTTGTGCGGCGGCGTGCGCGCCCCCATTTCCGTTCCGTTTCCACGCGCGTCGCGGCCGCGCTAAGATTGCGCCGCCAACCGTTCTCGACAAGGCCCCCGATGAAACGCATCGTCCTGTTCCTGGCCACCAACCTGGCGGTCATCCTGGTGCTGTCGATCGTCCTCAAGGTCCTGGGACTCGACCAGGCGGGCGGCGCCGGCGCCGGCTACGGCGAACTGCTCGTGTTCTCCGCGGTCGTGGGCTTCACCGGCTCGATCATTTCGCTGCTGATGTCGAAGTCGATGGCCAAGTGGTCGACCGGCGCGCACGTGATCGACCAGCCGACCAACGAGGTCGAGGCGTGGCTCGTCGAGACCGTGCAGCGCCTGGCGCAGAAGGCCGGCATCGGCATGCCGGAGGTGGCGATCTACGAGGGCGAGCCCAACGCGTTCGCGACCGGCGCGTTCAAGAACTCGGCGCTGGTCGCGGTCTCGACGGGGCTGCTGCAGTCGATGAACAAGGAGGAGGTCGAGGCGGTGCTCGCGCACGAGATCGCGCACGTCGCGAACGGCGACATGGTGACGCTGACGCTGATCCAGGGCGTGGTCAACACGTTCGTGATCTTCCTGTCGCGCGTCATCGGCTCCATCGTCGACCGCGCGGTGTTCAGGAGCGAGCGCGGCAACGGCCCCGGCTACTTCATCACGGTGATCGTGCTGCAGATCGTGCTCGGCATCCTGGCGTCGATGATCGTCGCCTGGTTCTCGCGCCACCGCGAGTTCCGCGCCGACGCCGGTTCCGCGCAGTACCTGGGCACGCCCACGCCGATGGTGAACGCGCTGCGGCGCCTGGGCGGCGTCGAGCCGGGCGCGCTGCCGAAGGCGATGAAGGCGTTCGGCATCACCGACAAGGCCGGCATCATGGCGCTCTTCTCGACGCATCCGCCGATCGAGGCGCGCATCGCGGCGCTGCAGTCGCGCGGCTGACGCCCGCGCGCGTCCCGGGCCGCGTGCCATGTTCAAGATCGAGTACGAGGACAGCAAGGGCATCTGGCACGACGTCTACGGCGACGACGGCAAGCTGCTGACGTTCGAGCGCGAGGACGCGGCGCGCGCGGCGCTGGCGGAGCGGTACCCCATCCTCGTGCAGATGGAAAAATACGCGGGCGGCAAGCGCACGCGCGTCATCCGGATCCTAGGCGCGCGCGTAGCCGCGGCACGCGCGGCGCGCCGCGGCGCGGTGCGCAGGCGCCGGTCGCACGTGCCGGCGCCGCGCTTCGCCAAGGCCGGCGGCAGCGTTTACGATGGCGGCTTCGCGAAGCGGTCCCATGTTCAAGATCGAGTTCGAGGACGGCAAGGGCATCTGGCGCGACGTCTTCGGCGACGACGGGAAGCTCCTGACGTTCGAGCGCGAGGACGCGGCGCGCGCGGCGCTGGCGGAGCGGTATCCGATCCTGGTGCAGATGGAAAAGTACGCGGGCGGCAAGCGCACGCGCGTGATCCGGATCCTCGAGGACGAGGACGACTGGCCGAAGAAGGGCAAGTAGCAGGCGTCGCGCCGTCCGCGGCGGCGGTCGTCCGCCGACCGACGCGCCGGCGGCCCGCGGCGACTGTCGCGCGGGTCCGCGCCGCCTAGCGCGGATTCGGCGCCGCGTGTCCGCGGCGGAGGTCCGCGCAGACCCGGACTACCGCGGCGACGGCTCCGAGGCCGGACGGACGCGGGCGGCGGCGCCTCGGTCAAGAGCTGGAACGTGCCGAACGTCGCCACCGGCAGCAGCCGCGCGCGGTCGTCCGCCGGAAACCGCGCGAGGTCGTCGTCGCGCACGGCGAAGAAGTCGGCTGCGCGTCGGCGAGGTACGGCGCAAGCGCCGCCGCATCGGCCACGGCTCGCGCCTTGCCGCGCGTGTAGAACTCCGCCGAGACCGGGCTGCTGCGCCGACGTAGACCAGCCGCTGCGCGGGGTCGCGCGCGCTGCGCCTCGTACGTGCGCACCAGCGCGCGGTGCGACGAACTCGCGGTCGATCCGCGCGGTGCTGCGTGACCAGATGCGCGGCGACGAACGCGACCGCGAGCACGCAGCACGCCGCGACACGCGCGCCTCTCCGGCGGCCGCAGCGTCCGCGCGCGTCGCTCGCGACCGGCCGCCACACAGCTCGCCAGCAGCAGCGCGAACGCCGGCAGGCCCGGCAGCACGTAGGTCGCGAGCACGTTGCCGGAGACCGTGAAGAACAGCATCGGCGCCAGCGTCCACAGCAGCAGGTACGCGCAGCCACGGATCGGCGACGCAGCGCGCGCAGCGCGGTCGCGGCGGCGCGGCGACGGCGCGCGACGAGCCAGCCGATCGCCAGCGATCGACCACGGCAGCGCGGCGGCGATCCAGAACAGCCAGATCATGCCGCGCGGCCGCGCGTGCGCCGCGCCGTAGAGGTCGCCCTTCCAGCCGGGCTCGACGAAGCGCTTCCAGTGCTCGCCGACCAGGAAGTAGTCGAGGAAGCCCGGCGATGCGCGCTCGGCGGCCCAGTACCACGGCACGACCAGCACGCGCGGCCAGCAGCGTGCCGGCGATCCACGGCAGCGCGCGTCCACACGGCGCGCCACTCGCCGCGTCCACAGCGTCCACGCGCCGATCGGGACGAACGGTCAGCACGACGGCGACCGGGCCCTTGGCGAGCAGGCCGACCGCGAGCCCGACGAAGAACGCGAAGCCCGCTGCGCGCCGCGCGGCGGCGCGGCCCGTCGCACCGCGAGCCAGAACCCGGCCATCGACAGCGTCGTGCCGAACGCCAGCGCGGGGTCGGTCATCACCGCGCCGGCGCGACGAAGACGAGGCCGGTCGTCGCGAACAGCGCCACCGTCCACAGCGCGCGCGTCGCGGCCCGCGCGCAGCGCGCGCGAGCCGCGTAGACGAGCGCGCCGCAGCCGACGCAGCAGCAGCAACGACGGCAGGCGCGCGGCGAACTCGTTGACGCCGAACACGGCCATCGACGCCGCCGACAGCCACGTCGACAGCGGCGGCTTGCCCCAGAACGGGATGCCGTAGTCGAACTGCGGCATCAGCCAGTCGCCGGTCTCCAGCATCTTGCGCGCGATCTCGGCGTAGCGCGACTCGGTCGTGTCCATCAGCGGATACGCGCCGAGCGTCGCGAGCCGCACGCACGACGACGACCGCGAGCGCGACAGCGCGAGCCGCCGCCGCTCGCGCGCGGTCAGCGCGAGGGCCATCGGGCTGCGCGGTGCCGGCCGCGGCCGGCGGCAGCGGCCGCCAGCGGCGGCCGGCGGCAGGCGCTGCGACGAGGTAGAGCGGGCGCTGCTTGACCTCGATGAACATCCGCGCGAGGTACTCGCCGATGATGCCGAGCGCCATCAGCTGCAGCCCGCCGAGGAACAGCACAGCACGACCAGCGTCGGGTAGCCGCGCGACCGGGTCGCCGTAGAGCAGCGTCTTGCCGATCACGTAGCACGCCGTAGCGCGAACGCGACCAGCGCCGTCGGCGAGGCCCATGTAGCTCGCGATCTTGAGCGGCACGACCGAGAACGACGTGATGCCCTCGAGCGCGAAGTTCCACAGCCGCCAGTAGTTCCACTTCGTCTCGCCGGCGAAGCGGCCGTCGCGGTCGTACTCGATCTCGCGGCTCGGGAAGCCGATCCACGCGAACAGCCCCTTCATGAACCGGCTGCGCTCGGGGAAGCGCGCGCAGCGCGTCGACCGCGCGGCGCGACAGCAGGCGGAAGTCGCCGACGTTCTCGGGGATCTCGATCGTCGCCCATGCGGCCGATCGTGCGGTAGAACGCGCGCGCGGTGGCCTTCTTGAGCCAGCTCTCCTCGCGCGCGGCTCGGCGCCGCATCAGCACGACGTCGTAGCCTGCCTGCCACGCCGCGCACCATCTCGGGGATCAGCTCCGGCGGGTCCTGCAGGTCGGCGTCGATGACCACGACCGCGTCGCCGCCGCGCGTGGTCGAGCCCGGCGGTCATCGCGATCTCCTTGCCGAAGTTGCGCGACAGGTCGATGACCGCGACGCGCGGATCGGCGTCGGTGCAGCGCCGCGCAGCAGCGCGATCGTGCCGTCGCGGCTGCCGTCGTTGACGTAGACGATCTCGGCGCGCGGCGGGCAGCGCCGTCGAGCACCGCGGCGAGCCGGCGGTGGAACTCCGGCAGCACCTCCTCCTCGTTGTACGACGGGCACGACGACCGACAGGCGCACGGGCGCCGTCGCCGCGGCGGGCGTGGCCGGCGCTCAGAACGTCCATGCGCGGTTGGCGAGATAGCCGAAGACGAGCACGCGCCAGCGTCGCCACGACCTGCGCGACGAGGTAGTGCGCGGACAGCACGGTGAGCACCGCCGCCAGCACGGGCGCGTTCAGCGACGATGCCGGCCAGCCGCGACCGCCGCGAAGCGCGGCAGCGCCGCGCGTGCGCGCGGCGGCTCGCGAACGTGAAGCGGTGGTTGAGCGCGTAGTTGACCAGCGCGCCGACGATCGCGCCCAGCGGTCGACGCCGACGACCGGCGCCGCGATGCCGATCTGGACCAGCGCGACGAGCGTCGAGTAGTGGACCGCGGTGCCGACCGCGCCCGCGCCGGCGTAGCGGAGGAACTGCGGCGTGCGCGCCCTGCCTTCCGTCATGCCGGTCTCCGGCGCAATCGCGACTCGCGTCCGGCGGCAGGGTTGGCTGAGCAATGCGAGGCATCAGGATGTCGACGCTGCGATGCCGGCCGGGCCGGAGGTCAGGGCGCCCGCGCGTGCGCGGCGCGCGCGGCGTCAGCGTGCATTCTAGCGCGGACACGGCGGTGCGCCTGCAACGCGTGCGCGGCCGCGACCAGCGCGTCGCTCCGCCGCAAGCAAAACGGCCGACGAGCACGTTGCCGCGTGTCGGCCGTCATTGCGCGCGAACGGCAAGCCGCTCGCGACGCGGCACGTTACTTCAGGTGGTTGGAGACGAGCTTCGTCATCTCGAACATCGACACCTTGCCCTTGCCGCCGAACACGGCCTGCAGCTCGTCGTCGGCATTGATCAGGCGCCGATTGACCGCGTCCTGCAGCTTGTTCTTCTTGATGTAGTCCCAGATCTTCTTGGTGACTTCGGTGCGCGGCATCGGCGTGCGCGCCGACGACCGCAGCGAGGACCGCCGACGGCGTCATCGCCTTCATGAACGCCGCGTTGGGCTTGCGCTTGGCGGCGGTCTTCTTTGCGGCGGGCTTCTTCGCGGCCGGCTTCTTCTTCGCCGGGGCAGCCTTCTTGGCCGCAGGTTTCTTGGCGGCCGGCTTCTTCGCCGCGGGCTTCTTCGCGGCGGGCTTCTTGGCGGCGGGCTTCTTCGCAGCTTTCTTGGCAGTAGCCATGGGTCTCCTTCCTGTCGTTTGGTGCGAGCGGACAATGCCGATCGTTCTGAAGCAGTCCCTCCTGTCGCGGGATACCACTCCATCGGCGGCGACTATACCGCATTTTCCGAGGAAGGGAATGCGATTTCAGAGGGAAAACGCCAGTGCGGCGCGCGAGTGTTGCGTGGCGCGTACGCGCCGCGGGTTACGCCCGGCCCAGCCAGAGGATGAATCCTGCAGCACGACGGCGTTGGCGATGTCGACGAAGAACGCACCGACGAGCGGCACCACGAGGAACGATCGCGGCGACGCGCCGTGCGCTTTGGTGGTGGCCGTCATGATCGCGATGGCGGTCGGCGTGGCGCCCAGCGCCAGCCCGAAGTAGCCCGAGGTCGTCACCGCGGCGTCGTAGCTTCGGCCCAGCAGGCGGAACACGACGCGCGTCAGCAGGATCCAGCGACGGCGACCTGGACGGCGAGCACCACCAGCAGCGGCAGCGCGGCGCCGGCCAGCGTCGCGAGGTTGAGCGACATCAGCGACATGGCGAGGAACAGGCCGAGCGCGATCTCGGAGATGAGCGCCAGCGGCGGCGAGCCGGCCGGCCACGGCAGCCTTGGGAAGAGCGCCGGCACCGTGTTCGACAGCACGATGCCGATGAACAGGGCGGTGACGAACTCCGGCAGCGTGATGGAAAGCGCGCGCAGTCCGTCGTTGAGGTAGCGCCGGCCGCGATCGCGATCGCGATCACGAGCAGGGTCGTCAGCACCCCGTTGGCGTCGAGCCGCGGCTTGTCTTCTTCGGCGAACGCCATGCCGACCGACAGCGCCTCGGCATCCTGGCCGGACAGGCGGTACCGCGCGATCAGCCGATCGCCGAGCGGGCCGCCCAGCACCCCGCCCGCGATCAGCCCGAACGTCGCGGCCGCCGCGCCCAGCGCCGGCGCGCCGGGGAGCTCAGAAGTCGCGCGCGATGATCGGCGCCCACGCGAGCACGGTGCCGTGCCCACCCGACAGCGCTGCGGAGCCGGCCAGCAGCCCGGCGGCAGGCGGCAGCCCGAGCAGCGCCATCAGGCCCACGGCGATGACGTTCTGCATCACGAGGTTCACGACGGCGACTCCGGCGAGCATCGCCAGCATCGCGCGCCGCCGCGAGCAGGCCGACGCGGCGGACAGGCCGACGGTGGTGAAGAACGCGATCAGCAGCGGGTCGCGGGCCGAGAGATCGAACGTCACGTGAGGCCGGTCGCCACATGGAACGCGGTAAGCGTGAGCGAGGCGATGAGGCCGCCGGTGACCGGTTCCGGGATGCTGTAGTTGCGCAGCCACGGAATGCGGCGGTTCACGTAGCGCCCCCGAAGAGCACGAGGATGGCCAGGATCAGCGTGTGGCGGGCGTCAAGCGGCATGCAAGGGTCTCCGGTGAGCGGGGCGGCCGGTCAGTCTATGCGTCCCATTGGCAGCCGCCACGCTGCGCGCGAGAATGGGCACCCTGCGCTCCGTCCGCCAGGCCGATCGGTCCGCATGCGCCGCCTTTCCGCACTCCTGCTCGCCGCCGCCGTCGTTTGCGCGGCCGGCCCGCCGCGCGCTGACGCTGCTCACCGAGGAGAATCCGCCGTTCAACTACATCGAGAACGGCAAGCTCACGGGGCTGGTGACGGACCTCGTGCACGGACGCGATGAAGCGCGCGAACGTGCCGTACACGATGGAAGTGCTGCCGTGGAACCGCGCGTACATGCGCGCGCAGGCGGAGAAGGACACCTGCCTCTTCGCGACGGCGCGTCTCGACAATCGCGAAAAGCTCTTCATCTGGGTGGGACCGCTCGCCAACAACCTGTGGGCGGTCTACGGGCGCGGCGATTTCGCCGGCACCGTCCGGCAGTTGCCCGACCTCAAGCCGTACCGGATCGGCGGCGTGGTCAACGACGCCAAGGTCGAGTACCTGAAGGAAAACGGCGTCACGCAACATCAGGCAGGTGCTGGAGGACCGCCTCAATCCGCCGCGGCTCTTCCTGCCGGCCGAGGACCCGAATCGGATCGACCTCTGGGTGACCGGGCTTCTACGGCGCGCGCGACGTGGCGCACGCCGCCAAGGTGACGGACTTCAAGCTCGTGTTCATCGTGCGCGAGATCCCGCTGTACCTCGCGTGCAGCCCGCAGACGTCGCCGGCGGCGGTCAAGGCGCTGTCGGACGCGGTGGACAAGATGCGCGCCGAGGGCGTGCCGGCCCGCGCGGTGGCGGAATACGAGAAGAAGTTTGCGCAGTAGCGTCGCGCGCTCGCCGCCGCGCTGCTGCTCGCGCTGCTCGCGGCGGCCGCGGCGGCGCGCCCCGGCGGCGCCGTTCTCGCGCGGCGTGCTGTTCCGCGATCGACGCGCCGGGCAAGCCGCCGTCGTGGGTGTTCGGCACGATGCACTCGAACGACGCGCGGGTCACGCGCATTCCGGCGGTCGTGCGCGACGCGCTCGCGGGCTCGCGGCGGCTCGCGCCGGAGATCCTGCTGTCGCAGGCGGACGCGCCGGACTTCTTCGCGGCCGCGCAGTTCGACGACCAGCGGCGCCTCGCCGACTACTTCGACGCGGCAACGCTCGCGCAGGTGCGCGCGGCGCTCGGCAGCGAGCTCCCGCCGCCCGAGGCGTTCGAGCGGCTGAAGCCGTGGGCGGTGATGATGCGCCTGGCGCAGGCGCCGGCCGGCGGCGGCGGCCCGATGCTCGACGAGATGCTCGTCGCTCGATGCGCGCAGCCGCCGGCTCAACGTGATCGGCCTCGAGCTGCCGGAAGAGCAGGTCGCGGCGCTCGACACGATTCCCGTCGCGAGCCAGGTCGCGCTCGTGCAGTGGATGCTCGCGCACCGCGCGGACCTGCCGGCGAACCACGAGAAGGCGGTGGAAGCGTGGCTCGCCCGCGACCTCGCGCGGCTGCGCGGCGCTGGCCGCGGCGCCCGGCCGCGCGCGACCCGGCGATGGCGCCGCACTTCGAGGAGCTCGCGCGGCACGTCGTCGTCAACCGGTCGGTGCAGATCGCGCACCGGCTCTTCCTGCCGCTGCGCGGCGGAGGCGTGTTCGTCGCCGTGGGCGCGCTCCACCTCTACGGCCCGGACGGACTGCTGGCGCTGATCCGCGCCCAGGGCTACCGGGTGCGGCGCGTCTACTGACCGCGATCGCGGGCCGGCGGCGCCGACGCAATGCGGCGCCGCCGCAGGAGTAAAATGACAGGTTGCGCTGCGATGCGCGACGCACGGCCTTCCGCCCCGCATGACCGATCCCCACAAGCACAACCTCGCGCATCTGCGCACCGACTACATGCGGGCCGCGCTCGACGAGCGCGACGTCGAGCGCGATCCGCTTCGCCAGTTCGCGCGCTGGTTCGACGCGGCGGTCGCGGCGCAGGTGCCCGAGCCCAACGCGATGACGCTCGCCACCGTCGACGCCGAACGGCCGGCCCTCGGCGCGCATCGTGCTGCTGAAGGACGTCGACGCGCGCGGCTTCACGTTCTACACGAACTACGAGAGCCGCAAGGGGCGCGAGCTCGCCGCGCGGCCCGCGGCGGCGCTGCTCTTCTTCTGGCCCGAGCTCGAGCGCCAGGTCCGCATCGAAGGCGTCGTCGAGCAGCGTCGACGCCGCGATCGCCGACGCGTACTTCCGCGAGCGCCCGCGGCTGTCGCGGCTCGGCGCGTGGGCGTCGCCGCAGAGCGAGCCGCTGCCCGATCGCGCGGCGCTCGAGGCGCGCTTCGCCGAGGCCGAGCGGCGCTATCCCGGACGAGGCCGTGCCGCGCCCGCCGCACTGGGGCGGCTACCGCGCTGCGTCCCCGACGTCGTTCGAGTTCTGGCAGGGCCGCGCGCTCGCGGCTGCACGATCGCATCGTCTACCGCCGCGACGGACGCGGACTGGCGCATCGGGCGGCTCGCGCCGTGACGCGGCTCTGCGGCCGCAATCCGCACGCTGACGGCGCTGATCGCGCTGGGGATCGCCAACCACGTCGTCGCTGACCGGCAGCCGCGTCGACGGTCTCGCTCGACGCGCTGCGACCTCGGCGCGTCGAGCGCCGTCGTCGGCGTGCTGCTCGCGCTGTACGCGTTCCTGCCGATGCTGCTGCGCCGTCGCGGCCGGACGGCTGTCCGATCGCATCGGCGTGCGCCGGCCGATGCTCGTCGGCTCGATCGGCGCTGGTCGCCGGCGCGCGCTTGCCGGCGCCTCGTGCCGGGACTGCCCGCGCTCTTCGCCAGCGCCGTCGCTCGTCGGGCGTCGCGTTCATGCTGTTCCAGGTCGCCGCGCAGAACGCGACCGGCGAAATGGGCGCGCCGTCGCGAGCGCGCGCACAACTTCAGCCTGCTCGCGCTCGGCTATTCGATCTCCGGATTCTGCGGGCCGCTCGTCGCCGGCTTCACGATCGACCACGTCGGGTATCGCCGCGACGTTCGCGGTCCTCGCGCTGCTGCCGCTCGTTCCGGTCGCGGTCCTGGCGGCGGGCAGGCTGGCGCTGCCCGGGCCGCACCCGGCGCGCGCCGCGCGCCGCGCCGGGCAGCGCGCTCGAACTGCTGCGCCATCGCAGCAGCTGCGGCGCGTGTTCGTCGATCAACGCGCTGCTCGCGATGGGCTGGGACCTGCACACGATCGTGATCCCGATCTACGGCGCGCGAGATCGGCCTGTCGGCGTCGCAGATCGGCGTCGTCCTCGCGTCGTTCGCCGCCGCGACGTTCGTCGTGCGCTTCTCGATGCGCTGGATCGTGCGCCGCGCGACCGAGCACCAGGTGCTGACGGCCGCGCTGTTCATCGCGGGCGTCGTGTACCTGCTGTTCCCGTTCTCGCACGAGCGCGCGGACGCTGATGGCGCTGTCGTTCGCGCTGGGCCTGGGTCTCGGCATGAGCCAGCCGATGGTGATGTCGCTGCTGCACACGCACGCGCCGCCGGGCCGCATGGGCGAGGCCGCCGGCGTGCGGATGTCGCTCGTCCAGTCGATGGCGGTCGCGGTGCCGCTGGCGTTCGGCGCGCTCGGCGCGACGGTCGGGCTCGCGCCGGTGTTCTGGTCGGTGGGCGCGTGCCTCGCGACCGGCGGCTGGCTCGACGCGCGAGGCGCCGCGCCCACGGCATCCTGCGTCACGCGTGCGCGCTTCAGCCGCTCGGCGAACGCCTTGCGGAACTTCGCGACCTTCGGCGCGACGACGACCATGCAGTACGGCTGCGCCGGGTTGCGCTCGAAGTAGTCCTGGTGGTAGGTCTCGGCCGGATAGAACGGCGCGGCGTCCGCGATCTCGGTGACGATCGGCCGCGCCAAGCTTCGTCGCGGTCGAGCTCGGCGACGACGGCCTCCGCGGTCGCGCGCTGCTCCGGCGTCTGGCAGAAGATCACCGACCGGTACTGCGTGCCGACGTCGTTGCCCTGGCGGTCCAGCGTCGTCGGGTCGTGGATCGTGAAGAACACGCGTCAGCAGGTCGCGGAACGACAGCACGGCCGGGTCGAACGTGACGCGCACGACTTCGGCGTGGCCGGTGCGGCCCGCTGCAGACTGTCCTCGTAGCTCGGGTTCGGCGCGCGCGCCGCCCGCGTAGCCGGATTCGACGCCGATCACGCCGTCGAGCTCGCGGAACACGGCGTCGAGGCACCAGAAGCAGCCGCCGCCCAGCACGGCGGTTTCGGTGGACGTGGATGCGGGCGTCGGGCTGTTCATCGTGGCACTCCGGGTCGAAGGGGCGCGCAGCGTGCGTCGCGCAGCGCCGCGGGCGGCGCGACTTGCCATCGTACAGTCGCCGCGGCGGCCGCAAGCTTACGGTGCCGCGCGCGCGGACGATCGCGCGTCTGGCGATAATGCCGTCGCCGGCAGCCGGGCCCGACGTTCTGCGGACCCGCCGGCTCCGCCTGCCCGATCCCATGGCACGTCGTCGGCCCCGTTCGCCCTCGTGCGCCGCGTCGTCGTCCGCCTGAACAGCGTCGGCTGGCGCGCACGGCGGGCAGCCTGTCGTTCACGACGCTGCTGGCGCTCGTGCCGCTCGCCACCGTCGCGTTCGCGTTCGTCGCGCAGCTTCCCGATGTTCGAGGACTGGCTCGAGGTGCTCGAGCGTTCCTGCTGCGCTACATGCTGCCCGAGCACGCGCGCTGCGCTCGTGCGCGACGTACGTCGTCGGCTTCGCGGCGCAGGCGGCGCAGCCTGACCGGCATGTCGATCGTGTTCGTCGTGGTGACCGCGGCGCTGCGTGGTCGACACCGTCGAGCGCGAGATCAACGCGATCTGGGGCATCCGCCGCAAGCGGCCGCTCGCGCGGCGCATCGTCGTCTACGTCGCTCGGCGTCACCGCCGGACCGGTGCTGGTCGGCGCCGCATCTCGCGATCGACGTGGCTGCATCACGCAGTCGCTCGCCGCGGTGCCGCTGCAGCAGGTCGCGCTGCGCGCGATCGTCGCAGCCGCTGCCGTTCGCTGTTCGCGGTCGCTCGGCTTCACGCTGCTCTACGCGATCGTGCCCGGCGCGGCAGGTCGCGTGGCGCACGCGATCGTCGGCGGCGTGCTCGCCGCCGGCGCGTTCGAGGCGACGCAAGCGTCGGCTTCGCGTGGTACGTCGACGCACGTCGCCGACCTACGAGGTCGTCTACGGCGCGCTGGCCGCGTTGCCGCATGTTCCTGCTCTGGATCTACGTGTGCTGGATGATCGTGCTCGCGGGCGCTGCGGTGACGGCGTCGCTCGCCGAGCGCCGGCGGAGGCGACGCGCCGCGTGACGCCGCGTACCGTCGAGGCGCGTTGCTTGCCGAATCGACGCTCGCAGGCTACATTGCGGCGCGTTCTTCGCAAAGGAGCATCCCCACGTGTGGTCCATCATCCAGGCAGCGGGCTGGCCGATCTGGCCGCTGATCGTCGCGTCGATCATCGCGCTCGCGCTGATCTTCGAGCGCCTGTGGTCGCTGCGCCAGAGCCGTCGTCGCGCCGCCCGGGCTGGTCGATCACGTGCTCGCCGAATACCGGCAGACCGGCGCGACGCCGGAGCTGCTCGCGAAGACCGCCGCGCAGGGCCCGCTCGGCCGCATCCTCGCCGCCGGCCTCGCCAACGTGAAGAGCGCCGCGGCCGGTGATGAAGGAGGCGATCGAGGAGGTCGGGCGCGTCGTCACGCACGATCTCGAGCGCTTCCTGACCACGCTCGGCACGATCGCCGCGATGGCGCCGCTGCTCGGGCTGTTCGGCACCGTCGTCGGCATGATCGAGATCTTCGGCTCGCAGAGCGTCGCCGGCATCGAACCCGATCCAGCTCGCGCACGGCATCTCGATCGCGCTCTACAACACGGCGATCGGCCTGATCGTCGCGATCCCGGCATGATCTTCTACCGCCACTTCCGCGCGAAGGTCGACGCGCCTGGTCGTCGAGATGGAGCAGCAGGCGATCAAGCTGGTCGACTTCGCGCACGGCGAGCGCAAGTAGGGGGCGGCGCGCGATGAACCTGCGCGGCACCCGGACCCGCGACGATCCGGAGATCAACTTCATCCCGTTGATCGACGTGCTGCTCGTCATCCTGATCTTCCTGATGGTGACGACGACCTACCAGCGCGTCGCCGAGCTGCAGATCACGCTGCCGGAGGCCGACGCCGACGCAGCCGAAGCAGCGGCCGCAAGGAGATCAACGTCGGCATCGACGCGCAGGGCCGCTACGTGATCGACAAGACGCGTGTTCACGTTCACGACCGTCGGCGCGCTCGCCGACGATGCTGAAGCGCGCGGCCGGCGACGCGAAGGATCCGGTCGTCATCATCAACGCCGACGCCAACGCGACGCACCAGTCGGTGATCCACGTGATGGAGGCCGCGCGGCGGCGGGCCTCGTGCACATCACGTTCGCGACGCAGACGCCGCCGCCGAAGTGACGCCGCGCGCGACGAGGCCGTGACGTTCGCCGACCGCCTCGTCGCCGCCTGGTACGCGCCGCGCGTGACGCCGCTGGCCGCGGCGCTGCTGTGGCCGCTGTCGCTGCTGTTCCGCGCCGCCGTCGCGCTGCGCCGCGCGCTGCTACCGCGCGGGCGTGCTGCGCGCGCAGCGCTGCCGCGTGCCGGTCGTCGTCGTCGGCAACATCACCGTCGGCGGCACCGGCAAGACGCCGCTCGTCGTCGCGCTCGCCGCAGGCGCTCGCGCAGCGCGGCTTCCATCCGGGCATCGTCAGCCGCGGCTACGGCGGCAGCGCGACGCGCGGCGCGCGCCGGTCGATGGCGGACGACGACCCGCGCGGCGTCGGCGACGAGCCGCTGCTGCTTCGCGGCGCGCCGGGCCTGCCCGTCGTGGATCGGCCGCGATCGCGTCGCCGGCGGCGCGCGCGCTGCTCGCCGCGCATCCGGCGTGCGACGTGATCATCGCCGACGACGGCCTGCAGCACTACGGGCTCGCGCGCGACGTCGAGATCGCCGTCGTCGACGCGGCGCGCGGCTTCGGCAACGGCTGTCTGCTGCCGGCCGGCCCGTTGCGCGAGCCGGCCTCGCGGCTCGACGACGTCGACGCGGTCGTGCGCTCGTCGCGCACCGGACCGCGCATGCGGCCGCGCCGCGAACGGCCGCGAGACGCGATGGACGCACGACGCCGCAGCCGTGGCGCAACGTCGCCGCGGGCGCGACCGGTGGCCGACCCCGCCGACGGTGGCGCGGGCGCGACGTCGCACGCGGTCGCCGGCATCGGCAATCCGGAGCGCTTCTTCGCGCTGCGTCGCGCGCGCATGGGCATCGCCGCCGTCGCACGCATCCGTTTCCCGACCACCACGCGTATCGGCGCCGCCGATCTCGCGTTCCCCGGGGCGGCGGCGATCCTGATGACGGAGAAGGACGCGGTAAAATGCAGGCGGACTCGCCGACGAGCGCTGCTGGTACCTGCCGGTCGCGGCGTCGCTCGATCCCGCGCTGGTCGCCCTCGTCGGAGAACAAGATCCGTGGATCCCAAGCTGCTTGAGATCCTCGTCTGCCCGGTCACCAAGGGCCCGCTCATCTACGACCGCGAGAAGCAGGAGCTCGTCTCGAAGTCGGCGCGGCTCGCCTATCCGATCCGCGACGGCATTCCGGTGATGCTCGAGGACGAGGCGCGCCGGCTCGACGCCGGACGAAGTCGAGTAAGCGAAAAGGGGCCAGGCCCGAATTCCGTCCGGACTTTCTCCATGCACGGCCGTCGGAATTCGAGCCGGCCCCTTGCGACATGTCGTTCACCGTCCTGATCCCGGCGCGCTACGCGTCGACGCGGCTGCCCGGCAAGCCGCTCGCCGACATCGCCGGCAAGCCGATGGTCGTGCGCGTCGCCGAGCGCGCGCAGGGCAGCGGCGCGGCGCGCGTCGTCGTCGCGACCGACGACGCGCGCATCGAGGCCGCGGTCGCCGCGCACGGCATCGCCGCTGCATGACGCGCGCCGACCACCCGACCGGCACCGACCGCCTCGCCGAGGCGGCGCCGCAGCTCGGCCTCGCCGACGACGACGATCGTCGTCAACGTGCAGGGCGACGAGCCGCTGCTCGACCCGGCGCTGATCCGCGCGGATGGCGGCGCTGCTCGCGGACGCGGCCCGACGCGGCGATCGCGACCGCGTGCCATCCGATCGACGACGCCGCCGAGGCGTTCAATCCGAACGTCGTCAAGGTCGTGCTCGACGCCAGGGGCTACGCGCTCTACTTCAGCCGCGCGACGATTCCGTGGGCGCGCGACGCGTTCGCCGACCGCGCGGACGCGCTTGCCGCCGGCGCTGCCGCTCTACCGCCACTACGGGCTCTACGCGTATCGCGTCGCGTTCCTGCGCGCGTTTCCGCGCCTCGCGCCCGCGCCGATCGAGCGCTTCGAGGCGCTGGAGCAGCTGCGCGCGCTGTGGCACGGCTACCGCATCGTCGTCGAGGTCACGCACGGGCACGCCGGCGCCCGGCGTCGACACGCCCGAGGACCTCGAGCGCGTGCGCGCGCTGTTCGCCGCGGGCGCGGCAAAGCTGATGGCCGGGCTCGAATTCCCGGCAGCGTGCGCATGGACAGAAGTGCGGACAGGAATCGGCCGGCCCCTGCTTGCCCCACCCCTCGATAACGGCGAGAATCGCCGACGGCCACGAAGCGGCACGCCCGACCGGCCGGACCGCACCGCCACCCGCGCTTCGCCTCGACCTTCCTTGAACGCGAGTCACGACCATGCGACTGATTCTGCTCGGCCCGCCCGGCGCCGGCAAGGGCACCCAGGCCACCTTCATCACGGACGCGTTCGGCATTCCGCAGATCTCCACCGGCGACATGCTGCGCGCGGCGGTCAAGGCCGGCACGCCGCTCGGCGCTCGCGGCGAAGAAGGTGATGGACACCGGCGCGCTCGTGTCCGACGACATCATCATCGGCGCTCGTGACGGAGCGGCTGAAGGCGCCCGATTGCGCGAACGGCTACCTGTTCGACGGCTTCCCGCGCACGATCCCGCAGGCCGAGGCGATGAGGGACGCCGGCGTCGCGATCGACTACGTGCTCGAGATCGACGTGCCGGACTGCGGCGATCGTCGAGCGGATGAGCGGCCGCCGCGTGCACGTCGCGTCCGGGCGCACGTACCACGTGAAGTTCAACCCGCCGAAGGTCGCGGGCAAGGACGACGTCACCGGCGAGGACCTGATCCAGCGCGACGACGACAGCGAGGAGACGGTGCGGAAGCGCCTCGCGATCTATCACGCGCAGACGAAGCCGCTGGTCGCGTACTACCCGCGATGGGCGGCGACCGGCGATCCGCGCGCGCCGAAGTACCGCAAGGTCAACGGGCTCGCGAGCGTCGACGCCGTGCGCGCGGCCGCCATCGCGGCGCTCCAGCCCTGAACCGCTGCATTCCCACTCCACGATGACCCGACGCAACGCGTTCTACGCCCAGTCCGGCGGCGTCACCGCCGTCATCAACGCCAGCGCCGCGGGCGTCATCGAGACGGCGCGCCTGCACCGCGACCGCATCGGCAAGGTCTACGCCGGACGCAACGGCATCATCGGCGCGCTGACCGAGGACCTGATCGACACGAGCCGCGAATCGGCGCGCGCGATCGCGGCGCTGACGCTACACGCCCGGCGGGCGCGTTCGGCTCGTGCCGCTACAAGCTGAAGGGCCTCGACGAGAACCGCGCGCAGTACGAGCGGCTGATCGACGTGTTCCGCGCGCACGACATCGGCTACTTCTTCTACAACGGCGGCAACGACTCGGCCGACACGTGCCTCAAGGTGTCGCAGATCGCCGAGCGGCTCGGCTATCCGCTGCACGCGGTCCACGTGCCGAAGACCGTCGACAACGACCTCGCCGTCACCGACAACTGCCCCGGCTTCGGCTCGGTCGCGAAGTACGTCGCGACGTCGATGCGCGAGGCGGCGTTCGACGTCGCGTCGATGGCGAAGACGTCGACGAAGGTGTTCGTGCTCGAGGTGATGGGGCGCCACGCCGGCTGGATCACCGCGGCGGTCGGCATGGCCGACGACGCGGACACGCCGATCCCGCTGGTGCTGCTGTTCCCCGAGATCCCGTTCGACGAGGCGAAGTTCCTGGCCGCGGTCGACGCGAAGGTCAAGCGGTACGGCTACTGCTGCATCGGCGTGTCGGAGGGCCTGCGCAACGCCGACGGCAAGCTGATGGCGGAGGCCGGCACGAAGGACGCGTTCGGCCACGCGCAACTGGGCGGCGTCGGCCCGCTGATCGCGACGCTCGTCAAGGACAAGCTCGCGCTACAAGTACCACTGGGCGGTCGCCGACTACCTGCAGCGCGCGGCGCGGCACCTCGCGTCGAAGACCGACGTCGCTGCAGTCGTACGCGGTGGGCAAGGCGGCGGTCGAGCTGGCGCTCACGGGCCGCAACGCGGTGATGCCCGCGATCATGCGCGTGTCCGACAAGCCGTACCGCTGGAAGATCACCGAGGCGCCGCTCGCGAAGGTCGCCAACGTCGAGAAGATGCTGCCGCGCGACTTCATCACGCGGACGGCTACGGCATCACGGCGAAGGCGCGCGCCTATCTCGGCCCGCTGATGAAGGGCGAGGACTCCGCCGCCGTTCAAGGACGGGCTGCCGCAGTACGTGCGGCTGAAGAACGTCGCGGTGCCGAAGAAGCTCGGGACGCCGTTCAAGGTCTGAGTTCGCCCGCGCGGGCCTCACCCAACCTTCGTTCCGGGGAGAGGGGCGCTGGGAGCGTGAGCGCAATACCGGGAGAGTGAGGCAATCGGGGGGAGGTCCCGGATCGGGAACGCCGGCGCGATCGTGGTCCCTCTCCCCAGCGGGGAGAGGGTGCCCGACAGGGCGGATGAGGGGGTGGGCGCCGCAATTTTCCGTCTGCGCGGTCGCGTCCCGCGAGCCCTCCGCGTAGCGCGTACCGCGATTCGCTCGCGTTCCGGACTCGCCGCGATTTGCGGCATGATGGCGGCCGGCCCAACCAACGCGCGAAGGAGAAACGCTGGCCCATCACATCGACTACTACTTCGCGCACCATTTCGCCGTGGATGTACCTCGGGCACGAGCGCTTCGTCGCGCTCGCGCGAAAGCACGGCGCGACGATCGCCGTGAAGCCGATGAACCTGGGCGAGGTGTTCCCGGTGTCGGGCGGCTTGCCGCTGGCGAAGCGCGCGCCGCAGCGGCAGGCGTACCGGCTGGTCGAGCTGAAGCGCTGGTCGGAGTTCCTGAGCATTCCGCTCAACCTTCATCCCAAGTACTTTCCGGCCAACGGCGATCCTGCCGCGTGCTGGATCCTCGCCGCCGCCGAACTCGGCACGGAGCAGGCGCTGGCGATGACGGGCGCGGTCGGCCGCGCCGTGTGGGCGCAGGAGCGCGACATCGCCGACGCGGCGACGCTGGCCGCGATCGCGCGGCGAATGCGGACTCGACGGCGCGAAGCTCGGCGACGCGCGCCGCGTCGCCGGACATCGTCAGCGCGCTACGCGGCGTTGACGCAGGAAGCGATCGACGCGCGGCGTGTTCGGCGCGCCGACGTACGTCGTCGACGGCGAACTGTTCTGGGGACAGGACCGGCTCGACTTCCTGGCCCGCAAACTGGCAAAATAGCGTGTTTTCTCCGGTCGGGACCGCCCGGCCGGCAGGGCAAGGGGGAATTTCCGTCCGGACGCACGGCCCGCAGTTGACCGGGCCGGCGACCGGCCGCGCGACGGACGCCCGAACGAAGGCGCCCGAGCGATCCACTGACAGCCACATTCAACGGGAGTCAACCAGCCATGTCCACAGGACTCATCTTCGCGCTCGTCTGCGCGGTCGCGGCGATCGTCTACGGCGTCGTTTCGATCAACTGGATCCTGGCCAAGCCGGCCGGCAATCCGCGCATGCAGGAAATCGCCGCGGCCATCCAGGCGGGCGCCAAGGCCTACCTCAACCGCCAGTACACGACGATCGGCATCGTCGGCGTCATCCTGTTCGTCGTCATCTGGTGGGCGCTCGGCGGCCGCACCGCGGGCGGCTTCGCGGTCGGCGCGATGCTGTCCGGGCTCGCCGGCTACATCGGCATGAACGTGTCGGTGCGCTCGAACGTGCGCACGGCCGAAGCGGCGCGCACCGGCCTCAACGAGGCGCTCGCCGTCGCGTTCCGCGGCGGCGCGATCACCGGCATGCTGGTCGTCGGCCTCGGCCTGCTCGGCGTCGCCGGCTTCTACTGGTTCCTGATCGGCTCGGCGCACTGCGCGCCGAACCTGATGAAGGAAGGCCTGCACCACGCGATCGAGCCGCTCGTCGGCCTCGCGTTCGGCGGCTCGCTGATCTCGATCTTCGCGCGTCTGGGCGGCGGCATCTTCACCAAGGGCGCCGACGTCGGCGCCGACCTCGTCGGCAAGGTCGAGGCGGGCATTCCCGAAGACGATCCGCGCAACCCGGCGGTGATCGCCGACAACGTCGGCGACAACGTCGGCGACTGCGCCGGCATGGCGGCCGACCTGTTCGAGACCTACGCGGTGACGCATCGTCGCGACGATGCTGCTCGGCGCGCTGCTGCTGCCGACGGTGGCCGAGGCCGCGGTCGCTCTATCCGCTGGTGCTCGGCGGCTTCTCGATCCTCGCGTCGATCGTCGGCTGCTACTTCGTCAAGGCGCGCACCGGCGGCAAGATCATGAACGCGCTGTACAAGGGCCTCATCGTCGCCGGCGTGCATCTCGGCGATCGGCTTCTGGTTCATCACCGACCGCATGACGGGCGACATCGCCGCCGCGCGACCCGGCGCTGACGCCGCATGCGGCTCTTCGGCGCCGCGCTGGTCGGCCTCGTGCTGACCGGCGGCGATGGTCGTCATCACCGAGTACTACACCGGCACCGACTTCAAGCCGGTCCAGCACGTCGCGGAGGCGTCGACGACCGGCCACGCGCACCAACATCATCGCCGGCCTCGGCGTGTCGATGAAGCGACCGCGTGGCCGGTGCTCGCGGTGTGCGTGGCGATCCTCGCGTCGTACTGGCTCGCCGGCCTCTACGGCATCGCGATCGCCGCGACGTCGATGCTGTCGATGACCGGCATCATCGTCGCGCTCGACGCCTACGGCCCGATCACCGACAACGCCGGCGGCATCGCCGAGATGGCCGACCTGCCCGACTCGGTGCGCGCGATCACCGATCCGCTCGACGCGGTCGGCAACACGACCAAGGCGGTGACCAAGGGCTACGCGATCGGCTCCGCCGGCCTCGCCGCGCTGGTGCTGTTCGCCGACTACACGCACGCGCTCGAGACGCGTCGGCACATCGCCGACGCTCGTTCGACCTGTCGAACCACGATGGTGATCATCGGCCTCTTCATCGGCGGCCTGATTCCCTACCTGTTCGGCGCGATGGCGATGGAAGCGGTCGGCCGCGCGGCCGGCGCGGTCGTGGTCGAAGTGCGCCGCCAGTTCCGCGAGATCAAGGGCATCATGGAAGGCACGGCCAAGCCGGAGTACGGCGTGGCGGTCGACATGCTGACCAAGGCGGCGATCAAGGAAATGATCGTGCCGTCGCTGCTGCCGGTGCTCGTGCCGGTCGTCGTCGGCCTGGTGCTCGGCCCGCAGGCGCTCGGCGGCCTGCTGATGGGCACGATCGTCACCGGCCTCTTCGTCGCGATCTCGATGACCACCGGCGGCGGCGCGTGGGACAACGCGAAGAAGTACATCGAGGACGGCCACCACGGCGGCAAGGGCTCCGACGCGCACAAGGCCGCGGTGACCGGCGACACCGTCGGCGATCCGTACAAGGACACGGCGGGCCCGGCGGTCAATCCGCTGATCAAGATCATCAACATCGTCGCGCTGATGATCGTGCCGCTGCTCGCCACGTGGCGGCGGCAAGGCCGACACGAAGCCCGCGCCGCGCCGCGACGACGCCGCCGGCGACGCTCGCGGCGGCACCCGCTGCCGCGCCGCGGCCCGGCGGCCGCCCTGCGCAGCGCTGGCCGTGATCGACGATCGACGTGGTCAAGCTCTACTTCGACTCCGGCAAGGCCGACCTGCCGGCCGACGCCGCCGCCAAGCTCGCGCCGCTCGCCGACAAGGCGAAGGCCGACGGCAGCAAGGTCAAGGTCTCGGGCTATCACGACGCGACCGGCAGCCTCGAGCAGAACCAGGAGCTCGCGAAGCAGCGCGCGTTCGCGGTGCGCGACCAGCTGAAGGCCGCGGGCATCGCCGAGGACAAGATCGAGCTGGCCAAGCCGGAACTGACGCAGGGCTCCGGCGACGACGCCGAGGCGCGTCGCGTCGAGATCATCCTGATCAAGTAGCGCGCGCGCGCCGGCAGCCGGCGACGGGAAGGATGAGAAGGGCAGCGGAGGTTCCGCTGCCCTTTTTTCATTCGCGGCGCCGTCACGCCATGAAGCCGAGGTTCGTGTTCGGAACGCGCCAACGTTGGGGAAGACGTACGGCAGGTCGCCGTCCGCGATGCCGAACCAGCGGGCGAGCGTCGCGCCGTACTGCTCGACCGACGTCGTCGGGATCCAGCGGCCGGCGCTGTCGAAGTCATCCGGGCCGTTCAGCGCCTGCGCGGGCGCGTGCCGTAGAGGTCGCCGCCCTTCACGGCGCCGCCCATCACGAACAGGTAGTTGCCCCAGCCGTGGTCGGTGCCCTGGTTGCTGCGCGGGCTTGAACGTGCGGCCGAACTCCGACAGCGTGAAGGTCGTCACGGCGTTGCCGAGCCCCAGCGCCTCCATCGCGTCCTGCGAACGCCTTCGTCGCCTTCGCGAGGTCGCCCAGCAGCGTCGCGTGATTGACGAGCTGATTGTCGTGCGTGTCGTAGGTGCCTTGTTCGGCGAAGAACACCTGGCGTCGCAGCTGCGTCTGGCCGCGCCCTTCGATCATCAGCGCGATCGTGCTCAGCTGCCCGGCGATGCGGGAGGTGAGCGCGGCAAAGAACGGCGCCACCACCGACTTTGCGTTCTGCAGGATCGGAAGCGCGACCGACGCGGCGGCGACGCCCTCCTCGGCGTAGACCTGCGCGACGGTGTCGTAGAGATTGCTGCGATTCTGCGCGAGCATCTCGCGCACCGCGGCGTCGCGCAGCGCGTCGAACTGGAAGTGGCCGTCGCCGCTGCCGGAAAGCGCGAGGCTCGGAAAGCGCGGAATGCTCAGCGGCACCGATCGTCCGGCCCGACACGAACGGGCGCATCCCGGCCATCGAGGCCATCGGCGGGAACAGCGTGCCCGGATTCGCGGCATCGAGCCGGTCCGCCATGCGGCCGCCCCAGCCGGTGTTCTCCACGCCGCTGGCGACCGCCGTCTGCGCGGCCGACTTCCTGGCTGTTGTGCGCGAACAGGTTCGGCCGGGCGCGCCGCGCTGCCGTTCTGGAGTCCGGCCCGCGTCGTGGGCTGCACGAGCATGCCGACGTTGGCGACGACGGCGAGCTTCTTCGCGGCGAAGAGCGCCTGCCACCCCGCGCAGGCCGGATGGAATCCGTAGGCGGGGCCGCCGCGCGCCGGCTGCACCGGCAGCAGCTGCGCCTGCGGAAGGTTGATGCCGGAGGCCGACGTGCGGATCGCCGCGTAGTTCTGGTAGCCGGCGGTGTCGTAGCGGACCAGCGTGTTCTCGCCGTCGTTGCCGCCCTGCAGGAAGATGCAGACGAGCGCCTTGTAGTCGGGCGCCGACTGCGCGAGCGCGACGTTGCGGTCGATCGCGGCGAGGAGGCCGCTCGCGGCCGCGAACTTGAGCAGCCGGCGGCGCGACGCCGAGTTCAACTGCAGCGGGCGTCCGGCGTGTCGAGCGCTCATTTCTGCACCTGGTAGTCGATCGAGACCAGCATGAGGTTCAGCGCCATCTTCACGCGGCGCAGCGGATTGCCGGCGTCGACCTTGGACACCGCGTTGACGATGGTCTTGCGCGCGGCGGGCGGACAGCGTGCCGTGCAGCAGCAGGCGATTCAGCCGCTCGACCAGCGCATCGGGATTCGCGGCGTCGGGAAGGAACGCCGTCAGCGGCGGGCTCAGGGTGCCGAGCGCGTTGGCGAGGTACGGCTGCGGCCCCCAGTTCGCCGACGACTGGTCGACGTTGTAGAGCAGGTCGTTCACCTGGTTCGCGCGATTGAGGAATTCGAGCGACGTGTAGATGCCGAACTCGGGCGCCGGCACGTTGCCGCCCGGCGAGCGTGTAGTCGGCCGGGTAGTAGTTGAACACCGTGGTGCGCGTCGAACAGCTGCTGGCCGCTGCCGCCGACGGCGCTCGGACGGCTGCGAGGCCGTCGGTCGTCACGTCGAGCGCGCGCAGCATGCCGGTCCAGAACAGCACGGGCTCGCGCAGGCGCCCGTACTCCGGGTCGATCTTGCGCGCGCCGCGCGCCTCGGGGTCGAGCAGGATCGCGCGGGTCACGGCGGCGAGGTCGCCGCGCACGCCCTTGCCGTTGTCCTGAAGACGGCCGCCACGCGCGCCGACGTAACCCGGCGTCGGCGAACTCGTCACCGTCTTCTGGATGAGCTGCCTGCTGATGAAGGGTGGCGTGTTGGGGTGCATGACGAGCGCATGCAGCAGAGCCTTCACCTCGGCCGCGGCGCCGCCGCCGGGGGCGAGCGCGATCCTGCCGCCGAGGGCGTTCTTCGCGCCCTTGTCGTGGAACGCGTCGAACGGGATCATGTCTCCGTCCCAGTAGAACCAGTTGCCCCGGAAGTCCGGCGTTGTCGCCCGGGGGCGTCGGAAACGCGTAGCCGGTCAGGATGCGCGCGACCGTCTCGATATCGGACTGGGCGTACGTCGGGATGGGCTGCCCCTTCGCGTCGAGCTTCGGCGTGCCGTCGTCGTTCAGTTCGGCGACGCCGATCGTGAAGAGCTGCATCAGCTCGCGCGCGAAGTTCTCGTTGGGCCGGATGCCGTCGTGCTCCGGGACGTTGCTGGACCCAGCTCTGGTAGAGGCCGAGCTGCGGCGACAGCGCGTACCTGGCAAGGAGGTTCTCGAACGTGTCGAACGCGCCGTCGCGCAGGCGCTGCTGGAAGTCCGCGTTCGGCGTCGGCGTCCCACCCGCCGCCCTGCGCGCGATACCACGAAGATCTGGTGCCAGACATGCGCCATGCGCAGCCGCAGCTGGTCGGGCGCGGTCGTCGACTGGCGGAAGAACTCGCGGCCGACGATGTCGGCCGTGTGCCTTGTTCGGGAAGCAGTACTTCTCCGGCGTGGGCGGCGGGGTGGTGTCGTTGACGCAGGGCGGTGCCGTCTTCCAGTCGACGAACGGGTACTGCGTGTACCGCGTCACGTTCAGCGGGACCTGCTCGTCCAGCCACTTCTCGATGCCCTTCGCCTTCACCTCCGCGACCAGCGCTTCGGTCGGCCCCAGCGTCGCCTGCTCCAGGAAGCGCACGACGTCCGCCTCGCGCTCCTCGTCCGTCACCGGCGCGCACATCACGATGCCTTCGAGGATGTCGCCGCGCCGCGCGCTCATCCGCACGTGCGCGGTGAGGTCGACCGTGAACCGGTGGTTGGCGTCGGAGATCTGGTCGGAGTAGTAGCTGCGGTACACCGGCCAGTTGCCGCCGCAGCTCCCGTTGACCGGCATCGGGATGTAGAACGCGATGCCCTCGAACGTCCACGCCGGGCAGCGTCTTGACCTTCGCGCACTCGGCGGCGTCGGCCGTGTAGAAGTGCGAGTTCGGCCCCACGTTGGGCGTGCCGAAGAAACGGCACACCGCCTGCAATCCTTCGGCGGGCTCGGTGAACACGGTGAACTGGCCGCCGGTGCGGGTCCAGCCCTTGACGTTGGTGCCGGCGTCGAGCGCCGCCGCCTCTTCCGGATAGGCGGTGACGAAGTAGTGGTTGATCTTCGCGTTGTAGAACTCGACGGCGGTGCCGAGGCCCGCGTGGGCGACCCCGCCAAGGTCGCGCAGAAATTCCCGCGAGCAACGACGCGAATCGCGGACGCGCACGTCGCAAGCGCAGGTGTCGTGACTCCGATGTTCGCTC
Organism: uncultured beta proteobacterium; assembly: GCA_963733435.1. Classification (GTDB taxonomy): domain Bacteria; phylum Pseudomonadota; class Gammaproteobacteria; order Burkholderiales; family Casimicrobiaceae; genus VBCG01. The sequence continues at coordinate 40,294 of CAVTDH010000007.1, forward strand.
CATGCACTCTCCCGACCGGTGCGCCTTCGCGTCGACGCTGGCGGACCGGATCCGCGGCGGAGGAATCCTGCACGGAAGCGGTCGCAAGTGCAAGCGGGCGGACTGTCCCGACGCGCGGCGCGCCGAGTGAAGCGGCTGGCGCGGCAATGCCGGGCGAACTAGGTGTCCGGACGTCACTCGCGCGCGAGTTGCGCCGCAGCCAATGGGCTCCTCCCTTACAATCGCCGCTCCGGTCGCTCCGCATCATGGAGATCGCGTTGTGCTTTCCTGTCGTCAACAGGCTGCTGCGATGCCTGCTCGTCGCGCTCGTCGCCCCGGCCGTCGCGCTCGCGCAGAAGCCCGCGCCCGAGCATCCGTCCGGCTGGACCGACAAGCAGCCGGTCACGGCGAAGCACTGGATGGTGGCCGCCGCCAATCCGCATGCGGTGGAGGCGGGCTACCGGATCCTGCAGCAGGGCGGCTCGGCCGCCGACGCGGCGATCGCGGTGCAGCTCGTGCTGGGACTCACGGAGCCGCAGTCGTCGGGCATCGGCGGCGGCGCGTTCCTGCTGCTGCACGACGCGCAAGGCGAAGCGCCTCATCGCGTACGACGGACGCGAGACCGCGCCGGCGGCCGCGAAGCCCGACCGCTTCCTCAGGAACGGCAAGCCGCTCGATTTCTACGACGCGGTGATCGGCGGCAGGTCGGTCGGCGTGCCCGGCACGGTGCGCCTGCTCGAAGCCGTGCATCGCAAGCACGGGCGTCTGCGAGTGGGCGGCGCTGTTCGCGCCGGCGATCGCGCTGGCCGAGAACGGCTTCGCGCTGTCGCCGCGGCTGCACGCGCTGCTCGCGGCCGAGAAGTACATCACGCAGCCGCGCGCTGCGCGCGTACTTCTTCGACGCGAACGGCAAGGTGCTGCCCGCCGGCACGGTGCTGCGCAATCCCGCGTACGCGCGGACGCTGCGCGCGATCGCCGCCGGACGGCGCGGACGCGTTCTACACCGGCGCGATCGCGCAGGACATCGTCGACACGGTCACCGGCCATCCGTTCAATCCCGGCGACATCACGATGGCCGATCTCGCGAACTACCGGGTCGTCGTGCGCGAGCCGGTCTGCGACGCGCTATCGCGCCTATCGCGTCTGCGGCTTTCCGCTGCCGTCGTCGGGCGGCCTCACGGTGCTGCAGATGCTCAAGATGCTCGAGCGCTTCGATCTTGCCGCGATGGAGCCGGCCGGGTTCTGGAGCGTGCACTTCATGAGCGAGGCGGGCCGCCTCGCGTTCGCCGACCGCAGCGTGTACATGGCCGACCCGGCGTTCTTCACGCCGCCCGCGGGCCTGCTCGACGACGCCTACCTGGCCGCGCGGTCCGCGCTGATCCGCTCCGATGCCAGCATGCGCCGCGCGGAGCCCGGCGACGCCGCCGGCGCGCGCCGCCCCGGCGCAAGGTCGCGTACGGCGCCGACGCCTCGCTCGACCTGCCGTCGACGACGCACGTCTCGATCGTCGACCGGTACGGCAACGCGGTGGCGATGACGACGCACGATCGAGAGCCAGTTCGGCAGCCGGCTGATGACGCAGGGCGGGTTCCTGCTCAACAACGAGCTCACCGACTTCTCGTTCGTGCCCGAGGAGAACGGCAAGCCGGTCGCGAACCGCGTCGAGGGCGGCAAGCGGCCGCGCTCGTCGATGGCGCCGACGATCGCCTACGACCGCTTCGGCCGCGTCGCGATCGTCGCGGGGTCGCCGGGCGGCAGCGCGATCATCAATTACGTGGCCAAGACGCTGATCGGCATCGTCGACTGGGGGCTCGACCCGCAGGCGGCGGTCGCGCTGCCGAACTTCGGCAGCCGCAACGGGCCCACCGAGCTCGAAGCGGACACCGACGTCGACGTCGCTGGCGCCGAAGCTGCGCGCGCTCGGCGCCGACGTGAGCGTGATCGAAATGACCAGCGGCGCGCAGGCGATCGTCCGCACGAGCAACGGCTGGATCGGCGGCGCCGACCCGCGCCGCGAAGGCGTGGTGATGGGGCAATGAACCGGCCGCTCCCCGTCCAGCGGCTCTCCGCGAACGCCGCCGGCGCGTTCGCGGCGCACCTGCACGACGCTCGATCCCGAGGACGTGCGGCTGCGGTTCGGCGTGCCCCAGAACCGAGCAGCGATCGACGCCTACGTCGCGCGCATCGACTTCGACGCCGACGTGCTGTTCGGCGTGCACGGCGACGCGCTCGAGCTCGAAGGCGCCGCGCATCTCGCCTTCGCGTCCGACTTCGCCGAACTCGGCGTGTCGGTGCGCGGCGGCGCGCGGGGGCGCGGGATCGGCAGCGCGCTGGTCGCGCGGGCGGCCGAGCACGCGCGCAACCGCGCGATGACGCGCCTCTACATGCATTGCCTCGCCGAGAACGCGGCGATGATCCGGATCGCGCGCCGCGCCGGCATGGTGGTCGTGATCGAAGCGGGCGATGCCGACGCGCACGTCGCGCTGGCGCCCGCGACGCCGATGTCGTTCACCAGCGAGATGCTCGCGGACCGCGTCGCGCTGTTCGACTACGCGCTGCGGAGCAACGTCGAGGCGTTGCGCCGCGTGGGCACCGCATTCGCCGGCGCGAAGCGATCGTGACCGGCGGCCGGCCGCGCGCGACGCCGGCGGCGCGCCGGATGCGCGTGGCGGTCGCGCTGTGCGCGCTGCTGGCGGCGGCGCAGCGCGCGGCCGCAGGCACTGCCGCTGACGACGCGTGCCGCCGGAAACCGTGCGCCGACCCCGCGCTGGCCGGCCGCAGCGTGCTGTTCGACGGCAAGGCGCGCGCCGACGCGCGCGTGCGGCAGACGCCGCAGTACGTCGAGTCGCATCGTCGTCGAAGGCCGCGACCCGATGGCGGCGACCGAAGGCGCAAGCCGCTCGAGCAGCGCTTTGCGGACGCGCTGCTGGCGCCGCCGCCCGGCGCGGCCGCGGGGATGCGCAGCCTCGACACGACGCCGTGCATGTCGCTGCAATCGACGTGGAACACCTTCGGCAGCTCCTTTGCGCCGCTGACGGGTTGTCCGTAGGATGCACGCAGAGGCCGTCCCATGACGACCGCGACCGCCCCCCAGCATCGCATCGTCGTCGTCGGCGGCGGCGCGGGCGGCCTGCCGCTCGCGACCAGGCTCGGCGACCGCTACGGCCGCGACGGGCGCGTGCAGGTGACGCTGGTCGACCGCAACGCGACGCACGTCTGGAAGCCGCTGCTGCACGAAGTCGCGGCCGGCCGCATGGACGCCGATGCGCACGACCTCGACTATCTCGCGATCGCGCACTGGCATCACTTCCGGTTCCGGCAGGGCGCGATCTGCGGGCTCGACCGCGCGCGGCGCGAGCTCACGCTCGACACGGTGTTCGGTCCGGACGGCGAGGAGGTGCTGCCGCGCCGCACGCTGCCGTACGACACGCTCGTCGTCTGCGTGGGCAGCGTCGGCAACGACTTCGGCGTGCCGGGCGCCGCGCAGCACCCGATCTCGCTCGACACGCTCGACGACGCCGAGCGCTTCCACCGCCGGCTGCTCGCCGTGTGCGTGCGCGCGGACGGCCGCGCCGCGGCCGGCGCAGCCGCGCAGGTGAACATCGTGATCATCGGCGCCGGCGCGACGGGCGTCGAGCTGGCCGCCGAGATCCGCCAGACGACGCGGGCGCACGCGGGATACGGCCTCGACTACCTCAATCCCGCGCAGGACATCCGCATCACGCTGCTCGAGGCCTCGACGCGCATCCTGCCGCCGCTCTCCGAGCACGTCGCGACCGCCGCCGCGGAGCTGCTGCAGAAGCTCGACGTCGACGTGCGCACCGGCGCGCGCGTCTCGGAGGTGGACGCCGACGGCGTGCACACGGCCGACGGCGCGTACTTCCACGCGGACCTCATCGTCTGGGCCGCCGGCATCATGGCGCCCGCGATCCTGCGCGACCTCGACGGGCTCGAGACCAATCGCGCGAACCAGCTCGTCGTCGGGCCGACGCTGCAGACGACGCGCGACGCCGACGTCTTCGCGTTCGGCGACTGCGCGGCCGCGCCGTGGCTCGGGCACAAGGGCGGCGCCAGTCCCGAAGGGCCGCCCCGAGGGACTGGCCTTCCCCCTCGGGGGGCAGCGAGCGAGGCGAGCGTGGGGGCCGTTGCCAGTCCCGAAGGGCCGCCCCGAGGGACTGGCCTTCCCCCTCGGGGGGCAGCGAGCGAAGCGAGCGTGGGGGCCGTTCGACTACTGCCGCCGCGCGCGCAGGTCGCGCACCAGCAGGCCACACTGCTCGTCGAAGTCGATCAAGGCGCGCCTCGCCGGCAAGCCGCTGCCGGAGTTTCGCTTCCGCGACTTCGGCTCGCTGGTGTCGCTGGGCGAACTGTCGGCCGTCGGCACGCTGATGGGCGCGCTGATCGGCGGCAGCCTGCTGATCCACGGCCTGATCGCGCGCGTGATGTACACGTCGCTCTACAAGATGCACCAGGTGTCGATCCACGGCTTCGTGCGCGTGGCGTTCGACACGGTCGGGCGTTTCCTGCGCGAGCGCCTCGAGCCGCGGGTGAAGCTGCATTGAATGCGTGGCAGCCCCTCACCCCAACCCTCTCCCCGTGCCGGGGAGAGGGAGTCGCGCTGGGGACGCGGCGGTTCGGCGGGTCGTGCGCATCGAACCTCCCTTTCCCGCAAGCGTGGAAAGGGACGGCTGTCGGGACGCCGGGATTCGGCGGCCGTGTGCATTGGACCTCCCTCTCCCCGGCACGGGGAGAGGGTGGGGTGAGGGGATGAGGGCCAAGTTGCAGTTGCGACGCCGCATCGCGGTCGCCACGGGCGCAGGGGCGCGGCGTTGAGCCCGCTCCTCGCCGGCTTCACGTGGCTGCTGCTGTTCCAGTGCGCGGGCGAGGCGCTGGTGCGGCTCGCCGGATGGCCGGTTCCGGGTCCGGTCGCGGGCATGGCGCTGCTGTTCGTGGCATTGCTCGTGCGCAGGCCGGCCCCGGAGCCGCTGAGCGTCGCCGCCGACGGTCTCGCCAAGCACCTGTCGCTGCTGTTCGTGCCGGCCGGCGTGGGCGTGATGCTCCACGTCGCGCGCGTCGCCGACGAGTGGCTGCCCATCGCCGTCGCGCTCACCGTCAGCACCGTGCTCGCGATCGCGGCCACGGCGCTCACGTTCCAGTGGCTCGCGCGCCGGCAGGAAGGCTCGGAGTCGGAGCGGCGAGGATGACGGCGCAGCCGCTCTTCGAGCTGTGGGTGTACCTCGCGGCGACGCCGCTCGCGGGGCTCACGCTGACGCTCGTGATGTATGCGGCGGGCTGGTGGTGCTACGTGCGCACGGGCATGCACCCGCTCGCGAACCCGGTGCTGATCGCGGTCGCGCTGATCGTCGCCGTGCTGGCGGTCAGCGGCACCTCGTACAAGACGTACTTCGACGGCGCGCAGTTCGTGCACTTCCTGCTGGGCCCCGCGGTGGTCGGGCTCGCGGTGCCGCTCGCGCGCGAATGGGGCAGCGTGCGGCGCCTCGCGGTGCCGATTGCCGGCGCGCTCGTGGTCGGGTCGGCCGTCGCCCTCGTCAGCGCCGTCGGACTCGCGCTGGGCGCTGGGCGCGTCGCCCGCGACGCTCCTGTCGCTCGCGCCGAAGTCGGTGACGGCGCCGATCGCGATGGGCATCGCGGAGAAGCTGGGCGGGCTGCCCGCGCTCGCGGCGGTGTTCGCCGTCACGACCGGCATCCTCGGCGCCGCGCTCGGCAAGTACGTGCTCGACGCGTGCCGCGTGCGCGACTGGCGCGCGCGCGGGTTCGCGCTCGGGCTCGCCGCGCACGGCATCGGCACCGCGCGGGCGTTCCAGGTCAACGCCGACGCGGGCGCGTTCGCGGGGCTCGCCTTCGCGCTGCACGGCCTGCTCGCGGCGATCCTGTTCCCGCTCGCGTACTGGGCGCTGCGCGGGCATCGTGACCGCGCGCGCGGAGCGCCGCGCTATACTTGGCCGCAGCGGCCGACGGTCCTCCCGCGGCGTCGCGCAGCGATGAACTCAGATCTCTTCTCCGCGACGATCCTGCTGCTCCTCGTCCTCGATCCGTTCGGCAACCTCCCGCTCGTGGTGTCCGCGCTCGCGAAGGTCCCGCCGGCGCGGCACGCGCGCATCGTGCTGCGCGAATGCTTCTTCGCCTTCGTGATTCTGCTCGCGTTCATGGCCGGCGGCCGGACGTTCATGCAGTGGCTGCAGCTGTCGGACGTGTCGCTGTCGATCGCCGGCGGCATCATCCTGTTCCTGATCGCGCTGCGGATGGTGTTCCCGCACAAGGACGGCATCTTCGGCGAGGTGCGCGGCGGCGAGCCCTACCTCGTGCCGCTGGCCGTGCCGTCGATCGCCGGGCCCTCCGCGCTCGCGACGGTCATGCTGATGGCGTCGCGCGACCCCGCGCACCTGACGACGTGGGTGCTCGCGCTGTCGATCGCGATGGCGGTGACGGCGGTCGTGCTGGTCGCGGCGCGGCGCCTGCAGGCGCGTGCTGGGCGATCGCGTCGTCGACGCATTCGAGCGGCTGATGGGCCTCGTGCTGACCGCACTCGCGGTGGAGATGCTGCTGAACGGCGTGCGGACGTTCGTCGCGCAGCTGGCGCGCTGAAGCCCGCCTTCCCGCCGCGAGCGGCGGCCGTCAGTCCTTCACCCCCTCGAACTCGACGATGAGGCCGATTTCGTCGCCGACGCTCGGAATGCCGTACTTCATCCCGAAGTCGGACCGCTTGAACTTGCCGGAGGCATTGCCGCCGCAGCGTTCCTTCCCGGCGCCTTGCGCCGGGATGCACTTGAATCGGTCGATCGTCAGCGGGACGGGCTTCGTGACGCCGAGCAGCGTCAGGCTGCCTTCGATCGCCGACGGGTTTTCGCCGGTGAAGACGACCTTCGTCGACTTGTACGTGATCTTCGGGAACTCGGCGACGTTGAAGAAATCTGCCGCTCGCAGGTGCTCGTCGCGCGAGCGCGCGCGCGTGCCCTTGTCGTTGTCGCCGGTCGCGAGGGAGGCCGCTTCGATCGTGATGTCGAGCGAGCCCGTCTTCGCCGCGCGGTCGAGCGTGGCCTTGCCGGACGACTTGTCGAATCGGCCGTACATCGTCGAAACGCCGAGATGGTCGACCGTGAAGTTCGGATAGGTGTGGTACGGGTCCAGCGTGTACGACTCCGGTGCCGCGACGGCGGCGAGCGGCAGTGCGAGCAGCGAGACAGCGGCAAAGCGTTTGAGCAATTCGAACTCCTTGTTGAGTGTCCGTCAGGAAACGGTTGCGCGCGCCGCGAACCACGCGGCGGCAATGGGAACGCTCGCGGCCGCAAGCGCGTAGAGGGCAAGGATCGACGCGCGCACGAACGTCGACGCGTCCGTCGCGCACGGGCAGGCGGACCGCCAGCGGGACCAGCAGCAGCAGCGCGACGGCGTACCACGGCATCTGCGCGAGCATCAGCGCGCCCTCCGCGAACAGCGCGACCATCACGCCGATCGACAGCGTGCCGAGCATGCCGGCGGCCACGGGACGGCCGGTGACGGCCCAGACGAGCAGCAGCGCGCCGGCGGACGCCGCCACGGACACGCCGGACAGCAGGAAGCCGATCGACGCCGAGATGAACGCCGCGATCCCCGCGGCAAGGCCCAGGCCCAACCCCGCCACGCCCGCCCGGAGCCCGTCGTCGCGCAACGTGACCACGCTCGCGACCATCGCGGCCGCGAACGCCGCGAGGCCGAGGCCCTGGAGCCACATCTGCGCGCCTTCGCGCTGCGACAGCACCGACAGGAACACCCACGCGGCCGCCACGCCGGCGACGACGGCGAGTGCGTACGCGGCCGGGCGCGCGCGCGACACCAGCGAGTCGACGGCGACGCCCACCAGCGGCGCCAGCAGGCAGATCAGGAGGATCTTGTGCAAGGCGTTCAGCGGAGCGAACGAAAAGCCGTCGGACAGCACCATCTGCGTCGCGTACCCGGCGACGATGGCGAACCACGCGTACCGGGTGCGGCCCAGCAGCGCCGCGACGGCCAGCGCCACGACGAACGGGGCGACGCCGCCCTGGACGGCGGGATGTTCGAGGAGAGCGTTCACGGGTAGGGGTTCCGATCGTAGGCCCGCGCGTGGGCGGCCGACGCCACGGGCGTCACCTGACCTCGTCGGGCGGGGCAATTCGGTGACGGATTTCCCGGGTCCGAAGGGCGTTGCGCGCCCCGGAGGACGGATTGCCGTGGCACGGCCCGGGAGCGGTGCGGCATGCGCATTCTAGCGTACCGTGGTCGCGGTCCAGCGTCGCGCGTTTTTCGCCGGCGCGAACGCGGTATGCTTGCGCGCATCGTTTCCTTTCGCTTCCAGTGCGACCATGACGCCGATGACGAACCAGCCCGAACCACAGGAACCGCGAATCGACGTGCCGGTCTGGGACTGGCCGGTGCGCGCCGTGCACTGGGCGATCGCGCTGCTCGTCGCGGCGCTCCTCACGACCGGGCTCGTCGGCAACGATGCGCTGGTCTGGCACATGCGTTGCGGCGAGACGCTGCTGGCGCTCGTGCTGTTCCGCGTGATCTGGGGATTCGTCGGCAGCGGGAATGCGCGGTTCTCGTCGTTCGTGCGCGGCCCCGGCGCCGTCGTCAGCTACGTCAGGTCGATCTTCCGCCCGCCGCACGAAGTTCACGCGACGCACAATCCGATCGGCGGCTGGATGGTGATCGCGCTGCTGCTGGCGATGCTCGCGCAGGCCGGCGCCGGGCTGTTCACGCAGGACGACATCGGCAACGAGGGCCCGCTGGTCAAGCTCGTGAGCGGCGACCTTTCCGAGACGCTCGGCTGGTATCACCGGCGCGGCGTGGTGGATCGTGGCGGGGCTGGCCAGCCTGCACATTCTCGCGGTGATCGGGTATCTCGCGGTCCTCGGCGACAACCTGATCTGGCCGATGGTGACGGGCGTGAAGCAGTTGCCCGCCCGCGTCGCGAACGCGGCGAACGCGGCCTCGTCGACGACGCGCGCGGTCAGTCCTGCTGGCCGCGCTCGCCGCATTGATGTGGTGGGTGGTGAACCGGCTCTGACGGCCGGTCCTGCGGAGCGGCGAGCGCGCAGACGGCGGCGCGCTCGCGGCTCGGTGCGGCTATTTGCTCTGGAAGTCGTCGTGGCAGTTGTTGCACGCCTTGCCGACGGCGCCGACGGCGGTACGAAGCTGCGCGACGTCGCCGGAATTCGCGGCCGCGACGAGCTTGGGGGTCTCCGCCTGCACCTCCTGCGCGTACTTGTCGAACTTCGCCTTGTCCTTCCAGATGTCCGGCTTCGCCTTCGTGTTGCCGCTGTCGGACACCGGAACGAATCCTTCCCAGGGCATCTTGACGAGCTCGTTGACGAACGACGCGGCGCGCACGGCCTGGTCCTTGTTGTAGGGAATCTCGCCCTTCGCCATGCGGCTCAGCACGCCCATCTGCCACCCCTGCGCCTGCATGATGCCCTGGCGATACTTGATCGCGCGGTCGGGACGCATGTCCTGCGCCAGCACGGCGACCGAAAAGGCGGCGACGACGGCGGTGGCGCTGATGATCGGAACGAAGCTCTTCTTGGACATGCCTTTCCCCTGTGTAGTCGTGGACGTGCGAACCGGGCAATTTTCGGTGCCCGACGAAGCTGCGGATTGGACACGATCGGCGTCGTTCGCGCAACGCATCCTCTCGTCAAACAGGGGTCGCGCCGGGTTATTCCACGGCGTTGCCTGGACGACCGGACCGCCACGCCAGTCCGGGATAGGCAACCACTCGTCCGCCGGCATCATTGGGCAGGCATCAGCCAGCCGTCGTCGATGCGCGCGGCGCCCGCCTTCTGCAGTTCGGCGACGAGCATCGTCGCGAGGTCGACCGGGGCGAGCCGAAGCGCCGCCTGGTTGATGTCCCGGTAGATGCCTACGCGTTCCACGTACGCAGGCAGGTCGGCGAGCGCCATCCGCCGCCGGTGGAGCAGCGTGAACGCCAGCAGGCCCTTGAGCGCATGGCGCGCGACGCGGACCTGGTCCGCCTCGAAGGCCTCCGTGCGGCGGTACGCGCGGTCGAGCGCCGCGGCGGCGTCCGCGAACGGCTCGCCGTGGCCGGGAATCACGTAGCGCACGTCGAGCCCCGCGATCATGTCGAGCGTGTCGCGCGTGGCCGGCAGCGCGTCGGGGTCGAGCGCCGCGCGGCATCACGAAGCCGTACCCGTTCTCCCACAGCGCGTCGCCGGAGATCAGCACGCGGTGCTCGGCGTTGTAGAAGACGAGCGCACCCATCCGGTGCCCGGGCGCGGCGAGGAGCCGCCACTCGAGGTCGCCCCAGACGTGCGTCTCGCCGGAGCGCAGCACGGCGTCGACGGCGAAGCGATCGGCGTACTGGTCGGCATAGTCGAGCAGCAGCGCCGTCGTGTCCCACCGCTCGATGAACGGCGCCTCGGTCTCCGGCAGCTCGATCGGGCATCCGTAGGCCGCGTGGATGGCCGCGTTGCCGCCGATGTGGTCGGAGTGGCAGTGCGTGTTGACGAGCTTCGCGAGCGGCTCGGCGCCGATTCCGCGCTCGGACGTCAGGAGCTGCAGCGTGAGCGGCGCGTGCGTCACGTAGCCGGAGTCGATCAGCACGTGGCCGTCCCGGCTCTTCAGCAGGATGTTGTTCGCCGAGAGCCAGTCGCGGACGAAGACGTGCAGCTGCGGCGGTAGCGAGGTGCTGGCATGAGATCGAGCGGGCTCGTCATTCGGCAAGACGGCGGAAACGGTGCTGGGCGAGGCAGCGAGGCTCCGCGGAATCGTACCATTCGCATGCAAGGTCGTCCCACGACGGATTCGTCGCTCGATGAGCGCGACTTTCTTCGCGCGGCGCCATCCTTTCAATTCCTTCTCCCTGCGGATCGCCTCCATCAGGAAAGCGGATTCCTCGAAATGCACGAGTCGGTCGATCCGGTACTTCGCGGTGAAACCTGGAATGGACTTCGTCTTGTGCTCAAGGACGCGGCGCAGGAGATCGCGGGTGACGCCAACGTAGAGCGTGCGCGACTTGCTGGCGAGTATGTAGACGAAGAAGCGGCCGGCCATGCGGCGAGTAAAGCAGGTTCCTCGCTGCGCTCGGAATGAGGCAAATGGATGATGCGGGGGACGGTAGAGGTACAGGAACGGTAGAGGTACAGGAACGGTAGAGGTACAGGAACGGCAGAGGTACGGGAACGGTAGAGGTACGGGAACGGCAGAGGTACAGGAACGGTAGAGGTACAGGAACGGTAGAGGTACAGGAACGGTAGAGGTACAGGAACGGTAGAGGTACAGGAACGGTAGAGGTACAGGAACGGCAGTACAGGTACACATATCCCCCGGCCTCATCCCGAGCGCAGCGAGGGACCTGCTTTCCTGGAACGGCCGCCGCATCGAGGGCACGGCCTCGAGGCTGCCGTGCGAAGGTTTCGATCGGAAGAACGCTACGCCAACTTGCCGAGGAACTCCCTCACCAGCGCAATGCGCTCGGCCAGCGTCGGCGCCGCGCGCTCGATGCGGATGCGATCCGGCCCGCGAAAGCGGATGCGGCCGTCCTTCTGCACGAGCAGGATCAGCGCGCCGGCATCGAACGGCGGGTGCTTGACGAACTGCAGCGATGTGCGCTCCGGGCCGGCGTCGATCTTGCGCACGCCGAGCGGCTTCGCGAGCAGGCGCAGCCGGTGGCACGCGAGCAGCGCCTGCGCCGGCTCGGGCGTGGGGCCGAAGCGGTCGACCAGCTCCTCCTGCATGCCTTCGAGCTCCTCGAGCGTCTCCGCGCTCGCGAGCCGCTTGTAGAGGACGAGCCGCTCGTGCACGTCGTTGCAGTACCGCTCGGGCAGCAGCGCCGGCACGTGCAGGTTGATCTCGGTGGTGACGCCGAGCGGCTCGGCGAGATCGGGCTCGCGCCCGGACTTCAGCGCCGACACCGACGCGCGCAGCATGTCGGCGTAGAGCTGGAAGCCGATCTCCTGCATCTCGCCCGACTGCGAGTCGCCCAGCACTTCGCCGGCGCCGCGGATCTCGAGGTCGTGCATCGCGAGGTAGAAGCCCGAGCCCAGGTCCTCCATCATCTGGATCGCCTCGAGGCGCTTCTTCGCCTGCGCCGACAGCGCGTCGTCGGGCGGCGTCAGCAGGTAGGCGTAGGCCTGGTGGTGCGAGCGGCCGACGCGGCCGCGCAGCTGGTGCAGCTGCGCCAGCCCGAAGCGGTCGGCGCGGTCGATGATGATCGTGTTGGCGGTCGGCACGTCGATGCCGGTCTCGATGATCGTCGAGCACAGCAGCAGGTTGACGCGCTGCTGGTAGAAGTCGCGCATCACGTGCTCGAGCTCGCGCTCGCGCCATCTGGCCGTGCGCGACCGCGATGCGCGCCTCGGGCAGCAGCTTCGCCAGCGTCTCCGCGCGCGTGGCGATCGTGTCGACCTCGTTGTGCAGGAAGTAGATCTGGCCGCCGCGCTTCAGCTCGCGCAGCGCCGCCTCGCGGACGATGCCCGGCGAATACGCGGCGACGAACGTCTTGATCGCGAGCCGCCGCTGCGGCGCGGTGGCGATCACCGAGAAGTCGCGGATGCCTTCGAGCGACATCGCGAGCGTGCGCGGGATCGGCGTCGCGGTCAGCGTCAGCACGTCGACCTCGGCGCGCAGCCGCTTCAGCTGCTCCTTCTGGCGCACGCCGAAGCGGTGCTCCTCGTCGATGATGACGAGGCCCAGGTTCTTGAACTTGACGTCGGCCTGCAGCAGCTTGTGCGTGCCGATGACGATGTCGACGCGCCCGTCGGCCAGCCCCTCCAGCGCGGCCTTCGCTTCCTTCGCGCGTGCGAAAGCGCGACAGCTCGGCGATGCGCACCGGCAAGTCGGCGAAGCGGTCGGAGAACGTCTGGAAGTGCTGCTCGGCGAGCAGCGTGGTCGGCACCAGCAGCGCCACCTGCTTGCCGTCGGCGACCGCGACGAACGCGGCGCGCAGCGCGACCTCGGTCTTGCCGAAGCCGACGTCGCCGCAGACCAGGCGGTCCATCGGCTTGCCCGACGTCATGTCGCGCGATCACGGCCTCGATCGCCGCCGCCTGGTCGGCGCGTTTCCTCGAAGCCGAAGCCTTCGGCGAACGCCTCGTAGTCGTGCGGCTTGAAGCCGAACGCGTGGCCCTTGCGCGCCGCGCGCTGCGCGTAGAGGTTGAGCAGTTCGGCGGCGGTGTCGTGCGCCTGCTGCGCGGCCTTCTTCTTCGCCTTTTCCCACTGGCCGCTGCCGAGCTCGTGCAGCGGCGCGGCTTCGGGCGACGCGCCGCTGTAGCGGCTGATGAGGTGCAGGTTCGACACCGGCACGTAGAGCTTGGCGTCGTTGGCGTAGACGAGCTGCAGGAACTCGTTGGGGCCGTCGCCCAGGTCGAGCGTGACCAGGCCGAGGTAGCGGCCGATGCCGTGCTGCTCGTGCACGACCGGATCGCCGATGCGCACCTCGGACAGGTCGCGCACCATCGCGTCGACGTTCGAGCGCCGCGCCGGCCTCGCGCGCGCTGCGGCGCACGACGTCCGCGTACAGCTCGGCCTCGGTGACGAACGCGAGCCGCGCCGTCGGGCCAGGCGAAGCCGGCGGCGAGCGGCGCCGCCGCGAGCATCACGCGCTCGGCGCTCGCGGCAGGAACGCGGCGAAGTCGTCGCCGAGCGCGGGCTCGAGGCCGTACTCGGCGAAGTACTGCTGCATCGTCTCGCGCCGGCCCGGCGCTTTCGGCGACGATCGCGACGCGCGCGTCGGTCGTCGCGAGGAAGCGCTTCAGCGCGGCGAGCGGATCGTCGGCGCGGCGGTCGACCTGCACCGGCGGCAGCGCGGCTGCGTCGGGCCCGTGCGCCGTTCGCGCGCGCAGCTCGATGCGCGCGAACGGCTTGAGCGCGCCGTTGAACTCGTCGGGCGGCAGGAACAGCTCGGTCGGCGGCAGCAGCGGCCGCGCCTTGTCGCCGCGCAGCAGCCGGTAGCGCGACTCGGTGTCCTGCCAGAAGTGGTCGATGGCGCCGCGCGACGTCGCCGTGCAGCGCGACGATCGCGGTCGCGCGGCAGGTAGTCGGCGAGCGTCGCGGTCGCCTCGAAGAACAGCGGCAGGTAGTACTCGATGCCGCCGGGCACGACGCCGTTGCAGATGTCCTTGTACAGCGGCGACTTCGACGGGTCGCCTTCGAACACTTCGCGGAAGCGGCTGCGAAAGCGCGTGCGGCCGGCGTCGTCGAGCGGAAACTCGCGCGCCGGCAGCAGGCGCACGTTCGGCACCGGGTAGAGCGTGCGCTGCGTGTCGACGTCGAACGTCTTGATGCTCTCGATCTCGTCGTCGAAGAGGTCGATGCGGTAGGGCAGCGCCGAGCCCATCGGGAAGAGGTCGATCAGGCCGCCGCGCACGCTGAACTCGCCGGGCGACACGACCTGCGTCACGTGCGTGTAGCCGGCGAGCGCCAGCTGCGCGCGCAGCGCGTCGACGTCGAGCGTCTCGCCCTGCTTCAGGAAGAACGTGAACGCCGCGAGATACGACGGCGGCGCCAGCCGGTACAGCGCGGTCGTCGCGGCGACGACGAGCACGTCGCACTCGCCGCGCGACACGCGGTACAGCGTGGCGAGCCGCTCCGACACCAGGTCCTGGTGCGGCGAGAAGTGGTCGTAGGGCAGCGTTTCCCAGTCGGGAAGCAGCGCGACGCGCAGCTCCGGCGCGAACCACGGGATCTCCTCGGCCAGGCGCTGCGCCGAGAGCGCGTCGGCGCTGACGATCGCGACCATCCGCTTCTGCGCCGCGGCGCGGCGGCGCGAGCTGCGCCAGCGCGAGCGCGTCGGACGAGCCGGCGAACGGACCGGCGCGGCAGTCGCGCCGGCCGGCGTCGGGCAGCGTCCGGGATCAGCGCGGGAAGCGGCGGGCGCGCGACGGGCGACGGCGGCGCGGCGGCGCGGCGAGCGGAATGCGCGTCGGGCGTTCAAGACGCGATTATACCGGCGCGATGCGCGGGCGCCCGGATCGCGCGCGACTATACGCCTGTATACTCGCCGGATGCGCGCGCCGTCCCGCAGCGTCTCCCCATACCTGCTGCTGACGCTCACGCCGCTGTTCTGGGCGTGCAACTGGATCGTCGGCCGCGGCTGCACGCCGACATCCCGCCGATGGCGATGACGTTCTTCCGCTGGCTGTTCGCGATCCTGATCCTCGCGCCGTTCGCGTGGCCGCACGTGCGGCGCGACTGGCCGATCGTGCGCGCGCCACTGGAAGACGATGCTGGTGCTCGGCGCGATCGGCGTCGGCACGCACAACGCGCTCGCCTACCTCGGGCTCAACTACACGACGGCGACCAACGGCGTGATCCTCAATTCGTTCATCCCGGTGATGATCGTCACGCTGTCGTGGGTGTTCCTGCGCGAGCGGCTGGCGCCGCTGCAGGTCGCCGGCGTGGCGGTGTCGCTCGCCGGCGTGCTGACGATCCTGTCGCAGGGCAGCCTCGCGACGCTGCTGGCGCTTCCGGCTCAACGTCGGCGACCTGTTCATCATCCTGTCGATGGCGATGTGGTCGGTCTACACGATCGGGCTGCGCTGGCGGCCGGCCGGGCTCAACGTGCTGTCGTTCCTGCTCGTGCGTCGCGGTCATCGGCGACCTGTGCGTGCTGCCGTTGTGGCTCGGCGAGATGGCGCTCGGCCGCCACATCGCACTGGTCGTGGACCAACGTCGCGGCGCTGCTCGCCGTCGCGCTGTTCTCGTCGGTGCTCGCGTACCTCTTCTGGAACCGCGGCGTCGAGGAGGTGGGCGCCAACGTCGCCGGGCTGTTCGTGCACCTGATGCCGGTGTTCGGCGTCGTGCTCGCGTGGCTGTTCCTGGGCGAGCGGCTCGCGCCGTTCCACGTCGCGGGCATCGCGCTCATCCTGACCGGCATCTGGCTCACGAGCCGCTACGGGCGCGCGGCGCCCCGATGTCGACGAAGCGGCCGCAGTGGGGACCGATTGAACGACGAACTGACGACGATGGACGGCAGCATCGGCAATGCGGAGCACGTCGCGTTGCAGCAGCGCATCGTCGCGCTGAAGATGGAGCATCGCGACCTCGACACCGCGATCGAGCGGCTGGCGCCGACGCCGCGCACGACGAGCTGCAGCTGCGCGCGCCTGAAGCGCCGCAAGCTGCTGCTCAAGGACCAGATCGCGCGGCTCGAGCGCGCAGCTCGATCCGGACGTGCTCGCGTAGGCGACGCTCGCTCCGGCACTGAGGGCAGACGCGCAACGTGCGTCGGCACCTTGGGTCGAGCCAGGCGGCCAAATGGCGCGCCGACAACCCCGCTCGGCCCCTCGGCCTCATTCGCGAGCGAAGCGAGGAACCTGCTGTTGAGGCAACCGATCGAGTTCGCCCCAGCAGGTCGCCGCTCGCCTCTGGGGGATGAGGCGGAGCGAGGGATTCGGCGACGCGCTGACAGCCTGTCAGCCGCCAGACCCGAAGTCGGCGTTGACCCGTTTCGCGAGCAGCGCCCTCGCGTGCGCGTTGCGCGCGCGCAGCCGCGGGTCCTGCACGATGCCGCCGATCGTGCTGACGATCGCGGTCACGACGCCCGCGACCGGCAGCGCGAGGATCAGGCCGGGGATGCCGGCGACCGCGCCGCCGATGAAGACCATCAGCACCGTCGGCAGCGGGTGCATCTGCAGGCTGCGTCCGACCGTGAGCGGGATGAAGAAGAAGTTGTCGAGCATCCGCACGAACACGAACAGGCCGGCCGTCCAGTAGACGATCCCCGGGTCGTTCGGCAGCGCCGTGGCCGCCACCAGCACGGCGAGCAGGCCGCCGATCAGCGTGCCGACGATCGGGATCCACTCGAACACGGCGGCGACCAGTCCGATCACGAACGCGCCCGGGACGCCGATCACCCACAGGCCGGCGCCCAGGCACACGGTGTCGATGGCCGTCAGCTTGAGCAGGCCCTGGAAGTAGTTGCGCGCCGTCGCGTCCACGCGGTCGAACATGCAGGATCGTGCGCTCGAAGAACGCGTTGGGCACCTCGCGCGTCACGAGCTTCGTGAAGAGCTGCCCGTCGCGCAGGAAGAAGAACGCGAAGAACGGCGCGAGCAGCATCGACGGCGCCGACGCCGCCGCGGCGAGCAGCAGGTGCGCCGCCTGCTGCTGCACGACCGTGTCGCCCAGCTCCGCCACGCGCTTGCCCATCTCGGCGTGGAAGTTCATCCGCTGCAGGAACGCGAACTGCTTCTCGAGGCCGGCCAGCGTGCGGTCGATCAGCACGCGCCCGCCCTCGAGGTAGCGGTAGAGCGTCTCCTCGCCGCCGACCGCCTGCCCGGCCAGCCACGGCAGCAGCGGCACCAGTGATGGCGACGCCGAGCGACGGTGACGCCGCCGGCGACGAGCGCGGCCGCCGCTTCGCGCGACATGCCCGCCAGGGTCAGCCGGCGCACGATCGGATACATCATGTAGTAGAGGATGATCGCGATGAGCAGCGGCACGACCAGCCACAGCGCCTTCGCCGACGCGACGAGCAGCAGCGTCGTGATCACGATCGTCACCAGCCCGGCGATCGGGCCCGAGGCGAGATTGGTGTCCTTCACAGCGGTCGCGTGTCGCTGGTGACGAACTTGTTGACGAGCTTCTTGCCGAGGTCGCGCGCGAGCTGCAGCGCGATCTTCGACGCGATCGCGCCGTGCGTCTCGACCAGTCCGTTGAAGTCGGAGCGCGCCAGCGCCGCCAATGGCAGTCCTCCGCCGCGCGCGCCTGCGCCGTGCGCGGCGCGCCGTCGAGCAGCGCCAGCTCGCCGAACAGCGCGCCGGGCGCGAATTCGGCGATGCGCCCGGCGACGGGATCGCCCTGCCGGCAGATGAGCACGCGCCCGCTCAGCACGACGTAGAGCGCCTGGCCTTCCTCGCCCTCGTCGAAGACGATCTCGTCCTTGAGGTAGCTGCGCTCGTGCAGCAGGCCGTCGACGACGCGCAGCTCGCGCGGCCGCAGCGTCGCGAACAGGAAGAGCCCCCGGATCTGCGCGATCCGCGGGTGTTCCGTCGTCGCGCTTCCCAAAGCCTAGCATCGTGGCCGCACCTTCGCAGGACCGGGGCGACGCCCCCGGGGTCGGCGGATTGTCGCACGCGTTCGCGCGCGTGAGGAGACGCGGCCCCGCCCTACGCTGCACTGCGGCAAGCGCGCCCGTCCGGCGCCCGGAGGGTTCCGCGCGGCGCGTCATTCCCGTAAGCTGACGTCGATACGCCATGCGTTACACGACCAGCCCGGGAGTTCGCCATGGGACCCGCTACGCCGCGCGCGCGGGGATGCCGTCCCGCCGCGCGCCTCGCCGCCGCGTTCGCGGAAACGCGCCGGCGTTCGCGACTGGCGGAGGCGCGGGGCGCGCGATGATCGCCGACGCGCGACGCTTCGGCGCGGTCTGGCGCCGCACGGTGGCGTCGCCGCCGTCGCCGGACGCGGACACCGTCTACGCGGACCTGCTCCGGCGCTTCGGCGGCGACGATCGCCGGTTCCACAACCTGCAGCACATCGACGATTGCCTGCATCGCTTCGACGAAGTGGCGCCGCTGCTCGACGACCGCGACGCGGTCGAGATGGCATTGTGGTTCCACGACGCGGTCTACGTGCCCGCGAGTCCCGAGAACGAACGGCTGAGCGCGGCGCTGTTCCTCGGCTTTTCCGAGGGGGCGCGGACCGACTTCCGCAAGCGCGTCACGCGGCTGATCCTGACGACACGCCGCACGGCCGCGCCGCGCTCGAACGACCAGAAGTTCATCGACGACATCGACCTTGCCGGCTTTGGCGCATCGTGGACGGAGTTCATGCGCCACGGCGAGCTGCTGCGCGAGGAGTTCGCCGCGCTGGACGACGCCGAGTACTACGCCGGGCAGGCAAGCTTCCTGGCGCGGCTGCAGCAGCGGCGCCGGCTCTTCGCGACCGACTGGTTTCGCGATCGGTACGAGAAAATCGCGCAGGCCAACCTGCGCCAGACGCTCGCGCATCTGGCCGCGCAACGGGTACGCGCCGCGCTAGTCCTTGCAGTTCGCGTCCGGCGCGCGCGCGGTCTTCGCGCCAGAGCTCCCACCACGCGCGCGCCTGCTCGCGCGTCCACGGCGGCAGGCGCAGCGACGCGAGCACCGTCGCGACGTCGCCGACCGTGCCCGGCCGCGCGATCGGATCCTTCGCGAGGCAGCGCGCGACGAGATCGTCGAGCGCGGCGGGATGCCCGGCGTCACGGCGGACAGGCGCGGCGCGGGCGTGGCGAGCACCTCGCGCAGGATCGCCGCCTCGTCGGCGCCGTCGAACGGCGCGCGCCCGGCGAGCAGGAAATAGACGAGCGTGCCCACGCCGTAGACGTCCGCGCGCGCGTCGACGCCCGACGGCGCGCCGATGCGCTCGGGCGCCATGTACGCGGGCGTGCCGAGCAGCCGCACCTGCCGCGTCAGCGCGCGCTTCGCATCCGGGTACTCGTCGACCGCCGCCTCGATGCGCTTGACGATGCCGAAGTCGAGCAGCTTCACGAAGTCGTATTCGCCGCCGCGCTCGCAGACCATCACGTTCTCGGGCTTGATGTCGCGATGGATCATGCCCTTCGCGTGCACTTCCGCGAGCGCCGCGCACACCTGCGCGACGATGTGGCGCATCCGCTCGAGCGGCAGCGAACGCTCGCGCGCGACCAGCGCGTCGAGCGTCAGTCCGTCCACGAACTCCATCGCGTAGTACAGGAGGCCGTCGTTCGTGTGCCCGTAGTCGTAGATCTCGATCGTGTTCGGGTGGCGCAGCTCGGCCACCATGCGCACCTCGCGCTCGAACCGCGCCGCCAGCTCGTCGGTCGCCATGTGGCGCTTCAGGATCTTGATGGCGGTCGGGCGCTTGAGAAGCGCGTGCCGCGCGAGGTGCACGGTCGCGGTCCCGCCCTCGGCGAGCTCGCGCTCGATGCTGATACGCGCCGATCCGGCGCCCCGCGGCCGGCTTGGCGCGTGAGGCGCGCGAGCGCCAGCGTCGACCACGCGGCCCAGCCGGCCGTCAGCACGAGCAGCGCCAGCACGCCCGCGAGCGTCACCCTGACGTAGCGCAGCGGCGCGTACGCTTCGTCGAGTCCGATCTCCGCGACGACGCCCATGCGCTCGTCCGGCAGCCAGCGCCACGCGCCGATCACCTCGGCACCGCGGTAGTTCCGGTAGGGATCGAGGATGACGCCGCGCAACGCGCGCGCCGCTCGCGGTCGTGGCGCCCGCCGCCAGCGCGGAGGCGACCGGCCGGGTGAGCGGCCATTCGGCCGGCGGGGTGTCCGGACGCGCGTCGCCGTCGAGTTCGCGGCCGGGGTCGCGCAGCTTCAGGCGGAACGCAGTGCGGCGCGCGCCCTGCGGCAGCGTGCCCGCGTCGTGCAGGCCGCGCACGTCGCGCACCTCGGACAGCAGCGTGCCGGTTTCGTCGAACGCATAGGCCTCGCCCGTGTCGCCCGGACGCGCGGCGGACAGGATGCTCTCGAAGTCGCGATCGACGTAGCTCGCGAACCCGAGCGCGGCCACGACGTTGCCGATCGCGTCGCGCGCGGGCGTCTCGACCCACGCGAGCGGCCGCGCGCCGAGGAACGGCTGCGCGGCGACCAGCCGCGCGTCGGCCGCGTACGGCCGGATGAACTGCGTGCGGCCGCCGAACACCTGCGCCAGCTGCGGCGCGATCGCGCGCGGCTGCGCCTGCAGGCCACAGGCCTCCGGCAGCGTGGACGCGATGATGCGGCCGTCGCGGTCGACGGCGTTGACCGCGGCGATGTTGTCGTCGCGCAGCAGCGGCGCGAACAGCGCCTGCCATTCGGCTGCTTCCGCGCTGCGGCACAGCTCGGCGATGTCGCCGCCGCGCGCGCGGCGCGCGAGCTCCGCCGTGAGCGCGGCGACCCGGGCGTCGCGCGCCCATCGCTCCGCGTTGGCCCGCCGCTCGGCGATGAACACCTCGAGCGACTTGGTCTTCGCGTCGAGCAGCGCGGGCAGGCCCTGCGCGCGCAGCTCGCGCAGCGAGCGCTCGACGCCGACGTACATCCATGCGGACGCGGCGGCGACCGCGACGCACAGCGCGAGGACGATGAGGCTCTGGCGCTTGCGGCTCGCGAGGATCGGCGTGCGCAATCGCTGCGCCAGCCGGTCCGGCACGACGGTTCCGCCCGGGCGCGTGAGGTCCGGGGCAGGGGCGGGCAGGGGGGCCGTCGGCGGCATCCGCGCATGCTACGCCAGCCGCGCGGACCCGTGGCGCGGGCGCGTCAGCCGGCGACGCGCCCGTACTTGTCGTCGAAGCGGACGATGTCGTCCTCCTCGATGTAGTCGCCGCACGCGACCTCGATCAGCGCGAGCACGTCGGTGCCGCGGTTCTCCAGCCGGTGCTTCGTCTCGATCGGGATGAACGTCGACTCGCCCTGCGGCAGGTCGAACACGCCGGTCGCCGCGCGTCACCGTGCGCGGTGCCGCGCACGACGACCCAGTGCTCGCGAGCGCCGGTGATGCAGCTGCAGCGAGAGCGAGCCGCCGGGCTTGACCTCGATGCGCTTGATCTTGAAGCCGGGGCCTTCCTCCAGGACCGTGTAGGTGCCCCACGGCCGCGCGACGGTCCGGTGCAGCTTGTACGACGCGTGGCCGCGCGCCTTCAGCTCGCCGACGACGTCCTTCACGCGCTGCAGGTGGTCGCGATGCGCGACGAGCACCGCGTCGGGCGTGTCGACGATGACGAGGTTCTCGACGCCGATCGTCGCGACGACGCGGTCCTCGCGAGTGCACGAACGTGCCGCGGGTCGCGATGGCGACGCGCTCGCCGCTGCCGCGGTTGCCGTCCGCATCGGCGTCGGACAGCTCCGACACCGCCTGCCACGATCCGACGTCGCTCCAGTCGAAGTCGCCGCGCACGACCGCCACGAGGCCGTCGGCCGCGGCCTTCTCCATCACCGCGTAGTCGATCGACAGGTCGGGCGTGGCCGCGAAGCGTCGCCGCGTCGATCTCGAGCATCGGCGTCGCCCGCGTGCGCCGACAGCGGCTGCCACACCGTGCGCGCCGCCGCGAGCGACCGCGGGCGCGTAGCGTTCGAACGCCGCGAGGATGGCGGCCGGCGTGAACGCGAACATGCCCGAGTTCCACACGTAGTTGCCGGCGACGAGGTACTCGCGCGCCTTGGCGAGCGGCGGCTTCTCGACGAACTGCGCGGCCGCGAACACGCGCTCGCGCGAGCGCCGCGCCGCATTCGATGTAGCCGTACCCGGTTTCCGGCAGCGTCGGCGTGATGCCGAACGTGACGAGCTTGCCCGTCGCGCGCCAGCTCCGCGGCGCGCGTCACGGCGACGCCGAACGCGGCTTCGTCGCGGATCAGGTGATCGGCCGCCAGCACGAGCATGACCGCGTCGTCGCCGTAGCGCGCGCGCACGAGCATCGCCGCGACCGCCACCGCCGGCGCCGTGTTGCGGCCGAACGGCTCCAGCAGGTAGGCGGCGTCCGCGGCTCGCGCGCGGCCAGGCCCGCGTAGACGTCCTTGGTGCGGAAGTAGTAGTCGCGGTTGGTGACCGTGACGAGGCCGCGCGAGCCGGGCACCGCGACGCGCGCGATGCGCGGTCTTCGCCGAGCAGCGTCTCGCCGTCGGGCAGCGGCATGAACGGCTTCGGCGCCGCTTCGCGCGACAGCGGCCACAGGCGCGTGCCGGCGCCGCCGGACAGGATGACAGGAACGATCGTGGTCATGAGCTGGATCTCCTGCGGTGAAGCACCGCCATTGCGCGCAGGCGGCGATTTTACCGCGATCGTCCTGCCGGGCCGGCCCGCGGCGTCAGGGCGGCGGATTGCGGACCAGCTTGGCCGGGTCGAATCCCGTGCGCGCAGGCGGTCGACGATGCGCTCGTAGGCCGCGTCGCTCATCCGCGGGTCGCGCGCGAGCAGCCACAGGTACTCGCGGTTCGGCTCCGACACCACGGCGTAGCGAGTAGTCGTCCGCGAGTTCGATCACCCAGTAGTTCGCCCACACCAGCGGCAGCCACGCGAGCCAGTCCGGCGCGAAGCGCACTTCGAACTTCGCCGGCGGCGTCACCATCGCGCGCGACGCCCTCGACGCTCGTCATGCTGCCGTCGGACTTGCGGCACGCGTTGACCACCTTGATCGTGCCGTCGGCGTTGCGGGAGTAGGTCGCCGTGACGTCGCGCGCGCACATCCGTTCGAAGAAGTTCTGGTACCGGGCGATCTCGTGCCATACGCCGACGTAGCGATCGAGGTCGAGCGCGGGCACCGCTCGCCAGCGGCGGCGCCTGCGCGCGGGCGGGCGAGGCGAGCGACGCCGCGAGGACGGCGCGCAAAGCGGCAGCAGGTTCGCGGGTCATGGGCGGCGTCTCGATCTTGAAATGGAGGGAGATCGTGGCCCCATTGTTGTCCGATATCCGGCGAACCGGCATGGCTTGCGCTGGAGCACGCGCAGTGCGGCGCAGGGAAGTCCGCACGGCAACGCTGGTAGAATGAGCACTGGATGCGCGCAACCCGCGCATCCGCGACTGCAGTACCGACGATTACCGGGGGTGAACTGGTCTCGACGGGGGTCGTGAAGCAGCTTGGGGCATGCCGAGGTGTTGGTCCTCGTAAAACCCTGACAATCGCAAACTTAACTGCGAACGACGAAAACTACGCTCTGGCGGCTTAATCCCGCCGGACCTTGCACCGGGCGGCGCTCAGCCCGGGTGACGAAGCTGGCAACAGCGTAGTCACAGCAAGGACATTTCGAGCGATCGCGTCCGTCCGGGTCACTTGGGCGAGGCGCTAAATCAAGGTGACTGGTCCTCTCGCCGTCTGTCCGTCAACGGTTCGGGGATGAGAGCACAATGACGCGACTAAGCATGTAGTCCTGACTGTGGAGCGCTTCCGGACGCGAGTTCGATTCTCGCCACCTCCACCAACAGCAAGAATGACGGCCCCGGAGCGGGGCCGTTGTTTTTTGGCCCTGATGGCGCGACAGGTCCTTGCGCCGGACTCGAGTTGCCCCAGTTGCGGAGGTTCGGTCCCCGAATACGCGCGGCCGGCAACCATGACGGGCCCCCGCGCAGGCGCCGCCTACCTGAACCGCAGGTTGCCGCGCGAAAGCTCCCCGATCGACGCGCACCCCATCAGCTTCATCCCGCGCTCGATCTCCGTGCGCAGGAGTCCCAGCGCGCGCTCGACGCCGGCCTGGCCGGCGGCGGCCAGCGGGAAGAGATAGAAGCGTCCGAGGCCCACCGCCTTGGCGCCGAGCGAGAGCGCTTTCAGCACATGCGTTCCGCGCTGGATGCCGCCGTCCATCATCACGTCCAGCCGGTCACCCGCGGCATCGACCACTTCCGCCAGCTGGTCGAAGGCCGAGCGCGAGCCATCCAGTTGCCGGCCGCCGTGATTCGAAAGCACGACCCCCGTGCAGCCGATCTCCGCGGCACGCTTCGCATCGTCGGCCGACATCACGCCCTTCAGGCAGAACGGCCCGTTCCAGTCCCGGACCATCTCCGCGACATCGTTCCAGTTCATGGACGGATCGAGCATCTCGGTGAAGTAGCGCCCGATCGACATGGCGTCCCCGCCCATGTCGACATGCTGGTCCAGTTGCGGCAGCGCGAATCGTTCGTGCGTCAGATAGTTGATGCCCCACATCGGCCGGCGCGCGAACTGCCACATTCCGCCGAGCGTCAGCCGGAACGGAATCGAGAAGCCGGTGCGCAGGTCCCGCTCGCGGTTGCCGCCGGTGATGCTGTCCACGGTCAGCATCATGACTTCGACGCCGGCCTCCCGGGCGCGTTGCAGCATGGCGCGATTGAGCCCGCGGTCCTTGTGAAAATAGAACTGGTACATCTGCGGCGTCGAGTAGGCTTTGCGCAACTCTTCGAGGCTCACCGTGCCGAGCGACGAAACCCCGAACATCGTTTCGTTCCTGGCGGCGGCCGCCGCCACGGCGCGCTCGCCTTGATGGTGGAAGAGGCGCTGGAGAGCGGTCGGCGAGCAATAGAAGGGCACGGCGAGCTTCTGCCCCATGACGGTCACCGACAGGTCGACGGCGGCGACGCCGCGCAGGACGCTCGGCACCAGGTCGCAGCGTTCGAAGCTCGCCGTATTGCGGCGATACGTCACCTCGTCGTCGGCCGCGCCGTCGATGTAGTTGAAGATCGGACCCGGCAGCCGGCGCCTGGCCAGTTCCCGGAAGTCGTGGAAGTTGTGACAGTCGGCGCAATTGCATGTTTCCGCGTCCTTCCAGGTTTTCAATGAGCGTAGCGTACGCACGTTGCCGCGGATTGCGAAGCGGGCGCGGTATGGCCCCGGAGGTCCCATGTCCATTCGCACCAGGGCCGGCACGCCGAGTTCCCCGGTCACGAGGGTTTCGCCGCACACCGCGACACGGCAAGGCAACGTGATCCGCGTCGAGGGCTGCTATCGCGACGCGTCGTTCTCCGTGCCCGGGGTGTACACCGCAACGGCCGGTGTTCCCGCATTGCCCGCAGGCCGGTATCGCGTCGAGTACCACCGCACGACGTGCGATGAGCAGGGAGCGTTGGTCGGCGAGCCGAAGTTCCTGACATCCTTCGACTTCGACTTCGACTTCGACGTCGTGGCGCCGAGCGCCGCCTGGCCGCCCGCGCGCGAGCCGGTGATGCCCGTTGGGGCTGGCAATCCGAGACGCGCACCCATGACTGCTTCGATGTCGGGCGTGCCGCTGCCGTACTGGCGATCCCGGCGCGCGAGCCGGTGATCCCGGGGCGGCACGGAAACGCTGGGGTGCGTGCCGCATCTGCCGCTGCCGTATTGAACCGCGGCCGGCCGCCGTCGTACCCCTTGCGCAGCGTGCGGGCGCGGGCCACCATGTCCGCGCGAGTCACGAACAGCACCGGGCGCGGCTGCGATCGGTGCGGGATGCTGCAGATGTTTCTCAAGCCCAATGCCCACGGCCCCTCTCGGGGCCGTGGGTCGAGCGTGACTCGCGGATCCCGCCGGCGTCGCCGGGGACGCTTCAGGCTTGCGCGCGGTCGAACACCGACTTCACGATCTGGTAGCACGAGCACGACGAAGCCTTCAGCCCCCGCACATCCAGAATCCGGACCTTGCCGCGGCTGTAGCTGATGATGTTGCGTGCCTTGAGCGCGCTGGCCGCCTCGGTGACGCCCTCGCGTCTCAGGCCGAGCATGTGGGCCAGGAACTGGTGCGTCAGCAGGAATTCGTCGGAGCCCACGCGGTCGCGGGTCATCAGCAGCCAGCGCGACAGGCGCTGTTCGGTTTCGTGAAAGCGGTTGCAGGCGGCGGTCTGGGAGATCTGCGCCATCAGTGCGAACGTATAGCGGTACAGCGCATCCTGCAGCGCCGGATTGCGATCGAACTCGATGCGAAACGGCGCCGCCGCCATGCGCAGCGCGGTGCCTTCGCCCTGCACGAGCGCCCTGACCCCCGATATCCCGATACCCAGGATGAAGGGCATGCCGGCCATGCCTTCGTTGCCGACCATGCCGACCTCGAGCGTGCGGCGCTTGTCGACGGCAGTGAGCAGCGAGATCAGGCAGTTGATGGGAAAGTAGACGTGCCTGATCTGCTTCTGCGGTTCGTAGAGCACCTGTCCGAACGCGAGTTCGACCGGCTGGAGTTGAGTCAGGAGCCGCTTGTATTCCTTCGGCGGAATGCTGGCCAGCACGCGGTTGGCGGTGTGCATCGGGTCCTTCATGGGAGCCTGCTTTCGGAAGCGGTCGAGCGCGGCTCGCCGCACTTGCCATGGTGACGGGCGCAGCGTGCGGCCCTCCCTGCGGGGACCCCGCTCGCTGCCTGAATCCGGAGATTCGGTGCACGCTTCATGCGCCGTGGCGGCTCATCCGGCCGGGTCCGGCTCTCGGGCCCGCGCAGCGACGACGGCTGCGGACGGCGCAGGCTCGCTTGCCGGCGTTTCGGTGCGGGCCCGCTCGTCGCGGCGGATGCGGGCGAAGGTCGCCCTGACGTCCGTCCGGAAGCTTGGCGTGTACTGGAACGCGCGATCCAGGATCGACCTCATGGGGCCTCCCGCGGCGTCCGCATGTCCGGATTCTCGTTCCGGCCGGCGGAGAAGGACCGGTCGCCACGCGAGTTCTCACAGTTCACTGACGGCCTTCTCGAAGGCCAGGATCTGGCGCAGCGCGTCGCTTCGCGTACAGCCGTCGATCGCGCAGATCTTCTCGATCAACGCGCCAATGGCCAGGTCCTCCCGATGGGCGTGCGAGTGTCCATCGTGCTCGTCGGGCATCGACTCGCTCGTGCCGGTCGAGGCCCGCGCAGCATCGCTTCGCATGTTCACTTTAGACACTCCTTGCCGGAGAGGTGCGTTGACCGGGCCTGGATTCGCCCGCACGGACGGACCCGCCGGATCAAGGCGCGCCCGAACGATCAAAGTGCCTAACGCATGCCGCAGCGTCTGTGCGTCATCGAACATACGGGAGATTGTCCAAAGCGCACGGCCGTCGGTCGTGCGCTTCGGCGTGCCACGGGACGCGGATCATGCGCCCCGGGGCTCCAGTATCAGGTCTTGCCGAACCTTGCCTTGGCGCTGCCGACACAGGCGTCCTTCGCGGCGCCGGCCAGCGCGTCGCATTTCTCGATCTCGACCTTGTAGTCCGCGTCGCGCTTGACGGCGCTCGCGTCCTTGCGCACCTCGGCCTGCTTCATCGCCGCGTCGTTGCTCGTGTCCGCCGTCACGCGGTCGACCTTGGCGTTGGCCTTGCCCTTGACGAGTTCGGCCTTCGCTTCCTTCACGCACACATCCTTGGGATTGCCCGCGAGGTCGTCGCACCGTTCGGCCGCGACGGTGTACAGCGACTCCGCGCGCACGACGCGTGCGTTTTCGCGTGCCTTCGGGGTGTTCTTGTAGGCGGCGTCCGCGTCACCCTTGGCGATGTTGTGCCGGGCCTTGGCTTCCGCGACACAGATATCCTTCGCGTTGCCGGCGAGCGACGCGCATGCGCTCTTGTCGAGCTTGAACTGCGCGTCGGCATCCTTGAACAGCTGGGCATGGCTCGCCTTCGACATCGGCGCCGCCGACGGCATCGGCGCGGACAACTGCGCCGCCACGGGCACTGCCAGACCGAGTCCGGCAGCGGCAAACAGGGCGATCATCAACTTGGACATCATGTGTTCCTCGAGGTGGTTCAAGTGCGTTGGCGCCGTCTCACGCGAGCGATGCACACCGGCAGGCGCCGGATGCCCCGATCGCAGCGAACGACCTTGTTCAGTGCACATCGCTGTTCCGCAACGACCCCGGCAGGGTCGGAACGCGCGTACCCGGTGGTGGCGGCACGCGCCCCGATCGACGTGCGACGGAGGGATCCGGGTTCACGAACCCTTGACTGCGTCCTTCACATCCTTCTTGACGTCGCCGAACTTGGCCTGGGCCTTGCCGACGATCTTCTGGGCGGCGCCTTTTGCTTCGAGCTTCTCGTTGCCGACGAGCTGGCCGGCGACTTCCTTGATCGTGCCCTTGGCTTCCTTGACGCGTCCTTCTACCTGGTCCTTGTTCATGGTCATGGCTTGCTCCTCGTGATGTCGGGCGGCGGACAATCCGCGCGCCTCGTTCGACTGCCGCCGATGCCGTGCCGCGGGACGTCAGGGCATCGAGCGCTCGTCCGGGCGAACACCCGCTCGCGGGTCGCGCGGAGCCCGATGGCATCCGCATGCAGCGCCTCGCGTGCGTCGATCGGAACGGTACTGTCGGCATTCGCTGTTCGCATTCGCCGCAAGCTTCACTACCGACAAACTCAGTATCCGCAGCGGGCCGGCGCATGTCTGTGCGGTGGCGCACAAGATGGGTGGCGCGTACCGACGCGGGCGCGCAAGCACCGGTCGTGTGCGCGTCGAGGCATGATGGGGGCTCGAGGCGTCAAGTCGCCCCGCGTATCGCCACGTGCGCAGATCGATGCCGCGGATCGCGATCGAAACGCGTCCGACACACAAGGAACCCTCCATGCCCGCAGTCGCCCCCGTTGAACCGCACTATCAGCCTTCCGATTTCTCCGATCGGTTCGCGTATGGGCTGACCAAGTCCATGCGCTTCTTCGCCGACGTCTTCTTCGCGCGTCGCTACGGGCATCGCGCCGTCGTGCTGGAAACCGTGGCGGCGGTACCGGGCATGGTCGGCGGCACGCTGCAGCACCTGCGCTCGCTGCGCCGCCTCGAAAGCGACGATGGCTGGATCCATACGCTGCTCGACGAGGCGGAGAACGAGCGCATGCACCTCATGACGTTCCTCGCCATCGCGCGTCCCACTGCGCTGGAGCGCCTGCTGATCCTGGCGGCGCAGGGCGTCTTCTACAACCTGTATTTCCTGCTCTACCTGCTGTCGCCGCGTACCGCGCACCGCGTGACCGGCTACTTCGAGGAAGAGGCGGTGCACAGTTACACCGAGTATCTCGCCCGCGTCGACGACGGGACGCACGCCAACGTCGCGGCGCCGCCGCTGGCAATCGCCTATTGGAAGCTGCCGCCGGACGCGCGGTTGCGCGAGGTCATCGTCGCGGTCCGCGCCGACGAGGCGAACCACCGCGACGTCAACCACCGGTTCGCCGACGACCTCGCGTGAGCGGCACCGCGTGGCGGCGGCGCAGGGTGCGTCGCGCTCCCGCTACGCGAGCAGCGCCAGGAGAGCCTCCGCTGCGGGTGCGGACGACGCGGGATTCTGCCCTGTGACGAGCCGACCGTCCGTGACGACGTGCGGCGCGAAGTCCGCGGCTTTCGTATACCTGCCTCCACGGGCGCGCAACTCATCCTCGACCAGGAACGGGACGACGGCCGTCAGTCCTGCGGCCTCTTCTTCGGTATCGGAGAAACCGGTGACCGACTTGCCCCGCACGAGCGGGGCGCCGTCCGGCGTCTTTGCGTGGCGCAGGACGCCCGGGGCATGACAGACTGCGGCGACGGGCTTGCCGGCCGCGAGCATCGCCTCGATCAACGCGATGGACGTCCGGTCCTCCGCGAGATCCCACAGCGGACCGTGGCCGCCCGGATAGAACACCGCGTCGAAGTCGTCGTGCGCGACGTCTTCCAGCTTTCGCGTACGCGCGAGTTCGACCTGCGCGGCGGCGTCGGACCTGAAGCGGCGCGTCGCCTGGGTCTGCGCGCTCGCCTCGTCACTCTTGGGGTCGAGGGGGGGCTGCCCGCCGCGCGGCGAGGCCAGCGTGATCTGCGCGCCGGCGTCCTTGAACACGTAATACGGCGCCGCGAATTCCTCCAGCCAGAACCCGGTCTTGCGCCCGGTATTCCCCAGCGCGTCGTGCGACGTCAGGATCATCAGGATCTTCATGCCGATTCCTCGTGTTGTCTTCGTCGCCGATGGTATCGCGGCTGGCGCCGCCGCTCGCCTTACCGGTAGCGGCACCCGTCGCACGCACGGTCGAGGGCGCGGCGCGAGCGGGTCGCACGCTGCGCGCAGGCGCGGGCGAAGCCGCATTCCTTGACCCGCCGCAAGCTTGCGGCGATTTGACCAGGCGCGAGCGCAGGCAAAGGGCTTCGCAGGCCGCGGCGCCTGGCACCGCAACCGGTACAATTTCGCGCATGCCCAATCGCTGGAAGCGTTTCACGGCAGCGCTGCTGCTGCTGCTCGTCGCGGTGACGACAAGCGCCGCCGCGGGGGCACTGCTTTGTTCCGCGGAGTCCGAGCGCGGGCAATCCGCGCATGCGGCGGTCGAGTGCGCGCCGGGTGCCGACGATTGCCTGTTCCTGCCGCTGGCCAAGGTGGCGGCCACGCCCGCGCTGCTGATCGAGTCCTTCGCGATCGGCGTCGTGTCGGCGGCGTATGTGCGGCCGCTCGACGCGCAGACGCGTTATCGCAACGACCCGGATCCTCCGGTCAAGCCGCCTCCGGCGTGAAGTGCCGGGGCGACGTCGCGCGTGCGGCGCCGGCCTCGATCATGCCCGCGCGGCGCCGCGCGTCGTTGCCGTGCCGCGCATCACGTTCCGATTTCCGCGCATCCTTGCGCCTCGACCTTTCTGGAGCCTTTCATGATTTCGCTGCGTCGACACACATTTTCCGCACTGCTCTGTTTCGCTGGTGGGCGCGTTCGCGCTGTTCGCGGCCGCACCCTTGGCCTTTGGCCAGGCCGCCGCCAACTCGGTCAATCTCGTCCGCTTCAGCTCGCCCTCGATGGGCCCGGCCGACGCGAAGGTGCACATCGTCGAATTCCTCGACCCGGCATGCGAAACCTGCGCGACGTTCTTCCCGCTCGTGAAGGGGATGATGAACGAGTACAAGGGGAAGATCCGGCTGTCGGTCCGGCACCTGGCGTTCCACAAGAACTCGGATTACGTCGTGCGCGTGCTCGAAGCGTCGCGCAAGCAGGGCAAGTACTGGGAGACGCTCGACGCGCTCTTCCGGTCGCAATCGGTGTGGGCCGTCAATCACGTCGTGCAGCCGGCGAAGGTGCTGGAGGTGATCGCCGGCGTGGGTCTCGACATCCCGCGCCTGCAGAAGGACATGGCGGCACCGGAAATCGGCCAGCTGATCGCACAGGACCTGGCCGATGCGAAGGCGCTCAAGGTCACGCAGACGCCCGAGTATTTCGTCAACGGCAAGCGGATGGAGACGTTCGGCGAGGACCAGTTGCGCGCGCTCGTCCGCGCGCAGGTGAAGGCCGCGTATCCGTGATGTGCCGAGCCGGCGCCGGCGATTTCGACCGTCTTCGACAACGAGTCACCGACTCGTCACGCTAGCGGTCCGGTTCCCCGCGCCGGCGCGCCAGTTCCCGCAGCAGGAACTCCTCGTCGGCCGGCCCGACGTCGAAGCGCCGGCACGCCTCGTCGACGCTCTCGCCCGTCCACTCGCCGTGTTCGGCCAGCCACGCGAACGCGCGCCGCAGCGATTCTCCGGCGGGGACGAGCGGGGGCAGCGTCATGGCGTGCGCGCGGTCCGGCGGTCAGGCCGCGCGCCGCACGCGGGCGCCGCCGCGGGCGGGCACCCGCGCCGATGCCGCCACGGTCATGGGCCGAACATGTTGACGGGCTGCGTATTGACGAGGCACGTCCAGCACCCGCCCGCCGCCGCGGTATTCGAGAGCGTCGAATAGGTGTTGAGGTGCGGCGCTGTCGCGTCCGACGGCGCGAAGCCCGCGCTCGAGTCCGGCTTGCGCACCAGCGTGAACGAACGCACCGGCGTCAGCGGGAACGTGCTGAAGTTCACCCAGTTGACGTCGTTGCCGTAGACGACGATGTTGCCGTTGCTGCTGGAGATGCTGGGCGACTCCAGGAACACGCCCTGGAACGACTGGCCCGACGTGGTCCAGCCCTGGTTCAGCGCGACGCCATTCAAGTCGAGCGGACCGGCCGACTTGAGCACGATGCCGCCCGGGAACGCGAGGTCGTGCGTATCGCCGTTGGCGAGCGTCAGCGCGCCGTCGACCTGCACGATCATGCTGCCGCCGCCGTAGACGGGATCCGGCTGGCCCGCCGGACGCGTGCCCGCGGGTGCGACGACGGCGTTGTTCTGCGGCCAGGGAGAGCCGGCGGGCCACGCGGACGGCATCCACAGCGATGCATTCCCGAGGACGTGGAAGTTGAGCGCCTTCCGCCGCGGTCCGTACGCATTGACGGTCAGCGCGACGGAGGTCGTCGGTCCCGTGCCATGGCCCGACTGCAGCCGCAGCCCGTTCTGCAGGAAATAGGCGCCCTGGACGGGATTGTTGGCGTCGCCCAGCGTGTGGATCGTAATCGCGTCGGCGCGGAACTCGCCGCCGCCGTTGA
Organism: uncultured beta proteobacterium; assembly: GCA_963733435.1. Taxonomy (GTDB): domain Bacteria; phylum Pseudomonadota; class Gammaproteobacteria; order Burkholderiales; family Casimicrobiaceae; genus VBCG01. The sequence continues at coordinate 72,922 of CAVTDH010000007.1, forward strand.
TCTTGGCGGCGAAGATTTCGAGGTTGGGGCCCGCGTCGATGACGCCGTTGTTCACCACCGGCTGGCCGACCATCCAGTCGTTCCCAAGCGCATGCGACGCCCACGCCGCCGGGGCTCGCGATGGCGCCGCCGGCATTGATGGTGATGCCGACGCCTTTGACGTACAGGATGGGAGCGCCGACCTGGCCGGGACTTCCGTCCGTCGCGCCGACGAAGCCGCCGATGAGGCTCGGTCCAGTGCCGCCGGTGTCCACGAGATACACGAACTGGCTGGCGGCACCGGAACGGATGGTCAACGTGCCGCCGGCGCGAAGGCTGAGACCCTGGACGTCGATCTCCGCGGCCACCGAGGCCGAGCCGGGCACGCGCCCAACTGGATGACGACGTTGCTCGACATCCCGGTGATCGTGTTGCCGACGAGTGTTGCGCCCTGCACTGTGAGCGGGCCGTAGGGATTGCTGACGATCGTCGCGGTGCCCGGCACCAGCGACGCGATCCACTGCACGACGTAGTCGATGGCCGGCGCATTGCCGCCATCACCGGAGTACGCCGCGTAGATCGCGTGGGAGCCCGTCGCGAGCGCACCTGCGACGCATGCGGCAGTCCGGGTATTGCCCGAGCCCGTCAACGGGACGGCGGTGCACCCGGGAAGCGGCGTCGCGCCGTCCGTGAATGCCACGGTGCCGGTCGGCGCGTTGCCGTTCACCGAGGCGGTCAGCGTGACCGCCGCGCCGACGAATTGCGGATTCGCCGAACTCGTCACCGTCGTCGTGACGACCGGGACCACGGACTGCGTGAGCGTCGCGCTCGACGCCGGATTGCCGCCGCCGCCCGAGTACGTCGCCTTGATGCTGTGGCTGCCGAATGCGAGCGCACTGGCAACGCATGCGGCGGTGCGCGTGTTGCCGGCGCCGGTGAGTGCTACTGCCACGCACCCGGCAATCGTCGTTGCGCCGTCCTCGAACTTGACGGTCCCCGTCGGCGCAGTTCCGATCACCGTCGCGGTGAACGTGACGGCCGCACCCGCCTGCGATGGATTGGCGGAGCTCGCGAGCTGTGTCCCCGATCCGACCGCGGCCATCACGGCGGCGGCCGCGTCGAGAATGCCGGCGCCGCAGAGCGCCGTCGTGCAGTTGCAGGCGCTCGCCTGCGGCGTCGCGTTGCAGGCGGGGCCCGGCGTCGGGAACACGCGTGCCGTCGATTGCAGCTTCGACAGTACCTGCGCGGGCGTGAGCGACGGATTCACCGACAGCATCAGCGAGGCCACGCCGGCGACGTGCGGCGTCGCCATGCTCGTGCCCGCGTACCGGACGTAGTTGTAACCGCCGGGATTGGGCGACGTCGCGCCGTTGTTGAGCGTGGACAGGATGTCCGGGTCCGCGCCGTCCGCATTGCCGCCGGGGGCCGCGATGTCGACGGCCGCGCCGTAGTTGCTGTAGCGCGCGCGGCGGCCGTTCTTGGTCGTGGCCGCGACGGTGATCACGCCGTTGCAGCTCGACGGGCGTGTGGCTGCTCGCGTTGCCGTTGTCGTTGCCCGCGGCGACGACGACGACGGCACCCACGCCGAGCGCCGTGTTGACGGCGCTCTGGGTGGCCGGGTCGCAGCTGCCGCTGCCGCCCAGGCTCAGGTTGAGCACGCGCGCGGGCGTCGTGTTGACGGGCAGTCCGGCGACCGCGCCGCCGGCACCCCACACCATGCCCGCGTTGATGTCGCTCGTATAGCCGCCGCACTTGCCGAGCGCGCGCAGCGGCAGGATCTTGCTGACCCAGTTGATGCCGGCGATGCCGATGCCGTTGTTGGGCACCGCGGCGATCGTGCCGGCCACGTGCGTGCCGTGCCAGCTGCTGTCGTCGGCGCCGCAATCCTGAAACCAGTCGTAAGGCGGGGTCGAGACGCCGAGGCCCGCATCCTCCGCCGGCGTGACCCAGTCACCGGGGTCGGCGGCATCGCCATCGACGCTGTCGAACGCCGGCGTGGCGCTCGCCCACGTGCACGGCACGGGCTCGCTGTCGTTCGCGACGGCGCAGTCCTCGATCATGTCGTAGCCCGCGATCACGCGGCCGGCGAGATCCGGGTGGCTGAACAGGATGCCGGTGTCGATCACGCCGATGCGGATCGCCGCCGACCCGGTCGTGATGTCCCACGCGGCCGGCATGTTGATGCCGCCGATGGGATCGAACAGGTCCCACTGCCAGCCGTTGCTGCAGGCGGCGACGGAAGGCGATGCGTAGCAGGGATCGGTGGGACCAGTTGCCGGGTGCGGATGTAGTCGGGCTGCGCGTAGTCGACGTCCGGGTCCAGCGCGATGCGCGCGGCGATCGCTTCGACCTCGGCGATCGGCAGTCGGTGCAGCATCTGCAGCACGTCGGCGCCGTCGTGCGCCGCGCGCCGCCACGCCAGCGCGATGCCCGCGGTCGCGGCAAGCCGCGTCATGCGCGAAGCGTCGAGCGGCAGCCCGGCCGCGCGCAGGGTCGCCGGTCCCTGCCGGTACTTCACGATGAGCCGATCGGTGGGGCGACCGGTCGTCGCCGCGACGGGTGCCGGCGGCGCCGCGTTCGCGTAGAGCACGCCGGCGTCCAGGCGGACCCGGTTGAGCGCGGCGCGCGCAGCGACGGGCTCGACGGGCGTTGCCAGGCGCAACTGAAACGCGCCGTCGCGCGTGCGTCCGACGACGGTGGCGGACATTCCGAGCGCCGACTCGAGCGATGCCTTGAAGGTGGTCGGAACGTTGGCGGCGCCCTCGGCCACGACACGGTCGTCGAACCGGACGACGATGGCGTCGACGGCCTGCGCGATGGCGATCGCCGGAATGCAGGCCGGCGAGCAGCGTGGACGTCGGAACAGAAGGCGCGCGCACGAGGCTCGGGACGGACGAACGCGAACCCCGATGGGATCGGGACGACGACGGCATGGGAAGCCTCCGGGGGCTCGCGGCGATGACTGCGGCCGCAGGTCATTGTCCCATCGAGGGGGGCATCGCTCAATCGAACTTCAGCGGCGCGATCTGCCGTTCGGCGGAAATCCCGGCGAGCAGGTTGCGCCCGGCATCCGACCCCTGGCGGGTCCCAACCGGGGGCCGGCGCGAGCGCCCTGGCACCAGTTGCGACCCTTGAACCTCATCCGCGCTTGAGCACCCGATTGGGGTCTGACCCCTAAGCATCGCGCTTGAGGGTCTGACCCTGAGCTCCGCAGACGTGGCGGTGGCGGCATCGCGCCAGTGATCTGTAAGTCGATCTGTAAGCGGAAAGGTCCGTACGCGCCCGGCCGCGTGCCGTCGAGCCGCAGACGCATCGCGGTCGGCGACCGGGAGAATATCTCCTATAAATCAACGCGTTGGATCGGAGGACGGCGAGCTCCGACGCCCCCGTTGTCGCCGACGCCGTCGCCGGTAGCCGATCCGTCAGCGATCGGTGAGCGGGCGGCCCGCACACTGCGCTCACTCGCTGAACGCCGGGTGTCCGGTGGGAAGCGCAAACCAAGGGGTCACGAACATGAGTAACAAGCAGCCGAGCCGGATCGGCGACGTCATCCGGATCCTCCGCCAGGCGGGGCCGTATGTCGCGCTCGAGGTCCTGCTGCCCGGCGGCACGCTGGTCGCATTCCTGCTGTACCTGCACCGGACGGGACGACTGCGCGATGCGTCGGATGCCGCCACCCGCGTCGTCGAGCGGGCGGCCGAGGCACGTTCGATCCGCTCGCGTTCGCGGTGGGTGCCCAGTCCGGCACCGGTCCGCCACATCGGCGGGCGCGCCCAGCGCGATGGACTGGCAGCCGCTCGACCTCACGTTCGGTGCGCCGTCTGGCCGCGTGAAACGGCGTGGCCGAAGCAGGCCGCAGCGTCGCCGGGTCGCGGTACGCCGCAAGGAAGAGCGGCCGCCCGAAGGCGGCCGCTCGTGTCGTGCGTGAGGCTCGGGAGCGGCCTCGTCCGCGATCTGGGGTGGGGTGCCTTGCCGCACTCGGGGTCAAGGCATTCTGTTGCAGTTGCCCGCTGCAGCAGTATCGATCACGGAGTGGGTTGCACGACGCCCCGATGATGCGACACGCGCCCGTACGCCCCGAAGTGGCGGAGCCCCGATTCGCTTGTCGGGAAGGGTCCTACACGGACCCGCGGGCGCGTTCGCAGGATTCCCCGGGTTCATTTCCCTTCGCCGCCGTCACCGTGTAACTTGACTGGTATCAAGGCGCCGTTCGCCGTCCCCGCTAGATTGCATCGATGGGCCATCCCAAGCATTGGACGCTGGGCGCGAAGCTCGCGCTCGTCGCCACCCCCTTCCTGCTGCTCGCGCTCGTCTCGATCGCGCTGACGCTGTGGGTCTCCTGGCAGCTCGACGGCGGCGCCGCCGCCGTGAACGAGGCGGGGCGCATGCGCATGCAGGCGTACCGGATGTCGCTGTCCATCGGGACGGGCGAGGTCGCGGCGCTCCCGCCGCAGGTGGCGGAGTTCGAGCGCAGCCTGGCGCTGCTCAGGAACGGCGACTACGAACGACCGCTGTTCGTGCCGTGGGACGACGACGTGCGGGCGAAGTTCGCGCAGGTGGAAGGCGACTGGGCGCGGTTTCGCGACACCTGGACCGCCCCGCCGGACGCGCAGCTTTCCGGGCTGCGCGCGGCCACCGTCGCGTTCACGACGAACATCGACGCGCTGGTCGCCGGGATCGAGCGCCACATGTCGCGGTGGACCGCGCTCCTGCACCTGCTGCAGACGGCGATGATGGCGTTCGCCGTGCTGGGCGCCGCCGTGCTGCTGTACACGGGCTACCTGTTCGTGCTCGAACCGGTGGGCCGGCTCAAGGCCGCCACCGAGCGCCTGCAGCGCGGCGACTTCAGCGCGCGGGTCGACCGGGTGACGAGCGACGAGTTCGGCACGCTCGCGGAATGCTTCAACGGCATGGCGGAGCACCTGCAGTCGATGTACCGCGACCTCGAAGGCAAGGTGGTCGAGAAGACCGCGCAACTCGAGGAAAAGCGCGAACGGCTGGAAGCGCTCTACGACGTGACCGCGCTGGTGGCCCGCGCGACGACGCTGCCGGAACTGGCCGATGGCTTCGTCGAGCGCATCGCGCGCGTGGCCCGCGCCGACGGCGTCGCGCTGCGCTGGTCGGACGAGGGCAACCGGCGCTTCCTGCTGCTGGCCTCCTTCGGCCTTCCCGTCACGATGCAGCAGGCCGAACAGTGCCTGCACGCCGGCGACTGCCAGTGCGGGAGGGCAGGCCCCGCGCCCGCCACGCGGGTGATTCCGATCGGCACGGCCGCGGTCGCGGCGCTGCCGCACTGCCGCGAGGCGGGCTTCGCCACGCTGGTGTCGATCCCCGTCGAACTGCATGGACGCCTGATGGGCGAGGTGGACCTCTTCTTCCATGCGCAGGTCGCGCTGTCGCCGGCCGAGCAGTCGCTGCTCGAGGCGCTCGCCGCGCACCTGGCCGGCGCGATGGAGAACCTGCGGCTCAACGCGCTCGACCGGGAGCAGGCGGTGGCGCAGGAACGCACGTTCATCGCGCGCGAACTGCACGACTCGATCGCGCAATCGCTCGCGTTTCTCAAGATCCAGGTGCAGCTGATGCGCGATGCGTTGCAGGCCAACGACGCGGCGCGTGCGCAAGCCGTGTTGGCCGAAATCGATACCGGCGTGCGCGAGAGCTATGGCGACGTGCGCGAGCTGCTCGTGCACTTCCGCACGCGCACCAGCGCCGAGGACATCGGGCCCGCGCTGCAGACCACGCTGCGCAAATTCGAGCACCAGAGCGGTCGGAAGGCCGCGCTGGCGATGCAGGGCCACGGCATGCCGTTGTCGCCGGACCTGCAGATCCAGGTGCTGCACATCGTGCAGGAAGCGCTGTCGAACGTGCGCAAGCATGCCGGCGCGTCGCGCGTCTGGCTCGACGTCGAGCAGCAGCCGCGGTGGCGATTCGAGGTGCGCGACGACGGCATCGGGTTTGACGTCGACGCGGGCGAGGACGACGGCACGCACGTCGGCCTCAAGATCATGAAGGAGCGTGCCGAACGCATCGGCGCGACGCTCGAAGTCCTGTCCACGCCGGGGCGCGGCACGTCGATCGTGCTGACGCTGCCCTCGACGCAAGCGGCGGCCCCGGTGCCGTCGCCGGCCGGCACCCTGGCGCTGCACTGAGCGATACGCCCGATGCCGCCGCCCATCCGCACGCTCGTCGTCGACGACCACACCTTGTTCCGGCGCGGGCTGACCGCGCTGCTCGCGCGCGATCCGCGGATCGAAGTCGTCGGCGACGCGGCGGACGCCGGGGAGGCGCTGCGCCGCGCGCGCGAACTCCTCCCCGACGTGATCCTGCTCGACAACCACCTGCCCGGGGTCAACGGCGTCGACGCGCTGCCGGGCCTGCGCGAAGCGGTCCCCGCCGCGCGCATCCTGATGCTGACGGTCAGCGAGGACGCCGAGGACCTGGGCGCGGCGCTGCGCCGCGGCGCGTGCGGCTACCTGCTGAAGACGATCGAAGGGGACGCGCTGGTCGCCGCCATCGAGCGCGCGATGCAGGGCGAATCGGTCGTCGCGCCCGAGATGACCGCCAAGCTCGTCGCGGCGTACCGGGATGCATCGGCACCGCCGCTGGCGCCCGCGCCGGCGGCGCCGACGCCGATCGCGACGCTGTCGCCGCGCGAGCAGGACATCCTGCGCGGCATCGCCCGCGGCGCGTCCAACAAGGAAATCGGGCGCGACCTGGGCATCGCCGAGACCACGGTCAAGATCCATGTCCAGCACGTGCTGCGCAAGCTCGACGTGAGCTCGCGCGTGCAGGCCGCCGTCATCGCAACGGAGCACGGCCTGCTTTGATCTCGCGCAAGCCGGCGCGCGATTCCCGCTGAGGTAGTTCCACAGAACGATGCCGGCACGCCGCCGGCATAGGTCGTTCGCATGGCCGCCGCCCCCCGACGGAGGGATGCCGCGCGCCGCCGCCGCTCCCTACCATCGAGGCAGTCGATCGGGAACGGGAGTGGCGGAAATGAGCAAGAAGGGCCAGGCGCTGTCGGTGCTGATCGTGAGCACGCTCGCATTCACCGTGTGCTTCATGGTCTGGATGATGTTCGGGGTCATCGGCATCCCCATCAGGAAGACGCTCGACCTCAACGCGACGCAGTTCGGCCTGCTGACGGCCACGCCCGTGCTGACCGGCTCGCTGATCCGCGTGCCGCTCGGGATGTGGACCGACAAGTTCGGCGGCCGGATCGTGCTGTTCGTGCTGATGATGCTGTGCGTGCTGCCGATCTGGCTGATCGGCTACGCGACCGAGTACTGGCAATTCCTGGTGCTGGGACTCTTCGTCGGCATCGCCGGCGGCTCGTTCTCGGTGGGCACGCCGTACGTCGCGCGCTGGTTCCCGCGCAAGCAGCAGGGCTTCGCGATGGGCATCTACGGCGCCGGCAACTCCGGCGCCGCCGTCAACAAGTTCGTGGCCCCTGCGCTCCTCGTCGCGTTCGGCTGGACGCTCGTGCCGCAGGTCTACGCGGCCGTCATGCTCGGCACGGCGCTGCTGTTCTGGTTCATGAGCTACTCGGACCCGCACCACCTCGTCGACTCGCGCATCACGTGGCGCCAGCAGCTGAAGGCGCTGAAGGACCCGAAGGTCTGGAAGTACTGCCAGTACTACTCGATCGTGTTCGGCGGCTACGTCGCGATGAGCCTCTGGATGGTCCAGTACTACGTCGGCGAGTTCGGCATGGACATCCGCGCCGCCGCGTTGCTGGCCGCGTGCTTCTCGCTGCCGGGCGGCGTGCTCCGCGCGATGGGCGGCTGGCTGTCGGACAAGTTCGGCGCGCACGCGATGACGTGGTGGGTGCTGTGGGTGAGCTGGATCTGCCTGTTCCTGCTCTCGTATCCGCAGACCGACATGACGATCCTCACGGTCAACGGCCCGAAGACGATCCACATCGGCCTCAACGTCTACCTGTTCACGACGCTGATGTTCATCCTCGGCATCGCGTGGGCGTTCGGCAAGGCGTCGGTGTTCAAGTACATCTCGGACGACTACCCGGACAACATCGGCGTGATCTCCGGCGTCGTCGGGCTGGCGGGCGGCCTCGGCGGCTTCATCCTGCCGATCATGTTCGGCGCGCTGATGGACCTCACGGGCATCCGCTCGTCGGCCTTCATGCTGATGTACGGCGTCGTCTGGGTGTCGCTCATCTGGATGTACTGGACCGAAGTTCGCGGCGCAGAGCTGATGGGCGCGAAGGCGAAGCGGTTCCGCCTCAACGGCTAACGCGTACCGGTCAACAAGGAATGCCATGAACGCCAACACCCGCTCCGCCGCAGTCGCCGTTCCGCCCGCCGGCGGAGGCCGCGCGGACATCGCCGACTGGCGCCCCGAGGACAACGCCTTCTGGGAGCGCACCGGGAAGAGGATCGCCTACCGCAATCTGTGGATCTCGGTGCCCGCGCTGCTGTGCGGCTTCGCCGTCTGGGGCATGTGGGGCATCATCACCGTGCAGATGCTGAACCTGGGCTTCCCGTTCACCCAGGCCGAGCTCTTCACGCTGACCGCGATCGCCGGGATCTCCGGCGCGACGATGCGCATCCCGGCGTCGTTCCTGATCCGACTGGCCGGCGGCCGCAACACGATCTTCCTGACCACCGCGATGCTGCTGGCGCCGGCGATCGGCACCGGCATCGTGCTGCAGCACAAGGACTGGCCGCTGTGGGCGTTCCAGCTGATGGCGCTGTGGTCGGGCGTCGGCGGCGGCAACTTCGCGAGCTCGATGTCCAACATCAGCACGTTCTTCCCGAAGCGGCTGCAGGGCACGGCGCTGGGCCTGAACGCGGGCCTGGGCAACTTCGGCGTCACGACGATGCAGGTCGTCATCCCGCTGGTGATGACGCGTCGGCCATCTTCGGCGCTTCGGCGGCGAGCCGATGACGCTGCTGAAGGACAGCGGCTGGATCTTCGGCAAGATCACGGCCGGCACGCCGACCTGGATCCAGAACGCCGGGCTTCGCGTGGGTGCTGTCGCTGGTGCCGCTGTCGATCCTGTGCTGGTTCGGCATGAACAACCTGAAGACGGTCTCGCCGGACACCGGCAACCCGCTCGTCGCGTTCGCCAAGATCACCTACCTGTACACGCTGGCGTTCATCCCGTCGATCCTCGGGCTGTACCTGTACCTGCCGACGCCCACCGGCCTCGGCCTGATCAGCATGTGGGTGGCCATTCCGCTCGACATCGTCAGCGCGCTGCTGGTGATGAAGCTCGCCGCGTTCGGCCCGATGAAGGAGGGCGTCGCCGAAGCAGTTCGCAGATCTTCCGCAACAAGCACACGTGGTCGATGACGGCGCTCTACATCGTCACGTTCGGCTCGTTCATCGGCTTCTCGATGGCGCTGCCGCTGTCGATGAAGGTGATCTTCGGCGTCAGCCACGTGCCCGACGCGAACGGCGTGATGCAGCACACGCTGAACAACCCGAATGCGCCGACGGTCCTCGCCTATGCGTGGATCGGCCCCTTCGTCGGCGCGGCGGTGCGGCCCGATCGGCGGCTGGATCTCCGACAAGGTCGGCGGCTCGATCGTCACGCAGATCATCTCGGCGGTGATGGTGGTCGCCTCGGTCGCCGTCGGCTACGTGATGATGCAGGCCTACGGCTCGGCCACGCCCGAGCAGTACTTCCCGGCGTTCCTCGGGCTCTTCATGGTGCTGTTCTTCGCCAGCGGCATCGGCAACGGCTCGACCTTCCGCACGATCGGCGTGATCTTCGACCGCACGCAGGCCGGCCCGGTGCTGGGCTGGACGTCGGCGGTCGCCGCCTACGGCGCGTTCGTCGCGCCGATCGTGATCGGCGACCAGATCAAGGCCGGCACGCCGCAGATCGCGATGTACGGCTTCGCGGTCTTCTACGCGCTGTGCCTCGTCCTCAACTGGTGGTTCTACCTGCGCCGCAACGCGTACGTGAAGAACCCGTGATTCCCATGCCTTCCAACCTGCGCCGCAACCGCCGCGGAGATCCCCGATGAGCCATTTTCTCGACCGCCTCTCCTACTTCTCCAATCCGAAGGAGCCGTTCGCGGGTGACCACGGTTCGCGACGCAGCCGCCGCGGAGACCCACGATGAGCCACTTTCTCGACCGCCTGACCTACTTCTCGCAGCCCGAAGGAGCCGTTCGCCGGCGACCACGGCGTCGCCACCGGCGAGGACCGCACGTGGGAGGACGCCTACCGCAACCGCTGGGCGCACGACAAGATCGTGCGCTCGACGCATGGCGTGAACTGCACGGGCTCGTGCTCGTGGAAGATCTACGTGAAGGGCGGCATCGTCACGTGGGAGACGCAGCAGACCGACTATCCGCGCACGCGCTGGGACATGCCCAACCACGAGCCGCGCGGCTGCGCGCGCGGCGCGTCGTACAGCTGGTACCTGTACAGCGCGAACCGGGTGAAGTACCCGATGGTGCGCGGACGACTGCTCAAGCGCTGGCGCGCGGCGCGCCTGGCGCACGACCCGGTGGCCGCGTGGGCGTCGATCGTCGAGGACGATGCGACGCGCCGCGACTACCAGAAGGTGCGCGGCCTGGGCGGCTTCGTGCGCTCGAGCTGGGACGAGGTCAACGAGATCATCGCCGCCGCCAACGTCTACACGATCAAGAAGCACGGTCCCGACCGCGTGATCGGCTTCTCGCCGATCCCGGCGATGTCGATGGTCAGCTATGCGGCGGGCAGCCGCTACCTGAGCCTCATCGGCGGCGTGTGCATGAGCTTCTACGACTGGTACTGCGACCTGCCGCCGTCGTCGCCGCAGATCTGGGGCGAGCAGACCGACGTGCCCGAATCGGCCGACTGGTACAACTCGAACTTCATCATCGCGTGGGGCTCCAACGTGCCGCAGACGCGCACGCCCGACGCGCACTTCTTCACCGAGGTCCGCTACAAGGGCACCAAGACGGTCGCGGTGACGCCCGACTACTCCGAGGTCGCCAAGCTGGCCGACATCTGGATGCACCCGAAGCAGGGCACCGACGCCGCGGTGGCGATGGCGATGGGCCACGTGATCCTGAAGGAGTTCTACTTCCCCGACGGCGGCGGCGCAGCGCAGCGCGTACTTCGACGACTACGTGCGGCGCTACACCGACATGCCGATGCTGGTGATGCTGAAGGAGCACACGCTGCCCGAGCGGCGAGACGGTCATGGTGCCCGACCGCTACGTGCGCGCGTCCGACTTCAACGGCAAGCTCGGCCAGGCCAACAATCCCGAGTGGAAGACCGTCGCGTTCGACGAATCCGGCAAGGTCGTGCTGCCCCACGGCGCGATCGGCTTCCGCTGGGGGCCGGACGGACGCGCCGACCAGGGCCAGTGGAACCTCGAGGCGAAGGAGGCGCGCCACGGCCACGACGTCAAGCTCAAGCTGTCGGTGCTCGAAGGCGAGGGCTCGAGCACGGAAACCGCGAAGGTCGGCTTCCCGTATTTCGGCGGCATCGTCAGCGAGCATTTCCCGAACAGCGAGCTTGCGGGCGACAGCGCCGACGTGCTCGTGCGCACGGTGCCCGTGCAGCGGATCGCACTGGGCAAGGAGGGCGAGCAGCGCGAGGCGCTGGTCGCCACGGTGTTCGACCTGCAGGTCGCGAACTACGGCGTCGCGCGCGGGCTGCCGGGCGAGTTCGCGGCGAAGAGCTTCGACGACGACACGCCGTACACGCCGGCGTGGCAGGAGCGCATCACCGGCACGCCGCGCGCGCAGGTGATCACGGTCGCGCGGCAGTTCGCCGAGAACGCGCACAAGACGCAGGGCCGGTCGATGGTGATCATCGGCGCGGCGATGAACCACTGGTACCACTGCGACATGAACTACCGCGGCATCATCAACATGCTGATGATGTGCGGCTGCATCGGCAAGAGCGGCGGCGGCTGGGCGCACTACGTCGGGCAGGAAAAGCTGCGGCCGCAGACCGGCTGGACGGCGCTGGCGTTCGCGCTCGACTGGATCCGCCCGCCGCGCCAGCAGAACAGCACGAGCTTCTTCTACGCGCACACCGACCAGTGGCGCTACGAGAAGCTCAGGATGGACGAAGTGATCTCGCCGCTCGCCGACCCGAAGCTCTACGGCGGCAGCATGATCGACTACAACGTGCGCGCCGAGCGCATGGGCTGGCTGCCGTCGGCGCCGCAGCTGCAGACCAATCCGCTGCAGGTCGTGCGCGACGCGCAGGCCGCCGGCGTCGATCCGAAGGAGTACGCGGTCAAGGCGTTGAAGGACGGCTCGCTGAAGATGAGCTGCGAGGACCCGGACCATCCGAACAACTGGCCGCGCAACCTCTTCGTGTGGCGCTCGAACCTGCTGGGCTCGAGCGGCAAGGGCCACGAGTACTTCCTGAAGCACCTGCTCGGCACCAGCAACGGCGTGCAGGGCAAGGACCTCGGCCCGCAGGAAGCGAAGCCCGAGGAAGTCGTCTGGCACGACCAGGCGCCCGAGGGCAAGCTCGACCTGCTGGTCACGCTGGACTTCCGGATGAGCACGACGTGCCTGTACTCGGACATCGTGCTGCCGACGGCCACCTGGTACGAGAAGAACGACCTCAACACCAGCGACATGCACCCGTTCATCCATCCGCTGTCGACCGCGGTGGACCCGGCGTGGCAGTCGCGCAGCGACTGGGACATCTACAAGGGCTTCGCGAAGAAGTTCAGCGAGGTCTGCGTCGGCCACCTGGGTGTGGAGCGCGAGATCGTGCTGACGCCGCTGATGCACGACAGCCCGGCCGAACTCGCGCAGCCGTTCGAGGTCAGGGACTGGAAGCGCGGCGAGGTCGACCTGATCCCGGGCAAGACGGCGCCGCAGATCGCGGTGGTCGAGCGCGACTACCCGAACGTCCACAAGCGGTTCACCGCGCTCGGGCCGCTGATGAACAAGGCCGGCAACGGCGGCAAGGGCATCGCCTGGAACACGCAGACCGAGGTGAAGCAGCTGGGCGAGCTGAACGGACTCGTCAGCGCCGAAGGCGCGACGCGCGGCATGCCGAGGATCGAATCCGACATCGACGCCTGCGAGGTGGTCCTGCAGCTGGCGCCGGAAACCAACGGCCACGTCGCGGTGAAGGCGTGGGAGGCGCTGTCGAAGCAGACCGGCCGCGAGCACAAGCATCTCGCGCTGTACCGCGAGGACGAGAAGATCCGCTTCCGCGACATCCAGGCGCAGCCGCGCAAGATCATCAGCTCGCCGACGTGGAGCGGCATCGAGAGCGAGACGGTCTCGTACAACGCCGGCTACACGAACGTCCACGAGCTGATTCCCTGGCGCACGCTGACCGGCCGCCAGCAGTTCTACATGGACCACCCGTGGATGATCGCGTTCGGCGAGGGCTTCTCGAGCTACCGGCCGCCGGTGGACCTGAAGACCACCGCCGGCATCCACAACATCCGCAGCAACGGCAACCCGGAGATCCTCCTCAACTTCATCACGCCGCACCAGAAGTGGGGGATCCACTCGACGTACACCGACAACCTGATGATGCTCACGTTGAGTCGCGGCGGACCCTGCGTGTGGCTGTCCGAGGACGACGCGAAGCGCGCGGGCATCGTCGACAACGACTGGATCGAGCTCTTCAACATCAACGGCGCGATCGCGGCGCGCGCGGTGGTCAGCCAGCGCGTCAATCCGGGCATGGTGATGATGTACCACGCGCAGGAGAAGATCGTGAACACGCCGGGCTCGGAGATCACCGGCGTGCGCGGCGGCATCCACAACTCGGTGACGCGCATCGTGTTGAAACCCACGCACATGATCGGCGGCTACGCGCAGTTCAGCTACGGCTTCAACTACTACGGGACCATCGGCACCAACCGCGACGAGTTCGTCGTCGTGCGGAAGATGGCGAAGGTCGACTGGCTGATACGCCCGGTGGCGCCAGCGAACTGATCGTCGCCCGACGCAGGCGCATGGAGAATCGGCGTATGAAGATCCGCGCACAGATCGGCATGGTGCTGAACCTCGACAAGTGCATCGGCTGCCACACCTGCTCGGTCACCTGCAAGAACGTCTGGACCAGCCGTCCGGGCATGGAGTACGCGTGGTTCAACAACGTCGAGACCAAGCCCGGCATCGGCTATCCCAAGGAATGGGAGAACCAGGACAAGTGGAACGGCGGCTGGATCCGCAAGGCGGACGGCAGCATCGAGCCGCGGCAGGGCGCGAAGTGGAAGCTCCTGATGCGGATCTTCGCGAACCCGAACCTGCCGCAGATCGACGACTACTACGAGCCGTTCACGTTCGACTACGACCACCTGCAGTCGGCGCCCGAGATGAAGGCGGCGCCGACGGCGCGGCCGCGCAGCCTCATCACCGGCATGCAGATGGAGAAGATCGTCTGGGGACCGAACTGGGAGGAGATCCTGGGCGGCGAGTTCGCGAAGCGCTCGCTGGACCGCAACTTCGACGACGTGCAGAAGGAGATCTACGGCCAGTTCGAGAACACGTTCATGATGTACCTGCCGCGGCTGTGCGAGCACTGCCTCAACCCGGCGTGCGTCGCGAGTTGCCCGTCGGGCTCGATCTACAAGCGCGAGGAAGACGGCATCGTGCTGATCGACCAGGACAAGTGCCGCGGCTGGCGGATGTGCGTGTCCGGCTGCCCGTACAAGAAGATCTACTACAACTGGAAGAGCGGCAAGGCCGAGAAGTGCATCTTCTGCTACCCGCGCATCGAGGCGGGGCAGCCGACCGTGTGCTCGGAAACGTGCGTGGGTCGCATCCGCTACCTGGGCGTGCTGCTCTACGACGCCGACCGCATCGCGCAGGCGGCGAGCGTCGAGCGCGACCGCGACCTGTACGCGGCGCAGCTGTCGATCTTCCTCGACCCGCATGATCCGAAGGTGATCGAGCAGGCGCGGGCCGACGGCATCCCGGACAACTGGCTCGAGGCGGCGCGCCGGAGCCCGGTCTACAAGATGGCGGTCGACTGGAAGGTGGCGTTGCCGCTGCATCCGGAATACCGGACGCTGCCGATGGTCTGGTACGTGCCGCCGCTGTCGCCGATCTCGGCGGCCGCCAACGCGGGGCAGGTGGGCACGAACGGAGAGATTCCGGACGTGAACCAGCTGCGGATTCCGGTGAAGTACCTGGCCAACCTGCTGACCGCCGGCGACACGGCGCCCGTCGTGCGCGCCCTCGAGCGCATGCTCGCGATGCGCGCGTACCAGCGCGCGAAGCATGTCGACGGGCAGACCAACATGGCCGCGCTCGACCAGGTCGGCATCACGCAGGCCGAGGTCGAGGACATGTACCACGTGATGGCGATCGCCAACTACGAGGACCGCTTCGTGATCCCGACGACGCACCGCGAGTACGCGGAGAACGCGTTCAGCGTGCGCGGCGGCTGCGGCTTCTCGTTCGGCAACGGCTGCTCCGAGGGCATCTCCGAGACGAGTCTCTTCGGCAGCGAAAAGAAACGCACGATTCCGATCAAGGCGGCCGTATGAAAATCCCCGGAATTGCGAAGCCCGCGACGGCAACGGGCACCCTGCGGGTGCTCGGCGCACTGTTGTCCTACCCGGACGCCGAACGCCGCTCATGGCTGCCGGAAATGGCGCAGGTCCTGCGCCGCGAGCGTGCGGTGCCGCCGGCGCGGCTGGCCGAGCTCGAGGCGCTGATCGACCGCCTGCGCGCCGGCGACCCGCTCGACGTCGAGGCGGAATACGTGCAGCTCTTCGACCGCGGACGCGGCACGTCGCTGCATCTGTTCGAGCACGTGCACGGCGACTCGCGCGACCGCGGCCCGGCGATGATCGACCTCGCGCAGACGTACGAGAAGGCGGGCCTGCTGCTGGCGCCCGGCGAATTGCCCGACTACCTGCCGGCGGTGCTGGAATTCGTGTCCACGCAGCCGGCCCGCGAAGCGAAGGCGTTCCTGGGCGAAACGGCGCACATCCTCAACGCGATCTTCGGCGCGCTGGGCAAGCGCGAGAGTGCCTACGCGAGCGTGCTGGGCGCGTTGCTCGAGCTCGCGGGCGAGAAGGCGAAAGCCGTCGCGCCGCCGGTGGAGGAGTCGCTCGACGAGTCCTGGGCCGAGCCGCCGGTATTCGGCGGGTGCTCGTCCAAAGGGCAGGCCACGCCGGATCAACCGCAGCCGATCCAGGTCGTCCGCAAGAATGCGCAAGCAGGCGTGGGAGTCCGGTCATGAACAGCTATCTCAACAACCTCGCGTTCGTCGTCTATCCGTACCTCTGCCTCGCGGTCTTCTTCATGGGCAGCCTCGCCCGGTTCGACCGCGACCAGTACACGTGGAAGAGCGACTCGTCGCAGTTCCTGCGCAGCGGCACGCTGCGGTGGGGCAGCAATCTCTTCCACGTCGGCATCCTGTTCCTGTTCTTCGGGCACCTGGTCGGCCAGCTGATGCCGCACTGGATGTACGAGCCGTTCATCAGCGCGCCGCAGAAGCAGGTGGTCGCGATCGTTGCGGGCGGCGTGGCGGGGGTGATCTGCTTCGTCGGCCTGACGCTGCTGCTGCACCGGCGCATCTTCGACCCGCGGATCCGCCTGACGAGCCATCGCACGGACCTGGCGATCCTCGTGATCCTGTGGGTGCAGCTGTGCCTGGGCCTCATCACGCTGCCGCTGTCGTGGGAGCATCGCCATGACGCCAGCACCATGCTGATCCTCGCGCATTACCTGCAGGGCATCGCGACGCTGCAACCCGACGCCAGCGCGCTGGCGGGCGTGGGTTGGCCGTTCAAGGTGCACATGCTGCTCGGCATGACGATCTTCCTGCTGTTCCCGTTCAGCCGCCTCGTGCACGTCTGGAGCGGCTTCGCATCGATCGGCTACCTGCTGCGGCCCTACCAGCTCGTGCGCAGCCGGCGCCTCAACGTGCCCGCCGGACGCAACCTGCCGGGCCAGGCCGGAGGAAACGACTGATGGAGACGACGATGGCGACTGCAATCGCCGCGACCGGGACGGGCGACGCCAGCGCAGTTGCGCGCATCAACGGCGTCGCGCTGCACGCGCCCGGCGAAGTGCTGGCGCCCGACGTGCTGCGCCAGCGCGCATGCACCGAGCTCCTGCGCCAGGCGGCGCAGCGCGAGGGCCTGCTTGCGCCGTCCGACCTGCCGGCCACCGATGGCGCGATCAGCGAAGCCGCGACCACGGCGATCGACACGCTGCTCGAGCGCGTGCTGGCGATTCCGGAGCCCGTCGGAGGACGCATGCCGCCGGCACCACGCGGCGCACGCGGGCAAGTTCGCGGCCGGGGAGCGGGTGCAGCTGCGCCACATCCTGTTCGCGGTAACGCCGGGCGTGGATGTCGTCATCGCTGCGCAAGCGCGCCGAGGCCACGCTGCTCGACGTCCGCTGTCACGACGACGCCGCCGCCGATGGCTTCGCGGACGCAGCGCGCACGCTGTCGAACTGCCCCAGCGGCGCGGAGGGCGGTGCGCTCGGGTGGCTGGCGGCGCAGGATTGCGCGCCGGAGTTCGCGCGCGAGATTTTCGGCCACGCGGAGATCGGCGTGCTGCCGCGCCTCGTGCACAGCCGGCACGGTCTGCACGTGGTCGAGGTGGCGGCGCGCACGCCGGGTGTGGTGCCGGCGTTCGAGGCCGTGCGCAGCGCCGTCGCGAATTCACTGCGCCAGCAGGGCTTCGTCACCGCGTTGCGCCAATACCTGCAGCTGCAGGCGGGTGCCGCCGTGGTCGAGGGCGTGGATCTCGACAGCGCGGACACGCCGCTCGTCCAATGACGCGCGACGGAGCCGGTCGCCGAATGCCCCAAGCCCCCATGGACATCACGAGTTTCGAAGACCTGCTGCAGGCGGCGCGGCAGCAGGCGCAGCCGCAGCGGCTGCTGTTCGTGTTCGCCGGCGCCGAACTGCCGGATCACCCCACCGCGCAGCAGCGCGCGGCGTTCGACGCCGGTGAAGGCGGCGAACTCGCGCCGTTGATGTGCGTCGACAAGGCGCCCTCCGAAATCCCCGGATTCACCGCGTTTGCCGCCGAGGCCGCGCAAGCGGGACCGCCGTGGTCGATCGTCTTCGCAGCGGCCGTGGGCGGGCGCGACGGCGTGTCGCCGACGAGTGGTGACGTGCAGGCGCCCCTGCAGCGAATGGTCGATGCGATCAAGGCGGGCCGCCTCGACGGTCTGCTGCCTTTCGACCGTCGCGGTGACCCGGTCCAACTGGCCTGACCCTGCCCGCGGGACTGTCGCCGATGTCGGACGTGCACGCGAACTCGGGGACCGATCCCGGCGCCGGCGGCGGCGCCGGACGAACTGCTGCTACGACTGCGCCGCTTCCACGACGACTACTTTCCCGGCGTCGCCGACCGCTTCCAGGACCTGGTCAGCGGTGGGCAGCATCCGACGATCCTCTTCATCGGCTGCTCGGACTCGCGGATCGTTCCCTACCTGCTGACCGGGACGGGACCGGGCGAACTCTTCATCATCCGCAACGTCGGTGCGTTCGTGCCGCCGCATGACGGTTCCGCCGGCTATCACGGCACCGCCGCGGCCATCGAGTTCGCGGTGCTCAACCTCGCCGTGTCGCGAATCGTCGTCTGCGGCCACACCCATTGCGGCGGCATCCGGGCGCTCTACGAGGAGCCGCATCCGCAGGCCACCAACCTTGCGGCGTGGCTCGAACTGGGGCGCGAGGCCGCGCTGCCCGTGCAGGTGACACCGGAGGCGCTGCGCCGCACCGAGCAGCGCGCGGTGGTGCTGCAGCTCGAACGGCTGATGGGCTATCCGATGGTGCGGGAGCGCGTCGAGGCGGGCCGGCTCGCGCTGCACGGCTGGCACTACGTGATCGAGGACGGCGAGGTGCACGTGTTCGACGTGAAGTCCGGACAGTTCCTGCCGGCGACGCATGCGCCGCACAGCGGCACCGGTCCGTACGCGCCCTACGAGGAACCGCTGCCGGCGTCCGGGGTCCTGCGCTAAGATCGACCTGACTCGCCCGCAGGCAATCGGCCCGGCGCGTCGGCCAGGAGCAACCGGGGAGAGACGCGCATGGAGCGGGGAGCGGCAACGCGGGGCAAGGTCGCCAAGGCGGTGTCCGGTGCCGAGATCATCGAGATCAAGGCCACGATTCCGAACCACCAGATCAGGCAGGCGCTGGCGCGGTTCGGCCTCACGGCCAGCAACGACGAGGAACGCTACATCTACTTCTTCGACACGCCCAACCTCGACCTGCTCCACGCAGGCATCATCGCCCGTGCCCGCCGCGTGGTCGGGGATGCGCACGACAGCACCGTGAAGTTCCGGCCGGTGAATCCGTCGGACGTGGGACGGAAGTGGCGCAGCTACCCGGACTTCAAGATCGAGGCCGATGCGAGCGAGACGACCCTGGTCAAGTCCGCGTCGTTTTCGATGCCCGTCGCCCGGGGACAGATCAGGCGCGTTGCGGCGGGCAAGAAGCCGATCGGCGGGATCTTCACGCCGGACCAGAAGAAGTTCCTGCAGTCCTTCGCGGGCCGCAAAATCGACTTCGAGAGTCTGGTGGTGCTGGGCCCGTTGATCGCGCAACGCTGGACGTTCATGCACCCGGAGTGCCCCTGGGCGATCACGGCCGAACTGTGGACGCGCGGGGATCGCAAGCGGATGATGGAACTGTCGATCAAGTCGCCCGCCGTGCAGGCCGCGGCAGCGGTGGGGGGCTTCATGGCCTTCCTGGCGGAGGTAGGCGCCGAGCGCGACAAGGGTCAGCAGACGAAGACGCGCTGGGCGCTCGATTACTACATCGGGAAGCTCGGGCGCGCGCGCGGCGGCAAGGCGGCGACCGGGAAGGCGCGCAGGACCTAGCAGGGCCGGTGCCGCGCTGGCGAACGGGTTGCGCGTCCCGCGCGCCGGGCGCAACGAATCGTCAGGCGTGGTCGGGGTCGGCTTCGCGTGCGAACACGCGCACGAAGTCGAGCGCCGACACGACGCCGACCATGCGGGTGGCCTGCGTCACGACGACGTGGTGGAGGTTGCGCTCCAGCATCAGGCGGGCCACTTCGCCGACACTGGCGGCGACGTCCACGCAGATGGGCCGGTAGCTGCAGATCTGCCACGCGGGGACCGTGGCCGGGTCCAGCATGCGGATGTGGAACTGCAGCAGGTCGGACCGGGCGATGACGCCCACGGTCGCGCCGCTCGCCTCGACCACCGGCACCCATGAAATCCGTTGCCGCGCCATCAGCGCTTCGACGGTATCGACCGTGTCGTCCATGCCGACCGACCAGACCGGCGACGACATCAATGAGGCAATGGAACTGTTCATGCGTGGCTTTCGCCGGTGCCGGCATCGGCACCCTTGCCTACAGACTAGGGGGATCGTCGCGGCGGCGACTTGACGAGACGCAATGCCGCCGTTCCCGTGGCGCGCAAACTGACGATTGCGTCGATGCGCCTTGACCAAGGTCACGCAGGACGCGCGGGACGACCGGAGGCGTCGCAGCGCAGGTGCGATGCGCAAGCCGCCACCGTCCGCGCGCTGCAGCGACCATGGGGCCCGGCCGGGGTGCGGCCTCGTGACCCGCTTCGCGCCGACCGGTGCAGTGCGCCAGCGCCGCCCGTCTCCATTCGATTTGCCAACTACCGATACGAGCAAGCCATGAACACCGACACCAAGTACGTCTATCTGTTCGGCACCACGCGGACGGAGGGCGCGGCGACGATGAAGAACCTGCTGGGCGGCAAGGGCGCCAACCTCGCCGAGATGTGCCGGCTCGGCATCGCCGTGCCCTCGGGCTTCACCATCAGCACCGAGGCCTGCACCGCATTCACCGAGCACGGCGCCGACTACGCGCGGAAGCTCATCGAGGCCGAAGTGCTGCAGGGCGTGGCGTTCGTGGAACAGGCGATGGGAAAGAAGTTCGGCCACGCGGCCGATCCGCTGCTGCTGTCGGTGCGCTCCGGCGCGCGCGCGTCGATGCCCGGCATGATGGACACGATCCTCAACCTCGGCCTCAACGACGAGGCCGTTGCGGGGCTCGCCGCCAAGGCCGGCAACGAGCGCTTCGCGTGGGACTCCTACCGGCGCTTCGTGCAGATGTACGGCGACGTCGTGATGGGCCTGAAGCCCGTGTCCAAGGAAGACCACGATCCGTTCGAGGTCGTCATCGACATGGTCAAGGAGGCGAAGGGCGTGACGCTCGACACCGAGCTCGACACCGCCGATCTGCAGGAACTCGTCACGCGGTTCAAGGGCCTCATCCGCGCGCGCGTCGGCCGCGACTTTCCGACCGACCCGTGGGAGCAGCTGTGGGGCGCCGTGGTGGCGGTGTTCGAGAGCTGGAACAACGATCGCGCGCGCGTCTATCGCGAACTGAACGACATTCCGCAGTCGTGGGGCACCGCGGTCAACGTGCAGGCGATGGTGTTCGGCAACCTGGGCGACAGCAGCGCCACCGGCGTCGCGTTCTCGCGCGACGCGGGCACGGGCGAGGACCTGTTCAACGGCGAGTTCCTCGTCAACGCGCAGGGCGAGGACGTCGTGGCGGGCATCCGCACGCCGCAGCAGGTGTCGCTGGAAGGCTCGCGGCGCTGGGCGCGCCACGCGCTGGTGAGCGAGGACGAGCGGCGCAGCCGGTATCCGTCGCTCGAGGAACTGATGCCGGAAATCTACCGCCAGTTGCTGCACGCCGAGACGACGCTCGAGAATCACTTCAAGGACATGCAGGACCTGGAGTTCACGATCCAGGAAGGCAAGCTGTGGATGCTGCAGACGCGCAACGGCAAGCGCACGGGTGCCGCGATGGTGCGCATCGCGATGGAGATGCTGCAGCAGCGGATGATCGACGAGAAGACGGCGCTCCTGCGGGTGAGCCCCGACCGGCTCAACGACCTGCTGCACCCGGTCTTCGATCCCGACGCACTGAAGGCATCGAAGGTGATCGCGCGCGGACTGCCCGCATCTCCGGGTGCGGCCACCGGGCAGGTGGTGTTCTTCGCCGACGAGGCCGAGGAGTGGGCGAAGGCGGGCCGTGCCGTGATCCTCGTGCGCCAGGAGACCTCGCCCGAAGACCTGCGCGGCATGAGCGTCGCGAAAGGCATCCTCACCGCGCGCGGCGGCATGACGTCGCACGCGGCGGTGGTCGCGCGCGGCATGGGCAAGTGCTGCGTGTCGGGCGCGGGCGCCGTGCACGTCGACCCCAAGGCACGCACGATGACGATCGACGACACGACGTACGACGAGGGCGACTGGATCTCGCTCAACGGTTCCACCGGCGAGGTCTTCGCGGGCCAGGTGGCCACCCGGGAGGCCGAATTGAGCGGCGACTTCGGCGCGCTGATGGCGCTGGCCGACCGCTATCGGCGGCTCGAGGTACGCACCAACGCCGACACGCCCGACGAGGCCCGCGTGGCGCGCAACTTCGGCGCCACCGGCATCGGCCTTTGCCGCACCGAGCACATGTTCTTCGAGGGCGAGCGCATCAACGCCGTGCGCGAGATGATCCTCGCCGACGACGAGGCCGGCCGCCGCAAGGCGCTCGCCAAGCTGCTGCCGATGCAGCGCGGCGACTTCGAAGGACTGTTCCGCGAGATGAGCGGCCTGCCGGTGACGATCCGCCTGCTCGATCCGCCGTTGCACGAGTTCGTGCCGCACGACGAAGCGGGACAGCGCGCGCTCGCCACGCAGATGAAGGTGTCGCCGGGCAAGATCAGGATGCGGGTCGAGGAACTGCACGAGTTCAATCCGATGCTCGGGCACCGCGGCTGCCGGCTCGGCATCACGTATCCCGAGATCACCGAGATGCAGACGCGGGCCATCCTCGAGGCCGGGCTCGACATGCGCGCCGAGGGCGTGGACGTCCGGGCCGAGATCATGGTGCCGCTCGTGGGCACGGTACGCGAGTTCAACGCGCAGGCCGCGGTGATCCGCGCCACCGCCGCGCAGGTGTTCGCCGAGCGGGGCGAGACGTTGCCGTTCATGCTCGGCACGATGATCGAGACGCCGCGCGCGGCGCTCGTGGCCGAAAGCATCGGTGCGCAGGCCGAGTTCTTCTCGTTCGGCACGAACGACCTGACGCAGATGACCATGGGCTTCTCGCGCGACGACGCCGGCAAGTTCCTGCCCGAGTACCTGAAGAAGGGCATCTACCAGCACGACCCGTTCCGCTCGATCGACCAGAAGGGCGTCGGGCTGCTGGTGGCGATGGCCGTGGCAAAGGGCCGTTCCGTGCGGCCGGATATCGAGGTCGGCGTGTGCGGCGAACACGGCGGGGACCCCGAGTCGGTGGCGTTCTTCCATCGCGTCGGGCTCGACTACGTGAGTTGCTCGCCGTTCCGCGTGCCGATCGCGCGGCTCGCCGCGGCGCAGGCGGCGGTAACCTAGCCGCCTGGTTGTCGATGGTCGGGCCGCTACCGCCGATGGCATGCAGCGCAGGCATACCCCACCCGCCGTCGTTCCCGCGAAGGCGGGAACCCAGCGGCGTCGATCCCGGCTGGACGCGTGACGCATCAACGACGCTGGGTTCCCGCCTTCGCGGGAACGACGGCTGAGTGACGTGCAAGCACGAGGCGAACAACGTCCTGAACCACCACAGCTTGAGGTTGCAATCCGCACGCCGGCCGTTCGGCTTGACGACACTGGGGCGAGCGAGGACGATCGGTGCGGTTCAGAAGGAGAACCGCCTTGCGAATCCGTCGTGCGCGCCACTGGGTGGGAATCGTCGCATTGGCCTTAGCCTTCGGTGCGCGGGCCGAGTTCATTCACTGGCAGCTCGAGGGGGTGCGGTTCGCGGATGGCACCACCGCGAACGGCGTGCTCAGCTACGACCCCGCGGCCGGGCGCATTGCCGTATGGAACGTGCGGACGGCGAGGGGTGCGGCGCTGCTGCCGTTCACCTACATGCCCGGCGACTCGACGGCGGAACTCGTGCCCATCGCACCGGTGACGCCGGGCAATCGCTATATCCTGCGCTCGCCGGAAGGCGGGCGGCCCGCCGCGTCGCCCGCCGCGGCCGCGAACCGGTTGCTGATTCTGTCGCCGGTCGCGCGGCTCGACTCGGGCGCAGGCTTCCTCGAACTCGACTTCGGCTCGCCGATCGGCACCTCCGGCAACGTGGAGTGTCTGGACTGCGGGAGCCACCGCCTCGTGGTGGCCGGCGGCCTGCGGCGCGTCGGCGCGGCGCCCGCGATAAACACGACCAAGGCCATCGAGTTCCATCACTCGGGCTTCGATCACTATTTCCTGTCCGCCGATCCGGCGGAGATCGCGTTGCTCGACAGCGGCGTTCTGCGCGGATGGTCGCGCACGGACGAGAGCTTCACCGTGTACACGACCGGCAGCCACAATGTCGGCACTGTCGGGCCGGTATGTCGCTTCTATGGACTGCCTTCGGCGGGGATCGATTCGCACTTCTTCTCCGCGAGCCCGGCCGAGTGCCTGGCGGTCCACGAGCGTTTCGGCAGCGCCTGGCTCATCGAAAGCGACAACGTGTTCCAGGTCGCGCTTCCGGACACGACCACCGGCGCGTGTCCGGCCGGCACGCTGGCCGTCTACCGGCTGTTCAACAGTCGCGCCGATGCCAACCACCGGTACACGACGAATCCGGCCGTGCGCACGGCGATGGAAGGCAGGGGCTGGATCCGTGAAGGCTACGGCCCGGACGCGACGATCATGTGTTCGCCCATCGGGCTGACGCCGTACTGACCGCCAGGCATCGACGGTGGAGCGCGCGCCCGCGGCGCGGTTGCCGACGATGTCGCCACCGGGGCGCCGGGTGACGTGCGCGCCCGGTACGTTCCTGCGGCCGCGACGGCGATACGGCATCGGCCACCGGCAGCGCCGCAACTTCGTATGATGCGGTGATGGACGCCTGGTTGACGCCGTTGCTGGATGCGCTGGCATTGCCGCAGTACGGGCTCAGCACGCTGTTCGTGGTCGCGCTCGTCTCGGCCACGCTGTTGCCCGTGGGTTCCGAGCCCGCCCTGTTCGGACTGGTCAAGCTGAACCCGGAGCTGTTCTGGCCCGCGATCGTCGTCGCGACGATCGGCAATACGGCGGGCGGCGCGATCACCTGGTGGATGGGGTACGGCGCCGAACTTGCGTACGAACGGGTCACGCACCACCGGCATGGAACGCATTCGCGTGCGCTCGCCTGGCTCGAGCGCTTCGGTCCGCCCGCCTGCCTTCTGTCGTGGCTGCCGCTGGTGGGCGACCCGCTGTGCGCGGTGGCGGGGTGGCTGCGCCTGCCGTTCTGGCCCTGCCTCGTCTACATGGCGATCGGCAAGTTCGCACGGTACGTGACGATGACCGTGGTGCTGCTGTGGATCTTTCCCGGCGGCTTTTTCCGCTGAACGGACGGCCTGCGCCCTGCCCGACGCGCGGCCACGTCGCGCGTCGGGCAGGGCGCAGGTACGACGTCCGAGGTCAGGTCACCGACGCGGCGTAGATGCCGGCGATCGATGCGTCCAGCGCCTGGTTGAACTGCGCGTCGCTCTGCTGCGCGGTGAGGCCTTCGGTCAACGCCCGCGAGAAACTCGCGATCACGCCGTGGTTGCGCGCGAGCATCCTGTTCGCCTCGTCGCGCGAATAGCCGCCCGAGAGCGCAACCACGCGCAGCACCTTCGGATGCGCGACGAGATCGGCGTAGAAATCGTCGACCGACGGAATGGTGAGCTTCAGCATCACCTGCTGCTGCGGACCCAGCGTGTCGAGGTGCTTCAGGAGGGCGGCCTTCAACAGCCGCTCGGCGCCTTCCTTGTCCGGGGCATGGATGTCGACCTCGGGTTCGATGATCGGCATGAGCCCCGCCGCGAGGATCTGCTTGCCGACGGCGAACTGCTGCGCGACGACGTCCTCGATGCCCTTCGCGTCCGCGTGCTTGATGACCGAGCGCATCTTCGTGCCGAACACGCCCTTGGCCTTGGCGCGCGCGAGCAGCGCGTCCAGGTTCGGCATCGCCTTCATCATCTGCGCGCCGTTGGCCTCGTCGGCCAGGCCCTTGTCGACCTTCAGGAACGGAACCACCTGCTTCACCGACCACAGGTAGTCGGCGCTGCCGCGTCCTTCGATCTCGCGGTCCATCGTCTGTTCGAACAGGATCGCGCCGAGGATGCGTTCTCCGGTGAACGCCGGGCTGGTGACGATCCGCGTGCGCATCGCGTGGATCATGTCGTACATCTGCTGTTCGCCGGAATAGGCGTCCGGCGCGACGCCGTACAGCCCGAGCGCCTTCGGCGTGCTGCCGCCGCTCTGGTCGAGCGCGGCGACGAAACCTCGGGCGGACTTGATCTTTTCGTACTGTTGCGGATTCATCGGGATCCCCTTCAGGTGGAGTGCGAAAGCTTCCCGCACATTTTACGCACGCGGCGCTCCCTCGAAGCCCGTTTCGCGGCCGGTGTGTTTGCGGGGGATCATGACGATGCGGGAGGGCGGTGCCCCGACGGACTGGCCGAAATTGGTGCATTTCCCGTCGCCCGCGCGCGCAAATGGACCCGAGGTATGCCGTGATCGATTCGGCGGCCCGCGATTTCCCTTGCGGGGGGCCAACGTCGGTGCGTATCGTTGCGCGCGGCACATCGTCCGCCTCGTCCTGGCCTGGGTTGCCGGGCGCGGCACCGACGGATGGGCGATAGGCGCCCGGAGATTCTGCGCCAACGACGACCTCCAGCGCCGAGCAGGAAAACGCGGCTCCCCCTTGCCTGGGACCCTCGCCCTGTCTCGCCGCACCCTCTGCGGTCGTGGAAAAAAGCCGTGATCCGGCGCCCGGTCCGCGGTCCGGCGGCGCGGGTGCGGCGCGACTTTGCGGACGCGAATCAAGCCCTTTTCCGGCGCGCGTTCCTTATTCTCCATCAACAAAGCCGGGCGCAACTAGGGTTACGCTCGGGTCCACTTTTGATTACAGGGTGGGTTGCAGGAGTGCACGCTGGCCAGGCTAATTTGAACCCGGTGGGTGCTGAACGCCGCGGAGCCCCGGCGATGCCGGGCGCGCCCGGCGGACCGGCCCGGGGGCCGTCCCGATGATGCCGTACGCCGACCTGCTGCTCTACGTGGTGGCCGCGACCGGCCTGGTCGGCCTGATCGTGGGCCTCAATGCCCTGCTCGGACCGCGTCCGGTGGCCACATTGGTGAAGCTCGAGCCCTTCGAGTGCGGCGTCGAGCCGATGCAGCGCACGAACGTGCGCCCGCTGTCGGTCAAGTACTACGCGATCGCGATCTTCTTCCTGCTGTTCGACCTCGAGACCGTGCTGCTGTTCATCTGGGCGGCCGCCACCGGCCATCAGGAAACGGCCACGGTGATGCTGGCGTCGTTCCTCTTCTTCATGGCGCTGCTGGCGCTCGCGTTCGTCTACCTGTGGCGCGACGGAGGATTCCAATGGAGATGATGGAGTACCTCACGACGCGCAAGGATGACCTGGTCGGCTGGGTGCGCAAGTTCAGCCTGTTCCCGTACCCGTTCGTCACCGCGTGCTGCGGCATGGAATTCATGTCGGTCAGCTCGACGCTCTACGACACCGACCGTTTCGGCGCTGCGCTGCCGCGCTTCACGCCGCGGCAGTCGGACCTGCTGATGGTCGTGGGCACGATCAGCCACAAGCAGGCGCCGGTCGTGCGCAAGGTGTACGAGCAGATGTGCGAGCCCAAGTGGGTGATGGCATTCGGCGCGTGCGCGACCAGCGGCGGCTTCTACCGCAACTACGCGGTGCTGCAGGGCGTGGACAAGGTGATTCCGGTCGACATCTACGTGCCCGGCTGCCCGCCGCGCCCGGAGATGGTGATCGACGCGATCATGATGCTGCAGGACCGCATCGCCGGCGATCACCATCCGATCTTCCCGGGCGAGAAGCAGAGCCCGCCGCGGACATGAACCCGCCGACGACCGCGCACCCGCACTCGCATCTCGCCGACCTCCTCGCGGCGCTCGCGGGCCACGTCGACCGGGTGTCGGACAGCTTCGGCATGCCGCTGCTCGACATCCCGGCCGGGAGCCTCATGGCGGTGGTGCAGTGTCTGCGCGACGAGTTCGGCTTCGCGCTGTTCCTCGACGTGACGGCCGTCGACCACGGCGCGCGCGACCCGCGCTTCGACGTCGTGTACCACTTCATGTGCCCGCGGCCGGCTCAGCGCATCCGCCTGAAGCTGCCGCTGTCCGAGCACGCGCCGACGGTCCCCACGCTGACCGGGCTCTACGGCTCGGCGCACTTCATGGAGCGGGAGGTGCACGAGATGTACGGCATCCGCTTCGCCGGCAACGACGACCTGCGACCGATCCTGCTGTACGAAGGCTTCGTGGGGCACCCGCTGCGCAAGGACTACCCGATGGAACGGGAGCAGCCCATCGTTCCGTACCGGAAATAGGAAGAGGCGTTGGACTTCGTTTCCCCCATCCGCAGCCCGCTCGAGACGCCGAGTGACCCCCGGCACATGGTGGTCAACATCGGGCCGTCGCACCCGGCGACGCACGGCACCGTGCAGATCATCGCCGAGCTCGACGGCGAGACGGTCAAGCGCGCCGACGTCCATTGCGGCTACCTGCACCGCGGCTTCGAAAAGGAAGCCGAGCACCACACGTACCACAACGTCATTCCGTACACGGACCGGCTCAACTACTGCTCGGCGCTCAACAACAACTTCGCGTACGCCGCCGCGGTGGAGACGCTGCTCGACGTCGAACTCACGCCGCGCTGCATCTGGCTGCGCACGCTGCTCGCCGAGTACAACCGGATCGCCGACCACGTCACGTGCGTGGCCGCGGCCGTCATGGAGCTGGGCGGGATGACGGCGTTCCTGTACCTGATGACGGTGCGCGACTACATCTACGAGCACCTGAATCACCTGACGGGTGCCCGGCTCACGTATTCGTACGTGCGCATCGGCGGCCTCGCGCGCGACCTGCCCGACGGCTGGCTCGTGCGGCTCGAGGAAATCCTGCAGTTCACCGAGCGCTATCTCGAGCGCATCCACGGGATGCTGGACCGCAACCGCATCTTCATCGACCGCATGCGCAACGTCGCGGCGATGACGCCCGAGCACGCGCTGTCGTGGGGTTACACCGGGCCGATCCTGCGCTCGACGGGCTTGGGCCTCGACCGCCGCCGCGACGACCCGTACCTGGCCTATGACGAACTCGACTTCGAGGTGCCGGTCGGCATCAACGGCGACAACTACGACCGCTACTACGTCCGGATGCGCGAGATCGACGAGTCGATCGCGATGGTGCGCCAGTGCGCGGAGCGCCTGCCCGACGGGCCGGTGAGCGTGACCGATCCGCGCGTCGTGCTCCCCGAGAAGCCGCTCGTCTACCGCAACATCGAGGCGCTGATCCACCACTTCAAGCTGATCACCGACGGCATCCTGGTGCCGGCCGGCGAGGTGTACGTGTCGCACGAGGCGCCGAACGGGGAGCTCGGCTTCTACCTCGTCAGCGACGGTACGGGCCGGCCCTACAAGCTGCATGTGCGCGCGCCGAGCTTCGTGCACATGGGCGGCATGCACACGCTGCTCGAAGGGCACCAGCTCTCCGACATCGTGCCGACATTCGGCTCCATGAACATGGTGGGCGGGGAGTGCGACCGGTGACCGCGCCGCTGCCGGCCGAGCTGCGCGCGAAATTCGACGCGCTGCGGGCGCTGTATCCGCCCGACATGGCGAGTTCGCTCGTGCTGCCGCTTCTGCATTGCGTGCAGGAACGCAACGGCTTCGTGACCGAAGCCGACGCGGCGGCGATCGGCGACTACATCGGCATCCCGGCGATGCAGGTCGTCGAGGCGCTGACGTGGTACTCGATGTTCGACCGGGCGCCGCGCGGCCGCCACGTGATCAAGGTCTGCCGCAACATCGCGTGCTCGCTGCGGGGCTCGCGCGACATCGTCGCGCACCTCGAACGGACGCTCGGCATCCGCGTCGGCGAGACGACGCCGGACGGCCGGTTCTCGCTGGAAACGGTCGAGTGCATGGCGTCGTGCGGGACGGCGCCGGCGATGCAGATCGGCCGCACGTATCACGAGAACCTCGATACGGACGTCGTGGACCGGATCCTGAAGGCGCTTCCATGAGCACGACGGGACGTCCCGAGGGCGAATACCGGAGCGCGCAGCGCGAAGGTGTACCTTTGAGCGACGAACGCGTCTTCTTCGGCCACGCGATCGACGACGCATCGCACTCGCTGGCGGCCTACCGCGAGCGGGGCGGCTACCGCGCGCTCGCGAAGGTCGTCACGACGATGCAGTGCGACGACGTGCTGCAGGAAGTGAAGACCTCCGGCCTGCAGGGCCGCGGCGGTGCGGGCTTCACGACCGGCCTCAAGTGGAACTTCATCGATCGCAACGCGCCGGTCAAGTACCTGTGCTGCAACATCGACGAAGGCGAGCCCGGCACGTTCAAGGATCGCTGGATCCTCGAGCACGCGCCGCACCAGCTGCTCGAAGGCATGCTGATCGGCGCGTACACGATCGGCGCGCGCCATGCGTTCGCGTACATCCGCGGCGAGTTCGACCTGCCGCTGCGCCGGCTCGAAGGGGCGCTGCGCGAGGCGCGCGCCGCGGGCCTCGTCGGCGAGCGCATCCTCGGCACCGACTTCAGCTGCGACATCGTCATTCACCGCGGCGCCGGCGCCTATGTCTGCGGCGAGGAGTCGAGCCTCCTCAACTCGCTCGAAGGACGCAGGGGCCTGCCGCGCAACAAGCCGCCGTTCCCCGCGGTGAAGGGCCTGTTCCAGCGGCCGACCGTCGTCAACAACGTCGAGACGCTGGCGACGGTGCCGTGGATCATCGTGAACGGCGGCGAGAAGTACGCGACGATCGGCGTGAAGAAGAGTCCCGGCACGCGCCTGTTCGGCGTCTCGGGGCACGTCGTGCGTCCGGGCCTCTACGAGCGGCCGACCGGTTATGGCCTGCGCCAGCTCATCATGGACGATGCCGGCGGCATCCTGGGCGGCAAGGCGCTGAAGGCGGTCATACCGGGCGGCAGTTCGACGCCGATCCTCACCGCCGCCGAGGTCGAGAACCTCACGCTCGATCCGGAGAGCATGACCCGGGCGGGCAGCATGCTGGGCTCGGGCGCCGTCATCGTCGTCGCCGAAGGTACCTGCATGGTCACGCTGCTGCAGGTGCTCTCGCGCTTCTATGCGCACGAGTCGTGCGGGCAATGCACGCCCTGCCGCGAGGGCACCGCCTGGATGAACGAGATCCTCGAGCGGATCCTGAGCGGGAAGGGTGCCCCGGCGGACCTGGCCGCGCTGCGCAGCATCCCCGCGGGCATCCGCGGCAACACGATCTGCGCGCTGGGCGACGCGGCGTCGATGCCGGTGCAGAGCTTCGTGACCAAGTTCGCGAACGAATTCGACCACTTCGTGCGGCACGGGCGCTCGCTGTTCGACGCGCGCCTCACCGTCTGACCGGCTCGCGGATGATCCTCACCATCGACCAGCGGGAAATCGAGGCGCACGACGGCGAAACCGTCCTGCAGGCGGCGACGCGCCATGGCATCGACATCCCGCACTTCTGCGCACACGACAAGCTGTCGGTGGCCGGCAGCTGCCGCATGTGCCTCGTCAAGGTCAACGGCCTGCCCAAGCTGCAGCCCGCGTGCAATGTCGTCGTCGCGCCCAAGATGAGCGTGGAGACGAAGGTCGAGGACGTGGCGAACGCGCGGCGCAACGTGCTCCAGTTCATCCTGCTCAACCATCCGGTCGACTGCGGCATCTGCGACAAGGCCGGCGAGTGCCGGCTGCAGGAGTACCAGCACCGCTACGGCCCTTCCGAGACGCGCTCGGTCGAACCCAAGCACAGGTCGCGCAAGCTCTACGACTTGAGTCCCCGCATCTCGCTCGACAACGAGCGCTGCATCCTGTGCAGCCGGTGCGTTCGCTTCACGCGCGAGATCTCGCGGTCCAACGCGCTCGGCATCGTCGAGCGCGGCAGCCACTCGTTCGTCGAGTGCCTGGAAGACCGTCCGTTCGACGATCCGTACTCGGACAACGTGATCGACCTCTGCCCGGTCGGCGCGCTGCTGTCGAAGGACTTCCTGTACGAATGCCGCGTGTGGTTCCTGGAACCGGTGCGTTCCGTCTGCACCGGCTGTGCGCGCGCGTGCAGCGTCAACGCATGGCGGCGCAGGAAGGAACGCGAGCCGCGGCTGCCCGCCGACCGCAAGCACGAGGTGCTGCGCATCACCGCGTTCGACAACCCCGAGATCAACGGTCCGTGGCTGTGCAACAAGGGCTTCGACCTGCACAAGACGATGGCGCGCGCACGGCTGTCCGCGCCGCAGGTTGCCGGGCAGCCTGCTTCGCTCGACGCGGCCATCGCGGCCGCACGGCGGATGCTGGCGGACGCGCGCAACCCGGCCGCACTGGTGTCGAGCCACGCGTCGAACGAGGAACTCGACGCGTTTCGGTCGCTGCTGGGGGCTCGCTTCACCGCGTACGCGCACCGCGACTGCCTGCCCGCGCCGGGCGAGGTGGGGGACGATCACCTGCTCATCCGCGCCGACAAGAACCCGAACCGCCACGGCGTCGAGGCGCGCTTCGGAAGCCGCGCGTTCGACCCGACCGCCGGGCACGATGCGGTGCTGATATGGGGCGGTAGCGAGGGGGCGCCGCCGTTGCCCGCCGTGCCGTTCGTCCACCTGGCGCCGTTCGGCGCGCCGCTGCCGGGCGCCGCCGTCGCGATCCCGCTCTCGAACACGTTCGAGCGCGCCGGCACGTTCAGCAATTGCGACGGCAGGCAGAACCGGTTCGAGGCGGTGTTCGACAGACCGCCGCACGTCGCGCACGCCATCGACGTCTTCGCGAGCCTCGCGTCATGACGCAGGACCTCGTCATCCACGCGGTGTTCATCGGCTACGTGCTCGCGTTCCTGCTGGGACTCGCGACGATCTTCACGTGGGTCGAGCGCAAGCAGTCCGCGGTGACGGCCGACCGGATCGGCGCCAACCGCGCGTACATCCGGCTGCCGTTCACGCAGATCAGGATCGTCGCGTGGGGGCTCTTCCACGGCCTTGCCGACGGCGCGAAGATGATCCTCAAGGAGAACTTCACGCCGGCGACGTACGACCGCTTCTGCTACAACCTGGCGCCGTGGCTCGTCGCCGTGCCGGTGCTGCTGGTGTTCGCGGTCGTGCCGTTCGGCGGCACGCTGATGCCGGGCCATCTGTTCGACGCGGCGACGTTCCCCGCGCTGGCGGCGTTCTTCGGCGACCGCAGCTATCCGATGCAGATCGCCGACCTCGACGTCGGCATCCTGTTCGTGCTCGCCGTCGCCGGCATCGGCATCCTCGGCACGATCCTGGCCGGCTGGTCGTCCAACAACAAGTTCTCGCTGCTGGGCGCCGCGCGCGCGGCGTCGCAGATGATCTCCTACGAGCTCGCGATGGGCCTGGCCGTCGTCGCGATGGTCGTCACCTACGGCAGCGTGGACTTGAACCAGATGGTGCGCTGGCAGCAGCAGTCGCTGGGGGGCATCCTTCCGGCGTGGGGCATCTTCGTCCAGCCGCTCGCGTTCCTGCTGTTCCTGACCGCGGCGATCGCCGAGAACAAGCGCGTCCCGTTCGACCTGCCCGAATGCGAGTCGGAGCTCGTCTCCGGCTACTTCACCGAATACACGTCGATGAAGATGGGGCTGTTCCTCCTCTCCGAGTTCATCGAGATCGTCGTGATCTCGGCGCTGGTCGTCACGCTCTTCCTGGGCGGCTACGGCGTGCCGGGGCTGACCGCCACCTCGTTCGCATTGCCGGGCGGCGTGTCGTGGGAACTGCCGCATCTGGCCGTCGTCGTGCTGCAGGTGGGGGCGTTCTCGGTCAAGGTGTTCCTCGTCGGCTGCTTCCAGATCCAGATCCGGTGGACGCTGCCGCGGTTCCGGTACGACCAGTTGATGAATCTCGGGTGGAAGTTCCTGCTGCCGTTCGCCGCGGTGAACCTCGTGCTCACCGCGATCGTGCGCTGGTGGACGCTGTGAGCCCGCCGGGCCGTCCCAAGGGCGAACTCCGGAGCGCGGAAGCGCGAAGGTAGTCCAGTGAGCGTACGCACGCCCCGCAAGCAGTACTGGAACAAGCCCGCGATGGGCCTGTGGGAGCGCCTCTACATCTTCGAGATCGCGCGCGGCGTGTCGATCACGACGTCGGCGTTCCTGGGCAACATGTGGAAGTGGGTGACGTTCCGCAAGGGCGCGCTCACCGCGTACTACCCGGAGGAGATCCGCGCCGACTACTCGCCCATCAACCGCGGCCGGCACGTGCTGACGCAGCGCGCGAACGGGCAGGTGCAGTGCGTTGCCTGCAACATGTGCGCGACCGTCTGCCCCGCGTACTGCATCGAGATCGTCGCGCGGGCGAACCCCGCGGAGCCGGCGCACCCCAAGTCGCCGGAACGCTTCGAGATCGACTACTCGCGCTGCATCTTCTGCGGGTTCTGCGTCGAGGCCTGCCCCGAGGACGCGATCCGCATGGTCAAGGAGGTGCCGGACCTGCCGGGCTTCGACCGCGACACGATGTGGGCGCCGATCGACCTCCTGAAGTCCTGGCATCCGCTCGCCGATCCGCAGAAGCGCTATCCCGACGCCCCGGGCGCCGCACCGGAGACGAAGCCGTGACCGACGTCCTCATCGTCGTGTTCGGATTGCTGGCGCTCGTGTTCGCGGTGCTGGTGCTGACGCTGCGCCAGCCGATGCGGGCGGCGCTGGCGCTGGTCGCGCACATGCTCTGCCTCGCGGCGATCTACGCGTGCCTTGCCGTGCATGTCGGTCGCGCTGTTCCAGGTGCTGATCTACGTGGGCGCCGTCATGGTGTTCATGGTCTACACGATCATGCTGCTCGACGTGCGCGACGCGGCCTATCGCGAGCGGTGGTCCCGGCCCGCGACGGTGGGTGGCATCGTGGCCGTCGCGTTCGCCGTGACGCTGCTCGTCGTCGCCGGGCATGGCGCCGCGGCGGCCGCGGGTACGCCGATCTCGTTTGGCTTCACGGCGTTCTCGATCGGGTTCATGGAGGCGTACTGGTTCCACTTCGAGGCCGCGACCGTCCTGCTGCTGGTGGGTCTCGTGGCCGCGTGGACCGCGATCCGGGAGAACGGCTGATGGCGCGCTACGACCTCCTGGTGTCGCTCGCGGTCGTGCTGTTCTGCCTGGGGCTCTTCGGCGTGATGGCGCGGCGCAACCTGCTCGTCGTCGTCATGAGCGTCGAACTCATGCTCAACGCGGTGGTGCTCACGTTCGTCGCGGGAGCCGTCCATACGCAGACGCTGCACGGTGCCGCGATGACGATCTTCATCTACGTCGCGGCGACCTGCGAGATCGCGCTCGCGATGGCGATCGTCGTGCTCGTCGTCCGCCGTCGCGGCACGCTCGATGTCGCGGCCGTCAACGAGCTGAAGGGCTAGCCCGATGTCGCTGCTGATCCTCGTTCCGCTGCTGCCGCTGCTGGGCTTCCTCGTCAACGGCCTGTTCGGCGCGCGCCTGCCGCGGGCCGTCGTGGCGTTGGTCGCCTGCGCGCTGCCGGCGCTCTCGTTCGTGTTGTCGGTGGTGCTGTTCGTGGACGTTCTCCGCGGCGCGCCGCCGCTCGCGGTCACGTACTGGAACTGGGCGGCCACGACCGGCTTCCACGTCGACGCGGCGCTCTACTTCGACGCGATCACCGCGGTGATGTGCCTCGTGATCACGGGGATCGGCACGCTGATCCACGTGTACTCGATCGGCTACATGCACGACGACAAGGGATTCGCGCGGTACTTCGCCTACCTCAACCTGTTCGTGTTCTTCATGCTGGTGCTGGTCATGGGCGCCAACATGGTGATGCTGTTCGTGGGCTGGGAAGGGGTGGGCCTCGCGTCCTACCTGCTGATCGGCTTCTGGTTCGACGATCCGGCCAAGACGGCGGCGGGACTCAAGGCCTTCGTCGTCAACCGCGTCGGCGACACGGGCTTCCTGCTGGCCATGTTCCTGATCCAGTTCTACGTCGGCACGCTCGACTTCCAGCAAATCAACGCCTTCGTCGCCGCGACACCGCCGTCGGCGGCGGCGCTGACGGCCATCGGCGTGCTGCTGTTGGTCGGCGCCTGCGGCAAGTCGGCGCAGATCCCGCTGCATGTCTGGCTGCCCGACGCGATGGCCGGCCCCACGCCGGTGTCCGCGCTGATCCACGCCGCCACGATGGTGACGGCCGGCGTGTACCTGCTGTCGCGGATGAGCGGCGTCTTCCTCGCCACGCCGGACGCGATGTTCGTCGTCGCGTGGATCGGCGCGCTGACGGCGCTGGCCGGCGCGACGATGGGCGTCACCGAGTTCAATCTGAAGAAGGTCCTCGCGTACTCGACGATGTCGCAGATCGGACTCATGGTCATGGCCTGCGGCGTGGGTGCGTTCCCGGTGGGCATGTTCCACCTCACGACGCACGCGTTCTTCAAGGCGTGCCTGTTCCTGGGTGCCGGCGCGGTGCTGCACGCGCTGGCCGGCGAGGAGGACATGCGCCGGATGGGCGGGCTCGCGCGCCGGATGCCGTTCACGTTCGCGGTGTTCCTGCTCGCGACACTCGCGCTTTGCGGCATCCCGCCGTTCTCCGGATTCTTCTCCAAGGACGAGATCCTGTGGTCGGCGTGGGCTTCCACCGCCGGCTCGCCGCTGCTGTGGTTCACCGGCACCGCCGCATCGTTCCTCACCGCCTTCTACATGTTCCGCGCGATCTTCATGACGTTCTTCGGCGCGAGCCGCGTGGCGCCGCCGGTGGCCGCGCACATCCACGAGCCGCCGGCCACGATGGCGTGGGTGCTGGGAATACTGGCGGCAGGCTCGGTGGTCGTGGGTTTCATCGGCCTGCCGGAAGGCTGGCGCACGCTGCTCGGGGTGTCCGCGCCGTTCTACGACTTCCTGGCGCCGGTGCTGGCTCCCGCGCGCGATGCGCGCCGACGTGGCGCATCACACGGAGTGGATCCTGATGCTGGTCGCGGTGCTGGTGGCGGTCGGCGGCATCCTGCTCGCCTGGACGTTCTACGGGCGCGGGGGCGCGTCCGGAACGCAAACGCCGGCGGCACCGGGCTGGGCGCGGCGCGTCGTCAGCCACGGTTACTACTTCGATGCCTTCTACGAAGGCGTGGTCGTACGCTTCGCGGGGTGGCTGTCGACGGCCGTGCTCGCGCGGCGTGCCGAAACCGCGCTGGTGCGCGCCACGATCGAGCGACCCGCGCGGACCGCGGCCGCCGCTACGCGCTGGTTCGCGCGGTTGCAAGGCGGTGACATGCAGGCCTACGTGGTCTATGCGCTGGTCGGCGCGGCGCTGGTGCTCGCCTGGGGAATGACCCATGGCTGACGCGGCGATGCTGACCACGGTATTGCTGCTGCCGGCGGCCGCCGCGGTGCTGGTCCCGTTGGTGCGCGCGGTGCCGCTGGCGCGCGCAGTCACGACTGGCCGTGATGCTTGCGGTGCTGGCGCTGGCGTTATCGATGTTCGTTGCGTACGACGGGCAGGCGGCCGGTCGCTACGCCATCCACGTCGCGTGGATGCCCTCGCTCGGCGTCGATCTCTCGTTCGCGGTGGACGGTTTCAACGTCTACCTGCTGCTGCTGACGGCGCTGCTGTTTCCGGTGGTTCTTGCGTGCGCGTGGAACACCGTCGAAGGCCGCAGCCGCTACTACCTGTGCCTGATGCTGGCGCTGGAGGCGGGGCTCCTGGGCACGTTCCTCGCGCAGAACCTGATGGTGCTGTTCGTGCTGTGGGAGGCGGTGCTGATCCCGATGGTGCTGCTGATGCTCGCCTTCGGCGGCCCGGAGCGGCGGCGGGCCGCGATGACGTTCTTCCTGTACACGATGGCCGGCAGCGTGCTGTTCCTCGCGGCGGTGCTTCTGCTCGGCGTCGAGAGCCTGCAGCAGAACGGTCACTGGTCGTTCGATCTCGACGTGCTGTCGCGGCTGCAGCTGAGTCCCGGCCGGCAGGCGTTCGTGTTCGCGGCGATCGCGCTCGCCTGCGCCGTGAAGAGCCCGCTGTTTCCGTTCCACGCGTGGCTGCCGCTCGCGTACGGCGAGGCGTCGATCTCGGGAACGGCGCTGATGGCGGGCGTGATGTCGAAGATGGGCGCCTTCGGCTTCCTGCGCCTCGCGATTCCGCTGAGCCCGGTGGCCGCGCACGAGGCAGCACCCGCGATGGCGGCGCTCGCCGTCGTCAGCATCCTCTATGGCGCCGTGCTGGCGCTGCGGCAGCGGCACTTCGGCAAGCTGGTCGCGTATGCATCGCTTTCCCACATGGGCTACATCGTGCTGGGCGTCTTCAGCTTCCAGGCCACGGGGGTCCATGGGTCGCTGTTCCAGATCCTGAGCCACGGGCTCGCGGTGGCGGGCCTGTTCCTGCTGCTCGGACTGCTTGCGCAGCGCCGCGGCGTCGACTACGTCGACCTCGAAGGACTGGCGACGCGGATGCCGCGCTTCGCCGTCGTGCTGATGCTCTTCGTACTCGCGTCGCTCGGACTGCCGCTGACGAGCGGGTTCACGGCCGAGTTCCTCGTGCTGATGGGCGCGTTCACCGAAGGCATGGCCGCGTGGCAGCGCGATGGCACCGCCACGATGCTCGTCGTCGCCGTCGTCGCGTGCGCAGGCGTCGTGCTGGGCGCCACCTACATGCTCCGTTTCGCCCGCGCGCTCGTGTTCGGCGAGGCCGGCAGCGTGCGCGCGCCGATCGCCGACATCGGATTGCGCGAGACGCTGGCGTTCGTGCCGTTGCTGCTGCTGATCCTGTGGATCGGCGTCGCTCCGGCGTCGCTGATGGTCAAGGTCGAACCCGCGGTGGCGCAGATCGTCGCGCAGGGGGCGGGCGGCGTCGCGGCGAGCGCCGGCAGCCTCCGGATGGTGGAAGCGCAAGGAGCGCACCGTGGCCGCTGATCTCTTCCTGGGGCTCCTGCCGATGCACCTGGTGCTCGGACTGATGGTCGTGCTGATGCTGCTCGAGTTGTTCCGCGTCGATCCGCGGTGGGCGCGCTGGGCCTTCATCGCCGTACTGGCCGCGGCACTCGGCGCACTCGCGCTGCAGCTCGGTGCCGGTTATCGCGGCGACATTCTTCCCGGGGAGATCCGCATCGATCGGCTGGCGCTGCAAGGCGACGTCGTGCTCGTGCTGTGCGGGCTCGCGCTGGCGCTCGGCTTTTCCGGGACCGGCGGCTTCAAGTACTGGCTGCTGGTCGCCTCGTCGATCCTGGGCGGCATGCTGGTCCTCGCGAGCACCGGCTTCGCGTCGCTGTTCCTCGGCATCGAGATGCTGTCGCTGCCCGCATTCGCGCTGATCGTGCTCGACCGGGGCGACAGCGTGGCGAGCGAAGGCGCGTTGAAGTACCTCGTGCTGTCGTCCGTCGCGACGGCGCTCGTTCTGTTCGGCATCGCGCTCGCGTACGGCATCACGGGTACGCTGTCGATCGCCGCGTGGGCCGCGATGCTCGACGACGGCCGCGGGCAGGCGCAGGCGGCGGGTCTCCTCGTGCTGTGCGGCCTCTTCGTGAAGGCCGCGGTGTTTCCGTTCCACGCGTGGGCACCCGACGCCTATGCCGGCGCGCGGATGCCGGTGACGGCGCTGCTGGCCTCGGTGGTGAAGGCGGCCGTGCTGCTGGCGCTGGTCCGGCTCGTCGGCGCGGCACCGCTGGCGGGATCGACCGTGGCCGCCGTCGCCACGCTCGCGATTGCGTCGATCTTCTTCGGCAACCTCGCCGCGCTTGGCCAGACCCGCGTCCGGCGGCTCCTCGCATACTCGTCGGTGGCGCACGCGGGCTACATGATCTTCGCGCTGCTCGACACCACGGGCAACCGCGGCGACGACCTCATCTGGTACACGGCGTTCTATGCGCTTGCGACGATCCTGGCGTGCGCCAGCGCGCAGGTGCTGCTCGGCGACGACGACCGGCTCGAGGCGCTGGACGGCCAGTTCGCGCGCCACCCGGTTGCCGCGCTGCTGCTTTCGTTCGCCGTGCTGTCGCTGGCGGGACTGCCGCCGTTCCCCGGCTTCTTCGCCAAGGTGTTCATCTTCCGGTCGGTCATTGCGTCCGGCCACCTCGGGCCCGCCATTCTTGCGTTTGCGGGCAGTTTTGTCGGATTGGCCTACTATCTCGCGATCGTGCTGCGGCTGTTTCGCACCGGTTCCGCGTACGCCGAGCCCGACCGTTCGCGACCCCGCCGCGACGGGGCAACCGCCT
Source organism: uncultured beta proteobacterium (assembly GCA_963733435.1). Taxonomy (GTDB): domain Bacteria; phylum Pseudomonadota; class Gammaproteobacteria; order Burkholderiales; family Casimicrobiaceae; genus VBCG01. Next base: position 112,941 of record CAVTDH010000007.1, read on the forward strand.
GAAGGATGACAGCGATGACCAACAAGACGCCTGTGATCGTTCCCGACAAGGCCGTGCCCGCACTGCGCGGCACCGTGGCCGACATGCTGAAGGTGAAGGGCAACGTCGTGCACTCGATTCCGCCCGATGCCACGGTGTACGAGGCGATCGAGCGAATGGACGAGCGGCGCGTCGGCGCGCTGCTGGCCATCGACGCGGCCGGTCGCCTGGCCGGCATCCTGTCCGAGCGCGACTACACGCGCAAGGTGATCCTGCAGGGGCGGGCGTCGCGGGATACGCTCGTCGAGGAGATCATGTCCCCGCACGTACTGACGGTCACCCCGACGACGAGCCTGCGCGATTGTCTCGCGCTCGTCGCGGACCGCAGCATCCGCCACCTGCCGGTGGTCGTGGACGGCACTGTCCTGGGCGTGCTCAGCGTGGGCGACCTGGTGCGCGCGGTGCTCGAGCAGCAAGCCGACACCATCCAGACCCTCAACGCGTTCATCGGCAGCGACTATCCGCAGTAGCGCGGGCCCGTACGGGCGCCGCGCGACGATGGAGGTTCACCGCCCCGTTGCCGGCGCCGGTGCGCTCAGCGTCTCGAGGAACGCCACCAGCGAATCCACGTCGTACTTGTCGAGCCCCAGCGGCTTCAGGATTCGCTCGCCGTCGGCGTGCAGCCGGTCCTCGTCGAGGTTCGAGTAGTGGCGAACGACGTCACGCAGCGTGGCGAGGCTGCCGTTGTGCATGTACGGTGCCGTCCGCGCGACATTGCGCAGGCCCGGCACGCGGAACTCCCCGAAGTTGCGATGCTCGAGCGCGACGTGCCGCGTGCTCGTCGCCGTCGCGCGGTTCGGATCGTCGTTGAACGATCCGAGCAGGTTGTAGCGGCTCGCCGCGAGACTGCGGATGCCCGCGTGCCGACCGGGGTCGACGCGCCCGGGTTCCACGAAGAACGCAATGCCGACGTCGTGGAACTCGCCGTTGGACAGGCGCGGCCCCTGGTGACAGAACGTGCAGTTGCCGGCACCGACGAAGACCTGCAGCCCGCGCTGCGCCGCGACGGGATACCGGGCCGCGGCGGCGCGATCGCCGCGTGCGAGCGCGTCGCGGAAATCGTCGAACGGCGTGCGCGGCGTCACCAGCGTCTCCTGGAAGGCCGCCAGCGCCTTGCCGACGTCGACGGCCACCGCTTCGTCCTCCGCGGGCGGCGGACGGCCAAAGGCGCTTGCGTAGCCCGCGCGCAGATCCGCGTTCGCGCGGATCGTGTTCGCGACGTGCGCAAGATCGCCGCCCATCTCGCGCGCATCGAGCATCGGTCGCAGGCTTTGCGCCCAGAGGTTGTCGTTGGCGCCGTCCCAGCCATACCAGCGCTGCCCGCCGACGTTGGAGACGCTTGGCGTGTTGCGGTCGGCGGGGGCCACACCCTGCGCGCGGGGCAGTCCGTCGGTCAGCGCGCGCCCCGGCTGATGGCACGACGCGCACGCGATCGCGCCGTTGCGCGACAGCCGCGGGTCGCCGAACAGGCACTCGCCGAATGCGATCGCCTGCGGATTGCCCGACGCGCGATTGGACGGGTCCACGACCGGCGGCGGCGGCCAGGGCCCGAGCGCGACGATGCGGCGGACTTCCTCGTCGGTGAACACGACCGGCGCGGGGGCCTGCACCGTGGCCGGCGCGAACGACGAGGCGGCCACCATCAGCGCGAACGTCGTCGCGCGCACGGCCGCGAGGATGCGAGTCCTGCGCCTCATGGGCCGACGCCCCTCACCCCGGCCCTCTCCCCGCGCGCGGGGAGAGGGTGCCCGGAGGGCGGGTGCCCGGCGGATGGGTGGGGGGCACGCATGCACCCGCTCAATCGACGGCAATGTTCGACGCGATGCGCGTCGTCGTGCCGCCTGCAACCACGTCGAACGTCAGCTCCCAGCGCCCCGGCATGTGGAACAGCAGACCCTCGGCGCGGTAGACGCCGGGCCGGATCGTCGTGACGGTCGGCCGGTAGTTCATGCCGTGCCGATGCTCGGGCATGCCGGCGTCGATGCGCACCGCTTGCGGCGCGGGCGCGTTGCCGCTCGCGCAGACCGCGAAGTCGACGATGAAGTGCCGGTCCGTCGGAACGGGATGCGGCGCGGTCGCGTAGACGACCGTATAGCGGTCGTTCGCGACCGTCGTGCGCGTGCCGGCGAGCGTCTCGCCGCACGCCACCGCACTCGCGCTGGCCAGGAGCAGCAACGGCAGGACGAGGTACGGCGCCGTCATTGCGCGGACGCGGGCTTCCAGAACGCGAACAGCGCCTCGGCGTTGCGCCACGCGATGCGCTCGGCCAGTGGCGCCGGGAGGTCGGCGAGCCACGCGCGCGACCAGTTCGCGTGTTCGACGATGTAGTGCCAGCGCTCGGGCGTATAGGTGTCGGTCCCGACCATGAAGCGGTCGGGAAACTCGGTGAACAGCGCGCGCCACTCCGCGGGCACCTTGCCGCTCCCGCCGTGCTCGTTGCGGAACGCCAGGTCGCACCACAGGTTCCGGTGCTTGCGCAGCATGTCGCGCACGGCCTCCGGGCGATCGAAGCCGGAATGCGCCCACAGGATGCGCGCGTCCGGGTCCTGCCGGAACAGGCGTTCGATCGCGTCGACGTCCGAATGCGCGTGCAGCACCAGCTTGTGCTGCTTCGCGAGCGCCACCATGCGCTTCGGCACCGGCAACTCCGCGTCGGCGCCGTACAGATGGAATTCGCCGATCGCCGCGTAGCGCTGCGCGCGCAGCCGCTGCTCGAGGAACGGGGTCACGGTGTCGTCGCGGACCCACGTGCTGAGGTCGCCGCGCGTGCGATAGGGTCGCAGCGACGGCACGATCAGTTCCGGCGCTTCCGCGACGAGGCGCTGCGTGCCTTCGTCGCCCGAGCTCGACACGAGTGCGCGCTTCACACCCGCCTTGCGCAGGATCGCGATCGCGTCCTTCGGCGGCAGGTTCGCCCATGCGTCGTGGCTGTAGTGAACGTGCGCGTCGAAGATCGGCAACTCGGCCGCGTACGCGTGGGCCGCGCCGAACGACAGCGCGGCGAGCAGCAGGGCGGGCGGCAGGGCAGGCACGGAGGGCATGGGCGGCGCCTTTCGGGGGATTCGCGCCGCTACGATACGCGACACGGACGGGTGTTGCGAAGCCCGGCCGGTTCGACGCCCACGTCCGTGGGGGTGGTGCCGCGCATGCTTTAATTGCGGATGCCCACGACTGCACCCGCGCCGCGCCGCTGTCCCTGGTGCGGCGAAGATCCCCTTTATGTCCGGTACCACGATCACGAGTGGGGATTCCCGGTGGGCGAGGACCGGCGTCTGTTCGAGAAGATCTGCCTCGAGGGTTTCCAGGCGGGCTTGAGCTGGCTCACGATCCTGCGCAAGCGCGAGTCGTTCCGCGAGTCGTTCCACGGGTTCGAGTTCGAGCGCGTCGCGCGCATGGGGGAGCGCGACGTGGAACGCCTGCTGACCAACGCGGGAATCGTCCGGCATCGCGGCAAGATCGTGTCGACGATCAACAACGCGCAGCGTGCGCGCGAACTTGCCGACGAGCAGGGTTCGCTCGCGGCGTATTTCTGGCGCTTCGAGCCCAAGCCGGCGAGCCGGCCGCGCAAGCTGACGCGCGACGTGCTCGCGACGATGGCGACGACGCCGGAGTCCGTGGCACTCGCGCGCGACCTGAAGCGTCGCGGCTGGTCGTTCGTCGGTCCGACGACCGTGTACGCGTTCATGCAGGCGATGGGCCTCGTGAACGACCACCTGCATGACTGCGCGACCCGAGTCGCCGTGACCCGGGCGCGTGCCGGGTTCACCCTTTGACTACCGGCACGCGTTACAACCGGTAACAACCGGTCGTGCACGCCGCGCTTCGCTCGCGCGTTGATGGCGGAACCCGGCGGCGAAGCGCCGCGGGCCCCCCCCTCACCACAACGATCCCGGGAGCCGCCCATGCAACGTCATCGAATGCTGTCCCTCGCCGTCGCCACGTTGTTTGCGGCCGCCGGCTTGTGCATGCCCGCCGTTGCGGTCGCTGCCGACGCCACGAAAACGATGACGAAGACGCACAGCGTCCATCGCAGCCAGGGTGCCGACGGGGCCGTCGATGCGACCCGCAAGGGCAAGAAGGGTGGGACGGGCAGCGTCGACCGCACCAAGGGCGCCGACGGCGTCACCGACTCGACGCGCACCGGTGCGAAAGGGAGGACCGCCACGACCGACCGGTATCGCGGCGCGGACGGCGCCGTGGACGCGACCAATACCGGACGCAAGGGCAACGTCTCCACCATCGACCGCAGCAAGGGCGCCGACGGCCTCACGGACAAGACGGTGACGGGCCCCAAAGGGAGCGTCGCGACGGCGGATCGCACGCGCGGCGCGGACGGCGTGGCCGACAAGACCGTCACCGGACCGAAGGGCGGGGTGACGACGGTCGACCGCAGCCGGGGCACGGATGGGCTCGTCGACAAGACGGTCACCGGCCCCAGGGGCAGCGTGACCCAAGCCGACCGGACGAAGGGCGCCGACGGCGCGGTCGATTCGAGTGTCGCCGGACCGAAGGGCGGCATCGCGACCGTGGACCGCGCGAAGAACGCGGATGGCACGACGAATGCCACGAAGACCAACGCGCAGGGCCAGGTGGCGACGGCGACGCGCGCGAAGGATGCGAGCGGCGCGGTCGACGCCGTGCGCACCGGCCCCGGCGGCACCGCGGTCGTCGACCGCACGAAGAATCCGGACGGAAGCATCGACAAGACGGTAACGTCCACGAGACCCTAGTCACGGTGACGAAGGACGAGCCGCCGGAGTCTGCAGCAGCGTGCGCCGGCGCGAGCCGGCCGCGACGCTTCGGTCGTCGTGCAGGCGCGGAAGGTCGCGACGACGCGGGGATGGGCGCGCATGCGTTGTCTGCGGCGGCGCCGATGCTGGTACCGTGGCGTCGATGACTTCGCGGGAGGCGGCATGCGCACTCGGTGGCGGGGATTGCAGCGGTACTTGGCGCAGATGGGGCGAGCCCCTTCGCGCATCGACCGGACTTGTGTGCTGGCGGCGCTGTTCGCGACCGGCGCCGCGCTGGCGCAAACACCCGCGCCCGCGCCACCTCCCAAGGCGTGCACGGCGCCCGCGCACCGGCACTTCGATTTCTGGATCGGACGCTGGGATGTGTTCCTGCCCAACGGGAACAAGGCGGGCGAGAACGTCATCGAATCCGTCGCGGACGGTTGCGCGCTGCTCGAATCGTGGAGCGGGCGCGGCGGGATCACCGGCAAGAGCCTCAACATCTACGACGCCGAGGACGGCCGCTGGCACCAGACATGGGTGGACAGCAGCGGTGGACGCCTGGAACTTGCCGGCACCTTCGCCGACGGCCGCATGGTGCTCGCGTCGGCCGCGGGCGCATCGGGCAAGCCGGGCGATCGCACGGTGCAGCGGATCACGTGGTCGCGCAACGCGGACGGCAGCGTGCGCCAGTTGTGGGAGAGTTCCGACGACGCGGGCGCGACGTTCAAGGTCGCTTTCGACGGCAAGTATGTGAAGCGGCGGGACTGACGGCGGCGCGGTCGCTAACCCCAACCCTCACCTGCGGCGCCGCAGCCCCTCACCCCAGCCCTCTCCGGGCGGGGGAGGGGGGGGGTCGTAGGCGCCCGCGTGCGGGGAGAGGGTGCCCGGAGGGCGGGTGAGGGGTCGTAGGCGCTCCCCGCGTGCGGGGAGAGGGTGCCCGGAGGGCGGGTGAGGGGTCGTGGACGCTCCCCGCACGCGGGGAAGGGGGGCGCCCGCGCCGCGCCCGTCAACGAACCGGTACCCGCTCGCCCTGCAGGTACATCCCCTTCGCATCGCGTGCATCCGCCGTATCGGTCGGCGGCACCAGCGGGACGAACGTCGCGGCATCCGCGCCCACCACGGGCCGCCCGCGGTAGAACACGGTGTCGGCGTCCTTCGCATAGTCGTAGGCGAGGAACGCGAACGCCGCCGCATTGCGAGAAATTGCGCGGTCGTCGTACCAGGCCTGACCGGCGTCCACCGCGTAGCGTGCCTCCAGAACGCGAAACGTCGCAGCGTCCGCGCCGGGCAGCCGCACGGCACGGACGTACGGCCGCCGCGCGCCGCCGTCCGAAGCGGTCTCGGCGAACCACACGTGCCGGCGGTCCTTCGCATAGTGCGCGCCCTGCACGGCGAACGTCGCCCCTTCGCTGTCCGCGATCTCCACGCGGTCGTAGTAGCCGGTGACGGCGTCGCGGGCGAAGCCGTAGTCGAGCAACGCGAACGTGCGCGCATCGCGCACCGTGAATGGATTGCCCTCGTAATAGAGGCGCGCGTCGTCGCGCGCATAGTTGTTCCCGAGCACGCGAAACGACGCCGGATCTGCGCCGGCGATCGCGTCGACGCGCTCGTGGACGATCATGAAGTATTCCTTGCCGTCGCGGTACGTATCGGCGAACCAGACGCGCTGGCGGTCCTTCGCATGGTGCTCGTCGAGCGCGACGAACGTCGCGGCATCGGCCCCCGGGATGCGCGTGCTGCGATACCGCCATTCGCCGTCGACCTTGGCGAACGGCGACGAGTTCGAACCGCAACCCGCGAGCAGCGACAACGCGCATGCAAGCGCGAGACCGGCGATGGAGCGTACCGTGCGCCCGATCATCGGTTCAGGCGCGAGTGGGCGCGACGCATGCGCGTCACGGTCCGTAGATCGCGCGTAGCAGGTGATAGAACACCGGCGCCGCGAACGCGATCGCATCCGGCCGCCCGAGCGCGCGGCGCCAACCCGCCGCCGCCGCCACGCCGGTCGGCCGCTCGCGCTCGATGCAGGCCATCACGAAACGGCCCAGCGCCCCCAGCAGCGCGATGAGCAGCGCGGCCGCGGCGGCAACCCCCGGCGTGAACGGCGTCAATGGCGCGAGCATCGCGCCAAGCGCCGCAGCGGCCAGCGTCGACACCATGACGCGTGCCGCGATGCGCAGCAGCGAGGTGCCCGGCGCGGCCGGACGGACGCCGAGCCTGCGCAGCCCGTAGCCGAACGCCTCGTCCGCCTTGGCGACGATCACCAGGAACGCGACCAGCCAGCCGGCGCGGCCCGCGAATCCGGGAATGTCGAGCATCAACATCGCCGCGGCGTGCGACACGCAGTAGACGCAGACGAGCACGCCCCAGCCGCACTCCGCGATGCGGTCGAGCAGGTCCCGCGTGTCGCCGCCGCGCAGCGCGAGCAGCGGTAACGCGAGCGTCGCGGCGAGCGGCAGGACCACGGCGAAGAGTTCCACCGAATTCGTCGCGACAAGTGCGTACTGCAGCGGAATCGCGACGAAGCACGCGACACGCAGGCGCGCATCGTGCCGGCGGCGCGGCGCCATCGCGAAGAACTGCGCGAGTGCCTGCATCGAGACCGAAGCGAACAGCGCCACCGCGAGTGGCGCGGGCAGCGTCGCGGCGAGCCCCGCCACCAGCCACCACAGCGCGATCCGGGCGCCGGACGCGTCGGCCGTGCCGGCCTGGGCGAGCAGGTCGCCGCGGCCGTGCGCACGGCTGCCCGCAAGGCCGGCGATCAGCAGCGCGCCGCTGACCGACGCGAGCACGCCGAGCACCGGCAGCAGCATCGTCGCCGTCATCGGCGCGAGCGCGTGCCGCTCGGCCTCATGCGGCGTTGCCCCTGGCGTTCGCCGCGGCGCCCCGGCGGCGTCCGAGGAACCAGCCGAGCGCGAGTCCCACGCCGAGGCATGCGATGCCGCCGAGGATGCCGTCGCGGATCAGCGTGCGCGTCACCTTGGTCAGCACGGGATTGTCGAGATGGTTGGTCCCGAAGTGGATCGCGCGCAGCCGCCACTGGTTGTCGTCGCCGCGCACCATCACCGCCGTCCAGCGCGTGACGAAGTCGAACTGGTCGCCGTCCTTGGCTTCGTAGTGCTCGAGCGCCTTGCCGCGGACCAGGCCCCAGCTCTTGTCGGCGGAGAGTTCGGTCAGCTTGTCGGCGTCGAGCTTCATTTCCATCCGGCGCATGTAGCCGGTGGGACCGAACCATTGCCTGAAATACGCGGAGACCTCGTCGCGGCTGGACATGACCTCCTGCGTGACGCTCGTCGCTTCGACGTTCGGCGTCATGAACGGCAGCATCCTGTCGTACTGTCCGGCGTTGATCGCGCCGACGATCTCGCGCAGCACGCCGCGCAGTTGCTCGTGGATTTCGTGGTCGGGCTCCTGCGCGCGGCCCGGCGCGGACAGGCACAACGACACGGTCAGCAGCAGGGCATGCATCCATTTCAAGGCGACTCTCCCCGGGGTGCGCGATGCGCCGCGGCTTCTGCCCGTGCTGCGCGGCCGGCGCGGACCCGCGATTCTCGCCGAAATCACGCCGGCGTGGACATCCGCACATTCCCGTGCGCGGCCGGGGACGCGTGCCCGCGAGCGGCGAAAGGCGCGAGGCATTCGCGCCGCATCGCATTCCCGAAGGCGCCCTCACCCCAACCCTCTCCCGCAAGCGGGAGAGGGAGGACATGGCACACGGCGCGGGAGGGTGGGGTGCGCACGGCACGGGAGGAAAGGGTGCGCACGGCGGGAGAGGGGCGCACGCGCGTCGACGGCGTACGTACGAGCGCGTATCGGTACCGGATCCGGCGCGATTCCAGGCAATGCCCGTGTCGGCGGGCCGCAACGCAGTCGCGCCCCCTCTCCCCGCGTGCGGGGAGAGGGCTGGGGTGAGGGGCGCCGCGGCACCTGGGGCCGCCTGCGCGAATTCGCCGGACCGGCGCGGCCGCCGGCCGCCGGGCGGCCAGCCCCGGACCCCGGCATGCTAAAGTCACCGGCCGAGGTGCACCCGAGGTGCCCCGAAACAACCTCCTGGAGCCCATGATGCCCGGACTGCTGCCGACCATCGATCCCGAAGGCCTGCTCGAATATTCGGTCGTGTTCACCGACCGCGCGCTGAACCACATGTCGCGCAGCTTCCAGGGCGTGATGCGCGACATCTCGCGCATCCTGAAGGACGCCTACGGCGCGCACGCGGCCATCGTCGTCCCGGGCAGCGGCACGTTCGGCATGGAGTCGGTCGCGCGCCAGTTCGGCACCGACCGCACGTGTCTCGTGATCCGCAATGGCTGGTTCAGCTACCGCTGGACGCAGATCTTCGACATGGGCCGCATTCCCGCACAGTCCGTCGTGCTGAAGGCGCGGCGCACCGGCACGGACAAGCAGTCGCCGTGGGCGCCGGCGCCGATCGCCGAGGTCGTGGCCGCAATCGCCGAACACAAGCCGGCCGTCGTGTTCGCGCCGCACGTGGAGACGTCGTCGGGCATCCTGCTGCCCGACGCGTACCTGCGCGCCGTCGCGGACGCCGTGCACGCGGTGGGCGGACTCTTCGTCCTCGACTGCATCGCGTCCGGTGCGATGTGGGTCGACATGCGCGCCACCGGCGTGGACGTGCTGATCAGCGCGCCGCAGAAGGGCTGGAGCGGCTCGCCCTGCTGCGCGTTCGTGATGCTGTCCGAGCGTGCGCGCACCGCCATCGAGAGCACGACCAGCACGAGCTTCGCGTGCGACCTTCGCCGCTGGCTTTCGATCATGGAGGCGTACGAGAAGGGCGGCCACGCCTACCACGCGACGATGCCGACCGACGCGCTGACGCGCGTGCGCGACATGATGCGCGACACCGAACGCTTCGGCTTCGAGAAGGCGCGCGCGGCGCAGGCGGAACTGGGCGCCAAGGTGCGCGCGATGCTCGCGCGGCACGGCATCCCGAGCGTCGCCGCCGAAGGCTTCGAGGCGCCGGGCGTCGTGGTGAGCTACACCGAGGACAAGGACGTGCAGTCCGGCCGGAAATTCATCGAGCAGGGCCTGCAGACGGCGGCCGGCGTGCCGCTGCAATGCGACGAGCCCGCCGACTTCCAGACGTTCCGCGTGGGCCTCTTCGGCCTCGACAAGCTCGCCAACGTCAGCCGCACGGTGGCCACGCTCGAACGTGCGGTGGCCGAAGTCGCCGCGCCCGTGCTCGAACCGCGCTGATCGATCCCGGGGCGCGGTCACGACCGCGCCCCCTTGAAGGCGCCGGCCGGGCGCCGCCAATCCCGAAGCGTTCAGCGATCCGACGGCTTGCGCCGTTCGGTCCGGACCTGCCATGCCGGAAGCGATGGTGCGGGTGCGGCCCGCGCAATGCCGGACGTCGCTGTCGCGGACGTACGGGCGAGGGATGCGGCACCTTCGTCGGCAGCACTTCCCGCGTGCGCGACCCCGGCAATCATCGAGAGGAGCGCAAGGCACGCGAGTCCGATCGCGAGCGCGACCCAGCGGATGCTGCCCATGAACGTCCAGGACTCGGCAGGTGCGGTTGCGTGGACGTGTTCGCGAAGGTCGGTCGTGCGGTCCATCGAGGTCTCCCGTTAGGCCGCCGTGGGTGGCGGCCGACGAGTCCACTGTACGGCGGACCCGGCGTCGGGTCGCGCCGAGGATTCCCGCATCCGGATGTCGAATATTCGCGGCGCGCCGCGGCAGGCACTGCGGCGCGGACCCTCGCATGTGCCAACGGCGCCCCGCGGGGCGCCGTTGGCGGCGATGCAGGGAACGAATTCGGATCAGACGCGGCGCTTGTACTCGCCGGTGCGCGTGTCGACCTCGATGCGGTCGCCGGTGGTCACGAACAGCGGGACGGCGACTTCGAAGCCGTTCGCGAGCTTGGCGGGCTTCATCACCTTGCCCGACGTGTCGCCCTTGACGGCCGGTTCCGTGTACATCACTTCGCGGTCGACGGTGTTGGGCAGCTCGACGGAGATCGCGCGGCCCTCGTAGAACGTGAGCTCGCACGACAACCCCTCTTCGAGGTAGTTGATCGCGTCGCCCAGGTTTTCCTTCTCGACTTCGAACTGGTTGAACTCGCCGTCCATGAACACGTACATCGGGTCGCCGAAGTAGGAGTAGGTCACTTCCTTCTTCTCGAGCTGGATCAGGTCGAATTTCTCGTCCGCCCGGTACACGGTTTCCGTGCCGCTGCCGGAGAGAAGGTTCTTGAGCTTCATCTTCACGACCGACGCGTTGCGGCCGGACTTCGTGAACTCGGCCTTCTGCACGACCATCGGGTCACGGCCGACCATGATGACGTTACCGGCGCGAATTTCCTGTGCGAGTTTCATTTGGCATTCCTGCGTTCGTTGGGCGATCGGACGGCGGCGGCGGCGCCTTGAAAACGGCACGCTGCCGTGCCACCCCGGTATCTCACCCCGGTTCGGGGTCACCCCGTTCCGGGCTTGCGCCTTCCGGGGGTCGCGGCATGGGCCAGCATGTGCGGCGCTCGAGCGTCGCCCATGGGTATCGAGCGCACGCCCGGCGGGCGCACACCCGGGCCTGATCCGGGAAACCCATAATTATAAACGATTTTCACAGAACTTGACCAGCGCATCCGCGAGGTCGGCGCGGCGGGCCAGCGAGCGGGCCCACGCGCGGGTGAGCACGGTCAGCGTGGGCAGCAGCGCCAGGTAGGCGGGCCACGCGGCGACGAGCGCCTCCGGATCGCCCGCGTTCCACGCGTACCAGAACGCGCGCAGGTCGAGCCGGCCGCCGGCGGGCAGCGTGGCTTCGAGCCGGGTCAGGAACGCGTCCATTTTCACGAGGTGCGTGTCCTCCGCCTGGGGGTAGGGCTGCCACACGTACGGCTGCCCTGCCCATTGCGCCCGCACGAACGAATCCTCGCCGCGCACGAAATTGAGGTCGGCGAGCCACAGCCTGCGGTCGAAGGCGTCCTGGTCGACGAACGGCGCAACGGCCAGCGTCAGGCGCCCGCGCACCAGCGGGGCACCCGGATGGGGCAACGCGCCGCCCGCGAAGCGGTCGATCTCGGCGGTGGCCACGCCCTGTGGAACGATGCACGCCACCGGCCCGTCGCCTTCGGCCCACGCGTCCAGCAGGGCGGGCAGCGCGGGGTTCGCGTAGCAGAAGAGCGTGACGCGCAGCGCTTCGGGGTCCGGCACGAAGCCCGCATCACGCCAGACCGCGCCGGCCGCGGCCTGGTCTCCCCGGAACGCGTCGCGCTGCACCAGGAGCCCGCCTTCGCGTAGCACGCCGCCGCTGCCGGACGTGAATCCCGGGAACCAGAACCAGCGCGTGAGCGGCAGCCGCGGGTGGGGCGAGGGCAATCCGTGCGACGCGTCGATCCACGGCTCCGCCGACAGGTATTCCAGCACGACCCAGACGGGCGGCTTCGCGGCGGCGGCCATCGCGTCCACGTAGCGGTCGGGCAGTCCGCAGCCGAAGCCCTCGATCACGACATCGGGCAGCGCGGGGTCGGCCACGGCGTCGTCGGCGAGGCGACGCACGCGCACGCCGTGCCCCGCCGCCTGGTCCGCGCGTTCGGGGTCGAGCGTGGGCGCGATGCGCGCGAGGCTCGCGACGTCGTCGATCCACAGCGTGACGGCCAGGCCGTGCTCGCGCGCGAGTTGCCGGGCCAGGCGCCAGCAGACGCCCGCGTCGCCGAAGTTGTCGACGACCCGGCAGAAAATGTCCCAGCGGAGGGAGGGAGCCATGGGGCTTGGGATCGGCGCGTTTGTGCGTCATTATCCTGAAAAAATGCGCACCGCCCTTGAGCCACTGCAAGGTCGTGCGCGCAAATCCATCGCCTGCCCGCGCAACGCGCTCCGGAGAGAGTTCCCGTGATCGAGCCCTTCACGATCGACGTCGTGTCCGATGTGGTCTGCCCATGGTGTTACATCGGCAAGCGCAAGCTCGAGGCTGCGCTCGACCGGATTCGCGCGCAGGAACCGGATCTCCCGATCGTCGTACGCTGGCATCCGTTCCAGCTCAATCCCGAACTTCCGGCCGCGGGCGTGGACCGCCGTTCGTACCTCGAAGCGAAATTCGGCGGGCCGGAGCGCGCGCGCGAGATCTACGCGCGCGTCGCGGCCGCGGGCGAGTCCGTCGGCATCCCGTTCCGGTTCGATTCGATCGAGCGCCAGCCCAACACGCTCGACGCGCATCGGCTGCTCGCTTGGGCGCAGGGACGGCGCGAAGGCGACGCCGACGCGCTCGTCGAGCGGCTGTTCCGCGCGTACTTCCTGGACGGGCAGTTCATCGGCGACCGCGACACGCTCGCGCGCCTCGCGGCGGACGCCGGCTATGACGCCGACGACGCGCGCGCGTTCCTCTCGTCCGGCGAACTGGCGGAGGCGGTGGCGGGCGCGGACGAGCGCGCACGGTCGATGGGCGTGAGCGGGGTGCCGTTCTTCATCTTCGGCGGCAGGACCGCGCTCTCGGGCGCGCAGGCGCCGGAGACGCTGCTCGAGGCGATCGCGCAGGCGCGGACGACCTAAGCGTCCGCAAAACGCGTCCGTCGGGCCCGTGGTTAACGTGAAGGCGGCGTCGCGCGTTTTGCGGCCGGCACTGCAACTTCGATGTCAGGCGGCCGCCTTGGGGCGGCCCGGCGACGGCCGCCGAAAAAATCTACGAAAAAGCGAGTGTGATGCGCCGGGCTGCGTTCTAGTCGTCCGGAGTCAGAACGCTTCGTCCCACGGAATCGACAGCCGGATCGCGCAGTTGATGAGCCCGACCATGCTGTAGGTCTGCACGAAGTTGCCCCAGGCTTCGCCGGTGGCCGGGTGCACGTGTTCGGCCAGCAGCCCGTGCCGGTTGCGGCACTCGAGCAGGCGCAGGAACAGCGTGCGCGCCTCGTCGCGCCGCCCGATCGCGGCCAGCGCGTTCACGAGCCAGAACGAGCAGACGAGGAACGCGTTCGACGGTGCGCCGAAGTCGTCGTGCTCGATGTAGCGGAACAGGAAGTCGCCGCGCTTCAGGCCGCCCTCGATCGCGCGCACCGTCCCTGCATAGCGCGGGTCGTCGGGTTCGAGGAAGTTGAGTTCGGCCAGCAGCAGCAGGCTCGCGTCGAGGCCGTCGCCGCCGGCGGTCGACACGAAGGTGCCCAGTTCGGCGTTCCAGCAATTCGACTCTACGAAGCGGCGGATCGTGTCGGACTCCGCGCGCCACGCCAGCGCGCGGTCGTCGAGCTTGAGTCGTGCGGCAATCCGCGCCAGCCGGTCGCACGCCGCCCAGCACATGACGCTCGAGAACGTGTGCACGCGCTCGCGCCCGCGCAGTTCCCACAGGCCGGCGTCCGGCTGGTCGTGCATCGCGACGGCGCGGCGACCCAGGGCCTCGAGCTGCTCGAACAGCGTCACGTCGCCGCCGTGGGACAGGCGCTCGTCGAAGAACACGTGCGTCGCCGCGAGGACGGCCGAGCCGTAGACGTCGTGCTGCACCTGGCGCCAGGCATCGTTGCCCACGCGTACCGGGCCCATGCCGCGATAGCCCGGCAGCGCATCCTCGGTGCGCTCGCCCAGTTCCGCGCTGCCGCTGATCCGGTAGACGGGCTGGATCGGACCGTCGCTCGCCGCGGCGGCGATGCCGACGAGATAGCGCAGGAAGCGCTCCATCGTCGTCGTCGCGCCGAGCCGGTTCAGCGCGTTCACGACGAAGTACGCGTCGCGCAGCCAGCAGAACCGGTAATCCCAGTTGCGGCCGGAATTCGCCGCTTCGGGGATCGACGTCGTCATCGCCGCGATGATCGCGCCGGTGTCGTCGAACGCGTTGAGTTTCAGCGTGATCGCCGCGCGGATGACCGCCGCCTGCCACTCGTAGGGAATCGCGAGCCCGCGCACCCACTCGCGCCAGTGCGCGAGCGTGGCCTCGACGAAGTGGCGGCCGAGTTCCGCCAGATTGTCGGGAATGGATTCGTCGGCGCCGAGGATCAGCGTCACCGTGTCGTCGATCAGGAACGGCCGCTCCTCGAGGATCGCCGTGACCGGCGCATCCGTGGTGAGGCGCAGCGTCAGTTCGGGGCTCACGTAGCGCAGGTGATGGCTGCCGGTGGTGACGACCGGCGCGTTGCGTCCGTAGGCGAACGCGGGCCGCAGGCGAACCAGCACGCGCGGGTGGCCCGCCAGCCGCCTGATGCGGCGCGCGAGGGTCGTCGGCTGGTGCAGGCGGCCATGGTGGATGAAGCGCGGCACGCAGTCGGTGATCTCGATCACGCTGCCCGCGCGATCGGTGAGCCGCGTCACGACGACGGCCGTGTTGTCGACGTACGACTGCGTCGACGACACGCCATCGACGAGTTCGATCGACCACAGGCCCCGCGCGGAATCGGCCGGCGCCGTGTCGAGCAGCGCGCAGAACACCGGGTCGCCGTCGAAGCGCGGGAAGCAGCCCCAGACGATCGATCCCGATGGATCGACGAGCGCGCCGATGCGTCCGTTGCCGATGAGCGCGAGGTCGAGCGAGCGCAGGGGTGCATGTACGACGCCGGACGGGTCGGGAGGCTGCTGCATCATCGCGCGTCCGCCAGCGCATCCGCATCTGCGGCACCGGTGATCGGCGCCGACAGCCATCGCCGGACCGCCGTGGGATCCGCGAGGCGGAAGCGCGCGGCGGTGCGCCCCGGCCCCACCTTCACCGTCCAGCCGCCCAGGCGCTCGACCACCGCGAAGCCGTCCTCGTCCGTGAGGTCGTCGCCAATGAACACGGGCAGGCGTCCGGCGAACGGCTCCTCGGCCATGAAGTCGTCGATGGCGGTGCCCTTGTTGCGTCCCTCGGGGCGGACTTCGAGGACCATCTTGCCGGGCTGCAACGCGTAACCCTCCTCGGGGACCAGCGCGTCGCGCAGCGTCCGCTGCACCAGCGGCTCGAGATCGGGGCTCGCGCGGTAATGCAGCGCGAGCGACGCACCCTTGTCCTCGAGGTAGAGCTGCGGATGTCGCTTCACGAGACCCACCAGCAACTTGCGCAGCCGCGCCTGCGTCTTCTTCACGGGCGCGTGCAGGTGGATGGCGCCGTCCGCGCTGCGCCGTTCGCAGCCATGCTGCCCCGCGACCGGCAGCACGAGGCCGGGGAACAGGCGATCGGCGTCGGTGATCGCGCGACCGGTGACGAGTGCCAGCGCGCCGTCGAGCTCGGCGCGCAGCCGCGGCAACACCGCGGCGAGGCTCACGTCGATCCGGACGGCGTCCGGCATCTGCGCCAACTCGGCGAGCGTGCCGTCGACATCGAGGAACAGCGCGCAGTCGTGGCCGAGCGGCGGCGGTGGCGGACGGACGAAGCGAGCCGGCCTTGGCGTCGAACCGGGGGTATCCCCGGCGGTTTCTTCGGAGTCGCTCATCATGGGCGGTGCGGATATCAGGCCGGTTGCGTCGTGTCGGTGCGGTCGCGAAAGCGCTTGCGCTGGCGCATCGCGGCCGCGTCGAGCAGCATGCGACCGGCCCAGCGATAGACGTTGAACTCGCGCACGAGATTGCGCATCAGGCGCATCCGCTCGCGCTGTTCGTCGGCGGACATCGACAGCGCGACGTCGAGCGCCGCCGCGCACTGGTCGGCGTCGTACGGGTTGACAATGAGCGCTTCCGGAAGTTCGCGCGACGCGCCTGCGAACTGCGACAGGATGAGGACGCCGTGGTCGTCGTCGTGCGCGGCCACGAACTCCTTGGCGACCAGATTCATCCCGTCGTGCAGGCTGCTGACGAAGCAGATGTCGGCGGCGCGGTGGTATTCGTACACGGCCTCGGGCTCATGGTGCTCGTTGAGCAGCAGGATCGGCGGATGCGCGGCACCCGCGTGGCGCGCGTTGATCTCGTCGGCCAGTCGCTGCACGCGCAGCGCGTAATCCCGGTAATCGTCGAGCACGCCGCGCGTGGGCGCTGCGATCTGCACGAAGGTGAAGCGCCCGACCCATTGCGGGTTGATCTCGAGCAGCCGCGCCACCGCGTTGAAGCGCTCGACGATGCCCTTCGTGTAATCGAGGCGGTCGATGCCGATGCCGAGCTTGTGGTCGCGCGGGAGGCCGAAGCGCACGCGGACGCGCTCGCGCGACTCGTCGATCGGCGCCGCCTTGGCGAGCGGCGCCGGCGGCCACTCGAGCGAGATCGGGTAGCGGTGGACGGCGGTCAACTGGCCGCGGCACGTGACGGTGAACGTCTCGCGGTCGATCCGCGCCTCGACGAAGCGGTCGACCGCTTCGAGGAAGTTGTTGCAGTGGAACTGCGTGTGGAAGCCCACGATGTCGCTGCCCAGCAGGCCGTCGAGCAGTTCCAGCCGCCACGGGCAGATCGCGAACGCTTCCGGGTTGGGCCACGGGATGTGCCAGAACGTGATGATCGTCGCGTTGGGCAGCCGCTCGCGGATCATCCGCGGCAGCAGCGCGAAGTGGTAGTCCTGCACGAGCACGACGGGGTCGTCGCTGTCCGCTTCCGCGACCACGGCGTCGGCGAACAGCGCGTTGACCGCCTTGTACTGCGCCCAGTCGACCGACCGGAACGTCGGCCGCACGTGCGCGATGTGGCACAGCGGCCACAGGCCTTCGTTGGCGAACCCGTCGTAGTAGCCGTGCACCTGCTCGGGGGTGAGCCACACGCGCCGGATCCGGTACTTGGGATCGTCCGGCGGCACCGCGACGCGGTCGAACTTGTCGACGACGTCGCGATCCGCGTTGCCGCTGCCATGCGCGATCCAGGTGCCGGAGCACGCGCGCATCACCGGTTCGAGCGCCGTGACGAGGCCGCTCGCCGGCCGCTGCACGCGGATGCCGCCTTCGGCCTGCACGTGGATGTAGGGCTCGCGGTTCGACACGACGATGATGTCGTTGCCGCGCATCTCGCCGCGCAGCACCGCGCGCAGCGTGTCCTGCGTCCAGCGCTGCTGCGATTCGTCGGTCGGCCGGAACTGGTGCTCGAGCTCGCGCAGCAGCGCCTGCACGTCGCGCGCGATCGGCCGCAATTCGGGGGCGGTCCCCGCCGACGGACGCAGGATGCCTTCGCCGCGCAGCAGTGCGCGCAGGCCCGCCACCCAGCCGCGCCACGACAGTTGCGCGATGACGACGGTGATGAGCGCCACGCTTGCGGCGAGCGCCGCGAAGAAATAGAACAGGTAGCGGCGCGTTTCCTCGCTGCGGCGCTCGATGAAGCTCATGTCGTGGACGAGCACGAGTTCCGCGCCCGCAACGGTGTCGGTGGGCAGCGGCATCACCGCGACGTGCAGCACGCCGCCCTTGCCGGTTCGCAGCAGATGGCTGCCGCCGCCGGTGTAGGGGGCGAGGCCCGCGCAGCGGAGGTCCTGCGGGTAGGCGCTGGTCGCGATCGGCTGCGCGTCGCGCGAGAGGCACAGTCCGACCGCGTAGAGGCGCTCGTCGCGCGTAAGTCGGCCGAAGAACGCCAGGATGCGCGTGTTCGAGCCGGTCGAGATGAGTTCCTGCAGCGGGTCGGTCGCGGCGCTCGCGATGAGGTTCGACCGGATGTCGAGGTCGCGGACGAACCAGCGCGTGGTGAGCGCGTCGACGAGCGGCACCGCCGCGTAGGCGAAGAGGCCGAGCGCGATCAGCAGCGGAACCAGGAATCGAAGCGAAAGGCGCATGCGGGGAGGGCCGGCCTCGCGGACGGCGTGCGTAGGACTCGAACCATCGTAACGGTGGTGCTCCCGGCACCGGCAGAATCGAAGCGCGCGCCCCGGTGTAGGACGTGTCCTACAGAAAGTGCGAAAAACCATCGCCCAACGTGTAGGCCGGGCTGCACATCGCGTCGCCTGGGCGACGATTCCGCAATGGCCGCCGGTCGGTTCAGTCCTCGAACGCGATTCCCTGCGTGCGCAGTGCGGCAATCGCCGCGTCGTCGAAGCCCCAGTCGGCGAGCGCGGCGCGACCGCCCGCACCTCGCTCCGGCGGCGGGCCCGCGATGGCGCCCGGCGTGCGCGAGTAGCGCGGCGCCGGGGCAGGCTGCGTGATCGCGGCCACGTCGACATAGGCGTCGCGCGCGGCGGCGTGCGGATGCGCCGCCGCCTCGCCGAACGCGAGTACCGGCGCGACGCACGCGTCGGTCCCGTCGAATGCGGCCATCCACTCGGCGCGCGTGCGGGTCGCGAACACCGCCGCGAACTTCGCGCGCAACGCGGGCCAGCCGGCGCGATCGTGCTGCGCGGGCAAGGCTTCGTCGGCGAGACCCAGGCCGGACGAGCAGTTGCGCGTAGAACCGGGACTCGATCGCGCCGACCGCGACGAAGCCGCCGTCGCGCGTGCGATAGGTGTCGTACCACGGTGCGCCCGTGTCGAGCACGTTCTCGCCGCGCGCGTCGGTCCATTGCGCCGCCGCGCGCATGCCCCAGAACATCGTCGTGAGCAGCGACGCGCCGTCGACCATCGCGGCGTCGACCACCTGCCCGCGGCCGGAGCGCTGCGCTTCGAGGAGCGCGCACACGACGCCGAAGCCCAGCAGCATCCCGCCGCCGCCGAAGTCGCCGACGAGGTTGAGCGGCGGTACCGGCGCTTCGCCGGCGCGCCCGATCGCATGGAGCGCACCGGACAGCGCGATGTAGTCGATGTCGTGGCCCGCACGGTGGCGCAGCGGCCCGTCCTGCCCCCAGCCGGTCACGCGGCCGTAGACGAGGCGCGGATTGCGCGCGAGCAGCGCGTCGGGACCGAGGCCCAACCGTTCCATCACGCCGGGGCGGAAGCCTTCGATCAGCGCATCTGCGCGCGCGGCGAGCGCGAGCGCGGCCGCCGCGCCGTCGCGCGACTTCAAGTCGAGCGTCACGGACCGCCTTCCGCGCAGCATCACGTCGTGGCGGCGTTCGCGCTCGAACCCGAGGCCCGGGTCCTGCGGGCGGTCGACCAGCAGCACGTCGGCGCCCATGTCGGCCAACAGCATGCCGCAGAACGGACCGGGGCCGATCGCCTCGAACTCGAGGACGCGCAGGCCGGACAGCGGACCCATTCGCCGGCGTCAGCGCGTACGCGCGGTGAAGTAGTTCCGGCCGAGGATCGCGAACACGACGGCGAGCCCCACGATGTTCGGCCAGAACTGGTTGAACACGAGCGCGAGGCCGGCCAGCGTCAGCAGGATCTTCTCCGGCCGGACGAGCGTCGTGCGGAAATAGCCGATGTACGCGGCGGACAACGCGGTGATCCCGACCACGCCGCAGAACGCCGCCGACAGGAACGCGCTCCACGTGAAGTCGATGAAGAGCAGCGCCGGCGTGTACACGAACATGAACGGCACCAGCGCCTTGCCCATCGACAGCCGGAACGCGGTCAGTCCCGTGCGCATCGGCTCCGACCCCGCGATGCCGGCCGCCGCATAGGCGGCCAGCGCCACCGGCGGCGTCACGTCCGCCAGCACGCCGTAGTAGAAGACGAAGAAGTGCGTCGCGATCAGCGGCACGCCCAGCGTGCCCAGCGCGGGTGCCGCGATCGACGCCAGGATGATGTACGTCGGCGTCGTGGGTACGCCGGTCCCCATCAGGATGCAGGCGATGGCGACGAACAGCAGGCCGAAGAAGATCTTGCCGCCGTTCTCGGTGACGAGGTTGAACGGATCGATCGAGCGGACAAGGGTGGCGACCGTGCCCGCCAGTTCGACCACCGCACCCGAGAACTTGAAGCCGAGGCCCGACAGCGTCAGCGTGCCGAGGATGAGGCCCACGCAGGCGCAGGCGGCGCCGATCGCGAGCGCGTACTTGGCGCCTTCCTCGAGGCCCGCGATGAGCGGCTTCCACGTCAGCGTCTGTCCCTGCAGCCGGTCGTTGCCGAATTTCCGCGCGATCAGCGGAATGTACGAACACACGAAGCACAGCACGATGCCCCAGAATGCCGCGAGGAACGGCGTGAAGTCGAGCAGCAGCATCGTGACCAGCGCGATCAGCGGGAACACGAGGTGCCAGCTCGAGCCCAGCACCGCCGACAGGCGCGGGATCAGGTGCGCCTCGACGCCCAGCAGGCGCAGGCGCTTGGCCTCGAAGTGCACCATCAGCAGGCACGCGAAGTAATGGAACAGCGCCGGCACGATCGCGATGATCACGAGTTCCTTGTAGGGAACGCCCAGGAGTTCCGCCATGACGAACGCCGAGGCGCCCATCACCGGCGGCGTCACCTGGCCGCCGCACGAGGCGGAGGCCTCGACCGCGCCCGCGAAGCGCGGACTGAAGCCGTACTTCTTCATCAGCGGGATGGTCAACGAGCCGGTGGTGACCGCGTTCGCGACCGCGGAGCCCGAGATCATCCCGAAGAGGCCGGAGGACACGACGCACACCTTGGCTGGCCCGCCGGAGAAGCGCCCGGCGGCGATCGTCGCCAGCTCCATGAACAGGCGCCCCAGCCCGGTCATCTGCGCCAGCACGCCGAACAGCACGAAGTGGAACACGTACGTCGCGACGACGCCGACGGCAATGCCGTAGATCCCCTCGGTGCCGACGTAGATGTGGTTGACGACGCGAACGACACTGTAGCCGCGGTGCGCGAGCACGCCGGGCATGTGCCGCCCGAGCAGCGCGTACAGCAGGCAGGTCATGCCGATCAGCGGCAGCAGCGGGCCCATCGTCCGCCGCGTCGCCTCCATCACCATGATGATCGCGAGCACGCCCATCATGTAGTCCTGCGCGATCGGCGCGCCGACCCGGCCGATGAAGATGTCCTCGAAGAACACCAGCTGGTAGAGCGACACCCCGGCCGCGAGCAGCGCCAGCGGCCAGTCGATCAGCGACGCGCGGTCGCCATAGCCGCCGAAGCGCTTCACCGGCAGCGTCAGCGCGACGACGAACGCCACCAGCGCGAGGTAGAGGCCGCCGTTCTTCAGTTCGCCGGTGTCGGTGAGGCGGCTCACCAGGTCCCACGCGAGGTACAGGTAGAACGCACCGAACGCGAGCGCCCATCCCCACTCCTTGGTGACCGCCCGCGTGCCGGTCGCCGGTGTGGGCCGCGGGAACACGAGGAAGATGAGGCCCAGCACCAGCGCCAGATGGAACGTGCGGTGCTTGATCTCGACCAGCAGGCCGAAGCCCGCCGTGTAGATGTGGAAGCCGGACAGCACCACGGCGATCGTCGTGACGAGCATGCCCACCGGGCCGACCAGCTTGCGGAAGTTCGACTCGTGGTCGAACTGCTTGATGAGCCGCGCCTGCTGCTCGGCGGAGATCGCCTCGATCGTGTCGGTGAGGGTGCTGGCGTGCGGGTTGGGTGCGGTCATCGGAAGGTCAGGTGGCGTGGCAGGGACCATCGTTCACGCGCAGGACCAGCGCGCGGTTGCCCCACGCGGCCAGGTCGGCCTCGTAGGTGCCCACCAGGAGCCGGGGCGACTGGTCGCGGTGCACGCGCATCACGATCTCGTGAAACCGGCGCGCGAGCGTCATCACGAACTGCCCGTCGCGCTGGACGAAGGACTCGCCGGCGTCGGGCTGCGTCGGCAATCCGGGACCGTGCTGCGCGAACCGGATCTCGGTCTGCACGACGGTGTCGCCGTCGATGCGGTAGCGCTCGTACACAGGCGTGCGCGTGACCGAATGCACGTAGGTGACGACGAAAACGGGATCGGAGGGCGCCGTCGCGAATTCCGCGAGCGGCACGCCGTCCGGGTACGCCGTGAACGCGATGCAGGCCGCCATCGCGCTCGCCGGCAGCGCGCCGCAGGCGGCGAGCGCGGCCCGCCACCCAACGCGGCGAGCCGTGGCCGGTGCGTTGCGCCTGCGCGAGGCCGCGGCGGCGCGCAACGGCCGCATCACGCCACGCGCGCGCGGCCGTCCGAACGCAACGTCACTTGATCAGGCCCTTTTCGCGGTAGTACTTCTCGGCACCCGGATGCAACGGAATCGACACCGAAAGCAGCGCCGTCTTGAGCGAGATTTCCTTGCCCTTCGGATGCACCTGGCCCAGCGTCTCGGTGTTCTCGAACAGCGCCTTCGTGACCTCGTACGCCATCTGGTCCGAGACGCCGTCGTGCGTCGCCCAGACGGCCATCACCGCCAGCGTGGGCACGGCGGCCGTCTGCCCCTTGTACGTGTTCGGCGGCAACTGCACGTTCGCGTAGTACGGCTGCTTCTTGCGCAGCGCCTCGATCTCCGGGCCCGCCAGCGGCACGACGCGCACGTCGCGCGAGTTCGCGAGGTCGGTGATCGACGACGTCGGCGCGCCGGCGGTGATCAGCGACGCGACGAGGTTGCCGTCCTTGATCTTGTCGACGGACTGCGTGAACGACGACAGGTCCTCGCCGATGTCCTTGCGCGTCATGCCGTAGGCCTCGAGCAGATCGCCCAGCAACTGCCACTGGCCGGACCCCGGCGAGCCGGACGACACCGACTTGCCCTTCAGGTCCTTGAACGATTGCACGTTGGCGCTCGCGAGCGTGATGAGCTGCACCTGCTCCGGATACAGCGCCCCGAGCGCGCGCAGGTTCTTGAGCGGCTTGCCGTCGAACTGGCCCTTGCCCGTGTACGCGGCGTCGAGGATGTCGGCGGCGACGAACGCGCTCTCGATGTCCTTGCGGCCCAGCAACTGGGCGTTGCCGACGGAGGCGCCCGAGGTTTCCGCCGTCGCCGACAGTTTCTTGCCGCCGATGACGACCTTGTTCGAGATGAGCTGCGCGAGCATGCCGCCGAGCGGGTAGTAGGTGCCGCCGGTGCCGCCGGTGGCGATGCCGAAGAACACGCGTTCCTGCGCGAGCGCGGACGTCGCGAACGCGAGGGCGACGCCGGCCGCGAGCGCGGTCGCGGCGAGACGGTTGCGAAATGCCATGAAGATCTCCCTGGGGTCTGGTGCACGTACCGCGCGTCGCGCGCGGACGTGACAGTATGCCGAAACGCCGGGGAGCACGCTACGCCGCCGGGCGCGACATGCGGCGGTCGTGGCGACGGTCATGCGGGGCGCAGAAGCCTCGATTCCGTCGAACCGTCGCTGCACGAGTTTCGTGCGCACCGGCACCACGCAAAAGCGCGCTGCACCTGCCGCGGTCGCGGGCTCACGAGACGGCCCCGGCCCCGTAGCGTCCGGCCAGCAGGTGCCCCGACGCGAATCGCTCGAGCGCATACGGCGCGAGCGGCACGTCGGTGGCCAGCCCGAGCGCGCTTTGCGCGAGCAGCCGGCCGACGACCGGCGACAGCTTGAAGCCGTGTCCGGAGAAGCCGTACGCGACCTGCAATCCGGCAACACCCGCCACCGGCCCCAGGACCGGGTTCCAGTCCGGCGTCACGTCGTAGACGCCGGTCCACGACGCGGCAAGTCCCGCTTCGCCGAACGCCGGCATCCGGTGCGCGACCTGTTCGCCCAGTTCGGCCACGTGGTCGAGCGGCACGTCGGCCTGCTCGGTGTCGGGCGCCGGGATCGTCTCGCCCTCGTTGCCGTCGCCGACCAGCAGTTGCCGGCCGCCGTAGCTGCGCATGTAGAGCTTGGCCGGCGATGCGAGGTCCTTGAGGATCGGCAGGTCGCGCGTGTAGGGCACGGGCGCCTCCAGCGTGAACACCGCATGCCGGGACAGCGTCAACGGCAACGCGACGCCGCTCCATGCGGCGAGTTCGCGCGTCCAGATGTTCTGCGCGCTGATCACGACGTCGGCGTGCATCCGGCCCTGCGCGGTCTCGACGCCGGTCACGCGCCCCACCGCGTCGCGCACGAGGCCGGTGACCGCGACGCCTTCGCGGATGACCACGCCCAGCTGCCGTGCGCGGCGCGCGAACGCGGACAGCGTCTGGTGCGCGTCGGCGTAGCCCGACTCGGGCTCCCAACCGACGACCGCGATGTCGTCGAGCTGCAGCAATGGATGGATGCGCCGCGCCTCGTCCAGCGCGATCTCGTCCGCGACGACGCCCAAGCCGCGTTCGACGGCGAGCGTCTCCCGCAGCGCCGTCGCGCGTTGCGCCTTCGCCCGCGACGATCATGAGGCCGCAGCGCGTGAAGCCGGCGTCCGCCTCCGGGTCTTCGAGATACGCGGCGAAGTCGCGGAAGATCGCGAGGCCCCGCTGCGCCAGCGCGACGTTCTCGGGGACGGAGTAATGGGTGCGGACGATGCAGGACGACTGCGCGGTGGTGCCGCCGCCGAGCGCGCCGCGTTCGAGCAGCAGCACGCGCTTGCAGCCGAAGCGGGCGAGGTGATAGGCGATCGACACGCCGATCACGCCGCCGCCGATCACGATCACATCGTGGTTCAAGGTCGGGGCTCGGGTAACGCAACGACGTCCATCATACCGGCCGCCGCATCGGAGGCGGTGCGCGGTCGCCGTTGGGTCGGGCCGTGGGACGCGCGGCCGGGCGCGCAATATCAGTCGCCGCGCACGAGGATCCGGGCCAGCGCGCGCTGGCGTTCGGCGAGCACGGGCACGTCGACCGTGCGCAGCGTGCCGTCCTGGACGACGACGCGGCCGGCGATCACCGAATGGGTTACCCGTGCGGGCACGCAGAACACGAGCGCCGCCAGCGGATCCTCGCCCGCGCCGGCGAACCCGATGTCGGCCAGGTCGAACGCGACGACGTCCGCCGCCATCCCGGGCGCGAGCTGGCCGATGTCGTCGCGTCCCAGCACGCGCGCGCCGCCGCGCGTCGCGATGGACAGCGCCTCGCGCGCCGTCAGCGCGGCGGGCCCCAGCCCGACGCGCTGCAGCAGCAGCGCCTGCCGCGCCTCGGCCAGCAGGTGCGAGGAGTCGTTCGACGCGGAACCGTCCACGCCCAGGCCCACCGCGACGCCGGCGTCGAGCATGCGCCGCACCGGCGCGATGCCCGACGCGAGCCGCATGTTCGACGACGGGCAATGCGCGACGCCCGTGCCGGTGCGCGCGAAGAGGTCGATGCCGTCCGCGTCGAGCTTCACGCAGTGCGCGTGCCAGACGTTGCGCCCCGTCCATCCGGTGCGTTCCGCGTACTGCGCGGGCGTGCAGCCGAAGTGCTCGCGCGAATACGCGACGTCGTTGTCGCTCTCGGCCAGGTGCGTGTGCAGGCCCACGCCGTACGCCGCCGCCAGCGCGGCGGTCTCGCGCATCAGGTCGGGCGAAACGGAAAACGGCGAGCAGGGCGCGGCCGCCACCCGCAGCATCGAGTAGCGCGCCGCGTCGTGGAACGTCTCGATCACGCGGCGCGTGTCGCGGAGGATGTCGTCCTCGCGCTCGACGAGGGAGTCCGGCGGCAGGCCACCCGCGGATTCGCCCACGCTCATCGCGCCCCGGCATGCGTGGAAGCGCAGGCCGATCGTCCGCGCGGCCTCGATCGTGTCGTCGAGCCGGCCGCCGTTCGGGTACACGTACAGGTGGTCGCTGGCGGTCGTGCAGCCCGAAAGGATCAGCTCCGCCATCGCGACCTGCGCGGAAACGTTGAGCATCCGCGGTGTCAGGCGCGCCCAGACCGGATAGAGCGCACGCAGCCAGCCGAACAGCTCCGCGTCCTGCGCGGCGGGCAGCGCGCGGGTCAGCGTCTGGAAGAAATGGTGGTGCGTGTTGACGAGGCCCGGCAGCGCCACCATTCCCCGGCAGTCGAGCACGTCGTCGGCGGTGGCCGGCAGCGTGGCCATGGGCCCCACCGCCTCGATGACGCCGCCGCGCACGAAGACGCCGGCGTCCGCGAATTCGCGCCGGGCGTCGTCCATCGTCGCGACGACGGTCGCGTTGGCCAGCAGCAGCGTACGGGGGTCGCCCATGGCGACGACTCTACCCCAGGGCGGCCGTTAGCGTCGCGCCTGGCACGACGGGCGCCGGTGCGATAATGAGGGGACTTCCTGCCCCGAATTCCTCACATGCGCTCTCCGCACCGCGGCGGCCGGCCGGAGGCCCGCGGCACGCCACTCCCGTACCCTGAAGGCCCAGCCACTTGAACGCCCCCGCGCCCCGCCTGCCGACCGAACTCGACCGCGTGTTCGCTGCGCAGCGCGCCGCGTTCGCGCGCGAACGCTACCCGGACCACGCGACGCGGCGCGATCGCCTCGCGCGCCTGCAGCGGCTCGTCGTCGACCACGAGGATCGCTTCGTCGCCGCCGCCGACCGCGACTTCGGCCATCGTTCCGCGCACGAGACGCGGCTGGCCGAGCTCTACATCGTCGCCGCCGAGATCGCCGACGCGCGGTCGCACCTCGCCCGCTGGATGCGCGACGAGCGCGTGCGCACGCCGCTGCACCTGCTGCCGGCCCGCGCACGCATCGAGCGCCAGCCCGTGGGGGTGGTCGGCATCATCAGCCCGTGGAATTACCCGGTGCAGCTGGCACTCGCGCCGGCGCTGGGGGCGCTGGCCGCCGGCAACCGCGTGCTGCTGAAGCCCTCCGAACTCACGCCCGCCACCGCGGAGCTGCTGCGCGAACTCGTGGCGGCCGCGTTCGCGGAGGACGAGTTCGCCGTCGTGCTGGGTGACGCCGACGTCGGCCAGGCGTTCTCGCGCCTGCCCTTCGATCACCTGTTCTTCACCGGGTCGACCGCCGTCGGCCGCCACGTCGCGCTCGCGGCGGCGGACAATCTCACGCCCGTGACGCTCGAACTGGGCGGCAAGTCGCCCGCGCTGTTCGCGCCCGGCGCGGACTTCGCCCGCGCCGCGCCGCGGCTCATGGCGGGCAAGCTCCTGAACGCCGGACAGACGTGCATCGCGCCCGATTACGCGCTGGTGCCGGAAGGGCAGGCGGACGCGCTCGTCGCGGCGATCGAGCGCGCGGCCGCGCGCCTGTATCCGTCGTACGCGGCGAATCCCGACTACACGTCGATCGTCAACGAACGCCATTGGCAGCGCTTGACGGGGCTCGTCGACGATGCACGGGCGAAAGGCGCCACCATCGTCACGCTGAATCCCGCCGGGGAAGCGCCCGCAGACGCGGCCCGCAGGATGCTCCCGACACTCGTCGTCGGCGTCGACGATTCGATGGCCGTGATGCGGGAGGAGATCTTCGGTCCGGTGCTGCCCATCGAGACGTACCGCACGCTCGATGACGCCGTCGCGAAGATCAATGCGCGGCCGCATCCGCTCGCGTTCTACTACTTCGGTGCCGACGACGCCTCGCGTGCGGGCGTGCTGCGGCACACCCTTGCGGGCGGCGTGACGATCAACGACACGATCTGGCACTTCGCGCACAAGGGGCTGCCGTTCGGCGGCGTCGGCGCGTCGGGCCTCGGCGCGTACCACGGCGAGGCCAGCTTCCTCGCGTTCACGCACCGCAAGCCCGTGTTCGTGCAACCCCGGCTCGCGGGCACGAGGCTGCTGTATCCGCCCTACGGCGCCGTGTTCGAGCGGGTGCTGGCGCTGCTGCGCCGGCTCAACGGCTAGGCAACGTCCGCAAAAGGTGTCCGTCGGGCCGGTGGATGACGTGAAGCCGGCGTCGCACCTTTTGCGGCCGGCACTTCGAATGCGAGTCAGGCGGCCGCCTTGGGGCGGCCCGGCGGCGGCCACCAGAAAGGGCTAGGAAAAAACGAGTGTCGTGCGGCAGGCTGCGTGCGAGTCGTCCGAACGCGGAGGCTTTCGCAGCTTTTCCCTGGCGCGTCAGGAGGCCGACGCGACACCGCCGCCGCCGCTGCCTTTCTCGCCGCGCTCGTACACGATGTGCGCGCGCCCGACCAGCAGCGGATCGACGTCGCCGATGCGCGCCGGGTCCTTG
This sequence comes from uncultured beta proteobacterium, assembly GCA_963733435.1. GTDB lineage: Bacteria > Pseudomonadota > Gammaproteobacteria > Burkholderiales > Casimicrobiaceae > VBCG01. The sequence goes on from CAVTDH010000007.1 coordinate 141,250, forward strand.
GCCTTGTACGGAAACGAGTGCAGCAGGTAGCGCAGCGCATTCAGACGCGCGCGCTTCTTGCAGTCCGACTTGATGACCGTCCACGGCGCGTCGGCGGTGTCCGTGCTGAAGAACATCGCTTCCTTGGCCTTCGTGTAGTCGTCCCACTTGTCGAGCGACGACACGTCGATGGGCGAGAGCTTCCATTGCTTCAGCGGATGCGCCTCGCGCTCGCGGAAGCGCCGGCGCTGCTCCTCGCGGCTCACCGAAAACCAGAACTTGATGAGGTGGATGCCGCTGTGCACGAGGTTGCGCTCGAACTCGGGCGCCTGCCGCATGAACTCCTTGTACTCGTGATCGGTGCAGAAGCCCATCACGCGCTCCACGCCCGCGCGGTTGTACCAGGAGCGGTCGAACAGCACGATCTCGCCGCGGGTCGGCAGGTGCTCGACGTAGCGCTGGAAGTACCACTGGCCGCGTTCCCCGATCGTGGGCTTCTCCAGCGCGACCACGCGCGCGCCGCGCGGATTCAAGTGCTCCATGAAGCGCTTGATCGTGCCGCCCTTGCCGGCGGCGTCGCGGCCCTCGAACAGCACGACCACCTTTTCGCCGGATTCCTTGACCCACGCCTGCAGCTTGAGGAGTTCGACCTGCAGCCGGTACTTCTGCTTCTCGTAGCGACCGGCGCGGCAGCAGGTAGCGGTACGGGTAGCCGCCCTGCCGCCAGTCGGGGGCGAGCGCCTGCTCCAGCGCCTCCTCGGGGATGCCCTCGGGCGCGTGCTTGATCTTGAGCAGGCCCTTCGCCAGCGCGCGCGCGTCTTCCGGCGAGCGGCCCTCGAGGATGTCGGCGATCGCGTTGGCGTCGGCTTCGGTCTTGGCCGAGCACGCGCTCGCGCACGGCGTTGCGCTCGATGGCGGCGGCGCTCTTCGTCGGGCCGATGTCGCCGGACTTCACGTGGCGCGGGGCGCGCGTTGCACGGGCGCGGCTTCGGCAAGGGCGAGGGCGCGCGCGCGACCGGCTCGGCGGCGCTCGATTTGCGCGCCGCGGTCTTCGACGGGCTCGCAGACTTGCGGGTTCTGGAAGTGGCCATCGCGAAGTGAAATATCAAGCGAGATACGATCCACTGAAACGACCACGGGATCAAGGCGCACCGAACGACAGACCACAGTCGCCCGCAAGACGCGCGTTCCTACCCAAAATGCGCGACGCCCTAACGGAGTTCACCGTCGTCCACGCCTTACCGGACGACGGTGCAACGAGTTAGGGCGTCGCGGTGATCAAGAAGGGCGTGGCCCCAGCCGTTACTTCGAGGTCGGCAACTTCCCAACCACGCCCTCGACGTAGTAGTCCATCTTCGACAGATCCCCGTCCGTGATCGTCTTCCCCGCCGCCAGCCGCTCCTTGCCCGTGTTGTCCTTCATCGGACCCGTGAACGGGTGGAGCTTGCCGGCCGCGATCTCGTCCTCGGCCTTCTTCACCAGCGCCTGCACGTCCGCGGGGACGACCTTGTTGAACGGCGCCATCTTGATCATGCCGTCCTTGATGCCGCCCCAGACGTTGTCCTGCTGCCACTTGCCGTCGACCACCGACTGCGCGACCTTCGTGTAGTAGTTGCCCCAGTGGTGCGTGACCGCGGTCAGCTGCGCGTTCGGGCCGTACTTCGACATGTCGGAGTGATAGCCGATCGCGTAGACCTTCTTCGCCTCGGCGGCCTGCACGGCGGCGGTCGAGTCGGTGTGGTGCGTCAGCACGTCGGCCTGCTGCGAGATCAGCGTGTTCGCGGCTTCGGACTCCTTGCCCGGGTCGAACCACGAGTTCACCCAGATCACCTTGACCTCGGCCTTCGGGTTCACGCTGCGCATGCCGCGCGCGAACGCGTTGATCCCCATCACGACCTCGGGGATCGGGAACGCGGCGACGTAGCCCGCGACGTTGGTCTTCGACATCTTGCCGGCGACGATGCCCGCGAGGTAGCGGCCCTCGTAGAAGCGTGCGTTGTAGATGCCGACGTTCTTCGAGGTCTTGTAGCCGGTCGCGTGCTCGAAGCTGACCTTCGGGAACGTGCCCGCGACCTTGATCGTCGGGTTCATGTAGCCGAACGACGTCGTGAAGATCAGGTTGTGGCCGGTGGACGCGAGTTCGCGGATCACGCGCTCGGCGTCCGCACCCTCGGGCACGCTCTCGATGTACTTGGTCGTGACCTTGCCGCCCAGCGCCTTTTCCATCTCCTTGCGGCCGGTGTCGTGCTGGAACGTCCAGCCGGCGTCGCCGATCGGGCTCACGTAGACGAAGCCGATCTTCAGCGGCTCGCCGGCCTTGGGCTGCGCGGCGGCGGGCAGCGCGGCGGCGAGCGCGCACGCGGACAGGGCCGCGAGCGTCATTCTGCGGGTGGTGCGGTTCATGCGGGGTCTCCTGGGTCGGCGGGGTGCTGCGGGCAAGCTCATAATTCTACTGGAAAAGCGATCTACAAAGAGACGCCGAGGCGCCGAGAAGACCTGGTCGTCCTCTGCGCCTCGGCGTCTCCTTGTGCGTGACTTTCAGCCATCCGGATGGAACGGCTTCCCGAGCGACGCCGGCGCGTTGAGCTTGATCGTCGCGGCGTCGCGGGAAATGATCGCCAGCACGACGATCGTCGCGACATACGGCAGCATGGACAGGTACTGCGCGGGGACGTCGACGCCCAATGCCTGCGCCTGGAACTGCGCGAGCGTGACGCCGCCGAAGAGGTACGCGCCGGCCAGCACGCGCCACGGCTTCCAGGTGGCGAACACGACGAGCGCCAGCGCGATCCAGCCGCGGCCGGCGGTCATGCCCTCGGTCCACGAGGGGTTGTAGGCGAGCGACAGGTAGGCGCCGCCCAAGCCCGCGCACGCGCCGCCGAACAGCACGGCGAGGTAGCGGATGCGCACGACCGGATAGCCGATCGCATGCGCCGACTGCGGCGACTCGCCGACGGCGCGCAGCACGAGTCCCGCCCGGCTGTGGAACAGGAACCACTGGATCGCGACGAACAGCGCCAGCGACACGTACACGAGCGGGTTGTGACCGAACAGCAGCTTGCCGACCACCGGCAGGTCGGACAGGCCGGGGATCGCGAGCGGGCGGATGGGTTCGATGACGACGCTCACGTAGTCGAGGCCGATGAACGCCGACAGGCCCACGCCGAACAGCGACAGTGCGAGCCCGGACGCGACCTGGTTCGCCTGCAGCGTCAGCGTGACGACCGCGAAGAGCACCGACAGCGCGGCGCCCGCCGCCATGCCGGCGACCACGCCCAGCCACGGCGACTTGGTGGTCGCGGCGACGATGAACGACACGACGGCGCCGACGAGCATCATGCCTTCGACGCCCAGGTTCAGCACGCCGGACTTCTCGGTGACGAGTTCGCCCAGCGCCGCGTAGACGAGCGGCGTGCCGGCGGCGAGCGTCAGCACCAGGAGCTGCGCGAAGGTGTCCACGTCAGGCCGCCTTCGCCGCGGCCGGCAGCGGCCGCACGACGCGCAGCCGGTAGTGGATGAACACGTCCGACGCGAGCAGGAACAGGAGCAGCGTGCCCTGGAACAGGCCGGTGACCGACGAGGGAAGCGCCAGCTTCATCTGGGCGGCCTCGCCCCCCAGGTACAGGAGCGACATCAGCAGGCTCGCGAAGAAGATGCCCACCGGATGCAGGCGGCCGACGAACGCGACGATGATCGCCGCGAACCCGTAGCCCGGCGAGATCACCGGCAGCAGCTGGCCGATGGGTCCCGCGACCTCGCCCACCCCCGCGATGCCCGCGCAGGCGCCGCCGGCCAGCATGCCGATCCACACGGTGCGCGCGGACGAGATGCCCGCGTAGTTCGCGGCGGCGGGGGCGAGGCCCGCGACGCGCATCTGGAAACCCGCGAGGCTCCTGCGCAGGAACAGCCAGCCCGCGGCGACGACGGCGAGCGCCAGCAGCAGGCCCACGTTGAGGCGCGTCTCCGCGAGGAGGTTGGGCAACAAGGCGCCGTCGGTGAACATCTTCGACTGCGGGAAGTTGAAGCCCTCCGGGTCGCGCCACGCGTCGTGCACGAGCAGCGACAGGATGAGCGACGCGACGTACACGAGCATCAGCGACACGAGGATCTCGTTCGCGTTGAAGCGCGTGCGCAGGAACGCGGGAATCGCCGCCCACAGCATGCCGCCGGCGATCCCGGCGACGAGCATCAGCGGCAGCACGAACCACGCCTCCGAGCCGTGGAACGCGAGCGCCACGCCGCCGCCGAAGATGCCGCCCATGATGAGCTGGCCCTCGGCGCCGATGTTCCAGACGTTCGCGCGATAGCCGACGGCCAGCCCGGTCGCGCACAGCATGATCGGGCTTGCCTTCAGCAGCAGCTCGCCGACGTCGTAGAGCGTGTCGACCGGTTCGATGAAGAACACGTAGAGCGCCTGCCACGGGTCCTTGCCCATCGCGGAAAACAGCACCAGCCCGATCGCCAGCACCGCGATGGTCGCCGCGAGCGGCGACAGCCACTTGGCGAGCCGCGACGGTTCGGGGCGCGCTTCCAGACGCAGGTAGGTCATGGTTGTCGCAGGTCGGGAGGGTGGTTGCGGATCACTGGCGTACCTTGGCGCTGCGCGCTCCGGCGCATCGGGCAACGAGGCCCCTCGGGACGGCCCTTCGTACTCACTCGATGCCCAGCACGCCGGCCGGCGAGAACGCGTGGTGTCCTTCGGCGGACGCGTGGATGAACGATCCGGACATCAGCAGCCCGATTTCCTCGGCGTTCGTCTCGTCGACGGGCTTCGGATCGGACAGCCGGCCCTGCGCGATCACGGCGAGGCGGTCGCAGATCTCGAACAGTTCGTCCAGTTCCTCCGACACCACGAGCACCGCGACGCCGCTGTCGCGCAGGTCGATGAGCGCCTGCCGGATCTGCGCGGCCGCGCCCACGTCCACGCCCCACGTCGGCTGCGCGGCGATCATGAGCTTCGGCCGCTGCCGGATCTCGCGGCCCACGATGTACTTCTGCAGGTTGCCGCCGGAGAGGCTGCGCGCGGCCGCGTCGGGGCCGCCTGCCTTCACGCCGTATTCGCGGATCGTCGTCACCGCGTAGTCGCGCATCACGGTCGCGCGGATGAAACCGCGCGTGACCATCCCTTCGCGATGGGCCGTCAGGAGCGCGTTGTCGGCGAGCGACATCTCGGGCACCGCGCCCCGCCCCAGTCGCTCCTCGGGCACGAACGCGAACCCGAGCGTGCGGCGCTGCGCGGCGTCGAGTCGCCCGCATGCGGTGCCGAGCATCGTCACCGTCCGCGCGTCGGGCAGGAGCCGCTCGCCCGACAGCGCCGCCATCAGTTCCTTCTGGCCGTTGCCCGACACGCCGGCGATGCCGACGATCTCGCCCGCGCGCACGGTGAGGTTGATGCCGGCGAGCGACGTGCCGAACGGGTCGTCGGCGGGCAGCGTCAGGTCGCGGACGACGAGCGCGTCCGCGCCCGTCCGTGCCTCGCGGTGCTGCGGGTGCGGCAGGTCGCCGCCGATCATCATCCGCGCGAGCGAGGACGACGATTCGCGGCGCGGGTCGCACTCGCCGGTGACCTTGCCCGCGCGCAGCACGGTGGCCTTGTGGCACAGCGCGCGGATCTCGTCGAGCTTGTGGCTGATGTACAGGATGCTGCAACCTTCCTCGGCGAGCCGGCGCAGCGTCTCGAACAGCTTCTCGACAGCCTGCGGCGTCAGCACCGACGTCGGCTCGTCCATGATGAGGAGGCGCGGGTCCTGCAGCAGGCAGCGCACGATCTCCACGCGCTGCCGCTCGCCGACGGACATCGTGTGCACGTAGCGGTCCGGGTCGAGCGGCAATCCGTACCTGGCCGACACGTCGCGAATGCGCTCCGCCAGGCCGGGACCGGTGCGCTCGCGCTCCATCGCCAGCGCGATGTTGTCGGCCACCGTCAGCGTCTCGAACAGCGAGAAGTGCTGGAACACCATGCCGATGCCGAGCCTGCGCGCGCGCGCCGGGTTGGCGATCGCAACGGCCTTGCCCTCCCATTCGATCGTGCCGGCGTCCGGCTTCACGGCGCCGTAGATGATCTTCATCAGCGTCGACTTGCCCGCGCCGTTCTCGCCCAGCACCGCGTGGATCTCCCCGGGTGCCACCGTGAGGTCGATCCCCGCGTTCGCGACGACGCTGGGGTAGACCTTGGTGATGCCGTAAAGCCGCAGGCGGGCCGTCACAGGCGCTTCCTCGCGGATGCCCGCATCGACGCCGCGGCGGTGTTCGCCGCGTTGCGCGCACGGGCTTCGCGCAGCACGAGGATCTCCGCGGCTACCGCCACGGCGATCGCCCCGGGTTCCTTGCTGCGGATCGGCAGGCCTTCGCTCGCGCCGATCGGACATGTCACGCGCGCAAAGTCGCCGGGCGCGCCGCCGTGGGCGGCCCAGCGCTTCTCGAACTGAACCCGCTTGGCGCGCGATCCGATGAGCCCGAGGTAGCGCCAATCGTCGCGGGCCAGCGCCGCCGCGACGAGTTCGTAGTCGAGCGCGTGGCTGTGCGTGGTCAGCACGACGAACGCGCCCGAGCGCGCGGCCGCGAGTTCGTCGGCAGGCGCATCCGTGGCCACGATCTCGACGTTGGCGGGCACGTGCGGCGGAAACCCGGTGTCGCGCGCGTCGATCCACCGGATGCGCGCCGGCAGCGTGCCCAGTACCTGCACCAGCGCGCGGCCGACGTGGCCGTTCCCGAACACGAGCACGTTGAAGTCCGCAGGCGGCACGACATGCACGAGCAGCGTGCACGCCTCCGGTGCGTCGTTGACCAGAAACGCGTCCGGGTCCGGGCGCCCGAGGCACGGCCGGGCACGTGCGATCGCGGCGGAATCGAGCAGGCCCGAGCCCAGCGATCCGACGGCGTCGTCGGCGGTCACGAGCAGGTGCGCACCGCCGCCATCCGGTCCGCCGACGCGGGCCACGAGCGCGAACGGCGTGGCCGTGCGCGCGCACGCGGCCGCGTGGTCGACCCACGTGCGCGCATCTGCGTCGACGACGACGAACGCGAGCGTGGCCACGCCGCCGCAGCACTGCCCGAGGCGCGCCGCGAGCGGAAAGCGCACGAGCCAGGTCGCCGGTGCGGCCGCGTGCCCGAGCGCGTCACGCGCCATCCGGATCGCCTCGAACTCGAGGTGGCCGCCCCCGATGGTGCCGTTCGTCGTGTCCAACCCGACGACCATCGCCGTGCCCGCGGCGCGCGGGGTCGAGCCCGCCGCATGCGCGACGGTCACCAGCACCCGGCGCTCGCCGCACCGGGCCGCTGCCGCGAGCGCCGGAATCCAGTCAGGCATGCGCGTTCCCCCGCGTGCGCAGCTCCGCCACGGACGCGAGGATGCGCTCGTCGGTGGCAGGGGCGTCGAGGCGCGGCGAGTGCCGGTAGTCCGCCACGCTCGCGATCGCGTCGCGCAGCGCCTGGAAGCCCGCGAGTGCCAGCATCAGCGGCGGCTCGCCGACCGCCTTGGAACGGTGGATGGTGTCCTCGCGATTGGCCTCGCCGAAGAACGTCACGTTGAAGCGCGCGGGAACGTCGTGCGCGGTGGGGATCTTGTATGTCGATGGCGCGTGCGTCTTCAGTTCACCCTTGCCGTTCCACCACAGTTCCTCCATGGCGAGCCAGCCCCAGCCCTGGAGGAAGCCCCCCTCGATCTGCCCGCGGTCGAGCGCCGGATTGAGCGACGTCCCGACGTCGTGCAGGATGTCGACGGCAAGCAGCCGGTGTTCCCCGGTGAGCGTGTCGATCGCGACCTCCGCGACCGCGGCGCCGTATGCGAAATAGAAGAACGGACGGCCGGTCAGCGTGCGCGGGTCGTAGTGGATCCGGGGCGTCGCGTAGAAGCCGGTCGCCGACAGCGGCGTGCGCGCCATGTAGGCGCGGCGCGCGAGCTCGGCGAAGGGCAGCGTCGTGCCCCCGGCGGTGACGACGCCGCGGGCGATGGCGACGGACTCCGGCGCGCAGTCGAACGTGCGTGCCGCGAACGCCACCAGGCGCGCGCGCAACGTCCGCGCGGCGTCGCGCGCCGCCATGCCGTTGAGGTCGCTGCCGGACGAGGCGGCCGTCGGCGACGCGTTCGGCACCTTGCTCGTGTCCGACGCGCACACGCGGACGTAGTCGAGCGGCACGCCCATCTCCTGCGCGACGACCTGCGCGACCTTCGTGAACAGGCCCTGGCCCATCTCGGTGCCGCCATGGTTCAGGAGCAGCGTGCCGTCGCTGTAGACGTGCAACAGCGCACCGGCCTGGTTGTAGTGCGTCGCGGTGAACGAGATGCCGAACTTGACCGGCGTGAGCGCGATGCCGCGCTTGATCACCGGACTGCCCCGGTTCCAATCGGCGATCGCGCGCCGGCGCTCGCGATAGCGCGCGCTCGCCGCGAGCGCATCGATCAATTGCGGCGCGATGTTGTCCTCGATCGTCATCCCGTACGGCGTCACGTTGTCGGTGGTCGTGCCGTAGAGGTTGACCCGCCGCACGTCGAGCGGGTCGCGCCCGAGTGCGCGCGCGACTTCGTCGATCACGTGCTCGATCGGGAACATGCCCTGCGGTCCGCCGAAGCCGCGGAACGCGGTGTCCGACACCGTGTGCGTCTTGCAGCGATAGCTGTGCAGCGCGACGTGCGGCAGCCAATAGGTGTTGTCCGCGTGAAAGACCGCGCGGTCGTTGACCGGCCCCGACAGGTCGGCGGAGAAGCCGCAGCGCGATGCGAGCACGAGGTCGAGGCCCAGGATGCGACCGTCGGCATCGAAGCCGACGTCGTACTCGTAGGCGAACGCGTGCCGCTTGCCGGTCGAGCGCATGTCGTCGTCGCGGTCGAGCCGCAGCTTCGCGGCGCGGCCCGTGCGGCGCGCGACGATCGCCGCCGCGCACGCGAACAGCGACATCTGCGTCTCCTTGCCGCCGAACCCGCCGCCCATGCGCCGGCATTCGACGACAACGTCGTGCGCGGCGATCCCCAGCGCGTGCGCCACCATGTGCTGCACCTCGCCCGGGTGCTGCGTGGACGTGTACACGTGCATGCCGCCGTGCTCGCGCGGAACGGCCAGCGCGATCTGTCCTTCGAGGTAGAAGTGGTCCTGGCCGCCGCAGCGCACGGTGCCGGACAGGCGATGCGGCGCGCGGGCGAGCGCGGCGGCCGCGTCGCCGCGCGTCACGTGGACCGGCGGCAGCACGAACGACTGCGCGGTCATCGCGTCCTCGATCGTCAGCAGCGCGGGCAGCGGCGCAATGTCGAAGCGCGCGAGCTTCGCCGCGCGGCGTGCGGCCTCGACGGTGGTGGCGGCGACGGCGAACACCGGCTGGCCCGCGAACTGGACGATGTCCGCGGCGAAGATCGGGTCGTCGCGCACGATCGGCCCGACGTCGTTGCGCCCGGGCACGTCGGTCGCCGCGATCACGGCGACGACACCCGGGGCCGAGCGTACGGCGGCGAGGTCCACACCCAGCAGCCGGCCGTGCGGGACGGGACTGACGCCGAGCGCGACGTGCAGCATGCCGCGCGGCTCGGGCAGGTCGTCGGTGTACTGCGCCGCGCCCGTGACGTGCAGCGCCGCGGACTCGTGCGGAACGGACGCGCCGACCGCCGTGTCATGCGGTCCGTCCTGCCGCGCGTCGGCACGGGTCACCTGCGGCGCGTGCGGTGCGTTCACGCGCCGGCGTCCGCGAACACCTGCTCGACGCGCGTCGGGTGCGCAGCGCCGGAGGTCTCGGCGCGGAATCGGCGCAGCAGGTTGCCCAGCACCGTGCGCCGGTAGTCGGCGGAGGCGCGCATGTCGTCGATCGGCGTGAATTCCGCTTCCAGCACGCGCGCCGCCGCCTCGGCGGTCGCGTCGTCCCACGTGCGTCCTGCGAGCATCCGCTCGGTCTTCACCGCGCGTACCGGGGTGGCGGCGACGCCGCCGCAGCCGACCCGCGCCGCGCTGATGCGATTGTCGTGCAGCACCAGCGCGATGCACGCGAATACGGCGGAGATGTCCTGGTCGAAGCGCTTGCTGATCTTGTACGCGCGAACGAGCGTTCCGGTCGCACGTCGTGGCACGTTGATCGCGGCGATGAACTCGCCGGGCCTCCGGGCGGTCTTCTGGTAGGCGAGATAGAACGACTCGAGCGGCAGTTCGCGTACGGATTCGCCGTGCCGCAGCACCATGCTCGCGCCGAGCGCCATCAGCGCCGGCATCGAGTCGCCGATCGGCGAGCCGTTGGCGACGTTGCCACCGAGCGTGCCGCTGTTGCGGATCGGCACCGAAGCGAAGCGCTGCCATGCCTCGGTGAGTTCGGGCCACTGCGCGGCGAGCGCGGCGAACGCATCGGCGAGGGTCGCGGCGGCGCCGATCTCCACGTGGGTCGGTGTCGTGCGGATCGCGCGGAGGTCCGCGGCGTCGCCCGTGTATACGAGGTCGGGGAGATCGCGCTGCCCTTTGGTCACCCACAGCGCGACGTCCGTTGCGCCGGCGACGATGCGCGCCTCCGGATGCGCTGCGACGATGCTCGCCAGCGCGGCCGTCGTGCGCGGCGCCCACCACCGGCGGCCCTCGGCTGTGTAGGGCGCATCGCCGGGCGCTTCGGGCGACGCGTCGTCCGGCTCCGTCAGCGCCGCGATCTGCGCGGCGAGCGTGGCTTCCTCGGCGGTCACGATGGGCTTGCCAGCGGCGTCCGTACCGGGCGCCCGCCAGCCTGGCGCGGCCGTTGCAACGTCGCCGTCGTACATCGCGTGCGCCGCGGCGACGATCGGACGATATCCGGTGCACCGGCACAGGTTGCCCGAGAGCGCGTCCTCGATGTCCTGGTCCGTGGGCCGCGCGGCGTTCTTGTACAGGCCGAAGAGGCTCATCGCGAATCCTGGAGTGCAGAAGCCGCATTGCGAGCCGTGGCACGCCACCAGCGCGCGCTGGACGGGGTGCAGCCCGCCGGCTGCGTCCTGCAGCGACTCGACGGTGAACACCGCACGGCCGGCGACGGACGGCAGGAGACGGATGCATGCGTTGACGGGCTTCCACGACAGGCCGAGCCCGCCCGGCGCGCGCTCCGCAAGCACCACGGTGCAGGCACCGCAGTCGCCTTCGGCGCAGCCTTCCTTGGTGCCGGTCAGGCGGCGGTGCTCGCGCAGGAACTCGAGCAGCGTCGTCTGCGGCGCCACGCCCGAGACCGCCACGACCTCGCCGTTGAGCAGGAAGCGGAACGTCGTGCGGACGGGGTGTGGGCGGGCGAGCGCCATGTGCGCCTGTCGGGAGGGCCGGTCGCGTTCCGGAAGGCGCCATCGTCTCGCCGGTGTTGAAGGTTGTCAACCGCCGAGCACGGACTTTGCATACCGGATCGGGCCCTTGCCCGACGCGTCCGGTGCGCGACGTTGCCGTCTATGGGCACGATGCGGGCCGGGGGCACCGCGACGGTGCGTCCGGCGCAGCGCGTGCCCGGTTTTCGCGCACGAAATGTATACCGCATCTGACCTAATCCTGTATGCGCGATGCCGTTGACCGCGACGCGCGACGGACCTATGCTCCAAAGGCCATGGCGGAGCGCAAGCGCAAGGCGACGGGCAAGGTGGGGGCGGAGGCGCGCCTCTGCGATGCCGTGCGCGCCGCGATCCTCGAACGTCGGCTCGCGCCCGGTACCAAGCTGCAGGAAATTCCGCTCGGCGAGTTCTTCGGCGTGTCGCGAACGATCGTCCGCCAGGCGCTGCGCACGCTGGCGCGCGACGGGATCGTCGCGCTGCGCGATCGCCGCGTCGCCGTCGTCGCGCGGCCGTCGGCGGGCGAAGTCGCGCATGTGTTCGCCGCGCGTCGCGCGATCGAGGCGGCTGTCGTCGAGACCGTGGTCGCGCGGGCGGCGCGCACGGAGATCGCCGCACTGCGCCAGCTCGTCCGCGACGAGGAGGCCGCGTATCGACGCGGCGACCGCGCGGGCGGCCTGAAGCTGTCGCTCGCGTTCCACCGGGCGCTTGGAACGCTGTGCGGCAATCCGGTGCTCGAGCGCTACCTGACGGAGCTGGTGCTGCAGTCCTCGCTCGCGGTCGCGCTGTACGAGCAGCCCGATCGCATTCATGCGCACGCGGATCACCTGGCGCTGATCGATGCGATCGGGAAGCGCGACGCGAAGCGCGCGGTACGGCTGATGACGGAGCACCTCACGGCACTCGAGCGCGACCTCGACCTGCAGGCGGCGCCCGGCGCTGCCTCGCTCGCGTCGATCTTCGGCGCGCAGTGAGCGCCGCGCTGCCGGTGCGGCGCCGGCCCGCTGCGGGTGCCGACCGCGCGGATCCGCCCGGGCGGACTTCGCGTTTGAAGTACCGACCGCACAAGGCGCGACGCCAGGCTTCACGTCATCGACGGGCCCGACGAACGTCTCTTGCGGACGTTTCCTGGTCGGCAAGCATCCGGGCGATGCGCTCCGACCGGATCGTCGCTTCGCTGAACTCGACGAATGCCTCCGGGGTCATCGGCGGATCGGCGAGGCCCGTCACTTGCGGGCCGCCGCAGCGGGGTGCCCACACCATGCGCTCGGCGAGCACGTAGACGCCGTAGGCCGCGCGCACGGCCGACTCGCCGCCGATCTGCCGCGCAATCGTGTGCGCGGCGACCGCGGCATTGCTGACCACCGCCACTTCGATCAGCGCGTCGCGGTAGCGGGGATGGCTGCGGATGCCGGACCCGTACGCGGCGTCCATGCGCACGGCGGACGCATGCACGACGATCTGCAGTCGGTCGATCAGGCCGCGCACCGCATGCTGCGTCGTGAGCGCGAGATAGCTCGCGGGCGACAGGAACACATCGACCGCGGCGGAGACCGCGCCGCACCCGCTGTGCCCGAGCACCACGACGAGCTTCAGGCTCGCGCCGAGATGCTCGAGCGCGTAGTTGAGGCTGCCGAACACGTCCTCGCCCAGCGTGTTGCCCGCGACCCGCACGACGAAGAGGTCGTTCGGGCCTTCGTTGAAGATGAGTTCGATCGGCACCCGCGCGTCGGAGCAGCCGAGGATCGCCGCATACGGTCGCTGCGCCGGCGCCTTGTCCTCGCCGGGCAGAAGGCCCAGGTCGCGCGGATCCAGGTGGATTTCGCGGCGCGTCGCGCCGGGCTGCCCGTCGAGCGTCGCGAACAGCGCGGCGAACGCCCGGCTGCCGTCGTCCATCCGGCGCTTCGCCGCCGCAGCGTCGGAGGGCCGTTCCCGCCCCGCGGCGGAGCCGCCCTGCTCGTAGCGATAGGTGAGTTCGACGCTTCTCATGGCAAGACTCCCGGATTCGTGGCTGCGGCGCGCCGCATGCGGGTCGACGCGAGGGACGGGGGGCGGCACGGCACTCGACGGGGCCCCGGTCCGCTTGCGCCGCGAAGCTGCTCGCCGATTCTCGCAGGAAATGCGGCCCGAAATGCACAAGGCCCCTCGCGGGGCCCTGTGCGGTCGTGCCGGAAGCCAAGGCGATTACTTGCCGCCCGCAGCCTTCGTCACGTTGGCCAGCAGCTTGTCGGCGCCCTTGTTGTGGACGTTGGCCTTGATCAGGATGTCCGGCGGCAGCACGACTTTGCCGTAGAAGATCTTGTTCCACTCGTCCGACAGGTTCACGAGCGTACCGTCGAGGTTCAGGCCGCCGTACACGCCCTTCGCGCGGGTGAACGTGATGAGGTCGGCCGCGATGTCCGACTTGGCGCCCGCGCCGACCGGACCGGCTGCGACACTGGCGTCGCCGCCCATCTTGAAGTTCGCGGCCAGCAGCGAGTTGAGTCCCTTGTCGGTCATGACGAGCGTGACCACTTCGGACACGGCGACGCCGGCCTGGAAGCCGACGCTGGCGGTGGCCATCGTGTAGAACGACGGCCCGACCCACTTGTCGCCGGCCTTGGCGACGACGAGCGCACGGCCGCCGGACCCGCCGACGATGAAGCCGGCCTTGACCACTTCAGGGGCGATCATCACGGCCTTCGCGCGACCGAAGTTCTGCTGCAGCCACTTCATTTCCGGATCGCGCATGAAGTTCGTCAGCGTCGCGTCGGACTGGTCGACGAGCTTCTGCTGCTCGGTCTGCGCCTGCGCGGACGTCGCCGCGAAGCCGAACGCCGTCGCGGCGATCATCGCCGTGCCCATCAGGTTCTTGAGTAACTTGTTCATCTGGTTTTCCCTCTCTTGTACGTTGCAGACCCGGACCGGGCCTGCGATAGCAAACGTTGTTGCGGGTTGTTGCACGTTGCAGCTCTTGTCCTGCCCATGCCGCGCGCGTTCAGCGCAGCAGTTCGATGCCTGTCGACGTCACGCGCACGCGGTCGCCGATGCGCAGGCCCGGCGCGGACGTCTGCTGGACCGTCGCGTACGTGCCGTCGTTGTAGCGGACGCCGATCACCCAGACCAGCGTCGTATCGCGGCTCGCGAGCTCGTTGCCCACGAAGCCGCCACCGATCGCACCCACGACGGTGGCGACGGTCTTGCCCGTGCCGCCACCGATGAGGCTGCCCAGTCCGCCACCCACCAGCGCGCCGCCGATCGCCCCGACGGCATTCGGCACGTTCTGCACCGTCTGCGTCTGGATCGACTCGACGACACCCTCGCGCGCCTGCGGCTGCTCGCTGACCTGAAACGTCGGAGGCGTGTTGCAGCCCGAAAGGAGCAGCGTCGCGCACGCGGCGAGCATCGCCACCGGGCGGCGCCATCCAGTTGTGTTCATCATCGTCGTTCTCCGTTGCTTGCTTGGCCGGACCAGGAGGTCAGTCCGGAATCGAATAAAGAAGGTACATGGCGGCCAGCAGGCCCGACGGACGCCCGAGCTTGCCCAGCCACTGCCCGAAGATCGTCTCGATGTCGCCGCCGATGTAGATTTGCGTCAGCGCCCGGTTCACCTCGAGACGCAGCGCCGAGTCGCCACGCGGCAAGGCGAGCGCGTACGGCTCGATCGACAGGTCCTCGGCCAGCAGCGCGAGTTTCGCCGGTTGCTTCGCCTGCGCGGCGAGGCCCACCAGCTTGATCTTGTCGCCGGCGTACGCGTCCACGGATCCCGACTCGAGCATCGCCACGCCTTCGGTGGCGTTGGTGATCGGCACCACCGTCGCGCTGACCGAGCGACGCGCCAGCGTGTCCCTGAGCCGCGTCTCGGTCGTCGTGCCGGCCAGCACGGCGATCTTCTTGCCGGTGAGGTCGGCCACGCGGTTGACCGGCGAGTCGGACTTCACGAGGACGCCGCCGCCGTCGACGAAGATGAGACCCGAGAAGTCGACCGACGCGAGCCGCGCGAGCGTCTGCGTGGTGTTCGCGCACTCGAGGTCGGCCTTGCCGGTGGCGATCATCTGCAGACGCTCGGTCACCGTGCCGACCATCCAGTTGACCTTGAGGTTGGGCTCCGCGACCGCGCGGCCGATCTGTGCGATCACGCGCTTGCAGATATCGATCGAGTAGCCGTTGGGCTCGTTGTTCGGCCCGACGAACGAGAACGGCAGCGAATCGCCGGAGAACGCGACATTGATGGCCTTCGCGGCCTTGATCTTGCCGAGGGTGTTGGGGGCGGTCTGGGCCGCCGCACCGCCGGCGACAAGCGTCGCGGCGACAAACAAACCGAGGAGCAGGCTTTTCACGTGTGCACCTACAAGGGTGGGAGGGGATCGTCCGTGCGCTGTGCGCGAGGGGTGGGCAAACGCATCCGGTCCAAGTCCATGGGTCGACCCCGCCGCCATCCAGCGCGCGGGACCATCCCCCATTGCCTGTTCCAGCCCATTGATTTTACACCACACGGGCGCTTGGCGAGCCCAATTGCACGCCCGTCCAAGGCACGCGTCCCCGCGGGGTCGCGTGCTAAACTCCGCGCGCCTTCCATTGTGTTAGTCGCATTCCCCAACTCATGGTTCCATTGCGCTTCCTCGCTGTCCTGGTTGCCGGGTCGCTGTTCGCCGGGGCGGCCGCCGCGGCGTCGCCGACGCTCGACCGCATCAAGGGCAGCGGAACCGTCACGTTCGGCTACCGGGCGGATGCCGCGCCGTTCTCGGTGCGCCAGCGCAACGGGCAGGTCCGCGGCTACTCGGTCGAGTTGTGCGAGAAGGTCGCCGTCGCGCTGCGCAAGGCGCTCAACCTGCCCGCCCTCAAGGTGGCCTGGCGGCCGGTCGACAGCGAGACCCGGATCACCGCCGTGGCGAGTCGCGATATCGACGCCGAGTGCGGGACCACGACCATCACGCTGTCCCGGATGGAGCGGGTGGACTTCAGCCTCCCGATCTTCGTCGATGGCGGCAGCGCGCTGGTGGCCGCTTCGGCGGGCCTGCGCACGGTCGGCGACCTCAAGGGCAAGCGTGTCGCGGTGATCCCGGCGACCACCACGGAGGCCGCGCTCAAGCGCGCACTCGGCATTGCGGGCGGCGCCGCGACGCTCGTCATGGTCAAGGACGGTACCGAGGGTCTGGCGGCGCTCCGCGCAGGCAAGGCCGACGCCTACGCATCGGACCGCATGCTGCTGACGCAGTTGAAGGACGCCGACGCGAAGGGCGCCGAACTGGCCTTCCTCGACAACGACTTCTCGTTCGAGCCGTACGCGCTGGTGCTGCCCCGCGACGACCCGGACTTCCGGCTCCTCGTGAACCGCACGCTCGCCGACCTCTACAAGTCGGGCGAGATCGACCCCGTGTTCATCCGCTGGCTGGGGGCTTTCGGCCGGCCGGGCCCGCTGCTCAACGCGATGTTCTACCTGAACGCGCTCCCCGAATGAAGCAATCCGCGTCGTGGCTCGTGCTGCTGACCGCCCTCGCGACGCTCGTTGCGGGCGTCGCGTTCGCGCAGGGCCAGCTCCGGCCGGGCTGCGAAACCGGCTGCGGCACGATCCAGTCGATCGCCGCCGTTGCCGAGCGCCAGGAGTGGACGCCCCTCGGTACCGTGTCGCCCGGCGGGTCCGGCATCGCGAACCTGGGCGGGATGTCGGGCACGTCGACGCAGATCTCGTTCGGGCCCGGTTTCTCGAACCAGGGCCTGGTCGTGCTGGGGGCTGCCGGCGGCGCGGTCTACGCGCAGCGGCCGAGCGAGTACCGGCGCCAGCGCTGGGACGTCACGATCCGGATGGACAACGGGCAAACGCGCGTCGTCACGCTCCGGTCGGAGCCGTTGCTGGTGCAGGAGGGCGACTACGTGCGCGTCTCCGGCAACAGCCTCGAACTCGTGAATCCCTGAGCGGCCCCGGCCGGACACGATGAGCTCCGCGGCGCTCGCCATCTCCGAAGCCCCCGACGGTCCGCGCGTCCTCGCACTTTCCGGTCGGCTCGACGCCGACACCATTCCCGTCGTCTGGCGCGAAGCCCTCGCCGCCGTGCGCGGGGCGGGCACGCGCCGCGTCGTCGTCGACGCCGGGGCGGTCGACTACTGCGATGGCGCGGGCATCGCATTGCTGGTCGACCTCATGCGCCAGCCGCGCGACACGCCGGTCGTGGTAGCCAACCTCAAGCCCGCGTACGACGCGCTGCTCCGCCAGTTCGACCCGAAGGTGCTCGACCACGACCTCGATCCGGAGGCGGCGCGCCGCCCCGCGATCGAGGAGCTCGGCCGCAACACGATGATCGTGCTGCGCGACATGCGTACGCAGATCGAGTTCCTCGGGCAGGCCACGGCGGCGCTCTTCAGTGCCATCCGGCATCCCTCGACGATCCGCTGGCGCGACGTCATGCTCGTCAGCGAGCGCGCCGGCGTGGACGCGCTGCCGATCGTCGCGCTGATCTCGTTCCTGCTGGGCCTGATCCTCGCGTTCCAGTCGGCCATCCCGATGAAGCAGTTCGGCGCGGAGATCTTCGTCGCCGACCTGATCGGCCTGTCGATGCTGCGCGAACTGGGCGCGCTGATGACGGCGATCCTGCTCGCGGGCCGCTCGGGCGCCGCGTTCGCGGCGGAGATCGGCACGATGCGCGTCAACCAGGAGGTCGACGCGCTGACGACGATGGGCCTCGACCCGGTCAAGTTCCTCGTCACGACGCGCGTGATCGCCGCCTTGCTGACGATCCCGCTGCTGACGCTGTTCGCGAACCTCGTGAGCCTGCTGGGCGGTGCGCTCACGATGCAGTCGTTCGGGATCCCGTTCGTCACGTTCGTGCACGAGATCGAGAGCATCGTCAGGTTCCAGGACTTCATGGCGGGCTGGGTCAAGTCGTTCGTGTTCGCGCTGCTCATCGCGGGCATCGGCTGCCTGCGCGGTCTCCAGACCGGCGCCGGCGCGTCGGCCGTGGGCGACGCCGCCACGCGCGCGGTCGTGTCCGGCATCGTGCTGATCGTCATCGTCGACGGCGTGTTCGCCGTCGTCTACTTCATTCTCGACATCTGATGGACGCCACCCAACCCATCATCCGCGTCGAGAACCTCACGGCGGGCTACGAGGACCGCACGATCCTCGAGAACCTCACGTTCGACGTGAAGCAGGGCGAGGTGTTCGTGATCCTCGGCGGCTCGGGCTGCGGCAAGAGCACGCTGTTGAAGCACATGATCGGCCTCTATCCGGTGCACAAGGGCCACGTGTGGATCGACGGCGCCGACATCGTGACCGCGGAAGGCGACGCGCGCGACGCGATCCTGCGCAAGTTCGGCGTGATGTACCAGTCGGGCGCGCTGTTCGGCTCGATGACGCTGCTCGAGAACGTGCGCCTGCCGCTCGAGAACTTCACGCGGCTCGACGCGGAGCAGATGGAGCTCGTGGCGAGGATGAAGCTCGACCTGGTGGGCCTCGTGCAGTTCACCGGCCACCTGCCGAACGAGATTTCCGGCGGCATGCAGAAGCGCGCGGCCATTGCGCGCGCGATGGCGCTCGACCCGCGGATCCTGTTCCTCGACGAGCCTTCGGCCGGCCTCGACCCGATCACGTCGGCGGAACTGGATGCGCTGATCCGCCGGCTCGCCGACAACCTGGGCGTCACGTTCGTCATCGTCACGCACGAACTCGCGAGCATTTACGCGATCGCCGACCGTATCATCATGCTGGACAAGCGGGTCAAGGGAATCATCGCCGAAGGCGATCCGCGAAAGCTCCGCGACGAGAGCACCGACCCGTATGTCCGCCAGTTCTTCCACCGCGAGGCAGAAATTGCCCCCGCCTGACATGAGCGCCGCCGGGCCGTCCCAAGGCGCGCGCCCCCTCGGGGGGAGGGACGCGCAGCGTCCGTCGGGGGGACCAGCAAAGAGCGCCGCCGGGCCGTCCCAAGGCGCGCGCCCCCTCCGGGGGAGGGACGCGCAGCGTCCGTCGGGGGGACCAGACACAAGCGCCGCCGGGCCGTCCCAAGGCGCGCGCCCCCTCGGGGGAGGGACGCGCAGCGACTTTCGGGGAAACCACAAACGCGATGAGCCAGAAAGCCAACTACTTCAAGCTCGGCCTGTTCGTGATCGGCGCGCTGGTCGCCGGCCTGCTGGTGCTCCTCATCATCGGCACCGGCCGCTGGTTCGAGCGCCGCGTGATCATCGAGACCTACTTCAAGGAGTCGGTGCAGGGCCTCGACGTCGGCTCGAAGCTGAAGCTCCGGGGCGTGGTGATCGGCGAAGTGACGAAGATCAGCTTCACGTATGTCTACTACCAGCTCGACCTGCCGATCACGCAGCGCGAGCGGTTCGTGCTGGTCGAGGCGCAGCTGCAGCCGCGGCTGGTCGGCGGCCGCGCCGCGGCGGGCGACATGACGAGCATCGAGAACGCGCAGCTCGAAGTCGACAAGGGGTTGCGCCTGCGGCTCGCCCCGCAGGGCATCACCGGCACGAGCTACCTCGAGATGGACTATATCGATCCGCCGCCGCCCGTCCTGCAGATCTTCTGGACGCCGCGCAACGTCTACATCCCGAGCGCGCCGTCGACGGTGACGGCCATCGTCAACGCGGCGCAGGACATCATGGAGCGCCTGCACCGCGTCGACTTCGAGGCGACGATCGACAAGATCAACCGCCTGCTCGTCACCACCAACGACCGCGTCGCGTCGATCGACACGAAGGCGCTGTCGCAGCGCGCCGAGAAGTCGCTCGCGAAGCTCGATGCCACGCTCGACGGACTGCAGTCGAAGAAGGTATCCGACGAGGCGACCGCGCTGTTGGCGGAGCTGCGTGCGTCCAACGCGGAACTGCGCAAGACGCTCGCCAACCCGTCGCTGCAGCGGATCCCGGACGATGCGGCGGCCGCCGTTGCGAGCGTCAAGCAGCTGGTAGCCGATCCGAAGCTTGCCAAGACCATCGCCGACATGGAGCGGATCATGGGCCGGTTCGACCGGCTGTTCGGCTCGACCGACACCGACCTTTCGACATCGATCGAGAATCTGCGGCAGATCACCGACAACCTTCGCGACCTCACCGAGGACACGAAGCGCTATCCCTCGAACTTCATCTTCGGCGCGCCGCCCGCCCCGTTGGAGCGCAAACCATGATTGCAACGCGACGTGCGTGGATCGGCCGCACCCTGGGCCTCGCGGCGGCGGCATCGCTGGCACTGGTCGCCGGCTGCAGCGTCACGCGTTCCCCCCTGGTCAAGGAAACGTTCGTGCTCGAGCCGGCGGCGCCGCCCGCGGCCGCGAAGTCGCAGCCTGGCCTGCTGCGCGTCGGTACGGTGACGGTGAGCGCTCCGTTCCGCGGGCGCAGCTTCGTGTTCCGCGAGAGCGACCTCAAGTTCGAGACCGATTTCTACCGCGAGTTCCTCGTTGCGCCGGCCGCGAACATCGGCGAGGCCACGGCCCGTGCGCTGGGCGCCGCGAAGACGTTTACCGCGGTCGCGCCGGCCGGCGTGGCCGCGGATCCGGCCTGGGTGCT
The DNA here is from genome assembly GCA_963733435.1 of uncultured beta proteobacterium. Taxonomy (GTDB): domain Bacteria; phylum Pseudomonadota; class Gammaproteobacteria; order Burkholderiales; family Casimicrobiaceae; genus VBCG01. Next base: position 161,951 of record CAVTDH010000007.1, read on the forward strand.
CGACGGCTTCGTGGATGCGCTCTACGGCGACGCGCGCGATACCGCGAAGCCGGCGGCCGTGCTGTCGATCACGTACTTCCTGCGCCGCGGCGATGCCGGGGTCCCGGTGTGGTCGCGCAGGTACGAGCGGCGGCAGCCGTTCACGGCCGGCAGTTCGTCGGCCTACGTGAGCGCGCTCAATACCGCGTTGGGCGACATCCTGGCCGAACTCGCGCGCGACCTCTCCGCACTGGATCTGAGCAAGCACTAGCAACGTCCGCAAAAGGCGTTCGTGAGGCCAGGGGATGGCGTGACGTCGGCGTCGCGCCTTTTGCGGCCGGCACTTCGGCAACGTCCGCAAAAGGCGTTCGTGAGGCCAGGGGATGGCGTGACGTCGGCGTCGCGCCTTTTGCGGCCGGCACTTCAACTGCAAGTCAGGCGGCCGCCTTGGGGCGGCCCGGCGGCGGCCGCCAGAGAATCCGACGAAAGAACGAGTGTCGTGCGGCTGGCTGCGTGCGCGTCGTCCGACGACGGGGCAATCGCAGCGATTCGCTGGTGTTCCTCTAGCCGGGTGCGGCGTCGCTCGCGGATCCCGGCGCGCGCGGCGGGACGAGTTCCACCTTGAGCGCGGATGCCGCGTCGAGGTGCACGTCGCGCTGCGCGTACGGAATGACGAAGCCGGCCTCGGCGAACGCCGTGTCGATCATGTGCAGCACGTCGCTCTTGATGCGCCGCGCGTCGTTGCCCTCGGTCATCTCCACCCAGAACGCCAGCACGAAGTTCACGCTGCTGTCCGCGTACGCGTCGAGATATACCTGCGGTGCGGGCGCCTTCAGCACCAGGCCGTGCCGCGCAAGGACGCCTTCCAGCACCTCGGCCGCGCGGCGCAACGGCGTGCCGTAGGCGACGCCGATCGTCACGCTTTGCCGCGCCTGCGGGCTCGTGTAGGTCCAGTTGGTCAGCTTGTTCTCGAGGAACGCGCTGTTCGGGATCAGCGACTCGACCCCGTCGGCGGTCAGGATCGTCGACGCGCGGATGCCGATCTGCGTGACCCGGCCGCGCACGCCGTCGACCTCGACCAGGTCGGACAGCCGCATCGGGCGCTCCAGCAGCAGGATGATGCCGGAGACGAGGTTCTTGAGCAGCGTCTGCAGGCCGAAGCCGGCCGCGATCGCGATCGCGCCGCCCAGGAACGCGAATACGGTGATCGGAATGCTGGCCGTCGCGAGCGCCAGGATCACCAGCGCCGCGGTGACCCCGAACAGCGCCCAGCTCCGCAGCAGCGCGGCGGATTGCGGCGCTACCCGCCCGCGCGCGACGACCTGCCGTTCGAGGAAACGGAACAGCCAGCGGAACAGCCAGTGGCCGAGGACGACGATCAGCAGCGCGCCGATCGTCTTGCCGATCGTCACGCCGCGCGATACGTTGAGCTTGCGCCCGTCGGCGGTCTCGTACGAGTCGTCGACGGTGAACATCTCGTAGTTCCACAGGCGGCGGGCCTGCAGCAGCATGCCCGCCAGCGTGTCGCGCGCATGGTCGTAGAACGAGACCGTGCGCCGGTCCACGAGGTCGTCGCGGAAGCGCGCGAGCAGGCGTTCGAGCGGCTGGCCGCGCTTCAGCGCACCGCGCAGTTCCGATTCGCGGGTCCGATAAGTCGCGAGCAGCTGTTCGGCGGTCGCGGCGTCGGTGTCGGTGGCGCCGCGCAGGCGCGTCTCCACTTCGCTGATGCGCGACGCCAGCGACGCGAGTTCCTGGTTGAGGTAGTCGCGCCGCGCGTTCACCACCGTGAGCGAGCTCGTCAGCTTTTCGTACGCGGCGCGGGAGCGGACCGGATCGTTCCACTTGAGCGATTCGCTGCGCGCATCCCACGCGGTTCGCTCGCCCGCCAGCACCACCAGCGTGTCCTTCAGCAGCTCGGCGCGCTGCGCCGCGGTCACGGCCTGCTCGCGCCGGAGCTGCGCTTCGGCCAGCGCGCGCTCGCGGCGCAGGCTGTGCGCCGCCGGCGTCTCGTCGGGTAGCGCTGCGGCTGCTTCCGCGACCCGCTGGTCGGCGGCGAGGCGTGCCTCCGTTGCCGCGCTGGCGGACCGGACCGCGCGCTCGATGTCGCGCTCGGTGGCGCGTCGGCGCGCGTCGATGTCGGCCTCGACGCGGGCGATGTCCGCGGGGTCGAGCGTGAACTTCCCGCCCGACGCCGCGAGCTGCCGGCGGGCGAGGTCCAGGGCGGCCTGCGCTGCGGCCGCTTCCTCGCGCGCAGCCTGCGTCCCGATCGCGATCAGTTCGCGCGTCGCGACGTCGGCCCGCGCCCGCAACGCGGCGAGGTCGCGTTCCCATTCGAGCTGCACATGACGCGGCGTGCCGCGCCCGGCGTCGGCCGCCTCGGCCGCGAGGCGCGCGGCGGCCTGGCTCGCCTTCAGCTTCGGTTCGATGTCGGCGGCAAAGCGATCGAGCAGCGTGCGGCGGGCCGCGGTCGCGGCGAGCCGGTTCTGCGCCGACTCCGCGTCGTCGCGGATCGCGTCGACCGTGAGCACCGGCAACGGGGGCGGTGGATCGAACCCCGACCACTCGCGGTCGGTGCGCTCCGCCTGCGCACGCTGCGCGCGCGCCACCTCGAGCCGCTCGAGCGTGTCGAGCTGCTGCTGGTACATCGTCACGAGCTGGCGCGCGGTCGAGCGCCGGTCGCTGACCTGCATGGCCGACGCACCCTCCGGAGCGACGGAGTTCGAACCGCCGGCTTCGAGTGCGTCGAGTTCCGCCTTGGCGGCAGCCAGCAGTCGCTGCCGCTCGGTGCGCAAGGCGCCGACGTCGGCCGCATCCTCGGCGACGGTCGTTCCCGCGTCGGGAACCGCACGGCCCGGCAGCGCGGGCACCTGGCCTTGCACGGGCACGGCCAATGCCGCGCCGAGCACGAGCAACAGGAGGAACGCGGCGCGGAGGCCGGCGCGACAACTCATGCGGGCGATCATAGCGCCGTCAACGGGCGGACGGGTTGGCCGCCGTCAACGGCGCGTCACGCGCATACGCGAAGTCTCAGAACAACGGCTGCGCGCGCGCTCGCTCGGGCGGCGGGGGCGACTTGCCCCGCCGGCGTCTGCGCGTCGGCCAGCGTGACCCAGCCGCCGCCCATCGCCTTGTAGACGTTCACGATCTGCGTGTACTGGTCGGCGTAGGTGCGCACGGCCGCGAGTTCCGCCGCGAAGAGCTCGTTCTCGGCGTAGAGCGTCTCGATGTAGCCGGCGTAGCCGTTGTTGAAGCGCACGCGCGACAGCCGTGCGTACTCGCGCAGGGACTTGACGCGCTGCGCCTGCGCCGCCGCCTCCGCTCGCTTCTTCACGGTGCCGGTCAGCGCGTCGTTGGTCTCGCGGAACGCGACGAAGATCGTCTGCTGGTACTGCGCAAGCGCCAGCGCGCTGTCGGCCTCGGCCGACTGCACCTGGCCCGCGATGCTGCCCGCGGTGAAGAGGGGGCCGGTCAGCCCTGCCACCAGCGACCAGGCCTGCGCGGGACCGGTGAGGAAGTTGCCGAACGCCGCGCTGGTCGAGCCGAATGCGGCCGTCAGGTTGAACTGCGGGTAGTAGAGCGCCTTCGCGGCGCCGATGTCGGCATTGGCGGCGATGAGGTTCTGCTCGGCCTGCAGGATGTCCGGCCGTCGTTCGAGCAGCGTCGCCGGCAGCCCGGCGGGAATCGCGGGGCTCGCGAGCTGGTCGATCGACTTGCCGCGCGGAATGGCATAGGGGTTGCGGCCCTGGAGCACGGCGATGAGGTTCTCCTGCGCGGCGATCTGCTGCTCGAGCTGCGGGATCGCGGCCAGCGCCTGCTGGTACTGCGACTCGGCCTGCGAGACCTCGAGCTGCGATACGACGCCGCCCTTGTGGCGCAGTTCGAAGACCCGGACGGTGTCCTTGAAGTTGGCCGCGGTCTGCTGCGAGATCTCGAGCTGCCGGTCGAGCGCGCGCAGCCCGATGTAGCTCGACGCCATGCTCGTGACCACCGACAGCACCACGCCGCGCCGGCCCTGCTCCGTGGCGTAGACCCGCGCCTGCGCGGACTCCGCCTGCCGCTGCACGCGACCGAAGAGGTCGACCTGCCACTTCGCGCCGAGCGCGCCGTTGTAGAGGTTGTAGTACGGGCTCGCCTCGGGGGGCAGCTGCGACACGCCGGCGGCGCTGCTGCGGGCACGGGTCGCGTCGGCGCTGTAGTTGGCCTGCGGATAGAGCTGCGCCCGCGTCGTCACCAGCGTGCCGATGAACGCGTCGACGCGCGCCGCGGCAATCACGAGGTCGCGGTTTTCCTGGAGCGCCGATTCGATGAGCCCGGTCAGCACCGGGTCGTCGAACTGCTCCCACCAGCGCGTGTTCGCGACGTCGGCGGCTTGCGCGTAGTCGATTCGCCAGGCAGCCGGCGCATCGATCGCGGGCTTCACGTAGTCCGGGCCGACCGTGCAGCCGCCGGCGGCGAGTGCCGCGGCGAGGAGGGTCAAGCGGAGGCGCGCGTGCACGTCAGTGTCCCGTCGCGTCGGTGGACGGCGCGGGCGCGGCCGGCGCGAGGGCAGCCGGTGCGGCGACGGTCTTTCGGCGCGCGAAGCGCTGGCTGGCCGACTCGAGCAGCCAGAAGAAGAACGGCGCGAACAGGACGCCGATGAGCGTCGACGCAATGATCCCGCCGATGACGCCCGTGCCGATCGCGCGCAGGCTGTTGGCGCCGGGACCCGTGGCGATCGCGAGCGGTACGCAGCCTAAGCCGAACGCGAGCGACGTCATCACGATCGCGCGCAGCCGCGCGCGCGCCGCCGCGAGTGCCGCCTCGCCCACGGCCATGCCGGCGCGCACGTGCTCGATCGCGACTTCGCAGATCAGGATCGCGTTCTTGGCGGACAGGCCCACCAGCGTGACGAGGCCTACCTGGAAATAGACGTCGTTGTCGAGGCCGACCGCCCACGTCAGCGCCAGTGCGCCCATGACGGCGATCGGCACCGTGAGCACCACGGCAATCGGCAGCGTCCACTTCTCGAACTGCGCGGCGAGCAGCAGGAACACGACGACCAGGCCGAACACGAATGCCGAGCTCGACGTGCCGCCGCTCTCCTTCTCCTGCAGCGCCTGCCCCGCCCACGCGAACGAGAAGTCCCCGGGCAGTGCTTCGCGCGCGACCTCCTCCATCGCGGTCAGCGCCTGGCCCGAACTGAACCCCGGTGCCTGCGTGCCGGTGACCTTGACCGCGGGAAAGCCGTTGAAGCGCTGCACGATCTTCGGCGACGCGACGTAGCGGGTCGTGATCAGCGCGGACAGCGGCACGTTGGCGCCGCTCTTCGAGCGCAGGTAGATCTTGTCGAAGTCGGACGGATTCATCCGGTACTGTGCGTCGGCCTGCAGCACCACCCACCAGACGCGGCTGAACTGCGAGAACTGGCCGGCGATCTGCGAGCCGAAGAACGCCTGCATCGTCTGGAACGCCTCCGCCACCGTGACGCCCAGCACCTCGGCCTTGTTGCGGTCGAGGTCCACGAAGAGCTGCTGCGTCGATGCGCGATAGGTCGTGGAGATGCCCTGCAGTTCCGGCCGCTCGGTCGACTTGGCGACGAACGCCTCGATCGCGCGGCCGGTCGCGCGCGGGTCGCCGGAGCCGCGGTTCTGGATGTAGAACTCGAAGCCGCCCGTGGTGCCCATGCCCGGGATCGACGGCGGGTTCAGCGCGAACACGAAGCCTTCGCGCAGCTTCGCGAACTCGGTGTTGAGTCGGGCCAGCGTCGCGAACGACAGGTTGGACGCGTCGGTGCGTTCCGCGAACGGCTTCAGCGACACGAACAGCACCGCCGAGTTGTTCTGGATGCCGCCGTCGATGAGGCTGTACCCGGCCACCGACGCGACGTCCTGCACGGCGGGGTCGGCCGACACGATCTTCTGCGCGCGCGACGTCAGCGCGCTGACGACTTCCAGGCTCGCGGTGTCCGGCGCGTTGAGGACGACGAAGAAGTAGCCCTGGTCCTCCTCGGGCACGAAGCTCGACGGGACGACCTTGAACATCAGCACGATACCGGCGAGGATCGCGCCGAACACGACGAGCGCCACCGGCCACGCCTGGATCGCTCGCGCGACCACGCCGACGTAGCCGTTGGTGAGCTTCGCGAACGCGTTCTCGAACCAGCGGAAGAAGCCCTTCTTCTCGCCGTGGTGAGCACGGATGATGAGCGCGGCGAGCGCGGGGGAGAGGGTCAGCGCCATGATCCCGGAGATCACCATCGAGATCGAGATCGTGATCGCGAACTGCTTGTACAGCGTGCCGGTGACGCCGCCCAGGAACGCCACCGGCAGGAACACGGCGACGAGCACGAGGACGATCGAGATCAGCGCGCCGGCGATCTGCGTCATCGCCTCCTTCGCCGCCTCGAGCGCGGGCAGGCCCTTGCCCACCATGTTCGTCTCGACGTTCTCGACGACGACGATCGCGTCGTCGACGACGAGGCCGATGGCGAGGATCAGGCCGAACATCGTCAGCATGTTCACCGAGAAGCCCAGAAGGTGCATGCCGATGAACGTGCCGATGATCGAGACCGGCACCGCGAGGATCGGGATCACCGTCGCGCGCAGCGACTGCAGGAACACGAACACGACCAGCACCACCAGCACGACCGCCTCGAAGAACGTGTGCAGCACCTTCTCGATGGAGTTGAGCGTGAAGAGGCTGGTGTCGAGCGCGATCCGGTAGTCGAGGCCGGTCGGGAACGACGCCTTGAGCTCCTCGAGCCGCGCCCGGACGGCGGCCGCCGTCGCCACCGCGTTCGCGCCCGGCTGCCCGTTGATCGCGATGGTCGCCGCGATCTTGCCGTTCATGCGGCTCTGGATCGAATAGTCCTGCTTGTCGAGCTCGACGCGCGCGATGTCGCGCAGCCGCACGATCGCCGTGCCTTCCTTGGAGGCGCGCACGATGATCGCCTCGAATTCCTCCGGCTTCGTGAGCAGCCCCTGCGCGTTGACGACGAACGTCTGCTGGGTGCCGGGCAGCGCCGGCTGGCCGCCGATCTGGCCGATGCCGAACGTCTGGTTCTGGCTCTGGATCGCGTTTGCGACCTCCTGCACCGTGATGCCGAGCTGCGCCATCCGGTCCGGCTGCAGCCACACGCGCATCGCGATGTCGGGGAGCCCCAGCACCGACGCGCGGTTCGCACCCGGTACGCGCTTCAGCTCGTCGAGCACGTACAGGTTCGCGTAGTTGTCGATGTACGTCGACGAGTAGCGCTCGTCCGGCGAGTAGATCGACAGCACCATCATGATGCTGGAGGAATTCTTGTCCACCGACACGCCCTGCTGGACGACCGTCTGCGGCAGCTGCGCCATCGCGCGGCTCACGCGGTTCTGCACGTTCACCTGGTTGATGTCCGGGTCGCTGCCGGGCTTGAAGATCACGCTGATCGACACGCTGCCCGACGACGAACTCGTCGACTGGAAGTACAGCAGGTTGTCGAGGCCGTTCAGCTGCGCCTCGATCGGCGCCGCCACCTGGTTGGCGATCACGTCCGCCGTCGCGCCGGGGTAGCTCGCGGAGATCGACACCGCCGGCGGCGCCAGTTCCGGGTACTGCTCGATCGGCGACACGCTCATCGCGACCGCGCCCGCGAGCACGATCAGGATGGAGATGACCGACGACAGGATCGGCCGGTCGATGAAGAAGTGCGTGAACATGCGGTGGCTACTTCCTGGGCGCCGCGGGCGCCTTGGCGTCGGCCGCCGGGGCGGGCGCGGTGCCGGATGCGGCGGCGGCCGGCGCAGCGACGATCGTCGCCGGCTTGCCCGGCACGACCTTGAGCACCCCGTCGACGACGACGCGGTCGCCGGCGTGCAGTCCCTGCATGACGACGATGTCCTGGTCCCCGACGTAGTCGCCGACGACGACCGGCCGGATCTCCGCGACATTGTTCGCGTTGATGACGTACACGAGATGGCCGTCGCTGCCCTGCTGGATCGCGAGCTGCGGCACGACGATCGCGTCGGGCCGCATCGCGCCGTGCATGAACGCCGTCACGAACATGCCCGGCCGCAGCTCCATCTTCGGGTTGGGGAGCACGGCGCGGACCATGAACGAGCCGGTGTCCTGGCTGAACGACGGATCGGAGAAGCTGATCTTGCCGCGGTACGGGTACTTGATCCCGCCGGGCAGCACGATGTCGACGTCGTAGTTCGCGTCCTTGGGCGGGACGATCTCGGCCCTTGCGCACCATCTCCTTCCACTTCGCCGCCTGGTTCTGCGACACGCTGAAGTTCACCCAGATCGGGTCGATCGCGGCGACGTAGGTGAGGTTCGCGCTGTCCGCCATCGAGTTGACGAACGCGCCCTGCCGCTGCAGCGCGCGACTCGCCAGTCCGGTGACCGGCGACGTGATCGTCGCGTAGCCGAGGTTGAGCTCGGCCTCCGACACCTTGGCCTTCGCGCTGTAGACGGCGGCCTTCGCGGCGTCGAGCTCGCCCTTGGCCGGTCGAGGTCCGACAGCGGCAGCGCGTCCTGCTCGGTCAGCGGCTTCACGCGGCCGTACGTCGCCTCCGCCGTCACGAGCCGCGCCTGCTGCGACTGCAGCTCGCCCTGCGCGGCGTTCAGCTGCGCGTTGAACGGCTTCGGGTCGAGCACGAACATGCAGCTGGCCCTGCTTGACGAGCTCGCCTTCCTGGTAGGCGATCCTGTCGAGGAAGCCCGACACGCGCGCGACGATGTTGACCTGCCGGGAGCTCTCGGTCTGCGCAACGAACGTCGGCGAGTACGGGATCGTCTTCGGCACCACCGTCAACACGCCGACCTGCGGGACGACCTTCAGCGGGCGGTGGCGCTTCCTTGCTGCAGCCGGAAATGGCGGCGATGACGGCGAGCGCCAGCGCAGGGGCATGCCAAGGCCGCGCCTTCGACGCGGTGCGTGTCTTCATGGGACCTCGTGACGGCAGGAGCGGCAGGACGTGAACGGCGCAGGAACGGCTCTGCAGCACGTGGAAGCGCGCATTATTGCAGCGCGGTCCTCGCCCTGTCGAGTCATCGCGGCGGAGGGGGCGTCGGACACCCCGGCGGTGGCGGGGTCCGGCCCGGACTCGCTGCGGACCGGGCGGCGCGGTCGCAATCCCGGTCGGGGCGCCCGCGTGGGGGCCGGTGCGGACACCGGCCGCGGCGCGCGAGTCCGTCCGCACGCCGGACGCGACCCGCGCAACCGGAGAGCGTTTACTTCTTCGCGACCGGCGTGACCGCCATGGCGAGCGCCTGCGTGTACGTCGCCTCGACCTGGTCGCCCTTGGCGACGCGCTTGAACTGCTCCGGATCGGCGATGCGCATCTCGACCGTACGCTGCGGTCCCTTGAGCGTGATCGACTGCTTCGCCGCATCGACGGCGATGACGTCCGCAACGACGGTGACCTGGCGTCCGACGGCGCCGGCGGGCTTCTCGCCCGGCTTGGCGGCCGCGGCGCCCTTCTGCTCGGTGCGCGCGACGACGAGTCCGCCGCCCTTCTTCAGTTCCAGCGTGAGCGCCTGCACGTATTCGACGGCCACCTGGTCGCCGACCTTCATCTGGTCGAAATTCTTGACGTCCGGACCTGCGGTCAGCACCACCTCGTTGCCCTGCGGGCCCTTCAGCGTGACGTCGCGCGTCGCCTTGTCGATCGCCGTGATCGTGGCGGTCATCTTGACGACTTCGGCGACGCCGCCCTTGCCGGGTGCGGTGCCGGCGACGACGGCGCCGGTCTGCGCGATGGCGGCGCCCGGAAGGGCGACGGCGGTCGCGAGACCGGCGATGGCGAATACGGTCGATGCCAGAAGCTTGTTCATGGATAGTTTCCTCGTGTAGGTCGCAGTGAGTGCGGGGGCGCTATTCTACGACATCCGGCAGCCCAGCCAGGTCGGGCCCCGCGCGCGCGCGTTTGCGCCAGATCATGCTATTCGCGACTTTCCGACGATGCCGGTGGAGCGGGGTTGTACGATGAACCGCGCGTAGCGGCAGAACGGAAGGGGCACCGGCAATGCGCTCGAAGCTCACGCTCATGATCATCGTCGCGGCGGTCGCCGGCGTCCTCGCCGGCTACGCCGCGAACGAGCTGGCACCCGATGCGGCCACGGCGGCGTCGATCGCCGGCTACTTCTCGGTGATGGCCGACATCTTCCTGCGGCTCATCAAGATGATCATCGCGCCGCTGGTGTTCTCCACCGTCGTCGCGGGCATCGCCGGCACGGGCGACGCGAAGACGGTCGGCCGCATCGGACTGAAGGCGCTGACGTGGTTCATCACGGCCTCCCTGGTGTCGCTCTTCCTCGGCATGGCATTCGCCAACCTCTTCCAGCCGGGTGCCAACCTCAACATGCCGCTGCCGGATGCCGGCACCGCGACGAATCTCAAGACCGGCGGCCTGTCGCTCAAGGAGTTCATCGTCCATGTCTTCCCGAAGAGCTTCTTCGAGGCGATGGCGACGAACGAAATCCTGCAGATCCTCGTGTTCAGCCTCTTCTTCGGCTTCGCGCTGACCGCGCTGAAGGACAAGCCGGCCGTGACGGTCACGAAGTTCATCGACGAGCTCGCGCACGCGATGCTGAAGCTCACCGAGTACGTGATGTTCTTCGCCCCGCTTGGCGTCTTCGGCGCGGTCGCCGCCGCGATCACGACGCAGGGCATCGGCGTGCTCGCGACCTACGGCAAGTTCATCGGCACGTTCTACGTGAGCCTGTTCGTGCTGTGGGCGCTGCTGGTCACCGCAGGGTTCGTTTTCCTCGGCCCGCGGGTGTTCGCGCTCATGAAATCGGTGCGCGAACCGATGCTGATCGCGTTCACGACGGCGAGCAGCGAAGCCGCGTACCCGAAACTCATGGAGCGGCTCGACAAGTTCGGCGTCGACCCGCGCGTCACCGCGTTGACGCTGCCGCTGGGCTACTCGTTCAACCTCGACGGCTCGATGGTGTATCAGGCCTTCGCGGCGCTGTTCATCGCGCAGGCCTACGGCATCGAGATGTCGTTCGGCCAGCAGGTCACGCTGCTGCTGGTGATGATGCTGTCCAGCAAGGGCGTGGCCGGCGTGCCGCGCGCGTCGCTGGTCGTCGTCGCCGCCGTGCTGCCGATGTTCGGGCTGCCCGAGGCCGGACTGCTGTTGATCATGGGCATCGACCACTTCCTCGACATGGGGCGCACGGCCACCAACGTGATCGGCAACGGCATCGCGACGGCGGTCGTGGCGAAGTGGGAAGGTGCGCTCGGGCCGCAATTGCCGGAGAACGCCGACGCCGCTGCGCACGCGCCGCCGGTGGTCCCGACGGCATGAGCCCGCCGGGCCGTCCCAAGGGCCTCATTGCCCAATGCGCCGGAGTGCGCAGCACGAAGGTAATCCAGTCCGCCCGCCGGGCCGTCCCCGAGGGCCTCATTGCCCAATGCGCCGGAGTGCGCAGCACGGAGGTAGGCGCGTGAGCACGGTCGCGCGCTCGCTCGCGACGCTCGCGTGCGTCGTTGCCTGTTCGTTCGCCGTTGGGGTCGCGAGCGCGGCGGTCGTGCCGCGCGCGTGGCCGGACGCGCTGTCGGCGCGGATGCAGCGCATCAAGGACACGCAGGTGGTACGCCTGGGCTATCGCGACGGCGCGATCCCGTTCTCGTTCGTCGGTTCCGATGGCAAGCCGGTCGGCTATTCCCTCGAACTGTGCCGGGCGATCGTTGCGACGCTGGCCGAGGATCTCGGCGTCCCGGCGCTGCGCACCGAGTACGTGCGCGTAAGCGCGCAGGATCGCATCGAGCGGGTCGTATCGGGCGCCGTCGACTTCGAGTGCGGCTCGACGACGATCACCCGCGCGCGCAGCGAGCGCGTCGCCTTCTCGCCGGTGATCTTCGTCACCGGCACGCGCCTGGCCGTGCCGCGCGACAGCGCCATTCGCGGCTTGACCGATCTTGCCGGACGCCGCGTCGCGGTCGTCGGCGGGACGACCAACGAGGCCGCGATGCGCGAACTCGACCGGCTACGCGGGCTTGGGGCGACGTTCGTCGTCGCGGACGACTATCGCGACGCGCTCGCGGTGGTGTCCGGAGGCAAGGCGGATGCGCTCGCGGCCGACGAGGCGCTGCTGCGCGGCGTGCTCGCCGAAACCGGCAGCGAACGCGACTTCCGCGTCGTGGGTCCGATGTTCTCGTTCGAGCCGTACGGCATCGCGTTCCCGCGCGGCGAGGCCGCATTCGCCGATGCGGTCGAACGCACTCTGCGCGCGCTGGCGGAAAGCCGCGAGATCGCCTGGATCTACAACCGCTGGTTCGTGCGGCCGCTTCCCGGCGGCCGCAGCGTCGACATGCCGATGAGCGTCGAGCTGCGCCGCGCGTTCGAGCTGCTCGGGCTGCCGCCGGACTGACACGCGTCGGAGGCCTCCCCGGCTTTGGTTCAGCGGTTCACGGTGCGGCAGGTCGTGCCGAGGCGTATCCACCGATTCGCGCCCTCTCCCAGCAAGGAGGAGAGTGGGCTGGGGTGAGGGGCAAGGCGGGAGAACTTGCCGCGAGCTTCGAGCCCAACCGGTCCGGATTCCACGGCGCCCGACGTCGCATTCAGAACCGCACCGCGTAGTTCACGTACGCCCGCAGCTGCGTGCCGGTTTGCGCGGCCCCGTCCTGATCGAGCCACGAGTAGCGGAACGTCGCGCTGAAGCCCTCGAGAACCGATCCCTTGGCAAAAGCGTAATCGATGCGGACGTCGGTCTCGTTGCGGTCCGGCATCGGCGCGCCGGTCGTGTAGTCCAGGCGGTCACGGCCTTCGGCGTAGATGGCGGCCGCAGTCAACCCCGGAGCGCCGATGCCCGTGAAGTCGACGTTGGCGCCGATCCCCCACGCCTTTTCGCCGGCCGTGCTGAACGACACCTGCATCAGGTTGAGGTACGACGGGTGGTCGCCGAACGGACTCAGCGTGTCACGTCCCGTGCCGGTCTGCGTCCAGTAGAGCTGCGCGCCGACCGGTCCGTGCGTGACGGCCGCCTGCAGCCCGTAGCCCCACGTCGAGAACGAGCCGAGCTGCTCGCCGCCGACCGACGTCTGCGGGTAGTACTGCGCGCCGAGCACGATGCCGGTCTTGTCGTCCACGGCGAACGGGTAGCGGACGTCGGCGTAGAACGTGTTGAAAACGTCGAATGCGTACTGCACGTCGGCGCGGACGTAGCCACCCTTGCCGAAGTTCCACGTGCCGCCGGCGAACGCCACGCCCTGCTGGTCGCCGGTGCCGCCGGCGACGTTCGACATCCAGCGGAAGCTCTCGGTATCGCGCACCTTCTCCTTGGTGATGTAGCCGCCCGTGTACGCCACGTCCGCGACCTTCCCCGACAACGTGTAGGCCTCGAACGTGTTGGGCACCATCCGGCTGTCCTGCGGATTGATGAACGGGCGATTGATGAGTTGGCGATACCCCGTGAACGTCTGGCCCGCAAAGCGGAAAGCGCCGAAGGCTTCGCCGAGTACATTGATCGGGTCCTGTTCGGACGTGAGGAGCTTCGTGCCGCCTTCACCCTCCGGCCCGTAGAGCTTCTGCGACGTGTAGAAATTGACCGCCGCCTGGAAGACGTCACCCCACCACGGGCTGCGCGCGCCGACCCAGCCGCCCAGCGCCCACGCCTTGCTCGGCGCGCCGCTCGTGCTCTCCTGGTCGAAGTAGTACGTGCGCAGCTGCAGCACCGGCTCGATGCCGCCGGGCAGCTTGAAACCTTCCTTGGGCACGTCGCCGGGCGAGATGCCCTGCGCCGAGGCGACGCTCGCCGCCAGCAGCGCACCGACGGCAACCGACACGTTGCGCCGCAGAGGCCGCCGGCAGGCGTACGGTGCGCTACCGCATGGCCGACTCATGGCGCACCTTTCGTCAGAACATCACCTTCGCCAGCAGCAGTCCGGTCGTCACCGCACCTGCGGTTGCGACGAGCCCCGGAATCATGAACGAGTGGTTCAGCACGTACTTGCCGATCCTCGTGGTCCCGGACAGGTCGAAGTTGATCGCCGCGATCAGCGAACCGTACGTCGGGATGAAGAAGTAGCCGTTGACCGACGGGAACATCCCGATCAGGAACTGCGGCGGAATGCCGAGCGCGATGCCCAGCGGCATGATCGCGCGCGTGGTCGCGGCCTGGCTGTACAGCAGCACGGACGCGAAGAAGAGACCGAACGCGAACGTCCACGGTGCTCTTTCGGCCCAGGCGCCGATGGCGGGCACGATCACGTCCTTGTGCGCGGCGATGAAGCTGTCGCCCAGCCACGCGAGGCCGAAGATGCCGATGACGGCGACCACGCCCGCCTTCAGCGTGGACGTCTTCGGAATCGCGTCGACCGGAACCTTCGTCACGAGCAGCATGATGGCGGCCACCGACATCATCACGATCTCGATGACGACCGGCATCGCGAGCGCGCTCTTGGCGCCGGGCAGCGTGCGCAGCGCCGGGAAGAATCCGAACGCGACGACCAGCGCGACGCCGGTGAGGAAGATCAGCGCGGACGCCCTGGCCGCCGGCGCGAGCGGCGGCCGCTCGCCGGCGCCCATCGGCGCGGGGATCGTGCCTGCCGCGAGCCGCGCCTGGTACTCCGGATCGTCGGCCAGGTCCTTGCCGAGGAACATCGACACGATCGCGCCGAGGATCACGCCGGTGAGTGTGGCCGGCACGCAGATCATCAGGATCTGCGCCAGGCCCCACTGCGTCATGCCCTTTTCGGCGAAGAGGCCGATCATCGCCGCGGTCGCGGCCGCGACGGGGCTTGCGGTGATCGCCTGCTGCGATGCGATCGTCGCGATCGCCATCGGCCGCTCGGGACGGATGCCGTTCTGGTGCGCGGTCTCGTAGATCACCGGCAGCAGCGGATAGACGATGTGCCCGGTGCCGGAAACGAACGTGAAGCACCACGTGGTCAGCGGCGCGACGATCGTCACGTACTTGGGATTCGCGCGGATGATCCGCTCGGCGATCCGGACGAGGAAGTCGATGCCGCCGGCCGCGTCCATGACGGAGGCCGCCATGATCACCGCCAGGATGATCAGCATCACGTCGACGGGCGGCGACGTGGGCGCCACGCCGAAGCCCGCCACCAGCACCAGCAATCCTACGGCGCCCCACAGGCCGAGCCCGATGCCGGAGAACCGGGCCCCCATCCAGATGGCGGCGAGCACGACGACGAACTGCAGCACGATCGACAGCGACATGACATTGCTCCGCGCCCGAGGCGCGATACCGTTACTGCTCGAACTTCGGGCTGATCAGGTTCTCGAACGAGAACACTTCGTCCCATTTCTCCTGCGACATCAGCTTGCGCTCGACGACGACGATGTCGTGCAGCGACCGGCCGGTCTCGTAACCCTCGCGCGCGATGTCCGCGCATTGCTTGTACCCGAGCGAGGGCTTCAACACCGTCACGATGCCGAGCGAGTTCAGCACCATGTCGCGCGAGCGCTCCGCGTTGGCGGTGATGCCGTCGATGCAGTGCACGCGCAGCGAGTCGACGGCGTTCTCCATCGCGTTGATCGACATGAACAGCGCGAACGTGATGACGGGCTCCATCACGTTCAGCTGCAGCTGGCCGGCCGACGCGGCGAGCGTCACGGTCAGGTCCATCCCGATCACGAGGAAGCCGACCTGGTTCACGACCTCCGGCATCACCGGGTTCACCTTGCCCGGCATGATCGAGCTGCCCGGCTGCATCTGCGGCAGGTTGATCTCGTTGAAGCCGCACCGCGGACCGGACGCGAGCAGCCGGATATCGTTGCAGATCTTGGTGAGCTTGGACGACGTGCGCTTGAGCACGCCCGAGAGCAGCACGTACGCGCCGGTGTCCGACGTCGCCTCGATCAGGTCGCCCGCGAGGATGAACTTCGTGCCGGTGAGCTCCGACAGGTACTTCGTCGCGAGCTCCGGATAGCCGGGGTGCGCGGTGACGGTCGTGCCGATCGCGGTCGCGCCCAGGTTGATCTCGTGCAGCAGCGCGCGCACCTCGGCGATCCGCTGCACTTCCTCGTTCATCGTCGTGCCCCAGCCGTGGAACTCCTGCCCGAGCGACATGGGGACGGCATCCTGCAGGTGCGTGCGGCCCATCTTCAGCACGCGCTCGAATTCCTTGCCCTTGGCGAAAAACGCGTCCCGCAGCCGCGACAGCGCCTCCATGTAGGCGTTGAGCCGCAGGATCAGCGCGAGCCGGAATGCGGTCGGGTAGACATCGTTGGTCGATTGCCCGAAATTCACGTGGTCGTTCGGGCTCACGTACTGGTATTCGCCCTTCGCGTGGCCCAGCGTCTCGAGCGCCATGTTCGCGATCACTTCGTTCGCGTTCATGTTGGTCGACGTGCCCGCGCCACCCTGGATGAAGTCGGTGACGAACTGGTCGCGCATCTCGCCGGCGATGAGCCGGTCGCACGCGGCGACGATCGCGTCGGCGATACTCGCGTCGAGCACGCCCAGGTCGCGGTTGGCGAGCGCCGCCGCCTTCTTCACGTAGCCGAACGCCTTGACGAAGTAGGGCTCCGTCGCCATCGGGATGCCGGTGATGTGGAAGTTCTCCTTGCCGCGCAGCGTCTGCACGCCGTAGTACGCGGTGTCCGGGAGCTCCTTGGCGCCAAGGAAGTCTTTTTCGATGCGGCTCATGGGGTGTCCTCCACAGGGATGCGGGAATCCGCCGGAGGCTGCATCGCAGGGAAGTGGCCGCGGGCGCGATGCGCCGGCGGGGGCCGGCTGCGGCACTGCCTCCACTGTAGGCCAACGGGGCGGACGGCCGTTGACCGCCATCAAGGAGCGACGGGGGCGCGGCGCGTCAGAACAGCGGGGGCATCCCGGTGGAACGCCCGTCCGGCGGCAACGCGGCATCGCCGGTCATCCGGTCGGCCTCGACCACCCAGCCGCCCCCCATCGCCTTGTAGATCGCGACGCAGGACGAGAACACCGACGCGCGCACCGACGCCAACTGCAGCTCGGCGGGAAACAGCGACTGCTCCGCCTGCAGCACCGTGGTGTAGGACGTGTACCCGCCGTCGTACTGCATCTTCGCCAGACGCGCGTAATCGCGCAGCGCCGCCACCAGGCGCTCCTGCGCGGCGAGTTGCACCGCGAGCTTCTGCGCGGCGACGAGCGCGTTCTCCACGTCCGCGAACGCGCTCTGGATCGCGTACCGATAGCCGTACAGCGCGGCCTGCTGCGCGCCCTCGGCCTGCGCCACCTGGCCGCTCACGGCGCCGAAGGTGAAGATGGGACCGGTGAGCGTGCCGGCGTAGCTCCACACGCGCGCGGGGCCGGTGAAGAGGTTGTCGAGCGCGTTGCTCGACGTCCCGGCCGCCCCCGTCAGCGAGATCGTGGGGAAGTACAGCGCCTTCGCCGCGCCGATCTGCGCGTTCGCGGCGATGAGGTTGTCCTCCGCCTGCTTCAGGTCGGGCCGCCGCTCGAGGAGCGCGGAGGGCACGCCGGAAGGTACCTTCGGCAGTCCCAGCTGGTAGATGTTCCTGCCGCGCGGGATGGCGCCGGGATTGCGTCCCACGAGCACCGACAGCGCGTTCTGCGTCTGCGCGATCTGGTTCTCGATCACCGGGATCTGCGCGGCCGCGGTCTCGTACTGCGACTGCACCTGCGCCACGTTCATCTGCGAGATCTGGCCGTACTTGAACTGCAGCTCGAACAGGCGCAGCGATTCGGCGTACGTCTCGAGCGTCCGCTTGGCGACGACGAGCTGTTCGTCCAATCCCCGCAGCGTGAGGTAGTTGCTCGCCACGGACGCGACCAGCGACAGCACCACGCCGCGGCGCGCCTCGTCGGTGGCGAGCAGGTTCGCGCGCGCACTCTCGGACAGGCGGCGGATGCGGCCCCAGAGGTCGAGCTCCCAGGACACCGACAGCAGCGCCTGGTAGGACGTCTGCGGATTCGGCAGGAGGCGCGACAACTCGGGTGTTGCACTCGACTCCGACGAGCGCGCCCGCTGCCCGCTGCCGTCGTAGCCCACCTGCGGAAAGAGCTGCGAGCGGGTCTGCGTCAGGAAGCCCGCGGCCTGCTCGACGTTGGCGGCGGCCACCTTCACGTTGAGGTTGTGCGCGAGCGCCTCCGCGATGAGCTGGTCGAGCACCGGATCGTCGAACTGCTTCCACCACTGCGTGTTCGCGGTGTCGGCGGCGTCCTTGGGCTCGTAGATGAACGCCGCCGGTGCGTCGACGGGCGGGCGCGTGTAGTCGGGCCCGACCGTGCAACCCGCCAGGAGCGCGGCGATCGCGAGCGGAGCAGCGATGCGGCGCATCGTCAGTCGCCTTCCGCGCGCGGCGCGGGTGTCGTTTCCGCCGGGGCGGGGGCAGGGGACTCGTCGGCGCTTTGCGCGGCCTTGTTCTTCTTCTCCTCGCCGCGCTCCTTCAGCCGGTCGAAGATGTAGAAGAAGAGCGGCACGTACAGCATCGCGAGCGTCGTCTCGCCCAACATGCCGCCGATGATGCCGGTGCCGATCGAGTGGCGCGCGTTGGCGCCCGCGCCCACCGCGAGTGCCAACGGCAGGCAGCCGATCGCGAAC
Organism: uncultured beta proteobacterium; assembly: GCA_963733435.1. Taxonomy (GTDB): domain Bacteria; phylum Pseudomonadota; class Gammaproteobacteria; order Burkholderiales; family Casimicrobiaceae; genus VBCG01. The sequence continues at coordinate 180,405 of CAVTDH010000007.1, forward strand.
GCGAGCGACGTCATGATGATCGGGCGCAGTCGCTGCTCGCCGGCGAGGATCGTCGCTTCCATGATCGACTTGCCCTGCTTGCGGAACTCGACCGCCGCCGACACGCGCAGCACCGCGTTCTTGGCGCCCAGGCCGATCAGCACGAGGAGGCCGATCTGGAAGTAGACGTCGTTCTCGAGGCCGCGCAGATGGTTGGTGAGCAGTGCGCCCAGGATGCCGAAGGGCACGGCGGTCATCACCGCGCCGGGCAGCGTCCACGATTCGTACTGGGCCGCGAGCACGAGGAACACGATGATGAGCCCGAACACGAACGCGAGCCCCGACGTCCCGCCCGACTGCTTCTCCTGGAACGCGAGGCCCGACCATGCGAACTGGTAGCCCGGCGGCAGCACGTCCTTCGCGACTTCCTCCATCGTCGCGATGGCCTGGCCGGAGCTGTAGCCCGCCGCGGCGTTGCCGTTGATCTTCGCGGCAGGGAAGCCGTTGAAGTGCGGCAGGATGTCCGGGCCGGACGTCCACTTGGTGGTGACGAGCGCGGACAGCGGCACCATCTGGTTCTGGTTGTTGCGCGTGTACAGGCGCGTCAGGTCCTCCGGGTTCTGCCGGAACGGCGCATCGGATTGCACGACCACCCACCACACGTTGCTGTACAGGTTGTACTGCGAGACCGCGAGCGAGCCGAACTGCGCCTGGATCGCGCTGTAGACATCCTGGATCGGGACGCCCAGGAGCTGCGCACGGTCGCGGTCGACGTCGGCGCGCAATTGCTGGGTGGCCGCGGTGTAGGTCGTCGCGAGGCCGGTGAGTTCGGGCCGCTCGCGCGCCTTCTTGAGGAAGTCCTGCATCACGCCGTCCAAGGCCACCGGATCGCCGGTGCCCGTGTCCTGGATCCAGAACTCGAAACCGCCGGTGGTGCCGATGCCGGGAATCGCCGGTGGCGCGATGGGCACCACGATCGCGCCTTCGATCTGGCTGGCCTTGGCGTAGAAGCCCTGGAGGATCGCGCGCGCGTTCTGCGCCTTCGCCGTATCGACGTCCTTGTAGCGCGAGTCGAAGTCGGTGAATGTGACGAAGATCGTGCCGGCGTTGGTCTTGAAGCCGCTGTCGAGCAGGCTGTAGCCGGTGACGACCGTCCGCGTCGCAACGCCCGGCAGGTCGCGGAAGATCGCGTCGGCCTTGTCGGCGATGGCCTGCGTGCGCGACAGGCTCGCCGCCTGCGGCATGATGATCGCCGCCATCGCGTAGCCCTGGTCCTCGTTGGGCACGAACGAGGTCGGGATGATGTGGAACAGGTGCCAGATCGCGTACAGGAACGCGGCGAGCAGCACCAGCGCCACGACCATGCGCTTGATCGTGAACGTGACCGCGTCGCCGAAGAGCTGCGTGACGTGGTCCACCTGCCGGTTGAACCACGCGAAGAAGCCCTTCGTCGGCGGCGGGTTGTGCTTCAGCATCACCGCGCACATCGCGGGCGTGAGCGTCAGCGCGATGAAGCCCGACACCGACACCGAGATCACGATGGTGATCGCGAACTGCTTGTAGAGCTGCCCGGTGGTGCCGGGCAGGAACGCGGCGGGGATGAACACCGAGCACATGACGAGCACCACCGCGACGAGCGAGCTCGCGATCTCGTCCATCGAGCGGATCGTGGCTTCCTTCGGCCCCAGCTGGTGCTGGTGCATGTTGCGCTCGACGTTCTCCACGACGACGATCGCGTCGTCGACGACCATGCCGATGGCCAGCACCAGCCCGAACAGCGTGAGGAGATTGATCGAGAAGCCCAGCGCCAGCATGCCGGCGAACGTGGTGATCAGCGCCACGCAGATGGCGACGCTGCAGATGACCGTGGTGCGGAAGCTCTGCAGGAACAGGTAGACCACCAGCACCACGAGCAGGATGGCCTCGAACAGCGTCTTGATCACTTCCTTGATCGACAGCCGCACGAAGTCGTTGGTGTCGAGCGAGATCGAGTAGTCCATGCCTTCCGGGAACCGGGTCTTCATGTCCTCCATCGTCTTGCGCACCGATTGCGACACGATGAGCCCGTTGGCGCCGGGCTGCTGGTAGACCGCGATCACCGTGGCCGGCACGCCGTTCATGTGGCTGTCGACGATGTACTGCTGGAGGCCGATCTCGGCGCGCGCGACGTCGCCCACCCGCACGATGGCGCTGCCGTCCTGCGACGCACGCAGGATGATGTTCTCGTACTGCTTCGGTTCGGTGAACTGCGGCTGCGTGATGACCGGGAACGTGAGCTCGACCTGGCCGGCGTTGGGCTGCTGGCCGATCTGGCCGGCGCCGAACAGCTGGTTCTGCTGGTTCACCGCGTTGGCGATGTCCGACGTGGTGATGCCGAGCGAGGCCATCCGGTCCGGGTTCATCCAGATCCGCATCGCCTGGTTGGGCACGCCCATGATCTGCGCCTGCCCGGCGCCGTTCACGCGCTTCAGCGCGTCCAGCACGTAGACGTTGGCGTAGTTGGCGATGTAGTTCGCGCTGTAGCGGTTGTCCTTCGCGAACACCGCCACCAGCATCATGATCGACGACGATTTCTTCTGCACGTTCACGCCCTGCTGCACGACGGCGGAGGGCAGCTGCGGCATCGCGAGGTTCACGCGGTTCTGCACCTGCACCTGCGCGATGTCCGGGTCGGTGTCGAGCGAGAAATACACGGTCATCGTGAGCTGGCCGGTCGACGAGCTGATGGACGACATGTAGAGCATGTTGTCCACGCCGTTGATCTGCTGCTCGATCGGCGACGCCACCGATTCGGCGAGCGTCCGCGAGTCCGCCCCCGGATAGGTGGCGGAGATCGTCACCTGCACCGGCGTGATCGTCGGATACTGCGCGACCGGGAGCTGCGTCATCGCGACGATCCCGGCCAGCGCGAGGATGATGGCGACGACGGCCGCGAAGATCGGCCGTTCGATGAAGAAGCGGGAAAACATGCCGGGGGCCCGCTTACGAAATGACGCGGATGTCGACGCGCCGGGCTTCGTCGTCGGTACCGCTGCCCGTGACCTCCGTCGGCGGCGCGAGCTTGATGCGCCGCGCGTCGACGCCGAGCTTCACGAGCTCGTCGCGCACCGCGAGCGCGCGCTTCCTGGCCACTTCGACGTTGCCGGCGACGTTGCCGGTGCGGTCGGCGTAGCCGGTCACCACGATCTCGGTACCGATGCCGACATACGCGGCTGCGGCGATGCGCAGCGCGCGCTGCGCGTCGGTGTCCAGCACCGCCTGCCCGGGCGGGAACCGGATCGCCACGCCGGACGGCGACGCGGACGGCGCCACGCGGGCCGCCGTGCCCTTGGCGGGCACCGTCGCCGGCGGCACGTAGGCGGTGGCCTTGACCGGCGCTTCCGCCGTGAGGCGCACGCCGCCGTCGACGACCACCCGGTCACCGTCGGCCAGGCCCTCCGCGATGAGCCAACCTTCGCCCTTCCAGTCGCCGACGACGACCGGGCGCAACTCGGCCTTGTCGTCCTTGCCCGCGACCCACACGAAGTGGCCCTTGGCACTCTGCTGCACGGCGCGCTGCGGCACCACCACGGCGTTGGGGCGGATCGCGCCCGTCAGGCGCACGCGCACGTACTGGTTGGGTCGCAGCACGCCCGCCGGATTGTTCACCGTCGCGCGCAGCAGGAAGGTACCGGTCGTGGGGTTGTACGAGGGATCCGCGAACGTGATCTGCCCGGTATAGGGAAAGAGGTTGCCGTCGACCAACTCGACCTGGACGACGAACTTGCCGCCATCGGGCAGCTTGAGGACGCCGGAGCGCACTTCGTTGCGGATGCGCTCCATCTCGTTTTCCGAGACGCTGAAGTTGATCCACATCGGCGTCAGCACCGAGACCGTCGTCAGCTGCGCGTTGGTCGGGCAGAGGTACGTCCCGTCGGCCACCACGGCGTAGCTCGACACGCCGTCGACCGGGGAGCGGATCGTCGTGTACGAGAGATTGAGCTGCGCCGTGTCGAGGTCGGCCTTCGCCTGCTCGACCGCCGCCTGCGTCTGCTCCGCCTGGCCCGTCGCGTCGTCCAGGTCCTTCTGCGACAGGGCGTTCGCCTGCGCGAGCGGCTTGGTGCGCGCGAGGTTCTGCTTCGCCACCTCGGCCGCCGCCTGCTGGCGCGCGAGCGCCGCCTTCGCGGCGTCGACCTGCGCCTGGAACGGCTTCTGGTCCATCTGGAACAGCACCTGCCCGTTCTTGACGAGCGAGCCCTCGACGTACATCCGCTTGTCGAGGAAGCCCGACACGCGGGCCTGGATGTTCACCGCCTGCGAACTCTGCGTTTGCGCGACGTAGACCGCCGTTATGGGCACGTCCTTGCGCGCCACGGTGATCACGGTGACGTCGACGGGTCCCTTCGCGGCGGCCTTCGGTGCTTCGCGGGCGCACGCGGCGAGGGTGGCGACGCCGGCGGCGAGCACGAGCAGGAGCAGGCGCGAACGGCAAACGGGCATGGCGTTCATCTTGGGTCGATCCGGAGGTGCGACGCGGCGAAACAGCGGGCCGCTGCCGATGGACGGCGGGCCGACGCCAGGTGAATTTCAATCGGTCGTTTTTACCGGAATCGGCGCGACTTGTCGATGCGATCCTGCGCCGCGTCCGCTGCCGACTTCGACGTCGACGCCCGCGGAGCGGACGGCCATTGCCCGCCGCCACCCGCGGATGTCGCCGCGGGGTCAGGCGTCCGCGGGGGCGAGGCGCGCGGTGAGGTCGTGCGCGTCCGCGCCGGTGACGATCACCCGCGCGAACGTGCCGGGCCTGCACGCACCGCCGTCGGCGACGCGCACGACGCCATCGATCTCCGGCGCGTCCGCCGACGAGCGGGCGAGCGCGATATCGCCTTCCACGGCGTCGACCAGCACGTCGATCGTCTGGCCGATGCGGCGCTTGAGCCGCGTGGCGCTGATGCGCGCCTGCGTTTCCATGAAGCGCATCTGTCGCGCTTCGCGCTCCTCGACCGGCACCGGGTCGGGCAGCGCGTTGGCGGCAGCACCGTCGACCGGCGAATACGCGAAGCAGCCCACGCGGTCGAGCTGCGCCTCTTCGAGAAACGCCAGGAGTTCCGCGAACTCGCGCTCCGTCTCGCCCGGGAATCCGGCGATGAACGTCGAGCGGATCGTGAGGTCCGGGCACGCGGCACGCCACGCGCGGATGCGCGCCAGCGTGTTCTCCGTGTTGGCGGGGCGCTTCATGAGCTTCAGGATGCGCGGGCTCGCATGCTGGAAGGGCACGTCGAGGTACGGCAGCAGGCCGCGCTCGCTCATCAGCGGGATCACCTCGTCGACGTGCGGATACGGATAGACGTAATGCAGGCGGACCCATACGCCGAGTTCGGACAGCGCCTGCGCGAGCTCGGTCATCCGCGTCTTCACCGGACGGCCGCGCCAGAAGCCGGTGCGATAGCGGACGTCGACGCCGTAGGCACTCGTGTCCTGCGACACCACCAGCAGTTCCTTGACACCGGCCTTCACGAGGTTCTCCGCTTCCTGCATCACGTCGCCCAGCGGGCGGCTCACGAGGTCGCCGCGCAGCGCGGGGATGATGCAGAACGTGCAGCGGTGGTTGCAGCCTTCGCTGATCTTGAGATACGCGTAATGCGACGGCGTGAGCTTGATGCCCTGGGGGGGCACGAGGTCGACGAACGGATCGTGCGGCTTCGGCAGGTGCAGGTGCACGGCCGCCATCACTTCCTGCGTCGCGTGCGGGCCGGTGACGGCGAGCACCCTCGGGTGCGCGTCGCGGACGAAGTCGCCGCCTGCCTTGGCGCCCAGGCACCCGGTGACGACGACCTTGCCGTTTTCCGCGAGCGCCTCGCCGATCGCGTCGAGCGATTCCGCGACCGCCGCGTCGATGAAACCGCACGTATTGACGACGACCAGGTCCGCGCCCTCGTACGATGGCGAGATCGCGTATCCCTCGGCGCGCAGTTGCGTGAGGATCTGCTCGGAGTCGACCAGGGCCTTGGGGCAGCCGAGCGACACGAAGCCGACGCGCGGCGGGGCGGCTTCGGTTTTGCGCGAACGCGGACGGCGGGGGGGGTTGGGCGGGGTCATCGGGGGCATGCTCGAGGAGGCTTCAGCGGCCTCGTGCGGGTCGTTTCAACAACGGATCACAGCATCCAGAACGCACCCGTCGTCCCCGCGAAGGCGGGGACCCAGCGTCGTTCGAGCGAAGTCGCTGGGTCCCCGCCTTCGCGGGGACGACGACTCCCGGTGCCACGGCGCGCTGCGGCTGATGCGCTGGGTCCCCGCCTTCGCGGCGACGCCGGAGTAGGGGTCATGCATTTCCGCAAGGATCGATGGCCGCCCCGCCAGCCAGCCCCACGCCGGCCTCGCGCAGACGCGCGCCGTTTGGCGCAGCGTTGTCGGAATTGGATCGATTCGATGCGGGTCGCCCGCGTGGGTCGAAACCGTTGTCTAGCGTGCCGACCCCGCCGTCAGGGCAACGATCCAGCGTCTGGGGTTTCATCACGCGATGCAGCAATGCGGCGCAGCAAACGGAGGTTGCTGCGCTGCGTAGCCGAGGGGTCAGCGCTTCTTCTCTTCTTCCGCGCCGACCGGCATGCCGCCGCCGAAGTTCGGGAAGGGGAACGCGGTGAACATTCCGCGCGTCTGGTCCTGCATCCGCTGCTGCATGTCCATGAACAGCTTGGCGCTCTGCTCGAGGTAGTTGCCGAGCATGCCCTGCATGGCCGGCGCCTGCATCTGCATGAACTGTTTCCACAGGTCCGGCGTGAGCATCATCTTGTCGCCGTAGACCTGCTTCGCCTGGTCCTGCAGCTTCTTCTGGATCGCGAGGAACGCCTTGACGTTCTGCTCCATGTACTGGCCCATGATCGTCTGCTGCGCGCTGCCGTAGAACCGGATCATCTGCGAGAGCATTTCGGAGCTGAACATCGGCACGCCGCCACCTTCCTCGTCGAGGATGATCTGCAGCAGAATCGCGCGCGTCAGGTCCTCGCCGGACTTGGCGTCGATGACCTGGAAGTCGATGTTGTCGAGCACCATCTGCTTCACGTCCGCGAGCGTGATGTAACCGCTGTTGGCCGTGTCGTACAGACGGCGGTTCGGGTACTTCTTGATCATGCGGAGGGGATTGCTCATCGAACGTGCTCCTGCGGGGGACGCGGTCATTATAACCCGCTGATTTATCGGATGTTTGACTTTCGTCGGACGTATGGAGACCGAGGATGGTGCAATGCACCAAAAAATCCTTGACAGGGGGGAGGCCCGTCCCTACAATGGGTTTTGTGCGGTGCAGCAATCGGCGAAGGAGGAGCATGCCGGAAGCGGGCACCGCGGGCGGTCTCAAGAACGGTAACTCGTTCGATCCGGACCGCTCCAGCATCGGGCTCAGGTTCGCGCGTTGACGTGATGCGCGAAAACGGTGCTGAAGGCGTTGCGCGCCAGCAGGCGGCGCGGCGCGATGGATCGAACCCAATGACCTTCCGTCCCCGGATACCCACTGCAAAGGAAATGACCATGTACAACGCTACCGAACAGTTCGCCGAAATCAACAAGACCAACGTCGCGCAGGCCACGAAGTTCGCCGCGATGTCGTTCGAGAACGCCGAGAAGCTCATGAAGTTCAACCTTGGCGCCGCCAAGGCTGCGCTGGCCCAGTCGGTCGAAGGCGCGCAAGCCGTCGCCCAGGTCAAGGACGTGCAGGACCTGCTCGCGCTGCGCACGAAGATCGCCGAAGCCCAGGTGCAGGCCGCCGTCGGCTACTCGCGTCACCTGTACGAACTGGCAACCGAAGCGCAAGCCGGCTTCTCGTCGCTGGCCGAGGAAGCGTTCGGCGTGTACACGAAGGGCATGGCGTCGTGGGTCGACCAGGCGAGCAAGAACGCGCCGGCCGGTTCGGACGTCGCCGTCAACGCCTTCAAGTCGACGATGGCCGCCACGACCGCCGCTTTCGACCAGTTCCAGAAGGCCAGCAAGCAGGTCGCCAGCATGACCGACGCGAACGTCCGCGCCGCCGCCGCTACCGCGACCAAGGCCGTCAAGGGCCGCAAGTAAGCCTCGAGCAACCGTCAGCTACCCGTGCCGCCGGCCTTCCGGCGGCCCGGGACACCACCCCGTCCAACGCGCCCGGGAACTTGCAAGCGCGAAGGCGGTCCCAAGATGGGTGGTGATGTCTCCTTCTGTATCAATGTCTCCTCCTGATTGATACAGCCTCGAACCCCGCGATGCGAATCGCGGGGTTCCTTTTTGGGAGACGGGATTAGAGTGTTTCGTCTAGAACCTATCTCGAAATCGAAAAGGCATGACCCTTTCCACCGTCATCCCCGCGAAGGCGGGGATCCAGTGTCGTTAAGCCGTTGAACGACCACGACACTGGGTTCCCGCCTTCGCGGGAACGACGATATCCAGCATTGGCGTCGATGCATTTGCCAATTTTGAGATAGGTTCTAACCCCGCGAGGCGCCCCCGGTCCGGGGAGATCCGGTACTACTGCCGCGCCTGCGAGCACTCGACGTTCATGTCCTTGCAGACCCGCAGCACCGCGTTCATCACGAGCGCGGCCGCATCGGGCTGGCTTCCCGTATGCGCGGACGAGATCATCATGTGCGACAGCGCGTCGCCGAGCGGACTCACCTTGATGCCGGCGATCTGGTTGCCGTTGGTGAACTGGACGAGGCGCTCGCCGGCATCCTCGCGCGTGATGCGCATGCCCTGCGCATTGCCGACGCCGCGCAGGACCGCCGCGTACACCTTGTCGGCCGGCGCCTCGAGCATCACGGCCGCCGCGTCGTAGTTCGCGCCATTGGCCTGCGGCGACTGTTGCGACATCTGCTCGACCCGGCCCACCGCGCGCCGCGCGAGCATCACCCACTGCGCTTCCGCGATGCTCGACGCGAGGAGGGCGCCTGCGCCGAGCAGCACGACCATCGAATTCCACGGTTTGGGTTTCATCGTTGCCGTCCTCCGCCAGGATGGCGTTGGCGCGCAGGTCGCGCCGCGGCCGGGAAACCATTGAACGAGCGAGCATCCGAACACGAGTTCGATCGCACACTACGGCAATGCATGACCAGTACTGTCGTCGTCCCCGCGAACGCGGGGACCCAGTGTCGTGGTGGCAAAACGCGCAAGCCACTGGGTTCCCGCTTTCGCGGGAACGACGGGCGATATGCGGTGCCCGTCGACACTTCGAGTAAATCGGTGAGGACTGGCGCCTACCGGCGGAAGCCGCCGCCGCCGCCGCGGCCCGCGAACCCACCGCCGGCCGCCGCGCCGCGGCCTTCGAAGCCGCCGCCGCCGCGCATCGATTCGAACTGCTGCTGGCGCGCGCCGCCGGCCATCCGCGCCGAGCGATCCTGCTCGAGTTGCGACGAGCCCTCGAAGCGCGAGCCGCTGCTCGCCCCGCCCGACGGGCGTTCGCCACCGTATTGGCCGCTGCCGCCGGCCGCACGCTGCTCCGCCGCGGCGCCGCTCTGCGCATTCGTGCCGGCCGGCCGCTGGGTTGCGTTGGCAGCATTCGCGGTGGACGTCGTCGAGCGCGCGTTCGCCGGCTTGTCGACCGAGTTCCATGATCCGTTGTCGTACTTCTGCCAGCCATCGTCCGTCTTCTTGTACACGTTGCCGTCGGCGCCCGCGTACACGTCGCCGCCCGCGGTCTTCACCGCGCCGGCGCTGTTGCCGCCCGCGCCCGAAACGCCGGCCCCCTTGGCGCCGCTCGACGACGAGAACGAGCCCGCGGATCCGCTCGCGTTGCCCTGGCTTTGCGTGTGCACGGTCTGGTTCGGGCCCGACACCGTCGTCGAGCCCCAGCGGCCGTAGGCGTTGCTGTTCTGCTGGGTCGATCCGGTGCGGCCGGTGTTCGCGTTGTACCAGCTTGCGTTGGCCGCTGCGCCGTCGGGTCCGTAGGCGGCGCTGCCGTGCGCGTAGCTGCCCGTCGTCGGGTTGTACGCGGAGAAGGCGCCTGCGCCGCCGTTGGGTCCGTAGATCGCACCGCCCTGCGCGTACGCGCCGGTGGTCGGATTGTAGTAGGTGCCGCCTTTCGCGGCGCCGCCATAGGGACCGTAGATCGCGCCGCCTTGCGCCCACGCGCCGGTCGTCGAGTTGTAGTACGTGGCGCCCGCGTACGAATACGGATACGGGTAGTAGATCGGGATCGGCGCCGGGTACACGTAGGGCGGGTAGTAGTAGCCGGTGCCGTAGACCACCACACCCGCGCTGACGTAGCTCATCGTGTAGCCCGACGTGTACGCGTAGGTGACCGTCTGCGGCGTCGCCGCGTACACGCGCACGTACGTGCACGGGTACATCGGGCTCGAGGGCGGGATCGTGTAGATCACCTGCGGGACCGTGGCGGCGAGTGTCCACGGGCCGGCGGGTGCTGCGGCCGCGAACCACGCGCCCTGGTAGCACGCGTAATAGCCTTCGCTCGTCCCGATCACGTTGAACGACGTGTTGACCGCATAGCTCATCGGCGTGCCGGGAATGGGCGCGAACTTCGGTTCGCCCGCGTACGCGACGCTGAGCTTCGCGGTGTCGCGGTTGAGCGTGCCCTGCTGCGGAATCTGCGCCTCGATCAGCGCTTCCTGCGCCTGCGGCGTGCCCGGCACCGACGCGAGCACGAACGCGCGCGGGCTGTCGGGCGGAATGCGCGCGAAGCCGGCGGGCAGGCTCGTCGTCGCGAACGTCCACGGGCCGTTGATGTCGGCTGCGGCGAACCAGCGGCCCGACACGAGGTAGAAGAAACGCCCATCGCTCGTGTCCTTGAACAGCGCGGCGTCGGTGTTCGCGACGTATTGCAGCGACGTGCCGCGGATCGGGACGAACTGCGGCGGGCCGGTGCTGACGATGATCGCGGAAGGCGTGGTCGCGGTGAACACGGTCGGCGCGTCCTTCGCGGCCATCGGCCTGCCGGGGATCTGCTTCTTCACGTTCGCGAAGTTCGCGTCGGCCGGCAGCGCGGCGAAGGCGGGCGGCAGCGGACCCGCCGGCATCCACGGACCCTTCGCATCGGGTGCCGCCATCCAGCTGCCGCCGATGAGCAGGTACCAGGTGCGCGTCGCGTTGTCGACGAAGACGTCCCAGTTGGTGTTGACGACGACGGACAGCGACGAATTGGCGACGGGGGCCAGCACCGGCTCGCCGTCGAACACGACGAGGCTCGCCGCGCGGGTGCTGACGAAGATGCGCGGCGGCGTGTTGTCGAGCGCGACCTCAGCGGGTTTGCCCGCCTGCTGCTCGAGGCTCTGCACGATGCTCGCGAGCGGCACTCGCTTCACCTCCATCGCCGCGAGCGCCGCGCGGATGCGCGCTTCGATCTGCCCGCCTTGCGCCGGATCCACCGACGGGAATTTCGCGGACACGAGCCGCGGCTCGGTCAGCACGACGGTGCGCTCCGCCAGCTCCGTCTGCGTGGCGAACGCGACCTCGATCACGCCGAACATCGGCGTCTTCGCCCCCGTGGGCGTGATGCCGATCGCGATCCTCGCGTTGAGCGTGCGGTGTTCCGGCCACGAGATCACCTGCGGCTGGTAGATCGTGGCGGTACCGTTCTCGCCTGCCACGGTGTGCGGCCAGGTGCCCATGCCCTGCGAAGCGGGTGCGGCGGCCTGCGCACGCGCCGTCGATGCGGGCGCCGCGGGTACCGACGCAGGCGCGGCGGAGGACGCGACGGGCGCTGATGCTCCGCCGACCGCCGCCAGCGCGCGCTGGCACGCCGGCGACACGCGCGCCGCGTTCTGCTTGAGGCACGCGAGTGCCGCCTGCCCGCCCGTGGGGACGCCGGCGCAGTTCGCCTGGAAATCGGACCGGCACGACGACCGGATCGCGCTGGCCTGCTCGGACGTGGGCTGCTGCGCGTTCGCGCCCGTCAACAGCGTCGCGATGCCCGCGGTGGCGCAAAGTCGCAACAGGGCAGGGCGAGCCCGAAGGCTCTTCGCATCGGTCATGGTGACTCCCGTGTTGGCGATTCGCGCCGGGGTACCGAGCCGCACCCGCGGGGCCGCCTCGACGCGGGCTGCCTCATTCTAGTGATCTTCGAGCAAATGGAGCAGAGCATCGGCCAAGCTCCGTCGTCCCCGCGCACGCGGGGACCCAGCGTCGTTGCGCAACGTCACTGGGTCCCCGCCTTCGCGGGGGCGACGGAGTAGAAGTCCCGCATCTCCGCCAAACCTCCATGTGCAGCAACGGCGGGTCCTGCGACCCGCCGTTCCCGATTGCGATAGCCGTGGCGACCGCCCGTCAGAACATGTGCTGCCCGCCGTTGATCGCGATGTTGGCCCCCGTGACGAACGCCGCTTCCTCGCTCGACAGATACGCGACGAGCCCGGCCACTTCCTCGGGCTTGCCCAGTCGTCCCATCGGGATTTGCGGGATGATCTTCGAATCCAGCACTTCCGTCGGGATCGCCATCACCATCTTCGTGCCGATGTAGCCGGGCGAAATCGTGTTCACCGTCACGCCCTTGCGCGCGTATTCGAGCGCGAGCGCCTTGGTGAAGCCGTGCATGCCGGCCTTGGCGGCCGAATAGTTGGTCTGCCCGAACGCGCCCTTCTGGCCGTTGACCGACGAGATGTTGATGATGCGGCCCCAGCCGCGCTCCGCCATCGCGTCGCAGACCTGCTTCGTCATGTTGAAGCACGAATCGAGGTTCGTCTTCATCACGGCGTCCCAGTTCGCCTTGTCCATCTTCTTGAACGTCATGTCGCGCGTGATGCCCGCGTTGTTCACCAGCACGTCGACCTGGCCCGACTTCGTCGGTGACCTTCTTGACGCAGGCCGCCGCGGACTCCCAGTCGGCGACGTCGCACGGGTACGCATGGAACGCGTAGCCCTGCGCCTTCATCGCCGCGAGCCATTCGTCGGCCTTGGTGTTGCCGGGCGAATAGGTGGTGACGACCGTGTAGCCGAGCGCGGCGAGCTTGAGGCAGATGGCCTCGCCCAGTCCGCCCATGCCGCCGGTCACGAGTGCGACCCGATGCGTGTCTGCTGACATCTTTGCTTCCTCCTTGGTGAATCCGTTCTGGTCTGATCGGCCGCCGCGATTCATTGCCGCAGCGGGGGAGGGCGGTCCGGCTCCCGTCCGGACTGCCTTGAAACGCTATCGCTCGACGGCCAGCGCCACGCCCATGCCGCCGCCGATGCACAGCGACGCCAGGCCCTTCTTCGCGTCGCGCCGCGCCATCTCGTGCAGCAGCGACACCAGCACGCGGCAGCCCGACGCGCCGATCGGATGGCCGAGCGCGATCGCGCCGCCGTTCACGTTGATGCGCGCTCGTGTCCCAGCCCATTTCCTTGTTCACCGCGCACGCCTGCGCGGCGAATGCCTCGTTGATCTCCATCAGGTCGAGGTCCGCGGGCTTGCCAGCCGGCCTTCTCCAGGCAGCGGCGCGACGCGGGCACCGGGCCCATGCCCATGAGCGCGGGGTCCACGCCGGCGGTCGCGAACGCCTTGATCCGCGCGAGCGGCTTCAATCCCAGCTGCGCCGCGCGCGCCGCCGACATCACGAGCACCGCGGCCGCGCCGTCGTTGATGCCCGGACGCGTTGGCGGCCGTCACCGAACCGTCCTTCGCGAACGCGGGCTTCAGACCGGAAACGGCATCGAGCGTCGTGCCGGCCTTCACGAATTCGTCGTGGGCGAACGGCACCGGGTCGCCCTTGCGCTGCGGAATCGGCACCGGCACGATCTCGTCCGCGAACTTGCCGGCCTTCTGCGCGGCCTCCGCCTTGTTCTGCGACGCCACCGCGAACGCATCCTGCTCCGCGCGGGAGATGCCGTGCTGCTTCGCGACGTTCTCGGCGGTCACGCCCATGTGGTACTGGTTGTAGACGTCCCACAGGCCGTCGACGATCATCGTGTCGACGAGCTTCGCGTCGCCCATGCGGAAGCCGTCGCGGGAACCCGGCAGCACGTGCGGCGACGCGCTCATGTTCTCCTGGCCGCCGGCGATCACGATGTCGGCGTCGCCGTTCGCGATGGCCTGCGCGGCGAGCATCACCGCCTTCAGCCCCGAGCCGCAGACGACGTTGATCGTCATCGCCGGAACTTCCTTCGGAATGCCTGCGCGGATGAGCGCCTGCCGCGCGGGGTTCTGCCCGCTGCCGGCGGCGAGCACCTGGCCCAGGATCACTTCGGAGACCTGGTCGGGGGCGAGGCGCGCCTGCGCCAACAGCGCGCGGATGACGGTGGCGCCCAGCTCGGGCGCGGGAATCTTCGCGAGCGAGCCGCCGAACTTGCCGATGGCGGTGCGCAGCGCGTGCGTGATGACGATGTCGGACATGGGAAACCTCGACGTGGAGAAGTGCCACGCGAACGCGGCGTTTCAGGATCATGGTAGCGCAGCTTGCGTGCGGCGACACGCGCGGCGCGCATGACGCACTGCCGCATGCCACCCGTCACGTAACGGTGCGTGGCGGGGTTCGTCGCAGTGCGCGCCGTCGTAAACGCTGGGCAAGTGCTACGACACCTCGCCTTCGGACCACTCGCGCGCAGGCAGCCGCACGACACTCGTTGTTTCGTAGCAGTTATCGGCGGCCGCCGCCGGGCCGCCCCAAGGCGGCCGCCTGACTTCGCCGTTGACGTGCCGGCCGCAAAAGGCGCGACGCCGGACTCCCGTCATCCACCGGCCCTGCGGACGCCTTTTGCGGACGTCGTTCCCTACGCCGGCTGCGGCGCCGGGCGCTTGATCGCGCGCTCGTCGATCGGCAGGTTGATGAGGCCGGCGACGATGCCGAGTGCGATCGCCAGGTACCAGACGACGTCGTAGCTGCCCGTGGTGTCGTAGAGCTTGCCGCCGAGCCACGCGCCCAGGAAGCTGCCGATCTGGTGCGAGAAGAACGTGAAGCCGGAGAGCATCGCCAGGTACCGGACGCCGAAGATCTGCGCGACCATCGCGTTGGTCGGGGGCACGGTGGACAGCCACAGGAGGCCCAGCGCCACCGCGAACGCGTAGACGCTGAACACGGACAGCGGCAGCCAGAAGAACAGCGCGAACACGACGGCGCGCCCGAAGTAGATGGACGACAGGATGTACTTCTTGCTGACCCGGCTGCCCAGCCAACCGGTCGTGTACGTGCCGACGATGTTGAAGAGTCCGACCAGCCCGAGCGCCATCACTGCGACGTGCGGCGGCAGGCCGCGGTCGGCCAGGTACGCGGGCAGGTGGACGCCGACGAACACGACCTGGAATCCGCAGACGAAGAAGCCGAGCGTCAGCAGCATGTAGCCGCGATGCGACAGCGCTTCGCTCATCGCCTCGCCCGCCGACTGCCTGAACACGTGCGCCGCCGCTTCCCGCCGTTCGACCATCGCGGCCGTGAGCGGCACGATCAGCAGCGCGACCGCAGCGAGCGTCAACAGCGCGCCGTGCCAGCCGGCGTTGGCCAGCAGCCACTGCGTGAGCGGCAGCACCGCGAACTGGCCGAACGAGCCGGCGGCGGCCGAGATGCCGAGCGCCATGCTGCGCTTCTCCGGCGGGAAGCGCCGTCCGAGCACGCCTGCGACGACGCTGAACGTGACGCCCGACAGGCCCATGCCGATCAGCACGCCGGCCGTCAGCACGAAGAGCCACGGCGCGGTCGCGTAGCTCATCAGCGCGAGGCCGGCCGCGTACAGCAGCCCGCCGCCGAGCATCACGCGCGCGGAACCGAAGCGGTCGGCGACCATGCCGGCGAACGGCTGCGTCAGGCCCCAGACCAGGTTCTGCACGGCGATCGCCAGCGCGAACGTCTCGCGTCCCCAGCCTAAGTCGGACGAGATCGGCTGCAGGAACAGCCCGAAGCCGTGCCGGATGCCCATCGCGAGCGTGAGGATGAGGCCGCCGCAGACGAGGACGACGGTGGGCGTGCGCCAATCGGCGGTGCGAGCGCTCATGACGGGGTGCTTTCGGAAGCCTGCGGGTGCGCGTGTTGCGCCGGCGCCGGATGCAGTTCTTCGACGTCGGCGAGCAGCCCGATCAGTTCCGCGCTCCTGCGCTCGCCCAGTCGCTCGCCCACTTGCGCCTGCGCGCGGCGCCAGTACGGCAGCGCGCGCGCGAGCGCTTCCGCGCCGGCCGGCGTCAGCGCGACTTCGCGCGTGCGCGCGTCCGCGCCGGCGACGATGCGCACGAGGCCCCGTGCGGCGAGCGGATCGAGGTTGCGCGAGAGCGCGGTGCGGTCGAGCATCGCCTCGCGCGCGAGTTCGGTCATGCGCACGGGACCGGCGCGGCGGCGCAGCGTCGACAGCAGCGAGTACTGCGTGACGCGCAGCCCCGCCGGCTCGAGCGCGTCGTCGTAGAGCTGCGTCAGCGCGCGCGCGGCGCGGCGCAGGCGGCCGCATACGCACGCGGATTCGGGGCGGGGGCGGGTGGGGCTCATCGTGCGAATCGGTGGATGAAGGTCGAGGACAGGGCAGGGAGCGGGCGTAATGTGCAGGTGCACGCAATATGCGAGTATATGCACGTAATGCCGCGTGCACAAGCCCCTCCGGCCTTTGAGATGGCACTCCGCGCGACGAGGCGGCTGGTTGGCGAGGCGACGGGGCCTCGGTAAGGCCACCGCACCCTCACCCCAGCCCTCTCCCGCTGCGCGGGAGAGGGAGCAGGGTTGTCGGCAGTCTTGCCCGCGGGTGGCGTCGGTCACGGCGATGCCGGTGACGGCCGACCGCACCCCAACGCACCCCACGGATCCGCCCCTCTCCCCGCGTGCGGGGAGAGGGTTGGGGTGAGGGGCAGCGCGAAAAGTCCAGTTTCCCGCGCGACATTTCGCGGGTGCCCGCCTCCCGAGGCCGGATTAGGGCCCCAGTCGCATCACGTCCAACCGCATGATGCACAAGCGCAACACGCTCAACCGCATCACGCCCAGCCCTTCGCGCGCGCGATGGCGCGCTCCCAATGCGCGCGCATTTCGGCAACCTCGGCCGCCGGCATCCGCGGATCGAACTGGCGGTCGCGGCGCCAGTTGCTGCCGATGTCCGCATCGCTTTGCCAATAGCCCACCGCGAGGCCCGCGAGGTAGGCGGCGCCCAGCGCCGTCGTCTCGAGCACCTTCGGGCGCACGACCGGCACGCCCAGCATGTCGGCCTGGAACTGCATCAGCAGGTCGTTCGCGGCCGCGCCGCCGTCGACGCGCAGTTCCGACAGCGTGATCCCCGCGTCCTTCTCCATCGCCGCGAGCACGTCCGCGCTCTGGAACGCGATGGCCTCCAGCGCCGCGCGCGCGATGTGGCCGCGCGTCGCGCCGCGCGTCAATCCCATCATCGTCCCGCGCGCGTACGGATCCCAGTGCGGCGCGCCCAGGCCCGCGAACGCCGGCACGAGATACACGCCGCCGTTGTCGGGCACCGTCGCCGCCAGTGCCTCGACCTCCGCCGCGTGGCGGATGATCTGCAGGCCGTCGCGCAGCCACTGCACGACCGCGCCGCCGATGAACACGCTCCCTTCGAGCGCATAGTCGACGACGCCGTCGCGGCGCCACGCGACGGTGGTCAGCAGGTTGTTGCGCGACGCAACCGCCTTCGTTCCGGTGTTCATCAGCAGGAAGCAGCCGGTGCCGTACGTGTTCTTCGCCAGGCCGGGCTGGAGGCACGCCTGCCCGAACAGCGCGGCCTGCTGGTCGCCGGCGATGCCCGCGATCGGCAGCACGACGTCGCCGATGCGCGCTTCGCCGCAGATCCCCGACGATGCGACCACGGTCGGCAGCACTTCGCGCGGCACGTCGAGCGCCGCGAGCAGTTCGTCGTCCCAGTCGCCGGTGCGGATGTTGTAGAGGAGCGTGCGGCTCGCGTTGCTGGCGTCCGTGCAGTGGACGCGCCCGCCCGTGAGCTGCCAGACGAGCCAGCTGTCGATCGTGCCGAACGCGAGCTCGCCGCGCCGCGCGCGTTCGCGCGCGCCGTCGACGTGGTCGAGGAGCCACCGCACCTTGGTCCCGGAGAAGTACGCGTCGATCACCAGGCCGGTCTTCTCCGCGAACATCGGCGCGAGTCCTGCGGCACGCAGCTCGTCGCATAGCGGCGCCGTGCGCCGGTCCTGCCAGACGATCGCGTTCGCGATCGGCCGGCCGGTCGCGCGGTCCCACAGCACCGTGGTCTCGCGCTGGTTCGTGATGCCGATCGCCGCGATGTCGCGCGCGCCGATGTGCGCCTTCGCGAGCGCCTCGTGCAGCACGCCCGACTGCGTCGCCCAGATCTCCGTCGGGTCGTGCTCGACCCATCCCGGCTGCGGAAAGATCTGGCGGAATTCCTGGTGCGCCGATGCGCGCACGACGCCGGCGCGATCGAACACGATCGCACGCGAACTGGTCGTGCCCTGGTCCAAGGCCAGCACAAACGACATCACGTCCTCCCGTTGCGGGTTGCTGCCTGTATCGGCCGAACCGGAGTGCGCTTCGACTTCACGCGACTCGCGGTCCGGACTTCACGCGAGTCGCCGGCGGGACTCGCACCACGAAAGCCACATCTTCCGGTAGCAGGACTCGAGGTCGGCGACGAAGGCGTCGCCATCCATGAGTGGCGAGGTGCGCAGGCGTTCGCGCAACGTCGACCGGAGTCGCTGCCGCCACGCGCGATCGCGGGCCAGTTCGAGATTCCTGGCCACGTACTCCGCAGGCGTCGACGCGATGAGCTCTGACATTCCCAGCGTGCTCATGATGCTGAACGCACTCCGCGCGACGGGGCGGTCGCCCTTCATTGCAATCAGCGGCGTGCCCATCCAAAGGGTATCGAGCGTGGTCGTGCCGCCGTTGTAGGGACAGGTGTCGAGTACGCCGTCGAGGTTTCCGACCACTTCGTAGTACTCGCCGACCGGCATTCTGGCATGGGGCACGATCCGCGCCGGATCGACTCCCCGCGTGGCAAAGCGGCCCAGCAGTTTCTCGCGTTGGTCCGGCGACACGTCGAGCACGGTCAACTCGAGGCGTGGCTCGCCGCGGAGAATCTCAGCCCAGAGGTCCGCGCACATGTCGCTGATCTTGGTGGAGTTGTTCACGGAACCGAAACGAATTTTCCCGGGCGCGCCCTCGGTCCGCGCAAAGTCGACTGGCGCGAGCCACGGGGAGTAGCACCACTGGCTGTGCGGCAGGCGCACCAGTTCTTCCGTATGGAACGCTTCCGTTTCCCCCGGGGGATTCGTATGGCGGTCGCAGAGACGGTAATCCATGGCCGCGAGCCCGGTCGTGTTGAGGTACCCCATCCAGGTGACCTGCACCGGCGCGGGATGCCGCGCGAAGGCCGACAGGCGATTGCGATTGGTATGTCCCGAGAGGTCGACGAGGATGTCGATGCCATGCCGGCGCACCAGTTCGGCAAATTCGTCGTGCGAAAGCATCGCGATGTCGTGCCAGTTCGGCGCGCATTGCCTGAGGGTGTCGGTGATCGAGTCCGAGGCGACGTTGTTGGCGTAGCAGTGGATGTCCATGCCACTGCGGTGATGGTGTTCCAGCACCGGTTTCATGAGCATGCCGACCGGGTGCGCGCGGAAGTCGCCGGAGACATACCCTACGCGAAGGCGCCGATCCGAGGTCGGTGCATTGTCCCAGGACGTGTAGGGTCGACCGGTCCGGGCGGCAATCGTGGTACCGATGCGAGCGTGCAGGGCATGGACGCGTGATGGGCTCAAGTCCGGCCGGTTGTTGAGCGGGAAAAGCATCCAGCTGAGTGCGTCGGGATCGATCGCGCTCCCCAGCGCCAGCAGGTCGATGGCTTCATCGAAGCGATCCTGCCTCACCAGCAGGTGTCCCAGGTTATAGGCGGCCCCGTGGTAGTCGCTGCGCAGCGCCAGGGCCCTTCGGAGGTGGGCTTCGGCTTCCCCCTCGCGCTTGGAGGCCGTCATCAAGTTTGCCAGCGACACTTCCGCTTCGGCGAGCGCGGGATCGATGGCCAGGGCCTCGCGCAGCAGTCGTTCCGCCTCGAGGGAATCGCCGCCGGAGGCAAGCAGCTGCGCCAGGTTGCAGCGGGCCGTCGCAAGCCCGGGTTGGAGGCGCATGGCTTCGCGATAGGCCTGCTCCGCCTCGTGAATGCGCTGCAACTTCGCCAGCGCGTTGCCCAGGTTCATCTGAACACGAGCGTAGCCAGGCGCCGCGCGCTCGGCCTCCTGATAACGCGCTAGCGCCGCCACGGCATCGCCCGCGTCCTCGACTTCGTTCCCGGCTTGCAGCAGCCGGTCGGCGCGTGCGACCGCGGCTGGACTCGGGCGCGCCTCGGATGCACCGGTCCGTCCGAGCGCGGCCCGGTACCGGTCGCTCCAGCGGCTCAAGGCAGCCTCATGATGCTGCAGGAACGCCGATCACTGGCGCAGCGGACGGGAATGGGAGGCGAACCGCGATCGACCGCTGCAACCAGGGCCAGGTACGTGCCTCGTTTCCGTGCGGCGAATGCGTGCGCGGGATCGCCGCGACCGAACGCGGTCGCCCGCGAACGCGTGGTGCCCGGGTTCGGCGCCAGCATGAATGCCATCCCTTCCTCCGGTTGCCGCGATGCTGCGGCGCGGCGTAAAATCGGGAGCTTCCCGGTATTCTAGCCATTCACCCGCGGGCGTCGGCGGCACTCACGCGGCTCGCACATTGCCAGGCCCCGCTTTGACTCATCCCCTTTCGATGCCCAAGGTCCCGCGCGAGCGCTTGCACTGTCGCGCCGTGACCTTCGACGGTTTCGCCCGCACGGACGGCCTCTTCGACATCGAAGCACACATCGTGGACGTCAAGGACCACGACTGCGAGCTGCTGACCGGCATCCGGCCGGCGGGAATTCCGGTACACGACATGTGGGTGCGCGTCACGATCGACCGCGAATGCGTCATCCACGCCATCGAGGCGGTCACCGACAGCATGCCGTATCCGGGCCACTGCGACCGGATCACGCCGGCCTACGAAAAGCTGGTCGGCGCCAATCTGCTGAGCGGCTTCCGCAAACTTCTGCACGACCTCCTGGGGGGCGTGCGCGGCTGCACGCACATCACCGAATTGCTTTCGTACCTGCCGACCGCAGCCGTGCAGACGTTCGCCGGCCTGCAGCGCGAGGACGACGTCGAGGGCAAGCCGTTCCAGCTCGACCGCTGCCATGCGCTCGAGACCACGGGCGATACCGTTCGGCGCTACTACCCGAAGTGGTACCGCGGTGTCGCCTGAGATGATCGCCCTGTCCGCCTCCCGGCGCAGCTCCCGCGGCGCGCAGGTGCGAGGCCGGCGGCCGGACGCTACGCCGCGACGATGCGGGAGATCCGGCTCGATGGAGCAGGCAAATTGCTAGTGCGTCGCCCCCGCTTGCGCTGCGAACCGGCATCGACGGTTCCGCGGGAGGCCTAGGCGATGGCCCTGTTTCGCTCGAAGGCGCCTGGGGCCATTCGCCTGCCGAAGCTGCGGTTGCCGGACGCCGATACGCTGAAGTCGTTTTTCTTCCCGGTATTCTGGGGAACGACGGATGCCCAGAAGGTCGCGCAGCATGTCCGCGCCGCCGCCGACCTCGTGGGGCCCGGGGTTCACTTCGCCGACAACTTCTTCACATGGGGACGCAACAACTCCATGCTCGACGACGAGGTGTTCTTCAAGGCATGGGACACGAATGCGGAGAACGACGCCGACCGGGCCATCATCTGGCGCCGCTACATCCTGGCATGCGCCGCCTATCACTGCGTCCAGCTCGAAGGCGATTTCGTCGAGTGCGGCGCCTACACCGCGGTCGGCGTCAAGACCGTCATGGATTACCTCGGGGGCACCGAGTTCCCCAGGAATTTCTGGCTCTATGATCTGTTCGAGCACGAGTCGTGGATGGCGCACCATTCGATGCCCGAGCATGGGCCGGGTCTCGAAGAACGCGTGAGACGCAAGTTCAGCGAATATCCCCAGGTGAAGATCCACAAGGGATTCATCCCGGAGGTATTCGCAGGACAGTCCCCGGCGTCGATTGCCTATCTCCACATCGACCTGAACGAGGCGCCCGCCGAGATCGCCGCGCTGGATGCGCTGTTCGACCGCGTGGTGCCCGGCGGGATCGTCATTCTCGACGACTACGAGTGGGCCGGCCTCTATCGCAACCAGAAGCTGGCCGAGGACCCGTGGTTCGAGGCGCGCCAGTACCGCGTCTTCCCGCTTCCCACGGGTCAAGGTATTGTGATCAAACGGTGAAACGCTGCCGCCGATTTCTCACGTCAGGCCGTTCGGCGACCATGTAGCGACTGCGAATCCGCTGCGCGCGCCCGCAACCAGTTACATCAACCGGGAGTCAAGGTGAAGATCCACGAGTACCAGGGCAAGGAACTGTTCCGCAAGTTCGGCATGCCGGTCCCGCGCGGCATCCCGGCGTTCAGCGTCGAGGAAGCCGTGAGCGCCGCGCAATCGCTGGGCGGTCCGGTGTGGGTGGTCAAGGCGCAGATCCACGCGGGCGGACGCGGCAAGGGCGGCGGCGTCAAGGTCGCGAAGTCGATCGAGGACGTCCGCGCACGCGCGAGCGAAATCCTCGGCATGCAACTCGTCACGCACCAGACCGGTCCCGCCGGACAGAAGGTGCGGCGGCTGCTGGTGGAGGAAGGTGCGGACATCAAGCAGGAACTCTACGTCGGCATGGTCGTCGATCGCGGTACGCAGCGCGTCGCGCTGATGGCGAGCTCCGAGGGCGGCATGGACATCGAGCACGTGGCCGAGACCACGCCGGAGAAGATCCACAAGATCTTCATCGACCCGGTCGCGGGGCTGTCGGATGGCGAGGCCGAGGACGTCGCGCGCAAGATCGGCGTGCCCGAGGGCAGCGTGCCCGAGGCACGCAAGGTGCTGCAGGGCCTCTACCGCGCGTTCGTCGACACCGACGCGTCGCTGGCCGAGATCAATCCGCTCGTCGTCACCGGCGATGGCCGCGTGATCGCGCTCGACGCGAAGCTCAATTTCGACTCGAACGCGCTGTTCCGGCATCCGGAGATCGTCGAGATGCGCGACCTCGACGAGGAAGATCCCGCGGAGATCGAGGCGTCGAAGTTCGACCTCTCGTACATCTCCCTCGACGGCAACATCGGCTGCCTCGTCAACGGCGCGGGCCTCGCAATGGCGACGATGGACACGATCAAGCTCTACGGCGGGGAGCCCGCGAACTTCCTCGACGTCGGCGGCGGCGCCACGGCCGAGAAGGTGACCGAGGCGTTCAAGATCATGCTGCGCAACCCCAACCTCAAGGCGATCCTCGTCAACATCTTCGGCGGCATCATGAAGTGCGACACGATCGCCGAGGGCGTGGTGGCGGCGTCGAAGGCGGTCGGGCTGCAGGTGCCGCTGGTCGTGCGCATGAAGGGCACGAACGAGGAGCAGGGCCGGAAGATCCTCGCCGACTCGGGCCTGCCGATCATCAGCGCGAACAACATGGCGGAGGCGGCGGAGAAGGTCGTCGCCGCGGCGAAGGGGCAATAGCCCGACGTTGGGGGGACCTCCTGGCCGCCGACCTTTCGGATTCCCGTCGTCCCCGCGAAGGCGGGGACCCAGAGTCGTTGGAGCGCCATGGAAAAGGCCTTCTGCGTCTACGTTCTGGCAAGCGGTCGCAACGGCACGCTGTACGTGGGCGTCACGTCGAATCTGGTACAGCGTGTTTGGCAACACAAGGAGGGATTGGTCGAAGGGTTCACGCGCAGGTGTGGCGTCAAGACGCTCGTTTGGTTCGAACAGCACGAAAGTGCAGAAGCGGCCATCGGGCGTGAAAAGCAGATCAAGAGGTGGAATCGCGATTGGAAGATCCGGTTGATCGAAGCCACGAATCCGTACTGGAACGACATGTATCCCGAGATTGCGGGGCGTTAGCAAGGCAACGACACGGTGTTCCCGCCTTCGCGGGAACGACGGCAAAAAGACGACGCTGGGTTCCCGCCTTCGCGGGAACGACGGAGGTGGGTTGGGTATGCGCGCAGGCCGTTCGCGAGAACGACCCATGCGGCTCGGACACTGGCATCCCGCGTTCGCGGGAACGACGGGGGCAGAGGACACAAATGAGCATCCTGATCAACAAGAACACCAAGGTCATTACGCAGGGCATCACCGGCAAGACCGGCCAGTTCCACACGCGGATGTGCCGCGAGTACGCGAACGGCCGCGAGTGCTACGTCGCGGGCGTCAACCCCAAGAAGGCGGGCGAGGATTTCGAGGGCATCCCGATCTACGCGACGGTGCGCGAGGCGAAGGAGGCAACGGGTGCCACGGTGTCGGTGATTTACGTGCCGCCGCCGTTCGCGGCGGCCGCGATCGACGAGGCCGTCGACGCCGGGCTCGACCTCGTCGTCTGCATCACCGAAGGCATTCCCGTGCGCGACATGATCGCGACGCGCCACCGGATGCAGGGAAAGAAGACGCTGCTGCTCGGACCCAATTGCCCGGGCGTGATCACGCCGGACGAGCTGAAGATCGGCATCATGCCCGGCCATATCCACAAGAAGGGGCGCATCGGCGTCGTGTCGCGCTCGGGCACGCTCACGTACGAGGCGGTCGGCCAGTTGACGGAACTGGGCCTCGGCCAGTCGACCGCGGTCGGCATCGGCGGCGACCCGGTGAACGGTCTCAAGCACATCGACATCCTGCGGCTTTTCAACGACGACCCGGAGACCGAGGCCGTCGTGATGATCGGCGAGATCGGCGGCGGCGACGAGGAGATCGCGGCGCTGTGGGCGAAGGATCACATGAAGAAGCCCGTCATCGGCTTCATCGCGGGCGTGACCGCACCGCCGGGCAAGCGGATGGGCCACGCGGGCGCGATCATCTCGGGCGGCAAGGGCACCGCGCAGGAGAAACTCGCGGTGATGGAAGCGTCGGGCATGAAAGTGACGCGCAACCCCGCCGAGATGGGCAAGTTGCTGAAGAGCGTGCTCTGACGCGGAAAGCGTCGTCCGGTCGCGCGCGGCCCATTGCCTGCCGTGGGGCGCGGCATATGACCTGCGGCCGAACGCCGCACGGCCGGCCCGCCCGCCGCGCTGCCGCGAGTCGCTACCATCGACGCAGGTGACGCCGCGGCGCGCGCCGGGGCTGCGGGCGTGCCGCGGGGGAGCCCGCGCCTGCCGCGCCGGGGAGCGCTCGCGCGGCAGGCCGCCTCCCGCTACACTTGATCGTCACTCGACCGAATTGCCCGCCACCCCGAAGGCCGCATGCGCGATACCACCGCTCTCGAAGTTGCCTGCCTGTCGCATCCGGGCATGGTCCGCTCGCACAACGAGGACACCGTGTTCGTCGACGGCGAGGCCGGCCTCGCCGTGCTGGCCGACGGGATGGGCGGCTACAACGCGGGCGAGGTCGCGAGCGGCATCGCCGTCAACGTCGTGTCCAACGGCATGGTTCCGGAACTGCGCTCCGGACGCGAGCTGTCGAAGATCGACATCCAGAGCGGCCTCACGCACGGTGCGCTGCTGCTGCAGCAGCAGATCGCGTCGGCCAACAAGGGCATCTACGAGGCCGCGCAGGCGCGGCCCGAGTGCGCGGGCATGGGCACGACGATCGTGTCCGCCGTGTTCTGCGGCAACCGCGTGTCGATCGGCCACATCGGCGATTCGCGCTGCTACCGGCTGCGCGGCGAGAAGTTCGAGCAGCTGACGCGCGACCACTCGCTGCTGCAGGAGCAGATCGACAGCGGCGTGCTCACGCCCGGAGCAGGCGCGCTATTCGCTCAACAAGAACCTCGTCACGCGCGCGCTCGGGCATCGAGGCGATCGTGCCCACCGACATCGCCGAGTACCGGATCGAGGCCAACGACATCTACCTGCTGTGCTCCGATGGCCTCACCGACATGGTGGAACCCGAGGTGATCCACGGAATCGTCGACGACAAGCGCAGCGAATCTGGCACTGGCCGCGGCCGAACTCATCGACCTCGCGAACCAGAACGGCGGCCGCGACAACATCTCGGTCATCCTCGTGCGCGTGCCCCCGGAGTTCCTGCCCGCCACCGGCTGGGCGCAGCGCTGGCTCGCGAAGAAGAAGGGATAGCCGCGTGGGCAAGCTCGTGCTGTTCCTGGCCGATGGCACCACGATGGACGTGCCGCTCGACAAGGAGCGGCTGACGATCGGCCGGCGCGCGGACAACGACGTGTGCCTGCCCTATCCCGCCGTATCGGGCGAGCATGCGGCCGTCGTGACCATCCTCGCCGACTCGTTCCTCGAGGACCTCGGCAGCACCAACGGCACGCTCGTCAACGGCAAGGCGATCGCCAAGCACTTCCTGGTCGACCACGACCAGCTCGACATCGGCCGCCAGCGACTCGTCTACATGTCGGACAACGATGCCAAGGTCGATCCGCTGCCGCCGGACGTATTGCGAAATCAGCTGCGGGGACTGACCGAGAAGGTCGCGGCGGCGCGCATCGTCCCTCACGCCGGAGGCAACGTGCGCCCGCCGCCCGCGCCGCGCGCGATTTTCACTGGAGGCGGAGATCGAACACGGGGCAGCGGTGCAGGCCGAGTCGCGCCCGCGTGTCGGGCCGGCGCCGAAGCCCCCTCGGCCTAACGATGCACCCGCCGCGCGGCCGCCGGAACTTCCCGCGGTGCCGGTGTTGCCGGCGTCGTCGATGGCGGCATTCGGCGGCTCGCAGCCCGCTGCGCCCGCGAGCCGCACGACGGCGCCGCCCGCGGCGACGGAGCTCATCGGGCGTGGCGCGCGCCACCACCGGCATCGACGCGACGGATCGTGCGCCGCCGCCGGTCGCGCCCGAGCCGCCGCCGCGCACGGCCGCGCCGTCGGTGCGCGTGCTGTCGGGACCGAGCACCGGACGCACGCTGCCGCTCACCAAGGACGAGCTGTCGATCGGACGCATCGGCGCGCAGGTCGCCGTCGTCCGGCGTACGCCGGATGGCTATCGCCTGGTCCCGCTCGAAGGCGCGTCCCCGCCGAAGATCAACGGGGCCGCCGTCGCGCCCGGACGGCTCGCCGCTGCACCCGGGCGATACCTTCGAGATTGCCGGCGTTCGGCTCGAGCTATCCGTCGGAGCCCTCGGCGCCGAGTGACGCTGCGCGTCACCTGGGGTTCCGCACTGCGGCGAAGGCGCGGTTCAGGCGGCCACCCGGCCCTGCACCGAATTCGCGCCAAACGGCGACCGTTCGTCCGGTTGTCGCAGAAAATATACAATAAATTCAAGCAGTTTGGAATCCGTCGCCAAACGGCAGGGAGCCGCTCATGCCCGTGGCATATGGCTTGCTCCATGTAGTCCAGCATCGCTGGGTGCCGGGGTCACAGGTTCGCTGTCAATCAAGGAGACACAAAGATGAAACGGATTCAACAGGGCTTCACGCTCATCGAACTGATGATCGTCGTGGCAATCGTCGGCATCCTGGCGGCCATCGCGCTGCCGGCGTATCAGGACTACGTCATTCGCTCGAAGATGTCGGAAGGCGTGGCCGCGGCTGCCGCGTGCAAGACGTCGGTGTCGGAGTTCGTGTCGTCGCGCAATGCATGGCCGGCGAACGCCAACACGGCGGGTTGCTCGGAACTGGCCACGCAGTACGTTGCGAGCCTGACGGTCACCGGCAACGGCGTGATCACGGTCACGACGCGGAACACCGGCTCGAAGCCGGATGCCTGCGTTCTGGTCCTGACGCCGTCCGGCACGATCCCCGACATCACCGTCTGGACCGGCACGAGCAGCGGCTGCGACGCCAAGTACGTGCCGTCGACGTTCCGCTAAGCGTTAACGTTTCTCGGAAGTTCGCAGGCCGGCCGGGACATCGTCCCGCCGGCCTGTTTCATTTGCCGGTCATAAAGTGGCGCACTGCGGGCGATCCTTGCTGCTCGGGGTTCGGTCGCTGAAGTCCTGCCTGCATCGCCCGCACGAAACCACCGAGACCCCCCACCGCATATGTTCCTTCGAAGGCTATTCAATCCTTCCGCGAAGGGCAAGGCGGACGGTTCGGAGAGTTCCGATGATTCACGGACCACACGTCCCGCGACATCGGACGTGCGCGCAACGGCCGACGACGGTTCATCGCGGATCGAAGCTCTCCGCTGCGCTCGATCGTCCAAGGAAGATTTTCGGAAGCGCTCGCGCTGCTCGATGGCGAACTCGCGCGCACGCCGAACGATGCGCAACTCCATGCGCGGCGCGGCGCCACGCTCTACTGCTGGAATCGTCTCCACGACGCGCGCGACGCATCGCTGCGGGCCGTGGCGCTCGATGGAAGCGATTCGGACGTGCTGCGTCAACTCGGCTGGTCGCTGCTCTGGACGAACGATCCCGACGGCGCGGAAATCTGGATGGCCAAGGCGGTCGAGGCCGATCCCGCCGACTGGCGCGCGTGCTTCGGCTGGGGCACGACCGCGCTCGCCACCGGACGCACCGACGACGCACTCGCGCGATTCACGCGCGCGCTCGAACTGGCACCCACGAGCCAGGAAACGCTGAACAATCTCGTCGTATGCCACCTCGACCGGCGCGACGCCGTGGCGGCCGAAGCCACGGCCCGTTCGGCGATCGCCGTCGATGCGGGCCAATCGATGGCATGGGCGAATCTGGGCGTAGCACTCGCGAGGCAGCGCCAGTTCGACGAAGCGGCACGCTCGCTGGAGCGCGCACTGGAACTGGAAGCGGCCAGCGCAGAGGTCACCGATACGTTCGTGAACTACGGCAACTGCCTGCGCGATGCCGGCCGGCTGGACGACGCACTTGCGTTGTACGAGCGGTCGTTGCCCGACCGCCCCAACCCGAACGGGCACGGCGACTATGCGTTCACGCTGATGGCCGTCGGGCGCGTGGCCGAAGGATTCCGCGAGTACGAGTTCCGCTGGATCACCAACGCGTTCCTGCGCCGGTACCCGAACGTCGACCGCCCCGCCTGGAACGGCCAGCCGCTGCAGGGGCGGACGCTGCTGTTGTGGGTCGAGCAGGGCTTCGGCGACACCTTCCAGTTCGTCCGGTATGCCGCCCACGTCAAGGCGCAGGGGGCCACCGTCCTGCTGCTCGTGCGCGAAGGTCTCGAGCGGGTACTGCAGGCGTGTCCCGGGGTCGACCGGATCGTCCGCCGGGACGAGGAGCTTCCCTCCTTCGACTTTCACTTGCCGCTCATGAGCTTGCCGCGCGTGTTCGGCACGGATCTCGACTCGATTCCGGCCGACGTGCCGTACCTGCAGGCGGACCCGGAAAAGGTGCGGCACTGGCGGGCCCGTCTCGGCCCGACGACGAAGCGGCGCGTCGGCCTCGTCTGGGCGGGCAACGCCGCGCATCCCAACGACACCTACCGTTCCATTGCGCTGCAGGAACTGCGCCCGGTACTGGCGATCGACGGCGTGCAGTTCATCTCGCTGCAGAAAGGTCCGCCCGCCGCGCAGATCGCGACGCTGGAGCCGGGTGTGGACATCGTCGACCTCGATGCGGAACTGCTGGATTTCGCCGACACGGCAGCGGTCATCGAACTGCTGGACCTCGTGCTTTGCGTCGACACTTCGGTGACGCATCTCGCCGGCGCGCTTGGAAAGCCGACGTGGATACTGCTGCCGCATCCCGCGGACTTCCGGTGGATGCAGAAGCGCGAGGACAGCCCCTGGTATCCGTCGGCGCGCCTGTTCCGGCAGGATGCGCTGCGGGATTGGCGCCCCGTGGTGGCGCGGGTGGCGGCCGAGTCTGGCGCGGTGGCGCGATGTCGCCGCAGCTGACGCGCCGCGGGACGCGCGTGCTCCCGCATCGACGCTTCACCCGCTGCGCCCGGAAGAGTCCTTCGCGCGGCTTGCGCGCGGCCGGAGCGCGGTCGCGCGCGCGCGCTACGGACTGATTCAATATCTCCCCGACGAGCCGCAGGAAGGCCTCGCGCTCGGCGTCTACGGCGAGCACAAGGAAGGCCAGCTCGATTTCCTCGCGACGGTCGTCCGGTACGGGGCGACCGTGATGGAAGTCATGCCCGGCGTCGGCGCGCACGCGATCGCGCTGGCGCGGATGGTCGGCCCCCAGGGAATGCTGCTGGCCGTGGAGCCGCGCAAGGTCGCCCATCGCATCCTGCGGCAGAACCTTGCCGCCAACGGCGCGCGCAATGTCACGCTGCTCTATCGTTCGCTCGGCGCGAACGCGGTACCGGGCGCGGTCGACCCGGAGGCGCTGCGCGACGTGACGACGACGGGCCGGGTGCCGGAAATCGACGGCGCGGTGGACACGATCGACGGACTTCGCCTGGCGCGTCTCGACCTGCTCAAGATCAACGAAGGCGCCGATGTGGCCGCCATCTTCGCCGGCGCCGGCGAATCGCTCTGGCGGCTGCGGCCGATCCTGTACGTCGCAGCAGGCGACGACGGGGCGCTCGCGCGTGCGTGCGACGTTGCCAAGGGATTCGGTTATCGTTGCTGGCGGCATGCCTCGGCGATGCGCAGCCCGGTAAACTTCAACCTGGTCGAGACCGACCTGTTTCCGGGACCAACCGCGCTGGCGCTCGCCTGCATTCCGGAGGAACGCGACGCGACGTTCGCTGCGACGGGTGCACGGAGATGTGATAATCGTGCAAGCCCGGTGGGTTCCGCGCAGTGCGAGTGACACGAGAGGGGTCTGAACAACGATGGGCATCCTGAATTTCTTCGACACGAGCGAACTGGAGACGTTTGCGACGGCACTCGCGGACGACCTGACGCGCCGTTTTCCGCCCGCCTCGGAAGCGCGGACCGACCCCGGGGTGCAACACCAGATCAAGGTCATCCTGGAAGGCCTCTCCGCACGCGCCGTGCGCTATCACCAGCAGCAGAAGCTCGGCGTCTACAAGAAGGCGAAGCTCGGCAACGTGTTCAAGTGGAAGCTGACGGAGGCCGGCTACAGCAAGGAGTTCGTCGAGCGCGCCACCAAGGAAGTCGTGACCAGCCTGGCGGTCAAGTAAGTGACGCGAGGCGCTCCGGAAGGTCGTCGCCGGTGCGCCCCTCGAAACGTGCGCCAATCCATGACCCATTACCGACGTCCCCGCGAAGGCGGGGAGCCAGAGTCGTTCGCTGGAAGTCGCTGGGTCCCCGCCTACGCGGGGACGACGAGCGTTCCGCGATTGTCGACACTCCTGCGCACGTGATGCCGTCGGAAGCCGCACCCCCTGGGGAAGCCGTCACGCTCGAACACGCCGTAGAAATGGGCGCGAGCCACCATCAGGCGGGCCGGCTGTCCGAAGCCGAAGGCATCTACCGCCAGGTGCTGGCCGTCGATCCGGACAATTTCGATGCGCTGCACCTGCTCGGCGTGGTGGCGCTGCAACTCCAGCGGCATGCGGATGCGGCCGCACTGATCAAGCGCGCGACGGACCTGCAGCCGGGCTCGGCGCAGGCACTGAGCAATCTCGGTCTCGCGTATCGCGGGCAGGGCGAACTCGATGGCGCGCGCGCCGCCTTCGAGCGGGCGATCGCGCTCGATCCCGGCTTCGTGGGCGCGCGCAGCAACCTGGCGCTGGTACTGCAGGCGCGCGGTGACGCGAACGGCGCGATCGAGCTGTTGCGGAGCGTCATCGCGCTCGAGCCGCGCAACGTGGAGGCATTGCACAACCTCGCGGGATTGTTGCAGGAACAGGGCAGCATCGAGGCCGCGGTACCCCTCTACGACCAGGCGCTGGCCATCGCCCCGCAATTCGCCGAAGCCCATTTCAACCGCGCGCGCGCACTCGACCGGTTGCGGCGCAAGCCGGAGGCGCTCGAGGGCTACCGGAAGGCGCTGGCGCTGAAAGCCGACCTTCCCGGCCCCAACTACTGCCTCGCCACGCTGCTGTATGCGCAGGGACTCACGGCCGAGGCGATCGACTGCCTCGAGCAGGAACGCCGGAACAATCCGGAGTCGGTCGAAACCCGGTGGGCACTGGCGATGGCGCAGCTCGCCGGCGTCTACGGCGCCGGCGAGGCCTCGGGCGACTACCGCGCGGCGTTCGCGACGGCACTCTCCGAACTCGACGCGTGGCTGACCGGCGATCGCATCGCGGCCGGGTCGCATGCCGTCGGAAGCTACCCGCCGTTCTATCTCGCCTACGACGAGCAGAACAACAAGGACCTGCTCTCGCGCTACGGCGACCTCTGCGCGCGCCTCATGCATCACTGGCAGGTCGCGCAGGGACTGGTCTGCGGGCAAGGCTCGCGGGACGGGCCGCTGCGCGTGGGCATCGTGTCGGGGCACATCCGCAAGCACTCGGTGTGGACCGCCATCGTGAAAGGCTGGGTGGACAACATCGACCCGGCGCGCGTATCGCTCCACCTGTTCCACACGGGATACGCGGAGGATGACGAGACGAACCGGGCCAAGGCCCGGTCCGCCTCGTACGACATCGCGGCGAGCGGTCTCGCCGACTTCGCGCGCGCCATCGTCGCGCGCGACCTCGATGCGATCATCTATCCGGAAATCGGCATGGATCCGATGACGATCATGCTGGCGAGCATGCGCCTGGCGCCGGTGCAGGCGGCCGCCTGGGGACATCCCGAGACCTCCGGGCTGCCGACCATCGACTACTTCCTGTCGGCCGAGTGCTTCGAGCCGCCGGGGGCGCAGGACAACTACCGCGAGCGGCTGGTGGCGCTGCCGAACCTCGGCTGCCACTATCGGCGCCTGGACGTCGCCGCCGGAGGAGCCGGATTTCCGCGCCCTCGGACTCGATCCGGCCAGACCGATCCTGCTGTGCCCGGGTACTCCGTACAAGTACCGGCCGGAGCACGACGAGATATTCGTTGAGGTCGTGCGCCGGGACTGGCGACGCGCAACTGGTCTTCTTCATCGACAACAATTGCGTGCAGCACTCCGAGGTGCTGCGGCTGCGGCTGGAACGCGCGTTCCGGCAGGCGCAGGCTGCGCTTCGACGACTGCGTTCGCTTCATACCGTGGCTGACGCCGCCGCAGTTCTTCGGCCTGCTCGCGGCACACCACCGCCTGCCTCGACACGCTCGGCTTCTCGGGCTTCAATACGGCCATGCAGGTGATCGAGTGCGGCGTGCCGCTGGTCACGCTGGAAGGCCGGTTCATGCGCGGGCGCCTGGGCAGCGGCATCCTGCGCCGGATGGGTCTCGACGAACTGGTTGCGACGTCGACCGACGAGTACGTGAGGATTGCGGTGCGGCTGGTGACGGAGGCGGGGTTTCGGACGCGGGTTGTGGCAAGAATTGAACATGCGCACGGAATCCTGTTCGACGACCTGGCACCGGTGCGGGGGCTGGAATGCTTCCTCGACAACGTGAAGCGGGGACGATTGTGTCATCCATAGGAAACTTCATCACGGACTTCTTTCGATCAGAAGCCCGCCATAGCCCGGCGGAGATCGGCGATGTTGGGACGCCCAGGCTAGAACACTCAAATTCTAGTCAAGATCTGTACTTGCGCTTGCTCGTCGACAGCTTGCTCAATGCGATTTACCTGGAAAACGAAGTGCGTTTTCTGTACATCTTCTCCAATATAGTTGCCAATTTGCCAATAGACCCCGAGGTCGTGCGCCAGATCGCATCCCGAATGCCGGAAATGTTCGAGTCGGTTCGCGAAAAGAGACAGGACGGACGCGTTTGGTGGAGGATGAGCATACAGAAGGAAGAGGCGATTACGCACGTCGACTTGCGCAACGTATGTCAGTTCTCGCACACGATGGTGGGCAGACAACGACTGCAGAACGTGCTTTCGTGCCTCGATGACATCCGTCAGCAGCAGGTTCCAGGTGATCTGTTGGAAGCGGGTGCCTGGCGGGGAGGAGTTTGCATCCTCATGCGGGGATACCTGGGTGCATGGGACATTAGGGACAAGACCGTATGGGTCGCGGATTCGTTCGAAGGCTTGCCGAAGCCATCGATGCCAGAAGATTCCGGTTACGATTACAGCGCTGATCGCGAACCCATTCTCGCGGTATCGCTTGAAGATGTTCAGGAGAATTTTCGCCGGTATGGACTTCTCGATCGGCAGGTGAGATTTCTCAAGGGATGGTTCCGCGAAACCCTGCCTGTGGCACCAATCAGCCAATTGGCGCTGCTGCGAGTGGACGGAGACCTCTACGAATCTACGATGGATGCCCTCGATGCGATGTATGACAAGGTGGTTGCAGGGGGATTCGTGATTATCGATGACTATGGGGACTTCGAACCGTGCCGACGTGCGGTGGATGAGTTTCGTGAACGCAAAGGGATATCGGATCGGATCGAGACGATCGATTGGTCGGGTTGCTTCTGGCGAAAATCAAACTAATAGTCCTGAGTCGCAACGCTCAGGCGCGGTAAGTTCCGCGGTACCTTGCGCCGAGTTCCCGGTCGATGCGGACCGCGGTCAACGCCCCTCGCATTTCGAGGTAAACGAATCGGTAGATCATGAGTACCGTCATTTTCCTGAGCGGAAGTTCTGGAAACGATGCCCTCGGAGCGGCGGGTCGTGCGCATCGCGTCCTGTACGAAAGGCTCGGTCATGAATTCGTGGAAATCAATTTCGCGGACTCTGGTTCACAGGATCGCTTCAATCGCACGATCAGCCAAGGTGATGTGGCCTTCGCGTTCGCCGCGATGGGCATGGGTGCCGACCTCAAGGCGGCGACATCCGACGGCCGCGAGGTCAATCTGTGGGAGGGCATTCGTGTTCCATACCTGTCGCTGAACGGCGATTCGCCGGCCTATTACTTCGACCGCCATGTCGCCCGCAGCCCCTGGCATGTGTGCCTCTACTACTATCCGGAGCACCTCGAGCTGCGAAAGCGTCTCGCCCCCAAACTTCCGCTATGTGGGCTGGTGCCGCCGATGCCGTTCGACATGGCGGACCGGGAGGGTATCGATTTCAACCGCAAGGCACAGGGAAAACTGCTTTTCATGAAGAACGGCAACGATCCGGAAAAGCTCGTAAGCAGTTGGCGCGCAGCCATGCCCCCGGATACGTTTCTGATGCTGGCGGACCTTGCCGGGGAATTGTCCGGTGACCTGGATGACTCCGCCGCTGACGACATCGATGCACACGTTACGGCGTCGTTCCTTGCGCGGGGCTGGGACATCGGCGACTTCACCAAGCTACGGCTGTTCATGAATGCGCAACTCGACGATTACCTGCGGCGCGTGAAGAGCGCAATGGTCGCCGATGTCATCGCCGACTTTCCCGTGCAGATTCAGGGCATGAACTGGGAACACATGGACTTCTCGCGCCGCCGGGCGACCTACATCAAGGGTGGCGACTACTCGGCGTCGCGCCAGCAAATCATCGATTCGTTGGGATTGATCGACATGTCGCCCAATACTCAACGGGCGCCGCACGATCGCGCGATGCGTGCGTTCGGACTCTGGACGCTGTGCCTCACCAACCGGCAGAGCTTCTTCGACGAGCACTTCCCGCAGGCACAGGAGTTCACGTACCGCTTCGACCGGGATAGCCTGCGCGCGAAGGTGGACGCGATTCTGTCCCACCCCAAGCGCTTTGTGGAACTCGGTCAGGACGTCGCGGCACAGTTTCGGCACGGTCGTCGGCCCGAGGCGTTCGCCGAATACATGCTCGCGACGGCGAGCATGGTTCGCTTGGCCTGTGGCGATCGTCCTGCGGGGTTGCAGGACTACTTCGGCTGGCCGCCTGCGAGCCTCAGCTAGGACGTAGCGCCACCGCAGGTGTTGCAGGACATTCCCTCGGCCGCTACGCCGTCCGGCTCGAAGCCAGTACCCGCAGGACCGACACGATCGCGCGGATGTCGTCGACGTGCATCGACGTGCCCGTAGGCAAGACGACCACCCGCTCTGCGATTCGATTGGTGTTCGGCAGCACAAGTCCCGCGTGCGGATAGTACGAACGGTAGGGCTCCATGTTGTGGCAGCCCGGCCAGAAGTACTTTCTTGCCAGCACGTTCTCTGCGTGCAGCGCTGCGACGAGACGATCGCGCGACACCGGAAAGCTCTGGCGCCACGTCGAGCACGATGTACTGGAAGTTGTTGTGCTCGGCTTCGTCGAACTGCAGCAGACCGATGCCGCGCAGCGAGCGCAGTTCGTCGCGATAGGCGTGGTAATTGGACCGGTTGATCGCGACGAACTCGTCCAGATCCTCGAGGTTGGTCAGGCCCATCGCTGCCGCGATTTCGGTCATCTTTCCGTTGGTTCCGGGATAGATCACCTTGTCGTAGCCGGAGAAGCCGAAGTTGCGCATCAGCCGGATCTTTTCGGCCAGCTCGTCGTCGTTGGTGACGACGGCACCGCCCTCGAACGTGTTGAAGAACTTCGTGGCGTGAAAGCTGAAGACCTCGCAGTCGCCGAAGCCGCCCAGCAGTCTGCCCACCGAGCGAGCAGCCGAACGCGTGCGCCGCATCGAACATCAGCCGCAGGCCGTGCACCGCTGCGACCTCGCTGCAGCTCGGCAACTGGCGGCGCCTCGGCCCCAGAGGTGCACGCCGATGATGCCGGTCGTGCGCGGCGTGATCATCCGCCGTACGGCATCGGGATCGAGGTTGTGGGTGACCGGGTCGATGTCGGCGAAGACCGGCGTGATCGCCTGCCACTGCAAGGCGTGCGCCGTGGCCACGAACGTGTAGGACGGGACGATCACCTCGCCGTGCAGCTCCAGCGCGCGGATGGCGATCTCCAGCGCGATGGTGCCGTTGCACATCGCCACGCAGTTCCTGACGCCCAGCCGCTCGCAGATCCGCTTCTCGAACTCGATGAGCATCGGTCCGTTGTTCGACAGCCAGCGGCTTTCGAGGATGCTGCGCGCCCGGGCGAGGAACCGGTCCGAGCTCCCGACGTTGGGGCGACCGACGTGGACGCGTTCGTCGAACAGCGGGGGCGCCCCGTTGATTGCGAGATCGGACGCCGTACGCAACGCTTTACGTGCGCGCGACGCCGTCGCGTCCGCGGCTGGCGACGGCCTGTGGGCCAATGAGGGATTGCCGTTGGTACGCGCGGTCGCGGTGCGGTCGTTTTCCATGTCGTCAGGTCAGTGGCCTAAGGTTACCGATCAAGCATATCGCGTGCCCGCGATCATCAGGTGCGCAGTCACGCGGGAAGCGAACACACGGCGTAGAGACTCGCGGACAGGTCGGGATAGGTCTTCGCGAGTTCGTGGCAGCCCCGCAGATAGGCCTCGTTCACGATTCCCGCGGCGAGCGCCTGGTCGAACTGGAAATTCGCCAGCGGCTTCACGAGGATTCCCCCGTGGTCGTCCACGTGGTAGCCGGCGCGGCGAACATCGGACAGGAGTGCATCCATCGAATAGGTGCGACGATGCCCATGTTGGGCTTCGGCCGGCGTCACGGCCGAATTGTGCTCGATCAGTCCCATCCTGACGGCGATCTGCCTCGACAGCGCATTGGCATTGGGGACCGCTACGAACAGACGACCCTGCGGAGTCAGCCATTGGCGGACCCGCTTCAATACGTCGACGGGGTGGTCGAGATGTTCCAACGTATGAATCAGGAACAGGTTGTCGAAGCGATCCGCGAGTACCGCATCCTCGAACGTGGCAGCAACGACGCTCACCCGCCCGGGAAATCGCGCGCGCACCCCTTCGACCAGATCGCTCGCAGCTTCGATGGCGGTAACGGCCGGGAAGTACTCCAGGATCTGCTCGGTCATGTCGCCCCTGTGGCAACCGAGCTCCAGAACCGAGCCGCCACGAACGAATTGAGGTTCGAACGCCCGTAGCATGTATCGGCGGATGACCGTGTCAAAGTCGTACGAATACCTGCGGTCTTGGTTGTCCTGGTATTCCTGGTTGTGATTTCTCATGCATGGCCCTGGGCTGAACGCACGATAGGCAAGCTCCATGCCTAATGTAGCAAGTTCCGGGAAGCGTGGCGATTGCGCGTAGCGGTCGACTGACGCCGAAGGTGCGTGCCGTTCGCGCCGCCGGGCCAATCGGCGACCCGCGGGCCGCGCCCGTCTTGTGGGTCCGGCCAAAGGCGGGTGCATCTTTCGGGTACCAAGCTCCTTCGC
Organism: uncultured beta proteobacterium; assembly: GCA_963733435.1. Taxonomy (GTDB): domain Bacteria; phylum Pseudomonadota; class Gammaproteobacteria; order Burkholderiales; family Casimicrobiaceae; genus VBCG01. Next base: position 218,131 of record CAVTDH010000007.1, read on the forward strand.
CCTAACCGCAACATGCCAGGAGAGTGAATGCCGCTGCGACGGACCGAACGTTTTCCCGGCGCCGGATCACAATCTGCGTGGGATCCGGAGAACGGCGCGTCGCGCGGCACGCGCACCAAGGTGGTGGTGTGAAAATTGGAGCGACGCCCAAACGCAACCTGGAAACAATAGAATTCCGGATGCTGTCGTGTTTTTTTGCGTGCGGCCGGACCTTGCCGCACCTCGGCCGGTGGGTGGGCCATCGAGCTTGATCGAATTGGAACGAGAGCGATGAGCAATGCACTAGATGCCCATGTCAAGGCCTACGAGGGAAACAATCTCTACGACTTCGACAATGCGATTCTGCTCAATTGGTATCCGAAGCGGATCGTGGACCTCGTAGGGAATGCCGGATCGCTGCTCGAACTGGGTCTCGGTCATGGCCATTCCACGCCGCTGTTCGCGCGCGCGTTCGCCCGCCACGTGGTTTTGGAAGGCTCGGGCGCCGTCATCGCCAACTTCCGCAAGCACGCGCCCGAGTGCCACGTCGAAATCGTCGAGACATACTTCGAACGGTTCAAGAGCCAGGAACGTTTCGACGTCATCGTGATGGGCTTCGTGCTCGAGCATGTCGACAATCCGGCCGAGATACTCGCGCGGTTCCGCGAATTCCTTGCGCCAGAGGGCAAGCTTTTTGTCGCTGTCCCCAACATGGAATCGATGAACCGGCGCCTGGGCAAACTCGCGGGGATGCTGCCCGATCTTGCCGCGTTATCCGAGAACGACATCCTTCTCGGGCACAAACGCTTCTACAACGCGGAGATGCTCAGCGCCGAGTTGAGCGGCGCGGGGTACGAGGTGGAGCGCGTCGAAGGCATCTACCTGAAGCCGCTCGCGACGCGCCAGATGATCGCCCTCGATCTCGATGCCGCCATCATCGAGGCGCTCTGCACACTGGGAATCGACTACCCCGAACTTTCCTGCGGGATTCTGTGCAGGCACGGGTCGGCAGATGAAGGTGATGATCGTTGGGGGCACGTCCGCGCTCGGAACCGCACTCAAGACGGTGCTCATGCCGACCAGCAAGGTGATCACCGCAGGCAGGCAGAACTGTGATATCGAACTGGACCTTACTTGGCCACCCGAGCGATTTTCAATCCCGGAAGGCGTCGACGCCATCGTGCATACGGCGGCGCACTTCGGCGGCACGTCGACGGGCGACATCCTGGAGGCGGAACGCGTCAACGTACTCGGAACCATGAAGCTTTGCGAGGCCGCCGCGCGCGCGAAAGTCGGACATTTTGTTCTGATCTCGAGTATCTTTGCGGCCCTCGGTGAGGACTCTCCGCACTACAGTGCCTATGCGCTTTCGAAGCGGCACGCCGAGGACGTCGCCCGTCTCATTTGCAGAGCGCATCGGATGCCGCTCGCCGTGCTGCGGCCCAGCCAGATCTACGGGGCGGGGCCGCGCTTTCGCACCCATCAGCCGTTTCTACACGCGATGATCGATAAGGCACGCGCCGGCGAGGATATTGTGCTGTTCGGAACGCATGACCCGCGAAGGAATTTCATCTACATCGATGACCTTACGAATGTGATCGCGCGAGTCGTAGCGGCGCGAGTGGTCGGGACATGGTCCTGTCAGTATCCCGTCGATGTCACTTACACGCAGATCGCGACCGCCGCGTTCCGTGCGTTCGGTACGACGGGAAGTGTTCGCTTATCGCGCCGACAAGCCCGACATTCCGGATAACGTGATGGACATCGACTGTGCGCTTTACGGCGCCATCGACTTTCAACCAGGCATCACCGTCGATGACGGGCTCCGGCAAATCGCAGGCCTGTCATGAGGACGGTCCTCGTCTCCGGCGCAAGCGGAGTCGTTGGCTATGGAATCCTGCGCTCGCTTCGAAAGGCCCGCCTGGACCTGCGCCTCGTCGGTACCAGCATCTATGAAGATTCGCCGGCTCAGGCCTTCTGTGACATCTTCGAACTGGCGCCACCGACGCGCGACGATTCGTACCTCGATTGGCTTTCCATGATCATCGTCCGCCACGCGGTCGACCTGATCATTCCTGGCATCGAGGCCGACATGTATCGGTGGATTACCGCGGGCGAGGAACTCGATCATCGCGGCAAGGTCAGGGCGGTGCTCAATGATCCGCGCCTCATTGCGCTGTGCAAGGACAAGTGGGCATTCTATGAGGCAATGCGTGACAGCGGACTGCGCTGCCTCATCGACAGTACCCTGGAGTCCGACTTTGACGTACTCGCAGGCAGATTCGGCTTGCCGTTTCTGTTGAAGCCGCGCAGCGGCTTCGGTTCCAAGGCATCGTGAAGGTCGAGTCCGCGGAGGGGTTCATTGCCCATCGCGAGCGGGTCGGACCGGTGCTCATGGCGCAGGCCCTCGTGGGCACCGATGACGAGGAGTTCACGACTTCGGCGTTCTGTGACGGCGTGGGCGGGTTCCATGCGTGCATGACGCTGAGGCGCAAGCTGTCGGCCGAGGGATTCACGGATCGGGCCGAGGTTGTCGAACTCGATGGCGTCGCGAGGGTACTGCGCGACTTGTGTGAACGCCTGCGCCCGATCGGACCTACCAATTTCCAGTTCCGACGACAGGATGGAAATCTCATGCTTCTTGAGGTCAATCCGAGGGTGTCGTCGGCCACTTCGATTCGAACGGCATTCGGCTACAATGAATGCGCAATGGCCGTGGAGTACTACCTCGACGGAAAGACGCCGGTCCAGCCGGTCATCCGGCCGGGACGCGCGGTGCGCTACACCGAGGATCTGATCTTCTATTCATGAGCATCGGCATAATTTCCGACATCCACGGAAACTTCGAGGCGCTGAAGGTCGTGCTCGGGGCTCTCGATCGGATGAACGTGTCCCGCGTGATCTGTCTCGGTGACGTCGTCGGTTACTACACTCAGGTGAACGAGTGCTGTGACGAACTCCGGAATCGGGACATCCCGTGTGTGATGGGCAACCACGACTGGTACTTGGCGAGCGGCGGCGCCTGCCCGTCGTTCCCGAAGCGTCAACGAGTGTCTCGCGTATCTCCGCAAGGTCATCACCGCAGAGAACGTGGAGTGGCTGAGGACTTTCCCCGTCCAACGCTGGTTCGACGATCTGCATGTCGTGCATGGCGGGTGGTCCGATCCCATCGACGAGTACCTCAATTGGACGGCCTCGTATTTTTCCGAGATCCCGGGAACCCGGTTCGCGTCGGGCCACACGCACGTACAGGTCATCCACGCGAGCGGAGGAAAGACGTACTGCAATCCGGGGTCGGTCGGGCAGCCGCGCGACAGCGACCCCAGGGCCGCTTTTGCCACCTACGACGGCGAGTTCACGCTTCATCGCGCCGAATACGATCCGCAGCCGGTGTTCGACCTCATGCGCGATGCCGGCTTCAGCGATTACTACTACGGCGGCCTGAAAACCGGCGCGAGCAGACTGCGCGGTCTCTGCAGGGTGACGTTCCCACGATGTTTCGCTGGCGCAAACTGGGCCGAGTCTTCGATCCGCGCGACGTCGACATCGCATGGATGAAGGATTTCGCGCAGGCGCCAGCCGCACTGGTCCTGGACGACCGGGTCCGCGTCTACTTTGCGTGCCGGCCGCCCGCGGACGGCGCCGGTCGATTTGTCAGTTACGTCGCATATGCCGACTTCAGGCGCGACGACCCCACGCAACGAATCGGCATATCCACCGAGAGGATACTGCCGCTCGGGGCGCTTGGAACATTTGACGAGTTCGGTACGAATCCGGCGTCGGTGATGCGGGTGGGCGATGACGTCTGGATGTACTACGCGGGCTGGACCCGGTGCGACTCGGTGCCTTTCAATGCTGCCATCGGCTTGGCGATCAGCCGGGATGGCGGCAAGACCTTCGGAAGGGTCGGCAGCGGTCCCGTGCTGTCGTACCATTCGACGAGCCATTCGTCATCGGAAGTCCGCGAATCAGGAGATTTGGCGAGACCTATCATCTCTTCTACGTTGCCGGGAAGAAGTGGATCGGCGGCAGCGGCAGGCCGGAGCCGGTCTACCGCATTCGCATGGCGACATCTGCGGACGGAATCACCTGGACGAAGTACGGAAAAGACCTCGTCGAGACGAGGCTGGATGAAGACGAATGTCAGGCCAGTTCCAATGTGTATCTATCGGCAGGTGTGTATCACATGTTCTTTTCGTACCGATTCACGCTTGGCTTCAAGGAAAAGGGTCGCGGGTATCGGATTGGGTATGCACGGTCCGACGACCTCGTGAACTGGACGCGTGATGACGCGATGGCGGGGCTCGAGGTTTCGCCGAAGGCTGGGACAGCGAGTCCGTGAGCTATCCTCATCTGCTGGCGTTGGACGACAATGTCTACATGTATTACCAGGGTAACGAGGTCGGAAGTTCGGATTCGGACTCGCCTGTCTCTCGTCCGACACGTTGCGTTGAGCATGAGCCTTCGGCGCAACGAACGGAACTGGCGTCGGCCTGCAGTCGCGGCGGCGCGACCCCCGGTCGTTGTCGTGTCGTATCTGGAACTTCATGGCGAAATTTCCATGAAGTGGACGAAACTCGGCAAGATCTTCGATCCGGCGGACCATGCACTGCCGCCGGGCTGCCAATCATTCGCCCAGTCCCCGCAGGCGCTCGTACTGGGCGAACGGGTTCGCGTGTACTTCTCGACGCGGCAACGAGATGCCGTCGGCAAATATCTGAGCCATGTTGCCTACGTGGACTTCGATCGCAGGTTGACGAACATTCTCGGACGTCCACGCAGACGGTAGTCCAACTGGGCGGACTTGGTTGTTTCGACGAGCACGGCATATTTCCGATGAGTCCGTTCGCGTGGGCGAGCGAATATTCGCCTATACGACCGGATGGAACCGCAAAGTTCTGTCCCGATCGACTCGTCGATCGGCTTGCGATCAGCGAGGACGACGGAAGAACATTCGAGAAGGTCGGGATGGGACCGGTCGTCACGTCGTCCCTCCACGAGCCGTTTCTGATCGCCGACGCGTTCGTGCATCGTACGGCGGGATTTTTCACATGTGGTACATCTACGGCACCATGTGGTCGGCGCTTGGTCCCGAGGATCCGCCGGATCGCGTCTACAAGATTGGACATGCCGTGTCACCGGACGGTTTCGCATGGACGAAGGATGGCAGGCAACTCATCGCGGACCGGCTCGGCAGCGGCGAGTGTCAGGCGCTTCCCACCGTCATCCAGATCGGCGGCAGTTACCACATGTATTTCTGCTTTCGCCAACAGTTCGGCTTTCGCAAGCAACGCGACAGCGCCTACCGGATCGGCTACGCCCATTCAACCAACCTCGTTGACTGGACGCGCAACGACGAACGCGCCGGCATCGACGTTTCGCCGGAAGGTTGGACTCGGACATGCAGTGCTATCCGAGCACCTTCGAATGCGACGGCCGCGTCTATCTCCTGTACAACGGCAATGAATTCGGTCGGCACGGCTTTGGTGCGGCACTGCTGGAGGGCTGAGCGGGCGCAACCAGATCGTAGTTCGACGCAAGACTATCCCGCAGCGCGCCCATAGGATTGAACATCATCACGTCGATGATCGAAAGCCAGGGGACGAACGCGTCGTCGAATTGCCGGTACTCGAATGGCCGAGAACGTATGAACTTGAGTTCGATGCCCTCGCCCTGGAACTCGGCACCAGAGTAGAGCTCCATGCCTCCGATGGCGTTCACGTAGATGTCCGCTCCGGCAGCCTTGCAGAGCGCAATCACCATGTCCTGGCCCTTCGCCAACGGATCAATTGCGAACGTGGAGGCGGCCTCGATCCGCGTGCCGATCGCGAGATGGTGGCACACCTCGGCAATCGAATTGCGCAGGTACCGGAACAGGTTGCCGTCCTGGTGACGCAGGACGCGATCGACCAGTGGAAACACGCTGTCGAATTCCGGCGCCTTGCGATAGGCTTCGACGATGCGATTGCGCAGTCGCGTACGATCGAATTCGGGGTCGATTTCCCGCTCGTCGATGCGAAGCCCGTCCGACCCCTGCTTCAGCGGAAGCGAGATGACGGTGTCGTGTCCGTTCTGCAGGATGCGATTCCGGTTGATCCATCCTCTTTTCACGTACTTGACGCGGTCGTGGACGATGAATAGGTCAACGGCCTCGATCAGCTGGTAGTAGCCGATGTAGGGAAAGAAGTACGGCTGCATGATCGCGACTCTCATCGCGTTAGCGCCCGGTGCTGCCGAACCGCCCCGGTCCGCGCTCGCTCTCTGCGAAGTCGCTTCCACCACCTCAAACCCCGCCTGCACCACCGGCACGATCACCAGCTGCGCCAGACGGTCGAGGGGATTCAGCGTGAACGTCTCCTGCCCGCGATTCCAGCAGCTCACCATCAGCGGTCCCTGGTAGTCCGAGTCGATGAGGCCGACCAGGTTGCCGAGCACGATGCCGTGCTTGTGGCCGAGCCCCGAGCGGGGAAGGATCAGCGCGGCGAGGCCGGGATCCCCGATGTGGATCGCGATGCCCGTCGGAATGAGTTCGGTGTCGCCGGGCTCGAGCGCGAGCGGGGCGTCGATGCACGCGCGCAGGTCCAGTCCCGCCGAGCCGGTCGTGGCGTACGCGGGCAAATGCGCACGGATGCGCTCGTCCAGGATCTTCAGCGCGATCTTCGGCGCGTGATGGGTCATCGCTTTCCCGTCGTCGGCAACCGCCGTGCAATTTCCGCGACCAGCCGCCGCGCCAACGCCAGCTTGTCCATCCGGGGCAGGCGGTGGGCGCCGGCGGCGTCGAGCAGCGTGACTTCGTTCTGGTCGCTGCCGAGCGCGTCCTGCACGCGATTGGCGATCAGCAGCGGCACGCCCTTGCGTTTGCGCTTCTCTTCGCCCAGGCGTTCCACGTCCTGGCTTTCCGCTGCGAAGCCCACGCAGAACGGCCCGCCGGGACGCGCGGCGACGGTCGCCAGGATGTCGACGGTGGGCTGCAGCGTCAGCGTCAGCGCGTCCGTGGTCTTCTTGAGCTTCTGGTCGTGGACGGTGACGGGCGCGTAGTCGGCGACGGCGGCAACGCCGATGAAGATGTCGCAGTCGTCGACGCGTGCGAGCACGGCCCTGGCCATGTCCGCGGCGCTGGTCGCGGCGACACGCTCGACACCCGCGGGCGTGGCCACGTCGGACGGGCCCGCCACCACGGTGACGCGCGCGCCTGCTTCGGCGGCGGCGCGGGCGAGGGCGAATCCCATCTTGCCGGAACTCGAATTGGTGATGCCGCGCACCGGGTCGATCGCTTCGAACGTGGGCCCGGCGGTCAGCAGCACGCGCTTGCCGGCAAGCACCTTCGGCTGCCGCGACGCGACCACGGCGGCGAAGAGATCCGCCGCCTCGAGCATGCGTCCCTCGCCGTGCTCGTTGCACGCGAGTTCGCCGGTGTCGGGCCCCAGGATGCCGATGCCGTCGCCGGCCAGGCGCGCCACGTTGCGCTGCGTGGCGGGGTTCGCCCACATCTGGCGGTTCATCGCGGGCGCGACGAGCAGCGGGCATTCGCGCGCGAGGCAAAGCGTGGAGAGGAGGTCGTCGGCGTGTCCGTGCGCGAGCTTGGCGAGAAAATCCGCCGACGCCGGCGCGACGACGATCGCATCGGCGCCGCGCGAGACGCCGATGTGTCCCATCGCGTTGTCCGCACCCGATTGCCAGAGGTCGGTCAGCACCGGCCGCCCGGACAGCGCCTGGAAGGTCACGGGCGTCACGAACCGCGTGGCGGCGTCGGTCATCACGATGTCGACCTGCACACCCGCCTTGACGAAGAGGCGCGTGAGCTCGGCGGCCTTGTACGCGGCGATGCCGCCGGTGACCCCCAGCACCACTCGGGTCAGGCGTTGCGCGTCGTCGGCAGCGGAGGCGGGGCTGTTCATCGCGGGATCGACTCTTTGGACGATGGTTGAGGCTGCGGGCGAAGTTTACACTTTGTCGCACACGTTCGACGCGGCGTACGTCCCCGGCGGGGCTTCTCATCGCCGGATCGACACGATCGGACGGATCGCGCTGAGGCGCGGGCGAAGCTGGCATGAGGGCGCAGCATCGAAGCTGCGTGGGGTCGTGTTCTGCTGCTTCAACAACAGCTACAAGCTGACGCCGGGGTTGTTCGACGTCTGGATGCGCTTGCTTCACCGTGTGCCCGGCAGCGTGCTTTGGCTGGTGGCCGGAACCGCGGCGATGGAGTCGAATCTGCGCCTCGAGGCGGCGCGCAGGGAGGTCGACCCCGGTCGCCTGGTGTTCGCGCCGAGGATGCCCTACGCGGACCATCTTGCGCGGTTTGGATTGGCTGACCTTTTCCTCGACACGCTCCCGTTCAATGCGGGAACTACCGCGAGCGACGCATTATGGGCAGGCGTGCCGGTGGTCACGTGCTCAGGCAACGCGTTTGCGGCCCGCATGGCGGGAAGCCTGCTCCGGGCAGTGGGCTTGCCGGAACTGATCACGCATTCGCTACCCGAGTACGAAGCGCTGGCATTAAGGCTCGCAACCGATTCATCCGCGCTCGGCGCGTTGCGGGCGAAGATGCGGTCGGGTCGCGAGCGCCTACCGCTGTTCGACACCGGACGATTCCGGCGGCATGTCGAGTCGGCCTATTTTACGATGTGCGAAACAAGCTGGCGCGGTGATCCGCCGCGGAGCTTTGCGGTCGAGCCCGTATCCAACTGAGTGGAAGGCGACGGCTTCGGGCGAGGCGTCGGTGTGCGCGAGTGGACTCGACCGAAGGACCGATGGCTCCCAGCGCGCGGACCCGCCAGAATCCACAGCGTACGCCGCCACGAGGGGGCGTCGTGAGGGGGATTGTGGATGGGTTCACGCATGCCGCTCCGGAGCGTCCACGGGAAAGGCTGCTCGCGTTCGGTCCCGCCGCGCTGACGGACGCCGAACTGCTCGCGGTGGTCTGCGCTCCGGGGTGGCGGGGCGCCCGGTGCTCGACGTCGCGCGGGATCTGCTCGCGCGTTTCGGCGGCGTTCGCTTCTCTGCGGGCAACGGACGCGGCGCGGATTCGCAGCGTGCGCGGCGTGGGCCCAGCGCGCGCCGCGGAGTTGAAAGCCATGGTCGAGTTCGTGCGCAGGGCGCTGCTGGAAGAGGCCGGCGACGCGGGATTCGCTGGCGTCGCCCGATGCCGTACGCGACTACCTGCGCCTCACGCTGGCGGCATTGCCGTACGAGGCGTTCCTTGCGTTGTTCCTCGACAGCCAGAACCGCCTGCTGGCGGCGTGCGAGCTCTTTCGCGGCACGCTCTCGCAGACGAGCGTCTACCCGCGTGAGGTCGTCAAGGCGGCCCTCGCGCACAACGCCGCGGGCGTGATCTTCGCGCACAACCACCCAAGTGGCGTGTCCGAACCCTCGCGCGCCGACGAGCTCCTCACGGCCGCGCTCAAGCAGGCGCTCGCGTTGGTGGACATTCGCACGCTCGATCACTTCGTCGTCGCCGGCGCCAGGGTCGTCTCGTTCGCCGAACGCGGACTGCTCTGACCCCGGGGCCTGAGCCCGCGGCGCCGCGGGCCTTGGCATAATGAATGCCATGGCCTCGCCTGAACCTACGCCGATTGGGCAGCGCCTCGAGGCCGCCATCGCGCACCTGCGCGCGGGTCGCATGGGCGATGCGATGTCCGGCTGCGAGGCGATCCTCGCGGACGTGCCGGAACAGTTCGATGCGCTGCACCTCCTGGGCGTGCTGTCGCTGCGCACCGGTGATCCGCAGCGCGCGATCGATCTGCTGAATCGTGCGCTGGCCGTCCATCCGGAGGCGCATCCAGTGCTTGTCCAACTGGCCGCCGCCCACGCCGGCGTCGGGAACCTGGCCGGTGCCGAAGCGGCGTTCCTCCGCGCGATCCAACTTGCACCGGACTCCGTCGAAGCGCACGACGCGTACGGTTACGTGCTGTTCGGCCTGGGACGGATTGCGGAGGCCGCCGAGCAGTTCCGCGCCGTCACGCGCCTCAAGCCGGACGCCATCGCCGCGCACAACAATCTCGGCACCGCGCTCGGGCAGCTCGAGCGTTACGACGATGCACTGGCCAGCTTCGAGCGCGCGCTGGCGCTCGACCCGGGACATCAGGATGCACTCCTCAATGCCGCGCAGGTCCTGGAAAAGCTCCAGCGTCCGCGGGATGCCGTCGAACGGGCGCGGCAATTCATGGCGCTCGATTCCGCCAATGCCGCCGCCTGCTATCGCATCGGCCGGATCCTCTATGTGCAGGGACTGCGCGACGAGGCACTCGCGGCTTTTGAGCGGGCGGTGGCGCTGGACCCGGCATTGGTCGAAGCGCGCTGGGAAGCGGTGATGGCGGAACTGCCGCTGGCGTACGGGCCGGGCGAGGAACCGGCGCACTCGCGCGAGCGGTTCGTGCAGGCGCTGGCGCAGCTCGACGACTGGTTCGATGCCTCGCGCGAGGCGACGGGTCACCGGGCCGTGGGTACGCGGCAACCCTTCTACCTCGCGTACCACCCGACGAACAACGTCGCGCTGCTGTCGCGGTACGGCGAGCTCTGCCGGCGGCTGATGCTCGCGTCGCCGGACGCGCCGCCGGCGTTGGCCGCGCGTGCCCGCGCGCCGGGACCCGTGCGCGTGGCGGTGGTGTCGGAGTACTTCTACGACCATTCGGTGTGGACGGCGCTGGTGCGCGGCTGGTGCTCGCACGTCGATCCGCGCCGCGTCGCGATGCACCTGTTCCACACCGGCAAGCACCAGGACGCGCACACGGCGTTCGCCCGGGCGCGTGCGGCGAGCTTCACGTCGGGCATGGCCAGTGTGGGCGAATGGATCGAGGCGCTCGCCGCGCTGCAACCGGACGTCATCCTCTATCCGGAAATCGGGATGGACCCGATCTCCGTCAAGTTGGCCAGCCTGCGGCTCGCACCCGCGCAGGTGGTGTCGTGGGGCCACCCGCAAACGTCCGGGCTGCCCGAAATCGACTATTTCATTTCGGCGGAGGGGTTCGAACCGGCCGATGCGCATAAGCACTACAGCGAACGCCTGGTCGCGCTGCCCAATCTCGGCTGCTACTACGAAGCGCTTTCGCCGTCGGGCGTGGCGCCGGATTGGAATGCGCTCGGTGTCGACGCGGACGTGCCGCGGTTGGTCTGCCCGGGCACTGCGTACAAGTACCTCCCCCAGCACGACCGCGTGCTGGTCGACATCGCCCGGCGGCTCGGTCGGTGCCAATTCCTGTTCTTCGTCGACACGGCGCCCCACCTGTCCGAACTGATCGAGGCGCGGTTCCAGCGGGCGTTTCGCATCGCCGGCCTCGATGCTGCGCAATTCATCCGCTTCCTGCCGTGGCAGTCGCGGCCGGCCTTCTTCGGACTGATGCGCGACGCCGACGTCTACCTCGACACCATCGACTTCTCCGGATTCAACACGGCGATGCAGGCGATCGAATGCGGGTTGCCGGTGGTCACGCTGGACGGCCGTTTCATGCGCGGCCGCCTGGCGGCGGGCATCCTTCGGCGCATGGGGATGGACGAACTGGTGGCGGGCGACGAGCCGGGCTACGTCGATCGCGTCGTACGGCTGTGCGAGGACGCCCCGTATCGACGTGACGTCGTTGAACGCATCGCCGCGCAGCGCGGCGTCCTCTTCGGCGATCTCGCGCCGGTGCGGGCGCTGGAGGCGCTGCTCGTTCGCCTCGCTGAACGCCGCTAGGGGTTGAGGGTCAGGAGGTCATCGCCGATACGCTATTCAGTGCACGCACGCCCCAAGCGTCGTCCCCGCGCAGGCGGGGACCCAGCGTCGTCGGTACGTCAGGTGTCCAGTCAGAATCGACGCCACTGGGTCCCCGCCTGCGCGGGGACGACGGCGTGGAGATGCACACGCCGCGTTCCGGCCTGGCGAGTGCGTATCGCTGCCGCCAAGCGGGGTCGCGCCACTTCCCGGCCGCTCAAGCCGGCCCTTGCGGCGCCTCGCGCCTAAAGGCTTGATTGGAGCGGCGTTTCGGGAGATAATAGCGGGCTTTACGCACCCCTCAACCGCTGCCGGACCGGAGATAAGTCCCTGAGTCGGCACGAAGAATTCGCACAAGGAGCGAGCCATGGCTCGAGTCTGTCAAGTCACCGGAAAAGCCCCCATGGTGGGGAATAACGTTTCGCACGCGAACAACAAGACCAAGCGTCGCTTCCTGCCGAATCTGCAGCGCCGCCGGTTCTGGGTCGAAAGCGAGAACAAGTGGGTCAGCCTGCGGCTGACGACCAACGCGCTGCGCACGATCGACAAGAACGGCATCGATGTCGTCCTGGCCGAGCTGCGCGCCAAGGGCGAGCGGATCTAAGGAGCCAACATGCCACGCGAAAAAATCAAGCTGGAATCGTCGGCCGGAACCGGCCACTTCTACACGACGTCCAAGAACAAGAAGCTGATGCCCGAGAAGATGGAGATCAAGAAGTTCGATCCCGTCGCGCGCAAGCACGTCATGTACAAGGAAACGAAGCTCAAGTAACGATCCATTCGGCGCCTTGTCGGCGCCAGCGAAAAGGCCCGCCCTATGGCGGGCTTTTTGTTGGCCGGTCGCGTCAGCGTTGCGCTGCGCGCGCCGTTGCGAGGGGCAGGAACATCGCGCGTGGCCGATCGGCGAGCGGCAGGAAGCCATGGTGCGGTAGAACGCGGCTCCGATGTGTCCTTGCGTCGAGCACGAGCGCAACAACCCGGTCAATGTCGGAGGCGATGCTGCGGAACAGGGCGTCGGCCAGCAGCGCGGCACCCAGTCCCTTGCCCGCGCTGACTCGTCGACCGCGAGGCGCCCCATATCGAATTGCCGGTACGGTCGGTATCGCAGGCAGCTTCGTGGAAATCGATTTCGGGCAGATCGGCCAGGAGCACGCTCGTGGCCGCCAACGATGAAGCCGGCATGCGATTGTACTCGTCGCACGCGACAAATCAGGTGGTGATCCGGCGGCGAATGTCCTGCGTCACGAGCTCGCGAAAATAGCGAGTCCAGCGTTCGACGCGGCACTTGAAGCTCCGGCGATCATGTCGGAGTCCAGCGCGGCAATACCGAAACTTCGTCGCCATCAGCCGGGCGAGATCGACTTGCTCCGGCGCACAAAGGCGCGCTTCAATGCCGCATTCGGCTATCGGCGGCGTGCGATGGCGCGGGCGACGTGCTCCTGATCGGACAGTCGACAGCGTGATACGCCGGCTTGCGAATGGCGCGTTGCGCGGCCACGATGCACGGCCGCAATCACGAAGTCACGAACGGTCGACTCTTGCAGCTCGGACGCTCGCTTCAAGTGGCGTGCAGTATCCGCGCTGATACGCACATCAAGTCGAGCGGTCGGGGTGGCGGGTGGCAGTGGACCTCCTGATCGAATGCTATACGGCAAAATGCCGTGCGATCAACTTCGCTGCGGCGAGTAGGCCGACGGACCAAAAGAAAAGCCCGCCGAAAGGCGGGCCGTTTCCGGGAAGCGGGGAGGCGGACTAGCCGTACCGCCTCAGCTGGTGCGAGAACTGCGCCAGCGGCGGGATACCCGATGCTTCGGCGCGCTTGCACCAGTCCTGCAGCCGCGCCAGGAGCTGTTCCGAGGACTCGGTCGAGCGCTCCCATAGTGTGGAGAGTTCCTGGCGCATCGCGTAGATCGTCGCGAGCGACTTGCTCTTCGCAAGCGCGGCCGCCAGCTTCTCGCGTTCGACGTCGGTCAGCGTGGCGGGATCCGCCAGCAGCCAGTGCTTGACGCGGCGCGACGTGGGCACGTCGGCGGCGCGCTCCGCCGCGAGGCTCTTCCGGTGGTTGAGTTCCGCCACGCAGGCCGCCTTGAGCGTGCGCGCGTAGCTCGTCGCCACGTGATACCGGTGCGTGATCACCGCCTGCAGCGTCGCCAGGTCCGGCGTGGGCTTGGCCGGCGCCAGCTTCAAGCGCGGCGCGACCTTGCGGACGGTCGCCAGGCGCAATGCCGACAGGATCCGGATGTACATCCAGCCCAGGTCGAACTCGTACCATTGGGTCGAGAACTTGGCCGACGTGCCGTACGCGTGATGGTTGTTGTGCAGTTCCTCGCCGCCGATCAGGATGCCCCAGGGCACGATGTTGGTCGACGTGTCCGCGCACGCGAAGTTGCGGTAGCCCCAGTAGTGGCCGATGCCGTTGATGATGCCGGCCGCGTTGACCGGGATCCACATCATCTGCACTGCCCAGATCGTGGCACCGATGGGTCCGAACAGCACGAGGTTCACCGCGAGCATCAGGCCCACGCCCTGCCAGCTGAACCGCGTGTACACGTTGCGCTCGATCCAGTCGTCCGGCGTGCCGTGGCCGTACTTCTCGATTGTTTCCTCGTTGCGCGATTCCGTGCGATAGAGCTCGGCGCCCTGCAGCAGGACGGTCTTGATGCCGCGCGTCTGCGGGCTGTGCGGGTCGTCGACCGTCTCGACCTTCGCGTGGTGCTTGCGGTGGATGGCGACCCACTCCTTGGTCACCATGCCGGTCGTGAGCCAGAGCCAGAAGCGGAAGAAATGCGAAACGACCGGAGACAGGTCGAGGCCGCGATGCGCCTGCGCCCGGTGCAGGAAGATCGTCACCGATGCGATCGTGATGTGCGTCACCACGAGGGCGAACACGACGTAGCCCCACCACGGCAGGTTCACAAGACCATGCGACAGGAAGGACAGCAAGTCGTTACTCATTGATTATCCGTTTGTATTGGATCGGGCACGCGCCTGAGGCCTGGGGCCACGGGATGCACCGACGAAGCCCGACATTCTACGCGAAATCGGGGTCCCGCGGGGGCTGATCCGCGTCAACAAATGGCGATTTCTCTCCGTTTTTCAAAGAGTTGGGCAACCCTTACGCGTCGGCGGCCGAGGCGCCCGCCGGGGGCTTCGGGGCGTTTTCCGGGCCGATCCACCGCACATCCCGCCGCGGATACGGAATCTCGATCCCGTGTTCGCGGAACGCGGCGAAGATCCGGAGGTTGATCGTGCTCTTCAGCGCCCCTTGCCCCAGTTCGGGGTCGCGGACCCAGAACCCAAGCTCGAGCGAGACCCCGCTGTCGGCGAAGCCGGTCAGCATCGCGACCGGCGGCTTCTCGGTCAGAACCCGCGCTTCGGCGCACGCGGCCTCCTGCATCAGGCGCAACGCAAGGTCCACGTCCGCGTCGTAGGCGACCTGGATCGCGACCACCGCGCGCGCCTCGCGCGACGTGTACGAATGGTTGAGGACGGTCGTCGTGACCAGCGTCTCGTTCGGCACGATCGCCTCGACGCCGTCCAGGCTGCGCACGACGACGTAGCGGGACGTGACGCGGGAGACCACGCCGTGCCGGTTGTCCACGGTGATCATGTCGCCCATCCGGATCGAGCGGTCGAGCAGGATGGTGAAGCCGGCGATGTAGTTCGCCGCGAGCTTCTGCAGGCCGAGGCCGATGCCCACGCCGAGCGCGCCGCCGAACACCGAAAGCAGCGTGAGGTCGAAGCCGATCGCCTGCAGCGCGAACAGGATGCCGACGAAGAGCAGCACCGCGCGCAGGAACTTCGCCAGCACGGCCTTCGTGTTGTTGTCGAGCGAGGTCGCCGCGAGCAGCCGATCCTCCAGCAGGCCCGACAGCCACAGCGACAGGATCAGCGTCGCGACGACGGCCGCGATGCCCTTGAACACCGTGAGCACCGATATCGACGACCTGCCGATCGGGATCACGATGTTGTCGAGCTCGTTGCCCACCTCCGGCAGCACGCCGAGGAAGTACAGGACCACCAGGCCCCACATCGTGAAGGAGATCGCGCGCTCCGACGTCTTCACCCACGCAGCTCGCGGGAACAGGCGGCGCATGCCGAAGACCAGCAGGCGGATCATCGCCAGCGCGATCAGCAGCGGGATCGCGATGTCGATGAACACCGGCGTGCCCCAGTTGTACTTGTAGGCGGCGCGGAAGATCGCGAGCAGCAGCAGCGCGACCAGCGAGAACACGATGCGTCCGACGCCCGCCTGCAGGTGCGATACCTTCCCGACCTGGCCCGCGCGCGCGCGATTCTCGATCCGGCGGTCGAGCGCCCACGCGATGCCGATGCACACCGCGACGATGGCCAGGTCGACCCAGCCGTGGGGGCCGCGAGTGCGGCCTGCAGGCGCGCGGGATTGATCGGGGAGAGCAGGAAGTTCATCGGGGGCAGTCGGCCGGGGTGGTCGATCCGTTGCTGGGCGTACTCTATCAGCGTGCCCGTTCGAGCACCGCGGCGAAGAAACCGTCGCAGCCGTGGAGGTGCGGAAAGAGCCGCAGCGAGGGTCCGGTGTCGAGCGCGATGTCGGCGCGCGCGAGTTCCGCGGCGGCGTTGCCCTGCGCGAATTCGGGATGCTCCGCGAGGAACGCGGCGACGATCGCCTCGTTCTCGTCCGGCAGCACGCTGCACGTCGCGTAGACGAGGCGGCCGCCCGGCTTCACGAGCGGCGCGGCCGCCGAAAGGATCATGGCCTGCTTCGCGGCGAGCTCCGCCACGGCGGACTCGGGCTGCCGCCACTTGAGGTCCGGATTGCGGCGCAGCGTGCCGAAGCCCGTGCATGGCGCATCGACGAGCACGCGATCGATCTTGCCGGCGAGCCGCTTGACCTTGGTGTCGCGCTCGCTCGAGAGCACCTGCGGATGCACGTTCGACAGGCCCGAGCGCGCGAGCCGCGGCGTGAGGTTCGCAAGCCGCCTCGCGGCGACGTCGAACGCGTACAGGCGGCCCTGCGACCGCATCAGTGCGCCCAGCAGCAGCGTCTTGCCGCCGGCGCCGGCGCAGAAGTCCACGACCATGTCCGTTCGGCGCGGTGCGACCACGTAGCCGACGAGCTGGCTGCCTTCGTCCTGCACCTCGAGGCGGCCATCGGCGAGCCACGCGTGATGGGCGAGCGCCGGACGCCCGGTCACGCGGATGCCGAGCGGCGAATAGGGGGTGGGTACGGCCGCCATGCCGTCCGCGACGAGCGCCGCGAGCGCGTCGTCGCGCGTGGTCTTCATCGTGTTCGCACGCAGGTCGAACGGCGCGGGCTGCAGCCACGCGCGGGCGAGCGCCGAGCGCGTCGCATCGTCGTACGCATGCCCCAGGCGCTCCCACAGCCAGTCCGGGAGATCGTGCGCGACGGCGGGCGGCAGTTCGTTGGCCAGCCGTCCCTTGAACGCGCGCACCCATGCCGTTTCCGCGGTGTTGAGCGCGGGTTCGAGTTCGCGCACCGAATGGTGCATTTCGCGGATGAGGACGGCGATTGCCAGCTTGCGCGGCTCGGTGCTGTCGCGCGAGCGCCTCGAGCGAGCGCTTCCGCCGCAGCAGCGCGAAGACGCCGTCGGCGATGAATGCGCGGTCGCGCTGGCCGATGTCGTGGTTCGCGCGGAAGAAGGCGGAGAGGCCGTTGTCGGCGGGCGTGTCGAAGCGCCGCACGCGCTCGATCGCGGAGGCGAGCACGGAAATCTGGTTGGCGCGCACGGTCATTGTCCGGTCATGGTCGGGAACGTCGCCGCGGGCTGCGGATCGTCGAGGTCCTGCACGGTCGCGGGATTGCCGCGGCCCGCGACGTCCGCGCTGCGCGGCACCTTGAGTTCGTCGCGCTCGCCCACCTGCGCGGTCTCGTCGACACGGATTGCGTCGAGCACCACTTCGATCGTGCCACGGTCCGTGTTGGACACGCGCATCTTGACCGGGATGTAGCGCAGCGACGGCGCGACCCAGACGTACGCGTCGGTCTTGCCGTCGTCGCTGCGGCGATGCCAGCGCTCGGCCTCGATCATGCCCTGCGGCCACTCGATCTGCTCGGTGGCCTCGCGCGACATCGTATAGCGCGTCAGGCGGCGCGGTGTGGCGACCGAGACGGTGACGGTGCTCTCGGTGGGCGGCGTGAAGTAGTACTGCCACATCAGCGAGAGTGGATCGAAGGTGGGGATGTCGAGGGCGGCGGTCTTGTTGTCGTGCATCGTGACGATTCCTGCTTCCCAGTCGAACACCGCGGTTTCCACGCGATCCGGGCCACCGCGCTCGACGCGCAGGATCTGCGGCTGGAGCCCGTCTTCCGTGATGAGGCCGCGGCTTTCGACCTTGCCCTGGCCGCGCAGCACCAGGGCCGCGAGGCCGCGGGCCTCGCCGATCGTCGCGATCCGGTAGCGGTTGTTGGCGTGCTCGAACCGGTAGACGGCGTCGCCGATGAGAAACCCGCGCGTGCCGTAGAAGACCTTGTACGCGAGATCGACCCGCGGCGGAAGCGTGCGTCCGGTGCTCGCGGCGCCGGGGATCACGGTGGCTTCCGCGGTGACTGCGGGATCGGCGACCGCTGCGGGTGCGGAATCGGTCGCCGCGGCCGCTGCGGCGTCGGTGGGCGGCGGGGGCGGCACGTCGACCGGCGCCGGCGTTGCGACGGGCGACGTCCGCTTCGGTTTCGCCTTGGGCGTGGGCGCCGCGGCCGCGGCCGGCTTCGGCGGCGGGGGCAATTCGGTCAGCGTGGCCGTGAGCGGCATCGCGTCGGGGGCCATGGCGACGTCCGTCGGCCACAGCGTGAACGCGAGGTGCACGAGCAGCGACAACACGAGTGCCGCGAACAGCACCCGCCGCGTGCGCGCACCTGCCCGCGCCTGCGCACGGCGCAGGGTCAAGGCGAGCAGCGTCGGCGGGGCGATGGTGGTGGTCAAGGCCGGCATGCGAGGGACGCGCGACGACCGCCCTCGGGACGTCAGGTCAGCGCGGGGGCGAACAGCGGTCCGCTCGGCCCTGCGCCGGAGTCGCGCACATGGACGCGCCGTCCGGTGACGACCAGCCGGTCCATGCAATACCAGCGTACGACCGCGGGCAGCAGCGCATGTTCCGCAGCGAGCACGCGCGCGGCCAGCGAATCCTCGTCGTCGCCGTCGAGGACGGGAACGGCCGCCTGCGCGACGATGGGGCCGACGTCGACGTCGGGCGTCACGAAGTGGACGGTGCACCCGTGGATGCGCGTGCCCTCGGCCAGCGCGCGCCGATGCGTGTGCAGCCCCGGATAGGCGGGGAGCAGCGACGGATGGATGTTGATCATCCGGCCGGCGAAGCGCCGGACGAAGTCGCCGCCCAGTACACGCATGAAGCCCGCGAGCACGACGAGGTCGGGGGCGCAGGCGTCGATCGCCGTGGCGAGTGCAGCGTCGAAATCCTCGCGTACGGCGTACGCGCGGTGCGCGACCACGTGGGTGCGCACGCCCTGCGCGGACGCGAGTGCCAATCCGGCCGCTTCCGCACGGTTCGCGATGACGTCGGTGACCGTGCCGCCCAGCGTGCCTTCGCGCATGGCGGCGAGCAGCGCGCCCAGGTTGGACCCACGGCCCGAGATGAGAACGGTGATGCGGCGCGGGTTCATCGGTCGGACGTTCGCCAAGTAGTCGACGCGCGCACCCTAGCGCCGTCGTCCCCGCGCAGGCGGGGACCCAGTGCCGTTTGCCGAAATACGCTGGCTCCCCGCCTGCGCGGGGATGACGCAATCAAGTGGGGCCCGGCCCATTTCCATGTCGCTCCGTGGTGCCATTGGCCGCACGCCGCTCGGTCCCCGCCTGCGCGGGGACGACGGGTAAGTGGCAGCCGCGTTCGCTCGACCCGGCAGCACATCGATCTGCCCAAGCCCGGTGCTGCGCCGTCAGACGACAACCGTCGCCGGTTCGCCCGGCGATTGCGCGACGATGCTGCCGATGCGCATCGCCTGTTCGCCGGACCCGGCAAGCTGCTTCAGCGCACGGTCGACGTGTTCGGCGGCGACGACGATGGCCATCCCGATGCCGCAGTTGAAGACCCGATGCATTTCGGCGTCGGCGACCTCGCCGTGGCGCTGCAGCCAGTCGAACACCGGCGGACGCCGCCACGACGCGCGGTTAAGACGCGCCTGCAGTCCGGGGGGGAGCATGCGCGGCACGTTTTCGACCAGCCCGCCGCCGGTGATGTGCGCCATGCCCTTCACGGGAACGTCGTGCATCAGTGCGAGCACGGGCTTCACGTAGATCCGGGTAGGGGCCAACAGCGCGCCGCCGATCGTCGTGCCGTCGAACGGCGCGTCGAGTTCGGCGCCGCTCGCTTCGAGGATGCGGCGGATCAGCGAGAAGCCGTTCGAGTGGGGACCGGAGGACGCGATTCCCAGCACCGCGTCGCCCGCGGCGATCGACCGTCCGTCGATGATGCCGGACTTCTCGACGACGCCGACGGCAAAACCCGCGACGTCGTACTCGCCGTCCTGGTACATGCCGGGCATCTCGGCGGTCTCGCCGCCGATGAGCGCGCAACCAGCCTCCTCGCAACCGGCGGCGATGCCCTTGATCACGTCGGCCGCGACATCGACGTCGAGCTTGCCGCACGCGAAGTAGTCGAGGAAGAACAACGGCTCGGCGCCCTGCACGAGGATGTCGTTCACGCTCATCGCGACGAGGTCGATGCCGATGGTGTCGTGGCGATGGAGCGCGAACGCGAGCTTCAGCTTGGTCCCCACGCCGTCCGTGCCGGCGACCAGCACCGGCTCGCGGAACCGCTTGCCGATCTCGACCAGGCCGCCGAAGCCG
Source organism: uncultured beta proteobacterium (assembly GCA_963733435.1). Lineage (GTDB taxonomy): Bacteria > Pseudomonadota > Gammaproteobacteria > Burkholderiales > Casimicrobiaceae > VBCG01. Next base: position 238,600 of record CAVTDH010000007.1, read on the forward strand.
CCGATGCCCGCCAGCACTTCCGGCCGCATCGTGCGCTTGGCGAAGGGCTTGATCCGTTCGACCAGCGCGTCGCCCGCGTCGATGTCGACACCGGCGTCGCGGTACGTGAGTCCTTGGGAGGGGGGCTGCGGCATGGGGGTCGGCTTCCGTTGCGCTTCGAGGACGGGGCAGCGCGCGCGCAAACGGCGCAGGTTTGCCGCACACCGGGTCGGAACCACTACAATCCGGGGTCCGCCCACCACGTGCGAGTCGCCCGCGGGCACCGCATCAACGCGCCGGATTCTACCGGAAATGACCGACCCCCGCCCGCCACAGCCCGCCGTTGCCTCCGCGTTCGACGCCACGCCGGTCGCGGACGCCGCCGCGTCGCCCGACGCCGCCGCGTTCGCGACGCAGGTCGCATCCGCGAGCGCGACGGAGAACGCGGCCGAGACCGTCGCGCGCCCGCCCAGGCGCGCGCTCACGCTGCGCAACTACCTCTGGATCGCCGGTGCGGCGCTGGTCATCTTCTTCGGGCTGCGCTACCTGGGGCCGGTGCTCACGCCCTTCCTGATCGGCGCGATCCTCGCGTACCTGGGCACGCCGATCGTCGACTACGCGGAGCGCAAGGGCGTTGCGCGCGCGCTGACGACGACGCTCGTCGTGCTGCTGTTCGGACTCCTGCTGATCGCGCTGTTCCTGGTGCTGATCCCGCTCGTGCAATCGGAGGTGAGCCTCGCCGCGAAGCGCCTGCCGGACCTCGTGGGGCAGGGGACGAGCCAGCTCGTGCCGTGGCTCGAGCGGCAGTTCGGCATCACGGTCGCGTTCGACCTGCAGTCGATCAAGACGCTCATCGCCGAGAACATGGAGGAGGCCCGGGACCTCTCGCTGCACGTGCTGTCGGGCGTGCGCAGCGGTGGCATGTTCCTCGTGTCGCTGCTCGTCAACCTGGCGCTGATCCCCGTCGTGATGTTCTACCTGCTGCGCGACTGGGACATGATCGGCGAGCGGGTCTATACGCTGGTGCCGCGCGACTGGCTCGGCAAGGTGCGCACGATCGGCGCGGACATCGACAGCGTGCTCGCGGAATTCCTGCGCGGCCAGCTGCTGGTGATGCTGGTGCTGGCCGGGTACTACGCCGTCGCGCTGACGCTCGCGGGGCTCGACCGCGCGTACGCGATCGGCATCCTGACCGGCGTGCTGGTGTTCATCCCCTACGTGGGCTTCGGGCTGGGGCTGGTGCTCGGCGTCGTCTCCGCGCTGCTGCAGTGGACGGGCTGGTTCGGCTTCGTCGCGGTGCTCGCCGTCTATGCGATCGGCCAGTTGCTCGAGGCGTACGTGCTCGTGCCCTACCTGGTCGGCGACCGGATCGGGCTGCACCCGCTCGCGGTGATCTTCGCGCTGCTCGCGTTCGGCCAGCTCTTCGGGTTCGCCGGCGTACTGCTCGCGTTGCCCGCGTCTGCGGCGCTGCTGGTCGGGCTCCGCCACCTCCGCGCCGCCTATTTCGAGTCGCCGGTCTATCGCGGCACACAGTAGCGGTCCATGGCGCAAATGCCGGAACAACTGACGTTCGAGCTGGCGGCGCCCGAGGCGCCGTCGTTCGCCAACTACGTGGCCGGACCCAACGCGGAGGCCGTCGCGGCGGTGGCGCGGCTCGCCGCCGGCGAGTTGCGGGAAACCGGGGTGGTGCTGTGGGGGGCGCCGGGGTCGGGCCGCAGCCACCTGTTGCGGGCGGCCGTGGTGGCGGCGGGCGCCCGGCCGGCCGCGTACTACGCCCGGCCGGCCGACGTTCCGGCGGAGTCCGAACTCTCCGGGATGCTGGTCGCGGTGGACGACGTCGACGGCGCGAGTGCCGCAGACCAGGGCCGGCTCTTCACGCTCTTCAATCAGCTGCAGGCGACGAACGGCCGGATGCTCGCCGCCGCCGGCGTGCCGCCCTCGCGCCTCCCGCTGCGCGACGACCTGCGGACGCGCCTGGGCTGGGGCCTCGTCTACGAACTCGTCCCGTTGTCGGACGCGCAGAAGCCCGCCGCGCTGGCCCGATACGCCCGGGAGCGGGGCTTTCCGCTTGGCGACGACGTGATCGCCTACCTGCTGGCCCACGGCCGGCGCGACATGACCACGCTGGTGGCCACCCTCGCGTCACTCGACCGGTTTTCGCTGGCGGCGAAGCGCCCGATCACGGTCCCGCTGCTGCGCAGCTGGATGCAGCGGGAAATGCCCCTGGCGGACCCGCCCGGTTGACGGGCATCCCGGGCACACCACGCGGACCCCATTGCCGCGGGAATCCCGGCGCGCACGCTGCCGGCCCGGTATCGCTCAAAGCGGCGCCCGTGTTGCAAAAATACCTACGACCGGCGGCACCGGCGTTTTGCCGCACATTTTCCCCTAGTTCTTTGATTGTTCAGCTAAAATGTCGGTAGGCCCCGAGTGCTCGCCGGCACGGTGCTGTCAACCGACGGCATCGCGCCCGCGTTATAGGCGACGACACGGGTACCCAGTGTCAATGTCGAAGTTTCGAAAAGGACCACGAATGAAGCATTTGGTAGCGGCACTGGTGGTGGCGGCCTTCTCGGTCGCCACGTTCGCCCAAGGTACGTCCCCGGCGCCGGCGGCAGGCAGCACCGCTGCGGCATCGGCTGCAGCACCGACGACCGCCAAGTCATCGAGCACCAAGAAGACCAAGAAAAAGAAGGCTAAGAAATCGACGGCCACGCCCAGCGCGACCGAGCAGAAGCCCACGAAGTAAACGAAGTCCACTCGACTGTCCAAACCCAAAACCACAGAGGAATGCAAATGAACAAGCTTCTCGTTGCACTGATCGCGGGCGCCGCTGCCTCCATCGCCGTCGCCCAGACCGCCGCTCCCGCCGCCGACGCCAAGATGACCGCCAAGGAACGCGCTGCCGCAACGTCGGCCGTGACCCAGGCCGGGTCGGGCAGCTCGGCCAGCACGCAAGCGACCGCCGCCGAACAAGCCAAGAACGTCAAGGCGTCGAAGGAAACCGCCAAGATGTCGACGGCCGACAAGAACGCGGCCATCAAGGCCTCGAACAAGGCGATGATCAACCCGGACAACCCGTCGGGCAGCGTCGCCGGCACGGCCGCGCAACAAAAGGCGAACGTCGCCGAGTCGAAGGGCACGCCGAAGGCGAACGCCGACCTGAAGACGAAGGAAGGCCAGAAGCAGCTCGAGAAGGGCCTCGAAAAGGCGTCGACCAAGTAATCACGCGCTTCATGCCGTACCGGAAAGGCAGGGCGCCCTGGCGTCCTGCCTTTCTGTTTTTTGCCCCATTGATGTGATCCGGGCCGTCGCACTCGATCGCGGGCGCGCCCAACCGGGATGGAACCCACGCCGAAGCTCCACGATCGGCGGCGGCGCAACCCGCCTACGCACTTCGCCGAAACGATGACCGAACTCGTCGCAGCCCGTCCCGCAGTGACCGTCGCGACGATCGTCGAGCGCGACGGACGCTTCCTGCTGGTGGAGGAGGAGACGCGGCTCGGGCTGCGGCTCAACCAGCCGGCGGGTCACCTCGAGCCGGGCGAGTCGCTGCCGGCGGCGGCCGTGCGCGAGACGCTGGAAGAGACCGGGTGGCATGTGCGGCTGACCACGATGACCGGCGTCTACCGGTGGGACGCGCCGGAAACCGGCGCCACGTTCGTGCGCTTCACGTTCGCCGGCGACGCGACCGGGCACGAAGCCGCGCGGCCGCTCGACCGCGGCATCGTGCGCGCGCTGTGGCTCACCTACGACGAGATCGTCGCGCACGCGGCCATCATCGCAGCCCGCTCGTCCTGCGCTGCATCGACGACTATCGCGCGGGCGCGCGCTGGCCGCTCGACTTCGTCCACGAAGTGACGGTCGCGAGCCTCGGGCGATGAGCAGGCGCGGGCGCGTCGTCGTGGGCATGTCCGGCGGCGTCGACTCGTCGGTCGCCGCGTGGCTCCTGAAGCAGCAGGGGTACGAGGTGATCGGCGTCTTCATGAAGAACTGGGAAGACGACGACACGGACGAGTACTGCACGTCGCGCGTCGACCTGGTCGACGCGGCGGCCGTCGCCGACGTCATCGGCATCGAACTCGAGGCCGTGAACTTCGCCGCCGAATACCGCGAGCGCGTGTTCGCGCACTTCCTGCGCGAGTATGCGGCCGGCCGCACGCCCAATCCGGACGTGCTGTGCAACAGCGAGATCAAGTTCAGCGCGTTCCTCGACCATGCGTTGCGCCTGGGCGCCGACCACGTCGCCACCGGGCACTACGCGCGCCTGCGTCGCGCCGCATCCGATCCCGCGCGGGTCGAACTGTTGCGCGCCGCCGACGCGACCAAGGACCAGAGCTATTTCCTGCATCGGCTGTCGCAGCGGCAACTGGCGCCGGTGCTGTTTCCGCTGGGCGACCTCACGAAGCGCGACGTGCGCGCGCTGGCGCAGCGCGAGGGGATTCCCACGCACGCGAAGAAGGACTCGACGGGCATCTGCTTCATCGGCGAGCGGCCCTTCCGCGACTTCCTCGCGCGCTACCTGCCGCGTTCGCCGGGACCGCTGCTGACACCGGAGGGCGTGTCCGTCGGCACGCACGAAGGTCTCGCCTACTACACGCTCGGCCAGCGCCAGGGCTTGCGCATCGGCGGCACGCGCGACGGCGTCGCGGCGCCGTGGTTCGTCGCGGCCAAGGACCTGGCGCGCAATGCGCTCACGGTCGTGCAGGGGCACGAGCACCCGCTGCTGTACCGGCGCGACGTCGACGCCATCGACCTGCACTGGATCGCCGGCGGGCCGCCTGCGCTTCCCGCGCGGCTGGGTGCGAAGACGCGCTACCGGATGCCCGATGCCGCGTGCACGGTGGCCGCACACGCGCCAGGGGTGCGCGCGACGTTCGACGCCCCGCAATGGGCACCGACGCCGGGCCAGTACCTCGTGCTCTACGAGGGCGACGTGTGCCTGGGCGGGGGCGTGATCGACACGTTCGCCGCGCGCGCCGTACCGGGCGAAGCGGCCGCGGTCGCGGCCTGACGGCGGCGGCGCGGGTTCGCCGTCGCGAACTGAAGGACCGTCTCGGCAACGACAGCGCCGGTGCCGTCGCTCCGCCGGGTGCGGTCGCCGCACGTCGCGGCGGGTTGTCGAGTATCAGGTACGCCATTGCGGATACGCATGCGGCGCATGCCTGTCCCCATCCGTCGTCCCCGCGAAGGCGGGGACCCACGGTCGTTGATCATGTTGAGTGGTGTGCCGTACGAAAGACGCTGGGTTCCCGCCTTCGCGGGAACGACGGTTGAGTGCGGTTCAGCCAAGTAGCCAACGACGTCCTCGACTTCACCGCTAGTCGAACTTGATGCCCGCGTCCTTCACGATGCGATTGACCTTCTCGGTCTCCGTGCGAATCAGGTCGGCGAACTGCTGCGGCGTGCTGCTCTGCGCGGCAAGGCCCAGGTCGGTCAGGCGCTCGCGGATGTCCGGGAGGGCGGCGATCGCGGTGAGTTCCTGGTTGAGGCGGCTGACCGCGGCGGCGGGCGTGCCCGCGGGCGCGAGGATGCCCCACCAGTTGGTGAACTCGTAGCCCTTGACCGTCTCGCCGATGCCCGGCACGTCGGGCAGCGCCGGCAGCCGCGGCCCGGTGACGGCGATGGCCTTCAGGCGTCCCCCCTTGACGTTGGCGATCGCGGTGCCGTCGATCACCACGTCGACCTGCTCGCCCAGCAGCGCGGTCACGGCGGCCGCGCCGCCCTTGAACGGCACGTGCACGATGTCCGTGCCGGTCATCGACTTCAGCAATTCGAGCGCGAGGTGTCCCGGTCCGCCCTGCCCGCCGGTGCCCAGGTTGAGCTTGCCGGGCTGCGCCTTGGCGCGGGCGAGGAGGTCGGGCATCGAGTTGATGCCGGACTTGGGATTCGTGACGACGACGATCGAGACCGCGCTGACGACGCTGATGGGCGCCAGGTCCTTCTGCGGGTCGTAGCCGATGCCCGGCTTGGAAATCGGACCGATGACGAGCGACCCCAGGTCGCCGATCACGAGCGTGTAGCCGTCGGCGGGCGCCTTCGCGGCGATCGCCATGCCGAGCGCGCCCGCGGCGCCACCGCGGTTGTCGATGACGACGGGCTGCCCGACGCGTTCGGAGAGCTTCTGCGCGAACGCGCGCGCGACGATGTCCGTGTTGCCGCCGGGCGGGTAGGGCACGATCAGCTTGATGGGCTGGGACGGATATGCCTGCGCCAGCGCCATGGCGCTGAAGAGGCAGGCGGCGATCGACAACAGCAGGCGCGGCATCGTGCTTCGCATCGTTTCGGTCCCTTTCGTCAGTGGTCGGTGAGCATCGCGCGCATCTGCGCTTCCACATCGCTCGCGGCCGGCGTGTCGAGTTCGACGACGACCTGCGCGATGCGGCCGGTGAAACGGAACGGCGCGCGGTAGTCGGCGGTGACCGGCAGGCCGCTGTCGTAGCCGCAGCACAGCCCTTCGCCGGACGTCTCGATCACATGCGGCACCGTGTGCGGGATCTCGCCTTCGCCGATCAGCCGGCCATCGACGAAGAGCTGCGCGGTGCCGCGATGTTCGCCCGTGCGCGTGAAGCGGAAGCCGAGCGTCGCCTTGCCCGTCGGCAGTTCCTCGGTGGAACGGACGCGGTACTCGGCCAACCCCATGTGGTTGTGCGCGTACACGAGATGCCGGTCCTTCACGTACAGCGAGTAGCCGGCGAACCAGCTGCCGTGCGCGAGCAGCACGCCCTCGGCGCCGCCTGCGGGAATCTCGACGTCGGCGGTGATCGTGTGCGAGCGGTTCTTGACGTTCACCGCCGTGTACTCGAACTGTGGCGCACCGCCGGGGTAATACACGTAGCGGTTGCCGGGCGGGACGGTGCTGGGCTTGCGCTCGCCCATGCGCAACTGCATGCGCGAGTCGAGCGGCAGCACGTTGTACTTGCCGGCCTCCACCCACCAGCGCTCGACCAGTTCCGCGAGCTTCTCCGGATGCTTGTCCGCGAGGTTGTCGCACTCGGAGAAGTCGCGCTCCACGTGGTAGAGCTCCCACTTCTGCTGCGCGAGTATTTCGTCGGTCAACGGGGCGCCCTGCGGCTGCTCGACGACGGCCTTCCAGCCATCGGCCCACAGCGCGCGCGACGCGATCATCTCGTAGTACTGGACCTTCTTGCGCGACGGCACATCGGCATCGTTGAACGCGTGCGCGAAACTCACCCCTTCCAACGGCCGCTGCGGTACGCCGTTCAGGTGGGCCGGCGCCGCGAGCCCCAGCGCCTCGAGAATGGTCGGCGCCACGTCGACCACATGGACGTACTGCCCGCGCACCTCGCCGCGGGCGCGGATGCCCTTCGGCCAGTGCACGATCAGCGGATCGCTCATGCCGCCCTGGTGCAGGTAGCGCTTCCAGCGCCGCAGCGGCGTGTTGCCGGCCCACGCCCATCCCCACGAGTAATTGGGAAACGACTTCACGCCGCCCCACTCGTCGAGATGCTTGAGGTTCTCCTCGATCGTCGGCTCGACGCGGTTGACGAACTGGTTCTCGTTGAACGAGCCGTGCTCGCCGCCCTCGGCCGAGGCGCCGTTGTCGGACGCGAGCATCACGAGCGTGTTGTCGAGTTCGCCGAGGCGCTCGATGAAGTCGACCACGCGGCCGATGTGATGATCCGTCTGCTCGAGAAAGCCGGCGTAGACCTCCATCTGGCGCGCGTACAGGCGGCGTGCGTCGTCGGACAACGAGTCCCACGCCTTCACCCATTGCGGTCGCGGCGAGAGCTTCGTCCCCGGCGGCACGATGCCCATCGCGAGCTGCCGCGCGAACACGTCCTCGCGCCAGCGGTCCCAGCCGTGGTCGAACTTGCCGCGGTAGCGCTCGCTCCACTCGGGCTCGACGTGGTGCGGCGCGTGGCCGGCCCCGAGGCAGTAGTACATGAAGAAGGGCTTGTCCGGCGCGACGGTGCGCAGGTCCGTCAGGTAGCCGATCGCCTGGTCCGCGAGGTCGGCGTTCAGGTGGTAGCCCTCCTCGGGGCGCCTGGGCGGGTCGATGTAGTGGCTGTCATGCACGAGCGTCGGCACCCACTGGTTCGTCTTGCCGCCGATGAACCCGTAGAACCGCTCGAATCCGCGCGACAGCGGCCAGCGCGCCTTCGACGCGCCGGATGCGTACTCGCTCGCGAGGGTCAGGTGCCACTTGCCGATGCCCAGCGTCGCGTACCCTTGCGCCAGCAGCATCTCGGACAGGAATCCGTTTTCCCTGGGCACCATGCCGTTGTACCCGGGAAAGCCGGTGGCCATTTCCTGGATGATGCCCACGCCGTTCGAGTGATGGTTGCGGCCGGTGAGCAGGCACGCGCGGGTCGGCGAGCAGATGGCCGTCGTGTGGAAGTCCCGGAACCGGAGGCCGCCCGCCGCGAGCCGGTCGAACGTCGGCGTCCGGATGTCGGAGCCGTAGCATCCCAGCTGCGCGAAGCCGACGTCGTCGAGCAGGAACACCACTACGTTGGGCGCGCCCGGTTTCGCGCGGGGCGGCTGCGGCCACGCCGCCGACGATTCACCGGCCGTGCGCCCGATGGTGCCCGTGAAAGGCGTGCCTTCCGGATAGGTCTTGAGGTCGCTCAAGGGAACTCCGCTGCGTGGGCGCCCCGGCGGAGGTCCGCCCGGACGCTGGGAACGAGACCGCGCGCCGCAAGGTCGGGCAGGCACGTCCGTCTGGTCTGTTTTTCAGACCAATCTACGCGGGCGGTGCGGGTTCGTCAAATGGCGCAGGGGTGGCGCAGCGGCTGCTGCGCGTATCCGTCGCGGCCCGCGCGACACCTCGGTCGCGGCGGCCGTTACTTCCGGCAGGCACCAGAACGTGTACATCGACTTGAAGGTGTAGGGATGTGCCGTCTCGAACCGATGCCATGCCGCCAGGTCGGAGGCGGCCTCGGGATCGGGAAACATTTCCGCGAACCGAACGCGCGTCGCTTCCGGACAATCGAACTCCAGGAACCGCAGCCCCAATCGGTCCAGGCAATCGGCAATGCGCGGCAACGTGAATTGGTGCTCCTGAACATGCATGATCAGGTCCCGGCATCCGTCGAGCGTGAAGAAGTCGCGGAACGTGAGGACGTCGCGCGCCGGGTGCCCCTCGGGAAGCGACAGGATGGCGTGGCGGCACCGGCGAATCCCGTCCGGCGTCAGCGGCAGGTCGAGCGTGGCGGTGAAGTCCCGTGCCGCCTGGACGCCCCGCCGTGCGATCTGGCTGTAGAGGGCGATCTTCATCAGACCGTCCGGTTCGAGCAGACCGACCAGCACCTTCCATCCCGCCATCGGATCGTCCAGATGATGGAGCACGCCGCAGCACTCGATGATGGGAAAGCGCTGATCGAGGCTGCCGAGCTTCAGGATGTCCGCCTGTCGATACGCAACATTGGTGACACCGAATCGTTCGGTCATCCGCGCGGCATACGCGAGGCTTGCGCGGCTCAGATCGACCGCCAGAACCTCGCAGTCCGGAAACGCCCTTGCGACCTGAATGGGGTGGTGCCCCGTTCCGCATCCGGCGACGAGTACCGGGACCGGTCGGGGATGCACCCGGACGTCTCGACCGGGAAGGAGTCTTCGCGCGAGGTCCTCGAACGTAGCGATGGCGGGACTTGGAACCGACGCCCAGCGGGGATAGGGATTCTCCTCGTATTGCGCGCGTACGGCACGGGAGACGTCGTCATCGATGGTCGTGATCGACGTGATCTGCCGGGCGAGTTCGTCCTCGCGCACCTGGTTCTCCACCTGCGCCTGCAGCAATGGCCGGAAGGCGTCGCTCCATTCGGCCTTCGGAAATTCGAGAAGCCGTTCGCCACCTTGCAGCGTGTGCAGCGACTCGTAGAGCGATGCCACGGCGAGCGCCCACTCGATCTGCCTGGAAGCGACCGTTGGCTGGCGCAGCGTCGATTCGATCGCGTTGCGCACGGCGGCGACGTTCGCCACTTCCTCGTCGTCCTGGAGGTAGGCATATCCCGAGAAGAAGCACTGTTGCGCCAGCCCGCAGACGAATTCCGCGGGGACGGCGGGATCGGACCCGCCCGAGCCGCCCAATGCCGTGAACCGTCGCAGCAGGAACCGGCGCATGTGCGTGAACACCCGCTCGACCTCCGCGTCGGAGAAGATCATTCGCGGCAATGCCGAGAGCATCAGCGGCTCGCACAGGAACGCCGCGACGGCGGGTTCGTTGGCGGCAAAGGGATCCTGGCCGAGCCTCGCGCATTCCCGGACGATCCTAAAGCCGCTGTCGTGCTTCATCAACGTGAGGATCGTTGCCTCGAGAGACACCAGCGATACGTGGTCATCCCGGCTGAGGTCGAGCAGGACGCTTCGTTCGACCGCGCCCGCCGTCTTCAGGCCGATTCCATGGAGCGCGTCCACCAGGCTCCCGCGCAAGTGCGTATCGGCGGGCGCACTCGCCACGGCACCGAACAGCAGCGACAGGGCGTCGAGCGGACGGCCCCGTGCCAGCAGCAGCGATGCCAGCGAGGTTGTCGCCTCGGTGTAGTCCGGCTTCAGCTGCAAAGCTTCGCGAAATCGGGCCTCGGCTTCGGCAGGGTGTCCCAGTTCCTGCAGGCACACGCCGAGCCTGCGCTGCGCCACGAAATTTTCGGGTTCCAGCTCCAGCACGCGGCGATCGCTCGCCGCAGCGGATTCGAATCGGGCCAACTTGAACAGCAGCGCGCTCGAATTGAGCAGCGCTCCGACATAGTCGTTGCGCAACGTGAGCGCCGTCTCCAGCGCCGAAAGCGCCTCCTCGACGCGCCCGAGATTCTCCAGCGCGCCGGCCAACCCCACCCACGCCTCCGGAAAGTCGTGACGAATCTGCAGCGCGCGACGAAATGCCGTTTCGGCGTCCGCGTACTGCGAACAGAGGAGACGGGCGAGGGCGAAGTTGTAGTGCGCGGCCTCGTAGGCGGGGTCGATTGCGATCGCCTGGGCGTAGCACGCCGTCGCGGCGGGCAGGTCACCGGCCGCCTGCAGCGCGATGCCCAGGTTCAAGTGGGCCGGGGCGAAGCCGGGATCGGCTTCGATGGCGCTGCGGTAGTGCTGCAATGCGTCCGTGCTGTTGCCGTCGCTTTCAGCGGCAATGCCGCGGTCCACCAGCTTCCGCGCGAGCAGTCGGCGAGCGTTCGGCTGCGATGGATGCGCGCGGCCGCGCCCGAGCCAGTTGCGGATGCTGAAGGTCACCGGGATGCCGCCAGCGCGCCGGTCCCGCGCATCCGCCGGACCGGGCAGCCGTCAGCTGCCCGGGTGGCGCCGATGATCAAGGCCATCACACCGGCGAGTCTGGCCTAGAACGGAATGTCGTCGTCGAAGTCGTCGACGTTCTTCTTGGGGGCACTGGCCGGTTTCGCGCCCGCGCCGCTGCCCGCGCCGCCACTCTCGCGCCGGGCGCCGCCGCCGGAACCACCCGCTGCGCCACCGGCGCCGCGTACGCCACCCTCCGACGAGAAATCGCCGTCGCCGCCGCCTTCGCGCGCACCGCCGATCAACTGCATGCGGTCGCCGACGATTTCGGTCGAGTACTTCTCGACGCCGTCCTTGTCGGTGTACTTGCGCGTCTGCAGGCGGCCCTCGATGTAGACGGACCGGCCCTTCTTCAGGTATTCGGCGGCGATCTCCGCCTGCCGGCCGAACAGCACGACGCGGTGCCATTCGGTTTTTTCCTGCTTCTCGCCGCTCTTGTCCTTCCACTGCTCGGACGTGGCGATGTTCAGGTTGGTGACGGCGTCGCCGCCCGTCGTGTAGCGCGTTTCCGGATCGCGGCCCAGATTGCCGAGCAGGATTACCTTGTTGACCGAGGCCATCTCACGTTTCTCCCATGGAGTAGTTGTTGCGATAACGGGCGGGCGGTGCGGCCATCGTGGCGCTGCCGAGCAGCCACAAGGCGGACAGCGCCACGCCGAACAGGTACACCGCCGACGCACCCGCGTGTTCGGCGAGCCAGCCGCCGGCGGTCGCGCCGACGAAGGCGCCCAGGAACTGCAGGCTCGAGTTGACGCCGATCGCGGCACCGCGGACTTCCGCAGGCGCGCATTTGGTGATGAGGGCGGGCAGCATCGCCTCGAGCAGATTGAGCGCGGCAAAGAACAGCGTCATGGCCGCGCACAGCGCCAGCAACCGGTGCTGCGTCATGGCGATGGCGACCTGCGCGACCAGCAGCGCGAACACCGCGCCGTTCAGCAGCGGCTTGCCGCGGCCCGGGCGGTCGACCTGCCGCAGGAACGGCATCATCAGCAGGATCGACACGACGAGCACCGGGAAGTAGACGACCCAGTGACGGTCGGACGCGAGGCCCTCGTCGCGCAGCGCGAAGGGAATCTGCGTGAACAGCGCCATCAGCAGCGCATGCAGCGCGAACGTGCCGTAGTTGAGCCGCAGCAGTTGCGGATCGGCGAGCACGCGCGCGAAGTGACCGCGCGTGTCGGGACGCGCGCCGGTGGCGTCGGCCGCCGCAGCGTGGGGATCGGGCACCGCAAAGCGGACCATCGCGATGGCGCCGAGCGCGAGCACGCCGGTCAGCGCGAAGATGCCCGGCACGCCGATCAGGCCCGTGAGCACCGGACCCGCGATCAGCGACGCGGCGAAGGTCAGCGCGATCGTGATGCCGATGATGGCCATCGCGCGCGTCCGCACGGTGTCGCGCGTCAGGTCGGCGGTCAGCGCGATCACCGCGGCGGAGATGGCGCCGGCGCCCTGCAGGCAGCGCCCGGCGATCACCCACGCGATGTCGTTCGCGCCGGCGGCGATGAAGCTGCCCAGCGCGAACACGGCGAGCCCCGCGTAGATGACGGGCTTGCGGCCCCAGCGGTCGGACGCCCAGCCGAACGGGATCTGCAGCACGGCCTGCGTGAGGCCGTACGCGCCGAGCGCGACGCCGATCAGCGTATGGCTGGCGCCGCCCGGGAGCGTTTCGGCGTACAGCGCGAAGACCGGCAGGATGATGAACATGCCGAGGAGGCGCAGGCCGTAGATGCTGGCGAGGCTCGCCGTGGCGCGTCGCTCCGCCGCGGTCATCCGATCGGAGGGAAATCCCGGCGCGGCGGCGTTGGACATGGGCGGAATCGGGAGGATCGTGACGGTTCGGTTGCGACGGGATGATTGCCAGGTGACGGCCCGGAAACCGGAAAAAGGACTGAAAACGAACGGGATTTCGATTGGCCACAACGCGTTGCCGTCACCGCTTTGCCGTCACGCGAACTCGATGAGCGAAAGCAGGGCACCGAAACGCAATATACTATCAGGTTCGCTCGCCGTGCCTTAGGCCGGACGGCCGAGCCCGATCGAGCCTCTCGCGCGCCGTCCGCGCGCGAAGTCATAGAAGGAAAGGCGAACACCCCCTGCATGGATTCCATCCGGATACGCGGCGCACGCACGCACAATCTCAAGAACCTGAACCTCGACCTGCCACGCCACCGGCTGATCGTGATCACGGGTCTGTCGGGATCGGGCAAGAGCTCGCTCGCGTTCGACACGCTGTACGCGGAAGGGCAGCGTCGGTACGTCGAGTCGCTGTCCGCGTACGCGCGGCAGTTCCTGCAGCTCATGGAGAAGCCCGACGTCGACCTGATCGAAGGTCTGTCGCCGGCGATCTCCATCGAGCAGAAGGCGACGTCGCACAACCCGCGCTCGACGGTGGGCACCGTCACGGAGATCCACGATTACCTGCGGCTGCTGTATGCGCGCGTGGGTGACCCGTATTGTCCGGACCACCCGGAGCAGAAACTCGCCGCGATGACGATCTCGCAGATGGTCGACGCGACGCTCTCCCTGCGCGCGTCGCCCGAGGACGAGCCGCGGCTCATGATCCTGTCGCCGGTGATCGTCAACCGCAAGGGCGAGCACCTCGAACTGTTCGTCGAACTCCGCGCCAAGGGCTTCGCGCGCGTGCGCGTCGACGGCAAGGTGTACGAGATCGACGCGTCGCCGAAGCTCGCCAAGACCACCAAGCACACGATCGAGGTGGTCGTGGACCGGTTCAAGGTCCGCGACGAGTTCAAGCAGCGGATCGCGGAATCGTTCGAGACGGCGCTGCGCCACGGCGACGGCCGCGCGATCGTCGTCGAGATGGACAACGCAGGCGAGGGCCGCGGGAGCACCTGTATTCGGCGAAGTTCGCGTGCCCGATCTGCAGCTATTCGCTGCCCGAGCTCGAGCCGCGCCTCTTCTCGTTCAACAGTCCGATCGGCGCGTGTCCGCGCTGCGACGGCCTGGGCTCGATCAGCTTCTTCGATCCGAAGCGCGTCGTCGCGTTCCCGCAGCTGTCGCTCGCCTCCGGCGCGATCCGCGGCTGGGACCGGCGCAACCAGTTCTACTTCCAGCTGCTGGGAAGCCTCGCCAAGCACGTCGGCTTCGACGTCGACCGGCCGTTCGCGAAGCTGCCCGAGCGGGTGCAGAACATCATCCTGTACGGCACGGGCGAGGACAAGGTTCCGTTCACGTACCTGTCCGATCGCGGCAAGCCGCTGATCCGCGAGCACGCGTTCGAGGGCATCATCCCGAACCTCGAGCGGCGCTACCGCGAGACCGACTCGGTGATGGTGCGCGAGGAACTCGCGAAGTACCTCAACAACAAGCCGTGCCCCGAATGCAACGGCACGCGCCTGAAACGCGAGGCGCGCTTCGTCAAGGTGGGCGATGGCGACACCGGTCGTCCCATCTACGAGGTGTCCGGGCTGCCGCTGAAGGGCACGATGGAGTTCTTCCGCGCGCTCAAGCTCGACGGCCAGAAGGCGGCCATCGCCGATCGCATCGTCAAGGAGATCGTGAGCCGCCTGCAGTTCCTCAACAACGTCGGGCTCGACTATCTCGCGCTCGACCGGTCGGCGGAGACGCTCTCCGGCGGCGAGGCGCAGCGCATCCGGCTCGCCTCGCAGATCGGATCGGGCCTGACCGGCGTCATGTACGTGCTCGACGAGCCGTCGATCGGCCTGCACCAGCGCGACAACGACCGGCTGCTCGCCACGCTCAAGCACCTGCGCGATCTCGGCAACAGCGTGATCGTCGTCGAGCACGACGAGGACGCGATCAACGCCGCCGACTACGTGGTGGACATGGGCCCGGGCGCCGGCGAGCACGGCGGGCAGGTCGTCGCGCAGGGCACGCCGGAGGAGATCCGCCGCGCGCCGCATTCGCTGACCGGGCAATACCTGGGCGGCCACCGGCGGATTCCGATTCCCGAGCACCGGCACAAGGCGGACCCCGCCCGTGTGCTGACGATCATCGGTGCGTCCGGCAACAATCTGGACAACGTCACGATGAAGCTGCCCATCGGGCTGTTCGTCTGCGTGACGGGCGTGTCCGGGTCGGGCAAGTCCACGCTGATCAACGACACGCTCTACCACGCCGTGGCGCGGCACCTGTACGACAGCGCCGAGGAACCCGCGCCGTACAAGGAGATCGAGGGACTCGAGCACTTCGACAAGGTGATCAGCGTCGACCAGAGCCCCATCGGCCGCACGCCGCGCTCCAACCCGGCGACCTACACCGGGCTCTTCACGCCGATCCGCGAACTCTTCGCGCAGGTGAAGGAGGCGCGCGAACGCGGCTATGGTCCCGGGCGGTTCTCCTTCAACGTGAAGGGCGGCCGCTGCGAGGCGTGCCAGGGCGACGGCCTCATCAAGGTCGAGATGCACTTCCTGCCCGACGTGTACGTGCCGTGCGACGTCTGCCATGGCCAGCGGTACAACCGCGAGACGCTCGAGATCCGCTACAAGGGCAGGAACATCCACGAGGTGCTCGCGATGACCGTGGAGCAGGCGCACGCGTTCTTCGAGCCCGTGCCCGCGGTCGCGCGCAAGCTCGCGACGCTGCTCGACGTGGGCCTGGGCTACATCACGCTCGGGCAGTCGGCGACCACGCTCTCCGGCGGCGAGGCGCAGCGCGTGAAGCTCGCCCTCGAACTGTCGAAGCGCGACACGGGCCGCACGCTGTACATCCTCGACGAGCCGACGACCGGCCTGCACTTCCACGACATCGAGCTGCTGCTCACCGTGCTGCACCGACTGCGCGACCACGGCAACACGGTGGTGGTGATCGAGCACAACCTCGACGTGATCAAGACGGCCGACTGGATCGTCGACCTCGGTCCGGAAGGCGGCGCCGGCGGCGGCATGATCATCGCGCAGGGCACGCCGGATGCCGTCGCGGCCACCGCGGCGAGCTACACCGGTCACTACCTGAAGCCGGTGCTCGACGCGGACAACAAGCGCCGGGGCAAGGCCGATCCGCCGGCGCGCGCCGCGCGCGGACGCAAGGCGTCGGGCGACCTGCTGGGGTAGACGGAACGTCCGCAAAAGGCGTCCGTAGTGTCCGTGGATGACGCGTCGCCGGTGTTGCGCCTTTTGCGGCCGGCAATTCAACTGCGAAGTCAGGTGGCCGCCTTGGGGCGGCCCGGCGCCGGCCACCGGTAAGACCTGAAATAGACGAGTGTCGTGCGGCGGGCTGCGTGCGAGTCGTCCTAAGGCGGGGCTTGCGCAGAGCTTCTAGCGTGGCGAGTGGGGCGCACGGTCGATCCGCGCGCACGGCGCTCGCGATACCGGATGGCGCCGCAGATGTGCGGCCGGCGCTACGTGCCGTTCGCGTCTAGCAGTCGCACCGGCAGCGCCGTCTCGACGACGCCGGTCTCGCCCAGCTCGACGCGGTACGCGCGCGCGTGCGGCCGCGACACGACGCAGTGGGCGAGTTCCTCGTCGACGAAATGCAGCGCCGCGCCGTCATCGGCGGCCAGCGCCGCAGGGACGGTGCCGGCGGCGAGCATTCGGTGCAGCGAGGGACGCCGCTCCGCTTCGCCGTCGTAGTGCGGGCACGCGGTGCCGGAGAGCCAGCCCAGGCACCGCAGCGCCGACAGCGCGCCCGGGACCGAATCGGTGATGCCTGTCTCGAACCAGCAGATCATGCCGGCACTGATGCCGCCCAGCACGGTGCCGCGTTCGTACGCGGCGCGCAGCGCGGTGTCGAGACCCCATTCGCGCCACAGCGCGAGCATCGAGCGCGTGTTGCCCCCGCCGACGAAGATGGCATCCTGCTCCAGCACGAAGCCGGCCAGGTCGGCCGTCGGCGGCTGGACCAGCGAAAGGTGCGTGGCCTGGCATTCGAGGGGCGCCATCGCCTCGTAGAACTTGTAGCGCGCGGATTCCGCGTCGCCGCTCGCGGTACCCACGAAACAGACGCGCGGCCGTGGCTTGCCGGTCGCCTTGAGGAAATAGCGGTCGAGCGCGCGGCTCTTCTCCATCAGGAAGCCGCCGCCGCCCAGCACGACGAGTTGGCGCGTCGTCACGACCGGACGTCGGGGATGGCGGGTTCCGCGGCCGTTTCGGTTCCCGCGTCGCCGCCGATCGTCTGGCCGGCCGGCAACGGCGGCGCGGCGGCCGTCAGCGCGGCGAGGATGCCCTGGAGCAAGCGCGGTCGGCGTCGGCGGGCAGCCGGGAATCGCGACGTCCACCGGAATCACGTTCGCGACGGCCCCCAGGCTCGCGTAACTCTCGCCGAAGATGCCGCCGGTGCAGCCGCAGTCGCCGACGGCGACGACGAGCTTGGGGTCGGGCGTCGCGTCGTAGGTGCGCTGCAGCGCGATCTTCATGTGCTTCGACACCGGGCCCGTGACGAGCAGCATGTCCGCGTGCCGCGGGCTCGCGACGAACTTGATGCCCAGTCCCTCGATGTTGTAGTACGGATTGCCGAGCGCATGGATCTCGAGTTCGCAGCCGTTGCACGAACCCGCGTCCACCTGGCGGATCGTCAGCGCGCGGCCGAGCGTGCGCAGCACTTCCTTCTGCAGTCGCGCCACGACGATCATCTCGTCCGCGGGCGCGGGCGGGCGCTCGGTCTTGCAGCCGGTCAGCGCGATCTGCTTCAGGATGTGCAGCATGGGCTAGCGATGCCTACAGGTCGTGGCCACTGTACGAGAGATTGAAGGACTTGTTGATCAGCGGGAAGTCCGGAACGATGTTGTCGATGATCGCATGCTCGAGCACCGGCCAGTTCGACCACGACGGATCGTGCGGATGGCAGCGGCGGATCGTCCCGCCGGGCCCGCTGGTCAACGCCACCAGCACCGGTCCGCGCCAGCCTTCGACCAAGCCGATGCCCTGCCGGAACTCCGGCACGTCGGGCACGTCCGTGGCGATGTCGCCGGCCGGCAGCCCGTCCAGCAACGTCCGCACGAGGCGCAGCGACTCGGTGACCTCGTCGAAGCGAACCGCCACCCGCGCGGCAACGTCGCCGGCCTCGCTCGTCACGACCCGCGACGTCCAGCTCATCGTAGGGGGCGACGGGAAGATCGCGGCGCAGGTCGAACGCCTGGCCGCTGGCGCGCCCGGGCAGCCCGGTGAGTCCCAGCCTGCGCGCGAGCGCCGGCGTGACGCGACCGCAATTGCGGAAGCGGTCCTGCATGCCCGCGTGATCGTCGTAGATGTCGCGCACGATCCGCATCTGCGCCTCGATCATCGCGCACTCGTCGCGGATGCGGCCGATGTCGGGCAGCGTGAGGTCGCGCGCGACGCCTCCGGGCACGATCGCGTCCATCAGCAGCCGGTGGCCGAAGACCGCGAGGTTCGTGCGCAGCACGTCTTCCTTGAGCCGGGAGAACTGCGCGAGCCCGAACGCGAAGCCCGCGTCGTTGCCCAGGTAGCCCAGGTCGCCCAGGTGATTGGCGATGCGCTCGCGTTCGAGCAGCAGCGCGCGCAGCCACGCGGCGCGCGCCGGCAGCGTGCACGCCTCGGCGATCGCCTCCAGCGCCTGCGCGTACGCCCACGCGTATGCGACCGTCGAGTCGCCCGAAACCCGGCCGGCGAGGCGGATGCCGTCCGCGAGCGACATCGACTCGAAGCGCTTTTCGATGCCCTTGTGCACCCAGCCCAGGCGTTCCTCCAGGCGCAGCACCTTCTCGCCGACGACCTGGAACCGGAAGTGCCCCGGCTCGATGATGCCGGCATGGACGGGACCGACGGGAATCTCGTGCACGCCGTCGCCCTCGACCTTCACGAACGCGTACTGCTCTTCGCCGGGTTGCCACTTCTCCTGCGCGACGAAGTCGCGCCGCAACGGAAACTGGTCGATCGGCCAGCTCGCGAGCCAAAGCCACGGCCGCTGGTCGTCGCCGTCGGCGCGGCACGCCGACGAGATCGAACGCCGCGCGCTGCATGCGGTTGGCGGCGGGAAACAGCGGCGCGAGGTCGGGATACTGGACGTCGCCGTCCGGCATCGTGTGCTCCAGCATCGTGAGTCCGTCCGCGTCCTGCAGCACGACCCGCAGGCAGAAGCCGCGATCGCGATCGCGATCGTCGGCAAGCCACAGCGCGACGAGCCGGCCATCCTGTTCGGCCGCCATGCGGCACGCCGCGAGCATCGCGACGGCGTTGGCGGGCGCGCGGCGGACCGGCACCGGCGACGGCACCGTCGCGGTCGTGATGCCGAGTCGGGAGAGGTTCATGTGGGCCGGCGTCCGTGCATCATCCGATGAGGCGCGCCGCCTCGCGGTACCAGTCCGCGAGGAACGGCGGGATCCAGAGCCCGAGCATCAGCACGATCGCCAGGTGGATGAACACCGGGATCATCGTCGGCCGCAGCGGCAGGCGCTTGACTGTCGTCTCGCCGAACACCATCGGCTGCACCTTGCGAGAAGATGGACGCGAACGCGAGCGCCAGCGCGCCCAGCAGGAACGGCGTCGCCCACGGCTGTTCGCGCATCGCGGTGGTCAGCACGAGGAACTCGCTCGCGAACACGCCGAACGGCGGCATGCCGAGGATCGCGAGCGTGCCGATGACGAGCCCCCAGCCGAGCTTCGGGACTGATCGTGATGAGGCCGCGTATGTCCTCCATCACCTGCGTGCCGGTCTTCTGCGTCGCGTGGCCGACCGTGAAGAAGATCGCCGACTTGGTCAGCGAGTGGACCGTCATGTGCAGCAGGCCCGCGAAGTTCGCGATGGGACCGCCCATGCCGAACGCGAACGTGATGATGCCCATGTGCTCGATCGACGAGTACGCGAAGAGCCGCTTGATGTCCTTCTGGCGCGACAGCAGGAACGCGGCCACCACGACCGACAGGAGGCCGAAGCCCATCATCAGCTCGCGCGCGAACGACGTCTGCACCGAACCTTCGACCAGCACCTTGCAGCGAACGACCGCGTACAGCGCGACGTTGAGCAGCAGGCCCGACAGCACGGCGGACACCGGCGTCGGCCCTTCCGCATGCGCGTCCGGCAGCCAGTTGTGCAGCGGCACGAGGCCGACCTTGGTGCCGTAGCCCACGAGCAGGAACACGAACGCCAGCGACAGCACCGTCGGCTCGAGGTCGCCCTTGACCGCGTTGAGTTCCGTCCACAGCAGCGCGCCGCCTTCCGCGCCCAGCAGCTTCTCGGCCGCGAAGTAGAGCAGGATCGTGCCGAACAATGCCTGCGCGATGCCCACGCCGCACAGGATGAAGTACTTCCACGCGGCTTCGAGGCTCGCGGGCGTGCGGTACAGCGACACGAGCAGGACCGTCGTGAGCGTGGCGGCCTCCATCGCCACCCACAGGATGCCCAGGTTGTTGGTGAGCAGCGCCAGCAGCATCGTGAAATTGAAGAGCTGGTACATCGCGTGGTAGAGCCGCAAGCGCGCCGGCGTCAGCCGCTTGTGCTCCTCCTCGATGCGCATGTAGGGTTCGGAGAAGATCGATGTCGTCAGGCCGACGAACGCGGTCAGCGCAACGAGGAACACGTTGAACGGGTCGACGAAGAACTGCTTGTCCAGCACCAGCAGCGGGCCGTCGCGGATCACGCGCGCGGTCAGCACCGCGGCCGCGACGAACGTGAGCAAGCTGACGGCGACGTTCACGCGCGGCGCGATGCGCCGCTCGCCGACGAGGGCCAGGACCGCGGAGCCCACCAGCGGGAAGCCCGAGGACGAAGAGGATCTCCAGCACCCTTACTCGCCTTCCTTGAGCTTCTCCAGATGCTGCAGGTCGAGGCTGTCGAACTGCTCGCGGATCTGGAAGAAGAACACGCCGAGGATCAGCATGCCGACCAGCACGTCGAGCGCGATGCCCAGCTCGACGACCATCGGCATGCCGTAGGTGGCGCTGGTGGCGGCGAAGAAGAGGCCGTTTTCCATCGACAGGAAGCCGATGACCTGCGGGATCGCCTTGCGTCGCGTGATCATCATCAGGAACGACAGCATGACCACCGCCATCGCGATGCCGAGCGTGGCGCGCGTCACCGTGCTCGCGAGCTGCGAGATGGGAATGGCGAGGTTGAACGAGAACACGACGAGCACGAGGCCGATGATCATCGTGGTCGGCACGTTGATGAGGCCCTCGACGTCCCACTTCACGTCGAGCTTGCGCACGAGCCGGTGCAGGATCCATGGCAGCAGCACGACCTTGAGCACGAGCGTCAGCGCCGCCGAGAAGTACAGGTGCCGCTGGCCCGTCGCGTAGCCGACGATCGCGGTCGAGGAAGCGAGGGCGAGTCCCTGCCATGCGAAGAGGTCGATCAGCGTCACGATGCGCCGCTGCGCCAGCATCGCGAACGCGAGCAGCAGCAGCAACGCGGCGAGCAGGTTGATGAGCTGGGCGTAGAGCGGAAGGGCGTGCATGGCGTCAGTCGCTCGGGTGCGTGGGCGTGCTCACGCTATGCACCCAGCAGCAGGTTGACGAGCATCGCGAGCACGGCCAGCATGAATGCCGTGCCCAGAAACTCCGGCGCGCGGAAGATCCGCAGCTTGGCCGAGAACGTCTCGATCAGCGCCAGCGCGAAGCCGCCGGCGGCGAGCTTCGCGATCAGCAGGGGGGCCGCCGCCAGCAGCTGGCGCCAGTCGGTGCCGCTCGTCACGATGCCGAACGGCAGGAACAGCGCGAGGCCGATGCACGAGTAGTTGAAGAGCTTGAGCGCGGCCGCCCATTCGAGCAGCGCGAGATGGCGCGCCGAATACTCGAGCAGCATCGCCTCGTGGATCATCGTCAGCTCGAGGTGCGTGGCCGGGTTGTCGATGGGAATGCGCGCGTTCTCGGCGAGCGACACCATCGTGAACGCAACGCCGGCGAACGCGAGGCTGGGATAGATGCCGATCTCCTGGTGCGCCAGCGTGTCGACGATCTCGGGCAGCGACGTCGAGCCGGAGATCAGCGACGCGGTGAACAGCACCATCAGCAGCGCCGGCTCGGCCAGGAACCCGATGAACATGTCGCGGCGCGCACCCAGCGAGCCGAACGCGGTGCCGATGTCCATCGCGGCGAGCGCCATGAACACGCGCGCGAGCGCGAACAGCCCGACCAGCGCGATGGCGTCGGCGGCGCGCGCGAACGGCAGGTCCGTCGCGAGCGACGGCACGATCGCGGCCGCGCAGCACATCGCGCCGAACACGACGTACGGCGTGGCGCGGAAGATCGGCGATGCGTTCCGCGCGACGACGGCATCCTTCGCGAAGAGCTTCCGGATGGTCCGGTAGGGCAGCAGCAGCGACGGCGCCGACCGGTTGGACAGCCACGCGCGGCACATGTTGACCCAGCCGACGAGCAGCGGCGCCAGCATCAGCGCCACCGCCACTTGCAGGAGCTGCGAGAGCACGCCGGAGAGCGTCATGCGCGACCCCGGCGCGATGCCTCGATGAGCCGCGGCCGCCGCGTGGTGCGCGACGCCGGGACACGGCCAGCGCCTGGCCGGACCGGCTCCCGCGGGAATGTCGTGCGTGCGCTCATCGGACGAAGAACAGCAGCGCGAGCAGCGTGAAGAAGCTGTACGTCAGGTAGACGGAGATCCGGCCCTGCTGGATGCGGCCCACGAGCCGCGCCAGCACTTCGCTGCCGCGCACGATCGGCACGTAGAGCCAGTGCCAGATCGGGTCGTCCACCTTCACGAAGTACACGGGCTTCGTATCGAACGGCGTCGGCAGGTGGCGCTCCATCCGGAAGAACGGCTCGAACACGTTGCGGATCGGCTGCCCGAAGCCCTCGGCCGTATCCTGCATCCGGGGCGTCTGGCCCGGGAAGCCGCAGTCCCACGGCGCTGCGTGTCGTATGCGTCCATGGTAGTAGCGATGCACGATCTGCACGGTAAGCGCGACGCTCGCGATGATGACGACGAGGACGATGAGCGGGCTGTAGCTCGAGCGGTCGGCATTGATCGGCGCCAGCATCAGCCAGGTGTGCGGACCCTCCTGGATCGCGCTCGAGCCGACCAGCAACGCATTGACCGGGTCGAGCAGCGCGATCACGTTGACGGGGAAGATGCCGAGCAGCACGCAGCCGACGGCCAGGTAGACGAGGGCGACGCGCTCGAACGGACCGGCGTCGTGCGCCTGCGCGAGGTGCGGCTCGCGCATCCGGCCCAGGAAGATGATCCCGTAGAACTTCACCATCACGTAGGCGGCGAGCGCCACCGTCAGGACCAGCGATGCGGTCGCGAGCGGCACGAGCATGTTCACGAACGACTGCGGCAGCGTCGGCGTGAACAGGAACGCCTGCAACAGGAGCCACTCGGACACGAAACCGTTGAGCGGCGGCAGGCCGGCGATCGCGAGCGTGCCGACGAGCGCCATCCACGCCACCCAGGGCATCCGGTGGATGAGGCCGCCCAACTTGCCCAGGCTGCGCTCGTGCGTCGCGTGCAGCACCGAGCCGGTGGCCAGGAACAGGAGGCTCTTGAAGAACGCGTGGTTGAGCGCATGGTAGAGGACGGCGGTCAGCGTGACCGCCGCGAGCAGCGACTTGTCGTACGCACGGAACAGGATCGTGAGGCCGATGCCCGCGACGATGATCCCGATGTTCTCGATCGACGAGTACGCGAGCAGGCGCTTCATGTCGGTCTGGACGGCGGCGAACACGACGCCGAAGAGCGCCGTCGCGAGACCGACGGCGAGCGCGACGACGCCCCACCACCACAGCTGGCCGTTCAGCAGGTCGAACGTGACGCGCAGGAGACCGTAGATCGCGGTCTTCAGCATCACCGCGCTCATCAGCGCGGACACCGGCGACGGCGCCGCCGGATGCGCCTCGGGCAGCCACACGTGCAGCGGCAGGAGACCCGCTTTCGCGCCAAAGCCCACCAGCGCCAGGAAGAACGCGATGCTGGGCCAGGGGCCGCTCAACACGATCGAGCGCATCGCGGCGAACGTGTAGTCGCCGCTGCCGCCCTGCAGCACGCCGAAGCACAGCAGGATCGCGAGCGCGCCGATGTGCGCGATCAGCAGGTACAGGAAGCCCGCGCGACGGATCTCCGGGATCCGGTGGTCGGTCGTCACGAGGAAGTACGACGCGAGCGCCATCGATTCCCACGCGACCATGAACATGTACGCGTCGTCGGCGACGATCACCATCGCCATCGCGGCGAGGAAGCCGTGGTACTGGAAGCAGATGAAGCCGGGCGCCGTGCCGTCGTCCGAGCGGAAGTAGCCGGCCGAGTACAGCGATACGGCCGCGCTGGTTGCACCGAGCAGCAGAAGAAAGAACGCGGAGAGCGCGTCCAGGCGCAGGTGGAAGGGCAGGTCGGGCAGCCCGAGCGGCAGTACCAGCGACTGCGCCGGGGCCGCGATGGCGACCAGCGCAACGGCGGCGAGCGCAAGACCCACCGCGGCTCCGGCCGGGAACAGCACGCGGCTCACGAAGATCAGCCGTCGCGGACGCAGCAGTCCCGCCGTGCCCAGCGCGAGCCAGGCCGCGATGGCGCAGACGACGAGATCGAGGTTGTCCACTGCGTTCCGGCGTGGTCTGGGCTAGTGCTGGCCCTGGGCGCCAAAGGCAGGTCTGCGGATTTCACTTGACGCGCATTCCCGGCTGCGCGCCTGCATCGGGCGCGAGCAGGAAGATGCCCGGGCCGTCGCCCGAGGCGGCGAGCACCATGCCTTCGGACAGGCCGAATTTCATCTTGCGCGGCGCGAGATTCGCGACCATCGGCGTCAGGCGACCGACCAGCGCGGCCGGGTCGTATGCGGACTTGATGCCCGCGAACACGGTGCGATGGCGACCCTCGCCCACGTCGAGCGTGAGCTTCAGCAGCTTGTCGGCGCCATCGACATGTTCGGCATTCACGATGCGCGCGATGCGCAGTTCGATCTTCGTGAAGTCGTCGATGGAGATGTGGGTGCCGGCGGCGCGATTGGCCGGGACGTCGATGGACGCTGGCGCCGTCCCCTCACCCCGGCCCTCTCCCCGCACGCGGGGAGAGGGGGAAGTGGAAGCGGCCGCCGACGTTCCGCCGTGGCCGGCGACGCTCCGGCACGCGAGGCAGCAACGGGCTTCGCGGCCGCGCCCGCCGTGGGGGCGGGCGTGGTGGCCGGCCCCGCGAGCAACGCGTCGACGAGCTTCGGATCGATGCGCGCGAGCAGGTGCTCGTACGGCGCGATGGACGTGGCGACCTGCTCGACGTCGTCCCACGCGAGCGGCAGCGCCAGGCCGAACTGCCGCGCCACCTTGCCGGCGACGTCCGGCAGCACGGGCGCGAGGTAATAGGTCAGTGCGCGGAACGCATTGAGCGCGTCCGAGCAGACATCCTGCAGTTCGTCGCGCTTCGCCGGGTCCTTCGCGAGCTCCCACGGCTTCGCCTGGTCGAAGCGCTCGTTGATCCGGTCGGCGATCCTCATGATCTCGCGCAGCGCGCGACCGTACTCGCGCGCCTCGTAGGCTTCGGCGATCGCGACCTTGGCGTCCCATGCGATGCGGGTCGAGCGGGCGCGACCGTCCGGCGACGATGCATCCGCCGTCGCCAGCGACAGCTTGCCGCCGAAGTACTTCGCGATGAACGTCGCTGCGCGGCTCGCGATGTTCACGTACTTGCCGACGAGGTCGCTGTTCACGCGTGCGACGAAATCGTCCGGGTTGAAGTCGAGGTCCTCGACGCGCTCGTTCAGCTTGGCCGCGATGTAGTAGCGCAGCCACTCCGGGTTCATGCCGAGCTCGACGTAGCGCTGCGGGCTCAAGCCCGTGCCGCGCGATTTCGACATCTTCTCGCCGGCCGACGTGTTGATGAAGCCGTGCACGAAGATGTTGGTCGGCGTCTTGCGTCCCGAGAAGTGCAGCATCGCCGGCCAGAACAACGTGTGGAAGTACACGATGTCCTTGCCGATGAAGTGGTACTGCTCGACGGCCGGATCGGCCAGGAATTCGTCGAACGTGCGCGTCTCGCCGGCGTACGCGCGGCGCGCGGCACCGGAGTCGAAGTGCCTCTTCAGCGCGGCGAGATAGCCGATCGGCGCGTCCAGCCACACGTAGAAATACTTGCCGGGCGCGTCGGGAATGGCGATGCCGAAGTACGGCGCGTCGCGCGAGATGTCCCAGTCGCCGAGCGCCGTGCCCGTGCCTTCCTTGTTCACCAGCCATTCCTGGATCTTGTTGTACATCTCGGGCTGCAGCGGCGTGTCCTTCGTCCAGCGTTCGAGGAACGCGACGACCTCCGGGTCCGACAGGCGGAAGAACAGGTGCTCCGACTGCTTCAGCTCGGGCTTCGCCCCCGTCAGCGCCGAATACGGGTCGATGAGGTCGGTGGGCGCATACGTGGTGCCGCACACGTCGCACGCGTCGCCGTACTGGTCCTTGGCGCCGCACTTCGGGCACGTGCCCTTGATGTAGCGGTCGGCGAGGAACATGCCCTTGACCGGGTCGTAGAACTGCTCGATCGTCTTGGCGCCGATCAGCGACGGCTGCCGGTCGCGCAGCTTGCGGTAGATCGACTGCGCGAGTTCGACGTTCTCGGGCGAGTGCGTCGTGTGCGTCGTGTCGAAGCTGATCGCGTAGCGCCGCCAGTCCTCGACGTGCGACCGCGCGACGCCCGCGATGAGTTGTTCGGGCGTGATGCCCTCGGCTTCCGCCTTGAGCATGATCGGCGCGCCGTGCGTGTCGTCGGCACAGACGAAGTGGACTTCGTTGCCGCGCATGCGCTGGAAGCGCACCCAGATGTCGGCCTGGATGTACTCCATGATGTGCCCGATGTGAAACGGCCCGTTCGCGTACGGCAGGGCGGTGGTCACGAACAGCTTGCGGGGCGCGGCGACGGCAGCGGAGGACATCGGGCAAAACCTTGCAACTTGCAGGGAATACGATTCTAGCAAGAAGGGCGTGCGATCGCCCATCGAGCGGGAGGGAATTCGGCTAGAATTCCAAGGTTTGGCGCCTTAATTTTCGATGGCGCCCACGGAGTGAAGCGATGGCATTGACCGAAGCCGACGTCGTCGGCTGTCTCAGGAACGTGAACGACCCGCACACGGGTCGCGACTTCGTCACCGCGAAGGCCGTGAAGAAGGTCGTCGTCGACGGCGGCGACGTCGCGGTGGAACTGGTGCTGGGCTATCCGGCGAAGAGCCAGCACGAGATGCTGCGCAAGCTCGTGCAGGCGGCCGTCGGCGAGTTGCCCGGCGCCGGGCGCGTGACCGTCAGCATCGCGACGAAGATCGTCTCGCACGCGGTGCAGCGCGGCGTGAAACTCGTGCCGGGCGTGAAGAACATCGTCGCCGTCGCGAGCGGCAAGGGCGGCGTGGGCAAGTCCACGACTGCCGTGAACCTGGCACTCGCGCTCGCGTCGGAGGGCGCCACCGTGGGCATCCTCGACGCCGACATCTACGGTCCTTCGCAGCCGACGATGCTCGGCATCTCGGGTCGCCCGGAGTCCACCGACGGCAAGACGCTCGAGCCGCTCGAGGCCTACGGCATCCAGGCGATGTCGATCGGCTTCATGATCGACGCCGACACGCCGATGGTCTGGCGCGGCCCGATGGTCACCCAGGCGCTGGAGCAGCTGCTGAAGGACACCCGCTGGCGCGAAGTCGACTTCCTGGTCGTCGACATGCCGCCCGGGACCGGCGACATCCAGCTCACGCTCGCGCAGAAGGTGCCCGTCACCGGCGCGGTGATCGTCACGACGCCGCAGGACATCGCGCTGATCGACGCGCGCAAGGGCCTCAAGATGTTCGAGAAGGTGGGCGTGCCCATCGTCGGGATCGTCGAGAACATGAGCATCCACGTGTGCTCCAACTGCGGTCACGCCGAGTACATCTTCGGCCAGGGCGGCGCGCAGAAGATGTGCGACGACTACCACGTGCCGTTCCTGGGCGGGCTGCCGCTCGACATCCGCATTCGCGAGCAGGCGGACTCCGGCCGTCCGACGGTCGTCGCCGACCCGGACGGCAAGGTGGCGCAGATCTACCGCGACATCGCGCGCAAGGTCGCCATCTCCGTCGCGGAGAAGGCTGCCGATTTTTCGGCCAAGTTCCCGAGCATCGTCGTCCAGAACACGTGAACACGGCGCGCGCCGGCGAGGCGGGTCGCGCGCGGCGTCCGCGCGCGTGCGCCGTCGGCCCGCACCGGGCCGCCAATCCCCCACTCAAAACGACGCAACGGCAGTTGCAGGAGCCAGCACGATGATCAAGGCCGACAAATGGATCCGCCGGATGGCGCAGTCGACGGGCATGATCGAGCCGTTCGAGCCGGGCCAGGTGCGCGAGGTGGACGGCAAGCGCATCGTGTCCTACGGCACGTCGAGCTATGGCTACGACATCCGCTGTTCCCGCGAATTCAAGATCTTCACGAACATCAACTCGACGATCGTCGACCCGAAGGCCTTCGACGCCGGTTCGTTCGTCGACTTCACCGGCGACGTCTGCATCATCCCGCCCAATTCGTTCGCGCTGGCGCGCACCGTCGAGTATTTCCGGATCCCGCGCAACGTGTTGACGATCTGCCTGGGCAAGAGCACGTATGCGCGTTGCGGCATCATCGTGAACGTGACGCCGTTCGAACCCGAGTGGGAAGGCTTCGTCACGCTCGAGTTCTCGAACACGACGCCGCTGCCCGCGAAGATCTACGCGAACGAAGGCGTCGCGCAGGTGGTGTTCTTCGAGTCCGACGAGGTGTGCGAGACGTCGTACAAGGACCGCGGCGGGAAATACCAGGGGCAGCAAGGGGTCACGCTCC
The DNA here is from genome assembly GCA_963733435.1 of uncultured beta proteobacterium. Lineage (GTDB taxonomy): Bacteria > Pseudomonadota > Gammaproteobacteria > Burkholderiales > Casimicrobiaceae > VBCG01. The sequence continues at coordinate 267,462 of CAVTDH010000007.1, forward strand.
CCAAGATCTGAAATCGCGCGGCCTTGGATGTTGGGGGTCGGTGGTCCGGCACGCAGCCCCGTTCGATCGTCAGCGGCGGGCGACTGCGATCTCGTGCCCGTTCGGCGCGCTGACGTTCAACGGGCCTGCGCGTCGTTGCGAGCGCCCTCGTCCGACCGAACGGTCAGGGCGGGCCGGTGCCCTATCTCGCGACAGCGGACTCGCCGTCCCTCTCCCCGCGGAGCGGGGAGAGGGCCGGGGTGAGGGGCGGGGCGCCGCGGACCCCATCGCCCAGTCCGCAAGTCTCCTCGCGCCGCTTTGTTGCATCGTTGCCAGCGCCGGCCGCCGCGTGAGCGGATTTCCCCGGTCGTTGCCCCCACTTTACCGTCCAACGGGCGCACAATTCCCGCCTGACGAGGGGCGCTGCCGGAGCATCGGGCGCCCCCATTTCCTTTGTTGCGCGGCATCGCCGCAGGAGTGCCTGATGAAGTTCCGCTTCCCCATCGTGATCATCGACGAGGACTTCCGCTCGGAGAACACCTCTGGCCTCGGCATCCGCGCGCTGGCGAGCGCCATCGAGAAGGAGGGGATGGAAATCCTCGGCGTCACGAGCTACGGCGACCTCTCGCAGTTCGCGCAGCAGCAGTCGCGCGCGTCGGCGTTCATCCTGTCGATCGACGACGAGGAATTCACGCGCGGGCCGGAGATCGACCCGGCGATCGTGAACCTGCGCAACTTCATCAAGGAAATCCGCTTCAAGAACGCCGAGATCCCGATCTACCTGTACGGCGAGACGCGCACCTCGCAGCACATCCCGAACGACATCCTGCGCGAGCTGCACGGCTTCATCCACATGTTCGAGGACACGCCGGAGTTCGTCGCGCGGCACATCATCCGCGAGACGAAGGCCTACCTCGACTCGCTGGCACCGCCGTTCTTCCGTGCGCTCGTCGACTACGCGCAGGACGGCTCGTACTCGTGGCACTGCCCGGGCCACTCCGGCGGCGTTGCGTTCCTGAAGAGCCCGGTCGGCCAGATGTTCCACCAGTTCTTCGGCGAGAACATGCTGCGTGCCGACGTCTGCAACGCCGTCGACGAACTGGGCCAGCTGCTCGACCATACCGGGCCGGTGGGCGCGGCCGAGCGCAACGCGGCGCGCATCTTCAACGCCGACCATTGCTTCTTCGTCACCAACGGCACGTCGACGTCGAACAAGATGGTGTGGCACGCCAACGTGGCGCCGGGCGACATCGTCGTCGTCGACCGCAACTGCCATGTGTCGGTGCTGCACGCGATCACGATGACCGGCGCCATCCCGGTGTTCCTGCCGCCGACGCGCAACCACCTGGGCATCATCGGCCCGATCCCGCTCGAGGAGTTCAAGCCCGAGAACATCGCGAAGCGCATCGAGCAGAACCCGTTTGCGCGCGAGGCCACGAACAAGAAGCCGCGGATCCTGACGCTCACGCAGAGCACCTACGATGGGATCGCCTACAACGTCGAGATGCTGAAGGCGACGCTCGGCGACAGCATCGAGACGCTGCACTTCGACGAGGCGTGGCTGCCGCACGCGGCGTTCCACGAGTTCTACCGCGACATGCACGCGATCGGCAAGGACAGGCCGCGCAGCAGGGAATCGATCATCTTCGCGACGCACTCGACGCACAAGCTGCTCGCGGGCATCTCGCAGGCGTCGCAGATCATCGTGCAGAACTCGGAAACGCGGAAGCTCGACCTGCCGATCTTCAACGAGGCGTACCTGATGCACACGTCGACGTCGCCGCAGTACGCGATCATCGCGTCGTGCGACGTGTCGGCGGCGATGATGGAGCCGCCGGGCGGCACCGCGCTGGTCGAGGAGTCGCTCAACGAGGCGCTCGACTTCCGGCGCGCGATGCGCAAGGTCGACGACGAGTGGGGCAAGGACTGGTGGTTCAAGGTGTGGGGCCCGGAGCGGCTGTCGGTCGAGGGCATCGAGCGCGACGACTGGATCCTGCGCGCGAACGAGAAGTGGCACGGCTTCGGCAACCTGGCACCCGGGTTCAACATCCTCGACCCGATCAAGGCGACGCTCATCACGCCCGGCCTCGACGTGTCGGGCAAGTTCGCGAAGTCCGGCATCCCCGCGTCGATCGTCACCCGGTACCTGGCGGAGCATGGCGTGATCGTGGAAAAGACGGGCCTGTACTCGTTCTTCATCATGTTCACGATCGGCATCACGAAGGGTCGCTGGAACACGCTGCTGACCGCGCTCCAGCAGTTCAAGGACGACTACGACAAGAACCAGCCGCTCTGGCGGATCCTGCCGGAGTTCTGCGCGCAGCATCCGCGCTACGAGCGGGTCGGCCTGCGCGAGCTGTGCCAGCAGATCCACGAGATGTACAAGGCCAACGACGTGGCCCGCGTCACGACCGAGATGTACCGGTCGGACATGGAGCCCGCGATGAAGCCGTCGGACGCGTTCGCGTGCATGGCGCACCGCGACATCGATCGCGTGGAGATCGACCACCTGGAGGGCCGCGTGACCGGCGTGCTGCTGACGCCGTACCCGCCGGGAATTCCGCTGCTGATCCCGGGCGAACGGTTCAATCGCACGATCGTCGAGTACCTGAAGTTCGCGCGCCAGTTCAACGAGACGTTCCCGGGCTTCGAGACCGATATCCACGGACTCGTCGAGATCGCCGAAGGTGCCACGAAGCGCTACTTCATGGATTGCGTGCGGCAGCGGTAGCGGGCGCCGACCCGTCGGGTGATGGCAGCGGCACGGGACGCTGCGCGGGCGACCTCGGGGCGTGATCCGGGAACCCGGTCGGGAACCCGGGGTACCTCAGGCCGCGGCGCGCGTGCCGGTTTCGGCACCGAGCGAATTCGTCGCCGCGAGCAGCGACGCGAGCACGCAGGACGCCATCCGCACTTCCATCGAGTCGTTGCGGGTCGGCGCGACCACCGGCACCCGCGCACCCAGCACGATGCCCGCGCACAACCCGCCATTGAGCGCCAGCAGCGTGCGCAGCACCATCAGCGCGCTTTCCATCGACGGGCCGATCAGCACGTCGGCGCGCCCGGCGATCTCGGACTTGACGCCGCGCGCGCGGGCGGCCTCCAGCGACAGCGCGCTCTCGGGCGTAAGCGGCCCGTCGACGACGGCGCCCGGAAACAAGCCCTGCAGCGCCATCGCCTTCAACGCGACCGCGTCGGTGGTCGAGCGGAACGCCGGCGCGGGGCCGTCCATCGCGGCGAGCAGCGCGATGGCCGGCGACACGATTCCGAGCGCCAGCGCGAGCTGGATCGTGTTGTGCACGATGTCGCGCTTGGCCGCCAGGTTGGGCGTCACGTTCATGTGCGCGTCGCCGACGAGCAGGCCGCGGTCGACGCCCGGGATGTCGAGAAAATACGCGTGCGTCAGGCGGTACTCGCTGCGCAGGCCCGACTCCGGCGCGGCGACCGGTCCCAGGAACTCCTCGTTGGCGAGGCTTCCGCGGATCAGCGCCTGCACGGTACCGGTGCGGGCGAGCGCGACCGCCTCGGTGCCGGCCGCGAGCGGATTGTCGTCGGTGGCCACGATCGGCAGGCGCGAAATGTCGAGACCCGCCTTGTCCGCGGTCTCGCGGATGCGCGCTTCCGGTCCGATCAATGTGGGATTGAGATATCCGGCGAATGCGCCGGACAGCGCGAGCTGCAGCGATTCGCGGTCGCACGGGTAGACGATCGCGGCTGCCAGCGGGGGCCGCAGCCTTGCACGTTCGACGAGCTTCTGGAAATGCGGCCGCGCGATCATCGGGCGAGCGTGGCTTTCCGGGGGCCCAATGTCAACCCGTCTCCGACAGGTGGCGCGAGGGAGCCGGTGCCCGGTGTCCTACATCATGCTGCGGCGCAGCATGATGTCGGCCAACACGGCTACAGGGACCTCAGCGTATCCCGCACGATCTGCACGAGGACATCGACGTGCGCGCGCTCGGCGATCAGAGGCGGCGCGACGATCACGCAGTCGCCCGTGGCCTTCAAATGCAACCCGGCGTCGAACAGCCGCTTCTGCAGCGCGTAGCCGCGCGCGCCCGGGATCGCGGTCGGCGCGAGATCGATCGCCGCCAGCATGCCGTAGCCGCGCACATCGACGACATGCGGTGCGTCGGCGAGCGAAAACACGCCGTCGAGGAAGTAGGGCGACAGCGCGCGCCCCCGTTCGAACAGCCCTTCGTCGCGATAGAGGTCCAGCGTGGCGATTCCGGCCGCGCAGGCCGCCGGATGCCCCGAGTACGTATACCCGTGATAGAACTCGATCGCCCCCTCGGGGGCGGCGGCCATGATCGCGTCGTGGATGCGTTCGGACGCGGCCACGGCGCCCATCGGCTGCGCGCCGTTGGTCAGCGCCTTGGCCATCGTCATGAGGTCCGGCGTCACGCCGAAGCTCTGCGCGGCGAAGTTCTGCCCCGTCCGGCCGATTCCCGTGATCACCTCGTCGAAGATCAGCAGGATGCCGTGCTGGTCGCAGATCTCGCGCAGGCGCGGCAGGTAGCCGCGCGGCGGCACGAGGCATCCGGTGGAACCCGCGATCGGCTCGACGATGCACGCGGCGATGTTCTCGGCCACCGTAGAGGTCCACGAAACGCGCGAGGTCCTCGGCCCGCTCCGCGCCGTGCACGCCTTCGCCACGCGTCAGGCGGTTCTCCGGCACGTGCGTGTGCCGCATGTGCGCGATGCCCGGAAGCGTCGGGCCGAACTTCCGGCGGTTGTTGACCATGCCGGCGACCGACACGCCGCCGAAGTTGACGCCGTGATACGCGCGCTCGCGCGACACGAACATCGTGCGCGCCGCCTGGCCGCGCGCCTGGTGGTACGCCAGGGCGATCTTCATCGCCGTGTCGACCGACTCCGACCCGGAATTGGTGAAGAAGATGCGGTTCAGGTCGCCCGGCGTCAATTCGGCCACGCGCGTCGCGAACTCGAACTGCTTCGGATGGCCGCGGGTGAACGGCGCGACGAAGTCGAGCTCGATGAGCTGGCGCCCGACCGCCTCGGCGATCTCGCGGCGGCCATGGCCGGCCGCGACGCAGAAAAGACCCGCTGCGCCGTCGAGGATGCGTTCGCCGCGGTCGTTCCACAGGTACATCCCTTCCGCGCGCACGACCATCTTCGGGTCCTGCTTGAAGTCGCGGTTGGGCGTGAACGGCATCCAGTACTCGTCGAGCGAGATCCGCCGCGTGGCGGCCTGGTCGCGCAAGCTGAGTTCGGCGTGGCCCATCGTGAGTCCTCCGGCTTCGTGGCTGGCGCCCGGCGCATCGGGCGCGCGGGACTGTGGTCAAATACTACTCTTCCGTTTCCCGGAGTTGCGCGATGCACGTCGGCGTCCCGAAGGAAATCAAGGTGCTCGAGAATCGCGTCGGCCTGACGCCGGCGTCGGTCCGCGAACTGGTGGCGCGTGGCCACACGGTGACCGTCGAGCACGACGCGGGGGGCGGCATCGGACTGCACGACGACGTGTACGCGGCCGCCGGGGCGAAGGTCGTCGCCGACGCGGACGCCGTGTTCGCGGCGGCCGACATGATCGTGAAGGTCAAGGAGCCGCAGCCCGCCGAGTGCAGGCGGCTGCGCGCCGGACAGATCCTGTTCACGTACCTGCACCTCGCCCCGGACCCCGAGCAGGCGAAGGCGCTGGTCGCGAGCGGCGCGGTCTGCATCGCGTACGAGACGGTCACGTCGACGCACGGCGGCCTGCCGCTGCTCGCGCCGATGTCGGAGGTGGCCGGCCGCATGTCCGTGCAGGCAGGGCGCCTTCCTGCTCGAGAAGCCGCACGGCGGCAAGGGACTTCTGTTGGGCGGCGTACCCGGCGTCGCACCGGGCAAGGTCGTGATCCTGGGCGGCGGCGTGGTCGGCACGCATGCGGCCATGATCGCGCTCGGCATGGGTGCCGACGTGACGGTACTCGACCGCAATCCGGAGGCGATGGTCGCGCTGTGGAAGCAGTTCGGCGCGCAGCTCAAGACGGAATTCTCCACGCACGACGCGGTCGAACGGCACGTCACCCGGGCGGACCTCGTGATCGGCGGCGTGCTGATCCCGGGCGCGTCGGCGCCAAGGCTCGTCACGCGCGACATGATCCGCAGGATGCAGCCGGGCTCGGTCGTCGTCGACGTCGCGATCGACCAGGGCGGCTGCTTCGAGACGTCGCGCGCGACGACGCACGCCGACCCGACGTACGTCGTCGACGGCGTCGTCCACTATTGCGTGGCCAACATGCCGGGCGGCGTGCCGCGCACGTCGACGTTCGCGCTCAATAACGCGACACTGCCGTTCGTGCTCGCGCTCGCCGACAAGGGCTGGCAACGTGCGCTCGCCGATGACATGCACTTGCGCAACGGCCTCAACATCGCGTTCGGCCAGGTCACGTGCCGGCCCGTGGCCGAGGCACTGGGCTACGCCTGGGTCGATCCGCAGTCGGTCATGCGGTGAGGCGGAGCGGACGATGACGGCTGCCCCGACGCTCGCGGTCGAGGTCTGGCGCGGCGCCGCGCAGGGCGTGTGGCGCCGCTTCGACGTGCCGCGGCGGCCGGCGCAGACGGTGCTCGACGTCGTCACGCACATCCAGCGGACGCAGGACCCGACGCTCGCCTATCGCTTCGCCTGCCGGGTGGGCATGTGCGGGTCGTGCGCGATGACGGTGAACGGCCGCGCGCGCTGGACCTGTCGCACGCACGTCGACGTGGTGGCCCCGGACGGTGTGCTCCGGATCGGTCCGCTCGCCAATCTCCCGGTGATCCGCGACCTCGTCGTCGACATGGCGCCGTTCTTCGACAAGTGGGCGGCGGCGAAGGGCGCGTTCGTGCCGACGGCCACGCGCCACGACGATTTCGCGCAGGTTAACCCGGCCTCCAGCGCGCGCCGCGCCGTGGATGCGGCGATCGAATGCATCGGCTGCGGCGTGTGCCAGGCGTCCTGCGATGTCGTCGCGTGGAATCCCGATTACCTGGGGCCTGCGGCGCTCAATCGCGCCTGGACACTGGTCAACGATCCGCGCGACGGCGCACGCGGCGCGCGGCTGCAGGCGGTGGCCGGCGATGCCGGCTGCCATGCCTGCCATACCCACCAGAGTTGCGCGGAGCGCTGTCCGAAACGCATCGCGCCGACCGCCTCGATTGCCGGCCTGAAGCGCGCGACCGTGCTGGCGGCGCTGCGCGGAGAGATCGGATGACCCCCGCTCGGGCGCAGGCGCTGCTGTGGCTCGCACAGCGGGCGAGCGCCGCCGTGCTGGCGATCTGCGTCGTCGTTCATCTCGCGACCATGATCGTCGCCGTGCGCGGCGGGCTCACCGCGGCGGAGATTCTCGCCCGCACGCGCGGCAGCGTCGGCTGGACGGTCTTCTACGCGGCGTTCGTCGTCGCCGTCTGCGTGCACGCGCCGATCGGCCTGCGCACCGTCGCGGCCGAGTGGGCGGGAATGCGCGGGCGGGGTGTCGACATGGCGCTCGTAGCGCTTGCGCTCGGGCTGGCCTGGCTCGGCGCGCGGGCGATCGTCGCGGTGACGGTAGGCCCGTGAGCATGCCGGGCCGTCGCAAGGGCCGAGGCGCCCGATGAGCCGGAGTGCGCAGCACGAACGCGATCCGCACTGCCCGCCGGGCCGTCCCCGGGGCCGGGGTGTTCAATGAGCCAAAGTGCACAGCAGGAAGGCAATCGGATCGGCAGCGTTCGTCCGGATGCGCGCTTCGCGTGGCGCGCGCGCAGCCATCCCGCGTACTGGGCGTTCGTCGTGCATCGCGTGTCGGGGCTGGTGCTCGCGCTGTTCCTGCCGTTCCACTTCTGGGTGCTGGGTACCGCGCTCGCCGGAGCGCCCGCGCTCGACGCGTTCCTCTCCTGGACCCGGCAACCCGCCGTGAAGCTGGCCGAAACCCTGCTGGTACTGGCACTGGCGCTGCACCTGGGCGGCGGCCTGCGCCTGCTGTTCGTCGAGTTCGTCGGGTGGCGGGCCGACCTGCAGAAGTCCGCGCTCGCCGCCGTGGCTGCGGCGGCGGTCGCGTTCGCGCTGCTGTTCGCCCTCAATGCCTGAGCCCATCATGCCCACGATCCCTGCCACGACGATGCTCACCGTCGATCCGACCCTCGTCGAGGACGTCGCGAAGACGCTCTACGTGCGCGCGCTCAAGATGCTCCCGCCCGATATCAAGGCGGGCTTCGCGCAGCTCTCGACCCGGGAGACCGACGCGACCGCGCAGCGCGTGCTCGGCGTGATGCTGCACAACATCACCGTTGCGGAAGCCACCGACAACCTGCTGTGCCAGGACACCGGACTTCCGATCTACAACGTGACGATCGGCAGGGGTGTGGCGGCCGACGGCGTGGCGCTCGCCGCGGCGATCCGTCGCGGCTGCGAGCGGGCGACGCGCGAACATCCGTTGCGCTCGTCGGTCGTGCATCCGCTCACCCGGCGCAACGAGCAGACGTCGTGCGGCATCGGCATCCCGGTCGTGCACTTCGCGTTCGCCGACGACTTCGACGGCGTGCGCATCGAGATGATCCCGAAGGGGTCCGGCTCCGAGAACAACTCGTTCCTGAAGATGGCCATCCCCGCCGACGGCGTGGATGCGATCAAGCGCTTCGTCGTCGACTGCGTGCTCGACGCGGGCGGCAAGACCTGTCCGCCGACGATCGTCGGCGTCGGTGTAGGCGGCACGTCCGACCTCTGCGTGCATCTCGCGAAGGTCGCGGCGACGCGTCCGCTCGGCAGCGTCTGCGCGGACGCGGAAGGCGCGCGGCTCGAGGCGCAGCTCACGCAGGCCGTGAACCTGCTCGGCGTCGGGCCGCAGGGCCTGGGCGGCGACGCGACGAGCTTCGCGGTGCACGTCGAACTCGCGGCCACGCACATCACGATGAATCCGGTGGCGGTCAACATGCAGTGCCATTCGGCCCGGCGCGCGAGTGCGCTCATCGATTCCAATGGCGTGGCGTATGGCTACTGAACGCAGGGATGCCGCGCGGCCCGCGCCACGCGAGTGCGCGCGCCGAAGCGAATCCGCGGCGTCCTCGATCGCAACCGGGAGCCGGCGATGGCGCACCACGATCTGACCACGCCGCTCGGCGAGGATGTCGTTCGCGCGCTGCGCGTGAACGATACCGTCACGCTGACCGGAACTCTCTTCGGCATCCGGGACGCGACGCAGATCGCGATGTTCGACCGTGGATGCACGACACGCTTCGATCTGGCCGGCCATCCGGTGATCCATACGGCGCCCAACGTGGAGCGGGTGCCGGTTTCGCCGGAGCATCCCGCCGGCTACGCGCCGGTGTGCGTCGGCACGACGACCTCCGCGCGAATGGAGCGCTTCACGCGCCCGCTGCTCGCGCAGCATGGCGTGCGCATCATCATCGGCAAGGGCGGCCTCGGTGCCGCCAGCAGCGCGGCGTTGCGCGAGCTCGGTGGCGCGTACCTCGCGATCGTCGGCGGCACGGCGGCGCTCGAGACGACGTGGATCGAGGCGATCGAGGACGTCGACCTCGACGACCTCAATCCGGAAAGCCTCTGGCGCTTTCGCATCCGCGGCTTCGGCCCGCTGCTGGTCGCGATGGACAGCCACGGCGGCAGCCTCTACGAAAGCGTCGACCGCGCGGCGCGCGACCGGCGCGGTGCAGCGCTGGCGGCGCTCGGCGTCAAAGGTGCCAAATGAGTGGGCAGATGAGCGGGCAGATGAGCTGGCAGATGAGCCGGCGCAGGCGATGACGATCGAGCGCATGCGCACCGACGTGCTGATCCTCGGCGCGGGCGGCGCGGGACTTTTCGCGGCGTTGCACGCGCAGAGCGCGGCGCCCGAGCTCGACATCACGATCGCGGTGAAGGGCCTCCTGGGCAAGTGCGGCTGCACGCGCATGGTGCAGGGCGGCTACAACGTCGCGCTTGGCGCGGGCGATTCGGTCGAGCGCCACTTCATGGACACGATCGAGGGTGGCAAGTGGCTGCCCGACCAGGACCTCGCCTGGACGCTGGTCACCGGGGCCGTCGAGCGCATCCACGAACTCGAGAACGAGCTCGGCTGCTTCTTCGATCGCAATCCCGACGGCACCGTGCACCAGAAGGCGTTTGCCGGCCAGACGTTCGACCGCACCGTGCACAAGGGCGATCTCACCGGCATCGAGATCGTGAACCGCCTGGCCGAGCAGGTGTGGAGCCGCGGCATCGGCCGGTTGGAGGAGCATCGTGCGCTCGACTTCATCGTCGGCGCCGACGGCGCGCTCGCCGGCGTGCTGCTGGTCGACGTGCGCACCGGCGCGCTGCGCTTCGTGCAGGCCAGGGCCGTGCTGCTCGCCACCGGCGGCGGTCCGACGATGTACCGCTACCACACGCCGTCGGGCGACAAGAGCTGCGACGGGCTCGCGATGGCGCTGCGCCTCGGCCTGCCGCTGCGCGACATGGAGATGGTGCAGTTCCATCCGACGGGCCTGCTCGCCGGCGCGCACACGCGCATGACCGGCACGGTGCTCGAGGAGGGTCTCCGCGGCGCCGGCGGCTACCTGCAGGACGGCGCCGGCGAGCGTTTCATGGCGCGCTACGATCCGCGCGGCGAACGCGCGACGCGCGACATCGTGTCGCGTGCGATCTTCGCCGAGATGCGGGCCGGCCGCACGTCCCCGAACGGCGGTGTGTACCTCGCGATGGCGCACCTCGGGCCCGACAACGTGCGCCGCCAGTTCAAGGGCATGGTCGACCGATGCGAGGATTGCGGCTTCGACCTGGCCGGCGGTCGCGTCGAGGTCGTGCCGACCGCGCACTACATGATGGGCGGCGTCGAGTTCGCCGTGGACTGCACGACCGAGGTGCCGGGACTCTTCGTGGCCGGCGAGGACTCGGGCGGCGTGCACGGCGCGAATCGGCTGGGCGGCAACGGCGTCGCGAATTCGACGGTGTTCGGCGGCATCGCCGGCGATTCGATCGCGCGCTGGCTGCGCACGGAGGGGGGCTTCCGCGAACCCGATGCGCAAGCGCTCGCGGCGGCCGTCGCGCGCGCGGAGGCGCCGCTGCGCTCCGGGGTGGGCTCCGGCACCGGCCCCGCGCTCGAGGAACTGCGCGAGACTCTGTTCACGACGATGTGGGACGACGCCGGCATCGTGCGCGATGCGGCCGGGCTCGCCCGTGCGGCGGCCGGGCTCGACGCGATCGCCGACGCGCTGGGACGCTTCACGCTCGCCGCCGACGCGCGGGATCGCACGTTCAATCTCACCTGGCACGACGCGCTCAACCTCGCCAACCTGACGGCGGTGTCGCAGGTGATCGTGCGGGCGGCGCAGGCGCGCGAGAATTCGCGGGGTGCGCACTTCCGCGACGGATTTCGCGGAACCGGGCGACTTGCCGACGTCGACCTATACGCAGGCCCGCGTGGCCTCCGAATGGCACCGTCGGCATCGCGCAGCGCCCGGTGCGCTTCACGCGTGTTGCAGCCGGGCGAATCGCTGATTCCCGGCGGCTGAACTCGACGTTGCCACACCCGAAAAAAAGCGGCCGCGCTATGGCGGCCGCAAGGCGACAGTCAGGAGGAGGAGAACTGTCGGCATTGCTTGGGGGTTCGGTCCGCTCCCCTACGGCGTAGCCGCGGCGCTCGCCAGTGCGGCGAGACAGTGCGTCGGACGTTCGCCTTCGGGTTTGCGGCATCCAACCCGGAACGACGGCAACCAACGACCACATGATGCGTGGCCGACATTGCACGCCGATGACGCGTGCGCCGGAGCGTGACGCTCAAAGCCAGCGGTAGAACGCCGAGTACAGGTCGCCCAGGCGGCCCGACAGGAGGTGCCGGCGCGTCCGTTCGACGATCTTCCAGCGATCGGGGCGATGCGTGTGCGGCTCGATCTGCGACAGCGCTGACATCGCCTCCTCGTCGCTGACCACCTGCGGCTGCAGCACGGCGATCCGCGGCTTCGCACGGCGCGCGCTGCCGCCCAGGAAGTGGTCGATCGGCTGCGCAATGACCAGGTCCGGCGTGGCGAAGAAGCGCTCGACGTAGGTGCGCGAGACGACGTACGCCCACGTGTTGAATACGGTGCCCACGGGTTCGTGCGCCCACAGGTTCCCGACACGGCGTCCGCCGGCGGGAAATGTTGCGCGACGACGTTCCCAGGTAGACCACGTCGAACGGCGAACCGCGTTCGACGCCGGCCATCGCCGCGACGAACCCGGGCGCCAACCGCACGTCGTCCTCGAGCACGGTGCACGCGCGCTCGCCGCGCTGCGTGCGCAGGAGGTCCCAGGCCGTCAGGTGCGAAAGCCAACAGCCGACCTCGGCGCCGCTCAGGAGGTCGAAGTCGAACCGGACGTTGCCGAAGCGCTCGCGGCACCATGCGTCGATCTCCGCGGCCGGCCGGGTGCGTCCGTCGAAGCCGACGCGATCGAAACGCCCGACCACGCCATCGAGTTGTGCGGCCATGTGCCGGCGCCGTTCGTGCGCCGAATCGAGGTTGATGAGGACGAGCATCGTGCGTGGGCTCCCGTTCGGGCGCCGTTGCGCGGGATGCGCGGAGCGCCCGTGGCGCAGGGTGAGCGCGCAACGTGACAGCGGCGTTGCGCGATTCCTGCGGGACGGTTACAGCGTCTCGAAGGTGCCGGTGAACGGCGTGCTGTCGTCGGGCGGGCCGCCATAGCCCGTCACCGAGCCGCGCCGGAAGTCCATCGCCGCCGTGATGCGGATCCCGGGCAGCGCCGCGAACGACAGCAGGTACAGGTCCGGCCCCACCTGCTGCACGTGGAATTCGCGGCTGCGGCCCACCTGTCCCTGCGCGGGACCCGCGACCACGCGCCAGGTCAGTGACCCGTCGATGCAGAACACGTAGTCGCAGACCGTCGGGCGCTGCCCACGCCCACGGATCCTCCAGCGCTGCATCGTGTCGCGGAAGCGGTCGGGGCGCGGCGGGTCGTCGGCGGGACGCGGGCGCAGGGCGAGCATCGTCGAGTGCTCCAGGTAATGATCAGCCGACGGTAGCGTGCTTCGATGACCATTCGATGACGGCATTGGCGACCGGGCGTGTCACCGGAGCGTCATCCCCGCGTCACCGGCGTGACGCATCGAATCCCTAAAGTCGCGACCATCGAGATCGATCAACGAGTTGCCATTGATTCCTGCGCTCCCACTTGAATGCCTGCCTCGCGTGAAGCCGCGTGCGGGCGTGGACGATCCCCGGTGACCCCTCCCCTCGACTTCGCAACGGGCCGGTCCTCGCCGCTGCCGCCGCTCGTGGACGACGATGGCCCGGAGGGGCCGGGCACGCCGGATGTTGTGCGCTATCGCGCGATCTTCATTTCCGACACGCATCTCGGCACGCCCGGTTGCCGGGCCACGGCGCTGCTCGATTTCCTTCGCCGCACCGAGTCCGACTACCTCTTTCTCGTCGGCGACATCATCGACGGCTGGCAGATTGAAGCGGCGCTGGTACTGGCACCAGGCGCACAACGACGTCGTCCAGAAAGTGCTGCGCAAGGCGCGCAAGGGGACGCAGGTCGTCTACGTCCCGGGCAACCACGACGAGGCCGCGCGGCACTACGTGGGTGTGGACTTCGGCGGCGTCGCGATCCGCGAGGAGGCGTACCACGTCACCGGGGCCGGCGTGCGCCTGCTGGTCACGCACGGCGACCGGTTCGACGCGGTCGTGACATGCGCGAAGTGGCTCGCCCTTCTGGGCGACCGGCTGTACACGTTCATCCTCAAGCTCAACCAGCACTTCAACGCGCTGCGCGCGCGGGTCGGGCTGCCGTACTGGTCGCTGTCGCAGTTCCTGAAGCTGCGGGTGAAGAACGCCGTCGCCTACATCGGCGCGTTCGAGGACGCGCTGGCGCGCGAGGCGCGCTCGCGGGGCTTCGACGGCATCGTCTGCGGCCACATCCACCACGCGGAAGTGCGCCGCATCGGCGACATCCTCTATTGCAATTCCGGCGACTGGGTGGAGAGCCTCACCGCGCTGGTCGAGGCGCAGGACGGCACGCTGTCGATCCTGCGCTGGCACGAACACGCTGTGAATGTCGATCGGCTGCCGCACGCGGCGTCCGCGGTTCCCGACCTCCTGGCGGCGAGGACATGAGCCCGACGGGCCGTCCCGAGGGCGAATACCGGAGCGCGCAGCGCGAAGGTAAGCCCACATTCGCCCGACGGGCCGTCCCGTGGGCCTCATTGTCCAATGCGCCGGAGCGTGCAGCGCGAAGGTATTCCAGTGACCCCCATGGAACTCGATGCCGACAGAGCGGTTGCCCCGGCACGGCCCATGTACGCGACCTCGACGCGGGTCGCCCGCACGCTGCGCATCCTCATCGTGAGCGATGCGTGGGTGCCGCAGATCAACGGCGTCGTGGTGACGCTCGGCAACACGATTCGCGAGCTGCAGCGAATGGGCCACGCGGTGGCCACGATCACGCCCGACGGGTTTCGCACGATCCCGTGCCCGACCTACCCCGAGATCCGGTTGTCGCTGCTGCCGCAGCGCGAGGTCGCGCGGCAGATCGAGGCATTCGCGCCGGATGCGCTGCACATCGCCACCGAGGGGCCGCTGGGCCTCGCGGCTCGCCGCCACGCGCTGCGCACCGGGAGGCCGTTCACCACCGCCTACCACACGCAGTTTCCCGAGTACGTGCACGCGCGCTGCCGGCTTCCGCTCGCGATCAGCTATCGCTGGATGCGCGGGTTCCATGCGCCCGCCGCCGCGATGATGGTCGCGACACCCGACATCGAACGGCGACTCGCGGAGCGCGGGTTCGCCAATCTCGTGCGCTGGTCGCGCGGCGTGGATACGGACCTGTTCCGCCCGGGGCCGCACAAGAAGCTCGAGGTGCCGCGGCCGATCTTCCTCTACGTGGGCCGGGTAGCCGTGGAAAAGAACCTCGAGGCGTTCCTGGCGCTCGATCTGCCCGGCACCAAGTGGGTCGTCGGCGACGGCCCGGCGCGCATCGACCTGCAGCGGCGCTTTCCGCGGGCGGTGTTCTTCGGCATGAAGACCGGGGAGGCGCTCGCCTGGCACTATCGCCAAGCCGACGTGTTCGTCTTCCCGAGCCGCACCGACACGTTCGGTCTCGTCATGCTGGAGGCGATGGCATGCGGGACGCCGGTGGCCGCCTACCCGGTGACGGGGCCGATCGATGTCGTGACGCCCGGCATTACGGGAGTCCTTGACGCCGACCTCCGCGCGGCAGCACTGGCCGCGCTCGAACTGCCGCGCGCCACCGTGCACGCGCACGCGGTGGGATCGTCGTGGGGCCAGGCGACCCGGCAGTTCGTCGCCAACCTGCACCCGGTCGATGGCTGAAGGCGAGGTCCTCGAGAGTCCGCACAAGGGGCAGCGCGGCCTCCGCCGCCTCTGGAACGCGCTCGGCTTCTCCCTTTCCGGACTGCGGACCGCGCTCCGGCACGAGAGCGCCTTTCGCCAGGAGCTGGCGCTCGCGGCCGTGCTGATCCCGCTCGCCTGCGTGCTGCCCGTCGACGCGCTCGCGCGACTCATGCTCGTCGGCGCCGTGCTGGAGGTCCTGGTGGTGGAACTGCTCAATTCCGCGGTGGAGGCCGCCGTCGATCGCATCGGCCTCGACACGCACCGCCTGGCCAAGCGGGCGAAGGATCTGGGCAGCGCTGCGGTGCTGATCGCCCTCGTGCACCTGACGCTCGTGTGGGCGGTGGTCGCGGGGCCGGAACTCCTGCGTTTTGTGGGCTTCGCGATCTGATCAACCCACGCGGCCGTCCCCATTCCGGCGCTTGCCGTGGCAACCCGAACTCGAGATGCGGGCGCGCGCTGGCGGCAGTGGTGGAAGATCAGCGCTGCATCTTCTCGCGGACCTTCTTCAGCGCATCGACGAAGCTGTTGAGGCCCGTCTTGTCGAGGCCTTCCGGCTGCGTCTCGAACTCGAGCAGCAGTCGCTTGCGATCCGCGGACAGGTGTAGCGTGACTTCGCCGCAGCGGCCTAAGTCCACGGTCTTTTTCGTCGCTTCCTTCTCTTCCTTCATCGCGTGCTCCTGGCAGGTGGTTATACGGGGCGGCCCGCGTCGGGGTGCTACCGCGAGGCGGCGCAGTTCGACGGGTCATAACAATTCGGATGGGTGGGAACGGGTGTGTCTCGCGCGGATCGAAGGCCTGCTACGTGCGTGCAATCCACAACCGCAAACTCCGGCCTTCCGGCCGGATGCGGCCCGGGCGGGCGTCGTGGCGATCGCCGCATTTATACCCGAATCGCACAGGCCCCGGTGTCACAAACCGGCGACGCCCATCGGCCCGATGGCCGTCGCCGGGGTGGGCTGAGCCACCCCATCGATCCGGGGCCCGGCGCGGGCGGCGGTGTCCGCAGATTGGCGGGGCGGCGGGACCGCGCATGCGGGCTGTCACAAACATTCTTCTTGCCGTCACGCGGCTGTAACACGCGCTCTCCACAATGCGCCTACCCCCTCAAAGCCAAGGAAGAGCACCATGGCACGACAAGCGATCATCAGGAGCGTCCTGGCCGCAACGGCCCTCGCGTTCGGTCTCAATGCGCACGCCGCCGACATCACCGGTGCCGGCGCGACCTTTCCGTTCCCGATCTACGCCAAGTGGGCGGAAGCCTACAAGCAGAAGACGGGCGTGGGCATGAACTACCAGTCGATCGGCTCCGGCGGCGGCATCGCGCAGATCAAGGCCAAGACCGTCGATTTTGGTGCCTCGGACATGCCGCTCAAGGCCGACGACCTCGAGAAGTCGGGGCTCATGCAGTTCCCGGCGATCATCGGTGGCGTGGTTCCGGTGGTGAACATCGAGGGCATTGCGCCCGGAGCGCTCAAGCTGACCGGCCCCGTGCTTGCCGACATCTACTTTGGCAAGATCAAGACCTGGAACGACAAGGCGATCGCCGATCTGAACCCCGGCCTCAAGCTGCCCGCGGATCCGATCACGGTCGTGCGCCGTTCCGACGGGTCGGGCACGACGTTCCTCTGGACCGACTACCTGTCCAAGGTGAGTCCCGACTGGAAGTCCAAGGTCGGCGCCTCGACGGCGGTGTCGTGGCCCGAAGGCGTGGGCGGCAAGGGCAACGAAGGCGTCGCGGCCTACGTGCAGCGGATCAAAGGGTCCATCGGCTACGTCGAGTACGCGTATGCCAAGAAGAACAAGATGGCGCACGTGAGCGTCCAGAACCGCGACGGGCAATTCGTGCAGCCGGACGACCTCACGTTCCAGGCCGCCGCTGTCGGCGCCGACTGGAAGGGCACCCCGGGCTTTGGTGCGATTCTGACGGACCAGCCGGGCAAGACGACCTGGCCGATCAGCGGCGCGAGCTTCATCCTGCTGCAGGCGAAGCAGGACAAGCCGCAGAACGCCGTCGAGACGATGAAGTTCTTCGACTGGGCCTTCAAGAACGGCCAGGCGATGGCGTCGGAACTCGACTACGTGCCGCTGCCCGAGCCGCTGGTGCGCCAGATCGCCGATGCCTGGAAGACCCAGGTCAAGGACGGAGCCGGCAAGGCCATCTGGAACTGACCGTCGTCCCTCTTCAAGCCTATGCCCGGGCGGCCGCAAGGCGCCGCCCGCGCCCTGCCGGCCGCGCACGACCGTTCGCGGCCGGTTTCGTCAAGGGGTTACCATGACGGCATCTTCCGCCTCGACTGCCCTGCCGCTTCCCATGACCGGTGCCGGATCGAACGCCGAGCGCGAGCCCACGCCGCCCGCGCCCCAACGCGGTACCGGCCACTGGCAGGACTGGATGTTCGAGCGCACGACGCAGTTCTTCGCGCTGTTCGTCCTCGCGATGCTGCTGGCGATCCTCGGCGCGCTCGCGTGGGCCGCGTTTCCCGCGCTTTCGAAGTTCGGGTTCTCGTTCTTCACGACCAACGTCTGGAACCCGGTCACCAGCGATTTCGGGGCTTTGGCGCCCATCTACGGCACGCTCGTCACTTCGGCGATCGCGCTGCTGATCGGCGTGCCCATCAGCTTCGGCATTGCGCTGTTCCTCACGGAAATGTGTCCGGCGTCGCTCAAGCGCCCCTTGGGCACCGCGGTCGAGCTGCTTGCCGCCATCCCCTCCATTATCTATGGCATGTGGGGTCTCTTCGTATTCGCACCGATTTTCGGCGACTACGTGCAGCCGGCGTTGAAGTCGGTCTTCGGCGACCTCTGGATCCTGGGACCGCTCTTCCAGGGCGCGCCCAACGGCATCGGGATGCTCTCCGCGGGCTTCATCCTGTCGATCATGGTGATCCCGTTCATCGCGTCGGTCATGCGCGACGTGTTCGAGATCGTGCCGCCGGTGCTCAAGGAATCCGCGTACGGGATCGGCTGCACGACATGGGAGGTGGTCTGGAACATCGTGCTGCCCTACACGAAGGTCGGCGTCATCGGCGGGATCATGCTGGGCTTGGGCCGTGCGCTCGGCGAGACGATGGCCGTGACGTTCGTCATCGGCAACGCGTACAAGATCAGCACGTCGCTGTTCGAGCCCGGCAATTCCATTGCGTCATCGCTCGCCAATGAGTTCAACGAGGCGGCCGATCCGATCCATCGCGCATCGCTGATCGCGCTCGGCCTCGTGCTGTTCGCGCTGACGTTCGTCGTTCTGGCCTGCTCGCGGCTACTCATCGCCCAGCTCGCCAAGGGCGAGGGCAAGAAGACCTGACGGTGACCGCATGAATAACCTCTATCGCCGCCGCCTCTTCGTCAACCGGTTCAACCTCGTGATGTCGCTGGCCGCGATGGCCTTCGGCATGGCCTTCCTGCTGTGGATCCTCGCGGTGCTGTTCTACAACGGCTTCGCGGCGCTGTCGCCCACGCTCTTCACGCAGATGACGCCACCGCCAGGTTCCGCGGGCGGACTTGCGAACGCGATCGCCGGCAGCCTCGTCATCGTGCTGGTCGCCACGTTCATCAGCACGCCGATCGGCATCATGGCCGGTATCTACCTGGCGGAATTCGGCAAGGTGGGCTGGATCGCGAGCGCAACCCGCTTCATCAACGACATCCTGCTCTCGGCCCCCTCGATCGTGATCGGCCTCTTCGTCTACACCGTCTACGTCGCGCAGGTCGGCCACTTCTCGGGCTGGGCGGGCTCGTTCGCGTTGGCGCTGATTGCCATTCCTGTCGTCGTGCGCACCACCGAGAACATGCTGCACCTCGTGCCCAACAGCCTGCGCGAGGCCGCGGTGGCGCTGGGGGCGCCGATGTGGAAGGTGATCCTGATGGTGACGCTGAAGGCCGTGCGCGGCGGCGTCATCACCGGCGTGCTGCTCGCCGTGGCCCGGATGTCGGGCGAAACCGCGCCGCTGCTGTTCACCGCGCTCAATAATTCATTCTGGAGCTGGAACATGGATGGCCCGATGGCCAACCTGCCCGTCGTCATCTTCCAGTTCGCGATGAGCCCGTTCGAGGACTGGAAATCGCTCGCTTGGGCTGGCGCGCTACTCATCACGCTCGCCGTCCTGATCCTCAACATCCTCGCCCGGTCGGTGTTCCGCCAGGCCTCCGTACGCTAGAGAAAGCGACCATGAACGAGACAAACCTGATGTCGCGCCCGGTGGGCAACTCCGCGTCATTACCCCCGACCTCACCGAAGATGTCGATCAAGAAGCTCGACTTCTACTACGGCAAGTTCCAGGGCCTGAAGAACATCAATCTCGACATCGCGGAGCGCCGGGTCACCGCCTTCATCGGCCCTTCGGGTTGCGGCAAGTCGACGCTGCTGCGGACGCTGAACCGGATGTACTCGCTCTACCCGGGGCAGCGCGCCGAGGGCGAGATCCGCTTCAACGGCCAGAACGTGCTGGAACCCGGCATCGACCTCAACATGCTGCGGGCCAAGGTCGGCATGGTGTTCCAGAAGCCGACCCCGTTTCCGATGTCGATCTATGACAACATCGCGTTCGGCGTGCGCCTGTACGAGAACCTCGGTGCGCGCGAGATGGACGAGCGCGTCGAGTGGGCGCTCACCAAGGCGGCGATGTGGGACGAGGCGAAGGACAAGCTGAAGCAGAGCGGCATGGCGCTGTCGGGCGGACAGCAGCAGCGGCTGTGCATCGCGCGCGCGGTGTCGGTGAAGCCGGACGTGCTGCTCCTGGACGAGCCGACGTCGGCGCTGGACCCCATCTCGACCGCGAAGATCGAGGAACTCATCACCGAGCTCAAGTCGGACTACACGATCGCGATCGTCACGCACAACATGCAGCAGGCGGCGCGCGTGTCCGACTACACGGCGTACATGTACCTGGGCGAACTCGTCGAGTTCGGCGACACCGACCAACTGTTCCTTCAGCCGAAGCGCAAGGAAACCGAGGACTACATCACGGGGCGTTTCGGATGACCGCCCGGGACCGGGCCGGGAGAATACGATGACCGAACACACGCACAAGCAGTTCGATGCCGAGATGGAAGGGATCCGGAGCGGCGTCCTCACGATGGGCGGCATGGTCGAGACGCAGATTTCACGCGCAATCGTCCTGCTCGGCCTGGACGAACCCGGAGAGCTGCTCGAGCAGGTGGGCGCCGACGAGCAGACGATTAACCGGCTACAGGTCGAGATGGACCAGCAATGCAGCCAGATCATCGCCCGGCGCCAGCCGGCGGCGATCGACCTGCGCATGGTGCTCACCGTGACCAAGATCGTGAACGACTTGGAGCGCATCGGCGACGAGACGAAGAAGGTTGCGTACAAGGCGACGCAGGCAGTGCAGCACCAGCGGCTGGTGCAGCTGCGCCACTTTGACGTTGCGCGGGCGGCGGAGCGCGCCAAGGAGATGGTCCAGCGCGCGCTCGATGCGTTCGCGCGCCTCGATGTCGAGGCGGCCACCGAGGTGATCGAGTTCGACGAGGAGATCGACGCGGCGTTCTCCGCCGTGCTGCGCCAGCTCATCAGCTACATGATGGAGGATCCGCGCACGATCAGCCCCGCGCTCGAGATCGTGTTCATCGCGAAGTCGATCGAGCGCATCGGCGACCACGCGAAGAACATTGCCGAGGCCGTCGTGCAGGTGGTCAAGGGCATCGATGTCCGGCACGCGACGGCCGAGCAGATCCGCGCCGAGGTCGCCGAATGAAATGCCGCGCAGGCTCGGAGGTGCGATGATGCCGATGATCCTCGTCGTCGAGGACGAGCCGGCGATCCTCGAGCTCCTCAAGGTCCACCTGGTGGATGCCGGCTACGAAGTTCAGGCAGCGGCGGATGCGGAGTCCGCGAACCTGCTGCTCAAGTCCTCGCTGCCCGACCTTGTCCTGCTCGACTGGATGCTCCCCGGGCAATCGGGTCTCGCCTTCGCGAAGCAGCTGCGTGCCGACGCGCGGACGAAGGAGCTGCCGGTCATCATGGTGACCGCGCGCACCGACGAGGCGGACCGCGTCGCGGGACTCGAGGCGTGGGTCGACGATTATGTGACCAAGCCGTTCTCGCCGCGCGAGTTGAAGGCGCGCATCAAGTCGGTGCTGCGACGGCGGGCGCCGGAGGCGGCGCAGGAGCCGCTGGCCGCGGGCGCGCTGAAGCTCGATCCGGCCACGCATCGCGTGACGGTCCGCGGCGTGCCTGTGCGCCTCGGTCCCACCGAATACCGCCTGTTGCAGTTCCTGCTGGCCCGCGCGGAGCGTGTCCACACGCGCGCCCAGCTCTTGGACCAGGTGTGGGGCGACCACGTCTACATCGAGGAGCGCACGGTCGACGTCCACATCCGGCGCCTGCGGCTGGCGCTCGAGCCGTTCGGGCAGGATCACCTCATCGAAACCGTCCGCGGCGCCGGGTATCGCCTCGCGGTGCCCCGCGAACAGACGTCCGCACCCTAGGAGCCCGGTGCCGAGCGCATTCCGCGTGCTGCGCAGCCTCGCCATTCCGGCGCTGGTGCTGGCGGGCGCGTTGCTGGCGTGGGCGGCGCTGGGCCCGATCGCCGCGCTCGTCGCACTCGCGGCCGGCTGGGGCGCGATCCTCCTCGTCAACGCGGTCAACCTCGACCGCCTGACGCGCTGGGCCGCCGCGCCGGTTGCCACCCCGGTGCCCGAAGCACGGGGCGCGTGGGGGCCGGCTTTCGCGGCGCTCCACCAGCGAACCCGCGTACGCCGTGCGCACGAGCGCGATCTCGCGCACACGATCGAGCGATTCCAGAGCGCGGCCGAGGCCATTCCCGACGGCATGGTCGTGCTCGACGGCACGAACCGGATCAAGTGGGCGAATGCGCGCGCGCAACGGATGCTCGGGACTCGATCTCGCGCACGATGTCGGCGCGCCGCTCACGAACCTCGTGCGCCAGCCCGCGTTCGTCGCCTACCTCGAGGCCGGCGACCACCGCGGCGCGGCCGTGCTCGATTCGCAGCGCGATCCGGGCACCACGCTCGAGGTCCAGATCGTGCCTTTCGGGGTCGCGGAGAAGCTGCTGATCTCCCGCGACATCACCGAGATCGAAGGGGTGGCGCGCATGCGCCGCGACTTCATCGCCAATGTGTCGCACGAACTGAAGACGCCGCTGACGGTCATCAGCGGGTTCATCGAGACGCTGCAGGACCTCGTGCTGGAGGACCGGCAGCGCGACCGGTTCCTCGAGCTGATGCGCGAGCAGGCGGCTTCCATGCAGCGGCTGGTCGAGGACCTCCTCACGCTGTCGGCGCTCGAAAGCGAGCACAACGCGGTCGCCGACGAGGTGTTCGCCATCGGCCCGCTGCTCGAGAAGCTCGCGACCGAAGCGGGCAACCTGTCGCATGGCGAGCATGCCGTGGCGCTGGAGGCCGGCGAGGCCGCGCTGGTGACCGGCAGCCGCGACGAACTCGCGAGCGCGTTCGGCAACCTCGTCTCCAACGCCGTCCGCTACACGCCGGCGCAGGGCACGATCACGCTGTCGTGGCGGATCGACCCGGACGGCAGCGGTGTGTTCAGTGTCGCGGATTCCGGCATCGGCATCGGCGCCGAACACCTGCCACGGCTGACCGAGCGGTTCTACCGCGTCGATCGCAGCCGGTCGCGGGCGACGGGCGGTACGGGACTGGGTCTCGCGATCGTCAAGCACGTGCTCCTGCGGCACCAGGCGGAGCTCGGAATCGCAAGCGAACCCGGAAAGGGCAGCACGTTCTCGGTACGGCTCCCGCCGAAGCGGGTGCGCCGGCTGCCGGCCCCGGTCCCCGACATTCCGGACGGGACCCCACCGGCCGATACGCTCGCCGAACCCGTCGCACCGGAAGCGGGCGCCTGACCTCCCGGACGTTGCGCGACCCGGCCGCGTGGAGAGCGCGTTGCCGGCGGCCCCGGGCCGGCACTTCACCCGGTCCGCCGCCTCCCCGAGTGCGTGGGGCTCGCGGCCCGTCGGACCTGCATCGCGGCGCAACGATGCCCCCGAACGGCTTCGCCGACGCGGTCGCGCCAGGCGCGGCATGGCGCCGCACATGGCCAAATCGCCGCGCCAAGCCATTGAACCAGAGGGACAATTGGCGAAGGCCTGCACAAACTTGCGCCGGCGGACCGATTTGACGGGAAAGCAACAAAGCTGCTAGAATCGCGCGTTTCTGCGGGTGGAAATTCGCATTGCGGCGGGCGGGCGGAACGGAATCGGGAACGGAACTCAGGACGTGTGATCCGGGATCGGGACCAGAGCCGCGACGAGCGTGCCGCACGCGGAAAACTGCGGAGGGGTTCCCGAGCGGTCAAAGGGAACAGACTGTAAATCTGTCGGCTCTGCCTTCGAAGGTTCGAATCCTTCCCCCTCCACCAAATTCTCGAGCATCGGCAGTCAGGGATCACGAACAGCAGACATCGCGGAAACCGCGCGGAAACATCGGCGTTTGGCTTGGACGTTCCAGAGAAGCGCGGGTGTAGCTCAATGGTAGAGCAGAAGCCTTCCAAGCTTACGACGAGGGTTCGATTCCCTTCACCCGCTCCAGATGGATGACTCGCGGACGCATCGCGCAGCAGCAATGAATGGAATGGCCGGCAACGTCATAGAGGATTGAAGCAGCGCCCATGTAGCTCAGTGGCAGAGCACTCCCTTGGTAAGGGAGAGGTCGCGTGTTCAATCCACGCCATGGGCACCAAAACGCAGCGGGCAGATGGGAAGTGCATTGAAGTGCAGTCTTGCCCGGGTTGATCAGACTCGGAACGCCGCCCGGCCCGAATGAGCGGGCGGAACGGACCGAGTGGGAAAAATCGAGTAGAACGCTGGAGATCGAGATGGCCAAAGGCAAATTCGAACGTACGAAGCCGCACGTGAACGTGGGGACGATCGGGCACGTGGATCATGGGAAGACGACGCTGACGGCGGCGATCACGCTGGTGCTGTCGAAGCTGTTCGGGGGCGAGGCGAAGGCGTACGACCAGATCGATGCGGCGCCGGAGGAGAAGGCGCGGGGGATCACGATCAACACGGCGCACGTGGAATACGAGACGAAGAACCGGCACTACGCGCACGTGGATTGCCCGGGGCACGCGGACTACGTGAAGAACATGATCACGGGCGCGGCGCAGATGGACGGGGCGATTCTGGTGGTGAGCGCGGCGGACGGTCCGATGCCGCAGACGCGGGAGCACATCCTGCTGGCGCGGCAGGTGGGTGTTCCGTACATCATCGTGTACATGAACAAGGCGGACATGGTCGACGACAAGGAGCTGCTGGAGCTCGTCGAGATGGAAGTCCGCGAGCTGCTGTCCAAGTACCAGTTTCCTGGCGACGACACGCCGATCGTGATCGGATCGGCCAAGATGGCGCTGGAAGGCGACAAGAGCGAGATGGGGGAAGGGTCGATCCTGCGGCTGGCGGAGGCGCTGGACAGCTATATCCCGCAGCCGCAGCGGCTGATCGACGGACCGTTCCTGATGCCGGTGGAAGACGTGTTCTCGATCTCGGGTCGGGGGACGGTGGTGACGGGGCGGGTGGAGCGTGGGGTGGTGAAGGTCGGCGAGCCGTTGGAGATCGTGGGGCTGAAGCCGACGCTGCAGACGGTGTGCACGGGCGTGGAGATGTTCCGGAAGCTGCTGGATCAAGGGCAGGCTGGGGACAACGTCGGGGTGCTGCTGCGGGGGACGAAGCGGGAGGAAGTGGAGCGTGGTCAGGTGCTGGCGAAGCCGGGGTCGATCACGCCGCACACGGAGTTCACGTGCGAGGTGTACATCCTGTCGAAGGAAGAGGGTGGTCGGCACACGCCGTTCTTCCCGGGGTACCGTCCGCAGTTTTATTTCCGGACGACGGACGTGACGGGAAGCTGCGTGCTGCCGGAAGGCACGGAGATGGTGATGCCTGGGGACAACATTGCGATGACGGTGACGCTGATCCAGCCGATCGCGATGGAAGAGGGACTGCGGTTCGCGATCCGCGAAGGCGGCCGGACCGTCGGCGCCGGCGTCGTGGCGAAGATCATCAAGTAAGGACGAAGACAGAAGCGGCGGTCGGCCGAAGATCGCTCGCCGCATGACATCTGTTTCTTGGTAATGGCATTTCGACGAAGGATTTCAGGCTCCGCCTGAAATCCTTCGGAAGTCGGATCCGGCCGAAAATGGCTTTTCATTTTCGGACGAATATTCATTAGGCCAGTAGCTCAATTGGCAGAGCGGCGGTCTCCAAAACCGCAGGTTGGGGGTTCGATTCCCTCCTGGCCTGCCACCTTCGCGGAATCCGTGATCAGGCATCAGGGATCAGGATCCAGTCGGTGGCGGAAAACGAAGTTGGAGCGAAAGGTAGAAGGCGGGACACGGAAGCCGCGAATCGGACGAGCGCACGCTGCGCGGGCCTTTCTGATTCCTGATTCCTGATCCCTGATTCCTGACATGGACAAAGCAAAGATCGTTCTGGCGGCGCTGTGCGTGGTCCTCGGTGTCTGGGGGTACTACTACTTCTCCGAGACCGCCCAGGTGCTGCGCGTGCTGATGGTGCTGGGCGGGCTTCTGCTCGCCGGCGGCGTGGCATGGATGTCGGCGCCGGGCAAGGAGTTCTTCGCGTTCGCGCAGGAGGCGTGGGCGGAAGCCGGGCGCGTCTCGTGGCCGACGCGCAAGGAAACGATGCAAACGACGGCGATCGTGTTCGCGTTCGTCGTCATCATGGCGCTATTCCTGTTCGCGGTGGATACGACGCTCGCTTGGATCATAAAAATGCTGACGGGCAGGACTGACGGATGAGCAAGAAATGGTTTGTCGTCCACGCCTACTCGGGTTTCGAGAAGAGCGTGCAGCGCGCGCTGATCGAGCGGATCCGCAGGTCGGACCTGCAGGAGCAGTTCGGCCAGATCCTGGTGCCGGTCGAGGAAGTCGTCGAGATGAAGAACGGCGCGAAGGCGATCTCGGAGCGCAAGTTCTTCCCGGGGTACGTGCTGGTCGAGATGGACATGACCGACGACTCGTGGCACCTCGTGAAGAGCACGCCGAAGGTCACGGGTTTCGTGGGCGGCACGGCCAACCGGCCGACGCCGATCACGCAGAAGGAAGTCGACGCGATCCTCCGCCAGGTGCAGGAAGGCGTCGAGAAGCCGCGTCCGAAGGTGCTGTTCGAGATGGGCGAGGCGGTGCGCGTCAAGGAAGGTCCGTTCACCGACTTCCACGGCAACGTGGAGGACGTGAACTACGAGAAGAGCAAGCTGCGGGTGTCGGTGACGATCTTCGGTCGGTCGACGCCGGTGGAGCTGGACTTTTCCCAAGTGGAAAAGGCCTGAGGATCGTCGTCCCCGCGAAGGCGGGGACCCAGCGTCGTTGGGCCGTTTGCCAATTGCGCTTCTGAGTGGAAGAGAGTTGCAGGACGTCACTGGGTTCCCGCCTTCGCGGGAACGACGGTGAAGGAAGTGACGGCGACGCCATGCGGGCGACGCCTCGAGGTCAACGGGGAGGATCCTCGGATCCGCTTGTACCCAAATAGGAGCAAGTCATGGCGAAGAAAATCGTCGGTTTCATCAAGCTGCAAGTGCCTGCGGGCAAAGCCAATCCCAGCCCGCCGATCGGCCCCGCGCTGGGCCAGCGCGGCCTCAACATCATGGAGTTCTGCAAGGCGTTCAACGCGCAGACCCAGAAGCTCGAGCCGGGCCTGCCGATCCCCGTCGTCATCACGGCGTACGCGGACAAGAGCTTCACGTTCATCATGAAGACGCCGCCGGCGACCGTCCTGATCAAGAAGGCGGCGAAGGTGGACAAGGGCAGCCCGAAGCCCCACACGGACAAGGTCGGCAAGCTCACGCGTGAGCAGGCCGAGGAAATCGCGAAGATCAAGATGCCCGACCTCACCGCGTCGGATATGGATGCCGCCGTGCGCACGGTCGCCGGCAGCGCGCGCAGCATGGGCATCACCGTCGAAGGGGTCAAATAACATGGCCGAGATCAAGGCACCGCGCTTGACCAAGCGCATGAAGACGGTCCGCGGCAAGGTGGACCGCTCGAAGTTCTACCCGGTCGACGACGCGCTCGCGCTCGTCAAGGAAAACGCCATCGCGAAATTCGACGAGTCCGTCGACGTCGCGGTGAACCTGGGCGTGGACGCCAAGAAGTCCGACCAGACCGTACGCGGTTCGGTCGTGCTGCCCGCGGGCACCGGCAAGAACGTGCGCGTCGCGGTGTTCGCGCAGGGCGACAAGGCGAAGGCCGCGCTGGACGCCGGCGCCGACATCGTCGGCTTCGAGGACCTCGCGGCGAAGATCAAGGAAGGCTTCATGGAGTTCGACGTCGTGATCGCGTCCCCGGATGCGATGCGTGTCGTCGGCCAGCTGGGCCAGATCCTCGGTCCCCGCGGCCTGATGCCGAACCCCAAGGTCGGTACCGTGTCGCCGGACGTCGTGCAGGCGGTGAAGAACGCCAAGGCCGGCCAGGTCCAGTACCGGACCGACAAGGCGGGCATCGTCCAATGCACGATCGGCCGCGCGTCGTTCACGCCCGATCAGTTGAAGTCCAACCTGACGGCGCTGATCGATGCGCTGAACAAGGCGAAGCCGCAGGGCGTGAAGGGCGTGTATCTGCGCAAGATCAGCCTGTCGTCGACGATGGGCGCGGGTGTCCGCGTCGATCAGGCGACGCTGGTCACCGCACCGACTGCGCAGTAACGGAATTTTGAGGGATCGCGGGCGCCGCAAGGCGGCCGCGGTGCCGTCAAAGACCGCTGGAGCGGAAGCTTAATCCGGGTGGATATGGCGGGTGGATCGGAATCTCGATCCGTGGTCCCCGTCCCCTGTCGCCCGACCCAGCGTAGATGGTGCCCCTCGGACAGGTCAATCCTGGACGAATGGTCACCTGAAGTCGCGTTGCCGGGCCGCGGGTCCGGTGGACGCAAGAGGACGGCAGGGAAGCAGTCCAGCGCTTTCGTGCCGATCAAGGAGAAATGACCGTGAGTCTCAATCTGCAAGAGAAACAAGCGGTAGTCGCGGAAGTCGCGAAGCAGGTCGCGGGTGCTCAAGCCATCGTGATGGCCGAGAACCGGGGCATGCCCGTCGCGGCGATGACGCAGCTGCGTGCCAAGGCTCGCGCTTCCGGCGTGTATTTCCGGGTGGTCAAGAACACCCTGGTGCGCCGCGCGGTCGTGGACACGCCGTTCGCCGGTCTGGCCGACAAGATGGTCGGTCCGCTGGCGTACGGCATGGGCCCCGATCCGGTGGCCGTCGCGAAGGTGCTGTCCGACTTCGCGAAGGGCAACGAGAAGTTCGTGATCGCGGGCGGTGCGATGCCTGGCCAGATGATGACGGCCAAGGAAATCGCGTCGCTGGCGTCGTTGCCGTCGCGCAACGAGTTGCTCGCGAAGCTGCTCGGCACCATGCAGGCGCCGGTCGTGAAGCTGGTCCGGACGATGAACGAGGTGCCGTCGAAGTTCGTGCGCACGCTCGCCGCCGTTCGGGACGCCAAGCAAGCGGCTTGACATTCCCACTATCGCATCCATCTTCAACCGTTACGTTCCAGGAGCATTGACATGTCCGCAGTCCAAACCGAAATTCTCGACAAGATCTCGTCGATGACCGTTCTCGAGCTCTCCGAGCTCATCAAGGCGATGGAAGACAAGTTCGGCGTCTCCGCTGCCGCCGCCGTGGCCGTTGCCGGCCCCGCCGCCGGTGCCGCGCCCGCCGCCGCCGCCGAAGAGCAGACCGAGTTCACCGTGGTGCTGGCCTCGTTCGGCGAGAACAAGGTCAACGTCATCAAGGCCGTGCGCGAACTGACGGGCCTGGGCCTCAAGGAAGCGAAGGACCTGGTCGACGGCGCGCCGAAGCCGGTCAAGGAAGGCGTCAACAAGGCCGACGCGGAAGCCGCCAAGAAGAAGCTGGAAGAGGCCGGGGCGAAGGCTGAAGTGAAGTAATTGTTCTAGTCAGATGGGGTCCGAGGGCTAACGCCCGGACCCCATGGAAGAATCCAGGCCGCTGTATGGCATTGGGCAAGCTGATTGGACGGAAATCGCGGGCGGAGCCCGTCGATTTCCGGAGTAAAGGCAGAACGGGAGCGGCAGTGGTTTATGCCGCTTCTCGGGTGAACCGGGGCGATCGTACGGCGGCTCCCGCAAGGGAACCACGGCGGCTCCCCGGTGTCACTCATGGCTTCGGTCGGGGATCGAAGCGAAGGGGATTCGTGGCCGGAAGGCCCAAGTCGAGTCTCCTTCGCTCGCTTTCTGAGTCGACTGCGGAAGGCAGGGTTGGTCGGGCGTCGCTGCAATGGCGACGTTGTCCGCCAGCGGCTGGTAGTGGCCAGCCACCAAACCTGGGAATGCAAGGTTCCCGGACAGTCGAGGCACTGGAGCGGCAACCGAGTCGTATCTGACTTGCAAACGAGCGGCCGCACGCCGCTGCAGTTCCGAAGCAACACCGTCCGCGCGGCAACCGCGCGGCCCCAGCACGAACCGGAGATGGGAAGACCCTACGCTATGGCGACTACCACGGCTACGCCCTATACCTTTACCGAAAAGAAACGCATCCGGAAGAGCTTCGCGAAGCGCGCGAGCGTCCTGCCGGTGCCGTTCCTCCTCGAAACGCAGCTCGCGTCGTACCGCGCGTTCCTGCAGGAATTCACCGCGCCCGACGCGCGGAAGAACGAGGGCCTGCAGGCCGCGTTCACGTCGATCTTCCCGATCTCGAGCCACTCGGGCAACGCCCGCCTCGAGTTCGTCAGCTTCTCGCTGCTCCCGCCGGCGTTCGACGTCGTCGAGTGCCAGCAGCGCGGCCTCACGTACTGCTCGGCCCTGCGCGCCAAGGTCCGCCTCATCATCATGGACAAGGAAGCGCCGAAGGACACCGTCAAGGAGGTCAAGGAGCAGGAGGTCTACATGGGCGAGATCCCGCTCATGACCGAGAACGGCTCCTTCATCATCAACGGCACCGAGCGCGTGATCGTCTCGCAGCTCCACCGTTCGCCGGGCGTGTTCTTCGAGCACGACCGCGGCAAGACGCACTCGTCCGGCAAGCTCCTGTTTTCCGCCCGCGTGATTCCGTACCGCGGCTCGTGGCTCGACTTCGAGTTCGATCCGAAGGACTTCCTGTTCTTCCGCGTCGATCGCCGCCGCAAGATGCCGGTGACCACGCTGCTGAAGGCGATCGGCCTCACGAACGAGGACATCCTCAAGCGGTTCTTCCAGTTCGACACGTTCCACCTGGGCGACAAGGGTTCGGAACTCGACTTCGTGCCCGAGCGGCTGCGCGGCGAGATGGCGCGCTTCGACATCCTCGGCAAGGACGGCAAGGTCGTCGCCGCCAAGGACAAGCGGATCACCGCGCGCCACGTGCGCGAACTGGTCGACGGCAACGTCAAGCGCATCGCAGTGCCGAACGACTACATCGTCGGCCGCACGCTCGCGACCAACGTGATCGACACGGGCACGGGCGAAGTCGTGGCCAAGGCCAACGACGAGATCACCGAAGAGTCGCTGCAGAAGCTGCTCGACGCGGGCATCAAGGCGATCCAGACGATCTACACGAACGACCTCGACATGGGCCCGTTCATCTCGCAGACGCTGCGCACCGACGACACGCCGGACCAGTACGCGGCCAAGGTCGCGATCTACCGGATGATGCGTCCCGGCGAACCGCCGACCGAGGAAGCCGTCGAGGCGCTGTTCCATGGCCTCTTCTTCTCGGAGGAGCGCTACGACCTGTCGGCCGTCGGCCGGATGAAGTTCAATCGCCGGATCGGCCGCACGGAGTTGAAGGGCGCGCCGACGCTGACCAACGACGACATCATCGCCGTCATCAAGATCCTCGTGGACCTGCGCAACGGGCGCGGCGAGATCGACGACATCGACCACCTCGGCAACCGCCGCGTGCGGTCCGTCGGCGAACTCGCCGAGAACCAGTTCCGCTCGGGGCTCGTCCGGGTCGAGCGCGCGGTGAAGGAACGTCTCGGCCAGGCCGAGAGCGACAACCTGCTGCCGCACGACCTCATCAACGCCAAGCCCATCTCGGCCGCGATCAAGGAATTCTTCGGCAGCTCGCAGCTGTCGCAGTTCATGGACCAGACCAACCCGCTGTCGGAGATCACGCACAAGCGCCGCGTCTCCGCACTGGGGCCGGGCGGCCTGACGCGCGAGCGCGCGGGCTTCGAGGTGCGCGACGTGCACCCGACGCACTACGGGCGCGTGTGCCCGATCGAGACGCCGGAAGGCCCGAACATCGGCCTCATCAATTCGCTCGCGCTCTACGCGCGGACGAACGAGTACGGCTTCCTCGAGACGCCGTACCGCCGCGTGCAGGACGGCAAGGTCACCGACCAGATCGACTACCTGTCGGCGATCGAGGAAGGCCAATACGTGATCGCGCAGGCCAACGCCGCCGTCGACAAGAACGGCAAGCTCGACGACGAGCTCGTGTCCTGCCGCAGCAAGAACGAGTTCATGCTGTCGACCGGCGACAAGGTCAACTACATGGACGTGGCACCCTCGCAGATCGTGTCGGTGGCGGCGTCGCTGATCCCGTTCCTCGAGCACGACGACGCGAACCGCGCGCTGATGGGCTCCAACATGCAGCGGCAGGCGGTGCCTTGCCTGCGTCCGGAAAAGCCGCTCGTCGGCACCGGCGTGGAGCGCACGGCCGCCGTCGACTCGGGCACGGCCGTGATGGCGCGCCGGGGCGGCAAGGTCGACTACATCGACGCATCGCGGATCGTCGTGCGTGTGCACGACGCCGAGACGCAGGCCGGTGAAGTGGGCGTGGACATCTACAACCTGACCAAGTACAAGCGGTCGAACCAGAACACCAACATCAACCAGCGGCCGCTGGTGCAGGTGGGCGACGTGATCGCCCGCGGCGACGTGATCGCCGACGGCGCGTCGACCGACATGGGCGAGCTGGCGTTGGGGCAGAACATGCTCGTCGCGTTCATGCCGTGGAACGGCTACAACTACGAGGATTCGATCCTCATCAGCGAGCGCGTCGTCGGCGACGACCGCTACACGTCGATCCACATCGAGGAACTCTCGGTGGTGGCCCGCGACACCAAGCTGGGCCCCGAGGAAATCACGCGGGACATCTCGAGCCTGGGCGAAGCGCAGCTGGGCCGCCTCGACGACTCCGGCATCGTCTATATCGGCGCGGAAGTCGAAGCCGGCGACGTGCTGGTGGGCAAGGTCACGCCGAAGGGCGAGACGCAGCTGACGCCGGAGGAGAAGCTGCTGCGCGCGATCTTCGGCGAGAAGGCGTCCGACGTGAAGGACACGAGCCTGCGCGTGCCGTCGGGCATCTCCGGCACCGTGATCGACGTCCAGGTGTTCACGCGCGAAGGCATCGAGCGCGACAAGCGCGCCGCGCAGATCATCGACGACGAGCTGAAGGGCTACCGCAAGGACCTGAACGACCAGCTCCGCATCGTCGAGAACGACCAGTACGCGCGGATCGAGAAGCTCCTGCTGGGCAAGGTCGCCAACGGCGGACCGAAGAAGCTCGCGAAGGGCACCAAGGTCACGGCCGAGTACCTGGAGTCCGTGGCGCGCTACGACTGGTTCGACATCCGCCTGGCGAGCGAGGAGACGGCGTCCCAGCTCGAGGCGTCCAAGGAGTCGCTCGCGCAGCTGCGCGTGCAGTTCGACGCGATGTTCGAGCAGAAGAAGAAGAAGCTGACGCAGGGCGACGAACTGCCGCCGGGCGTGCAGAAGATGGTCAAGGTCTACGTCGCGGTGAAGCGCCGCCTGCAGCCGGGCGACAAGATGGCCGGCCGCCACGGCAACAAGGGCGTCGTGTCGAAGATCGTCCCGGTCGAGGACATGCCGTACATGGCCGACGGCACGCCGGTCGACGTCGTGCTCAATCCGCTCGGCGTGCCGTCGCGGATGAACGTCGGCCAGATCCTCGAAGTCCACCTCGGGTGGGCGGCGAAGGGCCTCGGCCGCAAGATCGACGACATGCTGAAGGCGCAGGCGAAGGCGGCGGAAGTTCGCAAGTTCCTGGAGAAGGTCTACAACTCCACGGGACGCCAGGAGTCGCTCGGCGACTTCGACGACGGCGAGATCCTGCACCTCGCGGGCAACCTGACGGGCGGCGTGCCGTTCGCCACACCCGTGTTCGACGGCGCGACCGAGGAAGAGATCAAGTCGATGCTGGAGCTCGCGGACCTGCCCCGGTCGGGCCAGGTCACGCTGCACGACGGCCGCACCGGCGAGGCGTTCGACCGCCAGGTGACCGTGGGCTACATGCACGTGCTGAAGCTCCATCACCTCGTCGACGACAAGATGCACGCGCGCTCCACCGGCCCGTACAGCCTCGTCACGCAGCAGCCGCTCGGCGGCAAGGCGCAGTTCGGCGGCCAGCGTTTCGGCGAAATGGAAGTCTGGGCGCTGGAAGCGTACGGCGCCGCCTACACGCTGCAGGAGATGCTCACGGTCAAGTCCGACGACGTGAACGGCCGCACCAAGGTCTACGAGAACATCGTGAAGGGCGAGCACAAGATCGAGGCCGGCATGCCGGAATCCTTCAACGTGCTGGTGAAGGAAATCCGCTCGCTCGCGATCGACATCGACATGGAGCGCGATTGACGGCCAAGCCCGATCCACGAAGAGGCGCGGGGACGCCGGGAGGACATGGCCGCTTTCTGCCTTCCTCTGCGCCTTTGCGTCTCTTTGTGCACGAATCTGATTTTGCAGTAACTCCGACCTCTACTCGGGAGTACGCATGAAAGCATTGCTCGATCTGTTCAAGCAGGTAACGCAGGAAGAAGAATTCGATGCCATCCGGATCGGCCTCGCGTCGCCGGAGAAGATCCGCTCGTGGTCCTACGGCGAAGTGAAGAAGCCGGAGACGATCAACTACCGCACCTTCAAGCCGGAACGCGACGGCCTCTTCTGCGCGAAGATCTTCGGGCCGGTCAAGGACTACGAGTGCCTGTGCGGCAAGTACAAGCGCCTGAAGCACCGCGGCGTCATCTGCGAGAAGTGCGGCGTCGAAGTGACGCTCGCGAAGGTGCGCCGCGAACGCATGGGCCACATCGAACTGGCCTCGCCGGTCGCGCACATCTGGTTCCTGAAGTCGCTGCCGTCGCGGATGGGCATGGTGCTCGACATGACGCTGCGCGACATCGAGCGCGTGCTGTACTTCGAGGCGTTCGTCGTGACCGATCCCGGCCTGACGCCGCTCAACCGTGCCCAGCTCCTGACCGAGGACGACTACCTCGCCAAGGTCGAGCAGTACGGCGACGACTTCCAGGCGCACATGGGTGCCGAGGGCATCCGCGAGCTCCTGAAGGCGCTCGACGTGAACCACGAGATCGACCGGCTCCGCAAGGAACTCGAGACGACGGGTTCGGACACCAAGATCAAGAAGATCGCGAAGCGCCTGAAGGTGCTCGAGGCGTTCCACAAGTCGGGCATCAAGCCCGAGTGGATGATCCTCGAGGTGCTGCCGGTGCTGCCGCCCGAACTGCGCCCGCTCGTCCCGCTGGACGGCGGCCGGTTCGCGACGTCCGACTTGAACGACCTCTACCGCCGCGTGATCAACCGGAACAACCGGCTGAAGCGCCTGCTCGAGCTGAAGGCGCCGGACATCATCGTGCGCAACGAGAAGCGGATGCTGCAGGAAGCCGTCGACTCGCTGCTCGACAACGGCCGCCGCGGCAAGGCGATGACGGGCGCCAACAAGCGACCGCTGAAGTCGCTCGCCGACATGATCAAGGGCAAGGGCGGCCGCTTCCGGCAGAACCTGCTCGGCAAGCGCGTCGACTACTCGGGCCGCTCGGTCATCGTCGTCGGCCCGCAGCTGAAGCTCCATCAATGCGGATTGCCGAAGCTGATGGCGCTCGAGCTCTTCAAGCCGTTCATCTTCAACAAGCTCGAGACGATGGGCCTCGCGACCACGATCAAGGCCGCGAAGAAGATGGTGGAGTCGCAGGAGCCGGTGGTGTGGGACATCCTCGAGGAGGTGATCCGCGAGCACCCGGTGATGCTGAACCGTGCGCCGACGCTGCACCGCCTGGGCATTCAGGCATTCGAGCCCGTGCTGATCGAAGGCAAGGCGATCCAGCTGCACCCGCTCGTCTGCACGGCGTTCAACGCCGACTTCGACGGCGACCAGATGGCCGTCCACGTGCCGCTGTCGCTGGAAGCGCAGATGGAGGCGCGCACGCTGATGCTCGCGTCCAACAACGTGCTGCTGCCGTCCAACGGCGAGCCCTGCATCGTGCCGTCGCAGGACATCGTGCTCGGCCTCTACTACGCGACGCGCGAGAAGATCAACGCCGCCGGCGAGGGCCAGATGTTCTCGGACCTCTCGGAAGTGTCGCGCGCGTACGAGTCGCGCCAGGCCGAGCTGCACGCGAAGGTCAAGGTCCGCATCAAGGAAGTCGACCTGAAGCCGGGCCCGGACGGGACCGTCGAGAAGGTCGAGAAGATCACGCGCTACGACACGACGGTCGGCCGGGCGCTGCTGTCCGAGATCCTGCCCCCGGGGCTGCCGTTCTCGTTCATCAACAAGCCGCTCAAGAAGAAGGAGATCTCGCGCATCATCAACGCGAGCTTCCGCCGCTGCGGGCTGCGCGAGACGGTCATCTTCGCGGACAAGCTGATGCAGGCGGGCTACTCGCTCGCCACGCGCGGCGGGATCTCGTTCGCCGCCGATGACATGCTGGTGCCGGTCGAGAAGGGCGCGATCATCGCCGACTCGGAATCGCAGGTGAAGGAGATCGAGGCGCAGTACACCTCGGGTCTGGTCACGCAGGGCGAGCGCTACAACAAGGTCGTCGACATCTGGGGCCGCGCCGGCGACGAGATCGCCAAGGCGATGATGAAGCAGCTGGGCGAGACCGAAGTGAAGGACCGCGACGGCAACATGGTCAAGCAGGATTCCTTCAACTCCATCTTCATGATGGCGGACTCGGGCGCGCGCGGTTCGGCGGCGCAGATCCGGCAGCTGGCCGGCATGCGCGGCCTGATGGCGAAGCCGGACGGTTCGATCATCGAGACGCCGATCACCGCGAATTTCCGCGAAGGCCTCAACGTGCTGCAGTACTTCATCAGCACGCACGGCGCGCGGAAGGGTCTTGCGGACACCGCGTTGAAGACGGCGAACTCGGGGTACCTGACTCGGCGCCTCGTCGACGTGACGCAGGATCTCGTGGTGACCGAGGACGATTGCGGCACGACGAACGGCGTGCAGATGAAGGCGCTGGTCGAAGGCGGCGAGGTCATCGAGCCGTTGCGCGAGCGCATCCTCGGCCGGGTCGTGGCCGCGGACGCCGTGAATCCGGAGACGCAGGAGACGCTGTTCTACCCGGGCACGCTGCTGGGCGAGGACGAGGTCGAGCAGATCGAGGCGCTCGGCATCGACGAGGTGAAGGTCCGCACGCCGCTGACCTGCGACACGCGCCACGGCCTGTGCGCGCGCTGCTACGGCCGCGACCTGGGCCGCGGGCATCTCGTGAACGTCGGCGAGGCGGTGGGCGTCATCGCCGCGCAGTCGATCGGCGAGCCCGGCACGCAGTTGACGATGCGCACGTTCCACATCGGCGGTGCGGCGTCGCGTACGGCGGCGGTCTCGCAGATCGAGGCCAAGTCGGCGGGCACGATCCGGTTCTCCGCGCTGATGCGCTACGTCACCAGCGCCAAGGGCGACCTGGTGGTCATCGCGCGTTCCGGCGAAGTGACGATCCACGACGACAACGGCCGCGAGCGCGAGCGCCACAAGGTGCCGTACGGCGCGACGCTGCAGGTGAAGGACGGCGACACCGTGAAGGCGGGCAAGATCCTCGCGACGTGGGATGCCACGGCGCGTCCGATCATCACCGAGTACGCGGGTCGCGTGAAGTTCGAGCACGTCGAGGAAGGCGTGACGGTCGCGAAGCAGGTCGACGATGTGACCGGCCTGTCGACGCTCGTCGTCATCGACCCGAAGCGCCGCGCGACGAGCACGGCCAAGGGCGTGCGCCCGCAGGTGAAGCTGTTGGACGAGAGCGGCGAGGAGATCAAGCTCGCGGGCTCGGAGCTCTCCGTCAACATCACGTTCCAGCTGGGCTCCATCATCACGGTGAAGGACGGCCAGCAGGTCGCGGTGGGCGAGGTCCTCGCGCGGATTCCGCAGGAGACGTCGAAGACCCGCGACATCACGGGCGGCCTGCCGCGCGTGGCGGAGCTGTTCGAGGCGCGTTCGCCGAAGGACGCGGGCATGCTGGCGGA
Organism: uncultured beta proteobacterium; assembly: GCA_963733435.1. Taxonomy (GTDB): domain Bacteria; phylum Pseudomonadota; class Gammaproteobacteria; order Burkholderiales; family Casimicrobiaceae; genus VBCG01. The sequence continues at coordinate 304,889 of CAVTDH010000007.1, forward strand.
AGTCACGGGCACGGTGTCGTTCGGCAAGGACACGAAGGGCAAGCAGCGTCTGGTCATCACCGACCTCGACGGCGTCGCCCACGAGTACCTGATCGCCAAGGACAAGCACGTGACGGCGCACGACGGCCAGGTGGTGAACAAGGGCGAGACGATCGTCGACGGCCCGGCCGACCCGCATGACATCCTGCGGCTCCTCGGGGTGGAAGCGCTCGCGCGCTACATCACGGACGAGGTGCAGGACGTCTACCGGCTGCAGGGCGTGAAGATCAACGACAAGCACATCGAGGTGATCGTGCGCCAGATGCTGCGGCGCGTGGTGATCACCGAGCCGGGTGATGCGCGCTTCATCCGCGAGGAGCAGGTCGAGCGCTCGGAGCTGCTGGACGAGAACGATCGCGTGATCAAGGACGGCAAGGAGCCGGCGCAGTTCCACCACATGCTGCTCGGCATCACGAAGGCGTCGCTGTCCACGGACTCGTTCATCTCGGCGGCGTCGTTCCAGGAGACGACGCGCGTGCTGACCGAAGCCGCGATCATGGGCAAGAAGGACGACCTGCGCGGCCTGAAGGAAAACGTGATCGTCGGGCGCCTGATCCCGGCGGGCACGGGCCTCGCGTATCACACGGCGCGCAAGAAGGCGAAGCTCGCGGGTCCGGAGGCGGCGGAAGCCGCGTTCATGACCGGCGAGGAGCAGGCGGCGGCGGCAGCCGCGGCCACGGCCGCGCCGGCAGCGTCGTCGGAGATCTCGGCCGACGCCGCGTAACGCTCACGCACCACGCGGTACAGGACGGGGCCGGCAGGCAACTGCCGGCCCCGTTTGCCTTGGCCGAACCGGATGCGGAGGCGGCGTCAGCGCGCGGCCGGCGACCGCAGGACGGTCCGCAGCGACGCGAAGAACCGCGGTGCGCGCTGCGCCTTCAGCGCATACCCCCGCTCCTGCGGCGCGCCCTTGGCACGGAGCATCGCGGCGAGCGCTGCGCGATCGGCCGTGTTCCAGTCGCGCAGATCCGGCAGCGCCGCCACGATGGGTGCGAGGAACGCGAAGCCCCGTCGTTCGCGCGGCGACCAGCGGGCATGGTCCGCGAGATCCAGCGTGGCCGCGAGTTCGGTCGCGATGTTCGTCGCGGCGCGCAACCGCGACCGCTCCGGCCGCTGCGCGACGACGTGCGCGGCAAGCGCGCCCGCACGCGGCAGCAACGCCTCGTCGAAGTGGTCGGCGGCGTCGAACCCCGGCAGGTCGAGGTGGAGATCGCCGACCGCGAGCGCCTTCAGCGTCCGCGCGTTGCTGCGATACTTCCGGTCGGCCGCCATGCGCGCGGCTTCCTGCGCGGCCAGCGTGCGCGTGGCGGCGGCTGCCGGGCGAAAGCCCAGCCGGTAGTAGAACCAGAACGCACCGCTCGCGATGGCCTCGGCATTGTCCGCGCCGAACTGGTATGCGTTGATGACAAAGCGGCGGCTGCCGTAGAGCGAATGGAACGCGCGCAGCATCTGCGTCCACAGGAAGGCCGCTTCGCCGCCGCGGAACGCGTCGAAGATGTTGATGCCGGTGTTCGCCTGCCGGAACAGCGGCGTCACGCCGCCGTACCCGATCGGCACGCCGTTGGCGAACAGCAGGTAGCCGGTGTTCGTTTCGAGGGAGAGCCGCTCGTCCGGTGCGATGCCGATCACGGCGAGCGCGACGCCTTCGGCCAGGTCGCACCACCACACCTCGTCGAGGTTGGGGCAGGTCATCGCGTTGACCTCGCGGCAGCGCGCAGCCAGCGCCGCGCGCGCGGCGGCCACCACGGCGCGCGCGCGCGCGCCGGTGAGGCGCTCGATCGCGTCGAGCGGTCGCGCCACCTCGGCGGCGACGTTCGTGTCCGGCCGCCGCATCGCGTTCCGACAGACCGGGTGCGTTCGCGGCAGCAGGTTGTGCGTGACCGACCACCGCGAATCCGACAGCGGCCACGCGACCGGGATCTCGGCGGCGTCCCAGGCGTCGGCGACCGTCGTTCGCGCGGCGGGCGTCGCGGCCGCCGTCTGCGCGAGCCACGCGAGGTCGGACGCCGCGTCGCTCCGGCGCGCTCGCGCGATCCAGTCACGGGTCGCGTATTCGCCGCTGTCGAACGCCTCGCGTTCGGCCGGGCAGAGGAGCGTCCGCACGGCGCCGTCGAGGCGCGTCGGATCGTCGACGTGGCGCCAGTCGATCTCGGCACCGGCCGCCGACTGCGCGAGCCACTGCGCGATCGGGAACGGGTAGAGGTGGCGGGTGGTCGAGCCCGCCATGCCGGAGTCGTCGGCGCGCGCGCGCTCGTGGCGCGGCAGGCGCGCGAGGCGCGCGCCAACGCCGCGCAGGAGCCGGCGCGCGCGCGTGCGCGCGCCGGGCGACGCCGGGAACGCGCTGATGAACAGCAGGTCCTCGTGGAGGGAGGACAATTGCGCGAACGTCGTGCATCGCGCGTCGCGCACCGCATCGAGCAGCGCGCACAACTCGCGCGCGGCGACCGCGCCGTAGACGTTGCGCACGGCGCGCAGGCGCGCGAGGAGGGCGGCGGTCGTGGACATGGGCGCTGGATCGGACCGGCGCCGGGTACCTGCACCCGGCGCCGACAGCTGCGGATTACGTCGGGATCACGGAAGCTCGCGCATGCCGCCGATGTTGCCGCGGAAGAAGCAGCTCTTGTCGCGTCCGGTGTAGTTGCCGACGATGCCGCCCTTTTCCGACTGCAGCGCGGAGAACCTGATCTCCCCGACGGCGAAGTTCGTGCATTCGTAGATCGCGTCGATCTCGCCGATCTGGCCCTGCTGCGTGTACTTGCCGGTGATCGTGCACGTCGGGAACTTGAGCACGACGTCGGTGCCCTGCTGCGTGATCGTGAACGGGCCCGGGTCGGTGGTGACGATGCCGTTGCGGGCGGGATCCTTGCAGTCGTACGTGACGTCGCTGGTCGCGCCGATGTACTTGCCGAGCACCGACTGGGCCGCGAACGTGAGGCGGGTGACCGCCTTGGTCACGAGTACCTTGTCGATCGAGTAGACGAGGCTCGCGTGCGCGGGATCCCCGAAGCCCAGCGACAGCTGCCCGACCAGCTCGTACTTGAGCAGCGCCGGGTTCCACGGCTGGCCGAGCGCCGGTCCGGTGGTGCGGTAGAGGTCGCCCGAGTAGTTGACGACGCCGTTGGGGCCGGTCGACTGGTACGTCAGCGTCACCGAATACCACGCGGGCAGTTCGCCCTTGTCGTAGATGAACAGCGTCGCGAACATCACGTCGGCCTGCTGGCTGATGTTGAGCCCCCAGCCGGGCTCGGACGGCGTAGCCCAGAGGTCGCTGTAGTTCGTCGTGACGGGCGTCGCGAAGGTCCCGGCGGAGACGGCGACGGCGGCGGCGAAGAGGGCGGCGCGCGCCAGGCGCGCAACAGGATTGTTCATGTGGATTCCATTTTCGATGTTGAGGAACGGCGGCCACGGTTGCAGCGCCAAGAATGCCCGAGGAACGCTCGTCCGTCGACCCGGGGGCGACGCAGGGGACCGGACGCGGACGCGCGGACCCGGGCACCCGTCCCGATGATCGCGCCAATCCGGCGACTGCTCGGCTTGTAATTGCGCTGGTGGCACAGACGGAGGCGACGCTGCCAACGCTGCGAGCGCAGTGGGCGCACGCCGGCCACCTGCTGGCCGTGCTGCTGGGCGAGGCTCCGGCGGAAGCGGCATTGCCGGCGCTGCGCCTTTCCGACTTTGCGCTGCCGGTCGCTCTGCCGCTGACGCTGCCCTCCGACCTCGCCCGGCAGCGGCCCGACGTCCGGGCCGCCGAAGCGCTGCTGCACAAGGCGAGCGCGAACGTGGGCGTGGCGACGGCCGATCTCTATCCGAAACTGGTGTTGTCCGGGGGTTTCTCGTCGAGCCAACTGAACATCGGCGAGGTACTTGGCAGCGGCATCAACGTCTGGAGTCTGGGCGCCAACCTCCTGCAGCCGTTGTTCCGGGGCGGAGAATTGCAGGCGCGCAAACGCGCGGCAGAGGCCGCCTACGAACAGGCGGCCGCGGGCTACCGACGCTCGGTGCTCGGGGGGCTGCAGGATGTCGCCGACGTGCTGCGGTCGCTCGAGGCGGACGGGCAGGCGCTTGCGGCGCACGCCGAACGGTCCGCGCGGGCGCGGGAGGCCTGGCAGATCACGGCGGGCCGGTTCGAAGCGGGTGGAGTGAGCCAGTACGCGCTCCTGGACGCGGAGCGGAACCGGCTGCAGGCGAATCTGGACCTGATCGGCGGCGAGGCGGCGCGCTTCCTGGACGCCATCGCGCTGTTCCAGGCGCTGGGGGGTGGCTGGCAGGAAGCAGGATCCACGCCGGCAGGGCCGGAGGGGCGAGTCCATGGCGGCCAGGCTCACGCCCGGGTCGCCGCCGGCGATGGAGGCGGGCCCTAGAGGCGGTACGCGGTTCCCGCGGCGCACCCAGCCAGCCTCAAACCAATGAGGGTCAGACTCGAATTGAAGTGATGCTTTAAGTCGAGTCTGACTCTCATTTCCCCGTCCCGGCGCGGCAAACCCGCAGGAAGGTTGACCGGCCGCCGCTTTGCCGCTATAATCGCTGTCTTTTCGCCCTCCGGACGGCCGGTTCAGACGCCGATGTCGGGACCGGAACGGCGAACGCGTACCTGGCTGCAGCCGCATGGATTTCACCAATGCAGTCGGCCAAGGCGCGATAAAGGTGGCCCGGGTGCGGCGCTCGAAGTCCGGAAATCGCGGACGGCGCGTACATGGGCCACTTTGATTTGCTGCGACGAAAACGATCCGCTGCAGCGACACACGTGCGGCGGCTCGGGCAATGCGCGATGCCGCTTGTGATGAAGCGAGCGGTGCAACAGGCGGAGCGCCGGAACAGCGGCGCCCGGAACCACAGCAGGCAGGACGGAAACGCGATCAAAGAAGCAGTTTCGCGAAGCCGGCGACGAGTCAGCCAACGCATTCATCCGAGGGTCGAGTGATCCCGGTGAACGCCAGGCGCGCCGCCGAGCCCTAGGCTATGCGGCCCCCCACACAGGGCGGGCTGCACGAAACGGACAATCAGGATGCCAACGATCAATCAGCTCGTGCGTAAGGGCCGCAAGCCCGACGTGTCGAAAAGCAAGGTGCCGGCGCTGCAGAACAGCCCGCAAAAGCGAGGCGTTTGCACGCGCGTCTACACGACGACGCCGAAGAAGCCGAACTCCGCGTTGCGGAAGGTCGCCAAGGTGCGGTTGACCAACGGCTTCGAGGTCATCAGCTACATCGGCGGCGAAGGCCACAACCTGCAGGAGCACTCGGTCGTGCTCATCCGCGGTGGCCGCGTCAAGGATCTTCCAGGCGTGCGCTACCACATGGTGCGCGGCGCGCTGGACACCGCTGGCGTCAAGGATCGCAAGCAGGCGCGCTCGAAGTACGGCGCCAAGCGTCCCAAGGCTGCGTAAAAACAACACCGAGCAAGAAAGAGACTCCCCATGCCACGTCGTCGCGAAGTACCCAAGCGCGAGATCCTGCCGGATCCCAAGTTCACCAATACCGATGTCGCGAAGTTCATCAACGTTCTGATGGACAGCGGCAAGAAGTCGGTCGCGGAGCGGATCGTCTACGGCGCCTTCGAGTCGATCTCGAAGAAGGGCGGCAAGGATCCGCTGGAAGTGTTCAACCAGGCGCTGTCGAACTCGCGCCCGATGGTCGAAGTGAAGAGCCGCCGCGTCGGCGGCGCCAACTTCCAGGTTCCGGTCGAGGTGCGGCCGGTGCGGCGCACGGCGCTCGCGATGCGCTGGCTGCGCGAAGCGGCGCGCAAGCGCGGCGAGAAGTCGATGGGGCAGCGCCTCGCGGCGGAACTGCTCGAGGCCTCGGAAGGCCGCGGCGGCGCCGTGAAAAAGCGCGAGGAAGTGCACCGCATGGCGGAAGCCAACAAGGCGTTCTCGCACTTCAGGTTCTAAGAGCGATACCCGGACCCCAATTCACGAACAACCCCGAGAAGCGCATTCCTTGAGTCGTGGGAAGAAGCTCTCCACGGCGCGACTGCTGACTATATGGCTCGAATTACCCCGATCGAACGGTATCGCAACATCGGCATCAGTGCGCACATTGATGCCGGCAAGACCACGACCACCGAGCGCATCCTTTTCTACACCGGCGTCTCCCACAAGATGGGCGAGGTCCATGACGGCGCGGCCGTGATGGACTGGATGGAGCAGGAGCGCGAACGCGGCATCACGATCACGTCGGCCGCCACGACCTGCTTCTGGAAGGGGATGGACGGCAGCTATCCCGAGCACCGCATCAACATCATCGACACGCCGGGCCACGTCGACTTCACGATCGAAGTCGAGCGTTCGATGCGCGTGCTCGACGGCGCGTGCATGGTGTACGACTCGGTCGGCGGCGTGCAACCGCAATCGGAAACCGTCTGGCGCCAGGCGAACAAGTACAACGTGCCGCGGCTCGCGTTCGTCAACAAGATGGACCGCGTCGGCGCGAACTTCTTCAAGGTCTACGACCAGATGAAGTCGCGGCTGAAGGCCAACCCCGTTCCGATCCAGGTGCCCATCGGCGCCGAGGACAAGTTCGAGGGCATCGTCGACCTGGTCACGATGAAGGCGATCTACTGGGACGACTCGTCGCAGGGCATGAAGTACGAAACCCGCGACATCCCGGCCAATCTCGCCGACGAGTCGCAGGAGTGGCGCGAGAAGATGCTCGAGAGCGCCGCCGAGGCGAACGAAGAGCTGATGAACAAGTACCTCGAGGGCGGCGACCTGTCGATCGAGGAAATCAAGCGTGGCCTGCGCCTGCGGACGATCGCCGGCGAGATCGTGCCGATGCTCTGCGGCTCCGCGTTCAAGAACAAGGGCGTGCAGGCGATGCTCGACGCCGTCATCGACTACATGCCGGCGCCCACCGACATCAAGCCGGTTGCGGGCGAACTCGAGAACGGCACGATGGGAGAGCGCAAGCCCTCCGACGACGAGCCGTTCGCGGCCCTGGCGTTCAAGATCATGACCGACCCGTTCGTCGGCCAGCTGGTGTTCTTCCGCGTGTACTCGGGCGTCATCAAGTCGGGCGACACCGTCTACAACCCGATCAAGGGCCGCAAGGAACGCGTCGGCCGCATCCTGCAGATGCACGCGAACCAGCGCGAGGACATCAAGGAAGTTCGCGCCGGCGACATCGCCGCGGCGGTGGGCCTGAAGGAAGCGACGACCGGCGACACGCTGTGCGACCCGGTCAAGGAAATCACGCTCGAGAAGATGATCTTCCCGGAGCCCGTGATCCACGTCGCCGTCGAGCCGAAGACGAAGGCCGACCAGGAAAAAATGGGCGTGGCGCTGAACCGCCTCGCGCAGGAAGACCCGTCGTTCCGCGTCCGCACCGACGAGGAATCCGGCCAGACGATCATTTCCGGCATGGGCGAGCTGCACCTTGAAATTCTCGTCGACCGCATGAAGCGCGAGTTCGGCGTCGAGGCCAACGTCGGTGCGCCGCAGGTCGCGTACCGCGAAGCGATCAAGAAGCTGGTGCAGGTCGAGGGCAAGTTCGTCAAGCAGTCGGGCGGCCGCGGCCAGTACGGCCACGTCTGGCTGAAGATGGAGCCGAACGAGCAGGGCAAGGGCTTCGAGTTCGTCGACCAGATCAAGGGCGGCACCGTGCCGCGCGAGTACATCCCGGCCGTGGAAAAGGGCCTGCGCGAAACGCTGCCGAATGGCGTGCTTGCGGGGTTCCCGGTCGTGGACGTCAAGGTCACGCTGTTCGACGGCTCGTACCACGACGTCGACTCGAACGAGAACGCGTTCAAGATGGCGGCGTCGATCGCCTTCAAGGACGGCATGCGGCAGGCGAGCCCGATGCTGCTCGAGCCGATGATGGCGGTCGAGGTCGAGACGCCCGAGGAGTTCATGGGCAACGTGATGGGCGATCTCTCGTCCCGCCGCGGCATGGTCCAGGGCATGGAAGACCTGCCCACGGGCAAGGCCATCAAGGCCGAGGTTCCGCTGGCGGAGATGTTCGGCTACTCGACGACGCTGCGATCGCTGTCGCAGGGTCGCGCGACGTACACGATGGAATTCAAGCACTACACCGAGGCGCCGCGCAATGTCGCCGAGGCTGTGATCAACAAGAAAGCGTAAGGAAACTCAAATGGCCAAAGGCAAATTCGAACGTACGAAGCCGCACGTGAACGTGGGGACGATCGGGCACGTGGATCACGGGAAGACGACGCTGACGGCGGCGATCACGCTGGTGCTGTCGAAGCTGTTCGGGGGCGAGGCGAAGGCGTACGACCAGATCGATGCGGCGCCGGAGGAGAAGGCGCGGGGGATCACGATCAACACGGCGCACGTGGAATACGAGACGAAGAACCGGCACTACGCGCACGTGGATTGCCCGGGGCACGCGGACTACGTGAAGAACATGATCACGGGCGCGGCGCAGATGGACGGGGCGATTCTGGTGGTGAGCGCGGCGGACGGTCCGATGCCGCAGACGCGGGAGCACATCCTGCTGGCGCGGCAGGTGGGTGTTCCGTACATCATCGTGTACATGAACAAGGCGGACATGGTCGACGACAAGGAGCTGCTGGAGCTCGTCGAGATGGAAGTCCGCGAGCTGCTGTCCAAGTACCAGTTTCCTGGCGACGACACGCCGATCGTGATCGGATCGGCCAAGATGGCGCTGGAAGGCGACAAGAGCGAGATGGGGGAAGGGTCGATCCTGCGGCTGGCGGAGGCGCTGGACAGCTACATTCCGCAGCCGCAGCGGCTGATCGACGGACCGTTCCTGATGCCGGTGGAAGACGTGTTCTCGATCTCGGGTCGGGGGACGGTGGTGACGGGGCGGGTGGAGCGTGGGGTGGTGAAGGTAGGCGAGCCATTGGAGATCGTGGGGCTGAAGCCGACGCTGCAGACGGTGTGCACGGGCGTGGAGATGTTCCGGAAGCTGCTGGATCAGGGGCAGGCTGGGGACAACGTCGGGGTGCTGCTGCGGGGGACGAAGCGGGAGGAAGTGGAGCGTGGTCAGGTGCTGGCGAAGCCGGGGTCGATCACGCCGCACACGGAATTCACGTGCGAGGTGTACATCCTGTCGAAGGAAGAGGGTGGTCGGCACACGCCGTTCTTCCCGGGGTACCGTCCGCAGTTTTATTTCCGGACGACGGACGTGACGGGAAGCTGCGTGCTGCCGGAAGGCACGGAGATGGTGATGCCTGGGGACAACATTGCGATGACGGTGACGCTGATCCAGCCGATCGCGATGGAAGAGGGACTGCGGTTCGCGATCCGCGAAGGCGGCCGGACCGTCGGCGCCGGCGTCGTGGCGAAGATCATCAAGTAAGGACGAAGACGAAGTCGCGGGCGCACGAAGACAGCCGCCCGCAAGACATCTGTTTTTGCGTGATAGCAGTTCGACGAAGGATTTCAGGCTCCGCCTGAAATCCTTCGGAAGATCGATCCGGCCGAAAATGGGTTTTCATTTTCGGACGTTCAATGTAATCCGGCCGCAAGTGGATTTTCACTTTCGGACGAAAGGTGAATATGAATAACCAACGCATCCGTATCCGGTTGAAGGCGTTCGATTACAAGCTGATCGACCAGTCGGCGCTGGAAATCGTCGAGACGGCGAAGCGCTCCGGCGCCGTTGTCCGCGGCCCGGTGCCGCTGCCGACGAAGATCGAGCGCTTCGACGTCCTGCGTTCGCCGCACGTCAACAAGACGTCGCGCGACCAGTTCGAGATCCGCACGCATCTGCGGCTGATGGACATCATCGACCCGACCGACAAGACGGTCGACCAGCTGATGAAGCTCGACCTGCCGGCCGGCGTGGACGTGGAAATCAAGCTGCAGTAACGGAAAGACCGGTCACAAAGAGACGCCGAGACGCAGGGAACGGCAAGCGAACTTCTCTGCGCCTCCGTGCCTCCTGCAAGAAGCAGTTGCGGTCGTTGTTCTAACGTGAGCCACCCGGTCAATCGTAATCGGGGGCGTTGAAAGGAAAACGAAATGAGTCTCGGACTTGTCGGTCGCAAGATTGGCATGACCCGCGTCTTCACCGACGATGGCGCGGCCATCCCGGTGACGGTGCTCGACGTGGCGAACAACCGCGTCACCCAGATCAAGACCCAGGAAACCGACGGTTACTCGGCCGTGCAGGTGACCTACGGCAAGCGTCGCGCTTCGCGCGTGACGAAGCCGCAGGCGGGCCACCTCGCGAAGGCGGGCGTGGAAGCCGGCGTCGTGCTGAAGGAGTTCCAGGTCCCCGCGGACGATCTGGCCAGGTTCAAGGCCGGCGACGTCGTGGGTGCGGACACGTTCGCGGTCGGGCAACTGGTCGACGTGTCGGGCACCACGAAGGGCAAGGGCTTCTCGGGCGTCATCAAGCGCCACCACTTCAGCTCGAACCGCGCGTCGCACGGCAACTCGCGTTCGCACAACACGCCGGGCTCCATCGGCATGGCGCAGGATCCGGGCCGCGTGTTTCCGGGCAAGCGCATGGCCGGCCAGCTCGGCAACGTGACGCGCACGACGCAGCTCCTCAAGATCGTCCGTGTCGATACCGAGCGCGGACTGCTGCTCGTCAAGGGTTGCGTCCCGGGTGCGGACGGCGGCCACATCGTCGTGCTGCCGTCGGTCAAGACGCCGGCCAAGAAGGGGGCGTGACCATGGACCTGAAGCTCCTTTCCGGCAACGGCGAGAAGACGGCCACCGTCGCCGCGTCCGACACGCTGTTCGCGCGCGAATACAACGAAGCGCTGATCCACCAGGTCGTCGTCGCCTACCAGGCGAACGCCCGCCAGGGGACCCGCGCGCAGAAGGGCCGTGCCGACATCAACAAGTCGCACAAGAAGCCGTGGGCGCAGAAGGGCACCGGTCGTGCCCGTGCGGGCCAGGCCAACAGCCCGCTGTGGCGCGGCGGCGGCAAGATCTTCCCGTCCTCGCCGGACGAGAATTTCTCGCAAAAGGTCAATCGCAAGATGTACCGCGCGGGCCTGGCGTCGATCCTGTCGCAGCTGGTGCGCGAGGACCGGCTGTCCGTGATCGAACCGCTCGGTCTCGATTCGCCGAAGACCCGTGCGTTCGCGCAGAAGATCAAGGCGTTCGGCCTGACCGGCACCGTGCTGGTCGTCACCGACGACCTGGACGACAACACGTACCTGTCGTCGCGCAACCTGCACAACGTGCTGGTGCTCGAGACGCGCGAAGTCGACCCGGTCAGCCTCGTACGGTTCAACAACGTGCTCGTCACCCGCGGTGCCGTGGCCCAATTCGAGGAGATGCTGGGATGAACGCCACCGCCGGCAACACCACGAAGTACAACACCGAGCGCCTGATGACGGTGCTGCTCGCGCCCATCGTGTCCGAGAAGGGCACGTACGTCGCCGACAAGTTCGAGCAGGTGATCTTCCGCGTCGTCCAGGATGCGACCAAGCCGGAGATCAAGGCTGCGGTCGAGCTGATGTTCAAGGTCGAGGTGGACAGCGTCCAGGTCAGCAACGTCAAGGGCAAGGAAAAGCGCTTCGGCCGTTTCATGGGTCGCCGGCGCAACTGGAAGAAGGCCTACGTTTGCCTGAAGGCCGGCCAGGAAATCAATTTCGCGGCGGAGGCGTAAGGCCATGGCCCTCGTAAAAGTAAAGCCGACATCCGCGGGTCGCCGCGCGATGGTCAAGGTCGTCAACGCGTCGCTGCACAAGGGCGCGCCGATCGCGTCGCTGGTCGAGCCGCAGAAGCGCGGATCCGGCCGCAACAACAACGGTCACATCACGATCCGGCACAAGGGCGGCGGTCACAAGCAGCACTACCGCCTCGTCGACTTCAAGCGGAACAAGGACGGCATCCCGGCGAAGGTCGAACGGCTGGAATACGATCCGAACCGCAGCGCGAACATCGCACTGCTGCTCTACGCGGACGGCGAGCGTCGCTACATCATCGCGCCGCGCGGCGTGGCGGTCGGCACGCAGCTGCAGTCGGGCATCGATGCCGGCATCAAGCCGGGCAACTGCCTGCCGCTGCGCAACATCCCGGTCGGCACGACGGTGCATTGCGTCGAGATGCAGCAGGGCAAGGGCGCGCAGATCGCGCGGTCCGCCGGCGCCTCGGTCCAGCTGCTGGCGCGCGAAGGCATCTTCGCGCAGCTGCGGCTGCGCTCGGGGGAAATCCGCAAGGTGCACGTCGACTGCCGCGCCGTCATCGGCGAAGTGGGCAACGAGGAGCACAACCTGCGCTCGATCGGCAAGGCCGGCGCCAATCGCTGGCGCGGCATCCGTCCGACGGTGCGCGGCATCTGCATGAACCCGGTCGATCACCCGCACGGCGGGCGTTCCAACGGCGGCGGCCATCCGGTCTCGCCGTGGGGCACGCCGACCAAGGGCTACAAGACGCGCAAGAACAAGCGGACCGACAACATGATCGTTCGCCGCCGTCACGCGACGAAGGGATAAGGACAAATGGCTCGTTCAATCAAGAAAGGCCCGTTCATCGACGGCCACCTGATGGCGAAGGTGGAAAGGGCGCGCGCGGTCAACGACAAGAAGCCGATCAAGACCTGGTCGCGCCGCTCCACCGTCACGCCGGACTTCGTCGGCCTGACGATCGCCGTGCACAACGGCAAGGCGCACATCCCGGTCTACATCTCCGAGAACATGGTCGGCCACAAGCTCGGCGAATTCGCGCTGACGCGCACCTTCAAGGGCCATTCGGCCGACAAGAAGGTTGCGGCGACGGCCGCGCCGAGAAAGAAGTAAGGAGCCCATGATGGAAACCAATGCAACGCTGCGCGGCGTGCGGCTGTCGGCCCAGAAGGGCCGTCTCGTCGCCGACCAGATCCGCGGGCTGCCGGTTGGCCGCGCGCTGGACCTGCTGACGTTCAGCCCCAAGAAGGGCGCGCGGATCATCAAGGCGGTGCTCCTGTCCGCCATCGCGAACGCCGAGCACAACGACGGCGCCGACATCGACGAACTCAAGGTCAAGACGATCTACATCGACAAGGCCGACGTGCTGAAGCGCACGAGCGCCCGGGCCAAGGGCCGCGGCAACGTGATCAGCAAGCAGAGCTGTCACATCCACGTCGTCGTCGGCGACGGAAACTAAGGGAACATAGGTCATGGGTCAGAAGATTCATCCCACCGGGTTCCGGCTTGCCGTCACGCGCAACTGGGGTTCCAAGTGGTTCGCGAACAGCAAGAACTACGCGCCCACGCTCGCCGAGGACATCCGTGTCCGCGAGTACCTCAACAAGAAGCTGTCGCACGCCTCGGTCTCGCGGATCACGATCGAGCGTCCGGCCAAGAACGCGCGCATCACGATCCACAGCGCGCGGCCGGGTGTGGTCATCGGCAAGAAGGGCGAGGACATCGAGACGCTCCGCGGCGACCTGCGCAAGATGATGGGCGGCGACGTCGGCCTCAACATCGAAGAGATCAGGAAGCCCGAGATCGACGCGCAACTCATCGCCGATTCGATCGCGCAGCAGCTCGAGAAGCGGATCATGTTCCGCCGCGCGATGAAGCGCGCGATGCAGAACGCGATGCGCCTCGGCGCACAGGGCATCAAGGTCATGTCGTCGGGCCGCCTGAACGGCGCGGAAATCGCGCGCCGGGAGTGGTACCGCGAAGGCCGCGTGCCGCTGCACACGCTGCGCGCCGACATCGATTACGGATTTTCCGAAGCCCGCACGACCTATGGCGTCATCGGCATCAAGGTCTGGGTGTTCAAGGGCGAACGTCTCGCGCACAACGCGGAACCGGTGCAGGCACCGGCGCCCGCGGTGGATGCGCCGAAGCGTCCGCCCCGCCGTCCGCCGCCGCCAGGAGCGAAGAATGCTGCAGCCAGCTAGAAGGAAGTACCGCAAGGAACAGAAGGGTCGCAACAAGGGCGTCGCGACCGTCGGCAACAAGGTGAGCTTCGGCGAATACGGGCTGAAGGCGATCGGTCGCGGCCGCCTGACGGCACGGCAGATCGAGGCGGCCCGGCGGGCAATGACGCGGCATATCAAGCGCGGTGGCCGCATCTGGATCCGCATCTTCCCCGACAAGCCGATCTCCCGGAAGCCGGCCGAAGTCCGCATGGGCAACGGCAAGGGCAGCCCGGAGTACTACGTCGCCGAGATCGTGCCCGGCAAAGTGCTCTACGAAATGGACGGCGTCGAGGAAGCGCTGGCTCGCGAGGCGTTCGCGCTGGCGTCGGCCAAGCTGCCGATCCGGACGACCTTCGTGCACCGCCTCATCGGCGGCTAACCCAGGACACCGGGAACATCATGAAGAAGACCGAAACCAAGAAGGCGCTTGCCGGCAAGTCGCGCACCGAGCTGCAGACCGAACTCGAGGCGCTGCTGCGCGAGCAGTTCGGCCTGCGCATGCAGGCGGCCACGCAGCAGCTGACCGACAACTCGAAACTGAAGAACGTGCGGCGCGGCATCGCGCGCGTGCGCACGCTGATCCACCAGAAGGCGGGTCCGACGGCACAAGGAGGTCAGCAATGACCGCGCAGGAACAGAAGACCGAAGGCGCCGCCACGGCGCCGCGCAAGGCGCTGATCCAGACGTTCGTGGGTCGCGTCGTCAGCGACAAGATGGACAAGACGGTGACGGTGCTGGTCGAGCGGCGGGTCAAGCATCCGCTGTACGGCAAGATCGTCATGCAGTCGCGCAAGTTCCACGCGCACGACGAGAACAACGAGTGCAAGCTGGGAGACCTGGTCGAGATCGCGGCAACGCGGAAGCTCTCGAAGACCAAGGCCTTCCGCGTCTCGAACGTCCTCGAGCGGGCGCAGGTGGTGTAGGGCAGGGCCGGTCCGCCAGAGCGCCCAGGCTGCGAGGCCCCGGGTGCCAAGGGCGGGCCCGTCGGAATAAATCCCGACTGGGCTTGCACGGATCTGAAAAACCTGCCATAATTTTCGTTTTCGCCCGTCGCTTTCGCGCGCTCCCTTCAGGAGCCCAAGGATAAGCGGCGGTTCATCCCCAGAGGCCAGCCCTTCCAAGGGCGCAGCCTCGAAGCGGGATCCAAAACTGGCCGCCGCCGTTTGACAGTACCGGCACCATGCGCCTCCGCAAGACCGAGCGATCGGTTCCGGTGGCGAACGGCGGGTCAAGTTGGAGAGCAAAAGCAATGATCCAGATGCAGTCGGTGCTGGACGTCGCCGATAACACGGGCGCGCGTTCGGTCATGTGTATCAAGGTGCTGGGCGGCAGCAAGCGTCGCTACGCGCACATCGGCGACGTGATCAAGGTGTCGGTGAAGGATGCCGCGCCGCGCGGTCGCGTCAAGAAGGGCGAGATCTACAACGCCGTCGTCGTGCGCACCCGCAAGGGCGTGCGCCGGCCGGATGGCGCGCTGATCCGCTTCGACGCCAACGCCGCGGTGCTGCTCAACGCGAAGCTCGAGCCGATCGGGACGCGCATCTTCGGGCCCGTCACGCGCGAACTGCGCAACGAACGGTTCATGAAGATCGTCTCGCTCGCGCCGGAAGTGCTGTAGTCGGCCGACCAAAATGGTGCAGTAGGAGACCAACGAACATGCGCAAGATCAAGAAGGGCGACAACGTCGTGGTCATCGCGGGCCGCGACAAGGGCAAGCGCGGTGACGTCGCGACCGTCGTCGACGACCGTCACGTGGTCGTGAACGGCATCAACACCGTCAAGCGGCACACGAAGCCCAACCCGATGAAGAACCAGCCGGGCGGGATCGTGGCCAAGGAAATGCCCATCGACGCTGTCCAACGTCGCGATCTGGAACCCCGTGACGCAGAAGGCGGACCGGATCGGCATGCGCGTGCTCGAGGACGGCCGCAAGGTCCGCTTCTTCAAGAGCAACGGCGAGCAACTCGTCTAGGAACAATCATGGCCCGCCTGAAAGACGTCTACAAGAAGGAAATCGCCCCGGCGCTTACCAAGCAGTTCGGCTACAAGTCGCCGATGGAAGTGCCGCGCATCACCAAGATCACGCTGAACATGGGCGTGGGCGAGGCGACCGGCGACAAGAAGATCCTCGACAACGCCGTTGCCGACATGCAGAAGATCGCCGGGCAGAAGCCCGTGGTCACGAAGGCGCGGAAGGCGATCGCGGGCTTCAAGATCCGCGAAGGCTACCCGATCGGCTGCATGGTCACGCTGCGCCGCGAACGGATGTACGAATTCCTGGACCGCTTCGTCACGATCGCGCTGCCGCGCGTGCGCGACTTCCGCGGCATCTCGGGGCGTGCCTTCGACGGCCGCGGGAACTACAACATCGGCATCAAGGAACAGATCATCTTCCCGGAGATCGAGTACGACAAGATCGACGCGCTCCGCGGGATGAACATCTCGATCACGACGACCGCGAAGAACGACGCCGAAGCCCGCGCGCTGCTCGCCGCGTTCCGATTCCCGTTCAAGAACTGAGAGAGCTCGCGATGTCCAAGCTGGCACTGATCAACCGCAACGAGAAGCGCAAGAAGCTCGTCGCGAAGTTTTCGAAGAAGCGCGCGCTGCTGCAGGCGATCGTCGACGACCCGAAGGCCTCCGACGAGACGCGCTACGAGGCGCGCCTCAAGATCCAGGCGATGCCCCGGAACTCGAACAAGACCCGCATCCGCAACCGCTGCGCGCTGACCGGTCGTCCGCGCGGCGTCTACTCCAAGTTCGGCCTGGGCCGCAACAAGCTCCGCGAGTTCGCGATGCGTGGCGAGATTCCCGGCATCGTCAAGGCCAGCTGGTAGGGCCCCGGTCTTCCGGCCCCTCCAAGGCAAGCAAACAAAGGTCACCGCATGAACATGACTGATCCCATCGCCGACATGCTGACGCGCATCCGCAATGCGCAGATGACGGAAAAGGCGACCGTGATGATGCCCTCGTCGAAGGTCAAGATCGCGATCGCCAAGGTCCTGCAGGACGAGGGCTACATCGACGGCTTCAAGGTCGGCGGCGAGGAAGCCAAGCCGCAGCTCGAGATCGCGCTCCGCTACTACGCGGGCCGCCCGGTCATCGAGAAGATCGAGCGGGTGTCGAAGCCCGGCCTTCGCATCTACAAGAGCAAGGACGAGATTCCGCGCGTGATGAACGGGCTGGGAATCGCCATCGTGTCGACGTCGCAGGGCGTCATGACCGACCGCAAGGCGCGCGCCACCGGCGTCGGCGGCGAAGTCCTCTGCATCGTGGCCTGACGGAGAACGAGACATGTCCCGCATCGGCAACAATCCGGTCAAGCTGCCCCCGAAGGTCGAAGTGACCCTCGCGGCCGGCGAGATCAAGGTCAAGGGTCCGTTGGGCGAGCTCACCCGCACCTTCGGCAGCACGGTGACGATCGAGAAGGACGGCGACCAGCTGCTCTTCAAGGCCGCCAACGACGACGCGCGCGCGATGCAGGGAACGCTGCGCGCGCTGGTCGCCAACATGGTCAAGGGCGTCAGCGACGGTTTCTCGCGCAAGCTGACGCTGGTCGGCGTGGGTTACCGCGCGCAGGCCGCCGGCGACAAGATCAACCTGACGCTCGGTTTTTCGCACCCCGTCGTCCACACGATGCCCAAGGGCGTCAAGGTGGAGACGCCCGTGCAGACGGAAATTCTCGTCAAGGGCATCGACAAGCAGGCCGTCGGCCAGGTGGCCGCGGAGATCCGCGCCTATCGTCCGCCGGAGCCCTACAAGGGCAAGGGCGTGCGCTACGCCGAAGAGCGCGTGATCATCAAAGAAACCAAGAAGAAGTAATCGGCCGGGCCAGGACAAGGAAGGTCATATGGACAAGAAGCAAGCGCGCAGCCGCCGCGCCCGGCAAACCCGGGTTCGCATCGCCCTGCAATGCGCAACGAGACTCGTCGTGATGCGTTCGAATTGCCACATCTACGCGCAGATCATCGCGCCGGAAGGCGACCGCGTCCTCGCGAGCGCGTCGACGCTCGAGGCCGACGTGCGCAAGGATGGCAAGTCCGGCGGCAACAAGTCAGCCGCGGAACTGGTCGGCACGCGCATCGCCGAAAAGGCGAAGTCGCTGGGCATCGAGGCGGTCGCGTTCGATCGTTCCGGATTTCGGTTTCACGGTCGCGTCAAGGCGCTGGCGGAAGCCGCCCGCGCCGGCGGCCTCAAGTTCTAAGGCAGGCAATCCATGGCCCAACAACGTTCCAATTCGAGAAACCAGCAGCAGGACGATCGCGGCGACGGCCTCAAAGAGAAGATGATCGGGATCAACCGCGTCACCAAGGTGGTGAAGGGCGGACGGATCCTGGGCTTCGCGGCGCTGACGGTCGTCGGCGACGGCGACGGACGCATCGGCATCGGCAAGGGCAAGGCGAAGGAAGTGCCGGTCGCCGTGCAGAAGGCGATGGAAGAAGCGCGCCGCCGCATGGTCAAGGTCAGCCTCAAGAAGGGCACGCTGCATCACGCGGTCGAAGGCCGGCATGGCGCCACCAAGGTGTTCATGCAGCCCGCCGCGGACGGTACCGGCGTCATCGCCGGCGGCCCGATGCGCGCGGTGTTCGAGGTGGTCGGCGTCACGAACGTGCTCGCCAAGTGCCACGGTTCGACCAACCCGTACAACCTCGTCCGTGCGACGCTCAACGGCCTGCAGAACTGCAGCGCCCCGGCGGAAATCGCCGCGAAGCGTGGCAAGACGGTCGAAGAGATCCTGGGAGCCTAAGAGCATGGCCGGCGAAAAGAAAATCAAGCTGACGCTCGCGAAGGGCGTCGCCCGCACGCGTCAGGATCATCGCGACACGGTGCGCGGACTCGGGCTCAAGTGGACGAACCACTCGGTCGAGGTCATCGACACGCCGTGCAACCGCGGCATGATCAACAAGGTCGGCTACCTCCTCAAGGTGACCGAGACGTGAGGTTCCGAAGGACCCTCACCCTCGCGGGCATCCCCGCGGAGGCGGGGATCCAGCGGCGCCGAGTGACAAGAGACACTGGGTCCCCGCATGCGCGGGGACGACGAGCGGAAATAGTTGGAGCAAGCCATGCGACTCAATACGATTAAGCCGGCCGACGGCAGCAAGAAGAACCGCCGCCGCGTCGGACGCGGCATCGGTTCCGGCCTGGGCAAGACCGCGGGCCGCGGCCACAAGGGACAGAAGTCCCGTTCGGGCGGCTTCCACAAGGTCGGCTTCGAAGGCGGCCAGATGCCGCTGCAGCGTCGCCTGCCGAAGCGCGGCTTCGTGTCGCTCGCGAAGAACGACAACGCCGAAATCCGCCTGTCGGACCTGCAGAAGCTGCCGCTCGTCGAAGTCGACGTGTTGGCGCTGAAGGCCGCCGGACTGGTGCCGTCGGGTGCCAAGACGGTGAAGGTCATCAAGACGGGCAAGCTCGAAAAGGCGGTCAAGCTTTCCGGCGTGCTCGCGACCAAGGGTGCCAAGGCGGCGATCGAAGCCGCCGGCGGCAGCGTGGCGTAACGCCCGCTACCGAGATACAGGGATCGAGAGAAAACCTACGTGGCTACTGCCAACCCGGCGCTGAAAAGCGGCAACAAGTACGGCGACCTCAAGCGACGCTTGTGGTTCCTGCTGGGTGCGCTCGTTGTCTACCGGATCGGGACCCACATCCCGGTGCCGGGCATCAACGCGTCCGTGCTCGACGAGCTGTTCCGCTCGCAGCAGGGCGGCATCCTGGGACTCTTCAACGTGTTCTCGGGCGGCGCGCTGTCGCGCTTCTCGATCTTCGCGCTCGGGATCATGCCGTACATCTCGGCGTCGATCATCATGCAGCTGTGCACGGTGGTCGTCCCGACGCTCGAGGCGCTGAAGAAGGAAGGCGAAGCGGGCCGCCGCAAGATCACGCAGTACACGCGCTACGCGACGCTGGGCCTGGCACTCTTCCAGTCGGTCGCGATCTCGGCGGCGCTCGAAGCGCAGCCCGGCCTGGTCCTGGAGCCCGGCACGACTTTCCGCATCGTGTCGGCCATCACGCTGGTCACGGGCACGATGTTCCTGATGTGGCTCGGCGAGCAGATCACCGAGCGCGGCCTGGGCAACGGCATCTCGCTCATCATCTTCGCGGGCATCGCGGCCGGACTGCCGGCGGCGATCGGGCAGACGCTCGAGCAGGCGCGCACCGGCGCGTACTCGATCCCGCTGGTGCTGGGCATCGTCGCGCTGGTCATCGTCGTGACCGCGTTCGTCGTGTTCGTCGAGCGCGCGGTCCGGAAGATCCTCGTGAACTACGCGAAGCGCCAGGTCGGCAACAAGGTCTACCAGGGCCAGAGCTCGTTCCTGCCGCTGAAGCTCAACATGGCCGGCGTGATCCCGCCGATCTTCGCGTCGTCGATCATCCTGTTCCCCGCGACGATCGCGCAATGGTTCGGGTCGGGCGACAACACGATCTGGCTGCGCGACCTGGCCGCGGCGCTCGGGCCCGGCCAGCCGGTGCACGAGATCCTGTATGCCGGCGCGATCATCTTTTTCTGCTTCTTCTATACGGCGCTCCAGTACAACCCGAAGGAGACGGCCGAGAACCTGAAGAAGAGCGGCGCGTTCATCCCGGGCTACCGTCCGGGGGACCAGACCGCGAAGTACCTCGAGAAGATCACGCTGCGTCTGACGCTCCTGGGTTCGCTGTACCTGGTGATCGTCTGTTTCATTCCGAACTTCCTGATTGCCTGGAAGAACGTGCCGTTCTACTTCGGCGGGACCTCGCTGCTGATCATCGTCGTGGTCACGATGGACTTCATGACCCAGGTGCAGGCGTACCTGATGTCCCAGCAATACGAGAGCCTGCTCAAGAAGGCCAATTTCAAGGGGGGAATCCCCACGCGTTGATCCTTACGCACCCTCACCCCTGACCCCTCTACCGCTCGCGGGAGAGGGGAACAGACAGCGCCCTTCTCCCTTCGGGAGATAGGCGGAACGAGGATCCGACAGGACCGCAGCGCGGCCGGATAAGAATGGCGAAAGAAGACACGATCCAGATGCAGGGCGAAGTCGTCGAGATGCTGCCCAACGCGACGTTCCGCGTGAAACTCGAGAACGGGCACATCGTCCTGGGACACATCTCCGGGAAGATGCGGATGCACTACATCAAGATATTGCCGGGCGACAAGGTGACGGTGGAAGTGTCGCCGTACGACCTGTCCCGGGCGCGCATCACGTTCCGGGCGAAGTAGGAATCTGAAGGCAGGAGTCACGCATCAAAGGCGCCGGCGTTTCCGGTGGCGCGCCGAAGGCGCGATGAGACTGCGGTTAGGAGAACGAAATGAAAGTACTGGCATCCGTCAAGAAAATCTGCCGCAACTGCAAGATCATCCGGCGCAACGGCGTTGTCCGCGTGATCTGCACCGACCCGCGCCACAAGCAGCGCCAGGGTTGAGATCCGGCACGCGATCACATCATTAGACAGGTTTAAGACATGGCCCGTATTGCAGGCGTCAACATCCCGAACCACCAGCACACCGTCATCGCGTTGCAGGCGATCTACGGCATCGGACCCACGCGCGCGAAAGCGATCTGCGCGGTGACCGGCGTCGCGCCGAACACGAAGATCAAGGACCTCTCCGACACGGAGATGGACAAGATCCGCGAGCAGGTGGGCAAGTTCACCGTCGAGGGCGATCTGCGCCGCGAGGTGACGATGAGCATCAAGCGGCTGATGGACCTCGGCTGCTACCGCGGCTCGCGGCATCGCAAGGGACTGCCGGTGCGCGGCCAGCGCACCCGCACGAACGCGCGTACCCGCAAGGGACCGAAGAAGGGCCGCACCGTTGCGCTCTCCAAGGGCGTGACGAAGTAAGCGCGCGCAAGACACTTTAGGGAACATCGAAGATGGCACAGCAACCCTCGCAGAAGGCCACCGCGGCCCGTGCGCGCAAGAAGGTCAAGAAGAACGTGACCGAAGGAATCGCGCACATCCACGCGTCCTTCAACAACACGATCATCACGATCACCGACCGGCAGGGCAATGCCCTGTCGTGGGCGACGTCGGGCGGCGCCGGTTTCAAGGGCTCCCGCAAGTCGACGCCGTTCGCGGCGCAGGTCGCGGCGGAAGCCGCCGGCCGTGCGGCGGCCGAGTGCGGCGTGAAGAATCTCGAAGTGCGCATCAAGGGACCCGGCCCCGGCCGCGAGTCCGCGGTGCGCGCGCTTAACGCGCTCGGGATGAAGATCTCCAGCATCACGGACGTCACGCCGGTTCCGCACAACGGCTGCCGGCCGCCGAAGCGGCGTCGCATCTAAGCAGTGACCGGGTGAACGCGTGATCGGGTGACCGGACTGCGCGCCGCGCCGTACCTTCACCCGAGCACCGGCAATACCTGCTCACGCAACAACCCAAACTAGGATAGCAACGTGGCTCGATACCTCGGACCCAAATGCAAGCTGGCGCGACGGGAAGGCACTGACCTTTTCCTGAAAAGCGCGCGTCGATCACTCGACTCCAAGTGCAAGCTGGACACGAAACCCGGCCAACACGGCGTCAAGTCCGGCATGCGCATGTCGGACTACGGCAACCAGCTGCGCGAAAAGCAGAAGCTGCGCCGGATGTATGGCCTGATGGAGCGCCAGTTCCGCCGCTACTTCGTCGAAGCCAACCGCCGCAAGGGCTCGACCGGCACGAACCTGCTGCAGCTGCTCGAGTCGCGGCTCGACAACGTCGTGTACCGGATGGGCTTCGGCTCGACGCGCGCCGAGGCCCGGCAGCTCGTCACGCACTGCGCGATGGTGGTGAACGGCCGCAAGCTCAACGTGCCCTCGGCGATTCTCAAGGCCGGCGACATCGTCTCGGTCACCGAGAAGAGCCGTGCCCAGTTGCGCATCAAGGATTCGCTGCAGCTCGCCGAAAAGGTCGGCTTCCCCTCCTGGGTCGAGGTCGACGCCACCAAGATGACCGGCACCTTCAAGGGCGCACCCGACCGCACCGAATTCGGCCAGGACATCAACGAGAGCCTGGTGGTCGAACTGTATTCGAAGTAACCGGCAGACAGATATTCGCGCAATTCCGGCGCCCCCTCCGGATTCGCAAGAGGATTTCGCATGCAGAGCAATGTTCTGTTGAAACCGCGCATCATCGACGTGCAATCGACCTCCCCGTTCCACGCCAAGGTGGTGATGGAGCCGTTCGAGCGCGGCTATGGCCACACGCTTGGCAATGCGCTTCGCCGCGTCCTGCTCTCGTCCATGCCCGGGTACGCTCCCACCGAAGTGAAGATCACCGGCGTGCTGCATGAGTACTCGGCGCTCGACGGCGTGCAGGAAGACGTCGTCGACGTCCTGCTGAACCTGAAGGGTGTCGTGCTGAAGCTGCACAACCGCGACCACGTGATGCTCCGCCTCGCCAAGTCCGGCGAGGGTGTGGTCACGGCCGCTGACATCGAGCCCAACCACGACGTCGAGATCATCAATCCCGACCACGTGATCGCCCACCTCACGGCCGGCGGCAAGCTCGAGATGGAAATCCGCGTCGAGAAGGGCCGGGGCTACCAGCCGGCCACGGCGCGCGCCAAGCCGGAAGGCGGCCGCACGATCGGCAGCATTCTGCTCGACGCCTCGTTCTCGCCGGTGCGCCGCGTGAGCTACGCGGTGGAGTCGGCGCGCGTCGAACAGCGCACGGACCTGGACAAGCTCGTCCTCGACATCGAGACCAACGGCGTCGTCGAGCCCGAGCAGGCGGTGCGCTACGCCGCGTCGGTGCTGGTCGAGCAGCTGTCGGTGTTCGCCGACCTGAAGGGCACGGACACGCCGGCCGCCGAGCGCAGCTCGCCGCAGGTGGACCCGATCCTGCTGCGTCCGGTCGACGATCTGGAGCTGACGGTGCGTTCGGCCAACTGCCTCAAGGCCGAGAACATCTACTACATCGGCGACCTCATCCAGCGCACGGAAACCGAGCTGCTGAAGACGCCGAACCTGGGCCGCAAGTCGCTCAACGAAATCAAGGAAGTGCTCGCGTCGCGCGGACTCTCGCTCGGCATGAAGCTCGAGAACTGGCCGCCGGCAGGGCTTGATCGTCCGTAAAAGTCGTCCGCTCGGCTGTAGATGACGTTGCGTTTGCGTCGCGACTTTTACGGCCGAAGCCAGTTTGCCGAAAACCGGATGGCGAAGCCACACGGTTTTCGGTGGAAAGTGCAGGAAAATACGTGTGCGGAGTGACAGCCTCTATAGGCGACCGCGCGCATGCGTGAGCGACAGTTGAACGTCGACTCGCGACAGGAACAACAATAATCGTAACGGCGCGCCGCAAGCGCGCCAATCGTTCGAAAGGATACGACCATGCGTCACCGTCACGGTTTGCGGAAACTCAACCGCACCAGCAGCCATCGCCTCGCGATGCTGCGCAACATGATGAACTCGCTGTTCACGCACGAAGCGATCAAGACCACGCTGCCGAAGGCGAAGGAACTGCGCCGCGTCGCCGAGCCGATGATCACGCTGGCGAAGGTCGCCACCGTGGCCAATCGCCGCCTGGCGTTCGATCGCCTGCGCGACCGCGACGTCGTCACGAAGCTGTTCAACGAACTCGGTCCGCGTTACCAGGCGCGTCCGGGCGGCTATCTGCGGATCCTCAAGTTCGGCTTCAGGCAGGGCGACGCGGCGCCGATGGCATACGTCGAGCTGGTCGGGCGCCCCGACGGCGAGCCGGTGGCCGAGGAAGGCAAGGCCGCCTAGCGGCACGCGACGAATCGTCGCAGTGCGGGAAACGACCGGGCGCTTCGCCCGGTTTTTCTTTGTCCGGGGCCCCAAAACGTCGTGTAGCATCAACGGTCTCCCCGAACCCGTTGCAGAAGACCCATGACCGAAACGATCCTGGTGACCGGCGGCGCGGGCTACGTTGGTTCGCACATCGTCGTCGAGCTGGCGCGCGCCGGCTACGCGCCCGTCGTGCTCGACAATTTCGCGAACAGCACGCCGGCCGTGCTGCCCCGGCTGCAGGCGCTCGCCGGCCGGCCGGTCCCCTGCGTGACCGCGGACGTGCGGGACGCCTCCGCGCTGCGGGCGGTATTTCACGACCATCCGATCGCCGCCGTCATCCACTGCGCCGGGCTCAAGGCCGTGGGCGAGTCCGAAGCGCGGCCGCTCGCGTACTACGACGTCAATGTCGCGGGTGCGATCACGCTGGCCGAGGTCATGGGCGAGGCCGGAGTGGCCACGCTCGTGTTCAGTTCTTCCGCGACCGTGTATGGACAGCCGGACGACCTTCCCGTGACCGAGGACGCGCCGCTTCGCCCGCACAGCGTCTACGGCCGCACGAAGCGCGTCGTCGAGGACTTCCTGCGGGACCTGGCCCACGCGAACGCGAACTGGCGCATCGCGATCCTGCGGTACTTCAATCCGGCGGGTGCGCACTCGTCCGGCATGCTGGGCGAGGTGACGCGCACGCGGCCCAACAACCTCGTGCCGCTCCTGTGCAAGATTGCCGGCGGCGAGTTGCCGGAGCTCGCGATCTACGGCGGCGACTGGCCCACACCCGACGGCACCGGCATCCGCGACTACCTGCACGTGCAGGACCTGGCCGAGGGACACGTCGCGGCACTGCGCCACCTTTCCGCCGTGCCGGGTGCCGTCACGCTGAACCTGGGGGCGGGTCAAGGGTACTCGGTGCTTGAAGTGGTGACGGCATTCGAGGCCGCGTGTGGCCGCCGACTCACCAAGTCGATCTGCCCACGTCGACCGGGCGATGTCGCCGCCTACTATGCCGACCCCGCGCGCGCGGCGGAGGTGCTGGGCTGGCGCACGACCCGCGACCTCGAGGCGATCTGCGCCGATGCGTGGCGGTTCCAGAAGAACGGGGGAAGGTACTGAGGCGGTTACAAATCCTTCCGCGCTGCGCGCTCCAGGAATTGAAACCGACGGCAGTCAGCACGAAAGGCTTCGGGCGGCCGGGCGCCTTTCGTGTAGAAAAGGCACGAGGCGCGCGGTTCATGAGCCGCTTCGCGGCGGTTCGGTAGCGCGCGTGTGCGGGCTGACTGCCTGCGGTGATCGCAGTCGCCGGTCGCAGATTGTCGTTGCGGCGTGCAGTCCCGCAGGATGTCTTCGCTCGCGGTCGCGTGCCACTTTCCTGCCAAACGGTAGTTTCGTCCCAATCAGTAGCCATGACCATGACCACCTCGCTCCGACGCCATGCGCATCGCCGACGTCCGCACGCACGTGCTGGAGGCGCCGCTGACCGAGCCGTTCCACTGGTCGTTCAATGGCACGCGCACGCGGTCGGCATGCCTCGTCGAGGTGATCGCGGAGGACGGTACGGTCGGCTGGGGCGAGTGCTTCGGGCCGGCGCCGCTCAACGCGGCGATCGTGCAGGCGTATGCGGCGCGGATGATCGGCCGCAATCCGCTCGACACGGAGGCGATCTGGGAGGACCTCTACGGCGCGTATCGCGACCAGGGGCAGAAGGGGCTCGCGATCAGCGCGCTGTCCGGCGTCGACATCGCGCTGTGGGACCTGAAGGGCCGCCACTTCGGCGTGCCGGTGCATCGGCTGATGGGCGGGGCGCTGCGCACGCAGGTGCGCGCGTACGCGACCGGCACCTACCGCGTCGAGCAGGGCGATCCGCTCGAGTACGTCGTCGACGAGGTCGCGGGCTATGCCGAGCAGGGCTTCCACGCGGCGAAGATCAAGATCGGCTTCGACGTCGACGCGGATGTCGCACTGATCCGTGCCGTGCGGCGCAAGGTCGGTCCCGCGTTCGGATTGATGCTCGATGCCAACCACGGCTTCGACGCGATCGAGGCGATCGCGCTGGGGCGCGCGGTGGCGCCGCTCGACATCGGTTGGTTCGAGGAGCCCGTCATTCCGGAAGACCTCGCAAGCTACCGCGAAGTGCGGCGCGGCCAGCCGATCCCCGTCGCGGGCGGCGAATGCGAGTTCACCCGCTGGGGCTTCCGCGAGATCCTGGAGACGCGTGCGATGGACATCGTGCAGCCGGACACGTGCGCGGCGGGCGGGCTGTCGGAGTGCAAGAAGATCGCCGACATGGCAGCGGCGTACGGCGTTCGCTACGTGCCCCATGTGTGGGGCACCGGTATCGCACTGGCCGCGTCGCTGCAATTGCTGGCCGTGCTTCCGCATTCCCCGCTGCGGCGCACGCCGCTCGAACCCATCCTCGAATTCGACCGGTCGGAACATCCGTTCCGGCAGGCGGTGCTGATCCGCCCGCTCGAGCATGTTCGCGGTGTCGTGCGAATTCCGGACGGACCGGGACTGGGCATCGAGATCGACCGCGCGGCGCTCGAACGGTTTCGTGCGCCAGTCGCGTAGTTTGGCCTTCCCGAAACTCGCCGCGCTCGAATTCGTCGACCGGCACCCGGGGCCTGAACGCATTTGTGGGTGCGAACGGAAAAATTCGATTCATTCACGTCCGTCGAAGAGACATGCCGACGGAAGGGCTCACAGCGGAAGCAGACGTCTCGTTCGGACTTGCCGCTGGCGGGTGCCGACCCACTCCGGACATCGGGTCGTACCGGAAGCGGCCGTTGCAAACGTTGCCGGCCCCGCCCGTTTCAGTCCGCGAGCGATGAAGGCGGTCGCTGCCCGCCGTACTGCCGTAAGCCGCGGGATACGCGCCTCTACTGCGGAGCGCACATAACCACGGTGTCGGGCCCGTCGCCTTCCGCGATCCATCCCTTTCCCACCATTAGGTCGCGCGTCGCGCGGCTCGCCGTGTAGCGGTGATTGGCGTCGGCACGATTCGTGTACACGCGATAGATCGGCACCGTTCCGGTGGCGCAGTTGCCAAGGTTTCGGCAGGTACAGGTGGAAGAATGTCGCCGACTCGAGCACGAACGTCGGGTTCTTGTTCATCGTACCGTCGCATTCGCCATTGTCGCGGCCGAAGAAGTGCCCGTCGCCCTTGCCCGGCGGGATGTAGATGCGGCAGACCGCCGACGTGGTCGCCTGTGGAGTGAGATAGGCCTTTATGGTCTCGCCGGTGCGAGCCCACCCCTTGAACGTGCCGTTGTCGAGCTTGGCGATCTCGTCGGCGACGTAGGTGATGAAATAGTGGTCGAGCGAGGCGTTGTAGAACTCGATCGCGCTGTACTTGTCCACCGAATTGGCAAGTGGCCTGACCGACACGGACTTCGAAGGCAGGCTGGTGCCGGCCGCGCTGCTGGCGGTCACGGAACAGAGGTGGGGCTTGCCATTGGAAAGCCCAGTCACGGCGAGCGGCGAGGCCGGTCCGGACGCAATGAAAGTGCCTGGCCGCGTCCCTTGCGTGCAGGTCGCGGTGTAGCCGGTGATCGGGGAGGCCCCGCTGGCGAGCGGAGGTGTGAAGGAGATCGAGGCTTGCGCGTCACCGGCAGCGGCTCCGCGGATGATCGGTTCGCTGGGCACGGTGCGCACGGTCACGTTGCGAAACGACGAGTACCAGATATCTGGCCCCATTTGTCCGACGTTGACCAGATCCTGGCTTCCATCGCCGTCGAAATCCACGATTTGGATGAATCCGCTGCTCAGTCCTCCCGGAAGCGAGTCCGGCACGATTGGCGTCCAGCCACCAATGCGATTGTTGAGCCAGTAGCGGGAAACCGTTTCCGTTTCGCCCCCATAGAGGTTATCGCAATAGAAGTCCTCGAACCCGTCCCCGTTGAGGTCGGCCAACGTGATGAACGCGCACCACGGACCGGAGGGGCGAAATGCCGACGGGCCGATGCGCGCGGCAGTCTCGTCGACGAACGTGCCGTCACCGCGATTGATCAACATTTGCAGGTCGAATCCGCTGGCTCCCACCTTGCTCGACGAAAGGACGAGCAGGTCTGGACGCCCGTCGCGATTCGCGTCCAGAACAACGATGTCGAGCGTGATGAAGTTGTTGTTCCCGAGCGGATTCGGCGGCAGTGCGTAGCGCGGCCGATTGGTGAAGTCGCCGGCGCCGTCGTTCCAGAGAATGAGGTTCTCCTGGGGACGCCCCTCCAGACCTCCGAAATAGCCGAGTACCAGTTCCGGATGTCCATCCCGGTCCAAATCGGCAATAAGGCAACTCGTATACGCATCCAGCAAGTCGGCGATCGACGTCGGCAGCCCCCCCTTTGTCTGGGTGAATGTGCCATCACCGTTGCCGAGCAGGAAATAGGGCTTGATCCGGTTGTCGACATTGCCTGCGTAGATATCCAGGTATCCGTCGCCGTTAACGTCGCCGACGCAGGCGGAATGCGTGAAGTCGGACACCGGAGGCAACGTAGACGAGCGATCGGTGTAGTTGCCGTCGCCGTTGGAGAGGAGCAGGACATTGGCCTCTCCCGGATATGGGGGCGCGTCGTAGCCGTGCGCGGCGAGGAAAATGTCCGGCAAACCATCGCGATTGAAATCGGCGACGATTACCTCGCGCGGATGTACTGCAGCCGGCAACGGCCCTGGGCCAAGGAGCTTGCGCGTTACCTCAATCAGCGACCCGTCGGCTTGGGGCCGCAGAAAGCGGCAAGGCTGCGGAATCGGGTCATCGGGCGGAAACGAGAAGTGGCAGACAAAGAGGTCGGGGCGACCGTTGCCTTGCGTATCTATGGGCTTGATCAACCCCAGCGCAACAGAGCGTTCGGGGTGGGCAATGTTGATCGGTCGAACTTCGGGATTGGCCAACCAAGCGCCGGTCGCTCCCAGTCCGGGAACCGTCTGTCCGGCAAACTGCACGAACGTCACTGGTGCCGGCATCTGAGCGAGTGCCGCCTGCGGCACCATGAATCCAGCGGCGAACGCAGCCACGCCGATTCGCCACCACGCGATGCGTACGATCCTCGCGAATCGATGCAGTGAATTGCGGAATCGCGCTGGTGATATCACTCGAATAAGTCCGAACTCAAGTCCCCGAAAGCCGCAGGGTCGATATCGGCGAACGGGGCGAGGTCCATCGCGATGTTCACCGCGAGCCCATGACAGGTGCGGCCATTGTGGACCCTCAATCCAAGGGCGGCGATCTTGGCCTCGGCCCTGGAATTCAGGACATAAGCACTTGGCGCCGCAGGCTTACCGTACGAGGCAACGCCCAATTCGGCGAGCAATACTATCACCGCCGCCTCGATCGTCCCGACCGTGGCGCGGATGCCGAGCCGCGTGCGCGGCAGGTCGCAGAGCAGGCGGACGACGAGTTGCCCCGGCCCGTGATAGGTGATCTGCCCGCCGCGGCTCGATCCGCTGCGGCAGCTTTGTGGAAAGCTGGGCGCCGACCCCAACCGTCTGCTGATGGCCGGTCAGGGACCCCCGCCTTGCCGACTTGGCCGACCGCTGCTTGATCTACAGCGGTCGCCCGGGTGCAAACGGCCGGTGTGATTCGTCGAGCCGCCGTTCAGCCCGGTGAGGTGGTGGACCGGACCCGACCCATACCCGCCGGTGGCGATTCTATTGCCCAGTGACCGATGTACATTTGCGACCGGCCATTCCCGATGTGAATTGCCGACGAATTCAGAATTTGGCGACAGCGGCGGTCAACGGACACATTCGTTCCACCTTCACCGCCGGGTGTCGACGAGTGCGGGTGACCGGCAGCGGCAGCGACACAGGATCGCAAAGCCGGCTGTGCACTGCCTTGCGCCGTCGACCCGGGCGGATTGGCCCGGGCCACAGACAGAAACCAGGAATGCCGAACTGCATGGCATCGACTTTGGCATGCTGGCAGCGCCGTTTGCCGCCGGCCTGCTGGTGCTCGCCACCTACGTACCGTTGGGGATCGAAGTCCTGCGGCGGGGAATCACCTTCATCGACCTTGCCAACGCGTAGGTGGCTGTCCTTGGCGTTATCGCGGCGGGCCTGGCCGGCCTCGACGAGCACGGCAGCGCTCTGACGACGCAGCTGGCGGCAGGAGGTGTAGCCGTTGCCGGCGCCGTGCTGCTGACCTTGAGGTAAGGTGGCAGCAGTGGCTGCCGGTGGCCCTGCTTTACGTGGGCGTCCTGGCCCTGTGGCTGGGGCCAGCGCAGTGCTGGCCGCGGCTGGCCTTCTATCTGCTGTTCGGCATCACGGTGACGGCGTCGGTGCAGCTGGTAGGCATGCTGCTGGTCTTCGCCAGCCGGATCGCGCCGGCTATTGCAACGCGTGCGTTCCATGGCGTTCGACGCATCGTCATCGCCGGTATCGTCGGCGGGGCAGGCGCGGAGGTCTTTCCACGACAGCGGCGCGGCGTTGATTGGTCTCGACGCAGTTCCGCTGTCGTTCTCCCGGCGTTCAGTTAGCCGGTGGGGTCGGCGTCGCTAGTCCCGTGCCTGGCGTGTGAATGCGGTCGCGCGACTGGATCGGAGTGCCGGTTGTGTTGGCGGCGGGGTCACGCGTTTGGCTGCGCGCTTGCGTGCCATGGGCGGCGCCGGCGGTCGCGGCAGCTGCCGGAGCGCGACCGGCCGATTGCGCGGCGTTACGCCCTTGGCTGCTATACGCATTGCCCGTGCCGTTGCCGGCGGGACCCTTCGCATAAACTGCGGTGGCCAGGGTGGCGGAGACCACTGCAACGGCAAGCAATTTGAGGGTGTTCATGGAAGCGCTCCTTGTGGATGGATGATGGTTTGTCGCCGTTGGCGTTCCATACCGCGCCTGCCCTTGCCCTGTTGGCTGCGCTGCCTTGCTGCTATTGCAGTGGTGCAGCGCGCGGATCCGGATTGGCGTGGTGGTCGCTTTCGGTACCGCCATCCTGGGGGCCGCGTGTAACGCAGCGATGTCCGTGCTGCGTCGGTGTGTTTCCTGTTGTTTCGATCGCAGCCGCCACATGGGCGTGCCACGCGGCCGAAGCGCGGTCAGCCTTTGGGGACTGACGAGGCCCCGGCGTTGCAGACACCATCTTGGGAGTCGCCAGCCAGAATCCGGCCCACTTCGCCAGCGCCCAGGCGATGATCTCCGGCGGTCCGCGGGTGGCACGCAACCACCGCAGCAGGCCTAAGCCATCTTCGCTGGGCAGCAGGAGGTCGAGAACAACGAGGTCAGGGCTCTGACCTTAGCGGCCACCGCCGCCGCCACCACCGCCGCCACCGCCACCGCCACCGCCACCGCCACCGCCACCGCCACCGCCACCGCCACCGCCGCCACCGCCACCGCCGCACCACCACCGGCACCGGCACCAGCACCAGCACCAGCACCAGCACCAGCACCAGCACCAGCGCTGGCAGTGGCACCACTACCGGCTCCTGTGCCATTTCCAGCAACATTGTTACCGACCCCACCGCGCCCGCCGGAACCAATGGCACGTCGCGCTTCGAAGCCGATGCCGAAGCGGAGCGGTGGGTCAGCCGGTGCTCGCGGATTGGTGCCCGCTGCGACGACCTTCGCCGGGACGGGCTTATTCTTGGCGTCTTTCTCCTTTTGCGGACCGCTGTCCCCATTGGGGGGCGCCGTCATCGCTCCCGTAGCCGGCATCGGACTCTCGGCGACCGACGCCGGCGGGGTGGCAGTGTCCGCCATCACTTCGGCAGCGAATGCGAGCAGCGAGCCCGAGAGCAACAAAGCGCGTGCGAAGCGGGGGTTCATGGTAGTGACAGGATCCTTTCTGACGACATTCTCGGCTGCGAAGACGGTCTAGCGATTGCGCATCAGTGACAGGTTGTTTCAGGTTGTTGCGGCGCCGACGGGGCCGGCAGCCGCGGCATCCCACTCGCACGCTTGCGCGTGGGCTGAAGTGCAAGCGGGAGGTCGCCACGCTCGCGCCGGTCGATTAGGATGTCGCGATAGCCCTGACACGAGAACTCCGGCTGACCGGTCTCGTCCTCGTGGCCGAAGCGCGGCATCTGCGGCACCTCGCCCTCGCCGACCGCAACTCCGCGTTCCAGGATCATCCGCTCGCACTTGAGCACTTTCCATCAGGTGAAATGCTCGGTGTTACGGGTCACCCTTCCATGACTGACGGG
Organism: uncultured beta proteobacterium; assembly: GCA_963733435.1. Taxonomy (GTDB): domain Bacteria; phylum Pseudomonadota; class Gammaproteobacteria; order Burkholderiales; family Casimicrobiaceae; genus VBCG01. The sequence goes on from CAVTDH010000007.1 coordinate 337,550, forward strand.
GACTCCGGCACTGCCGACGCCGCCTGGGGAATCGCCAGCCAGAAACTGGCCCCGCCGCCCACTCGTGGCTTGAGCGCCAATTGCCAGCCGTGCGTGTCGGCCAGCTGCCGGGCGATCGCGAGACCCAGGCCGCTGCCCCCCGTGGCGCGGCTGCGCGACACCTCGATACGGAAGTACGGACGAAAGACGGCGTCGCGCAACTCCGGTGGAATCCCCGGACCACGATCGCGAACGCCGATGAGGACCGTGCTGCCACAGCACCGGCGGACCACCTCGACGTCCTGTGGCGCCCCGTGGATGCGCGCGTTGTCGATGAGGTTGGAGAGGATGCGACGCAGCGCGACCGGCGCCAGGGTCGCCAGGCAGCGGATCCCCGATGTCCGCAGGCGAATCGCCGCTGGCGCCTGGCCGCCTGCCGCAGCAACGATTTCGCCGAGCAGCGCATCGACATCAGTGGGAGACGCCGGCTCGCGCTCGCGGGCGCGCGCGAACGCGAGTTGGGCGCCGATCAGCGCATCCATCGCCGCGACATCGCTTTCCATGCGCGCCACGAGCGGCGATTCGCGCTCCTCGGCCAGCATTCCCAACGCCATCCTGAGCCGTGCCAGCGGGCTGCGCAGGTCGTGGGAGATGCCGACCAGCAGCGTATTCTGGTTCTCGCGTTGCGCGGCGAGCTGCGCGGCCGTCGTGTTGAACACGCGTGCCAGGGTGGCCAATTCCCGCTCGCCCGACTCGGGCAGTTCCGGGGGCCGCTCGCCCGCACCGATCTGTCGCGCCGCCGCCGCAAAGCGCGCGAACGGTGCGCTCACCCGCTTCGCGAGCACCCAGGCGAGGACCCCGGCGACCAGCAGCGCCGCGACGATGGTCAAGCCCAGCGTGAGCAGCGGCTGCGGATTGACGCGATCGGCGGAGAAGCTGAAGCGGAGCACGCGGCCGGCCATGGGGATGTCGACGTGAAAGCGGTCGTCCGCGGTCTCGGTCACCTGCGGCACGGCATCGGCGTCGACCCGGCGCGCCAGCGCCGTGCGCAGGAAACTCATGTAGGGGTGGTGGTGCCCGACGTCCTCGCCTGTCGCCTCTCCAACTTCCTGGAGACCGAGGCCGTGACCGGACTCGAGTTCGAGCACAAAAGCCGGCCGCGTTTCGGGCGGTAGCTCCACCCAGGTACGCGCCGACAGGACCAGCAACGCAGCGAAATCGTCGGCCGAGCGCTGCGCCAACGGCAGCAGGATGAACATCAGCACGCCAGTGCCGGAGATCAACTGGAACACCAGGAGCCCGGTGGCGATCGAGATCGCGGCCTGGCGAAACAGCGACGGCCGGGAGGTCACGCAGTGGCCTGCCCCTGTGGGGTAAACAAGTAGCCTTCTCCCCAGACGGTGCGCAGGTAGATCGGGCTGTCCGGGTCGGGTTCGATCTTCCGGCGCAGGCGCGTAACGCGCACGTCGATGCTGCGATCGAACGGCGATCGATCGTAGCCCTTGATCAGGGTGATGAGACGGTCGCGTGTCAGCACCTGATTGGGGTGATCCAGAAACTCCCGCAGCAATGTGAACTCGCCGGTCGTCAGATTGACTTCGCCGTCTGCGCCGACCAAGGTATGGCTGGCGAGGTTCACGCGGAAGGGGCCGAAGACGGCGCGCTCCGGCACCGGCGCCGAGTCGGCGTGCGTGCCTCGCCGCAGCACCGCGCGTGCGCGCGCGAGCAGTTCCCGCGGCCCGAACGGCTTGGGCAGGTAATCGTCGGCGCCCACTTCGAGCCCGATCACGCGGTCCACCTCTTCGCCGCGCGCCGAGGCGATGATCACGGGCGGGCCGCCGGTGGCGCGCAGCCACCGCAGCAGGCTCAAGCCATCTTCGCCGGGCAGCATCAGGTCGAGAATGACGAGGTCGGGCCTTTGGCCGGCGACGCTTGCTCGAAAGGCCTCGGCGTCGCCGACGCCCTCTGCCGCGAAGCCGCTGGAGGTGAGGTAATCGGTGACCAGATCGCGCAATGCGACGTCGTCATCGACCACAAGAATCCGTACTGCTGCCGTCCCGCTCATCGCGCAGTGTTCCTTCCCGCAGCGAAAGGCTGCGGCAATGGAGGACATGGTAACCAGTTCGCGACCACGCGAACACTTCGCGAAACAAACTGATACATCCTGTTGCGCTCCGGCAATGAGCGCGCAATACCCGTTGCCCAGAATTGCCATCAATCGTTCTGTGACTGACCTCATTCCACCCCATGATCGCTCCGCTGCTCCTGCTCTCGCATCGGCTCGTCGCAGGCGCGGCCGCCGCTGCGCCTGAGGCAGCCGCGCAGCAAGCCGCGGACCGGGCCCTGGATCGCTAGGCGGTGGCAGCCGAGGCCGGTAGCCGGTTTCACCCGGGGGCGAACTCGCCACCGATAACCCAGGAGTCACTCATGTTCAAACAGACACTCACCATCGCCGCACTCTCCCTCGCCGTGCTGGCGAGCGCACCGCTGTACGCGGGCAATGCCAATCCAGCGAGCGGTCGCGCGGTGCGACCCGCCGTGCCCTTGACGTTCACCTACACCGTGCCGACCGCGGATGAAGCCGCAGACATGGCCTTCATGCGCGAAGAAGAGAAGCTCGCGCGCGATGTCTATCTCACGCTAGCCGAGACATGGGAAATGGCGCCGTTCATCGCTATCGCTGCCGCTGAGCAGAAACACATGAATGCGATGCTGCGCATGCTCAACAACTACCAGTTGCCCGACCCGGCTGCGGGTAAGCTCATTGGCGAATTCGCGAACCCGGACTTGCAGGCGCTGTACGACACGCTTCTGGTGCAGGGGGCACAAAGCCCGGCCGCCGCTTTGAAGGTGGGCGCGCTCATCGAGGAGGTAGACATCGAAGACAACGCGGCTGCGATTGCGACTTCCACCAAGGCAGACGTCGACGCCGTCTACGAAAGGTTGAGTTGCGGCTCGCGCAACCATCTGCGCGCTTTCGCCCGTGCATTCACGGCACTGACCGGCATGCCGTACGAAGCTCAGGTCCTCGATCAGGCGGCGATTGACGCGATTCTAGTGGCGCCGGGGGAGCATTGCGGCCGGCGTTGATGGTGAGACGGCGGGGTCATTGTCACGGCGACGCGAACCTGGCCCTTGGGGTTCGCTGGCGTCGCCGATCCTTGACGGCTGCTCTGGAGATTCCATCGCCGCGCCTGCGACCGCAAGCTATGGCTGCTCCATCTTGACTCCGGCCATTCCCTACGCGAATTCCTTTGGGCATGGACGGCAGGAGGTGGCCGGTTCAAGCCCGCCAGCCTTGACATTGCTATGTCGGGTAAGGGAAATCCATCAGCCGCTTGGGCACGTACGGTCCTAAGCCCGGACGCGACCCACAGCCGCCGTCGGCACCTTTCTGGCCCAGTGGCCGACGTACTTTCTAAGCCGCCGTTCGCGGATTTCGTCGAGAAATACAGAGTTCGATGGAAGCAGCGATCGCCGGATACCTACTAGTCTTGGAAGACTGCCGCTGAACGGCCGCACTTCAAACGATGACAGTGCGCGATCGAGCCATTGGAACAGCCAGGCACGAGAGAGAGGCCGCCGTCCCCGACTCTCGGAGTGGCCATGACCAGCCGTGGGGGTCGCAATCTCGACAACGGCCGTGCGTTGCTGCCGACTCGGCGACGGTAGTCCGCATGAGGTAGCACCGATAGATGCCAATGTCGGTCGGATCTCAGGTTGGGCCAAGCATGGTCATTGAATTCGTGCTCGCGAGCGGGCCGCCCCGGGTGAAAACCGCGACAGTCCGATGCTGCGTCAAGCTCGTTGTAGCAGCGAAACCAGAACTGCGCGAAAGCCCATATGCGCGCTGCAGTATATGAGCCCACGGGCATGTGGACGAAGCTGTCGGTCCCGTTTCGACTATCGTTGACCTGCATCACAAAAGAAGTGCCCCGCCATCGATATGCTAGTGCCAGGCGCCGCGCGTGGCATGGGTGCGGGTCCCGCCGAAAGACGAGTCTCCCGATGCGCCGTAGCGCCCTTCATGTGGGAGACTGAAAATGACACGATCCAAAGTCTGGCAAGCGATCGCGATCGCCTTGGGCTTGGCTTTCGCGACGACGTCGATCCTGCAAGCGGCGGGCGGACCACCTGAGGGTAGCGGTGGAGGAAAAGGTGGCGGCAAGCCACCGGTCGAGGTTTCCAATAACCTTTCCTACCCAATCCTCGAGCTCAACAGCGGTGGGGCCAGCGGCACCATCGGTGGGGCCTCGACATCGGTCACGGCAGGGGCGTTTGGCACCAATTTTTCGTACGGCTGCCCTGAAACAGACCCCTTGGCTGACTACCCGAACAAGTCCTGTGTAAGCAGCACGGGCGTCTTCTATGACAAGTACAGCGACGAGTGCCTGACATTGTGCACGGACCCAAACATCATCGAACGCATGTACTGGCAGAAGGTACCGGGCCAGACGTGGAAATCCGAGGTGATCGGCCCCCGCCTATCGGAGACCGCCGCGTACGTGGACTGGGGCGATGCCCTGGAGTCGCGCACCGTCTCGGCCACATCGGTGGCGCGCGTCGAGACCATGCCCTTCTCCGAAGAGACCTCCACCATGCAGGGCTTCGAGATGTGGCACGTCTTCGGCACGGGCAAGACCGAGATGTGGGGCGCGCGGGTCACGGATAGCGCCCATCCTCTCGCATTACACGTACCCATCCCCGTACGCGATCATTCACACCGGCGTCGCACGGTTGAATCTCGCGAAACTGTCTCCGGGTGCGGTGACGTGCCCGAGCAGTCCAAGCGTGGAGGGTTCATCGCCGTATGACGGCGTGGGGGGTCCCGAGGGGAAACGCCACCGGTTTGGAACTCGTCGACCAAAACATGGAGCGACGCGCTCTTCACGGCCGACTTGCCTTATAGCGCCGAGCTCAATATCCAGGGCAAGTACGTCTATGGCTACAACTGGAACCTCAAGACGTTCAATGCCGGAGGTTACGACAAGGCCGGCTGGTGGCGGCTGACGTTTTACGCAGACGACGTCGACTTCGACGTAGGGACAATCATCGGGCCGCCGCCAGTGCCCGCTGCCACACCCAATCTACCCCTGTTGACGATGGCCTCCTTCGGTGACATCGAGCCCGCCGCGGAGACGGAAGGCCGGCTCTACGTCGCTCGGGTACGCGGCGCCCCAGATTACCTGACGTTCATTGACGTCTGCATCTCCGCCGCCAGGGGTGGCGGGGGTAGAAAGCCCTAGTGGGCTTGAACGGGCTTGGGAGGCAATACGAGCAGGCTTCGGGTAACGAGAGTAACAGCCTTGCGGTGCCGCTTGATCCTGACCGTTGATAGCACGGCATTGGGCCGGACATCCTCCCGTCCGGCCCTTGCATCCGACACAGTCAATTTGTGCTGAAGGTGTCACGAGGTTGCCAGAATGATCGTCCACCCCGGTACGACAAGGCACGGTCAGAGAAGAGCGCCTGCTCCTTCACCGGTGATTTGATACCCAACCATAGGGATGTAAGAGGGAGGGTGAGATGAAAATGCGGACCCCACAATCGTCCCCGATGCGCCTTGCACTGGCGGCGATTGCAGTAGCAGCCGCGGCGGGTCATGCTGCCGCCGCGCCCCCATCGCCGCCCTTGTTCAGTTGGTCGACGGTCGTGAACAACACGGACTTCATGCCGACCAGGGGCTGCGAGCAGGACATCACCAAGTGCCGACTCTTCAATAGCTACAACCAGCCTTCGGTGAATCGCGATGGCCTGGTCGTCGTCCGGGCGCGCAGTCGCGGAGGCGAAGGCGACACGGGCGGCCACGAGGAAGAGCCTGAAGCCGGCGCCACGGTAACCAGCGCGGACGGCACCGAGCACGAGAACCAACCCGTCCACGGCATCTACACCCGCGACATGTCGGTTGCCGGCAGCCCGATCATCCGCATCCTCGACCGCAAGACCGAGGTCCCGCAGCCGAACAACGCCCACTACCCGCCGAGCAATACGCTGCTCACCACGTTCATCGAGACGCCGTCGTTCCCGCGCATCGATATGGAGTCGGCAACGATTGCCACACGCGCGAACCACCAGCCGGTGTGGATCTATGGTTCCGAGGGCGACGAGACCCGGGTCGGCACCACGGGCATCTACACCAACCCGTTCGATGAACTGATCACCGGCGTCGCCAAGCTGGGGGCCGTGCCGGATTTCGAGTTCTTCGCGGTGCCCGGCCTCCACCCGCCGACCATGTTCGACGTGTTTCCGGGTGCGCCGGCTGTCACCGGCGGCGGCACCATCGTGTTCAAGGGCAACTACACGGTGGAGAACGTCGGCAGGACGGGGGTCTTCTACCGGGATCTCGTGGACGAGGACGTCAACGGCGGGCCCGGCGGCGGCACGAATCTGGTGGTCCTGATCGCCAACAACACCGACACCCTCATTCCCGGGACCAGCAAGGTGTTCGGCTCCACCTCCCCGCCCAGTGCCGCGAACGGCCTGGCCGTGTTCGCCGGCTTCGACAACGAGGAGAACCCGACGCTGGGCGGCATCTACATGGCGCCAATCGAGGAGTACGACCCGGAGACCAACCAGCCCGACCTCACGACGCTCGTGCGCATCGGCGACCAGGTCCCCGGCGAACGGAAGGGCACCGTGTTCAACCGGCTGGGCGAGGGTGTCGCGTTCGACGGGCGCTACGTCGCGTTCTGGGGTGCCTGGGGCGCGATGCGGACGATCCGCCTGCACTGCCCGGCCGAGGGGAACAAGGACCGCATCGCGTTCTGCCTGACGCAGTGCCCGGAACCGCAGGGCTGCTCCGCCAAGGCCCCGGTGAGCCAGGGCATCTTCCTGCACGACACCGGCGCGAAGACGACGCAGGCGGTCGCGAAGGCGCCGACGCAGTACGGCGACTTCCTGTTCTGGAACTTCTCGGGCATGGTGCCTGGCGTGGGCGGGGGTGAGGACGGGAGCGAGGAGGACGGCGAACCGGCACGGTGGCGCTCGTCCGCCTTCGTCGCGGTCTCCGGCACCCGCACCGCGTTCAAGGCCATCAGCGGCAACCTGGCCGGAGTCTACCTCAGCCTGACGCCGGGACAGGCGGCCGTCACCGTGGTCGACAACCGCACGGACGGCCAGGTGCTCGACCCCAAAGCGCCCGCGGGCTCCAAGGTCACCGAAGTGGGCATCGAGCGCGAGAGCCTGCGGGGCAACTGGCTGGCGGTCAGCGCCAAGATGGAGGTCGAGGGCAGCACCGAGGAAGAGGACGGGATGGCAGGCGTGTACATCACCCAAGTGCCGCGCCGGTGACCGGAGGGCACGCGGGACGGTCCCTTGGGGCCGTCTCCCGCGCGGGAGCGTCGTAGGGTGGGCAGAGGGCGCAACCCGATGCCCATCGGGTCAGGCCCGATCGATGGAGGTTCACAACGGTGGCGAGGCTGCCATCACGCTGCAAGGAGTTATCCATGTTCAAACGAACGGTCTATGCAATGACGTTGGCACTGGCGATGCTTGCCAGTTCCCCGCTGGAGGCAGGCAGATTCGGCCCGCCGCCCCAAGCACAGCACCCGGCGACAGCTACGTATGTCGCCCCGACCGCCGAGGAAGCCGCCGACATGCTGTTCATGCGCGAAGAGGAGAAGCTCGCGCGCGACGTGTACCTGACGCTCTACGACGCGTGGAGACTTGCGCCGTTCGCCAACATTTCCGTCTCCGAGCAGAAGCACATGAATGCAATGCTGCTTCTCCTGCGCAAATATCGGTTGCCCGATCCGGCCGTCGGAAATGCGATCGGTGAATTCACCGATCGGGATTTGCAGAAGCTCTACGACAAGCTGGTCGCCGATGGGATGCGTAGCGCGGAGGAGGCGCTCATGGTCGGCGGACTCATCGAGGAAGTCGACATGGAGGACATCCAGTCCGCCATCGATCGCTCGACCCAATCCGACATCGACGCAGTCTACGAGAAGTTGATGTGCGGCTCGCGGAATCATCTGCGCGCCTTTGCCCGTGCATACACGGCACTGACCGGCATGCCGTACGAAGCTCAGCTCCTCGATCAGGCGGTCGTCGACGCGATCCTCGTGGCGCCGAAGGAGCATTGCGGCCGTCGTTGACGGTGGGGCCGCGGAGTCATTGTCAAGTCGACGTGAACCTGGCCCTCGGGTAGCGGGTGTTGACGCAGCGGCGCGACGCGGTTCGTCGTCGTACTACGATTGGGGATCAACCGCGGGTCGTGCGAATCGGCCGTTCAATCGGGACAGGGAGGCTTCGATGCACATTGCTGCGACGCGATCGGTCATGGCGGCGGCGATCCTCTGCGCAATCATGTCGGCCAGCGCGCAAGAGCCGGCTTGGGTCGGCGAGGCGAGAAAGGTGGCCGGCTCGGTCCCACCCAAGCTGCTCGCGGTGCTTACCGAGGAAATCGGGAAGAACGGCCCCGAAGGCGCAATTCTCGTATGTCGCGACAAGGCGCCCCAGTTGGCGAAGGCCGCGTCCGACGAGACCGGCTGGAGCATCCGCCGCGTGAGCCTGCGCAACCGCAACCCGCGCGCCGTGCCGGATGCGTGGGAGCGGGCAGCCCTCGAGGACTTCGATCGTCGCGCGGCGTCGGGTGAAAGCGCGACCACGCTCGAGAAAGCCGAGATCGTGGTTGAAGACGGGAAGCGGTCCTATCGCTACATGCGGGCACTGCCGACGCAGCCGCTGTGCCTCAACTGCCACGGACTGCCCGAACAGTTGACCCCTGCGGTCACGGAGAAGCTGAAGGCACTCTACCCGGACGACAAGGCGGTCGGTTATCGTCCGGGCGACATTCGCGGCGCCATGACCATTCGGAAGCCTGTCTGACCGACTGAGGCTGGGACGACGTGCGTCTTCGCTTGAGTTGTGGCGGCTCGAAGGCGTTAACTCCATCGCCTGCCGCGCGGACATTCGATCAACTCGTCATGTTGTCAGGCGCCGCCGATCGTTGACGGCTGCTATGGAGACTCCATGGCCGCGTCTGCAGCCGCCAACAATGGCTGCTCCGCCTGAGACCGGCCATTCCCGACCTGAGAATTTCTGCCGGCGTACTTCCGGAGTTGGCCGATACCGCCATTTGATGCGCCGCACTTCAATGTCAGGTATCGCGAAACGGACGGCATAGCCAATTCAGGTGTGCGACGGACGATTACTGCGGCTCGAACAGGCGGACGCCGAACAGTGTCACGCCGACGGTGTGAGGCGGAAGCCGGTTGGTTGCATCGCCAAGAGCCGACTGGGCGTCATCGCCGGCGGACGAGCACGCTAGGACTTACGTGCACCTGGTGTGGGTGGTGCCGCACCCGGGAACGCCCGTGGAGCTGAGGCGGAATCGGTGTAACGAACCCACGCCTCACGCATCCGCGCGAGGGGGTCGGCGATCGGCGGCGCCGAAGGCTGCAGCTCTTCCCGGACCCGCGCAAGAAGTTCCGAGTCCTCGCCCGCCTTAGGTTGAATCTCGACGCCTGCGTCCAATGCGGCGCGGATGAGCGCAAGTTTGAACTCGGCAGATCCTGTGACCACAACGGGTCCGTACCAACTCCCGTCCACAACCTTGGCCTCAACCAGCTTGACGGCGAGCAAGGCTTCGGCAGCGTTGCCGTTAGCGACCGAGATCGTGGGGCCGAAGTCGAGCACTTTGGCGCCAGTTTCATATTGTTCGAACAGAAACGCACCCCCGCCAGTCGTAGGCGTTAACCGCCATTCGCGCGCAAACGGCGCGGCCTGCGCTCGGTGAGACCAGGCAGACATCAAGCGATCCTGTTCGAGCAGCCAACGACTCAGGAGACGCTGGTCGGTCAGGTGAACGGCCGCCAACCTTTCTGCAGAGCGCTCGTCGTTATCGCGCCGCCGCTTGACCAGATCCTCCTGCAATCGACGCCGCTGGGCCTCCTCAAGGTCCGTTTCCCACCCGTCGTCGGTATCGAGCATCAACACTCGTTCAGAGGAGGGCTCGGAGTCCGATCCCGCCGCAGCCAGCTCGACCGCGGCTAATGCTGTCTCGGCATCTTCCACCTCTTGGTCGAACTGGTCGCACCGCTCGACGTACGCACGCCGGCGCGACTTCTGACCGGTTCGCTCCTCAAAGCCCGCTGCCTTCGGCCCGAGGTGGCGCCCGGGCCTGCACGCGATTCCCTGAGCTTCGAGCGTGCGGTGGTCGACGCGCACATCGTGACCAGCGGCAGCAAGGTGCCGGTTCGATAGCTCCGCCCAGTGCATCCGCGCCCACGCCAACCACGCGGCTGGCTTGAGCGTCTCCGTCTTGAGCGCGCCACCTGCGGCGGGATCCATCTTCCGCCCCTTTGGACTGGCTGCCGCCCGCGCGAACCAACGCTCAGGCGTGCGATCGATACCGTCGGCAATCCTCTCTGAGAACAGGACGTCGCAGTGGGGGTTCTTGACTTTGCGCCGTGAACGCCTAGTCGGCCTGCCAGCGTGCATGGTCAACATGTACGGCAACCGAACGCCGATGCGGCGAAAGATGTCCTCGATGAATTCGCGTGCCAATGCCAGCCTCTGCCCATGGTCCAGTGCCAACGGCAGGGCCAGTTCGAGGTGCCGGTAAAGCCGCCCATTGACGCGCTCGTGCTTGTCCGTCGCCCGCCAATACGCGAGTCCCACCGCCCGGCTCAGCGGGGTGCGACCAGATAGTGCCCAGCCGGGCATGTTGCCGCTCTCCGCGTGCAGCAGTTCTCGATCGCCCGTCTTGTAGCCTATGCGCCCCAAGTACTTGGCTTTGCGTTCGGCGGACTGCCCGCGATCCCCGGCCCGCCCTGGGGCGCGCTTCGCACCTAGCGGCCGGTCCTTCCGAGCTCGACGCCCGGTTTTGGCCTTGAAGTGGTAGTGACCGCGTCTGAGCATCAACGACCCCGATTCGCCTCGAAATACCACCGCCTAGCTAGGCACACCTGAAGCGCGATTCCGGCGGAGAAACCGGTAAGTGCGCCTTATAACCGGGCTCGTATCTAACTCGAGCCCGAAAAGTTCTCGTTTTCGTCAAAAATCTCTTTACGATGACTGCTTATCGGAACACACTATCATGACATTTGCATATACTAAAGGTTCCCCAACTCGCCTCAACGGAGCCGAACCATGAACGACACCGTCAACAGCCATGCCGCCCTCGACCGGGCCGAACCCCAACCGACCGACGTCGAGCGCAACGACGCCGAAGCCCCCAAGACGCAACCGGCAGCTGCCGCCGCTAACGGCGACCACACCGAGGTCGATCAGGCTGATGCCCCCGCCGGGGATGTCGCCGGTGAGCGCAACGGTACCGACAATGCCGAATTGGAAGCGCGTGAGCCGGCGGTCCATAAACGCACCGTTAGTGCGGGCAACGATACCGAAGGCGCCAAGACGCAATCGGCAGCCGCCCCGTTGGCGACGATCCGTTCCGAGGCCGATCAGACGGATGCTCCCGCCGGCGACGTAGCCAGTACGAGCAACGGTACCGACCGGACGGAACCGCAAACTGACGTCCCTCCAAGGGTCAACGAAGCCACCGAAATGGCGACGACCGCGCAAACGCCGAAGTCAGGCAGAAATCGACGCCGAAGACGTTGCCGCGGCCAAGGAGATCCTTGCAGACGTCGAAGCTAGACGCGATCGAAAGCGGCAGAAACGAAGCCAAAAGAGCTGCCGAAACGAATGCGTTGAAGGCGGGAAGAGTACTGGCTGGTGAGTTGCTGCAGGGCGCCGTGTTGGCCGGTGACGTCTGAGGCGCGAGCGGTCTGGGATTCACTCACGAAAGTCGCCAAGGGCACCCGGCGCCCGCCAGTTGGAGATGATGGGGAAGATCCTGACGCAGCGGCAGGAGGCGGCCCAGAGGCCCGGAAAACTCCGACAAGGCGTTTGAGTCCGGATCCGTATTAGGGGTAAACGCATCCCCGTCCATCCTGTCGCTGCCGGGAACATCGTCCGCGCCACATCTTGACGCGCACGCAAGGACTGCGGTGTTGGACCGTATTCGACACCTCAGCGCGGTCGTCATCTAACGCAGTCACGGCATCGCTACAATCGCGACCGTCATCACGTTGGCAAACTTCGTAGCGCTGACGACCACGTAAGACGGCGGGGTGACCGGCGGTGATCGCCCCGTTCAGGCACGATCGTCTCGCTTCTTGTGCGCAATACCGCACAGCCGTAATGTGCGGCCAGCGCCTCGTAGGTGCAATTGACAATCTACTCGTAGTGGCCCGGATCGCAGACCAGCGTCGCAGGGTTGTTGCGGCGCAGCATCGCCAACACATCACCTTGGAACGTCAGCGCGTTGACGTTGGCGGTACCTGCACTGCCCCGTTGAGATCCGTCTGCAAGCGAGCAGGATCTCAGTTCGAGTTCCTGGCTTCCGAGGAATCGGACCCGCCCCGCAGGGGCGCCAATGTCCACCCTCCCTTCAGTTCGGCCTTCGCGGGTGAGCTACTCAGCCGATTGCCGTAGAACCAACAAATAGCGCTTGGCGCGCGTCGCCGCTACGTGAACTAGGCAGCGCTCGGCGGTCTCCAGATCTTCCGCAACGCCCACATCTTCCGATTTCGCGAATTGGTCGGCGTACTTTCTAGCACCTTGATAGCTAGTCATGACGACGGCACTGAACTCCAAGCCCTTAATGCGGTGCGTTGCGGCAAGCCGGACGCCAGGCAGGGTGGGGTCATGATGTGTTACGCGATCAAGACGAAGGTACGGAAGGTCCAACTTCCTTAGGGTATCGACAATGCCCATGTCGTCATTGGTCCTGGCCGTAACGCAGACCTGCCTGGATTCGACGCGATCGCCAGCCAACTCTGCCAGGAGCGCCCCAATCTTCCGCGCATCCTCTTGTGGAGACGAAGACACGACAACCTCTGGCTTCTCGCGGTGCATTAGCGATCGGTATTCAACTCAAACCTGATTCGTGAGTTCGTACACCATGTCGCGGACGAAGCGCTTGAACGACTCGCTCTCGACGAACTGTTTGTAAACCTACTCGCGCGCTAGAACTGAGCTAGGCTCCATGTGCTGGTTTCCTTCGAAACTCCCACGGTGGGACCGGCTGTTTGTCTCGCCATAGCCCGACCCCCTTAGCCCGGGCGTCTTCCTCAGCTTTGTCATAGCTCGCGCGATCTGCAGGTGATTGCTCCCCGGCGTACTGTTTGTAATGCCACGCCAATCCTGCTTTAACCATGTTCAAGTTGGCGTCAACGCCATTCACGATGACTTTGCCGACTGTGCGACCGTATCGATCCTTCTTTCGCCATTCGACAGTTGCCGGCTTTCCGAACACGAGATCGGAAAGCTCTTTCTTGGCCACGGCGCCGAACGCCTGCCCCTTCTCCGGTGCGTCGATGCCGGCCAGGCGAACCCGTACCTGCGTCTTCGTCGGCGTCAGGACGTCGATGGTGTCCCCATCCACGACGCCAACGACTTGTCCTTCCAATTCGGCAGCTAAGACCGCGGACTGGAGGAAGACGGCCAGCAAGAACCCGAGCCAACGAAGTCCAGGTTGATTAGCCTTCATGCTTCCGCCACAGAACCATGAATTTCGGGAGCAACGTCCGACGGGCGCACCAATGCAGTCTCCGGCTCCTCCCGCTGGAGCGCTCTCCTAGACCTCTTTCCGGACAATCTTGCCTGGCCGGGTTGAGAATCTGGTCAACGCAACCAGGACGCAGCCATGACGTTGACCACCCCGTTTTGGCCGGATGAGACCAGTACGGTCGGGCCGTGGTTCAGCAGCCGGTAGGTCTTGTCGATTGGGACGGACGTGACGCTTTCCAATGCAGCACCCCGATCACTTTCGCTTCTCCACCTGGGCAGTGAGCTCGAACAGATCCCCGACACCAATTTCGAAGTAGGTGCATAACCGGTCGATCGTCTCGAGGTCGATGCGGCTCGCCGTCTCGTAATACAGCTGCGTCAGCGTGTTTCGGTGCAACCCCGTATCTCGCGCGACCTCCGCGACCTTTAGCTTCCGCTCGCCCATCAAACGGCTCAGATGGCATTTGATCATCACGTACCTCGTGCTGCTGAAATACAACAAAACGCCCCACAGGAAAACAAAATGTATTGACATGCACGCACTATGTCCAGCATAATGCCCTCCAGGATAGCAATTCAAACACGGAGGAGTTCATTATGAACCAGATCTTCAGCACCAGCTACTCACTCGCGCAAGCAGTAGCGCTTGCGTGGGCAGCGGGCTTCACCGATGGCGAGGGATGCATTCACATCTCCAAACAGTTGCAGCCCGGGCGTAAGAGTCCGACATACCGGCCACGCCTCGACGTGAGCCAGAACAACCGAGAGGTCCTGGTTCGGCTGCGCGAGATCATCGGCGAGGACGCTGGTTGTAAACACGGTGAACTCCAACGAAATCATGCCCAGCAGCCCTGACAGGCCCTGGGCTACGACGGCGAACACGCACTCCGCGCAATCGCAAAGCTGCGGCCGTATCTGTTTGCAAGGCGGTCGAGGCGGACGTCTTGCTGACCTACCCGGAGCTCGCCTCGATGGGTATTCATCCGGGTCCCGGGGGCTATGCGCCCGAGGTATGGACCGAGCGCGAGCGCATCTATCGGCGCCTACAGGAACTCAAGCGACTTTCGACCGTAGGAGGCTGAACATGGGAACCAACGACCGCTTTGACCCGGCCAAGCGCGAACTCGACCGCAATGCGTCGGACCTTCTCCACCGCTGCACGGCCGATGTCAGCGTCGCCGCGCTGCTGCCGCCGCCACGCGAGGACACCAGCATCGAACTGTTCGATCTGAAATCGCTGGATCGCGTATTGAGAGATGCCCGCCTGCTGTCGGCCGATGCCCGCGAGACGCGCTTGGGCTATCTCAAGCGTGTGTCGGCGCTAGGCCACCGACGGCGTTTGGCCCCGGCGCTGCAACTCACCGCCATCGACGACCTTCGGCAGCGGTTCCCGAACTTTTGGCAGCCGCTCGATTTCGTGGCGGCCAACTCGGCGCTGTCCAGTCTCTGCCCGAAACCAGTCGCCCGCCTGCCCAATATCCTGTTCCTCGGCGAGGGCGGCGTCGGCAAGACAGCGCTTGCGCAAGCGCTCGCCGAAGTCCTCGGAATCCCCCTCATCGAAGTCGGGCTTGGTGGCGTTTCGAGCGGCTTCGTGCTGGCCGGGCTGGATGTCGGCTACAGCACCGGCAAACCGGGCCGGGTGTTCGAGGCGCTGGCACTGGGGGACTAGGCTATGCCATCATCGTCCTGGACGAGTTGGACAAGGCGTCAACCGACTGCGCGGTATCCGGTCACGTCAATTCTGTACCCGCTGCTCGAACGTCTTACCGCGCGCCGCTTCGTCGACGAAGCGATTCCGCTACCGATCGACGCGCCTCGAACGTGCAGTGGATCGCCACGGCGAACTACCACGAGTCGATCGAGCCAGCGCTGCTGTCCAGGTTCGAAGTTTTCGACGTGCCCGTGCCGACGGCCGAACAGACGATCCAGATCGCGCGCCACCTGTACTTCGACACCATCGCCGCCGAACCCTGGGGAGTTCACTTTCCGTCGGTGCTCGACAACGCTGTGCTTGAGCGTTTCACCGAGCGCCTCCGCGCGAAACGCGCAAAACGCTAATCGCGGCGTTTGGACGGGCCGCGATCGCGGGGCGCCGATACCTCTCGCCGGACGACATTCGCCTCCGGCCGCGGCGTCACAGTCCTGGCTTTTCCTGATCAATCGAAGGAGCACACCATGGGTATCGACGATCTCGAGCGACTCTTCAAGTCCATCGCGGCAACGAAGGCCGCAGCAGCAGCTGCTGAGCGACCGGAGCCGGTATACGATCTTCTTGGGCTACTACGCTTCATCGCCGGCGGCAGCCCCGAAGTTCCGTCGGGATGGGTCCGACTCCAGCGCGAGGCTCAGCATCGCCTGACCGCGGCCATGTCCGCCGTCCCTGGGCGATCCGCAATTCGCGTCACCGCGGTTTGTCCGTTCAGCTCCCAGCCCGCATTCCGGCTCACGACGGACGATGCCGTCGTGCGTGGCATTTATCGGCGGACGCTGGCCAAGGCGCGCCATACCTGCCAGGCCTGTGGCCGCGCCGGGCGCGTCTGGGAAAGCCTGAGCCAACATCGAGTGCTGTGTCCGCGGTGCGCGGCGCCCGGTGGCCGTGGCTGGCGGATCTGGACAATCTCGAGATGCTTAGCCTGCGCGTGCAGCACTCCATGGAAGCGGTGTCGGTCACGGACATTCCGGCACGCTTGGTCGACACCATTGTGGTGGCTCTTGACGCCGAGGGGCGTGATGGTGCGCCCGTCGAAGGCGGCAGGTCCCGGATCAACCAGGAATCGATCACGCGCGACGAGTTCGAGCGCTGGTGCAACTGGCTTCTGCCGTTGCGCGAAAGTCCTGCGCTCGTGGAAGCGCTTCGATCGGTACGGTGATATGTGCCGTCGACGAAGCTTCGTTGCGGAATAGCAAAAAGGCTACACCGGATGCGATCACGAATGAAGCGCCGGACGCTGTCCGTCTGGATCGCCGACGAGAAGCGGTCGATCTCAGGGACGCGCCTTGACATTACAGAGGAAATGTCAAGGTGCGCATGCAGCGTGTACAGTTGTACGCGATTGCAACGTAGTACGACGCTCGCCCCCGGCGGTGAGCTCGGCCATGAAGGCCGTGCCGCCATCGACGCCCGAGTTCGAGCCAGTTGTTTGAATGGCGACCCCCTGCCATTCGCGTACCGCTGAGTTCGAAGCGACGCGACTAGTAGAGAGCAGCATTCGGACCGTCGTTACGTTTCTCTCGTCAACCTCCATATCGAATCGCAACTGAGTCTTGCAAGCCGCGCAGATCGGCCAACGTTACACGCGCGTAGCTGGCCGTTCGCTTTCGAACTGCCCATGGCGGCAGGCGCGCACCGCGTACCGGCGACCGAACCGGCCGGGACCGCGGGCTCGATCCGCGCGATCGCGTCGTCCGCCAGGTGCAAGTTGCAAGCGGAAAGCGCCTGGTCAAGCTGTACGCGGGTCCTCACCACCAAGCCGACCAGCCACCACGCCAGTCCCATTAAGGCCCCGCCCAGAACGAACCACAGACAATTGCCAATTGCGCGCATTGATGCCCTCTGCCGATTTCACCCCCGTCGCCCGCTGTTGCCTGTGCGTTCCGATCACTTGCCCTTACGCTCCGTCGCCGCTGTTACGGAACTCAACTTCGCCAGCCTGTCCGCAGCATCGCGCTTCCCGATCCCTCGCAACGCAGCCGGCTTGGCGGTCTGCTCGGCGCGCGGACGCGCCAGTTCGCGCTCCCAGTAGTAAATTGACTGGTCGCTGACGCCCAACAGTTTCCCGAAGTCGTCAGCGGAGAGGCCCAAGCGGTTGCGTTGTGCGCGCAGTGCCTACGCGGCAAAGCGCACCAGCTTTGTAGTGGCCTTGGAGGTCGTCCCCGACGGTGTAGCCAGGCGCTCGTCGAACACCCGTGGATAACGTTTGTCGATGCGGTCAGCGGCCACAGGATGCTGGAAAACTTCTTTCGTGGTAGCCGTTTGTCCCCACCAAATCTCGCGGTTGTAGCCACGTCAGTTACAGTCGGGCTTTAGCCTCGGTCATTGGGTCCAAAACTCGCCAGCGGCGGGTGTGGGTCGAACACGCCCGGTCACTTGGGCGGTGCTGACCGGCCAAACGGTCCTCGACACTCCACGCCCATTGCGGTCATTCGGGGCCAGGCTCCGCGTTCCCAAGTGGCAGGCGTGTCTGCGTCAACGGCGCAATACATTCTGGTCGCGGTTGCGCCAATTCGACGGGGTAGTGCCGCTTGCAGCCCGCTGGCGTGAGCCATCCGCTACCGGCTGTCGAGCCCGAACTGCGTCGGCTGCTGCGCGACCAGATCGAGGCGCTGGAAGCGCACTACGGGGATGATTTTCCCGCGACCGTGTGCAGTATCCTGCGGACCGGCCTGCTCGCCGATAGCCCCTACGGCCGAATCGGCTCGGTCATATGTTGGGAGAACTACATGCCGATGCTGCGCATGGCGATGTACGCCAAGAATGTCGCGCTGTACTGCACCCCGACCGCGGATGACCGGGACACTTGGTTGTCCTCGATGCAGCATATCGCGCTCGAAGGCCGCTGTTTCGTACTGACGGCTTGCCAGTTCATCCGCAGGAAGGCGTTCCCGGATGCCGTCCGCGTTTCGCTTGGCGATTCGCCGGACGCGATATTGATGCGCGGTGGCAGCGCCATCATCAGCCCATTGGGCAAGGTGCTCGCAGGCCCCCACTTCGAAGGGGAAACCATCCTGACGGCGACCCGGTGCAATTCGAGATCACCCAGGCCACCCGGGAAGTCTTGCAGGCGTGGATCAAGCAGGCCGGTCTGAAGCCGTAGGACTGCCTGTTCCCCAGCCGACTGCATGACTCACCCCATCTGGGGACCCGACAGTACGCCCGGATCCTCGGGCACT
Organism: uncultured beta proteobacterium; assembly: GCA_963733435.1. GTDB lineage: Bacteria > Pseudomonadota > Gammaproteobacteria > Burkholderiales > Casimicrobiaceae > VBCG01. The sequence goes on from CAVTDH010000007.1 coordinate 355,940, forward strand.
GGGTCGACGACCTGGGTCTGGACCGCGCCGACTACGGGACGCACTCGATGCGAAGGACCAAGGCGACGCTGATCTACCGGCGCACCAAGAACCTGCGTGCCGTGCAGTTGCTCCTCGGGCACTCCAAGATCGAGTCGACGGTGAGGTACCTGGGCATCGAGGTCGATGACGCCCTTGAGATATCCGAGCAGACGGAGATCTGACGCAACTGAGGTCCCGCCACCCCGGCCTGTGCGCTGGAGCGGCGGGACTCGAATGGCTGCTGTCTGGCGCGGGGCCGGGCTCACGCTCCCGGCCATGAGAAGTCGTACGACCGATCAGGAAATCGCCGCGCCATCGACCGGTTTCAAAGTACTGCCGCCATAGGCCGACGGCCGCTCGAAGCTGCTCATTCTCCAAAGCGGTCGATCAAGGGGCCGCGGCGCTTGTCGACGCCGGATGAGGGCCGTACGTCCGCAGTTTGATCAGCCGAACTGGAACTGCCGCGACCCGTTGCGGACGTCGCGCAAGTCCAATAGCAGACGTACTTGTAGATGAAAGCGGACGATCGAAGCTCTCTCATGCTGGCCCCTTCCGTCGGATCAAGCTCTTAGCAGCGGAGTTTCCTAACGGACGCTGTTAGTGACGGAACGGCCGCGTCAGGCTCTTCCACGCGGACTCCTGGGATGTCACCGCTGCTGAGGTCCCGTTCGCCGAGTCTCGGCGCTCCAAGGTCGCCCTCCCAAGCGCAATCTCGCAGGGGCCCGCTCCGCCCTCGGTGGTTTGATTCAGCAAGTTAGTCCCGAGCATCGACAGACCGCCCGTCCCTACTGCCGCAGCGATGCGCGCTGCCGTGGCCGCGGACGCCACGGCGTCCACTCGCACCTTGGGATCGAGGAACGATCCTTGGAGCCGGACGAGTTGGGCCACCTGGGCGACTTCGATAGTGATCCCCTGGCGCAACGAAGGCTTGTACGAGAGATCGAGCGTCTCGGTGCGGAAGTCGACGGTGCCGCTGGCGGAAACAGCCACCTTTGTCGTCTCGAGCGCGAGCGAGCGGTCGATGCGCGCTACCCCATGCTGAAGGGGCAGGCGCGCGACGCCGCAGAGCAGTTCGGTCGACTCATCCGTTTGATAAAACGGATTGATGGCACTCAGAAGGCTCACGAGCACGCCACCGCCCTGGTCGAGCTTGCCCGTGGCGAGTGTGCCCCGGCTGATGGTCAGCAAAGCGCTTCCGGTGGCGTCGCTTGCCCACGCGTGCGGTGAGGTGCCATGCATCTTCAGGTCGATAGACAGCGCCACCCGCGAACCGTGCACGTCGCCCTTGATGCCGAGCAACGCCCGCAACTGACCGAGATCCATGTCGCGCGCGTCAGCGCGAACGGTGATCGCCGGATCCGCAGCGCGCGTCGCATCGATGGCAAGGCGTGCAGTCAAGTCGCCGCCGAAGAGATTCGCCTTGAGCACAGGCGCTTCCAGCCGTCCGTTGTCGAGCGTCAGGCGGGCGTCGACTTCCTGCAGAACGATGCCATCGCCGAGTGAAAGGCGACCAGTCCGGACCTTGATGTCAGCGTCGACCTCGCGCAAGTCATCGAAAGGCACGTCCGTTTCCGGGATAACGAAGCGTGATGCTGGCACCGGCACCGCCGGCCCCTGCTTCGACGCTTTACCGGGAACATCAAGGTCGGCGGCGCTGAGGGTATCCACGCTGATGTCGGCGACGACACGCGGACGTGCGCCACCGGCCGTGTACGCCACCCGCCCCTTGACGGCGCGGCCCCCGTACGCCAGGTCCAGACCGTCGAACGCCGTGGTGTTCTGCTCGACGCGTATCTGGGCTTTGAGCGCGGTATCGCGGCCGGCGATCTTCCCTGCAACATCGACCGGATACGGCCAGCGTCGTGCGGCCAGCGCGTGCAGCGCCCCGAGTTCGCCCTTGAGGTCCATTGCGATCGTGTTCACCTCGCCACGGAATTCGACCCGGATTGCCGCCTCTGGACTCGGCATGACAAGAGAAAGCTTGTCGACCGCAATCGCCGTGACCTTGCCACGCTTGGCGTCCTTGTATGTGATCGCGCCCTTGTCGACGTCGAGCCTGTCGATGCTCAGCGCCTCCAAAATCCCCGCCGAAGAGTTCGCCCTTGGCCCAGCCGCATCGGGCGTCGCCACCGTGTCGAACTCCCAGTTGCCGCGTCCTTCCGCGTCGGTCGCCAGCGCGATGACGGGTTCAACCAGTTCGAGACGAGTCACCTCGTAGCGTCCCGACAGCAGGGGCAGAAGGTCGAGCTGCACGGCAACCTGCTTTGCCGTCGCCAGCGGAGCGGAGCCGGTTCCCGGCCAATTGGACATGCTCACGTCGTTGGCGACGAGTCGCGGATGCAGCGAGATTTCGAGCTTCGCTCCACCGCGAATCAACAAGTCGCGTCCTGTGACGGCCTTGACGCGCGCCTGGCCCGGGGCGATCAGTCGGTTCACGTCGAACGTGGCAATGAAGATGGCGACACCGGCCACGGCGATCACGAGCAGCCCGCCGGCGATCCCGAGGAGCCAGCGCGTGGCGCGAGGCGGGTGCAGCGGCATCTGAATCCTTCGCAGACCTCTTCAGGACGAAGAAACGGGCCGAGGTGTCGCCAGGCCTCTCGCCCGACGGTCATTGAGCTTCAGTGAGCCGCCGGTGCCGTTTCGATCTTCGAGCCGAGTTCCTTCAATAGCCGCTGGAACTCAGGCGAGTCGGTGACGAGCTTTCTGGCGGCCGCGCGCAACCGATCCACGGCCTCCGACGGCAGCACAAACGACGTCGGAAGGCCGTTCAAGTATTCGAACTCGGCCATGTCCTTCAGAGCGCCAAAGGAGACGTCGATGGGAAAGAGATCGATATCGGGAGCCCTGAGCTTCCGGCCGATGGCCGAATCCGTGTTCGCCTTGAAGGCGACCGATTCCCGCAGATCGCGACGCAACCGCCAGCCTTCCGCCCTGTCCCTCAACAGCTCCATGGACTCGAACGAATAGTGTTCCATCGGCACGCCGGACGACTGCAGCAGCAGGTCCACGGGACCCGGCGGAGACTCCCTTCGATCCCAATCCGTCCGCGGTTCGGTGGCCGAATTGACGGCGATCACCACAATCCGCTGCAAGTGGTCGAACGGAGTCGGCAGGCCGGCGACGTGCCGCGCTTCCATGATGTCGAGCACCGTCAGCACTCCTCGCATGCCCACGTTGTCCGCCAAGCCGCCGTCGACGAGATGGATGTAAGGACGGCTTGCGCCGTCGGCAAAGGCAAGCCATTCGTTAGCCTGGCGCTTCGCCCGCGCGGCTGCGCGAGCATCGAGAGCTTGGCTCGCAAGCTGCAAGGCAATGGCCGGCGTGTAGTCGCAGGTACCGCCGTAATTGTTGAGCGTGACCGGCGACAGCACAACCGGCACTGCGGACGAGGCTGCTGCGGCGCGCGACAGGCGAACCGCGTTGAGATCGGAGCAGATCGCGTCAAAGAGTTCCTGGCCGAAGTCCAGCCGGGCGCCGGTCGAGACGTCGGTGGCCGACGCCAACACCAACAAATCCTTCCTGCGGTCAAGATCAGCGAAGGTGGCGCCGTTGAAGAGGATCTCGTCATAGAAATCGGCGGCCATTTCCGAGCGTCCCCACTCGGTAAACGACAGGTTGCCCCAGCGCAATGGGTTGAGGAAGCGTGCGATGAGCTCGCCCTGCACATCGCGCTTCAGGAAGCGCTGTTCGTATTCGGCAAACAGCCTGTCGCCATACAAGCCGTAGGCCAGCGCCGTGAAGCTGCCGCCCGAAACCCCGGTGATGACGCCGACGGTGTCGAGCAGGCGAATCTTCTTGCCATCCTGCTTGATCACTTCGGTGTCCTTCAGTTGCTCGAGGACACCATAGGAAAAGGCCGCGGCTCGCGTGCCGCCGCCGGAAAAGGCAAGCACGACGAGCGTGTCCTTGTCCTTGAGCTCGCGGGTGCCGTAGCGGTAGCCGGTGTTCGGGTCAGCGTGTGCAATCGGTGGATTGATCGGCCGCGTCGCGCATCCGGCTATGGTGAGCAACGCCATGAGGGCAATTGATACACGCTTCAAGTACCTATTCATGTCCCCCCCTACCGAGGCAGTTCCAGTCACCCCTTCGTCCGGCCGCCGACGCCACCCCTGAGGCCTTTTACCGACCGATCACCTGGGGGCGCTGCTTGCGCGCCGCGGTATCGGTGCAGTCGATGCGTTGGTCCGCGGCAACGTGCGCATTGTCGAGTCGGCACGCCAGCCGCTCGCCGAGCGCGTCCGCAGCTTTAACCAGCACGTCGAACGAAAGTTGCTTGTCGGCGCCCGCGCTCTTGCCGCGCTGAAGCACGGACGCTGCGAGCACGTCGCCGGTCAGGCTTTCCTGCGCTTCGGTCTGCAGCGCCAGGTCGAGCACGTCGTACTTCTCGGTGAAGTCTTTCATCGCCTTGACGCCGGTGTCCACGACAAAGCCGACCGGCGTATAGGACATCAATGCCCGCTTCTTATTCTGGATCTGGAGGTCCGTGATCGCCGTTCGTACGTAGAGGACGTTGGCGGCGGGCTTGTCGACGATCTGGTACCCGCGCTCCTTCAGCGCGGCTACGGTGGCATCACGGACGAGACCTGAGATGGCCGCAATGTCTTGCGGCTTTGCGCCCTGGTAGGGAGACTCGGGGCTGATGAAGACCTCGGGTGCGTCGACCATCACGTGTGTATAGGCTTTGGCGCGCTGCTCGACGTTCGGTGCGATGTACAGGAGATCCTTGCCGTCTTTGTCTGCGTCCGGCCGGAGCTTGCTGTAGTCAGTGAGGAACGTCTTGGTGGCGCTGGCGGGCTCGGCGTGAGCCGCAACGACGCCGGACGATGCCAGCACGAAGCAAGCAGCTAAACCAAGATAGCGATGAGTGATGGTCACGGTGCCCTCCTAAGTTTGTGCGTTGAATTTGGCGGGAGCAGGTCACCCCGCCCCCAGCGATCGGCCTCGCCCCCCGCGTCAGAGGCCGTCACCGTGCCCCGTCGGACGCCGTCAATCAATCGCAAAGGTGGAAAGCGCATTGCGCGTCGATCCATCCGTGACCCTGATCACCCCCTCAAGTGGCCCATCCATCTCGAGGATGAGGAACAGGGCACCGGAAACTGCGAGCGCGCACAGAAATAGGGTCGCAACTACGGTTCCGTTGCGAGGGGACAACAGCCCGAACGCGAGAAAGATCAGCGCAAACCATGCGACAACCACGACCAGCAGCGGCGTCAAGACCGCGCTGTGCTGATGCAACAACAGCAGAAAACGGTTGGCGCTCCAATCCTGTATAAGCGTCAATGCCAGCGACCGCAATTCGCGCTGCGCCTCGCTCCGCGGCACCAGCGCTCGGATCGCGACCTCGACGTCATCCGCCTTGGCCTTCGTCGCCGAGGTGCGGAATTGCATGAGGCGGGATTTCTCGCCGGAAGTAAGCGTATCGGCGGCGGCTTCGACGTAGCGCCGGAGTGCGCCGCGGATCTCTTTCGTTTCATCGCCATATTGAGCGAGTGCATGGTTGAGCTGGACGATCTTGGCTGCCCCCAGCGTGACCTCTTCAGAGATCCTATCGAATGAGCCCTTGGCGGAGGATACGAGCAGGCCCAGCACCAGCGCCGCCATCGTCGCGACCACGCCAATTCCCAGCTTCACGATGTCCTTTGAGTCTTCCTGAAGATGCTGATCGGGCAGGCGGGGGCGCAGGAACAGCCCTGCGAGGGCGCCGCCGAAGACGCACGCGAGAACGATTACAGAGGTCGCTATCGGATTCATATTCATATTCATATTCACGATTCGGGAATGCGCCGCGACGACGAGCCAATAGCTGGGCCCGCCTTCCAGTCGAACAACTGTCGCAGACACAAGACTTCCTTCGGACTTGCCACGCACGTTACTTCGCGGCCACTTTCACTCCGCGGAGTTCTCCAAGTCGCTTGGCGGTCAGCGCCGACCACTTGTCGAACGCATCCTTCGCGTACGACCAGGACTGGAACGAGTTCATGTAGCCATTTGCCCAGGTCTCCGCAGCACCCGACGCACCGGCGTTCATGTCAACAGCGTATTTGCGGCCGACCTCGCTGTCGCGGCATTCGGCGACGATTGCGTTCGTCCCGCCATCGCGGAACTGCATTTCGATGCCGGTCTGGCCCATGTACGGCGTGGCACCCGCGGGACGACCCGTCGCCACGCCGGCGCCGGCGTCAGCCACATAACCAAACGGAATCGCAGTGCCGGCGACGCTGAGAGACACGTTGGTCGGCACCAGGTCCGTCAAGGCAATGCGGATCACCAGAACATCCGGGCCCAGCTGATCCACCACCGGCATCTGCGGCTGGATCGCCTTCACGAGCGATCCATGAAAATAGTCCGTCAGCGTCTTGAGGTCGGTCGGATCGATGCCTTTGCTCTCGCCGTCCTTGAGCGTCACGACCATGCGCGCGATGAGCACCTTGTTGAACTTCTTCAGGTCGACGGCGGCGTCGCGCCAGCATTGGATACCTTCAGTGCCGGCAACGGGCGCGAGCTGCGCGTAGTCGGACAGGAAGCCGCTCCTGGTCATGCGGGACGGGTCGCTCACAACGCTGCCGCCGCCCGAATTGCTGCTGGCGCAGGCTGCGAGCAGCACCACCGATACGGCGCAGCATGGGATCAGCCGTGAGGCGCGCTTGAATGCATTGATCATTCCGATTCCCATCATTAGTAAGTGAAACATGGCGCGCTTGAGTACGAAGGCATCGGCGCCGGCTTCCATCGCCGCTTTGCGTACGCTCTGCTCGTCGTGGACGCTGAGGACGATCACCTTGAGATCGGGGCCGCGCTGCCCGTTGGCATCTACGAGCGCACGGCTTCGAATGCAGGCTATTCGGAAAACGGAGGGCCGTGACCTCGTAATATTACGGGGTGAGCTGATGGGAAATTACGAGGTCCCAGGGCGGCAGAACCCGGAGCTCTCGCCGCCTCCGGGTCCGCGCCAGCCTACTGCTTCGAGCCGCTCGTCACCGCTTCCATCACGCGATCCAGGTTGAAGCTGCCCGGCTTCTGGCGCGGCGGGAACTCGCGGAAGCTCTGAAGCCACTGGGCCACATAGGCGCCGGCGGGAGCAAGCAGGAAGGTGCGATCGGCTCGCCACTGCGCGTAGCCTATGCCCTCCTTGTCGGCGCGCTCGAACGGATCGGTGCGCAGGTTGAAGAGTTTCGGCAAACGCAGCGTCACGAACGGTTCCTGCCAGACGTCGAACCCGTGGGCGCGCTGCTCCATGAACACGATCTTCCAGCGGTCATAGCGCAGCGCCGCGACACTGCCGTCGTCGGTCCAGTAGAAGAACTCATGGCGCGGCGCACTGTCGCCTCGCCCTGCAGCAGCCGGCATGAGGTTGTAGCCGTCGAGGTGCACCTTGTAGTCCCTGCCGCTCGCTTGTGGCCCTTCATCAGCTTCTCCTTGATGTCGGCTCGCCGGCCGCCGCCAGCAGGGTCGGCAGCATGTCCTCGTGCGAGCAGATGTCGTTGAACACCGTGCCCGGCTTGATCGACGCCCGGCCAGCGGATCATGCAGGGCACGCGGTAGCCGCCTTCCCAGTTGGTGTTCTTCTCGCCGCGGAACGGCGTGCGTGCCGCCGTCCGGCCAGGTCAAGGACTCGGCGCCGTTGTCGGTCGAGTACATGACGATCGTGTTGTCGGCGATGCCCAGTTCGTCGAGCTTCGTCGAGCACCTGGCCGACGTGCCCGTCGTGCTCGACCATGCCGTCGGGATAGACGCCCAGGCCGGTCTTGCCCTCGCGACTCCTTCTTCAGGTGGGTCCAGATGTGCATGCGGGTCGAGTTCCACCAGAGGAAGAACGGCTTGTCGGCCTTCTGCGCGCGGTCGATGAAGTCGAGGCGCCTTGGTGACCTCCTCGTCCACCGTCTCCATGCGCTTCATCGTCAGCGGGCCGGTGTCCTCGATCTTCTGCTTGCCGACCTTGCCGAAGCGCGGGTCGACGGTCGGATCGTCCTGGTTCGTCGCAAAGCAGTGGATCACGCCGCGCGGGCCGAACTTCTTCTTGAACTCCGGGTCCTTCGGATAGTCCGGGTTCTCCGGCTCCTCCTCGGCGTTGAGGTGGTAGAGGTTGCCGAAGAACTCGTCGAAGCCGTGAACGGTCGGGCAGATGTCGTTGCGGTCGCCCAGGTGGTTCTTGCCGAACTGGCCGGTCACGTACCCGTGAGTCTTCAGCAGCGTCGGCGATCGTCGGGTCCTCCTTCTTCAGCCCTCGTGCGCGCCCGGCAGGCCGACCTTGGTGAGCCCGGTGCGGATCGGCGACTGCCCGGTGATGAACGCGGCGCGGCCGGCCGTGCAGCTCTGCTGGCCGTACCAGTCGGTGAAGATCGCGCCTTCCCTGGCGACGCGGTCGATGTTGGGCGTCTTGTAGCCCATCATGCCCATGTTGTAGGCGCTGATGTTGAACCAGCCGATGTCGTCGCCCCAGA
>CAVTDH010000008.1:0-327551 GCA_963733435.1 uncultured beta proteobacterium
GTTTTGCGGCCTGGTCGGCATCACGGCGCTGTCGGCCGCGTACATCGGCTACTTCCGCAGGACGCTCGGCCGTCCCGAGAAGGTCGCGCTGACGATCGCCGGCCTCGTGCTCGTGTTCAACCAGTTCTGGCCCAACATCGTCGGGTTGACCGTCGTGTTCGCCATCCTCGGCTGGAACGCGGTCGGCGCGCGGCGCGCGGCGCACGCCTGACGCGCCCGGGACCGCCTGCGCGCGCGAGCACGTCGAGGGCGCATGGCGACGGGCGGCCCGCGACAGCGACGGGTGCGCGCCTGTAGTATCCGTAGGTCCCGCCGCAACGCGTCGACCGTCCGATGACCGATCCCGCCCGACCTTCCGTCGACCGCGCCGCGGAGCGCCCGCGCATCCTCGACATCGGCGCCGGCGACGCGGAGGCGCCGGCCAACGCGATCCCCAACATCATCGCGCACCTGGTCGAGACCGAGACGTGGCGCAACGCGGCGACGGTGCTGATGGGCGTGCTGCTGATCGGCCTGGGCTACTGGTCGTACAACGGCGTCCGGCGACTCGATCGCGCGAGACGCGGCGACGCCTCGAGGCGCTGCTCGGCACCGTGGCGCGGGCGTCGACGTCTGGGTCGGCGACCACCGCGCGGAGACCGAGCGCCTCGCGCGGCGAGCCCGGCGTGGAGGAGCGGGCGACGCGGCTCGCCGCCGCGCTCGCGCGCGATCCCGCCAGCACGCCGCGCATCTGCCAGTCGGAGGACGCGCGCGAGCTGTCGCAGATGCGGCAGGCGCGGATCGGAACGCGCGGCGTCGTCGCGTTCCTCGTCGTCGACCGCGCCGGCGTGTCGTCGCAGCGGAAAACCCCGCAGAGCTGCGGCCAGCGGCTGCGCTCGCCGCTGTTCCGGCAGAAGCTCGATCGCGCGCTCGACGGGACGCCGCAGTTCGTGCGCCCGGTCCCCGACGCGGAGCTCTCGGTCGAGGGATCGAACGGCCGGCGGCGGCCGGTCGCGTGGATCCTCGCGCCGATCGGCGACGACCGCGAGGCCGGTGTCCGCAGCGCTCGCGTGGGCGATCGTCGCCGACCGCGAGTTCACCGCGGTGTTCTCGGCCGCGCGGCCCGGCGCGACCACCGACGCCTACGCGTTCGCCGACGACGGCCTGATGCTGACCCCGACGCGCTTCGCCGACGAGCTGGTCGCCGCCGGCATGCTGCCCGAATCGGCGACGCCGCCGACGGCGTTCGCGATTCCGGTCCGCGACCCCGGCGGCGACGTCGCCGCGGGCCACGCGCCGGCCGTCGAGGCCGCCGCGCGGCCGCTGACGCAGGCGGCGGCGCTCGCGCTGGCGGCGCGCGGCAAGTCGCTCGACGCCGACCGCCAGCGGCATGATCGCCGCTGCCGTACCGGAGCTACCGAGGCGTCGAGGTGATCGGCGCGTGGCGCTGGCTGCCCGCCTACGACATCGGCGTGATCGCGGAGATATCCGGCGGCCGAGACGTTCGCGCCGCTGCGCTACCTGTGGATCAGCTTCGCGGTGATCGGCGGCTTCATCGTGATGTCGCTGCGGCGCCGCGCTGTCGTCGGGCATGTCGCTGTCGCGGCTGCAGCGCCAGTTCGGGCGGCTGCAGCGCCTGGGCGCCTACACGCTGGAACGCCAGATCAGCGAGGGCGGCATGGCGACGATCTACCTCGCGCGGCACGCGCTGCTCAAGCGGCCGACCGCGGTCAAGATCCTGAAGAAGCACGTGGCGACCGACGAGTTCATCCACCGCTTCGAGCGCGAGGTGCAGCTCGCGAGCCAGCTCCTGCACCCGAACACCGTGCGAGATCTACGATTTCGGGCGCACGCGCGAAGGACAGCCCTACTACGTGATGGAGTACCTCGACGGGCGTGACGCTCGCCGAGCTCGTCGACGCAGTCGGGCCCGGTGCCGCCGGGACGCGTCGATCCACGTCCTGCGCCAGGTCGGCGCCGCGCTGCGCGAGGCGCACGATGCACGGATTGATCCACCGCGACGTCAAGCCCGAGAACGTGATGCTGTGCCGCCGCGGCGAGGACGACGTCGTCAAGCTGCTCGACTTCGGCCTCGTGAAGAACCTCGAGCGGCGCAGACGCGCGACGTCACCAAGCAGATCAGGATCCTCGGCACGCCGCGCTACATGGCGCCCGAGCGGATCGTGAACCCGGCCGACGTCGACGCGCGCTCGGACATCTACGCGCTGGGCGCGGTCGGCTACTACCTGCTGACCGGCAAGGCGATCTTCGACGGCGACGACGATCTCGAGCATCAGCAACCAGGTGCTGCACACGCCGGCACCGCGCGTGTCCGCGAGCGGCGTCGCGGCGGTCCCCGAAGGCGCTCGACGCATCTGATCGCCGCGTGCCTCGAGAAGGACCGGCGCGCCGGCCGCAGTCGATGGCGGCCGTCATCGAGGCGCTCGACCGCCTCGCGAGCCGGCTCGCGTGGACGCAGGACGACGCGGCGGCGTGGTGGGACCGCCACGACGAGCGGCGGCGGGCCGCCGGCGCGACCGATGGGGCGCAACCCGCGCAGCGCGCCCCTGCCTAGGCCGCGGCTGCCAATGCGACGACCCCGCACGTTCGCCGACGGCCCGCGCGTTGGCAGCGCGGGCGGCGCCGCGGGCACGGCGCGGTAACATTCCCGGCATGGGCCCCCTGTCCGGCGTGCGCATTCTCGAGTTCGAGGCGATCGGCCCCGCGCCGTTCTGCGGGATGCTGCTCGCGGACATGGGCGCCGACGTGCTGCTCGTCGACCGGACCGAGGACCCTCGCCTCGGCATCGACCGCGAGCGCTGGTCCGACGCGATGCTGCGCGGCCGGCGTTCCGTCACGCTCGACCTGAAGACCGCCGGCGGCCTTGAGGCCGCGTTCGCGCTCGCCGAGCGCGCGGACGCCGTCATCGAGGGCTTCCGTCCCGGCGTAATGGAGCGGCTGGGCCTCTCGCCGGACGCGCTGCTCGCGCGCAATCCGCGCCTCGTCTACGGGCGCATGACCGGCTGGGGGCAGGATGGCCCCTTGGCCGCCCGCGCGGGCCACGACATCGACTACATCGCGCTGTCGGGCGTGCTGCACGCGATCGGGCGCGAAGGCGGCGCGCCGGTGCCGCCGCTCAATCTCGTCGGCGATTTCGGCGGCGGCGGCATGCTGCTGGGCTTCGGCGTGGTCTGCGCGCTGCTGGAGGCGCGGCAGTCGGGCCGCGGCCAGGTCGTCGACGCGGCGATGGTCGAAGGGGCGTCGCTGCTGACGACGATGTTCTGGGGCATGCGCGCGGCGGGGCAGTGGAGCGACGCGCGCGGCGAGAACGTGCTCGACACCGGCGCGCCGTGGTACGACACGTACGCGACTTGCGACGGGCGCCACGTCGCGGTGGGCGCCCTCGAGCCCAGGTTCTACGCCGAGCTGCTGCAGCGCCTGGGCATCGCGCACGAGCCGCTGCCCGCGCAGCACGACCGCGCGGGATGGCCGGCGCTGCGCGCGCGCTTCGCCGCCGTGTTCGCGACGCGGACGCGCGACGACTGGATGCGCACGTTCGCGGACTCGGACGCGTGCGTCGCGCCGGTGCTCGCGTTCGGCGAAGCCGCCGCGCATCCGCACGCGGTGGCCCGCGGCGGCTACGCAACGGTGGGCGGCGTCACGCAACCCGCGCCGGCGCCGCGCTTCTCGCGCACACCCGGCGCGATCGGCGGCGCGCCGCCCGAGCGCGGGGCAGGCGGGCGCGCCGCGCTCGTCGACTGGGGTTTCGCCGATGCGGACATTGGCGCGCTACAGGCGCAAGGCCTTCGCTTCCGAGCGTGATGCCGCCGTACCGCGTTCGTGTAGGACGAGTCCGACAGGATCGCGCGCGTTTTCGTCCTGTTTGCGCGCCGCTCCAGGCGCTAACATTGTAGGACTCGAAAGTCCCCGCCGCCCGCGCGGGGAGGATAATTGCCCTCATGCGCCTGTCGCTTCGCTTTCTCGTTCCGCTGCTGGTCGCGCTCGCGCTGTTCGCGTACGCGGCGGTGCCGCTCGTCGACACGCTGATGACGCGCTGGTTCGTGCGCGACCTCGACATCCGGTCGAACCTGATCGCCAGCGACGCGACACGAACCGCTCGAAGAACTGATCGCGACGGGCTCGACGACGCGGATCCTCGCGTTCTTCCACCGGCTCACCAGCGACGAGCGCCTGTATGCGGTCGGGCTTTGCCTTTCCGACACGTCGGCGCCGATCGCCACCGGCGCGTTTCCGCCCGAGCTGCGCTGCTCCGCGCTCGCCCCGTACCTCACCGTCGGCGAGCACCTGCTGCGGCACCGCGAAGGGCGTCGCTGCACGTCGCCGTGCGGCCGCTCGCCAGCGACACGCCGCAGGGCGCCGAGCTCGTGCTCGTGCACGACATGAGCTTCATCGAGCGCCGCAGCGAGGAGACGCGCCGGTACCTCTTCTACTTCTTCGCGGCGCTGTCGGCGTGCGTCGCGCTGATCACCGTCGTCATCGCGCAGCTGTCGTGGCGGGGCTGGGTCGCCGGGCTGCGCGCGCTGCTGCGCGGCGAGGGCATCCTGCGGCCGTCGGCGGACACGGCGCCGGAGCTGCGCCCGATCGCGCGCGACGTGCAGGCGCTGCTGCGCGAGCTGGAGCACCAGTTCCGGCCGACGCGACGAGTCGCAGCAGCGCTGGACGCAGGAGACGCTGCGCGCGGTGCTGCGCGGCGAGATGCGCGGCGACGACGTCATCGTCGTGTCGAATCGCGAGCCGTACATCCACGTGACGACGCCGCAGGGTATCCGCGTGCAGCGTCCCGCGAGCGGCCTCGTCACGGCGCTCGAGCCGGTGATGCGTGCGTGCTCGGGCACGTGGATCGCCCATGGCAGCGGCAGCGCCGACCGCGAGACCGTGGACAAGCACGACCGCGTCGCCGTGCCACCGGAGGACCCCAGCGTACCAGATCCGGCGCCTGTGGCTCACGGCGGAGGAAGCCGCCGGCTACTACGACGGCTTCGCCAACGAGGGCCTGTGGCCGCTGTGCCACATCGCGCACGTGCGCCCGACGTTCCGCTCCGAGGACTGGGAGCAGTACCGGCGGTGAACGCAAAGTTCGCCGACGCCGTCGTCGCCGAGGCGCACGGCGACGATCCGGTCGTGCTGGTGCAGGACTACCACTTCGCGCTGCTGCCGCGGATGATCCGCGAGCGGCTGCCGAATGCGACGATCATCACGTTCTGGCACATCCCGTGGCCCAACCCCGAGGCGTTCGCGATCTGCCCGTGGCGCGTCGAGCTGCTGGACGGCTTGCTCGGCAGCGACATCCTGGGCTTCCACACGCAGTTCCACTGCAACAACTTCCTCGAGACCGTCGACCGCTTCGTCGAGGCGCGGATCGACCGCGAGACGTTCACCGTCGTCTGCCGCGGCGAGCGCACGGCGGTGCACCGCTATCCGATCTCGATCGAGTGGCCGCCCGCACCGCTGGCGAAGGCGACCGCCGATCGCGGAAGCGCGCGAGCGTGTGCGCGTCCGATTCGGCCTGCCGCGCGATCACAAACTCGGCGTCGGCATCGACCGCCTCGACTACACGAAGGGCATCATCGAGCGGTTCAACGCGGTCGGCGCGCCTGCTCGAGCTGCAGCCGGAATGGGTCGGCCGCTTCACGTTCGTGCAGATCGCGGCGCCCACGCGCGGCACGATCGACGACTATCAGGACTATGCGCAGCGCGTGCACAAGCTGGCGGGCGAGATCAACGCGCGCTCACGCGGGGGCCGCGCATCCGCCGATCATGCTGCTCGCCGAGCACCACGAGCCCGACGCCGTCTACGAGTACCACCGCGCCGCCGACGTCTGCTTCGTCAGCAGCCTGCACGACGGGATGAACCTCGTCGCCAAGGAGTTCGTCGCCGCGCGCGACGACGAGCGCGGCGTGCTCATCCTGTCGCAGTTCGCCGGCGCGTCGCGCGAGCTGCCGGAGGCGCTGATCGTCAATCCGTACGACGCCGACCAGTGCGCGGCGGCGCTGCGACGTCGCGCTCGACGATGCCGGCCGACGAGCAGCGCGACCGCATGCGGCTGATGCGCGACCTCGTGCGCGAGTTCAACGTGTACCGCTGGGCGGGCCGCATGCTGCTCGACGCGGCCGCGATGCGCCAGCGCAAGCGCTTCCGCGCCCGCACCGACACGCAGGCGGCGTGAGCGCCGCCGCCGATGGCCGTCCGACCCGACGCCCCGCCCCGCGCGCTTCGTGCGGCCGCCGCCGCCGCCGCTCGGCCGCGACTGCGCGCTGTTCCTCGACATCGACGGCACGCTGGCCGAGCTCGCGCATGCGCCGGACGCGGTGCGCATCGACGTCGAGCTGGTCGCGACTGCTGCCGCGGCTGCGCGACGAGCTCGGCGGCGCGCTGGCGCTCATCACCGGCCGCGGCGATCACCGACGTCGACCTCCTGTTCCCCGGGCTCGCGCTGCCGATCGCGGGCCAGCACGGCTGCGAGCGGCGCGACGCTGCCGGCACGATCCACCTGCACGCGCCCGTCCGGAAGACGCAGGCGCGCCTGCGCGCGCTGCTCACAGCGGCTCGCCAAGCGGCATCCGCGAGCTGCTGCTCGAGGACAAGGGGGCGACGCTCGCGCTGCACTACCGCAGCAGCGCCGCAGCTCGCGTCGCACGTGCATCGCACGCTGCGCCGCTGGCTGGCGCCGGACGAAGGCTACGCGCTGCAGCCCGGCAAGATGCTGCTCGAGGTGCGGCCCGAGGGACGCGACAAGGGCACCGCGATCGACGACTTCATGGCGGAGGCGCCGTTCGCGGGACGCGTGCCGGTTTTCGTCGGCGACGACCTGACGGACGAGCACGGCTTCGCTGCGGTGGAGCGCCTGGGCGGCTGGACGGTCAAGGTCGGTCCCGGGCGCACGGTCGCACGGTTCCGGCTCGCCGACCCGGCCGCCGTGCGGCAATGGCTCGGCGCGCCGACGACCTGCGAGACCGACGCCGACGCGCTCAGGGAGTCGCCGTGACCGCGCAACGCGGCGCGCCGCCGTCCTCGCGCCTGTGCCTGGAGACGCAATGCGCAATCTCGACCTCGCGCTGATCGGCAACGGCCGCATCGGCGCGCTCGTCGACGCCGAGGCGTCGATCGTCTGGGGCGTGCTTCCCCCGCTTCGACGGCGATCCGATGTTCTGCGCGCTGCTCGATCACGGCGCGCCGGGCGACGCGCGCGGCATCTGGTCGCGTCGCAGCTCGTCGACGGCGTCGCGTCGAGCAGGCCTACGTCGACAACACGGCGGTCGTCGTCACGCGGCTGACCGACCGCGCCGGCGGCGTCGTCGAGATCACCGACTGCGTGCCGCGCTTCGCGCAGCACGGCCGCCTGTACCAGCCGATGACGATCGTGCGGCGCATCCGCCGGGTCGCCGGCAGTCCGCGCGTCGTCGTGCGCCTGCGGCCGACGTTCGCGTACGGGCGCGCGGACCCGGTCGGTCACGACCGGCAGCCACCACATCCGCTACGTCGGCGCCGGACTTCGCGCTGCGGCTCACGACCGACGCATCGCTGACGGCGATCCTCGAGGAACGGCCGTTCTTCGTCGAGGATGCCGTCACGCTGCTGCTCGGGCGCCGACGAGCCGATTGCGGACCACCGCCGGCGCTGGGCCGCCACTTCGTCGAGGAGACGCATCGCGCACTGGCGCGAATGGGTGCGCGGCCTCGCGATTCCGTTCGAATGGCAGGCGGCCGTCATCCGCGCGGCGATCACGCTGAAGCTCAACGCGTTCGACGACACGGGCGCGATCGTCGCCGCGATGACGACGTCGATTCCGGAGGCGCCCGAATCCGGCCGCAACTGGGACTATCGCTACTGCTGGCTGCGCGACGCGTACTTCGTCGTCAATGCGCTGAACCGGCTCGGCGCGACGACGACGATGGAGCGCTACCTCCAGCTACGTCGTCGGCATCGCCGCCGGCGCGAGCGACGGGCCGCTCCAGCCCGTCTACACGGATCGAGCGGCGGCGCGGAACTGCACGAGCGGATCGAGAACGCGCTGCCCGGGCTATCGCGGCATGGGCCCGGTGCGCGTCGGCAACGACGCGTGGCGGCAGGTCCAGCACGACGTCTACGGCGCGGCCGTGCTCGCGGCCACGCACGTGTTCTTCGACGAGCGCCTGACGCACGGCGGCGACGTCGACGCTGTTCGAGCGCCTCGAGGCGCTCGGCCGCCGCGCGCGTCGCGATGCACGACCAGCCCGACGCCGGGCTGTGGGAGCTGCGCGGACGCGCGCGCGTGCACACGTTCTCGAGCGTCATGTGCTGGGCCGCGTGCGACCGCCTCGCGCGCATCGCGCTGCGGCTCGCGCTCGACGACCGCGCACGGGCGTGGCGCGCCGAGGCGCGATCGCATTCGCGCGTTCATCGAGCGAGCACTGCTGGAATGCGCAGCTGCGGACCTTCGTGTCCACGGCGGGCGGCGACGGCCTCGACGCGAGCCTGCTGCTGCTCGCGGAACTCAACTTCCTGCGCGCGGACGACCCGCGCTACGTCGGGCACGGTGAGCGCCGATCGAGCGCGGATCTGAAGCGCGGCGACTTCGTGTTCCGCTACGTCGAGCACGACGACTTCGGCGCGCCCGCGAACGCGTTCCTCGTCTGCTCGTTCTGGCTGGTCGACGCGCTCGCCGCGATCGGCCGCCGCGACGAGGCGCGGACGCTGTTCGAGCGGCTGCTCGCGTGCCGCAACCGCCACGGCCTCCTCGCCGAGCACGTGCGATCCGGCCACCGGCGAGGCGTGGGGCAACTTCGTGCAGACCTACAGCATGGTCGGGCTGATCAACTCGGCGATCCGGCTGTCGATCCCGTGGGACGAGGCGTTCTGAGGCGTTCAGCCCGCCGCGCGCGCCTGCGCGATCGCGTCGAGCAGCGCCTCCGGCTCGTGCGCGCCCGATAGCGCGGTCTTGCCGCCGAAGACGAAGAACGGCACGCCGGACACGCCGAGCGCGCGCGCGCGCTCGTCCGCGCCGGCGATCGCGTCGGCGAGCTCGTCGGACGCCAGGAACGCGCGGGCGTCGTCGGCGTCGTAGCCGGCGTCCGCCGCGCACGCGACGCCAGCGCCTCGCGGTCGCCCAGGAACTGCCCTTCGACGAAGTACGCGCGGAACAGCCGCTCGACCAGCGCGTCGGGGTCGCCTTCGCGCCGCGACTGCGCCCACGCGATCAGGCGGTGAGCGTCGAGCGTGTTGGGCTGGCGCTCGATCGCGTCGAACGCGAACGGGATGTCCACGGTCGCGCCGGCCGCGCTGCACCCGCGCGTAGATTTCCTGCGCCCGCGCGGGCCCGCCGAACTTCGCCTCGAGGTAGCCGCGCCGATCCACGCCCTCGCGCGGCAGGTCGGGATTGAGCTGGAACGGATGCCAGCGCACGGCGACCGGAAGGTCGGGCTCGGCTTCGCGCAGGCGCGCGAGCGCCGCCTCCAGCCGCCGCTTGCCGATGTAGCACCACGGGCACACGACGTCCGAGACGACGTCGATGGTGAACGGTTCGAGCACGACCAATCCCTTCTTCCGGTGGCGGCCGGAATGGATGAACGCCGCTTCGCCGTCCGCGCGGAGGCACGCAGGCTGCGGCGTTCGACGTACGGTGCTTGCGCCGGTTCCGGGGAACCGGCCCCACATTGGCGATAATGGGGCAGAACCGCGCCGATCCCAAGCCCCCATGGCCCCTTCGCTCCGCTGGGACATCTTCTGCCGCGTCGTCGACAACTTCGGCGATGCGGGCGTGAGCTGGCGCCTTGCGCGGCAACTGGCGCACGAGCACGGCATCGCGGTCACGCTGTGGATCGACGACGTCGCGACACTCGCGCGCATCGCGCCCGCGCTCGTTGCGCGACCGCGACGACCAGGCGGCGGCGGGCGTGCGCGTGCGCCGGCTCGCCGGCGACGCCGCGCCCGACGCGCCGCTGCCCGACGTCGTCGTCGAAGCCTTCGGCTGCGGCTTGCCGGACCGCTACGTCGCCGCGATGGCCGACTGCGCGCGGCCGCCCGTGTGGGTGGTCCTCGAATACCTGTCCGCGGAACCGTGGATCGACGCATCCCACGGTTTGCCGTCGCCGCATCCCAGGCTGCCGTTGACGCGGTGGTTCTGGTTCCCCGGATTCACGCCCGGCAGCGGCGGGCTGCTGCGCGAGGCCGGACTCCTCGACGCGCGGGACGCCTTTCGCGCCGACCCGGCCGCCCATGCCGACGTCTGGAGGGCAGCCCGGTTCACGCCGGACCCGGAAGCCCTGTACGTGACGCTCTTCTGCTATGCCAATCCGGCGCTGCCCGCGCTGCTCGATGCGTGGGCGGAAGGCGACGCGCCCGTGGCGTGCATCGTCCCGGAAAGCGTGGCGCGGTCGGAGCTCGACCGCTGGACCGGCGGCGCGATGCCGCATCCCGGCGCGCCGTTCACGCGCGGCCGGCTGACGCTGGCCGCCGCACCGTTCGTGGACCAGGACGCGTTCGATCGCCGGCTGTGGGTCGCCGACCTGAACTTCGTCCGCGGCGAGGACTCGTTCCTGCGCGCGCAGTGGGCCGGACAGCCCTATGTCTGGCAGCTCTACCCGCAGGACGGCGACGCCCACCTCGTCAAGATGGACGCGTTCCTGACGCGCCTCGAAGGGACCCTGCCCGAGGGCGGCCGCATCGGCCAGCGGGCGTTCTGGTACGCATGGAACACCGGGGACCCGGATGGCGTGGCCGGCGCATGGCCCGGATACCGCGCGCTGCTGCCGACGATCACCGTGCTCACGCGGGCCTGGGCGCGTGCGCGGGCGCGCCAGACCGACCTGGCGGAGGGGCTGGTCAGGTTCTGCGAAAATCGTTTATAATTATGGGTTTCCCGGATTCGCCTCCTACGGGGTGGCGGGTCCCCGGATTCGCCCCCCTATGGCTAGGGGCCGGATACCGGAATGCGGATCGCAAAGTGCGCCTCCGGGCGCTGCCGCCCGCGCCTCAAGCCCAACGAACGCAGGAACCCAAATGAAACTCGCACAGGAAGTACGCGCCGGCAACGTGATCATGGTCGGGAAGGACCCGATGGTCGTGCAGAAGGCCGAATTCACGAAGTCCGGCCGCAACGCGTCGGTCGTCAAGATGAAGCTCAAGAACCTCCTGTCCGGCAGCGGCACGGAGACCGTGTATCGCGCCGACGAGAAGTTCGACACGATCCAGCTGGAAAAGAAGGAAGTCACGTACTCGTACTTCGCCGACCCGATGTACGTGTTCATGGACTCCGAGTTCAACCAGTTCGACGTCGAGAAGGAAAACCTGGGCGACGCGCTCAACTACCTCGAGGAAGGGCTGCCCTGCGAGCTCACGTTCTACGAGGGCCGCGCGATCTCGGTCGAGCTGCCGAACACGGTCGACCGCGAGGTCGCGTACACGGAACCCGCCGTCAAGGGCGACACGTCCGGCAAGGTGATGAAGCCCGCGAAGCTCAACAACGGCTTCGAGGTGGCCGTGCCGCTGTTCGTGACGACCGGCGACCGCATCGAGGTCGACACGCGCACCGGCGAATACAAGCGTCGCGTTTAGGGCGCGCGCCTGACGTTCCGCAGCACAGCCGAAGGGCGCCCCGGGGCGCCCTTCGTGCTTCCGGCCGTCACGGCGCGGCGCAACGGCGTTCGGGTCTGCTCGGGTGCGATCAGGCCGCGGCCCTTCCCTTCATCCGCAGCAGTTCCTCCGAAAGGCTTTCCGGCGACTCGCCCCCGAAGCGCATCCGCAGCCAGGTCTCGGTGGCGACGAGGGTGAACTGGTAGTAGGGCTGCTCGGCGAGCAATCCCAGGATGTCCGCCTGATCCTCGGTTCGCCACTTGAGGAGTTCCGCGAGACGGCCATTGCGCAGGAGCCCGGTCGTCCCGTTCCACATGCCGGCGTCGACGTTGAACCCGATCTTCGGGAGGTGGACGATTTCCCGGGGCAGTCGCCGCTCCGCAAGGTCCTTGACCAGGCGCTTGGTCACGCCGTTCCGGTACTTTGCGCTCACCGGAAGGTGCAGCCCGAAGTCGATCAGCGCGTTCTCGAGAAATGGCACGCGCGCCTCCACCGAGTAGTGCATCGTCATCTTGTCGATGGATCCGAGGTGCTCGCGCAGGTGCACGTACATGTCCTGGAATCCCCTGGCGAGGAACGCGCGATCCTCGTGCAGCGGCAGGGCGTCCAGCTTGCGGAAGAGCCGCGCTTCGCGCAGCTGACGGCGCGCGCCGTCGATCAACGTCACGTTGAGCGCATCGTCGTGGCCGAAGGTCGCCGCGAACGGATTCTCGGCGAGCTTCTCGAGGTCCAGCGGCTGCAGGAACGGGTTGAACCTGGCGAGCATGCGCGTCAGCCGGTTGTTCCGGATCCAGCGCGCGTGCAGGCGCCGCCGGCGCCACTTGCGCCAGGCGGTTGCGTGCCAGTCGTAGCCTCCGAAGAGCTCGTCCGCGCCGTCGCCGGTCAGGACGACCTTGAAGCCGTCGGCGTGAACCGCTTCCGCAACCAGCAGGGCGGCGACGTCCTGGGAAAAGTACGGAGGCTGGTCGTTCGCGAGGATCGCCGTCGGCAACAACCGGAAGTACGCGGCCGAGTCCACGTTGACCGGCCGCAACTCGACCGCAGCGCGTCGCACACCGTCTGCGCGCGGCGGACCTCTTCGCGGCGACTTCCCTCGATGTCCGCCACGTAGGACACGAGATCCGGCTTGGCCTCGCGGGCGAAGGCCGTCACCAGGCTCGAGTCGAGCCCGCCGCTGCACATGGTCGCCAGCGGCGCGTCGCTCACCAGGTGCATGTGCACGCTCGCGGCGAGACGGTTCCCGAACTCCGCGGCGTGCTCGCCGAACTCGCGCGCGTCGTTCCCGGTGATGCGGGCCACATCCACGTCGCGCAGAACGTCGAAGTAGGCGGTGCGGGTTTCGCGACCGTCCTTGATGCGGTGCAGGGTTCCGGGAAGGATCGCCTCCACCCCCTTGTAGAGGGTCAGCGATCCCTCGAGGCGTTCATAGATCAGGTGCGTGATGATCGCGTGCGGATCGGCCTCGCACGGGATGCGCGGGTGGGCGAACAGCGCCTTCTGCTCCGACGCGAAGGCGAGCGTTCCCGCCGAGCGCGCGACGTACAGGGGCTTGATGCCCGCTCGATCGCGGGCGAGCCACAACGACCTGTCGCGCCGATCGTAATACGCAAACGCGAACATGCCGTTCAGCTTCGGGACGGCGCGCTCCGGCCCCCACCGATGGAGCGCGTGCAACACGACTTCGCTGTCCGAGTCGCTGCGAAAGACGGCGCCTTCCCGCTCCAGCTCGGAGCGAAGCTCGCGAAAGTTGTAGACCTCGCCGTTGTAGGTGAGCGCGCCCAGGCCATCCGGGGTCACGAACGGCTGATGCCCGCGCGACGACAGATCGATGATGGAAAGCCGCACGTGGCCCAGCGCAACGGCGTCGGCGGCCCAGATGCCCCGGTCGTCCGGCCCCCGGTGGGCAAGCAGCGCAAGCATGCCATCGAGCACCCGGGCGGCGTCGGCGTTCTGCTCTCCGGCGAATCCTGCGATTCCGCACACTGCCTTCCTCCGTTCACGCGATCGAGATGAACTGGCCGCGGCCACCGCGTCGATGGCGCGCGTCATTGTTGCATGGCGTGGTGTGCACGCCGCCCGTTCGCCGTTCGATCGTGCGGCCGCCGTCCGAGATCCCTTCGCTGGCGCCAGGCCGGCATAAGCACGGTTGTATGCTGCAGACATGGCCCGAGCGGCGGCCCTGGCATTTGCGCCGCAGTCTGCCGCGCACGCCGCGGCCGCGCGAATCTTCCGCACGTCCCGGCGCGAATGCTCGGTAGGCGCGGCGGCGGCCGCTGTACAGAATGACTCCATCGCGTGCACGCATCCCCGGCACGCCGGAGACCACGATGGACGGCAGGAACCCGCGCAGCCAGGCCAACGATGCACCAGACCCGGTCAAACCCGGGGAGACGTTCGTCGGGACGATCCGCTGGATCGCGCTGGCGATCGGCGTCGCGTGCCTCGCACTGCTGACGCTGGTCGGCGGACTGGCGCATGCGGCGGCGACCCCCGATGCGATCGCGCTGCTGCAGCGGCACGAGGCGATGCGCGCACGCATGGACGGCGCGCCGTTCGGGCGGCCGCTCGCCGTCGACTCCGGCGACGACGGCGGGCGCGTGCACGGCGCGATCCACGGCGAGATCGCGCATGCGTTCGCGCCCATGGCCGCGCGCCTCACGGACCCGGCCGAGTGGTGCGCGGTCGCCGTGCTGCACATCAACGTGAAGGCCTGCGTCCCCGAGCGCACGGTGGACGGCGATTTCGTCACCGTGCACAGCGGCCGCAAGGGCTACGAGCCGATCGAGCGCGCCTACGCAATCCGGTACCGGTTCCGCGTCACGGCAGCCGGCGACGACCACCTGCGGGTCCTGCTGACCGCACCCTACGGACCGCTCGCGACCCGCGACTACGAACTCACGCTCGAGGCCGTGCCGGTCGGCGGCCGCACGTTCATCGCGGTCCGTTACGCATTCCGCCCGTCGGCGGCGAGCCGTCTCGCGACGCACGCGTATCTCGCGACGGCGGGCCGCGGCAAGCCGGGGTTCACGGTGGTCGGGCGCGACCGCGACGGACGCCCGGAATGGATCGGCGGCATGCGCGGCATCGTCGAGCGCAACGCGATGCGCAACTTCCTCGCGCTCGACGCGTGGCTCGCAACCCGCGCCGCGCCGGCGAGCGAACGCTTCGAGAGAAGCCTCGCGCGCATGGCGGCGCTGACGGACCGCTATCCGGCGCAGCTCGTCGAGATGCCAGCGGCCGAGTACGTGTCCATCAAGCAGCGCGAGTGGCGCGAACGGGCGACGGCCACACGGACCGCCGGCGCCGTTGGCGCGCCGCGAAGTTAAGGCGCATCATCGGCCCGGCACCGCCGCCCGCGCGCGGGAAACGACCTCCGCCGCGCGCCCGGCGCCCATCGCGCGCTCGGATCGACTCACGTCGACCGCCGGGCATGGAGGCACACCATGGCCCGAGAGCAGGTCCCGACGGACGCCGTGAGTCCGTCTGTTGTGGACAGGCATGCCGTTCTGGTCCGTGCCGGACTCGACACGCTGCAATTCGGCTTTGCGATCTTCGACCGCGAACTCAAGCTGGTTGCGTCGAACAGGGCGTTCCGGACGCTGCGCGGCTATCCGACTTCGCTGTGCCAGCCCGGCACCGAGATCGCCGAGTTCTACCGCTACAACGCGCGACGCGGCGACTACGGGGCGGGCGACGTCGAGGCGCACGCGATGTCGCGCGTCGACCGTGTCCGCGGCCGCGAGCCGCATGAACTCGAGCACGTCGCGCCGTCGGGACAGATCCTGCACGTCCAGTACACGCCGATCGTCCATGGCGGCCTGGTCCTCACGTACTCCGACATCACCGCACGCAGGGCGGCCGAGCGCGACGCCGCGCGCAAGGAGACGCAGCTGCAGGTCGCGCTCGACAACATGCCGGGGGCGCTCGCCTATACGGACGACAACCTCGACATCGTCGTCCGCAACCCGCGCTTCGCCGAGATGTACCCTGCTCCGCCCGAATTGCTGGCGCCGGGGCGCCCGTATCCTGCATTCCTGCGCTACCTCGCCGAGCACGGCTACTACGGCGACGGCGACGTCGACACCCTGGTCGCGCAGCGCGTCGAGAGCCTGCGCAATCCGACCGGGCGGGCGTTCGAGGACCATGCGCCCGACGGCCGCGTCTACCAGGTCAGGCGCTCGCGCGCCGAGGGCGGTGGCACCGTGACCGCGATCGTCGACATCACCGACGTCAAGCGCGCGGAAGAGCGGCTGGCGCGCAAGGACCTGGAACTCTCGGTCGCGCTCGACAACATGCCGGGCGCGCTCGCCTACACCGACGACGATCTCAACATCGTCGTCCGCAACGACCGCTTCGCCGACCTCTATCCGGCGCCGAAGGAACTGCTCGAGCCCGGGCGACCTTATCCGGCATTCCTGCGCTACCTCGCCGAGCACGGCTACTACGGCGATGGCGACGTCGACGCGCTGGTCGGCGCGCGCGTGGAGAGCCTGCGCAACCCCGCCGGCAGGACCTTCGAGGACCGGGCGCCGGATGGCCGGGTCTATCGCGTCGGCCGCCGGCGCGCCGCCACGGGCGGGACCGTCACCGTGATCTCCGACGTCACCGAGTTGAAGGACGCCGAGGACAAGCTGCGCGCGGCCGTGGCACGGGCCGAGGAGGCGAGCCGGCTCGTCACCGAGAAGAACCGGACGCTGGAATCGCTGTCGTCGAAGCTCTCGAAGTACCTGTCGCCGCAGATCTACAAGTCGATCTTCAGCGGCGAGCGGGGCGTCGAGGTCGCGTCGCAGCGCAAGAAGCTGACCATCTTCTTCTCGGACATCGCCGGCTTCACCGAGACGACCGACCTGCTCGAGTCGGAGGAACTGACCAACCTCCTCAACCAGTACCTGCGCGAGATGTCGTCGATCGCGCTCGAGCACGGCGCCACGATCGACAAGTTCATCGGCGATGCGATCATGCTGTTCTACGGCGATCCCGAGACCCGTGGTCCGCGCGAGGATGCGACCGCGTGCGTGCGGATGGCGATCGCGATGCAGCAGCGAATGCGCGATCTGCAGGCCGAATGGCGCGAACGCGGCCAGGAGCACGTGTTCCAGCTCCGCATCGGCATCAATACGGGCTTCTGCACGGTCGGCAATTTCGGCAGCAACGAGCGCGTCGACTACACGATCATCGGCAACGAGGTGAACCTCGCGGCGCGGCTGCAGTCGCACGCCGACCTGGGAGGCATCCTGCTCGCGCACGAGACGTACGCGCTGGTGAAGGACACGGTGCTCACCGAGGAGACCGGCACCATCACCGTCAAGGGATTCCCGAAGCCCGTCAAGACCTATCGCGTCGTCGCGCTGCACGACGACGCTGGCGCGACCGGGCGCGTGATCCGCCAGGAGCAGGAAGGGCTGCTGCTGATCATCGACAAGGGAAAGCTCACCGACAAGGGGCGCGCCGACGCGATCAAGGCGCTGCAACGACGCGGTCGGGCGGCTGTCGGCGGAATGACGCGGGCTCGGCCGCAGGCGCGTCGCGGCACGCCGACGCCGCGGCACGGGCCAACGCGGCGGCATCGGCCGTCCGCGCGAGATCCGCGCGGCGGACCGGACCAGCCCGGTCGCTAGCGCGGCTCGAGCGCGGGCGCGGCGACTTCCGCCACCGCGCGCTCCAGCGTCTGCACGGTGCGGCCGACGTTCGCGAGCTTGTCGAGGCCGAAGAGCCCCACGCGGAACGTCATGAAGTCGGCGGGCTCGTCGCATTGCAGCGGCACGCCGGAGGCGGTCTGCAGCCCCTGCTCGATGAATTTCTTTCCCGACTGCACGTCCTTGTCTTCCGTGTAGCTGACGACGACGCCGGGCGCCTCGAAACCTTCGGCCGCGACGCTCGGAATGCCGTGCCGCACGAGCATCGCCCGCACCTTCGCGCCGAGCTCCTGCTGCGCGGCGCGCGCCTTCTCGAAGCCGAAGCGCTCGGTCTCGCGCATCATCGCGCGCACGCGCGTCAGCGCGTCGGTCGGCATCGTCGCGTGGTACGCGTGGCCGCCCTTCTCGTACGCCTCCATGATCGCGAGCCACTTGCGCAGGTCGCACGCGAAGCTCGTGCTGGTCGTGCCGTCGATCGCGGTGCGCGCGCGCTCGGAGAGCATCACGAACGCGCAGCACGGCGAGCCGCTCCATCCCTTCTGCGGCGCGCTGATCAGCACGTCGACGCCGGTCGCCGCCATGTCGACCCAGATCGCGCCCGACGCGATGCAGTCGAGGACGAACAGGCCGCCGGCCGCATGAACGGCGTCCGCCACCGCGCGCAGGTAATCGTCGGGCAGCAGGATGCCGGACGACGTCTCGACGTGCGGCGCGAACACGACGTCGGGGCGCTTTTCCGCGATGGCCGCTACGACTTCCGCGACCGGCGGCGGCGTCCACGGCGCCTGCTTGCCGGCGCCCGTGCGCCGCGCCTTGAGGACCGTCGCCTCCGCGGGGATGCGGCCCATTTCGAAGATCTGCGTCCAGCGATAGCTGAACCAGCCATTGCGGATCACGAGGCACTTCTTTCCGGTCCCGAACTGGCGCGCGACGGATTCCATGCCGAACGTTCCGCTGCCCGGGACGACGACGGCCGCCTTCGCGCGGTAGGTGTCCTTCAGGATGCGCGAGACGTCGCGCATGACACCCTGGAAGTTCACCGACATGTGGTTGAGCGCGCGGTCGGTGAAGACCACCGAGTATTCCAGCAGTCCTTCGGGATCGATGTCGGGCAAGAGGCCGGGCATGGTGAGCTCCAGGAGACGGTCCGGGGACGTCGACCGGTAACTTTAGCATGCCGTGGCCGGGATCGCCTCGCACGGCGCCGGCGGCGCCTCGGACGGCAGGCCGCCTGCGGAACCCTGCCCCGGGGAAGGCGCGGGCCGGCAATTTCGGCGAGAATCGCGGCTTCGCGAAACGCCGCGCCTGCCTTCCCGCGAAGGCGCGCGCATCGCAACGACCCCGGGAGACGCGATTTGAAGATGCTCCATGCGCTGTTTGCGGCCGCGATGCTGTTCGGCGGCTCTGCCTGGGCCCAGGAGCCCGACCACGAGATCCACGAGCAGCTGCGCGGCGTGCTGCGCGAGATCGTCGGCGCGATCAACAGCGGCCAGTACGACAGGATGCTGCCGTACATGACGGAGAACGTCGAGGCGACGAGCGTCACGCAGGAAGTGATGGGCAACCGCGCCGACGTCTCCGCGTACTTCAAGGCGTGGTTCGGGCCCACGGGCTACATGCGCAGGATGGACATGAAGCTCGACGCGGACAAGCTGACCGAGCTGTCGCCCGACAAGAGCTGGGGCCTCGTGCGCGGCAAGGCGCTCGAGCACTACGAGGCCAAGGACGGCGACCAGTTCGACTTCGTCACGCGCTGGACGGCGGTCATGGTCCGCGACGCCGACGACCAGTGGCGATTGCGCGCGATCCACTTCGGCACGAACCACCTCGACAACCCGGTGCTCACGAAGGTGACGCGCACGCTGATCCGCGACGGCGTGATCGGCGCGATCGTCGCGCTGCTGGTGGGACTCGGGCTCGGGATCCTGATCGGGCGGCGGCGCAAGGCGACCGCGGCCGCGGCCTGACGCGCACGGACCCGGGAACGCGCGCGCGATGACGACGTCGGGCCTGGTGCCGGTACTCGCCGTGCTGGCGTCGTTGAGCGGCGCGCTGCTGATCGCCGGCCTCGTCGGCACGCGCACGCGCGCAGCCGCCGAGCGTGCCGACCACGACGCGCCGCCCGGCCTCGCGCCGCTGCGCGTCGCCGCGTGGTGGCTGGTCGCCGGCGCGGCCGCGGGACTCCCCGCAGCGTTGACGATGGCCACGTTCGCCGCGATCTCGGCACTCGCGCTGACGGCCTGGTTCGCGCTCGCGCCCCCGCAGCCGCGCGACCGCGCGCTGCGGCTCGCCTGCTACGCCGCGGTGCCCGTGCAGTACCTCTTCGTCGCGACGCGGTCGTTCGATCCCTTCGTCGCGACGCTGCCGCTCGTCGCGACGCTTGGCCTGCCGCTGCTGGCGCTGCGCGGCCGCGATACGCGCGACCTGCTCGACCGCGTCACCGCCTGCGGCTGGGGCTTGCTGGCCTGCGTGTACTGCGTGTCGCATGCCGTCGCGATCCTGATGCTGGACATCCCCGGCTTCGCCGGTCGCAATGGCCTGCTCGTCGCGTTCCTGGTGATCGTCGCCAAGGCGGACGACCTGCGCCTTTGCGCATTGGCCTTGTTCGCGCGCCGGACCGCGCGCGTCCGCCAGCCGAGCGCGCCGCGCATTGCGCTCGGCGTCGCGTCGTCGGCACTGGTCGCGGCGTCGCTGGGTGCCGCGTTCGCCGCGCTGACGCCGTTCCCGCCGGTCGTCGCCGGCATGGTCGGCCTGCTGCTGGGACTCCTGGGCGCGCTCGGCCGCTTCGTCGTGTCGAGTGCGGCGCGCGGGCGCGCGTCTGCGCACGGTGACGCGCCATGGCAGGACGTGCTCGGGCGTCCGGGCGCGATCGCGTTCGCCGCGCCCGTCTTCTTTCACCTGCTGCACGGGCTGTACGCCGGTTGAGCACCGTGGCGAGGAACGAAGCACGCAATTCGACGCCACGCGTCGGCGTCGCTGGCGCGCTCGCGATGCTGCTGATGGTGGCGATATCCATGCTGGCAGGCTGCGACAACAAGTCCGGACCGTTCCGGCAGGTCGACGGTGGATGGCGGTACAAGGACACGCCGATTCCCGACGCCGACGCGCGGACCTTCGCCGCACTGGACGATCACTACGCGAAGGACAAACTGCGCGTCTATCACGCGGACACCTACCGCGACGGCAAGGAGTACTTCCTGATCGCGCACGACCGGGTCGCCGCGGTCACCGGCGCCGACCCGGCATCGTTTGCCGTGCTCGGACGCGGCTACGCGAAGGACGCGGCGAACGTCTATTTCGAGGGCGCGCGCATCACCGTGCGCGACCCGCGCACGTTCGAACTGCTCGACCACGGCTTCGCGCGGGACCGGGTGGCCGGCTACTACCTGCATGGCGAGGTGACGGGCAGCGACGGTGCGACGTTCGCGGCGGCAGGGAATCACTACGCGACGGATGCGACCCGCGTCTACTTCGCCGATCTCGTGATCGGCGACGGCGAGCGCCGGCCGTACGTGCGGTCCGTGCCGTTGCCCGGTGCGCAGGCCGCCACCTTTCGCGTGCTGGATGCGGGTTACGCGGCGGACGCGAGCCAGGCGTACTACCGGGACCAGGTACTGACGCGCGACGTCGCGTCGTTCGCGGTACTCGCGTTCGACTATGCGAAGACGTCGACGCAGGTCTATTACCGAGGCGCGGCGATTCCGGGCGCGGATGCGGCGACGTTC
Source organism: uncultured beta proteobacterium (assembly GCA_963733435.1). GTDB lineage: Bacteria > Pseudomonadota > Gammaproteobacteria > Burkholderiales > Casimicrobiaceae > VBCG01. The sequence continues at coordinate 20,913 of CAVTDH010000008.1, forward strand.
GCGGCTCTCGATGCGCCGACGGAAGCGGGCGATGCGCGCGACGCGAAGCGCGCGTACTTGCAGGGGCGTCCTGTCCTGGTGCGATGACGCCTGCGTCGCTTCCGCAACGCCCCGCCCTCACCCCAGCCCTCTCCCGCTGACGCGGGAGAGGGAGTGTTCCCTCGTCGCGTGCTAGTGGAACGTGACGATGCGGGAACTCGCGACGACGTGCTCCCTCTGCCCGCGTGCGGGGTGAGAGCGGGGTTTCCCCGAGCATGCTCGGGGCCGCTCGAGCGGCCATCGCCTGCAAGCGATGGCGCGCCCTGCAAGGGAGGGCTGGGGTGAGGGGTACGCGCCCGCCTCACTCCTTGCGCTTCACGTATCTGCCGTCGAACGCGACGCGGTACGTGGCGCCGCCATCGTCGGAGGTCTCCCAGAGCTGGCGCACGCTGCCGTCCGGGTTGGGCGTCCACGTGATGCGCTGCACGCTGCGATCGCCCGGCTTGCCGATCTCGCCGACCGTCGACGCGAGCACCATGCGGCCGTCGCCGAACGTGCCCGCGAGCTCGAGGCGTCCGCCGCTGCTGTCGACCCACGTCTGATGCCAGCGGCCGTCGCGCGCGTCGTGCACGTTGAGGCTCTTGCCCGTGACGCCGCCGCGCCCGGTCCACGACTCGAGCAGCGCGCAGCCATCCGCGATGGACTCGATGACGTTCTCGCCCGCCTTGTTGCCGTTGGGCAGGAACACGTCCCAGCGTCCGATCCAGAAATCGAACTGCCGGTGCACGGGCGCCGCGCACGCCTTGGGCGGTGGTGCCGGCGCGGGCGCCTGTGCGCACGCCGCGCCGGCGGCGAACAGCGCCAGCAGCGCGGTGTGCCCGGGAAAGCGCCAAGCGGCGCGGACCGTGCCCGCGCGGTGCCGGCAATGCCACATGAGTCTTGCGCGCACGATGCCTCCCATGAAGTGTCCGTGGTCGACACTAGCAGCAGTCGGGACCGCCTGGGAAGCGAAACCCTCCGGCCGCAGGCGAACTCGTCCCGCCGTCGCCGGAACGGCGCCGGCGCTGCTATGATCGCCGCCGTCGCGCCTTGGCGACCGCCGGAAGGAGCGCCCTCCATGATGCGAATCGCGCGCAGGTCGATCTTGCTTCTCTGGATGCTGGCGGCCGCCCTGCCGGTGCTGGCGCAGGGCACGAGCCCGTCGGCGCTCTATGACCGGGCGAAGCGCGCGATCGCGGCGGGCAGCGTCGTGCCCGAGCGCGACCTGGCGCCCCTCGTCAACGTGCTGCGCGCGCCGGCGTCCACCGACGACCTGCGTTACGCGATCGACAAGATCCAGACGCTGGGGGACGTGCGCGGCACGAGCCCGGCGGCCGTCCGCCAGTACCTGCTCGAACAGTCGACGCCGCTCCTGCTCGAGATCGCGGCCAGGGGCCCGACGCCCTTCGCGCGCGGCGACGCGATGTTCGCGCTGCGCGACATGGGCGCGTCGCGCGCGGTGCTGGAGCAGGCCGCGAAGATCGCCGAAAACGACCGCGACGACTTCGTGCGAAGCCGCGGCGAGATCCTGCGCAACTTCATGAAGTCGATGCCGGCCGCGGGCGCCGCCGCCGACGTCAAGTCGCCCGGCGGCACCGGCGAGAAGGCTGCGTACGCGGAACTCAAGAAGCGCGGCATCGGCGCGTCGGCCGACCAGCTTCGGCGGTCGGCGCTGCAGGGCAACGCCGCCGAAGTGAAGCTGCTGCTCGACGCCGGCGTCGGCGTGAACAGCGGCACCAAGCTCGCCGACACGCCGCTCTACTTCGCGGTCTTCTCGGGATGCGGCGCGAAGCGGGGAGAGACCGAGTCGCTCGCCGCGACCGTCGACGTGCTGGTCACCGCGGGCGCCGACGTCAGGCGCAGGGACGACAACGGCAACACGATCCTCACGAGCGCCGCGCAGATGTGCGGTCCGAAGATCGTCGGACGGCTCGTCGCCGGCGGTGCGGACGTCAATGCGGCCAGCAACACCAACATCACGCCGCTGGGGATGGCGCTGCTGATGCACCGTCCGGACTCCGCGGAAGTGCTGGTGGCCAAGGGTGCGCGGCTCACGCCCGCGCAGGTGCAGATGCTGAGCGCCGCCGTGACCGATCCGCGGGAACAGGCCATCGTGCGGCGCGCCGCCGCGAAATAGCGCGCGCCGCGCCTACTTCGCGGCGGCCGGCACGAGGATCCAGAGCCGCCCGCCGCTCTCGCCGACGAAGATCTCGCTGCTCGACGACGACGAGCCGTTCTTGTCCTTCGTGGCGGACTTGATCACCAGCTTCTTCGTGGCGGGGAGCACGAGCTTCATGGGCTTGCCGGCCGGCGACATCGTGCTCTCCGCGCGCGCCCTGTCCTCGGCGGAGAGGTCGAGCAGTTCGATCGACGAGATCCGCCCGCCCATTTCGGCGCCGAGCATCATCTTGTAGAACGTCAGCGCCTGCGGGTCCGCGCCGTTCGTGTACAGCAGCGCGACCAGCCCCTTGTGGTCGCGCGCCTCGTACGCCTTGCGGTACGTGTCGACGAACTGCTTCTCCTGCGCCGGCGTCGCGGCGGGGAGCACCTGCGCCACGCAGGCCGTCAGCAGCAGCGCGAACATGCGCGGGAACCGTCGCTTCATCGCATCCTCCCTCCGGCGCTGTCACGGCCGGCCACGACGGCGCGATTGTACGACCGGCGTGCCGCAGCAAGCACTGCGGCCGACGACCGGCGCCCACCGGCCGACGCGCCCTTGACACCGCGAGGCGATGCGCCAAAGATGCTCGACCTGAGAAACCTGCGCGTGCCCCGCCGCGCCATGGCAGCGTTCCGCAATGCCGTTGCGCGGCGGCGCCGGGGCAGGCCTGCCGCGAAGGAGGCCAGATGATCCCGAAGTACGTCCATGGCACGCTCGCCGCCGCCGGTGCCTGCGCCCTCGCGCTCGTTCCCGCGACGGTCACCAGCGGCAACGGCGCGTTCGACCCCCTGCTCGACGGCGGCGCGTATTGCGCAACGTCGCCGACCGGCGCGCCGTTGGTGATGCGCGCACTCGTGCTGGCCGCCGCCGAGACCGCGCCGTTCCAGCCCGTGCCGCCGCAGCCGGCGCTCGACGCGCCGCCGGTCCTCTACACGAACCTGGGCACGCTGACGTTCAAGGCAGGCACGCGCAGTCCGAAGGCGCAGGCGTGGTTCGACCAGGGGCTGCGGCTCGCGTTCGGGTTCAATCACGCCGAGGCGCAGCGCGCGTTTCGCGAGGCGCAGAAGGCGGACCCCGGCTGCGCGCTCTGCTTCTGGGGCGAGTCGCTGATCCTGGGCCCCAACATCAACGTACCGATGATGCCGGAGGCCAACGCGCCGGCGCTGGCGGCCCTCGCCAAGGCGGTCGAACTGGCGCCGAAGGCGCCCCCGCGCGACCGCGCGCTCATCGATGCGCTCGCGACGCGCTACTCGTCCGATCCCAAGGCGGAACGGTCCGCGCTCGATGCCGCATACGCGAGCGCAATGGAGCGCGTGGCGAAGCAGTATCCGGCCGACGACACCGTGCAGACGCTCTACGCCGAGGCCATGATGGACACGCAGCCGTGGGACTACTGGGCGCCGGGCGGTGTCCAGCCCAAGGGGCAACGGCGCCGCCATCGTCGGCACGCTCGAGACCGTGCTCCGGCGCAATCCCGATCACGCGGGCGCGATCCACCTGTACATCCACGCGGTCGAGGCGTCCACGCAGCCGCAGAAGGCGCTGCCGTACGCCAACCGCCTCGGCGCGCTGATGCCGGGCGCGGGCCACATCGTGCACATGCCAGCGCACATCTACTACCGCGTCGGCATGTACCGCGCATCGCTCGACACCAACAAGCGCGCGATGGCGGTCGACGAACGCTACTTCCGGACGTCACCGTCCGACCCGCTCTACAGGGCCGCCTACTATCCGCACAACATCCACTTCCTGATGGTGTCGGCGCAGATGGGCGGCGACGGCAAGGCGGCGATCGACGCCGCGCGGAAGCTCGACGCGTCGATGCCGGTCGAGGTCGTCGCGCAGTTCGCGATCATGCAGCCGGTGAAGGCGGCGCCGTACACGACGCACGCGCAGTTCAGCGATCCCGACACGATCCTGAAGCTCGCGGCGCCGCCGCGCGAACCTCGCGCTCGTCGCGACGATGTATCACTACGCGCGCGCCGTCGCGTTCGCGCGCAAGGGCGACGCACCCTCGGCGCGCGGCGAGATCGCAGAACTCGCGCGCATCGAGCGCGACACGGACTGGAAGCCGTTCGCCGAGTGGAACGTGCCCGCGAAGGAAATCGTCCAGACCGCGCGTCTCGTCGCGACCGGCCGGCTCGCCGCGGCGGCGGGCGACCTGGATGGCGCCGCGCGCGCGTACGACGAGGCGGTCTTCGTCGAGGACTCGCTCGCGTACACGGAGCCGCCGTACTGGTACTACCCGGTGCGGCAGTCGCTCGCGGCGATCAAGCTGCGGCAGGGCAAGCTGGACGAGGCGGAGAAGATCTTCCGCGAGTCGCTGGCGCGCGTGCGCAACAACGGGTGGGCGCTTGCGGGACTCGCGGAGACCTATCGACGCAAAGGGAACAGCACCGCCGAACAGGCGACGCAGCGGGCGTTCGCGAACGCGTGGTTCGGCAAGTCCGCGGGACCAGCGCTCGACCTGCTGTGACGATCGGGCGCTGTCCGGCAGGGGCGCGTCAAGGTCGCGTGGTCGTGACCGTCTTGTCGACGGTGCCGTCGGCGTTCTTCGTGCGGTCGACGACCGCCGTGCCGCCCGGACCGGTGCGCACGGCGTCGACCGCGCCGCTCGCATCCTTGGCGCGCGTAGCCGTCGCCACCTGACCCTGCGCATTCGTCCTCACCGCGTTCGTGGTGCCGTCCGCGTTCTTCGACCGGTCCACGGTCGCGGCGCCGCCCTGCGGCCCGACGACGCGCGAATCGACCGCGCCGTCCGCGCCCTTCGTCCGGTCGGCGGTCGTCACGCCACCCTTGGGACCGGTCACCGTCTTGTCGACGAGCCCGTCGGCGCCGCGACTGCGGTCCACCGACGTCACGCCGCCCTTGGGTCCGGCGACGGTCTTGTCGGCCACGCCGTCCGCACCCCGCGCTGCGGTCCACCGAGGTGACGCCGCCCTTGGGTCCCGTGACGGTCTTGTCGGTCAGGCCGTCCGCGCCCTTGGTGCGATCCACGGTGGAGACGTTCCCCTTGCGGCCGGTGTGCGTCGCGTCGACGGCGCCGTCCGCGCCGCGATAGCGATCGGTCGTCGCGGTCCGGCCCTTCGGGTCGGTGACGGTGCGGTCGGTGAGTCCGTCCGTCCCCTTGCTGCGAGTCGACGCTCGTCTTGCCGCCTTTCGGTCCCGTGTGCGTCGCGTCGACGGCGCCGTCGGCGCCCTTGCTCCGCTGCACGCTGTGGGTCTTGGTCTTCGGCTTCGCGCCGTCCGCGGCGCCGGCAACGGCCGGCGCCGCGGACGTCGAAAGGAACAGCGCGGCGATGGCCAGCGCGATGATCTGCTTGCGGTGCATGTCCGTCTCCCTGTTGGTCGTTGGCGCGAACCCGCGCGCGTGCGGCAGCGCGGGACTCGCCCAACAACGCTTCGCGGGCGGCCGGCGCGGACGCCGGATTGTTACGGGGTGTTGCGGATGCCGGCGGGACGTGCGGAGGAACGCACGAAGCGTGCCCGCGCAAGGTCGACCGCCTTCCGCGTTGCACAATCGTGGAGGTGGTCGTTGACGAGTCCCATCGCCTGCATGAACGCGTAGACCGTCGTGGGGCCGACGAACGTGAAGCCGCGGCGCTTCAGGTCCTTCGCCAGCGCCATCGACTCGGGCGTCGTCGCCATCGTCGTCAGCACGTCGCGCGTGAGCTTGCTCGGGCGCGACGCCGGCGCGGGCTCCCAGCGCCAGAAGTATGCGGCGAGCGAGCCGCACTCGGCCGCCAGTTCACGCGCGCGCTTCGCGTTGTTGATCGTGGACTCGATCTTGCCGCGGTGGCGGACGATGCCCGCGTTGCCGAGCAGCCGCTCGACGTCGCGCGCGCCCATCCGCGCCACGCGGTCGAAGTCGAAGCCGTGGAACGCGTCGCGGAACGCTTCGCGCTTGCGCAGGATCGTGAGCCAGGACAGCCCCGCCTGGAACCCTTCGAGGCAGATCTTCTCGAAGAGGCGCCGGTCTTCGCCGACCGGAAAGCCCCACTCCTCGTCGTGGTAGGCGACGTACAGCGGATCGTCGCCGCACCACGGGCAGCGGCGGGGTTCGACAGGGCGCGCGGGCATGGGGCGGATTAGAACATGGGTCGCGCGACGCGCGCATCAGCGCCGCCCGCCGCCGTGTCGAACGCACGGCAGTTCCGCACCCCCGCCCCGGAGGCGTATCGTTACCGGTCGTCCGCTCCGGGAGGTCACCCGCATGCCGAACCGACTGCCCCAATTCCTGTTGCCCGCCGTGCTCGCGTTCGCGTCCGCCCCGCTTCCTGCGGCCGAGCTGCCGATCTTCGACGCGCACGTCCACTACAGCCACGACGCGTGGGAGAACCTGCCGCCGAAGGACGCGATCGCGATCCTGCGCAAGGCGGGCCTGAAGCGCGCGCTGGTGTCGAGCTCGGGCGACGAGGGCACGCAGCGGCTCGTCGCCGAGGCGCCCGACCTCATCGTGCCGTCGCTGCGGCCGTACCGCACACGCGGCGAAGTCGGCACGTGGGTGCGCGACGACACGGTCGCGACTTTCCTCGAGGAACGCCTGTCGCGTCAGCGCTATGCGGCGATCGGCGAGTTCCACCTCTACGGCGCGGATGCCGACCTGCCGGTGCCCAGGCGGCTGGTCGCGCTCGCGAAGCAGCACCGGCTCGTGCTGCACGCGCATTCGGACGTCGACGCGATCGAGCGGCTGTTCCGCCAGTACCCGGATGCGCGCATCCTGTGGGCGCACTCCGGATTCGAGCGCGCCGACGCCGTGCGCGACATGCTGCGCAAGCACAGGAACCTCTGGTGCGACCTCGCGTTCCGGAACGAGCACGGCGGCAGCGGCAAGGTGCCCGCCGAGTGGCGCGCGCTCTTCACCGAGTTTCCCGACCGCTTCACGGTCGGCACCGACACGTTCACGCCCGAGCGCTGGCACTACATCGTCGAGCACGCGAACTGGTCGCGGGCGTGGCTCGCCGACCTGCCGCCCCCGCTGGCGGAACGGATCGCATGGCGCAACGCCGACGCGCTGTTCGCGTTCTGGAAGCCCGCGGCCGCGCAATGACGCCGATCCGGTGCTGCGTCCTCACTCTGCTGCTTGCCGCAAGCGCCGGCGCGCACGCGTGCGGCGAGAGCCTCGCCGGCACCCGCACGACCGTCGAGAACAGCGGCTACACGATCGTGTTCGCGACGTCGCCCAGCCCCGTGCAGGTCGGCAGGCACTTCACGGTCGACTTTGCCGTCTGCCCGCGCGCCAACGCGGCGAAGCCGCAGTCGGTGCGCGTCGACGCGAACATGCCCGAGCACCGCCACGGCATGAACTACCGGCCGACCGTGACGACGATCGGCCCCGGCGTCTATCGCGGCGAGGGCATGCTGTTCCACATGCCCGGCCGCTGGGACGTCACGTTCGACGTGATCGCCGGCAATGCGACGCAGCGGCTGACGACCGTGCTGCGCGTCGAGTGAGCGAGGTTCATGCGCGGCCCCTCACCCGCCCTTCGGGCTCCCTCTCCTCGCTTGCGGACGCAACGCCCCTCACGCTCGGCACCCTCCCGCTTGCGGGGAGACCGCAACGCCCCTTCACCCGCCCTTCAGGCACCCTCTCCCCGCTTGCGGGGAGACCGCAACGCCCCCTCACCCGCCCTTCGGGCACCCTCTCCCCGCTTGCGGGGAGAGGGATGGGGTGAGGGGCGCCCGCGCTGCCCAAGCATCCATCGGAGCGCCAAACGCCGATCTCGCGTGATCGGCGCATCGTGCGCGACATGGTTCGCGCTCGTCGTTGCCGCCTCGTCGTTCGGACCAGCCACCGCGCAGGCACCGGCACCGGTGACCTTCACCGACGCCGAAGTCCGTCGCATCGTGTCGCTCGGTCCCTGGCCGCCGCCGCGCGTCGTCGATCCCTCCAACCGCGTGTCGGGCAAACCCGAGGCCATCGCGTTCGGCGCGCGGCTCTTCGCGGACCCGCGGCTCTCGGCGAGCGGCGACGATCGCGTGCACGACCTGCCACAACCCCGGACGCGCGTTCACCGACGGCCTGCCGCGTGCGCAAGGGCGAGCGCGCGTCGACCGCAACACGCCGACGCTGACCGACGTCGGGGGCGCAGCGCTGGTACGGCTGGGACGGCGCGCACGACAACCTGTGGGCGCAGAGCCTGCGGCCGCTGGTCGACCCGCGCGAGATGGGGGACAGCGTCGCGCAGGTGGCGGCGGCAATCCGCGGGCACGACGACCTGCGCGAGCGCTATGCGGCGGTGTTCGGACGCGCGCCGCCGGGCGACGACGAGACCGTGGCCGTCGACATCGCGAAGGCGCTCGCCGCCTACCAGGAGATCCTCGTGTCGGGCCGCACGCCGTTCGACGAGTTCCGCGACGCGCTCGCGCGCGGCGACCGCGACGCGGCCGCGCGCTACCCCGTCGCCGCGCAGCGCGGCCTCAAGATCTTCGTCGGCGCCGGCAACTGCACGTTCTGTCACACGGGTCCGCGCCTGTCGAACGGCGAGTTCCACGACGTCGGCATTGCGTTCTTCGTGGAGCCCGGTCGCGTCGACCCCGGCCGCTACGACGGGATCCGCAAGCTCGCAGGCGAGCCGCTACAACCTCCTCGGTCCGTTCAACGACGACCCGGCCCGCGCGACGGCGACGAGCACGCGGCACGTCGCGCTCGAGCACCGCAACTTCGGCGAGTTCAAGGTGCCTTCGCTGCGCAACGTGGCGAAGACCGCGCCGTACATGCACAACGGCAGTCTCGCGACGCTGCGCGACGTCGTTCGCCACTATTCGAACCTCGACGAGGACCGCCTGCACGCCGACGGCGAGCGCATCCTGAAGCCGCTCGGCCTCGACAAGTACGACGTGGACTCGCTGGTGGCGTTCCTCGAGACGTTGAGCGAGCCGGAGGTTGCCACTGCGCCGGTGCGCTGACCCGCGCCGCTTCCGGCATCCGTCGGCACATCATCTGGAAAGTGGCCGGGGTCGACCCGTTTGGGCAGCGCTGGATCGGAGCCGCGCTCCCGACCCTACCGACTTCGCAGCCACGACGTCAGGGCCACCGTTCAGCCCGCATCGGTCAAGGTGATCAGCAGCGTCTGCGCGAGCCAGGCCTGAAACTTGTCTGGGGACCATCCCGATTCGTGAACCAGCTTGTGATAGACGTCCCTGCCCGTGAACATCCAAAGGATGCTGCTCGCGGTCTCCTTGTCCAGTCCGGACTTTGCCCTGCCGGCCCTGAACAACGCATCGATGCGACCACGCTGCAAATCCCGACGAAGTGTCTCGAACGCCTGCTGCGTCTTGCGCAACTCGGGCGAGAAGGCCGACGCCTTCATGAGAAGACTCAGGTCCGCACTTTCGCCCTCGTAGATCGCGCGTGCGACATGCGCCGTCAGCGCGATCTGTTCGACTGGATCGACGACGCCGACCAGCTTCGTCTGGGCGTCCTGGAAGCGCGGGCCGAAGATCGCCTCATGCATGAGCGCGTGCAGCAGGCCCGACTTGGACTTGACCGTGGCATAGACGGTCGCCTGTGAGACTGCGGCGCGCTCGGCAATCTGGGCAATCGTCGTCGCGTCGATTCCCTTGCGGGAAAACAGGTACTTGCCCGCCTCCAGCACTTTGGCCCGGGTCCGGTCCGCGCTGGCGTCCCGGCTGGTCGACTGGTAGGTCCTCTTGACAGAAGTCGCCATATTCAATATTGTTTACTATAGTCAATGTGAGGAGCGTTGCGGATGACCTTCGAAGCCTACATCAACAACATCCACACCAAAACCGGCAAAACGCCGAACGACTTCTTCAAGGAAGCGGTCAGGCAGGGTGTGCTGCGCTCCGATACGAAGACCATGGAGTTCGTGAACTGGCTCAAGACAAGTTCGGGACTCGGCCACGGGCACGCCATGGCAGTGTGGGAGGCATTCCGTCGTAATGGATGGATTCCGATGTTCCATGGGCAAGGCGCCGTCGTCCGGCGTTCGGCCGCAGGGGCGAAACGGACTTCTCAGGAGTCCAAGAGATGACAGCGCGCACCCCGGCCAGTGCCGCTCCCGGCGCCGCGAACGACATCCCGCCTCACGCTGAACACGCTTTGCACGTGTCGGCACGGCGCAGGCGCATCGGACTGGGCCTCTCGCTACTTGTCACGCTGTTCTTCGTGTTGGATGCCGGCGGAAAGCTGTTTCAGGTCGAGCCCGTGCTCAAGGGCACGCTCGAACTCGGCTGGCCGCAGTCCGCCGTATTTCCATTGGGTCTGCTGCTACTGGTCGGCGCTGTCCTGTACGCGATTCCACGAACCTCGGTTTTGGGCGCGATCTACCTCACGGGGTTCCTGGGCGGCGCGATCGCGACGCACTACCGAATCGGGTCGCCATTGTTCACGCACGTGCTGTTCGGAGTGTACGTGGCAGCGATCATGTGGCTGGGACTTGCTCTGCGGTTTCCGGCAGTGGTCTCCGCAATCGCGGCACCGACACGGCGGAAGTAGAGTTCCGTTGGTGAATGGTCGCGGGAGGGCTGGCTCGAATCACTTTGCTTGGCACGACGACGCGCACACCACGATCCACCGCCGCCGAAAGTCGACGCTTGACCCGCATCGACGATGCCCACCACAATCGGCCATGAGCACGAACGTCAGCACGGTCGACGGTTTCGAGTCCGCGGTCGCGACCGTCGCGTTCGTCGATCTGGCGGGCTTCAGCGCGATCACGGACGTCTATGGAGATGCGTCGGCCATCGCGATCCTCGGGCGCTTCGAGGCGTTGGTGCGCCAGGCCCTCGGAGGGCTCGCGCCGCCGATCAAGTGGATCGGCGACGAGGCGATGTTCGGATTCCCCGACCCGGCAACCGCGCTTCAGGTGCTCGGACGCCTGCTTCCGGCGTGCCGATCCGAGCCACGGATTCCGCTGACCAGGACCGGGCTCAACCACGGCCCGGTACTCCGCAGGGCGAACGATCTCTTTGGTCACGACGGTCAACGTCGCGGCACGCATCGCCGCGTTGGCGTCTCCGGGGCAGTTGCTGGCGACCCAGGCCGTCGCCGACGTCGCGGCCGCATCCGGAATCGTTGCGCGGGACATCGGGAAGGTCGCGCTGCGATCGATTGCCGACCACGTTCCGCTCTATGCCATCGAACTGGCGCCGGCATTCGATCCCGCGTGGATCGATCCGGTGTGCAAGATGCACGCGCCGTACGAGGCGTACCGCAGGACCACGCCGACGGAACCATGGTTCTGTTCGGAACGCTGCGCCGAGGCCTATCGACGGTCGCCGGAGACCTATCCTCGCAAAGGGAAGGCTTCGGACCTGCGCATAGCTTGCGTCACGGGAATTCGAGCCGGGCGCGGAACTGCGCGCGCCAGTGACGGCGCGCGTTCCGCGCCGGACAATGCCCGCCGTCCCTTCATTCGAAGCGATTGATCAGCGTACCGATGCCGTCGATCGAGATCTCGACGGTGCTTCCCGGCTTCATCGAGCCGACGCCGATCGAAGTGCCGCACGCAATGACGTCGCCCGGATCGAGCGTGATGTCCTGCGAGATCAGGCTCACGAGCGTTGCCGGCGGGAAGATCATGTCGGACACCGGATAGTTCTGCCGCTCCTGGCCGTTGAGGACGGTCCGGATCGAAAGCTGCATCGGATCGAGGCCCGTTGCGATCACCGGCCCGAAGACGCCGAACGTGTCGAAGCTCTTGGCGCGCGTCCATTGGGCGAAGGTGCCGTCGCGGTTGAGGATCTCGGCCGCGGTCACGTCGTTGATGCACGTGTAGCCGAAGATGTTCTGCTGCGCCTCGGCTTCCGAGACCGCCCGGCAGGTCTTGCCGATCACGATGCCGAGCTCTCCCTCGTAGACGACCTTGCCGCTGTACGACTTCGGCGTGCGGATGGTCTGGCCGGTCGCCAGGTACGAGTTGTTGCCCTTGATGAAATAGAGAGGCTCGGCAGGCACCGGGTTGCCGAGCTTCGCCGCCAGCGCCCGGAAGTTGTTCCACAGCGCGATCATCTTGCCCGCGACGGTCGGCGTCAGCACGACGACCTCGTCGAGTTCGAGCGTCCTGCCGGTGGGCTGCGGCGAGCCGAACATGTCGCCGGAGCACACGCTGATCTGCGTTCCGTCGAGCCGGCCGAAGCCGGGAATGCCACCTTCGGCAAAGCGAATCCACTGCGTCATGCGATCTCCCCGCGGTCCCGGGCGGAACGAAGAATGAGCCAGGCTCGATTGTACGGGGCATGCAACCCGCGCCTCGGATCGGGCGCGACGGGCGCTGCCGGAGGGACGCGCTGGCAGGCGCCTTCAGTCGTGGGGAAGATCGAAGAGCCTGCGCGTCGTCTGATCGGGCACTCTCTTGAACGCCAGCGCATTGATCTCGAGATTGCCGGCCCGGCTATAGGTTTTTTGGAAACCGGCGTTGCTCAGTGCCTTCAGGAGGGATTTCTGTGTGAAGCCGGTCTTGTGCGCAAAGAAGTCCCGGCCGCTTCGCTCGATTTCGACGCTGTACCCGTAGAGCACGTCCAGCACCATGATCGGACCGGCGGGTGACTGGTACAGCACGTCGTCGATGTCCAGACCTCGTTCAAGGGTGACGCGCATGACTTCCCGGATGTCCGGCACCCGGATTTGCGCGAACCCGCCGTCATTGAGAACGTGCAGGAAACCCGCCAGGACCGCGCGCACATCGTGCCGATAGTAGTGCTCGAGATTGTGCGAGCAGTAAACCGCGTCGAATTGGCTCGCGCCAAGGGTGGCGAGGTTGCGGGCATCGCAGACGATGTCCGGCGAGCCCTTCGGGTCGACATCGAGGAGCACGTGTTCGAAATCGGCATATTGCGGAGGCAGCGGAATTGCCTTGCTGTTGCCCCCCACGTTCAAGACTCTCCTCTTGACCACTTGGCCTCTCCTTCGTGCGGGCCCGGACCGGCCGCTGCACCGTGGCGTCAGCGGACGCCAAGGGACGACCGCAACGCGTTGCCGCCGCCTCAGACCGGCACTTCGATGTGCTCCGGACGCTGGCCCGCATGATGCCGCTCGTACATCCGCGCAAAGGCCGTCTCGAGGCTTCGGGCGAACCGCGCCGAATCGAACAGGGGTGTCGTCAGGCGGTTGCGGTCGAGCTTGTGCCGGATTGCCGCCAGCTGTGCCGGGTTCGTCCCGAGACGGACCGCGAGTGCTTCATAGTCTTCCCGGTCGGTCGTGACGAGTTCGGGCATTCCGACGGCATTGAGCACGCTTGCCGCCACTCGACCGGCAACGCTCTCGCCTGCCAGGGTCACCAGCGGCACGCCCGCCCACAGCGCGTCGCTCGCCGTCGTACCGGCGTTGTAGGGAAACGTGTCGAGCGCGAGATCGGCCGCACGATACCGGGCGAGGTATTCCTCCGCCGGCAGTCGTCTCCCGAACACCAGCCGCCCGGCGTCCACCCCGCGGGCCACGGCTTCCGCACGCAAATTGGACTCGACGTCGGGATCGCTTGCGTACAGCAGGAGCACGCTGCCTTCGACCCCGCGCAGTATCCGCATCCAGCTGTCGAATGCCCCGGGCGTGATCTTGTAGCTGTTGTTGAAGCAGCAGAACACGAATCCGCTTGGCGGCAACCCCAGCTCATCGCGAGTGAAGCGCCGGTCGGCGATCGGGCGGGTGTCGTCGTTGGCCTGGTAGCTTGGAAGACAGGCGATCCGTTCCGAGTAGTGCGACCTGGACGCCTCCGGTATCAACGTGCGGTCCGCGATCAGGTAGTCGATGTACTCGGCGCCCATCGTTCCGAGATAGCCGAGGTAGCTGACCTGCACCGGTGCGGCCCGCAGCGCCAGGATGCCGGTGCGGCTGCCCTGAGTGAAGCCGCCGAGGTCGATCGCGATGTCGACCTCCATGTCGCGCGCGAGCTTCGCGATGGCCAGGTCGCTCTCGCCCCCCACGTCCAGGAATCGGTCGAAAGCCGACGCCAGCCGCCGGCGCATCGCGTCGCCGGTGTCGCCGCCGGACGAGAAGGCGATGATCTCGAAGCGCGACCGGTCGTGGATTTCGTACAGGCGCGCGGTAAGCGTGGAAACCGGGTGCGCGCAGAAGTCGGCCGAGAAATAACCAATGCGAATGCGGTCGTGCCTTGCATACCGGACAGGCTGCGGCAGCGCCGGGTTCGGCGGGCATCGGGCACGAACCCACGTCTCGGCGGCGCGGCGTTGCAGGGATGGTGAATCCGACAACGAAAGGACCACGAACGGCGTGGCGGCACGCTCCCCGCGCTCGACGCGGGCGAGCAACCGCCCGGCGCGCTCCGAAAAATCGCGCCAATCGCAAACCCGCATGCGGGCATGCAGGCAGTCCCCCTCGAGAAAGTCGTAACCGGGCTGGATCTCCAGCGCCCGCTCGAAGCTCGCGCGCGCCTCGGCATGACGCTTGAGCGCCGTCAGCGTGGAGCCGCGATTGCAGTAGGCGTCGACGGCATCGGGCGCGAGCGCGAGCGCCCGCTCGTAGCTCTCCAGCGCATCGTCGTTGCGTCCGAGCAGGCTCAGTGCGGCTCCCCGGTTGCTCCAGGCGACGGCGTGCGCCGGCTTGAGCGCCAACACGCGGTCGTAACCCGCCAGCGCGTCGCCGGGGCGTCGCAGTACGAGCAGCAGGTTGGCGCGGTTGTAGTGCGCATCCGCGAATTCGGGATTCAGCTCGACCGCCCTGTCGTAGCTCTCCAGCGCCGCCGCGTCGCGTCCGCTCCCGGCGAGCACGATGCCGAGGTTGTAGTGGGCGACCGCATTGCCCGGTTCGACGGCGACCGCGCGTGCCAGGAATTCGGCCGCCTCCGGGCCACGTCCGGTTGCGGCCGCGATGAGGCCCCGGAGGTGCAGCGCATCGAAGTAGTCGGGCTGCGCGTCCAGGAGCGCCCGGCAAAGCCGCTCCGCCTCCGCCCACTCGCCGCGTCCGCACGCCGCCGACGCGCGTTCGACCGCTTGCTGAAACGTCAGTGCCGCTGGCGGCGACGGCGGGCTGGCGAAGGCGTGGATCGGCAGGTTCGCGGCCTGCGGCCGCTGGCGTTTGGACATCGCTATCGTGGGCGCTCGATTCCGGCGAATTATCGTGCACGGATTCGCGCGGGGCAACCAACCTCAAGCAGCGGGAAGCGGGTCGAGACTCGCCCTTCCTCGCGAAGAAGCGTTTCCCGGTCGCCGGCGCGCAGCACAACTGACTATGGTCAAGACGGCGTTCCCGCCGCAGGAGTTGAATTGCGGGATTGCCCGTGCGCCAAGCGCACGACCTGGGGGACGCCGTGACGACATCCACCGTGACCAATCCTGGCGTGAGCCGCGAGCAGGTCTTCGCGCTGACGATGAGCACGCTCGCCTTTGCGGTGAACTTCGCCGTCTGGGTGATGTTCTCCGTCATCGGGATCAAGATCAAGGCCGAGCTCAATCTCAACGAGACCGAGTTCGGCCTTCTGGTGGCCACGCCCATCCTGACCGGCTCGCTGATCCGTCTTCCACTGGGCATCCTGACCGACCGCTACGGCGGGCGGATCGTGTACTTCCTGCAGATGATTTCGGTGGTGGTCCCCACCTGGATGCTGTCGTACGCGACCGAATACTGGCAGTACCTGGTGCTGGGCCTGTTCATCGGCGTCGCCGGCGGCTCGTTCGCGGTCGGCATCGCGTACACGTCGGCCTGGTTCAGCAAGGAACGGCAGGGCACGGCGATGGGCATCTTCGGCGCCGGCAACGCGGGCTCGTCGCTCACCAAGTTCATCGCCCCGCTGATCATCGCGGCGTCCGCCACGGCCTCGTGGCGGGCGGTGCCGCAGGTCTACGCGGTCGCCATGCTGGTGATGGCGGTGCTGTTCTGGTTCCTCACCTCCGAGGATCCGCTGCACCGGAAGGACGCGGCCGCGCGACGTCACCTCCCGCTGGGCGAACAGCTTAAGCCACTGCTCGACCTCCGCGTGTGGCGGTTCGGCCTCGCCTACTATTTCGTCTTCGGCGCCTTCGTCGCCATGGCGCTCTGGCTGCCCAAGTACTACGTCGGCGAATACGGGCTGCCGCTGGCCACGGCCGCGTTCCTGACCATCCTGTTCGACCTGCCCTCGGGCGCGATCCGGGCGCTCGGCGGATGGGCGTCGGACAAGTGGGGCGGAAGCACGGTCACCTGGTGGGTGCTGTGGGTCAGCCTGATCTGCATGATCCTGCTGAGCTACCCTCCCACGACGATGATCGTCCACGCGATCAAGGGCGACGTCGCCGTCGACATCGGTGTGGGCCTGACGATGTTCACCGTCCTCATCTTCATCGTCGGCCTGGCGCAGGGCTTCGGCAAGGCCAGCGTCTACCGCAGCCTGGCGGACCACTACCCGACCAGCATGGGCGTGGTCGGCGGCATCGTCGGCGTCATCGGTGGCCTGGGCGGGTTCACGCTGCCGATCATGTTCGGCGTCGCGGCCGACGTGATCGGCGTGCGCAGCAGCTGCTTCATGCTGATGACCGGCGTGATCATCGTCACGATGATCTGGACGTGGGTCGCGGAGCGCAACGAGCGCGAAGGCATCCTGGCGGACCACGCCGACGCACGCGCGGCGCTCGCCGGCGCCGACCTGATCGAGCGGACACGCCGGCGCCGTCACGTGCTCGTCGACTGGCGCCCCGACGACGAGACGTTCTGGGCGACGACGGGCCGGCGCATCGCGAACCGCAACCTCTGGCTGTCGATGCCCGCGCTGCTGCTGGCGTTCGCGGTCTGGGTCGTGTGGAGCGTGATCGTCGTCGAGCTTCCGCACATCGGGTTCAAGTTCACGACCAACCAGCTGTTCTGGCTGGCGGCGCTGCCGGGGCTCTCCGGCGCGGTCTTCCGCGCGTTGTATTCGTTCGTCGTGCCCATCTTCGGCGGTCGCAACTTCACGGTGTGGAGCACGACGATGCTGCTCCTGCCCACGCTCTGGATCGGCTTCGCCGTGCAGGACCCGACCACCAACTACGCGGTGTTCGCGGCGATCGCGCTGCTGTGCGGCCTGGGCGCGGGCAACTTCTCGTCGTCGATGGCGCACATCAGCTTCCTGTACCCGAAGCGGCTGCAAGGGACGGCGCTCGGCGCGAATGCGGGTGTGGGCAACCTGGGCGTGGGCCTCGCGCAACTGATCGCGCCGATCGCGATGTACGGCGGCGCGCTGCTGGTCCTGGGCGGCAAGGCGCAGACGCGCGAAATCGCCGGGGTGGCCACGCAGATGTGGGTGCAGAACGCCGGGTTCATCTGGGTGCCGCTGATCGTGCTGTCGGCGCTTTCCGCGTGGTTCGGCATGGACAACATCGCCAGCGTGCGCGCCGGCTTCGCGGAGCAGGTCGCGATCCTGAAGAACCGGCACCAGTGGCGGATGAGCTGGCTGTACACGGGAACCTTCGGTTCGTTCATCGGCCTTGCGGTCGGCTTCCCGATGCTGCTGAACACGCAGTTCCCGGCGACGGACGCGCTCAAGTTCGCGTGGATCCTCCCGGCGGTGGGAGCGCTGGTGCGGCCGCTCGGCGGGTGGCTCGCGGACCGCATGGGCGGTGCGAAGATCACGGTGTGGATCTTCGGCGTGATGACGGTCGCGCCGCTCGTCGCGGCGTACTGCCTGCCGGGCGCGGGAGGCGGCAACCTGACCGGGTTCGTGCTGGCGTTCCTGGCGATGTTCGTCGCCGCGGGACTGGGCAACGGCTCGACGTTCCGGATGATCCCGATCATCTTCCGCACGCTGCGCGAGCGCGAGGTGAAGAACCCGGGCGATGCGGCGGCGATGGCGGAGGCGCGGCGGATCGGCACGGCCGAAGGCGCGGCCACGCTGGGCTTCAGCTCGGCGGTCGCGGCGCTGGGCGCCTTCTACATCCCGGTCGCGTATGGCGCATCGTTCGGCGCGACCGGCAGCGCGTTCGTGGCACTCCTGTGCTTCGCGGTGTTCTACGCGAGCTGCGTCCTCGGGACGTGGCGGTGGTACGCACGCCGTGGCGCCGAGGTGGCGTGCTGACATGAACTGACGTCGAAGTCCGATGCGGTGTCGGTCGGTGTTGTTCCGGGTTGCGATGCCCGATAGCACCGACGACTCCGGGCTCTCGCCGTGTTCGCGGGGACCAGCCCCTGGTCGTCGCCATTCGCTTTCGCAACCCCCAGCAGCCACTCCGGTTCAGCGCCGGCGGGATGTCGTCTGCTGAACCCGCCGATAGTTGGCAAAGATGCTACTTCACCAGTTCGATCTCGTTCAGTTTCCAGGTCTTGTCGAACCAAGGCTCGAGCGGGCCGTACAGCCGGAACAGCATGTTCCAGCCCTTGCCGGGGATGGTCTGAATCCAGTTGTGTTCCATGCCGGCTGGAGCCTTTGGCCCAAAGTACACGTCCACTGACCCATCCTTGTTGACGACGAGGCCCTTGTCCAGGCTGCTCACTTGAGGGAAGTCCTGGTCGGTCTGGAGCATGGAACGGGTCTGGTTGTCGTACACGATCGCCGACCAGAAGTCCTTCACTGGAGCGTTGGGCAGCACACGCAGCCGATAGGTCTTGCTGCCGTCCAGTGGATTGCCCCGGGAATCCACGATTCCGACGGCATACTGGGAGCCTTGACCCACCATCTTGGCTTCCATCGCCGGCGTCACGCCTGTGGCATAGAAGTAGAAGAAGGCGGCGGCATCGAGATAGGCGACGCCAGGCTGCGACTGGAACTTGTATCCGCCGAGCCATTGCCGCCAGGTGCTGTTCGGATAGTAGAAAGCCTCGGGTATGCGGCTCTGGTAGGTCAGCGTCCGCGCAGTGGCATCGCCCACGGCCGCCGCCTCGGTCAGTATTTTCTTCATGCGGTCATTGGGCGCGAATGGCTTACCCTTCTCGATGCCGATCGACGCAAAGAAACCGAGAGTGACCGGATCAAGCGACTCGACGGGTTCGTTCTGAACGACGTAGTTGAGAAGTTCCCAGAACCGGTAGTCCGCTGGTGCCACCGTGGAGAAATCCCGGTTGGACACGTTGACGAAAGTGTTGGACGGCGGATTGGCCGACTGCGACAAGGCGTATATGCGCGTGTTCTTGTGCAGTCGCTCGATCGCCGGCTTGATGTCCCCTTTCACCGGCATGTTGCGCCAGACGAGGATGGACTCGAAGGTGGGAACACGCACGACCATGTACCCCTCCGGCACCTCGCCTTTGTACCCGGGAGGCAGCAGCAAATACTTGCCGCCCTGGCCTTTGTCCGGACCGACGATACCGATGTCGGTTACGTACTTGAACCAGAAGTCATCAATCATGCCCAGCGTCATGGGTGGCACTTCGACCACCAGCGGACCGTCATGCAGATTGATCCAGATCCACGTGTAGGGCGTAGTGGCGTTCGGCGTCAGAAAGAGCGAACGGGCATTCAGGTTATTTTCAAATGTCGGGATCGTGACGTTTGCGGGGCCGACGCTCAGCAATCCCTCGCGCAGCCCTGCCATGTTCACGGGCGCCAATGCCAGCAAGTAAGCCTGGACCGCGCGTTGAAAGTCGAGGTTGTCGTAAACCTTCTCAACCGTCGCCTTGTCTGGAAATCCATCAAAGAAGTTCAGGGTGCCCAGCCGAGTTTCGACCTTGTCCGGGATAGCGATACCGGGCGGAATGGCAGTGGTCATCTTCATGTTCGGTGCGGGCTGTGCCTGTGCGGCAGTTGCACCAATCATCACGAGGAGTGTTGCTGCCCTGACGCTTGCCGTGCATCTGATCTTCATTGGAATCTCGATTTGGTATTTCAGATCCAGGTAAATGCCATTGACAGCAAACAACAACTGGGCCGCGCCATTATGCCGAAGCGCGGCCGAATGACAAACGTACACGAGACTGCCAATCTGCGACATACGGGGGAACCACTCGCCGACAAAGCCCTGATCGGAAAGGTCCGCTCGTGGCTGATTGCCGCCCTCCGCCGCGGATCCGAGTCTCGGTGGGGTAGCCTCATCCGCGGTCGGTTAGCGAAGACGCTAACCGGCACGTTCGATCGCCTTTTCCTTCGCCGTGGTCGCTGGAATGCGAATCCTGGGCACGGACAAGCCTCGCCAACGTGTGTCCCGGGTCGACTTCGAGCGAATTGCGAGAGCCGTTTCGGCAACGAATGGAATGCACGCGGTTCGCCTGACAGGCGTCGGTGCGGCGGGCTCTTTCACCCGCGCCAGGGGCGGTAGACAGGCCCAGGTCATCCATGCGACCGACATCCGGGTTCGCAGGTGGCAGTTAGCATTCAAGTGAACCACTCTTGCAGAGAGGTACCCTCATGTCGGAGCCGTCTGCACCACTGGCCCGCAGGCTCGCGATGCCGTCGCTCGCGCGTCACAACCGCAGGGAACAGCGCGCCCTGCTCAGGGACCGCGTACTCCGAGTCCTGGCGGCAGATCTCGTGGCCGCTCGAACCGCCGCTGGCATGACGCAGCATGAAGTCGCAATGCGGATGTGGACCACCAGGAGCGCGGTGTCGCGCCTGGAGAGTGGCCGCTACGCGCGCCGGGGAGCCGAACCCGGCCCCTGTTGCGGGTCCTCGTACGGCGCATAGGGTCCGGTGCCGCTGTGCGGCGCGTGCGCCGCGGCGACGAACTGCCCGGACTTCACGTCGAACACGTGCACCTCGCCGTCCTCGATCACGTAGTGCCAGCCGTGCAGCGCGAGGCCGCCCGCCTCGACGCGCTCGCGCACCATCGGATAGCCCATCAGCCGCTCCAGCTGCAGCACGATCGCGCGCTGCTCGGTGCGGCGCAGCGCCTCCTCGGTCACCTGCACCGGCAGCGCCGCCTCGCGGCCGAGCTCCAGCCACGCCTTCAGGTTGACCGCCTGCGCCGGCGGGTCCTCGTAGAGCGCGCGGATGCCGCCGCAGTGCGTGTGCCCGCAGACGACGATGCGCGCGACCTTGAGATTGAGCACGGCGAACTCGATCGCGGCCGCGGTGCCGTGGTAGCCGGCGGAGCCGTCGTACGGCGGCACGAACGCGCCGACGTTGCGGATGATGAACAGTTCGCCCGGGACCGGTGCCGGTCAGCAGGTACGGAACGATCCGCGAGTCCGAGCAGCCGATGAACAGGATCGTCGGGTGCTGGCCGTCGCGGACGAGGTCCTGGAACTGGTCGGCGACGCCGGGAAAGTAGTCGTCGTGAAACCGGCGCAGCCGCTGCAGCAGCTCGTCCGGCGGCGCCGTCGCCGCGGGATCCGGCGCCGGATTGTCCCGTGCTCGTCCGCCATCGACGACGGTCCCGATGACGTTCAGCCGAAACTGACGGGCTCGCCGCGGCGATCGAACGGCAGCAGGCCGTCCAGGCGACCCGCCTTGATCGCGTCGACCATCCGCTGCAACGGCGCTTCCGCATCCCGGCTCGTCGGCGGCACGCCGTCGCGCCCGGACATGGCGGCCGCGAAGACGATCGACCACGGTGGTCCCGCCTGCGCCGCTTCGGCGGCGAACGCCGCGAATCCGGAGAGTTCCGCGGGCGCCTTGTCGACGCACATCAGCGGCGCGAGCTCGCCGCCCTCGCCCGCCTCGAACTGCGCGCGCTGCTGCGCATTTGCGTTCCACGGCAGGCTCGCGCCGGCGAAGACGAACAGCAGGCGCTGCGGCTCGGGCTGCTCGCGCGCCGCCTGCAGCAGGTCGTCGAAGCTCGTGATTTCCATGGCGACCTCGGGATGCGCAGGCGAGGCTCGTCGCGGACCTATTGAACGAGCGGCGTGTCGGCGCTGTCGAGGTCCACGCCCTCGACCGCCGCGGCACCCGCCAGCAGCTGCAGGTACTGGCGCAATGCGGTGACGAAGCCCTGCTGGCGCAGCGAATTCGCCACGGCGCTCCGCACGGCCTCGAACGCGGGCGCCACGCCCGGCGCGCGCGCCTGCACCTCGACCACGTGCAGGCCGAGGCGGCTGTGCACGAGCCGCGGCAGCACGCCGATCTCCGCGTGGCCGAAGATCTCGCGCGCGAACTCCGGCGCGCAGTCGTCCGCCGTCGAGCCAGCCCAGCTCGCCGCCCTCCGCGCCGCTGGGGCAGTTCGACAGCGTGCGCGCGGCGTTCGCGAAACCGTCGCCCGCCGTGCCGTCGTGGCAGCGGACGTCGAGCAGCGTCGCCTCGGCGCGCTTGCGCAGCGCGACGACGTCCACGCCGGGCGTCACCGCGAACAGGATGTGCCGGACGCTGCGCGCGCTCGCCGGACGCGAACCTGGCCGCGTGCGCCGCGTGGTGCCTGCGGCAGGCGTCTTCCGACGGCTCCGGCACGCGCCAGCACGCGCTCGAGCAGCACGTCGATCGCCGCGGTCGCGGCTTCGCTGATCGCGCCGTCGGTCGCGGGCGGATCGGTCGGCGCCAGCAGTCCCTCGCGCTGCGCCGCCTGGCGCAGCAGCTCGGTGCAGGCGCGCTGGCGGAGCGCCTCGGGCGCGAGCGCCTCGCCGGGCGCGTGCAGCGCGACGCCGTTGATGCGGGCGACGCGCGACGGTCGGTCGCGTCGGTCGTTGCGGACATGGTCGGCGTCTCCATCAGTCGGCGGCGCCGGGCTGGCCCGGCAGGTTGCGGCCGGCGGGCACGTTGAGGCGCCGGCTGCGCACGACCTGGTACGGGCCGCAGCAGATAGCCGAGCGACGCGAATCCGCTCCACACGTGCACGAGGCGGCTGAACGGGAACAGCAGGAAGATCGTCATGCCGAGCAGCATGTGCACCTTGAAGGGCCAGGCCACGCCGGCCAGCGCGCTCGGCGTCGGGCTGCAGCGTCGCGATGCCCTGCAGGTAGCTCGCCAGGATCAGCATCGTGCCCGCGTCGTGGCGATGCTCCCACGACGAGCGGCAGCGTGATGAGGCCGAGGCACCAGCTGCACCCACAGGATCACGAGGATCGCGAGGTCCGTGCGGTGGCTGGTCAGCCGGATGCGCGGGTCGAAGATGCGCCGGTGCAGGAGCAGCGTCAGGCCGACGAAGCAGATCACGCCCGCCACGCCGCCGGCGACGATCGCCAGCAGCTGCTTCTGCGGCGCGCTGATGAACGGCTCGTACATCCAGTGCGGCGTGAGCTGCCCGAACAGGTGCCCGAAGAACAGGAACAGGATGCCGACGTGGAACAGGTTGCTGCCCCAGCGCAGCGTGCCGGTGCGCAGCATCTGCGACGAGTCGCTCTTCCACGTGTACTGGTCGCGGTCGAACCGGGCGAGGCTGCCCATCAGGAACACGGCGAGGCAGATGTACGGATAGACGACGAAGGCGAGATTGTTGAGATAGGACTCATGTTGGACCCTCACGTTGCGGCGGCGCCAGGCGGCGTCGCGCTGCGGTTGCGGCTTCCTGTGCATCACCTGGATCGGCTGCGGCTGCGCCCGGCCGCGCCTGCCCTTGGTCGAGCAGCCGTCGAACACCGGCGGCTCGGCCCAGGTCTCGTCGAGCGGCTCCTCCGCCGGCGGCGCGACCGCCTGCGCCTTCTCGCCCGCGAGCTCCAGCAGCGCGCCCAGCACGCTCGCGTAGGCGCTTTCGCGCTTCTGCAGCGCGCCGAAGATCGCGTTGAGGATGTGCGCCATTTCGCCGAGGAACGCCTTCGCCTCGCGCGGCGGCTGCGTGGACACGAACTCCAGCACCGCCGGCAGGTAGTCGGGCAGCTCGCCGGGCGCCAGCAGCAGGCCCGCCTTCTCGTAGGTCTGCGCGAGGTCGATCATCGCCGGGCCGCGGTCGCGCGAGTCGCCGTGCACGTGCTCGAACAGGTGCAGCGACGTGCCGCGGCCGCGGTCGAAGAGCTGCACGTACTCGGCCTCGACGTCGAACGGGTCGGCGCCGCGCAGCTTGTCGATCAGCGCGTCGAGTTCGGCGAGCCGGCCGGCCGGCAGCGCGCTGCTCGCGGCGCAGGATCTGCGCCATCTCCGGCAGCCAGCGCGCGCACGCTCGGCGTCGGGGTAGGACAGCAGCGCCGCCAGCACGCGCAGCGTGCCCGCCGCCGGGACGGGTTTCGAAAGTCCGAGCATGCTCATACCTCCGCCTTGATCGGAATCGTGCGTTTCTTCTCGCTGCCGAAGAGGCTCGTCTCGCAGATGCCCTCGGAGCAGCCGTTGCCGAACGAGAAGCCGCAGCCGCCGCGCACGTTGAACGCGTTCTCCGCGTATTCGCGGTGCGTGGACGGGATGACGAAGCGGTCCTCGTAGTTGGCGATCGCCATCACGTGGTACATGTCCTCCACCTCGGCCTGCGTGATGCCGACCTGCTTCAGCGCGGCCGTGTTGGCTTCGCCGTCGACGTGCTTCGCGCGCTGGTAGGCGCGCATCGCGAGCATCCGCTCGAGCGCGCGCACCACGGGCGCCGTGTCGCCGGCGGTCAGCAGGTTGGCCAGGTACTTGACCGGGATGCGCAGCTGGTTCACGTCCGGGATCTGGCCGTTGGTGCCGACCTGCCCCGCGTTGGCGGCGGCGGTGATCGGCGACAGCGGCGGCACGTACCAGACCATCGGCAGCGTCCGGTATTCCGGATGCAGCGGCAGCGCCACCTTCCAGTCGACGGCCATCTTGTAGACGGGGCTCCTGCGCGCCGCCTCGAGCCAGTTGTCGGGAATGCCGTCGGCCCGCGCCTGCTCGATCACCTTCGGGTCGTTCGGGTCGAGGAAGATCGACAGCTGCGCCTCGTACAGGTCGCGGTCGCGCTCGACGCTCGCCGCCTCGGCGATGCGGTCGGCGTCGTAGAGCAGCACGCCGAGGTAGCGGATGCGGCCCACGCAGGTCTCCGAGCACACGGTCGGCTGCCCGGCCTCGATGCGCGGATAGCAGAAGATGCACTTCTCGGCCTTGCCGCTCTTCCAGTTGTAGTAGATCTTCTTGTACGGGCAGCCGGACACGCACATGCGCCAGCCGCGGCACTTGTCCTGGTCGATCAGCACGATGCCGTCTTCCTCGCGCTTGTAGATCGAGCCCGACGGGCAGCTCGCGACGCACGCCGGGTTGAGGCAGTGCTCGCACAGCCGCGGCAGGTACATCATGAACGTGTTCTCGAACTGGCCGTAGATGTCCTTCTGGATGTCGTCGAAGTTGCGGTCCTTCGAGCGCTTCGCGAACTCGCCGCCGAGGATCTCCTCCCAGTTCGGGCCCCAGACGATCTTGTCCATCTGCATGCCGGTGATCAGGCTGCGCGGCCGCGCGGTCGGCGCCGCCTTCATCTCGGGCGCCGACTGCAGGTGGTCGTAGTCGAACGTGAACGGCTCGTAGTAGTCGTCGATCTGCGGCAGGTTCGGATTGGCGAAGATCCGCATCAGCAGCTTCCACTTGGCGCCCTGCCGCGGCTCGATGCTGCCGTCGGCCTTGCGCACCCAGCCGCCGTTCCACTTGTCCTGGTTCTCCCACTCCTTGGGATAGCCGATGCCGGGCTTGGTCTCGACGTTGTTGAACCACGCGTACTCCATGCCGGGCCGGCTGGTCCAGACGTTCTTGCAGGTGACCGAACAGGTGTGGCAGCCGATGCACTTGTCGAGGTTCAGCACCATGCCGATTTGCGCGCGGATTTTCATAGCGATTCTCCCTGCGCCTGCGTCGGACGTATCAGCTCCTGGCCGACCGGCGTGTCGAGCCAGTCGACCTTGTCCATCTTGCGCACGACGACGAACTCGTCGCGGTTGGTGCCGATCGTGCCGTAGTAGTTGAAGCCGTAGCTGAACTGCGCGTAGCCGCCGATCATGTGCGTCGGCTTCAGCACGATGCGCGTCACCGAGTTGTGGATGCCGCCGCGCACGCCGGTGATCTCCGAGCCCGGCGTGTTCACGATCTTCTCCTGCGCGTGGTACATCATCACCATGCCGGGATTGACGCGCTGGCTGACGACCGCGCGCGCCGCGATCGCGCCGTTGATGTTGAAGAGCTCGACCCAGTCGTTGTCGACGATGCCGGCGCGCTTCGCGTCGTCCTCGGACAGCCAGATGCACGGCCCGCCGCGGCTCAGCGTGAGCATGATCAGGTTGTCGGTGTACGTCGAGTGGATGCCCCACTTCTGGTGCGGCGTGATGAAGTTCAGCAGGATCTCGGGATTGCCGTTGCTCTGCACGTTGTGGATGCCGGCCGTGGTCTTCAGGTCCACCGGCGGGCGGTAGCTCGAGAAGCCCTCGCCGAAGGCGATCATCCACGGGTGGTCCATGTAGAACTGCTGGCGACCGGTCAGCGTGCGCCACGGGATCAGCTCGTGGACGTTGGTGTAGCCGGCGTTGTACGAGACGGTCTCGCTCTCGATGCCGCTCCACGTCGGCGAGCTGATGATCTTGCGCGGCTGCGCCTGGATGTCGCGGAAGCGGATCTTCTCGTCCTCGCGGTAGCAGCGCCAGGTGCGCGTGCTCGCGGCCGGTCTCCTTGGACAGCGCTTCCCACGCCTTGACCGCGACGTGGCCGTTGGTCTCCGGCGCGAGCTGCAGGATCACCTCGCAGGCGTCGATGTCGGTCTCGATCCGCGGCATGCCGCGGGTCGCGCCCTCGGCGTTGACGACGCCGTTCAGCTCGCCCAGCTGCTTCACCTCCGTCTGCGTGTTCCAGGCGATGCCCTTGCCGCCGTTGCCGACCTTGTTCATCAGCGGCCCGAGCGCGGTGAAGCGCTTGTAGACGTTCGGATAGTCGCGCTCGACCACCGCGATCTGCGGCGCGGTCTTGCCCGGAATCAGGTCGACCTCGCCGCGCTTCCACTCCTTGACGTCGAGCGGCTGCGCCAGCTCGGCCGGACTGTCGTGCATCAGCGGCGTCAGCACGATCTCGCGCTCCACGCCGAGGTGCCCGACGCAGACCTCGCTGAACTTCTTCGCGAAGCCCTTGTAGATGTCCCAGTCGCTGCGCGACTGCCACGCCGGGTCGACCGCCGTCGACAGCGGGTGGATGAACGGGTGCATGTCGCTGGTGTTGAGATCGTTCTTCTCGTACCAGGTCGCCGTCGGCAGCACGATGTCCGAGTACAGGCACGTCGTGCTCATCCGGAAGTCCAGCGTGACCAGCAGGTCGAGCTTGCCCTCGGGCGCCTTGTCGTGCCAGACGACCTCCTCCGGCTTCGCTTCCTGCGGGCCGAGGTCCTTGCCCTGCACGCCGTTGCTGGTGCCGAGCAGGTGCTTCAGGAAGTACTCGTGGCCCTTGCCGCTCGAGCCCAGCAGGTTCGAGCGCCACACGAAGAGGTTGCGCGGCCAGTTGCTCGGATGGTCCGGATCCTCGCAGCTCATCTTCAGCGAGCCGTCCTTCAGCGCCTTGACCGTGTACTCCTTCGGATCGACGCCGGCGGCCTGCGCGTCGCGCACGACCTGCAGCGGATTGGTCTGCAGCTGCGGCGCGGACGGCAGCCAGCCCATGCGCTCGGCGCGCACGTTGTAGTCGATCATGCTGCCGCCGTAGAGCTTTGGGTCGGCGAGCGGCGAGATCACTTCGTCCATCGTCAGCTTCTCGTAGCGCCACTGGTCGGTGTGCGCGTAGAAGAAGCTCGTGCTGTTCTGCTGGCGCGGCGGGCGGATCCAGTCGAGCGCGAACGCGAGCGCCGTCCAGCCGGTCTGCGGCCGCAGCTTCTCCTGCCCGACGTAGTGCGCCCAGCCGCCGCCGCTCTTGCCGATGCAGCCGCACAGCATCAGCATGTTGATGATGCCGCGGTAGTTCATGTCGCAGTGGTACCAGTGGTTCATCGCCGCGCCGATGATCACCATCGACCGGCCCTGCGTCTTGTGCGCGTTCTCGGCGAACTGCCGCGCCACCGTGATCACCTGCGCGCGCGGCGTGCCCGTGATGCGCTCCTGCCACGCCGGCGTGTACGGCGTGTCGTCGTCGAAGCTCGTCGCGGCGAACTCGCCGGGCAGCCCGCGCGCCACGCCGTAGTTCGCGACCTGCAGGTCGAACACCGTGGCGACCAGCGCCTCGCGCTTCTCGCCTTCCTTGCCCAGCGCGATGCGCTGGACCGGCACCGTGCGCACCAGCACGTCGCCGCTGTCGCCCTTGAGCACGCTGTTCGGGAAGTGCTCGCTGACGATGCCGCCGAAGTACGGGAAGCCGACCTTCGCCGTGTCCGCGCTCGGGCTCGCGCCTTCGAGCACCGACAGCTTGAGCTTCACGTCGTGGCCGTGGCGCGCCTCCTTCGCCTCGAGGTTCCACTGGCCCTGGTCGGCGCGTCCGTCCGGCCCCCAGCGGAAGCCGATCGCGCCGTTGGGCAGCACGACCTTGCCCGCCTCGTCGAACGCGACGGTCTTCCACTCGGGATTGTTCGCCTGGCCGAGCTTGCCGTTGAAGTCCGACGCGCGGACGTAGCGGTCGGGCACCATGACGGTCTCGCCGCTCGGGAGCTTGTGCTCCTTCAGCATCACCAGCATCGGCATGTCGGTGTAGCGCCGCACGTAGTCGTCGAAGTACGCGCTGCGCTGCCCGCCGCCGTCGGGGAAATAGAACTCCTTCAGGATCACGTGGCCCATCGCCATCGCCACCGCGGCGTCGGTGCCCTGCTTCGGGTGCATCCAGATGTCGGCCAGCTTGGCGACTTCGGAGTAGTCGGGCGTCACCGCGACGGTCTTGGTCCCCTTGTAGCGGACCTCGGTGAAGAAGTGCGCGTCGGGCGTGCGCGTCTGCGGGACGTTGGAGCCCCACGCGATGATGAAGTTCGAGTTGTACCAGTCGGCCGACTCGGGCACGTCGGTCTGCTCGCCCCAGATCTGCGGCGACGACGGCGGCAGGTCGCAGTACCAGTCGTAGAAGCTCATGCACACGCCGCCGATGAGGCTCAGGTAGCGGCTGCCCGCCGCGTAGCTGACCATCGACATCGCCGGGATCGGCGAGAAGCCGACGACGCGGTCGGGGCCGTACTTCTTGATCGTGTAGACGTTGGCGGCGGCGATGATCTCGTTGACCTCGTCCCAGCTCGAGCGCACGAAACCGCCCAGGCCGCGCACGCTCTGGTAGTCGCGGCGCGCCGCGTCGTCCTCGACGATCGACGTCCACGCGGCCACGGGGTCGTGCGCGAGGCGCGCCGCGCGCCAGCGCTTGAGCAGCCGCCCGCGCACCATCGGATACTTGACCCGGTTCGCGCTGTACAGGTACCAGCTGTAGGACGCGCCCCGCGCGCAGCCGCGCGGCTCGTGGTTGGGCATGTCCCAGCGCGTGCGCGGATAGTCGGTCTGCTGCGTTTCCCACGTGACGATGCCGCCCTTCACGTAGATCTTCCACGAGCAGGAGCCCGTGCAGTTGACGCCGTGCGTCGAGCGCACGATCTTGTCGTGCGCCCAGCGGTTGCGGTACGCGTCCTCCCACGTGCGGTCCTCCCCGGTGGTCACCCCGTGGTCGCCGGAGAACGGCTCTTTCGGGTTCGAGAAGTAACTGAGTCGGTCGAGAAAGTGGCTCATCTTGAATCTCCGCAGCGGCTGCGTCGCAGGTTGGGAACCGATCGAATGACCGGTTCGGATGCCCAGGGGGTCACGGGTTCTTCACGTACGCGTTGCTGCGCAGGTAGAACCACCAGTTGAGGAACAGGCACAGCGCATAGAACACGGCGAATCCGTACATCGCGTACTGCGGCGTGCCGGCCTTGATCTGCTCTCCGATCACGATCGGCGCGACGAACGCGCCGTAGGCGGCGATCGCCGACGTCCAGCCGAGCACCGGGCCGGCCTGCGTGCGGTCGAAGATCACGCCGATCGTGCGGAACGTCGAGCCGTTGCCGATGCCCGACGCCGCGAACAGCACGAGGAACAGAAGCAGGAACGGCACGAAGTACTGCTCGGGGGTCGCCGAGCCGTACGCCAGCATCATCACGTAGCCGACCGCGACCGAAGCGCCCACCATCACGACCGAGATGATCTGCGTGACGATCGAGCCGCCGACCTTGTCGGAGATCCAGCCGCCGACCGGGCGGATCGCGGCGCCGACGAAGGGGCCGATCCACGCGTAGGTGAACGCCGACGGCGCGTTCGGGTTCTTGATCGTGTGCGTCAGCACGCCGTTCGCGTCGGGCACGTGGCTGATGCCGAAGATCACGGTGATCGCGAGCGGCAGCGCCATCGAGAAGCCGATGAACGATCCGAACGTGACGATGTACAGCGCCGTCATCGACCACGTGTGCTTGTCTCGGAAGATCGCGAACTGCTTGGCCACGCCCTCCTTCATCGGGCCGAACGCGGCGAGCTTCATCACGAGCAGCGCGGCGATCACGTCCAGCGGGATCGCGACCCACATGCTGATCAGGCCGAGCCCGGTGGGCTTCGGCAGGTACAGGTAGAGGCCGAGGATCGACGGGATGAACGCCAGCGTGTAGAGCCACGTGATCTTGAGGAACGCCGAGATCGGGTTGCCGGTGTCGGGCGACACCGTCTTCAGGTTGTTCATCCCGAACCAGCACAGGATCGACAGCGGCACCAGCGACAGCACCCACGCGAAGCCGGCGTTCTGGATCCAGGTCGACGTGCCCGCAGGGATCTTGCCGAGGATCCAGCCGCTGTCCTTCAGGAGCTTCATCGGCTCGCCGCCCATCGCGCCGAACAGCCCGACCGTCATCACCAGCGGGATCACGATCTGCATCGTCGTCACGCCGAAGTTGCCGATGCCGGCGTTGATGCCGAGCGCCGTCCCCTGCAGCCGCTTCGGGAAGAACGTGCTGATGT
This sequence comes from uncultured beta proteobacterium, assembly GCA_963733435.1. Taxonomy (GTDB): domain Bacteria; phylum Pseudomonadota; class Gammaproteobacteria; order Burkholderiales; family Casimicrobiaceae; genus VBCG01. The sequence goes on from CAVTDH010000008.1 coordinate 51,602, forward strand.
TCGACATCGAGCTCGCGAAGTTGCCGCCGCCGACGCCGGACCACAGCGCCATCAGCTGGAACGCCCACAGCGGCCAGTCCTTGTGCTGCAGCACGATGCCGGTGCCGATCGCCGGCGCGAGCAGCATCGCGGTGGTCAGGAAGATCGTGTTGCGGCCGCCGGCGACGCGGATCAGGAACGACGCCGGGATGCGCATCGTCGCGCCGGCGATGCCGGCGATCGCCGTCAGCGTGAAGAGCTCCGCCTGCGTGAACGGAAAGCCCAGGTTCAGCATCTGGACGGTGATGATTCCCCACATGCCCCACACGGCGAAGCCGCACAGCAGCGCCGGCACCGAGATCGCGAGGTTGCGGTAGGCGACCCTCTTGCCGGTGCTCTCCCAGAACTCGTTGTCCTCCGGGCGCCAGTCGGCGATGTCTCCGCCGCTGCCCGATCGGGGCGGCGCGGCGGCAGAATTGGAGTTGGCGTTCATGGCTTTCCTCGTGTGGTTGGTGCGGCTAGCCGTTGAAGCGGAATCGCTTGGCCCTCGCGCCCATCAGCTCGGCGCCGCGCACTTCGGTCCAGTACATCCAGATGAGCGACACCCAGACGACGCCGTACATCAGCATGAAGGCGGACGAGCGGATGCCGGTGATGTCCATCAGCGCGCCGAACATGATCGGCAGGACGAAGCCGCCCAGGCCGCCGGCCAGCCCGACGACGCCGGAGATCACGCCGATGTTGTCGGGGTAGTCGTCGGAGATGTACTTGAACACCGACGCCTTGCCGAACGCCCACGCGATGCCCAGCACGAAGATCAGCGCCGTGAACACCCAGACGTTGAGGCCGACGTGGAACGTCTTCGGGCCGTCGATGGTGGTGATCGTCATGTCGGTCTGCGGATAGGAGAGGATGAACAGGCAGATCCAGCTCACCCACAGCACCCACCACGTCATCGCGTGCGCGCCGACCTTGTCGGACAGCCAGCCGCCCATCGCGCGCAGCACGCCGCCGGGCAGCGAGAAGCAGGCGGCGAGCAGCGCCGCCGCGCGGATGTCCATGCCGAATTCGCCGACGTAGTACTGGACCATCCAGAGGCACAGCGCGACGTAGCCGCCGAACACGATCGAGTAGTACTGGCAGTACTTCCAGACCTTGGGGTCCTTGAGCGCCTGCAGCTGCTGCCGCCAGGTGATCTTCGAGTCGACGAGGTGGTGCGGGATCGGAGTAGCTGAAGAACCAGAAGAGCAGCGCGGTGCCCAGCATGATCGCCGCGTACACCTGCGGCACGAGCGTCCAGCCGAAGGCGACCAGCAGCGCGGGCGCGACGAACTTGTTGACGGCGGCGCCCGAGTTGCCCGCGCCGTAGATGCCCATCGCGAAGCCCTGCTGCTTGCGCGGGAACCAGCGCGCGACGTACGGCGTGCCGACCGAGAACGAGCCGCCGGCGACGCCGACGAAGAGGCCGAGCACGAGGAACTGCCAGTACTCGGTCGCGTAGCCGATCAGCCAGATCGGCACGACGCAGACGATCATCAGCAGGAACATCACGATGCGGCCGCCGAACTTGTCGGTCCACATCCCGAGCGGCACGCGGATCAGCGAGCCGGTCAGCACCGGCGTCGCCGTCAGCAGGCCGAACTGCGTGGAATTGAGGTTGAGCGTCTTCTTGATCGGGAATGCCGATGACGCCGAACATCATCCAGACCATGAAGCACACGGTGAACGCCAGCGTGCTGACGATCAGCACCGACAGTGCATGTCCCTTCTTGCTCATGAAACCCACCCCCTCGCGCATCCGGTCCGGTATGCGTCGATGGTAGGCGGCGCGCCCCGGCGCCGGCATCCTCCTGACGAGGGCCTGCGCGCGCGCGGAAGGACGATGCCGGTGGCAGCCGGCATCGTCCGGAAGAACTATCGCGGGCAGAGAATCGCGGGCGTTTGCGCGAGATCAAAGCAGGCCGTGCTCGGATGCGATCACGGCGGCCTGGACGCGCGAACCCACGTCGAGCTTGCGCAGCACGTGCTGCACGTGGATCTTGACGGTCGTCTCGGCGATGCCGAGGTCGCGCCCGATCTCCTTGTTGCGAGGCGCCGCGCGCGATGCCGCGCAGGATTTCCTGCTCGCGCGGCGACAGCTGCTCCAGCGGCGACGCGGGCACGACGGGGGCAGGCGCGGCCGGCGGCGCCGCCGCGTCGCGATACGCCGCGACGAGCTTGCCGGTCATCTCGTCGGCGACGACCGACTCGCCGCGCATCGCGCGCACGATCGCGGCGACGAGCGCGTCGCCCTCGATCGTCTTCAGCAGGTAGCCGCACGCGCCGCCGCGCAGCGCGGCGGCGAGATCCTGCGCGTCCTCGCTGACGGTGAGCATCAGGATGCGCGCGGACGGAGCCGCCTCGCGCAGCGCCGGGCAGCGCATCGACGCCGTTGACGCCCGGCAGGTGGTTGTCGAGCAGGATGACGTCGGGCGCCAGTTCCCGCGCGCGCCGCAGCGCTTCGCCCGCGTCGGCCGCGTCGCCGACCACCTCGATCCGCGGATCGCGCGCGAGCAGCGCGGTGAGGCCGCGCCGGAACAGCGTGTGGTCGTCGACGACGAGGATGCGGACGGCGCGGCATGGATGCGCGGTTCGCCTCAATGCACGCGTCGCCGCGCCGGCCGCCGCGACCGCGGGCGGCTGCGCCGGGTGGGCCGGCGGCAGCGTCAGCACGATCGACGTGCCGCGTCCGGGCGTGCTGACGACGTCGAGCGTCGCGCCGATGCGTTCCGCGCGCTCGGCCATGATCCGCAATCCGACGTGCGTCTCGTCGTCCGGCCCGCTTTCGTTGTCGAAGCCCACGCCGTCGTCGCGCACCTCGAACCGCCACTGCGGCTGCTGTGCGACCAGCAGCGTGACGCGCGACGCGTTCGCGTGCTTGCGCACGTTGGACAGCGCTTCCTGCACGATGTGCAGCACCTGGATCTGCAGGTCGGGCGACAGCGGCATCCCGTGGCCCTCCATCGCGATGGTCGCGTGCAGCCCGCTCTGGTGCTCGAACTTGCGCAGCGTCGTCTGCAGCGCGGGCTCGATGTCCTCGCCGTGCGCGCGCGTGCGGAAGTGGACGAGCAGCTCGCGCACGTCGCCGTAGCTCTCGCGCACGCCGGTGTCGATCTCGGCGAGCACGCGCTGCGCGAGCGGCGTCGTCGCGCTGCGCCAGCGCGTCGCGCATCAGCTGCACCTGGATCTTGAGGAACGCGAGCGACTGCGCGATCGAGTCGTGCAGCTCGCGCGCGATGAACGTGCGCTCCTGCGCCACCGCCTGCTCCCGCTCCAGCGCGTTGAGGCGCAGGTTCTCCATGGCGCCGGCGAGATGCGCGGCGAGCGCCTCGAGCAGCGACCGCTCGGCCGGCGACAGCGACACCTGCGCGTGGAGGAAGAGGTCGACCTCGCCCATCAGGCGGTCGTGCAGCAGGATCGGGATCGACACCAGCGTCGCGAAGCCCGCCTGCGCGCAGTGCGGCAGCGCCGGCCGGCGCAGCGTCGGCGATCGGAATCACGCGCGCGCCCGGCCCGCGTCGCCACCGCGCCGCAGTGGCAGTCGCCGGCGTGCACGCACTGCTCCTCGTCGGCCATCGCCGCGGGCAGGCCGGCCGACGCCAGCAGCAGGAAGCGCTGGTTCGACTCGTCGGACCAGCGCAGCGCGACGCCGTCCGCGCGCGCGACGCGGCGGATCCGCTCGACGAATCCGTCGGCCAGCTCGTGCAGCGTCGTGGCGTTCGCGACCAGCGCCGTCACGTCGTAGAGCGCCTCGAGCCGCTCGCGCTTTTCCTCGAGCTCCGAGGTCTTGGCGGCGACCTTCGCCTCGAGGTCGCGGTACATCGACTGCAGGTGCTCGGCCATGCCGTTGAAGCACTCGGCCAGCGTGCCGAACTCGTCGCTGGTCACGCGGTCCACGCGCGCGCTGAAGTCGCCGCGCTGCAGGCGCTCGGTCGCCTGCTTCAGTCGGCCGACGGGCTCCAGCACGAACAGGTAGCCCATGTAGAGCAGCACCGCCGACGCCCAGCACCGCGAACGCCATCATCGCCGTCTGCAGCAGGTGCAGCAGCGCGGTCCAGCGCGACATGTGGCGCTCGATGCCGGCGACCAGCGCGTCGATGTCCGCGGCGAACGCGGCGGTCTGGTCGCGCAATCCCGCGCGCGATTCCGCGGGCGTCCCGATCCAGTCCGCGCGGAACCGCGATCCAGTCGCGCTCCACCACCGCGAAGTGCGCGCGCACGGCGTCGTCCCACGGCACGAACAGCGGCCGCTCGTAGTCGCCGTGGCGCAGCAGCGCCAGGCTGCGCTCGAACTCGTCGGCCAGCTGCGGGAGCGCCGCGCGTTCGCCGGTGCCGACCGCCAGCGACATCCGGTACGCCTGCATCCGCATGCGGCCCGCCTCGTTCACGGCCGCCGCGCCGCCGTCGAGCTGCCACGAGACCCACAGCGTCAGCGCGATCGAAAGCAGCGCGAGCAGCAGGAACGGCGTGGCCACGAGCGACGAGCTTCGCCCCGAGGGTCCAGTGTTTCGGATGACTCATGGGCGCAATCTAGCCCGTTGCGCCGAGATCCGCTTGACGCGAATCAACACCCCGTGCCGTGTCCCGCGACCGGGCGACCCGTGTAGGACTCGTCCGACGCCGGAATCGGAGCGCCGCCGCTAGGGCGTTGGCGAGGCCGCGGGCACGATGGCATCGTCGTGCCACCGTTCCACGATCGGTACACCGGCGGCTGCAGCGGGCAACTGCAGGCGCACGCGCCCTGACCACGAGCGCGGCAGGGCGCACCCCGCCCCGATCGCGAGGCTACTCCCGAGCCTCTCCGGCACGACCGGGCGGCCGCCCACGGGGCGGCCGCCCTTCTTCCCGTCAGCGCACGCCCGGCCTGCGTCCGACCTGTCGGCGTCACGCCGCCAGGCGGCGCGCCGACGTGAGATCGAGCGGCTCGAGCCCGTCGCGCTCCACGGCGCCGTGGCCGGCCTCCAGGCTCACGCCCGTCGGTCCCAGTGCGAACGCCAGCTGGTCGAACGTGCCGTTCGCCGCCCGGGCCATCGCCCGCTCAGCCACCTGGCCGAGGCTCGCGAGTTGGCCCGACCGGTGCAGATAGAGCAGGAGCGCGAAGAGCGTGCCGCCCGGCAGCACGACCTCGAGCACGACGTAGGGGCCCGCCCGGCGGACGAGGCGTCCCAGCTCGATGAATCGGGTCCTGATCGCGTCGCACATCGTCGCTGCTCCCTGCTGCGTGCCCACCGGACCGTTCCGGCGTTGGGCGATGGCGGCAGTGTGCGTGCGGGATGCTGGCCGATGGCTGACGGATCGCGCGTTCGCGCGTGGCGACCCGGGTCGGTCGCCGCCGTGGCGGCGTAGCCCCACTCAACCCTTTGAAATTTCGCACGTTTTTTTCCGCTGCGCGGCCATGCGCGCGCCCACGCTGCGGGTCTTGCGCCCGCACGATCACGCTGCGCACCAAGCGGTCCCCGCGGACTGACGGATGACTTACGGGACGCTGCGGCGTGCCCGTCCAGGCCTTTGCCGGTGCCGCGCCCGGCAGGCGCCCGGCCCGGCTCGCGCGGTCCGCATGACGTTGGCATCCCGCCCGTGGGACAATCCGCGCCTCGGCCTCCGGCGTGAGGCGTTCCCTGAGCGAGGTTGGCATGAAGTGGTTCCCGGCACTCGGATGCGCATTGCGCAACGCATTCGGATCCCCGCTTCGGTCGTTCGCCGTCGTCGCGCTCTGGGCCGGCGCCGTCATGACGCCGCTGCCGGCGACCGCCGAAGCCGGCGGCGCGATCACGGTCAAGCTCAACGAGCGCGCGCTGCCGCCGGGCGCGTCTGCGCTCCCGCCGGAAATGCACACTGCGGTCGAAGCCGCGTTCGGTGCCGCGCTGACGCCGGGCGGCCGCACGCGCGACGGCGCGTTCATCCTCACGCTGCCTGCACCGCTGGACACGCCGTCCCTGCGAGCGGCGCTCAATCGCGTCCGCCTGGACCCGGCGGTGCTCTACGCCAGCCCGCTGCGCGCAGCCGCGGCGCCGGCCACCACCGGCCGCCCGACCGATCGGATGATCGTGAAGTACCGCGATGCCGGCGCGGCGTCGCGCGGGCAGGCCGACGTGCCTCCGGATGCCGCGCGCATGACGCGCCTGAGCGCCGCCGCCGGCGCGCCGGTCGGATGGGTGCGTCGCAGCGCGGACGGCGCGGACGTGCTGCAGCTGCTCGCGCGGCTGCCGATCGCGCAGGCCGAGGCCGTCGCGGCGCAGATCGCGCTGGACCCCGACGTCGAGTATGCGCAGCCCGACTACATCCGCACGGCGCAACTCGTGCCGAGCGATCCGTGCTACGCGTCGGCCAGCGTCAGCGCATGCAACAACGGCTACCAGTGGGACCTCTTCGATCCGGTCGGCGGCATCAACATGCCCGGCGCCTGGGCGATCACCACCGGCGCGGCCGGCATCCGGGTCGCCGTGCTCGATACCGGCGCGCTGGTCAACCATCCGGACCTGGCCGGCCGCTACGTCGGCGGCTACGACATGGTCGCCGATTGCGCGGTGGGCAACGACTTCCAGCCGGCCGCGTGCACGTGGTCGGGCACCTATCCGAACAACAGGCCCAACCTCCTGAGCCGCGACCCCAGCGCCGCCGACCCCGGCGACTGGATCACCGCGAACGAAAGCGCGGGCCTCGGCGCCGGCCAGGCGCCGTACGACTGGTTCCTGGGCTGCTACGTGGACGGCAGCTCGTGGCACGGCACGCACGTGGCCGGGACCATCGGCGCGGTCCCCAACAACGGCATCGGCATCGCGGGCATCAACTGGGTCAGCCAGATCGTTCCGGTGCGCGTGCTCGGCAAGTGCGGCGGCTACACCAGCGACATCGCCGATGCGATGGTGTGGGCGGCGGGCGGCAGCGTCGCGGGCACGCCCGTCAACGCGAATCCGGCGCGCGTGCTGAACCTGAGTCTCGGCGGCGGCGGCAGCTGCGACGCGGCGACGCAGACCGCGATCAACACCGCGCTGTCCCTGGGGACCGTCGTCGTGGTCTCGGCCGGCAACGCGAACGCGAACGCGAGCACCCAGAGTCCCGCCAGTTGCAGTGGCGTCATCGCGGTCGCCGCGACGACCAAGCTCGGCAAGCGCGCCCGCTACAGCAACTGGGGCGCCGCGGTCGACATCGCAGCGCCGGGCGGCAACGCGGACGGCGTCGATCCCGACATCCTCTCGACGCTCAACAGCGGGACCCAGGCCCCGAGCAACAACGGCTACAACTACGTGCGCTATGCGGGCACGAGCATGGCGGCGCCGCACGTCACCGGCGTCGCGTCGCTGATGCTGTCGGCCAATCCCTCGCTGACGCCGGCGCAGGTCCTCTCGAAGATCCAGACGACCGCGCGCGCGTTCCCGACCCCGGGACCGGCGTGCACTTCGCCCCCGCAGGCCAGCGCCTGCAACTGCACGACGGCCCTGTGCGGTGCGGGCATCCTCGACGCGACCGCAGCGGTGGCGGCGGCGCTCAATGCCGGCGCGGCACTCGTGAGTTCGGCCAATCCCGCCGGGGCCGGCACGGCCGTGACCTTTACGAGCACCGTCGTCGGCAACGCCCCGACCGGAACCGTGCAGTTCGCCGACGGCGGCACGACGCTCGCCGGGTGCGGCGCCGTTCCGCTTGCCGGGTCCGGCAACGTGCGCACGGCGGCGTGCACGACGAGCGCGCTCGCCACCGGCAGCCACGCGATCGCGGCAACCTATTCGGGCGACGCCAACAACGCCGCGTCGAGCGCGAACCTGACGCAGGTCATCATCGCGGGCTCGACCACGGTCCTCGCGAGTTCCGGCAATCCGTCCTTTGCCGGAACGGCGGTGACGTTCACCGCGGTGGTCGCGGGAACGGCGCCGACCGGGACCGTCGGCTTCACCTCCGGCGGAACCACGCTGTCCGGCTGCGGCGCCGTGCCGCTCACCGGCTCGGGCAATGCGCGCACCGCGACCTGCACCGCCAACGCGCTCGCGGTCGGCAGCTACGCGATCGCCGCAAACTACGCGGGCGACGCCGGCAACGCCGCGTCGTCGGCGTCGCTGACGCAGGTGATCGCGCAGACCGTTCCCGGCAACGCGACCGTCGCGTCCAATCCGTATGGTCCGCTGACGGTCGCCGGCGCGACGATCAACGGCAACACGATCTTCAACATATCGGGCAACTTCACGATCCAGCTCGGCAACGTCGCGGGCACGCCGGGAAGCGCGGCGCAGTTCGACTTCCAGTCGTTGAACGTGGGTCCCGCCAACCGCGTGACCATTCGCGCGGGCGCGCCCGGGCAGGTCGTCGTCGTGAACAGCGCGGGCGCCGCGGCGTCCGCGATCGGCGGCATGCTGGTGGCCGAGGGCGCGAATGGGGCCCCGCCCCCGATCCTGTTCGTGAGGAACGCCAAGGGGTTGGCCATCGCGGCCGGCGGGAGCATCTCCGCGCTCTCCGGCGCCGTGCTCGACACGCTCGCCGGATCGTGGACCGCCGGCGAGTCGATCGTGAACCAGGGTTCCGTCGACGGCGGCCCGAGCCTCGACATGCTCGCGTCGCGGATCAACGGCGGCGGCCAGTTCAAGGGCAACGCGATCACGATCCGCACGTTCGGCAGCGCCAACAATCCGGTCAACGGCGCGTACTTCCTGCAGAACGGTCTGCAACTCTTCCCGAGCAGCGGCAACGCGATCGCGCTGACGTTGAACGGCTACGGCAGCACGCCGCAGGTGTTCAACCTGTTCGCCAACGGCGACGCCACCGTCTGGATGCCGTCGGTGTGGCCGGCCGGCTACAACGTGCCGGCGAACAACGCGGTCGTCCCTGCCGGCGGCTCCCGGCCGGCCGGCACGCCGCAGCCGGCGTACGGAGGCGGCAGCATGATCCTGCAGGCCACCGGGTCGATGACGCTGGTCAACGGCGGCACCAACGACTTCGTGTTTCCCGGCGCGATCGTGCTGAAGGCGCTCGGCTACCTCAACCTGAACGCGGTGCAGGTCAACCAGGGCTGGACGTCGCTGGGACAGGCGTTCCAGGGCATCTTCTTCGAGTCGCCGACCATCGTGAGCCCGAACGGGCTGATCCAGGTGTACGGCAACGATCTCAACTGGATGAACTTCAGCACGTTCCCGCAGGCGTACGTCCGGGCGTTCAGCCTCAGGACCAATCCGGACACCAGCGCGAGCTTCGTCGCGACGGACGCGTCGACGCCGCACCTCAACACGTACTCGGTGATCCAGAACACGGCGGCAAGCGGCGGATGCTGGACCTGCATCATCAACTCGCAGCCGGTCAACATGTACGGGCCGTAATCTCCGTCTCCGCGCGCGGGTGGCGCCTGCCCCTCTGGCAGGCGCCACCCGCGCGAACGCATGCGCGATCCGTCACTGCGGGAGCCGCGCGGCACCCTCGTGCGCCCGCCGGGCACCGGAGCGCGCGCGATGCGAATTCGAGTCGGCCTTGCGAATTGCACAAAATTTGCTAGGTTGGAAGTATCGGGTCGCACGCGAGGTGCCGGGCGCATGGATATCCTGGAGCGGGTCGCAGCGCAGATCGAAAGCATCCAGTTGCCGCTGTTCGCGGTCACGCTCACGGCGCTCCCGAAGGCCGACACCCCGCTCCTGCTGATGCTCCACTGGCACGGCTTCCGTCCCGACGATCCGCTGCCGGGCGAGGCGGAGGGGCGCCTCGTCCCCGTGCCGGCCTCCGCGCTCCAGTTGAACGACCGCTGGTCGGCGCTCAGCGCCGTGGAGTTCGCGGTGCTCGACGCCGCGTGGCAACTGGGCGCGTGGAACCTCGAGCGCGCGGAAAAACGCGGCTGCAGCAGCGTCTGCGCGCGCCCGCAGGAGGAACTCGAATGCCGGCAGGCGTTCGGCGAGTATCCGGCCTTCGACGGCGCGAGCACCATCGTCGAGGACGCCCCGGACCGCGCGGACATGATGCAGCTGGCCGCCGACGTCGGCTACGTCTGCTGGCAGTTCCGGCCCGTGTCCGGCGGCATCTGGCCATGCCTCGACGCCGACGACACGCTGACGCCGGAAGGCCGTCGCGCGCCACCGTGTCCGGTGATCCCGGTGCCGCCGACGGGCCGTCCCGCGGCGCGCACCGTTTACGGGCTCGGCCGCGCGAAGCGACTCGTCGTGTTGTGAGTCGTGGCGCCGCGCGTACGATGGCGCCATGACGCTGAATCCCATCGTGCCGCCCGGCGAATCGCTGCGCCGCGCGTTCGCATGGCTCGCCGAGCAGGGCGAGTGGACGGCGCATCTGGTCGACGAGGCGTGCCAGCGCTTCGACATCGCGCCCGCCGACGAGGAGTTCCTGCTGCAGGAGATGCACCGGCGTCACCAGCGCGGCGATCCCTAGGCGAACCACGATGCCGCTGCTGATGAACGGCGTTGCCACCGGTCAGCGCGCCGCGCCGTCCTGCCTTGCGCGCGCAAGCAGCGACTTGACGGCCTCCGCCACCAGCGGCTGCGCCTGCGGCACAGAAAGTCTCGCCAGCGCGTCGAGGTCGCGACCCTTGGCCACTTCGCGCGCCACGAGCAGCCCGAGGTAATAGCCGCGCCGCGCGGGCAGGCCCGTTCCGTCGCCTGCGCCGCCCGAGAACAGGCCGGAGACGTGCCTGTGGTCCGTCGAATCGAGCACCCCGTTCAACTGCGCGAGCGATGCCGCGAGTTGCCGCTCGGTGTCGGGGACGAGTCCCGGCGGAAGGTCGAGCAGCAACTCCGAAGGCGTCGCGCCGGGATTGAGTTCGTACGCGACGTGCACGGCGAGTCCCTCCTGCCACAGCCCACACCAGACCGCGTCGCAGTCGCCGAAGTGCGTCGCGTGATGGACGTGGAAGAGTTCGTGGTGGAAGAACGCGGCCTCGCGCGCGCCGGAATGGTAGCGAACCATGCCGTCGACCCCGAACACCAGATAGCGGGTCCCGTCGAGCGTGCGGGTGCCGCCGTCCATCTCGCCCAGCGAATGCAGCACGTACACGGTGACGTCGGGCTTGAAGTCGGGAAAGGCCGCCACAAACGCCGGCATCGCCGCCGCCACGTCCTGCGCGAAGGACGCAGCCTTCGCGCGATAGGCGTCACGCATCGGCCCGAAGCTCTCGATCGCGTTCGCGATGCGCGCGTCCTGCCGCTCCTGCGTGATCCGCCCGCCGTGGCGCGCGATCCCGTAGAAGGCAGGAAACTTCGGCGCGACGTCGCGCTTGAACCGCGCGACGCGCTCGGGCGTCGGCAACGACTGCGTCGCGTCCCAGAACGCCACGTAATCGTTGGCGATGTCGACGACCGCGAGCGGGGGCGGCTCGGACGGCGTCGCCGCCGCGCAGGCGAACGCGACCACGGACAACAACAGCGCTGCCGCCGTCCTTGCGCCGGGCGACGGCCGACGATCGGCGTCGGGTCGCTGCGCTCGGCGAACGATCGGCACCCGGATCATGGTGGACGCAATGGATGGCACCGCGCTTGTCTCCAGGTTGGACCGCGAACCGTTGGAAGCCCGCGTCGTGCGGCCCGGCACACTGGCGCTGTCGAAATCGACCGGGGACCGGTCGCGAAGTCCGGCCGCCGGGGACGGATACGTGCGCGGGAGCGATCGCCAACGTCATGGCACCTGTGCCTAACAGGCTGTTGAAGATCGTCGACGCGTCCCCTTCTCCGCCTCATTCCGAAGCGAAGCGGAACCTGCGTTGGCAATCCATTGATTTCGTTCAGAAGCAGGTTTCTCGCTGCGCTCGAAATGAGGCTGAGAATTGCGTGAGGCCGCAATTTCAACACCCTGCTAACGCACGCACAGTACGAACTTGGATGCAGGTCGATGCATGCCCGGATTCGCCCTGCGGACAACTCGCGCCACCGGCGACGCGCGTCCGGGGCCGAATCCGATCGCGCGTCGACGCGCATCCAACCTTGTGCCGCCCTTGGCCCAACGCCGTGGAGACCCCATGATCGCCTGCCGCCTGCCCCTCCCCACCACTCTCCTTGGAGCGCTCGCCCTGACCGCCGCGCTCGGCCTGATGTCCGTCCACCCGGAAGCGCTGGCTCGGGGCGGCGAGCAGATCACCGGGTCCGGCGTGGCCAGGACCGAGACGCGCGACGTAACCGGCTTCCACAGTGTCGTCCTGGGCGTGGGTGCCAACGTCGAAGTGCGCCAGGGCGACGGCGAGGGCCTCTCGATCACGGGGGACGACAACATCGTCCCGCTGGTCGAGACGCTCGTCGAGAACGGCACGCTCAAGATCCGCTGGAAGGGCAACGCCGACATCTCGGCCAAGTACCGGTCGCTCGCGATCGTCGTCAGCGCGAAGCGCATCGACGCGCTCACCGTCGGCGGCTCCGGCCGGATCCATGCGGCACGACTCAAGTCGCCCGGTCTGCGGGCCACGATCGGCGGCTCGGGCGAGATCGCGCTCGACGCGCTCGACACGGACACGGTCCACTTCACGATCGGCGGCAGCGGGCGCGTGACGGCCGCGGGGCGCGCCGATGTGCTCGAGGTCGCCGTCGCCGGCTCGGGCGAACTGTCGGCCGCGAAGCTCGAGTCGCGCCGCGCGAACATCGCGGTCCAGGGGTCGGCGCAAGCCGACGTGTGGGCGAAGGAAACGCTGAACGCGACCATTGCCGGGTCCGGCGCCGTCAACTACCGCGGCAGCCCGCAGGTGCACCGGACCGTGGTGGGATCGGGCACCGTCAGGCAAGCCCGCGAGACCTCGTAGGCGGGCCGCTTCGGGAACCGATGCGTCGACGAGGAATGGCCGCCCCGAGGCGGCCGCTCCCGCACTGCGCGCGCGGCAGGCGTCGGCCGCCCGACCGCGTCACCGATACGCGGCCTTCACCTGCTCGGCGACGAGCGCGCGCAGCTGCTGCTCCCCGAACTGCTGGAGGCGCTTGCCGTTCACGAAGTACTCCGGCGTCTGCGTGACCTTCAGCGCCTTCGCATCGGCGAGATCCTGCGCGATCAGCTGCCCGATCGCGGGTGCCGCCATGTCCGCCTGCAGCCGCGGCATGTCCAGCCCCAGCTTGCCCAGCACCGCGAGCACCTGCGGCGGCTGCACCACGTGATTGACGGCCCACGTCGACTGCGCGGCGAAGAGCCCGCCCAGCGTTTCCCAGTACTTGCCCTGCTTGCGCGACGCTTCGAGCGCGCGCACGACGAAGTCCGAGTTCTTGTGGAATGCCAGGTGCCGCACGGAGAGTCGGATCTTGCCCTTGTGTTCGGCCATGATCGACTTGACGAGCGGGAAGAACGCCGCGCAGGTCTCGCAGGCCGGGTCGAGGAATTCGACGATGTGGACCTTGGCGTCCGCCGGACCCATGGTCGGAGAACTGAAGCGGGCGAGATGTTCGGCGGGCGCCGTTCCCTGGGCGTTCGCGCTGGACGGCAGGAGCGAATACATGCCGATCCCGAACACCACGGACATGATTGCGGCGAACATCGTGCGATTGCGTAGCGAATTCATTGCGACTTTCCTTCACGTTGCGCGGACTCGCGCAGGTTCGAATCAACGGCATCGACGTGGGCGAAATTCTACAGCGCGCGGCGCGCCGTGCTTTGCCGCGGACGCGTCGCCGCACCGGCAAATCGGTTACACCCTTGCGCTCGATCAACCCCGCGCGCTCGCGGATCCCTCCGCGATCGGCGCCTTCGCGTCGCATGCAACCGTTCGGGCCGGACCCCGGGAAGGGCCGAGCGCAGGCGACCGCCTCGGTCCCGCCGCTCACAGCCCGAGTTCGTCGTCCGTCGCGCTGTGCTGATACTTGTTCCTCGGCGGCCACGGACGCGCGCGCCAGTCGACGTCCAACGTGAACGACGACCGCGTGCGTCCCGGAAGCAATGCGCCGTTGCCTGCGCCTTTCGCGTAGTCGTAGTACAGCTTCACGATCTGCTCCGGCGTGACCTGCCGGGCGGCCGGGTGCGCGATGCAGGCGTCGCGCCACGCGCGCACCCGCGCGTAGCGGGACTCCACCGGCAACTCGAAGTCCTCGTAGTATTCGAGGAACCAGAAGCGCATGAAGAGCGGCGCGAACACCGTCTCGGCCCAACCGAACTGCTCGAACAGGTACGGTCCGGACGGCGCGTGCTCCATCAGGAAGTCGTTCAGCCGCGCGTACTGCGCCAGCATCCCGTCGCGCAACGCGTCGCGCCGCGCGAGGTCCTGGTTCAGCACGAACGTGTAGCCCTGCGCACAGAACTCGCCCTCCATCGTCGCCAGCATGTTCTCCACCGCGCGCCGGTACGGTTCGCGCTGCGCGACAGGCGGCTCCGGGTAGAGGTCCTCGAGGTACTGCAGAATGACGAGGCTTTCCCTCAGGACCTTCCCGTCGGCCGTCTCCAGGATCGGCAATGCGGTCGTACCGCGGGTCTTCGCGAGCAGCCAGTCGGGCCGCGGCCGCGTGACGTCGACCTCGGTGAAGCCGACTTCCTGCCGGCGTCCCTTCAGCGACAGGAGGATCTCCAGGCGCTGGCAGAACGGGCAGACGGGGATGTGAAAGACGGTGGAATGCGGCATACGGGGCCGCATTATATTTGCCGCGCACAAGGAACGACGGCCCCATGCGGTGCCGTCGCGCCCGGCGCACGACCGCGTGCGCGCACCGGTGTTGCCCGCGAAACGTTGCACGTCGCGGCCCGAAGCGGGTGCAGGGTGCGAACTCCGCTGGCTCAAGCGAGCAACCTGTCGCCAACATGCATACGTACCCATCGGGGCCGTCAACCCGGGAAAACCATGGCATTTCCGACAAACGAAGCTCAAATCGGCACCGAACGCGTTCGACCTGAAGGCCGCGCCAGCGCTGGCGCTCCGGCTCGGCGCGGGCGATTCGACCGGGCGGCCTTGCCGCGGTCCATTCCGGCACTCTCGCCAAGTGTCGGCCGTCCTTACACCGCCGAGAAAGCGGCCCAAAAAAGGGGGCTTAAGTCCTTGTATTGGCACAGACCTGCGCCGAATGCATGTTTATTGCTTTTGATCTCCGCAGCACAGGCTGTTTTGCGCAATCGTTGACGGAGCGCGTGCGCAACTCGTCATTCGGAACGCAAACAAGGAGATCGAGATCATGACCTGGCTTCTACGGCGTCTCGTTGGCGTCATGGCGTTTGCGCTCTGCGCCAACGCCGCAGCGCAGTCCACCACCATCGATTTCGAGGGCTTTGCCGACGCGACCGTCCTGACCAGCCAGATACCCGGGCTGACGTTTGCCAATGCCATGGTGTTGACCGCGGGCATTTCGCTCAACGAGCTCGAGGCGCCGCCTTTGTCCGGAGTCAATGTGCTTTATGGCGATGGCGGGCCGTTGATGATCGACTTCTCGACGCCCATCACGTCGCTTCTGGTCTACGTGACGTACGCCGAGCCGTTCACCATACAGATCTACGACGCGGCCTCGAACGTGGTCGGCAGCGCGACGTCGCTTTTCGCAAGCAATCTCGCGTTTTCCGGAGACCCCGGGAGTTCACCCAACGAGGCGTTCCTGCTGACATTTGCAGGCGGGTTCTACGAGTGCTGTCTTCTCCTCGGGGGGTGCCTTTGGCCGAGTCCTTCGTGCTGGATGATCTGACTTTTGTGTCCGCCACCAACCGGATTCCGGAACCGTCGACCTTGGCCCTGGCGCTGTTCGCGTTCGCCGTGCTGCTTCCGCGGTGCCGCCGGGCTCGTCGCTGATCGCGTCCCGTTTCGAGGCGGGCGGCAAGGGCCGGACGCTTGCCGCGCCGAACCGCGCAAAGCCCGAAGCAGATCGAGGCGTACGCGGCGGGAGAAGATTCCGCCTGATCCGAATGGTTTGCGCCGGACGTATGCGGAACCTGCCGCGCGCCGCCCGATCTTGCGCGGAACATGTGGTCCGCCACCTGCAGGCGTGCGGCGGGTCCCAAGCCTCGCGCGGAAATCCGCGAACCAGTGTCCAGTCGGCCCGGCGCACGTGCCGCCGGCGCCTCCGGACCCACTCCGTAGTTGCGGTGTAATGAACACGACGCCCGGCAACCCCGACCGTCGTCCGCCAGGCGCGCGCGACGCGAGACACGCGCGTCGCGGCGGCCGCACCGCGCGGGAGGCGAACTCGCCGACGCGCGCGATGCGCCCGCACCGTGGATCGCAGCGGTCTCGCGGCGCCGCCTGATCACCGCGGTTTTCCGTCGATCCCGACGACTCGCGAGGGTGTTGCGTTGCCCCCGGCAGCGCATCGGAGACGCCGGATTCACCTTCCGTCCGACGCCTTCCCGGTCCTGCCGCGCGACCGCGCCGCCGGCGGCTCCGTCAGTCCTGCGCCGTGGCGTCGCGGTGCGGCCGGTGCGCTAGCCGCAGTTCGGCGGCGGCGTGTTCGGCGGCAACTTCGTCGTCGGCAGGAACGCCGGCGTGCCGAAGTACATGAGCCCCGAAACCTGGTCCTGGACGATGATCGGAATCGGCAGCGGGAGCCCGGAGTAGCACAGGAACCCCGGCGGCGGCGCGTACGTGTACACCGAGGCGAAGCCGTCCCCGTAGTGCAGCTGCCGGCAGTCCGGATTCGCGTCGAAGATGCATCCGCGCTCCACTTCGCCGGGGCTCTGGTACATGGAGCTCGTGACGTCGAACAGGCCCTGCGCACCGTCCTGCAGCGCCTTCACGCGCTTCTTGAGCTCCTTCTTCGTCTTCTGCGCCTCATCCTGGTTGCGGTAACGCTTCGGGTTGGTCAGCGCATCCTTGCCGAAGCTGAAGCCGTCCTTGATGGCATCGAGGAGGTCCTTGACCGCGGCGACCGTGTTGTTGGTAATGTCGGGTCCGATGATCATCACGTCGTTGAGGCTCGGCTCGTCGTTCGTGATCACCTCGATGAACGTGTACGGCGCGTTGAACACGCGGAACGACAGCGAAGCACCGGAGACCGTCTCGATGATCGGCGACCCGTAGGCGAGCTCGCGCACGTGCGACGCGATCGCGACGGCGCCGGCGCCCCAGGCCGCCTGCTTCATGATGTCGGTGGCGAACTTCTTCGCGTTCTTGTACGTTTCGAAGCCCTTCTCCATGATCTTGTCGGTGATGTAGCCGACCGCCTGCGTCACCGCGAGTTCGGCAAGCGTCGACTTCATCGGCATCGCGCGGAGCTTCGCGGGCTGGCCGGCGGCAGCGCGCTTGCGCAGCGGGAACGGCGACGTGCGTCGTGGCAGTCCGGCAATCTCGGCGGCCTCCTCCATCACGGCCTCGTAGAAGGCGGGGATCCGGTGCGCGATCAGCAACTGGTACTCCGGCTGCGACAGCACGGCACCGTACTCGCTGACCGTCAGCGCATCGATCCGCGCCGCGCGCGCGGCGAACCGGTCGGCCAGCGTGGCGAGCGTCGACAGCGACGTGCCGGTGTCGCGCAGCGCCTGCGTCCACGCGTCGAGATCGGCCACGGCATCCCGCATCACCTGCTTGATCAGCAGGTCGTCGCCGGTCGGTTGCAGGCCGAACCCGTCCATGTCGCGGCGCGACGGCACGAAGCCCTGCGCGAAGACGATGACCATCGAGTCCTTGAGATCGTCGAGGTCGACGGTTCGCCAGAGCGTGACCATCTGCGCCAGCACCGCCTTCATCTGCGGCACGTCGTTGGCGGCGTGCGCGGCGCGCAGCGCGGGCCCGAAATCGTCGATGCCCTGCAGGACCGCGAGGAAGCGCGCGATGCTGGCACTGCTGCCCTCGCCGTTCGCGTCGGCCGGCAAGGCCACGGCGAACTCGGCGGTCGCGGTGCGGGCATTCGCCGCGTCGGTGGCGGTCACGACGAACGCGCCCATCGTCGTCGCGCCGGCCGTGACGACGTTGCCGGCGATCGTCGGCAAGGTGCCCATGAACGGCGTCTGCTTCGGCGTGATCGCGTAGGTCAGGCTCGGCGTCGCGACCGGGTTGCCGTCGACGTCCGTGGCGACCGGAGTCACGACGATCGTCTCGTTCGCCGGCATCAGCCCGCGGTTGAGCTTCAGCGCCAGACCGTTGCCGCTCGACACGACGAGCTGCGCGGCGACTGGCGGAACCGACGTCCCCGCAGGCGGCGACTGCGAGATGACCAGGCCCGCCGGAACCGCGGTGGAGAACACACGCGACACGGAAACGGCGAATCCGGCGTTCGCGAGCTGCGTGGTCGCCGTCGTCGCGACGACGCCGACGACGTTCGGCACCAGCACCGGCTGCTTGCCCTTGGACACCGTCAGCCGGATGTCGTCGAGACGGCCGACGACGGCGCCTGCAGCGGCATCCTGCGCGAGCACGGTGCCCGCGGGTTGCGCAGAGAATTGCTCCACCGATTGCACGCCCTGCAACTGCGTCGCCACCAGCGCGGACTTCGCCGCGTCGAACGACAGACCCACCACGTCGGGCACCGTGACGGCGGTCGTCGTGAGATTCACGATGAAGATCTGGTCGGTGCTCGCACCCCGCGAGTCGGTCGCGGTCACGACGACCGTCGTCCAGCCCCACGGGCACGGGTAACCGTACGACCCGCAGGTCGGCTCGAAGCGGAGGCGGGCCGGACCGGTCATCGTCACCCAGCTCGGCGCCGACTTGAGCGAATACGTGATCGTGTCGCCCGCATCGGGATCGAACGCGGCGACGTCGTAGTAATGCGTGACCAGTCCGCCCGGTGGCGTCGGCGCGAAGGCCTGCAGCAGGCTCTTCGGTGGCGTGGACGTGAAGACCGGCGGCTTGTTGTCGGGGGCAATCGTGATGATCACCTGCGCCGGTGCCGACACCGACGAACCGTCACCGGATTCGTACGTGAAGGACGTCGCCTGCGCGAGACGCGGATCGCGCACCGTGCCCCGCTGCTCCGGCACGCGGAACACCCGCGATACCTTGGTGTCGTGCAGGACGCGCGCGTTGTCGTCGATCGCCGTCGAGCGGTACTGGACGTTCGGGAAGGTCTTCGGTCCCGGCAGCCAGCTGTTGCCGCCGCCGTGCAGGACCATCGGTCCGACCAGTCCGGCGCACGCCGGCGCGACCCCTGTATTGAGGCAGTTGAAGCTGAACGGCGCGTTCTGCAGGATGTCGACGTGGCCGTCGTTGTTCGCGTCGATCAGCATCAGCGCGGAGATGTCGGAATAGCTGAAGTTGAACGTCCAGTACGGGTCGACCTTGCGCAGGCCGGTGCGCCCGTCGAGGATCATGATGCGGCCGTACCCCGAGAACACGACCTCGGCCACCCCATCGCCGTCGAGGTCGTAGACCTGCGGCGCGGCATTGGCCACCTGCGAGTTCTGGGCCGGCTGCGTGTAGATGGGGGCGAGGATCGGATCGCTCGGAACGTCGGGCGGCACCACGTACGCCCAGATCGGCCGCCCGTCGTCGCGGAACGCGTACAGCGTACCGTCGGCGCCGATCACGATGTCGGATCGCCCGTCGCCGTCGACGTCGGCAATCGTCAGCGGCGTGATCCAGACCCCCTGCAGCGGAATGCGTCGCCGCAGCTGGCCGTCATGGCTGTAGACGAAGATCCCGCGCAGGTCCGCGTCGGCGATCTGGGCGTTGCGGATGTGAACGATCTCGGCCTTGCCATCGCCATCGAGATCCGCCACCGCGGTGTCGTGGACCGAGTTCGTCAGCTGCCACGCGAAGTCGAATCCGCCGCCGGCGTTCTGCATCCACACCTCGGTGCCGGACACCAGGTCGACGCGTCCGTCGCCGTCGAGGTCCATGGCGATCGGCGGCATTTGCGACATCGCGTTGGGCCCGCCGAACGTCGCGACCGCAGCGGGATTGCGGACCACAAGCGTTTGCAGCACGCTGCCGTCCGCGCCGCTGATGACGAGCGTCGCGCGACACGCGACGTTCTCGTCGGCGGGAAGGCCGGTCACGGCACGGCAGCCGGCGTAATGGTAGGCGTTGGCCGCATCGACGTAGTAGCTGTAGCCGTCGTTGACCGGGATTTCCGCCCGGAGCAGCAGCACGGGCGCGCCGCCCGCGGTGAGACGCGCGACGCTCAGTCCGCGCTGCCCGGCGAGTCCACCGGGCGTGAATCCTCCGGGCGGCACCGGCGTCGCGCCGCGCCGGATGTCCGGATGCGGCTTCGACAGCGGCGGCGACACCCACTTCACCTTCCCCAGGTGATCGAACGCGACGATGCTGTCGTGCCAGGTGCTGCCTTCGCGGGAGCACTTGCTGGTCAGCGCAAGCGCCGGATGTCCGCTGTCGTCGAGGTCGGCCAGCACCCGATGATCCATCCCGTTGCCCGAGTTGACGGTGCAGTCGGTGGCGCCGGTCCGGTCGGCGCTCCAGAGCTGGCTGCCGTCCAGTCCCGAGCGGGCCCGGACGCCCGCGTTGTTGTCGAAACTGATGACGTCCGGATAGCCGTCCCCGTTGAGGTCGGCCGCCACCTCGTGGTAGCGGTCGGAGCCTGCGCTCGCGTTCCACAACTTGGCGACCGCGAACGGTTCGCCCGGCGGCGTTGCCGGTGCCTGATAGCTGAACGAACCGTCGCCGGCGAATCCGGTGACGTTGCCGACCGGAGGATCGGTCAGCTTGCGCGCCGTCAGACCGGCATTGCCGCCGGTGTCCGGATCGGCATCGTTGGCCAGCACGCCGGAGGCGGCGTTCACGGTCAGCACCGAATTCACGCGAACCTCGTAGACGTCGTCTTTGGCGATCGGACCCAGGTTGTTGCCGACGGTGAGCGTGAACATGGCGTAGTCCGCGGCGCCGCCGCCGTCGGTGACCTTGGCCTTCACGACGTGGTCGCCGCGCTGCGATGACGCGGGCGACCAGGTGAGCACGCCGGCGTCCGAGACCGCGAGTCCGCTCGGCCCGCTCACGAGCGCATAGGTCAGGACGTCGCCGGCGTCCGGATCGGTCGCCGTCAGCGTGCGTGCGTAGGTCGCGCCGACGCTGCCGCTCGCGTCTGCCCGGCTCGCGGCGGTGAATTGCGGCGGGCGATTGGCGTTCAGTACGGTGACGGTGAAGCTCGCCTGCACGCTCTGGTTGCTCGCATCGCGCGCTTCCACCGTCACCTGATGGTTGCCGATCTGCCCGGCCGTGGGGGTGAATCTGAATCGTGGCGAACCCACGGGCGCGAGACCCGCGCCGCTCGGCGCCGCGAGCAGGCTGTAGGTCAGCGAATCCTTCGCATTGAGGTCACGTCCCGCCAGCGCGATCGACAACGTGTCGCCCAGGCGGACGGTCTGGTTGGGCAGAGGTCCGATCGCCGGCGCGGTCTGCGGCTGCGCCACCACGTTGACGGTGATGTCGAGGCTCGTCGCCAGCGCGCCGTCGCTCACGGTCAGCCGAAGCACGTAGGTGCCGGGGCCGCTCGGATCGAAGGTCACCGTCGTCGCGCGCGTGCTGGTCGAACTGATCACGACCGGCGCGAGGGACGTCGGGGGCGCCGGTGGCTGAGCGGGCGGTCCCGACACCAGCGACCAGCTGTAGGTCAGCGCGGCGGGCGGGTTTGGCAATCCGTCGTCGGTCACCGTCGGGTCGAGGTCGAGCGACAACGGCAGCGTGACGGTCGCCGCCGCCTGCGTGATCTTCGGCGCCTGGTTGGTCACCACCGTCACCGGATTGGCGACGATGCTGACGCTCTGCTGTCCCTTGCTGCCCTGCGAGTCGGTAGCGGTGACAGTGGCGATGTAGGTACCCGGGTTGGTGTAGACGTGCTGCGGGTTCTGCTGGTTATTGGTCCCGTTGTCGCCGAAGGTCCAGCCGTAGCCGTAGCTGCCCGTGCCGCCGCTCGCCTGGCTCTGGAACTGAACTGTCAGCGGCACCGTCCCGCTGGCCGGATTGGCGATCAGGCTGGTGATGGTCACCGGCGGCAGCGTGACGGCGCGGACCACCACGCGCGCCCTGCCGGTAGCACCCCGGCTGTCGGTGACGCTCATCTCGAGCAGGTAGTCGCCCGGCTGGTCGGCGGTGAAGCCGGGCGTCAGCGTCGCCGCGTTGGCCAGCACCGCGTTGCTGTTCGCAGGCCGGGCGATGAATGCCCAGTGGACACCGACCAGCGAGTCGTTGTCGCCGTCGCTCGCGCCGCCCTGCAGGACGACCAGGCTGCCGGTGGGCTTGCTGGCCGGGTCGGCGCCGACGTTCACCATCGGCGGCGTGTTCGGCTTGTACAGCGTGATCAACGCCTGCACGGGCGCGCTGGTTGCGCTGCCGTCACTGACCGTGAGTTCCACCAGATAGCGGCCCGGCTTGTCGGCCAGCAGCTGCGGCGGCGGCCCGTTCAGCGCCGACAGGCTGGCATTGGTCGAGGTCGCCGGCTTCGCTTTCAGGGCCCAGTTGTAGGTCAGCGGCTGGTTCTCGGGATCGCTGCCGCTGCCGACCAGCGGCACGCTGGCCGTCAGGGCGGCCCCGAACGGCAGACCCAGTGTCGTCAGCTGCGCCGTCGGAGGCGCATTGCCATCGGTGGCATCGACGGTGACCTCCTTCACCACGCTGTCGATCTTCCCGTCGTTGACCACGAGCTCCGCCCGATAGCGGCCCGGCCGGTCGGCGCTGAAGCTCGGCTTCACGTGACTCGCGCTGTCCAGCGCCGCCGCGCTGCCCGCCGGCGGCGTCAGCGTCCAGCGAAAGCGCAGCAGGTCTCCGTCCAGGTCGAAGCTCGCGCGGCCGTCGAGCTGCACCAGCGCCCCGGTCCGCACCGCCTGGTGCGCGCCGGGCACCGCGGTCGGCGCGCGGTTGGCCACTACCGCCAACGGCAGGTCCGGCGTCAACGTGCGCCGCAGCGTCCCCTTGAACGGTGCCGAGATCCGGTACAACAGCGTCCTCGCCGCCGGTTCGTTCACCGCGAGCTCGATCGTGAAACGCCCGTCGCCCGCGATCTCGTCGCCGCCGGTGCCGTCGTCCTTCAGCACCCCCACCACCGTCGGACTGGTTCCCGGCGCCCCCATCTTGAGCAGGTTGACCCCTGCGGCGATGACGTTCGGATCGCTGATGTCGGCCCAGATCCGAACCTTGTCCGCCACCCCGATCCGCACCGCCGCCGGCTCCACCGTCGGCGTCGCCACCGTGCGCACCTGCGCGTGCGCCAGCGATACCCCTGCCAGAAGCAGCAACGCCAGCCACGGCGCCGGGCGCGACGGATTCCAGATCAGTTCACGTACCGGACGCGTGACCATCGCAGGCCCCTTCACTGACGATTTGCAAAGCAACTCGAACGGCCGGACATGATTCCGTTCATCGACGTGCGTACCAGGCGTTCACTCGGTGACGAGCCCGAGTCGCCGCCGGCGTTGGACGCAAGCAAGGGAAGTTCGCCGGCAGCAAGCTCTCCGCCGCATCGAGTGACGCGAACGAAGGAGTCGGCGGCACTGCGCAGGTGAAGCACCCGGACACGATGTTCACGGGTGATGCGGCAGTGGCGGGCATCGGCCCGCCATCATGGAGACACCCCATCACCCGCGCCCGCGGAATGACTTCGACGGGGCAACTCACCTTGGTCACATCGCCCTCTCGCTGGGGTTTCGACGCGACGTCAAGGTAACGCCGGGATCATCGGCGGCGCACGTAACAGCACGTTACATCGGCGCTCGACGCGCACCTGCGATCCACGGACCTTGTAGTGCGCAGCAGCGCCGGCGCGCCGTCGTTCACCGGTTCGGCGTCGAGGAATCGATGGAAGGGCAGGACAACGACGGCAACGGCGCCCGTCAGCCGCGCTTCGGGCGTGCAGGCTTGCGACCCGCGGCGCGGCGCTCCGCGCGGACGGGGCCCGGTCGCGCCTGCCGGGTCACGTCAACGGTGCCGGAGAAGGCTCGCGGGCGCCGGCGGCCGCGGGCCATCGACCCCCGTCCGCACGACCCCGGCGATCACCCCATGGTGGCGCGCAGCAGTTGCAGGGCCTCCGGCGAGCCAAGCAGCCGGCCTTCGTCCTCGAGCCGGGCCCGGCGCGTGGCGCCGATCTGGACGTCCACCAATCGCCGCAAGTGGCGCAACTCGCGCCGGTCGCGGTCCGACAGCACGCCGAAGTGCGCCTGCCATTGGTGCGCGGCAAACGCCATGAGCCGCGCCGCGCTCTCGGGCTTGCGCAGATGGGCGAGCGTGCCCGGGACGTTCCACAGCGCATGGCACAGCGCGATGCCGTCCGTCGAGGCGAAGGCGACCTCCGCGGCCTCGACGTAGGCAGCGTGGGCCGCCGGCCAGTCGCGCAGCCCGGCGAGCGCGTTGCCGCGAACGTTGAGGGCCTGGCTCAACTGGCTCCAGTTCTTGTCGTCGCGGGCGACCGCGCACACGCTTTGCAGGCGGTCGAGGCAGTCGCGCCACGCGCGGCGCGCGGCGGCGCGAACCGCCAGGTTGTAGCGGCCGCTGTTCACGAGGTGACGGTTGCCCTGGCGCTCCCACAGCTCCAGCGCACGACGCTGCAGCACCTCGGCTTCCGCATCGCCGCCTGGCCGCGCGCCGGCAATGAAGCCGCGCAGCGCGTGAATGCTGGCCTGGACACCGAGGTGCGTTTCGCGCTCGGCGATCGCCAGCGCCTCGTCGAGCAGCGGGCCGAGGCCGCGGTCGTCGCGCGTGGTGCGCCAGCGCAGGCTCGCCACCGCGTGCAGTGCGCGCGCGCGCTCGAGGCTGTGCGCGGCCGCCAGGGCGAGCGCCTGTTCGGCGTCGCCCAGCGCCTGCTCGTGCCGGCCCTGATCGTACGTGGCCATGCACAGGACCGTGCAGGCCGCCGCGCGCAGCGCAGCGTCGCCCTCGGCCGCGATCGCCTTGCGCAGCTGTGCGGTGCCCGAGGGCGGCAGCGGCACTTCGTTCAGCGCCGGGCGCAGCGCCACCGCGAGCTGCAGCGCGTCCTGCGGCGTTCCGTCGGCCACCGCGCTGGCCATGGCGGCCAGTATGGTGGGCATCTCGGCCTGGATCGCGGCGAGCGACGGCGTCACGCCGATGGCGGTTGCCCAGTCGACGCACCAGCGCCGCTGGCGCGCGCGCAGGTCGAGCCAGCGGCCGTGATCGAGCTGCGCGTGCGCGTATTCGCGCACCGGCTCGGTGATGACGAAGCGCACGCTGCCGTCGTTCTGCGCCAGCGCGGACAGCAGCGAGCGCTGCACGAGCTCGTCCATGACCAGCACGGCGTCGGCGTCCTGCGTGACCGCGGCCGCGGCCTCGGCGCCGCAGCCCGCAGGGAACACGGTGATCGCCTCCAGCGTGCGTTGCTGCCGCGGGTCGAGCTGCGCCCAGCTCCAGCCGATCACCTGTTCCATCGACGCGTGCCGCGCGTCGCCCTCGCCGCGCACCCCCTTGTGCTCCAGCAATTTGAGGCCCGGGCGATTGCCTGGCGGCGCGCCTTCGGCCACCGCCCGCAGGCGCTGGAGCATCTGGTCGGGCGCGAAGCTGCGCACGCGCGAAGCGGCGAGCTCGATGGCGAGCGGCAGGCCGCCCAGCGTGCGCAGGATCTGCGCAATCGCCGTGGCGTTGTCCGGGCCGAGGCGGAAATCGGTGCGCACCGCGGTGGCGCGGTCGACGAACAGCGCCAGCGCCGGCGCCGCCGCCATCTCCTCCAGCGTCGCGTCGGGCACGGGCTGCGCCAGCGGCGAGATCGGGAATTCGCACTCGCCGTCCAGCCCGAGCACGATGCGCGAGGTGGCCAGCACGTGCAGCCGGGGCAGTGCTTCCAGCAGCGCGCGCACCGAGTCGGTGGCTGCCGGCAGCAGCTGCTCCAGGTTGTCCAGCACCAGCAATACGCGGCGACCGGCCAGCGTGCGCGCGAGCTGCTCCACGACGCCGGCCGGGCTTGCGGGCAGCGCGAACGCCGCGCGCAGCGCGTCGTGCATGGCGGGCGGGTCGGCGCAGGAAGCGAGCGGCACGAACGCGACGGCGTCGAATGTCGCCGCCGATGCGGCGCCGTCGCCCGACGGCGGGTCGGCGCGCAGCGCGTTGGCCAATTCGACCGCCAGCCGGGTCTTCCCTCCGCCGCCCGGGCCGAGCAGCGTCACAAGGCGGTGCGACACCAGCAGTTCGCGAATCCGGGCGACCTGGCGCTCGGCACCGAAGCAGCGCGTGAGGTAGACGGGGATCGCCAGCGCGGTCGCGGCGCGCAGGTCTGCCGGCAACGCCGCCGCATCGGGATCGGCCACGAAGTCCGGTGCGTAGCGGCCCCTCGGCAGCACGATCCGCAGCCGTGGCGCGCGGTCGAAGTTCGCGTAGTGCGCCTCGAGCCGCTCGCGCAGGCGGCCGATGTTGACGCGGACGATCGGATCGAGTTGCGGGTCGTAGGTGGCGGGGTCGCGCCGGAAGACGTCGAGCGCGATCGCCGTCTCGCGCAGCGCGGCCGCGTCACCGGCCAGGCGCTTGGCGACCAGGTAGTGCAGCAGCCGCTGATGGCTCGGCGCACGGCGCAGGGCGTCGCTCGCCGCAAGGCGCTCGACCTCCTCCTCGACCAATCTCGCGGGGGGAATCGGCAGCGGCACCATATCCGGAATCTAGCCGATTTGCGCAGCCGCCGGGAGATGGAAGTCGTCCGGAAAAAAGGTGTGCAGGACAACTCGTGGTGGAGCGGGAACGTGAGCGCGCGCCGGAACAACGTGTGCAGTTCGGTGCGAGCGGGAGCACGCTCCGCTGAAGTTCGGAGCGGGCATTGTTCAATGCGTCAGCCGGACCGAAAATGTCCGGGCGTGCCACAACTTTGCAACCCGAAGGGAGAATCAGAAATGAAGCGCGTCGTCATTTCCAGCGCCATCCTGGCCATTACTGCAGCATTCGCAGCGGGTTTGCTGCTGCCAGGTCGGGCGTCCACCCAGACGCTGCCGCCTCCGTCGATCATGCGAGGTGTGGTGGAGACATCGTACGTTCCGGCAGGCGTTTCCACGATTGGCAGCGCCGGCTCGATTGCGTGGTTCGTTGAAACCAATGCCAACAAGGAGCGTTACCCCATTGCCTGCGTGAGCACTTCCGGCAAGGTGGAGTGCAAGCGGGGCAGTTTCCCGTGAATTTCGCGAAAGCCGCTGCTCGCCCCGCCCGCCGTTGGCATCCTGTATCGATCAGCGACGACGAGCGCGTTGTCCCGTGCCCGTCCCGCAAGCGCGGCCCGCTGGCCACGAAGTCGGACCGCGCCTGATGGCGGACCTCGCTCCAGGCGATTGCCGCGCCGGGCGGCAGCGTGGACGGCGCGCCGGACGACATCTGCTGCGAGCACCTTCAACTCGATGCAGCGAAGTACAGTACAGTATTGCAGGCTGCGGCTGCTCCTTGGGGAGAGCTTGATCGGCCGCGCGAAGAGTTGCGCGGCGACGTCGGCCTCCGACACCACATGAGTACATTGCGCGAACGCGACATTCCAACGACGCTACGCAGAATGTCGACGGAGGACGTCGCCGCGTGGTGCGAGTCGTTCCACGACGGCAGCGCAAACCGCATCCTCGGCCAGATGGAGCTTCAGCGCCGACGCGACCGTCGGCTCAGGATTCGCATCTGGATCGCGACCGGATTGGCTGCCGTCGCGCTCGTCCTGTCGTCGATTGCCTTGTTCGTCGCGACGCGATGAGTGGAGTCGGGCGATGGCGTCGCCGGCGCCGCGGCGATCTCCGGGACCCGATCGATCGGCCCCGTGATGATCAGCGCGCCGGCCATGCCGCTGCCGACCTGCATGGCGCTCGATCCGTGCATGTGCGGTTGATACCAGTAGGTGCCGGCAGGATGATCCTCGCGGATCCGGTACTCGTACTGGCGCGTTTCGCCGGGCTGGATGCCCTGCGCCGGATCGTCGACGACGTAGTCGCCGTAGAAGCCGGGATCGTTGCCGGACGGCGGCACGATGATGCCCGGATACACGTGCGGGCCGTGCGTGTGTGGAGGTTCGTGCTGTTCGGATAGTGCAGCGACCACATCGGCTCCGTGCGGGGCGGATTGGGCGGCAGGTTGTTGACCACCTTGATCCGGAGCGTGTCGCCCAAACTGACGCGCAGCGTGGGCGCCGGGATCGTCCCGTGGAAGTTGCGCAGCGTCACCGTCGCGCCGTCGAGCACCGTCGTCAGGTACGCAATGACGAGCGTGACGTCGAGCACTCCATTGACCGACCTGATGGTCAGCGGCTCGACGAAGGAGTCGCCGCCCCCGTGCAACCTTGCAGCGCCGCCGGCACGACGAGCCCTGCGGAGATGGTCACGCCCTTCCGCAGGAAGTCGCGGCGCGCGGGTTCGTCTACGTCGATTGCCGACACCGGGACCTCGCTCCGGTGCACTGCCGAAAGGTGATCGAGACCAATGCCAGTCGTGAGAAGGTTCGCAAGCATGTTGCGCGCGATCAGGCATGAACGTGCGTCCCGCGGTTGCGCGCGGCGGCTGCGGACGCAACGCCAACGTCTCGTATCATGGCGTACGCAGCCGCTGGACTTCCGCTGGACTGCCCGACCGCAATGAAGTCCCGCCTTTTCCCCGCCGACCTCGTCGTCATCATCGCCGGCATCACGGCCGCGATGCACGTGGGCAAGCTGCCGCCCGCGCTGCCCGTGCTGCGCGACGCGCTCGGCGTCACGCTGCTGCAGGCGGGGTTCCTGCTGTCGCTCGTGCAGTTCGCCGGCATGGTCGCCGGCGTGTTCGTCGGCGCGGCCGCGGACGGCTTCGGCCTGAAGCGCAGTGTCATCACCGGGCTCGCCGTCCTCACCGTCGCGAGCGCGCTGGGCGGTTTCGCGCGCGACGCTTCGCAGCTCATGGTGCTGCGCGCGCTCGAAGGCTTCGGCTTCCTGCTCGCGATCCTGCCGGTTCCCAGCCTGCTGCGCGACCTGGTTCCCCCGGACCGCCTGAACCTCCGGCTCGGCTTGTGGGGAACGTTCATGCCCACCGGCACCGCACTGGCTTTGCTGTGCGGCCCGTGGGTGATGGCGACCATCGGCTGGCCGGGATGGTGGTGGACCGTGGCTGCACTGACCGCGGCGATGGCGATCTGGATCGCGCTCGGCGTGCCGCCGGATCACGTGCGCCGGCACGTCGCGGACGCGCGCGCCGGCAGCTTGCCGGCGGACGCCGGGTGGGTCCGCCGGCTGCGCGTGACCCTGTCGTCGGCGGGGCCGTGGCTGGTCGCGATGACGTTCGCCATGTACAGCAGCCAGTGGCTCGCGATCATCGGCTTCCTGCCGTCGATCTACGCGCAATCGGGACTGTCGGTGGCCGTGGCAGGCGCGCTGACCGCGCTGGTCGCCGCGGTCAACGTCTTCGGCAACGTCGGCTCCGGCCGGCTGTTGCACGCGGGCATGCGCCCCGAGCGCATCCTGTATCTGGGCTTCGCGACGATGCTCGTGTGCGCAGTGGCGACGTTCGGGCTGCCGCCTTCGACGCCGTTCCTGTTGCGCTACTCGGCCGTGTTGATGCTCTCCGCCGTCGGCGGCCTCATTCCCGGCGCGCTGTTCGCGCTGGCCGTGCGGTTCGCGCCGGGACCGCGGATGGTGTCGACGACCGTCGGGTGGATGCTGCAGTTCTCGGCCCTCGGCCAGTTCGTCGGTCCGCCCGTCGTCGCGTGGGTGGCCGGCGTGTCCGGCGGCTGGCAGTGGACGTGGATCGTGACCGGCTCGGCGTCGCTTGCGGGCATCGGCTTCGCCGCGCTGATCGGGCGCGTGCATCGACGTTGAGTGCCGGCGTGACGCGCTGCGTTGGAACTCGGCGTGGACACGGCGAGATGGTCGGATCGACGGATTGACCGTAACCCAGGAACAATTCGCCGGAAGGAGCGGACGCAGGTCACACGGCCGAGGCGAACTTCCTGAACAAGCCACTCTCGATACGGCCATGGGCGGAGCTGCCGGCACTGCCGTCGCACCGAACAACGACGAAAAAAGACGGCCCCGCGAGGGGGCCGTCATTCTTGGTGATGGTGGAGGTGGCGAGAACCGACCTGCGTCAGCTTTTCATAGGGACTTATGCCATCAGCATCAGTCGCGGTTACGCGCTTACCACCGTGATTACCGCTGCATGTGCTCGAGTGCGCCAGCCGCGTCAGAAACGGCCGGCCAGGTCTCCGTCCACCTGAACTCTTGAGCGCTCGAGCTTGACCTCGCCCAGCGGCAGCTCTCGACCCGATCCGGGCAGTCAGTTTTCGCTAAAGCAGACGTTTGCAGATTTACTCGAAACGCCATTACTACCCTACACGCGCTTCACGCCGTAACTGCGTCGCGCTTAGTGCACTCATGGGGCGCACGACTTCTCGAACAGTCTCCATGAACAACTCGGCGCTTGCCGCAAGCGTACGGTTCTTCAAGCGAATTATTCCAATGGGTATCCCTGTTCGCACATCCAATGGCAGAACACGCAGAAACCGTGGCGCATTCCCGAACCGAAGCACCGACCCATACATCACCGTAAGGAAGCAGTTCGTCGCTATCAACTCACACCTAACGAGCATGGACATCGTGGTAACTGCAGACTTCGGCAACTCTAGTTTTTGTCGGTGAAACTCATTTCTCAACTGCAATACCATTGAACCGTCTGTCGCCGGCAGTAGCCATTGGTGACGGGCTGCTTCGTCCAGCGTAACTGATCGTCGGGTAGCCAATGGATGTTTCGCGCCCGCAACGATAAACAGTCGATCATCGAACAGTCGGTCGAATACTAGATTGTCATTGCCGCCGGCATTGTGCTCTCGACCTACGCCGAAATCGAGTGATCTAGTAAGCACCTCGCTCGCCAATTGTCCCGATTCAAGTTCTGCGATGTGAAATCTGAAATGGGCGCGGTGATCTAGGACGGTACTAATAGCGCGGGGTAGCAGACCGGCGCACATGGTTGGTGTCCCGCCGATACGCAACTCGCCACGACTCCCATCTGTTAGGAATCCCAATTCATCTACGGCTTGACGCAGCTCTTCAAAAACTCCAGTTGCCCGGCGTAACAGAACCTCGCCGTGCGGTGTTGGCGTGACCCCTCGGTTGGTGCGGTCGAACAGTCGCACACCGAACGCACCTTCCAGTTCCGCAATGCATTTCGATAACGCCGGTTGAGTAAGGCCGATTTCATTAGCGGCCTTCAGAATGCTACCTGATCGCGCAACCGCTAGAAGTAGCCTCAACTCACGCAGCGTTATTCGCCGAGCAATCGTCTCCACACTATTCATATGGCTTGCTCTGGATAAAACCATTTGGTTATATAACTCTCGATAAATTCGATAACGCGATTATATCGGATCAGCTATCGTGACTAGCGTGAATTACCACTCATCGAAATGGAGATTGAAAATGAACAGACTAACTAAACTCATCGGTACCTTATTCGGGGCGGCTCTAGCTGCGTCTGTAGCTCACGCACAAGATCCGAAAGACATCCCACAAAAATCTGGGGTAACACCTACGGATCTCATAGTACGCGGAGTGGACGGCACAGCGAATCTGGACTTCACGGTCATAGATGTGAAGTACGAGCCAGGTGGTGTCAACCGTCGCCATTTTCATCCGGCGGCGGTCACCTTCTATGTAGTTTCCGGGACACCAATTTTCCAGCAGGAGGGCAAGAAACCCATTACCCTAAAACCCGGTGACAGCCTACTCGTTCCGGCCGGCACCACTCATTCCCATTGGAATCCTAGTAAGACTGAAGGTGTTCGATGGCTGGAATTCATCGTGGCTGAAAAAGGTAAAGGAAGATCCATCCGAAAGCCTTGAATAGAACATTTCACCTCATAGTCACGAAAAGAAAATGTAACCGCGACCAGCCGCTTCTGGCCGGAAGCGCCCTGTTGTGTGGCGCTCCCGGCTGGGCTGCGCGGACCAGCATTAGACTTCGGTTTGCTCAGCAATCTCAAGAGCGTCGTCAACCTCGATACCAAGGTACCTCACGGTGCTTTCGAGCTTCGTATGGCCAAGCAGTAGCTGCACGGCTCTCAGGTTCTAGGTTCGCCGGTAGATCAGTGTTGGCTTGGTACGCCGGATCGAGTGGGTTCCATACCCGGCCGGATCAAGGCCGATCTCCTTGACCCAGCCGTCCACAATACGAGCGTACTGCCGCGTGCCAACGTATGGTGACGCATGTAGTCGGCTCGGGAAGAGGTGGTCGTCCGCCCGCAGTGCCGCCGATTTAATCCATGCCTCAACGGCCTCGCGCGTTGAATGCGTGATCTCGAATTGCGCGGGACGTTGCGTTTTCTGCTGAAGCACAATTGCCCGCGAGGCTACCCGGTCGCCATGGCACACGTCACGGACGCGCAGCTTCACGAGATCGCAGCCGCGAAGCTTGCTATCAATGCCCAGGTCGAACAGCTGGCGCATGGTGATCCTGGGTGTGGGCATGTGGGTCCGAAAAATCGGCCAGCAATGCCCGTTGGTCCAGGTCACTCGCGCGCGACGCGATCGTCCACGATCAGTTTGAAACGCCGTCTACGATGCTCTGAAACGGCGTCTACGATCAGCTTGAAACACCGTCTACGATCGCCTGAAAGGGCCGTCTACGATGGGCTGAAATATGCAGCCGCGGCACGCGATCGATTTCACCGATCGCAGCGTTCGGCTTTAGCAAAGGTTGGAACGGCTCCAGATGCGCGATATGCGTTGCACGCCCGGCCGCAAACACGAGCACTAACCGTCGTCGTGACGGCTGCGGGCTTGTTCCGCCGCCGGTTGCCGATGCTACGGTGCGTCGTAGGTCGTCGCATTCGGTAATAGATCCGCGCATAAGGCACGCCGAAGATCAAGCGCGGTCGCCGCTCGGGACAGACTCGCGGCACGATGCGGCCGCGTCGCCGTGCCGCTACAACTTATGTGCAGACGCGGTTCCCCGGTCCGCGGCGTGCCGCGCCCTTTTATCTTGCCTAGCTGTTTCGGGCGGTAAATGCAACCGCCCTTCACAGCTCGTCGCCTTCGGCGCCGCTTCGGCCTGCACATCGGATGAGCAGGTGGCGGGTGTACGGAATGGTCAAACGCAGTGTCGGTGGCCAGGTGGTTCATGCGTAGCTCCGTGCTCAACTCGATGGTCGGCACATGCTCGGGTCAGACAAAGATCGGGCCGGCGCAAGCACTCGCGCGTACTCTCGAAGCAGCATCTGAACGACACTCCTTCCACACTGGCGAGATAGCGCGCTCGGCCCGACCCACGACCCCACTCAGGACACCTTGATTGCACGTCTGCGGCACTTAGCACTCCCGCGTCGCTACACCTTGGAGACTCATTTACGAGACTTCTTTATTGCACAGCCAACACCGTCACCTTTCCGGAACCGTCACCAGTCCAGCGGAACTCGCTGCCATCGAGCCAACTCCGATGCATGATCACTGCCAGTTTTCGGGAAACCGCGACGGTGGCTTTCTTGATCCCGCCGCTCTTCATGATGCGCAGGCCCCAAGTGCGTAATGGGCACGCTTCGCGGCATCGCCGTAGCAGCGAACCGGCGGCGTCATAGAGCGCCTGGCGAACCTCCCGATCGCCGCACTTGGAGATGCGCCCGCTGTAGTCGATTTCACCAGACTGGAACCGACGCGGCGTCATGCCAAAGTGCGCGGCGACGGTGCGGGAGCGCTCGAAGCGATGGGGATCATCAACGCCAGTACGGAACGCCAGGGCGGCGACCGGACCGACACCGGGGAGGGTCATCAGACGCCGGCACACCGGATCGTCCAGCGTCTCTTTGACGAGGAGCAGATGCATCCGGCGATACTCCACCAACAGCGTAGCGCGAACCGCCAGCAGTCGCAGGACCAGTTCGGCAATGAGCGCGTCCGCCTGCTCAGCGAGTGTCATAACACGCGCCGCAAAGCGGCCACGGCTGATGCTGCCGACCTTCAGTCCAAACGCACGCAACGTGCCGCGGATCTCGTTCTCCACGTCGACCAGTTTGCGTAGCACCAACTTACGGCAGCCCAAGAGCATGCGCAGCCGCTGCGCTTCCAGGCTCTTGACATGGACCACCTTGAACCATCCCAGGCGCATGAGTTGTGCAATGCCGCGGGCATCGTTGCGGTCGGTTTTATTGCGCATCGTCGACAAGGCAACATGGGTGTGACACGCTTCGATGACCACAACCTCGTAGCCACGCGCCGACAATTCCGCCCGCAGCCAGCCACCCAGCGAGCTCGCTTCCGCGCCGACCTGGCGCAGTTCCGCGGCGTGTTGCTGTAACACTGAAGCAATGGCATCTGGTTCGCTCGCCACCTTGCGTCCAGCACAACCTCCCTTCCGCGTTAACGATGCAGATCGACGTTTCCGGCAAAGACACATCCAAACCGGTATAGACGTTCATGATGTCGTTCCTCGAGGGATCAATGGCAGAAATACTTTGCTACCGCGCCCGCGCTCCGGTACCGCTTCGGAATTCGCACGGGCGCAGGCTCGAAACAGCTCGAGCCCTTGCGCCATCATAGTTGTGAGTGGTCAGACACGGTTCCAAGCGCATTCGTCGAATCCGTGACTCGATACGCGCTCGTTCCACCGCTCGCCATTTGCGCGCAGGTGCAGCTTTCGCCTTGCAGGAATGGGCGCAGTCGCTATCTCGGATCCGTGCCACCCGCATCGAGCTCGTTACTCTCTTTTCATCATGGCAGCCACGTACGCGAGCTGCTCTTCTCGCGATCGATGCACTGCTTGCGGCTGCGCTTCCGGTTGCACCCTCTTCGTTTCTGCCGACCGTTCTTGTTCTGAAGTACGAATCTCCTGTTCGGGTCGCGCCACGCCACCAAGCCGGTGGTGCACTCCAACCAGCTTGGCAAGCTTCTGCAACAGTTGCCGCGCTTCCTCTGGTGGTACCACGCGACCATCTGGTCGTGTCACACCACCAGGGGGTGGTCGCACTGCGCCGCCATCGCATGGTTGCACCACGCCACCAGTCGAGCGCTTCTTCTCAGATGCGGCTAGGTGAATCGTTCGTGTGCCAGGCCATGTCCTGGAATCCGTTAGGCGGTAACGATTGGCTATCCGCTGCCGCCGCTCGACGTCGATGAACCGCCGCTTCTCCAAAAGCTCAACGGCACGCATGCACGTGGTACGGTCCAGACTGGTCTCGCGTGCAAGGGTATTTAGCGATGGCCAACAGGAGCGGTCGCCTCGCTGCACCGCAAGCTCGTTGCAATGCCACGCCAGGATGGTGAGAACGTGTCGGGCGCTCGCCGGCAGCGCATCCTTCGGCAGCGCAATAGCCGCCCGAATGAGCGTATTGCTCAAGGCCGCAGTTAGTCAGGGCGTACGCGCGCCGGCGACCGGAGACTTGGGCTTCGAAGCGTCGCATAACTTTGAGCGACGAGCGCGAGTAGATCGCGGCCGGACCTGGGTCTGGTCGGTGGCATCGGCCATCCTGAGGCGCCACGCAGCGGCATCGTCGGCACTGATGAACGTGCCGCCGCCGATGCGCGTGATGCGCGGCCCCTGGCCCCGCGCCAGCAACTTGTAGAACGTCACTGGGCTGATGGCGTGCGCGTCACAGAAGTCGCGCACTCGATAGAGCATCGGTTCCATGTCGTCGCCTGCGAATGCATTCATTCGAACGACTACATGTTCCGACAGCGCCGCGCGCTTGACTAGAGGAATTGCTGGTCGTCGTAACATGCCCCGGACCGAACTCATCGACCAGCACGCGAGAGCGCGCCATAATACGTTTGCGTACGCTGCCACGCGGTGCGCGTTTACAACAGTCAACCGCGCTTGCTCGCGATCTCCACGACCTCAGCCCCGTCACGGGCGGCGAGCAGTCTTCCCTCGTACCACGTCATGAGCTCGCGCCGTCGCTCGAGCCGCTGTGCCCGGTCGTAGGCCGCCTGCACTTTGGTGCCGACCACGTGATCGAGCTGCGCCTCGACGAGATCCGGATCCTTGCCGGCGTCTCGCGCGATGGTCGAGAACACGGAACGCCACGAATGCGGCGAATGCTTGTTGGCGAGCTCCAGCGTTCGCCGATAGAACTTCTCCACGGCCTCGCGCGTGATGTTCACCTTGGGCTGGCGCGGAGCCGGACAGACGTATGTCGCCTTGTCACCGTCGACGCGTCTCCATTCCCGAATGCGCGCAAGGAGCATGGGTGGTAAGGGGACGAGATGTGCACCTCGCTCCGCATCGCGCCGCTTCATGCGTTCGCGCGGAATCGACCAAATCCCTCGCTGGAGGTCGAACTCGTTCCAGTCGGCGCCAACGATCTCGCCGATGCGCTGCATGCAGAACACGAGCAGGTTGTGAGCTCGCTTGACGCCGCTGCACGCGTCGATCCGTTCCGCCCGGCGCAGGATCTCGCCCACCTCGCTGCAATCGAGCACCGCGGCGAAGTGCCGCCGCTCGACAACCTTCGTTCGACGACCGACAGGCAGCGGGTTGCTGGGAAGGAGACCCTCCTCGACCGCATGATCGAGGATCGTGCGGAGCCGTCGTCGCACTTTCACGGCCATGTCGGGCGCACGCCGGTCGATACGGCGCAGGATGGGGGCCGCCACTGCGGCGGTGATCTCGGTGACCGGCAGGGGATCCAGCTCCCGTAGGTGATTCCGTAGGCTTGAGGCCACCTCCAACTTGTAATCGAGCGTCCACCGCATGCGTCGTGCCTCTTGCTCGACCCAGTCGGCAGCCACGGCAGCGAACGTGCTGCCGAGCTGGGCGCGGCTCTTGGCCCTCTGCACGCGCTTCAGCACCGTCAAGTGCTGCCCCTCGGCAACGCGCTTGCGCGCCAGCAGAGCGGCCTCCCGCGCCTCGCCCAGCGAGAGCAGATCGGCGCGGCCTAAGGTGGCCGTCAGTTGCTTGCCGTCCAGGCGGTATCGGAACTGCCAGGCAAACACACCGCTCGGCGGAACGTACAGGTAGAGCCCGTCGCCGTCCGCCAGCCGATAGGGGTGCTTCCGCGGCTTGGCCGCCTTGACGTGCCTGTCGCTCAGCAGGTGCCTGGCCATGCCGCGAGCTCCGTCATCGACTAGACGCGCGTCCGTGGCGGATGCCCGTCGAATCTCCGGACTCCAGTTCAGTTCCGCCCGTTTCGGGAGGGATTCCCGTTACCACCTGGTGGTAATTGGGATCCATTCCCTCTTACCACCAGCGTTTACCACTCCGGACGGAGCTTGAACCGAACGGATGCGAACGTCAACGAAGGGATCTACAGAGTTAAAAGGCCCGGATTTCGGCCGGGCCTTTCCAGTTCGATCTAGCAAATGGTGGAGGTGGCGAGAATCGAACTCGCGTCCGAAGGTGCTCCACAGTCAGGACTACATGCTTAGTCGCGTCATTGTGCTCTCATCCCCAAACCGTTGACTGACATACGGCGGGAGGACCAGTCACCTTGATTTAGCGCCTCGCCCAAGTGACCCGGACGGACGCGATCGCTCGAAATGTCCTTGCTGTGACTACACTGTTGCCAGCTTCACCCGGGCTGAGCGCCGCCCGGTGCAAGGTCCGGCGGGATTAAGCCGCCAGAGCGTAGTTTTCGTCGTTCGCAGTTAAGTTTGCGATTGTCAGGGTTTTACGAGGACCAACACCTCGGCATGCCCCAATCTGCTTCACGACCCCCGTCGAGACCAGTTCACCCCCGGTAATCGTCGGTCTGCGTCGCGGATGCGCGGGTCGGCGCATCCATTGCCATTCTACCAGCGTTGCCCTTCGGGT
Source organism: uncultured beta proteobacterium (assembly GCA_963733435.1). GTDB lineage: Bacteria > Pseudomonadota > Gammaproteobacteria > Burkholderiales > Casimicrobiaceae > VBCG01. The sequence continues at coordinate 89,009 of CAVTDH010000008.1, forward strand.
CTCCCTGGCGCCGCGCTGCCCCTCCCCGGCGTCAAGCCATGCCGGTTGCGGATATCGCACACAATGGGGCCGATCTCCCTTCGATTTCAAGGACGAACCCCGCCATGAACCGCAACCTGCTGCTCGCGCTGGCGCTGTCCGCCGCCGCGTTCGCTTCGCCCGCCGGCGCCCAGGCGGCGCCGCTGACGAGCGTCCCCGCCCTCGACCTCGATCGCTACCTTGGCGTATGGCACGAGATCGCGCGCTTCGCGAACTTCTTCGAGCGCATGTGCGTGCGCGACGTCACGGCGACGTACTCGCGCAATGCGGACGGCACGGTCAAGGTGGTCAACGCGTGCCGGAAGGAGGATGGCGAGCATGGCGCGCGCGGAGGGCGCGGCGCGCATGGTGACGCCGCCGTCGCAGTTCCAGGTGCGCTTCGCGCCGGAGTGGCTCGCGTGGCTGCCGTTCGTGTGGGCGAACTACTGGGTGATCGACCTGGCGGACGACTACAGCTACGCGGTGGTGTCGGAACCGGACCGCGAGTACCTGTGGCTGCTGGCGCGCGACCCGCGGATGAGCGACGCGGTACCTACGCGGGCATCGTCGCGCGCATGCGGGCGATGGGATTCGACACCGGCAAGCTGTACCGCAACCCGCCGCCCTGACGGCGCGGACGGCCCGGAAAGGGCGCCGCGGTAAAATCGGGGACTTCCGCGCGCACGCGGGGCTTCGCAGGCGTTCCCCATGTCCACCATCGTTCCAGTGATTCTGTCCGGCGGCGCCGGCACCCGCCTGTGGCCGCTGTCGCGCGAATCGGCGCCGAAGCCGTTCATGCCGCTGCCCGACGGCGAGACGCTGCTCGCGAAGACGGCGCTTCGCGCCTCGGGCATCCGCGGCACCCGCGGCCTCGTCACGGTCACCAATCGCGACTACTACTTCCGCACCAAGGACGTCTACGCGGGCGCTGGCGGCGCACGATCCGCAGCACGACGTCTACCTGCTGGAACCCTTCGGGCGCAACACGGCGCCCGCGGTCGCCGTCGCGGCGATGCTGGTGCGCGCGCGCTTCGGCGACGACGCGATCATGCTGGTGCTCGCGGCCGATCACCTGATCCGCGACCGCAGCCGCGTTCGCGTCGCGCCGTGGACCGTGCCGCGCAGCTCGCGAGCGAAGGCAGGCTCGTCACGTTCGGCATCGATCCGGCGACGCCGGAGACCGGCTACGGCTACATCGAATGCGGCGCGGCGCAGGGCGACCGCGCGTTCGCCGTCACCAGCTTCGTCGAGAAGCCGCCGCTCGCGAAGGCCCGCGAGTACCTCGCCGCCGGCAACTATGCGTGGAATTCCGGGATGTTCGCCTTCACGGCGAGGACGATCCTCGCCGCGTTCGAACGCTATGCCCCCGAGGTCGCCGCCGCGGCGCGCACGGTCTGGCAGCAGCTCGCGGTACATGCGGGCGAGCCGATGCTCGAGATCGACGCTGCCAGCGTTCGCCAACGCGCCGAATCTGTCGATCGACTACGCGGTGATGGAGCCGGCGGCGCTCGACGGCCTGGTGGCGGTGGTGCGCGGGGGCTTCGACTGGAGCGACGTCGGGTCCTGGCAGGCGATCTCCGAGCTCTCGGAAGCCGATGCGGACGGCAACCGCGGCAGCGGCGAGCGCGTGTCGATCGCGACGCGCGGGACGTTCGTGCACTCGGAAGGCCGGGTCGTCGCGACGATCGGCGTCGAGGACCTGGTGATCGTCGACACGCCCGACGCCGTGCTGGTCGCGCATCGCGATCACCTGCAGCGGGTCAAGGACGTCGTCGGCGAACTGAAGGCGCGCGGCCACGCGTCGTACAAGCTGCACCGGACGGTGTCGCGTCCGTGGGGCACGTACACGATCCTCGAGGCGGGTCCCGGGTTCAAGATCAAGCGGATCGAGGTCAAGCCGGGCGGCTCGCTGTCGCTGCAGCTGCATCACCGCCGGTCCGAACACTGGGTGGTCGTGCGCGGCACGGCGACGGTCACGCGCGGCGACCAGGTCTTCGCGCTGCCGCAGGGCGAGTCGACGTTCATCCCGATCGAGACGCAACACCGGCTGGAAAACCGCGGCACCGAGGTGCTGGCCTTGATCGAGGTCGCGTGCGGCGACTACATCGAGGAGGATGACATCGTCCGCTTCGACGACAAGTACGGTCGCGTCGCCGGGTAGGGAACGTCCGCAAAAAGGCGTTCGTGGGGTCGTGGATGAGGTGAGGCCGGCGTCGCGCCTTTCGCGGCCGGCACTGCACTGCAACGGCAAAGTCAGGCGGCTGGCGTAGCATGCACGGCATGCCGCCGCCCGGCCCCGCCGACGCCCCCGCGTCCGACTTCACGCACCCCGGGATGACCGTCGTCCCGGGCCGGCTGCCGCCGCGCTTCCACACGCCGCTTCTCGCGAGCCGCAAGCGGCAGAGCCTCGTCGTGCTCGCGCTGTGCGTGACGGTGGCCGCCGCGTCGGCGTGGATGTACCTGGGCGTCGAGCGGTCGCTGCGCGAGCTGCGCGCGCAGGGCCTGCCGGCGCTGCTCGACGCGAAGACCAAGTCGCTCGAGGTGTTCATCGCGGAACGCCGCGCCCAGGGCGACCGGTGGGCGCGCGAACCGCGCGTCGCCGCGCAGACCGTGAACCTCGAGCGGCTCGCGCGCGCCGGCAATCCGGGCGACGCGTGCGGCGGTCCCGAGATCGCCGAATGGCAGGCGCTCTTCGCGCCGCTCCTGCGCGACAACAGCATTGCCGCGGTCACGGCCGTCGACCGCGACGGGCACATCTTCGCGACGACGCTGTCCGACCTGTGCGGCCTGCAGGCGCGCCCGCGCGCCAACGCACCGCAGATCGCGCAGGTGTTCGCCGGCCGCACGCAGTTCATCCGACCTTACGCGGCCGACGCGCACCTCGTGGCGGCGCAGCCGTTCCTGGGCGAACGGCCCCTCGCGTGGGTCGAAGCGCCGGTGCGCGGCGCGGCGGGCCAGGTCGTGGCAGCCCTCGGCTTCGCGAGCTACGTCGACCGCGACTTCGAGAGCATCCTGTCCACCGCACGGCCCGGCGATACGGGCGAAGCCTATGCGTTCGACGAATCCGGCACGCTGCTCTCGGAGGTGCGCGACGTGCGCGGCCTCGTGGCGGCGGGCGCGCTGCCGAAGGATGCGCGCCGCGCCGCGTTCATGCTCAAGGTGCGCGACCCGGGCCGCGAACTCGACGGCGATGGCGACTCCGCGCTGCCGCCGTCCGAATGGCCGCTCACGCACCCCGTCGCATCGGCGCTGGCGGCGGGCGCGACGGCCCGCGACGCCACGCCATTGCGCGGCGTGCTGCTCGATCCCTATCGCAACTATCGCGGTGCCGAGGTGATCGGCGCGTGGCGCTGGCTGCCGGAGGAACGCCTGGGCGTGGTCGCCGAGATCGGCGTCGACGAAGCGTACGCGCCGCTGCGCTACGTGAGGATCACGCTCGCGGGCGTGCTCGCGCTGCTGGTGCTGACCGCGGGTTGGGCCACGTGGTCGACGCTGGCGCTCGCGCGGCTCACCGGCAAGCCGATGGCCGGACGCCGGATCGGCGCGTACCAGATCGAGCGCGAACTGGCCGAAGGCGGCACCGCCACCGTGCACCTCGCGCGCCACGCGCTGTTGAAGCGGCCCACGGCGATCAAGATCCTCAAGCGCCACATGGCCACCGACGAACTGGCCGCGCGATTCGAGCGCGAAGTGCGGTTGGTGGCCGAGCTGCGGCATCCCAACACGATCGAGATCTACGACTACGGGCACACGAACGACGGCCTCCTGTATTACGCGATGGAGTACGTCGACGGCCTCACGCTGGACGCGCTCGTCGCGCGCGAACGCCGCCTGCCGTTCGAGCGCATGCGGCACATCGTCGACCAGGTCTGCGCGGCGCTTGCGGAGGTGCACGCGAAGGGCATGGTCCATCGCGACATCAAGCCCGAGAACGTGATGGTCTGCGAACGCGGCGGCGAGCACGACTTCGTCAAGCTGCTCGATTTCGGCATCGTCAAGCGTATCGAGGCGGCGGTCGGCGACTATCCGGATGCCGGGCGCGCGCTGACGCGGCAGGTCCGCCTGCTCGGAACGCCCGCGTACATGCCGCCGGAACGGATCGGGCAACCGTCGGACGTCGATGCACGCGCCGACGTCTATGGCGTGGGGACGCTCATCTACTTCCTGCTCGCCGGGCGCGCGCCGTTCGACGGCCCCGACGAGGGCGCGATCCTGCGCGCGGTGCTCGCGAGCCCGGCGCCGCGGCTCTCCGACAGCATGGCGGGCGTTCCCGCGGCGCTCGACGCGCTGGTCGAACGCTGTCTCGCGAAGGACCCGTCGCAACGACCCGTCGCGGTCGGCGACATCGCGGCCGTGCTCGCGACACTCAGGCTGCCGGCGTGGACGCGCGAGCAGGCACGCGCATGGTGGGGCGCGTGGCGGGACGAACACGGTTCGGGCGACGGGCCCGGCCCATGAGCGCGATGTGCCGTCCCAAGGGCCTCATTGCCAAATGCGCCGCAGTGCGCAGCACGAAGGTCGGCCTTCAAGCCCGGCGGGGCGTCCCAGGAGCCTCATTGCCGAATGCGCCGGAGTGCGCAGCACGAAGGTCGGCCTTCAAGCCCGCCGGGCCCTCCCAAGGGCCTCATTGCCGAATGCGCCCGATTGCGCAGCAGGAAGGTCGTCCTTCGAGCCGCACCCGCCCCGGGCTGCGGCCGGCGACCGCCTCCTCATCGGCGACATCGCGTGCGACAATCGACCGATTGGGGTCTCGTCCCCAGCACTGGGAGGTGCGGCGGCGATGTTCGGCTTCCTGAAAAAGACCAGGTCGGAGAACCCGCGCATCGCGCAGGTCCGGAAACTCGGACTGTTCGCGACGCTGAACGCGCGCGAGCTGCGCGTGATCGACGGGCTGCTCCATGAACGCACCTACCTGCAGGGCGAGATCATCTTCGACGAGGGCGAGGAAGGTCAGGCGCTCTACGTCGTGCTGAGCGGGCGCGTGCTCATCTGCCGGCAGGGCAATCCCGTCAACGGACGCATCGCGGAGATTCCCGCCGGTTCGCTCTTCGGCGAGCTCGCGCTCCTCGACGGCGCGCCCCGCACGGCGCAGACGCGCGCGCTCGACGACTGCGTGCTGGCCGCATTGTCCCGCGCGGACTTCACCGGGCTGCTCGACACCCACGCCGCCATCGCGTCGAAGATCGCATTGCAGCTCGCCCGCGACCTCGGCCAGAAGCTGGTCGCGCGCATGCTGACCGCGGAGATGCGGCCGCTGTGAGGGACGACGACCTCGCCGCGGGACCGCTCGTCTGGGCGGTGACGATGGTGATCACGACGGTACTGCTCGTCGCGTCCACGCGCGCGCTGTGGCTGGTGGTCCCGCTGCTGATCGCGATCATCCTGTACTACATGCTGTATCCGGTCGTGCGCCGCCTGACCTTGGGCGGCGTCGGACGCGAAGCGGCCGCCGCGCTGGTCGCCGGCGGCGTCACCGTCGTCGCGGTGGCGGTGATGATTCCGCTGCTGCCCTGGCTCGCCGCGCAGTCGACGGGCAGCGAGGAGACGCTGTCCCGGTACCTCGAGGGCGGCCGGATCCTGATCGACAAGACGCTGCTCGGCCTGGAGGCGCAGTTCGGGTTCCTGCGCCGGATGGACTTCCACGCGGAGATGAGCCGCAAGCTCACCGAGTTCGGGGACACGTTCGTCCAGCGCCGGCTGGGGGAGGCGCTGCTGTCGGCCGCGGTGTCGCTGCCTTCGCTGCTGCTGGCGCCGTTCTTCGCATTCTTCTTCCTGCGCGACGGCCAGCTGTTCACGAAACTCGTGACGCGCGAGGTGCCCAATGCGTTCTTCGAGCGCACGATCCACATGTTCGAGCGCGTCGATGCGACGGCGCGCAACTATTTCCAGGGTCTGCTCAAGCTGACCGTGATCGATACGGTCTTGCTGGGGTTCGGGCTGTGGCTGATCGGCATCCCCGGCGCACTTCCTGCTGGGGCTCATCGTCGCGCTGATGCAATGGGTGCCGGTGGTGGGCTCGTTCGCCGGCTGCGTGCTGGTGATCCTCGTGGCCGCCACCAATTTCCCGGACTCGACCTGGATCGTCTACGAGACGATCGGCCTCTTCGTGTTCGTGCGCCTCCTCGACAATTTCTTCTTCATCCCGCTGACGGTCGGACGCAGCATCCGCATGCATCCGCTGCCCACGGTGCTGATGGTGTTCATCGGCGGCGCGGTCGCCGGCATACCGGGCCTCATCCTCGCATTGCCGCTCGCGGGCGTGGTCAGCGCCGTCGTCGGGACGATCGCGGGAATCGTGCGGGATCCGCGGCTGCGCGCGCGCAACGCGCACGCGAAGGCGCTGCTCGCCCGCCGCACCAGCGCGGATTTTTCCGGCTGACGGGCCGGGCTCGCCGGCCGAGCCCTCCGGGGGAGACGAGCGCAGCGAGTTTCGGGGGAGTCGCGATCGTTCAGGCCGGCACGTCGGGGTCGAGCTGCCGCTCGAGCCGTGCGATTTGGTCCTTCAGCAGGAGCTTGCGGCGCTTCAGGCGCCGCAACTGCAGCTCGTCGTGCGCGGCGTCCTGCGACAGCCGGACGATGGCCGCATCGAGGTCGCGATGCTCGACCTTCAGCGTGACGATCCGCTGCTGCAGCGCCACGTGCACGGCATTGCCGATGTTGCCGTCCACGCCGCCGCCCTCGTTCAATCGGTCCCCACTGCGGCGGCTTCGTCGATGTCCGGCCGCCGGCGCCCGTAACGGCTCGTGAGCCAGATGCCGCACAGGATGAGCGCGATACCCGCGACGTGGAACGGCGCGAGTCCCTCGCCCAGGAACAGCCACGCCAGCACGATGCCGAACACGGGCATCAGGTGGACGAAGAGCCCGGCGACGTTCGCGCCGACTTCCTCGACGCCCCAGTTCCAGAACAGGTAGGCCAGGACGGAGGAAAAGAGCGCGACGGCCACCAGCGCGCCGAAGTTCGTCCACGTCCAGTGGATATGGTGGCCGAGCGCCATCTCCACGAGCCACAGCGGCAGCACGCACGCGTCGCCGATGATCGCGACCACCAGCAGGAACGACATCACGTTGAGTCCGGCCGGCTTCCAGCGCAGCGCGATCGTGTAGACCGACCACATCGCCATCGACAGGATGATGAAGAGGTCGCCGATGTTGACCTCCAACGCGAGCAGCGTCGCGAGGCTGCCCTGCGTGATGATCGAGAACACGCCGATGAGCGAGATCGCCACGCCGGCGACCTGCAGCGGCGCCAGCCGTTCGCGCAGGATCAGCCACGACAGCGTGACGATCATGACCGGAATGAACGAATTGAGGATCACGCCGTTGGTCGCGGTCGTGTAGTTGAGGCCGAGGTACGCGAGGCAGTTGTGCGTGCCGACGCCGATGGCGCCCAGCATCAGCATCGTCTTCCAGTTGGCGCGGAAGATCGGCCAGTCGCGGCGCACGTACGGCCAGGCGAACGGCGCCAGGATGACGATCGCGAAGAGCCAGCGGAAGAACGTCATCGCCATGGGCGGGATGTCGGCGTGCAGCCCGCGGCCGACGATCCAGTTGCAGGCCCAGAAGAAGGGCGTCAGCGTCAACAGCAGGTACGGAGAGACGCTGCGCGATGCGGTCATGGCGGAAGTATAAGCGTTCTGCCCCGTCCACCGGCGGCCCCGCTGCGCCCCGGTATAATCGCGCCTTGAACCAAGACGCGACCCCGCCCGCCGCGCCGCCGGCAACCGGCGGACGCGCTTCCTTCCTGCCACCGCTGATTCCGGACCTGCCCGACGCCGGCCGCAGGCTCGGCGCGGGGCCGTTCGCCGGTTCGTCCGACGCGCTGGCCTTGGCCGAACTCGCCACCCGCGCGAGCGTCGAGCACCGGATGCTCGCGGTCGTCAGCGCCGACCCGCTCTCGGCGCAGCGGCTCGCGGCGGAGATTCCCTGGTACGCGCCGCACCTGCGCGTTGCACTCCTCCCCGATTGGGAGACGCTCCCCTACGACCAGTTCTCGCCGCACCAGGACCTGGTGTCGGAGCGGCTCGCCACGCTGTATCGGATCGCACGCAACGAGTGCGATGTCCTCGTCGTCGCGGCGACCAGCGCGCTCTACCGGCTGGCACCCACGTCGTACCTCGCCGCGTTCACGTTCTTCTTGAAGCAGGGCGAGCGGCTCGACGTCGATGCGCTGCGCGCGCAGTTGGCACTGGCCGGCTATTCGCACGTGACGCAGGTGGTATCCCCCGGCGAGTTCAGCGTGCGCGGCGGTCTCATCGACCTCTTCCCGATGGGCTCGGCGCTGCCGTACCGCATCGACCTCTTCGACAACGACATCGAGACGATCAAGACCTTCGACGTCGACACGCAGCGCACGATCTATCCGGTGGCCGACATCAGGCTGCTGCCGGCACGCGAGTTCCCGCTCGACGAGACGGGCCGGACCCGTTTCCGCAGCCGGTTCCGCGAGGTGTTCGAAGGGGATCCGTCCAAGTCGCCGCTGTACAAGGACATCTCGAACGGCGTGGCGCCCGGCGGCGTCGAGTATTACCTGCCGCTGTTCTTCGAGGCGACGGCCACGCTTGCGGACTACCTGCCGCCCGCGACGATCGTCGCGCTGCACGGCGACGTGCGCGGTGCGATCGACCACTTCTGGGCCGACACGGAATCGCGCTACCGGCTGCTGCGCGGCGACAAGGCGCGCCCGCTGCTGCCGCCCACCGAACTGTTCCTGCCGGTCGACACGTTCAACGGCGTGCTGAAGGGATTCGCGCGCATCGAGATGCGTGCCGACGGCGCGGGCCCGACGACGGCGGTGCCGACGGTGCAGGTCGACCGCCGCGCCGCCGACCCGCTCGCCGCGCTGAAACGCTTCATCGCCACGACCGACCTGAAGGTCGCGCTCGTGGCGGAGACCGCCGGCCGGCGCGAGACGATGCAGCAGTTCTTCGCCGAGTTCGACGTGCTGCCCGCGCTCGCCGACGACCTCGCGGGCTTCCTCGGCAGCCCCGACCGCGTCGTGCTCGTCACGTCGCCCGTGCACTCGGGTTTCGCCTGGGCCGACGGCGGGATCGCGTTCGTCACGGAGGCCGAACTCTACGCGAACGTCGTCCGCCGCAGCGCGCGCGAGGCCACCCGGCGCTCGAATGTCGACGCGATGGTGCGCGACCTCTCGGAGGTCCGCATCGGCGATCCGGTGGTCCACGAGGCGCACGGCATCGGCCGCTATCTCGGCCTCCTCACGCTCGACCTGGGGGATGGTCCGAACGAGTTCCTGCAGCTCGTCTACGCGAACGACGCGAAGCTCTACGTGCCGGTGTCGAACCTGCACCTCATCAGCCGCTACAGCGGTGCGTCGCCGGAAGCCGCGCCGCTGCACGAACTCGGCAGCGGCCAGTGGGAAAAGGCGAAGAAGAAGGCCGCGCAGCAGGCGCACGACACGGCCGCGGAGCTGCTCAACCTCTACGCGCAGCGCGCGGCCCGGAAGGGCCACGCGTTCGCGTTGAAGCCGCGCGACTACGAACTCTTCGCGGAGGGCTTCGGCTTCGACGAGACGCCCGACCAGACGGCCGCGATCGAGGCGGTGATAGAGGACATGACGTCGGGCAAGGCGATGGACCGGCTCGTCTGCGGCGACGTCGGCTTCGGCAAGACCGAGGTCGCGCTGCGCGCGGCGTTCGTGGCGCTGCGCCGACGGCAAGCAGGTCGCGCTGCTGGTGCCGACGACGCTGCTCGCCGAGCAGCACATGCAGACGTTCTCCGACCGGTTCTCGGATTTTCCGATCCGCATCGCCGAGCTGTCGCGCTTCCGCACGGCCAAGGAGACGAAGGCGGCGCTCGCGGGCCTCGCGGCCGGGACGATCGACCTCGTGATCGGCACGCACAAGCTCCTGCAGGCCGACGTGAAGTTCAGGCAGCTGGGACTCGTGATCATCGACGAGGAGCACCGCTTCGGCGTGCGCCAGAAGGAACTCCTGAAGCGCCTGCGCGCCGAGGTCGACGTGCTGACGCTCACCGCCACGCCCATCCCGCGCACGCTCGCGATGTCGCTCGAAGGCATCCGCGACTTCTCGGTGATCGCCACCGCCCCGCAGCGGCGGCTCTCCATCAAGACGTTCGTCGCCGCGTACTCGTCGGGCATCGTGCGCGAGGCCGCGCTGCGCGAGTTGAAGCGCGGCGGGCAGATCTACTACCTGCACAACGAGGTCGACACGATCGCCACCCGCGCGGAGACGCTCGCGCGGCTGATGCCCGAGGCCCGCATCGCCGTCGCGCACGGCCAGATGGGCGAACGCGACCTCGAGCACGTGATGCGCGACTTCTACCAGCAGCGCGTGAACCTGCTCGTCTGCTCGACGATCATCGAGACCGGCATCGACGTGCCCACCGCCAACACGATCATCATCGACCGTGCGGACCGTTTCGGGTTGGCGCAGCTCCACCAGCTGCGCGGCCGCGTCGGGCGCTCGCACCACCAGGCGTACGCCTACCTGCTCACCCCACCCGCCGACGCATTGTCGGCACTCGCGAAGAAGCGACTCGAAGCCATCCAGATGATGGAGGACCTCGGCTCCGGCTTCTATCTCGCAATGCACGACCTCGAGATCCGCGGTGCCGGCGAGGTGCTGGGCGACTCGCAGTCGGGCGAGATGCAGCAGGTCGGCTTCCAGCTCTACAACGACATGCTCCGGGCCGCGGTTTCCGCGTTGCGGTCAGGCCGCGAGCCCGACTTGACGGAGCCGCTTGGCGTGACCACCGAGATCAACCTGCACGTGCCCGCGCTGCTGCCCGAGAAATACTGCAGCGACGTGCACGAGCGGCTCGTCCTGTACAAGCGCCTGGCAAGCAGCGAGACGATCGACGAGCTGCAGCGTATCCAGGAGGAACTCGTCGATCGCTTCGGTCCCACACCGGACCAGGCGCAGGCGCTGCTGGCGTGCCACCGCCTGCGCCTGCTGGCAAAGCCGCTGGGCGTCACGAAGATCGATGCCGGTCCGGAGCGCACGACGCTGCAGTTCGTCAAGCATCCGCCGTTCGATCCGGGTGCGCTGATCCTGCTCGTGCAGAAGGATGGACGCGTGCGGTTTGCCGGACCCGATCGCGTGCGGCTCGAGCGTGCGGCGCCGGTGCTCGTGGAGCGCATCGCGCTCGTCCGGGATTTCCTCGCGAAGCTCGGCTGACAACGCGGGAGGGACCGGGGCTGCGTCCCCCGCGCCGTGCGCGCATCGTTCGATCCTCTTGCGGTACCGGCGCATGCCGCGCCCGTGCCCCGGCGTCACTCCCCGGGCAGCCGGTAGGTCGAGACGGCCAACCCGCCGCTCCGATGACCCATCGCCGTGCCCACTTCGGTGGAGTTCCGGAAGTGCACGCGTTCGTAGATCCGCGCGTTCGCGACCTCGCGCGCGAACGCGTCGGGACTCGTCCAGCTCCGCGTGACGCCCAGGTCCGTGGGGCTCGTCGCCGACAGCACCGGCATCGGTCCCCCGGCGAACTCCGCCTGCAGGATCCGGGTCTGCCGGGATTCGCCGGCGCGGACGACTTTCCCTGTGGGCCCGGACGACGCGATAATGCGCATCCACCGGCGCGGCCGGCGGTCCGGGGCTGCGCAGGGCCGGGCCGCCGCCGTTGCCCGCGCCGCCGGCAGCGGCTTCTTCGCGGACTGAGGTTCTCGCCTCATGGACGACGCGGTAATGGACGTTCGGTTGTCCCTGTTCGGCGCGCCGACGGTCGTGTGGGGCGGCGAGTCGTTCGCGCTGCCGTTCGAGCGGCGCAGCCAGTTGCTCGCGTACCTCGCGCTGAAGCGCGGCTGGGTCGCGCGCGCGGAGCTGGCCTCGCTCTTGTGGCCGGAGCAGGCGGGCAAGCTCGCCTACACCAACCTGCGCAAGACGCTGTTCCGGCTGCAGGCGCAGCCGTGGTCGCAAGGGGTCGAAGCGCAGGGCAGCGCCCTGCGCTTCGTCGCGGCGACCGACGTCTTCGCGTTCGAGTCGGCGCTGCACGCGCAGCGCCCGATCGAGGCGCTGCCGCTGCGGCGCGGCGACCTGCTCGCGGGATTCGACGACGATGCGAACGATGCCTGGTCGGACTGGCTCGCCCGCGAACGCGATCGCCTGCGCGCTGCGTGGCGCCACGCGATGCTGGACCGGCTCGCGGGCGATCTCGATCCGGGCGAGGGGATCGCGCTGTCCGCGCAGCTCCTGGACGCCGACCCGCTCGACGAGGCGGCGCTGCGCGCGCACATGGCATGGCTCGCGCACAGCGGGCAGGTGCCCCGCGCGCGCCACGCGTATCGCGCGTACGCCGACCGGCTTGCCGCGGACCTCGGCCTCGTTCCCGGCCTCGAGATCAAGGCGCTGCACGATGGACTGGGCACCGTCGTCGCGCGGTCCGAACCGGCGGCATCCGCCGCCCGCGTGCCCGACGAGGACTTCGTCGGACGCACGGTCGAGCTGCGCCGGATCGGATCGCTGCTCGCGCAAGCCGACTGCCGGCTGGTGTGCATCGTCGGTCCCGGGGGAATGGGCAAGACGCGGCTCGCACGGCGCGCGCTGGTCGAACTCGCGCCGCGGTACGCGGACGGCGGGGTCTTCGTGCCGCTGGACGACGTCCCGTCGCCCGCCGGCATCGGCGCGCGGCTCGCGCGCGAACTGGGCCTCACGGCGCGCGGCGAGGCGATGCCGCAGGTGCTGGAGTTCCTGCGTGACCGCCGAATGCTGCTCGTGCTCGACAATTCGAGCACCTGGCCCACGACGCGTCGGCGGTGGCCCGGCTGCTCGACGCATGTCCGCGGCTCGCGATCATCGCGACGTCGCGCGTGCGGCTCGCCATCGCACCGGAATGGCTGCTGCCGCTGGCCGGACTGCCGGCACCGGAACCGGAAGACCTCGACTACATCGAAGCGTTCGACGCGGCGCGGCTCTTCGTCCGGACGGCCCGGCGCGTGGAGCCGGCGCTGGTGGCGGAGACGGAAGCGGCGGCGATCGTCGACATCTGCCGGCAGGTGGAGGGACTGCCGCTCGCCCTCGAACTGGCAGCGGCCTGGACGCGCGTGCTGTCCTGCGCCGCGATCGCCGCGGAACTGCGCGAGGGCACGGAGCTGCTGCGCAGCGACGAGCCGTCGCGGCCCGCGCGCCACGCGAGCATGGACGTGGTGTTCGAGCAATCGTGGCGCCTGCTGACCGCGACCGAGCGCGATGCGCTGCCGCGGCTGTCCGTGTTCCGCGGCGGCTTCACGCCGGAGGCCGCGCGCGCGGTCACGAGCGCGTCGCTGCCGGTGCTGGTCGCGCTTGCCGACAAGTCGCTGCTGCGCAAGGAAGGCGCCCGGATGCACCTGCATCCGCTGGTGCAGCAGCTTGCCGCGCTGCGGTTCGCCAACCGGGCCGCCGAGGCGCAGGCGCAGGCCGCGCATGCGGCGCACTTCCACCACCTGCTCGCGCAGCTGCGGCCCTCGGCCAAGGACGGCGACCGCGAGGCGCTGCGGACGATCGAAGCCGAGTTCGAGAACATTCGGGCTGCGTGGGAATTTGCGGTCGCGGCGGGACAGGCGGACACACTGGCGCGCAGCGTGGAGACGCTGGTCTCCCACTGCGACTACCGCGCCCGTTTCGCGGAGGGGCTGACGCTGCTGCGGCATGCGTCCGAATCACCGCTGGGCGCGCGGAACGCACCGTTCGCCGCGTTGCTGCTCGCCAAGATCGCCCAGCTCGAGTACCGGCTCGACCGTTATGGCGACGCGCAGGCCAGCGCCACGCGCGCGCTGGAGGCGACGCGGACCCGCGCCGCCGCCGAGCGAGGCACGCGGATCCAGGCGCTGCAGGTCCTGGCAACCTGCGCACTGCATACCGGAAGGCTCGTGGAGGCGCGGCGCTACTTCAAGCAGTCGCTCGCGCTCTCGCCGAAGGAAGTGATCGCGCACAACACCGCGGCGACGCTCGACCACCTCGCGCTGATCGAAAAGCGGATGGGGAATCTCGACGAGGCGCTGCGCCTGTGCCTCGACTCGCTTGCGCAGCATCGCCGCATCGAGGATGGCGCAGGCGTCGCGCTGTGCCTGTGCAACCTCGGCTCGCTGTACGTGCTGCGCAACCAGCGCGACGAGGCGGCGCTGTACCTGCAGGAAGCGCTGGCGTTGTGCGAACGCGACGGGCTCGTGAGCACCCGCGTGTTCGTGCTGGCCAACCTGGCCGACCTGGCGTGGAAGGCGGACGATCTCGAGGCGTCGCGCGGCCACGCCGAGAAAGCGCTGGCCAACGCGCAGGCCAACGGCATGCAGGCGGTCGCCACGTTCATGACGCTGCACCTTGCGCGACTCGCGGTGCGCCGCGGCGAACTCGAAGCGGCACGCGAGAGCCTGCTCGCCGTCGCGACGCAGGCCCTGACGCTCGGCGCACCCTCCCTCAAGGCGGGCGCGCTGCTGCTGTTTGCCGACATCGCCGAAGCCGCCGGGGAGGCGCGCGTCGCGCGCGCCTTGCTGGCCTTCGCGAAAGACGAGCCATCGTTCAGCGTGCCCGATCGCGATGAGCTGCGCGACGAGTGGGCACGCCGGATGGGGGGCGCGGACGCCGGGGACGGCGCCCCCGCGCCCGCACTGCGTCTCGACGATCTGCTGCAACGGATCGTGGCCGAGACGGGCATCGCCCACGCTCCGCTGATCAAGCGGCTGGCGGGCTAGTCCCGTCCCGCGGTTTCCGGACCGCCGAGGGCGCTCCGCCCCCGTCGCACGCCCCGCGCAACCGCAGGGAACGCTCGCGGAACGCACGTCCGCGCACAGTCGGCTCCTCGAACCAAGGAGCGGACATGCAATCCAGTCAGTCCACGTGCAGAAGCCTCACGACCGCGGCCCACGGCATTCCGGCGGCAGCGGAACAACAGCCGGCGCCGCTGGTGGACGGCGCGCGCGATCGCGCCGCCATTGCCGCGGCGTGGACGGGCGGCGCGGCGGCACGCAGCGAGGTCGCGGCGTGGGCGCAGCATGCCGGCGCGGCCAACGGCTTTGGCGATGCAACGCTGAGGCGCGAAGACGCAGCCGAGCCCCTGCGCGCGACACCGCCATCACCCGCCACGCGCGGCGATGCCGCCAGGGTCGCGCAGGACCCGCCACGCACGCACCGGACGCACGCCATCGCCCCCAACGTCCGTGCGCTGGACCGCGCGTTGTTCCGCTCACTGGTGCGCTCGCTGGCGGCCGCGCTGCAACGTGCGCGCGAGCGCTGGCAACGCAACCGGCGCGCCCGCGACATCTACGTCGCGCTCCATGCGCTCGACGCGCACACGTTGCGCGACCTGGGGCTCCATCACAGCGAAATCCTGTCGCTTGCCACCGAGATTACCGGTGGCGCCGATGTCACCCGCGTGCACACGCTGCAGGCGCTCGGAGATTCGACTCCAGGCGTCTCGTCCGCGAGGCCCGCATTCCCGTCGTCTTCCCAAGGAGAGCATCATCATGCCTCATAGCCACATCGATTCCGATCACGGTACGTCCCATTCGTCCACGCAGCGATACGCGAAGTGCATCGAGGTGTCCAAGCGCATCCGCTGGGACATCGACCGCGACGTGATCCGCGGACGCACGTTCGACTTCGACAAGAAGTTCCTGCCCGACGGCCTGTCGAAGGTCGCCGAGCTGACGTTCCTCACGCCCGGGCGAGCAGCGGTTCCTGTCGCAGGTCCAGGGCCGCACCTACGCCAACATGTTCGCGCTGGTCGAGCGCTTCATCGGCGCCAAGATCCTCGAGATCAGCCGCGACCACTGGCTCGGCGACCAGGTGGCGCTCGAGGCGCTGGTGCGCCTCACCGACGAGGAGCTGAAGCACCAGGAACTGTTCCGCCGGCTCGAGCAGATGGCCGCGGCGGAGATGCCGGAGGGCTACTCGTTCCTGCCGCGAGCCGAACGAGGTCGCCGGCGCGGTGCTGGCGAAGTCGACCTGGGCGGTGCTCGGCCTGACGCTCGACATCGAGCTCTTCTCGCAGGCGCACTACCGGTCGAGCATCGAGCCCGACGCGAACCTGTCGGCGCTGTGGAAGGACGTGTTCCTGTTCCACTGGAAGGAGGAGTCGCAGCACGCGATCGTCGACGAGCTCGAATGGCGTCGCGAGCACGCGCGGCTCGACCGACGCGGAACGCGACCAGGGCGTGACCGACCTGATCGAGCTCGTCGGCGCCGTCGACGGCATCGTGCAGGTGCAGGCGACGCGCGGACGCGGACTACTTCCTGCGCGCACGCGGGCCGCACGTTCTCGTCCGCCGAGGAGCGGCCTCGATGCGCGACGTGCTGCTGCGCGCTTATCGCTGGCAGTACATCGTCACCGGCGTGCAGGAGCCGCGCTTCGCCGAGGTGCTGCAGGCGCTGGTCACCCCGGCGCAGATGGAGCGGATCGGCAAGGCGCTCGCGCCGATCCTGGCGCCACGTCGGTCATGACGGCGACCGGCCGCTCCGGGCGCGCGCGTCGCGCGGCCGGTCGCCCATGCCGACCGAGCTCGCATGACGATCGTCAGTCCCCGGTTCGTCCGACGTCGCCGCGAGCGCCGACGGTGCTGCTGCTGCATTCGAGCGCGAGTTCGGCGCGGCAGTGGGACGCCTGGTCGGCGATCGCTGCGCCCCGGTTTCGCGTGCACGCCGTGGACTTCCACGGCCACGGCGACCGCCCGGCCGGCGCGCGACCAGCCGACGCACGTTGGCCGACGACGCGGCGCTCGTCGCTGCCGCTGCTCGCGGACAGCGGGCGGCGCGCACGTCGTCGGGCACTCCTACGGCGCCGCGGTCGCGCTGAAGCTCGCGACGATGCACCCGGCGGCCGTGCGCAGCGTCGTGGCCTACGAGCCGGTGCTGTTCCGCTGGCTGCTCGACGACGGGCCACGTGCGACGAGCCTGCCGCCGGCGTCGATCGCGCTCGCGACGGCGATCCGCGATCGGCGCTGCGGCGCGACGAGCGCTTCGGCGGCGCAGCGATTCGTCGACTTCTGGTGCGGCAGCGGTGCGTGGCGACTCGATGCGCACCGGCCGGGCAGGCCGTCACTCGCGCGCACGCATGCCGGTCGTCTGCGGCATTTCGACGCGCTGTTCCGCGAGCGCCCGCGCACGCCCGCGCTGGCGCGGCTCGCGCATGCCGATGCTGTTCCTGACCGGCGCGCGCACGGTCACGGCCACGCGTCGCATCGCGGAGCTGCTGCGTCTCGCGCTTCCGACGCGCGCGACCACGCAGTGCTGCAGGCCATGGGGCACATGGGACCGATCACGCATGCGGCCGACGTCAACGCGAATATTGCGGCGTTCCTGGACCGGCAGCGTGCGACGGGTGTCGTGCGGGCCTACGCGCGCTGCGCGTAGGCGCCGCCTCGACCTCATGCGCCGCGGCCACACGCTCCGCGGACGCGCCACGGCGGACCGGCGGGCGCCGGTGGTAGCATCCTCGTGATTCCGCCGCCCCGGTGCCGGTACCGGCGAACATGGCGGCACGGACGCCGCACACCCGTCACAGGTCCGGATTGCAGAACTTGCTGCCCCCGCAGATGCACGTCTTCGTTCGCGACTGGCTGTCCGCGAACAACGTGCTGCTGAAAAGCCGCGACGGCCACGTGTTCGTCGATTCGGGCTACGTGACGCACGCGCCGTTGACACTCGAGCTGCTGCGCTCCGAGCGGGGCCTCTTCGGCGAGCCGCTCGCGAAGCTCGTCAACACGCATTGCCATTCCGACCACATCGGCGGCAACGCGGCCATTCGCGCCGTCTACGGTTGCCCGATCGAGTTGCCCGAGGCCGAGGCGCCGCTGATCGAGCGATGGGACACGAAGGCGCTGCTGCTCGACTACGCGGACCAGTCGGCCGACCGGTTTTCCGTCGACGCGGTGTTGCGCCCCGGGTCGACGCACGTCTGGGGCGACCTCGAGTGGCGCCTGCACGCGGCCTCCGGCCATCGGTCCGGTGCGCTGGTGTTCCACAACGAGGAACACGGGATCCTGATCTCCGGGGACGCGCTGTGGCGCAACGGCTACGGCTTCGTGATGCCGGCCTCGCTCGATGCCGACGCGCTGCCGGCGGCGCGCGACACGCTCGACCTGATCGCGGAACTCGACGTGCGCACGGTCATTCCGGGCCACGGCGAGCCGTTCACCGACGTCGCGGAAGCGCTCGACCGCGCCTACCAGCGCACACGTGCGTTCGAAGCCGACGAGGTCCGCGTCGCCCGCCACGCGTTGAAGGGGCTGCTCGCCTTCACGCTGCTGCATCGCCGGCGCATGCCGCTCGCCACTCTCCCGGCTTACGTGGAACGCGTAGGGATTTACCGCGACGTCAACGAGGCGGTTCTGCGCCTCGCGCCCGTCGACCTTGCGGCACTGCTCGTCGGCGAACTCACCCGTGCCGGCGTGGTCCGGGTGGAAGACGGCGAACTTCTCGCGGCGCCCTGATCCGGCGAGGGCCGACCGGTCCGGAGGGCGCCGGCGCTTCCGGCCAGGCCTTGCGTCGGGCGAGGGTCCGGCGTGCCAGTTCGCCGCTGCGGGGAACGGTGCAAGTGGAATAATGTGCGGCCGCGCCTGTTTCCGTCAGGTCGAACAAGACGTGCGCGCTCGTTGGCTCGCGCCCGCCGCAATCCGTCGGTCGCGTGCCCATCGTTCCCAATTTCCGGAGGATTCATGAACAGAAACGCCGTCGCAGTCGCCAGTTCGCTTGCCGTGCTCGTCACGTTCTCGGCAGCGGTGCTGGCGCAGGACATGCGGCCCGATCGCGCGATCAAATACCGCCAGGGCATCATGCAGGCGCAGGGCTGGCAGATGGGCGTGCTGAGCCGGATGGCGAAGGGCGAGATCCCCTACAACAAGGACCAGGCCGTCCGCGCGGCGTCGTTCGTCAACGAGCTCGTCAAGATGCCCTGGGAAGGATTCGTTCCGGTTTCCGACAGCGGCAACACCAAGGCGAAGGCGGAGATCTGGAAGGACAAGGCGAAGTTCGACAAGTACGCGCAGGAAGTGCAGGCGGAGACGCCCAAGCTCGTCGCGGCCGCGAACTCGGGCGACATCGCGCAACTGCGGACCGCCGTCGGCGCGGTCGGCAAGGCGTGCAACAACTGCCACGACGACTTCCAGAGCAAATAGGCGCTGCGGGCGACGAACGCGCCGGCGGTCGATGCCGGCGGCGCGTTCGGCGCCGCCCGGGCGCACGGCCGCTCAGAGCCGGTTCACCAGCCACCAGACGAACGCCGCCATGGCCGCGAGCAGGATGACCGCACGGGTCGTCGACGCCGCCGCGCTCTTCGCACTCGCGACACCGGCAGGCAGACGCTTCCGGCCGGTGAACATCGGCCAGATCAGGTTGTCCCCCAGGACCAGGAAGTAGCCGATCACCGCAAGAATATGCACGCTCGCGAAGCCCGCCACGAGCCACCAGCCGCGCCGGTGGAACCAGCCCAGGGAATCGGAGAGGTCGCCGCTTACCAGTTTGACCAGCGGCCCCTCGTTGCCGATGTCGTCCTGGGTGAAGAGCCCGGCGCCCGCCTGCGCCAGCATCGCCAGCAGCAATGCGATCACCATCCATCCGCCGATCGGATTGTGGGTCGCGTGGACTTCGTGCGGCGGCCGGAAGAGCGACCGGACATAGGTCACGACGGCCCCCGGTCCGCGCACGAAAGACGAGAATCGCGCGTTGCCGCTGCCGACGAATCCCCAGATCACGCGAAACAGCACGAGCCCCAGCAGCGTCTCGCCGAAGCGCATGTGCCAGACCAGCGCGTCGTTGCCGAGGAGTCCGGTCGTGAGGAGTGCGGCCACGAGCAATGCGATCGCCCAGTGCACGGCGCGCACCGGCCAATCCCAGACCGGCACTTCGATCGGCGAATTCGTCGGGCGGGTCATCGTATCCATGGTCGCGCAGTGCCGGTAAGTCGTGATGCGCGCAAGCATAGCGCGTTCGCGCGGGCGATAGCGCGAGCGCAGGACCGCCTTCGCCGTGCGATAAAATGCGTGGCTGGCGGAGCTCCCGGCGTTTCCCTCTGCGTGGCGACGAGGGTGCGCAACGCGTGGCCCACCCTTTCCGGGAACATGGTCGTCGCCGCGCCCCGCATTGCGGACGCCGGCGACGCCCACGCCGTCGACCGCCCCGCTCATTCGCGCAGACGGAATCATCATCGGTGAACGCACTTCTCGAACATCCCGCGGTACAGGGAGGGGTGGCCCCCTTCATCGTCGCGCTGATCGTCGCGGCCCTCGTCGGCCACACCCGGTACGGATGGCTCGCCATCGTCGCCGGTTACGCCACCATGGTCACGCTGACGACCGGCTTCTCGTTCTCGCCGCTTACCGCGTCGCGCAAGATCCTGCTGCTGTGCCTGCTCGCGCCGCTCGTCGGCATGGCGGCGGACGCGTTCGTGTCCCGTGCGCGCCCCGTGGCCTACGCGCTGACGCTGGTCGCGGGCGTCGCCGCCGCCTGGGTGTTCCTGTCGGTGCTGGCGCAGCGGGAAGGGGGACAGGCGTGGCTGGCCGCGCTCGGTGTGCTGCTCTTTGCGGCCGCGATGGTTTGGGCAATGCTTTCGCTGCGCGACGACGGCTTGCGTACCGCCGCGGCCGGGCTCGGACTCGGGATCGCAACCGGCATCGCCGCCGTGATCTCCGCGTCGATCGGCTTCCTCCTGGCCGGGATGGCCGTCGCCGCGTCCTGCGGCGCCTTGCTGCTGGTCTGGGCCATGACGTCGCGGCCGGTCGCTGCGGGCGTGCTCGGCACGCTGTCGATCGGCGTGATGATCGCGCTCTTCGCCGAGGGCGCGCTGATGCTCGCACAGATGCCGTGGTATGCGCTGGCCGCGCTGCTGGTGGTTCCGCTGGCCGTCCGATTGCCCGTTCGCGAAGGCGCGTCGACGTTCCGGCGCGCTTTCACCGTTTCGCTCTACGCGCTTGCCGCCGCGAGCCTACCCATCGCCGCCGCGTGGTTCGCGGCGCGCGCCACCGTGTCGTGACCGACACCACACCCAGGAGTTTGAATTGCTGAAACGTATTGCCGCCGTCTCGCTGCTCGTCCTGCCGCTTGCCGCAACTGCCGCGCCGGAGTCCTACACGATCGACCCCTACCACACCTATCCGAATTTCACGGTCGACCATCTCGGAGTCTCGACGATGTACGGTCGCTTCGACAGGTCGACGGGCAAGGCCACGCTCGACCGCACCGCGAAGACGGGCTCGCTCGACATCACGATCGAGGCCGCCTCCATCAACACCGGCGACAACGTCAAGGGCACGCGCGCGCGCGCGCGCGACGAGCACCTGCGCGCGGCGGATTTCTTCAACGTCGCCGAGTTTCCCCGGATCACGTACAAGTCGACGCGGATGAACTTCACCGGCGACAACCCCTCGGCCATCGAAGGCAACCTGACCCTGCTCGGCGTCACGAAGCCCGTCAACCTGACGATCGACCGGTTCAAGTGCATTCCGCCGCAGGGCAGCTACAAGGACCGCTGCGGCGGCAATGCTTCCGGCAAGTTCAAGCGCTCCGATTTCGGAATGAAGTACGGCGTGCCGAGCGTCGGCGACGAGATCAACCTCATCGTCGAGTTCGAGGCCGTGAAGGACTGATCGCCGGTTCTTGCGCGACGGTCGACCGCCGGGCCTGCGTGGCCCGGCTTTTTTTCGCGTGCGCATGGCGCACTGTCATCGTGGCGCGCCCTGTCTGGCACGCGGCGGCTGCAGCGCCTAGAATCTAGACCGGCGAAGGACCGGCAGGCGAAAGCGAGGACGGACGAGGATGACGCAACGGAGCGGAACGGGCGACGTCGGGACGCGCGTGAGGGTAGGCGTGCGCGGCGCGCGATGACGAACGCGGACGATCTGCCGCTCGCCGGCATTCGCGTCGTCGAGTTCACGCACATGGTGATGGGCCCCACCTGCGGGATGATCCTCGCCGACCTGGGGGCGGACGTCGTGAAGGTGGAGCCGCTCGCGGGCGACAGCACGCGCGCGCTGCTCGGTTCCGGCGCCGGCTTCTTCTCGATGTTCAACCGCAACAAGCGCAGCCTCGCCGTCGACGCGAAGGATCCGCGCGGCCGCGAGATCGTGCTGAAGCTCGTCGCGGGTGCGGACGTGTTCAGCGAGAATTTCAAGAGCGGCACGATGGAAAAGCTGGGTTTCGGGTACGCCGCGCTGGCGGGGCTCAATCCGCGCCTGGTCTACGTGTCGCACAAGGGCTTCCTGCCCGGTCCCTACGAGAATCGCACGGCGCTGGACGAGGTCGTGCAGATGATGGGGGGCCTGGCCTACATGACCGGGCCCGAAGGCCGTCCGTTGCGCGCCGGCACCAGCGTCAACGACATCATGGGCGGGATGTTCGGCGCCATCGGCGCGCTGGCCGCGCTGGCGCGGCGCGAACGTACCGGCCGCGGGGCGGAAGTGAAGAGCGCGCTCTTCGAGAACAACGTGTTCCTCGTCGCGCAGCACATGATGCAGTACGCGGTGACGGGCAAGGCGGCGGCGCCGATGCCGAGCCGCATCAGCGCATGGGCGGTGTACGACGTGTTCACCGTGCGCGATGGCGAACAGGTCTTCCTGGCGGCCGTCAGCGACACGCAGTGGTCGCTCATGTGCGACGAATTCGGATTCGCCGACCTCAGGTCCGACCCGCGCCTGAACACGAACAACGATCGCGTCCGCGCGCGCGACTGGCTGCTGCCGATCCTGCGCGAACGCTTCGCGCCACTGTCCGCCGCCGAACTGGGCGCGCGCTTCGAGCGCAACGGGCTGCCCTACGCGCCGATCACGCGCCCGCAGGATCTCTTCGACGATCCGCACCTCGCGGCCACGGGCGGGCTCGCGCCGGTCACGTTGCCGGTGGATGCGAGCGGCGCGCAGCGATCGATCGACACGCGCACCGCGCTGCTGCCGCTGGCTCTCGACGGCGCGCGGTTGCCGCTGCGTAACCCGCCGCCGGCGCTCGGCGCGGACACCGAGGCGCTCCTGCATTCGCTCGGTTACGGCGATGCCGCGATCGCCAGGTTGCGCGCCGACCGCGTGATCGGCGGCCCGGCACCGGCGGCGGCCCCCGACGCCTGACCCCGGACCCGTCAGGCGCGGCCGCGCCGCACGAGGGTCACTTGGGTAGTTCCACGATGAACGTGCGCAGGCCGTTCAGCAGCATCTCCACGGCCAGCGCCGTCAGCAGCAGGCCCATCAGCTTCTCGAACGCGCCGACGACGCGCGGACCCAGCCATGTCTGCAGCCGGTCCGAGGCCGCGAGCACCAGCGTGGTCACGACCATCGCGATCGTGAGCGCCAGCATCCACGTCGCCATGTGCTCCGGGTCGCGCGACGCCATCAGCATCACCGTCGCCAGCGCCGACGGGCCGGCGATCGACGGCACCGCGAGCGGCACGAGGAACGGCTCGCCGTCCTTCGACTCGCCGAAGATGCCGTCCTTGTGCGGAAACACCATGCGCAGCGAGATCATGAACAGGATGATGCCGCCCGCGATCGCGAGCGACGTCTCGGACAGGTGCAGCCACTGCATGAACGTGCGTCCGCCCCACATGAACGCCAGCAGCAGGATGAACGCGAACAGGCACTCGCGCAGCACGATCCGCACGCGGCGCGCCGGCGGCACCTTGGACAGCACCGACACGACGATCGGCAGGTTGCCGAACGGATCGAGGACCAGCAGCAGCAGGATCGTCGCGGAGAAGAGGTCGGCGTTCATCGATGGGTCCCGCGACGCGGTCGCTGGCGGTTGCGTGGCCCGGAGTATAGCGGTTGGTCACGCAGCGCCGAACAATGCGACGTAACCCAACGGCATGAGGATCGCGGCCAGGAGCCCGTGCAGCGCGAAGGCGAGGCTCGCGTACGCGCCCGCGTCGGCGTTGACCTGGAACGCGCGCGCCGTGCCGATCCCGTGCGCCGCGAGCCCCAGCGCGAAGCCGCGCGCGCGCCAGTCGCGCACGCCGCACGCGTCGAGCACGTACTTGCCGAGTACTGCGCCCAGGATCCCGGTCGTGACGGCGAACACCGCGGCCAGCGCCGGCAGCCCGCCGAGTTTTTCCGCGATACCCATCGCGATCGGCGCGGTGACGGACTTGGGCACGAGCGACAGCAGCGTTGCCTTCGACGCGCCCAGCGCGTAGGCCAGCCCGACCGCGCTGCCGAGCGCGACCAGCGAGCCGACGAAGAGCGCGCCGGCGATCGGCAGCGCGAGGCGG
Source organism: uncultured beta proteobacterium (assembly GCA_963733435.1). Classification (GTDB taxonomy): domain Bacteria; phylum Pseudomonadota; class Gammaproteobacteria; order Burkholderiales; family Casimicrobiaceae; genus VBCG01. The sequence goes on from CAVTDH010000008.1 coordinate 113,164, forward strand.
CGGACACCGTGCCACTGGCGCGCGAGCGGCACCGCGAGCCCCACCACCGCCGGGCCCAGCAGGAAGTGCACGAACTGCGCGCCATCGAAATACGTCCGGTACGTCGTGCCCGTCGCGACCAGCACCGTGACGATCAGCGCCACCGAGATCAGCACGGGGTTGGCGAGCGGATGCATGCCCGTGCGCACGTAGCACCACCAGCCGGCCGCGTACATGACGAGCGTCAGCGTGAGTCCCGCGAGCGGCGTGGCCGCGAGGTAGACCCACAACTCGAACAGCGGCTGCGCGTTCATTCGCCACCGTCCACGCCGGCCCTCGCCTCGGCCGCTTCCTGCCGCCGTGTCAGCCACGCGAACGTGAGCGCGGTCGCGGCGATCGCCAGCACCGTGCTCGCGCCGAGCGCGACGACGATCGGCACCCACTCGTCGACGACGCGCGCAACGTGCAGCATCACGCCAACGCCCGCCGGCACGAACAGCAGCGACAGGTGCCGGGCGAGGCCGTCGGCGGCGACATCCAGCGAGCCCGGGGCCGTTCGGCGCAACAAGCAGCCCGACGAAGAGCAGCGCCATGCCCGCCACCGGTCCCGGCACGGGCCAGCCGGCCAGCCGCACCAGCGCCTCGCCCGCGCACTGGAACAGCAGGAGCCACGTGAAGCCGGCGAGCAGCGGACTCATGCGCGAACCCGTCCGGCATCCGCCGGTAAGCCGCAGGACCCCGCGTTGCGCATACCGTGGCTCATCGCGGACTCAATGCAGCTTGACCCGGGGTTCGAGCCGCTGCCGGAGAAAGCGCCCGAGCGTGTCGAAGCCGACGCGCACGACGCCATGGATCGACACCTGGTGCATCTTGTACAGCGACGTGTACATCATCCGCGCGATGAGACCCTGGATCAGCAGGTTGCCGCCGATCAGCGATCCCATCAGCGTACCGACCGCCGACAGCTCGCCCAGCGACACCAGCGATCCGAAATCGCGGAAATGGAATTCCGGCAGCGGCCGGCCGGCCAGGCGCGCCTTGATCGACTTGGCGAGAAGCGTGGCCTGCTGGTGCGCGACCTGCGCGCGCGGCGGCAACAGCGCGCCCGCCTTGTGTCCGTGCCACGGCGCCGCAGCGCAGTCGCCGAACGCAAAGATGTCGGGATCGCGCGTCGTCTGCAGCGTCGGCCCCACGACCAGCTGGTTGCCACGGCCGGTCTCGAGCCCGTCGAGATCGCGCAGCACCGCGGGCGCCATGATGCCCGCCGCCCACACGATGAGGTCGGCGGCGAAGAACGTGCCGTCGGCCGTGTGCACGCCGTCGGCGTCGACCTCGGTGACGCGCGCGCCGGTGTGCACGGACACGTCGAGCTTGCCGAGCAACTGCAGCGCGGCGGCCGCCACGTGCTCGGACAGCGGCGGCAGGATGCGCGGCGACGCCTCGAGCAACGCGATGCGGATGTCCTGCGCAGGGTCGAGGTGGTCGAGCCCGTAGCCCGCGTGCGCCCGCGTCGTCTGCCGGATCTCCGCGGCGAGTTCGACGCCCGTGGCGCCCGCACCGATGATGACGATGTCGACCTCCGGCGAGCCGCCGCCGGCCGCGCGCCCGTCCGCGCGCACGCACACGGCGAGGAGGCGCCGGTGGAACCGCTCGGCATCGGCGAGCGTGTCGAGCGAGATCGGGTGTTCCGCCACGCCGGGCACGCCGAAGTCGTTGCCCACGCTTCCGACGCAGATGACCAGCGTGTCGTACGGCAACGTGCGGCGCGGCAGGATCTCGTCGCCCTCCGGACCGGTCACCGCGTCGAGCACGATCTCGCGCCGCGCGCGGTCGAGTCCGCACAGCGCGCCCTGCCTGAAGCGGAAGTGATGCCAGTGCGCGATCGCGAGGTAGTCGAGGTCGTGCGCGTCCGCGTCCATGCGTCCGGCGGCCACCTCGTGCAGCAGCGGCTTCCACACGTGCGTCGCATTGCGGTCGACCAGCGTGACCTGCACGCGGCCCCCGCGCCCGTAGCGGTCGCCCAGGTCCGTCGCGAGCGGCAGGCCGCCGGCGCCGCCGCCGACGATGACGACCCGGTGCTGCGGCGCGTCGCGCGCGCTCATCGGAAGGTCGCCGGCAGGCAGGTCATGGGCAGCCCGACAGCGGCACGAACGAACTGCCGAACGAATTCCAGGTCGACGGCAGCGACATGCACGGCGTCGTGTCGAGGCGGCGCGTCCCGACGGCGCTCTCGGGTGCGGGCCCCAGCAGCGCGTCGGCGAATCGCTGCTCGAACGCCCTGGGCTTCGGCGCCGGGCGTCCGGATCGCGCGCCTCGACGACGATGCGCTCGACGTACTGGGGTTGCTGCCGGGCGCGAGCCTCGGCCGCGCGCACCGGATCGAACAGCACGGAGCGCGCGGTCAACGCCGCATCGGGTTGCGGCACCGGCGGGGGCAACGTCGTCAGCGACGGGCCGCCCGCCGCATTCACTGCGTTCACCGCGCCGTACATGGCCAACGCCGCGAGCGCGGCGCGCCCGCGACAGGACGCCGACGTGCGCAGCGCGTGAGCGGAAGCGGCGGCGCTGATGCACGGATCGTGGGCCCCGGCGGCGTCCATCATTGCCCCATCACCACGCCCTCCCGGCGCGGATCGGCACCCCCGATCCATCCGTCGCGCGTGCGCACGATGGCCTGCGCGCCGCTGGTGAGGTCGATGACGCGCACGTCGGCGCCCAGCGCCCGCAGCTTTGGCGCGAGCGCGGCGACGTCGGTGTCCGCTTCGAGTTCCGTCGGGCCGTTGCGGCTGCCGAAGTTGGGCAGCGCGACGGCCGCCTGCGGATCGAGTCCCCAGTCGATGATCGACAGCAGCGTCTTCGCGACATAGTTGATGATCGCACTGCCGCCCGGCGAGCCCGCGACGATCGCGACGCGGCCGAAGCGGTCGTAGGCGATCGTCGGCGCCATCGACGAGCGCGGCCGCTTGCCCCCCTCCACGCGGTTCGCGACCGGCCTGCCATCCTCGACCGGTACGAACGAGAAGTCGGTCAGCTGGTTGTTGAGCAGGAAGCCGCCTTCGGTCATCAACCGGCTGCCGAACTGGTTCTCGATGGTCGTCGTCATCGCGACGGCGCTGCCGTACCGGTCGACGATCGAAATGTGCGACGTGGAGGGCAGGTCGAGCGACGCGTCGGTCCCCCATGCCACTTTCGCCTTCGCCGGGAGGGACTCCGGCGGGCTACCGGGCTGCGCGCGCCGCAGGCTCGCGTCGGGACGGATGAGCGCCGAGCGCGCGGCGAGATACGCCTCGTCGAGCAATCCCGCCGGTGGCGTGTAGAACGCGGGATCCGCCATGTAGACGCCGCGATCCGCGAACGCGAGGCGACCGGCCTCGCTCATGTAATGCACGCTCCAGAAGCTCGCCGGCCCCATCGCCGCGACGTCGTAGGGCGCCAGCATCCGCAGCATCTGCAGCACCGCGATGCCGCCCGACGACGGCAGCGGAAAGCCGCAGACGCGATACGCGCGATAGGGGGCGCACACCGGATCGCGCACGACGACGCGATAGTTCGCGAGATCGGCCGCCGTGAGGTCGCCGGGATTGAACGGATGACCGGTGACCGTCGCCACGATGTCGCGCGCGATCTCGCCGGTGTAGAACGCATCCGCCCCGTGCGCGGCGACCGCGCGCAGCGTGCGCGCATAGGCCGGATTGCGCAGCACCGTGCCCGCCGGCAGCACCTTGCCGTTCGCGTCGAAGAAGTACGCGCGGAGCCGCGGCTGCGTGATGTAGCGCTCGGCTGCGAGCAGCGCATGGAGCCGCGGCGACATGGCGAAGCCGTTCTCGGCCAGCGCGATCGCCGGCGCGAAGAGGCTCGCCCACGCGAGCCGTCCGTGCTTCCGGTGCGCCGTTTGGAGGAGGCGCACGGTGCCCGGTACGCCGACCGCCTTCCCGCCGACGACGGCGTCGAAGAAGTCGAGCGGCTGCCCGTTCTTCAGGAAGCGGTCCGGGGTCGCGGCGGCCGGCGCCGTCTCGCGGCCGTCGTATGCGATGAGCTTCTTCGCGCGACCGTCGTGCACCAGCAGGAACGCGCCGCCGCCGATGCCCGACGACTGCGGCTCGACGAGGCCCAGCACGAGTTGCACGGCGATCGCCGCATCCACGGCCGATCCGCCCCGCTGCAGCACGCGGTATCCGGCTTCGACCGCATGCGGATTCGCGGCCGCCACCATCCAGCGCTTCGCGGTGACGGGCGCCTTTTCGGTCCACCCGGACGGGTGCTCCGGCGACGGCTTCTGCGCGAATGCGGCAAGCGGCAGGAACAGCGCGACGAGCAGGGCACCGCGCAACGGACCGGATGCTGCCGACTTCACGTGGTGTTCCTTTGCCGCGGCGACCGACGATGGGGGCGATTGTAAGGGATGCGCGCGGCGCGGCGGCGCACGGCAGTGCGCACCGTCCGGATCAATGGTGCCGCGTAACGCCGGCAGCGACGCCCCATTCAGGGCAATGAAAAGGGGCAGCGGAATCCCGCTGCCCCTTGCTGCCGCACGCGATGCCGGCCCGCGGCCGGCGCAGCGTCACTGCTTGATGAGGATGATCTCGACGCGGCGCGCCTCGTTCTCCGGCCCGCCCCCTTGCGTCATCTCGGGCTTGGCGAGTTCGATTTTGTCCTCGGCCACGCCTGCCGTCTTCAGCTGGTCGCGGACGGCGAACGCGCGCTGCTTCGCGAGTTCCTGGTTCTGCTCGAGGCTGCCGGTCGCGTCGTGGTAGCCCGAGACCTTGAGCTTCTGGCCCGACGCCTTCGCCTTGTCCGCGATCGCGGCCACCTTGGCCGGCGCATCGGCCGGCAGTTCGGCCTTGCCGGAGTCGAAGTACAGCTTCACGACTTCGATCGTCATCACGGCCACCGGCGCCGTGGCGACGACCGCGGCCGCAGGTGCAGTTGGAGGTACTGCGGGCGCGGCGGGCGCCATCGCGATCTTCGCGGGCGGCGTCGTGATCTGCATCGCGGCCTTGGCATCCGTCGCCTTCGACGGCCCCCACGCGGCGAGCAGCGGCACGATCATCAGCGCGACGATGTTGATGATCTTGATCAGCGGATTGACGGCCGGACCGGCCGTGTCCTTGTACGGATCGCCGACGGTGTCGCCGGTCACCGCCGCCTTGTGCGCGTCGGAACCCTTGCCGCCGTAGTTGCCGTCCTCGATGTACTTCTTCGCGTTGTCCCACGCGCCGCCGCCCGTCGTCATCGAGATGGCGACGAAGAGGCCCGTGATGATCGTGCCCATCAGCAGGCCGCCCAGCGCCTGCGGCCCGAGCGTCAGGCCCACGACCACCGGCACCAGCACCGGCAGCAGCGACGGCACGATCATTTCGCGGATCGCGGCCTTGGTCAGCATGTCGACCGCGACGCCGTACTCGGGCTTCGCGGTGCCTTCCATGATGCCCTTGATCTCCTTGAACTGCCGGCGCACTTCGACGACCACCGCACCGGCGGCGCGGCCGACCGCTTCCATCGCCATCGCGCCGAAGAGGTAGGGGATCAGGCCGCCGATGAAGAGGCCGACGATCACCATGTGGTTCGACAGGTCGAACGACGTCGCGAGGTTGGCCGTTTCCAGCGCATGCGTGTAGTCGGCGAACAGCACCAGCGCGGCGAGACCGGCCGAGCCGATCGCGTAGCCCTTGGTGACCGCCTTGGTCGTGTTGCCGACGGCGTCCAGCGGATCGGTGATCGCGCGCACGGAGTCCGGCAGGTCCGCCATTTCCGCGATGCCGCCCGCGTTGTCGGTGATCGGGCCGTACGCGTCGAGCGCGACGATGATGCCCGCCATCGACAGCATCGACGTCGCGGCGATCGCGATGCCGTAGAGACCGGCCAGCCAGAACGAGGCGAGGATCGCCGCGCAGACCGACAGCACGGGCCACGCGGTGGACTTCATCGACACGCCGATGCCGGCGATGATGTTGGTGGCGTGACCGGTGGTCGACGCCTGCGCGACGTGGCGGACCGGCTTGAAGTCCGTGCCCGTGTAGTACTCGGTGATGATCACCATCAGCGCCGTCAGCACGAGGCCGACGATCGTCGCGCCGAAGAGACGCAGCGGCGTCAGCAGCGGATCGGCGGCGGCGAAGCCGGCCGTCATGTTCTGCGTGATGAACCAGAACCCGATCGCCGACAGCACGCCGGCGACCGCGAGGCCCTTGTACAGCGCGTTCATGATCTTGCCGCCCGGCGTGGCCTTCACGAAGTAGCACCCGACGATGGACGCCAGGATCGAGAAGCCGCACATCACGAGCGGATAGAGCACCGCGGCGCCCGCGACCGTGGGCAGCAGCAGCGCGCCCAGCAGCATCGTCGCGACGATCGTCACCGCGTACGTTTCGAAGAGGTCCGCCGCCATGCCCGCGCAGTCGCCGACGTTGTCGCCGACGTTGTCCGCGATCACCGCCGGGTTGCGCGGATCATCCTCGGGAATGCCCGCCTCGACCTTGCCGACCAGGTCCGCGCCGACGTCGGCACCCTTGGTGAAGATGCCCCCGCCCAGCCGGGCGAAGATCGAGATCAGCGAGCCGCCGAACGCGAGGCCGACGAGCGGCTGGATGATGTGATGCAGGCTCTCCTTGGCCGGGTTCGGCGCCCAGTCGGCGGAGCCCGTCAGGAACCAGTAGAAACCGGCCACGCCCAGCAAGCCCAGGCCGACCACCAGCATGCCGGTGATCGCGCCGCCGCGAAACGCGACGGCCAGTGCTTCGTTGAGTCCGGTGCGCGCCGCTTCGGCCGTGCGCACGTTCGAGCGCACCGACACGTTCATGCCGATGTACCCGGCCAGGCCGGACAGGATCGCGCCCAACGCGAAGCCGCCGGCCGTGCGTCCGCCCAGCGCCCACCAGATGATCACGAACAGGATGGCGCCGACGATGCCGATCGTCGTGTACTGCCGGTTGAGGTAAGCCTTGGCGCCGGCCTGGATGGCAGCCGCGATTTCCTGCATGCGCGGATTGCCGGCGGGCTTGCCGAGGATCGTATTGATCCAGACGGCGCCGACGACGATGGCCGCGACCGCGCAGGCGAGCGCGAAGATGAGTCCTGTGGACATGGCTGGATGAGCTCCCGTTGAATGTGGCTATCAGTGGATTCGCTCGGGCGCCTTCGTGTGCGGGCGTCCGTCGCGCATCCGGCCGGCGGCCCGTTCAACTGCGGGCCGTACGTCCGGATGGGTATTTCCCCCTTGCCCACCGGCCGGGGGGTCCCGACCGGAGAAAACACGCTATTTTGCCAGTTTGCGGGCCAGGAAGTCGAGTCGGTCCTGCCCCCAGAAGAGTTCGCCGTCGACCACGTACGTCGGCGCGCCGAACACCCCGCGGTCGATCGCCTCCTGCGTCAACGCCTTGTAGCGCGCTGACATGTCAGAAGTCGGCGGCCCGCGCGGCGAGCGCCACCGGGTCCAGTCCGCATTCGGTGGCGAGCGCGCCGAGTGTGGTCGGGTCCGCGATGTCGCGTTCCTGCTCCCACAGCGCGCGACCGGCGGCGCCGGCCAGCGCGAGCGCCTGCGCGGTGCCCAGTTCCGCGGCAGCCAGCACCCAGCACGCCGCGAGATCCGGATTGACCGGGAAGTACCTGGGCTGCACGTGCATCGGCTTGCCCAGGAACTCGGACCAGCGGTGCAGTTCGACCAGCCGGTACGCCTGCCGCTGCGGCGCACGCTTGGGCAGCGGCAACCCGCCCGACACCGCGAACACGTCGCCGAACTGCACCGGCTTCACGGCCACCGTCGCGCCGTGCTGGCGCGCCAGCGCGACGAAGCGGTCGTGTCCCAGGTACGCCCACGGCGAGGCCGGCGTGAAGTAGTAGTCGATGCTGGCCGGCATGGCTTCTCCTGCGAGGTTTCGATGTCGGACTTCTGCGCGCGACGCCAAGCCGCTGCGGCGACGGGCGGCGTGCGCCCCGGGGAACGGACGTTGGCGGCCGCCTGACTTCGAAGTTGCAATGCCAGTGAGCAAAAGGCGCAACGCCGGCGTCACGTCATCCACGGACCCCACGGACGCATTTTGCGGACGTTCCCTAAACCTTGAACTCGGTCTTGAGCTTCTTCGCCACGGCAATGTTCTTCAGCCGCACATACTGCGGCAGCCCGTCCTTGTACGGGGGCGGATCCTCGCCGCGCATCAGCGGCGCGAGATAGGCGCGTGCCTTCGCCGTGATCCCGTAGCCGTCCTTCGTGATGTAGTCGCGCGGCAGCATCTTCTCGACGTTGGCGACCTTCGCGAGCGGCGCCTCGGTGATCTTCCAGCGATAGGGCTTGTCCGACACCCGCGTGATCGCGGGCATCACCGCGTTGCGGCCCTTCAACGCCATCTCGACCGCCGCCTTGCCCACCGCGTACGCCTGGTCGACGTCGGTCTTCGATGCGAGGTGCCGCGCCGCGCGCTGCAGGTAGTCGGCGACCGCCCAGTGGTACTTGTACGCGAGCTTGTCCTTCACGAGACCCGCGATCAGCGGGCCCACGCCGCCCAGCTGCGCGTGGCCGAACGCGTCGCGCGTGCCGACTTCCGCCATCAGCTTGCCCTGCGCGTCGGACAACCCTTCCGACACGCCCACGCAGCAGTAGCCGAATTTCTTCACCTTGGCGTCGACGGCCGCGAGGAACGCGGTTTCGGAGAACGGCACTTCCGGAAACAGCAGCACCAGCGGAATCGGCGTGCCCGCGTCGTCGGCCATGCCGACCGCCGCGGTGATCCAGCCGGCGTGGCGGCCCATCACCTCGAGCACGAACACCTTGGTCGACGTCTTGGCCATCGACGCGACGTCGAACGCCGCCTCGCGCATCGACGTCGCGACGTATTTCGCGACGGACCCGAAGCCCGGGCACGTGTCGGTGATCGGGAGGTCGTTGTCGACGGTCTTCGGCACGTGGATCGCGTGCAGCGGATACGCGAGCTTTTCGGCGATCTGCGCGACCTTCAGGCACGTGTCGGCCGAATCGTTGCCGCCGTTGTAGAAGAAGTAGCCGATGTCGTGCGCGCGGAACACGTCGATGAGCCGCTCGTACTGCGCGCGGTTCTCGTCCAGGCCCTTCAGCTTGTAGCGGCACGAGCCGAAGGCGCCCGCCGGCGTGTAGCGCAGCGCGGCGATCGCCTTCGCCGACTCGCGGCTCGTGTCGATCAGGTCCTCGGCCAGCGCGCCGATGATGCCGTTGCGCCCGGCGTAGACCTTGCCGATCCGGTCGCGGTGGAGGCGCGCGGTCTCGATGACGCCCGCGGCGCTGGCGTTGATGACGGCGGTCACGCCGCCGGATTGTGCGTAGAACGCGTTGCGTCGGGCCATCGTGTCGGTGTCGATCGTGGGTTCAGGGATGAAGTTCGGCCAGGCATGCGGCGCGGATCGCCTCGACGGCGCCCTGCCCGCTGACCTTGCGGTATTTCGGCGCGTCCGGCGCGCCCGTCGCCGCCCAGCGCTGGTAGTAGTCGACGAGCGGCTTGGTCTGCGCGTGATAGACGGCGAGGCGGTTCTTGACCGTCTCTTCCTTGTCGTCGTCGCGCTGGATCAGGTCCTCGCCGGTGACGTCGTCCTTGCCCGCGACCTTCGGCGGATTGAACTTGACGTGATACGTGCGGCCGGACGGCGCGTGCGATGCGCCGTCCGCTCATCCGTTCGACGATCGCCGAATCGGGCACGTCGATCTCCAGCACGTAGTCGAGCGCGACGCCGGCGCTCTTCAGCGCATCGGCCTGCGGAATGGTGCGCGGGAAGCCGTCGAACAGGTAGCCGTTGGCGCAGTCGGGCGCCTTCAGCCGCTCGCGCACGAGGCCGATGATGATGTCGTCGGACACGAGGCCGCCGGTGTCCATCACCTGCTTCGCGGCCAGTCCGAGCGGCGTGCCGGCCTTCACCGCGGCGCGCAGCATGTCGCCGGTCGAGATCTGCGGAATGCCGAACGCCTCCTTGATGAACGTGGCCTGGGTTCCCTTGCCGGCGCCCGGCGGGCCGAGCAGAATCAATCGCATGGTGTGACTCGCGTGGATGGGTAAACAGGGCGAAGCGTCGCGCCGGTCGACCGGTCTCGTGGACACCGCTTCGGGGACGAGGGAATTTTCGCCGTTATCCGGGGACCGGGCAAGCGCCGCTGGGTGGCGGGCCGCGGGAACGGCAGCGGGGCGAGGCCGATCAGCCCGCCGCACCCGCCGCGTACAGCGCGCGCACGCGCGCCAGGTCCTCCGGCGTGTCCACCCCGGGGGCCGGCGTCCCATGCGTGATCTCGACCACGATGCGGAAACCGTGCCACAGCGCCCGCAGTTGCTCCAGCGCCTCGATGCGCTCGATCGGCGCGGGGGCCAGGCGCGGAAACGCCTGCAGGAACGACGCGCGATACGCGTAGAGGCCGTAGTGGCGATAGAGCGGGAGGCCCTGCGGCAACGTGTCGCGGCTCGCCGCGAACGCGTCGCGCGCCCACGGGATCGTCGCGCGGCTGAAGTAGAGCGCGTAGCCCTTCGCGTCGAGCACGACCTTGACGACATTCGGGTTGAACGCCTCCGCCACGTCGTCGATCGGATGGCACGCGGTGGCGATCGCCGCGTCCGGATGCGCGGCAAGCACCTCGGCCATCCGCCGCATCAGCGCGGGATCGAGCAGCGGCTCGTCGCCCTGCACGTTGACGACGATGTCGTCGCCCGCGAGCCCCAGCTGCGCGGCGGCTTCGGCCAGGCGGTCGGTGCCCGTCGGATGGTCGGCGCCGGTCATGCATACGTCGATGCCGTGCGCCGCGACCGCGTCGCGCACGCGCGCATCGTCGGTCGCGACCACCACGCGCAGCGCGCCGCTCGCGCGCGCACGCTCCGCGACGCGCACGACCATGGGCTTCCCCGCAAGATCCGCAAGCGGCTTGCCCGGCAGGCGCGTCGACGCATAGCGCGCGGGGATGAGGATGGTGAACGACACGGTGTCCGGCAGGCGGGAAGTCGGGGACGGAAGCGAAACGGGACACCGGGCCGCGACGCGCCGCTTCGCGCATTCGCCGCGAAACCGATGTGCCTGTTCGCCTCAGCGGTATTCGTCGGGTCCGAGCCGCCGCGCTTCCTCCTCGAGCATCACGGGAATGCCGTCGCGGACGGATAGGCAAGGCGCGCGGACTTCGACACCAGTTCCTGCCGTTCGCGGTCAAGGACGAGCGGGCCCTTGGTCACCGGGCACACGAGCATTTCGAGCAGTTTGGAATCCACGGACCTTGTTCTCCACGAGAGCGACCAGCGCCGGGTCGAGCGTTGCCTCGATCGGCAGGTACCAGCAGCGGGCGTCCGCCAGTCCGGCGCATTTTACCGCGTCCTTCTGCGTCATCAGGATCGCCGTCGCCCCCGGAAACGCCAGGTCGGCGGCGGTGAATGCGTGGTGATCGGGCAGCGGATGGAGCGTGGCCACGATGCCCTGTGCCTGCACCATCGCGAAAAAGCGCCCGGGATTGCCGATGCCCGCGATCGCATGCACGCCCGGACCCCGCCACGCAGCCGGATCGCCGACGCGCGTGGGATCCCGCACGTTGCGCCACGACAGCGCGACGTGCGTCATCCGCGTGTCGCGGCCGTCCGCGCGGCGCGTGGGCGTGTCGTCGTCCGCGCGCAGCCGCACGATCGCGTCCGCCTCCGCCGTGCGCGCCGCCGGCTCGCGCAATGGCCCGGCCGGCAGCAGGAGCCCGTTGCCGAACCCCCGCTCGGCGTCGATGGCGACGATCTCGACGTCGCGTCCCAACCGGTAGTGCTGGAGGCCGTCGTCGGCGAGCAGCACGTCGCATTCGGGATGCGCGGCCAGGAGTCCGCGCGCCGCCGCAACGCGATCGCGGCCGATCCACGTGGGATAGCCGGACGCGGCATACAGAAGGGGCTCGTCCCCGACCACCGAGGCCGGGTCGCCGGTCGCGACGGCGCGCGGCGCCGCGGCGCTGCCGCCGTGGCCGCGGCTCACGATGCCCGGATGCAGTCCGCCCGCGGCGAGACGGTCGGCGAGCGCACGCGTGAGCGGCGTCTTGCCGGTGCCGCCGACGGTCACGTTGCCGACGACCACCACCGGCACGGGCAGGTGTTCGACCCGCCATACGCCCGCACGGAACAGCGCACGCCGGAGGGCCACGCCCGCCCGGAACACGAGCGAGAGGGGCCACAGGAGCGCCGCGAGCGGCGTGACGCGCGGCGCGTACCACGTGGCGACGACGCGTTCCGCGAAGGTCATGGTCGCCGCGGCAGCAAGGGGGTCGATCCGGGCGCGGCGCCGAGGCGCGTACGCGCATCCGGGGTCGCGGGAGGCACACCGCCTGGCCGCCGCATCGGCAGGCAGGACCAGGGGTGGGCCGACCCGATCACCCCGGGCGCCGTGGCCGGCGCGTCACTTGGCCGGCGACTGCGTCGCGAACGTGATGTGCACGAGGCCCGCGGCCCGCGCGGCCTCCATCACGTGGATCACCGACTGGTGCGTCGCGTTCGCGTCGGCGTTGATGATGACCACCGGGTCCTTCGCGTCGCCCGCCGTGCGCTTCAGCAGGTCGCCGAGCGCCGCCACCGTCGTGAACGTGAACACGCTGCGGTCGATCACGTAGCGGCCCTGCGCGTCGATGCCGACGTTGATTTCCTTCGGCCGCTGCTTCGACGCGTCCGCCTCGGCTTCCGGCAGCGTGATCTGCAGCTCGGCGACACGCTGGTACGTCGTGGTGACCATCAGGAAGATCAGGATGACGAGCAGGACGTCGATCAACGGGATGAAGTTGATCTCCGGGTCCTCGCGAGTCCGCGTGCCGCGCAGGTTCATCGCCGCCGACCTGCTACTTGCGCTCGCCGTGCGCGTAGTCGACGAGCTTGATCGCCTGCTGCTCCATCTCGACGATCAGGCCGTCCACCTTCGCCCGGAAGTGCCGGTAGAAGATGAGCGACGGGATCGCGACGACGAGGCCCATCGCCGTGTTGTAGAGCGCGATCGAGATGCCCTGCGCGAGCTGGATCGGGTTCGACGCCGAGGAGCTCTGCGAGCCGAAGATCTCGATCATGCCGACGACCGTGCCGAAGAGGCCCATCAGCGGCGCCATGGCGGCGATCGTGCCGAGCGTGGTCAGGAAGCGCTCGAGATCGTGCGTGACGACGCGACCGACTTCCTCGATCGCCTCCTTCATGACCGGACGCGGCGACTTCACGTTCGCCAGGCCCGCGGCGAGGATGCGCCCCAGCGGCCCCTGCGCGGCCGTCTTGGCCAGCAGTTCGGGCGTGGCGCCCGTCTGGCGGAACTCCACCAGCACGTGGTCGACGAGGCCCGGGGGTGCGACGATGGCGGAACGCAGCGACCACAGCCGTTCGAAGATCAGTGCGAGTGCGATGACGGACGCGAGGATCAGCGGCCAGATTGGCCAACCCGCTGCCTGGATGATGGACCACACGTTTCGGATGCTCCTAGTGCGAAGGACGCCCGCAATGTAGCGTGCGCGCCGTGATTCGGCAAGAAAGCGGGGCGACCGGCGGCATCACCGCTCGCTCCGCGCGTCGGCCAGCGACGCGGTCACCGCCGCGCCCGCGAGCACGATCATCCAGAACACGAAGATCCACAGCAGGAAGATCGGGACCGCCGCCAGCGCACCGTACAGGAGCTCGTACGATGGGGAATGCGCAACGTACCACGTGAATCCGACGCGCGTGGCTTCGAACACCGCGGCCGCCAGCACGCCGCTGAGGAGCGCGTGCGTCCAGGCGACCTTGCGCGCCGGCACGATCGCGTAGACGAGCGTGAAGCCGAAGGCCGCGACGATGAACGGCACCGGCTGCAGGATCGCGTGCAGCGTCACCTGCTGGTCCTTCGGCACGACGGCCAGGAAGTAGCGGATCACCCACATGATGAGCGTGATCGCGCCGCCGACCAGCGCGGGACCGGCGGTCACGCCGACCGTGTAGACGATCGCGCGGCGCATCAGGGGTCGCTTGCGCGTGATGCCCCAGATCTCGTTGATCTCGGATTCGACGCTGTCGACCACCAGCGCCGCGGTCACGACGACGAACAGTATCCACAGGCCCCGGAGGCTTGCCGCCTCGGTCGCGAGGCCCACGACGTACGTCTGCACGAGCGCGCGCGCGTTCTCCGGCAGCATGTAGCGCAGCAGGTAGCGCTCCAGCGCGCCGACGAAGTCCTGGAAGACCGGGAACTGCGCGACGAACGCGAAGGCGACCGTGGCGAGCGGCACGAGACCCAGCAGCGTCGTGAACGCGAGGCTGCCCGCGGCGCGCGTCCAGCCGACGGCGTTGAGCCGGGTGATGACCCGTCTGATCAGGGTGAAGGGACCGACGAATGCCATGGGCGGGGTGGACGGTGGGCCGGGATTCGTCCGCTGCGCCGGTCGTGCGGGGCGCGCTGCGGACGGCAATGCGAATGGGACAACCCGCGGTGGCTCCCTGGCGAGGGAACCCGTTGGGACCACGGCCGGACGCCGGCCGGACCTGCCGTTTCGTGCCGGCCCGCCCATTATCCCAGACGCCGCGCGCGTTCGTCAGGCCGGGTGCCATGGCGACCGCGGCGACCTCGTGCGGTCGTTCATCGCCACGACCCTGCCCCCTGGTGTCGTGCGCGCCTACGCCGCGCGCTTGGTGAGGATGCCGCTGCCCGCGAGGAACACGCCGACCGACCAGAACACCGGGGTGAGACCGATCGTCGCGCCGAGCGTGCCGAAGGTGAGCGGCACGGCGACCGCCATTGCCTGCACGAGCGACATCCGCACGCCCGCCGCCTCGCCCATGCGGCCGGGCGGCGTGTGCGTGTGGAGCAGCGACATCACCATCGGCTGGCTCATGCCGAGCCCCAGGCCCAGGCAGAACGAAAGCACCGTCAGCGTCCACGCATCGTGCGACAGCGGGAAGGCGAGGTACACGAGACCGGCGATCACCAGCGCGATCGTCAGCACCTGGTGCTCCGTGACATGGCGCACGATCCAGCGCATCGCGAAGCGCACGACGAACGTCGCGCCCGCGAACGACGCGAGGATGATCCCGATGGCCGAGGCGGACAGGCCGATGCGCGCGCCGTAGACGGGGATCACGATCATGTGCAGGTCCCACGCGGCCGCGAGCAGCACGTTCACGAAGAACACGCGGCGCAGCTTCTCGAGGCGCAGGAGTTCGAGCGCGCCGCCGGTGGGCGCCGCGACCGGTCGCGGATGGGGGCGGTGGAGCGGCAGGCGATTGGCGGCCAGGACGACCACCGGGACCAGCGGCATCAGCGCGAGGATCGTGAATGCGGTCGCGAAACCGCCATGGTCGATCGCGAAGCCGGCGATCAGCGGCCCGCAGAAGCCCGAGATGGAGTAGCCCAGCGCGAGCATCGAGAAGTTGTGCGAGCGCTCGGCGGGCGGGCCCATCTCGCCGGTCGCGTTCTGCGCGGGCACCTGGAACAGCATGAACGCGACACCCAGCAGGACGGCGCTGACGAACAGCGTCGCGAGGCCCGGCACGAGCGCCGGCAGCGCGGACCCCACCAGCATCCCGATCGAGCCGGCCAGCATCGGATGCCGCACGCCGATGCGATCCGACCACCGGCCCGCGGACACCGCGAAGAACATCGGCAGCAGCGCGTAGAGCGCGAGCAGCAGGCCCACCACCGCGCTCGACGCGCCCATGTGCAGCGCCTCCAGTGAAACGGCGACGCGGTTGCCGGACAGTGCGATGTGGTTGCAGATGCCCAGCGCGATGAGCGCCGTCAGCCGCGGATTGCGACCGAAGAGGCGCCTCAAGGCGCGAGTCGCCCGATGCGCCAGCCGTCCGCGTCGCGCTCGTAGGCGATGCGATCGTGCAGGCGCGAACGGCGACCCTGCCAGAACTCGAACGCGTGCGGGAGCACGCGATAGCCGCCCCAATGCGGCGGACGCGCCACCTCGTCGCCGGGAAATCGGTGTTCCATTTCGTCGAAGCGCCGTTCGAGCGCGGCGCGGTCGGGCAGCGGCGCGCTCTGCGGCGACGCCCACGCACCCAGCCGCGACAGGCGCGGCCGTTGCCGGAAATAGGCGTCGGCGGTCGCGGCGTCCACGCGTTCGACGCTGCCCCTCGATGCGGATCTGGCGCTCGAGTTCAGGCCAGAAGAACAGCAGTGCCGCCCGCGCGTGCGCGGCGAGGTCGCGTCCCTTGCGGCTCTCGTAGTTCGTGTAGAACGTGAAACCCGTCGCGTCGACATCCTTGAGCAGCACGATGCGCGCGGCCGGTGCGCCATCGGCCGCCACGGTCGCGAGCGTCATCGCGTTCGGCTCGGGCACCTTCGCCGCCACCGCCGCATCGAACCAGCGATGAAACTGGGCGACGGGATCAGGATCGACTTCGCGCTCGTCGAGCGCGGCCTGCATGTACTCGGTGCGCAGATGCGCGAGATTGCGGGAATGAGGGTCGGTCATGACGTCGCGAGGGAGTCGAACGACACCGAACATGCGGCGCGTTGGCAACGGAACAGTTTACTCCTTCGCCGGCCCCTTCGCGGCGCGCGGCGGCGGCAACGTCCCGAAGGCCGGGGCAGGGGAATCTCTGCACAAAGCCCCACCTTCGGACGACTCGCACGCGGCCCGCCGCACGACACTCGTTTTTCGGGCTTTTGCGGCCGACGTCGGGTTACAGGCGGCCGACGTCCAGTTGCAGTCCGCCCCAAGGCGGCCGCCTGACCTCTCCGCGCGCTTGCAGACGTCTCCGTGCCGGTGAGCAAAAGGCGCGACGCCGGCTACACGTAATCCACGGGCCCCACGGACGCCTTTTGCGGACGTTCCACTCAGGGCGCGAACTTCTTCTCGTAGGTGGCGGCGATGCGGGCAGGCACGCCCTCCGCGCGCAGCGCATCCACGGCGGCCGAGAGCGCCTTGACCGTTTCCGGCGCGGTGCGCGGGCTGCACGCGAGGTAGAGCGGGATCTCGCGGACGACGAACACGAGCTTCACGTCGCTGACCTTCGCGGCGCGCGCGACTTCGCGTTCGCCGAAGTACCCGGTGACCCAGAGGTCGATGCGATCGGGGTCGTCCGCGGGCAGGAAGAGCCGGGGCGGATTCAGGCGATCCTCGACCACCTGGCGGATGTTCGCGACGCCGTTCTCCTTGAGGTACTCGACCTTCGCGTCGTTGACGACGCCGCCGATCCGGTACGGCCGCAGGTCCGCGAGCGTGCGGACGCTGCCGGAGAAATCGCCGCGGCCGTAGATGCCCCAGAGATTGTTGGCGAGCGGCCCCACCCACAGAAACAGCCTTTCGCGGTTGTCGAGGCGCGCGGTGGCGAAGAGGCACGTGTCCCTCTCGGCCTGCGTCCGCGCGTACGCCCGGTTCCACGGCAGGATCTCCATCGTGTACGCGACGTTCGCGCGCCTGGCCGCTTCGACGACGAGCTCGGTCACGAGACCGGTCAGCTTGCCGTTTTCCAGATAGTTGAACGGCGGATTCTCCTCGGTGAGGAGCGTCAGCGGCGCGGCGGCGCATGCGCCGGAAAATGCGCCGAAGGTACCCGCGAGCAGGAGGCCGGCGAAGAGGCGAAAAGGATGCATGGGGGGGGGAACCGAACGTCACGGGGTTGCATTCTCGCGCGACGCGAGACGACTGCCAACCGGAATGGCGGCAGACCCGAACGGCGTCCAACCGGAACGGCAGCCTGCGCCGGTCGTTCACCGGCGGCGCGCATCCGCTAGACTTGGCCGAACGCCCCCTTCACCCGGGGCCTCGAAGGCCCGCCATGCCGCTCGACGCGCGTCACACGCTGATCCTCGCCATCCTCGTGCTGTTCGGCGGACGTTACGTCACGCGCCATGTCCCGTGGCTCAAGCGCTACAGCATTCCCGAACCCGTGACCGGTGGCGTCCTCGCGTCCGCGCTGTTCACGACCGTGCAGGCGATTGCGGGAACGCAATTCGCGTTCGACCTGTCCGCGCGCGACACGCTGCTGGTGGCGTTCTTCACGACCGTCGGGCTGTCGGCGCGCGTGAGCCTCCTGGCAGCCGGCGGCGCGATGCTCGCGATCCTGACCGGCGTTGCGGTCGCCAACCTGCTGCTGCAGAACTTCATCGGTGTCGGACTCATGACGGCGTTCGGCCAGCCGCCCGCGGCGGGCCTGCTCGCCGGTTCCGCGGGACTCTCCGGCGGCCACGGCACGGTGCTCGCATGGGCGCCGATCATCGCCCGCGACTTCGCGCTGCCGTCGGCGGCGGCGCTGGGCGCGGCCACCGCCACGTTCGGGCTCATCGCCGGCGGCGTGCTGGGCGGCCCGCTCGGGCATCGGCTCATCGAGCGGCACGGGCTCTCCGGCAAGGACGCGCAGATGCTGTCCGTGGGCCTGCCCTATGCGGACGAGGACAAGCCGAAGCTCGACGCCAACGGCGTGCTGATGACGCTGCTGGTGATCGCGATCGCGATGGCCATCGGCGACTACGGCGGCGACGCGCTGCGCGCGCTTGGGCTGACGCTGCCCTCGTTCGTGACCGCGCTGTTCGCCGGCATCGTGCTGTCGAACACCGTGCCCGCCGTCTTCCCCCGCCTGCCGTGGCCGGCAGGCTCGGCGCCGCTCGCGCTGTTCGCGGAGGTCAGCCTCGGTCTCTTCCTTTCGATGTCGCTGATGACGCTCAACCTGACCACGCTGGCCGCGATGGCGTTGCCGCTCTTCGCCGTGCTGGCCGCGCAGGTGGCCGTCGCCTGGTTTCTGGTGTCACACATAGTGTTCCGCCTGCTCGGGAAGACGTACGACGCCGCCGTCGCGACGTCCGGCTATTTCGGGCTGGCGCTTGGCGCGACGCCGACGGCCGTCGCGATCATGACGGCGATCACCAAGGCCCACGGCGCATCGCCGCGATCCTTCCTCGTCGTGCCCCTCGTCGGGGCGTTCTTCGTCGACATCGCCAACGCGGCGGTGCTCCAGGGATTCATCCACTGGCTCGGGCGCACGTAGACCGCCGGGGCCAACGCGCCGCGCAACACTCGCGGCGCGCAGGCGCGTTTTCCCTCTCAAACCGCATTCCCTTCCTGTGAAAATGCGGTATAGTCGCCCGCGATGGAGCGGTATCCCTAGACAGGAGGGTCTGCTTCAGACCGAACGGCATAGTCCGCTCGCACCAAACAACAGGAAGGAGACCCATGGCTACTGCCAAGAAAGCTGCGAAGAAGCCCGCCGCCAAGAAGCCCGCCGCGAAGAAGACTGCGGCGAAGAAGCCGGCCGCAAAGAAACCCGCGGCCAAGAAGCGCCGCACCCGCGAAGAAAAGCCCGCCGCCAAGAAGGCCGCGCCGCCAAGAAACCCGCAGCCAAGCGCAAGCCCAATGCGGCGTTCATGAAGGCGATGACCCCGTCGGCCGTGCTGGCCGCCGTCGTCGGCAGCACGCCGATGCCGCGCACCGAAGTCACCAAGAAGATCTGGGACTACATCAAGAAGAACAAGCTGCAGGACGCGGTGAATCGTCGCATCATCAATGCCGACGACAAGCTGAAGGCCGTGTTCGGCGGCAAGGGCAAGGTCTCGATGTTCGAGATGACCAAGCTGGTCTCGAATCACCTGAAGTAAGCGACGGTTCCGCGAACGGCTCGCCGTTCGCGCGCCGCCAACGGCCGACCGCACGGCAACGTGCTCGTCGGCCGTTTTGTTTTCCGTCATGGCGCGGCCCGAACGGAGCGCTAGAATGCCAGGGATGCAGCGCCCCGGCGTCGCGCGGTTCGCCTGCGTGCCTGCCGTCCCCGAACCCCATGGCCCATCCTCGCCGATCGCCTCGCCCCGGACCGCGCGCGCCGCCGCGAAGGGGAAGTGCGCATGACCGGCACGATGCGCCGCACGCCGCAGTTCCTGCGCTACGCCGGCGCAGGCGCGATCGGCACGGCCGTCCACTACGCGCTGCTGATCGCGCTCGTGCAGTCGGCGATCGCGCCGCCGCTCGCGGCATCGACGGTCGGCGCGCTCGCGGGTGCGCTCGTCAACTACGCGCTCAACTACCGCTGCACGTTCGCGAGCCGGCGCGCGCACACGCAGGCGCTGCCCCGCTTCGCGGCGGTTGCCGCCGCGGGCGTCGCGCTCAACGCCGCGGTACTCGCGCTGCTGCTGGCGGGGGGCGCGCACTACCTCGTCGCCCAGGTCGCCGCCACGCTGGCGGTGCTCGCATTCGGCTACGCGGCAAACCGGCGATGGACGTTCTGACGCCACCCGTCGCCACGGACACCGCGACCGGCGGCACGCCGCGGCTCGCGGTCGTCGTGCCGGCGTACAACGAGCAGGAGGTGCTGCTCGAGTTCCATCGGCGCCTCCCGGCGTGCTCGACGGCGTACTGGCCGACGTCGAGATCGTCTATGTGAACGACGGCAGCCGCGACGGCACGCTCGCGCTGCTCGTCGAACTGCACGCGACGCGACCGCGCGCGTCACCGTCGTCGACCTGTCGCGCAATTTCGGCAAGGAGGTGGCGATGACCGCCGGCCTCGATCACGCCGACGGCGATGCGGTGATCGTCATCGACGCCGACCTGCAGGACCCGCCCGAGCTCATCCCGGACATGGTCGCGGCGTGGCGGGACGGCTTCGACGTCGTGCTGATGCAGCGGCGAGCTCGCGCGCGGGCGAGAGCGGTCGCGAAGCGCGCGACCGCGCGCTGCTTCTACCGACGCGATCGGCGCATGGCCACGATCGACATCCCGGAGAACGTCGGCGACTTCCGGCTGCTGTCGCGCCGCGCGGTCGACGCGCTGCGCGCGCTGCGCGAGCGCAGCCGCTTCATGAAGGGCACTCTTCGCCTGGGTCGGCTTCCCGAGCGTGACGATCGACTACGACCGCGACAGCCGCGCCGCCGGCGAGCACGAAGTGGAACTACTGGCGGCTGTGGAACTTCGCGCTGGAGGGCATCACGTCGTTCTCGGCGACGCCGCTCAAGCTCGCGAGCTACATCGGATTCGGCTCGGCACTCGTCGCGTTCGTCTACGGCGTCTTCGTCATCGGCAAGACGCTGCCTGTACGGCGATCCGGTGCGCGGCTATCCGACGCTCGTCGTGCTCGTGCTGTTCCTGGGCGGCCTGCAGCTGATGGCGCTCGGCATCATCGGCGAATATCTCGCGCGCATGTTCGTCGAGGTCAAGCAGCGCCCGCTCTACTTCGTGCAGGCCGTGCTGCCGCGCGGGCGCGCGCCGGTCGCCGGCCCGCGCCCGCTGCCGGGCCGTGCCACCCCCCCCGTGACGGTCGCCGTCGAACTCACGCGGCGGGAGCGGCAGTTCCTCTGGGCCCTCCTTGCATTCGTGGTCGTCGTGCGCGCGGTCTCGCTCGCCGCCTACCCGCTGCCGGATCCCTCCGAATCGCGGTACGCCGAGATGGCGCGCAAGATGCTCGAAACGGGCAACTGGCTGGTGCCCCAGTTCGAGTACGGCACGCCGTTCTGGGGCAAGCCGCCGCTGTCGATCTGGATGAGCGCCGCCGCGATGCAGGTCTTCGGTGCGAACGAGTTCGCCGCGCGCCTTCCGTCGCTCCTGCTGATCGGGGGTTGCGCCGCGCTCGTGCACGCGATGGCGCGGGCAGCGGCGGGCACCGGCGCCGCGTTGCTCGCCGTCGTCGTGTTTGCGACCACCGGCTTCGCGTTCGTGGCCGCGGGCGCGGTGATCACGGATCCAACGCTCGCATTCGGCACGACGCTTTCCATGGCCGGGTTCTGGCTGGCCGCCGAAGGGCCGTCGCGTACCCGCCGCGCGTGGGGATACCTGTTCTTCGTCGGCATCGCGGTGGGCCTGCTCGGCAAGGGGCCGATCGGCGTGGTCCTCACCGGCCTGCCGCTCGTCGCGTGGATCGCGTGGCAGCGATCGTGGCGCGGCCTCGTCACGCGGCTGCCGTGGGCAACCGGAACGCTGCTGGTCGCCGTCCTCGTCGTGCCGTGGTACTGGGCCGCCGAACGCGCCACGCCCGGCTTCCTCGACTACTTCCTGGTCGGCGAACACTGGAAGCGCTTCACCGAGCCCGGCTGGACCGGCGACCGCTATGGCGTCGCGCATGCGTGGAAGCGCGGCTGGATCTGGCTGTTCTGGGTCGCGGCGGCGGTCCCCTGGTCGATCGTCGCGCTCGACTGGCTGGTCCGCGCGATCCGGACGCCGCGCGAGGTCGTCCGCGCGCGGCTCGGCGACCCTTTCTTCCGGTACGTCATCTGCTGGGCGCTGGCGCCGCTCGTGTTCTTCACCGTTTCGCGCAATGTGCTCATCACGTATGTGCTGCCCGGTCTGCCCGCGTTCGCGCTGGTGATCGCGGCATTCGGCCCGTTCGCGGGCGGCGCGGTGCGCGTCATCGATCGCGCGGAACGGCGCGCGTTCGCGTTTTCGATCGGGGCGATCCTGGTGCTGGTCGGCGCGTTGGCCACGCAGCAGGCGCGCATCGACCGCGACTTCGCGCAGCGTGGCCTCGTGCGCGCGTTCGAGGCGCGACGCGACGATCCCGGCGCACGACTCGTCTACATAGGCGACGTGCCGGTGTCCGCGGTCTTCTACACCGGCGGCAAGGTCGAGCACATGGTGAATGCCGTGGGGATGACCGCGTACCTCGCCGACCCGCACCGCGACTTCTTCGCGGTGCGCAAGGCCGACCTCGCGGCGATACCGGAAGCGCTGCGGGCGCGCGTCACGCCAGTGGCGAGTTTCGACGAGTTCGAGTTGCTCGCCGAGGACGCGGTGCGCCCCGCGAACTAGTCAGGCCCGGGCCGCGCCGGCCTGCGGGGCGTGGTGCCACCCGTGCCGGCCGGGTGGAGATCGAACAATCGTGGCCCGGCGTCGCGGCATCGTCGCCGCCGGCGCGCCCGCCGCGCCCGTCACTTCGACTTCTTCGGCCAGTCGTCCTCGTCCTCGAGGATGCGGATCACGCGCGTGCGCTTGCCGCCGGCGTACTGCTCCATCTGCACGAGGATCGGGAAGCGTTGCCCGAGCGCGGCACGAGCCTCCTCCTCCTTCTCGAAGACGAGCAGCTTGCCGTCGTCGCCGAAGACGTCGTGCCAGAGGCCCTTGTCGTCCTCGTACTCGATCTTGAATTTCATGCGTCGACGCCGCGCTGCTGGAGCGCGGCGATGCGCGCCTCGATCGGCGGGTGCGTCGAGAACAGCGCCATGATGCCCGCCTTGTCCGTGATGCCGAACGCCTTGATCGCCTCGGGCAGCGCACCCGGTTCGACGCCGCCCAAGCGCCGCAGCGCGTTGACCATCGGCGTCGGGTTGCCCATGTACCTGGCCGAGCCCGCGTCCGCGCGGAACTCGCGGTGGCGCGAGAACCACGCGACGATCATCGACGCGAGGATGCCGAGCACGATCTGCAGCACCATCACCGTGATGAAGTAGCCGGGCCCGTTGCCGCGCTCGGTGCGGAACACCGCACGGTCGACGATCGCGCCGATCACGCGCGAGAGGAAGATCACGAACGTGTTGACCACGCCCTGGATCAGCGTGAGCGTCACCATGTCGCCGTTCGCCACGTGCGCGACCTCGTGCGCGAGCACCGCCTCGACCTCTTCCTTGTTCATCGACTGCAGGAGTCCCGTCGACACGGCGACGAGCGCCGAGTTCTTGAACGCGCCGGTGGCGAACGCATTGGGCTCGCCCTCGTAGATCGCGACCTCGGGCATGCCGATGCCGGCCTTCTGCGCGAGCCGCTCCACGGTCGTCACGAGCCACGACTCGACGTCGTTGGTCGGCGTGTTGATGACGTGCGCGCCGGTCGACCACTTCGCCATCGACTTCGACATCAGCAGCGAAATGATGGAGCCGGTGAACCCGACCACGGCCGAGAACACGAGCAACTCGCCGTAGCCGGCGTTCGGTCCGCCCGCGCGGTCGAGTCCGAACACCTTGAGGACGATCGAAAGGACGAGGATGACCGCCAGGTTGGTGGCCAGGAACAACAGGATGCGCTTCATGGCGAGCCTTCTAGGGATGCGTTTTCAGCGGCGCAATCTTAGCCGACTTGGCGCCGGCCCGGGAACGAAGCGCACATGGGGGCGCGCCGGGCGCGGCACAAGGACAACGTGTTCGACACGGTCCCGCGTCGATCCGGCCGACGGTCGGCCCGACGACGAGGCGCCCGTGGCCGGCGCGCGGCGCGCTACGACTTCCAGGAATCCCGAAGCGTGACCGCGCGATTGAAGACCGGACGGCCCGGTACGTGGTCGGCCAGGTCCGCGACGAAGTAGCCGTGGCGCTCGAACTGGACGCGCTCCTCGGGCGGCGCGGCCGCGAGTGCGGGTTCCACGTACGCGGTGATCACACGCTTCGACTCGGGGTTGAGGTCGTCGAGGTAGTTCCGCTCGGCCACTTCCGCGTCGTCGTCCTCGTCGCCGGCGACGACCGTGCGATGCGCGGGCAGCGGCACTTCCGGGGCGTCCGGGTCGCCCCGCGCGCCCCACGGGTTGCGCGCGCCCGGAAACGGCACGCTGAACAGGCGGTCGTAGATGCGCACCTCGGCTTCGACGGCATCGACGGCGGACAGCCAGTGAATGTTGCCCTTCACCTTGCGCGCGTCGGCGCCCGGCGTGCCGCTGCGCGTGTCCGGGTCGTAGGTGCAATGGACGACGGTCACGTTGCCGGCGGCGTCCTTGTCCGCGCCCACGCAGCGGATGATGTAGCCGTAGCGCAGGCGCACCTCGGCGCCCGGCGTCAGGCGGAAATAGCCCTTCGCGGGTGTCTCCGTGTAGTCGTCCCGCTCGATCCACAGCTCGCGCGTGAGCGGCAGCTCGCGCTTGCCCAGTTCCGGATGCTGCGGATGATTGGGCGCGAAGCATGGCTCGCTCTGCCCTGCGGGATAGTTGTCGATGACGAGCTTCACCGGGTCGAGCACGGCGATGCGCCGCGGCGCGCGCGCGTTCAGGTCGTCGCGCATGCAGTCCTCGAGCACGCTCATGTCGATCCACGAGTCGCCCTTGGACACGCCGATGCGCTCGGCGAAGAGGCGAAAACCCTCGGGCGTGAAGCCGCGCCGGCGCGCGCCGACGAGCGTGGGCATGCGCGGGTCGTCCCAGCCGTCGACGTGACCGTTGGCCACCAGTTCGATCAGGCGCCGCTTCGACAGCACGACGTAGGTCAGATTCAGCCGTGCGAACTCGTGCTGCTGCGGCAGCGGCCGCAGGAGCATGCCGCCGTCGGCGAGCTTCTCGATCACCCAGTCGTAGAGCGGCCGGTGGTCCTGGAACTCGAGCGTGCAGATCGAGTGCGTGATGCGCTCGAGCGCGTCCGAGATGCAGTGCGTGTAGTCGTAGAGCGGGTAGATGCACCACTTGTCGCCGGTGCGGTGGTGCGACGCGTGCCGGATCCGGTAGATCGCCGGATCGCGCATGTTGACGTTGGGGCTGCCCATGTCGATGCGCAGCCGCAGCACGTGCGCGCCGTCGGGAAACTCGCCGGCGCGCATCCGCCGGAAGAGGTCGAGGCTCTCGGCCGCGGGGCGATAGCGGAACGGGCTGTCCCGTCCCGCCTCGGTCAGCGTGCCGCGGGTGGCGCGCATTTCCGCGGCGGTCTGGCTGTCGACGTACGCGAGATCGTGTTCGATGAACCACTCGGCAAACCGGTAGAGGTCGTCGTAGTAGTCGGACGCGTGATAGCGATGGTCGCCCCAGTCGTACCCCAGCCAGCGGACCGACGCGGCGATCGCGTCCTCGAACTCGACCTCCTCCTTCAGCGGATTCGTGTCGTCGTACCGCAGGTGGCATACGCCGCCGTTCTCCGCGGCGAGACCGAAGTTGAGGATGATCGACTTCGCGTGGCCGTAGTGCAGGTAGCCGTTGGGCTCGGGCGGAAACCGCGTGACGACCCGGCCGTCGTACTTGCCGGTACGCAAGTCGTCGGCCACGATCGTGCGCAGGAAGTTGGGCGCCGGCGCATCCTTGGCCGTGGCCGCACGCGGCGCGCCGGACGCAGGCGCGCCGGCGGACGGCTTGGCGACAACCGGGGCGGACTCCACGACCTGTTGCGATGCAACACTCATGTGCGTTTTGTTCATGAACAACTTTGGGGTATCGGACATTCTAACCAACGTCATCGCCCCCGTCATCGTTGACTGCCTAGGGAAACCCGGGGGATGCCCCGAAACCCCGCGTCCGGCGAGGGATTCCGGGGTGACCGTCCTGCGGCGAAGCGCGTGTTTTCCACAAATCCTGTGGATAGAAGTGTGCATATCTTGTAAATTCGACCGCTAAGTGACGGTCCTGCACGGAAAAAGGTTGCGATGCCCAATTTCGCGCCTTATTTTTCTCCCGTCGATACAACAGGTTGGAACTTGCTCCCTCGCGCGTACGGCACCGATTTCGACGGCTGCCGATGGTTGACCGAAGCGCGGCGGGACTGGACAACGACCTCCTGTTGTCATGGACAAACGCGATGTTGCAGATGCACCACGCCCCCTTGAGATCACGGCGCCGATGAGTTCCGAAAGCATGGATCCCGATGCGGGCGCTTCGCCCCGGACCCACCCGGCGACGATGGGCGCCAGCGCGGTCGTGCCGGTCGGCCTGCTGGTCTCGACCGCGCGCCTTCTCATCGAACGCCATCTCGGCCTCATGTGGGTCAGCGGCGAAATCTCCAATTTCACACGCGCCGCGTCGGGACACTGCTACTTCAACCTGAAGGACGCGCAGGCGCAGGTGCGCTGCGTGATGTTCCGCCAGCGCGCGCAGGGCGTCGCGTTTCCGCTGCGCGACGGCGTCGCGGTCGAGGTCCGGGCCACGCCGTCGATCTACGAGGCGCGCGGCGAGTTCCAGCTCAACGTCGACAACATGCGCCTGGCCGGCGTGGGCGTGCTCTACGAGCGCTTTGCCCAGTTGAAGGCGAAGCTCGAGGCGGCCGGCTGGTTCGCGCCCGAGCGCAAGCGCGCACTTGCCTCCCTGGCCGCGCGCGGTCGGCATCGTCACCTCGCCGCGCGCGGCGGCGTTGCGCGACATCCTGGCCACGCTGCGCCGCTGCTGGCCCGCGGCACGCGTCATCCTCTATCCGACGGCGGTGCAGGGTGCCGGCGCCGGCGCCGAGATCGCGGACGCCATTGCCACGGCCAATGCCCGCGCCGAGGTCGACGTGCTGATCGTCGCGCGCGGCGGCGGCTCCATCGAGGACCTGTGGGCGTTCAACGAGGAGATCGTCGCGGCGGCCATCCATGCGTCCGGGCTGCCGGTGGTGTCCGGCGTCGGCCACGAGACCGACTTCACGATCTGCGACTTCGTCGCCGACGCGCGCGCGCCCACCCCCACGGCGGCCGCGGCGCTGGTCGTCCCGGATCGCGCGGCGGTCGAGCACCGCGTCGCCGGCCTCGCGCGAGCGCTGGCGCGCGGGTTCGAGCATGCATTGGAGACGCGCGCTGCAGCGCCTCGACCACGCGTCGCGCCGCCTCGTGCATCCGGCCGCGCGGCTGGCCGAGCAGGGTCAGCGCGTTGCCGGCCTCGCGCGGCGGCTCGCGCAGCGCGCGCGCGCGGACGCCGCGTTGCGCGAAGCCCGGCTCGCGGGCACGCAGCGCCAGCTGTTGCGCGAACTGCGTGCACCGCTGCCCGCGGCACAGCGCCTGACCCGCCTGCGCGACGCGTGGGCGCGCCTGGGGCCCGAGCGCATCGCGCGCGCGGCCGACCGGGTTGCCACATCGGCGCAGGCGCTCGCGCTGCTCAATCCGCAGGCCGTGCTCGAGCGCGGCTATGCGATCGTCGCGCGCCCGGGCGGCGACATCGTCGTCGACGCCGCGCAGTTGCACGCGGGTGACACGGTCGGCGTGCGCTTCGCGCGGGGCGAAGCCGCCGCGACGATCGCTGCCGTCACGTCGGCGCCGGATCGTCCCGTCGAGGGCTGACCCGCGATCGCCGCGCCGCCATCGACTAGCGGCGCGACGCGACGTAGCGAAGGCTCAGGCTTCGTCCGGATCCGGGTCGGCGACCGGTGCCGGTCGCGCGTAGCGCACGGCGACGTTCGACGGCGCCGCTCCCGCGATGCGCGGCGTGTCGGTGCGCACATCGGCGTTCTGCGCGCGATGGCGCAGCGCGTGATCCATCAGCACCACCGCCAGCATCGCCTCGGCGATCGGCGTCGCGCGGATGCCGACGCACGGATCGTGGCGGCCGTGCGTATTCACGATCACCGGCCGACCCGCCTTGTCGATCGAATGGCGGTCGAGCCGGATCGACGACGTCGGCTTCACCGCGATGGCCACGCGGACGTCCTGCCCCGTCGAGATGCCGCCCAGGATGCCGCCCGCATGGTTGCTCAGGAAACCGTCGGGCGTCATCTCATCCGAGTGCTCGGTGCCGCGCTGCGCGACGGACGCGAAACCCGCGCCGATCTCGACGCCCTTGACCGCGTTGATGCCCATCATCGCGGCGGCCAGGTCGGCGTCGAGCTTGCCGTAGACGGGCTCGCCCCAGCCGACGGGCACGCCGGACGCGACCACTTCGATGCGTGCGCCGCAGGAATCGCCCGACTTGCGCAGGCGGTCCATGAACGCTTCCAGCTCCGGGACCACCGTCGCGTTCGCGACGAAGAACGGGTTGGCGTCGACGTGCGCCCAGTCCTCGAACGGGATCACGTTGGGGCCGAGCTGCGTCAGGTGCCCGCGGATCGCCACGCCGTGGCGCTCGCGCAGCCACTTGCGCGCGATCGCGCCGGCCGCCACGCGCACGGCGGTTTCGCGGGCCGACTGGCGCCCGCCGCCGCGATGGTCGCGAATGCCGTATTTCTGCCAGTACGTGTAGTCGGCGTGGCCGGGACGGAACGTGTCGGCGATGTTCGAGTAGTCCTTGCTGCGCTGGTCCTCGTTGCGGATCAGGAGCGCGATCGGCGACCCCGTCGTGCGGCCCTCGAAGACACCGGAGAGGATCTCGACGGTATCGCTCTCGCGCCGCTGCGTCACATGGCGCGACGTCCCGGGCCGGCGGCGGTCGAGCTCGACCTGGATGTCCGGTTCGGACAGCGCGAGGCCGGGCGGGCAGCCGTCGACGACGCAGCCGATCGCGGGACCGTGCGATTCGCCGAACGAAGTGACGGAGAACAACGTGCCGAACGTGTTGCCGGACATGGACGGTCGCGACTCGAAGGATCGTTTTCGAGTTTAGCATGCGCATCGAGCGCGTCCGGACGCGCGTCCGCGCGTGCCAGAATGCGCCCATGGACGAGCATGCGACCGCCATTCCGCTCGAACTGTCGCGCGCGCTGCGCGCCGCGCGGCACGTCGCCGTGCTGACCGGCGCGGGGTGCTCGGCCGAGTCCGGCGTGCCGACCTTCCGCGATGCGCAGCAGGGCCTGTGGGCGCAGTTCGATCCGCTCGAGCTCGCCACGCCTTCCGCCTTCGCGCGGCATCCGAAGCGCGTGTGGGACTGGTACGCGATGCGCCGCGACATGGTCGCGCGTGTCGCGCCGAACGCCGCGCATCGCGCGCTCGCCGCGCTCGAGACGCGCGTGCCGGAGTTCCTGCTCGCCACGCAGAATGTGGATGGCCTGCACCAGCGCGCGGGCAGCCTGAGGCTGGTCGAGCTGCACGGCAACCTCACCCGCGTGCGCTGCTCGCGCGACGGCACGCCTGTGCCGCATTGGACCGAAGCGACCGACGGCCTGCCGCCGCGCTGCCCGGAGTGCGGCGCGTTCCTGCGCCCGGACATCGTGTGGTTCGACGAGGCGCTGCCGGTCGCGGCGCTCGCCGCCGCCGAGGACGCCGCGCGTCAATGCGACGTCATGCTCGTCGTCGGCACGTCGGGAGAGGTGTACCCGGCGGCCGCGCTTCCGGCGCATGCGCAGCAACGCGGCGCGCTCGTCGTCGAGATCAACCGCGAAGTCACACCGCTGTCGCGTGCCGCGGACCACGTGCTGCGCGGCGCGGCGGGCAGCGTGCTGCCGGCGCTCGTGGCGGCGGCGTATCCCGACTGAAGAACGTCCGCAAAAGGCGTCCATGGGGCCTCTTGGATGACGCGAAGGCGGCGTCGCGCCTGTTGCGGCCGGTACTGCAACTTCGAAGTCAGGCGGCCGCCTTGGGAGCGGCCAGGTTGGCAACCAAGTTGGCAACTAAGTTGGCAACTAAGTTGGCAACCAAGGCGGTGGCCGCCAACCATGCTCACCAAGAAACGAATGTCGTGCGACTGGCTGCATGCGAGTCGTTGGAGGTTGGATTTCGCAGGGCTATCGCGCGGCGGTCGCGGCCAGGGGCCGCCGCTGCGCATCGCGCAGGCCGGTGAGGATCACCTCGCCGTCCGGAGCGACGCGCAGTTCGCCGTAGCGCGCGCCGGCGTACGCTTCCGCCGCGCCTTCCTCGAAGAAGTACGCGTTCGTCGCGAACTTCGGCGCGCCGGCGCGCCAGCGGTAGCGCAGCCGCAGCTCGTCGGCGGCAAGCGGCGTCGCATCGTCGAGACGGACGAAGGTGGCCACGCCCTCGGCACCGCGGTGAACCACGACGTGGCCATCGGGCCGCGGCTCGCGACTCGCGACGCCCCTCGCCGCGTCGCGGCCGAACGCAGCCTCCGCAAGCCTGAACCGCAGCGCCATGTAGTCGCCTTGCATCAGCGATCGCGGGTCGAGCGGGGCGAGTTCCAGCAGCACGACCTCACCGTCGCGCAGCAGCGACTCGCGCGCGTGGATCGACCAGTTCACCGCCGCCAGCGCGATGACGCCCGCCGCGATCAGCAGCGCCTTACGCATGATCGGCCTCCGGTTCGGCGCCGCGCGCGAAGCGCAGCGCAACGCGGGCGCCGAGAAGCACGACGCCGGTCGCGGCGAGCGCTCCCGCCTTGACGAGCAGCGGCGCCTGCAGCGCGAAGTAGTAGTGCGCGAGCGCGGCCAGCAGCGCCACGACCGCCAGGCCCGCCAGCGCACGCCGGCCGGCGGCGAACGCCTCCAGCAGCACGATCAGCGCGACCACGACGCCCGGCACCGGCCATGCGGCGAGCGACAGCAGGATGCCGCCGGCCAGCGCCCACGCGCCGGTGCGCGACCGCCAGCCGATGCCGGCTTCGCGCAGCAGGCGTGCGATGGACGCGACGAAAATGCACACGACCGCCGCGGTGCCCGCCCACGCGGCAACGCCGACGAGGGGCGCGGAACGGCCGGCGGCGAAGAAGAGACTGTCCAGCAGCGCAAACGGGATCACCAGCAGCAGCGCCAGCGCGAGCCCGGTCGATACCGGCGCCCACAGCGAATCCCGCAGCAGCCGTTGCGGTGTTGCGCCCTGCGCCGCGACGAACGCGGCCGCGACCAACGCCGGGAAGAGTGCGGCGACGGCGGCGGCGCCCAACGCCATCCGCAACGCCACCGCGGCCCCGAGTGTCGCGAGCACGCGATGCATGGGCTGCGGCGCAACGGCGACGAGGATCGCCTCGAACACCGCGATGACGCCCCAGGACGCCGCGTCGCGCGCGGATCCCTCCAGGAGTCCGAACATGACCAGCATCTGTCCGGCAAGGCTCGCCGCGATGGCGAGCTGCGTCGCAAACACGCCGCCGGCTGCGATGCGCAGCAGCGCGATCGCGACGGCGCACAGCAGCGCCCCGGTGACGATGGCCGACGTCGCGTTGCGCAACAGGTCGGACAGCGCAATGGCCACGAACGCCAGCAGGAACAGCGCGGACAACCATGCCGCCACGCCCAGCATCGCGGTGACGTACCACGGGCTCTGATCGTCGGCTGCGGGTGGCGCCGTTCCGCTGACGATCCCGGCGGCGGCCAGCCGCTCCCAGACGCCCGTGACCGACGTCATGGCGAGCCTCGCATCTGCGCGCCGACCTGCCTCAGCCAGTAGCCGCCGGCCGCCGCGCAGCCGATCAGCGTGAGGCCGATCAGCAGGAACGCCCCCGCGCCGCCGTGCTCGAGTGCCGGCCGCCCCAGCGCGAACGAGACGACGACCACCACGGAGAGCACCATGCCGGCGAGCATGAAGAGATCCACCGTGCGCACGCGGTACGCCCAGTAGAGCGCGGCGACGAACAGCGCGTAGGGCACCCACGACCCGCCGGACGCGGACGTCCCGAGGCCGAGGACGTCGTACACGACGAGCAGCGTGACCGCGGCGCCCGCGACCGACGGCGAGCACGCGCGGCGCCCAGCGCACCGCGAGCCATCCGCCCCTGCTCGTGCCGAGCCATTCCCAGGCGGCCAGCGCCACGACATTGGTGGCGAACACGATCCAAAGCGCGATGCGCGGCGCGAAGACAAGTCCGGTGACGCCAACCGCGCGCGCGGCGTTGGTGCGGAAGTAGAGGACGATCGCGATGTCGACGAGCGCGATCCACAGCAGCCACAGCGCCGGTTGCCGCGAAATCGCGACCCATACGAAGATCGCGACGGCCCACGCGGCGAACAGCTCGAACGTGTCGGCGCCCGTCTGGTACACCTGGCCCACGAGCGCCAGCAGCACGCCCATCAGCACCGAGGCGACGAACAGCGCCGCGCGCCCGGGCAGCGAGTCGAGGCCGCGCCAGTACGCGAGCGCGAGCGCCGCGACGAGCGCGCCTTCGACCAGCGCGAACTTCGCGTACCGGCCCAGCGCCTGCCAGTTCGCCGCGATGAAATACACGGCCGCCGCCGCCAGGCACGCGGCACCGAGCCAGGTCAGCAGGCGCTCGAGGAAGACCCGCCATTGCGCGGCACCCGGCGTGACACCGGCCACCTGCAACGCGCGGGGCAAGGCACCGGCGGGCAGTTGCCCGCCGCGTGCCCACGTCAGGATCGACTGTCTTGCATCGGACATGGCGTGGCCCCCCTCACCTCGTCGCCGCGCGCCGCTTCTCCTCGTCCGCCTGCGCCGGCGGCAGCGGCGCCAGGTAACCGATCAGCAGCAGCAGCGCGCCCACACCGAGGAACGCGACGATCCGCGGCAATCCGGACAGCGCACCCAGGTCGAGCACGAAGAGCTTGATCACGACGACGGCGAGGAGCCCCGCCCCCACCATCCACAGCGGCCGGATCGAGCGCCGCGTCGCGAGCAGCATCAATGGCAGCGCGGTGGCCGACCACATGAGCGTGAGCGTGGCCTGCAGCGGCTTCGACGCCAGCAGGGACGACAGGCGCCACGGCACGTCGAGCCACTGGTGGACCGCGCGGAACACCAGCGCGTTGACGAGCGACGAACACCGCCACGCCGAACCACGCGTACAGCGTGCGCTCGGCCACGCGCGCGGTGTCGCGCGCCCATGCGAACAGCGCGGCGAGCGTCGCCAGCAGCGTCAGGTCGAGCGGGTTCGCGAGCGGCAGGTACGGCAGCGGTTCGGTGCCGCCCGGCGAGATCACGTTCACCAGCGCGTACCAGACCGCGAGCAGCGCGGCGATCGTCGTCGCGGCGCTCGCCGCGTACGCGTCGCGATAGTCCGCGAAGGGCCAGCGTTGCACGTGCGCACCGCGCGCGATCAGCACGAGATACGCGATCGCGGGCCAGGCGGCGGCGCTCGGCATCCAGACGGTCCCCTCCGGAAACGCGCGTCCGACCCATTCGCTCGCCTCCCACGCGAGCCACGCGACGAGCGAGATCGCCGATGCCGAGTGCGCGAAGGCGAGGAAGCGCCGCGCGGGGCCGGGCGGCGCATCGGCGAGCGCTTCGCCGGAACGCAGCGCATCCGCCGCGTGCAGCACGCGCCAGTGCAGCAGCCACGCGAGCGGCCACACCACCCAGCCATAGGCGGTCAGCGTCGTGCGCATGCGATCCCAGTCGGCGAACGCGACGAGCGCCATCAGCGGCAGCAGCGCCACGCCGAACCACGCGAGGCGCGACCAGCGCAGCCAGCGCCGCAGCGCGAGCGCGAGCGCGACGCTGCCGACGGCGAACGCGAGGAACGCATTGCCCTCGCTGCGTTCGGGCAGCACCCGGTCGATCTCGAT
Source organism: uncultured beta proteobacterium (assembly GCA_963733435.1). GTDB lineage: Bacteria > Pseudomonadota > Gammaproteobacteria > Burkholderiales > Casimicrobiaceae > VBCG01. The sequence goes on from CAVTDH010000008.1 coordinate 146,892, forward strand.
GGCCCCGCCGGCGTACCACCATGCGCCCGCCCACAGGAGCAGGAGCGGCGCGACGAGTCGCTCGTGCGGCGAGATCGCGTCGCGATGCCGGTCGGCCACGAACGCCGTCGCGAACCCGGCGAGCGCGATCAGCGTCGTGCCGGCGAACGACGCGTTGAGGAACAGCGGGCCCTCCGCGTCGACGTTGCCGACGATGAACGCGGCGGCCGCGCCGACCTGCAGCAGCAGCGCGAAGCCGCGGGCCAGCGGCTGCCGCTGCCGGCACCCGATCCAGTACACGCCGGCCGCCTCGAGCGCCCACCACGCGGACGTCCAGCGTGCGTCGCACGCGTACGGAATCGCGATCGTCGCGAAGATGATCGCGAGCACCAGGAAGGCCCGCGCGAGCAGCGCGAGGCCTTCCTCGGCGCGGCGCCAGAGCCCCGCCGCGAGCACGCCGTAGAGCGCCGCGACGGCGATCGCGCTCCACGCGACGCCGTATCGAGTGTCCTCGACCAGCGCCGACTGCAGCGCGAAGCCCACGAGCGGCACGCCGAACACGAGCAGCGCGTCCACCGGCGCCTTCGCGGCGAACGGCCCGCGCTTCGCGTACAGGATCGCGATGGCCACGTAGAACAGGAAGAACAGCACCAGGAACGGCTCGACGGTCGCGAAGTGCGCGGGATCGTAGTACTGCGCACCCCAGAAGAGCCCGAGCGCGAACGTGAACACGAACCCCAGCACGTTGAGCGCGCGCCACGCGCGAACCCACGCGAGCGCGAAGATCGCCGCGTTGAGCACCGCGAAGTAGCCGAACAGGCGCGCCGGGGGCCCGCCCGACGTCGCGACCAGGAACGGCGCGAGGAAGCCGCCCGCGATCGCGAGACCCGCGAGCGGCTGCGAATCCGCGCGCACCGCAAGTCCGACGGTGAGCACCGAAACCGCGACCAGCAGCGCAAACGCAGGCAGCGGCGGAGCACGTCGTAGAGCTTGAATGCGGCGAACGTCGTCAGGTACAGGATGCCGGCACCGGCGCCCTCGAGCGACAGCCCGTAGCCGGGCGCGGTTGCCGGACAGCCGCACGCCGAGCACGACCAGCGCGACGCCCACCAGCGCGACGCCCAGCAGCTTCGCTTCGAGCGGCACCGTCACGAACTCGGCCAGGTACTTGAGGAGGAAGCCGATGCCGAAGAAGAGCGCGATCACGCCGATGCGGGTCAGCACGTTGCCGCCCGTGAACCACGCCCACAGCGGATTGGCGGCGGGCGCGGTTGCGGGCCGAACGAACGCATCGTCGCGCGGCGGCCGCGGCGCGGCCGGCACCGCGCCCCGGTCGGCGAGCGCGTCGGGCGCGGGAGCGAGCGTGCCGTCCTGCGCACGCCCGAATCCGGCCGGCGTGCGTGGCGCGTCCTCGTCGCGCGCGGGAACGTCCGCCTCGGTGCGGGCCGGCGCGAGCGGCGCGGCGGCCATGCGCCGCGGCAGCGGTCCTGGTGTCGAACGGCGCTGCCGGTGTCGCGGCAGCCGCCGGCGCCAGACCGGTCGCGCGCTCGATCGCCGCGAGCCGTCGCTCGATGTCCGCGAGGCGCCGGTCGAGCGACGGCGTCGAGCGTCCGCGCCGGGGCCAAGGCCGTCGCGGGCAGCGCGGAAGCCTGCGCATCGGGCGCGGCCGGAGTGCTCGCGCGACCCGCCTCGCGCGCCTTGACCTCCTTGCGCGTGCGCATCGCGAGCGCGACGATGAACCCGACGAAGGCGCCGGCGACCGCCCCCGACCAGCCGAGCGCGACGGCGCCGAGGATGCCGCCGATGACGATGCCCAGTGCGATCATTTCGCTCCTTCGTGGCGCGTGGCGTATTGCGTCATCGCGGGCGCGCTAGCGGACGTCGCCGCGCAATGCCAGCACCCTGGCGTGCAGCGCGTCCGGCGTGGCGTCCGCGGGCGGCACCGGCGCCGCGACCGTCAGCGTGATGCGCGAAAAGACGCCGCGCCAGCGCCGCATCGCCTTGCCCTCGTAGGAGCGCGAGAAGAAGCTGCCCCAGAGGCCGGACAGCGCCATGGGCACCACCGGTACCGGCGTCTCGGACACCAACCGCTCGATGCCCGGACGGAACGCGTGCATCTCGCCATCGCCGGTCAGCGCCCCCTCGGGGAAGATGCCGACCACTTCGCCGGCGCGCAGCGCCTTCGCCGCGGTGTCGAACGCGCGCCTCCTTCAACGCCGCGTCCTCGCGCGCGGAGGCGACGGGAATCGCCTGCATCGTCTCGAACAGCCAGTTGAGCAGCGGCACGCGGAAGATCCGGTGGTCCATGATGAAGCGGATCGGCCGGCGCACGCAGGCGGCGATGACGATCGCGTCGACGTAGCTCACGTGGTTGCACGCGACGATGCACGGCCCGGTCTCGGGCACGTGATCGAGGCCAACCTTCCGCACGCGATAGAACGTGTGGATCAGCAGCCACGCGAGGAACCGCATCAGGAACTCGGGCACCAGCTTGTAGATGAACACGGCAACGGCGGCGTTGAGCAGCGCCGTCACGAGGAAGAGGTCCGGAATCGACAGACCCGCGCCGAGCAGCACGATGGCCAGGCCCGCCGACGCCACCATGAACAGCGCGTTGAGGATGTTGTTCGCGGCGATGATCCGCGACCGGTGCGAGGCTTCCGAGCGCTGCTGGATCAGCGCGTACAGCGGCACGATGTAGAAGCCGCCGAAGAGCCCGATCAGCATGAGGTCCGCGATCACGCGCCAGTGCCCGGGTTGCGCAAGGAACGCGCCGACGCCGTAGAGTCCCGTCGCCGTGAGGCCGCGCGTGGCGAACCAGAGGTCCACCGCGAACACCGTGAGGCCGATCGACCCGAACGGCACGAGGCCGATCTCGACCTTGCGTCCCGACAGGCGCTCGCACAGCAGCGACCCGACGCCGATGCCGACCGAGAACAGCGCGAGCATCAGCGTGACCACGTGCTCGTCGCCGCCCAGCACGTTCTTCGCGAAGTTCGGGAACTGCGTGAGGAACGTCGCGCCGTAGAACCAGAACCACGAGATGCCGAGCATCGACAGCCAGACCACGCGGTTGCCGTACGCGAAGCGCAGGTTCTTCGCGGTTTCGGTGAACGGGTTCCAGTTGAGCACGAGGTCCGGCGCGACGGCCGGCGTATCCGGGATGTCGCGGCTCACGATCCAGCCGGCGACGGCGACCGTCACCGCGGCCAGGCCCGCCATCACCGGCCCGTTGCCGGGGATCGCGACGACGACCCCGCCGACGATCGTGCCGATGAGGATCGCGACGAACGTCCCCATCTCGACCAGGCCGTTGCCGCCGATCAGCTCGTCCTGTTGCAGGTGCTGCGGCAGGATCGCGTACTTGACCGGGCCGAACAGCGTCGAATGCACGCCCATCAGGAACAGCGCCGTGAAGAGCAGCGTGAGGTTCGACTGCCAGAAGCCGACCGTCCCGATCGCCATGATCGCGATCTCGAAGAGCTTGATGAGGCGGATGAAGCGCGACTTCTCGTACTTGTCGGCGAGCTGCCCCGCGGACGCCGAGAGCAGCACGAACGGCAGGATGAACACGCCCGCGGCGACGTTCACCAGCGTATTCGCGTCGTAGGCCGCGTGCGCGGCCGCGTGATACGCGACGAAGATGATCAGCGCGTTCTTGAAGATGTTGTCGTTGCCCGCGCCCAGGAACTGCGTCCAGAAGAACGGGGCGAAGCGGCGTTGCCGCAGGAGGTCGTACTGGCTCCGCTCGTGCATGGTCGGTGCGCGGTCCTGTTGAACGCTATGTCGTTGCATGGCGCCGGCACTCGGCAGGTCGTCGTCCGCGCGAAGAACCTGCCCGCGAGGGGGTAGTCGGGGGCCTGGACCGGGTGGCGTTCGGCGCAGGACGCCGGGTCCCCGCCTTCGCGCGGACGGCGGGCGCGTTCTCTTCCTTTGCGACGATCATCGTCAGGCCGATTGGAGGAAGAAGGGACGGGTCTCGAACACCGACGCCGCGAAGCCCGCGCCGTCGCGGGCAACGGCCCGCTTCAGCACGAAGTCGAACAGCAGCACGTTGTGGTCGCGCAGTTCGCGCAGCGGCGCGACCGCCGAGGGATCGAGCAGCCTGCGCGATACCAGTGCGGGCAGCGAAATCACCGGGAGCACGCCGGGCAGCGGATAGTCGGACCCGTTCAGCAGCCGCGGATGCCAGTCGCGCCGCGCGAGCAGCACCTCGACGACGTCCATGCGGTTCCCCTGCGTGACCGCCGAGATGTCGCCGTGCAGGTTCGCGCGATGCTGCGGGTCGTCCATCAGGCGCGCGAAGAGTTCGAAATTGTCCACCAGCGGCGAATCCGGATGGTCGAGGTCGCGCCCCATGCCGAGCGACGCGCAGTGCGCGACCACGACATTCACGCCGGCCGCGAGCGGACGGCGCAGCAGCAGCGGGTTGCCGAGGTGCTCGCCGAAGCCGCGCACGGCGCGCTCGTCGCCGGCGTGCGAGATGAGCGGCAGCCGCAGGTACTTCAACTTCTCGTAGAACCGGTCGCAGCGTTCCGACGCGGGGTCGATGCCCTGCGCGGACGGCAGCCACTTCACCGCACGCGCGCCGCGTGCCTTCGCGGCGTCGAGCCGGTCGAGCGCATCGGGCGCGTACGGGTGGACGGACGCCGCCCACTCGAACACTTCGGGATGCTGCGCGGCGACGTCGGCGGCATACGCGTCGGGGACGTGGAACGTCGAGCGCTCGCGCAGCGGCGCCCCCGCCTCGTCGCGCGCCCAGTCGAACGCGAGGAGCAGCGTGCGGAATCCCGGCGCCATCGCCTCGGACTGGTTGAGCAGCCGGTCGACGACGCTCGCGTCGACGCGGCCCGGGGACTGATGCGCGCAGCTCGCATTCATGTAGAACAGCCGCTGCAGGTACTGCGCCGGTTGCCAGATGCGCTCCAGCGTCGGATTGATCCAGATGCCGGAGCCCGAGTCGCCGGTGCCGAGGAGGTGGCAATGGACGTCCCACACGTTGCGCGGGTCGAGTCCGTGCCATGCGGCCGCCACCAGCGCGTGCGTGCGCAGGTGCTGCGGCATGTCCGCGTGGCACGCGTTCAGGAGGCCCTGGGTCAGCGAAAAGTCGCACCCGCCGAGCAGGCCGGCCGCACCGGTGGCGCCCGCGGCGCCGAGGAAGCGTCGGCGGTTCACGTCGCGCGCGTCTCGTGGTGGACGTCACGGAATCGCAGCATGTCGGGGAGGCGCTCCTCGCGTTCGGCGGTGAAGCCGCAGGCGCCGTCCCACGTGCTCGGGTTCCGCCACGTTCCGAACAGCATGTCCCACCAGACGATGTCGCCGTAGTTGTAGCGATGGACCCCGTGCTGGTGATGAATGCGATGCATTTCCGGCCGCTGAAACACGTAGCCCACCCAATGCGGCGTGCGGCAGTTCGTGTGGTAGAAGAATTCGCCGAGCGCCGTGCAGAGCGTGTACACCGCGCCGGCCGCGGGCGACAACCCGAGCAACGGATAGACTAGCACGCTGCCCAGCAGCGAATTCGCGACCATCTCCAGCGGATGCTTGTAGAAGGACGTGATCACCTCGAGCCGGCGCGGGCTGTGGTGGATCGGGTGGAAGCTGCCGCCACGGCCCGTCGGGCACGTGCGGCAACCGCCAGCCGGGGGCCCGCCGTTCCAGCCACAGGCAACACGCGAACGCGCCGAGGATCCACGTCAGCATCGCACCCTCACAGGTCGGACAGGTAGTCGAGCACCGATTCGAGCCCTTCGCGCACGGCACCCGGGTCGGTGCGGTACCAGACTTCCTTGCCGATCTTCTCGGCGCGCAGCACGCCCGCCTCGCGCAGCACCTTGAGGTGGTGCGCGACGGCCGAGCGCGACAGCGTCGACGCCGCGACGATCTGCCCCACCGTCAGGCGCTCGCCAGGCTCGAACATCAGCACGATCCGCTGCCGGTGCGGGTCGCCAAGTGCGACGAAGATCCCGGCGGTGCGGCGCCAGGCGCGGGGGATGGTGCGGGCGTAGCTCGGATTCATCGGTCGGGTCGGGCGGATCGATTCCAGACGCGTCGTCGCGTTCGGTTTATATAACTATCAGACTAGTTATGTGGTTGCATTGAACCGGCGATCCGGCACGTCGTCAATCCCCCCGCGTGACGCGCCGACGAACGGTCGGACCCCGGCCGCCGAGCAGCCGACGCACCCGAACGCAGGCAGTCAGCGCGCAAACCGGCGGCGCGGCGCGCCAGCGCCGTCGAGCGGCGCCCTTCGTGCCCTTTCCGCGAGAAAGGCGCCGGGCCGCCCCAAGACTTTCGAGCTGACCAGACCGGGACGAAAACGCGGAGCGCGCAGCGCGGAGTGTTTTCGTCACGCTACAATTGGTCATGCAGGAATATCTCGATTTCATGCGCCACGTCCGCGACCACGGCGACCGCAAGGACGACCGCACCGGCACCGGCACGCTGTCGGTGTTCGGCTACCAGATGCGCTTCGACCTGGCGCGCGGCTTCCCGCTGCTGACGACGAAGAAGGTGCACACGAAGTCCATCGTGCACGAGCTCCTGTGGTTCCTGCGCGGCGAGACGAACATCGCGTACCTGAAGGCCCACGGCGTCTCGATCTGGGACGAGTGGGCGGACGCGAACGGGGATCTGGGACCCATCTACGGCCACCAGTGGCGATCGTGGCCGCTGCCGGACGGCGGGCACGTCGACCAGCTCGCCAGTGTCATCGCGGAAATCCGGCGCAATCCGGACTCGCGGCGGCTCATCGTGTCCGCGTGGAACGTCGGCGACATCCCGCGGATGAAGCTGCCGCCGTGCCACGCGTTCTTCCAGTTCTACGTGGCGAACGGACGCCTGTCGTGCCAGCTCTACCAGCGCAGCGCGGACATCTTCCTGGGGGTGCCCTTCAACATCGCGTCGTACGCGCTGCTGACCCACATGGTCGCCGCGCAATGCGATCTCGTCCCCGGCGACTTCATCTGGACCGGCGGCGACTGCCACCTGTACCTCAACCACCTGGAGCAGGTGGCAACGCAGCTCGCGCGCACACCGTACCCGTTGCCGCGCCTCGTGCTGAAGCGGCGGCCACCGACGGTATTCGAGTACGCATACGAGGACATCGAGTTCGCGGACTACACGAGCCACCCGGCGCTGAAGGCGCCGGTGGCCGTCTAGGGAACGTCCGCAAAAGGCGTCCGTCGGGCCGGTGGATGTCGTGAAGCCAGCGTTGCGCCTTTTCCGGCCGGCACTGCAACGGCGAAGTCAGGCGGCCACCTTGGGGCGGCCCGGCGGCGGCCACCAGCAAAGGCTACGCAAAGACGAGTGTCGTGCGGCGGGCTGTGTGCGAGTCGCCCGCAGGTGGGACTTTCGCAGATCGTCCCAAGTAGCGCGATACGCGGTGCGTCGCTAGCCCACGTGCTGCCGCAGGAACGCGAGCGTGCGCTCGCGCGCAAGTACCGCCGCCGCGGCGTCGAACGAACCTCGTTCGTCGCAATTGAAGCCGTGCCCGGCCGCGTACGTGTGGACCTGCGCCGACGGATGCGCCGCCGCCAGCGCCTGCACGCCGGGAAGCGGAATCATCGCGTCCTGCTCGCCGAAGTGCGCGAGGACCGGGCACAGGGGCGTGTTGTCGATCGCGTCCGGCATGCCGCCGCCGTAATAGGCGATCGCGCACGCGAAGCCCGGCACCCGGGCGGCCGCGAGCCACGCGAGCAGGCCACCCCAGCAGTATCCGACCACGCCCACCTTGCCCGCCGCGCCCGCGACCGCTTGCGCGGCGGCGATGTCGGCCAGCGCGGAACGGTTGTCCGCGCGGCCGCGAAGTTCGCGGCCACGGGCGATGTCGTCGGGCGTGTAGCCCCAGTCGACGTTCCTCTGGTAGCGATCGAAGAGCGCCGGCGCGATCGCGACATAGCCGTCCGCCGCGAAGCCGTCGCACACGCGACGGATGTGGCCGTTGACGCCGAAGATTTCCTGGACGACGACGAGACCGCCGCGCGGCGTACCCGCCGGGTCCGACCGGTACGCGGCCGGACGCGCGCCGTCCGCCGCTGCGAGTTCGATCCAATGGCCCATGGCGCCGCACCCAGGTCAGGTAAGGAAGTCCCGGGATTGTCGCACTTCATGACGCGCGCCGTGAGTGGCGGCCGCGCAGTCCCCGGCACGCAGCATCGTCACCGCGCGCGGGACAAAAAAAAGCCCGCCGGGAGGAAGTGAGCGGGCAAGGGGGATCGATTCGTGCGGAGCGTTCCCTGCCCCATGGGCCGGGCGGGCCTCCGCGGCCCGATGCGTTTCCGGCGCGGTCAGACCACGCTGCGTGCAGCCGTCACCCGTTCGACGAGTTCCTCGAGCGCGACTTGCTGCGCGAAGGTATCGTCGTCCCGTTTCATGGCGATGGAATTCGCCGACGCGGTGCCGGCTTCCTGCTGCCAGTACTGGGAGAACTCGGGAGAGAACGTATCCATTGCCATCGGCCTCGGGTGGACAACGCGTACTTCGCACCCTTGCTAAAGCAATCGATGTGCCAGCCGCCGCGAACGCCTGCGTTGTCCGCACGCCGCGGCGCGGAATCAGGAATGAAACGACACGCAAACGTACGGCGCGGACACAGGCGGCCCGGCGACGCCGGGAATCGCGCGTTTGTCTCCATCCGCCGACGCCGCGCATGACAATAGCATTAAGCCGATGATTCGACAGGCTAATGCGTGTCGCTGGCGCCCGACAGTGCAACCGTTCGCGTGACACCCTTGCGGACGTTGCTACGCCTTCGCTTCCTTGAACATCGACGGCTCGAGGCTGTGGCGCTGCAGCAGCTTGTAGAACTCGGTCCGATTGCGCTTGGCGAGCTGGGCCGCCTGCGTCACGTTGCCGCCGGTGATCTTGAGCAGCCGGACGAGGTAGTCGCGTTCGAACGACTTCCGCGCCTCCTCGAACGGCACGAGCGCCGCCGCGTCTTCCTTGAGCGCGCTCTGCACGAGCGTCGCCGGGATCACGCTGGTGGTGTTGAGGGCGAGCGCCTGTTCCAGCAGGTTGAGCAGCTGCCGCACGTTGCCCGGCCAGGGCGCGGCCACCAGCAGCGCCATCGCGTCGGGCGCCAGCGTGGGCGGCGCCTTGCGGTAGCGCTCCGCCAGCCGGCGCACGAAGTGCGCGGCGAGCACGGGAATGTCCTCGCGCCGCTCCGCCAGCGGCGGCAGGCGCAGCGAAACGACGTTGAGCCGGTAATAGAGGTCCTCGCGGAACTGGCCCGACGCCTTCTGCGCGTCCAGGTCACGGTGCGTGGCGGAGATCACGCGGACGTTCACGGGGATCGCCTGCGTCGACCCGACCGGCCGCACCTCGCCCTCCTGCAGCACGCGCAGGAGCTTCACCTGCAACGGCATCGGCATGTCGCCGATCTCGTCGAGCAGCAGCGTGCCGCCGTCGGCGGCCTGGAACAGGCCCTTGTGCGCCTGCACGGCGCCGGTGAACGCGCCGCGCGCGTGGCCGAACAGTTCCGACTCGAGGAGCTCGGCCGGGATCGCGCCGCAGTTCACGGCGATGAAGGGATGGTCGCGGCGGGGGCTGGCGCGGTGGATCGCCCGCGCGATCAGCTCCTTGCCCGTGCCCGAATCGCCGAAGATGAGCACGCTCGCGTCGGACTCCGCGACGAGCTTCGCCTGCCGCAGCAGGTCCTCCATCAGCGGGCTGCGCGTGATGATGCCTTCGCGCCACTCGCCCGGCGCCGAATCGCCGCGGCCGGCGTCCTGGCCGGACAGCTTGAGCGCGGACGCAACCTTCGCCAGCAGCTCCTGGCTGTCGAACGGCTTGGTCAGGAAGCCGAACACGCCCCGCTGCGTCGCGGCGACCGCGTCGGGAATGGTGCCGTGCGCGGTCAGGATCAGCACGGGCAGGCCCGCGTGCTCGCGGTTGATCGCATCGAAGAGCTGCAGGCCGTCGATGCCCGGCATGCGCAGGTCGGTGACGACCGCCGCGGGCCGGCGCACGGCGATCGCCGCGAGCGCCGTCTCGCCGCTTTCGGCCGTGCGCACCCGGTATCCGGCCGACGTCAGCCGCAGGCTGATCAACTTGAGCAGGTCCGGATCGTCGTCCACCAGAAGTATGTCGCCGGAGGTCATGGGAATCCTCGTTCGTTGAACATCATCCACCGCCACCGGAACCGCCCCCCGAGCCGCCGCCGCTGCCGCCGCCCGAGCCACCGCCCCCGCCCCCGCCTCCGCCGCTGCGCGCGCGTTCGCGCAGCAGGCTGCGTTCCATCTGCCGCAACGCCTCGAGCTTCTGCAGCGCGGCGTCGGCCTTCTGCTGCTCGTCGCGCACCGCGCGCTGGCGCCCGCTGATCTGCGCCTGCAGCACGAACGCGAGCTGCTTCACCGCGGGCGACCCCGGGTTGCTCTTCGACACGTTCTCGAGCAGCTGCAACGCGCGCTGGTCATCCTGCGGATTGGTGCGGACCACGGTGTAGAGCACGGCGAGCCGCACGCGGTTCGCGTCGGTGCGCTGCCGTCCGAGCAGCGCGGTCACGTTGGCGAGTTCGCGCTTCGCCTCGTCCGGACCGAGGCCGCCGTAGCGCTGCAGGTCCGCGAGCAGCACGATGAGTTCGGTGTCCTCGACCGGCGGCTCGCGCAACGTGGGCGCGGCCGAGAACGTGGAGGGGGCGGCGAGCGCCAGTGTGCCCGGTCCCGGCACCGCGGTCCCCACGGGCGGATCGACGCGCGCCTCGGGGACCGGCGCCGGCAGGATCGGGGGTTCGACGGGCTCGATGGGCGGGTACTCGATGAGCGGCGTGGGCACCTGCACGCGCTCCGGCTCCATCTCCTCTTCGATCGTGATCGGCGGCGGCGGCGGCGTCGCGCAAGCGGCGACGAGCGCACACGCCACCACCGCCGCGCCGCCGCGGAGCATCGCGCCGAACGCCCGCCGCTGGCCGTTCACTTGTGCCCGCCCACGGCCACGGCCGCGCGCACGGCGGCGGACTCGGCCGGCGCCCCTGCCCCCACCGCCAGCGGCAGCCAGACGCGGAAGCGGACGCCGCGCCCGCCGTCCGCGCGATCCAGCACCTCGATGCGCCCGGCCTGCGCGAGCGCGTACTCGCGCGCGATCGCGAGGCCAAGCCCCGACCCCTTCACCTTGCCGTCCACCGGCGCCTTGCCCGAGTAGAACGAGTCGAACACGCGCTCGCGCAGGTCTGGCTCGATGCCGGGCCCGTGATCGGCGACGTCGAGCACCGCGAAGCCGTCCTGCGCGACGCAGGTGACCTCGATGACGCCGGAACGCGGCGAGTACTTGATCGCGTTGGACATCAGATTGTCGACGACGGTGCGGATCCTCTCCGCATCCCCGGTCACGACCAGCGGGGAGAGCTTCGCGTCGACGGTGATCATGCGGGCGAGCGCCGCGAGCTTCTGTTCGCGCAGCACCCGCCGGACCACGTCGGGCAGCGGGACCGGTCCCAGCGTCGCGGGTTCCATCGCGCGCGTCTGGTGGTAGGTGAGGAGGTCCTCGATCAGCTTCTGCAGCGACAGCGTGTTCTCGCGCACGATGCGGACGATCTCCTGCTGCTCGCCCGAGAGCCGCCCGCCGACGTTGTCGCGCAGCAGTTCCGCGCCCTCGCGCACCGCGGTGAGCGGCGTCTTGAGTTCGTGCGAGACGTGGCGCAGAAAGCGCGTCTGCTGCTGCTCGAGCTCGTTCAGGCGCGAGCGCAGCCATTCGAGGCGCTGACCGACGTAGCGCAGGTCCTGCGGCCCGTTCACCTCGATTGCGTGCGTGAAATCGGCCGTGCCCATCCGGCGGATCGCCTGGTCGAGCTGGCGGATGGGACGCACCAGCAGCACGGCGAACAGGATCGCCAGCGCGAGCGCGATGCCGACGGTCGCGAGCGCGAGCCACAGCCACTTTTCGCGTCCGCGTGCCGCCGTGTCCTGGAGCCGCTCGATCGCGCGTTGCGTCAGTTGCGCCGTGGCGTTCTGCATCCCCTGCGAGCCTTCGACCAGCGCCGCGTAGCCGTCAGCGAGCTTGCCGATGTCCTGCGCCGAGCGCTGCGGCGCCGTGAGCGAGTTGTACAGGCGTCCTTCGCGTTCGCGCAGCGCCTCGAGCGCGGTCAGCTGCGGGGCTTCGAGCGGCAGCTGCGACAGCTGCCGGATCGTCTGCAGGTATTCCTGGCGCACGCGGCCGTAGTCCTCGATCAGTGCGGGATCCTCGAGGATGATCTGCTGGCGCGCGAGCCGCTCGAGGGTGGTCGCCTGCTCCTGCAGCAGGCGGCTCGAGCGTCCCGCCTGCGACGCCTGCAGGACCTCGGTACTGCTCTGCGAGGCGAGCCGGTCGAGCGACAGGATGAGCTCGCCGAGTGCATAGAGCAGCGGCAGGCTGACCAGAAGGAAGCCCAGCAGGATGAACTTGAGGAACGAGCGCGGGTAATACACGCGACGGGGCCGCAGTTATAATCGACCGCGCATTATGGCACCGGCGTCCTTTGCGCGTCCCCCGGATGCGCAGCGTGCCTTGGCCGTCCGCGCCGTCCACCGTCCCGATCCCGACTCGAACCGCTGCCGATGACCCTTGCCGCGCGACCGGTTGCGCTGATCGCCGCCGTCGCGCGCAACGGCGTGATCGGCGCGGCCAACGCGCTGCCGTGGCGCCTGCCCGAGGACATGCAGCACTTCCGCGCGCTCACCACTGGCCACGCCGTGATCATGGGCCGGCGCACGTGGGACTCGCTCCCGCGCGCGCTGCCGGCGCGCCAGAACATCGTCGTCACCCGCGCACCCGGCGCCGTCTTCGAAGGCGCCGAAACCGCCGCCTCGTTCGCGGCGGCCCTGGCGCAGGTGCGGATGCCGGCGCCCGCGTTCTGCATCGGCGGCGGCGAGCTCTACGCGGTGGCGCTGCCGCTTGCCGACATGATGTACCTGACCGAGATCGACGCCGACGTGGCCGGTGACACGCGGTTCCCGGCCATCGATCGCGCCGCGTGGCGCGAGACCGCGCGCGAGTCCCGCCAGTCCGACGCGGGACTGGCGTTCGCATTCGTCACCTATGTCCGCGTGCGTCCCGCCGCGAACCCCTGATCCCCGATTGTTTCGGGTCGTGTCCACGCGCCGGGCGCGCACGACGCGGCGCAGATGCAGCCAGTGCGACGCCGTCGCGTTCGCCGTGCAGGCCCGCGCAACGGTGCGAGCACGCCGCCCATGCCTTTGCCGGCGATGCGGCGAGCGCGGTCGCCGCGTCGTGCGACGCGCCCCCCGCGGCGCGCTTCCCGTGCGGGCGCCCGCGAATTTGGCGATAATGCGGGTCCGCTGCGCGTCGCTTCGCCTGCGCCGGGATGACGGAACTGGTAGACGTAGCGGACTCAAAATCCGCCGGTGGCAACACCGTGGGGGTTCGATTCCCCCTCCCGGCACCATCAGCAGGCGATCCGCGGCGTGGCCGGATCGCATCCGGTATCGGCGCAGCGCGACATGGCCGGCCGGCTTCGCACCCACCGCGCGCGCATTCGTGAACCCGCGCAGGGGTCGACCCACGCCGCGCCCGGGCGCCGGCGCCCGGCGCGGTCCGGCGCGGGACGCGCTCCGATCATGCTGGGCGCCCACCGTGGGTGTCCGCGTTTGCTTGCGGGTGGCGCCCGCACAGGACCGATGGACTACAGGCTTTCCGATTTCGACTTCGATCTGCCCGGCGAGCTCGTCGCGCAGGTGCCCGCGCCGACCCGTTCGGGGAGCCGGCTGCTGCACGTCCACGGCGCGCAGTTGACCGACCACGCCTTCACCGACCTGCCCGGGTTGTTGCGACCCGGCGACCTCGTCGTGTTCAACGACACCCGTGTGCTGCACGCGCGCGTGTTCGCGCGGAAGCCGACGGGGGGCCGCGTCGAGCTGCTGCTCGAACGCCTGGTCGGCGAGGACGAGGCGTGGACCCAGGTGCGCGCGAGCCATCCACCGCGGCCGGGGACGGTGCTCGATCTGCCGGGCGGCGCGACGGCCCGGGTGCTGGAGCGCGACGACCGGTTCCACCGGCTGGCGTTCGCCGGTACCGGTCCGCTGGTCGCTTGGCTCGAGCGGCACGGCGCCGTGCCGCTGCCGCCCTACATCGGCCGCGGCGCCGAGGCCGCCGATGCGGCGCGCTACCAGACGGTCTATGCGCGTGCGCCCGGCGCGGTCGCGGCGCCGACCGCCGGGCTGCACTTCGACGATGCGCTGTTCGCGCAACTGGCCGCGCGCGGCATCGAGCGCGCGTTCGTGACGCTGCATGTCGGCGCGGGCACGTTCCAGCCGGTCCGGCACGAGGACCTCGCGTTGCACGCAATGCACACTGAACGCTACGAACTGCCCGCCGCGACGGTCGCCGCGATCGCCGCCGCCCGTGCCCGCGGCGGCCGGATCGTCGCCGTGGGCACCACGTCGCTGCGCGCGCTCGAATCGGCGGCGGCGCGCGAGGGCGGACTGCAGGCCGGCCTGGCGGAAACGGCGCTGTTCATCACGCCGGGCTACCGTTTCCGGGTCGTCGACCGCCTTGTCACCAACTTCCACCTGCCACGCTCGACGCTGCTGATGCTGGTGAGCGCGTTCGCGGGCTACGATGCAATCCGCGCCGCCTACGCGCATGCGATCGCCGCGCGGTACCGTTTCTACAGCTACGGCGACGCGCTGCTCCTCGACCCCGCACCGCCAACCTGACGCCGATCCCCGACACCGCGTTCGGAAAAGCGTCGTCGGGTGACGACAACATCGACGGACATTGATTTTCCCGCAACAAAACGTGGGAAAACGGCGGTTCTGGCCGGACTTCGCCTTGGCAAGAACGGCCGGAAGCGCTACTCTTGCACGACCTGATTTCGTAGCGGAAAACCCGTGCCGTTCGCAAGTTCGGGGATTTTCGCGATTCCATGAAGACTTACCCGTTGCGCGCCCTTGCCGTCCGCGTCCTGCTCGCCGTCGCCGCGACGATGGCGCTCGCCGCACCCGCAGGCGCCGCGCGGGTCGGGGTGCTCGCCAACAAGTGGGCCGCGCAGACCGCCGAGGACTTCGGCGCGCGCATCCCGGCCCACACGTTCTCGCCCGTCGACACGTCGACCGCCGTCCCGACGCTGCAGTCGCTGACCAACGCCTTCGACGTGATCCTCCTGTTCGAGGATTCGACCTTCTCCAATTCGACCGCCGTCGGCAACGTGGTCGCCGGGTTCGCGAACACCGGCCGCGCGGTCGTCATCGGGGCGTTCTACGAGCAGGATCGATCCGACGGCCCGGCCTCGAACGTCCCGCACGGCTGGGGTGCGCTCGAACTCATCGATCCGAACACCACCGACGGCACGGGCACGCCTTACTCGCCCAAGACGCTCGATGTCGCGACGATGTTGCGGCACCCGCTGACCGGCGGCCTCACCGCGCTGTCCAGCGCCAAGTTCGCGGGCGGCAATCGCGCGAAACCCGGCACCACGGTCGTCGCGTACTGGAAGCAGTCGAACGCTCTCGGACAACCCGACCCCGCCATCGCGTTCCGGATCACCGGTCCCGCGTGCGTGGTGCAGGTGACGATCGCCCCGAGCTACCCGTCCATCGGCGTCCCGGGTACCGATTACGCCGGAGACTTCCATCGCGTCTGGAAGAATGCATTCGACTTCGGCGCCAACAAGTGCATCGCCACCACCGGCGACGCCACGACCGCCGATCCTGCGACGATCCCGACACTGTCCCAGTGGGGATTGCTGTTGACGATCCTGCTGGTCGGCGCCGGCGCCGTGTTGCAGCGCCGCCGGATCTTCCGGTAGCACGCGAGCAAAGTCGCGGCGTCCCGTCCGGGCCGCCCGACCGCTCGCATTCCCTGCATGCGCTTCACTGTTTCCGCGACGTCGGGCCATGCCCGGCGCGGCCGCCTCGAACTGGCGCATGGCGTCGTCGAGACGCCGGTGTTCATGCCGGTCGGGACCTACGGGAGCGTCAAGGCGATGGCGCCGTCGGAACTCGTGGAGCTGGGCGCGCAGATCGTGCTCGGGCAACACGTTCCACCTCTGGCTGCGGCCGGGGCTCGACGTCGTGGCCGCGCACGGGGGGCTGCACCGGTTCATGGGCTGGTCGCGCCCGATCCTCACCGATTCCGGCGGGTTCCAGGTGTTCAGCCTGGGACCGCTGCGCAAGGTCGAGGAGGCGGGCGTCGCGTTCGCGTCGCCGGTGAACGGTGACCGGCTCTTCCTGACGCCGGAACTGTCGATGCAGATCCAGCGCGTGCTCGACTCCGACGTCGTGATGATCTTCGACGAGTGCACGCCGCATCCGGCCACCCGCGAGGAGGCCGGCGAATCGATGGAACTGTCGCTGCGCTGGGCGCGCCGCTCGCGCGACGAGTTCGACCGGCAGGAAAACCCCAACGCGCTCTTCGGGATCGTGCAGGGCGGCATGTACGAGGACCTGCGCGACGCGTCGCGCGACGGGCTGGTCGACATCGGCTTTCCGGGCTACGCGATCGGCGGGCTGTCCGTCGGCGAGCCGAAGGAGGAGATGCTGCGCGTGCTGGGCCACGTCGCGCCGCGCCTGCCCGCCGACAAGCCGCGCTACCTGATGGGCGTCGGCACGCCGGAGGACCTGGTCGCCGGCGTGACCGCGGGCGTGGACATGTTCGACTGCGTGCTGCCCACGCGCAATGCGCGCAACGGCTGGCTCTTCACCCGGCATGGCGACGTCAAGATCCGCAACGCCCGCTACAAGACCGACACCGGCCCCGTCGACCCCACGTGCGACTGCTACGCGTGCCGGAACTTCTCGCGCGCCTACCTGCATCACCTGCAGCGGGTGAACGAGATCCTGGGCGCGCGGCTCGCGACCATCCACAACCTCCACTACTACCACGTGCTGATGGCCGAACTGCGCGACGCCATCGCGGCGGACGCCCTGGCGGCCTGCGTCGCCCGCTTTCGGGCGCAACGGGCGCACATGCTAGAATTGTGAGTTGTCCGCGGGCCGTTTCGCCCGCGTCGATCCGGGCGAATCCAAGCCCGGCGTACCGCCCGCAGCCCCTGGTGCAAGAGGCCGCGGGCCGCCACTGGAGGACCCTTCGTGCTGATCAGCCCCGCCTATGCCCAAGCCGCCGGCGCCACGCCCGGCGCCGACTACATGACGTTCCTGCCGATGATCGCGATCTTCGTCGTGTTCTATTTCCTGCTGATCCGGCCGCAGCAGAAGCGCGCGAAGGAGACGAAGGCGATGCTCGAAGCGCTGCAGAAGGGCGACGAAGTCATCACCGCGGGCGGGATCGTCGGCAAGATCGCGAAGCTGACCGATCAATACGCGTCGGTCGAAATCGCGCCGAACGTCGAGATCAGCGTCCAGCGCGCGGCGATCTCCCAGCTGCTGCCCAAGGGCACGGTGAAGGCGCTCTAGGGCGCGCAACCGCAAGACGCCCCGGTCCGACGCCGTCGCGCCGGAGCCCGCGCCCTCATCGCCGTCCGTCGACGCCGGCGCCCAAACCCCAACCGGCCGCACGCCCATGAATCGCTATTCGCTCTGGAAGTACGTCGTGATCGCCGTCGCGCTGGTGATCGGCGCGCTGTACACGCTCCCCAATTTCTTCCCGGACTCGCCGGCGGTGCAGGTGTCGTCGGCCAAGGTGAAGATCGACACCGCGGTGCTCGGCGCCGTCGAGGACGCACTCAAGGCCGGGGGCATCCCGTTCCGGTCGGCGGCGCTCGACGCGACGGGCATCAAGGTCCGCTTCGGGGACCCCGACACGCAGATCAAGGCGAAGGACCTGCTGCAGTCGAAGCTCGGCGACAACTACATCATCGCGCTCAACCTGCTGTCGTCGTCGCCGCAATGGCTGACCACGATCGGCGCGCTGCCGATGTACCTGGGCCTCGACCTGCGCGGCGGCGTGCACTTCCTGCTGCAGGTCGACATGAAGGCGGCGCTCGACAAGGCGGCCGACCGCTACACGACGGACCTGCGCTCGCTGCTGCGCAACGAGAAGGTCCAGTACGCCGGCATCACCCGCGAGGGCCCGAACGTCGTGATGCGCTTCCGCGACGACGCGGAACGCACGAAGGCCCGCGTGGCCATCGACAAGAACTACCCGGACCTGCTGGTCCGCGAGGCCGACGGCGGCAGCGGCGAACTGCGCCTCATCGCGGGACTCAAGCCGGAAGCGGCCAAGCGCATCCAGGACGGCGCGGTCGCGCAGAACATCCAGATCCTGCGCAACCGCGTGAACGAACTGGGCGTCGCCGAGCCGATCATCCAGCAGCAGGGTGCCGAGCGCGTCGTCGTGCAGCTCCCCGGCGTGCAGGACACGGCGCGCGCGAAGGACATCCTGGGTCGCACGGCGACCCTCGAGATCCGCATGGTCAACGACGAACCCGGCGTGCTGGAGGCGGCCATCGGCGGCAGCGTGCCGCTCGGCAACGACCTCTTCACCGAACGCGGCGGCCAGCCGCTCGTCGTGCGGCGGCAGGTCGTGCTGACCGGCGACCGGATCAGCGACGCGCAGCCCGGCTTCGACCAGCGGTCCAATGAAGCCGCGGTCCACGTGAACCTCGATGGCGCCGGCGCGCGGATCTTCAAGGAAGTCACGCGCGAGAACGTCGGCAAGCGGATGGCGATCGTGCTGGTCGAAAAGGGCAAGGCCGAAGTCATCACGGCGCCGGTGATCCGCGAGGAAATCGGCGGCGGGCGCGTGCAGATCAGCGGCCGCATGACGACGCGCGAGGCCAACGACGTCGCGCTGCTGATGCGCGCGGGCGCGCTGGCCGCGCCGATGGAAATCGTCGAGGAGCGCACCGTCGGTCCGTCGCTCGGCGCCGAGAACATCGACAAGGGCTTCAAGTCCGTCATGTACGGCTTCATCGTGCTGTCGATCTTCATGTGCGCCTACTACCTGCTGATGGGCCTCATCTCGACGATCTCGCTCTCGGTGAACCTGATGCTGCTGGTCGCGCTGCTGTCGATGCTGCAGGCGACGCTGACGCTGCCCGGCATCGCGGCCATCGCGCTGACGCTCGGCATGGCGATCGACGCCAACGTGCTGATCAACGAGCGCATCCGCGAGGAGCTGCGCTGGGGCGCGACGCCGCACGCGGCGCTGCAGGCGGGCTACGAGCGTGCGTGGGGCACCATCTTCGACTCGAACGTCACGACGCTGATCGCCGGCATCGCGCTGTTCCTGTTCGGCTCGGGCCCGGTGCGCGGGTTCGCGGTCGTCCACTGCCTCGGCATCCTGACGTCGATGTTCTCCGCGGTGTTCGTGTCGCGGGGCCTCGTGGCGCTGGTCTACGGCGGCCGCAAGAAGCTCGACAAGATTTCCATCGGACAGGTCTGGCGGCCGCAGGGCGCGGCGCCGGCTGCGCCGACGAAGGCGTGACGCGGTCCCGCGTCCGCGCCACCCCGACCATTCGCCGATGCGCCCGCTCGCGACATCGCCCATGACTGACGGCCGCGCCTCACCGCGCGCCGCGGCGGCCCGCGTGCCGCATGCCCAAGGCTAGAGGAAAGACCCGCAATGGAATTCTTCCGGATCTCGCGCGACATCCCGTTCATGCGCCACGCGCTCACGTTCAACGTGATCTCGCTCGTGACGTTCCTGCTCGCCGTCGTGTTCCTCGCCACCCGGGGCTTGAACCTCGGCGTCGACTTCCGCGGCGGCACCGTGATCGAGGTCACGTACGGGCACGCGGTCGACTTCAACCGCATGCGCACCGCGCTCGATACCCTCAACCTCGGCGAGTACTCGGCGCAGGCGTTCGGCCGGTCGGACACCGCGCTGATCCGGCTGCCGCTCAAGGACGGCGTCTCCAGCGCCGCACTCTCGGAGCGCGTGCTGGGCGTGCTGAAGGCCGACGATCCGACCGCGACGCAGCAGCGCGTCGAGTTCGTCGGTCCGCAGGTCGGGCGCGAACTCTACGAGAACGGCGCGATGGCGCTGCTGCTCGTCGTCGCTCGGCATCGTCGGCTATCTGGCGCTGCGCTTCGAGTGGCGGTTCGCGGTGGCCGCGATCATCGCCAACCTGCACGACATCATCATCATCCTGGGCTTTTTCGCGCTGTTCCAGTGGGAGTTCTCGCTGCCCGTGCTCGCCGCGATCCTCGCGGTGCTCGGCTACTCGGTCAACGAGTCGGTCGTCATCGCCGACCGGATCCGCGAGAACTTCCGCAAGATGCGCCGGGCGTCGGTGCCGCACGTGATCGACAACGCGATCACCAGCACGCTGTCGCGGACGATCATCACGCACGGCAGCACGCTGATGATGGTGATGTCGATCTATTTCTTCGGCGGCGAGACGCTGCACTTCTTCGCGCTGGCGCTGGCGATCGGCATCTGCTTCGGCATCTACTCGTCCGCGCTGGTGATGGCCACCCTCGTCATGTGGATGGGCGTGTCGCGCGAGGACCTGGTGAAGCCCGAGAAGAAGGGCGGTCCGGCCGGCGACAAGATCCTGCCGTAACCGGGGTCGAACGCGACGATCCGTTCGCTCATGACGACCGCCGTGCACGTCGGGGCCGGCAGGCGGGGTCGGCGTCGACCTTCCGGCTCGACGCGGCAGCAAACGCCGGTCGTCTCCCTGCAAGGTTGTCGCTGACCCCGTTTGTTCGCAGTGCCGTCCCCGACTCCGCCGTCCCGCCCCCTCACACCGACCCCGCCCCCGCATGCTGACGACGCTCTTCTATTCGATCATGACGCTCGACCAGACGCTGGCGGCCATCGCCGTGCAGTACGGTCCGTGGCTGTACGCGCTGCTGTTCGTCATCATCTTCGCCGAGACGGGCCTCGTCGTCTTCCCGTTCCTGCCCGGCGACTCGATCCTGTTCATCGCCGGCACGGTCATGGCCACTGCCGGGCTCAACGTCCACCTGCTGGTCGGGCTGCTGATCGTCGCGGCGATCGCCGGCGACTCGGTGAACTACGCGATCGGCAACTACATCGGGCCACGGGTCTTCGATAAGCCGGACTCCCGCTGGTTCCGGCAGGACCACCTGCGGCGCACGCAGGCGTTCTACGACAAGTACGGCGGCGTCACGATCATCATCGGCCGCTTTGTCCCGATCATCCGCACGTTCGCGCCGTTCCTGGCCGGCGTGGCGGGCATGTCGTACCGCCGGTTCCTGTCGTTCAACGTGATCGGCGCGATCCTGTGGATCACGTCGCTCGTTTACGCGGGGTACATGTTCGGCAACATCCCGTGGGTGAAGAACAACCTGACGCTGATCGTGATCGGAATCGTCGTCCTGTCGCTCGTGCCCGCCGTACTGACGTTCCTGCACGACCGGAAGGGCGGCAAGTAGGGGGATCTCGGGTCGGAGCGCAAATGCCGCA
This sequence comes from uncultured beta proteobacterium, assembly GCA_963733435.1. Lineage (GTDB taxonomy): Bacteria > Pseudomonadota > Gammaproteobacteria > Burkholderiales > Casimicrobiaceae > VBCG01. The sequence goes on from CAVTDH010000008.1 coordinate 168,138, forward strand.
TTCCGGGTCCGACCCCGAATGCGGACCCCGGTCGCGACTCGCCTATACGCGCTTCGCGAGTGCCGCCGCGAGCCCGATGTACGTCGCCGGCGACAGTGCGCGCAGCCGCGCCTTCGCCTCGTCCGGGATCGCGAGTCCGTCGATGAACGCGCGCAGCGTTTCGGCGGTCATGCCCGTGCGGCCGCGCGTGAGCGCCTTCAGCTGCTCGTACGGATTCTCGACGCCATAGCGGCGCATCACCGTCTGGATCGGTTCCGCGAGCACTTCCCAGTTGGCGTCGAGGTCGGCGGCAATCCGTGTCCGGTCGACCTCGAGTTTCGCGAGGCCCTGCTTGAGCGATGCCCACCCCAGCAGCGAGTAGCCCAGCGCGACGCCCATGTTGCGCAGTACCGTCGAGTCGGTGAGATCGCGCTGCCAGCGCGAGATCGGCAGCTTCTCGGCGAGGTGCCGCAAGAGCCCGTTGGCGAGGCCCAGGTTCCCTTCGGAGTTCTCGAAGTCGATCGGGTTGACCTTGTGCGGCATCGTCGACGACCCGACTTCGCCTTCCTTCATCCGCTGCCGGAAGTAGCCCAGCGAAACATAGCCCCAGATGTCGCGGTCGAGATCGATGAGGATCGTGTTCGCGCGCGCGATCGCGTCGAACAGCTCGGCCATGTAGTCGTGCGGCTCGATCTGCGTCGTGTAGGGATTGAATTCGAGACCCAGCGCCACGACGACCCGCGCCGCCAGCGCCTCCCAGTCGAGGTCCGGCTGCGCGACGACGTGCGCGTTGTAATTGCCCACCGCGCCGTTGATCTTGCCCTTCAGCGGAACGCGTTCGATCGCCACGATCTGCCGCTCGAGGCGCGCGAATACGTTCGCGAGTTCCTTGCCGAGCGTGGTGGGCGTGGCGGGTTGTCCGTGCGTGCGCGCGAGCATCGCCACGTCCGCGTGCGTGTGCGCCAGCTGCCGCAGGTCGGCCGCGATCTCGCGCAGCACGGGCAGCAGGATGTCGGTGCGCGCACCCGCCAGCGCGAGCCCGTGCGCCAGGTTGTTGATGTCCTCCGACGTGCATGCGAAGTGGATGAACTCGGCGGCGCGCGCGACTTCGGGCACGCCGGCGAACCGCTCCTTGAGCCAGTACTCGACCGCCTTCACGTCGTGGTTGGTCGTGCGTTCGATCGCCTTCACGCGCGCGGCATCGGCAGGACCGAAGTCGCGGGCGACGGTTGCAATCTCGGCACGCGTCGCGGGCGAGAACGGCGCGATCTCGGGCAGCGCTTCGCACGCCGCGAGGGCCGCGAGCCATTCGAGTTCGACGCGCACGCGGTGCCGGATGAGGCCGTACTCGGAGAAGTGCGCGGTGAGACCGGCGACCTTGGCGGAATAGCGTCCGTCGAGCGGCGACAGCGCGGTCAGCGCGAAGAATTCGGCATCGGCACTCATGGATATCGCGACAGTGGGTCCTTGCTGAGTCTAGCATGGGGCCGGCGCACGCCGGCCGCGGCAGGACCCGACGGGGCGCGAGGCGAGGCTTCCTGTCGCCCATCCGGTGGACTCGTTCGCGAACAGCGGCGACCTGACGGCTACCGGCGGCCGCTGCGCTTCGCCCCGGCAGCGTCAGGTTCGCGTCAGGGGCAGGCGCCACAATCCGGTTTCACGCGGCCCGCGCCGCGCACCCTCAGGAGCAATCCATGCAGCGACGTTCCCGCCGCCTCGTCATCGCGCTCTGCACCGCCGCGTTCCTCGCCGCGTGCAGCGGAGGGGGATACCAGCGTGGCATCTTCCAGGGCTACGTGATCGACTCGACCGAGGAAGAAATCACCAGCAAGATCGGCAAGCCGGACGCCGTCGACACCAGCAACCCCGAGGCGATCCGCTGGACCTACAACAAGAAGACGTTCGATCCGGAGAACCAGAACAAGACCGACGAGCGCACGATCATCGTGCTGAAGAAGAGCCCGAAGACCGGCAAGCTGGTCGGTGCCGAGGTCCTGTTCGTCTGACCTCGCGTTCGGCGGACCCGCTTCGCGGGCCCGGCATCCGGAAACGAAAAGGCCCGCATCGCTGCGGGCCTTTTCGCTGGAACGGTTACCGGTCGTTACGTCGCGACCGTGTTGACCTTGTCGCCGGCCAAGTTCGGATACCGGACGTGCTCGACCAGGTCCATCGTCTCGCGGTCGGGCGCGGGGGTGAGCAGGCTCACGATGATGATCACCGCGAAGCCGAGCGGCACGCCCCACAACCCGGCGGAGATCGGCTGGATGCCCCACCAGATGTTGTCGACGATCGGGCTCGTCACGCCGAAGAGCCCGCGCATCCACGGCTGGGTCGTCACCATGTAGTAGAACGTGATGCCCAGGCCCGCGATCATCCCCAGGATCGCGCCCCACTTGTTGGCGCGTTTCCAGAAGATGCCCAGCACCAGCGCCGGGAAGAACGCCGCGGCCGCGAACGAGAACGCCGCCGACACCAGGAACAGGATGTCCGCCGGTTTCTGCGATGCGACGTACGCCGCACACAACGCGACGACCAGCAGCAGGATCTTGGAGATCGTCACGCGCCGCGTCGTCGACGCCGTCGGGTCGAGCATCTTGTAGTAGAAGTCGTGCGACAGCGCGTTGGCGATGGTCAGCAGCAGGCCGTCGGCCGTGGACAGCGCGGCAGCGAGACCGCCCGCCGCCACCAGGCCCGATACGACATAGGGCAGGCCCGCGATTTCCGGAGTCGCCAGCACGATGATGTCGCCGCCGATCGCGATTTCCGCGAGCTGCACGATGCCGTCCCTGTTGACGTCGACGATCGACAGCAGACTTGGATCGACCTTCTGCCAGGACGCAACCCACTGTGGAAGTGTCGCGAACGCCGACCCCACCAGGTGCGTGTACACGTCGTATTTCGCGAGCACCGCCAGCGCCGGCGCGGTGAAGTACAGCAGGAAGATGAAGAACAGCGACCAGAACACCGACTGTCGCGCCTGCTGCACGGAGGGCGTCGTGTAGTACCGCATCAGGATGTGAGGCAGCGCCGCCGTCCCCACCATCAGGCAGAACACCAGCGCGAGGAAGTTTCGCCTCGACACGTCGCGTGCCGCGTCATCCTTGCCGGGGAAGGGCTCCGCGTGGCGTATGGGTGGTGCCGCCCGCGCAGCGAGCGACGCCTCCTTCGTCCACAGCGACTTGGCCGCCCCCACGTCCACCGGGAAGCCGCCCAGCACCTTGGTTGCGGCGTCGAGCACCTCCGGCGCGGCGTTCTCCGCCTTCGCCTTGTCGACTGCGGCGATGGCGGCCGCCTTGCCTTCGGCATACGACTTCTCGAGATCCTTGAGTTTCGCCGCCGCCGAGGCTGCGCGTTCCTTGTAGATGTCGCGGACCTGGATTTCCTTCGGGTCCTTGAGCAGCTCGGCCTCGCGGGCCGTCACTTTCTCGAGCTGCTTGCCGTAGACGAACTGCGGCAGCGGGATGCCGGTCTGCTTCACCGACAGCCAGACGACCGGGATCATGTACGCGACGATCAGGATGATGTACTGCGCCACCTGCGTCCACGTCACCGCGCGCATGCCGCCTAAGAACGAGCAGACCAGGATGCCGCCCAGGCCCAGGAAGATGCCGAGCTCGAACTGCACGCCGGTCAGGCGCGTCGTGATGAGGCCCACGCCGTAGATCTGCGCGACGACGTACGTGAACGAGCACAGGATGGCCGCGCAGATTCCGACGAAGCGCGGGATGTTGCCGCCGTAGCGCGCGCCCAGGAAGTCGGGGATCGTGAACTGGCCGAACTTGCGCAGGTACGGCGCCAGCAGCAGCGCGACGAGGCAGTAGCCGCCGGTCCAGCCCGCGACGAACGCGAGGCCGTTGAAGCCCAGCAGGTAGAGCGTGCCGGCCATGCCGATGAACGACGCCGCCGACATCCAGTCCGCGCCCGTCGCCATGCCGTTGAACAGCGCCGGCACGCGCCGGCCGGCCACGTAATACTCGGCCGCGTCGGAGGTCCGGCTCATCACGCCGATGCCGGCGTAGAGGCCGATCGTCGCGAGGAGGAACAGGTAGCCGATCCATGCGCGCGGCAGGCCGACCTGCTCGAGAATCGCCAGCGCGACGATGAAGATCAGGAATCCCCCGGTGTACCACGTGTACACCTTCTTCAGCTGGGCATTGAAGCCCTTTTGCGTACCCGCGCTGAACAAGCCGCCGGTGCCTTGTCCTGGCGCAGCCATCAGTCTTCCTCCCCTTCGTGGACGTCGTAAGCCAGGTCCAGGTTATTCATGTAGCGCGCGTAGAACCAGATGATCACGACGTAGATGATCAGCGAGCCCTGCGCCATCATGTAGAACGAGAACGGCCAGCCAAAAAAATTGAAGCTCAACTCGCGGGAGAAGTACCCCACGACGAACGTTGCGACGAACCAGACGAATAGCAGGACCCCGGTAATACGGAGGTTCTTGCTCCAGTATTCCAGGTGCTTCTCGGTCAACTGCATGGTTTTGCTCCTCCACTGAAGGTGACGACGGACGAAACGCCGCGTACTCGAGACCTTCGGCCGGGCGCTCTTGATGGCATCCGGGCCGCTTTCACTGTCGCCCGGAGGCGACGGCAAAGTGGTCGGAGTATAAACAGGGTCGGTTGGACCAACAAGGGTTTCCCCTGGGTCGCCCCGTACCGCGGACGAGCGGTCCGCCCGGGTTCAGGGCTTCGGCGGCGCCTTGAGGCCGGTCTCGCGCGCGAGTTGCGCGGCGACTTTGGGTTCGAACGTCGCGAGGTGGTCGATGATCGACTGCGCCTTCTCGAACTTCCCGCGCTTGTGCTGGACCCGGCCCAACTGGTACCAGCCGTAGGGGCTCATCGGCTGCAGCTTGGTGTTGCGCTCGAGCGGCGCAACCGCTTCGTCGTGCCGGTCGAGCGCGATCAGCGAGAGCGCCTTGCCGTAGTACGCGCGATCGTGATCCGGATTGGCGGCGAGTGTCAGGTCGAAGGTACCCAGCGCGACGTCATGGTCGCCTGCCTCCTGCTGCAGCATCGCGCGCCCGAACTGGACCTCGGGCCAGTCGGGTTTCCGGGCGACCGCGCGATCGAACCAGCGCAGCGCGTCGCGCTTGCGTCCGGCCTGCAGCAGTTCGTAGCCGATGCTCGCCATGAGCTTGGGGTCCTCCGGGGCCAGCGCCAGCGCCACCTCGTAGTACCTGATCGCGGTGTCGTGCTGGCGGAAGACATGGCACCAGTGCGCGAGCTGGATCCAGAACCAGCGCTTGATCCGCATCATGACGCCGTCGCCATCACGGTGCGACCTGCGGAATCGCGAACGCGAGCCACAGGAAGATGGCGGAGAGGATGCAGAAGGTCGCGAACGGGATCACCCGATCCTCGAACACCTTGGGCGTCACGAGCCGCGTCAGCTTGACGAACGGCGACGGGATGATCCGGATGACCTGGTAGAAGAGATTCTTCTCGCGCTCCCGCCCGGCCAGGATGTAGAGGATGCCCTGGGCGATCAGCGCCATCAGCGCGATCGCCACGACCAACTGCACGGTACCCAGCAACTGCCGCATCGCGTAAGCCTGTCCGGTTCGAACCGGACCGCATCATAGCGCGAGGCTGGCGCGGGCAGGACGGCACCTGCGGGCGACGGCGCGGCGCCGCCCGCAGGGTTGCGCGTCAGTTGAGCTGCTTCAGCTGCCCCAGGATCGCCGGGTTCTCGAGCGTGGACGTGTCCTGCACGATCTCCTCGCCCTTCGCGATCGAGCGCAGCAGCCGCCGCATGATCTTGCCCGACCGCGTCTTCGGCAGGTTCTCGCCGAAGCGGATGTCCTTCGGCTTCGCGATCGGGCCGATTTCCTTGGCCACCCAGTCGCGCAGCTCCTTGGCGATGCGGTCGGCTTCCGGCCCTTCCGGCCGCGGCATCTTCAGCACGACGAACGCGCAGACGGCTTCGCCGGTGAGGTCGTCGGGACGGCCGACGACCGCGGCTTCGGCCACCAGCGGGTTGGCGACCAGCGCCGACTCGATTTCCATCGTGCCCAGCCGGTGTCCCGACACGTTCAGCACGTCGTCGATGCGGCCCATGATCCGGATGTAGCCTTCGAGGTCGCGCGACGCGCCATCGCCGGCCAGGTAGTACTTGCCCTGGAAATCCTCGGGGTAGTAGCTCTTCTTGAACCGCTCCGGGTCTCCCCAGATGGTCCGGATCATCGACGGCCACGGCCGCTTGATCACGAGGATGCCGCCCTTGCCGAACTCGACCGAATGTCCGGTCTCGTCGACGATGTCGGCGATGATGCCCGGCAGCGGGAACGTGCAGGAGCCGGGCTTCAACGGCGTGGCGCCCGGCAGCGGCGTGATCAGGTGGCCGCCCGTTTCCGTCTGCCACCACGTGTCGACGATCGGGCAGCGCGAATTGCCGACCGTCTCGTAGTACCACATCCACGCCTCGGGATTGATCGGCTCGCCGACGGTACCCAGGATGCGCAGCTGCGACAGGTCGTATTTCTTCGGCAGGTCGCCGCCCGCCTTGATCAGCGAGCGGATCGCCGTCGGCGCCGTGTAGAACACGGTGACCTTGTGGTCCTGGATCATCTTCCAGAAGCGGCCCGCGTCCGGGTACGTGGGCACGCCCTCGAACATCACCTCGGTGGCGCCGCACGCGAGCGGGCCGTACGCGATGTACGTGTGGCCGGTGACCCAGCCCACGTCCGCCGTGCACCAGAAGACATCGTTCGGCTTGTAGTCGAACGTCCACTTCATCGTCAGGATCGCGTGCAGCAGGTAGCCGGCGGTCGAATGCTGGACGCCCTTCGGCTTGCCCGTGGACCCCGACGTGTAGAGGATGAACAGCGGATGCTCGGCGCCGACCCACGTCGGCTCGCACGTGTCGGGCTGACCGGCGATGGCGTCGTCCCACCAGATATCGCGGCCGGCCTTCATCGGGATCGCTGAAGCCGTGCGCTTGTAGACGAACACGGACTTGATGCCCTCGCAGCCGCCCAGGCCCAGCGCCTCGTCGACGACGGGTTTCAGCGGAATCTCGCGGCCGCCGCGGAACTGCCCGTCGGCGGTGATGATCGCGATGGCGCCGGCGTCGACGACGCGCTCCTGCACGCTCTTCGCGGAGAAGCCGCCGAACACGACCGAGTGCGTCGCGCCGATCCGCGCGCACGCCTGCATCGCGACGACCGCCTGGATCGACATCGGCATGTAGACGAGCACGCGGTCGCCGGACTTGATGCCCTTCCCCTTCAGCGCATTCGCGAACCTGCAGACCTCGTGGTAGAGCTCCTCGTACGTGACGCGCGTGACCTTGCCGTCGTCGGCCTCGAAGATGATCGCGACCTTGGTCGGCTGCGTCTTCAGGTGCCGGTCGAGGCAGTTGTACGACGCGTTGAGCGTACCGTCGTCGAACCACTTGTAGAACGGCGCATCGGATTCATCGAGCGTGCGCGTGAACGGGGTCTTCCACAGCAGTTCCTCGCGCGCCAGGCGCGCCCAGAAGCCCTCGAAGTCGCGCTCGGCCTCGGCGCACAGCGCGCGGTAGGCGTCCATGCCCGAGATGTTGGCCTGGCGGACGAATTCCGGCGACGGCGGGAATACGCGGGTCTCGTTCAATACCGATTCGATCGTGGACGACATGTCTGGCAATCTCCTCCTGGCGGTTTTCTTGCGTTCGCTCGTTCCGGAACGGTCCAGTCTACCCAATGCGTCGGCTGCGGCGCAACGGCGGGGCCACCGGTCGCGCGCAGGCGATCTTTGCGTGGCCGCAGCCTCTTTTTAGCGCAGGCGTCTTACGACAGGCTTACGTGCCGGCGCCGGTTGTGCGGCATGGGGTCGCACGGGCAGGCGAATGACGCGCTTGCCCGCGGTTGGCGCATCATCCGGGCCGTTCGCGGATGGTAGACTTCCCTGTTCACTCCGATCCCCTTCCGTTGCCCCGATGGCCGCCCCCAAACTGCCCCACGATCCCCGCATGAACGCGCTGCCGCGGTTCATCTTCATGACCCGCTGGCTGCAGGTGCCGCTCTACCTCGGGCTGATCGTCGCCCAGGTCGTCTACGTCGTCCAGTTCTGGGTCGAACTCGTCGCACCTGGTCGAGGCCGCGTTCGGGCAATCGGAGAGCGCGATCGAGCATCATCCGCGCCAGCGTGGCCGTGCCCGGCGCCGTCGGATTCGAGATCAAGTCGCGCGAGACGCTCACGATGCTCGTCGTGCTCGGTCTCATCGACGTCGTGATGATCTCGAACCTGCTCATCATGGTCATCGTCGGCGGCTACGAGACGTTCGTGTCGCGGATGCGCCTCGAGGACCATCCGGACCAGCCCGAGTGGCTGTCGCACGTGAATGCGTCGGTGCTGAAGGTCAAGCTCGCCACCGCCATCATCGGCATTTCGTCGATCCACCTGCTGAAGACGTTCATCAACGCCGAGGCGTTCAGCGAAAAGGCGCTGCTCTACCAGACCGTGATCCACATCACGTTCCTGCTGTCCGCGCTCGCGATCGCCGCGCGTCGACCGGCTGATGCCGCAGCCGGGCAAGCCGCACCGCGCCGGCGCATCGGACAAGCACGAGCACGGCACTGCCAGGAGGGCTGCAATGAACACGATCCGCCAGCACGACCTCATCGAGAGCGTCGCCGACGCGCTCCAGTACATCTCGTACTACCACCCGCTCGACTACATCACCGCGCTGGGCGAGGCCTACCGCGCCGAGGAATCGCCGGCCGCGAAGGACGCGATCGCGCAGATCCTCACCAATTCGCGGATGTGCGCGGAAGGCCACCGACCGATCTGCCAGGACACGGGGATCGTCGTCGCGTTCGTGAAGGTCGGCATGGACGTGCGCTGGGAGGGCGTCACGATGTCGCTGCACCGACATGATCAACGAAGGCGTCCGCCGCGCGTACATGGACCCGGACAACCGCCTGCGTGCGTCCGTCGTCGCCGACCCGGCCGGCGCGCGCAAGAACACGCGGGACAACACGCCGGCGGTGATCCACTACGAGATCGTGCCGGGCGACAAGGTCGACGTGAGCGTCGCCGCCAAGGGCGGCGGCTCCGAGAACAAGTCCAAGTTCGTCATGCTGAATCCGTCCGATTCGATCGTCGACTGGGTGCTGAAGACGGTGCCGACGATGGGCGCGGGCTGGTGCCCGCCCGGCATGCTCGGCATCGGCATCGGCGGCACCGCCGAGAAGGCGATGCTGCTGGCGAAGGAATCGCTGATGGAGCCCATCGACATGCACGAGCTCCTGCGCCGCGGTCCCGCGAACACGCTCGAGGAACTGCGCGTGGAACTCTACGAAAAGGTGAACGCGCTCGGCATCGGCGCGCAGGGCCTGGGCGGACTGTCCACGGTGCTCGACGTGAAGATCCTCGATTATCCGACGCACGCGGCCGGCAAGCCGGTGGGCATGATCCCCAACTGCGCCGCGACGCGCCACGCGCACTTCACGCTCGACGGCACGGGCGCCGCGAAGCTCGAGCCGCCCGATCTGTCCCTGTGGCCCGACGTGCAGTGGACACCCTCGCCGACCGCGAAGCGCGTGAACCTCGACACGCTCACGCGCGAAGAGGTGGCCACGTGGCAGCCGGGCGACACGCTGCTGCTCAACGGAAAGATGCTCACCGGTCGCGACGCCGCGCACAAGCGCATCGCCGATCACTTCGCGCGCGGCGAGCGGCTGCCCGAAGGCGTCGACTTCACGAACCGCGCCATCTACTACGTCGGCCCGGTCGACCCGGTGCGCGACGAGGTCGTGGGTCCGGCGGGCCCGACCACGGCCACCCGCATGGACAAGTTCACGGACATGATGCTGGCGAAGACCGGCCTCATCGCGATGATCGGCAAGTCCGAGCGCGGACCGGTCGCGATCGAGGCGATCCGGAAGCACGGCGCCGCGTACCTGATGGCGGTCGGCGGGGCGGCCTACCTCGTGTCGAAGGCGATCAAGGCGTCCCGCGTCGTCGCGTTCGGCGACCTCGGCATGGAGGCCATCTACGAGTTCGACGTGAAGGACATGCCGGTCACCGTGGCGGTCGATGCGCGTGGGGAGTCCATCCACCGCACCGGGCCCAGGTTGTGGCAGGCGAAGATCGGCAAGATCCCGGTGACCGCCGAGTAGTTCCCGCGCCGGGGCGGGTGGGGGCGCGCCCCCGGCGGACCGCGAATCCGCCACGATGGCACGGAGTGTGCTATTTCAGCGCGTGGACTGCCTGCTTGCCCCCCTCGTGCCGGTACCCGCCGGAGGCCGCGCGCCCCGACGAAGCCGCGCGCTCGTGCGCGGCTTCGCCGCGGTGGGCCTGCTCGCCGCGGCGCTTGCGGCCGGAGGGGCCGGCGCGCAGGTACCCGCCTCCATCCCTGACGAGGCGGCGCTGCTCCTGGAGCTGCCGAGCGTGTTCGCGGCGTCGAAATACGACCAACCGCTGGCGGAAGCGCCCGCCGACGTCACCATCGTCACGCGCGCCGAAATCCTGCGGTACGGCTGGCAGACGCTCGCCGACGTGCTGCGGGGCGTCCGCAGCTTCCTGGTCACGACCGACCGGAACTACGCGTATGCCGGTGTGCGCGGGTTCGGCCGGACCGGCGACTACAACGGCCGCATCCTGATGCTCGTGGACGGCCACCGCGTCAACGACACCCAGTACGACCAGGCGCTGCTCGGCACCGAGGGGCCGGTCGACCTGCAGCTGGTCGAGCGGGTCGAGGTCGTGCGCGGCGCCGGATCGTCGCTCTACGGCAGCAACGCGTTCTTCGGCGTGATCAACCTGGTGACGCGCCGCGGGCGCGACCTCGGGGGGGTCGAGGTGTCGGCGCTGGGCGGCACGGAAGCGACGTACGGCGGCCGGATCTCGGCCGGCAACCGGGTGGGCACCGACAGCGAATACCTGGTCTCGCTCACCGCCGGGAAGACCGGCGGCGACGACCTCGTCCTGCCGCCGGGTCTGCACCACGCCGGCGATGCCGGCAGTGTCGGCAACGACGCCGATCGGTGGGTGAAGGCACTGGCGTCCTGGCGCACCGGCGGGTTCACGCTGTCGGCCGTCTACGACCAGCGCACGAGGCACGTCCCCACGGCACCGTTCAATTCGATCTTCGGCGACGATCGCAACGCGACGACCGACACCCGGGCCTGGCTCGAGGCGCGCTACGACGGGCAGGTGGCGGGCGGCATGCTGACCGCGCGGGCGGCCGTGGACGAGTACCGGTACGACGGCGACTTCGTGCTCAGCCGCGACCCGGACACCGTGAACCAGGACCGCTCGAAGGCCACGTGGTGGTCCGGCGAGGTCAATTACTCGCGCCCGCTGCGCGAGGACCTCACGCTGGTCGCGGGCGCCGAAGTGCAGTCGGACATCCGGAACGAGCAGCAGAATGGGGACACGACGACGTTCGCCGGCAGGAGCACGTACGAGCGCATTTTCCTGTCCACCGACACGACGCGCTACTGGGCGCTGTACGCGCAGGTCGACTGGACGGTCTTCCCCGGCTGGGACCTGACGCTGGGCGTGCGCCACGACCACTACTCGTCGTTCGGCGGCGTGACCGATCCGCGGCTCGCCCTCGTGCATCGACCCTCCGACGACGTGACATTCAAGCTGCTCTACGGACAGGCGTTCCGCGCACCCAACGACTACGAGCTCTTCTACAACGACGGCGGCGCGTCGCAGAAGGCCAACCCCTACCTGCAGCCCGAGCGCATCAAGACCGCGCAGGCGCTCGCGGAGTGGCGGTTCGCACCGCAATGGCGCGCCGTGGGCACGTTCTACTTCAACCGGATCACCGACCTCATCACGACGATCACCGATCCCGGCGACGGATTGCTCGTCAACGTCAACTCCGCGGAATCGATCGGCCGCGGCGTGGAGGCCGAGATCGAGGGACGCACGACCTTCGGACTCGAGGCGTTCGCGGCGGTGAGCGTGCAGCTGGGGCAGATCGAGACCGGCGTGCCGCGCACGCAGGTGAAGGCGCGGCTCGCGCAGTCCTTCGCCGGCGACCGGGTCGTGGCGGCGATCGAGAGCATCTATCAGAGCGCCCGCTGCACGGAGGACGGCACGACGATACCGGGCAACGCGTTGACCAATGTCGCGCTGACCGCGTCGAAGCTGTGGAAGGATGTGCGGGTGACCGCCGCCGTGCAGAACCTGTTCGACGTCTCGCTTGCGGATCCCGCCGGCCCCGAGCACCGGCAGGACCGGATTCCGCTGCCCGGCCGGCAGTTCTGGCTGCGCGTGGACGTCTCCTTCCGGTGAACCGACCGGCACGCATCCTCTTCGCCGTCGCGCTGGCGGCAGCGGCCGGCGGCTGCGGCGCCGAGCGGCTCGTCGTCGTGTCGTCCGGCGACGCACCGCCCTACCGCACCGCGCTCGCCGGTCTCCAGAAGCTCGGGGTCGCCATCGAGGCGCTGCACGTGGGCGTCGACAGCGAGCCCGCCGTGGCGGCCGCCGTGCAGCGCGCAGGGCGCGATGCCGCGATCGTCACGCTCGGCGCCAAGGCCACCGGCATGGTCGCGCGCCACGCCCCCGCGGTCCCGGTCGTCAACTGCATGGTCATCGGCGGCGCCGACGGAAAGCCCGGTGCGGCGACCGTCGTGCCGTGGGACGTGCCGGTCGACGCGAGCATCGGCTGGATGAAGCGGCTGCTGCCGAATGCGCGCAACGTCGGCATACTGTTCGACCCCGCGCACAACACGCGGCGCGCCGAGGACGGCGCCGCCGCGCTGAAGCGCGCGGGCTACACGCCGGTGCTGGAGCCGGTGCCCGGGCCAAGTGCCCTTCCGAGCGCGCTCGCGCGCCTCGCCAACAGCGTCGACGTGCTGCACGCCATTCCCGACACCACGGTCTTCACGCCCGAGCACTCCCGCGCGCTGCTCCTGTTCTCGTTCCGCAACCGAATCCCGCTCACGGGACCGTCGGAAGCATGGGTGAAGGCGGGGGCGCTGTACGCGGTCGAGTGGGATTGGGGCGACCTCGGGCGCTACTGCGGCGCGCTCGCGCTGCGGCAGGTGCCGGGCAGCCGCGTGGCGCCGCCCCTGGCCCCGCGCACGCGGCTGATCGCCAATGCACAGGCGAGCCGGCAGCTCGGGATCGAATGGGACGCCGACCTCCTGCGCGCGATGGACCAGGTGTACGAATGAAGCCCGTGCGCCGATCGCTGCGCAAGCACCTGTCGCCGCTCGCCGGCGACTCGGTGACGCTGCTCAACCTGCCGCCGGTGCGCGCCGGGCTGCTGGCGAAGCTCAACCTGCTGACGATCGGCCTCATCTTCCTGACGGCGGTCACGGTCACGGCGTTCCACTTCACGCAGCAGTGGCGCAACGAGGAGGCGAAGCTCAAGACCCAGGGCGAATCGCTGCTCGCGATCATCGCGGAACTCGCCGAGTACGGTCTCTACACGTCGGACAAGGCATACCTCGAGCAGATCCTCGACAGCCTGCGTGCCGACCCGGAAGTCGCCTACATCGCGGTCCTCGACCCGAAGCAGCGGGTGCTGGCCGAACGGCGATTCGCCCCGGCGCTCGCCGCGGTGCCACTGCCGCCGCTGCCGCCCGAGCGCTTCGCCGCGCTGGGCAGCATCGCGTCGGGCGAACTGACGCTCGACGGGCAGCGCTTCATCGAACTGGTCGCGCCGGTCGGCAGCCCGAAGGCGGCGCCGCGCGTGCCGCCGGTGGACACGAACGACGAAGTCGCGCAGCGCAGCGGCGGCGCCGCGACACCGCCGGTGGGCTTCATCCGCATCGGCATGTCCCTCGACATCGAGCGCAAGCAGTTCCGCGAGCAGCTGGTCGGCGCGGTCGGCGTGGTGGTGCTCCTGGTCGTGTTCGCCATCCTGGCCACGCTGCTGCTGACGCGGCGCCTCGTCGCGCCGATGCGCCGGCTGATGCGCGCGGCGCGCGCCGTGGGTGCCGGCCGCCTCGACGTCTACGTCCCCGCGCATTCGTCCGACGAGTTGGGCCTCCTGACGCACACGTTCAACCACATGACGCAGAAGCTCGCGGAGTCGCAGTCCGAGGTCGCGAATTACCAGCGCACGCTGGAGGAGAAGGTCGCGCTGCGCACGCGCGAACTCGAGGCGGCGACCGCGCACGCGTACAAGCTCGCGCAGCACGACATCCTCACGGGCCTGCCCAACCGGTCGTTGCTCAACCAGCGGCTGCGGCAGATCCTCGCGCAGGCCCAGCGCGACAACACGCACGTCGCCTGCCTGTTCCTCGACTTCGACCAGTTCAAGCGGATCAACGACACGCTGGGACACGACGCCGGCGACCAGCTGCTGCAGGCGATCGCGCAGCGGCTCACCAGCGCCGTGCGCGAATCCGACACGGTCGCGCGGCTGGGCGGCGACGAGTTCGTCCTGATCCTGCCCGGGCTCGACCCGGAGCCGGCGATGTACGAAGTGATGGCCGTGCTGGAGCGCGTGCGCGACGCGTTCCACGCGCCGTTCCGGCTGGCCGACCAGACGCCCACGCTCACCTGCTCGATCGGCGTCGCGATGTATCCGGGCGATGCGGACGACGGCGTGGGCCTCATCAAGCAGGCGGACACCGCGATGTACGCGGCCAAGGACGCGGGACGCAACGCCTACCGGTTCTTCACCGCCGACATGAACGCGCGCGTGCAGCTGCGGCTGCAGCTCGAGACCGACATGCGGCGCGGCCTGATGGACGACGAGTTCTTCCTCGTCTACCAGCCGCAGATCGAGATGCAGACCGGCCGTGCCTGCGGCGTCGAGGCGCTGCTGCGCTGGCGCGACCCGGTGCGCGGCGTGATCGGTCCCAACGAGTTCATTCCGATCGCCGAGGAGTCGGGGATGATCCAGGCGCTCGGCGCCCGCGTGCTGCGCGACGCGTGCCGGCAGGTCGTGCAGTGGCACCGGCAGGACATGATGCTGCGCCTGTCGGTCAACCTGTCCGTGCAGCAGCTGCAGCACGACAGCTGGCTGTCCGTCGTCGAGGACGCCCTGCGCGGCAGCGGGCTCCCCGCGCAGTACCTCGACCTCGAGATCACCGAGAGCGTGATCATCACGCACCCGGAAAAGGCCGTCGCCACGCTGATGAAATTGAAGCAGATGGGCGTGTCGATCACCGTCGACGACTTCGGTACCGGCTACTCGAGCCTGTCCTACCTCGCGCGGCTGCCGATCCAGAGCGTGAAGATCGACCAGCGGTTCGTGCACGGGCTCGACCAGAACCGCAACGACGAGGCGATCACGCAGGCGATCATCGCGCTGTCGCATTCGCTCGGCCTGCGCTGCATTGCGGAGGGCGTCGAGACGCCCGCGCAGTTCAGCTTCCTGCGCAGCCACGGCTGCGACGAGGCGCAGGGCTTCCTGATCTCGCATCCGCTGACGGAGGCCGACCTGCGCGCGTGGTGGCGGATCCAGGAGGAGTTGCACCACGGCCATGCGGCGCAGGGCGACCTCTGGCAGCGGGCGTCCGGGTCCTAGGGAAACGTCCGCAAAAGGCGTCCGTGGGGACTGTGGATGACGCGAAGTCGGCGTCGCGCCTTATGCCGCCGGGACTTCAACTGCCGGTGAGGTGGCCGCCTTGGGGCGGCCCGGCGTCGGCCACGCGCAAATTCTACGAAACGACGAGCGTCGCGCGCCTGGCTGCGGGCCACCCGATGAATTGGCAGGCGGCCGGCTGGTGTCTTGACAAAAAAAGAATGATCGTTCACTCTCTTTCCTGACTCGGGTGTCAGTCCAGCGTCGGCGCGCACGCACCCAATCCCGGCGCCGCGTCGCCCATCACCTCTCAGGATTTCGCATGCGCCTGCGCCACCCCACCCATCGCCGTCTGCTCTACCTGCTGTTGGCGGGCACGCTGCTCGCCGCGTGCAGCCCCGCCGCGCCGCCACCGCAAGCCGCGCCGCCGCCGGCCGAGGTCACGGTCATCACGTTGCGTCCGCAGGTCGTCACGCTGAGCCGCGAGTTGCCGGGCCGCACGAGCCCCTACCTCGTCGCCGAGGTGCGCCCGCAGGTAGGCGGCATCGTCCTGCGGCGGCTGTTCGTGGAAGGTGCCCGCGTGCAGGCGGGCCAGCCGCTGTACCAGCTCGACGACTCCATTCCGCGGGCGGACCAGAAGACCGCCGAGGCCGCGCTGGTGCGCGCGCAGGCGGCGCTCAACGCGGCCAAGCCGAAGGCCGAGCGCTGGGCCGAACTGGTCAAGTCCGGCTATGTGAGCAAGCTCGACAACGAGGCGACCATCGCGGCGCTGCGCCAGGCGGAAGCCGACGTGGCGTCGGCCAAGGCGGTGCTCGACCGCGGTAACGTGATTCTCGCGCACGCGCGGATCACGTCGCCGATCACCGGGCGCATCGGCAAGTCGTCGGTGACCCAGGGCGCGTTGGTCACGGCCAACCAGGCCGAGCCGCTGGCCATCGTCCAGCAGCTCGATCCCATCTATATCGACGTGACGCGGTCGAGCGCCGAGCTGCTCGAACTGCGCAAGCAGGTCGCGACGGGTCGCATGGACGGGGCAAGCGACCTGCCGGTCGGAATCGTCCTCGAGGATGGCACACCCTACGCGCGCGAAGGCAAGCTCACGTTTTCCGACGTGACGGTGGACCCCGGCACCGGCAGCTTCCTGCTGCGCGTGACGGTGCCCAACCCCGACGACCTGCTGCTTCCCGGCATGTACGTGCGTGCGGTCGTCAGCAGCGGCACGCGGCGCGACGCGCTGCTGGTGCCACAGCGGGGAATCGCGCGCGACCCGAAGGGCAACACGACGGCGATGGTGGTCGGCGACGACGGCAAGGCGGTCGTGCGCCCGGTCACGGTGAGCCGGACCATCGGCGACCAGTGGCTGGTCGAGGACGGCCTGCGCGCAGGCGATCGGGTGATCGTCGAGGGCCTGCAGCGGGTGCGGGCCGGTGCGCCGGTGAAGGCGGTGGAGGCGAGCGCCCCCGCGCGGGTGGTCCCCGGTACCGTGCCGGCCGCCAATGGCGCCGCGCCGGCCGCCGGCAAGTAGGCGGACGGACGCATGGCACGCTTCTTCATCGACCGGCCCATCTTCGCTTGGGTGATCGCGATCATCATCATGCTGGCGGGCGCGATCTCGATCACGCGGCTGCCGATCGCACGCTATCCGTCGATCGCGCCACCGACGGTGACGATCAACGCGACGTACGCGGGTGCGTCGGCACAGACAGTGCAGGACTCGGTGACGCAGGTCATCGAGCAGAACATGGCGGGGCTGGACGGCATGATCTACATGGCCTCGACCAGCCAGTCGAACGGCCAGGCGACGATCACGGTCACGTTCGAAAGCGGCACCAATGCCGACATCGCGCAGGTGCAGGTGCAGAACAAGCTGCAGCTCGCCACGCCACTGTTGCCGCAGAGCGTGCAACAGCAGGGCGTCCGGGTCAGCAAGGCCAACCCGGGCTTCCTGATGGTGCTGGGCTTCGTCTCCGAAGACGGCAGCATGGACCAGCAGGACATCGCCGATTTCATCACGACCAACGTGTCCGAGCCCGTGAGCCGGGTGACCGGGGTGGGCAGCGCGCAGGTGTTCGGCTCGCGTTACGCCATGCGCATCTGGCTCGACCCCGACAAGCTCAATACGTACAAGCTCACGCCGGCCGACGTCGTCGCTGCGATCAAGGCCCAGAACCAGCAGGTGGCCATCGGCCAGCTGGGCGGCATGCCCGCGATCCCGGGACAACAGCTCAATGCGACCATCACGTCGCAGGGCCGGCTGCAAACGCCCGAGCAGTTCCGGGCGATTCTCGTGCGCAGCCAACCGGACGGCTCGACGCTGACCCTGGGCGAGATCGCGCGCGTCGAGCTGGGCGCCGAGAACTACGACGTCATCGCGCGCTTCAACGGCAAGCCCGCGACGGGTGTGGCCATCTCGCTCGCGATCGGCGCCAACGCGCTCGATACCGCGCGGCGCCTGGAGGCGCTCGCCGAGCAGCTGCGGCCGGGATTCCCGCCGGGACTCAAGGTCGTGATCCCGTTCGACACCACGCCGTTCGTGCGGGCGTCCATCACGGAGGTCGTCAAGACGCTGCTCGAGGCGATCGTGCTGGTCTTCCTCGTGATGTACCTGTTCCTGCAGAACGTCCGCGCCACGCTCATTCCGACGATCGCGGTGCCGGTAGTCCTGCTCGGCACCTTCGGCGTGCTCGCGGCGCTGGGCTTCTCGATCAACATGCTCACGATGTTCGCGATGGTCCTGGCGATTGGCCTGCTGGTCGACGACGCGATCGTCGTGGTCGAGAACGTCGAGCGCCTGATGAGCGAAGAAGGCCTGACGCCGCTCGAGGCCACGCGCAAGTCGATGGACCAGATCACCGGCGCGCTCGTCGGCATCGGGCTCGTGCTGTCCGCGGTGTTCGTGCCGATGGCGTTCCTGGGAGGCTCCACCGGCGTCATCTACCGGCAGTTCTCGGCGACGATCGTGTCCGCCATCGCGCTGTCGGTGCTGGTGGCGATCATCCTGACGCCCGCATTGTGCGCGACGATGTTGAAGCCGATCGAGAAGGGCCAGCACGCGTCCCGGCGCGGCTTCTTCGTCTGGTTCAATCGCGCGTTCGACCGGGGCAACGCGGCGTACCAGGGTTCCGTGCGCGGCATCATCACGCGCCCCAGGCGCTTCATGCTGGTGTTCGGCGTGATGGCGGCGGTGATGGTCGTGGCCTTCCTGCGCCTGCCCGGCGGCTTCCTGCCGGCCGAGGACCAGGGCGTGCTGTTCACGCAGATACAGGGGCCGGTCGGGGCGACGCAGCAGCGGACGATGGAGGTGATCCAGAAGGTCGAGCGCCACTTCCTCGACAACGAGCGTGACGCCGTCGCGTCGATCCTGTCGGTCCAGGGCTTCAGTTTCGGCGGTTCCGGCCAGAATACGGGCATCGCGTTCGTGAGCCTCAAGGACTGGTCGGAACGCAACGACACGAACCTCGGCGCGGCCGCCGTGGCGCAGCGCGCGTCGATGGCGTTCGCCACGATCAAGGACGCGTTCGTATTCGCGTTCTCGCCACCCGCGGTGCCCGAACTCGGGATCGCCGGGGGCTTCAACTTCTACCTCAAGGACAACGCCGGGCTGGGTCACGACGCGCTGACCGCCGCTCGCAACCAGTTCCTGGGTGCCGCCGGGCAGAGCAAGCTGCTCGCCAACGTGCGCCCCAACGGGCAGGAGGACACGCCGCAGTTCCGCATCGACATCGACGAGCGGAAGGCGGGCGCACTGGGCCTCGCGATCGCCTCCATCAACGACACGCTGGCCACCGCATGGGGCAGCCAGTACATCGACGACTTCATCGACCGCGGCCGCGTCAAGCGCGTAATCGTCCAGTCCGAAGCGCAGTTCCGCATGGTGCCCGAGAACTTCGACCTGTGGTCGGTGCGCAACGCGAAGGGCGACATGGTGCCGTTCCGGTCGTTCGCGACGTCGCATTGGACTACGGCTCGCCACGACTCGAACGCTACAACGGCGTGCCCGCGATCAACGTCAACGGCGAGGCGGCCCGCGGTGTCAGTTCGAGCGTCGCGATGGCGGAGGTCGAGCGGCTGGTCGCGACGCTGCCCGTGGGTATCGGCATGGAATGGACCGGAGTGTCGTACCAGGAGCGCGCCGCCGGCGCGCAGACGCCGCTGCTCTACTCGCTGTCGCTGCTCGTCGTGTTCCTGTGCCTGGCGGCGCTCTACGAAAGCTGGACCATCCCGACCGCCGTGCTGCTGGTCGTGCCGCTGGGGATCCTGGGCACCGTGCTCGCCTCGATGCTGCGCGGCATGGAACGCGACGTCTACTTCCAGGTGGCCATGCTGACGACCGTTGGGCTGTCGAGCAAGAACGCGATCCTGATCGTCGAATTCGCGAAGGCGAACGTCGAGAACGGCATGGAGCTGACGCAGGCCACGCTCGCCGCCGCGCGCGATCGCCTGCGGCCCATCCTGATGACGTCGATCGCGTTCGGCCTGGGCGTGCTGCCGCTGGCCTTAGCCACCGGCGCGGGGTCCGGCGCGCAGCGCGCGATCGGCACCGGTGTGCTGGGCGGCATGGTCACGGGCACGTTCCTCGGCATCGTCTTCATCCCGCTGTTCTTCGTCGTGGTCGAGCGGCTCTTCCGCCGCCGGAGCGCCGCCGCCACGAAGCCCGCGCCGATCGCGCACGCCAATGACGTCGGCTGACGACAGCGTGGACGCCGCAACCCCGGCCCCGGCCGCCGCGCCGGGTGCGCCGAAAGCGCGCGCGCGCGCCGCCGCGCAGCGCGAGCGGATCCTCGCGGCCGCGCAGAAGTGCTTCATCGAGAACGGCTTCCACGCGGCGAGCATGGCGCGCATCGCGCAGACGGCGCAGATGAGCCCGGGGCTCATGTACCGCTATTTCCCGAGCAAGAACGCGATCGTGCTCGCGATCATCGAGCGGCAACTGCAGCAGACGCGCGTCAAGATCGCGGAGTTGCAGGCGTCGACCGACATCGCCGCGAACGTCCGCCACTCGTTCCGCCAGTGGCAGTCGGTCGAGTCGCAGGAGATGAACATCGCGCTGCTGCTCTGGATGAGCGCCGACTCGAGCCACAACGCGGAGATCGCGCAGGCGCTGCGCGCGTCGGACCGGATCACGCGCGCGGCGCTGGAGGAATGGCTGTGCCGCAGCAACGCGGACGGCGGCCGCGGACTGCCTCCGGACGTGGCTCCGTCCCGGGCGTTCCTGATGATGAGTGTGATCGAGGGCCTCGCGATGCGCGCGCTGCGCGAGCCCGCGCTCGATATCGACACCCTCGCCCCGGAACTGCGGCAGTTGTTCGACCTGATTCTGACGCCCTGAGCGCTGCCTCGTCGCGCAGCCCACTTCGGGCGAATTCGCCGGCGCGTTGAGTCCGACCGGGCCTGCCGATTGCTTCGTCGCGGACCCTGGGGATCGCCTGCGAGCGTCCCGCGGTCGACGACTCGCACGCAGCCAGCCGCACGACACTCGTTTCTTCGTGCGCTATTTGGCGGTCGTCGCCTTGGTTGCCAACTTGGTTGCCAACTCAGTTGCCACCTTGGTTGCCAACTTGGCGCCCCATGGCGGCCGCCTGACTTCGAGAGTTGCCGTGCCGGGGAGCAAAGGGCGCAACGCTGAGCTTCACGTCATCCACGGACCCGACGGACGCCTTTTGCAGGCGTTCGCTAGCCCGCGTGCAGGTCGCGCGGATGGTCGACGTCGCGCATGATGCCGGGATCGTCGACGGCCACGAGGCGCACGTCGGACGGCTGTGCGGCGAGGATCGTGCGCGCGCCTTCGTCGCCGGTCAGCACGGTCAGCAACGGCCCGTAGGTACGCGCGAAGCCCACGGGATGCCCGCGTGTGCCGCGATGCGCGGGCGCCGCGATTGCGGCGCCGCCGCGCAGCATGTCCGCGACGGCCGCGATGGTGCCCGGTGCGATCCACGGCATGTCGGCGAGCGCCACGATCCAGCCGTCGGCATCGGCGGCTGCGGCCACGCCGCAGGCGAGGCTCGCGCCCATGCCGTCGTCCGCGCGCGGGCATTCGACGACGCGCGCGCCGGTATCCGCGAGCGCGTGCTGCAGCATGCCGTCGCCCGGGCGCACCACCACCACCACCTCGTTCAGCGCCGCCATCAGGTGGACGGCAGCGGCGACGCCGACCGGCGTGCCGCTGCCCACCCCGTGCGACGCCGAGGGGATCGGCACCAGCAGCTTGCCGCCGCCGAAACGCGCGCCGCGGCCCGCGGCCAGCAGCACCCCGACGATCCTCAACCGATCACCGGCGTGCATCGACGGCGGGCCTCGTGCATTCGGACTTCACTCCGGCAACAGGCGGAACTTGCCGTCGCGCACGACGACGAGCACGCGCGCGCGCTCGTCCATCCCGTTGTGGTTCGTCGCCGACATGTTGAACACGCCCTGCGTGCCGACGACGTCGCGCTCCGCTTCGAGCGCATCGCGCAGCGCGACGCGGAACGCCTCGGTGCCGGGCTTGCCCGCCTTGAGCGCCGGCGGGATCGCGCGCGCCAGCAGGATGCCGCCGTCCCACGTATTGGCCCCGAAGGTCGCAGGCTTGCCGCCGAACTGCTTCTCGTAGGCGGCGATGTACGCCTGCGCGACCTTCTTGGTCGGGTTCGAGTCCGGGATCTCGTCGATCACGAGCATCGGGCCGGCGGCGAGGATCGTGCCCTCGACCTTGTCGCGGCCGAGCCTGATGAAGTCGTCCGTCGCGACCGCGTGCGTCTGGTAGATGCGGCCCTTGTAGCCCTGGTCGTGCAGCGTCGCCTGCGGCAGCACCGCGGGTCCGCCCACGGCCGCGATCAGCACGGCGTCGGGCTTCGCGGCGATGAGCTTCAGCGACTGCCCCGTGACGCTCTGGTCGGTGCGCGCGAACCGCTCGCTCGCGACGATCCTGATGCCGGCCTTCTCCGCCATCGCGCCGAACACCTTGTACCAGTTCTCGCCGTACGGGTCGTTGAAGCCGATGAAGCCGATCGTCTTCACGCCGTTCTTCTGCATGTGCTTCAACAGCGCGGACGGCGATGAGGTCGTCGTTCTGCGTGGTCTTGAACACCCAGCGCTTCTTCGCGTCGAGCGGCTCGACGACCGACGACGTGCCGACGGTGGCCATCACGGGCACCTTCGCCTCGGCGATGACGTCCATGATCGCGAGCGCGTTGGGCGTCGTCGACGGCCCGATCATCGCGTCGATGTTGTACTCCTGGATCAGCTTCTTGATGTTCTGCACGGCGCGCGTGGTGTCGCCGCCGTCGTCGAGCTGGATGTACTCGACGGTCGCGTCGCCCACCTTCCTCGGCAGCAGCTCGCCGGTGTTCTTCTGCGGGATGCCGATGGCGGTGGTCGGGCCGGTGGCCGAGACCATGAGGCCGACCTTGACCTGCGCCGTCGCGAACGACGTCGAAAGGGCGAGCAGGCAAGACGAGCGCGATGCGGTGGAACAAGGGGAATCTCCTCGAGGATGCGTGAACGATGGCGGTGGCGGCGGGGGGAAGCTCAGGCGAACTGGCCGGCGGCATGCCCCGACGCCCATGCCCACTGGAAATTGTAGCCCCCCAGCCAGCCGGTGACGTCGACGACTTCACCGACGAAGTAAAGTCCCGCGACGTCGCGCGCGGCCATGGTCTTCGACGACAGCGCGCGCGTGTCGACGCCGCCCAGCGTGACTTCCGCCTTCTGGTAGCCCAGCGTGCCCGACGGCAGCACCTCCCAGCGGGCGAGCGATGCCGCAACGACACGCAGCCGTTGCTCCGACAGCGCCTTGACCGGCACCGCCACGTCCTGCGCCGCGCACCACTGCTGCGCGAAGCGGCGAGGGAGTCTCTCCGCAAGCAGCGTGGGCAGCAGCAGCTCCGAACGCCGATGCTCGCGCAGCCACGCCGCCGCGTCGACGCCGGGCAGCAGGTCGATCGCGAGCGGCGACCGGCCATCCCAGTACGACGAGATCTGCAGGATCGCGGGACCGGACAGGCCGCGGTGCGTGAACAGCAGGTTCTCGCGGAACCGGCCGCCGTTGCACGCAACCTCGGCGTCGACCGAGATGCCGGACAGATCGCCGTACCGCGCGAGCGCATCCGGCGCGAACGCGAGCGGCACGAGCGCCGGCCGGGGCGCGATCACGGGCAGGCCGAACTGCTGGGCGATCCGGTAGCCGAACGGCGTGGCGCCGATCCTGGGCACCGTGAGGCCGCCGGTGGCGATCACCAGCGACGCACAGCGCACGTCGCCCTGCGCGGTCGCGACGGCGAAGCCGGCGCCCTCGCGCGCAACCTCGTGCACGGCGCAGGGCATCCGCCACTGCACGCCGCCCCGTTCGCACTCGTCCTTGAGCATCGCGATGATCGCGACCGCGCTGTCGTCGCAGAAGAGCTGCCCCAGCTTCTTCTCGTGGTACGCGATGCCGTGGCCTTCCACGAGGCGCACGAAGTGCGCCGGCGTGTAGCGCGCCAGCGCGGAGCGGCAGAAATCCGGGTTGTCCGACAGGTAGTTCGCGGGGCCGGCGCCGGTGTTCGTGAAATTGCAGCGACCGCCGCCGGAGATGCGGATCTTCTCGCCCAGGATCGGGTAGTGATCGACCAGCAGCACGCGGCGGCCGCGCTGTCCCGCCTGCGCCGCGCACATCATGCCCGCGGCGCCCGCGCCGATGACGACGACATCGAAGTCAGTCATCGGGCTGCAACGGTCAACGGCCGACGGTCGATCAATCGCCGAAGAACTCCTTTACCTTCTCGAACCAGCCCTTCGCGCGCGGGTTGTGCTTGCCCGGGTCTTCCTGGTTGATCGTCTCGAACTCGCGCAGCAGTTCCTTCTGCCGCGCCGTCAGCTTCACGGGCGTCTCGATCACGACATGGCAGTAGAGATCGCCGTGCACCGATCCGCGCACCGGGCGGATGCCCTTGTTGCGCAGCCGGAACGTCTGTCCCGTCTGCGTCTCCGGCGGCACCTTGATCGTCGCGTGGCCGTCGAGCGTCGGGATCTCGAGTTCGCCGCCGAGCGCCGCGGTCGCGAAGCTGATCGGCATCTCGCAATGCAGGTCGGCGCCCTCGCGCTGGAACACCTGGTGCGGCTTGAGGTTCACGACGACGTAGAGGTCGCCCGGCGGCCCGCCGTTCAAGCCGGCCTCGCCTTCACCGGTCAGGCGGATGCGGTCGTCCTGGTCCACACCCGGCGGGATCTTGACCGACAGCGTCTTGTGCTTCTTGATCCGCCCCGCGCCCTGGCACGCCGTGCACGGTTCCGGCACGACCTTGCCGGTGCCGTGGCACGTGGGGCACGTCTGCTGGATCGAGAAGAAGCCCTGCGACACCCGGACCTCGCCGCGGCCGTGGCACGTCGGGCACTGCTTGGGTTCGGTGCCGGGCTTGGCCCCCGTGCCCTTGCAGGTCTCGCACCCTTCCATCGCCGGGATGCGGATCTTCACGTCCGCGCCGCGCGCGGCGTCCTCGAGCGACAGCTCGAGGTTGTAGCGCAGGTCGGCACCGCGGTAGACGCCGTTGCCGCGTCCGCCCCGCCCCTGCTGCCCGAAGATCTCGCCGAAGATGTCGCCGAACGCGTCCGCGAAGCCGCCGAAACCTTCGGGACCGGGCCCGCGTCCTGCGCCGGCCGACGGGTCGACGCCCGCGTGCCCGAACTGGTCGTACGCGGCGCGCTTGCGCGCGTCGGTCAGCACTTCGTAGGCTTCCTTCGCTTCCTTGAATTTCGCCTCGGACGTCTTGTCGTCCGGGTTGCGGTCCGGGTGATGCTTCATCGCGAGCTTGCGATAGGCCTTCTTCAGGTCCTCCTCGCTCGCGTCGCGGCTCAAGCCCAGGACGGTGTAGTAGTCGCGCTTCGACATGACGGACGCCTAGCCCTTCGTGCTGCCCAGCGTGCGCTGGCTGCCAATGTTGAGGAATGCCCGGGTGCGCGGATCACCGCCCCGCGCACGTCGCTTCAATTCAACGCCAATCACTTCGATCCTGCACCGCCACCGGAGACGCAGAAAGGCCGAGTTGAGCGGCGCCGACAGGCGCAGCTCGAACCCGGCCAGATATTACGTCGCGCGCCGACGTTTCAGAGCAGCCTCAACCGCCAAGCCGCGACGGCAATATCACTTCTTGTCGGATTTCACTTCCGTGAACTCCGCGTCCACGACCTTCTCTTCCTGCTTGCCGCCGCCCGCCGCGTGCGCATCGCCACCCGGGCCCCCCGGGCCGCCCGCACCGCCGGCACCGGCCGCACCGCCCGCCGCCGCCTGCGCCTGCGCGTACATGATCTCGCCCAGCTTCTGCGCGGCCTTCGCGAGTTCCTCGGTCTTCGCCTCGAGCTTGTCCTTCGGCGCGTCCTTCTGCTTCAGGAGCTCCTCGGCGTCCTTCAGCGCGGCCTCGATCCTGCCCTTCTCGTCCGCGCCGACCTTGTCGCCGTACTCGGTCAGCGACTTGCTCACGCTGTGCACGAGCGCGTCGAGGCTGTTGCGCGCCTGCACCGTTTCCATGAGCTTGCGGTCGTCCTCGGCATGCGCCTCGGCGTCCTTCACCATCTTCTGGATCTCGTCCTCCGACAGGCCCGAGTTCGCCTTGATGGTGATCTTGTTCTCCTTGCCGGTCGCCTTGTCGCGGGCGGAGACGTGCAGGATGCCGTTCGCGTCGATGTCGAACATCACCTCGATCTGCGGCATGCCGCGCGGCGCGGGCGGGATCCCCTCCAGGTTGAACTGGCCCAGGCTCTTGTTGCCCGACGCGACGTCGCGCTCGCCCTGCAGCACGTGGATCGTCACCGCGCCCTGGTTGTCGTCCGCCGTCGAGAACACCTGCTGCGCCTTGGTCGGGATCGTCGTGTTCTTCTGGATCAGCTTGGTCATCACGCCGCCCAGCGTCTCGATGCCGAGCGACAGCGGCGTCACGTCGAGCAGCAGCACGTCCTTGACGTCGCCCTTCAGCACGCCGCCCTGGATCGCGGCGCCCACGGCCACCGCCTCGTCCGGGTTGACGTCCTTGCGCGGCTCCTTGCCGAAGAAATCCTTCACCTTCTCCTGCACCTTCGGCATGCGCGTCTGGCCGCCGACGAGGATCACGTCGGACACGTCGGACAGCTTGATGCCGGCGTCCTTCATCGCCATGCGGCAGGGCTCGATCGTGCGCTCGATCAGTTCCTCGACGAGCGACTCGAACTTCGCGCGGGTCACCTTCATCGACAGGTGCTTCGGTCCCGACTGGTCGGCCGTGATGTAGGGCAGGTTGATCTCGGTCTGCTGCGAGGACGACAGCTCGATCTTGGCCTTCTCCGCGGCGTCCTTGAGGCGCTGCAGCGCGAGCACGTCGTTCTTCAGGTCGACGCCCGATTCCTTCTTGTACTCGGTGACGATGTAGTCGATGAGCCGCTGGTCGAAGTCCTCGCCGCCCAGGAACGTGTCGCCGTTGGTCGACATCACCTCGAACTGGTGCTCGCCGTCGACGTTCGCGATCTCGATGATCGAGATGTCGAACGTGCCGCCGCCCAGGTCGTAGACGGCGATCTTGCGGTCGCCCTCTTTCTTGTCCATGCCGAAGGCCAGTGCGGCCGCCGTCGGCTCGTTGATGATGCGCTTGACGTCGAGCCCCGCGATGCGCCCGGCGTCCTTGGTCGCCTGCCGCTGCGAGTCGTTGAAGTACGCGGGCACCGTGATCACGGCTTCCGTGACTTCCTCGCCCAGGTAGTCCTCGGCCGTCTTCTTCATCTTGCGCAGCGTCTCCGCCGACACCTGCTGGGGCGCCAGCTTCTTGCCGCGCACCTCGACCCACGCGTCGCCGTTGTCGGCGCGCACGATCGAGAAGGGCATGAGGCCGATGTCCTTCTGCACTTCCTTTTCCTCGAACTTGCGCCCGATGAGCCGCTTCACCGCGTAGACGGTGTTGCGCGGGTTGGTGACCGCCTGCCGCTTGGCCGGCGCGCCGACCAGGATCTCGCCGTCTTCCATGTACGCGACGACCGAGGGCGTCGTGCGCGCGCCTTCCGAGTTCTCGATGACCTTCGGGGTGCCGCCTTCCATGATGGCGACGCAGCTGTTGGTCGTGCCGAGGTCGATGCCGATGATCTTGCCCATGTTATGGAGCCTCCGTATTTCGAAAGAAGATTTGCCTGGTCGTCAGATGGGGATTCGTCGCCGCCGATCAACCGATTGAAGGGGACTTCCGCGTCGGATCGGCCGCGATCAGGCCGCGTCGCCGCTCGCCACCGTGACGAGCGCCGGCCGCAGCACGCGGTCGTTCACGAGATAGCCCTTCTGGAACACCTCGACCACGGTGTTGGCGGGCTGCCCGGACGGAACCATCTTCAGCGCCTGGTGGCGATGGGGGTCGAACTTGTCGCCGACCGGGTTCACTTCCTGCACCTGCGCGCGGTCGAATGCCGACTGCAGCGCCTTCAGCGTCAGGTCCGCGCCGGCCTTGACCGTCTCCAGCGTGAGTTCGCCAGTCGCGAGCGTCTTCTCGAGCGCGTCCTTCACCGGCAGCAGGTCCTCCGCGAACCGCTCGATCGCGTACTTGTGCGCCTTGGCGACGTCCGCCAGCGCGATGCGGCGCGCGTTCTCGGTCTCGGCCTTCGCGCGGAGCCAGGAATCCTTGAGCTCGGCGACCTCGGCCTGCAGGCGGGTCAGTTCCGCCGCCAGGTCCTCGCTCCGGGCGGCGGCAGCGGGCGCGCCTTCTTCCACCGCGGGCGGATCGCCGGCACCTTCGTCGGCACGAGGTTGCGAATTGCGTTCGTTTTGGGTCATGCGGCGTTCACCTTGCAAGGGGGTCGACTAACTGCATCGACATTGGGGTCATTGCACCGATTTCAACCCCGGCGGCCCCGCCCTGACGTGAATCGCCAGCAAAAACAGGTACCTGCGCCGGTCCGTCAGGCCTTCGCGCCCATCGCCTTCGCGCGCACCAGCGTCAGCTCGCGCACGTCGACGTCGGGCGGCATGGCGAGCCAGCCTTCGAGGTTGCGAAACGCAAGATCGGCCAGCGCGCGGATCCAGAACGGGTGCTCGTTGAGACACGGAATCAGGTGGAACTCGCCCCCACCCGCGGTCTCGAACGTCGCCCGTCCCTCGATGCCGATCTCTTCCAGCGTCTCGAGGCAATCGGTGACGAAGCCGGGGCAGAAGACGTCGACCCGGCGCAGCTTCTGCCCGCCCAGTTCGCGCAGCACCTCGACCGTGTAGGGCTTGAGCCACGGCGCCTTGCCGAAGCGCGACTGGAACGTGAGCGCCCATTGATCGGGCTGCAGGCCCAGCTCGCGGGCAAGCAGGCGTCCGGTCACCTGGCAGTAGCAATGGTACGGGTCGCCCAGTTCCAGCGTGCGCTGCGGCACGCCGTGGAACGACATGACGAGCTTGTCCGGTCGGCCATGCCTGACCCAGTCGTCGTTCACGCATTGCGCCAGCGCCTTGATGTAACCGTCGTCGGCGTGGAACGACTCGACGAAGCGCAGTGCCGGAAGTCGGCGCGTGCGATACAGGTGGGCGGCGACCGCGTCGAACGAGGACGCCGTCGCGCTGGCCGAATACTGCGGAAACAACGGCAGCACGAGGATCTTCTCGCAGTTCGCGGCGCGCAGCTTCTCGATGGCGCTGCCTACGCTCGGGTTGCCGTAGTTCATGCCGATCTCGACCGGACACAGGTCGGCGGGATACCCGGCCGTCTTCAGCCGCTGGCCCAGGTAGCCCAGCAACAGCGAGCGCTGGCGCAGGCTGTGCACGAGCAGCGGCGAACCTTCCTTGGTCCAGATCGCCTGGTATTTCTTCGCGGACTGCGTCGGCCGCACCAGCAGGATCACGCCGTAGAGAAGCGGCTTCCAGAGCCACTTCGGAATCTCGATCACGCGCGGATCGGTCAGGAACTGCGCGAGGTAGCGCCGGACGGCGGAGGCCGTCGGTGCGTCGGGCGTGCCCAGGTTGGTGAGCAGGATGCCGACGCGCGGAGTCCGGTCATGGGCGAAGTTGGACTCGGGGGTGCGCTTCATGCGAGCGCAGCGAGCGTGGGGGTCGTTCCATCCAGTCGCGATGGGCCGTCCCGAGCGACAGACCTGCCCCCCTCAGGGGGCAGCGGGCGCAGCGAGCGTGGGGTTCTTTTCATTCTAGGCCAGGTTGAAAGTGATGAGCAGGGCAGCGATGAACATGGCATTGTCGACGACGAAGCCGACGGCGACAATTGCAACCGCCTTGACGATCGCGGCGGGCCACGACGACGCGAACAGACGCCGGCCGGCCAGCGCGAGCCACGCCGCCGCGGTGCCGGCGGTCACGACGAACCCCGCAATGCGCAGCGGCAGCGTGGGCACGTGGCCGGACAGCGACGCGACGAGCGCCATCAGCACCGGCAGCGCGAGGAAGATGAACGCGAGGTAATGCAGCGCGAGCGTGAACGGGCCGCGCCATCCCGGCCAGTGGCCCCGGGAGAATACCTTGAACAGCAGCGTGTAGCCCAGCAGGCTGATCGTCGCGACGCACAGCGTGTAGACGCCCTGGAAGCGGCGCTCGATGCGCTCGACGAAGACGTCCTTGCTCACACTTGCCTGCGCCGCGCGGCGCTCGATCGAGTGCTCGAGGTGCCGGGTCTCGTCGTTGCGCACGAACGTGCGCACCTGGAACTGGGTCACGACCGAGAACAGGA
This sequence comes from uncultured beta proteobacterium, assembly GCA_963733435.1. Lineage (GTDB taxonomy): Bacteria > Pseudomonadota > Gammaproteobacteria > Burkholderiales > Casimicrobiaceae > VBCG01. The sequence continues at coordinate 198,164 of CAVTDH010000008.1, forward strand.
AGAAGATCGTGACGATGTTGAGGAAGAGCGTGAACGGCGGGATGTAGCGGATCCGTCCCCCCGCCAGGTGCGCCTGCGTCAGGCTCCCCGGCGCCAGTACCAGCGCGCGCAGCGTGCGCGAGAGCCGCTGCCAGTGCGCGTGCCAGCTCGCGAGCGCGGTCTCGTCGGGCACCGAGTCCTGCCCGCACGCATGGCAGTAGCGTCCCGCCAGCGCCGCGCCGCAGTTCGTGCAGCCCCCTTGCGTGTTCACTTGGCGCGCCGCGCCATCCAGCCGTCGAGTCCCCGGCGCGCCTCCGCCCGGATCGCCTTCTGCACGAACGGCGTCCAGCCGAGCAGCACGGCCTTCGGGCCGATCGCCATGCGGCTCCAGCGCCAGAGATCGAACTTGTCGGTGTGCGTGGCGATCCTGCCGTCGCGGAACGTGAAGCGCGAATCGATGCGATTGTGGACCTTGCGGCCCGTCACCGAGAACGTGTAGCGCGGCTCCCAGTGCGCGGCGCCGCCGGCATCGTCGGCGCGCACGTCGCGCCACTCGAGTTCGAGGTCGCGGCCGCGTTCGCAGAACATCGTCCACATCGCCGCCACGTCGGCGCCGTCGACCTCGAACACCGGGTCGCGAAACGTCGCATCCGGCGTGTAGCAGGCGACGAGCGCTGCCGCGTCGCGGCGCGCGAACGACGCATACAGGTGCTCGATGACCTCGGCGTGCGGGTGCATCGTCAGTGGCCTGTAAGCGAGGAATCGGCCACTAGTCTTCCGCGAGCTGCTGCGTCAATGCATTGGACAGGAGCTTCGCCGTGATGTCGACGATCGGGATCACGCGCTCGTACGCCATGCGCGTCGGGCCGATGACGCCGAGCGTGCCGATGACCTGGCCGTTCACCTCGTAGGGCGCCGTGATGACGCTGCATTCGTCCATCGCCGCCACGCCGGATTCGCCGCCGATGTAGATCTGCACGCCCTGCGCGCGCTGCGAAAGGTCGAGCAGGTGCAGGATCGTGGTCTTCTGGTCGAACAGGTCGAACAGGCGACGCAACCGCTCCATGTTCGACGCGAAGTCCTCGGTGTGCAGCAGGTTGCGCTCGCCGGTGACGACGAGCGACTCGCCCTCGGACAGCGCGCCCTCGCCGACGTCGACCGCCGCCGACATGAGTCCCGCGATGTCCATCGACAGCGCCTTCAGGTCATCGGCGATGCGCGAGCGGATCGTCGCGAACGACTGGCCGGCGAAGTGCTGGTTGAAGAAGTTGGTCGCCTCGATCAGCTGCGTCTGCGTGAACGCATGGTCCGTGTGCAGGATGCGGTTCTGCACGTCCCCCTCGGACGACACGAGGATCAGCAGCACGCGCCGCTCCGCGAGTCGCAGGAACTCGATGTGGCGGAACGCGGCCTCGCGCCGGCGCGGCGTCATCACGACGCCTGCGAACTGCGTCAACTGCGACAGCATGCCCGCCGCCGCGCTCGCGAGCTGCTGCGGCCGGTCGGCGGTGAGTTCGCCTTCGAGCCGATGGATCTCGCGCTCCTCCAGCGGCTTGACCACCATCAGGCTGTCGACGAAGAAGCGATAGCCTTTCGGCGTGGGCACGCGGCCCGCCGACGTGTGCGGACTGGCGAGAAACCCCATGTCCTCGAGGTCCGCCATCACGTTGCGCACGGTGGCCGGCGAGAGGTCGAGGCCGGAATGGCGCGACAGCGCACGCGAGCCGACCGGTTGGCCGTCGGTCACGTACCGTTCGATCAGGGATTTGAGCAGGTGCTGCGCGCGCGGTTCCAGCATGGATGCGATTCTAACGCCCCGGCGGCTGCGCCGGGGCTGGCGGCCCCCGCGATTCGGCTCGTACCGACGGACGACGGAGCGCCGCGTTGGCCTGTGGTTTAATCGGCCCATGCCCGCGTCGAACCCTCCCGGCCGCTTCGCCCGTGTCGCGCTGGTCGGCCGCCACGCCAGTCCCGGCATCGCGGCGCCGCTCAACCGGCTGGCCGGGTTCCTGGCCGGTCGCGGCCACGAGGTGCTCGTGGACGCCGATACCGCCGCCTTTGCGGCCGTGCCCGGGTACGCGACCGCGCCGACTGCGCAGTTGTGCCGCCAAGCCGATCTCGCGATCGTCGTCGGCGGCGACGGCACGATGCTCTCGCTCGCCCGCCAGATGGCGCCGTTCGACGTGCCTCTGATCGGCATCAACCAGGGTCGGCTCGGCTTCCTGACGGACATCCCGCTCGCGCGGATGGAGGCCACGCTCGAGGGGATGCTGGCCGGCCGCTTCATCGAACAGCGGCGCACGCTGCTGGCGGTGACCGTACCGGGAGAAGACGGCGCCGAGATGCCGCTGCTCGCGCTGAACGACGTCGTCGTCAACCGCGGCTCGCTCGGCAGCATGATCGAATGCGCGGTCGACATCGACGGCCGCTTCGCCTATTCGCTGCACGCCGACGGCATCATCGTCGCCACGCCGACCGGATCCACCGCCTATGCGCTGTCGGCCGGCGGACCGATCCTCACGCCGCAGCTGCCGTCGTTCCTGCTGGTGCCCGTCGCGCCGCACGCGCTGACGCACCGGCCCATCGCGATCTCCGACGACGCGGTGATCTCCATCACCGTCGTGCGCGGACGCGATGCCGGCGTCCACTGCGACGGCCAGTCGCACTTCGCGCTCGGCGAGGGCGCGCGCGTGACCCTGCGGCGCGCGGAGTTCCGCGCGCGCTTCCTGTATCCGGAGAATCACGACTACTTCGCGATGCTGCGCAGCAAGCTGCATTGGAGCGCGATTCCCGAACGCAACTCGCCGCCCCCCGGCGACTGACCGCGCACGCCGTCGCGCGCCCTCTTCCGCCCCGCCCACAACCGCCCCCGCCTGCCCATGCTGCGCTCGCTCGCGATCCGCAACTTCGTCGTCGTCGCGGCGCTCGACGTGGAGTTCGCGGACGGCCTCACCGTCCTCACCGGGGAAACCGGCGCGGGCAAGTCGATCCTGCTCGACGCGCTCGGACTGCTGCTGGGCGACCGCTTCGAGATTCGCCAGCTGCGGGCGGGCAGCGAGCGCGCCGAACTCTCCGCCGAGTTCGACGTGACCGACGTGCCGTCGGTGCGCGCGTGGCTCGCCGAGCAGGAGATGGCGAACGACGGGACCCACGCAAGCGAGGAGCTGCTGCTGCGGCGCGTGCTCGACGCGCAGGGCAAGAGCCGCGCGTGGATCAACGGCCGGCCGGCCACGCTGGCACAGCTGTCCGAACTCGGCGCGCGCCTGGTCGCCATCCACGGCCAGCACGCGCACCAGACGCTCGGCGACCCGGCCGCGCAGCGCGCGCTCGTCGACGGCTTCGGCGGCTTCACCACGCTCACCGGCGAAGTGGCGGAGTGCTGGCATGCGTGGCGACAGGCGGTCGAGAAGCGCGACGCCGCCGCGCACGCGGCGGAGGCCACCGCATCCGAGCGCGCGTTCCTCGACGACCGCCGGCGCGAACTGGCCGACCTCGCCGTCACCGACACCGAGTGGGCGCAGCTCTCGGCGACGCAATCGCGGCTCGCCAATGCGGCGGATCTCATCGTCGCCGCCAACGAAGGCGTGGCGGCGCTGTCGGAAGCCGACGACGCGCTGACCGCGCGGCTCGCGCAGGTGACGCAGCGACTGTCCGCGGTCGCCGCGCACGATCCCGCGCTGGCCGAGGTCGTCGCGCTGCTCGAGCCCGCGCAGATCCAGCTGGCCGAGGCGGCACGCGCGCTGCGCGATTACCAGCGCCGTCTCGACCTCGATCCCGAGGAATTGAAGCGCGTCGAGGAGCGCCTGTCCGCGATCCACGCCGCCGCGCGCAAGCACCGCGTGCGACCCGACGCATTGCCCGCGCTGCTCGCGGAGACGGAGGCGCGCATTGCCGCGCTGGCCGAGTCCGTCGACGCGGCGGCGCTCGCCCACCGCGCACAGGAAGCCGAGCGGCAGTACCGCGACGCCGCCCGGCAGCTGTCGAAGAAGCGCCAGTTCGCCGCGAACGAACTCGCGCATCGCGTGACGGACGCGATGCAGACGCTCGCGATGACGGGCGGACGCCTGGAGATCGCGCTGCCACCGGCCGCCGCGCCCGCGAGCTACGGGTTGGAGCAGGTCGAGCTGCGCGTGGCGAGCCATCCGAAACAGCCGCTCGGCACGTTGTCGCGCGTCGCCTCGGGCGGCGAACTGTCGCGGATCGCGCTCGCGATCCAGGTGGTGACGAGCGAGGTCGGCGCGGTCCCCACGCTGGTCTTCGACGAAGTGGACAGCGGCATCGGCGGCGCGGTCGCGGCCACCGTCGGCGCGCTGCTGCAGGCGCTGGCGGGCCGGCGACAGGTACTGTGCGTCACCCACCTGCCGCAGGTCGCCGCGTTCGCGGATCATCATTTCCGCGTGCTGAAGACCGGAACCGGCGACGGCGTCACGTCGGAGCTTTCGCGGCTGCCCGCCGCGGAGCGCGTCGAGGAACTGGCCCGCATGCTCGGCGGTTCCGCCATCACGGCCAAGACCCGCGCGCATGCGAAGGAACTCTACGAGCAGCATCGCCGCGCGCGCGGTGCGGGCCCCGCGCGCTGAAAGCGCGCGAGCAAGTCACCTCCGACGCTGAAAGCGCGCGAGCAAGTCACCTCCGGCGCTGAACGGCGCGCGAAGAAGCATCCCCGCACGCGGATGCAGGCGTCGCGGGCATTCGCGCCGCCGGCATCGCGTACCGCAAACGACACGCGGGGCGCCCCCCGAAAAGGAGGCGCCCCGCGTGCACGTCCGTACGGGCCCGTCTACCGCTGCATCAAGGCCTGCCCTTGGCGGCGCACTTCATGATGGCCGACTGCTCCCAGCCGGCGAGGCCCCTGGTCTTGCCGGCGGCCTTCACGACGTCGTTGATGCAGGCCGTGTACTGCGCGTTGTTGCCGGTGTTCGCCGCGCATGCGTCGGCCTGGGCGTGCAGCATCACGCCGTTGCCCAGCACGCTCTTGACGCCGGTGTCGCAGGCGCCAAGCTTCAGCGTCTCGATCTTCCAGCCGATGTCCTCGAACAGCGCCGGCGTGAGGTCGACGTTCACGTTCGACCGCGTGTCCGGCGTGCTGAACGGCTCCATCAGCAGGTTGGGCGTCGCCACGGTGTCGAAGTGCGAGATCGACGAGCCCGCCGCGTACGCGGTCGGCGCGTACAGCCGGACGAAGCCGGACGCCATCCCGGCGAGCGCGAGCCCTGGTCGACGAAGTACATCGCGCTCTCGAACGGCAGCGCCGCCTTGATGAGGTCGCCGTCCGCGTTGGAGATGCCGATCGTCGGAATGGTGATCGTCGCGTCGGAGCCGCTCATGCCGAACTCCGCGCGGCCCCGCGTGTTGGCGATGATCACCGCCTTGGCGCCCGCGTTCTGCGCGTTCTTCGTCTTGACGGCAAACCCGCACAGCCCGCGATCGACCAGCGCGATCTTGCCCACGACATTCGCGGTGATGGCTTCGCAGCCGTCGGTCACCGTGCCGCCGGCGCCGGCGACACACCGTCGGTCGCGAGCACGATCTGCCCATTGAAGTTCGCGGCATTCGGCAGCGCACCGAAGGAGGCGGTCCCGAAGGCGACCTCCTTGTTGAGGGTACCGCTGACCTTGATGCCTTCGCGCGGGCCGAGCACGTTGGGCGCGTTGGCCGTCACCTTCGGTCCGACCCAGACGACGCGGCCGTTCTTGACGGCGGACGTGACGATCTGCGGTCCCGTCAGCGTGTTCCACACGCCGAGGTCGAGGTCCGCCGTGTTCGCCATGTAGACGTCGGGCAGGCCCTCGATCAGGCTGCCGGTGGCCTCGTTGGCGAAGTTCTGGAACCCGAGGCCGTGGCCGACCTCATGCATGAACGTGTCGAGGAAGTCGATCTGGTTCGGACCCGGCGTGCTGTCGAGGCCGTAGTACCACGACGAACCGGCGAGGCAATCGGCCGCGCCGATCGCGCCGTTGAAGTTCGCCTGGATGTCGTCGTTGTAGGGGTCGCTCGGCCCCGGGATGTCGAGCGGTCCCGGCGTCAGGTCGAAGCCCGAGATCGCATTCGCGAGCGCGACGCCGTACCAGTGGCCCTTGAGCGGCGCATTCGGGAAGTCGCTGAAGATCTGGAGGGCGCCGGCCTACGCGAGCACCGCCTGCGACGAAGTGCAGGTCAGCCGCGCGAACGAGCCGCGCACGACGATGGTCGCCTTGCTCGACAGCGTCTTGCCCCAGAGCGACAGCGCCTTCTGGTACGCGATGAGGCGCTGCGCGCCGATCGTGGTGCCGTTGTTGCCGCCGACCGGCGATGCGGGCGTCGGGTCGTTGAAGCCGTCGCCCGGAACGTCGACGTTGTTGAGGATGATGTTGGCCGCGAAGGAGGGAACCGCGACCGCGCAGCCGAGCAGTCCGGCGAGGATGAGCTTTTTCATGTTCGCGTTACTCCGTCGGACGCTGCTGCGCGTTCGGTTGTTCGTTGGCGTGGGTAATCGCGATCTTGCCGTCCGCGGCGCGCTCGGCCTTGAGCGTCACGCGGTATTCCGGTCCGAGCACGGCGCTGCGCATGCCGTTCGAGAAGCGGTGCACGGCGAGCGGTGCGCCGCGGCCGGCCGGCTCGGCCTGGCCGCGCGCGGCGCGCAGTGCACGCTCTTCCTCGAGGATCGCCTTCATTTCCTCGTCGGTCGGGGCGCGGAGCTGCCCGGTCGACGGATCGCGGAACGCGCGCAGGCCCGAAGCCGGTGGTCGTCACGGGCGTCGCAGTGGCAACGGGCGCCTTCGCGTCGCCGGTCGTGCCGGCGACGGTGGGGGCCACATCGGCGGCGGCGGCCGACACGGCCCACGTCGCGCCGGCGAGTGCGGCAGCGGCAAGACTGCCGCGATTCAAGAACGTCATCATCGATTCCTCAAGAATGGTTGATTGCGGACAGGGACAGCGCATCCCTTGCGCAGCGTCGAACGATACGCGTACATGATGCGGCACGGCAACGAATACGGACGTTGAATGGCACTCTGTCGAAGAAAGAATTTTCTTGCACGCCCGTGCAATGGCAGCGCGCGTCGCGCGCGATGTCCGGGAGCGTCAGGTGCCCTGCCCCGATCCGCGGGGCGGCGCAGTGCGAAGCACCCCGGCGCCGCACCGCGATGTCGCGCGCGCACCGGAACACGGCCCTTTCTTCGTGCGGAAACGGCAACGGCCGCCCGCAGGCGGCCGTTGCGCTGGCCATGGCCGACGCGTGGTCAGCCGCGTCCGGCCTTGTTGCCGTTCGCGTACTTGACGCGCACCGGCGCACGCGCCTTCGCGGACTTCACCGATTTCGCGGACTTCGCGGACGGCTTGAGGACCGCCGCCTTCGCGACCGGTGCCGGCAAGGCCTCGCCGGTTTCGATCCAGTGCTTGACGCGCTGCGCATCGCCCAATCGTGCAAACTTGCCGATCGAATCCAGCAGCACGATCACCATCGGCTTGCTCGCGATGGTCGCGAGCATCACGACGCAGCGACCCGCCTCGCGGATGTAGCCGGTCTTCTGCAGCTGGATGTCCCAGGCGCTGTTCTTCACCAGTGCGTTCGAATTGTTGAAGCCCAGCGTCTGGCCCGTCGACTCCACGGCGACGTAGCGCTCGGGTGTGGTCGAGTACTCGCGGATCAGCGGATAGTCCGATGCGGCGCGCACCAGCCGTCCGAGATCGTTCGCCGTCGACACGTTGCGCGGCGAAAGCCCGGTCGAGTCCTCGTAGTGCGTGTTGGTCATGCCGAGCGACGCCGCTTTCGCGTTCATCGCCGCCACGAACGCGGTGGTGCCGCCCGGGTAGTGCCGCGCGAGCGCCGAAGCCGCACGGTTCTCCGAGGCCATCAGCGCCAGCCGCAGCATTTCATCGCGCGAAAGCGTCGCGCCCATCCGCAGGCGCGAACGGCTGCCCTTCAGGTAATCGAAGTCGTCCATGTCGACCTCGAGCGCCTCGTCGCCGGGCAGCTTCGCGTCGAGCACGACCATCGCCGTCATGAGCTTGGTCAGCGACGCGATCGGCGTGACCTCGTCCGCCGCCTTCGCATAGACCGCGTGGCCGTTGCCGGCGTCGATGATGACCGCGTTGGCCGACATGAGGCGCAGCTTGGTGGCGTCGAGCGTGACCGGATCGGCGGCCACCGAACTCGCGAAGACTGCCAAAACAAGGATTAACAGACGATTCATCACCCGGCGCCTCAAATAAGACAGCGCGGTTATCTCACACCTCGCAAAGGACCGTCAATGGTGCGGACGGCCAGACGGGGGCGCGGAGGCCGGAAATCCCTGCCTTGGTCCACGTACGGGTGCCCCGGGGGTCCCGTCGAGCGCCGACGCACCATGTTGGTGCGCACCTTCCCGACGTTCGCCCGCTGCGCCGAGGCGTCCGCGCCTTCCACGTCCCGTGCCCCGATGCCTCAGGCCACGGTCCCTTCGGACGGCTGGGCCGGCGCCCCCCTCGCCTCGTCCTGCTGCTGCAGCCGCCACATCCGCGCATAGACGTCGTCGAGCGCGAGCAGCGCGTCGTGGGTACCCCGCTCGACGATGCGCCCGGCCTCCAGCACCAGGATCTCGTCGGCGTCGACGACCGTCGACAGCCGGTGCGCGATCGTCAGTGTCGTATGGTTCTGCGCGATCGCGCGCAGCTCGGCCTGGATCGCCTTCTCGGAGCGCGAGTCGAGCGCACTGGTGGCCTCGTCGAAGATCAGGATGTGCGGCGCCTTCAGCACGGCGCGCGCGATGGCGACGCGCTGCTTCTCGCCGCCCGACAGCTTCAAGCCACGCTCGCCGACGGTGGTTGCGTAGCCCTCGGGCAGCGTGACGATGAAGTCGTGGATCTGCGCCAAGCGCGCCGCCTCGACGATCGCCTCGTGCGTCGCGCCCGGCCGGCCGTACGCGATGTTGTATTCGATCGTGTCGTTGAACAGCACGGTGTCCTGCGGCACGATCGCGATCGCGGCGCGGAGGCTCGCCTGCGTCGCGGCGCGGATGTCCTGACCGTCGACGGTGATCCGGCCTTCGTTCGCGTCGTAGAAGCGGTACAGGAGCCGCGCAAGCGTCGACTTGCCGGAACCGGAGGGTCCGACGACGGCGACCGTGCGCCCGGCGGGAATCGCGAACGACACGTCGAACAGGATCTGCCGGTTGCGCTCGTAGCCGAACGACACGTGTTCGAAGCGGACCGCGGCGCCCGCGATCGCGAGCGGCACGGCGCCCGGCGCGTCGCGGATTTCCGCGTTTTCGTCGATCAGCGAAAACAGCCGCTCCATGTCGGCCAGCGCCTGCTTGATCTCGCGGTAGATGACGCCCAGGAAGTTGAGCGGGATGTAGAGCTGGATCATGAACGCGTTGACCAGCACGAGGTCGCCGATCGTCATCGTCCCGGCGACCACGCCCGCCGTCGCGCGCCACATGATGAGCGTCACCGCGACCGCGATGATCGCGCTCTGCCCGATGTTGAGCGCCGACAGCGACGTCTGGCTGCTCACGGCCGCCTGCTCCCACCGCTGCATGCTCTCGTCGTAGCGGCGCGCCTCCCATTCCTCGTTGCCGAAGTACTTGACCGTCTCGTAGTTGATGAGGCTGTCGATCGCGCGCGTGTTGGCCTTCGAGTCGAGCTCGTTCATCGTGCGCCGGAAGTGCGTGCGCCATTCGGTGACGAGCACGGTGAACGCGATGTACAGCACGAGCGCGCCCGCCGTGATCGCCATGAACGTCCAGTCGTAGCGCGCGATCAGGATCGCCGAGACCAGCGTGATCTCGACCAGCGTGGGCAGGATCGAGAACAGCGCGAACTGGATCAGCGTGGAGATGCCGCGCTGGCCGCGCTCGACGTCGCGCGTCAGGCCGCCCGTCTGCCGCGTGCAGGTGAAAGCGCAGCGACAGCGCGTGCAGGTGCCGGAAGACCTGCAGCGCGATCTTGCGCACCGCGCGCTGCGTGACCTTCGCGAACAGGAATTCGCGCAGCTCGGTGAAGAACGTGGTCGCAAGGCGCAGCGCGCCGTACGCGACCAGCAGCAGGAACGGAACCGCGAGCAGCGCCGTCTCGCGGTCGAGGCTGTCGACGATCTGCTTCAACAGCACCGGCACGCCGACGTTGGCGACCTTCGCGGCCACGAGGCACAGCAGCGCCGCGACGACGCGGCCCTTGTATTCGAGGAGGTACGGCAGCAGCGTGCGGACGGTGACCCAGTCCCCGCGCGTCGTGCGCGGCACGTTGCGGTCGGGGGGCATCGGTCCCGAATGGGAGGAGTGGCGCATGCGGGGGTCGGTCAGGCCGTTCGGACAGCGGGGAGGGACGCGGCGCCGTCGCCCCTGCAGTCTCGGCGGTGGGCGAGGGTCGACAGCAGGCCCCAGCCGCCGATGGTAGCAGCCGCGGTGCGCCGGCGCGTCACCGCGTGCGCGCGCGGCGCCGCGGGAACCACTCGTTGCCGCCGTAGCCCAGCAGCCCCATGCCCAGCCGGACCACGCCGTACGCGATCCACGTCACGGCCTTCGCGAGCAGCGGCCGCTCCGCCCAGCGTTGCGGTTCGACGTAACGCGTGCCCGTGTCGATCATCTGCAGCAGCTCGATGCGCAGCTGGTCGGCAAAGTGCGGATCGCGGACGAAGATGTTCGCCTCGCGCGCCATCAGCAGCGAATAGGGGTCGATGTTCGACGAGCCCACCGTGGCCCAGCGGTCGTCGATCACGGCGACCTTCGCGTGCAGGAACGACAGGTGGTACTCGGCGATGTGGACGCCCTGCGACAGCATCTGCCCGTAGAGTGCGCGCGACGCGTAATGCAGCAGCCGATACTCGACCCTCGCCTGCAGCAGCAGCGTGACCTTGACGCCGCGCGCGGCGGCCTCGACCAGCGCCCGGCGGAAACGCACGCCGGGAAAGAAGTAGGCGTTCGCGATCAGGATCTCCTGCTTCGCCGTGCGGATCGCGGCGAGGTAGGCGCGCTCGATCGCGCGCCGGTAGCGCAGGTTGTCGCGGATCACGATCTTCGCGGTCTGCGTGCCGGCGCGTGAAGTGGCGATCGGATCCGGAAACAGCGGCACTTCGCTGCGCTCGAACTGCACGAGTTCGACCAGCGCCCACAGCCGCTGCATCGTCTGCACGATGGGGCCCAGCAGCGGACCGGATACGCGCACCGCGAAGTCGAGCCGCGGCGGCTTCTGGTGCGGCGTGTTCATGTCGTCGATGAGGTTGATGCCGCCGACGAACGCCACCTGCCGGTCGACGTGGCACAGCTTGCGGTGCAGCCGCCGCAGCCGATGCGTGCGGAACTGCCACGGCGCGACCTCCGGCCGGTATTTCATGAGCTGCACGCCGCCGTCGCGCAGCCGTTCGTTCCAGCCGGCGGGTGAGGTAGTGCTTGGCGCCCCACCCGTCGACGAGCACGCGCACGGCGACGCCCCGCTGCGCCGCGCGGACCAGCGCTTCGGCAATGACGCCGCCGGCCGCATCGTCGGCAAAGATGTACGTCTCCAGCCAGACCTCGCGCTGCGCGCCGTCGATCGCGCGCCTCCAGCGCGGGAAAGAACTCGCCGCCGCTGCGCAGCAAGTCGATCCTGTTGCCTGGCGTGAAGCGAATCATCGCCGGCCGGCGCGGTCAGGAAGCGGCCCGCTTCCGGGGCTTGATCTCGAAGGTCGCGGCCAGCGCGGCGTGGTCGGACATGCGCGCCGACGGGAATGCGTAGTGAACGCGCGCGTCGACGATGTCGAGTCCGCGCGCGTAGATGCGGTCGAGCCGGAACATCGGCATCATCGCGGGAAACGTCCGCGCCGGCCGGCCACGCACCGACTCGAACACTTCCACGACGCCCAGCGCGTCGCACAGCGCGCGGTCGGCCTTGCGCCGCCAGTCGTTGAAGTCGCCCGCGATGATCATCGGCGCATCGCGCGGCACCGTGTCGCGGATGCGGTCGACGAGCGCCTGGATCTGCCACTGCCGGCCGCGCTCGAAGAGTCCGAGGTGCACGTTGAGGCAGTGCAGCGATGGCGCGTTCTCCGCGATCTTGAGCTCGCAGTGCAGGATGCCGCGCGTCTCGAACGCATGCGCGGAAATGTCCTCGTTCTCGTGCGACAGCATCGGGAAGCGCGACAGCAGCGCATTGCCGTGGTGGCCGTTGCGGTAGACCGCGTTGCGGCCGTAGGCCACCTCGCGCCACATCGTGTCGGCGATGAACTCGTGCTGCGGCTTGCCGGGCCAGTCGTGGTAACGGCCCGCGTTGCGGTGGTGGGCGCCCTGTACCTCCTGCAGGAACAGCAGGTCGGCGGACAGTCCGTGGAGCTTCTCCTTCAGCTCATGGATGACCATGCGGCGCGTGAGGTGGGAGAAACCCTTGTGGATGTTGTACGTTGCGACGGTGAACTGCATCGGGTGCTGCGGCAATCGATGGGGACTTGCCTCCAATGGTACGGGAAATCTGGTGCGTGCCCGTATAGCGCGCGATAATCGGCGCCCGACCGCACGGCAGGTGCGTTCGCAAGGCCCCCGGAGACCCCTCGATGAACACCCGTACACGCACGCTGCATGCCGCCATCGCCAGCGCGCTGGCGCTCGCCATCGCGGCGCCCGCCACGGCGCACGATGCGCAGGCCCCCGCCGACCAGGAGAAGTGCTACGGCATCGCCAAGGCCGGCCAGAACGACTGCGGGACGGCCAAGCACGGCTGCGCCACGCTCGCCAAGGTCGATCGTGACCCCGAGGACTGGAAGATGGTGCCGAAGGGCACGTGCCAGAAGCTGGGCGGCAAGCTCGAGACGGCGAAGAAGAAGGCCTGAACCGGAAGGATCCCCGGGCCTGACGGGGTGCGCATCGCGGGTCTCGAGGCTCTGGCGGGGACCAGGGAGTTCGCACGGCGCACGCCCCTCATCGTGGCCCCCTGGACCGCACGAAGATGCGGGTCGGGCAACGTCGACGGCGGATGGCGTAAGGAAGCCGCGCCGACGCCGACCAAGCGAGCGAGGCCGGGGCAACGCGGTTCGTCCCGCCTCGACCCTCCACCCGACCCATCCGCACAGGAGCTACGTGAACATGAACCAGACCACCCGGATCCAGGCCGCCGTCGCCGGCATCGTTGCGCTCGGCTTCGCCTCGCTCGTTACCGCGCAGCCGGTGCCGCAGAAGGAAGGCACCGAGAAGTGCTACGGTGTCGCGAAAGCGGGCAAGAACGACTGCGGTACCGCCAAGCACGCCTGCGCCGGCATGGGCGCCAAGACCGACAACGATCCGACCGAATGGAAATACGTCGCCAAGGGTACGTGCGACAAGATGGGCGGCAAGATGGCCGCGCCGAAGTAGGCGCCGCCGTCCCGATACGCTCGCCGCGCGCGTCGCCGTCCGCCCCGGACGCGCGTCGCGCGCGCATCCTCCCGTGACCGCACTTCCGCTCGCCGCGGGCGTGGGCCTGCGCGCGCCGCACGTGCGGCACGTGCTCGACACACGGCCCGGTGTCGCGTGGTTCGAAGTGCACAGCGAGAACTATTTCGCCGACGGCGGTCCCGCGCTCGCGGCGCTCGCGGCGATCCGCCGTGCGTATCCGGTCGCGCTGCACGGCGTGGGCCTGTCGCTGGGTTCCGCCGACCCGCTCGACCGGGATCACCTCGCCAAGCTGGCCCGGCTCGCCGCGCGCATCGAGCCGGCCGCGATTTCCGAACACCTGTGCTGGAGCGGCTTCGGCGGGCGCCACTTCAACGACCTGTTGCCGCTGCCGTACACGCCCGAAGCGCTCGACCATGTCTGCGCACGCATCGGCGAGGTGCAGGATTTCCTGGGCCGCGCGATCCTCGTCGAGAACGTGTCGAGCTACCACGCGTTTCCCGAGTCGACGATCCCCGAGGCCGAATTCGTCGCGGCGGTGGCCGCGCGCAGCGGTTGCCGGCTGCTGCTCGACGTCAACAACATCGAGGTCAACGCGCGCAACCACGGCCTCGATGCGCATGCGTACCTGCGCGCCCTTCCGCCGGACGCGGTCGCGGAGATCCATCTCGCCGGCTACGACGACAGCGGACCGATCGTGATCGACACGCACGGCGCGCCCGTCGCACCGCCAGTCTGGGCGCTGTACGAGGCGGCGCTCGCGCGCTTCGGTCGCGTGCCGACGCTCGTCGAGTGGGACACGGACATCCCGGCGTTTCCCGTGCTGGCCGGCGAAGCGGCGACGGCGCAGGCGATGCTGGATGGGTGCGATGCCCGCGCTGCCTGACCTCCAGCGGCGATTCGCGCAGCGCCTGCTCGCGGTCGAGGCGGACGCGGATGCAGGTCTCAACGTCTATCGCAACGCGGTGCGCACCAACTACCGCAACGCGCTCGCGGCGACGTTTCGCGTGGTGCGCGAACTGACCGGCGCACCGTTCTTCAACGCGGCGGTCGACGCGTTCGTGCGCGAGCACCCGTCGGTCACGGGTGACCTCAACGTCTATGGGGATGCGTTCGCCGCGTTCCTCGCCGCCTATCCGCACGGCGCGTCGGTGCCCTACCTGCCCGACGTCGCACGGCTCGAATGGGCGCAGGACGAAGCGGCGCGCGCGGCCGATCCGACGGCAACGCCGCAGCAGGTGCTGGACGCGCTCGCCGCGGTGCCCGCCGACGATCTCGCGACACTGCGCTTCGCCCTCGACCCGTCGTGCCGTCTCCTGCGTTCGGCGTATCCGGTGCTGCGCATCTGGCAAGTGCACCAATCCGCGATCGTCGCCGACGTCGAGATCGACTTCGCCGCCGGCGCGGATTGCCTGCTGGTGCGGCGCGTCGGCTCCGAAGTCGTCATGGAGCGGCTGCCGCCCGGGGAGTTCGCGTGGCTCGACGCGCTCGCCGCGGGCGACGACTTCGCGGCGGCGCTCGCGGCGGCGACGGTCGACGACGCCGCGTTCGACCTCGCGGCAGCCCTGCGCGCACGCATCGCCGACGGCACGCTCGCCGGCACGCTGCCGGCAATGCGGCCACGCTGACAGGAATCGTGCGGCGCGACGACTAACGGGAACACTCTTCCGTTGGGGTTTGCCATGTCGACATCGAGCGTCTCCCTGTGGTCCCGCGCCGGCCGCGCCTATGGCGCCGCCGCCGGCCTGTGCGACCGGCTGCAGCCGCTGTTCGCGCTGGTCGTGCGCGTGTACGTGGCGCGCGTCTTCTTCCTGTCCGGTCTCACGAAGATCGCCGACTGGAACCTGACCGTCGCGCTGTTCGAAAACGAATACCACGTACCGCTGCTGTCGCCGCCCGTCGCCGCCGCACTCGCGACGGGTGCGGAACTCACGCTGCCGGTGCTGCTGGTCGCGGGCCTCGGCACGCGCCTCGCCGCGCTCTCGCTGTTCGTGCTGAATGCGGTCGCCGTCATCTCGTACCCCGACTTGAGCGATGCCGGGCTCAAGGATCACCTGCTGTGGGGCGCGCTGCTGCTGGTGCTCGCCGTCTACGGCCCGGGCCGGCTCGCGCTCGACCGCTGGCTGACGCGTTGGAAGCGTCTGAAAGGGGGACGCCGGCTGCATGTCATGGGCCCCACGGACGCCTTTTGCGGACGTTCCCTAGGCGCGCCGCCGGCCTCCGCGGGACCGCGGCAGCGGCGGCGGCGCCGCCGCTGCGGACGCCGGCGGCAGGCGCCACGGCGGGTTCGCGCATTTCTCGACCAGGAATTCGATCATCGCGCCGACCTTGAGGGGCCGATGCCGCGTCGCCGGATAGGCGGCGTACAACGGCAGCGCTTCGGGCCGGTGCGTGTCCGTCAGCAGCGGCACCAGGCGCCCATCGCGGATCGCCGGCCCGACGATGATGTCGGACAGCCGGATGATGCCCATGCCCAGCAGGGCCAGCTCGTAGAGCGTCTCGGCGTTGTTCACGGTGATCGAGCCATGAACGGGAACTTCACGGACGCCGTCGCCGGCCTCGAACGGCCAGGTCCGTTGCCCCGGAATGCCGGCGATCGTCAGGCACTCGTGCGCGGCCAGGTCGTCGGGCGCGGCCGGCGTGCCGTGGCGCGCGAGATAGGACGGCGCCGCGCACACGACGCGCGTGAGGTCGTAGAGCTTGCGCACGACGGTGTTGGCGTCGTTCGTCGGGCCGACGCGGATCGCGAGATCGGCACCCACGTCGACCAGGTCGACGATGCGATCGGTCAGCGCGATTTCGAGCTCGATCTCCGGATAGCGCGCCCTGAATTCCGGTAGCGCGGGCACCAGCGCATACGTGCCGAACGCAGTGCCGACGTTGATGCGCAGCTTGCCGCGCGGCCGCTCGCCGAAGCGCATGACCTCGGCTTCGGCATCCGCGATCGCGTCGACGATCCGGTGCGCACGCTCGAAGAAGAGCTCGCCCTCCGGGGTGAGCACCAGCCGCCGCGTCGTCCGGTGCAGCAGCGTCACCCCAAGGCGCCGCTCCAGCCGCGTCACCAATTTCGACACGGCCGAAGGCGTGACGCCCAGGTCCCGCGCGGCCTGCGAGAAGCCGTTGCGCTCGATCGCCTTCACGAATGCGGTCATCGCCACCGTGGATTCCATGCACCCGCTCCGCGCACCCGTCAATATGTTCCACTATGTCACAAATGTGATTCCAATGACACGGATTGTTTGCCACCGTGGAACTGATTAATCTGCACGCATGGGTAGCGACCGTACCCCTTCAACCCCGGAGAACTACCATGGCCCGCCTCGATTCCTTTCCCGACCACTTCACGCTGGATCGTTACGCACACGAGATGCGCCGGCGGGAACTCGATCGCCTGTGGCGCCGGGCGGCGCTGGCGCTGCACTGGCCTGGCGCATCGATCGTCCGCCGGCACCTCGCGGCACGCGTCCCGCCGCACCCTGCACCCGCAGTGATCGGTCCCGGTTGCCGGCGTCCGTCCGGGACCCGCGCCGAGGCTATCCGCCCGCTGCGGATGCGCAGCGACGCGGCGACGCGAAACCGATAGGGAACGTCCGCAAAAGACGTCCGCCGGGCCTGTGGATGACGTAGCTTGGCGTCGCGCCTTTTGCGGCCGGCACTGCAACTGCAAAGTCAGGCGGCCGCCTTGGGAGCACGGCCAAGGCGGCGGCCACCAACAAAGCCTGCAAAAAGAACGAGTGTCGTGCGGCGGGCTGCGTGCGAGCCCATCCGACGGCGGGTCATTCGCAGAGTTAGCGTTTTTCCGCGAGCAGCACCTTCTTCGCGGCGGCGAGTTCGGCGAGTTTCGTCGCGTCGACCTTCGGGTAGTGCAGGTCGAGCGACGCGAGCGCGTCGACGATCGCGCTGGCCACGACGATGCGCGTGAACCACTTGTTGTCCGCGGGCACCACGTACCACGGGGCTTCCGGCGTCGACGTCTCGCGGATCATCGTCTGGTAGGCGTCCATGTACTCGTCCCAGTGCCCGCGCTCCTTCACGTCGGTCGCCGAGAACTTCCAGTTCTTCTCCGGCTCGTCGATGCGCTCGGTGAAACGCCGCTTCTGCTCCTCGCGCGACACGTTGAGGAAGAACTTGCGGATCAGCACGCCGTTGCGCGACAGGTAGCGTTCGAACGAACGAATGTCCTGGTACCGTTCCTTCCAGATGTCCTTGCCGAGAAGTTGCGGCGGCAGCTTCTCGCCGGACAGGTATTCCGGATGCACCTTCACCACGAGCACTTCCTCGTAGTAGCTGCGGTTGAAGATGCCGATGCGCCCGCGTTCCGGCAGGTTCTTCATGCAGCGCCACAGGTAGTCGTGGTCGAGTTCCTCCGCGGTCGGCGCCTTGAACGAGTACACCTGGCAGCCCTGCGGATTCACGCCCGACATCACGTGCTTGATCGCGCCGTCCTTGCCCGCCGCGTCCATCGCCTGGAACACGAGCAGCACCGCCCACCGGTCCTGCGCGTAGAGCATGTCCTGCAGTTCGGACAGCGCCTGCCGGCTGACGTCGAGCGCTTCCTGCGCGCGCGGCTTGTCCTCCGAATCGAGGTGCGCGGTGTCGGCGGGGACCAGTCGCTTGCAGCTTGAAGCCGCGGCCGTTGTCGATCCGGTACGGGCGCGAGAAGCTGCGCGCGATTTTGCTGATCTGCTTGAGGTCGAGCGTGTCCTTGGCCATGATCGTCCAATGCGCGCGCGGCGCGCGGGGGGCTGGGGGCGGGTCCCCACGGACCACGGCGCAGCGACGAGAAACGAATGCGCGACGGGCACGCGGGGGGCTCGTTCCAGTCTAGCAAATGGAACGGGGGCGCTGCCTGGCGGCAGGCGCACCGTTGCACCGTGCACCCCCCGACCCGCACCCGTCGGGCGCCGCATGCACCGGTGCGACGCGCCACGCGGCCGCGACGGGCGCAGGGCGTTGATTTGGCGCAGGGCCCGGCGGCGGTGATATGACAGATAATGCGGACCCGCTTCCGTCGCCCTGTCCGATGCCCCTGCCTGCTTTCCTGCCTGGCGCCGCCCCCCGCCGATCGCGCAACCGCGCCGGATCGTCAGGCCGATGCCTGATCCCCGACCCGGACGTGAATCGCGGCAAGCTGCACCATCGTCGCGCCGCATGCTGATGCCGGCTTGCGCATGACGGCGCGTTCGCACACGCAGGTCGCCGCCGCGCCGCGCGCGCTGATGCGCGTGCTGTTCATCGGCGTGTTCATGGCGGCGCTCGACACCTCGATCATCGCGCCGGCCATTCCCGCGCTGCGCGCCGCGTTCGGCATCGACAATCGCGAAGTCGGGCTCGTGATGATCGTGTTCATCCTGTTCTCGCTGCCGTCCACCGCGCTGCTCGCGAACCTCTCCGACCGGCATGGCCGGCGTCCGGTGTATCTCGCCAGCATCGCGCTGTTCGCGCTCGGCTCGCTTGTCATTGCGCTGTCGCCGCAGTTCTGGATGATCGTCGCGGGACGCGCGATCCAGGGCATCGGCGCCGGCGGCATCATCCCCACCGCGAGCGCCGTGATCGGCGACGAGTTTCCGCCGGAGACGCGCGGCCGCGCACTGGGCCTCATCGGCGCCACGTACGGCATGGCGTTCGTGCTGGGCCCGCCGTTCGCGGGTGTGGTGATGGTCGTCGCGAGCTGGCACTGGATCTTCCTGGCCAACCTCCCCATCGCGGCGGTCGTGCTCTGGCTCGGCCTGCGGGTGCTGCCGCCGCACCGGCGCACCGACGCGCATCCGCCGCTCGACGTCGCGGGCATCGTCGCCGTGTTCCTGCTGCTCGCAGCACTCGTGCTCGCGATCACGCGGGGCACGCAGCCCGTGGGCGGCATCACGCCGTGGCCGTGGCTCGTCGGCGCGATGGCCGTGCTGCTTGGCGTCGTCATCGCGATCGAGCGCCGCGCGGCGTCGCCGATGGTCCCGCTGTCGCTGTTCGCGAACCGGCGGCTCGCGACCGCGTACGTGCTGACCGTGGGCGCCGGCTTCGGC
Organism: uncultured beta proteobacterium; assembly: GCA_963733435.1. Taxonomy (GTDB): domain Bacteria; phylum Pseudomonadota; class Gammaproteobacteria; order Burkholderiales; family Casimicrobiaceae; genus VBCG01. The sequence continues at coordinate 217,461 of CAVTDH010000008.1, forward strand.
ATGGGCAGCGTCGTGTTCCTCACGTCGATCGCGACGCTGGCCTACGGCGTGGCACCCAAGCACGCGGGCTTCGTCCTGCTGCCGCTCGTGCTGTGCTCGATGCTGGGGTCGGTCGGCGGCGGACGCGTACTGCACCGGATGGGCGCGCGCGGGCTCATCGTCATGGGATTCGTGCTGCTCGGCATCGGCTACGGCGCCGCGGCGATCACGTCGTTCGGCCTCGCCGGATTCCTCGTCGCGTCCGTGCCCATCGGCATCGGCGTGGGCATCCTCGTCGGAGGCGCGTTGCGCTCCATCGCGCTCGACGAGGCACCGACCGCCGTGCGCGGCGCGGCGCAGGGGCTCGTCAACATCTGCACGAGCGTCGGCACGCTGCTGTCGGCCGCTGCGATCGGCGCGCTGGCGGACCTGCGCGGCGGCGGCGCGGAGGGCTTCGCCACCGCGTACATCGCCGTCGCCGTGCTGATGGGCGCGATGCTGCTGGTGGCGCTCGGACTGCGCGACGATCGCGCGGGCCGTGCGAAGAGCGTGATCCTGGAGTGAATCCACGCGCCGGCGTCCCGCCCTACCCGCGCGTCGCCGCCAGCAGGGCGACAGGTTTTGCGAACTCCCGCGGACATCAGGCAACGCATGACAGCAACTCCGCACGACCCACCCGCGCTGTTCGGCTTCATCGGCCGCTCCGGCGCCGGCAAGACGACGCTCATCACCGACCTCATCGATTGCCTGCGCCTCGACGGCTTCACCGTTTCGGCGATCAAGCGCGCGCACGACGGGTTCGACCTGGATCGCCCGGGCAAGGACTCGTGGCGATTTCGCGAGTCCGGCTGTCGCGAAGTGATGATGGTGGGCGATCGTCGCTGGGCGCTCCTGCACGAGTACGACGCGGAACCGGAGCCGTCGCCGCTGGCATTGGCGCAACGAATGGCCCCGGTCGACATCGTGCTGTTCGAGGGATTCCGCAATGCGCCCCTTCCGCTGCTCGAGGTCTTCCGGCCTTCGCTCGGCCGCCCGATGCTGTGGCCGACGCATCCTTCGGTCGTCGCCGTGGCCTCGGACGGCGACGTCACGTGTCCGCTGCCGGTGCTCGACCTCGCGGATCCGCAGGCGATCGCCATGTTCGTGATTGCCCGGCTCGGCCTGCGGGCGCCGTAGGTTCGGCGCGCCGGCTTCGACCCGTACGACGGCGCTGCAACACGCTGACGTACGGTCGGAGCGCCGTGCTGCGCGGCAGGTGCGGCCGGCATCGCACCGATCGGAAACTTCGCGGCGGGCTCGCACCTGCGCAGTGGACTCGCCGGGCGGCCTGCACTATCATTTCGATAAACGTTGAAATGATGGTCCCCCGGACTCCAACCCCCGACGGCCCCGCCCGACATGAACATTCTGTTTCTCTGCACCGGCAACTCCTGCCGGTCGATCCTCGCCGAAGCCACGTTCAACCACCTGGCACCCGCGGGCTGGCGCGCCGCGAGCGCCGGGAGTCATCCCGCGGGCTACGTCCATCCGCGCTCGCTGGCACTGCTCGCGCGCGAAGGCATCGCGACCGACGGCCTGCGCAGCAAGTCCTGGGAGGACCTGCCGGAAACCCCCGACGTCGTCGTGACCGTGTGCGCGAGCGCCGCCGGCGAAGCGTGCCCGGCCTACCTGGGACCGGCGCTGCGCACGCACTGGGGTGTGGACGACCCGGCGCACGCGACCGGCAGCGACGCCGACATCGACGCGGCGTTCGTGCGCGCCTATCGTGTGCTGCGCGATCGCATCGAAGCGTTCCTGGCGCTGCCCCTGGCTAAGTTGCAGCACGACCGCACGCGACTGAAGGCCGAGCTCGATCGCATCGGCACGCTGGGTGCGAACTGAGCACGAACCGAGTATGTAGTCCGCGCACGCGTTTCGAACAACAGGCCCTGCCATGACCAGCGTATCCCGCCGCCTTTCGTTCCTCGACCGGTACCTGACCGTCTGGATCTTCGCGGCGATGGCGTTGGGTGTGGGCCTCTCCTACCTCGTGCCGGGCATCGGGGACTTCATCAACCGCTTCCAGGTCGGGACGACCAACATCCCCATCGCGGTCGGCCTGATGCTGATGATGTATCCGCCCTTCGCCAAGGTTCGCTACGAGGAGCTCCCCGACGTCTTCCGCGACCGGAAGGTGCTGGGCCTGTCGCTCGTGCAGAACTGGATCGTCGGACCGGTGCTGATGTTCGTCCTGGCCATCGTCTTCCTGCACGACAAGCCGGAATACATGGTGGGCCTCATCATGATCGGCCTCGCGCGCTGCATCGCGATGGTGATCGTGTGGAACGAACTCGCCAGGGGCTCCACCGAGTACGCGGCGGGCCTCGTCGCGTTCAACTCGATCTTCCAGGTGCTGTTCTTCAGCGCCTATGCGTGGCTGTTCATCACCGTGCTGCCGCCGTTCTTCGGGATGGCGGGCGCCGTCGTGGACATCTCGATCGGCCAGATCGCGCAGAGCGTGTTCATCTATCTCGGCATTCCGTGCATCGCCGGCGCGCTGACCCGTGCCATCATGCTGCGCTTCGTCTCGAAGGAGTGGTATCACACCCGCTTCGTGCCGAAGATCGGACCGATCACGCTGGTCGCGCTGCTCTTCACGATCGTCGTCATGTTCAGCCTGCAGGGCAAGACGATCATCGCCGTTCCGTTCGATGTGGTGCGGATCGCGATTCCGCTGCTGGTCTACTTCGTCGTCATGTTCGTGTTCTCGTTCTTCATGAGCATGCGCCTGGGTGCCAGTTACGAGAAGAGCGCCACGCTGTCCTTCACCGCCGCCAGCAACAACTTCGAACTGGCGATCGCCGTCGCCATCGCGGTCTATGGAATCAACTCCGGCGCGGCGTTCGCGGCCGTCATCGGTCCCCTCGTCGAAGTGCCCGTCATGATCGGGCTGGTCCATGTGGCGCTCGGGTTCCAGCGGAAGTATTTCGCTCCGGCCTGACGATGCGCCGTCCGAACCCGTTGCCACTACTGGCAGACTCCGGGCAGGTTAGGCTTGCGGGAGCGCCCCCATGAACTGCCTGATGACCGCCTGGCACGAAAACGAAGCCGAACTGCGCGGGTGGCTGCGGCATCGCCTCCCCAATCCCGTCGATGCCGACGACCTGCTGCAGGATCTCTTCATCAAGGCCATGCGCCAGGGCGAACGGTTCTGCGCGATCGGCAATGCGCGCGCATGGCTCTTCGAGGTGGCGCGCAATGCCGTGGCGGACCGGCTGCGCCTGAAGCGCGACACGATCGAACTGCCCGCGGATCTCGAGAGCGAAGTCGAGGAGGTCGCGACCGTGGACAGCCTGGTGGCGTGCCTGCCGCGCGTGCTGGCGGAACTGAGTGCCGAGGATCGCGAGGCCATCACGCTGTGCGATCTGGAGGGACTGACCCAGGACGAGTACGCGCGGCGCAAGGGATTGAGCCTGCCGGGTGCCAAGTCCCGCATCCAGCGCGCGCGCAAGCGGCTCCGGGAACGGCTCTCGCAGGCCTGTCAGGTTCGCCTGGATGCGGCGGGCCAGGTGAGCGATTTCGTGCCGCGTCCGCCGCTCGCCTGACGTCGAAATTCCGCGCGGGCCCGGCGCGCGAGGGAGGCACGCTGGCGACGCGGCGTGGTTCGCTTGGTGTCGGCGGACGCCGATGCTACCCGTCGCGGCCGGAATCGGCCGACCCGGGCTCGACGATGTCGTTGACCCACGAGTAGGCGGCCATCGCCGCGGGAAAGCCGAGCGTGGTGATCGCCAGCAGCGCAACCTGCCGGATGTCCGCGGCGGCGATGCCTTCGTCACGCGCCTGCCGGGCGTGCGAATGGACCGCGCCCTCGGATCCCGCCCCCATGGCCAGCGCCAGTTTCAGCAGGCGCCGGGTGCGGGCATCGAGGTCGCCGGCTTCCGCCGCCGCCTTGCCCAGCGCCGCGTAGTGCGCCCAGACCTCGGGGTAGTCGTTGGCGAGCCGGCCAGCGCCGGTCGTTGGCAGGTGGGTCATGCACTTCTCCTGGGAATGAACGAGTCGAGGTCCCCGCGGCGCGCCGCGGGCCCCGCGCATTGTCGACCCGGGACCGGACCGCGGGCAACGACAGCGACACCCGCACATTGCCCGAGATCAACGCGCGATCGCCAATCCTGTGCTTGGGCTGCATCCTTTGCCCGGCTCGTTCGTCTTCCGTGTACAGGGGCAACTTCGATACCCCGCCCGAGTCGACGAAGGAAGTGCCTGATGAACGCCGTCCTGGCCCCGTTGCGCCGCTGGCCCAACCAGCAGCCACTGCTCTTCCTGCTGCTCGCGGCCGCGGCATGGTTTGGGCTGTACCAGATGCTGAACCCGGCCGCCGAAGCGCTGGTGGCGGCGTTGCCGGTCGAACGGGACAGCCACCTCGGGGGCGCGCTGCAGTTCTTCTTCTACGACACCCCCAAGGTGCTGCTTCTGCTGACCGGCATCGTGTTCGTGATGGGAATGATCAATTCCTACTTCACGCCCGAACGCACGCGGGCCATGCTGGCCGGGCGCTCCGAAGGCGCCGCCAACGTCATGGCGGCGAGCCTGGGCATCGTCACCCCGTTCTGCTCCTGCTCCGCGGTGCCGCTGTTCATCGGCTTCGTGCAGGCCGGCGTGCCGCTGGGCGTGACCTTCTCGTTCCTGATCTCGGCGCCGATGGTCAACGAGGTCGCGCTGACGCTTTTGTTCGGCCTCTTCGGCTGGAAGGTCGCGCTGCTCTACCTCGGGCTGGGCCTGTCGGTGGCGATCGTGGCCGGCTGGGTCATCGGCCGGCTCAAGATGGAAGCGTACCTGGAGGACTGGGTGCGCGAGATGCCGCACGCCACCGCCGCGGTCGGCGATGCCAGGCTCACGCTGGGCGAGCGCGTGGATGCGGGCTTCGCCTCGGTGCGCGAGATCGTCGGCAAGGTCTGGCCGTACATCCTGGCGGGCATCGCGATCGGCGCCGGCATCCACGGCTACGTGCCGGAGGATTTCATGGCCAGCTTCATGGGCAAGGATGCGTGGTGGGCCGTGCCGCTGGCGGTGCTGATCGGCGTGCCGATGTACACCAACGCCGCGGGCGTGATCCCGGTCGTGCAGGCGCTGCTGGCCAAGGGCGCGGCGCTGGGCACCGTGCTCGCGTTCATGATGAGCGTGATCGCCCTTTCGCTTCCGGAAATGGTGATCCTGCGCAAGGTGCTGAAGATGCGGCTCATCGCCACGTTCGTCGCGGTGGTCGCCAGCGGCATCCTGCTCGTGGGCTTCGTGTTCAACGCCGTCCTGTGATCGAGCGCCCCTTTGGCCCCAACGGATTGGAGACAACGATGACCGTCAACCGTGCTGTCAGTGTGTTCGCCGGACTCAACCTGTTCCAGATGGGCTGTCACCGGCGTTCTGTCCTGCGGCCACGATCTTCAAGGCGCTCGGCGCCAAGGAAGCCGAGGGCAGCCCCGCATGTCGCTCGTGAGCCGCGCGCTTCGGAAGGCAGCCGCCTCCGCAGGGGTGGCGATGCTGCTCGTCGCCAGCGCGCACGCGCTCGACGTGGCGTTCCAGCCGGTGGCCGACGGCGTCTACGCGCTACGTCGGCGACACCGGTCCGCGCAGCGTCGAGAACGCAGGGCTCAATGCCAACCTCGGCCTGGTCGTGACGCCGGCCGGCGCCGTGCTGATCGACAGCGGGGCCACGTACCGCTCCGCTCGCCAGATCCACGACGCGGTGCAGAAAGATCACGCCGCAACCGGTGAAGTGGGTGATCAACACCGGCGGGCAGGACCATCGCTGGCTGGGCAACGGCTATTTCAAGGAACAGGGTGCCGAGATCATCGCGCATGCGGATGCCCGTGCCGACATGCAGGCGCGCGGCGGCGACCACCTGGCCGGACTGAAGGCCACGCTGACGGACGGCGCCGATGGCACCGTGCCCACGCTGCCCACCCGTTACATCGTCGAAGACACTGCCCGCCTGGAACTGGGCGGCGTCGTGTTCCAGCTCGAGCACCGCAATGGCGCGCACACGCCGGGCGACCTGATGGTCTGGCTGCCGCAGAAGCGAATCCTGTTCGCCGGCGATGTCGTGTACGTCGAGCGCATGCTCGGCGTCATTCCGGTCAGCAACACCAGGCACTGGCTGGCGACGTTCTCGGTCATCGAAGCGCTCGATCCGAAGGTCATCGTGCCCGGCCACGGCGGCGTGACGGATGTCGCCACCGCCCGCGCCGACACGCAGGCGTATCTCGTGGCACTGCGCGCGCACATGAAAAAGGCGCTCGACGACGGCGTGGACATGAGCATGGCCGTGAAGTCGTTCGACGCGAAGCCGTGGCTGCGCCTGCGCAACGCGGACGAGCTCGATGCCGGGCAACGCGAGCCGCACCTATCTCGAACTCGAACGCGAGTGACATACGCCCGCGCACGACCTCCCCTATCGCTCAATTCGTCAGGAGACATTCCATGGACATCAAGGTACTCGGCACCGGTTGCGCAAACTGCCGCACCACCATCGCCCTCATCGAGCAAGTGGCGCAGGCCAGGGGCGTTCCCGTCAACCTGGAGAAGGTCGAGGAGCTGCGCGCGATCATGAGCTACGGCGTGCTGTCGACGCCCGGCGTGGTGATCGACGGCAAGGTCGTCCATGCCGGCGGCGTGCCGGGTCGCGACAAGATCGAGCAATGGCTTGTCGCCAGTCACGCCTGAAACGCCATGCGCTACGCCACCCCGGGAGCCCCCGCCATGCTTGCTGAAGCCCGCGAAGTCTGTCCGACCACCACGCTGCGCATGTCGCGCAACGGTGCACTGCTGGTCGACGTGCGCGAACGCGACGAGATCGATCGTCTCGCCTTCGACGTGCCTCAGGTCGTTGCCATGCCGATGAGCGAGTTCGAGCAACGCTGCGGCGAGCTGCCGCGCGACCGCGAACTGGTCATGGTTTGCGCCGTGGGCGAACGCAGCCTGAAGGCGACCTATTTCCTCATGTACCGGGGCTACGCAAACGTGCAGAACATGAAGGGCGGCATCGCCCGTTGGGCGCGGAAGGGGTTCGCGGTCAAGGGCGACGTGTCCGCGGCCCAGGCTCCCGCAGGGACCGGCTGCAACTGCAGCGCCGCGACCGCGCCGACGGACGACGTCACACCGGCGCCCCTCCAAGGCTGCTGCGCGCCGCATTCCAGGGCCGGGACCTGCTGCTAGGGCAATAGCGAAACCATGTCTGAACAGTCCAGCACTGCCCATTGGCTGTCGTCGCATCGACGGCTGCTCATCGTCGTGCTCGCGGTGGCCGCCACAGCGGGTGCCGGGAGCTATGCGCTGATCGCGCGCCCGCCGCCGTCCGCGTCTACGGCCGCGGGTGCCGCCGCGCTCGACGTGGTGCAGGCGGCGCTGCAGCTCGGCAAGCCCACGGTGGTCGAGTTCGGCGCAAATGCCTGCGCCAGCTGCCGGGAGATGAAGCCCATTCTCGACGCGCTCGAACGCGATCACGGTGCGCGGATCTCCGTGCGCAGCATCGACATCATCAAGGTGCGCGGCTATGCCTCGCGCTACCGGATCCAGTTGATGCCCACGCAGGTTTATTTCGACGCGCAGGGCCGCGAGATCGGGCGAACGATGGGCAAGGTCACCGGCGGCGAGATCCTCGCCCGCCTTGGCGTTGCCACGACGGAGCGCGCGCGGTGACGGGACTCGAAAGCCTCGTCGCGGCACTGGTGGGTGGCCTCGTGACTTCGGCCACACCGTGCGTGCTGGCCGCGGTGCCGGTGGCGGTCGGCTACGTCGGCGGCCAGGCGACCACGCCGGGCCGCGCATGGGCGCTGTCGCTTGCATTTGTCGCGGGGATGAACGTCGCGTTGCTCGCGCTTGGACTGCTCGCCGCGCGCCTGGGCCTGCTGCTGGGTGCGCTGCCCGGTCCGTGGTCCGTCGCCGTCGGCGTTGTCGTGGCAGGGGGCGCCATCTGGCTGTGGCGCTCCCACGCCACGTCGTGCGGCGTGCGGCTGCCGGCGAACATCGAGCGGCGATTGGCGAAGTCGGGACTGGGTGGCGCGGCCGTGCTCGGCGCATTGATCGGCACGGTGATGAGTCCGTGCGCGACGCCGGCCCTTGCCGCCGCGCTGGCGCTGGCCGGATCGGGCGCGCTGTTCGGCATGTCGATGCTCTGGGGCGCGGCGCTCTTGCTGGCCTACGGGCTGGGCCACAGCGTGCTGCTGCTGCTGGCGGGCGCCATGCCTTCCGCCGCGACAGCGCTGGCGCGCCGGTTCGCACCGTACCAAGCGTGGATCCCGGGACGGCGCACGTTCGCGCTGGTCATGTTCGCCGCCGGCCTGTGGTGGATCGCGCAGGGACTCGACCTCTTTCAACCCTGAGGCCTCAAATCATGAACAAGCTGCCCAAGCGCCGCTTCCATCTCGTGTTCTCGCTGCTGATGGGCGCGATGATGATTTTCCTGATGACCTTCGTGATCACGATGGTCAACGTCGGACCGGTCCCGCGATTTCCTTTCCCGCTGGGCGCGTGCGTTCCTGATCGCCTACGTCGTCGGCGTGCCGGTCATCTATTTCCTCGCACCCACCGCGCGCAAGCTGACGGCGAAGATCGTCGAGATGCCGTGATCCGTTGCGACTGTGCGTGTGGCCAGTGGGACCGGTGATCGTCGGCATCGACACTACCTGCCCGATCCATGAGTGAGTGAACCCCGCGAGCCTTCCCAGGACGTGGACACTTTCCTGCACCTGATGAACGGCGGGGTCGGCAACCTGGCCGCATACCTCGCGGCCCACGTGTTGCTGTGCCTGCTGCCGGCGTTCTTCATCGCCGGCGCCATGGCTGCGCTGATTCCCAAGGCCAGCATCACGCGCTGGCTGGGCCGCAGCGCGCCCCACCGCGTGTCCTACCCGGCCGCCGCCGCGGCCGGCTCGCTGCTGGCGGTGTGCTCCTGCACCATCGTGCCGCTGTTCGCCGGCATCTACAAGAAAGGTGCCGGGCTCGGGCCGGCGATCACCTTCCTGTTCTTTGCACCGGCCGGCAACATCCTGGCCCTTGCCTACACCGGCAGCATCCTCGGTGCGGAGTTCGCGTTCGCGCGCTTCGTGTTGTGCCTGTTGTTCGGCATCGGCATCGGCATGCTGATGGCGATGCTGTTCCGGCGCGACGACGCCCGTCACGACGCACAAACCGATACCCTGTTCGCCGAGCAGGCCAGCATCGGCCCGGCGGCCACCGGCGTACTGCTGTCGCTGGTGGCGGTGTTGATCGCCGGCACGCTCAAGGTCTCGCTGCTGACGGCGACCGTCGGGTCGGTCACGCTGCCGCTGCCGTGGGCGGAGGCCTGGCAGGCCACGCTGTTGCAGTGGGTGCCCTTCGACGCGGCCAAGGGTGAGGAGGGCGTGAGCGTGCAGGGTTCGCTGCTGATCCTGTTGCTGCTGCTGATCGGCCTCGCTGCGTGGAAGGGTCTCGAGAACATCGTCGAGGGCGCGAATCGTTGGACCTGGATCGCGCTGGCCCTCGTGGTGGCGACGCTGCTGGTGGCCGCGCTCAAGCTGACGCCCGGCCCCGCAGGCCTGGAACTCGTGCTCACCGGACGGGCGCTGGCGGTGGGTCTGGCGCTATGGGCCGTGCTGCACCATGCGCGGCGGCTCGATGCCGACGCCTGGCGGGCCTGGTTGTGGGAGTCCTGGCGCTTCGTCAAACAGATCTTCGCGCTGCTGGTGGTGGGTGTGTTCGTGGTGGGCGTCATCCGGCAGTTGATCCGGCCGGAGTGGATCCAGAATCTTGCCGGCAGCAACACGCTGCTGGCCAACGTCGTGGCCGTGGTGTTCGGCGTGTTCATGTACTTCCCGACGCTGGTGGAGGTACCGGTCGCGCGCATGTTCCTCGACCTCGGCATGCACCGCGGCCCGCTGCTGGCCTACCTGATGGCCGACCCCGAACTGAGCCTGCAGAGCATCCTGATGGTGGCCGCCATAATCGGCAGACCCAAGACCTTTGCCTACGTCGGCCTGGTGGCGGCGTTCAGCATCGTGGCCGGACTGCTGTACGGCGCCTGGGTGGACGGCGTGAACCCGGCCTGGATCGCGATCGGTCTGGCCGCCTTCGTCGGCTCGCTGGCGGCACTGCTCGCCTGGATGCGCAAGCGTCGGGCGACCCCGGCTCGAGCCTGACCACATTGAACAAGGAGAGAGACCATGAAGACGGTGAAAATCCTCGGATCCGGATGCGCCAACTGCAGGAAACTCGAGGCGGTTGCACGCGAGGCCGCGACCAGCGCCGGCGTCGAGGCGGAGTTCGTCAAGGTCACCGACATGAAGGCGATCATGGCCTACGACCTGCTGTCGACGCCGGGCCTGGTGATCGACGAGAAGCTGGTCAGCAGCGGCCGCATCCCGACGCAGGCCGAGATCCGGCAATGGATGGGCGCCTGAACGTCCGCAAAAGGCGCGCGTGCGATCGGCGGATGACGGAAGGCCGACGTGCCGTTTTCAGTTGTGCAAAGTGGCGGACTCCGCCAGCACGAAAAGTCGGGTCAGTTCGGCCAGTTCCCGGTAGAACGTCGTCTGTGCCCCGGTCTCGATGGCCCGCGTGAACGGAACGATCCACGCACCCAGATGCCCGGTCAGAAAGCGCCGGCGCAGCGCGGTGAGCGCGTTCATGGACTCGAGGTCGCCATCGCGCCGTGCTTCGGCCTCCCGGAAGATCAGCAGGTACAGGAACTCGAGCTCGGCGGCGACGTGATCCGGCAGTTCGCGAAAATCCTCGCTGATCTCGAAACCGCCCTCCTCATACAGTTGCTGGACCGCCACCGTGGAATCCTGCATCACTTTCGCGTCGTGTCCGAGCCAGACGGATCCATAGGGCTTGGCGAGCGTTTCCACCGGCCCCAGAAACAGCCGCGTGTAGTCGACCAGCAGGTCCTGGGGGTCTTCGGCCGCAAAGGCCTCGGCCATACGCCGTGCGCGCACCGCGTAATCCGGCTCGATCGCCGCTGCGGCGGCGAGCATCGAGTCGAACATCTGCTCCTCGGCGAACTCCGGCCCGGGCTGGTAGTAGCACGCGGCAAGGTAACGGCAGAGATCGGCGCGGGCGCCAAGTCGTTCGACATCCGGTTCCACATCCTGCTGCGACATCGACACACTCCAATGAACAAGGGGCGGGCAACGCCCGCCCCGAATCCCGCAATCTACGCCGATCAGCCGCCGGCGTTGTAGCTGCCCACGTAGTGCACGTTCGGCTGCGTGCCCCGCTCTTCCTTCAGGCGGAAGGACTTCTGCGCCTTGAGCACCTTGGCGATCTCGGCGTTCGGGTCGTCCTGGTCGCCGAAGATGCGCGCCTTGGTCGGACAGACCTCGACACACGCCGGCTGCAGGCCGTTGCTCGTCCGGTGGTAGCAGAACGTGCACTTCTCGACGACGCCGTTGGGCCGGATCGCCTCCACGTCGCCCGCCACGAACTGATTCATGGCGGGGATCGTCGCGCCGGCTCGCTTTGCCGTCTCGGCCCCGGATGCCGTGCACCCGGGGATCAGCTGGGTCTTGTCCTCCCATTGCGGCTGCGTCGACTCGCCCCTGGCGTTGAAGCTGATCACGCTGTACGTCTCGCCGTCGAGGCTCTCCGGCCCCAGGCTGCCGACGCTGTACGGACACGCGTTCTGGCACATCCGGCAACCGATGCAGCGTTCGTCGTCGTGCATCGTGATGCCTTCGGGCGTCTTGAACATCGCCTTCGGGCTCACCGGACATACCTTGACGCACGGCGCGTCGGTGCAGTGATTGCACAGCACCGGCATCACCCAATGCTTCACATTGGGAAACGTGCCTTCGGTCTTCATCACGAAGTCCGCCCAGTTGAAGCTCTGGCCGTCCGCGCGATCGCGCGTGTTGTTCTCGGCCTTGCATGCGAACGCGCATGCTCCGCAACCCACGCAGCGCTGCAGGTCGATGACCATTCCCATTCTTGCCATCACATCTCTCCTAGAGCTTTACGGGTTGCCGATCACGCCTTCTGGACCTTGACGCCGGTGAAGCCACCGTTGCGCGCCGTCGCTCCGCTCAACCGGTCGTAATCGTCGACCAGCACGTCGTTGTTGCTGCCGCCGCGCGGCGCCTTGCCGTAAGTCCTTCGCCGCCACCCGGCCGTAGGCCCAGTGGCCCTGGCCGTAGCACTTGGCGACCGTGCCCGGACGCACGCCTTCCCACAGCTTGACCTTGGTCACCAGCGCGCCGGAAGTCGAGGTCACCTTCACGGTGTCGCCGGTGGCGAGGCCGAGCTTCGCCCCGTCCACGGGGTTCATCTTGAGCACGTCGTCCCACGACACGTCGCCCGGGTCGACCTTCTTGAATTCCTGGTACCAGGGCAGGTTGGCGGAACGGCCTTCGCGGTTGAGCCGCGACTTGTAATCGACGAACGTGAACGGATAGTCCGCGAAGCTGCCGTGACGCTTGGGCGGTTCGTAGTGCGGCACGAACGCGAGGTCGCCGCGCGCGACGTAGCCGCTGACGGTCATGATGTCGTCGACCGTGGTCTCGTACTTCTTGGCGTGCTCGAGCAGGCCCTTCTTCGCCGTCTCGCTGTAGAACTCGAACTTCTTGGTCTCGGTCGCGAACTTGCCGCCCCAGCCCTTCTTGAGCGTGTACTTCGCGCCGCTGAACATGCCCTTGGCCCTGAAGTCGGCCCAGCCCTTGATGGCGGCGTCGCCCTTCAGCGGCTCCTTCGGCATCCACAGCGTCGCACTGGTCATCTTGGCGGCGATCTCGCTGAACTCGATCGCGGTGGTCGGCGCCTTGCCGGTCTCGGGGTCCTTGAACTCCTTCGCGTAGTAGTCGAAGAGGTTCGCGAAGCCCTTGGCCTTCAGCTTCTCGGCCAGCAGCCACATCACCTCGGTCTCTTCCTGCTTGACGTCCCAGAGCCGCTCGCACCGCGCCCTGCTGGATCGACGCATAGCCGTAGCCGTTGCCCATGTTGGTGACGATCGACCAGCCCTCGGCCGAGTTGAACGTCGACGGCAGCACGATGTCGGCGAACTGCGTCATCTCCGACGGGTTGGTCACCATGTGCACGAAGAACGGCACCGCGGCCATCGCCTTGTCCCAGCGCTCCGCGCCGGTGCAGGAGAAGTTGAAGTTCGCCCACGAGCAGATGCACCACCTTGGCCGCGCCCGGGTCCTTCAGCATGCCGTTGGCGATGTTGTTGGTGACCACGCCGCTGCCGGGCCGCGCGTTCATCATCGCCGGCATGTCCTTGGCGCCGCGGCCGTCGAGCTTCTTGAACTTGCCGGCGCCCTTGGCGACGTCGTCGAGGTAGGCGTCGGACTTCGGGAATGCGGCGATCGGCACGCTGCTCGACTGCCACACGCCGCCCTCGACGTCGATCGAGCCGAGCAGGCCGTTGAGCGCGTACACGGCCATCGCCGCGTAGGTACCGCGCGGATTCATCGCCACGCCCGGACCCATCCAGACCGCGGTCTTCGGCGCGGCCTTGCCCATCGCGCGGGTCACGCGGACGATCTGCTCGGCCGGAATCAACGTTTCCTTCTCGGCCCATTCCGGCGTGCGGTCCTTGAGCTCGAGGTTCCACCACTTCACGAGGCCGAACGTCTCCTTCTCGACGAAGGCCGCTTCGTCGACGGTCTCGGCCGGCGACGAACAGGTTCTTGCCGTCCTTGAAGTCGCCGACGAACTCGCGGTTCCACAGGCCCTCGGTCAGCAGCACATGCGCCATCGCGCCGGCCAGCGCGCCGTCGGTGCCCGGCTTGAGCGGCAGCCACTCCTGCGCCTTGGCCGCCGAATTGGAAAGGCGCGGATCGACGGCGATCACGGTGCCGCGCGCCACGATGTCGTGGAAGTGCACGATGGTGTTGGGCACCATCCGGTTCGACGCCAGCGGATCGCAGCCCCAGATCACCAGGCAGTTGGTCTTGGCGAGGTCGTAGTCGCGGTAGCCGAAGAAGCCCTGCGTCAGGCCCGGGCCCATCTTCTCGGCTTCGGCGCAGATCGCGCTGTGCGAGAAGTAGTTGGTGGTGCCGTAGATCTTGGGCAGCGTGCCGTAGAGCAGCTCGGTCGACGTCGGCGAGTAGCGGCCGCGCATGTAGACGAGCTTGTGCGCCTCGTTGTTCCTGCGCAGCTCGAGCATCTTCGTCGGCGACGGTGTCGAGCGCCTCGTCCCAGGTGATCGGCACGAACTTCGGATCCACGCCGCGCCCCTTGTCCGGATTGGTGCGCTTCATCGGCACCTTGATCCGGTCCGGATCGTAGACCTGCTGCGGGATCAGGTGCCCGCGCGGGCAGCACGTAGCCGTGGTTGGTCTTGGACAGCGGATTGCCGCGCACGCGCACGGCGCGGCCTTCCTGGACGAAGATCTGGATGGCGCACCACTGCGTGCAGCCCTGGCACGTGCTCGCCACCCAGTCGCCCTTGGCCGGGCCGGCGGGGCGCGCCTTGCGCACGGCCATCGCGTTCGTCACCGGACCGGTGGCCTGCGTCGCGCATCCGGCAGCGAGCATCGCCGCGGTGGCGCACGAAGCCTGAATGAACGCCCGTCTCGTCAGTCTCATGAAGCGTCTCCTTCGCTACAATCAGGTACTCGGGTCGTTCGTCGCGAAAGGCGCGTCCCGGCCGTGTCACAGCGATTGGACTACTAAGTGACGCTACGCAACTTGACGTTCGTCAATTCCCTCGTATAGTTAGCCAACTATGGAAATGAAGCAGATCCTCGCGGCACTCGCGGCACTGGCGCAGGAGACGCGGCTTTCCGTCTATCGCCTGCTGGTCGAGCATGCGCCCGAGGGACTGCCCGCGGGCCAGGTCGCCGAATCGCTCGGGATCGCCCCGGCCACGCTCTCCTTTCACCTCAAGGAACTGAGTCGCGCGGGACTGATCGTCGCGCGTCCCGACGGCCGTTTCGTCTGGTACAGCGCCGATCTCGACGCGATGAACGGGGTCGTGGGCTACCTCACCGAGAACTGCTGCCGGTCGAGCGCCGTGTGCGATCCCAAGTGCGCGCCGGATCAGCGCGCGGTTGCCACGGTGGCGTTGCCCGCGCCCAAGCGCCGGCGCTCGGCGTGAGCGCGCATACCGGCGGCGCCTGCGTGCGCTCCGGCCAAGCGCCCATTCCGGGCTCGCCCCGACGGCAAGGCACGCGACATCACCTGGACAAGCTCAGGAACGAGCAGCTGGTGAACGTTCGCCGCGAAGGAACCCACCTTCGCTATTCGGCAAATGCGGAAGCGTTGGAGGCGCTGCTGGGCTTCCTCTACGCGCAGTGCTGCACCCGCAATCGTGCGGTCGAGCCGCAGACGATCGTTTGTGCATGCTGACGAAAGGAATGGCGATGAGTGAAACCGGCGATGTGAAGGCTGTCGTGCGCGCGAAGTACGGGCAGGCTGCGCTGCGCGTACAGGCTGGCCAGGGCGGCTGCTGCGGTACGGCACCGGGGGCGATGGACTGCTGCGACCCGATCACGTCGAACCTGTACGACGCGGCGCAAGCCGGCGAAGTGCCCGACGCCGCGTTGAAGGCATCGCTCGGCTGCGGCAATCCGACGGCCCTCGCCGAGTTGAAGCCGGGCGAAATCGTGCTCGACCTGGGCTCCGGCGGCGGCATCGACGTGCTGCTGTCGGCCAAGCGGGTGGGCCCGGCCGGCAAGGCCTACGGGCTCGACATGACCGACGAAATGCTCGCGCTCGCCCAGGAGAATCGACGCAGGAGCGGATTGACCAACGTCGAGTTCCTGAAGGGCGAGATCGAGCACATCCCGCTGCCGGACAACGCGGTGGACGTGATCATCTCGAACTGCGTCATCAACCTGTCCGGCGACAAGGACCGCGTACTGCGCGAGGCGTTCCGCGTGCTGAAGCCCGGCGGCCGCTTCGCCGTTTCGGACGTGGTCATCCGTGGCGAAGTGCCTCCGGCCATCCGCAAGAGCATGGAGCTCTGGGTCGGCTGCATCGCCGGTGCGCTTTCGGAGGTCGACTACCGGGGCAAGCTGGCCGCCGCCGGATTCGTGCGACATCGACGTCGAAGTGACACGCGTGTACGGCATCGACGATGCGCGCACGTTTCTCGCAGCCGAGGGACTGGGCGGGGATGCCATCGCGCAGGAGATGGACGGCAAGTTCGTCAGCGCCTTCGTGCGCGCGGTGAAGCCCTAGCGACCGGCCCGGGCCGGTGCCGCCGAGCGCCCACCGCTCGCCTGGCCGGTCCTGGATTCTGCGCGCCGTCGACCGGCCGGCCTCCCGCGCACTGTTCCCAGGACCGGCAAGCAGGACCTGCTTGGCTAGCGCGTGATGCTCTTCGTCATGACGCTGTGCGCTGCATCGAACGCGAATCCGGCTTTCGCTACGCCGACGATCGACAGCGTGTACGTACCCCGCGGCCCGGTCGTGTCGAAGCGCGCGCGTCCTTGCGAGTCGGTGGGTAGCGTCACCGACTGAGCGGCGCCGTCCGGCCCGGTCCAGCGGGCAGTGACGCTGGCGTTCGCCGCGGCACGACCACTGCCGTCCTGCACCCATACGTCGCCGGCGATGGTCACGCCGCCGCTGCGCGCCCGTCCGGACAGCACTATGTCGCCGACTTTCACGCTGGCCGGAATGGCGGCGCTCACAGTCACGGTAGCGTCGGCCTGCTTCCAGTTGCCGACGGCATCGTAGGCGGTCGCACGGAGCCGGTAGGACGCCGGCGCCAGGCTGCGCGTGTCCCACGAAGCCGAGAGCGAACCCCCGGCCACCGAGCCCAAGACCACTTCCTGGCCGAGAGCGGGGTTCCAGTAGCTGATGACGAGCGACGTGACCGCGACATTGTCGGTCGCGTCGGCCGTGACCGTCACGATGCCGCTGACGCTCGCCCCGCTCGCCGGCGAACGCAGGTTCACGCTGGGCGGAATCGTGTCGAGCGGCGCCGCGGGGCTCTGTACGCGTGCGACGTTCGACCACTCGCTGGCACCCCCCGCACCGATCGCGCGCACACGGTAGTCGTAGAGGATGCCGACGCCGACGGTGCTGTCGACATGGCTGGCCGCGGTCCCCGGCGGGACCAGCGAGAGGCGCGCCCATACGGTCGTGCCCACCTGCTGCCGTTCGAGTTCGTAGCCGGTGGTCGCGGCACTGGTGTTCGCCCACGACAGGTTGATCGAGTTGTACGGCTCCGCGCCCGTGGCCGCGTGCGCAACCCCCTGCAGACTGGAGGGCGCCGTGGGTGGCGCCAGCACACCGGCGGGAATCAGCACGACACCGCCCGTTGCGCCGGTGGTCGCGTTGCGGCCCACGGTTGCGACGACTCGCCCGTCGTTGATGTACGCGCCGTTGCCGGTGATCGCCCAGCCTGCCGCAACGACATCCGGCCGCAGCAGGCTGTTCACCGCGTAGAGTCCGAGTCCTTCGAGATAAAGGCCCGCCCCCTGCTCGCCGTAGCCGATGTCGCCCAGGTTGTTGATGCTGGTCGCGGTCGTGTAGCGACTGGTTCCCGCGATGTAACGCCAACCTGCGGCGCCCTCGTAACGGAAGACCCCGATCACGTTGAGCGAGGACGAGCGCAGCGACGAGACGCCTGCGATCATTCCGGCTTGGTTCTGCGCCACACCGGTGACCGCGTTGTAATTCGCCGGGCCCTGGCCCACCACGTCGACCCGGCCGGTCTCGAGGTCGAGCCGTTCGACGCCGCCGATGATCTGGCCGGCGTCGTTGATGGCCGTCGGCACGATCCAGAAACCAAAGGTGCTGAGATCCACGACACCCAGCGTGTCGCTGTAGAGCCAGCCCGTCGTCGCCGCCGGGACATAGCCAAGCGTGCGGCGCGCGCCGACGATCTCGCCGAGGTTGTTGATGCTCGTCGCGTAGGACGACTTGTCGCCCGGCAGCCGCGGCAGGATCTCGACCGCGTACCCACCTGCCGCTTGCGGCTTCCAGCGCACGGCCACCGCATTGAAGCTGGCGCTGAACGACACGCCGACGATCACGCCGCTGTCGTTGACATCGGTGGGGAACGTGCTCACGCCCCCACTCGGTGTGGGCAGCACTGTCCACGGGGCTCCACCGATGCTGACCAACGGCTCGTACCTGCTGCCGACCGTCCGCGTGCCGATCACGATGCCGTCGTTGTTGATGCCGGATGGGGATCCGTTGCCGAGGAATTGCAGCCGGTAGCTCGGCAGCGGCGCCTGCGCGCCCGCGAGCGGCACCAGCGCGGCGAGCAGAAGGGTGGCCGCGACGGCTTCGAATGCGTGCCCACGCATGCTGCGCCACAGGGTGGCCCATCGCTCGCGCCAGGCGCCAGTCTCGCGGCACGGGGTCGTTGCGTTCATCGCTCGTTCCTTCGTCGTCTCATGATGTCGTGCGGGCAGTGTAAGCACATCGTTCGATCGAATCAGTGACAAAGTCACACAGCGCGTGCCACATCCCGCACCAGGTTCGCACTCGCACGCGTGCGTTTGCACGGACCCCGTATCACTCGCGCACGGCCCTTCGGGTTTCCCGCGGGACATTCCGCGTTGGCGGGAATAATGTCGTGCGGCGACCGTTTGCCCATCGGTCGCCCACGCCACCCATCCCGACACGAGGAATAGCGATATGCATCGCAAGCTCGAACAGTTCGCGTTCTATCGGGGAGCGCACGGCGAGGTGCAGGCGCAATACGTGGCGGCCGCCCATCCGGTGCGGCTGCCGGCGGGCGCCACGCTCTACCGCGAGGGCGGCGAAATGGGCGGCGTCGTGCTGGTCGCGTCAGGCAACGTGCGCGTCTTCAAGACGGGCATGTCCGGACGCGAGATCACGCTCTATCACGTGCAGGATGGACAGACTTGCCTCGTCAACATGATGTGCGTGTTCCTGCGCAAGGACGCAATCGCGAGCGCGCAGGCGGAGACGCCGATAGAAGCGGTGATGCTGCGCCCGGAGGCATTTCGCGAGGCGGTGCGGAGCGACGACGCGCTGCGCAGGTACATCTTCGAGTCGATGGCCTCGCGCATGGTGGACGTGATGACGCTGGTCGAGGAAATCGCCTTCCGTCGCGTCGACGAAAGGCTCGAAGCGCTGCTGCTCGACCGGTTTGCGCTGCGGCCGACTCTGGACACGACGCACGAATGGATCGCCGCGGAGCTTGGAACCGCGCGCGAAGTGATCAGCCGGCTGCTCAAGGAGCTGGAACGCAGGGGCGCGATCGAATTGCGGCGCGGCCATATCGCGCTGCTGGACCGAACGAAACTGGCCGGGACCGGCGAAGGGCTCGACGCGGTCCGCGAACCGGCGTGACGTCGCGCACGGGCGCGCGGCGCATTCCCGGCGGCGTGCCCAAGGCTGTCGTTCGAGAATCAGCGGCTTGCAGGAGAATGGGGTGGCTGATGGGATTCGAACCCACGACAACTGGAATCACAATCCAGGACTCTACCGCTGAGCTACAGCCACCGTCGAACCGCTACTGCCTGCAACCGCCCGCTTGTTACCGTCGGCGACGCGTGTCGTTCGCCGCCGCATCCGGGTGCTGGCACGCCCGACAGGACTCGAACCTGTTACCGCCGGCTTAGAAGGCCGGTGCTCTATCCAAATGAGCTACGGGCGCAAATCCTGCCTCGAGCGCTGGAGCCTCGCCGCGACGCTCCGGTGACGGCCAATCGGCCACCGAATCGGAGCGCGGTCGTCCGCGGACCAGACCTTTCATATTATCACAGCGCCCGGCATGGACGAGCCCCCTGGCCCCGGTGACGCCCGACTCGTTCGACGAAACCCGGCACGGATCGCCCCGGAGGCCGGATTCGTCGCCTCCCACTGGCCCCCGGTTCGCCTTGGCCGTAGAGTTGATCCTTCGCCCCTTCGCAGCGCCCCTTCGCCCGGGGCCCTTTCGCGTGCCCGACGCCGCCGCCGTCACCACCTTCTTCTTCACCGACATCGAGGGCAGCACGCGCCTTTGGGAGCGCGACCCGGAGCGGATGCGCGAAGCGCTCGCATGCCATGACCGGATCTCGCGGAACGAGGTCGAGCGGCACGGCGGGAATGTCGTCAAGTCGACCGGCGACGGCGTTCACGCGGTGTTCGCGGACCCGGTCGCCGCGGTGCTCGCGGCGGTCGCCCTGCAACGGGCGCTGGCCGACGAGGCGGCGACCAACGGGGTCGCGCTGCGCATCCGCTGCGGGCTCCATGCCGGCGCCGATCACAAGCGCGACGACGACTTCTTCGGCAACGCGGTCAATCGCGCCGCGCGGATCATGAGCGTCGCGCATGGCGGCCAGGTGCTGCTGTCGGCGGCGGTCGCCACGCTCGCCCAGGATCGCCTGCCGTCCGATACGACGCTGCGCGACCTGGGCAGCGTGCGGCTGCGCGACCTCTCGCGCGCCGAACGCGTGTTCCAGGTCGTGCATCCGCAATTGCGCGACGCGTTTCCCGCGTTGCGTTCGCTGGAGGCGACGCCCAACAACCTGCCGCAGCAGCTGACGTCCTTCATCGGACGGCAGCACGAGGTCGCCGCGGTGTGCCAGCTGCTGCGCGAGACGCGACTGCTGACGCTCATCGGCGGCGGGGGCTTGGGCAAGACCCGGCTGTCGCTGCAGGTCGCGGCCCAGGTACTGGGCGACTTTCCCGACGGCGCCTGGTTCATCGAACTGGCGCCGGTGGGCGACCCGCGGATGGTCGCGCAGTCGGCAGCGTCGGTGCTGGGCGTCAAGGAAGAGCCGGGCCGGCCCGTCATCGATGCACTCGCGAAATTCGCGGCCGAGCGGCGGCTCCTGCTGGTGCTCGACAACTGCGAGCACCTGACGCAGGCGTGCGCCGAGTTCGCCAAGGCCATGCTCGCCGCGGGACCCGGCTTGCGCATCCTCGCGTCGAGCCGGGAGCCGCTCGGCATCGCCGGGGAACGCACGTTTCCGCTCGCGCCGCTGGTGGTTCCTTCGGCCGGCGCCCGGGTGCGCGCGGACGCCATCACGCCGTTCGCCGCCGTGCAGTTGTTCGCCGACCGGGCCGCGGCCGCGCAGTCCGTCGTTCGCGATCACCGACGACAACGCGGCGGCCGTGGCCGAGATCTGCCGCCGGCTGGACGGCATCCCGCTGGCGCTCGAACTGGCGGCGGCGCGCCTGCGCTCGATGTCGGTCGAACGCATCGCCGAGCGGCTGACCGACCGCTTCCGACTGCTCACCGGCGGCGACCGCACGGCGCTGCCGCGCCAGCAGACGCTGCGCGCGCTGATCGACTGGAGCTTCGACCTACTCGATGCCCCCGAGCGCATGCTGTTCCGGCGGCTTGCCGTGTTCGCGGGCGGGTTCACGCTCGAAGCCGCGGAACACGTCGGGGCCGGCGACGAACTCGCGGAAGGCGACGTGCTCGACCTCGTGGCACGGCTGGTCGAGAAGTCCCTGGTGTCGCTCGAAGCCGAAGGCGAACGGTACCGGATGCTGGAGACGGTGCGCCAGTACGCGCTGGAGAAGCTCGAGCAGTCGGGCGACATGGCGGCCACACGGACCCGGCAGCTGCATTTCTTCCTGGCGCTCGCCGAATCGGCGACGTGGTTCGGGCCGAGCCAGCGCCAGTGGCTGGCCCGTTTCGACGCCGAGCGCGAGAACCTGATCGCGGCGCACGCGTGGTGCGATCACGTGCAGGACGGCGGACCGCTCGGCCTGCGGCTCCTGCGCGCGGTCCGGTTCTATTGCCTGCATCGCGGGCTGCTGGCGCTGGGATACACGGCCACGACCGAAGCGCTGCAGCGCACGGGGGCGCAGACCCGCAATCTTGCGCGCTCGCAGGCGCTGTCGACCGCCGGGGTCTTCGCGACCAACCTGGGCCGGCCGGAGGAAGCACTGGTCTACCTCCGGGAGAGCCTGGAGATCGCGCGCGAGCTGGGCGACGAGGCGCGGATTGCGATCACGCTGCAGCCACTCGGCGGCACCTACCTCGCGCTGGGCGAAATGGATACGGCCCGCGAATGCCTGGAAGAGGCGTACGCGCTCGCGCGGTCCGGCGGCAACTCCCGCGAGATTGCGGCAGCGCTGAGCTGGCTGGTCCAGCTGCGACGCGCGGAAGGCGACTACGAAGCCGCGCTGCCGCTGTGCAACGACTGCCTCGCCATCGCCCGCGAACTCGGCGACGCACAGAGCGTCACGACGGGACTGCTCAATCTCGCGATGATCGAGACGATGCGCGGCGACCTTGCGGGCGCTCGGAGCGCGATCGCGGAAGCGCATCCATTCGTAATCAACGGTGGTTCGCGCTTCCTCGGACAGTGCCTGCTGATATCGGTGGCAGGGCTGGCCGCAGCCGAAGGCGACTGGACGGCGGCCACGCGCTTTCTTCGGCGCTGCGGAAAGCGAGGCCACGTTGTCGGGGCTCAAGCGCGACCGTGCCGACGAAGGGTTCCTTGCCGTGCTCATGGCCCGGGTCCGCACGCAGATGGGAAGCGCGCGGTTCGATGCCGCGACCGCGGATGGCCGTGCGCTGGAATACGCGCATGCGCTGGCGGAAGCAAACCGCTGGCTCGAGCGAAAGGTCCCCAGGCCCGCGCGCGCCGGTGATGGGTCCCGCGACGCGCGCGGACGCTGCGCACGCGTCGCGGTGCAGGATCAGAAGTCGTTGAAGATCGCCGGGTCGACCGAGTCGATGTAGTCGTTGGGCCCGCCGCCCTTCTTGTAGACCCGCATCCGGTACTCGTACTTCAGCGAGTTCGTGTTCTCGTTCTTGAGCAGGACCTCGTCCTTCTGCGGCATCACGCGCAGCGCCTTGAACTGGTCCCGCAGCGCCGGCGCGTTCTGGTCCTTGAAGTTGATCGGCAGCGCGAAGAGACTGGGGTCGGCGCGGAACTCCCACTTGCCGTCGCGCGGCAGCCACCACAGCAGCATGGGGCCACGGTTGCCTTTCTGCATCTGCATCACCTGCGGGCCCACGAGCACCTGGCACGCCTTGCCGTCCCAGACGACCTGGACCGGGATGGCGCAGGTCGACAGCTGGCAACGATCGATGGGACTCGTGCTGAACGAATCGGGGCAATCGGCCCGGGTCGTCACCAGCATCGGCGGGTTGCCGCCGCCGCTACTGCCGCCTCCTCCGCCACCACCCGTCGTGCCGCAACCCGCCAGCACGATCGCGGCAAACGCGATGCACACCGTCTTGTTCGTTTGCATGGTTCGCTCCCCTTGGCCACAACCGCGAGACGCCCTGCGGCGCCGAACTTGCGGGCCGGCAACGCCTGCCCGCCACGCGCAGTCCCGGCGCGTCCGCGACGCGCCCCCGCACATGGTGCGGTTGCGGCTGCCCTCCGGCACCGCGAATATTCGCCATGCCGGCGCGGACCCGGTCCGGGACGATTCCGTCGATGCCACCCGCCACCGCATCCGGCGCACCGGTCGCTGCGCGCGGGCGGCTGCGGCGAAGCAAGTCTACCGCCGAAGGTCGGCGCCGTGCGCAAGGTCGACGCCCAGTGCAGCGCAACCGCCGGGTATCCTTGGCGGCACGCGGAAACATTCCGCGCCAGCAGGGGAGGAAGCGATGCCGGTCGAGCAACTGCTGCCGCCGCGCGCGAAGGACCTGGGGGGTGGCTTCCTGGTCCGGCGCCTGCTGCCCGCATCCGCGCGCCAGGCGGTGGGGCCGTTCGTGTTCTTCGACCACTTCGGGCCGGTCACCGTACGCCCCGAGGATCGCCACGACGTGCGGCCGCATCCGCACATCGGCCTCGCCACCGTGACGTATCTGTTCGCAGGCGCCATGCTGCACCGCGACAGCCTGGGCCACGTGCAGCGGATCGAGCCGGGCGCGATCAACTGGATGACCGCGGGTCGCGGCATCGTGCACTCCGAGCGGCGGCCGCCGGACCTTGCGGACGTTACGCATGCGATGCACGGGCTGCAGCTGTGGGCGGCACTGCCGCAGGCGTTCGAGGAGAGCCGTTCCGGCCTTCGCGCATACCCCGGCCGCGGCGCTGCCCGCGTGGTCGGAGGCCGGGCTCGACCTGCGGCTGCTGATCGGCGAAGCCTTCGGCCGGCGCTCGCCGGTCGCGACGTTCGCGCCGACGCTCTACCTCGACGTCGCGGCGCGCGCCGGCGCCACGCTCGAGTTGCCGGCTCTCGCCGCCGGATTCGAGCGCGCCGTCTACGGCGTCGACGCACCGCTGGTCGTCGACGGAAGCGTGCTCCCGCCGCATTCGCTCGCGATCCTCGCGCCGGATGTCCCCGCGACGATCACCGCGTCGGCGGACGCGCGTTTCGTCGTCATCGGCGGCGCGCCGCTCGACGGACCGCGCTTCCTCTGGTGGAACTTCGTGTCGTCGCGCCGCGAGCGCATCGCGGCCGCGAAGGCCGACTGGACCGCGCAGCGGATGGGGACGATCGAGGGCGAGACGGAGTGGATCCCGCTGCCGTGAAAAGCCATCGCCGCGTCAAAAGTCGTTGAAGATGACCGGATCGAGGACGTAGGGCGCGCCCGTCGCCTTGTGATAGACCTTGATGTCGTAGTAGAGCGGCTTCGTCACCGTGTTCTTGTTGCGCGCCTGATAGCGCACCGCGGTGTTGCCGGCCATGGTGATCTGGTCGTTCCAGGCCGCCGCCGTCGTCGTCTGCTTGCCGCCCGACGGCGCCCCGGCGTGGGGGCGGATGCTGTCGGCGCGAAACTCGTAGGCCGGCGCGTTGGCGAGTTCCCAGGTGATGCGGATGTTCCGCTGGCCCTTCGGCATCCGGATGTCATTCGCCGCAATGACCACGGGCCCGGGCGGCTCGCCCGTCACGGTGACCGCGACATTGCAGGAGCCGGGGCAGATGACCTGCGCCTGGACGCTGGCGATGGGCGGCGCGAAGATCGCGCACGCCAGGACGATCGCGGTGGTCGCGAGAGCGCGGGTTGCAGGTTGCGAAGGCATGGATGCATCTCCCCGTAGTGATGCCGCCGGCGGTGCGTGGTCGTCGGTGTTGGCGAACGCGTCGCAACGACCTGCTCGCGAACACCGTTGCCGTCGCACCCGCGCGGGTTCGCGCGACCGTTGCGCGCGCCCCTCGGATTCTCGGCATTTGCGCGGGAAATGCAAGCGCAACCTTGCGCCGGTCGATGGCGCGGCCGGCGGGGCCGCGCTACCATGCGCGCCGAAAGCGCCACGGCCCGCCGATCCCCGCGACCGCGCGTCCCCGCCCCTCTACCGCCCGAATGCCGACCCCATGACCGCCGCCCGCGTCACCGAACTCTTAGCCGCCCTGCAATCGTTCGAGCACGGGAAGGTCGTCGCCGCGCACCAGGCGGTCGCGCTCATCCGCGACGGCGACACGCTCGCGACGGCGGGCTTCGTCGGCATCGGCTTCGCCGAGAACATCGCGGTGGCGCTGGAACAGCGCTTCCTCGCGAGCGCCAAGGACGACCCGAACGGCGTGGGCAGCCCGCGCGACCTGACGCTCGTCTACGCGGCGGGGCAAGGCGACGGCAAGGAGCGCGGCCTCAATCACCTGGGTCATCTGGGGCTGGTGCGGCGCGTGATCGGCGGCCACTGGGGCCTCGTGCCCAAGCTGCAGGCGCTCGCCGTGGCGAACCAGATCGAGGCGTACAACCTGCCGCAGGGCGTGATCACGCACCTCTTCCGCGACATCGCCGCGGGCAAGCCGGGACACCTGTCGCGCATCGGCCTGGGCACGTTCGTCGACCCGCGCTTCGGCGGCGGCAAGATCAACGCGATCACCACCGACGACCTCGTCACGCTGATGCCGCTGGGCGACGAGGAGTACCTCTTCTACAAGGCACTGCCGATCGACGTCGGCATCATCCGCGGCACCACGGCCGACACCGACGGCAACATCACGATGGAACGCGAGGCGCTGACGCTCGAAGGCCTCGCGATCGCGATGGCGGCGCGCAACTCCGGCGGCATCGTGATCGCGCAGGTCGAGCGGATCGCCGAGCGCGGCACGCTGAATCCGCGGCAGGTGAAGATTCCCGGGCATCCTCGTCGACTGCGTGGTCGTCGCCGAGAAGCCCGAGTACCACATGCAGACGTTCATCGAGCCGTACAGCGCGGCGTTCTCGGGCGAGATCCGCGTCCCGGCCTCGCACGTCGCGACGATGGGCATGTCCGAGCGCAAGATCATCGCGCGCCGCGCGGCGCTCGAACTGCGGCCGAACAGCGTCGTGAACCTGGGCATCGGCATGCCGGAAGGCGTGGCGAACGTCGCCGCCGAGGAAAAGATCATCGACCTGCTGACGCTCACCGCCGAGCCCGGCGTCATCGGCGGGATCCCGGCCGGGGGTCTCAACTTCGGCGCCGCGGTCAACACGCAGGCGATCATCGACCAGCCCTACCAGTTCGACTTCTACGACGGCGGCGGCCTCGACGTCGCGTTCCTGGGGCTCGCGCAGGCGGACCGCGAGGGCAACCTCAACGTGTCGAAGTTCGGGCCGCGGCTGGCGGGCGCCGGCGGCTTCATCAACATCAGCCAGAGCGCCAAGTCGGTCGTGTTCGTCGGGTCCTTCACCGCCGGGCAGCTCGTGGTCGACGTGAAGGACGGCGCGCTCGCGATCCTGTCGGAGGGCAAGTCGCGCAAGTTCGTGCCGGAGGTCGAGCACCGGACGTTCTCCGGGCCCTATGCGTGGAAGCGGCGGCAGCCGGTGCTCTACGTCACCGAGCGCTGCGTGTTCCGGCTGGCCGAGGACGGGCTCGAGTTGGTCGAGATCGCGCCCGGCATCGACCTCGAGCGCGACATCCTGGCGCAGATGGACTTCCGGCCGGTCATCCGCGGCGAGCCGCGCCTGATGGATGCGGCGATCTTCGCCGAGGGGCCGATGAACCTGCGCGAGCGCATGCTGTCGGTGCCGCTCCCGCGGCGGCTCACGTACGCCGCCGACCAGAACGTCTTCTACATCAACTTCGAGCGGCTCGCGATCCGCACGCGGCAGGACATCGCCGACGTACGCGCGGAGATCGAGCGCCAGCTGGAACCGCTCGGGCGCAAGGTCTACGCGATCGTCAACTACGACAACTTCGCGATCGCGCCCGAGCTGATCGACGCGTGGTCCGAGATGGTGAAGGCGCTGATGGAGCGCTTCTATTGGGGCGTCACCCGCTACGCGACGTCGAACTTCCTGCGCATGAAGTTAGGCGATGCGCTCGCGCAGCGGGGCCTCGCGCCGCACATCTACGAATCGGCCGAGGAAGCGCACCACCACCTGCGCGCGTTCGTGCCGCCCGGCGCCGCGGACACGCTGCCGGGCTAGGCGGCGTCCGCAAAGGGCGTCCGTCGGGCCCGTGGATGACGTGAAGCTTGGCCTCGCGCCTTTTGCTCACCGGCAGTTCTACTGCGAAGCCGCGGAGCGCGTTACGCGGAGGACCGCCGCGCGCCGTCCCACGACGCGCCGACATAGCGATCGCGGCCCTGCGCCTTGGCGCGGTAGAGCGCCGCGTCCGCGCACTGGATCCACGCCTCGACGCTCATCGTGTCGCGGCTCGCGTCGGCCGCCCCGATGCTGAGCGTGCAGCCCACGCCCGGCGCAAGTTCGACCGCGCGTTCGGCAAGGTAGGCGCGGATGCGCGCGGCGACTTCCTCGCACCCTTTGAGATCGGTCTCCGGCAGGATCACCATGAACTCGTCGCCGCCGTAGCGCGCCGGCGTGTCGGTCACGCGGCAGCAGACCTGCAGTGCTTCGGCCACGCCGCGCAGCACGGTGTCGCCGGCGGGGTGCCCGAGGCGATCGTTGATGCGCTTGAAGTAGTCGATGTCGAGCACCAGCAGCGACACCGGACGTCCCGTGCGAAAGTGGCGCGCGAGTTCCGCCTCGGCGACCGCGAAGCCATGCCGCCGGTTGGCGAGGCCCGTCAGCACGTCGGTTCGGCCGAGTTCGTCCAGGCGCCGGTTCTGTTCGGACACGCGCCGGGCGAGCGAATACGCGACGCTGCTGATCGCGACCGGATAGACGACGAGCAGGGGCAGGCTCGCCGCGATGACCGGCATCGGCGTCGCCGGATCGACCGGAAAGCCGAGCAGCGCGGACGTCGCGACGACGCCGCACGCGATGCACACCAGCGCGCGCCAGAGCAGGCGCTCGCCGCCGACGCTGATCTTGTCGATCGCGAGCATCGTCGCCAGCAGCACGCTGGGGAGCAGGTTGAACTGCATGACGGCGATCCACATGCCGCCCATGGCCGAATCGGCCAACAGGTTGCGAAGCTCGAGCCGGCGCGGATTGGCGCTGCGGGACGAGAAGAAGCGGGCGACCTGGGGCCACACCAGCACGTGCATGAACAGCAGCGCCCACCAGCCCATCGCGGCGTCGTGCAGGTGCAGCACCGATCCCACGCACAGCGAGCCGAGCAAGAGCCCCAGCATCCGCATCCGGTACACGCGAAGGACGAAGCGCTCGTCCTGCAGCGTGCCGCGGGTCCGGCGCGGGCAGGCGCCCGGCCTTGCGGTCGTCGAGGGAGAGGGGTTCGTGGGTCACGGGTCGCTTTTCGGCCAGGGGGTACCGCGACAGGCGGTGCAGGATGCACGCGGCGGGCCCGGCCGCGCGGCAGGCCGCGCGAACGGACGCACCGGGCCCCTTTGCGGCAATCCCTGCCCGACGACGACACATGCCGCAGGACGCGCTCCGCGTCCGGTGCCGGTGATCCGTATCGAGCAATTGTCCTGCCAGCGCACCTTCGCGCATGGACGCAACCGGTCCCGGGCGGGCGGCGCGTGCCCCTCGCATGCGGGATCTCTGGCAGCATAGCCCCATGCCCGCGACCGCCCCCGCCGACCTCCAGGCCGCGTTCGACCGCGAGCGCCGCGATGCCCGGCAAGCCCGTCCGCGCGACGCAGGACAGGCGCGCGCGGTCACCGTGCGCATGTACGGCCGCATGGAGGCGTTGCAGGCCGCCGCCACGCAAAGCGGCGGCGTGACGCTCGCGTGCGCCCCCGGATGCGATTTCTGCTGCCACCTGCGCGTGGAGGTCCGCGCGTACGAGGCGTTCGTGCTCGCGCATCACATCGCGACGAAGTGGGACGACGCCCGCCGCGCGCGCTTCGCGCCGCGCCTCGACGAGCGCCTGGCGCGGATCTCCGGCATGACGACCGACGCGCACGTACGCGCCGGCGTGCCGTGCGCGTTGCTGGAGGACGGGCGATGCACGGCGTATGCGGCGCGGCCCGCGGCCTGCCGCAAGTACCACTCGGTCGCGGTGGCTACGTGCCGCGATGCGTTTGCGCACCCGGACGCACCGTTGTCCGGTCCGCTCGACGACGAGCGCGTCCGCCTCGCCGCGAATGCGATCGCGCTCGGTCACGCGAAGGGCCGCGAGGAAGCGGGGGCCGACCCGACGCTGCACGAACTGCACTTCGCGCTGGCGCAGGCGCTGGCGAACCCGGCCGCGGAACGCCGCTATCGCGACGGCAAGAAGCCGTTCGTCTGACGCGAGGACGACGACGCAGGACCCGCCGCGACGACCGTTCGTGCGGCCCGCGCGGGCCGCCGCGGAGGACTCGGTCGCGGGGCGCCTCGCCCTTTCGGGTATAATGCCGCCGCGGCGCTTGTTCCAGTCCCCTTGCCGCAGTCATCCTGACTCCTCGCAATTCCCTCGTTTGGCTGTGACTGGCCGTCCCTCCCTGGAGGGGCGAATGGCCGAGCACCCATTCGAAAGCGTTCATGTCCTTCACGACCCTCGGGCTGTCCGATGCGCTGCTGCGCGCGGTCGCCGACCAAGGCTATACCGAGCCCACGCCGATCCAGGCGCAGGCCATTCCCCTCGTACTCGCCGGCGGCGACCTGCTGGCCGGCGCGCAAACCGGCACCGGCAAGACCGCCGGCTTCGTGCTGCCGATGCTGCAGCGCCTGTCCACGCGCCCGTCGCCCTACGGCGGCGCAGGCAAGCCGCTGCGCGCGTTGATCCTCGTGCCGACGCGTGAACTCGCCGCGCAGGTCGAGGCGTCGATCAAGACGTACGGCAAGCATCTGAAGCTCACGTCGATGGTGCTGTTCGGCGGCGTCGGGCTGGGACCCCAGACCACTGCACTTAAGCGCGGCATCGACATCCTGGTCGCAACACCCGGCCGGCTCCTCGATCATCATGGCCAGGGCCACATCGATTTTTCGCGCATCGAGATCTTCGTGCTGGACGAGGCCGACCGGATGCTCGACATGGGCTTCATCCCGGACGTGAAGCGCGTGATGGCGCTGCTGCCGAAGCAGCGGCAGAACCTGCTGTTCTCGGCGACGTTCTCCGCCGACATCAAGGCGCTCGCCGACAAGCTCCTCAACCGCCCGCAGACGATCGAAGTCACGCCGCCCAACTCGACGGTCGACGCGATCGCGCAGCGCGTGCACCCGGTCAATCGCGAGGAGAAGGCGAAACTCCTCGCGTACCTCGTCGGGCATCACCGCTGGCAGCAGGTGCTGGTGTTCACGCGCACGAAGCACGGCGCCGACAAGCTCGTGAAGTCGCTGCACGCCGACGGCATCGGCGCCGTCGCGCTCCACGGCAACAAGAGCCAGAACGCCCGCACGCGCGCGCTGGCCGACTTCAAGGCCGGGGTCGTCGAGGTGATGGTCGCCACCGACATCGCCGCGCGCGGCATCGACATCGACCAGCTGCCGCACGTCGTCAACTACGACCTCCCCAACGTGCCCGAGGACTACGTGCACCGGATCGGCCGCACCGGCCGCGCCGGCAACGAAGGCGAGGCGATCTCGCTCGTCTGCGTCGACGAGCACGTGTTCCTGCGCGACATCGAGCGGCTCATCAAGCGCACGATCCCGCAGGCGGTCATCGCGGGCTTCGAGCCCGATCCCAACGCGGTCGCGCAGACCGTGTTCGCGCAGCGCGGACGCGGCCCGGGGCAGGGACAGCGTCCCGGCGGCTCGCAGCCGCGCGGCGCGGGTCGCGGATCGGCAGGGGGCGGCGGCGGACGGCATGCGCCCGCCGCGCACGCGGCGTCCGCGCCACGCCACGCCGGTTCGGCGAAGCCCGCCGCGACGAATTCGCGCGACGCGGGCACGCCGGGCAACGGCCAATCCCGGTCCGGCAACGGCCAGCCGCGCAACGGCAACGGCAAGCCCGCCTTCGGGCACGGCGGACATCGGACCAGCAGCGGCGCCTCCGGCAACGGCCAGGCGCGCGGTGCCGCGCCGGGGCAGGGCCAGGCGCGCGCGACGGGCAGCGGCAGCACCGCCGGCGCGCCGCGCCCGGCCGCGACGCCGGCCCTGTTCCACGCCCGCCCGAAGACCAAGCACTAGGCGCCGGCATTGAAGACGCCCAAGCGGCTGCAGCCGCTGATCGACGAAGGCCTAATCGACGAGGTCCTCCGGCAGCTGATGAGCGGCAAGGAGGCCACCGTGTACACGGTGCGCAGCGGGTCCGAAGTGCGCTGCGCCAAGGTCTACAAGGAAGCGAACCAGCGCAACTTCCGGCAGGCCGCGCTGTATCAGGAAGGCCGCAAGACGAAGAACAGCCGGCAGGCGCGCGCGATGGCCAAGGGCACCCGCTTCGGCCGCGCGTCGCAGGAGGAGGCGTGGCAGAGTGTGGAGGTCGACACGCTCTATCGCCTCGCCGCCGCCGGCGTGCGCGTGCCGCGCCCGCATGCGTTCTGCCAGGGCGTCGTGCTGATGGAACTCGTCACCGACGCCGACGGCCATGCGGCGCCGCGGCTCAACGACCTCGAGCTTGCCGAGGACGTGGCACTCGCGTACCACGGCTTCATGGTGCGGCAGATCGTCCGCATGCTCTCCGCGGGCGTGATCCACGGCGATCTGTCCGAGTACAACGTGCTCGTCGACCGCGACGGGCCCGTGATCATCGACCTGCCGCAGGCCGTCGACGCGGCGGGCAACAACAACGCCGCGGTGATGCTGCAACGCGACGCCGACAACATCCGCAACTATTTCGCGCGCTTCGCGCCCGCGCTCGCGGCCACCCGCTACGGCAAGGAGATCTGGTCGCTGTACGAACGCGGTGCGCTGCACGAGGACGTCGAGCTGACCGGCGTGGTTGCGGCCGACGAGCGGATCGCCGACGTCGGCGCCGTGCTGCGCGAGATCGGCGATGTCGAGGCGGAACACGAGGCGCGGTTGCGGGCGAAAGCCGCCGTGGACGCGCCTTGACACGAATGGCCGGATCGATCCACGCTCGACGCAAGGCGGGACTTCCCGCCCGCCGCCGGCGATCGCGCGGCGCGCGGACGATTGCCGCGGCGGCCCGTCGTCATGCGAACGTCGTCCACGTGCCGCGGGCCCTGCTCTTCGGCTTCGACCGCGACTGACCCCACGCGACGCCATGCCGTCGCTCAATCTGCGAAGAATCCACTCACCATGCCCACACGCCATCGCGAACGACATCGCACCGACCGCATCGGCTGGCTGCGCGCCGCCGTGCTGGGCGCCAACGACGGCATCGTGTCGACGGCGAGCCTCGTGCTCGGCGTGGCCGCCGCGAACGGCACGCCGAGCAGCGTCATGGTGGCCGGCATCGCCGGCCTCGTTGCCGGCGCGATGTCGATGGCGGCCGGCGAGTACGTGTCGGTCCGCTCGCAGGCCGATACCGAGCAGGCGGCGCTCGACCTCGAACGCGCCGAGCTGGCCGCCGACGCGCCCGGCGAACAGCGCGAGCTGACGGCGATCTACGTCGGACGCGGTCTCGATTACAAGCTTGCCAAGGCAGGTGGCCGAGCAGCTGATGGCGCACGACGCGCTGGGCGCGCACGCGCGCGACGAACTCGGCATTTCGGAAACGTTCATGGCACGGCCGATCCAGGCGGCGCTCACGTCGGCGGCGAGCTTCGCCGTCGGCGCCGCGCTGCCGCTCGTCGCCGTGGCGGCGGTCCCCGCGTCGAGTCTCATCGTCGCCGTCTCGGCGGCGTCGCTCGTGTTTCTCGCGGTGCTGGGCGCGGTCGCCGCGCGCGTCGGCGGCGCGGACGTCGGCAAAGGCGCGCTGCGCGTCACGTTCTGGGGCGCGCTGGCGATGGCAATCACCGCCGGCGTCGGCGCGCTGTTCGGCACCGTGGTTTAGGCAACGTCCGCAAAAGGCGTCCGTGGGGCCCGCGGATGACGTGAGGGCGGCGTCGCGCCTGTTGCGGCCGGCACTTCGACTGCTCGAGTCAGGTGGCCGCCTTGGGGGCGGCCCGGCGGCGGCCACCAACAAAGGCGACGCAAGAACGAGCGTCGTGCGGCTGGCTGCGTCAGTTGTCCCCAGAAAAGGGGGCTTTGCATTGCTTCCCCCAAGCGGCCCCTCGCGCGACCCGCCGCCAGTGTGCCGGTGCAAGGCCGCGGGACGCTACTTGGTCACGCTCTTCGCGGCGTCCTCGATCTTCTGACCCGCCTTTTCGATCTGCTGGCCGGCCTTCTCGACCGTCTTGTCGATCTCCTTGCCGGCGCGCTCCGCCGGACCTTCCTTCTGGCAGGCGGACAATCCCGCCACCAGCATCGCTGCGAATATCGCCGCGCCCGCCACCTTCTGCATCGTCTTCATGGTGCGTTGTCTTCCTTTCGAGGAAATTCAGTCTCCGAGCAGCTCGGCCACCGGCTGCAGCTGCTCCACGTGCTGCGACACGACCTTCACGATCACGACGATCGGGATGCTGAGCAGCATGCCCCAGACACCCCACAGCCACCCCCAGAACAGCAGGGCGATGAAGATCGCCGCCGCATTCATGCCCGCGATCCGGCCGGTCATCCACGTCGTGACGAACGTCCCCACGACCGTCGCGATGGCCAGCGACGCGCCGCCGGCGAGCAGCGCCATCGGCAGCGAGTCGAACTGCATGAACGCCGCCATGCCGGTCGCGACGGCGGTCACGCCGGGGCCCAGGTACGGAACCAGATGGAGCAGCCCGGCGACCACCGCCCACGCGCCGGCGTTGTCGAGTCCGATCCACGCGAAGGCGCCCCACGCGAGCACGCCCACGAGCGCGTTGGTCAGCAGCATCATGAAGAGGTACTTCTGGATCGACGCGTTGATGTCGTCGAGAATCGTCACGGTGATCTTCTTGCGCGACAGCGACGGGCCGGTGAGGCGCACCAGCTTGCGCTTGAACATGTTGCCGGACAGCAGCAGGAAGAACGTCAGGAACGCCACGGTCGCCGCCTGCATCACCGCACCGAGCGCCCCCTTCGAGCCCACCCAGAGCGCGTCGCTGACCTTGAAGCTCGGCGGGTCGATCACGACGTGCGAAGCCGACGCCTTGGGCGCAGCCGGCGAACCGGTCGCCTGCGCAGTGGCCTTCTCGACGGTCGCGGCGGCGTTCTGCATCTTCTGCATCGCGCCATGCTGGCCCGAGGAGAGTCGCGCCAGGCCGGCGGACAGCTTGTTCGCCGCCTCGGGCAGCTGCGTCACGATCGCTTCCGCCTGATCGCGCAGCGAATAGACGCCGAGAACGATGGCGGCCATCAGGCCCGTCATCACGACGATCGTGGCCAGGGCGCGCGGGACACGCACGCGCTCGAGGCCCGCCACCAGCGGGTTCAGCATGTAGGCCAGCACGATGCCGAGCAGCAGCGACACCACGAACACCTGCGCCCAGTCGAGCGCCACGATCGTCGCGAGAACTGCGAGCGTCGTCAGCGCGAGCCCCCGGGCGTCCACGGACACGCGCACGGGGACGACCGCCGTCGCAGCCGTGTCGGTGCCGGCAGGATCGGGAACCGCGGGTGCTTCGGGTGACGTGTTCATGGCGCGATGCGGCGAGCGAATTCACGTATGTAGCGCAGACACGGGTCCGGGGCGCCCGAACGACGCAGCCGGGTCGCGTGGAGTCCCCTCCCGATCCGGGTGCCGTGGGCCCGTCAATGAAACGTCGCGTCGTCCGTCGGACCTTCGGGCGCGGGCACGCCCATCGGCGTCGCCTGCGCGACGATCGCGGCCAAGCCTTCCGCGCCGGGGATCGGAGCCTGCGACGACGCCGACCGCCGCGCACCGATCTTCACCAGGAAGCCGTGGACGAGACGCGGATGCAGCGGTCGCGCGCGGATGCGCGGCAAGCGGCCGCCGAAAACTTTACCCGCTTCGATTTCGCTCGCCTGGCACCCATCGCTGCCGCTCCATCGCGGTATCGGAAACGTCAGTCCGCCACATCCCGGAGACGAGAAAAGGTCCCGGCCGGGCACAGAGGAGCCGCTCCCGGCCGGAACCTGCAGGCCTGTCGCCTTGGCGCGTCGTATCACCATGCAACCAACACATCCCACACGAATCCTTGTACCGGCCGACCGGGACGCGGCGTCTGTGCGGTAACGCACAGGATGCCGACCGATGAACCGATCCAGGGCCTCGCCCGCAGCGCGACAGCGCCCGGGCCACGGCCGGCGCGAGCCGGCGCGGAACGCCCGGCGGCGGGACCCGCCGCGTCGGCGACGCTATTCCAGTGACTTGATGACCGACGCCTGCGCGCCTTTGGGCCCCTGCGTGATCTCGAAGGAGACCTTCTGGTTCTCGTGCAGGCTCTTGTGCCCTTCGCCGTCGATCGCCGAGAAGTGCGCGAAGACGTCCTTGCCGCCGTCGTCCGGCGTGATGAATCCGAAGCCCTTGCCGTCGTTGAACCACTTCACGATGCCCGTTGCCATGTCTGCTCCTTGTTCGATGCACCCGCAACGACCGGCACGTGCCGGCGCGCGGAAATCAGCGGAGGCGCAAGATGTCCGCGCCTCCGATGGCGCGCGTCAGTTGGAACGCGCCCCTGCGTTGCCCGACTGGCGCATCGCGCCGCGCTGCCAGTCCGGCTGGTCGCTGTACGGATAGTCGTTGGAGATGCGCCGTCCCGAGGAGATGGCATTGTTCATCCCGGGCAGCGATGCGTAGTCGCCCGGGCCGAACGTGCGGCACTCGCCGCGAAAATCGGAGTCACTGCAGAAGATCCAGTAGCCGCTGGTGACACGCAGCGACGACGCGCGGTCGTTGAAGCCGGTCGCGCCCAGGTTCTGCATCGTCTCGTTGAGCGCGTAGGAACGGCCGGACAGGTTCGGCGCCTTCGAACAGCGTCGCGCGCGCATCCTGGTCGCGGCCGCGATCGTCGTATCGATAGCCCGACGTCGACGAGCGCCCGTCGATCGGTCGCACGGAACTGATGCGGCCCGCGTAGGCGCCGAGGTTGGGATAGGCGCCCGGCGCCAGCACGCTGCAGCTGCCGCCGGAAGTCGGCGTCGACGCAGATCTCCCACCGGCCCTCGTGGACGACCGCCGACTGCACGCGATCGTTGAAGCCGTTGCGCCCGAAGTCGGACACCGGGCCGTCGGCCGCGAACTGGCGTCCGCGGAAATTGTCGTCCTGGTAGAACGTGATGCTCGCCGCGTCGCCGCGGCCGATGCCGCGAGCAGGACGCCTGCGGCGAGCACGGTCAAGGTTCGAGTCATGGATGGCCTTTCGAGGTCATGATCAAGACGCGGTCAAAGCGGACGGAAGGTGGAGGCCGGCGCGGGATTGCCGCCCTCGTTCTCCCACGATCCGAGCTGTTCCTTCGTGTCCGCATGGCGTACGGCAGCGATGCGTGCGCGCCTGTGCGCGCTGGCCCAGGACGGCCGCAATCGCGGCGCCCGCCACCGCCAACAACACGAACCAGCGACTGGTGATCTTCAATGCGGTCTCGAGTGGACGATGCGACCGACGTCCTGCGGGCCGGACCGGGACGTTGCGCATGCAGGGTAAGGCGGCCGCCGGACTGGGCGGACGAAGGCGGCAGCAGGTTGCCGAAACGGCCGGAGGCGACCGTCGATGCCACGTTAACCCGCGTCATCGCGCGTGTCGGTGCGATGGCGCACATAGATCGACGGGATCCCGCGTATCGCCGCGCACGTTCGGGCAAGCCGCACATGCGACGATGCGCCCGGCCTTCAGGCGGAACGCCCGTCCACCGTCACGACCACCCGATGCGTCGCCGCATCGGTCGCGAGCGGGAAGCTGTCCGCTTCCTGCAGTTCGCCGTCGAGCGTGATCCGGGTCGGCCTGGCCGCACCGACGCCGTCGTCCTGTGTCTGCTCGACGCGGATCTCGTAGAGGGCGTCGCCATTGCGGTAGCGCATCGCATAGCCCTCCCAGTGGGCGGGCAGGCAAGGCGCGAAGCGCAGCCGGTCCGCTTCCCGCGTCAGGCCCAGCAGCGATTCCACGTACAGCCGGTACATCCAGCCGGCGGAGCCGGTGTACCAGCTCCAGCCGCCGCGTCCCGAATGCGGTGCCACCGCGTAGACGTCCGCGGCGACCACGTAGGGCTCGACCTTGTAGCGCGCCGACGCTCTCGGGCGTGCGCGCGTGGTTGACCGGATTGATCATCGCCGCGAGTTCCCAGGCGCGCGCGCGGTCGCCCAGCGCCGCGAACGCCATCGCCGCCCAGATCGCGGCATGCGTGTACTGGCCGCCGTTCTCGCGAACGCCCGGCACATAGCCGCGGATGTAGCCGGGGTCGAGGTCCGACCGGTCGAACGGCGGGTCGAGCAGCAGCGCCAGCGCGTCCTCGCGCCGGATGAGCCGCTGGTCGAGCGCGCCCATCGCCGCGCGCGCGCGCGCGGGCTCCCCGATCCCCGACAGCACCGACCAGCTCTGCGCGATGGAGTCGATCCGGCACTCGACATTCCCGGCGGACCCGAGCGGCGTGCCGTCGTCGAAGTACGCCCGCCGATACCACTGCCCGTCCCAGCCGTGCTGCTCGAGGTTGCGGCGCAGCGTGGCCACCTCCGCCGCGCAGAGTTCCGCGAACGCGGTGTCCCCCTTCGTCCGCGCGATCGGGACGAAGTCGCGCAGCACCGCGCACAGGAAGAAGCCGAGCCAGACGCTCTCGCCCGTGCCCTTGATCCCGACCAGGTTCATGCCGTCGTTCCAGTCGCCGGAGCCCATCAGCGGCAAGCCATGCGCACCGAAGCGCAGGCCGTTGCGGATCGCGCGCACGCAGTGCTCGTAGACGCTGTCGGTCGCCGCCGAACGCTGCGGCATGTCGTAGTACGAGTCGTCCTCCGGATTCACCGCGCGGCCTTCGAGGTACGGGACCACCTCGTCGAGCAGCGCGTGATCGCCGGTCGCCGCGACGTAGCGCGCGGTCGCGAGCGGCAGCCAGAGAAAGTCGTCGGAGCAGCGCGTGCGCACGCCGCGCCCCGACGGCGGATGCCACCAGTGCTGCACGTCGCCCTCGACGAACTGCCGTCCCGCGCAGCGGACGAGCTGCTCGCGCAGCAGCGCCGGACGCGCGTGGACCAGCGCCATGCAATCCTGCAGCTGGTCGCGGAACCCGAACGCGCCGCCCGATTGGTAGTACCCGCTGCGCGCCCACAGCCGGCACGCCAGCGTCTGGTACAGGAGCCAGCCGTTGGCGAGCACGTCGAGCGCGGGATCCGGCGTCGTCACCTGTACGACGCGCAGCGTTCGCTGCCAGTGCGCGCGCACGGCCAGGAGCGCCACCTGCGCCGCCGTCGCACCGCGAAAGCGCTGCACGAGTCCCGCCGTGTCGGCGGCGTTGCGGCCCACGCCCAGGCGGAACACCACCTCATGCTCCGCGCCGTCCGCCAGGTCGAACGTCACCTGGATCGCGCCGCATGGATCGAGCGCAGCGCCGACCCGTGCCGGAGAGGCGCACCCGGTTGAGCGCGGCCGGATTGCGCAGCGCGCCGTTGCGACCGAGGAACTCGGTGCGGTCGCCGGTCACCGTGCGCGCTGCGTCGTCGACGTCGAAGAACGCGACGCGATCCGGAAACTCCGTGTTGTACGCGTTGCGCGCAAGCAGCGCGCCGCTGTTGCGGTCGACCTCGGTGATCACGTGCATCGCGGTCTTCGCCCGCAGGTCGCCCAGCACCCATTCGACGTAGCCGGTCAGCGACAGGCGCCGCGAGCGACCCGACGTGTTGCGCACCTTGAGCGCGGAGAACTTCACCGGCGCATCGAGGGCGACGAACACCGTGAGCTCGGAGACGATGCCGTCCTCCTCGTGCTCGAACACGCTGTAGCCGAAGCCGTGCCGCGTCACGTACGCGCCCGCACCGCGGCGCGGCAACGCCGAGGGCGACCAGACATGCCCCGTCTCCTCGTCGCGCACGTACAACGCTTCGCCGCTCGCGTCCGACACCGGGTCGTTGTGCCACGGCGTCAGTCGGAACTCGTGCGCGTTCTCGGCCCACGTGTACCCGACGCCGCTCTCCGACACCACGGTTCCGAACTGGGGATTGGCGAGCACGTTCGACCAGGGCGCGGGCGTGACCTGCCCCGGACCGGGACGCGATCACGTATTCGTCGCCATCGGGCGTGAAGCCGCCCATGCCATTGGCGAAGACGAGGTCGCGCGGAGGCGGCGCGGAGGATCCCGCGTCGTACCGGCGGTTGCGCGTCGGCACGAGCCGCGGCACGCGCACCTCGAGCGGCCCGCGCCGCGCGACCTGTGCGGACAGGCTGCCGCGGCGATCCGTGACGATGGCGCGCGCCACCGATTGCAGCAGGATGCGATCCTCCTCCGCGATCTGCTCCGCCCGGCGCACGAAGATGCCGCCCGGGCGATCCATCACGTGCGCCTCCACGCCGGCCGCGATGAGACCCATGATCTGGTCCTGCAGCAGCTGCCGGTAGCCGCCGCGGTCCTCGTTCCAGATCACGAGGTCCACGGCGAGGCCCTTGAGGCGCCAATACGCGTGCGCCTGCACCATCCGGCGTACGAGGTCGA
Source organism: uncultured beta proteobacterium (assembly GCA_963733435.1). GTDB lineage: Bacteria > Pseudomonadota > Gammaproteobacteria > Burkholderiales > Casimicrobiaceae > VBCG01. The sequence continues at coordinate 256,946 of CAVTDH010000008.1, forward strand.
TGTTCTCCGCGTCGCCGATCTGCAGCAGGACGATCGGCAGGTCGCCCGAGATCGCGTAGCTCCACAGTCCGGACTGGCCACGGCGATTGCGGGCGATCACGCCCGGCCTCGGCACGCAGGGACGCGTTGGCGAAGACCACGGAACTCGCGAGGCGCGCGTAGAGCTGGGCGTCGGACTCGGACGCGTTGATCTGGCGCAGCATCACCGAGCTGTGGGTCCAGGCGAGATCGTAGACGCGATCGGCAAGGTGGCGATCCTGGTACTTTTCGGCGAGCTGCAGCGCCGCTTCGCGCGTATCGGCCATGCCGGTCACGATGTCGATCGTCGCCGTCGTCTGCGGCTCGAGCGTCAGCCGGTGCCGGATGGCGACGATGGGATCGAGCACCGATCCCTGATGTCCGGCCAGCGGCCCGGGCTCGGTCATCGCACTCGGCGCGGCGGGCGTGCGGCCGCGCCCGAGGAATGCCATGCGGTCGGTCTCGAACGAGACGTCGCCGGATTCGCTCCCGTGCACGGCCATGAGGTGCACCATCCATGGGGGCGTCTCGTCGCGCGAACGCGGCCGCCGCGTGCACAGGATGGCCTGCCGCGCGGCGACGATCTCGGTCTGCACGAAGAGGTTCGAGAACGCCGGATGCAGCGCGTCGGCGGCGGGCGACGCGAGCGCCACCTCCGCGTAGCTCGTCACGTCGATCGTGCGCCGCGTACGCGCGCGATTGGTGATGCGCACGCGGCGCAGCTCGATGTCGTCCTCCGGCGATACCACGATCTCGGTGTGCGTCTCGAAATCGTTGTCGACGCGGCGGAACTCCGCGCGCGCCTCCGTGAAGATCGCCTCGTAGTGCTCCGGCGGCTTGCGCGTCGGCGCGAATGCGGCGGACCAGAACACGCCGCTGACGGCGTCGCGGATGTAGCAGAACGTTCCCCAGGCGTCCGTCGTCGTGTCCTCGCGCCAGCGCGTGACGGCCAGGTCCTTCCAGCGGCTCCCGCCTCCACCGGCGTTGGTCACCGTCACGTGATAGCGGCCGTTCGACAGGAGCTGAACCTCGGGAATCGGCGTATCCGGCGTCGTCAGCACGCGCACCGGCGCCTCCAGTCCCGCGACGATGGCGCCGCTCGCGGCGTCCTCCGGGGACGGCGTGCGGATCGCCGCGGTCTTCGGAATGCGTTCCTGCAACAGCAGCAGCGTCGGATCGGAGCAGCGGATCCGCCGCGAAGCGCCGCTGCATCGGGCGGTGGAGCAGCGCGTGCGAGAGCGACAGCAGGATCATGCCCTGGTGATGCGCCATGTACGAGCGGACGACCGCGCTCGTTTGCCCGCGCGGAACGCGCGCCGGCGTGTAGTCGATCGCCTCGAAGAGGCCGAAGCGGCCGGCCAGGCCGTCGGCGGCGAGGCGCTGCAGGTTGCGGCAGGCGGCTTCCGGCGCGACCATCAGCGCAAGGGCCGAAGCGTACGGCGTGACGACCAGGTCCTCCGCGAGCCCGCGCTGCAACCCCAGCCCCGGCACGCCGAACGCGCGGTACTGGTAGTTGAGACTCGCGTCGACGGCGTTGTAGCCGGACTCCGAGATGCCCCACGGCACGCCACGCTGGCGGCCATAGGCGATCTGCCTGTCGACGGTCGCACGGCAGGTCTGGTCGAGCAGCGTGCCCTCGTAGGTGGGCATCACGAGGAGCGGCATCAGGTACTCGAACATCGAGCCGCTCCAGGACAGCAGCACCGACTGCCCGCCCGCCGCCGCGAGCAGGCGTCCCAGCGCGAACCAGTTCTCCTGCGGCAGGCGCCCCTGCGCGATCGCGACGAAGCTCCCGAAGCGCGCCTCCGACGCGAGCAGGTCGTAATAGCCCGCATCGCGCCGCCGCTCCGCGACGTTGTAGCCGATCGACAGCAGGTGCCGCGCCGGGTCGTACAGGAAGTCGTAGTTCAGGTCCGCGAGCGCCTCGCATTCGCGCGCAAGGCGTGCGATCTCGTCGAGCCGCGCGGCCGCATCGCGGCTCGCCTGCGCAAGCGCGATGCCGTCCGCGTTGCCCACCGTCCCCGCGGTCAGGAGCGCCGGCACTCCCGGCACGACGGATCCAATCGGCTCCACGTGCAGCGAAGCCAGTTCGCGCAACGAAGGCATCGGTCGCGCCGCGAGGTGGCCCGTGTCGGCGCCCCGGTGCAGGCTCCACGCCGCGAGAAACGCGAACTCCTCCTCGATGCAGTGCATCTGGCGTGCGAGCGCGGCGGCCCAGAACACCTCATCGCTCGCGGTCGATCCCGCCAGCGGGTCCGCGTGTATCGCGACCGCCGCCACCCCCGCGCCGATGCGATCGAGCCACCCGCGCACGGCGACCATCGTCGTGGGCCGCGCATCGATGGCCGATTCGAGGTCCCGGCGCAGCCGTACGACGCCGGGAGCCGGGGCACCGCCCGCCGCCTCGGCCAGGCAGTCGAGCGCGTCGCCGAGCCCGGCGAACCACGCGCCCACGGCCGGCCGTTCGTCCGCGAGCGCGAGCAAGCCCTGCCGGAGCGTCAGCAGGTGTCCGGCGAGGTTGCCGCTGTCGACCGAGGACACGTAGTGCGGGGGCAGCGGCTTCCCCGTGCGCGTGTCGTACCAGTTGTAGAAGTGCCCTTCAAACCGCTCGAGCGCCGTCATCGTCGCCAGCGCATGGGCGGTACGCCGGACGAGCTGACCGGCCGGAATGAAGCCCAGGTCGAACGCCGTCAGGTTCGCGAGCAGTGCGAGCCCCATGTTCGTCGGCGACGTGCGGTGAGCGACCACCTCGACCGGATGCATCTGCACGTTGTCCGGCGGCAGCCACCGATCGTCCGCACCCACGAAGACGTCGAAGAACGCCCACGTCCGGCGCGCGAGCCTGCGCAGGAAACGCGTCTCGCCCGCGTCGAGGCTGGCGTCGCGACGACGGGTCGGACGACTGATCCAGAAGGCGAGACCGGGGGATCCGAACCAGAGCAGCAGCACCGGGGCGGCCGCGGGCAGCGCGACGGGCGCTACCCGCGCCAACAGGATCGGCCGTCGCGACCGCGATCACCGGCGCGATCCACATCGACGCAACGGCGCTCGCGAGCGCCGCCGCCGCGCGCACCCGCGGCGTCGCGCGCGGACGGATTCCACTCGAGCAGGTGGCGCCGCGACACGTAGGTGCGCCACAGCGCACGGGTGGCGGAGTCGAGCGCGACCGTGGCCTCGAACGGCAGGAACGCGAGAGTCAGCGCGGCACGCACGAGGTGCCCGGCCGCCGCGCCCGCGACCGCCGCGAGATGCTGGCCCATCCGCGACGTCCGCGCCGGGACGGACCAGTTGCGCGAGCACGGCGAACGCCTGAGGCAGCAACAGCATGGCGAGCACCGCGAGCGTCCACAGCCATGCGTGCGGGAGGAGTGCCCAGCCCACGAGCAGCAGCAGCGTCTGGGCGGCGGGGACGAGGCTGCGCCGCAGGTTGTCGAAGAGCTTCCAGCGCGACAGCGCGGACAGCGGATTGCGGATGGGACCCGCGGGTCCGGGCACGCGCGGAAGGAGCCATGCGAGCAATTGCCAGTCGCCGCGAATCCAGCGCCGGCGGCGCTTGAGGTCGACGCCATAGTCCGCCGGGTAGTCCTCGTACACTTCGACATCCGAGACCAGGCCCGAGCGCGCGTAGCAGCCTTCGAGCAGATCGTGGCTCAGCACCCGGTTCCCGGGAACACACGCGCCCAGGGTTCGCTCGAATGCATCGACGTCGTAGATGCCCTTGCCGATGAACGAGCCTTCGCCGAATACATCCTGGTAGACGTCCGAGACGGCGCGCGTGTAGGGATCGACGCCGGGTTCGCCGCTCTGCAGCCGCGCATACCAGGACCGGTGAGCCCCCGGCAGGCTCGCGCTGACGCGCGGCTGGAGGATGCCGTACCCGACGCGCACCGGCGCGTCGTCGTCGCCCGTGACGCGCGCGCGGTTGAGCGGATGGGCGAGCACGCCCGCCATCCTTCGCGCGGCGTCGCGCGGCAGTTCCGTATCGGTGTCCAGCGTGACGACGAAGCGGACACGGGCCAGGCAATCCGTGGCCCCGACCAGAAGGCAGAAGCGGCCGGCGCCACTTCCGCGCAGCAATGCGTTCAGGTCCGCGAGCTTGCCGCGCTTGCGCTCGCGGCCCATCCACACGCCCTCGCGCGGATTGAACACGCGCGGGCGGTGAAACAGGTGGAACGTGTCGCCGCCCGCGTCGCGGCCGTCCGCCGCCGTGCCACGCGGGTACTTGGCGTTGAGCGCCTCGATGCCCGCGCGCGCGCGCTGCAGCATCGCGCGATCACCGGGCAGCGTTTCCGTCGCCGCATCCGCGAAGTCGGTGAGCAGGCCAAAGCGGATGAACGGGTCGCGATTCGCGAGAAAGCGCACCTCGAGCGCCTCGACCAGCGCAGCGACGACGTCGACGTCGCCCAGCATCGTCGGTACGACCACGAGCGTCTCCGCGTCCGCTGCAACGCCTCGCGCATGGTCCATGCGCGGCAGCAGCGTGGGCGTCACCAGCAGCGACGCGAGCCAGTTCACGAGCCCGACGGCGAGCGAACTCGACGCGACCAGCAGCAGCGCCCCGAGCGCGAACAACGCGGGTTCGCCGATGCCATCGTGATGCGCCTGCGCGAGCAACAGCGCGGTGGACGCGAGCGTCACGGTGGCGATCGAGCCGACATAGAGTCCGAGCGGCATCCGGCACGCGAGATCCCGCAGCGTCGCGCCGAGCGTCGCGCGGACCAGGGCGGCGCGGTGGAGCTGCGGGCGACCCGCGTCGATCAGGTAATAACCTACGTGCGCACGGCGGTCCGTCCGACCATCCGTGCCCGGTAGGGCGGCGGCCGCCTCGTGCGCGAACTGCACCGCCCGCCGCGCGACGTCGCTCTCGGACAACGGACTCATCCGTGCGATCGACTCGACGGCGTGCCGGTAGCGATCGCGCGTGGCGAAATCCATCGCGCCGTAGAGACCACCGGGGTCTTCGCGCAGCTTGTGCTCGACGGCGCTCATCGTCTCGACGAACTCGCGCCAATCGAGCGAGCCCAGCAGCCGCAGGCTGCCGATGGTGTTGCCGATCGACACCTGCGCGCCGGCCTGCTCCTGCGCCTCCGCCTGCACGAGCTGCTCGATCGAGAACCCCGACTCCGAGAGCCGTTGCTCGATCCACGTGAGCGGCAATGCCAGCGCGGCGCTTTGTCCCTGCAGGCGTCGCGCGAGTTCGGCGACGAACGAGCTGACCATCGGCGGATTCGAGCGCGCCATGTCCGCGATGACGAGAATGAGGCTCTTCGGATCGCGCTCGGCGATCGTCCAGCATCTGCTCCGCCCAGCCTTCGGCCCGCGTCCGGTCGGCCGCCCCGGCCGCGATCCGCACGCCGACCCGACGCAGGTTCTCGATCAGGCCAAGGCGCAGCATGATCGGAATGGCCCACAGTTCGCCGAGTGCCAACGGCGCGACCGTCTGGTAGGCAGCGACAAACCGGGACACGCCTTCCGCGTCGATACGGCCGTCGCCGTGCGCGATCGCCTCGAACGCCAGGTCGTAGACGCGCGGCAGGCCCGCGGAGGGCCCTTTCGCGAGACGCGGCAATTCTCGGCTGAAGCCCTTCGGCAGGTGCCGCTTGGCGGTCCGGATCTGCTCGTCGATCAGGTGACGGTTGTCGAGCAGCCACTCCGCGGCCGGGACGATGCGCCGGCCGGCGGCGACCGCTGTGGCGAGCTGGCGGTGTACTTCGGCCAACATCGCCTCGTTGGCCGCGAGACGCGCCAACAGGCGATTGCTCGCGTGTTCAACACCAAGCCGATGCGCGACCGCGAGATGCCGACCGTGCTGTTCCATCTGCTCGGTGCTGAAGAGCTCCGCGCGCAGCGGCGGTTCGACCTCCGCGTGACCGGCAATCCCGCGGGTGCGACCGGCGCGTGCGCGAGGACCGCGCCACCGGTCCGCGAGACTGCGGATGCTTGAGAACAAGTCGGAATCCTTTCGTTGCCGCGGCGTCGCGATCGCGGTCGCTGCGCGGTGACGCCGTCGTTCGCGAGGACCCGTGGGACGGCATGCGCTATCAGGGGCCGACCCGCGTCACAAGGGCAGCGGGCCGCCTCGTCGTTGGGCGCACAGCGACGATGGGGTCGTCGGGGTGTCGCGAGCGGACCGACGCGCGTTCGCCAGCGAACCGTACCCGCTTCGCATTGCTTCGAGGATAGCCGCGCATTCCTGTCCTGTTTGTTCGCTGCCGCACACAAACGCGGGCCGCTCGCGCTGACGGCTCGCATCGTGCGCAGGCGGCTGGGCCGCACGACCACCCGTGGTGGCGTCGCATCGACCGCATCGTCGTGCTGACGACCTGGGGATGCGGTGCCTCGACCGGCCAGGAACGACACTACGCGATGACGGTCCGCTCTCGCGACGGTGCGGTGACGCGGATCGTGGAGTCAACAGCGAGTCTAGGCGCGCAGCCGGCATTCCCCGGCGTACGGCCAATGGTCATCGAAGGCAAGGCCGCGCCGGTCCCGTGACCGGCTTGCGCACCGCCGCTCAGGCGACCAACTCCGGGAGTAGCATCCGGGTTTCGCGTCCGCGCAATCGCGACGACACGTCCTCGCGCGCGCGCGCGGGGCACATGATCCGACGATAGATGGCGCGGTCCGCCTCGTAGCAGCCGCATGACGCCGTCTCCAGCCCACGGCGATCCGTCACGATCAGGTCGCCGCGGCGGTAGCGAATCAACCCGCGCCGCTGCAGTTCGCTGGCCGCCTTGGTGACACCGACCCTGCGCACGCCGAGCATCGAGGCCAGGAACGCCTGGGTGACGTGAAACGCATTGCTGTTCGCGCGATCCTGCGTCATCAGCAGCCAGCGTGCGAGGCGCGATTCGACGACGTGGAAGCGCGTGCAGGCCGCCGCCTGCGCGAGCTGGACCATGTGCACGCACGCGTATCGGTGCAGGACGGCACGCAACGTCGCGCTGCGGTTGAGCACGCGGACGAACTGCGGGGCGGGGACGCGCAGCGCGGCGCCTGCGCCCTGCACCACCGCGTGCAGCGGCGATTCGTCGACGCCCAGCGCGAGCGACACGCCGAACATCCCTTCGTTCCCCACCAGGCCGACCTCGATCGAGGCGCCGGCGGTGACCGGCATCACCAGCGAGATGAATCCCCGGAGGGGATAGTAGACATGGGAGATTCGTTCGCCGGGCGCGTTCAGCTCGTCGGCTGGCGCGATCGCGACGACCTCGCCGCTGTCGCGCAGGTGCCGCTGGTCCCGGCGCGGAAGCGCCGCGAGCAGGGCGTTGCCTTCGGATGGATGCGCAAGCTCGGTCAAGGAGTGCCTCCTGCGGCAACGCCGGTGAGCATCCGGCCGGTCCGGTTGGCGAAGGCGCCGTTCCTGCACACGCGACCGCGGGACAGCGATCAGCGAATGCCGGCGACGATCAGGGTCCAGCGTACGGACGACCGACCCCCCTTGTCTGCGCGCCAGCGCACACAGCGTGCGAGTCGGACGGAGGGGTGGGCGCGCACTGCCGGCCCGGGAACCGCGGTCGTCCCGGCGCTCCGCTCGGACTGCCGGCGTACGACCGCGAAGGACGACGTCAGTGCACCACGTAGGGCAGCAGGCGGTCGAACTCGGCCTTGACCACCGCATAGCACTCGCAGGAAAGGCGCCTCGATGCCCGGCCGGTCGAGCACGGTGATCCGTCCGCGGCGATACCGGATGAGGCCCGCGTCCTGCAGCTTGCCGGCCGCCTCGGTGACGCCCTCGCGCCGCACGCCGAGCATGTTGGCGATCAGCTCCTGCGTCATCGTGAGTTCGTTCGAGGCGAGTCGGTCGAGACTCAGCAGCAGCCAGCGGCAAAGCTGCTGGTCGACCGAATGATGGCGGTTGCAGACGGCCGTCTGCGACATCTGCGTGATCAGCGCCTGCGTATAGCGCAGCAGCAGGTGCAGCAGCGGACCGAAGCGGCCGAACTCGGCCTTGAGATGCTGCGCCTTCATCCGGAAGGCGAAGCCGGCGCTCTGCACGACGGCCCGGCTGGGCGTGGTCTCGCCGCCCATGAACAGCGAAATGCCGAGGATGCCTTCGTTGCCGACAATGGCGATTTCCGCCGACGCGCCGTTTTCCATCACGTAGAGCAGCGAGACGATGGCCGTGGTGGGAAAGTAGACGTAGCGCAACCGGACCCCGGGCTCGTAGAGCACCTCGCCGAGCTTCATGGAGACCAACTCGAGATGAGGCGCGATCCGTTCGTAGTCGGCGCGCGGCAGCGCGTCGAGCAGGTGATTGTGATGCTCGGGATCGACGGCGGGATGCGCAAGCGGCACCGGCCTGGTCGCCGGGGGCGCCGGCGGCTTGCGTGCAGGGGGCGCCTTGGTGCGGGTGGTCATGCGCACAGTTTAGCCCACGCGAGCCCTTTGCGTGCGCTGTCGCACACAGCGCACATCGGGTCGCTTCTGCGCGCACGCCAATGTGTCGTACGAAGCGGCGGCGGATTTGCGGCTCCGAAAACGCGGCCCGTCTGTTTCTGTGCGGTGGCGAACAGACAGGCATGTGCGCGATCGATAGCCTGATGTTGCGGTACCGGTACCCGCGCGGCGGCGCGCCGTGACCCCCCAAGGAGCACACCATGAGCATCGGCACCATTCTCTTGATCATCCTCGTCCTCATGCTGGTCGGGGTGTTGCCCGTCTGGCCCCATGCGTCGAGCTGGGGCTACCGGCCGAGCGGCGTGGTCGGCACCATCCTGATCATCGTCCTCATCCTGTTCCTGATGGGACGCCTGTGACGTCGCAGCGCATTGCACCGCCTCTCAACGAAGAAAGATTCCAATGAACAGCCATCTCCGCAAGATTGCCCTTCTCGCCAGCGCGCTGGCCCTTGCCGTCACCGTCGGCTGCGCGTCCACCGCGAAGCAGGAAGGCACCGGCGAGTACGTCGACGACACGGTCATCACCACCAAGGTGAAGGCCGCCATCCTCAACGAGCCCACGCTCAAGTCCGCCGAGATCAATGTCGAGACGTTCAAGGGCGTGGTCCAGCTGAGCGGCTTCGTGAGCTCGAAGGCTGCCGAAACCAAGGCCGTCGAAGTCACCCGGACGGTCGCAGGCGTCAAGTCCGTCAAGGACGACATGCGCCTCAAGTAGTCCGCTCGTCCCCGGCGCGGAGGCCTTAAGGGGCCGCGCGCCGGCCATGACCCTTAAACCGGAAGGCCCGGAAGCGGCGGCCGTGCGCGGCGCGACGTGACCAATACGCGACGCACGATGCGCGAAACAACCCGGACGTCGTCCGGCACTGACCAGCGCGTCGTAACCGTCGTCCGGCGCTATCCGGATCAGCCCGGCGGCCCCATACTCGGGACCTGGTGCGGCGGCCCGTCGCCGCGCCGCACCGGCCTCCCGCGCCCCTCATCGGGGTCCCGTTCCACCTGCCACACCCGTACAAGGGCGCCTGACCCTGGCGCGTTGCGCATGACCTATTGCATCGGCGTGATGCTCGAGGAAGGAATCATCTTCGCCTCGGACTCGCGCACCAACGCCGGCATGGACAACATCGGCAAGTTCTGCAAGATGACGGTGTTCGAGCGCCGCGGCGACCGCGTCATCGTGCTGCTGAGCTCCGGCAATCTCGCGGGAACGCAGGCGGTGATCGGCGTGCTGAACCAGCGGTGCAGCGCCGGCGCCGGCGTGGCGAACCTGTGGAGCGCGACGACCATGTTCGAGGTCGCGATGCTGGTGGCGGACGCCATGCGCGACATCGAGCGCCGGGATGGCGAATACCTCGAGGACAACGAGATCGGCTTCAACGCGTCGTTCATCGTCGGCGGCCAGCTGGCCGGCGAGCCGATGCGGCTCTTTCGCATCTATGCGGAAGGCAATTTCATCGAGGCCGGCATCGACACCACCTACTTCCAGACCGGCGAGACCAAGTACGGCAAGCCCATCATCGATCGCGTGATCACGCGGTCGACGGCGCTCGCGGACGCGACGAAGTGCGTGCTGGTCTCGTTCGATTCCACGATGCGCAGCAACCTCTCGGTGGGCATGCCGATCGACCTGCTCTGCTACGAGCGCGACAGCCTCGAGGTCCGGTACCGGCGCCGGTTCGACCATGGCGATCCGTACTTCACGTCGCTGAGTCACCAATGGGGGGAGGGCACCCGCCAGGTGTTCCGGCGCCTGCCCGACCTGAGCTGGTGACGCGAACCCGTGCGCGCCGCCTTCGTCGTCACGTGCGAACACGGCGGAAACCGGATTCCCGCACGGTACCGGACGCTGTTCGCCGGACAGCAGGAACTGCTGGCGTCGCATCGCGGCTACGATATCGGCGCACTGTCCGTCGCCCGCGCGCTCGCGCGCGCGCTGCAGGCGCCGCTCGAAGTCGCCACCGTCAGCCGGCTGCTGGTGGACCTCAATCGCTCGCTCGGTCATCCGCGCGTGTTCTCCGCCACGACGCGCGACGTTGCCGCCGCGGTCCGTGCCGACATCGTCGCACGCCACTACGTGCCGCACCGGTCGGCCGTCGAACGCCGGGTGCGGGACCTGGTCGCGCGCGGATACCGCGTCGTGCACGTGGCCTCGCACAGCTTCACGCCCGTGCTCGACGGACACGTGCGGCAGGCGGACGTCGGACTGCTGTACGACCCGCGCCGGCGCGGCGAGGTGCGCCTGGCCGCGCATTGGAAGGCGGCACTGGCGGAAGTCGCGCCGCACCTGCGCGTGCGGCGCAACTATCCGTACCTCGGCAAGGGGGACGGGCTGACCGCGTACCTGCGCGGGCAGTTCGGCGACCGCGCGTACGTCGGGATCGAACTGGAATTCAACCAGCGGTTCGCGTTCGCCGGCGCGGCGTCCTTCGCTGCACTGCGCCGCGCGCTGGTCGCTTCGCTGCGTCTGGCCGTTGTACGCTAGCGCACGCGGATCCTCGATGACCGATGCCTGCCGAGACCACCCAAGCCTCCCCAGTATTTCCGTCATTCCCTGCAGTTCCAACGCGGCGTCCACGCCGGACGCCCGTCACCGGAGAAACCTGATGCGAATCCGCGCCGGCTTTGAAATGGTCTACGACTGCCCGCAACCCACGCCGATGATCATGACGCTCAACATCCATTTCACGCGGGTGTCGGACGTGGTCGGGCGCGACGACCTCCACTTCGACCCGCCGCTGCCCGTCGCCGCCTACCGCGACAGCTTCGGCAACTGGTGCACGCGGGTGGTGCTGCCCAAGGGTCGTACCCGCGTCAGCGCCGACGCACTGGTCAACGACAGCGGCGCCATGGACGTCATCGTCCCCGACGCGCGGCAGACCCCGGTGCAGGACCTCCCCGAGGAAGCGCTGCTGTTCCTGCTCGGCAGCCGCTACTGCGAGACCGACAAGCTCTCCGAGATCGCGTGGAACCACTTCGGCGCCGGCCCCACGGGCTGGGGCCGGGTGCAGGCGATCTGCGATTTCGTGCACAACCACATCACGTTCGGCTACGAGCATGCGCGGATGACGCGTTCGGCGCTGGAGGCCTACTTCGACCGCACCGGGGTGTGCCGCGACTACACGCACCTGGCCGTCGCGTTCTGCCGCTGCATGAACATCCCGGCACGCTACTGCACGGGCTACCTGGGCGACATCGGCACGCCGCCGCCGTGGGGCACGATGGACTTCGCGGCGTGGTTCGAGGTCTTCCTCGACGGACGCTGGCATACGTTCGACGCGCGCAACAACACGCCGCGGATCGGCCGCATCCTGATCGCGCGCGGACGCGACGCGTCGGACGTCGCGCTGTCCAATTCGTTCGGGCCGAACACGCTCGCGAGCTTCCGCGTCTGGACCGACGAGGTGCCCGCAGCCTGACGGGTCGGATCGTTCCGGAGAAGCGTTCACCGATCGGCGGGAAGCCGTCCAGATCGGGCCAGGTCGGATGTGCTCCCGCGCCATTGCGGCGCTTGCAGCCACCTCAGCCGCGCGTGGTCGGCAAGCCGGCCAACTGCCATTCGGGCAGGCCATCCTCGAGCCGGCGCGCCTTCAGGCCCTTCTTGCGCAGCAGGAACACCGCATCGTAGGACATGAGGCAATACGGACCGCGGCAATACGCCACGACTTCCTTTCGCTTGGGCAGCTCGGCCAGGCGTTTCTCCAGTTCGTGGATCGGGATGTTCACCGCACCTGGAACGTGGCCCGCGGCAAACTCTTCACGCGGCCGCACGTCGAGCACGGTCACCAGCCCCTTCTTCGCCCGTTCGAGCAGGTCGGCGGCGGGTACCGGCTCCAGGTCGTCCTTGGCCGTGAAGTACAGGCGCACGATGCGTTCGACATCCGACAGATAGGCCTGGCCGGCGATGCCCAGGGCCTCGAAGAGGGCGACGACCTCGATGCCGGCCAGCCGGTACTTCACGAACTGCGCCTCCTTCCGCCCGACGATCAAGCCGACCTGCTTGAGTTTCTGCAGGTGTTGGGACGTATTGGCCACGCTCTCGCCGGTCAGCGTGGCCAGTTCGTCGACGCCACGCTCCCCTTGCGCAAGCAGCTCGAGCAACTCGAGGCGCACCGCACTCGACAGCGCGGTGCCGATGCGGGCGAGGTTGGCGAAGACGGCGCGCTTCGGATTGATCGGGTTTGACAAGGGCGAACCTCCTGGCCTAGTATTCAATTAATTAATTGAATACATGTTTGCTTGATTTCGATTCTAGCATCGCGATCTGCATCCGGGGAGGCCAAGCGCATGCTCGACATGGCAGTTGCGTACGAACCTGCACTGCGCTTCGCCGCCTTCCTCGGCGTGTTCGCGGTCGTGGCCGGCTGGGAGGCGCTTGCGCCGCGGCGGGCACGCCGCCTCGCGCGCAGTGCGCGCTGGCCCCACAACCTGGGTCTGCTTGCGCTCGACGGCGTGCTCCTGCGCGTGGTCGCGCCGGGCGCCGCGGTCGGCGTTGCCATGGCCGCGGATGCGCACGGCTGGGGATTGCTCCACGCGCTCGATCTGCCGGCATGGGGCGGGCCGATCCTCGCCGTTGTCCTGCTGGACCTCGCGATCTATTTCCAGCACGTCCTGTTCCACGCCGTCCCGGCATTGTGGCGCCTGCATTGCGTGCATCACTCGGATACCGACTTCGACGTGACGACAGGCACTCGCTTCCACCCGATCGAGATCATGTTGTCGGTGGGGATCAAGTGCGCCGCGGTGGCGGCGATCGGCGCGCCGGCGTTGGCGGTCGTGGTGTTCGAAGTGCTGCTGAACGCCACGGCCGTGTTCAATCACGCCAACGGACGCTTGCCGGAACCCGTCGACCGCTGGCTGCGCCGGTTCGTCGTCACCCCTGACATGCATCGCGTGCATCACTCGACCGTGCAGCAGGAGACGAACAGCAATTTCGGCTTCAACCTGCCGTACTGGGACCATCTGTTCGGCACCTACCGCGCCCAACCGGCCGCCGGTCACGACGCGATGACAATAGGCCTCGTGGACTTTCGCGATCGGCGGGAGGCGCGGCTCGACCGGCTGCTGCTGCAACCGTTCCGGGGCGGGCAAGCGTCCGCCCTTTACCCGGCTTCGCCATCGAACCGCGAAGTCGTGACATTCAGTCAACCCGGGGAAACGTGATGGACAGGTTCCAGCCCGCAATCATGCCGCAGGTCGCGGCCGACAGCCCGAAGGCGACGAACAAGACCGGAGGCAGGAAGTGAACTCGACGCTGTTCATTCTCAACGACGCGCCCTACGGCAACGAACGCGCCTACAACGGACTTCGCCTCGCGGGCGCCCTGGCGAACAAGGAAGGGCAACAGGTCCGGCTGTTCCTGATGGCGGATGCGGTAGGGTGTGCCAAGGGCGGACAGAAGGTCCCGGACGGGTACTACAACATCCAGTTGATGCTGGGCAAGGTGCTGCGCAATGGCCAGGTCGCACTGTGCGGCACCTGCATGGATGCGCGGGGAATGGCGGAAGGCGAGATGATCGAAGGCGCCACCCGCGCGACGCTCGCCCAGCTTGCCGACTGGACCGCCGAGGCGGACCGGGTGCTCGTGTTCTGACGGCAGGTTGCCCACGCGCCGGCATCGTGCGGTCCGTCCTGCGCGAAGCGTTCGGCGTCGACCCTCGCGGTCAGCCCTTCTCCATCGCGCGCGTGTCGGCATCGCCGCGCCAGATCCGGTAACGCACTTCGACGCCCTCGGGCACGTAGACCACGAGGGGCAGGCGGCTGTTGTAGCGGACGAGATACGGGTCGCCGCCGATCGGCACGAACTTCGCCACCTTCGGCACGTTCGGATCGACGGCCATCAGCGTGCCCGCCATCGGCCCCAGTTCGCGGACGATGTAGCGCGGGAAACCCCACCCCTTGATCGTCTCGGTCTCGATCCGGCCGCCGAAGAAGTGACGGTTGCCGGCGTCCACCTCGACCGTCCTGCCGACCATGAGCTCGACCTTGCGCAGCGACTCGTCGGGCCGCTTCGGCAGCGGCAGCACGAACCGGACCATGCCCGCGTCGGGCGGCGGGAACGCCTTCATGTCGTCGGCCGCGTGGGCGGCGGGAACGACCAGCAGCGTCGGCAGCAGCAGCGTCCACCAGCGATTCATTCGATCTCCTCGTCAACGGGAAAGGGCCACGCGCGGCGACGCACGATGGAGGTCAAAGGTACGCGAAACCTGCGCCCCCTCGCAGTACGCGTCGGTACGGCGCCCCACCTGCACATGGCGCCTTCCGCGACTTCATCTGCCGTGCGGCACCAGATTCGGCAGCTTGCCGCGATCGCGGACGTAGCGATCCATCCAGGTCTTCGCCGCCTGGTAGTACTCGTCGCTGCGCTCGGTGATGCGATGGTCGGCGCCCTCGATCAGCAGCAGGCTGAACGGCTTCCGCGCCGCGAACAGCAGGCGGGCCATGTCCAGCGAATCGCGCGGATCGACGCGGATGTCGGCGGTGCCCTGGATGAGCAGGATCGGCACGTTGGCGGGAAGCCGATCCACGAAACGAACGGCCGAGCGCGCATCGATCGCCCGCACGCGCTCCGTCTTCCAATCGGGGACCATCTGCGCCGCAACCTCGGTGTCCATCTCCGGACGCAGCGCGATCATGCGTTCCAGGTCGGCGACCCCCGCGCCGATCACCGCGGCCCGGACGCGGTCGGTGTTCGTCAACGCGATGTACGTCATCATGCCGCCGCGGGAGTGGCCCCACATGCCGATGCGGTCGCCGTCCGCGAACGCCAGCCGGTCGAAGACCTTGATGGCATTGTGCACGTCGTTCACATCGTTGCCGCCGAACTCGTCCTGGCCTTCCGATCCCGGCGATCCGCGATAATTCGACGCGAACAGCACGTAGCCCCACGCCGTGATGCGGCGCGCGCGGTTGACGAAGGTCTCCGGCGTCTGCGCGCCGAAGTCACGGTTGCCGCCGCGGTTCCACAGCACGCATGGCAGGCGCGCGGCCCCGTCGGGGGCGCCTTTCGGGTAGGCAAGGAACCCGACGATGCGCAGGCCGTCGGACTCGTAGACGACGCGCTCGGCCACGAAGGCCGCATCTGCTCCGGCCGGGATCGTCGTGCGTTCGAGGATGTCGCCGTTGGCCGCGAAAGCCCACGCGGCATGGAGCGCCGCGATCGCGCCGAGCACCACGCATCTCATGGCTACAGGCATTGGGAAGGTCCCGTCGTTCGCTGTTGTTGGCGGACGCCAGTATTGGGGGATCGGGCAAGCCGGTCAAACGAATTCCAGCGCCGCCGCGGACGCGAGTCCGTTCGCGGAGTTGCCCGAACCGCGCGGACTGGCCAGAATGCGAAGCGAGGATCGCGAACGGTCCCGCGCTCCCGATGCCGATCTCCCCACCTGCTCCGCCGCCGACCGGGACATTGACGTTCCTGTTCACGGACATCGAGGGCAGCACCCGCCTCTGGCAGGACGCGCCCGACGCCATGCAGGCGGCACTGGCGCGGCACGACGCGATCCTGCGCCACGGCATCGAGGCGCGCGGCGGCCACGTGTTCAAGACGGCGGGCGACGCCTTCTATGCGGCATTCGCCACGCCGTCGCACGCGCTGGAAGCGGCGCTCGCCGTCCAGCAGATGCTCCAGTCCGAGCCGTGGCCCGCGGGCGCCCCGATCCGCGTGCGGATCGCGCTGCATTCGGGTGCCGCGGAATTTCGCGACGGGGACTACTTCGGTCCGCCGCTCAACCAAGTCGCGCGCCTCCTGTCCGCCGGCCATGGCGGGCAGACGCTCGTTTCTTCGGTCACGAACGAGCTGTGCCACGACCGGCTGCCGGCCGGCGCGGCGATGCAGGCGCTGGGCGAGCACAGCCTCAAGGACCTGGCGCGGCGGCAGGCAATCTACCAGCTTGCGCATCCTTCGCTGCCGCAGGCGTTTCCGCCGCTGCGGACGCTGCTGGCACCGCTCGACGCGAACGTGCCGTCGATCGCGGTGCTGCCGTTCGTCAACATGAGCCGCGACGAGGAAAACGAGTACTTCGCCGACGGATTGTCCGAGGAACTGCTCAACGTGCTGGCCCGGATCAAGGGCCTGCGCGTGGCCTCGCGCACGTCGGCGTGGAGCTTCAAGGGCACGCGCACGGACATCCCGACGATCGCGCAGAAGCTCGGCGTCGCGCACCTGCTCGAGGGCAGCGTGCGCAAGGCGGGCAATCGCGTGCGGATCACCGCGCAGCTGATCGAGGTGGCCACGGACTCGCATCTCTGGTCCGAGACCTACGATCGCGAGCTGACGGACATCTTCGCCGTGCAGGACGACATCGCGCAGTCCGTCGTCGTCGAACTGCGCCGTGCGCTGCTCGATGCGAAGACGTCGGCGGCGCCCGCGGCGGCGATTGCCCACGAAGTCGCGCAAGCAGCGCAGGGCCGCGGCGACGACGCGGTCGCATACCAGCTCTACCTCGAAGGTCGCTCCCGCGCCAACTTCCTCAGGAAGGAGGACAACGCGCGCGCGATCGCACTCTTCCGGCAGGCCGTCGCGCTGCAACCGGATTTCGCGCTGGCGTGGGCGGGCCTCTCCCGGGCCCACAGTCAATCGGTGGCGGCCGGCTTTGCGCTGCCGGCGACAGGCTACGCACAGGCACGCGAGGCGGCGCAGCGCGCGCTGGCGCTGGCGCCGGACCTGGTCGAGGGGCTCGTCGCGCTGGGGCAGGTCATGGCATCGGACGACCTCGACTGGAAGGGGGCCGATGCGACGTTCCGCAAGGCGATCGAGTTGGCGCCCGGCAATGCGGCCGGACTGCATTCGGCGAGCTGGCTCGCGGCGGTCTTCGGGCGCATCGACGAGGCGCTCGCGCTGGCCCGGCGCATCGTCGCGCTGGACCCGCTGGCGGTCAACGGGCATGTGCGACTGGCGCGCCTGCTCACGGACGCCGGCGCGTTCGAGGAGGCCGAGATCGCGCTCGCCACAGCCCGCAAGCTCAAGCCGGCCGGACCTCGCCATCACGCGACGCTGGGCCGGATTCGCCTCTACCAGCAGCGCTTCGCCGAGGCGCTTGCGGAGTTCGAACTGGAGCCGGTGGACTGGGAGCGCAAGTCCGGCATCGCGCTCGCGCGCGCCCGCATGGGACCGCCGGAGGCGGCGGACGCGGCGCTGCAGGACATCGTCATGCACGATGCGGACGTCGCCGCGATCCAGATCGCCGAGGTCTTCGCCTATCGGGGCGAGAACGACGCCGCGTTCGCGTGGCTCGAGCGCGCGTACGCCCAGCACGACCACGGCATCAGCCTGCTGCGCAGCTCCACGACGTTTCGCGGCCTGCACGACGATCCGCGCTGGCGGGATTACCTCGTGCGGATCGGGATCGCCGACTAGGGAACGTCCGCAAAAGGCGTCCGTCGGGCCCGTGGATGACGTGAGGCTTGCGTCGCGCCTTTTGCGGCCGGCGGTAGCTTCAAGCTGTTCGAGAGTCAGGCGGCCGCCTTGGGGCGACCCGGCGTCGGCCGTCCATAGAATCAACGAACAGCTTTTGCGGACGTTCCCTAAGCCCGCCGCGCCACCCAGTAGGTCGCGCCCTGCGGACCGTAGCGCTCGGCATGCGCAACGTCGCGCTCCAGCGCGAACGCATCGCCACGCCGCAGATGGCGTACGTCATCGCCGACGGTCAGCCACATCTCGCCCTGCACGACACGCGCGCGCACGGCGAACGGATGCGTGTGCGAAGCGAGACGGTACGGGCGGCACTGGCGTTCGAGCACCTCGGCGAACCCGTCCGCGCGCGCCTCCCGCTCGAAATCGTCGAAGCTCTGGTGTTCCATGGCCCGTCCCCGCTCCGTCCGCGCGCCGACCGCGCATTGTAGGCCCGCGTCGGACGGGCTTCCACCGTACGCAGGCGGTTCGACTTCCCGCCCGTGCCGGCCACGCGTCAGAAGCCTTCGACCTCCAGCAGCGCCTTGATCTTCGGGTACGGATAGATCGGCCCGTCCTTGCAGATGAACGTGGCGCCGAACTGGCAGTGGCCGCAGTGGCCGACGCCGCATTGCATGTTGCGCTCGGTCGCCAGGAAGATCGACGCCTCCGGCACGCCCTTGGCGACCAGGTGCGCGGCAGCGGAGCCCATGAATCCGCCCGGCCCGCAGAGCATCGCGACGGTGCGTTCGCCGTGGACGACGACGTCGTCGAGGACCTTGAGCCGGCTGCTGACCTGCCAGCGCCAGTTTTCGGCGGGCTCGGTCGAGGACACCAGCACCTGCGTGTCGGGCACCTGCTGCCAGAGCTCGTAGCGCTTGGGCCAGATGAGCTCGTCGGCGCGCTTGACCTTCTGCACGATGGTGAAATGCCCGAACCGCTCGCGCCGCCGGATCATGTGGTTGATCACCGACACCACGGGCGCGCAGCCCAGGCCGCCCGACACGACGATGATGTCGTGGCCCTCGGCTTCGCGCAGCGGCCAGCCGCGGCCGAACGGGCCGCGGATGCCGAGTCGCTGGCCTTCGCGCAGCTTCTCCATTCCGCGCGTCACGCGACCCACGGCGTTGATCGTGTGCACGAGGAGGTCCTCGTGCTCCGGGTCGGAGACGATCGAGATCGCGACTTCGCCGACACCGTGCAGGTACAGCATGTTGAACTGCCCGGGGTCGTACGCGTAGTCCGCCTGCGCCACCGGATCGGTGAAGCGGAGGTAGAGCGTGAAGATCGTCGCGGACTCCTGGACGCGGCGCACGATCTGCACCTCCTGCGGGACGTACGCGTTGGGCTGGGCCCGGGTGAGGCTATGACCGCGCATCGCGTTCCTCTCCATGGCCGACGATCGCCGCGGCCTCCTCGGTGATGTCGATGCCGACCGGGCACCAGGTGACGCAGCGTCCGCAGCCGACGCAGCCGCTGCGCCCGTACTGCTCGTGCCAGCTGCCGAGCTTGTGCGTCAGCCATTGGCGGTAGCGCAGGTTCGTCGTGCCGCGGATCACCCAGCCGTGGATGTAGCTGTGGTTCGCCCCGAAGCAGGAGTCCCACTGCCGGGTGTGCTGCGCACTCTGCGCATCGGTCGACACGAGGTCGTGCTCGCTGTGACAGAAGCAGGTCGGGCACACGGCCGTGCAGTTGCCGCACGCGAGGCAACGCTCGCCCACGTCCTTCCAGCGCGGATGATCGAGGCGCGCGAAGAGTGCGTCCTTGAGATTGCGGCCGGGCAACCTGCGCTGCTGGGCGGCGGCGGCCGCCGCGCGCTCGGTCGCCGCCTGCGCCAGATGCTCTTCCGCGACCGGGGTCAGGGGCAGCTGGTCCGCGACCGCGCGCCCTTCGGCGCTGCGCCCTTCCACGATGAAGCCGTCGTCCAGCTCCGTCAGCTTCAAGTCGTATCCGCTGCGTCGCGGCGGGACCGTCGCCGGTGCTCGCGCAGAAGCAGGTGGCCGCCGGATGCGCGCAGTCCACCGCGACGATGAACAGCGCGCGGCGACGCCGGTTGTAGTACGCGTCCGCATAGGTGTCGAACGCGAAGTGCTGGTCCTGCAACTGGAGGGCCGCGAGATCGCAGGCCCGCACGCCGATCACCGCCAGCGCCGGCGCCTCGGGCGGCGGCTCGGAAAAACGCAGTTCGCCGCTTGCGTTGCGTTGCGCATTCCACAGCACTTCGCGCGGCGCGAACGTCAACGGCTTCAACGCCTGCGCGCCGACGGCCCACGCGAAGCAGCGCGGCGTGCCGGCCTGCACGAGCCGGTAGCGTCCCGGCCCCTGCTCGTCGCGCCATCCGGTCGGCAGCTGCGCCACCCGCTCGATCTTCTCGTACACCAGCGCGCCGTCGCGCACGACCGGCCCGATCACGTCGCGACGAGTCGCCGCCAGCGCGTCGAGCAGGCGCTGCAGGTCGGCGCGCAGCAGGAATCCATCGCTCATTGCAGGGTTTCCAGGTTGACGGTTGCGAGCACGCGGTCGACCAGTGCCGGCAGCGCCGCGGCGACGGCCGGCGACAGCGTGTCCCCGTGCGGGCACTGCTGCGCGTCGATGGTGATGCCGAGCAGCGTCAGCCGGGGCGGAAGCCTCCCGAGCGCGTCCGCCAGCGCGAGCACGCCGTCGACCGAGATGCCGTGGCTGCTGGTCGCGCGCGCGCGCGCCGTCAGCGCGCCCGGCGCGCAGCACAGCACGCGACCGGCCGCGCCGCCGTCGACCATCGCGTCGACGAGGATCGCGTGCGTCGTACCGGCGAAGAGCGCGAGGAGCTCGGTCGCGGGATTGCCGCAGACCTGCAGATCGCAGCCGGCGGGAACGCCGCGGCGCGCGAGCGCGGCGACCGCCGCGAAGCCCAGGCGATCGTCGCCCTCGCCGGAACCCAGCCCGACGATGCGCACGCTCATGTGTAGTCCTTCGTGCTGCGCACTCCGGCTCATTGGGCACCTCGGCCCTTGGGGGAGCCCTGCGGGCTCATCGCGCATCCTCCTGCCGGCGGATGTTGACCCTGAGGAAATGCGTCGCGCACGAAATGCAGGGATCGTAGTTGCGGATGACGCGCTCGCAGCGCTCGCGCAGCGCGTCGGACGGACTGTCGAGGCCCAACTCGAGCACCGACTGCCGCAGGTCGTCTTCGATGCGCGCCTGGTTCTGGCTGGTCGGCGGCACGATCCGCGAGGCGGTCACCAGGCCGTTGTCGTCGGTGGACCAGCGCTGCCACAGCATGCCGCGCGGCGCTTCGGTGCAGCCGAACCCCGTGCCCGCGCGCGGCGCGACCACCACCGACGGCGCAGCGGATTCGCGGTAGGCGTCGAGGATGCGCACGGCCTCGACGATCGCGAAATGCACTTCCACCGCACGCGCGACGATCCCGTGGTACGGATTGGCGCTCGGAAACGCGATGCCGGTGCGTTCGAGCACGCGCGCGACGCTGGCGGGAAGCTGGTACCGGTTGAGATTGAGGCGCGCGAGCGGGCCCAGCAGGTACGGTCCGCCATGGTAAGCGGCGTACAGCGCCGTCGAGTTCGCCTCGTGCCGTTCCTCGAAGTGCTGCTCGAACGCGTCGATCGGGATGTCGAGCCCGTCGGACGACACGATGCGCCCCTCGTTCAACGCGTACTCGTCGGGATGACGCATCGCGACCGAGACGAACGACTGCGCCGAATGCGGCAGGTCGAGCGACGCCGTCCACTCGACCAGATCCTCGGCCATGGGCACGGCGTCGTGCAGGCGCGCGCGCAGCGCCGACACGTCGGCCAGCTTCGGCGCAGCGTGGAAGCCGCCGATCCGCGTGCCGACCGGATGCACGGATCGGCCGCCCAGCAGGCGCATGATGTCGTTGCCCAGCGCCTGCAGCTGCATGCCGCGGCCGACGACTTCCGGATGCGCCTGCGCGAGTTCCGCGGCATTCGTGAAGCCCAGGAAGTCGGGAGCCGCGAGCAGGTGGATGTGCAGGCAATGGCTCTGGATCCACTCGCCGCAGTAGAGCAGGCGGCGCATTTCGCGCACCCACGGTCCGGGTTGCGCGGCGAAGATCGACTCGACCGCGTGCACGGCGCTCATCTGGTAGGCGACCGGGACAGATGCCGCAGATGCGCGCGACCAGGTCGGGGATCTCGTCGACGCTGCGGCCCTCGACCAGCTTTTCGAAGAACCGCGGCGGCTCGAAGATCCGCAGCTTCACCGAGCGCAGCTCGCCCGCGACGATGTCGAGATCGAGCGCGCCCTCGCCCTCCACGCGCGCCAGCAGCGGCACCCGCAGTTCCAGCGTGCGGCCCGCGGAGGGTCCGTCGGGGCGCCGGTCACTCATCGCGGGCCTCCCGGACCAACGCCGCGAACGCGGGCGCCGCGCTGTTGATCGAGCCGAAGCGGCGCCGTACCTCGTCCGGCGCGAGCCCCAGCGCGCGAAAACGCGCGGCCAGCGCCGCGGTGTTGGCACGCTCGGCCGGTCCGAAGCATCCGTAGCAATCGCGTCCGACGGCCGGGCACAGCACGCCGCAGCCCGTCTGCGTCACCGGGCCCATGCACGGCAGGCCGTCCGCGACCATCACGCACGTCTTGCCGATGCGCTTGCACTCCATGCACAGCTTGTCGCGGCTCACCGTCGGTGCCACGCCGGAGAGAAGATCGCGCAGGACGGCGAGCACCTGCCGGCCGTTCACCGGACATCCCCAGATCTCGAGATCCACGTGCGCGTGCGCGGACAGCGGCGTGACGCGGTCGAGCGACTCGACATGCTCGGGGCTCGCGTAGATGGCACGCGTCCACGCGGGGGCATCGTGGTAGTTGCGCAGGGCCTGGATGCCACCGCTGGTGGCGCATGCGCCGAGCGCGATCAGGTAGCTGCTGCCGGCGCGGATCGCGCGGATGCGCTCGACTTCGTGCGGCGTCGACACGCTGCCCTCGACGATCGCGATGTCGGCCTCCGCCTGCTCGTCCAGCACGCCGAACTCGGCGAAATGGACGAACTCGAACTGCCGTGCGAGCTCGAGCAGGCCGGGTCCCAGGTTGAGCAGCGAAAGCTGGCAGCCGTCGCACGAACTGAACTTGTGGATCGCCACGCGCGGGCGGGTCCGGGCGAATCTGGGTGGAGCACTCATTCGCGGAATCCTTGTGAACGCAGACGATTATCGGCAGACCGCCGCCGAAAGGTTTTGCGGCAGCGCAATATGAACCGTCGTTCCACCTGAATTGACGCGCATCCAGCCCCATCCTGGTGCGGACGAGTGCGCGACATGGGTGCGAGCGGAGGCGCGCCTGGCGCTCCGAACCTCACGGCTCCGGGCGGCCAAGTCGGCCGAGACACGGCGGCAAGGGCAGGACGGCCGCGACCGACGCGCGAGCGCGCACCGACCTGTGTGCGCTACCAGACAGACTCGCCCGCTGCGGTCGCGGATAGTGGAATCATCGACCGATAGCGTCGTAACTGCATTGCTGCGATCCGGCGGCACGCCGATCCCGGCGGGCCCGCGGCCCGCAAGAACGGAGCCCGATGAACGTCTGCCACCGCTGCTGCGCCCTTCTCCTCGCAGGCCTGAGCTTCGCGGCCGTCGCCGATGATCGCGACGACTACAACCGTCGGTCCACCGAACGATTCGTCGCGATGTTCCGCGCGGCCGACCTCGATCGCGACGATGTCGTGACGCGCGCCGAGGCCGCGGGAACGATCGAACTCGAATACCGGTTCGACGAAATCGACATCACCCGCGACGGAACCATCACGCGGGTCGAACTGAACCGGTTCACGGACGCAAATTTTCGCTGATCGCAGCGGCCCGCCTTCGCGCCACCGGTCCGGTGCCGTTACCGGACTGCAATTCCACGACTCACGAGGCACTCATGCAAATCCTTCTGCACACCGACACGAACACCGATGGCCGGCAGCTCATGGCGGAGCACCTGAAGACCGTCGTGACCGCCGCACTGGGACGCTTCGGCGAACGCATCACGAGCGTCGAGGCCCACCTGTCCGACGTCGACAGCCAGGCGACCGAGAGCCCCGACGGCATCCACTGCACGGTCGAGGCGCGCCTGGCCGGACTGGAACCCGTCGTCGTGAAGGACCACGCCGGCAACGCCCATCAGGCGATCGACGGGGCCATCCGGAAACTCAAGCGCGCCGTGGGCGCGTCGCTGGCGAAGCACGATCCGCGCGGTGCGGACGCGCGGGCGGCCGGGAAGGCGGCGGAGGATGCCGCCGCGGATGCGCAGGACTGAGGCGGACGACGGATCTGGTGCGTGATTCTGGTCGGGGTGACAGGATTTGAACCTGCGACATCTTGCTCCCAAAGCAAGCGCGCTACCGGGCTGCGCTACACCCCGAAGACCGCGATTCTGCCACCTGACCGCGGTGGGGAGCAAACCGACTTCCGGCCGCCCGTCGCCGCCGCCGTCCGATTGCACCGGATCCCGACGCGATCGCGCGCTGCAGGGTAAGCGCGGTCCCCGGCGCATGCGGACGTATCATCGCGCGTTCTCCCTGCAGTTTCGACACTCGACACGCACGTTCAAAGCGCCCGAAAGGCTTCCATGAGTTCCCCCCGCACCGTCGCCGTCCTCGTCGGCAGCCTCCGCAAGGATTCGCTCAACCGCAAGATGGCAAGCGCGCTGATCGCCGCCGCACCGGATTCGCTGCGCTTCTCGTTCGTCGAGATCGGCGAACTGCCGCTCTACAACCAGGACCTCGAGACCGCGACGCCGCCGCCCGCGTGGACGGCGTTCCGCAGCGCCATCCGTGGCGCCGACGCGCTGCTGTTCGTGACGCCCGAATACAACCGCTCGGTGCCGGGCGCGCTGAAGAACGCGATCGACGTCGGCTCGCGGCCGGGCGGCAAGAGCGTGTGGAACGGCAAGCCCGCCGCGGTGGTGAGCGTCACGCAGGGCGCGCTGGGTGCGATCGCCGCCAACCATGCGCTGCGGCAGTCGCTCGTCACGCTGAACGTCCCCACGATGGCGCAGCCGGAAGCCTATATCGGCAAGGCGGCCACGCTGTTCGACGCTGCCGGCGCGCTCACCGACGACAGCACGCGCGAGTTCCTCGCCAAGTTCGCCGCGGCCTTCGCGCAGTGGGTCGATCGCAACGCGCCGCGCTGACCGGCGGCGCACGCGATCAGCGTGCGAACTTGCGGATGACCGTCAGTGCCTCGTCGATCGCGCGATCGCCGTCGCCCGAGGCCACCGCATGCGCGACGCAGTGGTGCAGGTGATGCTCGAGCAGCTGCAGCGCGAGCGCGTCGAGCGCGGACTGCACGGCGCTCACCTGCGTCAGCACGTCGATGCAGTAGCGATCCTCGGCGATCATCCTGCCGATCCCGCGCACCTGCCCCTCGATGCGGTTGATGCGCTTCGCGAGGCCCGCGGCGTCGGCGCGCGGTTCCGACCGGATGGCGATGCGCGGCGGCGGTCGTGGTGGCAGGCCCGGCAGTCAACCTGGCCGCCGACCTGGCGACCCTCTTCACGCCTGCGTCATTGACCGCCTTGTTGACCACCTTATCGACCGCCTTCCCCGACGACATCGAAGCCCGCGTCTTCCACCGCGGCCCTGAGCGCCGGCGCGCCCGTGCGGGCGGGATCGAACGTCACCCGGGCCGCGCCCGGCTGCAGCGTGACCGCGACGTCCTCGACGCCCGGCAACCGCCTTCAGCACGCGCGTGACGCTCGCCACGCAACCGCCGCACGTCATGCCCTGCACGTTCATCGTGATGGTTTCCATTTCCGACTCCTTCTGCGTTGAAACTGCGTTCGATCGAATCTCGCCAACGGCAACGTGCGACGGCGATCGCCGGCGCGCCCGCCTCCCGACAACGCCGGTGCGTCAGCGCACGGGCGTTCCCGGCCGCCACCGCTTCAGCAGCAGCGCATTGCCGACCACCGACACCGAGCTCGCGGCCATCGCGGCGCCCGCGATCACCGGATTGAGCATGCCCGCCGCCGCGAGCGGAATGCCCAGCACGTTGTAGGCGAACGCGAAGAACAGGTTCTGCCGGATCTTCGCGAGCGTCGCGCGCGACAGCATGATGGCGTCGACCACGCTCTCGAGGTCGCTGCGGATCAGCGTCACGTCGGCCGTCTCCACCGCGATATCCGACCCCGCGCCGATCGCGAAGCTCACGTCGGCGGCCGCCAGCGCCGGCGCATCGTTGACGCCGTCGCCGACCATGCCGGTGACCACACCCTGGGCCTTCAGTGCGCGCACGGCATCGGCCTTGCCGGCGGGCAGCACGCCGGCGCGAAACTCGGCGATCCCGGCCTGCCGTGCGATGACCGCCGCGGTGGCCGCGTTGTCGCCCGTCAGCATGACGACATCCACGCCCGCCGCGCGCAACCGTCGGACGGCGGCAGCGGACGTGGGCCGCAACGCGTCGGCGAGTGCAATGAGTCCGAGCGCGCGGCCGTCGCGCGCGACCGCGACGATCGTCTTGCCGGATTCCGCCAGCGCGCCGACCGTGGTCGCGTCGATCGCGGCGCCGCCGTCCGCCACGAACGACGGCGAGCCTACGTACGTCCTCGGGGCATCGCCCCCCACGCGCGCGGTCATGCCCTTGCCGGGCGTCGCGACGAAGTCGGCGATCGCCTCGGGCAGGATGCCCGCCTCGCGTGCCGCCTCCAGCACCGCCTTCGCGAGCGGATGCGTCGAGCCCTGCTCCACGCTGGCGGCCGCGCGCAGCACGTCCGCACGATCGGCACCCTCGAACGCGACCACGTCGGTGACGACCGGGCGGCCTTCGGTCAGCGTGCCGGTCTTGTCGACGATCAGCGTCTGCAGGCGCCCCGCGTGCTCGAGCGCCGCCGCATTGCGGATCAGGATGCCCGATTGCGCGCCGCGCCCGGTGCCCACCATGATCGCCGTGGGCGTCGCGAGGCCCAGCGCGCACGGGCACGCGATCACCAATACCGCCACCGCGTGCACGAGCGCGACGGTCGGGTCGGCAAGCCACGCCCACGTCGCGACGAACGTCACGGCGGCGATGCCGACCACCACCGGCACGAAGATCCCCGACACGCGATCGGCAAGGCGCTGGATGGGCGCCTTCGACCCCTGCGCTTCCGCGACGAGCCGTACGATGCCGGCGAGCAGCGTACCGCTGCCCACGCCGGTCGCCGTGCAGGTGACGAGTCCTTCCTGGTTGAGCGTGCCGGCGTAGACGCGCGCGCCCGCGCCCTTGGCGACCGCGGCACTCTCGCCGGTGAGCATGCTCTCGTCCACGGACGACTCACCGTCCACGACCACGCCGTCCACCGGAACGGCCTCGCCCGCGCGCACGACGAAGCGGTCGCCCGCGACCACTTCAGCGAGCGCAATCTCGACGGTCGCACCGTCGCGCACCACGCGCGCGGTCTTCGGCTGCAGCCGCAGCAGGCTTTCGAGCGCGGCGGACGTTCCCGCCTTGGCGCGCGCCTCCAGCAGCTTGCCGAGCAGCACCAGCGTGATGACGGCGGCGCTCGCCTCGAAGTAGACGTGCTGGCCGTGCACGCCGAACACCGTCACCGCCGCGCTGAACGCGAACGCCATCGTCGTCCCGAGCACGACCAGCACGTCCATGTTCGCGCCGCCGCCGCGCAGCGCGTTCCACGCACCGACATAGAAGCGCCGGCCGATCCAGAACTGGACCGGGGTGGCCAGCAGGAGTTGAATCCAGCGCGGCAGCAGGTCGGCGTGCGCATCGGCGAAGAGACCGCCCGTGGCGAGCATCGGCACCATCTGCGCCAGGAGCGGCGCCGTCAGCACGGCGGACAGGATGAAGTCGCGCCGCACGGCGGCGAATTCGTCCGCCTTGCGCGCCTGGTCGCGCTTGCGGTCGGCCTCCGGGTCGGTGCGCACGCGCGCACCGTAGCCGGCCCGTTCGACGGCCGCGATCAGCTTCACCGCATCGACGGCCGCGGGATCGAAGCCGACCGTCGCCGTTTCCGTCGCGAAGTTGACGCTGGCCGAGACACCGGGAACCCGGTTGAGCACTTTCTCGATGCGCGTCGCGCACGCGGCGCACGTCATGCCGGTCAGGCCTAGTTCGACCCGTTGTTTGTCATGCGGCATCGAATCGTTCGTTGCGACCGCGGTATCCATCGAGTCAATGTATACCCTAATTGGGTATATGTCAAAGTACCCCAGTGGGGTATCTGCGCGACCTTCGAGGGGAGGCGCGAGCCAACGGCCGCCGCGCGCCTGCGTTGCCGTCGCGCGCCCCTCACCCCAACCCTCTCCCCGCAAGCGGGGAGAGGGGGGAGAGTCACCCGCCGCCGCTCCCGAGCGAGCCGCGCCCCCCTCAGGGGGAGGCGCGCGCAAGCGCGCTTCGGGAGGAGCCCAGGCGAGCGAAGGGCCGCTCCCGAGCGAGCCGTGCCCCCCTCAGGGGGGAGGCGCGCGCAAGCGCGCTTCGGGGGGAGCCCAGGCGAGCGAAGGGCCGCTCCCGAGCGAGCCGTGCCCCCCTCAGGGGGGAGGCGCGCGCAAGCGCGCTTCGGGAGGAGCCCAGGCGAGCGAAGGGCCGCTCCCGAGCGAGCCGTGCCCCCCTCAGGGGGGAGGCGCGCGCAAGCGCGCTTCGGGGGGAGCCGAGGCGAGCGAAGGGCCGCTCCCGAGCGAGCCGTGCCCCCCTCAGGGGGGAGGCGCGCGTAAGCGCGCTTCGGGGGGAGCGACCTACTCCCGCTTCAACTGCGGAAACAGGATCACGTCGCGGATGGACGGCGAATCGGTCAGCAGCATCACGACGCGATCGATGCCGATCCCCTCCCCCGCGGTCGGCGGCAGACCGTACTCCATCGCGCGGAGATAGTCGGCGTCGAAGTACATCGCCTCCTCGTCGCCGGCTTCGCGCGCATCCACCTGCGACTGGAAGCGCGCGGCCTGGTCCTCCGGATCGTTGAGCTCCGAGAAACCGTTGGCCATCTCGCGGCCGGTGATGAAGAGTTCGAAGCGGTCGGTGACGGCGGGATTCGCCTCGTTCGCACGCGCGAGCGGCGACACGTCGGTCGGATGCGCGACGATGAACGTCGGCTGCACCAGCAGCGATTCGGTCGTCTCCTCGAAGAGCTTCAGCTGCAGCAGGCCGACGCCGTCGGTGGGAAAAACCTCGACGTCGAACGGCGCCAGCGCCACCTTGAGGTACTCGGGCTTGGCGAGCTCGTGCAGCGGGTACTGCGGGTGGTAGCGGTTGATCGCCTCGGCCATCGTGAGCCGGTCGAAGGGCTTGCCCAAGTCGATCGGCACGCCCTGGTACTGGATCGACGTCGTGCCGAGCACCCGCGCCGCGGTCTCGCGCAGCAGCTCCTCCGTGAGGTCCATCAGGTAGTGGTAGTCCCGGTACGCCTCGTAGAACTCGAGCATCGTGAACTCGGGGTTGTGCCGGGTCGAGATGCCCTCGTTGCGGAAATTGCGGTTGATCTCGAACACCTTTTCCATGCCGCCGACGACGAGCTTCTTGAGGTAGAGCTCCGGCGCGATGCGCAGGAACAGCTCCATGTCGAGCGCGTTGTGGTGCGTGACGAACGGCCGCGCGGCGGCGCCGCCGGGGATCGGATGCATCATCGGCGTCTCGACCTCGAGGTAGCCGCGCCGGACGAAGAACTCGCGGATCGACTGCACGATCTGCGAGCGCTTCGCGAACACGTCGCGCGTGCCCGGATTCGTGATCAGATCGACGTAGCGCTGGCGATACCGCTGCTCCTGGTCCGTCATGCCGTGGAATTTCTCCGGCAGGGGGCGCAGCGCCTTCGCGAGCAGGCGGATTCCGGTCACCTTGACCGACAGCTCGCCGGTGCGCGTCTTGAACAGCGTGCCGCTCGCGCCGACGATGTCGCCTAGGTCCCAGTGCTTGAAGTCCTCGAGCGCGTCCGCACCGATGGCGTCGAGCGTGACGTAGAGCTGGATGCGGCCGGACATGTCCTGCAGCGTCGCGAAGCACGCCTTGCCCATCACGCGCTTCAACATCATCCGGCCGGCGACGGCGACGGGGATCGCCTTCGGCTCCAGTTCCTCGTTGGGCACTTCGCCGTGCTTCGCGTGAAGGTCCGCCGCCAGCGCGTCGCGCCGGAAGTCGTTCGGATAGGCGCGCTTCTGCGCGCGCAGCGCCGCGAGCTTGCCCCGCCGTTCGGCGATGATCTGGTTTTCGTCCTGGGGGGTCGCTTCGTCGATGGCCATGGCGGGTCGGTCGAGGGAAAGGTCGAGCCTTGAAGGATAGCCTATCGGGCATTGCGAACACCCGCGGCCCGTACTCCGTCGTCCCCGCGCAGGCGGGGACCCAGTGTCGTGCGAGGAGCGTCGACGGCTTCAGCGCAAGCGGCCGTCCGGTGCGCGCATCGTCAGGTCGCTGTCGCGCCGCGGATGCGCTGGGTGATCCACCACTGGTGGCCTTCGAGGTCGAGCGCGCCGTAGCTGCGGTCGGTCCAGTAGTCATCGCCGTAGTCGTGCGTCGCCGGCTCCTCGTAGATCGTCGCGCCCTGCGCGCGGGCGTGCGCGCAATGCGCGTCGGCGTCGTCGACGTAGAGCATCAGCCCCTGCGTATTGGCGCCCCCGAGCGAGCGCGGGCTGCGCAGGTTGCGCTTCCACGGCGGCTGCGCGTCCGCGTCCTGCTGCTGGCTGACCATGACCACGCCGTCGCCATACGTGAGCTCGCTGTGCACGATGCGGCCTTCATCGTCCTCGATGCGCAGCCGCACGGCAAAACCGAAGGCGGCGCAGAGCCAGTCGATCGCGCGGGCGGCATCCTCGTAGTAGAGGCAGCTGGAAAGGCGGGGCCAACCGGGAGGCGTGGTCTGCATCGGGCGCTCGCTGGGCAAGAGTGGATGGACGACGACGGGAGGGGATCCGGGCACGGGGCACAGCCGCGGAAGCAGCGCCGGGCAGGCGCCGCCTCCCCGTATCAGACGCCCTGTTTCAGGCTCGCGGCGATGAAATCGTCGAGGTCGCCGTCGAGGATCGCCTGCGTGTTGCCCACCTCGTGGTTCGTGCGCAGGTCCTTGATCCGCGACTGGTCGAGCACATACGAGCGGATCTGGTGGCCCCAGCCGATGTCGGTCTTGGAATCCTCGAGCTTCTGCTGCGCCTCCTGGCGCTTGCGCAGCTCGTGCTCGTACAGCTTGGACTTCAGCATCGTCATCGCCTCGGCGCGATTGCGATGCTGCGAGCGGTCGTTCTGGCACTGCACGACGATGTTGGTCGGCAAGTGCGTGATGCGCACCGCGGAGTCGGTCTTGTTGATGTGCTGGCCGCCGGCGCCGGACGCGCGGTACGTGTCGATGCGCAGGTCGGCCGGGTTGATGTCGACCTCGATCGAGTCGTCGACTTCCGGATACACGAACACGCTCGCGAACGACGTGTGCCGCCGCGCGTTGGAGTCGAACGGGCTCTTGCGCACGAGCCGGTGTACGCCCACCTCGGTGCGCAGGTAGCCGTACGCGTAGTCGCCCTCGACCTTGACCGACGCGCTCTTGATGCCGGCCACTTCGCCCGAGGACTCCTCCAGCACCTCGGTCCGGTAGCCACGGCGCTCGCAATAACGCAGGTACATTCGCAAAAGCATGGACGCCCAGTCCTGCGCCTCGGTGCCGCCGCTGCCCGCCTGGATGTCGATGAAGCAGTTCGCGGGGTCGAGCGGATTGTTGAACATCCGCCGGAACTCGAGGTCGGCCACCGACTTCTCGAGCCGGGCCAGGTCGTCCTTCACCGCGAGCAGCGTCTCGTCGTCGCCTTCGCCGCGCGCGAGGTCGAAGAGCTCACGGCTGTCGGCGAGCCCGCTGTCGAGCTCGATCAGCGTGCCCACGACGCCGTCGAGGTCCTTCTTTTCCTTGCCCAGGGACTGGGCGCGCGCCTGGTCGTCCCAGATCTTCGGGTCTTCGAGCTCGCGTGCGACGACCGCGAGCCGCTCCGCCTTCACATCGAAGTCAAAGATACCTCCGCAGTTCGGCGGCGCGTTGCGCGACGTCGGCGAGCGAATGGGCGATGAGATTGATTTGCTCGGCTTCCATGGCAATTCCTCAAGCGAAACAGTGAATTATACGCGACCACGCGGGCAGCGCCGGGCGCCCCCACCGACGCGGCGCGGCCCCGTGTCACCGCGCGCCGGCCGCGATGCATGGACGCTGCGATCGCCACCGTCGCATGGCGCGCCGCGACGGTAGAATTCGTCCCTTGGCCTTCCGCGCGCGCGGACCGCCGCCACCTTCCGGAGATTTCCATGCCAACCCTATTCGTCAACAAGGAACGCGTCGACGTCGCCGCCAGCGTGCCCGGCGACACGCCGCTGCTTTGGATCCTGCGCGACAACCTGAACCTCACCGGCACCAAGTACGGCTGCGGGATGTCGATCTGCGGCGCCTGTACCGTCTACATCGACGGCCAGCCGACGCGTTCGTGCGTCACGCCGTTGTCGTCGTTGAAGCCGGGCGTCGAGATCACGACGATCGAGGGCCTCAGCACGAAGGAAGGCAAGGCGGTGCAGGCGGCGTGGGAGAAGCTCGACGTGCCGCAGTGCGGCTACTGCCAGTCGGGCCAGGTGATGGCCGCCGCCGCGCTGCTGGCGAAGAAGAAGCGTCCGACCGACGCCGACATCGACGACGCGATGTCCGGCAATGCATGCCGCTGCGCGACCTATGTGCGCATTCGTGCGGCGATCAAGGAAGCCGCGAAGACGCTGGCCTGACGGAGACGACGATGAACCCGATGCGCATGCGCCCCCAGGCTGTCCGCAACGACACGATGACCCGTCGTGTCTTCCTCAAGTCCACCGCCGCTGCCGGCGCCGGCCTCACGCTCGGCATCGGCATGGTCGATGTGTTCGCGCAAGGCTCGGGCCCCGGCAAGACCGTTGGCAGCGCCGCCGCCGGCACGTTCGAGCCCAACGCGTTCCTGCGCGTCGGCCGCGACAACACCGTCACCGTGGTGGTCAAGCACCTCGAGATGGGCCAGGGCGTCTACACGGGCCTGCCGACGCTGATCGCCGAGGAACTCGACGCCGCGTGGTCGCAGGTGCGCGTGGAAGGCGCACCGGCCGATGCGTCCCGCTACAACAACCTGCTGTGGGGTCCCGCGCAGGGCACCGGCGGCTCGACGGCGATGGCCAACTCGTTCGAGCAATACCGGCAGGCGGGCGCCGCCGCGCGCGCGATGCTGGTCGCCGCCGCGGCCGAGCAGTGGAAGGTTCCCGCGGATGCGATCCGGGTGCAGAACGGCGTCGTGTTCGCACGCGAGCGGCAGGAAGGCGACCTTCGGCGAGCTGGCCGAAGCCGCCGGGAAGCAGCCGGTGCCCAAGGCGATCAAGCTCAAGGACGCGAAGGACTTCGTGTTCATCGGCAAGCATGTTCCGCGCACCGACTCGAAGGCGAAATCCAACGGCACCGCGTCGTTCACGCAGGACGTGAAGCTGCCGGACATGCTGACCGCCCTGGTCGCGCACGCGCCGCGCTTCGGCCAGCGGTTGAAGGGCTTCGACACCAACAGCGTGTCGGGCATCCCGGGCGTGCGCTACGTCGTGGAAATTCCGACCGGCGTCGCGATCATCGCGACGACGTTCTGGGCGGCGAAGAAGGGCCGCGACGCGTTGAAGGTCGAATGGGACGAGGCATCCGGTTTCAAGGGCTCGTCACCGGAAATGATGGCCGAGTACAAGCGCATCGCCACCACGCCGGGCAAGTCCGCGCGCAACGACGGGGACTCCGGCAAGGCCATCGACGGCGCCGCGAAGAAGCTCGAGGCGGTGTTCGAGTTCCCGTACCTCGCGCACGCGGCGATGGAACCCTTGAACTGCGTGGTCAAGCTCGCGCCCGACAGCTGCGAGGTCTGGAACGGCGAGCAGTTCCAGACCGGCGACCAGATGGCGATCGCCAAGTACGTCGGCTTGAAGCCCGAACAGGTGACGCTCAACATGCTCTTCGCCGGCGGCAGCTTCGGCCGGCGGGCGAGCGCCGTGTCGGACTACGTGCTCGAAGCGGTCTCGATCGCGGTCGCGCTCGTGCGTTCCGGCAAGCCGGGGATCCCGGTCAAGCTGGTCTGGACGCGCGAGGACGACATGAAGGGCGGCTTCTATCGTCCCATGTATGTCCACGCGCTGAAGGCGGGCCTCGACGCGTCGGGCAACGTCGTCGGCTGGCAGCACCGCGTCGTCGGCCAGTCGATCCTCGCCGGCACGGCGTTCGAGTCGATGATGGTCAAGGACGGCATCGACATCACCAGTGTCGAGGGCGCGTCGACGCTCCCGTACGCCATCGCGAATCTCTCGGTCGAGCTGCACACGCCCAAGCTCCCGGTGCCCGTGCTGTGGTGGCGGTCGGTCGGATCGACGCACACGGCGTATTCGACGGAGACGTTCATCGACGAGCTCGCGGTCGCCGCGGGCAAGGATCCGGTCGCGTACCGGCGCGCGATGCTGGCGAAGCACCCGCGGCATCTGGCCGCGCTGGAACTCGCCGCCGCGAAGGCTGACTGGGGCAAGCCGTTGCCCGCGGGCAAGGCGGGCGAGAAACGCGCGCGCGGCATCGCCGTGCACGAGTCATTCGGCACCGTCGTCGCGCAGGTCGCGGAAGTGACGGTCACGGGCAACGCGTTCCGCGTCGATCGGGTCGTATGCGCGGTGCACTGCGGCATCGCGGTGAATCCCGACATCGTCCGTGCGCAGATGGAAGGCGGCATCGGCTTCGGTCTCACCGCGGCGCTCTACGGCAGGATCACGCTGAAGGACGGTATCGTCGAGCAGTCGAACTACCATGACTATCCGATGCTGCGGATCAACGAGATGCCCGCGATCGACGTGCACATCGTCCCGTCGACGGACAAGCCATCGGGCGTGGGCGAGCCAGGTGTTCCGGTGATCGCGCCGGCCGTGGCCAATGCGCTCGCGGCGGCAACCGGAAAGCGGCTGCGCGTATTGCCGTTGTCGCTGGCGTGACATCGCCCGCACGCGGCGTCCTCCCTGTTGCGGATCGGTGCGGGCATTCGCGCGTTCGGCGCGAAAACCCCGCTCGAGCCGGCTGCGGCGCGCCACTTCGCGCAACGCACGGCGGGCGACCAGCGCGATCGGCAAGGTCAGGCTCGCGAGCGCCAGCAGCGCGAGCGAAAGCGTGTTCCGTGCGTAATGGCGCTGGTCCACGAGCAGCCGGTCGCGCGAGAACGCGGAGAACGCGACGAAGTCGGTCCCGGGGATCGCCGACAGCGCGACAACGTCGTCCGGATCGACGACTTCGTGCAGCGCGTGCCGCTCGACGCCGGTCACCGTGATCGCGGAGCGTTGAACGCCGGCGCAAGGCCGGCCAGCACGTTCGGGTCGCGCGTCCGCTCGTACAGGATGCGGAGCATGCCCAGGGTCCGCTCCGCGGATTCGACGCTGCGGGTGACCTGTTCCTGCAGCACGCGCGCCAGGTTCTCCGCTTCGTTGCGGCCCGCCGCGATCTCGCGGTCGCGCGTCGACGCGATTTCGTACCACCCATAGCCGCCCACCGCGCCCGCGACGACCAGCCACAGCGCCAGGAATGGCCAGAGCACGCGCGCCCGCGAGGTATTGCGGCTATTCATGGCAGCCGCGGCCCCGTCGGTCGCCGGAACGACGCGCACGCATCGCAATGGCGCCGGCGCGCGACGCGACCGGTGCGCCCTCGCCGCGTGCGCGTGCGCACGTGCGCATGGCACGCTCGCACGACCGGGCGTGCGGGCAACGCTTGGGGCGTGGTGCCGACATGCCGGTCCCCTGGGTTTCATGGGCGCGGGAATCGCCGCGGGCGGGTGGAGCGTTGCAGCGCGCGCGGCGGCGGGGGCGCGTGCGACCGCTTCTGCCGCGGAGCGTCGTACGGCGACCGTTCCCGCGGTCGCCGTACGCGCCGCCGCCGCGCGCGGTGTCCATGCGCAACTCCCGTGCCCGCACCGGACGCTGGCTTCGCCGCACCGGTGCCTCGATAATGCGATGTCCACCGTCCTTTCGCCTCCGATGCACACGCCTCGCTGGCTTCGTCCCCTCGCACGCGCTGCCCGCCGTCCTGCCCGACGATGCGCACGCGTTCGCGTTTCGCGGCGACCGCGTCCTCGTGTTCGCCGGCCCGGACGACGCGTTCGCGATTCCCGACGCTCGCGCGTGCTGACGCGGCGGGCGTGGCCGGCGCCACGCACTTCCTCGGCATGCTCGGCGCCACCGCCGTGCGTCGCGTGAACGTCGCCGACGACACGCACGAGCCGGCCGGCATGCGCTTCGTCGGCCTGCGCACGCTGTTCTTCAAGGTTCCCGAACCGCTGCTGGCGCTGGCCGCGCGCGCGTTCCAGGTCGTCGACTGGGACCGCACGCATCGCTTCTGCGGCCGCTGCGGCACGCCGACGCGCGACGCGCGACGAGCGAGCGCGCCAAGGAGTGCCCGGCGTGCGGGCTCGTCGCCTATCCGCGCGTGTCGCCGGCGATGATGGCGCTGGTCACGCGCGGCCGCGAGATGCTGCTCGCGCGCTCGCACCGCTTCGCGACCGGCATGTACAGCGCGCTCGCGGGCTTCGTCGAGCCCGGCGAGACGATCGAGGACTGCGTGCGCCGCGAGGTGCGCGAGGAGGTCGGCGTCGAGGTCGGCGCAGCATCACGTATTTCGCCAGCCAGTCGTGGGCGTTCCCGCATTCGCTGATGATCGCGTACACCGCCGAGTACGCGGGCGGCGACATCCGCCTCGACGACGCCGAGATCGCCGACGCGCGCTGGTTTCCGCGCCGATGCGCTGCCGCCGCTGCCGCCGAGCGTGTCGATCGCGCGCCGGCTGATCGACGCGACCGCCGCCCGGTTGCGCGGCTGACGCCTGGCACCCGGCCGGGCTGCTAGAATCGCAGTCCGGCCGGCGTCGCGGCCGTCCGCGTCCGACTCCGTCCCCGCATGCGTCCTCGCCGTCGCCTTCCTGCTCGCCGCTCGCCGCCGCGCTGGCCGCCGCGCCCGCGCCGCGCGCGCTCGCGCAGTCCGCCGCAGACGCACCGATCCGCGCGAATTCACCGACGCCGCGCGCAAGGTCTACGCGCAGTCGCTCAAGGACGCGCGCGACGCTCATCGCCGAGAAGCAAGTACGCCGAGGCGATCGCGATGCTCGACCGGCTGTCCGCCGAGCGGCCGCGCGAGCCGCAGGCGCGCTTCCTGAAGGGCGTGGCGCTCACCGACACGGGCAAGACCGACGAGGCGATCGCCGTGTTCCAGGCGCTCCTGGCCGACTTCCCCGAGCTGCCCGAGCCGCACAACAATCTCGCCGTCCTCTACGCGCAGAAGGGCGAGTACGAGCTCGCGCGCGACGAGCTCGAGGCCGCGATCGCCGCCGCGCCCGACTACGCGATCGCCTACGAGAACCTGGGCGACGTCTACGCGCGCCTCGCCGCCGTGCAACTACGAGAAGGCGCATCGCGCGCGACGCGCGCAACGACCGCGCCGCCGCGAAGCTGAAGCTCGTGCGCGACGTGCTCCGGCACCCGCGATCGCCGCCGCACCGCCGGCGGCAGCCGCGCCGCGTCGCGGACGCTCCCGCTGCACCGACGCCGCCGCCGCTGCCCGCGCGGCCGACCGAAACCACGCCCGCCGCGCCGGTCCCGCGCCGGCCGGGATCGCCGCGCCCGCCGCGGCGAAGTGACACCGTTCCCTCGTTTCATCCCACAGGAGAGCTCCCATGCTGCGCAAGTTGTCCGTCGCCCTCGCCGCCGTCGCGCTCGCGACCACCACGGCGCTCGCCGCCAATCCGCAGGTCGAGCTCGACACGACCGCCGGCGTCATCAAGATCGAGCTCTTTCCGGACGCCGCGCCGAAGACCGTCGCCAACTTCCTCGACTACGTGAAGAGCGAGCACTACGACGGCACGCAGTTCCACCGCGTGATCGACGGCTTCATGATCCAGGGCGGCGGCTTCACGACCGACTTCAAGCAGAAGCCGACGAAGCCGCCGATCCCGATCGAATCGGAAACCTCGAGCAAGGCCGGCCTCAAGAACGTGCCCGGCACCGTCGCGATGGCGCGCACCAGCGACCCGAATTCCGCCACGTCGCAGTTCTTCATCAACGTCAACGACAACAAGCGGCTCAACTTCACCTCCGCCACGCCGCAGGGCTACGGCTACACGGTGTTCGGCAAGGTCGTCGACGGCATGGACGTCGTCGACCAAGATCGCCAAGGCCCCCAAGGGCGCGACGGGACCGGTGGCGCCCGGCATCAACCCCGGCGACGTGCCGGTCGACGCAGGTCATCATCAAGTCGGCCAAGGTCATCGGCGGCTGACGCCGCACCGCACAGACCATCGCGGCTGACGCCGCCTCAAGGACACGGAGAACTCCATGGTCGTCCTGAAGACCAATCACGGCGACATCACGCTCGAGCTCGACGCCGAGAACGCGCCCGCGACCGTCGCCAACTTCCTGCAGTACGTGCGCGACGGCCACTACGACAACACGGTGTTCCACCGCGTGATCGACGGCTTCATGATCCAGGGCGGCGGCATGGAGCCCGGCATGAAGCAGAAGCCGACGCGCGCGCCGGTGGCCAACGAGGCCACCAACGGCCTCAAGAACAAGAAGTACACGGTCGCGATGGCGCGCACGTCCGATCCGCATTCGGCGACCGCGCAGTTCTTCATCAACGTCGCCGACAACGACTTCCTCGACTACAAGGCGCCGCGCGCCAACGGCTGGGGCTATTGCGTGTTCGGCAAGGTCGTCGGCGGCCAGGACGTCGTCGACAAGATCCAGGCGGTGCCCACCGGCAACAGCGGCATCCACCAGAACGTGCCGAAGGACGACGTCGTGATCCTGAAGGCCGAGGAAGTCGCGGCCTGATCGCCGGATCGGCGCCCGTTTTCGCGAGAGCCGTCATCGACATGGGCGCTGACGCGGCGGCAGGAGGGCAGGAGCGCCGACGCTGTTCCTGTCCGACCTGCACCTGTCGCCCGACCGGCCGGCGGCGCTCGCCGCGTTCCACGCGTTCGCCGCGGGTCCCGCGCGCGAGGCCGCCGCCGTCTACATCCTGGGCGACCTCTTCGACTGGTGGGTCGGCGACGACCAGATGCGCGATCCGTTCGTCGCGCGGCGTCGTCGCGGCGCTGCGCGCGCTGAGCGACGCCGGCGTTCCGCTGTTCGTCGGCCACGGCAACCGCGATTTCCTGCTCGGCGCCGCTTCGCGCACGCGACCGGCGCCACGCTGCTGCCCGAGCGAGCGTGCGTCGATCTCGGCGGCATGCGCACGCTGGTCTCCCACGGCGACGAGCTGTGCACCGACGACGCCGAGTACCAGGCGTATCGCGCGCGCGATGCGCGATCCGGCGACGCAGGCGCGCCTGCTGCGCCTGCCCTACTTCGTGCGCCGCGTGATCGCATGGTGGCTGCGCCGCAAGAGCCGCAACGAGAAGGCGCTGAAGCCCGACTCGATCATGGACGTGAACGGCGAGCGCGGTCGCCGCCGCGTTCCGCACGCACGGCGTCGCAGCGGATGATCCACGGCCACACGCACCGGCCCGCGCGACACGTGCATGAGGTCGACGGCACGCCGCGCGAGCGCTACGTGCTGGCCGACTGGCACGACCGCGGCCGCTATCTCGAGGTCGACGCGGGCGGCTGCGCGTCCGCGACATCGCGGCCACGGACGCTGAGGCGTTCGCCAGGGTCAGCGTCGCATTGCGCACGGCCCACTGGCGTCGATGCGCACTGCGCGTCCGCCGCGCGAATGCGACTCGACGCACCCGCACGAGCGCCGCGGCCGAGCCTACGCCAGCGCCTGCGCGAAGTCCCCGATCAGGTCGTCGCCGTCCTCGATGCCGACCGAGATGCGGATCAGCGAATCGGCGATGCCCATCGCCGCGCGGCGCTCCGCGCCCATCTCGTAGAAGATCGTGTGCGCGACCGGAATCGCCAGCGTCCGGTTGTCGCCGAGGTTCGACGACAGCACGACGATCTTCAGCCGGTTCAGGAAGTCGAACGGGTCGATGGCCGTCGGCGCAGCTCGAACGACAGCAGCCCGCCGTAGGCGCGGAAGAGCTGCGCTGGCCAGCGCGTGCTGCGGATGCGTGCGCGAGCCCCGGATAGTAGACGGCGCGCACCTGCGGCCGCTGCTGCAGCCACTCGGCGAGCGCCAGTGCATTGGCGCAGATCCGCTCCATCCGCAGCGCCAGCGTCTCGGCGCCGACCGCGATGTGATGCGCCTGTTCCGCCGCCAGCGTGCCGCCCCAGTCGCGCAGGCCCTTCTTGCGCAGCTGCTGCAGCCCCCAGTTGCGCGGCGGCTGCGACTTGTAGGCGTCCGCGATGTTCGGGAACTTCGTCCAGTCGAAGAGGCCGGTGTCGGTGATGCTGCCCGCCAGCGCGTTGCCGTGGCCGCCGATGTACTTGGTCAGCGCGTTGACGACGAGGCTCGCGCCGACGTGCCTGCGGCTGGAACAGCCACGGCGACGTCATCGTGTTGTCGACGACGTAGAGGATGCCGCGCTCGCGGCACAGGTCGCCGATCTTCTTCAGGTCCGCCACCTGCACGCGCGGATTGGCGATCGTCTCGACGAACACGACGCGCGTCGCCGGCGTGATCGCGGCCGCGACGTTCGCCACGTCGGTCGCGTCGACGAACGACACCGGATGCCCGTGCCCTTCGAGCGTCAGCAGCAGGCTCGACGTGTTGCCGAAGACGAACTGGCTTGCCACGATGTGGTCGCCGCCCTTCAGCAGCGCCAGCATGATCGCGCCGATGGCCGCCATGCCGGTCGCGAACGTGACGGTGCCCACGCCGTCCTCCATCGCGTTGACCTTGGCCTCGAGCGCCGTCGACGTCGGGTTGCCCTGCCGTCCGTACGCATAGCCCGACGCCTTGCCCTGGAACACGGCCGCCAGTTCGCGCGCGTCGCGGTAGCCGTAGGCCACCGACAGGTGCAGCGGCTTGTGCAACGCGCCGTGCTCGATCGTCGCGTCGCGGTCGGAGTGGAGGATCGCGGTGGTGAAGCCGCGCGGGTGTTCGTTGCTCATGATCGCTGTGCCTTGCTGCGCCGGAACGCGGAAAACAAAAAACCCGTCTGGGCGGCCGCCAAACGGGTTTTGTGTGCTCCGCAAAGTATCTCCTTGCTGGAGCGAACCTCGCTTTAGCGGTATTTATAACGCGCCCGCAAGCTGAAGCTTCAAATCGGCGCAATGGAAAGGTTACTGCACCGGGCCGCGCACTGTCAATCCCGCCCCCGAGGGGATGGCCTTCGCCATGGCGATCTGTAGACTAGCGCCCGGGAGGTCCTCCCCAGTCCCGCAATGGGACAGCCGGCCTCGCGCTGCGTATCGAGCCACTCGACCCGACACCAACCCACCGATGCCCGCACCGCGGAAGTCCGTGAAGGCGCGCGCCCCCGCACCAGCGCGGGGACCGGCCGCGCCGGTTGCCGCGCGCGGCGCGGCCATGCGCACCGCCGACCAGGTCGCGGCGCTTGCGCACGCGGGCCGC
This sequence comes from uncultured beta proteobacterium, assembly GCA_963733435.1. Taxonomy (GTDB): domain Bacteria; phylum Pseudomonadota; class Gammaproteobacteria; order Burkholderiales; family Casimicrobiaceae; genus VBCG01. The sequence goes on from CAVTDH010000008.1 coordinate 298,159, forward strand.
CATCCGCAGGCCATCGCGCTGGCGAGCGACGCACTCGGCCGCGAACCTCTCCCGACCACGGATCGCCTCGCCCTCCTCGACCTGCGCGCAGAGAGCCATCTCGCGCAGGGCGACATCGCCGCAGCGGGCGACGATGCGCAGGCGATGCACGACCTCGCACGGCGCGCGCGCAAGCCCGCGTTCCGCGCGCAGGCGCTGGCGCGGCGTGCCTATGTCGAGATTCGCTCGAGCCAGTCTGCCGCGGCCGTCGACACCGCGCGCGAGGCCCTCGCGGCCGCGCGTCTGGCGAAGGATCGCGCGCTCGAAGCGACGGCGCTGCTGCGCCTGGGCGAAGCGCAGTTCCGGATGCGCGACAGCGAGGCGGCGGCCAGGACCTCGGCGCAGGCGGCGCGGATGTTCAAGGCGCTCGGCCTGCCGCTCTGGCAGGGCCGCGCGATGTGGGGCGTGTCCGCAGCGCGCAGCGCGCAGGGCCGGGGCGCGGACACCGACCGCGCCGCGCACGAGGCGCTGGCGCTCGCGCGGCGCAGCGGCGACCCACTCGGCGTGGGCAACGCGCTCAACATGCTCACGTTCTACGAAGTGGACATCGCGAAGCGCATGGCGCTGCTGCGCGAGGCGCTCGCCGCGTTCGAGGCGGCCGGGTACGTCGAGCGCCAGGGGGTGGTCACGCACAACCTGGGCCTCCTCTATTTCCAGCTCGGCCTGTATCACCGCGCGCGCCGCCTGCTGCGCAGCGCGATCGAGATCTACACGCGCACGCGGGCCGGCGGGCTCGCGTTGTCGGTATGGATGCTGACATGGACGGAGCGCGCGCTGGGTCACACCTCCGAAGCGCGCGCCTACGCCCAGCAGGCGATCGATCTCTGGAAGACGACGGGCGGCGCCACCGCGACCGCCCAGGCGGCGGTGGCGTCGGGACTCGTCGCCCAGTGGGACGGCGACCGCGCGGCCGCGCGGTCGTTGCTCGGGGAAGGCGAGCGGCTCGTGCAGGGGACGGACCACCTCGCGCTGGCGATGATGGCGGCCATCGGCCTGTCGAATGTCCTGCTCGAGGACGGCGATCCGGCGGGCTCGCTCGCGGCCATCGAGCGCGCGATCGCGGTCCATCGCGCGAACGGCGGCGGCGAGGTCCAGGGCGTGGACACGATCTGGATGCTCCGGCAGTACGTCGAGGCGTTGCGCGCGAACGGGCGCGACGCCGCGGCACGCCGGGCGCTCGCGACGGCGTACCGTCATGTCGTCGAGCCGATCGCGCGGCTCACCGACGAAGGATTGCGCCGCAACTATCTCAGCAAGGTCGAGGACAACCGCGAGATCGTGCTCGCCGCACTGGCCGAGCGCGCCCGCCGGCCGCGCACGAAGCGCCGTCCGGCCCACCTGACCGGTGCGGCGAACCTGCGCGAGCCGTTCGAGCGCCTCGTCGACACGGGCCTGCGGCTCAACGAGTTGCGCAGCAGCGCCGAGCTGCACGAGTTCCTGATCGACGAGGCGACCGAGCTCTCCGGCGCGGAACGCGTGCTGCTGGTCCTGGAAACGTCGGAAGGCCCGCGGCTCGCGGGTTCGCTCGTGCCGGCAGGCGAGGATGCGTCGGCGCTGCTGCAGGCCGTCGCCGCCGACCTCGATCGGGTGCGCAGCACGCGCGTCGCGCTTCTCGCGTACGCACCGGAAGGCGCCGACGAACTCGCGCAGCGCTCGCGCGTGATCGCGCCGCTCATCGCGCGCAAGGAACTGCTGGGCTTCCTGTACGCCGACCTGGACGGCGCATTCGGCCGCTTCCACGACTCCGACCGCGACCTCCTCGGGATGCTGGCGAGCCAGGCCGCCGTCGCGCTCGACAACGCGCAGTGGTCGCAGGGGCTCGAGCAGAAGGTGGCCGAGCGCACCGAGGCGCTGCAGTCCAGCAACGCGCTGCTCGAGCAGCGCGCGGGCGAGCTCGCGCTCATCAACAGCATCCAGCAGGGCATGGCCGCGAAGCTCGACTTCCAGGGCATCGTGGACCTGGTCGGCGACAAGCTGCGCACGGTGTTCGGCAGCGAGGACCTGAGCATCCGCTGGTGGGACCCCGAGGCGAACACGTCGCAGAATCTCTACTGCATCGAGCACGGCCGCCCGCTGCCGCGGACGGCGCCCCAGCCACTCAAGGCCGGCGGCCCAGCCGAGCAACTGCTGCGCTCGGGCGTCGGCGGCTTCTACGGCAGCCACGCCGAGCAGGTGGCCGCCGGCATACTCGGCGCCACGCCGGGCACCGACTGGTGCCTGTCGATCATGGCCGCGCCGATCCGCGGCTCGCGCCGCGTGCTCGGTCACATCGTGATCGAGAATCACGAGCGCGAGCATGCGTACGGCGAGGCCGAGCTGCGGGTGCTGACGACGATCGGCGCCACGATGGGCGTCGCGCTGGAGAACGCGCGTCTCTTCGACGAGACGCAGCGGCTGCTGGCGGAGACCGAGCAGCGCAACGCCGAGCTGGCGGTGATCAACAGCATCCAGGAGGGCATGTCGGCCGAGCCTCGACTTCGCGGCGATCGTCGACCTCGTCGGCGACAAGCTGCGCGAGGTATTCGCGACGGGCGACATGCAGATCCGCTGGCTCGATCGCGGCCGCCGACGAGGTGCACTCGCTCTACTGCTACGAGCACGGGCGTGCGGCTCGACACGATGCCCGTCGCCGATCAGCGGCCGATCGACCGGTTCCTGGCCGAGCGCCGGGTCCTCGTGGCCAACACGCGCGCCGACCTGGTCGCCCATGGCCTGGGCATCGTCATGCCCGGCACCGACGCGGGCCTCTGCCTGATCGGCGTCGCCATCGTCGCCGGCGACCGCGTGCTCGGCAGCATCATCCTGGAGAACTACGAGCGCGAGAGCGCGTTCGGCGACGCGGAGGTGCGCCTGCTGTCGACCGTCGCCGCGAGCATGGGCATCGCGCTCGAGAACGCGCGCCTCTTCGACGAGACGCAGCGGCTGCTTCAAGGAGACCGAGCAGCGCAGCGCCGAGCTGGCGCTGATCAACAGCATCCAGGAAGGCATCGCCGCCGAGCTCGACTTCCAGGCGATCGTCGACACGGTCGGCGACAAGCTGCGCGAGGTGTTCCGCGACCGGCGACCTCGGCATCCGCTGGTACGATCCGAAGGCGAACCTGCTGCACTACCTGTACGCGTACGAGCACGGCGTACGCCTGCATCCGGATCCGGCGGCACCGCTCCCGCAGGGCATCTGGACACGACTGGTCGCGACGCGGCAACCGGTCGGCTTCCCGACCCGCGCCGACTACGACGCGCCGGGCGTGCGCGCTCGTGCCGGGCACCGACCAGTGCCAGTCGTCGATCCACATCCCGATGCTCGGCAGCGAGCGCGTGCTCGGCATGATCAGCCTCGAGAACTTCGAGCGCGAGAACGCCTTCGGCGACGCCGAGGTACGGCTCCTCACCACCGTCGCGTCGAGCATGGGCGTCGCGCTCGAGAACGCGCGCCTCTTCGACGAGACGCAGCGGCTGCTGAAGGAGACCGAGCAGCGCTCGGCGGAGCTCGCGATCATCAACGCGGTGCAGCAGGCGCTGGCCGGCGAGCTCGACATCCAGGGCGTGTACGACGCCGTCGGCGACAAGCTCCGCGAGGTGTTTCCGCGATCGCTGGAAGGCATCCGCGTCGTCGACCGGCCTCCGGCCAGATGCTCTTTCCCTACGGCGTCCTCGACGGCAAGCGCGTGTATCCGCCGCCGATCGCCGCTGTCGGACCGCGGTCTCGGCGCCGAGGTCATCCGCACCGGCGCCACGCTGCTGCTGAACGAGAACGTCGCGGAGGCGGCCGCGCGGCTCGGCTCGACGGGGCTCGATCGCCGGCAACCGGCATCCCAGGTCGATCCTGCTGGTGCCGCTGCTCGTGGCCGGGCAGACGCAGGCGATCATCGTCCTCAACGACATGGAGCGCGAGCACGCGTTCAGCCCGGACGACGTCCGCCTGCTGGAGACGCTCGCCGCCAGCATGAGCGTCGCGCTGCAGAACGCGCGACTCTTCGACGAAACGCAGCGCCTGTTCAAGGAGAGCGAGCAGCGCGCGGCCGAGCTCGCGATCATCAACGGCGTCCAGGCAGGGGCTGGCGGCCAAGCTCGACATCCAGGGCATCTACGACGCCGTCGGCGACAAGATCCGCGAGATCTTCGGCAACTGCGACCTCGGCATACGCATCTACGACCCCGACACGGACCTGATCGACTACGTCTACCTGTCCGAGCAAGGCGAGCGAATCACGATCGCGCCGCACCCGCTGCCCGAGCGGGGGCTCGGCCGGCATGTCATCGAGTCCGGCGAAACGGTGGTGATCAACGAGGACCTGGAGCGGGTGGCCGCAGGCTACGGCTCGACGACGATCGCGGGCACGAAGCACGAGAAGTCCGCGGTGTTCGTGCCGCTGAAGGTCGACGGGCGCGTGCGCGGAATGATCCACCTGATGGACATGCAGCGCGAGCACGCATTCGGCGAGGCCGACGTGCGGCTGCTTGCAGACGCTGGCCAACAGCATGGGCGTGGCGCTGGAGAACGCACGCCTCTTCGACGAGACGCAGCGGCTGCTGAAGGAGACCGAGCGGCGCTCCTCCGAGCTCGCCGTCATCAACAGCATCCAGCAGGGGATGGCCAGGGAGTTGAACTTCCAGGCGATCGTCGACCTCGTCGGCGACCAGCTGCGCGAGCTCTTCGCCACCGGCGACCTGGCGATCCACTGGCGCGACGAGAACACCGACCTCGTTCACTCGCTCTATGTCTACGAGCACGGGCAGCGGCTGGCGAACACGCCCGTGCAGCCGTACGACCCCGAGAAGCCCATGAACAAGGCGCTGAATGCCGGCCGGCCCGTCGTGATGGGCGACCGTGCAGCGATGGACGCCCTCGGCATCAGGACCGTACCGGGCACGGACCCGAGTCTCGCGTGCGTCTTCGTGCCCGTGATGGTCGGCAGCCGGCTCGTCGCGGCGATCTCGATCGAGAGCTTCGAGCGCGAGCATGCATTCGACGACGCCCAGGTCCACCTGCTGTCGACGATCGCCGCGTCGATGGGCGTCGCGCTCGAGAACGCGCGCCTCCTGGCGGAGACGCAGCGCGGCGCGCGCGAGTCGTCCGCGCTCTCCGACGTCGGTCGCGACCTGTCGTCCACGCTCGACCTCCGCACCGTGATGGACCGCATCGCCGCGCACGCGAAGACGCTGCTCGCAGCGAGCGACAGCGCGATCTTCGTGCCGGCGGCGGACGGGAAGACGTACCACGCGATCGTCGCGCTCGGCATGGCAGCCGCGCAGATCAAGGCCACGTCGATCACCGTCGGCGAAGGCATCATCGGCCAGCTCCTGCAGAGCGGTCGCGCCGGAGCTCATCAACGACACGCAGGCCGACCCGCGCGCCGTGCAGATCCCCGGCACGCAGCCGCAGCGCGACGAGCGGATGATGGTGGTGCCGCTCCTGTCCGGCGACGTCGTGCAGGGCGCGATGGCCGTGTGGCGCACGGGCGGGGCGCCGTTCGAGCCGCGCGAGCTCGCGTTCCTGCAGGGCCTCTCGCGCCAGGCGGCCGTCGCGCTGCAGAACGCGCGCCTCTTCAACGAGACGTCGGAGGCGCTCGAACGGCAGACCGCGTCGGCCGAGGTGCTGCAGGTGATCAGCGGCTCGATGGCCGACCCGAAGCCGGTGTTCGACAAGATCCTCGACAGCTGCGCGAAGCTCTTCGGCGCAGGCGACCCGGCGGTGTGCCTGGTCGACGGCGACGTGCTGCGCATCGGCGCGTACCGCGGCAAGTTCACCGAGGAGGTCGAGCAGGCGTTTCCCCGTCCGCTCGCCGGCACGATCAGCGACATGGCGATCCGGCAGGGTTCGGTCCTGTATCGCCCGAGCGTGCTGGCGGCCGGCGACATGCCGGGCTACGTCACGGACGTCGCACGCGAACGGGGCGACTTCTCCGTCGTGAACGCCCCGATGTCGTGGAGCGGCAACGCCATCGGCACGATCGACATCATCTGCACGCCGCCGCGGGCGTTCTCGGACGCCGAGTTGGGCCTCGTCCGGACGTTCGCCGACCAGGCGGCGATCGCGATCCAGAACGCGCGCCTGTTCAACGAGACGCAGGAAGCGCTCGCGCGCCAGACGGCGACGGCCGACATCCTGCGGGTGATCAGCGGCTCGCCCACCGACGTGAAGCCGGTGTTCGCCGCGATCGTGGAGACCGCGGTGCGCCTGCTCACCTGCGACTTCGCGATCCTGATCCGCAGCGACGGCAGGACCTACTCCCCGGCGGCGGGCGCCACGCCCTCCGGGCCGATGTCCGACATGGGCCCGTCCGTGGTGCCGGTCGACCCCGCGCCGAACTTCCCGTCGCGCGCCATCGCCGCGCGGTCGCTCCTGCACCTGCCCGACTGGTCGAAGATCGATCTGCCGGAGCACGAGCAGCTCATCCGCGACCACCTCGGATGTCCAATGCGCGCTGTACGTGCCCCTGCTGCGCGACGGCGAGTGCATCGGCGTGCTGGCGCTCGGCCCGTGCCCGCGCCGGTGCCCTTCCTCGACACCGAGATCGCGCTCGCGGAGTCGTTCGTCGACCAGGCGCTGATCGCGATCGAGAACACGCGCCTCTTCAACGAGACCCGCGAGGCGCTGGAGCAGCAGACCGCCACGGCCGAGGTGCTCGACGTCATCAGCCACTCGATGGCCGACGCCTCGCCCGTGTTCGAGAAGATCGTCGAGTGCTGCATCCGGCTGTTCCCGGCGCAGGCCTTCGCGCTGGGGATCGTCGACGAGCGCGACCAGGTGGCCGTGCCGGTGTTCCGCGTGACGGACGCGGCCCGCCGTCGACTCGGCGAGGCCGGGACCGCCGAGGTCGAGGCGCGGATTCGCGCCGCGTTCCCGCGCCCGCTCGCCGGCACGCTGACCGAGCAGGCGATCCGCAGCGGACGTCTGGTCGAGATCCGCGACCTGCGCGACGAGAGCGTCGCGTCGCAGCCGGCCGTGCAGGCCGCGCTGCAGATGAACCTCGGCACGTCGGTGGTCATCGCGCCGCTGATGTGGGAAGGCCGCGGCATCGGCTCGCTGACGATGTTCCGCGAAGAGGTCGAGGGCGTGCGCGAGCGCGAGAACGCGCTGCTCAAGACGTTCGCCGACCAGGCGGTGATCGCGATCCAGAACGCGCGGCTGTTCAACGAGACCCGGGAAGCGCTCGAGCGCCAGACGGCGACCGCCGAGATCCTGCGCGTCATCAGCGGCTCGGTCACCGACACGCAGCCGGTATTCGATGCGATCGTCGCGAGTTGCCAGCGTCTGTTCGCGGGCAAGGCGGTCGCGCTCGTGGTTCCGAACGGACAGGTGCTCGAATCGGTCGCCTATTCGGACGACACCGGCGCGGCGCGCGGGCCGGGCATGCTGAAGCCTTGGCCGCTCGACCGCGGCAGCGGCGCCGGCACCTGCATCCTCGACTCGCGGGTCGTCAACGTGGCGGACACCGCGGAAGGCGCGAAGGAGTTCTCGCGAATGCAGGATCTCGCGATCGCGCTGGGATACAAGTCCTGCCTGTTCGTCCCGCTGCTGCGCGAGGCCCAGGCCATCGGCTGCATCACGATCCTCCGCGCGACCGCCGGGCGCTTCGACGACCAGGAGGTCGCGCTCGCGCAGACGTTCGCGGACCAGGCGGTGATCGCGATCCAGAACGCGCGCCTCTTCAACGAGACGAAGGAGGCGCTGGAGCGCCAGACGGCGACCGCCGAGGTCCTGCGCGTGATCAGCGAGTCGCCGACCGACGTGCAGCCCGTGCTCGACGCGGTGGCGGAGCGCGCCGGCGTGCTCTGCCACGCGGACGGCAGCCGCGTCTGGCTGGTCGTCGACGGGCAACTGCGCGCGATGACGAGCTACGGACCTGCGTATGCGACAGGTCCCGGGATCGACGTCCTGCCCCTCGGCAGGACTTCGATCGGCGGCCGCACGGTCCTGGAGCGCCGCTACATCCACGTCGAGGACGTGGTTCCGCTCATGGACTCCGAATACCCGGACATCCGCGAGATCCAGAAACGCTATGGTTTCCGCACCGTGCTGAACGTGCCGCTGCTGCGCGAGGGCGAGGCCGTGGGCGCAATCTCCCTGCTCCGCAACGAGGTGCGCCCGTTCGCACCGGCCGAGATCAGCCTGCTGCAGACGTTCGCCGACCAGGCGGTGATCGCGATCGAGAACGTGCGCCTGTTCAACGAGACGAAGGAGGCGCTGGCGAGCCAGACCGCCAGCGCCGACATCCTGCGCGTCATCAGCAGCTCGCCCACCGACGTGCAGCCCGTGTTCGATGCGATCGTCACCACCGCAGTCAAGCGCCTGGGCTGCGACATCGCCATCGAACACCGGCTGCACGTCGGTGGGCGAACTGCTGATGACACGCAGGATGTCGGCGCTGGCGGTCTGGCTCGCCAGCGCCTCCTTCGTTTCGTTGAACAGGCGCACGTTCTCGATCGCGATCACCGCCTGGTCGGCGAACGTCTGCAGCAGGCTGATCTCGGCCGGTGCGAACGGGCGCACCTCGTTGCGGAGCAGGAAGAATTGCGCCCACGGCCTCGCCCTCGCGCAGCAGAGGAACGTTCAGCACGGTGCGGAAACCATAGCGCTCCTGGAATCTCGCGGATGTCCGGGTATTCGGATTCCATGAGAGGAACCACGTCCTCGACGTGGATGTCGCGGCGCTCCAGGACCGTGCGGCCGCCGATCGAAGTCCTGCCGAGGGGCAGGACGTCGATCCCGGGACCTGTCGCATACGCAGGTCCGTAGCTCGTCATCGCGCGCAGTTGCCCGTCGACGACCAGCCAGACGCGGCTGCCGTCCGCGTGGCAGAGCACGCCGGCGCGCTCCGCCACCGCGTCGAGCACGGGCTGCACGTCGGTCGGCGACTCGCTGATCACGCGCAGGACCTCGGCGGTCGCCGTCTGCCGCTCCAGCGCCTCCTTCGTCTCGTTGAAGAGGCGCGCGTTCTGGATCGCGATCACCGCCTGGTCCGCGAACGTCTGCGCGAGCGCGACCTCCTGGTCGTCGAAGCGCCCGGCGGTCGCGCGGAGGATCGTGATGCAGCCGATGGCCTGGGCCTCGCGCAGCAGCGGGACGAACAGGCAGGACTTGTATCCCAGCGCGATCGCGAGATCCTGCATTCGCGAGAACTCCTTCGCGCCTTCCGCGGTGTCTGCCACGTTGACGACCCGCGAGTCGAGGATGCAGGTGCCGGCGCCGCTGCCGCGATCGAGCGGCCAGGGCTTCAGCATGCCCGGCCCGCGCCGCGTGCCGCTGTCGTCGGAATACGCGACCGCTTCGAGGTGCTGCCCGTTCGGAAACACGAGCGCGACGGCCTTGCCCGCGAACAGGCGCTGGCAACTCTCCACGATGGCGTCGAATACCGGCTGCGTGTCGGTGACCGAGCCGCTGATGACCCGCAGGATCTCGGCTGTCGCCGTCTGGCGTTCCAGCGCTTCCCGGGTCTCGTTGATAAGCCGCGCGTTCTGGATCGCGATCACGGCCTGGTCTGCGAACGTCTTGAGCAGCGCGTTCTCGCGCTCGCGCACGCCCTCGACCTCTTCACGGAACATCGACAGCGTGCCGACGCCTCGACCTTCCCACATCAGCGGCGCGATGACCACCGACGTGCCGAGGTTCATCTGCAGCGCGGCCTGCACGGCCGGCTGCGACGCGATGCTCTCGTCGCGCAGGTCGCGGATCTCGACCAGACGTCCGCTGCGGATCGCCTGCTCGGTCAGCGTGCCGGCGAGCGGCCGCGGGAACGCCGCGCGAATCCGCGATTCGACCGCGGCGGCACCGGCCTCGCCGAGACGGCGGCGCGCCGCGTCGGTCACGCGGAACACCGGCACGGCCACCTGGTCGCGCTCGTCGACGATGCCCAGTGCGAAGGCCTGCGCCGGGAATAGCCGGTCGCAGCATTCGACGATCTTCTCGAACACCGGCGAGGCATCCGCCATCGAATGGCTGATGACGTCCAGCACCTCGGCGGTCGCCGTCTGCTGCTCGAGGGCATCCTTGGTCTCGTTGAACAGCCGCACGTTCTCGATGGCGATCAGCGCCTGGTCGGCGAAGGACTCGGCCAGCGCGATCTCGGTGTCGCGGAACGGGCCCGGCGTCTTGCGCCCGAATACCAGCACGCCGATGCACTCGCCTTCGCGGACCATCGGTACCATCAGCGACGCGGCCATTCCGCTCGCGGCGCGGATTTGCCGTTCCTTCGCGGGCAAATCCATCGACGACCAATCGGGGACGTGCAGCATCTGGCCGGTCGTGAACACGCGCGACGGGAAGTCGGCGTCGGGGTCGATGGGGTTGTCGTAGGCGCCGAGCCCGAGTGGGGACCCGTCCCGGGTCGCGCCGGCTACCATCGAATGCGTATTGCCACGGCGCAGCACCGCCACCGTGAGGTCGCACGCGAGCAGGCGCACCGCCGTGCCGACGATCGCATCGAACACCGGCTGGACGCTCGACGGCGAGCCACTGATCACCCGCAGGATCTCCGCCGTCGCCGTCTGGCGAGCGAGCGCCTCCTGCGTGTCGTTGAACAGGCGCGCGTTCTGGATCGCGATCGCCGCCTGGTCGGCAAACGTCCGGACGAGGCCCAACTCGGCGTCCGAGAACGCCCGCGGCGGCGTGCAGATGATGTCGATCGTGCCGATGGCGTTGCCGCTCCACGACATCGGGGCGTTCACGACGGAGAAATCGCCCCGTTCGCGTGCGACGTCCGTGACGTAGCCCGGCATGTCGCCCGCCGCCAGTACGCTCGGGCGATACAGGACCGAACCCTGCCGGATCGCCATGTCGCTGATCGTGCCGGCGAGCGGGCGGGGAAACGCCTGCTCGACCTCCTCGGTGAACTTGCCGCGGTACGCGCCGATGCGGAGCTCTTCGCCGTCGACCAGGCACACCGCCGGGTCGCCTGCGCCGAAGAGCTTCGCGCAGCTGTCGAGGATCTTGTCGAACACCGGCTTCGGGTCGGCCATCGAGCCGCTGATCACCTGCAGCACCTCGGCCGATGCCGTCTGCCGTTCGAGTGCCTCCGACGTCTCGTTGAAGAGGCGCGCGTTCTGCAGCGCGACGGCCGCCTGGCGCGAGAGGCCCTGCAGGAACGCGAGCTCGCGCGGCTCGAACGGTTCCCCGCCCGTGCGCCACACGGCCATCGCGCCCTGCACGACGTCGCCGGACAGGAGCGGCACCACCATCATCCGCTCGTCGCGCTGCGGCTGCGTGCCGGGGATCTGCACGGCGCGCGGGTCGGCCTGCGTGTCGTTGATGAGCTCGGCGCGACCGCTTTGCAGGAGCTGGCCGATGATGCCTTCACCCAGCGTGATCGACGTGGCCTTGATCTGCGCGCCCGCGCCGCCGATCGCGACTATCGCGTGGTACGTCTTCCCGTCCGCCGCCGGCACGAAGATCGCGCTGTCGCTCGCCGCGAGCAGTGCCTTCGCGTGCGCGGCGATGCGGTCCATCACCGTGGGCAGGTCGAGTGTGGACGACAGGTCGCGACCGACGTCGGAGAGCGCGGCCGACTCGCGCGCGCCGCGCTGGGTCTCCGCCAGCAGCCGCGCGTTCTCGAGCGCGACGCCCATCGACGCAGCGATCGTCGACAGCAGGTGGACTTGGGCTTCGTCGAACGCATGCTCGCGCTCGAAGCTCTCGATCGAGATCGCCGCGACGAGCCGGCTGCCGACCATCACGGGAACGAAGACGCACGCGAGACTCGGGTCCGTTCCCGGTACGGTCCTGATGCCGAGGGCGTCCATCGCTGCACGGTCGCCCATCACGACGGGCCGGCCGGCATTCAGCGCCTTGTTTATGGGCTTCTCGGGGTCGTACGGCTGCACGGGCGTGTTCGCGAGCCGCTGCCCGTGCTCGTAGACATAAAGCGAGTGAACGAGCTCGGTGTTCTCGTCGCGCCAGTGGATCGCCAGGTCGCCGGTGGCGAAGAGCTCGCGCAGCTTGTCGCCGACGAGGTCGACGATCGCCTGGAAGTCGAGCTTCCCGGCCATCCCCTGCTGGATGCTGTTGATGACGGCCAGCTCGGACGAGCGCTGCTCGGTCTCCTTCAGCAGCCGCTGCGTCTCGTCGAAGAGTCGCGCGTTCTGCCAGCGCGACGCTCATGCTGGCGGCGAGCGTCTCCAGCAGGCGGACCTCGTCTCGCTGAACGCCTGCTCGCGCTCCATGTCGTTGAGGACGATGATCGCCTGCGTCTGCCCGGCCACGAGCATCGGGACCAGGAGGATCGACTTGGGATGGCGGTTGCCGGCGATGAGGCCCGTCGAGCCCAGCCGCGCGGCCTTCTCGCGGACGTCTTCGTTCAACAGCAGCGTGGCGCCGGTGCGGACCACCTCGGCACAGAGACCGCGGTCGGTGAGCGGCGATGGCGAGCGGATGCACGCGCTCGCCGTCGAGGACGCCGTAGGGAAAGTGCATCAGGCCCGTGGCCCTGTCGACGAGGCGGATGCCTTCCAGCGATCGCGGAAACACCTCGCGCAGCTTGTCGCCGACGAGGTCGTAGACGCCCTGGATGTCGAGCTCGCCGGCCAGCGCCTGCTGCACGCTGTTGATGATCGCGCAGCTCGGCCGCGCGCTGCTCGGTCTCCTTCAGCAGCCGCTGCGTCTCGTCGAAGAGGCGCGCGTTCTCCAGCGCGACGCCCATGCTCGACGGCGACGGTCGTCAGCAGGCGCACCTCGGACTCGCCGAACGCGTGCTCGCGCTCGTAGTTCTCGAGGTCTGATCATGCCGAGCACGCGGTCGCTGCCGACGATCGGCACGAGGATCGCGCGACTGCGCACTGGTCGGTGCCCGGCACGCGTCTGCACGCCCGTGCCGCGTCGCTCGGCCGGCGCTGTTCGGCGACGACCGGCTGCGCGCGTCGCGACGACGTGCGCCCAGATGCCGCTCGAGCTCGGGCTGCCGGCGCGGATCGCGAGCCGCACGCCGTGCTCGTACTGCGTACGAGGTAGTGCATGAGGCCGGTCGCTGCGGGTCGTACCAGCGGATGCCGATGTCGCCGGTGCGGAACACCTCGCGCAGCTTGTCGCCGACCAGGTCGACGATCGCCTGGAAGTCGAGCTCGGCGGCCATGCCCTCCTGGATGCTGTTGATGACCGCCAGCTCGGCGGCGCGCTGCTCGGTTTCCTTGAGCAGCCGCTGCGTCTCGTCGAAGAGGCGCGCGTTCTCGAGCGCCACGCCCATGCTCGCGGCGACGGTGGTCGAGCAGGCGCACGTCGCTCTCGCCGAAGGCGTGCTCGCGCTCGAAGCTCTCGACGACGATCGATGCCGACGACGCGGTCGCTGCCGATGATCGGCACCGTCAGCGGTCGACTGCTGTGCATCGGTGCCGGGCACGACGCCCGGCCGGCCGCGACGCTCGGCCGCGCGTGTTGCGGACGATGACGGCTGCGCGTCGGCGATGACCTGCGTGCCAGCGCTTCCGGCGCGGCGGACTCGGCGCGGCATCGTCAGCCGCTGTGCCGTGCTCGTACTCGTACAGGAAGTGCGACCGTGTCGCGTCTCGGGTCGTACCAGCGGATGCCGATGTCCGCCGGTCTGCAGCACCTCGCGCAGCTTGTCGCCGACCAGGTCGACGATGGCCTGGAAGTCGAGCTCGCCGGCCATGCCCTGCTGGATGCTGTTGATCACCGCCAGCTCGGCGTTGCGCTGCTCGGTCTCCTTCAGCAGGCGCTGCGTCTCGTCGAACAGGCGCGCGTTCTCGAGCGCCACGCCCATGCTGGCGGCGACGGTCGTCAGCAGGCGCACGTCGGACTCGCCGAAGGCGTTCTCGCGCTCGTAGTTCTCGAGGACGATGCTGCCGAGCACGCGGTCGCTGCCGACGATCGGCGACGCCGACCATGCAGATGGCAGGCGTCGGTGCCGGGCATCGCGACGCACGCCCGTGCGCCGTCAGCTCGGCGCGCGGTGTCGGACCACGAGCACGCGCCGCTCGCATCAGGAACTCGGTCGATGCGCCCGCATCGGCGAGCGGCGCGCGGCAGTCGAGCCGCACGCCGTGCTCGTAGCCGTAGAGCGCAGTGGACCGTCGCCGGCCGCATGGTCGAGCCAGCGGATGCCGCATGTCGCCGGTGGCGAACACCTCGCGCAGCTTGTCGCCGACCAGGTCGACGATCGCCTGGAAGTCGAGCTGCGCCGCCATGCCCTGCTGGATGCTGTTGATCACCGCCAGCTCGGCGTTGCGCTGCTCGGTCTCCTTCAGCAGCCGCTGCGTCTCGTCGAAGAGGCGCGCGTTCTCCAGCGCGACGCCCATCGTGGCGCCGATCGTCGTCAGCAGGCGCAGCTCGGCCTCGCCGATAGGCGTGCTCGCGCTCGTGATTCTCGATCACGATGTGACCGAGCACGCGATCGCGAGCCGCGGATGGGCGCGGCCATGATCGACAGGCACCAGTCGGTGCCCGGCGTGGGGCCGGGGATGCCGGCGGCCACCTGCTCCGCATGGCTGCCGTAGAAGCCGCCGACGCCCGTATGCAGCAGCCGTTCGGTCGGCGCCGCCCGCCTTGATAGGCCAGGGCGGCGTCCGCGGCAGCGGACGGCCGTGCTCGATGGCGTAGAGGTTCTCGATCGTGTTCGCCGCTTCGTCCCACCAGCGGATGCTGAGGTCCTCGCTGCCGAATACCTCGCGCAGCTTGTCGCCCACGAGGTTCGACGATGCTCTGGAAGTCGAGCTTCGCGGCCAGGCCCTGCTGGATGCTGTTGATGAGCGACGAGCTCGCCCGCGCGCTGCTCGAGCAGCGCGTTGCTGGATTGCAGCGCCTCGGTGCGCTCGGCCACCTTTTGCTCGAGACCCTGCGACCATTGCGCGTTGTCGAGCGCGACGGCGGCCTGGCTCGCCAGCATCCCGAGGAGGTCGCGGTCGGCGTCGTGGAAGCGGCCGAACGCGCCGTCGAGGTCCGCGTACAGGAAGCCCAGCAGTTCCTTGCGCGCGATGAGCGGCGCGATCACGCGCGAGCGCTGCGCGAGTTCGCCGGCACCTTCCGGCGCGTACGCGAGAAGCGCAACGCGCGAGCTGCGCACCAGGTCGAGGTCGGCGGCGACGGTCTGCAGCAGCACCGACGCATCCTCGCCTGCCGGCACGAGCGAACCCGCGAGCCGCGGGCCTTCCGACGTTGCCAGGACCAGCAGCACGCGCTCGCGCGCCGGAAAGCTCGGTCGCCTCGTCGATCAGGAACTCGTGCAACTCTGCGCTGCTGCGCAACTCGTTGAGCCGGAGGCCCGTGTCGACGAGGCGCTCGAACGGCTCGCGCAGGTTCGCGGCACCGGTCAGGTGGGCGGGACGGCGCTTCGTGCGCGGGCGGCGGGCGCGCTCGGCCAGTGCGGCGAGCACGATCTCGCGGTTGTCCTCGACCTTGCCGAGATAGTTGCGGCGCAATCCTTCGTCGGTGAGCCGCGCGATCGGCTCGACGACATGACGGTACGCCGTCGCGAGCGCCCGGCGTGCCGCGGCGTCGCGCCCGTTCGCGCGCAGCGCCTCGACGTACTGCCGGAGCATCCAGATCGTGTCCACGCCCTGGACCTCGCCGCCGCCGTTGGCGCGATGGACCGCGATCGCGCGCTCGATGGCCGCGAGCGAGTCCGCCGGATCGCCGTCCTCGAGCAGGACATTCGACAGGCCGATGGCCGCCATCATCGCCAGCGCGAGGTGGTCCGTCCCCTGCACGAGCCGCTCGCCTTCCCCGAGCAGGGACCGCGCGGCCGCGCGGTCGCCGTCCCACTGGGCAATGAGTCCCGACGCCACCGCCGCCTGGGCGGTCGCGGCGGTGCCGCCCGTCGTCTTCCAGAGATCGATCGCCTGCAGGGCATAGGCGCGCGCTTCGGAGATGTGCCCCAGCGCGCGCTCCGTCCATGTCAGCATCCACACCGACAACGCGAGCCCGCCGGCCCGCGTGCGCGTGTAGATCTCGATCGCGCTGCGCAGCAGGCGGCGCGCGCGGTGATACAGGCCGAGCCGGAAATAGAGGAGGCCCAGGTTGTGCGTGACCACCCCCTGGCGCTCGACGTACCCCGCCGCCTCGAACGCCGCGAGCGCCTCGCGCAGCAGCGCCATGCGCTTCGCGATGTCCACTTCGTAGAACGTGAGCATGTTGAGCGCATTGCCCACGCCGTAGGCGTCGCCGCTGCGCCGCGCGAGTGCCAGTGCCTCGTGCGCGGCGCGGTCGGTGTCCGCGCCCCGGCCCTGCGCGCTGCGCGCGGCGGACACGCCCCACATCGCGCGGCCCTGCCAGAGCGGCAGGCCGAGCGCCTTGAACATCCGCGCCGCCTGCGCCGAGGTCCTGGCCGCCGCCTCGCTGTCGCGCATCCGGAACTGCGCTTCGCCAAGGCGCAGCAGCGCCGTCGCTTCGAGCGCGCGATCTTTCGAAAGACGCGCGGCCGCGAGGGCCTCGCGCGCGGTGTCGACGGCCGCGGCAGACTGGCTGGAGCGAATCTCGACATAGGCACGCCGCGCCAGCGCCTGCGCGCGGAACGCGGGCTTGCGCGCGCGCCGCGCGAGGTCGTGCATCGCCCGCGCATCGTCGCCCGCTGCGGCGATGTCGCCCTGCGCGAGATGGCTCTCTGCGCGCAGATCGAGGAGGGCGAGGCGGTCCGTGGTCGGGAGAGGTTCACGGCCGAGTGCGTCGCTCGCCAGCGCGATGGCCTGCGGATGGCGGCCCGCGTGCGCAAGCGCCGCGACCTGGTCGGCAGTGCGGATGGCTGCGCCGCGCGCGGCAGCCGGCGCGGCCGGTCCCCGCGCTTGTGCGGGCGCGCGCGCCTTCACGGACTTCCGCGGTGCGGGCATCGGTGGGTTGGTGTCGGGTCGAGTGGCTCGATACGCAGCGCGAGGCCGACTGTCCCGTCTACGGGACTGGGGAGGACCTCCCGGGCGCTAGTCTACAGATCGCCATGGCGAAGGCCATCCCCTCCGGGGGCGGGATTGACATCGCGCGGCGCTGTGCAGTAACCTTTCCATTGCGCCGATTTGAAGCTTCAGCTTGCGGGCGCGTTATAAATACCGCTAAAGCGAGGTTCGCTCCAGCAAAGAGATACTTTGCGGAGCACACAAAACCCGTTTGGCGGCCGCCCAGACGGGTTTTTTGTTTTCCGCGTTCCGGCGCAGCAAGGTACAGCGATCATGAGCAACGAACACCCGCGCGGCTTCACCACCGCGATCCTCCATTCCGACCGCGACGCGACGATCGAGCACGGCGCGCTGCACAAGCCGCTGCACCTGTCGGTGGCCTACGGCTACCGCGACGCCCGCGAACTGGCGGCCGTGTTCCAGGGCAAGGCGTCGGGATATGCCTACGGACGGCAGGGCAACCCGACGTCGACGGCGCTCGAGGCCAAGGTCAACGCGATGGAGGACGGCGTGGGCACCGTCACGTTCGCGACCGGCATGGCGGCCATCGGCGCGATCATGCTGGCGCTGCTGAAGGGCGGCGACCACATCGTAGCGAGCCAGTATGTCTTCGGCAACACGTCGAGCCTGCTGCTGACGCTCGAAGGGCACGGGCATCCGGTGTCGTTCGTCGACGCGACCGACGTGGCAAACGTCGCGGCCGCGATCACGCCCGCGACGCGCGTCGTGTTCGTCGAGACGATCGCCAACCCGCGCGTGCAGGTGGCGGACCTGAAGAAGATCGGCGACCTGTGCCGCGAACGCGGCATCCTCTACGTCGTCGACAACACGATGACGTCGCCGTGGCTGTTCCAGCCCAGGCACGTCGGCGCGAGCCTCGTCGTGAACGCGCTGACCAAGTACATCGGCGGCCACGGCAACGCGCTGGCGGGCAGCATCACCGACACCGGCCTCTTCGACTGGACGAAGTTTCCGAACATCGCGGATGCCTACAAATCGCAGCCGCCGCGCAACTGGGGCCTGCAGCAGTTGCGCAAGAAGGGGCTGCGCGACTGGGGCGGCACGCTGTCGGCGGAACAGGCGCATCACATCGCGGTCGGTTCGGAAACGCTGGCGCTGCGGATGGAGCGGATCTGCGCGAATGCGCGCGCGCTCGCCGAGTGGCTGCAGCAGCGGCCGCAGGTGCGCGCCGTCTACTACCCCGGGCTCGCGACGCATCCGCAGCACGCGCTGGCGTCGCAGCTCTTCCGTGCGTACGGCGGGCTGCTGTCGTTCGAACTCGCCGACGGCCACGACGCGTTCGACTTCCTGAACCGGCTGAAGGTCGTCGTGCTTTCGTCGAACCTGGGGGACAACCGGACGCTGGCGATTCCGGTGGCGCATACGATCTTCTACGAGATGGGTGCGGAGCGACGCGCCGCCATGGGCATCGCCGATTCGCTGATCCGCATCTCGGTAGGCATCGAGGATCGGGACGACCTGATCGGGGACTTCGCGCGGGCGCTGGGGTAGGCCTTCGGCCTCGGCGCTTCGTGCGGGGTGGGTCAGAGTCGCATTGCGCGGGGACGGCAGTGGCACATCGCGCCATGGGCGTGCGCAATGCGACTCCGACCCTGAGCGAACGCCTCAGCGTCCGGGGCCGCGAATCTCACGGACGCGAAGCTCGCCCGCGTCGGCCTCGAGATAGCTTCCGTGGTCGTGCCAGTCGGCGAGCACGTGCCGCTCGCGCGGCGTGCCGTCGACCACATGCACGTGTCGTGCGGGCCGGTGCGTGTGGCCGTGGATCATCCGGGCGACGCCGTGCGTGCGGAACGCGGCGTCGACGGCGCTTCCCGACACGTCCATGATCGATTCGGCTTTCAGCGCCTTGTCGTTGCCGCTCTTGCGGCGCAGCCACCACGCGAGCACGCGGCGCGCGAAATACGGCATGCGCAGCAGGCGCGCCTGCATCGGCGCACTGCGCACGCGCGCGCGGTATTCCTGGTACTGGACGTCGTCGGTGCACATTTCGTCGCCGTGGGAGACGAGCGTGCGCACGCCGCCGGCATCGATCACCTCGCAATCCGGCAGCAGCCGCGCACCGGTCGCGGCGGCGAAGCGGCTGCCGAGCAGGAAATCGCGGTTGCCGCGGCCGACGTACAGTGGAACGCCGGCGTCGCGCAGGGCGGCGAGCGCGGCGACCACCCGCGCGACGAACGGCTCGCGCATCTGGTCGTCGCCGACCCACCAGTCGAAGAGGTCGCCGAGTATGTAGACGGCGGCCGCGTCGCGCGCGGGACCTGCGGCGAATGCGTGGAACGCGGCGAGCGCGTCCGGACGGTCGGGAGACAGGTGCAGGTCGGACAGGAACAGCGTCGGACGCTCCTGCCCTCCTGCCGCCGCGTCAGCGCCCATTGTCGATGACGGCTCTCGCGAAAACGGGCGCCGGGGCCGGCGATCAGGCCGCGACTTCCTGGGCCTTGAGGATCACGACGTCGTCTTTCGGGACGTTCTGGTGGAAGCCGCTGTTGGCGGTGGGCACCGCGCGGATCTTGTCCACGACGTCCTTGCCGCCGACGACCTTGCCGAACACGCAGTAGCCCCAGCCGTTGGCCGACGGTCCCTTGTGGTCGAGGAAATCGTTGTCCGAGACGTTGATGAAGAACTGCGCGGTGGCCGAGTGCGGCTCCGACGTGCGCGCCATCGCGACCGTGTACATCTTGTTCTTGACGCCGTTGCCCGCCTCGTTGGCCACCGGCGCGCGCGTCGGCTTCTGCTTCATGCCGGGCTCCATGCCGCCGCCCTGGATCATGAAGCCGTCGATCACGCGGTGGAACACCGTGTTGTCGTAGTGGCCGTCGCGTACGTACTGCAGGAAATTGGCGACGGTCGCCGGGGCATTCTCGGCGTCGAGTTCGAGCGTGATGTCGCCGTGGTTTGTCTTCAGTACGACCATGGAATTCTCCGTGTCCTTGAGGCGGCGTCAGCCGCCGATGGTCTGTGGGTGCGGCGTCAGCCGCCGATGGTCTGTGGGTGCGGCGTCAGCCGCCGATGACCTTGGCCGACTTGATGACGACCTGCGTGACCGGCACGTCGCCGGGGTTGATGCCGGGCGCCACCGGTCCCGTCGCGCCCTTGGGGGCCTTCGCGATCTTGTCGACGATGTCCATGCCTTCGATCACCTTGCCGAACACCGTGTAGCCGTAGCCCTGCGGCGTGGCGGAGGTGAAGTCGAGCCGCGCGTTGTTGTTCACGTTGATGAAGAACTGCGAGGTGGCGGAATTCGGGTCGCCGGTGCGGGCCATCGCGAGCGTGCCCGGCACGTTCCTGAGGCCGGCCTTGCTCGAGCTTTCCGATTCGATCGGGATGGGCGGCTTCGTCGGCTTCTGCTTGAAGTCGGTCGTGAAGCCGCCGCCCTGGATCATGAAGCCGTCGATCACGCGGTGGAACTGCGTGCCCGCGTAGTGGCCGCTCTTCACGTAATCGAGGAAGTTGGCGACCGTCTTGGGCGCGGCGTCGGGAAAGAGCTCGACCTTGATGACGCCGGCGGTCGTGTCGAGTTCGACTTGCGGGTTCGCGGCGAACGCCGCGGTGGTCGCGAGCGCGACGGCGGCGAGGGCGACGGACAACTTGCGCAGCATGGGACTCTCCTTGGGATGAAGCGAGGGAACGGTGTCACTTCGCCGCGGCGGGCGCGGCGATCCCGGCCGGCGCGGGAACCGGCGCGGCGGGCGTGGTTTCGGTCGGCCGCGCGGGCAGCGGCGGCGGCGTCGGTGCAGCGGGAGCGTCCGCGACGGGCGCGGGTGCCGCCGGCGGTGCGGCGGCGATCGCGGGTGCCGGGAGGACGTCGCGCACGAGCTTCAGCTTCGTGGCGACCGCGCGGTTGCGCCCATCGCGCGCGAGCGCCTTCTCGTAGTTCACGGCGGCAAGGCGCGCGTAGATGTCGCCCAGATTCTCGTAGGCGACCGCATAGTCGGGCGCGGCGGCGAGCGCGGCCTCGAGTTCGGTGCGCGCGAGCTCGTACTCGCCCTTCTTCGCGTACAGGACCGCGAGATTGTTGTGCGGCTCGGGCAGTTCGGGGAAGTCGCCCAGAATCGCCTGGAACACGACGATCGCCTCTTCCGTCTTCCCGGTGTCGGTCAGCACGACACCCTTCAGGAAGCGCGCCTGCGGCTCGCGCGGACGCTCGGCGGACAGGCGGTCGAGGATTACGACCGCATCGGCGTACTTGCGCTCGGCGACGAGGCCGCGTGCGTCCTTGAGCGACTGCGCGTAGATCTTGCGTGCCGCCTCGTTGAATTCGCGCGGATCCGTCGTCTGGTCGGACTGCGCGAACGCATCCGGCGCGGGCATGGCGGCCAGCGCGGCGGTCAGGGCGAACAGGAACGTGGCTATGCGCATCGGGACGGAACGGACGCGGCGGTAGGTCGTCGGCCGGACTGCGATTCTAGCAGCCCGGCCGTCAGGCGCCGCGCAACCGTGCGGCGGTCACTTCGATCAGGCGGCGGGCGATCGACACGCTTGGCGGCAGCGGCGGCAGCGCGTCCGCGGGAAACCAGCGCGCCTCGGCGATCTCGTCGTCGTCGATGCGGATGTCGCCGCCCGCGAATTCGGCGGTGAACGCGATCATCAGCGAATGCGGGAACGCCCACGACTGGCTCGCGAAGTACGTCAGTTCCCCGACCTCGACGCCGACCTCCTCGCGCACTTCGCGGCGCACGCAGTCCTCGATCGTCTCGCCCGGCTCGACGAATCCCGCGAGCGCGCTGAACATTCCGGTCTTGAACCGGTGCGATCGCGCGAGCAGGAGGTCGCGACCGCGCGTGACGAGCGCCATCATCGCCGGAGACACGCGCGGGTAGGCCACGAGCCCGCAGGCCGGACACTCCATCGACCGCTCGCTCGTGCGCGCCACCGTCGGCGTGCCGCAGCGCCCGCAATAGCGATGGCTACGGTCCCAGTCGACCACCTGGAATCCGCGCGCGGCCAGCGCCAGCAGCGGTTCGGGCACCTTGAAGAACAGCGTCCGCAGGCCGACGTAGCGCATGCCCGGCGGCTCGTGCATGTCGTCGGCGACGTTCACCGCGACGCATGCGGTGGAGCCCAGCATGCCCAAGGAAGTGCGTGGGACCGGCCACGCCGGCCGCGACCAGCACGCCGAGTCCCGGGAACGCGAACGTGTCGTCGGGACCGGCGAACACCAGGACGCGGTCGCCGCGAAAGGCGAACGCGTGGGCATCGTCGGGCAGGATGGCGGGCGACGCGTGCGAGGGGATGAAGCCAGGGGGCGTGTGCATCGGCGGCGGAAGGACGGTGGACTTCGCATTATCGAGGCACCGGTGCGGCGAAGCCAGCGCTCCGGCGCGGGCACGGGAGTTGCGCATGGACATCGCAGGCGGCGGTGGCGCGTCCGGCGACCGCGGGAACGGTCGCCGGGCGACGTTGCGCGGCAGAAGTCGGTCGCAACTCGCCCTCGCCGCCGCGCACGCTGCAACGCTCGACCCACCCGCGGCGATTCCCGCGCCGACGAGCACCAAGGGACCGGCATGTCGCTCTTCGCACCACGCCTCACGCGATGCCCGCACGCCCGGTCGTGCGAGCGTGCCATGCGCACGCGCGCACGCGGCGAGGGCGCACCGGTCGCATCGCGCGCCGGCGCCATTGCGATGCGCGCGCGCCGCTCCGGCGACCGCCGGGGCCGCGCTGCCATGAATAGCCGCAATGCCTCGCGGGCGCGCGTGCTCTGGCCATTCCTGGCGCTGTGGCTGGTCGTCGCGGGCGCGGTGGGCGGCTATGCGTGGTACGAAATCGCGTCGACGCGCGACCGCGAGATCGCGGCGGGCCGCAACGAAGCGGAGAACCTGGCGCGCGTGCTGCAGGAACAGGTCACCCGCAGCGTCGAATCCGCGGAGCGGACGCTGGGCATGCTCCGCATCCTGTACGAGCGGACGCGCGACCCGAACGTGCTGGCCGGCCTTGCGCCGGCGTTCAACGCGACGAGCCAGTCCGAGATCGAGCGGCGCGTCGTGCGCTTCGATCGCAGCGGCCGGCTCGCGGACTCCAGCGACACGGACCAGCGGGCGGCAGCCGATTTCCGTCGCGGACCGGCCGTGGTTCGCGGACGCGCGCGAACGCCGCGACGGCCGGCCGGTCATCGGCGAGCCCTCGATCATCCACGTGTGGGGGCGCATGGCGGTCCCGCTCGCGATCCGCATCGACTCGCCCGACGGCGCATTCGACGGCGTGCTCGTCACCGTCCTCGATCCCGAGCGCATCGTCCACATGTTCCGCACGAGCCGCGTCGGCGAGCGGTCGGCGGTCGGCATCATGGACCGCGAGGGACGCCTGTACGCGTGGTCGACGTCCACCGATCCCCTGCCTCCCGGGCTGGCCTTCGCCGGCGTTCCGCGCTCCGCGATCACGGTGACCGGCGTCGAGCGGCACGCGCTGCATGAAGTCGTCGATCCGGACGACGTCGTCGCGCTGTCGGCGATCCCCGGGACCGGTTTCGTCGCGTTCTCCGCGTTCTCGCGCGACCGGCTGCTCGTGGACCAGCGCTATTACGCACGGAGCACGCTTTCGTTCGCGCTGCTGACGCTCGCGAGCCTGACCTTGCCGATCGCGCTGGTCGCCCGCCGTGCGCTGCGCGAAGTGGCGCGCCGCAGCCGGCTCGAGCGGGGTTTCCGCGCCGAACGCGCGAATGCCCGCACCGATCCGCTCACCGGGACGGCGAACCGGCGCGCGTTCGAGGATGCGCTCCTGTCCTGTCATGCCGACCTGGTGCAGACCGGACGTCCGTTCGTGCTCGCGATCATCGACATCGACCGGTTCAAGCAGCTCAACGACACGCACGGCCACGCGGTCGGCGATCTCGCGCTCCAGCGCATCGCGCGCACGCTGCTGGGCGGCGTACGCCGATCCGACATGGTCGCGCGCCTGGGTGGCGACGAGTTCGCCGTGCTCATGCCCAACGGCGATGCGCGCTCGATGCACCGGCCGTTCGATGCGATGTTCACGGCGCTGACCGTTACCGTGACCGGCGAAGGCTGGCCGATCAGTTTCAGCGTGGGCGTCATCACGTTCGAGAGCCCCGCCCCGCGGCCCGAGGACGCGACGGCGCTCGCCGACAAGCTCATGTACGCGGTGAAGGCGTCCGGCCGCAATGGCGTGCGCTTCGCCGTTTATCGCGACGACCGCCTGCATCCCGACCTCGGGGGCGAGGATGCCGACGACGAGCGCGCGGCGGTGGACTAAGCGTCCACAAAAGGCGTCGGGGAACGTCCGCAAAAGGCGTCCGTCGGGCCCATGTATGACGTGAAGTCGGCGTCGCGCCTTTTGCGGCCGGAACGTCAAACTGCGAAGTCAGGCGGCCGCCTTGGGGCGGCCCGGCGGCGGCGGCCACAAAACCTTACGCAAAGACAAATGTCGTGCGGCGGGCTGCGTGGGAGTCGCCTTACGGTGGGCCTTTCGCAGAGCTTCCTTGGCGGTCCGGTGGGAGCAGGTCGTCGCGAGTCCGCTGGCACGCGGCGCCCTCATCCAACAGGGAGGACGCCGCGTGCGGGCGACTTCACGCCAGCGACAACGGCAATACGCGCAGGCGCTTGCCGGTCGCCGCCGCCAGCGCGTTGGCCACGGCCGGCGCGATCACCGGAACGCCCGGCTCGCCCACGCCCGAGGGCTTGTCGGTCGACGGGACGATGTGCACGTCGATCGCGGGCATCTCGTTGATCCGCAGCATCGGGTAGTCGTGATAATTGGACTGCTCGACCACGCCATCCTTCAGCGTGATCTTCCCGTAGAGCGCCGCGGTGAGACCGAAGCCGATGCCGCCTTCCATCTGCGCGCGGACGATGTCGGGATTCACCGCGATGCCGCAGTGCACCGCACATACGACGCGGTCGACGCGGAACGCGTTGCCCGTGACCGTCACTTCCGCGACCTGCGCGACGACGGTGCCGAACGACTCGTGCACGGCGATGCCGCGCGCGCGTTTCTCGCCCGCCTTGCCCGCGGGCAACGGCTTGCCCCAGTCCGCCTTCGCGGCGGCGAGTTCCAGCGCGGCCAGATGCCGCGGGTGCTTCGCCAGCATCGCGCGCCGGTATGCGACCGGATCCTTGCCCGCGGCCGCCGCGAGCTCGTCGATGAACGTCTCCGTCGAATACGCCGTGTGCGTCGATCCGACCGAGCGCCACCACAGCACGGGCACCGGCAGCTTGGGCGTGTGCAGCTCGACCGAGAGATTGCGCGATGGCGTACGGGAGCGTCGACGCGCCCTCGACACTGGTGATGTCGATGCCGTCCTTGACCATCATCGACTCGAACGCGGTGCCGGCGAGGATCGACTGGCCGACGACGCGGTGCTGCCAGCCGACGACGTTGCCCGACGCGTCGAGGCCCGCCTTCAGCGCATGGACGTACATCGGGCGGTAGTAGCCGCCCTTCATGTCGTCCTCGCGCGTCCAGACCATCTTGACTGGAATCCCCGGCTTGCCGGAACGCACGAGCGCGACCGCGATCGACACCGCTTCCAGCACGTAGTCCGACACGGCGCTCGCCCGCCGGCCGAAGCTGCCGCCGGCGAAGAGCATGTTGAGCGTCACCTGTTCGGGCTTCAAGCCGACGTACTTGGCGACCGCCATCTGGTCGCCGGTCTGGAACTGCTCGCCGTTCCAGATCTCGCAACTGTCCGCCGTGAGCCTGACCACGCAGTTCAAGGGCTCCATCGCCGCGTGCGCGAGGTACGGGAACTCGAACACGGCCTCGAGCTTCTTCGCGGCGCCCTCGATCGCACGGCCGGCGTCGCCGTCGTTGCGCGCGGCCTTGCCCGGCGTGCCCGCGAGGCGCTTGTACTCGGCCATCAGCTCAGGTGACGAGCCCTTGAATCCGGACGCCTCGTCCCACTCGACCTTCAGCGCGTCGCGGCCCTTCTTCGCGGCCCAGAACGTCGTGGCGATGATCGCGACACCGGTGGGAATCTCCACGACAAAGCGCACACCCGGTATGCCCGACACGCTGTTGGCGTCGAAGCCCTTCAGCCGCTGGCCGAAGCGCGGTGCGTGCGCGACCACGGCCGTCAGCATGTCCGGCAGCTTCACGTCCTGCGTGAAGGACGCGGTGCCGTTGGATTTCGCCTTCGAGTCGGTGCGCGGAACATGCTTGCCGATGAACACGAAGTCCTTCGCGTCCTTGAGCTTGATCGCCTTGGGCACCGGCTGCTTCCCGGCGGCTTCGGCCAGCTCGCCGAAGGTTGCCTTCCTGCCGCTCGCGTGCGACACGACGCCGTTCTGCACCCGGATCGCGTCCGCGGGAACCTTCCATTGCTCGGCCGCGGCGGCGACCAGCATCGCGCGCGCGGCAGCGCCCGCCTGCCGGTATTGCTCGAACGAGTTGGCCATCGCCGTCGAGCCGCCGGTGCCCTGCGCGGGACCCCACAGCAGGTTGTTGTAGCGGGACGCGTCGGCCGGTGCGCCTTCCACGCGCACCTGCGACCACGCGGCGTCTAGCTCCTCGGCGATCAGCGTCGGCAGGCCCGTATAGACGCCCTGGCCCATCTCGAGGTGCTTGACCACCACGGTGACGGTGTTGTCGCGGCCGACGCGCAGGAACGCGTTGGGCTCGAACGTGCCGGCGGCGGCGCTGCCCACGGTCTTGCCTGGGCCCGAGCCTTGCGCGAACGCATCGACCATGCCGATGCCGAGCGTGAGGCCGGCGCCGGCAGCGGCGGTGGACTTGAGGAAGACACGACGGGTCATCGTGTCGTTGCGGACAGCCTGGGGGCGCATGCGCATCGGGTTCATCGTCGTCTCCGTCAGGCCAGCGTCTTCGCGGCTTCCTTGATCGCCGCGCGGATGCGCACATAGGTCGCGCAGCGGCATGCATTGCCGGACATCGCGTCGTCGATGTCGGCGTCGGTCGGACGCTTCTTCTTCGCCAGCAGCGCGGCGGCGGCCATCACCTGGCCCGACTGGCAGTAGCCGCACTGCGGCACGTCGAGCTTCTCCCACGCCGCCTGCACCGCCTTGCCTTCCTTCGTGTTGAGACCCTCGATCGTCGTGATCTCGACGCCCGGCTTCAACGACGACAACGGCGTCACGCACGACCGCGTCGGCTGGCCGTCGATGTAGACGGTACAGGCGCCGCAGATCGACATCCCGCAGCCGTACTTGGTGCCGGTGAGGTTCAGGTTGTCGCGCAGGATCCAAAGCAGCGGCGTGTCGCCGGGGACGCTGGCGGCGACGTCGACGCGTTCCTTGTTGACGAACAGGGTTGGCATGGAGGGCTCCGGAAGGTGGCGGCGGTCCGCGCGCGCGGAAGGCCAAGGGACGAATTCTACCGTTGCAGCGCGCCCTGCGACGGTGACGGTCGCAGCGTCCATGCTTCGCGGCCGGCGCGCGGTGACACGGGGCCGCGCCGCGTGGGTGCGGGCGCCCGGCGCCGCCCGCGTGGTCGCGTATAATTCACTGTTTCGCTTGAGGAATTGCCATGGAAGCCGAGCAAATCAATGTCATCGCCCATTCGCTCGCCGACGTCGCGCAACGCGCCGCCGAACTGCGGAGGTATCTTTGACTTCGATGTGAAGGCGGAGCGGCTCGCGGTCGTCGCACGCGAGCTCGAAGACCCGAAGATCTGGGACGACCAGGCGCGCGCCCAGTCGCTGGGCAAGGAAAAGAAGGACCTCGACGGCGTCGTGGGCACGCTGATCCAGCTCGACAGCGGGCTCGCCGACAGCCGTGAACTCTTCGACCTCGCGCGCGGCGAAGGCGACGACGAGACGCTGCTCGCGGTGAAGGACGACTTGGCCCGGCTCGAGAAATCGGTGGCCGACCTCGAGTTCCGGCGGATGTTCAACAATCCGCTCGACCCCGCGAACTGCTTCATCGACATCCAGGCGGGCAGCGGCGGCACCGAGGCGCAGGACTGGGCGTCCATGCTTTTGCGAATGTACCTGCGCTATTGCGAGCGCCGTGGCTACCGGACCGAGGTGCTGGAGGAGTCCTCGGGCGAAGTGGCCGGCATCAAGAGCGCGTCGGTCAAGGTCGAGGGCGACTACGCGTACGGCTACCTGCGCACCGAGGTGGGCGTTCACCGGCTCGTGCGCAAGAGCCCGTTCGACTCCAACGCGCGGCGGCACACGTCGTTCGCGAGCGTGTTCGTGTATCCGGAGGTCGACGACTCGATCGAGGTCGACATCAACCCGGCCGACCTGCGCATCGACACGTACCGCGCGTCCGGCGCCGGCGGCCAGCACATCAACAAGACCGACTCCGCGGTGCGCATCACGCACTTGCCGACCAACATCGTCGTGCAGTGCCAGAACGACCGCTCGCAGCATCGCAATCGCGCCGAGGCGATGACGATGCTGAAGTCCAAGCTGTACGAGCACGAGCTGCGCAAGCGCCAGGAGGCGCAGCAGAAGCTCGAGGACTCCAAGACCGACATCGGCTGGGGCCACCAGATCCGCTCGTATGTGCTCGACCAGTCGCGGATCAAGGACCTGCGCACGAACCACGAGGTGGGCAACACGCAGGCGATCCTCGACGGCGACCTCGACGACTTCATCGCCGCGAGCCTGAAACAGGGCGTCTGATACGGGGAGGCGGCGCCTGCCCGGCGCTGCTTCCGTGCCTGCGCCCCGTGCCCGGACCCCCTCCCGTCCTCGTCCATCCACTCTTGCCCAGCGAGCGCCCGATGCAGACCACGCCTCCCGGTTGGCCCCGCCTTTCCAGCTGCCTCTACTACGAGGATGCCGCCCGCGCGATCGACTGGCTCTGCGCCGCCTTCGGTTTTGCCGTGCGGCTGCGCATCGAGGACGATGCAGGCCGCATCGTGCACAGCGAGCTCACGTACGGCGACGGCGTGGTCATGGTCAGCCAGCAACAGGACGCGGACGCGCAGCCGCCGTGGAAGCGCAACCTGCGCAGCCCGCGCTCGCTCGGGGGCGCCAATACGCAGGGGCTGATGCTCTACGTCGACGACGCCGACGCGCACTGCGCGCACGCCCGCGCGCACGGCGCGACGATCTACGAGGAGCCGGCGACGCACGACTACGGCGATGAGTACTGGACCGACCGCAGCTACGGCGCGCTCGACCTCGAAGGCCACCAGTGGTGGATCACCCAGCGCATCCGCGGCGCGACAGCGACCTGACGATGCGCGCGCCGGTCGGCAGCTTGCGCTGAAGCCGGCGACGCTCCTCGCACGACACTGGGTCCCCGCCTGCGCGGGGACGACGGAGTACGGGCCGCGGGTGTTCGCAATGCCCGATAGGCTATCCTTCAAGGCTCGACCTTTCCCGCGACCGACCCGCCATGGCCATCGACGAAGCGACCCCCCAGGACGAAAACCAGATCATCGCCGAACGGCGGGGCAAGCTCGCGGCGCTGCGCGCGCAGAAGCGCGCCTATCCGAACGACTTCCGGCGCGACGCGCTGGCGGCGGACCTTCACGCGAAGCACGGCGAAGTGCCCAACGAGGAACTGGAGCCGAAGGCGATCCCCGTCGCCGTCGCCGGCCGGATGATGTTGAAGCGCGTGATGGGCAAGGCGTGC
>CAVTDH010000009.1:0-144849 GCA_963733435.1 uncultured beta proteobacterium
GATTTCCCGCACAAGGACATGCGCCAGTACTACGAGGAGTTCCCGCGCAAGAACTACGTGTGGGGCCAGGCCAACGTCACCCGCTGACTCGCTTACTTTCATCCATCGAACGGAACCCCATGGACCTCATCATCCGCGAATATCCCAGCGCCACGCCCGAACAGGTCAGGAATCTCGCCAAGTTCTCCGCCGCCACGATCCACGAGGCCATGGGCCGCCGCGGCGCGATGGACTCGCAGATCAAGCCGATCTACACCGGCATCAAGGTGGCCGGCGTCGCGCTCACCTGCGTTTGCCACGCCAACGACAACCTGACGCTGCACGTGGCGCTCAAGATCGCGAAGCCCGGCGACGTGATCGTCTGCGCGGCCGGCGACTACGTCGAGCAGGGCCTCTTCGGCGACGTGATGTCGAGTTGTGCCATGGGCGCCGGCGTCGCCGGCCTCGTGACCGACGGCGGCGTGCGCGATCGCGAGACGATCCGCGAGATAGGATTTCCCATCTTCTCCCGCGGCGTGTCGATCAAGGGCACGGTCAAGGAGACGCTCGGTCCCGTCAACCATCCGGTGTCGGTCGGCGGCGTGCTGGTGCGCCCGGGCGACGTCGTGATCGGCGACGACGACGGCGTGGTCGTGGTCCCGCGAGAAGAGGCCGACGCCACGGTGGCCGCCTGCATCAAGCGCGAGGAGAAGGAAGCGAAGATGCGCAAGGAGCTGCTGACCGGCAAGTCCACGTGGGACATGCTGAACTTGAGCGCCTACATGGCGACCAAGGGCATCAAGATCGACCTGTAGCCGCCATGCTGAAGCAACTTCGCATCAGCGCCCTGTTCCCGCGGCCGAGCGCCGCCCAGCTTGCGGCGCTGGCCGCGCTTGGCACGGCCACGCTGCAGGACGCCACCGGCGGCCGCGGCGTGCTCGATCCGCGGATCAAGCCGCTGCGGGCCGGCATGCGCGTATGCGGTCCGGCGCTCACGTGCGCGTGCCCGACGCTCGACAACCTCGCCGTACACGCCGCGCTGAAGATCGCGCGGCCGGGCGACGTCATTGTCTGCGACGCCGGCGGCGACCCTGCGCAGGGAATGTTCGGCGACCTGATGGCGGCATGCGCGGTGATCAACGGCGTGGGCGGGGTCGTGATGAACGGCGGCGTGCGCGACGCGCAGGCCATCGTCGACAGCGGGCTGCCGGTGTTCACGCGTGGCATTTGCGTGCGCGCGGGCGGCAAGGCAACGCTGGGACCGGTGGCGGTGCCCATCGCGATCGGCGGCGTGGTGCTGGCGCCGGGGGATGCCGTCGTCGGCGATGACGACGGCGTGGTGGTGATCCCGCTGGCGAGCATCGACGAAGTGGTCGCGGCCGCGCAGGCGAAAGCCGCGCGCGAAGCCGCGATGCGCGCCGCGTTCGCGCAGGGCCAGCGGACCTGGGACGTGCAGAACCTCGACGATCTGATGCGCAAGCAGGGCATCGAGATCGACTGGCAGTGACTTCCACGAGACGCGGAGCGGCAGCATGTCGATGACCGGAATGGTGGAGTACGCGGATGCATCGCCCGAAGTTCGCGCGGTGTACGACGAGATCATGGCGGCGCGCAAGTCCGACTGGGTGAACAACTTCTGGAAGGTGCTTGCGACGCACCCGCCGACGCTGCGTCGGATGTGGGACAACGTGAAGCAGGTGATGGCGCCGGGCGCTCTCGACCCGCTGACCAAGGAGCTCATCTACGTCGCGGTGAGCATCACCAACAACTGCGAGTACTGCATTCATTCGCATACGGCGGCCGCCCGGGCCAAGGGCATGACGGATGCGCAGTTCCACGAGATGGTCGCCGTCGCCGGCCTCGCGAACGAGACCAACCGGCTGGCCAACGGCTATCGCATCGCCGTCGATCCGCAGTTCAAGCCCGTGCCGTCCGGTTCCACCACCGCACCGTCGCGCTGAGCGACAGGAAGACCTCATGCCCCGCGTCCTGCGTTGCCTTGCCGTTGCCGCCGGCCTGCTGTTCGCCACCGTCCCGACCGCCTTTGCGCAGTCCGCTGCGTTCCCCGACAAGCCGATCAAGGTGCTGGTCCCCTTCGCGGCCGGCGGCGGACAGGACATCTTCATCCGTGTCCTTGCGCCCAAGCTCTCCGAGTTGCTCAAGCAGCCGATCGTGATCGACAACCGCGCGGGCGCCGGTGGCAACATCGCGGCGGACGCGGTGGCGAAGGCGGCGCCCGACGGCTACACGCTGCTGCTCGGCACGGCCGCGACGCACGGGATGAACCAGGCGCTGTTCAAGTCGCTGCCCTACGATGCGCAGGGGAGTTTCGAGCCGGTGGCGCTGGTCGCGGAGGTGCCGCTCGTGCTGGTGATCCATCCGTCGGTGCCCGCCACCGACGTGAAGGGCCTCGTCGCGTACCTGAAGGCCAACCCCGGCAAGCTCGCGTATGGCTCGTCGGGCACCGGCGCGCCGCTGCATCTGGCCGGCGAACTCTTCAAGAGGGAGGCCGGCGTCGACGTGCTGCACGTGCCCTACAAGGGGTCGGCGCCCGCGATCGCGGACCTCGTCGCCGGCCGCACGATCTTCATGTTCGACACGTTCGCATCCACCAACGGTCACGTGAAGGCGGGCACGCTGAAGCGCATCGCGGTGGCGAGCAAGAAGCGCTCGCGGGCCGCGCCCGACCTGCCCACGATGAACGAGCAGGGCTTCCCGGTCGAGGCCTATTCCTGGAGCGGCATCTTCGCGCCCGCGAAGACGCCGAAGCCGGTCGTCGACACGCTGTCCGCCGCGTTTGTCGCGGCGGCTAACGATGCCGCGGTGGCGCAACGCCTGACCGAGATCGGCTTCGATCCGGTGGGGCCATCGAGCCCGGAGCAGTTACGGGCGTTCGTCGCCGCGGAACTCAAGAAGTGGGCGGCAGTCGTGCAACTCGCGGAGATCAAGCCCGAGTGACGCAACGGTCATGAACGAACGCGCTCGCCGCGGCTCGCGCAAGGGAAGCGCTGCGCAAGCCCCGCCGTCGACGACTCGCACGCAGCCCGCCGCACGACACTCGCTGGTTCGTACGCTTCTTTGGCGGCCGCCGCCTTAGTTGTCAACTAAGCGCCCCAAGGCGGCCGCCTGACTTCGAGAGTTGCATTGCCGGCCGCAAAAGGCGCAACGCCGGCCTCACTTCATCCCCAGGCCCTACGGACGCCTTTTGCGGACGTTGCCTACCGCATGAACAGCAATCCCAGTCCGCTCGCGACCAGCAGCACGCCGATCGCGCGCCGGAACGCCGCCGGATCGAGCCGGTCGTGCAGGTGGTCCCCGGCAAGCGTACCGATCGCAACGGGGATGAATGCCGCCGCCACGAGCGTGAGGTCCTCCACGCTGAACACGCCGGTCGCGAAATAGCCCACCGAGCGCACGAGGTTCAGCACAAGCAGCGTCGTGGAAACCGTCACGCGGAACACGCTCTTGGAAAGCTTGAGCGCATCGAAGTACGTGACATAGATCGGTCCCGCGAGGCCGCCGAAGATCGTCGCGACCAATGCGCCCAGCGCGGCCACCGGATGGACGACCCAGCGCGGCAGCGTGAGGCTGCGCTTGAAGAGCCGCTTACCGAACATGCTGTAGAGCGCGTACAGCAGGATGTAGCCGCCGAGCCAGCGCGCGAGCAGCGCCTGGTCGATGGTCTTGAACACGTAGAGGCCGAGGGCCACGCCGACGAGCGAGCCCGGAATGAACACGGCGACGGCGCTCCATTGGATGAGCGGCCAGTCGCGCAGCGCCTGGCGCACCGACACGAAGAAGCCGATCACCGTGATGAGCGGCGCCGTGATCGACAGCGGCAGCACGAACGTCAGCAGCGGCGTCGCGACCACGCCCGACCCGAAGCCCGCGACGCCGCGCACCGCGTAGCCGGCCGCCAGCGCCAGCGCGCACCAGAGCGTTTCCAAGGGAGAGAGCGGCCAGGTCATCGTGAAGGCCAGAATTGTCGGGCGAGGGGGTCGGACCTTCGGCTGTGGCGGATCATCGGGACGTGGGGCGGTAGGGGGCGGACGCTGATCTGGGAGAATCGACGCACGCAGTCAGCCGCACGACGCTCGTTGTTTCCTAGGTCTTTCCCGCGGCCGCCGCCGGGCCGCTCCCAAGGCGGCCGCCTGACTTCGAAGTTGCAGTGCCGGCCGCAAAAGGCGCGGCGCCGGCTCCGCGTCATCCAAGGACGCGACGGACGCCTTTTGCGGACGCTACTCTCTAGTGCGCCGGCCCGACGTACACCGGCGCGGGCTGCGTGAAGTACGCGAGCAGGATGTGGTAGACCATCAGGTAGTTCTTCTGCTGGAAGCTCGCGTGCGAGATGCCCGCCATCACGGTGAACTGCTTGTCCGGGTTGGGCAGCCGCTTGAAGAACTCGATCAGGTCGTCGAACGCGGCGATGCCGTCGTACTGGCCGCGCAGCACGATCGTCGGCACCGTGATGAGCGCCGGGTCGACCACCGGCAGCTTCGAGCACATGTCGATGTAGGTGCCGTTGGGCATCGAGTCGTCGAGCGCCAGGATCGCGTCGGCAAACGCGTCGACGACGCGCTTCTCGGCGGTGTCCGGATGGTCGCGCGCGAAGATCGAGTAGACGAACGCGCGGTCGATGGGTCGCCGCTTGCTCGCGAGGAACTCGGGCAGCTTCTTGCGCCGCTGTTCGAGCGTGGGTGCGCCTTCGCCGGTCCAGACGAACGCGTCGAGCGCCAGCCGCGCGATGCGGTCCGGGTGCCGCTGCGCGAACAGCGCCGCGCGCAGCGCGCCCGACGAGATGCCGTACGCCAGGAAACTGCGGACACCGCGCGCGGTGGCGATGTAGTCGGTGGCGGCGGCCAGGTCGTCCGCGCCGTTGCCGATGTCGCAGTAGATGTCGCGCTTCTTGTCGGAACGGCCGTAGCCCTCCATGTCGACGCACCAGCAGACGAAGCCGCGGCGCGCGAACCAGTCCATCACCGAGGAATCGGGGCGTCCTGGCACCGCCAGGTCGAACGTCGGCTGCGACGCCATCGACGAGCCGTGCACGAACAGCACGGCCGGCTTGCCGTCGGGCGAGCCGACGAATTTTTCCCAGAGGAAGAGCCGGACGTCACCCTTGTGCGTCCAGTGTTCGACACCCGTCACCGGCGCGTCGGCGATAGCTTGCGCGTTCATGTCACTCCTGCGGATTGCGGCGAGCCGCGTGGAAGAAGCGCCCCGGAAAGTGGGGCGGAAAGTCAGTCGGCCTTCGCGCCGGTCTCGCGCACGACCTTCGCCCACTGGTCGCGCTCGGCGCGGAAGAATGCCGCGAATTCCGCGGGCGTGGAGCCCACGATCTCGATGCCCGCCGTGGCCATGTAGCCCTTGACCTCGGGGGTGGCGAGCACCGCGACGACGTCGCGGTTGATCCTGTCGACGATCGCTGGCGGCGTGCCCTTGGGCGCGAGCAGTCCCATCCAGACGTACGCCTCGTACCCCGGCAGTCCCGACTCGATGACGGTCGGCACGTCGGGCAACTGCGGCGAGCGCTTCGCGCCGGTCACGGCCAGCGCGCGCAGCTTGCCGCCCTTGATGTGCCCGACCATGCCCGCGGTGCCGGGGATCGACACCGGGACCTGTCCGCCCAGCAGGTCGGTCGTCGCCTGGCCGCTGCCCTTGTAGGGGACGTGGGTGAGCTTCATGCCGGTCATCGATGCCAGCAGCGCCATGAACAGGTGCTGCCCGCTGCCGTTGCCCGAGGACGCGTAGTCGACCTGGCCCGGGCGCGCCTTCACGTACGCGACGAACTCCTGGAACGTCTTGACCGGCATCGCCGGATTGACGACCAGCACGCCCGGTTCGCGGCCAATGAGGGAGATCGGCGCGAAGTCCTCGATGGGGTCGAAGGGCAGTTTCGGGTAGAGCGTCGCGCTGATCGCGTTGGTCTGCGACGCGAGCAGCAGCGTGTAGCCGTCGGGCGCCGCCTTCGCGACCATTTCGCTGCCGATGGTGGCGCCGGCGCCCGGCTTGTTCTCGACCACGACTTGCTGGCCCCAGCGCTTGCCCAGTTCCGACGCGATCACGCGCATCGGACCGTCGACGGCGCCGCCGGGGGAGAACGGCACGATCACCTTGACCGGCCGGGTGGGGAAGTCCTGCGCGTGCAGCGCGGGGACCGCGGATACGCAGAGCGCCAGCGCCAGCAGGCGCAGCCGTGGTCGAAGGTGCGGACGCAAGCGGCGACGCGCCAGGGGGCGCGCATGAGGACAGTCGGGGCGCGGGACGGCGTAGGGGGCGGTCGGGTTCATCCGCGGATGTTACCCCGGCGGGACGCGACCACGCATCCCCGCCGCCTCGCTATAATCGCACCGACCCGGGGAGGATTCGCCTCCCCGTTTTTCATTACATGCGCCAGCACATCGCGTCGAAGGATTTCCGCGAAGGCTTCGTCGAGATGCTCCCGGCGTGCATCGGCTTGCTTCCGTTCGGCCTCGTGTGCGGGGTCGGCGCGGCGTCCGCCGGCGCCAACTGGCTCGCGTCGCTCGGCATGAGCGCGATCATCTTCTCAGGGGCGGCGCAGATCCTCGCCGCGCAGCTGGTGGCCGCCGACGCGCCGATCGCCGTCATCGTCCTCACGTGCTTCGTGCTGGGACTGCGGTTCCTCATGTACAGCGCGGCGATGGCGCCGTACCTGCGCCCGCTTCCGCCGGGCATGCAGAAGCTCCTCGCGTTCCTTCTGACGGACCAGGCCTTCGCGGTCGCCATCCGACGTTTCAATGCCAGCGAAGACCGGCACGCCGCCGGGTTGCACTTCCTCGGCTGCGGCGTGGCGCTCTATGGCGTCTGGCAGATCTCGTGCATGGTCGGATTCCTCGCGGGCAACCTGATTCCGTCGACGTGGTCGCTCGAGTTCGCGGTGCCGCTGTGCTTCCTGGCGCTCGTCGCGCCGCTCTTCCGCGACGTGCCGTCGGTGACCGCCGCGATCACGGCGGGGGTGGCGGTGCTGGCGCTATCCGGCCTCCCGATGCGGCTCAACCTGATCGTGGCCGGCGTGCTGGGCATCGTCGTCGGCACGCTCGCCGACTTCGCGCGGGAACGATGGACGGCACGCTGAAGCTCTGGCTCGTCATCGTGGTGGTCGGCGCGCTCAACTACGCGTCGCGCCTGTCGTTCATCGCGCTGTTCGCGCGGCGCTCGATGCCGCCGCTGCTGGCGCGCGCGCTGAAGTACGTGCCCGCCGCCATGCTCACCGCGCTGATCCTGCCGATGATCGTCGACTTCAGGGGCGCGCCGGCCGACTTCGCCACGCCGCGCGTCGCCGCGGCGCTGCTCGCGGCGGCCGTCGCGTTCTACACGCGGAGCACGCTCAAGACGCTGGGCACGGGCATGGCTGCGCTGTGGCTGATCGAGGCCGCGCTACGCTGAAGGGGTGCGCGCCGCGGCCAGGAACTCGCCGACGAGCGGGTTGGCGAACCGGCGCTCCGGGACAATCGCGTAGAAGTGCTCGTGAATGCCGGGCACCCGGCATCGCTCCACCAGTTGCCGGGACCGCAGCTCGTCGCGCACGACGACGGGCGGCACCAGTGTCAGCGCGGACGTTTCGCGGGCGAGCAGGCGCAGCATGGCCATGTCGTCGACTTCCGCGACGATCCGCGGCCGCACGCCGAGACGGTCCACGAGCACGTCGAAGTCCGCCCGCAATTCGCTCGCGCGGCCGGGGAGCACCAGCCGTGCGCCGTCGAGATCGTCGGGAAAGCGCAGCGGGCGGGAACGCGCAATGGGTCGCGCGACGAGGCTGACCGGCTGCCGTGCGAGGAGGTGGCAACGCCAGCCGGACTTGCCGTCGCCTGGCGGCGCCACGTTCGCGAGCACGACGTCCACGGCATGCGCGGCAAGTTGCGCGAGCAGCTCGCGCAGCGTACCGGAATGAATGAACAGCTCGACGTCCGTACGGCGCGCCAGCCGCTTCAGGAGTGCGATCTGGAAGTTGCGCGACAGCGTGGCCACCGATCCCACCCGCAACCGCGACTGCCGGCCGGATACCCGGCCCTGCAGCAGGTCGACGAGCTCGTCGCCGGTGCCGAAGATCGCCTCCGCGTACTCGAGCGCGACCCGGCCGGCTTCCGTGAGCGCAAGGCTTCGGCCCGAACGCTCGAACAGCGGATGACCGAGGCGATCCTCGAGGTCGCGCAGCTGGACCGACAGCGACGACGGCGACACGTGCATGAGCTTCGCCGCACGCGTCAGGTTGCCTTCCCGTGCGATCGCACGAAAGTACCGCAGGTGGTGATAGTTGAGCGAAGCGCGGGTGCCGGCCATTGCTTGTTCTGAAAATGATAACAATTCATTGTAATACTTGAATTGGACGCAACGATTCGACGGCCCCAGCATGCGCACCACCGTTCTTCCAGCATGCGGACCGCCATGGACCTGTCGATCGCCCGCACCCTGCTCGACCCCGCCATCCTGTTCTTCTGCCTGGGCATCGGCGCCGGGTTGCTGCGCTCCAACCTCGAGATCCCGCAGGCGCTGGCGAAGGGCCTCTCGCTGTACCTCCTCGTGGCGGTCGGCTTCAAGGGCGGAGTCGCGTTCGCGCACACGGGACTCACGGCGGCGGCGGGCCTGGCGCTCGGCGCGGCACTGCTCCTCGCGCTGGTCATACCCGGCTACGCGTTCCTTATCCTGCGCCGGCGGCTGAACCCGTTCGACGCGGCCGCCGTGGCCGCGACCTACGGCTCGGTCAGCGCAGTGACGTTCATCACGGCGACCGGATTCGCGGAGCGTGCCGGCGTCCCGTTCGGGGGCTACATGGCGGTCGCGCTGGTCGTGATGGAATCGCCGGCCATCGTCATGGCCGTCGTGCTCGCCAACTACGTGCGCGTCAGGCAGGCGGTCCCCGGGGGCGCCGTCGCGCAATCGGTGCCACTCGCGCGCGTGCTCCGCGAAGCGTTCACCGACGGCGCGCACCTGCTGCTGCTGGGCAGCGTTGCCATCGGCTGGATCACCGGCGACGACGGCAAGAAGGCGCTCGATCCGTTTCTCGGTCAGTTGCAGAAGGGCGTTCTCGCGTTCTTCCTGCTGGACATGGGGTTGCTCGTCGCGTCTCGCGCCAGGAGCCTCGCCGGCAACGGGGTGTTCCTCACCGCCTTCGGCGTCCTGCTGCCGATCGTCAACGCGGCGCTCGCGGCGATGCTTGCCGCACTGCTGGGCCTGGCGCTGGGCGACGCCTTCCTGCTCACCGTGCTTGCGGCCAGCGCGTCGTATATTGTCGTGCCGGCGGTCCTGCGCTATGCCGTGCCGGAGGCCAACGCCGGCCTCTACTTCGGCATGGCGCTTGCGATCACCTTCCCGTTCAACATCGTCGTCGGCCTGCCCGCGTACTTCGCGGTGCTGTCCGCGGTATGGAGTTAGCCATGGATCCGGTCAAGCGCATCGAGGTGATCGTTCCCGAATTCATTGCGGCCGAGGTCCTGCATTGCTTCGAGCGCCACGGCCTTGCCGCGTACACGGTCACGCGCGGCCTCTCCGGCCGTGGCGAGCGCGGCGTGCAGGACGCGGACGGGACCGTGGGCGCGTTCAGCAACACGGCGGTGCTGGTCGCGGCGCCGCCCGCGCCGGTGCCGGCGCTGCTCGCGGAGTTGCGT
Organism: uncultured beta proteobacterium; assembly: GCA_963733435.1. GTDB lineage: Bacteria > Pseudomonadota > Gammaproteobacteria > Burkholderiales > Casimicrobiaceae > VBCG01. The sequence continues at coordinate 9,606 of CAVTDH010000009.1, forward strand.
CCGATGCTCGCCCGGCATGGCGGCCTGTGTCTGGTCAGCGACGCGTGGTCGCTGCGGCACTGAACGCAGGCGACCCCGGCGGGGGGCTTTGCTATGCTTGTCGTTCCCACCGACCACCGCTCCCGACGCCCATGCGTTTCGAAGGCACCGACACCTACGTCGCCACCGATGACCTGAAGCTCGCGGTGAACGCGGCGATCGCGCTCGAGCGCCCGCTGCTGATCAAGGGCGAGCCGGGCACCGGCAAGACGCTGCTCGCCGAAGAGGTCGCGCGAAGCCTCGGCCGTCCGCTGTTCCAGTGGCACGTCAAGTCGACGACCAAGGCGCAGCAGGGGCTCTACGAATACGACGCGGTCTCGCGGCTGCGCGATTCGCAGCTGGGCGATGCGCACGTCGCCGACATCGGCCACTACATCAAGCACGGCGTGCTGTGGGAGGCGTTCGAGAGCGCGTCGCCGGCGGTGGTGCTGATCGACGAGATCGACAAGGCGGACATCGAGTTTCCGAACGACCTGCTGCGCGAGCTGGACCGGATGGAGTTCTTCGTCTACGAGACGCACGCGACCATCCGGGCGCGGCATCGGCCGCTCGTCGTCATCACGTCGAACAACGAGAAGGAACTGCCCGACGCGTTCCTGCGCCGCTGCTTCTTCCACTACATCCGGTTCCCCGACCGGGACACGATGGAGCGCATCGTCGACGTCCACTATCCGGGCCTCAAGAAGACGCTGCTGGCCGAGGCGCTGGAAGTGTTCTTCGACCTGCGCGAGGTGCCGGGGCTGAAGAAGAAGCCGTCGACATCGGAGCTGCTCGACTGGCTCAAGCTGCTGCTGGCCGAGGACATTCCGCCGGAGGCGCTGCGCAGTGGCGACCGGAAGGCGTTCATCCCGCCGCTGCATGGCGCGCTGCTCAAGAACGAGCAGGACGTCCACCTGTTCGAGCGCGTCGCGTTCATGGCGCGCGCCAGGGCGGTGATCCCGACCGCCAGGAACGCCTGAATGCGTTCCGCAGCCCCCGTCGTTCCCGCGAAGGCGGGAACCCAGCGACTTCCTCGTACGCCACTGGGTCCCCGCCTTCGCGGGGACGACGCTGTTTTGCCCGCCATTTGTCTCGTCGGTCATTTCCGTGGCTTCTGATCGTCGCATGCGCTTCATCGAACCGGTCACGCTGCGCGGCAGCATCGCCACGCTCGAGCCGCTGGCGCCGGAGCATGCGCCGGCGCTCGCGCTGCCGCGGCGGACGGCGAACTCTGGCGCCTCTGGTACACGTCGGTGGCCACGCCAGCGCGGATGCCCGACTACGTCGCCGCGGCGCTCGACATGCGCGAGCAGCAGGGCGCGCTGCCGTTCGTCGTCCGCGCCAACGCGACCGGCGAGGTCGTCGGCTGCACGCGCTTCTGCAACGTCGATGCGAGGAACCGCCGGGTCGAGATCGGCTACACGTGGTACGCGCGGCGCGTCCAGCGCACGCCCGTCAACACCGAATGCAAGCGTCTGCTGCTCGCGCACGCGTTCGACGTGCTGCAGTGCATCGCCGTGGAGTTCCGCACGCACTGGTTCAACCACGCGTCGCGCACGGCGATCGCCCGGCTCGGCGCGAAGCAGGATGGCGTGCTGCGCAATCATCAGCTGATGCCCGACGGCTCGCGCCGCGACACGGTCGTGTTCTCGATCATCGACGCCGAGTGGCCCGCCGTGCGCGCGCATCTTGATTTTCTGCTCGACCGGCAACGCTAGAGGAAGTGCGACGATGAAGCCACGGTTCCCCGGTTCCTGCCCCGGGCGCCACCCAGGTCTCCGCTTGCGCACTCGGTTCGGCGCCTGCGCCGCGTTGCTGCTGATCCCGCTGGGCGTGCACGCCGCCGATGCGGGCCCCTCGTTCGACTGTGCGCAGAAGTCCGCGAGCAGCGTCGAGCAGCGGATCTGCGCCGACCCGAAGCTCGCCGCGCTGGACCGCACGCTCGCCGAGGCGTACGCGGTCGCTACGGTCAAGGCGGGCGACGATGCGCCGGCGCTGGCGACCGCGCAGCGCGCGTGGGTCAAGACGCGCAACGATTGCTGGAAGGGGTCCGACGTGCCGGCCTGCGTGGAGACCGCGTACAGGACGCGCACCGCCGAACTGCAGGCGCGCTATCGGCTCGTGGCCCCCGTGGGGGCGGCGAAGTACGACTGTCCCGGTCCGCCGCCGGCCGAAGCGTCCGCCGAGTTCTTCACGACCGATCCCGCGACGGCGCTGGTCACGTTCGCCGGCGCGACGCAGCTCATGTTCGTCGCGCCCTCGGGCAGCGGGGCCCGCTATGCGGGCGGGCGCCGCCAGTTCTGGGAACACCAGGGCGTGGCGATGATCCGCTGGGACGGCAAGGGGCCCGAGCAGAACTGCCCGATCCGCAAGTAACGCGGGACTTCGTGCGCGCGCCGAACCGGTGCGCACCGTGCGTAGGCGTAGCGGGGGGGAGCCTCATGCCGGCGGGTACAGCCCCCGGGTCCGCGCGAAGACGCGCGTCAGGCCGAGCAGCGCGTCGAGGTTCGGCGTCGCGACGCCGACCTTGCCCGCGATCTCGCGCACCGTCGTCAACAGCGCGTCGATTTCGAGCGGCTTGCCCGCGTCGACGTCCTGCAGCATCGACGTCCGGAACGCGCCGAGCTTGCGCGTGATCGCGTTGCGCGCTTCCGCCGTTTGCTCGATCGGACAGCCGATCGCGGCGCCGACGTCGCGCGCTTCCGTCATCACGGACTGGCAGAACGCGTTGGCAAGCGGATCGTCGAGAATGCGATCGACCGTCGCGCCGGTGAACGCCGACACGGGATTCATCGTCATGTTGCCCCACAGCTTGTACCAGATGTCGCGCTGGATGCGCGGGGCGACCTGGCATTCGAAGCCCGCCGCGGCGAGGGTGGCCGCGAGCGCCGTCGCGCGCGGCGATTCGCCGCCCGCCGGCTCGCCGATGATGAGCCCGTGCCCCATCACGTGCCGGACGACCGCCGGTGCGGGCGCCGCGCACGACGCGTGCACGACGCAGCCGATGACATGGCGGACGGGGATCGCGGCGGCGATTGCGCCGCCCGGGTCGGCCGCCGCGATGGCCATGTCCGTGTAATCGCCCGGCAGCCCCGAGAAGAACCACCAGGGCACGCCGTTCATCGCGGGGAGCACCAGGGTGTCGGGCCCGAGCAGTGGCGCGATGTGCGCAGCGATGCCCGCCAGCGCGGGCGCCTTCACCGCGATCACGACGAGGTCCTGCGGACCCAGCCGCGCGGCATCGTCGCTCGGCGGTCACGGGTACGTTGACCTCGCGGTCGGCGAGGACGAGCGTCAAGCCGCGCTCGCGCAACGCCGCGAGCGTGGCTCCGCGCGCGACGGCGCTGACCGCGTGGCCCTGCGCCGCGAGCCGCGCGCCCAGGAATCCGCCGATGGCGCCGACGCCGTAGATGCAGATTTTCATGGTCTCGATGGCTCCTGGGGCACCCGTGCGCGATGCCGTCGCGGTCCGGGGTTCCGCGGCCGGGGAAACATCCTGGCGCGCTCCCGCCATTCTGCATTGTCCTGCGCCCGCCGAACCGTCGCGTTGGCGCTCGCGCAAGCGTGCCTTCGACGGCGACCGAGGATGCGAAGACGAACCTGGTGGCGACGCGACGCCGGCCCCGTGGCCTACCAGCAGTTCGCGAGACCGTCTCCATAACGGACCCAGAACCGGCTCGTCGCCGGAAGGCTGCCCACGCCGGTGACCGTGTACTTGTACCCCAGTTCATCGGAATGGGTCATCTTCCAGCCGTCGCCGAGATCGCGCTGGCAGAGCTGATCGGCGCCGTCGACGGACAGGAGATCGGTGCCCCGCACCGGCGCCGTCAGTGCGAGCCGGCGCGCCCATGGCGACTGCGGAACGTGCGAGGCGTCGGCCTTTGAGCAAAGCATCGGCAAGGACTTCCGGCATGCGGTGTTGCCGTCGCGCTCGGTGCATGGCTTGTCGGCACCCTCGGCAGGCTTGCCGTGACAGGCCACGGTGACGGTGCCCGCGGGCGTCTCCGGTCGATCGCTCGTTGCGACGACGCCCCAGCTCGTTCCCATTCGGTCCGGGTCCGGGGGCCGTGCCTGCGCAATGCCGCGGACGGCCCTTCCCAGGCCACCCTCGTCGGAAGCGCGACATCCCGCGACGAGCGCGGCGATGGCCGCGCTGTCCGTCACGCATGCGCCGTTGCGATCCCAGACGACGGTGAACCTGGCCTCGGGGTACTCGAATCGCGCATGGATGACGCGGCCCGGGATGAGCCGATAGGAGGCCGTCATGCCCGGGTCCGGTTCGGCCGTGCCGGTATGCGTGGTCTCGATGCGCTCGGGATCCTCGGTCGTTGCCCGTGCGGCGAAGTCCTTCATCGCGGCCGCGTGCATCCGCTCGACGCTTCTGCGCAACAGCGCTTCACGCGCGGCGCGGATCTGCGCCGGGCTCATGGCGTCGAACGGCGTCACCGCGAGCCGCCGGCCGTCCCACGCGATCGCCTTGCCCCCTTGCGGGTCGACGACCCGGCGATCGAGCATGTACGGTTGCGGCGCGGTCGTCTCGGCGCACTCGGTGTAGAGCTCGCGGCAGTCCTTCAGGGGCGACGCCGTGATGCCGTCCTTCGCCGCGTACGCGACGAGGGATTCGCGACCGCGCGGGCTGCCCGCGTCAGGCGGCGGATGGCTGAAGACGCGACCCGGCGTGCCCGAGGCGCGATCGAACTCGTGGATTTCCATGGTCTCCGGAAAATCCGTCGTGATGTCGCCGGTCCAAAGTCCGCCGGACGTCGTTTTCCTCTTCGTGCCGCGCTCGACGAGGAGGAGCAGCGACTTCGTGTCGGCCGACAGCCCGGCATCGTGCACGCTGCCATAGGGCTCGCCCTGCTGGCCGCACCCGGAGGCCGACACCAGCGACAGCAATGCCGCCAAGGCGATCAAGTCGCGCGCGCGGCGCGTCCCCCCGATCGTCCGGGCGGACGGCGCTGGTATTGCTCGTCGCGTCGCAATGAAGGCGTGCCCCATGCTGTCAGGCTGCCTAGTTTCCCGAAGAACCGCAAATACAAATTTCGGGAGGTGGTATTTGCGCCGGCACCGGCGCGATCCGGGACCGGTAACGCCCGATCGGTACGCCTTCCCGGATGCCGGCGAGCGGCAGCGCCCAACCGCAACGCGGCGCTCGCGCGGCAGCGTAGAATTTCGAGCGACCCATGCTCACCGGCTTCTTCCTCCATCTCAAGTCGCACCGGCTGCCCGTCTCCACGCGGGAGCTGCTGACGCTGCTCGAAGCGCTGGACAAGCGCGTCATTTCATTGTCGCTCGACGACTTCTACACGCTGTCGCGCGCGTGTTTCGTGAAGGACGAGCAGCTCTTCGACCGGTTCGACCTGGCGTTCGGGTCGTACTTCAAGGGCATCGATACGATCCTCGACATTCGAACCGGAATACCGGAGGAGTGGCTGCGCAAGGAGTTCGAACGCTACCTGTCCGACGACGACAGGAAACGGATCGAGGCGCTGGGCGGCTGGGACAAGCTGATGGAGACGTTCAAGCAGCGCCTCGCCGAGCAGAAGGGGCGCCACCAGGGGGGCTCCAAATGGATCGGCACCGGCGGCACGAGTCCGTTCGGCGCGAACGGGTACAACCCCGAGGGCATCCGCATCGGGCAGGACGGCGGCGGGTCGAAGAGCGCGGTCAAGGTCTGGGACGAGCGCACGTTCCGCAACCTCGACGGCGACGTCGAGCTCAACACGCGCAACATCAAGGTCGCGCTGCGGCGCCTGCGGCGGTTCGCGCGCGAGGGCGTGCCGGAGGAGCTCGATCTCGACGGCACGATCGAAGGCACGGCGCGCAACGCCGGCTGGCTCGACCTCAGGATGCAGCCGGAACGGCGCAATCGCGTGAAGGTGCTGCTGTTCCTCGACGTCGGCGGCTCGATGGATCCGCACGTGCGCGTCTGCGAGGAACTGTTCTCGGCCGCGAAGGCCGAGTTCCGCCACCTCGAGTACTTCTACTTCCACAACTGCGTGTACGACCACGTCTGGCGCGACAACGGCCGCCGGCGCAACGAGCGCGTGTCCACACTCGAACTCGTCCGCACGTACGGCCCGGACTGGAAAGTCATCTTCGTCGGCGATGCGGCAATGAGTCCATACGAGCTCGTGCAGGCCGGTGGCAGCGTCGAATACGTGAACGACGAGCCGGGGATCGTGTGGCTCGCGCGCGTTTTCGAGCACTTCCGCCGCGTCGTCTGGTGGAACCCGGAACCGGAGCGCGCGTGGGAATACACGCGCTCGACGCAGATCGTGCTGGGGAAGCTGGGACCGCGGATGTTTCCGCTGACGCTCTCCGGCATCGCGCAAGGCATCGACGCGCTGCGGCATTAGCAGCGTGGCGGTGGGCGGGCGGGTCGGGTGCGATCGGACCTTCGCGTGGTACGGAAACTGCTTTCGAGCTTTTTGTTCCGCGTGCCGAGCGCAGGGCAAACGCGTCGCGTGCACCGATGATCGCCTGATCGCAAGTGGGGAGAGGAAGACCGTGGACCGACGACATTTCCTGAAGACTTCCGTGCCGGCTGTTGCCGCGCTATCGCTGGGGCTTTCCGGCTGCGGCGACGACACGACGCCGGCAGCGGCACCGCCGCCCGAAGTCGAGTCGGTGATCTTTCCGCCGATCACGTTCATCACGCGCGACCCGAAGTTCACCGACTACCGGCCGGCGGTCGATGCGACGGGCCAGCAGGTCGTGTTCGAGCGTACGCCCTTCCCGAATCCGGGCGGCGCCAACACGACGCTGTACCTCGCGACGTCGATCGGTTCGCCGAATCCGCCCACGGCGCCGTTCCTGACCGTACCCGAGAATCCGGCGCCCACCTATCCGTACTCGCAGACGCGACCGGACTGGAACTGGAGCAGCCATCAGGTGGTGTTCAGCGGCGCGCCCGCCGAGTCCGAACCGATCGAGGCGCACATCGCGACCGCGAACGGCAAGACGGTGACGCTGGTGCCGAAGACGCTCGCGCACATCTATCCCATCTGGACCAGCGACGGCACGCTCGTCATCTACAACAACTCGAACGGCGCGGCGCCGGTCAAGCCGGTGACGGCGCTGATCATGCCGGACGGCAACGTGGTGGTGGCCAACCTCAATGGCGCGGACACCGCCAGTCCGTCGGCGAACATGTTCGGCGGCTTCGCGGCGCCCAAGCCCGGCACGCCGACGCAGATCGCGTTCGCCGGCCAGCCGGCGCTGGCGAGCTGGGGTTTGCCGCCGGGCCAGACGCCGCCCGCGACGCCGTCGTACAACCAGGACAACAACTACGTGTTCCTCAATGCGCCCAAGGCCGGCGGCGGCTACCAGTCGTCGCCGATGGAGTCGGCCGCGAGCATGACGACGTTCGACCCGGCGTATCAGGGTCGCGCGCCCTACTGGTCGCCCGACGGGAAGTACGTGGTGTTCGAGTCGAGCCGCAAGGGCGGCTACGCGCTCTTCCTCGCCAACGTCACGAAGGGAACGCCGCCGGTACAGCTCACCGACACGTCGTACTGGGCGCAGCACGCCAAGTTCCTGCCGGGCGGCACCCGGCTCGTGTTCACCGCGCTGCAGCAGCCGAGCGCGCAGGGAACCGGTCCGCGCGGCATCGGCATCATCGACATCTCGGCGTTCCTGTAACCCGACAATGAGGGTCAGACTCGAATTGAAGTAGTTCCTCAATTCGAGTCTGACCCTCATAAAAAAAGAAGGCCACGGGATCCTCCCGTGGCCTTCGGTGACGCGTCCCGCGGCGGTTGGACGGCCGGTCTGTCGGAACGCCTCGCCCGTAGCGGTTACGAGATCTTCACCGGCACGAAGATCTGCCGGCCCTGCCGTTCGATCAGCAGCGCAACGGACTTGCCGGCCTTGTCGACCTGCGACTTGAGTTCGTCGACCGAGTTGACCTTGTTCGGACCCACGCCGACGATGAGGTCGCCCGGCTGCACGCCGGCCTTCGCCGCCGCGCCGCCCGACTTCTCGACCACGAGACCCGTCTTGCCGCTCGCCTTCTGCTCCTCCGGCGTCAGCGGCCGCACGGCCACGCCCAGCTTGCCCTTCGTCTCGGCGCCGTCGTCCGCCTTCGCGACCTTCTCGTCGTCGAGCGTGCCGACCGTGGCGGCAAGTTCAACGGCCTTGCCGTCGCGCCACACCTCGACCTTGATCGTGGTGCCGGGCATCGTGTTGCCGATGCGGCTCGTCACGTCGGTGCTGTCGGTGACCGCGACGCCGTCGATCTTGCGGATCACGTCGCCGGACTTGAACCCGGCCTTCGCCGCAGGGCTGTCGCGCTCGACGTTGCCCACGACCGCACCGTTCGCATCGGTGAGGCCGAAGCCCTGCGCGAGCGTCTGGTCGAGGCCCTGGATGCCGATGCCGAGGCGTCCATGCTGGACCTTGCCGGTCGTCTTCAACTGGTCGGCCACGCGCACCGCCACATCGACGGGAATCGCGAACGAGAGGCCCATGTAACCGCCCGACCGGCTGTAGATCTGCGAGTTCACGCCGACTACCTGGCCCGCCGTGTTGAGCAGCGGTCCGCCCGAGTTGCCGGGGTTCACCGCGACGTCGGTCTGGATGAACGGCACCATCTGCCCGTTCGGCAGTGCGCGATGCACACCGCTGACCACACCGGCCGACACGCTGTTCTCGAAGCCGAACGGCGAGCCGATCGCGATCACCCACTCGCCGCGCTTCACCGCCGGCTTCGCGCTCATGTCGAGCGCCGGCAGGCCCTTCGCGTCGATCTTGATCAGCGCGATGTCGGTACGCTTGTCCGTGCCGATGACCTTCGCCGTGAACTCGCGACGGTCGGTCAGCTTGACCGTGACTTCGCTCGCGCCGTCGACGACGTGCGCGTTGGTGACGATGTACCCGTCCGTGCTCACGATGAAGCCCGAGCCCATCCCTTGCGACGGCTGCTGCTGTTGCGGACGCATGCCGGGCCCGTTCGGCCCGCCGCCGAAGCGCTTGTAGAACTCGCGGTACGGATTGCCGTCGTCGTCGTCCTCGTCGGCATCGGCGCCGGGCTTGCCCTTCGCGTGGACGACGGCGATGTTGACGACCGACGTGCCGGCACGGTCGACCAGCGCCGTGAAGTCGGGCAGGTTGGCGGCGGCCGTCGCCGCGACGGCGGGCGCCGCGATCGACGGCTGTACCGCAGCGAACGCGTTGCCGACCGGGCTCTGGACCTGGTTGTAGAACGTCACGACGCCGCCCATCACACCGGCGGCAATCAACGCGTAGCTGACCTTCGATAATTGCATTCGTGCTCTCCTTCTGGAGTGACCGGCCCACGGAGGGGGCCTGCACGATGCAATGTACGGATGGAGGCTTAACGGGACCTTAAGTGTTGCGCGGCGATCCGCGTCGGTTCGCCGCGTCGAAGCATCGACGCTAGAGACGCTCTGGGAAAGCCCTACCGTTCAACGACCCGCACGCAACGACCCGAACGCGACCACCCGCACGGCACTCGTCGTTTCGAAGCCTTTATCGGCGGCCGCCTGACATCGCAGTTGACGTTCCGGCCGCAAAAGGCGCGACGCTGCCTTTGCGTCATCCACGGCCGCAACGGACGCCTTTTGCGGACGTCTCCTACACGGGCGAACACATGATTACGCCCAGCGTGCCATAGCCCTCGGGAATCCAGCCCTGCCCGATCATTTGCGCACGAATCGCTTCGCTGGTCGTGTAGCGGTGATTCGGCGCCGCGCCCTGGCCGTTGTTGTACAGCCGGTAGATCGACTGCGTGCCCGCGGGACAGTCGCCCGCAGGACCCGGCGACATGAGGCCGAAGACGACGCCCTCGAACTGCCAGTCGGCGTTGCGCTTCACGCCGGCGCACTCGTTCGGGTCCGACGTGTAGAAGTGCGAACTGCGCGGCGTGAACGATGTACTGAAGAACCGGCACACGCCCATGCTGCCGGCGGGATAGTCCGAGTAGACGGGGAACGACTGGCCGGTGCGCGCCCAGCCGACGAACGTGCCGTTGTCGAGTTTCGCGATCTCGTCCGGGATGTCGGTCATGAAGTAGTGGTCGAAGCCGGCGTTGTAGTACTCGACCGCCGCGCGCCTGGTGCCGCCCGCGGGCTTGACCGCCTTGTAGCTTTCCACGACGCCGTTGTTGTCGAGCGAGAACGCACCGGGCGCGACGGCGCCCTGGCCCGCGCCGCGCTTCGCGAAGCCGGCCAGGCACAGGTCGTGGTCCGCCGCGTCCTGCGCCTTGATCACCGACAGCAGCGCGTCGCGCGCCGTCACGTACGTCGGGTTGGCGGGCGTGACCTTGTAGCCGGCGACGAGGTAGCGCTTCATCCGGTCCTGCGCCTGCGTGAACGTGAGGCGCCCGGTGTCGTTCTGCAGGTTGCTGTAGCACTCCCACAGGAGTGAGCCCCACACTTCGCCGGCGTTATGCACCTCGGAGTTGTCGGGGCTGGCGTAGAGCAGCGACGGCGACGGCGCGGCCGGCAGCGGCACGCTGTCGCTGATGTGCCGCAGCGTCAGCGGATTCTTCGTGAGGTCGCGCGTGTACGGATAGCGGCGGTCGCCGTAGTAATAGGCATTGTTGACGGCGTCGGGCGCGAAGTCCGGTCCGCCCAGCAGATACGTGTTGCTTGCGTAGGTGCCGCCGAAGTTCGCGTTGGCCGGCTGCGTGCGGTCCGCGTCCTTCACCAGCAGCAGCAGCTGGTGGAAGTCGGCCCACCCTTCACCCAACCCGCCGCCCTGGTTGTTGTCGAGGCCGTTGCTGTTCGCGATCAGCCGCGTACTGATGTAGTGCCCCCATTCGTGCGCGATCACGAGCGTGTCGATCGCGCCGTCGCGCAGCACGCCTTCGGCCCGCGCGAGACGCATGTTCACGGCGTTGCCCGCGGCGAGCTGCGCCTTGATCGCGTTGCCGTCCGCGAGGTTCACCGAGACGATCGGCAGCGTGAACGTCGGGTCGTCGCCCGTCATCGTGAGGCCGCCGGCCTGGTTGTTCGCGATCAGCACGGCTGCGGCGCCCGCGACCTGCGCGTTCTTCGCCTTGACCGCGAACGTGCAGGTGCCCCGGTCGATCAGCGCGATCCGGCCGGCGATGGCCGCGGCGTTGGTGATCGCCGTGCAGCCGTCGGACGTCGCGGGACCGGTGCCGTTCGCGGCGTCGAGTGCCACGACGACGCTGCCGCTCTGGTCGTAGTTGGCCGCGCCGAAGTCGGCGGCGCCGAAGGTCTTGACGCCGGCGATCGCCGGGGGCGCTAGCACCTTCGACAGCGTCGCGCCGGTCTCCCACAGGAAGTTGTGGAGTTCCGGATGCTGGCCGTCGGCCGGCGTCGACATGTACGCATTGCCGAAGTCCGAATAGTCCTGCGCGATCGCGACGACCGCGTCGTTGCCAAGCCCGCCGCGGCCGAAGTTGCTGTTCTGCGCGTTGCCCGAGGCCTCGTCGAAGCCCGCGTCGTAATACCAGTCGTGGAAGTAGTTGACGAGGTAGAAGAGCTGCGTGACGCCCGCCATGATCTGGCCGCGGCTGACGTTCGCATCCTTCGTGAAGTCGTACGCGTGGTCGAAAGCATTCGCCGACGTCGTGCACGCGTGCAGGTCGCCGGTGACGCTCGCGCTCAGCGTGCATTCGTTGGGGTCGACCGGACCCAGCAGCTCGGGTTCGAAGAGATCGGCGTACGCCTCGACGTTGTTGCCGATCGTCTTCGTCGCGCCGGGCGGGAGCCACGGATCGTTGCGGCTGAACGGCAGGTTCTCGAGCGTGACGAGGTTCTGCGCGACGAACGGCGGCTGATAGCCGTTGGGCGTCCCGGTCGGATGCGGGAAGCCGCCGCGCCCGCCGGGCCCCGGCAGCGGGAGATACGGTGCCGCCGATTCGGCAAGGACGCGATACGAATACGCCGCGTGCGCGACCTGGCTCTTGCGGAACAGCACCCTGCCGTCGCCGTCGGCGACGACATACGCATAGTGATCGACGCGGCGCCGATTGGCGGCGTCGCGGACCGCCACTTCGACGTAGTGCGCGGGCAGCAGCTCGGCGCCCAGGCGGAACCAAACCGGCCGCGCGCGCACGGGCCGGGCGAGCGACGCACCGGAGTCGCCGGCCGTGCCGTCGGGCAGCGTCAGCAGCGTGTAGCCGCCTTCGCCTCCTTCGGCGATCCAGCGTTGGGCCACCGCCGCCGGGAAACCGAAGTCGCGCAGTGCCGCGGCCGCCGCCGCGGCGGTCGCGGGCGCGTCGTCCGGCGCGCGCTTGCCCAACGCCGCGGGCGCGCCCATCGCGAAGCCGCCGATGGACACGAGCGAACCGTCGCGTCCGACGAGCACGTTGAACTGCTCGCGGAAAATCTCGACGCCGGCGACGTCGCCGGTCAGCCGGACGATGGCGGCGCCGTCGGCGAGCTTCGACACGCTGTGCAATGGCAGCGCGTCGATCTGCGCCGCGGTGGTCCGGTACAGATCGGCCAGGTCGCGCAGGTGTGCGCGCGCCGCGGACTCCGCGTCCAGGCCCGACTTGGCCGAGGGCGCTTCGCCCTGCGCGCGCAGCGCGGACGTTGCCTGCGTACCCCACAGGAACGTCGGCACGCCGTAGCGCGGGTCGAGCTGCACGTCCGCCGCGGACTTCCGCAATGCGACGAGCGACGCGCGCGGATTCGCGGCGGACGGATCGACGGCCGTGGCCGCGAGATCCACCAGCGGCAGCGTGCGGCCGAACGCAATCGTGGCCGGCAGCGCCAGCGTGGCAGCGAACGCCAGCGCGAGCGCGCGCGCCACGCATTGACGCGAAATGCGGACGTTCATGTTCGTTCTCTCCGTGGTCGCGGGTCCCGGGCGGTGCGCGTCAGTTCGGCGGCGCGCACATCACGACGCCGAGCGTGCCGTAGCCTTCGGGAATCCAGCCTTGCCCCAGCATCTGCGTCCGCGTGGCGAGGTCGGTGGTGTAGCGATGATTGGGCGCCGCACCCTGGCCGTTGTTGTACAGGCGATAGACGGACTTCGACTGCGACGGGCAGGTGCCGAGTGCATCGGGCACCAGCACCGAGAACACGGCCGCCTCGAACTGCCAGTCGGGGTTCTGCTTTACCGACGCGCACTCCGTGACGCTGGGCGTGTAGAAGTGCGAGCTCTTCGGTGCGAAGGACGTGCTGAAGAAGCGGCACACTTCCGCGGCGCCCGGTTGCGGCGTCGCGTACACGTTGAAGGACGCGCCCGTGCGCGCCCAGCCCACGAACGTGCCGTTGTCGAGCTTCGCGATCTCGTCGACGATGTGCGTGATGAAGTAGTGGTCGAACGCCGCGTGGTAGTACTCGATCGCGAGCGCGGTGGTGCCCGGGTCGACCGCCGTCTTGAAGCTCTCGATCAGGCCCGAATTGTCCTCGGTGGCCACACCAGGCGCGATCGCGCCCGCGCCCAGCCCGCGCTTCGCGAAGCCCTGCATGCACAGGTCGCGGTCCTTCGGGTCCTGCGCTTCCATGACCGCGAGCAGCGCGTCGCGCGCGCTCACGAAATTGGGCTCGACCGGCGTGACCTTGTACGACCCCACGAGGTAGCGCTTCATCCGGTCCTGCGCTTGCGTGAACGTCAGGCGGCCCGTGTCGTTGAGGAGGTTCGAGTAGCACTCCCACAGCATCGACGCCCAGACCTCGCCCGAGTTGTGCACTTCGGAATTGACGGCCGACCCGTTCGGGCCGGGCGCCGGCGAGGCGGGCAGCGCGACGCCGTCGGTGATGTGCTTGAACGTGAGCGGGTTCCTGCCCATGTCGCGCGAGTAGGGGTAACGGCGGATGCCGTAGTAGAACGCGTTGTTGAGCACGTCGGGCGCGAAGTCGGGACCGCCCAGCGGCCAGGCATTCTCGGCGTACGTGCCGCCGAAACTCGCGTTGCCGGGGACCGTGCGGTCGGACTCCTTCACCAGCAGCAAGAGCGCGTGGAAGTCGGCCCAGCCTTCGCCCATGCCGCGCGCCTGCAGCCCGCCCAGCCCATTGGAATTGCCGATCAGGCGGTTGGTGATGTAGTGGCCCCACTCGTGCGCGATCAGCGTGTTGTCGATGGCACCCTCGCGCGGGTTGGCCGTCTGGCGCGCCATCCGCAGGTTCACCGCCGCGGATTGCGCGAGCTGCGCGCGCAGCGCCGCGCCGTCGGCCTGCGTGATCGACACGACCGGAAGCGTGACCGTCGCGTCGGTGCCGGACATGCCGGGCGCGCCGGGTGCCGACGTTGTTCGCGATGACGATGCCGACCGCGCCGGCGGCTTGCGCGTTCTTCGCCTTCACGACGAACGTGCACACTCCGCGATCGACGAGGACGATCCTGCCCGCGACCTGCGGCGCATTCGTGTACGCGGTGCAGCCGTCGGTGGTGGTCGGGCCGTCCGGGTTGGCGGCGTCCAGCGCCGCGACGACGTCGCCCGTCAGGTCGAAGCCCTGCGCGCCGAATTCGGCGGAGTTCGCCTGCTTCGTACCGGCGACGGCGGCCGGCGCGTTCACCTTCGCGAGCGCGATCGAGCTCGTCCACAGGAACATCCGCATGCGCGGCCGCTGGCCGTCGGCGGGCGTGGACATGTTCGCGTTGTTGGTGCCGGTGAAGTCCTGCGCCTCGGCGTAGATGCTGTCGGCCCCCAGACCGCCGCGGCCGTAGTTGGAAGTCTGCGCGTTGCCGGCCGCCTCGTCGAAGCCGGCGTCGTAGTACCAGTCGTGCAGGTAGTTGTTCATGTAGAACAGGTTGGTCAGCGCGGCCGACACCTGGCGCCGGTTCGCGTTCGGGGCCAGCGCGAAATCGTACGTGTAGTCGAACGCGAGCGGCGCGCTCACGCACGCGTGCAGGTCGCCGTCGACGGGCAACGCGATGTTGCATTCGTCCGTGCCCGGCGTGCCGAAGCCTTCGGGCGCCAGCATGTTGGTGAACGCCTCGACGTTGTTGCCGAACGTGCGGTTCGCGTTGGGCGCGAGCCACGGGTCGCCCTTGCTGAACGGCGCGCTTTCGAGCGTGACCAGGTTGCCGGCGAGGTTCGGCGGCTGGAAGCCGTCGGGCGTGCCGGTCGGGTGCGGAAATCCGGCGCGGCCGGCAGGCCCCGGCAACGGCAGGAACGGCGGATTGGGCTCGGCGTAGACGCGGTAGGAGAACGCCGCATCGACCGTCTGGTCGTTGCGGTACAGGACGGAGCCGTCGGCGGCCACGACGTAGGCATGGTAGTCGGTCGCGTGCGGCCACTCGCCGTCGCGCACCTGCACTTCGACGTAATGCGCGGCGACGAGCGCGCCCGGCAGCCGGAACCACACGCGCTTCACGCGCGCCGCTTCCAGCGCCGATCCGTCCGCGCTGGTCGTGCCGGACGGCAGCGCGAACTGCGCGTAGCCGCCGGTCTCGCCGGTCGGTCGCGCGGCGCGCAGCACGTCGGGCGCGAACCGGTAGTCCGCGAGCGCCGCCGCAAGTGCGGCGGCCGGTTCCGCGGTGAACGACAGGGTGGACTTCGGCTGTCCCACCGGCGCGCCCATCGCGAACCCGCCGATCGCGACCAGCTCGCCGCGCGGATCGAGCAGCACGTTCACGAATTCGCGGAACACCTCGACACCGTCGATCTCGCCGCGAAACCGCACGAGTGCGCTGCCGTTCGGAAAACGCTGCCGATCGTGGACCGGCAGTGCGTCGACTTCGGCCGGAGCGATTCGGTAGAGTTGGGCGAGATCGCGCAGGTGCGCGCGCGCCCTGCCTTCGTCGTCGAGCGCGGCCTTCGCCGTGGGCGTCGGCCCGCTGGCGTTTCGCACCGCCGCCGCCTGTTCGCCCCACACGAACACCGGCACGCCAAAGCGCGAGTCCACCTGCGCCGGGCCGGTCGCGTGGCCCGCAAGCGGTACCGAAAGCGCCTTGCGCGGCATGGCCTGGTTGGCTGCCGCGTCGTTGAGCGCGTCGATCGGCGGAAGCGAACGGGCATGGGCGGCGCCGGCAAGCCCCAGGCACAGCAACAAGGTGGTCCGGCCCGCGCGGCGCCGGATCGAACGGTGTCCGTTCATGGTTGTACGGTACTCCAGTGGATGCGAAAGGAAGGCGGTCCCACGCGCCTCCCGTACGGGCAATCGGCGCATTGTATGCGAGCGGGGAAACGGCGTTCAGTTCACTTTCGGGAAGGCGCACGCGGACCGCCAGTCCGCGTCCGTCCGGGCCGTCGGCCAGTTCCACCGTGGCGCCATGCGCGTCCGCGACCCGCTGGACGATCGAAAGGCCCAGGCCACTGCCGGTCGCGGCGTCGGGCGCGTGCGTGCGGGTTCCCCGGTGGAACCGCTCGAACACGCGCTCGCGGTCCTCGGGCGGGATGCCGGGACCCGTATCGATGACGCAGAGCACCGCCGCACCGGCCTCGTCGGCCACGGCGACGTCGATGCGGCCGCCCTCGGGCGTGTAGCGCAGCGCGTTGTCGAGGAGGTTCGCCAGCAGCATCGTGAGCGTCGCGGCGTCGCCCTGCACGGGCACGTCGGCCGACCCCGCGAAGCCGAGATCGATGCGCTTGTCGGCGGCCAGCGCGGCACGCGCGACGATCGCGTCGCGCACGAGCGCCGGCAGGTCGACCGCGGTGAACGCCCGCGTCGGGGCTTCGGGCTCGAGCCTCGCCATGGTCAGCAGCTGGTCGACCAGATGGGCCGCGCGATCCACGCCCTGCTCCAGTTCCGCGAACGCGGCCGCACGGGTCGTCGCGTCGGGCGCGCGCGCGGCGAGTTCGACCTGCAGCTTGAGCGCCGCGAGTGGCGTGCGCAGTTCGTGCGCGGCATCGGCGGTGAAGCGGCGCTGGGCGGCGAGCGCCTCGTTGAGCCGCGCGAGCAGCGCGTTGAGGCTCCCCGCCAGCGGTTGCAGTTCGCTCGGCAGCGCGCTTTCGGCGAGCGGCGCCAGCGCATCCGGCCGGCGCTTGGCCACGGCGCGCGACATTGCGTCGAGCGGCTTCAGGCCGCGACCGACGGCGTACCAGATCAGCACGCCGAGGAACGGGATCAGTGCCGCCAGCGGCAGCAGCGTGCGCAGCGCGGTCTGCGCGGCGATTTCGCGCCGCTCGTCCAGCGCATGCGCGACCTGCAGTGCGTGCGTGCCTTCGACGTGCGTGTAGATGCGCCACTCGCGGCCATTGCGCGTGACGGTCGAATAGCCTTCGGTGGCGGGAACCGGCAGGCCCGCTTCCGGCTGCGACCAGTAGACCAGCACGCCGTTGCGGTCCCAGATCTGCGTGACGATCTCGGACACGCCGGGTGCGCGGCGACCCTCGGTCGGCCCCAGCGTCGGCTGCCGGCCGCGCAGCAGGTCGTCGATCCGCGTCGAGTACGCGAGCTGCTTCAACTGCAGGTCGAAGAGCTCGCCGACTTCGCGCTTGGTCTCGATGTAGGTGAACGCCGTCGCGAGCATGGCGACCGCCGCCAGTCCGGCCAGCAGCCAGGCTAAGAGCGTGCGGCGGATGGAGGTCACTTGCGGCCGCCGGAGCTTGGCGCGACCTTGGCGCCCCTCACCCCAGCCCTCTCCCCGCTGGGCGGGGAGAGGGGGCGGATCGGCGCATGCGACCGCAATATCTGCTCCCTCTCCCCGCTTGCGGGGAGAGGGCCGGGGTGAGGGGCACGCACCATCATGCCCGCGCGATCACGTACCCCACGCCGCGGATCGTGCGGATCGTGTCGGGCGGGAGTTTCTTGCGCAGGTTGTGCACGTGCACTTCGACGGTGTTGCTCTCGACTTCCTCGCCCCAGCCGTACAGCCGTTCCTCGAGCTGCGATTTCGACAACGCGGTGCCGGGCCGTTCGAGCAGCGCGGCGAGCAGCGCGAACTCGCGCGCCGACACGTCGATCAGCGCGTCGCCGTGCATCACGGTGCGCGCGACGGGGTCGAGCGCGAGCTCGCCGTTGCGCAGCACGTTGTCCTCGCGCGCGACGTCGCGCCGCAGCAGCGCGCGCATCCGGGCCGCGAGCTCGTCGAGGCTGAACGGCTTGACCAGGTAGTCGTCCGCGCCGGCGTCGAGGCCTGCCACGCGGTCGGCCACGGCGTCGCGGGCGGTCACGATCAGCACGCGCACCTTGTTGCCGGCGCGCCGGACTTCCTTCAGCAGCTCGAGCCCGCTCTTGCGCGGCAGCCCCAGGTCGAGCAGGACCAGCCCGAACGCGCCTTCCGCGGTGTCGAGCGCGAGCTTGCCCGCCTGGCCGTCCTTCACCCAGTCGACCGTGTACCCGTCCTGCTGCAGCGCAGTGACGAGCGTCTTGCCGATCATCGGGTCGTCTTCGACCAGGAGGATGCGCATGGGGGCGTGGGGTGGGAGCGG
Organism: uncultured beta proteobacterium; assembly: GCA_963733435.1. GTDB lineage: Bacteria > Pseudomonadota > Gammaproteobacteria > Burkholderiales > Casimicrobiaceae > VBCG01. The sequence continues at coordinate 27,886 of CAVTDH010000009.1, forward strand.
CGAGCCGCCATTCTAAGACGGGACGCTTAAGGCGCCCTTAGCGCGGGATGGCGGGAAGCGGAAGCGCAGCCGGCGGCGCCCCGGCGGCCGGTCGGGACCGGCGATCCGGGTTGGGGTGGACCGCGGCGAAGCACCGGCACGACCAGGCGCCGCCGCATACGCATCCAATGCCGGATCGCCCACGTATAGGCAAGTGCGACCCGGTGCGGCCCCTCGATCGTGCGGGGCCGCACCCGGTCCGATCCCGACGTTCCGCCAACCGCGGAACCTGCAGGTCCACACGCCGAGGAGGTCTTCGATGTCCGCCACACCCTTTCGCCGGGCGCTCGTCCCGATGCTCGTGTCCGCCACGCTGGCGGCGGCCGCCGGTTCCGCCCTGGCGTCCAGCCATCGCGAGGCACCGTTCATCGCCACGCAGCCGCAGGTCGACGCGACCGACTTCTACATGTTCAGGAGCTACGAACCCGGCCGCGACGGCTTCGTGACGCTGGTCGCGAACTACCTGCCGCTGCAGGACCCGTACGGCGGGCCGAACTACTTCAAGCTCGACCCCAACGCCGTCTACGAGATCCACGTCACCAACGACGGCGGCGCCATCGAGAACCTCACGTTCCAGTTCCGGTTCCAGACGACCAACGACGACAACAGGTTCAACGTCGGCGGCAAGTCCGTCGCGATCCCGCTGGTGCAGAACGGCAGCGGCGATGTCGCCACGCCCAACTCGTCCGCGCTCAACGTCCACGAGAAGTACACGGTCAGCGTGATCCGCGGGCCGCGCCGCGCCGGCAACGCGCAGCCGGTGATGAATCTCACGCAGGGCGGCGCGTCGTTCGACAAGCCGGTCGACTACATCGGCACGAAGACGATCGGCAACTACATCGCGTACGCGAACAGGCACATCTACGACATCGGCATTCCCGGCTGCGGCAACGGCCGCGTGTTCGTCGGGCAGCGCAAGGATCCGTTCGTCGTGAACCTGGGCGAGACGTTCGACCTGGTCAACATCAAGTATCCGGCCGTCGAATTGAATCCGCTCGCGGAGTTCGCCGCGATGGACACGCTCGCCGACAAGAACGTCACGTCGCTGATCCTCGAAGTGCCGATCGCCTGCCTGACCGAAGGCAAGGGCGCAATCGTCGGCGGCTGGACCACCGCGAGCGTGCCGGGCACGCGCACGGTGACGGCGACCCCGGGCAGCGGCCTCGACCCGACCACGCAAACCGGCAGCCTCGTCCAGGTCTCGCGGCTCGGCATGCCGCTGGTCAACGAAGTGGTCATCGGCCTGAAGGACAAGAACAGGTTCAACGGCAGCGAGCCGAAGGACGACGGTCAGTTCGCCGATTACGTGACCAATCCCACGCTGCCGACGCTGCTCGAGGTGCTGTTCGGCGCGGCCGGCGTGAAGGCGCCGACGAACTATCCGCGCACCGATCTCGTCGCCGCGTTCCTGACCGGCGTCGAGGGACTCAACAAGCCGGCCAACGTCACGGCGTCCGAGCAGGTGCGGCTCAACACGGCCATCGCGCCGACGCCAGGCCCGGCGCAGAACCGGCTGGGCGTGCTGGGCGGCGACAACGCGGGCTTCCCGAACGGCCGCCGCCCGGGCGACGACGTCGTCGACATCGAGCTGCGCGTCGCGATGGGCGTGCTGTGCACGGTGGCGGGCGTGAACACGGCGGTCGGCTGCAAGCCGGCCGACGCACCCGCCGGCGCGCTCAAGTACACGGACGGCGCGTACCTCGGCTCGACGTTCTTCGCGACCGAGTTCCCGTACCTGCGCGCGCCGCTGAAGGGCTCGCCCAACGACGACAACGCGATCAAGTCGAAACGCACGGCCGCGAAGTAGGCGGCGCAGGTCCGGCCCCGGGGCAAGTGCTCCGGGGCCTTCCTCGTGGGAGTCGCTGCAATGACAACACCACCGCGTCCACCACTCGCACGTGGCGCACCGCCGGACGGGGGTTCGCGGCATGCGCGCTGTTCGCGTGTATCGTCGTCGCGTCGCGGTTTGCCGATGCAGCGCCGTTCGTACCGGAGCACGATGGGCAGGTGCTGGAGCGAGTCCCCGCACGGAGCAACCCACAGGCGCGGGAACTGGCGCGCCTCAAGTCGTCCGCCGCGGCCGCGCCGGAAGATGCCGTGGCCGCCGTCGCACTGGCCGACGCGTACTATCGCGTCGCGCGCCGCGAAGGCGACCCGCGCTACCTGGGCTACGCGCAGGCGGCGCTCGCGCGCTGGTGGCAGGACGCCGATGCGCCCACACCGGTGCTCGTCACGCGCGCGACGATCCGGCAAAGCAACCATGCCTTCGACGCCGCGCTCGCCGACCTGGCGCGCGCGCTCGCGCGCGAGCCGCGTAACGGTCGCGCGCTGCTCGTGCGGGCCACGGTGCTCGCCGTGCAAGGGAACTACGTGGAGGCGCGCGCCGACTGCACGCGTCTCTTCGGCCGCGTGCCCGAGTTCCACGTCTTCACGTGCGTGGCGTCCGTGGACAGTCTCAACGGGAATGCGCAGTCGGCCGCGGCGACGCTGCGCCGCGAGCTGGCGAAGCTGCCACCGGCGGAGGTGGAGGCGCGAGCGTGGGGCGCGTCGCTGCTGGGCGAGTTCGCGGATCGGCGCGACGACCCCGGCGCCGAAGCGAATTTCCGCGCGGCGCTCGCGGCCGACCCCGGCGATCTCTATACGGTGGGCGCCTACGCGGATTGGCTGCTGGATCACGGGCGCGCCGCGGAAGTCATGCCGCTCACGGCGCGCGATGCGCGCGTCGATGCGCTGCTGCTGCGGACCGCGCTCGCGCAGACAGGCGTTGGACCGGCCCGAAGCGAGCGGCGAGCATCGCGACGCTGCGTGCCCGCTTCGCCGCGAGCCGGCTGCGCGGGGACACCGTGCACCGGCGCGAGGAAGCGCGGTTCGCGCTCCACCTCGACGCCGATCCCGCGCGGGCGCTCGTGCTCGCGCGCGAAAACTGGGCGGTGCAACGCGAACCCGCGGACCTGCGGGTGCTCGCGGAGGCGGCAGCCGCCACCGGCGACGCGGAGGCGAAGGCGGTCGTGCGCGCGTGGCTCGAGAAGACGCGGCTCGAGTATCCCAAGGTGGCAGCGCTCGTTGGCGCCGGCGCCGGGAGCGGGCGATGAGTCTCCGTCGGCTTTGCCTGCTTGCCTTCGCATGCATCCTCGCCGCCGGCAGCGCGCTCGCGCACAAGCCGTCCGACAGCTACCTGACGCTCGCCGTCAACGGCGCAACGGTGGAGGGGCAGTGGGACATCGCGTTGCGCGACCTCGACGTCGCCGTCGGTCTCGATGTCGACCAGGACGGCGCGATCACGTGGGGCGAGGTCCGCGCGCGGCATGGGGAGATCGCGGCGTATGCGCTGTCGCGGCTCGTCGTCGGCCCGGCGCAGGCGCCGTGTCCGACGCAGATGCGCGAACACCTGATCGACGAGCACAGCGACGGCGCGTACGCGGTGCTGCGCTTCACCGCGACGTGCGCGGAGGCGCCGAAGGTGCTGCCGGTCGGCTACCGCCTGCTGTTCGACGTCGATCCGCAGCATCGCGGCCTCGTGAACCTGAAGGCGCAGGGCGACGACGCGCGCGGCGATCATGAGCGTCGACGCGCCGGAGCAGAAGTTCACGCTGGGCGAGACTTCGGCCGCCGCGCAGTTCGCCGATTACCTGAAGGAGGGCGTGCTGCACATCTGGGCCGGCTTCGATCACATCCTGTTCCTGCTGTCGCTGCTGTTGCCCGCGGTGCTCGTCCATTCGCGGATCCCCGGGCAGGCGTGGGCGCCCGCGCCGAGCTTCCGGTTCGCGTTCGTCGACGTGCTGAAGGTCGTGACGGCATTCACGGTCGCGCATTCGATCACGCTGACGCTCGCCGTCGCTCGGGGTCGTGCTGCTGCCGTCGCGTGCGGTCGAGTCGGCGATCGCGGCCTCGGTCGTGCTCGCGTCGCTCAACAACGTGTGGCCGGTCGTCTGCGGCAGGCGGTGGGTGCTTGCGTTCGCGTTCGGGCTGATCCACGGCTTCGGCTTCGCGAGCGTGCTGGCGGACCTCGGCCTGCCGCAGGACTCGCTGCTGCTCGCGCTGGTGGCGTTCAACGTCGGCGTCGAACTGGGGCAGCTGGCGATCGTTGCGGCGTTCCTGCCGATTGCCTATGCTCTGCGGGATACCCGGCTGTATCGGCGCGGGGTGCTCGTGTTCGGTTCGCTGCTGGTGGCGGTGGTCGCCGGCGCGTGGCTCGCCGAGCGCGCCCTCGATGTCGCGCTGCTGCCGGGATTCTGACCATAATGCGGTGACACGACGCGGACTCCCGGGAGCGGCATGGAACGGATCACGATGTCGATCGACGAAGGGCTGGCGCATGAGTTCGACGCGCTGATCGCCCGGCGCGGCTACACCAGCCGGTCGGAAGCCATGCGCGACCTGCTGCGGCGCGAGCTCGAACTCAATCGCGCCACCACCGACGGCGACAGCTGGTGCGTGGCCAACCTGTCGTATGTCTACAACCATCATCAGCGCGACCTCACCGAGCGCCTCACCGAAGCGCAGCACGCGCATCACGATCTCGTCGTCGCGTCCACGCACGTGCACCTCGACCACGACAACTGCCTCGAAACGGTGATCCTGAAGGGACGCACGGCGACGGTGCGCGCGCTGGCGCAGCGGATCGAGGCGGAGCGCGGGGTGCGCCACGCGCAGCTCAACGTCGTGACCGTCGACACGGACGATCGTCATCACGGCTTCAAGGCGCGGACGCACGCCGGTCACCTGCACTTCATCCCGCGGTCCTGATCGAGGACCGTCCGCTGCTGCGTCCGGGCAGCCTGCGCGAATACGTGCCGGGCATGGTCGTCACGCAGCACGGCGGCGCCGCGCGTACGGCGCGAATCCGCGGTACGCGCCGCGGTCCGCTAGATGCGTGGCGAGCCGCGGTTCCCGACAGGTAGAATTCGCGACTGCAACCGCTCGCGCGCAAGCGCGCGGCGACTTCCTCTCAATGAACAAGGGAGCTGTGCAGAAATGAGAGCCGGAGCTTCGAAATTCCTGAATGGGGCGCTGTTGTGCGCCTTCGCGGTGGCGCTGGTCGCGGGCTGCGGCAAGAAGGACGACCCGATCGCCCAGGCCGGGAAAGCTGACGTGGCCAAGGGCGTGCCCGCGCCCGGCATTGCCGAGACCAAGGCGATCGCCCTGGAGGCGTTCGTCTACGGATTGCCGATCGTGATGAACTATGCGGTGATGAACGAGTTCGTCGTGGACCCGAACTCCGGCCAGTACAAGGCGCCGTTCAACACGATCAGCAACGAAGCCCGCGTGTTCACCTACAAGGACACGGCGGTGGTCACGCCCAACAGCGACACGCCGTATTCGATGCTCTGGCTCGACCTGCGCGCGGAACCGATGGTGATTTCGGTGCCGGCGGTGCCCAAGCAGCGCTACTACTCGGTGCAGCTCATCGACGGCAACGCCTACAACTACGGCTACATCGGCAGCCGTGCGACGGGGGTCGAGGCCGGCTCGTATCTCGTGGTCGGCCCCGACTGGAAGGGCGAGACGCCCGCGGGGATCGGCAAGGTCTTCCGGTCGACGACGCCATTCGCGCTGACCATCTTCCGGACGCAGCTCTTCAATGCTGCGGACATGCCGAACGTGGTGAAGGTGCAGGCGGGATACAAGGCGCAGCCGCTGTCCGCGTTCCTGAAGCAGCCGGCGCCGCCCGCCGCGCCGAAGATCGACTTCGTTCCCGCCACGACGGCGGGAATCAAGGCAAATTTCTACGAGTACCTCGACGCGGCCCTGAAGTTCGTCCCCGAGACGCCGGAGGACAAGGCGGTCCGCGCCCGGCTCGCCAGCATCGGCATCGGGCCGGGCCGGACGTTCGCATTCAAGGATCTCTCGGCGGAGCACAAGGCGGCCGTCCTGCTCGCGATGAAGGAGGGCGACGACAAGGTGGACCGGTACCTCGCCTCCGGCATGAAGGACATCGACGGCTGGAAGGTGGGCTCGCTCTTCGGCGACCGTGCGTTCTACAACGGCGATTGGCTGAAGCGTGCCGCGGCCGCGAAGGGGGGCATCTACGGCAACGACGCCGTCGAGGCGATGTATCCGATGACCCGCGTGGACGCGACCGGCGGGACGATCGACACGAGCAGACACAACTACACGCTCGTGTTCCCCGCCGGAAAGCTCCCGCCGGTGAACGCGTTCTGGTCGGTGACGATGTACGACGGCAAGACGCAGTTGCTGATCGAGAATCCGATCAACCGTTATCTGATCAACTCGCCGATGCTCCCGGCGATGAAGAAGAATCCCGACGGCTCGCTGACGATCTACATCCAGAAGGACTCGCCGGGCAAGGCGAAGGAAGCGAACTGGCTGCCTGCGCCCGACGGAACCGCGTACCTGGTGATGCGCCTGTACTGGCCGAAGGACGCGCCGCCGTCGATCCTGCCGGCGGGCGAGGGCACGTGGGCGCCGCCAGGCGTCGTGAAGGCGGGCTGACGCGCGCACGCCGCGCGAAGGGGCGGCCGCGCGGCCGCCCCTCCGTGCTTGCATGTCCGCGGTTTCCCGCGCCTAGATGTGAAGATTCAGGACATTGTTTCCTTGATGCATGAACCTGGGTCATCCGTCGTCCCCGCGAAGGCGGGGACCCAGTGTCGTTGCAGTGAAACGCGCAAGCCGCTGGGTTCCCGCTTTCGCGGGAACGACGTGTCCATGCATGCGCCAATTGCATGCAAAGCGTTAACAATCTCTTGACGCTTCACACCTAGAACGTCCCGCGCAACCCCACGGTTATGCCGCGCCCTCCCATCGGCGCGATGTTGACGAGATAGGACACGTGGTTGCGGGCGTCGGCGTCGAGGAGGTTCGTGCCCTTCACGAACGCCACGAGGCCATAGCGGTCGCGCGTCAGCCGGTACGTGGCGCTCGCGTTCACCATCGTGTAGCCGTCGGTCGGCAGTTCGTTCGGCGCGACGCGGTCCTGCGCCTGCACGCGCATGAGGTCGAGGCGCGCGTCCCATGCGTCGGCCGTGTACACGAGCGAGCCGCCGATGCGCACCGGTGAAATGCGCGGCAGCGGCTCCCCGGTGTCGGTGTTCGTCGCGCGCAGGTAGTCGGCCTGCAACTCGAGGTCGAAGCGCCCCGGCCCGTAGTGGCCGAGCGCGACCTTGCCCTCCAGCTCGACGCCGTAGAACTCGGCCGCGCCTTGCCGGTAGACGTAGATCGGCAACGCCGTGTCCGGATCGACGAGGTCCGTCGGGTAGGGCGTGATGTAGCTCGAGAACCGGTTGTAGAACGCGCCCAGGCTCCCGCTCCACCCCTCGCCCTTCCGGCGCAGCGCGACGTCGATGCCGACGGACTTCTCGAGCCCGAGTTCACGGTCGCCGACCTCGAAGATGCCGGTCGCGATGTGCGGGCCATCCGCGAAGAGTTCCTGGTAGTTGGGCGGTCGCTGCGTATAGACCACGGAGCCCACCAGCGAATACGACGGCGCAAGGCTGTAGGCGACGCCCAGCGATGCGGCGCCCGAGTCGAACGTGCGCGTGAGCGCCGGACCGAACTGCTGGTTCTCGGCTGCGCCCACCTGCGTGTAGTCGTACCGTGCGCCGAACGAGAACTTCCAGCGGTCGAGCGCGGCCTCCTCGTACACGAAGGCCGACCACGATTTGGTGTTCGTATCCGGCAGGAAGCCCTCCTCGCCGAGGGCGGAGAAATCGAAGTTCACCGTCTGCACGCCGAAGGCGCCCTCGAAGGGGCCCAGGGGGTTGTGCACGACGTCCACACGCGCCTGCCAGCCGTCGTTCCTGAACAACGTCCCCGGCTCGCTGCCTTCGTACTCGGTGTGCTCGTAGCGCGAGTCGGCGAACTTCGCGTCGACGGACTTGATCCAGGACGCGTCGGGGCGCCACTGCCCGGCCACGTCGACACGCTGCTGCTGCATCCGGATCGTCACGTCGGGCTCGGCGACCGTCCCGTAGTTGGAGTTGAACTGTGTGTACGACGCGCCGGCGAAGCCCGAATTCCCGACGTACGCGATGCCGAACGAACCGCCGTCGGAGTCGCTCGCGCTGTTGGGCAGCGTCCCGTACGGGCCCGGGTCGTCGGCCGGCAGCGTCGCCCGCAACTGCGGCGAGTACGCGTAGCCGGCGATCGACAGGTCGTTGGTCCTCCGTTTGAAGCCGTCGGCATGCACCTGCAGCCCCTGCGGCGTGCCGACCTCGACGAACCCCGCGATGGCGCGCTCCGTGGCGGGTGACGCGTAGCGCAGGTCGATGCCGCCGGTCACGCCGTCGACGGGCTCGTAGGGAATGCGCGTATCGATGGTGTTCACCACGCCGCCGATCGCCGTGGGGCCGTACAGCAACGTTCCCGGTCCGCGCACGACCTCGATGCGCCGGACCGTCAGCGTGTCGATGGCCACCGCATGATCGACACTGGTTCCCGACGCGTCGAACGACGACAGGCCGTTCTGCAGGATCTGCACGCGGTCGCCGTCCAGGCCCCGGATCACCGGGCGGCTGGCGTTGGGGCCGTAGTACGACGAGTTGATGCCGACCAGCGTGTTGACGATTTCGCCGAGCGTGGGCTGCATGTTGAGCTGCAGCTTTTCGCCCTGCAGCACCGAAACCGGCGGGACGAGGTCGAAGAGATCGCTGCCGAGCGGATTGGCGGTGACGACGACGGACGGAAGCCGGGCTGGCGGGGGCGGGGACTGCGCGCGGCCGTCGAAGGCCGCGAGAATGGCAAGCGCGCACGCAGCGTGCGCGAGGTTGGGACGGGACACGAGGGACCTCCAGGAGCGAACCGGAAACGAACCCCGCCGCGGTGATGCGCGGCGGACGTCGAGGCGGTGCTACAGGAGGACGGGCGGCGCGCGGCTTTCGAACCACGCGCACGCGTCGGATGCGCGCTGCGTGAAGGCAACAGGATCGGCCGCGCAGGCCGCGGCGACGGCGGCTGGCAACCGGCGCGTCGCCGGCCACCGCATGCGTGCCGCTCGCAAGCAGCGCGCACTCGAGGCAATCGTCGGGCGCCAGCGGCGCGTGCAGCGCCGTGTCCTGCCGGTCCGCGCCCACCGGCGCCATGTGCGCGATCGGGTGCACATGGCCCTGCCACTGCAGGAACAGCAGCAGCAGCGACAGCAGGGCGTAATGAGTGGCGCGGCGCATCGGACGGAGTGGTTCGGATCGGCCTGCGTTGGCGAAGCACGAATCTTACAGGTCGGCCGCCACCGCGCAATCGTGCGAACGGCCTATCGCGTACGGCCTATCGAACCGGAGGGAACAGCGCAAGCAACCCACCGTCGTCCCCGCGCATGCGGGGACCCAGCGACTTTTCCTGGCATGACACCTGGCTCCCGCATGGCGGGGACGATGTGCGCATTGCCAATGACGATGCAAATTTCGGCGCGGCACCGCAGATTTGCCCGTCGGATGCTTCCCGACGACTTCAGGACGACGGCAGTGCAATCGTCCGTACCGCAACCTGCTCGCGCGCCATCGTATGGTCGAGCAGCTTGGTGGCGTTGAAGATCGCCGCGATCGTCGGCGTCGGTACCTCGGCCAGCGCGCCCAATTCGACGACCGAGCCCACCAGCGCGTCGATCTCGAGCCCGCGGCCCGCTTCGACGTCCTGCAGCATCGACGTCTTGTGCCGGCCCACCTTCGCGGCGCCTTCGATGCGCTTCTCGAGCGGCACGCGGAACGTGATGCCGAGCTTTTCCGCGACGGCCTGCGCCTCGCGCATCATCTGCGTGCGCGAGCGCGCGGCCGTTGGGGTCCTCGCACATGTCCTGCAGCGTCGAGTGCGTCAGCGCCGAGATCGGGTTGAACGTCAGGTTGCCCCAGAGCTTCAGCCAGATCTCGGCGCGGATGTTGTCGAGCACCGGGCATTTGAGGCCCGACGCGACGAACGCGGCGGCCATCGCCTCCACGCGGGGGCTCTTGCTGCCGTCGAGTTCGCCCAGCGGAAAGCGGTCGCCTTCGATGTGCACGACGGTGCCGGGCGCCGTCAACTCCGTGGCCGGATACACGACGCAGCCCAGGATGCGCGCGGCGGGGATCGCGCCGGCCACGAGGCCGCCCGGGTCGACGGACTCCACGATGCGTCCGGCCAGCGGGCCGCCGTGGTTCTGGAAATACCAGAACGGGATGCCGTTCTGCATCGGGATGACGACGGTGTCCGCGTGGTAGAGCGGCGCCAGGCGCGCCGCGACCGCGCCCACCTGGTGCGCCTTCAGCGCGAGGATGACGGCGTCGAATTGCCCGGCGGCCGCGTAGTCGTCGGTGGCGGTGGCGGGCGCCGCCTCCTCGCGGCCATCGCGATAGTAGACGTGCATGCCGTTGGCGTTGATCGCCTCGAGGTTCTTCCCGCGGGCGATGAACACGACCTCGTGGCCGCCCAGGGCAAGCTTGGCGCCCACGAACCCGCCGATGGCGCCGGCGCCGACGATACAGAACCGCATGATGGAACCCGCCGCAGAATTGGTCTGACCCCTAGCGTATCAAACCCGGCCGCCTTTTGCTGCGGCGCACTAATGGACAGCCCGCCATCGGAGCGGTGGGCTACATGCCCGGCGCCGCGAAGGAGGGCGCGAGCAGCTCGGGCGCCGCCGCCTCGCGCGACGGCTCGAGCATCGTGATCCGCCAGAGCGTGCGCGCGTCGTTCGGGTCGATGAGCGTCGCCGAGTGCAGCAGCGACGCGTTGTCCCAGACCACGATGTCGCCGACGCCGTACTTGAACCGCAGCTGGTACTTGGGCTGCGTCGAGTGCGCGGCGAGCTCGTCCAGCAGGTCGCGCGCCTCGTCCTCGGGCATGCCGACGATGCCGAACGAGCTGCCCGACACCGCGTAGAGCGACTTGCGCCCGGTGACCGGATGCGGCCGCGCGATCCGGTGCGTGATCACCGGCATCTTCGCCTTCTGCTCGTCGGTGAGCACCGACGCGACGGTGCGGCTCTTCTCGTCCAGGTCGTTGCGGTTGCCGTAGTGGTGGATGCCGTAGAGCGGCTCGATGCGCTTCTTCATCGCGTTCGGACAGATCGTCGTACGCGGCCTGCTGGTTCGCGAACAGCGTGTCGCCGCCGACCTTGGGCACGACGCGCGAATAGAGCGTCGTCGCGCGCGCCGGCACCTGCAGGTACGAGTAGTCGGTGTGGAAGTACGATCCCGCGTCCTGCAGGCCGGTGGGCTTGCCGTCCTTCTTCACGTTGGACAGGATCAGGATGTTCGGGTCCTCGGGATGGTGGAACTGGTCGATCACGTGCGGCTGCGGCGGCCCGAACCGGCGCGCGAACGCGACGAACTGCGCCGCCGTGATGTCCTGCGCGCGCAGCGCCAGCACCTGGTGGTCGTAGAACGCGCGTTCGAGTTGCCCGAACGTGGCGTCATCCAGGTCCCGCGCAACGTCGAACCCCGGCACTTCGACCCCGAAACCTGCCGACAGCGGCTTCACTTCCAGCATCGCGCACTCCTCCGGGTTCCGGTCCGCACGCATGCGCCATTCGATGGACATGCGGCGCCGGGAGCGCAATGATAGGAGCAAATCCGACTGCCCGGGAACACCCTGCGATGGACCCGCCACGCCGTACGCTCCTCGCCAGCGCCGCCGCCGCGCTGTTCGGTGGCGCGGCGCGCGGGTTCGCGGATGACGGTGGTGCGGCGGCCCGCGAGCGCCTCGTCCGCGTCATCGACGCCCGGATGCGCGAGACGGCGGGCGGAGACCGGCCGCGCCGAGCTTTCGGCGCCGGTACGCCGTGCGCTGCTGCACGTGCCGCGCCATCGCTTCGTGCCGTCGTCGCTGGCTGCTGCGGCGTACGACGACCGACCGCTGCCGATCGGGCACGGGCAGACCATCTCGCAGCCGTTCATCGTCGCGCTGATGACGGAGCTGGCCGGCGTCGGGCCGGACGCGCGCGTGCTCGAAGTGGGCACCGGTTCCGGGTATCAGGCGGCGATCCTCGCCGAGTGCGTCGCCCGCGTGTACTCGATCGAGATCGTCGCGCCGCTCGGCGAGCAGGCGCAAGCGCTGCTCGCGCAGCTGGGCTACCGCAACGTCGACGTGCGGATCGGCGACGGCTATCGCGGGTGGCCGGAGGCGGCGCCGTTCGACGCGATCGTCGTCACCGCGGCGCCCGACCACGTGCCGCAGCCGCTGGTCGACCAGCTGAAGCCGGGCGGGCGCATGGTGATTCCGGTCGGGCAGCGCCACGGCGTGCAGGACCTGCTGGTGATCACGCGCGACGCGGACGGCCGCACGGTGCAGCGCCGGACGCTGGCCGTGCGGTTCGTGCCGCTGACGCGCGAGCGCTGACGGACGCCGCGCACTGCGCGCAATCCGGCGCGTGCCTGTCCCGCCTACTTCAGGAAATCCGGCCGGATGAGGCTCCGGCAGCAGCAGCGGAATCTCGCGGCCAGACGATCAGCGCGCCGAGCACGAGGAGCATCGGCACCAGCATGATCATCGTGTCCTTCAGCGCGTAGCGCAGCCGCACCTTGGCGATCGCGCACGAGATCATCAGGCACAGGCCGTAGGGCGGCGTGACGAGCCCGAACGCGAGCGCGACGATGCCGATGATCGCGAACGACACCGGGTGCATGTTCACCGATGCGGCCAGCGGCTGCAGCGTGGTGCCGACGATGATGATCGCCGGGATCGCGTCGAGGAAGCAGCCGACGACGAGGAACACGAACGCGATGAAGAAGCCGACGCCGATGAGGCCCAGGCCCCACGACGTGACGTTCTCGAGCAGCGCCTTGGGGATCTGGAAGTAGGCGAGCAGCCAGCCGAAGATCGAGGCGGTGCCCACGCAGAACAGCGCGATCGCCGGACAGCTTGCCGGTCTCGAGCAGCGCGTGCCAGAGCTGCTGCGCGGTTCATCTCGCGGTAGACGAAGATCGACAGCACCGCCGGCGTAGATGCACGGCGGCGGCCGCGGACTCGGTGGCGGTGAACCAGCCGAGCAGGATGCCGCCGACGATGATGAACGGCGTCATCAGCGCCGGGATCGGCGACCAGCGCCGCCGTGAAGAATTCCTTGAACGTCGCGCGCGGATAGGTCGGGTAGTGGCGGATCTTGGCGTAGACGTGGACGGTCGCCATCTGCGCGAGCCCGATCAGCAGTCCCGGGATGACGCCGGCGAGGTACAGCGCGCCGATCGACACCTGCAGCACGCCGCCCCAGACGACCATCAGGATCGACGGCGGGATGATCACCGCCAGCACCGCCGACACCGCGGTGATCGCGATCGAGAACGAGAGGTCGTAGCCTTCCTTGACCTGCGCCTCGATGAAGATCTTGCCCTGGCTCGCGGCGTCGGCCGTCGACGAGCCGGAGATGCCGGCGAAGAACACCGACAGCAGCACGTTGATCTGCGCGAGCGCGCCGGGGAAGTTGCCGACCATCGTTCGCGACAGCGTGCACGAGCCGGTCGGTGATGCCGCCGACGTTCATCAGGTTGGCGGTCAGCAGGAAGAACGGCACCGCGAGCAGGATGAACGAGTTGTAGGCCTTGAACGTCGTGTTGAACACGACCATCGGCGACAGCCGCGGCTCGATGAACAGCACCGGCAGGCACGCGAGGCCGAGCGCGAACGCGACCGGCACGCGCAGGATCATGCAGCAGGAAGAACGCGCCGAACAGCCACAGCGCGGCGACGGCCGGGCGTGAGCGTCGCGCCGCGTCATATGAGGCTGCCCTTGCCGAGGTCGCGCGTCGGGCAGCGTCGTCGCCGGGCAGCGGGCCGTTGGCGAGCGCGGCGGAGGTCGTCGCGCAGCCGCTCGAAGCCGAACAGCAGCCACGTGACGCCGGTCAGCGGCCACGCGACGAAGATGTACGTCATCGGCAGGTCGGCGAGCTCGGACGTCTGGTTCCAGCCGAACTGCACGAACTTGATGCCGTACCAGACGAACACCAGCGCGAACGACCAGCACGAACACCATCGAGACGATGCGCAGCAGCGCGTTGGCGCGCGGCTTCAGCTCCGGCCACACGTCGACGTCGAAGTGCGTGCCGTCGCGCACGCCGATCATCGCGCCCAGCATCACCATCCAGATGAAGAGGAAGCGCGCCATCTCCTCGGTCCAGATCCAGGCCGGGATCAGCGCGGTGAAGCGCGAGATCATCTGGATCGTCACCGGCACGACCAGCATGCGCGACGCGTCGACGCCCAGCAGCACGTTGAGCAGCCGGTAGTAGCCGTCGATGAACTTGCGCATGCGCCGTCCCGGATCGATCGCCGCGCCGCGGCAAAAAAAGACCGGCGCAAGACGTCGCTCTTGCGCCGGTCCGCTGCTGCGCTGCTACATCGAGTTGATCTTGTTGTAGATTCGCGTCGCGCCGATTTCCTTCGCGTACTCGGCCATCACCGGGTCGGCCAGCTTCTTCATCGCGGCGCGGTCGGCGAACGGGATCTTCTTCAGCTTGCCGGCCTTCTCCATCGCGTCGAGCTTCTGCTGAATCCTCGCTCGATTCGATCTGGCGGCCGTAGACGCCCGCTTCCTTGCCGGCCTTGACGATCGCGGCCTGCAGGTCCGGCGGCAGCTTCTTGAACGTCTTGCCCGAGAAGCAGATCGGCCGGATCGTGATCGCGTGCTGCGTCATGTTGAGGTTCGGGCCGACTTCGTAGAACTTCATCGCCTCGACGCCCGCCGCCTCGTTCTCGCCGGCCTGGATCACGCCGTTCTGGATCGCGTTGTAGATCTCGTCGTACGCGATCACCGTCGGCGACATGCCGATGGCGGCGAACGTCTTGCTCCAGATCGGCGCGCCCTGCACGCGGACCTTGAGGCCCTTCATCTCGGCCAGGTTGCGCACCGGCTTGTTGGCGAAGATGTTGCGCGTGCCGCCGCCGGCGAAGCCGATCAGCATCACGTCGCCCTTGGCCGAGACTTCGTCGGCGATCGGCTTCAGCGTGTCGGCGTCGAGCACCTTGTTCCAGTGGTCGAGGTCGCGGAACAGGAACGGCGCGTCGATGAACGGCGCGGCCTTCGAGAACGTCGACATGTGCGCCGGCGACACGATGCCGTAGTCGACCGAGATGCCCTGGTTCATGAACGCGAAGTAGTCCTTCTCGAGGCCCAGCTCGCTGTTCTTGTGCAGCACGAAGTTGATCGGCTTGCCGTAGTACTTGGCGGTCAGCTCCTGGAACTTCACCAGCGCCCGGTTGAACGCGTGGTCGTCGTTGAACTGCGACGGCGCCGTGCAGCGTGATCGGTGCCTGGGCCAGCGCGGCGCCGGACACGGCCACGGCGGCGAGCGCCAGGCCACGCAGCAGCGCGCGAATCGGATTTCGCATTTCACTCCTCCTTGGGTGTTGGGGACCGCCCCTGTCGACGCGGTGCCGGGCCGAAAACGGGATTGGCCGCGGGTCGCGCTCTGGTCAGGTGGTCGGACCAATTGTTTCTTGTCGCCGGCGTGCTGTCAACGCGAATCGCGTGCTGCTGTGCAGCATGCGCGGCGCATTCGACCGCGCATGCTGCGTACCGCGTCCAGAACCGCGTGCCGGACGCGCCGGGCTCAGTGCTTCGGCATGCCCGGCGGCGACGCCAGCGGCGCTAACCGGCACCTTCACGTCCTGCGTCGTGCGCTTGCCGTCCTTGTCGGCGAAGATCAGCGTCACCGGGACCGTTTCGCCGTCCTTGAGCGGTTGCGTGAGGTCCATCAGCATCACGTGATAGCCGCCCGGCTTCAGGTCGACCGTCTTGCCGGCCGGCAGGGCCAGCTTCGGGATCGCGCGCATCTTCATCACGCCGTTGTCCATCGCCATTTCGTGGACTTCGACGACCTTCGCGACGGGCGAGGACGCGCCGACCAGCGTCGCGTCGGTTGCGCTCGTGAGGTTCATGAAGGCGCCGGTGGCCTTCTGTCCGGTCACGGTGCCGCGCACCCACGCGTCGGTGACGGTGACCTGCGCCAGCGCAGGGGCCGCGAGCAGCGCGGCGATGAGACCCAGCAGTGAAAGTTTCGATGACATGGGTAGTTCCTTCGGTTCGCGAGTGATGTCAGCGCGCCGACGATCCGGCGCGCGTCGATACGGCATGCCGCGCGATCAGTGGCGCGGCGCGATCGTCAACGCGAAGCGGGCGGGCCGCGCGGCAAGGCGGCGCGAGGCGCGCCGGCGGTCGGACCTGCGTCGCCGGGGAGCGTTACGGCAAGCGTCGGGCGCTGCAGCAGCGCGGCGTTCGCCGCCGCGCGCGGCGGGGCGAGCGCGCCACCCGTGCAGCCGCTGCACATGTCGCAGGCCGGCGCCGGTGTCCCGTCGGGGACCGCCGGCATTGCGACGCCGGGCTTGCCCGCGACGCAGAGGTCGCCGGCCGGCACACCGTCGCGCGCCGGGCGCACGTGCCCATGCGCATGCGCCGGCACGAGCACGTTCGCGACGAGCGACAACAGGGCGAACAGGGCGGTCAGGCGGCGGCGCATCGGCGGCATTCTATACGGTGTTGGGGCTGGTCCCGCGACGGGAGGCGGGGACGACGGGCATGGGATAATCCGCCCATGGCACTCGTCGCCTCCGATCCCGCACCTGCTGCCGCGCGTGCCTTCGTTCCCGTCGCCGCGCCGCGCGCGGTGGCGGCCTGGCTCCTCGTCTGCTGCGCGCTGGTGTTCGCGATGGTCGTCGTGGGCGGCGTCACGCGGCTCACGCACTCGGGACTGTCGATCACCGAATGGCAGCCGATCGTGGGCACGCTGCCGCCACTGACCGACGCGGACTGGGAGGGGGCCTTCGCGAAATACCAGGCCACGCCCGAGTACCAGCAGGTCAACAAGGGCATGGGACTCGCGGAGTTCAAGGGCATCTTCTGGTGGGAGTACTTCCATCGCCTGCTCGGGCGTCTCATCGGCGTCGCGTTCTTCGTGCCCTTCGTGTGGTTCCTCGCGCGCCGTGCGATCCCGCCGGGCTACGGGGCGCCGCTCGCGGGCATCTTCGTGCTGGGCGCCGCGCAGGGCGCGCTCGGCTGGTACATGGTGAAGAGCGGCCTGGTCGACGACCCGCGCGTGTCGCAGTTCCGGCTCACCGCGCACCTGAGCCTCGCGTTCGTGATCTTCGCCGCGATGTTCTGGGTGGCGCTTGTCGCTGCTCGACCCGGTGCGCCGCGCCGGACCCGGCGCGCGCGGCGCGCGGCACGCGGCGTTCGCGTTCACGGGACTCGTGTTCGCGATGGTGGTCACCGGCGGCTTCGTCGCGGGCATCCGCGCGGGCTTCGCGTACAACACGTTCCCGCTGATGAACGGCCACGTGGTGCCGCCGGAGATCATGCTGCTCGAGCCGTGGTGGCGGAATTTCTTCTACAACATGGCCACGGTCCAGTTCGACCATCGACTGATCGCGTGGATGCTCGCGTTGTCCGCGCCGTTCGTCTGGCGCGCCGTGCGACGTGCGCCGGACGCGCCGCCGCGTGCCCGCGCCGGGGCGCACCTCGTCGTCGCAATGCTGGCCGTGCAGATCGCGCTGGGCATCCTGACGCTGGTCAACGTGGTGCCATTGCCGCTCGCCGCGGCGCACCAGGCCGGGGCGCTGGTGCTGTTCGCGCTCGCGCTCAACCTGGCGCACGCACTGCGTTGAATTGGCAGGGTAATCCAGTCCCGTTCCGGGTTCGGGCGGCGCCAGCCCCAATGTTTGCGCCGGGTCAAGCCGGTCCGGGCGCGGGGGCAGGATACTTTTTCCGCCCCCGGCCTTCCGCCGCCCGGAGCGGCCATCGTGAGCCTGCCATCGCCGCGGATCGCGCGGCGGCGGGTGATCGTCGACGAATGCGAAGGGAGTCCGCCCACGGACGGCCCTGCCATGATCCTCCACAGCGTGCATGGCGGGCGCAACCCGGGCCTCGCGTGGACGACCAGGCTCGACGCTGCGAAAATCCACGGTCCTCGCTAGGAATCCACCCGTTGCGCCCCGCGTCCCCTTGCCGTCCGTCCCCGCCCCGCGAAGGCGCCGTTCCTGCCGCCCTGCCGCCGGGCTGCGCTCTCCGACGGACCCGCACGGGATGTACCCTATTCGCCACAGCGACGGGCCGGGGCACCCGCCCTGCGGACGCCCCCCATGCGGTCCGGCCCGTAACCCTGCAGAATGCATGGGCGTGCCGAGCCCGCGCGCGTGGTATCCGGTCCGCTCGAAAGGGACCCCTTCTTGCCCATGATGCATACGGTTCCCGCGGTATCGACGACGAATGCCGCCGGCGAACTGCCGCCCATCGCCCCCGGCTCGCTCGCCGCGTGGATCATGGCGATGCGGCTGCGCAGCCTGCTGATCGCCATCAGCCCGGTGCTGGTGGCGGCGGCGCTGGTGTGGCAGCGCACCGGCCGCCTCGACACCGGGATGGTCGTGCTGATGCTCGGGGCCAGCGTCGTCATCCAGGTCATCACCAACCTGCAGAACGACGTCGGCTACACGCTGCGCGGCGGCGAGCGCACGCGCACGCGCACCGGCCTGCCCCGCGCGACGGCGTTGGGCCTCCTCACGCCGCGGCAGGTGCACGCGGCGATCGCGATCGCGATCGCCGTCGCGATGCTGCTCGGCCTGCCGCTCGTGCTGGCGCGCGGCTGGCCGGTGCTGCTGATGGGCGTGGGTTCCATCCTCGCGGCGCTTGCCTACATGGGCGGGCCGCGGCCGATCGCGTACACGCCGTTCGGCGAACTGGTGGTGTTCGTGTTCTTCGGACTCACTGCGGTGGCCGGTGCCGATTTCACGCTCACCGGTGGGCCGGTGCCCGCGCCGACGTGGCTCGCTGCCGTCGCGATCGGCTTGCTCGCCGCGGCGGCGCTCGTTGTCAACAACCATCGCGACATCGCCCACGACGCGGGCGTGGGCCGGCGCACGTTCCCGGTCGTTTTCGGCGCGGGTGCGTCGCACGCGCTGTTCATGGCGTCGATCCTGCTGCCCTTTGCCGCGGCGCTGGCGCTCGCGTGGCTCCTCGCGTCGGCGTGGCTGCTGTTGCCGCTCCTGCTGCTGCCGGTGGCCCTGCGCCTGCTGCAGGATTTCCGGAACTGCCCGCCCGGGCTCGCGTACAACGGTCTTCTCTTCCGCACGTTCAAGCTCGAACTGATGTACGCGGCGCTCCTCGCCGCGGGCGCCGTGCTGGCGCGGTTCCTGGCGTGAGCGCCCCGCGTTCGCAGTCGCGGCGCCGCTGGCTCGCCGCGATGGCCGCGACGCCGTTCGCGTACGCGACGCAGGGCCGGGCCACCGCGCCGTTTCCGTCGCGGCCGGTGCGCATCGTCGTCCCGTACTCCGTGGGCATCGGCCCCGACGTCGTCGCGCGCGCGGTCGCCGAACACCTGTCGCACCAGTGGCGGCAGCCGGTCGTCGTCGACAACAAGCCCGGCGCGTCCGGCATCGTCGCGTTCGCGGAAGTGCGGACCACGCCGGCGGACGGGCACACGCTCTTCGTCGGCGATACGGGCACGCTGGCGGTCAATCCGCTGATCCACGCGTCGCTTCCCTACGACTGCGACCGCGACCTCGTGCCGATCACCAAGCTCTTCCACGCGACGTTCGCGATCCAGGTCGGCAGCGCGTGCCGCTTCGCGACGATGCCCGCGCTGTTCGACGAGGCGCGCCGGTCGCCCGGCAAGGTGAGCTACGCGTCCTTCGGCAACGGGCATCCGAGCCACGTCGCAGTCGAGAGCATGGCGCGCGCCGCCGGCGTCGAATTCCTGCACGTGCCGTTTCGCGACGGGGGTGCGCTGGTCGCCGCGGTCGCCAACGGCGACGTCGACTTCACGCCGCTGTCGATGCATACGGTCGCCGCGATGACCAGGAGCGGCAGGATGCGCGCGCTGGCGGTGGCGTCGCGGACGCGGCTGCCCGGCTATCCCAACGTGCCGACGATCGCCGAGTCCGGCGGACCGCCGGTGGTCATGCATCCGTGGGCGGCGCTGGTGGGCCTGGTCGGCACGCCGCCCGAGGTGCTCGCCGCGGTGCAGCGCGACGTGGTTGCCACGTTGCGCGCACCGGACGTGCGCGCGCGCATCGAAGGCGCGGGCTTCGACCTCGCACCGCTGACGCCGCAGGCATTGCGTGCGCTGATCGCGGCCGACACGGCCGAGTACGCCGTGCTCGTGCGCGAAGGACGCGTGCAGCGCGTATAGGAAACGTCCGCAAAAGGCGTTCGACGGACCCGTGGATGTCGTGAACGCAGCGTCGCGCCTTTTGCGGCCGGCACCGCAAATGCGAAGTCAGGCGGCCGCCTTGGGGCGGCTAAGGCGCCGGCCGCGAACAAGAGCAGGAAAAGACGAGCGTCGTGCGGCGGGCTGTGTGCGAGTTGTCCGAAGGCGTGCTTCTTGCGGCACGCTTGGGCACCGGTTTTCGGACGTATTCCCGGCGCGTCGCGCCGGCGTGGGATAATGCCGATTGTATGCGGCCCACCTTGGCGCCGCCCATGGAAGACCATGTCCGAACCCCGCGCCCTTGACGAACCGCTGTCCGACGCCGAACTCGACGAGCTCGAGGGCTTTCTCGCGTCCGATGCCGTGCCCGAGGACTGCATGGACCTCGAGATGCTCGACGGCTTTCTCGCGGCGATCGTAAGTGGTCCGGAGTCCATCCAGCCGTCCGAATGGTTGCCCCAGGTCTGGAGCGACGGCGGCCGCAGCGCCACGCCCGCCTACGGCAACAGCGGCGATGCGCAGCGCATCATGGCGCTGATTCTCCGGCACATGGTCGGCATCCAGCGCACGCTCGCGGAGTCCCCGACGCGCTTCAAGCCGCTGCTGTACCTGCCCGAGGAGAAGAAGTCCGACGAACGCCAGCCGCCCGAAGGCACCGCATGGTGCGAGGGTTACATGGCGGGCGTGAAGCTGCGCGACGACGGCTGGCAGCCGTTGTACGACGCCGAGGATGCGCGCGACTGGATCTTCCCGATCGAGGCGCTCGCGTTCGGCGACCAGGATCCCGAGTTCGCCGAGTGGATCGACGACAAGGAGAAGCGCGCGAGCCTGGTCGAGGAACTCGCCGTGGCCGCCGTGCTGATCTACCGCTTCTGGCAGGCGCGCCGCACGACCACCGCGCGCGGCGCGGGCGCGCGCCGCACGCTCTCGGACGCGGCGCGCAAGTCGCGGGAACGACTCCACTGAACGGGCGCGAATCGCGCCGCGGGCTGCTACGCAGCCGCTTGCGCGATTCGCGCCCGAAGGCAGTCAGCGCGAAACGACGATGAGTTACGTGCTGAGGTGGTAGCCGATCGACATCACCAGCGCCTGCGCCGCGCACAGCGGCGCGACCAGGGAGCGGAACTGCACGGTGGCGTCGTCGCCGACTTCAAGCGTCACGTCCGCGGCGCGCGCGAGCGGCGAAATCGCATGGTCGGTGATCGCGACGATCCGGGCGCCTTGCGCGCGGGCCAGCTCGGTGGCGGCGACGACCTCCGCCGTATAGCTGCGAAAGCTGGCGGCGATCAGCACGTCCTCGCGCGTCACCATTTGCATCTGCTCGCGCAGCATGCCGCCGACCGAGTCGAGCAGGAACGCCCGGATCTCGAGTTGCGCCAGTGCGTAGGCCAGGTAGGTCGCCACCGGAAACGCCCGCCGCTGAGCCAGAAGGAACACCGTTCGTGCGCCGACGACGAGTTCCGCCGCCGCCGCCAACTGCGCGGCGTCGCAGCGCTCGCGCAGTTGCTCGAGTTCGTGCGTGGCGCTGACGACGAGCTCCGCCAGCACATGGAACTTGTCGCTCCCCGTGCGCCGCATCGTTTCGATCCGCTCGCGGTACGTCGCGGAGCGCTCGACGAGGCGGGCGCGTAGATGCGCTTCACATCGCTGAAGCCTCCGAATCCCAGCGCGTGCGCGAAGCGGACGACGGCGGAGGGCGGCGCGCCGGTGGCCGCGGCGATCTGGGCGACGGTCGAGAGCGCCATCGCATCCGGGTTGGCGAGCGCGTATCGCGCAATCGCCTGCAATCGCTTCGGCAGCGTCGCATAGGCGTCGGTGATCGCGCGCGTCAGGTCGTCGTAACGGGAGGTGCTTGTCATGCACGAAGCCCGCGGCCCGGTCGCGGCCGCCGCTCGAAGGGTTGGCGGAACGGCGGATTCTACGGCGAAAGCTTCGAGGGCGATCGCCGTAGTCGGTTCGGTTCGATCGACGCGCGTCGCCGCGCGCGCACGTCTGTCGGCGCGGCACGTCGCCGGCGGCCGGGCGTGTCGTTCGTGGGGAGGCGCGGGGGAGCGGCGGACCTCCGCGATCAGAGGTGTGCGCCCGCTGCGAGTAGCGCGTGCGTCTCCGGATGCCGTTGCATGTAGCTGCGCACGTACGAACAACTCGGCAGCACCTTGAGGTGGTTGCGCTCCGCGAAGTCGAGGGCGGCCTCCACGAGCGCGCCGGCCACGCCCATGCCTTTGGCCGCCGCGGGCACTTCCGTGTGGACCATGTGCAGCGTGTCGCCCACCTGGCGATAGTCGGTGTGCGCGACGCCGCCGGCGACGTGCGCCTCGAAGCGATGCAGCGCGAGGTTGTGGACGATGGCGGGTTCGGACGTGGCGTCGGTCATGGCGGGGTCGCGGGCGGGTTGCGCGGATCGATGCGGATGGAGCATCAGTGTACCGGGCCCGGACGCGCGGCGAAGGCTGCGGCACCTGGCGCACCGTGCGGTACTATCCGCGCGGGAGCCCGCGCCATGAGTTTCGAACTTGCCCTGCCTTCGTGGAACTGGGGCACGCTGTACCTGATCAGCGAATGGTCGCTGCGCATCGGCGCGCTGCTCTACGTGCCGCAACGCCGGCCGCCCAGCGCGGCGCGCGCATGGCTGCTGCTGATCTTCTTCCTGCCGTGGCTCGGCGCGACGCTGTACCTGCTGATCGGTCGCGCGTACCTGCCGCGCCGGCGCCTCGACGTGCAGAAGCGGATCTACGAACTCATCCGGCGCATCGTGCCGCGCGCGCCGTCGTTCGACGCGACCGTCGACCACGCGGTGTCGCCGGAACTCATGCCGGCGCTGCGGCTGGCGGATCAGCTCTCCGAGTTTCCGGTCGTGGGCGGCAATCGGTTCGAACTGCTGCCCGAATACGAGGCGGCGCTCGACCGGATCGTCGCGGACGTGGCCGGCGCGCAGCGCTACGTCCACATGCTGTTCTACATTTTCGAGAACGACGACGTGGGCCGGCGGGTGGCGGACGCGCTGGTGGCCGCCGCGAGGCGCGGCGTGGCCGTGCGGGTGCTGATGGACGCGATCGGGTCTCGTGCGGGATTGAAGGGGCTGGGGCCGTCGTTGCGCGCCGCGGGGGTGGAAGTGCTGCCGATGATGCCGCTGCGGCTCTGGGGGCCCAATGCCGCGCGGTTCGACCTGCGCAATCACCGGAAGATCGTCGTGGTCGACGGCGCGACCGCCTTCTTCGGATCCCAGAACATCGTCAGCGCGCACGCCAACCGCGGGCTGGTGAACGAGGAGATGCTGGTCCGTGCGACGGGGCCTATCGTCCGGCACCTGAATGCGGTGCTGCTGGGCGACCGCTACCTCGAGGTGGGCGATCTCCCGCCGGAATCCAGCGATCTGTCGCCGCAACCCCGCAACGAGCAGAGCCACGGGCTCGCGCAGGTGGTGCCGAGCGGCCCCGGCTACAACGAGGGCACGGCCGAAGCGGTGATGATCGCGCTCATGTACGGCGCGCGATCGCGGGTCGTGCTGACGTCGCCCTACGTGGTGCCGAGCGAGCCGTTCCTGACGGCGATGTGCAGCGCGGCGCGCCGGGGCGTGGCGGTGGAGTTGATCGTCGACCGCGAGTCCAACAAGCCGCTCGTCCAGTACGCGCAGCAGTCGTTCTACGACACGATGCTGCGCGCCGGCGTGCGGATCCATCGCCATGGCGGCAGCTTCCTGCATGCGAAGCACATGAGCGTGGACGATGACGTGGCGCTCATCGGTTCGTCGAACCTCGACATCCGCTCGTTTGCGCTCAATGCCGAAGTCAGCGTGCTGATCTACGACCGCGCGGTGGTCGCGGACCTGGCCCGCGTGCAGTCTCGCTACCTGGCTCACTCGGACACCGTCACGGTCGAGTCCCGGCGGGCGTTGTCGCTGCCGCACCGGGTGCTCGAGAATCTCGCGCGCCTTACGGATTCGCTGCTGTAGCGCCGCGCGCGGTTCGGGCCAGCGCATTGCGTACCCGCGACCACCGCGTGCCGGCGCGAGCGACCGCTGCGGCAATCCGGTAGCGGACCACCGACCACGCGTGGGGGTCGAGGCGCCGCAACAGGTAGGCATGCCAGAGCGTCCCGACCGTCGCGAGGGCGAATCCCGACCACCCGAGCGTGCGCGCGACTGGCAACGGTCCGAGCAGCCCGAGTGCAAGACCCGCGACAGCGGCGAGCGCGAAGCCCTGCATGCCGACCAGAATCCAGCGTGTCGGCATCATCGACGTCTCCAGACCGAAGTAGTGGTCGCACAGGCGCAGGCAGGAGAGGTGGCCATTGCGAAACGCGCGCGCGGCACTCGGGTCTCGTCGTCCGTTCGGCACGATATCGGTGAAGAATTCCAGTCCCCGTTGCGGGATCGCGTTCAGGCAGGACGGAGGATTCGACACATCGGACCTCGAAAGTGGAAAGGCGATGGGAGCAATGTAGGCGCCGCGGCAGGCGGGAGCGATCGGCCAATCGTGGAAAAGCATGTAGGCCGGGTCCCACGCCGTTGCCGCGGGCAAAGGTCATCCCGCAAGGATCCGGAGCCGGCGCTCGCGCCACGCGAAGGCGCGGCGGCTCAGCCGTCCGCCAGTGCCTGCCGCATGCGCGCGAGATCGTAGCCGTCGCGGCGTGCCTCGTACTGCTCGATGAGGCGCACGAGTTCGTCGAATCGCCGACCGCCCGGCGTACCGGGATCGGCGAGCATCAGGTGTTCGAGCTCGTCGAGCGCGCGTGCATGCGCGGCGTCGTCGCGCAGCGCGGGTGGATCGAACAGGTGGGGCATGGGACACCTCCGAGGTTGGGCGAGAGCCCATCATCGGAGCGTTGCCGCAGCGGGCGTGATCGGCCGGACGGCCGAGCCGTCAGCGCGGGTCGCCGGGGTCCGCCGAGGGCACCACCGAGGGCGCGACGTCCGACGCCGATTCGGACGCCGCGACCGTCTCCCTGGCACCCGCGCGATGCGCGAGCGCGGTCAGCGCCGCCGTCGCGAGCACGATCAGCATCACGGCGCCGAACGGGAAGCCGGGGATCCTGCCGCTGTGGCTCGCGTTGAGGAACAGCAGCACGGTGATGAGCCCGCGCGGGGCGATCCAGACCAGCTGCGCGACATTCGGCTGGCGCAGCGCGGACAGGATGATCCAGCGCGTGGCGAGGATCAGCGCGATCCCGGCGATGGCGACGAGCCAGGCCTCGATCGAGAGCATCGTGCGCACGTCGGTCCAGTAGCCCAGCAGCAGAAAGAAGAAACTCTTGGTCGCGAAGGTGAGCTCGGACACGACGCTCTTGAATTCCCTGACCGTCTGGTCGTAGTCGGACGCCTGAATGGCGCGCAGCTTTGCGTGCCAGTGGACGAGCCCGGGATTGTTGATCACGAGCCCGCAGACCAGGATCACGATCAGCGGCGACAGGTGCAGCGCCTTGCCGATCGCGTACAGGAACACGAGGCCCGCGAGCAGCGGCAGGAAGCGCACGTGGCCGCTGATCTGGTTGATGAAGTAGTAGAGGCCGACCGCCGCCACCGCCGCCGCGACGAGCGATAGCGCGCCGCCGCCGAAGAGCTGCAGCGCGAAGTCGCCGGGCACGCCCTCGGCCGCCGCCCAGGCGTAGAACACCAGCACGCCCAGGATGTCGGAGAACGACGATTCGTAGACGACGAACTCGCGCGGCTTCATGGGGAGCGCCGCTGCGCTCGGGATCGCGACCGCGCTGCTGATCACCGCGAACGGAATGGCCGCGAGCACCGCGCTGAAATCGGCGAAGCCCAGCAGGTAGTGGAACATCATCGCGAAGCCGACGAGCGTTGCGCAGAACCCCAGCAGCGACGACGTCGCGGCCGCGCCGATCAGCGCGCGCCGCTCGCGCGTGACGACGAGGTCGAGCGAGCCTTCGAGCACGATGAGGATGAGCCCGACCGTCCCGATCACGGGCACGAGGGGATCGACCCAGCGGTAGTGCAGGTCGAACGCATCGAGGACCTGCCGCGCGACGAGCCCCGTGACGATCAGCAGCACGACGGCCGGCAGCTTGAAGTGCCGTCCGAAGTGCTCGATCGCGTACGCGAGGAGCAGCAGTCCGGAGGCCGCGATGATCGCGGTTTCGGTCATGGCGGGTTGCCTGCGTGGCGCATGGGTTGTCCGGAACAACAACTGCGCGTCCTACGCGAGCGCAGCGGCGGGCGCTTGCCCCCGCCCGCCGGTGAACGCGATTACACGCTGTTACATCTTCACGGCAGCTGGATTTTGCCGCCGCCGGGGAGGCCGCCCATCGGCATGCCGCCCGCGAGCGCACTGGCGGCGCCGGCCGGCGGCACGATCAGCCCCGACGACTGCTGCCGGCGAAGTTCCTGCAGTTCGCGCATCGTGCGTTCGATGCCGGCGCGCGCCGCGTCCGCGTAATTCGCGACGGCTTCCGCCAGATTGGCAGCCTCGATGTCGAAGCTCACGGGCAGCGCGCCCATGTTGGTCATGATCTGCGCTTCCCCAGCGTAGATCGTGGGACGCGCGCCGTCGGGCGTACCCTCCGGGGTGACAGGGACGAGCATGCGAATGGTGCCGACCTTGCGGTCGGTGACGATTTCTTCGCGAT
The DNA here is from genome assembly GCA_963733435.1 of uncultured beta proteobacterium. Lineage (GTDB taxonomy): Bacteria > Pseudomonadota > Gammaproteobacteria > Burkholderiales > Casimicrobiaceae > VBCG01. The sequence goes on from CAVTDH010000009.1 coordinate 54,567, forward strand.
AGAGCGACGTGGCGTCCATCGCGGACTCGGGATTGCGGGGATCGGCGGCCATGGGGGTCTCGCTAAGGGCGCAACTGAGGGCGCAAAGTCGCTAGTTTAGACGACCGCACTGCATCCGGTGCCGGGCTCGTGGTGTCAACGCGGGCGCCCGCCGGGCGTTGATGGAGGAGAACCTGCCGCGGCTCGGTGCGCGAACGGCCGGATGGCGGCGGCGGGACCGGAACTGCGAACGCTGCGCGCCGGTCTATGGAAGACAGCGGGAGGAAACCAGATCATGAAATGGCTCGCCATTGCGGTATTGGCCGCGTCCGCGCTCGTCCTCAACGACGTGGCTGACGCACAAGGCCGCCCCGGCGGCAGCGGGGGCGGTGGTGGCGGCGGGGGTGGTCGCGGCGGGGCCTCGATGGGGGGCGGCGGGGGCGGCGGAAGCGGCTACAGCGGGGGCTACCAAGGCGGGGGCAGCCGCGCTGGAGCGAGCGGTTACTCCGGCGGCTACCGCAGTGGTTCCTGGAACGGTGGCGGACGGCCTGGCTGGAATGGGGGCGGACGCCCCGGCTGGAACGGCGGTCATGCGGGCTGGAATGGCAGTCGCCCAGGCTGGAACGGCGGGCGCCCGGGTTGGAACGCCGGTTGGAATGGTGGCTGGAATCGCGGCTGGAACAACGGCTGGCGGCCCGGTTGGGGCGCCGGCTGGCGACCCGTCTGGGGTCCCGCATGGGGCGCCGGCTGGGGCGCGGGCTGGTGGGGTCCCGGTTGGTGGGGTGCGGGCTGGGGTACCGGCTGGAACGCCGCGTGGTGGGGACCGAGCACCAGCGTCTGGGTGGACACGCCCGCCTGGGGAACCTGGGGCATGGCACCCATTGCCAGTACTGTGATCGTGCAGGAGGACACGACGACGTTCGTGTCGCCGCCGCAGCCCGCGCAGACGCCGGTCTACTGGTACTACTGCACCGAACCGGCCGGGTATTTCCCGTACGTCCAGAATTGCGCGAGGCCCTGGATTCCCGTCATTCCGCAGTCGCTTCCCGCCGGTTGAGATCCAACCGAGCCCACGCAAACCCACGGAAGCCACTCGATGCTCACGAAATTTGCCGTCGTTCCGCTCGCAGCGCTGCTGCTCCTCGCCGGTTGCGTGACCGTGCCGAGCGGGCCGCGCGTGACGGTGCTGCCCGGCCCGCAGAAGAGCATGGCGGCCTTCCAGGAAGACCAGGCCGGATGCCAGCAGTACGCGTCGAATGCGATCGGCGGCCAGTCGGCCGGCGACGCCGCGGCGAACAGCGCGGTCGCGAGCGCGGCGCTCGGTACGGCATTGGGTGCCGCGGCGGGCGCGATCATCGGTTCGGCGACGGGCCAGGCCGGCGCAGGCGCTGCGTGGGGGGCGGGAACGGGGTTGCTGTGGGGCAGTGCCGCCGGCAGCAATGCCGCCGGCTACACGTATTACGAGGCGCAGCGGCGCTACGATGCGGCGTACCTGCAATGCATGTACGTTCGGGGCAACCAGGTGCCCGGACAGATGGCCCAGCGGACGGCGCCGCCCAACGGACGTCCGCCCGCGTACCCGCCACCCAATACGCCGGCGCCGTCGTTGCCGCCGCCCAACGCACCGGCGCCCGCGCTGTCGCAGGGGTCGGCTCCGCCGCGGACCGCGGCGCCAAGGCTCGCCGGTCCGACGTCGAGTGTCGCAGGCGCGCAATCGTCCGGATCTTCGTCCGGGGGCGCACCGGCCGCGGGCTACGCCGCGCCGCCGTCGGGCTACGGGACACCGCCTGCGGGGTATGCCACGCCGCCCGGGGGTTCCGGCACGCCGCCGGCAGGGTATGGCACGCCGCCGGGCAGCATTGCGCCGGGTCCGCCCATCCCCGTGACGCCGTCGTCGAACTATCCGCCGTCGGCGTATCCGCCGCCGAACACGCCGCCGCCACCGGGACTGACCTAGCGGTCGCGACCACCGCGCGCCTGCGCCGCGCACGCGTTGGCGCGGGCCGGTGCGTCAGTCGTGCACGACCCGCTGGCCGTGCTCGCGCGTCGTGTGGAAGCCGACCTGCGGCCAGCGCTCCATCGTCACCGAGAGGTTGAAGCGGTTGGGCGCGAGGTACACGGCGTTGCCGTCGACGTCCGTCGCGAGCGAGGCGGCGCGATCCTTTTCGAAGTCGCGGCGCGTCTTCTCGTCGGGATACGTGAGCCAGCGCGCGGTCGCGATGCCGGCATCGTCGTAGATCGCGTCCACCTTGTATTCGCTGGCGAGCCGCGCGGCGACCACTTCGAACTGCAGCTGCCCCACCGCGCCCAGCAGCAGCGTGTTGCCGACCGCGGTCTCGAACACCTGGATCGCGCCTTCCTCGCCCAGCTGCTGCAGGCCCTTCTGCAGTTGCTTCGCCTTGAACGGGTCGCGCGGACGCGCGATGCGGAAGAGCTCCGGCGCGAAATACGGGATGCCCTTGTAGAGCAGCGCCTCGCCCTCGGTGAGCGTGTCGCCGATCTGCAGCTGCCCGTGGTTGTGGATGCCGATGATGTCGCCGGCCACGGCGTCCTGGCTCGCCACGCGTTCGTTGGCCATGAACGTCATCACGTTCGACAGCTTCATTTCGCGGCCCATACGCTGGTGCTGGACCTTCATCGCCGGCGAATAGCGGCCCGAGCAGACGCGGAAGAACGCGATGCGGTCGCGGTGCTTCGGGTCCATGTTCGCCTGGATCTTGAACACGAAGCCCGAGAACGGCGCCTCCGCGGGATGCACGACGCGCGCGGTGCCGTCGCGCGGCTGCGGCGGTGGCGCCCACTCGGTGAGCGCGTTGAGGATTTCCTGCACGCCGAAGTTGTTGATGCCGGAGCCGAAGAAGACGGGGGTCTGCTGTCCCGCGAGGAAGAGGTCGAGGTCGAACGGCGTGCTGGCGCTGCGCAGGAGGTCGACGTCGTGGCGCAAGGCGGGCATCTCGCCCGGAAACAGCGCCTCCAGCCGCGGATTGTCGAGGCCCTCGATCAGTTCGCTGTCCTCGGTGCGGCGTTCCTCGCCGCCGGTGAACCGCACGAGGCGGTCGCGCCGCAGGTCGAACACGCCGCGGAACGTCTTCCCCATGCCGATCGGCCACGTGACGGGCGCGCAGTCGATCTTGAGCACGCCCTCGATTTCCTCGAGCAGCGACAGCGGCTCGCGGACTTCGCGGTCCATCTTGTTCACGAACGTGATGATGGGCGTCGCGCGCAGCCGGCACACCTCGAGCAGCTTGATCGTCTGTTCTTCCACGCCCTTGGCCGCGTCGATCACCATGACGGCGGCGTCGACCGCGGTCAGCACGCGGTAGGTGTCTTCGGAGAAGTCCTGGTGGCCCGGCGTGTCGAGCAGGTTGATCGTGTGGCCGGCGTAGTCGAACTGCATGACCGAACTCGTCACCGAGATGCCGCGCTGCTTCTCGACCTCCATCCAGTCCGACGTCGCGTGACGGGCGCTCTTGCGCGCCTTCACCGTGCCGGCCATGAGGATCGCGCCGCCGAACAGCAGCAGCTTCTCGGTCAGCGTCGTCTTGCCGGCGTCCGGATGCGAAATGATCGCGAACGTACGGCGGCGGGCGACGTCACGCGCGAGGTCGGCGGATAGGTTCGTGTCGTTCATCGGGGGCAGAAACGAAAACCGCCGGCCGGGCGACGGCAGGCGGCACTGGAGTCGGCAAAATTATAGCAGGCCCGATGCGCTCACCTGCGGCGTTTCGCGCCCGCTACGACGGCGCGCCGGACCCGGTCAGTTCGCGGCGGATCGCGCGCAGCTTGTCCTTCACGCGCGCCGCGTTGGCGGTGCCCATCCTCATCATGATCTTCTGGCCGGCCGAGCGTGCCTCGAGGATCGGGTCCGCGTAGACGTAGAGGACCTTCGGCTGCGCCAGCACGGCCGCGTCGACGTCCGGCGCGGCGAGGAGGTCGTCGATGGCGACGACCAGACGGTCGTTGAAGTGGCCGTTCGGGTAGCCCAGCTCGCGATACGCGGTGTCGAACAACGGGTAGAGGCGGACATAGGTTGCGACGAGTCGCTTCGCCTCCGCGGCCTCCAGCGCGAGCACGTACGGGCGATAGCGCAGCGCGTTGTCCGCGCTCGCCGTGAAGCCGCCGGACACCGGCGCCACCGCGTACGCGCCGGGCACGGGTCGCACGGGCATCACGCGCACGGACGCCGTCGGACGCGGCAGGTTGTCGATCGTCGCGACGAAGCGGCGAACGAGACCGTCCGGGAAGAACATCCGCGCAAAGGCATCGCGCCCGACCAGCGCGGCCACCGCTTCGTTCGCCGCGGTGTCGCTCTCGGCCAGCGCGGGCAGCGGCGGCGCCCCCGGCGGCGGGGGCGGAACCGGGTGCAGCACCTGCGGTTCGGCCGGGGGCGCCGATCCCGGCGGCGCCCCCGGCGTGGCCGGGGCGGTCGCGACCGGCGCGGGCGCCGGGTCCGTCCCCCGCCAGACATAGACGCCGACGGCGGCCGCGAGCACGGCGGCGAGCGCGATCCAGGCCAGGGGTGAGTTCATCGGCGTTTCCTCGCAGTCACAGGGGTCGGGCGAGCGGACGGCCGCGCGCCGTTCCCGGTACGACTGCGCGCGGCCGGAATGGTTGCGCGCCGGGGCCGCTGATCCGCATCAATCCGTCCCCGGGCCGTTGCGTGCAGAATGGGCGCAAGTGCACATTCCCGGGGAACCCATGAGCTACCACTCGTTAATCGTCCATGTCGACGACGGCGACCAATCCGATATTCGGCTCGACGTCGCGGCGCGGCTGGCCCGTGCGTGCGGTGCGCCGCTCGAAGGCGTGTACGCCGTGCCGACGCGCGAGATGACACCGTTCACGTCGGCGATGCTCCCGAATTCCGTCGTCGCCACGCGGCTGCGCGACTCGGGCGAGGCGCAGGCGCTCGCCGAGCAGCGGTTCCGGTCGGCCGCGGCGCGCGCGCAATTGTCCGCCGTGACGTGGACGGCGCCCGCGGGTCCGGCCATCGAGGCCACCGTGCGGCACGTCCGCTATGCGGACCTCGCGATCTTCGGCCAGCCGCGACCCGAGGACGAGCATGCCGGGTTCGCCGACGACATCGTCCATCGGGTGCTGCTGGAATCGGGACGCCCGATGCTGTTGGTGCCGCACTTCGGCGAGTATCCGTCGATCGGCGAGAACGTGCTCATCGCATGGAAGGAGACGCGCGAGTCCGCGATTGCCGTGCGCGACGCGCTCCCGCTGCTCGCGCTGGCGAAGAAGGTCTCCGTGATGTCGATCGCCTCGCCCGGTGGCGACGAGGTGGCGGAAACGCTGTCGGCCAACGCCATCACGGCATGGCTCGCGCGCCACGGCATCGCCGCGAACGTGCGCCAGGAAGTGGCGTCCGACATCGACGTCGGGAACCTGCTCCTGTCGCGCGCCGCGGATCTCGGGTCCGACCTCATCGTGATGGGTGCGTACAGTCGCACGCGGATCTCCGAGCGCGTGCTGGGCGGCGTCACGCGGCTCATGCTGCAGGCGATGACGGTGCCGGTGCTGATGTCGCACTGAACGATCCGGCAATGCGCGTGGGCTGACGGGAAGTCGCGCCCTGCCCGGCGCTGATGCCGCACCGGCACCGCGCGGGACTCGAGGCGGCGGTGCGTGTCGCGCATCCACCGCGGGCGAATGCGCCCCGGCCGGCGTACGATGACGGGCCCGCCGGCATGCGCCCGCGGGGAGCCATGACCCGGTCGCCGCTTCGCCTCATCGCCCATCTCGACATGGATGCGTTCTACGCGTCCGTCGAGTTGCTGCGCTACCCGGAACTGCGCGGCAAGCCGGTCGTGATCGGCGGTGGACGCCGGCATGCGCCGAGCGAGACGGTCGACCCGGCGACCGGCGCCGTGCGCTGCGAGTTCGCGACGCTGCGCGGGTACGTGGGCCGCGGCGTCATCACCACGGCGACCTACGAGGCGCGCGCGCTCGGCCTGCACTCCGCGCTCGGGCTCATGAAGGCCGCCGCGCTGGCGCCCGATGCGATCCTGCTGCCGACGGACTTCGACGCCTATCGCAAGTACTCGCGCCTGTTCAAGGCGGCGGTCGCACGGATCGCGCCGACGATCGAGGACCGCGGCATCGACGAGATCTACATCGACCTCACCGACGTCGCGCCGCCCGGCGCCGACGGCCTTCCCGCGCGCACCGCGGCGCTGCGGGACGAAGAAGACCCGCCCGAGACCGAGGTCGACGCGTGGTGGCGCGCGCGGGACGTCGCGAAGGCGCTGAAGGCGGCCGTGCGCGACGCGACGGGATTGTCGTGCTCGATCGCCGTCGCGCCCAACAAGCTGCTCGCCAAGATCGCGTCGGAACTGGACAAGCCCGACGGGCTCACGCTGCTGCGCCCGCAGGACATCGCGACGCGCATCTGGCCGTTGCCGCCCCGGCGGATCAACGGCATCGGCCCCAAGGCCGCCGCGCGGCTCGACGCGCTCGGCGTGCGCACGATCGGCGCGCTTGCGCAGGCGGACGTGGCGTGGCTCATCGATCACTTCGGCCGCACGTACGGCGCGTGGCTGCACGCGGCGGCGAACGGACGCGACGACCGCAGCGTGGTGACGGAAAGCGAGCCACGCTCGATCAGCCGCGAGACGACGTTCGAGCGCGACCTCTCGGCGCGGCGCGACCGCGCGGAACTCTCGGAAATCTTCACGCGGCTGTGCGTGCAGGTCGCGGCGGACCTCGAGCGCAAGGGCTATGCGGGACGCACGATCGGCGTGAAGCTGCGCTACGACAACTTCGCGACGGTTACGCGCGATCGCACGATCGACGCGCCGACGCAGGACGCGCAGGCGATCCGCGCGGCGGCGGGGCAGTGCCTGAAGCGGGTGCCGCTCGACCGGCGGATCCGGCTGCTCGGCGTGCGGATGGGTTCGCTGTCGCCGGTGCGCTCGCCCGTGCTGTTGCCCCCTGCCGCAGCGACGGGCGAACCGGCTTCGGTGCACGACGGGTGAGGCGTTCGCCCTGCGTCGAACCTGCGTCCGACCTATCGTCACGCCCGCGCATTGCGCCGGCGCGCCGCGCGAACGGAAGTGCCGGGTTTCGCGTGTCGCCGCTATTCGACCCCGGCGCGCTCGAACGCCGCCTTGCCTGCGGGCGTGGCGAGCAGCGCCAGCACCGCGCGTGCGGCGGTCGGCGCCGCGGCCCCGGTCATCACGACCGCGTCGTAGCTCGTGTAGTTCTGCACTTCGCGCGGCAGCGGTCCGACCAGCACCAGCCCCTTCGCCTCGTACATGCGGATCTCCGTCATCGCGCCGAAGCCGATCTCGTTGCCGGTCCCCTTGATCACGTGCTCCATCACGGCAGCGCCGTCGGGGTAGCGGGTCGTCTTGGCCTTGATCGTGTCGGCGATGCCGAGATTGGCGAACAGGCGATCGAGGTACTGGCCCGTGGAGGCCGTGTTGTAGACGAGCGTATCGGCCGCGAGCACGGCCGCACGGAGCGCCGGCACGGTCGCGACGTCGGGCACCGGGGCGCCGCGCCGGACGACGATGCCCGCGCCCACCTGGCCGACCGGAACCCGCGTCGCGAAGTCGACCTTGCCGTCCTTCGCGGCCTGCGCGATCACGGCGGGGGGCGAGATCAGCACATCGTAGACCTCGCCCGCCGCGAGGCGCTGCGCGATCCGCGGCGCCGTGTTGAACTGGATGACGAGGTCGTGGCCCGTCTCGCGCTTCGCGAGCTCCGCGAACGCGACGAGGCCGGGCTCGACGGCACCCGCGCTCAAGACCTTGACCTCCGCACCGAAGGCGGAGGTCGCGCACAGCGCGCCCGCGAGCCATGCAGCGAAAAGCTTCATCGTCTTCGTTCCTTTGCCCGCTTGCCGCACGGGCGTTGCGAGGGACGCACGCACCGCGGGCATGGTGGAGGGTCCGACCCTTGACATGCACTCCGCTTCACGTTCGATCACCGAAGGCTCGGCCGCGCGTTCAGCCGAACGGCCGCACGCCGAACAGGAAGCCGTGCAGCCAGAAGCCGAACACGACCCAGGCGACGATGCCGCCCACGATCGCGACCGCGTCGCGTCCCGCCGAGCCCGGCGGATAGACCACCCCCGCCACGCGGTCGCGCCGCCGCGACGAGATGTAGTCGACGATCGCCCACACGAGGAAACTGCCGAACAGCACGATGTCGGCGAGCGTGCCGTTGGCGAGCAGATGCGCGAACGCCCATACCTTGACCCCGGCCACCATCGGATGGCCGACCCAGTGCTTGATCCGGGTGCCGCGCATGTTGCCGGCGAAGATCAGGATGAACGCGGGCAGCACCAGCAGCGACGCGGCATGGCGCGTCCATGCCGGCGGGTTCCACACCACGACGGGCGTCATGCGGGCCTGACCGTAGCCCCAGACCAGCAGCGCGAAGCCCAGCAGCGAAACGACGGTGTAGACGAGCTTCCACCTGGACAGGCCCATCCGCGCCACCTGCCGGGTACGCCAGTCATCGGCGAAGATCCGGGTCGAGTGGACACCCAGGAAAACGACAAGTCCGGCGATGAGGGCGGTCATGGGATCCGGGGGCGGCAGGTGGGAGGAGGAAAGGTAAGATGCAGGATCGGTGGCAGCGATCGGGCTGCGCGCCAGATCTTACCGCCAATCTCGCCATGACGACCGCACACTCTCATCCTGCCCGCTTCGGCAGCGGCAAATCCGTTCGCCGCGTCGAGGACGACGCGCTGCTCACCGGCCGCGACCAGTTCGCCGACAACTTCTCGTTGCCGCGCCAGACGCACCTCGTCCTCGTGCGCTCGCCGCATGCGCATGCGCGGATCGCGCGACTCGACGTGGCCACGGCGAAGGGCCTGCCGGGCGTGCTCGCCGTCTACACGGGCGCCGATCTCGTCGCGGCCGGCGTGAAGCCGATTCCCGCGTCCGCCGATTTCAAGCGGCCGGACGGCACGCCCACCGCATCGCCCGCGCAGCACGTGCTCGCCGTCGACACCGTGCGCTACGTGGGCGAGGCGGTGGTCGCGATCGTGGCGGAAACGCGCGCGCAGGCGCGCGATGCCGCCGACGCCATCGACATCCGCTACGCACCGTTGCCCGCCGTGGCCGATCTCGCGGACGCCATCGCGGCCGGCGCGCCCCAGGTGTGGCCGGCTGCGGCAGGCAACGTCGCCTGCGAGAAGCGGCACGGCGACGCCGCGGCGACCGAGCGCGCGATCGCGGGCGCCGCGCACGTCGATTACGCTCGACCTCGTCAACCAACGCCTGGCGCCGTCGCCGATCGAGCCGCGGGCGACGCTCGCGGATTTCGACGCCGCGACGGGCCGCGTGACGATGCACGTGAGCTGCCAGACACCGACCGGCCTGCGCGACGAACTCGCCAACGACGTGCTGGGCATTCCGCCGGAGTCGGTGCGGGTGCTCGTGGGCGACGTCGGCGGCGGCTTCGGCATGAAGACGACGCTCTACGCCGAGGATGTCGTCGTCGCGTTCGCGACGCGCGCGCTGCATCGGCCGGTCAAGTGGACCGCCGACCGGATGGAGGAGTTCGTCGCGGCCACGCACGGCCGCGATCTCGCCAGCCGCGCGACGCTGGCACTCGACGCCGGCGGCCGCGTGCTGGCGTTGCGCGTCCACTCGCACGCGAACCTCGGCGCCTACGCGACGCCCGCCGGCGTGCTGATCCAGCTGATGATCGGACCGTGGGTGTCGACCAGCATCTACGACATTCCCACGATCGACGTGCGCATCGCCGGCGTGCTGACCCATACGACGCCGACCGGCCCCTATCGCGGCGCCGGGCGGCCCGAGGCGATCTACACGATCGAGCGGCTGTTCGACGCGGCGGCGCGCAAACTGGGCGTCGACCCCGCGACGTTGCGCCGGCAGAACATGATCCGGCCCGAGCAGATGCCCTACCGCAACGCGATGGGCAAGACCTACGACACGGGGCAGTTCGCGAAGGTGCTGGACCAGGGGCTGGCGCTCGCGCAGTGGGACGGCTTCGCCGCGCGCGCCGCGGAGTCGCAGCGCCGCGGCAAGCTGCGCGGGCGCGGGCTCGCGACGTTCGTCGAGTGGACGGGCGCGGAAGTGTTCGAGGAGCGCGTGACCGTCACGGTCAGCGGGGACGGCGAGATCGAGATCTTCTCGGCGACGCAGCCGATGGGCACGTCGCTCGCGACGACGTTCGCGCAGCTCGCGGTCGACGTGTTCGGCGTGCCGCTGGAGCGCATCCGCGTGGCGTTCGGCGACACCGATCGCGGGACGGGTTTCGGCAGCGCCGGCTCGCGGTCGCTCTTCGTCGGCGGCTCGGCGGTGCACGTCGCGTCCGAACGCACGGTGAAGAAGGCGCACGACCTCGCCGCGGAGGAACTCGAGGCGGCGGTCGCGGACATCGAGTATCGCGAAGGCGTGTTCCGGATCGGCGGCACCGACCGCGCGATCGGCCTCTTCGAGCTCGCCGCGAAGCAGCCGGGCCGGCGGATCCTGCTCGACTCCACGAGCAAGGTCGCCGATGCGACGTGGCCCAACGGCTGCCACGTCTGCGAAGTGGAGATCGACCCGGACACCGGCGACGTCGAGGTCGCCCGGTACTGGTCGGTCAACGACGTCGGCCGCGTGATCAACCCGATGGTCGTGGTCGGACAGCTCGAAGGCGGTGCGGCGCAGGGAATCGGCCAGGCGCTGTGCGAGCGCGTCGTGTACGACCGCGAGTCCGGACAGCTGCTGACCGGCTCGTTCATGGACTATGCGCTGCCGCGCGCCGGCCTCATTCGCCACTTCGACATGACGATGGACGAGTCCACGCCGTCGAAGAACAACCACCTCGGCGTGAAGGGGGTGGGCGAGCTGGGCACGATCGGCGCGACGCCCGCCGTCGCGAACGCCGTGATCGACGCGCTGGCGCGCGCCGGCTTCGGCGCGCGCGCGGACACGCTGCAGATCCCGTTCACCTCCGAGCGCGTGTGGCAGGCTCTGCGTGGGGGCGCGGGGAATTGACGTCCGGCGCTTCAGCCCGCGACGACACGCACGCAGCCCCCCGCACGACACTCGTCTTTTCGTAGGTTCTACCGGTGGCCGGCGCCGGGCCGCCCCAAGGCGGCCACCTGACATCGCAGTTGAAGTACCGGCCGCAAAAGGCGCGACGCCGGCTTCGCGTCATCCTCAGACTCTGCGGACGCCTTTTGCGGACGATGGCTACGGACGCCTTTTGCCGACGTTACCGCCTGCGCCAGTAGAAGAGCATCGCCGCGCCGCCGACCAGGCCGCCCAGGTGCGCGAAGTGCGCGACGCCCGATTGCGTGCCGGTGACGCCCAGGAACAGTTCGATGCCGGCATAGATGACGACGAACCAGCGCGCCGGGATGGGGATGGGCGGGAACAGCAGCATCACGCGGTTGCGCGGGAAGTAGACGGCGTAGGCGAGCAGCAGGCCGAACACGCCGCCCGACGCGCCCACCGTCGGATAGATGTCGCCCGTCAGCGCCGCGAAGCCCAGTTGCGTCACCGCGGCGGCGATCACGCAGACGAGGTAGTACACGAGGTAGCGGCGCGACCCCACCACCTGCTCCATCGCGCCGCCGAACATGTACAGCGCGAACATGTTGAAGGCGAGGTGCATGAGCCCGCCGTGCAGGAAGCCGTAGGTGACGACCTGCCACGGGAAGAACGAAACCTGCCCGCCGGTCGCCGCGGACGCCGCCAGCGGCCACAACGCGAACGGGTTCGCGAGGGCGGGTGCCAGGCCCTGCAGCAGGAAGATCGCGACGTTCGCGACGATGAGGGCGGTGGTGACGGGGGGCATGGGCGGCAGGTGGGGGTGTTGCGGCGGGTTGCAACCGGATTCTGCCTGATCGGGAACCCCACGCGCCCGTTGCGGTCTTCACAGAGCCCCGTTGCCCGGTCGCCGCCGGCGCGATCGGACCCGTAAACTCCGGATTCGAACCATGCTGCGCTATCTCTGGCCCCGTTCCCTCGTCGTGCGCGTGTTGCTCGGCGTCCTCGTCGTGGGCGGCTTCGCGACCGGCTGCGCGACGCTCGAAGAGCGCGAGCGCGAACTCACGTTCCGGGCGCAGAAGGCGGACGCCGGCTGGTACAGCGGCGTGCCGGCGGGCGTGGAGGACATCTACCTCCCGGTGTCGGCGCAGCCGGACGCCCAGCGCATTCATGCGTGGTGGTGGCCCGATGCCAACCCGGACGCCCCGGTCGTCTACTACCTGCACGGGGTCCGCTGGAACCTGACCGGCAACCTGCGCCGCATCGAGCAATGGCGGCAGATGGGGTTCGCCGTGTTCGCGATCGACTATCGCGGCTTCGGCAAGAGCGACGGCGACCTGCCGTCCGAGCAGATGGTCTACGAGGACGCGCTCGCCGGCTGGCACTGGCTGACGCTGCGGCAACCGGACCCTTCGCGCCGGTTGATCTACGGGCATTCGCTGGGCGGCGCCGTGGCGATCGACCTCGCGGCCAAGCTCGCCGCGGCCACGCCGTTGCAGGGTCCGCAGGCGCGCGGACTGGTCGTCGAGGCGACGTTCACGTCGCTGCCCGATGTCGCGACGGAGTTGAGTTTCAGCTGGCTGCCGACCAGCCTCATCCTGTCGCAGAAGTTCGACTCGATCCGGAAGATCAAGGCGGTGGACATGCCGGTGCTGGTCGTGCACGGCGCCGGAGACCGGTTCATTCCGTCGAAATTCTCCGAAGCGCTCTACAAGGCCGCGCCGTCGCCGAAGCGACTGATGCTGATCCAGAACGGCAGCCACAACAACAGCATGTACATCGGGCTCTCCGAGTACCAGCACGCGATGCACGATTTCTTCGGCCTTGCCGACGCTGCGGCGGCCGCGGGCGTTCTCTCCTCGCCGGTGGCGGCACGCCCTGCGTTCTAGGGCAGGCGCGCCGCGCGCGATTGTTCGCGTTGCGCCCCGGCGGCGCGAAGCCTAGTATCCTTTCGCTTCGATCGTTCCGGCGCGGGCCTTGCCCGCGCATCCACCGGTATCGCAAATGCACGCAGCCCGCGCCTGGTTGCCGATCGGCTTCTCGCTGCTCTCCTTTGCCGCGCACGCCGCGGGCGAGCTCGGGACCGTGACCGTCGTCGCCGGCACGGCGCAGGTGCTGCGCGGTGCAACCTGGTACAAGCTCGCACCAGGACAGCGCATCGAGGAGGGCGATATCGTCGCGGCGGCCGACCGCGCGCAAGCGCAGCTCGAGTTCGACGTGGGCACCCTGGTGAACGTGGGCGGCGAAGGCGCGCTGCTCGTCGCTCCGCAAGAGGGCAAGCTGCCGACGTTCGTGCTGCCGGCGGGTTGGCTCAAGATCGTGGTGAAGCCTCCGGGCGCGCGCGTGCGCAGCCCCGCGCTCGACATCGTCGCGCCCGACGCAACGGCCGTCGTGCATGCGGCGCCGGGCATGACCGACGTGTTCCTCGAGGCGGGAACGGCGAAGCTCGCCTCACCTGCAGGCGATCCGGCCCCGCGCGACGCGAAGCGCGGCGAGTTCTGGTCGAAGGCTGCGGCGCAGCCGGCGAGTTCGCGCGCGAGCCCGCCCAGGGCATTCGTCGACGCGATGCCGCGGCATTTCAACGACCCGTTGCCGACCCTTGCCGCCAAGGCCAGGGCGAAGCCGCCGCTCGTCGTCGACCACGAGATCACCTATGCCGAAGCGCTGCCGTGGCTGTCCGGACGCGATCGCGTGGCGTTCGAACGCCGTTTCGCCGTACGATTGCGCGATCCCGCGTTCCGCAGGGCGGCGGAAGCCGACATCGCCCGCTATCCGTCGTGGGACCGGCAGCTGCATCCGGAGAAGTACGCACCGAAAGCCGCCCCGGTCCGCTGACGTGCGGGCGGGCGTTACGTCGATACCTGGGGAACCGGAATGAAGCTCATCTGGAAGTTCAACCTCGTGCTGCTCGGCATCTTCGTGCTGGGGTTCCTCGTCTCGGGCTACATCTCGTACCAGGCACTGCAGGCCAACGCGCGCGAGGAGATCCTGCAGAACGCGCGGCTCATGATGGAGGCGGCGCTGTCGTCGCGCAACTACACCAACACGCAGGTGAAGCCGCTGCTCGAGACGCAGATGAAGTACAAGTTCCTGCCGCAGTCGGTGCCCGCGTACGCGGCCACCGAGCAGTTCAACGACCTGCGCAAGAAGCACCCGGACTACTCGTACAAGGAAGCCACGCTCAATCCGTCCAACCTGCGCGACCGCGCCGCCGACTGGGAGGCCGACGTCGTCAACATCTTCCGGCAACACGTCGACGACCACGGAGGTGGTCGGCGAGCGCGATACGCCGGGCGGCCGCGCGCTGTATCTCGCGCGGCCCATCCAGGTCAAGAGCGGCGCGTGCCTCGAATGCCACAGCACCGTCGACGCGGCGCCGAAGACGATGGTCGATCTCTACGGACCCGCCAACGGCTTCGGCTGGAAGATGGACGAGATCATCGGCGCCCAGATCGTGTCGGTGCCGATGGCCGTGCCGATCGAGCGCGCGACGCGCACGTTCACCGCGTTCATGGGCTCGCTGGCCATCGTGTTCGTCGCGATCTTCGTGCTGCTCAACGTGATGCTCTACACGATGGTCATCCGCCGCGTCACGCACCTGGCCGGCATCGCCGACCAGGTGAGCCTCGGCCAGATGGACGCCGGCGAATTCCGGACGACCAGCAAGGACGAGATCGGCGTGCTGACCGAGGCGATGGGCCGCATGAAGGCGAGCCTCGTGCAGGCCATGAAGATGCTGGAGGGCTGACGCGCGTCGCGTCGGTCGTTCGGACGACTGCGCGATGCCCGATCCCGATCGCCTCGGCAAGTACGAGATCAGGAGCGTCCTCGGCCGGGGCGCGATGGGCATCGTCTACCGCGGTTTCGATCCGCACATCGAGCGCGAGGTGGCGATCAAGACGATCCGCAAGGACACCGTCGACGCCGACCTCGCCGTCCAGTACCTCGCGCGCTTCCGCAACGAGGCGAAGGCCGCGGGACGGCTGCATCACCCGAACATCGTCGGCGTGTTCGAGTACGGCGAGGACGACGACGTCGCGTTCATCGCGATGGAATTCGTCACCGGAACCGGCCTGCGCGAGTACCTCAACCAGCGCACGCAGCTTCGACTTCGCCGAACTGGTCGCGCTGCTGTCGCAGCTCCTGCAGGCGCTCGACTACGCGCATGGTCGCGGCGTCGTGCACCGCGACATCAAGCCCGCGAACCTCATCGTGTCCGCGCAGGGCGTGCTCAAGGTCGCGGACTTCGGCATCGCCCGCATCGACACGTCCAACCTGACGACGGCGGGCATGGTCATCGGGACGCCGTCGTACATGTCGCCCGAGCAGTGCCGCGGCCTCGACACCGACGCGCGCTCGGACCTCTTCAGCGTCGGCGTGGTGCTCTACGAACTGCTCACCGGACAGAAGCCCTTCACGGGCAACCTGGAGTCCGTCGCGTACCGGATCTGTCACGAGGATCCGCCGCCGCCATCGCGGCTGTCCGCGCTCACGCTGCCCGCGGCCGTCGACGGACTCGTCGCGCGCGCGCTCGCCAAGGATCCCGCCGCACGGTTTCCGGACGCGCGGTCATTCCACGCCGCGCTGCTCGGCGTGGCGCAGATGGCGGTGCCCGTCGACAACGGACTCGGCACGACGATGGTCAGCATCGGGACGCTGCTGTTGCAGAAGCCCGCGCCGGCGTGGGACGACGAGACGCTGCGCACCGCCGAGCACGAACTCGCGCGCGCGCTGGGGCCGCTCGCGAAGATGATCGTGCGGCGCGCCGCCACGCAGACGAGCGACCGCGCCGAACTGTGCATGGTGCTCTCCGACAGCATCGCGGACCCGGACGCGCGGCGCCGCTTCGTCGACGCGTTCAATCGCGGCGGCAGCGGCGTACGACCGGGAAGCGGCACGCACGCCACGCGCGGCGCGACGCAGTCGGCGACTTCGCCGAGCCGTACCGATCGCACCGCGAGCGCGTCGGGCGCGCGTGCAACGTCGACGGGCAGCCAGACGTCGCCGCTGGAACAAGCCTACGTGGATCAGGTCGCGGGGCGGCTCGCGGTGTACCTCGGCCCGATTGCGGGCATCGTTGCACGCAAGGCTGCGCGCGAGACGTCGACCCGCCGCGATTTCGTGCTGCAGGTTGCGGACAGCCTCGGCACGCAGGAGCGCGTCGCGTTCCTGCGGGAGATGGGCTTCGCCGACCGATAGGCGCGGGTTCGAGCCGGGACGCAGGCGGCCGCCGCGGGCGTGCGCCCCGCGCGCCGCACGCGGGGCCGACCGCTGCAGCAGACCCTCGCAGGTGACCTGCAGTGGCGGCGGGAGGTCCGCCACGCCCGGTTTGCGCGCGCCGGATCTTGCCTCCCGAACCGTCCCTCAGGCATTCAGAGCCGCAAGGTCCGCCGCGCCGCGCTTGACGCGCGTCATGGTGGCGCGATTGCGCGGGCTCGACCACTTCGGCGCGCAACCTCGTGCGAGAATCGCCGATGGCCACGCGCGACCCCTCGCTCGAACTGGCGCAGGCACGGGACGCGCACGCGATCGCCGTGATGTCGCGCGACCTGATCGAGGCAGGTCTCGGCTGGGAGTACCAGCCGGACCGCGTCGCGCGCATGCTGGCCGACCCGGGAATGCTTTCGGTGGTGGCCCGGGACGGCGGACGCACGGCGGGCTTCGCCATGATGAGCTTCGGGGACGAGCGCGCTCACCTCGCGTTGCTCGCGGTGGCGCCGCACCACCAGCGTTGCGGAGTCGGACGCCGGCTGCTGGATTGGCAGGTCGAATCGGCGCAGGTGGCGGGCGTGGTCAGCGTCAACGTCGAGTTGCGCGCCGACAATGCCGCGGCATTCGCGCTGTACGCGAGCGCGGGATTCACCGAGACGATCCGCGTGCCCGGTTACTACCGTGCACGCGAAACCGCGATCCGGATGATTCGCGTTCTGCGCGACCCCGGCCTCGCGGTCCCGGGCTGGCAGCCGCCGACGCGCGATCGAAGCTAGCCCTCGTATCCCGGACGCGGCGTCCCTGGTCGACGCCCTCCTTCAGCCGGCGTGGAAGAAGTCCACCATCCGCGCGATCTGCCCGCGCATCATCTCGCGTCCGCCGAAGGCGATGCAGCCGTCGCGCTCGGCGAGCTTGAGCAGCGGCGTGCGCTCCGGCTTCACGATCGCATCGAAGACGATCAGCGCCTGCGGCAGACGCTCGATCGCGATGGGCAGCCGTGCGTCGTCGAGCATGCCGACGGGCGACGCATTGATCAGGATGTCGATGCCGTCGAGCGACGGCGCGCCGGCGCTCGCCGCCGCCCCGTTCCGGGCGAGCGTGGCGGCGATCGCCGCGGCGCGCGCGCCGTCGACGTCGTGGATCGCGAGCGACGCGGGACCTTCGGCCGCGACCGCGGCCGCGATGGCGGAGCCCGCGCCGCCCGCACCCAGCAGTTGCACGCGCTTGCCGCGAAACGCGATGCCGCGGCGGCGGAACGCCTCGACGCAGCCCAGCCCGTCGAAGATCTCGCCGCGCCAGCGGCCGTCCCTGCCGCGCGCGAGCGCGTTGATCGCGCCGATCGTGCGCGCCTGCGGCAGCAACAGGTCGGCGAGCGCGCACGCGCGCGCCTTGTACGGAATGGTGAAGACCAGCCCGTCGAGATTGTGGATGCGCATCACCTGCGGCAGCACGGCATCGAACGCGTCGGGCAGCACGTGCAGCGGGAACAGGATCGCGTCGTGGCCGCGGCCGGTCATCTCGGCGGTGATCATCTCCGGCGACTTCACCTGCTCGATCGGATGCCCGACGATCGCGAAGAGCCGCGTCTTGCCGCTGATGTAGTCGACTTCGGTGCGTGGATCCATGGCGTTCCGGAACGCAAAGAGGGTTCAGCGCGACCGCGGCTCGGAGCCCGTCGGCAGATCATGCCCGATGCGCGACGGCTCGAGGCGGGGCGTGGTGGCGTCGCGGTCGACGGCGTCCGCGGTGGTCTGTCCGTCGTCCTGCTGGTCCACCGTGATCGCGTCGTCGTCGGATTCGCCCAGGAAGCCGCCGCTCTGGTGCGCCCACAGGCGCGCGTAGAGCCCGTTGCGCGCGAGCAGGCTGCGATGGTCGCCCTCCTCGACGATCCGGCCCTGATCCAGCACGACGAGCCGGTCCATCGCGGCGATCGTCGACAGCCGGTGCGCGATCGCGACCACCGTCTTGCCTTCCATCAACCGGTACAGGCTCTGCTGGATCGCCGCCTCGACTTCCGAATCGAGCGCGCTGGTCGCCTCGTCGAGCAGCAGGATGGGCGCGTCCTTGAGCATCACGCGCGCGATCGCGATGCGTTGCCGCTGCCCGCCCGAGAGCTTGACGCCGCGCTCGCCGACGTGCGCGTCGTAGCCGCGCCGGCCCTTCGGGTCGGTGAGTCCGGCGACGAAATCGGCCGCTTCGGCGCGTGTTGCCGCGGCCAGCATGTCGGCCTCGGTCGCGTCCGGCCGGCCGTAGACGATGTTCTCGCGGACCGAGCGGTGCAGCAGCGACGTGTCCTGCGTCACCATGCCGATCTGCGCGCGCAGGCTGTCCTGCGTCACGTGCGCGATGTCCTGGCCGTCGATCAGGATGCGCCCGCGCTCGACGTCGTAGAAGCGCAGCAGCAGATTCACGATCGTCGACTTGCCCGCGCCCGAACGTCCCACGAGGCCGATCTTCTCGCCGGGCGCGATGGTGAGCGTGAGGTCGTCGATGACGTTGTTCTTCCCGCCGTACGCGAAGCTGCACGTCCTCGAACCGGATCTCGCCGCGCGTGACGGCGAGCGGCTGCGCGTCCGGCGCGTCGACGACGGCATGCGGACGCGAGAGCGTCGTGATGCCGTCCTGCACGGTGCCGATGTGCTCGAACAGCGCGGCCATCTCCCACATCACCCAGTGCGAGATCCCGTTCAACCGCAGCGCCATCGCCGTCGTCGCCGCGACTGCGCCGATCGTCGCGTCTCCCTGCGTCCACAGCCACAGCGTGGCTCCGGCGGACGCCGCGATGAGCCCCATGCTGAGCACGTGGTTGACGATCTCGAAGCCGGTCACGAGGCGCATCTGGCCGTGCACGGTGGCCAGGAATTCCTGCATCGCGCTCCTCGCGTGCCCGGCCTCGCGCCGCGCGTGCGAGAAGAGCTTCACGGTCGCGATGTTCGTGTACGCGTCGGTGATGCGCCCGGTCATCAGCGAGCGGGCGTCCGCCTGCGTCCGCGCGACGCGCCCCAGCCGGGGGACGAAGTAGGTGAGGGCCAGCACGTAGAGCGCGAGCCACGCGAGAAAGGGCAGCAGCAGGCGATGGTCGAAGCTGCCCAGCACCGCCAGCAGCGTGACGAAATAGATGGTGGTGAACACCAGCAGCTCGCAGACGATGAGCCACGTGTCGCGCACGGCGAGCGCCGTCTGCATCACCTTGGTCGCGATGCGGCCGGCGAACTCGTCCTGGTAGAAGTGCATGCTCTGCGCGAGCATCCACCGGTGGAAGTTCCAGCGCAGCAGCATCGGAAAGTTGCCGAAGAGCGTCTGCTGCTTGATCGTCGACTGCAGCGCGACGAGGCCGATGCTCGCGACGAGGACGCCCGCGAGCAGCAGCAGCCGTTCGCGTTCGCGCGTCCACAGGTCCGCGGGCGCGACCGTCGACAGCCAGTCCACGATGCTGCCCAGCATGCTGAACAGCATCGCCTCGAACGCGCCGATGAGCCCGGTCAGGATCACCGTCGCGAGCAGGTACGGACGCAGGCCCTCGCTGCACGCCCAGAGGAACGCGAGAAAGCCGCGCGGAGGCGCGGTCGGCAGCGCATCCGGATACGGATGCACGAGGTTTTCGAAGTAGCGGAACACGCGGGGTCTCCGACGTCGGGCGGACCGGCCGGCGCGTGCTGCGGTAGGGCACGGCCGGAGAGCGACGGCGCGAGGTCACGCGGGTCGCGGGCGGGGCGCGGTCAGGATGGTAGCATCAGCGCTGTCTTCGCCGTTTCCGCGCTGCATGGCGACGCGCGCGCACGGTTCGACTGCGCGGGCATCCGCCACCGCCTTCCTTGCCTGCCCTGGAACACCGATGAATGCCATGTTTGATCTCGACCGCGCGGGCCACGCGCTGTACGACGCGAGCGGACGCAGCTTCGACGCCGTGACGCGCAGCTGGACGTTCGTCCGGTCGGCCGAGCACGTCGCCCGCGGCGAGGCGCTCGACGTGATCGGCGCGGCGACCTGGCTGCAGCGCGAGAGCGAGCATCCGCTGCGCGTGCCGATCGGCGTGATCGGGCCCCGCGAGGCGACCACGGCGCAACTATCCGCCGCGCTGCGCGTCGGCGAATTGCTCGCCGACTGCGGGTTCCTGGTCGTATGCGGAGGTCGCGGCGGCGTGATGCAGGCCGTTTGCGAAGGCGTCAAGCGCGTGGGCGGCATGTCGATCGGACTGCTGCCCGACACCGAGGCCGCGTTCGCCAACCACTACGTCAGCGTCGTGCTCGCGACGGGTATCGGCGAGGCGCGCAACGCGCTGCTCGCGCGGAGCGCGTTCGCGCTCATCGCCATCGGCAACAGTTTCGGAACGCTGTCGGAAGTGGCGCTCGGCCGCCAGTTCGGCAAGCGCGTGATCGGCCTGGAAGGCGCCGCCGACGTCGAAGGCGTCGTCCATGTGGCAACGCCGCGCGAGGCCGTGGCGCAGGTTGCGGCGGCGGTGCTGGGCGTGGAATAGCGCGGCGTACCCAATTGCCCGCGACTTGTGTAGCGGACAACGGCGGATAACGCGACAAAAGCGGGCGCCAAGCGCCCTGAAACTGCGCCAAACCGGTGATTTACAACAGGTTTTGCCCGTTTGCGGGCGGTGGATGCTGGAACTCTGGCGTCACGGCCCCAACTAAGGCATTGTGCATTGCACAATACTTGGAGAACCCGATGAAACCAGCGTCCCACAAGGGCATGGGCGAGATCGGCGGACCCGCCGGACCACCGTCGGCTGCGTCGTTCCCGTCCCAGAGCCTCGATAACGCCATGCGCTACTCGCGTGACGTCTCGCAGTCGTCCGCGGAAAGCGTACTCGCGCTCTTCGCGTTCGCGTCCAACCAGGCACTCATCCGCCAGATCGAAGTCGCGCACGACTTCGGCAGCTTCGTCCGGACGCAGGCGAAGGAGTTCGCGCAGGTCGGCGAGCGCGTGCTGCCGGCCGGACCCATGCGCGAAGCCGTCGCGTTGACCGCGAAGATGCAGACCAACGTTGCCGATACCGTCGTTGCCGTCGCCACGCAGTGGGGCCGGCGATTCGGTCACCTCGCGTTCGCGTTTCCGGTGACCCACCGCGGCGTGTAGCCCGCGCACGCGCCGATTTCCCGCGCGGCATCGCCTGACCGCGGCGACGACGCGGACGCGGCGACCGTGCCGGACGCGTACTTGCGCCGCACGCGCGGGGCTTGCGCAGGCCGTACTACAATCCGGGCTCCCTTTCGCCGGATGCCCCGATGTCGGTCGACTCCCTGCCGTCTGTGCGTTGCACCCATCGCCGAGTTGCGTTCCGGCGCACGGCCTTTCGCGCGCCGCGCTGCGCGTCGCGCAGCGATCGCCCTGGGCAACGCTGAATGCTCGATCGCGAACGACTCCGCGCGCTGCCGCGCGACGTGCTGACCGGACTCACGCGTGGCGTCGAGAAGGAAAGCCTGCGCGTGCAGCCCGATGGCGCGCTCGCGGAGACGCCGCACCCCGCGCCGCTCGGGTCCGCGCTCACCCATCCGTTTGTCACGATCGATTTTTCGGAGTCCCAGCTCGAACTGATCACCGGCGTCCATGCGAGCGGGCGAGGCGTGCGTGCAGGAACTCACGCAGATCCACCAGGTCGTGTACCGGGCGATCGGCGACGAGCTGCTGTGGTGCGGCAGCATGCCGTGCAACCTGCCGTCGGATGACGCGATTCCGCTGGGACAGTTCGGCACGTCCAATGTCGGACGCGCGAAACACGTGTACCGGATGGGCCTGTCGCACCGCTACGGACGGCGCATGCAGACGATCTCCGGCATCCACTACAATTTTTCGCTGCCCGTCGCGCTTTCCAACGAAGCGTACTTCGCGCTGATCCGCAACTTCCGGCGGCACTCGTGGCTGCTGCTCTATCTGTTCGGCGCGTCGCCCGCCGTGTGCGGGTGCTTCGTCGAGGGTCGCGATCACGAGTTGCAGCGCTTGAGCGACGACACGTACTACCTGCCGTACGCGACGTCGCTGCGCATGGGCCGGCTCGGCTACCAGAGCGACGCGCAGTCGGCGCTCGCGGTCAGCAACAACAGCCTCGACAGCTACGGCGCGTCGCTGCAGGGTGCGTTGACCCGACCCTATCCGCCGTACGAAGCCATCGGCATTCGCGACGGCGACGACTACCGCCAGCTGGCGGTGTCGCTGCTGCAGATCGAAAACGAGTTCTACAGCACCATCCGGCCCAAGCGCCGCATCAAGCAGGGCGAGCGGCCGCTGCATGCGCTGCGCGAGCGCGGCGTCGAGTACGTCGAGGTGCGCCTCATGGACCTCGATCCGTTCCGGCCCGTCGGCATCGTGCCCGAAACGATGCGCATGCTCGACGTCTACCTGCTCTATTGCCTGCTGAGCGACAGTCCGCCCGACAACCCGGCCGAGATCGCCGAGATCGGCCACAACCAGCAGCGGGTCGCCGCACGCGGTCGCGAACCCGGTCTCGAACTGGAGCGGGTGGGCGCATCGGTGTCGCTGCTCGCGTGGGGCAAGGAGATCCTGGACGAGTGCGCGGTGATCGCCGAGGCGCTGGACGCGGCGCATGGCACGCGCGCGCACGGCGAAGCGCTGGCCGACGCACGACGCCTGCTCGACGATCCGTCCGCGACGCCGTCCGCGCGCGTGTTGCCGCGATGGCGGCGCGGCACGACAACTCGTACGCCGGCTTCGTCCTCGCGCAGTCGATCGCGCACCGCGAGACGATCTGCGCGTTGCCGTTCTCCGACGAACTCGCCGCGCGCTTTGCCGCGCTGGCCGAGGAGTCGCGCGCGAAGCAGCGCGAGATCGAGGCGGGCGACACGATGCCCTTCGAGATCTACCGGCAGCAGTATCTGGATCCGAGGCGGTTGGGGATCTGAGCTGGCGGCTGGGGCGCCGGCACATCCAAGTCGATACGTCGTCGACCGGCGTGAGCGGCACCTAGCGCCGCGTCCGGCAGTCCGCTGCAGGTCCGACTGCGTGCGGGCCACCACCGTTGCGGCATCGCCGCCGCATGCGCCGCGGCCTCGTTGTCGTCGGCGCACGCGCCGGGTAGACGCGTGCTTGACCCCGTCCGCAACCGTCACTTCGATCTAGGTCGAATGGCGTATTGGACAAGCGCCGCCGCTCGGCAACAATTTCCGCCAAGCCGGACCTCCGTCGACCGAAACCGCCACCACCGTGAACCTGTCGGTTCTGACAGTTGCGCTCCATTGCGGTGGGCGTATCGTGCGGTCGAATTGCCTCTGCGGAGTTCGCGATGATCCTTGCCCGTGGCGTTCGGTGTTGGTGGCGGTGCTTGCTGTGGTTGGCGGGTTGCGGTGACGGGCGTTCACCGTGGCCGTGTCATCGACCAGGACACCGGGGAGCCTGTTGCGGGGGCCATCGTCGTCGGACGCTACATGGGGAGCATTGCGTGGGGCGGATCGAGCTGCAATCGCGCGGAAAGCACTACCTCCGACGAGCACGGCTGGTTCGAACTACCTGTAGATCGCGATGCGGGAACAATCCTTGAGGCAGCGTACAAGCGAGGATATGACCCCGGCAATCGAATCCGGATGGCCTTTGAAACCGAGCACGGATCGGGACAGTGGCGTGTCTCCATCTATAAGTGGGATGAAGTCAATCGGCAGTCGACTATCGTTGGCGTTGACCCGGTGACATATACGACAGAGTCTGCCGCGAAGGAAGCATCTGGAGAAGATACTGATGTGCCCATGCGTCAATCGACGGGACAACGCGAGATACGGCTCTGGAAGCTCCGAACGTATGAAAAAGATTGTGCCGGACGGCCGCGTACCTCAGCCGGACTAGTGCCGTTCATCGAAGCAATACTCAAAGAGCAAACGGAGCTCGGCGATGAACAATCAAGGATCGCAAGTACACAGTTCTATCTCGACGTTGCCAGGAAGAAGCAATTGGACGCGTCTACCGCTAGAAGGTAGTGCCAGCGCAATCTGCGCGGCTCTCGCCAGACTTATGGCAGGCCTCGCACTGATGCTTCGGGTCGAACGCCTACGGCTTCGAGTTTGCAACCCACGCGGCCATGACGCGCGAAGCGTTCATGAAGTCGATGATGTACTCGGGGGACCCAAACGAACCGGCGGCAAAGAGTGTCTTGTACCGACTCGGGCTGGACGGAATGTTCTCCAATCTGGGTGATGCATACATAGACACCCAAGACGGAACGTCGCTCTTGCGTGGAATGACTCCCCTGGGAGCTGAGCACTTTGTAGTTCAAAAAATCGATGTCGCAAACACATTCGGGGCATATCGTCCAGTTCTACCGTCATTGCCTGCTTGGTTGATGCTCGGTTCAATTCGCGAAGACGATGTGCCATTCGACAATGGTGAAGAAGAAAATACCCCTAACGACGATCCTCGCGGCGCCTTCATGCGCGTCGCAAATCATTTCTTCGATCCCTACTTTGATCAGCCCCTAACTATCGACGGAGGGCGCTATGGTGCGACCGCACTAGAATGGATGAAGTCGGGTCGTCCGGGTCGTGGTAGTCGTACGAATAACTTTAGTTGGTTCGCGGCACGCGAGGCCATGTGGCGCGCACTCACTCTCAAGGAATACGCATCGGACGTGGGCACGGACTTCGCATTTCTTGACCTTGAAATGCCGCGAAACGCAGTGCTCTCGTCCTGGCAAGCCGTGAGGACTGCTTATTGGGCCACGACATTTCGTTCGCTAGGAGATGTTGTGCACTTGATCCAGGACATGGGCCAGCCGCAGCACACGAGAAACGATATTCATGCCGGTGTTGTGTGCAGCGGTGTCAATTGCGCACTTGGGCACAAGAGCTTCTTTGAGGCGATTGTCGAGGGAAGAGTCAAGGGTGCAACGACGATTGTGCTTCGGGACAAGTTTTTCTCCTCCTACGGATACCAATCGGAGGACGTGAACATCAAAGCAGATGACTCGCCGCCATTTGCTACGTATGACATCGTCAGGTTAGACAAACTTGACGACTACTTCTCCACTGGCGCGGGAAAGGGGAGTCTGGAAGGAAAGGGCCTCGCGAACTTCAGCAATCGCGGCTTTTACACCGCGGGGACGATGCCGGGCGCGGTCAAAGATCCATCGATGTGGTTGCCCGCACCAGAGGTCACTCAAATGACTCCAATTGCAATCAAAGGAAGCGAATTGAGGAATGCCGCCGATCAACAGTTGCAAACTTCGGGATCGTTGAAGATCTACAAAGGTGCGGTGCTCGACAAGTTGCGCCTGGAAAGAAGCCATGTCGCGGTCAGATCTCTGGCAGAGGGTACGTTTGATCAGTTTTTGAAGTCGAAAGGATCGTCATCGTATTCTCTCAATCACTACGTCTATCGGGATCAGGCGGACGCTCTCGTCCCTCGCGCGGTCGCTTATTCCGCCGGGTTGCTCGATTATTTTTTCCGTGGTCGACTCGAGGTAGGGCTGCCGGAAGCAGGCATCTTCGCCGCACGAGATCAAAGCGCTTCCGGATGTGCGGATGGCTGCGGATTCAAGCAGATCAGTCTCAAACTCACGAACATGACTCCGAGCGAGTCGATTGGCCCGGGAAATGCAGTTGTGGTTGTCAAATTCAATCGCAATAGATGTTTTCGCCGCGATTTGAGTGGTGATCCAGGGGGCAGTCAGTTCAGCGGTAATGGTTGCCGCGAATTGGAAGAGGAGATTGTTGTTTCGGAAGCGGTTGTGCTGACTTCGCCCATTGAGACTGGAACAGCGCGAGAGTTCACCTTCAAGTTTATTGCGAGGAACATTCCGCTGAGCGCAACAGACGTCGCGCTGCAAGTCGTCTTCCGCGGCAATCTTGGCAACGAAGCCGACGCCGTCGTCGTCACCACCCGCGACATCGCCGAACCCAACTATGTCGCCGTCGAAAACTCCAGCGACTACCGCTTCAACCCGACACTGAAGTCCTTTGCGCCCTCGGGGTCGCCGGTGCCCTTCAGCAATGTCACGGTGACGTTCGGGAGCGCGACCAAGCCGGCTGCGACGGTGCCGCTCATGCCGGCGCCCGGCCATGCGCAGTTGGCGTTCCTCGGGGACAAGGCCTCGACGCCGATCGCCATCGACCTGACCGTCCCGCAGATGAGCATCGCTCATCCGATCCGGATGACGCTTCCGGCGTTCGAGTTCTACAAGGCGCCGGCTACAGGAAGCACGTACACGTCGAACTGGCCGGTGAGCCAGGTTCGCGGCGTCTACCGGCGTTTCGTCTACCCGGTCGCGTGGAGCAACAACTTCGAGGTCTACCTCTGCTCCGACGCATTCAACCCCGCAGCCTGCAGCGAGTCCACGTTGCCACCGCTGACGTCGTCCAACGCCGTGGCGTGGAACGTGGACTTCCAGTGAATCGATGTACCGACGGAGGACGGCAGCGCCCAACTGCACCGGGACGGGCGCCAACGCGCTGATGACGCAGTTGCACCGTCGGTGGCGCAGCGAGACGCCGATGCAAGCCGCGACCGGGTGCGGATGCGCATGACCCTCGCGTCCCCCAGGCGACGCTCGGAGTCCCGGGCGCGCCCCTCGTCAGGCCTCCATCGGTAAGCCCGATGCGACGTCATGGGCCGGCGTGGGGTAGGCTTCGCCCCTCCCCCCGCGCCCACCATGCCGCTACTCACACTCCAGGACGCCGAACTCGCGTTCGGCCTGCATCCGCTCCTCGACCGCGCGGCATTTGCCGTCGACGAAGGCGAGCGCATCGGCCTCATCGGCCGCAACGGCACCGGCAAGTCGTCGCTGTTGAACATCATCGCCGCGCGGGCGGAGCTGGACGACGGCGAAATCAAGCGACGCGACGGCCTCACCGTCGTGCTGGTCGAGCAGGAGCCCGTGCTTCCAGCGGCGTCGTCGCTGCGCGAGAGCCTCGCGCTGCGCGGCGGGCTCACCGAAGAGAACCTGCAGTTCGACGACGAGCGCGTGCGCTGGCGCATCGAAGCACGGCTGGTCGAGTTCCTGCATCGCTTCGGGCTCGACGAGGGGACGGATCCCGCCTCGGCGTCCGGCGGCGAGAAGAAGCGCGCCGCGTTGGCGCTGGCGCTGGCGCTCGCGCCGGACATCCTGCTGCTCGACGAGCCGACCAACCACCTCGACATCGACGGCATCGTTCTGCTCGAAGACCTGCTGCGCAAGCAACCGACGGCCATCGTCATCACGCACGACCGTTCGTTCCTCGACAAGGTGGCCACGCGCATCGTCGAGCTCGACCGCGGCCTCCTGCGCTCCTATCCCGGCAGCTTCACTGCGTACGAAGCGCGCAAGGCTGACGAACTGGCGGCGGAGACGGTGGCCAACCGGAAGTTCGACACGTTCTGGAAGCAGGAAGAGGCGTGGATTCGCAAGGGCGTGGAGGCGCGTCGCACGCGCGACATGGGCCGTGTGCGCCGGCTCGAAGCGCTGCGCCGCGAACGCGCGGAACGGCGCGACCGCATCGGCAACGTGAAGATGGCCGTCGACGCGGGCGAGCGCTCGGGCAAGCTGGTCGCCGAGCTCGAGCACGTGACCAAGCGCTTCGGCGACCGCACCGTGGTGCGCGATCTCGACCTTCGCATCATGCGCGGGGACCGGCTCGGCCTCATCGGCCCGAATGGTGCAGGCAAGTCGACGTTGCTGAAGCTGATCCTCGGCACGCTGGCACCGGACACCGGCACCGTGCGGCTCGGCACCAAGCTCGACGTGGCGTACTTCGACCAGCTGCGCGCGCAGCTCGACCCGGAGCGCACGCTCGTCGACACGATCAGTCCCGGCTCCGAGTGGGTCAAGCTCCCCACGGGCGACCGGCACGTGCTCACGTACCTGTCCGACTTCCTGTTCCCGCCGGAGCGCGCGAACGCTCCCGTGCGCATGCTCTCGGGCGGCGAGCGCAACCGATTGCTGCTTGCGCGGCTCTTCGCGCAGCCCGCGAACCTGCTCGTGCTCGACGAGCCGACCAACGACCTCGACATCGAGTCCCTGGAGCTGCTCGAGGCGACGCTGCAGGCGTACACGGGCACACTGCTGCTGGTGAGCCACGATCGTACGTTCCTCGACAACGTGGTCACGCAGACGCTGGTCGCCGAAGGCGGCGAGGGCGGTTGGAAGGAGTACGTCGGCGGCTACAGCGACTGGATCGCGCAGCGCGCGGCCCCGTCCGCCGCGCAGTCCACGCAGGCCCGCGAAGAGACGCGCCGCGCGCCCGCGCGGCCCGTGAAGCTGTCGTTCAAGGAACAACGCGAACTCGCCGCGCTGCCCGCGGAGCTGGAGGCGCTGGAGCGGGAACAGCTCGAGCTCACCGTGCAGATGGCGGGTGCGGACTACCACAAGCGCGGGGCCGACGCGATGAAGCAGGATCGGCTGCGCGCCGCGGAGATCGAGCGCGTGCTCGCCGAGAAATTCGAGCGCTGGGCGGCGCTCGACGCCCGCGCGGGCTAGGCGCGAAGCGGCCGAAGCGAGCGCGGTCAGGCGGCGAGGGACCGACGCGCAAGCGCAACGAAGCGTGCGTCGGCAACGGCATCACCGCACGGCGCGGCTAGCCCACCTTCATTTTCACGTCGGCCTCGAACAGCTCCTGCAGCTGGGCGGCGGCCTGCGCCGACGTCTGGATGAACTGCTGTTCGTCCTGGCGCACCGCGTACTGGGCGTCGAGCAGCTTCGCGTCGTGGGTTTCGAAGAGCGCGACCGCGCGCGCGGCCTGCTCGGGTGCCATCCCGGTGCGCACCAGCGCCTGCTTCGCCGTTTCGAGACTGGAGCGGAACGTCTCCCGCTCGATCGCGTCGATGTCGAGGTCGCGCAGCCGATACAGATGCACGCGATTGCGTGCTCGCGCCAGGATCGGCAGGTTGGGGAAGTGCTTGCGCACCAGCGCGGCGGTCTTGAGCGACGCCTCGATGTCGTCGATCGCGAGCACGAAGAGCTTCGCGTCGCGCGCCTTCGCCGATTCGAGCAGTTCCAGGCGCGATGCGTCGCCGTAGTAGACCTTGTTGCCGAAGCGGCGCACGAAATCGACCTGCTGGTAGTCGAGTTCGATCGCGGTGAACGGGATGCCCGCCATGCGCAGCACGCGCGAGACGATCTGGCCGTAGCGTCCGTATCCCGCGATGATCACCGGATTGCCGGGGCCGTCGATCGTGTCGAACTCGGGTGGCGCGCTGCGTTCGAGCCACCGCGCCAGCAATCGCTCGTGCAGCACGAACGACAGCGGCGCCAGCAGCATCGATACCGTCACCGCCAGCACGAGGAACTGCGCGACGGCGCCGGTCAGGATGCCGCCGGCGAAGGCGGCCGCGAACAGCACGAACGCGAACTCGCCGCCCTGGGCCAGCCAGACGGCCATGCGTTGCGCATCCGCGTTGCCGGCGCCCGCAATGCGCGCGATCGCGTACATCAGCAGGCCTTTCGTGACCAGCAGGCCGACGGCCACGCCCAGCACCTGCAACGGTTGCGCGACGAACAGTGCGAGATTGGCACTCATGCCGACGGCGATGAAGAAGAGTCCCATCAGCAGTCCCTTGAAGGGCTCGACGTCGGCTTCGAGCTCGTGCCGGAACTCCGAGTCCGCGAGCAGCACGCCGGCCAGGAACGCGCCGAGCGACATCGACAGTCCGATCGCGTCCATGATCAGCGCCGCGCCGATCACGACGAGCAGCGCGGCTGCGGTGAACACTTCGCGTCCGCCATAGCGGGCGACCACCTTCAGCACGGGGCGCGTGACGAGCCGGCTGCCGATGATCACGACGGCGATGGCTGCGAGGCCCTTGGCGGCCATCAACCAGCCCCCGGTCGTCGCACCCTGCTCGGGCGAGAGGAGCGGCAGCAGCGCGATGAGCGGAATCACCGCGAGGTCCTGGAACAGCAGCACCGCGAAGGTGCGGCGTCCGGCAGGTTCGCTCAACTGGCCGCGCTCGCCGAGCCACGCGAGCACGATCGCCGTCGACGACATCGCGAGACCGAACCCGACGACGATCGCGGGCTCCCACGCGAGCCCCAGCGCGTGTGCGGCGCCGGCCAGGACGAGTCCGCAGCCGGCCACCTGCGCACCGCCCAGGCCGAACACCGGCTTGCGCAACGCCCACAGCCGCGAGGGCTCGAGTTCGAGTCCGACCAGGAACAGCAGCAGCACGACGCCCAGCTCCGCGAAGTGCAGGGTCTCCTCGGAGTCCGCGATGAGGCCCAGGCCCCATGGACCGATGATGGCGCCGGCGGCGAGGTAGCCGAGCACGGCGCCGAGCTTCAGGCGGCGGAACAGCGGCACGACGATGACCGCGGTCACCAGAAAGATGGCGGCTTGTTGCAGGAGCACGGCGAAGTCCCTTTCGCGATCCGCGCGCGCACCGCGCGGCGTTGGTACGAAGCAGGTCGCCGCCACGGTCGAGCGCGGCCGGCCGGCCCCCCGGATGCTACCCTTTAGGGCCATCGCCATTCGCTCGCTCGTGCCATGTCCGAGGCTGCCGGGACGCATCGCCTGAACCGCCCTGTCGAAGCCGGCCGCGACCATGTGCTCGGGCCCGAGGGCGCGGACCTGACGCTGGTCGAGTACGGCAGCTACGCCTGCCCGTACTGCCGCGCGGCCAACGAGGAGATCGCGAAGCTGCGCGACCGCTTCGGCGACCGGCTGCGCTACGTGTTCCGGCACCGCCCGCTGACCGGCAGCGACATCGCGCGCCGCGCCGCCGCGCTCGCCGAATCGGCGCCCGACGAGGCGGCGTTCTGGCACGCGCACGTCGCGCTGATGACGCGCTCCGCGACGCTGACCGAGGACGACGTGGCGGAAGTCGCGGGCTCGCTGGGCGCTGCCCGCGGGCGCGAGCGCGATGGGCGCCGTGCCCGGCAGCGCACGCGTCGACGCGGACGTGGCGAGCGCGCACGCGAGCGGCGTACGCGTCACGCCGACGTTCTTCATCAACGGCCGCCGCTACGACGGACCCTGGGACGAAGCGTCGCTCGTCCGACGCGATGCTCGGCTCGCTCGGGCACCGCGTGCACGCGGCCGCCGTCGACTTCGCGAGCTGGGCGCCGTCGACCGGCGTGCTGCTGCTGCTCGTGTCGATCATCGCGGTGCTGCTGGTCAATTCGCCGCTCGGCCCGCGCTTTCACGCCTTCTGGCAGGCGCCGCTGGGGCTCGAGTTCGCGGATGCGCGTTTCCGCATGTCGCTGCTGCACTGGGTCAACGACGGGCTGCTGACGGTCTTCTTCCTGGTGGTGGGGCTCGAGATCAAGCGCGAGTTCACCGTCGGCCACCTGGCCAGCCCGCGTTCCGCGGCGTTGCCGATCGCGGCGGCCATCGGCGGCATGGCGGTGCCGGCGGCGCTCTATGCGCTGCTCATTCCGGCCGGGCCGTGGGGCTACGGCTGGGGCGTGCCGATGGCGACCGACACCGCGTTCGCGGTCGCGCTGATCGTGATGCTCGGCAAGCGCGTGCCGCGTCGAACTGCGCGTCTTCCTCACCGCGGCGTCGATCGTCGACGACATCGGCGCGATCGTCGTCGTCGCGGTGTTCTACTCGGGTGCGCTGCATTGGGGCTACCTCGCGGCGGCCGCAGGCGTGGTCGCGCTGTTGGCGCTGCTCAATCGCTGGGGCGTCTACCGGCCGATGCCCTACGCGTTGCTGGGCCTGGCACTGTGGGCGTGCGTGCACGCGGGCGGTCTGCACGCGACGCTCGCGGGTGTGCTGCTCGCGTTGTTCATCCCGACGCGGCCACCGCCCAATCTCAACGCGCTGGTTGCGCAGGCCAACGCCGTCCTCACCGCCGAGACGGCGCGCGGGCAGGAAGTGCTGCGGCACGGACCGTCGACGCCGGCGTTGCGCGCGCTCGATGCGATCCACGACCGCCTCGAATCGCCGGCGGACCGCACGCTGCGCGCGATCGAGCCCTGGTCGAGCTACCTCGTGCTGCCGGTATTCGCGCTCGCCAATGCCGGCGTCGCGTTGACGGCCGGCGTGTTCGCGGGACGCGAGGCGCTGATCTTCGCGATCGCGCTCGGGCTCGTGTTCGGGAAGCCGCTCGGCTTCGTCGTCGTACCGGCGCTGGCCGTCTGGGCCGGCATCGCGCTGAAACCCGCAGGCTATTCGTGGCGGCAGCTGCTGGGTGCGGGCGCGCTCGCGGGGATCGGCTTCACGATGTCATTGTTCATCGCGGGTCAGGCCATGACGGTGCCGGACGATTTCGCCGCGGCGAAGATCGCGGTGTTCGGCGCGTCGATCCTGTCCGCGGTCATCGGCGTGGCATTGCTGTGGCACCCGTGGCGCGAGGATGCCGCCGATGCCGGCGACGATGCGGCAACCGCAAGCGAAGGGCACAGCGTCGTGAACGACCCGGCGCTGGCGGCACCAGCCCGCCACCCGCCGATCGCGCGCCATCGGGGTAGCGGTCGCGCTTCGAGGCGATCTGCGGGAGCCGCATTCGACGCGTGCCGGTCGCCCGCCGTCGTCCCCGCGCAAGCGGGGACCCCGTGTCGTTGCTTCATCCTCGACGCCCCGTGGACGCCAGTCGGCAGACGGATCGAACCACCGAAGCGTTCGCCCGGCAGAACGTCGCATCGCGCACGCAGCAAGCCGCATCGCTCCAGTGGCTCAGGCGCTCGTGCGGCGCTGGTCGAGCGTCTCGCGCACGCGCGACTCCATTGCGTGGCACTCGGGGCCGCTGAACTTCGCTTCGAGTGCATCGAGGAACACGCGTGTGCGCGCGGGCATCAGGCGGCGCCCGGGAAACACCGCCCACGCATCGACTGCGGGAGACTGCCAGTCCGCCAGCACCGGAACGAGTTCGCCGGAACGCACGTAGGGGTCCGCGAAGTGGTGCTTGACGATCGCGATGCCCGCACCGGCGCGGGCGAGCCGGATCAGCAGGTCGGGCGAGTTGGCCGTCGCACGGCCGGGGGGGATGCCCTCCCACCGCTGTTCGCCGCGCTGGAGCACCCACTTCATGCGGCTCGCCGGTGCGGGCGAGAAGACGCAGCGTGTCGTGCTCCATCAGCGCCTCGGGTTCGCTGGGCGCGCCGTTGCGGGCGACGTACGACGGCGACGCGTAGAGCCCGCCCGACCAGGTGGCCAAGCGGCGCGCCGCGAGCGACGCATCGTCGGGGAGATCGCCCATCCGGATCGCGACGTCGAAGTTCTCGCCGATCAGGTCGACCCGCCGCGGTGACAGGTCCACTTCGAGCGAGATCGCGGGGTAGCGCGCGATGAACTCGGCGAAGAGGTCGCTGAACACGAGGCTCGCGAGATCGCCGGGCATGGAAATGCGCAATCGGCCACTTGGCTGAGCCTTGCGCTGAAGGGCAAGCGAGGTGGCCGCCTCGACCTCCTCGACCACGTGGTGCGCGTGGTCCAGCACGCTGGCGCCGAAGTCCGTGAGCGCCAGTTTGCGGGTCGTTCTTAGAAGTAAGCGCTCACCAAGATGCGTTTCCAGTCCCGCAATCCGGCGCGAGACGGTCGACTTCGGAAGCCCAAGCCGCTCGGCGGCCCGGCTGAAGCTGCCGGCGTCGGCGACGCCGGCAAACAACAGCAGGTCATTCGGATCCAGTGCCATGTGCGCCCAATTGTCCCGTTGATAGAACAATGATATCCAATTCATTGGCTTTATATCTACATGGGGAACAAATACATTTGCATCACAGCACCGGACAACCCCTGATGGAGCCTTCAATGAACATCCTGCAGATCAATTCGAGCGCGCGCCGAGACGTCTCCCAATCGACCCGCCTCGCGGCGAGGCTCGTGGCACGACTTCGCGAAGTCGACCCCGACGCGACGTTGACCGTCCGCGACCTGGCGACGACCCCGCACCCGGTCCTGGACGAAGAAGGGCTCACGGCACTGTTCTCGCCGCCGGCCAGCCGGACTCCGGCGCAGGCGGCCCGCGTGGCGCTCGACGACGCGCTGATCGCCGAGATCAAGGCGGCCGACGTCGTCGTGCTGGGCGTGCCCATGTACAACTTCGGGGTGCCCGCGCAACTGAAGAACTGGATCGATGCGATCTCGCGCGCCGGCACGACGTTCCGCTATACGGCGAACGGCCCGGAAGGTCTGCTGACCGGCAAGAAGGTCTACGTCGCATTGACGCGCGGCGGCCGGTACCGCGACACGCCCGCGGACACGCAAGTCCCCTACCTGAGGACGGTCTTCGCGTTCCTCGGCATGACCGACGTGCACTTCGTGTTCGCCGAGGGCCTCGCGATGGGCGCGGACGCGGAGCAAAGCGGCCTCGCCGCGGCCCACGCGCAGATCGACGCGGCGTTGGCGCAGTAGCAACGCTGGCGCGGATGCGCCCGGCCACGTGCACGCCGTGAAGGTCCGGCTCGACTTCGACACGGACTGCGGCGGTGGCCGGCGCGGAGCCTTTGCGGCACCGGCACGGCCGCGCGCGGGTTCCCGCGAGTGCCTGTCGCGCATCGCGATGGAACCCTGCACCGAAATGCGACTCTGAACTCGACACGAGAGGAAACGCCAATGACGACTACGATGACCCGAGCGACGATGGATTCGGTCAATACTGCACGGACGGTCGAACGCGTGATCGCGGGCCAGCCGACCTCCGACGGCGCGGGCGTGAAGCTCACGCGCGTGCTGACGCAGCCGCTGCAGCGCAGGCTCGACCCGTTCCTGATGCTCGACGCGTTCGGCACCGACAACCCGCGACGACTACATCGGCGGCTTTCCGGATCATCCGCACCGCGGCTTCGAGACCGTCACCTACATGATCGCCGGCCGCATGCGCCATCGCGACAGCGCCGGCCACGAGGGCCTGCTGTCCAACGGCGGCGTGCAGTGGATGACGGCCGGCCGCGGCGTGATCCATTCCGAGTTGCCGGAGCAGGAGGACGGCCGGATGGAAGGCTTCCAGCTCTGGCTCAACCTGCCCGCCAAGGACAAGATGCGCGCGCCGTGGTACCGCGACATCCAGAGCGGCGAGATTCCCGAGTTCACGACACCGCAGGGCGTGAAGGTGCGCGTGATCGCCGGGGCGAGCCACGGTGTCGACGGCGCGATGCAGCGCGAGGTCACCGAGCCGCTGTATCTCGACGTCGAGATTCCCGCGGGCGCCACGTTCGCGCAGGTCCTGCCGGCGGGCCACAACGCAT
Source organism: uncultured beta proteobacterium (assembly GCA_963733435.1). Classification (GTDB taxonomy): domain Bacteria; phylum Pseudomonadota; class Gammaproteobacteria; order Burkholderiales; family Casimicrobiaceae; genus VBCG01. Next base: position 89,775 of record CAVTDH010000009.1, read on the forward strand.
TCGTCTACGTGTATCGCGGCGGCGTGCAGATCGGCGACACGTCGGTGTCCGTGCAGCGGATGGCGATCCTCAAGCAACGACGCGGCCAGCGACGGCGTCGTGCTGTCGGCGCATGCGGCATCGCGCGCGCTGCTGATCGCGGGCAAGCCGCTGGGCGAGCCGATCGCGCAGTACGGCCCGTTCGTGATGAACACGAACGACGAGATCTTCGCGGCCGTGCAGGACTTCCAGGCGGGAAGGTTCGTCGCGGCGGCCGCCTGAGGCGCCAGGCAAGTGGCCAGGCAAGTGACCAGGTAGTTGGCCAGGCAAGTGGTCGAGCAAGCGGCCGAACCGGAAGCCGAATCAGTGGCCGGATGAGCCGGCGCCCGACCGATGACGCAAGTGGCCAGGTAAGTGGCCAAGTAAGTGGCCAAGTAAGTGGCCGAACCGGAAGTCGAATCAGTGGCCGGATGAGCCGCCGCCCGACCGGCGGCGCAAAGAAAGAGACGGGCTCGCCTACAATGGGAGCCCGTTTTCCTTTGGAGGTTCGTCATGCGTCGCATCGCAATCTGGCCCGTCCTCTTCGCCTTCGCCGGCGGCATCGCGTTCGCGCAGGCGCCGGCACCGGACACCACCGGCGATCTGAAGAAGTTCGAAGGCACCTGGGTGATGGTCTCGGGCAAGAAGGACGGCCAGCCGGTGGCCGCCGACGCCGTCGGCAAGAGCAAGATCGTCTGGAAAGGCAGCGACGTCGTCATCGAGACGCCGCACCAGGCGAAGGAGGCGATCAAGGCCAGCGCCAAGGTCGGGGCCGCCGGCGGCGCACGCACGATGGACTGGCTGCGCGCCAACGGACCGGATGCCGGCAAGACGATGCTCGCGATCTACGAGTTCCGCGGCAACGACGAGTACGTGATCGTGTTCGCGCCGGCGGGCAAGGATCGGCCGAAGGACCTCGACGCGAAGGCGGGCAGCGGCCACACGATGCACGTGTGGAAGCGCGTGAAGGTCTTCGTAGGAAGCCGCGCTCCGCGCAGCGTTCGCGGCAACCGCGCACGCGCGACCGCTCCTTTCGCGGTCGCTCGCTTTGCGGTCGCGCATCGGCGATCGCGCATTCGCCATCGCGTGCGCTGCCGCTACGCGACGATAAGAGGCGCGAGCGCCGCGAGGTCGGGTACCACGCCCAAGCCCGGCGCGTTCGAGAGCGTCACCCAGCCGTCGTCGACGACGAACGGAAACACCGCTTCGCGCAGCGGATTCGGATTCGCGTCGACCTCGGCGAACCCGTTCGCACTGCCGCTCGCCGCGAGCGCGTGCATCGACGCCGCGAGCCCCACGCCGCCCGCGAGCCAGTGCGGGCAGTACGCGATGTCGAGCGCGTCCGCCTGCCGCGCGACGTCGAGCCCGCCGCTGATCCCGCCCCACTTGCCGACGTCGGGCTGCACGAACGCGAGATAGCCCGCGTCGAGCGCGTCGTCGAACGCCGCCAGTCCGCGCAGGTTCTCGCCGGCGGCGAGCGGTACCGTGCTCGCGTGCGCGACCGCGCGCCATGCGTCGTGCGGCTCGTCCGCCGCGATCGGTTCCTCGATCCAGAGCGGGCGGTAGGGCGCCAACTCCGCGATGCGCGCCGGCGCATCCTCGGGCGTCCACGCCTGGTTGGCGTCGCACATGATCGTCGCATCGTCGCCGAGTGCCGCGCGCATCGCGGCCAGGTTCGCGACATCGCGCTGCGCGCCGAAGCCCACTTTGAGCTTGAACGCGCGATATCCTTCTGCGCGCTTCCCGAGTGCGACGTCGACCACCGCGTCGGGCCCGATGCCGCTCGCGTAGACGCGCACGCGATTCCCGCCGCCCAGATGCTCCCACAGCGGAACGCCCGCGCGGCGCGCCGCGATGTCCCACAGCGCCTGGTCGACCGCCCCCGCGATCTGCGCGAACGGCCCGGGCTCGCCGCACTGGATCGCCATCTGCCGCGTGCGAAGTTCGAGATGCATGCGCGCCGGCGCGGGATCGTCGGCGGACACGCCGGCGAGCAGCGGCGCGAAGATGCTGGCGACGAGCCGTGCGCGGTGCTCGGCGCCCACCTGCGGGAAGTTGCTGAACACCTCGCCCCATCCCTGCACGCCGTCGCTGGCGGTCACGCGCAGGAACACGGCCGGACGGTTGGTCATCGCGCCGAACGCGTTGGCGACGGGTGTCGCGATCGGCGCGCGCAGCACCCAGCATTCGAGATGTTCGATACGAGTGGTCATCGGGCGGTGCTTTTCGCGGTGGAATTCGGTAGTCTAATCCGGGACGCACAACGGGAGGACGCACATGACGACGCACATGACGGCAGCGACGCGCGTGATTCGCGGCGTGATTCGTAGCGCGGTCGGGGCGGCGCTGTTCGCCGCGGCAGTGCACGCGGGTGCGCAGGCTTGGCCGACGAAGCCTATCCGCCTCGTCGTACCGTTCCCGCCGGGTGGCGCCGTCGACTTCTACGCGCGCGTGGTCCAGCAGCCACTGTCGGAGGCGCTGGGGCAGACGGTCGTCATCGAGAACAAGGCGGGCGCCAGTGGCATGGTCGGCGCGGAGCTGGTCGCCAAGTCCCCGCCGGACGGGTACACGCTGCTGCTCGGCAACATTGCCTCGCTTGCGATCAACGTCGGTATCTATCCGAAGATGCCCTACGACCCGGTGAAGGACTTCACGCCGATCGTGCGCACCGTCGATGTCAACTACGTGCTCATCGTGCATCCGTCGGTGCCCGCGAAGACCGTGTCCGAGCTCGTCGCGTACGCGAAGGCGAACCCGGGCAAGCTCTCCTACGGCTCCGCCGGCAGCGGAAGTCTTCCGCATCTGGGCACCGAGCTCTTCAAGGCGCAAACCGGCACCGACATCGTCCACGTCCCCTACAAGGGCGGCGGCCCGATGGTCACGGACCTCCTGGGTGGCAGCGTGCAGATGGTCATCGCGGACCAGGCCAACCTGATGCCGCACGTGCAATCGGGCAAGCTGCGCGCGCTGGCGGTCGCCACGCCGAAGCGTTCGCCGAACGCCCCCGAGCTGCCGACCATCGCCGAATCGGGATTGCCGGGCTACGACGCGACGGCGTGGCAGGGACTGGTCGGTCCGCCCGGGCTGCCGCCCGACGTCGTGGCCAGGCTCAACGCCGCGTTCAACAAGGTGATGGCGATCCCGGCCGTGCGCGAGAAACTCGTGGGCGGCGGGCTCGAGCCCGTCGGTGGCACGCCGGAGGAGTTCGGCCGCTTCATCGCGAGCGAGATCGCGAAGTGGACGAAGATCGCGAAGGACGTGGGGGCGAAGGCGGAGTGAGGGCGCGATCGTGTCCGTTGGACGATGCGGGTCGCGCCGACGCGCATCGACGCCCCGCCGCTTGCCGCCCGGGTCGGACGAACGAAGCCTCGGGTCGGGCGCCTAAGGTCCTACGCACAGGTTCGGGACGGTCAGCCGCGTGAAGAGATGCGGCGACGCCACGGCGCTGGACGGATAGTGTCCCAGCGCCTGCTTGAATTCGGGATGGTTGAACGCCGCCCGGAAGTGGGCCGCCGACTCCCAGATCGCGTAGTTCATGAACACGGTGCTGCCCGCGATGCCCTGGTGCAGCTGCGTCGAGATGTAGCCGGGCTGCTGCTTCATCCAGTTGGCGTCCGCTTCCCACGCCGTGAGCAGCGCGGGAATGTCGTCGTCCGCAACCTGGAACACGTTGACCAGCACCACGGGTGAAACGTCGGCATTCAGCTGCTGGAAGATAGGTACGTTCGCATCGAGGGGCTTGAGTTGAAGCATGTTTGCGTCCTCCGGCAGGTTGGCGGTTCTGGGGGGGTAACCTGACTCCACTTCTTCGGGCCGATCATTTCCGGTAAGAGGCTCGCTTGGGCTGGCTGCCACGGCGGCTATCGCATGTCGACCGGACTTGTATTGACCAGGCAGGTCCAGCATTGGCCGTTGGCAGCCGCCTCCGCAAGGATCGAGAAGGTATTCAGGTGCGGTGCGAAATTATCCGCACTGACGTAGCTGGCGCTGCCATCCGACTGCTTGCGCAGCACGTAGCTGCGCACGGCAGCGTGAGGCGCCGTGCTGAAGTTGGTCCAGTTCTGGTCGTTGCTCAGGACGTCGATGCCGCTCCTGCTGGCGATATGAGGCGACTCGAAGAAGACGCCTTGAAACGCCCGCCCGGTGGTCGTCCACCCCTGGTTGACGCGGATGTCGTTGATGTCGAGTCCGGTGTCTGCCTTGAGCACGATACCTCCCGGAAAGACAAAGTCGTTGCTTGCGCCCGGCAGGAGCGTCATGGTGCCGGTCGCCGCGACGATCATGCTGCCGCCCCCGAAACCGGGGTCGCCTTCCGCTGCGGGCCGGACATCGGCTAGGTCCAGCGTCGAGTTGTTCGTCGGCAAGATCGACGCCGCGGCCCAGACCGAAGGCATTGCGACGTAAGCGTTGCCCCACAACAGCACGTTGATGAACTGTGGACCGGATCCGTACGCATTGAGTGCGAGTACGATCGAATCGCCGCTACTCGGGCGGAGTTGCAGCCCGTTGGAAAGGAAGTGCGCGCCATTGACCGGATTGTTGGCGTTGCCGAATGTCGACAGCGTGATCGCGTCGCCACGGAGTGACCCACTGCCGCCGATCCCCGCCGCACGCACGCTGAGACTCGACCCGCCGTCGACCACGCCGGCGTTGCGTACGGCCTGCCCTTTGCGCCACGTCGCGTCGACTGCCGAGACGGTAAGACCCGATGCGGCGGAAATCACGCCCGTCGTCTTGACGTCGACGCCATTCACGTTCTGCAGGACGAGCGCAGGCGCCGGGGCGCCCGACCCGGGCTCGGCGTGCAACGCCCCCGCGATAGTGCTCGGTGCGCCATCGCGATTGCGCAACACGACGGTCTGACCGGTCGCCCCTGAGCGGACCGCCAGGCTGTTCCCCACCCCGACATTGAGTCCGTCGAAGTCGAGTTCGAGCGCGGAACCCGGCGCGCCGGGCAGGTTGCCAAGCACGACCGTCACCGCGCCTGGGCCGAAGTTCGTGATCGTGTTGCCCACGAGGGTGGCACCAACGACCGACAGTGTTCCGTAGGTATTGGCGGCGACGGCGACCTGCCCCGGTACTGGACGGCCCGAATCGAACAGAACGCCACCGTAAGCACGAAGGTAGAGCGGCGTCACGTCGTTGACGGCCGGACCCACAAGGAGCGGGTTGGAGTGCATGCAACTGTGGTCGGGTGCAGCGTTATCGACCAGCGCGGTCCACGTTTTTCCGTAGTCGATCGACCGCAAGTACCGTTGCGTCGCACTGCTGGCGTCGACGGCGTACAGCACGCCGGCGGTGTTGGGACGCGGCACGGGCAAGAGGTTCGTCGGAGTGTCCGGCAGGTCTGTCCAGTCGTCCCCGCCGTTACGCGAGTACTGATAGAAGATGCCGGCGTTGCCTGACGTCCTTGCATAGATGACCGTGGGATCTTCGCCATCGGCTTGCAGATAGGTCCCCAGGTTCGCCCTGTATCCGCGCAGCGCCATGGGCGTCCACGTCCTGCCAGCGTCGACGGAGCGCCGGCCTTGGGCGGTCGCGATGGCATGGATCACGTTCGGATGACTTGCCGAATAGGCGACCTGCTCGGCCAGACCTGGAATGGATCCACCGCGCCAAGTGTTGCCGTGGTCGAACGATATTCCGCTTCCCCCGCATCCCGTCCTGTACGACACGGTGCCCCCGTCCGGCGACGCGCGCACGCCCGGGCGACATCCGCCGGCGTCGCCTACCACCTTCTGCCAGGAGACGCCCCGATCGAGTGAGCGGTAGATCGCGTACCGGCCGGGCTTCGTGTCGTCCGCATCCGAGACGTAGATCTCTGCACCGTTTCTTGCCGCAAGCGAGAACGCGGTCCATCCGAACTCGACTTCATAGTTGGACAGAAACGACCGCAATACCGTGCTCGCGCCGGTCGCCAGGTCCAGACGAACGAGTTGCGGGGAACCGTTCTTCGGCCGGACTTCGGCGTAGGCGTACCCCGGATCATCGCCGGCAATCTGCAAGTCGATGTACATCGAAGTGCAGCGCACGATCGCCTTGTCGATGTACTGCGCGACCGCGGTGTGCATGCCGAGACCGAAGGCGGCTATTGCCAGTCCGGCATGGCGCATGCCAGTCGCACGACTTACGTGCACGTGGGCCTCCCACTGAGACAGTTCTTCTCGCACGATCCCAGGACAAATCCACGGAGATCGTCAAGTGCGGCGACGTGATTGCCACCTAAAGCTACCAGTTAGCGGCGGACTGCGCCGACGCGTGCGAAAAACGAACCCCGCAACGGCCCGTCCGGTTGAGCGCAGGGTTCGCAGCGTGAAACGCTTCATTTCACGCGATACACCGTGATCTGCCGCTTCTCAACGCTTGCCATGACCCAGAACTTCGCGGCACAACTGGGACAATGAGAAGGGTTCGCTGTACTGAGATCCTCTTTGATGCTCGACGACTACGGCGAGTACGGGTGAGCCACACCCAATGCAGCGAAGGCAACATTGTTTCCGAAAGGCGTCGGCGAGCACCGGAACGCCTGCTTCGTCGATGCAGTGAAATCCCGTTACTGCGGTCACGATCTCGCTCCTTCCACGCCTAACTAGAAATAGACCTTCCGAATCCCCCCCACATCCTCCGGCAACGGCTCCGGACACTTGAACACGAGCAGGTAGCGGTACCACAGCGGCTGCGTTTCGCGCGGATCGACCGCCGCGTGCATCGCCTGCCACGGCAGGTTCGGCTGCCGATGGTGCGCGAGGTTGTAGTTGAAGTTGAGGAACAGCCAGCGGACGAGCGTCGGCGCGCGCAGGTCGTAGGCGCCCTCGATGCGGTCGAGCGGCGTGCGCATGTGGTACACCCACTGCAGCGAGGACCAGCTGAACGCGAACGCCGCGTACAGCAGCGCGACCACGCGCCAGTCCCAGCGGAAGAGCACGAACGCCGCGGCCCACAGCGCCACGCCGAACGCCGCCTCGACGCGCACCCACTTCCAGTCCGAGCGCGAGAACGCGGCGAACGACAGCGAGTAGCCGTTCATCGACTTGGCGGGCCGGTTGAGCGCCTGCGCGTAGCGGTACGGGATGAACGGCAGCACCAGCGCCGCGACGAACGATCCGATCCAGATGCCGCCCAGGATCGCGAAGTAGTACGTGAGGATCTTCCGGGCCGGGCTCTCGTCGGGAAAGATATACTCGGCCACCTCGGCGCGCGAACGATTGCGGACGTGGTGGCCTTCGTGATTGATCCGGAACAGCGTGTAGACGGTGCCGAAGGTCGCCGCGGTCAGGATGCCGATCGCGCGGTTCACCGCCGGCGACGGATGCCCATGACGGTGCATGCATTCGTGCATCAGCGAAAAGACGCCCTGCATCATGAGCACGAACAGCACGCCAAGCGGGATCTTCCACCACAGGCTGCCCGGTGCGTTGAGCGCCGTGATGATCGCCGCCCACGCGACGAGCTGCGCCAGCGCGATCGCCACGTTCATCGTGCCGAAGCGCCGCGCGGTGGCGGCGCGATCGAGGGTGTGCGAACGAAGCTGGGCCAACGGGTTCCCCGGTTCGCGGAGGACGGCGCCATGAACGGCGCCGCCGCCTGGAGCCCGCGAGGCTTCGCGGACTTTTCCGGATTCTACCCGGCGACCCCGGGCGTGGCGTGCCCGCCCGGCCGCGACGCGACGGCGGCATTCCTCGCGGCATGGGAAGCGACGCCGGACGGGCGCAGGCCCGCGTCCCCGAACGCCGCGCGCGTCACGGTGGTTTTCGTCCGCGGCCTCTTCGGAACCTGGATCCCGCGGCACCTCGCCGCACCGCTGCGCGCACTGCGGGAGGACGGCTTCACGGCGTTCATCGCGAAGAGCCGCGCGGCGGGCACGATCGACGCCAACGCGCGGATGCTCGCGGCCGACATCGCGCAGCGGGCGCCGGGCGACGGTCCGCTGCTGTTTCTCTGCCACAGCAAGGGCGGACTCGACCTCCTCGCGGCATTGCGGCTCGCGCCGGACCTGCGGCGCCGTGCCGCCGCCATCGTGCTGTGCCAGACGCCGCGCCGCGGCTGCGCGGTGCTGGAAAGCGTGCTTCTGCATGAACATGGCGACTCGCTGCACAACGGTGTGGAGCGCGCGAGCGAGGCGTTCGCCCGCGCCGCGATCATCGCGGCCGGCGCGCGGCCGGGCTGCCTCGAACTGACGGGCGGCACGCTGGCCGCGCGCATCGGCGAACTGGACGAGGTCGCGGCGTCGATCCCGACGTTCGCGGTGGCCACCTGGTCGGTGGAGCCCTCCGCGTGGCTCGACTCGCAGCATGCGCGGTTGGGCGCGATCCGGCCGCGGTGCGCGCACGACGGCCTGTTCTTCCTCGAGGACCTGCTTTGGCCGGTCGCGCGACAGGTGCTGCTGCCGCGCGTTGATCACTCGCAACCGTGCGTGGGCGGCCTCCGCTTTCCGCACGCACGTTTCTGGCGAGCGCTCGTCGCGCTGGCGCTGGCGTCGCCGGAGCGCGCGGCGTGACGGAGTTGCCGGCCGCCACGGAGCGCGAGGGTTCGGCCGCCAAGGAGCCGCGGTTCCCGTTCTTCTTTCATCTGCTGCACGCGGTCGAGCGGGTATTTGTCCGCTTCTCCGTGCACGGCGAAGCGCCCGTCCATCGCAACGAGGACTTCCCGTGGATGGCGGCGCTGGAACACGACTGGCGCGCCATCCGCGCCGAGCTGGACGCGGTGCTGCTGCGGCGCGAGCCGATCCCGGCGTTCCAGGAGATCGCACCGGAACTGCAGGCGATCACGCAGGACGACCGCTGGCAGACGTACGTGCTGTACGCATACGGGGTGAAAGCACCGCGCAATTGCCAGGCGTGTCCCGTGACGACGGCGGCGGTCGAGCGCATTCCCGGCATGAAGACGGCGCTGTTCTCGATCCTCGCCCCCGGCAAGCACATTCCGCCGCATCGCGGGCCGTACAAAGGCCTGCTGCGCGCGCACCTGGGCCTGCGCATTCCCGGCCCTCCTGGCGCCGTGCGCCTGCGCGTCGGCGAGGTACGGACCGAGTGGCACGAAGGCCAGGCGATCGTGTTCGACGATACGTTCGACCACGAGGTGTGGAACGACAGCGCCGACGTGCGCGTCGTGCTCTTCATCGATTTCGTGCGACCCATGCGCACGCCGCTGTCGTGGATCAACGAGGCGGTACTGCGGCTGATCGTCGGTTCGCCGTTCGGCCGCGCGTACGTCCGCCGGTTCGCAGCCTGGTATCGCGCGCATGGCATCGAAGCGGATGTCTAGGCCCGTGCACCGCAGGGTCGCGCGAGTCCGAGTCCGACTGCGCGCATCGGCGTCGGGGAATCGTCGATGATCACGCTGCCGGTCCTGCCGTCACCGGGCTGGAAGTACGCGGCGGGCGCTTTCGTCGCGCTGTGTGCGACGCCCCTCTACATGCTGCCCAACCGGATGGCCGGCAGCGATGGCATCGCGCTGCCGCTGACCGCGGTCGATCGACTCGTGCCGTTCTGGCCGTGGACGGGCTGGATCTACGCCGCCGTCTACGTGTTCCTGATCGTGACGTTCGTCGGCATGCGCGACCTCTCCGTCGCGAGCCGCTTTCTCTACGCGTGCCTGTTCGCGCAGCTCGTCGCGGCCATCGTGTTCGTCGCGTTTCCGACGGTCTACCCCCGCGACCTCTATCCGTTGCCGCATGGCGCGCTGGGCAGCGATGCGGCGCTCGTCGCCTTCTGGCGCCAGCTCGACGCGCCGGCCAACTGCTTTCCGAGCCTGCACGTGAGCACCGTCGTGCTGTGCCTCGCCGTCTACGGCACCGAGCCGCTGCGGCGCTTCCGGCACGTCGCCGCGGCGGCGGCACTGCTGCTCGTCGCCAGCACGCTGACGTTCAAGCAGCACTACGCCGTCGACCTGGTCGGCGGCGCGGCGCTGGGTCTACTGAGCTACTGGACGTTCTTCAGGTGGCCGCGGGTGCGGCTCGCGGGCCATGGCTGACCCGGCCTGATCGAGATGCCAGCGGTGCAGCGCCGGCAGGCACTGCAGCGCGGCACGCGGGTACAGGTGATGCACGACGTGAAACCCGATGTTGTGCGGAAACAGGAACAGCTTGCCGAGCACGCCCCAGTCGTGCGTGACGGTGGTCGCGGCCACGGTCGAGGGACGGCGATCGGCGCAGCGTACGTGGAGGTGTTCGATGATGACGCGATTGGCGTTGAGCGCGCCGGCCAGCACCAGCGGGAGCGAGATAGCCCAAGCCGACCGCCAGCGGGAAGTACCACGCCGCGATGAACACGAGCGAGAAGAACGCAGCCTGGGCAGGTTCCGCGCGCAGGCACTCCGCCACTTCGCGGCTCGTCCCCACATTCCCTTCGGATCGATCCTGCAGCAGGTAGCGCGCGTAGGACGACCGCAGCGCGGGGATCGCGAGCGCTGCCGTGCCGTAGTAGCCGCGCACGATCCAGAAGGGCACCAGCAGCAGTCCGCGCAGGCGCAGCAATGTCCGCAGCACGGCGTCGTCCGACGCACCCTCCTTGAAGTACGGGTCCTGCGCCATGCCGCTCGCGCGGTGGTGGCGCAGATGGTGGTAGCGCATCGCCTCCATGGTCGTGGCGATGGGATAGCCGGCGACGAGCTGCAGCAGCCACAGCCACGTCGTGTCGGCGCGGCGGCCCATGTGGCACGCGTCGTGCAGCAGCACGCCCAACCCGTGCAGCCGGCCGGCGACGACCAGCGCGCCGAACGGATAGAGCCACGCGGGTCCCCGCCACAGTACGAGCCACGTGACCGCGATCACGAGCCAATCGATCACGGCGTAGCGCAGCAGCCGCGGAATCGTGGCGTGGACGAGTAGCGTAGCTGGCGCATCAGGCCGCACCGGGTCGCGTGCGATGGCAACGGAGGCCGTCACTGCGGTTCTGCGGCGCGGCGCAGGCGGTGGTGGCGCACGTTCATCCGACCCATGATCGTGCGGCGGGTTGCGCCCATGCGCGCGATCATTGATACCATGTTCGCGACGCCATGATGCCCGACGATCGAAAGTCCGCCCGTGCGGACATCCCCCTTCGCGAGCCTCGGCACCCGCGCACGCCGGTCCGCGGCGCACCGGCGTCGTACTGGCAGATCGCGTGCCGCTCGCGCGACCTGCGGCACGCGCCGCGCGCGGTGACGATCGGCGACCGGCCGCTCGTGCTGTTCCGCGATGCGCGGGGCGAAGCGGTCGCGCTCGACGATCGCTGCGCGCACCGCAACGCACCGCTGTCCCTCGGGCGCGTGTGCAATGGCCGGCTGCAGTGTCGCTATCATGGCTGGGAATACGATTCCGCGGGCTGCGCCGCGCACATTCCGGCGTTGCCGGAAGGTACGACGGCCGACGTTCCTCGCGTCGCCAAGCACTATACCCTCGAGCAGGACGGCTTCGTCTGGATTGCGGGCGGCGACACGCGCCCGATGGAGAGTCCCTATCGCTTCCCTCACCTGGGAGAACGGGGCTGGACGAGCTTCGTGATGCAGACGCGCTTTCGCGGAACGGTCGAGGCGTGCCTCGAGAACTTCCTCGATTGCCCGCACGCGACGTTCGTCCATCGGTACTGGTTCCGCGCACCGACGGCCAAGGCGGTCAGGGCAACGGTGTGCGCGACCGAGGACGGTGCGATCGCCGAGTTCTTCGAGGAGCCGCGCAAGAAGAGTGCCGTCTGGTGGCTGCTGGCGCCGCGCGGCGGCGAGATGCGGCATACGGACCGCTTCATCGCGCCGTCGACAAGCCGCGTCGACTATCGCTTTCCCGGCGGGCTCCACTACATCATCTCGTCGTCCTGCACGGAGGTTCGCGCCGGCGAGATCGACGTGTTCACCGTCATCTCGTTCCGCTGGGGCTGGCTGGGGCCGCTGGTGCGCCTCTACTTCGAGCCGTTGTCGCGCAAGATCATCCGGCAGGACGTCGACATCCTCGCCGCGCAGCACGAGAACATCGAGCGCTTCGGCGGCCCATGTTTCCGCAGCACGGCGGCGGATCTCCTGGGCGCGCACATCGTCGCATGGCGGCAGGCGCTTGCCGCGAACGCGCCGCCGCCGCGCGCGGGCGAGCCGCGCGACGTGGAGATCAGGCTCTGATGCGCCCCGCCGGCGGACGAGCGCCGCACCTCGCGCAGGACGGTCCGCGCCGGCAACGCCTCCCCGACGCCACCGGCTGACCACGACGATGGGCAAACTCCACGCACAGGTGCGCGAGCGCGCGGCACTGAACGATGCCGACATCGCGCGCATGTACGATCTTTACGCGGCCTATTACGACGGCACGAGCTTCGCGCTCTTCGCCGACGACCTCGCCGCCAAGAGCCACGTCATCGAACTGACCGCGGAGGGGGCACTGTGCGGATTCTCGACGCTCGCGCTGCTGCCTTTCGAGCATCGCGGCGAGGCGAACCTCGCGCTGTTCTCTGGCGACACGATCATCGAGCAGTCGCACTGGGGCGAGCAGGCGCTCGTCGCGGCGTTCTGCCGGTTCGCGGGGCAGCTGCGGCAGCGACAGGCGCAGCCGCTGTACTGGCTGCTGATCTCGAAGGGGTATCGCACCTACCGCTACTTGAGCCTCTTCGCGCGCGACTATTATCCGCAGCATGGCGCGCTCACGCCGCCAGCGATGCAGGAGCGCTTGTCCACGCTCGCGCAGCGAATGTTCGGCGATGCGTTCGACGCGGCGACGGGCGTGGTTCGGTTCCCGCAATCGCGCGGCCATCTCAAACCCGGGTGGGCCGACGTGCGCGACCACCTCCGCACGCATGACGTCGTGCGGTTCTTCCTGGCGCGCAATCCGGGCTATGCGGCCGGCGACGAACTCGTGTGCCTGACCGAACTCGCCGCCGACAACCTGCGCTCGTTCGCGCGCCGCGCGTTCGTCGAGGGATTGCACACGGTCGAAGAGCGTGTCCCTGCGTAGTCGGCTGGCCGGGCATGCGGCGCAGTTCCGCGCCGCGCTCGACGACGCGCAAGGCGTGCAGGCGCGGCGACTGCGGATGATCCTCGCCCGCAATGCGCAGTGCGAGTACGGGCGCACGCACGGGTTCGCCGCGATCGCGGACCCGGCGGAGTATGCGCGGCGTGTTCCGGTCGTGCGTTACGACGAGCTGCACAGCGCGATCGACCGCATGGCGGACGGGGAGCAGCGCGTGCTCGTCGCCGATCCCGTCGTCGCGTTCGAGGAAACCGGCGGGAGCAGCGGCGGCGCGAAGCTCGTTCCTTACACGGAAGCCGCGCTTGCCGCGTTTCAACGCGGACTGCTGCCCTGGCTCGACGACCTGTATTCGCGCGTGCCCGCACTCGACGCGGGTCGTGCCTACTGGTCGATCTCGCCGGCCGCGCGGGCGCCGCGGCGCACGGCAGGCGGCATCCCGGTGGGTCTGGGCAGCGACGCCGCGTACCTGGGCGAGGCGGTCGCGCAGGAAGTGCTGGCAACGTTGTGCGTGCCGCCGCACGCAGCGCTGCTGCACGACATCGACGCGTGGCGACGGTTCACGCTCGTCCATCTGCTCGCGGCCGCCGACCTGGCGCTCGTGTCGATCTGGAGCCCCACGTTTCTGCAGGCGTTGCTCCGGCATGCGCAGCAGGACGTGGACGCACTGGCCGACTGTGTCGCACGGGGGCATATCGGCGTGGACGCGAAGACGGCCGGCGTCGAATTGCCTGCGCCGCCTGCCGATGTTGCGCGCGGCGAACTCGTGCGCGAGGTCCTCGTCGCGCGCGAGCCCGACTGGACCCGCCTGTGGCCGCGACTGGCCGTCGTGAGTTGCTGGGACCAGGCGGCCGCCCGGCCGTACGCGAATGCGTTGCGCGGTGCGTTTCCCGGTGTGCGCGTGCAGGGCAAGGGGCTGCTGGCAACCGAAGGGCTGGTCACGATTCCGTTTGGCGACGCTTCCATGCCGGTGCTGGCCGTCGATTCCGGCTTCTACGAGTTCGTCGATGCCCACGGAGTCGCGCATCTCGCGGGCGACGTCGTGCCGGGCGACGAATACGAACTGCTGCTGACCAACGACTCGGGTCTCTACCGGTACGCGATCGGCGACCGCGTGCGTGTCCACGCGTTCGCCGGTGGCGCGCCGACACTGGAGTTCATGGGTCGCGCGGGCGTCGCAAGCGACCTCTGCGGCGAGAAGCTGACTGAGGCGTTTGTCAGCGCTGCGTTGCGCGGGCTGGCGCTGCGCTTCGCGATGCTCGCGCCGTCCGAGTCGTCGCCGCGCGGCTATGTGCTGCTGCTCGACGCCGCGGAAGTCGACGCCACCTCCGCGGTGCGCTTCGCCGCCGGGGCGGACGTGGCGCTCGCCGTGAATCCGCAGTACGCGTATGCGCGCGAACTGGGGCAGCTCCCGCCGGTGCGCGCCGTGCGGTGCGCCCATCCCGTCGAACGGTGGCTCGACCTGTGCCGGCAGCGCGGTCAGCGGTTGGGCGACATCAAGCCCGCGGCGCTGTGCACCGTCGCGGGCTGGCAGGCGCAGTTCCCGCCCGTCGCATGAGCAGCCGCTACGCGTTCGGTCTCGCCGGACCGGCCGACGACGCGCAACTGCGGACGCGGATGGCCGAGGATCGCATGGAGGGCAGCATCGCGATCAGCTTCCGCCGGGAGCCCTCCTATTTCGCCGGCTGTCGCGTCCAGGGCGAGACCACGCAGGTGATGAAGTGCGTGGAGACGGCCACCGGCCGCATCGTCGGACTCGGCAGTCGCAGCACGTCGCTGGCGTGGGTGGATGGCGTCCCGCGGCGGATCGGCTACCTCGCCGACCTGCGCGGCGCGCCGGACGTGCGCGGCGGCATGCTGCTCGCGCGCGGCTTCGAGCTGCTGCGCAAGTTGCACGGCGACGATCCGGTCCCGTTCTACACGACGGTGATCTACGAGGGCAACGCGCCCGCGCTGCGCAGCCTTCCCGGCGGGCGCGCGGGCCTGCCGCGTTTCAATGATTGCGGACGCGTGCTCACCCCTGCGCTCCATCTCGACCTGCCGCGGCGTTCGATCGCGGTTCCCGGAGTCGCGTTCGCGCGCGCGGCGTCCGATGCGCTGCCCGAACTCGTCGCGTTCCTGAATCGCACGCTGGCGGCGCGGCAGTTCGCGCCGGTCTGGCGCGAGCAAGATTTCGGCGCGGGCCGCTTCGCCGATCTCGCCGCCCGCGATTTCTTCATCGCGCGCAGCGGCGCGCGCATCGTCGGCACGCTCGCCGCGTGGGACCAGGCGGCCTTCCGGCAGACGCATGTCGAACGCTATTCGCCGCTGCTCGCGCGGCTGCGGCCGCTGTACAACGCGGCCGCACGCGTGGCCCCGCTGAAGCCGCTGCCGGCCGAAGGCGCACGCATCCCGTATGTGTATCTCGCATGTGCGGCCGTCGAAGGCGACGATGCGGATCTCTTTCGCGGCCTGCTGCGCCACGCGTACAACGCGCTGCGCCGTGGCCCCTGGCACTACGCGATCGCCGGCCTGCACGAGCGCGATCCGCTCGCGCCCGTGCTCGCGGAGTACCGCCAGGTGCCGGCGGCGGGACGGCTCTTCGTGGTCCACTACGACGACGGCGCCGCCGACGTTGCGGCGCTGGCGCCGCGGATTCCCTACGTCGAAGCAGGGTGTCTCTGACGGTCGCGGGCAGCGCTACTTCCAGCAGAACTTCCGGTCGGCGTCGTTCGTTGCGCGCTGCAGCCGGAACGACGCGGCGTTCTCGGGCTTCTGCAGGTGCTCGCGTTCCTTGTCGAGGTTGGCCTTCAGTTCCGCCAACGCCTTTTTCAGGTTTTCCTGGCGGTCGCCGGGCCGCGCCGGAATCTGCGGCAGGAACAGCGCCTGGTACGGATTGGCGGTCACCCATTGCAGCGCCCTGGCCTGCTGCCGCTGCTGGTTCGCGAAATCGCAGAACGCGTAGCCGTTGATGACAGGCCCCGCGAGCGTCGCGAAGTTGCGCACCGCATCCTTGGCCTGCGCGAGTTGCGGCGAATCGATGTCGGCGACCATCGCGAGCGTGAAGAAGCGATCCTTCGCGGCGTAGAACCAGAACACCGCGTCGTCGCGCAGGCCGACGTCGTAGAGCCTGATCGCCAGCACCATCAGCGTCATCGGGCTCAGCATCGCGTTGTTCTTCGCGATCTCGTCGCGGGCGCGCACGATGTCCTCGACCCGGTTCGAGGCGAGCAGCGCGTCGTAGGCCTTCGCCACGGTGACCTTCGGCGTGCCGGCGGGATCGCGCGCAGCCTCGTAGAACGGCGTCACGTAGATGGCCACGCGCCGGACCGGGTCGGCGGCATGGGCGGCGGGCAGCAGCAGGGCCGCCGTAGCAGGAGAGCGGTTCGCAGCATGCGGCGGATTCTGCCACAGGCGATGCCGGCATGGCCGATGGCGCGCTGCGCGACGACGCGGGGACGCCTTGTCGAGCGCGTCGCCGCGCTCGCACCGGTCCGGCGGCAGGTGCCGCGGCTTCGCGCGCCGCACGCACTCGAAGTGCGCCGACTACTGCGGCGGCCGCACGCCGTCCTTGCTGACCTGGATCCGCGGCGCCGTGAGCGCGCCATCGGCCCCCTGCTGCGCGACGGCGAAGATGTACTCGCCGACGACCAGGTCGGCACGCGTGCCGGGCACCGTCCGTACGATGGGTACGCCTTCGGGCACGACGACCTTCTGCGTACCGCCCGGGAACTGCAGCGTCAATTCGTGGTTGCCGGTACCCACGACCTTCGCGGCGACGTTCGCGTTGGTCATCTTCGAATTGGGCTGCCCATCCCAGGCCGACTGGCCGGGTTGGGTCGTGTTCGCGAGGTAGTGGACCTCGGTGGCAACTTCCGTTCCGTTGGGCCCGGGCTTGGTCGTCGTTCCCACGAAGTCGCCATCCTTCATGTCCGCGAAGCGCACCGCCTTGGCGACGCCGACCGTCACGTTCTCGGGGAGCACGAGCTTCACGTCACGACCGTCGCGCGTCCTCACGGCGAGCGTGTTGCCCTCGATGGCGGTGATCGTGGCGCGGATGCGGACGTTCGTCTGGGCATGCGCAAGCGACGCGGCGAGCGCAAGCGAGGCGACGACGACAAGGGCAGCGTGGCGCATGAAGGCTCCGGGCGATGGGTGACGGACGGGTCCGGGACTGCGGGACAGGATGAAAACAGGGCAAGCCGACAATTCCTTCCATCGGCGTGCGACCGATGCGCATCCGCGCGGACCGCGGATCACGACGGCGCAACCGCGAGCACGAGCTTGCCGTCGTTGGCGCCGCGGAAGAGCATCAGCAGCGCGTCGGGGAACCGGTCGAGCCCGTGGACGATGTGCTCGCGCGCATGGAGCCGTCCGTCCGCGCGCCATGCCGCCAGGTCGCGTGCGGCTTCGCCGTAGCGCGCCGCGTAGTCGAACACGATCATGCCGGTCATGCTCGCGCGGTTGACCAGCAGCGAAAGGTAGTTGGCCGGGCCGCGAACGCCCTCGGTGCTGTTGTACTGCGAGATGGCACCGCAGATGACCACGCGCGCACGCATGGCGAGCCGCGCCAGTGCCGCGTCGAGGATGTCGCCGCCGACGTTGTCGAAGTAGACGTCGATGCCGTCCGGGCAATGCCGCGCCAGCGCCGCGCGGACATCGTCGGCCTTGTAGTCGATGGCTGCGTCGAAGCCGAGCTCGCCGGTGACGTACGCGCACTTGTCCGGCCCGCCGGCCAGGCCGATCGCGCGGCAGCCCTTGATCTTCGCGATCTGCCCGACGATGCCGCCGACCGCGCCGGCGGCGGCCGAGACGACGACCGTGTTGCCGGCCACGGGCTTGCCGACGTCCAGCAGGCCGAAGTACGCGGTCATGCCCGGCATGCCCAGCACGCCCAGATACGCGGGCAGCGGCGCCAGCGCGGGATCGACCGTGTGCATGTTCGTGCCGTTGCCGAGCGCATACGCCTGCACGCCGAACATGCCGACCACGTGGTCGCCGACGGCGAACGTCGGATTGCGCGACGCCGCCACGCGTCCCACGCCGCCTGCGCGCATGACGTCGCCGAGCGCGACCGGCGGCAGGTAGGAGCGCGCATCGTTCATCCAGCCGCGCATCGCCGGGTCGAGCGAGATGTAGCGCACCTCGACGACAACCTCGCCGTCGCCCGGCTCCGGCATCGGCCCCTCGGTGAACGACCAGTCCGACGGCTTGGGCATTCCGACGGGACGGGCGGCGAGGCGAAACTGGCGGTTGACAGCGGGCATGGCGAACTCCGGGGGTGAATGCGGATCCGTGCAGTGTGCAGCATGTGCGCGGCGACGGCGCACAGGGGCGGTACCGGGGCGATCCCGCCACCGGCGTAAGATGACCGGTTGAACGCGCCGCCGTGCGCGGCGGTCGAAAGCGA
The DNA here is from genome assembly GCA_963733435.1 of uncultured beta proteobacterium. Classification (GTDB taxonomy): domain Bacteria; phylum Pseudomonadota; class Gammaproteobacteria; order Burkholderiales; family Casimicrobiaceae; genus VBCG01. The sequence continues at coordinate 108,107 of CAVTDH010000009.1, forward strand.
CATGGCCGATTCCGCACACTGGACTTTCCCGACCCCGCTGCAGCCGGTTGCCGCGGAGGTCGACTTCAACCTGCCGCGCGCGCTCGACGCGGTCGTGCGTCTCTCGTCGCGCATTCCCGACGATGCGTTCACCGCGTCGATGCTCGGCACGGAACGGGAAGGCAACGGCGTGGTGCTGCGCGAGGACGGGCTGATCGTGACGATCGGCTACCTCATCACCGAAGCCGAGGGGCTCTGGATCACGACCAACGATGGCCGGGTCGTGCCCGGGCATCCGCTGGCCTACGACTTCGCGACCGGGCTGGGCCTGGTGCTGCCGCTGGCGCCGCTGGAAGTGGCGCCGATGCCCATCGGCACGGCCGCCGACGTCGATGTCGACGACGACGTGTTCGTGATCGGGCACGGCGGCCGCGCGCATGCGCTCAAGGCCGAAGTGTTCGCGCGGCGGGAGTTCGCCGGCTACTGGGAATACCTGCTCGACTACGCGCTGTTCACGACGCCGCCGCATCCGGAGTGGAGCGGCGCCGCGCTGCTCGATGCGGACGGCAGGCTCGTCGGCATCGGATCGCTGTTCGTGCAGGAGGCCGATGGCGATGAAGTGCGCAAGGGCAACATGTTCGTGCCGATCGACGAGCTGCTTCCCATCCTGGACGACCTCGTGCGCACCGGGCGCCCGGCGCACCCGCCGCGCCCGTGGCTCGGCATGTACGCGAGCGACGACGACGAGCGCATCCTCGTGGGCGGTGTCGCCAAGGGCGGCCCGGCGGATATCGCGGGCGTCCGCCAGGGCGACCTGATCGTGGCGGTCGCGGACCAGCGCGTGTCCACGCTCGCGCAGCTCTTTCGCTCCATCTGGCGCATGGGTCCGTCCGGGACCGAGATTCCGATCACGCTCACGCGAGACGGCGCGACGCTGCCCGTCAACGTTCACTCCGCGGACCGCAGCGATTACCTGAAGAAGCCGTCGCTGCAGTAGGACGCGCGCGGCGATTGCGCGCCTGGCGCGGCCGGCGTGGGTGGCGGGTCGGCATGGACTGGCGGGGCGCGCCAGGACGAGCCTCGTGTTCGCGCCGTGGTTCATGGCGCGGCCTCGCCACATCGCCGCGCGTGCGTTTCCATGTCAGGAGATGTTGGCACCGGCGCCTTCCATTGCCGGCGCCGTCCCGGGCCTTGTACTATCGGCCGACTTCATTGGCACGTGCGTTGACCCGGGGAGGGATTGCCATGCGCGAAACTGGATGCGGCAAGGTCGTCATGCTGCTTGCCGTCACGGCCCTGCTCGGCGCATGCGGCGGGGGCGGCGGCACGTCGACGCCCGAGGTTGGGGAAACGCCAGCCCCGGTGCGGGTCATCACGCTCGACCAGGGATGGAGCGATCAGACGCGGCAAGCCTTCTGGTTCACGGCGCAGGGCTCGGAGATCATTCCGTACAACTATTTCCTCGCGCTCGAACAGGCCGGGAGCGCCGACCGTTTCGCATCGCCCTCGAACTTCGAACGCTATCGCTACCTGCCGCAGTCGGCGAGCGCCCGCAATCCCGATGGCCTGCCGATCGGCTTCGTGAAGCACGTCAATGCGAACACCGGCGTGCCGTGGATCGGCCTCACGTGCGCCGCCTGCCACACCTCGCAGGTCAACTACCAGGGAACCGGGTTCCTGATCGACGGCCTGGGCACGCTCGCCGACTTCAACCTGTGGCTCGCGGATCTTGCCGGCGCCCTCGATGCCACGCTCCTGGACAGCGGAAAATTCGGCCGCTTCGCCACGACGATCCTGGGGCCCAACTACACGCCGGCACAGGCGCAGTCCCTGCGCAGCGATCTGGTCAGCAAGTCCCTCGTCGTCGCCGAGCGCGTCCTGCGCAGCACGGCGCCTTCGCCGGCCGGATTCGGACGCTTCGATGCGTTCGGCAACATCTTCAACGAAATGCTGGGCAACGTGCTCAACAGCCCGACCAGCGTCAAGCCGCCGGATGCGCCTGTTTCCTACCCGTTCCTGTGGACGACGGGACAGCTCGACCTCGTGCAGTGGAACGGCTTTGGCATCAATGCGGGTGCGTTGGGCCCGTTGACCCGGAACATCGGCGAGGTCATCGGCCTGTTCGGGCATCTGGACGTGACCCGCTTTCCGTATACGTCCACGATCGAAGTGGCGAACCTCGGCCAGATCGAGGGGTGGGTCAACACGCTGCTGTCGCCGCAGTGGCCTGGCCAGCAGCTGCCGCCGATCGACATCCTGAAGGCCGCCGCCGGCCAGGCGCTGTACATCCAGTATTGTGCGAGCTGCCACGCGATCATCAATCGCACGGATATCAACACGTCCATCGCCGTGACGATGGTGCCCGTCGGAGAGGTGCAAACCGATCCCACCGCGGCGGTCAACGCGGCAACCCGCACGGGATCCTCCGGAGTGCTGCAGGGGTCGAAGGAGTTCTTCATCGCCGGCGAGACGTTCGGTCCGACCGCGAGCGCCGCGGCGCTCCTCACCAACGGCGTGCTCGGCGTCGCGATCGCCAATCCGTTCGAGGACATCGAAGCGATCCTCGCGGAGTACCAGTCCGTCCAGAATGCCCCGAAGTTCGACCCCGAGTCGTACAAGGCACGGCCCCTGAACGGAATCTGGGCGACCGCGCCGTACCTGCACAACGGTTCGGTGCCCAGCCTCGCGCAGCTGCTGCTGCCGCCGGCGCAGCGGATGAAGCAGTTCTATGTCGGCTCGCGCGAATTCGACCCGGTCAACGTCGGCTTCATCACCACGCAAACGCCCGGCGCGTACCTGCTCGATACGACCCTCAAGGGCAACTCGAATGCCGGGCACGCATATGGCACCGCCACCCTCACGGCGTCGCAGCGACTCGAGCTGCTGGAGTTCCTGAAGACGCTCTGACGCGCGTCGTCGGCGCCGTTCGCGAAGCGCGCGTTGCCGCCATGGGTTCGCCGCCGTCGGCAGTGGCGTCCGCCGCGCAGACGACGCCGACGCCGACGCACGCGATCGGTCGGCATCGCACCATGCCAGGCGCGGCCGCCCGGTCTACGCAAGCAACGGCCGCCGCAGGTGCCAGTCCGTGTCGTTCTGGAACGCGCGGCCGATGCGCACCAGCGTGGCCTCGGCGAACGGCGCGCCGATCAGCTGCACGCCGATCGGCAGGCCCGTCGGCCGAGAATCCGGCCGGCAGCGACAGCCCGCAGCAGCCGAGGTAGTTGGCCGCGCGCGTGAACGCGGCGAGCGGCGCGGTCGCCTCGTCGACGTCCGCGACCGGCACGGCGGTGATCGGCAGCGTGGGCGTGAGCAGCGCGTCGCGGCCGCGCATCCACGCGGCGAACGTCCGCTGCGCGTGGCGCATCGCCGTCAGATCGTCGATGTAGTCGGCGGCGCTGATCGCCTTGCCCGCCCAGCACGCGCTTGCGCACCCACGGGTCGATCGGCAGCGACGCGTCCTCGATGTGCGCGCGATGGAACGCGTACGCCTCGGCCGCGAGCAGCTTGCCCACGCGCGCCGCGATGTCTTCGAAGTCGATCGGCGACGCGCACCTCCTCGACGTCCGCGCCGAGCTCGCGCAGCACGTCGATCGCGGCGTCGCGCGCACGCACGACGTCCGGGTCGACGTAGCCGGGAAACTGCTCGGGGGCGAGGGCTGCGATGCGCATGCCGCGCACGTCCGGCTCGGCGCGCCAGCGCGGCGGCGAAGTCGACGTGCGGCACGCCGAGCGTGCGCCGGATCGCGCGGATCGGGGCCCGCCATCGCGGCGGTCAGCAGCGCGACGTCGTCGACGCTGTGCGCGAGCGGGCCGATCGAGTCGAGCGTCGTCGACAGCGGCACGGCGCCGTACAGGCTCACGAGGCCGTACGTCGGTCTTGAGACCCGGTGAGCCCGCACAGCGCCGACGGAATGCGCACCGAGCCGCCGGTGTCGGAGCCGATGCGCCGCCGGCACGAGGCCCGCGGCCACCGCCACGGCCGAGCCGCTCGACGAGCCGCCGGCGACGCGATGCGTGGCCAGGTCCCACGGATTCCACGGCGCGCCCATCGGCTCGTTGCGGCCCCAGCCGCCGAACGCGAACTCGACCATGTGCGTCTTGCCGAGCGGGATCATGCCCGCGGCGACCAGGCGCGTCGACCGCGGTCGCCGTGATGTCCGATACGCGCCCGAGCCAGCTCTTCGAGCCGGCGGTGGTCTGGCGGCCCGCGATGTGCAGCAGGTCCTTGAGCGCGATCGGCAACCCGTGCAGCGGGCCGCGCGCCGCATCCGGACGCTGCGCTCGAGGTCGGCGGCCTCGGCGAGCGTCGAGCGCGTCGTCGCGATAGACGTCGACGAACGCGTGCAGTTGTCGCGTCGCGCGCCGCGATCCGGCGAGGCAGGCGGCGACGATTTCGCGCGACGTGGTCTCGCCGCGCGCGAGGCGCGCGGCGAGATCGGTCAGCGTATGGAAGGGCAGGTCGGCGGTCGGCATCGTGCAACCCTCGCGGAGTGAGCTTGGCGCCACTACTCTACAATGAGCGGCATGACCGCGTATCCCCATCTGCTCGCACCGCTCGACCTCGGTTTCACGACGCTCGCGAACCGCGTGCTGATGGGTTCGATGCACACGGGCCTCGAGGAAGCGCCGGACGGCTTCGCCCGCATGGCGGCGTTCTACGCCGCGCGCGCGCGCGGCGGCGTCGGGCTCATCGTGACCGGGCGGCATCGCGCCCAACCTGTTCGGACGGCTGGAACCCAAGGCGTCGCAGCTGTCGTTCTCGTGGCAGCTCGCCCGGCACCGGCTCATCACCGATGCCGTGCACGCGGAAGGCGGCAAGATCGCGCTGCAGATCCTGCACGCGGGGCGCTACGCGTATCACCCGCTTGCGGTTGCGCCGTCGACTTCGCGTTCGCCGATCAGCCCGTTCCGCGCCGCGCGGCCTCACGGGCTGGGGCGTGCGCAAGACGATCGCCGACTACGCGCGCTGCGCGAAGCTCGCGCAGCGCGCGGGCTACGACGGCGTCGAGGTCATGGGATCCGAGGGTTACCTCATCAACCAGTTCGTCGCGCCGCAGACCAATCATCGCAGCGACGAATGGGGCGGCTCGTTCGAGAACCGCATCCGTTTCCCCGTCGAGATCGTGCGCCGCACGCGCGAGGCGGTCGGTCCGGATTTCATCATCATCTACCGGCTGTCGATGCTCGATCTCGTCGAGGGCGGCAGCACGTGGGACGAGGTGGTCGCGCTCGCGCAGGCGGTCGAGGCGGCGGGCGCCACGATCATCAACACGGGCATCGGCTGGCACGAGGCGCGCATCCCGACCATCGCGACGATGGTGCCGCGCGCGGCGTTCGCATGGGTCACGCAGCGGATGAAGGGCGCGGTGAAGATTCCGCTCGTCACGACCAACCGCATCAACGATCCGGCGACGGCGGAAGCGGTGCTCGCGCGCGGCGACGCGGACATGGTGTCGATGGCGCGGCCATTCCTCGCCGACCCCGAACTTCGTGAACAAGGCCGCGACCGGCCGCGCCGATGAAATCAACACGTGCATCGGCTGCAACCAGGCGTGCCTCGACCAGATCTTCGCGCGCCAGATCGCGTCCTGCCTCGTCAATCCGTACGCCTGCCACGAGACGGTGCTCACCGCGCCGCCGCTCCGGCGAAGAAGGCGGTGGCCGTCGTCGGCGCGGGTCCGGCCGGTCTCGCCGCGGCGACGACCGCGGCGGAGCGCGGGCATCTGGTCACGCTGTTCGACGCCGCCGACGATGTCGGCGGGCAGTTCAATCTCGCGCGGCGCATTCCCGGCAAGGAGGAATTCGCGGAGACGCTGCGCTACTTCCGTACGCGGATGGCGCAGCTGGGCGTCGAAGTCTCGCTCGGCAGGCGCGTCGGCGCCGAGGACCTCGGTGGCTTCGACGACGTCCTGGTCGCCACCGGCATCGTGCCGCGCACGCCGGCCATTCCGGGCATCGACCATCCGAAGGTCGCGACGCTACGTCGAGATCGTCGAGGGACGGCGCACCGCCGGCGCCAGGGTCGCGATCATCGGCGCGGGCGGCATCGGCTTCGACGTCGCCGAGTTCCTGACGGCGGGCACCGCGCCCGACGGGCACGCGAGCGAAGGTGCGCGCGACGATCCCGCCATCGTCGCGTTCCGCGACGAGTGGGGCATCGATCCGACGTTCGCGCACCGCGGCGGACTCAAGCCGGCGCACGACACGCCGCCGCCGCGACAGGTGTGGCTGCTGCAGCGCAAGGAGGCGAAGGTCGGCGCGGCGCTGGCCAAGACCACCGGCTGGATCCGCCGCACGCTGCTGAAGCGGCGCGGCGTCGCGATGATCGCGGGCGTCGAGTACGAGCGGATCGACGATGCGGGCCTGCACATCAAGGTCGATGGCGTGCCGAAGGTGCTCGCCGTCGACACGATCGTCGTGTGCGCGGGCCAGGAACCGCGGCGCGACATCGTGGCGGGCCTCGACCGCAGCAGGCATCCGCCACCAGCTCATCGGCGGCGCGGATGTCGCGGCGGAACTCGACGCGCGGCGCGCGATCGAGCAGGGGACGAAGGTCGCGCTGGCGCTGTAGGGAGCGTCCGCAAAAGGCGTCCGTCGGGACGGTGGATGACGCGAAGCCGGCGTTGCGCCTTTTACGGCCGGCGCTTCAACTTCGAAGTCAGGCGGCCGCCTTGGGGCGCGTAGTTGGCAACTGAGGCGGCGGCCACCAAAAAGTCCTACGAAAAAACGAGTGTCATGCGCCTCGCTCGCGTGCGAGTCGCCCGATGGCGGGGCTTTCGCAGTGTTCCCCGTGAAGGGCACGTAATCATGGGCGGAAGCTCACCGGCTGATCCGAGGACTCGACCGCGAGCACGCCCTTGGTGAGCACCGACTTCGGGGGCGGGGTGGGCCGCTTCTCGATGACCACCATGCTGTCGTAGAAGTGGATACCGTGGGTCGACCGCGTGAACGCGTCGACCTGCAGCGCCGCCGGGTCGTGCGAGTGCCACGCATACAGGCGGTCCACCAGCGCCTTCGAGTACTCGAGGAACGTTCCGCTGCGGCCGATGCCACCCCCCCAGTCCGACCACAGCGACGTGTGGGTGTCTTCGCAGATGTAGACGCCGTTCGCGTCGATATGCGGATAGAGCTCCTCGAACGTCGCGATCTGCTGGTCCATGTGGTGACCGCCGTCGTCGATCAGGATATCGATGTGCGGCACGCGTTCGTGCACCTCGGCCAGGAATTTCCGGTTCGCCTGGTCGCCGATCATGATGGTGGTCTTGTCGTCGGCGAACTGGCGGCAGGCCGGGTCGACGTCGATGCCGAAGATCCGCGTGCCGCGCCCGAAATAGTAGTGCCACATCGGCAGCGATCCGCCGGCCGCGACGCCGATCTCGACCACGACCGGTGCCTTGCCCCGGTAGCGCTCGAGGTGACGGTGATAGACGTCGAAATAGTGGTGCCACTTGCACGTCGCCCGGCCGGGGTTGTTGTAGAAGTACTCCTCCAGCGGGTTCAGGTGCGCGGACGGGTCGGAGCCCTTGGCGGGCGCTCTCCTCTTCCACGCCGCACCGACGATGTCGCGAACGATCTGGCCTAACATGGGCGAACGGTATCAACCATCGATGGACGGGCCGGGCGGGCCCCCAGGATCTGCCTCGCGGTACTCTAGCATTTCCTCGTGCCTGTCCAAATGCCGAGAACCTGCGGCACACCTGGCGGCGCGGCGCGGATAGACTCGAGCCGGCGAGAGGTCCGCATGGCCAAAAATCCAAGTGGGAGGTTCGATGTGCACGGTATGCGATGACAAGGACGACGGGCACGCGGTTTCGCGCCGCGGGTTCCTGAAGGCGGGAAGCGCGGCGGCGTTGGCGCCGTGGGTGGTGGGCACGGCGTTCGCCGCCGATCCGCCGAAGGCGGGCTCGCCGCCGCCGCCGAACGCGATCGCGCCCGCCGACGCGCTGAAGCGACTCGTCGAAGGCAACGCGCGCTACGCGGCGAACGCGCCGAACCAGCGCGACTTTTCGTCGGGTCGCAACGCGCGTGCGCAGGGTCAGTACCCGATCGCGGCGATCTTGAGCTGCGCGGACTCGCGCGTCGTGCCGGATCTCGTGTTCGACCAGAATCCGGGCGATCTCTTCGTCGTGCGCGTCGCCGGGCAACATCGTGACGCCGGACCTCCTCGCGTCGATCGAATACGGCGTGGAGTTCCTGGGCGCGCCGCTCGTCATGGTCGTCGGCCACTCGGGCTGCGGCGCCGTCGATGCCGCGATCAAGGTGCTGAAGACCAAGGCCGTACTGCCCGGGCACCTGCCCGAACTGGTGACCGCGATCAAGCCGGCGGTGATCGTCGCGGAGAAGACGCAGACGGGCACGCTGCTCGACAATGCGATCGCGGAGAACGTGCGCCGCCAGGTGGCGCGCCTGAAGGCATCGCCGCCGGTGGTGCAGGCGGCCTACCGGGGCAAGAAGATCGACATCGTCGGCGGCGTCTACGACATCGCGACCGGCAAGGTGACGGTACTCTAACGTCCGCAAAAGGCGTCCGTGGGGCCTGTGGATGACGTGAGTCCGGCGCTACGTCTTTTGCGGCCGGACGCGTCAACTACAAAGTCAGGCGGCCGCCTTGGGGCGGCCCGGCGTCGGCCGCCGAAAAGATCTACGAAAGTACGAGTGTCATGCCGCGGGCTGCGCGCAAGTCGTTTGAAGGCGGAACTTTCGCAAAGCCCACGGCCGACGGGGCTACGGTGCTGATGGCACGAGGCTGCGCCCTGGCGGCAGCCGCCCGTTCACGACGCGCCGCGCATTGGCTTGCGCGCGGCTCGCCGCTTCCGCGCTCCAGGGCAGCACTTGGGCGGTGGCCTTGGCGATCGTGCCGGTCCCGGGCTGCGGGACTGTCCCGCTCGTCCGCGCGAGTGCGGCGAACGTGTCCGAGCGACTATCCGGGTTCCCCGTCGTGCGCACGTGGAACGGCACGAACGACGTGCCGATCGCGACCATGCTCATGTAGTCGCCGATGAAGTATCGGCCGCCGGCCAGCGCCGCGGTCGCATAGTCGAACGGTTCGCCGAGCGGACGGGTGTCCCACGTGATGCCGTCGATGGAAGTCGCGAGCAGGAAGATCGTCGGCAGCGTATTGGGGTCCGGCGTGTTGGCGGCCAGGTTGTAGTACGCGACGCCGACCACGCCATCGTCGCGGATTGCGACGGTCGGCAGCAACGCGGGGGCCGTGGGCGGCGGCAGCGATAGCTGGCTGCAGGAGATGCACCGCGGAACCGTCCACGTCAGGCCACCATCCGCGGAGCGGCTGACCGCAATGTCGTCGTGGCTGCGTGCGAAGCGCGAGTCCTGCCACGCCACCGCGAGCGATCCGTCCTTGCCCACCGCGATCGACCCCAGGATCGCGCCATCGCGGATCGCGGTGCCGGTTTCGGGATCGACGGTGCCGATCGCTTCGTTGGTCGCAATCGTGATCGGCGCCGACCACGTCGCGCCCTTGTCGGCTGAGCGCAGCACGCGCAGCCGCGGATTGGCCGGGCCGACATTCGCGAGTTCCGTGAAGAACAGCACGAGCGTGCCGTCGGGCAGCACGACGATCTGGTTGTTGATCGTCTGGCTGGTCGCGCCCGGGTCGTAGATGCTGCGCGCCGCTTCCCACGAGGCGCCGCCGTTGGTCGTGCGCGCGAACCATGCGGGGCCGTTGTCGCCGGTCAGCCGGTCCCACGTGGCGTAGACGTAGCGCGCGTCGGTCGGATCGGCGGTGATCGATTCCTTGTCGTTGAAACTCGCGGCGCCGTCGCTGCGCAGCGTGACCGGATTGCTCCACGTGCGCCCGCCGTCGGTCGAGCGCGCGACCAGGATCGCGTTGTTGCGGTTCGCCTGGTTGCTGAACGCCAGCGCGATCTGGTACGCGGTGCCGTCGGGTGCCACCGTCACCCAGGGGTCGGTCGCGCGCTCGTAGTCGCCGCCGTTGGCCGCAGTGCCGCCGGAGCAGTGCGAGAACGGCACCGTGGTCCGGGTCCAGGTACCGCCGCCGTCGAGCGAATACGCGCTGCCAAGGCCGCGCGCGCCGCCATTCGACCAGCGGTCCTGTTGCCAGGCGCCGATCAGGTTGTTGGGATTCGTCGGATTTACCGCGACCGACGGCTCGACCTCGGCGCTCGCGTACAGCGTGCCGCCGACGGCCGGGCTGTCGCAGTCCGCGGCGAAAGGCGTGAGGCCCGATGCGCGCGTGAGCGCATCGACCAGCACGCCGGCCGCGGAGCAGAAGGCGGCCGCGGACGGACCGTAGCCTTCGGGCAGATAGCCCTTGCCGACCATCGCGGCCTTGACGCCGCCGTCGGTCGTGTAGCGATGGTTCGAGTCGGCGCGCTGGTTCCACAGCCGGTACACGGGCACGGTGCCCGTCGGACACGCGCCGGTCAGCGGGTCCGGCAGCGGCGCGAAGAACACGTCCGGCGATTCGAGGATGTAGCCGCTGTAGTTGGGATCGACGCCGATCTTCGCCAGGATGGCCGCGCACTCCGGCGGCGACGCCGAGAAGAAGTGCGAGTCCCCGTGCTGCGGTGGAATGTAGAAGCGGCAGACAGGATTGACCTCGGCCCCGGGCAGCGGGCCGACGCGGAAGCCGCGGCCGGTGCGGGTCCAGCCGGTCAAGCGGCCCGTGTCGAGCGCGTCGATCTCCGCGGGCAGGCGCGTGATGAAATAGTGATCGAACGCCGCGTGGTAGTACTCGATCGCGACGTCCGCCGGCAGGGTGGGAAACGCGAGTGGGGACGCCGCGTTGAGCGGACCGGGAACCAGCGCGCAGGCGGCGATGGCGAGCCACGCGCGGATGAGCCTGGCGATCATGGTGACGCTCCGGTGCGAACGAGGCGGGCCAGTGTAGCAGCGCGGGGGCGGTGCGCGCGATTGCGCGACGTCGTCGCCGCGAGGGCGGGGAACTGACGCCGACGCTGCTTCGACACCGGTGCGCGAACGACGCCGCGTTCACGGCATCCCCATTGTCAACGGACGCCTCTTACGCGCGTTTCCCTGAAGGCCATTTCGAAATGGGACAAGTGCAATGACGCCAATGCTGCACACCGTCGTTCCCGCGAAGGCGGGAACCCAGTGTCGTGGTCGTTCGACGACTTGACGACACTGGATCCCCGCCTTCGCGGGGATGACGGTGGAGAGGGTCATTCCTTTCCGATTTTGAGATCGGTTCTAGTCCGCCTGCCGCATCACGTCGATCGTCAGCTTGACGAGCTTCGCCAGCGATTCGACGTCGGGCAGCGTGTCCTCGGTGACGCCGATCGCACGCAGGTACGTCGCTCCCGCGCGCAATGCGCGGGCGCGAGTGTCCAACGGCAGGCTCGCGTAGCGAGCGCCGTACGCGACGCGCAGCGCTTCGGTGAGCGCGAGTGCGAGCTTCTCGGCCAGCAGCGACCCCTCCGGTTCCTCGGTGCGCATCGTGCCCTGGCCGGTCAGGAGCCAGTGCAGGTTGATGTTGCGGGTCTGCGCAATCCGCAACAGCAAGTCCTGCGTCGCCGAGTTGCGCCGTTCGGCGTTGGCGACGGTGTTCTCGTGCACGCCCAGCGTCTCGGCGAAAGCCTTCTGGCTGTCGGTGCCGCGCACGAGGCGCAGTCGCTCGCCCAGGGTCATGGTCGTGACCCCGCGGCGTCGCCTGGAACGGTCCGGTTCACCATCGGGAACGCGCGCAGGAACGTGGCACGCGAATGCGTGCGGCGCCTCGCGACGCAGGCAGGGCGGACGGTTGGGAGTGGTCTGTGCATGGGCCGGCCGGTATTTGTTCGCGCGAATGCGCCTGTGCGGTGGGACGCTTCAGGGCGCTTCCTTCGCGGACGGTGCCCGTCAAATCGTGTGTGTTGCATTTTAGACACTGGGGGACGCGCGGATGCGGAATTTCTGCTTGCGTCCTGACCGGGGTCAACCGTATTATCGGGTCATTCGTTTCAACACGGACAACAACGTCCCAACGCAAGCCATGACGACCGTCAAACGCCACTTCGAGAGCATTGCCCGCGCGCCGCGTGCGCACGGCATCGCCATGGCGTGGCGCGTCGGTGGCATTCAGTGCGGTCTGCAGTCCGCCATTGAATTCGCGATGCAATCCGCTTACTCGCCGGTCGATGCCGGCGTAGTCAAGACGCTGTAGCTGTACCCGACCGGAAGACATTCCGCCGGGGTCGAAGGCGGAACAGTCGGAAGGTCGCACCACTCCCTCCCCTCCGTTCCGCCAGTCGTCAACGACTGGCTGTTTCGCATGGGCGCGCGCTCGCCGCACGCCACACCGCGAGGAAAGGAGCAAGGGGATCCATGACCACGATTCGTCTGCTGACCGGCAATGCGGCCTGGCCGCGCCTGCGCATGTCGTCCGGCAAGGGCATGCGCCTGCGCACCGGCACTGGCGTGGGCGTCGGCTCGTTCCTCCGGAACGGGCCCTCGCGCGGCGATGCCGGCACGAGCGAACAACACGACGGCAGCCGGGTTTCCGGCGCGGGAGACGCGATGTAAGAGGCGTCGCATCCCGCGCGGAATGCCCGGAGGCCAATGCGGCCCCGGGCAGCCTTGTAGCCTGGTGCCATAAAAAATGACGACTATGAGGCACACAAAATGGCTAGGCTCTTGGAAGAACTGGAGCGGCCCTACGCGCGGGATCACTTCGACCTCATACGCGCGGGCAGCGACGGGATTTACCGGCGCGCGGCGGATGGCCTGATCATCCGCCTCGCGGCGGCGGAAGGGGTGCGCGAGGCGGAGAGCGCGGCACGCGCCCTGTTCGACCTGGCGTGCCGGTACGCGTCAGGGCAGTGAACCCGGTGGCATCATCGGGTGGCAGGACCGGCGTGCCATGTGGCCGCCGTAACGGAAACTGAAACGGATGACGAGTGCGGCACTGTCGCGCGTTCGCGTCCGCCGCCAGCAGTCGGCGGGGAGGTGACCTCATGTTCACAACTCTTTGCCGGTGGTGACACCGGTTCGCAAGTGCAGCACTCGCAGTACCGGCGATTTCGAAGGCTGTGCGCGGCCTTCCCAACCGACGATCGGGATCGCCGCCGGAACAGCGCTCACGCGTTCGACCGGTCACTAGTCGCGGCCACCCGGCGGGGCAACCCGCCGGGCCCGCGGCGAAATTTTTCAAGAGAGGTGGGGCCAGGGACGACGTTCGGGCCCACGTGCGCGATACGCACGGGGCTTTGCCGCGACGTCGTCTCTGACCCCACTTCTTTTGCGATGTCGGCCGCGGCCCGACTTGCGGGGTCCAGTCCGGATGACGCTGCGCGGTCACGCACGCAAGCCATGCGGGACGAGGGCGTCGATGCGTCCACGCGGCTGATCGCGGTCCGGCTGCACGGGCCGAATCGACCGTCGGCGCCAATCGGACGCCTCCCCCGCGGCACGCGCGTCGGGACCGTCCCAACGCGCCCGGCAGACAAGACGCCCCAGGTTGATGCATACTTTATGCCACGTTTCGCGCGCACGCCGCGCGCGAGAGGACATCATCGGCCGACGCTTTCCAAATGGAACCGCTCGTACTGACTGTCGACATGGCCGGGCTCCCGCAGGCGTGGGTGGAGCTCGAGGAAGCCATCACGTATCACGCCAAGCAGATGGTCGCGTGGTCGCTCGGCCGAGAAGTCCGCGAATTCCGCGGCGGATGGCAGAAGAACGGCGAGCGCTCGCGACTGTCCACCAAGTCGATCCTCGCCATCAAGGGCACGGGCGCGGGTTCGCACCTGCACGCGCCGGGCCTCACGAACTCGATGCTCTTCGCCCGCGATCGCCAACTCTGCGCCTACTGCGGCAAGCGATTCCTGTTGCGCGACCTGTCGCGGGATCACGTCGTGCCGGTATCGCGCGGGGGCCGGGATACGTGGACGAACACGGTGACCGCCTGCCGGAGCTGCAATACGCGCAAGGGCGGGCGCTCGCCGGAGCAGGCGAGCATGCCGCTCCTGTACGTGCCCTATGTGCCCAACAGGCACGAACACTTCATCCTGCGCAATCGGCGGATCCTCGCCGACCAGATGGAGTACCTGCTCGCGGGCGTGCCGCGTTCGAGCCGCCTGCACGCGCTCAAGGATGCGCCGGTCACCGACGCCCGGCAGCTGCTGTTCACGTAGGGAACGTCCGCAAAAGGCGTCCGTCGGGCCGGCGGATGTCGCGAAGTCGGCGTCGCGCCTTTTGCGGCCGGGACTCGCAGCGTCCGCAAAAGGCGTCCGTGGGTCCGGTGGATGACGTTTAGCCGGCGTCGCGCCTTTTGCGGCCGGTACGGCAACTGCGAAGTCAGGCGGCCGCCTTGGGGCGGCCCGGCGACGGCCGCTAACGAAGCGACGAAAAGACGAGTGTTCTGTGAGTGACTGCGTGCGAGTCGTGAGAAGGCGGGGCTTTCACAAGGCTGGGTGCACGGGTCCCGAATACTGCGTGGCGCCCGCGATCCCATTTCGCGATCCCCTGATGTACGATTGACAGCTTGCTGCAGTGCGGCGACGACGCCGCGCGCGGCCGCCCGGGCGCACCATCGCGGTGCGCCGGACCTACAAATCTCTTCAGGGGACGACACGCATGCTGACTCGACGGATTTGGATGAAGGCCGCTGCCGCGGCGGCCGTGCTGGCGATGGGCGCGGGCGCGCAGGTCGCGCTGGCGCAGAGCAAGATCAAGGTCGCGGCGATCTACACGGTCCCGGTCGAGCAGCAGTGGGTGAGCCGCATCCACAAGGCGCTCAATGCGTCCAAGGACCGGGGCGAGATCGAATACGTGTTCTCCGAGAAGGTCGCCAACGCCGACTACGAGCGCGTGATGCGCGAGTACGCGGAAAAGGGCAACACGTTCATCGTCGGCGAGTCGTTCGCCGTCGAGGCGGCCGCGCGCAAGGTCGCGAAGGACTACCCGAAGGTGTCGTTCCTGATGGGGTCGTCGGGCAAGCCGCAGGAACCCAATTTCGCGGTGTTCGACAATTACATCCAGGAACCGGCGTACCTCACCGGCATGGTCGCCGGCGGCATGACCAAGACCAACAAGATCGGCATGGTCGGCGGCTACCCGATCCCCGAGGTGAACCGGCTGATGCACGCGTTCATGGCGGGCGCCAAGGAAACCAATCCGAAGGTCGAGTTCTACGTGACGTTCATCGGCTCGTGGTTCGATCCGCCGAAGGCCAAGGAAGCGGCGTTCGCGATGATCGAGAAGGGCGCCGACGTCATGTACGCGGAGCGCTTCGGGGTTTCGGATGCCGCCAAGGAACGCGGCAAGCTCGCGATCGGCAACGTGATCGACACCCAGGCGCAGTACCCGGAAACGGTTGTCGTCTCGGCGTTGTGGAACATGGAGCCGACGATCAACACCGCGCTCAACAAGGTCAAGCTCGGCCAGTTCAAGGCCGAGGACTACGGCCAGTACTCGACGATGAAGTACAAGGGCTCGGAGATGTCGAAGTACGGCACCTTCGAAGCGAAGGTACCGAAGGACATCCAGGCGAAGGTCGCAGCCAAGCAGCAGGCGATCCTCGACGGCAAGGCGAAGGTGGCGGTGGTGGAGACCGAGCCCAAGTCGACCGCGAAGTAGGCAACGGAGCCCTCGATGAATCCCTCCCTCTGCCGCTCGCGGGAGAGGGTCGGGGTGAGGGTGCGGGGCGCGGCCCCTCACCCCAGCCCTCTCCCCGCAAGCGGGGAGAGGGAGTCGCGCTGGTAGCCAACGTGGAATCTCCCGCGCCCGTCCTCCGTCTTTCCGGCATCACCAAGCGCTTCGGGCCGCTCGTCGCCAACGACGGCATCTCGCTCGAACTCGCGGCGGGCGAGGTGCTCGCGCTCCTGGGCGAGAACGGCGCGGGCAAGTCGACGCTGGTGTCGATCCTGTTCGGCCACTATGTCCCCGACGAAGGGACGATCCATGCATTCGGCCGGCCGCTGCCGCCGGGCGATCCGGCGGCGTCGCTGGCGGCCGGCATCGGCATGGTGCACCAGCATTTCGCGCTGGCCGACAACCTGTCCGTGCTCGACAACGTGATGCTCGGCACCGAGCCCCTCTGGCGCCTTTCCTCGGGGCGCGGCGAGGCGCGCGCCCGTCTGGTGGCCACCGGCCAGCGCTTCGGGCTCGCGGTGAATCCCGATGCGCGCGTCGGCACGCTTTCGGTCGGGCAGCGGCAGCGCGTCGAGATCCTGAAGGCGCTGATCCGCGACGCGCGCGTGCTGATACTCGATGAACCGACGGCCGTGCTGACGCCGCAGGAATCGGAGTCGCTGTTCGCGACGCTCGAGTTGCTGGTGGCCGAAGGGCTCGCGCTGATCTTCATCAGCCACAAGCTGCCGGAAGTGCTGCGCGTGTCCGACCGCATCGCGGTGCTGCGCGCGGGCAAGCTCGTCGCCACGGTCCCCGCGGCGACCGCGGACCGCGCGACGCTCGCGCATCTGATGGTCGGCCGCGAAGTGCCGATGCCCGTCGCGAAGCCGCATGCGCCGGGGGCCGTCGCGTGCGAGGCCGATCGCGTGACGGTGCGCGGCGAACTCGCCGACATCTCGCTGTCGCTGCGGTCCGGTGAAATCACCGCGATCGCGGGCGTGTCGGGCAATGGACAGCAGGCGCTGGCCGACGTGCTGTTCGGCCTGCGCGAGCCCGACGCCGGCCGCGTTACCGTGGGAGGCCGTACGTTGCGGTCGACGCCACGCGACTGGGTGGGCGCCGGCGTGGCGCGCGTGCCGGAGGACCGGCACGGCGTCGGCCTCATCGGCAACCTGCCCGTATGGGAAAACGCCATCGCGGAGCACTACGCCACGCGCTTCGCACGCAACGGTTTCGTGCGGCGGCAAGCCGGGCGGCGCTTCGCGCGCGAGGTCGTCGCGCGCTTCGATGTGCGCGCCGGCGGCGGCATCGACACGCCCGTACGGGCGTTGTCCGGCGGCAACATGCAGAAACTGATCCTCGGCCGCGTGCTGGCCGGGGATCTCGCGGGCGCGGCGCCGCCCGGGCTCATCGTCGCGAACCAGCCGACATGGGGACTCGACATCGGCGCCGTCGCGTTCGTCCACCAGCAGCTGCTCGACGCGTGCGCGCGCGGCGCAGCCGTGCTCCTCATCTCGGACGACCTGGACGAGATCTTCGAACTTGCCGATCGCATCGCCGTCATCCATGCGGGACGGCTCACGCCTGCGCGCGCGACTGCCGACTGGGACCTGCAGGCGATCGGGCTCGCGATGGCGGGCGCTTCCGCATGATGATGCGCCGGCTGGCACCCGTCGTCCCCGCGCAGGCGGGGACCCAGCGTCGTTTGCAGCGCTGCGCCACGAACGCCACGACGCCACTGGGTCCCCGCCTGCGCGGGGACGACGGTGGATTCACCGGCATGCGAAACCGGTCGAACGACGAGGACTGTCGCCAATGCGGCTTGAGGCGCGCGGCGAGATCTCGCGCACGATGCTGGTCGTCGCGCCGTTCGCGGCCATCGCGTTCACGCTGCTGCTGTCGGCGCTGTTCGTCGCATGGGCCGGCGCGCCGATCGGCCGCACGTACGCGCTCATCTTCGAAGGCGGTTTCGGCACGCGCTTCGCGTGGAGCGAGACGCTGACGCGCGCGACGCCGCTGATCCTCACGGGGCTCGCGGCCGCGGTCGCGTTCCGCGCGCACTTCTACAACATCGGCGCCGAAGGCCAGCTCTACGCGGGCGCGCTCGCGGCCGTCGCGGTGGGCGGTCTCCACGGCGGCGCCGGATTCGACCTGCCGCCGGCGTTGCTGTTCCCGCTGATGATGGCGGCGGCGATGGCGGCCGGGGCGCTGCTGCTGCTGGGCCCGGCGCTGCTGCGCACGCGGCTGGGCGTGGACGAGGTCGTGACCACGCTGCTGCTCAACTTCATCGTGCTGCTGTTCGTGTCGATGATGCTCGACGGCGCGATGAAGGACCCGACGGCGATGGGTTGGCCGCAGAGCGTCGCACTGGCGGACGCGATGCAGTTGGGCAAGCTCGCCCTGCGCACGCGCGTGCACACGGGACTGCTGTGGGCGCTGGTGCTGGCGGGCCTCCTGTGGGCGATGTTCCGCTACACGACGTTCGGCTTCGCCGTGCGCGCCGTCGGTGCCAACCCGCGCGGCGCCGCGTTCGTCGGCGTGCCGGTCACGCGCACGACGGTCATGGTCGCGCTGCTGTCGGGCGCGCTCGCCGGGCTCGCCGGTGCGATCGAGGTGGCGGGACGCACCGCGTACGTGACGCTCGACATGTCGCCGGGCTACGGTTACAGCGGCATCGTGATCGCGATGCTCGCGGGCCTCAATCCGCTCGGCGTCGTCGCCGCCGCGATCTTCGTCGCGGGCGTGCTGGTGGGTGCCGACAGCATGAGCCGCGGCGTGGCGGTGCCCACGTACATCGCCGAGGTGATCGTCGCGATCTCGCTGTTGTCGATGCTGGTCGCGACGGCGTTCGCGCGTTACCGGTTGCGGTGGCAGTGATGGAGGTCATGGGAATGCATGACCCGTTGCGGAATGCTGTTGCCTCGGTTGCGCACCGTTGCAATGCGCGCATGCAAGAGGGGGCGTGACATGACCGGCGACATCGCGACGATGCTGGCCAACGCCGACTTCTGGGTCGCCGTGCTGCGCATCGCGACGCCGTTGATCTTCGGCACGCTGGGCGTCCTGCTCTGCGAGCGCGCGGGCGTGCTCAACCTCGGCATCGAGGGCATCATGGTCGCGGGTGCGCTGACCGGCTGGCTCGCCGTGTATCTCGGCGCCGGCCTGTGGATCGGCGTGCTGGTCGCGGCGCTCACCGGCGCGGCGTTCGGCCTGCTGCACGCGTTCCTGACGGTGCCGCTGGCGCTGTCGCAGCACGTGTCCGGCCTCGGCATCACGCTGTTCGCCACCAGCGTGTCCTACTACGCGTACCGGGTGAGCTTTCCCAACGTGACGGCGCCGCCGACGATCCAGCCGTTCGCGGAAATGGCGTGGCTCGGCATTCCCGTGCTCGCGAAGCAGACCCCGATGACGCTGCTGGCGCTCGTCGCGGTCCCGGTCATCGCGTGGGTGCTGTATCGGACGCCGTTGGGGCTCGCGGTGCGCGCGGTCGGCGAGAATCCGGCCGCGGCCGAGGGCCAGGGCCTCAACGTCAATGCCGTGCGCACCGGCGCGATTTGCGCCGGGTCGGCGCTGATGGGCGTGGCCGGC
This sequence comes from uncultured beta proteobacterium, assembly GCA_963733435.1. Lineage (GTDB taxonomy): Bacteria > Pseudomonadota > Gammaproteobacteria > Burkholderiales > Casimicrobiaceae > VBCG01. Next base: position 127,223 of record CAVTDH010000009.1, read on the forward strand.
GCGTTCCTCACGCTGTCCGCGTTCAATGCGTTCTTCTTCAGCATGATCAACGGCCGCGGATGGATTTGCGTGGCGCTGGTCGTGTTTGCGAGCTGGCGGCCCGGGAAGGCGCTCGCGGGCGCGCTGCTGTTCGCGTTCTTCGATGCGATGCAGCTGCGGTTGCAGCAGGGCAGCACCGAGGGAATCCCGTACCAGGTGTACCTGATGCTGCCGTACGCGCTGTCGATCCTCGCGCTGGTGCTCGTTGCACGCAAGGCGTCGTATCCGCAGGCGCTGATGAAGCCCTATCGAAAGGGGGAACGGTAAACGGTTGCAAATCGCTGCGCGATTTGCAACCGAAGCTAGTCAGCACGAAGCGCTTCGGGCGGCCGGGCGCCTTTCGTGGGGCAAAGGCACGAGGCGCGCGGTTCATGAGCGCGCTGCGCGCGCAGTTCGGTCGCGCGCTGCATGCAGGCTGAATGCCCCTGCGTACGCTTGCGCAATGCGGAGATCCTTTCGTTTGGTATGAGGGTGCGCGGCGACAACGCGCTGCTGTTCGCAAGGCGCAGTGGCGTGATCGAGTCGACGCCAATTGCGTGCCCATGCGCGCTTCAGCAGCCGATGCCGACGCCCCCGGACCGTCCTCGGCGTCACTGCGCCTCTTGGTGAAACTGGGACGCTTGCAGCCTCCGGGCGCCAGCCCGCAGGCGCGCGAACCCGGACGGTTGGGACACGACACCACGAATGCGTATGATTGCGCCTATGGCGCGGCAGACCGAAACATGAGCACCGAACCCCAACAGCCCAAGCACATCCGGCTGACGTCGCACCCGGCCGAAGGGGCCGAGGAGAAGCTGCGCGTGCGCTGGGGGTGCGCCGATCCGCACGAGCGCGGCCCCATCGTCGGCAGCACGTCCAACCGCGGCCAGCGCAACGTGATCGGCACGCACAGCGGGTCGTACGGCGTGTATCGCGCGCTGGCGGTGGCCGCGGGAGCGTTGCTGCGCGGGCACAAGCCCGACCTCACCAACACGATGCCGACCGATCCGATCGGGCCGTATCCGTCGTGGGGCGACCCGGAGCGCATCGTGTCGCTGGATCCGTTCGGCGCGCAGGTGGCCGACATCTTCCGCGACGAGATCGCGCGCGGCTACGACATCCGGCCCACGATCGCGATGACGAAGGCGCACATCGACATGCCGGAGGTGCGCGACGCGATGGCCGCGGGCCGGCTCAAGGCCGACGGCCGCGTGCTGCTCGCGAACGGTTCGGCCGTGGTGACCAAGGCGGCGATCGAGCCGGTCTGGTGGCTGCCCGGCGTGGCCAGGCGCTTCGGCTGCACGGAAGCCGATCTGCGGCGCGCGCTCTTCGAGGAGACGGGCGGCATGTATCCGGAACTCGTCACGCGCGGCGACCTCGACGTGTTCCTGCCGCCGATCGGCGGGCAGACGGCCTACGTGTTCGGCAACATCCACGACCTCGCGAACCCCGCGGTCACGCTGACCGCGCGCGTGCACGACGAATGCAACGGCTCGGACGTGTTCGGCTCGGACATCTGCACGTGCCGTCCCTACCTGACGCACGCGATCGAGGAGTGCATCCGCGGCGCGCAGGCGGGCGGCGTGGGGCTCGTCGTGTACAGCCGCAAGGAAGGCCGCGCGCTGGGCGAGGTGACCAAGTTCCTCGTCTACAACGCGCGCAAGCGCCAGGAAGGCGGCGATTCCGCCACCAACTATTTCCTGCGCACCGAATGCGTGGCCGGCGTGCAGGACATGCGCTTCCAGGAGCTGATGCCCGACGTGCTGCACTGGCTCGGCATCACGCGCATCCACCGGCTCGTGTCGATGAGCAACCTGAAGTACGACGCGATCACGGGCTCGGGCATCGAGGTGGACGAGCGCGTGAAGATCCCGGACGACCTGATCCCCGCGGATGCGCGGGTCGAGATGGACGCGAAGAAGGCGGCCGGCTATTTCAGCGAGGGCGATGTCCCCGACGCGGACCGGCTCGCGCAGACGAAGGGCCGCACGCTGTGACGGCGGCGCTCGCGGACTCGCCGGCAGCATCGCTCTTCTCGACCGCCGCAATCCGCGAGCGCTGCGGCAACATCGCGGCGGCCGTGACCGCGGGCCGCTCGCGTCACTTCCGCGTCGATCGCGACCGGATGGCCGCGGCCGCGCAGCGCGTCGCCGACGTGACCCGGCGCCGCTATCCCGATCTCGTCATCCCGTACCACAGCCGGTGGCGCCACTTCGAGGCGGGCGGCGTGGATCGCCGCGCGCGAACTCGAACACGCGCTGCGCGGGCGCGACGTCGCCGAACGCGCGCGCGCGCGAGATCGACCTCACGGTCGTCAGCGTGCTGCTCGATGCCGGCGGCGGGGCCCGCGTGGCGTTACGACGAAGCGGGGAGCGGACAGTCGTTCACGCGCTCGGAAGGGCTCGGCGTCGCGAGCTTCCGCGCGTTCATGGCCGGCGCATTCTCCGCGACACCGGGCGATCCGCTGCGCGTCGACGCGGCACGGCTCGCGGCGATCGACGCGGCGCAGCTCGCGGCGCTCCTGCAGGCGACCCCCGGGAATCCGCTGGTGGGACTCGACGGCCGCGCGGCGCTGCTGCGGCGCCTTGCGGGGGCATTGGTGGCGCAACGCGACGTGTTCGGCGCGCGCGCGCGCCCCGGTGCGCTCCACGATGCGCTCGCCGCACCCGGCAAGCGCGCGATCGCGGCGAGCGACATCCTGCGCGCACTGCTCGACGGATTCGGTTCCATCTGGCTGACGGGCAGCGACCTCGACGGTCGTCCGCTGGGCGACGCCTGGCGCCACCCGCACGCCGGCGGCACCGGGCCGACCGCGGGCTGGGTGCCGTTCCACAAGCTGTCGCAATGGCTTGCCTACTCGCTGTTCGAACCGTTCGAGCGCGCGGGGCTCACCGTCTCGGGCCGCGACGACCTGACCGGCCTGCCCGAGTACCGCAACGGCGGCCTGCTGCTCGACACGGGCGTGCTGGCGCTCGCGAACGATGCGGACGCGGTCGTTGCGCACGAGGTGGGGAGCGAACTCGTCGTCGAGTGGCGCGCGCTGACCGTCGTGCTGCTCGACGAACTCGCGCCGCTCGTGCGCGCGCTGCTGCGCTCGCCCGGACTGCCGCTCGCGTGCATCCTCGAAGGCGGCACGTGGGCGGCCGGCCGCGAACTCGCGCGCGACCTGCGCGGCGGCGATCCGCCGCTCTCGATCCGCAGCGACGGCACCGTTTTCTGATCGTCTCGAACCTCGCATCCAGGAGCCCGCATGCCCGCGAACGTGCACGTACTCGACCACCCGCTCATCCAGCACAAGGTGACGCTGCTGCGCAAGAAGGAGACCAGCACGACCAGTTTCCGCCGCCTGCTGAACGAGATCGGCGCGCTGATGGCCTACGAGGTCACGCGCAGACATGCCGATGCACGAGGTGATGATCCAGACGCCGCTGGAGACGATGAACTCCAGGCTCATCGACGGCAAGAAGCTCGTGTTCGTGCCGATCCTGCGCGCGGGCATGGGGCTGCTCGACGGATTCCTGCAGGTCGTGCCGGGTGCGCGCGTGGGCCACATCGGGCTCTATCGCGACCCCAAGACGCTGGTCGCCGTCGAGTACTACTTCAAGATGCCGGGCGGCATGTCCGAACGCGACGCGATCGTGCTCGACCCGATGCTCGCGACCGGCAACTCGGCGGTCGCGGCGGTCGAGCGCCTGAAGGAGAGCGAAGCCGCGTTCGATCCGCTTCGTGTGCCTGGTCTCGTGCCCGGAGGGCATCCGCAATTTCAGGGCGGCGCACCCGGACGTGCCGATCTACACGGCGGCGATCGATCGCGAGCTCAACGACCACGGGTACATCCTGCCGGGCCTGGGCGACGCCGGCGACCGGATCTTCGGCACCAAGTGACACGCGCCGCGGATCCGCGGGATCGATCGATCCGCAAGACGGAGTGAACTGCGAATGAGCGACCTCCTCATCCACGACGCGACGCTGCCGGACGGCCGCACGGGCATCGACGTGCTGGTGGCGGACGGCCGCATCGTCAACGTCGCGCCGCGGATCAATGCGGCCGCCGCGAAGACGGTCGATGCGCAGGGATTCCTGCTGACGCCGCCGTTCGTGGATCCGCACTTCCACATGGACGCGACGCTGTCGTACGGACTGCCCCGCGTGAACGAAAGCGGCACGCTGCTCGAGGGCATCGCGCTGTGGGGCGAATTGAAGCCGCACCTGACGCAGGAGGCGATCGTCGAGCGCGCGCTCGCGTACTGCGACTGGGCGGTGGCCAAGGGAACGCTCGCGATCCGCTCGCACGTGGACGTGTGCGATCCGCGCCTGCTCGCCGTCGAGGCGCTGCTGCACGTGAAGCAGCAGGTGGCGCCGTACCTCGACCTGCAGCTGGTGGCGTTCCCGCAGGACGGCGTGCTGCGCAGCGCCGGCGCGTTCGACCTGCTGAAGCGCGCGCTGGCGATGGGCGTGGACGTCGTGGGCGGCATCCCCCACTTCGAACGGACGATGCATGACGGCATGGAGAGCGTGCGCCTGCTGTGCGAGCTGGCTGCCGAGCAGGGGCGTGCTCGTCGACATGCACTGCGACGAGACCGACGACCCGCACTCGCGCCACATCGAGACGCTGGCCGTGCAGTCGCTGCGGCTCGGCCTGCAGGGCCGCGTGACCGGCTCGCACCTGACGTCGATGCACTCGATGGACAACTACTACGTGTCGAAGCTGATCCCGCTGATCCGCGAGGCCGGCGTGGCACGCCGTCGCCAATCCGCTGATCAACATCACGATCCAGGGACGGCACGACACCTATCCGAAGCGGCGCGGCATGACGCGCGTGCCCGAGCTGATGGCAGCGGGCGTCACCGTCGCGTTCGGCCACGATTGCGTGATGGACCCGTGGTATTCGCTGGGCAGCGGCCGATCTCCTCGAGGTGGCGTCGATGGGCCTGCACGTCGCGCAGATGACGAGCCAGGCAGGCATGCGCGCGTGCTTCGACGCGGTGACCGTCAACGGGGCGGCGATCATGCACCTCGACGGCTACGGCATCGCGCCCGGCAACCGGGCCGACTTCGTGCTGCTGCAGGCGCGCGATCCGGTCGAGGCGATCCGGCTCCGCGCGCCGCGGCTCAAGGTGTTCCGTGCGGGCAAGGTCATCGCGGAGACGCCCGCGGCGGTTGCACGGCTCGACCTGCCCGGCAGGCCGATGCAGGTCGACTGGTCGCTGCATCGCGGCGCGTCGTGATGCGGTGGTCCGCCGCGCACTTCTCGCGGCAAGCGCTCGCGGCCGCGTCGCCGTCCCTTGCCGCCGCGAGGCTCGATTCGCTGCGGGGTCGCGGGCGCGGCGCGGACTGTGCGTCCGTGGTGGCGTCCCTGCACGACCGGGCCGGAACGATCGTGCGACGAACGCCTGGCGACGCAGCCTTCGTGATGGACGCGCCGCCGTGGAACCGCTGACCCGCGACCCCTTCCGGGCCGATCGGACGAGCCGCTTCTACGTCGGCATGGCGTGGCTGGCGCTGGCCGTGGCGCTCGCCGGGTTTCTGCCCACGTTCTTCCTGCCGCTCGCCCGCGGGGCGTTCAGCGCGCCGCCCGTGGTCTACGTGCACGGGGCGCTGCTGTTCGCCTGGCTCGCCCTCTTCGCGACGCAGGCGACGCTCATCCGGCGGCAGCGGCCATCCGTGCATCGCCGCACGGGATGGCTCGCAGTCGCGCTGGTTCCGTGCGTCGTCGCCTCCGGCATTGCCGTCGGCGTCTTTGCGATGAAGCGGGATGTCGCCGGCGGTGGCGGCGAGACCGCGGTGTCGAGCCTGGTCGGAACGGTGACCGCACTGCTGCTGTTTGCCGCACTGGTCGCGGCCGCGTTGTGGTATCGCCGGCGCCCGGATTACCACAAGCGGCTCATGCTGCTGGCGACGCTCTCGATCCTGTGGCCGGCATGGTTCCGCTTCCGGCACTATTTTCCGTCGGTCCCCCATCCGGAGATCGTGTTCGCGATCGTCTTCCCCGACTCGCTGATCCTGGTGGCGATGATCCGCGACAAGCTGGCGGTTGGACGTGTCCACCGCGTCTACCTTGTCGCGGGCCTCGCGCTGATCGCCGAGCATGTGGCCGAAGCGATACTGTTCGATACTCCCGCGTGGCGCGTCGTCGCGAACTGGCTCGCCGGATGGCTTTCCTGACATGCCCGACATGCTCGCCTCCGCTCGCGTCCCCTTCGGCACTCCCCTCAGGGTCGTCGCGCTCGCGTTGCTCGGGCTCGCGGCGTGGACCGTGCGCGCAAAAATGAGGGTCAGACTCGAATTGAAGTGTTACTTTGAATCGAGTCTGACCCTCATTTGGAATCGTGCGCGACTGCGCGCGGTTGCTGGACTGGCAATCGCGCTGGCCGCCACGGCGAGCGGGTCGGTGACGCTCGACGCTTCGCCGCAGGCGTTGGCCGGCGCGATGGCCGGCAAGCGGGTCGTCGTGCTGGGCGAAGTGCACGACAACGCGGCCCAGCATGCGCTGCGGCTCGCGGCGTTGCGCCAGCTGATCGACGACGGCGCGCGACCGGCGCTCGCATTCGAGCAATTCGACCGCGAGCAGCAGGCCGCGATCGATCGAGCCCGGCGCGAGCGACCACGCGATGCGGCCTACGTGATCGCGCAAGGCAAGGGCGCGCCGAGCTGGCAATGGGATTACTACCGGCCGTTCGTGCAACTCGCGCTGGACTACGACCTGCCGATCATCGCGGCGAACCTGTCCCGCGCCGGGGCGATGCGCGTCGCGACAGGCGCGGTCACGGGCACCGAAGGCAGCGGCACGCCGCCCCCGGTGCCCGCCGCGGTGATGCGTGGACACGAGGCCGCGATCGCCAAAGGCCACTGCGACCTGCTGCCGCCGGAAGCGCTGCCGGGCATGGCGAGCGCGCAGATCGCGCGGGACTGGACGCTCGCGAACGCGATCCGCCCGCAGTTCGCGCGCGGCGTCGTGCTGCTGACGGGCAACGGGCACGCGCGGACGGACATCGGCGTGCCGTTCTGGCTCACGCCGGAGGAGCGCGCGGACTCGGTGAGCATCGGACTCATCGAGCGCGATGGTGCGCCGGACGGAGAGCCGGGCGCGCGTTTCGACGCGGTCGTCTACACGGCCCGGGCGGAACGCGAGGACCCATGCGCCGACCTGCGCAAGCGGATGGGCGCGCGCTCGGGAGGCAAGTAGGCCCACGCCGCCGGCGTGACTGTAAGGTCGCCTGCACGCCAGGCGACTGCTGCAGGGTCCATCCGTCGAACCGGCTGCCCGTTGCCAGTACGGCATAATCGTCGGTTCGACCCGCACCGTCTCCGAGTTCACGAAGGCGCAATGGAATCCATCTACTACGTCATGGCCTGGGCTTGCCACCGCAAGTGCAAGCACTGCTATGAGGATCGGTTCCGCCCCTACATCCGCGGCGAACTGGAAGGCGTGGTCGCGGAAGCCGAGCGCAACTTCCCGCGCATCGTCGCGAATTTCCCCGAGCGCTTCACGTATCGCGACCTGGACGATCCGCAGCCCGACGGCACGTTTCCCGAAAAGACGGGCCGCGTGATCCTCTCGGGCGGCGAGGCGCTGCTCGATCCGGTGCGCGAGCGCGTCACGTACAAGGTGCTCGAGGCGCTGCGCGACCGGTACGCGGCGCAGGGTGGCGTGAAGGTGGTCGTGCAGACGACCGGCGACCTGCTGACCGACGAGATCGTCGCCGACCTGCTGCAGCGCGGCGTCTGGATGATCTCGGTGGCCAGCGTGGACGACTTCCACGTGGGTCTCGAAGGCCCCGAGAAGCAGCAGGCGTTCATGGACAAGCTGTCCGCGCTGTTCGCGCGGCACGGCATCCGGCGGTCGGGACTTTCCGCGACGACGCGCAACTGGCACGAGGAGACGGGTCCCGTGTACAGCTTTTTCGGCGCGACGCCCGATTCCTGGATCGGCAAGCTGTGGCCGCGCGGTCGCGCGTGGCAGAACAACCTCTCGCACGCGACGCTCGCCGACAACTTCTGCAACCGCTGGTCCGGCGGCCTCAATTTCCTGCGGCATGCGTACAACGGATCGGAAGTTTCGGTGGAACCCGATGGCGCGGTCTACCCGTGCTGCATCAAGACCAGGATGCCGATCGGCAGCCTGCTCGAGGACGGCCTGATCGAGATCCTCGACTCGCTGACGGGCGTGCCGGCCTACGAGGCGATCACGATGGGTCACCCGGAGCGGATGGGCATCGCGCACGGGTGGACCGAGCAGGACTTCATCGCGCAGTCGCGCACGTTGCGGCCGGACGGCACGCCGTACGAGAACCTGTGCATCGGCTGCGATCGCTTCCACGAGCAGGTACTGGGGCCGGTGCTGGAGGCGGCACGCCAGCGACGGCGGGCGGCCCGGGGGCAGACCAATGTGCAGGCCAATGGGCCGGCCGATACATCCCTGCGGCGCGTGTTCGCCATCGCCCCGGGAACCCCGTGATGCGCGCGGCGAGGCACTGTCTCGCCTTCGTGGTGGCGTTGCTCGCGATGGTCGCGCCGCTCGCGTCGGCGCAGGCACCGGCGGGCGTGCAGGCAGTCGGTGAACTGCGCTGGAGCGACGTCGTCGCGAAGGCGCGCGGCCAGACGGTCAATTTCAACGCGTGGGCCGGCGACGAGAAGACCAACGCGTTCATCCAGTGGGCCGGCGACGAGGTCGCGAAGCGCTACGGCGTCAAGGTGAACCACGTGAAGCTGAAGGACACCGCGGAAGCCGTGACGCGGGTGGTCGCCGAGAAGGCGGCCGGTCGGAACACCGGCGGTACCGTCGACCTCGCGTGGATCAACGGGTCCAATTTCCTGGCGCTGCGCGACCAGCGGCTGCTGTTCGGCCCGTTCACGCATGTGCTGCCCAACTACGCGCGCGTCGACACGGTCAGGATCCGCTCGAACGTCGTCGACTTCACGGTGCCGGTCGACGGCATGGAGTCGCCGTGGCGGCGCGCGCAGATCGTGTTCGTCCACGACCTCAAGCGGGTACCCGATCCGCCGCGCTCGGCAGCCGAATTGCTGCGCTGGGCGCAGGCGCATCCGGGACGCCTCACGCATCCGTCCGTGCGCAACTTCCTCGGAGCGACATTCCTCAAGCAGGCGCTGCACGACCTTGCGGCCGATCCGTCGGTGCTGCAGGGCCCGGCCACCGACGCGTCGTTCGCATCGGTCACCGCGCCGCTGTGGACGTGGTACGACGCGCTGCGCCCGGTGCTGTGGCGGCAGGGCAGGCAGTTTCCCGAGAACGGGCCCGCGCAGCGACAGCTGATGAACGACGGCGAGATCGACATCATGGTGTCGTTCAATCCGGCCGAAGCCGCCGTGTCGATCAACGCGGGCCTGCTGCCCGATTCGGTGCGCACGTTCGTGTTCGCGAAGGGGACGATCGGCAACACGAGCTTCGTCGCGATTCCCTTCAACGCGGCGAACAAGGAGGGCGCGATGGTCGTCGCGGACTTCCTGCTCGAACCCGCCACGCAGGCGCGCGCGCAGGACTTCCGCGAGATGGGCAACTTCACGGTGCTCGACCTGGGGCGCTCTGGCGCCCTCTGACCGCGCGCGCTTCGACGCGCTGCCGAAGTCGCCCGCGTTGCCGACCAACGCGGAGCTCGGCACGACCCAGCTCGAGCCGCATCCGTCGTGGATGACGCGGATCGCGAGCGAATGGGAGAAGCGGTACACGAAATGACCGCGACGGGCGGCGCCGCACCCGTATACGAGCGTGCGAGTGCCTTTGTTTCGCTCCTGCGCGCGATGCCGGCGCTCACCGTCGGCGTGTTCATGCTGCCGATCGTGACCGGCCTTGCCGGTACGCTGCTGCCCGCGTTCGGCTACCTGCCCGCGATCGGCGGGGATGCGTTCGGCCTCGACGGCTTCCGGCGCCTCTTCGCGTATCCGGGATTCGCGTCGAGCGTCACGGTCACGCTCGTCTCGGGACTGGGCACCGCGCTGCTCGCGGTCGCGATCGCGTTCGGCTTCTGCGCGTACGCACACGACCGGCCGTGGCTGCGCCGGATGTCGGCGACGCTCGCGCCGATCCTCGCCACACCGCACTCGGCGATTGCCATCGGTTTCGCGTTCCTCGTCGCGCCCTCGGGATGGATCGCCCGTGCGATCTCGCCGTGGCTCACCGGATGGGCATTGCCGCCCGACGTCGCGACCGTCGGCGACGCCGCCGGCGTGGCGCTCGTGCTGGGCCTCCTGCTGAAGGAGGTCCCCTACCTCGTGCTGATGATCGCCGGCGCGCTGCAGCAGGTGCCCGCGCGCGAGCAGCTGGCACTTGCGCGGTCGCTCGGCTACTCGCGCACCGAGGCGTGGGTGAAGGTCGTGCTGCCGCAGGTGTATCCGCAGGTTCGGCTGCCGATCTACGCGGTGCTCGCGTTCTCGCTGTCCGTCGTCGATGTCGCGCTGATCCTGGGTCCCACCAATCCTCCGACGCTCGCCGTGCTCGCGGTGCGCTGGTTCACCGACGCCGACATCGCGTTCTACTTCCAGGCAGCCGCGGCCGCGACGCTGCTGCTGATGCTGGTCGCGGCCGCGATCGCGGTCTGGCACGGCGCCGAGCGCATCGTCGCCCGCGCGGGCCGCCGCTGGATCGCGCGCGGCGGCCGGGCCGGACTGGCGAGCGCGGGCGGGGCGGCCGCTGCGCTCGCGTCCTGTGCGCTCTTCGCCGCCGCGGCGTTCGCCATTGTCGGCATGGCGCTGTGGTCGTTCGCCGCGCAATGGCGCTTTCCCGATGCGCTGCCCGCCGCGTGGTCGCTCGCCAACTGGGCGCGCCGTCTCGAGGGCCTCGCGGTTCCGGCGTGGAACACGCTGGCCCTGGGCGTGGTCGCCACCGGCGTCGCGCTGGTGCTCGTGCTGGGTTGCCTCGAGAACGAGAGCCGCGGCCGGCAACGCGCCGGTCCGCGCGCGTTGTGGCTGCTGTACGTGCCGCTGCTGGTGCCGCAGGTCGCGTTCCTGTTCGGGGCGCAGGTGATGCTGGTACGTCTCGGCCTCGATGGCATGTTCGCGGCGGTCGCGTGGGCGCATCTCGTGTTCGCGCTGCCGTACCTCTTCCTGTCGCTCGCCGATCCATGGCGCGCGCTCGACCCGCGCTATGCGCGCAGCGCGGCGAGCTTCGGCGCCTCGCCTGCGCGCGTGTTTTTCGCGGTGAAGGTGCCGATCCTGTTGCGACCGGTGCTGATCGCGTGCGCGATCGCGTTCGCGGTCAGCGTGGGGCAATACCTCGCGACGCTCTTCGCCGGCAACGGCCGCGTCGCGACGCTGACCACGGAGGCCGTGACGCTTGCGGCCGGCGCCGACCGCCGCGTCATCGGCGCCTATGCGGTGGCGCAGGCGCTGCTCCCGCTCCTTGCCTACGCGGCGGCGGTCGCGGTGCCGGCGCTGCTGTACGCGCGACGACGCGGGTTGGGAGGTGGGCGATGAACGCCGGTTCGCCGCTGCGGCTCGACGCCGTTCGAATCGCGCTGCACGGGCGCGAACTCGTGGCGCCGCTGACGCTCGCGATCGTGCCCGGCGAGTGCGTGACACTGATGGGGCCGTCCGGCTGCGGCAAGTCGACGCTGCTCGCGTACATCGCCGGCACGATCGATCCCGTGTTCCGCGCCGAGGGTCGGGTGGCGATCGGCGAGCGCGACATCACGACGATCGCGCCGGAGCGGCGGCGTGTCGGCATCCTGTTCCAGGACGACCTGCTCTTCCCGCATCTGACGGTGGGCGGCAACCTCGCGTTCGCGCTTGCGCCGCACGTGCGCGATGCCGGGGCGCGGCGGCAACGAATCGAGCAGGCGCTGGTCGAGGCCGACCTCGAAGGCTTCGCCGGTCGCGATCCCGCCACGCTCTCCGGCGGCCAGCGCGCGCGGGTGGCGCTGATGCGCACGCTGCTGGCGGAGCCGCAGGTGCTGCTGCTCGACGAGCCGTTCAACAAGCTCGACGCGCAACTGCGCCAGGACGTCCGGCGCTTCGTGTTCGACCACGCGCGCCAACGCGGACTGCCGACGCTCCTCGTCACGCACGACGCCGCCGACGCGCGAGGCGGCCGGCGGCCGGGTGGTCGAACTCGCACCCGGCGCGCGCCCGGTGCCGTGACGGCGGGCGGGCACGCAGGCGCGAGCCGACGATCCCGGTGGCCGGCTCAGGCCGGCGTGCGCCCGGGCGAGCGGGAGGCGCGCCCGGTCGCCGCGCGCGGCGGCGGCGGGCCGAAGATCTCGCGCTGCGCGGTCTCCGAAACGGCCATGCTGACCGGATGGCGGATGCGCCGCTCCGTGGTGATCGCGTAGAGCTGCTCCGTCACGGCCTCGACGCGCCCGATCACCTTCACGCCGTAGTGGCGCGCGATGTCGGCCGCGAGCGGCGTGGGTGCCGCGAAGAGGCCCGCGCCGCTCTGGCCGAAGGCCTTCATCAGTGCACTGTCATCGAACTCGCCGACGATGCGCGGGTGGAGTTCGCGCTCTTCGAACCAGGCGGCAAGCTTGGCGCGCAGCGCAACGCCTTCGCCCGGCAGCAGGAACGGCGCGCCGGCGAGGCAGTCCGGAAACGCACCGCGCAGCGTCTTCGCGAGCGAAGGCGCCGCGAACACGCTGATATCGCTCGTGCCGAGCAGGTGGCTGTACCCGCGCACGTTGAGATCGCCGGGCAGCGGCCGGTCGGCGATCACGAGATCGAGCCGGTGCACGGCCAGTTCCGCGAGCAGCGACGCCAGCGGACCTTCGCGGCAGACCAGGCGCACCGGCTCGGACAGATGCAGCGCCGGCTCGATGACGCGATACGCGACGGCCTTCGGCACCGAGTCGGCGACGCCGATGCGAAACGGCACCGCGCGGCGGGCGGCCTGCTCGCGCACGGTGTCGCGCAGCGCGTCCCCGAGCGCGAAGATCTCGTCCGCGAACACGGCGACGCGGCGTCCGACCTCGGTCGGTTCCAGGCCGCGGCCTGCCCGCCGCAGCAGGTCGACGCCGAGCGACTCCTCGAACTCGCGGAGTTGTCCGCTGATCGACTGCGGCGTCACGTGGAGCTGCGCGGCGGCGCGCGCGATGCTGCCCGAGCGCGCGACGGTCCAGAAGTAGTGCAGATGCTTGAAGTTGATCGGCCGCATGGGAACCAGTTGTAAGAAAAAAGCGATGTTTGGGGAAGTTTAATCGAATTGTGCGAACGATGAGGATTCCCTAGGATTGCGTTCGCTGCCGCGCGTCGCGGCGCGGTGCATGCCGGAAGGACTCGTATGGAAACGCTCGGAACATGGTGGATGTGGGCTGGATTCTTCGCGCTGGTCATGGCGATGCTCGCAGTCGATCTCTTCGTCGTCGGCGGCGGCAAGGCCCACCGGGTCTCGCTGCGCGAGGCGGGGACCTGGTCGGCGATCTGGGTCGGCGCGGCGTTCGCGTTCGCCGGTGGCCTGTGGTGGTACCTGGACGGTGCGGCGGGCCGCGCCGTCGCGAACACCGCGGCGCTCGAGTTCGTGACCGGGTACCTCATCGAGAAGTCGCTCGCCGTCGACAACGTCTTCGTCTGGCTGATGCTGTTCTCGTTCTTCGCCGTGCCGCCGGCGCTGCAGAAGCGCGTGCTCGTCTACGGTGTCGTGGGTGCGATCGTGATGCGCACGGTGATGATCTTCGCGGGGGCATGGCTCGTCGCGCAGTTCCACTGGCTGCTCTACGTGTTCGGCGCGTTCCTGGTCGTCACGGGCGTCAAGATGTGGTGGGCGGCCGAGGCAGAGCCGGATCTCGCCAACAACCGCGTCGTGCGCTGGCTGCGCACGCATCTGAACGTGACGCCGGACTTCCACGGCGAGCGCTTCTTCGTGTCCGCGACGACGGGGGGTCGCGTGGTCCGCTACGCGACGCCCCTGTTTCTCGTGCTCGTGCTGGTCGAGGTGTCGGACCTGATCTTCGCGGTGGATTCGATCCCGGCCATTTTCGCGATCACCACGGATCCGTTCATCGTGCTGACCTCGAACGTGTTCGCGATCCTGGGCCTGCGCGCGATGTACTTCCTGCTCGCCGACGCGGCGGCGCGCTTTTCGCTGCTCAAGTACGGCCTCGCGGTCGTGCTCGTGTTCGTCGGGGCGAAGATGATGCTGATCGACGTCCTGAAGATCCCCGTCGGGGTGTCGCTGGCGGTGGTGGCGGCGATCATCGGCACCTCGATCGCGCTGTCGCTGCGCAGGACGCGCGGCATGCCGGCGGCGGCCGATCGGACCCCGTGTTGAGGTGCGGCGCGCGCGCCGGTCAGTCCGCCGCGATCGCCATGGACCGGCTCATCCCGCGCATCCCGGCGCTGACGAAGCCGATGAGGCGGTCGATGTCCTCCTCGCGGAATCCCGGGGCGCGTGCGGGACCGCCCGACTTGCCGCAGCGCACCAGCAGCACTTCGCCGAACAGCACGCGCGCGTAGCGGAAGCCCGCCTCGACAGCCTCGCGACCGACGCCCGGCAGCGTGGCGGCCAGCGCGTCGTGGAACTCCAGGTCGGAACTGCCGAAGTGGCGCTGGTGCCAGGCCTCGCCGGAAGTGGCGGAGGCGAGCCGCGCCACGATGCACAGGTAGTTGCGCCACGGCGGATCGGTCTCGTCGTCGGCAAACGGGCGCCACCACGCCGCAAACACGTCGGTGACCGTGGGCGCGCTCTGGGCGCGCACCGTCGCGAGCGCCGTCGCGCCACGCGCCGCGCAGGCGTGCGGCCCGCCGCTCCAATGCGGCCTCGAACAGCATGTCCTTGTTGCTGAAGTGATAGTTGATGAGCGCGACGTGGGTGGAGGCCGCGCTCGCGATCATCCGGTGCGACGGCGTGCGGTAGCCGTGCTCGGCGATCAACGCTTCGGCCGCGTCGAGCAGGGCCCCTCGCGTGACCATGCCGCGAGCGGCGACTGGCCTGGTGGCGACTGCTTCCATGGTGACTCCCGTGCGCCCGATGGGGCGGTTGCGACGAGTCTGCGCGGTCCGCGGCCGCGCATCTATCGGCGGGAAGCGCGCAGCGGTGTCGGTGCAATCCCACGTCCGATCCCCGGTGGGTGCCGCCGCGGTGGCGGAATCCGGCAAGCTCGCCCCTTCGCCGCGGTTGGCGCACTGCCGCTTTGTAGGAGCAAACTGTTCCCGCCAGAGCGAGAGCGTGTAGGACTTGTCCGACATTGGTATCGGCCCGGCGCGGATGTGGCGGGCGTGCGACCACCCCTACGATGGGTGCTGTTCAAGGCCGTCTTCGCGAGGAACCACAATTGGATGACTTCGATCGTTCGCCGAGCAACATCGTGAGCCTGCCCTTCGTGGCGGCGACGCGCGCGGCGTCGGCACCCGCGCTCGGGCGGTTCGGTCACCTGTTCGGCGGCTCCCCGGCCATGCAGGATGTCTATCGGCGCATCGGGAAGGTGGCACCGACTTCCGCGACGGTCCTCGTCACCGGCGAGTCCGGCAGCGGCAAGGAACTCGTCGCGCGGACGATCCACGACCGCAGCGAGCGTGCCCGCGCGCCGTTCGTCGCGGTCAACTGCGGCGCGATTCCCGGCAACCTGATCGAGGCCGAACTCTTCGGCTACGAGAAGGGCGCGTTCACCGGCGCGGCACGCATGCATCGCGGCTGCTTCGAGCGGGCCGGCGGCGGCACGCTGTTCCTCGACGAAGTGACCGAGATGGCGCCGGAGATGCAGGTGCGCCTGCTGCGGGTGCTGGAGACGGGCCGCTACACGCGGGTCGGCGGCGAGGAGGAACTGCGCACGCACGCGCGCATCATCGCCGCCACCAATCGCGATCCGCGGCAGGCGGTGCAGGCAGGGCAGCTGCGCGAAGACCTCATGTATCGGCTGGCGGTCTTCCCGATCGCGCTGCCTCCGCTGCGCGCGCGCGACGGCGACGCGGAGTTCCTGGCCGAGCACTTCCTGCACCTGCAGAACGAGGCCGAGGGCAGCGACAAGCGCTTCTCGCGCCAGGCGATCGCGACGATCCGTGCGCATCGCTGGCCCGGCAACGTGCGCGAGTTGAGGAATGCGGTCCAGCGCGCGTTCATCATGGCCGATGCGGAGGTCGACCTCGACTTCGCCGGCCTCGCGTGCGCGGAGCCGGTCGGCGACTGCCTGCAGGTGCCCGTCGGAACGCCGCTCGCGGAAATCGAGCGGCAGGCGATCTACGCGACGCTCGACCTGACCGACGGCAACAAGCGGCGCTGCGCCGAGATGCTCGGCGTAAGCTTGAAGACGCTGTACAACCGGCTCTCGCGAGTACCAATCGCAGCCCGCGGCAGCGGCCAGTGTCTGACGACGCAGGACTCCAGCATGCCAGGATCCCCGACGGCGAAAGGCGCATCATGATCCGTATCCTCATCGCGGACGACCACGCAATCGTGCGGGCCGGCCTGAAGCAGTTCATCGCCGACCAGCCCGACATGGAAGTGGCGGGCGAGGCGGCGACGGGCAGCGAGGCGATCGCCCTCGTGCGCGCCGGACCCTTCGACGTCGTGCTGCTCGACATCTCGATGCCGGACAAGAACGGCATCGACACGCTGAAGACGCTGAAGCAGACCCGCCCCGAGATGCCGGTGCTGATGCTCTCCGGTTACGCGGAGGACCAGTACGCGGTGAACCTGCTGCGCGCGGGCGCCTCCGGCTACCTCAACAAGGAAGCGGCGTCGACGCAGCTCGTCGGGGCGGTGCGGACGGTCGTGCGCGGTCGCAAGTTCATCAGCCCCGCGCTGGCGCAGATCCTGGCCGACGGCGTGACCGGGGACGCCGACCGGCCGCTGCACGGCGAACTGTCGCAGCGCGAGTTCCAGATCTTCTGCAAGCTCGCCGCCGGCTCGGCGGTGTCGAAGATCGCGGAGGAGCTGCACCTGTCGGTCAAGACGATCAGCACCTACCGCACGCGCGTACTCGAGAAGATGGGCATGAAGACCAACGCCGATCTCACGTACTACGCGATCAAGAACGGCCTCATCGACTGAACAGCCGGGCCCGCGGAGGTTGGACAACCGTCCCCACGCGACCGGTGTAAGACGGACACGGACAGCGGCGGCACTTCCATGCTGGTATGGTTTTCGAACCAGGAGAAGGAACCACCGCGCCCGCGCTCGCATCGGAGCGTAGATGGAGATCCAGGCGGCTGGCGGGACGAACCCCCGCAACTACGAGCAGAACATTCGTGGATGAAACAAAACTGCGGGTGGTGATCGTCGAGGATTCGGTGATCATTCGCGCGCGCCTCGCGGAGGCGTTGTCCGAGATCCCGAACGTCGAGATCGTCGGCCAGGCGGAAACGGAGGCCGATGCCGTCTCGCTCCTTCGCCGGTGCCAATGGGACGCGGCCGTGCTCGACCTGCAGCTCAAGCAGGGCACCGGACTCGGCGTGCTCAAGACGGTCGGCGTCGGCGAGCGTCCCGTGCACGCGAAGATCATCGTGTTCACCAACTACGCGTTTCCGCAGTACCGCGAACGCAGCCTGCAGCTCGGCGCCGACTTTTTCTTCGACAAGGCGCGCGAGTTCCATCGCGTGAGCGAAGTGCTCGCCGAGCTGGCCACCCAGGATCCGTCGGTGTCGCACTGACAGCGGATTTGCAGGATTTCCATCGGGTTCGGGCAGACGTTGCGTTCCGGTGCGCGGCGCGCGTCCGCCAAGTGGTTGA
>CAVTDH010000010.1:0-180117 GCA_963733435.1 uncultured beta proteobacterium
GGGAACTGCGGCGGCAACTGGCCGGTGTACCGGAGCTACTACTCGGACAACATCGCGGACGCGAATCACCGGTTCACGGTGGACCTGACGGCGCACGTGCGGATGAACACGCGGCGTGGAGACATCCTGGAAGGGGTGGTGATGTGCGCGCCGGTGACGGAGGAGGAGCGCGAGGCGGACGTGGTGCGGTTCCTGGAGCAGGCGACGCTGGGACCGACGGAGGCATTGATACAGGAGGTCAGGGCGAAGGGGATCGAGAAGTGGCTGGACGAGCAGATTCCGCTGAACGTGACGAAGTACACCCAGCTTCCGTATTTCTACACGTTCGAGCCGGGAACGGTCTGCACCGACGATCCAACGCCACCCATCACCCCGGAGAAATTCTGCGAGACGAACAGACACTACAGCCGACCGGTGGCGTGGGAGTTCTTCCGCCAATCGCGGACGGCCCCGGATCAACTGCGGATGCGGATGGCGCACGTTTGGCACCAGATCTTCGTGGTCGGAGTAATCAACCACACCTACGCGGTCGCCGAGTATCAGCAACGCCTGCGCGACGGCGCATTCTCGACGTTCGAGAACCTACTGACGCGGTACGCCCTGTCGCCGCAGCTCGGTGATTTCCAGAACTGGATCAAGAACCTGCCCGAGAAGAATGGCATCAAACCGAACGAGAATTTCGCGCGCGAACTGATGCAGCTCTTCACGATCGGCGTCGACGAACTCAACGACGACGCCACACCAAAGCTCGATGCAAAGGGGCAGCGCATCCCGACGTACGGACAGGCGGACATCGAGTCACTCGCCCGGGTACTGACCGGCTTTTCCTACCCTCCGAAACCCGGACTCAGTCCGGAGTTCTATACGGTGTGGCCGTCCTACTTCGGCGACATGCTGCCCTATGACAACTATCACGACCAGGGTGCCAAGAGCCTGTTGGGTGGTCGCTTGACGCTGCCGGCCGGAGGCGGTGCGATGGCGGAGGTCACGGCCGCGATCCACGCGCTGGTAGAGCACCCCAACACGCCGCCGTTCATTGCAAGACAACTCATTCAGAAGACGGTAACCAGTTCACCGACGCCCGGCTACGTCGCGCGGGTGGCCGCCACGTTCAAGAACAACGGCAACGGCGTGCGCGGCGACCTGGCCGCGGTCACGCGGGCGATACTGCTCGATCCCGAGGCGCGTGGCGCGCGCAAGATCGACGCCGAGTACGGCAGGCTTCGCGAGCCAGTGCTCTTCTGGACGGCGATGATCCGGGGGCTACGATGCCACGACAGACGGCGAGATCGTGATGCATCTGCTCTACGAGAGTTCTCAGTTCCTGTTCGCGCCGCCGACCGTGTTCAACTACTACCCGGCAGATTTCACGCTGGCCGGGGGAAGCGTTCCGGCGCCCGAGTTCGGGATCTTCGGGTCCGTGGAATTCGTCAATCGGGCCAATCAGATCAACGACCTGCTTTGGAGCAGCGAGAAACCCCTTGCGACCAATTGGCGGCCGCAGCCCTATGTCGCCAACGCCACCGGAACACCCAGCCCATCGCTCGCGGCTTTTCTTTCCAATGCCGGTGACGCCGACGCGCTCGTCGAGCGTTTGAACCGCCTGTTTCTTCACCAGACGATGCGCGCCGACATGCGCCGTACCATCGTAACGGCGATCAGCAAGGTACCCGCTGCCGATGTGCAGCGTCGAGTCAAACTCGCCATCCATCTAGTGCTGTCGTCGGTGGACTATCAGGTGCAGAAATGAACGCGCGGACCCCTCGTCCAGTTGTGCTGACCTCGCCGCTGCGGCGCCGCTTTCTGAAGGCGGCGGCAGCCTCGGGACTGCTTGCCGCGGTGGAGCGGAATGTCGCATTGGCGCAGGGCGCGCCCGACTACAAGGCGCTGGTGTGCATCAACCTGTTCGGCGGTAACGACGGCGAGAACACGTTGATCCGCTTTGACGCTGCCGGCTATAACCACTACGCATCGGTACGTCCAACGGCGTCGGGCATCAACATTGCGCAGTCGTCGCTGCTTCCGATTCAACCGATCAGCGTGGCCACGCCCTTCGGATTCAACCCCGCCTGCGGGCCCCTGCAGTCGCTGTTCAACCAGAAGAAGCTGGCGGTGGTTGCCAACATGGGTATGCTCGCGCAACCGTCCACCAAGGCCGCGCTCGGAACGGCGGCCGCGCCTAGGCCGGCGAATCTCTTTTCGCATTCCGATCAATCCGATCAGAGCCAATCCGGCGATTACGTCGGAATCGTTCGAACGGGATGGGGTGGACGCATCGCCGATCGTCTTGACGCCGCGAACCCTGGGTCGGTGTTTCCACCGCTCGTTTCTGTTCACGGCCTGCGGACGTTCACGGCCGGCCGCTCCTCGGTTCCCCTCACCGTTCCGGAGAACGCCTACTTCAAGCTCTCCAGCAGCGCACCCGACCCGAACCAGTTTCAGTACGACGCGCTGAGAGACGCCGCGGTTGCGGAAATTCTCGCGCAGTCGCGATCGAACGTCTACGACATTGCAGCCCAGATCTACTCGGAAGAGGGGCTGTCGGCGTCGTCGGTGGTCGTACCGCTGCTGTTCAATTCGTCCTCCGTTGTGACGCCGCTGTTTGCCCAATTGGGTTCCAGCATCGCGAGGCAACTGAAGAGCGTCGCGCTGCTGATTGAAGGGCGGGAACAGACCCGCATGAAGCGGCAGGTGTTCTTCGTCGAAGACAGTGCGTATGACACACACGGTGGCCAAGTGCCGGTGCAAGGCGGGCTGCTGCAAGGTCTCTCCTCCGGCATCGAGGCGTTTCTCGATGCCATGTCGGCGCTGGGATTGTCCGACAAGGTGACGGTCTTCACGCTTTCGGAGTTCGGGCGTGCGTTCAAGCCGTCCGCCAACGGCGGCACCGATCATGGCTGGGGCAACTACGCGTTCGTGGCGGGCGGCGCGGTGAAGGGCGGCGACTTTTATGGAACACTGCCGAACCAGGCGGTGAACGGTCCGGACGACTTCGGCAACGCCGGCCGCTGGATCCCGACGACGTCGCTGGAGCAGTACGGCGCCACGCTTTGCCGCTGGTTCGGCATCGCGGAAGGCGACCTGCCGTACGTGTTCCCGAACATCGGCGCGTTCGGCAATACGAACATGGGGTTCATGGCCTGACGCGTCGCGGCGAGCCACCGGTAATTGTAGATATCAACGCATCAATTGTTTGATGCTTTGATGCATGAGAACGACGTTGACGCTCGACGACGACGTGGCCGCGGTCATCGAGCGGCTGCGCCGCGACCGCGATGCCAACCTCAAGGACATCGTGAACGAGGCGCTGCGCGAAGGGCTGAGACACCTGACGGCGCCACGGCAAAATCCGGCTCGCTTCCGCACCAAGACCGCCGACCTCGGACGCTGCCTGCTCGCGAATGTCGACAACGTCGCGGAAGCGCTCGCCCTCGCGGAAGGCGACGCGTACCGGTGATCCTCGTCGATGCCAACCTGCTCATCCATGCGCACGTAGGTTCCTTTCCGCAGCACGCGCGGGCGCGCGAATGGCTCGATGGACAACTCGGCGGCGGTGGGCCTGTGGGCTTGCCGTGGCCGAGTCTGTTGGGCTTCCTGCGCAACGTCACGAACGCGCGCGTGTTCGAGCGACCCGAGCCGATGGGCGAGGCGTGGCGGCAGGTCGAGGCGTGGCTCGACGCCGATGCAAGCTGGATTCCGCAGCCCACCGACCGGCATCGGGAGTTGCTCGGCAGACTGATGGCGATCGGCGGCATCCAGGCCAGTCTCGTCCCGGATGCGCACCTCGCGGCACCTGCGATGGAGCACGGCCTGACGCTGTGCTCGACGGACGGTGACCTCGCCCGCTTCGCGGGGCTGCGCTGGCAAAATCCGCTGACGAAACCGGCGGCGCGAGACTGAGCTTTCGTTACTCGTGCCGCAGCGCGTCGATCGGCGCCAACCGCGACGCCGTGCGCGCCGGGTAGAAGCCGAAGAACACGCCGATCGCGCCGGAGAAGCCGACGGCGAGGAACACCGACGCGATGCTCACCTCGGTCCGCCAGCCGGCGAGCTGGCCGACCGCGAACGAGGCGGCGCCGCCGATCGCGATGCCGATCAGCCCGCCGATGAGCGCGAGCGTGACGGCCTCGACGAGAAACTGCAGCAGGATGTCGCGGCCGCGTGCGCCGACCGCCATGCGCAGGCCGATCTCGCGCGTGCGCTCGGTGACCGACACCAGCATGATGTTCATGATGCCGATGCCGCCGACGACCAGCGACACCGACGCGATGGCGGCGAGCAGGTACGCGAGCACCTTCGACGAGGCTTCCTGCGCGGCGAGCACCTCGGACAGGTTGCGCAGGAAGAAGTCGTCCTCCTGGTTCGCCGAGAGCTTGTGCCGCTGGCGCATGAGGTCGCGCATCTCCTGCTCGGTGGCCACCATGTCGGCGCCGTCGCGCGCGCGCACGGTGATCGACTGCACGTTGCGGCTCTTCACCTGCTGGCCACCGAGGACGCGCTTGCGCGCGGTCGTGATCGGAATCAGTACGATGTCATCCTGGTCCTGGCCGATCATGCTCTGGCCCTTGCGCTCGAGCACGCCGATCACCTGGTGCGGCACGCGGCGGATGCGCACGGTCTCGCCGACGGGGTCCGCTTCGCCGAACAGCGACTTGGCCACCGTCTGGCCGAGCAGCACCACCTTCGCCGCGGAGTCCACGTGCGACTGGTCGAACGGCTTGCCGGACGCGACTTCCCATTGCCGCGACTCGAGGAACTCGGGCGTCGTGCCCTGGATCTGCGTCGCCCAGTTGCTGTTGCCGAACACGACCTGCCCGCTGCCGCGCAGCGCGGGCGCGGCGGCCTGCACGCCCTGGATCTCGCGCTGCAACGCGTAGGCGTCGTCCTCGGTGATCGTGAGCTGCGAACCCGAGCCCTGGCGCGCGCCGCCCATCGTGAAGTTGCCGGACAGCACGATGATGAGGTTGGAGCCCAGGCTCTTGATCTGGTCCTCGACGCGCGCCTGCGCGCCGGCGCCGACGGCGACCATCGTGATGACCGCGCCCACGCCGATGATGATGCCGAGCATCGTCAGTGCGGAGCGCAGCTTGTTGACGCGCAACGCCGCGAACGCGATGCGCAGCGTGGCGAGGAAATTCATGCCGCGGCTCCCGCGGTTTCGGCGCGCCGCGCGGCCAGCGCGGCACTCGCGTCGGAGGGCGTGGTGCGGGTGTCGGAGACGATCCGGCCGTCGCGAAACGCGATGAGCCGGGACGCGTAGGTCGCGATGTCCGGCTCGTGCGTGACGACGACGATCGTGATGCCGGATCGGTTGAGTTCCTGCAGCAGCGCCATCACCTCGAGGCTCGTCACCGAGTCGAGCGCGCCCGTGGGCTCGTCGGCGAGAATGAGCTTGGGGTCGTTGACGAGCGCGCGTGCGATGGCGACGCGCTGCTGCTGGCCGCCGGACAGTTGGGCCGGCCGGTGCTCCGAACGCGTGCCGAGCCCGACCTGTTCCAGCTTCTGCAGCGCCCGGGCCCGGCGGCCCGAGGCGGGTACGCCGCCGTAGAGCAGCGGCAGCTCGACATTCTCCAGCGCGGAGGTCCGCGCCAGCAGGTTGAACTGCTGGAACACGAATCCGATCGAGCGATTGCGGATCCCGGCCAGCTCGTCGGTGGACAGCCCCGCGACGTCCTCGCCGTTGAACCGGTAGGTGCCCGACGTCGGCACGTCGAGGCAGCCGATGACGTTCATGAACGTCGACTTGCCGGAGCCCGACGGTCCCATCACCGCGACGAACTCACCCTCGTCGATGGAGGTCGACACGCCGGCCAGCGCGTGCACCTGCGTCTCGCCGAGCTGGTAGACCTTGGTGAGGTCGTGCGTTTCGATCAGCGCCATGTCGAACGAACCCCGTGCGCATGTCGTCTCCGCAAAGGCGGGGACCCGGTGGCGACCGTCGCAAGACGCCGGGCCTTCGCCGTCGCGGGGACGACGTTGTTCGGGATCGGGCGCCAGACAATCGCGTCACGCGCGTCAGAACGGCAGCCGCGGCGCGCTGCCCGAAGGCGATTTGGCGGCATTCGCCGCGACGGTGCCGACGATGACCTCGGCACCCTCCTGCACGTCGCCGCTCACGATCTCCGTCGCGTTGCCGTCGGTGAGGCCCAGCCGCAGCTTGACCTCGAGGGGCTTGCCGTCGGGGCCGGCCACGTACACCCGGCCGCTGCCCGCGGCCACGCGGCCGGTCTCCGCGGCGACGATTTCGGCGTAGGCCTTCTGCTGCTCGGCGTTGAGCATCGAGTTGATCTTCTGCCGCACTTCCGCGCGCAGCCGCTCGCCGCGCGTGCGGCGGTCGGCTTCCGGCACGTCGCGCAGTTCGGCGAACTTGCTGCGCGACTCCGCGAGGATCTCGTCGAGTCGCGCCTGCTGGCTCGCGTCGAGTTTGAGATCCGTCACGAGCTTCGCGCGTCGCGCCTGCGCGTCACCTCCGCTTCCGCCGCCACCGCCGCCACCGCCGCCCGCAGCGGCGGGCGCCGGATCGTCCTTCGCGGCGGCCGCGCCGAGCGGACGCCAGCGCAACGCGGCATTCGGTGCCTTCAGCACGTTCTCGCGGCTGTCCGCGATGATGCGCACGTTGGCCGTCATGCCGGGCACGAGCAGCAACGTGGGATTCGGGGTCTCGACGACGACCGTGTACGTGACGACGTTCTGCACCGTCTGCGCGGCCTTGCGGATCTGCCGGACGCGCCCGTCGAACGTGCGGCCGGCGAACGCATCGACCGTGAACGTGACGCGCTGGTCCTGCCGGATCTTGCCGATGTCCGACTCGTCGATGGCGACTTCGACCTGCATGTCGCGCAGGTCGCGCGCGATGGTGAAGAGCGTCGGCGTGTTGAGGCTCGCCGCCACCGTCTGCCCGGCGTCCACCTGGCGCGAAATCACGACGCCGTCGACCGGCGCGGTGATGGTGGTCTTCGCGAGATCGTTGCGCGCGGCGGCCAGCGCCGCCTCGCGCTGCTTGATGACCGCGGCGGCGTTGGCCACCTGCGCCTCGGCCGACTTCACCTGCGCTTCCATCGTGAGGATCGCCTCGGCCGCGCCGCGTTCGACGAATCGCGCCTTGTCGACCTCGGCGCCGGATATGAAGCCCTTCTCGACCAGCGACTGCTTGCGGTCGAGATCGCGCTTCGCGTCCTCGTACGTGATCCGGGCGCGGATCGTCTGCGAGCGCTGCGCGGCGGCGTCGCTCTGTTTCTGCGCGTGCGCGGTGCGCGCGGCCTCGAGATCGGCTTCCGCCTGCCGCACGCGGATCTCGTAGGTCTCGGGGTCGATGCGGGCGAGGAGCTGCCCCTGCTTCACCACCGAGTTGAAGTCGACCAGCAGTTCCTTGATCTGGCCGGAGATCTGCGAGCCGACCAGCACGGTGGTCACCGCATTGAGCGTCCCCGACGCGGACACGACCGAGGTGATGTTGCCGCGCTCGACCTTCGCGAAGCGGTACTCGGTCGCGCCGGCCGCAGGCCCGAACACCTTCCATGTGCCGAACGCGACGGCGGCGACGACCACGAGTGCCACGAGCGGCAGGACGAACCGGCGGGACCGGGAGGGGGCGGAGGGGGGCAAGGGCTACCTGGGGGACAAGTCGTGGACGAGCGCGGGGACAGCGTACGGGCACCGGCGCCAGCGGCGCAGCGGCGTCACTCCGAGCGGCCGAATGCCGTCTGCTGGAGTTCCGCCTGGTCGTCGCGCAGCTTGCGCAGTCGCGACTCGACGACCGAGACCTGGTAGAAGTCGCCGTCGCCGGCCTTCGCGGCGAGTTCGAACTGCGCGATGGCGCCGGGCAGGTTCCCGGCCCACGCGTAGAACTCGCCCTGGTGCTCGTGCTGCTTCAACCGCATGTTCTGCTCGGCGTATGCGCGGGCGGCGATCTGGTGGAGCTGCCCGACGTCCGGGAAGCGGATCAACTGCTGCTCGAGGAAGGCGGCGGCCTCGGCCGGCCGCTTGCCCTTGATGAGCGCTTCCGGGTAGTCGAAGATGAGCTGCATCTTGTTCGGGTAGCGCACCATCGCCGCCTCGAAGCGCGTGGCCGCGGCGTCGTACTCCTGCGCGCCCATCAGCACGTTGCCGGCCATCGCCTCGATCATCGGATGCGGCGGCGCGATGGCCTCGAGCTCGACCAGCTCGGCCTTGGCCCGCGGGATGTCCCGTGCGCGGAGCAGTGCGGCGACGAGCCCGTAGCGTTCGGCGATCACGTTGTTGTACTTCTTTTCCTTGAGCGCCGCGTCGAACGACGCGACTTGCTCCCGGGCGTCGCCCTGGTAGCTCTTCAGCAGCGCGCGCACCAGGTGGAAGTCGAGGGAATCGGGCACCTGCCTGTAGGGCAGGCCCTGCGCGCGCGACTGCGCCTCGGCGATGCGCTCGTAGGTGATGGGGTGCGTGCGCAGGTACGATGGCGCCGCGCCCTCGGCGAAGCGGTTCGCGCGCTGCAGCCGTTCCATGAACACCGCCATGCCATTCGGGTCGTAGCCCGCGGCGACCAACCGCGCGAAGCCGATGCGGTCGGCCTCGTACTCGTTGTCGCGCGTGAAGTTGAGCTGGTTCTGCGCCTGCAGCGCCTGCGAGCCGGCCAGCGCCGCCTGCACGTTCTGGCCGCTGCTGGCGCCGCCCCCGCGCGACGCCAGGATCGCGAGCGCGAGCCCGGCGAGCGACAGCAGCATCGAGTTCTTCTGGTTGGCCACCATGCGTGCCATGTGCCGCTGCGTGACGTGCGAGATTTCGTGCGCGAGGACGCTCGCGAGCTCGGATTCGTTCTGCGCGAGCAGGATCAGTCCCGTGTGGACGCCGATGTAGCCGCCGGGAAGCGCGAACGCGTTGATCTGCGAGTCGGGCACCGCGAAGAACTCGAAGTCCTGCTTCGCGTCGTGGGAAGCCGCCACCAGGCGGTGTCCGAGTTCGTTGAGGTAGTCGTTGACCTCGGGGTCCTGCAGGTAGGCGCCCTGCGCGCGGATCTGCCGGATGATCGCCTCGCCCACCTTGCGTTCCTGCGCCGGCGTGAAGCCCACCTGCGAGGAATCGCCGAGGTCGGGCAGCTGTGGCGCGAATCCGGGAGCGATACCCGGCGCGATGCCCGGTGACGACACGGAGGCCGGTATCTGCGCGGGCAGCGTGACGGGAACCTGCGCGGCCGGCGCGCACGCCAGGCACATGGCCACCGCAGCTGCAACGAACGACCGTGCGCGGTGGCGGATGCGGGAGAGGGGGGCGGAATGAGCGGTCAAGGGATGGTTCGGGGCGGTCGGTCGGAAACCTTCAGATGCTAAGATGCCGGCCGCACGACAAGAGTTCAACGGAGATCCCGCACGTGGCACGCGCGCGAACGGAAAAGGCGGCGGCAGCAAACACCCCGGCGGGCGCTTCGGCGGCCGACTCCGTGCCGCCAAAGCGTCCGCAGGCCCCGGAAGCGGGCGATTCCGGCCATTTTACCCACTTCGACGCGCACGGGCAGGCGCACATGGTCGACGTGGCGGACAAGGATGTAACCAAACGTGTGGCGCGGGCCGGTGGCCGCATCGTGATGCAGGCCGCCACGCTGGCGGCCATTCGCGCCGGCGACGCGAAGAAGGGCGACGTGCTCGGCATTGCGCGCATCGCCGCGATCCAGGCGGCCAAGCGCACGTCGGACCTCATTCCGCTCTGCCATCCGCTGCCGCTCACGCGCGTCGCCGTCGAGTTCGCCGTCGACGAGCGAGCGCACCGCGATCGCGATCGAGGTCACCGCCGAGACGCTCGGCCGCACCGGCGTCGAGATGGAGGCGCTGACGGCCGCCGCGGTCGGTCTGCTCACCATCTACGACATGTGCAAGGCCGTCGATCGCGGCATGCGCATCGAGGACGTGCGGCTCCTCGAGAAGTCCGGCGGGCGCTCCGGGCACTGGCGCGCTGCCGGCTAGGCCCCAGCCCGCCGCGCGACGGGCGGTCGCGAGCGTTCGATCCTTGATCTTCGTCATGGCGGGATCGTTGGTCGAGTGGTTGGACCACTTGACCAAAGCGCGCGGACGCGCGTAGAGTCGCCGGCACATACACAACGCGCGCACCGGCGGCCCCATGCAGGCCGCGGGCGCACCGCGTGCGCGGCGGGCGAACGGGGCCCTCGCGCGCCGCGCACGGAGGAGCCTCCCTTGCCGCTGCACACGGTCGAACCGCTGCGCCTCTACCGGCAGATCGCCGACCAGATCGCGGCGCTGATCGACAACGGCGAATTTCCCGCCGGCTCCCGGCTGCCCGCCGAGCGCGAACTCGCGACGCTGCTCGGCGTGTCGCGCACGTCGGTGCGCGAGGCGGTGATCTCGCTCGAGATCGCCGGCCGCGTCGAGGTGCGCGTCGGCACCGGCATCTTCGTCGCCGAGCCGGGCGCCGCCCAGATCGTCGGGCTGATCGACGAGGGCCCGAGCCCGTTCGAACTGCTCGCGGCGCGCCATCTGATCGAGGGCGAGATCGCCGCGATCGCCGCGCGCGTGCGCGAAGAAGTCCGACCTCGCCGCCATGCGCGCCACGGTCGACCGGATGCGCGAGCACGCCGACGACTTCAGCAAGCGCGACGCCGCCGACCGCGAGTTCCACGTGCGCATCGCCGCCGCCACCGGCAACGGCTCGCTCGCGCTCGTCGTCGAGGGCCTGTGGCAGCAGCGGCGCGGCAAGCTCTGGTCGCGCATCGAGGCGTACTTCCACACGCAGAAGATGCGCGACGGCGTGCTGCTCGACCACACGCCGATCATCGACGCGCTCGAGCAGCGCGACCCGGACACCGCGCGGGAGGCGATGCACCGGCATCTCGCCCGCGTCGAACGCGAGTTTCAGCGGCAATGGGACGTGATCGTCCCAGGAGATGACAGGAAGAACGGCGTGCGCCGCACCGCCGTCGCACGCAAGCGCAACGCCACGACGCAATCGGCAACCTGACGAAGGAGAGAACCAGAATGAAACTGCAACTGACCCGTATCGCCGCCGCGCTCGCCGCGGCCGCCGTCTGCCTGCCGGTGGCGGCCAAGGAGTTCCGCAACTCCGACGTCCATCCGGCGGACTACCCGACGGTGATGGCCGTGAACTACATGAGCGACATCATCAGCAAGAAGACCAACGGCAAGCACACGATCAAGACGTTCTACGGCGGCACGCTCGGCAGCGAGAAGGACACGATCGAGCAGACCAAGCTCGGCGGCCTCGACCTCGTGCGGATCAACGTCGCGCCGATGAACAACATCTGCGCCGAGACGATGGTCCCGACGATGCCGTTCCTGTTCCGGTCGAAGGAGCACATGCGCAAGGTGCTCGACGGCCCGATCGGCGACGAGATCCTGAAGTCGTGCGAGAGCCAGGGCTACATCGGCCTCGCGTTCTACGACTCGGGCGCGCGCTCGCTGTACACGGTCAAGAAGCCGGTCAAGTCGCTGGCCGACGCGAAGGGCATGAAGATCCGCGTCCAGCAGTCGGACCTCTGGGTCGCGCTGCTGCAGGCGATGGGCGCCAACGCGACGCCGATGCCGTACGGCGAGGTGTACACGGCGCTCAAGGTGGGCACGGTCGACGGCGCCGAGAACAACTGGCCGTCGTACGACACGTCGCGCCACTTCGAGGTCGCCAAGTACTACGCGAAGACCGAGCACTCGATGGCGCCGGAAATGCTGCTGATGTCGAAGAAGGTCTGGGACACGCTGACGCCGGACGAGCAGAAGATCTTCCGCGAGGCGGCCAAGGAGTCGGTGCCGTACATGCGCAAGCTGTGGGACGAGAAGGAAGCCAAGTCCGAGGCGGCGGTCAAGGCGGGCGGCGCGCAGGTCATCGACGTCGACAAGAAGTCGTTCCAGGACGCGATGACGCCGGTGTACGACAAGTTCATGTCGACGCCGAAGCTGAAGCAGATGGTCAAGGCGGTCCAGGACACCAAGTAATCTTGCTGGGTACGAGCCGCCCGGGGCCGCCGCCCCGGGCGGTGTTCCTTCGAGGGAGTCCCGCGATGTTCACCCGCTTCAACGCCGCGCTGGCGAAGTTCTGCATGGTCGTCGCCGTGATCGGCCTGCTCGTGATCGTCGTGTGCGTGCTGATGCAGGTGTTCGGCCGCTACGTGCTCAACGACACGCCGACCTGGGCCGAGGCGCTGGCGCTCGTGCTGGTGCTCTGGGTCACGATGTTCGGCGCCGCGGTCGGCGTCCGCGACGCGGGCCACATCGGCATGGAGTCGCTGCTGGTCTGGGTGTCGGAGGAGAAGCGCCGCTACCTCGAGATGCTGATCCACGTGCTGTCCGGCATCTTCGGCGCGATGATGGCCTGGCAGGGCACCATCCTCGCCGAGTCCGTGATGGGCTACAAGATTCCGACGCTGGGCATTCCCGAGGGCTTCAACCACGTGCCGGTCGCCGTGGCCGGCGTGCTGATCGTGCTGTTCTCGATCGAGCACCTCATTGCGCTCATCAAGCGCGAGGACGTCGTGCCGTCGTGGTACTGACCGGCGCGGCACCGCACCGACCCTGACCCGAGCGCCCCATGGCCCTGACCATCCTCTCCATCGTCTTCCTGCTGCTCCTGATCCTGGGCGTGCCGGTCGCGTTCGCGATCGGCCTCTCCGCCGTCGTGACGATCCTGTACGAGGGATTGCCGATGGCCGTCGTCTTCGGACGCATGGTCTCGGGAATGACGGTGTTCTCGTTCCTCGCGATCCCGTTCTTCATCTTCGCCGGCGAGATCATGCTCTACGGCGGCATCGCGCACCGGATCGTCGAGCTCGCCAAGAACCTGGTCGGCCACGTGCGCGGCGGCCTCGGCATGTCGAACGTCGTCGCGTGCACGCTGTTCGGCGGCGTGTCGGGCTCGCCGGTCGCGGACGTGTCCGCGATGGGCGCCGTGATGATCCCGATGATGAAGAAGGAGGGCTACGACGCCGACTACGCGGTCAACGTGACCACGCACGCGGCGCTGGTCGGCGCGCTGATGCCGACGAGCCACAACATGATCATCTATTCGCTCGCCGCGGGCGGGAAGGTGTCGATCGCCGCGCTGATCCTGGCCGGCCTGCTGCCGGCGCTCGTGCTCACCATCTGCAACCTGGTCGCCGCCTATGCGGTCGCGATCAAGCGCGGCTACCCGGCCGGCACGTTCCCGGGCTGGGACGTGGTCTGGCGTCTCGCTTGCCGCGGCCGCGCCCGGTCTCTTCGTCGCCGTCATCATCGTCGCCGGCATCCTGTCGGGCGTGTTCACGGCCACCGAGTCGGCGTCGGTCGCCGTGCTGTACGCGCTGGTCATCACCGTGTTCGTGTACCGCAGCCTGTCGTGGGACGACTTCCTCAAGGCCGCGGCCCGGGCGGTGAAGAAGACCGGCGTCGTGCTGCTGCTGATCGGCGTGTCGGCCACGCTCGGCTACCTGATGAGCCTCTACAGCGTCGCCGAGGTCACGGGCAAGGCGCTGTCGAGCCTCACGTCAGACGCCGTGGGTGATCTTCATGCTGGTGAACGTCATCCTGTTCCTGCTGGGGACGTTCCTCGACATGGCGGCGACGATCCTGATCTGCACGCCGATCTTCCTGCCGATCTGCATGCAGTACGGCATGGACCCGGTGCAGTTCGGGATGATGCTGCTCATCAACTGCGCGCTCGGCCTCAACACGCCGCCGGTGGGCACCACGCAGTTCGTCGGCTGCGCGATCGGCGAGATCTCGGTCGAGAAGGTGATGCGGACGATCGCGCCGTTCTACCTGTCGCTGACGGCGGCGCTGATGATCGTCACCTACGTTCCCGCGTTCTCGATGTGGCTGCCCCGGCTTGCCGGGTACGTCCGCTAGGCTCCGGCGATGGCGCCCCTGAACCTGGCTGCGCTCGCGGGGCTTCCTGCCGGCGTCGCGCGTCCGGCCTACGACCCGCGCGCCATCGCGACGGGCATCCTGCACCTGGGCCTCGGCGCGTTCCACCGCGCGCATCAGGCCGTCTACACGGACGACGTGCTCGCCGCCGATCCGCGGTGGGGCATCTGCGGCGTATCGCTCAAGACGCCGCGCGCGATCGCGCCGCTCGCGGCGCAGGACGGCCTCTACACGCTGCTCACGCGCACCGGGGAGGGCACGACGCCCCGCGTGATCGGCGCGCTGCGCGAGACGCTGTTCGCGGGCGCCGACGCGGCCGCGCTCGTCGCACGCTTCGCCGACCCGCGCATTCTCGTCGTGACGGCGACCGTGACCGAGAAGGGGTACTGCCACGACCCGGCGACCGGCGCGCTCAACGACGCGCATCCGGACATCGTGCACGACCTGGCGCAGCCGGACGCGCCGCAGTCGGCGATCGGCCTCATGGTCGCGGGCTTCGCCGCGCGGCGCGCGGCCGGCGACGGGGCCGCTGACCTTCGTCTGCTGCGACAACCTGCCGCACAACGGGCGCACGGTCGAAGGCCTCGTCCACGCGTTCGCGCGCCTGCGCGATCCCGCGCTCGCGGCGTGGATCGGCGAGAACGTCGCGTTCCCCTCGACGATGGTCGACCGCATCGTGCCGGCGACGACCGACGCCGACTTCGCGGAAGCCGAGCGGCTTCTCGGCGTGCACGACGCCGCGCCCGTATCGGCGGAGCCGTTCGGCCAATGGATCATCGAGGACCGCTTCGCCGCCGCGCGTCCGCGCTGGGAGGATGCGGGCGCGCAACTGGCGCCGGACGTCGCGCCGTTCGAGCTCATGAAGCTGCGCCTGCTCAACGGCAGTCATTCCACGCTCGCGTACCTGGGCTTCCTGATGGGGCACGACTACGTCTGGCAGGCATCGGCGGATCCGCTGCTGTCGGTGCTCGTCGAACGCCAGATGGCGGAGGAAATCGCGCCCACGCTCGCGCGGCCCCCGGGCATCGATCTCGCGCACTACTGCGCACAGCTGATGACACGCTTCCGCAACGCCGCGCTGCCGCACCGCACGCGCCAGATCGCGATGGACGGGTCGCAGAAGCTGCCGCAGCGGCTGCTCGGCACGATCCGCGACCGCCTGGCCGCGGGCGCTTCCATCGCGCACCTGTCGCTCGCGGTGGCCGGCTGGATCCGCTACGCGTCCGGCACGGATGGGCGCGGTGCGCCGATCGAGGTGCAGGACCCGCTCGCCGAGACCTTCCGGCAGATCGTCCGGGACGCGGGCGGGGACCCCGGGCCGATCGCGGACGGGTTCCTCGATCTCACCAGCGTGTTCGGTACCGACCTCGTCGCGCACTACGCGTTTCGCGAAGCGGTGCGCGGCAACGTGATCGCGCTGTTCCGCGACGGGACGCAGGCTACGGTCGCGACGCATCTGCGTGGCGCCTGAAGCGGATTCAACCGCGTCCGCGTCGCATCGCAGGAAATCGGGATTTGCAGGAAAGACTCCCGCCATCGTTCTCGAGGACCCCCACATGTCCATTCCGCTCAACCTGAATCCCGACCGGCTGTTCCCCGCCGACCCGGCGGTCCGCGCTCTCGCGCGCCGCCTGTACGCGACGGTGAAGGATCTGCCCATCGTCAGTCCGCACGGCCACACCGATCCGCAGTGGTTCGCCGACGACACGCCGTTCGCCAACGCCTCGGCGCTGTTCATCACGCCGGACCACTACGTGTTCCGGATGCTCTACAGCCAGGGCATACGACTCGAGGACCTGGGCATTCCGCGCCACGATGGCGGTCCGATCGCGACGGACCCGCGCCGGATATGGCACACGTTCGCCGAACACTTTCACCTGTTCCGCGGCACGCCCTCGCGCATGTGGCTCGACCACGCGTTCGCGACGGTGTTCGGCATCGACGAACGGTTGACGCCCGAGTCTGCGGACCGCTGCTTCGACCGGATCAACGCGTGCCTCGCGACGCCCGAGTTCCGTCCGCGCGCGCTGTTCGAGCGTTTCAACATCGAAGTGATCGCGACGACCGAATCGCCGCTCGATCCGCTCGACCATCACCGGAAGATCCGGGAGTCCGGCTGGAAGGGACGCGTCGTCACCGCGTACCGCCCTGATCCGGTCGCGGATCCCGAGTTCGAGGGCTTCGCCGGCAACGTCGCGCAGTTCGGCGCCATCACCGGCGAGAACACGGCGACCTGGGCAGGCTACCTCGCCGCGCACCGCAACCGCCGCGCGTACTTCCGGGCGATGGGCGCGACGTCGACCGACCACGGCCACCCCACGGCCCAGACCAGCGATCTTTCGCCGGCCGAGTGCCAGCGTCTCCTCGATCGCGCGCTTGCCGGCACCATCTCCGCCGCCGAGGCCGAGACGTTCCGTGGCCAGATCCTGACCGAGATGGCCGCGATGAGCGTCGACGACGGCCTCGTCATGCAGATTCACCCGGGCAGCCTGCGCAATCACAATCCGCTCGTGATGAGCCGCTTCGGCCGCGACAAGGGGGCGGACATCCCCACCCGGACCGACTACGTGCGCGCGCTGCGACCGCTGCTCGACCGCTTCGGCAACGAGCCCGCGCTGACGATCATCCTGTTCACGCTCGACGAGACCGTCTACTCGCGCGAACTGGCGCCGCTGGCGGGCCACTATCCGGCGTTGAAGCTGGGTCCGCCGTGGTGGTTCCACGACAGCCCGGAGGGCATGCTGCGGTTCCGCGAGCAGGCGACCGAGACGGCGGGCTTCTACAACACCGTCGGATTCAACGACGACACGCGTGCGTTCATGTCGATCCCGGCGCGGCACGACGTCGCGCGCCGGATCGACTGCCGCTTCCTCGCCACGCTCGTCGTCCGAGCACCGCCTCGCCGAGGACGAGGCGTTCGACCTGGCGCCAGGACTCGCGCACGACTTCGCCAAGGCCGCGTACAAGCTGTAGCGCCGCGCGAAGATCGATTCGACTGCGTCGCGGCCAAGCCCATATGCGTGCTGTCACACTGCTTCGCCGTCTGCCTGCCGCGCGTGCGCTGGTCGCCGCCGTCGTGTCGCTCGGCGCCGGCGCGGCGATCGCCGCGCACCCGTTCATCACCGAGGATCCCGGCACGCAGGGCGCGGGGAAGTTCGAACTCGAGCTGGGCGCCGCCGCACGTCGGGGCGCGCCCGAATTCGACGGGCGCGAAGTCGGCATCTTTCCGCAGTTCTCGATCGGCGCAACGGATTCGGTCGACCTCATCGTGCAGGCGATCGTGCTGCGCCAGATGCCGGCGAACGCGCCCACCGTGTTCGGCGCCGGGGACACGCTGGTCGACGTCAAGTGGCGTTTTTACGAGAGCGAACCCTGGGCGTTCGCCGTGCGCGCGGGCGTCGACCTGCCCACCGGAGACGTCGACCGCGGGCTGGGTTCCGGCCGGGTGGGTTACCACGCGATCGCCGTCGCGGGCTTCGCGAGCGGCGCGTATGCGGTCTACGCGAACGCGATCTACGCGCGCACGCAGCAGCCGGGCGTGCGCGCGAACCTCGGGGCGTTCTCGATCGCGCTCACGCGCCCGGACGACGCACCCTTGCGCGGTTTCATCGAAGCGGCGACCTTCTCCAACACCGATCCGTCCAATGCGCAATGGCCGGCGGTTGCCCGCACGGGCTTCATCTACTCGGTGACCTCGTGGCTCGATGTGGACCTCGGTTTCCAGGCGCGGCTCAATCGGGCGGCGGCCCGGCAGGTCTGGCTCGCCGGCGCGACGTTGCGCTGGTGATGCGAGCCTGCCGCCCATAGGTCCGGTCCTTCGTTCCTTCCGTCGCCGTGCGGGGTGCGTGTCGATCGCGCGCCGGACGACAGGAGGCGCTCAACGATTGCGCGTGCGTGGATGGCCTCCTTGCGCCTTGCGCGCCGGGGCCGCGCCCGGTACCGGCGCGGCCAGCGTCGCGAGCGCGAGGAAGCGCCAATCCGCGCGACTGACCGCGTCGAGCCACCAGGCGAGCGCCTTGCCCGGCGTCCCGCCGTGCCACGCGAGGTGCGCGCGGCCCGGCGGAGGCGGCGCTTCCACGGCCCGTTCGACGAGCCGTCCGGCGGCGAGGTGGGGCGCGGCCAGCGGCAGCGGCAGGAAGCCGCACCCCAGGCCCGCGAGTTGCGCGGCCAGTTTCGCTTCAAGGTCGGGCACCGTCAGCGTCGGCTGCCCCGCGAGCACGCCCACGCTGCGCGGCGCGAGCCGTCGCGACGTGTCCGCGGCCACGATGCCCCGATGGCGTCGGATCTGCGCCTCGGTCAGCGGCTCCTGCGCAAGGGCGAGCGGATGCGTTGGCGCAACCGCGAACACGTTCGTCACGTTGGCCAGCGCGCGCACGCGATAGCCGCCGCCCGCGGGCGGGTCGCCCGGTGCGCCGAGCACGAGGTCGGCGCGTCCCTCGGCCAGCGCGTCCCACGCGCCGCCCAGCACTTCGCGGGAGATCCGCAATTCGGTGTGCGCGACGCCGCGCGCTTCGCACTCGGCGTAGAACGCGGCGACCAGCGGATAGACGCGCGCGAGCGGAATCACGGCGTCCACGGCAATGCGCAGCCGCGTCTCCCAGCCGGTCGCCACGCGGCGCGCGCGTTGTTCCGCGGCGGCGGCCGCGGCGAGCAGCTCGCGCCCCGAGTCCACGAGCGCCCGTCCCGCCGGCGTGAGCCGGGCCCGATGGCCGCGTCGGTCGAACAGCAGCAGGTCGAGGTCGTCCTCCAGCCGGCGTACCGTGTAGGTGATGGCGGACGGCACGCGATCGAGTTCCAGCGCGGCGGCGGCGAAGCTGCCGCGACGTTCGATCGCGTCGAGCACGGCCAGCGCGTCGAGCGAGACACTCATATTCAAAAATATTGAATTAAGTCGTCAGGATTTTGGCCTTTTGTTCGGTCTTCCGCAACCGTATCTTCCGAACCTAAGGCGAGGTGGAGGCCCTGGCCGCAGCAGGTGGTACATCAGGAGAATCGAATGATAACGTTACGTCCCGGTCCGGAACGAGGGCATGCCAACCACGGCTGGCTGGATTCCCACCACAGCTTTTCGTTTGCCGACTACTACGACCCGGCGCACATGGGGTTCGGTCCGCTGCGCGTCATCAACGAGGATCGCGTGCAACCCGGCAAGGGCTTCGGTACGCACGGCCACCGCGACATGGAGATCCTGTCGTACGTGCTCGATGGCGAGCTTTCGCACCGGGACAACATGGGGACCGGATCGGTCATCGTCCCGGGCGACGTGCAGCGGATGAGCGCGGGACGCGGTGTGCTCCACAGCGAGTTCAACCCGTCGGCGACGCAGGCCGTGCACTTCCTGCAGATCTGGATCGAGCCGGCGGAGCGAGGCATCGCGCCGTCGTACGAACAGGCGCGCATCGATGCGGCGAACAAGCGCGGTGCGCTGGCGCTGATCGCGGCACCCGCGGGCGCCGGCGGGGCCGTGACGATCCACCAGGACGCGCGGATCTACGCGGGCCAATTCGACGGCGACGACGCGGCGACGCATGCGCTGGCGCCGCAACGGCGAGCGTACGTCCATGTCGCCCGGGGCGCGGTGCGCGTCAACGGCATGGATCTCGCCGCCGGCGACGCCGTGCGCATCGAAGGCGAGTCCGCGGTCGCGATCGAGCGCGGCCAGGCGGCGGAAGTGCTGCTGTTCGACCTGCCGTAGTCCCGGTCGCCATTGATGCGCGTTTCATGCGACGATGAACGCAGGTTCCACCCGCGCCGCAAGGCCGACTCATTCGCAAGGAGTACCCGATGAAGGACAAGAAGGTCACCGCACCGCTGATCGACACCGGCATCGCGCCCAAGGAACGGGCGAAGATCGCGGACGGACTGTCGCGCCTGCTGGCCGACAACTACACGCTCTACCTCAAGACCCACAACTTCCACTGGAACGTGACGGGCCCGATGTTCAACACGCTGCATCTCATGTTCGAGACGCAGTACAACGAACTGTGGCTGGCCAACGACCTCATCGCCGAGCGCATCCGGTCGCTCGGCTTCCCCGCACCCGGCACCTACGCCGAGTACGTGAAGCTCGCATCGATCAAGGAAACGCCGGGCCAGCCGAAGGCCGAGGCGATGGTGCGCCTGCTGGTCGAGGGCAACGAGGCGGTCGTCCGCACGGCGCGTTCCGTGTTCCCGGTCGTCGACAGCGCCCACGACGAGCCCACGGCCGACCTGCTGACGCAGCGGATGCAGATCCACGAGAAGAACGCGTGGATGCTGCGGAGCTTGCTGGAGGGGTAGAATTCTCGGCATGGCGTCGCCCAGCGTTCTTCACGCACCGATCTGAAACCATGCTTGCGCGACGCCTTTACACGCTGCTGCTCGCCGCCGCCTTCGCCGCGCTGAGCGCGTCGGCGAGGGCGCAGATCCTCGACGCCATCGAGTACTACCACGCCGGACTCGATCACTTCTTCGTCACGGCCAGCGCTTCGGAGATAACGGCGCTGGACAACGGTGTGTTCAAAGGCTGGGCGCGGACCGGTCTGTCGTTCGGGGTGTACCCCCCGGGAGCCGGGACACCGGGCACGACGCCGGTATGCCGCTTCTACGGCAACCCGGCCTACGGCCTCGACTCGCACTTCTATTCCGCGTCCCCGGCGGAATGTGCGGAGGTGGCGCGGAAGTGGCCCGAGCAGTGGCTGCTGGAATCGTACGAAGTATTTCGGACGGTGTTGCCCGTTGCGGACTCCGGCTTCTGCCGGTCCGGAACCGAGCCGCTGTTCCGCCTGTTCAACCAGCGTACCGACGTCAACCATCGCTACCTTACGAACTATGGCGAGTCGGTCACGACGCTGGAGCGCGGCTACGTGCAGGAAGGCTACGGCACGCCTCCGGTCGCCATGTGCGTTCCGTACCCTCCGGTCCAGATCGCGGTTCCCGTGTGCGAAATCGAAGTCCGGTACTCGGAGCCGGTCGCCTCGGAGGTCAACCGCCTGCTGGCAAGATGCGACAACCACCCGAAGTCGTTCGTGTGGACGAATTGCACCAGCAACGACGGCGAGTGTTACGCGACCCGCACCACGGCCGGGTCCGTAACCTACAGCGTGGTCGCCACCAACGAGGTGGGCAACTCCGCGCCGGCGACCCGAACGCTCAACTGGGAGGCACGCCCGCCACGCTGCACGATCGCCATCGGCCCGGGGGTACCGCGGGTCGGCATTCCGTACCCGCTGTACGCGTCCTGCGACGGCAAGCCGACCGCCTTCTTCTGGACGAATTGCCAGAGCGAGGCGGAAACCGGGGGCGAATCCTGCATCGCCAATGCCGCGACGCCGGGGGAACGTTCCTACACGTTGCACGCGGCCAACGTCTGGGGAACCGGCGCGCCCTACACCCAGACGATCACATGGCAAGCGGTCGCGCGGTCGGGGCCGGGGTCGTCGGCCGTCGAAATCCGTCCGATCAACGGGCAGCCCTGACGCCGCAGTTGGCGCGGCGTTTGCGAAGCGCGGGGCCTGCCGGGTCGCCGGGCGGCCAGAAACTGTGATCGTTTCGGGAGCCCCGGGATGCCTGCGGCGTCCTCGAAGTGGCTCAGGCGTCGGCTACGGCGCTCGCGTCGTTGGCGCGGTCGCTCGCGATGGTGCCGTCGACGAGTTCGATGATGCGGTCGCAGCGGCGGGCGAGCCGCGGGTCGTGCGTGACGACGAGAAACGCCGTGCCGCGCTCGCGGTTGAAGCGGCGCATCAGCGCGAAGATCTCGTCGGCCGCATGGGTGTCGAGATTGCCGGTCGGCTCGTCGGCCAGCACCAGCGGCGATGCGAGCGACAGCGCGCGCGCGATCGCCACGCGCTGCTGCTGGCCGCCCGACAGGTTGCGCGGACTGTAGTCGAGCCGGTCGGCGAGACCCACGTCGCGCAACAGTTGCCGCGCGCGCTCGCGCCGATCGCGAGTCACCGGCCCCTCCGCGATGAGCCCCGGCAACAGTACGTTCTCGGTGGCGGTGAACGCGGGCAGCAGATGGTGAAACTGGAACACGAAGCCGATCGTGCTGCCGCGCAAGGTCGTGATCTGCGCATCGTCGAGTGCCGAAGTCTCGCGGCCGGCGATCCGGTACGAGCCGCCGGTGGGCGGCTCCAGCAGTCCGATCATGTTGAGCAGCGTCGACTTGCCGGACCCCGAGGGACCGATCAAAGCGGCGAATTCGCCTGCCGCGAGCACGAGATCGATGCCGTGCAGCACCTCCGTCTCGACTTCGGTGCCGATGCCGTAGATCTTGCGGATGCCGGCGAGTTCGACGAGCGGAGCGTCCATCGTCACATCCTGATCGCCTGCGCCGGATCGAGCGCCGCCGCGCGCCGGGCCGGCGCGGCCGCCGCGAGCAGGCCGCACACGATGGCGCCCGCGCAGGCGGTCGCGAAGAGTTCGGGCGCGATCTCGAGATCGAACAGCGGCGTGCCGTCGCCGTTGCGCGCGAGCGAGCGGAACAACTGCATCATCGCGGCGGCCAGCGCGCATCCGATCACGGAGCCCGCCAGCGCCACGATGGCGCCCTGCAGCAGGAACACGCGCTGCACCTTGCCGCGCGGGGCGCCCATCGCGCGCAGGATGCCGATCTCGCGCCGCTTCTGGACGACGGACACCACCAGCACGCTCGCGATCCCCAGCACGACGATGACGACGACGAAGATCCGGATCATCCGCGTGGTGATCGTCTGGGCGTTGATGGCGGCCAGGAGCTGTTCGTTCGTGCGCATCCACGATTCGACGGTGAGCCCCGTCGTCGCGGCAATGCGCTGCGCGATCTCCTCGGCGGCGAACAGGTCCGTGACCGTGAGGTCGAGCTGCGACGCGCCGCCGGGCAGCGCCAGCAGATTCTGCGCGGGACGCAATCCGACATACACGGTACGGCGATTGAGTTCGCGCACGCCCAAGTCGACCACACCCGTGATCGTGAACGTGTCGGCGGTGATCACCTCGCTCTGGGCGGTGACGAGGCGCACGCGGTCGCCCAGGCGCAGTCCCAGGTCCTGCGCGAGATCGCGGCCGAGCACGGCCTCGCCGGCCTGCACGCGGAATTCGCCGGCGACGAGCTTGTCGCCGATGGCGACGATCCGGTTGTAGCGGACCGGATCGATGCCGACGATCGCGATCGACTTGCTCGCATCGCCACGAACGGCGAACCCCGGCCCGGTCACCATCGGCGATACGGCGACCACACCCGGCGTGCGGCCGAGCGCCGCTTCGAGCGGCTGCCACTGGTCGATCGAGCGCAGGCGCTGCGCGCGGGCCTCCACCGACGGCATGGCCTCCGCGCCGGCGCTGGCATCGCGCTGCGGCCGCGCCACTTCCTCGGCCGGGCGAACGACGATGTGCGCCTGCGTGCCGAGCGTGCGCTTGATCGTGTTGGACTGCAGACCGTTCACGAGCGCGGTGATGAAGATGAAGACCGCGACCCCGGCGGCGACGCCGCCGACGATGAGCGCCGTCTGGAAGCGGCCTTCGCGGAGGAACCGCAGCGCGACGACCCACTCGAACGGCATCGCGATCCTTCTCTAGCGCGCGCGAACGCGCTGGCCGGGCTCGATGCCCGGCGTGACGATCAGCACGTCGCCCGCGGCCGCGCCGTCGAGGAGTTCGACGCGCGCCGGGCCGCGCGCGCCCAGGCGCACCGCGCGGCGCTCGGCACGGCCGTCGCGCAGCGCGAGCACCCAGGGCTCGGGCAGACCCGCGTCGCGCACGGCGCCGGCCGGCACGACGAGCGCACGATCCTTGTCGGCGACACCGATGTCGATGGCGACCGTCATGTCCGACCGGAGGAAGCGCGGCGGCGACGCGACGCTGAACTTGGCCTCGACGGTGCCGCGCTGGACGTCGATGCCCGGCGACAGGTAGTCGAGCGTCGCCGCGAAGCGTGCATCGGGAAACGCATCGGCCGACGCGAGCGCGGCTTGTCCGACCCGCACGAGGGCAAGGTTCTTCTCGTCGATGAGCGCGGTCAGGCGGGTCGGTCCGTCGACGGCGAGCGTCAGCAATCGCTTGCCCGGCTGCACGATGTCGCCCGGCTCCACGCTGCGGTCGAGAATCGTGCCGGCGGACGGCGCGACGATCCTCGTCTGCGCGAGCTTGGCCGCGGCGGCCTCCCGCGCGCCGCGCGCCTGCAGGCGCGCATTCTCGAGCAGTTGCCGTTCGGCGCCTGCGGCGCCGTAGCCGGTGGCGGTTGACCGCGCCGTTTCGAGCTGGCTCTTCGCGATGGCAACGGCGCGCCGCGACTCGTCGACCCGCGCCTCGCCGATGAAGCCCTGCCTGAAGAGTTGTTCCTGGCGCGCGGCATCGCGCTCGGCCACGCGGAAATTGGCCTCGGCCTGCGCGAGAAGCTGCTGCGCGTTCGGCGCACCGACATCGCGCCACTGCGCGATTCGCGTCTCCGCGGCCGCCTCCGCGGCGCGCGCCTGCGCGAGCGCCGCAACCAGTTCCGCCTGCTCGAGCTCGATCAGCAGTGCGCCGGCCGCGACGTGCTCGCCTTCGTCGACGGCCACCGACTGCACGCGACCGGTGATCGCCGCGCCGAGCTCGGACTTGGCCGGCGCGAGGACGCGGCCGCTGACCACCACCGACTGCGTGATGCGGGTGGCTTCGACCGGCACGACGTCGACGGCCGTTCCGCGCGCGGCGAACCACGCGAACACGGCGGCCGCAAGCGCGAGCGTGGCGACGACGATGGTCAGGCGCAGGGAGAGGCGGGGCATCGGCATGGGATGGGCAGGCGGACGCGCCGGTCGGCGGTCCGCGGTGCGTCCAGTGGAACACCCGCGCCGCCGGCGCCGATTGATCCGCCTCAATACATGGCGGGCCGGGCGGGTGCCCGACGCGGTCCGGGTCGCGTGGCGATCGGAGATAATGGCGGGAGTGCCGCCCATCCCGGGTCCGGCCCTTGCCCCGGAAGTCGCGGCTGCATATGAACAACCCTGCGTTTCACCCTGTTGCGGCGGTGCTGTCCGCACTCTTCGCCTTCGTGTCCTGCGCGTGGATGCCGGGCGCGTTCGCCGCGGACGTGGAGCAGGACCCCGAGCGGGCGATCGAGCTGGCACCGGTCGAGGTGGACGGCGTCAAGCTCTTCAAGGTGCGCGGGGCATCGAGCTTCCCTGCCACCGACCGCGCCGCCGCCATTGCGCGCCGGATCGAAGCGGCCGCGGCGGACCCCAAGGTCGATATCGCGAGCGTGCGTACCGCGCCCGACGGCGCCTACGTCGCGATCATGGCGGGGCCGACGCGGCTCATGCTGGTGATGCCGGCCGACGCCGACGTGGAGCAGCTCAACGTCGCCGAAGTCTCGGACGCCTACCGGCAGCGCATCGCGACGGCGATCGGCGACTATCGCGCCGCACGCAGGCCCGAACGGGTGACGCGCGGGTACCTTCTGGCGGGCGGCGGCACGCTG
Source organism: uncultured beta proteobacterium (assembly GCA_963733435.1). Lineage (GTDB taxonomy): Bacteria > Pseudomonadota > Gammaproteobacteria > Burkholderiales > Casimicrobiaceae > VBCG01. The sequence continues at coordinate 25,249 of CAVTDH010000010.1, forward strand.
CTGTTTGCGCTGCTGGCCGGCCTGCTGCTGTTCGTGTCCATGCGCCTCGGACGGCGCATCCGCAGCACCGTGGAGAGGCGGGTCCAGACCGTCGGCATCCAGTCGTTCGCGATCGTCCGGGCCGAACGCATCCGGGACGTGGTGTCCGCGCTGCTGCGAATGCTCACGGTCGTGCTGCTCGCCGCGCTGACGCTGGCCTGGCTCGTGTTCCTGCTGCGCCAGTTCCCGTGGTCGTTCGGCTTCGGCAACGACCTGCTGGAGAACGTGCTGGAGCCGCTGAAGGCGCTGGGGACCAAGGCGCTGGGGTCCATTCCGCACCTCATCTTCCTGCTCGTCCTCTACTACATCGTGCGCGGCGTGCTGCGGCTCGTGCGCGCGTTCTTCACGGCGGTCGAGCGCGGCGCGGTGACGCTCGCGGGCTTCGAGCCGGAATGGGCGATCCCCACCTACAAGATCGTGCGCCTGGCCATCGTCGCGCTGGGGCTGGTGGTCGCGTACCCGTACATTCCCGGATCGGAATCGGCGGCGTTCAAGGGGCTGTCGCTCTTCGCGGGCGTCGTGTTCTCGCTGGGTTCGACGACGGCGATCTCGAACATCGTCGCCGGCTACATGATGACGTACCGCCGCGCGTTCCGCGTCGGCGACCGCGTGCGGATCGGCGACGTGACCGGCGACGTGACCGCGATGCGCCTGCAGGTGACGCACGTGCGCACGCCCAAGAACGAGGAGGTGGTGATCCCGAACTCGCAGATCATCAACGGCCACGTGATCAACTACAGCACGCTCGCGAAGACATCGGGGCTGCTGCTGCACACGACGGTGGGCATCGGCTACGAAACGCCGTGGCGGCAGGTGGAGGCGATGCTGCTGGAGGCGGCCTCGCGCACGGCGGGGCTCGCGCCGCATCCCGCGCCGTTCGTGCTCCAGACGCTGCTGGGCGATTTCGCGGTGACCTACGAGATCAACGTCGGCTGCGACGACCCGCACCGGATCCCGGAGCTGTATTCGGCGTTGCACCGGAACATCCTCGACGTGTTCAACGAGTACGGCGTCGCGATCATGACGCCGGCGTACCGGTCGGATCCGCCCGACGCGAAGCTCGTGCCGAAGGAGAAGTGGTACCTGCCGCCGGCCAGGCCGGACCGGAACTGACCGCGGCGGCGTTCGCTGCTGCTACTCGCGGGAGCGCGAGTCGAGCCAGATCGTCACGGGCCCGTCGTTCACGAGCGCCACCTGCATGTCGGCCCCGAACACGCCGGTGGGCACGGGCGTGCCGAGTGCCTCCGCCAGCGCCGCGACGAACTGCTCGAAGGCGGGGGCCGCGATGGGGGGCGGCGCCGCCGCCGTGTACGACGGCCGGTTGCCCTTGCGCGTCGATGCGTAGAGCGTGAACTGCGACACCGCGAGCACGCGGCCGCCGGTGTCCTGCACCGAACGATTCATCACGCCGGCGTCGTCGGCAAAGATGCGCAGCGCGACGATCTTGCGCACCAGCCAGTCGCGGTCCTCCGCCGTGTCATCGGCGGTGATGCCGGCGAGCACCAGCAGTCCCGGGCCGATGGCGCCGGTGATGCGGCCGTCCACCGTGACCGAGGCTTCGCGGACCCGCTGGACCAGCGCCCTCATCGGACCACCTTGCGCTCGACCTCGATCACCTTCCCGTATTCGAGCAGGACGGTGGTGAGCGTCTGCGGGTCGCGCGGCGACGGCAGGTACGTCCAGCGCGCAAGCTTGCGGCTGCCGCCGCCGCTCTTCAGGTCGGGCGCGCCGACGCTGGCGACGACCTCGCCCTCGTGCATGCCCGCGTGCAGGTAGCGGCGCTGCGCGGGGTCGCCCGGCGGCGGGCACCTTGCGCGCCGCGGCGGAGGTCTTCACGGGCCGCGCGGCCAGCGAGCGCGTCACGGTGCCCGGCACGGGCCGCGGCGGAATCACCGACACGGTCGAGGGAATCTGCGACAGATCGGCGAGTTCGCGTCCGGCGGGGCACGCCGTGTCCTGGTAGACCACCTGCGCACGCTCGTCCGCGCACTTCCAGACCTGCGCGAGCGCCGTCGGCGCAACGCACGCCGCGAGCAGGAGTGCGGGGACCGCACGCGAGGCGCCGGGGTTCGACATGGTCGTGGATCGCTTGCGCAGAATCAAATTCAATCGATTTGGCCTGGCGTGGCGGGTCCCTGTCGGCTCGAGCCGAGCGGGCCCACATCGGCGCAAGCGTCGTTGGTCCCGCTCGGCCCGGTCCTGGTTGGTCCGGATCGCCCCAGGCGGTACGATAGCGCTTTCCGCGCCCGGCGCCGCTTAAGACTTTCGATGGATACCCGCATCCGCACCGCTGCCCGCGTCGCCGGCATCGCGCCGTTTCACGTGATGGAAGTGCAGACCGCCGCGCGCGCGCTGGAAGCCGCCGGCCGCTCGGTCGTGCACATGGAGATCGGCGAGCCCGACTTTCCGACGCCCGCGCCGGTCATCGCGGCGGCGCAGCGCGCGATCGGCAGCGGCGACATCTACTACACGTCCGCGCTCGGCCTGCCGGCGTTGCGGCACGCGATCGCGCGGCACTACGCCGACCACTACGGCGTCGCGGTCGCGCCCGAACGCATCATCGTGACGGCGGGATCGTCGGCGGCGCTGCTGCTCGTCATGGCGCTGCTGGTCGACCGCGACGAGCGGATCCTGCTGTCCGATCCCGGCTACCCGTGCAATCGCCATTTCGTGCGCGTGCTCGAAGGCGCGCCGGTGGGCATTCCGGTCGGGCCCGAGTCGAACTACCAGCTCACCGCCGATCTCATCGCGCGCCACTGGACGCCGACGACGCGCGGCGCGCTGATCGCGTCGCCGTCCAATCCCACCGGCACCGTCGTGCCCTACGAGGAGCTCGAGCGGATCGCCGCGGAGATGACCGATCGCGGCGGCGAGCTGATCGTCGACGAGATCTACCTCGGACTCACGTACGGCGAGCGTCCGCGCAGCGTGCTCGAGTTCGCGCACGACGCGTTCGTCGTGTCGAGCTTCTCCAAGTACTTCAACATGACCGGGTGGCGGCTGGGCTGGCTGGTCGCCCCCGAGCGTCACGTGCGCGACCTGGAGAAGCTTGCGCAGAACCTGTACATCTCGCCCGCCACGCCCTCGCAGCGCGCCGCGCTCGCGTGCTTCGAGCCCGCAACGCTCGCGATCCTCGAGACGCGCCGCCGCGCGTTCGAGGCGCGCCGCGACTACCTCGTCCCCGCGCTGCGCGAGCTGGGCTTTGGCGTGCCGGTCACGCCCACCGGCGGCTTCTTCGTGTACGCCGACTGCAGTGCGTTCGCCGCCGACAGCGAGCAGTTCTGCCGCGACGTGCTCGAAGGCTGCGGCGTCGCGATCACGCCGGGCCTCGACTTCGGCCTCCACCGCGCGCGCGAGCACGTGCGTTTCGCGTACACCGATCGACCAGGCCAAGCTCGAGGACGGCGTCGCGCGCCTCGCGCGATACCTGCAGCGCTGATGGCGCGCCGGTTCCTCGCGCTGCTCGCGGCGACTCGCGCTGTCCGGCTGCGGCGCGGTCGACACCGCCGACTACTACTGGCAGAGCGCGGCGGGACAGCTCGACATCCTCGCCCGGGCGAAGCCGATTCCCGAGGTGATCGACACGTCGGCCGACGCGGCGTTGCGCCAGCGGCTCGGCAGCGTCCTCGCGATCCGCGCCTACGCGAGCCGCGAGTTGGGACTCCCCGACAACGCAAGCTATACGCGCTACGCGGACCTGGAGCGCCCCTTCGTGGTCTGGAACGTGTTCGCGGCGCCCGAGCTCTCGCTCGTGCCACGGCAGTGGTGCTTCCCGATCGCCGGCTGCGTCAGCTACCGCGGCTACTTCAACGAAGCCGACGCGCGCGCGGAAGCGGCGCGGCTCGCGGCACTGGGCGACGACGTCTGGGTGAGCGGCGTGCCCGCCTACTCGACGCTCGGCTACTTCGACGACCCGGTGCTGTCCACGTTCGTGCGCTGGCCGCAGGTCGAGGTCGCGCGCATGGTGTTCCACGAGCTCGCGCACCAGGTCGTCTACGTGAAGGACGACACGCAGTTCAACGAGTCGTTCGCGGCCACCGTGGAGGAGGCGGGCGTCATGCGCTGGCTCGCCGCGCAGAACGATCCCGCGCTCGCCGCGCAGTACGCGCGCAGCCAGCGCTTTCGCGTCGAGTTCCGCGAGCTCATGGGCGAGGCCCGCGCCGGCTTGTCCGCGCTCTACGCGGCGGAGCTGCCGGCCGAGGAGAAGCGGCGCGCGAAGGCGGAGGTGTTCGCGCGGATGAAGGCGCGGTACGAGCACGCCAAGGCGGGCGAGCCGGGCCTGGCGGGCTACGACCGGTGGTTCGCCGGCCACGACGGCAGCGGACCCAACAACGCGAGCGTCGCGTCGGTGGCGCTCTACACGGCGCAGGTGCCCGCGTTCCGCGCGCTGCTCGCGGAAAGCCGGGGCGACTTCCCGCGGTTCTACGAGCGGGTCCGCGTGCTCGCCGAACTGCCGCGCAAGGAACGCGATGCCGCGCTGGCGGAACTCGCGGGCCGCGCGCCCGCGCTGGCCGCGGGACCCTAGGCGCATCCTTCGCGACGCACGCCGACATCGCCTGCGGGAAGTGCAGGGCGGAGTCTGTCCAACCGATTGATTCGTAAGGTTTCCCGGACCACCGGTGCGTTGGCGCGCCATGCGCCCGCCGGGACCGCCACGCTATCCCATTGATCGATCAAGCATTTCCGGATATACTTTCGAGTTCCCTTGCCTCACCCGCCGCAGACGGGGAGGCCACCGACGGCCAAGCGCGAAACAAGTGAGAACTTGGCGGGCGTCACCGCCCGCGAACGCACGCCGTCATCCACCGACCGAAAGGAGTGTTCTGCATATGCGTCATTACGAAATCGTGTTCATCGTGCACCCCGACCAGAGCGAGCAGGTGCCCGCGATGATCGAGCGGTACCGCACGATGGTGACGGGCCACAAGGGCCTCATCCATCGCCTCGAGGACTGGGGCCGCCGGCAACTGGCGTATCCGATCCAGAAGGTGCACAAGGCCCACTACGTGCTCATGAACATCGAGTGCGACCAGGAGACGCTGTCCGAGCTGGAGCATGCGTTCAAGTTCAACGACGCCGTGCTGCGCCACCTGATCGTCGCGACGCGCGACGCGAAGGTCGCACCGTCGCCGATGATGAAGGAAGAGAAGGCACGCTCGCTGACGGGCCGCGATTCGCCGCGCGAAGGCGATGCGCCCCGCGCACCGGCCGCCGCTGCGGAACCCGCGGCGGCACCCGCCGCGCCGGCCGCAGCCTAAGGCCAACCAAGGCCAAGCCAGGACAACGGCAGCCGACGTGCCGGGGGCCAACCGGTTCACGCTCGACGCCAGGCTCACGCAACGCGGAGACCTCCGCTACACGCCCGCCGGGATTCCGGCGATCGACTGCACGCTCGTTCACGAGTCCGTGCAGGCCGAGGCAGGCGGGCAGCGCAAGGTCGATTGCGAAGTGTTCGCCGTGGCATTCGGGGACGTGGCCAGGAAGCTCGGGCAGGTACCGGTCGGTGGGCAGATCCGCTGCGAGGGATTCCTCGCGCGGCGCTACCGGACCGGCGTGACCGTCGCGCTGCACATCACGCACATCGAACTCGAAGTTCACGGACACGAAAGGATTCAAGATGCCCCGCCCGCTGGGAAGAGGTAAAGGCAAAGGCAAGAAGGACCTGAAGAAACGCGATCGCGGCAATGCGCTGTTCAAGCGGCGCAAGTTCTGCCGGTTCACCGCGGAGAAGGTCACGGAGATCGACTACAAGGACATCGATGTCCTGAAGGACTTCGTGCAGGAAAACGGCAAGATCATGCCGGCGCGCGTGACGGGCACCAAGGCCCGCTACCAGCGCCAGCTGTCGACGGCGATCAAGCGCGCGCAGTTCCTCGCGCTGCTGCCGTTCACCGACCGGCACTAAGGGGAACGGCTCATGCAGATCATCCTCCTGGAGAAGCTCGCGAACGTCGGCAATCTCGGCGACGTCGTGAAGGTGAAGAACGGCTACGCGCGCAATTTCCTGATCCCGCAAGGGAAGGCGAAGCGCGCGACGCCGGAGAACATCAAGATGCTCGAAGTGAAGCGGCACGAGCTCGAAGCCGCCGCCGGCGCCAGGCTCGCGGCCGCGCAGGCGCTGGCCGAGAAGCTCGAGGGCCTCAACGTGAAGATCACGCAGAAGTCCGGCATGGACGGGCGCCTGTTCGGGTCGGTCACCAACGTCGACGTGATGGAGGCGCTGAAGGCGCAGGGCATCGCCGTCGAGAAGGCGATGATCCGGATGCCGGAAGGCCCGCTGAAGCACACCGGCGAGTTCCCGCTGACGGTCGCGCCGCACACCGATGTGGTCGCCGGCATCACGGTGACGGTCATCGGCGACACGACGCAAGGCTAGATCCCGCCGCACGCTGTACCGGAAATGGCCGCGCGGTCTCGCGCGGCCATTTTCTTTTTGCCGGGGGCCCGCGCTGCCGGTGTCGCGGCGATGGGCGCCGCAGTAGAATCGACGACTCACCGAACCCGCACCCCATGCCCGACGATCCCCAACTCGAATCGCTGAAGCTGCCGCCGCATTCGCTGGAGGCGGAGCAGTCGATCCTGGGCGGGCTGCTCCTCGACAACGAGGCCGCCGACCGCATCGGCGACGTCGTGTCGGAGGACGATTTCTACACCGACGCGCACCGCGTCATCTATCGCCACATCGTCGCGCTCGCGAGCGAGGGCAAGCCGGTCGACGTCATCACGCTGTCGGAGACGCTCGGGTCCGCGCAGAAGCTCGACTACGTGGGCGGGCTCGCGTATCTCGGCGCGCTCGTGCAGAACGTGCCGACGTCCGCGAACATCCGGCATTACGCGGCGATCGTCCGCGAGCGCTCGATCCTGCGCCAGCTGGCAGCCACCGCCGGCGAGATCGCCGACTCCGCGTACAACCCGATGGGCCGCAGTGCCAAGAGCGTCCTCGACGACGCCGAGGCGAAGGTGCTGCACATCGCGGAGCAGGGCGCGCGCGGGCAGCGGACCTACGCGGTGCTGAAGGACCTGCTGGCCGGCGTCGTCGACCGGATCGAGACGCTCTACAACCGCGACGACCCGTCGGACGTGACGGGCATCGCCACCGGCTACACGGACCTCGACCGCATGACGTCGGGGATGCAGCCCGGCGACCTCGTGATCGTCGCCGGCCGCCCCTCGATGGGCAAGAGTTCGCTCGCGATCAACATCGGCGAGCACGTCGCGCTCGAGCTCAAGATGCCCGTCGTCGTGTTCTCGATGGAAATGGGCGCGTCGCAGCTCGCGATGCGCATGATCGGCTCGGTCGGCAAGCTCGACCAGCACAAGCTGCGCACGGGGCGGCTCGGTCCCGACGACTGGGAGCGCCTGTCGAGCGCGCTCGGCCGGCTGTCGGAAGCGCCGATCCTGATCGACGAGACGCCGGCGCTCAATTCGATCGAGGTGCGCTCGCGCACGCGGCGGCTGCAGAAGCAGTACGGCCAGCTCGGGCTCGTGATCGTCGACTACCTGCAGCTCATGGCGGCGCAGTCGGCGGGCGAAAACCGCGCGACCGAGATCTCCGAGATCTCGCGGTCGCTGAAGGCGCTCGCCAAGGAGCTCAAGGTCCCGGTGATGGCGCTGTCGCAGTTGAATCGCTCGCTCGAGCAGCGTCCGAACAAGCGGCCGGTGATGTCGGACCTGCGCGAGTCGGGCGCGATCGAGCAGGACGCCGACGTCATCCTGTTCATCTACCGCGACGAAGTCTACAACCCGGAGACGCAGGAGAAGGGCACCGCCGAGATCATCGTCGGCAAGCAGCGCAACGGGCCCATCGGCACCGTGCGCCTCACGTTTCTCGGCGAACACACGCGCTTCGAGAACTTCGCCGCGCCCGGCTCGTACTAGCGCGCCGCGCGCGGGGCGCGTCGCGGCCCGACCGAATCCTTCCACGACAACCATCCACCCATGCCAACGCCACGCAACGCGGTCGTCACCGGGATCACCGGGCAGGACGGCGCCTACCTCGCGCAGTTCCTGCTCGCCCGGGGCTACCGGGTCTTCGGCACGTTCCGCCGCGGCAGTTCCGTCAACTTCTGGCGGATCGAGGAGCTCGGAATCCTCGGCCACGAGCGTCTGCACCTCACCGAGTTCGACCTGCTCGACGGCGGCTCGTGCATCCGGCTCCTCGAGAAGGCGGAGCCCCTCGAGGTCTACAACCTCGCGGCGCAGAGCTTTGTCGCCGTTTCGTTCGACCAGCCGGTCAACACCGGACTCGTCACCGGCATGGGCGTCGTCAACCTGCTCGAGGCGGTTCGCATCGTCGATCCGAAGATCCGCTTCTACCAGGCGAGCACGTCGGAGATGTTCGGCCATGTGCAGGCGATGCCGCAGGACGAGGGCACGCCGTTCTACCCGCGCAGCCCCTACGGCGTCGCGAAGCTGTACGCGCACTGGATGACGGTCAACTACCGCGAGTCGTACGGCATCTTCGGCAGCAGCGGCATCCTGTTCAACCACGAGTCGCCGCTGCGCGGGCGCGAGTTCGTCACGCGCAAGGTCTCCGACGCCGTCGCGCGCATCGCGCTCGGGAAGCTCGATTGCCTCGAACTCGGCAACCTCGATGCGCAGCGCGACTGGGGTTTCGCGCGCGAGTACGTCGACGGCATGTGGCGGATCCTGCAGCACGACGCGCCCGACACGTTCGTGCTGGCCACCGGACAGATGCAGTCGGTGCGCCACTTCGTCGAGCTCGCGTTCGCCGCGGCCGGCATCGGGCTCGCATGGCGCGGCGAAGGCGTCGACGAGACGGGCGTCGACACCGCGACCGGCACGACGCGCGTGCGCGTGAACCCCGCCTTCTACCGGCCGGCCGAGGTCGACAAGCTGCTGGGCAATCCCGCCAAGGCGCGCGAGCGCCTGGGCTGGACGACGACGACGACCCTCGACGCGCTGTGCCGCGCGATGGTCGAGGCCGACTTGGCACGCGTTGAACGTGGCGTCTCGTACTGAGCGCTTCCTCGTCACCGGCGCCGGCGGCTTCACCGGCGTCCACCTGTGCGCGCACCTGCGCGCGCAGGGCCACCGCGTGTTCGGGATCACCGAGCGCGCGGCGGACGCACCCGACGCGATCGTGGCGAACCTGCTCGATGCGGACGCCATGGGCGCGGCCGTCCGCGCCGTCGCGCCGGATCGCGTCGTCCACCTCGCCGCCATCGCGTTCCCGGGCCATCGCGACGCGGCGGAGATCTACCGCGTCAACGTCCTCGGCACGCTGACGCTGCTGGAGGCGCTCGCGCGCGAGGGCTGCGGGCGCGGCGGCGTGCTGCTGCCGAGCACCGCCACCATCTACGGCAACCAGGACGCCGACGGGCATGACGAGACGGCGCCGGTCGCACCCGCCACGCACTACGCGACGAGCAAGCTCGCGCTGGAGCACATGGCCCGCCTCTTCGGAGGCACGCTGCCGATCGTCATCGTGCGGCCGTTCAACTACACCGGGCCCGGGACAGCGCGAGCCGTACCTCGTGCCGAAGATCGTCCGCCACTTCGCCGAGCGCGCGGACGTGATCGAACTCGGCAACGTCGACGTCGTGCGCGATTTCCTCGACGTGCGGACGGTCGTCGACGCGTATGCGCGGCTGCTCGACACGCCGGCGGCGGTCGGGCGGACGTTCAACCTCTGCTCGGGGACGGGCATCGCGATCCGCGATCTCGTCGGGATGCTCGAACGCGAAACGGGCCATCGGATCGAGATCCGCGTGAACCCGGCGTTCGTCCGCGCCGGGGAGGCGAAGCGCATCGTGGGTTCGGCGGCCGCGCTGCGCGCGACGATCGGCGACCTGCGCGCGATCCCGATGGCGACGACACTCGCCGACATGCTGCAGGCGGCGCAGTCGGCGGCGCCGACGTAGAGGGCGCGGCGCACCGCGCGGCGGGCGGTTGCGATCAGGCGATCGCGGCGATGCGGTCGCGGCCGCCGGCCTTGGCCTTGTACAGCGCTTCGTCGGCGGCGGCGATCGTCCGCGCCATCGTCGCGCCGGGCGCGCGCGCCGCGATGCCGATGGACAGCGTGACGACGAGTCCCGGCACCTCGGCTCTCCACGGATACGAGTCGATGGCGCTCTTCAACCGCTCGAGCACCTTGGTGCCCGCGGCGAGGTCCGCGCCGGCCAGCACGATCAGGAACTCGTCGCCGCCGTAGCGAACCGGCAGGTCGTTCTGCCGGCATTGTTCGCGGATCATCGTCGCCACCCGCTTCAGCACCGTGTCGCCGACGGTATGCGAGAACGTGTCGTTGATCCGCTTGAAGCGGTCGACGTCGATCAGCGCGATGGCGAGCGGCATCTCGCCGATCTCGGTGGCCGCGATCAGCGCGCCGATCCGCGCGTCGAGGCCGCGGCGATTGAGCAGCCCGGTCAGCGGGTCCTGCTGCGACACTTCGACGAGCACCTTCGCCTTGCGGGTCAGGGCGGCGTGGTCGGCGGCCAGCGTCTCGGCGCGCTCCTGGTACTGCGATGCGCGCCGCGACGCCTCCTGGAAGTCGAGCCACAATTGCGCGGCGGTCGCCGCGTGCTTGCGCGATCCGGCGAGCTCGGCTTCGCGCACGGCGTGGAATTCCTTGTACATCGCCAGCGCGCTCGCGAAGTCCTGGTCGCGCTCCTGCACCTGCGAGAGCGTCTCGCACGCTTCGGCCAGCACCGCGCGCGCCGAAATGCGCCGCGAGAGCGCGATCGCCTCGGCCAGCGATGCACGGGCCTCGTCCGTGCGCCCCTCCGCGACACGCAGCGTGCCCAGCTCCATCAGCGCCTCCGCCTGCACGTGCGCTTCGTTGATCGAGCGGGCGAACGCGAGCGTTTCCTCGAGGATCGCGCCGGCCCCGGCGAAATTCCCGTTGAGCCGCAGCAACGTGCCGGTCTGTCCCAGGCAATGGGCTTCGTCGTAGACATTGCCGAGCTCCCGCGCCAGTTCCAGGGCCTGCGTCACCTGCGTCAGGCCTTCCGCGTACCGCGCGCGCGCCGCGTCGGCATCGGTGGCCGCGTGCGCGTCGCCGCGCGCCTTCGCGAGCGCGGCCCGGTTCAGGTAGAGCTTGGTCAGCAGGTTGCGGTCGCCGCAATCGACCGAGCGCGCAATGCCCGCCGCGAGATACTCCTCGGCCTCATCGTGGCGCCGGGCCGCGAGCAGCGCCGAACCCAGCGAGTTGTAGATGCTGATCTCGAGGGTATCCAGGCGCTGCGCGCGCGCCGTCTCGAGTGCACGCAGCAGCGAGGCGACCGCATCGTCGTTGGCACCGAGCCGGTGCTGGCAGATGCCGATGCCGGCGAAGGCCGTCGCGGCGCCCGCCAGGTCGCCGCAGTCCTGGTACATCTGCGCCGATTGCAGCAGGCCCTCGAGCGCCGGCATGAAGTCGGCCAGATAGAAGTGACAGCGCGCCATCGAATGACGCGTCTCGGCATCGAGTTGGCGGTCCCCGGTGCTGGCCGCGACGGTTCGTGCCTGTTTTGCCAGCTCGAACGCCTGCGCTGCGTGACCGGTGCGCGCGAGCTCGGTCGACAGCGCGTTGAGTGCGCGAACGCGCGCCGCCGGCGTGGTCGCGGCGTTGACCGATTGCGCGAGCGATTGCAGCATGTCCATGGCGGCGGGGCGGTCGGGGAGACGCTCGTCGGCGCTTCACGCGCAACCGGTGAGTGTGCGAAACCAGTCATTGTAGCCGCAGCCCGGTTCTGCCGCCGGCGAGACGATCGGCGGTCGGCGTGAGGTCCCGCCGAGTACGACGCGCACGCAGCCCGACGCACGACGCTCGTTCTTTCCCGCCTACAGCACCTCGGCCGCGTGGTCGGCCAGGCGGGAGCGCTCGCCGCGCTGCAGCGTGACGTGGCCGGAGTGCGACCAGCCCTTGAACCGGTCGACGACGTAGGTGAGGCCCGAACTGCCTTCGGTGAGGTAGGGCGTGTCGATCTGCGCGATGTTGCCCAGGCACACGACCTTCGTCCCCGGACCGGCGCGCGTGATCAGCGTCTTCATCTGCTTGGGCGTCAGGTTCTGCGCCTCGTCGATGATGAGGAACTTGTTGATGAAGGTGCGGCCGCGCATGAAGTTGAGGCTCTTGACCTTGATGCGCGAGCGGATCAGGTCGCGCGTGGCGGCGCGACCCCATTCGCCCGCCTCGTCGTCGGTCTTGTTGAGCACGTCGAGGTTGTCCTCGAGCGCGCCCATCCACGGGTTCATCTTCTCCTCCTCGGTGCCCGGCAGGAAGCCGATGTCCTCGCCGACCGGGACCGTCACGCGCGTCATGATGATCTCGGTGTAGACCTTGAACTCGAGCGTCAGCATGAGCCCGGCGGCGAGCGTCAGCAGCGTCTTGCCGGTGCCGGCCTGGCCCAGCAGCGTGACGAAGTCGATCTCCGGATTCATCAGCAGGTTGAGCGCGAAGTTCTGCTCGCGGTTGCGCGCCGTGATGCCCCAGACGTTGTTCTTCTGGTGCGTGTAGTCCTTGAGCGTGGACAGGAGCGCCGTCTTGCCCTGGATCTCGCGGACGATCGCGTGGAAGGGCGCCTCGTCCTTCTTCTCGAGGTGGACGAATTCGTTCTGCAGCAGCGACGGAACGACGGGACCGGTCAGCCGGTAGTACGTGTGCCCGCCCTGCTGCCACGACTCCATGCCCTTGCCGTGCTTGTCCCAGAAATCGGGCGGCAGTTCGCGGGTGCCGGAGAACAGGAGGTCGGTGTCCTCCAGCACCTTGTCGTTGAAGTAGTCCTCCGCCGCCATCCCCAGCGCACGCGCCTTGATGCGCATGTTGATGTCCTTCGACACCAGTGCGACCTTGCGCTTCGGATGATGCTGCGCGAGGTGGATGACGACGCCGATGATCTGGTTGTCCGCCTTGCCGCCGGCGAGCGACGGCGGCAGCGTGGTCGAGATGGCCTCGGTCTGCAGGAACAGCCGGCCGGTGGCCGCGCCGTTCGATTTTTCCGACAGCGGAATGCCGCCGGCGATTGCTTCGAACGTCTCGCCGTGCGCGGTGACGAGATCGTCCAGGAACCGGCTCACCTGGCGCGCGTTGCGTGCGACCTCGGTCATGCCCTTCTTGTTGTTGTCGAGTTCCTCGAGCGTGATGATCGGGAGGTAGATGTCGTGCTCCTCGAACCGGAACAGGCTCGTGGGATCGTGCAGCAGGACATTGGTGTCGAGGACGAAGAGGCTCGTCGCGGACGTCGGGCCGGACTTGCCGGACTTGCGGGAGGGGAGGAGTTGCAACGCGGTGGGTGCGGGGCGCAGCTTGCGTTCGACCATGGGCCTCCAGAAGGGCACGGGCAGCCGCGGGGCGCGCGGCCTTGCGATGATGGTACCGCATTTGCCCGGAGACACAAGGGATAGTGGTCGACCCCTGCCGGGTACCCCCCGCCTTGTGGTGGAAAGGGGACAGCGGCCCGCCGTGCCGGCGAGCCGTCATGCGCACGGTGTCCGCTACAGAGCGGCGACGAAAGCGAGCACCTCGGCGACGTGGCCCGGCACCTTCACGCCGCGCCACTCGCGCGCCAGCTTCCCGTCGCGGTCGATGACGAACGTGCTGCGCTCGATGCCGCGCACCTCCTTGCCGTACATGTTCTTCATCTTGATCACGCCGAACTGCGTGCAGAGTTTCTCGTCGACGTCGGCGATGAGCTCGAACGGAAACCCCATCTTGGCCTTGAATTTCTCGTGCGAGGCCAGCGTGTCGCGCGAGCAGCCGACGACGATGACGCCCGCCTTCACGAACTTCGTGTAGGCGTCGCGGAAGTTCTCGCCTTCGGTCGTGCAGCCGGGCGTGTTGTCCCGGGGGTAGAAATAGAGGACGACGGGCACGCCCTTGTGCGCCGACAGCCTGAAGTCGCCGCCGGTGGCGGGCGCCGTGAAGTCCGCGACTTTCTTGCCGAGCATCGATGTCTCCTTGCGAGCTGAAGTCAGAACGATCCTGAGAACACGAAGGACGCGAAGCAGGCGTCGCCGGCTCCGCTGTGGCGGGACGACTTCAGGCCGCCTGCGCCAGGTCCACTTCACCCAGGAACTCGGGCCCCTGGACCAGCAGCGTGCCGGTCCGGCCGGGAATGGTACCCGGGCCCGTGACGCAGCGCGGCAACGCCATCGGCTCGACCCGCTCGAACAGTGCGCGAACCGTGCCGAGTTCGAATCCCTGCGCCTTCCAGCCGACGATGAGCTGCTCGAACGCGGGCGCGAGCCGCATGCCCTCGAGTTCGGCGTGCAGCGTGAACACGTGATCGGCGCGCGAAGCGTCGCGCGTGCGCTCGAGCAGGTGCGCCGCGACGTTGTCCTCGGTGATGTCGCCGGTGCCGATCAGTTCGTCGAGCGTGGGCAGCGTCGTCGGAAACTGCGGGCAGCGGATCGGCTCCGCGTTCCAGATCGGCAGGTGCGGATGCGTGCCGCGGCCGTCGGAGCAGTAGTCGAAGCCCAGCCGCTGCGTCAGGCGCAGCGCGTGGGCGTTCATCTGCCAGCCCGCGGCGCCGTGCGTGCGCGGCGGCTCGCGGAAAATCTCGGTGTAGCGCTCGCACGCGCGCTGCATCTCGTCGCACGTCCACTGCTCGTCGGCGCGGCCGACGCCGTCCTGCCAGCGGATGTGGTCCCAGCAATGGATGCCGGTCTCGTGCCCGGCGTCGCGCACGCCCTGCATCACGTCGGCCGCGCGACGCCCGATGTCCGGACCCGGCAGCACCGTGCCGTACAGCAGCGTGCGGATGCCGTAGTGCCTGACCACCGACGTGCGCCGGACCTTGCCCACGAACCCCGGCCGGAACACGCGCTTGATCGCGCGGCCCGTGTGGTCCGGGCCCAGCGAGAACAGGAACGTCGCGGTCAGTCCGTGCTTGCGCAGCAGCGCGACGAGCGTGGGGACGCCTTCGCGCGTGCCGCGCAGCGTGTCGACGTCGATCTTGAGCGCGAGGTGCACTTCGGCTCAGTCGACCAGCCCGCGCGCCTCGGCCACCTGGCCGCGGTACGCGTCGAAGATCCGGACCAGCGCATCGTCCATGCCCACGACCGGCTTCCAGTCGAGGTCGTCGCAGGTGTTGGTGATCTTCGGGACGCGGTTCTGCACGTCCTGGTAGCCGCGGCCGTAATACGCGTCCGCGGTGGTGTCGACGAGCCTGACCTTGGCCGCATTCTCGGCGTACTCGGGATAGCGCGCGGCGAGCTCGAGCATCATCTCCGCGAGCTCGCGCACCGACCAGTTGTTCGCCGGGTTGCCGATGTTGTAGATCTTGCCCGACGCGATGCCGTCCTGGTTCTCGATGATCTCGCATGCAGCGCCTCGATGCCGTCGTCGATGTACGTGAAGGCGCGCTTCTGCGTGCCGCCGTCGACCAGCTTGATCGCCTCGCCGCGCACGATGTGGCCGAGGAACTGCGTGATCACCCGCGAGCTGCCTTCCTTGGCCGTGTTGATCGAGTCGAGGCCCGGCGCCGATCCAGTTGAACGGGCGGAACAGCGTGTAGTCGAGGCCTTCCTGCATGCCGTAGGCGTGGATGACGCGGTCCATCAGCTGCTTCGAGCAGGAGTAGATCCAGCGCGGCTTGTTGATCGGCCCGCAGCACGAGTTCCGAGGCTTCCGGGTCGAACTCGGCGTCGCGCGACATGCCGTAGACCTCGGACGTCGACGGAAACACGATCCGCTTGCCGTAGCGCACGCAGGCCCGGACGATCGGCAGGTTGGCCTCGAAGTCGAGCTCGAACACGCGCAGCGGCTCGCGGACGTAGGTCGCCGGCGTCGCGATGGCCACCAGCGGCAGCACGACGTCGCACTTCTTGACGTGGTACTCGATCCACTCGCGGTTGATCGTGATGTCGCCTTCGAAGAAATGAAAGCGCGGCTCGGCCAGCAGATCGGTGATCCGGTCGGTCTGCATGTCCATGCCGTAGATCTCCCAGTCGGTCGACCGGATGACGTTCTGCGACAGGTGATGGCCGATGAAGCCGTTGACGCCGAGGATCAGGACGCGTTTCATGAGGGTGTGTCCGCGAGGTAACCGCGCATTTTACCCCGGCGCACCGGATCGCACTTCGGGGCAGGGCGCGCGCTCGCGAAGGCCGCCATGAACGGCACCGCGAGTTCCTCGTGGCCGACATCGCGCGGACGACGAGCATCGTCGTGGCGAGCGCGACGGCGGCCGGTCGGCGCCTCGAGGCGGTTCCTGTTCGATGCTCCGCGCGACGCAGCCTGCCGCGGTGCCGCCACCGGGAGCGCCATTCACGCGGGACTGCCGGGCGTCGCCGCGGCTGCGCCGACCACCGTGGCGAAGGCGGAAGGCGCCACGACGCGGCCGTCGATCTCGAGCGCGCGCACGAGCAGCGTGCCGCCGCCGCCGCACTGCGCGACGAGGCGGTCGCCTTCCACCTGCAGCCGCGGCGGCGCCGGCAGGTGCGGCGGCATCGAGGACGCGCGTGCGCAGGATGCGCGCCGGCCGGCCGCCAACGAGCGTCGTGGCGCCGGGATAGGGCGGGGCCACCGCGCGGACGAGGTTGTGGATCGCCGCGGCCGGCTGCATCCAGTCGATGCGGCCGTCCTCGGCCGTGCGCCCGCCGAAATACGAGCCCGCGGCGAGATCGAGCGGCACGCGCGGCGCGGTCCCTGCGAGGAGCGCCGGCAGCACGCGATCGAGCGTCAGCTCCGCGGCGACGGTCACCTTGTCGAAGACCTCGCGCGCGGTGTCGTCCGGCAGGATCGGCACGGCGGTCTGCGCGACCATGTCGCCGGCGTCCGGCTTCTCGGCCATGTGGTGCAGCGTCGCGCCCGTCTCGCGCTCGCCGTGCAGCACCGCCCAGTTCACCGGTGCGCGGCCGCGATAGCGCGGCAGCAGCGAGCCGTGCATGTTGAGCGCGCCGTGGCGCGGCAGCGCCAGCAGCGGTGCCCCGAGCATCTGCCGGTAGTAGAAGCTGAACAGGAAATCGGGTGCGAGGTCCCGGATGCGCGCAACCCAGGCCGCGTCGTTGACGTTCGCCGGCATGCCGACCGGCAAGCCCGTAGTCGCGCGCGACGTCGGCCACGCGCTCGAACCAGATCGTCTCGGCCGGATTGTCGTCGTGCGTGACGACGAGCGTCACGTCGACGCCATGCGCGAGCAGCACGCGCAGGCAGCGCGCGCCGACGTTGTGGTACGCGAAGACCACCGCGGAGGTCACGAGCGAACCGTCGTCAAGTCATGCGGAAAGGAGGGGGCCGAACTCACGCGGACGATCCGGGCGACGATTCACGTACCCGGGCCACGATGGATGGCGTCGATGGCGTCGCGGTTCGGGCGCGCCGCGTCGGCGCCGTCGCCGTCGGCCGATGCGCGCTCCAGCACTGCCCGCACCGTATAGCGCGGGCGGTCGCGCACCTGCTGGTAGATGCGCCCGACGTATTCGCCGACCAGGCCGACGCCGAACAGCACGACGCCGATCAGGAAGAACTGCAGGATGTCGCGATCCCACAGCGCGGTGAGGCCGCCCAGGTAGTCGCCGACGACGATGCGCTGGACCACGACGACGGCATACAGCAGCAGCGACATCGCGGCGACGAACATGCCGACCAGCGAGAAGAGCTGCAGCGGCACGAGCGAGAATCCGGTGACGAGGTCGAAGTTGAGGCGGATCGAGCCGGTAGAGCGAGTACTTCGACTCGCCGGCGGCGCGCTCCTCGTGCGCGACCTCGATCTCGACGGGGCTGTGCGCGTACGTGAACGCGAGCGCCGGGATGTACGTGCTGACCTCGCGGCTCGCGCTGACCGCGTCGACGATGTCGCGGCTGTACGCGCGCAGCATGCAGCCCTGGTCGGTCATCTGGATCCGCGTGATCTTCTCGCGCACGCGGTTCATCGCCCGCGACGCGACGCGCCGCCACCAGACGTCCTCGCGGGTGCGGCGAACGCCGCCCACGTAGTCGTGCCCGTCGTCCATCTGCGCGAGCAGCTGCGCGATCTCCTCCGGCGGGTTCTGGAGGTCGGCGTCGAGCGTCACGATCCGCTGCCCGCGCACGCGCTCGAAGCCCGCGATGATCGCCATGTGCTGGCCGTAGTTCGCGTTGAACAGCACGACCCGCGTCACGTCCGGACGCGCGCAGGAACTGGTCCTTGAGAATCGCGGCCGACCGGTCGCGACTGCCGTCGTTGACGAAGATGACCTCGTAGGGAACGCCGAGCGCGTCGAGCGCCGGATACAGCCGCGCGAACAGCGCGGCGAGCCCGGCCTCCTCGTTGTAGACGGGGACGACGACGGAGACGGTCGGAGCGGTCATCGGGCGGCGCGCGTCAGCGGCGATGCGCGGCGAGCACCTCGGCGCATGCGGCGCACACGCGGTCGACGTCGGCATCGGTCATCGTCGGAAACAGCGGGAGGGTCACGGTCGTGTCGGCGATGTGTTCGGTGACGGGCAGGTCACCACGATGATAGCCGAAGCGCCGGCAGGCGGTGGTCAGGTGCGCGGACTCGTACGAGACGCCGGTGCCGATGCCGCGCGCTTCGCAGCGCCGCGCGGAATTCCGCGCGGGTGAGCGCGACGTCGGCGAGCGGCAGCAGCGGCGCGAACATGTTCCAGCTGTGTCCGGCCTCGTCGCCGGGATACCCCGGGTGCGGAAGCTCGCACGCCGGGTCGGTGCGAAAGCGCGCGAAGTAGCGGGCCACCAGCGCCGCGCCGCCGCGCATTGAACTCGGGCGAGGCGCGCGAGCTGGCCGCACGCCGACCGCGCGCGTTCACGTCCGGGCAGGTTGAACTTGCCGCCGGCAACGACCACGTCGCGGGTGCCATCGGGCAGGCGGGCGATGCCGTGGAAGCGCAGCGTCTCGACGGCGCCCGCCTCGTCGCTCGTCGTTGACGACCAGCGCGCCGCCCTCGATCGACGTGATGTTCTTGTTCGGATGGAAGCTGAACACGACGAGGTCGCCGAAGCTGCCGATGCGGCCGGCCCTGCCACGACGAGCCGATCGCCAGCGCGGCGTCCTCGATCACGCGCAGCTTGTGGCGCCTGCGCGAGCGCGTACAGCGCGTCCATGTCGCACGGCAGGCCCGCGAAGTGCGTCGGCATGATCGCCTTCGTGCGCGGCCCGATGCGCGCGGCGTCGCGGTCGAGGTCGATGTTGCGGGTGCCGGGCTCGCACGTCGACGAACACCGGTGTCGCGCCGACCTTCATGATCATGTTGGGCGCGGCGAAGAACGTCATCGCCGGCGTGATCACCTCGTCGCCCGGGCCGATGCCGCAGAGCTCGAGCGCGATCTCGAGCGCGGCGGTGGCCGAGGACACGACGCGGACCGGACGGCCGCCGACGCTCTCGGAGAGTGCGGCCTCGAACGCCTTCACCCGCGGGCCGCTGGTGATCCAGCCGGAGCGCAGGACCTCCGTCACGTCGGCCATGGTGGCGTCGTCGAGGGTCGGACGCGCGAACGGAAGATGGGGCAATTTGCTCACTGGACGACCTTCATGCTGCGCACTCCGGTGTTGGCCCGCGGGACGGCGCGGCATGCTCATGGTGACAGATCGCGGGCTAGCTGCGGGCAACGAGCCAGACGCCCAGGATGATGAAGCCGATGCCGAGCCAGCGGGTCATGGTCACCGTCTCGCCGAACATGTAGTGCGCCCCGATGGCATTCAGAACATAGCCTACCGAAAGCAGCGGATAGGCGACCGACACCGGCACGCGTGACAACCCCATGATCCAGACGACCAGACTCACCATGTAGCACGCGACGCCGGCGACGAAGTGGCCCTGCGTTCCCATCCGCCAGAACATGTCCCACCAGTTGTCGCGCGTCAGCGAGATCACGCCGAGCGAGTTGGTGCCCGCCTTGAGCAGCAGCTGCGCGCCGGCGTTGAGGATGACGCCGGTCATCAGGAAGGCGAAGGCGGACCAGGTCATGGCGGGATTCCTTGAAATCGCCGCGAGCGGCGCTTTAGCGGCGTGCCACGAAGACGCGGCGCGGATCGCGGGCCAGTTCGCGCAGCGGCACGCCCTTGCGGCGATACTCGTCGGCGGCTTCGATCGACATGAGTGCGTACGCCTGCGGTGCGGCGCGCCATGCCTCCAGCCACGCCGCCTCGTGGAAACCCTTGTGCGGCTCGAGGTCGAGCCCCGGCCCCATTTCGTCGCGGTACTCGACCAGCGGTGTCGGCCGACCGAGATAGAACGGCAGTGTCTGGTCGTAGCTTTGCACCTGGTACACCGGCAGTGCCGGGTCGAACGGCTGGCCGTTGGCCGCTTCCGCGGCGGCGAGGATGCCGCGCGCGGAGCGCACGGCCGCGAACGCGTCGTGGCCGACCATCGCCAACTGCAGCCCGACCAGCATCGACAGCGACAACGCGACGATGCCGCCGCTCGTCGCGGCGCCCGTGCCGCGCCGGAACAGCAGGAACGCGGCAATGCCGCCGACGCTGAACGTGAACAGCGCGCCGGCGAGCCACGGCCCGAAGGCCGCGTAGATCGGCGCCGGCGTCGCATCGGTCGCGATTTCCGCGACCAGGCGGTCGTAACCCGCGAAGTACGCGGCGAACACCAAAGGCGCACCCAGTGCCAGCGGCAGCGCGATCCACGCGAGCGTCCGTGCCTGCATCCGCGTCAGCTCGAAGCCCAGCACCAGCGCCAGGGCGGGAAACATCGGCAGGATGTACGAAGGCAGCTTCGATCCCGACAGGCTGAAGAAGGCGAACACGAAGATCGACCAGACGACGCAGAACCGTTCCCACGAGAAGGCGTTGGTGTCCGCCGGTGCGTCGCGCCAGCTGCGCGGCAGCGTCCATGCCCACACCAGCAGCCAGGGGAGGATGCCCAGCACGAACCACGGCACGAAATACCACCACTCGCCGGTACGCCGATGGGACTCGGTCAGGAAGCGCTGGAAATGCTCGTGGATGAAGAAGAACTGCGCGAACCCGGGGTTTGCGCGCTCCATCAGCACGAACCACGGCGCGGTGAGCGCGAGGAAGAGCGCGCCGCCGGGCAGCGCGTGCAGCCGGCGCCATGGACCGGCATCGCGATTGAGCACCGTGTACAGGACCAGCGTGGCGCCCGGGATCACCAGCGCGACCAGTCCCTTGGTCAGCGTCGCGGCGGCCGCGGCGGCGTACGCGACGAGCATCCAGTTGCGCTGCGCGGAGGGTGCGAGCGACGCCCGTTGCGCGAGCAGGAACGCGCAGAGCGCGACCGCCAGCCAGAACGACAGCACGGCATCGAGCGACAGCAGGTGGGCGAGGCCCGAGTGCCAGACGCTGCCCGCGAGCACGAGCGCCGCGAACACCCCTGACGTCGCGCCGGCCAGGCGCGCGCCGGTGAAGCCCACCACCACGACGGCCAGGAACCCGGCGACGGCGGCCGGGAGGCGCGCCGTCCATTCCGCGACGCCGAGCGTCGCGAACGCAGCCGCACCGAGCCAGTACTGGAACGGCGGCTTTTCGAAGTACCTGAGATCGTTGAGGCGCGGGGTCACCCAATCGCCGCTGACCGCCATCTCCCGCGCGATCTCGGCATAGCGGCCCTCGTCCGGATGCTGGAGGCTGCGGACGTCGAGCGCCGCGAACCACGCGACGGCGGCGACTGCGGCAATGACCCACCACCCGCTGCGGGGCAGGCTGGCAAGCAGCGGGTCGTTGGAGGTCAAGTCGGGAGGAGGGCGGGCGAAGCGGGCGCAGGCATTCTACCGCGCCGCCACGCCGGGCCCACGCGCACGCGTGCCGCGCTGCCGCCCGCGCCTTGCGCGGCACGCGGGTTTGCGCATACCATCGACCGATGCCGATTCCGCCCTCCGTTCCCCGCGTCCGCTGTTGCCGGCACCTTTGCCTCGGGCGGTGCGCGCGCAGGCGGGACTGAATCGATCGTCGGACCCGTTCCAAGCCAGCCGCCGGCCGTCATGCCCGGCGGCTTTTTTCTTTTCGCAAGGCTCAATCGATGCCCGCACCGCTTCGCTTCTACGACAACTACACGCGCACGCTGCGCCGGTTCGAGCCGCTCGCACCGGCGGGACCGGTCGGCCTCTACACCTGCGGCCCCACCGTCTACGACTACCAGCACATCGGCAATTTCCGCACGTTCCTGTTCGAGGACGTGCTGGCCCGCGTGCTCCGCTGGAATGGCCACGAGGTGCGCCACGTGATGAACATCACGGACGTGGGCCACCTGACCTCCGACGCCGACACCGGCGAGGACAAGATGGAGAAGGGCGCGCGCCGCACGGGCTTGAGCGCATGGGACATCGCGCAGAAGTACACCGAGGACTTTCTCGAGAACCTGGCGCGCCTCCACATCGGCGGCGCCGACGGTGCTGTGCCGTGCGACCGATCACATCCCCGAGCAGATCGCGTTCATCGAGGACCTCGCGCGCAACGGCTACACGTACCAGACGTCCGACGGCGTCTATTTCGACACGTCGCGCCAGCCCGATTACGGCCATCTCGCCCGCCTCGACGTCCACGGCCTCGACGCCGGCCGGCGCATCGACCTGGGCGAGAAGCGCAGCGCGACCGACTTCGCGCTGTGGAAATTCTCGCCCGCGGGCGAGCGCCGCCAGATGGAGTGGGACAGCCCGTGGGGCCGCGGTTTTCCCGGCTGGCACATCGAGTGCTCGGCGATGGCGCAGAAGTACCTCGGCGACTACTTCGACATCCACTGCGGCGGCGAGGACCACATCCCGGTCCACCACACGAACGAGATCGCGCAGACCGAAGCGCGCGTCGGCACGCGGCTCGCGAACTTCTGGATGCACGGGTACTTCCTGCTGCTCAACGACGCGAAGATGGCGAAGTCGGCCGGCGAGTTCCTGCGCGTGCAGTCGCTGATCGAACGCGGCTACGATCCGCTCGTCTACCGCTACCTCTGTCTCACCGCGCACTACCGCGCACAGATGAGCTTCTCGTGGGACGCGATGGACGCCGCGGCAACGGCGCTCGACCGGATGCGCAACGGCGTGCACGCGCTCGCGGCGGCAACCGGCGGCGCGCCCGACCCGGCCTATGTCGAGCGGTTCACTGCGGAGGTCAACGACGACCTCAACCTGCCGCGCGCGCTCGCGGTGACCTGGGAGGTGCTTCGCGGCGACCTGCCGGCGCCGGTGAAGCGGGCGACGCTGCTGCGCTTCGACGAAGTGCTGGGGTTGGGGCTCGCGACGTGGGTGCCGACGCAGGATGTGGCGCCGCCGGCCATCGCGGCGCTGGCCGACGCGCGCGCGGCGGCGCGCCGTGCGAAGCAATGGGCGGAAGCCGATCGCCTGCGCGCGGAACTCGCGGCGGCGGGCTGGGAGATGGAGGACCAGGCCGACGGCTTTCGCCTGAAGAAGCGCTGACGACCCTCGCCATTTCGTTTCGTCGCGCTCCTCGCGGCTTTGGCGCCCGTTCCCGCAGGTTCGTCGCAAGCGGCTTTCCGGCGCGCCGGCCCTTGCCTAGGATGCGTCCAGACACGAGGCCGCGGACCGGCGACCGGACCTGAATCCAGATCCGGCCTTGCCCGCATCCAAGTGTCAGCAGCGCCGAATCGGGTCACCGGCAGCACGACCCGGGCGCACGATCACGCGGCGAACGGGGCCCGGACGACGGGCACCGCAAGCCGGGAACAGACGAGGACGCCATGAACCACCCGACGAAGCAATTCCGCCACTCCCGCAGCGAACGCCGGATGCGGCCCCTGTTCGGCTTTGCCGCCGCCGCGGCGGCGGTCGCGACGATGGGTCTCGCGGTGATCGCGCCGGCGCAGATCGCGGCGACCGATGCGACGCTGCCCGCCGTCGTGGCGGCGGCCCCCCGCATCGCGACCGGTCCCGAGACCGTCGCGATCCTGCCCGGCCACATTCATGTGGTCGCCGTGCGCACGAAGGCCACGGTGCGCGCGGCCTCGCTGTCGCGCGCCGACGGCGGCCAGCGGACCTGATCCCGTTTCGCGGAGCGACATCGATCGAGGCCGGGCGGCGCGTCCGGCACTGACATTCGGCGTGCACCACCCGCGCGCGCCGGTCCGGGGAACGGGGTCAGTAGAACTTCTCGACGCGGCCCGTGTACAGCACCGGACCCTGCGGCGCGCCGGTGGTCGAGCCTCCGGCCTCCTCGAGCGAGACCGCCAACGCGGGCACGCCCGCCAGCGCGCGGTCCGGCACCGCGGACAGCGTGATGCGTCCGATGCCGGACGCCGGCAGCACGCCGAGCGAGCGCGGTGCGGCCCCGTCCGGCAGCATCCACAGTTCGAGCGCCTTGCCGGGCGGAACCGGCGCGGCGCCGACCGGTTTCACCGTCATCACCCGGTCGTCGCGCAGCATCGTGGCAATCAGCGCGGGCTTCGCGTCGGCGCTGGCGAGCACCACGACGATGGGCGCGCCCGGGCCTTCCGGTCGCAGCGACAGCATCGTGACCGACAGCGCGACGACCGCCGCGAACCCGGCCGCCGTCAGCGCACGCCAGAGCGCCAGGCGCGACCACCACGATCCGCCGGTGGTGGCGCGCACCGGCTCGAGTCCGAGCCGCAGCGCGATCACGCGCCAGACGCGCGGCGATGGCGTGATCGGCGGCGCGGCCTCGGCCAGCGGCGTCAGGCGCTGCTCCCAGCCCCGGATCGCGGCGGCGACGACGGTGTCCGTCTGCGCGATGCGCGCCAGCCGGCGGCGCGCACGGCCGGGCAGCGTGCCCAGCGCATACTCCGCGGCGAGCGCGTCGAGGCGGGCGAGTCGATCGGGGCGGGACAGGTTCATTCGGTGCGCGCGTAGCCCGCGCGTTCGAGACAGCTCCGCAGGCGTTCGAGACCGCGGCGTACCCACGACTTGACCGTGCCCAGCGGCTCGCGCAGGTGTTGCGCGAGTTCGGAGTGGGACAGGCCCTGGTAGAACGCCAGTGCGATCGCCTGCTTGGGGCCGGCGTCCAGCGCGTCGACGCACTCGCGCACGGACGCCGCCTCGGCGCCGGCCAGCAGCATCTCGGCCGGCGTCATCGCATCGGACGCCACGTCGTACGCCGGCGCGTCGTCGTCGTCGGACGCCAGCGTGACCGTGTCGATCTCGCGCCGTCGCAGCTGGTCGAGGCAGCGGTTGCGCACGATCGTCGTCAGCCAGGTCATCGGCTGGCTCCGGGCGACTTCGTACGCTCCGGCGTGGTGCCAGACGTTGACATAGGCTTCCTGCAGGATCTCTTCGGCGGCGGGCGACTCCCTCAAGATACGCAGCGCGCACCCGTACAGATGCGCCGACGTGATCTCGTAGAGTTCGCCGAATGCCGCCTGGTCGCCCAGCGCCACCCGCGGCAGCAGCACGGCCAGGCGCGCGTTGCGGTCCGCCGAGGCTGCCGCCGTCACGCCGTGCGGTCCTTGCGCCACAGCACGTCGGCGACACCTTCCGCCTGGTTGAGCGTGCGGGCGAGGACGAACAGCAGGTCCGACAGCCGGTTGACGTAGATGCGCGCGAGGTCGGTGACGGCGCCCGCGCCGGCCGCGGTGATGAGCGTGCGCTCCGCGCGCCGGCAGACCGTGCGCGCGACGTGCGCCAGCGCCGCGGCCCGCGTGCCGCCCGGCAGGATGAATTCCTTGAGGGGCGAGAGCTTGGCGTTGAACCGCTCGACGTCGGCTTCCAGGCGGGCGATGTGCGCGTCGCCGATCGCGGTGGCGCCCGGAATCGAGAGTTCGCCGCCCAGGTCGAAGAGGTCGTGCTGGACCGCGGTCAGGCAGCGGCCGACGTCGTCCGGAACGCGCTCGGCGAGCAGCACGCCGATCGTCGAGTTGAGTTCGTCGACGGTGCCGATCGCCTCGATGCGCGGCGCATCCTTGGCGACCCGGGAGCCGTCGCCCAGGCCGGTGGTGCCGGCGTCGCCGGTGCGCGTGACGATGCGGGAAAGGCGGTGGCCCATGGTCGGCGGCGCCTTTGGGGGCGGGAGAAGGACGGGCACCGAGCGTAACCAAATCGGTGCGACGGGGCAAGCCGACAACCCCTTGCCGGTCCATTTGCTACGATCGTCCGGGCATGGCGCACGGCCACGACCGCAACGGGAACGACGAGGAGAGACGAATGAATGCGTTCGCCCGCAATCTCGACCGCAACGACGCGAACCATGCGCCGCTCACGCCCGTGTCGTTCCTCGCGCGCACCGCGGCCATCTGGCCGCGCCGGCTCGCGATCGTGCACGGCACGCGGCGCTATGATTGGGACGCCGCATACACGCGGGCGCGCCGGCTCGCGTCGGCGCTCGCGAAGCAGGGAGTCGGTCCCGGGGTCACGGTCGCCGCGATGCTCGCCAACACGCCGGAGATGATCGACGCGCACTTCGGCGTGCCCATGGCGGGCGGCGTGCTCAACACGCTCAACACGCGGCTCGACGCCGACGCGATCGCGTTCATGCTCGATCATGGCGAGGCGCGCGTGCTCCTGACCGACACCGAGTTCGCGCCGGTGGTGAAAGAGGCGCTTGCGCGCGTGAAGGCGAAGCCGTTCGTCATCGACATCGCCGACATGGAAGGCCCGGGAGGCGAACTTCTGGGCGACGTCGGGTACGAGTCGTTCCTCGCCGGCGGGGACCCCGAGTTCGCGTGGCGGCCGCCCGCGGACGAATGGGACGCGATCTCGCTCAACTACACGTCCGGCACGACGGGCAATCCGAAGGGCGTCGTCTACCATCATCGCGGGGCCTACCTCAACGCGCTGTCCAACATCATCGACTGGGGGATGCCGCGGCATTCGGTCTACCTGTGGACGCTGCCGATGTTCCACTGCAACGGCTGGTGCTTCCCGTGGACGATGGCGGCGAACGCCGGCACCCACGTGTGCCTGCGCCGGGTCGACGCGGGTGCGATCTTCGCGGCGATCCGCGAACATGGCGTCACGCATTACTGCGGGGCACCGATCGTGCACTCGCTCCTCGTCGACGCGCCGGAATCGATGCGGCAGGGCATCGCGCACCGGGTCCACGCGCTCGTGGCGGCCGCCGCGCCGCCGGCGACGATGATCGCGGGGATGGAACGCCTCGGGTTCGACCTCACGCACGTCTATGGCCTGACCGAAACGTACGGCCCGGCCACCGTCTGCGCGAAGCACGCCGATTGGGACGCGCTCGACCTCGACGCGCGCGTGGAGCGCAACGGCCGGCAAGGCGTTCGCTACACGGTGGAGGAAGGCATGACGGTGCTCGATCCCGCGACGATGCGCGAGGTGCCGCGCGACGGGCAGACGATGGGCGAGGTCATGTTTCGCGGCAACATCACGATGAAGGGGTACCTCAAGAACCCCGAGGCCACGGCGCAGGCATTCGCCGGCGGCTGGTTCCACTCGGGCGACCTGGCGGTGCTGCAGCCGGACGGCTACGTGAAGATCAAGGACCGCAGCAAGGACATCATCATCTCGGGTGGCGAGAACATCAGCTCGCTCGAAGTCGAGGACGCGCTGTACCGCCACCCGGACGTCGTCGCCGCGGCGGTCGTCGCGCAGCCGGATCCGCGGTGGGGCGAGTCGCCGTGCGCATTCGTCGAAGTGAAGCCGGGCGCGAGCGTGACCGCAGCGGAGCTGATCGAGCATTGCCGACGGCATCTCGCGCGCTTCAAGGTGCCACGGACGATCATCTTCGGCAACCTGCCCCGGACGTCGACGGGGAAGATCCGGAAATTCGAGCTGCGGGAGCGCGCGAGGTCGGCGGCCGCGATCGAGTGAACCGAGGGGTCGGCGACCTCCGCACCCGCGCCCTGCGGTTTGCAATCCCCGACCATTCCATGCGCAAGTGCGCGCACTCCGACGTGCGGTCGATCGCATCGGGAGTTCTCACCGGACCCTCCGGCGGACAAAGGGGTCACGCGGGCTCCGCCTCCTCGAGCGACAGCAGCGACGCGTTCCCCCCCGATGCCGTCGTGTTGATCGTGATCGTCCGCTCGACGACGAGCCGCGATTCGTCGTAGCCGCCGGCGTCCGTCAGGAACGGGACGATCGGTCCGTCCTGGTCCGCGAGCCGCGCGCGCACTGCGTTCGCTTCGGTGGCGGACCCCGCGAACAGCACGGCATCCGGGCGCGCGGCCAGCACGTCCGCGACGGTCTCGACGCCGGGGCCCGCCGTCGCCTTCACGCGCTCGCCCATCGCGTTCGCCGGCAACAACGCGACATTGCCGAGTCCGGTGACGAGACGGACCTGCGCGACCAAGGCGGTCTCGTCGCGCGCGATGCACGCGACCCGCCCGCGCGGACGCAGCGCGAGCGTGTTGGTCTCGCCGGTGGGGCCGGGCAGCACGACGTCGGTCATCGCCGCGCGCCGGGGCTGCGCCGCGCGCACCAGCCGGTGCAGGTAGTGCGGACCACCGGCCTTCGGGCCCGTGCCCGACAGCCGCTCGCCGCCGAACGGTTGCACGCCGACCACCGCCCCGATCATGTTGCGGTTGACATAGACGTTGCCGGCGCGCACCCCGCGCACGACGACGGCGATCGTCTCGTCGATGCGGGTCTGCAGGCCATGGGTCAGGCCGTAACCCAGCGCGTTGATCGCCTCGATCAGGCCGGGCAGCGCGTCGCTGCGATAGCGGACGACGTGCAGGACCGGGCCGAACACTTCACGCTGCAGCGCTCGAACGTCGGGCAGCTCGATCAGCGTCGGTGGAAAGAACGTGCCGCGCGCGCAGAGCCTCGGGCAGCGGCAGGCTGAACACGCGCCGTCCCGCGGCGCGCTGCTCCGCGACATGCGAAGCGAGTCCCTCCAGCGCCGCCGCATCGATGACGGGGCCGACGTCCGTCGCCAGCAGGCGCGGGTCGCCCACGACCAGCTCGCGCATCGCGCCCTCGATCATCGCGATCGCGCCGTCGGCGATTTCCTCCTGCAGGCACAGCAAGCGCAGCGCGGAGCAGCGCTGGCCGGCGCTGTCGAAGGCCGATGCGAGCGCGTCGGCGACCACCTGCTCGACGAGGGCCGAGCTGTCGACGATCATCGCGTTGATGCCGCCGGTCTCGGCGACGAGCACCGGGTCGTCGTCGCGCCGCGCGAGGGTCCGCGCGATCCGCCGCGCGACCGCGCCCGAGCCGGTGAACAGCACGCCGGCGATGCGGGGGTCGCTCACCAGCGCGGCGCCGACGGTCTCCCCCGGGCCCGGCAGCAGCTGCAGCGCTGCCGGTGGCACCCCCGCCGCGTGGAACAGCGACACCGCGAATGCCGCCATGAGCGGCGTTTGTTCGGCGGGCTTGGCCAGGACGGGATTGCCGGCGGCGAGCGCCGCGCCGACCTGCCCGACGAAGATCGCGAGCGGGAAATTCCACGGGGAGATGCAGGCGATCGGTCCCAGCGCACGCGTGTCCGCGAGCTCGGTCCGCGCCTGCAGCGCGTAATACCGGCAGAAGTCCACGGCCTCGCGCCCCTCGCCGATGCCGTTGCCGAGCGTCTTGCCGGCCTCGCGTGCAGCGAGCAGCAGCAATGTCTCGCCGGCGTCCTCGATGAGATCGGCGACGCGATCGAGGATGGCGGCGCGTTCGGCGGCCGGCGTCCGCGACCAGGCGGCGCCGGCAGCGACGGCATCGCCCACGGCGAACGCGACGTCGGCAACCGTCGCCTCCGCCACTTCGCCCACGCGATCGTCGTGGTCGGCCGGATTGGCCACGGCATGCGACGGGCGTTGCGGATCATCGGCGCACGCCAGCATCGGCGCCGCGCGCGCGCGCGGCGTGTCCGCCACGACTCGTGCGAGCCGGTGCAGCACGGCCTCGTCGGCAAGGTCGAGTCCCCGCGAGTTGCGTCGGCCGGGATACAACGCCTCCGGCGCCGGAATGCGCGGATGCGGCGTGCCTCCGGTGAGTTGCGTGCGGGCAACGGGATCGGCGACCAGATCCGCGATGGGTATGGCCGGATCGACGATCCGGTTGACGAACGACGTGTTGGCCCCATTCTCGAGCAGCCGGCGCACGAGGTACGCGAGCAGCGTCTCGTGCGAACCGACGGGCGCATAGATGCGGCAGGGCCGGCCGAGTCCTGCCGGACCCTGCACCTGGTCGTAGATCGATTCGCCCATGCCGTGCAGGCACTGGAACTCGAAGTCGGCGTCGCCGGCCTGCGCGTGCACGGCGGCGATCGTGAATGCGTTGTGCGTCGCGAACTGCGGGTACAGCGCATCCGGCGCCGCGAGCATCGCGCGTGCGCAGGCGAGGTAGGACACGTCCGTGTGCACCTTGCGCGTGAAGACCGGGTAGCCCGGCATGCCGTCGACCTGCGCGCGCTTGATCTCGCCGTCCCAGTACGCGCCCTTGACCAGGCGCAGCATCACGCGCCGCCGGTTGCCCCGCGCCAGCGCCACGAGCCAGTCGATGGTGGCGCGGGCGCGCTTCTGGTAGGCCTGCACGACGAACCCCAGCCCGTTCCATCCCGCGAGTGCGGGCTCGGCCGCCAGCGCGGCGAACACATCGAGCGAGAGGTCGAGCCGGTCGGCTTCCTCGGCGTCGATGTTGCACCCGATGTCGTGCCGCCGTGCGAGCCGCGCGATCGCGACGACGCGCGGCAGCAGTTCCGCGAGCACGCGGGTGCGCTGCGCACGCACGTAGCGCGGATGCAGCGCGGAGAGCTTGATCGAGATGCCGGGACCGGCGTAGATGCCCGATCTGCCCGCGGCGATTCCGATCGCCTCGACCGCCTCCAGGTAGGCGGCGAAGTATCGTTGCGCATCCGGTGCCGTGAGTGCGGCCTCGCCCAGCATGTCGAACGAGAAGCGGTAGCCGGCGGCCGTGCGTTCGCGGCCATTGTCGAGCGCCTCGCCGATCGTGCGCCCCAGCACGAACTGGCGGCCGAGCAGGCGCATCGCGAGGTCGACGCCCTTGCGGATGAGCGGCTCGCCGCCCTTGCGCAGCAAGGACGACAGCGCCTGTTCCAGCGCGCCTTCGCTGCGCGAATCGACGAGCCGTCCCGTGACCAGCAGCCCCCACGCGGCCGCGTTGACGAACAGCGAGGGACTGCGCCCGAGGTGCGCGTTCCAGTCGCCGCCGCCGATCTTGTCGCGGATCAGCCGGTCGCGCGTCGGCGCGTCGGGAATGCGCAGCAGCGCTTCCGCGAGGCACATGAGGGCGATGCCTTCGCGGGAGTCGAGCGAGAACTCGAGCATCAACGCATCGACGCCGCCGGCGCGATGCCGCGCCGCACGCACGCCTTCGGCGAGCCGTGCCGCAACGACCTGCGCGGCCGCCAGTGCGTCCGCGGGCAATCGCGCTTCCGTCATGAGGCCCGGCAGCAGGTCGGCCTCGGCCCGGCGATGGTCGGCTGCGATCCGCAGCCGCAGCGGCGGATGGGGATCCGTCGCATAGGGGAACGAACCAGCGGAAGGCGCGACGGGTGGCATTGCCTGCATTTCGTCTGATGGCTGGCGAAAGACACTATCATTGAAGTACTTGTCGGTCCATCCGGCTCCGGCGCCTTCGTTGCCGCTCGACGCGCGCCCGGGAGGCCGCCGCGCGGCCATCCTAGAATGCAGGGGATCAGGAGGCGAATGCCAATGAATGCACCCATCGACGCCGGACTCGACGCGCTGGTCGGGCAAGTCACCCATGACGGCGTCCGTACGCTGACGATGAATCGCGGCGATCGGTTCAACGCGCTTTCGACCGAGATGATCGCGGCGCTGGACGCCGCCTTCGACGCGGTCGCCGCGGATGCGTCGGTGCGGGTGGTGGTGCTCGCGGGCGCGGGCCGCGCGTTCTGCGCGGGCCACGACCTCACCGAGATGCGTGCGCACGTGGATCACGCGTGGCAGCGGGAATTGTTCGACGCGTGCACGCGGATGATGCTGAAGATGACGCAACTGCCGCAGCCCGTCATCGCGCGCGTGCACGGCGCGGCGGCGGCGGCCGGCTGCCAGCTCGTCTCGATGTGCGACCTGGCGGTGGCGGCGGACAGCGCGAAGTTCGGCCTGTCGGGCATCAATGCCGGCATCTTCTGCACCACGCCGGCGGTCGGTGTCGCACGCAACGTCTCGCGCAAGCGTGCGATGGAACTGCTCGTCACCGGCGAACTCATCGATGCGCGCACGGCGCTCGACTGGGGTCTCGTCAACCGCGTGGCGCCGGCGGCCGACCTCGATGCCGCGATCGACGCGATCGTGCAGAAGATCGCGCGCAAGAGCCCCACGGCCATCGCGCTGGGCAAGCGCGCGTTCTACCGGCAGGTCGAGCAGGGGATGGCCGACGCCTACGCGCTCGCCGGGGAGACGATGGCGTGCAACATGCTGGACCCGGACGCCGCGGAGGGCATCGACGCCTTCCTCGCCAAGCGCGCGCCGCAGTGGCGACCCGCGCTGACGCCTCCGGCAACGCTGTAAGCCTGCTGTAAGTCCGGGCGTCGAGAATCGGCGGCGACGGCGAGGCTCGCCTTGCCGTCGCCGCGGGACACCAGCGCAAGCCGACGAGAGACCCGGCCACGCCAGGCTGTCCCACCGCCACGCTCGACCAGGAGGACCCATGACAGAAGCCGCGCGCTACGACTGGAAGGCGATCGCCGCCGACAGTCGCTTTCAGGAACTCCACCGGAAGAAGACCTTCTTCCTGTGGGGACTCATGGTGTTCTCGGTGGTGTTCTATTTCCTGCTGCCGGTGGGCGCCGCCTACTTCCAGGAGCTGTTCCGCGTGAAGGTGTGGGGGCCGGTCAACGTCGGCATCCTGTTCGCGATAACGCAGTTCATCGTCGCCTGGGGCATCGCCTTCATCTACTCGCGTCGCGCGAACAACGAATTCGACGCGATGGCGGCCGATATCGCGCGCGACTTCGAGAAGCGCTACGGGAGCCGCACATGATCTCCCGGCGCACGGCATTGGCCGCGGGCGCGCTGTCGCTGGTCGCGGTGGCCACCCCGGCGCTCGCGCAGGGCGCGGTCGCCGACAAATGGCGCTGGCTCACGTTCCTCGTGTTCGGCGTGATCATCGCGTCGACGATGTTCGTCACCTACCTCGCGGCGAAGCGCGTGAAGAGCGCGGCGGACTTCTACACGGCCGGCGGCGGCGTGTCGGGGCTGCAGAACGGCTGGGCGATCGCCGGCGACTACCTGTCGGCCGCGTCGTTCCTGGGCATCGCGGGCCTCATCTCGATCTGGGGCTACGACGGCTTCATGTACTCGGTCGGCTGGCTCGTCGCCTACATCACGGTGCTGCTGGTCATCGCCGAACCGTGCCGCAACATCGGCAAGTACACGCTGTCCGACATCCTCGCGTACCGCAACAATCCGCGCGCCACGCGCATCGTCGGCGCCATCTCGGTCATCACGGTCTCGACGTTCTACCTGACCGCGCAGATGGTCGGCGGTGGCGTGCTCGTGAAGACGCTGATCGGCATCGACTACGAGATCTCGGTCATCGTCGTCGGCGTGCTGATGCTCGCGTACGTGCTGTTCGGCGGCATGGTCGCCACCACCTGGGTGCAGATCATCAAGGCGGTCCTGCTGGTGACCGCGTCGATCGTGCTGGTGATCATGGTGTGGATGCAGTACGGCTTCTTCGGCGAGTTCCTGACCAACGTCGTCGGCGATGCGAAGGTGCAGGCGCGCGTCGCGCAGATCCTGGGCGCCGGTGCGACGAACATGACGCCGGCAGAGCTGGGGCAGCGATTCCTGGAGCCGGGCCTGCTGTTCAAGGCGCCGATCGACCAGATCTCGCTGGGCATGGCGCTGGTGTTCGGCACCGCCGGGCTCCCGCACATTCTCATGCGCTTCTTCACCGTGCCGACCGCCAAGGCGGCGCGCGTCTCCGTGATCTGGGCGATGGCGATCATCGGCGGCTTCTATGTGCTGACGCTGTTCCTCGGCATGGGCTCGGCGATGAAGGTCGGCGCCGACCAGATCCGCGCGGTGGACGCGGGCGGCAACATGGCGGCCCCGCTGCTTGCGCAGGCACTGGGTGGCGGCTCCGATTCCCTGCTGGGCAACTTCATGCTGGCGTTCGTCGCCGCCGTGGCGTTCGCCACGATCGTCGCGGTCGTCGCCGGGCTCGTGCTCGCGGCCGCCTCGGCGATGGCGCACGACCTGTGGGTGGGCGTGATCCGCGGCGAGCACGTGTCGCCGCAGGAGCAGGTCCGCGCCGCACGCATCGCGACGGTGATCGTCGGCGCGATGGCCATTGCGATCGGCATCGCGGCGAAGGGCCAGAACGTCGCGCACCTGGTGGCACTGGCGTTCGCGGTGGCGGCTTCCGCCAACTTCCCGTGCGTGCTGCTGACCCTCTACTGGAAGCGCTGCAACACCGGCGGCATCGTGCTCGGCATGATCGTGGGCACCGTGACGGCGATCGGCCTGGTGCTGGTTTCGCCCAACATGACGTACCCGAAGGCCATCAAGGCGGCCGCGCAGAAGGTGGTCGACGGCGCCGCGCCCAGGTTGGGGCAGCTGCAGGCCGACCTGGCCGCGGCGGCCGACGACGCCGGCAAGGCGAAGGCACAGAAGGCGATCCTGGCGGTGGAGAAGGACGTCGCCGGGGCGAAGGCCAACCTCGACAAGTTCAAGGGCGACGACACGAGCCTCGTGGGTCTCGAGAAGCCGCTCTTCGAGCTGCGCAATCCGGGCATCATCTCGATTCCGTTGGGCTTCCTCGCCGTGATCCTGGGGTCGCTGCTCTATCGCGACAAGCGGGCCGAGGACATGTGGGACGAGCTGTACGTGCGGCAGAACACCGGCCTGCTGGTGGCCAAGGCCGCGGCGCACTGACGTTTCCGCCGCAACCGCGACGATGACGGCCCCCGCCCCGCGCGGGGGCCGTTGCTTGTACGATCGCAAGGGGCCATGTGCCGGCCGAGCCGTCCCAAGGGCCGAGGTGCCCAATGAGCCGCAGTGCGAAACACGAAGGTAGTCCAGCAAGCCCGCCGGGCCGTCCCGAGGGCCGAGGTGCCCAAAAGGCCGAAGTGCGAAGCACAAAGGTAGTCCAGTGAGCCCCACGCCTCCCCTCGTGCTCGACGCAACCCGTGCGTTCCTCCGGCGGCATCCGCCCTTCGACCGGATGAGCGACGCCGCGCTCGACTTCGCGATCCCGAAGATGTCGCTCGCGTACTTTGCGAAGGATTCCGCCATCGCGGGCCCCGATACCGGCCCCGTCACCCATCTCCACATCGTGCAGCGCGGCCTCATCGGCAGCCGAGCCGCCGACCCGAGCCTCGATCCCGACCCGACCGCGGGTCCGGGCGAGTGCTTTCCGGTCGGCGCGCTGTCGGCCGGGGGGGCCGCGAACAAGCGGTACGTCGCGCTGCAGGACACGTTCTGCCTGCTGCTGCCGCGCGACGATTTCCTCGAATGGCGGCGCCAGTCGCCGGAGTTCGAGCGGTTCTGCACGCAGGCGATCACCGAGACGCTGGCGCAGTCGCTCGCCCACATGCGCGACGAATACAGCCGCCTGGCCGCGCAGCAGCAGACGCTGGCGCAGCCGTTGTCCGACCTGGTCCGGCGCGCGCCGGTCACGTGCCTCGCGACGGCCCCGTTGTCCGAGGCGCTCGCGATGATGCAGGCGTCGACCGTGCGCACGATCGTCGTGATCGGCGGCGAGGGCATGCCGGTCGGCATGTTCACGCTGCTCGACCTGCTGGAGCGCGTCGTGCTCGCCGGGCGCCCGCTCGACACGCCCGTCGGCAAGTGCATGACGTCGCCGCTGGTGACGCTGCCGGCCACGGCCACGGCCGCCGATGCGCTGCAATGCCTGGCCGAGCGACGGATCCGGCAGGTTGCGGTCCTCGACGGCAAACGCGTTGCCGGCGTCATTTCCGAGCGCGACCTCTTCGCGTTGCAGCGCGTGTCGATGCGGCAGGTCACCGACGCGCTGCAGTCGGCGAACGACCGCGCGTCGCTGGCGCGGGCGGCCGCGGACATCCGGGCGCTGACGCAGAACCTGCTCGCGCAGGGGGCGGCGGCGGAACCGCTCACGCGCACCATCGCAACGCTCAACGACGCGCTGTCGCGGCAGGTCGTCGAACTGGTGCTGACGCGGCACGTGCTGGCCGACAGCGACTGGTGCTGGCTCGCGCTTGGCAGCGAGGGTCGCGGCGAGCAGACGTTCGCCACCGACCAGGACAACGCGCTGGTCTTCGCGCCGCAGGATCCCGCGGACGTGGAGCCGGAGCGGGCGCGCCTGCTCGCGTTCGCGCGCGAGGTGAACGCCGAACTCGACGCGATCGGCTTCCCGCTGTGCAAGGGCGGCGTGATGGCGGGCAACCCGGAAATGTGCCTCACGGTGGGCGAATGGCAGGCGCGCTTCCTGCATTGGATCCGCGAGCCGACGCCGGAGGCGCTGCTCGGCGCCAACATCGTCTTCGACTTCCGCGCGCTCTACGGCGACACGACGCTCGTCGACGGCCTGCGGGAGTGGTTGTCGGGGTTCACGCGCGACAACCGCAGTTTCCTCCGGTTCATGATGCAGAACGCAATCCAGACGGAGCCGCCGCTGGGCCTCATCCGGACGTTCGTGACCGACGACACCGAGGGCCAGAAGGGCACGCTCGACTTGAAGAGCCGCGGTACGCGGATCTTCGTCGACGCCGCGCGCACGTTCGCACTGGCGTGCGGCTTGAGCGAGACGGGCACGGCCGCGCGGCTGCGGATCACGGGCGAATTGCTGCGCATCGAGCCGCGCCACATCGACGCGACGATCGGCAGCTTCCACTTCCTGCAGCTGCTGCGGTTGCGCAAGCAATATGTGCCGGGCGCGCACGCCGACGCCAACCGCATCGATCCGTATGCGCTCAACGAGGTCGACCAGCGGATGCTGAAGGAGTCGCTGCGGCAGGCGCGCAAGCTCCAGCAGCACCTCGTGACGCTGTACAAGTTGTGACCGGGCGGGGCGGATGAACCCGTTGCGCGATGCTCTGTCGTACCTGCTGGGCGGTCCGAAGGTGGGTGGCGCGCAGGAGTCGCGGCTCGCCCTCTGGCGCGACCTGCCCGAGGCCGATCTCGGGTTGCCGCATGGGCAGGCGAGGTATGTGGTCGTCGATACCGAGACCACCGGGCTCGACCTCCGCCGGGACCGGATCATCGCGATCGGCGCCGTGGCCTTGGGCGGCGGCCGCCTGGCGCTCGCCGACGGCTTCGAAACGGTGCTGCGCCAGGACAAGGCCAGTCCGGACGCGAATATCCTGATCCACGGAATCGGCGGGCAGTCGCAGTTGGCCGGCGTCGACCCGCGTGCCGGCATGCTCGATTTCCTCGAATTCATCGGTCGCCAGCCGCTCTTCGCGTTCCGCGCCGAGTTCGACGCAACGATGCTCGAACGCGCGCTGAAGGCGATCGTCGGCTTTCCGCTGCGCAGGACGTGGGTGGACCTGGCCTTCCTGTTGCCGGCGCTCTTCCCCGGCACCGAATGCCGGTCGCTCGACGACTGGCTCGCGTACTTCGGCCTCGGGGGCGCCGAGCGGCACCACGCGGTCGCCGATGCCTTCGCGTCCGCGCAGCTGCTGCAGATCGCGCTGCACGCGGCCGATCGCCACGACCTGGGATGCGCGGCCGACCTGGTCGCGATGCAGAAGGCGCAGCGCTGGCTGGGCAAGCGTTAGATCACCCCGAAAAGGGGACGTCCGCAAAAGACGTCCGTCGGGCCTTTGGATGACGTGACGTCGGCGTCGCGCCTTTTGCGGCCGGCAATTCAAGTGCGACGTCAGGCGGCCGCCTTGGGGCGGCCCGGCGCCGGCCGCCAGCAACGTCTGGAAAAAACGAGTGTCGTGCGGCTGGCTGCGTGTCAGCCTTCCGATGAAAGTTTCCTAAGGGCCGGGCGAGCTCGGAAGCGGCCCTTCGCTCGCGAAGCTGCCCTCCAAAAAATGCAGGTTGCGCTTATCCGACGGGCAAACGCATAATCCACGCCTTTGCGGGAGATGGGCGGCGTCGATGGCTGACAGCGCTCCGGGGCGCATGGCAGACGACACGATTCTCGAAACGCAGGGGCTCGACCAAGGAGTTCAAGGGCTTCGTCGCCGTCAAGCGACGTGAACCTGACCGTTCGCCGCGGCACCATCCATGCGCTGATCGGCCCGAACGGCGCCGGCAAGACCACCTGCTTCAACCTGCTCACGCACTTCCTGACGCCGACGCGCGGCCGGATCGTCTTCAACGGCCGCGACATCACCGGCTCGCGTCCGGCGACGATCGCCCGCATGGGTCTCGTGCGCTCGTTCCAGATCTCGGCCGTGTTCCCCAACCTGACCGTCATCGAGAACGTGCGCATCGCGCTGCAGCGCAAGCGCGGCCATTCGTTCGACTTCTGGCGGTCGAAGCGCTCGCTGACGCGAACTCGACGACCGCGCGCGCGGAGCTGATCGACGCCGTGGGGCTCACCGAGTTCGCGCAGCACGCAGGCCGTGCGAGCTGCCCTACGGTCGCAAGCGCGCGCTGGAGATCGCGACGACGCTGGCGCTCGATCCGGAGATGATGCTGCTCGACGAGCCGACGGCGGGCATGGCGCACGAGGACGTCGAGCGGATCGCCGCGCTGATCAAGCACGGTCGCGCCAGGACCGCACGGTGCTGATGGTCGAGCACAACCTGTCGGTCGTGGCGACCCTCGCGGACCACATCACGGTGCTCGCGCGCGGCGAGATCCTCGCGCGAGGGCGACTATGCGACGGTGTCCGCGCATCCCGACGTCGTGCAGGCCTACCTCGGGGCGGGCCATGCCTGAGGCCGCCGACGCCACCAGCCGCCGCCGCGCCGCCGCCGCTGCTCGTCCGTGCGCGGCCTGCAACGCCTGGTACGGCGAGTCGCACGTCCTGCACGGCGTCGACTTCGACGTCGGCAGCGGCGAGGTCGTCACGCTGCTCGGCCGCAACGGCGCCGGCAAGACGACGACGCTGAAGTCGATCATGGGCATCGTGCCGCGGCGCGAAGGCTCGATCGTCTTCGAGGGCGAGGAGACGATCGCGCCTCGCGTCCAACCGCATCGCCCGGCGCGGCATCGCGTGGTGCCCGGAGGAGCGCGGCATCTTCGCGAGCCTCAACGTCGAGGAGAACCTGCTGCTGCCGCCGATGGTGCGCGAAGGCGGCCTGTCCATCGACGAGATCTACGAGCTGTTTCCCAACCTGAAGGAGCGCCGCGCGAGCCAGGGCACCAAGCTGTCCGGCGGCGAGCAGCAGATGCTCGCGATCGGCCGCATCCTGCGCACCGGCGCGCGCCTGCTGCTGCTCGACGAGCCGACCGAGGGGCTGGCGCCGGTGATCGTCCAGCAGATCGGCGCGCACGATCACGCAGCTGAAGGCGCAGGGCTTCACGATCCTGCTGGTCGAACAGAACTTCCGGTTCGCCGCCACGGTCGCGGACCGGCACTACGTGATGGAGCACGGCCGCGTCGTCGACATGATCCGCAACGCGGACCTCGACGCGAACATGGACAAGCTGCACGACTATCTGGGCGTGTAGACGGTTCGCGGCATTTCACTTCCAGGAGGAGAGCATGAACGCATTCAAGACGCACATT
This sequence comes from uncultured beta proteobacterium, assembly GCA_963733435.1. Lineage (GTDB taxonomy): Bacteria > Pseudomonadota > Gammaproteobacteria > Burkholderiales > Casimicrobiaceae > VBCG01. Next base: position 64,599 of record CAVTDH010000010.1, read on the forward strand.
GGTGGCACTCGCCGTCGACCGCCGCCCTGGCGCTCGGTCACGCACAGGCGCAGGTGTCCGACAACGTCGTGAAGATCGGCGTGCTGTCCGACATGTCGAGCCTCTACACGGACCTGGCCGGCGCCGGCTCGGTGGTCGCGGCGAAGACTGGCGGTCGAGGACTCCGGCATCGAGAAGCGCGGCTACAAGGTCGAGTTCGTGTCGGCCGACCACCAGAACAAGCCCGACGTCGGCTCCGCGATCGCGCGGCAGTGGTACGACGTCGACAAGGTCGACGTGATCGTCGACGTGCCGAATTCGGGCGTCGCGCTCGCGGTCAACCAGATCACCAAGGACAAGGGCAAGGCGTTCCTGGTCTCGGGCGCCGGCGTCGTCGGACCTGACCGGCAAGGCCTGCACGCCCAACACCGTGCACTGGACCTACGACACGTGGATGCTCGCCAACGGCACCGGCGGCGCGATCGTCAAGACCGGCGGCGACACGCTGGTTCTTCCTGACCGCCGACTACGCGTTCGGCCATGCGCTCGAGCGCGACACCGAGGCGGTCGTGCTGAAGAACGGCGGCAAGGTGCTGGGCAAGGTCCGCGCGCCGCTCAACACGCAGGACTTCAGTTCGTTCCTGCTGCAGGCGCAGGCGTCGAAGGCCAAGATCATCGGCCTCGCCAACGCCGGCGGCGACACGACGAATTCGATCAAGCAGGCGGCCGAGTTCGGCATCGTGAAGGGCGGACAGAACCTGGCGGGCCTGCTCGTGTTCCTCACCGACATCCACGCGCTCGGCCTGCCGACCGCGCAGGGACTCATCGTGACCAACACGTTCTACTGGGACCAGAACGACCAGACCCGCGCGTTCGCGAAGCGCTTCGCCGCGCAGGACAAGGGCATCCACCCGACGATGGTCCATGCCGGCGTGTACTCGTCGGTGCTGCATTACCTCAAGTCGGTCGAGGCGCTGAAGAGCGACGACGGCACCAAGGTCGTCGCGAAGATGAAGGAATTGCCCACGGACGATCCGCTGTTCGGCAAGGGCAGCATCCGCGTCGACGGCCGCAAGATCCACCCGGCGTATCTCGTCGAGGTGAAGAAGCCGGCGGAATCGAAGGGGCCCTGGGACTACTACAAGGTCCGCGCGACGATCCCGGCGGACCTGGCGTTCCGGCCGCTGAAGGATGGCGATTGCCCGCTGGCCAAATAGCCGTTGGTGGCCGAGTGTCCGGAAATCGAGCGTCGCAGAGGACGCGACGCTCATTTCCGGGCGCGAAATCGAGCGTCGCCCACTTCGCGACGCTCATTTCGCGCATTGGGGCAATGAATCGGAAACCCTTGCGATGATGGTCTTGGCCCTTCGATGATGGTCTGCGTATGACCGAGCTCTTCGGAATCCCCGTCCAGGCGCTGTTCGGCCAGCTCCTGATCGGGCTCATCAACGGCGCGTTCTACGCGATGCTGAGCCTGGGGCTCGCCGTCATCTTCGGCCTGCTCAACATCATCAATTTCTCGCACGGCGCCCAGTACATGATGGGCGCGTTCTGCGCGTGGTTCCTGCTCGAGCGCTGGGGCGTGGGCTACTGGTGGTCGCTCCTGCTGGCGCCGCTGCTGGTCGGCGTGACCGGCGTCGTCATCGAGCGGACGATGCTCTCGCGGCTATACAAGCTCGATCACCTGTATGGCCTGCTGCTGACGTTCGGCCTGGCGCTCATCATCCAGGGCGTGTTCACCAATTACTACGGCAGCTCGGGCCAGCCCTACCGGCTGCCCGAGGAATTCGTCGGGGCGTACAACCTGGGCTTCATGTTCCTGCCCAAGTATCGCGCGTGGGTGATCGTCGCGTCGCTGATCGTGTGCCTGGGCACGTGGTTCGTGATCGAGCGGACCAAGCTCGGTGCCTACCTGCGGGCGGCGACCGAGAATCCGGCGCTGGTGCAGGCGTTCGGCGTCAACGTGCCGAGGATGATCACGCTTACCTACGGCTTCGGCGTGGGACTCGCGGCACTCGCGGGCGTGATGGCGGCGCCGATCTACCAGGTGAGCCCGCAGATGGGGGCGAACCTCATCATCGTGGTCTTCGCCGTCGTCGTCATCGGCGGCATGGGCTCGATCCTGGGCGCCATCCTGACCGGCTTCGGCCTGGGCATCGTCGAGGGCCTCACCAAGGTGTTCTATCCGGAAGCGTCGAACACGGTCATCTTCGTGATCATGGTGCTCGTGCTGCTCGTGAAGCCGCAGGGACTGTTCGGGAAGGAGCGCTGACGATGGCGTCCCCTGGCACCTCGGCCGCGCCCCGGCGCAACGTGATCGTCGCCGCGACGATCGTCATGGCCATAGCGCTCGCGGCAGCGCCGTTCCTCGGCGTGTATCCCGTCTTCCTGATGAAGGCGCTTTGCTTCGCGCTCTTTGCCTGCGCGTTCAACCTGCTGATCGGATTCGGCGGACTCCTGTCGTTCGGCCATGCGATGTTTCTCGGCACCGCAGGCTACGTCTGCGCGCACGCGGCGAAGGAGTGGGGCTGGCCGCCCGAGGCCGCGATCCTCGCCGGCACGTTCGCCGCGGCGGTGCTGGGCGTGATCACCGGCGCGCTCGCGATCCGGCGCCAGGGCATCTACTTCGCGATGATCACGCTGGCCCTCGCGCAGATGATCTTCTTCTTCTACCTGCAGACGCCGTTCACCCACGGCGAGGACGGGATCCAGTCGGTGCCGCGCGGCCGGCTGTTCGGCTTCATCGACCTGTCGAACACGCTGATCATGTACTACACGGTGCTCGTGATCTTCCTGGCGGCGTTCCTCGCCATCTACCGGATCGTGCATTCGCCGTTCGGACAGGTGCTGCAGGCGATCCGCGAGAACGAGCCGCGCGCGATATCTCTGGGCTACGACTCGGAGCGCTACAAGCTGCTGGCGTTCGTGCTGTCGGCCACGTTGTCCGGCCTGGCGGGTGCGACCAAGGCGATCGTGTTCCAGCTGGCATCGCTCACCGATGCCCACTGGACGATGTCCGGCGAGGTCGTGCTGATGGTGCTGCTGGGCGGGATGGGGACGATCTTCGGGCCCGTGGTCGGCGCGTTCGCGATCGTGGGGCTCGAGAGTTATCTCGCGAGCTTCGGGCAGTGGGTGACGGTCATCACGGGCGTCATCTTCGTCGTGTGCGTTCTGGCGTTCCGCCGCGGCATCGTCGGCGAAGTTGGCGCATGGTGGGCGGCGCGCAAGGGTTGACCGTCGCGCTGGCGGCCGGCGCGCTGCTGGCGGCGCCCGCGGCACCGGCGCAGACGATGACGGTCGACGGCAGCTGCCGCGAGGGGCAGCCGCACGGCGCGTACGAACTCAAGGGACCGAAAGGCGAGGTGCGAGTGGTCGGTGCCTTCGCCCGCGGCCAGCGCACCGGCAGCTTCCTGTTCTGGTCGAGCACCGGCGCGCGCGTCGCGCAGCTGCCGTTCGACGAGGACCGGCTGTCCGGTACGCTGGCACTCTGGTACGTTCCGGCGCGGCCGGGCCTCGAGGCAATGCGCAAACTCGAGGCCGTCTATGCGCGTGGCCGGCTCGCGGGCCTCAAGCGCTCGTGGTATCCGGACGGACGCGCGCGCGCCGAGTTCCGCTACGAAGACGGCGTGCTCGTCGCCGCCCGCGCGTTCACGCCGGCGGGCGCGCCGCTGTCCGACGCGGACGCGCGTGCGATGGCCGCGCGCGACCTGGTGTCCGACGAGGCGTACTACGCGACGCTCGCGGCCACCGTGCGCGCGAATCTGCCGCGCTGCGAGCCGGCGTCCGACCGCCTGGAGAAGGGCTAGGCCGGCGGTCCCGGCGGCACCACCGAGGTGCGCGCGGCACCTCCGAAGTGCGCGGCGCCGCCGCTTTGACGCCCCGTGGCAACTAGGCTAGATTGCCGGCGTGCCCGCGGGTTGCGCGCCCTCTGCGCAAGTCTCCCGCTTCCGTAACGTCCTGCCCGAGGTATCCATGCGTTCTCTCGCTTTCGTCCGCCGCGCGGCGGCTGTCGCAATCACGTCGTCGGCGCTCCTGCTGGCCGGCCAGGCGGCTGCGCAGGACCTGAAGGTCGCCGTCGCGGCGGACGTCACGTCGATCGACCCCCACTTCTTCAACCTGTTTCCGAACAACAACATCGCCGAGCACATCTTCGACAAGCTCGTGCAGATGGACCCGGACTCGCGGATGATCCCGGGCCTCGCGACGTCGTGGAAGACGATCGACGACAAGACGTGGGAGTTCAAGCTCCGCAAGGGCGTCAAGTTCCACAACGGCAGCGAGCTGACCGCCGAGGACGTCGTGTTCTCGATCGACCGCGTGCCGCAGGTGCCGAACAGCCCGGGCCCGTTCACCGCGTACACGAAGGCGATCCAGAAGATCGAGATCGTCGATCCGTACACGCTGCGCATCCGCTATGCCGTGCCGTATCCGCTCGCGCCGAACGACCTGTCGACGATCTACATCGTGTCGAAGAAGGTCGCGACCGGCGCCACGACCGAGGACTTCAACTCGGGCAAGGCGGCCGTCGGCAGCGGCCGCTACAAGTTCGTCCGCTACGCGAACGGCGACCGCGTCGAACTCGCGCGCAACGACGCGTACTGGGGCGACAAGCCGCACTACGACAAGGTGCAGTTCAAGATCATCAAGGACGGCGCGGCGCGCATGGCCGCGCTGCTGTCGGGCGACGTCGACGCGATCGAGCAGCCGCCCACCGCGGACCTGGGGCGGCTCAAGAACGACGCCAAGTTCACGCTGACGTCGAAGATTTCGCACCGTGTCATCTACTTCAACTTCGACAACCTCGAGCGCTCGAGCCCGTACGTCGCGGGCAAGGACGGCAAGCCCCTCGCCAGGAATCCGCTGCTGGACGTGCGCGTTCGCCGCGCGATTTCGAAGGCCATCAACCGGCCCGCGATTGCCGAGCGCGTGATGGAGGGTCAGGCGATCCCGTCGGGGCAGCTCGTGTCGGAAAAGCTCTTCGGGCACAACCCGGCACTGAAGCCGGAAGTCTACGACCCGGAAGGGGCGAAGAAGCTGCTGGCCGAGGCCGGCTATCCGGACGGTTTCAACCTGACCATCCACGGTCCCGCGGGCCGCTACGTCAACGACGAGAAGATCGTGCAGGCCGTCGCGCAGATGCTCTCGCGGATCGGCATCACCGCCAAGGTCGAGACCGCGCCGATGGGTCCGTACTCGGGCCGCGCGGCGAAGCAGGAGTACAGCTTCCACATGGTCGGCTGGGGCGCGTCGACGGGCGAAGCGTCGTCGCCGCTGCGCTCGCTGCTCGCGACCTACGACCGGGACAAGGGGCTGGGCGCCGTGAACTGGGGCCGCTATTCGAATCCGAAGGTCGACTACCTGATCGAGCAGGCGCTGCAGCAGGTCAACGACGAGAACCGGAAGATCATGCTCCAGCGCGCGACGGATCTTTCGATGCAGGATCTCGGCATCATGCCGATCCACTTCCAGTTCACGATGTGGGCGACCAAGAAGAATGTCCAGTACGTGCCGCGCACGGACGAGTACACGCTGGCGTTCCAGTTCAAGCCGGTCAAGTGAGCGCAGCGAACTTGACCGTCCCCGCGCAGGCGGGGACCCAGTGACGTTGCGCGAATTGGGCACGGTATGAGCGACACTGGGTTCCCGCATTCGCGGGAACGACGGGGACGGGTATGCGCCGGTAGTGCTTGGGCGCATTCACCCCTGCCACCGGCGTAATGCTCGTCTACATCATCCGCCGCAGCATGCAGAGCGTGGTCGTGCTCTTCGTGATGTCGCTGCTCGTCTTCGTCGGCGTCTACGCGATCGGCAACCCGATCGACATCCTGATCAACCCGCAGGCCGACCAGATCGACCGCGAGCGCGCCGTCGCGGCGCTGGGTCTCGACAAGCCGCTGTGGGAGCAGTACCTGGTGTTTCTGAAGGGCGCGCTGACCGGCGACCTCGGCCGCTCGTTCGTGCACGCGACCTCGGCGCTCGGCCTCATCCTCGAGCGCATGCCGGCGACGATGGAACTCGCGATCTGCGCGATGCTGATCGCCGTCCTGCTGGGCATCCCGCTGGGCCTGTGGGCGGGCCTCAAGCCCAACGGCATCGCGGGCCGCACGATCATGGCCGGCTCCATCCTGGGCTTCTCGCTGCCGACGTTCTGGGTCGGCCTGATGCTGATCATGGTGTTCTCGGTGATGCTGGGGTGGCTGCCGTCCAACGGCCGCGGGCCGACGACGCTGCTGTTCGGCCTCATCCCCGTGTCGTTCCTGTCGTGGGAGGGCATCCGGCACCTCATCATGCCGGCGACCAACCTCGCGCTGTTCAAGCTCGCGCTGCTGATCCGCCTGACGCGCGCCGGCACCCGCGAGTCGCTGCTGCAGGACTACGTGAAGTTCGCGCGCGCGAAGGGGCTGTCCAACAGCCGCGTGATCGGCGTGCACGTGCTGCGCAACATCCTGATCCCGATCGTCACGGTGATCGGCCTCGAATTCGGCAGCGTCATCGCATTCGCGATCGTCACCGAGAGCGTCTTCGCGTGGCCGGGCATGGGCAAGCTGCTCATCGACTCGATCAACCTGCTCGACCGGCCGGTGATCGTGAGCTACCTGCTGGTGATCGTCACGCTGTTCATCCTCATCAACCTCGTCGTCGACGTGCTGTATTCGGCCCTCGACCCGCGCGTGCGGCTGACGGACTCGAAGGGATGAGCATGGTTCGCGGAGATCCGCGTTGAGCACCGTGCTTCCGGTCACGCCGGTCGGATCCGGGGCGCCGGGCGCGCAGAGTCCGTTCCGGCGGATCGCGGGCGATTTCCTGGCCAATCCCGTCGCGGTGTTCGGCCTGGGACTGCTGCTGCTGATCGTCGTCGCGGCGCTCTTCGCGCCGCTCATCTCGCCGCAGAATCCGTACGACCTCGCGCAACTCGACGTGATGGACAGCAAGCTGCCGCCGGGTTCGAAGTCGCCGACGGGCGGCACGTTCTGGCTGGGCACCGACGACCAGGGGCGCGACATGCTGTCGGCCATCTTCTACGGCCTGCGCATCTCGCTCATGGTGGGCGCGACGAGCACGGTGCTCGCGCTGATCATCGGCCTGACGATGGGCCTCACGGCGGCCTATCTGGGCGGCCGCGTCGAGACGCTGATCATGCGGATCGTCGACATCCAGCTCTCGTTCCCGGCCATCCTGATCGCGCTGATCCTGATCGCCGTGCTGGGCCAGGGCACCGGCAAGGTGATCGCGGCGCTGGTGACGATCCAGTGGGCGTACTACGCGCGGACCGTCCGCAGCGCCGCGCTGGTCGAGAAGCGCAAGGAGTACATGGAGGCGGCGCGCTGCCTCGCGCTGTCGCCGGCGCGGATCGTGTTCCGGCACCTGCTGCCCAACTGCCTGCCGCCGATGATCGTCGTCGCGACCGTGCAGGTGGCGGCGGCCATCGCGCTCGAGGCGACGCTTTCGTTCCTGGGACTCGGCTTGCCGATCACCGAACCGTCGCTCGGCCTGCTGATCGCCAACGGCTACCAGTACCTGCTGTCCGGCAAGTACTGGATCAGCTTCTTTCCCGGCGTGGCGCTGTTGCTGACGATCGTCAGCATCAACCTCGTCGCGGACCAGCTGCGCGACGTGCTGAATCCGCGGCTGCAGCGCTAGCCTCACGCCCCGCGCGGAACCACCGATGAGCCAACCGGTCCTCACCGTCGACGGATTGCGCACGCACTTCTTCACGAAGGCGGGCGTGGTCAAGGCCGTCGACGACGTGTCGTTCTCCGTCGGCCGCGGCGAGGTGCTGGGACTCGTCGGCGAGTCGGGCTCGGGCAAGTCGATGACCGGGTACTCGCTGATGGGACTCATCGATCCGCCGGGCCGCATCGTGGCGGGCCGCATCGTGCTCGACGGCATCGACCTGCGCGCGCTGACGCCCGAGGAAATGCGCGGCATGCGCGGCAATCGCGTCGCGATGATCTTCCAGGATCCGATGATGACGCTGAACCCGGTGCTGCGGGTCGACGTGCAGATGATCGAGGCCATCCTCGCCCACGACCACGTGACCCGGTCCGCGGCGCGCGCCCGCGCGCGCGAAGCGCTGGTGAAAGTCGGCATCCCGTCGCCCGACGAGCGCCTCGATGCGTATCCGCACCAGTTCTCCGGCGGCATGCGGCAACGGGTCGCGATCGCGATCGCGTTGCTCAACAGCCCCGACCTCATCATCGCCGACGAGCCGACGACGGCGCTCGACGTGACGATCCAGGGCCAGATCCTCTACGAGATGCAGAAGCTCTCGCGCGAGACCGGTGCGGCGATGATCTGGATCACGCACGATCTGTCCGTGATCGCGGGACTCGCCGACCGTGTGTGCGTGATGTACGCGGGGCGCATCGTGGAGGAGGGTTCGTGCGCCGACGTGCTCGGTCGGCCCGCGCATCCGTACACGCAGGGCCTGCTCGATTCGGTGCCGGCCAACAACGAGCGCGGCCAGCGGTTGAAGCAGATCCCCGGAATGACGCCGTCGCTGCTCGAACTCCCGCCGGGCTGTCCGTTCCGGGAGCGCTGCGGCTACGCGACGGTCGAATGCGCGGTCTCGCCCGAGATGCGTCCGGCCGGCGGCCCCGGGCAGACGGTGCGCTGCTTCCATCCGCTGATCTCCTTGTTCTGATGGCGATCACCGCGCCGATCCGGCCAACCGACCCCGGCGCGCTCGTCGAGCTCGCCGGCGTGTCGAAGCGGTTCGTGAAGTCGCTCGACGTGGCCGCCCGCATCGGCAACGCGTTCGGCGCGGGCATGAAGGAGGAAGTGGTCCACGCGGTCGACCGCGTCGACCTCACGGTCGCGCCGGGCGAGGTCGTCGGGCTGGTCGGCGAGTCCGGGTGCGGCAAGTCGACGCTCGGCCGGCTGGCCGTCGGACTGCTCCCGCTCTCGGCGGGCGAGCGCTACTGGCGCGGCGTGTCGCTCGCGCGCCTCGACGCGGCCGCTGCGCGCCGGCAGCAGCTCAAGATGCAGATGATCTTCCAGGACCCGTACGCGTCGCTCAATCCGCGCATGCGCGTCGTGGACATCGTGGGCGAGGCGCCGGTCGCGCACGGGATCATCAGCGCCAAGCAGCGGACCGAGTACGCGGGACTGATGCTGAACCGCGTCGGCCTCGATCCGACGCTGATGCGCCGCTATCCGCACCAGTTCTCCGGCGGCCAGCGCGCGCGCATCGGCATCGCGCGCGCGCTCGCGGTGAAGCCCGAGTTCCTCGTGTGCGACGAGTCGGTGGCGGCACTCGACGTGTCGATCCAGGCGCAGGTGCTCAATCTCTTCATCGACCTGCGCGCCGCGCTGAACCTCACGTATCTGTTCATCAGCCACGACCTGGGCGTGGTCCGGTTCATTTCCGACCGCGTCGTCGTGATGTATCTGGGGCGCGTGGTCGAGAGCGCGCCGTCCGCGTCGCTGTTCGCGCATCCGAACCATCCGTACACGCAGGCACTGCTGGCCGAGGCGGGGAAGGTGACGCCGGCCAAGCGCACGTTCGTGCCGATCAAGGGGGAGATCCCGTCGCCGCTCGACCCGCCGCGCGGTTGTCACTTTCACCCGCGCTGCCCGCACGCGATGGAACGCTGCCGCGAGTCCGCGCCGCCGCTGGTCGAGATCGAGCCCGGCCACCGGTCCGCGTGCTTCCTGAATGACTGAGCGCGCGACCGGGACCGCCGGCGGGTCCTCGGGCAACGAGGCCTTCATCCGGCACGAACCGACCGTCGCGCCGATCGCGCTGGTGCTCGACTCGCCCCACTCGGGCGAATGGTATCCGGACGACTTCGATCACGCGCCGCCGCGCGCCGTCGTGCGCCAGGCGGAGGACACGCACGTCGCACGGCTCTGGCACGACGCGACCGCGCATGGCGCCACGCTGCTCGAGGCGCGCTTCCCGCGCGCCTACATCGACGCCAACCGCAGCCTCGCCGACATCGACGTCGAACTGCTCGCCGACGCGTGGCCGGACCCGGTCGTGCCGTCGCGCAAGACGCAGCAGGGCATCGGTCTCGTGTGGCGTCTCGCGCGGACCGGCCTGCCGATGTATTCGCGCAAGCTCGGCAGCGCGGAGCTGCGCGCGCGGATCGCACGCTGCTGGCAGCCCTATCACGCGGAACTCGAGGCGATGCTCGACGCGCGCCATCGCGCGTTCGGCGGCGTCTGGCACGTGAACTGCCATTCGATGCCCGCGGTCGGTGACGCCAATGCCGATGACGCCGGCCGCGAGCGCGCCGATTTCGTGCTGGGCGACCGCGACGGCACCACGTGCGATCCCGCGTTCACGCAGCTCGTGGCCGACGTCGCGCGGGCGCAGGGTTACCGCGTCGCGGTGAACGATCCGTACAAGGGCGTCGAGATCGTGCGCAGGCACGGGCGACCGCAGGAGAACCGGCACAGCCTGCAGATCGAGGTCAAGCGCACGCTCTACATGGACGAGACCACCCTCGAGCGGAACGCCGGCTATGCACGCCTGCAGCGCGACCTCGAAGCGCTCGCGCAGGCGCTCGCCGGCTTCGTCCGCGAGCGGACCGTGCGCGGCGCATGACGCTGGGCGGGGTGCGTCTGCGGCCCGGGTTCCGGCGCGAGCCGGAACCTCCCGCGGCGGCGTGCACGACCGGAACCCGCGGTTGCTGCAACGCCGGTCGCGCAACTGGTCAGACCACTTGACCGGTCCGGGCGGCGCTGCTAACGTCCGCGCATCGTCGCCGGCAATCCTATGAGTCCCGCGCAAGAACAGGGACGCCGGCGCGTGCCGTCCCATCCCGCTGAAGGAGGAAGTCCATGAAGTTCGCCCGTCGCGCGCTCGCCGCGCTTTCCGTGTTCGCCGTTGCCTCGTCCGCATTCGCCGCGTATCCCGACCGGCCGATCACGTTCATCGTCCCGTGGGGCGCCGGCGGCGGCACCGACGGCACCGCCCGTTACTTCGCGACGATGATGGAGAAGGAACTCGGCCAGCCGGTCAACGTGGTGAACCGCACCGGGGGCAGCGGCGTGGTCGGCCACAGCGCGATCGCGCAGGCGCCCGCCGACGGCTACACGGTCGGCATGATCACGGTCGAGATCACGATGATGCACTGGCAGGGCCTGACCGACTTGGGCCCCGCGTCGTACACGCCGCTGGCGCTCGTCAATTCCGATCCGGCGGGCTTCACGGTCCGCGCCGATTCGCCCTACAAGTCGGTGAAGGAAGTCATGGACTTCGCCAAGGCCAACCCGGGCAAGCTGAAGGCGTCCGGCACGGGCCAGGGCGGCATCTGGCACCTGGCGCTCGCGGGCCTCATGGACGACCTCAAGATTCCGCAGACCGCGATTCCGTGGGTGCCGTCCAATGGCGCCGCGCCCGCGATGCAGGACCTGGCGGCCGGCGGCGTCGACATCGTGACGGCGTCGCTGCCGGAGGCGCGGCCGCTGATCGACGCCGGGAAGGCGAAGCCGCTCGCCGTCATGTCCGACAAGCCGTCCGGGCTGTTCCCGAACGTGCCGACGATGCAGCAGGCGATCGGCGTGAACTACGACGTCGCCGCGTGGCGCGGCATCGCCGCCCCGAAGGGACTGCCCGGCGGACGTCACCGCGAAGCTGATCGCGACGATCAAGAAGATCGCCGACAGCAAGGAATGGAAGGACTTCGCGGCCAGCAAGGGCTACGGCACCGCGTGGGCGCCCGGTCCCGAGTTCGCCGCGTTCATGGCGAAGGGCGACACGGCGATGGGCAAGACGATGAAGGCGGTCGGACTGGCCAAGTGAGCATCGCGGCACGCGCCGACGGCCGTGCCGCATTGAATCGAGGGTCGGCAGCGCCGACGCCGGTGGCATGCCGGCCGGCGCGACCGACCCTCGCCTCGTCCCCATGAAAATCAGCGACGCGATCTTCGGTGCCGTGTTCCTGCTGCTCGGGGTCGTCGTCCTCGTGCACGTGCAGGCGTTTCCGAAGATCCCCGGCCAGCAGGTCGGCCCCGCGCTCTTTCCCGGCGTGGTCGCCGCGGCGCTCGCCGTCTGCGGCGCGCTGCTGATCGTGAGCGGCGTGCGGCGGCGCGCGCAGGAGCCGTGGTACGAAACCGCGGACTGGATGCGCTCGGGCCGCCACTTCATCGCGTTCGCCGCGATCGTGGGCGGCGTGGCGGCCTATGTGCTGCTCGCGCAGAAGGTCGGCTTCCTCATCGTCGCGCCGGTCCTGCTCTGGATCTGGTTCGTCGTGCTGCGCGTCGGGCGGATGCGCGCGGCCGTGGTGGCCGTCATCGCCACGCTGGTGATCTGGTACGCGTTCTACAAGCTGCTGCGCGTGCCGCTGCCGTGGGGCGTGCTGACCGGGATCGCCTTCTGATGGACGCGCTGACGACCGCGTTCGGCATGGTGTTCAGCTTCAAGACGCTGTGGCCGATGCTGCTCGCGTCGCTGTACGGCCTCTTCGTCGGGGCGGTGCCCGGACTGACCGCCACGATGGCCACCGCGCTGCTGGTGCCGGTCACGTTCTTCATGGAGCCGATCCCCGCCATCGCGACGATCGTCACGGCCACCGCAATGGCGATCTTCTCCGGCGACATCCCGGGCTGCCTGCTGCGGATGCCCGGCACGCCCGCGTCGGCCGCCTACACCGACGAGGCGTACGCGATGACCCGCAAGGGCCAGGCCGAGACCGCGCTCGGCGCCGGCCTCGTCTTCTCGGCCATCGGCGGCCTGTTCGGCACGGCCGTGCTGATCGTCTCGGCGCCCGCGCTCGCCGAAGTGGCGCTGCGGTTCAGCTCGTTCGAGTACTTCTGGCTGGTGCTGCTGGGCCTCACCTGCGCGATCGTCATCACGTCCGAGCGGCCGCTGAAGGGCGTGGTGTCGCTGCTGCTGGGCCTGATGATCGCCTGCGTCGGCCTCGGCAATCCGGCGGGCTTCCCGCGCTTCACGTTCGGCAGCACGGAACTCATGGGCGGCATCGGGATGATCCCGCTGATGATCGGCATGTTCGCGATCTCGGAAATCATCCGCTATGCGGTGGACACCGGCCCCGACCTCAAGATCGTCGACCAGCCGATCCACAACGTGTTCAAGGGCATGTGGCAGCTGGCGGTGAAGTACCCGATGCAGATCCTGCGCGGCAGCGTGCTGGGCACGCTGGTCGGCGCACTGCCCGGCGCGGGCGCCGACATCGCGGCGTGGATGTCGTATGCGATCAGCAAGAAGATGTCGAAGGAGCCGGAGAAGTTCGGCACCGGCCACGTCGAGGGCATCGTCGAATCGGGCGCCGCGAACAACAGCGCGCTGGCCGGCGCGTGGATCCCGGCGCTGGTGTTCGGCATTCCCGGCGATTCGATCACCGCGATCGTGATCGGCGTGCTGTACATGAAGAACATGAACCCGGGGCCGACGCTGTTCACGCAGAACCCGCAGAACATCTATGCCGTCTACCTGCTGTTCATCATCGCCAATCTCATCATGATTCCGCTGGGCTTCCTGTGCATCAAGGCGGCCAAGCGCATCCTGAAGGTGCCGCGCAACGTGCTGATGCCGGTCATCCTGCTGTTCTGCATCGTCGGTGCGTTCGCGATCAACAACACGCCGTTCGACATCGGCGTGATGCTGGTCGCGGGCGTCGCCGCCTACGTGCTCGAGGAAAACGGCTTCCCGATCGCGCCCGCGATCCTGGGCGTGGTGCTGGGCGGGATGCTCGAGGAGAACTTCGTCACGTCGATGATCAAGTCCGACGGCGTCGGTGCTGGCGTTCTTCGCCCGACCGGTCGCGGCGACGCTCGGCGTGCTGACGCTCCTCGCGTGGTTCCTCCCGCCGGTCATCCGGCGCATGCGGTCGATCGCGGGGGCCTAGGAAGCGCACCCGGGGTGGCCGCCGGTACGGACGCGCGATCCGCGCGCGGCAAGGGCACCCCCGACCGAGTTTCGCGCGCGCGTTGACCCCCTGTGGTGCGCTGCGGTAAAATTCTAGGGTTTTGCAGGGTCGCAAACGCACGGGGAAGCCGGTGCGGCGGGTGGTTTTGATGTGTTTTCGGCGTCAGGCGCAGCAACGGTAAGTGCGTCCCTGGCGTAGTGGAAAGGTGTCATGCGCGGCAAGCTCGTCGTCGGCAACTGGAAAATGAACGGCGGGTTCGCGCAGAACGCCGCGCTGCTGGCCGGTTTGCAGGCCGGCTGGCAGGCCCGTCCCGGGCGGGAAATGGCGGTTTGCGTGCCGTTTCCCTACCTGGCGCAGGCGCGGGACGCTGCTGGCGGGATCGGCCGTGGCGTGGGGTGCGCAGGACGTGAGCGCCCATGCCGCGGGCGCGTACACCGGAGAAGTGGCCGCCGGCATGCTGGCGGAGTTCGGGGCGCGCTACGCGCTGGTGGGACACTCGGAGCGGCGCCAGTTCCACGCCGAGACCGACGACGTGGTCGGCGCCAAGGCGAAGGCCGCGCTGGCGGCCGGGATTACGCCCGGTCGCGTGCATGGGCGAGACGCTGGCCGAGCGCGAGGCAGGACAGTGGGAGGCGGTGGTGGGCCGGCAGTTCGATGCGGTCGCGCGCGCGCTCGGCGCGCAGCTGGCGCAATCGGTGCTGGCCTACGAGCCGGTGTGGGCCATCGGAACGGGTCGCACGGCATCGCCGGCGCAGGCGCAGGAAGTCCATGCGTTCCTGCGGAACAGGCTGCGCGGGGCAGGGTCCGAGGCGGTCAAGGTGCTCTATGGTGGCAGCGTCAAGGCAAGCAACGCGGCGGAACTCTTCGCGATGCCGGACGTGGATGGCGGGCTGGTGGGTGGCGCGTCGCTGGTGGCAACGGAATTTTTGGCGATTGCGGGTGCCTGAACGTCAGGCGACGCAACGCGTAAGGTCAGCACAATGGGATTTCTGGAATCGTTTCTCCTCGTCGTACACCTGATCGTCGCGGTGGTCGTGTGCGGACTCGTGCTGCTCCAGCACGGGAAGGGCGCGGACATGGGTGCGGCGTTCGGCAGCGGGTCGTCCGGCAGCCTCTTCGGCGCCGCCGGCTCGGCCAATTTCCTGTCGCGGACGACCGCGGTCCTCGCGGCGGTGTTCTTCTTCAGCAGCCTCGGGCTCACGTACCTGGGCTCGATGCACGGGAAGCCGAAGGACGTGATGCAGCAGGGCGTGATGAGCGACGTGCCGGCGCCGAAGGCCTCCGACGTTCCGTCGGCGCCGTCCGCGCCGGGCACCGTCCCCGCGCCGACCACGGCCCCGGCCCCGGTCACCGCGCCGGCGGGCGACAAGGCACCGGCAGGTCCCGGATCGAAGGCGGGTGACGTTCCGAAGTAGCAGCGGTCAGACCGCGGCAATCCGGTCGTTCCGCCGGATGCATGGAGTGCGATTCGACAATGAGTTCTGCAATGCCGACGTGGTGAAATTGGTAGACACGCTGTCTTGAGGGGGCAGTGGCGAAAGCCGTGGGAGTTCGAGTCTCCCCGTCGGCACCAGTGAGGCAAGCGCGGCGGGCATCCCCGGCGCCGCGCGGTGGTTCGGAGAAACGAGGGCGGTAGCGGTCGGTGCGTCCTGATGCGCCGCCGAGCAATGGCGTAGGACCTGGCTTTTCATCGCATCGCCCAAGGGCTTGCTGCAATGCTGGAACAGTACTTCCCCATCCTGCTGTTCATCCTCGTCGGACTCGGACTGGGGGTCCTGCTCCTCTCGCTCGGCGCGCTGCTTGCGCCCGACCGCCCGAATCCGGAGAAGCTCTCCCCCTACGAGTGCGGCTTCGAGGCGTTCGAGGACGCGCGGATGAAGTTCGACGTCCGCTACTACCTCGTCGCGATCCTCTTCATCCTGTTCGATCTCGAGATCGCCTTCCTGTTTCCGTGGGCGGTCGTGCTGCCGGAGATCGGCTTCGAGGGTTTCGTGGCGATGATGATCTTCCTGCTGATCCTCGTCGTCGGCTTCGCGTACGAGTGGAAGAAGGGGGCGCTGGAATGGGAATGAGCGACTGATGGCGATCGACGGCGTACTGGAGAAGGGCTTCGTCACGACGTCGCTCGACAGCGTGATCAACTGGGCGCGCAACGGCTCGATGTGGCCGATGACGTTCGGCCTCGCGTGCTGCGCCGTCGAGATGATGCACGCGGGCGCCGCGCGCTACGACCTCGACCGTTTCGGCATCGTGTTCCGTCCCAGCCCGCGCCAGTCGGACGTGATGATCGTCGCCGGCACGCTGTGCAACAAGATGGCGCCGGCGCTGCGCAAGGTCTACGACCAGATGGCCGAGCCGCGCTGGGTGATCTCGATGGGCTCGTGCGCGAACGGCGGCGGCTACTATCATTACTCGTATTCGGTCGTCCGCGGCTGCGATCGCATCGTGCCCGTGGACATCTACGTTCCGGGCTGTCCGCCGACGTCCGAGGCGCTGCTCTACGGCATCCTCCAGCTGCAGAACAAGATCTGGCGCACCAACACGATCGCCCGCTGATGTTCACCAAACTCGAAACGCTGGCGGCGGCGATCACGTCGGTGCTCGGCACCGTGCCCACGAGCGTGACCGTCGACCGCGGCGAGATCACGCTGGTCGTGCCGCCCGCGCGCTTGCCGGAGACGATGCGCTCGCTGCGCGACCACCCGGAGTTGCGCTTCGAGATGCTGATCGACGTGTGCGGCGTCGACTACTCGACGTTCGGCGACGGTGCGTGGGAAGGGTCGCGGTTCGCCGCCGTCTACCATCTGCTGTCGCTCGCGCACAACTGGCGGGTGCGCGTGCGCTCGTTCGCGGCCGACGACGACTTCCCGGTCGTGCCGAGCCTGGTCGACGTCTGGCCGGTGGCGAACTGGTTCGAGCGCGAGGCGTTCGACCTCTACGGCATCGTGTTCGACGGCCACCCGGACCTGCGCCGCCTGCTGACCGACTACGGATTCGTCGGCCATCCGTTCCGCAAGGATTTCCCGCTCACCGGGTACGTCGAGATGCGCTTCGACCCCGAGCAGCACCGGGTCATCTACCAGCCGGTGACCATCGAGCCGCGCGAGATCACGCCGCGCATCATCCGCGAAGAGACCTACGGAGGCACGAAATGAATGCACAGGAGATGGCGTCCCACGTCGCGCGCGAGGCGGCGGAAGTCGTGGCGACCGGCCGCACGCTGCCCTATGCGGCGCTGCTGGTGTCGTCGGTGGTGCTGGGTTTCGAAGTGTTCCGTTGATCCGGCCTCCCGCCATTGCGATAGCGAACGAA
This sequence comes from uncultured beta proteobacterium, assembly GCA_963733435.1. Classification (GTDB taxonomy): domain Bacteria; phylum Pseudomonadota; class Gammaproteobacteria; order Burkholderiales; family Casimicrobiaceae; genus VBCG01. The sequence continues at coordinate 81,728 of CAVTDH010000010.1, forward strand.
AGTCGAAGATCTTGAACCACCGAATGCACGGCGAGAACGCAAGCTGCGCGCAGCGGACCCCGCGAGGTCCGCGCGCCGCGCCTCGCGCTCCCCGGGGTTCGGGCCCGCGGATCGATCCATGGCTGAGATCCGCAACTACACGATGAACTTCGGGCCGCAGCATCCGGCGGCCCACGGCGTGCTCCGCCTCGTGCTCGAACTCGACGGCGAGGTGATCGAGCGCGCGGATCCGCACATCGGGCTCCTGCACCGCGCGACGGAGAAGCTCGCCGAGAACAAGACCTACATCCAGTCGCTGCCGTACATGGACCGGCTCGACTACGTGTCGATGATGTGCAACGAGCACGCGTACTGCCTGGCGATCGAGCGCCTGCTGGGCATCGAGGTGCCCGAGCGCGCGCAGTACATCCGCGTGATGTTCGACGAGATCACGCGCATCCTCAACCACCTGCTGTGGCTCGGCGCGCACGCGCTCGACGTCGGCGCGATGACGCCCTTCCTGTACGCGTTCCGGGAGCGCGAGGACCTCTTCGACGTCTACGAGGCCGTTTCCGGCGCGCGGATGCACGCGGCGTACTACCGGCCGGGCGGCGTGTATCGGGACCTGCCGGACACGATGCCGCAGTACCAGCCGTCGAAGCTGCGCAACACGCAGGCGATGGCCCGCCTGAACGACAACCGGCAGGGGTCGCTCCTCGACTTCATCGACGACTTCGTGCAGCGCTTCCCGAAGTGCGTGGACGAGTACGAGGAACTGCTGACCGACAACCGGATCTGGAAGCAGCGCACCGTGGGCATCGGCGTCGTCACGCCGGAGCGCGCGCTGGCGCTGGGCTTCACGGGTCCGATGCTGCGCGGTTCGGGCGTGCCGTGGGACCTGCGCAAGAAGCAGCCGTACGAGGTCTACGACCGCATGCAGTTCGACATCCCGGTCGGCGTCACCGGCGACTGCTACGACCGCTACCTCGTCCGCATCGAGGAGATGCGCCAGGCGAATCGCATCGTCCGCCAGTGCGTCGACTGGCTGCGCGTGAACCCCGGCCCGGTGATCGTCGGCAATCACAAGGTCGCGCCGCCTTCGCGCGAGGCGATGAAGACGCACATGGAAGAGCTGATCCACCACTTCAAGCTCTTCACGGAGGGGATGCACGTGCCGCCGGGCGAGGCGTATGCGGCCATCGAGCATCCGAAGGGCGAGTTCGGCGTCTACATCGTGTCCGACGGCGCCAACAAGCCTTACCGCGTGAAGCTCCGCGCGCCGGACTACGTGCACCTGGCCGCACTCGACGAGATGTCGCGCGGCCACATGATCGCCGACGTCGTCGCGATCATCGGCACGCAGGACATCGTGTTCGGATCGATCGACCGGTGATGGCGCGCCGACTCGCCCATGCGCTGGCCGTCGTCCTGCTCGGGACGCTGGCGGCGCTCGCGCACGCGCAGTCGCTCCCGCCCGATCAGCGCCAGGCGCTCAATGCGGCCGAGCGGTGGCTGGAGGCGGTCGACGCGCAACGCTACGCGAACGCGTGGGCGATGGGCGCGGCGACGCTCAAGGGCAGCGTCGAACGCAAGGCGTTCAACGACGGCATGCGCGACCTGCGCAAGGATTACGGCCGCGTCGTGCTGCGCAAGGTCGCGAAGATGGCCTACGTCGGCAGCCCGCCGGCGCCCGAGGACGGCGGGCCGAAGGAAGGCGCGCAGATTTCGATCCTGTTCGACACCAAGTTCGTCCGCAACCGCACCGCCACCGAGGAAGTGATGATGGACCTCGAGCAGGATGGCCTGTGGCGCGTGGCGGGCTACTACATACGCTGATCCCCCTGACAAGATGCTCTCGGCTCCAGTGAAACGCAGGATCGATCGCGAGATCGCCAAGTACCCTCCCGACCAGAAGCAGTCGGCGGTGATGTCGGCGCTCGCGTTCGCGCAGGACGAGCACGGCTGGCTGTCCACGGAGGTGATGGACGCCGTCGCGCGCTACCTCGACATGCCGCCGGTGGCGGTCTACGAGGTCGCGACGTTCTACACGATGTACAACCTGAAGCCGCAGGGCGCGTTCAAGGTCTCGATCTGCACGAACCTGCCGTGCGCGCTGTCCGGCGCGAACGCCGCCGCCGCGCATCTCAAGGCGCGCCTTGGCGTCGATTTCAACGGTACCACGGCGGACGGCTGCTTCACGCTCAAGGAAGGCGAGTGCATGGGCGCCTGCGGCGATGCGCCGGTGCTGATCGTCAACGACCGGAAGATGCACGGCTTCATGACCGACGCGAAGCTCGACGAACTCGTCGACGAGCTGCGCCAGGCGGCGGAGCGCGGCGAGGGCCGGCCCGGGCACAAGGACGCAACCGCAAAGTGAACGCGCCGACGGAATTCCTGAACTACGGACCGGACGCCGTGCTGATGGCGGGGCTCACCGGCGGCAACTGGCGGCTCGCCGACTACGTCGCGCGCGGCGGTTACGAGGCGCTGAAGAAGATCGTGACGGAGAAGATCCCGCCCGAGCAGATCATCGCCGAGGTCAAGAAGTCCTCGCTGCGCGGTCGCGGCGGCGCCGGCTTCCCGACCGGGCTCAAGTGGAGCTTCATGCCGAAGAACTTCGTCGGCGACAAGTTCGTCGTCTGCAACTCCGACGAGGGCGAGCCCGGCACGTTCAAGGACCGCGACCTGCTGCGGTACAACCCGCATGCGGTCATCGAGGGCATGGCGATCGGCGCGTACGCGATGGGCGCCAACCGCGGCTACAACTACATCCACGGCGAGATCTGGGAAACGTACCTGCGCTGCGAGGAGGCGATCGACGAGGCGTACGCGGCGGGCCTGCTCGGCGCGAACATCCTGGGCTCGGACTTCTCGTTCCACCTGTACAACCACCACGGCTTCGGCGCCTACATCTGCGGCGAGGAGACGGCGCTGCTCGAGTCGCTCGAGGGCAAGAAGGGGCAGCCGCGGTTCAAGCCGCCGTTCCCGGCGTCGTTCGGCGTGTACGGCAAGCCGACGACGATCAACAACACCGAGACGTTCGCCGCGGTCCCGTGGATCATGCGCAACGGCGGCGAGGCGTTCCTCAACCTCGGCCGCCCGAACAACGGCGGCACCAAGCTCTTCTCGGTGTCCGGCGACGTCGAGCGTCCCGGCAACTACGAGGTCAGGCTCGGCACGCCGTTCGCGACGCTGCTCGAGATGGCGGGCGGCATGCGCGGCGGCCGCAGGCTGAAGGCGTGCATCCCGGGCGGCTCGTCGATGCCCGTGCTCCCCGGCGACGTGATGATGGCCACCGACATGGACTACGACTCCATCGCCAAGGCCGGCTCGATGCTGGGTTCGGGCGCCGTGATCATCATGGACGAGACGCGCTGCATGGTGCGTTCGCTGCGGCGCCTTTCCTACTTCTATTACGAAGAGTCGTGCGGACAATGCACGCCGTGCCGCGAAGGCACGGGCTGGCTCTGGCGGATGGTCGACCGCATCGAGCGGGGCGAAGGCCGCAACGAGGACCTCGACAAGCTCAATTCGGTCGCCGACAACATCGCCGGCCGCACGATCTGCGCGCTGGGCGACGCCGCCGCGCTGCCGGTCAAGAGCTTCCTCAAGCACTTCCGCGACGAATTCCAGTACCACATCGATCACAAGCATTGTCTGGTCCCCACGTATGTCTGACGCACGTCCGCCGCTGAACATCGAGATCGACGGTCGGGCGCTGCAGGTCCCGCCCGGCAGCACGGTCATCGAGGCCGCGCATTCGCTCGGCATCTATGTCCCGCACTTCTGCTATCACAAGAAGCTGTCGATCGCGGCGAACTGCCGGATGTGCCTCGTGCAGGTCGAGAAGGCGCCGAAGCCGCTGCCCGCGTGCGCGACACCGGTGACCGAAGGCATGAAGGTGTGGACGGCGTCCGAGCAGGCGGTCACCGCGCAGAAGGGCGTGATGGAGTTCCTGCTGATCAACCATCCGCTCGACTGCCCGATCTGCGACCAGGGCGGCGAGTGCCAGCTGCAGGACCTCGCGGTGGGTTATGGCGGATCGTCGTCCCGCTACGACGAGCCCAAGCGCGTCGTGTTCCACAAGGACCTGGGCCCGCTCGTCTCGGCCGAGGAAATGGCGCGATGCATCCAGTGCACGCGCTGCGTGCGGTTCGGGCAGGAGATCGCCGGCATCATGGAACTCGGCATGATCGGCCGCGGCGAGCACTCCGAAATCGTGTCGTTCGTCGGCAAGACCGTCGACTCCGAGCTCTCGGGCAATTCGATCGACGTGTGCCCGGTCGGCGCGCTGACCTCGAAGCCGTTCCGCTATGCGGCGCGGACGTGGGAGCTGTCGCGGCGCAAGTCCGTCTCGCCGCACGATTCGCTCGGCAGCAATCTCGTCGTGCAGGTCAAGGGCGATCGCGTGCTGCGGGTGCTGCCGCTCGAGAACGAGGCGGTCAACGAGTGCTGGATCTCCGACAAGGATCGGTTCTCGTACGCCGCGCTCAATTCGCCCGAGCGCCTGACGACGCCGATGGTCAAGCAGGCCGGCGAATGGAAGGAAGTCGACTGGCCGACGGCGCTCGACGTCGTCGCGCGGGGCCTGATGGACGTCGTCACGCGACATGGTCCGGGTGCGCTCGGCGTCTTCGCGTCGCCGCATGCGACGCTCGAGGAACTGGGCCTGGCCGGCCGACTCGTGCGCGCGCTGGGCGGCGACAACATCGACTTCCGGCTGCGGCAGAGCGATTTCAGCGGCAACGGCCACGCCGCGGGCATTCCGTGGCTCGGCATGCCCGTCGCGGACCTCTCCACGCTCGACCGCGTGCTCGTCGTCGGCAGCTTCCTGCGCAAGGATCATCCGCTCGTCGCGCAACGACTGCGCCAGGCCGCGAAGAAGGGCACGCAGGTCTCGATGCTGCATTCGGTCGACGACGACTGGCTGCTGCGCGTCGCGCACAAGGCGATCGTCGCGCCGTCGCGCCTGCCCGCCGCGCTCGCCGGCATCGTCGTCGCCGCCGCGCAGGCGAGCGGTGCCGCGATTTCCGCCGAACTCGCCGACATCGTTCCGAGGCGATGCCGAGCGCGCGATCGCCGCGAGCCTCGTCGGCGGGAAGAAGACCGCCATACTGCTCGGCAATTTTGCCGTCCAGCACTGCGGACGCCGCGCAGCTTCACGCGCTCGCGCGCTGCTGGCGCGGACGACCGGCGCCACGCTGGGCTTTCTCACCGAGTCCGCGAACACGGTCGGCGCCCACGCCGCCGGCGCGCTCCCGCAGTCGGGCGGGATGAACGTGCAGGCGATGCTCGCCGACCCGCGCCGTGCGTACATGCTGCTGCACGCCGAGGCCGAGTTCGATTTCGCCAACACCGTCGCCGCGCGCGGCGCGCTCGAGAAGGCGGACCTCGTCGTCGTGATGAGCCCCTTCGTCCACGGCAAGGCCTACGCCGACATCCTGCTGCCGGTCGCACCGTTCACGGAAACCGCCGGCACGTTCATCAATTGCGAAGGCCGGTCGCAGTCGTTCCACGGCGTCGTGAAGCCGTTGGGGGACACGCGTCCCGGCTGGAAGGTGCTGCGCGTGCTCGGCACGATGCTGAACCTCGACGGCTTCGATGCCGAGTCGATCGCGGATGTCCGCGCCTCGATGGGTGTCGACGCGACGCTGGCGGGCCGCCTCGACAACGGCACGCGCATTCCCGTCGCGCGCCCGGCCACCGCCGCCGCGCCGATCGAACGCGTGGCCGACGTGCCGATCTACTTCGCGGACCCGCTGGTGCGCCGCTCGCCGCCGCTGCAGCTCACCGCCGACGCGCGTCCGCCGAAGGCACGCATGCACCGGTCGCTGTTCGAAACACTGGGCCTGGCCGACGGCGGGCAGGTGAAGGTCCGGCAGGGCCGCGGCGAGGCGGTGCTGACGGCCGTCGTGGACGCCGCGGTTCCGCCCGGCGTCGTGCGGATCGCCGCCGCGCATCCGTCGACGTGCGGACTCGAGGGCCTCTCGGGCCCGGTGCTGGTGGAACGGGCCTAGCGGATGGACTTCCTCACGCCCGTGCAGCAGTGGCTCGGCCCGGTCTGGGTCGTCCTGTGGACGCTCCTCAAGATCGTCGCGATCGCGTTGCCGCTCATCCTGTCGGTCGCCTACATGACGTACGCGGAACGGAAGGTGATCGGCTACATGCAGGTGCGGATCGGCCCGAATCGCGTCGGCCCGCTCGGCCTCCTGCAGCCGTTCGCCGACGTCTTCAAGCTGCTGTTCAAGGAAATCGTCGTCCCGTCGGGCGCGAACCGCTACCTGTTCTTCATCGCACCGCTGCTGGCGATCGGCCCCGCGCTTGCCGCATGGGCCGTGATCCCGTTCACCGACACGCTGGTGCTGTCCAACATCGACGCCGGCCTGCTGTACGTGCTCGCGCTCTCGTCGGTCGGCGTCTACGGGATCATCCTCGCGGGCTGGGCGTCGAACTCGAAGTACGCGTTCCTGGGCGCGCTGCGCTCGGCCGCGCAGATCGTCTCCTACGAGATCGCGATGGGCTTCGCGCTCGTGGGCGTGCTGATGTGCGCGAACAGCCTCAACCTGTCCGAGATCGTGCGCGGCCAGGAAGGCGGCGCCGCGTACTGGTACGTGTGGCCGCTGTTCCCGCTCTTCATCGTCTACTTCGTGTCGGGCCTGGCCGAGACCAACCGCCATCCGTTCGACATGGCGGAAGGCGAGTCCGAGATCGTCGCGGGCTTCCACGTCGAGTACTCGGGGGTCGCCTTCGCGGTGTTCTTCCTTGCCGAATACATGAACATGATCCTGATCGCCGCGCTGACGGCGCTCATGTTCCTGGGCGGCTGGCTCGCGCCGTGGCCGCTCCTCAACCACGCCGAGATTCTCGGGATGCACCCGTTCGGCGACGGCTTCCTCTGGTTCGCCGCGAAGATGTCGTTCGTGCTGCTGTGCTTCCTGTGGGTGCGCGCGACGTTCCCGCGCTACCGCTACGACCAGGTGATGCGGCTGGGCTGGAAAGTCTTCATCCCGGTCACGCTCGTCTGGATCGTGCTGCTGGGCGCGCTGATGCAGACGCGGTTCGCGCATCTCTTCCACTGACGGGATCGAGGGCCTTCATGTTCGCTCGCGTCAAGCAGTTCTTCGACACCTGGCTCCTCGTGGAGCTGGTGAAGGGCATGTCGCTGACCGGCCGCTACATGTTCGCGCGCAAGGTCACCGTGCAGTTCCCGGAGGAGAAGACGCCGCAGGGGCCGCGCTTCCGCGGGCTGCACGCGCTGCGCCGGTATCCGAACGGAGAGGAGCGCTGCATCGCGTGCAAGCTGTGCGAGGCCGTGTGCCCGGCGCTTGCCATCACGATCGAGTCCGAGCAGCGCGAGGACGGCACGCGGCGGACGACCCGCTACGACATCGACCTCACCAAGTGCATCTTCTGCGGATTCTGCGAGGAGAGCTGCCCGGTCGATTCGATCGTCGAGACGCGCATCCTCGAGTACCACGGCGAGAAGCGCGGCGACCTCTACTACACCAAGGACATGCTGCTGGCCGTCGGCGACCGCTACGAAGCGCAGATCGCCGCCGACCGCGCTGCCGACGCCAAGTACCGATGACCTTCTCCACCTTCATCTTCTACGCCTTCGCCGCGATCCTGATCTTCGCGGCGCTGCGCGTCGTCACCACGCGCAACCCCGTGCATGCGGCGCTGTGGCTCGTGCTGTGCTTCTTCACGGCGGCCGGCGTCTGGCTGCTGCTGCAGGCGGAGTTCCTCGCGATCACGCTCGTGCTGGTCTACGTCGGCGCGGTGATGGTGCTGTTCCTGTTCGTCGTGATGATGCTCGACATCAACTTCGACAACCTGCGGAAGAACTTCCGCAGCTACGTGCCGGTCGGCGCCACCGTCGGCCTGCTGGTGCTGCTGGAGATGGCACTGGTCGTGGTCGGCAGCAAGGTCTCGGGCGACATCGCGCCGCCGCTGCCGACGGGCAGCAACACGAAGGCGCTCGGCCGCCTCATCTACGTCGACTACGTCTATCCGTTCGAAATCGCCGCCGTGATCCTGCTGGTCGCGATCGTCGCGGCCATCGCGCTGACGCATCGGAAGCGGCGCGAGTCGAAGCACCAGGATCCGGGCCAGCAGGTGCGGGTGCGCCGCGCGGACCGCGTGCGGCTGCTCGACCTGCCGGCCGAGAAGAAGGAATGACGATGCAGACCGGCGGCGCCTTCGTGGCGCGGGATGCCGGGCAGGGCTTGAACAGGGAGATATCGTGTCGCTGCTGACCGCGCCCACGCTGGCGCACTACCTCGTGCTGGGCGCGATCCTGTTCGCGATCAGCATGGCCGGCATCTTCCTCAACCGGAAGAACGTCATCATCATCCTGATGGCGATCGAGTTGATGCTGCTCGCGGTGAACCTCAACTTCATCGCGTTCTCGCGCTACCTGGGGGACATGAGCGGGCAGGTGTTCGTGTTCTTCATCCTCACGGTGGCGGCCGCCGAATCCGCGATCGGCCTTGCGATCCTCGTGCTGCTGTTCCGCAACGCGGGCTCGATCGACGTCGACGACCTCGACCGGCTGAAGGGCTGAACGTGTTACGACCCCCACGCTCACTTCGTTCGCTGCCCCCCGAGGGGGCGCGTCCGTCCCTTGGGACGGCCCGGCGGGACGGATTTGGACGACCCCCACGCTCACTGCGTTCGCTGCCCCCCGAGGGGGCGCGTCCGTCCCTTGGGACGGCCCGGCGGGACGGATTGGCGCACGACCCCCACGCTCACTGCGTTCGCTGCCCCCCGAGGGGGCGCGTCCGTCCCTTGGGACGGCCCGGCGGGACGGATGGCTGACATGACCATGCAGCAGATCTATCTCGCCGTCCCGATGGCGCCGCTCGTGGCGTCGATCGTGGTCGGTCTCTGGGGCACGAAGCTGCCCCGCGCCGCTTCGCACTGGATCACGATCCTCGCGGTCGCGGTCTCGTTCGTGCTTTCGGTCGTCATCTACCGCGATGTGATGGCGGGCAACACGTTCAACGGGGACCTGTACACGTGGGCGGTGACCGGCGGCGTCAAGATGGCCATCGGCTTCCTGATCGACCCGCTGACGGCGATGATGCTGATCGTCGTGACGTTCGTTTCGCTGATGGTGCACGTCTACACGATCGGCTACATGGCCGACGACGACGGCTACTCGCGGTTCTTCTCGTACATCTGCCTCTTCACGTTCTCGATGCTCATGCTCGTCATGAGCAACAACTTCCTGCAGCTCTTCTTCGGCTGGGAAGCGGTGGGCCTCGTGTCGTACCTGCTGATCGGCTTCTGGTTCAAGCGGCCGACGGCCATCTACGCGAACCTGAAGGCGTTCCTCGCGAACCGGGTCGGCGACTTCGGCTTCCTGCTGGGCATCGGCCTCGTGCTCGCGTACTTCGGCTCGCTCGACTACGCGGCGGTGTTCGCGAAGTCGGCGTCGCTTTCGGACACCACGATCAACCTGTGGGGGTCGGCGCAGTGGTCGCTGATGACGGTCACGTGCATCTGCCTGTTCGTCGGTGCGATGGGCAAGAGCGCCCAGGTGCCGTTGCACGTCTGGCTGCCGGATTCGATGGAAGGCCCCACGCCGATCTCGGCGCTGATCCACGCCGCGACGATGGTGACGGCCGGGATCTTCATGGTCGCGCGGATGAGCCCGCTGTTCGAGTACTCCGACACCGCGCTCTCCGTGATCACCGTCATCGGTGCGACCGGCGCGCTGTTCCTGGGCATCCTCGGCATGGTCCAGACGGACATCAAGCGGGTCGTCGCCTACTCGACTTTGTCGCAGCTGGGCTACATGACGGTCGCGCTGGGTGTTTCCGCCTACTCGGCCGCGATGTTCCACCTGATGACGCACGCGTTCTTCAAGGCGTTGCTGTTCCTGGGCGCGGGGTCGGTGATCATCGCGCTGCATCACGAGCAGGACCTGCGCAACATGGGTGGCCTGCGCAGGTACATGCCGGTCACATACTGGACGATGCTGGTCGGTTCGCTCGCGTTGTGCGGGATCCCGCCGTTCGCCGGGTTCTTCTCCAAGGACGCGATCATCGAGGCGACGCACCTGTCCACGATCGGTGGGCATGCCTATGCGTACTTCGCGGTCACGGCGGGCGTGTTCGTGACGGCGTTCTACACGTTCCGCATGCTGTTCATGGCGTTCCACGGCACGCCGCGCTTTCGGCAGCGACGCGCATGCGGTCCACGATGCGCACGCGCCGGCGGCGGAGACGAGGCATGCCGCCGACGCCCATGCGGCGCATGACGCAGCCCGCGACGACCATCACGGCGACCATCACGGCGGCCCGCCGCGCGAGAGCCCCTGGGTCGTGACGTTGCCGCTCGTGCTGCTCGCGATTCCGTCGGTGCTCACCGGCTGGCTCTTCATCGAGCCGATGCTCATCGACGGCTTCTTTGGCGGCTCGATCGTGATTCGTCCCGAGCACAAGGCGCTGTGGGACTTCAAGGCCGAGTGGCACGGCGTGGCCGCCTTCATCCAGCACGGCGTGCTGAGCCTCCCGTTCTGGCTGGCGCTCGCGGGCGTCGCGTCTTCGTACTACCTCTACCTCGTGAATCCCGCGTTGCCGGGCCGCATCGCCGCGAGGTTCTCCGGCGTCTACCGCGTGCTGATGAACAACTACTACTTCGACCGCTTCAACGAGTGGTTCTTCGCCGGCGGCACGCGCCGCGTCGGGTCGTTCTTCGCGGACTTCGGCGACGGCTGGATCATCGAGGGCGTGGTCAACGGCTCGGCGCGCCTCGTCGCGTGGTCCGCGGGGCTCCTGCGCCAGCTGCAGTCCGGATATGTCTACCAATATGCGTTCACGATGATCATCGGCCTCTTCGCGCTGCTGACGTGGTGGGTGATCCGCTGACGGCCTCGTGATGACTCCCTATCTATCCCTTGCGATCTGGGTCCCGATCCTGGCCGGTGTCGCCGTGCTGGTGCTGGGCCGCGACGCCGACGCGACGAAGGCGCGCTGGACGGCGCTGGCCGGCGCGCTCGCCGGATTCCTCGTCACGATCCCGCTGTACACCCACTTCGACCCGACCACCTCGGCGATGCAGTTCGTCGAGCGGCGCGAGTGGATCCCGTACTTCGACATCTACTACCACCTGGGGGTCGACGGCATCTCGGTGCTGTTCGTGCTGCTCAACAGCTTCACGACGCTGCTGGTGGTGTGGGCGGGCTGGGAGACGATCAAGGTCCGCGTCGCGCAGTACATGGCGGCCTTCCTGATCATGTCGGGGCTCATCAACGGCGCGTTCGTCGCGCTCGACGCGATCCTGTTCTACGTCTACTTCGAAGCGCTGCTGATCCCGATGTACCTCATCATCGGCATCTGGGGCGGCGAGCGTCGCGTCTACGCGGCGATCAAGTTCTTCCTCTACACGCTGCTGGGCTCGCTGCTGATGCTGGTGGCGTTCATCTACCTGTACCAGAAGTCCGGCAGCTTCGCGATCCTCGACTGGTTCGAGCTGCCGCTCGCGCTGTCCGTGCAGGTGACGATCTTCTTCGCGTTCTTCGCGGCGTTCGCGGTCAAGGTGCCGATGTGGCCGGTCCACACGTGGCTTCCCGACGCGCACCCGGAAGCGCCGACCGGCGGCTCCGTCGTGCTCGCCGCCGTCACGCTCAAGATCGGCGCGTACGGCTTCGCACGCTTCGTGCTGCCGATCCTCCCGGACGCGAGCCGGCAGCTGTCCGGCGCGATGATCACGCTGTCCCTGATCGCGATCGTCTACATCGGTTTCGTCGCGCTGGTCCAGAAGGACATGAAGCGGCTGATCGCCTATTCGTCGATCTCGCACATGGGCTTCGTGACGCTCGGCTTCTTCCTGTTCAGCGCGCAGGGCGCCGAGGGCGCGCTTGCGCAGATGCTGTCGCACGGATTCGTGTCGGCGGCGATGTTCCTGTGCGTCGGCGTGCTGTACGACCGAATGCATACGCACCTGATCGCGGACTTCGGCGGCGTCGCGAACACGATGCCGAAGTTCGCGGCGTTCGTCATGCTGTTCTCGATGGCCAACGCCGGGCTGCCCGCGACGTCCGGGTTCGTCGGCGAGTTCCTGGTGATCCTCGCGGCCGTGAAGGTCAATTTCTGGATCGCGTTCCTCGCGGCGACGTCGCTGATCCTCGGTGCCGCGTACACGCTGTGGATGTACAAGCGCGTGATCTACGGCGAGGTGGCCAACCCCGCGGTGGCGGCGCTGACCGACCTCAACCGGCGCGAGTTCTGGCTCCTCGCGACGCTCGCCGCCGCGGTCCTGTTCATGGGCGTCTGGCCGAAGCCCTTCATCGACGTCATGCACGTGTCGGTCGGCGACCTGCTCGCGCATGTCGCGAAAAGCAAGCTCTGAAGGCGCGGCGCCCCTCGAGACCATGAATCCCTATCTGCTGCCCGTCCTTCCCGAGATCGTCGTCCTGACCGGCGCGTCGCTGATCCTGCTCATCGACCTCTGGCTCCCGGATTCCCGCCGCCACGTCAGCTACTGGCTCGCGCAGTTCACGCTGCTGGTCGCCGCGTGCGTGACGGTGCGGACGATGAACATCGACGTCGTCCGCGCGATGCACAACCTGGTCGTCGACGACCTGGCCGCAGACCTGCTGCGGCTGTTCAGCTTCATCGCGGTGTCGCTCGTGCTGGTCTACTCGCGCACGTACCTTGCGGCCCGCGGGCTGTTCCGCGGCGAGATGTTCGTGCTGGTGCTGTTCTCGCTGCTCGGCATGCAGGTTCTGATCACGGCCAACAGCTTCCTCACGCTGTACCTCGGACTCGAGCTGATGTCGCTGTCGCTGTACGCGCTGGTCGCGCTGCAGCGCGACCAGCGGCAGCCGGCCGAGGCGGCGATGAAGTATTTCGTGCTGGGGGCGCTCGCGTCCGGGTTCCTGCTGTACGGCATGTCGATGATCTACGGCGCGACGGGCACGCTCGAGATCGACAAGGTCGCCCAGGCCGTGCTGGGCGAGAGCGGCAACCGCGTGCTGCTGGTGTTCGGTCTCGTGTTCGTCGTATCGGCCATCGCGTTCAAGCTGGGCGCGGTGCCGTATCACATGTGGGTACCGGACGTGTACCAGGGCGCCCCCACCGCGATCACGCTGCTGATCGGCACCGCGCCGGAGTTCGCGGCGTTCGCGATGATGCTGCGGCTGCTGGCCGGCGCGCTCGGCGGCGCCGAGATGGACTGGCAGGGGATGCTCGCCGTGCTGTCGGTGCTCTCGGTGACGCTCGGCCATGTGGTGGCGATCGCGCAGACCAACCTGAAGCGCATGCTCGCCTACTCGACGATCGCGAACATGGGCTACGTGCTGATGGGCTTCCTCGCCGCGGACGTCACCGGGTACTCGGCTGCGATGTTCTACATGGTCGCCTACGTGCTCACGAGCCTCGTCTCGTTCGGCATGATCCTGCTGCTGTCGCGCAACGGATTCGAGGCCGACCAGCTCGACGACCTCAAGGGGCTCAATGCCCGCTCGCCTTGGTGGGCATTCGTGATGCTGCTCGCGATGTTCTCGCTGGCCGGCATGCCGCCGACGATCGGCTTCTACGCGAAGCTGCTGGTGCTGCAGGCGGCGATCAAGGCGGGGTTCATGTGGCTCGCGGTGATCGGCGTGCTCGCGGCGCTCGTCGGCGCGTTCTACTATCTGCGGATCGTGAAGCTCATGTACTTCGACGCGCCGACGCAGACCGCGCCGGTCGAGGCCCGCGGCGACACGCGCGTCCTGCTGTCCGCCAACGGGCTCGCGCTGCTGTTCTTCGGTATCCTGCCGCAGCCGCTGATGGGGCTCTGCGCGGTCGCGCTGGTGCAGTCGCAGTTCTACTGACGACGCCCGCCGCGCCGTCGCTTCCGCCGGGGGTGATCGCCTCCGCCCGGCACCGTGCTAACATGTTTTTGCCACCAGCGAACTCCCATGCGCGTCGGATTCCTCGTTACCTGCCTCGTCGACCTGATGCGACCGTCGGTCGGTTTCGCGGCGTTGAAGCTGCTCGAGGCCGGCGGCGCGGAGGTCTTTGTCCCCACGGGCCAGACCTGCTGCGGCCAGCCCGCATACAACTCGGGCGACCGCGCCGACACGATCGAGCTCGCGCGCAAGCTGGTCGGCGAGTTCGAAGGCTGCGACTACCTCGTGGCACCGTCGGGTTCGTGCAGCGGCATGATCAAGACCCACTACCCGGAGCTCTTCGCCGGCGAGCCCGCGCTGCTCGCGCGCGTGGAGGCGCTGGTCGCGCGCACGTACGAGCTGACCGATTTCCTGGTCAACGTCCTCAAGCTCGACCGTGTTCCCGGCCAGTTCCGCGGCAAGGTCACCTATCACGATTCCTGCGCCGGCTTGCGCGAGATGGGCATCAAGCGGCAGCCGCGTGCGCTGCTCGCCACGATGCCCGGCGTCGAACTGGTCGAGATGGCCGAGGCGGAGTCCTGCTGCGGTTTCGGCGGTACGTTTTCGATCAAGTTCGGCGAGATCTCGACGCGCATGGCCGAGAACAAGTGCCAGCACGTGCGCAACTCCGGCGCCGGGACGCTCGTGCTGGGCGACCTGGGCTGCATGCTCAACATCGAGGGCCGTCTGCGGCGCAGCGGCGACACGAAGACGCAAGTGATGCACATCGCCGAGATCCTGGCCGGCGACAGTGCGAGCGGAACGCCGGGTTCCTGAACCACCGGTTACGTGAAGCAACAGGGAGGACCGCCTGCGCAGGCACGATGTTTCCCGGTCCTGCCCCGGCCGCGCTCCGTGTGCTCTGTGTAGTCTCTGCCGTAACGAATTCGCCTGTGGGGGTCTGATGCAAGTCGCGTCGATGCATTTCAAGGAACGTGCGCACGACAAGCTCAACGACCAGGTGCTGCAGGGCAACCTCGTCAAGATCAAGGGCAAGTTCGTCGCGAATCGCGGCAAGTCGATCCTCGAGCTCGACGACTTCGAGGGCACGCGCGACGCCGGCCGTGCGATCCGCCAGCGCGCGCTCGACAACCTCGACGTCTGGCTCGAGCTATTCGAGCGCAGCGCCAGCGAGCGCGGCGCCACCGTGCTGTTCGCGCAGACGCCGGCGGAGATCAACAAGCTGGTCCTCGACATCGCCGCACGGCACGCGGTGCGCAAGATCATCAAGTCGAAGTCGATGGTGTCCGAGGAGTCCGCGCTCGACCACGCGATCGAGGGTGCGGGGCTGCAGGTGGTCGAGACCGATCTCGGCGAGTACATCCTGCAGATCAACGACTACGAGCCGCCGTCGCACATCATCGGACCCGCGCTGCACAAGAGCAAGGAGGAGGTTGCCGATCTCTTCCACCGCAAGCACGGCACGCCCCGGAAGGACGGCATCGAGGAGCTCTGCCTCGAAGCGCGCGGCATCCTGCGCGAGCACTACCTGACCGCCGACATGGGCATCTCGGGCGGCAATTTCTTCGTCGCCGAGTCGGGCTCGGTCGTGCTGGTCACGAACGAAGGCAACGCGACGCTCACGACGACGCTGCCCAAGGTCCACATCGCGATCTCCGGCATCGAGAAGATCGTGCCCACGCTCGAGGATGTCGCGACGCTGATGCGCCTGCTGCCGCGCTCGGCGACCGGCCAGTCGATCTCCAACTACGTCGACCTGCTGACCGGCCCGAAGGGCGAGGGCGAGCATCACGGCGTCGAGCACATGTACTTCATCATCGTCGACAGCGGACGCTCCGAAGTGTTGGGCAGCGACGTGCGGGAGGCACTGCGCTGCATCCGCTGCGGCGCGTGCATGAATCATTGCCCGGTGTACCAGAACATCGGGGGCCACTCCTACGGCTGGGTCTATCCCGGGCCGATCGGCTCGATCCTGACGCCGATGTACGTCGGCCTCGAGAACGCGCTCGACCTGCCGCATGCCTCGACGATGTGCAACCAGTGCGGCGTCGTCTGTCCGGTGCGCATCCCGCTGCCGGACCTGCAGCGCAAGTTGCGCGAGCGCGAGTTCGCGGAGGACCTGCGGCCCTGGTACGAGCGCGCGGGGCTCCGTGGATGGGCGTGGGTCGCGAAACGCCCGGCGCTCTATGCCCTGGCCGCGAAGGTCGGCGTGCGCGTGCTGCGCGTGCTCGCCGGATCCGACGGGATGATCCGCAAACTGCCGCTCTTCGGCGGCTGGACCGACGGCCGCGACATGCCGGCGCCCGCAGGCCGCACGTTCCGCGAGTTGTATGCGCAACGCGGGGCCGCGGGCGGGAGCGCCCGCCGATGAACGCACCCCACCCAGGCAGCCTCGCGCTGCCGCGGCTTTCGCGCCGCGCGGAAGCGCTCGGAACGGAGAATGCGTTCGTCGTGCTCGCCGAGGTGAATGCGCTGATCCGCGGCGGCAAGGACATCGTGTCATTCTGCATCGGGCAGCCGGATTTCCCGACGCCCGACCATGTCCAGGATGCGGCGATCGCGGCGATTCGCGGTGGCAAGCACGGGTATACGCCGAGTGCCGGCATCGACGAGCTGCGCGCGGCGGCCGCGCACGACCTGGGCGCGCGGCGGGGTCTGTCCATCGCGCCGGAAGACGTCGTCGTCGGCGCGGGCGCCAAGCCGTTCATCGCCTACACGATCGCGTCGGTCACCGATTACGGCGCCGGCGACGAGGTCATCTATCCGGTGCCGGGATTCCCGATCTACGAGTCGCAGATCAGCGCGAACGGGGCAGTGCCGGTGCCGATTTTCCTGCGGGAGTCGCGCGGCTTCGCGTTCGATCCGGCGGAGCTCGAGGCGAAGATCACGCCGAAGACGCGCCTGCTGATCCTCAACACGCCGCAGAACCCGACCGGCGGCATCCTGAACCGCGGGGACCTCGACGCGATCGCCGACATCCTGTCGCGGCACCCGCAGGTCTGGGTGTTCGCGGACGAAATCTATTCCCGGCTCGTCTACGACGGCACGTTCGACTCGCTCGCGACGCGTCCCGGCATGCTGGAGCGCACGATCATCAGCGACGGCGCGTCCAAGACCTGGGCGATGACCGGCTGGCGCATCGGCTATGTCGCGAACCGCGCGCTCGCGCCGGTGTTCACGCGCTGGATCACCAACACGGAGTCCTGCGCGTCGCAGATCTCGCAGTGGGCGGCCGTGGCCGCGATCACCGGCCCGCAGGACGCGGCCGAGCGCATGCGGGCGAGCTTCCATGCACGACGCGACCTCATCGTCCGGCTGCTCAACGACGTGCCCGGCGTGAAGTGCGCGACGCCCGGCGGCGCGTTCTACGCGTGGCCCAACGTCACCGAGGCCTGCAAGCTGACCGGCTGCGCGGACTCCGAGGTGTTCCGCAAGCGGCTGCTGCACGAAGCGGGCATCGCCGTGCTGGCGGACATCCACTTCGGACGCCGGGTGCCGGGCGACGGGCAGCACATCCGGTTCTCCTACGCCACGTCCGACGCGGCGATCGAGCGGGGCATCGCGGCGCTGGCGGCGTTCGTGCGCAACGGGGGCAGGTCATGAACAAGTTCATCGAGGACAACCGGGCATCGCGCGACGCCGTGCTGGGCCGCGTGCGCCGTGCGCTCGGACGCACGGGTTCGGACGCGCAGGCGCGCGCCGACGCGGAAGCCTACCTCGCCGCGCACACGCAAGGACCGCGGCCCGCGATGCCGGCGGACCTCGTCGGCCGCTTCCTGCAGCGCGCGACGGACATGGCGAGCACCGTCGAGCGCGTCGATGCGCTCGCCGCGGTGCCGGCGGCCATCGCGCGCTATCTCGATGCGCTCGTGCTGCCGCCCGCGCTGGCCGCGCAGAAGTCGCACACCGGCGTGTGCTGGCCCGAACTGGCGAACCTCGATTGGGCCGGCGCCGGACTGTCGATCGAGGCGCGGCCGACGGAAGGGCACGACCGCCTCGGCATCACCGGTTGCTTCTGCGCGATCGCCGAGACCGGCACGCTCGTGTTCCTGTCGGGTGCGCAGACGCCGACGGCCACGACGCTGCTGCCGGACACGCACATCGCGATCGTTCCGGCCGGACGCGTCGTCTCGGGCATGGAGGAGGCGTTCGCGCTCATCCGCGCGGAGCGCGGCACGATGCCGCGTGCGGTGAACATGATCTCGGGCCCCTCGCGGACCGGCGACATCGAGCAGACGATCGTGCTCGGCGCGCATGGCCCGTACCGCGTGCACATCCTGCTCGTCGGCTGAACTTCCGCGGCGCATTCGCACGGAGCCGGGCCGGCCGCCCGCCGGTGATCGACGCTGCGGCGCCCTGACCGCGGCCGGCGCCCTCAAGCAGGCCGCATGCGCCGCCGCGCGCGGCGGTCGCTCATGGCGCGGAGACCATCCCCGAATAGATGCCGGGTGTCGAATCGGCGATCGGCACCGCGCCGACGGTCTTCCGATAGAACTCCGCGGGACCGACGCCGCCGATGATCGCGTACGCGTATCCCTGCGCGCGCTGCGCATGCAGCGCGGACAGCAGCAGCGCGCGGCCGATGCCCTGGCCGCGCTCGCCCGCAGCGACGCCCTCGGGTCCGAAGAAATTGCGCTGCGTGACGTCGTGGCACGCGAAGCCCAGCAGCGCGCGGTCGCGCACCGCCACGAAGCATGAGGCGGGGACGCGCGCGAACGCGGTGCCCGCCTCGGCCGCCGCGCCCGGAAAGTGCGTGCGCACGAATGCGAGCACGGCCGGCTGTTCGGGCGCGAGTGCGCGCCGCACGACGATGCCCCGCGCCGCGAGCGCCGCGACGGCCTCGTCGAGGCCGGGCAGCGCGTACAGCCGCACCAGCATGTCGTGCATGCTCAGCGGTGCCCGGGCAGCGCGTCGACCGAGGTCTTCACCGGTGGCGTCACTGGCCGACCGGCGCGCCGTTGACCCTGGCGATGCCCTTGCGGTCGACGACGGCGAGCGCGCAGGTCATGAAGTTCGGCATGTCGGGCGTCACGACGACATTGGTGGCGAGATTGCCGTCCACCAGCGTGCCCGGCATGAAGCTGACCTTGCTGCCGCGGCGCACGGCGAGCAGCACCACGCGACGGTCGAACGCGATCGCGGGGGGATCCCCCTGCACATGGCACTGCGTCCAGATTCGCGCCAGGTCCTCGCGGGTTCCGATCGACGACTGCAGCGGCGGTTGCACGCCGAGCGGCATCCGCCCGCTCCATGACTGCAGCGGCTTCACGGTGACCCCCGCGGCGGCCGCGACCGGGCCGGACCATGCCGCGACCGCGCAGGCGCATGCGGCGCAGAACGCGGCCGAACGGAGGGTGCGGAGCAGTTCATGCAACATGGCGGAAGAGGACATCGGGCAATTCTAGCGCGGCCGGACGTCTACGCCTCATCCGGCGCGACCGTCCGCGTCATCAGGTACTTCGCGATTCCGTCCGGAAATCCCGTGATCTCGACCGCGGCACCATAGCCCAGCTTGCGATAGAACGCGGGGGCCTGGAAGCTGAACGTGGTCAGGTAGAAGGTGCGGCATCCACGCCCGCGTGCGCGCGCCTCGAACTGCGCGACGAGCCGGGTGCCGACGCCCGCGCCGCGCTGCGCCGGCGCCACCCACAATTGCTGGAGCTCGCAGCACTCGCCCCAGGTGCGGCCGACCGCGCCACCGACGACGGTGCCGTCCGGATCGCGTGCGAAGCAGGCAAGTGCGGCGACGTCGCCGAGCGGCGCCGCGGCCGCGTTGGCCGACCCGAGGCCGGCATCGACGACGGCCGCATCCCGAGGGGAGGGTGCGTCCTGGATTTCGTAGGTCACGGTCATGGGCAGGACCTGCGCTGGCATCCGTCCGGCGCGGCGCCGCCGGTCGCGCGGACCGGGTTGCCCGCGCGATCGAACCCATCGAGGCCATGCACGCCGACGCCGGAAAGGCAGGACGTCACGCGCTTGCGCTGGCATGTTGGCTCGGACATGTTCGGGTCGACCCTGAACGCCGTCATCCCCGCCCGACCGGCTCCCAGCATCCCGATCGTTCGGACCGGAACAGCGCGTCGATCGCGTGCATGTTGCACAGCGCGTCGTCGACGCCGTAGGGCAGCGGGATCTCCCCGCGCACGGCGCGCGAGAACGACTCGCCCTGCAGCATGTACTGGTCGGCCTCGGGCAGCGTCTCGGCGACGATGCCCGCGCCTTCGAGCGACGAGGCGTCGTCGACCAGCAGGCGCGTCGCGCCGCCCTGCGGCGCATTGACGGGGATCGGGATCTCGATGCGGCCTTTGCTGCCGACGAGTTGCAGCCGCTGGAACGGCGCGACCTGCGTGGACACCGTGAAGTCGAGGCGGCGGCCGTCGCCGAAGTCGAGGAGCCCGCTGGTCAGGCGATCGGTACGAAAGCCCGGATCGCGGTCGACCAGTGCGATGCCGCGCAGCGGTTCCGCTTCCAGGAAGAACCGTCCCGCGACGACCGCATAGCAGCCGATGTCGTACAGGCCGCCGCCGCCGATGTCCGCCTGGTTGCGCACGTTCGCGGGATCGACGTTGTGGTAGCCGAAGAACATCTGCACGGCGCGCAGCGACCCGATGCGGCCGGTCCGCACGAGTTCGCGCGCGCGCAGCCACTGCGGATGGAAGCGCACCATGAACGCCTCCGCGATGAGGACACGACCGGCCGCGGCGCGCAGCGCCGATGCTTCGCCTGCCGTGAGCGCGATGGGCTTTTCGCACAGCACGTGCTTGCCGGCCGCGGCGGCGGCGAGCGTCATCGGCACGTGCAGGTGATTGGGCAGCGGGTTGTAGACCGCCTCGATCTCGGGGTCCGCGAGCATGGCCTCGTACGAACCGTACGCACGGGACGCGCCGAGCGCATCGGCCACCGCACGCGCGCGTCCCTCGTCGCGCGAGGCGATCGCGCGGATCTCGATCAGCGGGCTCTTGCGCATGCCGACCAGCGCGCGTTCACGGCCGATCTTCGCCGTGCCGAGCACGCCCCAGACGACCCTTCCGCCCAAGTCAGACCTCGCGCCGGTCGCGGGCTGCGGCGACGTCACGCGCTGGCGGCGTGCCGCGACGGATGCGGATCATTGGGCGCGCCGCCGGTCCGGCCGATACTTTTCCGCGCAGGCGATCACCTGCGCGTTCGTCGCGAACTCGAGGCATACGCGCGGATCGTTGCGCGATGGCGGCGCATAGTCGGCGACGGTCCTGCCTTCGACCACCTTCTGGTAGGGCGCCGCGGGGGCAGGGTCCGGCGCTGCCGGAGCGGGCGCCGATTGTGCGGACACCGCCCCGCTCGCGACGGACACGAGGAAGAGCATCGACAACGCGTGACGTTTCATGCGAAACCTCCGGGCCGGCAGGACGACGGTGCCCGCGACGGCGGGCAGGATCGGTTGCTGGGCAACGTCCAAGGGCGGGCGTCCCCCCGCCGCCTGATTCCGGTCGGCGCGGGCGCGTTGCGCAAAGCGCATCCATGATACCTGCGAAGCGACGTGGTCCGCGACGTGCGGCACTGCGCAGGGATGCGGCCGTGGAGGCCCGAAGGCCGGGACCCGCGCGGAGAGATGCCGCGTGCGCGCAACGCACCCGGCGCAGCGTCGCCTGGGCAGACGTCTGCAAGAGGCGTCCGTCGGGTCCGTGGATGACGTGAAGTCGGCGTGCGCCTTTTGCTCACCGGCACTGCAACTGCGAGATCAGGCGGCCGCCTTGGGGCGCCAAGTTGGCAACCAAGGCGGCGACCCGCCAGAAGGGCGTACGAAAAAACGAGTGTCGTGCGGCTGGCTGTGTGCGAGTCGTCGACGGCGGGACTTTCGCAGCGGTTCCCTAGTCGCCGAACTCGTCGATGATGGCGCGGACCTTCGCGGGGTCCGCCAGGAACGCGTCGATGCACGTCGGGTCGAAATGCTTGCCGCGCTGGCCCTTCAGGAACTCGATGCTTTCGTCCATGTTCCACGCGTGCTTGTACGGACGCTCGCTGACCAGCGCGTCGAACACGTCGGCGACGGCGACGACGCGTGCGACCAGCGGGATGTCCTCGCCGTGCAGGCCGTTCGGGTAGCCGGAGCCGTCGTATTTCTCGTGATGGCCGAGCGCGATGATGGCGCCCATCGACAGGTACTTGGACGGGCTGCCCTTCAGGATGTCGTAGCCGATGCGCGGATGCGTCTTCATCACGTCGATTTCTTCGCGTGTGAGCGGCCCTTCCTTCAGCAGCACCGAATCCGGAATTCCGATCTTGCCGATGTCGTGCATGGGTGCCGCGACCTCCAGCACGTGCACGGTCTCCGCGCCAAGGCCCAGGTGCGCGCCGATCAGCGCCGAGTACTTGGCCATCCGCATCAGGTGATTGCCGGTCGTCTTGTCGCGGAATTCGCCGGCCTTGGCGAGCTTCGCCAGCGTCTCGAGCTCGCGCTCGTGGATCTCCGACACCGACTTGTCGACCTGGTACTGCAGCACGCGCGCCTGGTCGGACAGCACGATCTTGTGCCGGCGCAGTTCGAGCAGGTTCGCGCAACGGGCGCGCGTCTCGTGCTCGTCGAGCGGCTTGATCAGGAAGTCCGTGGCGCCCGCCTCGAGCGCGTCGTAGCGGATCTTGCGGTCGTCGACGACGGTGATCACGACGATCGGCACGTCGACGCAGTGAGGCAGCGCGCGGATCTGCTTCACGAGCTCGATGCCGTCGAACTCGGGCAGCTTGTAGTCGGTGAGGACGATGTCGACGCGGTTGTTGCGCGCGAATTCGAGCGCGCGCGACGGCGTGTCGAAGAGCTCGAGGTTGAGCTTCCCGTCGATCTGGCGAACGATCTCCGCCAGCAGCAGCCGGCTCGAGAACAGGTCGTCGACGATCAGTACGGTGTTGCGCTGGGCGCGCGCGAACGCAAGCTCCGAAACGACGCCCGAACCTGCCATCACCGGCCGCAACTGTGCGCTCATGGTCTTCCCCCCGAGTTTCTTCATGGCGTACGACAGGAGACGGCGAAAGCAACGTTCATGCCGATGGCCATGAGCGCTGCGCGGGCTCCGCCCGGCACATGTGAAGTAGGTAAGGCGCCACCATACATAGTTGTAGCGTACTTGCGTTTGACCTGGATCGACGCACAGGACCGGCCGTCCGGACTTCGTCCCGGTGCCGCGACCGGCCGACGCTTCGAGTATACGCGAAGACATGCGCTTAAGCTCATGTTTTGAGGGCCATTATGACCAATTGGACCGCGATGCGCCAGTGCGGTTGCCCGGCACACGAGCGCCGGGCCGGGTTTCGCCGAAGGGGCGGATCCGCCGCGGACTCCGCACGCGAGGATGCCGACCAGGACGCGCTGGCGCAGGGCGCGGGCGGGGCACCGGCTGTCCGTGGCGCCGGACGGCGCGTCCCATGCGTCTTTCGCGCTCGATCCGGGATGCGGGCGGCAACGACGCGGCACGTCGGGTTCCCGACGATTTCGCGCCCCGCGCGTCTGAATCCCGGGACACGCACGGCCCACCTTCGCGCGGTATCCCGCCGGCGAAAACAAAAGGGATTGCCCGCGGGCAATCCCTTCTTTTCCAGTGGTCGGGGCGAGAAGATTCGAACTTCCGACCCCCTGCACCCCATGCAGGTGCGCTACCAGGCTGCGCTACGCCCCGACCGAACTTGCGATTATACCGGCGGCCGCGCGTTAAGACGAGCGAAGCAGGTTGCGGATTTCCTCGAGTTCCTGCCGGACGTCGGCCGGCTCGAGCGTGTTCTCCGGCGCGACGGCGACCACGGTGGCGCTGCTCGTCGTCGCGCGCGCCGCGGCGCGCGGTTCGGCCGCTTCGCTTTCGAGCCGGTGGCGGGCGCCGTTGATCGTGAAGCCCTGCTCGTAGAGCAGGTCGCGGATGCGGCGGATCAGCAGGACTTCATGGTGCTGGTAATAGCGGCGATTGCCGCGCCGCTTCACGGGTTTCAACTGCGCGAATTCCTGCTCCCAGTACCGAAGCACGTGCGGCTTGACCGCACAGAGGTCGCTGACCTCGCCAATGGTGAAATAACGCTTGGCGGGGATCGGCGGCAGGTCGGAATTAGCGCGGCTGGGATCCGGCATGGTTCGCGGCTTCGACCATGGCCTTCAGTTTCTGGCTCGCATGGAACGTCACGACCCGGCGTGCGGTGATCGGGATTTCCTCGCCGGTCTTCGGATTGCGGCCCGGGCGCTGCGGCTTCTCGCGCAGCTGGAAGTTGCCGAAGCCCGAGAGCTTCACCGATTCGCCCGCTTCGAGCGCGATGCGGACTTCCTCGAAGAAGCGCTCGACCATGTCCTTCGCTTCGCGCTTGTTGAGCCCCAGTTGCTCGAACAGCAAATCCGCGAGCTCGGCTTTTGTTAGCGTCATCGTCAACTCTACTGGCGAAGCGTTGCGCCGAAGTTTTCGCGCGCGATCGAAAGCATGGAAGCCTCCGTTGCGTCGATGTCGGCGTCGGTCAAAGTACGGGAAGTATCCTGCATAAGCACCAGAATCGCAAGGCTTTTCCGACCATTTGTCAGCCCGCGACCGCGATAGACGTCGAAGAGGCGGATCGCGATGACGTGCGGTGGTTTGGCCGCGTGGAACGCGTCGAGCAAGGCCTGCGCCGGCACCGCGTCGTCGACGACGAGCGCCAGGTCCCGCCGGACGACCGGCAGCCGCGACATGGCGTGGCCGACGGGAAGCGCGCCCTCGGTCAGCATTTCGATGCCCATCTCGAACACCACCGGGGGCTTCGCGAGCCCCAGTTCGCGGACCAGCCGCGGATGCAGTTCGCCGATCCAGCCAGCGGCTACGCCGTCCACGAGGACCTCGGCCGACCGGCCCGGATGCAGTGCCGGATGCGCGGCCGCGCGCGTCGTGAGCGGACGCGGTGCCGCGAGCGCCTCGAGGTCGCCCTTCACATCGAAGAAATCGACGTCGCGCGTCGCATCGCCCCACTGCTCGGGACTCGCGGGGCCGTAGGCGAGTCCGCCCAGGCGCATCGGTTGCGCGAAGCCCGCGCCGTCGCGGCGGAAGATCCGCCCGAGTTCGAACACCCGCACGCGCGCCGCCTTGCGGTTGACGTTGGTGCGCAGCGTTTCGACGAGCCCGGGCAGCAACGAGGTGCGCATCACGTCGAACTGCGCGGCGATGGGATTCTGGACCTTCACTGGCGCCGCGGCAGGGTCGAGTGCCGCTTCCAGCTGCGACGACACGAAGCCGAACGTCACCACCTCCTGCCAGTCGAGGTCGGCCAGCGAGCGTTTCACGGCATGCCGCGAACGATGTCCCTCGCGGTCCGGCAGCATCCGCTGCACGTGCCGCCGCGGCGACGCCGGGATGCGGTCGTAACCGTGGATGCGCGCGATCTCCTCGACGAAATCCTCCTCGATCGCGAGGTCGAAACGGCGCGACGGCGGCGTCACGATGAAGTCGTCGCCCTCGCGCGTGAACGCAAGGTCGAGGCGGGCGAGGGCGTCGGCGACCGCGGCGTTGTCGATCGCGATGCCGAGCAGCCGCTCGATGCGCGCGCTGCGCACGCGGATCGGGTCGCGGCGCGGCAGGTCGGTAGCGCTGGCGACCGCCGTGTCGGTCAGCGGACCGGCGCGGCCGCCGCAGATCTCGATGATCAGTAGCGTGGCGCGCTCGACCGCGCGCGCGCAGCCGCCGAAGTCGACGCCGCGCTCGAAACGGTAGCCGGCGTCGCTCGTGAAACCGAGGCGCCGCATCTTCCCCTGTATGACGGCGGGACTCCAGAACGCGCCTTCGAGGTACACGCGCGTCGTGTCGTCGGCGATGCCGGAGTGCTCGCCGCCCATGATGCCGGCGAGACCCAGCGGCTTCTTCTCGTCCGCGACCATCAGCAGGTCCGACGCCAGGTCCAGCACCTGCCCGTTGAGCAGGGTCAGCTGCTCGCCTTCGGCGGCGAAACGCACGACGACGGCACCGTCGAGCAGGCGGTCGTCGTATGCGTGCAGCGGCTGGCCCAGCTCGAGCATCACGTAGTTCGTGATGTCGACGACGGCCGAAATGGAGCGCAGATCCCGAACGCTCGAGCCGGTCCCGCATCCAGCGCGGCGTCGGCGCGCGCGGATCGATGCCGTCGATCAGGCGCGCGACGAAACGCGGGCACGCCTTCGGCTCCACGACGCGCACGGCGCGCGACCCGTCGAACGTGACCGGGACGACCGTCTCGGCGGGCAGCGTCAACGGCGCGCCGGTGACGGCCGCGACGTCGCGTGCGATGCCGGCCACCGACAGGCAGTCGGCGCGGTTGGGCGTGATCTTCAGCGTGATCAGCGTGTCGTCGAGCGCGAGGGCATCGCGCAACGATGTGCCCGGCACCAGGTCGTCCGGCAGCGGCAGCAGGCCCGCAGCGTCGTCGGCGATGCCCAGTTCCTTCGCCGAGCACAGCATGCCGCGCGATTCGACCCCGCGCATCGTCGCGCGCTTGATCGCCATCCCGCCCGGGAGCACGGCGCCCTCGAGCGCGCACGGCACCCGCATGCCGGCGGCCGCGTTGGGTGCGCCGCAGACGATGGACAGCGACTCGGCCGCGCCGACATCGACGGTACACACGCGCAGGCGATCGGCGTTGGGGTGCGGTTCGACGCGTTCGATGCGCGCCACGACGACGTTCGCGAACGGCGGCGCGGCCGGTAGTCGCTTCCTCGACCTCGAGGCCGGACATCGTGAGTCGGTCGCACAATTCCGCGCTCGACAGCGGCGGATTGCACATCGTGCGCAACCAGCGTTCGGAGAATTTCATCGTTTGCTTCCGTTCGGTAGCGTCAACTGCCGCCATTCATTCTTGCTTCGTCGTCCCCGCCTACGCGGGGACGACGGGGGTTTGTTGCACGACGCCTGCATGCCGCGTCGCACTCACGCGAACTGGCGCAGAAAGCGCAGGTCGTTCTCGTAGAAGAGGCGCAGGTCGTTCACGCCGTAGCGCAGCATCGCGAGGCGATCCGGTCCCATGCCGAATGCGAACCCCTGGTAGCGCTCGGGATCGATGCCGACGGCGCGCAGCACGTTCGGATGCACCTGTCCCGATCCGCCGATCTCGAGCCAGCCGCCGTCGCCGAACGCCATGTCGATCTCGGCGGACGGCTCGGTGAACGGAAAGAACGACGGCCGGAAGCGCACGCTCAAGTCGTCGCGCTCGAAGAAGCAGCGCAGGAACTCGGTCAGCGTCGCCTTGAGGTCCGCGAACGTGACATCGCGGTCGATCCAGAGGCCTTCGACCTGGTGGAACATCGGCGAGTGCGTCGCGTCGCTGTCGACGCGGTACACGCGTCCTGGCGCGATGATCTTGATCGGCGGCGCGTGCGTTTCCATGTAGCGCACCTGGATCGGCGACGTGTGCGTGCGCAGCACCATGCCGCCTTCGACGTAGAACGTGTCCTGCATCGAGCGGGCAGGGTGGTTCTCCGGCGTATTGAGCGCGGTGAAGTTGTGGAAGTCGTCCTCGATCTCGGGACCGTCGGCGACCTCGAAGCCCAGCGTGCGAAACAGCGTCTCGACGCGTTCGAGCACGCGCGAGAGCGGATGCAGCGTGCCGGTCCCGCGCCCGCGCCCCCCCAGCGACACGTCGAGCGCGTCGGCCGCGAGTTCCAGCGCGAGTTTCGCGTCGGCGAGCGCCATGCGCCGTGCGGTGAGCGCCGCCTCGAGTTCCTGCTTCGCGTCGTTGATCGCCGCACCCGCGGCCGGGCGCTCCGCCGCAGTGAGCTTGCCCAGGCCTTTCAGCAGTTCGGTGAGCGCACCGGACTTGCCGAGGTACTTCGCCTTGGCGTTCTCGAGGGCGGCCGCGTCCGTGCAGGCGGCGAAGTCGGCGCGGGCACTGGCAATGAGGGTGGCTAGGTCGGACATGGCGTTCTCGGTTGGCTTGGCGTCGATTCGGATGACTGCGTGCAGGTTGCGTGGCGGTTCAGTTGCCTCTCACTCCAACCCTTTCCTTGCTCCACGTTCCGCGCCCCGCGCGAAGTCGCACCCACGACGCGTCCGTGGATCTCCCTCTCCCCGCTTGCGGGGAGAGGGTCGGGGTGAGGGGCGTCGCGCCGATCGAAGCATGGGTCAGAGCCGCAATTCGCGAACCGGCTTTGGTGACTCCCGCCCTCACGCTGCGAAATGCGGATCTGACCCAAAAAAAAAGGGAGGCGGTTCGCGCCTCCCTCGTTTTCTCGCGGGTTCGATCAGGCCAGAGAGGCTTTGGCCTGCTCCGCGATTTTCGTAAACGCGACCTTGTCGTGCACCGCGAGGTCGGCCAGCACCTTGCGGTCGATGTCGATCGACGCCTTCTTCAATCCGTTCATGAACACGCTGTAGGTCATCCCGGTCTCGCGCACGGCGGCGTTGATCCGGGCGATCCACAGGCGGCGGAAGTCGCGCTTCTTCTGGCGGCGGTCGCGGTACTGGTACTGACCGGCCTTCATCACCGCTTCCTTGGCGATGCGGAAGACGCTGTTCCGGCGGCCGCGGAAACCCTTGGCCTGCGCCAGGACCTTCTTGTGCCGTGCGCGGGCGGTCACACCACGTTTTACTCTTGGCATGGTCTGTCTCCCTTACGCGTACGGCATCATGGCTTTGACGGAATCCATGTTCGTTGCGTGGATTCCTTCCGTCCCACGAAGCTGACGCTTGGACTTCGTCGACTTCTTCGTGAGGATGTGGCGCTTGAACGCCTGCGAGCGCTTGATCGAACCGCTTCCGCGCACGCGGAAGCGCTTCTTCGCGCCCGACTTGGTCTTCATCTTAGGCATTGCATCAACCTTCTTGTTTGCTGCTCTCGGCGGTGCTCTCGGCCGCTGGCGCGGGAGAGGCTTTCGCGGACTTCTCCGCACCGTCCTCAGGCTTGGTTGCGGGATGCTTCGTTGCCGCCGGCGCGACGGGCTTCGTCACGATCAGCGTCTTCTTCGGGGCCAGCAGCATCACCATTTGCCGGCCCTCCAGCCTCGGCCACGACTCGACCACCGCGAGCGGCTCCAAGTCGTTCCGAATGCGTTCCAGAAGGCGCACCCCGAACTCCTGGTGCGCCATCTCCCGCCCGCGGAAGCGCAGCGTGATCTTGGCCTTGTCGCCTTCCTGAAGGAACCGCGTGAGGTTCCGGAGCTTGATCAGGTAATCGCCTTCGTCAGTGCCGGGCCGGAACTTCACTTCCTTGACCTGGATCTGCTTCAGCTTGAGCTTGGCTTCGTGCTGTTTCTTCGCCTCCCGGTACTTGAACTTGCCGAAATCCATGATCCGGCATACCGGGGGCTTCGCCATCGGGGCGATCTCGACCAGGTCGAGTTCAGCCGCTTCCGCACGTGCCCGTGCGTCGACGATCGAAACAATTCCGAGCTGCTCACCGTCTTCACCTACCAAGCGGATTTCGGGAGCGGTGATTTCCGCATTGATCCGCTGATGCTTGTCGAGGGCTATTGGTAAATCTCCATTGAAATGACAAAAACGGCCGTGCCCCACAGGAAGCGCGCCACACCGCGTTTCACAATGAAATCAAGGTGTTAGCGGCGCGCCGCCGCCTCTTCTCGGAGGCGTTCCAGCAAGGAGTCGAGGGGCATTGCCCCTAGGTCCTCGCCGCCGCGGGTACGCACGGCCACTGTTCCTGCGAGCTGTTCCTTATCGCCCACGATGAGCTGATAGGGGAGCTTTTGCAGGCTATGTTCGCGAATTTTATAGGTTATTTTCTCATTGCGCAAATCGGCCGACGCCCGGAAACCGGCGGCCTTCAGTGCCGCCGTCACCTTTTCGGCGTAGGCCGACGCCCGGTCCGTGATCGTGAGCACCACGACCTGGTCCGGGGCGAGCCACAGCGGGAGCGCGCCGGCATAGTTCTCGATGAGCATTCCGATGAAGCGCTCGAGCGAACCGACGATGGCGCGATGCAGCATGACGGGCACCTGCCGCGTGTCGTCGGCGGCGACGAACTCGGCGCCCAATCGCGCGGGCATCTGGAAGTCGACCTGCATCGTCCCGCACTGCCACGAGCGGCCGATCGAGTCCTTCAGGTGATATTCGATCTTGGGGCCGTAGAACGCGCCTTCGCCCGGCAGTTCCGTCCACTCGGCGCCGCACTCGGAGAGCGCGTTGCGCAGCGCGTTCTCCGCGCGGTCCCACGTCGCGTCGTCGCCCAGTCGCTTCTCGGGGCGCAGCGCGATCTTGATCGCGATGTCCGAGAACCCGAAGTCCTTGTAGACGTTGAGCGCCAGCCGGTTGAACGCGACGCACTCGCCCTGGATCTGGTCCTCGGTGCAGAAGATGTGGCCGTCGTCCTGCGTGAAGCCGCGCACGCGCATGATCCCGTGCAGCGCGCCGGACGGCTCGTTGCGGTGGCACGCGCCGAACTCGCCGTAGCGCAGCGGCAGGTCGCGGTAGCTCCGCATGTTCGAGTTGAAGATCAGCACGTGGCCGGGGCAGTTCATCGGCTTGATCGCGAAGTCGTGCTTCTCCGACTCCGTCGCGAACATGCTGTCCTTGAAGTTCGCCCAGTGGCCGGAGCGCTCCCACAGCGAGCGCTCGAGGATCTGCGGCCCGCGCACTTCCTGGTAGCCGTTGTCCTGGTAGACGCGGCGCATGTACTGCTCGACCGCCTGCCAGATCGACCAGCCCTTCGGGTGCCAGAACACCATGCCCGGCGCCTCGTCCTGCAGGTGGAAGAGGTCGAGCTGCTTGCCGAGCTTCCGGTGGTCGCGTTTCTCGGCTTCCTCGATGCGCATGATGTACGCGTCGAGGTCCTCCTTCTTCGTCCACGCGGTGCCGTAGATCCGCTGCAGCATCTCGTTCTTCGAGTCGCCGCGCCAGTACGCGCCCGCGAGCTTCATCAGCTTGAACACCTTGAGGCGTGCCCGTCGACGGCACGTGCGGCCCGCGGCAGAGGTCGATGAACTCGCCCTCGCGGTACAGCGAGATCGGCTGTTCGCTCGGGATCGACGCGATGATCTCGGCCTTGTAGTGCTCGCCCAGGCCTTCGAAGAACTTCACGGCGTCGTCGCGCGGCATCTCGCTGCGCACGACGGGCTCGTCCTTCTTCGCGAGCTCGGCCATGCGCTTCTCGATCGCGGCCAGGTCCTCCGGCGTGAACGGGCGCTTGTACGCGAAGTCGTAGTAGAAGCCGTCCTCGATCACCGGGCCGATCGTCACCTGCGCGTCGGGGAAGAGTTCCTTGACGGCGTAGGCGAGCAGGTGCGCGGTCGAGTGGCGGATCACCTCGAGGCCCTCGGCATCCTTCTCGGTGACGATGGCGACGCGCGGCGTCGCGGTCGATCACGTAGGACGTGTCGACGACCTTGCCGTCGACCTTGCCGGCGAGCGCGGCCTTGGCGAGGCCGGGGCCGATGGACAGCGCGATGTCCCTGACCGAAACCGGGTTGGTCGAACTGGCGGACGGCGCCGTCGGGCAGCTTGATGGAAACCATGTTGCGGACTCCAGAATGAAAAAAGTGCGGACGATGCCGCACTTTTCCTGGAAACAGCCAGACGACAGGCGTGCGGAATCGCTCCCGGTTAGAGGGTCTCCGTGCACGTCAGCGGTGTCATAACCATGGCGTCCAGTCCTGCGATTGACGAAGCCACTCGAAATGTCGTTGGTAGGCGCGATTGGACTCGAACCAACGACCCCCACCATGTCAAGGTGGTGCTCTAACCAGCTGAGCTACGCGCCTACGAAGAGGCTGCGATTCTAGCGGACCGGGCACGGCGTGACAACTCTGACCCCACGCGCCCAATGCAAACAATCACATGCGTTCGCGCTGCCAGGTCATGAGGCAGGATGGCCAACGGCTAATGGCGAAAGCGCTATCTCACAAAGCTGCGCAATCTCCTTGCGTGGCCCATCTGCGGCCCATTCATGGCCCGGTTGTGGCCCGTCGAAATCGGGGCCTGCGCGAGTGTATGAACACCACCCTATTCCGTCTTGCGGCCCAGGATCCGTTGCGGTCGACCAACGTGGCAAGTTTGGACTTGTTCGGCGTACCTGAGGGTCGCGCCTAGACGCGCGGCCCCGAACTCGAGTGAGACTCGATCTCTAGGTATTCGGCCAGGTCTCCCAGCTTGCAGTCGAAATAACGGCAGAGTCCGTCCAGATTGTCCGTGGTCGTGTTGTAGCCGCGCTGGTTCGCCATTTTGGACAGCGTCGTGCGATTAACACCGGTTGCCGCACTCACCTCCTCAAACGTCACCCGGCGGTCTTCGCGGAAAGCCTTTTCGGACATCAATTCTTTCAGGCGGAACCGGATCATATTGGATAGTAAGGCGGTGGTCGACGTGGCAGGAATGTTCTCACGGACCCCGATCGTACGTCGAGCGCAACGAATGTTCTTGACAGGAACGTTCCTGAGGAATATGATTTGTGATGTTGTATGCACAATCGTGACCAAGGAGAACGTCGCATGGCCTTTACCTACCTCTCGCCGGAGATGCTTTCGCAACGGCTTCCGTATTCGACGAGGCACATCCGGGAGTACCTGAAGGATCGGGTGTTCATCGAGGGATACCACTACGTCCGGGCCCCGGGCGGGCGCCGGCTCCTCTTCGTGTGGGAGCGCGTCGAGGAGGTGTTGCAGGGCTGCGGCCCCATGACCGCGAGGATTCCGCTGGCTGCCGGAGGCTATGTGAATGGCTAACGTGCGCGTCAGCAATCGCGGCAAGCTGTTCTTCGACTTTCGGTACCGAGGAATTCGCTGCCGCGAATACACGCTCCTCAACGATACCGTCGTGAATCGTCGAATCGTGCAGCAGCACTGCAAGCAAATCGACAAGGAGATTGCTGCGGGCACGTTTTCGTACCGGAGGTATTTTCCGCAGAGCAGGCGGTCCGAGATGTTCGAACCGGCACCGGCGGTAGTTGCACCACCTACAGCCGCGGAACTTGCACAGGGTGCGGTCGACGCGCTGAAGAGCGCGTCCACAACCGACGCGCCAATGACATCGACGGTCGGCACGACGCCACTTTTTCCCGTCTTCGCCAACCAGTGGTACGACGAGCGGGAGATCGACTGGAAGCGCTCAAATCAGCAGAAGGTCCGCGAGATCATCGACACGCATCTCATCCCGCGGTTGCGTGCAAGAAGGATCGGCGACATCACCAAGGCAGACATCCTGGCCTTTCGCAACTATCTCGCCAAGGACTACCGCGAGGGCAGGGGGCTCTCGCATGCGCGGATCAACGGGATACTGAACGTACTGCGACAGATCCTCGACGAGGCCGCTGACCGCTTTCAGTTTCGTATGCCCTATCGCGGGATCAAGCCGCTGCGCGTGGGCAAGACGTTGGTCGACCCCTTCACCATGGAGGAGGTGGGCAAGATCATTGCTGGCGTTCCCGAGGCGCACCGGCCACTCTACGTCGTCGCCTTCTTCACCGGCATGCGCACGTCGGAGTTGCTGGGCCTGCAGTGGGACAACATCGACTTCGAGCGGAGCCAAATCCTCGTGCGGACTACGTGGGTCTGCGGCGAGTTGGACACTCCGAAGACCAACGGCTCGGAACGGACAATCGAGATGTCGACGCCGGTCGCGGCGGCTCTGCGGCAGCAACGCCAACTCACCGAAGACAAAGGTTCGGCCTTTGCCTTCTGCGCGGAGAATGGTGAGCCTTTGAGTCGCCACAACCTCGCCAACCGCGTCTGGCGGCCGACGCTCAAGGCATTGGGCCTGCGCCACAGGCGGCCCTATCAGACGAGGCACACGGCCGCGACGCTCTGGCTTGCCGCGGGCGAAGCGCCCGAGTGGATTGCCAAGCAGATGGGGCACACGTCGACCAAGATGCTCTTCACGGTCTACTCGCGCTACGTGCCCAATCTGACGAGGAAGGACGGGTCCATGTTCGAGATCCTGATCGGCGGTCGTTTCGGCGCAGCAAATGGGGCGCAGCCGAAGGGAGAATCCGATGTCCGCAATTGATGCCAACTTCCCGTTGTCACTGCCCAGCATCCTGTGGGTCGCCGAATGGGGCGGGTCGCTCCTCGCCATCGGCGGGGCGCTGGTCATGTCCATGAATCGCTCGTGGTCCTGGTGCGCGTGGCCGATCTGGATCTTCTCGAATCTTCTGCTGGTCGCTCCGACCGCACTCAGCGAGCACTGGGGAATGGTGGTCATGCAAGTGGCCTTCGTCGTCGTGAACGTGAACGGTTTGCTGCGTTGCAGTGGCGTGCCGCCGAGGGCGTCCGCATGTCTGACGACTACGGGAGGGAGCGGCGATGACCAGAAAGCATGATGCTCTTGATCCGTTCGTTCTCGAAGAAGGAGAGACGGCGCCTGCGCCCACTGCGGAGGTTTATGCCCTCGGAAGGGTCCCGCTGAATGAACTGAAGCCAGACCACGAGGTGCGCGGCAACTACAGGATCGGACGCTGCCTCGAGCGCGTCAGCCGGAACCGCGCAAGCTATCGCCTCGTGGAACTGATCGACGGTGCGTCGGCACTTCGCTGCTACGGTTGGAAACCGGAACTCGTGAACGCGCCGGGCCTGGCGGAGGGGACGATCGTCGACGCCACTTTCGTGACCTATGAGTACGACGGTAGCGTACGTGGACGCCTCGGTGATCTCTCGTTGTTAGAGAATCCGAAGCCGGAGGACGTGATCGCGACGCTACCGTCGGCGCTTTGCCCGATTGCGGGCGTCGTCGATCGCCTTCGCGTCGCAGTGTCATCAATCCGTGAGCCGTTACTGCGCGAATTCGTGGCACGCGTTTTCTCCGACTACACCGTGACGCGGCGCTACTTCCAGGTCCCGGCGAGCTTCGATGACCACCACTCCATGGCTGGGGGGCACGCCGATCATTGCACGGAGATGGGCGTGGACTCTGCGCAAGTCCGGTCGATCTCAGCTATGGACCGTGACCTGGCCGTTGTGCAAAGTCTCTTTCATGACGTGGGGAAGATCGAGACGCACCAACCGTCGCGCCGATCGGCCGAGTTGCACCGGATGATCAATCACGAAGCGCTGACGCTCTACATCCTTGCCGCCCCGTTGCACTGGCTGGAGGGCATTTGGTCCGATGGGGCACGGGCGCTCATGGTGGGGTGGGTGCCTGCTGGGGCAAGGAATGGGCGAGGACAGCCGGTGACCTACCCACCCGGAGAACTGGTGCGCGGGCTCGATCGGACCTCACAGGCGTCTTCGATGCAGCGCGAGTTCGGCCCGGCGAGTGGAGGCATTCGCGAGCTGAGCCGACAGCGCGCAGTGTGGATGCCGAAGTCGCCGCCGGTCGATCCCGCGGGCTTGTCTTAGGTCCATGACGGCGCCGCGTCCCCGTCACGGTGACGTCACTGTGACACGCGATACCGGAGCTGCCGCGTTGGACTCCACGGCGGAACGCGACCATCTTCGCCGCGAGCATGGGTTGACCCGGGTTGATGCCTGGATCACGGAGCGGACGGAAGAAGTTCCTGCCACGCGCAATCAAGCTGGTAGCGCGGCCAGGATGGCCAAACTGCGCGCACGAAGGCGCGACGCCGGTCTCGTCAGCATGGACGTACCGGCGGAGATCGCCACAGAAGTGGCGGCCGCCGGCGGATGGCAGGCGTGGCGAGGGTCAATAGGCGTTGCGGCGATCCTGGATGAGTACAAGCGGATGGCGGCGACGTGCGGTACGGCCCCGGACGCCATCGTCGACCTCTTTACGCGACCGTCGCCTTGGCGGCGGCTAGTCCTGCACTTGCTGGCGTAGTCCACATTCACAGTGGCGAGTCCCGCTAGGTGCTTGCGCCATCCGTAGACGCTGAACTTGTGCTTATTGGCGGCATCGGCGACCGACGAGCGGTCGAATTTGTGCAGAATCGGCACAATCCGCCCTTCGGTCAATCGGCTGATTCGTAACGCCTCATCGCTATAGTAGGAGCCGCTCCTGCGGAAAACCAATGGTCCGAAAGACAGCTTAGGCCAATCGTTTTCACCGAGTTTGATAGAGTGCGGAGGAAGCGATCACTTAGGACGGCCATGCCGAATATTGGAAGTGTGTTCAAGGAGGAAATCCTCAGGCTTGCCCGTAAGGAGAGCCGAAGTCAAACTGAGAAGACGAAGAAGGCCGCCCTTCGGCACCGCCGCGAAATTGCCGAGTTGAAGCGTCATGTCGCACAGCTCACCCAACAAATCGGTTTGCTGTCACGCGAAGCGCGCGGTGCGCCAACAATTGGTCACGCTGTTGCGAAGGGCAAGAATGCACGGTTCAGCGTCAAGGGGTTGCGAAAGCAGCGCGAACTCCTTGGGCTTTCAGCGGAAGACTTTGGAAAGCTTCTCGGCGTGAGCGCCCAGTCCATCTACAACTGGGAGCATGAGAAAGCGCGCCCGCGCATTGAGCAGCTCTCGAAAGTATCGGCGATTCGCGGTATAGGGAAACGGGAAGCTAAGGCTCGGTTGGATCACCTCAATGCAGCGAAGAAGACGGCCAAGTCAAGGGCATAGCTGGAGCCGTGTGCGACGTTCATGGGACTGGTGGACTTGAAGGACCGTTGGCTGCCTGCAGGGAATTCAAAGCCGAATAGGTGAGAGCTCTCTCCGCCTTGGGAAGTCAAGAGGCCACAGAGACCCAAGTGTAGCGCGCGCGAATTGGCAGGGTCAAATCGGTCTAGTGAATTTGTCCGAAGTAG
The DNA here is from genome assembly GCA_963733435.1 of uncultured beta proteobacterium. Lineage (GTDB taxonomy): Bacteria > Pseudomonadota > Gammaproteobacteria > Burkholderiales > Casimicrobiaceae > VBCG01. The sequence goes on from CAVTDH010000010.1 coordinate 118,119, forward strand.
GTTGTTGATTGAACCACTTGTTGATCGTATGCGCACGGCGCGTACACGTGCTGGTCATCGTGTCCCATTTCCGCAGGCGTCTGAAATGAACTCGCGAGCAGTAGACGAAATCCGAGCCTACGCTAATGCAGTAATTCGCCCATGTCTCAGCGACTCATCGTTCGACCTGGACGAGTGGTTGGACAAGTGGTTGCTCCGGCCCCAACCGTCGCTTGGTGGACGAACGGCCTACGACACGCTGAACGAATCGGACGGTGTGGAAATGGTGAAACGAATGCTGGGCGCGATGGTCTCGGGTGCGTACCTCTGACGCCAGTGATCGTGAGGCCCATTGATCAGCATTTGCGACATGCGCATTGCCTTGGAATCCCTCTGCGAAAGCTGTTAGAAAAGCCGGATCCAAACGCATGGCAGCTGAGATGAGACATTGAGTCGGGACCCGGTGGGTAAGTCACGGCCATCAGTTGACGTTGGCACGTGCCGAGCATGAGTCGGGTTTAGGCAGTTTGCGGTCCGTTGGTTCTTGCCCGACGACGCCCGCAGCCAATAGCGGACGGTTGATCGGTTGCCTGAAAGCCGTAGTTCAGCGATTGCTGATCAGGTAATTGCGTCAAACGCATTAAACAGTTTCGTTGGGTCTGTTTGGAATTCTCGCAAGCCAACCGGCAGCCAACCGCCGAAGTCGCAGATTCATAAATGGGGATCGGGTCCTGCTGCGTCGATGGACTCTAACGATACCTTGAGCTGATGAGGCCCACCGCGGGTTGACCGCCGAGTTTGCTCGGCTTCAAGTCAAGTTGCGCGACAAACGGCGCCTGTGGATGATTCGCACGTCGCCGCGATGCAGGGGCAACAAACGATGGTCAGATGTCCGTCGCCTTTGTCTTTAACTCGTGAGAGAGCCGGCCCCGCCCTTCGGACTAGGTCGCCTGTGACGAGTACGGGGTGGGCGATCAGTGCTGCCCCGGCAGCGAACCGCGCGTGACCGTCCTAGTCTCGCGGCTCCCGGGGGTACTGCGTCATGTCGATCCGCTCGCGTTTCAGGAGGCCGCCGCGCCAGTCATTGCTCGCAACGAAGTGGAAGGGGTTGCTTTGGAGGTGTCTATCGCTGGCTTCGTGCGCAATCCGCCGAAGGCGGGTGTACTGCACTATCTCGCCACCGTCAACGAGAACGGCTGCGAAGGCGCCGCGTGCATCTATGGAGGCGAGGTGGTCGCGCTTGGCGCGAGCGATCCCGACGCCGCACGTGCCTTAGCGCACGACTTGGCGACACTCAAGCCGACGATCACCGGTGTGCTTGGTATGGCGAGTCCATGCACTGCGTTTCTCGAGGCGTGGACGCAACTGCATGGCGGCTCACAACACATGGCGAAGCACTTCCGGCAGCATGTCCTGCGCGAGATTCTGCCCGTGCCGATTCCCCCAGGGAGACCACGTCTCGCCGAGGCCTCGGATCTTGCGTGGCTTCTGCGGGCCCAGGGCGAGATCGACGCGGAAGCGGGGTGGCCTCCCCATCCCGACCGAGAGGCGCGAACCGTGCGAGCGCTCGACAAAGGACGGTACTGGGTGTGGGACAACGGTGGACCCGTAAGCTACGCTGGATGGACTCCTGCGCTTCGTCCGGTGGCGCGCATCGCGCCGGTGGCTACGCCACGCGAACAGCGCGGGAAGGGCTACGCCACCGCATTGACGGCGGCGCTCGTTCGCTCATTGCGCGAGGCCGGCTTCGACAGCATCGTGCTCGCGACCGACATCGAGGAGCCGATTACGAACGCGATCTACGCGCGAATCGGCTTCTGTCCCACGACCGAGTCGTTTCGCTTCGTCATCGTGCCGGCAGAATCGCCGCCGTGAGGCAGGGTAAGCGCGCCTATGTCGTCTCGGGGCCCGACAACCACGGGAAGTCGTGGACGGAAGACCTCGCACAGCAAGTGGTGCGAGCCGATGAATAAGGCGTATCGGTTTCGCAGATTGCCGAGATATTCGAGCGTACCCCGACCAGCATCTACCTCAAGCTGCAACGTATGGGCAAGCTGACGCACGAGCAAGTCGAAATCGCGCTGGGTCGTCACGCCGGAGTAGAGGCTAACCACCACACACGGCACTAGTGCTGGCGCGCCAGCCCCGCCGCGGCGCCTCTGCCCGGTCACCCGGGCAGAGGCATCTTTCATTACGGGTACGCCGCCTTGAGGCCGTCTCGGTGCACTTCGGTCATGGCCCCCTCCAGTCCGTCCAGCCACGCCATGAAGGCATCCCAGTTGTTGAGGCTGAACACGCGCACCCCGTAGCGCCGCTCCAGCGCAATCGTCGGTTGTGCCATCAACGCGGCCATTGGCTGGTCCATCACGAATGCCTGGCAGTATGGTGCGTAGGTGGCGATGTGCTTGAGGTCGTAGAAGAAGCCGCTTAGACGGTCGAGCGCACTTTCGCGATTCGTGTAAGCCCCGTTCTTCACCATCGCCTTGAGGGTGGCGAAGCTCTTGGACTCGATGTCGTGAAACGGATGGGACGCGAAATGCTCGGACGCAAAGAATTCCACACACTTTCGTAGCTGCTCTTCGGGCGGCATTTCCTTCGGCAGGTAATGCAACATGTGCTGCACGACCATGGAGATGATCGGTGAATCGATCAGCGCTTTGTAGTCCCCCTGACCTATCCGGGTCATGTACTTGATGTAAGCGTCGATGTAGATGCGACCGGCATCGCGGGTCTCCAGCGCAACATCCCGTTCAAACGTGGCCGTGGACTCACGCCACTGCGGAAAGATGTCAACTAGGTCTGTGACGGTCTGCTGCTTGAGGGAGCGGATCAGCTCGATGTCGCCTCGGTAGCGGTCCACATCGATGCGGAAGTAACTGTCCCATTCATCAACATCACGTTCTAACGCCTCCCGTCGCTCGATCTGGTAGGCAGGGGGCTTGCCACCAAGCCACGCCTCAAAAGCGTTAAGAACCTGCTCGCGCTCGATGTCGTAGGCTGGCAGAAACTGGTGGCCTCGGCTCGCTGCCTTGATGAACTCGAAGAGTTCGTCGCGCCGCTCCCATTGGTGGGTCTCGTCCGAGTGCACCGACGAATAAGGCGACACCAAGAGTTGCCGATCCGCCAGTTCGCGGACGCGTCGGGCAGCATCTACAAAGCGGCTATCTCGGCCCCGAAACGCGCCGCTGAAGAAGAATTGGTCCAGGTAAAGAAGCGCCTTGCGAACCGACGGAAGGTAGTACCGGGCCTCATACGAACAGCGCTTGCAGCCGCGCAAGACGTGATCGCGATAGATGTCTACGTTTCCGTAGGAAGCGGTGGCTTTGCAACCAGGACAATCGCCGATGATACGCGTAACGAGCACTTCGACTCTGGGGCATGAATGATCTGCGCAGAATAACAGGGCGTGAGCCATTTCTCGAATCTATACGCCGTTCGAAGGCACCCTACACAGCCTTGAGCGCCGACCTTCTAATTCGTGATTTCTTGGACCGCCGTAGCTGTGGGCGCCCGCAATCTACGCGTCGCATACCGATACCCAGTCGATTTATTCGGTCGAAGCCGCCGCATCCCCGGTGGGTGAATTTTCGGTCGGCGCCAACATGCGGCCGGCGTCAACTCGTTAACATGCCGGGTAGACCCAGCGGTTAGCGCATAACTAACCTAAGCAAGCTCGAACCCGCTGCCGATCGTCCCGACCGTCCAGCGCGAGCACTGGGGAATGGTGGTCATGCAAGTGGCCTTCGTCGTCATGAACGTGAACGGTTTGGCGACGGTCAATCGGCGTCGCGGCGATCATCGACGAGTACCAGCGGATCGCGGCAACCTGGGGGATGGCCCCTGACGCCACCACGGACCTACTTGCGCGGCCGTCGCTTTGGCGGTGGTTAGTCTTGCGCTTGCTGGCGTAGTCCGCAGCGAACCGCAGAGGCGAGTTCGGCGAAGTGCTCGCGCCCCCGTAGGTGGTCAGGTCTCCGACCTAGTGCTTCTTGGCGGCGGGTCGTCGACTGACGTGCGGTCGGACTCCCGGAGAATCGTCACAATCTGTTCATCGGTGAGTCGGCTCATTCGCATCGGCTCTTCGCAGGCGAAAGAGCCACCTTTCCAAAAGACCAATGGTCCGACATATCAGCTCAGGTCAGTCACGCTCGAAGGTCTCGGGACGCCGGAGAAGACGCATCCGCTGCAGCAGGCGTTCATCGACCAGCAGGCCGCGCAGTGTGGCTAGTGAATCAACGGCATGATCATGCAGGCGGCGGCGTTCCTGGCGACGACCAAGGGGCCGACGGAAGAGCAGGTCCGGCAGGCGCTTGCCGGCAACCTGTGCAAGTGCGGCACCTATGTCCGCATCCTGTGTGCAGTCATGCGGGCCGCCGAGAAGCTGGCCAGAGCTCGGGAGGTCCCATGCTCGACACCAATCTCTCTCGCCGCGCATTCCGGCGACCGGCGAAAGATCCGATACCTTCCCGCGTTCGAGCAATGCTTGGTACTCGACGGACCGACGATCATCCCTGCGGGTTTCATGTGTCGTCGCCATGCGCCTGCCCCGGTTGGATGGCATGGGGCGCACCCCACTTCCAGTTTCGGATTTCGGGCAGGTCTCGGCCGAATTTGTTGATGTATTGCTTGTGCTCGATCAGCTTATCCTTAAGCTGATACTTCAGATAGATGCCCTTGTCACCGGTCCGCGGCAGGCGGTCGATGGTGTCCATCACGAGGTGGAAGCGGTCCAGATCGTTCAGCACCGTCATGTCGAAGGGTGTGGTGATAGTGCCCTCTTCCTTGTACCCCCGGACGTGGATGTTGTCGTGATTGGTGCGGCGGTAGGTCAGCCGGTGGATCAAAGTGGGGTAACCGTGGAATGCGAAGATGATCGGCTTGTCCTTGGTGAAGAGATCATCGAATTCCGTGTCACTCATGCCGTGCGGGTGCTCGGACTGCGGCTGCAGCTTCATCAAGTCAACGACATTGACAACCCGGATCTTCAGATCAGGCAGATGCTCGCGCATGATGGAAACGGCGGCCAGCGTCTCCAGCGTAGGCACGTCGCCGCAGCAGGCCATGACCACGTCGGGCGAAATGTCCAGGTCGTTGCTGGCCCACGACCAGATGCCGACGCCTTTCGTGCAATGATTGACGGCGTCGTCGATCGTCAGCCACTGCGGTGCGGGATGTTTGCCTGCGATTACGACGTTGACGTAATGGCGGCTTCGCAGGCAGTGGTCCATCACCGACAGCAGGCAGTTGGCGTCGGGAGGAAGGTAGACACGGACGACCTCAGCCTTCTTGTTCACCACGTGGTCGATGAAACCTGGATCTTGATGCGTGAAGCCGTTGTGATCCTGGCGCCAGACATGCGAGGCCAACAGGTAGTTCAAGGAGGCGATTTTCCGCCGCCAAGGCAGGTGTGAGGTGACCTTCAGCCATTTGGCGTGCTGGTTGAACATCGAATCGACGATGTGGATGAACGCCTCGTAGCAGTTGAAGACTCCGTGCCGCCCGGTCAGCAAATAGCCCTCGAGCCAGCCCTCGCATTGGTGCTCGCTCAGCATTTCCATAACCCGTCCGGTGGGCGCGAGAAACTCGTCGTTTGGCGCGGTCGCAGCGACCCATTGCCGCTGTGTTACTTCAAACAGGGCTTCCAAGCCGTTGGAAAGCGTCTCATCGGGGCCGAAGACGCGGAAATTTCGCTGCTCGCTGTTCAACTTCGCGACGTCGCGGAGAAATTGTCCGAGCACATGCGTGTCGCCGATGCCGCGCAGTCCCGGCAAGGGCACGTCAACCGCGTAGTCCCGGAATTCCGGCATCCGCAGGTCGCGGAGCAGAATGCCACCGTTGGCGTGCGGATTCGCACCCATGCGTCGCTCACCCGTCGGTGCCAGTTCGGCCAGTTCCGGCTTTAGACGGCCTTGGCTATCGAAGAGTTCTTCCGGCCGGTAACTCTTCAGCCAGTCCTCCAACAGCGTGAGGTGCTCGGGAGGCGTCGTAGGCGATACGGCGATTGGAACCTGATGCGCCCGGAACGTGCCCTCGATTTGCCGGCCGTCGACAACCTTTGGCCCCGTCCAGCCTTTGGGTGAGTTGAGGACGATCATCGGCCAGCGCGGACGCGCCAAATTGCCGTGAACCCGGGCTTCCTGCTGGATTGTTTTGATTTTCTCTATCGCGGTGTCGAGCGTCGTCGCCATGGCTTCATGCATCGATGCGGGCTCGTCACCGTCGACGAAGTAGGGCGTCCACCCATAGCCGCGAAGCAGTTGTTCCAATTCCTCGCGGGTGATGCGCGCGAGCAAGGTGGGGCTGGCAATCTTGTAGCCGTTTAGATGCAGAATCGGCAATACCGCGCCGTCCGTCGCCGGATCGAGGAACTTGTTGGAATGCCAAGCTGTGGCCAGGGGACCCGTTTCCGCCTCGCCATCGCCGACGACGCAGGCGACGATGAGATCGGGATTGTCGAACACCGCGCCGAACGCATGGCTGAGCGAGTAGCCCAATTCGCCACCCTCGTGGATCGAGCCCGGGCATTCCGGCGATGCGTGGCTGGGAATACCGCCGGGAAACGAAAACTGAAGAAAGAGCTTCCGCAAGCCGGCCTCATCCTGGCTGATGTCGGGATAGATCTCGCTGTAAGTGCCCTCCAAGTAAGTGTTGCCCACGACGGCCGGGCCGCCATGCCCGGGACCGGAGACAAAGATCATGTCGAGGTCGTATTTCTTGATGACCCGGTTCAGATGCAAGTAGATGAAGTTCTGCCCGGGCGTCGTGCCCCAGTGGCCAAGAAGCATGTGCTTCACGTCGGCGAGCGTCAGCGGCCGCTTCAGCAACGGATTGTCGTAAAGGTAGATCTGGGCGACCGAAAGGTAATTGGCGGCGCGCCAGTACGCATCCATTCGTTGCAGCAACTCCGGTGCAAGGGCGTTGGTCTTCATGTCTCAATCGTTCCGTGTTGAGCCTGGTTTAGGAAGGCGGGTGGCGGGCCTGGCGATGAGGCAATTCTCGTCAGTGCGGATGACCGGGATCTTGACTCGCTCAACGTCGGGCAAAATCAGCGGCGTTTCCTTGGAGGGGGCTTCGCGCAGTGAGTAAGGTTCCATTCCAGCCGGAGTCCGAGCAGAGATTCGGAGTCGACGCCGTCGGCTGTCGGCTAATTGCCAACACTGCGTTTCCACGTGAAGTGTTCGTATATTCCGGTCCACATGAGACCAAACGAGAATCCAAACAGTAGCTCCTCAATTGGCAAATCGAATATCATGATTCCACTCAGTGCCTTGAGGTTCCAGACCACGTCGATATAGCCGGGAGCCGACCACTTCAGACCGAGCAGAAAGATCAAATAGAGTGCTAGGAAAAGAACGCCGCCGAGCAACGTATTCGCTTTCAAGTCAGGACGACAAGACACTGCGGCAGCGGCGCCCAACAACATCGCTGTGATACCAGCATGGATAGGATTCCAGGGCAATGAATACAGAATCGGAAACGACGCGAACGGCACCGCAAGTGCCCAACGATGCCAGCGGTGCCTGCGGCCGTAACGATCATGCGGATCGATTCCTGTGAGGCGTTTGCGCGCAAGGATGTTATAGAGCACGGCCCCGACACCGCCGATTGCGAAGCTGAAAATGACGCTCTCGATGTCGAAACCGGTCCTCTGGGCCAACTCGAACAGGCTCGGCGGGTTCCAGTAGTCGGGTACAAATATTGGTTCGGTCAGCCCGAACAGCGCCATGAATCCACTTGCCCACAACATGGCGACCCTGTGCTGGGGGAACAGCGCATAAAGCAAAGCCCAAGGCAGCAGGAATGCGCTGGACCAGACTAACCATACATAGTGATATGTCATTGGGCGCGCGCGAAGCCAAGCGGAGCGCCAGTGAGCGGAAGTGAATGCGCTGAATCACGATTCCTGGCTCCCTCAGTCATGGCAACCCCGGACGCAAGGATGTGTATGGAGGCGCGAGCGCGCGAGGTATTCCAAGGCTTAGCAGGGAGCCCAGCGCGGCAAGTCCCGCCGCCAGGACGAAGGAGGCACCATGAACCGCGGCGAAATTGAACAGGAGTCCACCCGCCGCTGATCCAACAGTGACACCAAGGCTAGCAGCTGCCGTTTGCTTGCCAAGTTCCCAGCCTTGGGCGCTGCCGGCCTTGGCCGAGATCCAGTAGGTCAGAATGGGCGAGAGGATGCCGGCGCCGACTGCAACCGCGGCGATTACGCCCAGCATCAAGGCAAAATCCGACGCTCGAGGTACGAGGAACAATCCAACCGCGAGCACGGCAAGTGCGGGCGCGATGAGCCAGCGCGTAGCCTCCACCTTGAACCAAGGCGAGAAAACAACCGCCTGCATCACAAACATGACCAGGCTGCATTCGGTGAACATCAGTGCGATCTGGTAGGGGGTCAGGGCTAGTTCCTGCTTGCCACGCAGTGCAAGCCCGACCTCGAATACACCAACGCCGGCCGAGACTACGAAGCTGAGGAAGAGCAGCTTCGGTACAAGCCATGCACGCTCAATAACCGAGATGCCCGTAGGCGTGCGTAACCGCTCGTGGCCCTCGCTGCGTGGCACGGCGAGCGCGACCGCCGAGGCGACGAGCATGGCAAGAAGTGCAGTCGCCGCGAGCGGAATCGCGACCGATCCAGCGGGCATAGTGAGGGTGAAGAGATCCGCAGCAAATCGCGCAACAAACACTCCCAGGATTGGCCCGAGCAGGAAGCCGACAATGCCGGCCATGCTGACGAACGTAAGCCGCCGGGCGCGACCCTGTTCGGTCGTCGTGAAATTGCCGATCGCAGCCGCTGCCACCGGCGTCACCGCTGCGGCGAACATGCCACTCAAGAATCGCTCGGCGTAAACCGCGGCGAGACTTTCGACAAAGGAAAACATCAGCATGGTTACGCCGAAGCCCAGTAGCCCAACAAGCAGTACAACACGCGGACCGCGGCGATCGGATTGTCGACCCCACATGGGAGCAAACAAGAATAGCGCGAGCGTGTAGACAGCAGTCAGGAGTCCCGTATGCAGAGAGACTTGCGTTGGCTCCGCTCCCGCTCCCAGGAGCCGGTCGATCAGATAAGGCAGAAGCGGAAGTACGACTCCAAAGCCGACCGACACCGTGAAGGTGGCGAGCATGAGCGCCGCCATGGTGGCATGGGGCAAATCACTTGACGACTCGGAGGTGCTTCTCAAATCGGCGCATCCACGTTGGTCCAGCTCATTGTCGCCACAAACGATTCAAAGACCAGGGTTGCGAACATGTGTCGCGGCGCGTTCGACCTTGCGCAGCGCAAAGTGGAGGTAGACGACTGCGCTCAATAGTGCGGCGAAGAAGCACCACACTGATATGAACCAAGTCGCGAAGAGAAAATATGCCGCGGCGAAAGACAGCACCGCGAGAACGCCAAAAGCATTCACCGTTCGGTACGTGGACAGGAGGAGACTGAAGGTGATCGACATTACGTAAAGCGTCATCGTCACCGCCGCATAGAAATGCGGAGAATCATATTCGATGTGTTGGCCGGTCGGCCGAGAGACAACCGGATAGGCGAACATGACGTATAGCAGATACCCCCCTACCGCGACGCCGGCCGCGCCGAACACGAGCAGCGCCGACCGGCGCCAGCCCGACGGTTCCATCAGCAGCACGGTCACGGGCACGTAGACCGGCCATAGCACATGGGAGAAGAAGGAGTACACATGGGTCATGATCGTGTTTAGTTGCGGCGCGTCATAGCGAAAGGTCAGCCAGATCACACCTTCGCTCAACTGCTGGATCGCGAACAATAACGGAATCGCCGCGAACGGCACATCGCGCGGGCGGGTTACCGACCTCAGCGTTAACGCGCCGACCCCTATTAGGAAGGCACCCGCCGTGAAGCTGGCTGTAGCCGAGAAGCACATTCAGATAAGTCCTGGATATTGGTTGCCGCGGGCGTCACCGCAACCCAGTCGAGTGTTTTCGTTGGTCTGATCCAGACCCCTATTTCGCACGAGTCAGCCAGTACCGTCGCGGCTCGGCGAGCCTCGAAACATGGTTGGCTCGCCCCAGCGGCGAGTGAGAAAGTTATAGATTGGAACGAACACAAGTCCGGCATATGCTCCGTATAAAAAGCTCTCTATCAATCCTAGGCAAAAGCCCCAAAAGGTCAGCCACTTGAACGCCGGCAACACCATCTCCAGAAATGGTGCCATCACGTGCAAGCGCGGTGCCACGATCAAGCCGTAGATGACGCACAGCACGAAGCTGATGGAGGCAAAGGTTCCCAGCGACCAGCTCACGATCCGAATATTGAGCATCCCGTGCACTCCTTTGAGGTCTGCGGTTCATTTCTCCAGGACACGGGCGACGAGTCAATCCGTCAACTCGCGAGCGCGAACGTGTTCAAGCGTCTAGTGCTGATGGCCACCTGAACTCGAATTCAGGTCGCGTCCCTGCGTTTCATTGCTGCTGCCTTCATTCGCGATTCGCTTACGATCGCCTCCACCATGACCGCGATGACTCCCGTGCCTACCATGCCCGCCGTGACCGAACAAATGCATCGCGATAAAGCCAATGAACACCAGAATCCAAAACCAGTTCGCGGCAATCCATTCCATTAAACGTTCTCCTTCGGAGTTGTCGTCGCGCCGTCCTCGTCAAAGCGTACGGTCCGGAGCCTCACTGGTCGCGACGCTACCGACCGAGCGTTGGTGATCAATCGTTTTGCCTATCCGGTCGCGGAGGTTGTCGCGGCTGCCTGCGTTTTACTCGGCGCCCGCGATACCGCCGCCGCGGGCGACGCGACGGCTGCTGTTTCGCCTGGCTGGTGGATGCCAGCCAGCTTGGTGCGCTTCAGCATCAGCGCATTGATCGCTACCACGAGAGTACTGCCGGACATTGACAGCGCCGCGATCTCTGGACTCAATACGAACGGATAGAAGACGCCGGCGGCGAGCGGAAACGCGATGGCGTTGTAGCCGACCGCCCACCAAAGATTCTGATGCATCTTGCGAAGCGTCGCGCGCGATAACTCGATAGCGCCGACGATGTCAAACGGGTCACTCTTCATTAGCACGACATCCGCGCTTTCCATTGCTACGTCGGTGCCGGCCCCAATTGCGAATCCAACGTTGGCCTGGGTCAGCGCCGGTGCGTCGTTGACGCCATCACCCACCATCCCGACCTTCTTCCCCGTGGCCTGCAGTTCCTTTATCTTCGCGGCCTTTTGCGCGGGCAGCACGTCGGCCAGTACGCTGTCGATGCCAAGATCCGCGGCGATACGCTTGGCCGTGGCCGCGTTGTCGCCGGTCAGCATCACGACTTCGATGCCGCCTTCGCGTAGTTTTGCCACCGCTGCCTTGGAGGTAGGTCGGATCGCGTCGGCGATGGCGATAAGGCCAATCACGCCGGCGGCTTGGGCCACGTGGACCACGGTGCGGCCGTCCCCCTGCAGGCGGGTCGCTTCCGCCTCCAGGCGACCGAGCGGGAGCTTTTGCGTATCCATTAGCAGCCGGTTGCCAAGGAACACGGTGCCGCCGGCGGTTTCGGCGCGCGCGCCCATACCGTCAAGGCTTTCGAATCCTGTCGGTGCAACGATGGTGAGCTTCGACGCCCGGCGGACGATAGCCTGAGCCAGCGGATGGGCCGACCCCTGCTCGACGGCTGCGGCAGCTCTAAGAACCACGTCCTCGGTGACGCCGTCCGCCGTAACAATTTCCACGACTTCCGGCTGACCGACAGTGAGCGTACCAGTCTTGTCGAAGACGATGACATTGAGTTTGGTGGCGTCTTCGAGCGCCGACGCGTTTTTGAAAAGGATGCCGTTCACTGCGCCCAAGCTCGTACTCACCATGACTGCCATCGGTGTCGCGAGTCCCAAAGCATCTGGGCAGGCGATGACAAAGACCGTAATGGTCAGCGTCACCGCGAACAACAGTGGCTGTCCGATCCACCAGAACCAGACCGCGAAGGTCGCCAGTCCAATGACGATCGCCGCAATCACGAGCCATTGCGCTGCCTTGTCCGCCAGGAGTTGTGCCGGCGCCTTCGAGTTCTGCGCCTCCTGCACCAGTTTTACGATTTGCGCCAGCGCCGAGTCGGCGCCGATCTTCGTCGCCTTGTACCGAAAACTGCCGCTTTTGTTGATGCTTGCGCCGACCACCGTGGCGCCGGGGGCTTTCTTGACCGGCATCGACTCGCCGGTGAGCATGGACTCGTCGACCAGCGATTCGCCGGTCTCAACGGTGCCATCGACCGGAATCTTGCCGCCCGGCCGGATCACGACGATCTCGCCCGCCAGCACCTCAGCCGTCGGAACCTCTATCTCTGCGCCATTGCGGATCACAGAGGCTTTCGCCGGAGTGAGATTCATCAGCGCTCGGATAGCCGACGACGCACCGGCGCGGGCCCGCATTTCCAACCAGTGGCCGAGCAGGATAAATACGAGCAGGACGGAGGCGGCTTCGAAAAACTGTCCACCATCCTTGAAGAAGAACGTGGTGGCCACGCTGAAGAGATACCCGGTGCCTACACTCAACACGATCAGCGCCGCCATGCCCAGGACGCCCTTCCTGAGCGCGCGCCAGGCGGAGACGAAGAACGGCCAACTCGGATAGAGAATTGCGGCGCTTGCGAAGAAGAGTAGCCACAGGTTGAGTTCCATCCCGAACGGCGGCGCCGGCGGCGTGAAGAAGTCTCCCATCGGCGCGTAAACAAAGATCGGCACAGTAAAAATGAGGCAGATCCAAAAGCGATTGCGCATATCCCGGACCATGGCTGGGAGGTCCATCCCGCTGTGGCCCATTTCATATGCCATATCCGGCGACATGGCGGGCTGCGCACCAGGTGCCGGGTGGCCCTCGTGACCTTTGCTCGCCGGAGTCGCGGCGACAACAGCTTCCGAGCCTGACATCGGCGCAGGCGTTGTGGGCGCGGGCACCGCGGCCGGTACGGCCGCGCTGAGTTTTGGGTCGGTATCAACCGGCGTGGCAGGCGCTGCATCCGGTGCCGGTTTGTCTGGTAGCGCGTCGCCCGAAGTGGCGCCGGTGATAGGCGTGGCAGCAGGAACTTCCGGAACGGATTTGGGCGCAACGGACGTTGGCGCGGGCGGCACGGCTTGCGCGGCCGGGTCGGGCTTCGCTGCAGTAGTTAGAGGTCCTGACGGCGACGCGTCCGGTGATGCGTGGGTTTCGTGGCCGTCCGCTGTTGGAACACCCGGCGCGGCTTCCTGCGTTGCCGCCACAGCCGAATTCGGTGCCGGCTTGCTTTCGCTCAGTTGCCCGGGCTCGGATTCGCCTACAGGCTGATGCCCGCGTTGATGCACGATCGCCTTGATGTCGGCGACCTCGAGTCGTGTTTCGTCGTAGCGGACCGTTACGCTTCCCGCAGCGTGATTCGCTGTGGCACTTTCGACACCCGGCACCTCGCGAACCCGCCGCTCTACTTCGTCGACAGGCAAAACCGACAGCATGTCGCGGACTTCAATCACGCTTGTTTTCATCGCGCTTTCCTATCTCTCAATTCACTTTGCAAGCTGGCCGCGCTCGGGGCTGGAGACCTCGCATTTTGGAGACAATCTGGGGCCTGACGGAATCAGGCGCTTGTGCTTGCCGGCGTAGTGAAGGCCGCTGAGCATCCTTGATGATATTTAGGCGCGCAAGGTGCTTGTCATTGGCGCACGGGTTTGGCGCGGACTTCGCAATTGAGGGCACCAGGGCCTCCAGTTCCTGCTGCTCCTTCTTGCCCATGGTCATTGCATCGCCCGTCGGGGACGCGGAAAATGCCGTCCGCGATAGATCAAGAAGGCTCCTTACCAAAAACGTGCTTTGAGCCAGATGAGCGCGCGCGTCAGCCGCAGCAGCCGCCACTCGTCTTGCGGCTGTGATCGGTGTCGGTCGCGTCCGCGCCATAGCCGGCGTCTCTCACCGCCGACTTCAATTGGTCCGGTGAGGTCAGGCGCTCGTCGTATTGCACCGTGGCCTCGCCGGCAGAGAGGGAAACGTTTACGTCACCGACACCGTCGAGCGCATGCAACGCGTGCGTGACATTGTTTGCGCAGCCGCCACAGGTCATTCCTGTCACTTTCAAGAGTTCGGTTTGCATTGGTATACCTTATGGTTGAACGACAACGACCAACCCGTTCGCCTTGGTGTTGATGAGTCTTCTTCGAAAGATTCCATTGTCCCAATCGCTTTCAAATGCTCCGGGGACGACATCCGCAGTAAGGCTAAGGCGCCGCGGCCGATCGAAAGGGAGTCTGTTCGGGTATCAAGTCGTTGGATCGGCTATTCAAGCAGCCGTCCCGCGAAGTGGTCTGTGCGGTATCGAACCGATACGGCGGTCTTTCTCGCTGTAGTTTGGTTCGATTGTGCAAAGAGTCGAAATGAGCGCATGTTTGGTGAGATCCATGCCCTGCTCATTGAAACGGGATTACGGATTTGTAATGTTCGCGTTATTTTCTCTGTGCCAAGATGGCTTGAGGCATCGAACCATTGATAAATGCGGAGCTATGCGAGGCAATCTAATGCGGAGATTCCACCCTACGCCGAAACGAGACGATGCAGCCGACTGCAATCTGACATGGGCATAAGTCCGCTGGCGGGTAAGCCGGCCCCATCGGCGATACTGGTCGACGTACCGCGACTCGTTACGGCGTATTACACCGAAGTGCCCGACCCTTCGATACCTGTGCAACGGGTTGTATTCGGTACGTCGGGGCATCGCGGGTGTCCATTTGACAATAGCTTCAACGAGTGGCATGTGCTCGCCATCACGCAGGCCATTTGCCGATTTCGTAAGCGACGCGGCATCAACGGGCCGCTATTTCTTGGCATCGATACGCATGCGCTTTCCGTGCCCGCGTATGCCGGCGCGATAGAGGTTCTGGCCGCAAACGCGGTCGAGGTGATGATCGCGCGGAACGACGAGTACACGCCGACGCCAGCGGTGTCGCACGCGATTCTCAAGTACAACCGCGGCCGTACCACCGGACTTGCGGACGGAATCGTAGTCACGCCGTCGCACAACCCACCGGATAATGGAGGGTTCAAATACAACCCTCCGAATGGCGGACCAGCGGACAACGGGGTAACGAGCTGGATCGAGGCGACGGCGAACCGACTGCTCGAACTCAAGCTCAAAGGTGTAAGGCGCGTACCAGTATCGCGCGCCTTGCGTGCGGCCACGACACATCGGTTTGACTTCCTCCGCAGTTATGTTAGCGACCTTGGCCGAGTCATCGATATGGATGCACTCCGCGGTGCCGGTCTTCAAATCGGTGTCGATCCGCTTGGTGGCGCCGGCGTGCATTACTGGGCCCCGATCGCCGAGCACTACGACTTGAACCTTCGCGTCGTCAACGATGAAGTGGATCCGACATTCCGGTTCATGACAGTCGATTGGGATGGTCGCATCCGCATGGACCCATCCTCTCCTTATGCAATGGAGGCGCTGATCGGGATGAAGGATCGCTTCGACATTGCTTTCGGCTGCGATACCGACCACGACCGGCACGGCGTCGTTACTCGAAGTGCGGGCCTGATCCCGCCCAATCACTATCTGACCGTGGCAATTGATTATCTCTGTCGGCACCGACCGCGATGGCCCAAGGATGCTGGGGTTGGCAAAACGATTGTGACGTCGCAGATGGTCGATCGCGTGGCGGCGAATTGCGGTCGCAAACTTTACGAAGTGCCGGTGGGATTCAAATGGTTTGTCGACGAGTTGCTTGACGCCTCGCTCGGTTTTGCGGGTGAAGAGAGCGCAGGCGCCACATTTCTTCGACTCGACGGCAGGGTGTGGACGACGGACAAGGATGGCATCGTCCCGGCATTGCTGGCGGCGGAAATCACGATGCGCATGGGCCGGGATCCCGGTGAGATCTATCGAGAACTGACCCGGGAACTAGGGGAACCTGCCGAGCGTCGCGTACAAGCCGTGGCGACATCGAAGCAGCGGCAACTGTTGGCACATCTTTCGCCTCAGGCTTTTCGTTCTACCAAACTCGCCGGTGAAAGGATCGAGAGGGTGCAGGACCGTGCCCCGGGCAACGACGCCGCCATTGGGGGTCTCAAAGTGACTACCAAGAGCGCGTGGTTTGCCGCGCGTCCGTCGGGAACCGAAGGTATCTACAAGATCTATGCGGAGAGTTTCCGTGGCGAGACGCATTTGGAACGCGTGGTGGAGGAGGCACAGGCGATGATCGACCGTGCTCTCGGCGTGAAGCGCATCAGGTGAACCCGTGAACACCAGCAAACCCATGGTCTATGCAGACCTGGAAACGATTCAGCGTGAAGCCTTCAGCTATTTTCTGCACGAGACTAATCCACAAAATGGACTGGTGCTCGACAAGACCGCGCCTGAGTGGCCCGCCAGCATTGCCGCTACCGGACTCGCCTTGGCGGCATATCCGGTCGCGGTTGAGCACGGTTTCATGACGCGCGCCGCGGCAATCGAAAGAATCCTCGCCACATTGCGATTTCTCTGGAATAGCCCGCAAGGGCCGGAGTCGGACGCTACCGGCTTCCACGGGTTCTATTACCATTTTATCGATATGCAGACAGGGCGGCGCGAATGGCAATGCGAGCTGTCGACGGTGGACAGCGCCCTGCTGTTCGCAGGTGCGTTGACTGCCGGCGCATATTTTTCCGCGGCTGCGTTAGAGGAACAGGAAATACGCGCTCTTGCGGACGCACTCTATCGCCGAGCTGACTGGCCCTGGGCACAAAATGGTGGCGCTACGGTCACGCACGGGTGGAAGCCCGAGAGCGGATTCTTGCCTTGGCGATGGGAAGGTTACGACGAGGCGCTGATCCTGTATATCCTTGGACTCGGGTCGCCCACCCATCCGTTGCTTGAGAGCAGTTACGCAGCATGGGCTTCGACATACCGGTGGGAACACTCTTACGGCTATGACTATCTCTATGCCGGGCCACTATTCACGCATCAACTCTCGCATGTCTGGGTCGACTTTCGCGGTATCCAGGACACCTTCATGCGGTCCAGAGGCATCGATTACTTCGAGAACAGTCGGCGTGCGACCTATGTGCAACGCGAGTATGCCATCGACAACCCTCTCAAGTTCGCCCACTACGGTGCGCATTGCTGGGGGTTGACGGCCAGCGAAGGTCCGGGTCCGGACACCTTGATCGTCGCCGGGATCGAGCGTCGGTTCTACGATTACGTGGGGCGTGGCGTTCCCTTCGGACCCGATGACGGCACACTCGCGCCATGGGCCGTGGCGGCGTCGCTGCCATTCGCGCCCGAGATTGTGCTGCCCGCGCTTGACTACTGTGTTCATGACCTCAAGCTGACGGAGGCTAACCGCTACGGCTTCAAAGCGTCATTCAATCCAACCTATCCCGGAGTATCAGGCAACGCCCACGGCTGGGTGTCGCCGTTTCATTTCGGGCTGAACGAAGGGCCGACCATATTGATGATCGAAAACTATCGATCCGGCCTGTTGTGGCGTTTGATGCGAGATTGCCCCTACGTCGTCACCGGGTTGCGGCGAGCGGGATTCACCGGTGGCTGGCTATGACCGGGCCGCCAGACCTGCCGTGGCCCTCTCCGCTGCATCGCTGCGGCCACACTCCGATATAGCGAGGTCATGATGCGTTTGGTATTGATTTTCTTCCTGTTTTTCCAGTCTCTTGTCGCTGCCTCAAATGGATGGGCTCAAGGCGATCTGGATCGTGTCATCGAGCTGAAGGGTGGCGGGCGACTAGTGTTGCGCGCCGATGGCACCATGAGTCACTACGATGGAGCTGGCGTATCCGTCGCGATGCCTGAAGGCGTTGCGATGATCGCCAAGGACGGGGGCCGCATCATGATGAAGAGCCAGGCGCTCTGGCGCGAGATCCTGGAATTGGCGGCCACCTCTTACGCGCGAGCGAACACGTTCCCTGTCGCCGGGGTTGGCTCCAATCAGCGATCTATCGACCTCAAGGACGGCGGGCGGATCATGGTAAGTGCCGATGGCACGATGGCACATTACGACGCCAATGGAAAACGTCAGGGCATGGCCGAAGGAGAAGTGATGATCGACAAAAAGGGCACCCGGATTCTGATGGTCAATGGCTTGCTGTGGAGTCCAGAGTTCAACCGAGATGCAGCCAAGGCGGCTCGATGAGATCTGGATGGGAGATCAGGCTAGACACCACTTGTGGGCGATTGGCATCCCACCAGGACGGCTTAGGACTTGAGCCGGTGAAGCCGGGTAACCCCGAGAAGCACCCATTGAGTCACAACAACTGACTTCCGAGTCGTTCACTGACATGCGAGCCGGCCAGCGGGCCCAACGCACCCGTTGACTTCCATGTGACCTCCGTGCGTTGGTACAGAAGTGCGGCTGCTGCCGACCAAGGAGGGTGTTCGATGCACTCCGTTGCGCCGGGAACTCGGCAATTGCGCTCGTTCGAGCGGACAGCTACGAACGACGATGAGTGTGACCCGTCTTTTCGCGCGTCGAGTCGTAAAGCGTAATGCCGGCTTGCGAGAGTGGCGCGTAGCGGAGCCGCGACTAGACGTGTAATCCTCTGATCATTCCCAACACGAGTCGCTCGCCGTATTGCAACGCATACGTCGCCGCCGCGCGCGCTGACCCGAAAGTGTGCTGCACGAACGGAGAGTCGCGGCCATCAAAATTTTGAACAGCACCCTTGCTTTTGGGGCGTTCGCTTCGAATCGAGAGAACCGGCTCCCACTCATGGCAGTCGATCCGAAATCTGGCTTGCGCTACTACTCGGTACCAAAGAGTGTCTTGGCTTCTTCGACGTGGGGGGCAGAGTACTTACCACGAAAGAACCGATGCGCCGCAGCATCGCCGTCAGCGGTCGCTGCAACCGTGCTTTGATAGGTGCCTGGCAAGTCCAGCTGATCGAGGCGGGATACAAGTATCGAATACTGCTCCACGCGACTGGCCGCGTGCGCGTCGTTTCTCCGGGATCGAAGGAGCTATCGACTGCTTGGAGTTCATTAAATCCACGATTATCGGTGCGCCTTCAGGAATACACGCATGAGGTGGAAGTCGAGAACGCAGGCAAGAGGTTCTGGCTTTACTGGCAGCGAGGCTTGGTGAGGTCGTTCACGGCGGAGCGCAGAGAATAGGCCGCGTCGAGCCCCTCAGGCGCGTTCGAACTCGACTCGGTAAGTGCCGGCGATACCCCGAAGAAGGCCTCAGTGGAGACTTTCCACTGGACACTGCTGCGTTTAGGTCTCGTCGTCGCCCTCGAGCTTGGCGCCCTTCGGTCCGTAGTTGCAGATACCGTACCAGTGGCAAAGCCATGTGCGCATCTGCTCGATTTCCGCCGACTGCCCAATGACAATGTCTTCACATAGTCCGGCAAGCTCGGTGTGGTACGCGCGGTCCACACAGGTCGTCGACATCACGACCGCCTTCCAGTGATGGCGAATCATCATTTTAAGGAACGCGACTTCGAACTCCTCGGGACTCATGGCCATCATCCGCGCCATCTTCTGCTGGTCCCCTTGCCTCATCTCCGGCGCGTACGTGGCACCGTACCAGCTGGCGAGCCATGATTGCATGACCGCGATTTCTTTCGTCTGTGTCGTGACAATGTTTGAACACAGCGTCTTTAGCTCCGGGTGCACCGCTTTCTCGAGACACATCGTGCCCATCTGAACCGCCATTGCATGGTGGTCGATCATCATCTCCATGAAGTGGATTTCGTACTTCGACGTGCCGACATCGGGAGCCGGTCCGGATGCCCTGGCTTGGCCAATGGTCACAAGGGAAACGATGGCCAAGAAGAGGATACTGAGCCATCGGCGATACATAACGATTTGCAAGTTCATGCAGAACCCTCCTTCAGGAAAAGGCGCGGCCACTACGGCGACGCGCGGCGACACGGCGACACGGCGACAGGGCCGGCGACACGGCGACACGGCGACAATATGAGAGGAGACGGTCCGCGAGGGCGCTGCCGCCCTCGCGTGCGTGCGCCTGCTCTATTGAGCTGCCATTGACGGTCGTGTGGATTGACCGGCGCGACCCATGCCTGCCATGCGGCGGCACTCTTCGGCACAGCGCCGGCACGCTTGCGCAGAGGCTTGGCAGTGCTCCGCCTGGTGACGGGCACACTCCGCACCGCAAGCCTCGCAGATGTCGGCGCAGACGTCGCAGATCTCGTGCGCGAAGATGCTGCCCCGAGCCATGTAGCCAGCAGCGAGCCGACACATGGCGGCACAGTCCATATCTAGCCGAATGCACTCGGCCATCATTTTGACGTCCGGGTCTTTGAGACATGCGCTGGCGCAGTGGTCGCACGCGTCTGCACACTCGTTGCAGGCTTCGATACACGATTGGTATTGCTAATGCATGGTGATGCTCCTAAGAGAAGACGTTCGGCGGAAGTGGCCCTGCCATTCCTCGCTGAGCGGCAGTCGCGGCAGGGACGGAAGTCGTAAACCGGCGAGCAATTCCCGCGCCAGGGGCAGGCGCGGGCGCTACGGGCTTGATTGGCAAATCGCTCGGCAGGCTCGGCGCCCCACGTTTTCGACGCTCAGTTGGCAATATTTGCTCACGCCAATGTATGGCTTACGTATGCAGCGGCCTGAGTCTTGTCACGTAGGTCACGGCGGTGGCACCCCGAGGGCCGTAACCTGTTAGTTGGATGTCCCCTTGCGCAGCAGCCATGAAGCAACTTCTGAGCGCCGCCTTATTCGCCGGGCTCTCGCGCGCTGCAGCAGCTTACGGCGCTTATGATGACAACCAATTACTTTCCCTTGGGGGACGGGGCGCGCAACGAGTACGCGTTCTTTCAACCTTCCCATCGTTGGAATGTCAAGTGCCGCAGATTGCACCGACTTTCCAACCGGCCACGGTTCGGTCACGGCCGAGCAATGGAATGCCTCTCCTCGGGTACAGCGAGGCACCCGAAGAAGGCTAGCAATCCGACCGGACGAGGCTGGTCAGAACCGCAGCGAGGTCATTGCGGCGAGCACATCACCACCGGCGGATTGCCGTAGCCCTCGGCCATGCCACCATGAGTCCTCATGCCCATCTGAACGACAGGGTCCATCGTGTAGCGATGATTGCTGTCGGTACGCTGGTTCCAGGTGCGGAAGACCGACATCGTTCCTGACGGACACGCGCCACTCATCATGTCCGGCAGCGCCATGCGGAATACGTTCGACGACTCGAGTGTCCACTGCGCCGGCCAATTGCGCATGGTGTCGGCGCACTCAGTCCCGGACGCGGAGTAGAAGTGGGTGTCCAAGCCGTAGGCCGGACTTCCATAGAGGCGGCAAACGCCCAATGACATCGGGGTGGCGTCAGCGGGGTCGAATACGTTGAAGCCCATGCCGGTGCGCTGCCAGCCCGTGAAGCGGCCGGTATCGAGGGCGGTGATTTCCGCGGGGTCGGCCGTCATGAAGTAGTGGTCGAGGGTCGAGTGGTAATACTCGACGGCGAACATCACCCGCGGGACCGCACCACCGGCTTTGGTTACCTTGGTGAGTACCGCCTCTTCCTGACTATCCATCCAGCGAACCATGCCGACGTCCGCCACGTACCAGACATCGCGCGTATAGCCTGACCCACGGACCTCGTGGACGTGCAGCGCGTTCGGGAACGTGCCCGCCGGCGTGACCACCGTCTCCAGCGCCAGCGCCTGGTAGGAGCTCATGTAGTTCTGCGCTCCCATCATCGTGTTCATGCCGGCGACGCCGGCCTGCCACATCTCGGTGTTCTGATAGCCCATCCCCGGACCCATCATGGTTCCCGGTGCGACCGGACTCTTCAGCATCCATTCCGGGCTCGAGAGACTCATCATGTAGTGACCCCCACCAGGCGTCTGTCCACTGCCGCCGAAGTAATGCATGCCGTCCGGACCCATTCCGTAGAAGTCCATGCGGTCGAGGTCACAGGGCGTCACATCCTTGCAGGTAAGCGTCATGTGCATGCTGGTCAGGCCCATCGTGCCGGCCCACTGCTGGCCGCCGTGCATGACGGCGCTTGCCGTCGAATGTGGGCCGCTGACAAACATGTAGTCGTACCGGGTGCCGTCGACGAGAGGGAAGTAGTTCGTCGTCATCATCGGCCCGCCCATCATCTGGCCGAAAGCCGTGCCGGCGAACATGCCAAGCAACAATGCGGAAAGAGGCTTCAACACGGTCGTTCTCCTAATTAACTGTCATACCGCTGCAAACGTGTACCTGTTGTGGTGCCGCACCTGAGAGTCGAATGTCACCCGTATCAGGTTCCGGCATCTTGACTATGGGCAAACCGAAAGTTCCTTCGCCCCGAAGCTCGCCAGAGTCATTTGGCGGCCTCGATATTCAGCCGCAGCAGCAGCCCCTGGTCTTCGGCTTGGTCGCGCTGCTGGCCTCTCCAAGTCCGAAGCCGGCCTTCTTCACTGCCGCCTGCAACTCGTCCCGCGACGTCAGGCGCTCGTCGTACTGAACGGCGGCTTCGCCGGCGGCGAGCGAGACCTCCGCCTTGCTGACGCCGTGGATGGCGGTGAGCGCCTTGGTCACCTTGCTTGTACAGCCACCGCAGGTCATACCCGTGACCTGCAAGAGTTCGTTTTGCATTGCGATGCTCCTCTACTTAGGGGAATCAGCGACGATGTCGATGCGTTCGGTCTTCCAAGCTCGCTATTTCTTTGACATACCGCCCTTGGGGCTGGCCATCATCCCCTGCTGGTCCATCATCGACTGCATCATCATCTCCATCACGTCCATGCGCTTCTGCATCAGCTGCATCTGCGGATTCGCATCGGCCGGCATGCCCTTCTGCGCCATCATTCCGCCGCCCATGCCGCCCATCATTCCGGGCGCGTGCATCTGACTCATCATGGCCATGCACCCCTGCATTTCCTCCTGCTGCCTGGCCATCAGAATCTGACGCGCCTCAGGTGTGGTCGCGCTCATCATCTTCTCGTGCAGCGTCTTCATCATCTGCATGTGCTCGTCCATCTGCGCCATCTGACTGCCCATGGTCATAGGCGAGCCGGCTTGGGGTGCGGTGGCATTCGGTTTCGACGCGGGCGCTTTGGCGTCCTGTGCCAGGGGCATGCCTGCGGCAAGCAGAAAGGCGCTACCAACGGCGAGTGCAAGTGAAGTCGTCATGTGAATCTCCAATGGAAGGGGGAACGACGTGCCGACGCGCAGCGAGAAGACGCAAGCGCGTACCCGCGCTATGCCCAAGGAAATCTGGGCGCGCGTTGGCCGAGCGCTGGGAGCGCTCAGCGACTACAGCCGCTTACAACGTGAGGCGGACGGTACGAAGGAGGAAGGGCACACCCGGAGGTGGATGTGCGTGTTGCGCCAGGCGCGAAGCCCGCGCAAAACTCGGCAGGACGCCGAGGTCGTGGTGCGATGCAAGTACCAGTGGCTGTCCCGCGAGCGGGTCCTGAACAAGCTTGAGCACACTGACCAAGGGCACGTTGTTCTTGCAGAACTCGTCACAGTCAGCAGGGGAATCTCTGCTGTCGACCGCATCATGGCTGTGCGCCGGGGCGCCCGAATGGTGACTGCCCTGGGTTAC
This sequence comes from uncultured beta proteobacterium, assembly GCA_963733435.1. Taxonomy (GTDB): domain Bacteria; phylum Pseudomonadota; class Gammaproteobacteria; order Burkholderiales; family Casimicrobiaceae; genus VBCG01. Next base: position 141,580 of record CAVTDH010000010.1, read on the forward strand.
ACCGTCCCAACTACATGCGCTTGCGATACCTACGAACAGCGCAAATAGCCACGTCCCCAGCACCGCCGAGGCGAGGCATCTGCGATTGCGCCGTAGTAGACGAGACATCAGCCGTTCACTTGTTCTTTCGCTGCATGACGAGCGCGACGATGGCAACAATCGCGACGACGAGCAGGACCGGGCCCCACATTCCACCGTAGCCGCCCATCCAGCCCATATCCCAACCGTTGCCGTTCATCATGCTCCCGTTCTGTGCCAAGGCGACACTGCTGGTCAGCAGAACGACCGAACCTACAATCGAAGCGAGTGGCGCGTTCATGGAACCTCCAACATCAGACTGGATTGCGAGTATTGCCGTATCCGGCTGCCGTGTCGGTGCGCCAGCGAACACAATTCCGGGAGGGTCGCACGGTCCCCGGATGCGCACGGATGTGAACGTGCGCGTCCTTATTGCGCTCGTGTCGCCTTAGTTCTGAAAGTACGCGTATCCCTCCCTGGTTTGCAGGCGAATGATTTCGTTGACGGCGCCAGGCACGACGAGCGCGGGCGGGCTTACGGCGGAGGCCGTGAGATTGCGCGCGCGCAGCGTGTTGTTGCACACCTTGAAGGTGACGCCGCGGTCGGTCAGTGCCGCCATTTGCTCGGCATAGAGCTTTCCGCTCGCGTCACGTGCGCCTTGCAGCATGAAGTCGATGCCACCCGCATAGCCCACCACGGCAACTTGCGCATTGGGTTCGACCGCCAGATAGTTGGTGACGAACCGCAGGATGGTCGGTGCGTCTTCAGCGGTGTTGAGTTGAAACACGACTTTTGGCCCGGTCCCAATGGCTACCGGGACGGTGTCTTGCGCCTCGGCGCCTGCCGTCACTTCCGGCGGGGCCGCGCAGCGCGACGTTTTTGGCGGCTGCAGGCGGCGAGTCGGCAGGCGTAGTGGCTGCTGTGGCGCTTGTAGCACCCGCGACAGTCGGCAGCGCGATGAGCGACAACGTCAGGGCCAGCATCAGGGGAACAATTCGCAACATGAAGCTTCTCCGTATGGGTGGTGAGTAGTCGAAGATGGCGACCGACACCGGGCTAGTTCTTGACCAACTCGAGTGAACTTAGAATCAGCGTGCCGTCCTTGCCTTGCTCCGGTGCGAACCGGACCTTGTCGCCGACTTTCACGTTGGCGAGCAGCGTGGGCTGCTTCGCGAGAAACGTCATGGTCATGGGCGGCATGTTAAGCGCCGTCAACGGACCATGCTTGAGCGTCACCGTCCCTTTGGCACGGTCGATGCTGCGCACCTCGCCTTCCGCCAGGGACGACTTGGCCGCAGAGGCAGACTGCATCGGCATGGACGACATCGAGTGGTCGTGGTTCATTTGCGCGAATGCGCTCGGGGCAGCAATGGCGGCAGCGACCACCAGCGAAGCAGCGAGAATCTGAATCTTCATGAGTTATCTCCGTTACTTGGCGGGATAGGAAGCAAAGACCTTCTTGGACCCGTCGGCGGTCAGCAAGTAGACATCCCACGCAGGGCCGGTCGGGCGGTCCATGCCGGGCGACGTCTGCGGCATGTCGGGAACCACGAGCGCCTTTGCCGCGGGCCGCTGTGCCAGCAGGCGCTGGATATCGGCGACCGGAACGTGTCCTTCGACGGCATAGCCCCCGACAAACGCGGTATGACAGGCGCCGAGCTGTTGCGGGATGCCGGCCTTGGCTCGATATGCAGAGGTGTCGTCGACCACGTTGACGCGGACATCGAATCCATTGGCGCGCATGTGCTCGACCCACTTGTCGCAGCATCCGCATTGAACGCGTTTGTATACGTCGACAGGCACCGCGGCGGCGAACGCGCCGGCGGCGAAGGTGGCGGAGACCGCCATTGCGAGGGAAAGCAGAAGTTGTCGCTTCACTTTGAAAGGTCCCTGGAGGGTTGGTCGGGATTGAAGGGGGGCGGTCTCGGCCCGGTGTCTCACACCGGGCCGAGGTCTGGACTACTGTCCCGTCTTGGCTGATTCCGCCGGGGCTGCCGCGGGCGTTGCGGCGGCCGGCTTCGCAGCGGGCTTGGCGGCGGTTTTCGCCGGCGCGGCCTTTTTGGCGGTGGCATGCGGCTTTTCGTCGTGGCGGCCACCGGCGCCGGGGGTCTTGACCTCTTCGGTGGTGCCGGCGGCCGTGGCCGCTGCCTTGTTCTTGTCGTAACCGTGCGGCTTTTCGTCGTGACGTTGGGCGAAGGACGTTCCCGAGAGTCCAATGGCGGCGAGGAAGGCGATGGTGGTGATGAATTGGCGATTCATGCTGTTGCTCCTTGCGTGATGTTGAAAAGCGATAGGCGAAAGACTGCGTAGTGCAGGCGCGCTACGGTCGTGCGGATGAATCCGGAGACGAAACGAGGGCGCGCGAAAGCAGCGGGCCGACAGGCGCCCGCTCGCTAGCGCGGCTTACAGAGCGAGGCGGAGAGTGCGGAGGAGAAGCGGTACGTCCGGAGGCGGATGCGCCCGGTACGCAGACGAAACCGAGCGCACCACGATGGGCAGACTCGGAACGTCGACACCGGCTACCAGCAATGGCTGGCCGGCCGGTTGGTCCTGCACTAGCTGGAGCTTGGTCAGAAGCGGGATGTCGGTCTTGCAGAATTGCTCACAACCCGACGGCTTTGCGTGGTCGCCGTCGTGCTGGCCCATGCCCATTGCCATACCCGACATCTGCGCAGTTTCCGCAGCTTCGTCGGTCAGGCAGGCGCTGGCGACGCCCGCGAACAGCGCGAACAGCCACACCCCGAGGAACAGGGAGGCGAGCGGTTTGCGGTGGCGGCGAAGAATCATCCTGGGTCCGGTAACGTGTGAAACAGTGTAGGCACGTAGTCGAATGGCTGCTTGATGTGCGTCAAGTTGCCGCGGATTGGCCACCCCGGACGGATTGCGTGAGGGCGACTGCCGGGGGCTACACTCCATTCCCTCGACTTCCGCCCTCTCGCGCCATAGCGTGCCCTTCGCCTTGAACGCCTCGCTGACGACTGTCATAGACCGCTACCGCTCGGACCCGGAGTCCGTCTACCACACGTGGTTTGTGGGCGGAGAGGCACGGATGAAGGCATTTCGTGCCATCCGACGCGGTGTCAAAGACACCGTGGACGCAATAGCTGCGGGCACCTTCGGCAACGACTTCAAGGGCTCGCCCCTCGAGGTTGTGCTCAATGCCATTACCGAGCAGAAGCAAGTATTCGAAGGCGCCGCTCACCCCTTCTACTGGAAGCCGAAGCTGCGCATTCCTGACATCTACGAGGACGAGGCCAACAAGTGCGCATTCGGCAATTTCCTCAATGCGTGCCTGAATGCAACGCGGGAAGACCAGGTGCTCGTGGAAATGACCCGGCTCGCGCAGGCAGGCATCAAGGGTCTCGGGCCGTCGGTGGCCAGCATCGTGTATTTCATTCACCCCACACTGGTTCCGCCCTTCAACACCGCCATCGTGAACGGCTTCAATGCATTGTTCGGAGCAAAGCAGAAGCTGGGGTCATGGGAGAGCTACCTGGCGATGCGAGAAACCATCGTGCGGGTCAATGAGGAGCATCGCAACCAATTGTCCAAAGACCTTGGAGCATTCGCCGGGCTCTTGTTCGACATCGGTTCTGGTCGCTTGGTGCTGGAGGGGAACGCCGATGCAGTGCTTCAGGCAATCCAGGAGAAAGCGGTCAAGGCTGCCCGGAAGCGGCACGAGGACACATTGGCCGACGAGAAGGAGGCCTCAGAACACACGCAGGTCCAGCATGTGCTTATCCGCATCGGGCGAGCTCTGAACTACGATGTCTTTGTCGCCCGTAACGACCGCCATCGAGTCTGCCATGGCGACGACTTTTCGCTTCTAACTATTCCAGCCCTTCCCGACCTCGGGTTGGCGCGCGAGGTTCAAGAGACAATAGAGCTCATTGACGTGCTTTGGCTCCATCGCAACGAGCCCCGAATCGCATGTGGATTCGAAGTCGAGCAAAGTACCTCTATCTACTCAGGCATCCTCCGCATGAAGGACTTGGCACTCTCCTTGGCCGACCGTTCCGGCCACTTCTACTTGGTCGCACCTGAGAGCCGGGAGCGGGAAGTCATGGCCCAGATGGCTCGACCCGCGTTGTACTCCAAAGGCGAAGAGTTTCGCTTAGGCTATCTGCCGGCAGGCGAACTCAAGGAAAACTGCGACGCCATGTGCCGGTTCGGCGTCGACCATACGGTGTTGCTGAAGATTGCGAGGGCGCAACGGTTGGCCTAGCCATTGTGCGACCAATTTACCAATGCGCATGCCGATGATGCGTGTCTGGGCAATGCGGATGGCTATGCACGAGCGTGGCGTGCGCGTGCGGATGGACATGCGGCTCCGCGTCGTCCCACCCGTCTGGGTGCGCATGTTGATGATGCTCGTCATGTGCGTGTGAATGTTCGTGTTGAAGTGGGGCATGCTGATGTTCGTGCGCATGGTGTTCTGAGATGTGCAAGCACACACCTATCACCATGAAGACAGCGGCCGCTCCCAGCGACCAGCTGACACCACCCTGTCCCAGCAGAAGGGAAAGCATAGCGCCGAAGAAAGGGGCGAGGGCAAAGCACGCTCCGGCCCGCGCCGTGCCGAGGTGACGCAACGCCAGAATGAACAAGACCAAGCTGACACCGTAGCCCAAGAAGCCGACAATAACGGCGCCCGCGATTGACGGCATCGGCGGTATCGACAGCTCGAGGGCGGTCGCCAAAACTGAATTGACGGTTCCTGCGACTATACCCTTGAGCGAGGCAAGGAATACGGCGTCGCCTCCCGAGGCCTTGCGCGTAAGGTTGTTGTCGAACGCCCAGCAAAGACAAGCCGTCGCGACCAGCAGCGGGCCGACGAGCGACGAATCACCCGGGCCCGGTGCCGCTGTGAGCACGACGGCGCCCACGACAATGGCCACCATCCCAAGGGCGATGCGCCGGTCGAAGTTCTCTTTGAAGAGGAACCAAGCAAGGAGAGCGGTGAGTACCGCTTCGAGATTCAGCAGAAGAGAGGCTGACGCGCCGCTGGTCCGGGTAAGGCCGTACATGAGGACGACCGGACCGACGATGCCGCCCAGCGCAATGGCCCCACCCACACCACCAATCTCGACCCGAGGGCAGGGCGACCAGTGCTCCTCGATTGAGCACCCGGCGACCCGCATGGACGATAAGCAGCCCTACACCTGCACCCAGGTACAGAAGCGCTGCCAGCCAAAGCGGTGAAACGGAGCCCACCGGCGTCTTGGCAAGCGGGGTGATTACACCGAAAAGTGCAGCGGACGCGAGACCGTAGAGTACGCCGCGTGTCATGGATGCTAGAGGCTACCTCTCATAGCGAGGAGTAATGCTGCAAGTTCACAGCGCTGCCTACGCTCCATTGAAACTTCGAAGGTCAATCGTCGCCCAACCCTAGACATTTGCGTTCTCATGTCCTGCATCGGCAGAACGCGCCATGTGCATTGGCATCGGTAGGCGAAAGCAACCGGAGGGCAAGTGGGTCACTGCACCGCCTACGGCAGTGCTATCGGGGTCATCGCAGCATGACACTCGAGGAATTCAGCTTCTGGCGCTCGACGATCAGCCGTCTTCCAGCACCCCGAGCAAGCCTTGGAGCAGCGTGTGTTCGCTGTCGTACAGACAAGGACAGCACTTCAGCGCAGACTTTGCAAATTCTAGAGCGGTCGCAACTGCGTGGCGCTGCGGCCGTCCGCGCAGTCGATGACTCGGCCTGCATACGGACGTTGATATGCGGCCGACACTCCAGCCAAGCCCTTTACCAAAGTCGGGCCGTATCGGTTACCCGCGGCGGCGATCCGTAAGTCGCGCATCATGCGAACGGGCGTGCCCGGACGCCGTTCTGCTGACTTAACGAAACGTGCTCGTGCGGTCAGAAGCCGGCGGAATCATATGGTTGTCTTCATGGATTCGGATGCTGTGTTCCGGTGGGTCGAGGTGCCGAAGGTGCGTGTCCTCTGTAAGCAAGTCCTGGCGTTTCTGCCGCGGCGATAGCCGCAGCGCCGAACTACGGACTGAGACACGCGTTCATGCCAACCGCGCAACGTACGAATTGTCACTGCAGATGAGAGCAACCCCAAAGACCGCAAAACCCGGCGGCGGACGCCACGCCATGCGGAAGGCGGTGGCGCTAAGCGTCATGGCGGGCTGGGCTCTCTGGTCGGCGATCGCGTTTGTCTTGAATCTAACGTGGGAAATCGCTCACGTAAGGCTCTATGCGATTTGGTTTGCCGCAGATGGCATGAGCATCGCGCGGGCACTACTTCATTGCACGCTGGGCGACGTGCTGATTGCACTTGCAATGTTTGCCGTCGCCGGGATCGCACTGCGGCGCGCAGACTGGCCGGCATCGCGTCCGTGGTCCGGCGGCGCAATCGTCGTTTTTGGCGCAGTGGCATTTACCGCATGGAGCGAGTGGTACAACGTCTACCGCGTCGGCGCTTGGGGCTATACGGCGAGCATGCCGTTGATTTTCGGCATTGGTCTGACTCCACTGCTGCAGTGGATTGTTCTGCCACCAGCAATGGTGGGCGTATATCGACTCATGACGCCGGCGCAGATCGGTCGGCACAACCCGCTAGTCGCGACCACAGCATACGATCGCCCGAAAGAGAAGGCATGAACGTGGACAATGTCTCGTTGCATCCCGCACCTCACCAGGATGAGGGACGCGCGGACTCCAACCCGCGCGCCACCGCGCCCGACTCGGCTCGTGGTGATGGCAGCTTCGTCCTGCCGAGTTAGGGTTTCTTCATGACACGCATGCTCGAGCCGCCGAAATCATCGTCAGCTTGCTTCGTGGCTTAGCTGAAAGCTTTGCTCCTGCGCTGGTGTGCCCAGCGTTGACAGTAGTTGCCGGCTCAACCGGTCGATGCAACACCCTTGATCCTTAGCGACAGGGGTTTGAAGCCTAAGACTTTCCTGCGGCGTGACCTAGCAACGATCTGGGGATGCGTAAGCACGAGTGAGAACAGCCCGGGAACAACACTGCTTGCGATAAGTACTGAATTGACAGGCACTTGCTGACCCCGGCTTGCCGAGCCTGGCATGTGTTGCGCTGACCCATTGAATGCACCCGCCTTGGAGCGCCCCGTCGCCGCAACGCTCGGCGACCCGAACGCACCGGTGCACATAGTCGAGTTCATGGACCCCGCCTGCTCGACGTGTGCCGCGTTCCTTCCCTTGGTGAAGGGGATGATGAAAGACAACCAGGGCGCTATCCGGCTCTCGGTGCGCCTTGTACCGTTCCATCGCAATTCGGACATTGCGGTCAAGGCACTCGAAGCGTCCAAGCTGCAGGGCAAGTTCTGGAGTGTCCTCGAGCGGCTCTTCGCGACGCAGTCGAAATGGGTCATCGCGCATCAAGTTGACCCGGACAAGCTGTGGGCAGAACTGCGCGCGGTGGACTTGGACTTTGTCAGGCTTCAGGCTGATATGGAGTCTCCTACAGTCCTGCAGAACATGGCGACCGACATCCGGGACTCGAAAATCATGAAAGTCGTAGCGACGCCCGAGTACTTCGTCAACGGTCGCGGCCTTCCGCAGTTCGGCTACGACCAGTTGCGCACGCTCGTCGGCGACGAGATAAGCAAGGTGAAACGCCAGTAGATTGCGGGCCGATCCAGGAGGCGAGCGGATGACTTCCGACTTGCCTTCGGTTGCCATATGCCGTCGAGACGGTCGGGTCATTTTTGCCACCACGACGGCATGGAATACAGGATAGTGGGCACAGTCGAGTATGCGGCACGCCGCGCCGCAGCACTCATGCATCGTGGTCCGTAAGCGTCCCGGACTGCCACGTCCCGCCACCACCATCGGCCACCCAAGACATGTTGTACGGCAGGCAATTCTGCTCGTGGGAGACGAGAGTGCCGTCAGGCACCATGCTGGGGGTACGGTTGGCCCAGCCGCAGGCGGCCCCCAGTTTGAACCGTCAACTCTTCGCCGAAGTTCCCAACCAAGCGGTTCGACTCCAGATGGCTTACCGGCCATCAGGTACACCCGCCCATCCGCGAAATTACGGGAGGATTACCTATTCTTAATACTCCGGTCGTCTGCCAGTCAGTGCGGTGCTGATAGCGTTACAGCATTGGTCGTGGCGTGCCTCTGGCAGAAGGAGAGAATGATGCGTTCGAAGGTGAAGCTTGGTTTGCTGGTCGCCGCTTTGGCTGTGACCGGATGCGCCGCAGTTGAGCCCGCGCCTTCCGTTGACCAAACTACGGGGCGGTATGAACTCAAGGATGGATCGTTCTTGATCATCGACGCGAATGGCCGAATGCGGATGTTCGACCTTTACGGAGACCCGGTCTACATGCGGGACGGTGTGGCCATGGAACTCAGGGATGGCACGGTCATCTCGATGAAAGAGAATGTCATTTGGAAGCAACTCCGCACCCGGGGTTCGCTCGGGCCGCGCAGCTAGTAACGTGGGGCCAACGCGTTGCCGACTATGGTGAACCATGAATCGACTGCAGATCTGGTCGTTTGGACTCGCGGGGGCGGCGACGTTCTCGGTTCTGTACACCCTGTGTGCGCTCGCCTTCGTCTTTTTCCCAGATGGCACCATTGGGTTCTTCAATGCATGGTTCCACGGTCTGGACCTCACATTGCTGAAGCCGCCAGGTGGCCGCGCACTAACGCTCGGCCAGTACGTCGTTGGATTGGTCAGTGCCGCAGCGGTCAGCTTTACCTTAGCGGCAACGTTTGCCGGCTTCTACACCCTGTTCGCACGTGGTTCTGCCAGAGTTTGAACGGACCGTATTTGGAACCTGGAGCAATCGTCCGGAATTCGCGTCGCCAGCATTCCCATTGAAGAACCGGCTTTCGGGTTTGCCTTCGGCATGTACTGGACCAGCGTGCACGAGCATCTGACATGGCGGAGGGCGCAGCAACCAGTGCCGACGCGCGCCGTGGCCTGAGCACCGCAATCGCGGGAGTCTGGGCGGATCGCGAGATACGTACATATTGGAAGATCGGAGTAGCCATGGCGGACAACATTGACGGGAATGAAGTGCGTTGGAGTTCAGGAGTGAAATGGGTGTTCGCCGGATTCGCAATCGTTGCCACGTTCTTTCTACTTGCCGAGCACCGGGCGCACGTGCTTCCGTATCTGCCGTGGTTCATTCTGTTGGCCTGTCCTTTCATGCACATGTTCATGCACCACGGTCACGGCGGGCATGGCGGTCATGGCGATCACGGCGGGCATCAGGACGGCGATGACCGACCGGAGGGTGCGATGAAAGGGACTTCCGAAGGCAAGGCCGACGGACTGCGCGGCGACGACACCAGCCTACGGGGATCAAGCCACTCTCGCCGCGAGAGTTAGCGATGAACGACGGAGCGCCAGCCTACGGTCTATGGTCCCTGGTAGTCATCAATTCGCTGGTTTTCATCATCTTTGCCTTTAGTTTTGCGAAGCCGCAGTCGCCTCGCGATTGGCGATCATTCGGGGCGTTTTCCGCCTTCCTGGTTGCACTATTCACCGAGATGTACGGATTTCCGTTGACCGTCTATCTCTTCTCGGGTTGGTTGAGTTCGCGCTTTCCCGGGGTGAACTGGATGAGTCACGATTCGGGTCACTTGCTGGAGACGATGTTCGGGTGGCGCACCAATCCGCACTTCGGCCCGTTTCACGTGATCAGCTTTATCTTCATCGGAGGAGGCTTCTGGCTGCTCTCGGAGTCTTGGCGCGTACTCTATCGCGCACAGCGCATGCAACGTTTGGCCATTTCCAGGCCGTACGCACGCATGCGCCATCCTCAGTATGTGGGCTTTGTCCTCATCATGTTTGGGTTCTTGGTGCAATGGCCCACGCTGGTCACGTTGGTGATGTTCCCTATTCTGGTCTTCATGTACGTGCGCCTCGCCAAGCATGAGGAGCACGACGCAGAGGCGACGTTCGGTGAAGCGTACCGGCGCTACGCGGCGGCAACGCCCGCGGTCCTCCCGCGCTGGGGACGTGCGACTCGGGTGCGACGTGCTAGCGGATAGCCATTATGCAACGCGCGCTACCTTGTGGCATCTGAACTGTCGCTCGGTCGAAGATCTCGCTACCAACGGCGACGCGAGAGTCTTGGTCGACAGTGGCCTGCTTCAAGGCGACTTGCAGATGCGGTTGAGCAGCCGGGTTCTGCCGCTGTATAGGTTTAGTTCGTGCATTCGGTTGGCAAATTCGAACGCATGATCATGCGCTCCGAGGGGAACCTGTTCAAAAACGACCTCGACATCAGTAAGGCGGAACAGCGGAAACGACTGGACGCACGCAGGGTGGACCCGCTTGCAAACTGGAAGACGAGTCCCCTAGATGAGCGAGCTAAGGAAATGGAAAGTGCACAGTGTGGCGCGGGACCAGACGTTTGCCCGGACCCACACCGACGCCTCGACCTGGACCGCTGTGCGCGCCGACCGCGCAACGTGATCCGCGATATGCTGGGAAATTGCATTGCGGTGGCAAGGACGGGAAGCTCGCGCGCCCCGACCCGGCAGTTGTGGTTCGCTACGTCCTTGCACAGGCGCAGCAGGGACTTGCCCCGCGAAACGGATGCTCCGCCGTCGACCCGTGGGGGGTGCGAGCAGGGCTGGCCTACACCCGCAATGCACAACCGTGGCCACGGAAGGACTGATGGCAATGATCAATGGGGACGCTTGAGATGAAGACGTCCGTCATTGAAGTGGGAGGTCTCATCTCCGTACTGAGCGCGGAAGGTGTGCGCAGACAGTTGCAGAAGTTACCCGGTGTCCATCATGCCGACGTCAACTATGTTGCCCAGAGTGCCACCGTTCATTACGACGAGCACCTGATCAGCGTCGATGCGCTGCGCGCGCGCGTGCTGGAATGCGGCTATCACTGTCGTGGCGAGATGGTCCCTCACCATGTATGCGAGCGTGACGACGCAACTGCGCGAGCGGCCCCGGTAACCGCTCCCCACGCGCATCACGAACATCACGGACATCACCCGGAAGCAGCAGACGCGACGCCGGCGAGTACGGATGCAGCTCCGACGCCCACTGGTCCCAATCGGCCGGCACCAGCGGCTACCGCGCATCCGCCAGGCCTCGATCATGGTGCCAGCGCTGCGACCGCCGAACATGCGACGCACGACATGATGCATGACATGGGTCACGCGCCGGGCATGTCGATGCAGGACATGGCCCGCGATATGCGTAACCGCTTCCTGGTGGCGCTGATCTTCGCGATCCCCGTGTTCGTGTATTCGCCGATGGGAAGGATGTTCGGCGACTTTCCCGCCCCGTTCGGCATCGACCGCAAGTTCTTTCTCTTCGTGGTTGCCACGGCGGCGATTGCCTATCCGGGGTGGCCGTTTTTCGTAGCGGCGTGGCGCGCGGCCAAGAACGGCGTGCTCAATATGGCGACGCTCGTCGTGCTCAGTGTGGGCACGGGCTATCTATTCAGCGTGGCGGCCACCTTCTTCTTCGAAGGCGATGTCTTCTACGAGGCTTCCGCGGTCCTTCTGGTATTCATCCTGCTTGGCCATTGGTTGGAGATGCGCGCCCGCGCCGGCGCCTCGGATGCCATTCGGGCGCTGATGGACTTGGCACCGCCCAAAGCGGTCGTGGTGCGGGATGGCCAGGAAGTTGAAGTGGCCACCGCCGAGGTTCTGGTCGGAGACACGGTGATCATTCGCCCCGGGAACAAGATTCCTGTCGATGGCGAAGTCACTGAAGGCAGATCGCAGGTCGATGAATCGATGCTGACCGGAGAGTCGATGCCGGTGGGAAAGGCGCCAGGCGATAAAGTCATCGGCGCCACCATCAACAAAAGTGGCAGCTTTCACTATCGCGCGACCAAGGTCGGCGCCGACACCGCACTCGCCCAGATCGTCAAGTTGGTGCAGGAGGCGCAGAACTCGAAGGCACCCGGGCAATTGCTCGCGGACCGCGCCTCGCAGTGGCTGGTGGTCGTCGCAATCGTGATTGGCTTGACGACCTTCGCGGTGTGGTACTGGTGGATCGGGCAACCGCTGCTATTTGCCCTGGCCCTGACGATCACCGTGTTCGTGATTGCGTGCCCAGACGCACTGGGCCTTGCGACTCCTATGGCCATCATGGTGGGCACCGGGCTGGGTGCGATGAACGGAATTTTGTTCAAGAATGCTTCGGCGCTGGAGAATGCCACCAAACTTACCGTGGTCGTCTTCGACAAGACCGGAACGCTCACGCTGGGCCAGCCGGAAGTGGTCGAAATCGCCACCAAGACGGGCGTCACGGAACCCGATCTGCTCAAGTTCGCCGCGGCGGTCGAGAAGAACTCCGAGCATCCCCTCGCCCAGGCGATACTGGCGCGCGCAGGGCCGGCGACGACCGCGACTGCGGCCGAGTTCACCAATATCGATGGCCAGGGCGCCAAGGCATTGGTGGACGGCAAGGAAGTGCTGCTCGGCAACCGCAAGTTGATGGACGCGTCCGCGGTGGCCTTGGGCGATCTCGCGGAGCAAGCGGATCACCTGCAGAGCGGCGGCCGCACGGTCGTTTACGTTGCCGTAGACCACGAACTGCTCGGGCTCATCGCCATCGCCGATGCGGCCCGGCCAACCTCCAAGGCAACCGTGGCGAAATTGCAGGAGCGGGGGGTCAAAGTCGCAATGCTGACCGGCGACAACCGCGCCACGGCGGAGCGCATCGCCCGCGAACTCGGCATCGACATCGTATTCGCTGACGTCCTGCCTGGGCAGAAAGCGGCCAAGATCAAGGAATTGCAGAGCCAAGGCCACAAGGTTGGGATGGTCGGGGACGGTGTGAATGACGCACCGGCGTTGACGCAAGCCGATGTCGGATTCGCGATTGGCGCAGGCACCGATGTGGCGATGGAAAGTGCCCAGGTCGTGCTGATGAAAAGTGATCCGTTCGATGTGGTCGGAGCGATTGAGCTGTCGCGAGCCACGTTACGCAAGATGCACCAGAATCTGTGGTGGGCCGTCAGTTACAACACCGTTGCATTTCCGTTGGCGGCGGGGGTCTTCTATCCGTTTACCCTTTCGCCGGAAATTGCGGCGCTGTCGATGTCCGGCAGCTCGGCAATCGTGGCCATCAATGCGCTGATGCTGAAGCGAACCAAGCTTACCGGCATTAAGTCTCCGTCTAACCGCCCTCCAGCCGCGGCAGTAGTCGCAGCGACAGTCCAAGGTTGACCTTGGAGTCTTGGCGACACTTGCCCGTGCTTCGCCGCGTTGCCTGCTTTCGAGTACCTGCAATTCCGCGCCGGCGCCTGGATCGTCGCACGCGTACCCATGCTCAAAACGCGTAGCAGGGCAGAGGGGTGAACCGAACCTCCCGGAACCTGCGAGGATCAAGTCCGATGAATCGTAAGGGCGGTTACTCGGCTGAAGCAGTCCGGAACGATCGCGGGCGCTGCAGTGGCCATAGATTGCATCTTACCTACGAGATTGTAATCTTCCCGCCACGCGAATGACCGCGACGACAGTTCAAGATCAAGAGCAGACCATTCGACGTACTGCAGTTTGTAACTTTTTCGGCGGTGACTAAGCTAACCGTGGCCAAACCACGGTCTCATCACTATTTCCTGCCCACGCTTCCTCAGGCGGGGCGTAGCGACACGCATTGGGAGCATCCGAGTGGGTACGCTCGATAAGTTGTCTGGCGTTGGATCGACCGCCACGCCGGGGACGACCCCAGCCAAAAGTAGTCGGCCATCGACCGACGCATTACCGACTTTCGCTGCCGCACTCGCGCATGCCGCAGGGCACGGAGTGTCGCCACTGCGGCCGGCCTCGGTGCTGCCCGCCGCCGCGCCAGCACCTGCAACCACTCCTACCGGCCATAAGGTGAAAGAACATAGCCTCAATCAGCGCGCGCTTGCGCTCTGGTCAAAGCGGCAGGAACTGATCTCGGCCAATATCGCAAATGCAGATACGCCTAACTACAAGGCCGTAGACATCGACGTGCCAGAGGCACTTCGCCTCGGATATACGCCCGAGACCGTTCCAATTCTTTACCGGAGTCCCTCCCAATCTTCGCTGGATGGCAATTCGGTCGAGATGGATGCTGAGATGGCCAAGTTCGTCGAAAACACCATTCGATTGCAATTTTCAATTGACCGGGTAAGCGGCCATTACAAGATGATGAGCGAGCTGTTCAAGAATCTAACACCGTAGCCAGCGGTGGTCCGTCACACCGGCCCGCCCCTCTTGAAGTCCCGAGATATTGGCGATGCAAAGCCGGGCATCGTCTGCTGTGGGACGGCTGCCCACGCTTGCGCAGGCAGGTCAAAGGCGTCTTTACGTACGCCGAGATCCGTGAACGGGCGTTGCGATGCCGGAGTTGCTGTGACCGCACGCGCGGCAGCTGACTCGGCAGACATTGCCCTTATCACAGGTCACAATCTTGGTTGGTGTTCCTGTCCAATGCGCATTCTGGGCGAGGTCTCTGTTCCATTCTCAGTCGTTTTACTTCATGGCAACTACCGTCAGCAGCGTGACGGTAGGCTGCTCACCGATAAGCTTCACCCGAAATTTGACCTTGTCGCCGGGCTTCGCATCGGAAATGAGCGCGGTATTAGCGGCCCTGAATTGCATTGACCCCATGGCCTCCATCCGCAATGATCCAATCCGGGCATGCGCCAGTGTGATCGTCCCTTCGTCCAAATCGACGTCGCGGACTTCTCCAGCCACCCATGCGGACTCCCGGCCGACCGTTCGCTTGGCCGGCTCCTTGCCTGGTGCATGATCGTTACAAGCAACCGCGGCTCCGGAGAGAGCCACCAAGGATGCGAAAATGGCGAGTTTTAGCGAGCGCATCATGATTCCTTTTTGTACTTCGCGTACGGCAAGCTGCCCCCATCCCGGGTGAGCAGCAGCACCGTGTAAGCGTCAACCCGGGTTCCCTGTTCCATTCCGGGAGAACCTATGACCATGCCCGGAACGGCCAAGCCGATCGCGTCGGGACGCTCCGCAAGAAGTCGTTCGATCTCTCGGAGCGGGACGTGTCCCTCGATGGCATAGCCGTCGATCAGTGCCGTATGGCAACTTCCGTACTGGCGCGCAATGCCGGCCTTAAGACGCGCTGCGCCGTTTCCGGAGTCATGCGCAGTGACCGTGAATCCTGAGTTGCGCAAGAGCGCGATCCAGTCCTTGCAGCAACCGCAAGTCGGGTCCTTCCAGACCTCGATGCTGCGCGATGCGGCCCGAGCACCGAGTGGCACAGCAGCAAGTGGAATTGCGATCATGAGGGCAAGGACTTGGCGTCGAGTGACGATGGTGTGTTTCATGGACTTTCCGAAGGGATGGCTCATGCGATAAGGCGATTCTAGAATGCTCGCGGGCCTGCACACGTTGAGACGAATCAAGTTGCGGAATCGCAGACGCAAGATATGGACCGCGACCGGTTCATGGAGTGCTCCCGTGAGCCAGGCCGTGGATCACGGCGCCAACTCTATCCGTGTGAGAGTGAATTGGCCGCCGATCTTCTCCACCGCGACGCGCACCTTGTCGCCAGCCTTGACCTGATCCAGGAAGTTGGGATCCGAGACGCGAAAGACCATCGTCATCGGCGGCATATCGAGGCTCTGGATGGCTTCATGTCGCAGCGTTATCTTGCCGGCGTCCTTGTCGACTTTGCGCACTTCCGCTGGCGTCATCGTGGATTCCGCCGGTGCGGATTGCTGCGGTGGCGTGGTGTCCTGTGTTGCGGCTCCCTGGGCCCAGGCTGTGGCATTGACGAGAAGCGCCGTGGTCAACAGGATGAAGCGCCCAAGCCGCGTAGCTCTCCTATCGGCTGTTTGCAGGGAAGCCACTTGTTCTTTGACGGTAGCAACGTGTCTCATTTGACCACGACCTTGCCGATCATTCCCGCCTCGAAGTGTCCAGCTATCAGGCACGCAAAATTGAACTCACCTCGGCGATTGAATTTCCATACGATGGTTTCGGACTTTCCGGGCCGCACATGGGCCATGTACGGCTCGTCATGCTCCATGTCGGGGAATCGCTTCATGAGCGCCGCGTGAGCCTGCAGCTCTTCCATCGTGCCGATGACCATCTCGTGCAGCGTTTGGCCGCCGTTTCGTAGCTCGAAGCGCACGACATCGCCCTGCTTCACAGTAACTGACGACGGGTGGTATCGCATTTCGTCGGACATATCCATCTTGATCGTACGGGTGACCCTCTTCGGGTCGCCGGCAATCCCCCATGCCTTTTGCTCGAGGGGAAGCATTGCCTTCTTGGCCTTCGCGTCGGCGTCGCCGTGATCGTCGCCGTGAGCCAGTACGGTCACGGGTGCGGCGAGCGCCGTGAGGAGCATGAGAAGTACGGGCCAGTCAGTGCGAACCATGCGCGTTACCCTTTCGAATCATTAATGCCCCCTTGTCGGGGACGGTCACGGCGGCCGCGTCGGCGGCCTTTGGTGCGGGCGGAATGTGGCCGGTCCACTCGTACGCCTGCGTCCCCGGGGGCTGCTTGTACCAGCCGGGGTCCTTGTAGTCATTGCTGGCAAGTTCCTTTCGTACTTTCATGGTAGTGAACATTCCTCCCATTTCCAGCGGTCCATAGGGGCCGGCGCCCGTCATCATCGGCAATGTGTTGTCGGGAAGTGGCATCTCCATCTCACCCATGTCGGCCATCCCTCGCTCGCCCATCACCATGTAGTCGGGAACCAGCTTGACTATTTTCGCGGCGACATCGCGATGGTCTACGCCGATCATGGTGGGGACGCCGTGGCCCATCGCGTTCATGGTGTGATGCGACTTGTGGCAGTGAAACGCCCAGTCGCCCTCTTCCGTAGCATTGAACTCGAGCGCGCGCATCTGGCCGACGCCGATGTCCGTCGTGACCTCGGGCCATCGGGCACTCGGTGGCACCCACCCACCGTCGGTGCCGGTGATCTCGAACTCATGTCCATGCAGATGGATGGGATGGTTGGTCATCGTCAAATTGCCGATCCTGATGCGCACCCGGTCGTTCAAGCGCGCAACCATCGGATCGATGCCGGGGAACACCCGGCTGTTGAAGTTGAACAAGTTGAAGTCGAGCATCGTGTTCACCTGCGGAGTGCGACTTCCGGGATCGATGTCGTAGTTGTTGAGCAGGAACACGAAATCGCGATCCACCCGCATCAGCTTGGCATTTCTGGGATGCGTGACCCAGAATCCCATCATGCCCATCGCCATTTGCACCATCTCGTCGGCGTGGGGGTGGTACATGAACGTCCCCGCCCTGCGCGCGACGAATTCGTATACGAAGGTCTTCCCGACTGCGATCTGCGGCTGGTTGAGCCCACCTACGCCGTCCATACCATTGGGGAGGCGCTGCCCATGCCAGTGAATTGTCGTGTGCTCGGGGAGCCTGTTGGTGACGAAGAGTCGGACCTTGTCCCCCTCCACCACCTCGATCGTTGGGCCAGGACTCTGGCCGTTGTATCCCCACAGGTTCGCCTTCATTCCGGGGGCGATCTCGCGGACGACCGGCTCTGCCACCAGATGGAACTCCTTCCACCCGTCGCGCAGTCGCCATGGCAGTGTCCAGCCGTTCAAAGTGACCACCGGGTTGTAAGGCCTGCCATCGGAGGGCACGAGCGGCGGCTGGGTCAAGGGCGAAGACTGCATGTGGGGCTCCGGCGCTGCGGCAAGCGCGGCCCGGCCGACCGCGGCACCTGCGATCGTGGCACCGGCGCCCGCTAGAAATGCTCTGCGTGAATTCATTTGATTTGCCTGTTCAATGCCCGCCAGCGGGCGCCGCGGACGGCATGGCCGAAGGAGCTTCCGGGACCATGCTTCCTGGAGATGCCGTCGTGGACGCCAGTTGCAAGGCGGTTTCCGCCAGCCAGAAGTCGCGCAGTGCCTCGATCGACGCGTTGACGCCTTCGATCTGTTGCCGCGCATCGGCGAGCAGGTCAAAAACGCCGATCAGCATTCCGTTGTACCGGAGCAGGTTTTCCTCTGCGATGCGCTTGCGCAGGGGGACGATTTCGTCGCGGTAATGCCGGGCGATGTCGTACGCAGTGCGATAAGACGAGTAGTTCTCGCGAACCTCGGAGCGGGCCTGGATCGCCACTTGCAAGGCACGCGCGACCGCCTGGCGATACGCTGCGTCGCTGCGCGCGATACGCGCGTCTCCCCAATCGAATAGCGGAAGCTGCAGCTCGATCTCATACCCGCTTTCGAGCGGTTCGCCGCTGTTGGACTCGTTGCGATAACCCGCCGATTCGAGGATGCTCAGGAACGGCACCGCACGCGAAAGTCCGAGCGATGCTTCCAGGCTTTCCAGGCGCTTGCGCGCGATCTGAAGGTCGAGCCGGCGTTCGACGGCAATGCGCTCCGCGTCGGGCAGCACGGCGGGCGCACCCGGGAGGGGAGGCAAGCGGGTCGGCAATGTGAACTCAACTTGGGTGCCCCACAAGCCAAGTACCCGGATGAGGTTCTCCCGTTCCACCAGTGCCGAGTGCTGGGCTCGGGCCAGCTGTGTCGTCGCATCCGCGTTGAATGCCTGCTCGCGCATGCGTTGGAGTGCACTGAAATTGCCTGCTTCCTGCATGCGCCGCGCGAGTTCCGCAGACGCCTCGGTCGAAATGCGAACCTGCTCGAAGTAGCGCAGCCGCTCCTCGGCGGCTACGGCGCGGAAGAAGGCTTGGCGAGCGGCCGCTGCGGTCTGAATGATGTGGGTCGCCGCCGTGAGCTGTGCTTGGGCAAACTGGCGCTTCTCGATGTCGAGCGCGAGGGGTATGACAAGGGCCGACGCGATATTGACCATGACCGCGCGTTCGATCGTTACGATCTCCGAGTTCGATCGCCGGCTGAACGAAAACGAGGGATTGCGGAGCCGGCCTGCCTGCACGAGATCGGCCTCGGCTATCGCCACCTCCGCAAGCCGCGCCTGCAGGTCGGGACTATTCAGCAGCGCGATTTCCACTGCCGAATCCGGTGTCAACGGCTGCCGCAATCGGATGGAAACCTGATCCTTGGCGGACGCCATTTCGGCGGTCGTCCGCAGTGCCTGAGCCGTGCGGCCGATGCGCTCCTGCGTCTGCCGGTTGATCTCGCCGTAACCTCCGTCATCTGAGAACGTCGCGCATCCAGCCAGCACGAGAGACATTCCCGCGACGGTGGCCAGCTTTGTCGATCTGAATTCGATCATGGCTTGCCGGTTCCGACAGGCGCGTCCGACGGTTTAGACGTTGCCCGTTGGACCTCCACGCCCCCACTCGCGCGCGACCCGTTCATCTTGGGTGCAGCCCCGCCAGTCTTGCTTGCAAGCGATCCTGAGTGGCCGCCCACGCTACGTACCGTGTCGTTGAGTTCGGCCCACGGCTTCGGTTCTACGTCCGCGAGCGTGCGATAGTCGGCAAACACTGACGCGTAGGTCAGCGGAGGCGTGGGAGCCGTGGAATCGAGAGGCGATGCGGCATTGGCCGTCGTCAAGCCCGATAGAACGCCTGCGATCGTGATGCTCAGCGTGAGGTTGGTCATCTACCGACGTTCCTTGTCCTGTGGTTGCTCGGCATCGACCAGGAACCCTGGCAACGCCAAGCGCAGTTTCGAAGATGAAGCACTAAACAGCATTGACTTCCCGGCAATGAGCGAACGGCATTGCCCTATGAAACGGGTCTCATTTCGATTGCGCCGCGATCATCGCACGGCCTCGGGAACATAAAACTTACTCAAAAATTACAATTCTGTAATGCTCGACCGGCGCTCCGAAAGAGGACCCTGTTATCAAACGCCAGGCATTGACGGCGACCTCCTTTGTGGATCGCAAACCGGGAAACGGAAAGCAGTACGGTGTCCCCTGATCAAAAGAGCCCGGCTACCCCTCTTTGGAACAGGCGGCCTGTTTCCTTGCGACGGACAAAGGTCAGGCGTCCGTACATCCGGACGCCTGACCTTGTACAGCCACCACTGCAATCAGAACATGCTCGGCGTCGACTCCATCGTTCGACGGACAGCCGTTATGCTATTTCTGCTGACCTTTCGTCGCCGTCTGCACTGCGTCTTGGGCGGCCTTGCTACTTGCGATCGGTTTGGCCCCTCCTTTGGAGGCGCTGACGTTGCCGGCGGCATCCTCGGCATGACTCGCGGGTGTGCCATGGTCGGCGATCTTGGTGGTGTTCTTCACGGCCTGCTGGCGCGACTTCGGATCGTTCAGCCCCTTAACCTGCTTCGATGCGGCGACACTCTTCGCCGTTTCTTCGGCATGCATAGCGGGAGTACCGTGATCGGCGACGGTGGCGGGATTGACGGTTCCGGTCTGTGCCGCCGCGGCGGTCGAGATCACACCGGCAATGAGGGCGAGAATCAGCTTGTTCATATTCTTCCTTTCGAGAGTTGATTTGCGGGCAAGCGCATGGCTTGTCAATTTCAGCGTCTATGATCCGCGTCGTGCGCGACCCGCATTGGGAAACCTAAGTGTGGCAACGCGAACTCATCATGCACGGTGACGACTGTCGGGCGGATGTCATCGCGATTACGTTCCAGCAATCTTGTGGGCGCCTGGTGAATCCGGTCCATTTGCGATCGCGACGAAGATGACTTCAAGCGATGCGTCTGTTCACGTGCATCGAGCACGACGTCCTTTGCGAGCCTTGCGCATGCATCAGAGACGCTATGAGGAATGCTGACGCGTTGATAGATCTACATAGTGCGGGCGCGGAGCCTTCTGCAGCGCAGGATGCGAGTGCCAGCGTTGCAACTGACGGCGTGGCCCGGGTCCTGGTTGCTGGCTCAATGTACGCAAGCGCGTGAAGCGGCCGCCCCCACGCATATTTGAATGCGTCGCGACCTGGGCGACAGGTCTCTTCGAGGCCCGCTTGCCCAAACGTAAGACCTGATGCGTTTGGATCGTCGCGGGGAGACCGATTGCCAGCGTGGGCGCAATCCCTTTCCAAGGAAGGCATCGTCTCCGGATTCCTCGGCAGGCATTGACTTCGATGTCGGTTTGGAATCGGGGCGCGATGCGACCACCTTTGGTGGACACGACATGAACACCATGAACGTAGGCCAAAGCGCCGAACCGGCTTCGACCTGAGAGATTCGTGTCCAGCGTTCTGGATGCATGACCACTTGGGCCCATCATGCGACTCATGGGCCAGCGCGTGAGGCGGAAATTGCCTTTAGGGAACGGGCGCGGCCAACGTGTCGGGAGCACGAGGCCGGTTGCGCGCAGCCGCTTCGCGACGTAATGACCACTCCTTGACCAACGCGTAGAGGGCCGGAATGACGGCGAGCGTCAGTATCGTGGATGAGATCATTCCGCCAACCATCGGCGCTGCGATCCGGCTCATGACTTCGGAGCCGGTACCCGTTCCCCACATGATCGGAAGCAGTCCGGCCATGATCGCGACGACGGTCATCATCTTCGGACGCACGCGCTCGACCGCGCCTTCCATCACCGCATCGTAGAGATCGGTTGCGGTGACGGTCTGGCCTTCGCCTTTTCGTTTGGCTTGAACCGCCGCCCATGCGTGATCCAGGTAAATCAGCATCACGACGCCAGTTTCGGCAGCGACGCCGGCGAGTGCGATGAATCCTACCGCAACGGCAACCGAGAGGTTGTAGTCCAGCAGCCACATAAGCCAGATCCCGCCGACCAGTGCGAACGGAACGGACAACATCACGATGAGGGTTTCAGTCAAGCGGCGAAAATTGAGGTAAAGCAGAAGGAAGATGAGGAGGAGCGTCACTGGGACGACGATCTTCATCTTTGCGCCCGCACGCTCCATCGACTCGAACTGGCCGCTCCAGGTAATGTAATAGCCGGGCGGAAACTTCACGTTGTCTGCGACGGCCTTGCGTGCATCGGCCACGTAGGAGCCAATGTCGCGATCACGGATGTCTACGTAGATGTAGGCCGACAGCAACGCGTTCTCGGTGCGGATGCCGGGTGCGCCCTTCGCCACCAGGACACTTGCAAGCTGGCCGAGTGGAATCATCGCGCCATCCATGGTTGGAACGAGGACCGAAGCGGCGATCTGCTGGGGGTCGGATCGCAATTCGCGTGGGTAACGGACGGTTACGCCGAAGCGTTCGCGCCCTTCGACGGTGGTGGTGACCATCTCGCCGCCTAACGCTGTGGCGATGACGTCCTGCAGGTCGCCAATGGACAGGCCGTAGCGGGCCAATGCGGCACGATCCGGTTCGATGTTGAGGTAGAAGCCGCCCGTGATGCGTTCGGCAAAGGCGCTGGTGGTTCCGGGAACAGCCTTGACGACGGCCTCGACTTCCTTGGCCAGGCGCTCCATTTCGTTCAAATCCTTCCCGAACACCTTGATGCCGATTGGCGTGCGGATTCCGGTCGACAGCATGTCGATGCGGGCCTTGATGGGCATGGTCCACGCGTTCGAAATGCCCGGGATCTGGACGGCTTTGTCCAGCTCCGCAATGAGCTTGTCCGTGGTCATGCCCTTGCGCCACTCGGACTCCGGCTTGAGGTTGATCACCGTCTCGAACATCTCGAGCGGCGCTGGATCGGTCGCGGTTTGCGCGCGCCCCGCCTTGCCGTAGACCGAGGCCACTTCGGGAAAGCTGCGGATGATCTTGTCCTGCGTTTGCAGCAGCTCGGCCGCCTTGGTGACAGACATGCCGGGCAACGACGCCGGCATATACAGCAACGTGCCCTCGTTGAGGGTCGGCATGAATTCGGAGCCGAGCTTCGAGGCCGGGTAGAAGCTTGCGGCTAATGTCAATATCGCGAGAACGATGGTGACTTTCTTCCATCGCATCACCCAGGCGATGATCGGCCGGTAGAGCCATATCAGCAACCGGTTCACCGGATTCTTCGCTTCGGGCATGACCCGACCGCGAATGAACAGGACCATCAGGACCGGCACCAGCGTTACGGAAAGCAGCGCCGCGCCTGCCATGGAAAACGTCTTCGTGTAGGCAAGCGGTGAGAACAGGCGACCTTCCTGCGACTCGAGGGTAAATACGGGAAGGAAGGAAACGGTAATGATCAGCAACGAGAAGAACAGCGCGGGCCCGACCTCTCGGCACGCTGCGATGACCGCTTCCAGCCTTGACCCGCCCTCAGGCATGCGCTCGATGTGCTTATGGGCGTTTTCGATCATTACGATCGCGGCGTCCACCATTGCGCCGATCGCGATCGCGATGCCGCCGAGACTCATGATGTTCGAGTTCATCCCAAGCAGGCGCATGGCGATGAAGGCAATCATCACACCGACAGGCAACATCAGGATGGCCACCAGCGCGCTGCGCATATGCAGAAGGAACACGATGCACACCGCGGCCACGATGAGGCTTTCCTCGAGCAGCGTGCGCTTCAACGTGGAGATGGCGCGGTGAATCAGATCGGAGCGGTCGTAGACCGTCACCACTTCCACTCCTTCGGGCAATCCCGACGCAACTTCCGCGATCTTTTCCTTTAGGTTGTGGATGACTTCTAAGGCGTTTTGGCCGTACCGCGCCATGACGATGGCCGAGACCACTTCACCTTCGCCATTGAGCTCGCTCAAACCACGACGCTCGTCTGGACCCAATTCGACCCGGGCGATGTCGCCGATCAATACCGGTGTGCCCTTATCGCTCTTGACCACCAGCGACTCGATGTCGGCCTTGCCGCGCAAATACCCCTTGCCGCGCACCATGTATTCGGTTTCGGCCATCTCGACGACGCGGCCGCCGACGTCCCGATTCGATTCTCGAATCACCTGCGTGACCTTGGCAAGTGGAATGCCGTAAGCGCGCAGCTTCACGGGATCGACCACGACCTGGTATTGCTGGACGAAGCCGCCGATGCTGGCTACTTCGGCGACGCCCTGGGCCTTGGCCAACTGGTAACGTAGATACCAGTCCTGGATCGTGCGCAGCTCCGCCAGGTTCTTGGTCGCGCCAACCAGCGCATATTGGAACACCCAGCCCACGCCGGTCGCATCGGGTCCAAGCTGCGGCGAAACGCCTTTGGGAAGCCGGCCGGCAGCGAAGTTGAGGTACTCGAGGACCCGGGAACGCGCCCAATAGATGTCGGTGCCATCCTCGAAGATGACGTACACGAAAGAGGCGCCAAAGAACGAGAATCCGCGCACCACTCTCGATTTCGGCACCGAAAGCATCGCCGTGGTCAGCGGATAGGTGACCTGGTCCTCGACGACTTGCGGTGCCTGCCCGGGATACTCGGTATAGATGATGACCTGGACATCCGAAAGGTCGGGCAGGGCGTCGAGCGGGGTGGTGACGATTGCATAGATGCCGGCAAGCGCTACGAAAAGCGTCGCCAGCACGACGAGAAAGCGGTTGCGCGCAGACCACTCGATGATCTTGCCCAGCATGGGGTTTGCTTTCAGTGGCCGGAATGTGCAGGCGGTGAAGCGGCTGACTTGGGGGCGGCAGCGAGCGGGGTGACCTTGGTGACGACCCACTCCCCGGGCGACCGCTCGACGAATTCGAACGCGATCGCCGTCCCCGGCGTCAGCGTGGCGAGAAGGGCGCTATTGGCTGCCTTGAAGTCCATCGTCATAGCGGGCCATTTGAGTGTCTCGATCGGGCCATGCGCGATGGACACCGATCCGGACTTCGCATCCGCGGACTTGACCGTGCCCTCCGCGCGGTGGCCGACGCCAGCAGGTTTGACGGCCGACGGTGACACGATTGCGCCACCGGCCGCTTGGACCGGCGTAGCCTTAGATGCGGACGGAGCGGGAGCGCCGGGAGACGTTTGGCCGTGCGCTGAGTGGCCGAATCCACCAATTGCCGCCTTCAGGTTGCTTTCGGCGTCGATCAGGAAGTTGGCTGCGACGACGACCTGCTCACCGTCCTTCACGCCCTCGAGAACTTCGACATAGGTGTCGGCACGACTTCCCAATTTCACCTCGCGCGGATCGAAGCGGCCCTCCGCGAGTTGCACCAGCACGATCTGGCGGATGCCACTGTCGATCACGGCGGATACCGGAACGGTCAGCACTCGGCCCTTGCCGCCGACTGGCAGCTCCAGCTGGGCAAACATGGCCGGCTTGAGCAACTGCCGGGGATTGGCCATTTCCAGCCTGACAGGAACGGTGCGGGTCTCAGCCTTGAGCGTGGGATAGATGTATGTGATGGTGCCTTCGAACGTCTTGTCGGGATACGCACTGATGCTGATCTTGGCTTTGGCACCCGTCCGGATCAGCCCGATATCCTGCTCGTACACATCGGCGATGACCCAGACCGCAGAAAGGTCTGCGATCTGATAAAGGCTGTCGCCAGGCATGAAGCGCATGCCTTGCACGGCCTTCTTCTCCATCACGATTCCGGAAACGGGCGAGCGAAACGTGAGCGTCCGCCGCGATTCGCCGGATTGGGCCAAGGCCCGTATCTGCTCCTCCGAGATGTCCCAGTTCTTGAGTCGAGCCAGGCTCGCATCCGCGAGGCGTTGCATGCTGGCCTGTGGTAGTACGCCAGCGTCCTTCAACGATTTGACGGCTTCGCTGGCGATCGCGAACTCGCGCTGTACCGACACGAGCTCGGGACTGTAGACTTCGAACAGCGCCTGTCCCTTGCTCACGGGCTGCCCGGTTGCGTTGACGAAGAGATTTTCGACCCAGCCTTCGAATTTCGGTGCTATTGCAAAGACCCGGCGTTCATCGATTTCGATACGGCCTGCGGCCCGGACCGTCTTTCCCAGGATTCGCATCGCGGCGGGCTCGCTGCGCACGCCGAGCTTTTGGACCTTGTCGACGCTGATCTTGATCTGACTCGATCCGGACTCCGGCTCCTCGCCTGCGTAGACGGGGATGTAGTCCATGCCCATCGGATCCTTCTTGGGCGTCTGTGATGTGTCGGGAAGTCCCATCGGATTGCGGTAATAGAGAATCTTCCGCTCGACCTTGGCCGGGTCCTCGGAAGGTGCGGCGCCGGGGCCGGTGGAAGAAATGTCGGGATTTGGAGGTTGCGTCCGCGTGCCCCACCAATAGCCCCCGGCAACGCCGATGGCGAGGAACGCAATCGTCGCTGCGACGGCGGCACCGCGATTCATAGGTCTTCTCCCAACAATCGTTCGATCGCGGCAAGGCGGGATTGCGCATCGCCTTGCGCCTTCAGTCGATCCTGTCTGGACTTGCGGATCTGCCTCTGCGCATCGAGCAGTGTCGCGAAGTCGACTCTTCCGTTCTCATAGCCGGCCAGCGCCGACTGCAGTGTTGCCTCGGCCTGCGGAAGAAGGCTTGTGGTGATCAGGCGGTCGATCCTCTGCGAAGCCTGCAGGCCGGCAAGGTTTTCGAACAGTGCGCCGGTCAGGCGATTGACCGCGGCATCCTTGCGTGATCGCGATGCGGCGAGCATCGCCTCGGCCTCCCGCTCCTGCGAGCGCCGCGAACCCTGCTGCAGGGGAATGTTCATCTCGAGCATGATTTCCCATTCGCCAATCTTCGAGCCCATCTGGATCGGCGAAACTCCGATGGCAAAGTCGGGGTATCGGTTTCTGTAGGTCAGTTCCCGACTTTGTTCAGCCGATCGGATCCGTGCGTCCTCGGTAAAGATCTCCGGATTTCGTTCACGGAGGCGGTCGAGCAACGACTCGGGGTCGAGTCGGGCAGGCAATGGGACTGGGCGAAGCTGGTCCGGCGGCGCCAAAGGGGCGTCGGATCGGCGCGCAAGCAGGCTGTTCAGCCCGGCGCGGAGCCCCTGCTCCTCGCTTTCCTGCATGATGAGCTCGGAGCGCATCGAAGTTCTCTCCACCTGCGCGCGAATCACATCCTGTTGCGGGGCGAGTCCGCCTCCGTAGCGGACCTCCGCAATCGTCTCCAGTTGCACGAGAAGTTCTAGGATTTCCCTGGTCAGGATCTGGCTCTGCACGACGACGTAGTAGCGGGCGTAGTCCGTCTTGATCCGCGCCGCAAGTTCGGCCCATGTCATTGCGGCTCGCCCTTGAGCCTGCGCAGCATCCGCGGAAGCAATCGAACGTTTGATGTCCCGTTTCCCCCAGAAGGGGATGGCTTGGGCGAGTGTGTACTTCGTGCTCCCGACCTTGCTGGGATTTAGGCTGGGCGGGGCGTCGCTACCGGCGTTGGTGATGTTCTGTAACTCGACCTTGAAATTCGGGTCGGCAAAGGCACCGGCCGGGTAAACGCGCTCCTCCGCCGCTTCCGCTTCCTGCCGCATGGCCGCGTACTCCGGATTTGCCTTCGCATACTCGAGTAGGCTTTCCACATTGGAACCAAGCGGACGGTCGGCGGCGTACGTCGACGAGACAAGGAGCGAGCACGTAAAGAGGAGCAAGCCGGTGAACGGGCCGAGGGTCGTTGGCAGCGAGCTGGTAGGTGGATTTGGAAGAGCGCTTCTGAAGATCAAAGAACGCATATAAGTTTCCACTTCCGATTGAATGTTGCGCCCCTGCAGGACGTCCCGCCGTTTTGCAACCGACGCCACGGGATTGGAGCACGAGGACGCGCAACGGCCTGTTGACCTTGGTCATACACGCTCCGACCACATTGTCGAGTCGGACGTCCAACGCTTGGCTGACAGAGAGATTACAAGTGTGTAATCGAATCGTCGGCTACCTCTTTGGCGTGCACAATTGGTGTGCGAGTAACGGGCGTGGGAGCGAGATGATGAAGATCCTCGTAGTGGAAGATGAGATCAAGACTGGGGACTACCTGCGACAGGGGCTGTCCGAAGCCGGGTTCGTGGTCGACTTGGCGCGAGACGGCAATGACGGCTTGCATCTGGCGACGACGGAAAAATACGACCTGATCGTCTTGGATGTCATGCTCCCGGGGCGCGACGGCTGGTCGGTGCTGCGAGCACTTCGCGAAGGCGGAAACAATGTGCCGGTACTGTTCCTTACCGCTCGAGATCACGTCGACGACCGCGTTAGGGGCCTGGAACTCGGCGCCGACGATTACCTGGTGAAGCCATTTTCCTTCTCGGAGCTGTTGGCCCGGGTTCGGTCGTTGTTGCGGCGAGGGAAGGCGACGGAGCCTGAGGTAATGCGGGTCGCGGATATGGAGCTGGACCTTCTACGGCGTCGTGTCACGCGCGCGGGCAAGCGCATTCCCCTTACCGCCAAGGAATTTGCATTGCTGGAATTGTTGCTGCGTCGACATGACGAGGTGTTGCCGCGATCGCTGATCGCCTCGCAAGTGTGGGACATGAATTTCGACAGCGACACCAACGTGATCGAAGTCGCCGTTCGACGCTTGCGGGCAAAAATGGATGATGGCTTCGAACCAAAGCTCATCCATACGATTCGGGGCATGGGCTATGTGCTGGAGACGCCGGAGTCGCCATGATGTCGCGCCAATCAATTACACTTCGGCTGACCCTGTACTTCGGCACTGCGTCTGCCGTTGTCTTGCTGGCGATTGGTTACCTCGTGGGAGTCGCGGTCGAGCGCCATTTCATCGATCTGGACAGGATCGAACTCACCGGCAAGATGGAACTGGTCCATCACGTATTGAGCAAGATTTCGCGCGATGGTGGCGCGGGGGCGCTTGCTGACCGCATGGACGACGCACTTACCGGTCACCCAAGCCTGGGCGTGCGCATTGCGTCGCTCGACGGTCGCACCATGTTCGCCAGCAATGGCGTGCAATTCGCGCCCGAGCTAATAGACCGCGACAAGGCCCATCGCGTTGCCGGCGACGAAATTGTGACCTGGACGCATGGTGGACACGAGTTTCGCGGGATCACCAACACCGCAACGACAGATCTTGCCGATGTTCCCACTGTGGTCGTTTCCGTGGCGGTGACAACGGACGAACATCACAAGTTCATGGTGGTGCTCAATCGAAGCCTTTGGCTTTCGGTGCTTGCTGGAATCGTCGCTACCGCCGTGCTGGGATGGTTCGCGGCGAAGCGCGGTCTTGCGCCGGTCAGGGACATGGTGCGAGTCGCGCGTCGAGTCACGGCAAGCCGACTCGACGATCGCCTGCCGGTGGGTGCATTGCCCGTCGAATTGCAGGAACTGGCAGAAGCATTCAATGAAATGCTGTCACGGCTCGAGGACTCATTCCGTCGGCTATCCGAGTTTTCATCAGATCTGGCCCACGAACTCCGGACGCCGGTCGCGAACCTGATCACTCAGACGCAAGTGGCACTTGGAAGGCCGCGCACCGCGGACGAATATAGAGAAGTGCTCTACTCGAACTCGGAGGAATTCGATCGCCTGGCGCGAATTATCACCGATATGCTGTTTCTGGCGAAAGCCGATCACGGGCTGGTCGTGCCGCGCAGCGAGAACGTCGATCTCGCGAACGAGGTGCGCGAGCTGTTCGAGTTCTACGATGCATGGGCCGAAGACCAGGGCGTCGTACTTGCACTCGCCGGTGAAGGCTCCGTCGCAGGTGACCGGCTCATGATTCGGCGGGCGCTAAGCAACTTGTTGTCGAACGCCATCGGGCATACGCCAGTTGGCGGCAAAGTCCGCGTACAGATCGAACGTAGTGATGATCGCACCGTACGCCTGTCCGTCGCCAATCCAGGCGAAACTATTGCATCGGAACACCTTCCCCGGCTATTCGACCGATTCTACCGAATCGACTCGTCGCGCAAGCGCTCGACCGAGGGCGCCGGACTTGGACTGGCCATCACGCGGTCGATCATCGTGGCGCACCGGGGATCGGTAAATGTCCAGTCGCAAGACGGCAATACGCGGTTTGAAGTCATCCTGCCAGGTGCCATCGCCCAATAGTGTCATCGCGGGGCGCACTAGTTGGCGCCTCTTGTTGCCGCTGCGCAAACAAGCGATTCGCCGCAATTGCCACATGCCGAAGGCTGCATGACTTTCGCGACATGCGGCTAGGGTGCGGAATGGCTATTGATGGCTTGGATGCAGCGTTCCCTTCTGAGTAATTGTCTTCCAGATAGCGTCGCTCTTCATCATGTACTTGGTGCCGTCCTTGGCCTCCATCATTACGCCATCCTTCATGCGAATACGGCGCCCATTGGCATCAGCGTGGTACGTGGTTCCATCCGCTTTGATAATGAGCGTGCTTCCATCCTTGAGCAGGATGGTCTGATCGGAAGGGCTACTCGGGGAAACGCTGGGCTGCGCAGGTGCGCCGCCTGAACTTGGCGCTGCCATCCCATGCGGCTTCTCGTCATGACGTGCTTGAGCGAGCACTTCCGTTACGAGTCCCAAGCCCACCGCAAATACAATAGTTGCTACGACGATCTTCAATGTTACCTCCTCTCGAAAGAGCAATTGCTAGACGAAACCATAACGAACTGGTACGCACAGATGATGGCAGACATGGTGATCACTCTCCGCTGCAAACCACCAATTTTGATTCTACTGGATATGTCGGCCTGATCCGAGTCCCTGCAGGAATGCGAAGCGCACGCGCTTGCACCACGTGAACGCAGCGCAACGACAGGCGCACCATTTCCATGCAGCATCGGTGGTTCATGAAGAATTAGCTTACTTGCTTGTAATCTTGCCGTCATCTTGTCGGTGGGCCACCTCGCTTAATGTGGGACCCAACGCGATTTCGCCGGTTGCAATTTCGCAGCGCGGAAGTGCGGCTTCGACCGGAGGACGGGAAAATTGTCGTCGGTGGCGGTCATCGTGATGAAGGAACTCCGATCTGAGGATCCCTTCGTACCGCCGGAAGCGTGGCACGCGTGGCAAATCGGTCGACGCCGCTTGCGTGGTGCCGAGAACGCCGATCACATTCCTGGGGAGCTTGGACATGCGCTTGTTGATTGCGTCATTGCTGCTGCAATTCCTGATCGTTTCGTCGATCGGATCGGCTCAGGTCGGTTCAACCACCCGGGTCGTTGAATTGAAGGGTGGTGAGACGGTCGTGTTGCACGCTGATGGTTTGATGACCCATTTCGACGCGTCTGGAAAGCCCGTTGCGATGCCCGACGGCTCCGTGATGGTCGCGAAGGATGGCAGCCGAGTCATGATGAAGGGCAAGGCGTTTTGGCGCGAGGTTCTCGAATTGGCGGCCACGCACTACGCGCAAGCCACGACGGGAGCGACCACCGGCACCCGTCCCAACGTGCGGTCGGTGCAGCTCAAGGATGGCGGGCGAATTGTCTTGTCGAGCGACGGCGCCATGGCGCACTTCGATGCCGCAGGCAATCGTCGGAGGATGGCCGATGGAGAGGTCATGATGGCAGCAGATGGGAGCCAAATTCTGATGGTCAATGGCACGTTGTGGACGCCGGAGACCAAGCGATCCGAACGCGAGGCTCCGCGATGAGAATTCGTCACGAGAAGCGGAATGCCAGTGAAATTGACTGCGTGAATGCATCCTTGGCTTCGGGGGAAGCATGAGTGGCGGATCTGTGGGCAACTTGACGAGCGTCAAGGCGCCTCGTTGATTGGCCAATAGAATCTCGCCAGTATCGATCAACACCATCAAACAGTTTTCAGTCTACTAATCTGGAGTTCCCATCGTATGAACCGTCTTCATTGCACGATCTGCGTGGCCGCGCTTCTCGCAGTCGCTCCGACGGGTGCGATCGCTCAAATGAATCATGATCACTCGATGACGCCGAATACCCCCATGTCGTTTTCCCCGAAATCCGCGCTGTCGGAGGGTGAGGTCCAGAAACTGGATCGGGCGAACGGCACCATCACGCTCAAACACGGGCCGCTGATCGCGCTCAACATGCCAGCGATGACTATGACCTTTGTGGCGAAGCAACCAACACTACTCGCCAACGTCAAAGTGGGAGACAAGGTGCGCTTTACGCCGGAGATGGACAAGGCCGGCACCATGTCGGTCAGCACCCTCGAACTTGTGAAGAATTGACGAAGACCTGTTGTCTTGTGTCCACGACGGGTCGGCCGATGGTCGTGTGGTAAGGCGCATCGACTTGGAGCCGCTATCGGTCTTTCGTGAAGCGGCTGTCACTTGGGTTGCGATGCGGCGGCGGACTATTCAGCGACCCCGGTGCTTCCGCGAAGGTCAAACACGCAGACCGCGAATCAGTCCAAGAACGAGTCGCTCGCCATAGGCCACTGCGTAGGCGGTAGCCGCAGAGGCGGAAGGAAAGGTTCTGCGCAGGAACGGTGAGTCGCTGCCATCGAACGTCTGTACAGGCCCGTTGAGACGTGGACTGGCGCTGCGAATGACGAGTGTCGGCTCCCACTCGTGGCAGTCAATACGAAAGCGGGCGTGCGCAGTAATTCGGTGGCCTCTGAGGTCTTTGCTTTCCTCGGTGCTGTCGGGAGGACGCTTGCCGTGAAAGAATCGATCGGCGGCGGCGTAGCCATCTGCGACTGCCGCAGACTTGCTTGGATACGTGCCCGGCAAGTCCAAACGAATGGCGAAGCGCGAGCGTACGCCGATGTCGCGATACACCGGATGCGCAGTGACATAGGCCCGCGAGCCTGACCCCGGCGACATAGGCGATTCGAGCCAAAGCGAGTACGTGTGGTGTGGGTCTGGTGGCCACGCCTTGGGTATTTTCGCCGTTCGCATTCGCACTGCTATCTCCCGGCTAGCCCAAGTGAATCGCGCGGAGACGCTCCTTGTTGAAACCGTCATTCAGGTGGGCTGACGGCAAGCTAATGAGATATGCCGACAGGCTGATGACGGGAAGGAACATCGATGGCCGACTGATTGTTTGCCTCGACCTGCACGCGCTCGAATCACGGATGCCCGAACGCATACCACCTGGGTTTCTATTTCGTGGTGGCGCTGGCGCTCGTGCCCACGAACTCACTGTTGGCGTGCTTCGCCACGGACCTGACGGTGTTGTACTTGTGGTCGTACACCTGAGTCGTGTTAGTCGGGGGCGCGGTTGCGCAGCCCGCAAGGAGCGTTGCGACGGGAACGAAGAGAACGCTTCGCATGATGAGCTCCTGAACAATTTGGGGGAGGACCGGCATGGTTCTTACCCGTCCAGAGCGCAGCCTGCGTGCAAGTGGTGCCGCGTCCTTTGCCACAGATCAAGCGTGCCGGGCGCTTCGCCCTTGATTACAGAATCGTAATTTCGGCGTTATCCAAGTTGTGGCTTCGGAGCGCGGTCGTGGCACGCGGCATTCACTCACGGCGTCTGGCCACAACGGGCAGGTTATGCGCGATGGCACCTGCGCGTGGCGGGACTTGGACACCACCGCCTCCGACTGCAATCCACCTCCAGGCGCACATAGTTGGGTTGGGCACCGCGTCGTCGAAGCTATCAACGACTATCCCTGCCATGGCTTGCGGCGTACGCGGACCGGCACCGAGGCGAAAGCGATCCGTTGGTCGACCGCTCCGCATTGGTACGGCGTCCGGGCAATGACGCACGAATAGGGTGCGTTGGTTCACTGGCCGCTGGCCTGTCCGCGCCATCGATCTAGGCGAGCCAGAATGCGCATAATCATGGAGTTATATGCGCGGGGCTGGCTACTTTGCGGGCTGGCACCCTTTCTGCAATGGCCTCGGAATGTCGAACTTCGGAGTCCCCGTGAAATTGACCTACGCAAGTCGTTGCGCGTTGGCCGGCTCATTAGTGCTCGGCGCCATCGGGATTGCCGGAGCTAGCGATTTCTCGGCGATTGTGGTGCGAGTGCGTGCCATAGCGGCCGGAGGCGCCGTAAGGGTGGGCAGCGGCGTCGTGACGGGGCCCGGCCAAGTCGCCACAGCTTGCCACGTCACGCGGGGAGTCGCGACAATCGAGATCGAATACGGTGGGGTGCGATCGGTAGCTGACGCACAGGTCGGAAGCCAGTACCACGATCTGTGCTTACTGAGTGCGCGCACGATCAACGCGCCTGTGGCGCGCACGCGCCGGTCCGAGGATCTGAGCCCGGGGGAGGCGGTGGTCGCCATCGGATTTCAAGGTGGGGAACACGCCGTCGAAGCGTCGGGCCGCGTCGCCGGGCTCTACCTGTACGACGATGGCCCTGTTATCCGTACTACTGCTGCGTTCGATTTTGGTTCGAGCGGAGGTGGCCTGTTCGACCAAGCAGGAAATCTCGTCGGTATTCTTGCGTTCAAAGCGCGGACTGGCGACAACCTGCGCTTCGCCCTCCCGACCGAATGGCTCCTGTCGTCGAACAGAGTCGCCGGCGAATTCGTTAGCGTCATCCCCACATCAAACGTTGGCGCATTCTGGGAACTTTCAAAAGCCGATCGACCCTCCTTTCTTGGAGTGGCCAGGCGCGAGGCTGAAGGAAAGGCGTCCGGCGAGAACTAGACTCGCCGCCGGATATTCCAGTTCTCGTAGCTCTCCTGCGCGCAATCATGCTCATGGGCTAGCTTGAAAGTCCTTGGGCCACTATGCGCATTTCTCTAGCCGCGCCGCCGCTGTGCCTCGCGACACCGGGCGTGTAGGTAACGTCAATTTCCTCAGCGACGATTGCGTTCCTGCTGTCGGCGTTGGGACGCCGGCAAGCCGCGCGTACCAGATCGCCAAGTGCGAGGTCGTACTCATGTGCAGGCTGTCTCTGGTCGAGAAGAAACGCGAGACCGCCGGCTTAGAGTCCGAGCTCCGGGCGAGCTATGGCTTCATGCGAATATTGAATCGACCTCTATCACCCGCCACCCAACCATAATTAGGAAATTCGCCAGCGGGAAGTGACGCTGGAAGCCCATGAGGCCGTATTGGTTACGCATATGCCACCTCGCTGGCTGAGACGCAGAGGTACTGTGAATCGCCAGACCGTTGACCGGGAAGGCCAAACGAATTGAACAGTACCGGTCAAGTTCTCCGACGAATGCCGGCATTGGGATTGACCGTCTTTGCCAGCGGGTGGACCACTGGACTCGACTCTGTGAGCTAGACGATGCAGCCGGGTCCCGCAGGCTCGATTCATTGGCTAGGGCGATAGCGCGACCGCTTCGCAACGGAAGCGGACATACGGTTCGGACGTGCTGATCGCGGCTCCCGACCCAAAGCGATCTGTGGCACTTTTCAGGTCGAGCGGCCGGTCCGTTCAGGAAACGGTCGTTCGTGAGTCGGGCCGCGAGATCCCCGCCCGGGGATAGCGGTCGTTCGCGGGTCGCATCGACGGCCCGGTACAGCACGCGGCCGAACGACGGGATCCGAAGACCGCGAACAGGCGCTGCCGACCCACTCCAGCCATACGTGCTCGCAAAAAGCGGCCACAAGATCGTGGTCGCGTCCGAACGCCAGCGACAACCGAACGGTCAGCCGCAGCAGGTGCGCGTCTGCTGAATTGGCGGGCACCTGACTGAACCGAACGAACAGAACACGCAGCAATCTCCCCGGTTCGGACGAAGGAGTGTCTTGCAGTTGCTGCACTCGTAGAAGAATAGGCAGGCGTCCGTAGGCATGAATTCCTGCGCCGCAAAGCCGCAGTGCGGACAGGTCAGCACCGAGTCGAGCACGACGGTCATCGGCGGCTCAGTTGTGCTCAGTGGACGGATAGCCCGCGTTGGTCGTCGCCTTAACCAATGCCGCAACGTTGACCCGCTCCGGGTCGAATTGCACGGTTGCCGTCTTCTTGGCGAGGTCGATCTTGGTGGTGGCGACGCCGGGCACCTTGTCCAGCGCCTTCTTGACCGTGATCGGGCAAAGTTCACATGTCATGTTCTGAACGTCGAGGACGACTGTTTGCGGGTCTGCGGCAAGCACGCCGAGCGGCGTGACGAGAAGGACGGCGAAGAGCAATCTACGCATGGAAATCTCCTGTCAGTAAAACAACGGTGCAAACCATGGCACGGTTAACAGGCCGAGGAGAAGTGCGCCGACCGACCAGAAGATCAGTCGCTGTCGCGTGGCGGTCTGCGGGTCGGCGCACTGCGTGCCTGGCGTGCATACCTGCGGCACCAGATAGAGCTTGCGGAAGGCGAGTCCGAGGAAGAGCAGCGTCAGGCCGATGAACAGGGGCCGATAGGGCTCGAACGCCGTGAGGTTGCCGATCCACGCGCCGCCGATACCGAGGGCGAGCAGCACCAGTGGCCCCACGCAACACACGGAGGCGCCGATTGCGGCCAGAACCCCGGCCACCAGCGATCCTTTGGCAATCAATGCAATCACTACGACACCTTCAAAAGTCTTGCGGCAAGCGTAGCATGCTCCCCGTACCATGGTACGGAATCAAGGGGGTGCAATGAATGAGGTACTGACCATCGGGCGACTCGCCAAAGCGGCCGGCGTGAACGTCGAGACCATTCGCTACTACCATCGTCGCGGTCTCGTGGATGAACCTTACAAGCCGCTCGGTGGACACCGGCGTTACCCTCCATCGGCGGTGTCGCGGGTGCGCTTCATCAAACGCGCTCAGCAACTCGGCTTTACGCTGGAAGAGGTCACCAACTTGCTGCGGCTGGAAGACGGTCAGAGCTGTCGGGAGACTCGGCTGCTCGCCGAGCGGAAACTCTCGCTGATCGAGAAGCGTATCGCGGACCTGACGCGGATGCGCCGCACGCTCAAGGGGTTGATCATCGAGTGCGCAGCGGGTCAGCGACCGCATTCGTGCCCCATCATCGCGACGCTCTCTGCCAACTTGGAGTAATCGACCGGCCGCCAGTGGAACGTCGCGTCTGGTGTCACCAGGATGTGCGCGGCGGACCGACTGATGCCGGTGATCGTCCGCTTAGGAGAACGAGGTGCTACGACTGGTTGTGGCCGGTAGTGTGAGTTCGCAACGGCGCGCGTTACCTGCCGTTCGCGTCCGAGGCTGACAACTCCAAGGTCGGCTATCGGCGACCTGGAGAAATCTCGGCTCGCATCCAGGAGCGGTCGCTTGCGAGCGTCAGCTTTTGAGGATGACATTCGAGCTATGCTCTTTGCTCGTGCCGCAACGTTATTGCTAAGCAAAATGACGGGAGGCGGAGGTTCTGTCATGCTCAGCTTCCAAAATGGAGGGAACATGGCTCGCAAAGTCTTTTTCAGCTTCAAATACGACGACGTGTCACGCGCGATGATCGTTCGAAACAGCGATGTGATTCGCGGCGAAGAAAAGAGGGGCTTTATCGACAAGGCCGATTTCGAGAAGGTCGAACGACAAGGCGAAGCCGCCATCAAGGCGTGGATCGATGGCCAGCTGCAGGGCACCTCGGTGACGGCGGTACTGGTGGGTGCGAGGACCAACAAAAGCAAGTGGGTGAAGTACGAGATCGAAGAGAGTATAAGGCGTGGCAACGGCTTGCTCGGTATCGATATCAGCAAGGTCGCCGACTTCGACAGGCCGGATTCGACGTGCTGTGCTGAGATGCCTGACGGGTATGCGTTTTATCGCTGGAATAAGCACAAGGGATACGAGAACCTGGAAAAGTGGATCGAAAAGGCCTACAAGGACGCGGGCAAATAGCGCATGGCGACGAAGCGCCACCTGCCGCCCGAGACGGATGGCTTCGTCAACGCGTTCGTCGATGACATAGCGGACGGGACGGCCGCCATATTCGCGGGTGCAGGCCTATCTGTGGCAAGCGGCCACGTCAATTGGTCGGAACTGCTGAGGGAAATCGCGGCCGAGCTGGGCCTCGATGTAGACCGCGAGTCGAATCTGGTCGCAGTCGCTCAATACCACCTCAATGCGCGCGGCACGCGAAGCCGCATCAACCAGAAGCTCATCGACGAATTCAGCGTCGGTCACACCGTCAACCACAACCACGAGATTCTGGCGCGGCTGCCGATTGCGACCTATTGGACGACTAACTACGACCGGCTGATCGAGACGGCGCTGGATGCCGCCGGCAAGATCGTCGACGTGAAGTTCGCTGTCGACCAACTGAAGACGAACGTGCGCGGACGCAGCGCAACACTCTTCAAGATGCACGGCGACGTGTCTGACCCTGAACATGCCGTACTACGAAAGATGACTACGAAGGTTACTTCCGCGACCGCGAACCATTCGTCACTGCACTCGCAGGCGATCTCACGACGAAGACGTTTTTGTTCCTCGGCTTTAGCTTCACCGATCCGAACATCGACTATGTGATGAGCCGTGTGCGGGTCGTGTTACACAGGAAGACCAAGCAGCACTATTGCATCCTGAAGCGCGAATCGCGCCGGGCGCGGGAGAAGCTCGCCGGGTTTCAGTATCGCAAGCTGCAGCAGGACTATTTCATTCGCGACTTCAGCCGCATCGGGATTCAGGCGATCCTGATAGACGACTACAGTGACCTTACCCGGATCCTGCGTCTCATCGAGACCCGCTACCGGCAGCGCCGGGTATTCATCGCGGGCAGTGCGCATGACTTCGATCCGTTCCAACCCGACGAGGCCGGAATGCTGATCGAGGCCATCAGCGGCGGACTGGTGAAGGGATCACTGGGCATCGTCACAGGTTTCGGACTCGGCGTTGGACCTTCTGTTATTTCGGGGCGATGCAGGTCATCCTGGGGAACCCGGGAAGACGCTACCGCGATACCCAGCTCGAAGCGATGCCCTTCCCGATCGGCGATGGAGGCAAGACCCTGTACCGAGCGCACCGCGAGGCGATGATCGCCAAATGCGGCATAGCCATCTCTTTGTTCGGAAACAAGCGTGACACCAATGGCAATGTCGTGCTCGCGGACGGCGTCGACGAAGAGTACGAAATTGCGGGTCACTGAACCTGAAGATCATCGTTGTTGGATGCACTGGCTGGGCCGCGCAACACATCTGGGAGGCGGGACGTCCAGCATTCGCGCACTTGCCGTCGTCGGCAAAGAAGTCCTACGAACTACTGGGCAGGCTAGATCTGCGGCGGCAGCGGATCGTCTCGGCGTTGCTCGCCGTTG
>CAVTDH010000011.1:0-168900 GCA_963733435.1 uncultured beta proteobacterium
CACGCCTCCGCCGTAGATCGACTCGCCCTTCTTCGCCTGCTGCTTCAGCAGCGCGAAGATGAGGTCGTGCTTGCGCATCCGGTTTGCGCCTTCGATCTCGTTCGCGTTGGCGAACTCGATCAACTCGGAAACGTGCTTGGACTTGAGGTCGGATAAATGCATGGTGCCGGGGGAGGGGCGTGCCGGAATGGCGCGGGATCGGCCTATGGTCTAGGCCGCGAAAGGCGGTATGGAGTTAGCGTCTTGGAACCGGGGCGTCGCAGGAACTGCGAAGCGGCGTCCGGTCGGATTTGACTTTGGCGCCGTGCGCCAGGAGTCGCGCGACGGGCTCTTACCGGAGGGGCAGACTATAGCGGATGCCCT
Source organism: uncultured beta proteobacterium (assembly GCA_963733435.1). GTDB lineage: Bacteria > Pseudomonadota > Gammaproteobacteria > Burkholderiales > Casimicrobiaceae > VBCG01. The sequence goes on from CAVTDH010000011.1 coordinate 364, forward strand.
CGACTGTCAACCGCGCCGGGGGTGCGGCGCGGTTGCACTGCGGCTTTCCTGCTACAGGTTGCTGTCCAGGAAGGCCGTCAACTGCGACTTCGCGCGAGCGCGCCGACCTTCTGCGCGTGCGCCTGGCCCGCCTTGTAGAGAATGACCGTCGGGATGCCGCGGATGCCGTACTTGCCGGGCGTCGACGGGTTGGCGTCGATGTCGAGTTTCGCGATCGTCACCTTGCCGCCGTACTCCTTGGCGATTTCGTCCAGGACCGGGGCCAACATCTTGCAGGGCCCGCACCACTCGGCCCAGAAATCGACCAGTACCGGGTTGCCCGATTGCAGGACGTCCTTGTCGAACGTCGCGTCGGACACATGCTTGATCGCTTCACTCATTGTGCAAATCCTCGTCGATTGCGCACGGTTCGCCGTGCGTTACGGACCTCTCGGGGTCGCGCCGCTTCCGCTTGCGCTTACGGTAGCCGATGCGCCGGTCGGGCGCAAGTTCGAAGCGCCCGGGAGTCAGCAAATGGAGGCTGGTCTGCTAGAATTCAAGATTCGTCCCGTTTCCGCACGTTCTCGCGAGAGTTCGCCGCCAATGACCTACGTCGTCACCGAGAGTTGCATTCGCTGCAAGTACACCGACTGCGTCGACGTGTGTCCTGTCGATTGCTTCCGGGAAGGCCCCAATTTCCTGGTCATCGACCCGGACGAGTGCATCGACTGCACGCTCTGCGTCGCCGAGTGCCCGGTGGAGGCCATCTTCGCCGAGGACGACGTGCCCGACGACCAGCGCCACTTCACCGCGCTCAATGCCGAACTGTCCAAGGTCTGGAAGCCGATCATCGAGCGCAAGCCCGCGCCTGCGGATGCCGACGACTGGAAGGACGTGCGCGACAAGCTGGGCCACCTCGAGAGGTGACCCGGCAGCATGAGGCAGGGGCATGAGGCCCGGTTTGACCGCCGGGCGCCGCCGCCCCTAGAATCGCGGAGTTTTTTGCCGTTGCCGCCCGTGCCGGGCGGCGACCCACCCGACTTACGACGGATTCCATGAATCGACTCGTTCAACTTGCGCTGTGGTCCGCCGCGGCACTTGCTTCCCACGCTGCGGTCGCGCAGACCCCGGCGCCCGCGGGCGACCCGGTCAAGGGTGCGCAGAAGGTCCAGATGTGCCAGGGCTGCCATGGCATCGTCGGCTGGCGCACCGCGTTTCCCGAGGTCTATCGCGTGCCCAAGCTGTCGGGCCAGAGCCAGCCGTACCTCGTCGCCGCGCTCAAGGCATACAAGAGCGGCGACCGCGGCCACCCGACGATGAAGGCCATTGCCGCTTCGCTGTCGGACGCCGACATGGCCGACGTGGCCGCCTACTATTCGCAAGTCCCGCTCACGACGGCGGCCAAATGAAGACGACCATGCGCACCATCATCACGCTCGGCGCGTTCGCGGTCGCGGCCATCGCCTCCGCTACGGCATCCGCCGCCGACCTCGAGGCCGGCAAGAAGAAGGTCCAGGAGGTCTGTGCGGCGTGCCACGGCATCGACGGCGCGCAGCCGACGGTCCCCGACTATCCGAAGCTCGCCGGACAGTATCCGGACTACCTCGCGAAGGCGCTGCGCGACTACAAGTCGGGCGTGCGCAAGAACGCGATCATGGCCGGCATGGCGCAAGGGCTGACCGAACAGGACATCGAGAACATCTCGCAGTATTTCTACGTGCAGTCGAGCAACCTGGCGTCGCGCTACTGAGGCGTCCTTACCGCGCGCACTGTCGCGACCATGAAATAGGCGCCCGCGGGCGCCTTTTTCTTCGGGCACCGGAACGCGGCTACGTGCTTTCCGTGCTCGTGATGGCGACGGGCTCCACCGGCGCCGCATCGTCGCGCGCGTGGTGCTCCTGGTGCGGCTTGCGCCCGGGCTGCGGCGTCTCGTCGGCGCCCGCGCCGACCGCCTCTCCGTTGTGCTTCTTCTCCTGCTGCACCTTCTTGTCGTGGGCGATGTTTCGTGCATCGGTCATGGCGCGTGCTCCTGAGGTTGGCATGAGCCCTGCACGATAGCCCGTCGCGGCGAGGACGGCCGTAGGGTTCCCGGACGACCGGGGTAGGACAAGGCCTGGCGCCGGGCGCGCGGGCGAAGACTGCAGGGCGTCAGTTCCTGCGTGCGAGGCAGTCGAGGTAGAGCAGGGCGTCCGGCGGCGTCCGGCTGCGCTGCGCCTGCCATACGACTTCACCCAGGCATTCGATTACGTCGTGCAGCGCCGCGTGCTCGTCGCCGTGCACGTCCCGCAGGCGCTCGAACTGGGCGCGCAGTCCGGGCGGCTGGTCGATCGCGAGTTGCTCCGCCACCGCGAGGTGCAGCGACAAATGCAGGAAGGGATTGACGTCGCCCGACTCGGGCGCGTAGTCGCGATCCGCGAAACGCTCGGGATGCTCGAACGTCTCGTGATATTCCGGATGCAGCGCGATCAGGCCCGCCGCGATCTTTTCCAGGTCCGACAGCGGCGCGGCGGCGCGGTACTTGCGCCACGCGTCGATGAGGAAGCGGCGCGCCTCGTCGCGGGAGGGATTGAACATCGTCGGGTCAGTCCTTGAACGGTGACGTGGGTGCGTCGCCCTGGGTCTTGGGTCGGTACTCGCAGAGGTCGCGGATCATGCACTGCGGGCATCTGGGCGTACGCGCGACGCACGTGTAGCGCCCGTGCAGGATCAGCCAGTGATGCGCGTCCTGCTTGAATTCGTCGGGGACGAACTTCTCGAGTTTGCGTTCGACCTCGACGACGTCCTTGCCCGGCGCGATGCCCGTGCGGTTCGCGACGCGGAAGATGTGCGTGTCGACGGCGATCGTCGGCTGCCCGAACGCCGTGTTGAGCACGACGTTGGCGGTCTTGCGGCCCACCCCCGGCAGCGCTTCCAGCGCAGCGCGGTCGGCGGGCACGTCGCCGCCGTGCAGGTCGATGAGCTGCTGCGCGAGCGCGACGACGTTCTTCGCCTTCGTGCGGAAGAGGCCGATCGACGCGATGTACGGGATGAGCGCGTCCACGCCGAGACGCGCGATCGCCTGCGGCGTATCCCGCGTCGGCGAAGAGTCGGCTGGTCGCCTTGTTGACGCCCTTGTCGGTCGCCTGCGCCGAGAGCACGACGGCGACCAGCAGCTGGAACGGCGTGGCGTACGCGAGCTCGGTGCGCGGCTTCGGATTGGCGGCACGAAACCGTTCGAAGATCTCGCGGCGCTTGGCGGCGTTCATGGGGCTTCGCCCCTGGCCGTGGCTTCGAGACGCGCGAGGCGCGGCGCCTCGTTCGCGACGAACCCGGGGTCGTCGCGGAGCAGCGCGTACGCCTTCGCCGCCCACGACACGGCCTCCCCGGCATCGCCGCGCGCGAGTGCCAATTCCGCCAGCTCCTCGTACACGTAGCCATCGGGTGCACCGGCGGCTTCGGTCTCCGCCGCGAGCGCCCGCTGCATCGCCTGCGCCTCGTCGAGCGCGCCGGTGGCGCGCAGGCCCCGCGCGACCATCCACTTCGCGACGCGAATCGGTCCCGCCTTGCCGGCGGCCTCGCGCTGCGCAAGCGCGCGGCGCCAGTACACGAGCGCGGTCGCCGCGTCGCCCTCGTTGAAGTACGCCCAGCCAAGGTTGTTGTTGAGCGAGGGCGCCCACCCGCGCGCGCGCGGGTCCGTCGACGCTTCGGCCGCGTCCAGCGCCTTGCGGTTCCAGTCCCGCCGGTCCGGGAGCGGGGCCGCGATGGCGAGCATGTGCAGCGCGTCGACGCGGTAGTAGTCGGCGCCGGGCGCACGGTCGTCGGCGCTCGCGGCAAGCGCGGCCGCGAACCGGATCGTCGCCGACTTCGGGTCCCCCGACGAATTGCGCGTGCGCCCCCGCTCCAGCTGGTAGCGAACGCGCACCCGTGCGGGCGCGCGTTCGAGTCTCGGCTCGATCGCGTCGAGCGTCCCGTCGGCCGCGGCGAACTGCCGGCGCAGGCTGTGCGTGCGCGCGATCTGGGTGGCGACCTCCAGCGCTTCCGCGGAGTCCGGCGGGAACTTCGCGAGTTCGGCGCGGAAGCGTGTTTCCGATGCAGCGGGCTGGTCGAAATCCCACAGCGCATCGATGCGTTCGGAGAAGGAGGGGGCCGGGTCGGCGGCCCTGGCGGCGGTGATCGTCAGGGCGAGGAACAGGAAGGCCGCGCGCGTGGTGGCGGCGCACGTACCGGCGACGACGGCGCCGCGCATCGCGTCAGCCGCCGCGCCGCGCGCGGGCGCGGGCCAGGGCGGCGGCCACCACGGCCTGGCGATGCGCCGCCTCGCCGGTCGTGGCGGCGGGCGCGGCCTTGCGCTGCGAGATGCGCTCGCGCCGCAAGCGCCGGGCCGCGCGCGCATCGTGGCGCGTCCGCGCGGCGTCGGCGTCGGCGGGCGTCCACGCGCGCCCCGCGGGCGCCATCGCGATGCAGTCGACGGGACAGGGCGCGACGCACAGCTCGCACCCCGAGCACAGTGCCGGCAGGATCGCGTGCATGCGCAGGCGCGCGCCGATGATCGCATCGACGGGACACGCGTCGATGCACAGCGTGCAGCCGATGCACGCGGACTCGTCGATCACGGCGACGAGCAACGGCGCGTGCGTGCCGCATGCGGGATCGAGCGCACGCGGCGCGCGGCCGGTCAGCGCGGCCAGTTCGACGATCACCGGGTCGCCGCCGGGCGGGCAGCGGTTGAGATCGGCGGTGCCGGCCGCAAGGGCGGCCGCATAGGGACGGCAGCCATCGTAGCCGCAGCGCGTACATTGCGTCTGCGGCAGAACGGCGTCGATGCGCGCGGCCAATCCGGAGGCGGAATCCATCGCGCGCATTCTAGCGCGCCCGTTTGCTAGACTTCGCGGCAGCCGAAGGCGCGTTGCCGCCGGAGGCCCTCGCTGCCCACCTTGTCGACCGAATTCCCCCCCGCGCCGTATCTGGACCGACCGCTTGGCCACGGCCTGCTCGCGCGCATCGCCGCGCTCGTCCTGCGCGCCTGCGGATGGCGTGTGCGGTTCGCGCAGCCGATGCCGCTGCGCTGCGTGGTCGTCGTCTACCCCCACACGTCGAACTGGGACTTTCCGGTCGGCCTGCTCGCGAAATGGTTCATGGGCGTCCACTTCCGGTTCATCGGAAAGCACACGCTGTTCGCGGGTCCGTTCGGTTCGCTGTTCCGGCGCTGGGGGGGCATTCCCATCGACCGGCGCGAGCGTGCCGGCAACATCGCGCTGCTCGCCGCGCGCTTCGCGAAGGAAGCGGACTTCCGGCTCGCGATCGCGCCGGAGGGCACGCGCAGCCGTACCGCGCATTGGAAGAGCGGCTTCTATCACATCGCGCGCGCGGCGAACGTGCCGCTGGCACTGGCGTTCATCGACTATTCGCGGCGCGAAATCGGCGTGGGCGCCTATCTCGTACCGTCCGGCGACGCCGACGCCGACATGGCGCGCATTGCGCTCTTCTATGAAGGCAAGGCGGGCAAGCGGCCGGAGAACGCGAGTCCGGCCCGCCTGTCGGACCGGCCCGAGCCCGCGCCGGATCAGCCCTTGCGGTCGCCGCGCGACCGGTAGTCGGCGGGCACGCGGAAGAGTTCGGCCGGCGGCTCGCCGCGTTTCACCGCGACCAGCCGGTAGGTCGTGTCGCCGGCGCGCGGGTCGGATGTCTTCGCGAACACGACGACGTGCAGTTCCGGCGAGAACCACCGCTCGCTGGTGATGACGATCGGCTTGTCGTTGCCGATGCTGCCGGCAGGGATCGTATGGGTCGTCTGCGTGCCGTCGGCCCTGACGCCGTCGAACTCACGCGAGCCCAGGCTCTTCGTCTCGCCCTTGCCGCGCGGCAGCAGCGGCAGCGTGAGAGGCGGCATCGGTGGCATCGGGGGCATCGCGTCGCCCTGCTCAGCGCGGCCGATGCGGATCACCTCGACGCGCACGTCCTGCTCACCGCCGGCCTCGCCGCCGTCTCTGCGGCGAACGATCACGCGCCCGGGCTGCACGTCGACATCGCGCGCGGCGCCCGGCGGCAGGGTAGCCGGCGTCCTCGCGCCGGCGGCCGGCGGTTGCGGCGGCTGCGGAGGCTGCGCCCGCTCCGGCGCCTGCGGCGGTTCGGGCGGCAGCGGAACCCGCGGCAGGCGCGTCGCGGTGCGGCTCGACTCGTTGAGCACGATGCTGCGACCGTCGATCGGGTCGTGGATGAAGACGCCCTCGCGACCGTCGCCCTTGCGCTCCTGGCGCGTCCTGCCGACGCCGTCGCGCGCGAGCAGCGTCGTGGACTTGCGCACGATGCGGTTCCCGTCGGGCAGCACCTGCACCGTCTCCGTCACGGCCTCGGCCTGGTAGGGCGCGTTCTTGACGACGTCGCGCGGGTTGCCGAACTCGCTGGCGACGAACGCCAGCGACGGCGGCATCGACATGAACGCCTCGTCGAACGCGAGCAGCGTCGCGTCGTTCGCGGACTCGCGGGCGCGTCGCGCGGCATCGCGCGCGGCATCCTTCGCCTGCGCGACGAGCGCACGGACGTCGGACGCGTCGACGACCTGGGGCGCCGCTGCGGACGCATTGTCGCGAACGGCGGTGGCGGCGCTGGCGGCGGTGGCCGCACCGCCCGCGGCCAGCAGCATGGCGCCGAGCGATACGGCGATCGGATGGCGGAGGCAGATCGGAAGCATGGGCAACTCCTGGCAAGTGTCAGTAGACGAAACGCACCGCGAGGACCGAACCGTCGCGGCGAACGAGCAATTCCGTGTCGATCGCATCGGCGGCGCGTGCCGGATTCACCGGCAGGCCGAGCGCGGCGAGCGTCATTCGCGGCAGGCGCGCCGGCACGACCAGCGTGTCGCCCGCGCCTTCGATATCCGCCATCGGTACCACCGGCATGAACTCGGTCTCCGCCTGCGTCGAGGCGGGTGCGGGTTCGGCTACCACCGCTTCGGGCGGCAGCTGACGCACGATCACCGACAGCGCGGCGATGGTCGCGGCGAGCGCCAGCGGCCACGCGAGCCAGCGTGCACGCGGGGGCGGGTGCATTCCGTGGGTCCCGCGGCGCGCGGCGCGTGCGATCTCCGCCGCGATCGCGAGATCGGTCGCGTGGGGCGGGACGGCATCCGCGACGCTCGCCTTCAGCGCCGCGAAGCGCCGGTCGAGGTCGGAGGATTCGGAAGAGGCGTTCATGGTCATCCTTTGGCGGACTGCGCTTGCGGCGGCGCGGCGTCGAGCCAGCGCGCGATGAGTCCGCGGGCGCGGGAGAGCCGCGACCGCACGGTATTGAGTTCGCAGCCGCAGATCGCGGCCGCCTCCGCGTACGAGCGCTCGGCCAGTTCCACCAGCACCAGCACGTCGCGGTAGTGGGGCGGCAGCGCAGCAATGGCGGCGCGCAACCGCGCAAGGTCGCGCTGCGCGGCGAGCGCGGTCTCCGGCGTCGGGGCCTCGAGCGCCGGCGCGGGCGGCTCGGCCTCGTCGTCGTTGGCGACGTAACGCGCGTCCGCCCCCGTGCGGCGATGGACGAAGTTGCGGGCGATGCCCAGCAGCCACGGCGCCAGCGGCCCGCGCTCCGGCGCGTAGTCGTCCGCGTGCGTCAGCAGGTGCACGAAGACATCCTGCGTGACGTCGGCGGCCACCGCTGCGGACCCCGACCACAGCAGCGCGAACCGGTACACCTGCGCGCGGTGCCGCTGGTAGATGGGCGTCAGCGCAGCGGTGTCGCCGCACGCGATGCGCGCGGCCAGCGCGGCGTCGGTGGCCCGCAGGCGGTCGGAGAGTTCGGCTGGCATGTCCGGGGCGGTCAACGGGGGTCCTCAGCGTATATTCTTCCGGGACACGCAAAAAGTTCCCGCCACGCATGACATTCCCTGACTCCCACACAACGCACTCGCGCCCCCGGCATGACCACGACCGGCCGCCGGGTGTGGCTGCGCCCGCGTCACCGGCCCAGGGCGCGGGCCATGCGCACGATCACGATCACGGCGGGGGCGCGGGCCATGCGCACGCGCACGCGGTGGCGGGCGCCGGCAATCGCCGGGCGCTGACGATCGCGCTCTGCCTGACCGCCGGCTTCGCGCTGGTGGAGGCGGTCGGCGGGTACTACTCGGGGTCGCTTGCGCTCCTGTCCGACGCCGGCCACATGGTCACCGACGCGGCGGCACTGGGCCTGGCACTTTTCGCGGATGCGTTCGCCCGGCGGCCGCCATCGCGGCGGGCTTCGTACGGCTACGGTCGTGCGGAAGTCCTGGCCGCGTTCATCAATGCGATCGCGATGCTCGCCGTGGTTGCCGGCATCGCCATCGAGGCGGTGCGACGGCTGCTCGATCCTTCGCCGGTGGCGGGCGGCTGGGTGGTTGGAATCGCGGTGGCCGGCCTGGTCGTCAACCTGCTCGCCGCGTGGGTGCTGGCGCGAGCGGCCGGGTCGCTCAACACGCGCGGCGCGCTGCTGCACGTGATGGGGGACCTGCTCGGCTCGCTCGCGGCCATCATCGCGGGCGGCGTCATCGTCGCGACCGGCTGGATGCCGATCGACCCGCTGCTGTCGCTCGCGGTCGCGCTGCTGATCCTGCGCTCGACCTGGCAGCTGCTGAAGCAGTCGACCGGCGTGCTGATGGAGGGCGTGCCGACGCACCTCGACTTCGACGCGATCGGCCGGGCGCTGGCCGCGCTGCCCGGCGTCACCGACGTGCACGACCTCCACGTGTGGAACATGTCCGCCGAAGGTGTCGCGCTTTCCGCGCACGTGTCGCTCGCGCGCGGCGAGGACTGGCTGCCGGTGCTCGCGCAGGCGAAGCGGCTGCTCGGCAACGACTTCGGCATCCGGCATGCGACGCTGCAGCCGACGTGGCCGATGCCGCCCGCGCATCCGGACGAGCGGCGGGTGATCCCGGTGCTGTCCGCCGATGCGGTTGGCGCGGCGGAAGGACGCCCCGGGAAATAGGCGTCAGGGCTTGGCCGCGCCGCCACCGCCGGCGGCCGGCCGGGTCACAGCCACTTCGATTTCTTGAAGCGGTAGAAGAGATAGGCGTCCGCGACCACCATCGCCGCGAGCGAGAGCGGATAGCCGAATTGCCACTTGAGCTCGGGCATGTGCTCGAAGTTCATGCCGTAGATGCCGGCCACCATCGTGGGCACCGCGATCATCGCCGCCCACGCGGCGAGCCGTTTGGTGACCTCGCTCTCCGACAGCGAGATCATGCCGAGGTTGACCTGGATCGCCGTCGTCAGCATGTCGCGGATTCCTTCGAGCGTCCCGTGGATCCGGTGCAGGTGGTCGTAGACGTCGCGGAAGTACTCGCCCATGCCGGCGCAGATCTGCGGCACGCGGCCGCCGTACAGCCGGCCGGTCGCCTCCATCAGCGGGTCGACGGCGTGCTTCAGCACCATGAGCTTCTGCTTCAGCGCGTAGAGCGCCTCGATGTTCGAGCGCGCGGTGTTGCGCTCGAAGATCTGCGCCTCGATCGACTCGAGCTCGGTCTCCAGCGCGTCGATCACCGGGAAGTAGCGGTCGACGACGTTGTCCATCACCGCGTAGAAGACGTAGCCCGCGCCGTGCATCAGGAGCTCCGGCTCGCGCTCGCTCCGCGCGCGCACGGCCGCGAAGCCCAGGTGCGTCCGGTGCCGCACCGTCAGCACGTAGTTGGGTCCGACGAAGACGTCGACCTCGCCGGCGTTGAGGACGTCGTTGCCGTCCGCATCCTTTTCCCGCTCCACCGTGTGCAGCACGGCGAAGAGCGAGTCGCCGTACTCCTCGATCTTCGGCCGCTGGTGGCCGTGCCGCGCGTCGTCGACGGCGAGTTCGTGCAGGTCGAATTCCTCGGCCATCAGGTCGAGTTCCTCGGCCGAGGGCTCGAACAGCGCCACCCAGACGAAGCAGTCGGGCCGGTGCACGTAGTCGCTGATGGCCTCGGCGGGGAGGTCCGCGATCTTGCGGCCGTTCTGGTACGCGACGCAGCTGATGAGCATTGGGCCGGGAAACCCGTACGGAGGGGTGTCGCATCATAGCGGTGCGGGGGCACCGGGACAAACGCGCGGCGCGTGCGGCGCTGCGAGCGTGCCGGCGGCGCGCCCGGTCACGCGAAACGGGGAGGGTAGGCCGGCGCTGGTATACTCAAATGACCGGCGGTCATTTATTGTTTGCGGGTCACGTCCGTGGCCAGAAAGGGGCATTCCGGTGTCGTCTTCGGATCCACCGCACGCGGACCCCGCCGCGCCCGACGACTCGCCGCGCGAGTTGCTGCTGCTGCTGACGCTCGCCGGCATGCAGTTCACGAACATCCTGGACTTCATGATCATGATGCCGCTCGCGCCCCAGCTCATGCGGGTGCTGGCGATCGATCCGCAGGAATTCGCGTTGCTGGTATCCGCGTACACGTTCGCCGCCGCCGCGAGCGGGTTCGTCGCGGCGTTCTGGATCGACCGCGTGAGCCGCAAGCGCGCGCTGCTTTGCATCTATACGGGCTTCATCGTCGCGACCGCGCTGTGCGGCCTGGCCCCCAGCTATCCGCTGCTCATCCTCGCGCGCGTCGCCGCCGGCGTGTTCGGCGGCGTCATCGGTGCGCTGGTGCTGACGATCGTCGCGGATGTCGTGCCGTTCGTGCGCCGCGCGCGCGGCACTGCGCTCGTGTCGGCTTCGTTCTCGCTTGCGGCCGTGCTGGGCGTTCCGCTGGGACTCTGGTTCGCGACGCACTTCTCGTGGCGTGCGCCGTTCCTCGTGCTGGCGGCGTTCAGCGTGGTGGTCTGGGTTGTCGCGTGGCGGCTGGTTCCGCCGCTCGATGCGCACGTCGCCGGTGGCGAGCGCCGGCGCCCGCTCGCGCAGCTGCGGGCGGTGTTCGGCGTGCGCAACCACCTGCGTGCGTTCGCCTTCATCGTCGCGCTGATGACGAGCGTGTTCCTGGTCGTGCCGTTCGTCGCCGCCTACAACGTCGCGAACGTGGGACTGACCGAAGCCGAGCTGCCCTACATCTACTTCACGGGCGGACTCATGACGCTGTTCACCGCGCAGGGCATCGGCTGGCTGGCCGACCGCTACGGCAAGAAGCGGGTGTTCACGATCCTCGCGTTCGTCTCGATCGTTCCGATCCTGCTGCAGACGTATCTGCCGCCGCTGCCGCTGTGGCAGGTACTGATCGTGACCGTCGTGTTCTTCGTGTTCGTGCCGGGGCGATTCGGTCCGGCGATGGCGATCATCACCGGCAGCGTCGCGCCGCGGCTGCGGGGCAGCTTCATGAGCTTCAACGGCGCCGTGCAGCAGCTGGCGGCCGGCGCCGCGTCGTTCGCGGCCGGCCTCATGATCGGACGCGCCGGCGACGGGTCGCTCACGCGCTACGACTGGGTGGGCTGGTGCGCGGTGGCGGCGACGCTGCTCGCCATCGTGCTGGTCTGGCGGATCAGGATCGTGCCGGACGGGAGTGGCGGACGCGAGTAGTACGCAACCCGCACCCTTGCGCGGACGCCCCGCGGGCCACGGACTGCGTGGCCTGGTACGGATGCCGATGCCGGCCGACGCATGCCGGCGGGCGCTGCGGGGGCGGCACCCCGCAGGCGCCGGTTGCGCCGTCTTTGGACGCGCCCCGCGCACGCGGGTAACATCAACGACCCCCACGACGTCACCCCGGTCCGATGATCATTCCGTCGCTGCTCGATACCGACCTGTACAAGTTCACGATGATGCAGGTCGTCCAGCATCATTTCGCGGAAGCGCAGGTCGAGTACCGGTTCAAGTGCCGCAATCCCGACGTCGACCTGACGCCGTACATCGCGGAGATCGAGGACGAGATTCGTGCGCTGACGGGATTGCGCTTCGCGCCGCGACGAACTCGACTACCTGCGCCGCTGGCGCTTCTTCAAGAGCGACTTCGTCGACCTGCTGGGGCTGTTCCGGCTCGACCAGCGATTCATCACCGTCACCCGCCGCACCGACTCGCCGCGCGAAATCGACATCACGATCAAGGGTCCGTGGCTCCACACGATCCTGTTCGAGGTGCCGGTGCTCGCGATCGTGTCCGAGGTCTACTACCGCAACACGGTCCCCGCGCCCGATTTCGGCGAGGGGCGGCGCCGTCTCGCCGCGAAGATCGCGCAGGCGAACGCGGTGCCCGGCAACGACTTCCGGATCGCCGACTACGGCACGCGCCGACGGTTTTCCCGCGAGTGGCAGGCGGAGGTGCTGCGGACGCTGAAGGCCGACATGCCGCCGCCACTTCGTCGGCACCAGCAACGTCAGGTTCGCGCTCGAGCAGAGCCTGACGCCGCTCGGCACGATGGCGCACGAGTACCTGCAGGCGTGCCAGGCCGTGGGCCCGCGCCTGCGCGACTCGCAGGCGTTCGCGTTCAACATGTGGGCGCGCGAGTATCGCGGCGACCTGGGCATCGCGCTGTCCGACGTCTGCGGCATGGACGCGTTCCTGCGCGACTTCGACCTCTTCTTCTGCAAGCTGTTCGACGGCGTGCGCCACGACTCGGGCGATCCGTTCGAATGGGGCGAGAAGCTGATCGCGCACTACCAGAAGATGCGCATCGACCCGCACACGAAGACGATGGTGTTCTCCGACAGCCTGAACGTGCCGCTTGCGATCCGGCTCTACGAATACTTCAAGGGACGCGCGCCGACGTCGTTCGGCATCGGCACCAACCTCACCAACGACCTGGGCTACGAGCCGCTCGCAGATCGTCATCAAGATGACGCGCTGCAACGGGCAGCCGGTGGCCAAGATCAGCGACGAGCCGTCGAAGACGATGGACTACGACCCGTCGTACGTCGCGTACCTGCGCGAGGTGTTCCAGGTGCCCGAGACGCCCGCGACCAGCGCGCCGACGCGCGACAGGCGTCGACGCCCGCCTGACCCGTCCGCGGCGGTCACAGTGCGCGCTCGTAGGCGGCGCGCACCTCCGGTCCGCAGCACGCGAACACGATGCGCTCGAGCGCCGGGCGTCGCCGCCAGCGCCGCGCGCGCCTCGCGCACGGCGATCGCGACCGCCTGCGTCGAGCGGATAGCCGTACACGCCGCAGCTGATCGCCGGGAACGCGATCGTACGCGACGCCGTGCGCGGCGGCCAGCGCGAGCGAGCTGCCGGTAGCACGGACGCGAGCAAGTCCGGCTCGCCGTGCCCGCCGCCGTGCCACACCGGCCCGACGGTGTGGATCACGTAGCGCGCCGGCAGCCGGTAATCCGCGCGGTGATGCGCGCCTCGCCGGTCGGACAGCCGCCAAGCGCGCGGCACTCGTCCAGCAACTCGGGTCCGGCCGCGCGGTGGATCGCGCCGTCGACGCCGCCGCCGCCCAGCAGCGACGTATTGGCCGCGTTGACGATCGCGTCGACGCTCGAGCGTGGTGATGTCGGCGTTCCAGGACGGCGAGTCGGGCGGGCATGGGTCGGATGTTCCGGATTCGCAACGCGGCAGGCAAGCGGGCCACGGCGCGGCGGGACGGCGGGGCCGCGCCGCGCCGCGAAGTGTAGGAGTATCCGCATGGCGACTCCCGTTTCCCGAACCCCGCCCGCCGCGCCCGCGCCGGCGGGCAGTCCCGAGGGCGGCGCGCCGCCCTCGGCCAAGCCCGCGAAGCAGCCGGACCGGCGGCTGCGGCTCGACGACATCCTGAAGCTGATGGTGGCGGACGGCCTCGTGTCGTGCCGACGGACGCCGAACATGTCTCGCGCTCGCGCACGCAGCGCGTTCGAGCATCCGCTCGAGAACGATCGCCGACGCAGAACTGGAAGTCGCGAAGCCGCCGCACAAGCTGCTGACGCTCGAGCGGCTCGTCGAGTGGCTCGCGGGCAAGCTCGGGGTCCCGTACCTCCACATCGATCCGCTGAAGATCGACCTGGGCGCCGTGACCGGCGACGATGTCCAACGCGTACGCCGAGCGCTACCGCATCCTGCCGGTGGCGGTCGACCGCATGACGCTCACCGTCGCGACCGGCGAGCCGTTCGTGCGCGCGTGGGCCGACGAGCTCGAGCAGATCCTCAAGCTCGACGTCCAGCTCGTGTTCGCGAACCCGCCGACATCAAGCGCTACCTCGGCGAGTTCTTCAACCTCGCGCGGTCGATGAAGAAGGCGCAGGAGACGTCGAAGGGCGACGTTCGCGCTCGCGCGCAACTTCGAGCAGCTGGTCGAGCTGGGCAAGCACGGACACCTCGACGCCAACGACCAGCACGTCGTCCACATCGTCGACTGGCTGTGGCAGTACGCGTTCGAGCAGCGCGCCTCCGACATCCACATCGAGCCGCGGCGCGACGTCGGCATCGTGCGCTTTCGCATCGACGGCGTGCTGCACCAGGTGTACGCGATCCCGACGCCGGTGCTCATTGCGATGACGTCGCGGATCAAGCTGCTCGCGCGCATGGAGATCGTCGAGAAGCGCCGGCCGCAGGACGGCCGCATCAAGACGGTCGCGCCGGACGGCGAGGAAGATCGAGCTGCGCATCTCGACGATGCCGACCGCCTTCGGCGAGAAGATCGTCATGCGGATCTTCACGCCCGACGTGCTGGTCCGCGACTTCACGGACCTCGGCTTCACGCCCGACGATCGCGCGCGCTGGGAGAAGATGATCAGGCGAGCCGCAACGGCATCATCCTGGTGACCGGCCCGACCGGCTCCGGCAAGACGACGACGCTCTATTCGACGCTGAAGGGACTCGCCACGCCCGAGGTGAACGTCTGCACGATCGAGGACCCGATCGAGATGATCGAGCCGCTCGTTCAACCAGATGCAGGTGCAGCCCGGCATCGGCGTCGATTTCGCGACCGGCGTGCGCACGCTGCTGCGGCAGGATCCCGACATCATCATGGTCGGCGAGATCCGCGACCGCGACACCGCCGACATGGCGGTGCAGGCGGCGCTGACCGGCCACCTCGTGCTGTCGACGCTGCACACCAACGACGCGCCCGACCGCCGTCACGCGGCTGCTCGACCTCGGCGTCGCCGCCGTACCTGCTCAGTCGTCGACGCTGCTCGGCGTGATGGCGCAGCGCCTCGTGCGCACGCTGTGCCCGCACTGCAAGCAGCCGGCCGATCCGCCCGACGACGAGACCTGGCGCGCGATGACGCTGCCCTGGCGCGCCGACAAGCCGGAGAAGGTGATGGCGCCGGTCGGGTGCCTCGAGTGCCGGATGACCGGCTATTTCGGCCGCATCGGCCTCTACGAGATCATGCTGATGACGCCGGCGCTGCGGCAGCTCGATCACGCACGACGCCGACGACCGCGCGATCCGCGAGCAGGCCTACAAGGACGGCATGAAGCCGCTGCGCGTGTCGGGCGCGATGAAGGTGGCGGCGGGACTGACCACGGCGGACGAAGTGCTGAAGGTCGCGCCGCCGGCCTGAACGTGGGCTATCGCGGCCGCGATCGCTGTGCGATCCGCGAGGCGATGCGCGCCCGATGAAGCCAGCGGGGAAAGCTTCGGAGCGGCCGGGCGCTTTCCCCGTAGCAAGTGCACGAAGCGCGTCGGTCATGAGTCGCACGGCCGTTCGGTAACGCGCGCATGCGCGCTAACTGCCATCGGCGTGCGCTGCGCCGTGCCCGCGCGCCGAGGCGATGTCGCTGCGAGTCTGCGCGAGGCTGAAGGCCGCCTCGAGTGGCCTATGACCCGCACCCGGCTCCACCAAACTGCAACCGTTCTCCCAACGTTCGCCTACCATGACCTCGATCCGCGCAATCTGCTCCATGGCCACCCGTCCACTCATGCTCGAGCTGGCGGCGGCGTACGGGCAGGAGAGCGAACGGACGGTCGCGCTGGAGGCGGCCGGTGGCGTCGATGTCGCGAAGCGCGTGCAGGCGGGCGAGTCTTTCGACGTCGTGGCGCTGGCGTCCAACGCGATCGATCAGTTGCTGCGCGACGGATACCTGCTGCCCGGGACCCGTGTGGATGTCGCGTGTTCCGGCGTCGCGATCGGCGTGCGCGCCGGCGCTCCGCGGCCGGACGTTGCGACCGAGGACGCCGTCCGGCGCGCCGTGAGCAACGCGCGGACGATCGGCTTCTCCACCGGCCCCAGCGGCGTTCACCTCGCGAACCTCTTCGCGCGCTGGGGCATCGCGGAGGCCATCGAGGGCCGCATCGTGCGCGCGCCGCCGGGTGTGCCGGTGGGTCGCCTGATCGTCGACGGTGAAGTCGACCTGGGTTTCCAGCAGCTGTCCGAGTTGAAGTTCCTGCCGGGGATCGACGTCCTCGGGCCGCTGCCCCCGGAAATCCAGCTGCTGACGACGTTTTCCGCGGGCGCGGGCGCGACGACGACGCAGCCGAACGCCGCGCGCAGCTTCCTCTCGTTCCTGTCCTCGCCGGCGACGGCAGACGCCAAGCGCCGCAACGGCATGGCGCCGCCCTGATCGCGGCGTCCGGCGTGAGGCCGGTACGCGACCGCCGCGACTACGCGCTTCGCCCTACGCCGGGATGAACCTGAGCGCGACGCCGTTGTTGCAGTAGCGCTTGCCCGTCGGCTTGGGCCCGTCGTCGAACACGTGGCCCTGATGGCCCTCGCAACGCCGGCAGTGGTACTCGGTGCGCGGGTAGATGAGCTTGTAGTCGACGCGGGTCGCCACCGCGCCGTCGAGGGGCGCCCAGAAGCTCGGCCAGCCGGTGCCGCTGTCGTACTTGGTCTTCGCGTCGAAGAGCGGCAGCGCGCACCCGGCGCACACGTACGTGCCGGGGCGCTTCTCGTTGTTGAGCGGGCTCGTGAACGCGCGCTCGGTGCCTTCCTCGCGCAGCACGTCGTACTGCTCCGGCGTGAGGGTCTTCTTCCATTCCGCGGGGGTCTTGACCACCTTGTCCGGACCGCCGGACTGGGCGGTGGCGAACGGGGAATGGAGCGTGGCGGCGCCGAAGGCGGCCGCGGTGGTGCGCAGGAGGAACGAGCGTCGGTTCATGGCGGGTTGGACGGCTTTCCGGGACTTGGGTTCCAATGGGTCGTCAGCATACCCGCAGTCCTTACGCGCGGTTCGTCCCGCGCCAGTCCCGGCCGCGCACGGCCGGGAACAGGTCTTCCCGCAACTGCCGGTGCCCAGCCTTCAACGCGGAACGCACATCGTCACGCCGACACCATACCCTTCCGGCACCCAGCCCGCGGCGATCATCGTGCCCTGCGTTTCGAGCTCGACCGTGAAGCGGTGGTTGGGCGAGGCGCCCATGCCGTTGTTGTAGAGCCGGTAGACGGGAATCGTGCCTGCCGCGCACGTCGCACTGGCGTCGGCCGCCGGCAGCCCGACGAAGAACACCTCGCCCTCGAATTGCCAGTCCGGGTTGGACTTCACCGTCACGCATTCGCTCGCGGACGCCGTGTAGAAGTGCGAGCTCTTCGGCGCGAACGCGGCGCTGAAGAAGCGGCACACCGGCACGCGACCGGCGCCCGCCCCCGTGTAGACGGCGAACGACCGACCGGTCCGCGCCCATCCGACGAAGACGCCGGCATCGATCTTGGCGATCTCGTCGGCGATCGCGGTCACGAAGTAGTGGTCGAACGCGGCATGGTAGTACTCGACGGCCGTGGCCGTCGTCGGCTGCGCGGTGCCCGAGGTGCCCATGCCGCTCGCGGAGAGCGACTGCGGACTGCCCGCGCCATTGCTCGCGACGACGATCGTGGCCGCGCGTGCGCCGACGGCCGCGGGCCGGAACGTGACGGCAAACGTGCACGCGGCCCCTGCGCCCAGCGAGCCGCAGGTCGAGTCGCTGACCGCGAACTCGGCGGTGTTGCCGGAGGTGATCGAGGTCACGGCCACCATTGCGCTGCCCGTGTTGCTGATCGTCACCGTGCGCGGCGCGCTCGCCGACCCGACGTCGGTGTCGGGCAGCGCCACCGCGGTGGGCAGCGACAACTGGCCGCTGCCTGGCGGCGGGGTGACGCTCGAGCCGGTTCCGGAAAGGCCGACCGAGAGCCCGCCGCCACTGCCGTACGTGAACAGCAGCGTTGCGCTGCCGGGCCCCGCCGCTGCGGGCTGGAAGGCGACGGCAAGCGTGCACGACGCCCCGGCGGCGATCGTCGCGCCGCAGGTATTGGCGCTGACCGGGAACTCCGCGCCGTTGCTGTTGGAGAAGCCGACCCCGGCCGCGGCCGCGCCGCCTGCGTTGCTGACGGTGATCGTCGTCGCCGCACTCGCCTGGCCCACGACGACGGTGCCGAAGGCGACCGTCGCCGGCGACGCCTGCAAGTTGGCCTGAGCGGCGGCGACGCCGGTGCCCGACAGCGCCACGTCGATGCTCGCGCCTCCCGTCCGGCTGATCGTGAGCGCGCCGGTGGCTGCGCCCGCCGCGGCGGGCTGGTAGGTCAGCGAGACCGTGCAGGACGCGCCGGCCGCCAGCGTCGTACCGCAGGTGTTGGCACCCACCGGGAACACGGCGGCGTTGCTGTTGGCCACGCCGAGCCCCGAGGCCGGCCCGCCGCCGTTGTTGCTGATCGTGACGGCCTGGATCGCACTGGTGGTGCCCACGGTGACGCTGCCGAAGGCGAGCGCACTCGGCGTGACCGCAAGCGAGGCGGACGGCGGCGCCGTGCCGCTGCCGGTCATGGCGACGGCCACGGGCGTCCCGCCGGCATGGCTCACCGCCAGCGTGCCGCTGTCCGCGCCGACAGCCGCCGGCGAGTAGACGACATCGAGGGTGCACGACGCGCCGTTGGCGAGCAGCGGCCCGCACGTGTTGTTGCTGACCGCGAAGCGCGCGGCGTTGCTGTTCGCGACCGCCACGCTGGTCGCCGCGATGCCGCCGGCGTTGCTGACCGTCACCGTCTGCTTGACCGCGGATGTGCCCACGGCGACGGCACCGAAGGCCAGCGTCGCCGGGGTGGCCTGCAACGACGCGGGCGTCGGTGCCGCGACCCCGGTGCCGGACAGTGGGATCGGGACCGAGATGCCGCCGGCGCCGGTGACCGTGAAGCTGGCATTGGTTGCACCGGTGACCGTCGGCGCGAACGTGAAGGTGACGGTGCAGGTGCCGCCCGCCGCCAGCGTCGCAGCGCAGTTGGTCGTGCGTGCGAAGGGTGCGGACAGGGCCGGATAGGCCATTGCCGTGGCGTCGGCGCCGCCCGTGTTGGAGATCGTCACCGTCCTGCCGCCTGCAGTGGCACCGACACTGACGTTGCCGAAGTCGACCGAGGGCAGCGATGCCGAGACGCTGGGAGCGCTGACCGGACAGACCGGCCCCGACTTGATGTACTCGGCGAGGTCGTCGATGTCGGACGCGACGAGGCCCAGTCCGGCCTTGAGGCCGTTCATCTCGCTCACACCGCCGGACAGCGATGCGTTGACGACGCTCGGACTTCCGGCGCCGGCCTGGATGTTCTTCTTGTCGATTGCCGCCCCGTGGCAGGACGCGCACGATTGCGTGATCGCCGGTGGATTGGTCTTGCCGTAGAGGATCTTGCCGTTGCTGCAGGACGCGGCTGACGCGGCCGGCGACCACCCGAATGCGATCGGAATGAGGAGCGCCAGCAGGCGCAGGGCGAGGCGAGGCATCACGAAGGTCTCCGGTTGACCGGGCAGCGGGTGTACGCGCAGTGGGGCGGCGATGGCGACGCGCGCGTTGCACGCCATCGGTTCGGACTGGACGACCGTGGCGGGTTGCAACTGCCCGTCCCAGTGCGCGACGGCGTTCGGGAAGCCAGCCGTCACGCCCGCGCGACCTCTGCAGGATGCACGTCATTTCTGAACGGATGCTGAACCGGCGCCATGCGCTGTCGTAACCCGTTGGCGCTGGCGCGTGGGTGCCCGGGGTCCTCCCGGGTCGCGGCGCGACCTGCGCGGTGTGCGATGCGCGCGTGGTTGCGCGAGGTACCCGCGCCGGGCACGCGCGTTCGCGCCTCGCGCGACCGGGCCACGCCCAGGGAAACACGTACGCGCGAGCCGACTGCGAAGCGGGGGCGGACCCGGTACCCTAGGGAAACGGCTGGGCGGCGCGCAGGCTTGGCGCGCCGGCGTAGGCGGCGTGGCTGGCGGAGGCGGTGAGATTCGAACTCACGGAAGGGTTGCCCCTTCGCGGGTTTTCAAGACCCGTGCCTTAAGCCGCTCGGCCACGCCTCCGTCGTTTCGCCAACACATTGTTTTCGCGACGGGCGACGGCATATTAGCACCGGGGTCAGGCTGGCTTCGACCGCTGTCCAGCCTGAAATTGAAACCATCCCAGTTCTGCTAGTCTTAGCGGTTGCTGCCCCACTACCCGGGGCGCCATTGGAGGCTTCATGGATCGCAAGTTCGAACCTGTCATGCCGGGCGGCTCGTCGCCCGTCGCACCCGTCGAGATCTCGCCCCGTTCGGGCGGCACGACGACGCTGCCGATCGCGCAGAACACGGTTCTGCGCAACACGTATTGGCTGCTCGCGCTGTCGATGCTGCCGACGATCTTCGGTGCTTTCGTTGGAATGCAATTCAACTTCGCGGCGGTGTTCCGGTCGGCGCCGATCATGGCGCCGCTGCTGATGTTCGCCGCGATGCTGGGTTCGCTTTTCGTCGTGACCAAGCTGCGCAACAGCGGCTGGGGCATCGTCGCGCTCTTCGGCTTCACGTTCATCGCCGGCGTGTTCCTGACGCCGATCCTGACGGTGGCCGCCGGTTTCCGCAACGGCGGCCAGCTCGTCGGACTGGCGGGTGCCATGACCGCGTCGATCTTCTTCGCGCTGGCGATGGTCGCGACGGTGACCAAGAAGGATTTCTCCTTCATGGGGAAATTCCTGTTCATCGGCATGATCCTGCTGATCGTCGCGTCGCTCGCGAACCTGTTCTTCCAGGTCCCGGCGCTGTCGCTGACCATCTCCGCCATCGCGGTGCTTATCTTCTCGGCGTACATCCTGTACGACCTGTCGCGGATCATCAACGGCGGCGAAACGAACTACATCATGGCCACGCTCTCGCTGTTCCTCAGCCTGTACAACATCTTCACGAGCCTGCTCAACATCCTGCTGGCCTTCTCCGGGCAGCGCGACTGACGGGCACTGAAAGTCGCATTCGACGGGCGCCGGAAACGGCGCCCGTTTTTTTGTGGGGCGGAACAAGAGTCGTGATGACGAATTCCTAATGGCGTGCAGACTCCCGGGCGTGGAGCGTCACTGGTTGCATCGTCTTGCATGCTCTGGGCGCAGCAATGGCTCGTCGTTCCCGCGAAGGCGGGAACCCAGTGGCTTCGGTGTTTCGCACGTCCACGCCGCTGGGTCCCCGCCTTCGCGGGGACGACGGATGCGCCCGATTCATGCGTTGCGGACATGACGTCCTGAACCTTTGGGTGCGTTCGCGTCCACGAGCCGACGCGGAAGGTGATCGGGCAGGCCGATGTGACAGGCATTGCCCGCCACCAAAAGAAACCGGCCCCATGAGGGGGCCGGTGAGGGCATCCGCGCGGCGCAAAGAGCGCGGGAGGTACGGGGTGCGGACCTCTGCTGCCGAACTTGCGGTTCGTCGTCGGTCGAGGCGGGCGCGAGGTTCCCGCGCGTCGCCCCGATCGGCGGGTTACTTCGTCGCTTCGCCCTTGGCTTGCACTTCGACGCGGCGATTCGGTTGCAGGCATTCGATCAGCGCCTTCAGGTTCTTCTGATCGCACTGCACGACCGGCTGCTTCTCGCCCAGGCCGATGGTCTCGATCTTCGCCTTGTCCACGCCCTTGCTGACCAGGTAGTCGCGCACGGAATCCGCACGACGCTCCGACAGCTTCTGGTTGTAGGCTTCGGTTCCGATGCGATCGGTATGGCCGGTCACCAGCACCACTTCGAGCTTCTGCATCTGTGCGAGCTTGGCCACGACCATGCTGTCGATCGCCGCCTTGCCTTCGGGCTTCAGCACGGCACGGTCGAAGTCGAACAGCACCTTCGAGTCGAGCGTGATCTTCTGCACCTGCGGCGCGGGTGCGGGCGCGGGCGTCGCCGGACGCGGTGCCGGTGCCGGCGGCGGGGCCACGACCGGGGCGGGCGCCTGGGCTTGCGCCATGGGCATGGCCGGGATCGGCTGCGGCGGCGTGCCGAACTTGTAGGTCACCGTCAGGTAGAAGATGCTCTGTGTGTAGCTCGGATTGGCGAACGCGCCGGTGTTCCAGGTGTTGTTCGTGCCGAAACTGGTGGTGCTGGTACCCAGGCTCTGGAAGTACGGGTAGAAGCTCGCGTAGCCCGCCATCTGGCCGTCGGTGTAGTCGTACTTGTTGTACCAGTACCCGGCGGTCATGCTCCACTTCTTGTTGAATGCGTAGTCCGCCTTCAGCTGGAAGCGCTGGGTCGTCGTGTTGTCCGTCACGTAGTTGACGAGCGGGCCGCCGTTGAACCCGCCGGCTGCCTGCTGGTTGTCCGACCAGAAGTCCACACCGCCGTCGGTCTTCGAATAGCTGTACGACGTCGTGACCTTGAGGTTCTGCATCGGAACCCAGTCGGCCAGCACTGCCAGCAGCCAGTTCCCCTGCGAATTCTCGGTGCCCCAGTTGAAGTTGGTGCTGTTGGTGCCGGCGTCCGGCGTCGGGCCGAGGCTCGGGTTGCCGGTATTGCGGTAGTCCTGGTTGAATTTCACCTGGCCATAGTTGCCGATGCCGGTGATCCGGAACTTGTCCGGGTCGCCGTAGCTGACCGAGATGTCGTACAACTGCGTGCGGTCGTCGATGCGGCCGTAGTAGTTGTCCTTGAAGTCCGTGCCGCGCCACGTGGCGCCGAAACCCACCGACATGAGCGGCATCGGCGTCCAGTCGACGTTCAACCGCAGCATGTTCTGGTCGAAGTTGTTGACGTCGTAGGCGGCGAAGTAGTACGGCACCGTGGTGGGGCTCACGTTGCTGGCGTTGTTCGTCACCGTGGGGTTGAGGTCCGAACGCTGCTGCTGGTACTGGTAGCGCAGGCGGCCGCTCCAGTTCGCCCACTTCGTGTTGCGGTACTCGATCCAGGCGCGATTGAGCGTCGACTCCATGGCGGGCGCGAGCTCGCGATCGATCTGCACGTAGTTGTACTGTGCCAGGATCTTCTGGCGCGAGTCGATCCGGTAGTTGAGGTCGAGGCCGTACAGGTTCTTCGTGTACTCGAAGTTGTCCGGCGCCGCCAGCGCGCCCATGCAGTACTGCGTGGCGCTGCTGCTGCCGCAGGTATTGGGAACCGGCAGGCCGCCCGCCGCGTACGAGATCGGCGTCGAGCTGTTCTGCTTGTCGTAGTACTCGTAGTAGACGCGCGAGTCGAAGTTCCTGTACGGCGTGGCGGCCCACGACACCGTCGCGGTCGTCGTCTGGACGTCGCCGTTGAACGTGCTGGAGCTCGGCGCCGTGATGAGGTAGCCGGCCTGCGGCGGCGGTGACGCGTTGTTGTAGCCCTTCAGGCCGCCGCCGTCCACCGCGAACGAGTTGGTGAGGTCGCTCTGCGTGACGCGGAAGTTGATCGCCGAATCCCACGGCAGGTCCTTCCACACGCCGCTGAACGTCCACTTCTTCAGTTCGTTGTCCGGCGCGAGCAGCGACGTGTCGAGCTGGTTCGCCATGAAGAAGTTCGTCCACTGGGCGGTCTCCGCGCCGTTGGAGAACTTGCTGTCAAGGTACTGCAGCTTCACGTTCCACGATTTGCCGAGATAGCCGACGTCGATCGTCGTGTTCTGCGTCTTGTAGTCGGTGGGGGCGCCGAACTCGATGAGGCCGTTGCCGGAGCCCGTGCCGAGCTGGCCGCTCCAGGGTCGCGTGCCGGTCATCGTGACTTCGTTGTAGTCGCCGCGGATGTAGAACGGCGAACCGGCCGACACCTCGAGGTTGCCGCCGATCGTGTCGCGCTGGACGCTGTAGTTGAACGTGTTCCAGCCGCCCGGGAACCGGGCGGGCGGATACGGCGGCGTGCCCGGGTTCGACATGACCGCCGTGCCGGAATTCTGCAGCGGGGTCAGCGCGTTGAACGACAGGTTGTGCGGAATGTTGTCCGAGTAGAGCTGCGCCTTCCACGAGTTGTAGCCGCCGCCCAGGATGTTGATGTACTGGTCGTCGCGGCCGAAGTTCTCGCCGAATCCGCGCAGGTAGTACCCGCGGCTGCCGCCGAGGATGTCGAAGTACCCGATGACGCCGCTTTGCGTGTCCTGGTACTCCTGCGCCTTGGCGACGTCCTCGGGACCCTGCCAGGGCGTGAGTGTCGCGGACGAAGTTGCATACGCGCCGTTGCGCGTGCCGCCGTCCGTGCTGGTCGCGCGGCCGCCGACCGTGGCGGAACCCTGCCATACGAAGCCGCCGGTGTTGTCGTCCGCGGCAAGAGCGTTGCCGCTCGCGAACATGCTCGCGACCACCGCCGCAATGAGTGTCTTTCTCATGACTTTCCCCTAATCCCGATTCGCTAGCGGAGGAAGAACTGGCCGTATGCCGAGGCCGGCGCGTTGCTGCCGTGGATTGCGCGGTGACACCCGACGCAACCACTTCCCTCGAAGCGGATGTTCGACGGCTGGACACCGGGAATCGTCCCGCGTCCGTCGTAGATCCCGTGCGTGTGGCCACCCGGATGGCAGTCGGCGCACAGCGCGGGCGGCTTCTGGGCCAGCAGGCGGTTGTGGGCGGAGCCGTGCGGCGTGTGGCAGGTGGCGCAGTTTTCCATCACCGGCGGATGCTCGTGGATCCAGGGGCCGCGCTTGTCGGCGTGGCAGCCCAGGCACAGGTCGACGTTCGATTCGGCCTTGAGGCTGGCGGTGGTCAGCGAGCCGTGCGGGTCATGGCAGTCGCTGCAGGTGACCTTGCCTTCGACGATCGGGTGATGCGACGGCTTCAGGATCTCGGCGCGGATGTCCGTATGGCACTCGATGCACGCCTTGTACGAGAGCTGGCGGTTGGTCGTCGTGTACGGCGCGGCGGCGAACGCGGCGTTCTTGATGTTCTTGTTGTTGGACGCCGACTGCATGCCGTGGATGTTGTGGCAGTTGACGCAGGTCACCTCGACCTTGCGGTGCGTGGACACGCGCCAGGCTTCGAGATGGCGGCTGCCGGAGTGGCAGCTCAAGCAGATGGCCGACTTCTCGTCGGCCGTCGAGTTGGGATTGCTGAGCGCGTTGACCGGCTTCACGCCCGAGTCCTTCATGTGCGCCGAGGCGTCGCCGTGGCACGTCTGGCAGGACGATCCGGCGGCGTCGTTGGTGGCACCGTGGGCGGTCAGCATGATGCTGGTGGCCGACTTTTCATGGCAGTTCGCGCAGACCGGCATGCTCGGGGCAGCCAGCTTGTTCTGCGCGAATACAGGCGATGCCGTGAACACCGCCAAGGCCGCAAGCACGCCGGCGGTCGCGAGGATGGACTTGAATCTCATTGTGAGGCTCCCTGGTTTTGCCTTGTTGTAACGACCGGTGTTACGGCCGCCACGCCCGGTGCATCGGCGGTTGCATGTGGCAATTTCGTAACGATGTTGGCGATGCTGCGCCGGCCCGATCGGGCGATAGTTGACCCGGGTCAATTTGCGCTGGCATCGCGGGACGCCTGTTGCTGCGTTGCCACACGTGGCGATCGTCGCCTCGCGATCAGCCTGCGGCAAAGGGGCGCAGGGGCGACGCCGCGGGTGCGGCGAAATGCGGGGGCCGAATCCGGGCGATTCCGCTATGACGGGACGACGCGGTTCGCGCTGCGCGGCCGCGGGTCGGGGACGCGCTTGGTGCGCCGGGATACATACGCGCCTGCATGTATCGCCGCACGCGCAGAGCGGCGGATAGCGCGAACGGGGCGGGCGCCGCGCTGCGCGCCGATCCGGCGGATCAGCCGAACACGGCGATCGATTCGACGTGCGCGGTGTGCGGGAACATGTTGACGACGCCCGCGGCGAGCAGCGTGTAGCCTCGCTCGTGGACGAGCACGCCGGCGTCGCGCGCGAGCGTGCCGGGCGCGCACGACACGTACACGATGCGTTGCAGGCCGCCGTGTTCCGAGCGCGCCGGCAGCGACTTCACGAGCTCGATCGCGCCTTCGCGCGGCGGGTCGATCAGCGCACGGTCGAACCGGCCCAGCAGGGCGATGCTCTCCGGCGTCACCGCGAAGAGGTTCGCAGCGGCAAAGCGCGCGCGCGACTCCAGTCCGTTGCTCGCCGCGTTTTCCTCGGCCCGGCGCACCAGCGGCAGGCTGCCTTCGATGCCCAGGACCTGCGCACCGCTGCGTGCGATCGGAAGCGTGAAGTTGCCGAGGCCGCAGAAGTAGTCGGCGACGCGCTCGCCCGCCTGCGGCGCCAGCAGCGCGACGGCGCGGCGCACGAGCACCCGGTTGATCGAGTTGTTGACCTGCGTGAACTCGGCGGGACCGAACGGCATCGTCACGGCGAACTCGGGGAGCGTGTACGCGATCGTCGCGCGCGGCGGGTGGAACGGGACCACCGTCGCGGGTCCGCCGGTCTGCAGCCAGAATTCCACGCCGTTCGCGTCCGCGTAGTTGCGCAGCCGCGTCTCGTCCTCGGCGCTCAATGGCGCGAGGATGCGCAGCACCAGCGCGTAGACCGTGGTGCCGGCACGCTCGCCGACGGCCACCTCGACCTGCGGCAGGCGATCGCGCAGCGACAGCGCGCCGACCAGTTCGCGCAACGACGGCAGCAGCGCCGACAGGTGCGGCGGCAGCACGTGGCACTCGGTCATGTCGGCGACGAAGCTCGACTTCTTCTCGTGGAAGCCGATCAGCATGCCGCCCTTCTTCACCACGTGGCGCACCGAGAGGCGCGCGCGGAAGCGGTAGCCCCACGCGGGACCTTCGATCGGCGCCAGCATCGTCGCGGGCCGTACGCGGCCGATCCGCACGAGCGCATCCTCCAGCGCGCGCTGCTTCGCGGCGACCTGCAGCGCGGGGTGCGCGTGCTGCAGCGTGCAGCCGCCGCAGACGCCGAAATGCGGGCAGCGGGGCGTCACGCGGCTGGCGTTCGCGCGGTGGACCGTGGCCACCCGCGCGACGGTGAAGCTCGGCCGCTCCTTGAGGATCGTCACGGTGACGACTTCACCGGGAAGTGCGCCCTCGACGAACATCGCCTTGCCGTCGACATGCGCGACGCCGCGACCTTCCTGGTCGAGCGATTCGATCGTGACGGGAGCGGCGGGTGGGTAAGCGGAGGCGGAGGGCACGGAGGGCGGTGACAGGGAGGGGGACGCGAAGGCGGCTGGCCGTGCGTGGCGCGCCGGTCGGATTGTACCGGGGGCGGTGGCCGCGCCCCTCGTCCGGTAAACTCCGCGACGTGAATCTGCTCGCGTTCGACACGTCGACCCATTGGCTCACCGTCGGCTGCCGCCGCGGCGACGCGTGGCACGAACGCGCGGAGCCCGCCGGCCATGCGCATTCGGAACGCCTGCTGCCGCTGGTCGAGGCGGTGCTCGCGGAGGCCCGCCTTGCGCTGACCGACCTCGACTTCATCGCATTCGGTGCCGGCCCCGGTTCGTTCACCGGCGTGCGCATCGCGTGCGGGGTCGCGCAGGGACTCTCGCTTGGTGCGGACGTGCCGCTCGTCCCGGTCTGCACGCTGGAGGCGCTCGCCCAGCGGGCGTGGACCGTGCACGGCGTTCCGCGCGTGCTCGCGTGCCTCGATGCACGGATGCGGGAGGTCTACGTCGCCGCCTATGCACGGCAGGAAGGCAGGTGGCAGTCGGTTGTCGCGCCCGCCGTGGTGCCGCCCGACGCGGTCGCGTGCGCGGACGACGGCGAATGGTTCGGCGCCGGGGATGGCTTTGCCGTCTACGCCGAGCTTCCGCGCAGGCTCGGACTCCCCGGTCACGACGCGACGGTGGCGCCCGACGCGCGGGCGATCGCCGAGCTCGCCGCACCGCGGTTCGCCGCCGGCGAGGGCGTGGCCGCCGCGGATGCGATGCCGATCTACGTGCGCCATCGCGTGGCGCTGACCACCGCCGAACGCGCGTCCGGCATGCGGCTCCAATGAGCGTCGCGGACATGCACGAATCGTTCGCCGCCGTCCCCGCGCAGGCGGGGACCCAGCGTCGTTCCAGCGAAGTCGCTGGGTCCCCGCCTGCGCGGGGACGACGGGAGATTTGCGGGTGCGCTCGTCCAGGCGCGCAGGCGGCAGAAGTAGGGGTTGTTCCCCCACGCTCGCTGCGCTCGCTGCCCCCCGAGGGGGCGCGGTCAGTCCCCTTCGGACGGCCGCGCGGGGATAGGGTTGTTCCCCCACGCTCGCTGCGCTCGCTGCCCCCCGAGGGGGCGCGGTCAGTCCCCTTCGGACGGCCGCGCGGGGATAGGGTTGGACCCCCACGCTCGCTGCGCTCGCTGCCCCCCGAGGGGGCGCGGTCAGTCCCCTTCGGACGGCCGCGCGGGGATAGGGTTGGACCCCCACGCTCGCTGCGCTCGCTGCCCCCCGAGGGGGCGCAGTCAGTCCCCTTCGGGCGGCCGCGCGGGGATCGGGTTGGACCCCCACGCTCGCTGCGCTCGCTGCCCCCCAAGGGGGCGCGGTCAGTCCCCTTCGGGCGGCCGCGCGGGGACTGACGTTGGCGAGCGTGCCCAAGCCCTCGCTGTCCGCCGAAGTGACCTGGCGGCCGCTGCGTCCCGGCGACGTGCCCTATGTCGGTGCGCTCGAAGCGCAGATCCACGCGGCGCCGTGGACGCCCGGCAACTTCCGCGACGCGCTCGCCGCGGGCTACAGCACGCTGGTCGGTGAACGCGAAGGAAGGATCGTCGCGTACGGCGTGCTGATGCTGGGACCGGGCGAGGCGCAGCTGCTCAACCTATCGGTGATGACCGACGCCCGGCGCGAGGGTCTTGGTCGCATGCTTCTCGAGCGATTCCTGCGCGAGGCGGTCCGGCTCGGCGCCGAGCACGTGTTTCTCGAGGTTCGCGTCGGCAATGCGCCGGCGATCGCGCTGTACGAGTCGGCCGGCTTTGAGCGGGTGGCGCGCCGCAACGCGTATTACCCCGCGGACGCGGACGGCGTTCGCGAGGATGCGCTGGTGATGCGGCGTGGCGTGAGCCCGTTCGGAGTCATGGGCGCCTGATGGCCACGCGCGACCAGATGCTCGAGGAACTCGGCGTGGCGCCGCGCTGGCGGTTGCGCACGCCGGCGACCGCGGCGCCGCAGGCGTTGCCGGACGCTGCCGGCACGGCGCCGGAACCGGCGCTCACGCGCGCGCCGCCGATGGCCGTCCGTCCGGTCGGGATGCCCGCGATGGCCGCGAACGCGCCCGCCGCGGAACCGCCGAAGCGCGCGCGCGTGCCCGCAGCGCCCGACGTGCCGGCGGCCACGGTCGCGCCGGTACGCGCGGAGGGCATCGCGCCGACGGGGGAGGATCGCCGCGCCCGCATCGCGACGCTCGACTGGAGCGCGCTGGTCGCGGATATCGCGGACTGCACCGCGTGTCCGCTGTCCCGCACGCGGCACAAGACCGTGCCTGGCGTCGGCGATCGCGAGGCGGATTGGCTGTTCGTGGGCGAAGCCCCCGGCGCCGAGGAGGACGCGCGCGGCGAACCCTTCGTCGGGCAGGCCGGGCGGCTCCTGGACAGCATGCTGGCCGCCCTCGGGATGAACCGCGCCAGGAACGTCTACATCGCGAACGTGCTCAAGTGCCGTCCGCCCAACAACCGCACGCCGGAACCCGGTGAGGCTGCGGCGTGCCAGCCCTATCTCGAGCGGCAGCTGGCGCTGTTGCGCCCGAAGCTCATCGTCGCGCTGGGCAAGAGCGCGGCGTCGCTGCTCCTGTCCACCGACGCGACGATCGCGAGCCTGCGCGGACGCGTGCACCGCTATCAGGGCGTGCCGCTGATTGTCACGTACCATCCCGCCTACCTGTTGCGGAACCTGCCCGACAAGGCCAAGGCCTGGGAGGACCTGCTGCTCGCGCGGGCGACCGTCGCGGAAAGCGTGCAGTTCGCACCCCC
The DNA here is from genome assembly GCA_963733435.1 of uncultured beta proteobacterium. Lineage (GTDB taxonomy): Bacteria > Pseudomonadota > Gammaproteobacteria > Burkholderiales > Casimicrobiaceae > VBCG01. The sequence continues at coordinate 30,055 of CAVTDH010000011.1, forward strand.
GGAACCGCCGATCGTCCCGGACGCCGCGCCCTGACTTGCATGCGGCCGCCGGCCGCCCCATATTGCGATATGCGGACACCTGTCCGTTCGCTTCCCGCCCGGAGGAAACAATGCTGAGAAAAATCGCCACCCTGATGTCCGCCCTCGTGGTGATGTCGCTTGCGGGCTGCGGCTACAACGACCTGCAGCGCCAGGACGAGGGCATCAAGGGCGCATGGTCCGAAGTGGTCAACCAGTACCAGCGGCGGGCCGACCTCGTGCCCAACCTCGTGAACACGGTGAAGGGATACGCGGCGCAGGAAGCGGACGTGCTGACGGCCGTCACCAACGCGCGTGCGAACGTGGGCGCGATCAAGGCCACGCCGGAACTCGTGAACGATCCGGCGGCGTTCGCCAAGTTCCAGGCCGCGCAGGGCCAGTTGACCAGCGCGTTGTCGCGGCTGCTGGTGGTCGCGGAGAACTATCCGAACCTCAAGTCGGACGCGCTGTTCCGCGACCTGCAGTCGCAGCTCGAAGGCACGGAGAACCGGATCACGGTGGCGCGCAAGCGTTACATCGACACGGTGCAGGCCTACAACACGACGGTGCGCTCGTTCCCGACCAACCTGACCGCGATGCTGTTCAACATGTCGGTGAAGCCCAACTTCGCGGTCGAGAACGAAGCCGCGATCAGCGCGCCGCCGAAGGTCGACTTCGGCAAGACGCCGGCGGCGCCCGCCGTGCCCGCGCCCGCCGCGCCCGCGAAGACTTCCGCGGTGCCCGCGAACAAGACGGCCGAGGCGGCGGCGGATCCGGCGCAGGAGTTGATGAAGAAGGGCTATTGACTCGCCGCCGCGCGCGACCACCCCGATGGTCGCGCGCGGTTGCACCCGGCACCTTCATCCTTCCTCGCCGCTTCGTCGCGGTGACCTTCGACCATGACGTTCCCTGATCGGGCGCGCATCGCGCGCGTCGTGACCGCGTTGCTGGTTGCACTCGGGGTCGCCTGCGTGCATGCGCAGCAGCCGGCACCGGTGGCGCCGTCGCCGGCCCGCCCGCCGCGACACCTGCCGTCACGCCGCCCGCTGCGGCGCCCGCCCCATGGGAAGCGCACACGGATGGCCTCGTGCCGGTGCCCGCGCTGCGGGCGCGAGTCACCGACCTCACGAACACGCTGTCGCCCGCGGACGCACAGGGCCTCGACGCGAAGCTCGCCGCGTGGGAGCAGCAGACGGGCAACCAGCTGGTCGTGCTCGTGGTGCCGACGACCAAGCCCGAGCCGATCGAGGCGTTCTCGATCCGCGTGGCGGATGCGTGGAAGATCGGGCGCAAGGGCCAGGACAACGGGGCGCTGCTGGTCGTCGCGAAGGACGACAAGCGGTTGCGGATCGAAGTCGGCTACGGTTTCGAAGGCGTGCTCACCGACATCACGTCGCGCCGGATCATCGCCGAGACCATCGCGCCATTTTTCCGGCAGGGACAGTTCGCGCAGGGCATCACGGCGGGCGTGGACCAGATCATCGCGGTCGTGAACAAGGGCGAGCCGATGGCGGCGCGTCCGGCCGCCAAGCCGCAGGCGCGCTCCGGCGGCGGGTTTCCGATCGAGATGCTGCTGATCATCGTGTTCGTCGTCGTGCCGGTGCTGGGCTCGATCCTGCGCCGGATCTTCGGCAAGGCGCTCGGTTCCACGGTCGGCGCGGGCATCGTCGGCGCGGGCGCGTGGGTCGTCGCCGGGTCGCTGCTGATCGCGGGTGTCGCGGCCGTCGTCGCGTTCATCGTCATGCTGTTCATGGGCGCGGGCACCGGGCTCACGCGACGCGGCGGCGGGGTGTGGATTCCCACGGGCGGCTGGGGCGGCGGCGGGGGTGGCGGCGGCCTCGGCGGCGGCTTTTCGGGCGGCGGCGGGGGCTTCGGCGGCGGCGGCGCGTCGGGAGGATGGGACTGATGCCCAATCGCCGCGTTTCCCGTTGGCGCCGGCTCTGGCGCCACCTGGTCACCGACCGTGCCGACGTGCGCCGCGCGTTTCCGCCCGAGGAACTGGTGCGCGTCGAGAACGCGATCACCGAGGGCGAGCTGCGTCACTCGGGGCAGGTCTGCTTCGCGCTGGAGGCGGCGCTGCCGCTTGCGCGCGTGTGGCAGCGCATGTCGCCGCGCGAGCGCGCGCTGGAGGTGTTCGGGCTGCTGCGCGTCTGGGACACCGAGCGCAACGACGGCGTGCTCGTCTACATCCTGCTGGCCGACCGCGACGTCGAGATCGTCGCCGATCGCGGCATCCACGCGCACGTGGGGACCGCCGCGTGGGAGGCGATCTGCGCGCAGATGGAAACATCGCTGCGTGCCGGTCGTTGCGCGGAGGGCATCGCGGCGGGGGTGGCCGCGATCAATACGACTGCTGGCGCAGCATTCGCCGCGTTCGGGCGACGACCGCAACGAGCTGTCGGACAAGCCCATAATACTCTGACGCGGAGCAGCAGCGTCCCGCCGACCGCTTGCGCGCAGAGCGGTCGGGCGCCTAGATAAGTCTCGGGAACGCCTTCGGACGACTCGCACGCAGCCAGCCGCATGCCACTCGTTTTTTCGTGGCTTTGATTCGTGGCCGCCGCGTCGGCCGCCCCAAGGCGGCCGCCTGACTTCGCAGTTGAAGTGCCGGTGAGCAAAAGGCGCGACGCCGGCTCTACGTCATCCACGGGCACGACGGACACCTGTTGCGGACGTTCCTAGTGCCCCTCGCGCCCGTCGCCGTCCTCGGGGATGAGCTTCAGCGAGTCGACCTTCGCCTGGTTGCGCAGGTGCTGCCACAGCACGAGCAGCATCGCCGACGACATGAAGAGGCCGAACATCACGATCGCGCGATTGACGCTGACGCCCTCGCGGATCATCACCGCGTAGAGGCCGACCATCACGAGGATGCCGATGTTCTCGTTGAAGTTCTGCACGGCGATCGAATGCCCGGCGCCCATCAGCACGTGGCCGCGGTGCTGCAGCAGAGCGTTCATCGGCACGACGAAGAAGCCCGCGCAGGCGCCGATCAGGATCATCACGACGATCGCGACGGGCAGCTTGGTGACGAAGATCATCGCGATCACGATGAGCCCCATCACGATGCCGATGGGCAGCACGGTCGTCGACTTCCGCAGCGTGATGTAGCGCGCGGCGAGCACCGCGCCGAGCGCGATGCCGACCGCCACCACGCCGGTGAGGTACGACCCCTGCGACAGGTCGAAGCCCAGCGCCTTGGCGGCCCACGCCAGCACGATGAACTTGAGCGTCGCGCCCGCGCCCCAGAACAGCGTCGTCGTCGCGAGCGAGATCTGGCCCAGCTTGTCGCGCCACAGCAGCACGACGCAGTGCGAGAATTCGCGGACGAGGTAGAACGGGTTGCGGCTCGGGACGCGGTGGTCGACGCCGGTGTCGGGGATGAACCAGTTGAAGATCGCGGCGATCACGTAGAACACGGCGATGACCAGGATCGCCGCTTCGGGCGGCGTATCGATGCCGGTGTCGATCGCCGGCACGTCGAAGCCCAGCAGGTAGGTCGAGCCCGTCTGGCTGATCAGCACGCCGCCGAGGAGGACCCCGAGCACGATCGAGCCGACCGTCGTGCCTTCGATCCAGCCGTTGGCGGCGACGAGCTGCCGCGCCGGCAGGAGTTCGGTCAGGATTCCGTACTTCGCGGGCGAGTAGGCGGCGGCCCCCAGACCGACGACCGCGTAGGCGAGCAGCGGGTGGACCGTGAACAGCATCAGCATGCAGCCGACCACCTTGATGCCGTTGGTGAGCAGCATCACGCGGCCCTTGGGCATCGAATCGGCGAATGCGCCGACGAGCGGCGCCAGCACGACGTACGACACGACGAAGCATTGCTGCAGCGCCGGCGTCATCCAGTCCGGTTCGTTCAGCTGGCGCAGCAGCGCGATCGCCGCGACCAGAAGCGCATTGTCGGCGAGCGACGAAAAAAACTGCGCCGCCATGATGGTGTAGAAACCGGCCTTCATTGCCTCTCGGGAGTCGATGGACGCGCGCCGGGAGGGTATCCCCGCATCCGGGATCGGCGTGGCCAGGGACCGCGCCGGTGGATGGTTATAATGAGTATCGTCGCGCGGCCCGCGCTTTATACCATGTTTGCATGCCGTGTCCTTTGGCCGGCGGCAATGGTTGCAAGCGCGACGCGCCCGCAGCTTCGTCCCGGCCTCCCCCGACCACACCTCCACCGTCCGCCGCATGGCCCGTCCGCTCTACGCCCAGATCAATCTCGCCGCGCTGCGCGAGAACCTGCGGCTGGTGCGCGCAAAGGCCGCCGGCACGCAGGTCCTCGCGGTGGTCAAGGCCAACGCGTACGGACACGGGCTGGCGCGCGTGCTGCCCGCGCTCGAGGAGGCCGACGGCCTCGCGCTGGTGGAGACGGACGCCGCGTACGAACTGCGCGAACGACTCTACACGCGGCGCATCCTGCTGCTCGAGGGATTCTTCGAGGAGCGCGAGTTGCCCGAGTTCGCGCAGCGGCGACTGGCCACCGCGGTGCACGACATGGAACAGGTGCGCATGCTCGAGACCGCCGTGCTGGCGCGCCCGCTCGAGGTCTTCGTGAAGGTGAACACCGGGATGAACCGGCTCGGCTTCCGGCCGTCCGAGGTCGCGGGCATTTGCGCGCGGCTCGCGACGTCCCCGTCGGTCGCGGCGCTGCGCCTCATGATGCACTTCGCGCGATCCGACGAGGACGACGGACTCGCCGAGCCGCTCGCATTGTTCGAGGCGGCGTGCCGCGGCTTGCCCTATCCGCGCTCGCTCGCCAACTCCGCGGGCATCGTGCGCTTCGCGGAAGTCGGCGGCGACATCGTGCGGCCGGGCATCATGCTCTATGGCGCCACGCCGTTTGCGTACGACACGGCCGCCATGCTCGGCCTGAAGCCGGTGATGACGCTGCGCTCGGCACTGATCGGCGTGCAGGAACTGAAGGCGAACGACAGCGTCGGCTACGGCGCGACCTACACGGCCTCGCGTCCGCACCGCATCGGCGTGATCGCGTGCGGCTACGCGGACGGCTATCCGCGCCACGCGCCGAACGGCACGCCCGTGCTCGTCTGCGGGCGCAAGGTCAGGCTCGCGGGACGGCCGTCGATGGACATGCTGACGGTGGACCTGTCGGACGTGCCGGAAGCGCGCGTCGGCAGCCCCGTCGTGCTCTGGGGCGAAGGGCTGCCGGTGGACGACGTCGCGAGCGCGGCGGCGACCGTCGGCTACGAATTGCTGTGCGCCGTCGCGCCGCGCGTCCCGTACGTGACGAGCGAGCTCGGCGGCATCGACCTCGAACTCTAGTTCGCCACACCAGGAGCCCACCTTGTACATCGTCGTCACCGGCGCCGCCGGCTTCGTGGGTTCCAACATCGTGCGCGGGCTCAACGACCGCGGCACGACCGACATCATCGCGGTCGACAACCTGACGCGCGCCGACAAGTTCCGCAACCTGGCCGATTGCGAGATCGCCGACTACATCGACAAGGCGGAGTTTCTCGCGCGCATCGCGGCCGGCGACTTCGACGACGACGTCGAGGCGGTCCTGCATCAGGGCGCGTGCTCCGACACGATGGAGACCGACGGCCGGTACATGATGTCCAACAACTACCGCTATTCGGCCACGCTGCTCGAGCATTGCCAGAACAACGACATCCCGCTGCTGTACGCCTCCAGCGCATCGGTGTACGGCGCGGGCACGACGTTCGTGGAGAGGCCGCGAGCACGAGCGCCCGCTCAATGTGTACGGCTACTCGAAGTTCCTGTTCGACCAGTACGTGCGGCGCGTGCTGCCCGAGCGCACGGCGCAGATCGCGGGCTTCCGTTACTTCAACGTCTACGGGCCGCGCGAGCAGCACAAGGGGCGGATGGCGTCGGTGGTCTGGCACTTCTTCAACCAGTACCGCGCGGACGGGCGCGTGCGCCTGTTCCAGGGCTCGGGCGGGTACTCGGCCGGCGAGCAGCGGCGCGACTTCGTGTCGGTGGCCGACGTGGTGAAGGTCAATCTCGACTTCCTCGAACATCCCGACCGCTCCGGGGTCTTCAACGTCGGCAGCGGGCGCGCGCAGTCGTACAACGAGGTCGCGACGGCGACCATCAACGCCTGCCGCGTCGCCGAGGGCAAGGCCGCATTGCCGCTCATCGAACTCGTGCGCGAAGGCGCGGTCGAGTACATCGAATTCCCGGCGCAGCTCGCGGGCAAGTACCAGAGCTTCACGCAGGCCGACCTGACGGCGTTGCGCGCCACCGGCTATCGCGCACCGATGGCGAGCGTCGAGGACGCGGTGCCGCGCTATGTCGAACGGCTGATGGCGGAGTCGTCCGCGTCCCCCGTAACGTGAGCGAACGCCGTCGCGCCGCGCGCCTCGCCCAGGGGACCGCGGCAAAGACGGCGCATCGCCCACCCGAACGGAGGACCCACCATGCACAAGCTCATCGGCGCGCTCGCCCTGGCGCTCGCCACGCAATTCCTCGTCGTCGTACCGGCCGCCGCGGCCGTCAACCTCAACACCGCCACCAAGGACGAACTCGTGGCGCTGCCGGGCATCGGGCCCGCCAAGGCGCAGGCGATCCTCGACTACCGCAAGGCCAACGGGCCGTTCAAGACGGTCGACGATCTGCGCAACGTGAAGGGCATCGGCGCCAAGCGCCTCGAAAAGCTCCGCAACGACGTCTCGGTCGGCGGTCCGCAGCCCAAGGTCGCGGCCGTCTCGGGCGCGAAGTCCGATGGACGGCCGGAGGGAAAGGCCGCCGGGCCGTCGGTCAAGGGGGAGGTCCGCGCGGCGTCGGACGCGAAGCCCCCGAAGTAGGGGCGTTCCTGCGGGGCCGGGCCGGCGACGGCCGCGGCGCCCGCGGGGCTATCCCGGCGGTGCCGAGGCCGGCGAACGCGAGCCGGCATGCGCCCATGCGCGCCGTCAAGTCTTACGTACGGCAACCCCGTATCATTCGTCTCGCATCAAAGTGCGGCGCCCGCGCGTCATCGGTGGGCCGCCACGTGCGTCGAATCATCGGGGACCCCACACATGCAACGCCTGCTATTTGCCTTTTTCCTGTTCGTGCTGTCGACCTTCGCGATCGCGGCCGTCAACATCAACACTGCCACCAAGGAAGAGCTCGATGCGCTTCCCGGCATCGGACCGGTGAAGGCCCAGGCCATCATCGACTACCGGAACGCCAACGGCCGGTTCAAGTCGCTCGAGGACCTGAAGAAAGTCAACGGCATCGGCGACGCCACGTTCGAGAAGCTGAAGCCCGACATTTCGCTGACCGGCGCGACCAAGCCGGTGGCGGCTCCGGCCAAGGCCGCGAGCCCGGCGCCCGCGGCGGCCCCGGCCCCTGCGGCCAAGGCGGATGCCGGCAAGGCTCCTGCAACCGCCGCGGCGCCGGTTCCCGCGCCCGCCCCCGCACCGGCCAAGGCCGAACCGATGAAGTCCGCACCCGCGGCCGCGCCGGCACCGGCTGCCAAGGCCGAACCGGCCAAGGCTGCCGCGCCGCCCGACTCCCGCCCGCGCCCGCCGCCGCACCGGCCAAGGCCGAACCGATGAAGTCCGTCCCGCGGCCGCGCCGGCACCGGCGCCAAGCGAACCGGCAAGACTGCCGCGCCGGCTGCCGCACCTGCGGCCGTGCCCGCCGCGGCGCCCAAGGAGCCCGCGAAGGACGCGGTCGATCCGAAGGCCAAGGCGAAGGCCGACGAGGCTGCGAAGGCCAAGGCGAAGACCGACGAGGCTGCGAAGGCGAAGGCCGACAAGGACGCGAAGGCCAAGTCCGAGGCAGACGCGAAGGCCAAGGCGAAGGCCGACAAGGCTGCGGCAGACAAGGCGGAGAACGACGCCAAGGCGAAGGCCAAGGCCGATGCCGCCGCGAAGGAAAAGGCGGCAAAGGACGCGAAGACGAAGAGCACGGCGACCAAGGACGAGCCCGCCAAGAAATAGCGGCGCGATCGACCGCGCCCGGCGCGGGCCACCCTGGCCCCGCCGGCGCAGCGTCGCAGGCCGGAGTTCAGTGGCTTCCAGACGACCGCGCGTTCCCGCGCGGTTCGCCTCGGCGTCGCGTGCCGCGCAGGGAAGCAGCGCCCGCGCCCGGACCAACGCGGGCGTGCGGTGTCGTGCGCGCATCGTCATCGGGCATGCCGCGTCCGGCCGAATCGACGTCAGGCGCGCAACGCCTGCAGCCGCTCGGCAGCGCGCAGCAGCGTCTCCTCGCGTTTGGCGAAGCAGAAGCGGATCACGCGGTGGTCGGTGCCGTCGCGGTAGAACGCCGACAGCGGAATGACCGCGACCCCGATCTCCCGCACCAGCCGCTCGGCGAAGGACAGCGCGGGCTCGTCGCTGACGCGCGCGTAGGTGGCCAGCTGGAAGTAGCTGCCTGCGCAGGGCAGCAGATCGAGTGCGCCGCCCGCGAGCGCGTTGCGCAGCAGGTCGCGCTTGCGCGCGAAGAAGGCAGGCAGCGATTCGTACCGGTCGGGATCCGCGAGGAACGCCGCAAGCCCGTGCTGCATTGGAGCGTTGACGGTGAAGACGGTGAATTGATGGACGCGACGGATCTCCGCGGTGATCGCGGCGGGCGCGAGCGCGTACCCGACCTTCCACCCGGTGGCGTGAAACGTCTTGCCGAACGAGCCGATCACGACGCTGCGCGCCGCGAGTTCCGCGTTGCGCGCGATGCTTTCGTGGCGGGCACCGTCGTACACCATGTGCTCGTACACCTCGTCGCTGACGACGGCGATCGGCGTGTCGCGCGTGACGGCCGCCAGTGTGGCGACGTCCTCCGCCGTGAGGACGCTGGTACCGGGATTGTTGGGCGTATTGACGACGATGAGTCGCGTGCGCGGCGTGATCGCGCGGCGCACGGTGTCCCAGTCGATGCGATAACCCGGTACCGAGAGCGGCAGCGGCACCGGCGTCGCGCCGGACAGCTGGACGGCCGGGAGGTAGCTGTCGTACGCGGGTTCGAACACGATCACCTCGTCGCCCGGATGCGCGAGCGCCTGGATCGTCGTGAAGATCGCCTGCGTCGCGCCGGTGGTCACCGTCACTTCGCGCTCCGGGTCGTAGGCGCGACCGTAGAGCCGCGCGACCTTGCCTGCGATCGCTTCCCGCAACGCGAGCACGCCCGGCATCAGCGGATACTGGTTGTGCCCCGCGCGCATCGCCTCGTGCACGCGCTCGATGAGCGTTGCGTCGATGGCGTAGTCGGGAAAGCCCTGGCCCAGGTTGATGGCGCCGTGCTTCGCGGCAAGCGCCGACATCACGCTGAAGATCGTGGTGCCCGCGGCAGGCAGCCTGGAGCGAAGTGCAAGTCGATCGGGAATGTCCATGAGCGGATGGCAGGGAACGGACGGGCCATTATGCCGGGGACGCCGTGCCGACGCAGCGGACCGGTTCGAACCGGGGGCGAGGTTACAATGACCGGCTTTCGCCCACAGCGCCCGCGCATGTATCCGACCCTCGAATCGACGATTGGCAACACGCCGCTCGTGCGGCTGCAGCGATTGCCGGGCGACACCGGCAACGTCGTGCTGGGCAAGCTCGAAGGCAACAATCCGGCGGGCTCGGTGAAGGATCGACCCGCGCTCTCGATGATCGTCGAAGCGGAGAAGCGCGGCGACATCAAGCCGGGCGACACGCTGATCGAGGCGACGTCCGGCAACACCGGCATCGCGCTCGCGATGGTCGCCGCGATGAAGGGCTACCGGATGGTCCTGATCATGCCGGACAACCTCTCGCTCGAGCGGCGGCAGTCGATGACCGCGTTCGGCGCCGAGCTGGTCCTCGTCACCAAGGCCGAAGGCATGGAAGGCGCGCGCGACCTGGCGCAACGGATGCGCGACGACGGCAAGGGCGTGATCCTCGACCAGTTCGCGAACCCGGACAATCCGCTCGCGCACTACCGGACCACGGGCCCCGAGATCTGGAACGACACGCAGGGGCGCATCACGCACTTCGTCTCGGCGATGGGCACCACCGGCACGATCATGGGCGTCTCGATGTACCTGAAGGAGCGCAATCCGGCGATCGGAATCGTCGGCGCGCAGCCGGCCGAGGGCGCGTCGATTCCCGGCATCCGAAAGTGGCCCGAAGCGTACCTGCCGAAGATCTACGACGCGCGCCGCGTCGACCGCATCGAGTCGGTCACGCAAGGCGAGGCGGAAACGACGATGCGCGACCTCGCGCGCCGCGAGGGCATCTTCTGCGGCGTGTCGGCGGGCGGCGCGTGCGCGGTCGCGTTGCGGCTGTCGCGCGAACTGCGCGACGCGACGATCGTGTTCGTCGTCTGCGATCGCGGCGACCGCTATCTGTCGACCGGCGTGTTCGCGTCATGACGCCGATCCTCGTGTTCGACATCGAGACGGTGCCCGATGTCGCGGGCATCCGGCGGATCTCCGACCTGCCGGCCGATCTCGACGACGCCGCGGTCGGCGAGTGGTTCTCGCAGCGGCGCCGCGCGGCGACCGGCGGCGACTTCGCGCCGCTCTACCTGCAGCGGGTCGTCGCGATCGGCTGCGCGCTGCGCACGGCGAACGACCTCAGGATCTGGTCGGTCGGCGAACAGGACGATCCGGAGCCGGAGCTCATCCGGCGCTTCTTCGACGGTATCGAGCGCTTCACGCCGCAACTCGTTTCGTGGAACGGCGGCGGCTTCGACCTGCCGGTCCTCACGCATCGCGCGCTGATCCACGGCGTCGTCGCGGAAAAGTTCTGGGACTGGGGCGACGAGGAGCGCGAGTTCAAGTACAACAACTACCTCGGTCGCTACCACACGCGGCACCTCGACCTGATGGACGTCCTCGCGATGTACCAGCCGCGCGCGAGCGCGGGCCTCGACGCGATGGCGCGACTGTGCGGGTTCCCGGGCAAGCTCGGCATGGACGGCAGCGAGGTCGCCGGGGCCGTTGCGCGGGGCGAGTTGCAGCAGGTGCGCAACTACTGCGAGACGGACGTGCTCAACACGTACCTCGTCTACCAGCGGTTCCGACTGATGCGCGGCGAGCTCTCCGCCGGCGAGTACGCGAAGGAAATCGCGCACGTTCGCGAGAAGATCGGCGCGCTCGACGCGCCGCACTGGAAGGCGTTCATCGCGGCGTGGCAGGTGGCCTGATCACGCCTGGTTGCCGGGATCCGCGCGCGTTGTCGGTGCGCATGGATGGCCCGGACTTGAGCGTTGGTCAAGGAAGTTCGCGAACGTCCCGCCGATTGACGGCTCGCACGCAGCCCGCCGCATGACTCTCGTTTCTTCGTAGGGTTTTCCGGCGGCCGCAGCCGGGCCGCCCCAAGGCGGCCGCCTGATTTCGCAGTAGCAGTGCCGGCCGCAAAAGGCGCGGCGCCAGCTCCACGTCATCCACTGGCCCCATGGACGCCTTTTGCGGACGTTGCCTAGACGATGAACGGCACCGGCCGGAAGCTGCCGCGGAGCGCGTCGCGCGCGGGAATGCCCCACCAGCGTTCGAGCACGGTGGCGTACACGTTGCGGAAGTCGAGCGCGTGCGCGGGATTGCCGTCCGTCGACAGATGCGCGAGATCGGGGGACTCGCCGTAGAGGCCGCCCGTCACGCGCCCGCCGAGCGCGAAGTGCACGTTCGCGGTGCCGTGGTCGGTCCCGTTGTTCTGGTTCTCCTTCGGTCGCCGGCCGAATTCGGCGTAGGTGAGCACGAGCGTGTCGTCCCAGCGGCCGAGTTCCACGAGGCCCTTCTGCAGCGCGACGAGCCCGTCCGCCAGCTCGGCCAGGAGCCGCGCCTGCGTGGCCGGCTGGTTCGCGTGGGTGTCGAACCCCGACAGCGTGACGCGCAGCGCCGCGACCGAGGCGGGCTTCGCGATGATCCGGCAGGCCGTCCGGATCGCGTTGCCGAAGCCGGTGGTGGGAAACGTGGTGCCAAGCGTCGCGTCGCCATCGAGGTGCGCGGCCGCCTGCACGATGTCCGACTCGACCTTCAGGATGTGCGCGAGCGCCTTGTTGCGCGAGTCGGCACTCGCCTGCGCCAGGCGCGCGCGGCGCAGGAACTGCGCGGTATCCGCGATGGCCAGCGCGCGCGTGCCGGCACCCGCGAGCGGACCCAGGTCGTTGCCGCCGACGATCGCGCCGTCGGCCGCGAACGAGCGAGGCACCGGGCGCGCGGCGAACGCGCGGGTGAGCCAGCCGTCGGGCAGGTATTCCTCGCTGCGGCTGCCCGTGTCCCAGATTTCGATCGAGCGGAAGTGCGAGAGGTTCGGGTCGGGATAGCCCACGCCCTGCAGTACCGCGAGCTCTCCCTGCGACCAGTGCGGCACGAGCGGCGCCAGCGCAGGATGCAGGCCGACGCGATCGGAGAGCTGAACCACCTGGTCGCGGGGGATCGCGATCTTCGGCCGCAGCGCGTAGTAGGCAGGGTCGGCGAAGGGAACGAGCGAGTTGAGCCCGTCGTTGCCGCCCTTCAACTCGACCAGCACGAGCAGCCGGCGATAGGCATCGGCGGACGGCGCGGCGGCGGCGGCGATCGCGGCGAGACTGGCCGTGCCGAAGAGCGCGACGGGTGCGGCGGCGCGCAGGCAAGGCAGTGCCGCGGCAGCGCGCAGGAAGGCGCGGCGATCCATCGTCGGCATGTCAGGTGGTCGCATCGACGGTCCCCTCACTTCAGCTGGTACACGGGATCGAGCAGCGCCGCGCGCACGAACGTGCCGGCGTCGACGTCGGGTTGGGGCGAATCGCCGTCGGCCGGACGCACCGAGTGCAGGAGCGCGCGCGCCGCCGCCATCTTCTCCGCGGGCGTGGCGCCCGGGCGTTGGGCAACCCAGCGCGCGGGATCGAACTGCAGGTTGCGCAATCCGGCGTCCATGCGCTGCCTGAAGCGCTCCGCACGCAGCTTCTCGTCGTCGACCGCGAGGCGCCGGTTCCGGCACGGCGATCCCCGAGGCGCGAATGGGCGCACGGTTGTCGCCCGAGGTCGCACGCAGCGCGACCGCGGTCATCGCACCCGTGCTGCCCGTGCCTTCGCTGCGCACGACGCGGTCGAGAAACTGCTTCCGCGCGAGCAGCGTGCTGGAGTTGATCCACGCGTCGCCGCCGGGCCAGCCCTTCACGTTGGGCGGTGCGAAGAGGTTCTGCCCCATGCCCGCCGCCGCCACCGCGAACGGCATCGCCTGCGCGGGCGAGAGCTCGAGCTGCCGCAGCGTCCCGACCACGAGCTCGACGGGACTCTTGATCAGCGTGCCGCGATTGTCCGCGCGCCAGAAGGCGTCGGTCAGCAGCAACGCGCGCAGCGTCGCCTTGATGTCGTAGCCGCTGCCGCGCAGCACCTGTGCGATCCGCGACACTTCGCCCGGTTCGGGCTCGGGTCCGACGAACTCGCGCCATAGCTTGGCGGTCACGTGTTCGGCGGTGTGCGGCCGCTCGAGCAGCACGTCGAGCACCGCGTCGCCGTCGAAGCGGCCGGTGCGTCCGAGTACCGTCTTGCTGCCGGGGTCGTGCAGGCCACGCCGGAACAGGTACTGCCCGGTCTCGCGGTCGAGGCTCCAGCCGGTGAAGGCGCGGGCCGCTTCCTTGATGTCGGCTTCCGTATAGCGGCCTTCGCCGAGCGTGAACAGTTCCATGACCTCGCGCGCGAAGTTCTCGTTGGGCTGGCCCCGCCGGCTTTGCGCGACGTCGAGGTAGATCAGCATCGCGGGCTCCTTCGACGCGGCGTGGAGCAGCGTCGCGAAACTGCCCAGCGCGTGTGCGCGCAGCGTCGCGTTCTGCGCGTACATGAGCCGCGCGAAGCGGACCTTCTGCTGGCTCGACACGAAGTGGTTGTGCCAGAAGAGCGTCATGCGCTCGGTGAGCGGGGAGGGCGTGACGAGCATCTCCTGCACCCACCAGGCGCGCAGCTCGATGCCTTCGCGCCGCTGGGTCTCGCGAAATGCCTTGCGTTCCTCCTCGGTGGCGGTGTCGCCGCGCGGCGCGCGCAGCGGGCCCGCGTCCGCGGTCCACGCCGGCGGCGGCGTGACGGCACTCGTGCGGGACTCTCGCAGCAGTTCGTCGACCGCGGCTTCGCGGGTCAACGCGGCCACGCGGCGCACTTCGGCGTCGGTGGGGCCGAATCCGGTCCGGGCCAGCAGGTGGCGCGCATCGTCGTAGCCGAGCGGTGCCGGCGCGCCGGCGGCGGTCGCGCTGGCCGCCGCCAGTACGCATGCGCACAGCAGGTTCCTGGTCATGCCCGTCCTCCGTCGTCCGGCCTGTCCGCTTGAACGCGCGAGTGTGCGCGCTTGTTGACGGCGCGACGGCGGCCTTTCTGTAACGGGCTGTAACGGCGCGCCGGCTGGAGCGTGGAGCGCGCGAATGGCCGGTCCGGACAGCGCGCCGAAGCCGTCAAAGGTCGACGGTGCCGCGCGCCAGTTCGATCACCCGGCCCGACACGCGAATCTCGCGGTTTGCCGTGACTTCGAGCCCGAGGTGGCAGGGCCGGTCGACCTGGTCCCCCTGATGAACGACGAAGCGGCGCGGCAGCGCCGATCCCGTCGCCAGCAGCCAGCCGCCCAGGTTGGCGCAGGCCGAGCCCGTGCCCGGGTCCTCGAGCACCGAGTCGTGCTTGGGAAAGAAGAAGCGCGCGAGCACGCGGTCGCCGTCGAACGCGAACACGTACGCCATCGCGCGCTGCCCGTTGCTGCCGTGCGCGCGCAGCGCCGCGGCCGAAGGCGCGGCGCGGCGGACCGCATCGGGCGTGGCGAGCGGGATGATGAGCTGTTCGGATCCGGTGTCGACCCACAGCGGATCGGATGCGATGTCCTCGGTCGCGAGCGCCAGCATCGCGGCCAGTTCCGCCGGCGTGGCCGACGGCGTGCGATGCCGAGGCGCGTTCGCGGTCAGCGTCCACACGTCATGGTGCGCGGTGACCGGGATGATGCCGGCCTTCATTTCCAGCGTCAGGTGGTCGCCGGCGTTGCGCAGCGCGCGCACGACATGCGCGGTGCCGAGCGTCGGGTGGCCGGCGAACGGCATCTCGAACGCCGGCGTGAAGATGCGCACGTGCGCGGTCGCCTGCGTCGACGGAAACACGAACGTCGTCTCGGACAGGTTGAACTGGAGTGCCAGCGCCTGCATCGTCGCATCGTCGAGTCCGCGCGCGTCCTCGAACACGCACAGCGGATTTCCGGCAAGGGGGCTGGGGGCGAAAACGTTCACGACGCGGAACGCATAGGTGCTCACTGGATTTCCTCCATGCTGCGCACTTCGATGTTCGCCGCCGGGACGGCCTGCCCGCTCATGCAACGGGCTCCGGAAGCGGTGCGCCGACTTCCGCGATGACGCGCCGCGCGACCGCGCGGAATGCCGCCATCGAGATGCCGGCGGGAACGACGGTGAGCGCGTCGACGACGCGCGGGAAGTTGCGCTCGATCGAGCGCGCGTAGGTCGGGTCGTAGTGACGCACGAGCAGGTCGTCGACGAGCGTATCGAAGTCGCCGCGGCGCGCGGCGTCGTCCCATGCCGTGAGCACCGCACGTCCATGCAGCGGCAGCAGGCGCTCGAGCTTCGCGGCCAGCGCCGCGGGATCGGCGAGAAAGTGCGCGTATTCCTCCTTCAGCAACGCGACGCGCAGCGCCTGCGGCGTGGCGACGCGTACGCACGCGGCGGCGCGCATCGCGGCGAGCAGCGCGTCGGGCACCTGCAGGCAGCCGATCTTCCGGCTTTCCGACTCGACGAACACGGGCCGCGCGGGATCGCAGCGCTCGAGGCCCGCGAGCACGCCGGTTTCGAACCATTTCTGCGACGGCTGCGGATCGTCGGGCAGGTCGCCCAGCAGCGAGCCGCGATGGCGGGCGAGCGCCTCGAGATCGAGCACCTGCGCGCCCTCCGCGGCGAGCGCGGTCAGGAGGCGGCTCTTGCCCGAACCCGTCAGGCCGCAGACGACGACGTAGCGGAAGCGCGTCGGAAGCGTGGCGAGCTGCGCGACGACGTGGCGGCGGTAGGTCTGGTAGCCCCCGTCGAGCTGCGTCGCGCGCCAGCCGATCTGCTGCAGCACGTGCGCGAGCGAACCGCTGCGCTTGCCGCCGCGCCAGCAGTACACGAGCGGCGCCCAGTCGCGCGGCTTGCCTTCGCAATGCTGCTCGATGATCCGTGCGATGTTGCGCGCGACGATCGCGGCGCCCCGCTGCTTGGCCACGAACGCGGAATCCTGCGCATGCAGCGTGCCGACCTCGGCGCGCTCGGCGTCGTCGAGCACCGGGCAGTTGATGGCGCCCGGAATGTGGTCGAGCGCGAACTCGGAGGGGCTCCGCACGTCGATGCGGTCCGGGTGCAGCGGCAATGCCGCGATGCCGACCTTGCCGCTGGCCGGACCGGCGGCACCGCCTACCGCTTGAGCAGTGGGCGCAGCGTCGGCCATACGTTGTCGAGCAGGCGCGGTTGCGCCTCGAGCGTCGGATGGATGCGGTCGGGCTGGAACAGCGCCAGGTCCTCGGCGAAGCCCGCGAAGAAGAACGGGACCAGCGGTACTTTGCGCGCCTTGGCGACGGTCGCGAAGCTCTCGCTGAACTCCTTGACGTAGGCGGGACCGTAGTTGGGCGGCAACTGCATGCCCACCAGCAGCACCTGCACGCGCGCGGCTTGCGCGAGCGAGACCATCGTGTCGAGATTGTCGCGCATCGTGGCCAGCCGTCCCCCGCGCAGCGCGTCGTTGCCGCCCAGTTCGATGATCACGATGGCGGGCTTGTGCTGGGCGAGCAGCGACGGCAGGCGCGCGCGGCCGCCGGCCGTGGTGTCGCCGCTGATCGACGCGTTCACGACGCGATAGCGGTAGCCCTCGGCCTTGAGCTTCGCCGCGAGCAGGTCGACCCACACCTTGCCGCCGGGAAGGCCGTAACCGGCGGACACGGAGTCGCCGACGACGAGGAGGACGGGCTCCGGTGCCTGTGCGGCGGCCGACCCGGCCATGGACAGAACGACCAGACACGCGCACAGGAAGGAACGAAGTCGTGCCGACGTCATCGAAATCAGGAACCTCATGGCGACGATTGTAGCGTGCCCCCCATGGCGGGCTGCGCAGCGGGCGTCCGATCGGCGAAGTCGATGCGGGCGGGGCACGCGCAGGGGCACGCTACAATTGCCGGCCACGCTCGCTCATGTCCGCCGCAGCGACCGGCGTTCGTGCGCGGTGGCTGTCGCGAAGCGGCTTGCGGAGTGGCTTGCAATCCGGGCGCGCGGGCCGCATGTGTTCTGGGTTGTACCCGGCGCTTCCGATTTTGCATCCCGTCCAATCATCTCCGGCCCCGAGGCCCATCCTGCCCGCCATGCCCGAAGCGATCATCCGTGTCGACGCCCTGACCAAGACCGTCAGGAGCGGCGACGACCCCCTGACCATCCTCGACGGCGTGTCCTTCGCGGTCGAGGCGGGCGCGACGATCGCCATCGTGGGCGCCTCGGGCTCGGGCAAGACGACGCTGCTGGGCTTGCTGGCCGGGCTCGACCAGCCCACTTCGGGCGAGGTGCACGTGGACGGACAGGCGCTGTCGACGCTCGACGAGGATGCGCGGGCGGCGCTGCGGCAACGCGTGCTGGGCTTCGTATTCCAGTCGTTCCAGCTCCTGCCTGCGCTGACCGCGCTCGAGAACGTGATGCTGCCGCTCGAACTCGCCGGCGCCGACGACAGCGAGGCGCGGGCGCGCGTGTGGCTCGAGCGCGTGGGCCTGGCCAAGCGCGTCACGCACTATCCGCGGCAGCTCTCCGGCGGCGAGCAGCAGCGGGTCGCGATCGCGCGCGCGTTCGCCGGCGAGCCGAAGCTGCTGATGGCCGACGAGCCCACGGGCAATCTCGACGGCGCCACCGGCGTGGACGTGGCCGATCTCATGTTTCGCCTCAACCGCGAGCACGGCACCACGCTCGTCCTCGTCACGCACGATCTCGTGCTGGCCGGTCGCTGCGGCCGCCGGCTGTCGCTCGCGGCCGGCCGCCTGGTCGGCGACGAGCGCGCGGCCGCATGAGGACCCCGCACGTCCGCAAAAGGCGTCCGGGAGGCCCGTGGATGCCGTCGCGGTTGCGGCGCGCCTTTTGCGGCCGGAACGTCGAAGTCAGGCGGCCGCCTTGGGGCGGCCCGACGGCGGCCGCTGAACAAATCACGCAAGAACGAGCGTCGTGCGGCTGGCTGCGCGCCGGTCGATTGAACACGGCGTTTTGCAGAGTCTCCCTGGTTGCCCAATGCGCCGGCGCGCACAGTGCGAAGGTCGTCCAGTGAACGGAACGGGACGAACGCGATGCGCACGCTGAAGCTCGGACTGCGCCTGCTGCGCCGCGATTGGCGCGCGGGCGAACTGCGCGTGCTCGTGGCCGCGCTGGTGCTCGCCGTCGGCAGCGTCGGCACGGTCGGTCTCTTCTCCGATCGCGTGAAGACCGCGCTGACGACGCAGGCCAACCTGCTGCTGGGCGCCGACATCATGATCTCCGGCGACCGCACGCTGCCGCCGGCGTTCGTCGACGCGGCGCGCGCGCGCGGCCTCGCGACCACGCCGGTGATCCGCTTCAACAGCATGCTGCCGCCGCCCGCGACGGCGCCGGCCGATGCGGTGGCGGTGCTCGCCGACGTGAAGGCGGTGGGCGCGGGCTATCCATTGCGCGGCACCATCCTGCTCGCGGATCCCGCGCATCCGGAGGGCCTGCTCACGAAGGGCATTCCCGGACGCGGCGAAGCGTGGCCCGACCAGCGCCTCGCGGATCGGCTGGGTCTCGCGATCGGTTCGCGCCTGTCGGTGGGCGAAGCCACGCTCGTCGTGAGCGGCGTCGTGCAGCAGGAGCCCGAAGTGGCGGGTGTGGTGTTCGCGCTGGGCCCGAAGCTCCTCGTCAACATCGACGACGTGCCGGCCACGCAGTTGCTCGCGCCGGGCAACCGCGCGACGTGGCGCCTGCTGGTCGCCGACCAGGCCGGCCGGAATACGCTGGACGAGTATCGGACGTGGCTCGCGGCGGAATTGAAACCCGGCCAGCGGATGGAGACGGTGCGCGACCTGCGCCCGGAAGTGCGGCAGACGCTCGAGCGCGCCGAGAAATTCCTGGGCCTCGCGGCGCTCGTCGCCGTGCTGCTCGCGGCCGTCGCGGTGGCGCTCGCCGCGTCGCGCTACCTGCGCCGCCACCTCGACGCGGCCGCGATGTTCCGCTGCTTCGGCGCGCGCGTCGGGCAGACGCTGGCGCTGTTCTGCGTGCAGTTCGCAGTCCTCGGTCTCGCCGCGTGCGCGGCCGGGCTGGTGGTCGCCTGGGCGGGTCAGCAATTGCTGGTGTCGCTGCTGGCGTCGGTGGTGGCCACCGACCTCCCGGCGCCCAGCTGGATTCCGGCCGCGACGTCGTTCGCCACGGGGCTGCTGCTGCTGTTCGGATTCGCGCTCCCGCCGCTGGTCGCGCTCGCCAGCGTGCCGCCGCTGCGCGTGCTGCGGCGCGACCTGCCGCGTCCGCGCGCGGGCGGCGTCCTCGCCTATGCGCTGGGCGCCGTGACGATCGCGCTCCTCATCGGGTTCCAGGCGCGCGAAGTGACGGCGGGGCTCATCATGGTCGGCGGCGTGACGGGACTGCTGCTCGCCGCCGCGCTCGTCGCGTGGGCGCTGCTCGCGTTGCTCAAGCACCTGCCGCAGCGCGGCATCACGTGGCGGTTCGGTCTCGCCAACCTGCGCCGGCGCGCGTTCGCGTCGAGCCTGCAGATCGGCGCGCTCGCGCTGGGATTGATGGCGCTGTTGCTGCTCACCGTCGTGCGCGGCGACCTGATGCGCAACTGGCGCGCGAACCTGCCGCCGGACGCGCCGAACCAGTTCCTGATCAACGTGCTGCCGGACCAGGTTGCGGACGTGCGCGCGCAGCTGAAGCAGGGCATCGGCATCGACGTGCCGTTCCGGCCGATGGTGCGCGGGCGGCTCGTCGCGCGCAACGGCACCGAGGTCGACACGAAGCAGTACACCGACACGCGCGCGCGGCGCCTGGCCGAGCGCGAGTTCAACCTCTCGTGGGCGGACACGCTGCCGCAGGGCAACAAGGTCACCGCGGGCACGTTCTGGAGCGCGACCACGCCGGCCGCCGAGGCCGGCATGTCGCTCGAGGAAGGCATCGCCGAGACGCTTGGCGTGAAGATCGGCGACACGCTGACGTTCGACATCGCGGGCAGCCGCGTCACCGCGCCGGTCACCAACCTGCGCAAGGTCGACTGGGACAGTTTCCGCGTCAATTTCTTCGCGCTGTTCCCGCCCGGTCCGCTCGACCCGATGCCCGCGACGTATATCGCGGCGTTCCGCGCGCCGGACGCGACGAATGCGTGGCTGCCCGCGATCGTGCAGAAGAACCCGAACGTGCTGGCGATCGACATCGGCGAGATCGTCCGGCAGGTGCAGGGCATCATGGACAGCGTGTCGCGCGCGATCGAGTTCGTGTTCCTGTTCACGCTGGCCGGCGGCCTGCTCGTGCTGCAGGCCGCGATCGCGGCCACGCAGGACGAGCGCCGCTTCGACGCGGCGATCCTGCGCACGCTCGGCGCGTCGCAGCGGCAACTGGCGGCAGCACAGCTGGCCGAGTTCCTGCTGCTCGGCAGCCTCGCCGGATTGGTTGCGTCGATCGGCGCGCTCGTCACCGGATGGCAGCTCGCCGATCGCGTGTTCAAGATCCCGTTCGACGTGAATCCGCTGGTGCTCGTCTACGGCGTCGTCGGCGGCGCGCTGGCCGTCACGCTCGCCGGCTGGCTCGGCACGCGCGCGACGTCGCGCATGCCGCCGCTTGCGGTGATTCGCGCGCTGGGGTGACCGTGAAGGTTCCTGCCGTTTGGGCCTGCCAGGCGAGTTTTCCCCACAGTCGTCGTCCCCGCGCAGGCGGGGACCCGGCGGCTTTGGTGGTTCGCTCGTCCACGCCACTGGGTCCCCGCCTGCGCGGGGACGACGGCTGAGCCAAACTCATGCGTAACGGAAATGACGTGCTGAACCATTACAGCTAGCCAACGAATGGCCGACGATCCTGCGACGTCCGAACGCACGCCGTACGCGATGCTGGGCGGCGATGCCGCCGTGCGCGCGCTCGTCGATGCGTTCTACGACCGCATGGACCTGGAGGAGTCGTTCGCGGGCATTCGCGCCCTCCATCCCGCGAGCCTCGCGGGCGCCCGCGACAAGCTGTACTGGTACCTGAGCGGCTGGCTCGGCGGACCGTCGCTCTACATCGAGCGCTTCGGCCATCCGCGCCTGCGGGCGCGGCACCTGCCGTTTCCGATCGGCACCCCCGAGCGCGACCAGTGGCTCGCGTGCATGCGCATGGCGATGGCCGACGTCGCCGTGCCCGATTCGCTCGCGACCGGTTTGCTCGATGCATTCGCGGGCACGGCGGACTGGATGCGCAACCGCGAGGGTTAGTGTTCTTGCGCAAGGCGCGCGCGTTGCCCGCGCCGTGCGGGGACGCGCGGGATGGCGATGACGCCGCTTGCCATCGGGCCGCGGCCGCACGCGCCGCGCACCGGACCGGAACCGGCCGCTGCGCAGCGTCGGGTCGACGCGGCTTCACCGCCGCCGCGTGTGTTCGTCGACACCCGCAGTTGCCCCGATTCCGTGGCCGACGCGGCCACGAACGACCGCCTGCCCCCGGACCCGACGCCACCCCACCCCTTGGTCGCGGGGCCCCGCGTGTCCCATCGCCGCCACATCGAAATGCACTCGCATCGGATTTGTATGGATTGCATGAAATTGCAGTCATAATGCGGACTTTGCATTTTCCGGGTGCCGATGAACACGTTTGCCGACAGTCTCGCCATGGCGTCCGGATTGATCACCCACGGCGACGGGCGGCTGACGGCCATCGTGCTGCTGTCGCTCCAGGTGAGCCTGACGGCGACCGCGCTTTCCGCCTGCCTGGGACTTCCACTGGGCGCGGCGATCGCGGTCGGGCGCTTTCCCGGGCGCCAGGCGCTGACCATCGTGCTCAACGCGCTGATGGGGCTCCCGCCGGTGGTCGTGGGGCTCGTCGTCTATCTGCTGTTCTCGCGCGCCGGGCCGTTCGGGGCGTTCGGCATCCTGTTCACGCCCTCGGCCATGGTCGTCGCGCAGACGATCCTGATCACGCCGATCATCGCGGCGTTGTCGCGCCAGGTCGTCGCCGACGCGTGGGGCGAGTATCGCGAGCAGTTGAGTTCGCTCGGGGCGGGGACCGGCTCCGCCGCGCTGACGCTGCTGTGGGACACCCGCTTCTCGCTGGCCACCGTGATGCTCGCGGGCTTCGGCCGCGCGATCGCCGAGGTCGGTGCCGTGATGATCGTCGGCGGCAACATCGACGGCGTCACGCGCGTGATGACGACGACCATCGCGCTCGAGACGAGCAAGGGCGACCTGCCGCTGGCGCTCGCGCTCGGCGTCGTGCTGATCGCGATCGTGCTGGCCGTCAACGCCGTCGCGCACTTCGTGCGCGAGTGGACGCGCGTGCGGTATGGCTGACCGGGAGCGAACGAGCGGGTTGCCGATCGTCTGCACCGGCATCCGCGTCGAGCACAACGGCACGGCGATCCTGCGCGACGTCGACCTCATGCTCGAGCGCGGTGCGTGCACGCTGGTCCTCGGCGCCAACGGCGCCGGCAAGAGCACGCTGCTGCGCGTGCTGCACGGACTCCTCGCGCCTTCGGCGGGTTCGATCACCTGGGGCGGCGCGCCGACGCGGCCCGACCGACAGGCGATGGTGTTCCAGCGTGCGGTGCTGCTGCGCCGGTCGGCGGCCGCCAACATCCGGTACGCGCTCCAGCTGGCAGGCGTCACGGGCGCCGAGGCCGACGACCGCATCGACGAAGCGCTCGGGGAAGTCGGACTGCTCGCGCTCGCGTCGCGCTCCGCGCGCGTGCTGTCGGGCGGCGAGCAGCAGCGCGTCGCGCTCGCCCGCGCGTGGGCGCTGCGTCCGGAAGTGCTGTTCCTCGACGAGCCCACCGCGAGCCTCGACCCGAAGGCCACGCGCGCGGTCGAGTCCATCGTGCGCGGCATCCACGCCCGCGGCACGACGATCGTGATGAGCTCGCACAACCTCGCGCAGGCGAAGCGCCTCGCCGACCGCGTCGTCTTCCTCGACGAGGGCCGCCTGGTGGAAGCCTCGCCTGCCGACCGCTTTTTCAGTGCGCCGCGCACCTCCGCTGCGGCCGCCTTTCTAGAAGGAGAACGCCTGTGATCCGCCGTCGCGTACTGACCCTGCTGGCCGCCTTGCTGCTGTTGCCGGCCGCATTGCCCGCCGCCGCGCAGGAGAAATTCATCGTGGTGTCGTCGACCACGTCGACCGAGCAGTCGGGCCTCTTCGGCTACCTGCTGCCGCTGTTCGAGAAGGACACCGGCATCAAGGTGCGCGTCGTCGCGCTGGGTACCGGGCAGGCGCTCGACATGGCGCGCCGCGGCGACGCCGACGTCGTGTTCGTGCACGACCAGGTCGCCGAGGAGAAGTTCGTCGCCGAGGGCTTCGGCGTCAAGCGCCTCCCGGTCATGTACAACGACTTCGTGCTGATCGGGCCGAAGAGCGATCCGGCGAAGATCGCCGGCGGCAAGGACATCCTCGCCGCGCTGCGCAAGATCGAAGCGGCGCAGGCGCCGTTCGTGTCGCGCGGCGACAAGAGCGGCACGCACGCGGCGGAGCTGCGCTACTGGAAGGCGGCCGGCGTCGACCTCGATGCGAAGAAGGGCACCTGGTACAGGGACACGGGCTCGGGCATGGGACCCACGCTCAACACGGCGTCCGCGATGAACGGCTACGTGCTGGCCGACCGCGGCACCTGGCTGTCGTTCAGGAATCGCGGCGACCTCGCGGTCCTCGTCGAGGGCGACCAGAAGCTCTTCAACCAGTACGGCGTGATGCTCGTGAATCCGGCGAAGCATCCGCAGGTGAAGAAGGACCTGGGCCAGCAGTTCGTCGACTGGGTCGTGTCGCCGCAGGGACAGGCCGCGATCGCCGGCTACAAGATCGGCGGCGAGCAGTTGTTCTTTCCGAACGCCCAGGGATCACGCTGACGGCAGGGCGCCGCCTCCCGCAAGCTGCGACGACGGGTGGCCGCATTGCGCGCTCGTGACGAATGGGCGCCGCGGTCGGTCAGCCGTTGAACACGACGCGGCCGGTCGCGCCGACGTCGTAGCCGCCCATCGCGTTCGCTTGCGCGGCGAATTCCGGCGTGCGCGCGAACGCGAACAGCGCCTGCACCGGCGGCTCGAAATAGTCCCGATGCCGGATCACCAGGTCGAGCCGCTCCACGGTGAGCGGGATGAACGCGAGCCCGTGCGCGCGCGCGGCCGCCTCGATCGCGATGCCGGCGTCGGCATGTCCTTCGCGGATGGCGGCCGCGAGATCCGTTTCCGCGAGCGCCGGGCGGGCCACCCACGCGAGGTCGTCCGGCGCGATGCCGGCCTGTGCCAGCAGATGCAGCAGCAGCTGCTGGCTCCCGGCTTCCGGTTGCCGGCCGATCATCCGCGCGCCCTTGCGCGCCAGGTCCGGGAGCTTCCCGATCCGCAGCGGGTTGCCGGGTGCAAGCAGCAGGCCCTGCGACCGGCGCGCCCACTCGACGACCACCGCGTCGCCGGGCAGCCGCGCGCGCACCAGCGGCACGTTGTATTCGCCGGTCGGCCGGTCGAGCCAGTGCATCGCCGCCACCATCGCGTCGCGCCGCACGAGCCGGTCGAGCCCCGCGCTGCTGCCGCACGCGAGCACCGCGAGGCCCGACCCGGATTCGCGTGCCGCCCATTCGAGCAGCGGGTCGTGGCTGCCCGCGACGATGGACGGCGAGGACGTGGCAGCGGCGGGCGCCAGCGGCGCCCCTGACTTGGCGGCGAGCCACGCGTCGATCTGCGCGCGCGGAAACAGGAGCTTGCCCGTGGCCCGGATGTGCGGCAGCACATTGGTACGGGCGAGGTCGTAGACGCGACGTTCCTTCAGGCGCAGATAGGCAGCGACCTCGCGCGTGTCCATCATCTCGGACGCCGGAGCGGGAACGGCAGTGGACGGCGAAGCGGCGGCGAGTTTGCGGGAACGCGGCACGTCGCGATTCTCGCACGGCGGACCGCCGGCGCGGGGCGACCCGTCAGCGGGAGGCGAAGGTGGACTCGCGGCTGAAGAGCCGCGCGACCGCGGTCAGCGCGAGCAGCGTCAGCGCGATCGGCACGACATAGGACAAGGCAAGTTGCGCGAGCGGTATCGCCTCGCCGCGCAGCACGAGCTTCAACAGCGTGAACTGGCCGGACACCGGCACCGCCACCAGCCAGGCGGGCTCCTTCTGCTGCATGAAGAGCTGGATCGCGGGCAGCATCGACACGACGAAGAACAGCACCGACACGTTGGCCTGCGCCTCCTTGAACGTGCGTCCGCGGCTGCCGACGTAGAGCAGGACGGCCGGGATCAGCATGATCATCGGCAGCAGCACCACCATGAACCGCGCGAACTCGCGCGCGCTGAACAGGAACGGTGCGCCGACCGGCGGCAGCGGCGCGAACGCGAGCGTCAGGTAGAAGCCCGCCAGCGTGGTGACCACGACCAGCGCATTGAACAGCACGACCGCGAACCACTTGCCGACGACGAGTTCGAACGGGCGCGCGGGCGTCATCAGCAGCGGCTCGAGCGATTGCCGTTCGCGCTCGCCCGCCGTCGTGTCGAGGCCGGGGGCCATGCCGCCCATCACCGACGCGAGCAGCGCATAGAACGCGACGAGGAACAGGATGAGCGCGCCCGATTGCTGCGGCGTGGCGACGTCGACGTCCTCCACGTTGAGCGGGTTCGCCACGAACGGCGACACGCCGCGCAGCAGCAGCCGCTGCGCGCCCCACTGCCGGTTGTACGCGCGCAGCAGGTTCTCCGCCTGCCGGATGGACGCCTGCGCGCGGTCGCGCGAACGGTCGGATACGAGCCGCACCGTCCCTTGCTTGCCTTCGGCCACGTCGGCGCCGAACGCCGGGTCGACGACCAGCACGACGTCGAGATCGCCCGAGCGCACCTTCGCCTCGTAGTCGTCGGGCGCCTTCGACAGCGTGACCTGGTTGCGTTCGAGGAACGCGCCCAGTGCGGGTGCATGCTCGATGCCGATCGCCGGCAGCGGCAGGTCGCGCGCGCGCTCGGCCTGCCGGGCGATCAGGTTGAAGATCAGCATCAGGAAGATGGGGCCGGCCGCGGCGGCGGTGAGCACCGCGACCAGCAGCGTGCGCCGGTCGCGCACCGCGTCGAGCACTTCCTTGCGGATCACCGCGGCCACGCGCGACCACGGCGTGCCCGGTGAACTCGCTTCGCCGATGGCGCTCATGCCGCCAATCCTTCGCCGCTGCCCAGCAGCGCGACGAACGCGTCCTCCAGCGTCGCGGCGCCGCTTTGCGCGATCAGGTCCTGCGCGGTGCCTTCGGCCACGACGCGCCCCCCGCCGATGATCACGATGCGGTCGCACAGCGCCGCGACTTCCTGCATCACGTGCGACGAGAACAGCAGACACTTGCCTTCGCCGCGCAGTCCGCGCAGCTGCTCGCGCAGCGCGCGCACGCTCATGATGTCGAGGCCGTTCGTGGGTTCGTCGAGCAGCACCGTGCCAGGATCGTGGACGAGCGCCCGCGCGATGGCCACCTTCATCTTCTCGCCCTGCGAGAAGCCCTGCGTGCGCCGGTCGGCGAGTGCCACGAGGCCGAGCGTCGCGACCAGGCCGTCGATGCGCGCGTCGAGCGTGCGCCCGGACAGGCCGTGCAGCTGCCCGTAGTAACGGATGTTCTCCCGCGCGGTGAGGCGCGGATACAGCCCGCGCGAGTCGGACAGCACGCCGATGCGCTCCCGCACGGCGAAGCGGTCGCGCACCACGTCGAGGCCGCCGATCGTCGCGTGGCCGGCGTCGGGAATCATCAGCGTGCCGAGCATCCGCAGCAGCGTCGTCTTGCCGGCGCCGTTGGGGCCGAGGAGTCCCGTGATCTGGCCGTCGGGTGCGGCGAACGACACGTCGCGCACCGCCTGCACCTCGCCCTTCCTGCCGAACGACTTCACGAGGCCTTCGACCCGGATCATGGCTGTGGCCCCAGGCGGTCCGGCCACAGGAACGGCGGCGCGCTCTTCTCGATCTGCGTCACGCACGCCTCCGGCAGCTTCGCGAGGCCGCCGGCGTCGACGAACGCCGCGATGAGCCGCGGTCCGCATCCGTGGACCGATACGATATGGCCGAAGCCGGGCGCGACGATGTGGCGGCTGTTGGACAGGCCCTTGGCGACTTCCGCGCCGTAGGCGGGCGGCGTCACCGGGTCCATGCCGCCGGAGAGCAGCAGCGCCGGCTTGTCGCTCCTGACGGGCTGCGTGAAGTCCGCCGGCATCGTGCCGCGCGGCCAGACGCCGCAGACGGCAAGCGTCTGCGCGGCGAGGCGGCGCGTCGGCAGGCTCGCCAGCACCGTGTTCTCGGCGCCCGCGGTGACGCGCGGCGCGTCCTCCGCGCACGTGACGGAAAAATGCAGCGCGGCATTCATCTGTTCGGCGAGATTGCCGGAAATCACGGGATTGGCCGCCAGCAGCGGGCCGAAGTTGCCCTGCGCCGCCAGCGCGAGCATCTCGGGCAGCAGCGTCGCCGTCTCCGGCGTGTACGTCAGCGGCTGCAGCGCGCCCAGCACGACGTCGAACGTCACCTTCTCGTTGCGCGTGGCGCCGGTCAGCGGATCGACGAGGTCGATCGCGCGGCCCGCGGGCCCGAGCGAGCGCTCGATGCGGGTCAGCGCCGTCGCGATGTCCGGATGCGCCGTCCCGCACGTTTTCGATGCGGCGCAGGCCGCGAAGATCGCCTGCAGCGCGGCTTCGCGCGTGCGCCAGACGTCGAGCGAGATCACGAGCCCGGGCGGCGCGACGCCGTCGAGCGTGAGCGTGCGGATCGCGTCGGGATGCCGACGCAGGTATTCGAGCGCGACGCGCGTCCCGTAGCTGCCGCCCCACAGGTTCCAGCGCGGATATCCCAGCGCGACGCGCATGGCCTCGAGGTCCGCGATCCACGCGGTGGTCGTGTACTGCGCGGCGTCCACCTGCTGGGCGGTCAGTTCCTGCACGCATTGGCGCGCGCGCGGTACCGGGTCCGGTTCGAACGGGTCGTTCCGGTTGGGCTTGAACGCCTGGCACGTCAATGGCGTCGAACGGCCCGTGCCGCGCTGGTCGATCAGCACCACGTCGCGCGTGCGGCGCAACTCGGTCAGGCTCCGCGCGAACGGCGCCAGCGTCGAGGCCGCCTGTCCCGGCCCGCCGGCGATGATCAGCAGCGGGTCCTCCTTCGGCGTCACGGTGTTCGCGGGCAGCACCGCCGCGAAGATGCGGATCCTGCGGCCGTCCGGCTTGGTCCGGTCTTCCGGGACCGTGAGTTCGCCGCACTGCGCCGCCGTGGGCAGGTTGGGCAGGCGGCATTCGGACAGCGCGAGGCTGCGCCGCTTCGCGACGTCGCTCTCGCACGCGGCGAGCACGCACAGCGCGACGAGCGCGGCGAGCGCGTTGATGCCGGAGGAGCGGAGCGTCGACATGGGGGCCGATGGTAGCAAACGCGAACGCTGCGGCACCCGGCGTGCGACGAACGACGACTGGCGAGGTGCGCGCGAGCGGAGGGCGCCGGTCGGCGTGGTCACCGGCGCGCGCTCGTCGCTCGTGGCGGATTCCCGCGGTGGGGCCCGCCGGCCGGCGGCGCGTATACTTTTTCCGACATCGGCGGCGGACCGCTGATGAGACCGCCGGGCCGCCCCAAGGGCGAACATCGCAGCGCGAAGCACGAAGGCATTCCAGTGAGCACGCACGACCTCGAACCCGGCATCGTCACCGATCTCGCGAACCGCCTGTCCTACGGCGGCTACCTGCGGCTCGACCGACTGCTCGACGCGCAACAGCCGCTGTCGGTCGGGGCCGAAGGCAGTGCGCGCCACGACGAGATGCTGTTCATCATCCAGCACCAGGTGTCCGAACTCTGGATGAAGCTCATGATCCACGAGCTGAAGGCCGCCGTCGCGTTCGTGCGCACCGATGCGCTCGAGCCTTGCTTCAAGATCCTCGCGCGGGTCAAGCTGATCCAGAAGCAGCTGTTCGAGCAGTGGGCGGTGCTGGAAACGCTGACGCCGTCGGAGTACGACGCGTTCCGGCCCGCGCTGGGGTCGTCGTCGGGCTTCCAGTCGCCGCAGTACCGCGCGCTCGAGTTCCTGCTGGGCAACAAGAGCGCCGCGATGGTCGACGTGTTCCGGCACGACCCGCCGGTGCAGGCCGAACTGCGCGCGCTGCTCGACGCGCCGTCGCTCTACGAGGAATTCCTGCGCCACCTCGCGCGGCGCGGCCTGCCGGTGCCGGCCTCGTGCATCGAGCGCGAGTTTTGCCTGCCGCACGAGCGCACGCCGGACCTGGTCCCCGTGTTCAAGACGATCTACGAGGACCCGAAGCGCTGGTGGGACGCGTACGACATGTGCGAGAAGCTGGTCGACGTGGAGGAGGGCTTTCAACTCTGGCGGTTCCGGCACATGAAGACGGTCGAGCGGATCATCGGCCACAAGACCGGCACGGGCGGCTCGTCCGGCGTCACGTACCTGAAGCGCGCGCTCGACGTGCCGTTCTTTCCGGAACTCATCGACGTGCGCACGGCGATCGGCCGGTAGCGGGCACGCGCGCCGTGCCGGACCGGCGCCGCCCGCGCCTGCGCTGACCGACGTTAGAATGCCCGCATGAATGCGTCGCGCGCCGCCTCGTCTTCCTCCTCATCCGCCTCCTCGGTCGCCACCTCAGCCGACACCTCGGTTTTCTCACCCGAGGGCACCGTAGGCCGGATCCGCACCGCGGTGGCGGCGATGGGTCCCGGGCCCCTCGCCGAGGAAGCGCTGCAGGCGCACGTCGCGCCGCTGTTCGATCGCGTGCGCCACGCGTGGCGCGACCGCATCTACCTGGCCAATCACTCGCTCGGGCGGCCGCTCGATGCGACCGACGCCGACGTGCGCGAGGGCCTGGCCGCGTGGTACGAGGCACTGGGCGGCGCGTGGAACGCGTGGTCGGACGAAATGGATGCGTACCGGGCGCGGCTTGCGGAACTGCTCGGCGCGCCGCGCGCCGATTGCGTCGTGCCGAAGACCAGCGCGGGCCAGGGCCTGCGCGCGATCCTCAACACGTACGACGCGGTGCCGCGCGTCGTCGCCACGCGCGGCGAGTTCGACTCGCTCGACGTGATCCTGCGCGAATACGCACGCCGGGGGCGGATCGAGCTCGTGCTGGTGGAGCCGCGCGCCAACGGCGACTTCGCGACCCGCGACATCGCGGACGCCATCGGCCGACGCGTGGATCTCGTCGTCGTGTCGCAGGTGATCTTCAACACGGGACAACGTCTCCCGGACATCCCCGCGCTCGTCGCGGCCGCGCACGGCGCGGGCGGACGCATCCTGCTCGACACTTACCACGCGTTGGGCGTGTATCCGTTCGACGTGACGGCGCTCGACGCCGACTTCGCGGTCGGCGGCGCCTACAAGTACCTGCGGGGCGGTCCCGGCGCGTGCTTCCTGTACGTGCACCCGCGGCATCTCGACGGCCACCTCCGCACGCTCGACACGGGCTGGTTCGCCAAGCGCGATCGCTTCTCCTACGTGCGGCCCGACCCGCCGGAGTACGCGGAAGGCGGCGATGCGTTCCTCGAATCGACGCCGCCGGTGCTGCCGTTCTACCAGGCGCGCGCGGGGCAGGTGCTGACGCTCGCGCTGGGCGTGGACCGCCTGCGCGCGTGGTCGCTCGGGGCGCAGCGGCGGCTCGTGGCGCTGCTCGCCGAACGCGGCATCGCGGCCGTGGGCGGCACGGAGGATCGGGGCGCGTTCGTCGGCATCGTCGCCGACGACGCCGAGCGCTGGGCGGAGGCGCTGCGCGAATGCGGGGTGGTCACCGATGCACGCGGGCGGCTGTTGCGGCTGTGCCCGGACGTCCTGACGACAGCGGCGGAACTCGCGGCTGCGGCCGCTGCGGTGGCGAAGACCCGGCCTCCGGCGTAACCGTGTTGCGAACCTGCCTTGGCCGGCAGGTCCCCCCGGGATGTCGCGCCGGATGGCCCGTCAGGCGCCGGCGGCGCGGATGATCACGCGGACGAGCAGCAACAGCGAAACCACGAACAGCGCCGCCAGGACGATGCCGACCAGGATCACCTGATGCGGGCGGATCGAGACGGCGTCCTTCTGCATCGCCTTCCCCTTGCGGATGCCGAGGAAGCTCGAAAGCACGGCCGGGACGACTTCGAGCAGCGTCGCATCCCGCGGCTTGGGCGATGCGTCGGGCGGGTGCGCGCTGTGGGGATCGGGAACGGGCATGGGTGGCGCGGCACAGGCTGTGTAACGCTCGATCCTAGCATGGGGCGACGACGGCCCGAACGGCGCCGGAATGGCCCTCGCGGAGCCGTTGACCCTGTTGAAAACGCAGGTTCTCTCCCCATCTAGGATGCAAAGCGAATAACGATCGAGGACCCTCCATGCGATTCGACAAACTGACGACCAAGTTCCAGCAGGCCTTCGCCGACGCGCAGAGCCTGGCGCTGGGCAACGACAACGGCTTCATCGAGCCGCAGCACCTGCTCGCCGCCTTGCTGGCGCAGGAGGACGGCGGCACGACGTCGCTGCTCGCGCGCGCCGGCGTGGCCGTGCCGCGGCTGCAGACGGCGCTCAAGGCGTCGATCGACCGCCTGCCCAAGGTGGAGGGCCAGGGCGGCGAGATCACGCTCTCGCGCGATCTCAACAACCTGCTCAACCTCACCGACAAGGACGCGACCAAGCGCGGCGACCAGTTCATCGCCAGCGAGCTGTTCCTGTTGGCGCTCACGGGCGACAAGGGCGACACCGGCCGCGTGCTCAAGGAGTCGGGCCTGAACCGCAAGGCGCTCGAGGATGCGATCGCCGCCGTGCGCGGCGGCGCGGGCGTGGACAACCAGGAAGCCGAGGGCCAGCGGCAGGCGCTCGACAAGTACACGATCGACCTCACGGCGCGCGCGCGCGACGGCAAGCTCGACCCGGTGATCGGGCGCGACGACGAGATCCGCCGGACGATCCAGATCCTGCAGCGGCGCACCAAGAACAACCCGGTGCTGATCGGCGAGCCCGGCGTGGGCAAGACCGCCATCGTCGAGGGCCTCGCGCAGCGCATCGTCAACGGCGAGGTGCCGGAGACGCTCAAGAACAAGCGCGTGCTGTCGCTCGACATGGCGGCGCTGCTGGCCGGCACCAAGTACCGCGGCGAGTTCGAGGAGCGCCTGAAGGCGGTCCTCAAGGACATCGCGGCCGACGAGGGCAAGACGATCGTCTTCATCGACGAACTGCACACGATGGTCGGCGCCGGCAAGGCCGAAGGCGCGATGGACGCCGGCAACATGCTGAAGCCCGCGCTCGCGCGCGGCGAGCTGCATTGCGTCGGCGCGACCACGCTCGACGAATACCGGAAGTACGTCGAGAAGGACGCGGCGCTCGAGCGCCGGTTCCAGAAGGTGCTCGTCGACGAACCGTCGGTCGAGTCGACGATCGCGATCCTGCGCGGCCTGCAGGAGCGCTACGAGATCCACCACGGCGTGGACATCACCGACCCGGCGATCGTCGCGGCGGCGGAGCTGTCCGCGCGCTACATCACCGACCGGTTCCTGCCCGACAAGGCGATCGACCTGATCGACGAGGCCGCCGCGCGCATCCGGATGGAAATCGACTCGAAGCCCGAAGCGATGGACAAGCTCGAGCGCCGGCTCATCCAGCTCAAGATCGAGCGCGAGGCGGTGAAGAAGGAAAAGGACGACGCGTCGAAGAAGCGTCTCGACCACATCGAGGACGAGATCAAGCGCCTCGAGCGCGAGTACGCGGACTTCGAGGAAGTCTGGAAGGCCGAGAAGGCCGACGTCGTCGGCTCCCAGCACATCAAGGAGGAGATCGACAAGGTCAGGCTCCAGATGGAGGAGTCGAAGCGCCGCGGCGACTGGCAGAAGGTCTCCGAGCTGCAGTACGGCAAGCTGCCGCAGCTCGAGGCGCAGCTGAAGAAGGCCGACACGCAGCTTCACGACGACGCGGCGAAGAAGCCGCGGCTCCTGCGCACGCAGGTCGGCGCCGAGGAGATCGCGGAAGTGGTCTCGCGCGCGACGGGCATCCCCGTGTCGAAGATGATGCAGGGCGAGCGCGACAAGCTGCTGACGATGGAGGACAAGCTCCATACGCGCGTGATCGGACAGGAGGAGGCGGTGCGTCTCGTGTCCGACGCGATCCGCCGGTCGCGCTCGGGCCTGTCGGACCCGAACCGTCCGTACGGGTCGTTCCTGTTCCTCGGGCCGACGGGAGTCGGCAAGACCGAGCTCACGAAGGCGCTCGCGGAATTCCTGTTCGACTCGGACCACATGCTGATCCGCATCGACATGTCCGAGTTCATGGAAAAGCACTCGGTCGCGCGGCTCATCGGCGCGCCGCCGGGCTACGTGGGCTATGAGGAAGGCGGGTACCTGACCGAAGCGGTGCGGCGGAAGCCCTACTCGGTGATCCTGCTCGACGAGATCGAGAAGGCGCACCCGGACGTCTTCAACGTGCTGCTGCAGGTGCTCGACGACGGGCGGATGACGGACGGGCAGGGGCGCACGGTCGACTTCAAGAACACGGTGATCGTGATGACGTCCAACCTGGGGTCGCACAAGATCCAGCAGATGACCGACGAGGGTTCCGACCAGGCGCTGATCAAGATCGCGGTGATGGCCGAGGTCAAGCAGCACTTCCGTCCCGAGTTCGTGAACCGCATCGACGAGATCGTCGTGTTCCATCCGCTCGACGAGGCGAACATCGCGAGCATCGCGCGCATCCAGCTCACCGGGCTCGAGTCGCGCCTGGCCAAGATGGAGATCAAGCTCGCGGTCACCGACGCCGCGCTGAAGGCCGTCGCGCAGGCGGGCTTCGACCCGGTGTACGGCGCGCGGCCGCTGAAGCGCGCGATCCAGCAGCAGATCGAGAACCCGCTGGCGAAGGAAATCCTGGGCGGGGTCTACGGACCGGGCGACACGGTCCACGTCCGCGAGAAGAACGGCGTCGTCAACTTCACGAAGACGTAACACGACGCGCGGAAACTGTGCCGGCCGGTGCGCGCGATGCGCACCGCCGCGCGGGAGCGACATGCCCTGATAGGCATGCGCACCGCGCGGCCGCGGCGGGGGCCGGCCAACCGTGCCCGGCAACCCGCCGGCGAGGCGGATGCGACACGCCGGATCGGCATGCGCACCGCCCGCCGTTGCTGCCGGTGCGTTTGCGGCCGGACAAGGCCACCCTGCGATCGATCCTCTACACTGGCCGCATCGGTCAGCGGAAGCGTCACGGCATGGGACTGCGCAACACGACGCAATCGTTCGGCAGCATGGCGCGTGCGCTGCACTGGGGCATGGCGCTGGTGATCGTCGTTTCCATCGCTCTCATCGAGTTGACCGACCTGGCCCCCCGCGGCAGCGCGCTGCGTCGCGGCATGCGGGACTGGCACATGCAGTCGGGGCTCGTGATCCTCGCGCTCGTCTGGTTCCGCATCGGCTGGCGACTGGGCAACACGCTGCCGGCGATCGTGCCGTCGCCGCCGGCGTGGCAACTGAAGCTCGGGCACGCGGTCGAGTGGACCTTCTACGCGCTGATGATCGTGCTGCCGGTCCTCGGTATCGCGATGGTGCAGGCGGATGGCCGGCCCGTCGCGCTGCTCGGCTTGCAGGTGCCGGCGTTCATGACCGTCGACAAGTCGTTCGCGCACCAGCTGGAAGACGTGCACGAGACGCTCGGAAATCTGATGATGATCCTCATCGGCGCGCACGTCGCGGCCGCGCTGTGGCATCAGTTCGTCCTGCGCGACAACACGCTGGCGCGCATGCGCTAGCTGTGAAGCGTCAACAGGTTGTTTTCGCCTGGCATGCGCTGCGCGCATCAATGGGCACGTCGTTCCCGCGAAGGCGGGAACCCAGTGGCTTGGGTCTTTGTTTCGTCACGGAAACGCCGCTGGGTCCCCGCCTGCGCGGGGACGACGACTGAGCAAAATTAATGCTTTGCAGAAACAACGTCCTGAAACTTCACGGCTAGCAGGGGACAATGAGGTGGTGGGCACGCCGGCCACGCCGAGTGACTGGTGAACGCCGGCCAGGAGCGCGTGCTTGAATGCGCGGTCGCGGCCGGGGCGCAGCGTCACGGTGACGAGGGGCATGGGATGTCTTCGGTGTGGTTGATGCGTCGCCGCACGCGAGAGGCAGGCGCCATCACACGTACGGCACGGTGCGTCGGGGCGGTCCGGTGAAGAACGCCGTCGCGGCATTGCGGACGTGCCGCCACAGCGTTGCGGCCGGCGCCCGTGGCGGCGTCGCCCACGCCGCGGGTGCCCGGCCCAGTACGCACAACGTGGCGTCCTGTTGCGCCTCGACCAGCGTCAGGCCGTTGCGCTCGACGACCCAGGTGTCGCCGCTGCGCAGCACGATGTCCTGCGTGTCGT
This sequence comes from uncultured beta proteobacterium, assembly GCA_963733435.1. Taxonomy (GTDB): domain Bacteria; phylum Pseudomonadota; class Gammaproteobacteria; order Burkholderiales; family Casimicrobiaceae; genus VBCG01. The sequence goes on from CAVTDH010000011.1 coordinate 65,401, forward strand.
CTTGTTGCGTGATCCAGACCGACCCGCGCGTCACGCGCAGTGTCGCGCCCCGGAAGTCCGGCAGCGCCAGGGATTCGCGCGTGGCGAGGTCGATGATGGTGCCGTCACTGAAGCAGGCCATGGCAGAGGTCCTTTCGCATGCGTAGAATGCATTGGTCCCGGAAGGGAAGCGCGGTTCCGGGACGCCCGACACAGCGGTACGCGAACACGACGTACACTGCAACGGCACCCATTCTCGGGAAGGGCGCCGGGCTCGACAAACGTTCAATGCGCATGACTCGCATGAGTTCTGGGAATGCATAAGACGCTGCGGCAGCTGCCGTCGCTCGACTTTCTGCGCGGTTTCGAGGCCGCGGGGCGGCGCCTGTCCTTCACGCTCGCGGCCGAGGAGCTCTTCGTCACGCAGTCGGCGCTGTCGCGGCAGGTGAAGGCGCTGGAGGACGCGCTCGGCGTGCCGCTGTTCGAACGCCGGCACCGCGCGCTCGCGCTCACGGCCGCGGGCACCGCGTTTCACCGCACGGTGACCGAGAAGTTGCGCGACATCGCGGCCGCGGCCCACGGCATCCGGACCGCGCGTTCGCGCGCCGGGCATCACGGTGTCGACGACCGTGTCGTTCGCGGCGCTCTGGCTCATCCCGCGCCTGCCGTCGTTTCGCGCGGCGCACCCCGCGATCGACGTCTACGTTACCGCCGACGACCGCCTCGTGGACCTGGCGCGCGGCGACGTCGACGTTGCCGTGCGCTACCTCGCCGACGGCACCGCGCCGCGCGGCGCCGCTGCGTCTGTTCGGCGAGCGGCTGCTGCCGGTGGCCAGTCCGCGCCTCGTGCGTTCCGGTCCACCGTTGCGCCGCCCGGCGGACCTCGCGCGGCACACGTTGATCCATCTCGACGACCCGGGCGGACTCATGCCGTGGCTCAACTGGCCGGCATGGCTCACCGCGAACGGCCAGCCGGACCTGAAGACCGCCGGATCCGTGCGCTTCTCGCTCTACGACCAGGTGATCCAGGCGACCCTCGCGGGGCAGGGCGTGGCGCTCGGGCGCGTCCCGCTGATCGCCGAGCTCATCGCCGACGGGCGGCTCGTCGCGCCGTTTCCGAAGCGGTACGATTCGCCGCGCGGATACTTCGCGGTCGCCGCACCCCACGCGGGCGACCGCGTGGAGTCGTCGGCATTCCTGAACTGGCTGCGCGCGCAGACCGCGCACAGCGAACCCGCGGCGCGACGTCCCCGCCGCACGTCCTGACCGGAGCGCCCGATGGACCCGCTGTCGCATTCCTCGCCGACGCACGCGAGCACGACGCCCTCGCCGTGGATCGCGCGCTTCGCCCACCTCGTGCCCGAGGGCGCGCGGGTGCTCGACCTCGCCGCCGGGCACGGCCGGCATGCGCGCTTCCTTGCCGGACGCGGTGCGCGGGTGCTCGCCGTCGACCGCGACGCGGACGCATTGCGCGCGCTTGCGGACTGCCCCGGCTGCACGACACAGGTGGCGGATCTCGAAGCGGGCGCATGGCCGCTCGCCGGCCGATCGTTCGATGCGATCGTCGTCGTCAACTACCTGCATCGGCCGCTGTTCGCCCATCTGCGCGCCGCGCTTGCGCCGGACGGCGTGCTGCTCTACGAGACGTTCGCATCCGGCAACGAGGCGTTCGGGCGACCGGCGCAGCCGGAGTTCCTGCTGCGCCGCGACGAGTTGCGCGAACTCGCCTCCGACCGGCCCGCCCTGACCGTCGTCGCGTTCGAGCAGGGCCGGGTGGACGACGGTGCGCGCCCGGCCGTCGTGCAGCGGCTGGCCGCCGTCGGACCGGCACGAGCGTGGCCACCGGTACTCGCTCGACTGACGACCGGGGGCAACGTCGGGAACGCCTGCGCCCCGGCGCGGTCGAACGGCGGTCGCCGGCAGTTCCGGTCCGAATACGGTAAAATGAACCCTTTGGCTCAAGAGCTTACATGCTGACCGGAAGCCTCGTCGCCATCGCGACGCCGATGCAGGAGGGCGGTGCGCTCGACCTGCCGGCGCTGCGCAAACTCATCGATTTTCACGTCGCGAACGGCACGTCCGGCATCGTCATCGTCGGCACGACCGGCGAATCGCCGACGGTCAACTTCGACGAGCATTGCCTGCTGATCAAGACCGCCGTCGAATACGCGGCCGGCCGCGTCCCGGTCGTCGCCGGCACCGGCGCCAACTCGACGTCCGAGGCGGTCGAGTTGGCGGCGTTCGCCGCGAAGGCCGGCGTCGCAGGCGCACCTGTCGGTCGTCCCCTATTACAACAAGCCCACGCAGGAAGGTCTCTACCGCCATTTCCGCACGATCGCGGAGAAGGTGGCGTTGCCGATGATCCTGTACAACGTGCCGGGCCGCACGGTGGCGGACCTGGGTCACGACGCGACGCTGCGGCTCGCGGAAGTCCCGGGCATCGTCGGCATCAAGGACGCCACGGCCGACTTCGGGCGCGGCAGCGAACTCCTGCATGCGCTGGCGCAGGCGGGCCGCCGTGACTTCGGCGTGTACAGCGGTGACGACATCACGGGACTCGCGCTGCTGCTGCTGGGCGCGCATGGCGTGATCTCGGTCACCGCCAACGTCGCGCCGAAACTGATGGCGCAGATGTGCGCCGCTGCACTGCAAGGCGACGCGCGCACCGCACGCGCGCACAATGACCGGCTGCTCGCGCTGCACCGGCGGCTGTTCGTCGAGGCGAATCCGATCCCCACCAAGTGGGCGCTCGCCGAGATGGGCTTGATCCACAACGAATTGCGGCTGCCGCTGGTGAAGCTGTCGCCGCAATATCACGAGACCGTCCGCGCCGCGCTCCGCGACGCCGGCGTGCTCGCGCAAGGCTCCAGGTGACACACTCCATGAATGCAAAGATCCGTTCGGCCGCGCCCGGTGGTACTCGCGGTCGCGATGCTGTCGTTCCTGCTGGGCGGCTGCGAGGCGCTCCAGAGCGTGTCGCCGTCGAAGCGCATCGACTACAAGTCGGTCGCGAGCGCGCCTTCGCTCGAGCTGCCGCCCGACCTCACGACGCCGCAAGTACGACGATCGCTACAAGGTCACGACGGCGGCGGGCCTCGCCGCGGCCGGCGCCAACACGGGCACGCGCTCGGAGTTCCTGCCGACCAATCCCGACGCGAAGATCGTGCGCGCCGGCAACGAACGCTGGCTGGTCGTGAAGGCGACGCCCGAGCAGGCGTGGAACACGTCGCGCGAGTTCTGGCAGGAGTCGGGCTTCGTGCTCGCGATGGAACAGCCGCAGATCGGCGTGATGGAAACGGACTTCGCCGAGAACCGCGCGGACATCCCCGGCGACTTCTTCCGGCGGACCATCGGCAAGTACATGGACGTCTTCTACTCGACCTACAAGCAGGACAAGTTCCGCACGCGCATCGAGCGCGGTGCCGAGCCCAACACGTGGAGGTCTACATCTCGCATCGCGGCATGGAGCAGGTCCCCACCGGCAAGATCGACAACTCGTCGCCGGCGGCGTTCGCCTGGGCGGTCATGCCGCCCAACCCCGCAGCTCGAGGCGGAGATGCTGACCCGGCTGATGATGAAGTTCGGCACGCCCGAGCCTGCGGCCCGCGCGGCGGTCGTGCAGGCCGCCGTCGCGCCGGATCGCGCGCGCATCGACAAGCTGCCCGACGGCTCGTACAAGCTGACCGTCGACGACCAGTTCGACCGCACGTGGCGGCGCGTCGGCCTGGCACTCGACCGCGTCGGCTTCACGGTGGTCGACCGCGACCGTTCGCGCGGCGTCTACTTCGTGCGTTTCGGAGACCCGGACGCGCTCGCGAAGAAGGCGAACGACGCGGGCTGGCTCACCAAGCTGAGTTCTGGAAGAGCGACGAGAAGGACAAGCCCGAGCAGTACCAGATCGTCGTCGCCGACACCGCACCCGCCAGCGTGGTCAGCGTGCAGGACCCGGGCGGCGTGCCCGATCGCTCGCCGGCGAGCGAGAAGATCCTGGCGCTGCTCAAGGACCAGCTCAAGTAGCCGCCGCGGGACGTCCTCGCGGTGCGCTTTGCATCCATCGGCAGCGGCAGCGAGGGCAATGGCCTCGTCGTCGAGGCCGGCGATACGCGGATCCTGATCGACTGCGGATTCGGCGTCCGCGACACCGCGGCGCGGCTCGCGCGCATCGGTGTCGCGCCGGATTCGCTGTCCGCGATCCTCGTCACGCATGAGCATTCCGACCATGTCGGCGGCGTGCCCGCGTTCGCCGCCAGGCATGGCATTCCGGTCTGGCTCACGTTCGGCACGCTCACCGTCGTCGGCGCGAAGTTCTCCGGCATGGAGCGCGTCTACGGCTTCGACAGTCACGACGCGTTCGTGATCGGCGACCTCGAGGTGCGGCCGTTCCCGGTGCCGCACGACGCGCGCGAGCCCGTGCAGTTCGTCGTGACCGACGGCGCGTTCCGGCTGGGCGTGCTCACCGACCTTGGCGTGTCGACGCCCTACGTCGAAGCGAGCCTCACCGGCTGCGACGCGCTGGTGCTCGAGTGCAACCACGACCGCGAGCTCCTGGCCGGCAGCGACTACCCGGCCTCGCTGAAGGCCCGGATCTCCGGGCGTTTCGGCCACCTGCACAACGAAGGCGCCGCGGCGTTGCTCGCGGCGCTCGACACGAGCCGCCTGCAGCACATCATCGCGGCGCATCTGTCGCAGCAGAACAACACGCCGGCGAAAGCCCGCGCGGCGCTCGCGCGGCGCGCTGGCCTGCGCCGAGGACTGGATCGGGATCGCCGACCAGGCAGAGGGTTTCGGCTGGCGGGCGCTGGCCTGACATTGGTGCGAGGGGACGCGATGGAAAAGCGAAACGAGCTGTACCGCGGCAAGGCGAAGACCGTGTACGCGACCGACGATCCGCATCGCCTGGTCATGCACTACCGCGACGACGTGTCGGCGTTCGACGGCGTGAAGGTCGCGCAGCTGCACCTGAAGGGCGAGACCAACAACAGGATCAACGCGCACGTGATGGGCAAGCTCGCTGCGGCCGGTGTCGCCACGCATTTCGTCGGCGTGCTGAACGAGCGCGAGTCGCTGGTCAAGACGATGAAGATGCTGCCGGTCGAATGCGTCGTGCGCAACGTGTGCGCCGGGTCGATGGCCAAGCGCTACGGCATCGCGGAAGGCACGCGGCTGCCGGAGCCGATCTTCGAGTTCTTCCTGAAGAGCGACGCGCTGCACGACCCGCTGTGCAACGACGATCACATCCGCGTGCTGGGCTGGGCCACGCGCCGACGAGATCGCGCAGATGAAGGCGATGACCCACGAGGTCAACGCGGTGCTGAAGCCGCTGTTCGCCGCTGCCGGCATCGACCTCGTCGATTACAAGCTCGAGTTCGGCCACCCGACCGATGACCCCGATGGCCCGATCGTGCTCGGCGACGAGTTCACGCCCGACGGCTGCCGCCTGTGGGACGCGAAGACCGGCGAGAAGCTCGACAAGGACCGCTTCCGGCGCGACCTGGGCGACGTGATCGAGCACTACCGCGAGGTCGCGAAGCGGATCGGCGTGCCGTTGTAGGCCTGCGGCGGCGAACTTCGGCGCTGCCGGTGGCGGCGCCATTCGTGCGCGTCACCCGTCGCGCTCCGCCGACCCGGGCCTGCGCGCCGGCGCTCGGCCCCCGACGACCAGGTAGACACCGAGCGCGACCACCAGGCGAACCACCAGAGCAGCCAGCCGACGGCGTGCCGGGCGCGCGCCAAGAACCGCGAGGACAATCCCGTCTCCTGCATCCGCGGCAGCCCGCGCGCCGCTGCGCGCGTTCGTTCGAGGCGGCCGCCGCCGCGGGGCCGCACTACCTAGCTTAGTCGCTTTGCACGCGACGATAGGCGCGCGGCCCGCGGCACGGCGACGTTCTTTCACCTGGATCAAACGCAGGCCGCGCGTGACGCGCGCTGCGGCGGCGGCGACGCATCAGGCATCGTTCCCACCCGTTCGCACCCATGAAAAAAGGCCGGCGATTGCCGGCCTTTTTCGTGGGCGCGCGAGCCTTACTTCTTCGCGTCCTTGGTCGCGTCCTTCACCATCTCCTGCTTGGCGGCGGCATCGGCGGCCGGCGCGGGAGGCGTGGCCGGCGCGGCCGCAGGCGTTGCGGCGGTGGCCGGCGCAGCGTCGGCGGGCTTCGCGTCGGTGGCGGGCGCCGGCGTGGGGGCCGGCGCAGGTGCCGGGGCGGCGGCCGGGGCCGGCGCGGGCGCCGGGGCGGCGGGCTTTTGTTCCTGACCGCAGGCGGTCAGCGCGATCACGGCGGCGGCCGCGAGGAGCATGGACTTGTTCATGGTGGATCCTTGGTGGTTGGTCGAATGTCGGAATTGAACGGGCAAGATCGCAGGCATATTCGTTGACGAGATCGCCGACGGGGTCGTCGGCGGCATCGTCCGGTCGAAGCGGGAGCGGCGGATGGTCTGCCGCATCAGTTGCTGCGCCCTGAGGTGCGGCATCCGTTATTGCGCGCTGCGGTACCGACTGACCCAGTATACCACAAAGCGCTTATGAATCAGCGGCGTGCGTTGCCTTGGATGCATAGTGCGATGCCGCAATCGGCGCTAGATGCCGAGCACGGTCGCACCCACTCCCGGTTCGCCGGTCGCCCAGATCTGCTCGAAGCGCGTCACCAGCGGCCGGGCCAGTTGCGGCTGCTCGATGCCCAACGCCGCGCGCGGCAGGTCGATGTGGAAGCGATGGAGGAAGTGCCGGCCGTCGACGATCAGCAGCGGGTCCATCGCGTTGCGCGCTTCCGGGCCGGTGCGATAGATGGTGATCGCGCCCGAATGCAGCCGCTGCAGCGCGAGCAGGCGCGGGCACGACGTCTCGAGCCAGCGCGTGTCGTGCACGATGATGTCGATGCGCGGGCGCGTGGCGCGGCGCAGGCATGACGACAGGTTCTCGGCGCGCGCCTGCGATTTGCCAGCCCCCCTGCGCGAGATCGACGTCGAAGACCTGCACGCGCTGGCGCGCCAGACCGAGCAGTTCGTCGATCGCAGCGGTCTGCGCGGCGACCGTGTCGAGAACCGCTTCGCGCGGTTCGGGTGGCGATTCGGGTTCAGTCGAGGTGGACGTAGCCATTGCGATAGGCCTCGTGCACGAAGGCGCGTGCCGCAGCGGGTAGCGCCGCGACGTTCCTGCCCGCAAGTGTGCGGCTGTTTGCGAGTACCGACAATCCCGCGCGGTCGCCGGCGGGCCACGGCCGCGCCTCGCCGTTGACGTACAGCGCGGCCTCATCGTAGAGCCATTGCGTGCGCCGGTCGAGATGCACGCCGCGCGCGGCGGCGGCGGCGGCGAACGCGCGTGCCGACAGCGGCGCGTCCGGCGCCTCGAAGAAGACGGTCGCCTTCGGCTCGGACAGCAGTGCCCCCAGGAAGCGCGCCGCGTCGGCCGCGTCCCAGCGGATGCCGGCGAGCACGCGCGCCGCATGGCGCTGCATCTTCGCGTCGATCCGCGCGGGCTCCGCGGTGGGTGCGGTCCCCGGGTCTTCGTAGCGCCCGGGAATCTCGATGCGGTCGCGCAGGTGGTCGAGGAAGCCCTGCGCGAGTTCCGTATGCGACGTCGCGCGAAAGCCGATCGAGTACGTCGTGCACTCGTCGACGGCAATGCCGTCGTGCGCGAACGCCGGCGGCAGGTACAGCATGTCCCCCGGCGCCAGCACGTCGTCGTGCGCGGGTACGAACCGGCGCAGTATCTTCACCGGGAGATTCGGACGCAGCGAAAGATCGTCCTGCCGGCCGTAGCGCCAGCGGCGCCGGCCGAAGCCCTGCAGCAGGAACACGTCGTACGAGTCGAAATGCGGGCCCACGCCGCCCCCCGGCGCGGCATAGCTCACCATCAGGTCGTCGAGCCGCGCATACGGCAGGAACGCGAACCGGCGCAGCAGCGCATCGGCCGCATCGCTGTGCAGGTTCACCCCCTGCACCAGCAGCGTCCAGTCGCGCGCGGGCAGGTCCCGGAAATCGGCCTTGCGGAAGGGACCGTGCGCGAGCGAGTAGCCGCGGCCCGCGCGCACGATGAGCCGCGACTCGACGTCGTCGCGCGCGGCGAGCGCCTTGATCTCGTCGCGGGTGAACAGGCCCGCGAAGCCCCCCAGCGCCGCGCGCACCAGCAGCGCATCCTTCTGCCAGAAGCGGGAGAGGAAGGCGCGGGCCGTGCGCTGCCCGAGGAGATCCAGTCGGTCCGTCGTGGGGGCTGCCATCGAGCAACAGGGTATCACCGGCGGCCGGGCAGGCGGCGCGGTCCTTGTACAATGGGCGCGCCGCCGTCATGCGCCATGCGACGCCTCGCTGCGCAACCCAAGCTGCGGTCCTCTTCCCTCCAACGCCGCGAGCCCGTCGATGAACATCTTCGCCAATACCGTCGTCACCATTTCCTTCAAGCTCTTCGATGCCAGCAACCAGTTGCTCGAGGAATCCCCGGAGCCGCTCGTCTACCTGCACGGCGGCCATTCGGGCATCTTCCCGAAGATCGAGGAAGCGCTCAATTTCAAGGAAATCGGCAACTCCATCTCGGTGACGCTCGAGCCCGAGGACGCGTTCGGCGAATACGACGAGAAGGCGATCCGGATCGAGCCCGTCGCCGACCTGCCGCCCGACGTGAAGGTCGGCGGCTACCTCGTGGCCGAACAGGACGGCCGCGAAGTCGTGTGGCGCGTCACCGGCATCGCCGACGGCAAGGCCGTGCTCGACGGCAACCACGAACTCGCCGGCCAGCGGCTGCGCTTCGACTGCACGGTGATGGACATCCGGCCCGCGACGCAGGAAGAGATCGCGCATGGGCACGTGCACGGGCCGCACGACCACCACCACCACTGACGTGATGTTGGTGGTCGTGGGCGGGTAGTAGTTGAGTCACTTGGGGTCGCGAGGCTTCGCCGCGGGTCGTAGTCGAGTCACTTGGGGTCGCGAGGCTCCGCCGCGACCCCAATGGAAAAATCCTCGCCGCGTCGGTGGCGTTCGACCTGCTGGCCAGACGGAAATCGCGGGCGGAGCCCGACGATTTCCGGTGGATCAGGGCTCGAACGCAGCCGTGGCTGCGATGGCGCTTCGCGTGCCGATCGCCCGGCAGTCCTCGGCCTGCGGATCATCATGCGCAAGTTGAGCGACAGCGTGCTCCCTTGGTACTCTGTCGTCCCCGCGAAGGCGGGGACCCAGCGACTCTCGTCGCGCGTCGCTGCGATCCCCTGCATACGCGGCGGACGACGCCTTGTTGGCCCTGGACTTCGGTAACGCTCATTGCAGCAGCTTCTTGAGGGCGTAGAGCGCGTCGAGCGCTTCGCGCGGCGAGAGCGCATCCGGGTCGAGGGACTCGAGGCGTTCGAGGACATCGGCGGCGCGCGATGCGTCGGCGCCGCCCGCGTCGACCGGCGGCGCGCTCCCGGCGAACAGATCGTGCTGCTGGTCGTTGCGCGCGGAGAACTGGTCGAGGCGCGACAGGTAGGACCTCGCCTGCCGGATCGTCTCGGCGGGGACACCGGCGAGTTTCGCCACCGAGAGACCGTAGCTGCGGCTGGCCGGACCGTCCGCGACCGCGTGCAGGAACACGATTCCGTTCTTGTGCTCGGCCGCATCGAAGTGCACGTTCGCGCACCCGTCGAGTTCCGCGGCGAGCGCCGTCAGTTCGAAGTAGTGCGTCGCGAAGAGCGCGAGGCAGCGGTTGCGCTCGGCCAGGCGATGCGCGATCGCCCACGCCAGCGCCAGCCCGTCGAACGTGGACGTCCCGCGACCGATCTCGTCGATCAGCACGAGGCTCTGCGGCGTCGCGCGGTTGAGGATGTACGCGGCCTCGGTCATCTCGACCATGAACGTCGAGCGCCCGCCCGCAAGGTCGTCCGCCGCGCCGATCCGCGTGTGGATCGCGTCGACGGGGCCGAGCGTGGCGGAGTCCGCCGGCACGAACATGCCGCAATACGCGAGCAGCGCGATGATGGCCGTCTGCCGCATGTACGTCGACTTGCCGCCCATGTTGGGGCCGGTCACGATGAGCAGGCGCCGGGCGCCGCCCAGCACCACATCGTTGGGCACGTAGTCCTCGACTTGCCGTTCGACCACCGGGTGCCGTCCGCCGCGGATCGCGATGCCGGGCTCGGTCACGAAGGAGGGCCGCACGAGGCGCAGCGCGTCGGCGCGCTCGGCGAGATCGACCAGCACGTCGACCGCCGCGAGTGCGCCGCCCGCTGCCTGCAAGCGGGGCGATCGCCGGGGCCAGCGCGTCGAGCAGCGCGTCGTAGAGCACCTTTTCGCGCGCCAGCGCGCGGTCCTGTGCGGACAGCGCGCGATCCTCGAAGGTCTTCAGCTCCGGCGTGATGTAGCGCTCCGCGTTCTTGAGCGTCTGCCGGCGCCGGTAGTCGTCGGGAATCTTGCCGACTTGTGCGTTGGTGACCTCGATGTAGAAGCCGTGCACGCGGTTGTACTCCACCTTGAGGCTGGCGATGCCGGTGCGTGCGCGTTCGCGGGCCTCCAGCGCCACGAGGAACTCGCCGCAGTTCGCGTCGATCGCGCGCAGCTCGTCGAGCTCGGTGTCGTATCCGGCCGCGATCACATTGCCGTCGCGCACCAACGCCGCCGGCTCCGTCGCGATTGCGCGCGCCAGCAGCGTCGTCCACTGCGGGTCGACGGCAAGCGCGTCGCGTGCGCCGGCGACGAGCGGCGCCTGCGCCACGGCGCCCAGCAGGTCGCACACGTCGGGCAGCCTGGCCAGCGTATCGCGCAGGCCCGCGAGCTCGCGCGGGCGCACGTTGCGCAGCGCGATGCGTCCGACGACGCGCTCGACGTCGACCGTGCGCCGGAGCGCGTCGGCGATCGCGCGCGCCGTGCGCGGCTCCGCCTGCAGCGCCGCGATGCCGTCGTGCCGCTCGGCCAGCCGCGCCTGCGCGCGCAGCGGCTGCGTCAGCCACTGCCGCAGCAGGCGGCTGCCCGCGGCGGTCGCGCAGGCGTCGAGCAGCGAGTGCAGCGTCGGCGCGTCGTCGCCCGACAGCGTGGCCGTGATTTCGAGATTGCGGCGCGTGGCCGGGTCGAGCGCGACGAACGCGCTCTCCACTTCGACCACCAGCGAGCGCACGTGCGCGAGTGCCGCCTGCTGCGTGGTGCCGGCGTAGCTGAGGAGGGCACCCGCGGCGCCGACGGCGAGCGGAACGTCGCCCGCCCCGAAGCCCGCGAGGTCGAGCGTCCCCAGCTGGCGCGCGAGCGCCGATTCCGCGGATGCGCGATCGAACTGCCAGGCAGGCAATGCCCGGCGCGGCGGCGCGCGTCCGCGCAGCGGCGGCGGCTCCACCTCGTCGGCCACCAGCAGCTCCGCCGGCGCCACGCGCTCCAGCACGCCGGCCGCCTCGTGCTGCGGGACTTCGGTCATCGTCAGCGCGCCCGACGCCAGGTTGAGCCATGCGACGCCCGCGCGCTTGCCGGTGGTCACGTACGCGGCGAGCAGGCAGTCGCGCTTCGCATCGAGCAGGTTGGCGTCGGTGAGCGTGCCGGGCGTCACGATGCGCGCGACCTTGCGCTCGACCGGCCCCTTGCTCGTCGCCGGGTCGCCGAACTGCTCGACGATCACCACCGATTCGCCCTGCTTGACGAGCTTCGCGAGGTGCGGCTCCAGCGCGTGGTACGGCACGCCCGCCATCGGAATCGGCGCGCCGGCCGACTGTCCACGCGCGGTCAGCGTGATGTCGAGCAGCGCGCGACGCGCGCTCGGCGTCGTCGAAGAAGAGCTCGTAGAAATCGCCCATCCGGTAGAAGACGAGCTTGTCCGGATGCGTCCGTCTTGACGCGCAGGTACTGCTGCATCATCGGCGTGTGGGCGAGCGCGCTTTCATCGGTGTTCAGCGCGCTGCCGGGCCCGGGGGAGTTCATGGACGAATTATAGCGGCGGCCGATGCCCGGCACGCAGGCAGCGAGCGCGCGTCGCGGTGTCGGCGCGCTGCCGGCGGGGCGTCATGAGCGACTTATGCGGCGGCCATGCGCCGCGAGCGCGCTGTCAGCGGTGTTCGGCGCGCTGCCGGGCCCGGGGGAGTTCATGGGCGAATTATAGCGGCGGCCCGATGCCCGGCACGGAGGCGGCCCGCCCGCCGCGCGCGAACGCGGCCGTTGAACTGAAACAGCTCGAAGGTTCCAGGCAGGCGGCGCCGCAGCAAGCGGAGCAACGGGAGGCGGCGCGACAGGAGACGGCGCGCGTGGAGGATGCGCGCGCCGAGGTGGCGCGGCAGGGCGTCCAACGGCAGGAGGCCGCCACGCAGGCGGCGGACGCGCAGGAGACGGCGCGACAGGAGACGGCGCGACAGGAGACGGCGCGACAGGAGACGGCGCGACAGGAGACGGCGCGACAGGTCGCCGCAAGGCAGGAGGCCGCAGAGGCTGATGCCGCACAAGCGAAGGCCGCGCGGGTCGAAGCCGCAAGGGTCGAAGCCGCAAGGTTCGAAGCCGCAAGGTTCGAAGCCGCAAAGATGGAAGCCGCAAGGTTCGAAGCCGCAAAGATGGAAGCCGCAAAGATGGAAGCCGCAAAGGCCGAAGCCACGAAGGCAGAAGCCGCAAGGGTCGAAGCCGCAAAGATGGAAGCCGCAAAGATGGAAGCCGCAAAGGCCGAAGCCACAAAGGCAGAAGCCGCAAGGGTCGAAGCCGCAAGGAAGCGCGAAGCCGAAGCCGCGAGAGCCGAAGCCGCAAGAGCCGAAGCCGCAAGAGCGCAGAAGCCGCAAGAGCCGAAGCCGCAAGAGCCGAAGCCGCAAGAGCCGAAGCCGCAAGAGCCGAAGCCGCAAGGGTCGAAGCCGCAAAGATGGAAGCCGCAAAGAGCCGAAGCCGCAAGAGCCGAAGCCGCAAGAGCCGAAGCCGCAAGAGCCGAAGCCGCAAGAGCCGAAGCCGCAGAGAGCCGAAGCCGCAGAGAGCCGAAGCCGCGAGAGCCGAAGCCGCGAGAGCCGAAGCCGCGAGAGCCGAAGCCGCGAGAGCCGAAGCCGCGAGAGCCGAAGCTGCGAGAGCCGAAGCTGCGAGAGCCGACAGCTGCTCGGGTCAAGGCCGCGCAGGTCGAAGCGGCGCAGGACGCGGCCGCAAGACGGGAAGCGACGCTGCGGGCAATCGGACGACAGTTGGACGAGGAGGCCGCCCGGCGTGAATCCGCAACGGCCGCGGCGCGTCAACTGCCCTCGTCAAGCGGCATGCGTCGCTACAAGCTCTTCGGTCGCAGCGATCCCAATCCGGAAGTCATCCTGTACGCCGAAGCGTGGAGCCGGAAGATCCAGTTGAACCTGACGTTCGAACTGGTCCGCGAAGCCGCGAAGCCGCCACACGCCGATCCGCTCGTTACGGTCGCCGTCCGCAGCGACGGCTCGGTGGAGTCGGTGACCTTCGAGCAATCCAGCGGTGTGGCGGCCCTCGACGAAGCGATACGACGCGTCGTGCAGAGCCAGACGCCCTATGCGGTGTTCCCGCCCGGCCTGGCGCGCGAGTTCGATGTGATCGAAATCCGCCGAACCTGGGTGTTCGACGTGGCGATCCGCCTGTACTGAAGCGAACGCGATGCACGCCGGGCCATCGTCGACGCATTGGCCCCGTGACGCCGCCGGCCCCCACGCGGGACCACCGTCGCGACCGGCACCCCTGCTGCATCGGCGCCGCGCTTCGCGCTACAGCCGGTAGCCGTCGCGCCGGTAAGCAATCGTTAAGACTTCGGCCCTAACCTGCGCTGCATCGAGTCGGCAACGCAGGAGGGCAACAAATGCAACGACGTGCCAAGAGGATCAGCGATCGCGGCGATGATCGTGCTCGCAGGGGTGTCCATCGTCGCGAGCGCGACACCGCGCGACCTGGTCGCCGTCTATGCCGACCGCCGCCCGCCAGGCCAACCCGTCGTTCGCGGGATTCTCCGCGACCCGCGGTGCGCGATTCTTCCAGGAAACGCATGGCGGCGAATGGAGTTGCGCGACCTGCCATACCGCGTCGCCAGTGGCCGCCGGACGCCACGCGCGCACGGGCAAGACCATCGCGCCGCTCGCTCCCGCCGCCAATGCGGAACGCTTTGCCGACGTCGCCACGTCGGAAAAGTGGTTCCGGCGCAATTGCAACGACGTGCTTGGCCGGGAGTGCACGGCGCTCGAAAAGGGCGACGTGCTGACGTGGCTCGTTTCGCTCAAATAGGAATCCGTTCATGAACCTCGAAAACCGTCGTCGCCTGTTCGACCTCGTCGTCTGGATCGGTTCCCTCGTCCTCGCCGGCGGACTGCTGGCGGGCGAGGCGCTTGCCGACGGCAAGCGCACCGTTCCGGACAACCCGCTCTACCGCGCCGAGTGCGGTGCGTGTCATGTGGCGTTTCCGCCATCGCTGCTGCCCGCGGAGGCCTGGCGTGCGCAGATGGCGAGCCTGCCGCGGCACTACGGTACCGACGCGTCGCTCGATCCGAAAGCGGCGAATGCGATCGCTGCATACCTCGAGCAGCACGCCGGACGCGATCGCGGCACCGTCGTGACCGCAACGGAGCCGCCCCGGATCACCACGTCCGCGTGGTTCCTGAAGGAACACCGCAAGGTGAGCCCGTCGGGCTGGACCTCGATCAGCGTCAAGTCCGCCTCCAACTGCGGGGCGTGCCATGCGGGCGCCGCGCAGGGCGACTTCGACGAGCGCAGCGTGCGCATCCCGAACTGAACACTCGACTGGAGTTCCCGCATGTACTTGCCTACCCCAACTGCGCGGATCCTTGTGTGGGACCTGCCGCTGCGCGTCTTCCACTGGCTGCTGGCCGCATCGTTCGCCGGCGCGTTCATCACGGCGGAGTCCGAGCGCTGGCGCGACATCCATGTGATGCTGGGCTACACGATGCTGGCCCTCGTTGCATTTCGACTGATCTGGGGCATCGCCGGCACGCGTCATGCGCGCTTTGCGAGCTTCGCGTTCGGACCCGCGCGCGTCGTCGGCTACCTGCGTTCGCTCGTGTCCCGCAAGCCCCAGCACTACACCGGGCACAATCCGGCGGGCAGCTGGGCGATCTTCGCGTTGCTGGCGTGTGCGGTAGCCGCAGGCGGGACCGGTCTCGCGCTCTACAACGAGCTGGGCGGCAGGACGCTCGAGCATCTGCACGAGTTCTTCGCCAACGCGATGCTGGCGCTGGTCGTCGTCCACCTCGCCGGCGTGCTCGGGGGCAGCCTGTTGCACCGGGAGAACCTCGTCGTGGCGATGCTGACCGGCCGCAAGCGCGGGCCGCAGGGCGATGCGATCGGCACGCCCCGCCGCGTCGTCGCCGTCGCGCTGCTTGCCGCCGTCCTTGGCCTGTGGACCGGTGTGGTTCCCGCGCCCGGTCTCGAGACCGCCACCGCCATGATTCCCGTCAACGCCATGGGCAAGGCGTCTGCCTATACTGTGCACCCCGATTGACGACTGGCACGATGCGACTTCTCCTCGTCGAAGACGATGCGCTCCTGGGCGACGGCGTGCAGGCAGGTCTCGCGCAGGCGGGCTTCGAAGTGGATTGGGTGCGCGACGGCGTGGCCGCGCTGCATGCGGTCGATGCCGGCGGCTATGCGGCGATGGTGCTGGACCTGGGACTGCCACGCATGGCCGGGCTCGACGTGCTGCGCCGCGCGCGCGCACGCGGAGACAAGCTGCCGATCCTGATCCTGACCGCGCGCGACGCGGTCGACGATCGCGTGCGCGGACTCGACGGTGGTGCCGACGACTATCTCGTGAAGCCCGCGGACTTGGTCGAGCTCGCGGCGCGGCTGCGCGCGCTGATCCGCCGCGCGAGCGGCGAGGCCGCGCCGACGCTGCGCATTGGCGCACTCGAACTCGATGCCGCCGCGCACTCGGTCGTGCATGCGGGCGCGCCGGTGACGCTGAAGCCGCGCGAGTTCGCGCTGCTGCACGAACTGATGCGCAACGCCGGACGCGTGCTTACGCGCGAGCAGCTCGAGGAGCGTCTCTATCGCTGGGGCGACGAAGTCGGCAGCAACACGGTCGAGGTGCACGTACACCGGCTGCGCCGCAAGATTGCGCCGGACCTGATCCGCACGGTGCGCGGCGTCGGCTACATGATGCCGCGCGCATGAGCACGACGGGCCGTCCCAGGGGCCTCGTTGCCCAATGCGCCGGAGCGCGCAGCACGAAGGCATTCCAGTGAACGCGACGGATCCCGTCGTGGGGGGCTCGCTGCTGCGGCGCGTGCTTGCGCTGGCGTTGTCGGCCGTCATCGTCGTCTGGCTTGGCTCTGCCGTGTTCGCGTACGTCGATGCGCGGCACGAGGCCAACGAGATTCTCGACGGCTATCTCGCGCAGTCCGCCGCCCTGCTGGCCGCACAGGCGGCCGAGGACCTGGATGAGCTCGACGTCGAGCACGCGCCGCAATTGCACAAGTATGCGCGCCGCGTCGCGTTCCAGATCTGGGATCGCGGGGAGGTGCTGCGCGTGCATTCGGCGAATGCGCCGGACCGCCGGCTGCTCGAACGCGACGAAGGTTTCGGCGACGTGACCGTCGACGGTCATGCCTGGCGTGCGTTCTCGAGCTGGGACCGCAGGCACCGGTACCTGATCCAGGTCGCGGAGGCGCGGGATGCGCGCGACGAGATCGCGACCTCGGTCGCACGCAGCGTGCTGCTGCCGCTGCTGGTCGCGCTTCCGTTGCTCGCCGTGCTGCTCTGGTGGGCGGTGGCCAGCGGCTTGCGGCCGTTGCGGAGCCTCGGGGCGCAGGTGGCGCGGCGCGACCCCGACAACCTCGCGCGGATCGATGCGCAGTCGCCGCCGGCGGAAGTCGCGCCGCTCGTGTCCGGCCTCAATCATCTGTTCGAGCGCGTCGCGCATTCGCTGGGACGGGAGCGTCGTTTCACCGCCGACGCGGCGCACGAGCTGCGCACGCCGATCGCCGCGCTGCGCACGCAGGCGCAGGTCGCGCAGCGCGCATCGGACGATGCGACGCGCACGCACGCGTTGCTGCAGGTGATCGCCGGCTGCGATCGCGCCGCGCGCCTGGTGGACCAGATGCTCACGCTCGCGCGCCTCGACCCGGCACGCGCCCCCGGTCCCGCGGTGCATGGCGATGTCACGGCGATTGCCCGGGGCGTCCTCGCGGACCTGGCCCCGGCCGCGCTCGACAAGTCGGTCGATGTCGAACTCGATGCCGCGGGCGCCGCCGAGGTCGCCGGCGATCCGGACCTGCTGGCGATCATGCTGCGCAATCTCGTGGACAACGCCATCCGGTACAGCGCGGCAGGCTCGCGGGTGGTCGTCAGCGTCATGAATCGGGCTCGCGCCGTCGAGCTTCGGGTCACCGATTCGGGTCCCGGCGTGCCGGCCGATGAACGCGAGCGCCTGGGCGAGCGCTTCTATCGTGGGCTTGGCACGAGCGAATCGGGCAGCGGTCTTGGCCTGTCGATCGTTCGGCGGATTGCGGAAGTGCACGGAACCGTCGTGACGTACGGGGCGCCGACATCGGGCACCGGTTTGGTCGTCACCGTGCTGTTGCCGAAGCCGCCTGCGGATTGCGCGCCTTCGCGGTAGCGCGAGGGTCCCGCCGTGCGGGAGGCGGGCGTCAGCGCGCGAGCGGCAGGCGTCCCGCGACCGTGAAGGTGCCACCGCCGGCCGGCGTGACGATCACCATTTCCGCCGTTGCAGGACTGATGCCCGTGAACGCGAGCGTGGTCGCGCCGTGGGTGACCATGATGAGGTTTCCCTGCTTCGGCGCGTTCGCGACGAGCGTACGAAACGCCGCGAACTGCCGGTCGCGGTTCTCGCCGAACTGGAAGAGATTGGCCAGCGCGGGCTCGATCTGCGGCTCACGCCCGAACGCGATGCGCGCGGTCTCGATCGCGCGGCACCATGGGCTCGCCAGCACGCGCGCGACCGGCACCTCGTGGTCGCGCAGACTCTTGCCCAGCCGTTGCGCCTCCGCGCGTCCTGCGTCGGACAGATTTCGCTGCGTGCGGCAGTCGTCGACGTTGAAACCGGGCGGATCGCCGACCCCGGGATCGGTGAGCGCATGGCGGATCAGCACGACCTGCCCGCCCTTCTGCAACAGCGTCCACAAGGCATCGTCCGCCCGGGCGGGGAGGGCCGTGCCACCGAGGACGATCACGATCAGGGCGAATGCATGAGCGCGAAGGGCCGCCGCCGAGCGCGAATACCGGAGTGCGCAGCACGAAGGTCGTCAGGCGAGTGAGCATACGATCACTCTACCGTCGCGGCGCGGTCGCTCCAATGCTACAAACAGGCGACCATGGCGCCATCGTGCCCATGTCGCGCGACCCGGGCGAAGCGCTTTGCCGCTCAACCCGCGAACGGCGTCTCCGGCAGGCCCGCGACGCCGGGCACGCAGGCGAAGAGCGCCCCGGAGAGCGGCGCGTCCGCCAGCGCCTGTTCGGGCAGGCGCACCGACGCGGAGGTGATGAACAGCGTACGCAGATCCGGCCCGCCGAAACAGCAGCTCGTGGGCCGCGGCACCGGCAACGGCACGCGCAGCGCGACGCGGCCTTCCGGGTCGTAGCGGAGGATCGTCCAGCCGTCCCACAGGGCCACCCACACGAAGCCTTCGGCGTCGACGGCGAGACCGTCCGGGCGTCCCTGTGCCTCGGCAAGTTCGACGAACGGCCGCCGATGCGCGATCTCACCGCGCGCCAGGTCGAAGTCGTACGCGTAGATCGTCCGGCGGCCCGTGTCGGTGAAGTACATGCGCGTGTCGTCGGGACTGAAGCCCAGCCCATTCGCCACGGTGAAGCCCGAGTCCATCCGCGTCGCGGTGCCGTCCGCATCGATGCGGAACAGGCTGCCGCGGTTCGGCGCCGCGCCCATGTCGAGGCTGCCGATCCACAGGCGGCCGCGTCGGTCGCACTTGCCGTCGTTGTAGCGATTCGCCGGGCGCGCCGCTTCCGGATGCGCGAACGGCAGGCGGCGCCCGGTGTCCGCATCGAACTGCACGATGCCGTCATGGCGCGCGACGATGAGGCCGCCGCGCGCGCGCGGCCACACGCCGCTGATCATCGCGTCCATGGGCTGCGCGACATCGATCCCGGTGGCGGGATCGAACCGGTGCAGCGCCGGCTTCAGGATGTCGACCCAGTGCAGCACGTGCGCGCGCGGCATCCCAGGTCGGGCCCTCGCCCAACAGTGAACGGACCTCCGCGACGCAGTCGACCGGCATCGCCGGCGCGATGGGAGGACGAGGCGTGGGAGTCAGCGACATCGAGCTGCCACCGGCGTCGTGCGAGATGCGGCGCGCCGCGCCGATCAGCCGCGATGCGAATCCGTGCAAGCGCGGCAGCGTCAGCCGTGACGCAGGCCCGGACAAGCCCAGCGCGCCGATCGGCAGGCCGGCGTGGTCGAGGATGGGCACCGCGATTCCGCGCGTGCCGTCGCGCAGTTCCTCGTCCTCGAGCGCGTAACCGCGCGCATGGGCCAGGTCCAGGTCCGCGCGCAACGCAGCCACCGACGTCAGCGTTCCCGTCGTGTGCTGCCGCAACGTCAACCGGTCCAGCAGGTGCCGCTGCGCGGTGGCCTCGACATACGCGACGATGCATTTGCCGGGCGCACTCGCATGCAGGGGCCGCCGATCGCCGGTCGCCGCAGCCGCGCCCGGCGTCTGCCCCGGCGTCTCGCTCGCCACCACCACCACGTGGTCGTCGGAAAGCACGCAGAGCTCGATCGTCTCGCCGGTCGCCTGCGCCTGCTGCGCGAGCTCGTCGGCCGCCGCCACCCGCAGGTCGAAGTCGGCCCAGACGCGATGGGCGAGTTCGAGCAGGCGCAGCCCCAGCCGGTAGCTGCGGTCCTTGGACTCGAAGCGCACCAGGCCCTCCCGCACGAGCGTGGCCAGGAGCCGGTGCAGCGTGGCCTTGGGCAGGCCGCTCGCGCGCTGGAGGTCGGTGAAGGTGAGCGGATGCGGCGCGCGGGCGACCAGATTGACGGTGGCCATCGCCTTCTCCAGGACGGCCACCCCGCCGCGCGCGGCGCCATGGCCGGAGACGGGCGCCGGGGACGGGTCAGAAGTTAGCATGTACTAACATGAATGCCGCATTTGTTCCGAATGGTGGAACATCGGGGGTGCGCACGTCAAGTCCCGGATTGGCCGCTCCGCGCGAACGCCCGACATCAATATATCCTGTTGACCCCGCCTCCGGATGGCCGTAGTCTCGTCGGATCGGAACCGGAAAGAGTTCCGTATCGTAGAACAGACGCCGACGTCGTGCTCGCGACCGCCGGCCGGACTGGAGGCGCAACGTGCGCGGCAACGCTTGGCAGGAAGCCCTCATCGTGGCGGATGGACTGGCGCGGCCGGCGGTTTCGTCGCGCAGGGATACGCGCCGCGGCAAGCAGGTGCGACGCCGATGACGGCGCCGAGCCTGCTTGCGGGCGTCTTTCCGGTACTGGCGACGCCGTTTCACGCGGACGGAACGCCGGACGAGGCGGGCCTGGCCGCCATCGCCCGCTACGCGATCGGCGCCGGCGCGGATGGCGTCGTGTACCCGGGTGTCGCGAGCGAATACGACACGCTGTCGGCCGGCGAGCGCGCGCGGCTGTCGGACATCGTCGCCGCGGAGGCGCGCGGCCGCTGCACGTTCGTCGTGGGCGGCACGGCGCCCGACCTCGCGACGACCGAGGCCGTCGCGCGACGCGCGCAGGCATCAGGGCGCCGGCGCGATCATGGTGATGGCGCCCAAGGCACTCACCGAGCAGGACGCGGTGAGCGCGTTCTTCGCGCACGTGGCCGCCGCCGCGGGCAGCGTGCCGGTCATGCTGCAGAACGCGCCGCCGCCGGCCGGCAGTGGATTGCCGGTCGCCGTGGTCGTGGCGGTGGCGCGCGCGGTCCCGCAGATCGCGTACATCAAGGAGGAGGCGATGCCGTCGGGCGCGCGCATCACGCAGATGCTCGACAGCGCGCCCGCCACGCTGCGCGGCGTGTTCGGCGGCGCGGGCGGCCGCTATCTCACCGACGAGCTCGCGCGCGGCGCCGCCGGCACCATGCCGGCGTGCGAATTGGCCGAGCTGCACGTCGCGATGTTCGCCGCGCATCGCGCCGGCGACCGCGCGCGCGTGCGGCACCTGTTCAACCGCATGCTGCCGCTGCTCAATTTCCAGGCGGTGTTCCGCATGGCGATGACCAAGGAAACGCTGCGCCGCCGTGGCATCATCGCGAACGCCGGCAAACGCGCGGCGGGACCCGAACTCGACGCCGGCGATCACCGCGAACTGACCGAACTCCTGTCCGAAGTGGCCGACCTCCTGCACCCGCCCGTGCTGCCCGCCCATGCGCTGAGCGCGCCGCGATCCGCGCCGTCGAGACGTTCGTCGTCTCGCTGCCGCGCGACACGCCCTACCTCGGCCCGCTCGGGGCCGGCGAGACCGTCAACGCGAAGGGCTACTTCGTCCGGCGCGGCAACCGGACGATCTACCCGACGACCGACATGTCGGTGATCGTGAAGGTCACCGCCGAAGACGGCACGGTCGGCTGGGGCGAGACGTACGGGATCGTCGCGCCGAACGCGGTGACGGCGATCATCGACGACGTGCTGGGCCCGGTCGTGCTCGGGCGCGATGCGCGCGACGTCGCGGTCATCCAGGAGGACCTCTACGATCTCATGCGCGTGCGCGGCTTCCACGGCGGGTATTACGTCGACGCGATCGCCGGCGTCGACATCGCGCTGTGGGACCTGAACGCGAAGCTCGCGGGCTTGCCCCTGGCCAAGCTGCTGGGCGGCCAGCGCGTCGACCGGCTGCCCGGCGTACGTGTCGGGCCTGCCGTGCGCGACGCTGGACGAGCGGGTCGCGCTCGCGCGCGAGTGGGTTGCGAAGGGTTTCGATGCGATCAAGTTCGCCGCCGCCGTGTCGCACGAGGGCATCGTCGCGGAGATGCGCGCGCTGCGCGACGCGCTGGGCCCGGACGTGAAGATCGCGGTCGACCTGCACTGGAAGTTCAACGCGGCCGAGGCGATCCAGCTGCTCGACGAACTCGCGCCGTACCGCCCGTAGTTCGCCGAGGCGCCCTGCGCGCCCGAGGACATCGACGGACTCGCCGAGGTCGCCGCGCGGTCGCGGGTGCCGATCGCGGCCGGCGAGGAGTGGCGCACCGTGTACGAGGCACTGCCCAGGCTGTCGCGGCGCGCGGTCTCGGTGCTGCAGCCGGAAATGGGTCACACCGGCGTCACGCAGTTCCTCGCGATCTGCCGCCTCGCGGTGGCGTTCGAGGCGCGCGTGATGCCGCATGCCAGCATCGGTGTGGGCATCTTCCAGGCGGCGAGCCTGCACGCGGCCGCCACGTTGCCCAACGTGCCGTACCACGAGTACCAGCACTCGATCTTCGACAAGAACCTGGCGTACGTGACGACGACGATGCGCTGCGCATCGCGGCTTCTACGACCTGCCGACCGGGCCCGGGATCGGCGTCGAACCGAAGCCCGAGTTGTGGCGGCACGTCGTCGGGCGCTGAACGCGGAACACCCGCGTCGCGACTGCAACCGCGCGGCGAGACAACACGATGCCGGCGCTTCACGCCGGTGCGAACAAGGAGGAGGACCGATGAACCTGAAGAAGATCTGCGCGTGTGTCGTCGCCGCTGCCGGCGTCGCGTTCGGCGCGACCGCCCATGCCCAGCCGAAGCCGATGGAACTCGAGTTCCCGTCGTGGCAGATCGAGGAGCCCGGCATCGCCGACTACTGGACGGAACTCATCAAGGCGTACGAGGCGAAGTTCCCGAACGTGAAGATCAGGAAGCAGCAGGTGCCGTTCCGCGAGTACGTCGACAAGATGACGGTGCGCTTCGCCGGCAACAATCCGCCGGACATCGTGCACCTGCCGACGCGCAATTACCTGGCGTTCGCGAGCCAGAACTGGCTTGGCGCCGCTCGACGCGGATCTCGCGCAGACCGACGTCAAGGCGACGTTCACGAAGCTCGCCGACGAGATGGTCTACAACGGCAAGGTGTACGGCGTGCTGATGATGGGCTACGGCATGATGTTCTACTACAACGAGAAGATGCTCGCCGACGCCAAGGTGCCCGTGCCGAAGACGAGCGACGAGCTCCTGAAGGCGATCGCGGCGACGACCGACGTCAACGCCGGCCGCTTCGGCTACGGCGCGCCGACCAACGAGCATCCGAACGTCTTCGTCGAGATCGGCACGTGGGTGACGGGCGAGGGCGCGAGCCTCTTCAAGAACGGCCAGTACAACTTCACGGATCCGGCCGTGATCCGCGCGATCGACAAGTTCCGCGTCGCGGTGAAGAGCGCGCCCAAGGGCACGTCGAGCGAGCAGGCGCGCCAGCTCTTCATGGACGGCAAGATCGCGATGCTGCGCGACGGGCCGTGGGTCGCGGCCGCGATCAAGAAGGCGCCGGACGCGAACGCGCGCCAACCTCAAGATGGGCATGATGCCGTTCGCGACGATCCCCGGCGGCACGAGCAACTCGCTGCACATCCCGGCGAAGATCGATCCGGAGAAGCGCAAGGCCGTCTGGGAGTTCATCAGGATGACGACCACGCCGGAGTGGCAGGCGAAGTTCACGCTGCTGACGTCGTCGCCGGCGCCGCGCCGCAACGCGCTGCCCGCCGCCGATGTCGCCGCGCGGCCGGACCTCGTGCTGATCAACAAGGCGGCGGCCGAGGCGGTGAACCTGTTTCCCGAGTCGGTGACCGTGCGCGAGAACTACAACGAGTTCGCGAAGGTGTTCGTCGAGTCCGGCATGAAGCTCATGACCACCGACCGGCCGACGGCCGACATCATGCGGACCTGCAGGCGGAAATGACGAAGCGGATTCCGCTGAAGTGATGTGCGCGGCGCTCGCCCTCACCCCAACCCTCTCCCGCTCGCGCGGGAGAGGGAGGGAACGTGGCTCGCGGTCGTCGCGACATCTCCGCTGCATCGGGCCGATGCGGCCCCGATGTCGGCCGTGGCGTCGATGCCGCGGTGCCGGCCGTGCCGTCAGCCGCCGTTTCGCCGCGTGGACCACGCCGCGCACGACCCCAGGATCCCCTCTCCCCGCCTGCGGGGAGAGGGTTAGGGTGAGGGGCCGCGCCGCCTTCGCCGGATTACAGCGTCGCTAGCGCACCGCGTGTCCGCCGCGACCGTCTCCGCGCAACGCCCCGGCTCGCTCGCGCGCCGCCAGCGCCGCTTCGCGTATGCGCTGCTGGCCCCGGCGGTCGTCGCCGTGTTCGCGCTGATCGCGTACCCGATGTACCTGATCGTCGCGATGAGCTTCCGCGAAGGCAAGAGCCTCAACTTCCTCGCGCTCAACACGCGACCCTTCGGCCTCGCCAACTACCAGATCGTGCTGGCCGATCCCGCGACGTGGCACAGCGTCTGGGTGTCGTTCGCCTATACGTTCGGCACCATCATCCCGGCGTTCCTGATCGGACTTGCGTCCGCGGTGCTGCTGAACCGCGTGTTCCCGCTGCGGCGCTGGCTGCGCAGCCTCATGCTGCTGCCGTGGGCGGTGCCGGGCGTCATGGTCAGCATCGTGTTCCTGTGGCTGTTCGACGCGTCGTTCGGCGTCGTCAACTACGTGCTGCGCACGCTGGGCCTCATCAGCACCGACGTCGCGTGGTTCACGACCGAGTCGACGGCGCTGGTCGCGGTGATCGTGCCGACGATCTGGAAGAGCTATCCGTTCTTCACGCTGACGCTGCTCGCGGCGATGCAGTCGATCCCCGGCAATCTCTACGAGGCGGCCGAGGTCGACGGCGCGTCGGCGTGGCAGCGGTTCACGCACGTCACGTGGCCGGGCATCCGCGGACAGGCGACGCTGGCGCTGGTGCTGAACGGACTGTGGGCGTTCCGCGAGTTCGACATCATCTACGCGTCGACCGGCGGCGGCCCCGCCAAGGCGACCGAGACGCTGGGCATCCGCGCCTACAACGAGGCGTTCGGCTATTTCTACATGGGCCGCGCCGCCGTGATCGGCGTGCTGATGCTCGCGATCGCGCTCGTCGCCGTGCTGCTCGCGCGGCGCCAGTTGCGCAAGGAGTTCTTCTGATGGTGCGCGGACGCGGACACCCGCTCGCGTGGACGGTGGGCACCGCGCTGCTGTGCCTCGTGCTGCTGTTCCCGTTCTACTGGATGATCGTGACCGCGATGCTGCCGACGTCGCAGGTGCTGGCGCGCGAGCCCACGCTCGTGCCGGCGCTCGCGGACATCAGCCTGCGCGCGTTCACCACCGCGTTCGAGCGCAAGCCGCTGGCGACGTGGCTCGCGAACAGCCTGCTCGTCACGCTCGGCGCGACGACGCTCGAGCCTCGTCATCGCGGCGCTCGCCGGCTACAGCCTGTCGCGCTTCCGCACCCGCGCGCAGGAGCTGACCGGCCTCACGCTGCTGCTGACCAAGATGCTGCCGGGCAGCCTCATCGTGATCCCGTTCTTCATCATGGCCACGACGTTCCACCTGATCGACAGCCTGTGGGCGCTGATGCTCGCGAACGCCGCCGTGGGCGTGCCGTTCGCGACGTGGCTGCTGAAGGGCTTCTTCGACGGCATCCCGCGCGACCTCGAGCATGCCGCGATGATCGACGGCTGCGGCCACATGACGGCGTTCTTGTACATCATCGTGCCGCTCGCGCGCCCGGGCCTCGCCGCGTGCGCGATCTACCTCGCGATCCTGACGTGGTCCGACTTCGTGTTCGCGAAGACGCTGATCAACGACCAGGCGCACTGGACGATCACCACCGGCATGGTGTCGTTCATCGGCGAGCACGGCATCGACTGGTCGGCGCTGATGGCCGCCGGCGTCATCTCGATGGTGCCGATGGTCGTGCTGTTCCTGCTGCTCGAGCCGTTCCTCGTGTCCGGCATGACGTCGGGCTCGCAGCGCTGACGAAAGGTCCGCCATGCACGTGCTCGTCACCGGATCGGCCGGCCGCGTCGGCCGCCGTGTCGTCGCCTTGCTGCGCGAGCGCGGCGACACGGTCACCGGGTTCGACCTCAACCCCCTGGACCGCGACGACGCGGGCTACCGCGAAGTCGTCGGTGCGTTCGACGATCCGGCGGCGGTCGCGCGCGCGATGCAGGGGGTCGACGTCGTCGCTGCACCTCGGCGCGTTCATGTCGTGGCTGCCCGCCGACGCCGCGAAGGTCTACGCGGCCAACGCGACCGGCACGTTCCTGCTGCTCGCGGCCGCGGCCGCGGCGAAGGCGAAGCGCTTCGTGCTGGCGAGCACCGGCGAGGTCTATCCGGAGGTGCGGCCCCGCTACCTGCCGGTCGACGAAAGCCATCCGCGCGAGCCGCTGTCCGTCTATGGCCTCACCAAGCTGCTCGCGGAGGACATGACGGCGTTCCACCAGCGGACGCAGGGCCTGCCGTACACGATCCTGCGGTTCGCGCATACGCAGGACGCGCACGAACTGCTCGATCCCGCGAGCTTCTTCTCCGGTCCGCGCTTCTACCTGCGCAGCAAGATCCGCCAGCAGCGGCAGTTCGGCAACGCGCGTGCGCTTGCCGTGCTCGAGCCGCTCGACGACGGCACCGACAAGCTGCTCGTCCAGTGCGGCGAGGACGGCACGCCGTACCGGATGGCGATCGCCGACGCGCGCGACATCGCCGACGCCGTCGTGCTCGCGCTCGACGCGCCGCGCGCGCAGAACGCGACGATGTACGTCGGACCCGACGACTCGACGCCGCTCGATGCAGCGGTCGCGCTGCTGCAGGCCGCGACCGGGCTGCCCGTCGTGCGCGCGCACCTGCCCGGACCCGCGGTCGACTACGCGACGTCGAACGCGCGCGCCCGCGAGCTGCTGGGCTTCCGGCCCCGCTGGACGTTCGCGGCGATGGTCGAGGATGCGGCGCGGCGAGCCTGAAGTCCGGATGGCTTGCACGCGGCAGGGGCGACGACGCGCGGCTGCGTGGTTGTCCCCGCGGTCCGGCGTCGCAGCATCGACCTTCCGCGCCGCGGCGCACTGCACGACCGTCCGATGTCCGACAACCCTGACGTCGACACCGTGTCGATCGCACGCAACCGTCGCGCCGCTCGACCGTCGCCGCGATTCCTGCAGGCGCGGTGCGGCCGTCGCCGGCGCGACGCTCGTGGCGTCCTGCCTCGATGGCGGCGGCGGCGGAACGGGCGTGGCACCGCGCCGCCCTCGGCGGAAGTCGAGGTCGATCCGTTGACGCGGTTCGACCACCTCGTCGTCGTGATGTTCGAGAACCGCTCGTTCGACAATCTGCTGGGCTATCTCTACGCGCAGGGACCGACGCCCGCGGACTGGCCCAAGTCGTGCCGGTGCCGCCGGTGGTTCCGCGCGGACAGTCGTTCGACGGCCTGTTCGGCAAGACGTACGTCAACGACGACGGGCAGCACGGCGATCCTCGCGCATCCGCACGACTTCGATCCGGCCCATGTGCCGCAGAAGCGGTCCGACTGGACGCACCCGAATCCGATCCCGGCGAAGGTCTACGACCACACGCAGGCGCAGCTGGCGCGGACGGCACGATGTCCGGCTTCGTCGCCAACTACGCGCAAGAAGCACCGGCGCGACCACGGACGAGGTCGCCGCGATCATGGGTTCGTACGCGCCTGCGCAGTCTGCCGGTGCTCTCCGGACTCGCGCAGCAGTTCGCGGTGTTCGACCACTGGTACTGCCGCGGTGCCGTCCGAAACGTACTGCAACCGGTCGTTCTTCCACGCGTCGACGTCGTCGGGCTACGTCGAGAACGCGCCCGAAGACGCAGTGGGCAGAACAACACGGCGCCGACGATCTTCGACCGGCTGGCGGCGGCAGCCCACGTCGAACTGGAAGGTCGTACTTCGAGAAGCGGACGACGGCGACCGATCTTGCAGACTACCCGTACGGCCTCACCGGCCTCGTCCATCCGGAGGTCAGCCGCAAGTATCCCGACAACGTTCGTCGACTACACGCAGTTCGACGGCGACGTCGCGGCAAGGCACGCTGCCGCGCGTACGCGTTCGTCGAGCGGGTGTACGGCGGCCAGCGAGGATTTCCATCCGCCGAGGACGTGCGCAACGGCGAGGAGGTGCTGCGCGGCAGTCTACGAGGCGATCCGCACCAGCGGCAAGCGGGCCGCCACGATTACACGCAGGACACGATGCTGCTCGTCGTCTTCGACGAGCACGGCGGCACGTACGACCACGTGGCGCCGGGACGGGCGTTCCCGCGCCGTCGAATCCGTCCAGTGCCGGGCGAACTCGGCTTCGACTTCACGATCGCTCGGCCTGCGGGTGCCCGCGATCGCGATTTCCGCGTACACGCCGGCCGGCACGGTCGTCAACACGCCGGTGCATCACGCCGCGGTCGATCCGTACGCTGCGCCGCAAGTACGGCCTTCCCGCCGCTCACCGAGCGCGACCGCGATCCCAACGGCGGCGACCTGTCCGGCGCGCCGGCGCAACCGTGCCCAGGGCCGCAGCGTCATGGCCCGCATTCCCGAATCCGGTGAGCTCGCCGGCGGGGTGATGCGAGCGCCAACGCGCGCGGCCTCGACGCGGTTGCGGCATCGCGCCGTACGATGACGGGGTTGTCCGGCGACACGGGGCGTGGCACGCTCGCGACTCCCTCCATTCGGGCCGAATCGAAGATGCCACACTCGAGCAGTCCGCCGACGAACCGGCTTCCGCACCGGAAACCGCGGGCGTGCCCGCGCGCACGACTCATGAGAACCATCGTGCTCACGCCGGCGCAAATGACGCTCGGGACGCTGCGCGACTCTGGTCCGACGACCGAGCTCGCCGTCGATCCGGCGGCGAAGCCGGCGTGGACGCGGCCGCCGCCACGGTCGCGCGCGTCCTCGCGCAGTGGCGAGACGGTCTACGGCGTCAACACGGGCTTCGGCCTCCTCGCGCGCACGCGCATCGACGACGCGCGCCTGGCCGAGCTGCAGCGCGCGCTCGTGCGCTCGCACAGCGCGGGGACCGGCGCGCTGCTCGACGACGCGACGGTCCGGCTCGTCATGGCGCTCAAGGCCGCGTCGCTCGCGTGCGGCTATTCGGGCGTGCGCTGGGACGTGATCGATCTCATCGTCCGCGTCGCCAACGCCGGCATCGTGCCGTGCATCCCGGCGCAGGGATCGGTCGGCGCGTCGGGCGATCTGGCGCCGCTCGCGCACCTCGCGGCGGTGCTGATCGGCGAAGGCGAGGCGCGGTTGGACGGCCGCATCGTGCCGGGCGGCGAGGCACTCGCGGCCGCCGGCCTGCGGCCGCTCGAACTGCATGCCGAAGGAAGGGCTTGGCGCTGCTCAACGGCACGCAGGTGTCCACCGCGCTCGCGCTCGCCGGCCTGTTCGCCGCGGAGCGCGCGATTGGCGGCCGCGTTCGTCGCGGGCGCGCTGACGGTCGACGCGTGCCTCGGCAGCGACACGCCGTTCGACGCGCGCATCCACGACGTGCGCGGACATCGCGGCCAGCGCGACGCGGCGACGCTGTACCGCGCGCTGCTCGCGCAGAGCGAGATCCGCGCGTCGCACGTCGACTGCCACCGCGTGCAGGACCCGTACAGCCTGCGCTGCCAGCCGCAGGTGATGGGCGCGTGCCTCGACCAGATGCGGCACGCGGCCGGCGTGCTGCTCGATCGAGGCGAACGCGGTGTCCGACAATCCGCTCGTGTTCGCGCGACGACCGGCGAGATCCTGTCGGGCGGCAATTTCCACGCGGAGCCCGTCGCGTTCGCGGCCGACAACCTGGCGCTCGCGATCGCCGAGATCGGCGCGCTGTCGGAGCGTCGCATGGCGCTGCTGATGGACACGAACATGTCGGGACTGCCGCCGTTCCTGGTCGAGGACGGCGGCGTCAACTCCGGCTTCATGATCGCGCAGGTGACGGCGGCCGCGCTCGCGTCGGAGAACAAGGCGCTCGCGCATCCGCACTCGGTCGACTCGCTGCCGACGTCGGCCAACCAGGAGGACCACGTCAGCATGGCGACCGACGCGGCGCGCCGGCTGCTGCCGATGGCGGGCAACACGGCGGCGATCGTCGCGATCGAGCTGCTCGCCGCCGGCGCAGGGCGTGCAGATGCGCCGCCCGCTGACGACGTCGCCGCGCCTGGCCGACGCGCTCGCCACGATCCGCGCGTCCGCCGCCTACTGGGATCGCGACCGCGCGTTCGCGCCGGATCTCGCGGCCATCCGCGCGCGCGTCGAGCGCGGCGAGTTCATGCGGTTCGCGACCGACATCGACTTCACCCGCTAGACTATCCGCTGCAGACTTCGCGCAGGAGATTCCCATGCATCGCGACGACCCCGGTTCCCTCGCCACGCCGCAGCCCGGCACGCGCTACGCCGACCGCGTCATCCGCGCGCCGCGCGGCACCACGCTCACCGCGAAGAGCTGGCTCACCGAGGCGCCATTGCGGATGCTCATGAACAACCTCGATCCCGAGGTGGCCGAGAATCCCGAAGGAGCTCGTCGTGTACGGCGGCATCGGCCGCGCCGCGCGCAACTGGGAGTGCTACGACGCGATCGTCGCGGCGCTGCGCGATCTCGAGCGACGACGAGTCGCTGCTGATCCAGTCGGGCAAGCCGGTGGGCATTTTCAAGACTCACGCCGACGCGCCGCGCGTGCTGATCGCGAACTCCAACCTCGTGCCCAGGTGGGCGACGTGGGAGCACTTCAACGAGCTCGACCGCAAGGGCCTCATGATGTTCGGCCAGATGACGGCGGGCTCGTGGATCTACATCGGCAGCCAGGGCATCGTGCAGGGCACGTACGAGACGTTCGCCGAGGCCGGGCGCCAGCACTTCGGCGGGCAGCTCGCGGACAAGTGGATCCTCACGGCCGGCCTGGGCGGCATGGGCGGCGCGCAGCCGCTCGCCGCCACGATGGCGGGCGCGTCGATGCTCGCGATCGAATGCCAGCCGTCGCGCATCGCGATGCGCCTCGCCACGCGCTACCTCGACCGCGAAGCGGAGGACCTGGACGACGCGCTGGCGATCATCGAAGCCGCGTGCGCGGCGCGCAAGCCCGTGAGCGTCGGCCTCGTCGGCAACGCGGCGCAGATCCTGCCCGAGCTGGTGCGTCGCGGCGTGCGGCCGCACATGGTCACCGACCAGACGTCGGCGCACGACCTGGTCCACGGCTACCTGCCGGCCGGTTGGAGCGTCGAGCGCTGGCGCGCCGCGCAGGCGGATCCCGCGCAGCACGCCGGAGCTGGTTGCGGCCGCGAAGCATTCGTGTCGCGTCGCACGTCGAGGCGATGCTCGCGTTCCACGCGCAGGGCATCCCGACGTTCGACTACGGCAACAACATCCGGCAGGTCGCCTTCGACGAGGGCGTGGCGAACGCGTTCGACTTTCCGGGTTTCGTGCCCGCGTACATCCGGCCGCTGTTCTGCGAGGGCAAGGGGCCGTTCCGCTGGGTCGCGCTGTCGGGCGATCCCGAGGACATCCGCGCGACCGATCGCAAGGTCAAGGCGCTGTTCCCGAACGATGCGCATCTGCATCGCTGGCTCGACATGGCCGGCGAGCGCATCGCGTTCCAGGGGCTGCCCGCGCGCATCTGCTGGCTGGGCCTGGGCGAGCGCCACCTCGCGGGCCTCGCGTTCAACGAGATGGTGAGGACGGGCGAGTTGAAGGCGCCGATCGTCATCGGCCGCGACCACCTCGACACCGGCAGCGTCGCGAGCCCCAACCGCGAGACGGAGTCGATGGCCGACGGCTCGGACGCCGTGTCGGACTGGCCGCTCCTCAATGCGCTGCTCAATACCGCGGGGGGCGCGACGTGGGTGTCGCTGCATCACGGCGGCGGCGTCGGCATGGGGTACTCGCAGCACTCGGGTGTGGTGATCGTCTGCGACGGCACCGACGCGGCGGCGAAGCGGATCGCGCGCGTGCTGTGGAACGATCCCGCGACCGGCGTCATGCGTCACGCCGACGCCGGCTACGCGAAGGCCATCGCCGTCGCGAAGGAGAAGGGCGTGCGGATGCCGATGCTGTAGCGCGGAGGATCCGTCACTTGTGCCGGTTGGGCGCGGCGTAGTCCGTCAGGATGTTCGCGACGACCTTCCTGCCGTTCTCCTCGACGACGTAGAGCGCGAACGGCCGCAGCTCGCCGGTCTTCGCCATCATGTACATGTAGTAGACGTAGCCGCGACTGCCGAACGCGTCGGTCGTCTCGGCCACCGTCGTGCTCTTGCCCACTTCGCGCGTCTGCGTGAAGAATGGTGCGACCTTGGTGTTGAGGCTGCGCCGGACCGTGTCCGCGCCCACCTTGCCGATCATGTTCGGACTGATCGTGCGTTCGAGCGCGGCGACGTCGCCGGTGCGCGCGAGCGCGATCCACTGGTCCGCAAACGTGCGGTACGGCGCGCTGCGCGCCTGCATCTCGAGGTATTCGGCGGACGACGGCTCGGCGGCAGGCGCCGGCGCCTGCGCGATCGCGCAGGCGGGGACCAGCAGTACGAGCATCAGGAAGGGGCGAAGGAACAGGGGCATCGCATTTCTCGTCGGTCGATGGAAGGGTGGGGCAGGGCCGCCGCCACGGGCGCGCCGCGTGCGCACGCCAGGGGAGGGAGCGGTGATTCACCGCGCGCCGCGACCACAGGCGGGTCGGCGACCCCCAGACCGGCGAGCCTCGCGGGTCGGGCGGCGTCTGCGTGGCCCCGGCGCGGCCCCGCCCGAACCCTGCGATCTCCGCGCGAAAGGGACCCTTTCGATGTTAGCACGCACCCCGAATGCCGATTCGTGGCGGTGGCGCGTGCGCTTCGGCACGAAAGTGGTGCGTCGTGCGCGGACTGCCTGCCAGCCGGGCGAAGGCCGCGGTCCGCAGCCGTGCCGTTGTCCGGAGGGAATCCCGACCGAGGTCAAAGTGGCGCACGCGCGGCACGGATATCCTTGCCCCATTGGCGTGGTGGCGGTACCGCCGCGCAACACTTGACCCGGAGAAAGTCGTGAACGATGTGCTCGTGCTCTACATGAGCCGCAATGGCCACACCGCGCGGGTAGCGCGCGCGATCACGCAGAGCGTGGTGGCCGCCGGCGCGCATGCCGACCGGATGGACCTCGTCGAAGCCGCGCGCGAAGGCGTGGACTGGAACAGGTACGGCACGGTCGCCGTCGGCGCGCCGGTGCTGTACGGCAGCTACGACAAGCGCGTATTCGATTTCGTCGCCGCGAACAAGCCGCACCTCGAGGGAAAGGCCAACAGCTTCTTCAACGTCTCGGTGGTCGCGCGCACGCCGGCCAAGGCCACGGTCGAAGGCAACCGCTACATGCAGAAGTTCCTGCAGCTGTCCGCGTGGAAGCCCGCCGACCTCAAGGTGTTCGCCGGCAAGGTCGATTATCCGAACTGGCCGTGGCACGAGCGCAAGATGATCCAGCTCATCATGAAGATGACGCACGGACCGACCGATCCGTCGACGGTGATGGACTACACCGACTGGAACGAGGTCGCGGCGTACGGGCGGCACCTGCTGACGCTGCACTGAACGCGTCGCGGCGCTGCGCGCGGCCGCAGCCGCGCGAACCCGGGTGCGGGCAGGCGCAAGGCGCGCGTTGGTCGCAGCGCTCTCCACCGGGCGTCGACATCATTGCGTTGCGCGTTGGCAAGGCGGCAGCGCAAGGTGCGCGGGGCGAACGCCACGCGCACGGACGCGTCCCGGATGGGGACGTAGCCTCGGTGCGGGAGGGTTGTTGCAACCGGATCCGTCGGCGCGCCGAATCCTTGCGGGTCTGGTCGGGGTGAGAGGATTTGAACCTCCGGCCTCTACGTCCCGAACGTAGCGCTCTACCAGGCTAAGCTACACCCCGAGGTGCTTGCAGTGCGATGCGGCCGCGGCGGGAAGTCCTGCGTTGGTTGCTCACTCGCGTGAACAACGTGCTGCCAGGGGTCCGCGGCAGTCGTGGCGCCGGTGTCGGCCGACTCGCGTGATGACTGCGTGTCAGTACGATCGTTGCGCCGCGAAGGCTGTCAATTCTAGCAGACTTTTCCGGTGCGGAGAATCGGGAAGACCTGCCAGGCACACGGCGGCCAGGCGGACTTCCTCGTCCGCGCGTGCCTTCGCGTAGGTCGAGCGCGCCGGTGCGCTCGAGCGCCGCCAGCGACCGGCGCGAAGTCGGTGAGCCCGCCGCCGGTCACCGCGTGCCGGATCACGGCCGCGTCCTCCGGCGAACCCGTGGCGAGCGCGCGGATCAGCGGGAGCGTCATCTTGCCTTCGGCCAGGTCGTCGCCCAGGTTCTTGCCGATCGCGTCGGCGTTGCCCGAGTAGTCGAGGATGTCGTCGACCAGCTGGAATGCGGTGCCCAAGTGCATGCCGTAGCGGGCCAGGGCATCCTCGATGGCGGGCGGCGCGTCGGCCGAGTACGGCACCCAGGCGCGCCGCGGCCTCGAACAGGCGCGCGGTCTTGCGCTGGATCACCGTCAGGTAGGCGGCTTCGGTGAGGTCGGCGTCGCCGGCGTTCATGAGCTGCAGCACCTCGCCTTCGGCGATCGCGTTGGTGGTGTCGGCGAGGATGTCGAGGACGCGCATCTTCTGCAGCGCGACCATGAGCTGGAATGCGCGGGAGTAGAGGAAGTCGCCCACCAGCACCGACGCGGCGTTGCCGAACTGCGCATTGGCGGTCGCGTGGCCGCGGCGCAGGTCGGATTCGTCGACGACGTCGTCGTGCAGCAGCGTGGCGGTATGGATCATCTCGACGACGGCGGCCAGCGTGTGCTGGTCGGTCCCGCGGTAGCCGGTGGCGCCTGCCGCGAGGAGCAGCAGCGCGGGCCGCAGGCGCTTGCCGCCGCCGGCGATGATGTATTCGGAGACCTGTCGGATCAGCACGACGTCGGAGTCGAGCGAGGTGCGCAAGACGCGGTCGACGGCCGCCATGTCGGCGCCGATCACGGGCTTGAGGAAGTCGACGGTCACTGGAAAAGGGGCCTGGAAACGTTCGGTTCTGGCGGGACGGGCCGCGGGGAAGACGTCGTCGCGTCGGGCCGAGGACCCGGGTGGTACGGCGCCCGAAGGCCCCGGGACGGCCGCAAACCCGGGTTCGACGCCGGATTGCCGGGCACCAGCGACGAATCGGGGACCATTCTACCCGATGCGCTCCGCCGGGCACCCGGACAAGGCACGGGGGGCACCCCCGGAAACACCCTGCCTGGCGTGCCTGCCCGCGCTTTGACACGGGGGCTCATTGCACCTTATAATTCAAGGCTTTTCCGATTCCCGAGGGGGTTCCTCGCGCGGCTCGTGGGCAACGGCTCAGGGGTCAGCGATGCGCAGGCGCCTCGCCGGGAAGCAACTATCTATGCGGAGTCCCTCATGTACGCGGTCATAAAAACCGGCGGCAAGCAATACAAGGTTGCCCCCGGCGAAAAACTCAAAGTAGAACAGATACCGGCGGATGTGGGCGCGGAAGTGATTCTCGACCAGGTGTTGATGGTCGGCGAAGGCGAAAGCGTCCGTCTCGGCCAACCCACCGTCGCAGGCGCGACGGTCACGGCCACCGTCGTGTCCCACGGGCGCGGCGAGAAGGTCAAGATCTTCAAGATGCGCCGGCGCAAGCACTACCAGAAACATCAGGGTCATCGGCAGAATTACACCGAGCTCAAGATCGAAGCGATCGTCGGCTGATCGGCAGGAATCAAGGGAACCAGACACCATGGCACATAAAAAGGCAGGCGGCAGTTCACGCAACGGCCGCGACTCGCATTCGAAGCGGCTCGGCACCAAGGTCTACGGTGGCGAAACGATCCGCGCCGGCGGCATCATCGTGCGCCAGCGCGGCACGCTGATCCATCCCGGCGTCAACGTCGGCATCGGCAAGGACTTCACGCTGTTCGCGCTGATCGACGGCAACGTCGAATACCGCGTCAAGGGTCCGAAGCAGAACAAGTACGCGAACGTGGTGGCGCCCGCCATGGCACAAGCGGCCTGACGCTTCGCTTCACGTATGCGGAGAAGGCCCGGCGCATGCCGGGCCTTTTTCGTTTCCGGCGCGGCTACTTGCCGGCGTCGTCGATGTCCGAGGCGGAAATGACGATGCGGCGGTCCATCGGAACGCCGTGCGCGGCGAGATGCGCGCGCAACGCGAGTTCGATGGTGGGCCGCTGTCCGCGCAGCACCTCCCGGACGGCCTCGACCGACTGATCACCCGCGGGCAACGACCGCGCGATGGCGTCCCACTCGATGGCCAGGCGCATCGTCGTGCCGTCGACGCTGACGGGGATCTCGACGGGAAATGGGGGAGTGACGCGGACTTCGCCGGGCAGCACGCTGATGCTCATCGCAGACTCCTTGGTGGCCCTTGGTTGCACTGGAACGGTGGGCTGCGCAGGCGCGCCGCGTACGGCGCGCCTCCCCGGTCATTCTACTGCCGCGCGCGATGCGCTTGCCTTGATCGCGGGCATCGCCCCGGCCTGCCTGCAACGGGTGCGATCCGCGTCCGGCGCGACCTTTGACCGCATGGCGGCGCAACGGGACAATGCCTGATGCCGCGCGAACTCTTCCGCTTCGACCAACCCGAGGGCACGGCGGGCTGGTTCGCGATCGACGACGGCGTCATGGGCGGCCAGTCGCGCAGCAGCCTGCGACACGATGCCGCAGGCCACGCGGTGTTCGCGGGCAACGTCTCGCTCGCCAACGGCGGTGGTTTCGCGTCCGTGCGTTCGCGCGCGCAGGACCTCGCGGCGCCGGGCGCGGTCGCGTACGTGCTCACCGTGCGCGGCGACGGCAAGCGTTACAAGCTCGCGGTGCGCTGCGACGACCACATCGACGGCATCAGCCACCAGGCCACATTCGTTGCACCGTCCGGCGCATTCACCGAGGTGCGCCTGCCCCTCGCGGACTTCGTGGCGACGTTGCGTGGGCGCAGTGTGGCCGCCGCACCCGCGCTCGATCCCACGCGCGTGCGCCAGGCGGGACTCCTGATCGCGGAGCGCCAGGCCGGGCCGTTTGCGCTTGCGCTGCGGTCGCTGCGGGCGGAGTGAACGGCACTGCGCACGCCCATTCGACATCGCCGGTGCGCGTCGGCGACCCGGGTTTGTCGAGGCTTCGGGGGGCCGCAATCCAGTAAACTCGGTCCGCCGTCCCCCTGCGTGCGCGCCGGCGCGTGTCCCTGCCGTCGGCCCGCCGCTCCGACCTTCGTTTGCGACCCATGACCGAATCCTCCACTTCGCTGCGCGTACTCGTCCTGGGCGCGAGCGGCTACGTCGGCACCAACCTCGTACCATTCCTCGCGGCGCGCGGGATGACCGTGCGGGCCGCCGCGCGCCGCCGCGAGGCGCTGGTCGCGCGCGGCTGGGCCGGCGTGGAATGCGTGAGCGCCGACGCGCTCGACCCCGCGAGCCTCGATCGCGCGCTTGCCGACATCGATGTCGCGTATTACCTCGTCCACTCGATGGCGGCAGGCGCGGACTTTCCGCGCATCGACCGCGAAGCCGCGGCGAACTTCCGCGACGCTGCCGCGCGCGCCGGGGTCGAGCGCATCGTGTACCTGGGCGGATTGCAGCCCGCGGACCGCGGGTCGGCCCACCTCGAGTCGCGCGGCGAGACCGGTGACGTGCTGCGCGCGGGCACCGTGCCGGTCACGGAGTTGCGTGCCGGAATGATCATCGGACCCGGGTCCGCCGCATTCGAGGTGATTCGCGACCTCGTGTTCCACCTGCCCGGCATGATCACGCCGCGCTGGGTCCGCT
Organism: uncultured beta proteobacterium; assembly: GCA_963733435.1. GTDB lineage: Bacteria > Pseudomonadota > Gammaproteobacteria > Burkholderiales > Casimicrobiaceae > VBCG01. Next base: position 102,900 of record CAVTDH010000011.1, read on the forward strand.
CGCGTTCGCAGCCCATCGCGCTCGCCGACGTGCTCGAATACCTGGCGCAGCTGCCGCGCCTGCCCGCGGCCGCAGGCAGCATCTACGACGCCGGAGGGCCGGAGATCCTCACGTACGAGGAGCTGATGCGGCAGTTCGGCGCGCTGGTCGGGCGCCGGCCGATGATCGTGCCGGTGCCCGTGCTGACGCCGCGACTCTCGTCGTACTGGCTCAACCTCGTGACTGTCGGTGCCGACCAACGTCGCGCGGGCGCTGATCGAAGGCCTCGAGCACGACGTGCTCGCCGACGATGCCGCGTTGCGTGCACTCATTCCGCGCGAGCTCGTCACGTATCGCGAGGCGGCGGCAGCCGCCCTTGCGGCGGAACGGGCCGAGGAGGGGGCGGGGCCCTGGATCGAGGGCTCGATGCTATATCGGCAGAATCGCCCGGACTTCGGGTTCTACGCGAAGCGCATGTCGGGCGAAGCGATCGCCGCGGCGCCCATCGCTGCGGTGTGGCACGAAGTGATGTCGATCGGCGGAGACAACGGCTACTACTTTCTCGACAAGCTCTGGCAGGTGCGCGGCCAGGTGGACCAGTTGGTGGGCGGCATCGGCCTGCGTCGCGGCCGGCGCGATCCGGTGGAACTGGTCGTCGGCGACACCGTCGATTTCTGGCGCGTCGTGGCCGTCGAACCGCAGCACCGGCTCACGCTCCTGGCCGAAATGAAGTTGCCCGGGTCCGCGGCGCTCGACTTCAGCCTGACGGCGCGCCCGGACGGCAAGACCGGCATCGTGATCACCGCCTATTTCCACCCCGCGGGCGCACGGGGTCTCCTGTACTGGCACGCGCTGACGCCTGCGCATCTCGTGATCTTCCACGGGATGGCGCATGCGATCGCCACGCGCGCCGAGGCGGCGAACGCCATCCGCGCGAACGCCGACGCCACCAGCCCCTGAGGCCGCCGCTTGCCGTGATGGCCCGGTAGAATCGCCCGATGCCCGAGGCGATGGCCACCACGATCGACGTGCATGACCCGCGGTTGGCGCCGGTGGTGGCCGGCGCGCCGACCCTTTGGCGCCTTTGCACCGGTGCCCGCTGGAGCGAGGGTCCCGTCTGGATGGCCGAGGACGACAGCGTCCTGTGGAGCGACATCCCGAACGACCGGATGCTGCGCTGGTCCGAGCGCGACGGTCTGACGGTCTGGCGCGAGCGCGTCGAGTTCACCAACGGGCACACGCGCGACCGCGACGGTTCGCTGCTGCATTGCTCGCACGGGCTGCGCGCGGTGTTCCGTACCGCGCCGGACGGCAGCGACCAGCGGATCGTCGTCGATCGCTGGCAGGGCAAGCGCTTCAATGCGCCGAACGACATCGTCGTGAAGTCGGACGGCACGATCTGGTTCACCGACCCCCCGTATGGACTCATCATCCCGGAGGAAGGGCATGGCGGCGTGTCGGAGATCGGCGACTGCTACGTGTTCCGCCACGACCCGCGTACGGGCGAGACCGATCCGGTGACCGACCTGCCGATCGAGCCGAACGGGCTCGCGTTCTCGCCGGATGAATCGGTGCTGTACGTATCCGACACGTCCGCCGCGCTCGGCCGCGAGGCTACCGGCAACCGCTGCATCTTCGCGTTCGATGTCCGGGATGGCCGCTCGCTCGCCAATGGCCGCGTATTCGCGCAGGTGGCGCCGGGCGTGCCCGACGGCTTTCGCGTGGACCATTCGGGCTTCGTCTACACGAGTTCCGAGGACAGCGTGCAGGTGCTGCATCCCGATGGAACGTTGCTGGGCAAGATCCACGTGCCCGAGAAGGTTGGCAACGTCACGTTCGGCGGACCGGCGCGCGGGGAGCTGTACATCGCGGCCTCGACGTCGCTCTACCGGATCCGGCTCGCGACCCGGGGCCTCCAGCAGCCCTGACGGTTTCCGCCGGCGGACGCGTACGCGGCCTCCCGCCGCGGCAGCGCGCCGGCAGGCGCTATGATTGCGGCACCTGTCCACTTCGCGCGCATCCCGTGGCCGAGAACGACTTCACCTTCGAGCACGCAACGGACAGTCCCGCGGACATTCCGCCCGGATTGATCGAGAGCGAACTCGCCATCATCGAGCGCAGCGAATCGTTTCGTCTTTCCCGCCGGCACCAGCAGCTGCTGCGGCACCTGGTCGAGCATGCGGTGGCCGGCAATACCGGTGCGCTCAAGGAGCCGGTCCTCGCGTTCGAGGTCTTCGCGCGCGGCATCGACACGTTCGATCCGGTGCGCGACACGATCGTCCGGGTCGAGGCGCGGCGGCTGCGCCAGAGGCTGGCGCGATACTACGGCGGCGAAGGGAGCCGCGCCGCGCTGGAAATCCGCCTTCCGGTGGGGAGCTATGTGCCCACCGTGCGCAGGCGCGCCGCCGCCGGGGACGGCGACACCGCGACGCTGCGCGCGACGGATCTCGTCGAGCGCGGCGAGCACTTCCTGCGCCAGCCGCTCGGCTGCGACACGCTGGAGGAGGCGCGGAAGCGCTTCGAGGCGGCGCTGCGCGAGAAGCCACAGCATGCGCCCGCGTTGGTGGGCCTGGGGCGCGCCTGGTTCAACCTCGCCGCAGGCTGGTATCACGATCCGCGTCCCGCATCCGACTACGCCGCCGAAGCATTGCGGGCGGCCCTGGCGCTCGACCCCAGCAACGCGCCCGCGCATGCGTTGTTGGGAACCATCCTCCATCAGTATGAATTCGACTGGCCTGCGGCGCGCGCGAGTCTGCGCCGTGCCGTGCAGCTCGCGCCGGAGCAGGCGTTCGTGCACTCCGCCTACGGGTACAACCTGATCGGGCGCCGTGAGCTCGAGGCCGCCGACCGCGAGCTGTCGCTCGCGCGCCGCCTCGATCCGCAATACGTCAACGCCCGCATGCACATGGTGAATCTGCGGATCGCGCAGGGTCGCCTCGACCACGCCGAATCCGAGCTCGACGCACTGCGCGACATCGCCCCGGACAGCATGCCCGCCGTCGGGATGGCGGGACTCATTGCGTTGCTGCGTGGCGATGGCGCGGAGGCGCTGCGCCAATACGAGCGCGTCTGCGAGCTGGCGCCCGAGAATCCGAACGCGCACGCGAGCCTGGCCGCGGCGCAGGGATTCGCGGGTCGCCTCGATCTTGCCGACGCGACGCTCGCGCTCGTGCGCGCGCGATTCGGAAGCCGCCGCATGTCACCGTATGTCCTCGCCATCGTCGCCACACGCTGCGGACGTATCGACCAGGCGTTCATGCATCTCGACGAAGCACTCGCGGTGCGGGATCCGAACGTCATGTGGGCAGGTGCGGACCCCAGCTTCGAGCCGTTGCGCGGCGATCGCCGCTGGCCCGAATTTCTCGCGCGTCGAGTGCCCGCTGCAACGGCCTGACACGCGTGACGCGAGGGCGTCGAGCACGGGGCACGTTTCGCAACTCGCCCTCCGTTGCCGGCGCGCATGGTTCGCAGGTGGGTCGGTGCCGTTCCTCCGCTCAGGCTGCGCCTCGCGCGCCTCGCTCACTCGCGACCTCTTTGGACCGTCGGTGGCTGACCTTTGTCGGCGTGTCGGTCGCTGTCGGTCGCTCGGCGACGCGCGCTGCGCGCCTTCGCTTAGGCTGCGCCTCGCGCGCCTCGCTCACTCGCGACCTCTTGGCACCGTGCGGTGGCTGAACTTCGCCAGCGTGTCGGTCGCTGTCGGTCGCTCGGCGAAGCGCGCTGCGCGCCTTCGCTCGGCTGCGCCTCGCGCGCCTCGCTCACTCGCGACCTCTTTGGACCGTCGGTGGCTGACCCTTGGCGGCGTGTCGGTCGCCGTCGATCGCTCGGCGACGGGCGCTTCGGGCCTTCGCTCGGCTGCGCCTCGCGCGCCTCGCTCACTCCACCTTGATATTCTGTTCCTTGACGACTTTGGACCAGCGGTCGATCTCGTCGCGGATGAGTTTCGCGTACGCGTCGGGCGTGCTGCCGATGACGTCGAAGCCCAGTTCCTGCAGCCGATCGCGCACGGCGGGCGTCGCGAGCGCCTTGGTCAGCGAGGCGTTGAGCTTCTGCACGACGGCGGGGTCCATGCCGGCGGGGCCGAGCACGCCGTAGAACGGCGCGGCATCGAAGCCGGTGAAGCCCTGCTCGGACAGCGTCGGCAGCGCCGGCAGCGACTTGGCGCGTTGCGCGGCGACGATGGCGATGCCGCGCACGGTGCCGGCCTGGACCTGCACGCCCGACGGAACGATCGCGTCGATCAGGAGCGGCACCTGTCCGCCCATCACGTCCTTCAACGCGGGCGCGATGCCGTTGTACGCGATGTGCTCGCCGCCGATCTGCTGCCGCGACCGGAACATCTCCCACCACAGGTGGCCGTAGCTGCCGATGCCGCCCGACGTGTACTGCAGGGGCTGTCCCTGTGCCTTCGCATAGGCGACGAGTTCGCTCATCGTCTTCGCGGGCACGCCCGGATTGACGACGATCAGCAGCGGCTGGCTCACGACCAGCGACAGCGGCGTGAAATCGCGCAGCGCGTCGTAGGGCAGCTTGCGCCCGAGCGCGGTGTTGAACGCGATCGGCACGCCGGCCGCAAGCAGCGTGTAGCCGTCGGGCTTCGCCTTCGCGACGAGGTCGCTGCCCAGTACCTGTCCGCCGCCGGGCTTGTTCTCGACCACCACCTGCTGGCCCAGGAGTTCGGACCACGCGGGGGCGATCGCCCGGAAGGCCGTGTCGATGCCGCCGCCGGCCGCAACCGGCACGATGAGCTTCACCGGCCGCGACGGGAAGGGCTCCTGCGCGAGGGCACCCGGCGGCACGCCCGCGAGCGCGCACGCGAGGACGAGACCCGCTGCGATTCCGCCGCGGCGACCCGGTGAACAGGAATGAAGCACTGGCATGGTGGTTCCCCTTGGCGTTGAGGCGAGGCAACTGTCGAGCGTCGCGGACATGCATGACCCTGCGCCGTCGTCCCCGCCTTCGCGGGGGATGACGGAAATGGATGACAGAAATGCCGCGGACGCGGTCATCCGTCTTCGCAACGATCGGTAATATACTAGTCGACAACGATGCGCGCCAGCGAACGCGCGTCGCACGCTTGCGTGATCGGGGTGCGCCGAACGCGGCGCGCCCACCATTGCGCGGAAAGTCCGGAGTTCCATGGCAGCGTCACCTCCGCTCGGCGTCACCGTGATGCCGGAGTGGTTCCAGTGCGAAGGCGTCGGCCCGGTATTCGATCGTATCGAAGCGCTGGGCGCGACCGCGATCGCGACGAGTCCCTACGTGCTCGAAGCGGCACCGGACGGCGAAGGCGGGCGCGAGCCGCCGGCCGACGGCGAGGCCGGCCGGGTCCGGCCGCTCGACCGGGCGCTGTTCGGACGTACCGAACTGTGGGTGCGCACGGCGCCTTCGTTCGTCCATGACCGCGGCCTGTATGCCGGGCTGCGCTACCAGCCGTCTCCCCCGTCCGCGCTGACCACGCGCCACGCAGGCCTGCTCGACAGCGTGCTGGCGGCCGCCGCGACGCGTGGCATCGACGTGTACCTGCAGGTGATGGCCGCGAGTCCGCCCGGCTATCGCGTGCAGTTCTCCTCCGCGACCGAGGAGGATCAGTGCCGCGGACCGGAGGGCGCGACGCACTCCGCGCGCGTCGATCGCAATGCGTCGCTCGCGAGCGGCGAAGTCGTCGCGTACGTGGCCACGCTCGTCGCCGAACTTGCGCAGCGCTATCCGTCCGTGGCGGGCTTCCGCCTCGACTGGCCCGAATACCCGCCGTACGACTTGACGAGCGCGCTCTTCGATTTCAATCGCGCGGCGGCGCAGCGGATGCTGGCCGCGGGACATGCACCGCATGCCGTCGCGCAGGGCGTGATCGAGTGGCGGGACCGCAGCCGGAACGCGGCGCGCGCGGCGGCACCGCACGGCGCTGCCGCCGTGGTTGCCGCGCTCGACGCTGCCGGATGGCAGCACGTGATCGATGGGACCGGGCCGTTCGCGGCGCTGGTCGCGGCCAAGCGCGACGCGGCGCGGTCGCTGCTCACCGCAGTGCGCGCGGCGCTCGACCGCGTGCCGGGACCGCGACGCCGGCTCGAGCCCCAGGCGTTTCCGCCGCCGTTCCACGCAATCTCCGGTTTTCCTTTGCATGACCTCGCGGGGATCGCGGACCGGATCGGGATCAAGCTCTACACGATGCATTGGCCGATGATCGCGCGCTACTGGGCGCGCGACCTGGTCGGCGACGCGGATGCGGCCGCGCAGGACGCGGCGACCGCCGCGCTGGCGCTGCGCTTCGGACTGACCGACGGCCTGGCCGACGGCGCGCGACTGCGCTATCCGGAACCGGCGCAGGCCCACCCGGTGGGGAGCGCGGCGCAGCGCGAGAAGATCGCCGTTGCGCGCGCCGGCGCGGCGGGCGTGCCCGTCACCGCGTTCGTCCACAGTTACGGCCCGCTGGCCGACGTCGTCGCGCGCTACGAGATCGCGGCGACGACCGGCGCCGATCTGTGGATCAATCGCTACGGGTACCTGTCCGATGCGAAGATCGACGCGCTGTCCGCGGTGCGCGGCGGCGGGCGTGCGGAGCGCCGCGGTTGAGCGCGCGCGGCGCGGTCCTCCGTCTCGCGCCGCCGCTCGCGGACGCGAACGCGCGGCGCGCCGAGAGCGACCGCGTCCATGCGTGGCTGCGCGATGCGATCCTCGAGGTGACGCTCAAGCCCGGCGACGCGCTGGCGGAGAGCGAAGTCGCGCAGCGCTTCGGCCTGAGCCGCACGCCGGTGCGCGAGGCGCTGCTGCGCCTGGCCGGCGAGGGGCTGGTCGAAATCCGCCCGCAGCGCGGCACCTACGTGGCGCGGCTGTCGCTCGCGCGCGTCGAGGAGGCGCTGTTCGTGCGCACCGCGATCGAGTGCGCGGTGCTGCAGCGCGTCGCCGCGCACGCGAACCATCGCGCCACGGCGGACGCGCTGATGCTGCCGGTGGACGCGCAGGAGCGCGCGATCGCCGCGCACGATGTCGTTGCGGCGATCGCCGCCGATGCGCGGTTCCATCGGACGCTCGTCGAAGCGAGCGGGTTGCCGGGCGTATGGACCATCGTCGCGCAGGCGCGCGATCTCGACCACCGGATCCGCGCGATTGCGGTTCCGGAACTGGGCAGCGCCCGCGATGCCATCGCCGATCACCGTGCGATCGTGCGCGCGGTGCGCGCCGGCAACGCCGTGCTGGCCCAGCGCCGGATGACGGCGCATCTCGCCCGCAACGTCGCGCTCGCGCGCGCGATTGCGCGCAGGCACCCGGGCTACTTCGTCGAAGGCGCCGGAACCGTGCCCGGTGCGAGTCCCGCTTCGCGCACCAGCGTGCCGTAGACCTGCAATTCGCGACGCACGGTGTCGGCGAGCGCCTGCGGCGAACTCGCGACCGGAATCACGCCGGCCGCCAGCATGCGCTCGCGCACGCTCGGCGTCTCCAGCGCCCGGGCAAGCACTGTGGCGAGGCGCGCCGTGACATCGGGCGGCGTTCCCGCCGGCGCGAACAGGCCGAGCCAGACCGACAAGTCGAACCCCTGCACGCCCGCTTCGGCGAGGGTCGGCACGTCGGGCAACAGCGGGTCGCGCTGCGGACCAAGGAGGGCCAGCGCGCGCAGCTTGCCGGAGCGGATGTGCGCGAGCGAAGGCGCGATGTTGACGATGCCCATCTGCACGTCGCCCGCGAGAATCGCGATCACGACCGGCGGCACTCCGTTGTACGGGATCTGGCGCATCGGAATCCCGGTGACCTTGCGCAACGTCTCCCCCGCGAGCATGAAGATGCTGCCGCCCGAGCCGTAGTTCAGCGCATCCGGATGCGCCTTGCCGTAGGCGACGAGTTCGCGCACGTTCGCCGCCGGCAGCGCAGGATTCACGACGAGCACCAGCGGAATGTGCGCGAACATGCCGATCGGCACGAAGTCGCGCAGCGGATCGTACGGAACGTTGCTCTGCACGATGGGATTCACCGACATCTGCGAACCGGTGGACGGCAGGAGCGTGTACCCGTCGGGGGCGGCCGTCGCGACGGTGCGCGCGGCGATCGCGCCGTCGGCGCCGCTGCGGTTTTCCACCAGCATGGGCTGGTGCAGTTCCTCGTTGAAGCGGTCGGCGAGAATGCGCGTGGCGAGATCCATGCCCGAGCCGGGCGGCGCACCGACGATGAAGCGTACTGCGCGATCCGGCCAGGTCTGCGCCGACGTGTGTTGTGCCGTACATGCGCAGGCGAGCAGCGTAACGAAGAGGACGTGCAGTCGGTCGTTCAAACGCAACCTCGAGGGGGTGGAGGGTCCCCGCGCATTGTCGTGGAAGCGGGGACGATGGACAATGACCGGACCTTGGAGGTTCCATCCACGCCATGAATATTTCCGAACCCATTCGCGAGCAGGCCCGGCGCCAACCCGATGTCGTTGCCGTCGTCCGCATCGGCGGGCAGTCGGTGACCTACGTGCAGCTCGATCGCCTCATCGACGCGCTGGCGCGGCGCGTGCTCGACCTGGGACTGGGTCCCGGGCAGGTGGCCGCGGTCGAGACGCGGATGCCGTTCCCGTTCCTCGTGATGGCGCTGGCACTCGCGCGCATCGGCGTTGCGGCCGCTCTCGAGGATCTCCCCGACGCGGACGCCGACCATCGTTTCACCCTGGAGGCTCCGCCCCGCGAATCGACCGTCCCGCACACGAAGATGCTGCTCGAGTGGTTCGAGCCCATCGGCCCGGAGGCGGCGGTCGCCCCGGTGCCTTCGCACGAGGACGACGCCGCGATCTGTCGGATTTTTTCGTCGTCCGGCACGACGGGCCGTCCGAAGCAGATCGCGGTGAGCCACGAACTCATGCGCCGCCGGATCGAGATGAAGAACTTCGTGTCCCCGTTACCGGCCGCGCCGGTGCAGATCATCTCGATCTGGCCCACCGGCGGCTACGGCTATCGCGATTCCCTGAGGGTGCTGTACGCGGGCGGCAGGGTCCTGTTCTGCACCGGTGTCGACGACATCCTCAAGCTCATCGACGTCCAGCGCGTGAACTTCCTCGTGGTCACGCCGGGCGCGCTGCGCCACATCGTCGCGGCGCGCCCGGTTGACGCGAGGCCGTGCCCGTCCCTGGTCGCCATCGAAGTCGGCGGCAGCCATCTGCCGGCCAGCGTCTGGCGCGCCGCACGTGCGCGACTGTGCCCGCTCGTGCTGGCGTCCTATGGCACGACGGAGACCGGCAGTGTCGCGGCGGGTCGCATGGACGAGATCGCGGACCGGCCCGCGGTCGTCGGTCGCGTCCACGAGGGCGTCACCGTCGAAGCGGTCGACGCCGAAGGCCATCCACTGCCCCGGGGCAGCGAAGGGCGGATCCGCATCCGCAGCCACCTGTGCGTCGATTCGTACTTCCGCGATCCGGAGGGGACGGCGGAGTCGTTTCGCGACGGCTGGTTCTACCCGGGCGACATCGGTTCGGTCTCCGCCGAGGGCGATCTGTCGATCACCGGCCGCGAGGGCGAGATCATCAACGTGGGCGGCGCGAAGGTCAGCCCGCTCGTGATCGAGAACGCGCTGCTGGCGTTGCCCGGGATCAAGGACGCCGCGGCCTTCGGCTTGCCGGACGCGGATGGCATCGTCGAGATGTGGGCGGCGATCGTCCCGGCGGGACGGCTCGACATGAAGCAGGTGTTCGTCGCGATCCGCGAACGCCTGCTCGGCCTCGCCCCGCGGTATCTCTTCGACCTGCCCGAGATTCCGCGCAACGACGGCGGCAAGATTCGCCGCGACGAACTGGTCGGGATCGCCCGCGCGCGCGTCGCCGCGCGCAAAGCGGGAAAGCCGGAGTCATCCGGGCCGTCGCCGCGGATCCACTGAGGCGCCGCGAGGGCCGGCGCTAGCGCCGCTCGATGTAGTACTGGATGCCCAGTGCGATGGTCGTGAATGCGGCCAGCGGAAACGCGGCGGAGAACAGGGGCGGCCAGTCGTTGAGCACGCCGAGATATGAAAACAGCCGCTCGATGAGCCAGAACGCGAGGCCCAGCATCGTGCCCGCGAAGATCCGGAAGCCCAATCCGCCCTGCCGCCGCTGGAACTGGGCGAACGGCAGCGCCAGCAGCATCATCACCAGCACGGCGACCGGATAGAGGATCTTCGACCACAGCGCGATCTCGAACCGCGAGGTCTTCTGCGCGCCGGTGCCCAGCACCTGGATGTTGTCGTAGAGCGTCGAGAGCGCCAGCCGTTCCGGGGCCACCTGGTAGACGGTGAGCAGCGACGGCTGCAGCACCGACTGCCACATCCACTCGGGCGCCGACGACACGGTCGCGGTGTTGCGCGTCAACTCGGTCACCTGGACCTTCTCGAGGCGCCACCGGCCCCCGCCCGCGAACCGGCCCGACTCGGCGCTGCGCACGGCGGTCAGGCGCAGGTCGCGATCGAATTCGTAGATCCGCACGCCGACCAGCGTCATGTCGGCGAGCACGGTGCGGATGTTCACGAACGTGTAGTCCTGCTTGAACCAGAACCCGGAGTCGAACTGCTGCGCGACGACGCCGGTGGCGTTGCCCATCGCGGCGGCGCGCACGTTCTGCGCGAGGCGCTCGGCCGGCGGCGCCACGTATTCGCCGGCCAGGAACGTCGCGATCGCAAGCGGTATGCCGACACGCACCACCGCCCAGCCGACCTGGACGATCGAGGCGCCGGACGCGCGCATCACGGTGTACTCGGAGTTCGCGACGAACTGGGAGATCGCGAACAGCGTGCCGATCAGTGCGGCGACGGGAAACAGCTCGTAGATCCGCGACGGGATGTGCAGCGCCACGAACAGCAGTGCGCTGGTCAGCCCGTAGTTGCCGCGGCCGACGTCGCGCATCTCGTTGATGAGGTCGAAGAACGTGAAGAGGCCGATCAGCGCCAGGAAGATGAGCAGCGTCGACGCGAGGACGTCGCGGCCGATGTAGCGCGTCAGCGTGCGCATGGCGGAGCCGCTGGCCTGCCTTCGTGCTTCGCACTCCGGCTCATTGGGCACCTCGGCGCTCGGGACGGCCCATCGCGCTCATGCCCCGCGCCGCCGCAGGCCGCCGAAGAGGCCGGTGATCGACAGCTGGTGGCGGAACAGCAGGAACACGACGATCAGCGCGATGATGTGCGGCAGGAACAGCCCGGTCCACAGGTCCACTTTCCCTTGCGCGATCAGGCTCTGCACGATGTTGATGCAGTTCGTGTACAGCATGTAGACGAACGCCGCCGCGATCAGGTTGAACGAGCGTCCCATGCGCGGATTGACGTAGGCGAGCGGGATTGCGAGAAGGGTGAGCACCAGCGCGAGCATCGGCACCGACAGTCGCCAGAAGAGCTCCGCGCGCTCGCTGCGGCCATCGGCCAGCAGCAGCGCGGCCGTCGGGATCGCCTTGTTGGAGGTCGGCAGCGCGCGGGCCTCGGCGGGCTCGATACGGCGGCCCAGGCGGTCGAACTCGATCAGGCGGAAGTCGGCCATCCCGGCCTTGCCCTCGTACCGGCGACCATCCTCCAGCACCACGAAGCGGTCGCCGTTGGGCTCCTCGACGAGATGGCCCAGGCGGGCGACCGTCGTCGCGTCCTTGCCTTCCTCGATGGAGTGCAGGAAGACGTTGCGGATCCGGCCGTCGACGGGGTTGATGCTCTCCACGTAGACGACGAGCCCCGCGCGCCGGAACTCGCGGAAGAGGCCGGGCGAGAGGATCGTCAGTTCGTCGCGGGATTCGAGTTGCCGCTCGAATTCGATCTTCCGCTGCTCCGCCCACGGGGACAGGAACAGCGACAGCAGCACGATGGCCACCAGGAACGGGGCGGCAAACAGCAGGATCGGCTTCAGGCAGGCGGTCAACGACTGTCCGGACGTGAACCACACCACCATCTCGCTGTCCCGGTACCAGCGGGAGAGCGTCAGCAGCACCGTCAGGAACAGCGCGACCGACAGGAGCAGGTTGAGATAGAACATCGCGTTGAAGCCGATCAGCGCGAGCACGCCCTCGGTCGCGACGGACCCTCCCGCGGCCCGGGCCAGGATGCGGATGACGGACTGGGTGAACAGGATGGCGAGCAGGACCACAAACAGCCCGATCGCCGTCGCGGTCAACTCCCTTACCAGGCTACGACGGAAAATCATGACGCCGGGAAAATTTTTGACTTTTTGGCAGAGATTTGCCGATAATGCACGCCACGCCGTGTAAGCCTAACAAAACGACGGAGCGGGAGACGAGGGAACGCGATGGAATTTACCATAAAAAGCGGCAGCCCCGAGAAGCAGCGAAGCGCCTGCGTGGTGGTCGGCGTGTTCGACAATCGCAAACTCTCCCTGTCGGCCGAGCTCATCGACCGGGCCAGCAACGGCTACATCAGCGAGATCATCCGGCGCGGCGACATGGAGGGCAAGCTCGGCGCGACGCTGCTGCTGCACAACGTTCGCGGCACGCTGGCCGATCGTGTGCTGCTGGTCGGCCTGGGCAAGGAACGCGACTTCCGCGACCGCGAGTTCAGGACGGCGATCCGCTCGGCGGTGAAGCTGCTGAACGAAACCGGCTCCTACGAGGCGGTGCTCTACCTGACCGAGGAAAAGGTCAAGCGGCGCGAGGTGGTGTGGCGGGTCGAGCACGCGGTGGTCGTCGCGATGGAGGCCGTCTACCGGTTCGAGCAGATGAAGAGCCAGCCCACCGAGGTGCGGCGCCCGCTGCGCAAGCTCACGCTGTCGGTGCCCCAGCGCTCCGACCTCACGGCCGGCGAGAAGGCCGCGGCGCAGGGCCTGGCGATCGCGCGGGGCATGGATCTCGCGCGCGACCTGGGCAACCTGCCGGGCAACATCTGCACGCCGACGTACCTGGGCGAACGCGCGCTGCAGCTGGCGAGCGAATTTCCCGATGTCGTCGTCCGGGTGCTGGAGCGCAAGGAGTGCGAGGAACTGGGCATGGGCTCGTTCCTCTCGGTGTCCAACGGCAGCGACCAGCCGCCGCGCTTCATCGTGCTCGAGTACATGCAGTCGGCGCGCAAGCAGGCGAAGCCGTTCGTGCTCGTGGGCAAGGGCATCACGTTCGACACGGGCGGCATTTCGCTCAAGCCCGGCCTCGACATGGACCAGATGAAGTTCGACATGTGCGGCGCCGCGTCGGTGCTCGGCACGTTCCGGGCGATCGCGGAGATGAAGACGCAGGTCAACCTGGTCGGGCTCATCGTCGCGTGCGAGAACATGCCGTCGGGACGCGCGACCAAGCCCGGCGACATCGTCACCAGCATGTCCGGGCAGACGATCGAGGTGCTCAACACCGACGCCGAAGGGCGGTTGATCCTGGCCGATGCGCTGACCTACGCCGAACGCTACGAACCGGAGGCCGTCGTCGACATCGCGACGCTGACCGGGGCGATGGTGATCGCGCTGGGGCACGTTGCATCGGGCCTGTTCAGCAACAACGAGACGCTGGCCCGCGCGCTCGTCACGGCCGGCGACGATGCGTACGACCGCGCCTGGCAGCTGCCGATGTGGGAGGACTACCAGGACGGCCTGTCGAGCAATTTCGCCGACTTCGCGAATATCGCCGGCCGCGCCGGCGGCAGCATCACCGCGGCGTGCTTCCTGTCGCGGTTCACGAAGAAGTACGATTGGGCGCACCTCGACATCGCGGGCACGGCGTGGAAGGACGGCAAGGAGAAGGGCGCGACGGGCCGACCCGTCCCGCTGCTCGCCACGTGGCTGCTCGCGCAGGAAAATCCGGTCGCATGAGCCCGCCGGGCCGTCCCAAGGGCCGAAGGTGTCCAATGAGCCGAAGTGCGCAGCACGGAGGCAGGGCAGTGAGTTCCCTCCGCACGGAACGCGAATGACCACGATCGATTTCTACACGCGCGTCTCCGACCGACTCGCGGTCGCGGCGCGCATCGTCGCCAAGGCGGTGGCGGCCCATGGCACCGCACGCATCCTCACGCCCGACGAGGCGACCACGGTGGCGCTCGATCGTTTGCTGTGGATGGCGCCGGCCACCGGCTTCCTGCCGCATTGTCGCCTCGACAGCCCCGTCGCGGCGCAGACGCCGGTCCTGCTGGACCACCGGCTCGAGCACGCGGGACCTGCGGCGGTGCTCGTGAATCTCCATGCGCTGACGCCGCCGTTCTTCAGCCGCTTCGAACGCCTGGCCGAGATCGTCGGCATCGACGACGCCGAAGCGGGGCGCGAACGCTACCGCTTCTACCGTGAGCGCGGCTATGAATTGCGCGCGCACGACATGAGCGAACGGGGATAGCGCGATGCCCACGGCGCGCGAGTTGCTCGAACAGGCAGACGCGCTGATGCGCCGCAACCGGTCGACGGCGGTCGACGACATTCCCGTCCTGACCGATTCCGTCGCACTCCCCAGTGGTCAACCCATCCCCGTCGTGACGCCCGCCTACGCGGGCCACGCGGAGACCGAGTCCGCCGCGCAGGCCGTGCCGGTGCTCACCGAATCCGTCGAGGTGATCGAAGACGACGCCGACGGTCCGCCCGCCGACGTCGACGTCGACGTCGTCGCGGAGGGCGAACCTTCCGACTGGCTCGAGTTCGAGCGCGGCGAACCCTCGGCGATCGGCGAGGCGCCGGATTCGATCGTGATCGTGCCTTCCGTGCTGCGCGCGACGCCGCGTGGCGAGGCGGCCGTCAAATCCGACGCGCCCGATGCGTTCGAGGAAATCGAGATCACGACGCCGGCGGAAGCCGAGTTCGACGAGGAGTTCGACGAGGTAGCGCAGCACGACGCGCCGGCGGTCGCCGACCTGCACGTTGACGATCAGGCGGCTGCGGCGGCGATGGCGCGCGCCGATGCACCGTCGTTGCCGTCGGTGGAAGACGGCGTTGCGGACGACGCCTATCCGGAAGCGGGGAGACCCGCCGGGTTCGCCGACGCCGATGGACGTGGGAACCGCGACGACCCGACGGCGGACCGCGAGTTCGCCGCGACACAGGAAGGCGAAGCGCCCGTAACGCACGCCGTGGGCGACGACCTTGGCGCCCGCACCGATCACGAGCATCTCGCCGATCGCATCCAGCGCGACGATCCCGCCCTTCGCAGCGAAGGTGACGAGCGCATTGCCGATGCCTATGCCGAGCGCGAAGGGAGCGACGATCGCGTCGCTGATGTCGAACGCGAGGAGATCGCCGACCGCGTTGATGTCGTCGAACCCGATGCGCCGGTCGTGCACCTCGACCGCGGCGACGACGAACGGCGAACCGCGTGCCGGCGGCGACGCCCGCCACGAGCCCACGCCGCAAATGGCGGAGGGGCACGACGCGATGATCGCGATGTCGGTTCCGTCGTCGGGCACGCCGGGCGTTGCGCTGCAGGCGACGGCGTTTCGCATGGCCTCGGACGGCGCGGGCGCGGCGAGCGTGCCGTACGCGATCGCGTTCGCGGCCGCGGCCGCGCCGCCCCCCGCGCCGGAAACGCCGGCTCCCGTGCCCGATGCCGCTGCGCAGGCGGCAGCGCAGGCCGCCCTGCAGGCGGCCGAGCAAGCCAAGTGGGACTCGCTCGCGGAAGAGGTTCGCATGCAGGTGCTGCAGCGCATCGACCTCTTCACGGACACCGGATTGCGCGACCAGCTCGCGCTGCGCCTGCAGCCGATCGTCGACCGCGCCAGCGCGGATCTCGTCGCGACGATCAACCAGCACATCGGCCTGCTGTTGCGCGGATACGTCGCCGAGGCGATCGAACGCGAGATCGAGAACTGGCGCAGGAACCAGTAGCGGCTCCGCGCCGGCGGTGCCGGCGCGCAATGCGCGCCCCGATGGCAACGCGCCGCCGCGCCCGGGTTGACGACCGCCCTCGGCCTCGGGCACTATCGATCCCATGCGTTCCCCACGTCCTGCCGCCGCGCGCTTCTATGCGTACTCGTTTTACTTCTGGTCGATCGAACCAGAGGGGCGGGCACGACCGTAGAAGTCCATAGCAGCATTCCAAGGATTCCACGATTCGGGCGGCCCCAAAGGCCGCCCGAATTTTTTCCGCACGTCGAAACGCGAGGAGTACCGAACCATGGTGATCGTGATGCAACCGGAGGCAGGCGAGCGGGAGATCGCCGGGGTCGAGGCGCGCCTCCACGCGTTGGGGTTGGCGGCGCACGTCTCGCGCGGCGCTGAGCAAACGCTGATCGGCGCGATCGGCGATCTGCGCCGGCTCGGGCCGGAGATGTTCGAGACGCTGCCCGGTGTGGCCCGCGCCCCGCGCACGGACAAGCCGTATCCGCTGGTGGCGCGCGAGGCGCGGCCGGAGCCCTCGCCGGTCCGGGTTGGCGACATCGCGTTCGGAGGCGGCGCGATTCCCGTCGTCGCGGGACCGTGCTCCGTGGAAACGAAGGCGCAGATGCGCGCGGCGGCGGCGGCTGTCGCCGCGGGTGGCGCAACATTGATGCGCGGCGGCGCGTTCAAGCCGCGCACGAGTCCCTACGCGTTCCAGGGCGCGGGCGAGGAGGGCCTGCGGCTCCTGACGGAGGCCGCCGCGAGGCATGGCCTGCCGGTGGTCACCGAACTGATGGACGTGCGGATGCTCGACGCGTTCCTGCGCGAGGGTGTCGACGCGATCCAGATCGGCACCCGCAACATGCAGAACTTCGACCTGCTGAAGGAAGTCGGCCGCGTCGATGTACCCGTGGTGCTGAAACGCGGCATGAGCGCGACGGTGCGCGAGTGGCTGATGGCGGCCGAGTACATCGCCGCGGGCGGCAACCACCGGATCATCCTGTGCGAGCGCGGCATCCGGACCTTCGAGACCGCCTACCGCAATGTGCTCGACGTGACTGCGATCCCGGTGGTGAAACGCGAAACCCACCTACCGGTCATCGTCGACCCGTCGCACGCGGGCGGGCAGGCGTGGATGGTACCCGCGCTGGCGTGCGCGGCGGTTGCGGCGGGCGCCGATGGCCTGCTGGTCGAGGTGCATCCCGATCCCGCCGCCGCCTGGTGCGACGCGGAACAGGCATTGACGCCGGCGCAGTTCGCCGCGCTGATGCGGACGCTGCGCGGTGTCGCGACGGCGATCGGGCGAACGCTGGCCATGCCGTCCGGCGCGAGTTGCGTGCAGCGCGAAGGCATTCCCGGTGTGTGCTGAACGCGGCGTACGCGGCAACGAAGCCCCGCCAGCGCCGACGAACAGACTAGCCCGCACCGCGGGGTTTGCGCTAGATTGACGGCATGTTCGACATCACGGGGCTTGCGCACCGCTATGGCACCGTGACCGCGGTGATGGTGCCTGAGTGGCACGCCGGCGCCGGCGAAGCGTGGTTGTTGTCCGGCCCGTCCGGCTGCGGCAAATCGACGTTGTTGCACATCCTCGCGGGCCTCGTCGTGCCGACGGTGGGCACGGTGCGCGTGGCCGGCACGGACCTTCGCTCGCTGTCGGAAGGCGCGCGCGATCGCTGGCGCGGTCGCACCGTCGGCCTCGTGCCGCAGCGACTCCATCTGGTCGGCGCGCTCGACGTGCGCGACAACCTGCGGCTCGCGCAATCGTTGCCCGGGCTGCCGCCGGACGACGCGCGGATCACCGCGCTGCTCGAAGCCGTCGGTGTCGCGGACCTTGCGCACCGCTACCCGCGCGAACTCTCGCAGGGACAGGCGCAACGCGTGGCGGTCGCGCGCGCGGTCGTCAACCGGCCCGCGCTGCTGCTCGCCGACGAGCCCACGGCCAATCTGGACGATGCGCATGCGGCGCAGGCACTCGAACTCCTGCGCGCGCAGGCGGTTGAAGCAGGTGCCACGCTCGTCGTCGCGTCGCACGACCACCGCGTGCGGTCGTTGCTGCCTTTCGCATTCGCGCTGCCCGTCGCTGCCGCGAAGGCCGCATGAGCCCGCCGGGCCGTCCCAAGGGCCTCATTGCCCACTGCGCCGGAGTGCGCAGCACGAAGGTCTCCATCCGCCGGGGTCCCAGGACCCCGCCCGCGGCCGGTCGCGCACCAAGGTTCGCCTGCCCCGTCGGGCCCATGCCCACTGCGCCGGAGTGCGCAGCACGAAGGTCTTCCATGAGCCTGTTCCGGCTGGCGTTCGCGTACGCGCGGCGGCGGCCGCTCGCGACGTTGCTGGTCGTCGCGCTGCTCGCGATCGGGGTCGCGACGATCGCGCTGACGCTGCTGGTCGCGCGCGAACTCGACGACCGCCTGACGCGTGACGCGGCGGGCATCGATCTCGTCGTCGGCGCGAAGGGCAGCCCGTTGCAGCTCGTGCTCGCAGGCGTCTATCACGTGGACGTGCCGCCGGGCAACATTGCGCTCTCGGCGGTCGCCGCGCTGCGGGCGAACCGGCTCGTCGCCGAAGCGATTCCGCTGGCCCTGGGCGACAGCCTGCGCGGATTCCGCATCGTCGGCACGGAACCGGCATTCGTGGCGTTGTACGGAGGCACGCTGCGCGCGGGGGCGATGTGGGCGCGGCCGCTCGATGCGGTGCTCGGCAGCACGGTCGCCGCCGCGACGGGACTTGGCGTCGGGTCCACATTTGCCGGCGCGCACGGACTGGGCGAAGGCGGCGGCGAGCACGCCGACGCGCCATATCGCGTGACCGGGGTTCTCGCGCCGACCGGCACCGTGCTCGATCGCCTTGTCGTGACCTCGCTCGAGAGCGTGTGGGCCGCCCACGAGGGTCATGGCGCGGGCACTACGCCCGGCGCTTCGTCGCGCCCGGTACCGCGCGGGACCACACGCGAAGGACGAACACGCGAAGGACGAACACGCGAAGGACGAACACGCGAAGGACGAACACGCGAAGGACGTCACGGCGCCGAGATCCGCGGCGGTCGCCGCGGAGCCGGGCCGCGAAGTGACGGTCGTGCTGGTCCGCTATCGAAGTCCCGTCGCCGCGGCCACGCTGCCCCGCGCAATCAATCGCGATACCGATTGGGTCGCCGCATCGCCCGCCTACGAGACGGCGCGACTCCTTGCCGTCTTCGGCGCCGGCCTCGACCTCATGCGCGCGTTCGCGGTGCTGCTGCTGGTCGCGTCGACGCTGATGCTGTTCGTCGCCCTTGCGCAGGGCTTCGAGGAGCGCCGCTACGATCTCGCGATCCTCCGGACGCTGGGCGCATCGCGCTGGCGGGTGGCGAGCGTGTTGCTGATCGAGAGCCTGCTGCTGGCGGCGCTGGGCGGGGTGCTCGGGCTTGCACTTGCGCACGCGGCGGCGGTCGGCCTCGGTGCCTGGCATCCGGAGGCGGCACCGCTGGCCGACGCGGCGCGCCGGTGGGTCCCGGGCGAGTGGATCGTGATCGTGCTGGCGCTGGGCACCGGTATACTTGCAGCTCTATGGCCTGCCTGGCGCGCGGCACGGCTCGACGTGGCAGCCACACTCGCGGACAACTGACGATGAATACACGCACGTTCATTTGCGTTGCAGCCGTGGCGATGGCCGCGGGATCCGCCTTCGCGCTCAACTCGGGCGTGCCGGGCAGCGGCCTGCCCGCCGCCGTCGACTACAGCAGCGCGATCCTGCCCGAGCGCGCGGGGGTCGTGTCGTGGAAGACGCTCGCGCAGGTCCAACCCGTGAAGCAGGGCGGCAAGATGGTCTCGGAGTTCTCGAAGGAGATCCTGGCGCTCGACCGCAAGGACGTGAAGGTCCAGGGTTTCATGATTCCGCTCGACATGGGCGAGAAGCAGAAGCGTTTCCTGATCTCGGCCGTCCCGCCGCACTGTGGTTTCTGTCTTCCTGCCGGGCCCGATGCGCTCGTCGAGGTCATCGCGAAGACGCCGGTCGACTACACGTTCGACCCCATCGTCGTCAGCGGCCGGTTCGCCGTCGTCAAGGACGATCCGGCGGGCGTGCTCTACCGGATGACCGACGCCGGCAGAGTGACTGTCGCGCCGCCGGAACGCGCGGCGAAGTAGCCCCGGGGTCGTCGCGTTCCGCGATCGCGCGCTGCGCGGCGCGGGTGTGGTGCGTGCCCCGCGCTATAATTTCCGGTTCTGATGCAAACTCGACGCGCGTCGCCGCCGCGTCCACCGCTCATGGAACTCGCGAAAAGCTTCGAACCCCACGCCATCGAGGCCAAGTGGTACCCGTTCTGGGAGTCGCGCGGTCTGTTCAAGCCGTCGCGCAAGCCCGGCGCGCCGGCGTTCTGCATCCAGTTGCCGCCGCCCAACGTCACGGGCACGCTGCACATGGGGCACGCGTTCCAGCAGACGCTGATGGACGTGATGATCCGCTACCACCGGATGCGCGGCGACAACACGCTGTGGCAGGTCGGCACCGATCACGCCGGCATCGCCACGCAGATCGTCGTCGAGCAGCAGTTGAAGGCGCAGGGCAAGTCGCGGCACGACCTCGGCCGCGAGCAGTTCATCGAGCGCGTGTGGGCATGGAAGGAGGAGTCGGGCTCGGCGATCACGCAGCAGATGCGCCGTCTCGGCACGTCGGCGGACTGGTCGCGCGAGCGCTTCACGATGGACGAGGGCCTGTCGTCCGCCGTGCTGGAGACGTTCGTCCGCCTGTACCAGGATGGGCTCATCTACCGCGGCAAGCGCCTCGTCAACTGGGACCCGAAGCTCGGCACGGCCGTGTCGGATCTCGAGGTCGACAACGAGGAGGCGCAGGGCAAGCTCTGGGAGATCCGGTATCCGGTCGCCGGCAGCGACGCGTCGATCGTCGTCGCGACGACGCGGCCCGAGACGATGCTGGGTGACGTCGCGGTCGCGGTGAATCCGCAGGACGAGCGCTACCAGGCGCTGATCGGCAGGCAGGTCACGCTGCCGCTCACCGGACGGACCATTCCGGTCATCGCCGACGAGTATGTGGACCGCGAGTTCGGCACCGGCGCGGTCAAGATCACGCCTGCGCACGATTTCAACGACTGGCAGGTCGGCCAGCGGCACGGCCTCGCGCCGATCACGATCTTCAACCTCGACGCGACGGTCAACGCCAACGCACCGGAGAAGTATCGCGGCCTCGACCGCTACGTCGCGCGCAAGGCGGTGCTCGCCGACCTCGCGGCGGCGGGACTCCTCGTTTCGGAGAAGCCGCACACGATGGTCGTGCCGCGCTGCGGCCGCACCGGCGAGGTGGTCGAGCCGATGCTGACGGACCAGTGGTTCGTCGACATGAAGAAGCCCGCGCCCGCGTCGCATCCGTTCTTCCCGGGCAAGTCGATCCAGGACCTGTGCCTCGCGGCCGTCGCGGCGGAGGGGCTGCCCGCCGGCGCGCCGGGATCGGGCGAGAACCTCCGCTTCGTGCCCGGCGAGTGGATCAGCACGTACTACAACTGGATCAACAACATCCAGGACTGGTGCATCTCGCGGCAGCTGTGGTGGGGCCACCAGATTCCCGCGTGGTACGACGAGGAAGGCAACGTGTACGTCGCGCGCAACGAGGCCGACGCGCGCGCGGAAGCCCGCGCGAAACTGGGGCGCGCGCCCGCGACGTTCACGCGCGACGACGACGTGCTCGACACGTGGTTCAGCTCGGCGCTGTGGTGCCATTCCACGCTCGGCTGGCCGGACGACACGCCGGAGCTCGCGACGTTCCTGCCGTCGTCGGTGCTCGTCACCGGCTTCGACATCATCTTCTTCTGGGTCGCGCGCATGATCATGACGACGACCTACTTCACGGGCCACGTGCCGTTCCGCGACGTCTACATCAATGCCATCGTCCGCGACGAGGAAGGGCAGAAGATGTCGAAGTCGAAGGGCAACGTGCTCGACCCGCTCGACCTCATCGACGGCGTCGAACTCGAGACGCTGGTCGCGAAGGCGACGTCGAACATGATGGACCCGCGGCAGTCGGAGAAGATCGCCGCGCGCACGCGCCGCCAGTACCCGGACGGCATCCCGTCGTTCGGCGCGGACGCGGTGCGCTTCACGTTCGCGTCGCTCGCGACGTTCAACCGCACGCTCAACTTCGACCTGAACCGCTGCGAGGGCTACCGCAACTTCTGCAACAAGCTCTGGAACGCGACGCGCTTCGTGCTGATGAACCTCGACGGCAAGGACTGCGGCCTCGACGACGCGCAGCCGAAGACGCTGTCGTTCGTCGACCGCTGGCTGCTGGGCCGGCTGCAGCAGGCGAAGCACGACATCACGACGGGCATCGAGCAGTTCCGGTTCGACCTCGCGGCGAAGGCGCTCTACGAGTTCGCGTGGGACGAGTACTGCGACTGGTACGTCGAACTCGCGAAGGTGCAGCTCGCGGAAGCCGACGCGACGGGCGACGCCGCCGCCGCGCGCGGCACGCGGTCCGTGCTGGTGCGCGAACTGGAGGCGATGCTGCGGCTCGCGCATCCGTTCGTGCCGTTCATCACCGAGGAGCTCTGGCAGACGGTCGCGCCGCTCGCGGGCAAGCACGGCGAATCGATCTCGACGCAGCCGTTCCCGAAGGCCAACTTCGACCGCGTGGACGCCGCGGCGAATGCGAAGATGGCGACGCTCAAGGAACTCGTCAACGCGTGTCGTGCGTTGCGCGGCGAGATGAAGGTCTCGCCGGCGCTGCGCGTGCCGCTGTTCGTCACCGGCGACGCCGCGCTGCTCGCCGAATTGACGCGCTACCTGCTGCCGCTCGCGAAGGTATCGGAAGTGCGCATCGTTCCCGAACTGCCCGCGTCCGACGCGCCGGTGGAGATCGTCGGCGAGTTCCGCCTGATGCTGCACATCGAGGTCGATCCCGTCGCCGAGCGCGAGCGGATCGGCAAGGAGATCGCGCGGCACGAGGGCGAGATCGCCAAGGCGACCGCGAAGCTCGGCAACGAGTCGTTCGTCGCGCGCGCACCGGCCGCCGTGGTCGAACAGGAGCGGGCTCGGCTCGCCGGATTCGTCGCGACGCTCGACAAGCTGAAGCAGCAGCACGGCCGGCTGGGCGGATAGCGTCCTCCGGCCGGATACCGGCGGTGCGGGCGTCCGGTCGCCCGGGAGAATGAGGGTCAGACTCGAATTAAAGCTTTACTTCAATTCGAGTCTGACCCTCATTAATTTCCTGCGCGCGCGACGTACCCCGTCACTTCCTCGCGGTCGTGGTAGAGGTGGCGGAAGGCAAGCGTATACGCGAGACCCGCGGTGGTGATCACTTCGTCGATCCGTTGAGTGCATCGCGCCACCTCGTCGAAGCGCTTTTTCATCGGCAGCTTCAGATTGAAGATCGCGCGGCGGGTGAGGCCGTCGGCGATCCAGTGCCCGACCAGGTCGGCGATGCGCAGCGGCTGCTCGACGATGTCGCAGACGAGCCAGTCGACGCTCCGCCGCGGTCGCCAGC
Source organism: uncultured beta proteobacterium (assembly GCA_963733435.1). Taxonomy (GTDB): domain Bacteria; phylum Pseudomonadota; class Gammaproteobacteria; order Burkholderiales; family Casimicrobiaceae; genus VBCG01. Next base: position 126,043 of record CAVTDH010000011.1, read on the forward strand.
GCAGCCCGTCCTCGCGCAGATGCGTGACGTGCGGATCGCTCGCCACCGGACCTTTCAGCGGTCCGTTGTCGACCGCCGTCACGAAGAGCCCGCGCTGCACGAGCTGCCATGTCCACCCGCCGGGCGCGGCGCCCAGGTCGACGGCGCGCAAGCCCGGCCGCAACAGCGTGGACTCGCGTTCTCCGAGAAACGTCGTGAACGCCTCCGCGAGCTTCAGCGTCGACCGTGACGGTGCGCTTCCCGGCATTCGCAGGCGCGCAATGCCGAGCGGCCAGGCATCCTGCACGCCGTTGCCGGTGCCGACATACGCGGTATCGCCCGCAGGGAGGAACACGTGCAGGCGGCGCGGCGCCGCGGGGTCCAGGTGTCCGCGCTCGCGCAATGCGCCCTCGACTCGCGCGCCGAGCGCGCGCGCCAGCGTGGAGAGCGCCTTGCCGTCGTTGGTATCGGGGAACTCGATCCAGACGCTGCGCCAGGGCGGCCGATGGAACGGCACCTCGCCGAGCGCCTCGATCGCTGCGAGCAGCGGCGTCACGCGATCGGCGCGCGGCTGCGCCGTGTGTTCCCGGCCAGCCAGCAGGGGTACCGGCGCGCCGGCCAGGAACACGCTGCGCAGGAACACCGGCGGGAATTGCGCCTGCTGCGCGTTCCAGCGTTCCGGATCGAGGCGTTGCGCGCGCGCGATGACGTACGCGGCACCGGGGATCGTCTCGATTTCGAGGAGGCCGCCCGCGCGGGCGGCGATCCGCTCCAGGTCCGCCGCCGCTTCGAGCTCGAAGCCGCCGCGGCAGTAGGCGACGATCCGCGCGCCGTCCGTGCCCGGACGGGCGCTGCCGTCGAGGGCGGAAGCCGGGCCCGCGTGCATCGTGCGTGCCCGATCGTTCGCGCCGTTATGCGTTCTCGGGTTCCGCGGCCTTGCGCTTCATGAGCAACGCCGGAATCGGGCGCGCGCTCCCGGCGCGTCCGCCTTGCGGCGTCTGGCCATTCACCAGCGCGGACTTCGAATCGAATCCGCCGTTCGGCCGTGAGACCGGCGGCTGGTCCGGATTGCGCGCGTAGGCTTCCTCGCGCTCGCGCTCGCGCGCGCTGCGCGATTCCATCGGAAGGTCGTCCTCGCCACGGCGCGCTGCCGTCGCGAGCGGGCGGTCGCGCCGCACCGGTGTCTCGGCTGCCGGAGCGCGCTCGCGGCGCACCGGCGCTTCGGCATCCGGCGCGCGTTCGCGGCGCACGGGCGCGTCGCGAACCTCAGCGGCGGCGCGCGGTGCATGCGTCGTGCGCGGGCGCGGCGACGAAGAACGCGCTGCGGGCGACGACGGATCGAACCCGCCGAACGCCTCGACCTTGATCTTCAACTTCAGCAGCCGTTCGATTTCGGACAGGTATTTTTCTTCCTCGGGCGCGACGAACGAGATCGCCTCGCCGACGGCGCCGGCGCGGCCGGTGCGGCCGATCCGGTGGATGTAGTCCTCGGGCACGTGCGGCAGCTCGTAGTTGACGACCAGCGGCAGGTCGTCGACGTCGAGCCCGCGGGCGGCCACGTCGGTGGCCACCAGCACCTCGAGCTTGCCTTCCTTGAACGCCTGCAGCGCATCCATGCGCGCGCCCTGCGTCTTGTCGCCGTGGATCGCCGAGGTCTCGAGGCCGTCCTTCTCCAGCTGCCGCGCGAGGCGCGACGCCCCGTGCTTGGTCCGCACGAAGCACAGCACCTGCCGCAGGCCGCGCGACTTCACGATGTGCGTGAGCAGCGCGCGCTTGGCGTCCTGCGGGCACTTGTAGGCGCTTTGCGTGACCGTCTCGGCGGCGGTGTTGCGGCGCGCGACTTCAATGAGTTCCGGCGCGTTGAGCAGCTGGTCGGCGAGTTTCTTGATCTCGCCGGAGAACGTCGCCGAGAACAGCAGGTTCTGCCGCTTCGCGGTGACGGGCATCAGCGCCATGATCCGCTTGATGTCCGGGATGAAACCCATGTCCAGCATGCGGTCGGCTTCGTCGAGGACGAAGATCTCGACCTGCGACAGGTTGATGCTCTTCTGTTCGATGTGGTCGAGGAGCCGTCCCGGCGTGGCGACGAGGATCTCGACGCCCGCGCGCACGATCGGCAGCTGCTGCCGGATGTCGACGCCACCGAACACGCACGTCGAGCGCAGGCCCGTGTACTTGCCGTATTCCTTGATCGATTCCTCGACCTGGATCGCGAGCTCGCGGGTGGGCGCCAGAATCAGCGCGCGGACCGGATGGCGGGCGGGGGAGGGGCTGGAACTGGCCTGCGGCTGCAGCCGCTGGAGGATCGGCAGGCCGAAGCCGGCGGTCTTGCCCGTCCCGGTCTGCGCGCCGCCCATCACGTCGCGGCCGGCCAGGATCACCGGGATGGCCTGCGCCTGGATGGGGGTGGGCGTGGTGTAACCGCTCTCGGCGACAGCCCGCAGAATTTCCGGGCTCAAGCCGAGCTCGACAAAGCTCGTGACACTCATGAAGTCTCCTGGCGCGGCCTACCGCGCCAAGGCGCGGCTTCCGGTCCAGGCAGCGTTGACGAAACGTTGCTGGGGATTGCGGCACAGTCCTTCAGCCGGGCTTCGGGAAGCCCCTCGGGCTGCGCGCTTTGGGTGGGCGGTGACCGGAACGGCCGCCCGACTGCGTATTGTAGCCTAAGTCGCGGATTATTCAAAATTTTTGTGGCGGGAACCTACCAAGATGTCGTATAATCAAAGGCTTTTGTTGCGGCGCACTTTCCGGTTGCGGGCCGAGCCTTTCGCCACGAACGCCTGGGTTAGAACCAAGGCGTCGCGCGAAGCGGGATGCCTGACCCCCCGGCTCCCTTATCGCCGCCCGAACCCGGAACACCCATGACCACGTCGCGCCAGGATCTTCGCAACATCGCCATCATCGCCCACGTCGACCACGGCAAGACGACGCTCGTCGACAAGCTGCTCGTGCAGGCGGGCACCTTCGCCAAGCACCAGCATGTGGCCGAACGGATGATGGACAGCAACGACATCGAGCGCGAGCGCGGCATCACGATCCTCGCCAAGAACTGCTCGGTGGACTACGAAGGCCACCACATCAACATCGTCGACACGCCGGGTCACGCGGACTTCGGCGGCGAAGTCGAGCGGGTGCTGGGCATGGTCGACGGCGTGCTGCTGCTGGTCGACGCGGTCGAAGGCCCGATGCCGCAGACGCGCTTCGTCACGATGAAGGCGCTGCAGCAGGGGTTGAAGCCCATCGTCGTCGTGAACAAGGTCGACCGTCCCGGCGCGCGCGCCGAGTGGGTGGTCAACCAGACGTTCGACCTCTTCGACAAGCTGGGCGCCACCGACGACCAGCTCGACTTCCCGGTCGTCTACGCGTCGGCGCTGAACGGCTGGGCGACGCTCGACGTCGCCGTCGCCAAGAGCGGCGAGCCGGGCGACGACAAGACCATGCGGGCGCTGTTCGAGACCATCGTCGCCGCGGTGCCGGCCCCGGTGGGCGACACCGACGGACCGCTGCAATTCCAGGTGAGCGCGCTCGATTACTCGAGCTACCTGGGACGCCTGGGCATCGGCCGCATCCGCCGCGGCAAGTTGAAGCCCGGCCAGGAAGTCGCCGTGCTGAACGGGCCGCTCGCGCCCGGCGCCATCCCCAAGAGGGCGAAGATCGCGCAGGTGCTGGGCTTCTCCGGCCTCGAGCGCGCACCCGTCGAGGAGGCGATGGCCGGCGACATCGTGCTCATCACGGGCGTGGACGAACTGTCGATCGGCACGACGCTGGCATCGCTCGAAACGCCGGAAGCGCTGCCGCCGATCATGGTCGACGAGCCCACGCTCTCGATGTACTTCCAGGTCAACACGTCGCCGCTCGCCGGCCGCGAAGGCAAGTACGTCACGTCGCGCAACCTGCGCGAGCGTCTCGCCAAGGAACTGCTCGTCAACATGGCGCTGCGCGTCGACGAGACCGGCGACACCGACGCGTTCCTCGTGTCCGGTCGCGGCGAGCTGCACCTGACGATCCTGATCGAGAACATGCGCCGCGAAGGTTTCGAACTGGCGGTGTCGCGTCCGCGCGTCGTGATGCGCGAAGTCGGCGGGCAGATGTGCGAGCCGTACGAGAACCTTTCGGTCGACGTCGAGGAAGGCCACCAGGGTGCCGTCATGGAAGCGCTGGGTACGCGCCGCGCCGACCTGACCAACATGGAATCCGACGGACAGGGACGCACGCGCCTCGAGTACCTCGTTCCGGCCCGCGGCCTCATCGGCTTCCAGGGCGAGTTCATGAACCTGACGCGCGGCACCGGGCTCATGAGCCACGTGTTCGACAACTACGCGCCGGTCAAGGGCGACATCCCCGAGCGTCGCAACGGTGTGCTGATCTCCGCCGAGGACGGTCCCGCGGTCGCTTACGCGCTGTGGAAGCTGCAGGACCGCGGCCGCATGTTCGTGTCGCCGGGCGAGATGCTCTACGAGGGCATGGTCATCGGCATCCACAGCCGCGACAACGACCTCGTCGTCAATCCGATCAAGGGCAAGCAGCTCACCAACGTCCGCGCGTCGGGCACCGACGAAGCGGTGCGCCTGGTGCCGCCGATCGAGCTCACGCTCGAGTACGCGGTCGAGTTCATCGCCGACGACGAGCTGGTCGAGGTGACGCCGAAGTCGATCCGTATCCGCAAGCGCCACCTCAAGGAGCATGAGCGGAAGAAGGCCAGCCGCGAGGCGGCTTGCAAACGTCCGCCAGCGTCCGTCGGGCCCGTGGATGAGAAGCATCCGCATGGCTCCCTTTCGGCCGGACCGCGAAGGCGGGGATCAGCGGTGGCGTCGCCTTGGGGCGGCCCGCCTTCGGCCACCAAAAGGCAGGAAGAAACGAGAGCCGTGCGGCTGACTTCAGCGCGAATCGTCCCAACGCGGGACTATGGAGAGCTCGCTGGATTGCAGCCGCCGCCTTGACGCAGCGCGCACCGACGAGTGAGCGGCCGCCGATGATCCGCGCCGTCCTCTTCGATCTCGACGACACGCTCGTCGACCACCAGCATGCGAGCCGCTCGGCGCTGGCCGGCGTGCGCGCGCGTTTCGCGGCGTTCGCGCCGTGGACGATCGAGGCGATGGTCGTTGCCAACCAGCGCATCCTCGACGAGCTGCACGTCGACGTGGCGCTCGGCCGGACCTCCGCCGACGACGCGCGGATCGAACGCTACCGCCGCCTCTTCGCGCTGGCCGGCGCGGCCGAGGCAAGCCCGGGGCCGCCGCGGAACTCCATCGCCGCGTGTACCAGGCGACACGCCGGCGCGTCGAGGGTGCGCTCGAACTCGTGATCGCGCTGCGCGCGCGCGTACCCATCGCCGTCGTCACGAACAACACGACGACGGAGCAGCAGGAGAAACTCGCGACGTTCGGCTTCGCGCCCTACGTCAGCGCGCTCATCACGTCGGAGGCGGTGGGCGTGGGCAAGCCCGACGCGCGCATGTTCGCGGCGGCGCTCGCCGCGTGCAAGTGCAAGGCAGCGGATGCGGTGATGGTGGGCGATTCGTGGCGCCACGACGTCGAGGGCGCGACGGCCGCCGGCCTGCACGCGGTGTGGCTCAACCGCAACGCAATCGCGCACCCCGATCCCGCGCGAGCGGCCGCGATCGCGACGCTCCGACCCACGGCGGTCGTGGCAGCCGCCGTGCTTGCAGCGGGACAATCGCCCGCGATCGCACCGGCGCCAGGCGTGACCGGCGCCGGGATCCCGTCCGCACAGATCGGGTCGCTGGCGCGCACCGCGCTCGCGAACGTGACCCGCGAGTACCCGGCCAAGCTCGATCACGTGCTGGGCGATGCCGACGACGTGGCGGGTCCGCGTGCGCTGCATCCGGCGTTCTACGGCGCGTTCGACTGGCATTCGTGCGTGCATATGCATTGGCTGCTCGCGCGGGTCGGGAGGCTCTGGCCGGACCTGCCGGAACGCGCGGCGATCGCCGACGTGTTCGACCGGCATCTCGCGCCCGACACCATCGCCGCCGAGTGCGCGTATGCGGCGCGTCCGGAAGCGCGCGCGTTCGAGCGCACGTACGGCTGGGCGTGGCTGCTCGAACTGGCGCACGAACTCGAGCGCGACCCCGCCGCGCGCCGATGGGCCGACGCGCTCGCGCCGCTCGCGCGCCTGTTCGCGCATCGGTACGTCGACTACCTGCCGCGGCAGCGTTACCCGATCCGTTCGGGACTGCATGCCTCGAGCGCGTTCGGACTCGCGTTCGCGCTGGATTACGCGCGGGCCACGGAAGAGCCGGCGCTGGCGGCGGTCTGCGTCGACGCGGCGCAGCGCTGGTTCGGCGGCGACCGCGATGCGCCCGCTGCGTGGGAGCCCTCCGGCACCGACTTCCTGTCGCCGGCGCTGATGGAGGCGGACCTCATGCGGCGCGTGCTGCCGGCGCCTGCGTTCGCGCAATGGCTCGACGGCTTCCTGCCCGGGATCGCGCGCGGCGTCCCCGACGCGCTGTTCGCGCCGGTGCCGGTCACCGATCGCAGCGACGGCTATCTCGTGCACCTCGACGGGCTCAACCTGTCGCGCGCCTGGAACATGCGCGGCATCGCCGCGGCGCTGCCCGGCGGCGATCCACGGATCGGCGTGCTGCGTGCGGCGGCGATTGCCCACATCGAGGCCGGCCTCACCGGACTCGATAGTGGCGACTACATGGGCGAACACTGGCTCGCGACCTTCGCGCTGCTCGCCGTCACTGCGTAGGGAAGCTCTCTCGAAAGCCCCGCGTTCGGTCGACTCGCACGCAGCCACCCGCACGACACTCGTCTTTTCGTAGGTTTTGCATGCGGCCGCCGCCGGGCCGCCCCAAGGCGGCCGCCTGACTTCGTAGTTGCAGTGCCGGCCGCAAAAGGCGCGACGCTGACTTCACGTCGTCCACGGGCCCGACGGACGCCTTTTGCGGACGTTGCCTGGCGGCCCCTGTTAGACTCGCATTCGATGTCCGAGCCCCTTGCCTATGCGCTGATCGCCGCCCTGGTGATCCTCGTGCTGCTCGCGCTCGCCACGCTGTGGCGCCTCGCGGCGCTCGCGCACGACCGGGGCGCGGAGGCCCGCGACGCGGTGCGGGAGGCGGCCGAACTGCGCGCGCGCTTCGATGCCGTCACCGCGCAGGTCGCGCATGTCGAACGCGACATCCGGCAGGACCTTGCCAATACGCGTGCCGAGCAGGGGCAGGCGGCAACGGGCTTGCGCAGCGAGGTCGGCGCCGCCATCGGCCGCTTCCGCGAAGCGACGCAGCAGCAGCTGACCGACATGGCAGGCCTGCAGCAGCGCCAGCTGCAGGGATTCGGCGAGCAGTTGGGCAAGCTCACGCTGTCGAACGAGCAGCGGCTCGACGCCGTGCGCGTGAGCGTCGAGCAGCGGCTCGACGCGCTGCGCGTCGACAACGCGGCCAAGTTGGAGCAGATGCGCGCGACCGTCGACGAAAAGCTGTCCGCGACGCTCGAGCAACGGCTGGGCGACTCGTTCAAGATGGTCTCCGACCGCCTGGAGCAGGTGCACCGGGGCCTGGGCGAGATGCAGTCGCTCGCGATCGGCGTCGGCGACTTGAAGCGCGTGCTGGCGAACGTCAAGACGCGCGGCATGTGGGGCGAGGTCCAGCTCGCGACGCTGCTCGCCGAAGTGCTCACGCCGCAGCAGTACGCGACCAATGTCGAGACCGTCCCGCACAGCAACCAGCGGGTGGAGTTCGCGATCCGGCTGCCCGGCCGCGGCGACGACGGCCATCCGTGCTGGCTGCCGGTCGACGCGAAGTTTCCGCTCGAGGAATGGCAGCGGCTGCAGGATGCGCTCGAACGCGCGGACATCGGCGCGGCCGATGCGGCGCGCAAGCTCCTGGCCGACCATCTGCGCGCCGAGGCGAAGACCATCCGCGCCAACTACGTGTCGCCGCCGTACACCACCGACTTCGCGATCCTGTTCGTGCCCACCGAAGGGCTCTACGCGGAGATGATGGCGCGGCCGGGCTTCGCGGAATCGCTGCAGCGCGATCATCGCGTGACGCTGACCGGCCCCACGAATTTCCTGGCGCTTCTCAACAGCCTGCAGATGGGCTTCCGGACGCTCGCGATCGAGCAGCGCTCGAGCGAGGTCTGGCGCGTGCTGGGGGCGGTGCGGACGGAGTTCGGCAAGTTCGGCGACGCGCTCGCGAAGGCGCAGAAGAAGATCCAGGAGGCGAGCAACACGATCGACGAGGCGCGCGGCAAGACGACGACGATCACGCGCCGCCTGAAGGACGTCGAGGCGATGCCCGACGCCGAGGCACGCGCGCTCCTCGGTCCGTCGCTGCTCGATGCCGGCGACGCGGACCCGGGCGACGCCAAGTAGCGGGTCGCGATGTTCTCGGCACTGCAGCGCTGGCGCCGGCAGCGGGTCCTCCGCACGAATGCGATTCCCGACGCGCTGTGGCGCGACGCGCTCGAATCGCTGCCGTTTCTCGCGATCTACAACGACGGCGAGATCGCGCGCCTGCGCGAGAAGGTCGTGCTGTTCCTCGCGGCCAAGAGCATCGTCGGCGCGCGCTCGCATCGCGTGACGCCGCGCCAGCGCGTCGTCATCGCGCTGCAGGCCTGCGTGCTGGTGTTGAACCTCGACCTCGCGTACTACGACGGCTGGGAAAACGTCATCGTGTATCCCGACGAGTTCGTCCCCGGATGGGAGTGGGAGGACGAGGCCGGGGTCACGCACACCAACGACGAGCCGATCGCCGGCGAGGCGATGGAAGGCGGCCCGGTGATCCTGTCCTGGGCGGACGTCGAGGCGAGCCAGGACTGGGATGCGTCGGGCATGAACCTCGCGATCCACGAGTTCGCCCACAAGCTCGACATGCGCAACGGCGTGGCGAACGGCTGCCCGCCGCTGCCCGCGGAGATGCCGCCGCACGTCTGGAAGAGGACGATGCTGGCCGCGTACGAGCACTTCCAGGCACGCGTCGACCGCAACGAGCGCACGGCGATCGACCCGTACGCGGCGGAGAGTCCGGCGGAGTTCTTCGCCGTGCTGTCGGAGGTCTTCTTCGTCGAGCCGCAGCTGCTGCGGCACGAGTACGCCGGCGTCTACCAGCAGTTCGCGCGGTTCTACCGGCAGGAGCCGGCGGCACGGGCGGAACTGCTGATAACGTAACCAAAACACTCGCGCTTCGCGCTCACGTTTTGGTCCCGGCGGTTTCGAGTCCCTCCGCGCTGCGCGCTCCATGACCCGAAACCGAAGGCAGTCACCACGAACGGCTTCGGGCGGCCGGGCGCCTTTCGTGTGGCAAAGGCACGAAGCGCGCGGTTCATAAGCCGCTTCGCGGCCGTTCGGTAGCGCGCGCATGCGCGCTGACTGCCTGCGATGCACGCATGCGCATTGCAGCGCGTCCGAACGCTACCACGGGATTTCCACGCGGTCGCCGATCGTGCGCAATGCACTGCGTCGGATCGGAGGCAGTCAGCCGCATACGCGCGCTACCGAACTGCGCGCGCAGCGCGCTTATGAACGGCGCGCTTCGTGCCTTTGCCGCACGAAAGGCGCCGGGCCGCCCCAAGCGTTTCGTGCTGACTGCCTTCGGCCCAAAAGCGCGAACGCCGAAGCTACGCGTCGCGCTGCACCCGCAAAGCGCTTTTGGGCCGAAACGCCTCGCATACCGCGCCATGCGTCTCGATGTAGGGCCCGCCGATGAGGTCGATGCAGTAGGGCACGGCGGGGAAGATGCCGTCGAGCGTTTCCTTGATGGCCTTGGGCTGGCCAGGCAGGTTGAGGATCAGCGCCTTGCCGCGGATCACGCCGACCTGCCGGGACAGGATGGCGGTGGGCACGTACCTGAGGCTCACCTGGCGCATCTGCTCCCCGAAACCGGGCAGTACCTTGTGCGCGACGGCGAGTGTTGCTTCGGGCGTCACGTCGCGCGGCGCGGGACCGGTGCCGCCGGTCGTCAGCACGAGATCGCATCCCGCGATGTCGACGAGTTCGACGAGCGTGCGTTCGATGACCGACTGCTCGTCCGGGATCAGGCGCTGCACCATCTGCCACGGCGACGCGAGCGCCGCCGTGAACCATTCGGTGAGTCCGGGCAGCCCTCGGTCGACGTAGACGCCGGCGGACGCGCGGTCGGAGATGGAGACGAGGCCGATGGTGAGCGATTCGGGAGCCATGGGGAACGGAAGGGTCGGATGATTCGCGGTTGCGGGCGGCTACTCGTCGCTGTCGGCCGTATCGCGCGTGGCGGCCGAGCGCTTCATCTCGGTCGTGAGTGTCCGGAACAGCGCCCGGTATCGATGGGGCGGACCGTTGCGCGTCCGCTCGATGCGGGCGTCGCGCACCAATGCACCGAGGGCAGGGCCGTCGGCGCGCGGAAATGCGGCGATGAACTCGGTGATCGCGGCGTCGTCGGCCAGCACCCGTTCGCGCCACACCTCGGCGGCCGCGTACCGGGCGTTGTCGTCGGGCGCGCCGGACGCCCAGCGTTCGAGCGTTTGCCGGATCGGTTCGGCGTCGATGTCGCGCATCAGCTTGCCGATGTACTGGATCTGCCGGCGCCGTCCTTCGTGCGCGCGGATGCTGCGGGCCTGCTGAATCGCGTCGGACAGCCGCTCGGGCAGGTCGAGTTCGGCCAGCCGCTTGCCGTCGAGCGCCACGAGCGCCTCGCCCAGGTCCTGCAGCGCGTGCATCGCGTGCTTGCGACGGGTTTTGGACGGGGGTTCCGGCGCGTCGGCATCCGGAGGGGGAGGTGCGTCGGGTCGGGGCATCGCTTCGGGTCGAAAAAGGGGCTGCGGGCGCCGGTTCCAACGGAGGCCCGTTTGCTATGATAACCGACCCATCCTCCTGCACTCGGCGCGAAGTCCGGCGGGTGTCGCCACGCTTGAACCGCCGACGTTGCGGCCCCATTACCTACCGATGACGACCACCCTCACCAACGGATCTTCCGCGAACGCGCAGCATGCCGGTGCCGGCTCCGGCGCGCACTCCCGCCACTTCCCCGTCGCGACCGCCGATCTGGAGCGCGTCGCCGCGGCAGTGCTCGACGTCGCGCGCAAGGGGGGCGCTTCCGCCGCCGAAACCGAGGTGTCGCAAGGGATCGGGCAGAGCGTCACCGTGCGCCATGCGGAAGTGGAAACGATCTCCTACAACCGCGACAAGGGCGTGAGCGTCACCGTCTACGTCGGTCAGCGACGCGGCAATGCGAGCACCGCCGACTTCGGCGCCGACTCGATCGTGGCGACGGTCGAGAAGGCCCTGGCGATCGCCCGCTATACGGCGGAGGATCCCGCGGCGGGCCTGGCCGATCGCGACCGGCTCGCCACCGCGTGGCCCGACCTCGATCTCTACCATCCGTGGGACCTTTCGGTCGAGACGGCGATCGCGCTGGGCGGCGAAACGGAGGCGGCCGCGCTCGCCGTCGATCCGCGCATCACGAACAGCGAAGGCGCCACGGTGTCGCGCGGCGAATCGGAGTTCGTCTACGCGAACTCGAACGGCTTCGCGGCGGGCTACCGCAGTTCGCGCCACCACATCGACTGTGCGGTGATCGGCGAGGACGACTCGGGCATGCAGCGCGACTACTGGTACAGCGCGGCGCGTGCGCCGGGCGACCTCGAGCCGGCGGCCGTGGTCGGGCGCCGCGCCGGCGAGCGCGCGGTGCGACGCCTGGGCGCCCGCCAGTTGCCCACGCTCGAATGCCCGGTGCTGTTCGAGGCGACCGAGGCCGCGGACCTCGTGTCCTTCTTCGTGCAGGCGGTATCCGGCGGCAGCCTCTATCGCAAGTCGTCGTTCCTGCTCGACTCGCTCGGCACCCAGGTCTTTTCGCCGCATGTGCAGTTGCGCGAGGAGCCGCACCTGCTGCGCGGGCGTGGCAGCGCGCCGTTCGACAGCGAAGGGGTTGCGACCGCGCCCCGCGACGTCGTGCGCGACGGCGTCGTGCAGGGCTATTTCCTCGGTTCGTACTCGGCGCGCAAGCTGGGACTTGCGTCGACCGCGAACGGCGGCGGCAGCCACAACCTCGTGCTCTCGCACGGCAACGACGACCTGCCCGCGCTGTTGCGCCGCATGGACCGCGGCCTCTTCGTCACCGAACAGCTGGGGCAGGGCGTGAATCCGGTCACCGGCGATTTCTCGCGCGGCGTGGCGGGCTTCTGGGTCGAGAACGGCGTGCTCGCGTATCCGGTGGAGGAGATCACGATCGCCGGCAACCTGCGCGACATGTTCCGCGACATCGTCGCGATCGGCAACGACGTCGATCGGCGCGGATCGCGGCATACGGGATCGATCCTGGTCGGGCGCATGACGGTGGCGGGCAGTTGACAGTGCGCGTGCCGATCATCCGAGACGGGTCGCGCTGATGCAGGCCAACGCTCTGCTGACGTGGGTCCGCTCGCTGTCCGACCCCCTGTCGAGCGCCAACAATGCGAACCGGTGGATCGGGCAGCTGCCCACCGACGAGATCGCCAACGTCCAGAAGGAGGCGCTCGAGCTCGTCGCCCGATTCCCGGGTGCGCGCAAGGAGGCAGGGCCCGGTCAGGTGGAGGCGCTGCTGCGCATCGACGCGCGCGTCGAGCCGATCATCGCGCAGCTGACCCAGCAGTACACGCAGCTCTACCAGAAGAGCACGAACGTCGAGTCGCGGCTCTGGCACTCGGTGTTCGACCTCGTGAAGGCGTTCACGGCGGCCTACCAGATCGCGTTGAAGGCCGGGTACCCGCGGGCCGACAACAAGCGCTGGCGCGCGATCCTGCCGTGGGTGATCGTGCGCCTCGCGCACTATCGCGGCCTCGACGGGAAGTACCGGCTGTTCCGCTACAGTCGCTGGATCCCCGCCCAGTGGCGCGAATTCCACGAGCTCTACGAGTTCGCGCGCATGCGCGGCTGGCAGCGCGAGCAGCTCGTGTTCGGCGTGGGCGGCTTCGCGAAGCCCGGGATCTCGTTCGAACAGGAATACCTCAAGACGCTGATGCTGATGCGCCTCGATTCGGGCAACTTCACGCCCGACCAGGTCGAGTGGGTGGCGCGGCAGCTCGACGACTGGACGCCCACGCTCGCGCTGACGCCACCGCCGTCGGAAGGCGCGCCGTTCTTCGTCGATCTCACGGGCACCTCCGGGTTGCGGCGCCGCGAGCGCGCGCACGCCGGCGGGCGGATCCTGTTCCTCGACGCCGCGCCCGTCTACGGTCGCGTGGTCGAGCGGATGCGGTGGCTGCCCGAACAGGACCCCGAATCGCCCGCGCCCGGGGACTTGCCGGTACGCGAGCAGCGCCTGCTGCTGATGCGCCTGGCGTCGCTGTTCGGCCCGGACGCGATCGCGCAGTCGCCGCGGGCGCCGCGCTACGCGACGGAAACCGAAGTTCGCGTCGTCATCGGCCTGCACGCGCTGACCCGGGCGGTCGCCGAGATCGATCGCCTTCCCGAGCAGGCGCGCACCCCCGGCGTGTCCGCGAGCTTCGACGAGGTCACGCAGATCGTCACGCCCAACGCGAATCCGGAGTCGGTCGCGCGCCGCATCCGCGGCGCGATGTGGCACCTCACCGAACGCAGCGATACGGGCTGCCGGCTGACGGCCCCCGCGAAGGAGTCGCCGGGACGCTTAGGCGAGATCATCGCGATCAAGGAAGGCGAACTCTGGATGCTGGCCGTCGTCCGCCGGATGCAGCGACTGCAGGTGGACGAGGTGACGGTCGGTGTCGAGATCATCGCGCGGCGGCTGGTGCGCGTGCTGATGCGCAGCTGGATCACGCCGTCGGATCCCGGCCGCACGCATGGCGAGCGGCCGTTCTTCGGCATCTACCTGCCGGCGCATCCGGACAACCGCCAGGCATCGCAGCGGAGCCTGATCGGGCCGGAAGACAAGTTCACGACGGGCGGCATGGTCGAGCTCGACACCGGCAACGCCCGCTACCTGATCCGGTTCACGCAGACGCTGGAACAGCAGGCCGGATGGTCGTGGGCGATGTTCAACGCGGTGCGCAAGCTCTCGGGCTGAACAACCCTGGCCCGCGAATCCGGCGCGGGTTGTCCTGGATCATGCAATGCGCGCGCAACCGGCGGGCGCTTCCCTCGGACGCGTTCCAGGGTTGATAGAATTCCGTGTTGTCGGCACGCGTCGACCGCGCCCGTCGCGCACGCGTTCGCACGACCGGCCGCGCATGCGTCCACGATTTCGCGTGCGCCCAGCCGCTCGACCGGAAATCCTCAGGAGATGTAATGGAACGGCGTTCATTCATCAAGCACACGGGGCTCGCGGGCATCGTCGCGGCCGGAGCGGCACCGGCGTTCGCGCAGGGGGCGCCCGCGGTCAAATGGCGGCTCGCGTCGAGCTTCCCCAAGTCGCTCGACACGATCTACGGCGGTGCCGACGTCATCGCCAAGCGCGTCGCGCAGCTCACCGGCAACAAGTTCCAGATCCAGGTCTTCGCGGCCGGTGAAATCGTGCCTGGCCTGCAGGTGCTCGACGCCACGCAGAATGGCACCGTCGAGTGCTGCCACACGGTGCCTTACTACTTCGTCGGCAAGGATCCGACGTTCGGCTTCGGCGCCTGCATGCCGTTCGGCCTCAACACGCGCCAGCAGTTCTCGTGGATGTACCACGGCGGCGGCCTCGAGCTCATGCGCGACTTCTACAAGGGCTACGGCATCACGAGTTTCCCGGCCGGCAATACCGGCGCGCAGATGGGCGGCTGGTTCCGCAAGGAAGTGAAGACCGTCGCCGACCTGAAGGGCCTCAAATTCCGGATCGGCGGCTATGCCGGCAAGGTGCTCGCGCGGCTGGGTGTCGTGCCGCAGCAGCTCGCGGGCGGCGACATCTACCCGGCGCTCGAGAAGGGGACGATCGACGCGGCCGAGTGGGTGGGGCCGTACGACGACGAGAAGCTGGGATTCAACAAGGTCGCGAAGTACTACTACTATCCGGGCTGGTGGGAGGGTGGGCCCGAGATCGACCTGTTCGTGAACCAGAAGGCCTGGGACGCGCTGCCCGCCGAGTACAAGGCCGCGGTCGAGGCGTCCTGCTACGAGGCGACGCTCAACATGGTGTCGAAGTACGACGCGCTCAACCCCGTCGCGCTGCGCAAGCTGGTCGCTTCCGGCACGCAGCTCCGCCCGTTCACGCGCGAGGTGTTGGAAGCCTGCTACAAGGCCGCGCACGAGCAGTACGACGAGGATGCCGGCAAGAACGCCAACTTCAAGAAGGTGTACGAAGCGTGGCGCGCGTATCGGGACGAGCAGCTGCTGTGGTTCCGCGTCGCCGAGGCGCAGTTCGACAACTTCATGCAGACAACCGGCAGGAACGCGCCCGCCAAGAAGTAAGGGCGTCGCGGCGCACGGCGCGTGCGCCGCCAACGAGCCCCGGTCGGAACTTTCCCACCGGGGCTTCTTTTCGTCTGCCCGGGCGCCAACGGGTTGTTGCGATGCAGCATTGCGCCGTTCATCGAAAAGTGAAGCGATCGTGGTTTTCGCGCGACGTTGCGTCTAAAATCGCGTCCGGGTCCGATGTCACCAATCGCGTCACACGAGGAGAGAGCATGGAGCGTCGTTCGTTTCTGAAGAACACCGGCCTGGCCGGAATCCTGGCCGCCGGATCGGCGCCAGCCTTCGCGCAGGCTGCCCCGGAAGTGAAATGGCGGCTGGCGTCGAGCTTCCCGAAGAGCCTCGACACGATCTACGGCGGGGCCGAGACCATCAGCAAGCGCGTCGCCGCATCCGACCGGCGGCAAGTTCCAGATCCAGGTGTTCGCGGGCGGCGAGATCGTGCCGCCGTTCGGCGTCGTCGACGCCGTGCAGAACGCGACCGTCGAGTGCTGCCACACGGCGCCGTACTACTTCTTCGGCAAGGACCCGACGTTCGCGTTCGCATGCGCCATCCCGTTCGGCATGAACGCGCGCCAGCAGAACGCGTGGATGTACCACGGCGGCGGCAGGCAGCTGATGGCGCGAGTTCTTCAAGACGTACAACATCCTCACCTTCCCGGCCGGCAACACGGGCGCGCAGATGGGCGGCTGGTTCCGCAAGGAGATCAAGACCGTCGCCGACCTGAAGGGCCTCAAGATGCGCATCGGCGGCTTCGCGGGCACGGTGCTCGCCAAGCTGGGTGCGGTGCCGCAGCAGATTCCGGGCGGCGACATCTATCCGTCGCTGGAAAAGGGCACGATCGACGCGGCCGAGTGGGTCGGCCCGTACGACGACGAGAAGCTCGGGCTTCTACAAGGTCGCGAAGAACTACTACTACCCGGGCTGGTGGGAAGGCGGCCCCGAGCTCGACCTCTTCGTCAACGACAAGGCGTTCGCCGCGCTGCCGAAGGAATACCAGTCGATCCTCGAGGGCGCGTGCTACGAAGCCAACGTCGACATGCTCGCCAAGTACGACGCGCTGAACCCGCCCGCGCTGCGCAAGCTGCTCGCCGCCGGCGTGCAGCTGCGCCCGTTCTCCAACGACATCATGGTGGCCTGCTACAAGGCGGCCAACGAGGTGTTCGAGGAAACGATGGCGAAGAACGCCAAGTTCAAGAAGGTCTACGAGCCGTGGAAGAAGTTCCGCGACGAGGAGAACCTCTGGTTCAGCGTGGCCGAGAAGCGCTTCGACGACTTCATGATGACGGCGACGCGCCAGCGGACGGATGCCGCCCCGGCTAAGAAATAGTCCGCAGCGCTGTACGCAACATGAAAAAAGCCTCGCGCGAGCGAGGCTTTTTTCTTGGCCGCGCGCCGATGCGGCTCGCGGATTGGCCCGCTATTTCTTTGCGGCGTCCCCGCTTGGCGCCGGCGCCGGCGAGTTCTTGAACGCATCCTCCAGCGACTGCGCCGATTCCTGTTCCTGCTTGGCCTCGCCGGCGGGTGTGGTGTCCGTGCCCGGCGCCGACTCCTGCTGTGGGATGTTGATCTCGATCTTCGAAGGGTCGACCGTCGACGCATCGGATTTGTACACCATCACCATCTGCGGGAACATGATCACGAGTGCCACCATGATGATCTGGATGCACACGAACGGCACGGCGCCCCAGTAGATCTGCATCGTCGTGATCTTGGCGGTCAACTTGCCGGTGACCTTGTCGAGGTAGTCCTTGGCCGGTGCGACGCTGCGCAGGTAGAAGAGCGCGAACCCGAACGGCGGGTGCATGAACGACGTCTGCATGTTGACGCCGAGCAGCACGCCGAACCAGATGAGGTCGATGCCGAGCTTCTCCGCGGCGGGCCCGAGCAGCGGCACGATGATGAACGACAGCTCGAAGAAATCGAGGAAGAACGCCAGGAAGAACACCAGGACGTTCACGACGATCAGGAAGCCCAGCTGCCCGCCGGGCAGGCCGACCAGCAGATTCCTCGACCCACACGTGGCCGTTCACGCCGTAGAACGTGAGGCTGAACACGCGCGCGCCGACCAGGATGAACACGACGAATGCGGTGAGCCGCGCCGTGGTGTCCATGCGCCTGCTTCAGTAGCTTCCACGACAGGCGTCCGCGCGCGAGCGCCATGATCAGCGCACCCGTGGCGCCCATCGCGCCGCCTTCGGTCGGCGTGGCCACACCCAGGAAGATCGTGCCCAGCACGAGGAAGATCAGCGCCAGCAGCGGGATCAGCACGAACACGACGCGCTCGGCCAGCCGCGACAGCACGGTGAGCTTCAGCATCTTGCCGATCAGCGCCGTGAAGAACGCGAAGGCGGTGCCCACCGACGTCGCGACGACGATCACTTCGTCCATCGGCGCGCCCGGCGGATAGAACCAATGCGCGAATGCGACGGCGACGATCACCGACAGCACGAACAGCACCAGCAGCGAACGGTTGCCGTTGCTGCCGTCGGGTTCCTTCAGCGTGCGCGCCTCCGCCGGCAGCGCCGGCGCCCACGACGGCTTGACCAGCGCACACGCCCATCACGTACGTGGCATAGAGGCCCGTGAGCACGATGCCCGGGATGAACGCACCCGCGTACATGTCGCCGACCGACTTGCCGAGCTGGTCGGCCATGATGATCAGCACGAGCGACGGCGGGATGATCTGCGCGAGCGTGCCCGACGCGGCGATCACGCCGGATGCGAACCGGCGGTCGTAGCCGTAGCGCAGCATGATCGGCAGCGAGATGAGGCCCATCGAGATCACCGACGCCGCCACGACGCCGGTCGTCGCCGCGAGCAGTGCGCCGACGAAGATCACCGCGTAGGCGAGGCCGCCGCGGATCGGCCCGAACAGCTGGCCGATCGTCTCCAGCAGGTCCTCGGCCATCCCGCTGCGCTCGAGGATCAGGCCCATGAACGTGAAGAACGGGATCGCGAGCAGCGTGTCGTTCGACATCACGCCCCACACGCGCTCGGGCAGCGCCTGGAACAGCGTGGCCTGCAGCAGGCCGAGCTCGATGCCGAGGAGCCCGAAGCCGATGCCGACCGCGGCCAGCGCGAACGCCACCGGGTAACCCAGCAGCATGACGATAATGAGGCCCGCGAACATCAGCGGCGCCATGTTGTGGATCAGGAAGGCGGTCATCGCTCAACTCTCCGCAAACGCATGCTGGGTCGGCGTTGGGTCACGCCTGCTCGCCCCGGGCCCGCAGGATTTCCTCGGCCAGTTCCTCTTCCGCGGATTTCTCGCCGGCCTTCTCGGTCGGGTCCGGGATCAGGCCACGCAGGAACGCCATCCGCTTGATCAGCTCGGAGAGGCCCTGCAGGATCAGGAACAGGAAGCCGACCGGCACCATGAGGCGCGCCGGCCAGATGACGAGGCCGCCCGCGTTGGTCGACACTTCGTTGCGCTCGAACGCCTGCGACGAAGACGGGCCAGGACAGGTACATGATGAGCAGCGCCATCGGCATCAGGAAGAAGATCGTGCCGAGGATGTCGATCCACGCCTGCGTCCGCTTGGAGAGGCGACCGGAAATCACGTCGATGCGCACGTGCTCGTTCTTGAGCAGCGTGTAGCCGGCGCAGAACAGGAAGATCGCCGAGAACAGGTACCACTGGATCTCGAGGAACGCGTTCGAGCTGTTGTTGAACGCCTTGCGGACGACGGCGTTGGCGCAGCTGATGAGTACGGCGACCAGCACGAGCCAGTAGATGACCCGGCCGATGTTCTCGTTCATCTTGTCGATGGCGCGGGACAGGGCGAGCAGCGCGTTCACGCGGACCTCCTCTTCGATGCGGACGTCTACGGGCGTCCATGGTGCCGGCGCCGCCGGATCCGCGTGCGACGGACACGCGGAGGATGGCGGTGCGGTGGCCGGATTATAAGGGGGATCGCCGGGCGCGGGGCAGCGTTCGCGGGCGGCGCGAGACGCATCGCGCCCGGATGCTAAAATCGGGGCCCCGCTACGCTCCCTTGAGGCGCCCGCCCATGTTCCGTCGTTCCACCACGCTGACCCAGGCCGATCCGGAAGTCTGGAAGGCGATTGCCGGCGAGAACCAGCGGCAGGAAGACCACATCGAGCTGATCGCCTCGGAGAACTACGCGAGCGTTGCGGTGATGGCCGCGCAGGGTTCGCAGCTCACCAACAAGTACGCCGAAGGCTACCCCGGCAAGCGCTACTACGGCGGCTGCGAATACGTCGACATCGCCGAGCAGTTGGCGATCGACCGCGTCAAGAGGCTGTTCGGCGCGGAGGCCGCCAACGTGCAGCCCCATTCCGGTGCGCAGGCGAACCAGGCGGTGTTCTTCGCAACGCTCAAACCCGGCGACACGATCCTCGGCATGAGCCTGCCGCACGGCGGCCACCTGACGCACGGGTCGCCGGTGAACATGTCGGGCAAGTGGTTCGACGTCGTCGCCTACGGCCTCGATCCGGAGACCGAGCTCATCGACTACGACGAGGCGGAGCGCCTGGCGCACGAGCACAAGCCGAAGCTGATCCTCGCCGGCGCCTCGGCCTATTCGCGCGTGATCGACTGGAAGCGCTTCCGCGCCATCGCCGACGCGGTCGGCGCGCAACTGATGGTCGACATGGCGCATTACGCGGGGCTCGTCGCGGCCGGCGTGTATCCGACACCGGTGGGCATCGCGGACTGGGTCACCAGCACGACGCACAAGACGCTGCGCGGGCCGCGCGGCGGCTTCATCCTCACGCGCAGCGAGAACGAGAAGGCGATGAACTCGGCCGTGTTCCCCGGCCTTCAGGGCGGGCCGCTGATGCACGTGATCGCCGCCAAGGCAGTCGCGTTCGGCGAGGCGCTCCACCGCGACTTCAGGCACTACCAGGAGCGCGTGCTCGAGAACGCGCGCGTCATGGCGCGCGTGCTGGCCGACCGCGGCCTGCGCATCGTCTCCGGCGGCACCGACTGCCACCTGTTCCTCGTCGACCTCCGCGCGAAGAAGATCACGGGCAAGGACGCCGAGGCGGCGCTCGGCCGTGCGGGCATGACCGTCAACAAGAACGCCATCCCGAACGATCCGGAGAAGCCGTTCGTGACGTCGGGCATCCGCTCGGCAGCCCGGCCATCACCACGCGCGGCTTCACCGAACTGGAGACCGAGGAACTCGCGCACCTGATCGCCGATGTCCTCGACGCGCCGGCCGACGACGCCGTGCTGAAGAAGGCGCGGGCGGGTGTGGCGGCGCTGACGAAGCGCTACCCCGTCTACCCCGCCTGACCCGGACCAGCGCCGTCTTTAGGCCGTCGCGATGAAGTGTCCGTTCTGCGGCAGCGTGGAGACCCAGGTGATCGACTCGCGGGTCTCCGAACCGGGGGATTCGATTCGCCGCCGCCGGCGCTGCCTCACGTGCCAGAAGCGCTTCACGACGTACGAGACGGTCGAGCTCCGGCTGCCGCAGGTCGTGAAGACCAACGGCAACCGGTCCGATTTCTCGGCCGACAAGATCCGCGTCGGCTTCGCGCGCGCGCTGCACAAGCGGCCGGTGCCCACCGAGTACGTCGACGCGGCGATCGACCGCATCGTCGCGCAGGTGCTGTCGCTGGGCGAACGCGAGATTCCGTCGCGACAGATCGGCGAGATGGTGATGCAGGAGCTCTACAAGCTCGACAAGGTCGCGTACATCCGGTTCGCCTCGGTCTACCGGTCGTTCCAGGACGTGTCGGATTTCCGCGACGCGCTGCGCGAGGTCGAGGCGCCACCGCCGCCGTCGAAGCGGACGCGGCGCTAGCCGCGCGCACCGGCGCTCGCATGACCGGGTTCTCGCTGGCCGACCGTGCGCACATGCAGCGTGCGCTCGACCTCGCCGCGCGCGGGTTGTTCACGACGACGCCCGAATCCGCGCGTGGGCTGCGTGATCGTCGCCGGCGATCGGATCGTCGGCGAAGGTTTCCACGAGCGTGCCGGCGACGCGCATGCCGAGTTGAACGCGCTGGCCGACGTCGTGCGGCGCGGCACCGATCCGCGCGGCGCGACGATGTACGTGACGCTCGAGCCCTGCAATCATCACGGGCGCACGCCGCCCTGCGTCGACGCGATCCTCGCCGCGGGCATCGCGCGCGTCGTCGTCGCGCTGGCCGAGCCCTCGCGCACGGCGGCCGGCGGCGCCCCGCGGATGCGCGCCGCGGGCGTCATCGTCGACACCGGGCTGTGCGAGAGCGATGCGTACGAGCAGAACATCGGCTTCGTGGCGCGCGCCACCCGCGGACGGCCGTGGGTGCGCACCAAGCTCGCGACGAGCCTCGACGGACGCACGGCGCTCGCCGACGGCACCAGCCAGTGGATCACCGGCGCCGACGCGCGCGCCGACGGACACGCGTTTCGCGCGCGTGCATGCGCGATCCTCACCGGCGTGGGCACCGTGCTGCAGGACGATCCGCAGATGAGCGTGCGCGCGGTGGCCACGCCGCGCCAGCCGCGCCGCGTGATCGTCGACCGGCACGCGCATACGCCGCCATCGGCGCGCATTCTCGCCGGCGCCGACGTGCTGATCGTCACGGCGGGCGAACGCAACCCGGCGTGGCCGGCGAACGTCGACACGCTCGCGTTGCCCGATCCGCGCGGCCGTGTCGATCTGCCGGCGCTGCTCGCGGCGCTGGCCGCACGCGGCGTCAACGAGCTGCACGTGGAGGCGGGTGCGAAACTCAACGGGGCGCTGCTCGATGCGGCGCTCATCGACGAACTGCTGCTGTACGTGGCGCCGGCGGTGCTGGGCGACCCGGCGCGCGGCATGTTCGAACGCGGCGAACCGCTCGCGGCGCTGGCCGGTCGCAGCGAATTCGCGTGGCACGACGTGCAGCGTGTGGGCGCCGACCTGCGCATCGTCGCGCGGCGAATCGAAAGCCGCCGAACGCAGGGCGAATGAGCACCGCGTCGATGGCGAGTTCCGTCGTTCCTGTGCCCGGAATTCCAATGAGCATCCGGCGAGGATGGACATGAGCATACGCATGAGCATACCCGCCGGCGTCGTCCCCGCGAAGGCGGGGACCCGGCGTCGTGCCGACGCACGACACCTGAATCGCGTGCGGGTACGCATGGTCGAAGCAATGCAAAGTGCCTGCAATTCTGGTGATGGGTCGGTGAAGCCAACGGTTTGCCGGGACCCAATGTACCGACGTCGCTGGGTCCCCGCCTTCGCGGGGACGACGGAGAAATCGCGGGCGTCGGGGCCGCGCTAGACAGGCTTCGCCACGAGGAGCTACGAATGTTCACAGGAATCGTGCAGGCATTGGGCCGGATCGCGGCCGCGACCCCGCGAGGCGACGGCCTGCGCCTCGCCGTCGCCACCGACCTCCACGCGGACGGCGGCGTCGCGATCGGCGACAGCGTAGCCGTTGGCGGCTGCTGCCTGACGGTGGTGGCGATGGAACCGGGCACGCTGCAGTTCGACGTGTCCGGCGAAACGCTGCGCTGCACGACCGGGCTCGACGGGAACGGGGCGGTGAACCTCGAACTCGCGCTGCGGCTGTCCGATCGTCTGGGTGGACACCTGATGACCGGCCACGTCGATGGCGTGGGCACGGTCGTGGCGATCGCGCCGGTCAAGGACGACGCGTGGGGCAGCGTGCGGCTCGACGTCGAGGTGCCGGCGCCGCTCGCCCGCTTCGTTGCGCAGAAGGGCTCGGTCGCCGTCGCCGGGGTGAGTCTCACCGTCAACGAAGTCGCGGGCCGGCGCTTTTCCGTCAATCTGATCCCGCATACACTGGGTGCGACGACGCTGGGGGATCTGGTCCCCGGTGCGCCCGTCAACATCGAGATCGATCTCGTCGCGCGCTACGTCGCGCGGCTGCACGAGGCGGGCGCCGCCTGACCCCCGCCGACCACCCAGGAAGAACGCGATGGACCTGACGACACTCGAACGGCTGCCCCTGTGGATCGACGGCAAGGCCGTGGCGGCCGCCACGACGCGCTACGGCGAAGTGACCAACCCGGCCACCGGCCACGTGATCCGGCACGTGCCGCTCGGCAATGCCGCCGACGTCGCGGCGGCGGTGGCCGCCGCCGCCGCCGCGCTGCCCGCGTGGCGCGCGTATCCGTCGCTGCGGCGCGCGCGAATCCTGATGCGCTTCCGCGATCTGATGGACGGGCAGCGCAAGGAACTGGCGAAGATCATCACGCAGGAGCACGGCAAGACGCTCACCGATGCCGAGGGCGAAGTCACGCGCGGCATCGAGGTCATCGAATTCGCGACCGGCATTCCGCACCTGATGAAGGGCGAATTCAGCGAGAACGTCGGCACGGGCGTGGACAGCTATTCGCTGCGGCAGCCGCTCGGCGTATGCGCCGGCATCACGCCGTTCAACTTTCCGGCGATGGTGCCGCTGTGGATGTACCCGGTGGCGCTCGCATGCGGCAACACGTTCGTGCTGAAGCCGTCCGAACGCGATCCGACGCTGTCGATCCGGATGGCCGAACTGTTGCAGGAAGCGGGGCTGCCGGACGGCGTGTTCAACGTCGTGCACGGCGACAAGGAGGCCGTCGACGCGCTGCTCGCGCATCCGGACGTGAAGGCGCTTTCGTTCGTCGGCTCGACGCCGATCGCGAAGTACATCTACGAGACGGGCGCGCGCAACGGCAAGCGCGTGCAGGCGTTGGGCGGCGCCAAGAACCACGCGGTGGTGCTGCCGGACGCCGACCTCGACTTCGCGACCGAAGCGATCATCGGTGCCGGCTACGGTTCGGCGGGCGAGCGTTGCATGGCCATTTCGGCCGTCGTCGCCGTCGGCGAGGCGGGCGATGCGCTCGTCGCCAGGCTGGCCGAGCGCGCGCGGCGCGTCACCGTCGGTCCGGGCGACACGCCCGACGTCGAAATGGGCCCCGTCATCACGCGCGCGGCGCGCGACCGCATCGTCGGCTACATCGACGGCGGCGTGGCCGAAGGTGCGCGCCTGGTCGTCGACGGCCGCACGCCGCCGGTGCCGGGCGAGGGATTCTTCGTCGGCCCGACGCTCTTCGATGCGGTGACGCCGGCCATGGCGATCTACCGCGACGAGATCTTCGGCCCGGTCTTGAGCGTCGTGCGCAGCGAGTCGCTCGCCGACGCGATCGCGCTCATCAATGCGAACCCGTACGCGAACGGCACCGCGATCTTCACGCGGTCGGGGCACGCGGCGCGGCGCTTCCAGCAGGACGTCGAGGTCGGCATGATCGGCGTGAACGTGCCGATTCCGGTGCCGATGGCGTTCTTCTCGTTCGGCGGGTGGCGCGCCTCGCTGTTCGGCGACCTGAACGTGCACGGCATGGACGGCGTGCGCTTCTACACGCGCGGCAAGACGCTGACCACCCGCTGGCCCGACGACGGCAGCGCGGCACCGGGGTTCCACATGCCGATGCTGGGGTAGGGTTCGTACCGGACAACGACACCCACTTCTCGTACTGTCGTCCCCGCGAAGGCGGGGAACCCGCGACTTCGTGCGTCATGTCCGAAACGACCGTGACACCGGGTCCCCGCCCCCGACGACCCACACTCGGAGGCAGGCTCTTCGCGGGGACGACGGTGGTGTCTATGCCGGTGCAGCCGTGGCAGGCGGAGTGGCTTCGTAGCGGCGACTCCGGTGGAAGTGCGGGCGTCGCCGTGCAGCATTGACGACGCCGGCAGGTTTCCCGATGGAGCCGCCGCGTGGTGACGTTGGCGAAGCGGCGTTGTCGCATTCCTGTTGCGCCGCTGCGCTGCCTTACTTCCCGGCCTCGACGTTGCCGGCGGTGGCCGTGGCCGCGCGCGCAGCCTTGAAATCGAACTGCAGCACGATGTAGAAGGGGATGATCTCCCCTCGTTCCTCGGCGGGCAGGAACTTCGCCGACTGCAGGGCCTCGCTGACCGCGTCGATGAATCCGGGCAGGCCGGCGACGAAGACCGTGTCCTCCACCGCTCCCTTGCGGTCGATCGCGAGCCACACGACAACCGAATCCCCCCGTTGCAACTCGAGCGCGGCGGGCGGGTAGACGACCTGGGGCATGCTCAGCAGCCGCGCGGGGTACTCCACTTCGATCATGTAGTTGCCGTGCACGCGCGCGACGAGATCGGGCGGCAGGGCGGACATTCCCGCCAGGGGCTCGCCGATGGAGACGGTGCCCGACGGCGAACTCGCGGACGCGGATTGCGGACGGGCGTCCCGGGGCGTCGCGGGTGCGCTCGCGGTGGACGCGGGCTCCGGGGCCGCGGCCGGGAGGGGCGGCGCGACGTCGATGGAGGACACGGGCACCGCGACTGCTTCCGATTGGGGCGACAGGAGGGCTTCGGCCATGGCTGGTGCCGGGAGCGGCTGCGGCGGCGTGCCGACGAGATGGACCGCGAGCGGTGCGTAGTCCTCGCCGCGTGTGCGCTGATGCGGCGTCATCGATCCGGCGAGCGCGAGTGCAATGGCGACGTGAATGGCCAGCGACGCGACGAACGAAGGCGCGATGGCCTGCGACGACGGGGGATGGGGCGTCAGCCCCTGGGCAGCACGGGTCGCCAAGGCGGAGGTCGAATGCGCCGGATCAGCGTTGGGTGTCGACAACGCGCGCGGGTGCCATCGGCGGGACGCCTGCGCGCCGGCGTCCAGGCGGCATCGTAGCAACGGCACGGGGCGGCGCCTGCGCGCCGCCCCGTGCGATACATGGACAACGAACCGTCGGGTCGGTGCGCCGGACGTCAGTCCCCGAGCAGGCGCCACGACAACCGGTGACCGCCGCCGAAGGCCTTCGGCCGGATCGTCACCGGGTCGATCGAGGCGTTGGTTTCCTTCGTGTAGACGATCGCGATGGTCGGGAACGACTTGGTGGGATCCTCCAGCGCGACCAGTTCGAGGCCGACCGCGCCTTCCGCGGAGAAGAAGTACGCCGCCTGCGTGCCGCCCGTGAACACCAGCGACTCGCCGCTGACGAAGTCGCGCGCGTAGATGTACGCGGGCAGCGACGTCAGGCACGGGTCCGGTTGCAGTTCGGTGCCCGCGTACGAGAACACGTTGAACTCCGCTACCGGGTCGACGATGATCCGCTGCCCGGAGGCCAGATCGCTGTACCAGCCGTTCGGCGCCGCGGTACTCACGCCGGCCACGCCGGTGGCCGCCGCCATCGATACGCGGGGTGCGATCGGCAGGCCGGTCGTGGCCGGCGTGTCGAGCGTGCCGTCGCGAATCGCGTAGGCGGTCTGGATCTGCTCCGGACTGGGCGTCGTGAGGTCGCTCGGATCGAGCAGCCGCCCGGTGCCGACCAGCACGAAGCGGTCGATACCGTTGTTCACGTCGATCTCGATTTCGGGCGCCGTCGTGACGGGCTGCGCGACGCTCGACGGATCCGTCAGGTTGGCGAGCAGCACGGTCTTGGCCTGCCACGCGGTCGGATCGACGTCGGACACGTCCCAGCGCCACAGCCGGCCGTTCAGGTCGCCGCCGTAGATTTGTTCCAGCATCTGGTTGGCGTCGTCCTTCACGTAGCCGCTGATCTGCGCGAGGCCGCTGGGACTGCCGACACTTCCGCTGTCCGCGCCGGTGGTGTTGAGCGTCCTCAGCAGCGTGCCGTCGCTGGCCCTCAGCACGTACAGGTGGCCCTTGCCGTCGCTGCCGGCCTTGACGTTGTTGTACCCGGACGCCACGATGACTACCCAGCCGTAGGCGCGGGTCTTGGCGATGACCGGCTTGCCGAACGAGAACTCGCTGTAGGGGAGGGCGAACTCCCAGAGCACCCGTCCCGCGGCTTGCGCCTCGGTGGTGACCGTGGGGTTGGTCGCGTCGATCGCGAAGTACGTGTTGCCGCCCTTGCCGAGGCCGGACACGACGATCGTGCGCCAGTCGGGCGTGCACGTCGCCGAGTTGGTCCCGCAGTTCGCGAAGTCGACGTCCTGCGTCTTCGGCGGCGAATTCACGTAGAAGTGGTGCTTGAAGATCGGCGCGCCGCCGTCCTGGAACGTCAGCGCCTGGATGCCCTTGCGCGCCTTGCCGCCTTCGTCGAAGGCCGACGTGAAGACGCCGCTGGGAATGTAGGCCCAGGTCTCGGTGCCGCCGGTCCCCGGCCCCGAGTAGTCCTCGCCGTTGAAGACGTGGAACATGCCGTCGTTGGCGCCGACGTAAACGCGCAGGCCGCGCGCCGAGTTGGCGGACTTGTAGGCCGCGTAACCGTAGTCGTTGGCTTCCGTGAACGGCTGCCTGGCCGGACCGACGATCACGGGTTTCGAGTCGCTGATGTTGCCGAGCTTGCTGCTCCGTTGCCGGAACTGGCCGATGTCGGTGCCCTCGATCAGTGTCGGATTCGGACCCGGGCCGAACGTCGAGCCGCCGCGCAGGTAGGCGATCATCTTCTGCTGCAGCGTGGCGTTCGAACTGAGCGTATTGAGCTGCGTGTTCGTGCCGGTGCTGAGGTCCGCATACCGGAACGGTACCACCGAGAACGTGCCGGCATCGACGTTGCGCGTCACGATGCGGCGGCTGGCGAACCACGGGTTGTCGGTTTCGATCACCGGCGACGGCGAGGGCGTCCGCAGCAGCTGGTTGAGTCCCAGGTTGCCGGGGTTCGGGGGCGTGCCGATTCCAGCCAGCGCGGTGTCGCCGCCGGCGGCGAGCCAGCGAATCGTGCCCTGCGCGCCGGTCGTGGTGTCGACGGTGACCTTCTTGAGTTCGCCGCTCCAGCCGGGCTCGATCGTCGCCGAGTAGATGAAGTTGTTCGTGGCGGACAGGTTGCGGCTGGCGAAGCTCGCACCGACCCGTGCCTTCGGGCTGTTGCCGATGCCCGAGATGATGCTGCCCAGCCCGTACGCGATTTCGAGCGGCGTCTCGGCGAACACGAACTTGCCGCGCGCGTTGACCGTCGCGTGCCACAGGTCGTCCACGGCGACCGCACGGGGGTTGCCCGTCGGGTACAGCGCGTTGTTCGGCGGCGTCGGGAAGTTGGGCGACGTGAACCAGCGCTTCGTGCCGGTGACGATGTCGTTCATGACCGTCGCGTTGTTCTTGGCGTCGAGCAACCCGTCCGCGCCGTACGACAGCGCCGAGAAGTTCACGTGCTGCCAGTACGCGGGGTCGAACCGCCAGTCGAGGTCCTTGCCGCCGCGTCCGTCGATCGACGGCACGTCGTTCTCGAACCCGGTGCCGGTGCGCAGGTCGCGCATCCAGAAGTTGAGCGAGATGTCGGCAAGCGTGTTGGCGGTGGCCGTCGCCGCGTCGCGGTAGGCATTCGGCCATGCGGTGCCGGCCGTCAGCGATGCCACGGAGCGCTCGGGATTGGCGGGGTTGCCGTCGGGCAGGAGGCAGTTGGTGCCGCTGCAGGTCCAGGCCGAGTGGGCCGGAATGTTCGTGCCGTCGACCTCGCCGGCCAGCGTGGGCAGCGTGATCTGGTCCGTCGTGCCGTCGGTGAACAGGATGTGATAGTTCGCCGTGCACGACACGGGGTTGCCGGCGATCGTGGGAATGGGATCCGTGTGCGTGGGGAGCCCCGTCACTGCACCGGCGCCGTTCTGGACCACTTGGCCGATGCGGATCAAGGCATCAAGCGTGGGCGTCTTGGAACCGGTGGCAGCGATCGGCACGCTGAAGAGCATCGTGTACCACGCGGCGCGATTGGTTGCGTCGAAGTCCTTGGCGTCGAGCCACTTGGTCGTCGCCGCGTTCATCACGTGGAAGCCGGCGCGGAACGTGCTGTCGACGATGTTGAACGCGATGGCCGTCGTCGTCTTGGCGGAGAGCACGCGCGAGCGGTAGTACGTCCACCAGTTCGCGAAATTGGTCATCTCCTGGTTGTAGTCGCGCTGGCCGGCGTTGCCGTAGTCGTCGACGTAGTCGAACATGCGGCCGTCGTTGACGATGCCGACGCGCTGGATCTCGCCGTAGAGCGGGTTCTTGTACGACTGCAGGTCGTTCTTGGTCTTGCATACGCCCGCGCGGCCGAACCCGCGCCACGGGTCGTCGTCGTACGCGGGGTTGGAGGTCGAGCGGTTCAGGTTGTAGTAGAGGACCGGCGCGTTCTTGCCCTCATCCGAGCAGTAGCGGTCCGCGATCACGTTGTAGTACTGCGGAATCTGCACCGTGCGCGGTATCACGCCGCAGCTCGTGTCGTTGACGCGCTTGTCGTACTTGCTGGTGGTGCCGGAGCCGTTCGGCCAGCTTTCCGGATACGTGAACCGATTGGACGTGTAGGAGCCCGTGTTGTTGTTGTGGCGGCAGGTCACGCCCAGGCCGTTGGCGTCGTCGAGCAGTGTCGTGCTGCCGCCGGTGCCGCCGGTGCCGCCGTACGTCATGTTGCAATTGGCGTTTGCGATCGGGTTGCACGGGGTGGGCGGGACGAGGGTGCCGACCGTGCAGCTCGTCGGCACGGTGCCCGGCTGGTCCGGGCAGGCGGGATTTCCGTTGACGGTGATCAGCGGGGCAGGCGAACCCGTGGTGCCGCACGCGACGGCGGTGATGCTGCACGACGCATTGCGCGTGACGATGGGCCCGGAGCGTGTGCAGGCGATGCACTCGCCGCCGAGCGCCGTGCTCCCGACGCAGCTCGCCGGAGCGCCGGTCCACTGGAATTGATAGACCAGTGGGTCTCCGGTGTCGCAATTGGGCGGTGAATACACCCAGGGCGGGCCCTGGACGGTCGAACCCGCATTGCAGGTCTGTACGACGCTCGTGGGAATGACGGGCGTGCCGCCCAGCGTGCAGGTGTAGGGGCCACAGCCGGCGAGATTGGTCGTGCTCTTCGGCCAGCCGGCGGCGCTCGTTTTGCACCAGAGCGTGCGGTTCGCGTGATTGCCGTCGACGCGGGAGTTGCGGTAGAAGAACTTCGCGTCCTTGGTCGGCGTCGACTTGCCGCTCCGGTACGGATAGTTGTAGTCCTTGGCCACCGTCGGCGCGCTGTCCGCGCCGCCCTCGCCCGAGTTGGTGTACGCCGTGCCGTTGATCCGGCAGTCCCGTCCGACCGAACTCGACGGCGTGGCGGGCGTCTCGCCGTTGGCGTCGCCGATCTCTGTCCACGTTGCGGGATCCGCGCCGCCAGGCAGCGTCGCCCGCGGCCAGTCGGTGTTGCAGAACACGGCCATCCGGACCTTCTGCGAGAAGTCCGTCGTGTTGGCCGTCGTCGGCGGCGGCAGGCTCGCCGGCGGCGTCAGGTACATGTCGTTGGGCACCTTCGTCCAGTTGGACGTGTTGGTCGCGTTCATCATCTTGTACACGGTGGTACTCGGTGCGCCGTTGGGCGCCGCGTCGCTCGCCTGGTTGCCGGCGCCATCCACCGGCGGCGAGTACCAGACGTTGGGGTTGTAATGCACCTTGTTGAACGCGGCCGAGTGCATCGGCTCGTCGAAGCCACGCCGGGTGCTGCCGCCGTTGGTGAAGTTGTCGAAGTATCCCGCGTTGCACGCGGCGACGTTGTTGCCGGCCGTGCTCCGGCAGTAGGCGTTGGTCACGACGAAATCGGGGCTGTAGCGCAGCAGCATGCTGCTCGAATCGTCGAACGTGTAGAGGAGGTTCGGCTTGGCCGCGACCTTTGCGGCGAGCGGCTGGTCGGACAGGAGCGTCGCGGCGCCGTACGCCGCCTGCGACAGCGGCATCGAGGCCAGCGTGAAGGCCGTGAATGCGGCGATGAACCTGCGCACGGGATGGAGGGCGGTTGTCGTCATGATTTTTCTTCCGGTAATGCGCCTGTCAGCGCAGCATCGCCTGCGCGTACGTCACGGTATTGCTGCCCGCGGGGCCGTCCACCCGGATCGAGACCCGGTACAACGGCGTCGGCGGGACTTCGGGGCGTTCCTCGCCATGGGTGCCGGCCGTCGACACCTTGGGCGGCAGCATGTCGCAGGCCTGCAGGCCGGTTGGCGTCAGCGGGTCGCCGAAGAAGGGTCCCGGGGCCGGTGCGGCGCCCTGGCACATCCGCTCGATCACCCAGCGCACCGAGTACATCGACGGGGTGCTGGGATCGTCGTATTTCTGGAACGTGCCGGGATAAGTCGCCAGGTCGCCGTAGAGCACGGCCGGAATGCCCTTCGGATTGGCGGGCACCGCATCGGCCTGGATGTTGGCGTAGTAGTTGTGGTTGAGATCGTGGTTGAACTTGTCGACGATCGAGC
Organism: uncultured beta proteobacterium; assembly: GCA_963733435.1. Taxonomy (GTDB): domain Bacteria; phylum Pseudomonadota; class Gammaproteobacteria; order Burkholderiales; family Casimicrobiaceae; genus VBCG01. The sequence continues at coordinate 157,372 of CAVTDH010000011.1, forward strand.
CCCCGCCGCCCTCGAAGAGCGCCGCCACCGCCTGCTCGATCCCGTAGTTGATCGGCCCCATCGTCGCCTGCTTCGACGCGAGGTTGCCGGAGATCGACGTACCCGAATCGGTCGCGCGCAGCAGCGCGACGCCGGCGAGGCTCAGGAGCACCATCGCGATGAGTGCTACGAACAGCACGACGCCGCGCTGGCGCGAGCGCAGGCGAGCGGGTGCCGGAGGGGAACGGTGAGGTCGGGTCACGGCGCGTTCCAGATCGAGTTGCGAAGCGGAATGGTCGCCTCGTAGATGCGATAGCGGTTGTAGTTGCGCAGCACCGTGCTGTCGAGTGCGATGCGGCTCTGGCAGGAGGCGTTGTTGGCGGCGCAGTTGAAGATCCACGCGGACTGGCCGACGAGCGTGGCGTTGGTCGCGTCCGCCTTCGCCTGGTCGTCGCTGCGCACGACGATGGCGACACGAATCGCCTTGATCGCGCGGATGCGCGCGGCCATGTTGGCGGGCGGCGCCCCGGTGAAGACCGCCTGCGAGAAATCCAGCCCGCAGGTGTTGCTGGCGTCGGCGGGCGTCCAGCAATCGGCGACCTGGTCGTTGTCGGTGTCGACCCCGTACTGGGCCTTGAGCAACACGACGTTCTGCGCCAGCGGCGCGGTGACCGCCGCGCCCAGACCGGGATTGTCGTCCGTCGTGTCGAGCTGCAGCTTGGCCTTGTTGATCGAATAGGTGGTCCGGCGCATGTCCCGGCCGAGGTTGATCACCCGCGACGTGCCCACGGCGAACCCCGGCGAGGCGCCGTTCGCCCCGAACTTCTGGTTGAACGTGAGCTTGACGAACCCGCCGGGTGCGGCCGGCGGATAGGCGGAGTTGTCGGGCTGCGTGATCGCCGTCACCTGTCCGAGCATGCACTGTCCCAGGCGGTCGGTCGCGAGGAACCAGTCGTCGACGCGGAACCCGTTGGGGCTGGCGACGGAGATCGGGTCCGTCGCCACCACCTGGACCGGCGCCTCCACGCGAACGGGATGCACGATGCGCGGGGCCGAGCTGTAGAACACCGTGAGGCGGTCGTTCAGGACCGAAGCGCCCGTCGGCGTGTCCGCGGCGACATTGTTCTGGATCAGCGCCGGCATCGGGCGCAGCGCGGCGTCGGTGCAGTTCGCGAGGACGTCGACGCCTTCGCCGGACATCACGCCGTTGCCGGCGTTCGCGAGTTCCCGGCCCAGGATGAACTGCGACAACTGCCCGGTGACCTGCGCATCCGAGGCGCCGAGCGTGGACCGGCGGAAGCCTTCCGCCACGATCAGCGTGTTGTAGATGACCGCGACGACGATGAGGCCGATCAGGATGCCGACCATCGTCTCGACGAGACTGACGCCGCGCTGCCGGGCCGCCGCTGGCGCGCGGAAGATTCGTGCGGATGCGTTCATCAGTTGTTGAGCCGAACGGTGGCGACGGTGTCGTAGCGGTGGCGCCACGCGGCCGACGGCGGCCGCCAATAGACGGTGACCAGCACGTCGTAGCCGAACGACGCCGTGGCGCCGCGCGGCGTCACCGTGATTTCCGGAGGGTCGGCGGTCGCGCCGGGGAGACGGGCGACGACGAGTTTCTTGAAGTCGTCGTAGGCAGTGCCGGCGGTGGCGTTGGTCTCGAACTGCGCTTCGAGCGTGGTCTGGTTGGACGCCCACATCCGGCCGATCACGTCGTTGGCCAGAAATGCCGCTTCGCTGCGGTACTGCGACTCGTCGGTGTCCTGCATCGCGCGCGTCTGCAGGCCGATGAGGCCCAGGATGCCGAGCGAGACGATCAAAATCGCGATCAGCGCCTCCAGCAGGAAGCTGCCGTGCTGCGGACGCGAGAGTTCGAGGTGGGCGGAACGCGGCATGGGATCAGGTGGTGCAATAGCGCGGGTCGGAGGAATTGGTGACCTTCGGGTCGCAGACCTTGATGCCGGTGCGCCCGCCGCCGACCAACACCGTGAGCTGGCGCGCATTGGCATTGGCGGTGGTGGTGGAAACGTTGACGGAGGTCAGGTCCGTGTTGGCCGGGTTGATCAAGCCGAGACTCGTGAACTCGACGGTGGTGCCGTCGGCGGTGAACGAGGCCAGCTTCGACCCTTCCGCGAAGGATTCCGTCCGCAGCACGCTGCTGTCGGAAACCAGCACGACGTCCCACTTTCCCGTTCCCGTCGTCGGATCGAGGACGAACTGGACCGGGACGTTGCGCTTGATGGCCTCCGAGTACGCGATGCGCAAGCCGCCCGCGATCGACTCGGCGGCCGCGCGGATCTGTCCGTCCATCACCCAGGTGCCGTAACTGGGCGCGGCGAGCACGAGCAGCAGCGCCGCGATGGCCAGCGCGACCATCAGTTCGATCAGCGAGAACCCGCGCATGCGCGTGACACTCATGAGCATTCGCCGGACTTGCGCACGAACCAGCAGTTGACGGCCGTCGTCGGCCAGGGCGACGGCCCGACGGAGGTGCGCGCGTTGGCCTGGTTGACGGTCAGGATGAACGAACCCATGCCGCGCGACGAGAGGCCGGTGGCCGTGATCACATAGGTGGTGGCCGTGGGGGCCGCGCAACTGACGTCGAAGCTGCGTCCGGCGTCGCCGTTGTAGGCGGCCGACATGTTGATGGCCGCGTCGTCGATGCCGCAGAGGGTGCCGCCGGTGTCCTGGTAGGTACGGTTGTCGAGGAAGTAGCGCTCCATCTGCCCGCGCATGTCGCCCAGTTTCGACTGGGCTTCGGTGAGCTTGCCGCGGATCACGTACTCGTTGTAGCTGGGAACGACGATGGCCGCGAGCACGCCGACGATCGCGACGGTGATCATCATTTCGATCAGCGTGAACCCGCTCGGGCGGGCGTACCTCGAACCAGTCGCGCGGCGCATGCTTGTAACCCCTTTTCCCGGATGGTTCCATCGTACGGACCCGTCGCAGGCACCGCAATGCGGCACCGACTAGTGGCGGGTGGCCGGGAATGGACGGTCGGTCCCCGTGCATGCGGTCAACCCGGGGAACCACCTCGCATGGCGCCGGGACCCCGCATGCGGGGGGCGGCGGAGTGCGGGTCAGGCACTCAGGTTGCACTCAGGTTGCACTCAGGTTGCACTCAGGTTGCACTCAGGTTGTGCTCGACAGAGTGCGCCGGACATCATGGACAGGTGCCCGGCGCCCGGTCAATGCGCACCCGACCGGTGGCCACCAGCACCACCTGGGCGGGGCGGCGACCGCTCTTGCACACGGTGAACGTGCCCATCTGCAGCGCGCCGCTCAGCAGGCGCGCCTGCCCGAACGAGGTGTACGACACATAGTCGTCGAGGGGCCGGTTGGCGGTGACCGTGATGTCCTTGGGCGGGGGCTCGTAGCGGATGACCGTGTCCGGGCCGTCGACGTCGCCGGTGCGGCCGATGTCGCCGTGCATCAGGTAGCCCTGGTCCCAGCGGCCGGTGTCGGCGCATTGGCGGCCGTCGGCGGACTTGCACAGGTTCACGCGGTGACCGCGCTTGATGGCCTCGGCGCGGGCGGTCTGCATGCTTCCGGCCAGGCGTCGCGCGTGGTTCATCAGTTGCTCCTCCGCGATCCACGCGCGGTATGCGGGAAGTGCTGCGAGTGTCAGCAGCGCCAGGATGGCCAGCGCGACGCAGAGTTCGACCAGCGTGAAGCCCGTGGCGACGCACCGGGCTCGCAGCGGTCCGCGACGGGCACGGGCGATGCCGGCCCCGGCCGGCGCGTTTGCTTGCGGCGTCATGGGCGCCTCCTTCCGTCCCACGGGACGGGACGCACGCCGACACTAGCGACGCAACGGCGCCGGCCGGTATCGGCCGGATGGCGGAACCCCGTCCTTCGCCCGATCCTTCCGGAGGCGAGGCGGGCGGGTCGGACGTCCTCGACTTCGGCGCATCCGGCGCTTGACGCCAGGTCTTTTAGTTCTAAAATAACTCCGATCCGGGACAGGGGACCGCGGCAGGACGTGCGCGGCGACGCGGTCCCGGGAACCGAAAGGCGGTGGAACATGCGCGTGCCGTGCATCGGCGGCGGCCCGGCGGGGCTCTACGCCGCGCTGCTGCTCAAGAAGGCGAACCCGCGGCACGCGGTGCGGGTCGTCGAGCGCAACCGGCCCGGCGACACGTTCGGCTGGGGCGTCGTGTTCTCCGACCAGACGCTCGGCAACCTCGCGGTCGCCGACCCCGAGACTGCGCACGCGATCGCCGGATCGTTCAACCACTGGGACGACATCGACGTCCACTTCAAGGGCCGCACGATCACCTCCGGCGGCCACGGCTTCTGCGGCATCGGCCGCAAGCGCCTGCTGGAAATCCTGCAGGCGCGCTGCGAGGCGCTCGGCGTCGAGCAGGTATTCGAGCAGGACGTCGCCGACGACGTCGCCGTCGCGCGCGAGTTCCGCGCCGACGTCGTGCTGGCCTCCGATGGCCTCAACAGCCGGATCCGCACCCGGTACGCGGACGCGTTCGCGCCCGACATCGACACGCGGCAATGCCGGTTCGTCTGGCTGGGCACGAAGAAGCTGTTCCCGGCGTTCACGTTTGCTTTCGTCGAGACGCCGCACGGCTGGTTCCAGGCGCATGCGTACCAGTACGACGGGGACACGTCGACGTTCATCGTGGAGACGCCCGAGGCGACGTGGCAGGCGGCGGGGCTCGCCGCGATGTCGCAGCAGGAGGGCATCGCGTACTGCGAGCGGCTGTTCGCGCCGTGGCTCGACGGACATCCACTGCTGTCGAACGCGGGACACCTGCGTGGCAGCGCGATCTGGATCCGCTTCCCGCGCGTCGTCTGCCGGACGTGGGTGCACTGGAATTCGCTCGACGGCCGCGCCGTGCCGGTGATCCTGCTGGGGGACGCCGCGCACACCGCGCACTTCTCCGTGGGTTCGGGCACCAAGCTCGCGCTGGAGGATGCGATCGCGCTCGCGGGCGCGCTCGGTGCGGCCGACGACTTGGAGTCGTCGCTCGCGCAATACGAGGCGGCGCGGTCGCTCGAGGTCCTCAAGATCCAGAACGCCGCGCGCAATTCCACCGAGTGGTTCGAGAACGTCGCGCGCTACACGGCGTTCGAAGCCGAGCAGTTCGCGTACAGCCTGCTGACGCGCAGCCAGCGCATCTCGCACGAGAACCTGCGGCTGCGCGATCCCGCCTACGTCGCGCGGATGGAGCGCTGGTTCGCCGGAACCGCGGCGGAAGCGACGCCCGCGGTGCCGCCGATGTTCACGCCGTTCACGCTGCGCGGCGTGACGCTCAAGAACCGCGTCGTCGTGTCGCCGATGGCGCAGTACTCGTGCGTCGACGGCACGCCCGACGACTTCTACCTCGTCCACCTGGGCAGCCGCGCGCACGGCGGCGCCGGCCTCGTGTTCACCGAAATGGTGTGCGTCGCGCCCGATGCGCGGATCTCGGAGGGCTGCGCCGGGCTCTATGCGCCGGAGCACGCGCCGGCATGGAAGCGCATCGTCGACTACGTGCACGCACGCACGTCCGCCAAGATCGCGATCCAGTTGGGACATGCGGGGCCCAAGGGCTCCACGCAGGTCGGCTGGGAGGATGCCGACATGCCGCTGCCCTCGGGGAACTGGCCGCTCGTCGCACCCTCGGCGATCGCCTACGGACCCGCCAACCAGGTGCCGCGCGCGATGACGCGCGCCGACATGGACCGCGTGCGCGACGAGTTCGTGCGCGCGCGGTCGTGCCGCGGCGGCCGCGGGCTTCGACTGGCTCGAGCTGCACTGCGCGCACGGTTACCTGCTGTCCGCGTTCCTGTGCCCGCTCACCAACGTGCGCACCGACGACTACGGTGGCACGCTCGCGAAGCGCGCGCGGTATCCGCTCGAGGTCTTCGCCGCGTTGCGCGCCGTGTGGCCGGCGGACCGGCCGATGTCGGTGCGCATCTCCGCGCACGACTGGGCGCCGGGCGGCAACACGCCGGACGACGCGGTCGAACTCGCGCGGCTCTTCCGCGCGGCGGGCGCGGACCTGATCGACGTGTCGTCCGGCCAGACGACGCGCGCGGCCCGCCCCGTGTACGGCCGCATGTACCAGACGCCGTTCGCCGACCGCGTGCGCAACGAAGCGGGCATCGCGACGATGGCGGTCGGTGCGATCTTCGAGCCCGACCACGTGAACAGCATCCTGATGGCCGGGCGCGCGGACCTGTGCGCGCTGGCGCGGCCGCACCTCGCCGATCCGTACTGGACGCTGCACGCGGCGGCGCAATTGGGCGTCCACGACGTCGAGTGGCCGGTGCAGTACCTGACCGGCAAGGCGCAGCTCGAGCGCAATCTCGCCCGCGCGGTGCAGATGGCGGGCGAGCGGCCCGACGCGAATGGCTGACCCCATGGCGGACCCAGTGGCCGACTCCGTGGCCGCCGCCAAGGCGGATCCGGGGGCCGATCCGGTTGCCGACGCCAGGGGGGCGCCGGCCGCGTCGGCCCGCGCGTCCATCGCGGTCGATCCGGCCGATCACGAGACGCGCGTCACCGGCGACGACCACGAGTCGCTCCGGCTGTGGCTGCGCCTCCTCACGTGCACGACGATGATCGAAAGGCGCGTGCGCGCGCGCCTGCGCGAGCGGTTCGCGATCACGCTGCCGCGCTTCGACCTGATGGCGCAGCTCGAGCGGCACCCGCAGGGCCTGCGGATGGGCGAGTTGACGCGGCGGCTGATGGTGACGGGCGGCAACGTGACGGGCCTCGCCAACGAACTGGTCGCGGAAGGGCTCGTGCAGCGCGTGCCGATCGCCGGCGACCGGCGCGCGCAGGCCGTTCGGCTCACGCCGCGCGGCAAGAAGGTCTTCGACGCGATGGCCGCCGACCACGAGCGCTGGCTGATCGACATGCTGGCCGGACTGCCGCCGGCCGATCGCCGGCGGCTCTTCGCGCTGCTGGGCACGCTGAAGACGCAAATCGCGGCACTCCCCGAACAGGAAAGCGCGCCATGACCATGTCCTCGCACCTGCGTCCCTTCCGGGACTTCGTACCGCGCACGTTCCGCTGGGAGACGAGCGAGGATGGCAAGGTCGCGACGGTCACGCTCGACCGGCCCGAGCGCAAGAACCCGCTGACGTTCGCGTCGTATGCGGAACTGCGCGACCTCTTCCGCGGCCTCGTGTACGCGAACGACGTCAAGTGCGTGGTGATCGCGGGCGCGGGCGGCAACTTCAGCTCGGGCGGCGACGTGCACGAGATCATCGCGCCGCTCACGCGCATGGCGGCACCCGAGCTCCTCGCGTTCACGCGGATGACGGGCGACCTCGTGCTCGCGATGCGCCGCTGCCCGCAGCCGATCGTTGCCGCCGTCGACGGCGTCTGCGCGGGTGCCGGCGCGATGGTCGCGCTCGCCGCCGACCTGCGCTTCGGCACGCCTGCCGCGCGCACGGCGTTCCTGTTCGTGCGCGTGGGCCTGGCCGGCGCCGACATGGGCGCCTGCACGCTGCTGCCGCGCACGATCGGCCAGGGCCGCGCGGCCGAACTCCTGTACTCGGGCCGCACGATGACGGCGGACGAGGGCGCTGCGTGGGGCTTCTTCAACCGGCTCGTGCCGTCCGCGGCACTCCTGTCCGAGGCGACGGCGATGGCGCGGCAGCTGGCCGACGGCCCGACGTTCGCGCACGGCGTGACCAAGCGTCTGCTGCATCAGGAGTGGGCGATGGACCTCGAGTCGGCGATCGAGGCCGAGGCGCAGGCGCAGGCGCTGTGCATGCAGACGCAGGACTTCCAGCGCGCGTACCAGGCGTTCGCCGCGCGCACGACACCACGCTTCGAGGGCAACTAGATGTGAAGCGTCAAGAGGTTGTCAACGCGTTGCATGCAATTGGCGCATGCATGGACACGTCGTTCCCGCGAAAGCGGGAACCCAGCGGCTTGCGCGTTTCGCTGCCACGACACTGGGTCCCCGCCTTCGCGGGGACGACGGATGACCCAGTTTCATGCATCACGGAAACAATGTCCTGAATCTTCACAACTAGAGACGCCCCTGCCCACTGCCATGGACCGCACCCACTTCGACTGGCCGTTCTTCGGCGACATGCACCGCACGCTGGCGCGCGGACTCGCCGCGTGGTGCGCGGACCTGCCGGCGCTTTGCGGCGCAGGCGAACAGGCCGAGGGCGATGTCGACGCCACCTGCCGGCGACTGGTCCGCGCGCTCGGTGCGGCGGGATGGCTGCGCTATTGCGTACCGCAGGCCGACGGCGGCGCGCTGCCCGAGCTCGACTCGCGGGCATTGTGCACGGCGCGCGAGACGCTCGCGTTCCACGACGGACTTGCCGACTTCGCGTTCGCGATGCAGGGCCTGGGCAGCGGCGCGATCACGCTGGCGGGGTCCGCCGCGCAACGCGCGCGGTGGCTGCCGGCGGTGGCGCGCGGCGACGCGATTCCCGCGTTCGCGCTGTCCGAGCCCGACGCGGGGTCGGATGTCGCCGCGCTGACCACGCGCGCGGCGCGCGACGGCACGGGTTGGGTGCTCGACGGGTGCAAGACGTGGATTTCCAACGGCGGCATCGCCGACTTCTACTGCGTGTTCGCGCGCACCGGCCACGCGCCGGGGGCGAAGGGCATCTCCGCATTCGTGGTGCCCGCGGACGCGCCCGGGCTCGTCGTGGCGGACCGGATCGTCACGCTCGCGCCGCATCCGCTGGCCCGGATCGAATTCGCGGGTTGCCGCGTCGGCGCCGACGCGCTGCTCGGGGCCGAAGGCGAGGGCTTCAAGCTCGCGATGCGCACGCTCGACATCTTCCGTGCGTCGGTGGCGGCGGCAGCGGTGGGCTTCGCACGCCGCGCACTGGTCGAAGCGAGTGCGCGCGCACGGTCGCGGCCGATGTTCGGCGGCGTGCTCGCCGACCGCGAGATCGCGCAGGCGACGCTGGGCGACATGGCGACGGCCGTCGACGCCGCGGCGCTGCTCACCTATCGCGCCGCGTGGCTGCGCGACGTGCGTGGCGTGCGCACGACCAAGGAGGCGGCGATGGCCAAGCTCGCGGCGACCGAGTCGGCGCAACGCGTGATCGACGCGGCGGTGCAGATGCACGGCGCGCTGGGCGTCACGCGCGGCGTGCCGGTCGAGCGCCTGTACCGCGACATCCGCGCGCTGCGGATCTACGAGGGCGCGACCGACGTGCAGCGGCTGATCGTCGGGCGCACGCTGCTCAAGGACGACCGGGAGGAGCCCGCATGACGCCATCCGCACTGATCGACACGTTCGCGCGCGACCACCTGCCGCCGCGGCGCGAGTGGCCCGAGCTGGTCTACGCGCTGCCGGAGTTGCAGTATCCGGACGCGCTCAACTGCGCCACCGAGTTGCTCGACGGCGGCGTCGCGCGCGGCTTCGGTGCGCGCACGGCGATCGTCTCCGGCGCTGGCGAGCGCTGGACGTATGCGGAACTCATGGCCCGCGCCAACCGCATCGCACGCGTGCTGGTCGAGGATTTCGCGCTGCTGCCCGGCAATCGGGTGTTGCTGCGCGGTCCCAACAGCCCGATGATGGCGGCGTGCTGGTTCGCCGTGGTGAAGGCGGGCGGCATCGCGGTCGCGACGATGCCGCTGCTGCGGGCGAAGGAACTCACGGAGATCCTGCACAAGGCGCAAGTCACGCATGCGTTGTGCGATGCCCGGCTCGCGGGCGAGCTCGACGCGGCGCGGCTCGCCTCGCCCACGCTTGCGCAGGTCGGCTACTTCGAGACGGCCGCGCCGGATGGCCTCGAGGCGCGGGCGGCGGACAAGCCCGCCACGTTCGGCGACGTGCGCACGTCCGCCGACGACACCGCGCTGATCGCGTTCACGTCGGGCACCACCGGCACGCCCAAGGGCACGATGCACTTCCACCGCGACGTGCTGGCCGCGTGCGACTGCTGGCCGCGCTCGATTCTCCGCGCGACGCCCGACGATATCTTCACCGGCAGCCCGCCGCTCGCGTTCACGTTCGGACTGGGCGGCCTGCTGCTGTTTCCGCTGCGCATCGGCGCGGCGACGCTGCTCGTCGAGAGGCCGGCGCCGGATGCGCTGCTCGCGGCGATCGCCGCGCACCGCGCGTCGGTGCTGTTCACCGCACCGACGTCCTATCGCGCGATGGCCGCGCAGGTCGGCGCCTTCGATCTGTCGTCGCTGCGCAAATGCGTGTCGGCCGGCGAACCGCTGCCGGCCGCCACGCGAGCGCTGTGGAAGGACGCGACGGGCATCGAGATGATCGACGGCATCGGGGCCACCGAGCTGCTGCACATCTTCATTTCGCACGACGAGGCGCACGCGCGTCCGGGCGCCACCGGCAAGCCGGTCCCCGGCTACGAAGCGTGCGTGATGGACGACGATGGCAAGCCGCTGCCGCCCGGCCACGTGGGCCGGCTCGCGGTGAAGGGGCCCACCGGCTGCCGGTACCTCGCCGACCCCCGCCAGCGCGACTACGTGCGCGACGGGTGGAATTACACCGGCGACGCGTACCTCGTCGACGCCGACGGCTGGTTCGTCTATCAGGCGCGCACCGACGACATGATCGTGAGCGCCGGCTACAACATCGCGGGTCCGGAGGTCGAGGGCGCGCTGCTCGCGCATCCGGCGGTCGCCGAATGCGGCGTCGTCGGCGCGCCCGACGACGAACGCGGGCAGATCGTGAAGGCGTACGTCGTGCTGAAGCCCGGGCAGGCGGAGGACGCCGCGATGGTCGCGGCGCTGCAGGCGCACGTGAAGGAGGCGATCGCACCGTACAAGTACCCGCGCGCGATCGAATTTCTGCAGACGCTGCCGCGGACGGAGACGGGCAAGCTGCAGCGGTTCCGGCTGCGGCAGATGGCGCGCGGGACGACGACGTGCTGACGACGACCGGGATGATCTGGAGATTTCGCATGCCTCCGTCGTTCCTCCGAAGGCGGGAACCCAGCGGCGCTTGCGCACACGGTATCTCAATGGGAATCGACGACACTGGGTCCCCGCTTTCGCGGGGACGACGGTTGCGTGGTCCTGCAGGCGAACGGTCCATGACAGGAGCACCGACGTGATGAGGATTCTGCAACCTCCCGGCTGGGCGGAGCCAAAGGGCTACGCGAACGGCGTGGCCGCGCGCGGCACGACGATCTTCGTCGGCGGCCAGATCGGCTGGAACGCCGCCCAGGTCTTCGAGTCCGACGACTTCGTCGCGCAGGCGAAGACGGCGCTTGCCAACGTCGTGGCGGTGCTGCGGGAGGCGGGTGCGGGTCCCGAGCACATCACGCGGATGACGTGGTACGTCGTCGACAAGCGCGAGTATGTCGCGAGCTACCGCGCGCTCGGCGCCGCCTACCGCGAGATCATCGGCCGGCACTATCCGGCGATGACGGCGGTCGCGGTCGCCGGCCTGATCGAGGATCGCGCGCGCGTGGAGATCGAGGTGACGGCGGTGCTGCCGGACGGATAGGCTGCGTGGGTCGCGCACCGGGGGCATGGATCGGCGCTGCACCGGTCGGGCATAATTGCGTTGCAGCGGGCCGCGCCGGCACCGCACCTCGCGCGCCGCCGCCCGGCGCGCCTCGCCCCACCTCCCGGAGTACACCGCGCAT
>CAVTDH010000012.1:0-46906 GCA_963733435.1 uncultured beta proteobacterium
CTCAGATTGCTCTGCGACTTGCTCGACCGGCCCGAATTCAGGAGGATGGTCGCAGAGGAGCAAGCGGCCTTCGTCGTGTTCCAGACCCGTACAATCCGGCTCAACGCCGGTGCGCAGATGCCGCCGGAGGGGATGACCTGGCGTCAAGCGATCGACTCCGGCAAGGCGATGAAGAAGAAGCTCGACGCCGCTGTCGCATCGGTTCGTGCGAACGTGGGGGAACCCAACGCGCCGGTGGCGAACGTGATCCTCGGGACGGACGACGCCGTGTGCGGCCGGCTGAGCAGTGTGATAGGCGGTGGCGCCAACCGCTCGCGCCACTTCGTGGTGCTCTCCAGCGGCGATGTCCATGTCGCGCCGCGTTCGGGAGAGTTCATCAGCGCCCCAGATGCCGCAGAAGCTCGGGACGCCGAAGTTCTCGAACTCTACGAGGAATGCGCGGCGATGAACGGCACTGCACCGAAGCGCAAGGCGCAGTCGGCGCCCGCGAATGTGCGCGCTGAGCAACCGCCGCAGTCGCTGTCCACCACCGAGAGCGCCGTGGCTGTGGCCGTGGCGGGGGGCGCCGGCCGCCAATACCGGCACACCGCCGCAACCGGAGACTCGCCGCGCCGGAATGAGCGAAGAGCAGGCCGAACAGCATGCAATAGATTTGGCGCACACGTACGATCCTCCGCGCTATATCGCCCTGCAGCGCGCACGGCTCTGCTCGCCTCGCAAGAATTGCCGGCGAATCTCCCGACCTCAGCATCCGCCGCAACGCGCAACTCACCGTTGTCCTCACCTATCAGGACCTCGCCAGGGAAGCGCGTTTCAAGTGGCGGGATCCACGCAGCGCGGTCGCAATCTACGAAAGTGCGCTCGGGGTCGAATCCACCATGCCTCTGCGCCTTCCGATGTTTTCGTGGAGACTCCATCTGGCTGCGGCCGACGCGATGCGCTTCGATCTCAAGGACGCCCCGGGTGCATTGCGCTACTACCGGAATGCGCGCGCCACCGCAGACAGTCAGTCGCTCTCCGGCATGAGTGCCAACCAGGACACGCCGGCGGTGCGAGCTTCGAACCTCGCCTGGCTGGACGCGGAAATCGGATATCTTGCGTCTGGCGCCCTCGCGCGGCCACCCACGGTCCGCGAATGCGAAGGCGTCCTCGCATTTGGTGTTTTCGGCCTGGGCTTCGACCCCGACACCTACCCAGACGTCACAACGATCCTCTGGCGCCACGAGAAGGCGCGCGACGCTCAGGCGCGCAGTGAGATCGCTGCGCTGATGGAATCATTGCCGCCGTCGCAGTTCCATCTGATCAACACATTCGACGTGTGGCCCGTGTTGGCCGAACCCGAGCGCTTGCTGCGATTTGCCCGCAAGCACGATCCCGCGGGGTTCCTCACCGCGTGCGGCATGCGACTCGCCCAACAGCTGGCACATCCCGGGACGAAAGGCCGCGAGTGGCTCTCGGCGACGGCCGCGCCTCGCCATTCTGCCTGGTCGAAGACCGAAATCGCCATGCTGGATGAAGCGGCGCTCCGGGTCCTCGGGCCGAGTCAGAGCGCCATGCAGGCAAGTGCCGGCCCTGCGATTCCGGGGGCGGAAGCCGTATGGCGGACCTTCCTGGCCGGTATGCAGGAGGACGACATGGCCTCCGTATGGCGATGCATGACGCCAGCGATGCGGGCCAAGTTCGAGCCGATCTTCGCGCGAATGACGGCGGACGAGCGCAAGGCCATGGCGAGGACATTCGTGGGGTTCCACATCTCGAACCTGCAAAGCGAAGTTCAGGAGGCGACCGTGACACGCTCGAATGGGCGCGCGGGCTTCGTCACCTTCGACAATTCCGACGGGGTGTGGCGCATCGCCGAGATGTAGCGCCGTGCTCCGACTCAGTCGACTCCCGGATCGCAGTTTCATCCGGTCCTGCCGGTCGTATTGTGGTGTCAACAAGTACTCCATTCTATGAACCTGCCCGTCCCCTTGGCACTCCTGCTTGCCGTAATCGCAGCGCCGGCGACCGCCGCCGACTGGACACTCGATTGCCCACCGCAGCTCGCGACCACGCAGAGCGTCGCCGCGCCGTGGCCCGAAGGTTGGTCGGCCGTCGCGCGCACGGACACCGCCGTGCTGAACGCGGTTCCGGGCACGGCGATTTCGGCGGCGTCCCCGCCGGTGTCGATCAGCATGTTCGACGGCCCGCCCACGGAGATGGCCGACCTCGTGCCCGACGATCCGAACGCGCGCGTGCAGCGCTGGACGTTCGGCAAGGCGCGCACCCGCGACATCTACGTGGTCTGCAACTACGCGGACACGCGCGTGAAGCTCGCGCGCGCGGTGCCGTCTACTGTCGGCACGTGCGCGCTCGCCGGCCGCAACGGGACTGGCGTCGTCTGCCGGTAAATGCTACGAAAAACGTGTCTCGCGCGGTGGGCCGCGTGCGAGTCGTCCGAATGCGGAGCGTTCACAGCGCGTCCGTAACGGGGCAGGCTCAGCGGGCTGCCGGCAATCCTCGGCCCGCGCAGACGCGCGCAATGCCGGCGAGGTCGCGGCGCACGGCGATCTGTGCGAAGCCCGCGTCGCGGAAAAGCTGCTGCACGGCGTCCGACTGGTTGTAGCCGTGCTCGACCGCAAGCGCGCCGTCGGGCACGAGATGCGCGCGCGCGTCCGTCACGATGCGGCGCAGCGCCGACAGGCCGTCCGCGCCGGACGCCAGCGCGGCCGCGGGCTCGAAGCGCAGGTCGCCTTCCGCGAGATGCGGGTCCCCCAGCGCCACGTAGGGCGGATTGCTGGCGATGAAGTCGAACGGCTCCGCTGCGATACCGTCGTACCAGTCGGCGACGGCGTACTCGACGTTCGCCAGCGCGAGCCGTTCGCCGTTCGCGCGCGCGACCGCGAGCGCCGGCGCGGACGCGTCGGTGGCGAGCACGCGGGCCCGCGGCCGTTCGCTGGCGATCGCCAGCGCGATCGCGCCCGGAGCCGGTGCCCAGGTCGAGGACACGCATCGGTCGATCCGGCGGGCAACCACTCCAGCGCCAGCTCCACCAGCGTCTCCGTTTCCGGGCGCGGGATCAGCACCGCGGGCGATACCTGCAGCACGAGGCCCCAGAACTCGCGTCGCCCCGTCAGGTACGCGACGGGCTCGCCGTCGCGGCGGCGCTTCGCGAGTGCTACGAACGCGTCGGCCTGCGGCTTTGCGAGCGGTTCGTCGCCGTGCGCGACGAGCCACGAACGCGCGACGCGGAGCACATGCGCCAGCAGCACCTGCGCGTCGACGGGGACGAGGCCCGACTGCGTCAGCGCCCGCCGCACCGTCGGTGTCATGCCTGCTGCCGCCGTTGCGCAACGAACACGCGCATCGTGCGACCGTAGTGCGTGGCGGTGCCCTGTTCGCGCATGCCGATCTTGCGCAGCACGCGCTGCGACTCGACGTTCTCCGGCCACGCGACACCGACGACCGTTGGGCAGTCCCAGTTCGTGCAATCCGAACTCGACGACGGCACGCGCCATCTCGGTCGCATAGCCGTGCCCCCAGCAGGCGAACGGAAGGCGATACGCGATCTCGATGTCGCCGGTTTCGCCGAGCGGATACAGGCCGCAGCCGCCGACGAACGCGCCGTCGTCGCGCCGGCGCGCGTGCCAGAGGCCGTAGCCCGGATGCGCGCGCGTGTAGTCGATGATGCGCGCCAGCGCCTGGTCGGATTCCGCGCGCGTCCGGCCGACGAGTCCGTGGGCGAGATACCGCATCACGCGGTCGTCGCTGTCCATCGCAAACAGATCGTCGCCGTCGCCCGCCGCGAACGGGCGCAGTTCGAGGCGCGCCGTGGCGAGCGCGGCCATCATGTCAGGCGATGCCGTCGCGCCGGGCCGCGAAGAGGCGCAGGTCCGCGTCGTAGTAGTGTCCCCACCCGGCGTCCGCCAGTCCGGCCTTCTGCAGCACGCGTTGCGACGCGTGATTCTCCGGGTGCGTGACGCCGATGATCCGTTCGAGCCCGAGGTCGTCGAAACCGTAGCGGACCACCGCACTCGCGCCCTCGGTCGCGTAACCCTGTCCCCAGGCGTCCGGCAGCAGCATGTAGCCCGTCTCGACGTCGGCGCTCGTGCTGCAGTACTTGAGCGTGAACCAGCCGACGAACGCGCCGGTGTCGCGCCGCGTCGTGTACCAGAAGCCGAGATCCGGGTAGAGGCGCGGATAGCGGAGAACGCGCTTCATGATGTCCGCATGGCGTTTCGCATCCACGGGCTTGCCGTCGCCGATGAAACGCATCACGCGCGGATCGCTGTTGAGGCGGAAGAGGTCGTCGCTGTCCTCCGCGACGAAATCGCGCATCTCGAGGCGCAGCGTCTCGAGCCAGGGGCTGGGGACGACGCGCTTGCGGGGGCTCATTGTGCTTCGCCCATGCGCGCTACGCTCACGTCTCCCCCGCCAGCGCCGCCAGCTGCTCGGCCTGGTATTCCTGCGCCAGCGCGTCCACGACTTCCTCGAGCTCGCCGTCCATGATCGCGTCGATCTTGTAGAGCGTCAGGTTGATCCGGTGATCGGTCACCCGGCCCTGCGGAAAATTGTACGTGCGAATCCGCTCGCTGCGGTCTCCCGACCCGATCAGCGACTTGCGGTGCGCCGCTTCCTTGCTGTGCCGCTCGCTGCGCTCCTTGTCGAGCAGGCGCGACGCGAGCACGGACATCGCCTGCGCGCGATTGCGATGCTGCGACCGGTCGTCCTGGCACTCGACGACGAGGCCCGTCGGCAGGTGCGTGATCCGCACGGCGGAATCGGTCTTGTTGATGTGCTGGCCGCCCGCGCCCGACGCGCGGAACGTGTCGATGCGCAGGTCCGCCGGATTGATCGTGATGTCGGCGATCGGGTCGGCTTCCGGAATCACCGCCACCGTGCACGCGGACGTGTGGATGCGCCCCTGCGCCTCCGTCTCCGGCACGCGCTGCACGCGATGCCCGCCCGACTCGAACTTGAGCTTCGAGTACGCGCCCTGCCCGACGATGCGCACGATCGCCTCCTTGTAGCCGCCCAGCTCGCTCGACGACGCGGACACGAGTTCCGTCTGCCAGCGGTGCCGTTCGGCGTAGCGGATGTACATGCGCAGCAGGCTGCCCGCGAACAGCGCCGATTCGTCGCCGCCCGTGCCCGCGCGAATTTCGACGAACACGTTGCGGTCGTCGTTCGGGTCCTTCGGCAGCAGCGCCGCCTGCAGTTCGCCTTCGATCTTCGCGATGCGCGCCTGCGCGCCGGCACGCTCCTCGTCGGCGAAGTCCCGCATCTCCGGATCGTTCGCCATCTCGGCGGCCGTCGCGAGATCGGCTTCCGCGAGCGCCAGTTCGCGCATGCCCGCGACCACCGGCGAGATGTCCGCGTGCTCCTTGGTCAGTGCGCGGTAGCGGTCGAGCTTGTTCGTGATGTCCGGCGAGCCCAGCAGGCCGTCGAGTTCGTCCAGGCGCGCGGCGAGCTGGTCGAGTTTCGAGCGAAGCGATGGTTTCATGGGCGATGAGCGGCGGTGCGTGGAGTTCCCGACGGCAGGCAGGGCGCATGCGCCTTGCCGGAAAATCGCGTCGGGGGACACCTTACCGCAAGCCGGCGGCGACCGGCAGTAGCGACTGCGAGGCGCGCCCCGCGCGCGATGCGGACCCGGGCTGTTGCGGCCCGGCTACGGCGCGGGTACGGGACAGCTAATGCTCGTTGCCCGGGATGTCGCCGTGGGTCGCGTCGAGGTGGTAGACGCGCTGGAGCACGGCGATCATCTCCGCGCGCTCGGCCTCGCCGGCCGAGTTGAGCGCCGCGAGCGGGCCGTGCAGCAGTTTGTTCGTGATCGCGCGCGCGAGCGCTTCGAGCACCTTGTCCGGCGCCGTGCCGCCCGCGAGCATCTTGCGCGCGCGGTCGAGCTCGGTGGAGCGCAGGTGGTCGTGGTGCTCGTGCAGCGCGGCGATCGTCGGCACCACGTTGCGGCCTTCGAGCCAGCGCAGGAAGTGGCCGGTCTGGTCGGCGATCATCTGCTCGGCCTGCACCACCGCCTCGCGGCGGATCTGCAGGTTGTCCTTCACGATCGCCGCGAGATCGTCGACCGTGTAGAGGAACACGTCGTCGAGTTCGCCGGCCTCGGGTTCGACGTCGCGCGGAACGGCCAGGTCGACGATGAAAATCGGCGCGTGCTTGCGCTGCCGGATCACGCGCTCGAGGATGCCCTTGCCCAGGATCGGCAGCGTGCTCGCGGTGCAGGTGACGATGATGTCGAACTCGCGCAGGCGGTCCGGCAGCTCGTTCAACGTGATGGCGTCGGCGCCGAAGCGGTCGGCCAGCTGCCGGCCGCGTTCGAGCGTGCGGTTGGCGACCGTCACCGACTTGGGCGACTTCGCGCAGAAGTGCGTGGCCGCGAGCTCGATCATCTCGCCCGCGCCGATCAGCAGCAGACGCTGTCCGGCAATCGACGGGAAGATTCGCTCGGCGAGCTTGACGGAGGCGGCGGCCATCGAGATCGACGCGCTGCCGATGTCCGTGTTCGTGCGCACGTCCTTCGCGACGGCGAACGTGCGCTGGAACAGGCGCCCCAGCACCAGGCCCAGCGATCCGGCCGACTCGGCGGTGCGCACCGCCTGCTTCATCTGTCCCAGGATCTGCGGCTCGCCCAGCACCATCGAGTCGAGGCCGCTCGCCACGCGGAACGCATGCGTGACGACCTTCTCCTTGTTGAGCGTGTAGACGTACGGCGAGATCGCCTGCGGCGCCAGGTTGTGGAACCCCGCGAGCCAATGCGCGACCGGCTCCGGATCCCCGCCGTGGAAGTACACCTCGGTGCGGTTGCACGTCGACAGGATCGCGGCTTCCTTCACCCGGCGCGCGCCCACCAGGTCGCGCAGCGCATCGGACAGCGCGTCCGGCGAGAACGCGACCCGCTCCCTCACCTCGAGGGGTGCGGTGGGGTTGAGCGGGTGCGGTCGTATGGTTCAAGCCGAGCGTGTAGAGGGACATGGGATGCAAATTCTAGCCGTAGGGGGCGATTCTACCCAATCGCCGGGGGTGACCCTTGGCAAGAACTTGATTCAAATCAGCAAAAAGGCCATTGCCGAGCCGGGCCGCGGACCACAAGGGGCCGGATCCGAATTGGCGGGGCCCCGGACCACAAGGGTCAGAGCCGAATTGGCGGGTCGATGGCGGAGGCTCCGGCGAGGGTCAGGAGCCCCGCCAATTCGGATCTGACCCCGACTATCCGACCCTTGCCCCGACTATAGCGACCCTGACCTCGCCTGTCCCGGCCCTTACCCCGACCAACGCCAACCGCAAACCCCTATTCCGCCCCCGTACTTGCTCGATGAAACGTCCGCAACGCGGCGACCGCGACCAGCGACACGACCAGCGCGGGGAGCACGATGACCCACCGCAGGCCGGCATGCGTGATCCATGCGCCCAACCCCGCCCCGAACACATACGCCGCCCAGACGCCGAACAGGATCCCGGGTCCCCGCGTCACGTCCCGCGGCGACGGGTCCTTCCATTTCCGGTGCCGCAGGTGCGCGACGGCGCGCGCGACGAGCGTGGTCAGCGTGCTGGTGAGAACCACGGTGGAGACACCGGGCACCGCGAGCTTGCGCGCCGCCGCGCTCTGCAGCCCCATCGCGATCGACGTGCCCAGGATGAAGAGCCGCAGCGTCGCTTCGCCGCCCGGGCCGGTGCCAGCGCCCACGCGCCCGCCACCGCGACGAGCGCGACGCTTTCGACCGCGAGCGTCGTCGTCACTCGCTCGGGCCAAGGCCCCGTCGCTTCCCGCGCGTCCGTCATCGTCGTGCCGATGGCAGCGCCGACGATGAAGCCCGCGAGTGCCAGCACCGACCGCAGCGTTGCGTCGGTGTGCCCCTCCACGGCCGCGATGCCGAGCAGCACGCTGTTGCCGGTCATGTTGGCGACGAAGATATGCTCGAACACGAGGTAGCCGACCGCGTCGACATAGCCGGCGGCGCCGGCCAGCGCGAGCAACATGGCTCCCAGCACATGGCGCTGGTGCGGCGGGAAGGTGGCGGTCACGGCATTCGATAGTACAGGCGCAGGATGCGAGGGTCAGATCCGAATTGGCGGCGCGCCGGAGCCTCAGGGTCAGATCCGAATTGGCGGGCGAACGATGCATGACGGGGCACCCATTTGGCCGCCGGCCATTTCGGCTCTGACCCCCTCGATACGTCGCTGGCCATTCGGGGCCAGAGCCGAAATGGCGGCGATGCGTCAACGTACCTTCACGCGCCACCGGCACGTCAATTCGGATCTGACCCCTGGGACCCGGGCACTCACGCCTTGATGTACTCCTCCCGCCCGCCCAGCCAACGCTCGAGGTGCGCCTGTGCGGCCGCCGGGTCCTGCGCGAGCAGTTCCACCGCCGCGTCGCGCGCCGGTTCGATCAGCGCTTCGTCGCGCTCGAGGTCCGCGAACCGCAGCAGCGGCACGCCGGACTGCCGCGCGCCCAGGAACTCGCCGGGGCCACGGATCAGCAGATCCTGGCGCGCGATCTCGAAGCCATCGGTGTTCTCGAAGATGACCTTCAGCCGCATCTTCGCCACTTCACCCACCGGTTCCTCGAACAGCAGCACGCAGGTCGACTCGGCGGCGCCGCGGCCCACGCGCCCGCGCAGCTGGTGGAGCTGCGACAGCCCGAAGCGCTCCGCGTGCTCGATCACCATGACCGACGCGTTGGGCACGTCGACGCCGACCTCGATCACCGTCGTCGCGACCAGCACGTCGATGGCGCCGGCGACGAACGCCGCCATCGTGTCGGCCTTCTCCTGGGGCTTCATCCGGCCGTGCAGCAGGCCGACGCGGATCGGGTCGAGTGCCGCGGTGGCCGCGGGCACGGGCGGCGCGGCGGCGACGTTCGTTGCGCAGCGGGCCAGCGCCCCGAGCGTCCCGGTCAGTTCCGCATGCAGCGCGACCGCCGTCTGCAGTTCGAGCTTTTCCGACTCCTCGATCAGCGGGCACACCCAGTACACTTGCCGCCCCTCGGCGGCGAGCTTGCCCACCCACGCGACGATCTCGCCGCGCCGCTTCTGGTTGACGAGGCGGGTGGCCACCGGCGTGCGCCCCGGCGGCAGCTCGTCCAGCACCGACACGTCGAGGTCCGCGTAGAACGTCATCGCGAGCGTGCGCGGGATCGGCGTCGCGCTCATCATCAGCTGGTGCGCTTCCGCGAGGCCCTTGCCCCGCAGCGCCAGCCGCTGCGCGACACCGAAGCGATGCTGCTCGTCGATGATCGCCAACCCCAGGTTCGGCAGCTCGACGCCCTCCTGGAACAGCGCGTGCGTGCCGATCGCGAACGGGGTGGCGCCGCTCGCGAGATCGGCCAGCGCCTGCCGCCGCGCCTTGGCGGGCACCGACCCCGACAGCCACGCCACCGGGACGCCCAACCCCTCGAGCCATGTCGCGAGCTTGCGAAAGTGCTGCTCGGCCAGGATCTCGGTGGGCGCCATGAACGCAACCTGCTTGCCGCTCTCGATCGCCTGCAGCGCCGCCAGCGCCGCGACGATCGTCTTGCCCGAACCGACGTCGCCCTGCAGCAGCCGCTGCATCGGGGACGAGCGCTTGAGATCGTGCGCGATCTCGCGCCACACGCGCTCCTGTGCGCGCGTCAGCTTGAAGCCGGTGCGCGCGAGCAGCGCGCGCGTGAGCGTGCCGTTGCCGGTGAGCACCGGCGCGCGGCGCTGCGAGCGTGCTTCGCGGTGCGCCTTCAAGGACAGCTGCTGCGCCAGCAGCTCGTCGAACTTGAGGCGGGTCCACGCCGGATGCGTGCGCGCGTCGAGCGCGCGCTGCGTCATCTCGGAAATGCGCGGCGGCGGCGTGTGCAGGAAACGCACCGCATCCGGGAATTTCCAGAGGCCCCGCCGCGCGACCATCTTCTCGGGCAGCGTCTCGGCGGTCAGCGCCTCGTCCGACGCCAGCGCGCGCGCGACGAGCTTGCGCAGCGTCTCCTGCCCCAGCCCTGCCGTCGTCGGATACACGGGGGTCAACCGGTCGGGCAGCGGCGCATCGTCGGTGACCACCTTGAACTGCGGATGCACGATCTCGAGGCCGAAGTAGCCGGGACGCACGTCGCCGAACACGCGCAACCGCGCGCCCGGCTGCATCACCTTCTGCTGGCTGGGATAGAACGTGAAAAAGCGCAGCACGAGCTGCGCTTCGCGACGCGCCGGATCGGCG
Organism: uncultured beta proteobacterium; assembly: GCA_963733435.1. Lineage (GTDB taxonomy): Bacteria > Pseudomonadota > Gammaproteobacteria > Burkholderiales > Casimicrobiaceae > VBCG01. Next base: position 10,174 of record CAVTDH010000012.1, read on the forward strand.
ATCGTGCAGATCAGCTGCCGGCGCGGGCGATACTGGATCTCGGTGTCGACGACCACGCCTTCCGTCTGCACGGAAAGGCCCGGGGCGAGCGAGGGAAGCGGCACGAGCCGCGTGTGGTCCTCGTAGCGCAACGGAAGATGCAGCACGAGATCGGCGTCGCGCAGCACGCCGATGCGCGCGAGCTGGTCGGCCAGGCCCCGCCCCGCGTGCTTGGCCGGGGCGTCCTTCTTCGGCGATTTCGCGGCACGGGCCATGGCACCCGCCGCGCCCCGCGCAGCCCCTATTGCCCCTTGGTCTGGTCGAAAGTCTCGCGCGCGCCCGTCTGCGCGCCGGCCCCGTCCGCGCCGCCCTGCAGCACGAGGATGGCCTCGACCTCGATCAATCCGCCGCGCGGGAGTGCCGCACACCTGATACGTCGCGCGGGCCGGAAACGGCGCGGTGAAATACGTCGCCATGATCGCGTTGATCTGCGCGAAACCGGCGAGGTCGACCATCAGGATCGACAGCTTCACGATGTCGTCGAGGCCACCGCCCGCGGCGTGCGCGACCGCGCGCAGGTTGGCGAACACGCGATGCGCCTGCGCCTCGAGGCCTTCGACCATCGCGCCCGTGGCGGGGTCGAGGCCGATCTGGCCGGACAGGTACACGGTATTGCCCGCGCGAATGGCCTGCGAGTACGGTCCGATGGCCGCCGGGGCTTCCTTCGTCTGGATCGCGTCTTTGCTCATGTGGCAGTCTTCCGGACGTGCAAAGGAACTACTTTAGCACCGGGTAATTCGACGGACTCCACCGGATGTCCGGCCGCGATCCACGCGTCGATGCCGCCGGCGAGCGGCCGCACGCGCTTGAAACCGTGTTGCATCAGCATCTTCGCCAGCTTCGCCGCCGTGTACTCGTTCGGGCACGCGCAATAGACGATCACCTCGCTCTCCGGCTCGACCGCGAGGAGGTCGACTCGCAGGTTCTTCGGATCCACGGTGATCGCGCCGGGGATGCGGCCGGTCAGCGCCTGCGACATCGGTGCGCGCACGTCGATCACCTTGCCCACGCGCGCTTCGCCCATGAGTTCGTGCAGTTCATCGACGGTCACGCGATCCATCCGCAACTGCCAGATGAAGAGCTCGCGCTGCCACCACTTCACGAGGATGTAGAGGACGAACGCGCCGACGATCAGCGACAGCCCGATGCGGCCGAGCGTTTCGAACGCGGCGAGGATCTGGTTGATCGCGTCGCTGAAGATGTAGCCCAGTCCGATCGCGACGCCGGACCAGAGGCCGGCGCCGATCACGTCGAACAGCGCGAACTTCCACACGGGCAGCTTCACCACGCCGGCCATCGACGTGGCCACCGACGCGAATCCCGGAATGAACTTGGCGACCGCAAGCGACCGCGCGCCCCAGCGCGCGAAGATCGACTCCGTCTGGCGAACGCACGAATCCGGCGACAGCGAGACGCGGCAGATCGTCTGCAGCACGCTGCTGCCGTACCGGCGGCCCGCCAGGTACCACGCGAAGTCCGCGATCAGCGCCGCGACGATCGCCACCGCCACCAGCGCCGGCAGCGACGCGCCGCCGCGGCTCGCTAGCGCGCCGGTGATGATCAGCGTCGGGTACGCAGGCACCGGCAACCCGGCCTGCAGCATCAGCACGTTGAAGAACACGAACAGGAGTCCGTAGTGCTGGATCAGCGACAGCAATTGTTCCATGGCGCGACTTCCGGAAGACAGTCAAATCAGGTGGAGCCGGGCGGCGGCGAATGCAACCCCGCGGGGGGCGGCGGGCATCGGTCGCGGGATCGGCTTCGCATATTACGGTGGAAATGCCGACGCGTATGCCATTACCCGCGGCAGGGAAATCAGCGCGTAACGGCGACCGCGTGTCCGGCCAGACCAACCGCGAAGAATGCCCCGTTGTAGAGCATGTGGATCAGCGCCGTGACAAGGTAGGCGTCGTTCCACGACTTGCGGCGCCAGGCGAACAGCGCGGCGGAATAAACGACGAACGGCCAGAACGCGGCCGCGACCTGCCAGGCGGAGCCGCCGAAGCCATGCGCCAGCGCCGCGAGCGCGGCCAATGCCAGGATGCGCGGAATGTCGCTGTTCAAGGGCACGGCGCGCAGCGCGATCGCCAGCGGCACCATCAGGGCAGTCTCGATGAACGGTGCGGCCAGGATGCTCCATGCGGCGAATCCGGCGACGTCCGGGGCCAGCGCGCCGCCCAGCGCCGCGCCGCCGGTGGCCACCCGCACGGCGAACAGCGCCAGCGAAGGCACGAACGCAATCAGCCACGCCCTGCCGACATACCGGACCTGACCGGCGTCGAGGTCATTCAAGGCGCGCCATGGAGACATGCCTGATTCTGGCATTCCCGCCGCCTTTCCCTGCGGGCGGGCGGCTCCGAATGTGGCCGATTTACGGGAATGGCCCGTTCCGGCTATAATCGACGCCCTCGTGGGGACGTAGCTCAGCTGGGAGAGCGTCGCGTTCGCAATGCGAAGGTCGGGAGTTCGATCCTCCTCGTCTCCACCATCTATACCCCGCAGTAACCACAAGCCCTTGACGTAGCAGCGTTCGCGCTGTTCTCAAGGGCTTTTTTGTTGGGGCTGGCGTACATTTTGGTGTACACCCGCCCCAACGGGCGCCCGACGACAGGTCATTTTCTTCAACTTGTCGGAGGTCCCGGTGCGCTTTCTAACGCTTCATCACAATACCTTCTGGTTCCAGATTCGGGTCCCGGCGCCCCCTGCGCGCCCGCTGCGGGGCCTTGGTCCGGGTGGGTCCTGGAGGGCTGAATCTGGCTGGCAAGGTCTGGCATTCGCCCACGCTGGCAGCGGCTCCGCACCCGTCGCGAAGAGTGAATACCGCGTCAGCCACTCCGCGGCCAGATGCAGGCTCAGCGGTCGGGCGATTGCCCGTTCTGCGGCGTGCAAATCGACGAGCGGACGCCGGATCACCATTAGCTACGTCCGCGCACCCGTCGCCAAGAACGTATGGCACACGCTTCGCGTCATGTTCAAGGGCAATGGCATCCATGTGGCGCTCATTGGGAAAGAGTATGTTGATGCCAATGACTCGCACGTTGCTGGACCGGGGGCCGTCGGCGTGGGGACGAAAGCCGACAGCGACACGGCGTTCGCGGACTTCCGCTACGACAGCCAGCCCTGGGGGACGATGAAGCGCGGTGTACTCTTCGGTCTTGCGTCAGCCACGCTGTTCGGCGTCAGCACCCCGCTCGCCAAAACGCTGGTCGGGTCAGTGCCGCCGCTCTGGTTGGCGGCATTGTTGTACCTGGGCGCCGGTTTCGGGTTGCTCCTCGTTCAGGTGGTTCGCCGCGCCCTCAATCCGGCAGATCAGTTTGCCTTTCCGTCGCGTCGAGATTGGCGTTGGGTAGGCGGTGCCATTGCGCTCGGTGGCATTGTCGGTCCGGTCGCCCTGATGTACGGCCTCACCAGGACCAGCGGAGCGTCAGCCTCCCTCCTGCTGAATCTCGAAGCGGTACTCACCGCTCTCCTTGCTTGGTTCCTGTTCAAGGAAAACTTCGACCGGCGCATTGCCTTGGGGATGCTTGCCATTGTCGTGGGCGCCGTCGTGCTTACCGCCGCACCTGGAACGGGAGATTCGTCACTCGTCGGTCCGCTGCTGGTGGCCATCGCCTCTCTTTGCTGGGCGCTGGACAACAACCTGACGCGCAAGGCCTCCACAGGCGACGCCGTGGTCCTTGCTTCGCTCAAGGGGACGGTCGCAGGAATTGTCAATGCGGGATTGGCGGTTGCCTTGGGACTGACGACACCACCGCTGCCGTCAATCGCCGCCGCAGTAGCGGTGGGGTTCCTCGGCTACGGCGTCAGCTTGGTCTTGTTCATCCTTGCGCTGCGCCATCTCGGCACGGCACGGGCCGGGGCGTACTTCGCGGTCGCCCCTTTCTTCGGAGCCTTGCTTGCCGTTCTGATGGGACAAGGCAGCGTCACGTGGTCGCTAGTGGTGGCCGCGGCCTTCATGGCGATGGGTGTCTGGCTGCATATCTCCGAACACCATGCGCATGACCACCAGCATGAACCGCTTGAACACGACCACTCGCATTTTCATGACGAGCATCATCAACATGAGCACGCAACCGGGTGGGATGGTACCGAGCCGCACGTCCACCCGCACGTGCATGCGCCACTAGCGCATGGCCACCCGCATTACCCGGACGTGCATCATCGGCACGCGCACTAATACTCAGCACTTCAGCTCAACTCCGCCGAAGACGCACCGACCATCCTGCGTTTCGTCACCAACTACCTGGCGGTCGAACCAGTGTGGGCCGGAAAATGTGACCGGTGTCGTGATCACATCGTAGCCGCACCTGAACCTCTTTGCATTTGATATCGAGCGCCAGCAGCCGCCGTAAGGACTCAGACGTCACGGGAAACCGGCACACCACCACTCATCTGGCACCTGCGCAATCGGTAGCTCGAAGGTTCCGGCGGATCGGCCACGCGACCCTCACCCGTGCTGGAGCACTTCGCCAGCGCGCGTTCGCGCCGCTGGTGCGGGTGCTCCCCGGCGCGTCGACGGCGCCATTCCTGTCCGTATCGGCCGCCCTGCCCGGCGACGGCTCCGTCCAGGTCATCAACGGCAGCTTGTACGTCGTGGACCTCGCAACCGGGATCTCGATGGGGCAGCCCAATGTCCGAATTGAGTAACCTGTCAGTACCATGCCCACCGCATGACGACACGGAGTACCGCACATGGAACGTAGCGCAGCGATCATCGGTGCCGGACTCGTCGGCCGCGCGTGGGCGATGGTGTTCGCCCGCGCGGGCTGGTGCGTACGCGTGTTCGACAGCGCACCGGCGCAGGCGGCAGCGGCGCGCGGACTGATCGCGGCGAGCCTTGCGGAACAGCAGGCGGCCGGGCTGGTGGCCGATGCGGCCGCCGCGGCGGCACGGGTCGCGCTGATGCCGCGGATGGAGGACGCCGTTGCGGGCGTCGAGTGGGTGCAGGAGAACCTCCCGGAACAGGTGGAGGTCAAGCAGGCGATCTTTCGGACGATGGACGCCGCGGCGGGGCCCGACACGATCCTTGCGAGTTCGACATCGGGCATTCGCACGTCGCGCTTCACCGAGGACCTGCCGGGTCGCGCGCGCTGCCTCGTCGCCCATCCGGTGAACCCGCCGCATCTCATTCCGGTCGTCGAGCTCTCTGGCGCGCCATGGACGGCCGACTCGGTCATCCAGCGCGCGCTGGCGGTCATGACCGACGTGGGCCAGGTGCCGATCGTCGTGAAGCGCGAGATCGACGGCTTCATCGTCAATCGCCTGCAAGGGGCGTTGCTCAACGAGGCGATGCGGCTGGTGGGCGAGGGTTATGTGTCGCCCGAGGACGTCGACAAGACCGTGGCACATGGCCTCGGCCTGCGCTGGTCCTTCATGGGCCCGCTCGCGACGATCGAACTCAACGCGCCGGGCGGCGTGGCCGACTACTGCGCGCGTTACAGCGGCATCTACCGCAAGCTTGCGGACGAGCCGCCCCCCGGTACCGTATGGGACGCGGGCAATGTCGCGCGCGTCGTCGCGGGCATGGGCGCGCCGCTCGACGACGACGCGCGCACGCGCAGGATGGCCTGGCGCGATCGCGAGCTGCTGGCGCTGGCGCGCCACAAGCGCGATCGCCGCGAATCCTGACGCCCCAACGGTACGAACACCGGGACGAGCTGCGCATCGCCGCAAACGATATCGACGGACACCCGAAGATGACGACGGCGAGCCGTACTGCGCTCGCCGCCCGGTCAGGCACCCCGATCGAGTTGCCGATCGGCGGTGTTGCCGCTGCAGTTACCGATTGATGCCGAGCGAACTCAGCGTCGTGCTGTCGAGCGTGCCGCTGGGCGGGAGGCCCTTGTCGGCCTGGTACTTGCGCACGGCGTTCTGCGTGCTGGGGCCCCACTGGCCGTCGACCGCGCCGACGCTGTAGCCCTGGTCGTTGAGGGCCGCCTGTGCGCTGCGCACGGTGCCGTCGGAGTGGGCCATCGCGGACTTGCCGCTCGAGTCGGTCACCTTGCCGTTCGCGTCGGTGCCTTCATGACCCACGACACCACCGATGCCGGCGCCGATCACCGCGCCCACCGGACCGCCGACTACCGCGCCGGCCACCGCACCGGTGGTGGCACCGATCGCCGTCGCCTTCTGCTTGCCGGTCATCGGCTCCGAATTCGTGTCGCCGGCCGCGTAGGCCGTCGACATGGCCAGCGCCAGTGAAAGTGCGGTTGCGTAGCGCAGCGTTTGGTTCGTCTTCATCGTGTTCTCCAGTTCGGGAAAAGGGGGCGATACGTACATCGATCGCTGGCTTCCACTTTGCCCGCTTGGGCGACCCGCGACACCCGGACCCATACGCGAAATCGTGTGGGACGTGGGCACGAGGTACGTAGGCCTTCCGGCAACCCGGACATGTTCCGATAACTGCGGTCACATCGCCGGACGGCGTCCCGCTGCGCCGCGATCGAAGCCGCGGCCCGAGTGGCCTCCCGTGCGCGCGTGCCGTTGCGAAACGAGCGCTGCCCGCGCGAGACGCCATGTCGCGCCGGTTGGCGCGTGCGACGATCAGCGCGACCGACAGGACAGGGGGAATGTCATCGCGGCACGATCTGCATCGGCGTGCCGGTGTTCCGCTCCGGCGGCGTTCCCGCCGCCGGCCGGGTCGCGACGCCGGAGGGTGTGGCACCCGGCGTCGTCATGCCGGCGGGGGTCGTGCCGGTCGGGGTCATCGGCGGCGGCAGCGCGGTCGTGTTCTGCGCGGTACCTGCGTACGGAAGCGCGCGCGTGCCGTTCGGCTCGGCGCTCGCCGTCGTCGGCACGCCAGCGGGTGCGGAGACGCCCAGTGCCGACATGGTCACCGAATCGAGATCACCGGTCAGTGGCAGGCGCTGCGCCAACTGGAACCGACGAAGCGCGTACTCGGTTGCCGTACCCCAGCGCCCGTCGACCTCACCGGCATCGAAGCCCTTGTCGTTCAACGCCTGCTGGACGGTGCGCAGCAGTGCCGCATTGCTCGCCTCGTTCGGCGTCATCGCGGCCGCGGCGGCATGCACGCCATCATGCGCTCCATCGCGCACGCCGGACGCGCCCGCGCCCTCGAGCCTGCCCGTCGCCGCGCATCCGGCCATCAGCGTCGTGATGGCAACGGCCAGTGCGCACCCTGCCCATGTTCGATGGTTCATTGCCCGTCTCCTTCGTTGCGCGCACGCGGGACGCGCGTATCGCCAGCGCGGTCGAGGTGCGATTGATCACCTGACAGTACGCGAACAAAGGGGAGCTGGACGTCGGCGGAAGCCTGCAATTGCGGTAGGACGGACGAGCGCTCGCCCGCGCGGGCACGCGCTTGCGGAAAGCAGGTCGCACCCGGCCCGCGAAGCCGCAACCCCCGGGCCAGTGCGAACGCTCCGGCCTTCAGCGGGCGCTGAGCCGCGGGCCGTACGGGCCGCTACCCGGTCAATCCGCCGCGCCGTGCGCCGGTGCGGCGTGCTCGGCCACGGCTGCCGGCTTCGGCTGCGTCGCCGACCTGGCGCAGCCAAGCAGCAATCCCGCCACGATGAGATAGGAGAGCGCCACGAGCGGCGTCTGGCCGAAGCCGATCGCCTCGCCGTGCATGAAGCCGAAGAACGTGAGCACGGCACCGGCCAGCGCGAAGCCCGCCGCCTTCTTCAGCGCGCCGTCGATCACGAACGCGGCCATCGCGCCCAGCACCAGTCCGCCGAGGATGGCACCGCCGCCCATGATCGCGAGGCCCTGGTAGAGCACCCCGACCTGCGCGAGCTTGTCGATGCCGACCGCCGCCGCGCTGGTACCGGCCGCACCGAGCGAATTGTCGATGAGCAGCTTGCCCCACGCGGCCAGGTGCGGCGTCAGCGCGAGCACCACGGCGGGCGCGTGCTTGTGCGGCGACTCCTGGAACGCCTGGGCGCCGATCAGCATGCCGATGTAGAGCAGGATCGGCGAGATCGCGACGACCGGGATCAACGACGAGATGAGCGCGATGATGCCGAACCACGCGAGCACGAGCACGATGATGCCGGTGGCCGCCGAGTAGCCGATGCGCCCGCCCATCGCCTTCCAGCCCGGGTGGCCGATGTACACGGCGTTGATGAACGGATTGCCCATCAGGCAGCCGACAAGGCTCACCGCACCATCCGCCGTCAGCACGCGCGTCGTCGGGAAGCTGTCGCCGGCGGCGGCGGCGCTCTCGACGTTGTCCATCGCCTCGACGAGGTCGTAGATGCCGAACGGAATGGCCGTGACGAGGATGATGCCGAGGAACTCGAAGCCCGCGAACACGTGGTTGAACGCGGGCAGCGGCACCGCGAAGCCGAAGTTGGACAGCGCCTGTGTCACGTTGCCGAAGCTCATGCCGCCCATCGGCACACCGAACGCATTGGAGCCCCACGCGATCGCGGTGCCGACGGCGATCGCGACGAGACCCGCCGGGATGCCGCGCCAGTAGCGCACGCCGCCGAACCAGCTCGCGAGGATGATCGCGAAGCACACGATGCCGATGACGGGCGCCAGGTACATTTCCTGCGCCGGCCGCATCGAGATGAAGGCGATCGACACCCCGGCGAGCGTGCCGAGCAGCGCCGCGCGCGGCGTGATCCGGCGCACGAACGGCGCGATGAAGCCGCCCGCCATCAGCACGAAACTCTGCACGAACACCCAGACCAGGCCCGCCTCCCAGCCCTTGACCGGGTCGCCGGTATTGATCGTGATCGGCAGCATGATCACGAACACGACGACGAACATGTGCGGCACGCTGATGCCCGACGGCAGCGCGCAGACGTCGCTGCGGCCCGACTTCGCCGCGAGGCGATACGCGAGCCACGCGTAGTACAGCGTGGACAGCGCCATCATGAGGCCGGCGGCCGGGATGATGCGGCCGAACACGAGGTCGTCCGGCATCTTGAGGACGAAGCGCAATAGTCCCGTCAGCACCAGCAGGTTGACGAGGATGTTGGTGCCGAATCCGAACAGCGCGTTCCAGTCGCCGGACGTCCACAACGCGGGCTTGGCGGTCATCGTGATCACTCCGTGGCAGGGTTCAGGCGTACGCGGGGACGCAAGGCGATAACGCTGCGATGAGGCTGCGCGAGTCCGTCACCCAGCCGAAGATGCCGCCCTGCGCCTTGATCATCGCGAGGCCGGCGGTGTGGAACGCGGGAAAGTACGACGCGCAGGCATCGCCGGGCACGAGGCAGCGGTATCCGCGGTCGTTGGCTTCGCGCACCGTCGTGTGCACGCAGACTTCCGTGGTGACGCCGCAGACGATCAGCGCGTCGATGCCGCGCTCGACGAGCAGCGCGTGCAGCGGCGTCGCGTGGAACGCGCCCTTGCCCGGCTTGTCGACGACGATTTCGCCGGCGACGGGCGCCAAGGCCGCAATGATGTCGTGGCCGGCCTCGCCGCGGATCAGGATGCGGCCCATCGGCCCGGGGTCGCCGATGCGCAGCGACGGCTGGCCGCGCGCAAGTTTCGCAGGCGGCACGTCGGAGAGATCGGGCAGATGCCCTTCGCGCGTGTGGACGACCAGCATCCGCAGCCGCCGCGCCAGTGCGAGCAGCTCGCCGCATGGCGCGATCGCAGGATGCAGGCGCGACACGTCGTTGCCGAGCGTCTCGCCGAATCCACCCGGCTCGAGAAAGTCGCGCTGCATGTCGATCAGCACAAGCGCCGTCGAGCGCGGGTCCAGCGCGAACGCTTCGGGCTCGGCTTCCACCAGCACAGTGCGCATCGTGTCCCGCCGCGTGGATTCGCTACGCGGGACTCGATTGCAAGAAACAAACCAGCGCGCTACGGCGCTCCCGTGCAACGCCAGGAAGTCAGGAAATTCAATGAATTAGTGACGCTCATCGCGAAAGAATCTGCGGTCGCGGGCGGCCGTCGCTCCGCGCCATATCGGTGCGCGCGCGCCGCGCTGGTGCGCAAAAGAATGAGGGTCAGACTCGAATCAAAGTGTTACTTCAATTCGAGTCTGACCCTCATTGTCGCGGTCTATTGCGCGCCGCCGCAGCGATACGCGCGCGCCTTGGCGTGGCCGGTGTTCAGCATGCCCGACGTGTCGACGTCGAGGAAGATGATGTCGGTCGCGCCCATCGCGGCGGCCTTCTGGCGTGCCGAGTTCATCGCGTCGTCGCCGCGCGCGGTCTCGCTGCCGCCGAAGTAACTGCGGCCCTCCACCGTGCCCAGCAGCTTGCAGTCGCGATTGATGGTCGCGGGGTCGCCGTTGCGAACGCTGCGCGCCTCGGGCGAAGGCGTGGAAGCGCAACCGGCGAGAATGGCCGCCGCGACCAGGACGAGCGTGGACTTCATTGCATTGCTCCGTGTTGTCTTCGACGTCAGTCAAGGCGCGCGACGATCTTGCCGCGGCCGTGGCCCGATTCCATCGCCGCCAATGCGGCGGGTATATCGGCGAGTGCGATCGTGCGCTCCACGTGCGGATGCAGCGCGCCCGCCTCGACCAGCGATGCAAGGCGTTGCCAATGCGCGGCGCCCGTCGCCAGCACGAACGGCACGGCACGCTGGCGCGATGTCAGGCGCCCGATGAGCCCGCCCAGCACGGTGGACGCGACCGCGCCCACGCTGCCTGCGGTGCTCACATAGAGCCCTTCCGGCGTCAGTACCCGGTGCGCCGCATGGAACGACGACGCGGAGGCCGCGTCGAACACGAGGTCGAACCGGTCGTCGCGCCGCGTGAAGTCCTCGCTCGCATAGTCGAGAATTTCGTCGGCGCCCAACGCGCGTACGAATTCCGTGTTGCCGGCGCCGCACACGGCGACGACGTACGCGCCGCGGTGCTTCGCGAGTTGCACGGCGAAATGACCGACCCCGCCCGCCGCGCCGGTGATCAGCACGCGTTGTCCCGCATGGACGCGAGCGCGATCGTCTACCACCTGCATGGCCGTGCCGGCCGCCACGGGAAGTGCGGCGGCCGGCACGAAGTCGATCGTCGCGGGCAATGCCGCGACCTCGTCGCTGCGCGCGACCACGTACTCGGCGAAGGTGCCATCGCGCGCGAACGGCGATACGCTGCCGAACACCCGCTCGCCGACGTGCCGCGCGTTCGCGCCGCCGCCGATGGCGACGACCACGCCCGCGAAGTCGCAGCCGAGTCCGCGCGGCGGTCGCCCCTTCGGCAGAAAGCGCAGATGCCCGGCACGGATCTTCCAGTCGAGCGGATTGAGACTCGTCGCATGCACGCGAACCTTGAATTCCCCTGCGCCGGGTACCGGCTCGTCGACGTCGACGAGCTGCAGCACTTCCGGCGGGCCGAATCGTTCGAAGCGCAGTGCCTGCATGGTCGTCCCGTCACTCGATGCGAAGCTTCGCCTTTTCCGCGACTCGGTCCCACTTGCCGACCTCGTCGACCTCATCGACCTCATCGATCGCATCGACCAAAGCCGACGAAAGCTCCGCCGGCCCCGCCCGCCACGACCACCGCGCCGAGGCCGGAGAGCCTCCCGGCGAGGAGGCGAGCGGCGATATCCGGGGCGCCCCCCGCGGGTAAGGTACGATCAGTTTAACGGGCCTGGACGAAAAGGCGTCCCGCGCAAGCGCGCCAGCAATGCGGCCAACGCCTGCACCCCCGCCGCCAGCAGCATCCCGGGCCAACCGGCCATGGCCGTCGCGAATTTCATGAGGCGCCTTCTTCGTCGGCAATGACTGCGAGCCCCGATTCTAGCGTCCACGCCGGCGGCGCGGGGCCGCGCGACGCTGGCCGCTTCGACTTCATCGTCGTGGGCGCCGGCACCGCGGGTTGCGTGCTCGCGGCGCGCCTGTCCGAGTCGGGCCGCCACCGCGTGCTGCTGCTCGAGGCCGGAGGCGAAGCGAGGAGCCCGTGGATTGCCATGCCGGCCGGGTACGCCAGGCTCCTGTCGAATCCGCGGTTCCACTGGAAGTACCGGACGGAGCCGGAACTTGCGCTGCAGGGCCGCGCGCTCGAAGTTCCGTGCGGGCGCGTGTTGGGCGGCACCGGCTCGATCAACGGCATGCTGTACGTGCGCGGGCACCGCGACGACTACGACGGCTGGTGCGCCGCAGGCAATCCCGGCTGGGATTACGCGTCGGTGCTCCCGTGGTTCATCCGCTCCGAAGGCAACGCGCGCGGCGCGGATGCGTTTCACGGCGCGGCGGGCCCGCTCGCGGTCGCCGATCCGCCGCACCGCCATCCCCTGGCCGATGCGTTCGTCGCGGCGGCGGGCGAGGCCGGCTTCGGGCGCAACGACGACTTCAACGGCGCGACGCAGGACGGCTTCGGATACTACCAATGCAACACCCACCGCGGCCGGCGCGCGAGCACCGCGACCGCGTACCTCGTGCCCGCGCGCAAGCGCGAGAATCTCGTCGTCGTCACGCGCGCGCTCGCCGACCGCGTGCTGTTCTCCGGAACGACGGCCGTGGGCGTCGCGTACCGCCGCGAGGGCCGGCAGGAGAACGCCTATGCCGAACGCGGCGTCGTGCTGGCCGGCGGCACGTTCAACTCGCCGCAGGTGCTGCTGCGGTCGGGCATCGGTCCCGCGCGCGAACTCGCCGCGCACGGGATTGCGCAGATCGCCGAACTGCCCGGCGTCGGCGCCAACCTGCAGAACCACTATCGCGCGAGCGTGGTCGTGCGCTGCCGCGAACCGGTGACGCTGAACGACGCGATGAAGAGCCTGCCGCGCCGGGTGGCGATGGGACTCAGGTGGTGGATCCGCGGCGACGGCCCGCTCGCGGCGCCCACGTATGCCGGCGGATTCCTCCGCGCGGGCGCCGCCGCCGAACGGCCGGACGCGCAGTTGACGTTCTGGGCCTACAGTGTCGCGCGCCGCGACGCCGATGGCCTCATGCTGCATCCGTACTCGGCCTTTACCGCCAACGCCGCGCTGCTGCGCCCGGCAAGCCGGGGCGTGGTGCAACTCGACGGCAGGGATCCCGCAGCGGCTCCGCGCATCCGCTTCAATCACCTGGCTTCCTCGCGCGACGCGCGCACGCTCGCGGCGGCGCTGGAGCACACGCGCCGCATCCTGCGAATGCCCGCGCTGGCGCGCTACGCCGGCGACGAGATCGCGCCGGGTGCGGCCTGCGCCGGCGAGGCCGCGCTCATCGACTATGCGCGCGCGAACGGGGGCTCCGTCTATCACCCGGTCGGCACGTGCCGGATGGGCAACGACGCGAATGCCGTCGTCGATGCGGTGCTCAACGTTCGCGGCGTCGAGCGCCTTTGCGTCGCGGACGCATCGGTGATGCCAAGCGTGCCCGCCGGCAATACCAATGCGCCGACGGTGATGATCGCCGAGCGGGCGGCCGCGTGGCGTCTGGAGGAGGCGGGATGACCGGAACGATGCGCGAAAAAAGGAAGGCGTCGTGGAGGCGACGCCTTCCAGCGCAGCACCGAGCATCCGGATGCGGCGGGGGAGACCATTCAAGCGCTGGCAGCCGGACGCAAGCCGCTGCACCCATCCGCTGACCACAGTGCTTCATCCGGCCGCCCGTGGCGCCGCATGAAGACGAACCTCGAGGGCGATGCGTCAGTAGCGCGGTTCGCCGGCGCTGTTCACCGTGATGGTCGGGCCCGGCGGTGACGTCATCTGGACGCGGTGCTCGGCGCCGCGAAACTCGTAGGTGACGTCCCAGTACGCCGGCCGCTCGGCCTGCGCCATCGCGCAACGCTGCACGTCCCGGGTGGCGACGGTTTCACTGCCGCCGCGACCGACATTGGCGCCGATCGCGCCTCCCGCGACCGCGCCGCCCGCCGTGGCCACGTCCTGCCCGCGACCGCCCCCGATCTGGTGTCCCAGCACACCGCCGATCACCGCGCCCGCGATCGCGCCGGGGATGTTGTAGCCCGACGAGTTGCCTTGCACGACCTGCTCCTGCTCGATCCAGCAACGCTGCTCCGGCGGCCCGACCACCGCACGGACGGACCGCACGGGGACGGAATGCAGGCGCTCGTCGGCGCCGCGGCGGTAGTCCGGGTTCGCCGCAAGGTAGGACCCCGACGAGTTGTAGTTGCGCGCGGACTGACTGACCGCGCGCAGCGACGATACGCGATCGTTCAAACCCATCGCCTGCAGCGTGTCGTATTGACCCCTCCGCAGCACCACGCAGCGGCCGGAGAAGCGCGCGTCCTCGCACACTTCCCAGCGTCCGCCCTCGACGACCAGCGACGACGCGCGATCGTTGAAGCCGATCCGCTGCAAATTCTGAATTTCGTTGCTCACGCGGACGGACCGGCCGTCGAACCTGTCGTTTTCATAGAGCGTTACCTGGGCGAAGGCCTGGCCCGCGCACGCGAGCGCAACGGCGGCCGCGAGCGACTTGATCCTGGTGTTCATGTTCATCTGAAGCTCCTCAAGTGATGGGGACGTACGCGCGGCGACCGGACCGGCAACGTGCAGATCCGGCGACCGCGTTCATTCACGTTCAACATCGACGACGGGACGGTCCGCATTGCCGCCTTCGCCGTCGTCTTGGCCGAGGTCCTCCTGGACGTCGGGGTCCGCCTCGTCAGGAACCTCGTCGGGACCTGGGTCGCCGAACGCGGGTCGTTCGACCACCTCGAGGGAGCGCGCGACGGCGATTGCATCCGGCGCGGATGCGCCCGGTGATGCTGCGGGGCTGCTCGAATGCGACATGGCGCTTCTCCACTCGTCGGGACCGGCCACTGCCGGAGTTGGCCCACTATCCGCGCCGAGCAACCCGTCGCGCATCGGCGGGCAGCGCGTTCTCGTGTAGGTCCGCACCGACGACGTGAATGCCCGACAAATATTTCAATGACGAGTGTTGTAGTACGCACAATCAGCGTTGCACCGACACGCGCGTGCGCCAACGGCCCCTGAACACGCGCGCCCGCACCGCCTACGATCGGCTTTCGGTACGGCGCGCAATCCCGCGCGCCGTGCGCACCGGAGGATCAACGATGATCAAGACCGTGATCGGTTCGTTCGACAGCTTCGAAGAGGCAACGCAAGTTGCTCGGGACCTGCGTGCCGCAGGCTTCATGGACAGCGACGTCAACGTCGTGGCCAATAACACGCGACGCCTCGACACGTCGGACACCAATCCCGACGGCCATCGCGTGGACGACGCGAGCGGAGTGACGACAGGGGCCGTGGCGGGCGGTGCGCTCGGCGGCGCCGCGGGTCTCGCGGTGAGCCTGATGGGACTCGCGATTCCCGGAGTCGGCCCCATCCTCGCGGCCGGCCCGATCGCGGCAGCGCTGGCGGGTGCGGGCGCTGGCGCAGTGGCCGGTGGCCTCATCGGCGGCCTGACGGACATGGGCGTATCCGAGACCGATGCCGAGTATTACGCCGAAGCCGTGCGCCGCGGCGGTGCCCTCGTGACGGTTCGCGCGGACTCGGATCGCGCGGACGAAGCGGAGGCGATCATGCGCCGCCACGGCGCATTCGACATCAAAGACCGGGTGTCGCAATGGCAAAGCAGCGGGTGGACCGGGTATGACCCGAAGGCCGAGCCGTACTCGTTCGACGAGATCGAACGCTACCGCACGCAGTACCGTGCGGCGGGCAACCGGACGGGGATGCGCGCGTAATGGCGGACCGCCGCTTTGCGGAGGGCGCCCCCTCCGCCAGGTCGGCCGGCGCTCGAGGGACCGGCTCGGCCGGTCCCGCCGAGCGCAGCGGCACGACCACGGTCGGCGTGTACGACCGTCCCGCGTGGTGGCAAACCAGGAAGGGCGCGATCACGATCGCCGCGGTCGCCGCCACTACCCTGCTCTCGCTGTTCTTCTATCTTGCAGCCGGATAGCCGCGTCGTCGGTGGCGGCGCGCGGGGTGGAACCCTCGCGTGATGAGCGGGATCCGTGGCAACGCGCGGGAACCGCGCGGCGAGGATCGATCGGGACGTTTTCCTATCGATCCAGCCCCGCCAGCAGCGACGCCATGTCTTCGGCATGTTCCTCCTCGACCGCGAGGATGCCTTCGAGCATCTTGCGTGTCGTGGAGTCCTTGCCGTCGAGCCAGATGACCATTTCGCGGTAACTCTCGATCGCAATCCGCTCGGCGACGAGGTCTTCCTGGATCATGTCGCGCAAGGTCTTGCCTTCGACGTATTCCGCGTGACTGCGCGCCGTTAGCGTCGCCGGATCGAGGTCCGGTTCGCCGCCCAGCTGCACGATGCGGTCGGCAATCTCATCGGCATGCCCCTGCTCCTCGACGGCGTGCGCGAGGAACTCGGCCTTGATCGCCTCGGAGGCCAGGCCGGACGCCATGAAGTAGTGCCGGCGGTAGCGGAGCACGCACACGATCTCGGTGGCGAGCGCCTCGTTCAGCACGCGACACACCTGCGCCGCATCGGCGCCGTAGTTGGACGTGACCGCGCCCTGCTCCATGTGCACACGTGCGCGTTCCCGCAGCGTCTTCACGTCGGTGAGGAAGGGCGGGTCGTGCCTGGGCGATTTCATCGTGAGTCCTAGCGCAAGAGTGGGACGAAGTCGGAAGTTGACGCACTGGAGATTGCAATGCGCGTGCCAGCGCCGCGCGGGAGCGCCGTTCCATTCGAATCAGCCGGTTACAGCCCGAGGCAGGTCCGCTTGCGACCACGAACATGCGCGATGGCGCTCCGTGCGTTGCAGGTTCAGGTGCCCGGGTCGGGCAACGTCCTACAGCGCTTTCCGGCGCGGGATGCTGCTCGCCGCGATGCCGAGCCCGTACGCTCCTCACCTTGCGGGCGCCTTTGCACCCGCGTCGCGACCGGCGTCCGGAAATTTCGATGCGCGTCCGCAATCCTGGGAGCTTGCCATGAACATGTACACACGATGGATTCCACCGAGCCTGCTCGTTGTCGCCTGCCTTGCGGGCCTGGCGGGCTGCAACGAGCCCCCGCCTCCGGCCCAGGCCGGGACGGGCGCCGCTGCTTCATCCGCCGGTACGCCGCCGCCGCTTGCCGCGGTGCCGATCCCGCCGCCCCCCGCCGCCACGGCGAGTCCGGCGGAAACCGCGAAGGACAGTGCGGCAACCGATCCGAAGGGCGCGCTGTCCGCGCAGGAAGAATCGAAATCCATGCCGATGGCCGGCCACGGCAACAACCATTCGTCTCCCGCGCTGGGAACGGATGGCAAGAAGTGACGGACATGTCCCGGACCCAAGGAGCAACGCTCATGCAAAGCCTTTTGCGCACGGCGGCGCTGGCTGCCGCGACCACGTTGGCGACCTGGGCGGTTCGCCGCTGGCTGGACCAGCGGTACGCGCGCGTCGCTGCACCGCGTCGTCCGTCGCTCGAGACCTGGGAGAACGAAGGCGGCGCGCTGTCCCCGCAACATGGGGCGCTCGAGACTTCGCAGGTGCCGCGCTAGCGCAAAAAAAGACGCCGTCGCTGCGGCGTCTGAAGCCGCTCCTGAGCATCGGAGCGGCGGGGAGAGTGCGGGAACGGTGCGCATCCCGAATTTGCGGATCGTAAGGACGGCGCTACCGCAGTTCTGTCAGACGAACACCGATTTGCGCGTAGGAACAGGACGCGTGTCCGCCGGCCCCGCAGGGCTCCGGATATCGTCGTATAGTTCGCCGATTCGCCCTGCCGTTCGTCACCCAAGCCTCGGACATCCGCCCTTCGTGAAATCGGTACTGCCACTCAAGCTCGTCGTGCCCCTGTTGCTCGGCATCATCGCGTCCCTGGCGATCGCCGTGTACTCGGAACTCGGATATCGCCGGCTCGAGTTCGCGAACCAGCAGATGGCGCTGGCGCTGGAAATGCAGGCCGCCCTGCACGAGACGCTGACGCTCGTCGTCGACGCCGAGACGGGGCAGCGTGGCTTCCTGCTGTCGGGCAACGAGGAATACCTCACGCCCTACAGCGCCGCCGTGCCGAAGATCGAAGGCTCGTTCAGCCGGTTGCGCGAGTTGCTGGTCGCCCAGGGAACGCCCGCGCAGCGGGCCGCCGCCGGGCGGATCAACAACCTGGTGGGCAAGAAGCTCGCCGAACTCGAGGCGGCCATCGCGCTGTACAGGAAGGACGGTGCGGAAGCGGCGCAGGCGTTGCTCAACACCGGCATCGGAAAGCGCGCGATGGACGACCTGCGCGGCGAGGTCGACGGCATGGTCGCCACCCATCGGCGGCAACTCGACGAGGCCACCACGCGCTGGGCGACCGACATCGAGCTTGCGCGCGTCGGCATGCGCCTGATGACCGCGTTCACCGTCGCGCTGCTGCTCGTCGTATGGCTGCTGGCGCGGCGCGATGCCCAGCAGCGCGACGCGCGCCGCCGCAGCGTCCAGGAGGAGAAGCGCCGCCTGGAAGCCGTCGTCGAAGAGCGGACGGCCGCGCTGTCGGAACTCTCCAACCACCTGCAGTACGTGCGCGAGGAAGAGAAGTCGAAGCTGGCGCGGGACATCCACGACGAGCTCGGCGGAATCCTGGTCAGCGCGAAGATGGATGTCGCGTGGGTGGAAAAGCGGATCAAGGGGCTCGATCCGGAGTCCGGCAGCAAGCTCGAGCGTGCGCTGCAGGCGCTCGACGATGGCGTATCCATCAAGCGGCGGATCATCGAGGAGTTGCGACCCACGCTGCTCGACAACCTGGGCTTGTCGGCCGCGCTCGACTGGCAGCTGCACGAAATCTGCGATCGCGCCGGCCTGCGTTGCGCGATCGCCACGCCCGCCGACGAAACGCCGATCACACCCAACGTGTCGATCGCGGTCTATCGGATCGTGCAGGAAGCGCTCACCAACATCGTCAAGTACGCGAAGGCCGCGCACGTCAACGTCGAGCTTGGCGTCAACGACAACACGCTGACGCTGCTGATCGAGGACGACGGGATCGGCATCCCTCCCGACGCGCAAGGCAACCTGCTGTCCCACGGTATCGCCGGCATGAGGCAACGCGTTCGCGCGCTGCACGGAGAGTTCACGATCGCCCGCCGACCCGAAGGCGGCACGATGATCGAAGTGACGATCCCCATCGAATCGGCACCCGCCAACGACGCCGGCGAAGCCGCGCCGATGCCCGCGAACGCCTGACCGCGCTACCGGCCTCCCAGTCTCGCGGCGCGAGAGCCGACGAAGAAACGACTGTCGTGCGGCTGGCTGCGAGCGAGTCGTCCGACGGCGGGACTTGCGCAGGGCTTCCTAGCTGCAGCCGCGCAGCAGATAGACGAGGATCAGGATGGGCACCGGCACGCCGACCAGCCACGCCAGGACGTAGCCCCAGCGGCCCTGCTGCTGCCGGCGATCGCCCGGTGACCACGCGTAATGTCGCCGGTTCATCGCCGCGGGCCTCGGTGCTTCAATCTGCCGTCGAAACGGCAAGCTCCGTGCGGACCGGCTCGGTCACGCCCGCGACCGGGTCCGCGACGGCACTGAACTCGACCACCGGCATGCCCGTGCGCACCGGGCCGAAGATCGTCGCGAACGAGACATCCGCCGCGTCGCGGCCGGTGCCGATGCGAATCAGGCCCGTCACGGGCGATATGCCGGTCGGATCGAACACGTACCAGGCGCCGCCCACGTAGACCTCGACATACGCGTGGAAATCGGGCGGACCGAGCGCCGGATCGGCGCCGAAGTCGACGCCGGTGACGAACCGCGCGGGATAGTTCAGTGCGCGGCACAGCGAGATCATCGTGTGCGCGAAGTCGCGGCACACGCCGGCCCGGTCGCGCAGCGTCTCGATGGCGGAGGTCCCGGGGTGCGACACGCCGATCTCGAACTTGAGGTGCTCGCAGACCCAGTCGCGCACCGACTTCACCTGCTCGTAGCCGCGCTCGCGTTGGCCGAACCGGTCCCATGCCTGCTGCTGCACGAGGTCGGACTGGCAGTAGCGGCTGGGGTACAGGTAGCGCAACGTGTACGCCGGCAGGTGCACCGGGCTCTCGGCGACCACCGCCGCCGGATCGACGATCCGGTGGTCGATCTGCACGATCGCCGAATAGCGGACGAGGAGCGATCCGGCCTCGGCGGGGAACGCGGCGATCCGGTTCCCGGTTGCCGCGTCCTCGTTCAGGGTCAGTTCGCGCGCCGGCGTCATCTCGAACGACTCGTCGATGACGGACTGGCGCGCATTGCGTGCCGCGTGCACGTTCAGCAGGAATTGGGCGGGACCGCCGACGTCGTAGCGAAGCTCCACGCCGTAGCGGATGCGCACTCGACTGCCGGTCAGTTCCTGGGGATTGAAACGCATGAAAGCTCTGTTCCTGGTCAGGCCGGCGGGAGATCGAAGTAGGGATTGAACCCGGTGGCCGACGGTGCGGGTTCGTCCGGGGCGCGAACGCCGACGGGCAGAAGCGAGGGGGACTCGACCACCACGCGGCAGCCGGGTTCGAGCGTCAGGCCGAGCTGTACAAGGCGCGGTTCGACCTCGTCGTGCGGGCGCACGACGAACCACGTGCGTGCGCTGCCGCGCTCGGCGATGACGCAATCGAGCTCGCCCATCGGCGCGCGGACAGCGGCCGCGCGTTGCGCGGCGGATTCATTCACAGGGCGAGCGTTCATCGTGACGTGCGCTCCTTCGTTTCGGCCGCGGCGCCCGAAGGCGCAGCGCGGGTGGGTTCGGACGAGGCAGGCAACCTGTCCGTCCGGACGGCGATCAGCGGCCGCTTCACGCCGTCGAACCTCGGTTGGGGCCCGTCGCGATGCGGCAGTTGCACGGCGGCAACGCCGATCGCGACCACGCAAGCAAGTTCCGGCAGGGTCAGCGACATGAGGTCTGCTCGCGGGCCAGAACCGGATCAGCGCCTGCGCCCGGACCTGGTCAGGGCCCGCGCTTGATCAATCCCGCCACCAGCGAGACGACGAACAGGACCAGGAACACGAAGAACAGGATCTTCGCAATCTCGGTGGCGCCGGCGGCGATGCCGCCGAAGCCGAACAGTGCCGCCACGATCGCGACGATGAAGAAGATGATGGCATAGCGCAGCATGGGAATTCTCCTGAGGGGATGGAAAGAAGGCGGGGGTCAGTTGCCCCGACGCGGGGCCGGTTCGTCGGTGCGGTTGGCGGCAGCGTCGGTCTCGACCTCGTCCGGACGGCGCTCGTCCGATTTGGGATCCTCGACGGCGGGTTCCGGCGCTCCCGGTTCCCGCACCGCCGGCGGGTGATCCTTGGCGCGCAGGAGCGCAGCCTGCTCGTCCCGCCGCATTTGCGCGGCCTCCTCGGCATCCCGAGGCGACGCATTCTGCGCGGCCTGCTCGACGCGTCCGGACTCGACGAATCGCTTCGTCGCTTCGTTGTACTGGCGGGAGGCTTCGTAGTTGCCTTCTCCGTGCACGTTGCGCTTGTCGGTCATCGCTGCTCCTCGTGAGTTTCGTCTAACGGCCATCCCGCGGCACGCTGCGCGGACGCCGAATGGATGGCACTTTGCCGTGCCCGGCGACCGGCGACGATCGGTGCAATCCCGATTGCGCTGTGGGGGCGCGTCCTACACCGCAAAAAAAGCGGGCCGGAGGCCACGAAGGCGCCCGGCCCGGGAGTCCCGATCCGGCGGAAAGGGGATTTCCGCGTGAACCGGCGAGGGAGACCTGGTACCTTGTCAGCTCTTGCCGAAGCGCATTTTCGCGTCGCGAACGCATGCATCCTTCGCGTTCCCTGCAAGCGCATCGCACCTCTCGACGGCAACCTTGTAATCCGCGTCGCGCTTGTCGTCGCTGGCGGCGCGCTGCGCATCGGCGGTCCGCTGGGCCGTGTCGGTCCGGCCGTCGCTGGCGACACGGTCGACCTTGGCGTCGGCCTTCGCCTTCGTCTGGGCCGCCTTCGCTTCCTTCACGCAGACGTCCTTGACGTTGCCTGCGAGGTCGTCGCACTTTTCCTTCGCGACGTCGTAGACCGCATCGGCCTTCGCCATGCGCGCTTCCTCACGCGCCTTCGGCGTGTTGAGGTATTGCGCATTCGCCTCCGCCTTCGCGACCTTCTCGCGGCCTTTGGCCTCTTCCATGCAGATGTCCTTGGCATTGCCCGACAGGGCGCCGCACGTGGACTTGTCGGCCTTGTAACGGTCGGCCGCGGCTTGCACGGCCTGATCGCGCGCTTCCTTGCTCGCCGGTTGCGCCAGCGCATTGCCGCTGATCGCAACGCCCGCGGCCGCGAGAAGTGCGAGCGTGAGTTGACTCAGTTGAGAAACCTTCATGAGGCCTCCTTATTGATACTTGCGGAAGTCTTCGTCGCGGAAGGAGCCGCCGAAGAGGTCGACCTGCTTCTCGGCCTCGTCCTTCGAGATGCCGTACTGCTCCTGGATCTTGCCGACCAGCTGGTCCTTCTTGCCGGCGATGAGATCGATGTCGTCGTCGGTCATCTTGCCCCACTGTTCCTTGACCTTGCCCTTCAGCTGCTTCCAGTTGCCTTCGATGCGATCCCAGTTCATGTGAGCTCCTGTGTCGTAGGGCGGACGCGAAGGGTCCGCTCGCCATCAACACCATTCGCAACCGGCGTGCCAACCGGCGTTCTTCATGCAAACAGCGACTTGCGGTCGACGTGCAACGACAAAGATGCAAATGGAGACGGCACGCGTGTAAGGCGCGTCGACCGTGTAGGAACCGGACGACGCCCGCATGCGGGCACCGCCGATATCGAAAGGCGGCGTGCGTCGCCATGCTCGGTCCACTTCCCGTGCATTGAACCCGATCCGACCACGACCACAGGAGCAGCGATGGACACCCCCCGTTCCGAGACGGCGCCAATGCGTGCACCGCTGGCAGCGCGCGTGACGGCGCTCGTCCGCGATGTACGCGATCTTGCGCACGATCACCTGGAACTCGCCGCGCTCGAGGCGCAGCGCGCAGCCGTCGGTCTCGCCCGGATGTTGAGTGCGGCCGTCGTCGTGTCCGTGCTGGTGGCAAGCGCGTGGATTGCGCTCGTGGCGGCGGGCATCGTGTGGGCGACCGAGGCCGGCATCGGATGGGGCGCGGCGCTCGCGACCGCCGCCCTGGTCAACGCGTTGCTTGCGGCAGGCATCGCCTGGTGGATACGCGCGCATGCGGGCGAACTGATGTTCGCGGCAACGCTGCGTCAGATGCGGGCGACCGCGGCCGATGCGCAGGCAGCCAATGCCGAGGTCGGATCATGAGGGTCGCGCCGCAGACGCTTCGCGACGCGCCGCTCTCCGAACAGATCGCGCAGGTCGAGCATCGGCTCGCGCTGCGCCGGCAGCGCACCGTGCGGCACCTGGCCGAGGCACGCGCCGACCTTGCGCATGCCAGGCGATGGCTGCCCCTCGTCGGCCTCACAGGCGCGCTCGCGGTGGGGATGGTCATCGGACGGCGGCCGGACCGCGATGTCCGCGACATTGGAGTAGGCGGCGGCACCCCGTACGTGGGCGCGCGCACTGGCCGGCTCGCCTTCGTCGCCGGACTCGCCGGCACCGCGCTACGCATCGCGCTGTCGCCGCCGGCCCGCGCACTGTGGACCGCGTACCGTAACCGCCACCCCCACGGGCCGACGCGCTGACCTGCGGTCCTACACCGGACGACAGCGGAACGCCGACAACGCAATCGGTCGTCCGCCGAGTGTGCCTCCCGGCGACGGGCGAGAGAATGATTTGCCGGGGTCGCCATTGCGCTGCTCGCGTGTTGTGGGTCCGCAGAATGGACCGAACGCGCGGCGCTACCGATACCCGATGCCGCATCGCAACCGGCGCCAACGCAGTCTTCCGCCAACATCATTCGAGGAGTCTTCCATGCAATCGACGAACACCATGCCCGGCAACGGGATGTCGGCCACCAACACCATCACCGAGGCCAGCGGCCTCGCCCATGACGCGGTGAACCGTGTCGCGGACAAGGCAGCCCCCGTGGTCGACCGCGCTGCAGGCGCGATTCACCGGACCATCGACAAGGCCGCTGACGTGGCCACGCCGGCGGCCGAATGGGTGAGCACGAGCGGACGACAGCTGGCGGATCGTTCCAGCGAACTGGCCGATTCCGCAAGCGGATACATCCGGGCGCGTCCGTTCGTCGCCGTAGCGGGAGCGCTCGCGCTCGGCTACTTTGCCGGCAAGCTGATGCGCTGACGTTGCGCGCAGGGGCGTGCCTGCGACCGCGCCTCGCCCAAGCGGGACGGGGCGAGGTGACCAAGGCACGAACGCATTCGCAGGGGCCCCGGCGCACGCAAGTGCCTGGGGCCGATTCGTTTGGACGGAGCGCCGAGCGTTGCTCCGTCGTTGGAAGGGAATGCGGAGGCTTCCTGACGGCCGAACGGGTCGCCGGGGTACCGGCAATGGGCCGGTGCGAGGGGATGCTCGCGTCGGGTGTAGGATTGGCACTGCGTCCCGCATGGCCATTCTCCGTGCCCACGATCCCATCCTTACCGCGACGCACCCTGCTGGGGTTCATCGTCGCCTGCGCTTCGCTCCCGCGGCCCGCGCGTGCGCAGGACCGTGCGGCCATCACGCTCATCGTCCCCAACCCCCAGGGCGGCTCGACCGACGAGGTCGCGCGCGTGGTGGCCACCGCATTGCGCGACATCGGCGGAACGCCGGTCACGCTCGCTTATGTCGTTGGCAACGCCGGGATCGACGGCACCAATGCGATCGCAGCCGCGGCGGCGGACGGCCGGACGCTGGGCATCGCGGTGAGCACCGCCATTGTGGCGGGCAAGCTGCTGACGCGTTCCGCACGGTACGATCCGCTGCGCGATTTCGACTGGCTCGCGATCTTCGGCACGTATCCCAACGCGATGCTGATTCCCGCCAGTTCGCCAGCGAGGACGATGGCGGAATGGCTCGATTTCGCCCGCCGTGCGCCCACGCCGCTGCACTGCGGCACGTTCGGCCGCGGATCCGCCGGTCATCTCGCGATGGGATTCCTGCGGAAAGAGGAAGGCGCCAACATCGAGCACGTGCAGGTGCAGTCGATGGATGCGAGCTACGCACGTCTGGACGACGGCACGCTCGACGTGCTGTTCGATGGCGTGCCCAACGTCGTGGCCCGACTTGCGTCGGGCCGTTACCGCGCGCTCGCCGTCACGTCGGCGCTGCGCGTGACGGCGCTTCCGGACATTCCCGCGTTCGGCGAGATCTGGAAAGGCCGCTCGTTCGAAGTCTGGGTCGGCATGATCGCGCCCAAGGGCCTGCCTGTCCCGATATACAGCGAGCTCGCGGCGCAACTCGGCGTGCTGTGCAACGAGGCCCAGTATGTCGAGCGCTTCCGCCCGGCCGGCATCCGGTTCGTCGGCCTCACCGGCAAGGCGGCGCGCGAGTTCATCGAGGCCGACTTCATCCGCACCGCACGCCTTGTCGCGGAGTACAGCATCGAAGGCGATCGCTAGCAATCCGCCTGGAATGAATTTCGACCCGCCACGCGAGCGGGCGGCGTGGGCACGCCGGACGCACGCGGTCGACGCGGCGTCCGGCGCGCGCGGTCAGCGCGGCGCGCGCGCGCTGGCGTGCGTCCCCATGCGGCGCGGGCGCGGCACGCTCTCGCCCAGCAACTCGTCCTTGCGCGCCTTCATCCGCTCGCCGAGCGCGACGAGATCGAGACCCATCGCCTTCACCTTCGGGAAGAGCTCGTTCTCCTCTTCCTTCACGTGGTGCTTCACGTACTCGGAGAGCACCTTCACGCCGGCGTCGTAGAGCGGGTCCTTCGGTGGCGCCGCTTCCAGGCGGCCGATGATGTCCTTGAGCGACTGGTGCTCCACGGCCGCCTCGTCGACGAGTTCGTCGGCTTCCTCTTCGGCCCCACGGACGGCCGGATAGAAGATCTCTTCTTCGATCGTCGCGTGCACGGTGAGGGCGTCGCAGATGCGTCGCGCGAGTTCGCCCTTCGCGGCGGTATCGCCTTCGTCCTTCTTCGCTTCGTACTCCTCGAACAGCGCATCGACCTCCTCGTGGTCGCTCTTGAGGATCTCGATGGCGTCGCTGTCTCGGGCAGGCTCGTTGAAACCGAACATGGTGTGCTCCTTCTTGGGGTTGGCGTTGCGAGTACAGAGCCCAAAGAACGGCTCGTACGCTCTCGACAATGTAGCGGCGCCGCAGCGCGCGCGCAGTGCATGCAATTCCGAACTTCATGTAGGCAGTGCGCCGACGTCACGGACGGCGTCACACGGACGACCTGCACTCGATTCCGTTCGGCGCCATCGAGCCGCGGCGCGACGGCCAGGCGGCGGTTCTACCTGCATGCAGGCCGCCGACTACAGCTCAACCGGAACGCGGCCGATTCCTGCCTTGCTCGCGCGCAGCGACCATCGAACACCCCGACTGGCTTTCCTGTCCCACCGCGCCCAGCGCGCTTCCATCGAAGAGTGCCCATGACCCAACGCAGGAAGTCCTCCAATACCGCCGCCGACAAGACCACAGCGCCGTCGATCTGACTCGATGCGCGCCACCGGGCCGGATGGGCGCACGGCGGCGCGCGTCGCAACGAGAGCGGCATCCATCTCGGTCGTGGCGGGAGCTACCATGCCAAGGGGTGGCCAGCACCGTTACCGCGCGACGGCAGCGACTTGGTGGAAGAAGATCGCCGGATCGGGTCGCCGGCGCCAATGCGCCAGCGAGCGGGATACACGCCGCCGCCGGCCCGTGCAGTGCGCGCCGCGTGCGATGCGCGGCCGATGGCCGGACCGTTCGGACAGGTCCCGCGATCGTGCCCCGGTCCCGCGCCTATTGCGGCGTCACGCGCCAGATCGCATTTCCGACATCGTCCGCCACGAGCACGGCGCCCTGCCGGTCGACCGCGACGCCGACGGGCCGACCACGCGCGTCGCCGGACTCGTCGACGAAGCCGCCGAGGACGACCTCCGGCATTCCGGACGGACGCCCGTCCCGGAACGGCACGTACACGACCTGGTAGCCGCTCTTCGGGCGCCGGTTCCATGAGCCATGCTCGCCGACGAACGCGCCACCCTGATAGTGCGGCGGCAGCAGCGTACCCGTGTAGAACGCGAGGCCCAGCGCCGCCACATGCGCGCCCAGAGCGTAGTCCGGCGCGATCGCCGTCGCCACGAGGTCGGGCCGCTGCGGCGAGACGCGCGTGTCGACGTGCGCGCCGAAGTAACTGTACGGCCACCCGTAGAACGCACCGTCCGCCACCGACGTCAGGTAGTCGGGCACGAGATCGTCGCCCAGTTCGTCGCGCTCGTTCACGACCGTCCACAGCCGGCGCGTGTGCGGCTCCCACGCGAGCCCGTTGGGATTGCGCAGTCCGCCGGCGAACACGCGGTAAGTCTTCTGCTGCGGATCGACTTCGAGGATCGTCGCGCGATCCTGCTCCTCCGCGATGCCTCGCTCGGCCACATTGCTGTTGGAGCCCACGGTCACGTAGAGGCGCGAGCCGTCCTCGCTACCCAGCACGTTCCGCGTCCAGTGCTGGTTCACGGGTCCCGCGGGAAGCGCGACCACGGTTTCCGGCGCCGCCGCGATCGACGTCTGCCCTGGCTGGTATGGGAAGCGAACCAGCGCATCCGTGTTCGCGACGTAGAGCCAGTCCCCGACCACCGCCATCCCGAAGGGTGATCTGAGGCCCGCGACGAAGACGTGGCGCGTCTCCGCGACGCCATCGCCGTCCGTGTCGCGCAGCAGCGTGATGCGGTCCGCGCTCGGCACGCCGGCCCCCGCACGCTTCATCACGAGCTTCATCGCCCACGCGCGCAGTCCGCTCGTCTCCTTCGACGGCGCATTGGACTCGGCGACGAGCACGTCGCCATTCGGCAGTACGTACAGCCAGCGGGGGTGATCGAGCCCCGTCGCGAATGCACGTACCGCCAGGCCCGGCGTGGCGACCGGTGTCGCATCGCCCTCCCACCCCACGGCGGGCGCGATCGACACCGTC
Source organism: uncultured beta proteobacterium (assembly GCA_963733435.1). Lineage (GTDB taxonomy): Bacteria > Pseudomonadota > Gammaproteobacteria > Burkholderiales > Casimicrobiaceae > VBCG01. Next base: position 37,886 of record CAVTDH010000012.1, read on the forward strand.
GGGAGCAGGCTTTGTGTCGGCGCCGGCAGCATTGGCGCGGGACCGGCTGGCGGGGACTTTGCCGGCAGTGTGGCGGGCTCCGAGCACGCGCCAAGCGCGACTGCGAAGACGAAGGGAATGATGCGTTGCATGTTGAGCCTTGCGGATGGGTCGGACGTGTTGCCCGCGACCGGAGTCACGCCTTCGTGAGATCGGGCGGTACCCGCCGAGCGCGTGCGCGCCGCTGCGCCGCGCCAACCACGGGTACGCGCCCGCCGCCGGCAAATGCCCGGCGCGAAGGAAGTCACGGAGCGTCCTTTCGGTCGCCGCTCGCGCGGTGCGGGTGATGTCGTCCATGCCCTGCCGTGTACACGCCGATGGCCAGCGCGTCGACGTCGCGCCGAGCGGTCGTGCCCGCGGCGGGTAGCGCCAGTGCGATGTCGCGCACGTCGGCACCGGGGACTGCGTCGCGCCGGATGCGCACGACCGCATCGACACTCAGTTGGGCTTCCAGGAATCCCTCCGGGCTGCCGCAGTCGGTGCGTCGCTGCCGCAGTGCAACGCCGCGGATTCCCTGCACACGCGCGAGCACCGCCAGCGCATCGGTGAGTTCCACCTCGCCCTCGTCATGCACGGGGAGCCCGCGCAACGCGGAAAAGATCGTCGCCGGCAACACGTAGCGGCCGACGATGCCCAGCCGCGAAGGCGCGGCGGCCGGACCCGGCTTCTCGACCAGGTCGTGGATGGTGTACTCGCCGTCGGTGGCGCCCGACACTGCCGCGACACCGTAGGCGCGCGTCTCCTCATCGGTGATCGGCTGCAGCGAGATCGTCGCGCGCGCGTGTCGGGCGTAGGTCGCGGCAAGCCGTGCCAGCGTCGAATCGGCGCCGACGAGGAGTTCGTCGGGCAGCACCACCGCGAACGCATCATCGTGCAGCAGATGTTCCGCGCAGAGGACCGCGTCGCCCAGACCACGCGGCGCCCGCTGGCGGACATAGGCCAGGCGCACGTCCACACGCTGGCGGCCACACCAGTCTTCGACGAAGTCCTCGATCGCGGACTTGCCCCGCGCCGTGACCAGCACGATCTCCGAGATCCCCGCCGCCAGGATTTCGTCGAGCGCGAACTCGAGCAGTGGCCGCGTCCGTATCGGCAGCAGTTCCTTCGGAACTGCCGCCGTCGCCGGATACATGCGCGTGCCGCGCCCGGCGACGGGTACCAGTGCGCGTCGCGGTGGTGCGGCGGAGGGTGCCGGGATTCGCATCGGGGATTGCCCTGTGGGTGTCGTTCGTCGGTTCGTTGCGTGCGCGCGCCGGCAGGCCCGCGATTCAGGAGTTCGCCGTCGTGCCCGCTGCCTTCGTCGCGCGGACGGGTCGCAACCAGCGCGGATCCGGCGGCGCATGTCCGTCCAGGATGTCGCGCGCATCGCGCACGCGCATGTCCTCGCAACGCACGGCGACGAGGATTGCGCCGGCGCAGACCGCCTCGGTGAAATAGTGGGCGGCGGTCGCGCCGACCTCGGTGGCGGACAGCGCGCGCAGGACCGACGCTTGAGCCGGATCGCCCCCGCCGCGTGGCAGCGCGGTGGCCAGCGGACCCGCGACCAGCACGCTTCTCGTGCCGAGGCTGCCGCAGTCGACCACCCCATTCGCACTCGAGGCGAGCGCAACGGACGCGTTGCCTCGCGAACAGGCCGGCGATTTCGCACTCACGTCGAACGAGAGCTCGCTGGGCATTACGAGGCTCACGGCGCCTCGTGCGAACCCCCCCTCCACCAGGTCGCTCACGGCGCCCTGGGCCGCCTGCAGCGTCTCGTACAGCCCCACGATCGTCGGCATGGCGTCTCCCGCTTGAAGGATTTGTTTACATAGCTGCGCAAACGACATGCACGACTACAGACGAGCGACGCCCGGGAGATCCGGGGGCGTCGCAGCGCTTGCGTCGGCACTTCGAGGAAGCAATCTATGCCGGAAGGAGACTGCCGGACAGGTGACGATGCCCGCGATCGCGCGTAGGACGAACGCGGGCAATCGCCAGGCTCGGGCGCCGATGGTCATCCGTGCTGCGTTCTCTAATATCTCGCCATGGAAGCCTGTCCGCTCGACCTCGCCGATTGCGCAATGCCCGAGTGCCGCTGCGGCATCTGCGCGCGCACTGGAGAGGCCACGCTCACCGCATGCTGGGAATGCGGCTTCGTTCACGTGGGCCGGCGGGTCGTCGGTGCCTGCGTGCGCTGTCATCCGCGCGACGAGGAATCGTCCGTCCGCGCCTCCTGGAGGGATTGAGCCATGGCACGCGCGTTGTGGAAAGGGGCGATCACGTTCGGCCTCGTCAACATCCCGGTCGAGCTCTATCCCGGCCGAGGACCGCAAGTCGTTCAAGTTCTCGATGCTCGACAAGCGCGACTTCTCGCCGGTCGGCTACAAGCGCTACAGCAAGCAGAGCGGCAAGGAAGTCGAGTGGGGCGACATCGTCAAGGGCTACGAGTACGAGAAGGACCAGTACGTCGTGCTGACCGACGAGGATTTCCGCCGCGCCAACGTCGAAGGCGACGCAGACGATCGACATCCAGGCGTTCGTCGCCGGCCGACGAAGTCCCGCCGAGTACTTCGAGACGCCCTACTACCTCGCGCCCGCCGGCGCGCGGCAGAAGGTCTACGCGCTGCTGCGCGAGACGCTGCGCGCGACCGGGCGCATCGCGATCGCCGCAGGTCGTCATCCGCACCACGCAGCACCTCGCCGCGGTCGTCGTCAGCGGCACGCGCGCTGATGCTGAACACGCTGCGCTACCAGGACGAGCTGCGCAACACCGACGGGCTCGACCTGCCGGCGGCGGGACTGAAGGCCGCCGGCGTCACGCCGAAGGAGGTCGAGCTCGCCAAGCGGCTGGTCGACGACATGACCGAGCAGTGGAAGCCGGACGCAGTTCCGCAGCACGTACCACGACGACCTGATGGCGCGCATCAAGCAGAAGATCAAGGAAGGGCAGACGCAAGGAGATCACGGAGCCCGGCAAGGACGACGACGGAGACGCCGCGCAGCGGCGCAGGTCATCGACCTCGCGGATCTGCTGAAGCGCAGCCTCGGCAAGGGCGGCGCCGCCGCGAAGCCCGCGCCGGCGAAGGCCGCGCCGGCCAGGACGACCGGCTTGAAGCGCGCGGCGCTGAAGGTCGTGCGTTCCCCCGCCACGGCGAGCCGCGCCACGGCCAAGCCGGCGGCGAAGCGCAAGCGCGCCTGACGCGCGTGCGCCCCGCCGATGGCCGCTCGAGACCTACCGCGCGAAGCGCGACTTCGGGCTCACGCCCGAGCCGCGCGGCAAGGTCGGCAAGCGGCGCAGGCCGCGCGCTGTCGTTCGTCGTCCAGAAGCACGCGGCGAGCCACCTGCACTACGACTTCCGGCTGGAGCTCGACGGCGTGCTGCTGAGCTGGGCGGTGCCGAAGGGCCCGAGCCTCGACCCGGCCGACAAGCGGCTCGCGATGCACGTCGAGGACCATCCGCTCGAGTACGGCGGCTTCGAGGGCATCGATCCCGCCGCGACAGTACGGCGGCGGCACGGTGATGGTCTGGGACCGCGGCACGTGGGCGCCCGAGGGCGACCCGCGCGCGGGCTACGCGAAGGGCCATCTCAAGTTCGCGCTCGACGGCGAAAAGCTGCAAGGGCGCGCTGGACGCTGGTGCGCACGCAGCGCAGCAGGTACGGCGGCAAGACCGGCGACAAGGCGTGGCTGCTGATCAAGGGCGACGATGAGGCCGCCCGCAACGGCGGGCCGGGCCGATCGTCGACGACGGCGCCCGACAGCGTCGCACCGGCCGCAGCTCGACGAGATCGCGCAGGGCCGCTCGCGCGTCTGGCAGTCGAACCGGTCGGCGGCGCGAGAATGTGCGTGCCGGGGCGGTCGCAGCCCGTCGCGAAGCCGCGCAGGAAGGTCGCGCCTGCGACGCCGGCGACGGTCGCGAAGCGCCGGCGAAAGCGCGCGGCGAGCTCGCTGCCCGCCGGCGCGCGCCGCGCCGCAATGCCGGCGACGCTCGCGCCGATGCTCGCGACGCTCGTCACCACGCCGCCCGCAGGCGACGACTGGATCCACGAGATCAAGTACGACGGCTACCGGATGCTCGCGCGGATCGACAGGAGGCACGCTGCACGCTGTTCGTCGCGCAACGGCCAGCGACTGGACGACGCGCCGTTCCCCGGCGTCGCGCGCGACCTCGCGCAGCTGCCGGTGCGGCAGCGCATGGATCGACGGCGAGGTCGTCGTGCTCGACGCGCAGGGGCGCTCGCGCTTCCAGGCGCTGCAGAACGCGCTGTCGGCGGCGCACGCCGGCCAGTGCTCGTTCTTCGCGTTCGATCTTCCGTACGTCGACGGGCTACGACCTGCGCGGCGTGCCGCTGGCCGAGCGCAAGGCGCTGCTGCGCGAGGTGGTCGGCGATGGCGTCGGCGTGCGTCCGCGTCGGTCCCGAGGTGCGCCGGCGATGGCGCCGAGTTCTTCCGGCAGGCGTGCTCGCTGCAGCCTCGAGGGCGCCGTCTGCAAGCGGGCCGACTCGCCCTACGCGGACGGCGCGCGCACGCGCGACTGGGTCAAGGTGAAGTGCACGACGCCGGCAGGAGATGGTGATCGGCGGCTTCACCGACCCGCAGGGCTCGCGCACCGGCTTCGGCGCGCTGCTGCTCGGCGTCTACGAGGGCGGCACGCTCCGCTACGCGGGCAAGGTCGGCACCGGCTTCGACGAGGCCACGCTGCGCGCAGTGCACCGCAAGCTGCGCGACGCTCGAGCGCGCGACGCCGCCGTTCGCGAATCCGCCGCGCGGCTTCGCGGCGCGCGGCGCGCACTGGGTGACGCCCGATCTCGTCGCCGAGGTCGCGTTCACCGAGTGGAGCGACGACGGCGCGCTGCGCCACCCGTCGTTCCTGGGCTTGCGCGCCGACAAGAAGGCGCGCGAGGTCGTACGCGGAGGATGCCGTGGACGAACCGCCGACACCGCCGGAAGCCGCGCGGCCACGCAAACGGGCGACGAAGACAGCCGAACGAAGTCCGCGCCGTACGTCACCCGGCGCACCGGCAAGCCGCTGCGCGCGTCGGCGACGGTCGCGCGGCATCGCGCTCTCGCAATCCCGGACAAGCCCTACTTTCCCGAAGCCGCAGCTCACCAAGGGCGACATCGCCCAGTACTACTTCGACGATCGCGCCGCGGCTGCTGCCGCACGTCGCGGGACCGGCCGCTGAGCGCTGCGTCCGCTGTCCCGACGGCTGGCGCGGCCAGTGCTTCTACCAGAAGCACGCGGACACGAGCGTGAACGCCGCCGTCGCGCGCATCGCCGTGCGCGGAAGTCGCCGGCGGCGCCGATCTACATGGGCGCCTCGTCCGCCGAAGGCGCTCGTGGCGCTGGTCCAGTGGGGCGTGATCGAGCTGCATCCGTGGGGATCGCGCCGCCCGCGGCTCGATCGTCCCGACCGGCTCGATCTTCGACTTCGACCCCGACGACGCGTCGCCGTGGCCGGACCTGGTCGAAGCGGTGGGGCTGCTGCGCACGCTGCTCGACGAGTTCGAGCTGCGCGGCTTCCTCAAGACCACCGGCGGCAAGGGGCTGCACGTCGTGGTGCCGATCCGCGCGACGCTGGACTGGGACGCAGGCGAAGGCGTTCACCAACGCCGTCGCCGACGTTCCTGGCGACGCACGTTCCCCGATCGCTTCACCGCGACGCTGGCCAAGGAGCGCCGCACAGGGCAAGATCTTCATCGACTACCTGCGCAACGCCGAGGGCGCCACGGCGATCGCGCCGTACGCGGTGCGCGCGCGCCGCAACGCGCCGGTGGCGATGCCGATCGACTGGGACGAACTCGCGCAGGACGTGCGCTTCGACCACTTCAACGTCCGCAACGCGCGGGAGCGGCTGGCCAGGCGGCCGACCCTTGGGCCGACTTCGCGACCACGAAGCAGTCGATCACGAAGGCCATGGCCGCGGAGGTGGGACTGAAGTCCTGGTAGGCCGCTGGGGCGGCGGCCGAAACCCTAATGCAGGAATGCGCGTTCGGGGACGCGAGCCCCGGCCGGCGCGCATACGCAGCGTTGCGGTACGGCTCAGCGCACCGGCGGCACAACCCAGCGCGGGACGCTCACCGGATCGAAGTCGAACCACGTTCCGTCACGCCAGGTGCCATCGGCCTCTTCGACCGAGCGCGCGTGGTGGCGGTCGAATGTGGCCAGTGCGCGCGCGCGCTGTGGTGCCGTCGGCACTCGCACGACCAGGCGTACGCCCGCCGGCCGGGTTTGCACCTCCGGTACCGACCGGCCATCCTGGTCCGTGCGGTCACCCATCGCCTGCACCGCGCCGGAGAGCGAACCCGTATAGGCGCCTACCGCGAGGCCGGCCGCCGCGGCGAACGGTCCCAGCACGGGGATCGTTGCGACGCCCACCAACAGACCGGCCGCGCCGCCGATTGCGGCGCCCGAAGCCGCACCGGAGTCGCCCTCCTGCGCGTTGACGTCGGCGTCTTCGTCGCCGCCGACCGGAGCGCGGTCGTGCTGGCCCGCTGCATTGAGTTGGAACTGTTCGATGTCGTCGCTGGCAAAGCCCTGCTGTTTCAACTCGTCGGCAACGATGCCGGCGCGCTCGAAGTCGTCGAACTGCGCGGACAGGATGCCGGTGCGTTGCGTTCCTGCCACGAGTGTCTGCGTCATGCAGCGCGCACCTTGGGAAGGGCCAGTCGGGCCTTCGCGGCGACGAATCGCCGGCCCATCACCTCGCGTTGCTCGTCGGTGAAACGCTCTGCGAGTTCCTCGAACATCTGCGCGTGCTCCTCTTCGATGTGGTGCTGGAGGAGTTCGAACAGGACCTTCGCGTGCGCCTTCCACTCGTCGGTCTCGGTCTTGCGGCTCTTGGAGAGCCGTTCGAGCAGTTCGTCGAGCAACCCGTGCTCGACGTACCCCTCGTAGGCGATGTCGCGCGTTTCGCCGGCGAGCCGGGTCAGGGGCTCGTAGACTTCCTTTTCTTCCGCCCGGGAATGCGCGACGAGCGCGGGCTTGAGTTTCTTCAGGAGCGTCCGGCGCTCCTCGGCGCCTTCGGATTCGAACATGTCGCGTGCGACCTGCAGCAACTCGTCATGATCGACGCGAAGCAGCGTGCGCACATCCCTCACGTTCATCCTGGGCGACTCGAGCAGCGTCTTGATGTCATCGACCAACGTCATGCGAACTCCTGCTTGGCGGGATTGCTACTTGGGCTTGGCGTCCTTGGCGACGTTCTCCACGGCTTGACCGGTGGCCTTCACGTCCTTGCCGGCGCCTTCGACGGTGTTGCACGCGGACAGCGTTACGGCAGTAAAGCAAAGCAATGCGACGAGTGCGGTCTTCATGAATCCTCCATTGGACGCGGGTCTGCGCCGAAAGTTGCCTGCAGTACCGATGCAGGTTGCGTGCCTGCGGGGATTACCCAAAAAATCAAGCAGTTGATCCGTCCCAATCCGGTGCGCAGCGCAGCCGCTACGAGGCGCCATGCGCGATAGTTCCGCGGCCGTAGGACGGCGCCGACAAACGCCGTTGTGTACGCCTACGCACCGAGCAGCTCGCTCACCGCGTGCAGCGATGCGACGCGATCCGCGACGCTCTTCAGGACCGCGAGGATCGGCATGCCGAGCAGCAGGCCCCAACCTCCCCACAGCCATCCGAAGAACAGCACGCCGATGAAGACAGCCACCGGGTTCATGCGCGCGACGCGGCCTTGCAGCCAGGTGGTGAGACCCATGCCGATGACGACCGCGATGCCGAAGATCGTCGCTGCGGCCAGCATCCCATCGCCCAGGCTGCCGCTGGCCACGAACGCGGCGACACCCACCGCCGCCGCGGCGATCGCCGTTCCCGCATAGGGGATGAAGTGCAGCACGCCCGTGCCCGCCGCCCACATGCCCGCATTCGGTACATGGAGAAGCCAGAGCGCGCCCCAGGTCGCCAGGGCGATCAGCACGTTCGCGACCAGCAGCGTCAACATGTACGCCTGGATCTGGTCGTCGATTTCGTTCAGGACCTCGACGGTGACGCGCCGGCGCGAAAGCGACGCGCCTGCGATCCTGGTCACCTTGCGCCGGAACGTGTCGCCCGCGGCCAGCAGGAAGAACGCGAGCAGCAGCGCCACCAGTAATTGCGAAGCGACGGCGACCGCGTTGTTCGACTCCTGCGTGACGAAGCGCTGGAACTGCGCCTCCACGCCGGTGGCGAGCGGCACGGCGGACGCGGCGGCCGCGGGCACCCCCGAGGCTTCCTGCGCCGCGCGGTCGAGTTCAGCGGCCGCCTCCTTCACACGTGAAATCGGACCCGGCGATTCCCGCGCCGACTGCACGGCCGCGAGCCGGAGCTTGCGCGCGGCCGAGGGCAACTCCGCCACCGCGTCGTTCACATCGTCCCGGATGGCGTAACCGGTGGCGGAGATGAGGCCGACGAGGACGGCGATCACCAGTGCCGCTGCCGCCACGCGCGGCACGCGCGCGCGCTCGAGCAGCGACACCGCGGGGCGCAGCGTGTAGCTGACCAGCAATCCGGCGACCACCGGCACGAGGATCGGCTGAGCGACACGTGCCGCAGCGATCGTCATCAGCACGGCGATTACGATCACCGCGATTTCGATCACGGTGAGCGTCGGCGCAACCGCCGCGACGTCCGTCCCGGCGTCGGTCGCGACGCCGGTCGCGCGATCGCCCGCGGCCCGTGCCGCGTCGGCCTTGCCGGCAACACCCTCGTCCGCTGCGCGTGCCATCCCGTCGGCGCCGCCGGCCGGGGGGCCGGCGGCGTATCCGGTCATCTGCACCGGCACGTCAGTTGGGCTTGGCCTTGTCCGCCGCGCGCTCCACCGCCGCGCCCGTCGCCTTCACGTCCTTGCCCGCGCCTTCGACCGTATTGCATCCAGCCATCAGCACCATCGCGGTCGCCATCAGCGCCGCAGCAAATGTCTTCATCGGAATCTCCTTGGTGGGTTGAGTGGTACGTGCGCAATTGCCTGCCGCACTCTCCTTATGCACAGCGCATGCCACGGCAAGTTCGCTGCGCAG
>CAVTDH010000013.1:0-12053 GCA_963733435.1 uncultured beta proteobacterium
TTGTAGCCTTGAGTTCGTCGTATTGCCCGAGATCCACCAGATGCTTCTGGTGGCCACCGATGGTGCCAAGCGGAATGATCTGGTAGTTGACGTGCTCGGTGATCGGCAGCGGCTCGAGCAGCGCGCGCAACTGGTCGTGATCGCTCACGTTGACCAGGATGGCGTAGCCGCAGATGTCCTCGACCAGGCGATACACCTGCGCGCCGTGCTCGGTCTGCATCCGCTCCAGCATGCGGTCGGTGCCGGCGAAGTCCACCGTCGGCGCGGTCGGCTTGGCGGGGCGGGCGAGGATCAGGAAGCGCTGCTTGCCCGGCACCACGGGCAGTTCGTTCACGTCGGTCGACTGGCTCACCGCATCCTCCTCTCCGAGTTGTTCGAGGATGTAGACGTGATAGGTCTCGTCCATCCACATGGTGTTGCCCTGCAGGATCTCGCGCAGGCGGCGCGAGGTCTGCACCTCGGCGACGATGGCGTAGCCGCGCACGAACATGTGCGGATAGATCACCAGCGGCTCCGGGCCGAGGTGCATCTGCACCCAGTGGGTCAGGCAGCCCGCGTGGCGCGCCTTGGTGTGCCAGGGCCCGTGCGGACGCGGCTCCCGGCTCATGATCAGTACCTTCATCGCATCTCCATCGACTGCGTGGGTTGAACGGAAGCGGCCTGTGCGCTGGCCGTCATCCTGACCGGACCTGCGCGGGCGCCCCATTATCGCGGACGATTCGCCGTGCGGCCCGGACGCGCCGTTGCGGCCCTGCATCGCGGCGGGCAGCCCGCCGGCGGATGAGCGCGCCTCATGCGCCGCGTGAATCCCTTTCATTGGACGGCCGTGCGTCCGCCGTGTGACGCTTTGGCGACCAGGAGGTGCCCAATGAAAAGAACTCTGCTCTGTACTGGTCGCGGCGTTGCTGACCGCGACGCAGGCGGCCGCGCAGTCGTATCCCGCCAAACCCGTACGGGTGATCGTGCCGTCGTCGACCGGCTCCGGCCCCGATCTGCTCGCGCGCGCCGTGGGCGCCAAGCTGTCGGAGCGCTGGGGCCAGCCGGTGGTGATCGAGAACAAGCCGGGTGCCAGCACCATCATCGGCAACGACCTCGTCGCCAAGGCGGCGCCCGACGGCTACACCCTGTCGGTCACGCCGCATTCGTTCGCCATCACGCCGGCGCTCTACAAGAACATTCCGTACGACCCGCTCAAGGACCTCGCGCCGGTGTCCAATCTCGCCATCGCGAGCATGGTGCTGGTGGTCAATCCGTCGTTCCCGGCGAACACGCTCGACGAGTACGTCAAGTACGTGAAGGCCAATCCCGGCAAGCTGAGCTACGGGTCGGCGGGTGCGGGCACGACGCACCACATCATGATGGAGCTGTTCAAGTACGTGGCGGGCATCGACGTCGTGCACGTGCCGTACAAGGGACCCGGTCCGATCACGCCCGACCTGCTCAACGGCCAGCTGACCGGCGGCGCGTTCATCGCGCTGCACACGGCGGCGCCGCTGATCAAGTCGGGCAAGCTGCGTGCACTCGCGGTGGCCGGCGACAAGCGCAGCCCCATCGCGCCGGAGATTCCGACCGTCGCGGAGCTCGGCTACAAGGCCTTCGATCCGGAGCTCTGGTACGGCGTGCTCGCACCCGCCGGAACGCCGCCGGAGATCATCCGCAAGATCAACGCCGACATCGCGGCGGTGCTGTCCGCGCCCGACCTCAGGGACTCGCTCGCGAACCAGGGCTTCATCGCATCGCCGAGTTCGCCGGAGCAATTGGCCGAGATCATCCGCAGCGACATCACGCGGTACAAGAAGCTGGTGGCCGATACCGGCATGAAGGCGGAGTAGCCGTGTTCCATTTCTTTCCCGGGCACTATCGCTGGTCGTACAACACGCTGCTCGCCTTCGCGGCGGGCGGACAGCTCGGCGACATCACCATGGTCATCGAGCGGCTGCAGGACAAGGTCGGCGACGACGCCGCGTGGCATCGCGAGTGGGCGTGGATCGCCGACGTGCTGGAGCAGCGCGCGAAGCAGGGTTCGCGCATCACCGCGGCGGAGAACTACTTCCTGTCCGCGCTGTATCACACCATCTCGGAGCACTTCATTCCACCCGCCGACGCGGCGCGCATGGCGTCGTATCGCGAGGTCCTGCGCACCTTCGATCTCGGTCGCGACGCGTTCGCGCATCCGGTCGAACGCGTCGAGGTGCCGTTCGAAGGCAGCACGCTGCCCGCGTACTTCGTGCCCGCCGCCAATCGTCCCGACAAGGCGCCCGCGGCGATCTTCATCTGCGGTCTCGATACCACCAAGGAACTGTGGTTCCTGCGCGCGCGCCTCGCCTTCGCCCTGCGCGGCATCAACGCGCTGTTCATCGACACGCCGGGCATCGGCGAGGCGCTGCGGATGCAGAAGCTCGTGACGCGCCACGACTACGAAAAGCCCGTCGGCGCGGCGATCGACTGGCTGGAGCGGCGCCGCGAGGTCGACCCTGCGCGCATCGGCATCGTCGGATCGAGCCTCGGCGGCTACTACGTCGCACGCGCCGCGGCTTTCGAGCCGCGGCTGAAGGCCACGGTCGCGTGGGGCGCGATCTACGACTATCACCGCGTGTGGGTGCGCCGCATGCAGGGCAACGGCATCGTCGCCGCGCCGCGCTTCCAGCTCATGTTCATCACCGGCACCGACACCATGGAAGCGGCGGTCGAGAAGGTGAAGGACTTCCGCGTCGCCGACTTCGCCGCGCGCATCCGCTGCCCGTTCCTGGTCATGCACGGCAAGGAGGACCAGCAGGTGCTGATGGACGACGCGCAGGCGATGTTCGACGCCATCGGATCGCCGGAAAAGGAGTTCGTCGTCTTCACCGGCGAGAACGGCGGCCCGGCGCACACCCAGTTCGACAACCAGCTACCCGCGATGCAGATCTGCGCCGACTGGATGGCGCGCAAGCTCTGAGCACACGACAAGGAGGCCGAGGCATGGGCAAGAAGATCAAGGAGTTCGTCACCCACTGGGGGCCGTCGATCGCCGACTGGGGCGACGGCACCGAGAAGCGCTTCGTCATCGAGCGCGACGAGGATCTCCTCAACGACGCGGCCACCGGCGGCCGCAAGATGGAAAAGATCTCCCTCAACGACATCTTCGAGGAGGGCGTGGTCACCGGCGTCGACATGGAGAACGGCTACATGCCGCTGGTGCTCTACGGGAATGAAGACATGATCATCGAGGTCGCCAACTGCGACCGCGAGCAGGGCGGCTGGCACCGCAACCTCGGCGCCGACGAGTGGGCGTTCCAGTACAAGGGCAGCCGCACGCTGCGCAGCGAGACCGGTCCGATCACCATCAACGAAGGCGAGATGACGGTGATCCCGCGCGGCGTGTCGCACCAGAACGTCGGCCACGGCACCAACATCGAGATCACCATCTACTCGAAAAAGCCGCTCAAGCGCCTGGTCCCGCTCGATCCGGCCGAGGCGCGCAAGCGCATGAAGGTGAAGGACGGCAAGCCCGAGTTTCCGCCGGTCATGCTGGACGACGACGTCGACAAGTAGCCGGCGCCGGCGTCAGTGTCCGAACGGCTGCCGGGCGATCGTCTCGATGGTGAGATGACGCAGTTCGGGCCCACGCATCTCCAGGGCGAAGGCCTTCAGCAGTGCGACGGCGCGCATGTGCAGGCCGCGCCGGTGAACCATGCCGAATTCCATCGCGATCGGATGGTCGCGCAGCCGCAGCAGGCGCAGCGTTCTGGCCTGCGCCTCGCGCGCGACGGCGATCACCGGGATCAGCGCGGCGCCCACGCCCATGCCGACCATTCGCTTCACGAACTCGGCGTCGTTCGACTCCGCCGCGATCGGCGGATAGCCGCCGTCGGCGAACAGCCGATCCGACACCGTCCGGCTGCCGCTGTTGGGATGGAAGCGAACGAAGCGCGACTGGCGCAGTTCGTCGAGCGTGACGGTGCGGCGCCGCGCGAGCGAATGGCTGCGGCCGACGATGAACACGTCCTCCGTCGTGCCGAGCGCGACGGTCTCGAGCAGCGGATGCGGCGACAGGAACGGAATGAACGCGACGTCGGCTTCGCCACCTTCGACGCGGCGCGCGGCTTCCTCGGGCGTCTCGGTCGCGCGGAAAGCCATCTCGATGCCGGGATGCCGCGCCATGAACGCTTCGCAGAGGCGACCGTAGAGATAGACCATGCCGAAGTTGGTGGCCGCGACGCGGAGGGTGCCCTTCGCGGGGCCCTTGTCGGCGGCGCGGAAGTGTTCGCCGATCGCGCTTACCTCCGCGAGGATGCGCTCCGCGGATGCGAGCACCATGCGGCCCGCCTCCGAGGGCATCACGCGCGGCTTGCCGCGGATGAGGAGCGTCTCGCCTAGTTCGGACTCGAGGTTCTTGATCTGGTGGCTCAGCGCCGATTGCGTCAGGCGCAGCCGCTCGGCCGCGACGCTGAAGCTGCCGGTCTCGACGATCTCCTTCAGGGCGCGTAGTTGCTTGAGTTCCATCGCATGAATCTAATTCATTTGCAGCCGAACGGTTTTTCGACCGATTCACGGAGGGCGGCATGAGCGCGAACTGGCAGCGGATCGACGTCGCGGACGCGGGCGAAGCGGTGGTCGCGGCAATGGCCGCGGGCGGTGTCGAGGTGCTCTTCTTCACCTCGGGCTCCGAGCTCGCGTTCTATCAGGAGGCGATCGCGAAGGCGCAGGCGCTGGGCCGCAAGGCACCGCGCCTCGTATTGCTCACGCACGAGAACCCGGCGTTGAATGCCGCCCTGGGCTACGCGGCCGCGACGGGCAGGCCGGCGGCGACGGCCGCGCACGTCGACGTCGGCACGCAGCATTACGGATCGGCGATCCACAGCGCCATGCGCAGCGGCCTGCCCGTGCTGATCACCGCGGGTGCGCCGCCGGTCGGCATGCCGGGCACGCGGCGCGGTTCGCGCGATGCCGGCCACTTCTGGGTGCAGGACCTCTACGACCAGAACGCCATCGTGCGGCAGTACATGAAGTGGGAGCACCGCCTGGAGATGCAGGACAACCCGGGCCTCGTGGTCAGCCGTGCCCTGCAGGTCGCGTGCACGCCGCCGCGCGGACCGGTGTACCTCAGCATGCCGCGGGAGGTCGCGCTCGCGGCGGTGCCCGACGCGAGCTTTCCGAGCGCGGATCAACTCGGCATCGCGCTCGCGCCCGCGCCCGACCCCGATGCCATCGCAGAAGTCGCCGCGCGTCTGGTCGCCGCGAAGAACCCGGCGATCGTCGTGTCGGGTTCCGGCCGCGACCCGGCGAGCGTCCCGCTGCTGGTCGAACTCTGCGAACTGCTCGCGATGCCGGTGGTCGACTCGTCGTCGCGCTCGTATCACTGTTTTCCGATGGATCATCCGCTCTATCAGGCATCCATCGCGTTGAACGACATGGACGTCGTCGTCGCGCTCGACGCCGAGGTGCCGTGGATGCCCGGCCCGCGTGCACCGTCGCCCGACGCATACGTGGCGGTGATCGACGTCGATCCAGTGAAGCTCAACATCCCGACGTACGAGTTCCAGGCCAGCGTGCGCATCACCGCCGATGCGACGGCCTCATTGCGAGCGCTGCTGCGCGAAGTGAAGGCGCGGGCCGGCGCAGCGAATGCCGAACGCGCCGCACGCTGGACGGCCGCGTCCGTGGCGCGCAAGTCGAAGGCGCGCAGCGACGCGCTTGCGCTGGCCGACCGCACGCCGATCGATCCGGTATGGCTCGCGCACTGCATCGGCGAACTGCTGGACGAGAACTGCGTGCTGGTCGACGACACGCTGACGCACAACCCGCTGTACGCGTATCTCTCGCGGCTCGACGGCGCGAATCGCTACTTCCGAAACCCCGGCAGCGCGGGCGGCTGGGGGCCGGGCGCGGCGCTGGGCGTGAAGTTCGGCTTGCCGCAGCGCGACGTCGTGATGGTGAGCGGCGACGGCTTCTACATGTACGGCTCGCCGACCGCGGCGCTGTGGACGGCCAAGCGCTACGGCGCGCCGTTCCTGTCGGTGATCTTCCAGAACCGCAGCTACAGCACCGGCACGCGCGCCACCGCGGCGATCTACCCGGACGGCTACGCGGTGAAGGCGGGGCTGGAAGGCGGCTACTTCGATCCGCCGATGGACTTCGCCAAGGAGGCGGAAGCCGCGGGCGCGTGGGGCGAGAACGTCAGCGACCCTGCGGAGGTTCCGGCGGCGTTGCGGCGCGGCCTGGAGCAGGTGCGCCGCGGCGTGCCGGCGGTGGTGTCGGTCCGGCTTGCGCGGTTGTTGCAGAAGGACTGACGGAGGCCGCGGCACCGGGGGTCCCCGATCCAGACACGCGTGGTCGCGCTGCGGTAGTCTCGCGGTCACCGTGTCGATCGACGCGGCGGGAACGCGGGCTCGTGCGGCCCGAAGGAGGCGTGTGATGACGTGGTGGATCACGGGATATGTCGTTGTGGGCGCGCTGTTCGGCCTCGCGACCTACGCCAATCGTCATCGCTTCAGCGAAGGCACCACGCGGCAGAGCGGCAGCGGCGAACGCGATCCGCTCGACAGCCGCCTGATGTGGGTGATGCTCTCGACGGGCCTCTGGCCGATCTACGTGCTGACCGGTGCCTTCAACTACATGCGAAAACCGCGCCGGCCCTAGCGGCGAAGCCGACTCGGGGCGGCACCGATCGCCGCTCAGCCGGCGGGCTGTCCCAGCGGCGCCGACCACGCGTGGTAGCCGTAGACCCAGTCGGCGTTGCCGCCTTCCTTCAGCCACTCGTTGGCGAGCGAACCGCGCTGGACGCGCGCGGTGCGATCACGGCGCGCATCTTCGTACGCCTTGAGTGCCGCGGCGACGCTATCACCGCAGGCGTCGCCGTGCGCAAGCTCGAGCGCGCGCGCGAGCACGACCGCATCCTCGATCGCCATGCACGCGCCCTGCGCCATGAACGGCACCATCGGATGCGCGGCGTCGCCGAGAATGGTCACGCGACCTTTCGACCACTGCGGCATCGGCTCGCGCACGTGCAGCGCTGAGCGCGTCGCCTCGGTGCAGGCGTCGAGCAGGGCGCGGGCTTCGGGATGGAAGTCCGCGTACGCCGCGCGCAGTTCGTAGAGGTCGCCGGGCAGCGTCCAGCCTTCGTCGGTCCAGTCGGTCTGCGGCGTGGTGGCGAAGACGAAGATCTCCTCGCCCAGGCTCAGCGGGAACGTCACGATCTGCCGATCCGCGGTCGGGCCCCACCACTTGGTGAAGCTGTCGAGATTGGGCAGGTTCGCGACGGCGGCGCGCGGACAGGTCGCGCGCCACGAGACGAGGCCGGTGAACTTTGGATGGTCCGGTCCGAACAGCGTCGCGCGCACCACCGAGTGGATGCCGTCGGCGCCGATCACCGCGTCGGCTTCGACGCGCCGGCCGTTCTCCAGCACCAGCGCCGCACCGTTGGCGGTGTTCTCCACGGTGCGCACCTTCGATTCGAGGCGCAGCGTGCCCGGTTGCAGCGCACTCTTCCAGCGACGCCAGCAGGTCGGCGCGATGGATGGTGAGCTGCGGCGCGCCGTATTTCTGCTCGGCGGCCTGCGACATCGGCAGCCGCGAGGTTTCCGCGCCGGTGTCCCACATGCGGCTGATGCGGAACTGCGGCCGCGCGGCGGTGCGGCGCAGCGCGTCGCCGATGCCCAGGCCGTCGAGCGCGTGCACGGCATTGGGCGTGAGATTCACGTCGGCGCCGATACGGCCGTAGGCGCGCGCCTGCTCGAGAATGGTGACCGACGCGCCCTGTTTCTGGAGGGCGATGGCGAGCGCCATGCCGCCGACGCCGCCGCCTGCGATCGCGATGCGAAGCTGTGTCATGTTCATCCCTTGTTCCGGCTATGAAACCGTGGCGATGCGGTCCGCCGCTGACGCGGACGGCGGGATGTTGCGCCGACCCGCGCCGCGTGACAACGCTCCGGTCGAACTACGGCGGCGCTAGCGGCCCAGGCGGATGAACTCGAGCATCTCGCGGCCGAGATGGTCTTCGGCGGTGTTGAAGTGCGCGATGATCGACGTGTGCGTATGGCCCGCGAGCCACACGAGACGCGGCGCGCGGCGCTTGGCCGCGGCGAGGCGGTGGAAGAGCTCCGCGCAGTGCACGTCGATCAGCGGGTTCTCGTACTCGGCGACGGCGATCATGGTGGGCACGCTGTCCTTCGATACGTGCGTGACCACGGAACCGTCCTCGAGCGCGGCGGGATCGTCGCCGTAGTACGCCTTGACCTTCGGCGCATTGGGGTTCTCCGGCAGCATCTCCGCACGCACGCGGCCGCTCAGCACGATGAGCCCTGCGATCCCCGGCCCGCCGGCGGGTTGCAGCCGCCTGTCGTAGGCGTACGCGCCGGCATGCGCCGCACCCGCCGAGTGGCCGACGACGAAGATGCGCTCGGGATCGCCGCCGTATTCGGCGATGTGCTTGCGCGTCCACGCCACCGCCGCGGCGACGTCCTGCGCGGCGGCCGGATAAGGATTCGCCGGCGCGAGGCGGTACTCCATGTTGATGCCGACGACGCCGTGCCGCGCAAAGTAATAGAGAACGTTCGAATAGATCTCCGGCGAGCGGTCGCGCTCGCCGTCGACGAACGCGCCGCCGTGCAGGAACAGTACGACGGGCTTCGCGCCCGCAGGGCCGGCGGTCGGCGCGAACACATCGAGCTCGTGACGCGGGTCCTCGCCGTAACGCAGGTTGCGCGTGACCTTCACGCCGTCCTTCGGCGCGGTGGCGAGCAGCGGCGTGAACGCTTCGATGGTCCGGCGCACGTTGCCGGGAATGTCCTGGCCCCAGCGGGGGCCCATGTCCGCCATCATCTGGCGGAGCGACGCGGGGATCTGCGGAGCGGAGGTCGTCATGGTTCCTGTCAGTCGAGTTGCAATCCGAGGCGCTTCTGCGCTTGCGGCGCGATTATCGCCCGGCGGCGCGCTGCTATGCTCGCGTCCATCCAATCAGCGAGGCCAGCGCCATGAAAGCCATCTTCCTCAGAAAGCACGGCGGACCCGAGGTCCTCGAGTACGGCGACCTCCCCGATCCGGCGCCCGGTCCCGGCGAAGTGCTGGTCGACGTGCACGCGGCAAGCGTCAATGCGGCCGACACCAAGGTGCGCGCGGGCGCGTACGGCGGCACCACGGTGTTTCCGTGCATCCCGGGGCGCGACTTCTCGGGCGTCGTCGCGGCGGTCGGCGCCGGCGTCACCGACCTCGCCGTGGGCGACGCGGTGTTCGGCGTGCTCGATGTCGGCCGCGAAGGCACGTACTGCGAGCGCATCGCCATCAAGGCGGCCATCGTCGCGCGCAAGCCCGCGGACCTCACTCACCTGCAGTGCGCGTCGATCGCGCTCGCGGGACTGACCGCGCTGGTCGCTGTCGAGGACACGCTGCATCTCAAGGCGGGCGAGACCATCCTGATCCAGGGCGGCGCGGGCGGCGTGGCCGGCATCGCGATCCAGGTCGCCAAGCACATCGGCGCGCGCGTCATCACCACGGCGAGCGCGGCCAATCACGACTACGTGAAGGGCCTGGGCGCGGACGAAGTGATCGACTACCGCAAGGAAGACTTCACCCAGCGCGTCGCCAACTGCGACGCGGTGTTCGACACCGTCGGCGGCGACGTGGCGATGAAGTCGTTCGCGGTGCTCAAGCCCGGCGGACGCGCGGCGTTCATCGCGTCGGGTCCGACGGCGCCGACGCCGTCGCGCACCGACGTCCAGTCGCTGCGTCCGAAGGTCGGCCGCGACCGCCCGCACCTGGAGCGGGTGATCGAACTGGTGCGGACCGGCGCGGTGCGGCTGCCCGAAATCAAGGTCTATCCGCTCGCCGAAGCGCGCGCCGCCCACGAGGTGAGCGACGCGCGCCACCTGCGCGGCAAGATGCTGCTCGCGGTGCGCTGACCGGCCGCCGCGGCGGCGCGCAATGCTAGAGTCGTCGTCCCCTTTCTCCATCGGAGTCGCGCCATGATCACCGAGATCGTCCTGTTCAAACTTCCCGCGGGCATGACGCGCGAGCAGTACGCCGCCGGCGCGCGCGCCTCCGCGGCCGACTGGGCCGCGAACCCGGATCTGATCCGCAAGAACTATCTCTACGACGGCGAGCGCGGCTACGGCGGCGGCGCCTACACGTGGCGCTCGGTGGCCGACGCGAAGAAGTGGCACAACGAGGCGTTCGCCGCGCGCATCAAGCAGATCTTCGGCAGCGAGCCCACCTATACGTATTACGACACGCCGATCCTCGTGGACAACGAGGTGCACCAGGTGCGCGAAGCGGCCTGACCGGACGCCATGGTCACTTTTCGTGAAGCGGTGGAGGCGGCCGGACTCGCGATCGATGCAGGCGGCGTGCTGATCGTGGTGCTGGGCGTGCTGTTCGCGTCGGTGCGTTTCGTCGCCGGCGGCCCGCAGGTCGACCGTTATGGACGCATGCGCCAGGATCTCGGCCGCGCGATCCTGCTCGGGCTGGAACTGCTGGTCGCGGCCGACATCATCCGCACCGTCGCGCTAGAGCCGACGCTGGACAACGTGCTCATTCTCGGCGTCGTGGTGCTGATCCGCACGTTCCTCAGCATGTCGCTGCAGGTCGAACTGGAAGGCCGCTGGCCGTGGCAGCGCGGCGCGGTGGAGCGCGACGCCGTCGCGCGCTCGGCGTAGCATTCGGTCATCGCTTTCGAGAGGAGCCGCCATGCACGCGCCTCGCCTTTCCGCTTCGCTGGTGCGCGCCACCGCGATCGCCGCGTCGATCACATTGGCCGCGGCGGTGTCCGTCGCGGCCAATGCCCAGGGCAACTCGTCCGACAACCGCTCCGCCACGCGCGAGGCGCCCGCAGCGGGATCGACCCCCGGCCGTACGCCGTCCAACGCCAGCACGCCCGGCCGCACCGGCGACAGCCGTTCGACCCCCGGCGCGACCAATTCGGAGCGCTCGACCGATGGCCGCTCGAATGCGCCGGGCCGCAGCACGCCGGGCACGGCCGGCGCGGAGTCGCGCTCCCGCACGCCGTCCAACTGACCTCCGCCTGTCGCATCCGCCGCGGATGATTTGAACCGCGGTGCGTTGCCCTGTAACGTCCCGGCCTCCCGTCACGAACTACTTCTGTCACCTGCCGGAGACGCCATGACCGACTACTACCATTCGCAGCATCTCGCCGATTTCGGCAAGGTTTCCGACGCCAGCCCCGACCTCGGCGCGAAATTCTTCGACTACTACGGCGCGGTATTCGCCGACGGCGCCCTCACCGCGCGCGAAAAGAGCCTCATCGCGCTGGCGGTGGCACACGCTGTGCAATGCCCCTACTGCATCGACGCCTACACGCAGGATTGCCAGCAGAAGGGCGCCGACCTCGAGCAGATGACCGAGGCGCTGCACGTGGCGGTGGCCATCCGCGGCGGCGCGTCGCTGGTCCATGGCATGCAGATGCGCGAGAAGGCGAAGCAGCTCGGGATGTGATGCAGGGAATCTGAAGCAGGGAATCTGAAGCAGGGCATGTGATGCGGGCACCCACGTTCAAGCTCCGATTGGAAGAAGTCGCCGCGACGCTTTCGGCGGACGATGACTCGCCGCGCGCGGCCACCTCGCTGCAGCGTCGCCACGTGCCGCTCGCGTCGACCGCGGAGCAGTTGCGCACGCTCGCCGCGGTGCCGCTGGAGCGCGACGGCACGCGCAGTCGAGTTCGAAACGCTCGCCGGCGGCGCGCTGCGGCCGGCGCAGCTCGACATCTTCCAGGTCAATCTCGGCAAGCTCTGCAACATGACGTGCCGGCATTGCCACGTCGACGCGGGCCCGGACCGCACCGACGCGATGATGGCGGACGACGTGGTCGACGACGTCATCGCCGCGATCGGCCGGTCCGGCGCGCACAGCGTCGACATCACCGGCGGCGCGCCGGAACTGCATCCGCGCTTCCGCGACGTGGTCGACGCCGCGGTCGCGAGCCGGCAAGCACGTCATGGACCGCTGCAATCTCACCGTGCTGCTGCTGCCGCGCAACGCCGGGCTGATCGAGTGGCTGGGCGAGCGCGGCGTCGAGATCGTCGCGTCGCTGCCGCATTACCGGCGGCCCAACACCGACGCGC
>CAVTDH010000014.1:0-70665 GCA_963733435.1 uncultured beta proteobacterium
GGCACGAGTAGCGGAAATTCAGTCCGGTGCCTCGGCCGTGGTCATTGGGTCGCGCACCGGATTTTCCCAGCGCAGTCCAGCCCCGTCGAACCATTCACGCGCCCGCGCGTGCTGCGGCACGATTGACGCAAGACCCTCCGGTCGCTGCAAGCCCGCCCTTTCGATCAAGTGCCCGTTCGTGCACGCAACATTGGCGATCAGCGCGGTCCCGGCCCCGGCATCCCGAGTTGCGCTGCCAGGCTGCCATAGCGCGCGAGCGTGCGCTCCTCGAGCACGAGCCGCAGGAACGGCGCGCCCGGATTGTTCACGTAATAGTTGATCGCGCCGCGCATGTTGGCGTCCTCCAGTTCGCTCAACTCCAGAATCACCAGCGTCTTCGCCTTCGCGCCGTTGCTGCCCAGGATGGGGCCCTGGAAGTTGTTGTAATACCCCTTGAACACCAGCGTGAACGGCGCCGACTGGTCGAACTTCGGATCCGACGACCATTGATCGACGGCCAACGTCACCGGTGCGAGAAGGTCGTTGCAGAACGTTGAGCCGGCATTGGATGTGATCAGCTTGACGTCATACTGGGTTCCGCTCTGCAGCACCACGAAGTGCGAACTGCAGATGAAGGGCATTCCTGCCGTCGGCACGACGCGCAGATACATGATCGACGTGGGGACTCCGAAGCCGCACGACTCCCGCCACACCGTGACGTTGAAGTTCTCGCCGGTATAGGACGTTGCGGGGAAGGAGCCGGCCGCCATGCCGTTGGACGGGGCAACCGGGAACGGTGTGGGCGCTGTGCACGCGAGCGCTTCCGGCTGCACCCTGGCCGCGACCGCTTCGTGCGCCCGTACTGCAACGAGAGCGTCCGCGCGGCGTTGCGCCGCAGGGTCGGCGAAATCGGCCGCCCCAGCGTGCAAGCTTGCAAACAACAGCAAGATGACCGCATGTCGGTACGATTGCATGACGACTCCCCACTTGTTTTGTGCCGGCAGGATATACCCGCGCCATCCCGGCCGGATTTGGCGCAGATCAAGGTACCGATATCTGGTTGCCGCTCCGCTTGCGGCGTAGCCATGAGTGCCCAAGTCGAGGCGACCGACTACCGTTCGTCGCCCCGCCCCAAAACCTGTCACTTCTGACAGTTCACCCCCGCTGTTCCCGGTCGCATAGTCGGTCCCCACGGCGCCGACCGCGCGCGCTGCGACCCACCGGGGGACTCATGAAGATTCTTGTCGTCGACGATCATCCGCTGATCCTGCACGCGCTGACCGAGGTACTGCCCGAACTCGCCGACGAGCTCGAACTGCTCGGCGCGGGAAGCCGCAGCGAGACGCTCACGGTGCTCGCCAGGAATCCCGACTGCGCGCTCGTGCTGCTCGACCTCGCGGTTCCCGGCGCGCACGGCCTCGACCTCCTGGCCGACCTGCGGCGCGACTATCCGCGCCTGCCGATCGTCGTGCTCTCCGCCACCCACGACCGCAACACGATCGGATCGGCGTTGGCGGCGGGTGCGCGAGGCTTCATCGCGAAGACGGCCAATCCGGCGGAACTGCTCGACGCGATCCGCACGGTGCTGGCGGGCGGCCAGCCGGTGACGCGCGACATTGCGCCCACGCGCGTCTCCTCCATCGACGGCGTGCCGCTCGAGTACCTGGGGCTCACGCAGCGGCAGAGCGAGGTGATGCTGCTGCTCGCGCAGGGCAAGCCCAACAAGCTCATCTGCCGCGACCTGAAGCTCTCGGAAGGCACCGTCAAGGTCCACGTCAGTGCGATCCTGCGCGCGCTCAACGTGCACTCGCGCGCGCAGGTGATCGTCGAACTCGCACGACGCGGCATCCGCGTCGATCGCGCGCGCAACTGACGCCGCGAACGATCCCGACCGCGTCCATCGTGTCGTCGCCAACTGCCTTCGCCCCGGCCGTGCTCGCCCGCGCGCGCGCGGACCAGGTCGCGCAGCTCTACGCCGGATGGCACCGCACGTCGCTGTCGATGCTGCTGGGTGCGACGCTGCTGTGCCTCGTACTGTGGGGTGAAGCGTCGCCGTGGTGGATGGCGACGTGGGTGGCGCTGATCCTCGTCAACCAGGCGTGGCGGGGCGCGCTGGCGCGCGCGTGGACGTTGCGGCGGCCGGGCGTGGACGCCGCGCGCCGGTGGGGCCGCTACTGGTCGCTCGGCTCGACGCTCGCCGGTGCGCTCTGGGGACTGGCGGCGCTCGTCATGTATCCGGCAGCGCCGGCGCATCAGGCGCTGCTCATCGTGTGCCTCTTCGGCGTCGTGCTGGGCGGCCTCAACCTCACGGCGGTCTACCGGCCCTCGTTCTACGGGTTCGCGCTGCCGGCGCTCGTCCCGCTGATCGCGCGCGTGGCGCTGGAGGGCGACCAGGTCCACCTGTACACGGCGCTGGTGATGAGCGTCGTGCTGGGGTTCATCCTCGCGTTCGGACACCAGCTCAACGACGTGCTGACCTGTTCGCTCGCGACGCGCTACCAGAACATGGACCTCATCGAGGAGCTGAAGGGCAAGTCCCGCGCGGCGCACGAGGCGCGCGCCGCGGCGGAGACCGCCAACCGCACGAAGTCGCAGCTGCTCGCGGCCGCGAGCCACGACCTCCGGCAGCCGCTGCACGCGCTGGGTCTCTACACGGCGGCACTCGCCGCACGCGCGTCGACTTCGGACCTGCGGCCCCTCGTCGGCAGCGTCCAGCGTGCCGTGGCCGCGCTGGAGAGCCAGTTCGAGCAACTGCTCGACCTCTCGCGCCTGGAAAGCGGCACGCTGTCGCCGGCGCCGGCGCGCGTCGCGTTGCAGCCGCTGCTGGCACGCGTGATGACCGAGATGCTGCCGCATGCGCAGGCGCGCGGACTGGCGCTGCGCGTCGCGCCCACGCGGGCCGTCGTGCGCAGCGACGCCGCCATGCTGGAGCGCATCGTGCGCAACCTGGTGGCGAACGCCATTCGCTACACGGATTCCGGCGGCGTGCTGATCGGTGCGCGCTCGCGCGGCGGCGCGATCGCGATCGACGTGATGGACACGGGTGTGGGCATCGCGCCCGAACATCACGAGCGGATCTTCGAGGAGTTCTACCAGGTGCGCGACCTGCGCAGCGACGGCGTGCACGCGGGAATGGGCCTGGGACTCGCGATCGTGCGGAGGCTCGCGGCGCTGCTCGACCACCGGATCGAGCTCGCGTCGCGCGTCGGACGCGGCTCGCGCTTCTCCATCGTGGCGCCGCGCCTGGCGGACACCGAGTGCCGCCGCCGCACGCCGCCGCCCCGGTCCACCGCGCGCACTGCGCCGATGGCCATCGCTGGCGCGCTGGTCGGCGTGATCGACGACGATCCGGCCTCGGTCGACGCGATGAGCGCCTTGCTCGCGACGTGGGGCGCGGAGGTCGTGCGCGGCGCCGATGCCGACACGATGCTGAACGCGCTCGGCGTCGTCGAACGGTATCCGGATCTCGTGGTCGCGGACCTGCGGCTCTCCGATGGGCGCAACGGCATCGAGGCCGTGCAGCGGCTGCGCGACGAGCTGGGCATCGCGTTGCCCGCGCTGCTGGTCTCGGGGGATCTCACCGCGAACGCGGAACGCGATGCCCGCGCCGCGGGCCTCACGCTGCTGCCGAAGCCCGTGGTGCCGACGGTGCTGCACGCGCTGGCGACGGCGCTCATCGTGCGCGGGACCGCGGAGGCGGCGACGCACGCCTGACGGTCATGCAGCGGGATGACTGCGTGCCCTCCGGTCGAAAACGCCGGGACGTGTTGCCGTCCCGGCGTCCACCCTGCAACGGATCCGCAGTCGCGGCCGGATCGGGGACTCAGGGCCCGAACATGTTCACCGGCTGCGTGTTGACGAGGCACGTCCAGCACTGGCCATTGGCCGCGGCGTCGATCAGGACCGAATACGTGTTGAGGTGCGGCGCTGTGGTGTCCGCCGCCGCGAAGCTCGCGCTGCTGTTGGGGTTGCGGACCAGCGTGAACGCGCGCACCGGCGCACCGGGGAACGTGCTGAAGTTCACCCAGTTCAGGTTGTTGCTGTAGACCTGCACGTTGCCGACGGAACTGCCGATGACGGGCGCCTCGAAGTACACGCCCTGGAACTGCTTGCCGCTCGTGTTCCAGCCCTGGTTCACGACCACGCCCGCCAGGTCGATCGCGCCGCCGGCCTTGAACACGACACCGCCCGGGAAGACGAAGTCGTTGGTGGGGCCGCTTGCGAGCTGCAGGTTGCCGGTCGCCTGGACGATCATGCTGCCGCCGCCGTAGGCGGGGTCCGGCTGGCCCGCCGGACGGGTGCCGCCGGGCGGCACCACTGCGTTGTTCACCGGGAGCGTCGTGCCGACGGGCCACGCCGACGGCATCCACACCGTCGCGTTGCCGTGTACGAGCATGTTGAGCACCTGCGGCGCGGTGCCGTAGGCCGCGAGCGTCAGCGTGACCGCGTTGCCCGTGCTCGGATAGAGCTGCAGGCCGTTGGACAGGAAGAACGCGCCGTTGACGGGATTGTTGGCGCTGCCGAAAGTAGCGAACGTCATCGCGTTGCCCTTCAGCGCGCCGCCCCCCTTCAGGTTCGCGCCGTACATGCGAAGCTCGCTGCCGCCGTCGACGGTGCCGGCATTGGTGATCGTCTTGCCGGTGGTCCACGACGCGCCCAGCGCATCCATCGTCACCCCCGCGGGGCCGTTCACCACGCCGGCCACGGCGACCACGAAGCCGGCCGAGTTCTGCACGTAGAGGTACGGCGGGGGCGCACCGCCGCCGCCCTGCGCGAGCAACTGGCCGCTGATGTTGCTGGCGACGCCGCTGACGTTCTTGATCAGCACGCGCTGCCCGGCGGCGCCGGAGCGGATCGTGAGCGTCGTGCCGGCGTCGAGGTTCAGGCCCTGGAAGTCGATCTGCGTGAACAGCGTTCCGTTGCCCGGCGTCGCGCCCAGCTGGATGACGGCGGCCGTCTGGAAGTTGGAGATGATGTTGCCGTTGAGGGTCGCGCCCTGCACCGTCACCGGCCCGAACGGATTGACGACGACCGTGGCCACGCCGAGGCTCGCGCCCAGCATCTGCTGCGAGAGGCCGATCGACGTCGACGGGTTGTTGCCCGCGTCGCCGCTGTACGCCGCGGAGATCGTGTGCGTGCCCACGACTGAGGTTGCTCGTCGCGCACGTCGCGGTGCGCGTGTTGCCGCTGCCGGACAGCGCCGACGTCGCGCAGCCGGGGATGATCGAGCCGCTGTCGCGGAACGCAACCGTGCCGGTCGGCGCGGTGCCGGTGACCGACGCGGTGAAGTTGACGGTGGTGCCTACGTTCGCCGGATTGCTGTCGCTCGCGAGCGTGGTGGTCGTGTTGGTCAGGATCGGGCACGCGGACGTGGTGAACGTCAGGTCGTTGCCGAAGATCGGGCCACCGTCGCGTTCGTCGCGCGCACGCGGAAGTGGTAGCAGCGTGTTGCAGGCAGAAGAGCACGGTGATCGCCGCGGAACCGGCGACGCGACAGCTCCTGCCGCCAGTGGACTCTGCTGCGGCGACGATCGACGATCCGTAGCTCGTCGTGGTTCCGTAATCGAACGAGACGGTGGTGCTCTGACCGTTGGGTTGACCGTGCCGTTGAGCGTCGCGCCGATCTGCGCGAGGCTCGTCGCCGCGTTGGTGTCACGACCGTCGGACCAGGTACCGCGCCGATCGTGAAGTTCGTGTTGGAGATGTCGAAGAAGACGCTGCTGCTGCACTTCACCTTCACGCGCGCGGTGGTCGTCGGCGTGTTGGGAATGTTCACCGACTGCGAGCCGTCGTTCGGCGTGCCGGCGACGAGCGTCGTCGGGAACGTGTTGCCGCCGTCGGTGGACAGCAGGATGTCCACGCTCGCGCAACTCACCGGGGCCGCCGTCGTGTTGGCCACGTTCCACGTGACCGTCTGCGAGCTGCCCGGCGCCCAGCCGACGTTGGTGTCGGGCGAGGTCACGACGAAGGGTCCGGCCGCCGTCGTCACGTTGAAGCCGAGCGCGCCGTAGACGACGCCGCCGCCGCCGGCGCGGTTGTCGCGCACCGTCATCCGGAAGTTGAGCGCACGCGTGACATTGGGCAGCACTTCGCCCTTGGCCAGCGTGTTGGCGAGCAGGTTCGGACAGCTGCGGGGAACGTGCGCGTGGGGCTGGTCGTGGCGTTCCATGAACGGAAGAACGGGCACCGTGGTAGCATCGCCCGGCGCGGCCGCCGGCGCCCAGGTCGTACTCCTCCCAGTTGTACGTCAGCGCATCGCCGTCGGCATCGGTCGCCGATCCGGTGAGCGCGAACGGCGTGTTGGCCGGAATGGTGAAGCCGCCGGCCGGGACGGTCGACCACCGGCAGGTTGTTGCCGGTCGGCGTCATCACCGCGCAGGCGTTGCCCTGGCCGCTGACCGTGTACGCGACGATCTCGTCGAAGTTCACCGAATGGAAGTACGGATCGCTGTGCGGCTGCAGGTCGTCCGATCCGCAGATGCCGGCGTAGGCCATGATCGTCGAACCGCTGCCGGGCTCGTAGGCGGTCGATGCCGTTGCGGTTGGCGCCGCCGCAGTTGCCGACCGAGCCGTTGAAGGAGTGGTTGCCAGCCGAACTGGTGTCCCATTTCGTGCGCGACATAGTCGACATAGAACGCGTCGCCGGTCGGCGAGGAGCTGCCCGTCTCTCCCTGCGCCTTCAAGCCGGCACGGCACGGCACGCCCAATGCGGCAAGACCGCCGCCACCGGTGCCGAACACGTGACCGATGTCGTAGTTGGCCGAACCGATCACCGAATCGAGGTTGGACTGGTTCTGGGACAGCAGTGCGCTGGCGTTGTTGTTCGAATACGGACCGGGGTTGCCATCCGTGTAGACGAGAAGGTTGTTGTTGGCGACGAGCTGCATGCGCACGGCCACCTCGACCTCGTAGATGCCGACCACGCGGTTGACCGCCGTCACGATGGCGGCCAGACCGAGCGGAACGGTGCCGCCGTGGAATGTCGTGTATTCCTTCGTCGCCGCCACCGCGAGCCGGTACGTGCGCAACTGCGTACCCGAGCTTGCCTGCGGCTGCACCAGCATCAGCTTCCGGATCTGCTCCGACGTCTGCCCGTCCGGATCGATCGGCGGCATCTCGACGAAGTCCGCCGGATCGCGCGGCGGCAGGTCGCGCGTGTAGTAACTCATGTAGTTCGTCGTGTCGCCGCGGCTGTACGGGTCGATGAAGTAGCGTCCGGCCTGTCGTCGAGAGCACCATCGCGTGGAAGCCCTGCGGCGTCCAGTCGAAGCGCGCCGTGGCCGACGGGGTCGTCGATCCCCTGCCCCGTCCACGTGCGGATCTCCGGGAACTTGGCGGCCAGCTCCGGCGCCATCAGCTGCGTTTCCTGTACCTGGAAGCGGCCCACGCTGCCGTCGGGCAGCGGCAGCGTCACGACGAGTGCCACGCGCTGCGCGGCCGCCGTGAACTCCATCGGCGCGCGGGAGAAGAGCGTCGGTGAACACCGCCGGGTCGAGCGCCACCAGGCGGTACTGCCGCGGCACGGTGAGGCGTTCGCCGGCGGCCACCACGTCGCGCTGCGCGACGTCGCGCCAGAGGCCGCCGCTGGCGGCCTGCAGGTCGACGGTCGCGGCCACGGCCGCGCAATTGAGCAGGAGGAGCGCCGCGAGCGACAGCGCGAACGCGTGGAATCTACGGGAAGCAGCGGCCACCATTGCATGTCTCCAATGCGCTCGCGCGCGTGGCGTGGGGCGGATCGCCGCACGCGATGTCACGTCCGCCGTCATCGGGACCGCGAACCTCGAGTCGATCAAGCCCGCGGAGTATTCGAGATCGGGCCACTCCGGTCAACCGGATCTTTCTGCACGCACCCCTTCCGTGACAGGCGCTCGCCCGACGGCGCCGCGTGCCCGCGGCATCGGCGCAGTCGAGCGGCGTCGAACGCCCTGCCCGGCGCCGCTCCCACCGCGCCGATGCCGCGGCCCCGGCCCGCACAGGACCCGGGCAGCCCGACGCAAAAGAAATCGGGCGGGTCGCGGCGCATGGCGACCCGCCCGAAGGCGGAGAGAGACGCTTTGCAGGACGCTAGGCCATGAACCCCATGTTCTTGGTCGTGAAGTTGGCCAGGTTCGGGAACACCTGGTCGATGTCGGCCTGCGGCATGCCGAACCAGTTGCCGAGCGTCGAACCGATCTGGTCGACCGACGTCGTCGGAATCCACGAGCCGTTGCTGCCGGCGTCGTCCGGACCCGCGCGGACCAGCGGCGGGAACGTACCGTACATGTTGCCGCCCTTGACCGAGCCGCCCACCACGAACTGGTGGCCGCCGTACGCGTGGTCGACGCCGTTGCCGGCGTTGCCGATGAACGTGCGGTTGAAGTCGGACATCGTGAACTGCGTGACATTGTTGGCGATGCCGGCGGCGACCGTGTAGTCGTAGAACGCGCGCATCGCCGGGAACAGCTGGTTGAACAGGTTCGTCTGGTTCGTCACCGTGTTCGTGTGCGTGTCGTACCCGCCCATGCTAACGAAGAAGAACTGGCGCTTCACGCCGGTCAGCGCTGCGTCCTTCGATCAGGCGCGCGACCTGCCGCAGCTGCTGCGCGATGCCGGTGTTGAGCAGCGCGCCGCCCGACGTGAACGCGGTGTCGATCACCGGCGGCAGCGTCGCCGTCAGGATCGGGTTGGCCGTGCTGTTCGCGGTCAGCGCCTTGTCCATCACGCTCGCGCCACCGGCCGCCACCTGGTTGCCGCCTGCCTTGGATGCCGCGATCAGCGAGAGCAGCGCGTTGTAGCGCGCCATCGACACCGCATCCGTGGCCTGGCCGGACACCGCCACGCCGCCGTTCTGCGGGATCACCAGCGGCGCCGTCGCACTGCCCGCCGTGTAGAGCTGCGAACCGGACACCGAGACGGCCGACGGAATCAGCGAGCCGGCGTTCGCCGCGATCAGCTTGTCCGACATCCGTCCGGCCCAGCCGGTGCGCACCGGCGCGTTCGCCAGCAGGCCGCAGTACTGGTCCTGCTGGTCCGAGTGCGAGAACAGGCTCGGCGGACGGTAACCCGGGCTGTTGTACTGCGCCTTGGTCATCGGCCGCACGAGCGTGCCCGCGTTGGCGATCACGGCGAGCTTGCCCGACGTGTACAGCGGCGCCAGCTGCAGGTTGTTCGTCGGCATCATGCTCGGATGGAAGCCGAATGCCTTCCCGTGGCTCGGTGCGTTGAACTGGATCAGCTGCGCCTGCGTCAGCGCGACGTTCGACGCGGCGGTCCGCACGGCCGCGTACTCCGCGTAGTCCGTGTACGGGATGACCATGTTGTTCGAGTCGTTGCCCCCGAACAGGAACACGCAGACGATGGCCTTGTAGCCCGAGACGGCCTGGGCATTGGCGCTTTCGACGCCCCAGGTGCCAAGGTTTCCGGCGAGAGCGCCCGCGGTCAGGGCGCTCGTGGAGGTGAGGAACTTCCGGCGGTTGGTATTCATGTTATCGCTGCACCTGGTAGTCGTAGGACGAAGCCATCAGGTAGACGGCCATACGGGCACGGGCCGTCCGCTCACCTGCTGTGGGTGTCGCACTGAGCGTTATCGCGTTGACCGCGGTCACGATCGTCGGCTCCAGCGCCGTCGGGAACTGCCCGCCGGCCAGCCGCTTGTTCACTTCCGAGACCATCGCCGCCGGATTGTCCGCGAGCGCCTCGTACGGTGCCAGGAACAACCGCGTTCCCGTCGCCGTCGGAATCGTCGCGTCCGGTGCGTAGCCGCCGTACACCAGCGTGTAGATCAGGTTGGCCCGGCCCACGGCGGTCACCGTCGTGTGGATGCCGAACTCGGGCCCGAGGATCGACGTGCCCGGCACCTTGCTGTCGGGCATGAAGTAGTTGAACACCGTCGGCGCGTAGTACGGACGCTGGCCCAGGTTGCCGGTGGCGCCTTCGAGGCGGTTGCCGTCCGTGACGCCGTTGAGCGCACGGATGAGGCTCGTGACCATCAGCACCGGTTCCTTCAGCTGGCCGTAGTCGGCGGCGGTCTTGCTCGTGCCCCGCGCTTCGGGGTCGAGCAGGATCGCCTTCACCACCGCGGCCAGGTCGCCGCGCACGCCGGCGCCGTTGTTGTTGAACACGGCGGTGATGCGCGCCACGTAGGCGCTTCGACGGGTTGCCGGTCACCAGGCGCTGGATCAGCTGCTTCGCGACGAACGGACCGGTGTTCGGGTGCATGAACACGTTGCGCACCGCGGCGTCGATGTCCTGCTGCGCCGTCTGGCCGGCGGGGAGCACCGTGCCGTGGAGCAGCGTCTTGGCGTTCGGGTCGTGCCCGGTCGTCGTCGAGCCCGGATACGGCACCATCGGCGCGCCGTAGTACCGGCCCTGCTTGCCCGTGGCCGCCGTGCCTGCCGGATTCGCATACGTGTAGCCGGTGAAGACCCGCGCGAACTCCGCGATCTCCGTCTGGCCGTACGTCTGCACCGGGTTGTTGCTGGCGTCGAGGATCGGCGTGCCGTCGGCGTTGAGTTCGTACAGGCCGACCGAGAAGAGCTGCATGATCTCGCGAGCGTAGTTCTCGTTCGGCACGCGCGTTCCGGCCGGACGGTCGTTGTTGACCATGTCGAGGTAGTTGCCCATGGCCGGGTTGTAGGTGACACGGCGCAGCAGCGACTCGTAGTTCCCGAACGCCTCCTGGAACAGGATGTTCTGGAAACGCGACATCACGTGGGCGTAGGCCAGGTCAGGCTCGTTGGCCGACGTCACGATGATCTGCGACAGCGCCCAGGCCACACGCTGGCGGAGCTGGTCGGGTGCCGAGATCGCGTTGGTGAAGAAGTCGCGCTGGATGCCGGCGAGCGTCAGATGATCGCGGGCGCAGAGTGCCTGCGGCGAGTCGGCCGGGTAGTTGCCGCCCATGGGCATGTTGTTCGTGCAGTCCGCCGTCGTCGACAGCTGGATCCGGTTGTACTTGGTGTCCGGATAGCCCGAGATCGGCTTGGTCAGCTGGTCGTTGATCCAGCCCGTGATGCCCAGCGACACGACCCGCGCGGCTTCGGACTGCGTCGCGCCGAACGTCGCCTGGTTCAGCAGCCGCCAGATGTCGCCGTTGGTCGAGGCGACGGCCGGTGCCGTCTGGACGACCGCGCGTTGCACGAGCGTCGTGGCCACCTGGCCGAGCGAGTCGGTGACCTGCGCGTAGAAGTCGTAGTTGCCCGGCGTCGACAGCGTCGCGGTGGTGGAATAAGGCGCCGACGTGTCGTCGACCAGCTTGGCGCCGTTCATGAAGAACGACACGCGGGTGACCGTCGCGCCGGTGGCGGTGGCGGTGGCGGTTCCGTTGATGGTGACCACGGCGCCCGGCGTGAACAGCGTGTTCGTCAGGTTCATCGTGATCCGCGGCAGCGCGGCCACGACCGGCGCGGGCGTCGCGGTGACCACGACCGTCGCCGACGTGCTGGCGCCGAGCAGGTCGTACGCACGGGCGGTGATCGTGTAGGTGCCCGCGGCGGTCGGCGTGAACGTCGCGCTGTAGGGCGCCGTCGTGTCGGTCGAGAGCAGCGTCGGCGCCGTTATAGAACTCGACCTTCGCGATGGTGCCGTCGGGGTCCGAGGCGTTCGCGGTCAGCGTCGTCGCGGTGCCGGCCTGGACCGTGGCCGGACTGGCGATACACGGAAACGACGGGCGGCAGGTTCGACCGCGGTCCGCCGTCCTTGACGAGCAGCGAGACTGCATTGGACGTCGTCGCGGACGATCTGGTTGTCCGTCGCGACGGCGGTGATGGCGAACGTGCCCGGGTGGACGGGTAGTACGTGTAATTCCACGGCGGCGAAGTGAGCGTGCCGATCGGCGCGCCGCCACTGAAGAACTGGACCTTCGAGACCGTGCCGTCGGCGTCCGCGGCGGTGGCCGAAAGCGTGACCGACTGGCCGGTCTGCGTGGTCGGTCGCCGACAGCGCGAGCGCGACGGTCGGCGGCTGGTTGCCGGCCATCAGCACGGTGATCGACAGCGTGTTGGACGTGACGAACGCCCCCATGTTGTCGGTGGCGACCGCCCAGACCGTGAACGTGCCGGCTGCGGTCGGCGTGTAGGTGTAACGATAGGGCGCCGCGGTGGCCGTCGAGACCTTGGTCAGGCCGACGTAGAACTCGACCTTGGCGATCGTGCCGTCCTGGTCCGTCGCCACCGCGGTCAGCACGGCGGAAGCGCCCGTGGCGATCTGCGTGGTGGATGCGGAGAGGCTCACTTGCGGCGCCTTGTTCCGCTGGGCTTCCGCGGTGCCGGCGAAGAGTCCCGCGGCGACGAACGCAGCGACGACCCAGGTTCCCATCCATCCCCAACCGCGCGTACGCGGTGCCGTCTGCTTCGCCATGCTGGTTTCTCCCTGCATCACCGGCCTCCAGACCTTGGTCGATGTTCATTGGTGGGCCCGTTCCCCCCTGCTGCCGCCATGCTTCCCTTCACGGCCACTGGGCGGGAACTTTCCCGTGCCGCGATTATTCCTTACGCATATTTTGTTTACAAGTTATTTCTGTCTGTCAGGCGACAAACGGTATAAGTTGCGTCCAATTTTATGCGCATGCCATGTGAAGACATTGCCATAACATCATTGTTTTTAAAGATAATGAATTTGCCATTGTCATATGCTCTTGTTTACTACCTTGCAGGTTCATGACAATTGGGTGGACGGTCGGACCCCGTCCTTTTCGGGTCCGAGTCGATTTGCACAGGATCCAATTGCAGACAGATCGGCAGGATTGTCCAATCCCTGCTGCCAATCGAATGCTTTATGACGACGGAATATCCGCCAAGGCACTGCCTGCGCCACGCCGGCGCGCACGCGGCCATCGTCCGGCCACGGCGGCAGGCGAAAAAAATGCTGCCGCCCCGAAGGGCGGCAGCACTGGACGGCGGGAACGGACGGTGTCGTCGGTTGGCGTCAGCTCGCGGGGCCGCGCGTTTGCGCGCGCTCGCGGAAGTGCTCGCGCATCGACTCCATGCGCGTCACCCGCGACTTCACCGCGTCGCGCACGACGGCCTTCTGCGCCGGCGTGAACGTCGCGTACAAGGCGAGCCACTGGTCGCGCACCTGCTTTTGCAGCGTCTGGTTGCTCGCGCGTGCCGCGTCGGCGACCGTCGCGACGGCCGCGAAGTCGGGCTCGGTGCGCGCGAGTTCGGCGTCGAGCGTTTCCTTGACCTTCGCCATGTTCGCGCGGCCCGTGGACCTCGCCGCCTTGCCCTGCGCGACCACGTTGTCCCACATCGCCTGCTGGGACGTGTTGAGGCCGAGCTTGTCCTTGAGCGATGCCAGCACGTTCTCGATGGCGAAGCCCCCCGGACCATGTCCCGGTCCGTGGCCGCCGCCCGGTTGCGCCAGCGCGCCATGCGCGGCCAGCGCCAGCACGGCCGCCGCCATTACGCCAACCAATCCACGTTTCTCGATCTTCATTGCAGGTTCCTTTCGTCACGTCTTTCGGGGAGCCCTTCGATTCCGCGGTCAATGGTCGACGCACGGCAGGGTCCTTCGTTCGAGACCGATTGTGGGCCCGCGTTCCACCGCCGCACGACGCGATTGCAACCGGACGTTGCGGATCCGGCGCGGCGGTTACAATCCTTTACAGATGCACCGCCGCACGATTCGCGCGGAGCCGTTCTAATCACATCATGGCAACCAAGTCCGGCCCCACGAAGATTCTCGTCGTCGACGACGACGTGCGCCTGCGCGACCTGCTGACGCGCTATCTGGGCGAGCAGGGCTTCCAGGTCGTCGCCTTGCAGGATGCGCGCGATCTCGACCGCAAGCTGCAGCGCGATCCGCCGCACCTGGTGGTGCTCGACCTCATGCTCCCGGGCGAGGATGGCCTCTCCGTCTGCCGACGCCTGCGCGGCGCGGGCGAGATGGTGCCCATCATCATGCTCACCGCGAAGGGCGAGGACGTCGACCGCATCGTCGGACTCGAGATGGGTGCGGACGACTACATGCCGAAGCCCTTCAATCCGCGCGAGCTGGTCGCGCGCATCCACGCGGTGCTGCGCCGCCACGGCGACCGCGTCGTGCCGGGGGCGCCGACGGAGGAAGGCTCGATCGCCTTCGGTCCGCACCACCTGGACCTCGCGGCGCGCACGCTCCACTCCGACGGCCGCAGTGTCGTGCTCACCACCGGCGAGTTCTCGCTGCTGCGAGTGTTCGCGCAGCATCCGGGACAGCCGCTCGCGCGCGAGAAGCTCATGATGCTCGCGCGCGGCCGCGACCACGAAGTATTCGACCGCGCGATCGACGTGCAGGTCTCGCGCCTGCGCAAGCTCGTCGAGCCCGATCCCGGGAATCCGCGGTACATCCAGACGGTCTGGGGCTTCGGGTACATCTACATGCCGCAGGGCACGACCACGGAGGCCGCGGGCGGCGAGGCGGACGCCGCGCCGTCGTCCGGATCCACGTGAGGCTGCTCCCGCGTTCGCTGTTCGGGCGCCTGGTCCTTCTGCTCGTCGCGGTCGTCGCGCTGGCGGTGCTCACCAGCGTCGTGATGTTCCGCATGGAGCGCGCGACGCTGCTCAACCGGCAGTTGAGCGAGACGCGGCTCGTGCAGCTCGAGGCGATCGGCGCGGCGCTCGCGGGCGCGGACGGCCCCCAGCGCAGGGAGACGCTCGATCGGCTGAGCGGCGCCTATGGCGTGCGCATCTTCCCCGAGTCCGAGCGTCCGATGCGTGGACAGCCCCCCGGCGGACCGTTGATGGAGGAACTCGCCGAGCGCCTGAAGGACCGCCTCGGGCCGGAAACCGAGATCCGCTTCGCGCCGCGCGCGCAGATGCTGTTCGTCCGCGTCGTCGCGGCGAACGTCCCGTACTGGATCGGCGTTCCGGTGCCGCAGCGTGCGCCTGCGGATGAATTCCCCACGCGCGCACTCACGTGGACGCTCGTCGTGCTGACGGTCCTCCTGTTCGCCGCCTACGTATTCGCGCGTTACCTGTCGCGGCCCCTGCGCGAACTCGCGGCCGCGGTCGCGCGCGTCGGCCGCGGCGAGCTGCCGCCCCCGCTGCCGGAATCCGGTCCCAGCGAGATCGCCGCGGTCAACCGCGGCTTCAACGCGATGACGGCGAACCTGCGCCAGACCGAGCGCGACCGCGCGGTGCTGCTCGCCGGCGTCTCGCACGACCTGCGCACGCCGCTCGCACGCCTTCGGCTCGGGATCGAGATGGGACTGCGCGACGATTCGCTGCGTGCGGGCATGGTCGCGGACATCGACGAGATGAACCGGATCGTCGGCCAGTTCCTCGACTTCGCGCGCAACGACGCGCAGACGCCGCTCGAACCCGGCGACTTCGATGCCGAGGTCGCCGCATGCGTGTCCCGCTACGTGGGTGCGGGCAAGCCCGTGTCGCTCACCGGCGGCGGCGTGCCGCAACTGCCCATGAAGGCAACCGCGGTGTCGCGGCTCGTGGCCAATCTCGTCGACAACGCGCTCGCGTACGGCGCACCGCCGGTGGAGGTCGCGACCGGCGTGGCCGACGGCATGGCATTCGTGTCGGTCACGGACCGCGGTCCGGGCATCGCCGCCGCCGACGTCGAGCGGCTGAAGCAACCGTTCACCCGTTCGAGCGAAGCACGGGCCCGCAGCGACGGTGCCGCCGGCGCGGGACTCGGCCTCGCGATCGTCGATCGCATCGCGCGACTGCACGGCGGCGCACTGACGCTCGAGCCGCGCGATGGCGGCGGCACCGTGGCGCGCGTCACCTTCGCGCTCGGGTCGAAGGCCTGACCGCGTGCCACCAACCCAATCCGCCGCACGCACAACGAAAGCGTGCATAGGGGCATTCAGCGCGCATGCGCGCGCCACTGAACGGCCGCGCAGCGGCTTATGATCCGCGCGCTTCGTGCCTTTGCCGCACGAAAGGCGCCGCGCCGCCCCAAGCCTTTCGTGCTGACTTCATCGGACTCGAATCACGTAGCGCGCAGCGCGGAGCGATTCGAGGACGTCGAGCAGCACGATCGCCTCGGCCGCGATGCCCTCCTCCCGGCCCGTATAGCCCAGGCGCTCGGTCGTCGTCGCCTTCACCGACACGCGGTCGAGGTCGCAGCCCAGATCCGCCGCGATGTTCGCGCGCATCGCCGCGATGTGGGGCGCCATCTTCGGCGCCTGCGCAATGATCGTCGCGTCGAGGTTCCCGACGACGAACTCGTGCGCGGCAACGAGCGATGCGACATGGCGCAGCAGCGCGCGGCTGTCGGCGCCCTTCCAGCGTGGATCGGTGTCGGGAAAGTGCGCGCCGAGGTCGCCCAGCGCGAGCGCCCCGAGCAGCGCATCGCAGATCGCGTGCAGCAGCACGTCCGCGTCCGAGTGGCCCGCAAGACCGCGCGGATGCGCGATTGCGACGCCGCCGATGACCAGCGCGCGGCCCTCGCTCAACGCATGGACGTCGAAGCCGGTGCCGACCCGGAATTTCATCGAGGGCTCTCCCCGGCGGCCTCGGCGGCGAGAATGGCGCCGGCCAGCTGGAGGTCCTCCGCGTACGTGATCTTGATGTTGGCGGGGCTGCCGCGGACGAGCCGCGGCGACAGCCCGAGCGCCTCGACCGCCTGCGCCTCGTCGGTGCACGAGAGCGCTTCGGCGCGCGAGAACGCGCGCGTCAGCACGCCGTACCGAAACATCTGCGGCGTCTGCGCCTGCCAGAGGCCGGTGCGCGCAACGGTGCCGACGACGCCGGGGGCGTCGACGTCGCCGTCGCTCCGCTTCAGCGTGTCGGCCACCGGGACCGCCAGCAGCCCACCGGTCGCGTCGTCGCGCAAATGATGGAGGAGACGCGCCAGCGCATCGCGCGGCACGCAGGGCCGCGCCGCGTCGTGCACGAGGATCCAGTCGTCGTCGGCGCATTGTTCGGACATCGCAGCGAGCGCGTTGCGTACGGTCTCCGCGCGCGTCGCGCCGCCGCAGCGCAGGACCGTCGCGTCGACGTGGCCGCCGGCCATGCGTTCGAAGTACAGGTCTTCGGCCGCGAGCGCCACGAAGATGCCCTCGGGCGCGACGGCGTCGGCGAGCCGCGCGAGCGTGTGCGCCAGCACCGGCCGCCCGTCGAGCAGCGCGTACTGCTTCGGCTGCGCGGTGCCGAAGCGCGACCCGCCGCCGGCCGCCGGAACCAGCACGAAGCGCCGCGCCATCACGCCGCCTCGAGCAGCAGCGCGATGCGCTCTTCGTCGAGCGGGCGGAATCCAAGGCGCTCGTAGAATCGCCACGCGTCTTCGTTGGCGCGATGGCAGCCGCAGTCGATGCGCGTCATGCCTTCCGCCAGCAGGCGTTCGCGCAACGCCGCGAGCATCGCGCCGCCCACGCCGCGACCCCGCCAATCCGGATGCACGGTCACGTCGTCGAGCTTGGCGACCAGCGTACCGCGCGACGTCGAGATCGCGCGGCACACGACGCACGCGCCGACGACTTCCGGCCCGGCGTCGGACGCCGCCTCCGCGAGCCAGACGAAGCCGACCTCCGGGCGCGCGAGAAAGAGATCGAGCGCGCGATCGAGGCCCGCGGCACCGGTGTCGCCATAGGTCGCCGCGGAGGCGCGGTAGTGCTCGTCGTGACCGAGGAACGCGGCGAGCAATGCGCGCGCGCCGCCGCGCGAAGCGGCCGTCATCGGCGCGCAGCGGACAGGCACGGTCACGCGCGTACCCTCGCCTGCGCAACGCGTTGGGCGCGGGCGCGTTGCGGGGTGTCGACCGCGCTCATTCGTTCGTCGCCACGACGAGCGGCGCCAGCGCGACGCGGATGCGCTCGGGCACGGCCACCGGACGCTCGTTCTCCCGGTCGACCCACACGTGGACGAAGCGGCCCGTGGCCGCCGGCGAGTCGGCGTCGCGCGTGAACAGCGCGATCTCGTAGGTCACGGAACTGCGGCCCAGGCGGGCGATGCGCAAGCCCGCGTCGATGGTCTCGGGAAACGACAGCGAGCGGTGGAAGCGGCAGGACGTCTCCACGACGTAGCCGACGGCCGCACCGTCGTGGATGTCGAGGCCGCCAGCGTTGATGAGGTGCTCGTTCACCACCGTGTCGAAATACGAGTAGTAGGTGACGTTGTTGACGTGGCCGTACGCGTCGTTGTCCATCCACCGCGTGGGGATCGCCAGGAAGTGCCGATAGTCGGCGCGCGTCTCGTGTTCCGGTCCCGCCATCGCGATGTCCGCCTAGCGTGTCCGCTGGACGTTGAGCATTCGCGCGTCGAGCAGTTCGATCCAGTGCCGCACGGGCGTCTTCGTGCCGGACTCGAGATGCGTGAGGCAGCCGATGTTGGCGGTGGCGATGACGTCGGGCCGCGGCGCCTCGAGCGCCTTGACCTTGTTGGCCTTGAGCATGCCGGACAGCACCGGCTGCAGCACCGAATAGGTGCCTGCGGAACCGCAGCACAGGTGCCCGTCCGCCACGGGCAGCAGCGAGTGACCGATCGCGAGCAGGATCTCCTCGACCTCGCCGCGGATCCTCATTCCGTGCTGCAGCGTGCACGGCGCGTGGAACACGACGCGCTGCGCGCCCTGGTCCATCGCGATCAGCGGCGCGATCTTCTTCCATTCGGCGGTGACGACCTCGATCGGGTCCTTCGCGAGCTCGGCGATCTTCTTCGCCTTGACCGCGTACGCGGCGTCGTGCGCGAGCAGGTGCGCGTAGTCCTTGACCATCACGCCACAGCCGGTGGCGGTCACGACGATCGCCTCGACGCCGCGGTGCACGAGCGGCCACCAGGCATCGATGTTGCGGCGGACGATCGCACGCGCCTCGTCGCCGGCATTGAGGTGATGCGAGAGCGCGCCGCAGCAGCCGCCGCCGGACACGCGGATCGGCGAGATGCCGATGCGGTCCAGAACGCGCGCGGCCGCCATGTCGATGTTGGGCTTGAGCTTCGGCTGCACGCAGCCTTCCATCACGATCATCTTGCGCGGGTGGCGCGGCGCGGGCCAGGCACCGGTGCGCTCGCCGGCGGGAATCTTCTCCGAAAGCTCGCGCGGCAGGAGGCCCTTGACCGTTCGCGCCATCGCAAGCGCGCCGCCGAAGAGCGTCGGCGACAGCAGCGCGCGGCGCAGTGTCCAGCGCTGCGCGGCGTCCGCGGGCGTGCGGCCCACCTTGGCTTCGACGATCGCGCGGCCGATGTCGAGCAGCCGGCCATACTGCACGCCGGACGGGCACGTGGTCTCGCAGTTGCGGCAGGTCAGGCAGCGGTCGAGGTGCAGCTGCGTCTTCGCGGTGACCGGCGCACCCTCCAGCACTTCCTTGATGAGGTAGATGCGGCCGCGGGGACCGTCGAGTTCGTCGCCCAGCAGCTGGTACGTCGGACAGGTCGCCGTGCAGAACCCGCAATGGACGCACGAGCGCAGGATCGCGTCGGCCTCCTTGCCTTCGCGCGTGTCGCGGTGTTCCGGAGCGAGGTTCGTCTGCATCAGAAGTCGGCGAGCAGGCGGCCGGGGTTCAGGATACCGTGCGGATCGAATACCGACTTCAGTTTCCGATGCAGCACCGCCAGCGGCTCCTCGAGCGGCTGGAAACACCGGGCGGTCCTTGTTCGTCGCGCGGAACAGCGTCGCATGACCGCCCTGCGCGGCCGCCCACGCGCGAATCTTCTGCGCGTCGCTGCGCTCGCCGGCGGCGAGCCAGCGCAGCGCGCCGCCCCACTCGACCAGTTGCTCGCCGGCCAGGTCGGTATAGGGCGCGGTGCTTTTCACCGACAGGCGCCAGAGCGGCCGGCCCGCCTGCGCCGCGCGGGCGAAAAACGGGTGCGTGTGGTCGCGCACGCCCGCCCAGAACGCGTCGGCATCGGCGACGCCCGCGCCACCCATCCGGGCCGTCGCCGACGCGACGGCCGGCGCCGCGCCCGACAGCCGAACCCGCAGGTGCCCGTCCTCGTAGCAGGTCGCCGACAGCGGCAGCGCCTGGCCACCCCACTCGTTCACCATGCGGATCGCCTGGTCCGCCGAACACTCGAACGCGAGCGTCGCCTCGGCTCGCGGCAAGGGCAGGCACTTCAGCGATATCTCGGCGACCAGGCCGAGCGTTCCCAGCGCACCGGTCATGAGCCGCGCGACATCGAAGCCCGCGACGTTCTTCATCACTTGTCCGCCGAAGGTCAGGTACTCCCCGGTGCCATCGAGCACGCGCACGCCGAGGATCAGGTCGCGCACGGCGCCGGCGTACGGACGGCGCGGCCCGGAGAGTCCTGCGGCGACCGCGCCGCCCGAGCGTGCCGCCCGTCGCCGAAGTGCGGCGGCTCGAACCCGAGCATCTGGCCGCGCGCGCGCATCGCGCTTTCGATCGCCGCCAGCGACGTTCCGGCGCGCGCGGTGATCACGAGTTCGGTGGGCTCGTAGTCGATGATGCCCGCGTAGACGTGCGTGTCGACGACATCCCCGACGAGCGCGCCCCCGTAGAAGTCCTTCGTGCCGCCACCGCGTATGCGCAGCGGCGTGCGGCGTTCGGCCGCGACGCGGATGCGCGCCTGCAGCGCTTCGAGCGCCGGATCCATCACGCGCGACCCGCTGCCTTGAGGTGGTCGCGATACAGCACGCGCGGC
This sequence comes from uncultured beta proteobacterium, assembly GCA_963733435.1. Taxonomy (GTDB): domain Bacteria; phylum Pseudomonadota; class Gammaproteobacteria; order Burkholderiales; family Casimicrobiaceae; genus VBCG01. Next base: position 20,490 of record CAVTDH010000014.1, read on the forward strand.
TCGTCGGCGTCGATCACGACGGTCTCCGCCAGCGCCGCTGCTTCCCACTCGCGCACGAACGGATGGCCCAGCAATGCGGCAAGGTACGCGCCCGCCGCCCCCGCCGGCCGCACGCCGTAGGTCTGGAAGCGGAACGCCACGGGCGCATAGAACACGTCGGCGAGCGTGAAGCCGCCGCAGAGGAACGGCCCGTCGCCGCCGTAAGCGTCGCCGCGATTCGTTCCAGATCGCCTCGACGCGCGCGATGTTCGCGGTCAGGCCCTCGGACCACGGCGCGACGTCGATCCGCTCGCGGATGCACATCGTCATCTCGTTGCGCAGCGCGGAGAAGCCCGAGTGCATCTCGCACGCGATCGACCGCGCCCACGCGCGCGCGACCGGGTCGGACGGCCACATGCCCGGGTGCCGTTCCGCCAGGTATTCGGAGATCGCCAGCGAATCCCACACGTGGACGTCGCCGTCGTGCAGCGCGGGCACCAGCGCCGTCGGCGAGAACGCGAGGTTGTCGGGGTTGAACGTGCCGCGCAGCTGGACGAGAACCTCGCGGAACGGCGCACCGGACAGCTTCACCGCGAGCCAGCCGCGCAGCGACCACGTCGAGTAGTTCCTGTTGCCGATGTAGAGCGTGTACATGTCGGAGCTCCGCGTCACTGCGGCACCGTCTTGCCCGGGTTCATGATGTCGTGCGGATCGAACGCGCGCTTGATCGTCTGCATCAGCGTCACCGCCTCGCCGTGCTCGGCGACCAGCGCCGCAAGCTTGTGGAAGCCCACGCCGTGCTCGCCGGTGCACGTGCCTCCCATCGCGATCGCGCGCATGCTGACGCGCTGGGCGATGCTCGTCGGCGCGCTTGCGCTCCTGCGCACTCGCCGGGTCGAACAGCACGAGCACATGGAAGTTGCCGTCGCCGACGTGGCCGACGATCGGCGCGATGACGCCCTCGCGGTCCAGGTCGGCGCGCGTCTCGAGCAGGCAGTCGGCGAGGCGCGAGATCGGCACGCACGCGTCGGTCGAGAACGCCTGCCTTCCGGGCGAGAGCGCGAGCGCCGCGTAGTACGCGTTGTGGCGCGCCTTCCAGAGTTTCGAGCGATCTTCAGGTTGCGTCGCCCACTGGAACGCACTGCCTGCATGCTCGCCGGCGATGGCCTGCATCGTCTCCGCCTGCTCGCGCACGCCGGCCTCGGTGCCGTGGAACTCGAACAGCAGCGTGGGCTTCGCTTCGAAGCCCTCGAGCTTCGAATAGCGGATGCACGCGTCCATCTGCAGCGCGTCGAGCAGTTCGATGCGCGCGACCGGAATGCCGAGCTGCATCGCGGTGATCACCGTGTTCGACCGCGTTGCCGAGGTCGGGGAACTGGCAGACCGCCGCCGACATCGCCTCCGGCACGCCGTAGCAGGCGCAGCTGGATCTCGGTGATGACGCCGAGCGTGCCTTCCGCGCCGACGAAGAGCCGCGTGAGGTCGTAGCCGGCCGACGACTTGCGCGCGCGCGCCGCCCGTGCGGATGATCCGCCCGTCCGCCGTGACGACGGTCAGCCCCAGCACGTTCTCGCGCATCGTGCCGTAGCGCACGGCGTTGGTGCCCGACGCGCGCGTCGAGGCCATGCCGCCGATCGTCGCATTGGCGCCCGGGTCGATCGGGAAGAAGAGGCCGGTGCCCTTCAGGTCGGGTTCACCTGCTCGCGCGTGACGCCGGCCTGCACGCGGCAGTCGAGGTCCGCCGCGTTCACTTCCAGCACGCGGTTCATCTCGGAGAGGTCGATGCACACGCCGCCGTAAAGGGCGGCGACGTGACCCTCGAGCGACGTGCCCACGCCGAACGGAATGACCGGGACGCGGGCCGCGTGGCACAGGCGGACGATGCCCGCCACTTCCTCGTTGGTGTGCGGATAGACGACGACGTCGGGCAGCGCGGGGTCGGCCAGGCCTTCGCCGTGGCCGTGCTGCTCGCGGACCGCCGCCGCGGTCTTCGCGCGCGCGCCGAAGTCGTTCTGCAGCGCGGCGAGGACCCCTGCGACGTCGTCGGCCGAAGGTCGGATGCGCAGCGGATCGCGGGCATTCATGGTGTCGTCATCCCTAGAAGCGCGGCAGGTCCGGATGCGGCAGCGCGCCGTGGTGGACGTGCATCCGGCCCATTTCCGCGCAGCGTGCAGCGTGGGCACCGCCTTGCCCGGGTTGAGCAGCCGGTAGGCGTCGAACGCCTCCTTGATGCCGTGGAAGCGCTCGAGCTCCGCCGCGCCGAACTGCGTGCACATCGCATTCAGCTTCTCCACGCCCACGCCGTGCTCGCCGGTGACGGTGCCGCCCACCTCGATGCACAGTTCGAGGATGCGATCGCCGAACTCGATGGTCCGCTCGGTCTCGCCGGGCTTGTTGGCGTCGAACAGGATGAGCGGATGCAGGTTGCCGTCGCCCGGCATGGAACACGTTGGCGCACGGGAGGCCGAACTCCTCCGACCACGCGGCGATCGCGCGCAGCACGCGCGGCAGCGCCTTGCGCGGAATCGTGCCGTCGATGCAGTAGTAGTCGGGCGACAGCCGGCCCACCGCCGGAAACGCCGCCTTGCGGCCCGACCAGTACAGCAGGCGCTGCGCCTCGTCCTTCGACACGCGGATCTCCGCTGACGCCCGACTCGTCCAGCACGCGCTTGATCTCCGCCATTTCGGCGGCCACTTCCTCGGTCGTGCCGTCGGACTCGACGAGCAGCACCGCGGCGGCGTCGAGCGGATAGTTCGCATGCACGAACTGCTCGACGGCGCGCGTGGCCGGCTGGTCCATCATCTCGAGGCCCGCGGGGATGATGCCCGCGCCGATGATTGCGCCCACGGCGGCGCCCGCCTTCTCGACGTCGTCGAACGCGGCCAGCGCCACCTGCGCGAACTGCGGCTTCGGCGTCAGCTTGACGGTGATCTCGGTGATCACGGCGAGCAGGCCTTCGCTGCCGTTGATCAGCGCCAGCAGGTCGTAGCCGGGGCTGTCGAGCGCGTCGCCGCCGAACTCGACGATCTCGCCCGTGATGAGGACGCCGCGCACGCGCCGCACGTTGTGCACGGTGAGTCCGTACTTGAGGCAATGCACGCCGCCCGCATTCTCGGCGACGTTGCCGCCGATCGTGCACGCGATCTGCGACGACGGATCCGGCGCGTAGTAGAGGCCGTAGCGCGGCGGCAGCCTCCGAGATCGCGAGATTGCGCACGCCCGGCTGCACGACCGCCGTGCGCGACAGCGCGTCGATCGCGACGATGCGCCGGAATTTCGCGAGCGAGAGCACGACGCCCTTCGGGTCGGGCAGTGCCCCGCCGGACAGGCTGGTGCCGGCGCCGCGCGCGACCACGGGTACGCGGGCGGCATGGCACACCTTGAGGATCGACGCAACCTGCGCCTCGGTCTCCGGCAGCAGCACGGCGGCGGGTTGGGCGCGGAACAGCGTCAGCCCGTCGCATTCGTAGGGCTTGGTGTCCTCGGGCGCGACGAGCAACGCGGCCATGGGCAGGATCGCCGCGAGTTGCGCGTGCACGGTGCTTTCGAGCATGGGCTTTCTGTCCGGTCGTAACGGCGAGTTGGGCGACCACCGTCGCGCTGGGGAGCGATTGCATCGATTATTTCACAAAGCGGGCCGGTGCCCCCAACGGCGCGCCTCGACGCCGGCGGAGGTCATTCGCTATACATCCCGGCCGGCCTTCCCTAGAATCGGGGCGCCCGGACATCCGCGCCCATTCCGAAGCAGGCGGGAGCCGGTCGACCAAGGAGGAATACATGCGTTTCCCGCGTCTTGCCTGCCCCATCGCCGTCGCCGCCCTCGTGGCGCTCCTGCCGGCCGCACCCGCCGCGGCGCAGGAAACCCTCAAGATGAACATCTCCGTCAGCCAGAATTCCCATTACGGCGTCGCGGTCGATACCGTTCGCCCGCGAAGTGGAGAAGCGAACGAACGGCCGCTACAAGGTCCAGAATTTCTACTCGGGCGCGCTGGGCGCCGAGCGCGAGTCCATCGAGGCCGTGCAGCTCGGCACGCTCGACCTCACGATGACGTCGACCGGCCCGGTGCCGAACTTCGTGCCGGAGATCGCGATCCTCGACATCCCGTTCCTGTTCCGCGACTACGCCCACGCGCGCAGCACGCTCGACGGCCCGATCGGGCAGGACATGCTGGCAAGTTCCCGTCGAAGGGCATCGTCGGCGCTGGCCTGGGGCGAGAACGGCTTTCGCCACATGACCAACAACAGGCGCTCGGTGAACACGCCCGACGACCTGAAGGGCCTCAAGATGCGCACGATGGAGAACCCGGTCCACATGCAGGCGTACAAGCACGTTCGGCATCATCCCCACGCCGATGGCGTTCACCGAGGTGTTCACCGCGCTGCAGCAGGGCACGGTCGACGGCCAGGAGAACCCGCTGTCGGTGATCTCCGCCGCGAAGTTCGACCAGGTGCAGAAGTACATGACGCTGACCGGCCACGTCTATTCGCCGGCGCTGATCCTGATGAACAAGGCGCAAGTGGGACAAGCTCTCGCCGGCCGACCGGCTGGCGTTCGCCGAGGCCGCGAAGGAAGCGGTCAAGGCCAACCGCGCGCGGATCGACGAGGACGAGCGCAAGGTGGTCGCGGAACTGCAAGGCGCACGGCATGACGGTGATCGACGTGGTCGACAAGTCCAAGTTCCAGGCCGCGCTGCAGCCGACGTTCGTCGAGTTCGGCAAGAAGTTCGGCCAGGACAACATCGACAAGATCAGGAACAGCAAGTGATACGCGACTCCGTGCGCGGCCCGGTGTCCCGCGGGCCGCGCACGGATCGCGTGCCCGACACCGCTGCCGCGGCGCGCGGCGGCGTATCGCGTCGCACCGCGATCCATGCTGCGCGTGCGCCGGCGTGCGCGACGTGCACGCCGACGTGACGATCCGTTCCGCCTTTCTCGCGTTCGAGCGCAGGACCACGTCGGCTGCGCTCACGGTCGCCTGCGCGATGCTGGTCGCGGCGGCGTGCCTCGGGATGTACCAGATCCTGTCGCGCTTCGTGTTCGAGCAGCCGGCCGAATGGTCCGAAGTGCTGACCCGGTTCACGCTGATCTGGATGGTGTTCATGGGCGCGCCGTATGCGTTCCGGCAGGGGGCGATGGTCTCGGTCGACCTTGCGCACCGGATGGCGGGACCGCTCGGAAAGCGCCTCCTCGACATCGCGGCGGCCGCCTGCGCGCTGGTCGTGATCGCCGTCATGCTGTGGTTCGGCAGCGACTACGCGTACCGCGGACGGTTCCAGACGATCAGCGGCCTCGAATCCTTCTCGATGACCTGGGCGTACCTCGCCATCCCGGTCGGCGCCGTGTTCTCGGCGATCGCCGTGCTCGGTTGCCTGGTCGATCCGCGCCGCTACGAACTCGACACGGCGCAATAGCAACCCACAGGAAACGCGATGCCCGGCACGATGCTCTTCACGATGCTGCTCGCGTTCGCGCTGTCGGTCTCGGTCGCGGTCGCGATCGGCATCGCGAGCCTCATCGGCGCGTGGCAGGCGAACCTGAGCTTCCTTGCCGTGGTCAAGGAGATGTTCTCGGCGATCAACAAGTTCCCGCTGGCCGCGATCCCGTTCTTCATCCTCGCCGGCAACCTGATGGAAACGGGCGGGATCTCCGCCCGGCTGGTCGAGTTCGCGAAGTCGATCGTCGGCGGCATCCAGGGTGGACTCGCGGCGACGTGCGTGCTGACCTGCATGATCTTCGCCGCGGTGTCCGGGTCGAGCGTCGCCACGACGTTCGCGATCGGCGCGATCCTGATCCCCGCGCTGATCAAGCACGGGTACCCGACCAACTACGCGGCGGCGCTGCAGGCGACGTCGGCCGAGCTGGGCGTCATCATCCCGCCGTCGATTCCGATGATCCTCTACGGCGTCGCGGCCGAAGTCTCGATCGGCGAGATGTTCATCGCGGGCTTCGGCCCGGGGCTCCTGATCGGCGGCGCGCTGATGGTGTTCGTCATCGTCTACGCGCGCATCAAGGGATACGGCAAGGGCGACCACGAGGGCCGCCTCCCGTTCCTGGTCGCGACGCGCCGTGCGGCGCTCGCGCTGCTGATGCCGGTGATCATCCTGGGCGGCATCTACGGCGGCGTGTTCACGCCGACCGAGGCATCGGTGGTCGCCGTGTTCTACGCGCTCTTCATCGGCGTGGTCGTCTATCGCGAGACGAAACTCTCCGATCTCGGGCGGATCCTCAGGAAGAGCGTCGTGTCGTCGGCGGTGATCATGTTCATCATCGCCAACGCGGGTCTCTTCAGCTACCTCATCACGCGCGCCGGCGTGCCGGCCCAGATCGGTGCGCTGCTGGTCGAGTGGCTGCAGTCGCCGGCGCTGTTCCTGCTCGGCGTGAACGTCGCGCTGTTCCTCATCGGGATGTTCATCGAGACCTCCGCGTCGATCATCGTGCTGGCGCCGATCCTCGCGCCCGTCGCGCAGCACTTCGGCATCGACCCCGTGCACTTCGGCATCGTGATGGTCGTCAACCTCGCGCTGGGCATGATCACGCCGCCGTTCGGCGTCAACCTGTTCGCGGCATGCACGGTGGCGCGCATCTCGATCGACCAGATCGTCACGCGACTCGTCCCGTTCGTGCTGGTCGTGCTGGCGTGCCTCATGGTGATCACGTACGTGCCGGTGCTGTCGATCGGCCTGCGCGACCTCGTGTACGCCAAGTGACGGAAGGCGCTCGCCCGCCGGGACCGCTCGCCGGCCTCAAGGTGCTCGAGATGGGTGCGCTCATCGCGGGCCCGTTCTGCACGAAGATCCTCGCCGAGTTCGGCGCGGACGTCGTGAAGATCGAGCCGCCGAAGCACGGCGATCCGCTCCGCAAGTGGCGCTACATGAAGGACGGCACGTCCGTCTGGTGGCACGTGCAGTCGCGCAACAAGCGGTCGGTCACCGTCGACCTGCGGCAGCCCGAGGGACAGGCGATCGCGCGCGCGCTCGCGCTGCGCGCCGACATCCTCGTCGAGAATTTCCGGCCGGGCACGCTCGAAGGCTGGGGATTGTCGTACGAATCGCTCGCGGCGCAGAACCCGGGGCTCGTGATGGTCCGCATCTCGGGCTACGGCCAGACGGGTCCGTACCACGAGCGGCCGGGCTTCGGCGTGATCGGCGAGGCGATGGGCGGCCTGCGCCACGTGACCGGGACGCCCGACCGACCGCCGTCGCGCGTCGGCGTGTCGATCGGCGACACGCTGTCCGCGCTGTACGGCGTCATCGGTGCGATGTTCGCGCTCGAGCACCGGCGCCGGACCGGCATCGGCCAGGTCGTCGACGTCGCGCTCTACGAATCGGTGTTCTCGGTCATGGAGTCGTTGCTGCCGGAGTTCGACGCGTTCGGCGCCGTGCGCGAGCGCAGCGGCTCGATCCTGCCGGGCATCGCGCCGACGTCGGCGTATCGCTGTCGCGACGGCACGTACGTGCTGATCGCCGGCAACGGCGACTCGATCTTCCGGCGGCTGTGCGCGGCGATGGGCCGCGACGATCTCGCGAACGATCCCGGGCTCGCGCACAACGACGGACGCGGCGCGCGGCAGGCGTGGCTCGACGGACAGATCGAGGCGTGGACGACGACGCTCGCGCCGGAGGACGTGCTCGCCGCGATGGAGCGCGCGGAGGTGCCCGCGTCGCGCATCTACTCGATCCGCGACATCGTCGCGGATGCGCACTACCAGGCGCGCGGGATGATCCGCGAGATCCGCACTGCGAACGGCGACACGCTGAAGGTGCCGGGCGTCGTGCCGACGCTGTCCGCCACGCCGGGCGGATTCGCCGGCGGCGGACCGGAGCTCGGCGCGCATACGGACGAGGTGCTGCGCGAGCTGGGCTATGCGGACTCGGCGATCGCCGGGTTGCGGGCGCGCGGAGTTCTCTAGTCCGTTTCGGCGGCGATCCCGAGCGCGCGCAGCAACGTCTTCTCGGTCGTCGCCAGGATGCGCTGGCGTGCTTCCGGGGCCGCGACCGCGCGCGCGAGGACGACCGCACCCACGCACGCCGTATAGACCGCCAGCGCCGATTCGCGGCGCGTCATGCCCGCGACCGGCGGAAAGCGCTCGGCAATGCGATCGAGCAGCGCCCCCGTGCGCGCGGCGAACTCGTTCTGGAATTCGCGACCGCCGCGGGCGACATCCGGCAGGAACAGCGTCAGCGGGCACGCGCGATCGAGCGAGGGGTCGTCCGCCTGCGCCAGGTAGCGCCGGATCAGCGCGCGCACCCAGGGCGCACCGTCGGGAATCGCGGCCAACGATGCCAGCAGCCGATCGACGCTCGACTCGAGGCCGGCCAGCAGCGCCTCGTGCGCGAGCGCGTCCTTCGACGGGAAGTGCGCATAGAAACCGCCCACCGTGAGCCCGGCCTCGCGCATCACGGCCTCGACCGACGCGGCCTCGACGCCGCGGGCCTTCATCACGCGGTCGGCGGCACCCAGGATCTTCTTCCGCGGTTTCGGCCTTGTGCGCGCTGGAATATCGTGCCATGATCACCATAATATTACATATATAATTCTTTGGCAACCCTTGCCGCCACCGCAACTGCAACCGTTGCTCCGGCCGAAACGCAAAGGAGTCGACGATGCGACCGTTTTCCTGGTCCTTCCTGCGTCCCGCCGATCCGGTCCCGAAACTGTTCGACGGCCGTCCGCTGTGGATCGGACCGATCACGCCGGCCGCCAAGCCGCTCATCGCGCGCGGCCTCGCGCGCATCTCGCCCGAGACCAGCCGCCGCCGGTTCTTCACGGTTCGCTATCGGTTCTCCGACGCGGAACTCGACGCGCTGACGAATCTCGACGGACACGTGCGGTACGCCTTGGGCGCGACGGTGCGCGAGGCGAACGGCGAGGCGGAACCGGTCGGCGTCGCGCGCTTCGCCCGCCTGGACGACGCGCCGACGGTCGCCGAAGTGGCGATCCTCGTCATCGACGCGTTCCAGGGCCAGGGCGTCGGGCGCACGCTGCTGAAGCGTCTGGCCGCGGCGGCGCTCGCGCGCGGCATCGTGCGCTTCCGCGGCATCGTGCAGTCGGACAACCGCCCGATCATCCGGTTGCTCACGCAGTACGCGCCGAACCCGGTCATCACGCGCGCCGATGACCTTCTGGCGATCGACATCGACCTCGCCGGCTCGCAGCGCGAGATATTCGCCTAGGCAACGTCCGCGCAGGGCATTCGTCGGGTCCGTGGCTGAAGTGAAGCCTACCGTCGCGCGGTCGGTGGCCCCTTCAACTCGACGGTGTTCCCGTCGGGATCGGCGATGTAGATCGACGGGCCGGCGCCTTCGGCGCCCACCCGCGTTGCGGTCGGTCCCGCCGGAATGGCGAAGCGGGCGAGGTGCGCGCGGATCGCCGCCTCGTCGAAAGGCTCGACGCGCGACGTAGAAGTGCGTTGCGCCCTTCGCGTGCCGGCGAGCCGCACCGCCCGCCGCGGAGCGCCGCGCGATGTCGCGGATGTGGATCACGACCGTCGCCGCACGTAGACCGTCACGCGCATCAGACGCAGCGGCCGCCGTCCACTTCGAGGCACGCGCCGGTGACGAACGACGCCTCGTCGGACGCGAAGAACACCGCGGCCGTCGCGATGTCGGACGGCTGCGAGAGGCGGCCCAGCGGAATCGACGCGACGAACTGCGCGCGCCGCTCCGGCGTGTCCTGCCCCATGAAGTCGGCGAGCATCGCCGTCTCGCCCGCCACCGGATTGATCACGTTCACCCGGATGTTGTCCTTCGCGAGTTCGGCCGCCATCGAGCGCGACGTGACGATCGCCGCGCCCTTGCTGCCGTTGTACCAGGTGAGGCCGGGCCGCGGCCGCACGCCCGCGGTGGATGCGATCGTGATGAACGAGCCGCCATGCTTCTCGCGCATGTGCGGCACCGCATGGCGCGCGGTCAGGAACAGGCTCTTCACGTTGACCTGGTAGATGCGGTCGAACTCCGCCTCGCTGACGTCGAGCATCGGCTGGTTCCGGTGGGTGGTGCCCGCGTTGTTGACGACGATGTCGAGGCCGCCGTAGGTCGCCAGCGTGAACTCGACCAGGCGCTTCACATCGCCGTCGTGCGAGACGTCGCCCGCCATGAAGCGCGCGTCGCCACCCGCCTCGGTGATGTTCTGGACCGTGTGCTCGCCGTTCTCCGCGTTGACGTCGTTCACGACGACGCGCGCCCCCTCCGCCGCGAAGCGCAGCGCAATGCCCCGTCCGAACCCGGAACCCGCGCCGGTCACGATCGCAATCTTGTTCCTGAGTCTCATCGTCTTCCCCTGTTTGCCGCGCGCACCGCACGCGCGACCGATGCATCGGTCGTTCCGCCCTTCGCGACACGCCATAGGTGCCGGCGTGCGATCGCATGCAGTTCCATCCGGCGCATTCCGGCGCTAGCCATGCCGCAGCACGACCGTCTTCAACGTCGTGAACCCGTACAGCGCCTCGAAGCCCTTCTCGCGGCCGTGGCCCGAATGCTTGACGCCGCCGAACGGCAGCTCGACGCCGCCGCCCGCCCCGTAGTTGTTGACGAAGACCTGGCCGCTGCCGAGCTTGCGGGCCATCCGCAACTGGCGCGCGCCGTCGCGCGTCCACACGCCCGCCACCAGTCCGAAGTCCGTGCCGTTGGCCAGGCGCACGGCGTCGGCCTCGTCCGTGAAGGCCATCGCCGCCAGCACGGGCCCGAACACCTCGTCGCGCGCCAGGCGATGTTCGCTCGGCACGTCGCGCAGCAGCGCCGGCGCCACGTAGTAACCGGTGCCCGGCGCGTCCGGCGCGACCGTGCCCTGCGCGACCAGCGCAATGCCGTCCCGCGCGGCGTCCGCCAGGAACTCGCGCACGCGCGCCTGCTGCGACGCGCGGATCAGCGGACCGCAGTCGCGGTCGGCGCGCGCCGGGCCTGCGACCAGCGCCGCGAACCGCGCGCCCAGCCTCTCCAGCAATTCCTCGTAGCGCGACTGCTCGACCAGCAGGCGGCTGCCGGCCGAGCATGTCTGCCCCGCGTTCTGCACGATCGCATTGACGAGCGCGGGCAGCGCCGCGTCGAGATCGGCATCGGCGAACACGATCTGCGGCGACTTGCCGCCGAGTTCGAGCGTCACCGGGCAATGCCGTTGCGCGGCCGTGGCGGCGACCCACGCGCCGGTGGCCGGCGACCCGGTGAACGAGATGTGCTGGATCCCCGGATGCGCGACCAGCGCGGCGCCGGCCTCTTGTCCCAGTCCCGTCACGATGTTGAGCGCGCCCGGTGGCAGGCCCACGCCCGCGGCGAGCTCCGCGACGCGCAGCAGCGACAGGCACGCATCCTCGGCCGGCTTGACGACGCACGCGTTGCCGGCGGCGAGCGAACCGCCGACCGAGCGGCCGAAGATCTGCAGCGGATAGTTCCACGGGATCACGTGACCGGTGACGCCGAACGGCTCGCGCCACGTCAGCACGGTGAAGCCTTCGGGATACGGAATCGTCGCGCCGTGCAGCTTGTCGCACGCCCCTCCGTAGAACTCGAAGTAACGTGCGCACGCGGCGACGTCGGCGCGCGCCTGCGTCAGCGGCTTGCCGCAGTCGCGCGCCTCGACCAGCGCCAGCTCCTCGGCGTGCTCGAGGATCGCGCGCCCCAACGCGCCGAGCAGCCGCCCCTTCTCCGCCGGGCGACAGGCGGCCCCATGCGCCGTCGCGCGCCGCCTGCGCGGCGCGCACGGCAGCGTCGACGTCCTCGGCGTTGCCGCGCGCGATGTTGGCGAACGGCGCGCCGTCGGACGGGTCGATCATCGGCAGCACGTTGCCGCCGGCGGGCGCCTGCCAGCGGTTGGCGATGAAGTGCTGCGCCGGCGTGCGGATCGCCGGCCATTGGGTCTCGTGTGCGTTCATCCTGGACGAAGCTCCGGTCGGGGCTCGACCCGACTTGTCGGTACTGGAAGGAGAACGCCGGCGCAAGCAAGCCGGCGTCGGGTGACGTGCGCGATCAATCGCGCCGCCGGCCTTCGCGTGGCGATTGCGCCCTGCGCAAGCACCCGCCTCCCGGGATCCTCATGTGATCTTCAGCCGTGTCGAGTTGCAGGGCTCCGGGCTGCGCCGCGCATTCGCGTACCGCGTGGCGAGCGAAGCGAGCCCCGGTCCCGCATTCACTTCTTCGGCACGAATTTCCACGCCAGCGTCTGCTCGTCCACGCGCGGCGCGTAGGTGATGCCGTCGCGCGTCGCCCACAGGCTGATCTGGAAATGCAGCGGAATGATGCCGGTGTCGCCGATCGCGAGTTCGGCCGCGCGCTGCAGGTACGCCTCGCGCTTCACGTCGTCGACGAGCTGCAACGCATCCTCGGTCAGCGCGTCGACCTTCGTGTTCGAGTAGCGGCCGCGGTTCGCGGTGCCGTAGCCCTTGTCCTTGTTGAACGTCATGAGCAGCGCCTTCAGCGACGACGACGACTCGCCGGTACCGGTGCTCCAGCCGACCAGCAGCACGCTGAACTTGAGTTCGGTCGCCTGCGGGAAGAACGTCGCCGAGGGCATCGCGACGACCTTGGTCGGAATGCCCGCCCGCGTCCACATCTGCGCGATCGCCTGCGCGATCTTCGCGTCGTTCACGTAGCGGTTGTTGGTCGCGTGCAGCGTGACTTCGAAGCCGTCCGGGTACCCGGCCTCGGCGAGGAGCTTCTTCGCCCCCTCCGGGTCGAACGGCTCGACCTTGAGGTTCTTCGTCGCGCCGAACAGGAAATCCGGGACGAGCTGGCCGGCGGGAATCGCCTCGCCTTCCATCACGCGCTCGACGATCGCCGGGCGGTTGATCATCTTCGACAGTGCCTTGCGTACCCGCGTGTCCTTGAGCGGATTGCGGTCGAGCGGCTTCCCGTCCTTCGCGGTGACCGTCGGCGTGATCGCGCGGTCGCTGTCGAGGTGCACGTACATGAGGCGGTCGGAGATGCCGCGGTAGATGCCGAGCTTCTTGTCCGTCTTGAGCTTCGCGACGTCGGCGGTGGGCACGTTCTCGATCACCTGCACGTCGCCCGACAGGAGCGCCGCGACGCGCGACGCGTCCTGCGTGAGGATCCGCAGCGTGACCTTGTCCCACGGCGTCTTGCCGCCCCACCAGGCGTCGTTGCGCGCGAGCTCGATGCGGTCGCCCTTCGTGAATTTCACCAGCTTGTACGGGCCGGTGCCGATCGCCGCCTTGCCGGAGTTGAAGTCGTCGGTGGACGCGTTGGCGAACTGCTTGCTGATGATCGCGATCTGCGACATGTCCGACGGCATCAGCGGATACGGCTGCGCCGTCTTGAAGCGGATCGTGTAGGGGTCGACGACCTCCATCTTCTGGATCTGCTTCGTGTAGGCGGTGAAGGGCGACGGGCTGTTCGGCACCTTCGGCACGCGCTCGATGGAGGCGACGACGTCGGCCGCGGTGAAGTCGCTGCCGTCGTGGAACTTGACGCCGCGGCGGAGCTTGAACTCCCACGTCGTGGCGTCGATCGCCTTCCACTCGGTGGCGAGGCTCGGGATCGGTTGCGACTTCTCGTCGCGCGCCACGAGGTAGCCGAAGAGGTGCGACGCGACGTTGTTGTTGGGCGTGAGGTTGTGATAGTGCGGGTCGGTCGCGGTGACGTCGGTGCCCAACCCGATCGCGAGGTTCGCGGCCATGGTCGGCAACGCAAGCAAGGCCGCCGCGAGCGCGGCAAGAAGGCGACGGAAGACACGCATCAGGAATTCTCCAGGAGGGACACGACCCGCCGCGCTGCGACGGTGGCGCGGGTTTCGGCACGACGGGGTAAGGATAGCGCAACCCGTTTCCGTTTGTAACAGCGGGCTCGCGGACGCCCCGAGCGTCAACGACACGCATCGCGACCGCGTTGTCGACTCCACGGCCCAACGCTTCGCGACCTGCGCGAGGCGGGCCTACCGCAAGGAGATTCAGGGATGATTCGCAACGCATGATCGCCACCGCAGGCATGGCACTCCTCGGCATGGCCGCACTGTTCCCGGCCACCGCGTCGGCAGGAGGCAATGTCGCGTGGAGCGTGACGGTCGGCGGACCGGGCTTCGCGGTCACCGCAGGCGAACCCGGCTTTGCCGGCGCGCCCTACCGCCCGTACTTTCGGCCGCACCTCCGTCCGTACCCATCGCCGGTCGTCATCGCACCGAACGTTGCCTACCGTCCGTGGTTCGTGCCGGCGGTCAGGCCGGTCCCGTATCGAGCCTATGCCGGGCAGGCGGTCGTGTACGGGCCGGCGCCGGTCGTCGTGGGGCCGCAGCGCTACGTCGTCGCGCCGCGGCCGTTTGCGCCGGCCGGGGGCTACTACCGTTATTGAACCTCGCGTCGCCGCACGAAGCGCGCCGCCGGCCCGGCGGCGCGCGCGGCCATCATCGCGTGAGTCGTACGCAGCCCTGCATCAACCGGGCGGTCCGACCACCGACAGCGAGGCCAGGAAATCGGCGAGGGTCATCGCGAACACGGGATCCATCTCGTCCAGCGAGTAGATCGTGCGCAGCATGCCAAGCTGTGCCGCCGACAGCGGGCCCTTGCCGTCGGTGACCTCCCAGATGGCGAACTGCGTGGCCGTCGCGGTGAGCGAGCCGTTGACGATCGGGCGCGGGCGCGGCAGCCGGACGATGGCGAGGATGCCCGGATGGGTCACCTGGCCGGCGATCTGGTAGGTCGCGTCGGTGTCCGCCGGCTTGCGCGACTGCTGCATGCAGTACAGGCTCAGCATCACCTTCATGGTGCCGGGCGCCTGTGCCCAGATCGGCATCACCCATTTCGCGTCGTCCACCAGCACGCCGTCCTGGTAGCTGCCGCCGGCCGCCGGCCCGCCCGCCCCCCAGTTGATGTTGAGGATCTGCGTGCCGGCCGGCAGGTCGATCGTGTAGGACTCCCACGCCTTCGCGAGCGGATTGTTCGTCGCGGACGTCGGCAGCGCCGTCACGCTGATCTCCATGACGACGTCGACGAGACCAACGCCGGATCCCTGAGCGTTGGGCACCCGGCATTCCGGCTTGTCGCAACCGCGGATCTCGCCGATCACCGTGAACGGCAGCGTCGTCTTCGCGACGGGCCGGCACAGTACGAGTCCTTCGAACGTCCAGCCCGGCATTCCCTCGAGAAGCCGCGGATCCGACACGTAGCGGTGGTTCGGGTCGCCGCCGGCGCCATCGTTGTAGGCGCGATAGAGCGGCTCCGTCCCCGCCGCGCACGCGCCTCCCGCCGGCAACTTGAGCGCGAACGCGTCGCTCTCGTACGTCCAGGCCGGGTAGCTCTTCCCGTCGGCCGCGACCGACGGCCACGCGGTCTTCACGAACGCGCACTCGGCGGGATCTCCCGTGTAGAAGTGGCTGTTGGGCCCGATGCGCGTTCCGTTCGCGCGATACTGATCGGTCCCGAAGAAGCGGCAGACCGGCACGCTGTCGGCGGGCCGGCCGGCCATCGCCCACGCGCCGAACGACTGTCCGGTGCGCTTCCACGCGCCGCCGAACGCACCGCCGTCGAGGTTCGCGATCTCCGCCGGGTCGGCGGTGATGAAGAAGTGCTTGAGCCCGACGTTGTAGTACTCGACCACCGTGACGACCGTTTCGGTCGCCTGCGGTGCGACCGCGTACGACTTGGCGACGAGGAAGGCTGCGGGGTCGTCCCGCAG
This sequence comes from uncultured beta proteobacterium, assembly GCA_963733435.1. Classification (GTDB taxonomy): domain Bacteria; phylum Pseudomonadota; class Gammaproteobacteria; order Burkholderiales; family Casimicrobiaceae; genus VBCG01. The sequence goes on from CAVTDH010000014.1 coordinate 36,087, forward strand.
TGCCTCCTTGTAGGCGCGACCCGAGACCCACGCGTCGGCGCCAAGCGCGGTTGCGGACGACGCGACGAGCGCCGCGCCGATCACGAAGTGGGTGGCGATTCGATGAAGCAGGGCGAACAGCGGGTGTGCGCCTGAAATGGAAGGCACGGGTATCGCATAGGTCCGATCCTTTCGGCTTGAACGCGGAACATGCTGCTGCGATTCTGCCACGGCGGCACCGGCCGCCGTCAACGCATTATTCCCGTGCTTCCCCGCGCCCCGCCGTGGTCGGGAGCACGGACGCCCGCTCAACGCGCATAGCGAATCCGGTAGATCGCGCCCGCGTAATCGTCGCTGACGTACAGCGACCCGTCCGGCCCGACGAGGACGTCGGCCGGGCGCCCCCAGGCCTGCTGTCCCTGCAGCCAGCCTTCGGCGAAGGGCTCGTAGGCGACCGCCTTGCCGTTGCCGTCCAGCCGCACCAGTGTCACGCGATAGCCGATCTTCTGGCTGCGGTTCCACGAACCGTGTTCGGCGATGAACACCTGGTTGCGGTACGCCTCCGGGAATTGCGTGCCGGTGTAGAAGCGCATGCCGAGCGGCGCGACGTGCGGTCCCAGGTTCTGCGCGGGCGCGACGAACTCGGTGCACGCCCTGGCCTTGCCGAACTCCGGGTCGGCGATGGTGCCGCCGTGACAGAACGGATAACCGAAGTGCTGGCCCGGCTTCGTCACGCGGTTCAGCTCGCACGGCGGCAGGTCGTCGCCCAGCATGTCGCGTCCGTTGTCGGTGAACCACAGTTCCTTCGTCTCCGGATGCCAGTCGAACCCGACCGAATTGCGCACGCCGCGCGCGACGATCTCGCGTCCGCTGCCGTCGGCGTTCATCCGCACGATGATCGTGTACTTCTCGGGATCGGGCAGGCAGATGTTGCACGGCGCGCCGACCGGGACGTAGAGCTTGCCATCGGGTCCGAATGCAATGAACTTGCGGCCGTGATGGCCGTCGGACGGAAACGCGTCGCTGACGACGACCGGCGCCGGCGGGCTGTCGAGGCGGCGCTCGATGTCGTCGAAACGCAGGATCCGGCTTACCGCGGACACGTACAGCGCACCATCGCGGAACGCGACACCGGACGGATCGCGCAAGCCCGTCGCGATCGTGCGCACGCGCGCGGGTTCCGCGGTGCCCGGGCGCGGCAGCGTGATCGCGTGGACGGACCCCGCGGACGTGCCGACGAAGAGCGTACCGGCCGTTCCCCACGTCATCGCGCGCGCGCTGGCGACGCGCGCGACGGTCTCGATCGCAAAGCCCGGCGGCAGCTTGATGCGCTCGAGCGGCAGCGCGGACTGCGCGCCGGCCGCGCCGGCGCCCATGGCCAGCACCATGAAGGCCGCGAAGGCGATGCGCGCCGTGTGCGCTGCCGATTCCCGCACCACGCGATGCGGCGATTCAACCTGCGGTGCGCCACGCGCGCGATAAGCGTTGTTCGACGTCGACATGGACATGCTCCGCGAGCCCTTGGACACCGGCATCATAAGGCCGCGGCGGGGACCGTCGCGATTGGTCGCCCCGGAACGCCGGTGCTATCCTGCGCCTTTGTATCGAGGAGGTTCGCGATGAACGCCCCAGCCACCCATGCGCAAGTCGACCGGCCGGCCGGCACGGCGCGCGCGGAAGACCTGGTCTGCCTCGACCTCATCCGCACGCTCGTCGGCTTCGACACGACGAGTCGCGACTCCAATCTCGCGCTGATCGACTGGGTGCGGCGGTACCTGACCGGCCACGGCATCGAGTCGTCGCTGACGTTCGACGACGACGGGCGCAAGGCCAACCTGTTCGCGACGATCCCCGCCCGCGACGGCAACGCGACCGAGGGCGGCATCGTGCTGTCCGGCCACACGGACGTCGTGCCGGTCGACGGGCAGCCGTGGGACACCCCGCCGTTCACGGTCACCGAGCGCGACGGGAAGCTCTTCGGGCGAGGCGTGACCGACATGAAGAGCTTCTCGGCGATCGGCCTCGCGTTCGTGCCGGAGTTCCTGCGCCGGGGGCTCGCGAAGCCCATCCATTTCGCGCTGTCGTACGACGAGGAAGTGGGCTGCATCGGCGTGCGCCGCCTCATCGCCGACATCGCCGCGCGCGGACTCCGGCCGGCCGGCTGCATCGTCGGCGAGCCGACCGGGATGGAAACGGTCGTCGCGCACAAGGGCAAGATGGGCTGGCGCTGTCGCGTGCGCGGCTTCGAGGCGCACTCCTCGCTCACCCCGCTCGGCGTCAATGCCGTGCAGATCGCCGCCGAGATCGTCGCGTACGTGGCGCACCGCGCGCGCCAGTTCCGCGATGCGGGCGCGCAGGACGATGCCTACGACGTGCCGTACACGACCGTCCACGTGGGAGTGATCCACGGCGGGACGGCGCTCAACATCGTGCCGCGCGACTGCACGTTCGACTTCGAGATCCGCCACCTTCCGTTCGACGACCCGAATGCGTTCTTCGCGGACGTGCAGGCGTTCGCCGCGACGTTCCTGCCGGCCATGCACGCCGTGCACAAGGACACGTGGATCGAGTTCGACCACCTGTCGACGCTGCCGGGATTCGACACCCACGACGGCAGCGCGATCACGACGCTCGCGCACCGGTGCAACGGCACGCACGACGTCGGCAAGGTCTCGTTCGGCACCGAGGCGTCGCTCTTCCACCGCGCGAACATTCCGACCGTCATCTGCGGCCCCGGCCACATTGCCCAGGCGCACCAGCCCAACGAGTGGGTGACGATCGAGCAGCTCGCCCGCTGCGAGGCGTTCATGCGCCGGCTGGTCGAGCACGTCGCCGCGTGAGCGGCAACGTGAGGATGAAGTGAGCGGCCCGCGGATGGACACGCCCGCGATCGAGGTCGCGTTTCCCGACCTGTCGCGCTGGGCCGAGGGCAACACGGGCATCCCCTACGTATGGCGCTTCGCCTCCGGGCGGCCGGGGCCGCGCGTGACGATCCAGGCGCTGACGCACGGCAACGAAGTGTGCGGCGCGATCGTGAACGACTGGCTGCTCCGCGAAGGCGTGCGGCCGCTGCGCGGCACGCTGACGCTGACGTTCGCGAACGTCGACGCGTTCCTGCGCTTCGATCGCAGCCGATCCGTACGCGTCGCGCTGTGTCGACGAGGACTTCAATCGGCTGTGGTCGGCGGACGTGCTGGACGGGCCACGGCAGTCGCGGGATCTCGTGCGCGCACGCGCGTTGCGTTGCGTCTACGACGACACCGACCACCTGCTCGACCTGCACTCGATGACGGACCCATGCCCGCCGCTCGCGCTCGCCGGGCGCCAGCGCAAGGGACTCGAGCTCGCACGGGCGGTCGGCGTGCCGGAGCACATCGTGATCGACGCGGGGCATGCCGCCGGCAAGCGGCTGCGCGACTATGGCGCGTTCGACGACCCGGACGACCCGCGCAGTGCGCTGCTGATCGAATGCGGCCAGCACTGGGAGCGCGCGGCGCCGGACGTCGCGCGACAGGCGGTGCTGCGCTTCCTCCGCCACTTCGGCATGCTCGACCGCGCGTTCCTCGAGGCGTATCTCGACCCGACGCCACCGCCACCGCAGCGCGCGATCGAGATCACCGACGTCGTCACGATCGGCTCGGACGACTTCGCGTTCGCGCAAGCGGTGGTCGGGCTCACCGTGATCCGCAAGGGCGGCGCGCTGCTCGCGCGCGACGGAACGGCGCAGGTGCGCACGCCGTACGACGACGCCGTGCTGATCATGCCGACGCGGCGCCCGCGCAAGGGCGAGACCGCCGTGCGCATCGGCCGCTTCGTGACTTAGGAAACGTCCGCAAAAGGCGTCCGTGGGGCCTGTGGATGACGTGAATCTTGCGTCGCGCCTTTTGCTGACCGGCACTTCAACTGCGAAGTCAGGCGGCCGCCAACAAAGGCTACTGAAAAACGAATGTCGTGCGGCGGGCTGCGTGCGAGTCGTTCGACGACGGGGTGTTCGCAGGGCTTTCCTAGCGCGGCCCGCGCGCGACTTCGCGCAACAGTCCCGCGGCGGCCTGCACGCGCATGCCCGCGCGGACGCCCCGCGCCTGCGCCGGTGCGTTGACGGCCGAAACGATTCCGGTCTCCCACATCGAGCCCGCATCGCCGATCCGCGCCGAACGATAGTCGACGGCACCCGCGGGCATCGCGCGTTCCGCGAGGATCGGCAGCCGCGACAGGCCCGCCTCCCCGCAGTCCGCGTCCGGCGTCGTGGAAGAACGCGGCACGTGCCGCGACGGGCAGCGCACTGGCCGGGTCGCCACCGTGCAGCGCGCAGTGCGAGCCGACGACGAGCACGCAGTCGACATCGGCCGCCGTGACCAGTCCGATCGAGTCCATGCCGCGCACCGCCGCGCGCCCTGCGCGGCCGGTGCGAATTCGCGGCGCGACTGCGGCGGAAACGGCACGTCGCCCGTTCGCCACGGCGCCGTCGCCAGCCGCGCCGCGGCGTCGGCGCAGGACATTCCGGTTGCCACGCCCATCGCTGCCGCGTCCGCATTGCACAGGCTGACGACGCCGTGCGCGAAGGTGTCGGCGGCGTCCCCGATGCGGGCCGTCAGGTGATCGACGGCGCACGCCGGTATGCCGACACGCGCCAGCGCGGCGAGTCCCGCGACGCCCGCGTCGTCGCGGCCGCGACCCGCATCGTTGAAGATTGCCGCACGCACGCGACCGTGCGCCGCATAGGCGGCGGCAATGAGTCCGCCGTGCGAACCGGTGACGACGACCTGCCCCGCATGCGCGGCCGTCAGCTGGGTGACCGTATCGGCGACGACGGGACCTGGCATCGCTACTTCGCGACGGGTCCGGGCGCCACGGGTTGCCCCACCGCCCCCTCCGGCCGCACGCCCGCGACGGCGCGTTCCGCGGCGGCCGCGAGCTCCGGGCCCATCGTCTGCGCCCACTTCGCGACGATCGGTGCGACCGCCGTCCGGAACGCCGCGCGTTGCGCCGCGGTCAGCTCGACGATCGTGACGCCCTGCCGCGTGAGGTCGGCGAGCGCACTCTCCTCGCGCGCGAGCGCGGTCGACTCGCGCGCCGCCGCGAGGGCAGCCGCCCGCACGGCGTCGCGCTGTGCCGCGGGCCACGCATCCCATGCGGTGCGACGTACGGCGAAGACGAGTTGATCGCCGAACGCGCCCCAGCGCGTGACGAAGCGCATGCCCCCCGCCGCGATGCGCGCGGTGGCAAGCGTCGACGGCGGTGCGTCCTGCCCGTCGAGCGTGCCGGCGGCGAACGCCGCCTGCGCCTGCGCGAAGTCGAGCGACTCCGGCCGCGCGCCGAGCGCCGCGTAGGTCTCGATCAGCAGCGGATTGGCAGGCACGCGCACGCGCAGTCCCGCTGCGTCGGCCGGCGTGCGCAGCGCGCCCTTGCCCGTCGCGACCACGCGCTCGCCCAGCGGCGCGATCGACCAGCACGACGACGCCCGCGCGCATCGCCTGGCCCTGCACGAGTTCGAGCAGCGGGCCATCCGCGGCGAGCGCCTGCTGCGCGCGCACGTCGCCGGCGAGCCACGGCAGCACGAAGGCACCGAAGGCGGGCAGCTGCGCGCTCCACGCGAGCGCGCTGCCGACGGCCAGGTCCGCGTCGCCGTCGCGCAGTGCGCCGAACTCGCGCGCGGGGTCGCGCAGCGCCAGCACCGCACCGGGATAGAGCTTCGCCTCGAATTTCCCGCCGGCCGCCTCGTTCACCGATTGCGCCCACCGCAGGGCTGCCTTGCCGAGCGGAAACGCCGGCCCCTGCGCCACCGACAGGCGCAGTTCCGGCGTCGTGTCGACCTTCGTCTGCGCGGCAGCGTCGAGGACCGCCGTCGCGACCAGCAGGATCGCCAATGCGCGCGCCGCGTTGCGCACGGCCGCGATGCCGGGAGGAAGCTCTCATCGTCGCGAGTCTAGCAGTTCAATCGGGCGGCGCCGGGAGCGGCGAGGGCAGGTCGAGCCAGTAGCGCGCGCGCTGCGCACGCGCGGATTCCGGCACGAGGGGCGCGTCCGCCGCGAACGTCAGCGCGATCGCCCCTTCGAGGTCGGTGCGCACGACCCGCGTACCGCGGTTGGTGTAGCGCGCGACGATGTCCGGCCGCGGATGTCCGAAGCGGTTGCGGTACCCGCAGCCGATCACCGCGAGATCCGGCGCCACGGCGCGCACGAACGCATGCGTGGACGACGTGCGGGAGCCGTGATGCGGAACGACGAGCACATCGGCGCGCAGCAGCGCGGGCGCCGCGCGCAGCAGCACGGCCTCGGCGCGCGCCTCGATGTCGCCGGCGATCAGCGCGCTGCCGTGCGACGAGTCGATGCGCACGACGCACGAAAGGTCGTTGGTCTTCGCGTAGCGGTCCTCGTAGTCCGCCTGGGTCGGGTGCAGCATCGTGAAGCGCACGTCGTCCCACGTCCAGGTCTGGCCCGCGACGCATGCGAACGCGAGCGCGCGCTGGCGCGCGAGTTCGACGACCGGATGCGTGTCCGGCAGCGACGACGCGAACCAGCCGACCGGCGTGGCCGCCAGCAGCGAGCGCGCGCCACCGGAATGGTCGAGGTCCTGGTGGCTGACGATCAGCGCGTCGGCGCGGCGCATCCCGGACGCGCGCAGGAACGGCGCGACGATGCGCCCGCCGGCATCGGCCACGTCGGTGTAGCGCGGGCCGGTGTCGTAGACGAGCGTGTGCCGGCGCGTCTCCACGACGACCGCGAGGCCCTGCCCCACGTCGAGAATCGACATCCGGAACGCGCCCTCCGGCAATGGAGGCGGCAGCGCGGCGAAGAGCGGAACGAGGCCCACGCAGCCCCACGCACGGCCGGGCACGCCACGAGGCGCCAGCAGCCACGCGATCGCCGCGCTCGCGACCGCGACGGTCCAGGCGGCGGCGCATGCTGCTGCCACGTCGCGTCGGGCAGCGCCGCCAGCGCTTCGAGCAGCGTCATCAGCGGCGCCAGCACCCCGTGCGCGATGACAAACGGCGCATCGAAGGGGACCGCGATGCCCGCGAGCGCGGGCGGCACGACGCCGAGCGTGACGACCGGGATCGCCACCGCATTGGCGAGCGGTGCGATCAGCGAGACCTGCTGGAAGAGTGCCAGCACCATCGGCGTCAAGCCGATCGTTACCACCCACTGCGCGTGCGCGCCGTCGCGCAGCGTGGCGCGCAACCGCGGCCACGGACGCCGGGGCGGCGGCTCGTGCAGGCGCCCGTTACCGGCGTAGAGCAGCAACGCGACTGCGCCATACGAAAGCCAGAATCCCGGCGTGAGCGGCGCCCACGGGTCCCATGCGAGGACGACGGCGAGCGCCCACAGCCACACGATGCCCGCGGTGCCGGGCCGGCCGAGCCAGAGTCCGCACGCGGCGACCGCCAGCATGCAGAACGTGCGCACGGCCGGGACTTCGGCCCCGGCCAGCAGGACATAGGCGCCGGCGGCCACCACGCCGACGGCCGTCGCGAGCTTGCGCGCGGGCACGCGCGTCGTGAGCCTTGCACTTCGTCGCGCGACGCCGAAGGCCAGCGCACCCGCGAACGCGGCGAACACGGTGACGTGGAGGCCGCTGATGCTGACGAGATGTCCGACGCCGGTGCGATTGAACACGGTCCACTGCGCCTCGGGAATCGCCCGCTGGTCGCCGATCGCGAGCGCCACGACCACGCCGGCGTAGGGCCGGCCGGCGAGCGCAGCGTTGATCCGGTCGCGGACGATCTCGCGTGCGCGCTGCACGTGGTCCGACGCGCGCCCGGCGAACGACGCGACGCGCACGTTGGACGGGCGTTCCTGCACGGTGCCCGTCGCGCGCAGACCGTGCTGCAGCAGCCACGCCTCGAGATCGAAGCCGCCGTGGTTCACGTTGCCATGCGGACGCTTCAGGCGCACGGTGACGCGCCACCGCTCGCCTGCGCGCAGCGCGGGCACCGGCGCGGCATCGCCGTCGTCGTCGTCGGACCACGGCACGGGCCACAGCAGCGAAACGCGCGGCGGCACGACGGCGCCGCGCGTGAGCACGCGCTCCACCGCGAACGCGAAGCGAACCCCTTGCGCACCGGTGGCGGGCAGGTCGTCGACGATACCCTCGATGGCGATGTCGGCGCCTTCCCACGCGTGCGGCAATTCGAGGGAAAGGCGCAGGTCGGCACGCCATCCCGCGTAGCCGAATCCCAGTGCGAACGCGGCGGCCCCCGCGAGCCCGGCGCGCACGACGCGCTGCAATGCCCGTCCGCGCGCACCGCGGACCCACAGAAGTGCGACGACCCCGCCCGCGATCAGCGCGATCGGATACGCGGGCAGCGTCGCGCGCGTCTGGAGCGCGACGACGCCCGACGCGAACGCAAGCAGGACCAGGGCCGGCAGTGGGAGCATCGTGCCGCGACGCGCGGCAGACGCGGGTGGCGGGCGACGAATCTAGCGCGGGTGCGCTGCGACGGCGATACGCCGTTCGGATGATCTTGCGCTGTGCCCTCGGTGGACATCGGAAGTGCGGAGGAAACCGCCAGGACGATCGAGGCCGCTTCGAGACGCGGATGCAGCGCCGATCGGAAGTTCGAACCGAGGCCCGGACCGCGGACTGAAGCGAGGTTCGCGCTCCGGCTACGCCTTCGGCCAGAGGATCAACTGCGTGCAGCGAAACAGCGCCATCTGTCGCCCGTCCGCCTTGCGCGTGACCTCCGCGTCCCACACCTGCGTCGAGTTGCCGAGATGCACCGGCCGCGCGACCGTCGCCACCGTGCCTTCGCGCGCGGTCGCGAAGAAGTTGCTCTTCAGTTCGACCGTCGTGAAGTTCGAGGCCCCCTGCGGCAGGTGGGCAAGGCAGCCGTAGCCGCACGCGGTGTCGGCGAGCGCGATGATCGTCGCCGCATGCAGGTAGCCGTTGGGCGCGAGCAACTCGGGGCGCAGGTCGAGTTCCGCGCCGAGCATTCCCTCCGCCAGCGCGGTGACCCGCATCCCGACCAGCGCCGGCAACCGGCCGACGCCGCGTGCGTTGAACTGCTCGATCGTCACGTCCGGTCGCAATGGCATCGCGCGCTCCGTGGGGTCTGCAGCTTCAGGTGTACGCGAGCAGCCGCCCGCACGCGATCACGGCCGGCCACAGCAGCAGCGACAGCGCGGCCGCCGCGCGCACGCGCGCCGGCGGCATCGCGCCGGTGTCCCACGCCGCGACCGACGTCAGCGGCCCCGCGTGCAGGATGCCCGCGTTGGCGCCCGCTGCGACGATCAGCAGCAGCTTGAGCACGAACACGCGGTTCTCGAGGAACTCGGACGGATGCGCGGTGAAGAGCAGCGTGCCGGACACGACGACGACGAGGAACGCGCCGACCGTCACCGGCAGCGCGAGCCGTGCGAGCCGGGTGACCGGAAGTGCGCGTCCCAGCCCCAGCAAGCGCAGATCGACGACCAGCACCGAACCGAACAGCGCGGCCAGCCCGATGATGTGGATCGTCTCGACCGCCGGGTATGCCCAAAGCGATTCGCGCAGCGTGCGGCCGAGACCGGAGGACTCCAGCGCGTGCAGCGCGGTCGTCACCGCAGCTCGACCGTCTTCCCCGCCACGGTGATCCGCTCGGCGCGCATCTCGTCGGGCTTGCGCTTGCTCGGATAGCCCTCGACGGTCGCCTGCGCGCCCACCGCCAGCAGCTCCTTGGCGAGGCCGCGCGAATCCATCCGCGACGGTGGCGCCAGCACCGCCTCCCACGTCTTGCCCGCCGCCTTCAGGCGGATCGAGCCGTGCGGGTGCTCGTAGTGGGCATCCTCGATGATGCCGGTGAGCGTCAGCGGCTGCGCGGCGTCGTATTCGCCCCAGCCGTGGTGCGCCAGCGCCACCGCCGGCACGGCCAGCGCGGCGAGCAGAAGAACGGAACGACGTTGCATGACCTTCTCCTCGGAACGATTGCGGGACGTGGAATTATGCCGCGTGCGCGTGCGCGAACTCGCGCAGGTCGGCGGTGAACGCGTCGACCGTCGCCGGCGTGGTGTCCCACGCGCACATGAAGCGCACGCCGGTTGCGCCGACGAACACGTAGAAGTGCCAGCCCTTCGCATGCAGCGCGTCGATGACCGGACGCGGCAGGTCGACGAACACGCCGTTCGCCTCGACCGGCGCCAGCAGGCGCGCGCCGGGCAGGCCATCGAGCGCGGCGGCAAGCCGCTGCGCCATCGCGTTGGCGTGCGCCGCGTGCGCGAGCCACGCGCCGCTGTCGAGCATCGCGATCCAGGGTGCGGCGAGGAAGCGCATCTTCGATGCGAGCTGACCGCCCTGTTTGCGCCGGCGTGCGAAGTCGTCGGCGAGGTCGCGATCGAAGAACACGACCGCCTCGCCGAACGGCATGCCGTTCTTGGTACCGCCGAACGACAGCACGTCGACACCGGCGCGCCACGACAGGTCGGCCGGCGCGCAACGGAGCGCCGCGACCGCGTTGGCGAAGCGCGCGCCGTCCATGTGCACCTTCATCTTCCGCGCGTGCGCCGCCTCGCACAGCGCCTCGAGCTCGAGCGGCGTGTACAGCGTGCCGAGCTCGGTCGACTGCGTGAGCGAGAGCGCGCGCGGCCGCGACGAGTGCACGTCGCTGGCCGGCATCGCGAGCGCCGCGAACGCGTCGGGGGTCAGCTTCGCGAGCGGCGTGTCCGCGGTCAGGAGCTTGGCGCCGCCGGTCCAGAACTCCGGCGCGCCGCACTCGTCGACGTTGATGTGCGCCATCGCGTGACACACGACGGCATCGGTGCTGCGGCAGATGGCAGACAGCGCGAGCGAATTCGCCGCGGTGCCGTTGAAGACCAGGAAGACCTCGCAGTCCGTCGCGAACACGCGGCGGATCGCCGCGGTCGCACCTTGCGTCCACTCGTCCGCACCGTAGCCGGATGCGTGCCCGGTGTTGGCGGCGGCGAGCGCCGCCCAGGCTTCCGGGCAGATCCCTGCGTTGTTGTCGCTCGCGAGCTGGGGAGGAAGCGCCGCCGGCATCGGGCTGGTGGGATGCGTCAGGGATTCGTTGAACGATGCACGCCAGGCCCGGGGCGCCCGCGAACTAGAGGCGCTGCTCGACGAACGCGGACACGGACTGCAATGCGGCGGGCAATCCGGCCGGATCGGTGCCGCCGGCCTGCGCCAGATCCGGCCGTCCACCGCCCTTGCCGCCGACAGCTTGCGCGACGTGATTGACGAGGTCGCCCGCCTTGACCTTACCGATGAGGTCCGCGGTGACGCCCGCGATCAGCGTGACCTTGCCGTCGGCCACGCTGGCAAGCACGATCGCCGCGCTCTTGAGCTTCTCCTTCAGCTTGTCCATCGTCTCGCGCAGCGCCTTCACGTCGGCGCCGTCGAGCGCGACGGCGAGCACCTTCGCGCCCTTCACGTCGATGGCGGCGCCCGCCAGGTCGTCGCCGGCGCTCGCGGCGGCCTTGCTCTTCATCCGCCCGAGTTCGCGCTCGGCCGCCCGCGCCGACTCCATCAGCGCGACGATGCGGGCTTCGAGTTCGACCGCCGGTGCCTTCAACGCGCCCGCGGCGGACGCGAGCAGCCGCTCCTGCGCCTGCACGAACGCCAGTGCACCGCGGCCGGTGACCGCCTCGACGCGGCGGATGCCCGCCGCGACGCCGCTCTCGCCGGTGACCTTGAAGAAGCCGATGTCGCCGGTGCGCGCGACGTGCGTCCCGCCGCAGAATTCGCGCGACGTGCCGATGTCGAGCACGCGAACCTGGTCGCCGTACTTCTCGCCGAACAGCATGACGGCGCCGGACTTCTGCGCCTCGTCGATCGCCATCACGCGCGATTGCGTCTGCGCGTTCTCGAGGATCTCGGCGTTGACGATCTCCTCGACGCGGCGGATCTCGTCGTCGGTCAGCGGCGCGTTGTGCGCGAAGTCGAAGCGCGTCTTGTCCGGATCGACCAGCGACCCCTTCTGCTGGACGTGCGCGCCCAGCACCTCGCGCAGCGCCTTGTGCATCAGGTGGGTCGCGGAATGATTGCGCATCGTGCGGCCGCGCGCCGCATGGTCGACCTGCGCGGCCACCGTGTCGCCGACCTTCAGTTCGCCGGTCCTGACTTCCCCGATGTGGCCGAACACGTCGGCCTGCACCTTCTGCGTGTCGGTGACGGTGAAGAGCGTGAGGCACGCGCCGCCCTTGGTCAGCTCGCCGCGGTCGCCCACCTGCCCGCCCGACTCCGCGTAGAACGGCGTGCGGTCGAGCACGACGATGCCGTGGTCGCCGGTGGCAAGCGATGCGACGGCGGCGCCGTCGCGGTAGAGCGCGACGACCCGGCCCTCCTCGGACAGCGAGTCGTACCCCCGGAATGCGGTCTTCGGCCCGGCGTACTCGAGCTGCGCGCCCATCTTGAACGTGGAGGCGGCGCGTGCACGATCGCGCTGCGCGTCCATCGCGGCGTCGAACGCCGCCTCGTCGACCGCGACGCCGCGTCCGCGCGCGACGTCGGCCGTGAGATCGAGCGGGAAGCCGAACGTGTCGTAGAGCGTGAAGGCGGTCGCGCCGTCGAGCGTCTTGCCGCCCGCCTTCGCGAGCGCGTCGAGCGCGGTGCCGAGAATCTTCATTCCGTGCTCGATCGTCTCGCCGAAGCGCTCTTCCTCGGCGCGCAGCACCTGCGCGACGCGCGCCTGGTCCTGCGCGAGTTCCGGGTAGGCGTCGCCCATCTGTGCGACGAGGTCGGGGACGAGCTTGTGGAAGAACGGCTGTTTCTGGCCCAGCTGGTAGCCGTGCCGGATCGCGCGGCGGATGATCCGGCGCAGCACGTAGCCGCGGCCATCCGACGACGGGATCACGCCGTCGACGATCAGGAACGCGCACGCGCGGATGTGGTCGGCGATGACCTTGAGCGACGGGTTGTCGAGGTCCGTCGTGCGCGTCTCGCGCGCGGCCGCGCGAATCAGCGCGACGAAGAGGTCGATCTCGTAGTTGGAGTGCACGTGCTGCAGCACGGCCGCGAGGCGTTCGAGGCCCATGCCGGTGTCGACGCACGGCTTCGGCAGCGGGGTCATCGTCGCCACGCCCGTCGCGCTCACCTGCCGGTCGAACTGCATGAACACGAGGTTCCAGATCTCGATGTACCGGTCGCCGTCCGCGTCGGGCGAGCCCGGCGGGCCGCCCCACACCTCGGGACCGTGGTCGTAGAAGATCTCGGAGCACGGTCCGCAGGGGCCGGTATCGGCCATCTGCCAGAAATTGTCGCTCGCGTACTTGGCACCCTTGTTGTCGCCGATGCGCACGACGCGCTCGGGTGGCACGCCGATTTCCTTCGTCCAGATGTCGTACGCCTCGTCGTCGTCGATGTAGACGGTGGCCCACAGCTTGTCGGCGGGCAGCCGGTAGACCTGCGTCAGCAGGTCCCACGCGAAGCGGATCGCGTCGTGCTTGAAGTAGTCGCCGAAGCTGAAGTTGCCCAGCATCTCGAAGAACGTGTGATGCCGCGCCGTGTAGCCGACGTTCTCGAGATCGTTGTGCTTGCCGCCGGCGCGCACGCTGCGCTGCGACGACGTCGCGCGCTTGTACGGCCGCTGCTCGGCGCCCAGGAACACGTCCTTGAACTGGACCATGCCCGAGTTGACGAACAGGAGCGTCGGGTCGTTGCCGGGCACGAGCGAGGAGCTCGGCACGAGCGTGTGGCCCTTCGCGACGAAGTAGTCGAGGAACTGGCGGCGGATGTCGGCGACTTGCATGGTGTCCTGCGCGAGCCGGCCGGCGCCGCCCGATGCACGGGCGTCGCCCAACCGGCGTAGGAAAAGGCTTGAATTGTAACGCGGGAGGTCGGCCGCCGCGTCCCGAAGCGCGGCGGCGCTAGGGCGCGGCGAGCGGCGAGCAGGTGGCCTTTCGGGCGAACAGCGAGCAGCTCGTCACGGGCCGGCCGGCCTGGTCCCAGGCCTTGATCACCCACCCCGTCGCGCCGCGCTCCATCGTCATGAACCCGAACGACGCGGTGTGCAGCAGGCTGGCGACGATCGCGTCGGGCACCGGCGTCCTTTCCTTCGGATACGACGTGAAGTCCGCGACCAGCTGCGTACCGCTGTTGCCGGGGATGAAGATCGGCGGCTGTGGCGTCGTGAACGCGACGATCTGCATCATGTGCACGTGGCCGGACAGCACCGCCTGGATGCCGGGCGGAAACAGCACGGTGGGCACGATGTGGTCGAGCACCGACTGCAGCGCGGCGTTGCCGGGCTGCGCGGTCTCCGACCCGTTCGAGTTGTACCCGAGGATCGGCTGGTGGTTCATGAAGAAGGCATGGGGCCGGGCGGCGCCGATCGCGAACGCCTGCTCGAACTGCGCCTTGTACTGCTCGTACTGCGCACTGCCCTTGTCCAGCTTCTTGTCGCCGACCACGGCCGAGTCGAACACGATGAACATCATGTCGTCGTCGACGGGCACGCCGTAGGGCGCGCTGTAGTCGCCCGTGCTGTCGTTGGCCGGATCGTTGCAGCTCTGCGCAGCGGTCAGCGGGCGCGGATCGAGCAGCCGCCACCAGCCCTGCCCGCCGCGGTCGCAGGTCTCATGGTCGCCGCGCACCAGGATCCACGGGGCGGCCGCCAGCAGCGATTGCGCGGGCGCGAAGAAGTCCGGCTCCCAGCTCGACCACGAGAATCCGTACGGACTGCCCGCGCAACCCGCGTTGCCCGGCGGGCATGGCGTTTCGCGGTAGTGGTAGTCGCCGACGTGGATCACGAGGTCGGGCGCCTGGGCGGCGGCCACGTCGGCGATGGCCCGGAATGGCCATTGCTGCGGATCGTTGCACGCCTGGTAGAGGCTTTGCGTACCGTCCGCCTTCATCCGGCATCCGGTGTCGCCGATCAGCAGGATCTTGCGCGGGTGCGCGACGGGCACCGGCAGCACGCGGGTGCCGAGCATCGCGCGCTTCGTCCCGGGCGGGAGCCGCGATTCGCAGACGGTGACCGGGAAGTCGGCGGGCACCGTGTTGGTCGGGTCGTAGGCGGTGGGTCGCGGCGGAATCGACGCCGCGGCGGCGCGCAGCGTCATCGGTCGTTGCGGCGCGCCGTCGATGGATAGCGCCGGGCAGACGGCCGCGGTGGTGATCGCCCGGGCGATCGCCTGACCGTTCTCGCCGAGCACGACGTAGGCGTACCGGACCTCCGCGGACGACGAATAGGGTACGTCGTCCGTGCCCCAGCAGCCGGCGAGCACGAGGGCACCGCATGCGGCGAGCAAGACGCGGGATACGGCGACCACGCGAGGCAGGCGAGACGCGACGATGTCATGCGATTGTCCCAACACGCGCGGTTGATGCAGGCCGCACTGCGGCGCCGACGCGCGCGGCGTCATCGCCTCGACCATGGGAGCGCCCGGGGAACCGGGGGCCGGTGGTGGAACTCCGCGTGCGCGCGACGCGCGCGACGGGACGTGCCGGCATTGTAGCGTCGCGATCCTGCCGGCGGAATGCGCGGGCGACGCAGGTGTGCCCGGGTGCGGTGTCGCGGTGTCTTCGCGGTCTTGCGCGGTTTTCGCATGCCGGCCGCCTCGCGCCGGACCGCGATTGCCGGTGGGTAGCGCGCCGCGCGGCTACTCGGAGAGGTCGTGCTCCCCGGGCTTCGCGCGCACGATGCGCAGCGCGACGGAAAGGGTGTACCCGCGCGACTGCAGGAAGCGGACGTGGCGCGCCCGCTCGCGGTCGTCGGCGGGCAGCACGCCGAACCGGCGCTGCCACAGCGCAAGCGCGTCGGCGAATTCGTCGGTGTCGGCGAGCGGCGCGAGCGCGGTGGCGGCATCGCCGGCGGTGATGCCGCGTTCCTTCAGCGCATGGACGATCGCCCGCTTGCCATAGCGGCCCGCGCGCTGCGACACGACGGACTGCGCATAGCGGGCATCCGACAGGTACCCCGCCGCGACGAGGTCGTCGAGCGCACGCTCGACATCGTCGGCAGGAATGCCGCGCTGGAGCAGGCGCTGCGCGAGTTCGACACGGCTGTACTCGCGCCGCGCCAGCCAGCGCACGGCGAGCACCTTGGGCGCGACAACCGCTGGCGCCGCGCGCGCGGCATCGTCACCGGCTGGCGCCGCGCGCGCGGCATCGTCACCGGCTGGCGCCGCGCGCGCGGCGTCGTCACCGCGCGGCGCCCTGCGCTGGCGCATGCCGAACAGCGGTTACTCGTCCGCCGCGGCGCCGGGCGTGATACGGCCCGGCGTGGGCACGTCGACGGCAGCGCGGATCTTCGCTTCGATCTCCTGGGCGATCTCGGGATGCTCGCGGAGGAACTCGCGTGCATTGTCCTTGCCCTGGCCGATCTTCTCGCCGTTGTACGCGTACCACGCGCCGGACTTCTCGACGATCTTGTGCAGGACGCCCAGCTCGACGATTTCGCCTTCGCGCGAGATGCCCTCGCCGTACAGGATGTCGAACAGCGCTTCGCGGAACGGCGGCGCGACCTTGTTCTTCACGACCTTGACGCGCGTCTCGTTGCCGACGACTTCCTCGCCCTTCTTGATGGCGCCGATGCGGCGGATGTCGAGCCGCACGGACGCGTAGAACTTGAGTGCGTTGCCGCCGGTGGTCGTTTCCGGGTTGCCGAACATCACGCCGATCTTCATGCGGATCTGGTTGATGAAGATGACGAGCGTGCCGGCACGCTTGATGTTGCCGGCGAGCTTGCGCAGCGCCTGGCTCATGAGCCGCGCCTGCAGGCCCGGCAGCTGATCGCCCATCTCGCCTTCGATTTCGGCCTTCGGCACCAGCGCCGCAACCGAGTCGATCACGATGATGTCGACGCCGCCGGAACGCACGAGCATGTCGGCGATTTCGAGACCCTGCTCGCCCGTATCCGGCTGCGAAATCAGGAGGTCGCCGACGTTGACGCCGAGCTTGCCGGCGTACACCGGATCGAGCGCGTTTTCCGCGTCGATGTACGCGGCGACGCCGCCGGCCTTCTGCACCTGCGCGACCACCTGCAGGCACAGCGTCGTCTTGCCCGAGGATTCCGGGCCGTAGATTTCCACGACGCGCCCGCGCGGCAGGCCGCCGACGCCGAGCGCGATGTCGAGGCCGAGCGAACCGGTCGACACGACCGAGAGGTCGTTGGCGATCTGCGCCTCGCCCATTTTCATGATGGAGCCCTTGCCGAACTGCTTTTCGATCTGGGCCAGCGCGGCGGAAAGGGCTTTGGTCTTCTGGTCGTCCATATGGGAGTCGAGGGGCATGTGCGGGATCTCCAAAGTATCGCCCGGCGGCCAGACGGCCGGGATGGCGGGCTTTACACGTTGCGGATCATCCCATAGAACGATCGTTCGACGCAAGTCATCCGGACGACCTACGCCGGAGCGCCTATTCCGCCCGGGACGGCGCGGGCGGGCCCGGTCACGCCGCCGGGGGCCGACTCGCGCCGGCGCCTGCCTGGAGGTGGCGGACCAGCGCCGCGCTGGCCGCCTCGACGAGGTCCAGCACCCGCTCGAAACCGTGCGCGCCGCCGTCGTACGGATCGGGCACGTCGCGCAAGCGCAGGTCCGGGGCGAAATCGAGGAAGAGGCCAAGGTGGCCGCCGTATCCGGGGGGCCGCAGCGCGGCGAGATCGCGCAGGTTCGCGCGGTCCATCGCCAGGATGTAGTCGAACCGGGCGAAGTCCGCCGCGGACACCTGCCGCGCGCGCAGCGGCTTCAGGTCGTATCCGCGGCGGCCGGCATGCGCGATCGCGCGGTAGTCGGGTGGGTTTCCCACATGCCATTCGCCGGTCCCGGCCGAGTCGATCGTGAGCCGCGGCGCGAGCCCGGCGCTGGCCGCCGCCGCGCGGAACACGACCTCGGCCGTGGGCGAACGGCAGATGTTGCCCAGGCAGACGAACAGGATGCCGGTGCGGGGCGCAGCTGGCGGCATGCGGGCCTAGACAATCCTGACGGCGAGGTCGGGCAGCCCGTCGATGTGGCACTCGATGACGTCGCCGCGCACCACCGGGCCGACGTTCTCCGGCGTGCCGGAGAAGATGATGTCGCCCGCCTTCAGCTCGAACGCTTCGGACAACTTGCTGATCTGCTCGGCGACGCTCCAGATCATCTGGTTCAGGTTCGCGTTCTGCTTGATCGTGCCGTTGACCTTGAGCCAGATCGCGCCCTTGTCCAACGGCGCCGCGGCCAGATTGCGATGCAGCGGGCCGATCGGCGCCGACATGTCGAAGCTCTTGCCGATCTCCCACGGCTTCTTCTCGTCGCCCATCGCGCGCTGCAGGTCGCGCCGCGTCATGTCGAGGCCGACCGCATACGCGTAGACGCACTCGAGCGCGCGCTCCTTCGGGATGCTGCGGCCGCCCTTGTTCAGCGCGGCGACGAGTTCGACCTCGTAGTGATAGTTCTTCGTGAGCGTCGGATACGGATGATCGGCGATCGTCCCGGGCGCGACGTTCTGGATCGCATCGGTCGGCTTCTGGAAGAAGAACGGCGGCTCGCGCGTGGGGTCCGAGCCCATCTCGCGCGCGTGCGCCGCGTAGTTGCGGCCGATGCAGTAGATGCGGCGCACCGGAAAGACGTCGGATGTGCCCGCGATCGCGATGTTCGTCGTGGGCACCGCAAATACGGGGCTGCCGCCCTGCTGCGCGCCTCCGGGCAGTGCGCAGCCGGCAACCGCGCCCGCCGACATCGCGAGCCCGGTCTTGATGAGGTTCCTGCGGTCGTTGCTCGTCATCGTGCCCCCCTCTTCATGTAGTTTTGGGTGTTGCTCGTGCGACCCCGCGATGATGCGCCGGGCGCGTCCGCTTGTCTCGAGCCGAACCGTCCGTCCGATGCCGTACGCGCGCTCCGCCATGCCCAGGGCGTCGTGGCGATCCCGTCGTACGGTCCTGTTGCACGGTCAGCGTGCGGGCTCCGGCAAGGTCGCCGCCGCGACGGCGAGGCCCGCGAGCGCAGCCGCGACCGATGCGCGCCGCACCGCATCGCGGTCGCCATCGAAGCGCTGCGTGACGACGCGCGTCGCCCCGCCGCGCACCGCCCAGCCGAAGCAGACGGTGCCGACGGGCTTCTCCGCGGAGCCGCCGCCGGGACCCGCGATGCCGGTGATCGCCACCGCCACCCCGACCGTCGCGGGCGTCCGTGCGAGCGCACCCTGGGCCATCGCACGCGCAGTCGCTTCGGACACCGCGCCGTGACGCTCGATGGTTGCCATCGGAACGCCGAGCAGTTCGTGCTTCGCCTCGTTCGAATACGTGACGAAGCCGCGCTCGAACCAGGCGGAACTGCCGGCGATGTCGGTGAGCGCCCCGGCCACGAGGCCGCCGGTGCAGGACTCGGCAGTCGCGCACATCGCGCCGCGCGCGAGCAGCAGTTCGCCGACGTCGCGCGCCAGCGCCGCCACATCGCGTTGTCACTGGACCACCTTCGTGCTGCGCGCTCCGGCGCATCGGCAACGAGGCCCTTGGGACGGCCCGGCGGGTTGAATGGGATGACCTTCGTGCTGCGCACTCCGGCGCATTGGGCAATGAGGCCCTTGGGACGGCCCGGCGGGCTCACGCGCGCTCTCCCGGCCGGCCGCAATAGTGATACGTGTAGCCGGTGGCGAAGCCGAACTTGCGGTACACCGCAAGCGCCGGTGCATTGATCGCGTCGACCTGCAGGTACGCATGCGTGGCACCGTGCTCCCACGCCCACGCGAGCAGGCGCGCGACCAGCGCCGTCGCGAGGCCGCGGCCGCGCTGCTCGGGCGCGGTCGCCATCGAGAACACTCCCGCGATACCGTCCTCGACCATGATCGTCCCGGCCGCCGCGACGCCGCCGTCGACCTGCGCGACCAGCGCGAGCATCGGCACCGGGCTTGCCGCCATGCGCTCGAGGTAGACGTCGCGCTGTTCCGGCGTCAGCCCCTGCAGCGCCGCGAGCGCGTCGGCGAACGCAGCGGCGTCCGGTCGCAGCGACGGCGATGCCTTCGACGCACGGCGACCTCGGGTGGCCGCGCGAGCGCCGTCACCTGCACGAGCGTGGTGTCGAACGCCTCGTAGCCTTCCGCCGCCAGGACGGACGCGAGCTCGGGCGGTTGCACGAACGGCGTCATCCGGAAGAGCACGGGCAGGCCGCGCTCGCGATAGATGCGCTCGCAGTAGCGGATCTTCCGCGCGAGCGGCAGCGTCGACCCGAAGTGCGGATTCACGCTGCGCGCGCGCCGCGCCTTGCCCGGCGACACGCGCAGCAGCCAGCCGTCGTAGAAGAGCTGCCGCTGCGACTGCAGCGCGTTGAGGCCCGCCTCCTCGACGCGGCGAAGGTCGAGCGGCGCGGCGGCGTTCGGCGCGCGGGCGGCCTTCATTGCAGCACCCGCTGGCCGATCGCGAAGACGATGAGCGCGTACCCCGCCGCGAGCAGATCGTCCGCCATCACGCCGAAGCCGTTCTTCATCGCCGCGTCGAGCTGGCGGATCGGCGGCGGCTTCACGATGTCGAAGAACCGGAACAGCGCGAAGGCGATGGCGATGCGTTCCGGGGTCGTGCCGGTGAAGAACAGCACGAGCAGGAACGCGACGACCTCGTCGATCACGATGCCGCCGTAGTCGGGCACGCCAAGCGCGCGCCCCGTCACCTGCGATGCCCAGACGCCCACCGCGAACAGCAGCGCGACCGCGGCCAGGAACGCGGCGTCTCCGCCGTAATGGCGCAGCACCAGCGCGATCGGGATCGCGACCAGCGTGCCGAAGGTCCCCGGCGCGAACGGCGCGAGCCCGCTGCCGAAGCCCAGCGCGATGAAGTGCGCCGGATGCTGGAACAGGAACCGGAGGCCGGGGCGCGCCGTCATCGCAAGTGCGCCGGATGCTGGAACAGGAACCGGAGGCCGGGGCGCGCCGTCATCGCCAATGCGCCGGAGGCCAGGACGGGAACCGCCGATCGGGGCGGGCCATCATCGGAAGTGATCGAACCCGGGCGGCAGCACCGGCAACGGCGCGCCGTGTTCGTCGCGCACGACGAGTCCGGGCGCCGCGGTGATCGCGCCGATGCGGGTGAGCGCCAGGCCGAGTTCGACGGCGATCCCGGCCAGACGCGCGCGCGCCGCCGCGGGCGCGGTGAAGCACAGTTCGTAGTCGTCGCCGCCCGCCAGCGCGCTGGCCAGCGCGAGCGGGCGCTCGTCGCCGGCGAGCCGTTCCGCCAGCGCAGGCGCGACCGGCACCCGCGCGAGTTCGATGTCCGCACCGACACCCGACGCCGTCAGGATGTGCGCGAGATCGCCGACCAACCCGTCGGACACGTCGATGGCGGCGGTCGCGACGCCGCGCAGCCGCTCGCCCAGCGCGACGCGCGGCTCGGGCACGTCGAGCCTGCGTTGCAGCGCCGCCTGCGTGGCGGCCCCGAGTACGGTTCGGCCGTCGAGTCCCGCCAATGCCAGCGCCGCGTCGCCCAGGCGTCCCGACACGTGGACGTCGTCGCCGGCGCGTGCGCCGGCGCGCGTGATCGCCGTACCCGCCGGCAACTCGCCGACGATCGTCAGGCACAGGTTGCGCGGGCCGCGCGTCGTGTCGCCGCCGATCAGCGTCACCGAATGGCGCGCCGCCAGCGCGAACAGGCCGCCCGAGAACGCGGCGAGCCACGCCTCGTCGGCGTCGGGCAACGCGCCCGCCAGCAGCGCCCAGCGCGGCGTCGCGCCGACGGCCGCCATGTCCGACAGATTCACGGCGAGCGTCTTGTGGCCGAGCGCCGCCGGGTCGACACCGGGCAGGAAATGCCGGCCCTCGACCAGCATGTCGACCGAGAACGCGAGTTCGTGACCCGGCTTCGGCGCGACGATCGCCGCGTCGTCGCCGATGCCCGTGCGGACGGCGGGATCGCGGTTCGCGCGCCGGAAGAACCGGTCGATCAGCGCGAACTCGTTCATTTCGCCGCGTCGCCGATCTCGCGCTGCCAGCGCGCGAGCAGCCTCTTGCGTTCCTCCGGCGCGCCGAACTTCATCGGATCGACGTCGAGCGTGGCCGCGCGCGCGAAGCGCGCGGCCTCCGGACGGATCTCGGCCGCCGCGTTGGCGGGCAGGATCAGGTTGCGCGTCCGGTTCGCCAGTTCCTGCGCGGGCTTGGTCAGCGCCCAGTCGTAGAACGCGCGCGCCTCGTCGGGATGCGGCGCACCGGCGACGATCGCCATGCCGCCGAGCGCCGCGCCGGTGCCCTCGCAGGGAATCGCAATGTCGACGGCGAAGCCCGCGAGCTGCTGCGTGACGAACTCGTGCACGAACGAGACGCCGACCCCGGCCTCGCCGCGGGCGACCGAGGGGCCCTGCGCGGTGCCGGACTGCGTGTACCGGATCACGTTGGGACGCAGGCTCGCGAGGTACGCGAACGCGGCGTCCTCGCCGTAGAGCGTGACGAGCGTGGCCAGGATCGTGTAGCCGGTGCCGCTGGTGACGGGATTGGAGAGCTCGATCTCGTTGCGATACGCGGGCGCGGGCAGGTCCGCCCAGCAGCGCGGCGCGGCCACGCCGCGGCGTGCCAGCAGGTCCGGATTGGTGCCGAACCCGATGATGATCCGGTAGATCGCGGCGACGCGATAGCCGCTCGCGCGCGTGACGTCGCGCGCCCAGGGTGCCAGCGCCGCCAGTTGCGGCGACCGGTATTCGACGAACAGGTTCTCGGCGGCCGCCTGCAGGAACGGGTCGATCGTGCCGCCGTACCAGACGTCCGCCTTCGGGTTCGCGCGTTCGGCGCGCAGCTGCGCGTAGTACTCGCCGGTGGGCTTGCGCGTGATCGACGTCGCGATGCCGGTGTCGCGCTCGAATGTGCGCGCGGCGAGCTCGCACGCATCGGCGTCGTGGCTGCAATAGACGACCAGCGCGCGGTCGGCGGCGCCTGCGGCACTCGCACCCACCGCCAGGAGCAGCATCGCGGCGCGCGCGAGCCTCGCCGGCATCCGGCGCTACGTCCTCGCCAGCGCGGCGATCTCCGCCGCGCGCGCGCCCGCCGCGTACTTGTCGAGCACGCCGTTGATGAAGCGGTGCCCGTCGGTGCCTCCGAACGACTTCGCGAGTTCGACGGCCTCGTTGATGACGACCTTGTAGGGAATCTCGACCCGCCGCGAGAGTTCCCACGCGCCGATGACGAGGATCGCGCGCTCGATCGGCGAAACCTCCATCGGCTTGCGGTCGAGAAACGGCGCGAGCGCCGCGAGCAGCTCGTCGTGCTCGGCGGCCACGCCCGTCCACAACTCGTCGAAGTACGCCTTGTCCGAACGCAGGAAGCCGTGGCTCGCCGCGAGGTCCTCGTGGACGGCCGCGTTCGAGTTGCCGGAGAGCGATCGCTGGTAGAGACCCTGCAGCACCAGTTCCCGCGAACGGCGGCGCGGGCTAGTCCTGCTCATCGATCGCAGTGAAGAGGTTCGCGAGTTCGAGCGCCGCCTGCGCGGCCTCGTAACCCTTGGCGTCCATCCGCGCCTCGGCCTGCGCGTCGGTATCGCAGGTCAGGATGCCGTTGCCGATCGGGATGCCGAATTCGAGCGCGACGCTCGACACGCCCGCCGCCGATTCGTTGCTCACGATCTCGAAGTGATAGGTGTCGCCGCGGATCACGGCCCCCAGCGCGACCAGCGCGTCGAAGTCGTCGGTCTGCGCGAGCCGCTGCAGCGCGAGCGGCGTTTCCAGCGCACCGGGCACCGTCACGACGGTGATGTGCTCGTCCGCGACGCCGGCGTCCTGGAGGCCGCGCAGCGCGCCGGCCAGCAATCCGTCGCCGACCGTCGCGTTGAAGCGCGACAGCACGATGCCGACCCGCGCGCCTTCGCCGCGCAGGTCCGGCGCGATGCGTTTCACC
The DNA here is from genome assembly GCA_963733435.1 of uncultured beta proteobacterium. Taxonomy (GTDB): domain Bacteria; phylum Pseudomonadota; class Gammaproteobacteria; order Burkholderiales; family Casimicrobiaceae; genus VBCG01. Next base: position 59,778 of record CAVTDH010000014.1, read on the forward strand.
GGCATCGCGGGCTCCCGCGGGTCACGAGGGCAACGACGCTCACGACGCCCGCCGCTGGTCAGGCTCGCTCTCGTAGCCGGTGACCTCGAGGCCGAAGCCCGCCATGCTGGGCATCTTGCGCGGCTTGGCCAGCAGCCGCATGCGGCCGACGTTGAGGTCGCGCAGGATCTGCGCGCCGATGCCGTAGTTGCGCAGGTCCATCTTCGCGGGCGGCGGCGGCGCGTCGGCGACGCGCGCGCTCGCGCAACTCGGCGGCGGACTCCGGCCGGTGCAGCAGCACGACGACGCCGCGACCCGCCGCGGCGACGGCGGCGAGCGCGCCCGGGATCGTCCACGAGTGCGCGGCGCTGTCGGCTTCGAGCAGGTCCATCACCGACAGCGGCTCGTGCACGCGGACCAGCGTCTCCGCGTCCGGCGCGATCGGCCCGCGCACCAGCGCGAGGTGCGTGGCGTCGGAGATCTTGTCGCGATAGACGACGAGGCGGAACGCGCCATGCGGCGTGTTGATCGGCCGCTCGGCGATGCGCTCGACGATGCGCTCGGTGCGGCTGCGATAGTGGATGAGGTCGGTGATCGCGCCGATCGCCAGGCCGTGCGTGTGCGCGAACGCCTCGAGGTCGGGCATGCGCGCCATCGTGCCGTCGTCGCGCATGATCTCGCAGATGACCGTCGCCGGCGTCAGGCCCGCGAGGCGCGCCAGGTCGCATCCGGCCTCCGTGTGCCCGGCGCGCACCAGCACGCCGCCGGGCTGCGCCATCACCGGAAAGATGTGGCCGGGCTGCACGAGGTCGGCGGCCTTCGCGTCGGGCGCGACGGCCGCCTGCACCGTCCGCGCGCGGTCGGCGGCGGAGATGCCGGTGGTGACGCCTTCCGCGGCCTCGATCGACACGGTGAAGTTCGTGCCCTGCCCCGAGCGATTGGCGGCGACCATCAGCGGCAGGCCGAGCTGCCGGCAGCGCTCTTCCTCCAGCGTCAGGCACACGAGGCCGCGCGCGTGGCGCGCCATGAAGTTGATCGCCTCGGGCGTCACGAAGTCCGCGGCGAGGACGAGATCGCCCTCGTTCTCGCGGTCTTCCTCGTCGACCAGGACGACCATGCGCCCCGCCTTCAATTCGGCGACGATTTCCGGAACGGAGGCAAGCGGCATGCGGAGACTCCCAAGGACCCGGGCGCGACGGCAACGACCGCGCAGTCCCCGAGTTTACCGCAGGGACGCGAGGAGACTAAGTGTGATGCTCGGCGAAGCCCCTCCGGCGAAGACCTTGCACGCAGCCAGCCGCACGACACTCGTTTCTGCGTGATCTTTCTGGTGGCCGACGCCGGGCCGCCCCAAGGCGGCCACCTGAATTCGCATTTGAAGTACCGGCCGCAAAAGGCGCGACGCCGGCTTAACTTCATCCACGAGCCGCACGGACGCCTTTTGCGGACGTTCACTACGCGGCCCCGGCGACGAGCACCGTCCGGCGCACGTGGTCGGGCGCGCCGAGGCACGCGACGACGAACGCGGCGACGTCCGCGCGCGCGACGCGCCGGTGCGGTCCGGTGCCCGGTCCCGCGAGCACACGATAACGGCCAAGGGCGGGCCCGTGGGTCATCGCCACCGGCCGCACGAGCGTCCATTCGAGCGAACTCTGCGCGACCTGGATCTCCTGCCGGTCCTTGTCCGCGAAGACGCTCGCGTGCAGCAGCGGGCGCAGCACGCGCTCGTACAGGAACCCGCGCTCGCCGCGGCTGTCGCCGGCACCCGCCGCAGTGACGCATACGAGCCGCCGCACGCCATGCGTGGCCATCGCGGACAGCAGGAATTGCGTGCCGCGCGAGAACACGTGGACGGCGCGGCGCGTGGGGTTGACGCCCGACCGCCCACACGACGGCGTCCTGGTCGCGCACGGCGCGGTCCACGTCGTCGGCATCGCCGGCGTCGCCGGGAACGACGCGCAGTCCCGTGAGCGTCGTCTCGAAGCGCGCCGCGTCGCGCGCCATCACCGTGAGCGTGTGGCCCGCGGCGTGCGCGGCCAGCACGACGGCGCGACCGAGTCCGCGCGTGCCGCCGATGACCAGGAGCTTCATTCGGCCGGTGCCGGTGAGAACGCACTGCCGGGACGCACGCGGAACCACGCCGCGTACAGCGCCGGCAGGAACACGAGCGTCAGCACGGTCGCGACGACGATGCCACCCATCATCGCGACCGCCATGGGCCCGAAGAAGTCGCTGCGTGCGAGCGGAATCAGCGCGAGCACGGCCGCGGCCGCGGTCAGCACGATCGGTCGGAAGCGCCGTACCGTGGCGCCGATCACCGCGTCCCACGGCGAGAAGCCGGCCGCGATGTCCTGGTCGATCTGGTCGACCAGGATGATCGAGTTGCGCATGATGATCCCGGCGAGCGCGATGGTGCCCAGCATCGCGACGAACCCGAACGGCTTGCCGAACGCGAGCAGCGCAAGCACGACGCCGATGAGCCCGAGCGGTGCCGTCATCACCACCATCGCGGTGCGCGCGAAGCTGCGCAGCTGGATCATCAGCAGCGTGAGCACGGTGAACACCAGCAGCGGCATGCCCGCGACGATGGACTTCTGCCCGCGCATCGAATCCTCGATCGCGCCGCCCAGCTCGATCCGGTAGCCGAGCGGCAGCTCGGCGCGGATCGGCGCCAGCGCGCGCTCGATCCGGTTCGCGACGTCCGGTCCCTGCGCGTCGCCGCGCACGTCGGAGCGCACGGTGATCGTCGGCAGCCGGTTGCGCCGCCAGACGATGCCGTCCTCGAGTTCGTAGCGGATCTGCGCGATCTGCGTGATCGGCACGGCGCGGCCGTTGCGCGAGGGGATCGCCAGGTCCTTGAGGAAGCTCATGCGCGCGCGCTCGTCGGCGGCGCCGCGCAGCAGCACCTCGATCTGCCGGTCGCGCTCGCGGAAGTAGGTGACCGAGTAGCCCGACAGCGAGTTGTTGAGGAACGTCGCGAGTTCCTGCGACGAGATGCCGAGCACGCGCGCCTTGTTCTGGTCGATGAGCACCTTGATGACCTTCGACGGCTCGTCCCAGTCGAACTGCACGCTCGCCGTCTCGGGGTCCGCGCGCATCACTTCCGCGACGCGCTGCGCGATGCCGCGCACGACCGCGATGTCGTCGCCCGACACGCGGAACTGCACGGGAAAGCCGACCGGCGGACCGTTCTCGAGCCGCGAGATCCGACCGCGCAGTTCCGGGAAGTCCGACTCGAACAGCGCGAGCAGGCGGTGGCGCACCTCCTCCCGCGCCTCGATGCTCTTCGCGATCAGCACCACCTGCGCGAAGTTCGACTGCTGCAACTGCTGGTCGAGCGGCAGGTAGAAGCGCGGCGAACCGGTGCCGACGTACGAGACGAAGCTCTCGACGCCCGGGTCGCGGTCGAGCACCGCCTCGAGCTTCTTCGTCGCGGCCAGCGACGCCGCGAACGAGCTGCCCTCGGGCAGGCGCAGGTCGACCAGCAGCTCGACGCGCGAGGACGCCGGGAAGAACTGCTGCGGCACGAACCGGAACAGCGCGAGCGCGCCGGCGAAGACCGCGAGCGTACCCACCAGGATCAGCACCCGGTGGCCGACGCACCACGCGATCGTGCGCCGCAGCGCGTTGTAGAACGGGGTCCGGTAGACCGATTCCGGGTCGTCATCGGCGTCGGGATCGCGCACCGGGAGCGGCCGGCCGGTCGCGCGCGACAGGAGCCGCCGCCACAGCGAAGGCGCGTGCGCCTGCGCGCGGTCGGGCAGCATCCGGTATCCGAGGTACGGGATCACGACGACCGCCACCACCCACGAGGCGATCAGCGCGATCGCCGAGACCTCGAAGATCGAGCGGGTGTATTCGCCCGTGCCGCTCTTCGCGGTCGCGATCGGCAGGAACCCGGCCACGGTCACCAGCGTCCCGGTGAGCATCGGGAACGCGGTGCTCGTGTACGCGAAGCTCGCCGCGCGGAAGCGGTCGTAGCCCTGCTCCAGCTTGATCGCCATCATCTCGACCGCGATGATCGCGTCGTCGACGAGGAGCCCCAGCGACAGGATCAGCGCGCCGAGCGAGATCTTGTGCAGGCCGATGTCGAACAGCCACATGCACAGGAACGTGATCGCCAGCACCAGCGGGATCGACACCGCGACGACGAGGCCCGTGCGCAGGCCGAGGCTCACCAGCGACACCGCGAGCACGATCAGCACCGCCTCGGTGAGCGAGCGCAGGAACTGGTTGATCGACCGCTGCACGGCGCGCGGCATGCTCGCGACCTGCGCGAGCTCGACGCCGACGGGCATCTGCGTCGGCGATCCGCGCGGTGACGCGGTCGAGCTCGTGGCCCAGCTCGATCACGTCGCCGCCCTTCACCATCGTGACGCCGAGGCCGAGCGCCTCGCGGCCGTGCCAGCGCATCTTCTGCTGCGGCGGGTCCACGTAGCCGCGCGTCACCTTCGCGATGTCGCCCAGTCGGATCACCCGGTTGTTCGCGCGGATCGAGATCTCGCGGATCGCGTCGACGTTGTCGAACGCGCCCGTGGGCCGCACGTAGATGCGGTCGGTCTGCGTGTCGAACACGCCCGACGGCGCCACCGCGTTCTGCTTCGCGAGCGTCTCGATGATCAGCGCGGGCTCGATCCCGAGCGTGGCGAGCTTGCTGTTGGCGAGCTCGATGAAGATCTTCTCCTCCTGCTCGCCGATGAAGTCGACCTTCGCGACCCCCGGCACGCGCAGCAGCTCCGCGCGCACGCGGTCGCCGAACTCCTTCAGCTCGCGGTAGCCGAAGCCGTCGCCGGTCAGCGCGTAGATGTTCGTGTACGTGTCGCCGAACTCGTCGTTGAAGAACGGGCCCTGGACGCCCGCCGGCAACTGGTTGCGGATGTCGCCGATCTTCTTGCGCACCTGGTAGAACGCGTCCGCCGCGCTGCCCGGCGGCGCCGAATCCTTGAGCGCGAAGAACACGAGCGATTCGCCGGGCCGCGAATAGCTGCGCACCCAGTCGATGTTCATGATCTCCTGCAGCTTGCGCTCCACCCGGTCGGTCACCTGCTGCTCGACGTCGTGCGCGGTGGCGCCCGGCCAGTTGGTCTTGACCACCATCACGCGGAACGTGAACGGCGGATCCTCGGACTGCCCGAGCCGCTGGTACGCGAGCGTCCCCGCGATCGCGAGGACGAGGATCAGGTAGAGCACGAGCGAGCGATGGGTCAACGCCCATTCGGAGAGGTTGAAGCGCGAACCGGCGGCGCCGCCGGGCGGGATCGGGGACGTCATCGCGACACTCGAGGGCGACGCTAGCCGCGCGCCGGGGCCTTGGGCGCGACCGCGTCCCGCGCGGCGCCGGGCGCGCCGGTCGGCGGCGGCGCGGCCGGCACCGCGACGGACGGGCCGGTGTCGTAGGGGCGAACGACCTGTCCGGGCACCAGCTTGTTGACGCCGGCCGCGACGATCCAGTCACCGCTTGCGACGCCCGACGTCACCAGCACGCCGTCCTCGCGATACTGGCCGATCGTGACCACCGCGAGCGCCACGCGGCCGGTCGCCGGGTCGTAGCGCCACACGGCCGGCTTGCCGTCCTTCTGGTAGATCGACGTCAGCGGCAGCAGCGCCGCCGCCGCGTCGCCGGCGGCCAGCAGCCCGACGTTGGCCGTCATGCCCCATTGCACGGCGGGGTCGGGCGCGACGATCGACACGCGCACGGGGAACGTCCGCGTGATCGGGTCGACGGCCGGCGAGACTTCGCGCACCTTGGCCGCATAGGTCTTGCCGGGCACCGCCCACAGCACGGCGACGAGCTGCTTCGCGGCAGCGAGTTCGCCGATCCGGTTTTCCGGAACGCTGATCGCCACTTCGCGCTCTTCCTCGCGCGCGATCCGCACGACTGCCTGGCCCGCAGCGACCACCTGGCCCGGTTCGGCCAACACGGCGGTGACGACGCCGTCCTCGTTGGCGACCAGCGTCGAATAGCCCGCCTGGTTCTGCGCGACCGCGAGGTTGGCCTTCGCCTGCTCGAACTTCGCGCGGTTCGCCTCGAACGTGTTGCGCTTGGCGTCGAGCGCGGACGCGCTGATGAATTTCTCCTGCAGCAGCTTCTGGTACCGCTCGTATTCCGCCTGCGCGAACTTGTATTCGGTCTCGGTGGCGGCGACCTGCGCCTTGGCGGCTTCGGCCTGCAGGCCCACGTCGGCGGGGTCGAGGCGGGCGAGGACGGCGCCCCGGCGCACGCGCGCGCCGACGTCGACCGACCGCGCAACCAGCTTGCCGCCGATGCGAAAGCCCAGGTCAGCCTCGTGGCGGGGCCGCACTTCGCCCGCGAAGACCGCCGTGTCGAGCGTGCCGCCCTGCACGACCTGCACGAGCCGGACCGGCCGCACGACCTCGGGCGGCGACGCCTTCTCGCCGCATCCGGCGAGCACCAGGATCGCGGCCGCGACGAGGGCGGCGCCTGCCTGCGCGCGCATCGTCATCGCGGCAGTTCCGGCGTTTCGGCGGCCAAGCGCGACCGGCCGACCGTGCCCGCCCACAGCGCGCGCAGCGCGCGATCGAGCTCATCCGGATACGCATACGCGAACACGGCGCTTGCCGCGGGGTCGCCCGCGAGCGGACAGCCCACGGTCGCGTCGGCGCCGGCCGACATCTGCCATAGCCCCAGGATCAGTGCGTAGCTGTGCCGGAGCAGCGCGAGGCCATCGCCGGGACGAAGATCGGGGAAGTGACGTTCGAGCCCCGCGCCCGCCGACTGCAGGCGTTCCGCCATCCGCCGCTTGAACGCGAGTCCCGCCTCCGGCGAGACGCTCTGGACCATGAGCCCGAAACAGCGCGCGGCCAGCGGCAGGAACAGCGGCGGCTCGACCATGTGCCGGTGCGTCAGCGCGAGCACGTCGGCCACGGACAACTGCGCGTCGCTTGCGAGCCGCTCGTTGAGCGCGCTGAAGAAGTCGTCGATGTTGCGCTCGTGCACGGCGAGCAGCAGCTCTTCCTTGCTCGGGAAGTACAGGTAGACCGTGCCTTTCGCGAGACCCGCCTCGTCGGCGACCTCGGCGACGTTGGCGATGCGCTCGGGCGAGCGCAGCAGCAGGCGCTCCGCCGCGTCGAGAATGGCGTGATGGCGTTCCTGCTTGTCCTCGGCCTGGATCGCGCGCTGCCTGATCACCATGAACTGTCTCCGTGTCGACCCGTAACTGACTACCGGTCACTTCGCCCGGGAGCGTAAATGACCGTCGGTCAGTTGTCAACACTCGCGGGAAGACGGGGCGGAAGCGCCCGCAACGCGCCGGAATGGCGCGGCGCGGCGGCGCGCGAACCGGACGTTCTCCGGCGACGTCCTCCGGCGCAGCCTCAAAACAGCGCGAGCGTGGCCCGCGTGAGTTCGCTCTCCGGCTTCGTGTACTCGGCCACGACGCTGAAGTGATCGGTGCCGGATACGAACAGCGGTCCCGCGGCCGGGCGGCGAATGGACGGCCAGGCGTCCCACAGCAGCTGCGTCTGCCGCAGAAACTCGGAGGTCTCCGCGCCGCCGCACGCCATCAGCAACGGCACCGGCGCCAGCAACGGCTGCGCGACCGGCGACAGCCGCGTCGCTTCGGCGACGTCCATCCGGAAGTCGGCGTTGAACGAGAACTGCACGAGCGGCGTCAGGTCGTGCACGCCGGACAGCGTCAACGCCGCGCGCAGCGGCGGCGCCGCAAACCCCAGCGCCGACCAGTCCGTCACGCACATCATCGCCGCGAGGTGCCCGCCGGCAGAGTGGCCGCCGACGACGACATTGTCCGTCGCCGCGCCGTGCCGCGCGCCCTCGCGGGCCGTCCACGCGACCGCGCGCCGGCACTGGTCGACGATCGTCGCGATCGACACGTCCGGACACAGGTCGTAGTTCACGTTGGCGACCGCGATGCCCTGCGCGACGAACGGCGTGGCGACGAACGAGAAGTCGGCCTTGTCGAGCGCGCGCCAGTAGCCGCCGTGGATGAACACGAACGTCGCGCGCGGCGCGCCCGCGGGCAGGTACAGGTCGAGCGTCTCCCTGGGTCCGGGACCGTAGCGCAGATCGCGCAGCGGCCGGTGCCGTGCGACGGCCTCCGCCGACCACTGCGCATAGCGGGCGAACCATTGCGGATGCTCGGGTACCGCGGCGCGATTGTTGTAGCCGCGCTCGATCTCCTCGGCGGTCACGGCGGGTCGGATCGTGTTCATGGCGGGGCGTTCCCGAAGGGCGTGGCGGATCGTGGACGGTGCAAGGGGGCGCGGACGTCGTCAGTCGATGACGATCGACAGCGGCGACAGCCCGTCGATGTGCGCGTCGAGCCGGTCGCCGGCCACCACGGCGCCGACGCCGGCCGGCGTGCCGGTGAATACGAGGTCGCCGGGCAGCAGCTCGTAATACTGCGACAGGAACGCGAGCGTATGCGGCACGTCCCAGATCATGTCGGACAGGTCGCCCTGCTGGCGCGGCACGCCGTTGACGTCGAGCCGGATCGCGCCGCGGGCAAGGCGCCCGGTGCTGCCGACGGGATGGATCGGCGCGATCGGCGCCGCCTGCGCGAACGACTTGCCGATGTCCCACGGCCGCTTCTTCTCGCGCATGTCGTTCTGCAGGTCGCGCCGCGTCATGTCGAGGCCCGTCGCATAGCCGAACACCAGCGCGTCGGCCGCCTCGCGGCGTCAACCGCACGCCGGCCTTGCCGATCGCGACGACGAGTTCGACCTCATGGTGATAGTTCTTCGTGTTCATCGGATAGGCGACATGCCCGACCGCGGGCGGCACGACCGGCACGACGGCGTCCGCCGGCTTCGTGAAGAAGAACGGCGGCTCCTTCGTCGCGTCGCCGCCCATCTCCTTCGCGTGCTCGGCGTAGTTGCGGCCGACGCAATAGATGTGGCGGACGGGGAAGACGTCGGACGAACCGACGATCGGGACGGTGGGGAGGGTCCACAGCGGGAACGGGTGGGTCATGGCGCTTTCCGATTCGAACGGTCGAGGATGTTCAGCGAGGGGGCGGGCCGGCTGGATTTCCGAAGTGCTGCGCACTCGCGGTGTTCGCCCTTGGGACGGCCCGGCGGGCTCACGCCTCCGCATCCGGCTGCCGCGCAGGTTCCGCGGCGGCGAACGCCGGCAACGCGCGGCACGCGGCGTCGATGCGGTTGAGCGTCGGATACGGCGACAGGTCGAGGTCCACGCGGCGCGCGTTCGCAAGCTGCGGCACGAGGCAGATGTCGGCGAGCGTGGGCACGTCGCCGTGGCAGTACCGCCCGGTGGCGGGCTCCCGCGACAGTTGCGTCTCGAGCGCCTCGAGCCCGACATCGATCCAGTACTTGTACCAGGCGTCCTTCTGCTCCTCGGTCACGCCGACCGTGTGCAGCAGGTAGCGCAGCACGCGCAGGTTGTCGAGCGGATGGATCTCGCACGCGATCGTCAGCGCGATGCCGCGCACCCGCGCGCGCGCAGCGGGATCGGCCGGAAAGAGCGGCGGTGCCGGATGCGTTTCGTCGAGGTACTCGATGATCGCGAGCGACTGCGCGAGCACCGCGCCGCCGTCGGTGACCAGCGCCGGCACCAGCCCCAGCGGGTTGAGCGCCAGGTAATCGTCGCTGCGCTGCACGTTCCTGCGCAGGTGCACGAACGCCCGCTCGGGCGCGAGCCCCTTCAGGTTGAGCGCGATGCGGACGCGATACGCGGCGGACGAGCGGTAGTAGTCGTAGAGTTTCATGGCATCAGAACGCCGAGATCCCCGTCTGCGCGCGGCCGAGGATCAGCGCGTGCACGTCGTGCGTGCCCTCGTACGTGTTGACGGTCTCGAGGTTCAGCACGTGGCGGATCACGTGGAACTCGTCGACGATGCCGTTGCCCCCGTGCATGTCGCGCGCCGCGCGCGCGATGTCGAGCGCCTTGCCGCACGAGTTGCGCTTCATGATCGACGTGATCTCGGGTGCCGCCTCGCCCTGGTCCTTCATCCGGCCGAGCCGAAGGCAACCGGCCAACCCCAGCGTGATCTCGGTCATCATGTCCGCCAGCTTCTTCTGCACCAGCTGGTTGGCCGCGAGCGGCCGGCCGAACTGCTTGCGATCCATCGTGTACTGGCGCGCCGCGTGCCAGCAGAATTCGGCCGCGCCCAGCGCGCCCCACGCGATGCCGTAGCGCGCGCTGTTGAGGCAACCGAACGGCCCTTTCAGGCCCTGCACGTTGGGCAGCAGGTTCTCCTCCGGGCAGAAGACGCCGTCCATGACGATCTCGCCCGTCACCGACGCGCGCAGCGAGAACTTGCCTTCGATCTTCGGCGCCGAGAGCCCCGGCATGCCCTTCTCGAGGATGAAGCCGCGGATGATCCCGTCGTCGGTCTTCGCCCAGACCACGAAGACGTCGGCAATGGGCGAATTCGAGATCCACATCTTGGCACCCGACAGGCTGTAGCCGCCGGGGACGCTCCGCGCGCGCGTGATCATCGAGCCCGGATCGGAGCCATGGTCGGGCTCCGTCAGGCCGAAGCAGCCGATCCACTCGCCGGTCGCGAGCCTGGGCAGGTACTTCTTCCGCTGCGCTTCGCTGCCGTACGTGTAGATCGGGAACATCACGAGCGAGCTCTGCACGCTCATCATCGAGCGGTAGCCGGAGTCCACGCGCTCGATCTCGCGCGCGATGAGGCCGTAGCAGACGTAGTTGAGGCCGGACCCGCCGTACTCGGCGGGCAGCGTCGCGCCCAGCAGGCCCAGCGCGCCCATTTCCGGAAAGATGGCGGGATCGGACTTCTCGTGGCGGAACGCCTCGAGGATGCGCGGCATCAGCTTGTCCTGCGCGTACGCGTGCGCGGTGTCGCGCACCATCCGCTCCTCTTCGGTCAGCTGCGCGTCGAGGAGCAGCGGATCGTCCCACCGGAAGACGGCCTTCGCGGGTCCATGCGGTCGATCGGGGGCGTTC
>CAVTDH010000015.1:0-109221 GCA_963733435.1 uncultured beta proteobacterium
ATAGGTGAATTGGCAAAGCAGTCGTTCGCAGACGACTCGATTCGGCGCGCAAATGCCCGCAGGGGACCCCGATTGATGCGCTACGCACGCCGCCACGATCTCGCGGCGCTCCGAGATATCGCTCAAGAAAGCCGTGGCGTGGCGTGGGGGCAGTGTTGGTTCTCGCCTCGGCTTGCAGCGGGTCGTGGAGGCGGGCCAACACCAATGGGGCGCCGTCGCAAAGCATCAGGGAGTGGATGGCCTCTCCACCGTGCTGCTCGTCAAATTGAACGTCATGCGAGCGCTTCCCGGAGTGCGGCGAGCGCGCGCCCTGGCTCCGATTCCGGCTGTACGCCGCTCGCCGTCGCCAACGCTTCGGCCGCGGCGAGCGCCTCGCGCGCCACGGCCGCGCAGCCTGCCGCGTCTTCGGCATGCCCGCGTGCGCAGAGCAGGCGCACCAGCGCGTTGATGCGTCCATCATGGCCGCCCGACTCTTCGCCGCCGACACGGGACGAACGAGCGCCTCCGGGGCCGGGAGGCCGAACTCAAGGCACGCCACCTCGGCCATGGCCTGCCAATCGGTCATGCGTCGCAGATCGGCCGTCTCTTCCCAGTGGTGCCACCAGAGGTTGAAGGCCACGTGGCCACCCGGCGCGACGATGTCCGCCAATGTAGCGAAAGCAGGCGTGAGATCGACGAACTGCATCGACGCGGACGCGAGTGCGGCGACCGCGCGAAGGTTGCGCTCGGATGCACCATCGAGCCCCATCGTAAGGAACTGGACGTCGCGTCCGGCGAGATTGCGGCGCGCCAGATTCATCATGGCCTCGGACGGCTCGATGAGGATCGGTTGGCATCGAGGATGCCGTGCAAGCAGAAGCTCCGCAGTCAGGCCCGTACCTGAACCGACATCGAGAACGGGGCCGCGCAGATCGGCCGGCATCAGATCGATGAGGCGGTTCGAGAGCAAGGTGAAAATCTCCCAGCGATGACAGAGCCGGTCGTATGCCGCGGCACGTTCATCCCATACTCGAACCTTTTCGGGGTCAGGTCTCAATTTCCGCCTCCCACTTCCCGACGGGTCACGCTCGGCCCATGCGGCACTGCGGACACGACTTCAACCCCCGGCTCCGGTCCAATCCTGGCGGCTAAGCACATGGGTGGCCAGGTGCTCGCCGTACCACGTCTCCAGTCCACGATATCGCATGCCCAGTCGCTCCATGACGCGCGCTGAAGCGAGGTTATCCGGATGCCGAACGGCAATGATCTCCGGTGCCGCGAGGGTGTCGAAAGCGAAGGCGGTCATGCAGTCCGCGGCCTCGCTCGCCAGGCCCATATGCCAGAAGTCGGGGTGCAGGCGCCACCCGATCTCCAGGGGATTGGAGCGCAAGTTCCCGAGATCGGCCGGCATGACGGCATCGCGCCGCGCGTATTGGATGCAGCCGGCGCCGGCGACGCGGCCGCTGGTCGGCTCGATGAACGTCCACCAACTGGTGCCCAGGACCGCCCAGCAGCGCTGAACGCGGGCAATGCTCGCTGCGGTCTGTTCGCGCGTTTCCGGCCGGCCCGTGATGAACTGCATCACCTCCGGCCTTCCATTCATTTCGTAGAGGCCCTCGAGATGTTCCTCGGCGAACGGCTCCAATCGCAGTCGCCTCGTGTGCAAGATAGCCAAGCGATCTCCTTTCCGTGGAGCGGGCAGATGGCGAGCGCCGACGATGTTACATGTGCGCTCGTCTCCGCGCGCGTCCGGCTTTCACCCGCGTTCCGGGAGAGCGGCGAAAGGGCTCGGACTCCGCCTTGAACGTCGCGACGCCCTTGCGGGTAGGAAGGCCTGCAGTCTAGCGACGGTTAGAGGAACGCTCCGGGCTTCGCGCAGCCACCGCGCCGCGGGCGCCCTGCGGTTCTGCCGCAAGCGATCGGCCCGATTGGCGAAGAGCGCTCCGCGGTGCGGCAGTCCCGCGTTGAAGCGCGCCGCGCTCTTCCGTCGATTTCGACTCACGACAGCGTCGGCATCGCCTCGACCTTGATCGCCTCGACGCGGATCTCGTCGGTTAGCTGCGCCTTGAGCGCCGAGAACGAGGGCGTCGTCTTGACCGTGTAGTGCCGCGGGTGCGGAATCGACACGGCGACCTCGGCCTTGATGCGGCCGGGACGCGCGCTCATCACGACGACGCGATTGGCCATGAAGATCGCCTCCTCGATATCGTGCGTGACGAACAGCACGGTCTTGCGGTCCGCTTCCCAGATCGACAGCAGCAGTTCCTGCATCAGCGAGCGCGTCTGGTTGTCGAGCGCGCCGAACGGCTCGTCCAGCAGGAGAATCTTGGGATCGTTGGCGAGCGCGCGCGCGATCGCGGTGCGCTGCTGCATGCCGCCGGAGAGCATTTTCGGATAGTGATGCTCGAAGCCGGTGAGGCCGACCTTGTCGAGCCAGTGCCGCGAGATTTCCTGCTGCCGCGCCGCGGGCAGGCCGCGCTCGCGCAATCCGAAGCATACGTTCTCGCGGATCGTCAGCCACGGGAACAGCGTGTAGCTCTGGAACACCATGCCGCGGTCCACGCTCGGTCCCGTCACGGGTGCGCCGTCGAGCAGCACGCGGCCCGCCGTCGGCCGGTCGAGGCCGGCGATGATCCGCAGGAGTGTGGACTTGCCGCATCCGGAGGGCCCCAGGATCGTGATGAAGTCGTTGTCGGCGACCGTGAGCGATGTCGGCACGAGCGCCTCCGTCGGAGGCCCGTCGTTGACGCCGGGAAAGGTCCGCGTCACGTTCTCGATGACGAGCTTGCTCACGCGAGACTCCACGGGAACGTCCACTGGTTCACCCACTTGAACGCGTAGTCGGAGACGAGGCCGATCACGCCGATGACGATGATGCCGAAGATGATCTGCCCCGTATTGAGAAGAGCCTGCGAATCGGTGATCATGTGTCCTATGCCGGACGACGCGCCGATCAGTTCGGCGACGATCACGTAGGTCCAGGCCCAGCCCAGCACCATCCGCAGCGTCTCGGCGATCTGCGGCGCGGCGCTCGGCAGCAGCACGCGGCGCACGATGCCCGATGCGCTCGCGCCGAGCGTGTACGCGGCCTCGACCAGGTCCCGCCGCGTCGAGCCGACGATGACCGCGACCATCAGCACGATCTGGAAGAACACGCCGATGAAGATGACGAGGAGCTTCTGCGTTTCGCCGATGCCGGCCCACAGGATGAGCAGCGGAATGAACGCCGACGCCGGCAGATAGCGGGCGAACGACACGAACGGCTCGAAGAACGCCTCGATGGGCTTGTAGGCGCCCATCGCGATGCCGAGCGGCACGCCGAAGGCGGCGGCCAGCACGAACCCGCCGAGCACGCGCCAGACGGTCATGCCGACGTCCTTCGCGAATCCATATTGCGCGAACAGCGACCAGCCTTCGCTCAGCATCGTCAGCGGGTCGGCCAGGAACGTGCGCGACACGAAGCCGCCGAACGTGGCGACGCTCCACGCGGCGACGAACACGACGAAGAACAGGATGCCGAGCGCGATCCTGCGCACCCGGCTGACGGGAACGAGCGGCTTCACGGAAGACGCGCCGGGCGGCCGCGGCGCGCAAGCGCCGCGGCCGCCCGAACGCGATTACTGAATGAAGCGCGTATCCGCGAGCTTCGACAGGTCCGGGATCTGCTTGATGATCCCGACCTCCAGCAGCAGGTCGGCGGCTTCCTTGCTGAACTGCGCATGCGGTCCCGCGAAGAACGCCTTGTTCGCGGCGCGATCCTGCCAGCGCAGGTATTTCTGCGACGCCTCGAACTGCTCGGCCGACTGCTTGACGTCCGCACCCATGATCTCGAAGCTCTTCTTCGGATCCTTCGCGATCATGTCCACCGCCTCGAAGTAGCTGTCGGCGAGCGCCTTCGCCGCCTTCGGGTTCTCGCTGAGGAACTTCGGCGTGCAGCCGAACGTATCCATGATCATCGGATAGTCGAGCGTGGTCGCGATGATCTTGCCCGCCTGCGGATTCGTCCGTACCGTCGACAGGTAGGGCTCGTAGGACATCGCGGCGTCGTTCTGGCCCGCGACGAACGCCTGCGCGGCGGGACCGGGCTCGAGATTGACGACGGTGACGTCCTTCACCGACAGGCCGTTCTTCTTGAGGAACCATGCGAGCGTGAAGTAGGGCGCCGTGCCGGGCGCCGACGCGGCGACGGTCTTGCCCTTGAGATCGGCGATCTTCTGCACGTTGTTGCGCACCGCCATGCCGTCCGCGCCGTAGCTCTTGTCGAGCTGGAAGATCTGCGTCGTCGCCACGCCGTTCGCGTTCCACGCAATCCACGTCTCGACCGTGGTGGCCGCGCACTGGACGTCGCCCGACGCGATCGCGAGATGGCGATCCTTCTGCGGAATCTTCTTGAGCGACACGTCGAGGCCGTTCTTCTTGAAGATGCCGGCTTCCTTCGCCAGCGTCAGCGGCGCGAAGCCCGTCCAGCCGGAAATGCCGACGGCGACCTTCGTCTCCTGGGCAGCGGCGCCGGTGGCGCAGGCCATCGCGACGAGGCAGGCCGGCAAAGCGATTGCGAAACGCATGGTGGTTCTCCACATGATGAGGTCAAGCCGTCAAATCTAGGCGCTGCGCCATGGTCCTGTCAACGCATCATCGCCTGCCGGTTTACAATCGAATGCAGGTGAACCCGAATGGCGCAACCCTGCACCGAAATGCACCCGCTGCGTACCCCCGACGACTACCGGCGCATGCCGTGGAAGAACGGCGGCGGCCATACGCTCGAGATCGCGTCGGATCCGGAGGGCGCGGGTCTCGACGACTTCACGTGGCGCGTGAGCGTGGCCGACGTCGAATGCTCGGGATCGTTTTCGGCGTTTCCGGGCGTGGACCGTACCCTCGTCCTGATGGCGGGACCGGGCATGCGCCTCTCCGGGGCGGGGGAGCCCGTCGATCTGCGCGAGCCCTTCTCGGCCGCGCGCTTTGCCGGCGAGGCCGCGATCGACTGCGCGCTGTTCGATGGCCCGACGCGGGACTTCAACCTGATGGTCCGCCGCAGCCGGGCGCACGGCGAGGTCGTCGTGGTGCGCGGACATGCGCAGCCGCTCGCGGCCGCGAGTGCCTGCGTCTGCTACGCGGCGACCGGCGCATGCGAATGGCGACACGAAGGTTGCGCTCCGGTCCTGGTGCCGCATGCGCACGCGCTCGTCGTCCATTCGAGTCCGCAGCATCCGATCGCGGGGGTGCGTGTCGTTCCCGCGACGCCGTCGGACGTGGCACTGGTCGCGCTCGTTTCCGGGATCGCGGTGCGATGAAATACTTCGCGCCGTCGGCGCTGTTGCCCTCCGGCTGGACGAGCGACGTCGCCCTCGACGTCGACGCCGCGGGCACGATCGTCGCCGTCGAGGTAGCGGCATACCGCGATGGGTGCGACATGCTGGCGGGACCGGTGGTACCCGCGATGCCGAATGCGCATTCGCACGCGTTCCAGCGCGCGCTCGCCGGACGCACGGGCCGCAGCACGCCCGGGCACGACGACAGTTTCTGGACGTGGCGCGCGGCGATGTACGACTTTCTCGGCCGCGTCGACGCCGATGCGTTCGAGGCCATCGCCGCGCAGGCTTACGTCGAGATGGCCCGTGCCGGTTACGGCTGCGTGGCGGAGTTCCACTACGTGCATCACGACGAGTCCGGCCGGCCCTATGCGGATCCGGCCGAACTCGCCTGGCGCATTGCGGCCGCGGCGAGGACCGCGGGGCTCGGTCTCACGCTGCTGCCGGTGTTCTACGCGCACGCCGGCTTTGGCGGGCTGCCGCCCAACGCCGGGCAACGGCGGTTCGTGCACGACGTCGATGCATTCGCGCGCCTGTACGAGCGCCTGCGCGCGGGATCGCCGGCGCGGTCGTACGTGCTGGGCGTGGCGCCGCACAGTCTGCGCGCGGTGACGCCCGACGAATTGCGGGACGTGGTGCGACGGGCCGGGCCGGACGCGCCCGTGCATATCCATGCGGCCGAGCAGGCGCGCGAGGTGGACGACTGCGTCGCATGGTGCGGCCGCCGGCCGATCGAGTGGCTGGTGGAGGAGGCGGGCCTCGATGCGCGGTGGTGCGTCGTGCACGCCACGCACATGACCATGGACGAGACCGCGGCGCTGGCGGCCACGCGTGCGGTCGCCGGGCTGGCGCCGACGACCGAGGCCGACCTCGGCGACGGGACCTTTCCCGGAGCGGCGTTTCTCGCGGCCGGCGGTCGCATCGCGGTCGGCAGCGACTCGAACACGCAGATTTCGCCGTTCCACGAACTGCGGCAGCTCGAATGGTCGCAGCGGCTGGCCGCGCAACGGCGCAACGTGCTCCCGGCGGCGTCCGGTACCACGCTTGGCACGTCGCTCTGGGCTGCGGCGGCGCGCGGCGGCGGCCAGGCGACCGGTCAGCCGGCGGGCACCATTGCCGTCGGGCAGCGCGCGGACCTGGTGGTGCTCGACGTGCGCGATCCGGCGCTCGCCGACCAGGCACGCGACGACGTGCTGGACGCCGCGATCTTCGGACCGTCCCGCAACCCGGTGCGCGACGTGATGGTTGCGGGCCGGTTCATCGTGCGCGACGGGCGGCATGCCGACGAAGACGCCATCTTCGCGCGGTATCGCGCGGCGCTGGCGCGCATTCTATGAGCGCGCCGGGTTTTCCCATGCGCCTCATTTCCCAATGCGCCGGATCGCGCAGCGCGAAGGCATTCCTATGAGCGCGCCGGGCCGTCCCAAGCGCGAATGCCGGAGTGCGCAGCACGAAGGCATTCCTATGAGCGCGCCGGGCCGTCCCAAGCGCGAATGCCGGAGTGCGCAGCACGAAGGCATTCCCAAAAGCGCGCCGGGCCGTACCAAGGGCCTCATCGCCCGATGCGCCGCAGCGCCCAGCACGAAGGTAGTCCAATGAACGCGATGCCGGCGAACGCGTTCGACCTCCTGCTGGTGGATGCCAGCATCGCGACGATGGTGCCGGGCGGCGCGCCCTATGGTGCTATCCGCGATGGTGCGATCGGCATTGTCGGCGACACGATCGCGTGGGTGGGAACGCGTCGTTCATTGCCGTCCGGACATCGCGCCAAGCGGACGCTCGAGTGCGGCGGCGCATGGCTGACACCCGGTCTCGTCGACTGCCACACGCATCTCGTCTACGCCGGGAATCGCGTGGCGGAGTTCGAGCGCCGGCTGCACGGCGCGTCGTACGCAGACATCGCGCGCGACGGTGGCGGCATCGCGGCCACCATGCGCGCGACCCGTGACGCAAGCGACACGGAGCTCGCGGCGGAGAGCCGGCCGCGGATGGCCGCTCTGGCCGACGAAGGCGTGACGACGATCGAGGTGAAGTCGGGCTACGGGTTCGCGACGGCGCCCGAGCTCAAGCAGCTGCGGGTTGCGCGGTCCCTCGGCGCCGAATTCGGCGTCACGACTCGGACGACGTTGCTGGCGGCTCATGCGCTGCCGCCGGAGTTCGCGGGCCGCGCCGACGCTTTCGTCGCCTACGTTTGCGACGACATGATTCCGGCCGCCGCGCGGGCGGGGCTCGCGGATGCCGTCGACGCGTACTGCGAGGCGATCGCGTTCACGCCGGCACAAACGCGGCGCGTCTTTGCGGCGGCACATGCGCACGGACTCCCGGTCAAGCTGCATGCGGACCAACTCTCCGACTCCGGAGGCGCCGCGATCGCCGCGGAGTGCGGCGCGCTGTCGGCGGATCATCTGGAGTTCACGAACGACGCGGGGGTACACGCGATGGCGCGGGCCGGGACCGTCGCCGTGCTCCTGCCCGGTGCCTATTACACGCTGCGCGAGACGCGGCTGCCGCCGGTCGCGGCGCTGCGCGGCGCCGGCGTGCGCATGGCGGTGGCGACCGACTGCAACCCCGGCACGTCGCCCGCGACGTCGCTTCTGCTCATGCTCAACATGGCGTGCACGATCTTCCGGTTGACACCGGAGGAGGCGCTTCTGGGCGCGACCGTGCATGCGGCCCGCGCGCTCGGCCTCTCGGATCGCGGCGCGATCGCCCCCGGCTTGCGCGCCGACCTCGCCGGCTGGTCGATTGCCGAACCCGCCGAGCTGGCGTATCGAATCGGCGGCGCAATCCCCACTCTCATCCTGCGCGGCGGATTCCGTCGCGAAAGACCCATGAAACCCCTCTGGACCCTGCACGAGGGCGACAGCCCGCTAATCGTCGACGTGCCGCATGCCGGGACCTTCGTCCCCACCGATATCGCCGTGCGTCTCTCGCCCGCGGCGCAACCGATGCCCGACACGGATTGGCACGTCGAGAAGCTCTATGCGTTCGCGCCGGACGCAGGCGCGACGCTGCTCTATGCGACGCACTCGCGCTACGTCGTCGATCTGAACCGCGACCCGTCCGGCGTCGCACTCTACGCCGGCGCCGACAACACCGAGGTGTGTCCGACGCGGACGTTCGCCAGCGAGCCGATCTATCGCGACGGCGCGGCGCCTGACGCGGCGGAGGTCGCGGCGCGCGTTGCCGAGTACTTCGATCCGTATCATGCGATGCTCGCCGCGCAGATCGAACGGGTACGCGCACGGCATGGCTTCGCCGTGGTGCTGGACGGGCACTCGATCCGCAGCGAAGTGCCCCGGTTCTTCGCCGGAACGCTGCCCGACCTCAACCTCGGCACTGCGAATGGCCGCAGTGCGGCGCCGTCGTTGCAGGCGCGCGCGACGGCCGTTCTGGCGGATGCCGCGGGCTTCACGCATGTCGTCAACGGGCGCTTCACCGGAGGCTGGATCACGCGCAGTCATGGCCGGCCGGACGCCGGCGTGCACGTGTTGCAACTCGAGATGGCGGAGCGCTGCTACATGGACGAAGCGCCCCCCTATCCGTGGAACCCCGCGAAGGCGGCGGCGTTGGTCGCCGTCCTGCGCGCGCTCGTCGCCGCGCTGTCCGACGCCCGGCGTCCCCAGTGATCCGCGTCTACGTCGCGACGCAGCGGTACGACGCGTGGCTGGTCGCCGATCGTCTCAACCAGGCGGGCATTCGCGCCCACGTGTTCAACCAGCACGCGTCGAGCATCGTGGGCGACGTGCCGCCCGATGTCGCGCAGCCGCAGGTGTGGATCGAGCGCGACCTCGACCTCGAGCGCGCGCGCGTGGTGCTGAAGGATATCGAAACGGCGGGCACGCGGACCGGCACGCTCGCCTGCGCCGCGTGCGGCGAGGAATCCCCCGCGAACTTCGACTTCTGCTGGAAGTGCGGGGGAGCGCTGACGTGAGCAAAACGCGAGTGCGCCTCGGAATCGCATCGCGATTCCAGGCGCACTCGCGTTTCGCTCACGAAGCAATGAGCGGGGAAGGCTTGGGGCGGCCCGGCGCTTTCCCCGTAGCAAAGGCACGAAGCGCGCCGTTCATAAGCCGCTTCGCGGCGGTTCGGTAGCGCGCCTGACGTCCCCAAATCACTCCGCTTCGCTTCGTGATTCGGGTCCGAAACAGTCAGTTCGGAAAGCTTCGGGCGGCCGGGCGCTTTCCTCACGGTAAAGGCACGAAGCGCGCGGCTCATAAGCGCGCTACGCGCGCAGTTCGGTAGCGCGCGCATGCGCGCTGACAGCCTCCGATGCGCATCACGCATTTCACACGTCAAAATCGGTTGGGGACGTACGCACTGCGATAGCGATCGCAGTGGCATTCAATCCGCATGCGCGCGCTACCGAACCGCCGCGAAGCGGCTTATGAACCGCGCGCTTCGTGCAGTTTCTGCGAGGAAAGCGCCCGGCCGCCCGAAGCTTTTCGAGCTGACTGCCTTCGAAGCACAATTACGCAGCGCGAAGCGCGAAGTGATTGTGCTTCGTCTACGTGAACCAGTACCGGGTAAGGTGAAAGAAGATGGGCGCGGCAAAGACGACCGAGTCGATCCGGTCGAGCATCCCGCCGTGGCCCTCGATCATGTTGCCCCAGTCCTTGACGCCGCGGTCGCGCTTGATCGCGGACAGCACGAGTCCGCCGAAGAAGCCCATCACGTTGATGAGGAACGCCATCAGCGCAGCCTGCCAGATCGTGAACGGCGTGATCCACCAGAGCGCCGCGCCGAGCGCGGTGGCCGAGAGCACGCCTCCGGCCAGGCCTTCGACGGTCTTCGACGGGGAGACTTCGGGCGCGAGCAGGCGGCGGCCGAAGAGCTTGCCCCACACGTACTGCAGCACGTCGCTCGACTGCACGACGATGACCAGGAACGCGATCAGCAGCAGGTTCCGGTCCTCGTAGTCCTTGATCTCGAGTCCGAGCAGCGCCGGCACGTGCGAGATGCAGAACACGCAGATCATGAGCCCCCACTGCATCTTCGCCGTGCGCTCGAGGAAGCGCTTGGTGTCGCCGCCCGCGACCTCCAGGATCGGCAGCACCAGGAAGACGTAGACAGGGATGAAGATCGCATAGAGGCCGTACCAGCCGAACCAGACCAGCGCGTACTGCGCCGGGAGCACGATGAAGAAGCCGGCCGCGAGCGCCAGGTAGTCGGCGCTGCGCGTGTAGGTGAGCGTCATGAACTCGCGCAACGCAGCGAACGAAATGAACAGGAACAGCAGGATCACGCCGGTGCGGCCCGCCAGGAACGCGATGCCGATGACGATCACCATCACCCACCACGCCTTGATCCGCGCGTTGAGGTTGTCGATGGTCGGGTGCGGTTCGTCGTTGGCGAC
Organism: uncultured beta proteobacterium; assembly: GCA_963733435.1. Taxonomy (GTDB): domain Bacteria; phylum Pseudomonadota; class Gammaproteobacteria; order Burkholderiales; family Casimicrobiaceae; genus VBCG01. The sequence goes on from CAVTDH010000015.1 coordinate 10,648, forward strand.
CCGCCACTTGAGCACGAAGCCCACGATGGACGCGACGACGAGGATGATCCCGACGCCGAAGAACAGCGAATAGGTCTGCTGCAGCGGCGTCATGCGGCAGGTGGCATCAGCGCCAGCAGTGCGTCGCGCGTGCGCGCGACGAAGACGTCGCGGGGCTCGTCCGGCTCGAGCTTGAGCGGCGCGCCGACCGTGAGCGTGCACAGCAGGGGCACCGGCAGCAGGCGCCCCTTCGGCATCACGCGGCGCGCGTTCTCGATCCAGACAGGCACGAACTCGAGGTCGCGGCACGTGTCCGCGAGGTGGTAGATGCCCGACTTGAACGGCAGCAGCGTTTCGTCGCCGGTATTGCGCGTGCCTTCCGGGAACACGATCAGCGAATCGCCGTGCTCGACCACGTCGGCCATCAGCTTGATCGGATCCTCGGTGCGCGTCTTCGGGTTGCGATCGATCAGCACGGCGCGGATCACGCGCTCCGCGACATACGTGCGCAGCCGGCCCTTGCGCCAGTAGTCGGCCCCCGCGACCGGCCGCGTGCGCTCGCGCAGGTCCGGCGGCAGGCATGCCCACAGCAGCGCGAAGTCGCCGTGGCTGTTGTGGTTCGCGTAGTAGACGCGCGGACCCGCAGCCGGTGCGCATCCCTGCCACAGGATGCGGGCACCAGTCAACGCCTTGGTGAATCCGCACAGCGCGCGCGCCAACAGCGCGTCCAGCGTCATCGCGGATGGGGTATGGGAATCAATGCAATGCGATGGTGCCTGCCGCGAGGACAAAGAGCAATCCCTGCGCCGCAGTGATCCACCCGAGCCGGCGCATCAGCCGCAGCGCGCCGTGGCACCGGGAGTCCCAGTCGCGGCCCTCCTTGTCCGGGTGCAGCATGCCCACGCCGCGCAGCGCACGATCCAGGTGTCCGGTGTGGAAGCCGGACTTCGGCACGGCATCGACGAGCGTGGCGAACACCATCGCGTCGAAGCGCACGCGCAGCGCGTGCCATTTGGCCACGAGGCCCAACAGGATGACGCAAACCAGAAGGGCGAGCACGGGCAGGCCGACCGGATGATGGCTCGCGAGCGCCGTCGCTGCGGCGGCGACCAGCGTGAAGCCCGTTGCCAGCGCATCGAGCGTGACGGCGGCCGCCAATGCGTCGGCGGTCAGGCGAAGCCGCCAGGCCAGGGATTCGTCGAGCGTGTCGGTGAGGGTCATCGGTGTGCGGGCGCGTGCAGCATGCGCAAGGCGTGTAGATGGCGTGGGCCGAGAACGACATTGGCGCGCGCGGCGCGCACGCGCGCCAGCGCCGCGTCGACCGACCCCGCGCGCCCGGAGGCGAGCAGCCACGCGGCGGCGGCGCACGCGCTGCGCGAGTACCCGAGCGCGCAGCACACGAGGACAGGCCCGTGGGCGCGCAGGCGTTCGATGGCCGCCGCGGCTTCCGCCAGATTCGCGCCGGACGGCGCGGTCAGGTCGAGCACGGGTACGACGGTGCGGCGCGGTATGCCGCGCGGCAGGTCGAATTCGGCAGTCAGGTCGACCACCGATGCAAAGTGCACGCCGGCCGCGCTCGCCGGCGGCGGCACGCGGCCCAGCCACACGCCGTCGCCCAGCGCGACCGGCGCGGGCGCGCGCCTTGTCCACCACCGCGAGTTGAGCCATGCCCCCGCGAGATAGGGGCCGAAGAGCCACCGTGCGGCAGCGCGCAGGCGTCCGTTGTCGTCCTTCTGGAAGCCGGCGACACCGAGGCCCGCATAGCAGAGCGCGACGAGCGCGAGCGACAGCGCCGGCCAGAGGAGCCACAGGGCCGCACCGCCCCATCGCGTGGCAACGGCGCCGACGCCGAGCGCGCCGGCGCCGTAGATCAACGCCAGGCGGTGACGCGCAGGGTCACCCGCCGGACGCCACGCGGTCGCCGGCGACCGGACCCCGTCCTCGGCGAATGGCCAGAGCCAGACGCAGAGCCAGCCCAGTGCGAAGCCCGTCGGGATGTCGATGAAATGGTGCTGATAGGTGGTCAGCACGGAAGCCCCGATCAACATGAACCAGAGCGTGAGCAAATTGCGCGCCAAACCGCGTGTCTTCCGGGCGTAGAGCACCCAGAGGATCACCGCGAGGGCGATGTGCAGCGACGGGATCTGGTTGTACGGAAGATCGAACCCCAGCAGCGCGTCGAACAGGACGCCGAAGACGCCGTCGGCGTCCGGCCGCGCGAACGAGTAACGGTGCGGCGCAGCAACGAAGCAGGCCACCGCGAACAGCTGCGCGGTCAGCAGCCGCCGTGCGTGCGTGTCGAGTTCCTGCCGGGACGTGCAGGCGAACAGCGACAGTCCGTACAGCGCATCGATGGACCAGTAGGGGACGATCGTCCACGCCCAGAACGGGATGGCACGCTCCCAGTCGAACACGAGCGTCGGCACCGCCGCGCGCTGCGCGGCCGTCCAGTTGGCGAGGCCATAGGTGATGAAGAAGAACGGTGCGAGGAACAGCAACCACGCGAACGCACGCCGCCACGGGCGGGGCTCGCTCATCCCGGCGCCACCCTGCGCGCGATCGAGACGGTGAAGATGCCCCATTCGTCGATGCGCTGGCCCATCTTGCGAAAGCCCGCGTCGGCGACGAGCTGGTCCATTTCCGCCTGCGTGCGCCGGCGCATCACCCACGCGCTGCCGCCGCGATGGCTGGTCAGCGCACGCGCGATGAGTTCGAGCTGCGGGTGCCAGGGTTGGCACGTGTAGACGAGAAGTCCGCCTGCCTCGATCGCATCGGCGAGCCCCGCGAGCGACCGCCGCACCAGCGCGTTGTCCGGGAACAGTTCGTAGAGCCCGGACACGACGCCGATCGTCGGGCGCGGCGCGAGCGCCGCGAGGCTCGCGCGGTCGAACGCGTCGCCGACCACGAAGGTCGCGATGGATGCGAGATTGCGCTCGCGGATCAGCGCGCTGCCTTGCGCGACATTGCGCTCGTCGTAGTCGCGCAGCGCCACCGCATCGGGCGGGGCCTCGCCGGCGATCGCATCGAGCACGTAGCGACCATGGCCGGCGGCGATGTCGACGATGCGCACCGGCGCGCGTGCAGCGCGGCGATCGGCGATCGCCTGCCGCAGCAGTTCCTCGACGTGGCGCTTGCGCACGCGGATGCCGCGCCACCCGATCGACTCGAGATAGGTGCGGTCGATCATCCGCCCCACCGGCGTCACGCCCGACGCCTCGTTGCGATAGACGTAGTCGAGCGTGCTGCCGGAATCGAAACCGGTGGCGTGACCGAGCCTGACGCCCTCCGAGAGAACGCCTCCAAGCCGCAGCGACGCGCGCGTCATGCGCCAGTAAAGACCGCGCGGCGAGAGCGCGGGCAGCGGTGCGGCGAGCGCATCCGCCTCCTCGCGCGTGCAGCCGCCTTCGTCGGCGTGCGCGAGATCCGGACGCGACCACGGCACGGCAAAGCGCCGCAGCACGAACGAGCGGATGCGGGCGAGCGCGGGCCCGCGTTCGAGTTCGCCCAGCGTATCGTGCAGGAAGCCGCGCAGCACATGCCGTTCCTTCACCGGGGCGCCCAGGCGGTCGAAGAACGCGTGCTGGGGCCCGTGATGGACGACCCAGTCGTCGCTCGAGACCAGCAACTGCGTCGGCACGACGATCGCCTGCGCGTCGGCCACGATGCGGTCGGCGGCTTCGTAGAGGCCGAGCAGCACGCGGACCGAAATGGCGCGCGCGATCAGCGGATCGGCGTCGTAGCTCGCGATGCGGGCGGGATCGCGGGTCAGGAACTTCGCCTTCACATAGCTCTTGACGAAGAAGTTCCCGCGCATCCGGTACATCAGCGCGAGCGCCGGGCGCGCCAAGGGCACGTAGAGCTTCACCTTGAACGCCGGCGACGCGAGCACCATGCAGCGGATGCGCGGCGCGTAGTCATGCGCCCAGGTCGCGGCGAGCACCGCGCCGACGCTCTGCGCAACCAGCGCGACATCCTCGACCGGGATGCCGTGCTCGGCGCCGATGTGGTCGACGAACGTCTGCATGTCGCGGACGAGGTCGGCGATGCCGGGGGCGTCGCCGCGCTCGCCGGGCGAGCGTCCATGCCCGCGCGCGTCCCACGCGAAGAAGTCGAACTCCGGCAGCGCCAGCTCGTCGACCAGGTGCGCCATCCGCGCCGAATGCTCGTGCCCGCGATGGAACAGCACGATCGCACCGCGCACGATCGCACCCGTCGCGGGCCAATGCCGGTAGAAGAGGTCGACGCCGTCATGCGTGCGGAACGTGCGTTCGTGCGCGGTGCGCGGCAGCACGGCGCGGGCGGCGGAATCGTTCATGCGGAAGCGCCTTCCTTCAGTCCGCCGCGCACGCGGTTGACGAGCGTGAGAATCAGCGCGACCGCGAGGAGCGGCATCGCGTACGCGAGCCAGCCGGGCAGCGCACCGCCGGCGCCGATCCATAGGCCCAGCGCGCCGAACACGAACGCGCGGTCGCTCTTGCCCATGGGACCGTCATAGCGGCGCGATGCCCCGACCATCGGACCCAGCACGCCCGCGTACTCCGCGATCACGGCGAGCACGATCACGATGCCCGTCCACAGGGGTGCGAACGGCGGCAGCAGCGCGAACGGAAGGTAGAGCACGACGTCGGACAGGACGTCGGTCAGCTCGTTGAGATAGGCGCCGAGCCGGCTCTTCTGTCCGAATTCGCGCGCGAGCATGCCGTCGATCGCGTTGAATGCCATGCGCACGAACATCCAGGCCGGGATCAGCAGGAACGGCCAGCGGTCCGGCGCGCGCAGCGCGACGAACCCGCCGACGAGCACGGACACGACGCACGCGGCGATCGTCACCTGGTTCGCGGTGATGCCGGCACGTGCGAACCCCGTGGCGAGCGGCCGCAGCAATGCCTGGAATTTCGGCTTCAGTGCATAGATCGACAATGCGCGAGGCTCCCGGATTCACCCCGGCACGAGCGAAGGCCGGGGGTTCGCGCGTATGCGGTGCGCGGCAGGCGCAGTCTACCGAAAGCCGGCGTGCGCCGACAGCCGCGCCCGACGACGTTGGCGTGCCACGACGTACGGTTGCGCGGTCGACCACGCAGCCGGCCGCAGCCGGCCGGCGTTACGCGCGCGGGTCGTCGAGCAGCGCGCGTGCCTTCTCGACCCCGGCGCTCACGGACGGGTCGGGCGCGATGGTGTCGTCGCCCAGGCGGGTGCGGCCGCGCCGGCGCAGCACCAGCGCCCACAGCGCGCCGCCGCCCAGCAGCAGCGCGAACGGGCCGAACCACAGGAGCCACGTCGTCGCCTTGACCGGCGGCTTGTAGAGGACGAAATCGCCGTAGCGCGCGACGAGGAACGCCTTGATCTCGTCGTCGTTCTTGCCCTGGTTGGCGAGCCCGCGGACTTCGCGGCGCAGGTCCTCGGCGAGTGGCGCGCTCGAATCGGCGAGCGACTGGTTCTGGCACACGAGGCAGCGCAGTTCCTCGTCGAGTTTCTTGAGGCGCGCGTCGAGGGCGGGATCGGCCGATTGCGCGAACGCGCCGGTCGCGAACGAGAAGAGGAGGGCGAGGGCGAGGTGCTTCATGCTTGTTGCAGCTTGCGGACGAGCGGCAGGATCTTCTGTTCGAGCGCTTCGACGGTGATCGGGCCGATCTGCTTGTAGCGGATCACGCCGTTCTTGTCGATGACGAAGGTCTCGGGCACGCCGTAGACACCGTAGTCGATGCCCACGCGGCCGTCGGCATCGACGATCGACAGCTTGTACGGATCACCGTTCTGCGCAAGCCACTGCTTGCCGAGGTCGTTGCGGTCCTTGTAGTTGAGGCCGATCACCGGCACGACGTTGGCCTTGGCGAGCTCCACCAGCAGCGGGTGCTCGACGCGGCACGACACGCACCACGAGGCCCAGACGTTCAGGAGCCAGACCTGGCCCTTCATGTCCGCCGCGGAGAGCTGCTTGTCCGGCGCGTGCAGCTGCGCCAGCGTGAATGCCGGCGCGGGCTTGTCGACGAGCGGGGAGGGCACCTCGCGCGGGTCGCGGTACAGGCCGACCCAGAGGAATGCGACGATGACGACGAAGACCGCGAGGGGCAACAGCAGGCGTAGCGCTTTCATGGGAGTCTCGTTTCGGTCACGCCGGCCGCACGGCGCCGGAGAGAGCGCCGAATTTCTGCCGGACATTGAGGCGATAGCGCCGGTCGCTCATTGCGATGAAGCCGCCGAGGGCCATCAGGAAGCAGCCGCCCCAGATCCAGTCGACGAACGGCTTGATGTAGATGCGCAGCGCCCACGCGCCGTCGACACCCTTGTCGCTGACCGGTTCGCCGAGCGAAACGTAGCGGTCGCCGAAGAAACCGGTATCGATGGCGGCTTCGGTCATCGGCATGCCGCCGGCGTTGTACACGCGCTTCTCGGAGCGCAGCGTCTTCAGGAGCTCGCCGCCCCGCCGCATTTCCATGAGGCTGGCCATGCCCGTGTAGTTCGGGCCATTGACCGGCTCGACGCCGCGGAACGTGAAGTCGTAGCCCCCGACGGTGACGGTCTGCCCCTTGTCCATCGTGAGGTTCTGCTCGATGCCGTAACTCTTGACCATCGTGACGCCGGTGATGAACACCGCGATGCCCAGGTGCGCGACGAGCATGCCGTACCACGCGGCCGAATTGGCGGCCAGCTTGGCCCGCAGCCCGACCTGCGGCGATTGCTTCAACCGCTGCACGACGTGCGCGCCGGTCGACGTCGCGATCCAGAGGGCGAGGAAGAGGCCGATCGCCGTCAGCGGCGACCAGCGGCCCATCACGAAGGGCAGCAGTACCGCCGTGACGGCCGCGATCGCGAACGCCCACTTGAGCCGCGTCCACAGGTCCGGCAGCTCCGCCTTGCGCCAGCTCGCGATGGGACCGATGCCCATGAGGAAGGCGAGCGGCGCCATCAGCGGAAAGAACACCGCGTCGAAGTACGGGGGGCCGACCGAAATCTTGCCGAGGTTGAGCGCGTCGAGGAACAGCGGATACAGCGTGCCGAGCAGCACGCTCGCGCACGCCACGATCAGCAGCACGTTGTTGGCGAGCAGCAGCGACTCGCGCGAGACAGCCGAGAAGCCCGCCCCGCCGCCGACCGAGCCGGCGCGTGCCGCGTAGAGCGTCAGCGAACCGCCGACGACGATCGCGAGGAAGATCAGGATGAACACGCCGCGCGCGGGGTCCGTCGCGAACGCGTGGACGGACGTCAGCACGCCGGAGCGCACGAGGAACGTGCCCAGCAGCGACAGCGAGAACGCGACGATCGCGAGCAGCACGGTCCAGCTCTTGAACGTGCCGCGTTTCTCGGTGACGGCGAGCGAGTGCAGCAGCGCGGTGCCGACGAGCCACGGCATGAACGATGCGTTCTCGACCGGGTCCCAGAACCACCAGCCGCCCCAGCCCAGCTCGTAGTACGCCCACCAGCTGCCGAGCGCGATGCCCATCGAAAGGAACGACCAGGCGGCGGTGGTCCACGGCCGCGACCAGCGCGCCCACGTCGAGTCGAGCTTGCCGCCGATCAGCGCGGCGATCGAGAACGCGAACGCGACCGAGAACCCGACGTAACCCATGTAGAGCATCGGCGGATGGATGACCATGCCCGGGTCCTGCAGCAGCGGATTCAGGTCGCGGCCTTCGGGCGCGGCCGGGATGAGGCGCAGGAACGGGTTCGACGTGAACAGCAGGAACATCAGGAAGCCGACGCCCACCAGGCCCATGACGGCCAGCACGCGCGCCTGCAGCACCACGGGCAGGTTGCGCGAGCGCAGCGCGACCGCGGTGGCCCAGCCGGTCAGCATCAGCACCCACAGCAGCAGCGAACCCTCGTGCGAGCCCCACGTCGCGGCGATCTTGTATTGGATCGGCAGTTGGGTGTTCGAGTGCTGCGCGACCAGTTCGACGGTGAAGTCGTTGGTCGCGAAGCTGTAGGCGAGGCAGACGAACGCGAACAGGACCAGCGCGAACTGCACGAAGGCGGCGGGTGCGGCGATCGCCATCAGCGCGTTGTCGCGGCGGTGCGCGCCCACCATCGGCAGCACGCCCTGCGCGATCGCGACGAGCAGCGCGAGGATCAGTGCGAAGTGGCCGATTTCCGGGATCATTTCGATTCCTTCAGCGTCGACATCGACATGCCCTGCACCTTGTTGGCATCCTTGTGCGCCTTGTCGACGGCGGCCGCCGCTTCAGGGGGCATGTAGTTCTCGTCGTGCTTCGCGAGCACCTCGGTGGCGTGGAACGTGCCATCGGGGCCGAGCGAGCCTTGCGCGACCACGCCCTTGCCTTCCTTGAAGAGGTCCGGCAGGAGACCGCTGTACACGACCGGCACCTTCTGCGCGGTGTCGGTGACGACGAACGCCACCTCGACCGTGTTCGGGATGCGTTTCAGGCTGCCTTCCTCGACCAGCCCGCCGATCCGGAAGGGCCGGCCCTGCGGTGCTTCCTTGGTCGCGACCTGGGTGGGCGTGAAGAAGAACACGAGGTTGGACTGGAATGCGTTCAGCACCAGCGCGACGGCGATGCCGAGCACGGCGACGCCGGCGCCGATCCACGCGAAACGACGGTGGCGGGCCTTCATCGTCCGCTCCCCGTGCGCGGCGTGGCCGCGGCCAGCGCCAGCGCGGCGCGCCGGCGCGCCCGCAGCGAAAAGAGTTCGACGGCGATCACGATCGCCGCCACACCGTACGAGCCCCAGACATAGAAGCCGTACCCACCCATTGCCAGAAATTCGCTCATCGTCCCACCTCGTTCACGCTGCAATCGCCCGGACCTTCGACAGGTCCGCCACCCATGCCGTTCCCCGTTCCCGCTCGAGAATGATCGCCTGCACCCGCCACAGCCCGACCGCGATCGCGTAGAACCACGCCGCGAACGACATGACGAGCATGCCCATGAGCATCAGCGAGGCCATCTTCGGCGCCGCGGTCAGGCTCACCGACGCACCCTGGTGCAGCGTGTTCCACCACTGCACCGAGAAGTAGATGATCGGGATGTTCACGGTGCCCACGATCGTCAGCACCGCGCAGGCGCGATCGGCGCGGCGCGGGTCGTCGATCGCGTTGCGCAGCGCCATCACGCCGAAATAGAGGAACAGCAGGATCAGTTCGGACGTCATCCGCGCGTCCCACGCCCAGTACGTGCCCCAGGTCGGGCGGCCCCACAGTGCGCCGGTCCACAGCGCGACGAACGTCATGAAGGCGCCGGTCGGGACCAGCGCCTGCGCCATCATCGACGAGAGCCGCGTGTTGAACGACAGCGCGAGGACGCTCCAGAACCCCATCACCAGGTACAGGAACATCGACATCCAGGCCGTCGGCACATGGATGAAGATGATCCGGTACGCCTCCCCCTGCTGGAAGTCGGTCGGCGCCATGCCGAACCCGATCCACAGCCCGCCGATCGTGCAGATCGCCGCGAGCGCCGCGAACCACGGCGCGAGCTTGCCGGCGAGCGGATAGAACGTGGCGGGAGAGGAGAACTGGTAGAGGTTCATTTAATCGAGCGCGATCCGGATGCCCGCGGCGGTGGCGAGCGGGGCGCCGACCAGCGCGACCAGCAGGCCCGCGCCGAGCAGCGAGAAATTGGCGGATGCCGACATGCCTGCGCGCACCGCGTCGGCGCTGCCGGCGCCGAAGATCAGCACGGGAATGTAGAGCGGAAGAATGAGGAGTGCGAGCAGGCTGCCACCGCCGCGCACGCCCAGCGTGAGCGCGGCGCCGATCGCGCCCAGCAGCGACAGGATCGGCGTGCCGACCAGCAGCGACAGCGTCACGACGGCGAGCGACTGTCCGTCGAGCCCGTACTGGATTCCCAGCAGCGGCGCGAGCACGACGATCGGCAGGCCGGTGGTGAGCCAGTGCGCGAGGATCTTGCCGAACACCAGCGCGGGCATCGGGAATGGCGACAAGGCAATCTGCTCCAGCGTACCGTCGGCGAAGTCGCTTGCGAAGAGGCGCGGCAGCGAAAGCAGCGACGCCAGCAGCGCGGCGACCCACAACACGCCGGGCCCCATCGTCGCGAGCAGCGTGCGCTCGGGGGTGGAGGCCAGCGGAAACAGCGTGACCACGATCACATAGAACAGCAACTGGACGCCGAGTTCCGAACGCGAGCGCAATGCGAGCTTCAGGTCGCGCGCGACCGACCACCGCAGTGCCGCCATCACGCCGTACGGTGATTCGCGCGACCCCATCGTGGCGGCGGTGCTCATGCCAGCACCAGGCGCTCGATCGCGTCGGCCGCGAGTTCGAGCGGTTGATGGGTGGCCGCGATGACGGCGCCGCCGGCGGCGAGCTGGCGCGCGATCACTTGTCCAAGGATTTCCAGCCCGGCCGCGTCGAGCGCGGTGGCCGGCTCGTCGAGCAGCCAAAGCGGCCGCTGCAGCAGCGCGAGGCGGGCGAGGCCGATGCGCCGCCGCTGGCCCTGCGACAGCACGCGCGCGGGCAACACCCGCTGCGCCTCGAGCGCGACGGCCGCCAGCGCCGCGCGAATCTCGGCGTCCGTCGGGTCCGCACCCGACAACGCGACCAGCGAGCGCAGGTTCTCCTGCGCCGTGAGCTCGTCCTTGAGCGCGGGCAGGTGTCCCGCGTACAGCGTTTCCTCGCGCAGCTTCGGCGCATGCGGCACGACGGTTTCGCCGCGCCACGCCAGCGTGCCCGCTGCCGGCAGCGTCAGTCCCGCGATGATGCGCAGCAGCGTGGTCTTGCCGGTGCCGTTGGGGCCGGTCACGACCATCACCTTGCCCGGCCGGACCGCGAAATCGAGCCCGGCGAACAGCGTCGCCTCGCCGCGGCGCGCGGAAAGGTCATGGACTTCGAGCAGGGCGGCGGCGGGCGCAGTCACGGCAGGGTCCGCGCGTTTCGGCAACGCGCGCTGGAAATCACTCAAGTCTTTGGTTATAGACAAGAAACTGTGGCCGGGATCATGGGGCGACGCGGTCGATCGTCACGCGGACGTCGCGGGCGCCTGGCGCCACCGGGGCGCTGATCCCGGACAAGTCGCCCGGCTGCAGCACCGCATTGCCGGACTTGCTCACCCGCGCCTCGACGACGATGCGCTTGGCCTTGGAAATCGTGGTGGCGTCGGACATTGCCATCGCATCGGTCATCGAGAACGACTTCGGCAGCTCGGCACCCGTGAGCTTCAGCGCGGCGAGCGGCATCCGCGAACCGTCGGGGTCGCGGGCCAGGATGAAGACGGTATCGCCGGGGGCGATCTTGCCGGCGAACTTCGGATCGACGTCCACGCGGCCTTCGATGCTGCCGGCGGCGCCCGGCGCCGGGGCTGCCTTGGCGGCCGGGGACGGTGCCGTGGCGGGGCGGGGCCGCGGGCACTTTGGCCGCTGCGACCGCCGCGGGCGCCGCCGGCGCCTTGGCCGGGACCGTCACGCCGGCACGGGCAAGCGCCTCGTCGACCTGCGCCAGATCCGGGCTGTCCGGGGGCAATTGGGCCCGCAGGCGCGTCCACAGCGCAGCCGCGGTGGCCGTGTCGTTGCGTTCGAGCGCGGCCGAGCCGGCCAGCGCCAGCGCCTTGGCGTAGTTGGGATCGAGCGCCAGCGCGCGGTCCAGCAGCTCGGTCGGCTGCCCGACGAGCGTCTTGCCCTGCGCCTGTGCCACCGACTCGGCCCATTCGGTATAGAGGATGGGGCTGTCGGGAATCCGCTTGGCGGACTCGGCATACGCCTTGGCCGCGTCGTCGTAGCGGTTCATCAGGCGGTAGGAACGGCCGAGCATCGCCCAGCCTTCGCCGTCTTCGGGGTTGGCGGCGAGCTTCTTGGCCAGCGCGTCGGTGAGCGTCGTCATCTGCGCTTCGTTGGCGCTGGGGTCGCCGCCGTGCGGGTTGTTGGCCCCGCCCCCCGAGATCACGGGGCTGGCGCTCAGCGCGGCCGGGTTGCCGATCGAAAAGTAGACGAGGCCCGCGGCGACCGGCACGCAGGCGACGATCACCATGGCCGCGATGAAGCGCGAGCGCTCGCCGAGGTTCGCGCCGCCCGCCTCCTTCTGCTGGTCCAGTTCCTGGCTGAAGCGGTTGGTCAGGTCCGCCAGCGCCGCGTCGCGCTCCGTCTCGGTGATCGTCCGGGCGGCGTAATCGGCCTCGATCTGGCGCTTGTAGTCGCGAAACACCGCCGTGACGGCCGCCTGGTCCGCGGGCGCCGCGCTGTCCCCGCGGCGGCGCAACAGCGGGATGACCAGGAACAGCAGCGTCGCAACGATCAATACGAACGCGAACAACCAGAAAAGCGGTGACGAGGGCATGCGCAGATGAGGCGCGCGCACGAAATGCGCGCACCGGGGGTGTAGGAAGGTGCGCGAATTATACGCGGCGCCCCTCTCGCCAAGGCTTGATTCAGCGCAGATTTCTGCACTGCGTCAAAGTACGGACGCCCCTTGGATTATCATGGTCAACCCGCGTTTTTGACGCGAACGGGACCCCACCATGCCGGATAAGGACATTCGCGAGGCTTCCCTCGAGTATCACCGGCAGTTTCCGCCGGGGAAGATCGCGTTGCTGCCGACCAAGCAGCTCACCAACCAGCGCGATCTTGCGCTGGCCTACACCCCCGGCGTGGCCGCCGCATGCGACGAGATCGTCCGCGATCCGCGCGAAGCGTCGAACCTGACCGCGCGCGGCAACCTCGTCGCCGTCATCACCAACGGCACCGCCGTTCTGGGCCTGGGTGCGATCGGCCCGCTCGCCGCGAAGCCGGTGATGGAGGGCAAGGCGGTGCTGTTCAAGAAGTTCGCCGGCCTCGACTGCTTCGACATCGAGCTGAACGAGCTCGATCCGGACAAGCTGGTCGACATGATCGTCGCGCTCGAGCCGACGTTCGGCGGCATCAACCTCGAGGACATCAAGGCGCCCGAGTGCTTCTATATCGAGCGCAAGTGCCGCGAGCGGATGAAGATCCCCGTGTTCCACGACGACCAGCACGGGACGGCGATCATCGTCGGCGCGGCGATCCTCAACGGGCTGCGTGTCGTCGGCAAGGAGATGGACCGGGTCAAGCTCGTCTGTTCCGGTGCGGGCGCCGCGGCGCTCGCGTGCCTCGACCTGCTGGTGAGCCTGGGCGTCAAGCGCGAGAACATCTTCGTCTCGGACATCGAAGGCGTCGTCTATACCGGCCGCACCAAGCTGATGGACGAGCAGAAGGCCAAGTACGCGCAGCCGACGCAGGCGCGCACGCTCGCCGAAATCCTGCCGGGTGCGGACATCTTCCTCGGCCTCTCCGCGGGCAAGGTCCTGAAGCCCGAGTGGCTGCCGTCGATGGCGAACTCGCCGCTGATCCTGGCGCTCGCCAATCCGGAGCCCGAGATCATGCCGGACATCGCGAAGGCCGCGCGGCCCGACGCGGTGATCGCGACGGGGCGCTCGGATTTCCCGAACCAGACCAACAACGTGCTGTGCTTCCCGTTCATCTTCCGCGGCGCGCTCGACGTCGGCGCGACCACGATCAACGAGGCGATGAAGCTCGCGTGCGTGCGCGCGATCGCGGACCTCGCGATGGCCGAGCAGTCCGACATCGTCGCGCACGCGTACAACCTCGAGGACCTGCGCTTCGGACCCGAGTACCTGATCCCCAAGCCGTTCGACCCGCGGCTCATCGTGATGATCGCGCCCGCGGTGGCGAAGGCGGCGATGGACTCGGGTGTGGCCACGCGGCCGATCACGGACTTCGAGGCGTACCGCGAGAAGCTGATGCAGTTCGTCTACCACTCGGGCCTGCTGATGAAGCCGATCTTCGCGGCGGCCAAGGCGGCGCCGAAGCGGATCGTCTACGCGGAAGGCGAGGACGAGCGCGTGCTGCGGGCGGTGCAGGTCGTCGTCGACGAGGGGCTGGCGCGACCGCTGCTGGTCGGCCGCCCGGCGGTCATCGAGCGGCGCATCGAACGCTTTGGCCTGCGCATCGCGCCCGGCAAGGAATTCGAGATCATCAATCCGGAGTGGGACGAGCGGTACAAGGACTACTGGACCGAGTACTACCGGCTGACGCAGCGGCGCGGCGTGTCGGAGGCGTACGCGCAGATCGAAATGCGGCGGCGGCTGACGCTGATCGGCGCGATGGCGATCCACCGCGGCGACGCGGACGGCATGCTGTGCGGGACGTTCGGCACGCATCAACTGCACCGGGAGTACATCGACCACGTGATCGGCCTGCGCCGCGGCGTGCGCAACTACGCGGCGATGAACGCCGTCGTGCTGCCCGCGCGGACGGTGTTCATCGCGGACACCTACGTGAACGCGGATCCCACGGCGGAGCAGGTCGCCGAGATCACGCTGCTCGCCGCCGACGAAATTCGTCGCTTCGGCATCGTGCCGAAGGTCGCGCTGCTGTCGCATTCGAGCTTCGGCTCGTCGTCGCACCCGCAGGCCAAGAAGATGCAGGCGGCGCTCGCGCTCATCAACGCGATGGACCCGGACCTGGAGGTCGAGGGCGAGATGCACGGCGACGCGGCACTCGACGAGGCCGTGCGGCTGGCGGCGTTCCCCAACTCCCGGCTGCGCGGCGAGGCGAATCTCCTCATCATGCCGACGATCGACGCGGCCAACATCGCGTTCAACCTGCTCAAGGTCTCCGCCGGCTCCGGGGTGACGCTCGGGCCGATCCTGTTGGGCGTCGCGAAGCCGGTGCACATCCTCACCCCGTCCGCGACCGTGCGCCGGATCGTGAACATGACGGCGCTGACCGTCGTCGACTCCACCGCCCAGCGGCAGCGGTCGCTGCTGTAAGACAGGCTCGAATTGAAGTAAAGCCTTAATTCGAGTCTGACCCTCAATGTTTGAGGGCTGTAGGCGGGGGCCCACACGCGGCCGGCCGGATGTCCGGGTGCGCGCCGCGGCGTTCGCAGGGAAAATGGGCGATGTTCGCCCACTCACGATCGGAGTTCGCCATGACAGATGCCGCCATCGATGGTCTTCCGCTCGACGATGCCGACGACCGCGCCGCCACCCAGCGCGCGGAGCTGCTCGAACGGATCGGCAAGACGCCCACCTGCATGCTGATCACGCACGACGCCGACGGCGGCGTGCACATCCGGCCGATGACCACGCAGGAGGTCGAGGCGCCGGGCATCATCTGGATGTTCATTTCCGCGCGCGGGCATCTCGCCCAGGAAATCGCCGCGAACCCGCAGGTGCTGCTGAGCTACGCCGAGCCGGGCGACAGCGCCTACGCGGCCGTGCGCGGCCACGCGATGGCGATCCAGAACCCGCAGAAGGCGCGCGAACTCTGGACGGCGGTCGCGGGCGCGTGGTTCCCCGGCGGGCCCGAGGATCCGAACCTCGCGCTGCTGCGCATCACGATGGCCTCCGCGGAAGCGTGGGAACCCACGGCCGGCAAGGTGGCGCAGTTCCTCGAAATGGCCAGCGCAGCGCTGACCAACAGCGTGCCCGAGGACGACGGCACGTACCGCAAGATCGATTTCTGATCCTGACGAGTCGTCCCGGTCCCCGCTGGTACGCGTTTCGCTAAACTAGCTCCCTGAAGCCTCGTTCGACGACGTTCGGGGCAATGACGCCTCGCGCTGGTGCAACGCCCGCCTGCGCGAGCGCCGTTACGGTGCATTCTGGGGAGATTTCGATGCGTGGTGTACGTGCCTTGGTTCGTGGTGGGATGGTGCTGGCCGTCGCCAGCGGTATCGGTCTGCATGCGGCGAGCGCGGCTGCGCAGGATACGAAGATCGCGTTCCAGCTCGACTGGCGCTTCGAAGGGCCGGCGGCGATGTTCCTGCTGCCGAAGGCGAAGGGCTACTTCGCCGCGGAGAAGCTCGACGTGACGATCGATGCCGGCAACGGCTCCGGCAACGCGGTGAATCGCGTCGCGTCCGGCACGTACCAGATGGGCTTCGCGGACCTGGCCGCGCTGATCGAATTCGTCGGCAACAACCCGACGGCGCCCAACAAGCCGGTGGCCGTGATGATGGTGTACGACGCAACACCCGCCGCCGTGTTCTCGCTCAAGAAGACCGGCATCAAGACGCCGGCCGACCTGCAGGGCAAGAAGATGGGCGCACCCGTGTTCGACGCCGGTCGTCGTGCGTTCCCGATCTTCGTCAAGGCGAACAAGCTCGACGCCGCGAAGATCCAATGGACGGCGATGGACCCGCCGCTGCGCGAGACGATGCTGATGAAGGGCGACGTCGACGCGATCACCGGCTTCTATTTCACGAGCCTCCTGAACCTCAACGCGCGCGGCATCAAGGACGAGGACGTCGACGTGATGATGTACCCCAAGTACGGCGTCAACCTCTACGGCAACGCGATCATCGTGTCCGAGCAGTTCCTCAAGGAGAAGCCGGAAGCGGTGAAAGCGTTCCTGCGCGCGTTCACCAAGGGCATGAAGGACGTGCTGGCCGATCCGGACGGCTCGATCAAGTTCGTCAAGGAGCGCGATGCGCTGGTCGACGAGACACTCGAGAAGCGCCGGATGAAGCTCGCGATCGAAAGCACGATCATCACGCCGGAAGCGAAGGCGGACGGCCTGGGCGCCGTGCAGCCCGCGCGCCTGGCCGACATGGTGACGCAGGTGTCCTCCGCATTCGACCTCAAGAATCCGGTCAAGCCCGACGCGATCTTCAACAGCACCTACCTGCCGCCGAAGGCGGACCGCATGATCTTCCCGAAGTGACGGTGATGCCTGATCGCGGCCCCTCATCCGGCCCTCTTCCCGCATGCGGGGAGAGGGCGTAATTCGGGCGGACGCTGCGGAGCCAATCGTTCGCAACTCGACACTCCCTCTCCCGCGTGTGGGCGAGGGTCGGGGCGAGGGTGCATGGCTGACGCCATTGCAACGCCGCTCGCCGGCGCGCAGAACTTCGTCGAGTTCCAGGACGTGTTCCTCGCCTACGAGGGCCACACGGACTTTGCCGTCGAGAACATCACGCTCTCGATCAAACCCGGCGAGTTCGTCGCGATCGTCGGGCCTTCGGGCTGCGGCAAGTCGACGTTCATGAAGCTCGCCACCGGCCTGAAGCCGCCGACCCGGGGCTCGGTCGCGGTCGAAGGCAAGCGCGTGAACGGGCCGCTCAAGATCGTCGGCATGGCGTTCCAGGCGCCCACGCTGCTGCCGTGGCGGAACACGATCGACAACGTGCTGCTGCCGCTCGAGATCGTCGAGCCTTACCGGTCCACGTTCAAGCGCGACCGCGCGAAGTTCGCCGACCGCGCGCGGGCATTGTTGAAGACCGTCGGCCTTGAAGGGTACGAGGAGAAGTTTCCCTACCAGCTCTCCGGCGGCATGCAGCAGCGGGCGTCCATCTGCCGCGCGCTCGTCCACCAGCCGAAGATGCTGCTGCTGGACGAGCCCTTCGGCGCGCTCGACGCGTTCACGCGCGAGGAGCTGTGGTGCATCCTGCGCGACCTCTGGTCCACGCAGCGCTTCACGGTGATCCTCGTCACGCACGACCTGCGCGAGGCCGTGTTCCTCGCCGACACCGTCTACGTGATGAGCCGGCGCCCGGGCCGCATCCTCGCGAAGCGCGAGATCGAACTGCCGCGGCCGCGCGACCTCGAGGTCACGTACTCCGACGCGTTCTCGCACATCGTCCACGACCTGCGCGAGCGCATCGGCGCGATCCGCAAGGAACCGGTGGAAGAATGATCAGCGACCGGCAACGCCGCCTGGAACGCGCCGCGCCCTGGCTCCTGTCCGTGGCGATCCTCGTCGTCTGGCAGGCGATCTGCTGGTTGTTCAAGGTCTCCGACTTCATCTTTCCCAGCCCGTGGACGATCGCGCAGGCGCTGGTCGAATACGCGAAGCCGATCGCCGGCCACGCGTGGCAGACATTCTGGACGACGATGATCGGGTTCGCGATCGCGGTGGTCGTTGGCCTGGCGCTCGGCGTCGCGGTGGGCACGTCGCGCTTCGTCTATCGCGGCATGTATCCGCTGCTCGTCGCGTTCAACGCGATCCCCAAGGTCGCCTTCGTGCCGATCCTCGTCGTGTGGTTCGGTATCGGCTCGCTGCCGGCCGTGCTCACGGCGTTCCTGATCAGCTTCTTCCCGATCGTCGTGAACGTCGCGACCGGCCTCGCCACGCTCGAGCCGGAACTGGAGGACGTGCTGCGCTCGCTCGGCGCGACCAAGAGCGACATCCTGCTGAAGGTCGGGCTGCCGCGTTCGCTGCCGTATTTCTTCGCGTCGCTGAAGGTATCGATCACGCTCGCGTTCGTCGGCACCGTCGTGTCCGAGACCGTCGCGTCCAACGAGGGCATCGGCTACCTCATGATGTCCGCCGGCTCGTCGATGAAGATGCCGCTCGTGTTCGCCGGTCTCTTCGTCATCGGCGTGATGGCGATGGCCATGTACGAGTTCTTCGCGGTGCTCGAACGCCGGATGACCGGCTGGGCGCATCGCGGCGCCCATGCCAACGGCTGATCCTCCCGAACGTCCACGTGCCGCAACGGTCGTCTCGCGGGTCTTGCCTCAAGGTCGGACTCGACATGCACTCCAGTGCACTTGAGGGTCGGACCCTGGGCACGATGTCGTGCTGCCGAGCCCACCCGTCCCCTGGGGGGCTGACCCTCAAGACCATCACCTTCGCCGGAGTCATCGTTGCCTGACCACCCGCCGTTCAAGTCCCGACTGTTCTCGCCGCTCACGCTGCGCGACGTGACGCTGCGCAACCGCGCCGTGGTGTCGCCGATGTGCCAGTACTCGGCGCAGCAGGGCGTCGCCAATGACTGGCACCTCGTGCATCTCGGCCAGTTCGCGATGGGCGGCTTCGGGCTCGTGTTCACCGAGGCGACGGCCGTGCTGCCCGAGGGCCGCATCACGCACGGCGATCTCGGGCTGTGGTCGGACGCGCACATCGCACCGATCAAGCGGGCACTCGACTACGTCCGTTCGCTCGGCGCGGCCGCCGGCATCCAGATCGCGCACGCGGGCCGCAAGGCGAGCATGCAGCGGCCGTGGTTCGGCAATGCCGCGCTGGGTGCCGACGACCTGGCGCGCGGCGACGAGCCGTGGCGCATCGTCGGCCCGGTTGCCGCGCCGCACATGGACGGCTGGCTCGTGCCCGAAGTGCTCGACCGCAAGGGAATCAAGCGCATCGTCGACGCGTTCGCTGCCGCGGCGCTGCGCGCGCACAAGGCGGGCGCCGATGTTCTCGAAGTGCACGGTGCGCACGGCTATCTCGTGCACTCGTTCCTGTCGCCGACCGTCAACCAGCGGACCGACGAATACGGCGGCGATCGCGCGGGCCGTATGCGCCTCGCCCTCGAGATCGTCCGCGCCGTGCGCAAGAAGTGGCCGGCGGGGAAGCCGCTCTTCTTCCGCACGTCGTCGGTCGACGGCATCGTGGACGGCTGGTCGCTCGACGACACCGTCGCGCTCGCGAAGGAAGTGAAGGCCGCCGGCGTGGACGTCGTCGACTGCTCCTCCGGCGGGTTCTCCGGATCGCGGGTCGCCATGGGCCCCGGCTACATGGTGCCGTTCGCCGCGCGCGTGCGCGCCGAGGCGGGAATCGCGACGCAGGCGGTGGGATTCATCGCCGATCCGGCGCAGGCGGAAGGGGTGCTGCAGCGGGGCGAGGCGGACTTGGTCGCGCTGGGTCGCGAAGCGCTGCTCGATCCGCACTGGGCCGGTCGGGCGGCGGTCACGCTCGAAGGCGATGCGGGCTGGGCGTTGTGGCCGGCGCAATACGGGTGGTGGCTCGAACGGCGCGCGGCGTTGCTGCGCAACTTCGGGAAGCGCTAGGCGAAGGCCGGTATCCAGAGTCGCCGCCGGGTCCCGCTCGCGGGGAGCGCAGCCGGTCTCCCAAGGTGCGCGCGCGGGCATTTACCCCCAATGAGGGTCAGACTCGAATTAAAGTAGTTTCTCAATTCGAGTCTGACCCTCATTGGGCGCACCCGCCCCCGACAAGGATTCCCGCATGCCGCTGCCCGACTCCCCCAACCGCACCGAGCTGCACCTGCGCAGCATCGAGATGCGCGGCTACCGTCGCGACGACGGCCTCTTCGAAATCGACGGCCGGGTCGTCGACACCAAGTCCCATGCGATCCGCATCGACGGCCGCGACCGCGCGCCCGGGGAGCCGATCCACGACATGTGGATCCGCATGGTCATCGACGAGGACTTCGTCGTGCGCGACGTTCTGGCGGTGACGGACTCGAGTCCCTTCGGCGTGTGCCGCGAGGCCGTCGCGCCGATGCAGGCCATCGTCGGTGAACGCATTCGCCCGGGCTGGTCGATGATGGTCAAGAGCAAGCTGGGGGGCGCCGTCGGTTGCACGCACCTCATGGAATTGCTGCTGCCGATGGCCACGGCCGCGTACCAGTCGCTGGTCGAGGTGCGCTTCGCGCGACCCGACGTGCTCGACCGCAACGGACGACCGGCCAAGATCGACAGCTGCTATGCGTACGCGAGCCATCGCGACATCGTGTTGCGGCGATGGCCGCAGTTTCACACGGGGCATGCGCCGGGCGGCGCCGAAACGACGTCACCGACCACCGATTGAGCCGTGAAGGTGCATGGGCAATGCTCCGTGGTCCCCGCGAACTCGGGGACCACGGGATTGCTGCGGATGCCGTCATCCAAGGTCACAACGATCGGCAGAACGCAGGACGAACGTTGCGCGTCCGTGTGCAGCCCCGCGAAGGGTGATCGCAGCCCTGCCCGAAATGGGTTCCCGGCGTCGCTACTCCGGCTTGATGCCGATGGCCTTCACCAGCGCGCCGAAGCGCGCGACATCCTGCTTCACCGTGCTGGTCATCGCTTCCGGCGAACTGCCGTTGACGACCAGGCCCGCCGCGGCGAACTTCTCCGCGACCGCAGGATCGGCAAGCGCCTTCTTCATCTCCGCGTTGAGCTTCGCGACGATGGCGGGCGACGTGCCGGCGGGCGCGGCGAGCGCGAAATAGGTCGGGACCAGGATGTCCGAGTCCGCGCCGGCCTCCGCCATCGTCGGCACATCCGGCAGCAGCGCGAACCGCTTGTCCGAGCCCACGGCGAGCGCGCGCAGGCGCCCGTCCTTGATGAAGCCCTGCACGGCGGGCACCGACGAAATGGTGACGCCCACCTCGCCCGCCACCACGGCCTGCGACGCGGGACCCGCGCCCTTGTACGGCACGTGGACCATGTCGATGCCCATCTTGCGGTTGAGCGCCTCGAGGTTCATCTGCGGCATGCTGCCGATGCCGAAGCTCGCGTAGTTGATCGTGCCCGGCTTCGCCTTCGCCAAGGCCACCAGTTCGGCCAAGGTCTTCACGTTGAGCGACGGGTTGGCCACCAGCACGTACGGCCCGTCGGTCGCGATGCCGATGTAGGCGAAGTCCTTCAGCGGATCGTAGGGCAGCTTCGCGTACAGGTGCGGGTTGACGCTGAGCGAGCCGCGGTCGGTGATCAGGATCGTGTAGCCGTCCGGCGCGGCCTTGGCGACCGTGTCCGTGCCGAGTGCACCATTGGCGCCCGGCTTGTTCTCGACGACGATCGACTGGCCCATCGAGTCGCCCATCTTCTGCGCCAGCGTGCGCGCCGTGAGGTCCGCGCCGCCGCCGGGCGGGAAGGGCAGCACCATCCGGATCGGCTTGCTCGGATACGTGTCCGCCTGCGCGTACGTGGCAGCGGCGGGGAGCAGCGCGGCCAGCGTGGCGGCGGCGATGGCGAAGAGCTTCGAACCAGGCGACATGGCGCGCTTCCTCATGCAGATGGGGTCGGACCGCGGGAGAGTCGATGCCCGGTCACGCGGCCGCTTGCGGATAATACTTCGCTTTCCACAGTGTCCACGGCCGCATGATCACGCCCCGGTTCGTCGCGTCGGACTGCACCGCTTCGTCGTCGTCCAGGTAGTTCACGCTCCCGCCCAGCGCGATCGCGCGCTGCTGCAGGTCAGCGTTCGTCTGCGTGTAGAACGCGCGGAACACCGCCACTGGAATGCTCTCGCCCACCGTGCAGAAGCCGTGGCCGCGCATCAGCACCACGGCGCCCGCCGCGAGCGAGGCCGCGAGCGCGGCGCCCTGGTCGTTGTTGCGGATCAGCATGTCCGTCATGCCGAAGCGCGCGCGTATCTCGAACACCGGCGCACCGGTGCGCAGGAAGCTGCTCATGTGATAGATCGGGCGCAGCTGGATCGACGACGCCGCGAAGGGCACCACCGCCGGCGCATGGCTGTGCACCACCGCCATCACGTCCGGACGGTGCGCGTAGATCTCGCCGTGGATGAACCGTTCGAGGTAAGGCGTGCGCGTGTCGCCATCTAGCGCGTTCGACTTGAGATCGAAACTCATGATGTCGTCGCGCGTGACGAGTTCCGGCGCGACCGACCGCGACAGCAGGTAGCGATCCGCGTGGTCAGGATGGCGCACGCTGACGTGGCCGAAGCCATCCAGCACGTTGAGTCCCGCCAGGATGCGGTTGGCAGCGACCAGGTCTTCGATCAGTTCGGCGAGGGTGGCCATTTGTGCATTATGGCGCGGGCGCAGCGGGCGCGCGAGACGCGTTGAACCCGCTTCCGGGGGGGGCGCCGCGGCTGGAATTCCGGCGCGTCGCCTGGCGCGAGCTTACCGTCCGCGGGCAACAATGCCACCTCGATTCTGAGCAACTGCAAGGCGCTGGCGAGGGTGGTGACGCCGGGGAGTGTGCCGGAGTAGATCAGCTAGAGTGGCGTCGATTGGGACGTTTCCCGGGGCGCTGGGGCCGATCGGGCCGGTTCGGGTAAAATGTGGACCCACCGGAGAGGTGGATGAGCGGTTTAAGTCACACGCCTGGAAAGCGTGCGAGGGTTAATAGCCCTCCGCGGGTTCGAATCCCGCCCTCTCCGCCAGTCGAAGTGTGTACGGCCCTGAGACATGGGTCACAGGCCGTACCCAAGACACAGGTAACAACCGCGTGCCGAACGCGTTGTCCAACGGTTGCAGCGTCTTCCGCTCCAAGTCGATTGCGCACCAATTGCAGTCCAGCTATCCCTCATCCGTGCGCTCGCATTCGCTCCTCCGCTCTTCTGCCCAGGCTGAGATCCTGTACCAGAACAGCGGGCCGATCCCCGGATAGAACGCCGACTCGACCTGCGCCACGAAGGCGAGCATGCGATCGAGGTCGAATCCATCGTTGCTGAAGTTGGCTTCGAGCACGTCGAACAGTGGCCACGCGCCCATGAAGAACGACTCGAGTTCGCCCAGCGTCAGCGGTAACGCCGAGGTCAGCGTCGAATCCCCCGACAGTGTTTCGCCGTTGTATTCGTCGACCACGCGGTAGCGGATGCAGTCGCGGTCGCGCCGCGCGAAGACGCTGGTGACATCCCACGTCGTCGAGGCGATCACGATGCGTGCGATCTCGACTTCGGTCTGCTCGAGGTCGGGAAGGTATTCCCCGCCCATGAACGCGGGATGAATCCGGCCCAGTGCCTTGCGTTCCGACGAACTCAGCGCGGACTTGGCCAGGAAATCGGGGATGTCGCTTGCCCGCCCTTCGCCAATGAGTCGTTGCAGTGCGGCCTTCCGCTCGGTGCCCTTGATCGTCGCGAGCAGGTGGGTCTCGAGTCCGAGCGGCCAGAAGTAGGATGCGGGGCGATACGCGAGATCGAATTCGTCGGCCGAGATTCGCTTGTGCATGATGACCTCCTCAAGATAACCATTTCCGTTGCAGTCACCCGAGTCGACGCAGGGCGGTGCGTGCGCGTTTCGTGGCTCAGGCCCGCCCAACCGCGGCAGCTGCAGCCCCTTCGAGCGTCGCCAACCGCGGCAACGAATGGCCACGACTGCGCGGCAGGATGTCGCCCGCAAGCAGTTCACGCATGCCCCGTCTAGTGGGCCGTCCGGCGTAACTCGCGGCTCTGCGAACCGGACAACTCCATGTTGCTGCGGCTATGGCTCATACGGTGAGCCTGACGACGTCCGGTCGTATTCGACAGCGACGGCAATGCAATTCAGGCCGCAGTCAGTACCATCACCAGTACCGTCCCGGCAATGTCTCCTGCGTAGGCTCATCGTATGAGCTACCGGTGCCCCATCATGGGCAAACAGCGCGCAAAGCGCACACACCGGAGACCACGGCCATGCCCACCACCGACGACACGTCCCCCGACTTCAAGCTGGTGCTCACCCCCGACAGGGCGGCGCTCGCCACGGACGGTCCCACCACGCTGCGCCTGCTGGTCCGGGTGCAGGCGCCGGACTTGCCTGCGGGCACGGTGCCGCGCGCGCCGCTGCACCTGGCGCTCGTGCTCGACCGTTCCGGCTCGATGAGCGGCGAGCCGCTGGCGGAGGCCAGGCGCTGCGCGCGCAACATGATCGACGGCCTCGGCGCCGGCGACCGCGCGGCGATCTTCGCGTTCGACGACGTGGTCGACGCAGTTCGCATCGCTGACGCCGGCCTCCGAGAAGCTCGTGCTCGCGGCAGCGCTCGACAGCATCGAATCCGGTGGAACCACCAACCTGCACGGCGGCTGGGAGGCAGGCGCGCTGGAACTTGGCCGGCACGACGATGGCAGCGACGCCATGCGCCGCGTGATCCTGTTGTCCGACGGCTGCGCCAACGAGGGCAAGACGGACCTGGAGGAGATCGCCCTCGACTGCAAGAATGCCGCGCAACGCGGAATCTCGACGTCGACGTACGGGCTCGGCCACAGCTTCAACGAAGCACTGATGCTCGCGATGGCCGCGGCGGGGCAGGGCAACGCCTACTATGGACAGACCGCCGCCGACCTGGCGGAGCCGTTTGCAGCGGAGTTCGCGCTGCTGGCAAGTCTCTGCGCGCGGGGTCTCGTGCTCAAGGTGAAGGCGCCCGACGGCGTCGCGGTGAAGCTCCGCAATTCGTACGACGCGGTCGACGGCGAGCCCATGGCCTGGAAGCTGCCGGACCTGGCCTTCGCATCGGAGGCGTGGGCGCTGCTCGAGTTCGAGATCCCGGCCGTTGCCGCGGTCGGCGGCGCGCCGGTGGCGATGCCGATCACCGTGTCGGTGCAGGCTGCCATGCGCGACAGCGCGCCGCTGTTCCTGATGGCGGGATTGCCCCCGCTGCCGGTCGTCGACGCCGCACAGCGCCGCGCGATGCCGGCCGACGAACTGGTGACGAGCCGGATGCTGGAACTGGCCGCCGCCGAGACGCTGCAGGAACTGCGCGACGCGATCGATGCCGACAACTGGGAACGCGCGCAGCGCCTGCTCGACGACGCGGCGACGCGCTTCCAGGGCCACGCGTGGGCGACCGCCGTGCTCGCCACGATGCGGCGATTGGTCACGGGTCGCGACAAGTCGCTGGCGATGAAGGAGGCGTCCTTCTCGGGCCTTTCGATGAACCGGCGGCTGGCAAGCCGCTTCGAGGCCGACTTCGACGCGACGGGCGAGCCTCCGGTGCCCTCGTTCCTGCGCCGGAAGCCGGAGCAGGGCAAGGGGCAGCCGGGAAACTGACCCATCCGCAGACGGACGACGGCAAACGCAGCACCACGTCGTCCCCGCCAAGAGCCTGCCCGCGAGCAGGGTAGTGGGGGGGCGGGACCCCAGCGCCTTGCGAACGGCGCTGGGTCCCCGCCTTCGCGGGGACGACGGTTGCGCAATTGAGGTGCCCGTTCCCGCAATTCACGTGCGTCCTTGCCGCTCGGTTCGTGCGTTACCGGGGTTGGCCGCCGTTCGTCGGCGGAAGGCTTGTGCAATATCGGCAACGATGGCAGGCTCACGCTTTGAGCTACCTGTCCGCCATGCTGGTCACGTCCCTTTGCGAGGAGTACGCGATGGCCCCGGATCTCGCTGCGATGCTCACCCGCCATGCCCGGTCCCGGATGCAGCAGCGCGGCATCCCGCCCGCGCAGATCGAGCACGTGCTCCGCTACGGCCGGGAGCGGCACGATCGCCACGGCGGCATCATCGTGTACCTCGACCGCGACGCGAAGCGCCGCCTGGCGCGTGCGGGCGTGGCTACCGGTGCCGAGCTCGACCAGCTCGCGGGCGTCTACGTGGTCCTCACCGAGGGCCACGTCGCGACGGTCGGCCACCGCTACCGTCGCATCCGCCACTGACGATGGATCGGCTGGAGCGCTTCTACAAGATCGACGCGCTGCTGCAGGAGCGCACCGTCGTCACCCGCGATGCGTTCCTGGACCAGCTGGAGGTGTCGCTGGCCACGTTCAAGCGCGACCTCGAGTACATGCGCGACCGCTTCAACGCGCCCGTGGTGTGGGATGCGGATGCGGGCGGCTATCGCTACGCCGCGCGGGGCAAGGCGGGGCCGAAGTTCGCGCTGCCCGGGCTGTGGTTCACCGAGAGCGAGGCATTCGCGCTGGTCACGATGCAGCACCTGCTGGCGTCCCTCGACCAGGGCGGATTGATCGGCCCGCACATCGCGCCGCTGATGGCGCGCCTGGATGCCATCATCGGCGCGGGCGAGGTTTCGCCCGGCGAGGTGCGCAAGCGCATCCGGCTGCTGTCGTTCGGCACGCGCAAGATGCCGCTCGAGCACTTCTCGGTGGTGGGTGCGGCGCTCTTCAAGCGCAAGCGCCTGAAGATCGAGTACTACGCACGCAGCACGGACGCCCACTCGGCGCGCGAGGTGTCGCCGCAGCGCCTCATCCACTATCGCGAGAACTGGTACCTCGACACGTGGTGCCACCTGCGCAACGACCTGCGCAGCTTCTCGGTGGACGGCATCCGGCGCATCGAACTGCTCGATGCCTCGGCGAAGGAGATCTCCCTCAAGGCGCTCGACGATTACCTGGTCGACAGCTACGGCATCGTGCGTGGCGGCGAGGCCAGGCGGGCCCGGCTGCGCTTTTCCGCAGAACGCGCGCGGTGGGTGGCGGCCGAAGTCTGGCATCCGGACCAGAAGGGGAGCTTCGACGCCCAGGGGCGCTACCTCCTCGAGCTGCCGTTCCGCGACGACCGGGAGATCGTGCTCGACATCATGCGGCACGGGGGCGCGGTCGAGGTTCTTTCGCCTGCGGAACTGCGCCGCAAGGTCCGCGCGGAGCACGCGGCGGCGATGGCGCTCAACGCATCGAACTAGCGGGCGGCTCGCCTCGTTGCTCGCGGATCACGGGCGGCGCGCCCGCGCATCCGGTCGAGCCCCGGGTTGCAGCGCGGGACACCTCGATGCGGATTGCCCCGGTGCGGGTGCGCCCAAGTCAGCCCTGAGGATCGATTTCCGCGTGGCGCCGGTTTCCCGTGCGATCGCGTTGCCCGTCATGGCGCGACCAGGCGGGCCCGGTGGCGGCAACGCCTCCCGCGACGTCTGCACCGTTCGGGCCGCCCATCCGGCGGCCCGAACGCCCTGCAAACCTTCGCGTGCGAACTACCTCCGCCGGAAACGCCACCCCGCCGCCGTCATCATGATCAGCACGAGCAGCAGCAGCCCCCACTCCGAGAGCGTCGGGATCGCCGATACGTCGGCAATGACACCGTTGGAGAGCAGATACGCGATCGCTGCCGGGCAGCCGTTGGCATCGGTGACGCCAATAGTGAACGCAAAGTTGCCGGCGGCGGTCGGGACACCGGCGATGACGCCGGTCGCAGGATTGAGCAGCAGTCCGGGCGGCAATGCACCGCTGACCACGGTGAACGTGTAGGGCGCGGTGCCGCCCGTGGCGGACACGACCTGGCTGTAGGCCATGCCGACCGTCATCGGCGCAAGCGCGGCCGGGAACATCGAGATCGTCGGACAGACGACCGCGGCGAGCACGATCGTGTAGAGCCTGCTGCCGAGACAGCCATTGGCATCGGTGGCGGTGATCGTGAAGGAGAAGCTGCCGTTGCCGGTCGGCAATCCGGTGATCGCGCCGGACACGGGATTGAGCGCGAGTCCCGGCGGCATTGCGCCGCTCGTGACGGCATAGGTGTAGGGCGCAACGCCGCCCGAGGCCACGACCGTCTGGTTGTACGCCGTCCCCGGGCTGGCATTGGGCAACGTCAACGGGTTGAGCGTGATGGTCGGACACACGACGGGACCCGCCGTGCACGGCGAGACGGTATTGCTCGCGAGCGTCACCGCGCCGGTGCGTGCGAGCGCGCGGCCCGACAGGCTGGCGCCGGTATTGAGCGTGATGCTGGCCAACGCCATGATGTTGCCGGCGAACGAGGTCGTGGTCCCGAGGGTGGCGGAACTGCCGACCTGCCAGTACACGTTGCAGCTCGATCCGCCGTTGATGAGGGTGACCGACGAGCCGCTCGCGGTGGTGAGCGTGCTGCCCATCTTGAACACGAACAACGCATTGGGGTTGCCGAGCGCATTGAGCGTCAGGTTGCCCGTCAACTGGGCGGAGGTCGCGAAGTTGTAGACCCCTGGCGTCAGGACCAGGCCGCCCAGGTCGATCCCGGTCAGATCGACGAGCGTGGGCAATCCGGCGGCGTTCGAGTAGGCCGTGGCGAGGTCGACCTGGGCCTGCGCGGCGACGGCGTCGGCCGAGTGGATGATGCCCGGTGCGACGACGGTGCCCGGGGGGAAGCCGGTGATTGCGCTGCCGGGCGATACGCCGAGGCTGCCGTTCACGACGCTGGGTCCCGTGTTGGTCACCGCGGAGCCGCCCAGCACGCCGAAGTTGGCGGCGGTGCCCAGGTTGACCTGGGCGAACGATGGCGAAACGCCCAAGGCGGCCGCGGCGAACGCCAGTGTCGTCAGCCAGACCGATAGGCGAGGACCGCCGTGGCCATGATGTCGATTGCGCATGTTTCCCCCTGAGTCCTGTGTGGTTCCGGACCATGCTCGTGCAATCACCCGGTTCGGGTCTGTTCGCCAACGAACACAGTCCGTTCGGGCAGATGGACGGTGCCGGCGACCGCTGCGACGTAGCGCAAGCGCAACCGGAGTCGGCATGGCGCTCGATTGCGCCGGTTGCGCGTCGTGGACTTGGCGAGACCCGGGACGGTGCGGCGATCGCGTTCAGGACACGCCCCGCGCGACGCCATAGCAGTGTCCCGCTATGATGCGGGCAAGCACACGCTGTCCTACACGAACCCCCATGGCCCGAATCACGCTCAAAGTCTCCAAGACGCCGGTTGCCGCGACCGCAACGCCCAAGGCGCCGTCGTCGCGTGCCAAGCGCGCGCAATTGCGCAACGAGCGGCACAAGTCGCCTTCGCCCGCGCCCGTGGTGCCGGTGGCGGCGCCTGCGCCTGCTGGCGGTACGGCGTCCCAGGCGCGCCCGCCGTCCAAACCCGGGCCATCCCATGCGCATGCGGGCAAGCCGCCCCGTGCCGACGCACGCGCAGCGCCGTCCCCGGGGCAGGCGGCGCCCTCAGGCGCACCCGCTTCCAAGCTGTCCCGCCGCGGGCGGCCCATTGCGGCCGAGCCTGCTTCGCGACGCCGGTCCACGGGCGGCACGACGGGAGGCGCCGCAGGTGGCGCGCGGGGTGGGGCGACGGGTGGGGCGAATCGTGGCGACCGGCCGCGGCATGGCGCCGGCGAGGGGGACAAGCGCACCGCCAGTCCGGGCGGCAAGCCCGCGTTCCGGACGACGACGGAAGCGGAGTATGGCGGCCATCGCCCACGCACCGACCGCGGGAAGCCGAAATCGGCGCGCCCGCCGACAGCACCGGCAGCCGAGGGCGCGAAACCCGTTCCGGCACCGCCACGCGGTCCGCGCCACGAGAATCCCGACGATCCGCGGCTGTCGAAGCGCATGAGCGAGATGGGCCTGTGCTCGCGGCGCGAAGCGGACGAGTGGATCGAGAACGGCTGGGTGCGCGTCGACGGCAAGGTGATCACGACGCTCGGCACGCGCGTGTCGCCGTTCGCGCGCATCGAGATCGAGAAGGCGGCCGCGCAACATCAAAGCGAGCAGGTGACGATCATCCTCAACAAGCCGATGGGCTACGTCTCCGGGCAGCCGGAGGACGGCCACCAGACGGCGATGGTGCTGATCAAGCCGGAGAATCGCTGGGCGGACGATCCGTCGCCGACGACGTTCAAGCCGGGCCACCTGCGCGGACTGGCCCCGGCGGGGCGGCTCGACATCGACTCGACCGGGCTCATCGTGTTCACGCAGGACGGCCGCGTCGCGAAGCACCTGATCGGCAGCAATTCGGCGGTGGAGAAGGAATACCTGGTGCGCGTCGAGGGCACGCTCACCGACGAAGGCATGAAGCTGCTGCAGCACGGGCTGGAACTCGACGGCGTGAAGCTGAAGCCTGCGCGCGTGTCGTGGCAGAACGAGGACCAGCTGCGCATCGTGCTGCGCGAGGGCCGCAAGCGCCAGATCCGCCGCATGTGCGAGCTGGTCGGTCTCACGGTCACCGGATTGAAGCGCGTGCGCAGCGGCAGCGTGCCGCTCGGCCCGTTGCCGGTGGGCCAATGGCGCTACCTGCGGCGCGACGAGAAGTTCTGAGCGTGCGCATGACGCAACGCGAACACGAGACGGACCTGGCGATTCTGCGCGAGCGGCTGCGGACGTTCGCCGCCGAACGCGACTGGGGCCAGTTCCACTCGCCGAAGAACCTCGCGATGGCGTTGTCGGCGGAGGCGGGCGAATTGCTCGAGGTGTTCCAGTGGCTCACGGAGGCGCAGAGCCGCGACCTGCCGCCGGACGCACAGGCGGCGGCGAGCGAGGAAATCGCGGACGTGCTGCTCTACCTGATCCGCCTGTCCGACGAGCTGGGCATCGACCCCATTGCCGCGGCCGACCGCAAGCTGCTCGCGAACGCGCAGAAGTATCCGGTCGCCAAGGCGCGCGGCACTGCCAGGAAATACACGGAGCTGTAGTGGACGCGCAGCCGGTCATCGCATGGACCGAGGGCGCAGCAGCCGCGTACCGCGCGCTGGCGTTCGGAGCGCGGCGCGCCGCCGCCGAAGCGGGTCGTGGTGGCCGACGACAGCATGAAGGCCGACGCCGCGTATGGCCTCGCGTGCCAGGGCACGGCGCTGCTGTGGCGCGGCGACTTCCAGAATGCGCGGCAGATGCTGAAGGCGCTTGGCAGCCGCGCCGACCGGCCCCCGCGAAAGGGGAAGCTGGCCGCAGCGGACGTGCCGCCGATCGCGACTGCCGACGCGTTCCACCTGCATCGCCAGTCGCGGTCGCAGCGCGCGCGCACGCTCGGCATGCTGCTGATTCCGCTCGACGCGGACTACGGCATTCCGCTGCGGCGGGCGCCCGACCTGCGCGGTGCGTGCGCGGAAGCCTATGGGCCGCCCGATGTGCCGTCGATCGTGTCGCTGCGCGAACTGCTGGGCCTGGTCGGCGCGCACGAGTGGCGGACGAAGGGCATCGAGATCCCGGCGATCGGCGGCCGCATCCACCCGCACTACGGCGTCTTCGCGCCCGTGCGCAGCGAGTACGTGCAACTGGTCGTCGATGCGCCGGCGCCGGCCGCGTTGTCCGGCAACAGCGTGGCATTCGACATCGGCACCGGGACGGGCGTGCTGGCGGCGGTGCTCGCGCGGCGCGGCATCAGGCGCGTGATCGCGACGGACCTCGACCCGCGGGCGCTGGCCTGCGCACGCGAGAACATCGAGCGCCTCGGACTGGCCGGGCGCGTGGACGTCGTGGCGGCGGACCTCTTTCCCGAAGGGCGCGCCGCGCTCGTCGTCTGCAACCCGCCGTGGGTGCCGGCGCGGCCGAGTTCGCCGCTCGAATACGGCATCTACGATCCGGAGAGCCGCATGCTGCGCGGATTCCTCTCCGGGTTGGCCGCGCACCTCGCGCCGGGCGGCGAGGGCTGGCTCATCCTGTCCGACCTCGCGGAGCACCTGGGATTGCGCGCGCGCGACGACCTGCTTGCATGGTTCGATGCGGCGGGACTGCGCGTCGTCGATCGCACCGACGTGCGGCCGGTGCATCCCAAGGCGTCCGACGCATCCGATCCGCTGCATGCGGCGCGTGCGGCGGAAGTGACGTCGCTGTGGCGGCTCGCGGTGCGGTGACGTAGTCCCGGCAAGCGAGACGGCGCGCCAGCCCGGCCGAGAAGTTCGTCCGGGCCCCCGTACCTGAACCGCTGCGCGCGATGTTTGCACACGCGTGATGCGCGGCCGTCACCCGGACCAAGATCCGCGCCTTCATGGCGGGGAAATTTCGGTGCAACTCTCGCCGGGCCACGGACGCCGCGCGGAAAATATTCCACGCGATTCGCGTCGTTCTCCTACGCGCAATTTGCCGTCCCGCCGATCCCTCCGTCCGTCGCAATCGCGGAATCTTGCATCGTACCGGGCGGCACGCCATCGCGTCTCTCCCGGACGAAGATTCCCTTCCTTTCTGGAGAAACAACGATGAACTACGACGGACAAAGTGATCGACCGCGAGCGCGATGCCAATCGGGATCCGATCACCGGGGCACCCGGTTCGCACCCGATCGGCACGGGAGTGGGCGCGGCGGCGGGCGGCATGGCAGCGGGTGCCGCCGCGGGCATGGTGGCGGGTCCGGCGGGCGCCATCGCTGGCGGTGTCATCGGCGCCATCGTGGGCGGCCTGGCCGGCAAGGGTGTCGCGGAAATGATCGACCCCACGGCGGAAGAGGCGTACTGGCGCGAGAACTACATCGGACGCCCGTACGTGCGCGAAGGTTCCACGTTCGACGACTACGCCCCCGCCTACCGCTACGGGCTCGATGCGTATCCCCGCTATGCGGGCCGCACGTTCGATGACGTGGAGCCGGAATTGCGCCACGACTGGCAGGGCGCACGCGGAAGCTCGACGCTGGCGTGGGACGACGCGAAGCACGCGGCCCGCGACTCCTGGCATCGCGTCAGCGACGCCATCGAACGCGCAACGCCGGGCGACTCGGATCGCGACGGCAAGTAGGCCCATCCAACTTTCGGAAAAGGAATATCACTCATGAACCTCATCATCTGGCTCGTCGTCGGTGGCGTGATTGGCTGGCTCGCCAGCCTCGTCATGAAGACGGATGCGCAACAGGGCATCCTGCTCAACGTCGTCGTGGGCATCGTCGGCGCGCTGATCGCAGGATTCCTGATCGCGCCGATGTTCGGCACGGGCACCATCAACAGCAGCGACTTCAGCTTGTCGGGATTGCTGGTGTCGTTCGTGGGCGCGGTCGTGCTGCTGGCGATCGTGAACCTGTTCCGCCGCCGCTCGCTGGCCTGAAGTCCGTCGTGCTGTCCGGCGCCGGAGCCCGTCATGGGTTCCGGCGCGTGTGTTTCGCTTCAACGATCACCAACTGTTCCTGGCGCGTGCTTCGTCCGCGTGATCATTTCCCGCCGGCCCTGCGCAGATGTGTACTGTTGTCCCACGCCGGGGCGGCCGCGATGAATCGATGCATCGCGAAACCCGGCCGCCCGGACGTCCCGTTCACACGGGAACGGGACGGTAGGGGGTGCTCGACGCGCATGAGCGCCCGATCCGGCCCCTGGCGTGCGCGGCGTCATGCCGCATGGCCGTGGAACGCGCATATTGGTCCGACCACTTGACCAATTTGCAGGTGGCTGCCTAAGATATCGGGTCGTTTCCCCGGTGTTAACTGCGCCACCCGCCAAGGCCTCCCATGGACTTCCGCCAACCCATCCACAGCGACCACGCGAAGACGCTCGACTCGGCCGGGCTGCGCGAGCAGTTCCTCGTCGATCCGGTGTTCGTCCCGGGCGAGGTCGCGCTGACGTACAGCCAGATCGACCGCATCGTCGTCGGGGGTGCGATGCCGCTGCGTGACGAGGTGGGCTTTCCGCCGGAACTCGCGAAGCAGTTCGCCGTCGGCGCGTTCCTCGAGCGGCGCGAATTGGGCGCGATCAACGTCGGCGGCGCGGGCGCGATCGTCGTCGACGGCACGACCCACGAACTCGGTCACCGCGACGCGCTGTACGTCGGCATGGGGGCGCGCGACGTGCGCTTTCGCAGCGCCGAGGCCGCCAACCCGGCGAAGTTCTATCTGAACAGCGCGCCCGCCCACCGGGCCTGCCCAACCCGCCGCGTCACGCAGGCCGAAGCCGCGTCCGCGACGCTCGGCGATGCGAAGACGGCGAACCGGCGGACGATCTACAAGCTGCTCGTGCCCGGCGTGGTGGAGACGTGCCAGTTGACGATGGGGATGACGGTGCTCGAGCCGGGCAGCGTCTGGAACACGTTCCCCACGCACACCCATGAGCGGCGGATGGAGGTGTACTTCTACTTCGCGCTGCCGCCCGATGCGGCGGTGGTCCACCTGTGCGGCCGGCCGGACGAGACGCGCCACATCGTCGTGCGCAACGAGCAGGCGGTGATCAGCCCGAGCTGGTCGATCCACTCGGGCGTGGGCACGCAGGCGTACACGTTCATCTGGGGCATGGTCGGCGAAAACCAGGTGTTCGACGACATGGACCACGTGAAGACGCAGGACCTGCGCTGATGCCGGCGAGTTTCCGGCTGGACGGGCGGTGCGCCATCGTCACCGGGGCAAGCCGTGGGTTGGGGCAGGCGATGGCCGTGGCGCTGGCGGAGGCGGGCGCCGACGTCGCGGGCGTGGCCACCACCGACACCGGGCAGACGAAGGCGCGCGTCGAGGCGACGGGGCGGCGCTTCGCGGCCATCGCGCAGGATCTGCGCGCGCCCGACGCGGCAGGCCATGTCGTCGCCGCGGCCGTCGCCGCATTGGGACGCGTCGACATCCTCGTGAACAACGCGGGCACCATCCGGCGCGCCGACGCGATCGACTTCACGGAAGCCGACTGGGACGACGTCGTCGACCTCAATCTCAAGAGCGTGTTCTTCCTGGCGCAGGCCGTCGCGCGGCAGATCCTCGCGCAGGGCGGCGGCGGCAAGATCGTCAACATCGCGTCGATGCTGTCCTTCCAGGGCGGCGTGCGCGTGCCGTCGTATACGGCGTCGAAGAGCGGCGTGCTGGGACTCACGCGCCTCCTCGCCAACGAGTGGGCGGGCAAGGGCATCAACGTCAACGCGATCGCGCCCGGCTACATGGTGACGGAGAATACCGCGCCGCTGCGCGCGGACGCGACGCGCAGCGCCGAAATCCTCGCCCGCATTCCGGCGGGTCGCTGGGGCGATCCCGACGACCTGGCCGGCACCGTCGTGTTCCTCTGCTCGTCGGCATCCGATTACGTGCACGGCACGGTGATCGCGGTCGACGGGGGCTGGCTCGCGCGCTGAACGCGGTCCGTCCATTGCCGTGGCGTTCGCGCGGCAGCATCCATAACTCGAATCCATACCCACCCGGAGAGCGCACGTGAAGATCACCCAGGCCGAAGTCATCGTCACCAGCCCCGACCGCAATTTCGTCACGCTCAAGATCACCACCGACGAAGGCCACACGGGCCTGGGCGACGCGACGCTCAACGGTCGCGAGCTCGCCGTCGTCAGCTATCTCCGTGACCACGTCGCGCCGCTGCTGATCGGCCGCGATCCGCACCGGATCGAGGATACGTGGCAGTTCCTCTATCGCAGCGCGTACTGGCGCCGCGGGCCCGTGACGATGGCGGCGATTGCCGCGGTGGACGTGGCGCTGTGGGACATCAAGGCGAAGGCGGCGAACATGCCGCTCTATCAATTGCTCGGCGGGGCGAGCCGCATCGGCTGCCTCG
Organism: uncultured beta proteobacterium; assembly: GCA_963733435.1. GTDB lineage: Bacteria > Pseudomonadota > Gammaproteobacteria > Burkholderiales > Casimicrobiaceae > VBCG01. Next base: position 45,990 of record CAVTDH010000015.1, read on the forward strand.
CGTACGGACACGCGAGCGGCAAGGACCTGCCGGAGCTCTTCGACTCCGTGCGCCGGCACTTGGCGCAAGGCTACCGCGCGATCCGCATCCAGACGGGTGTACCCGGCCTGAAGGCGATCTACGGCGTCGCGTCCAATACGGTGGCGGCCGGCAATGCCGGCAAGCGCTACGACCACGAGCCCGCGCAGCGGGCGCCGCTGCCGGCGGAGGAGGACTGGGACACGCGCGCGTACCTGCGGCACATCCCGGGCGTGTTCGAGGCGGTGCGCGCCGAGTTCGGCCCGGAGTTGCCGCTGCTGCACGACGGCCACCACCGGATGACGCCGATCCAGGCGGCGAAGCTCGGCAAGTCGCTGGAGCCGTACGACCTCTTCTGGCTCGAGGACTGCACGCCGGCCGAGAACCAGGAAGCGCTGCGCCTGGTGCGGGCGCACACGATCACGCCGCTCGCGATCGGCGAGATCTTCAACACGGTGTGGGACTACCAGACGCTGATCAAGGAGCAGCTGTTCGACTACGTGCGCAGCGCGGTCACGCACACGGGCGGCATCTCGCCGATGAAGAAGATCATGGACTACGCGGCGCAGTACCAGATCAAGTCGGGCATCCACGGGCCGACCGACATCTCGCCGGTCGGCATGGCCGCCGCGACGCACCTGGGGCTCGCGATCCACAACTTCGGCATCCAGGAATACATGAAGCACGGCGAGGCGACCGACCGCGTGTTCGAGCAGTCGTTCACGTTCCGTGACGGCCTGCTGCACCCGGGCGACCAGCCGGGCATCGGCGTCGAGCTCAACGTCGACGAGGCGGGCAAGTATCCGTACCAGACGGCGTACCTGCCGTTCAACCGGCTGCACGACGGGACCGTGCACGACTGGTGATCGGTCCGCACGGCGACGCGCGATTCGGTGCCACCTCGCCGACGGCGCGTCAGCGGCTCGCGACCGCTTCGCGCGCCACGCGTGCGCTGACGCCGGCGGTGGCTCGCCAGCGACGGTCGATGACGAACTTTGCCGCCAGTGCGACGCCCACGGGGCCGAACCACGCGAGATAGTGGAGTGCGGCGCCGTCGATGGCGGGCAGCAGCCGCGGCAGGCCGATCGCGAGGAACGCGATGTGCGTCGCGATGCCGTTTCCGAGCATCGCCGTGTAGTGTTCGGTGAGCCACCACCGCGGGTTCGCGGCGAGCCGGGCCGGGTTGCGGCGATTGCGCAGCATGTCCTGCCCCGCGAAGAGCCCGATGATCGAGAAGCCGGCCAGCAGCGCCGATCCCGACCTGATGCCGAGCGCCAGCACGCCCAGGCCCGCCGCGAGGCACAGCCACGCGAAGCCCGCGTACACGGGGCCGGTGTAGCGCGCGACATCGTGCTTGTCGCGAATCGCGCGCCACGCACTCCACACGCCGGTGGCGGTGATCACCACGAGGTAGGCCAGGAAGGCGGCGACCACCGGCTTCCCCTGCTGGTACTGCATGAGCGCAAGCGGCAGCGCCGTGGCGACGATGCCGAGCATTGCGAGGAGATAGACCTGTCCGGCGCGCCGGTGCAACGGCGAGCCCTTGCGCAGCGCGGCGGCGGTCCAGAACGTCAGCAGCGCGAGTACGCCTACGCCTGCGTGGACGGCGACGAGGATCGAATAGTTGACAGTCATGGCATCGGCTCCGGGTAAGGTGGAGGCAGGATGCGCGACGGCCGCGTGCCGGCACAGTGCCCCCGGTCATTTCCGGTACGTGCCGAAAGTCACTTTCCACGCCCCGCGCATTGCCAGCGGCCGCGCCAGGCGGCAGCATGACGTCATGCCCGCCGCCCTGCGCACGCTGCTGCATCCGATGAGCCTCGCCGGGATCGTGACCTGGCTCGCGGTGGCGATGGCGCTGCGTATCGAGGACCCGACGCTGCGGCCGTTGCAGTGGACGCTGCTGGTCGCGTTCCTGATCGGCTTCCTGGGCGGCGACTTCCTGCCGCGACCCTGGCAACGCAATGGCCGCGCGCTGTTGCTCGCGACGCAGGCCTTCTGCGCCCTGGCGCTGGTGTGGCTCGCGCCCCGCGGCGGCACGGCGCCGGTCCTGCTGGTCATCCTGGCCGCGCAGATCGCGATGGAGTATCCGCCGCGCGTGACGCTGCCGCTGATCATTGCGCTCAACGTGGCGGCGTACCTGCTGCTGCGCGAGACCGGGCACCGCGATGCGCTGTTCGTGACCATGCTCTACGGGGGATTCCAGGCGTTTGCCGCGCTCACGTCGCACTACGCGCGGACGGCCGAGCGTGCGCGCGACGCGCTCATGCGGGTCAACGCCGATCTGCTGGCCACCCGGGCGCTCTTCGCCGAAAGCGCGCGCGACGCCGAGCGCCTGCGCGTGGCGCGCGAACTGCACGACGTCGCCGGCCACAAGCTCACGGCCATGACGCTGAACCTGCGGCTGCTGGCCGCGGATCCGGCGCTGGCGCACCGCCCGGAGCTCGCGCTGACGCAACGACTGGCGACCGAACTGTTGCAGGACATCCGCGACGTCGTGCAATCGTTGCGCGGCACGCACGGTCTCGACCTGCGTACCGCGCTGCACGCGCTCGCCGCGCCGCTGCCGACGCTGCGGTTGACGTTGTCGATCGACGAGGATCTCGAGGTCACCGACGCCGGGATCGCGGAACTCGTGCTGCGGCTGGTCCAGGAGGCGCTGACCAACAGCGCGCGTCACGCCGGCGCCGGCACGCTGTACGTCACGCTGCGCCGCGACGGCGCGCGCCTGGCGATCCGGATCGAGGACGATGGCCGGGTCCGTGTCCCGATCCGCGAGGGCAGCGGCCTGGCCGGCATGCGCGAACGCGTCGCCGCCGCCATTGGCACGCTGGCCCTTGCGCCCAACGATCGGGGTGCGTTGCGCATCGACGCCAGCGTGCCGCTGTGAGCACGCGCTCCGCGCGTGCGCAAGGATGACGAGCGCCACGCCGTTGCGCATCGGGCTCGCGGACGACCAGGCGCTGGTGCGCGCCGGCCTGCGCGCGTTGCTCGAGCGCCATGGGATCGAGACGGTGTTCGAGGCCGACAGCGGCGATGAATTGCTCGTCCGGATCGCGCAGCATCCGGTCGACGCGGTGCTGAGCGACATCCGCATGCCGGGCATCGACGGCATCGAGGCGGTGCGCCGCCTGCGGGCGCGCGGCGACGCGACCCCGGTCCTGCTGCTGACCACGTTCGACGACAGCGAACTCATGCTGCGCGCGATTGCCGCCGGTGCCCAGGGCTACATGCTGAAGGATGCGGCCCCGGAAGACCTGCGCGACGCGATCGGCCGCATCGCCCGCGGCGAAACGCTGTTCCAGCCGGTCAGCACCGATCCGGTCCGGGCGCGGTACCGCTACCACGCCGACGATGCGCCGCGCGCGCTGTTCAGCGATCGCGAGGTGGCCGTGCTCCGGCTGATGGCCGGCGGGTACTCCAACCGGGAAATCGCCTCGGCGATGTTTCTCGCGGAAGGCACGGTCAAGAACTACGTGTCGGCGATCCTCGACAAGCTCGACACCCGGGACCGCACGCGCGCGGTGCTCAAGGCGATCACACTGCGCGTGATCTGACGTCGCCGGCCATGCGACTGGCCGCTCGGACGCGGCCAACCGGGATGCTCGCCGATGCCGGCCGAAGTCCCTCGCGTCGGCAGGGTGACACCGACGACGCGGCGGTGTCCGCTGCCCGCCTGCGGATCCCGAATCTGAAGGAAATCTTGAGACGTTCCTAAGGACGCCGCACGCCGCACCCGCGATAGTCGTTGCATGGCTTCCGGACGGCGTCCACCACGGCAAGGCGCGGCACGACGGCGGGCGGGGCGTGCGGCAAGCGTCGCGCCGATGCCGGGCAACGCGCAACCGGTTGGGTCTCGTACGGCCCGTCGGTCGGGTCGCGGGCGTGCTCCATGCGGCGGCGCCCGCACCCCCGACGGGTACGGGCCTGCGCGTGCCGGAAGCTCCATGACCCACCGTTCCACCGCAATCGCACGACTCCGACCGACCTACGTTATCCAGCCTAACCCGGGAGAATCAGATGAAGACCACGACGCTCCATGCCTTGTTCGTCGCCGCCATCGGACTCCTGGTGTCCGCCACGGCGGTTGCGCAAATCCGAGCAGAAGCGGTACTGCAGCGATTCGCTGGTCCGCGGAACGTACGCGCTCCAGATGCAGGGAACGCGGCCCGCATTCCCGGGCGGTCCCACCGAGTCCGTCATCGGCATCGTCGTGCGCCTGTACGACGGCGAGGGCCGCGTGACCCAGGTCGACAACATCAAGGGATCGATCTCCGGCTACGCCCCCGACGGCTATGGTGCCGGGACCTATCACGTCAACGACGACTGCTCGGTCACCATCGACTTCGAGCCCGTACCGGGCCTGCTGATCCAGGAACGCGCCGTCATCATCGACAACGGCCGCGAGTTGCGCTCCATCGTGACGATCCCGGCGGACTTCATGATCACGGCGGTGCATCAGCGCATCTAGGGAACGTCCGCAAAAGGCGTTCGTCGGGCCCGTGGATGACGTGAAGCTCGGCGTCGCGCCTTTTGCGGCCGGGACTTCAACTGCCGGTCAGGTGGCCGCCTTGGGGCGGCCCGGCGGCGGCCACCGGAAAAAACCAGGAACAAACGAGTGTCGTGCGGCGGGCTGCCTCGGTTGTCCGAAGAGTCGTCCGACGGTAGGGCTTTCGCAAAGCCTCCCCAGACACCGGACGCGTCACCGGGGCCGCGGCGCGTAGCTGCGGCCCCGCGCACGAATCGACCGCGTCTCCGGTGACGCAGGGGTCGGCTCGAACGGGCGTCGGTCGTCGACTCCGTGCGCTACACCAGCGACTGCTTGTCGGCATCCACCGGCAGCGCGTGTCCGGAGATGTTGACCGCGAGCGGTGACGCGAGAAACACGATGGCGTTCGCGATGTCCTCCGCGGTCACCAGCCGGCGCAGCGAGGTCTTGGCGATCGCCTCGTCGCGCACGACCTCGGCCGGAACGCCACGCAGCGCCGCCTTGTGCGCGAACACCGCGTCGATGCGCGGCCCGGCAACCGAGCCGGGGCAGATCGCGTTGACGCGAATGCCGAACGCGCCGAGCTCCATCGACAGCGACTTGGTGAACCCGATCACGCCCCACTTCGACGCCGCGTAGGGCGTGCGCTGCGGAAAGCCGAAGCGGCCCGCGGCCGAGGACAGGTTGGCGATGCTTGCGTTCGTGCTGGACTTGAGCAGCGGAATCGCACGCTGCGCGCACAGGAACTGGCCGGTCAGGTTCACGGCGAGCGTGCGCTCCCAGTCCGCCACCGCGATGTCCTCGCACGCCGCCGTTGGACCCGCGACGCCGGCGTTGTTGACCAGCGTGTCCAGTCCGCCCAGGACCGACGTGGCCTCCGCGAACAGTCGCGCGACCGCGGCCGCATCGGAGACGTCGCAGAGGCTGCGGGTGAGCGCGGGATCGGTCGTCGCGAGCTGCCGCGAGCGCCGCGGTGTCGACGTCGCAGACGTGCACGCGCGCGCCTTCGCGGCAGGAACGCGCGCGCCGTGGCCAGGCCGATGCCCGACGCGCCGGCGGTCACCAGTACGCGCAGGCCCTGCATGTGGGTTTCCATCGTTGTTCGCTCCCGTATCGAATGTGTAGCGCGTCGCCGCGCACGCCGGGCGGCGGCATTTGCCCGCGGCCCGGCGGTCGGCCAGAATGCGGACTCGCGGCGAGTCGTCGCGGCGGCACTTCGCCGATTGTAGACGGCGCGCATCGTCGGTGCGCGCAGGACGCGCAACGAGAGGAACAGGCAATGTCCGAGTCCCGCAAGGTCATCATCACCTGTGCCATCACCGGGTCGATCCATACGCCGAGCATGTCGCCGTATCTGCCGGTGACGCCGCGCGAGATCGCGGATGCGGCCGTCGCCGCCGCCGAGGCGGGCGCGGCCATCGTGCACCTGCACGCGCGCGATCCGGTGGACGGTTCGCCGACGCAGGATCCGAAGTACTTCCGCGAATTCGCGCCCGACATCAAGCGCCGGTCGGACGTCGTGATCAACTTCACGACGGGCGGCGCCGCGACGATGTCGATCGAGGAGCGGCTGCAGCCCGCGCTGCAGCTGAAGCCCGAGGTCGCGTCGCTCAACATGGGCTCGATGAACTTCGGGCTCTACCCGATGCTGAAGCGCTTCACCGAGTTCAAGCATCCGTGGGAGCGCGAGTACCTCGCGACGTCGGACTCGCGGGTGTTCCGCAACACGTTCCGGGACATCGAGTACATCCTGACCTCGTGCGCCGACAACGGCACGCGGTTCGAGATCGAGTGCTACGACATCGGCCACCTGTACACCGCGCATCACTTCTTCGAGCGCGCGGTGGTGAAGCCGCCGCTCTTCATCCAGAGCGTGTTCGGAATCCTGGGCGGCATCGGAGCGCACCCGGACGACGTGATGCACATGAAGCGCACGGCGGATCGGCTCTTCGGCGACCAGTATCGCTGGAGCGTGCTGGGCGCAGGCCGGCACCAGCTGCCGATCGCGGCGATGTCGGCGGCGATGGGCGGCAACGTGCGCGTCGGGCTGGAGGACAGCCTGTGGCTCGGGCCGGGCAAGCTGGCCGAGTCCAACGCGGCCCAGGTGCGCGCGGTGCGGCAGGTGATCGAAGGGTTGGGGCTGGAGGTGGCGACTCCCGACGACGCGCGGAAGATCCTGGGGTTGAAGGGCAGGGACGGCGTCGGGTTCTGACGCGCCGTTGCTGGGGGACGCGTACGGTTTGCCAACGGCGACGGCCCCTCACCCCAACCCTCTCCCCGCAAGCGGGGAGAGGGGGCGGACATCGCACGAGCGGGGAGATAGGGCGGACTTCGCACGAGCGGGCAGCGGGGGCGGACTTCGCGCAAGCGCGCAGAGCGACAGGGCGCGCCGTTGCGCGCGCGCCGTGCCGATGCGCCGGACGCGCGCTTTCGCGCCGCCCGGTGCGGGCGGAGGCCGGTCGGCATTCCGTGGGTTCGCGTCTTGGTCGGAAGCACGCGACTCGCGGCGTGCGTCCAACTGGCGCTTTGGCGAGTTGCGTCTAAACTCCAGAGAGATGGTGTCCTCCGCAAAACGTCGGCTGTTGCTTCTCGCGCGTCACGTTGCGCCGCAACAGTGCCGACGTCGTCCGAATTGGTGCGGGTGATTTCGTCGCCCCGCTCCGAATCCGAGTGTCGCCCCACGGCGTCACGTGCATTCTCGCCTCCCGAAGTTCAGACACTTTCTCGCCGATGTGCGCCGGTCGCGAACAGAAGACCGCGCGTGCGGCTCGCGCGCGCACCGCGCGGCGCCCGGGCGTTGCGGGCGGCGGGCACGACGGCGGACGGGCGCGAACGCATGTCGCGTCGGGTCGTCGGCAACGTCTGTTTCGATGGCCGGAGTCCGTTGCAAATCTTGGCACTCCTGATCCGCAAGTGCTGCTCGTGCACTGGCACGCGGCGTGCAATGGAAGTCGAGAGTGCGCTACGGATCAGCGCACCGCAGTTGTCGAACGTGACGTGTCAACCGGCCCCCGGGCCGGACGTTTCTGCCGTACCCGCAATATCCAACAACGAACACTAACGGAACGGGAGGAAGTGCAAGCCGCCCTTTGATGCCGGGGGCGGATGGACATCGACGAAAAAATTCGGCATGGGCTCGCTTCGCTGACGAGGTAACACGATGAGCACGGTGCTTGAAACGTTTCGCTCCAACTACTCCGCGACGCAGGAGGAGGAACATGAGCCTCGACGAGTACCTCGACCTGTGCAAGCGCGACCCGTCCGCCTATGCGACGCGCGGCGGAGCGAATGCTCGCCGGCATCGGCGAACCCGAGCTGGTCGACACCCGCAACGATCCGCGCCTCGCCCGGATCTTCGGCAACCGCGTCATCCGGCGCTATCCCGGCCTTCCGCGAGTTCTACGGCATGGAGGAGGCGATCGAGCAGATCGTCGCCTTCTTCAAGCACGCGGCGCAGGGCCTCGAGGAGAAGAAGCAGATCCTCTACCTGCTGGGACCGGTCGGCGGCGGCAAGTCGTCGATCGCCGAGCGGCTGAAGGCGCGTGATGGAGATGCGCCCGATCTACGCGCTCAAGGGCTCGCCGGTCAACGAATCGCCGCTCGGACTGTTCGCGCCGGAGCGCTTCGGCGACGGTGCTCGAGGACGAGTACGGCATTCCGCGCCGCTACCTGACCGGCATCATGTCGCCGTGGGCGATCAAGCGCCTGCAGGAGTACGACGGCGACCTGTCGCAAGTTCCGCGTCGTGCGCATCCAGCCGTCGGTGCTGCGCCAGGTCGCGATCACCAAGACCGAGCCGGGCGACGAGAACAACCAGGACATCTCGTCGCTGGTCGGCAAGGTCGACATCCGCAAGCTCGAGCACCTGTCGCAGAACGACCCGGACGCCTACAGCTACTCGGGCGGCCTGTGCCTCGCCAACCAGGGCCTGCTCGAGTTCGTCGAGATGTTCAAGGCGCCGATCAAGATGCTGCACCCGCTGCTGACGGCGACGCAGGAGGGCAACTTCAAGGGCACCGAAGGCTTCTCGGCGATCCCGTTCAACGGCCTCATCGTCGCGCACTCGAACGAGTCGGAGTGGCACAGCTTCCGCAACAACAAGAACAACGAGGCGTTCCTCGACCGCATCTACATCGTCAAGGTGCCGTACTGCCTGCGGGTGTCCGAGGAGGTGAAGATCTACGAGAAGCTGCTGGCCAACTCGTCGCTGTCCGAGGCGCCGTGCGCGCCGGGCACGCTGGAGATGATGGCGCAGTTCTCGGTGCTGACGCGCCTGAAGGAGCCGGAGAACTCGAGCATCTACTCGAAGATGCGCGTCTACGACGGCGAGACGCTGAAGGACGTCGACCCGAAGGCCAAGACGCTGCAGGAGTACCGCGACTACGCCGGCCCCGACGAGGGCATGACGCGGCATGTCGACGCGCTTCGCGTACAAGATCCTGTCGGCGGTGTTCAACCACGACCAGACCGAGATCGCCGCCAACCCGGTGCACCTGATGTACGTGCTCGAGCAGCGGCTCGCGCGCGAGGACCTGCCCGACGAGATGCGCCGCCGCTACGTCGAGCACATCAAGGGCTATCTCGCGCCGCGCTACGCCGAGTTCATCGGCAAGGAGATCCAGACCGCCTACCTCGAGTCGTACTGCCGAGTACGGCCAGAACATCTTCGACCGCTACGTGACGTTCGCCGACTGCTGGATCCAGGACGAGGACTACCGCGATCCGGAGACCGGCGAGAGCTTCGACCGCGGCGCGCTCAACGCCGAGCTCGAGAAGATCGAGAAGCCCGCCGGCATCGCCAACCCGAAGGACTTCCGCAACGAGATCGTCAACTTCGTGCTGCGCGCGCGCGCCAACAACGACGGCCGCAACCCGGCGTGGAGCAGCTACGAGAAGCTGCGCGAGGTGATCGAGAAGAAGATGTTCTCGAACACCGAGGACCTGCTGCCGGTGATCTCGTTCAACGCCAAGGCGTCGGCCGACGACAAGCAGAAGCACCAGAACTTCGTCGCGCGCATGGTCGCCAAGGGCTACACGGAGAAGCAGGTGCGCCTGCTGGCCGAGTGGTACCTGCGCGTGCACAAGTCGTCGTGATCGCGCCATGGCAACCACGGGAGCGGTGCAATGGCTCCACCTGATCGATCGCCGGCCCAACGACCGCGGCAAGAGCGCGGTCAACCGCGAGCGCTTCCTGCGCCGCTACAAGACGCACATCCAGGAGGCGGTGAAGAAGATGGTCGGCGAGCGGCGGCTCGCGGACATGGAGCAGCGGCGGCGAGGTCCGCGTGCCGACGCAAGGACATCTCCGAGCCGTCGTTCGGCTTCGGCCGCGGCGGCGACCGCGAGTTCGTGCTGCCGGGCAACCGCGAGTACGTGGCGGGCGACCGCATCCCGCGGCCGGAGGGCGGCGGCGGCGGCGGCGGCAACGGCGAGGGCGGCGAGGGCGACGGCGAGGACGACTTCGTGTTCTCGCTGTCGCGCGAGGAGTTCATGCAGATCTTCTTCGACGACCTCGAGCTGCCGCAATCTCGCGCGCACCGAGTTCGGCCGCACGCGATCAGCGCAGCGCAGCATCCGCGCCGGCTTCACCAAGACCGGCGTGCCCGGCGAACCTCGCCGTCGTGCGCACGATGACGCAGGCGCTGGCGCGCCGCATCGCGCTCGCGCGGCGGGCTCGCGCGCGAGATGCGCTGGCGCTGGAGGCAGCAGTTCGCGCGTGGCCGCTGCCGTCGGCGCACGCCGGCGAGGCGGCGACGCTGCACGCGGAGCTCGACCGCGCTGGCGCGGCGGCGCGGCGGCATGCCCGTTCCTCGACGAGCCGGACCTGCGCTACCGCAACCGCGTGCTGGCGGCCCGAGCCGATCGCGCGCGCGGTGATGTTCTGCCTGATGGACGTGTCGGCGTCGATGGACGAGGACAAGAAGGACCTCGCCAAGCGCTTCTTCACGCTGCTCTACCTGTTCCTGACGCGCAAGTACGAGCGAGGTCGACCTCGTGTTCATCCGCCACACCGACGACGCCGAGGAGGTCGACGAGGACACGTTCTTCCACGACACGCGCTCCGGCGGCACGGTCGTCTGTTCGGCGCTCGAGCTGGCCGACAAGATCCGGGCGAGCGCTACGCGCACGGCTGGAACGTCTACGCGGCGCAGGCCTCCGACGGCGACGCGTTCGGCGCCGACCCGGCGCGCAGCGCGCGCTTCCTGCGCGAGCAGCTGCTGCCGGCGACGCGCTATTACACGTACCTGGAACTGGCGTCGCCGCGATGCGTCGGACCGGCCGTCGCCGCTGTGGGCCGAGTACGAGCGCGTCGAGCGAGCCGAGCGGCAACTTCGCGATGCGCGCGCGTCCGCAGCGCGACGCAGATCTATCCGGTGTTCCGCGAGCTCTTCCGGAAGGAAGCAGCCAATGAGCGCCGATCTCCCGACGGCGCCGACTGGGACTTCGACCTGCTCGAGCGCTACGACGCGGCGATCGCGCGAGATCGCCGCGCGAGTTCGAGCTCGACACCTATCGCGAACCAGATCGAGATCATCACGTCCGAGCAGATGCTCGACGCCTACGCGTCGAGCGGGCTGCCGGTCGGCTATCCGCACTGGTCGTACGGCAAGGAGTTCATCCGCAACGAGCAGGCGTACCAGCGCGGGCATGCAGGGGCTCGCCTACGAGATCGTCATCAACTCCGAACCCGTGCATCGCGTACCTGATGGAGGAGAACACGATCGACGACGCAGGCGCTGGTCATCGCGCACGCGTGCTACGGCCACAACTCGTTCTTCAAGGGCAACCACCTGTTCCGGCAGTGGACGGCGGCCGACGGCGATCCTCGATTACCTGGTCTTCGCGCGCCGCTACGTGATGGAATGCGAGGAGCGCCACGGCGCCGCAGGCGGTCGAGGAGGTGCTCGACGCCTGCCACGCGCTGATGCCGCACGGCGTCGACCGCTACCGGCGCCCCGCGCGCGCTGACGCTGAAGGCCGAGACGGCGCGGCTGGCCGAGCGCGAGGCGCATCGCGAGCGGCAGTTCAACGACCTCTGGCGGACGCGTGCCGACGTCGCGGCGGCGGCCGGCGCAGAGCGCCGGCGACGCCGTTTCCCGGCCGAGCCGCAGGAGAACATCCTGTACTTCGTCGAGAAGTACTCGCCGAAGCTCGAGCCGTGGCAGCGCGAGCTCGTGCGCATCGTGCGCAAGCTCGCGCAGTACTTCTATCCGCAGGGCCAGACCAAGGTGATGAACGAGGGCTGGGCGACGTTCTGGCACTACACGATCCTCAACCGGCTGCACGAGAAGGGACAGGTCGACGACGGCTTCATGCTGGAGTTCCTGAAGATCGCACACGAACGTCGTCGCGCCAGCCGGCGTTCGACTCGAACGCGCTACAGCGGGATCAATCCGTACGCGCTGGGCTTCGCGATGTTCACCGACATGCAGCGGATCTGCGAGCAGCCGACGGCCGAGGACCGCGCGTGGTTCCCCGACATCGCCGGCAGCGACTGGCGCACGGCGCTCGACTTCGCGATGCGCAACTTCAAGGACGAGTCGTTCATCGCGCAGTACCTGTCGCCGCGGCTGATCCGCGAGTTCCACCTGTTCGCGATCGCCGACCACGCAGGCCGAGGACGCGCTCGAGGTCGACAGCATCCACGACGACGCCGGCTACCGGCGCGTGCGCAAGCTGCTCGCGCAGCAGCACGCGCAGGAACTGCGGGTGCCGGACGTGCAGGTCGTGCGCTTCGAGCGCGACGGCGACCGCTCGCTGACGCTGCGCCACACGCAGCGCCGCGGCCGGCCGCTGGCCGACGCCGCGGCCGAGGTGGTCACGCACCTGCGCCGGCTGTGGGGCTTCCCGGTGCGGCTGGAGACGTGGGAGGACGATTCGCGCTTCCGCGCCGGCGCCGCCTGGGCCGCGTGACCGCGGATCGTCCTGCGGTACGAGGAGGCGTTCGCACAACGAGGCGCATCGACGCCGGGACTGCCGGGCCTGAACTCCTGCGTGTCTCGGCGTCTCTTGGCGAAATGCCGTTGCGCCCAGGCGCGCCGGTCGCCGTCGGCGGCAAGTGACTCAGGACACGCGAAGCGGGTCGGCGGCCGGCGTGCCCGCGTCCGCGAAGAACCGCGCGAGGCGCACCATCGCCAGCGTGTCGCGCGCGCAGTAGGTGAGCAGCGCCGCGGCGAGCGCGTCGCGCCGCGCAGCGGGTGTGGCCGGGTCGATCATCTCGAAGTACACCGGCTCGACCATGTCGCCGCTCCGTACGGTGTCGAGGTTGCCGTAGTCGAGGTCCGGCGCGATCGTCGGCAGCACGCGCTTGATCGACCACGAGCCCAGCATCGCCGGATGGTAGTAGTGCGCGCGTGCCACGGGCAGCAGGTCGAACAGGCGGTTCGCGCACGCGCGCAGCGCGGGCGCCAGGTCGGCGAAGGCCTCCGCGAGTTCGAGCAGCACGCCGCGTTCGAACGTCGCGTTGTAGACGAGGATCGCGCCTTCGTCGCCCAGCGCCGCGACGGCGCTCTGCGCGAACGCGCGGCGCGGGTCGGCGCCGACGGTGTCGAGGTACGGCGGCAGTTGCATGAGCGTGCCGTCCGCGTCCTCGCGGTGGCACGACCACTGCATCGCGATCTTCTGGTACGGCCGCGTGCCCGGCCACAGCGGCACGGCGGGGCCGACGGTCTCGACGTCGAAGTAGTAGCGCGGCCACGCCAGCGCGGCGAGCGCATCGGCGGCGGCCGGGTCGAGCTCGGCGTGCCCGCTCCTCGTCGCGCGCCAGATCCGCTGGTGGTCGTCGCGGGGCAGGCGTTCCTGCGGCACGTCGCGGAGGTCGGCGAACCCTTCCTCGCGCAGGCGCCGTGCGAGCTTCGTGCCGTTGGGGAGAAGTTCGACCGGATAGGGGCCGGCGACCGGCGCGCAGAACGCGTGGAAGTCGCACTCGAACGGCTCGCGGCACTGGGGGCCCACGGCGATGTCGGGCATCGGTCCCGCCAGCGCACGCTGCGCGCCCGCGATCCATTCGGGGATGGACGGTTCTAGCGGCGCGATGTCGGCGGTCACGTCGACGTGCGCGAGGAGGCCCTGGTACGCGCCGCCGCCGGGATAGACGAACCGGTTGTCGATGTGCGCGACCTCGGCCTGCGTGACCGGCACGCCGGCCGCGCGCGCCACCCACGCCTGGATTGCGGCGTCGGTCACGTGGTACGGGCGCACCTTGGTCGCGGACTTCACCTCGATCATCCGGTAGCGGCCGGCCGTGCGCATGAGCACGTCGGCGCGCACCAGCACGTCCGCCGCGCGCAACGCGGGCTCGAAGAGCGTCACGTCGCCGTCCGCGGCCAGCGCGTCCTGCGTCGCGGCCAGCGCCGCGTCGAGGTCGTGCTCGTGCCCGATCAGCACGCCGTCCGGATACAGCCGCTGGGCCGCGGCACCGACCAGGTTGCCCTGCGCGATCCGGTTTTCGAGCGCTTCGCCCGGTTGCGCCAGTTCCCGCCGGTTCACCTGCAGCCACAGGCGTTTCGGGCATTGAAGGTAGGCGACGAGGCGGGATTTGGACAGGCGCATGGGCGGGACGCGTGGGCGGCGGCTGCGCATTCTCGCCGATCGCCGGTGCGCGGGCGGCGACCCGCCGGGCGTCATGGTCAAAATGTAGCGTACACAATGCCTGCAGCGCTGCCTCCAGGGGGCTGGCACGGGGCCTCGACGATCCCGGCGTCGGGTGTCCCGTGCGTCCGGCCAGGGCCCTGGCGCGCACGGCCGAGGACCTTGCGTCGCCGTCGGCGCGGCGATCCTTGTCCGGGATCAAGGCACGCGGTCGGAATTGGTTCATAATACGAATCATTCGCGTTTGAATGATCATTTCGAGGCCTGTCCGCCCCATGTCCCCCCTGATCGACCTGCTCCCCGGCGACGACGCCACCGTCGCGGCCGTCCACGGCGACCTGCCGTTGCGGCAACGATTGGCGGCGCTGGGCCTGCGGCCCGGGCGCGCGCTGCGCCTGATGCGTCGCGGCGCCTTCGCCGGTCCGCTGCACGTGCGCGTCGGCACCACCGACGTGATCCTGCGCCGCCGCCACGCGCACGCCATCATCGTGCACCGCTGACCGGCGACCGCGATGAAGCGGATCGCGCTGGTCGGCATGCCGAACACCGGCAAGTCGACGTTCTTCAACCGCCTGACGGGGGCGTCGGCGCGCGTAGGCAACTGGCCCGGCGTCACCGTCGATCTCTTCGCGGCGCGCGTGCTGCTGGGCGCCGTGATGGTGGAACTGGTCGACCTTCCGGGCATCTACGACCTCGACGGCACGGCCGAGGACGAGCAGGTGGTGCGGTCGTTCCTCGGGAGCACCGACGTCGATCTGATCGCGATCATCGCGAGCGCGCCGCAACTCGACCGGCAGTTGCCGCTGATCCTCCGGCTGCGCGACCTGGGTGTGCCGGTCGTGCTGCTGCTCAACATGGCGGACGAGGCGAAGCGACTCGGCATCCGCATCGACGCCGCCGCGCTGCGGCACGCGCTCGGCGTACCGGTCGTCCTCATGTCGGCCAAGCGCGGCGAAGGGCAGGCGGAGGCGCGCGCGCTGCTGGCGCACGCAGTGGCAACGGACGCGACGGCGCTGCGCGCGGTGACCGTGCCGGCGGGCGAGGCGAGGGCCGTGGACGGCGAGACCGCGCGCATCCTGGCCGCGGCGGTCGACATGCCGGCGCGCCTTCCGGACGGGGTCACCGACCGCATCGACCGCGTGTTGCTCCACCCGCTGCTCGGCCTGCCGCTATTCTTCGCGACGATGTTCGTCGTGTTCCAGGGCGTGTTCACGCTGGGCAAGCCGCTGCAGGACGGGCTGGCGTGGCTCTTCCAGGCGGCGCGCGAGCACGCGCTGGCGCCGCTGCTGTCGCCGTTGCCCGATCTGGCGCAGGGCTTCCTGCTCGACGGCGTGTGGGCCGGCGTGTCGACGGTCGCCGCGTTCGTGCCGCTGGTCGTGCTGTTCTTCCTGTTCATGGCGCTCGTCGAGGACACGGGGTACCTGTCGCGCGCGGCGTTCCTCACCGATGCGCTGATGGCGAAGCTCGGGCTCGACGGGCGCAGCTTCGTGATGCTGCTGCTGGGATTCGGCTGCAATGTGCCCGCGGCGATGGGCACGCGGATCATGCGTTCGCGCGGCCTGCGCCTGCTGACGCTGCTGATCGTTCCGTTTTCGCTGTGCTCCGCGCGGTTGCAGGTGTTCGTGTTCCTGGCCGCCGCGCTGTTCGCGCCGGCGATGGGCGCGTGGGTGCTGTTCGGACTCTACCTCGCGAGCTTCGGGGTCGCGATGCTGACCGCCGTGATCTTCCGCGGCAGGTACAAGAGCGACGAGCCGTTCGTCCTCGAACTGCCACCCTACCGGCTGCCGACGTTGCGCCAGACCGTGCTGCGCGCGTGGCACGAGGTCCGCCACTTCCTGCGCCGCGCGACGCGCTTCATCGTCGTGGGCGTCGTCCTCGTGTGGCTGCTGACCAACCTGCCGGCGGGGGTCGCCCCCGGCAGCGCCGATACGCTCGCGGGCATGCTCGGGCGAATCGCGGAACCGGTGCTGGCACCCATCGGCATCGACGCGCAATTGACCGTGGCGCTGATCTTCGGCTTCGTCGCGAAGGAAATCCTCATCGGCGCCTTCGCGGTGATCTTCGGCGCGGAAGGACAGGCGCTGTCCACGACGATCGCCGCGCATATCGACGGCGTGCAGGCGATCTCGTTCATGCTGTTCACGCTGATCTACACGCCGTGCCTGTCGATGGTCGCGACGCTGCGCTCGGAGGCCAAGAGCACGCGCTTCGCCGCGATGTCCGTCGGGTATTCGCTGGCGCTCGCGTGGATCGTGAGCTTCGTCTTCTACCAGTCGGCACGCGCGCTGGGATACTAGCGAACGTCCGCAAAAGGCGTACGTGGGGCCAGTGGCTGACGTGATGGCGGCGTCGCGCCTTTTGCGGCCGGCAGTTCAACGGCGAAGTCAGGTGGCCGCCTTGGGGGCGGCTAAGGCGTCGGCCACCCAAAGAGCCACGCAACAACGAGCGTCGTGCGGCTGATTGCGCGCGAGTCGTTCGTCGGCGGGGCTTGCGCATAGCGTCAGACGCCTGGCGAAGGCAGCGGCGGCCGCACGCTCGCTTGCCCGACGGCAACGCGCGTGTGTCCCGTCGCAACGCAGATGAGGCGCGCGGCGACTTCCTCGCAGACGCGTCCGCCGCACGCGCCGGTGCCGCAACCGGTCGCCGCCTTCAGTTCGTCGAACGTCGCGCAGCCCGCGGCGATCGCCTGGTCGAGCGTTGCGCGCGTCAGGCGCCGGCATGGGCACACCGTCACGTCCGCGGCCAGCGAAGCGACGACGCCGTCGCCGACGTTCGCGAGTCGCGTCATCACGCCGCCGAATCGCGCGGCACGCAGCGCCTCGCGCTTGGCCGGCGCCATCCGCGCCGCATGCTCCGCCGCGCTCAGCTTGCCCAGGTCGCTCGCCGCGGCGATGGCGGCGATGCGGCCCTGCCACGGCGCCGCCGCCGCGCCGACGATACCCGCGCCGTCGCCGGCCGCGTAGAGCCGCGGCACCGACGTCCGCTGCTCGTCGTCGATCGACCACGTGCCACCCGCCCAGCGCCGGATCGAATCCGTGCGAGGCGCCCAGCATGTGCGTGAAGTCGGTGGAGGATACGAGGCCGAATCCGCAGCACACCGCGTCGCACGCGATGTCCACGGGCGCGGCGCCCGGCTGCACGAGTCCATCGCGGTCGACGGCCACCGCGCGTACGCGCAGGTCGGGCGCGGCGCCCGTCACCTCGACAATGACGTTGCCGTGATGCATCGCGACGCCATGGCCGACCACGGCGCGGTACCAGTTCATACCGCGGGTGGCGAGATCCGGCCGCGACAGCAACTCGGTGGCGCTCGCGAACCACGCGCTGCGCGGATGCGCGTCGACGATTCCCGCCACGCGGCCACCCCCGTCGATGATGGCCTTCGCGACCAGCAGCAGCAGCGGGCCCGCGCCGGCCACCACGACGTTGCGCCCCGGCAGCACGCGCTCGGCCTTGAGCAGCAGCGTCGCCGCCGCGAGACCCATGACCCCGGGCGTTTCCCAACCGGCGAACGGCAGGTGCCGCTCCTGTGCACCGGTGGCGACGACGAGCGCGCGCGCTTCGATCGTGGTCGCGCCGTTCGGTCCGGCCGCATGCACGTGCCATCGGTCGTGCGCATGTTCGATGTGCGCAACCCGGTGTCCGAAGTAGCGCACGACGTTCGCGGCGCCGAGCTGCGCACGCACCTTGTCGCCGTCCGTGCGCTCCGCGTCCGCGTGCCGCGGCGCGATTCCCGGCACCACGCGGTACGCCTGCCCGCCCGCGACCGCATGCTCGTCGACGATCGCGACACGCAGCCGCAGTTCGGCCGCCGCGACGGCCGCGGCGGCACCTGCGGGTCCGGCGCCGATCACGGCGATGTCATAGCCCTGAAGGTTCGCGAAGGGCAGCATCAGCCTGCGGGATTGGGTTCGGGTCGCGTGCTGACCACGAGCCCCGCGCGCACCGGCGTTCGGCACGCTGCGACGCGCTCGCCGTCGATCCACAGCAGGCACTGCCGGCAGATGCCCATCGCGCAGAACACGGCGCGCGCCGGCGGACCGGCAGGATCGGCGGATGGCCACGAACGGATGCCGGCGGCCCACAGTGCGGCGGACACGGTCTGGCCTTCGAACGCCGCGATTTCCCGGCCGTCGCACACGATGCGCACGGGAGGACTGCGCTCGACGCCGTCACGGATGTGGAGGTCGGTGCCGGTCATCGGCACCACGGGATGCACGCCGCGCCGCACGCGGGCGGCGTCGTACGTGCGCGTCGCGATTGCCTGCGCGAAGGGGAGGGGAAGCCAGGGCATGCGGCGATGTTCACATAGGACGAAACCGCGTTCAATCGCGCGCGACACGGGTGTTGCGCGCGCGCAAGGATTCGCGCGAGCCCGCCGCGTCCGCGTGGTCCGTGCGGGTTGACCTTCGTCAAGGTCCCGGCAGTCGCCTGTAACGGTGTGTTGCATTCGCGCACACGCACCGCGCGCAGGGATTCAATACGTACATGCCGCGCTTCACGTGGCACTTCCACGCGCCGGGAACCGGCGAGCAACGACCTGGAGACGATGATGAGAAGGATTGCGATGACGGTGGCAGTGGCGGCAGTGGCCGCCGCGACGACACTGGCGATGGCCGAGCCCCCCGCGGGGTACGGCATGGGCATGGGCATGGGTGCCGGGTGCGCCGCGGCTGCGGGTACCGACGCAGGCGCCGCCTGCCCCGGGGGCTTCGGTCCGGGCATGGGCCGGGGACCGGGCAATGGCGGCGGCTACGGCATGCGCGGAGGTGGACAGGGCATGGCGCTGCTGACGCCGGAGGAGCGTGCGCTGCATCGCGAAAACATGCACAGCCTCAAGTCCGTCGACGAATGCGAGGCCTACCTCGCGCAACATCGGCAGCTGCTGCAGGAGCGGGCCAAGGCGAGCGGCGTCGCGATTCCCGCGACTCCGCGGGGCAACGCATGCGAGCGGATGAAGGCGCGCGGCATGTTCGGCTGATCCATCCGCCACGTACGTCCGCGTGCCCCGTGCCGGACGCCGTCGATGCGCCGGGCAAGCGCGCGTCGGCGGCCCGGCGGGTCGCCGCGAGAGCGCCCGCGCGGGTGCTCGCTCTGTCACTCTGGAGATGGACCATGCAACGAAAGCACTCGATTCTCGGTCTGGCGCTGTGCCTGTGCGCGGGCATCGCGACGGCGGCGCTGCCGCCGCTGGCGGCGGACAGCGCCGCGCTGGACCGCAGCTACATCCCGGCGCTCATGCTGTCCAACGGCAAGGATCCGGCGAAGGCCCGGGCGGCCCAGGAAGCCTACGACGCGGCTTGGGAACAGTTCGCGGCGAAGCAGCGCAGCGTCTACGCGGCCGATCCGGCGTGGCGCAAGACGCTGGCGACCGCCGAGCATGCCAACGCGGAAGCGCGTGCGGCGCTCGCGACCGGTCGTCTGCAGGATGCGCACAACGCGCAGGAGGAGATCCGGCATGCGCTGTGGCACCAGCGCCAGGCGATGGGCGTTGCCTACCAGCCCGACGCGCTGACCGACTTCCATGCGACGATGGAGATCATGATCGCGAGCGTGCCCTCGCCGGTGCCCGCGGCACTCGACGCGAACACGATCGACAAGCTGCGCGGCCTGCTCGCGACGGCGCGTGCGCAGTGGCTGACGGTTACGAACGCCGCCTGGAGTCCGGAAGACTACGGGCTCACCGGCGGGCGGCTCGACGCCTATCGCGCGGCATTGGCGGCGGAGACGCAGGCACTCGATGCCGTCGCCAAGGCACTCGATGCGGGAGAGGGTGCAGGCCTCGGCAAGGCGGTCGCCACGCTCAAGCCGCCCTTCGCGAAGGCGTACGGCGCATTCGGCGTGTTTGCGCCGTGACGAGCGCACCTGCGCGGCGCGCAAGCGCAGGGCGCCGCGTAGGAGCGTCGTCGTGCGCATCGGGCCGCTGCCGCGGCGCCGAATCCGGGTGACGCCGCATCCCGGCGGAGGCGGCGACGGCGGCGAGCGGGGCAAGGTCGGCGCGTTCGTGCGCGCGGCCCGGTGCGTGGTAGCGTTGCGCCCGCAACGTTGCCGCCGACATGACCCGCCCGACCCTTCGTTTTCGCCTGCCGTCCTCGCCGGCCGTCCGCCAACTGGGCGGACTGCTGGCCGCCATCGGCCTCGCCGGCGTCGCATCGATCCTGTTGCGCCAGGACTCCAACTGGGACCTGCAGAACTACCATCTGTACAACGCATGGGCGTTCCTGCATGACCGGTACGGCCTCGACTGGGCCCCCGCGCAGCTGCAATCGTTCTACAGCCCGTATCTCGACCTGCCGTTCTATGCGCTCGTCGCGACCGGAGTGCCGCCACGGCTGATTGCCGCGGCCCTGGCCATCCCCACCGGCATCGCGTGGTATCTGTTCGCGCGCATCGTGGCCGTGCTGTTCGGCGACCTGCCGCAACCCGATCGATCCCGCGCCATCGTCACGGCCATCGCGATCGGGGTGACGGCGCCGATGGCGGTCAGCCTCATCGGCCTCACGACCAACGACTGGTACGTCGCCGCGTTCGCATTGGGCGCCGTGTGGCTGCTCGTTCGCCATGGCGAACCGCTGGCGGCGCCGCTTTCCGTCCTGTTCGCCGCGGGTGCGCTGGTGGGAGCGGGCGCCGGGCTCAAGCTCACCGCATCGATCTATGGCGTCGGCCTCGTCGTCGCGGTGCTCGCGGCGAAGGGCGGCCTGCGGGTTCGACTGCGCGCCGCAACCGCCGTGGCCGCCGGAGGTGCGGTCGCGTTCGCAGCGACCGCGGGCCCGTGGCTGTGGACGATGTACGCGCGCTACGGCAATCCGCTCTTTCCGTATTTCAACGACGTGTTCCGCTCGCCCTGGGCCGACCCCGTGTCGTTCTCGGCAACGCGCTTCGGTCCGGCGACCGCCGGCGAGTGGCTGCTGTTTCCGTTCATGCTGCTCGTGAAGCTCGAAGGCTACGTGTCGGAGCCGGAGTTCCGCGATGCACGGCCCGCGCTGCTCTATGCGCTGGCACTGGCAGCACTCGCGGTTGCGGTCGTCCGCCGCCTGCGCGGAGCACCGGACGCGGCCGCAAGGTCGGCCGGGCCGGCGCCGGCCTGGCGCTTCACGGTCGTGTTCTTCTGCGCGTCGCTCGCCGCCTGGGCGGTGCTGTACCGCATCTTCCGGTATCTCGTTCCGCTCGAATTGCTGGGCGCGGCGTTCGTCGTGGGACTCGTGGTCCGCCTGGCGCCGCGGCCGCGGCTCGTCTACGCACTCGCCGGCGCGGTGCTGCTCGTCACGGCGACGGCGAAGTACCCGACGTGGTGGCGCCAGAAGTTCGGCGAACAGTTTCTCGCCGTGCAGATGCCGCCGGTCAAGCCGAACGCGCTCGTGCTCTCGGTCTCGGCGGAGCCGACTTCGTACGTGCTGCCGTCGTTCCCGTCCGATGCGCGGTTCGCGGGACTCGTCAGCAACTTCAACGATCCCGACCGCAGGAATCGCCTGCAACAGGCGATCGCACAGGCCATTCGCGACCATCGGGGGCCGTTGTACGCGCTGGCCGTGCCGCCGGGGAAGGACGTCGGCGGGGATGCGCTTGCGAAGGTGGGCCTCGAACGCGCATCGTGCGCACTGATCCGCACGAACCTGCGGGTGAGTCCGCTCGAACTGTGCGAACTGCGGCGGCAGTGAGCGGCGGTCCGTGAAAAGAGGGGCGCCGTGCCGCGCGCGACTTGGTAACATGCGCGACGGCGACCGGCGAGGGCAGGCATGAGCGCGCAGGGCAGGATTCTGGTGGTGGACGACATCCCGCAGAACGTCAAGCTGCTGGCGGACCTGCTCACGGTCAAGGGTTATGCCGTGACGACGGCCAGCAACGGCGAGGACGCGCTCGCCAGCATCGCAGCCGACCCGCCCGACCTCGTGCTGCTCGACGTGATGATGCCGGGGCTGTCCGGGTACGACGTCTGCCGCCGCGTTCGCGCGGACCCCGCGACGGCGCTCCTGCCCATCGTGCTGTGCACGTCGCTCGATCCGCAGCAGGAACGCATCAACGGCATCGCCGCGGGCGCCGACGACTTCCTCGGCAAGCCGATCAACCAGCCCGAGCTCTTCGCGCGCGTGCAATCGCTGCTGCGCATCAAGCGCCTGCATGACCAGACGGTACGCCAGGCCGAGCAGCTCGCGCAGTGGAGCGCGACGCTGGAGCAGCGCGTGGCCGAGCAGGTCGGCGAGAACGAACGCCTCGCGCGGCTGAAGCGGTTCTTCTCGCCCAAGCTGGCCGAGATGATCGTCGGCACCGGCGGCGAGGATCCGTTGAAGAGCCGCCGGCGCGAGATCGTCGTCGTCATGTGCGACCTGCGCGGCTTCACCGCGTTCGCCGAGACGTCCGAGCCCGAGGAACTCATGCGCACGCTGGGTTCCTACCACGCGGCCATGGGCCGGCTCGTGCTGGCCCACGATGCGACGCTCGAGCGCTTCACCGGCGACGGCATGATGGTCTTCCTGGGCGACCCGGTGCCGATCGACAATGCGGCGGCGCGCGGACTCGCGCTGGCGGTCGCGATGCGCGAAGCGTCGCTCGAGTTGTCGGCGCAATGGAAGAAGCGCGGCGTGGACCTGGGACTCGGGATCGGCATCGCGCAGGGCTTCGCCACGGTCGGCGCGATCGGCTTCGAGGGCCGCATCGACTACGGCGCGATCGGGACGGTCACCAATCTCGCCGCGCGCCTGTGCCAGCAGGCGAAGGCGGGCGAGATCATCCTGTCGCAGCGCGTGTACGCGGAAGTGAGCGAGACGATCGAGGCGGAGGACCTGGGCGAACTGCAGCTGCACGGATTCGCGCGGCCGGCGCGGGCGTATCGCTGGCGCGGCACACCGGACGCCGCGGCCGCACCGCCCTAGCCGCGCGCCCCGTCGCGTCGCGCGAACGCACCGCGGACGTCCGCATCAACGTTCGGCAACTGCGCGCCCTGGCATGACGGGGCTACGTGTCGGGCGGTGGGACGACCGTGCCAGGCCCGATCGCAAATCCGCCAAGTGCGATAGGATTCGGCTGCGGCGAAAGCGGCGGCCGATGCCTCGCCGTACACTTCCCCAACCATCGATCCAGGTGCCCGTTTCGGGCGGACAGGAGACCCAAAGTGTCCACGAGAAAATTTCTCGCGATTGGAGTGAGTGCGCTGCTGGGCGCCTCGATGCTGCTGCCGTCGTCGCCGGCCGAGGCCAGACCGCCCTCTGCGGTCCCGGGCGAGGAGGCCTATCAAACCTCCATGAACGGCAGTATCGGGGGGTACTCCAACGGCGGTTCTGTCATCAGCCACGACCCGATACCCGCCGACCGCAGGCTCGTGATCGAGTTCGTCAGCGTGACCATGATCGTGCAGCCCGGCCAGAAGCCCTCCGTGTACATGTACGGCTCGGTGATGGGCACAGGGTTGCCTTACCGGATCCCGCTTGCGCTCGATGCAAGCGGGTCCTACGGCGAGATCTACCGCGGTACCCAGTCGTTGCGCCTGTACGTGGACGGCGACGGGCGGTATGGCCCGCAAATGCAATGTTCTGTCGAGGTCGCAGTCGGGACCCCCGTGGGCTGCTCAGCCAATGTTTCGGGCTACCTGGTCGGCCGGTAGTCGCCGCAGGCGCGACAAGGTCGTATAGGGCCCGGCGGTCGCGCGGCGTGCGCGTGATCGCCGCGGCCAGCGCCCCCCGTGGGTAGGCACGAGGCGCGCGCTCGCGCGTACACTTGGGACGCGCGCCGACCCGCGGTGCCGGGGCGAGGCCATTGCAGGGACCGACTCGCCTCGTCGGCGCGCGGTACGCGTCAGCGTACGGCGGGCGCGCACCGTCCGCGCGAATGAAGCAAGGGCCTCATGAATCGTCGCAGCTTCGTCGGGGTGGCAGGAGGAGCGCTGCTGGTCGCCGCCACGGCGGCGCGGGCGCAGCCGGCGCCGCGCGTCCATCGTCTCGGCATCCTGCGGCCCACCGCGCCGTTCAGCGGCGCCAACCGGATCGCCGACGGCATCCCGCGCGCGCTGGCGGCACTGGGTTACGTGGAAGGCGCCAATCTCGTGGTCGAGCAGCGGTTCGCGCACGGACGCGTGGCCGCGCTGCCGGAACTCGCGCGCGAGCTGGTGGCGCTCGGAATGGACGCCATCGTTGCCGTCGGCGCTGCGGCCGCGCGTGCGGCGAAGGACGCGACCGCCACGATTCCGATCGTCATCTACGGCAACCTCGACCCGGTGGCGAGCGGCCTCGCCGCGAGTCTCGCCCGGCCGGGCGGCAACGTCACCGGCGTCCTGATCGCAGCGGAGGGGACGCTCGCCGTCAAGAAGCTCGAGCTGCTGATCGAGACCGCGCCGCGTGCGAACCGCATTGCGCTGCTGGCGCCGGGCGACCCGGGGTTCGCGCAGCAGCTCGCCGAAGTGCGCAAGGCGGCCGCGGCACTCCGCGTGGACCTGGTCGTCGTCGAGGTGAACGACAACGACTTCGAGCGCGCGTTCGCGGCGGTCGCGGCGGCGAAATGCGGCGCGCTTTTCGTCGGCGCGACGACGCACTTCGTCCTCAACCGCCAGCCGATCATCGACCTCGCGTTGAAGCACCGGATTCCGGCGATCTGGGAGTGGCCCGAGCAGGTCGAGGACGGCGGCCTCATGTCGTACGGCGGCAGCCTGACCGATACGTACCGCCGGCTCGCGCTGTGCATCGACCGGATCTTCAAGGGGGCGCGTCCGTCCGAGCTGCCCATCGACCAGCAGACGAAGTTCCGGCTGGTCATCAACCAACGGACCGCGAAGGCCATTGGTCTCGCCATCCCGCGGTCCGTGCTGCTGCGCGCTGACGAGGTCATTACATGAATCGACGTGACGCATCCCGGGTCCTCGCCCTGCTCCCGCTGGCGACCGCGTGGCCGGCCTTCGCGCAGGCGCAGGTGCCGTTCCGCGTGGCATGGGTGTCGACCGACCGCAAGGACGTGCCGTCGGCGAACCTCGAGGCGTTTCGGGCCGGCATGCGCGACGCCGGATACGTCGAGGGCCGCAATCTCGTCCTCGACGTCTGGCTGGGCGACGGTTCCGGCGAGCGTGTGATCGCAATGGTCCCCGACATCGTCCGCTCGCAGCCGGACATCATCGTGGCCGCGGGTGGCCTCGCGCTGTTCCCGATGGTGCGCGCCGGCGTGAAGGCGCCGATCGTGTTCAGCATCAGTGCAGACCCGGTCGAGGCACGCCTCGTCGACAGCTTCGCGCGGCCGGGCGGCAACCTGACGGGGATCAGCCTCTTCACGCTGGCGCTCGTCGGCAAGCGGATGGAGATCATGAAGGAGATACTGCCGGGGTTGAAGCGCATCGCCGTGACCGGCAATACGCAGCACCCGGGCGAGACGAAGGAGCGGGACGCCGCGCAGGCGGCCGCAAGCGCGCTTGGGCTCTCGATGCGCTACTACCCGGTTGCCAGTGGCGCGGAGCTCGAGTCCGCCCTCGCGGACATCGCGCGGAAGCGCGATGACGCCGTGATGGCCTTCGCCGACGGCTTCACGCTGGGATTCGCCGGGCGCTTCGCCGAGTTCGGTCTCCAGCACCGGATCCCCGTGATCGACGGCTGGGCGCAGTTCGCGGAGCAAGGCAACCTGATGACCTACGGCCCGGTATTCTCGGACGTGTATCGCCGACTTGCGACGCACGTCAGCCGCATCCGGAAGGGGGCAAAACCTGGTGAACTGCCGGTGGAGTTGCCGACCAAGGTCGAACTCGTGATCAACGCCACGACTGCGAAGGCCATGGGGATCACGATTCCCCAGAGCGTGCTCGCGCGTGCCGACCGGGTCATTCGATAAGTGCTCACTCGATGATGCGACGGCGGGACTTCCTCGCGGTCATGACGGCGCTCTCCGCCATGGCGGCCGCGCGCGGCCAGGGGACCCCGGCATTGCGCATCGGCTGGATGTGCTACACGCCGCCGGGCGTCGCGCTCGACGCGTTCCAGGAGGGCATGCGCGCGCTCGGTCATACCGGCCGCAATGCGGTCGGCATCGAGGTTCGCGTCGTGGCCAACAACCCCGAACGCGTCAAGGCCGCCGTCGACGAGCTCATCGGCCTGGGGGTCGTGCTGATCATGGCGCAGGCTGCGGTCGGCCCGGCCGTGCATCGCGTCGCGTCGGGCCGCATTCCGCTCGTGTTCGCGTTCAGCGGCGATCCGGTCGTCGCGGGCATGGCCGAGAGCTTCGCGCGGCCGGGCGGCAACACGACCGGCATGTCGTTCATGGCGCTGGAACTCGTCGGCAAGCGGCTCGAAGTGATGAAGGAGATCGTCCCGTCGGTGCGCCGCGTCGCGATCCTTGCGAACCCGCAGCATCCCGGCGAGAAGGCCGAGCTCGAAGCGTCGCTGGACGCGGCAGGGCGCATGGGCGTGAAGACGGTGTACGTGACGATCCTTCCCGGGGAGACGACGGATGCGGCCTTCGACCGGATTCGCCGCGAGCGCGTCGACGGCATCATCGTGTTCCAGGATGCGGGCATGGTTGCGCGGGCCGGCCTCATCGCCGAATTCGCGCTGAAGGAGCGGCTGCCGGCGATCTCCGGCTGGGCGCAATTCGCGGAAGCGGGGTTCCTCGCGACCTACGGTCCGAACCTGCAGGATGTTTACCGGCGGCTCGCGTCGTACGTCGACCGCATCCTCAAGGGCGCGCGTGCCGACAGCCTGCCCGTCGAGTTGCCGACGCGACTCGAGCTTGCGGTCAACCTCAGGACGGCGAAGGCACTGGGCGTCGCGGTGCCGGAGTCGGTGCTGCGACGCGCGGACGCAGTGATCCAGTGAAGGCGACGCGTCCCGCCGCGTTGCCGCTGTGCGCCGGGAAACGCGCGTGATCGCCCGGCGCACGCTCCTCGGCTTTCTGGCGGTCGGGCTGGTCGTGGCGGGATGGGTGACATTCGTCCAGCAGCCCTCGAAGCTCCCGCGCGTCGGCGTGATCGGGGAACGCACTGAGAGCGATGCGTTCGTGGTCGCGTTCCGGCACGCATTGCGCGAACTGGGGTACGTCGAGGGAGAGAATGTCGTCGTCGAGTTTCGCAGCACCAGCGCCGATCTCGATCGCGTGCCCGCGATTGCGCGCGAGCTCGTCGCGCTGCCGGTCGACGTGCTGGTCGTAGGCGGCGGCGTGTCGGCGCAGCATGCGAAGGCCGCGACGTCGACCATCCCGATCGTGTTCACGACGGTAGGCGATCCGGTGGCCATCGGGCTCGTCGCGAGCCTGGGCCGCCCGGGCGGCAACGTGACCGGCATGTCGAATCTGCAATCGGAGCTCGGCGCCAAGCAGCTCGAGTTGCTGAAGGCGGTAGCGCCCGCCATCAAGCGGGTCGCGGTCCTGCACAATCCTGCGAGCCCGATTTCGCCCGCCGTCGTGCAAGGCGTGCAGGAGAGCGCCCGCGCCGCAGGCATCGAACTCCTGCTGCTGGAGGCGCGGCGCCCGGACGAGGTGGCGAAGGCGTTGGGCGAGATCGTCCCCGGTCGTGCCGACGCGATTCTCGCGCTGTCGGATCCGGCGATCGGCGCGGAACTCGCGCGCATCGCGGAAGCCTCGGCGCGCCTGGGGCTGCCGTCGATCTACTCGCGGCGGGACTTCGCCGCCGCGGGCGGTCTGCTGGCCTACGGCCCCGACTTCGAAGACAACTATCGCAGTGCCGCGCTGTACGTCGACAGGATTCTCAAGGGCGCGAAGCCCTCCGAGCTGCCGGTGCAGCAGCCGACGAAGCTCAAACTCATCGTCAACCGCGGGACCGCGAACGCGCTGGGCCTCACGTTCCCGCCGTCGCTGCTGCTGCGGGCGGACGAGGTGATCCCGTGACGGTCCGGCGCCGGTTCCTGGTGGCGTCCGCACTCGCGCTCGTTTCGGCCGCCCGCGCGCAATCCACGCGCAAGCCCGCGGTCGTCGGCTTCCTGACGCTGGGCGGCGTCGATTCGCTCGCGCAATTCCGGAGCACGATGCGCGAACTCGGCTTCGAGGAAGGTCGCAATCTCGTCATCCAGCGGCGGTCGTCGGAGGGCACGGTGGCCACGCTGCCGCAATTGGCCGCCGAGCTGGTGCGGCTCGAGGTCGACGTCGTCTACGCGACGGGACCGGCGGCCGTCAAGGCCGCGCACGGCGCGACGACGCGCATCCCGATCGTCGCGCTCGACCTCGAAACCGATCCGGTCGCCGCCGGCCTCGTGCAAAGCCTCGGGCGTCCGGGCGGCAACGTTACCGGTCTCTTCCTCGACCAGCCTGCGCTCGCCGGCAAATGGCTCGAACTCCTGGTCCAGCTGCTGCCGGGGCGCAAGCGCATGACGGCGCTGTGGGACGTCGCGACCGGCGAACCGCAGCTCGCCGCGGCGCGTGCGGCGGCGCAGGGCTTCGGCGTGGATCTGCGCGTCGCGGAGTTCCGGACCGCCGACACGATGCTCCAGCAGCTCGCCTTGATCGCGGACGCGCGCACGCAGGCGGTCGTGATGCTGACGTCGCCGATCATCAGCGTCAATTCGCAGCGCATCGCGGAATGGTCGCTGCGGCACCGGCTGCCGGCAATTTCGCCGTTTCGAGCGTTCGCCGATGGCGGCGGACTGCTATCGTACGGACCCGACCTCGTGGCGTTCCGCCGGATCTCGGCCACGTACGTCGACAGGATACTGCGGGGGGCCAATGTGGCGGAGTTGCCGGTGCAGCAGCCGACGCTGTTCCAGCTGGTCGTCAACCAGAAGACCGCGAAGGCCATCGGCGTCACGGTTCCGCAGGCGCTGCTGCTGCGCGCCGACGAGGTGATCGCGTGATCGACGGTTCCACCCGCAGGGGTCCCGCGACGGACGCCGAAGCCGACGGCGCGGCGCCCCCGCGCAAGTCGCGGCAGGGGCGCCTCTTCCGCAAGTACCTGGTGCTGCTGCTGACGCTCGTCACCGGCGCGCTGCTGGCGTCCGGTGCGATCAGCGTCTACTTCTCGTACCAGGAGCACCGCACGGCGCTCGGCAGCCTGCAGCAGGAAAAGGCGATCGCCGCGGCGTCGCGGATCGAGCAGTACATCCGGCAGATCCAGCAGCAGTTGGCGTACGCGGCGCTGCCGCAGCTCGACGCGAGCGACGTCGAACTGCGCCGCATCGAGTTCCTGAAGCTCCTGCGCCAGGTACCCGAGGTCACCGACATCGCGCAGCTCGACGGCAACGGGCGCGAGCAGGTGCTGGTGTCGCGGCTCGGCATGGACGTGCTGAATTCGGGCAAGGACCGCTCCGCCGAGCCGGCGTTCCGCGGTGCCAGGCGCGGGCAGCCGTGGGTGGGCCCCGTCTACTTCCGCAAGGAGACCGAGCCGTACATGACGATCGCGATCCGTGCCGGCGGCGACAACGGGCCCGTGACGATCGCCGACGTGAACCTCAAGTTCATCTGGGACGTGGTCTCGCGGATCAAGATCGGCGACAAGGGCAAGGCCTATGTCGTCGATCGCAACGGCTTCCTGGTGGCGGATCCCGACATCGGGCTCGTGCTGCGCAAGACCAACCTGTCGGAGTTGGAGCACGTCCGCGCCGCCGGCAAGCTCGAAGGCGACGACACGGCGATGCTGTCGCACGACCTCGCGGGCACGCAGATCCTCGCGTCGGTGGCGCCGATCGAGTCGCTCAACTGGAACGTGTTCGTCGAACAGCCGGTGTCCGAGGTGTTCGCGAAGCTCAACGCATCGATCGTCCGCACCGTCTTGCTGCTGCTCGCGGGCCTCGTGCTATCGGCCGCCGGCGCGCTGGCGCTCGCCCGGGGGATGGTGCGGCCGATCCGCACGCTCTCCGAAGGCGCGCAGCGCATCGGCGAGGGCAACCTCGACCAGCAGATCGTCGTGCGCACGGGCGACGAACTGGAAGCGCTCGCGGACCGGTTCAACCGGATGACCGCGCAGTTGCGCGAGTCCTACGCGGGGCTGGAACGCAAGGTCGACGAGCGCACGCGCGAGCTCACCAACTCGCTCGAGCAGCAGACGGCGATCAGCGAGATCCTGCGCGTGATCTCGAGCTCGCCGACCGACGTGCAGCCGGTGCTGAATGCCGTGGCCGAGCGCGCGGTGCACCTGTGCTCGGTTCGCCGTTCGCCAGCCGCGCATGGTGCTGCCGCCGACGACGCCGCGCTTGCGGCCGGCGGCCGAGTCACTGCGGACGGCGGAGGCTGACGCGAAGAGTCGCAGTGGCAGGCTCGAACGCAGCCGGTCCCGCTGCGACCGAACGTCGTTCAGCGGACAGAGCGCTGCGCAGTGGATCGTGAGATGGTCCGGCGACATCGGGCACGTGCGCCCGCTGTTCGCGCGGCGAGTTCGTGCGGGGCGACGATCCGGACGAACATGCTGCACGTACCGAGACGTGGCCGCTCGATTAGCTTCGCGGTCCCCGCTGATCACGTGCGTGATGTACGTTTGGATCCGGTTTACGCCGCCGATGCGTTGCCAGCGGGAAGGCGCTGCGGACAATGCTGGGCGTGCCGATGTTGCTCGAGGGCAATCCGATCGGCGTGATCGTGCTCTGGCGTGACGAGGTCATGGCCTTTACCGATCGGGAGATCGACCTCGTCAGGACGTTCGCCGACCAGGCGGTCATCGCGATCGAGAACGTGCGGCTGTTTCACGAGATCCAGGACAAGAGCCGGCAGCTCGAGATCGCGAACCAGCACAAGTCGGCGTTTCTCGCCGAGCATGTCGCACGAGCTGCGCACGCCGCTCAACGCGATCATCGGCTTCTCGGAAGTGCTGCTCGCACGCTACTTCGGCGAGCTCAACGAGAAGCAGGACGATTACCTCAAGGACATCCACAACTCGGGCAAGCACCTGCTCAACCTGATCAACGACGTGCTCGACCTGTCCAAGGTCGAGGCCGGCCGCATGGAGCTCGAGGTGTCGCGATTCGACCTTCCCGCGGCGCTGGCCGACGCGATGACGCTGATCCGCGAGCGCGCGGGCAAGCACGGGATCGCGCTCGGCCTCGAGGTGGCGCCGGCGCTCGGCGAGATCGCCGCGGACGAACGCAAGTTCAAGCAGATCGTGGTGAACCTGCTGTCCAACGCGGTGAAGTTCACGCCCGACGGCGGTCGCGTGGATGTCGTCGCGACGCGCGCCGACGGCGGTTTGCTCGTCGCCGTCCGGGATACGGGCATCGGCATCGCGCCCGAGGACCAGGAGGCGGTGTTCGAGGAATTCAAGCAGGTCGGGACCAACTACATGAGCAAGCACGAGGGCACGGGCCTGGGGCTGGCACTCGTGCGTCGTTTCGTCGAGTTGCACGGCGGGCGCATCTGGGTGGAAAGCGCGCCCGGCGCCGGTTCGACGTTCTACTTCACCCTTCCGGATCGCCCATGAGCCTGATTCTGATCATCGAAGACAACCCGCGGAACATGAAGCTGGTACGGGACGTGCTGCAGGTCAAGGGGCATACGACGCTCGAGGCGGAGAATGCGGAGGACGGGATCGCGCTCGCGACTGCGCGCATCCCGGACCTCATCCTCATGGACATCCAGCTTCCCGGCATGAACGGCATCGACGCGCTGCGCGTATTGCGCGGGCAGCCCGCCACGGCTCACATTCCGATCATCGCGGTGACGGCTTCCGTCATGCAGCAGGATCGCAAGCTGATCACGGAGGCGGGTTTCGACGCCTACGTCGGAAAGCCGCTGAGCCTCGCCGAGTTCTTCACCGCGGTCAACACGGCGCTGGGGGCTCCGCCGGTAAAATGAATCGCATCGTCACCCTCGCGCGCTGTTCGCGCCCTTGCCCATGCAATTCGACACGATTGTCATCGGGGCCGGCATCTCGGGCCTCTGCGTAGCGCACGGTCTCGAACGGCGCGGCTACCGCGTGTGCGTGCTCGAGGCAGAGCCGCAGGCGGGCGGCGTCATCGCGACGACCCGGCGCGACGGCGCATTCTTCGAGCGCGGGCCCAACAGCACGCTCGACACCTCGCCGCGCATCGCGGAGCTCCTGACCGAACTCGGTATCACCGGCGAACGCGAGGACGCGAGCGAGTCGGCGGCCATCCGGTACATCGTCCGCGACGCGAAGCTGGCCGCGTTGCCGACGTCGGGGCCCGCGTTCCTCAAGACGTCGGCGTTCTCCACCGGTGCCAAGCTGCGCCTCATGCGCGAGCCGTTCATCGCGCCCTCGGCGCCCGGCGTCGAGGAGTCGATCGCGTCGTTCGTGCGGCGACGCCTGGGGCGCGAGTTCCTCGACTATGCGATCGACCCGTTCGTCGCGGGCATCTACGCGGGCGATCCGGAGCGCATTTCCGTCGCGGCCGCGTTCCCGAAGCTGCTGGCGCTCGAGCAGAAGTACGGCAGCCTCATCAAGGGCCAGATCCTCGGCGCCCGCGAACGCAGGAAGAAGAAGGAAGTGGCGAAGAACGCCGCCAGGAGCTTCTCGTTCCGCGCCGGCATGCAGACGCTCACCGACAGCCTTGCCGGCAAGCTCGCGCACGTCGAATGCGGCGTGCGCGTTGCGCAGGTCGTGCGCGCGCCCGCCGGCGGTTTCATCGTGACCGGCGCGCGCGGCGGGCAGAACGTCGTGCACGAAGCGCGCGCCGTCGTCGTTGCCTCGCCGGCACCCGCCGCGTCGCGCATCGTCGCGGACCTCGCGCCGGAGGCCGCCCGCGCGCTCGCGGGCGTCGCCTACGCGCCGATCGCGATCGTCGCTTCGACCTACGCCCGCAGCGCCGTCGCCCATTCGCTCACGGGCTTCGGCTTCCTGGTGCCGCGGGTCGAGCACCGGGCGGTGCTGGGCACGCTGTTCTCGAGCAGCATGTTCCGCGGTCGCGCGCCTGAAGGCACCGTGCTCGTGACCACGTTCGCCGGGGGGCGCCGCAATCCGGAAGTGCTCGAATTGGCGGATGCCGCGCTCAAGGCCGCCGTGCACACGGAACTCGCCGATCTCGTCGGCGCGGGGCAGCCGCCGTTGTGGCAGGAACTGGTGCGCTGGCCCCAGGCCATCCCGCAATACGACATCGGCCATCTCGACCGGCTGCGTCCCGTGGCCGCCGCGGAAGCGGCCAATCCGGGGTTGTACTTCTTCGCGAACTATCGCGGCGGCGTGTCGGTCGGCGATCGCATCCAGCACGGCGACACGACGGCCGCGGAGGTCAGCGAATACCTCGCGACGAGCGCAGCCCCGGTCGCCGCCTGACGGCGCGCGAGGGAACGTCCGCAAGAGGCGTCCGCCGGGCCCGCGGATGAAATGAGACCGGCGTTGCGCCTTTTGCGGCCGGCCATTCGAACTGCGAAAACAGGCGGCCGCCTTGGGGCGGCCCGGCGCCGGCCGCGAACAAAGACTTCGAAAAGACGGGTGTCGTGCGACCGGCTGCCTCCATTGTCCGAAGCGTCGACCGAAGGCGGGGCTTTTCGCAGAGCTTCCTAGCCGCGATTGACGCGCGCGGCGACGGCGCGCGCGAGCATCGCGCCATCGACGGTTCCCGACGCGTCGAACGCGACGAGCGCGGGCCGCTCGTCGTCGCCCGGAGGCCGCAGCGACGCAAGCTGGTGCTCCAGCACGTCCACCGTGGCCTCGGACGGGTCGGTGCCTGCGGCCGCGCGCGCCGCCACGCGCGCACGCATCAC
This sequence comes from uncultured beta proteobacterium, assembly GCA_963733435.1. GTDB lineage: Bacteria > Pseudomonadota > Gammaproteobacteria > Burkholderiales > Casimicrobiaceae > VBCG01. Next base: position 79,648 of record CAVTDH010000015.1, read on the forward strand.
GGCGTCCGGGGTCTGCGGGAAAAGGATGACGAACGGCACGCGGAGCTCCGCCGCGAGCGCGCGCATCGCGTCGCGGCGCGCACGTTCCCCGAACGTCGCGTCGACGATCACCGGATACCCGGCCGCGATCACGACGCGCACGAGTTCGGCAAGCCGCGCGTACGTGCGATCCGACATCGAGCCCGCGTAGAGTCCGGCGCTCGGGCCCGCGCCCGAGCGCGCGGTGACGGACAGGCCCGCCAGGCGCTTGCGCTCGACGTCGGAGCGCACCCGGATCCACTCGCCGTGCACCGCGAGCTGCGCCGCCGCGTGGCTCTTGCCGCTGCCCGAGGGGCCGAAGGTGACGACGAGTGCCGGTCGCGGTGCCCGGGCCAGGCGCTCCGCCAGCGCGAGGTGCGCGAGGCCGTCGCGGCGATCGCGGTCCCGCGCGTCCGCATTGCCTTCCTGCGCGGCGCGGATGCCGGCGACCTTCGCGCGCACGAGCGCGCGGTACACGGTGAAGAAGCGCAATACCGCGAGCCCCGCATAGTCGCCGGTTTCCTCGAGGTACGCGTTGAGGAATCCCTGCGCGAGGTCTGGGCGGCCGCGGAAATGGAAGTCCATGACGGTGAAGGCGATTTCCGCCATCACGTCGATCCAGCGCAACGCGGGATTGAACTCGATGCAGTCGAAGACGACGACGTCATCGTCGTGCAGCACGATGTTCGCGAGGTGCAGGTCGCCGTGGCACTCGCGGACGAAGCCGTCGCGCCGGCGTGCGTCGAGCGCGGGCGCCAGCGTCCGGTGCGTCGTCGCGGTCCAGCGTTCGAGCGCATCCACGCGTGCGGCCGTGGACGCATCCTGCGCGAGCGAGCGCACGTGCGCGAAGTTCGCCTGCGCCGTGGCGAGCACGGCGGCCGAGGTGCCCCACGGTTGCGCATCCGCGGCGCGCGGAATCTCGCCGTGGAACCGGGCGACGCGGCGGGCGAGTCGGTCGACGTGGTCGGACGTCAGCGTTCCCGCGGCGAGCAGGCGGTCGAGTTCGCGGGTGCGGTCGAATCGCTTCATGCGCACCGCGTACTCGAAACAGGGCCCGGGTCCGTCGACCCGCGGGCTCCCGGGGCTGCCGGTGATGCGCGCGAGGTCGACGTACAGGTCCGGCGCGAGCCGGCGGTTGAGCCGCAGTTCGTCCGCGCACGCTGCATGCCGCAGGTCGAGCGTGGAAAAATCGAGGAAGCCCAGGTTCACGGGCTTCTTGATCTTGTACGCGAACGCACCCGCGAGCACGACCCACGAGATGTGCGTCTCGACGATCTCGATCGCGCCGGCCGCGTGCGGAAAGCACGCGGGATTGCGCAGCGCCGCGACCCACTGCAAACCGGGATTTCCGCTCGAAGGATCACTCATCGCGCGCGGTGCACCGGTCGGGACTCCGGTCAGCCGAGCTGCTTCGGCGCCTGGTCCGGAAACCGGTAGATCGTCGTGTTGAGGTACCGGACGACGTCGGCGACCTCGTCGTTCGACCAGCCGAGGCCCAGGTTGGCCTGCCACCGCCTCGTTTCGGCGGCGAGGCTCGGCCAATCCGATACCAGCCGGCGCTCGCGCCAGTGCACTTCCTTCGAGTGGCACGCGATGCAGTGCGTGTCGTAGAGCATCTGGCCGCGCGAGGTCGCGACGGGCAGCGTCTGCGCGGACAGCGTGAGCGCGATCGGGACCGCGCACAGAAGGAGCAGGGTGGGCAGCATCTTCATCGCGCGTCGGCTCGGAGCGAGGTTCACGGAAAGGGATGGTGCATCATCGCACGCCGGACGCGGCGAGGAGGTCGGCGCGCGCGATCGCCGCCGCGAGTTCGCGCTGCTCGGACGAGCCCGGCGGCGCCAGCGCGAGCAGTTCGCGCCAGTAGCGTGCGGCCCCGGCGAAGTCGCGCGCCTCGTAGGCGGCACTGCCCGCCATCTCCAGCGCCCGCGGATGCCGCGGATCGAGCGCGAGCGCCTGCGCCAGCAATTCGCGTGGACGACCTTCGAGCGATCCGTTCTGCGCCATGCCGAGCGCGTCCGCATACTCGCACCAGATTTCCGGGTCCTTGGCCACCCGGGGATCCACCGCCATGGCTTCGGCGAACGCGGCGGCCGCCTGCGCGAAGCGGTCTTCGCCGAATTCGACGCGCGCGAGCAGCACGCGCGCCCGTCCATCGCGCGGATTGCGGGCGATCCGCGCGACGAGATCGGCGCGCAGCGCGTCGGCCGACAGCGTTTCGCGCGCAGTCTGTGGGTCGAGCGTGCGGCGTTCGTCGAGCGCGCCGAAGTCGCCGAGCCACGCGTACAGCGCGGCCGCGAGCAGGGGCACCGCGATCGCCACGGCAAGCGCGTAGCGCCGCGCCATGCCAGGCCGCACGGCGGAGGCATTGCCGTCGGACGCGGGGTCCGGCGCCGGGTCGGCGGCACGCGCCGCGGCACGCCGGGTGAGCAACGGGCGCAGCACCCAGACGAATGCCGCCAGCGTCATTCCCGCGGCGAGCGCGAGAAAATACCAGCTCGAGACCGGAGCGTCGCTCATCGCGATGCCGACCGCCGAGGGCGACGCACGCGCCGCGGCAAGGTCGTGCCGTCGGCGCGCGCGGGCATCGCGCCTATTTGGCCGCGGGAGCCGTCGGCGCCGCGGGTGCAGCGGGCGCGGCCGCCAGCGGTGGGACCTGCTTCGCCTTGATCGCGTCGTCCAGCAGCTTGATGCCCTCCTGCGACGCGGTCACCGACTTCGCGAGCGAGCTCTTCGCGAGGTTCAGGTTGTGGAACGATGCGCCGTTCGTGGCGGTCCACCACTCCCAGTTCGCATGCGCTTCGCCGTGCTTGACGCGTGCGGCCTTCAGCGTGTCCTCGGACACGCCCGCGGCCTGCGCCGGCGCGAACTTGTTGATGAGCTGCGCGAGCCAGAACTCGGCGTGCCGCACCTTGCCCTGGTAGTGCGTCGCCATCGACTCGATCACGTAGCGCGCCTGCTGCTCGGTCCATTGGCTGTGGCACTGCAGGCACGTTTCCTTGAGGTAGTTCTTCGGATTGGTCTGCCAGTGCGACGTGTACTGCTTGCCGGTCTTGGCGTCCTTCACCTTCGGCATGTGGCAGGCGGCGCAGTCGATGCCCAGCTTCTCGTGCGTCGAGTTGTAGTAGGTCTCGACGTCCGGGTGCTGGGCCTTCCACAGCGCGGCACCGGTGAACTGGTTGCGGAAGTCGCGGAACTGGATGTGGTCGTACGCCTTCAGCACGTTGTTGACGTCGACGAACGGGAAGTAGTTCGTCCGCTTGTCGGCCATCGTGATCGGCTCGCCCGTGTTCGGGTTGAAGCCCGGGTTGCAGTTGTACTCGACGTGGCACTGCCCGCACTGCAGGCGCCCGTCGTAGCGTTCGAGCATGCCGATCTTGCGCGTGAAGCCGCGCATGCCCATGTCCTTCACGTCGACCTTCGTCTTGCGCGGGTCCTGCGAGTACAGCGTCGGGAAGTCCGTGCGCTGCACGGCCTCGATCAGCGCGTCGCGGACGATGCGCGGCTTCGCCGCGTGCGGGTCGTGGCAGAAGATGCAGTTGAGCGAGTGGTTGACCGACTTCGCGGCCTCGACCACCTTCGACGTGCGGCTCCACTTGGCGCCCGGCACCGGGTCGCCCATGTACGCCCACTCGAGGATGTGATCCTGCGTCTTGCAGGACAGGCACACCGGGTTCGCGGCGGCCGCGGTGCCCGGCAGGAAGGCCTTCTGGTCGGTGTTGTCCGGATAGAGGTCCTCGAGCATGTCCCAGACCTTGAAATCGCCGGACGCCGACAGGTAGCGCCACTTGTCCTTCGGCGCGAACCGGCCGCCGAATGCGCGGTCGACGACGTACTGGTCGAGCAGCGCGAACGTATGGCCGCGCGGCATGTTGTGTTCCTTCGTGAAGCCGTGCGGCGTCATCAGCAGGTCGTACGCCGGGTTGGGCGCGGGACCGATCGTCTGCTTCTTCTCGAAGCGCGCGCCGCGATGGAAGTCCATCTGCGCGTACGACTTGTACTGGTTCTGGTGGCAGCCGCCGCACGTCGCGAGGTCGGTCTTCGTCGCCGGGCGCTTCTGCGAATCGGCGAGATGTTCGGTCGTGCCGTCGTGGCATGCATTGCAGCCCACGGTCTTGTGCTTGCCGCCGTCGTAGAACGCCTTGATGGCGGAGTGGCAGCCAAGGCACGGCGACGCGTCGAATGCCGCGGCCCGGGCGGGCGGCTTGGCCGTCGCCGTCTTGGCCTGCGCGAACGCCGGCACGGATGCGGTTGCGAACAACAGCGTCGCCAGAACCGCGGCGAAGCCCGCGAAAACTCGACCGGAACGAATCATGAAGCCTCCCCTGGACCGACGATGGCAGCGGTCGCCGCGAGGCGGCTCGCCCGATTGCCTGTTGTTGCGGCAGCCGCGCCGCGTTTCGTTCAGTCTAGCCGCGGGCAGGCAGGCGCACCAAGTCGGCGCGGCAACGTTTGACGCAGGTCAAGCCGGGGTGGCCGCAAAGGGGAAGGCAAGGGGGAACCACCGCAACATCGCTGCGGCAACTTGCCGCAGCGACGGCGGTCGTCGCCCGGTCACTCGAGTTCGATCGCGTCGGCGATGGCCGCGATGCCGGCCTTCGCACACACGTCGTCGGCCTCGCCGTTCGGCGCGCCCGAGACGCCGATGCCGCCGACCAGCGAGCCCTTCGCGCGGATCATCAGCCCGCCGCCCACGGCGACCACACCCGGCAGCGCGCGGATGCCGCTCGACGGCTTGCCGGCCTGCGTCGACGCGGCGAGTTCGGTCGTGTCGGTACGGAAGCTGACCGCCGTGGCCGCCTTGCCGGTGGCGGTCTGGCTCGTATGCGTGCCCGCGAGGTTGTCGCGCAGCAGCGCGAGCGGCTGCCCGGCACGGTCGACGACCGCCACCGCGACGGTGAAGCCGTCCTTCTGGCACTTCGCGAGCGCCGCCTGCGCCGCAGCCTGCGCGGCGGCCGTCGTGAGCGTCGGGAATCCGGTCAGGAGCTTCTGCGCGGCCGCATGCGGCGCCAGCGCCAGGCCGGCGGCCAGCATGGCCGTCGCGATCAATGGGTTGCGGTTCATCATGGTTCTCCTTTGCGCAGTGCGCGATGCGGGGTCCGGAACGTCACTTGCCCTTGAAGACCGGCCGCCGCTTTTCCTTGAACGCGAGGATGCCCTCGCGGAAATCCTCCGAGTCGTACACGACACGACGAAGGCCCTGAATACGTTCGAATCCCTGCGGCGTCATCGGCCGCGCGCCCGACAGGATCCGCAGTTGCTCTTTCATCACCGAGATCGACAGCGGTGCGTTGCCCGCGATCTGTTGCGCGAGCTGCAGCGTGAACGCCGCGAGCTGCGCGACCGGGACCACGTGGTTGACGAGCCCCAGCTGCTCGGCGCGCGACGCCTTGATCGGGGCTGCGGTGAACGCCATCTCCTTGATGATCCTGAGATTGGCGGCATTGAGAAACGTCACCATCCCCGCGACGTTGTACGGGACGCCCAGCTTCGCGGGCGTCACGGCGAAGGTCGTCTCGGGCGAGGCGACGATGAGGTCGCACGCGAACGCCACTTCGCACGCGCCGCCCCACACGGTGCCCTCGATCATCGCGATCACCGGCGCCGGGTAGCTCTCGAGTTCGCGGATGAGAATGGGCAGCGGGTCGTCCCAGCCCAGCGGGTCGCGTCCGTCGATCGGCAACTCGCCGACATCGTGGCCGGCCGACCAGACTTTCGCGCCCGGCGGCGCGCCGAGGATGACGACGCGCACGCCCTGCGTGCGGAAGTCGGCGAGCGCGGCGATGACGCCATCGACCATGGCGCGCGACAACGCGTTGTGCTTGCCCGGGTTCTCGAAGGTGACGAAGCCGATGTCGTCCTGCTTCGCGGTGGCGACGAGCGTCATGGCGGCGGATTCCTTGCAGCGAAGGTGAAAGGTGCGCAGTCCGTCAGACTATGCCAAGCGCCGCGGCATGGCCACCTTTGCGGAGATCCACGCTGATAACGAAGTCCTTCCGAGGTCCCACCTTCGGACGACTTGCGCGCAACCAGTCGCACGACGCTCGTCTTTTCCTAGCCCTTTTCGGCGGCCGGCGCCGGGCCGCCCCAAGGCGGCCGCCTGACTTCGAAGTTGCGGTCCCGGCCGCAAAAGGCGCGACGCAGGCCAAACGTCATCCCCGGTCCGCACGGACGCCTTTTGCGGACGTTTCCCCTAGATCACCTTCGAGTACTGTGGCCGCTGCAGGCGCTCGCGCAGGTAGCGGTCGAAGTTCATCGCGACGGTGCGCACGAGCAGGCGGCCGCGCGGCGTCACGCGGATGCCCGCCGGCGACAGCTCGACCAGTCCATCCGCAGCGAGCGGGGCCAGCGCCGCGACTTCCGGTGCGAACAACGCGGCCGCATCGACGCCGTGCTGGCGCGAGACTTCGGCGAAGTCGAGGTCGAAGTTGCACATCAGCTTCTGGATCACGTCGCGCCGCAGCAGATCGTCGCTGTCGAGCGCCACGCCGCGCATGACGGGCAGCTCTTTCGCGTCGATCTTCGCGTAATACTCGTCGAGCGTCTTCACGTTCGCGGTGTAGGCGGCGCCCACCTTGCCGATCGCGGAGATGCCGAACGCGAGCAGGTCGCAGTCCGGCCGCGTCGAGTAGCCCTGGAAATTGCGATGCAGCTTCCGCTCGCGTTGCGCGACCGCGAGTTCGTCGCCCGGCTTCGCGAAGTGGTCCATCCCGATGTACACATAGCCGGCCGCGGCGAGCTTCTCGATGGCGAGCGCCAGGATCGCGAGCTTCTCCTGCGGCGGGGGCAACTCGGCGATCGCGATGCGCCGCTGCGGCTTGAACAGATGCGGCACATGCGCGTAGCTGTACAGCGCGATGCGATCGGGCGCCGCGTCGATCACGCGATCGAGCGTCGTCGAGAAGCCTGCCACCGTCTGCCGCGGCAGCCCGTAGATCAGGTCCGCGTTGACCGACACGAAACCCGAGCGCCGGGCGGTGTCCATCACGAGGCGCGTTTCCTCCTCGGACTGGATGCGATTGACCGCCGCCTGCACCTCCGGATCGAAGTCCTGGATGCCGACCGAAATCCGGTTGAAGCCCAGTTCGCCGAGGAACTCGATCGTCTCGGCCGTGACCTTGCGCGGGTCGACCTCGATCGAGATCTCGGCGTCCGGCGCGAACGTGAACTGGCCGCGCAGCGCGCCCATCAGCGTGCTCATCTCCTCGCGCGACAGGAACGTCGGCGTGCCGCCGCCCCAGTGCAGCTGCACGACCGGAGGCTTGCCCTCGACGAGCGCGCCGACCATCGCGATCTCGCGCTCGACGTACTTGATGTACTTCGCGGACCGCCCGTGGTCCTTGGTCAGCACCTTGTTGCACGCGCAATAGAAGCAGACGGTGTTGCAGAACGGGATGTGCACGTACAGCGACAGCGGCTGCGTCGATCCGCTGCGCGTTCCGGTCGCCGATCGCGTCGACGTACTGCGCGGCGCCGAAGCCGTCGTGGAAGCGGTCGGCGGTCGGGTAGGAGGTGTAGCGCGGGCCGTAACCGTCGTACTTGGTGACGAGGGCCGCGTCGAAGGCCAGGGGTGGAACGGGGGTGGGTACGATCGTGTCCATGGGGGCGATGATGCCACCCCTTCCGGGTGCTATCTTGCGGCAAATCAAGGGGGGCGTAATGTCCCCCTGCCGCACCCCGGGTCCGGGCGCCCGGCCGCAAGGGGGCGGCGCCGCTTGAAACGTCCCCGCGACGGCGCCATGTGCCGCGAATGCCCCTCGATTCGCCTCGCGAACGCGCGCCCGCGCCGGTCCCGGTCGTGGATTCGGCGCTGCTCGACGCCTATTCCCATGCGGTCAGTAGTGCCGTCGCCCGCGTGTCGCCCGGCCGTCGCGCATGTGCGCGTCGAGCGGGCGAGCGGGCGCGACCGCGAGGGTTCCGGCTCCGGATTCCTGATCACGCCGGACGGCTACCTCGTCACCAACAGCCACGTCGCGAGCGGTGCCGCCGCCATCGAGGTGACGCTGCCGGACGGCCGGACCGCGGCGGCGCAGATCGTCGGCGACGACCCGGATTCGGACCTGGCGGTGCTGAAGGTGGGCGCGGACGACCTCGCGTGGCTGCCGCTTCGGCGACGTCCGCGGGCGTGCGCGTCGGCCAGGTGGCGATCGCCATCGGCAGCCCGTACGGCTTCCAGCACACGGTGACCGCCGGCATCGTGAGCGCGCTGGGCCGCTCGATGCGCGCGCAGACGGGCCGGCTGCTCGACAACGTGCTGCAGACCGACGCGTCGCTCAATCCCGGCAACTCCGGCGGTCCGCTGGTCGACGCGCGCGGCGACGTCATCGGCGTCAACACCGCGGTGATCCGCGCGGCGCAGGGCATCTGCTTCGCGATCGCCGCCTCGACCGCCGAGCGGGTGGCCATCGCGCTGATCCGCGACGGCCGCGTGCGCCGCGCCCGGCTCGGTGTGGGCGGCCAGACGCTGCCGCTGCCGCGGCGCATCGTCCGCCACTTCGATCTTCCGCGCGACTCGGGCGTGCGCGTGGAGACGGTCGAACGCGGTTCGCCCGCGGCCGTGGCCGGACTGGCGCGCGGCGACGTGATCGTCGCGCTCGACGGCGTGCCCGTTCCCGACGTCGATACGCTGCAGCGGCTGCTGGCGGCGGACGCCATCGCGCGACCGCGTCGCGGTGCTGCTGGTGCGCCGCGATCGTACGCTCACGCTGACCGCGACACCCGTGCGAAACCGCGCCGCGCGGCCGCTGAGGCCGCCGGCCGCGCGTCCGCCTTTGCAGCGTGGCGGGTCCTGTGCAACAATCGGCGCAACTTTACTTTGCAGCAGGGTGACACCGATGCTGGATCGTGACGGCTATCGCCCGAACGTCGCCATCGTCATCGTCAACGCCAGGAACCAGGTCTTCTGGGGCAAAAGGATCCGCGAACACTCGTGGCAATTTCCGCAAGGTGGCATCAATCCCGGTGAAACGCCCGAGCAGGCGATGTACCGGGAGTTGCACGAGGAAGTCGGGCTCGATCCCCAGCACGTCAAGGTTCTCGGCCGCACGCGCGAGTGGCTTCGTTACGAGGTGCCGCAGCACTGGATCAAGCGCGAATGGCGTGGCAGCTACCGCGGCCAGAAGCAGATCTGGTACCTGTTGCGGCTCGTCGGCCGCGACAACGACGTCAGCCTGCGCGCGACCGAGCATCCGGAGTTCGACGCGTGGCGGTGGCATGACTACTGGATTCCGCTCGAGACCGTGATCGAGTTCAAGCGCGAGTCGTATCGTCGCGCGCTGCTCGAACTCGAGCGGTTCCTGCACGCCAAGCCGCAGACGCGGCGACAGCGGCTCTACGGCGTTGCGCATCCCGAGATGCCCGACTCCTACTCGGATCCGGTCGCGCCGTCGGTGAAGTAGCGCGACGCCCGCGCGTTTCCGCGAATGTCGCCCGGCTGTCCCAGGACGTTTGCGCACGACCTGACGTTGGGGCGGTTCGCCGAAGATGCAGGCGCGCACCGGCTTCACGTCACTTCGTGCACTCTCCCATGCGCGTCGCTCGCAGCGACATCGCGATCGGCAGCACGGTGTTGTTCCTGCCGGCGACGACGAGGTTCACCTTGCCGTCGTAGCGCTCCGGCGCGAACGTGATGTCGGCACTGCCGCGGGTGACCACGGTGTCCTTGCGGCACTCGAGGTCGTAGGTCGCGCGTTCGTCCGTGCGCTGCACGTTGGACAGCGTGCATGCGCCCTCCGGTCGGGGCAGCGTCTTCCGGCCGTCGTCGATGTCCCGCTGCGATATGCAGTCGCGCGCGGTCGGAACCGTTTGCGGCTCGCCATTGACGACGACCGTCATCGTCAGTTCCCAGAGACCGGGCTGCATCGGTGCCGGCCAGGCGGGCAGGGCGGCGACCGCCAGGAGCGCCAGGAGTACCCACCGCAGGCGCGCGCTACGAAGGAATGAAACCGGGTTCATCGTTGGCTCGTCGGGAAGGACCGGACCGGAAGCATAACCGCAGCAGCGGGATCCGGCGCACGCTCCGGCCAGACGCGCCGGATGCGCCGACAGGCGTCGCGGGCCGCCGGCGCGCATGCCCCATGTTCCCCATGTTCGGGACGCACTTCGATCGCCCAGCGACGCCGACGCGCAGGGAAGCGCGCGCCGGCCTCCTCGGCGTCGTTCGCGACGCCTGCGGATCGCGGTGCCGGGCGCCGGCCCCGCGCCAACCTGCCGGCGGCAGGGGCCTACATGCCCATCGCGCCCATCATCGTGCCGCCGACGAGTGTCGTCATCAGCAGGCCGGTCAGCAGCGCGCCGAGCAGGATGCCGCAGATGACGACGACGATCGTGTAGACGACCGCCTTGTCCTGCGGGCACTTCTTCAGCACGGGCACGCCCAGGAAGAACGTGTAGAACGTGTAGATCGAGATCAGCAGCGAGATGATGCCGCCCACGCCGGGGATGAGCGCGAAAATGCCCCCGATCCACGCCGCCGTGTACGAATACGCGACAAGCTTCAGCGACTGGATGAAGTTCTTCTCGCCGCCGAACGTCGGGGCGAGCGCATCGACGATCCACGCGAGCGCGTAGGTCACCGCGAGTCCGATCGCGTAGCTCATCAACCCGATGCCGACGCCCATCACGCCGCCCCGGACCATCATCGCGATCGGGCCGATGGCGGCCAGGATCATGATGTAGCCGGTGTAGAGGCCCGGCACGGTCGCCGCCTCGCCGGCAATCACCGGCCACTCGGTCTTCGGGGTGAGCAGGATGTTCTTGACGCGGTCGACCAGTGCCATGGCGTTCTCCCGATGAAAGTGCGCGGCCGCGAAGCGATGCGGCGCACGCGCGGCGCAACGAGGCGCGCAGCGCCGCGTTGTCGTTGTGGATGCGCGAACGACTTTACTAAAGGAAGGCGGAAGTGTCGAATCGGCGCCGGGCAGGGCGCGCGCGAAGGCCCGCGCCACGGAAGTTCTGCGCAAGCCCCGCCATCGGACGATTCGCACGCAGCCCGCCGCACGACGCTCGTCTTTTCGTAGGATTTGCTGGCGGTCGTCGCCGGGCCGCCTCAAGGCGGCCGCCTGCTTCGCAGTTGAAGTGCCGGCCGCAAAAGGCGCGACGCCGGCTTCACGTCATCCACCGACATCCCACGGACGCCTTTTGCGGACGTCCCTACCCCAGCCTGCACCAGGTTGTCCCGGTGGATGAGTTCCGCTTCGTCGACGTAGCCCAGGATCGATTCGATCTCGGACGACGGGCGGCGCATGATGCGCGCCGCGTCCTGCGCACCGTAGTTGACGAGCCCGCGGGCGATCTCGCGCCCGTCCGGCCCGTAGCACCCGACGACTTCGCCGCGCTCGAATGCGCCTTCGACGGCCACGACGCCGATCGGCAGCAGGCTCTTGCCTTCCGCGACCAGCGCGCGCACGGCGCCGGCGTCGAGTTGCAGGCGTGCCCGCGAGCTGCACGTGGTCGGCGAGCCATTGCTTGCGCGCGCCGAGCGCGCCGGAGGGCGCGACGAGCGCCGTGCCCACCGCTTCGCCCGCCGCGAGCCGCGTCAGCACGTCGGGCTCGCGTCCGCACGCGATGATCGTCGACGCGCCGGAGCGCGCCGCGCGCTTCGCCGCGAGGATCTTGGTGAGCATGCCGCCGCGGCCCAGGTCGCTGCCGGCGCCGCCGGCCATCGCTTCGAGCGTCGGGATCGCCGGCGCGCGCTTCGTGGACGAACGTCGCCTCGGGATGCTTGCGCGGGTCGGCCGTGTAGAGACCCTGCTGGTCGGTCAGCAGGATCAGCACGTCGGCTTCGATCAGGTTGGCCACCAGCGCGCCCAGCGTGTCGTTGTCGCCGACGCGGATCTCGTCGGTGGTCACCGTGTCGTTCTCGTTGATGATCGGGATCACCGACAACTGCAGCAGCGTGCGCAGCGTGGTGCGCGCATTGAGGTAGCGGCGGCGGTCGGCCAGGTCCTCGTGCGTGAGCAGGACCTGCGCGGTGTGCAATCCGAACTGCGCGAACGCGGTTTCGTAGGCCTGCACGAGGCCCATCTGGCCGACCGCGGCCGCGGCCTGCAGTTCGTGGATGGCGCGCGGGCGCGTCGTCCAGCCCAGGCGCTTGATGCCTTCGGCGATCGCGCCGGAGGACACCAGCACGACCTCGCGGCCTTCGCGCGCAGCTGCGCGATCTCGTCGGCCCAGCGCGCGACCGCGGCGTGGTCGAGCCCGCGGCCTTCGTTGGTGACGAGGCTCGAGCCGACCTTGACGACGAGGCGCCTGGCGCCCTTGACCAGCGTTGCTCACGTTTCTGATCCCTGGGCTTGCGCCGGCGCGCGCGTACCGGCGCCGGCGACACGACGACGGGTTCGCATCGGCCGGCGGGACCGGCAGGTCGACGCTGACGCGGGGCGGCCGCATCGCCCGCTGTCGCGGACGCGTCGTCGGGCGGCATCGCCGCGTGCGCCGGATGCGCGTCGAGCCAGTCCTGGATCGCGAAGGTCAGCTCGCGGCAGCCGTCGCCATTGATCGCGGCGATCGCGAAGACGGGACCTTTCCAGCGATACGCCTTGACGAACTTCGCGACGCGCGCCTCGCGCTCGTCCTCGGGAATGAGGTCGAGCTTGTTCAGCACGAGCCAGCGCGGCTTCTCGTACAGCGCCTCGTCGTAGCGCTGCAGTTCGCTTGCACGATCGCGCGCGCGTCGTGCACCGGGTCGGACGCCCTCGTCGAGCGGCGCCAGGTCGACGAGGTGCAGCAGCAGCCGCGTGCGCGCGAGGTGGCGCAGGAACTGGTGGCCGAGCCCCGCGCCGTCGGCGGCGCCTTCGATCAGGCCCGGGATGTCGGCGACGACGAAGCTCTTCGCCTCGCTGGTGCGCACGACGCCGAGGTTGGGGGCGAGCGTGGTGAACGGGTAGTCGGCGACCTTGGGCCGCGCGGCGGAGATCGGCGCGAATGAGCGTCGACTTGCCCGCGTTGGGCATGCCGAGCAGGCCGACGTCGGCCAGCACGCGCAGCTCGAGCTTCAGCTCGCGCGCTGCTCGCCTTCCTCGCCCGGCGTGAACTGGCGCGGCGCGCGGTTGGTGCTGGACTTGAAGTGCAGGTTGCCCAGGCCGCCCTTGCCGCCCTTCGCGACGAGCGCGCGCTGCGCCGTCGACGGCGAGGTCGGCGATCAGCTCGCCGCTGTCCGCGTCGGTGATCACGGTGCCCACCGGCATGCGCAGCACGATGTCGTCGGCGCCGTGGCCGTACTGGTCGGCGCCGCGTGCCGTTCTCGCCGCGCTTGGCGCGGTGGATGCGCGCGAAGCGGTAGTCGATCAGCGTGTTGATGTTGCGGTCGGCGACGGCGATAGATGCTGCCGCCCCAGCCGCCGTCGCCGCCGTCGGGGCCGCCGCGCGGAATGTACTTCTCGCGGCGAAACGACGCCGCGCCGTTGCCGCCGTCGCCGGCCAGTCACTTCGATCGTCGCTTCGTCGATGAATTTCACGGGGTTCTCTTGTAAAGCACGAATCGTTCGGTGTCGTCGCCGCGGCGGCCGCCCGGACCAGATGGCCGTCCAGCCCTCGGGCGGCGCCGGCGGAGCCGCCAGACGCCCATACTGCACGAGCAGCGACGTGCAGTCGTGGTCGGGCCGCGCTTCCTCGCGGACCGTGTCGATGCCGGAGAAGTAGTGGAACAGCGCGCGCTGCGGTTCGCCCAGGTCGCGGCTCGCCAGGCAGCCGTCGCGCGGCACGCGCATCGCAACGTTCTCGACCGTCCAGCGATAGCTGCGGCGCGAGTCGAGGTAGGGCAGCCAGATCGTCGTCACGAGCCCCCAGATCAGCGTCACGCCGGCCGCCCAGTTGAGGATCGCGCGGCGGTTCGAGCGGCGCGCCGGGCGCACGAGCATGAACCAGAGCACCGTGAGGCCGGTCGCCGCCAGCATCGTGCCCAGGTGGAACGACGGCTGGTAGCCGACTTCGGTGTCGCGGAAGAAACGCGCGACGTTCGCGGGCATGCCGCTGGTGTAGGCGTTGATCCAGAGCCCCCACATCAGGATTGCCATCAGGCCGAAGGTCAGGATGCCGAACCAGTCGAGCGCGCCGGAGAATCCGCGCTTCAGCGAGTCCACTTCCAGCGCCGCGATGACGGCGAGCGGGACCAGCAGCGGCAGCGCGTTCGACAGTCGCGCCTCCGGCAGCACCATGAGGCTGCCGAAGATCACGAGCGACAGCACGCCCGGGATCAGGAGGCCGGGCTCGCGCAGGCCGCCGTTGAAGCCGCGGCCGCGCAGCCACACGAGCCACAGCAGCAGCGGCAGCGACGGCCATGCGAACCAGATCAGGTTGCGCAGGTAGTAGAGCGGCTCCGCGCGCCGGAAGTCGGGCAATGCGATGTAGTGCGCCGGCGCCTCGCTCGCCCACCATTGCGCGAACAGCGCCGGGTCCCGCGCATGCAGCGCGAGCGGCCACGGCAGCGACAGCGCAACGCCGCTGACCAGCGCCACGGCGACCGTCGCCGCGAACGCGCGATTGCGCCATTCGGGGCCGCAGGCGGGCAGGATGAGCGCGGTCAGCACGAGCCACAGCGGCCCCTGCAGGCCGCGGCCCATGAAGGCGAGCGCGATGCCGGCCCCGAGCACCAGCCCGCCCACGAGCGGCATGCGCAGCGCCAGCGCAAACCCATAGAGGCCCACGGCGATCCCCACCGTCAGGAACAGTTCGGGCGAGAGCACGTGCGCGCGGTCCCAGAAGCCGACACTGCCGACGAGGATCAATACCGGCAGCCAGCGAAACGCCCGTCCGTTCAACTCGCGGCTCGCGAGAGCGGTCGCGAGCAGCACGAGTGCGAGCGCCACGCCGGCGATCATCCGCGCGGCGTTGTGGACCTGCAGCGGCGGCGAGAATGCGTCGATGGCCAGCGCACCGCCGATGTACGCGAGCGGCGGGCGCGGCAGGTAGGGTTCGCCGGCGAGCGTGGGCACGACATAGTCGCCGCGCGCGGCCATCTCGGCCGCCACGCCGATCGACGTCGCGTCCTCGGTCTTCCACGGGTCGTGGCCGGCCAGCCCGAGCGCGACCCATGCCGCGCAGAGCAGGACGAGTCCGAACTGCTTCAGCGCCCGAAACGGTCCCGCGGGACTGACGCTTTCGGGGTCGACCGGTTCGGGAGGATGGGGACGAGGGGGTTGCATGCTGCCGCGGGAGACTCGTGGATGATACACACGGAAAGAAAAAGGCAGCCTAGGCTGCCTTTTTCGTTGCGGCGCTTGGGTTCCGTCAGGCGGTCTTGGCCGCGGCGCCCTTGTTGTACCGCTGGTTGAACTTGTCGATACGGCCGGCGGTGTCCATCACCTTCTGCTTGCCCGTATAGAACGGGTGGCACTGCGAGCAGACTTCGATGTGCAGCGGCTTGCCCACCGTCGAGCGCGTCGCGAACTTGTTGCCGCAGCTGCACGTGACTTCGACTTCGGCGTACTTCGGGTGAATGGCTTCTTGCATGGTGTCCTCGCGTGTGCCGGACTCGCTTGCCTGCGGTGATGGTGCTCGCCAGGCGCGCTGTCCCAGGGGGTGTCGCTTCGTGGATGCCCGTCGGATCGGCCAAGGCTTGGGGGTGGCCCCAAGCCTTGGCCGGTTGGCTGTCTAAGGCGGAAAACCCGATATTATCCTCGGTTTCCGCCTATTGGGCAAGGTGGGGGCGGGAAGCGGCTTCGGCAAGGGCGCGCAAGGCCTGGAGGGCCGCGCTGGCGGCTCGGGACCGATGCGCGTGGGCGGTCGACGCAACCCGGTCTGGCAGGAGAGGCTGACGCAGCGGCACGTCCGGCCGGCCAATGGCGTCGCACGCCACCTTGCTCATCGCAGGCAGTCAGCGTGCATGCCGCGCGCTACCGAACGGTCGCGAAGCGACTTATGAACCGCGCGCTTCGTGCCGTTTGCTACGCGGAAGACCGCCCGGCCGCTCCGAAGGTTTTCGTGCTGACTGCGCTTCGGGGAGAAATCGCGTGGCGCGGCGGCGAAGCGCTCCGCCGATCGCAGATTCAGCCGCGTCGCATGCTGTCGAAGAACTCCGCGTTGTTCTTCGTCGCCTTGACCTTGTCGAGCAGGAATTCCATCGCCTCGAGCTCGTCCATCGGATAGAGCAGCTTGCGCAGCACCCAGACCTTCTGCAGGATGTCGGGCTTCAGCAGCAGTTCCTCGCGGCGCGTGCCCGAGCGGTTGACGTTGATCGCCGGGTAGATCCGCTTCTCGGCCATCCGGCGGTCGAGGTGGATTTCCATGTTGCCGGTGCCCTTGAATTCCTCGTAGATCACGTCGTCCATCCGCGAGCCGGTGTCGATCAGCGCGGTGGCGATGATCGTCAGCGAGCCGCCTTCCTCGATGTTGCGCGCGGCGCCGAAGAAGCGCTTCGGGCGCTGCAGCGCGTTGGCGTCCACGCCGCCGGTCAGCACCTTGCCCGACGCCGGCACCACGGTGTTGTAGGCGCGGGCGAGACGGGTGATCGAGTCGAGCAGGATCACGACGTCCTTCTTGTGCTCGACCAGGCGCTTGGCCTTCTCGATCACCATCTCGGCGACCTGCACGTGGCGCGTGGCGGGCTCGTCGAACGTCGACGACACGACTTCGCCGCGCACCGAGCGCTGCATTTCGGTCACTTCCTCGGGCCGCTCGTCGATCAGCAGCACGATCAGCATCGACGTCCGGGTGGTTGGCGGCGATCGAGTGCGCGATGTGCTGCAGCATCACCGTCTTGCCGGACTTCGGCGACGCGACGAGCAGGCCGCGCTGGCCCTTGCCGATCGGCGCGACGATGTCGATGATCCGGCCGGTGATGTTCTCCTCGGCCTTGATGTCGCGCTCGAGGACCAGCGGCTCGTCGGGGAACAGCGGCGTCAGGTTCTCGAACAGGATCTTGTTCTTCGCGTTCTCGGGCGGCTCGCCGTTGACCTTGTCGACCTTGACCAGCGCGAAGTAGCGCTCGCCGTCCTTCGGCGTGCGGATCTCGCCTTCGATCGTGTCGCCGGTGTGCAGGTTGAAGCGGCGGATCTGCGACGGCGAGATGTAGATGTCGTCGGTGCCGGCGAGGTAGGACGTGTCGGGCGAGCGCAGGAAGCCGAAGCCGTCGGGCAGCACTTCGAGCGTGCCGTCGCCGAAGATGCTCTCGCCCTTCTTCGCCTGCTGCTTCAGCATGCGCGAAGATGAGGTCGTGCTTGCGCATCCGGTTCGCGCCCTCGATCTCGATCGCGTTGGCGATGTCGACGAGTTCGGAGACGTGCTTGGACTTTGAGTTCGGATAGTTGCATGGCGCGGTGGAGGGGCGTGCGGAATGGCACGGGACGGCAGGCGGCGCGGGCGCCGCGGTGGAGAGCTCTCGGGAGCGTGGCGCCCGGGAAGATGCGAGGCGGCGTCCGGTCGATGCGGTGCCGTGCGCGGAGCGCGCCCGCTCTAGACCGAGGGGAGCGATGCCTGCAGGCACGAGGGTCAGCGTATGCGGGTTCAGAGGTTGCTGTCAACAAAGGCGGTCAGCTGCGACTTCGACAGCGCGCCGACCTTCTGCGCGTGCGCCTGGCCCGTCCTTGAACAGGATGAGCGTCGGGATGCCGCGGATGCCGTACTTGCTGGTGCGTCGCCGGGTTGGCGTCGATGTCGAGCTTGGCGACCGTCAGCCGGCCGGCGTACTCCTTGGCGACGTCGTCCAGGATCGGCGCGATCATCTTGCAGGGCCCGCACCACTCGGCCCAGAAATCGACCAGCACCGGCGTCGCGCGACTTGCAGGACGTCGGCTTGTCGAACGTGGCGTCGGAAACGTGCTTGATGTGCTTCGCTCATTGGCAATCCTCGTGGGATGTGCGCACGGGTCGCCGTGGCGTTGGACCGGGCGGCGTCGGCGAACCGGGTCGCGCCGGCTTCCAGCACGGTAGCCGAAGCCTGCGCCGGTCGCAAGCGCCGGCGCAAGCATCCGCGACGTCCGATGCGCGAGCTGGCGGCCGGTCTGCTAAAATCAACCTTTTCTGCACGCGCGAGAGTCCGCGCCAATGACCTACGTCGTCACCGAGAGCTGCATCCGCTGCAAGTACACCGACTGCGTCGACGTCTGCCCGGTCGACTGCTTCCGCGAAGGCCCCAATTTCCTGGTCATCGATCCGGACGAGTGCATCGACTGCACGCTGTGCGTCGCCGAGTGCCCGGTCGAGGCGATCTTCGCCGAGGACGACGTGCCGGCCGACCAGCAGCAGTTCACGGCGCTCAACGCCGAGCTCGCCAAGGTCGTGGAAGCCGATCATCGAGCGCAAGCCCGCGCCGCCGGACGCCGACGAGTGGAAGGACGTGCAAGGACAAGCTGCAAGCTACCTCGAGCGCTGAGCGTCGCGGGGCGGGCCGGCAGGCCGGCGCTGGGCGCGAAGCCTGGCGCGCACCACCTGAGCTGCCCGGGTTTGACCGCCGCGGCGCCGACCGCCCCTAGAATCGCGGAGCTTTTGCCCGATCGCGCGCCCGCACCGGTGCCGCGACTCCACTCGACTCACGACGGATGACCATGAATCGACTCGCTCGACTCGCCGCTGTGGTCCGCCGCGGCACTCGCTCGCCCACGCTGCGCCTGCGCGGCCGCCGCAGGCGCCCGCCGGCGACGCCGATCGCGGGCGCGCAGAAGATCCAGATGTGCCAGGGCTGCCACGGCATCGAAGGCTGGCGCACCGCGTTTCCCGAGGTCTACAGCGTGCCCAAGATCGGCGGCCAGCACGCCAGCCTACATCGTCAAGGCGCTGCAGGCGTACAAGAGCGGCGAGCGCAGCCATCCGTCGATGCGCGCCATCGCGGCGTCGCTGTCGGACACAGGACATGGCCGACCTCGCCGCGTACTACTCGCAAGTCCGGCCTCAAGACGGCGGGGAAATGACGATGACCAAGCGCACCTTCATCACGCTCGCCGCGCGCATCGCGGTCTCGGCGATCGCCGCCGCTCGGCATCGCGCCGCCAATCTCGAGGCCGGCAAGGCCAAGGCCAAGGAAGTCTGCGCCGCGTGCCACGGCGTCGACGGCAACAGCCACGGCGCCCGACTATCCGAAGCTCGCCGGCCAGTACCGCGACTATCTCGCGAAGGCGCTGCGCGACTACAAGTCGGGCGCGCGCAAGAACGCCGATCATGGCGGCTTCGCGGGCGCGCTGTCGAAGCAGGACATCGAGAACCTCGCCGCGTATTACGCTCGCAGCCGGCGACGGTGTCGTCGCGCTACTGACGCGCACTGACGACGCACGGAGCGCTGACGAGGCGCCCTGGCGCGCCAGCGCCGCGCGGACTGCCGTTTTCCATGCGCTTCCGCGGCGATCGCTCAGCGTGCCGCGCGAGGCAGTCGAGGTAGAGCGTCGCGTCCGGCGGCGTGCCGCGGCGCTGCGCGTGCCAGATCACCTCGCCCAGGCATTCGAGCACCGCGTGCAGCGCGGCGTGCTCGTCGCCGTGCGCGCGCGCAGGCGCTCGAACTGCGGCGCGAATGCCGGGCGGCTGGTCGATCGCGAGCTGCTCGGCGACGGCGAGGTGCAGCGACAGGTGCAGGAACGGATTGACGTCGCCGCGCTCGGGCGCGTAGTCGCGGTCGAGGTGGCGCTCGGGGTCCTCGAGCGAGCGCGTGATACTCGGGATGCAGCGCGACGAGGCCCGCGGCGATCCGCTCCAGGTCCGACAGCGGCGCGCTGCGGCGCGGTACTTGCCCACGCCTCGATCAGGAAGCGGCGCGCCTCGTCGCGGGAGGGATTGAACATCGTCGGTCGCCTACGGCCGTCTTGTCGCGGTATTCGCAGAGGTCGCGGATCGATGCACTCGCCGCATCTCGGCGCACGCGCGACGCAGACGTAGCGTCCGTGCAGGATCAGCCAGTGGTGCGCGTCCTGCTTGAATTCGTCCGGCACGAACTTCACGAGCTTGCGCTCGACCTCGTCGACGTTCTTGCCGGGCGCGAGGCCCGTGCGGTTGGCGACGCGGAAGATGTGCGTGTCGACGGCGATCGTCGGCTGCCCGAACGCGGTGTTGAGCACGACGTTGGCGGTCTTGCGGCCCACGCCCGGCAGCGCTTCCAGCGCCTCGCGGTCGGCCGGCACCTCGCCGCCGTGCTCGCGCAGCAGGATGCTGCGACGAGCGCGACGACGTTCTTCGCCTTGTTGCGGAAGAGGCCGATCGACTGCGATGTACGGGATGAGTGCCGTCGACGCCGAGCGCCGCGATCGCGGCCGGCGTGCTGGCGACCGGGAAGAGCTTCGCGGTCGCCTTGTTGACGCCCTTGTCGGTCGCCTGCGCCGAGAGCACGACGGCGACCAGCAGCTCGAACGGCGTGCGCGTACGCGAGCTCGGTGCGTCGGATGCGGATTGGCGGCGCGCAGCCGCTCGAAGATCTCGCGGCGCTTGGCGGCGTTCATGGGGCTGCGGCCGGGCTGGCCGTGGCTTGCGCAGCCGCGCGAGACGCGGCGCCTCGTTCGCGACGAACCCGGGGTCGTCGCTGGAGCAGCGCGTACGCCTTCGCCGCCCACGACACGCGCCTCCCCG
Organism: uncultured beta proteobacterium; assembly: GCA_963733435.1. Taxonomy (GTDB): domain Bacteria; phylum Pseudomonadota; class Gammaproteobacteria; order Burkholderiales; family Casimicrobiaceae; genus VBCG01. The sequence continues at coordinate 100,147 of CAVTDH010000015.1, forward strand.
GCATCGCCGCGCGCGAGCGCGAATTCCGCGAGTTCCTCGTACACGTAGCCGTCGGGTGCGCCGAGCGGCTTCGGTCTCCGCGGCGAGCGCCCGCTGCATCGCCTGCGCTTCGTCGAGCGCGCCGATGGCGCGCAGGCCCGCGCGCGACCGTCCACTGCGCGACGCGATCGGCCGCCGCGTTGCCGGCGCGCCTCGCGCTGCGCGAGCGCGCGGCGCCAGTACGCGAGCGCGGTCGCCGCGTCGCCCTCGGTCGAAGTACGCCCAGCCGATGTTGTTGTAGAGCGAGGGCGTCCCAGCCGCGCGCGCGCGGGTCGGTCGACGTCTCGGCCAGCGTCCAGCGCCTTGCGGTTCCAGTCGAGGCGCGTCCGCGAGCGGGGCCGCGATGCCGAGCATGTGCAGCGCGTCGACGCGCGTAGAAGTCGGCGCCGGGCGCGCGGTCGTCGGCGCTGGCCGCGAGCGCGGCCGGCGAACAGCGGTCATCGCCCGACTTCGGATCGCGCCCGACGAATTGAACGTGCGGCCTCGCTCGAGCAGGTAGCGAACGCGCACCGCGTGCGGGCGCGCGTTCGAGCCGCGGCTCGATCGCGTCGAGCGTCGCCGTCGGCCGCGGCGAACTGCCGGCGCAGGCCCTGCGTGCGCGCGATCTGGGTGGCGACGATCAGCGCGCTGCGGGTCGCCGGCGGGCAGCGTCGCGAGCTCGGCGCGGAAGCGCTGTCTCCGAGGCGGCCGGCTTGTCGAAGTCCCACAGCGCGTCGAGCGTTCGGAGAACTGCGGGGAGCGCGGGTCGGCGGCTGCGCGGCGCGGCGGCGGCGATCGCCAGCAGCGGCGGGCGAGGACGGACAGGAAGGCGAGCGGCGCATCGGCGGCGAGCGCCCGGCACTGGCGAGGTCGGGCGCCGCGCGCGGGCGCGTTCCAGCGCCGCGGCGACCGCGGCGCGGCGCGCGGGCCTGAGCCTCGTCGGCGGCGGCGCTCGGCCGGCGACGGTCGCCGGCGCATCGCCGGCGCGGCGGCGGGCGCGGCGTGCGCGCGAAGCGCTCTGCGGCGCGAGCGCCGCGCGCGCGCGTCGTAGCGCGCCGCGCGCCGCGCGCGCATCGTCGGGCGTCCAGCGCGGCCCGCGGGCACCATGCGCGATGCAGTCGACCGGGCAGGGCGCGACGCACAGCTCGCAGCCGGTGCACAGCGCCGCGCAGCACCGTGTGCATGCGCTTGGCCGCGCCGACGATCGCGTCGACGGGGCACGCGTCGATGCACAGCGTGCAGCCGATGCAGCGCGTCTCGTCGATGCGGGCGACGCGTCAGCGGCCGGGCGCGCCGCGCGCCGGGTCGAGCGCGACCGGCGGCGCGCCGGTCAGCGCCGCCAGTGTCGCGATCAGCGCGTCGCCGCCGGGCGGGCAGCGATTGATCGGCGTCGCCGCCGGCGATGGCCTCGGCGTACGGACGGCACCCGTCGTAACCGCAGCGCCGGCATTGCGTCTGCGGCAGTGCGTCGTCGAGCCGGTCGGCGAGTGGCGGGGAAGGAGGCATCGACGCCGGCATTCTAGGGCGTGTCGGCATGCATCGCGCAATTCGAGCGTCGGCAGCGCGAGGCGCGGGCGAGCGCGGAGGCCGCACCCAGTGCTCGCCGAACGCGACGTCTGGCTGCGGCTTGCCGCGCTGGCGCGCACTCTACCGCAGCGCGCTCGTCACGAACTCGTTCCTCCCGACCGCCCGCCGACCGGCAACGCCGCTCGCGCGCGCATCGCCCGGCGCGCGCGCTGCGCGCCTCTCGCGGCTGGAAGGTCGTGCTCGGCGCAGCCGGTGCCGGCCCGCTGCGTGGTGGTCTTCTATCCGCACACGTCGAACTGGGACTTCGGCAATCGGCCTCTGCGAAGTGGTCATGACCGGATTGCCCATTCGCTTCGTCGGCAAGGACACGCTGTTCGCGGTCCCGCTGCGGGCCGCTGCTCCTGCGCTGGGGCGGGATTCCCGTCAACCGGCGCGAGCGCACCGGCTTCATCGAGCAATGGTTGCGCTGTTCCGGCGCAACGCGAATTCCGGCTGGCCATCGCGCCCGAGGGCACGCGCGGCCGCGCCGCCGCACTGGAAGATCGGGGTTCTATCACCTCGCGCGCGCGGCGCGAGCGTGCCGCTGGCGCTCGGCTTCATCGACTATCCGCGGCGCGAGATCGGCTCGGGGCGTCTACCTCGACCTGACCGGCGACCGGTCGGGCGACATGGCGCGCATTCGCGCGTTCTACGCGGACAAGCTCGGCCGCCATCCGCGAACCAGGGCCCGGTGGCGATGACGGACGGTGACGCGCTTAGCGCGCGTGTTCGCGCGAGTGCGACGCCGTCAGCGCGCCGGGTGAACCGCATGACCGATGCGACGGTCATGCACGCACCGCATGCCGCCCGCGATGCGCACGCGCAGGCACCGCCACGCCGGGGCGCGAGCGACGCGACGCGCGCTGTGGGCGGCGCTCGCTGCTGACCGGGGCATTCGGCGGTCGAGGCGGTGGCGGGCTACCTTGCCGGATCGCTTGCGCTCATTTCCGACGCCGGCCACATGGTGACCGACTCGGCATCCTTCGTGGTCGCGCTGATCGCGCCGCCGTGGCGTCGCGCCCGCCGTCGCGGCGCGCGTCCTACGGCTATGCGCGGGCCGAGGTGCTCGCCGCCTTCGTCAATGCGCTGGCCATGCTGGCGCTGATCGTGTGGATCGCGGTCGAAGCCGTGCATCGATTGCTGGACCCGGTGCCGGTCGCGGGGCCGACGGTGATGGTCGTCGCCGCCGTGGGACTCGGCGTCAATCTGATCGTCGCCTGGATGTTGTCCCGTGGCGCCAGCGGCATCAATGCGCGTGGCGCGCTGCTGCACGTCTTCGGCGATCTCATGGGCTCCGTGGCGGCGCTGGTCGCCGGTGCCGTGATCTATCGCACGGGCTGGATGCCCATCGACCCGATCCTGTCGCTCGTGGTGGCGCTCCTCATCCTGCGCTCGACACTCGCGTTGCTCAAGGAGTCGACCGGCGTGCTGCTGGAGGGCGTGCCGGGGCACGTGTCGTACGAGGCAGTAGGCCACGCGCTGGCGGCCATCCCCGGGGTGACGAGCGTGCACGACCTGCACGTCTGGCAGATGAGCGCCGCGCGCGTCGCCTTGTCCGCGCACCTCATGCTGACCGATGGCAGCGCCTGGCCGCGGGTGCTCGCGTCGGCGCAGCGTATGCTCGCGCGCGATTTCGGTATCGATCACGTCACGCTGCAGCCGTCGTGGCCGGTGCCGTCCGTCCGGGCGCGTGATACCGCTGGCGCCCGCGCCCGTCGCCGACCACGACTCCGATCAAGCGCCGCACTGAGGCGTGCGCGGACGGCAGCGCCGCCTACAGCCAGCGCGTCTTCTTGAACCGCAGGTAGAGATAGACGTCGACCACGACCATCGTGGCGATAGCGAGCGGATAACCGAACGTCCATTCGAGCTCGGGCATGTGCTCGAAGTTCATCCCGTAGATGCCGGCGATCATCGTCGGCACCGCGATGAGCGCGGCCCACGCGGCGAGCTTCTTGGTCACTTCGCTGTCGGCGAGCGAGATCATGCCGAGGTTGACCTGGATCGCGGTGGTGAGCATTTCGCGGATGCCGTCGATCGTCGCGTGGATCCGGCGCAGGTGGTCGTAGACGTCGCGGAAGTACTCCCGCATTCCGGCGCAGACCGGGGGCACCCGGCCGCCGTAGAGCTTGCCGGTCGCCTCCATCAGTGGGTCGACCGCGTGCGTCAGCAGCATCAGCTGCTGCTTCAGCGCGTAGAGCGACTCGATGTTCGAGCCGGGCGGATGTTGCGGACGAAGATGCTCTCCTCGATCTGCTCCAGTTCGGACTCGAGCGCCTCGAGAATCGGGAAGTAGCGGTCGACGACGGTGTCCATCAGCGCGTAGAGCACGAAGCCCGATGCCGTGCGCAGCAGCTCGGGCTCGCGCTCGCAGCGGGCGCGGACGTCGTCGAAGCCCTTCCGCGTCCGGTGGCGCACCGACAGGATGTAGTTGGAGCCGACGAAGATGTCGACCTCGCCGACGGCCAGCGGAGAGTCGGCGCCTCGGGCGACGGACTCCAACGTGTGCAGCACGACGAACAGCGAGTCGTCGTATTCCTCGATCTTCGGCCGCTGGTGCCCCTTGCGCGCGTCCTCGACCGCGAGCGGGTGCAGGCCGAACTCCTCGGCCATCTCGGCCGAGCTCGTCCGGCGGTCGGATCGAACAGCGCCACCCAGACGAAGCATTCGGGCCGTGTCACGTACTCGCTGATGTCGGCCGACCGGGATGTCGCCGAGCTTGCTGCCGTTCTGGTAGGCGACGCAATTGATCAGCATGGTGGATTCCCGAAGTTGCTGCTGCGTTGGCGATAGCGGTTCGCAGCGTGCGCCCACGTGCCTGTGCGCGGGAGCGGCCCAGCAGGCCGCATGCTATATTAATCAATCGCGTATCCGTTGTCGTCGCCGGTTGGACGCAGCGCGCCGCAATCCCGCGCGGAATCGTCGCCCGATTGGCCCCGCCGCCTCACCCACCGCCGCGCGCCACGCCGCCTCGCCGCCCGTCGCCGCGGCGCCCCGCGCGCCGCGCGAGCTCGTGCTGCTGCTGACGCTCGCCGCCGTGCAGTTCACGCACGTCGTCGATTTCATGATCATGATGCCGCTGGGGCCGCAGTTCATGCGGCTGTTCGACGATCGGCCCGCAGCAGTTCGGCTTCCTGGTGTCGGCCTATACGTTCGCGGCGGCGGCGAGCGGCTTCGTCGCCGCGTTCTGGATCGACCGCTTCGACCGCAGGCGCGCGCTGCTCGGGCTCTACACCGGGTTCATCGTCGCGACGGCGCTCTGCGGGATCGCGCCGACTACCCGTTGCTGCTTGCGCGCTCGCATCGTCGCCGGCACGTTCGGCGGCGTGCTCGGCGGACTCACGTTCGCGATCGTCGCGGATCTCGTTCCGTACGCGCGACGCGCAACGGCGACGGCGATCGTCGCGGCGGCCTTTTCACTGGCGGCAGTCGCGGGCGTGCCGTTGTCGCTCTGGATCGCCGCCCATTTTCCTGGCGTATGCCGTTCCTGGCGCTCGCCGCGCTCTCCGTCGCCGTCGGTATGGCGGCCATGCGGCTGATGCCGCCGCTCGCCGCGCACGTCGCCGCGGGCGGGCGCCGTCGTCCGCTGGAGCAGCTGCGGGCCATTTTCGGCGAGCCCAATCACCGGCGCGCGTTCACCTTCATGATCGTGCTGATGTGGCCGGGTTCACGGTCGATTCCGTTCATCGCCGCCTACAACGTCGCCAACGTCGGCGTCGCCGAGGCGGATCTGGCGGTGATCTATTTCGCCGGCGGCGCGGCGTCGCTCGTCACCGCACAGGTGATCGGCCGGCTCGCCGACCGCTACGGCAAGAGGCGCCTGTTCACGATCGTCGCGCTGGTCTCGATCGGGCCGATCCTGTCGCCACGCACCTGCCGCCGCTGCCGCTCGCCTGGGTGGTCGGGCTGTCGGTGCTCTTCTTCGTGTTCGTCACCGGCCGGTTCGGCCCGGCCACTGGCGCTCGTGACCGGCAGCGTGGAGCCGCGGCTGCGCGGCAGCTTCATGAGCTTCAACGCGTCGCTGCAGCAGTTCGCGGCGGGCGTCGCGTCGCTGACGGCCGGACTGATCATCGGCCGGTCGCCGGACGGCGCGCTCACGCACTTCGGCGCCGTCGGCTGGCTCTCGGTCGGCTGCACGCTCTGCTGCCTGTGGCTGGTGCGGCGGATCCGCGTCGTCGAATAGGCGGATTCGCGATCGCCTCGCCGGACGGGCACTGAGGCACGCGTGGCGGCGGTTGGCCGAAGCCCCGGCAAGCGCGTAACATTGCCCGACCCGTTACCCGGGCACGTCGCATCCGCTGCGTGCGCGCGACCCGCGCCTCCCGCATGATCATTCCGTCGCTGCTCGATACCGACCTCTACAAGTTCACGATGATGCAGGTCGTGCTGCATCACTTTCCCGGGGGCGCAGGTCGAGTACCGGTTCAAGTGCCGCAACCCGAACGTCGACCTGACGCCGCACGTCGCCGAGATCCGCGACGAGATCCGCGCGCTCTGCAGCCTCCGGTTCGACGCCGACGAGCTCGCCTACCTGCGCGGGTGGCGCTTCTTCAAGAGCGACTTCGTCGATCTGCTCGGCCTCTTCCAGCTGGACGAGCGCTTCATCCACGTCGACCGGATCGCCGGGTCGGACCGCGAGATCGACATCACGATCAGGGGACCGTGGCTGCACACGATCCTGTTCGAGGTGCCGGTGCTGGCCATCGTGTCCGAGGTCTACGACCGCAACACGCCACCCGAGCACGGATCTCACCGAGGGCCGGCGGCGGCTCGCGGCGAAGGTGGAGCGGATCAACGCGGTGGCGGATCCCGAGTTTCGCATCGCCGACTACGGCACGCGGCGCCGGTTTTCGCGCGCGTGGCACGAGGAGGTTCTGCGCACGCTGGGCGCCGGCATCGGCCCGAAGTTCGTCGGCACCAGCAACGTCAAGTTCGCGCAGGAGCAGGGACTGACCCCGCTGGGCACGATGGCGCACGAGTACCTGCAGGCGTGCCAGGCGGTCGGCCCGCGGCTGCGCGACTCGCAGGTGTTCGCCTTCAATACCTGGGCCCGCGAGTATCGCGGCGACCTCGGGATCGCGCTGTCGGACGTCTGCGGCATGGACGCCTTCCTGCGCGACTTCGATCTGTTCTTCTGCAAGCTGTTCGACGGCGTGCGGCACGATTCGGGCGATCCGTTCGAGTGGGGCGAGAAGCTGATCGCGCACTACCAGAGGATGCGCATCGACCCGCACACCAAGACGATGGTGTTCTCCGACAGCCTCAACGTGCCGCTCGCGATCCGGCTGTTCGAGTACTTCCGCGGCCGGATGCACACGGCGTTCGGCATCGGCACCAACCTCACCAACGATCTCGGGTTCGAGCCGCTTTCCATCGTGATCAAGATGACGCGCTGCAACGGGCAGCCGGTGGCGAAGATCAGCGACGAGCCGTCGAAGACGATGGACTACGATCCGTCGTACGTCGCGTACCTGCGCGAGGTGTTCGAGGTGCCCGAGGCGGGAGGCGTTGCAGGCAGCAGCGGCGCGCGGACGGCCGCGGGCCGGGCGCCGGCCGGCGCTGCGGCGGGCGGCCGAGCCGGAGGACGGCCGCGGCCGCGCGCGCGGCTGTCAGGTCGTGCCTGCGTGTAGAGTTGTCATGGCTACTCCCTACCCGCTTACCGGCGACCGCGCCGGCCAGAAACCGCGAACAGAGGCCGCGGACGGAGTCCTGCGGCTCGACGAGATTCTCACGCTGCTGGTCGCCGACGGGCTGGTCGCGGCCGCCGACGCCGAGACGCTGGCGCGAGCCCCGGCCCGCCGCACCGAGCACCCGCTGGAGATCGTCGCCGAGAAGGGCTGGCAGGCGGCCAAACCGCCGCCCGGCGCTGACGCTCGATTGGCTGGTGGAGTGGCTCGCCGGAAAGCTCGGCGTCCCCTATCTGCACATCGATCCGCTGAAGATCGATCTCACGGCGGTCACGCAGTCGATGACCAACGCCTATGCGGAGCGCTACCGGATCCTGCCGGTCGAGGTGACCAAAACGACGCTGACCGTCGCCACCGCCGAGCCGTTCGTGCGCGACTGGGCCGATGAGCTCGAGAAGATCCTGAGCGTCAAGGTCGAAGCTCGCGTTCGCCAATCCGCAGGACATCCGCCGCTACCTGGGCGAGTTCTACAACCTCGCGCGCTCGATGAAGAAGGCGCAGGAGGCCGCGAAGGGCGCGGTGTCGCTCGCGCGCGACTTCGAGCAGCTGGTGGCGCTCGGGCAGGGGCAAGCTCGACGCCAACGACAGCCACGTCGTCCACATCGTCGACTGGCTCTGGCAGTACGCGTTCGAGCAGCGGGCCTCCGACATCCACATCGAGCCGCGCCGCGACGCCGGCCTCGTCCGGTTCCGCATCGACGGCGTGCTGCACCAGGTCTACGCGATTCCGACGCCGGTGCTGGTGGCGATGACGTCGCGGATCAAGCTCCTCGCGCGGATGGAAATCGTCGAGAAGCGCCGCCCGCAGGACGGCCGGATCAAGACGGTCACGCCCGACGGCGAGGAAGTGGAGCTGCGGATCTCGACGATGCCGACCGCGTTCGGCGAGAAGGTCGTGATGCGGATTTTCACGCCCGAGGTGCTGGTCCGCAACTTCATCGAGCTCGGCTTCACCCCCGAGGACCGCGACCGCTGGGGACGGATGATCAAGCAGCCGAACGGGATCATCCTCGTCACCGGGCCCGACCGGATCGGGCAAGACGACCACGCTCTACTCGTCGCTGAAGCATCTCGCGACGCCGGAAGTCAACGTCTGCACGGTCGAGGACCCGATCGAGATGATCGAGCCGCTGTTCAACCAGATGCAGGTGCAGCCCGCGATCGGCGTGGATTTCGCGCACGGCGCTGCGCACGCTGCTGCGGCAGGACCCGGACATCATCATGGTCGGCGAGATCCGCGACCGCGAGACCGCCGACATGGCGGTCCAGGCGGCGCTTGACCGGCCACCTCGTCCTCTCGACGCTGCACACCAACGACGCGCCGACCGCCGTGACGCGGATGCTCGACCTCGGCATGCCGCCGTATCTGATCAACTCGACGCTGCTGGGCGTGATGGCGCAGCGGCTCGTGCGCACGCTGTGCCCGCACTGCAAGCAGCCCGGCGGAAGCGCCGGACGACGAGACCTGGCGCGCGATCACCTCGCCCTGGCGCGCGGAGAAGCCGGCGCAGGTCATGGCGCCCGTCGGCTGCGTCGAATGCCGGATGACCGGCTACCGCGGGCGCATCGGCCTCTACGAAGTCATGCTGATGACGCCGGCGATCCGGAAACTCGTCACCGCCGAGGCGGACGACTCGGCGATCCGCGACCAGGCGTACAAGGACGGGATGAAGCCGCTGCGCGTCTCCGGCGCGATGAAGGTCGCCGCCGGATGGACCACCGCCGACGAGGTCGTCAAGGTGGCCCCCCTCGCCTGACCCCACTCATTGGCAGACGGTGCCGGGCGGGGCGAAGATCTGGCGGG
>CAVTDH010000016.1:0-25392 GCA_963733435.1 uncultured beta proteobacterium
GTGTTTGGGTGTCGGGACATCGTGGTGGAACTGGATGCGGCACCTGCGCGCCGCGCACCGTCGTTCCCGCGAAGGCGGGAACCCAGTGTCTTTCGTATCCATGGCCTGTCGCCGGAATCGACGACACTGGGTCCCCGCTTTCGCGGGGACGACGATCGAGCGCAGCTCCTGCGCGTACGACGCTACGTATTGAACTTTCACAACTAGCGGATCCGTCGCGATGCGCCAATGGATTCGCATCCTGTTCCCGAAGACGTTCCGGGATCGCCAGAACCGTGCGGGATTCCTGTTCGTCCTGCCCGCGCTGCTGTTCTTCGGTTCGGTGTTCCTGCTGCCGCTCGCGCAGTCGGTCATGTACTCGTTCTACAAGATCGCCCCGGGTGGCGCGAAGGAGTTCGTCGGGCTGCGCCTCTATGAAAAGGTCCTGACGGACTCCACCTTCTGGACGGCCGTCAAGAACACGCTGCAACTCCTGCTCTTCTCGGTCCCCACCACGGTCGTCCTGGCACTCGCGGTGGCGCTCGGCCTCAACCGGATCATCAGCTTGCGGTGGCGCAACGTCTGGGCCGCGATGTACTTCCTGCCGTTCGCCACCTCGCTGGTCGCAGCCGCGCTCGTCTGGCAATGGATCTACGACCCCGTCTACGGCTTCCTCAACTACGCGCTGTCGTTCGTCGGCATTCCGCCGCAGAAGTGGCTGCAGAGCCTGTCGCAGGTGCTCCCGGCCATCGCCGCCGTCAGTGTCTGGGTCCGGATCGGATTCGACACGATGATCTTCCTGGCGGCACTTCAATCCATCCCGCAGGAGTATTACGAGGCGGCCAACATGGATGGCGCCAGCGCGTGGCAGAGGCTCCGGTACATCACGCTGCCGCTGCTCAACGCGCAGGTCCTGATGGTCTGCATCCTGGAGCTCATCTTCAACTTCAAGGTCTTTGACCAGGTGTATGCGACGACGCAGGGAGGACCCGCGGGCGCGAGCCAGACGATCATCATGCTGCTCTACGACACCGCGTTCAAATACTTCCGCTTCGGCGACGCGTCGGTCATGGCAGTGTTCGTCTTCGTCACGCTGATGATCGTGACGCTCCTGCAGTGGCGGCTCTTTCGCAAACCCGTCGAGTATTGACGACCCGCAGCCGGTGAGGGAATGAGTGTGATCGCATGGGTCCGGGACATGGGCAGTACATGAGCGCCGGCGTCTCGACCGGCGGGCGCACCCCCCGCTCGGCGCTGGGTCTGCGGCAGGTCCAGGTCCGTCTGGCGATCACGCTGGCGGTCGCGTGCGGCGCCATCGCGATCTTCTTTCCGTTCTTCTGGATGGCGATCACGTCGCTGAAGACCGCCCCGGAGATCCAGCGCGTGCCGCTGCAGATCGCCCCCGACGACTGGCTCAATTTCGCGAACTACTACGAAGTCTTCAAGCGCGAGCCGTTTTTCCGCTATCTGCTGAACAGCGCCATTGTCGCGTCGGTCGCCGCCATCAGCAGCGTCGTGGTGTCGTCGCTGGCGGGGTTCGGATTCGCGAAGTACCGTTTCCCCGGGCGCGATGTGTTCTTCCTGGGCATCGTCGGCATCCTGATGGTCCCGTTCCAGTCGGTCGTCGTGCCGCTGTACGTCTGGATCAACGACCTGGGTCTCCTCGACACCTACGCGGGCATCGTCGCGCCGGACTTGGTCAGCGTCTTCGGCGTCTTCCTGATGCGGCAGGCGATCGAGATGATTCCCAACGACTATATCGACGCTGCACGCATCGACGGCGCCAGCGAGCTCCGGATCTTCTTTCTGGTGATCCTGCCGTCGGTGAAGCCCGCCATCGCAACGCTGCTGATCATCAAGTTCATGTGGAGCTGGAACGAGTTCTTCTGGCCGATGGTGGTGATCAGCAGTCCGCAGATGAAGGTGGTGACGATGGGGCTCATGAGCTTCACCAACATGTACTTCATCGAGTACAACCTCCTCACCGCCGCGGCGGTGATCAGCATCCTGCCGATCCTGCTCATCTTCGTTTTCCTGCAGCGGTGGGTGGTGCAGGCGGTCGTGATGAGCGGCCTGAAGGGATAGACCGCGTCAGGGTCGTCGAGGAGGGCGGCCGATCCACGATCGCTCGCGATCGCCGCACGCGCAGGCCTGCGGCACACCATTGCGACGAACGCGAGCGCGCCGCTCCGGGGTTCCCGGTGCGATCTTCTCCGCGCGTCCGGAGGCCGCGCATCGCAGGTCCGCAGCAGCGGCCTACTCGCGGTCCAGGCGCCGCAGGGTCTCGACCTCGTGTCCGCGATGCTTTAGACGGTCTTTAGTCGACCTTAAGGACACGTGCGGGCAAGGGATCCGACAATCGCGTCGGTCGGTCGGCTCGTTGCCGAGTCGACCGTTCGCGGACGTCCGACGCCGGTCCGTTCACGTCGCCCGATGCCGTTGCCCGGGAGGTCGATGGACCTGTCGCGGCGTGGTCTCGAACTCACTGCAGGACTTCACGGGAGTCATCCATGAGCCATACCCCTTCGGCCAAGTCGCGCCGCTTTGCAGTGCTTTGCATTTTCTCGTGCACCGGGTTTGCGCTCGCGGCGCCCGCATCCGGGCAAGGCAGCACGACGGGCCCTGGCAATCCCACGATCCTCGATGCGATCCGCGGCTTGCAGAGCGTCGTGACGACGAACAACCAGCAGGTGAACCTGCAGATCAATCAGATCCTCCAAGGTTTGTCGACGCTGCGTGCGGACGTGCAGGCGCAGGACACCGGGATTGTCATGATCGATCAGGTCGGCGCCGCGGCCGGAAGCGTGACGCCCGGCGACGGCGCGGGCTTTCCCGTGACGTTGAGCCGTCCCGGCAGCTACAAGCTGGCAGGGAACCTGGTCGTCCCGAACGCAAATACCACGGCGATCGAGATCACCGCGGACAACGTGACGCTCGATCTCAACGGTTTCGCGATCCAGGGCCCGACGGTGTGCAACTCCGTGAGCCACGCCTGCGCGCCGACGGGCACGGGGGACGGCGTGGACTTCCGCAATCGATCAGGGATAGCGATCGTCAACGGAACCGTCCGGGGCATGGGTCGTGACGGACTCAACGGAGAGCCTTCGCTCGATGTCCAGGTCCGAAGCGCGCGTGTGGACCGGGTCTTCGCGTCCAGCAACGGCCGTGTGGGCATGTACGCCGCCATCGCCGGGATCATGGTCGGCAACGTCGCCTTCAACAACGGGAACCACGGCATCCTGTGCGGCGCCGGATGCATCATCAAGGACAGCGTGTCCATGAACAACGGCGGTGCCGGTATCCGGACCGGAAGCGGATCGTACGTCGCGACGAACTCCATCGCGCAGAACGCGGCGTTCGGGCTCGACGCCCTGCAGGATGCCGGCTACAGCAACAACGTCTTCATCCTCAATCAAGAGGGCAATATCCGGGGCGGGATCAGCCTCGGTACGAATGCCTGCGAAGAGCCGGTCATCGGCCTTCACACCTGTCCGTAGCATTCGAACCGCGCGCTGGCGCCATGGCGCGCGACCGGCTGCGTGCTGGTTCGCGGGGACAGGGAGCGCGCGACCAATGCGCCGTCGAGAAAAACCCGGGGCGCCGCGCCCCACGATTTCATCATTGGAAAACAATGCGGGCCCGCACGGACAGGATGTCCGGCGGGCCCGCGACGGGGCGTTCTGCAGCCTTGCGCCCTACTTGTTGACGAGCACCTGCATGAAGTCACCCTGCGCCGAAACGCTGACCACGCGGATCGACGTGCCCGTCTTGGGCACCTGCACGCCCGACCATCCGAAATTGCCGAGCGCCGGATTCGGCGTCACCCAGTAGCTCTTCGTGTCATCGAAGCGAGGATTGCCGGGCAGCGGTCCATAGCACTGCTTGATGCTATTGGCGTTCAGGCAGATGCGATCGGTGGGGTCGAGGCCGAACGTCGAGTCGTACGCCTGGAATCGCGGCCGCCACACTTTGCCGTTGTCCGGCCGTACCAGAAGGTCCGGATGCGCGTCGACCGGCAGCACCAGCCCGCCGCAACGGCCCGCCAGGCATGCGTCGCCGATGTTGTTGTCCGCGAACGACGTATCGTAGTACCAGACGAGGAGGCCGTCCTGGTACGGGAAGTGTTCCACCCAGTCCTGCAGATTCGGATTGTTGAGGAATCCGAAATTGTAGGGACCCGTCCGCAGCCCGTCGTCGTAGCCGCGGTAGTTGCGGAACTCGGCGAAGTAGGCGTTGAAGAACGTTTGGGTCGCGCTCGCGCCCACGGCGGCGAAACCGGCGTACAGCCCATCCTGCCGTCTGCCTCGGCGCCATCGAGGGGCTGGCCGGAGATGGCGATGTCGTCGGCGAAGAAGCCCGCTTCCGCGACCGCGCCGTCCGTCCAGTATCGGAAGCCCAGCGTCACCGTCTGGCCGGCGTAGGCCGAGAGATTGGCGGTCAGGTCTACCCAGTTGCCTCCGCTCGAACCGGTGATGCCATTGCCGAAGTTCTGGCCGTTCGGGTTCGTGCTGGTCGACAGGTTGGTCACCACCGCGACGCCGTTTACCGTCAGGTACGCGTAGTCCCAGTCCAGCTCGACGTCGTACCTGACCTTTGCGCTGAGACTGACCGCGCCTGCCGGGAGCGTGACCGACCGGGTCATCGTGTTGTCGAGGTCGTTGCCCGAGCCGGAGAAATACTGGTGCGTCGCCGGCGTACGGCGCGCCGATGCAGCGTGACCACTTCCTTGTCCGGGAGCATCAGGATCAGCTGCTGGGCCTGCTTGGTGTTGGCCGAGGCGGGTCCGAGCTTCACCGACATCGACTGCCCGTAGTTGACCAGCTGATAGTTCGACCAGCCGAGGAAGATCTTCTCGTAGGCGCTCATCGGGATCGGCTTGCTGCCGATGCCGTCGGCCGGGATACCCGTACTGCCGTACGAACCGCTCGAGTAAAGCGTCCAGAACCCGGTGGAGTTCTCGGCGCCGCCGACGTTGCCGCTGGTGTCGTACAGATCGGGCAGGCCGAGGTCGTGCCCGAACTCGTGGGCGAACACTCCCACGCCGCCGTTCTCCGGCTCGACCGTGTAGTCGCCGATCCAGTAGTTGCTGCCGCCGATCCGGATGCCGCCGTATTTGTTGAACGCAGGCCCGGCGCTTCCGATGAGGTTGTAGAACGCATACCAGCGATGGCTCCAGATCGCGTCGGTGCCCTGCGCACCGCCGCCGGTCTCCTCGCCCTCGCCGGCGTGGACCAGCTGGAAGTGGTCGATGTAGCCGTCGGGCTGGTTGAAGTTGCCGTCGCCGTTGTAGTCGTAGCGATCCCAGACGTCGAACTTCGCCAGGTACGCATTGATCTGCGCAGGCGTCTGGCCGGCGGCGATCTGCGCGTTGTACCAGGCGTTGGCCGCATCCCTGCACGGCGAGCCACGTGCGCGCGCACACGATCCCGCCGCAGTAGTTGCTGCCGTAGTACGCCTCGTTGTACGGCACCGTCACCCAGTCGGTGACGTCCCCGTTGACGGTGTAGCGGTTGGACGATTGCTCGATGTAGAAATTGCGCATCGACACGGCGCCGGGCGCCGACGAGAACAGCAGGTTCTCGTAGTAGGGCCTGCTGAAGTCCTGCGTCCAGATCGTCGTGTTGTCCACGGTGCGGTCCGGTTGCGGAATCTGGTTGCGCAGCGGGCCCGACAGTTCCGCCGTATGTCGAGCTAATTTCGGTGCCGAACTGTGCGAGGATCGTGAAGATGCTGTCCTCCCCCTCGCGCGCCAGTTCAACGAACTGGCCCTTGGCCACTTCGACGACCTTGTTCGGTCCCTTGGCCTGCGCCTGTCCTTTCAGCACCTTCTGCAGCCCCCGGGTGCGCAGGTCGGACTGGCGCTTGCCGAGCGGGTGCTCGACATTGTCACCCCTGACGTTCTTGCCGTCCTGGCCCGGCGCGAGCAGCAGGTCCTGTGCGACGGCGGTCGCGGACAGCGTCAAGAACGCGGAGACCGTGGCCATGGCCACGACGTGGCGGAATCGAATCCCTATCATCTGATACCTCCCATTGGGTGGTCGCGCTTCCGACACCGCGCGATTCTTGATGCGATCCCATGCGCACCGCATGGGTAGCGTCCTCGCGACGCGACGCGGCGCCTCGTGTTGGGCCTCCTCGAGGCATCGAGTTCACGGATTGCGCGAATCCGTCGAAGAGGCACGACCCATGCCACGTGGACACAGCCGAGCATTTACAGGGTGTTACCGGAAGCGTTACTTCCAGATCGCACTAACGTGTAAGGTAATTCGACACAGAGCGAACCGACCGCGTCGGAATGGAGGTCCTTGACCGGCCCCACTGCTCTCACGACAAGCGTTGCTCCCGGATTCGAAGCGAAGCGGTTCCGACCGCCGCTACAATGCGCTGCATATTCGCGTGGCGCGTTCGCCCGTTGGGGTCACGCGTCGCACCCATGCTCCCCTCGATCCCGGACCACCCCAGGTGCTGAGCTATCGCCACGGCTTCCATGCAGGCAACCACGCCGACGTGCTGAAGCACATCGCGCTCGTCGCGCTGTTGCGCATGCTCGGCCGCAAGGACAAGCCGCTCCTGGTCGTCGACACCCACGCCGGCGCCGGCATGTATTCGCTCGAGCAGGGCTTCGCGGCGAAGAACGCCGAGTTCCGCAACGGCATCGCCATGCTCTGGGCGCGCGAGGACCTGCCGCCACCGGTGGCCGACTATCGCGACCAGGTCCGCGCCGTGAACGCGGATGGCGTGCTGCGGCAATATCCCGGGTCACCCCGGATTGCACTGGGCGTGCTCCGGCCGCAGGATCGCCTGCGGCTGTTCGAACTGCACAGCACGGAAGCAAAGAACCTCGTCGAAGAGTTCGCGCAGGACGGCCGCCGCGTGGCGGTGACGGCCGGGGACGGGTTCGCCGGCCTCAAGGCCCTGCTGCCGCCGCCGTCGCGTCGCGGACTGGCGCTGATCGATCCGTCCTACGAACTTGCGTCCGACTACCGGGCCGTGGTGACTGCCGTGCGCGAGGGCATGCAACGGTTCGCGACCGGCACGTTCGTCGTGTGGTATCCGCTGCTGCAACGGCACGACGCCGTCGAACTGCCCGACCGGCTCCGGCGGGCGGGGGGCACGGACTGGCTGGACATGGCGCTGCAAGTGAAAGCGCCCTCGCCCGAAGGGCTGGGCCTCCACGGAAGCGGCATGTTCATCGTCAACCCGCCGTGGAAATTCTCCGAGGAGATGCGGGGCATCCTGCCCTGGCTCACCCGTGTGCTTGCGCAGGATGCGACCGCGACCTTCCGACTCGACGCGCGCGAGACGTAGGCGGGACGCAGGTCGGACATCCGAGGCGCACGGCCATGCAGGCGCCAGCCCGCCGATCGAACTGCATCGCGGGCGTAGGCCCGTGGTGACCGCTTGGGTGTGCGTGCCGCCCCGTGTCCGGTTCGAGAGAGGCTAGGACGCGCCTTTCTTCCCGGCGCCCGCGGTGCTTTTCTTCGAGTCCTGCCGGCCAAGCTCTTCCTTGGTCGGCTTGACCTTTTTCACTTTCTCCGTCTTGACCTTCTCCGTCTTGACCTTTTCTTTCTTGACCTTTTCCTTCTTCACGGCCGGCCCCGCCAATGCGAGCTTCGCCAGGTGTTTTTCCTGCTTGGCTGCGACATCGAGAAGCTTCCTGGTTTTCTGGTGCTGCCGTCTGGCCTTCAGCATTGATGCGTGACTCATTGCGACCTCCGATGGAAAAGCGATTGAATTCGACGCCAGTTTGATCCGATTCCGCGTTCTTGGCCAATGGCCTGCGTCGAGCCACGGAAATGGTCCCTTGCGCTGGCACCACGCCTTCGATCATGGCCGCGACCGGATGGACCGCGGCGGGATTCGTTCCGGTCGGTCTCGTCGAAGTGATGCGGGCGCGTCGCGCGCCTTGTTCTACGGGTTCGTCGCTTGCCACGGCTTGACTGCTGACCGTGTGCCCTTCCACATCCATCTCGACTGCGGTTCGGTCAAATGTGCTGCAAGAGGACGGTCCGGAACGGTGCCGGCGCTGGAACTGGCCCCGCCGCAGACTCGGGTTGCCGCCCTACCCGTCCAAGCGGCCCCTCCTGCGCTCAAGGCAAGCCGGCTCGTTCCCAATCGGGCAATAGCTTGTCGTAGAAGTAAGAGACGTAGGCGCCAGGGCTGTTCGGCCCCGGCCTGTTGACCCGAGGACCCTTGACTCCCGCGGCCTCGGCCCGCCGCCGATACTCGGCGGCAAACTTCGCCGACTTCGTGACATCGCCCTTGTTGGCATACGCCATGGCCAGGTTCGAGAAGATGTCCAGGTTCTCGAAGTTCATATCGAGCGCCTTCAGCAGCCAGTTGATGGCAGCGTCGTTCTCGCCAAGGGCGAAGTGTGCCGCACCCAGCGCGGCAAACACCGTTTCCTTCCCTTTGGGATCCAACTCCAGCGACTTCTCGAGCAGGGGAATGGCTTGAGCGGGCTCGCCCATATCCAGGTGGAACACCGCAAGGTTGCTATAGGACGCCGGGCTCTTCGGGTTCAGACGCAGCGACGCCTCCCAGGCGTTCTTGGCCGCTTCGAAGTCGTTGACATGCTGCGCATAGAGCCCGATCGGGACGTAAATGCGGTCGTTGGCTGGGTCCACGGCCTTGACGGCGAGGGCCCAGTCTCGTGCTTCCGTGAGCTTCGGAGATTTGGCCGGGTCCGTGTCCTCCAACCAACTTGCGTGCACGGCGAGGATCGTTGCCAAGCCGGTCATCGCAGCCAGATTCGCACTGTCTCGCTGAAGCACCTGGCGGTAGATCGATTCGATCTCGGAAAAGCGTTGCAGGGATTGAGTCTGGACTGTCAACGCGCGCGCTCGAAGCAGGAGGTCCCCGACCGCAGCGTCGGTGATCTGACAGTCACTCGCAGGAGCTGCGGCGATCACCATCAGTTTGCCGATGCTGTTGCCTACTCTGGCCGTGACCTGATCCAGAAGCGCAAACAAGTTCCTCAGATCGCCCTCGAACGTTTCGTTCCAGAGCTGAGAATCCGTCCTCGTGTCCGCCAACTGGGCGGCGATCCTCAAATGGCGTCCACTTGCCATCACGCTGCCTTGGAGCACGAAGCGCACGCCGGCCTCGCGCCCTACGGAAGGCAGCGTCAAGGAGCGTTGCCTGTAGGTAAATGCCGTCGCGGCCGGAACGACGGACAAGTCTCTGATCCGCGTGAGATCGGAAGTGATACTCGTCGTCAGGGCGTCCGCGATGTAACCCTTCGACTCGACCCCCGTGTGATTGGCGAACGGCAGCACGAGGATCGAAAGGGGCGGTACCGTCAACGCAGCAGGAGCAGCGGCCCGTCGCGGCTCAGGCGCACCGCCTGTCACGACGCGGTGCGCCCTGACGGGTTCTCCCACGTTCTTGAGGTGCTGCTCACCCAAGGGTTCGAACGCCGCGCGCAGCGTTCCTCGAACGGCCAGGCGGACGGATTCGGATGCGACCACAGCGCCGGGCGCTGCGATCGTCTGCAGGCGAGCGGCAATGTTCACTCCGTCACCGTAGATCGACCCGTCCGGTTTCTCCACGACGTCACCCAGGTGCAGGCCAATCCGGAACCAAAGCTGCCGCTCTGCGCTCGCCTGCTCCGCCTTCGCACTCAAGTCCGATTGGATGGCGAGAGCCGCCGCCGTCGCGCCCATCGCCGTATTGAAAACCGCGAGTACGGAGTCGCCCGCCGTGTCGACCACCCGCCCTCCGTGCAGGGCTATACAACGCCGGAATACCTCGCGCGCTGTATCGAGCGCGCGGATCGTGGCGTGATCGTCCCCCGCCATCAACCGCGAGTAGTTCACGGCATCGGCCGCCAGTATGGCCACCAATCGGGGAAGGAGTTCACTGGGCTCCATGCGCTATTCTGCCCGCAGTTGGACAATCCGCGCCATCGACCCCAATGGGGAGAGGTCATCTCCCGGAAGTCTTGTCGGCACCAGCTGTGAGCATGCGGCAACTCGATAGCGTGACATGAGTAGTCGAGGTAGCGGAATACCATTGTCCGTTGTACCAAGGCCAATGAACCGCTTTCTTCTTGCGCAAACTCGGCGTTGCGCGCAGTACAGTACGGGGACAAAAGTCCCGACAGACGGAGCGCGTTCGTGAGGTTTTTTCGACGGGTCCGGCGTTACAACGAGTTTGCGATGTTGCTGCATTGGCTGGTCGCCGCCGGCATCGCGTTCCTCTTCATCCACGGATTTCTCATGATGCACGTCGAGGAGACCCGGCGCCTCGTCGAACTCAACGTTCACCGGTCCGTAGGAGTCACGATATTCGCGCTGGTGCTGGTGCGGGTCTGGTGGCGGATGATTCGGCCTCCAACGCCTGCTCCCATGCCCGAAATGCAGTCGCGGATTGCCGAGTGGGTCCACCTGTTGATCTATGCGCTGCTGGTCGTCAACGGGATTGCGGGGACCGTGGGTTGGATCGCGAGCGGCGATCCCATCGATTTCTTCGGTGTGTCATTGGTGGCGGAGCATTCGCCATCGCCCGGGCTCAACCGCGTATGTGTCCTGGTCGGACAGGCGACCGCGCGCATTCTCCTTGGCGTGATCGCGCTCCACGTCCTTGCGGTCCTCAAGCACGAATGGTTCGATCGCGACCGGATCCTGGACCGAATGATTCCCGGACCGGCCATCCTGCTGCCGCTGAGCCCGCGGGAAATCCTGCGCAAGATCCGCGAGCGGCGGCAGAAGCAACGCGCGCAATAGTCCCCGTCTCAGGAAAGCGGTGCGGCCGCAACGCCTGAGTAGCAGCGGGCACACGACCGCCGGTGTTTCAGGCTCGGGGGCCGGAAGCGGGGCTCCATTGCGGCGTCGTATGAGCATGTATCGTCTCGGCCGAATGAATCCCCATCCGCATCTGATTCTGCACGGCCTCGAGGATGGATCGGTACGATCGACCCCCAATGGCATGCCCCTTTCAGTCCGTCGCGCGCACCGGAACAGAAAGAGCGCCGGGGGAAGCTTCAGGACACAGCGGAGCGGCGGTACGCCGCGATCGTTGCCTTCGGAAAGACGGTGCCTTGGAATGAAATGCGTCGCTACCTTGAGCAGCGGCTGTCCGGTGACAAGCCGACGAGGCCAACGTCGCGAGCGCTTGCGCGGTAGGCATGTCGCGCATTGAACTCGCACCGGAGGTTGGGGACGATTTCGATCGGATTCTCGAACACCTGCTTGGGCATCAGCGGACGGATGCTCCTTCACACATTGAAGACATCATTCGGGCAATCGATGTGCTGGAACGCAATCCGCTGATCGGGCAGCCCGCCCGCGGGGGGGCTGCGAGAACTCGTGAGCGGACGTCGTGCCCGCGGCCATGTCGCACTGTATCGATTCATGGCGGAGCTTGATGTAATGTTTGTGCTTGGCATCCGCGCTCAAGAGGAGGCGGGGTACACGGAAGGTCAGGCCTGAACCGAAAGGCGCCGACCAAGTCAGACCCTTCGACCTTCCACGTATCGGTATCATCGACCAAGGGCGGCTTCGTCCGCAGCGAGTTCGCCGGACGGAATTTCGCGCTGCTCCCTGATCAGCCTTGTTGCGGTCGCGCCACCCAAAGGAACCCTCTGCGCATGCGAAGTGAAGCAAAGGCAAACACCGCACGTGCGGTCGTCGCTGCCGTACAACTGCCGGGCGTGAGCGACATCGAGTTCGAGCTGTCCGTGAACGAACTGCGCGGTCTGGCGAAGACGCTGGGCTTCGAGATCGTCGGCACCTTCACGCAGAAGCGCGTCGCTTTCGACACGACGGGCTATCTTGGCGTCGGCAAGCGGCAGGAGATGCGCCGTTTCGTGGAAGGCGAGCCCGAGCCTGATCCCTCCTCGGGGCCCGCCAGCGTCAGGAGGGCGACGAAGAGTGGCGCGGCCGGCGAAGGAGGCGGTGCAATCCGTCGCCGATCCGGAGACCCGCCGGGCCGACGTCATCCTCGTCGACCACGAGATTTCGCCGTCGCAGGCGCGCAACCTCGAAATCGAGGTCGGCTGCGAGGTGATGGACCGCACCATGGTCATCCTCGAAATCTTCCACCGCCACGCGCGCTCGCGCGCCGCGCGCGCCCAGGTGGAGATCGCGCGCCTTGGCTACCTGGCGCCGCGCCTGCGCGAGGCGGCCAAGCTGGCCGGGCCGCAGGGGCGGCAGCGCAGCGGCACCGGCGGCCGGGGCGCCGGCGAGTCGCACACCGAGCTGGACCGGCGCAAGATCCGCGACCGCATCGCCGAGCTGCAGCAGGAAATCGCCGCGATGGACGTCGAGCGCAAGACGCAGCGCGCGCGACGGCAGGGACGCCAGGGACTGGCACGGGTGGCGCTGGTCGGCTACACGAACGCCGGCAAGTCGACGCTGATGCGGGCGCTCACCGGCAGCGAGGTGCTGGTCGCCAACAAGCTCTTCGCGACGCTCGACACCACGGTGCGCGCGCTCCACCCGGAGAGCGTGCCGACGCGTGCTGGTCAGCGACACGGTCGGCTTCATCAAGAACCTGCCGCACGGCCTGGTCGCCTCGTTCAAGTCGACGCTGGAGGAGGCGCTGGAGGCGTCGCTGCTGCTGCACGTCATCGACGCCAGCGATCCCGGCTTCGAACGGCAGCTCGAGGTCACCGACGAAGTGCTCGACGAGATCGGCGCGCAGGACGTGCCGCGCATCCGCGTCTTCAACAAGATCGACCACGTCGGCGACGCGGAGGCGCAGGCTGCGATGGAAGCCAGGTCTGCGCGCGCAGTATCCCGATTGCATGGTGATGAGCGCGCGCCGCGACAGCGACGTCGCGAAGCTGCGCGCGACATTGTCGAGTTTTTCCGGCGCGATCTCGTCGAGGCCGAGCTATTTCTTCCCTGGTCGGCGCAGCAACTGCGCGGGAACATCTTCGATGCGTTCGAGGTGCTGGAGGAGCGCGCGGACGATGCGGGGACGTTCTTCCGCATTCGCGGCGAGGCCGAGCTCGTCAACGCTTTGCGTGCGCAACTCGGCCAGGCAACGGACCCATCAAGGCGCGACTCATGAGCCCGCGACAACCTTTCGTCGGGCAAAGGTGGAAGCGCAGGACAGGGCGAACGCCGGAGCGACCCATGCGAACGATTTCAATCCTCTGCCTGATGGTCGCCGTCATCGTGCTGGCGTCGTGCGCAACTACGGGGACGACCCTGGTGTCCCGGCAGCGACTCGACAAGGACGCCGCTGGCACGCTCGCGTACGAACGCATAGCCGTTACGTCTTCCGTCCGAAATTTCACGCAGGGGGATCTCGATCAATTGAGGGATGCCGTGCTTGCGCGCGTGCGGCAGCCCGTCGGACGGCGGCGTGCCGGTGACGCTTCAGCTCGCGGTTACCGAGTTCAGCACGGGCGGCGGCAGGATGATCGTCCGCGTACGGGTCCTGGACGCCGCGGGCAAGTTGTACGCGGAGTTCGATGTGCATCAGACCGCCAATACCGTGATGGGCATGATCGACCAGCGCGCGTCGGTCATCAATGCGGTTGCGGACGCGGTGGCGCGATCCCTCATGCCCATCTCCGCAGCACCTCCGGCAATCATGGATGCACGCGATTTTGGCTCATGAAGCGCGCCCTCCAGACGCCGGTCGGCTTTTCGCCGAGGGCGCGAGGCAGTCAGGCGAGTCGATAGTTGAATCGCCATCGCGGGGGCGCGTTCCACGACCCAGGTCGGCAAGCAGCTGACGATCATCGGGTAATCACGAAGCACTCTGTCGCGTCAGGGCACCGTAAAGACGACGCGGGGGTTGCCGGGCCCCAGCGCCTGGGCGAGCCCGGCGGTCTCTGTAATGCGCCCAATTCGTGTATAGCTGTAACCGGAACGGAACGTCTCGTAGAACACGACCAGCGTGTCATTGCCGTACAGCAGCACATCGCCGGTTCGGATGGTGCCAGGCCGCACGGCGTTAGTGGGCAAGCTGCGCGACAGACGGGCGTATTTCTCGTTGCCGTTCAACTCGGTCATGTCGAGCGTCACGGGCAACAGTTGCACGAACGCGCGCGCGGTTGGGTTGTCTTCCAGTGTTACGGCAAAGCGCGCGGTGCCGACGGTCATCCACATGTGAGGCTTCTCCTGAGATGCAGTTCGCTGGGCAAAGTGGGATGTGCCGCAGGCACCCCTCTCTTCGCGGCGCCCGCGGAAGACGTTAGTGCCAGACCTAGCAGAGCGGCGACTATCCGAATGCGGCGTGTACGGCTGAGCAATGGGCGCAGGCGCGTCGATTCCACGTCGGCAGCTCCTGTCGATGCAAGTCTGTCCTTCGACTTCGGACGACCGGCTCGGCAAAGTGTGCGGATGAAGTGCAACGGAAGTTGCTGTCAGGCCGCGGCGGGTGTCGCGTGCTGCGCCAGGTGCTGTCTGAAGAACGCAGTCAGCTTGGCCCAGGGAATCAGGCTCACGCGGTCGTACAGGTCGACGTGTCCCGCCCCGGGCACCCAGTACAGTTCCTTGGGCTCGGCCGCACGCTTGTAGGCGTCCTCGCTGAACTCGCGCGAGTGCGCTTCGGTGCCGGTGATGAACAGCATCGGACGCGGAGAGATCGTCTCGATGTCATTGAACGGGTAGAAGTTCATGAACTTGGTGTTGCTGGTCAGCGTGGGATGCGTGGTCAGCAGGGGCGACTGGCCCGGGGGCGTGTACTCGCCCCGGGGAGTGCGGTAGAAGTCGTAGAACTCGCGCTCGATCGGATGGGACTGCTCGGTGATCTCGTGCACGGTGCCGCTGGTGTACCTGGTTTCGCCGCCGGCAAACTCGACGTAGCGCTGCTGTGCCGCGTCGGCGATGATGGCCTTCCGCTGCGCCAGCGTCAGCGATTCGTTGAGAGCGTGCCGGTTGGCGGCACCCATGTCGTACATGCTCACCGTGGCGACGGCCTTCATGCGCGGGTCGATCTTGGCCGCGCTCACCGCAAAGCTGCCGCTGCCGCAAATGCCGACCACGCCGATGCGCTCCCGGTCGACGAAGCGCTGCGTTCCCAGGTAGTCGACGGCAGCGCTGAAGGCTTCGGCATAGAGGTCGGGCGATACCACGTTGCGCGGGCGGCCTTCGCTCTCGCCCCAGAAGGGCAGGTCGATCGACAGCGTCACGAATCCCTGCTCGGCCATTTCGTGGCATAGAGGTTGGCGCTTTGCTCCTTCACCGCCCCCATCGGATGCCCGACGATGATTGCGGCGTGGGCGCTGCTGCGGTTCAGGTTGTTCGGCACGAACAGGCTGCCCGCCACGTCCATGTCGTACTGATTCTTGAAGCGGACCTTGCGCGCCGTTACCGTGGCGCTGTGATAGAAATTGTCCGCGTCCGCGGGAACACGGCCGGCGGTGGACTTCGTCGTTGATTGCCCGGACGGTGCCGGCCGTGGCTGGGCTGCCCGGCCGCCACCCGCGAACACCATGCTGGACAGGGCAATGAGACTGGCGCTGACGCCCTTGATGAAGTTGCGGCGCTGCGGCGCGATTGATGTTTCGTAGGGGACAATCGACTGCTCAATGTTCAATGTGATGCTCATGTCGGCGCTCCTGATGTCTTTTGGGGTGACACCGAGTTTGGCAAAGCAGTTGAGTCTTTGACTAGTTGATGAATGGTTATACCGTCTATTAGAATATCTAATCAATAGACTCGGACAGCAATGGCCAGACGCAACCTCAACGACCTGCTGGCCTTCGTGACTGTCGCGCGCGAAGGCAGCTTCACACGGGCTGCCGCCGCGCTGGGAGTCACGCAGTCGGCGCTGAGCCAGGCCATCCGCGGGCTGGAGGAGCGGCTGCAGATTCGCCTGCTCACGCGCACCACGCGCAGCGTCGCGCCCACAGCGGCGGGCGAACGGTTGGCGCACGCCATTGGCCACCGCTTCGACGAGATCGAAGCCGAACTCGACGCGCTGACCGAATTGCGCGACAAGCCGGCGGGCACCGTGCGCATCACCTGCGGCGACAATGTGCTGCGCACAGTGCTGCTGCCCAAGGTAGCGCCGCTGTTGCGGGAGTACCCGGACATCACGCTCGAGTTCGACGTGAACTATGGATTCCGCGACATCGTGGCCGACCGCTTCGATGCCGGCGTGCGCCTTGGCAACACCATCGACAAGGACATGATCGCGTTGCCTATCGGACCGTCGATGCGCATGGCGGTAGTGGCTTCGCCGACCTACTTCGAGGTCCATCCCAAGCCGAGGTCACCGCAGGACCTGACTGCACACCGCTGCATCAACCAGCGCATGCCGAGTTCGGGCGGTCTGTATGTGTGGGACTTCGCGCGCCGCGGCAAGCAGGTCAACGTGCGGGTCGATGGTCCGCTGATCTTCAACACCTCGCCGCCGCAGGTCGACGCGGCGCTGGCCGGGCTAGGCATTGCCCTGCTGCCCGAGGATGAACTTGCCCCCCTCTTGTCCGATGGAAGCCTCGTGCGTGTGCTGGAGGACTGGTGCCCTCCGTTCGCGGGATATCACCTGTACTACCCCAGTCGCCGGCAGCCATCACCGGCGTTCAGTCTGGTAGTCAAGGCGCTGCGTCTGGATGCAACTGGTTCGCCGTAGCGTCGTGAGGTGAACCTTCGGCAATCGAGTTACGTGCGGATGAATTGTGGCGTTCCCGAATTGTGATCGACCGCTTCCCGTCGGAAGCAATTTTTCCCACTTTCCGCGTCATCGAATGAGACATGGGCACGGATGCAATGCGTAACCAGCGACCATGTATCGTGTCAAGCGCATGAACTCACTTTCGCATCGATTCTGCACGGCCCCGATGATGGATCGGCACAATTGACCAGCACTGGCGCGGCTTTCCGGCCGGTCGTGTGCACTGTGTGTGCAGTGACTCGCGGCCGAATGTTGCGCTTACGTGCTTCAGTGTCGTTCGTCACAGACCCGTTGCCATCATCCGCCATGCACTTCAGGCGGAAACCAGTACTCGTTGGCTTCCTCGCGGCCGACCGTCGGGCCTTCGTCAGGGATTCCGTCATCGAGATCACGCCGGGCCGGGCCGCGCCGGACGCCTGACGCTGCCGTTCTACCGCTGCGGCCCGCGAGGCGCGTGAAGCCTCGCTTCAGCCCGGCTGCCGGTGTCGATGTCACCTGCTGTTACCTGCCGGCGCTTTGCGCTCGCGGCGGAGTCCCTCAGACTGGAGGCCGAGCGCATCGGCGCGCGGCGTTCGGGTTTGGGCTCCGCGCAACGGCCGTCGGACATGCGCTGCAACGGGCGCCGCCGATCCGCGATTTTCGGACGCCGAGGGCGAAGCGGATTCGGCAAATCGGACACCTTTCCACCACGACGCAGCGCGCTCATCAAGGGGCAGCCATATGATTCGACGAACCAATTTCTGGCAATCGCTGACATCCGGGTTTGCGGTTGTCGCTGTCGTGACCACGTTCGGATCGGTGCCAAAGGCGCGTGCCGAGTTATATATGACCGAAGACAATTCGCCTTCAATTCTGGCGACAAAGAGAGACGTCAAGTCAGGCAGTCCGCTGGAGCCCGGAAACATGGCGATTGGTTTGGAGATTGTGCTGTCGACAGATCGCTTCTACCCGGAATCGCCCGCCGTACCTGATCGGCCTATCGCCAAGTCGGTCGCCAACTATGGCGCCCTTGTGCCGATTCCGAACACCTTCGGTTCGGACTATTGCCTGGGTTCCGCAGGCATCGCCGTGGACCCCTCGGGGAAGTTCATCTACATGAGCGGCGGCATTGGTTCGCCGGGGAGGCTGTGCGGATTCGTGATCGACCCGGTCACTCAGGCGTGGACCCCGTTGGAACCGGCAGGTACCACGCCCAACGCCACCGGGACCTATCCAAGTGCAGTCGCCATCGATCCCTCGGGGCGATTCATGTACGTACCTGGCGGCAGCACCAGCGGCACCGGCGGCAACGTATCGGGTTTTGCCATCGATGGTGCGACGGGAATGTCCTCGCCTTTGCCCGGCTCGCCTTATGTCACCGGTGCCGAATCTCCGGGCTCTGCCGTCGTCGATCGCGCGGGACGGTTCCTGTACTTGGGTCAAGGCAGCAGTATCTTCAGCGGGTCCATTGCCGTCTTCGCGATCGACGCGACAACGGGAGTGTTGACCGCAGTGCCGGGATCACCCTTTGCGCATTTCGCCAATTACGGCAGAGTAGCGGCGCTGGCGCTCTCGCCCGACGGCCGCTTTCTGTTCGCAGGTGGAGAGGGCATCGGCACGTATGCAGTGAACCCGACCACCGGGGTTCCGACGCCCGTTGCCATAACGGGCAACAGCAGCTTCCAGGGCCTGGCGGTAGATCCGACGGGTCGTTGCCTCTACGCACCTGATTTCGCAGGTAGTGTCGTGCGAGGATTTTCCATCGCGGCCGACGGCAGGCTGGCGCCGGTCGGAAATCCGCAGCCGATCGGCTCGGAGTCGCGCGCCATCGTGAGTGTCGCCGATCTTGTCTACGTCGCGTCGACGGGCACGCATAAGATCCATGGATTCCGCATCAATCCGGCCACGGGCGCCCTGGCGCCGGTGGCCGGATCGCCGTTCGCAGCGGCGCCGCTGACGAATTCCCTTGCCGTGCGGTCGAACCTGCCGTCGGAAGTCACCGTCGATACCGGCGACAACGTGGTGGCGCGGGTGGGGGTGTACGGGGGGCGTCCACCCTACACCTGGTCGATCGCCGCCGGCGCGCTGCCGCCCGGCCTGGCGCTCAATGCGACGACGGGCGTTGTTTCCGGGATCGCCAATGTCGCGGGGACCTTTGCTTTCACGGTCACGTCGACGGACAGTCTTGGGGCGACTGCTTCGGCCGCCAAATCGATCACCGTCGGTGGCGCTGCGATTCCGGCGCCGGTCACCGTCGTCGAGTTCTACAACGCCGCGCTCGACCACTATTTCATAACCTACGTTGCCGACGAGATCGCGAAGCTCGATAACGGCACGTTCAAAGGCTGGACCCGCTCTGCGTTGTCGTTCAAAGCCTTCGCCACCGCGCAAGGCGGCGCGTCGGCCGTGTGCCGCATCTACATTCCGCCCGGCAAGGGCGATGGTCACTTCTTCGGCCGCGACGCGAACGAGTGCGGCGGCACGATGACCAAGAATCCGACCTTCATCCTCGAATCCAGCACCTTCCTGTACCTGTATCCGCCGACGCTGGGCAATTGCGCAACCGGCCAGGTGCCGGTCTATCGCGTGTTCAGCAATCGCGCCGATGCCAATCATCGCTACACGACCGACCGCGCCGTGCGCGACCAGATGGTGGGCAAGGGTTGGCTCGCGGAGGGCGACGGCGCCGACACCGTGGTGATGTGCGCGCCGTCGTAACGGGGATACGGCTGCCGGGGCAGTGCGAAGCGGCGTGCAAAGCGCGCCGGAGTATCGGGCAGGCGATTGCGGTATCGTAAGGCTGAATGAGTCCGCTTTCGCATCGCTTCTGTTCGGCCCCGATGATGGACTGGACCGACCGGCACTGCCGGTTCTTCCTGCGCCAGATCTCGCGCCACGCGCGTCTCTACACCGAGATGGTGACGGCCCCCGCGCTCATGCACGGCGACGTGCCGCGCCACCTCGACTTCGACCCGGCCGAGCATCCGGTCGCGCTGCAGCTGGGCGGCAGCGACCCGGCGATGCTCGCGCACGCGGCGCGGCTGGGCGAGCGCTGGGGCTACGACGAGATCAACCTCAACTGCGGCTGCCCGTCGGAGCGCGTGCAGACGGGGAGCTTCGGCGCGTGCCTGATGGCGCGAGCCGGCGCTGGTCGCCGACTGCGTGCGCGCGATGCGCGACGCGGTGCGCATGCCGGTGACGGTCAAGCACCGGATCGGGCTCGATGCCGACGAGGACTACGGCTTCGTGCGCGACTTCGTCGGCACGGTGGCGGAAGGCGGCTGCGACGTGTTCATCGTCCACGCGCGCAACGCGGTGCTGAAGGGGCTGTCGCCGAAGGAAAACCGCGAGGTGCCGCGGCTGCGCTACGAGGTCGTGCACCGGCTGAAGCGCGACTTCCCGGCGTTCACGATCGTGCTGAACGGCGGGCTCACGACGTGGCCGGCGATCGAGCGCGAGCTGGCGCACGTCGACGGCGTGATGCTCGGCCGCGCCGCCTATCACGACCCGATGGTGCTGGCGCCGGTCGACTGGCGGCTGGACGGCGATGGGTCGCCGCCGCCGTCGCGCGCGAACGTGCTGCGCGCGATGATGCCGTACGCCGCCGCGCAGCGCGCGCGTGGCGTGCCGCTGCGCTCGATCGCGCGGCACATGCTCGGCCTCTATCACGGCATGCCGGGCGGGCGGCGCTTCCGGCAGATCCTGTCCGACGCCGCGCGATTGCAGGATGCGGGCCCCGAGCTGTTCGAGGAGGCGCTGGCGGCCGTGGAGCCCGCGCTCGACGAGGCGCTCTGACTTCGCACGTCGCCACGGGCGCTGCGGACGGGTCTACTTCCTGTGCTTGCGCCGCCAGCGCGCGAGCGCGCGTTCCCTGGTTGCAGCCGCGGCGGGATCGGTGCCCGGCTTGCGGCTGGCCGCGCCCGGCAACGGATCGGCGTCTTCGCCGCCGCCGGGCATCGCGCGCAGGAATGCGTCCGGTGCGACGTCGATCACGATGGTCGCGCCCGCGTAGATCGCGACCAGCACCAGCGCGCCGTAGCGGCCGAACAGGAACGCGAGGCCAATAGGTGGCGCATCATCGCAGACACCCAGCGCAGGAACACGAGCGCGAAGCGGCGCTTGAGGCGCAGCTCCTCCGGCGTGCGCGTGCGCAGCGCGCCGTACAGGCCGCGCAGCGACCAGAACGCGGCGATCGCCTGCAGCACGAGGCCGGACCGGAACATCGGATCGTCGACCACGTCGAGCCAGGTGACGCCGCTCGCCGCGAACAGGATGAACAGCGGCATGCCGAGCGGAACCGCGATGAACGCCACGATCAGCAGCGCCGCGCCGACGACGCCCGCCTCGCCGTTCGCGCGTCGCCCCAGCCGTCGTCGCCTGGCGGGAAGAAGTGCCGCGCGAGCCCCGCGAAGATCACGCCCATCGCGAGCATCGTGTCGGCGAAGTAGAGCAGCAGCACGCTCGGCGCCGACCAGCCCAGGAACAGGATGCCGACGAGCGGCACGATGTTGCGCGCGACCGCGTTCGCGAGGTCGATCGGGGTCGGCGGCGCGGCCATGGGCGTCGCTGCGTCACGGCTAGCGGCATGTCGTCGGCGATGTAGGCGCGCACGATGCTCTCGAAGTCGGCGTCGGCCCGCATGCCGAGCGCCGGGCCCAGCGCGGCGCGAAGTTCGCCGGCCAGGTCGACACGATGCGGTCGATCGCCGGGTCGTAACTGCCACTTCACGCGATCGGCGACCGCGTCGCCGGCGACGCGCGCAGCGCCGCGACCATGTCGCCGACGGCGACCGAGATGCCCGGGCACGTTGATCGAGCGCGTGTGCGCGAAGGCCGACGGCGGGCGCCTCGTGGCCGACGATCAGGTTGTCGATCACCGCGCGCGGCGACTGCACCCACATCCGCGTCGTCGGCGCCGACCGGGCAGGGCGCGTCGACGCCGGCGAGCGGCTCGCGGATGATGCCGCTCGCGAACGACGACGCGGCCTTGTTCGGCTTGCCCGGGCGCACGGTGACCGTCGGCAGGCGCAGCGAGCGGCCGTCGATGAAGCCCTTGCGCGTCATGTCGTAGACCAGCAGTTCGCCGATCGCCTTCTGCGCGCCGTACGACGCCTGCGGCGTGAGCGGCGCGTCGTCGGGCACCGGGTCGGGCAGCGGGCCGCCGAACACGGCGAGCGAGCTCGTGAACACGAACTTCGGCGGCGCGGCGAGCGTGCGGCAGCGCTCGAGCAGCGCGCGCGTCGCGTCGAGGTTGACGCGCATGCCGATGTCGAAGTCGGCCTCGGCCTGGCCGCTGACGACGGCGGCGAGGTGGAACACCGAGTCGGTGTCGCGCGTCACCGCGCGCTCGACGACCGCCGGGTCGGCGAGGTCGCCGGCGACGGCCGTGCACGCGCGGATCGTCGACGACGCTGGCCGGCACGACGTCGAGCAGCACCAGCGTCGCGATGCGCGCGCTCGCGGCCCTGGCGTCGGTCGAGGTCGCCGCGCTCGAGCAGCTTGCGGGCGAGGCGGCGTGCCGAGGAAACCGGCGCCGCCGGTGATCACGATGCGCATGGAGGAGCCCTTGGTTGGGAGGGTGCGCGCTATGATATCCGGCCATCGTCAACCGAGGAGGACCGCATGCCGCGCCCGATCCATTTCGAGATCCACGCCGGGAATCCGCAGCGCGCGATCGACTTCTACACGACGCTGTTCGGCTGGAAGTTCACGCAGTGGGGCACCGAGCCGTACTGGCTGATCACGACCGGCGACGCGAGCGAGCCCGGCATCGACGGCGGCCTGCTGCCGCGGCGCGGCGCGGGCCGGCCGAGATGGCGGCGGTCAACGCGTTCGTCTGCACGATCGGCGTCGACCGACCTCGACGCGACGGTGGCGAAGCTCACGGCGGCCGGCGGCAGCAGTCGCGCTGCCGAAGATGCCGATGCCGACGGTCGGCTGGCTCGCCTACGGCAAGGACACGCGAAGGCAACCTCTTCGGCATGATGCAGATGGACGCGGCGGCGGCGTGAGACGGCGCGTCGCGGGCGCCGACGGGCGGGTTCCGCGGGCGCCTGCGCACCGGCGGCCGTGCGGGCGACGTTCGCCGCGTCTCCGGCGCGCGTGCCCGAATCGCTGCGTCGCGGTCGCGGGCGCCCCTCGCCTTTGCCCGCGCCGGCGCCGCTGTAACTCCCATGCCCGCCGCGCACGCGCCACGCCGCCTGATCATCGCCACGCGCGAGTCCGCGCTGGCGCTCTGGCAGGCCGAGCACATCCGCGCGCGGCTGTCCGCGCTGTATCCCGGCACGACGATCGCGCTGCTCGGCATGACGACGAAGGGCGACCAGATCCTCGACCAGCCGCTCGCCGACGATCGGCGGCAAGGGGCTGTTCATCAAGGAGCTCGAGGACGCGATGGTCGAGGGCCGCGCCGACTTCGCCGTGCATTCGCTGAAGGACGTGCCGATGGACATGCCGCCGGGCTTCTCGCTCGCGGCCATCGCCGCGCGCGAGGATCCGCGCGACGCGTTCGTGTCGAACCGGTACGCGCGCCTGGCCGACCTGCCGGCCGGCGCCGTCGTCGGCACGTCGAGCCTGCGCCGCGAGGCGCAGCTGCGCGCAGCGCATCCCGCGGCTCGCGATCGAAGCCGCTGCGCGGCAACGTCAACACGCGCCTGCGCAAGCTCGACGAGGGACAGTACGACGCGATGATCCTCGCGGCCGCGGGCTTGAAGCGCCTCGGGCTTCGGCAACCGCATCGCGATCGCTGCTGGACGCCGACGAGAGCCTGCCGGCGCCCGGGCAGGGCGCGCTCGGCATCGAATGCCGCGAGCGATCGGCCGGACCTCATCGCCGCGCTCTCGCCGCTCGCCGATCGCGCGACGATGCTCGCCACGACGGCGGAGCGCGCGTTCTCGCGCGCGCTCGGCGGCAGCTGCCACACGCCGCTCGCCGGTTACGCCGAGTGGGAGGAAGGCGCGCTGTGGCTGCGCGGTCTGCTCGCGAGCCGCGACGGCCACGACGTCATCCGCGGCGAGATCGACGCGGACGTGGCCGACAGCGAAGGCGCCGAGGCGCTGGGGCCGCGCTCGCCGACGAGTTCCTCGAGCGCGGCGCGGCGCGGTTCGTCGTTTCCGGCAACGGTGAGCGTGCATCCGCTGCGCGCCCCCGGGCCGCCGCCGGGACCGCTCGCCGGCGCCGGCATCCTCGTCACGCGTCCGGCGCGCCAGGCGGCGGGGCTCGTCGCGCGAACTCGACGCGCTGGGCGCGACGCCGATCGTGTTTCCCGCGATCGTGATCCTGCCGCCGGCGGATCGCGCGGGTCTCGCCCGCGCGCACGCGGCGCTCGCCGGCTACGATTTCGCGGTCTTCGTGTCCGCCAACGCCGTCGAGTACGGCGCGCCGGACACCGGCCGATGGCCGCCCGACCTGCTCACGTTCGCGCCCGGGCCGGGCACCGCCGAGGCGCTGGCCGCCGCCGGCATCCACGACGTCGCGGTGCCCGACGACCTCGTTCGACAGCGACGGCCTGCTCGCGCTGCCCGAGCTTGCGCAACCGTGCCGGCAAGCGGGTCGCTGATCTTCCGCGGCGACGGCGGCCGCGAGCAACTGGGCGACACGCTCGCGCGCGCGGCGCGCATGTCGACTACGTGTCGTGCTACCGCCGCGCGCCGCCCGCAACCGGCGCGGGACTGGCGGAGGTGTTCGCGCAGGGCCGCGTCGCATGCGCTCACGCTCACGTCGAGCGAAGGCCTCGACAACCTGTGGCGCTGCTCGACGCCGCCCGCGCCGCTGGCAGCGCCTGCCGACGTTCGTCCCGCATCCGCGCGATCGCGACGCAGCGCGAGCTCGGCTTCACCGCCGTGGAGACCGCGGGCAGCGACGCCGGTCTCATCGCCGGGTTGCTAGAGATGGTTTGCGTCGCACCCCGTCCACGCCGATCCTGACCCCCATGGCCCAGCCCGACATCATCATTACCGCGCCATTGCCGCCCTTTCTGTACGAGCCGCTGAAGGCCGACTATCGCTGCCACGACTACCACGCGATCAGCCACAAGCCGGGACTGCTCGCGGCCGAGGGCGCGCGCATCCGCGGACTGGTGCAGGGCGGCGGCACCGTGCACGCCGACCCGCTCGCTCGACGCGCTGCCCGACGCTCGAGATCATCTCCGTGTTCGGCGTGGGCTACGACGGCGTACCCGTCGACTATTGCCGCAGCCGCGGCATCAAGGTCACCAACACGCCCGATGTCCTCACCGACGACGTCGCCGACGTCGCCGTGGGGCTCGTCTCATGACCCGGGACGCGGCTTCGTGCGCCTCAACCGCTTCGTGCAGGCGGGCAAGTGGGTGCAGGCAAGGAGCCCGAGCTCACGACGAAGCTCGGCGGCAAGCGGTCGGCATTCTGGGCCTGGGCCGCATCGGCAAGGCGATCGCCGCAGCGCGTTCGACGCTCGGAATGGACGTCGCTACACCGGGCGGCAAGCCGCAGGACGTGCCTTACACGGTTCGTTCCCGACCTTGCGGCGCTCGCCGCCGAGTCCGATTTCCTGGTCGTCGCATGCCCCGGCGGCGCCGCCACGAAGAACATCGTGAACGCGCGAGGTGCTCGCGGCACTGGCAGCAAGGGATCCTCGTCAACATCGCCCGCGGCTCGATCGTCGACGAGGCGGCGCTGGTGTCGGCGCTCCAGGCGGGCACGATCAAGGGCGCCGGCCTCGACGTGTTCGCCGACGAGCCGAACATTCCCGCGGCGCTTTTCGCGATGGACAACGTCGTGCTGCTGCCGCACGTCGGCAGCGCGACGAGCGAGACACGCAAGGCGATGGGCGACCTGTGCAAGGCCAACCTCGACGCGTGGTTTGGCACTGGCAAGGTGTT
>CAVTDH010000017.1:0-5845 GCA_963733435.1 uncultured beta proteobacterium
GACCGTGCGCCTCGGTTCCGTCGCGGCGCTGTTCCTGACGCTGCCCTACGGCAAGTTCGCGCACGGCGCGTTCCGCGTCGCGGCCCTTCTCAAGTGGGCGATCGAGCGCCGCAAGCCGAACCGTCTCACGCTCGACGACGCGTGACGCGACCGGGCCGGCGCGGGTCGCGTCGCCCGCGCTCATTCCGCGCTCATTCCGCGTCCCGGTGCGCGAGGCAATGCGCAATGAACCGGTCGACCGCGGCGGACACGTACTTGTGCTCGTGGTGCACGAGGCTGAACGTGCGGCGCAGCGCGGGCAGCGTCGTCGGCAGCACGACCAGGCGCCGCAGTGCGACGAAGTCCGCGACGACCCGGCGCGACAGGCACGCCACGCCGAGCCCTTCGGCCGCCGCGAGCTTGATCGCCTCCGTGCTGCCCAACTCGACGGACGAACGCAGCTGGTGGAGGTGCGGCAGCAGCGCGTGCTCGACGGCTTCCCGGGTGCCGGATCCGGGTTCGCGCAGCAGCCACGGTACCTGCCGCAGCGCGGCGACGCCGATGCGCGCTCCGCGCGCACGCAGCGGATAGCGCGGCGCGCACACGATGACGAGCTCGTCGTCCATCCACGGCACGACCTTCACCTGCTGCTCGTGGCACGGGCCCTCGATGAAGCCCACGTCGACGGCGAACGCCGCGACCGCCGCGCCCACCTCCTGCGTATTGCCGATGTCGAGCGCGATCTGCCCCTGCGGATGGGCGCGCACGAAAGCGGCGATCAGCGCCGGCATCACGTAGTTGCCCACTGTCGTGCTCGCACCGATGGAGAGCCGGTATCCGCCGGCTTCGCCGCTTGCGCCGAACCGCGCCTCGATCGCCTGCGCGCCGTCGAGCAGCACCCGCGCCTGCGCCAGCAACGCGCGGCCGTCGTCGTTGAGGCGCAGCCGCTTGCCCACGCGATCGAAGAGGCGCGTGTCGAGGCTGGCCTCGAGTTCGTGCAGGGCCGCGCTGATCGCGGACTGCGAGAGCGCGAGCGCATGGCCCGCCGCCGTCGTGGTACCGGCCTGCGCGACGGCGACGAAGATCTGGAGCTGGCGGAACGTCAGGCGCATGGATGAAGGCGCGCGGAGGCAATCAATCGATTATGTAAGTAGATTATATATATATGATCTGTTTTCCAGATATCGCGCGTTGCGCTAGATTGGTGCCACGATGAACGCGCCACCCAACCGCCCCGACCCGGGATCCGCCCCCGCTCCCGCGTACCGGCTCGTCCCCGCCGCCGGCGAGACCGCCGTGCGCAATACGACGTGCTACATGTGCGCGTGCCGCTGCGGCATCCGCGTGCACCTGCGCGACGGCGTGGTCCGCTACATCGACGGCAATCCGCAGCACCCGATCAACCGTGGCGTGATCTGCGCGAAGGGCGCGTCGGGGATCATGAAGCAGTACTCGCCTGCGCGCCTGACGCAGCCGTTGAAGCGCAAAGCCGGCAGCGAGCGCGGCGCGGGCCTGTTCGAGCCGATCTCGTGGGACGAGGCGTACGCAACGCTCGAAGCCCGGCTCGCGAAGATCCGCGCCGAGGATCCGAAGAAATTCGCGTTCTTCACCGGCCGCGACCAGATGCAGGCGCTGACGGGCCTCTTTGCCCGGCAGTTCGGCACGCCGAACTACGCGGCGCACGGCGGCTTCTGCTCGGTCAACATGGCCGCGGGGATGATCTACACGATCGGCGGATCGTTCTGGGAGTTCGGCGGGCCGGATCTCGACCGCGCGAAGCTCTTCGTGATGATCGGCACCGCCGAGGACCATCACTCGAACCCGCTCAAGATCGCCATCGCGAAGTTCAAGCGCGCCGGCGGCCGGTTCGTGTCGATCAACCCGATCCGCACCGGCTATTCGGCGATCGCCGACGAGTGGGTGCCGATCCGGCCTGGCACGGACGGCGCGTTCCTGCTTGCGGTGATCCACGAGCTGATCGGCACCGGCCTCTACGACCGCGACTTCCTCGTCCGCTATACGAACGCGGGGCAGCTCGTGAACCGCGACGAGGCGAGCGAGCGCTTCGGCATGCTCGCGCGCGACGAGCGCGCGCCCGAGGTCAATCCGATGTATCCGCAGAACCGGATGTGGTGGGACCGCGCGACCGGTGCACCGGTGGTCTCGCATGCGCCCGGCGCCGATCCATGCCTCTTCGGCGAGTTCGAGCTGCCAGGCGGCGGCGCGGTCGCGCCGGCGTTCCAGCTGCTCGAGGAGCGCGTGCGCGACTGCACGCCGGAATGGGCGGCGGAAATCACGGGCATTCCCGCCGCGACGATCCGCCGGCTCGCGCACGAGATGGGCGTCACCGCGCGCGACCAGAAGATCGAGCTGCCGATTCCGTGGACCGACTCGTGGGGCGTCGAGCACGAGAGCGTCACCGGCAACCCGGTCGCGTTCCACGCGATGCGCGGGCTCGCCGCGCATTCGAACGGTTTCCAGACGATCCGGGCGCTCGCGATCCTGATGTCGTTGCTGGGCACGATCGACCGGCCGGGGGGGTTCCGGCACAAGGCGCCGTTTCCGCGCGCGATCCCGCCGAGTGCCAAGCCGCCGAACCATCCGGATGCCGTGAAGCCCAACACGCCGCTCGGCGGCCTGGCGCTGGGCTGGCCTGCGTCGCCCGACGATCTCTTCATCGCCGACGACGGCAGCCCCGTGCGCATCGACAAGGGCTTTTCGTGGGAGTACCCGCTGTCCGTGCACGGCCTCATGCACAACGTGATCACCAACGCGTGGCGCGGCGATCCGTACCGCATCGACACGCTGCTGATCTTCATGGCCAACATGGCGTGGAACTCGACGATGAACACGGGCGAAGTGCGGAAGATGCTGAACGACCGCGACGCCGGCGGCGAGTACCGGATTCCGTTCCTCGTCGTCTGCGATGCGTTCCAGTCGGAGATGACCGCGTTCGCCGACCTGATCCTGCCCGACACGACGTACCTCGAGCGGCACGACGTGATGTCGATGCTCGACCGGCCGATCTCCGAGTTCGACGGTCCCGTCGATTCCGTGCGCATCCCGGTGCTGCCGCCCACCGGTCAGTGCAAGCCGTTCCAGGAGGTGCTGATCGAACTGGCGGGGCGGCTCGGATTTCCTGCCTTCGTGCACGCGGACGGCACGCGCCGCTTCCGCGACTATCCGGATTTCATCGTCAATTACGAGACCGAACCTGGATCCGGCATCGGCTTCCTGTCCGGATGGCGGGGCGACAAGGGCGACGAGTTCCTGAAGGGCGAAGCCCAATCCGAAGCAGTGGGAGCACTACGCCGCCAACAACTGCGTGTTCCACTACAAGCTGCCGCCGTCCTACCAGTACATGCGCAACTGGAACAAGGGCTACATGGAGTGGGCGCAGCGCGTGCGGATGCGCCGCTTCGCCGAACCGATCGTGATCCAGCTCTACTCGGAGGAGCTGCAGTCGTTCCGGCTCGCCGCGCAGGGACGCCGGCCGGGCCGCCAGCCGCCCGACCACCTGCGCGAGCGCATCGCGCGCCACGCCGACCCGCTGCCGTTCTGGTACGCCGCCGCTCGAGGTCGCCGCCACCGATGGCCGCCGACTATCCGCTCGCCGCCGTCACGCAGCGGCCGATGGCGATGTACCACTCGTGGGACTCGCAGAATGCGTGGCTGCGGCAGATCCACACGCACAACTACCTGTTCGTCAATCCGCGCACGGCGCAGGCGGCCGGGCATCGCCGACGGCGGCGTGGATGTGGGTCGAGTCGCAGTGGGGACAGGTGCGCTGCATGGCGCGGCATACCGAGGCGGTGGAACCGTCGACGGTGTGGACGTGGAACGCGATCGGCAAGGCGCCGGGCGCGTGGCGCCTGGCGCCCGACGCGAACGAGTCCGAGCGGGGCTTCCTGCTGAATCACCTGATCAGCGACGAGCTGCCGGCGACGGCAGCGACCGCCGCATCTCCAATTCCGACCCGCTCACCGGGCAGGCCGGCTGGTACGACGTGCGCGTGCGCATCCGCCCGGCCGCCGCCGGCGAACCGCAGGCGACGGCGCCGACGTTCGCCGCGGTACCGCCGCTGCCGGGCACGCAGGCGTCGATTCCGCGCTGGCTCGCGTTCATCGCCGGGCAAGGGTCGGGCACGATGACCCAGCTCGCCCTCGTGATCGATCTCAACGTCTGCGTCGGCTGCCACGCGTGCGTGACGAGCTGCAAGGAGTGGAACACGTCCGGAGCGGCCGGCGCGCTGCCCGACGAGAACCCGTACGGCGCGCGACCCGACGGGCACGTTCTTCAACCGCGTGCAGACGTTCGAGGTCGGCGAGTACCCGAACACGCAGACCGTGCATTTCCCGAAGTCGTGCCTGCACTGCGAGGACCCGCCGTGCGTGCCGGTGTGCCCGACCGGCGCATCGTACAAGCGCGCCGAGGACGGCATCGTGCTCGTCGACTACGACAAGTGCATCGGCTGCAAGTACTGCGCGTGGGCATGCCCGTACGGTGCGCGCGAGCTCGACGACCAGCAGAAGGTGATGAAGAAGTGCACGCTGTGCGTCGACCGCATCTACGACGAGGCGTTGCCGGTGGCGGACCGCAAGCCCGCGTGCGTGATGGCGTGCCCGACCAGCGCGCGCATCTTCGGCGACATCCACGATCCGGATTCCGACGTGTCGAAGGCGATCCGCGAACAAGGCGGCTACGCGCTGATGCCGGAGTGGGGCACGCGCCCGGCCAACCACTACCTGCCGCGGCGCAGGACCGAGATGCACGTGACCGCCCTGGATCTGCGCCGCGCCGACAACCCATTGAAGCGCGACGGGAAGCTGCCCAAGCCCGCGCCGGACGAACCGTCGCTCGACGACGCGACGTCCTGGTAGGCGGGGGCCGCCCGTGCGTCCCGCCCTTTCCGTGGTCTTCCTGACGACGCTGATCGGCGCCGGCCAGGGACTGTTCCTCGCGTTGTACGCCATCGACTTCGTCACACGGCATGCGATCGCGGGTCCCGCGCCGGACCCGCGCTTCTTCGTCACGGGCACGGTCGTGGCCGCCTTGCTCGCGGCGCTCGGGCTTGCCGCTTCCTTCTTCCATCTCGGCCGGCCCGAGCGCGCGTGGCGTGCCGCCCGCCAGTGGCGCACGTCGTGGCTTTCGCGTGAAGTGATCGCGCTGCCCGCGTTCCTCGCGGCGCTGGTCGCCTACGCGGCGGCGCATGCGTACGCGTGGCCCGCGCTGCCGTGGGTCGGCTTCGCGGGCCTGGTCGCGTGCGTCGCGCTCTTCGTCTGCACCGGCATGGTGTACGCATGCATCCGGTTCCTGCAGGAGTGGGCGAGCCCGCTGACCGTCGTGAACTTCACGCTGCTGGGCGCGGCGTCGGGCGCGACCGCCGCGGCCGCGCTCGCCGCGATCCTCGCGCCGGACTGGGGGGTCGCCTGCGCGGTCGGCGCATCGGTGCTGACGGGGGTCGCGTGCGCGGGTCGGCTGGCGTCGCTGTTGCGCAATGCGCGGCTGCGCCCGAAGTCGACGCTGCAGTCGGCGATCGGTATCAAGCATCCGCAGATCGCACAGAAGGCGCAGGGGTTCATGGGCGGCTCGTTCAACACGCGGGAATTCTTCCATGGCGCGTCGCCGGCACGGATGCGCTCGATCAAGTGGACCTTCGTGCTGCTCGCGTTCCCGGTGCCGGTGCTGCTGCTCGCGGTCGGGATCGTCTCGGGCACGGTGCTCGCTTTCGTCGGCGCGTTCGTCGCGCAGTACGCGGGGCTGCTCGCCGAGCGCTGGTACTTCCTGGCGCAGGCGAACCACCCGCAGAATCTCTATTACCAGGCGATGTCCTGAGGAGTCCTGCCGGCATGGGCGCGCTCAAATT